>NZ_CP108383.1 GCF_035958815.1 Nocardia sp. NBC_01327 | reverse complement strand
CAAAACCCCTGACTTCGGTCAGGGGGTTTTGTCGTATCCGGACCCCGTCGAATATTCGGTTTCGCCGATCGGCGGGGTTCCGTACTCTCACAGGAGATCTCGTGTCGAATGGCACGCGGACATCCAGGAGGGAGACCGTGATGCGTGACGCACGCACGCTTGTCGCTCCCCGCCCTCGCTTCGAGGTGATCCTGGTGTCCTCGCCGGCTCGGTGCCGGCTGCGCGGCCGGTACTGAGTTACCCGGGCGAACTCTCTCTGTCGTCTCGGGAATCGCGCTGTTCTGTTCCAAGACCAGCACGAAGGACTGAAGACCGTGCGTACCAATGTTTCTCGGCAATCTCTGGCCACTGTTCGTAATCTCGGGATTCTCGCTCATGTCGATGCGGGGAAGACGACTGTCACCGAGCGGATGCTGTTCCTCACGGGGATGACGCATAAGCGTGGTGAGGTGCACGACGGGACCACCGTTACCGATTTCGATCCGCAGGAGCGGGAACGCGGGATCACGATTTTCGCCGCGGCTGTTGCGTGCGAGTGGGCCGGGCACCGGCTCACTGTTATCGATACGCCTGGGCACGTGGACTTTTCGGATGAGGTCGAGCGTTCGCTGCGGGTGCTCGACGGTGCTGTCGGGGTGTTCGATGCGGTGGCGGGTGTGGAGCCGCAGAGTGAATCCGTGTGGCGGCGGGCGGATCGGTACGGGGTGCCGCGAATTGCGTTCGTGAACAAGATGGATCGGGTCGGAGCCGATTTCGGGATGGCTGTGGACTCGATTCGGGAGCGACTGCATGCGGTGCCGCTCGCGGTGCAGCTGCCTATCGGGGCCGAGGACGGATTCGCCGGTGTGGTCGATCTGGTTCGTATGCGCGCGCTGCTCTGGGTGGCGGGTGCGCTGACCGTCGCTCCGATACCGGCGGAGCTGTCGGAGACTGCTCGTCAGCATCGGAGAGAACTGGAAGAGGCTGTGGCCGAGCGGTATTCGGCGGCGCTGGACGAGTTCTACGTGCGGTCGGCGCTGTCGGACGAGACCTTGGCGGCGGCGCTGCGCGCGCTCACCCTCACGGGCGAGATCGTGGTGGTGCTGTGCGGTGCGGCGTACCGGAATATCGGTGTGGAACCGCTGCTGGATGCCGTGGTGGCATACCTGCCTTCGCCGTCGGATCGACCTCCGGTGCGCGGCGAGGGCTTCGAGCTCACCGCGGATCCGGCGGAATCCCTTGTGGCACTGGTATTCAAGGTGCAGGCGACCGGTACCGGGCGGCTGACGTTCGTGCGCGTATACGCGGGCACGCTGCGGAAGGGTGCGTCGGTGCTGGATGTAGGCGCCGGGCGCACCGAGCGGATCGGCCGCATCCTGCGGGTGCAGGCGGATCGGCACGAGGAACTGGAGGAGGCTGTGGCGGGACAGATTGTCGCCGTGATCGGACCCAAGTCGGCGCGACCCGGGGCGACGCTGTGCGCGCCGGAGACTCCGGTGCTGCTGGAGCCGCCGACCGTCAGTGATCCGGTGGTCTCGGTGGCGGTGGAGGCACGTACCGCGGCCGATGCCGAGCGGCTGGCGACCGCGCTGGCCCGGATGGTGGAGGAGGATCCGTCCCTGGTCGTCCGCACCGATCCGGAGTCGGGGCAGACGCTGCTGTCGGGCATGGGTGAACTGCATCTCGAGGTGGCGGTGGAGAAGATCCGCCGGGACCGCGGGATCGGGATCGCCGTCGGGCGTCCGCAGGTGGCCTACCGGGAGACGGTGATGCGCGGGGTGTCGGGACTGCGGTTCCGGCATATCAAGCAGAGCGGTGGTCCCGGGCAGTTCGCCGATATCGTCATCGACGTGGAGCCGCTTGTTGTCGATGCGGAATCATCCGGTGGCGCAGTCGAATTCGAGTTCCACTCGACGGTGACCGGTGGTCGGGTGCCGGAGGAGTACGTGCGCGCCGTACAGGCGGGATGCCGAGATGCCTTGGCGGACGGTCCGATCGGCGGTCATCCGGTGATCGGGGTGCGTGTCACCCTCACTGACGGTGCGACCCATCCGGTCGACTCGTCGGAGCGGGCCTTCCGTGCCGCCGGGCGGCTCGCACTGCGAGAAGCCTTGCGCACCAGTGAGATGGCACTGCTCGAGCCGCTGCTCGAGCTGACCGTCACCGCTCCCGAGGAGTCGCTCGGTGCGGTGCTCGGTGATCTGGCCGCGCGCCGTGGCCGGGTCCTCGATTCGGTGACCCGGGGCAGCACGGTGGTGGTGACGGCGTCCGCGCCGCTGGCCGAAGTGTTCGGTTACGCAACACGTTTGCGCAGCCGGACCCAGGGGCGCGGCACCTTCACCAGCCGCCCGCTCGGATATGACCGGCCGCCTGGTCGGTAGGAGGTCCGGCCCCGGTGGCTGGGGGTGACCCGGATAGCTGGGGGGTCTCGAGGTGGTCGGTACGCGTACATGCGGACCGGCCACTTCGCTGTTTGTCGAGGGTTGTCCGGAATCAGGGGTTGATTGTTGTCGCAACTACAGTTACTGTTGTCGCAACAACGAAAACGCGAACGAAATCCAGGGGCAGTCATGATGTACTCGTTCATCGAAGAAGCTGTGATCAAGGGCGATATCGACCAGGTCTGGGCGGTGGCGACCGATGTGGCACGCTGGTCGGAGTGGGATCCGCACGAGGAGCAGTCGCGGATCGACGGACCGTTCGAGGCGGGAACCACCGGATGGGTCAAGCCGAAGGGCGCTCCGGCGGGGCCGTTCACGATTACGGCGGTCGAGCAGGGGAAAACATGGACCAGCGAGGCGGGCATCCCGTTCGGGAAGCTGCGCGGGCAGCGCACCTATGAGGCGCTCGGCGACGGCACGCTGCGGGTGTCCGAGCGGGTGGAGGTGCACGGTCCGTTCGGACCACTGTTCAAACTGATCTGGGCGAAGGCCATGCGAGCGGATATGCCGCTCACCTTCGCGGCATTGGAGAAGGAGGCACTGCAGCGTGGCTGAATCATCGGACGGACCTCGCGGAATCCCGCGGGGTCCGCTCATGAGCCCGGGTTTCTGGCTGCATCACGCCGCGCTGGAGTGGCGGGCGACGCTGGAGCGGAATCTGCGGCCGCTCGGGTTGACGCCCACCCAGTTCAATCTGCTGGCGTCGGCGGGCTGGCTGGGCCGGCAGGGTGAGCTGCCGACTCAGCAGCAGGTGGCCGATATGTCCGGGGCGGATCGGATGATGGCGTCGAAGGTCATTCGGGTATTGGAGGAGCGGGGGCTGCTAGCCCGCCGCGCGGATCCGGTGGATGCGCGCGTGCTGCGCATCGAAATCACCACTGCTGGACGTGAACTGGTGGGCAAGGGCGTGCAAATTGCCGTCGATACCGATGCGCAGATGTTCGGACCCGCCGGTGAGCAGCTGCGGGAGCAGTTGAAACCGATTGCCGCGCACCGAATTCCGGACTGAACCGCGCCGATCCTCGAGCTGCCCCACCCTCGACATCGAGCTACTCGGTGCCGGGCGCTGACTTGCTCCACTCCGGACCCTGAGCTACCTCGCCCGGTCGTTGACGTACTCCACTCCGGACTCCAGACGCTAAGCCACTTCGGCGCGCCAGCTGGGCTAGTCTGCGGCGGACTTGACGAGGATGGCGCGGGTGTAGAGCAGGTCGAAGCCGCTGCGCTGGGCGTTCTGCTGGGATTTGGATCCCGGCTGGGTGGTGATGACGGCGATATCGCAGCCCGCCGCCGTGGCCTCGGCCAGGCGGGCGGCCAGCAGCGCCGATTGAATGCCGCGCCGCCGATGGCCGGGAAGTGTTGCGGCTCCGGTGAGTTGGGCAATGCCCTGGGACATTCGCATACTCGCGCCGCCCGCGATCGTGCCCTCGTGCACGGCGACGTAGCGCTGTACTCCGGCGGCCGCGGTGAGATCGCGCATGGCGCTCGCGATGATTTCGCGCGGGAATTCCTCGTGCGAGACCACGCCCTGGGTATCGGGGTGCGCGAAGCCGTCGGCGATGACATCGAGCCAGATATCGAATTCTCCTGTGCCGCTGTGCCTTACCTCGACATCCGCGGGGAGAGCGGCATCGGCCGCCCTGTCCAGCGCGATGCCGAGAACATTCTCGAACGACACGAGCCGGTATCCGCGCGCGGTGAGGAGTTCGCCGAGGGCGGGTTCGCCGAGATGCGCCAGCTCGATCTGAACGGGCGTGTCCCGCACCTCGAACTGTTTTTCCACCGCCTCGAGTTCCTCCGCATCGGGAACGCCCGCGAACCCCAGGCCCGCCACCTTGTTGAGCGGGGAGCCGTACTCGGCGAAGGCGGCCACACCGCCCGCGATCGGGATGACGAATCCCTCCTCGGTGCCGAGGCGGGCGCTTGCCGCCGCGCCGCCGGTGGCGATCAGTTCCGTCTCGACCCGTTCGATGCGTGCGCCGAGCTCGACGCTGCAGAACAGGGATCCGCGATCATTTGCCATGCCGATCAGCCTAGTTCGAGGTCGCAACCGGTTTCTTGGGGAGAACGGCGTGTCCGTATGGTCGGGGCGTGGCCATTGATCGTGCGACCGCCGTTCCGAACGGACTTGTTGTCGGGTTCGACCTGGATATGACGCTGATCGACTCCCGCCCCGGCATTGCCGCGGTGTGGGATGCGGTGGCCGCCGAGACCGGGGTGCCGATCGATTCCGAGCTGGTGGTGTCGCGGCTGGGTCCGCCGCTGGCGGTGGAGGCGGCCGAATGGTTCCCGCAGGAGCGGGTGCCGGAGGTGGTGGCCATGTACCGGCAGTTCTATCCCGGACTCGCGGTGGAGCCGAGCGATCATCTGCCCGGTGTGGTCGATGCGCTGGCCGCGGTGCACGCCGCCGGCGGGCGGGTGCTGGTGATCACCGCCAAGAACGGCCCGCACGCGCAATTGCATCTGGATCACCTCGGTCTCGACGTCGATGATCTGGTCGGCGGCGCGTGGGCGGAGGAGAAGGGCGAGGTGCTGCGCGAGCACGGTGCGTCGATCTATGTGGGCGATCATCTCGGTGATGTGCGCGCCGCGAAGGTGGCCGATGCCTGCTCTGTCGCGGTGACGACCGGTCCGTATTCCGCCGCCGAACTGTCCGCCGCGGGTGCGGATGTGGTGCTCGCCGATCTCACCGCATTCCCGGCCTGGTTGGCCTCTCACCTGGCCGTTTAGCCACCACACCAGCGGCGAGACCGCCTGCGCGACAGGCGATTCGTCCCATTCTTCACATCACCTTGATTCCAAGGGTGTCTCGGCCCATCCTCGCGTCGCTACATTTGCGCCCACGGTCACGAGTATCAGCATGTTCGAGCCCCGGCTCGCTGATCGGCAACCCTCGCACAGCGGTGGGGTGCCCCGGGTGACGACCAGGTGGTGTCCGCCGGGCATCGCAAGCGCTCTCATGCCCGGCAGTGGTGTGGGTGAGTACAGAGGAATCAGATGAGTAAGCAGTGGTCCCGGTCGCTTCGGGTAGTGGTGGGCATCGCGTCCGCGGCCGTGGTGGCCGGGTCGTTGTCGGCGTGCGGCAATTCGTCGGACAGCAATGGCGACACCGTGTATTTCGGTGTGTCGGGGCCGAAGTCGGGGGCCTCGGCGGAGTACGGGCGGCTGTGGCAGCAGGGCTTCGATCTGGCGATCGATCAGGTCAATGCGGCCGGCGGCATCAATGGTAAGAAGGTGGCGCTGAAGTGGGAGGACTCGCAGTCCGACCCGAAGCAGACGGTGCCGATCGCGACCAAGTTCGTCGGTGACAATTCGATCATCGCCGAATTGGGCGACTTCTCCTCTCCCGCATCGATTGCCGCGTCACCGGTGTACAACCGGGGCAAGCTGGTGCAGTACGGCTTCACCAATTCGTCGACGGAATTCACCAAGGGCGGCGAGTATTCGTGGAGCCCCTCGATCACCTTGGACACCTTCCAGGATCGCAATACCCAGTGGGTGCAGTCGAAGGCGAAGAAGGTCTCGGTCGTCTACCTCGAAACCGATTGGGGTAAAGAGGCTTTCAAGTACTTCCAGCAGTTCGCGCAGCAGCGGGGCATCGAGATCGCCTACTCCTCGTCGATCCTGCCCGATTCGCAGGACTTCCGGCCGGTGCTGATCAAGGGCCGCGATGCGAACCCGGATGCGTTTGTGCACCTGGGATATGGCCCGGATGGTGCGCTCGTGGTCAAACAGTTGCGCGATGTGGGATACAACGGCCAGTTCTTCGGCGGCCAGAACACGCCGCAGTTCATTCAACTGGCGGGCGCGGCGGCCGAGGGAGACATCGTGAACGGCGTCTTCTCGCCGTCCGATACCAATCCGAAGGTGCAGGACTTCGTGACGAAGTTCCGCGCGAAGTACAACACCGATCCGGGCGACTTCAACGTCTACGCCTATGACGCGATCAATGTGCTGGTGCAGGCGGCCAAGTCCGGCGGCGCCACCCGCGAGGGCGTGCTGAAGGGTCTGCGCGAGGTCAAGAACTTCAGCGGTATCGGCCTGGGTGATTCGTTCGCGTTCAATCAGCAGACGCGGCGGCCGGACGGGGTGAAGCCGATCGAATTGCTCTTGAAGAACGGCGCATTCGTGCCGACCGGTAGCAAGTAGCGCGGCAATGTTCGACACGCTTATCGCGGGTCTGGTCCACGGCAATGCGTATGCGCTCATTGCCGTGGGCATCACCCTGATCTTCGGGGTCACCAATGTCATCAATTTCGCGCACGGCGCGATCTTCGCCTTCGGTTCGGTGCTGGGCTGGTGGCTGATCGCCCAGCACGGGGCGCCGCTGTGGGCGGCGATCATCGTGGTGGTCGGCGTGACCGCGCTGGTCGGGGTGGGTATCGATGTGCTGGCGGTGCGCCCGCTGCGGCGGGCGCCGGCCATTTCGGCGCTGCTCGCCACCGTGGCGGCGGGGTTGATCATCGAGAACGTGGTGGCGCTGATCTTCGGACCGGAAACACGGCCATTCCCGGAAGTGCTGTCCACCAATAACTTCCGGGTCGGCGGCGTGCGGTTCGGAACCTCGGATGTGGTCATGTTCGCCATCACGATCTCGGTCATGGTGGGGCTGTGGGCATTTCTGCGCTTCGGCCGGTACGGGCTGGCCATCCGGGCCACCGCGCAGGATCCGGATGCGGCCGCGCAGATGGGCATCAGCGTCGGGCGGATCCAGTCGCTGGCCTTCGCCATCGCCTCCGGGCTGGGTGGGCTGGCGGGCATCTTCGTCGGCCTCTACAACTCGAACATCTCGCCGACCAGCGGCAGCATTGTCGGTATGACCGGCTTCGTCGCCGCGACCATCGGCGGGCTCGGCTCGATTCCCGGTGCGGTGCTCGGCGGTATCGTGCTCGGGCTGGTGGAGGCGTTCGGCATCTACACCTTCGGGGACGGGTACCGGGATCTGATCACCTTCGGCCTGCTGGTGGTATTCCTGGTGCTGCGGCCGGGCGGACTGCTGGCCCGCCCGCCCGCAATCGAATCCGAGCCGCTGACCGGGACCTTCCTCGGTTCCGGGAGGCTGCTGCGGGTGCGCTGGTGGCATGCGCTCATCGCCTTCGCCATTGCGGGGCTGGTGATTCCGGCGGTATCGAACGATTACGGCATCTCGGTGGGTACGCAGATCCTGGCGTACGCGATCATCGCCGTATCCATGACGCTGGTCGCCGGGTCGGCGGGACAGTTGGCCATCGGGCAGGCGGGGCCGATCGCCATCGGCGCGTACACCTCGGCGGTGCTGACGGTATCGCACGGCTGGGCCTTCCTGCCCGCCATCATCGCGGCGGGAATCGTTGCGGCCGTGGTGTCTTCGGTGCTGGCCGCACCGCTGTGGCGGCTGGGCGGACACTATGTCGCCATTGCCACGCTGGGCATCGGCATCGTCACGGTGGCGCTGATCCGCAATTGGGAATCGGTGACACGCGGCAGCTACGGCATTTTCGGAATTCCGCCGCCCGAGCTGTTCGGCTTCGAATTCGTCACGCACACCCAGATTTTCCAGTTGGAGCTGGTGGTGCTGGCGATCACGCTGGCGGTGATCCTCGGGATGCAGCGGTCACGATTGGGCACCGCCATCCGGGCCATCGGCGCGGACGAGGTCGCCGCCCGTTCGGCGGGGGTGCCGGTCCGCGATTACAAGGCGCTGGCCTTCGCGATCGCCGCCTTCTTCTCCGGGATCGGCGGTTCGCTGCTGGCGCACCAGTACTCGTATATCGATCCGACGGTGTTCAATCTGCCGATGTCGCTGCTGGTGGTGACGATTCTGGTGCTCGGTGGCACCGCCTCGCCGTACGGGGCCGTTCTCGGGGCCGTGGTGTTGATCGGTGCGCCGGAGGCCCTGCGACTCGCGCCCGAACTGCGGATCGTGCTCTACGGGCTGGTGCTGCTGCTGGTCGTGCGCTTCCGGCCGCAGGGAATTCTGGTGAGGAGGGAACGTGTCCGAGTCACAGCCTGAGCCGGCGCTCACGGTGCGTGGATTGCGCCGTGCGTTCGGCGGGGTGCGCGCCGTGGATGGTATCGATATCACCATTGCGCCAGGGGAATTCGTCTCGATTATCGGGCCCAACGGGTCCGGTAAGTCGACGACGGTCAATCTCATCTCCGGAGTATTGAAGCCAGACAGTGGTGATATTCTGGTGCGGGGCAAAAGAATTCGCCCCGGAAAGCCGGAGGCTGCGGCCGCCGCGGGCATTGCTCGCACGTTTCAGAACGGGCGGGTGTTCGGCAATATGACCGTTCGCGAGAATGTGGATGTCGGCTTGCAGACCACCCTGCGCGCCTCCCGCCCGCTGCGCTCGCTGGCGGGAATCCCATTGCTGCGCTGGATATCTCTGCTGGCGGAACTCTTCGTCGCACTGGTGCCCACACCGTCCGTGCGGGCCGAGCGCAAGGAGTCCGCCGCCAGGATCGACGCCCAGCTGGCGCGGTTCCAGGAGCGGCTCGGCCCGCGTGCCGACAATGCCGCGTACACGCTGTCCTATGCCAACCGCCGCCGCACCGAAATCGCACGGGCGCTGGCGCTGGAACCCGATCTGCTGCTGCTCGATGAGCCGGCCGCAGGCATGAACCAGACCGAGACCGCCGAAATCGGCAGGCAATTGGCCGAATTGAAGGCGCAGGGACAGACCGTGCTGCTGGTCGAACACAAGATGGATCTGGTCCACGACCTGTCCGATCGGGTGCTGGTGCTGGACGAAGGGCGCGTCATCGCCGAGGGCACACCCGAGGAGGTGCTGGCCGACCCGCGCGTCATCGAGGCATATCTCGGCCGCAGCCGCGCTCCGACTGTGGATGCCGCCGTCGATCAGGCTGCGCCGGAGTCGGAAGGCGAAGTGGTGGAGAGCATTCGAGGCGAGGAGAAGGTGAGCGCCGATGCCGGACTCTGACGCCGTGGTGATCGAGGCCGGCAGCGCTGCTCCGCGCTTCGACGAGACCGCCGCGCCGATCCTCGAATTCGACCGCGTGGTAGTGCATTACGGGCCTTCGCGCGCATTGAACGAGGTGTCGCTGCAGGTGCGTCCCGGTGAAATCGTCTCCCTGCTCGGCGGCAATGCCTCGGGGAAGTCGACCACCATGAAAACCGCGCTCGGGCTGTTGAAACCCACCTCCGGTGTGGTGCGCATCGACGGTGTGGAGGTGACGAAGACACCGCCGTCCGCGCGCATCCGGGCGGGTTTGGCATCGGTGCCGGAGGCGCGGCGGGTATTTCCGGCCATGACGGTCGAGGAGAACCTCTTTGTCGGCGGCTATATCCGCCGCGAGCGCCGCTCGGTGCTGGCCGCGCGGGCCGCGGAGATGTTCGAGCATTTCCCGCGGCTGGCCGAGCGGCGGACGCAGCGGGCGGGCACCCTGTCCGGCGGTGAGCAGCAGATGCTGGCCTTCGCGCGGGCGCTCATGAGCAAACCCCGGCTCATCTGCATGGACGAGCCGACCATGGGACTGTCCCCGCTGTTCGTGGATCGGGTGCTGGAGGAAATCGCCCGGCTCAACCGGGAATTGGGCCTGGCCATCCTGATCGTCGAACAGCAGGCGGAACTGGCACTGAGCATTGCGCACACCGCGAATGTGCTGCGTGCCGGCGAGATCGTGCTGCACGGCACGGCCGCCGAACTCAGCGACAATCCGGCTGTCCGCGATGCCTATCTCGGGAAGGTGACCCTATGAGTTTTCACCGCCTCGGCCTGTTCACCAGGCTGGTGCGCTCCGATGCGAGCGAAGATGCGGCGACCGTGTACCGGCACGCCCGCGAGCAGTTCGATCTGGCCGAGCGGCTCGGCTACGACGGGGCCTGGGTGGCGCAGCACCATCTCGATCCGGCCGAGGGCGGGCTGCCGTCACCGTTCGTCTTCCTGGCGCATGCGGCGGCGCGCAATCCGCGGCTGCGGCTCGGCACCGCCATTGTCACGCTGGCGCTGGAGGATCCGATCCGGGTCGCCGAGGATGCGGCGGTACTGGATGTGCTCAGTGCGGGCCGGCTCGAAATCGGTGTCGGCGCGGGCGGTTCCGGGCACGCCTTCGAATTGTTCGGACTGACCGGCGCGAACCGGCAGCAGGTGTACGCCGAGAAACTGGCGACGCTGACCGCCGCGCTGACGGGCGCACCGCTGGTCGGGGACCGCGGTCTCAATCCGCCCGCGCGGACGCTGCGGGACCGCATCTGGCAGGCCACGTTCTCGGCCGCCGGGGCCGCGCGCGCCGGACTGGCGGGCGACGGCCTGCTGCTGTCGAAGGCGCAGCCGCGTGATCCGGCGGCCCCGGACGCCACCCTCTGGGAGATCCAGACGCCCCTGCTGGACGCGTACCTGGATGCGCTGCCCACCGGCGTCGAGGCCCGAATCGGTGCGTCCCGAGGCGTTTTCGTGGCCGACGATCACGACACCGCCTGGACGCTCGCCGAACGCGGCGCGGCGCGCTTCCTGGAGCAATTGCGCCGTAATGGCGGTCCGGAAGTGGCGACCACCGTGCAGGAGGTGCTGCGCGACTCGTTCATCGGCACGCCCGATGAGGTGGTCGCACAGCTTTCCGCGGACGCCGCGCTGCGGCATGCCACCGATTTCATCGTGCAGGTGCACCCGGTCGACCCCGGCCAGGAGGCGACCCTGCGCTCCATCGAACTCATTGCCACCAAGGTTGCGCCGCAACTGGGTTGGCGGGAAGGAACGACTCCGTGACCGACGTGATCGACGCCGTCCTGGGCGAACGGGCGGAGGGCGTGCGCGAGCTCCGGCAGCAGCGCCCGGCCGTGGTAGCGCACACCCAGGGCGTGTACGACGCCCTGCTGGACGGCCCCGGCGCCGCCTCGGTGGGGCGCGAGCGCCTCATCGCCGCGGCCGTGGCCGTGGCCGAGCTGGCGGGTGCGCCCGAGCTCGCCGCGCACTATGCCGGACTGGGAACCGCACCGGCACAGGGTGATCCGGTGCTGGCCGCGATTCTGCGGCATGCGGCGCTGGTGACCAGCACGCCCGCCGCGGCGACCCGCGCGGATATCGACGCGCTGGCGGCCGCCGGACTGTCCGCGGACGACATCGTGACGGTGGCGCAGCTCATCGGCTTCGTGCACTTCCAGGTCCGGCTGCTGGCCGGTCTCACCCTGATCGGAGCCGGACATGAGTGAACAGAGCGTGCGCAGCGCCGAATCGGCCGCCGCTTCGCGCGACGGCGAACCGGGCAGCGAGGTGCGCAGCGTCGAATCCGGCCGCCGCCCGGGCGGATTCACGCAGGAGCAGTTGGACTGGGTGCCGTGGGTGGAGCCCATCCGGCTGGCCGACGCCGATGCGCGGCAGGCTCCGCTGCTCGAGGGAGATCGGGGCGTGGGCCCGTACTTCCGGGTGCTGGCGCGCAATCCCGAGGTGCTCGCCCATCGCAGTGGCAATGACAGGGAGATCTTCTACGGTCGCGCCGGATTGGGCCGTGCCGAAAGGGAACTCGCCGCCACCGTCACCTCACGGCACAACGGGTGCGAGTACTGCGCCTCGGTGCACTCGCGATTCACCACTGCCCTGTCCAAGCGCGGCGATGATGTGCAGCGCCTGCTGGATGAGGGAAATGGGGTGCGCATCGACGAAAGATGGGATGCCATTATCGATTTCGTCGACGCCCTGGCCGCCAATCCGCCGCGCGCCGGCCACGCGCATATCGAACGGCTGCGGCGACTGGGTCTGACCGATACCGACATCCACGATCTGGTGCTGTCCGCGGCCTCGTTCTCCTGGGCCAATCGGCTCATGCTCACGCTCGGTGAACCGGAGGTTCCGCAGGCGGATTGACAGCTTCCCGGAACCGTACAAAGGGGGTTGCCAGACAGTCGCAGCAACCGCATCATGTGTGGATCTCCGTGACAGCTTCCCCGGAGCGCCGGGACCCGGCGAGTCTCGCTGAAACCCCAGGTAGGCCAGCGTCTAACCCCGTCTCGAAAAAAAACTAGATTTTTCCTCGAAAAGCTTCCCGAGGCGTGGTCCGGCTCGGTATGGTCCCGATGGCAAACAGTCAGTGAAGCAACACTGGCTACCGTTATTCGATCGGAGCACCACCATGACGGACATCATCTCGGACGTACTCGTGCAGACCATCCTGAAGCTGCTCGCGACCGGCTCGGCGAGCGGTTCCGCCAAGTAGCCACGCGAGTGCCACCTTTCGGCTACTGCGCGGGAGCCGACGAGGTACTGAAGGGCCTGATCCATGACGAGGGGATCGGGCCCTTCGTCATGTCCAGGGTGAATGTCCGGTTCGATAGGGGTGCGACGCTGGTCGCCGCACGACTCGCCATTTGCGCGGAAATATATTCTAAAAATCTCCTGCAAAAGTATTCCGTCCAGTTCGTCCGCTCTGTATCGTGTTGATTGGCAAACGATCAGTGACTTTCGGGCCAATGCGGCATCGGAATGCGTTTCTTCCCCCGGAACCGCGTTCCGAACCTGGGGCGGTTCCCCTGCCAATACCCGCCGCCCCAGGTACGCCGTACTGGCCCGAAGCAGCTGAGCCAACTTTCGGCTATCGCGCGGGATGTCGAAGGTGCAAACGAAGGGCCCGATCCATGACGAGGGGATCGGGCCCTTCGGTATTGTCTGGCGCAATGTCACAGGAAACGAACGCGGGAAGAATGTACGCCGGACAGCCCGTAGAAGACCGGCAACGGCAGCGTCGTGCGCGTTTTCTGGAGTCGGGGCTGACGGTGTTCGCGCGAGACGGATACGCAAACAGCTCCGTCGGCGCCATCTGTAAGGACGCCGGCCTCTCCTCACGGCAGTTCTACGAGGAGTTCACCGGTCGCGAATCGCTGCTGCTCGAGCTCTACGAGCAGATCGACCGCGAATCACGGGAAGCCGTGGCGGCCACCATCGCCGAGCACTCCGATGCCAACGCCATCGACATCATCGACGCCGCCGTGCGCGCGTATATCGAGTCGATCGGGCGCGATCCCCGAAAAGCCCGGGTTGCGCTGGTCGAGGTCGTCGGCGCCGGGCCGAAGGTCGAGCAGTTCCGGCTCGAGTTGCGCCGCGCCTGGGGCGCACTGCTCGCCAGCGCCGCCGAGGATGCCGCCCTGCACGGTGAAATCCCGCCCGGTGACTACGAGATGCGGGTGCTGGCGATCATCGGCGCCGTCAACTACGTGGTGGATGCCTGGAGCGGTTCCGAACCCCGGTCGCCGCTGGACGAGGTCATCAGCGTGCTGCGCCGCGTCATCATGGGCGCCGTCAGCGCCTGACCGCACGTCAACCGCCCTCGGCCGCACCGATTTCCATTCGCGGGTGTGTACCGGGGGCGGTACCGTGGCGGGCATGTACGGGGGAATTCGCAGTACGCACCTGGTGTGCACCGGCTGTCGTGTGTCGATGAAACGTGCCCTCGGGCACGGCAATCCGGCCCGGCCGTGCCCGGTCTGCCGCCGCCCCATGCGCGATGCCGGCACCGCGCTCGCCGTCCCGCGCCACACCGACCTCTCCGGCTGGCGCGCCCTCGCCACCGTGCTGGACTCCGGATTCACCTATCACACCACCGGGTGCGGTCAGGACGGCCCGGGCCACCGCCCGCGCAATTTCGGCGGACCGTTCGGTGCGCGCCGCTGGGCGGCCACCGCGGTCCCGGCCTCACGCAATCCCAGCCGCCGCAGGCAAACCCCGTAGCGGGCAAGCCAGCCGGTCGTACCGCCCACCTGGCGACGCCGCCCGGACTTGATCTTGCTCCCGCCGAAGGGTAAGCGCGCCTTCTCTCCTGGAAATCCGGACGCGCGGTAGCGTGCGGGGCGTGGAGAGTGTGCCGATTCAGATGCCGGACGGGTCGACGGTCACCGTGTGGTTGATTCCGGCGAAGGGTGCGCACCGGCATCCGATCACCGCCGATTCGCCGCGGCCGGTCGTGGTGATCGTGCCGGGCCTGGGGGTGCCGGGGGAGTACTACTCGCTATTCGGAAATCCCTTGGCGGCAAGAGGATTCGACGTCGCGCTGCTGGAGCTGCGCGGGAAGGGCGACAGTCGGCCGAAACCGAATCCGCCCGGACCCTACGGCTATCAGGAACTGGTGTCGGTGGACTTTCCCGCCATGTTCCAGGTGGTGCGCAACAGATTTCCGGACAGCACCCCGTATCTGCTGGGGCACAGCATGGGCGGGCAACTGGGTGTCATGTACGCATCGCGCATTCGCGGACGCCTGGGCGGGCTGATTCTCATCGCCTCCGGAACGCCGTATCACCGCGGCTACCGGGGCCTGGCCGCGCCCGGCTTCCTGCTGGGCAGCGCCGCAGTCTCCTTGGCCGCCAACCTCGCCGGATTCTGGCCCGGTGACAAGATCACCGCCGGCGGATTCGGCCCGCAATCGAAGGTGCTGATCGCCGACCTCGCGCGATTGGCCCGCACCGGGCGCTTCGAACCGGCCGGTGCGGATATCGATTACGAGGAGCGCATCGGCCGGCTGAAACTGCCGGTGCTGTCGATCACCATGACCGGCGATGAGCGCACCCCGATCAGCTCGGCCCGGCATCTGCTGGACAAGCTTCCCAAGGCCGACATCACGACCTGGCACAACCCGGCGCCGCTGGGCCACAACGGGTGGATCAGCGACCCGGGTTCCACCGTCGACTACGTCGAAAAGTGGCTCAGGGACAGATGAGTCAGGCGTCCTTCTCGATGAGCGTGCGGGTGAAGAACTCGTAGATGAGCGAGGCCTGGAACGCGGACTGCTTATTGTCCGCCGCACCGCCGTGCCCGCCCTCGATATTCTCGTGGTACCAGACCGGGTGACCCTGGGATTCCAAGAGCGCGGCCATCTTTCGCGCATGGCCGGGGTGCACGCGGTCGTCGCGGGTGGAGGTGGTGAGCAGGATCGGCGGATACTTCGCGTCCGGATCGGTGTTCTGGTACGGCGAGTACTTCGAGATGTACGCCCACTCCTCGGGCTTGTCCGGGTCACCGTATTCGGCGATCCAGGACGCGCCCGCCAGCAGCAGGTGATAGCGCTTCATATCCAGCAGCGGAACCTGGCACACGATGGCGCCGAACAGTTCCGGGTAGCGGGTGAGCATGACGCCCATGAGCAGGCCGCCATTGCTGCCGCCGACCGCACCCAGCTGATCGTGGGTGGTGATGCCGCGCGCGACCAGATCGCGGGCGATCGAGGAGAAGTCCTCGTAGACGCGGTGCCGGTTGGCCTTCTGCGCGGCGGTGTGCCATTCGGGCCCGTATTCGCCGCCGCCGCGAATATTGGTCATCACCCAGGTGCCGCCGCGTTCCAGCCAGCCCATACCGGCCGCACCGCTGTAGGCGGGGGTGCGGGAGACCTCGAAGCCGCCGTAGCCGGACATGACCGCGGGGCCGGGGGCGCCGCGCCGATCCCGGTGCCGCAGCACGAAATACGGGATCATGGTGCCGTCGTCGGAGCGGGCGAAGAACTGCTCGGTCTCCACGCCGGCGGCGTCGAAGAATTCCGGTTCCTTCTTCAGCATTTCGGTGGCGCCGCCGACCGAACTCGTCAGCAGTGTGGTGGGACTGGTGAAACCGCTTGTGGAGAGCATGAATTCGTCGCCGCCCTCGAGCGGGTCCAGATTCATGACGCTGGTGGTGGCCATCGGCGGGGCATCGCCGAGCACCTCGCGCACCCAGCCGCCCGGCCCGGGGGTGACCACATGCAGTTTGGTCTGCACATCCTGCAGGGTGATGAGCAGCAGGTGATTCTCGGTCCAGCCGTAACCGTGCAGCGCGGTGTGCTCGTCGGGGGTGAACAGCACCTCGAAATCGCGTGCGCCGCTGAGGAATCGCTCGAAATCGATGACCAGCAGCGCACCCGCCGGATAGCCGACCGCGCCGATCTCCCAGGGCGATTTCAGCCGCACCAGCAGCCAGTCTTTGTACCAGGATTCGGAGGCGTCGCTGGGCACCTCGATGAGCCGGCGGCTGCCGTCGTCCTCGAGCAGGAAGACCTCCTCATTGAAGAAGTCGGTGGCGCGACCGGCGAAATGCCTTTCGTAGCCCGGGGTTCGGTCGTATCCGGCGGAGACGGCCACATCCCCGGCCTCGCCCTCGAAGACGGTGACGGCCTCGGTGAGCGGCGTGCCGCGCTTCCAGCGCTTGGCAATACGCGGATATCCGGAGTCGGTGAGCGAGCCGGGACCGAAATCCGTTCCGACATAAACGGTATCGATATCGATCCAGCGGATCTCGGATTTGGCCTCGGGCAGTGCGAAGCCGCCGTCCGCCGGTTCGAGGAAAGACCGTGTCTCGATATCGAATTCGCGGACCACCTTGGCGTCCGCCCCGCCGCGCGAGAGGCTGATCAGGGCCCGGTGCTGTTCGGGCCGCAGTACGGCGGCGCCGCTCCACACCCAGTTCTCGTCCTCGGCCGCGGCGAGCGCGTCCAGATCGATCAGGATCTCCCACGCCGGTTCGTCCTTGGCGTATTCGGCGAATGTGGTGCGACGCCACAGTCCCTTGGGGTGCTCGCCGTCCCGCCAGTAGTTGTAGAGCCACGGCCCGCGCCGCCCGGGATAGGCGATGCGCGTATCGGTATCGAGCATGTCGAGGATGCGCGCCTCGAGCCCGCTGAACCGTTCCGAGGCCGCGAACCGCGCCAGCACCACCTCGTTGTGCGCCCGCGCCCAATCCAGCGCACGATCACTGGTGACTTCTTCGAGCCACAGGTACGGGTCTGTCACGGTCTCGCCATCACCGGTCATGCCCTACATTCTTGCCGAGTCCGAGGGGACGTGGTGCCCCGACCGGTCGAGGCGGGCCGATCGAGTCCGCCGGTTGTCACATAACGGTCAGTACGATTGCTGGGTCTATGCCGATCCGCTCCAGGAGGTCCCGGATTGCCGTCTCAGTCGCCGGAACAGACCGGGCCCCGGCTGTGGGAGCAGCACTGCTGTCTCCCGCTGCTGCCGTCGGCCGATATTTCCGAATTGGCCCGCTACCCGCTCGGCTCGTATCTGTCGGTGAACGTGGGGTATTCGCCGCATTCCACCCGGGATTCGCTGGTGCTGCTGGACCAGTTCCGCCGGGATGCCCTGGCGGACGGCCGATTCCGGCTCGTCGAGCGGATCGCGGATGCGGTCGAACCCGATCCCGACACCGTCGCGCTGGCCTTCGATCTGGAGGATTCCGGACCGCTCGGCGGCGACCTCGACAATGTGAAGATGTTCTACGACCTGGGCGTGCGCTCGCTGCTGCCCAGCTACAACTATGCGAATGCGGCCGGATGTGGCTGCCTGGATGCGGAGGACACCGGACTCACCGCGTACGGCCGCGATCTGATTCGCACGCTCAATGCGGTGGGCATGTTCGCCGACGGCTCACACTGCTCGGTGCGCACGGGGCTGGACATCGCCGATATCACCGAAGTCCCGATGATCTACAGCCACTCCAATTTCGCTGCGCTGCGGGCGCATCCGCGCAATATCACCGATGATCAGGCGCGGGCGTGCGCCGGCACCGGCGGGGTGATCGGCATCAATGGCGTGGGAATCTTCCTGGGCCGCAATGAACCCGGTCAGCGGGCCGAACGCATCGAGGCCATCGCGGACCACATTGCCTACGGCGCCATGCTGGTCGGCATCGAGCACATCGGCGTGAGCTCGGACTTCTCCTTCGATGGCGACGACTTCAACGAGGAGATCGCGCGGAATCCGGAGATCTTCTCGGAGGAATTCACCCGCTACGGCCCGCTGCAGTGGACGCCGCCGGAGGATCTGCTCGGTGAATCCGAGGTGCCCGGCTTGAACGAGGTGCTCATCGGCCGTGGATTCTCGGATGCCGAACGCGCGGCCGTATTCGGCGGAAATTTTGCCCGGGTCGCGCAGCAGGTCTGGCGCGATTGAGTCGCGCGGTTAGACTCGAACGCGGTGTGTTTGCCCTGCTCTTGCCATTCCGAAGCCGAGAGGGATGAACAGATGACGCAGCTCGATCGCACGGTGCAGAAATTCGTCGACGCTATCAATGCGCACGATTCGGATGCTTTTTTCGAAACCCTGAGCGAAGACGCCAGCATGTCCGATGACGGCAATGAGCGGAATCTCGCTCAGTGGACCGATTCGGAGATCTTCGCCACCAATGCCCGCATGAGCGTCGAATCCACCACCAGCCCGACCGAATTCGTCGCCGACTACAGCAATGACCGGTGGGGGAGCATGCGCACGGCCTGGCGCTTCACCGTCCGCGACGGCCTCATCAGCCGCTTCGAAACCGGGCAGGCTGGATGAGTGCGGCGGGCGCGCCGGGGTTAGAGTCGGGGGCGTGACTTCCCACTACGATGTCGTCGTTCTCGGCGCTGGTCCCGGCGGTTACGTCGCCGCGATCCGCGCCGCTCAACTCGGCCTGCGAACAGCGA
Source organism: Nocardia sp. NBC_01327 (assembly GCF_035958815.1). Classification (NCBI taxonomy): domain Bacteria; kingdom Bacillati; phylum Actinomycetota; class Actinomycetes; order Mycobacteriales; family Nocardiaceae; genus Nocardia; species Nocardia sp. NBC_01327. Next base: position 9,065,020 of record NZ_CP108383.1, on the reverse strand, counting down.
TCGTCGAGCAGAAATACTGGGGTGGCGTGTGCCTGAACGTGGGCTGCATTCCGTCCAAGGCGCTGCTTCGGAACGCGGAGCTGGCCCATATCTTCAATAAAGAAGCCAAAACCTTCGGCATCTCCGGTGAGGTGAGCTTCGACTTCGGTGCGGCGTTCGACCGCAGCCGCAAGGTGGCGGACGGCCGCGTCAAGGGCGTCCACTTCCTGATGAAGAAGAACAAGATCGATGAGTTCGACGGTGCGGGTACCTTCACCGACGCCAAGACGCTCTCGGTCGCGCTCACCAAGGGCGGCACCGAGACCCTCACGTTCGACAACGTGATCATCGCGACCGGTACCGAAACCAAGCTGCTGCCGGGCACTTCGCTCTCGGCCAATGTGGTGACCTACGAGGAGCAGATCCTCACCCGCGACCTGCCGGGCTCCATCCTCATCGTGGGTGCGGGCGCCATCGGCATGGAGTTCGCCTACGTCCTGAAGAACTACGGCGTGGATGTGCGGATCGTCGAATTCCTCGATCGCGCCCTGCCGAACGAGGACGTCGACGTCTCCAAGGAGATCACCAAGGCGTACAAGAAGCTCGGCGTCACCATCACCACCGGTGCGGCCGTGCAGTCCATCGACGATGACGGCTCCAAGGTCACCGTCGCGATCAAGGACAACAAGTCCGGCGCCATCGAGACCGTCACGGTCGACAAGGTGCTGCAGGCAGTCGGATTCGCGCCGCGGGTCAAGGGCTACGGCCTGGAGAACACCGGCGTGCAGCTGACCGATCGGGGCGCCATCGCCATCGACGATGTCATGCGCACCAATGTCCCCGGCATCTACGCCATCGGTGACGTCACCGCCAAGCTGCAGCTCGCGCACGTCGCCGAGGCGCAGGGCGTCGTCGCCGCGGAGACCATCGCGGGCGCGGAGACCCTGCCGCTCGGCGATTACCGCATGATGCCGCGCGCCACCTTCTGCCAGCCGCAGGTCGCCAGCTTCGGTCTCACCGAGCAGCAGGCCCGCGACGAGGGCTACGACGTGAAGGTCGCCACCTTCCCGTTCACCGCCAATGGCAAGGCGCACGGCCTGGGCGACCCCAATGGTTTCGTCAAGCTCATCGCGGATGCGAAGTACGGCGAACTCATCGGCGGCCACCTCATCGGCCCGGATGTCTCCGAACTGCTGCCCGAGCTGACCCTGGCCCAGAAGTGGGACCTCACGGTCAACGAGCTGGCCCGCAATGTGCACACCCACCCGACATTGAGCGAAGCCCTGCAGGAGGCCATCCACGGCCTCGCCGGGCACATGATCAACTTCTGATCCGCCCCGAATCACCAAGGCGTCCCGCGGTTTTCGAACCGGGGGACGCCTTTTCTATTGTGCGAGCGCGAAATCAGCGCTGATGCAATTGCCGGTGCAACTCGCGTACCCGCTCGGAGAGCTCCGGGAACGGGCCCGAGACAGGCACATTCGGCGCAACCTGGTTGATCGAGAGGGGCAGCACCGGCCCGGGTCCGACGCCGAGATCGGTAAGCCATCCGATGAGCTGTTCGGTCGAGGCGACATAGGCGATCCGGCCCAGGCCGACCCAGGCGTGCGCGGCCGAGCACATGGGGCAGTGCTCGCCCGAGGTGTAGACCGTGGCGGCGGCACGGTCGGCGGGAGCCATGTTCTGGGCGGCCCAGCGTGCCAGCGTGAATTCGGGATGCTGGGTCTGATCGCCGCCCGAGACGCGATTGCGGTCCTCCGCGAGCACGGTGCCGTCGGCCGCGACCAGCACGGAACCGAAAGGTTCGTCACCTGCCGCGAGCGCCTCGGCCGCCAGCTCCACGCAGCGCTCGAGGTATTTCAGGTCGTCGGTCATCGGGCTCCTGTTCACTCGCGGTGGTAGGCGTTCTGCGCGGCCCGGATCTGGTCGATATTGGTCTCCAGCATGTGGACGAGGCCCTCCAGCTGGTCCGCGACCTTGGCGCCGAGATCGGTGAGGGTGTATTCGACGTGCGGGGGGATGGATTGCTGGACCTCGCGGTGGATCATGCCGTCGCGTTCGAGCGTCTGCAGGGTTTGCGAGAGCATGCGCTCGCTGATGCCGTCGACGCGCCGGCGCAGGGCGCTGAAGCGGGTGGGGCCTTCCTTCAGCGCGACCAGGGCCAGCACTCCCCAGCGGCTGGCAATGTTCTGCAGGACCGGGCGGGAGGTGCAGTTGCGCGCGAAGACGTCGGCTTCCAGGGTCGGGTCGGTGTCATCGGGCGGCGTACTCATGGTTCGAGATTACCTACCCTTCGGGTTGCGGTTCTGGAATAGCATGTGCTTACTATTAGTTAGTACATCCAGACAGTGCAGTTTGTTCCCACCGAGAACCTGGAGTAAGTCATGACCGTCGCAGTCACCGGAGCCAGTGGTCAGCTCGGCCGGCTTGTTGTCGAAACCCTCTTGAAGCAGGGCGTCACCCCGGTCGCGGTCGTCCGCGATCCCGCCAAGGTGGCCGATCTGGCCGCACTGGGCGCCGAGATCCGGCAGGCCGGCTATGACGATCCGGCCGCGCTGGACCGCGCCTTCGAGGGTGTGGACCGGGTGCTGCTGGTGTCCGGCAACGAGTTCGGCAGCCGAGTCGCCCAGCACACCAATGTGCTTCGCGCCGCCGAGCGCGCGGGTGTGGAGCTGTTCGCCTACACCAGCATTCCCAATATCGACAGCAATGAAATGATCCTCGCCCAGGAGCACCGCGGCACCGAGGCGGTCCTGGACGAGGCGAGTGTGCCGGTGGTCCGGCTGCGCAACGACTGGTACTGGGAGAACTACCTCAGCGGTTTGGCGCCCGCCATCGAATCCGGTGTGCTCTACGGTGCGGCCGGGACCGGCCGGGTGGCCGGCGCCTCCCGCGCCGACTATGCCGAAGCCGCCGCGAAGGTGCTGACCACGGACGGTCACGGCGGGCAGAACTACGAGCTCGGCGGCGAGCCTCTCGCGTATGCCGATCTGGCGCAGGCGATTTCGGAGGCATCCGGCAAGCCGGTGCGCTACCAGGATCTGCCGCAGGCCGATTACGCCGCCGCGCTCACGCAGAACGGCGTCCCCGCGCAGTACGCGCAGGTGCTCGCCGATGCGGATGCCGGTATCGCCCAGGGCATTCTGGATATCGAGACCGGTGATCTGCAGCGGCTGCTCGGCCGCACGCCTACCCCCGCGGTCGAGGTGTTCCGCGCCGCTCTCGCCTGAGCGCCGTCGCAGCTCGAATCAGTACCAGTGGTGGGCCTGCCAGAAATCCCAGGCCGCGACCGGGCTGCCGTACCGCTCGACCATGTACCGATAGGCCCAGCGCAGCTGGGTCATCGGATTGACCAGCCAGTCGGGGCCCGCGCTGAACATCTTGAGCGCGGGCAGCGCCTGGGCCAGGCCGTAGGCGCCGGAGCTGGGATTGACGGCGAACACCCGCCAGCTGCTCTCATGGGTGATCACCTCATCGAAGGCCCCGAACTGATCGAGGGGAACGACGGTGAGCGCCATGGCTTTGAGCACCGGTCTGGGGAACGCCGAGGACGGGTCCAGGCCGAGGGCCGTCACCGTGGGAATGAGCGTGGTCGCCACCGGGCCAAGGGATTTCGCCGCCAGTTGCAGCGCGGACGAGGTCATATCGACCAGCTGGGCGACCTGTTCGTCGGGAGTCGCTTGCGCGGTGGGACTGCCTGCGCCGATCACGATCGGTGCGGCCACCACCAGGAGCATTCCGAGGGTTTTCGCTCGGAGTCCCCGCCGTTGCGATGTAGCCGATTCGGGTAGCTGAGCAATCACGAATAGTCGGTCGAGAAATCGTAATCAGGAGTCAACGTACTCGCGCCCGGGGAGTTCGCCTGGGAGCGCTCCCGGCGCGTCGTTCAGTAATTTGCGGGGCTATCTTCGCTGCTCAAGCCCTGTTCGCTCGATCGGTCAGCAGGGCCTGCTCAGTAGCATTGGCGGTCAGTTCCGCCGCGCGCAGGAATGCGGCGCGGGCGTCCTCGGTATGACCGAGCCGGGCCAGCAGATCACCTCGGACGGCGTACAGCAGGTGATAGTCGTCGAGGGCGCCGGAGGCCGCCGCCTTATCGGCCAGTTCCAGTCCGGCGGCGGGGCCGTGCAGCATGGCGACGGCCACGGCCCGGTTCAATTCCACGATCGGTGACGGAAACCGCTGGGCCAGTACGGCATACAGTCCGGCAATGCGCCGCCAATCGGTGTCTGCGGCGGTCGGCGCCATGGCGTGCACCGCGGCGATCGCCGCCTGCAGCGCGTAGCGGCCCGGACCGCCGCGGGTGCGGGCGAGGGTGTGCGCGCGGGCCAGCGCGGCGAAACCGCGCCGAATGTAGAGCCGATTCCAGTGTGCGCGATCCTGATCCGCGAGCAGGACCATGTCATTGCCGTCCGCGCTGCGGGCTCCGGTGCGGGAGGCCTGCAATTCCAGCAGCGCGGCCAGGCCGTGCGTTTCCGGTTCATCGGGCAGGAGCGCCGACAGGATGCGCGCCAAACGCAGTGCGTCCTCGCATAATTCGGCGCGCACCCAGCGTTCGCCCGAGGTCGCGGTGTAGCCCTCGTTGAAGATCAGGTAGATCACCTCGAGGACCGAATCCAGCCGGGCCGTCAGTTCCGCGCCCTGTGGCACCTCGTACGGCACCCTGCGGGTCGCGATGGTCTTCTTCGCGCGCACGATACGTTGTGCCACAGTGGATTCCGAGATGACGTAGGCGCGGGCGATCTCCTCGACGGTCAGGCCGCCGACCATGCGCAGTGTCAGTGCGGCGCGGGCCGGCGGCGTCAGCACCGGATGGCAGGCGGTGAAGATCATGCGCAGCAGATCGTCGGAGATGGCCTCGACCGGTTCCGGCGGTTGTTCGTCCAACTCCACCTCCCGGCCGAGCAGTTCGAGCTTGCGGGCGAAGGTGGCGTCCCGCCGAATCCGGTCGATGGCACGGTGTTTGGCGGTCAGCATGAGCCAGCCGCCCGGATTCGCGGGCACTCCGTCGCGCGGCCACTGCTCCAGGGCCGCCACATGAGCGTCCTGGGCGAGCTCCTCGGCCACGCCGATATCGCCGACCACGCGGGTCAGGCCGGCGACCAGGCGCGGCCACTCGATGCGCCAGGCCGCCTCGACGGCCTGGCGCGCTCGCTCCCGCGGTGACCGCTCGCGCACTGCTCAGTCCTGATCGGCGAGCTGCCGGACCTCGACCTCGATATCCCACTCCGGCCCGTGCACCCGCAGGAAGCGGGAGGCCCACTCGACCGCCTCGGCGGTGGATCGGGTCTGCAGCAGGCAGTAGCCGCCGATGATCTCCTTGGATTCGGTGAAGGGGCCGTCGATGACGGTCTGCTTCCCGTCGACCTGGTGGATGCGGGTGCCCTCTTCGGTCGGCCGCAATCCGGCGGTGTCGAGCAGGACGCCCGCCTTGGTCATCTCCTCGATGAGCGTGTTCATATCCGCCATGAGCTTCTCGTCGGGGCCCTGTTCGGGGGCCTTGGACGGATCGAGACGGATCAGCACCAGATTTCGCATTGTCTTCTCTCTTCCTTGGCTCAGGCGACCTGGTAGCGGAGGTAGACCGCACCCGAGTCGAACGTCTTCGATTCCAGCAGATCCACATTCAGCGCGGCCTTGTCATGGAACAGCGGCGTGCCGGAGCCGACCGTCACCGGATGCACCATGATTCGGAATTCGTCGATGAGACCGTTGTCGATGAACCAGTGCACCAGTTTCGGGCTGGCGTAGATGGCAAGCGTGCCACCGTCTTCCGCCTTGAGTTCGGCGACACGGGCGGCCGCGTCGGCGGCGATGATCCGGGTGTTCTTCCAGCCCGCCTCCCGCAGCGTGGTGGAGAAGGCGATCTTGCTCACGTTCGTCACCCAATCGGCGTGCGCCTTCTCGCCGTCGGCCGCATCCGGATTGCCGGCGACGCCGGACCAGAAGTCGCGCATGCCTTCGAAGGTACGACGTCCGTACATCGCGGTGTCGACATCGGAGCGCACGTGCTGATTGCCGAAGGCGTCGACCTCGGGGCTGTAACCCCGGAAGGTCCATTCGAACCCGAGCCCGGTCTGTGAGTCCACGTACCCGTCCAGGGTCATGTTCTCGATTGCCACGACTTTCCGCATGGCTGGTTCCTTCCCGTCGAGGAGCGGGCCGCGGTTCGGCCCATGACTACTCCTCGAACGGGACGGCCCGGAATCGACACGATCAGACCCACTGGACCAATTGGATGATGATTCCGTTCGGATCGACGGCCTGGAAGTAGCGCTCGCCCCAGGGTTCGGTCTCGATCGGGGTGACGATCGGAACGCCCTCGGACCGGACTCGCTCGTACTCCGCGTCGATGTCTTCCACGATGAAGACCACCAGGACGCCCTGTCCGGCGCTGCCCGCAATGGTCGCGGGCTTGAAGGTGGACAGGCCGGTGCGCAGGTAGATGATGTTGAAGCCCGCATCAGGCCTGGTCAGGGAGACGAATCCATCGGCGGACATATCCTCGGCGAAGCCGAAGTGGTCGATCAGGAATTTCGCCGAGGTGGTGGGTTCGGCCACGTTCAGGGAGAGGGCGGATGCGGTGATTTTCATGGGTGCTCCTTGCTGCCGATAAACTCTGTACTAAGTACGCTGTACTTTGTACGTAAATTCCCGGCGGGCTGTATCGTGACGAGCGTCACATCTATACGATCAGGGCGGAGGTGAGGCATGGGCGCACGTGAGCGGAGCAGTGCCGGAGATCCGGTGCGCACCCTGGAACTGCTGTGGCGCGAGCCCGGGCAGGGCGGGTCGGCACGCGGTCCGAAACAGCGCACCACCGTCGACGCGGTGGTCGATGCGGCGCTGGAGATCGCCGACGGTCAGGGGCTGGCGGCGCTCACCATGCGGTCGGTCGCGGCGCAGCTGGGGCTCACGCCGATGGCCACCTACACGTATGTGCCGGGCAAGGCCGAACTCCTCGACCTCATGCTCGATACCGTCTATCAGCGGATGACGCGCCACGATCTCACCGGAATGCCTTGGCGTGAAAGGGTTTCCACCGTCGCCGCCGAGAACCGCGCGCTGCTGGCCGCGCACCCCTGGGTCGCCTACGTCCCGACCACCCGTCCGCCCCTGGGCCCCGGCGTCGCCGCCAAATACGACCACGAACTCCAGGCCTTCGACGGCCTCGGCCTCGGCGACGTCGATATGGACGCGGCCCTCACCCACGTCCTCGGCTTTGTCACCTCGGTCGCCCGCATCGCCATCGATACCGCCCGCGCCGCCGCCGAAAGCGGTGAATCCGACCACGAGTGGTGGCAGCGCGCCGCCCCCCTCCTGGAACGCGTCTTCTCCGCCGACCGCTACCCCCTCGCCGCCCGCGTCGGCGCCGCCGCCGGCCAGGCCCACAACAGCGCCTACAGCGCCGACCACGCCTACGACTTCGGCCTCGCCCGCCTCCTCGACGGCCTCGCCGCCCTCATCGAAACCTCGTCCGGCTGAGCCACGTTGTCGGCGGGCTGCGCTCGCTGCGCCGGAATAGTGTGGCGCGGAACGGCCTTGCGGAGAGCCGGGCTGATTGGTGTGGGCGACCGTTTCGGGTGGTCCGGGTGGCTGATCGGAATTCCGGCGACACGGGGTGCCGGGGCGGGGCAGAATTTCAGGTATGCCGCGATCGGTGCCGGCAATCATTGCCGCTGAAGTCTTTACGAAGGGCGCGCAGCCGGTGATTCCGGCGGGCGAGGGGTTGGTGTTGCGGCCCTGGCTGCGGCGGGATGCGCCGGAGGTGTTCGCGGCCTTTCAGGATCCGGCGATTCAGCGGTGGCATGCGCGGACGGCCGAATCGGTGGAGGAGGCGGACGACTGGATCGAGTTGTGGCTGCATGCGTGGAGTGGTGGGGTCGATGCCAATTGGGCTGTGGCCGACAGCCATACCGGGCATGTGGTGGGGCGGGCGTCGCTGCGGTCGATGCTGCTGTCGCAGGGGCTGGGTGAGATGGCGTACTGGGTGGCGCCGCGGGCGCGCGGGCAGGGGATCGCACCGCGGGCCGTTGCCGCGCTCACCTCGTGGGCATTCGACGAAATCGGCTTCCACCGCCTGGAACTCCGCCATTCCGTGCACAATCCGCAGTCCTGCCGGGTGGCGATGAAATCCGGCTACGCCCTGGAGGGCACCAACCGCAGCGCCACCCTGCACGCCGACGGCTGGCACGACATGCATATGCACGCCCGGGTCGCGGGGGATCTGTCGACCGAAACCCTGCCGCTCGCACTGGGTTCGCGGGCGCGGCATCGCGCGGACGGCTAGCAACCGCCCGACGTGGGAGCCCTTGTCATCCCGGCATGCTTTGGCCGGGATCCGTCAGCGAGGTACAGCCGCCCGGGTGGGGATCCCGGCCAAAAGCGCGCCGGGATGACGGGGATTGCACTGGGATGAGGGAGATTGCGCTGGGATGAGGGAGATTGCGCTGGGGTGGCGGGGGATTGCGCTGGGATGAGGGGGATTGCTCAGTGATCGGTCTGGATTCGCAGGGCGGTGATGGTGCTGGCGAGGCCCTCGTACTGGTTGGTGAGCAGGACGATTTCGATGAGGCGGCGGTCGTCGTAGTGCTCGGCGAGGGTGGTCCAGGTGGGGTCGTCGAGGTTGCGGGTGGTGACCAGTTGGTCGACGGCGGTGAGGAGGGCGCGTTCCTTGTCGGTCCAGCCGGGGGCGGTGGGGCCGAGGCGCAGCCGGTCGAGGATCTCCTGGGTGATGCCCGCGCGCTTGCCGAGTCGAATGTGATGGTCGGTCTCGTACTCGCATTCGCGCAGGTGCGCGACTCGCAGAATCACCATTTCGGATTCGTAGCGGCGCAGCCGCCCGCCGGGCATGAGCTTCCCGGAGAAGTGCAGCCAGCCGCGGAACAGGCCGCCGGTGCGCCCGAGCGTGCTGAACAGGTGCGCGTCATCCGTGCCCGCGGCGCGGGAAAGCGCCTGCCAGACAACCCAGTTGACCGGACCCAGCTCCCGGAGACGCCCGGGCGCGATACGTGGCTGCGTCGACACCATGCCCAACGCTAACAGTCTGTCCCAGCCACTGGCCACCGTTCGTCCCCGCCGCACCAGCCATTCGCCCCTGCGCCCGGCCCACTCACTCGGCGCACAGGTCTGCACCTTCGGCAATCCGGCATACGTTCGGCCGGGATTCACACCGCACAGGTGGATCTGGCCGAACGCGCCGAGGCGGTCACCAGCAGCCGAGAGGGCGGGCGGCGGTCACCCGAAGTGTGGGGGAAAGGGAGTCACTCCCGCACGGCCTGGGCGAGTTTCGTCATTTCCAGGGCTCGGCGGGCGCGGGTGAGGACGTGGGCTCGGGAGCTGGTCAGGTGGGCGAGCAGGGTGCGGAGGGCGGCGTCGAGGTCGCCCATGAGGAGGTATTCGGCAATGGCTATGTGGTCTTCGGCCATGGCGGCGACGCGTTCGGGGGTGGGCATATCGATGGCGCGGACGGGGCGGACGCGGGCGTGCACTGTCGAGAGGGCGTCGGCCAGTGCGGAATTGCCCGCTGCCGCGAGCAGGGTGATGTGGAAGCGCTCGTCGGCGGCGATGAGGTCGGCGTCGGGTTCCGGTGCGTTGTCGCGCAGATATCGCCACGTTTCCAGTTCGCGCAGCACCGCGGCCGCGTCCTGCAGCAGGTGCGCCGCAGCGAAGCCCGGGCCCGGCGCGGGAGTGCGCCGCATGGCGCCGTAGGCGGGGTATTCCGAGGCCGCCTCGTGTGCCTGTGATCCGCCCGCGTAGCCGTAGGCGGAATCCTGGGGATAGGCCTCCACCGGGATCGGATCCAGTCCGCCGAGCCCGGCGGGCGTGGTTTGCAGTCGCTGGATTCCCCTGGCCTCCAGCACTATTCGCAGTTCGTACAGGTCGCCGAGTTCATCCACTCGCGGCCGGTAGGGGTAGAAGCCGTCGGGGTGCCGTTCGAGCAGTCCGTCGGCGAAGAGCCGGGCCAGGGCCTCACGGACCGGAGTGCGGGAGACCCCGTAGGTCTCGGCGAGGCGTTCCTCGCCGAGCCGTTCGGTCGGCACCAGCACCCCCGCCGCGAGATCCCGCTGCAGAGCCAGATAGACCCGTTCGGACAACGGAATGCGCCCCCTGCGCGCCATATCGGGACGGCCGATCAGATCGCCATGGCCAGACGGACGTTGGATTCCGCGCCCGCTCCGCCCGCCCCGGAGGAGGTGATGCGGCCCGATTGCAGCACGTAGTACTGCTGAGCGGCCTGCAGGGCGAAGCCGATGTGCTGTTCCACCAGCAGCACGCTCAGACCACCGCGATTGGTGAGATCGATGATGGTGCGCTCGATTTCGGCGACCACCGACGGCTGGATGCCCTCGGTCGGCTCGTCGAGAATCAGCAGTTTGGGTTCGGTGATCAGCGCGCGTGCGATGGCCAGCTGCTGCCGCTGACCACCGGAGAGCAATCCGGCCTTGCGCGTGAGCAATTCCTTCAGGGCCGGGAACAGCTCCAGCGATTCGGCGATGAGCTCCTTACCGCGCTTGCGCCCGTCCGCCACCACCTGGAGGTTCTCCAGCGCGGTCAGCTGCGGGAAGGACTGCTGCCCCTGCGGCACATAGGCGATGCCGCGCTTGACCCGCCGCGACGGGGCCATCTTCGTGATGTCCTCGTCATTGAAGCGGATACGCCCCGATTTGGCGGGCAGCAGGCCCACCGCGGCGCGCAGCAGGGAGGTCTTCCCGACGCCGTTGTGGCCCATGACGGCCACCACGCCGTCACTCGGAACCGTCAGCGAGACACCGTGAATCACCTGGCTGCGACCGTATCCGGTCTGTAGGTCGATGATCTCAAGCATTCGCGGCCTCCTCTGCGTCGGTGGATGCGCTCTCGGCGGGACCGGCCGAGTCGGCGGCGGGCGGCAGGTCACCGGCCGCCGCGGTGCCGAGGTAGACCTCCTGCACCTTGGGATCGGCCTGGACCTGTTCGACGGTGCCCTCGCTGAGCACCCGGCCGCCCGCGAGCACGGTGACCGAGGTGGCGAAGGCGCGCATGAAGTCCATATCGTGTTCGACGACCACCACGATCCGTTCACCGCCGATGCGGCGCAGCAGGTTTCCGGTCTCCTCGCGCTCCTCGGCGCTCATACCGGCGACCGGTTCGTCGAGCAGCAGCACCGAGGCGTTCTGCACCAGCAGCATGCCGATCTCCAGCCACTGCTTCTGGCCGTGCGCGAGCACCCCGGCGGGCTTGTCGCGCAGGGCCGTCAGGCCGGTGGTCTCCAGCGCCTCCTCGATGGCGGGGAGCACCGACTTGCGCTTGCGCAGCAGCGTCAGCGCGGAACGTCCGGCGCCGGCGGCGATATCGAGATTCTGCAGCACGGTGAGCTGTTCGAAAACGCTGGCCGTCTGGAAGGTGCGGCCGACGCCCAGCCGGGCGATCTGATGCACCTTCTTGCCGATCAGCTCACTGCCGGACTTGCGCGCCGAACCGGTGGCGGCGGCCAAACCGGTGATGGCGTCGATCAGCGTGGTCTTGCCCGCGCCGTTCGGTCCGATGAGAAAGCGCAGATCACCCTGCAGCACAGTGAGATCCACATCGGTGACGGCCTTGAAACCGTCGAAACTCACAGAGAGGCCGCGGATTTCGAGGTATTCGCTGTCCATTCCGGCATTGCCGCCGAATTTGGGTTCCTGCACGGCAGCGGTCGTCATGCCTTCACCTTCTCTTCGTCCGCAGGGGCTTCCGGCTCGGTAGCGGGCTCGGCGGTCTCCTCGGCCGGTGCGTCGACCGATACGACCGGGGCGGTGATTGCCGCGGCCGGGCCGGAGCTCTGCGCCGGGCGCACCCGCTCCGCCAATTGTCTTGCCAGCGGGAGCAATCCGGCCAGGCCGGCGGGCAGGAAGCCGATCACCACGATGAACAGCGCGCCCTGGAAGTAGGTCCAGGCCGAGGGGAAATTCTCCGAGAGCGTGGTCTGCGCCCACGCCACGCCGATCGCGCCCAGCACCGGGCCGAGCAGGGTGGTGCGGCCGCCGATGGCGACGCCGACCAGGAAGGCGATGGAGGGCACCACACCGATATCGGCGGGGGAGATGATGCCGACGATCGGGGTGAACAGCGCGCCCGCGATACCCGCGAAGAACGCGGCCACCACGTACGCGACGATCTTGATATTGGCCGGGTCGTAGCCGAGGAAGCGCACGCGCTCCTCCTGATCGCGCACGGCCACGAGCAGTTCGCCGTAGCGGCTGTTCATGAGCTGGCGCGCGATGGCGACCACCACGAGCAGGGCGCCCGCCGCGATGAAGAACAGCATGCGCCGGTTCACCGGATCGTCCAGGCGGAAGCCGAAGAACGTCTTGAAGTCGCTCAGACCGGTGAAGCCGCCGATGGTCTGCTGACCCGTGAGCAGAATGGCCAGCGCCGCCGCGAGCGCCTGGCTCAGAATGGCGAAGTACGCGCCCTTGACGCGGCGCTTGAACACTCCGAAGCCGAGCACCGCCGCGACCAGTGCGGGCACCACCAGAATGCCCAGGATCGCAACCGGTGCGGAGGCGAAAGGCCGCCAGTACGAGGGCAATTCGGAGATGCCGGCGATGGACATGAACTCCGGCACATCCTCGTGCGCCTTGCTGGCGTCGGCCATCTGCATATGCATGGCCATGATGTACGCGCCGATGCCGAAGAACACGCCCTGGCCCAGGGTGAGCATGCCGCCGCGACCCCAGGACAGGCCGATGCCGACGGCGACAATGGCGAAGCAGAGGAATTTCGCCAGCAGGCTCAGGCGGAAATCGCTGAGCATCGCCGGTGCGATGCCGAAGAGCACGATGGCCGCCAGGACGAAACCGCCCACGACCTTGAACGACGAAGCGTCTTTGAAAGTGCGCTGGATGAGAGTCATGCCAGACTCCTCGTGCGAACGGTGAACAGGCCCTGCGGGCGGGCCTGCAGGAAGATCACGATCACGATGAAGACGATCACCTTGGCGACCGACGCGGTGGTGGAGTATTCGACGAACGAATTCAGCAGGCCCATGCCGAAGGCCGCGATGACGGTGCCCTTGATCTGTCCCAGGCCGCCGATGACCACCACCAGGAAGGCGTCGACCAGATACGACTGTCCGATGGTCGGGCTGGTGGAACCGATCAGGGTGAGCGCCACCCCGGCGACCGCGGCCAGGCCGGAGCCGATGAAGAAGGTGCTGATATCGGTGAAACGGGAAGAGACGCCGGAGGTTTCGGCGAGGCTGCGGTTCTGCACCACGGCCCGGATGCGCCGGCCCAGCGGAGTGGTCTTGAGCGCGGTGGCCAGCGCGATGACCGCGACCAGGGCCAGCACCATGATGAAGATGCGGGTCTTGGGAACCACGGTGCCGGCAATGGTGATGCCGCCGGTCAGCCAGTCGGGGGCCACCACATTCTTGGCGGGTGCGCCGAAGATATTGCGGGCGGCCTGCTGGAGCACCAGGCCCACGCCGAAGGTGACCAGCAGGGTGTCCAGCGGACGGTCGTACATCCAGCGGATGAGACCCATTTCCAGGGCCGCGCCCAGTAGCCCGCCGACCAGGAAGCCGACGAACAGCGACACGATGAGTGCGACGCCGGTCGAGTGAATGACCTGCTGCACAACGAATGTGGTGTAACAACCGGCCATGATGAATTCGCCGTGCGCCATATTGATCACGCCCATCTGACCGAAGGTCAGCGACAGGCCCAGCGCGGCGAGCAGCAGGATAGAGCCGAGGCTCAAGCCCGTGAAGAGCTGTCCGACAGCGACTTCCATGTGATTACCTCTGTGATTCTCTCGCGCTGCGGGGCGGTGGCGGCGCGTCGTGCGGGCGGGAGCGGATCGCGTCTGCGGCGCTCCGGTGCCGCGATGGTCGCGGACGGGCGGCTCGCTGTGCTCTGTGCTCCTCCGTCCGGCAGTTCGGGAGGGGCGGATTGTCTTGCGTGCGTGCGGCTGTCGCGGCGGGTCGGGGATGGCGGCTCGGCGTTGCGGGTGGACTTCGGAGGTGCGGGTGGACTTCGTCGTTGTGATGTGGGTAGCTGCCGTGTACGGCCGGTGCGGAGTGATTCCGCACCGGCCGCCCCTCAATCGGCGGCTACACCGATGGCTCTACTTGAGGCCCTTGGCCCAGTCGTAGGTGGTCAGGTACGGGTCCGGCTGGATCGGCTTGCCGGAATCCCACACGGTGTAAATCAGGCCGTCCGGGTGGATTTCACCGATGCGGGCGGTCTTGGTGATGTGGTGGTTGTCGCCGTCGATGGTGACGGTGCCCTCCGGGGCGTCGAAGGTGACGCCATTGGCCGCGGCCTGAATGTCGGCCACTGCGAACGACTTCGCCTTCTCGACGGTGTTCTTCCACAGGTAGACCGAGGTGTAGGCGGCTTCCATCGGGTCGGAGGTGGGCTTGTTGGCGCCGTAGGCGGCCTTGTACGCGGCGACGAACGCCTTGTTGGCCGGGGTGTCGACGGTCTGGTAGTAGTTCCAAGCGGTCAGCTGGCCGGTGATGTTCTGCGCACCGATGCCCGCGACCTCCTCCTCGGCGATGGAGACCGAAACCACCGGCATCTCAGCGGCTTTCAGGCCCGCGTTGGAGTACTCGCGGAAGAACGCCACATTGGAGTCGCCGTTCAGGGTGTTGAACACCGCACCGGCATGCGAGTTGCGAACCTTGTTGACGATGGTGGAGAAGTCGGTCGAGCCGAGCGGCGCGTAGTCCTCGCCCTTGATCTCGATACCGTTGGCCTTGGCGTACGCCTTGATCTCCCGGTTGGCGGTCTGCGGAAACACGTAGTCCGAGCCGACCAGGTAGAGGGAGGTGATGCCCTTCTGCTTCAGGTAGTCCAGCGCCGGCACGATCTGCTGGTTGGTGGTCGCGCCGGTGTAGAAGATGTTCTTGCTGTCCTCCAGGCCCTCGTACTGGACGGGGTAGTAGAGCAGCGAGTTCAGCGATTCGAACTTGGGCTTCATGGCCTTGCGGCTGGAGGAGGTCCAGCCGCCGAAAACCGCTGCGACGCAGTCGGAGCTGATCAGCTTCTCGGCCTTCTCGGCGAAGGTCTTCGGGTCGGACGCACCGTCCTCGAGCACCACCTCGAGCTTCTTGCCCATGACGCCGCCGGACGCGTTGATCTGGTCCACCGCCAGCTTGGTCGCATTCGCGACGGTGACCTCGCTGATGGCCATGGTGCCGGTCAGCGAGTGCAGCGAACCGATCTTGATGGTGTCCTTCGAGGTGTCGACGCAGGACTTGGCGTTGGAGCCCGACGCGGTGTTGTCGTCGCGCGAACCGCAGCCGGAGATCAGCGCTACGGACAGCACCAGGGCGGTCGGGATGGTGATTGCTCTGACCAGGCGCGCAGTTCGCTGTCGGCGGAGGGAATCTTGCATGGGGCGGACCCTTCTCACTTCACGGGGTTCGGCATCAGCCGGTTACCAGCACAGCGACGCCACGTGCGCCGCTTGCGAATACCGCCGCGTATACAACGGCTGTATTCGTGTTGCGAACGGTAAACGGGAAGTGTTGCGCCGGAATGACTCTCGGTGACGGTCCGATTGCTGATGTTTCCGTGGAGTGAATTTCCGCTCACCGCAACAGGGTTCGTGATCGGCAGCGCCGATATCGGTGCAGGTGAGCGGCGTAAACGGCGCCGGGCCGGGTCAGCGTGAGCTGACACCGGCCCGGTGCGGATTGTGAGATCTCCTACCTCGGAGTGGGTGGTACGCCATGGTGCGGTGCCGGTGTTACTGGATTACATAGGGGGAGATGGAGCTTCGGTGTTCGCTGATATCGAGGGATTTGCCGAGTGGGGGGAATGCGCGCTGGGGGCAGTTGGAGCGTTCGCAGACTCGGCAGCCCGCGCCGATGGGAGTTGCCTTGGGTTCGTTGAGATCCAGGCCGTCGGCATAAACGACGCGGCCGGCGTGACGGAGTTCGCAGCCGAGGCCGATGGCGAATACCTTGCTCGGTTCGCCGTAGCGGGTGGCGCGGCGTTCCACGGTTCTGGCCACCCACAGATACTTCCGGCCGTCGGGCATCTGGGCGATCTGGGTCATGATCTTCGCGGGGTAGGCGAAGGTCTCGTAGACATTCCACAGCGGGCAGGTGCCGCCGCTGGAGGAGAAGTGAAATCCGGTGGCGGACTGGCGTTTCGACATATTGCCCGCCCGGTCCACCCGGACGAACGAGAACGGGACGCCGCGCAGCCGGGGGCGCTGCAGGGTGGAGAGGCGGTGGCAGATGGTCTCGTAGCTCTGGGTGAAGAAGGCCGACAGGCGTTCGATGTCGTAGCGGAAGTCCTCGGCCATCTCGTGGAAATGCGTGTACGGCAGCACCGTCGCCGCCGCGAAATAGTTCGCCAGGCCGAGTTTCGCCAGCACCCGTGATTCGGGGCTGGAGAAGTTGCCCTCCTCGACCAGCTTTTCGATGAGATCCCCGCACTCCAGATAGGCGAGTTCCGCGGCGAGTTTGAATACCCGCTGCCCACCGGAGAGATGCGGCGCGATTTCCAGGCGGCGCTGCTCGGGATCGTATCTGTGCAATACGCCGTCGTGCAGATCGATGCGTTCCACGATCTGCACGCCGTGCGCGGTGGTGAGGCGGCGCGCGATCTCCCGTTTCAGGTCGCCGCCGTGGAAACGCATGCGGTTCGCGAGTTCCTCGGCCGCGGTATCCAATTCGTGAATGTAGTTCTGCCGCTGATAGAAGTAGTCGCGCACTTCCTCGTGCGGTTTGGAGATGGCGCCGGACCCGCTGCCGTCGGCGAAGCGGTCCTCGGTGGCGGCGGCCAGCTGCGCGGTCGTATTGCGATAGCGGCGGTGCATATTCACCATGGCGCGCGCCAAAGCCGGGTGCGCGGAGACCATTTCGGCGATTTCCTGGGCATCGGCCTCGATGCTGAGCTCCTGGTCCATCACCACCTCTTGCAGTTCGGCAATGAGGCGGGTGTCGTCCTGGGAGGAGAAGAATCCGGCGTCCACGCCGAAGACCTCGCTGATACGCAGCAGGACCGGTACGGTGAGCGGGCGAACGTCGTGTTCGATCTGGTTGAGGTAGCTGGCCGAAATCTCCAGCTTCTTGGCGAGGGAGACCTGGCTCAGCCCGCGTTCGGTGCGCAATTGCCGCAGGCGCGCGCCGACGAAAGTCTTGGCCATGTGCCCAGTTTATGGGCGGTTTCGCAGGCCTGCCAACCCGGAATTAGCAACTCTGCTGAGTGCTGCGTCACGGCGGGCGCGGCGTGCAGGTCCCGGATCTGTCATACCCGGGCGCTACCGTCGTTCAGGTGTTCTTGTCGCAGGTGGTTCAGGCGTCACAGGCCGTGCGCGCGACGTCTTCGCGCAAGACCAAGATCAGCACTCTGGCCGGGTTGCTCGGCGAGGCCGATCCGTGGGAATTGGCCCAGGTCGTGGCCTGGGTTTCGGGGGAATTACCGCAGGGGCGAATTGGTACCGGCTGGCGGACGCTGACCGCGATGGACACCGATCCCGCCGGGCTGCAGACGCTGACGGTGCCGCAGGTGGATCAGGTCTTCACCGAATTGTCGGAGGTCGCGGGCAGCGGGTCGACCGCCCGGCGCAAGCAGCTGCTGGCACAGATGTTCACCGTCGCCACCGCCCCGGAGCAGGAATTCCTGATCCGCCTGCTGACCGGGGAGATGCGGCAGGGTGCGCTCACCGCCATTGTGGCGGAGGCGGTCGCCATGGCCTTCGAGGTACCGATCGAGCTGGTGCGCCGGGCGCACATGCTGTCCGGGCGGTTGCCCGTGACGGCGCTGGCGGCCCGCACCGGCGGCGCGGAGGCGCTGGCCGCCTTCCGGCTGGAGGTCGGGCGGCCGATTCAGCCCATGCTCGCCTCGCCCGGGGCCACGCTCGATGAGGCGCTGAGCGAGTTCGACGGGGAGGTGAGCGTCGAGCACAAGATGGACGGCGCGCGCATCCAGGTGCACCGGGACGGTGATCGGGTGTGGGTGTTCACCCGCACGCTGCGCGATATCACCGGCAGTGTTCCCGAATTGGTCAGCCTGGTAAAGGAACTCGACTGCACCAGCGTGGTGCTGGACGGAGAGACGCTGGCGCTCAACGACTCCGGCCGTCCCCGCCCCTTCCAGGAGACCATGAGCCGATTCGGGGCGGCCACCGCGCAGGAGCTGCTTCTGCACCCGTACTTCTTCGACTGCCTGCATCTGGACGGTGTGGACCTGCTCGACGCCCCGCTGCGTGAGCGCCGCGTCGCGCTCACGAAAGTAGCCTGCGGACTGAGCATTCCGGCTCTCATCGCCCCCGATGCCGAGGCCGCTGCCGAATACTTCGACGGCGCCCTGGCCGCCGGCCATGAGGGCATCATGATCAAATCCCTGGACGCGCCCTATGCGGCCGGCCGGCGCGGCCGCGCCTGGCAGAAGATCAAACCCACGCACACCCTGGACCTCATCGTCCTGGGCGCGGAATGGGGCTACGGCCGCCGCACCGGATACCTGTCGAATCTGCATCTGGGAGCCCTGGATCCGGACGGCGGTGAGCCCGTCATGGTCGGCAAGACCTTCAAGGGCCTCACCGACGCGCTCCTGCACTGGCAGACCGCCGAATTCCCCCGGCACGAGCGCCGCCAGGACGGCAACACCCTCTACCTGCGCCCGGAACTGGTCGTCGAGATCGCCATCGACGGCGTCCAGGTCAGCCCCCGCTACCCCGGCGGCATCGCCCTGCGCTTCGCCCGCGTCGTCCGCTACCGCCCGGACAAGGAACCCCATCAGGCCGACACCATCACCACCCTGCGCGCCCTGCTCCCGGAAATGTCCACCACCCCAACACTTCCCGCCGATCAGTAACCTCCCGCCCGCACGGCGCAGTTCGCGCATGCCTTGGAAACCGCCCTGAACGATATGAATTCCAAGGTCGTGGCCCGCCCGGTTCTGGACTGACCGGAGCAATGCCGCGCAGCGGCGAGCGCAGGGAGGGAAGAACCGGGTAACAGGGCCACGACCCGCCGGAGCGAAGCGGAGGCAAATTAGACACAGCACCCGCCGAAGCGAAGCGGAGGCAAATAAAACACAGCCCACAGCGGATTCACAGGTGGATCGACAGGGTCCTCCGAGGTTGGGGGTGCAGGATTCGTTGTGTTGATAGCTCGGGCCTGGTTGTTGTCAGGTGACGGGGAGTGGACACTGCCTCCGCATCTCCCATGTGGGTTCTGCTCTCCGTGTGCCGGGCCGGGGCTTTCAACGGTGGGTTGCGCATGATCCACCTGTGCTGTCGGCGGCGTCCCGACCCCTCGCCGGGCGCCGCCGACGTACCTCGGCGGCAGCTCCGCCGCATTCAGTACTCGTATTCGCGATTGCCCGTGAGATTGGGCAGGCGCCGGCGGCCCGCGGCTAGTTCGGTCGCCAGATGTTCGTAGGCGATGGAGAGTTCGGTGAGCCGCAGCGCCGCATCATTGATCGCATCGTCCGGCGCGCTTGCCAGGGTCACGTAGGCCAGGGCCGAGAATTGCGCCAGGCGATCCACCACGGTGCCGACGGTTTCGGTATGCAGCTGGGCGTCACGGGCGGCCTTGGGGAGTTCGGTCGCCACCCAGCGGTCGATATCGAGCACCATGCGCGCCCGTTCCTGATCGATGCGCCCGGGCGCCGCCGCGGTCAGTCGTCGCTCGTGCAGGTCCGCCAGCAGTCCGGCGCAGCGCAGTACCGGATGGTCTTCGGGGGGCAGGCCGCGGCAGGCTTGCAGCAGCAGATGTTTCGGGGGGAGCAGAGGCACGGCCGCCATAGTGCTACGCGAATATCTCCGATTGGCAACAACATTCGCCGGACCTGCGAGGCGATCCCGTGTCGGTGCGGTGGCTACCGCCCGGATCCGAGTTGGTCGAGGATCCACTGATCGACGGTGGGGTCGAGGGGCAGATGCTGATGTGCCACGCTGCCGGGTCGCAGATCTTGCACGAACTGATTGCTCACGCCGGGCTCGTCGATGAACGAGGCCGGGCCCGCCGGAGTGACCGTGGTGTCGTCGCGGGTGGCGAGGACCGCGTAGCGCACGCCCGGCTGGGCGATCGGGCCGTCATCGAGTGCGTTCATGAAGGTCGAGCCCACCTCCAGATCGGCGCAGGCCGCGCAGAACGCGGGCAGTACCGCGGTATCCACGGCGCTGCGCACCGCCGGCGCCCGATCCGCGAGATCGACCAGGCCCGACAGTGTGGTGCCGTGTGTACCGGGGGCCAGCAGGAGTTCGGTGTGCACATGCCGCGCCTGCCCCAGATTCTTGGCGTAGTACTCGGCGATGGTGCCGCCCTGGGAGTGCCCGACGATATCGACGCGGGTGGCACCGGTCTGTGCCAGCACCCCGTCGATATAGGTCGCGACCTCGGTGGCCGCGCGGGCGATGGGTGCGATGCCGCCGTAGGGCAGCGGTGAGCTGTCCTGCCCGTAGCTGGGCGCGAAGACGCAGTATCCGGCCGCGGTCAGGTTGGGCGCCAGCACATTCCAGGCGCTCGAATCATCCATGGTTCCGTGCAGCAGTACGACCGGGTACGGATGGCCGGCGGTCGGGCGGCAGGTTCCGGACGGATCGGCGGGTCCGGCGGTCGCGGTACCGGGTGTGGCGGCCATACCGGTGAGGACGGCTGTCGCGACTGCTGCCGCGAGGGCCGTGCCCGAGAGTCGAACCATTGCCCTCTCCTATCATGAATGGTGTTGTGGTGTGCCCACGGAGCGCACCCGCTCGGTGAATTGCGGATAGGGAATGCCCCCGGTGCCCGCCCACAGCTGCTGAGCCATGATCGGCACTCTCGCCCGGACCGGATCGACCATCTGCTGTTCGGTCAAGGCATTCGGATCGTCGGCCCAGACGGACAGCTTCGCACCGAGCAATCGATCACGCTGGTCGGCCCGCAGCCGGGTGCCGTTGACAAAAAGTCCGGGGTCCCAGGCATAGAGCAGTTCCGGCGGTGCGTTCAGCGCGGCGGCGGTTCCGCCGGTGGCCCAGTAGGTGGGGGTGAAGCTGGAATTACTGAGCGTGAAGCCTTGGTCCACAAGGGATTCGGGACTGTTCCGGGTGCCCGTCCATGGAATCAGTCCGTCTCCACCCGTCCAATAGTCGATGATGATCGACCGGTCGACCGGAATATGGGCACCGGCGGGAATGCCGTCATTCCACAGGCGCGGCGTTCTGCCGTAGGACCGGACGATGCCCGCGGCCCAGTCGACGGTGTCCGAGACCAGATCCTGACCATCGAACTGCGGGCCGAGCACCGTGTGCGCGTACTCGGTGAGCTGCGGAAAGCGGCTGTAATCGCTGACATATTCATCGCCGCCGAGGTGGAAATACCGGCCGGGGAACAGGGGGACGAACTCGCGCAGCAGGTCTTCGATGAGCGGGCGGGCCGCCGGATTCGACAGATCGATGCGGCCGTCCGCGGTTCCCGCCAGCAGGCTGTCGGTGGCGGCATCGACCGGACTCGTGGTGACCGGGTGCAGAATCAGGTCCGGATGCGATGCCAGAATACCGTTCATATGCCCGGGGAATCCGATCTCGGGCACTACTTCGATGCCGTAATCAGCTGCATAGGAAATGATTTCGGCGATATCCGCCCGGCTGTAATGCTCCGGCGCGGTGATCTCCGGATGCGAGGTGCTCTCCAGCCGGAAACCGTAACGATCCGAAAGATGCAGCTGTATCAGGTTCATTCGGTAGTACGCCAGCTCGCGGATACGCTGCTCGATCCAGCCGACGCTGAGGAATTTCCGACCCAGATCGAGCAGCAGCCCGCGCTCGCTGTCATCGGGCCAGTCCGTCACGGTTCCGGCGGGAAGTGCGGTGCTCTGTGAAAACCATTGCAGCAGTGTCTGTGTGGCGTGAATGGCGCCCTCGGTCGTGCGGGCGGTGACGGTCACGGTATCGCCGACATCGATGCGATACGACTCCGGCTGCGGCGGACCGGAATCATCGATGCGCAGGACCACCTCGCCCGGACCCGCGGCGCCGCTCCCGGCTGTCACGGCGCGACCGGCGCGGGTCAGATCCTCGGCCAAACGCTCGGCGATCGGCGCGGCCGCCCCCGAAGCCGCGATGTGCGCGCCGTCCGCGAGATCGAAACGTCCTGAGCCCGGGGCGAATTCGTGCAGACTCGGAACCGTCACCGGCAGGGCGGGCGCGCTGTCGGCTCGCCCGGCCGGTGCGGGCAGCGAGAGCGCTCCGGCGACAAGCGCGGCCGCCCCCAGTACGGCCGCGATCGCCCGCGGCAGCCGGCTCACGAGGCGCGCACCGGCAGTTCCGCCACGGACGGCGCGGAGAAGACGACCTGGCTGCCCATCGGGGTGGCGCTCTCGAACGGGATCGGGTCCTGGGTGGTGACGGTCAGCGTCAATCGGTGTCCCGGTGCGAGATTCCAATAGGTCGGCGCGAGGTCCCATTCGATCGAGGTGGGCGCTCCGGGTACGAGACCGTGCCGGGTGATGGGCCAGTAACTGATGTTCTTGCCATTACCGTCGGGTCCCTCGTCGTAGAGGATGCCGATCATGGTGAGGTCCGAACTCGACGGTGCGACAGTCAGATTCAGGTGCACCCTGCCGGAAACCACACCGCCGTTCGCGAACGGCGCGGTGCGCCAGACACCCGCGACAGTGCGATCCACGCTGCCGATCGGGATGGCCGGAGCCAGGCCGAGCTGGGCCAGTGAACCGGTGACGTACGGGACCGCGGCAATGGCGGTGGTCGGACCGGAAGTCAGTGGCTGACTCCAGGATTCGTTCGGGTCGCCGCCCATGACACCGGCCGCCGGGGCCGAGAGCGGGAAGTCGCGCAGCGTGGCCTGTGCGTCGGCGACCGAGTCGAAGTGCACGAGCGCATTCGGATCGGGCAGCAGGCTGACGGTGTCGGCGGCCTGGATATTCACCGCGGGCTCCCGATCGATGCCATTGTCGGCGCCGTTCACGTAGTGGTCCAGCCACCGCAGTCCCGCGTCCCAGAACGCATTGGGCAGTCCGACGATCTGGCCCGCA
Organism: Nocardia sp. NBC_01327; assembly: GCF_035958815.1. NCBI lineage: Bacteria > Bacillati > Actinomycetota > Actinomycetes > Mycobacteriales > Nocardiaceae > Nocardia > Nocardia sp. NBC_01327. The sequence continues at coordinate 9,042,077 of NZ_CP108383.1, read as the reverse complement.
CCACCGGCGGTCGAATGGTCACCGGGCGCCAGATACAACATCTTCGGCCCGGTCAGCTCATCGAACATGGAGTATGTGGGTCCGACGGGCAGCAGGCTGTCCTGCCAGTCGTGCGCCAGGAAGACCGCCGTGCCATGGGCATTGAGCTTCGGGATGGCATCGGCCAGCACGTGCCGGGAAGCCAGTGAATCGAAGGCGACGCCGTTCCCGCGCACGATCGCGTCGAGGCCGCGCTGCACGAGCTCGGGACTGAATCGGTTGGTCGCGACGCCGGCCAGGGCGAGGGCGACCGGGCCGCCGGTCTTCGGGGTGCCGTTCGGTGCGAGCGCATCGGCCAGATCGCCGGGCGGGGAGTCGGCGACAATCGCCTTGATGCGCGAATCATGCGCTGCCGCAAGCACGCTCAGCCCCGCACCGTAGGATCCGCCCGCCACGGCAATGCGCTCCGGGTCCACATTGAGGTTGGCGATGGCCCAGTCGATGATCGCCGAGGCGTCCTCGGCATCCTTCTCGCCGAACAGGTCCACATCACCACCGGAGAGATACATGCCGCGCGCGGTGTATTCGATGGAGACGAAACCGTCTGCGGCGGAAAGCTTGTAGGCCGACCCGAGGCTGCCCATCGAGGGCACGCCCCAGCCGGACGGCTGCAATACCAGCGCGTTCTTGTGAGCGGCGAGGTCCGGCGGCGCCGTGATCACGGCATTCATCGGCACCCCGTCCGCGCCGGGGAGGAAGATCGTGGTGATCTGCCCGCCCGGGATGGGCACGGCGGAGGCGGGCGTCAGGCTCAGTGTGGCTCCCGCCGCGAACAGCGCGGTCGCGGCGAGTGCGTGGAACAGTCGATTCCTCATGATCGCTGCCCTCCCCTCAGTACAGGTTCGCGATGAGCTGGCTCAAATTCTGCAGGAGCGACAGCGGGGACATGAGGATGTACCCGACGATCGTGCCGAGGAGATCAGGTGCGGGAAGTTCATGCATGAGCAGTCCTCTGGAATTGGTTTATCCGAGAGTAATTGAGCGTTTATGCTCTGTCTATATGAAAACTGATCATTAACAATCATTTTCCGGAGGGCTCGGATCGGTGGTCGGCACCGCGCCGCCGGTGCTCCCGCCCGTATCAGGGAGCGTGTCAGGTCTGCGTCAGGTCGGTATCAGGCGAGCTGGCGAAGGTATTCCCATGACAACTTCAGCGATCGCGGCTTCCGGGCTGCGAAAGACGTACGGGGACAAAACAGTCCTCGATGGCATTGATCTGAATATCGGCGCAGGCACCATCTTTTCGCTGCTCGGTCCGAACGGCGCGGGCAAGACGACGGCGGTCAATGTGCTGACCACGCTGCTGACCGCCGACGGCGGCACGGCGAGTGTGGCCGGGCACGACATCACCACCGCACCCAAGGCGGTCCGCAAGGCGATCGGCGTCACGGGGCAGTTCGCGGCGGTGGACGATCTGCTGACCGGCGAGGAGAACCTGCGCCTGATGGCGGATCTGCATCGCCTGCGGGGCAGTGAGAGCAAGCGGGTGGTCACCGGCCTGCTGGAGCGATTCGATCTGGTGGAATCGGCGCGCAAGCACGCGTCGACCTACTCCGGCGGCATGCGCCGGAAGCTGGATCTGGCGATGACGCTGGTGACCAGGCCGGAAATCATCTTCCTGGACGAGCCGACCACCGGACTGGATCCGCGCAGCCGGCGCACGATGTGGGACATCGTGCGGGATCTGACGGCCGACGGCGTGACCGTCTTCCTCACCACCCAGTACCTCGAGGAGGCCGATCAGCTGGCCGACCGGGTCGCGGTGCTCGATCAGGGGCGCATTGTCGCCGAGGGCACTCCCGCCGACCTCAAGCGCCAGATACCGGGCAGCCATATCCAGGTCACCTTCACCGCTGTCGCGGAACTGGATGCGGCGGAACGGATTCTGCCCGGTTCCACCCGCGACGACGAGGCGCTGGCCCTGCGTATTCCCGGCGACGGCAGCACCACATCGCTGCGCGAATTGCTGAATCGGCTCGCCGACCACTCGATCGAGACCGAGGACGTCTCCATCCACACCCCTGATCTCGACGACGTTTTCTTTGCCCTGACCGGACACGCGACCACGGAGGCCGACGCATCATGAGCACCCTTTCCGCACCACTGGCAGACGCGTCGATCATGTTGCGGCGCAACTTCAAACACACCGCCCGGACGCCCGTCACGATCTTCAACGCGGCCCTGATGCCGATCATGATGCTGCTGATCTTCGTCTACGTCTTCGGCAATGCCTTCAATGTCGGCGAGAAGTACATCAACTACGCGCTGCCGGGCATGATCCTGCTGGCCATCAGCTACGGCTTGTCCGCCACCGCCGTATCGGTGAATTCCGATATGACCAAGGGCATCATCAACCGGTTCAAGGTCATGGACGTCTCCCGTGGCGCGGTACTGACCGGCCACGTGGTGGCCACCATGCTGACCATCGCGATCTCCACCGCGGCCGTCATCGGCGTGGGCTTCGCACTGGGATTCCGTTCGGCGGCAAGCCCGCTGGAGTGGCTCGGCGCGATCGGCGTCATCGCGGCGACGGCCTTCGCCACCGCCTGGCTCACCGTCGCACTGGGCATGGCCGCGAAGACCCCGGAATCGGCGGGCATGACGACCGTGCCGCTGATCATGCTGCCCTTCGTCAGCAGTGCGGTCGTCCCGGCGCACCAGATGGGCCAGGGCATCCGGCAATTCGCCGAGTACCAGCCCTTCACGCCGATCATCGAATCGCTGCGCGGCCTGCTCACCGGCAACCCGTCGGGCGGCTACACGGCCGCCGCGCTGGCCTGGTGCGCCGGTATCGCCCTGGTCGGATACCTGTGGTCCCGTGCCACTTTCAGCAGGCGAGCGTAGTTTCGATCAGCTCATGCCAGCTGGTCTGCGCACCCTCCCGCATCGCCTCGGCGAACTTCGGTTCGCCGAGGCTTTCGCGCGTGGCCTGTTCGATGCGGGCCGCATCCGGATGCGACCGATCCGGCAGTCCGCGTACGGTCGCACTCGCCGCGAGCAACCGCACGGCCTGCTCGTACTGGTCCCCGCGCAGCGCCTGGTCGGCGATTCCGATGAGCACCTGTGCGATCAGGGGTGCGTACCCCGCCTCGGACGCCGCCCGGAAGGCCGTGACGCGGTGCTCGCGGGCATCCTCGAGGCTTTCGGCGACATATCCGAGCAGATCGTGGGTCACCGCCCGGATATTGGTCGACTCGGTATCCAAGGTGACTGTCGCGACGTCGATTTGGCGGTAGACCTGGTCGGTGTCGCCGCTCCAGCGGGCCAGCTCCGCCTGTGCCAGGGCCAGTTCGGCCAGTGCGTTCGGCCAGGCGCACCGCTGCGCGCACCGCTGCGCCTCGGCCATGGCGGCCGCGCTCGACTCCGCATCACCCAGCAGCCAGTACAGCTGCGCCTGCCGCGCCCGCAGCTGTACCACGTCCTCGATGGCGCCGGCCTCGGTGACCACCGCGATGGCCTGGTCGAAATACTCGATCGCACTGCGGAATTCGCCGCGCATGGCGATGCGATTCGCCACCTCGGTCAGCGCGAACGACATACCCCAGCGCTCGCCGATCGCCCGGAATTCCGCGAGCGCCTGCTCCAGATACGCGTCCACATGCTGCATGTCCACGCCGAGCACGATCCGCATCTTGCCCATCTGCAGCCGGGCCAGTGCGCGTACCCACGGGTCCTCGTCGGCGAGCAGCGGTTCGAAGGCGGTCAGGAACGCGTCCGGCCCCTGCAGCATGCGCTCCAGCGCGCCGACGAACCCGAGCAGTGGATTGCGCACCTGGGTGTTCCGGCTGTACCGGTGCGCCTTGTGTATCCAATCCTCCACCTGGAACTCGTCATTCCGCCCGGCGGACACGAAATGCACGACCAGTGTGTACACCATGGCCCGGGTGTCGTCGTCCACCTCACCGGGCGCCTCGGCGGCCGCGATGACGAGCTCCATGCCCTCGGCCTTGTGCCCGCCCAGCCACCAGTACCAGCCTGCGGCCGCCGCGAGCCGCATTGCCCCGGTCGCATCACCGGCCGCGAGCGCGGCGCGCACGGCGGCGGCGATATTGTCGTGCTCGGCCTCGAGGATGGCGAGCCACTCCAGCTGCTCGGCGCGGCGCAGATGCGGATCGGCGGTGGCGGCGAGTTCGGTGAAGCAGGCGAGATGCGCCCGGCGGGCGGACTCCGATTCCCCTGCCTCCGTGAGCCGTTCGCGCGCGTACTCCTTGATCGTCTCGAGCATCCGGTAGCGCGGTGGGCTGTCGCCCGCCGCGGGGCCGGCGTGGTTCGCCACGGTGCGCAGCAGCGATTTCTCGGTCAGGGTGGTCAGCAGTTCGAGTACTTCCCACTGTTCGACGGTATCCCGTGCGCAGACCTGCTCGGCGGCGTCCAGGCTCGCGCCGCCGGAGAAGACCGAAAGTCGGCGCAGCACAGTGCGTTCGGCGTCGGTGAGTAGCTCCCAGCTCCAGTCGACCACCGCGCGCAGCGTCCGGTGCTGCGGTATCGCGGTACGACTGCCGCCGGTCAGCAGGCGGAACCGATCGTCGAGGCGATTGGCGAGCTGATCGAGGGACATGGTGCGCAATCGGGCCGCGGCGAGTTCGATTGCCAGCGGTATCCCGTCGAGGGCGCGGCAGATGCGCGCCATATTCGACAGCGTGTGTGCGTCGAGCGTCAGCGACCGGCTCACCGCGCCGGCGCGGTCCTGCAGGAGCTGAACAGCCGGGGAGGATTCGATATCGGCGGGTGCCGCGTCCGGGGCCGGTAGCGCCAGCGGCTCGACCTGCCACAGCGCCTCACCCGTAATGCCCAGCGGCTCCCTGCTCGTCGCGAGGATCCGCAGCTTCCGGCACTCTCCGAGCAACCGGTGGGCGAAGGTCGCGGCGGCTTCGATCACATGCTCACAGTTGTCCAGAATCACCAGCGCTTCGCGCTCGCGGAACGCGGCGATGAGCCGGTCCATCGGTTCCGCGTCCGGTGCGCCGCCGAGCAGCGCCTCCCGGAGTCCGAGCGCGGCCAGCGTCGCCTGGGCCACATCGCCGCTCGCGCCGATGGGCGCGAGCTCCACCAGCCAGGCCCCGTCCGGCAGCTCGCCGAGCAGGGTCTGGGCGGTTTCCACGGCCAGCCTGGTCTTTCCGGAGCCGCCGGGTCCGCTCACCGTGGTCAGCCGGTGCTCCGCAACAAGTTCGGCCACCGCGGCGACATCGGCGGACTTGCCGACATAGGTGGTCAGCTCGGCCCGCAGATTCGTCCTGCGGACTTCCTCGGGCACCGGCACCTGCTCCGGCGCGTCCAATTCGCCGCGCAGCAGCGCGACGTGCAGTCCGGACAGTTCCGGCGAGGGGTCCACGCCCAGCTCGTCGGCGAGGGCCTCGCGCGCCCGCTGGTACACCAGCAGCGCCTCGGTGCCACGACCCGCGGCGCCGAGCGCGCGCATCAGCGCGGCGGCGAGCCGTTCCCGCACCGGATACCGGGACACCGATTCGGTCAGCTCCGCGACCAGCTCCGCACCCCGGCCGAGGCGGATCTCCACCTCGTAGCGATCCTCCAGCGCGGCCAGGTGCAGACCCTCGAGCCGGGTGACGACGGCGTCGAAGGCTTCGCTGTCCTGTAGGCCGACGTCCTGCATCACGGTGCCGCGCCACAGTGCGAGGGCTTCGCGCAGCAGCTGGGCGCGTCGCGGGTCCGCGCTGCCGCGGGCCTGGTCGAGCAGCTCTTCGAAGCGCACGGCATCGACCGCGTGGGGTTCCACGGTCAGCCGGTACCCGCCCGCCTGCACCTCGATCGACCCGTCCGGCAGTACCCGCCGCAGCCGGGAGACCAATGCCTGCAGCGCATTCGCCGCATCGGCGGGAGGCTGCTCACCCCAGATCCAGTCGACCAGCTTCGCCTTCGAGACGGCGCGCCCGGGTTCGAGGCCGAGTGCGATCAACAGCGCACGCAGCCGGGCGCCCGGTACCTCTATCAACTCGCCGTCATCCGCCCGAATGACCAGCGGTCCAAGCATCCCGATCTGCACCCGGCTCATCTTGCCGTGCACAATCGCCGGGCCGCCAGCCCGCCCGGCGCCCGGATCATCGGCTCTCCCATGGCAACCGGTCAGCAATCCGCGCGGCTCACACCAGGTCGACTCGCACGCCGGCGGCGCGCAGACCGGCGACGGTCTCCGGGTCGGCCTCGGAATCGGTGACCAGGACGTGGATCTGCTCGATCGGGCAGATCCGGGCCAGTGCGGTGCGCTGGAGTTTGTCCGAGGTCGCCACCGCGATGACATGCCGTGCGCGGCGGACCATTTCGGCATTGACGCCGGACTCGTCGAGATGGGTGCACTGCGCACCGCCGTCGACGGAGATGGCGTTCACGCCGAGAACCAGTGTGTCCAGCCGCAATTCGGCCAGTGACCGTTCGGCGAGCGGCCCGTGCAGTTCGTAGGACTCGCGCCTGGCCATGCCGCCGAGGCAGATGGTGCGCAGATACGGCCGCAGTACCAGCTCCGAGGCGATGTTCAGCGCGTTGGTGACAATGGTGAGCCGTTCGTCCGTGGCGGTGGCCAGATCGGGCCGGCCCGCCAGCGCCCGTGCCACGGCGGTGGTGGTGGTGCCGCCGTTGAGCCCGACCACGGCATGCGTATCGATAAGACCTGCCGCATGTTCGGCAATGCGCTGCTTGGCCTCGTCGCCGTGCCGGTACCGGGCGGGCAGATCGTAGGCGACCGAGGTCGCCACAATGCCGCCGTGCGTGCGGGTGGCCAGCTGCTGCTCGGCCAGCGAGGTGAAATCGCGGCGGACGGTGGCGGGGGAGACGGCCAATCGTTCGGCCGCCTCCTCGACCGAGAGCCGGCCGGATTCGGCCAGCAACTCGAGCAGCCTGTTCCAGCGCGTGGATCGATCGGCCGCTGCGGTCATTTCACGCCTCCTGTCATTTCACACTGCCGGCTGTAAGACCGGCGACCAGGCGTTTTTCGATGAAAGCGAAGAGGATGACGACCGGCACGATACCGACGGTAGAGATGGCGAAGACGTATTGCCAAGCCGTGTCGTACTGACCGATGAACTTCGTCAGGGCCACCGACAGCGGCTGGTTCTCCGGCGTGGTCAGAATCACCAGGCTGGCGGCGAATTCGTTCCAGCAGGCCACCATCACGAAAATGGTCGCGGTGACGATGCCCGGCCACACCAGCGGCAGGCTCACCCGGCTCAGGATCTGCCACCGGCTGAGCCCGTCCAGCTGCGCGGCCTCCTCGATCTCCACCGGCACCGCGGCGAAGAAGCTGTGCAGAATCCACACCGCGAAGGACAGATTGAAGGCCGCGTTCACCAGGATCATGGCCAGCCAGGTGTCATTGATGCCGAGCGCGAAGAACTCCCGGATCAGACCGGTCACCAGTACGGTCGGCTGCAGCATCTGGGTGATCAGCACGACGCCGAGAAAGGCGGCGCGGCCCGGAAAGCGGCGGCGCGCAGTGTAATACGCGGCCGGGATGGCCACCGCCAGCACCAGCAGGGTCGCGCTCACCGAAATGACGATCGTGCTCACCAGATTGAACGGCAGCGGCGTCTCCGGGGTGCTCCACATGGTGGAGTAGTTGTCCGGATGCCAGACGTGCGGCAGATAGGTGGGCGGAATCCGCAGGATCTCGGCGCGCGACTTGAGCGAGCCGAGCACCATCACCACATAGGGGATCAGGAAGAGCGCGGCGAGCAGTACGCCCACGGCGGTCAGTTCCCAGCGGCGTCGTTTCCGCCGGGGCACAGGGCGTTTCGCTGTGGCGGCGCTCGGGTCGGGAGTGGGGAGCGTAGTCGTCACGAGTCCACCTGATCGGTCGGGCGGATCACCTTCACGTAGATCGCGATGATCACCGCGATCAGCACGAAATTCAGCACGCTCATGGCCGCGGCGGTACCGATCTGCTGGTTCTGCCGGATGAGCTTGAAGGTGAGCGTGGTTGTGGTGTCGGCGGCGAACCCGGCGATGCTGCCGGTCAGGACCTGCAGAATCGGCAGCGAATTGAAGGCGTTGATGATGTTGATGATGGCGGCCACCGCCATGGCCGGGCGCAGCTGCGGCAGCACGATATGGCGGTAGCGCTGCCAGGAATTCGCGCCGTCCACCCGGCCCGCCTCCACCACCTCGGCCGGAATCGCTTGCAGCCCGGCCAGAATCGTGTAGGTGGTGAACGGGATGGAGACGAAGACGCCGACGCCGATCGCCACCAGGAAGGCCTGCGTGGGCTCCTTGGTGAAGCCGAAACCCCGGTCCAGTACGCCGATATCGACCAGGAGGCGATTGGCGACGCCGACATCAGGGTCGAGCATGTAGTAGAAGATCGTCGTAGTCATCACCACGGAGGCCGCCCACGGCACCAGTACCGCCAGCCGCACGGCCGTCCGTCCCGGGAAGTCCTTGTTCAGGAACTGCGCCAGCGCGGCCGACAGCACCAGGGTGATCAGGACGACTCCCGCGACCCAGAAGACCGTGTGCCAGAGCACCGATTCCAATTCCGGGATCGCGAACAGCGCCCGGTAATTCGCGAATCCGGCCGAACCGCGATCCTGGCCGTACGGCGACAGATTCCGGGTACTGGTCCAGAACATGTATCCGGCCGGGAACACCACGATCGCGACCACCAGGATCAGCACCGGGCCGACCCACGGCAGGGCGGCCAGCCCTGCCGTGAATCGTGTTCTGCGCCTGCTCAATTCGCGGCCTGCTGGATCTTCTTCAGCACATCGGCCGGATCGGCGCCCTGGGTGATGGTGCCCAGCTGCTGCTTGATCGCACCCTGCGCCGCCGCCCATTTGGGATTATTGCTCGGGTAGAACTTGGCGACCGGCAGGGTGGCCGAGAAGGCCTTGGTCACCGGATCGTCGGCGAGGGCCGTGAGGCCGCTGACGGTGATCGGAATGAAGTGCTCGGACTTCACGAAATTCGTATAGGCGTCCGGCGCGTAGAAGTAGTCGAGCAGCTTCTTGATGGCGGCCTGCTTACTGCCGTCCTTCTTGAAGGCCATCAGATGATCGGCCACGCCGAGGGTCACCGGCTGCCCCGATTCGGTCGGCGAGGGCGCGGTCGCGTACTTCAGGCTCGGATTCTTGTCGGCGATCATGCCGATCAGCGGCGGCAGGCCCTCGATCATGCCGATCTTGCCCTGGATGAAGGCATTGAGGACGTCCTTGCGGTCGGTCGCACCCGGATTGGGCTGCGTCACACCGGCATCGGCGAGCGACTTCATGGCGCGCACGCCGGTCAGATTCTCCGGGGTGTCCACGGTGACCTTGCCGTCCGCCGACCAATTGCCACCGGCGCCGAAGGTCCAGATGGAGGTCTCACCCTGCGTCTCCTCGCTGCCCAGCGGCAGGCCGTAGCCGGAGACGCCACCGCCGAGCGCCTCGACCTTCTTGGCCGCGTCCGTGAGGTCGGCCCAGGTCTTCGGCGGGTTGCTGACGCTGGCGCGGGTGAGCAGGTCGGTGTTGTAGAACATCGTCCGGGTGGAGGCGAACAGCGGTAGCGCCCACTGGGTTCCGTCCATGGTGGCGTTCTGCTTGAAGCCGGGCTGGATATCGGCGAGCACCGCATCGGAGACGATATCCGAGGCCGGATACAGCATCTTGTCGCCGGCGAAGCTGGAGTAGGCGTCGATATTCAGGACGTCCGGCGTGCTGGAGGACGACTGCAGATCGGTTCGCACCACATCATTGATGGTGTCCCAGGACTCCACCTGCAGATTCACCGTGATGTCCGGGTTCTGGTCGTGGAAGCCCTTGAGAATGCCCTCCCACAGCGCCTTGGTGCCGTGCGGGCCGTCGCTGTAGGCGGGGACCAGCAGGTTCAGGCTGTTCGGGCCGTTATCGGAGGAGCTTTTCGAGCCGAAGCCGCAGGAGGAGGTGACGAGGACGGCTGCCGTGAGCACTGCCACGCCCGCAATGGTCTGGTGGAGGGATCTTTTCACTTGTGGAACCTTTCGATACACGCACCCGGGCGAAACCGAGGATGATGAGGTCGAACGGGTGATTGTTGTCGAATCTAACGCAGGCGTGATCGATTGTGACTGCTTTGGCTGTAAATTTGACATGAACGATCACTGGGCGCAGGCTGGGCTGGTGCTGTCCTCCGCCGAAAAACCCTCAGCTACTCATCTCTCCATCGAGATCGCCTCGCAGCCCGATAATTGGGCAGGGGCGCGGATCGTCGCCGAGACCCATCGCGCACTGCTTCCGGTCTCCGGCGAAAATGTGGCCGCGATCGGTTGTGGCACATCTCTTTTCATGGCGCGCGCGTATGCGGCGCTGCGCGAGCGGTCCGGACAGGGGCTGACCGACGCCTGGCCCGCCGGGCAGGTGCCCTCCGGCCGCCACTACGACCGCTATGTGGTGATCTGCCGGTCCGGCACCACCACCGAGGTGATCGACGCGCTGCGCGCGCTCCCGGCCGGGACGCCGCGCACGATCATCTGCTCGAGCCCCGGCACGCCCGTGCTCGCCCTGGGTGATTCGATCCTCATCGATGACGTGGACGAGCGGTCGGTGGTGCAGACGCGCTTCGCCACCACCGCGCTGGCCATCCTGCGCTGGAGCCTCGGGGAGGATCTCACCCCCGTAATCGCCCAGGCCCGAGCGGTATTGGCCGAGGACCCCGCGACTGCCCTCGGCGCGGTGCGATATGCGGACCAGATCACCTTCACCGGAATGGGTTTCGCCGCCGCGCTGGGCGAGGAGGCGGCGCTCAAACTGCGTGAATCCTGCCAGTCCTGGACCGAGTCCTATCTGTCCACCGAGTACCGGCACGGGCCGATCAGTATCGCCGCGCCCGGGCGTGCGGTGTGGGCGCTGGGGCCGCTGCTGCCCGGATTCGCGGCGGATATCGCCGCGACCGGGGCACATCTGGAACATCGCGAGATCGATCCGATGGCGGATCTCGTTCGGCTGCACCGGCTCTGTGTGCTCCGTGCGGCCGATCTGGGCCTGGATCCCGACCATCCGCGTAGCCTCACTCGCTCGGTAGTTCTCGATTCCTGAGCGGAGCCCGGCATGAATCTGCAAACCGTCATCGGACTTGGAGCGGACGCGCTCGTCCTCGGTCTCGATGTCGGCGGCACCACCATCAAGGCGGAGATCACCGACGCCGAGGGCGTCGTACTGGCCGCCGGTGATATCGCCACCCCGCACGGTGCTGCGGCCTTCACAGCCATGCTGGAGCTCGGAGATCTCTTGCTGGGCAAGCTCTCCCCGGCGGACCGGTCGCGGGTGGAACGCGCGGCGGTGCTGCTGCCCGGAGTGGTCGACACGGACCGGTCGATCGCCGTGTTCAGCAGCAATATCGGCTGGCGGAATGTGGCGGTGGGGACGCGGTTCAGTGATCGGTGGGCGATGCCGGTGCTGCTCGAACACGATGTGGCGGCGGCCGGCTGGGCGGAGTGGCGGTTCGGCGCGGGGCGCGATCGGGACTCGGTCTGCGTGGTCATCATCGGCACCGGCATCAGCGGAACCCTGTCCGTGGGTGGGCGATTCGTGCGCGGCGGCATCGGCCAAGCCGGGGAATACGGCCATATCGCGGTCCGCAAGGACGGCCTGCCCTGCCCCTGCGGCAATACCGGCTGCGTCGAGACCGTGGCCTCGGCCGCCGCCATCGCCCGCGCCTACGCCCGGCGCACCGGCACCGAATGCCTCAGTGCGGCGGTCGTCTTCGACCGTCTCGCCCATGATTCGGAGGCTCGCGCGGTTCTCGACGATGCCGTCGACGCGCTCGCCGACGGGTTGCTCGGCGTCATCCACGCCACCTGCCCCGAACTGATCGTGCTCGGCGGCGGCCTCGCGGGCGCGGGCGACGCCCTGGCCCACCCCCTGCACCAGGCCCTGACCGAACGCCTGCGCGTGGTCCCCCCGCCCGAGGTGGTCATCGGCGCCTTCGGCGCCCGCGCCGGCCTCACCGGCGCCGCCCTCTTCGCCAGATGCGGTGTACTGGCGTGAGCATCGCGGGGGTGCGGGTTCGGGGGCGGATCCTGTCGGCGACCCATGCCATCGACGACGGTGTGGTGTCGGTGGCGGGGGAGCGGATCACCGCGGTGCACACCTTTGCCGAATGGGCTGCGCGGCACCCGAATTCGGCGGAACCGCTGTTCGAAGGGGTATTGCTGCCCGGGCTGGTGGACATTCATGTGCACGGGGGTGCGGGGCATCGGTTCGACACCGTGGATCAGGGGGAGGCGGCGGGGGCCGCGGAGTATCACCGGAAGCGGGGGAGTACCACCGTGCTGGCGGGGATCGTCAGCGCCGCGCCGGACGACATGGTGGCGCAGGTCGCGGCGCTGCGGGAACTGGCCGAGTCCGGGGTGATCGGGGGGATTTATGCCGAGGGGCCCTTTCTGGCGGGAATACGCTGCGGCGCACACGATCCGCGGTATCTGATCGATCCGGATGCGGGGCTGGTCCGGCGGCTGCTCGCGGCTGCCGGTGGGCATCTGCGGATGATGACCCTGGCTCCGGAGCTGCCCGGATTCGATTCGGTGGCAAGGCTATTGGCTGATCACGGGGTGACGGTCTCACTCGGTCACAGTGATGCCGATTTCGCGTGCTTCCGGGCGGCCATGCGGCCCCAAGGTCCGGCAAGTTCGGTGACGCATCTCGGGAACGGGATGCCACCGCTGCACCACCGATCGGCCGGGCCGGTGGCCGCCGCGCTCACGGCTGCGGCGGGTGGCGCGGCCTCGGTGGAGCTGATCGGGGATGGGGTGCATGTCGACGCCGGTTTCGGCGCACTGGCCTTCGCCGCCGCTCCGGGGCGGGTCGCGCTGATCACCGATGCCATGGCGGCAGCCGGGATGCCGGACGGCACCTACCGGCTCGGCTCGCAGGATGTCCAGGTCAGTGAGGGGGTGGCGCGTATTGCCGGCGGTTCCATCGCCGGTGGCACCGCGCACCTGCTGCGATGCGTGGCCTGGGCGGTGCGTGAATGCGGTGTGCCGCTGGCCGATGCGGTGCGCGCGGCCACCGCGACACCGGCGGGCATTGCCGGTCTCGCCGATATCGGTGAGGTGCGCGCCGGGGGTTATGCGGATCTTCTGGTGGTCGACCACGACCTGGCATTGCGCCGCGTGCTGTCTCGGGGGCGCTGGCTGTGATTCTCACGGTGACCATGAATCCCGCCTACGACCTGACCTATCGGCTCGATCGGTTCGAATACGGTGCGGTGCAGCGGGTTCCGGTGCTGACCCAGCGGATCGGCGGTAAGGGAATCAATGTCTCGCGAGTGCTGAACACGCTGGGGAACAGTTCCGTGGCAATGGGATTCGCCGATCACGCCTTCGCCGTCGAGGCGGCGCGCGAACTGCCGGTCGACTTCGTGACGGCGCTGCCGCGGGTGCGGCGCACCGTCGTCCTCAGCGAGGCCGACGGCACCACCACCGGATTGTGGGAGCCGGGTGCGGAATTGGCCGATCCTGAGCGCGATACGGCGGACCTGCGCCGCCGGATCGGAGAACTGCTGCCCGCGGCGCGCGGCATGGTGATCTCCGGTTCGCTGCCGGGCGGGGTGCGGTCCGGCTTCCCGGCCGAGCTGGCGCGGCTCGCGGTCGCCGCCGGAATCCCCGTCATCTGCGATGTGGACGGTGCGGCGCTGCACGCGGCGGCGCGGGTGCCGGGTGTGGTGCTCATGCCCAATACCGATGAGCTGCTTGCCCTGACCGGTACCGCGCCGGGCGCCGCGGCCGACGTGGTGGCGGTGGCGAAGCCGCTGCTCGAGGCCGGAGTCGCCGCGATCATCGCCACCCGGGGCAGCGCGGGCATGGTGGCCGTCACCGCGACCGGCGCCTGGTCCGCACGCCTGCCGGAGGTGATCACCGGTAATCCGACCGGTGCGGGTGATGCCGCCGCCGCTGCCGTCATCGCCGGTCTGGTCGCCGGAATCGACTGGCCCGCACTGCTTGCCGATGCCGTCGCCACCTCGGCGGCGGCCGTGGCCCGGCCGGTGGCGGGCGAGATCGACCACGAACTGCGGGATCGCCTCATTCGACAGGTTCGGGTGGAACCGGTGGGCGGGCCGAATATCCAGGAGCAGCCATGCCTTTGAGACCCGTCCCGCGACTGATCGAGCTAGCAGGGCCGGGGGGACTCGGCGCCTTCAATGTGATCACGCTCGAGCATGCGGAAGCCATCGCCGCTGCCGCCGAGGCCACCGAAAGGCCTGCGATACTGCAGATTTCGGAGAATACGGTGAAGTATCACGGTGGTCTGAAGCCACTGGGCCGCGCATGCCTGGCCATTGCCGAGGACAGTACGGCCGATCTCGCGGTGCATCTGGATCATGCGACGGATACCGCGCTGATCCGGGAGGCGGTCGAGCTCGGACTCGGCTCGGTCATGTACGACGGCGCGGCTCTCGAGTACGGCGAAAACGTCGCCGCGACAGCGGAAATCACGCGCTGGTGTCATGCGCGGGAGGTTTTTGTGGAAGCCGAACTCGGCGAGGTCGGCGGTAAGGACGGCGCACACGCCCCGGGCGTGCGCACCGATCCGGACGAGGCCGCCGCCTTCGCCGCCGCCACCGACGTGGACGCTCTGGCCGTGGCAGTCGGCTCGGTGCATGCCATGCAGACGCGGGCGGCACAGTTGGACGAGGAGCTCATCACCCGCCTGGCCGCGGCTCTCGATATTCCGCTGGTGCTGCACGGCTCCTCCGGAGTGCCCGACGAGGGTCTGCGCGCGGCCGTCCGGCACGGCATGGTCAAGATCAATTACGGCACGCGCCTGAATATCGCGCTCACCGAGGCCGTCCGCATCGCACTGGCCGCCGCCCCCGGAGCCTCGGATCCGCGAAAGTACCTAGGTCCGGGACGTTTCGGCATACAGCGGGACGTCGAACATCACCTGCGCGTCATCGCGGCCCGCACGCTGCGCGCCGTGCCGAACTGAGCTGTCGACCAGCAAGTCTTCCTCGCACGAATTGCTGCCTTTGCGAACCTCTTTGCTGCCCTTTCGCGAGGTTTGGGGGTTGCGTCCGTTGCTCGGACGTGGACTAGCTGTAGTGGTGATCCTCACCGTGACCATGAACC
The DNA here is from genome assembly GCF_035958815.1 of Nocardia sp. NBC_01327. Classification (NCBI taxonomy): domain Bacteria; kingdom Bacillati; phylum Actinomycetota; class Actinomycetes; order Mycobacteriales; family Nocardiaceae; genus Nocardia; species Nocardia sp. NBC_01327. The sequence goes on along the minus strand of NZ_CP108383.1, from coordinate 9,027,010 downwards.
CCGCCTACGACATGACGTACCGGGTCGAGCATTTCGAGCGGGGTCGTGCGCATCGGGTGCGATCGGTGGACCAGCGGCTCGGCGGTCGCGGCATCAATGTGAACCGGGTGCTCAATCAGCTGGGCAAGTACGCGCGCGCCACCGGATTCTCGGACCACTCCTTCGCCGCTGCGGCCGAATTGGAGATGCCGGTCGACTTCGTGCACGCGCTGCCGTGGGTGCGCCGCACCGTCGTGATCAGCGAATCCGATGACGGCACCGCCACCGCGCTGTGGGAGCCCGGCCCGCGCATCTCCGAACCGCACGCCGTGGACCAGCTGCGGGTGCGGGTGGCCGGAATGCTGTCCGATATGAGCGGCATGGTGATTGCCGGATCGCTGCCCGGCGGCGTCGACGCGAGTATGCCCGCCGAGCTCGCCCGGACCGCCGTGCGCGCCGGGGTGCCCACCATCTGTGATGTGGACGGCGCGGCCCTCGAACTCTCCGCCAAGGTGCCCGGGGTGGTCCTCATGCCCAATATCGAGGAATTGGAACGGCTCACCGGCCGTCCCGCCGGTACCGCCTCGGAAATCCTGGCTGCCGTGGATCCGCTCATCGCGGACGGCGTGGGCGCGGTCATCGTCACCCGCGGTGGGCTCGGCATGATCGCCGTGACCGGCGGCCGGGCCTGGTCCGCGGCGCTCCCGAAGGCGCTCGCGGGCAATCCCACCGGTGCGGGAGACGCGGCCGTCGCCGCGGTCATCTCCGGCCTGTCCGCTAATCCGGCCCCGCACTGGCCGACCCTGCTCATCGATGCGGTCGCCACCTCCGCGGCGGCCGTTGTCATTCCGGTCGCGGGTGAGATCGACCGTGTGCTCCGGGATCGCCTCACTCCCACCGTTCGGGTGACCGAACTCGAACCCGTTGCCGCCCGGCCGTAGTGGCCCCCGCGGTGCGGCGTGGTTTCGGGGGCGGGGGTGGATGACGGGGTAAATTCGGTGGGATGTCGGACCTCCGAATGCCGCCCGATCAGGGGCCGGACCTGGATGAGACATACCGAATGCCGCGGGCGGTGCGCGCGGCACAGGTGATCGCGGTCGGGATGGCCGTGGTGGGAATCTTGTGCACCGCATCGTCCGGATGGTTGCTGGGAGCCCGGTCCGCGATGGAGACGGCCGTACCGTTCCTGCCCAGCTGGCTGCTCGGGTTGGTGGCGTTGACCTTCCGGTCCGTCGGGCAGTCGGTGCGCATCGGGGCGATTCTGCTGGCCGCGCTGGACATGTTCTGGACGGTGCCGTCCATTACCGAGGGGCATCCGCCGGGGCCGCTCGGGCCGATCAGTGCGCTCGTGGTGATCGTGCTGCTCTTCCGCCGGGAAGCCCGGGACTGGTTCGAACCCGCCGCCTGGTGAAGGTTCGGTAATCGAGTTGGGCCATCGGCCGTAACAGGTTGGTCATCTCGTCGCCCGATTCGCAATGTCTGCGCAATTCCCGGCCTTTACCGTGGCCCTATGAGTTCGGAAGTCGGCCCAGTGAGTTCGGACGTTGCCGCCGGAGGAACAGGCATTCATATCAGCGGTCTGAGCAAGACCTTCCGGTCCGGGCGGCGCAGCGTCGCCGCGCTGGACGCGGTGGATCTGCATACCGCGCAGGGGGCGTTCCTGTCCCTGCTCGGCCCGTCCGGCTGCGGGAAATCCACCATCCTGCGCATTCTGGCCGGACTCGACACCCCGAGCGCCGGCACCGCCCGCATCAATGGCGAGACCCCGGCCGAGCTGCGGCGGCGGCACGAGTTCGGCATCGCCTTCCAGGATTCGGCGCTCCTGCCCTGGCGCAGTGTGGAATCCAATATCAAGCTGCCGCTGCAGGTCGCGGGGCTGCCCGCCGATCCGGCGCTGATCGCGGACCTGGTCGCGCTGGTCGGGCTCGAGGGTTTCGAGAAGGCCAAGCCCGCACAGCTGTCCGGCGGTATGCGGCAACGGGTTTCGATCGCGCGCGCCCTGGTGGTGAAACCCTCCATCCTGCTGCTCGACGAACCCTTCGGCGCACTCGACGATATGACGCGCCAGCGGCTGAATCTGGAACTGCTGCGCATCTGGACCGAAAAGCCCGCCACCACACTGATGGTCACGCACGGCATCGCCGAAGCGGTCTTCCTCTCCGATGTGGTGGCGGTCATGAGTCCGCGTCCCGGCCGCGTGGTCGAGATGGTGGATATCGACCTGCCGCGCCCGCGCACGCCCGAGATGATGCGCACCCCCGAATTCCACAAACTCTGCGATTACCTCTCCGAATTGCTGTTCGGCCGCACCGGTCACGGCGGGGTGGTGGCGGAATGACCGGCGTGGCAACGGAAGTCGAGGTCGCGCAGACTCGCGACTGGGCCGCGCTTCGCGCCCGCATCCCCACGACCGGACTCGGCGGACTGGCGGGGATCGTGGCACTGGTCGCGGTCTGGGCGGTGCTGGCGGCCATGAAGGTGGCGAACGGGACCATCCCGGGACCGTGGCTGGTGCTGCACACCATGTACAGCGACGGCTGGGCGCTGTACGGGCCCAACTTCCGGGTCACGGCACAGGGCGCGCTGCAGGGGTTCCTGTGGGGCAATGCGCTCGCGATCGTGCTGGCGCTGCTGGTCGTGCTGATTCCGCCGATCGAAATGCTGGTCACCCAGCTGGCCATCCTCAGCTACTGCACGCCCCTGCTCGCGCTCGGGCCGATCATCCTGGTGGTTTTCGGCGGGCGCACCCCGACGGTGTTCCTGGCCGCCATGTACTGCTTCTTTCCCACCATGGTCGGTGCGGTGACCGGGTTGCGCTCGGCCGACAGCACCAGTCTCGATCTGGTGCGCGCGTACGGCGGCGGGCGCTGGCAGCGCATGCGGCAGGTGCAGCTCATCTCGGCGCTGCCGAATACCTTGGCGGCCTTGAAGATCGCCGCGCCGTCCGCGGTGCTCGGCGCGATCATCGGCGAATATCTGGGCGGGGTGGACAGCGGTATCGGGGTGGCCCTGACCGCCGCGCAGACCTCCTACAATGTGCCGCGCACCTGGGGCATGGCCCTGGCCGCCGCCGCTCTCGCCGGACTCGGCTACGCCGTGGTGGCCCTGGTGGCGCGGCTGGCGCTGCCGTGGACCCGAGCCGAGGCGCAATGAGAAACGAGCCCGCCATGAGAACACTGAAGGCGTTGCAGGTGCTGCGGCCCATCGGGAAATTCCTGCTGCCACTGGTGGTTTCGCTCATCCTGCTGGTGGTGCTCTGGTACGGATTCCTGGCGCTGTACCCGCAGGTCGGTCTGGTCGGCAAGAGTCCCGGCGATGTCTGGACCTATCTGGTGACCGGTCCGAACTCGGATACGGCTCGCCAGGCGCTCTTCGCCGAAATGCGAATCACCCTGCGCGACGCCACCGTCGGATTCGGCCTCGGCATGGGCGGAGCGCTGCTGGTGGCCGCCCTCTTCGTCGGCGTACCCGCCATCGCACAGGCCTTCATGCCGGTCGCCATGCTGCTGCGCTCGGTGCCGCTGGTGGCGCTGACCCCGATCATCGTGCTGGTATTCGGCCGCGGACTGCTCGGCGTCACCGTCCTGACGGCCGTCGTCGTGTTCTTCCCGGCCCTGGTCATGATCATGACCGGCCTGCGCGGCGCTCCCCGCCAGGCCATGGAACTTGTTGCCGCATACGGCGGCTCACCGTGGACCGCCATGCGCATGGTCTCGGTTCCCGCCGCCCTGCCCTCGGTTTTCGCGGCTGCCCGGGTCTCGGTACCGGGCGCCCTGATCGGCGCCCTGCTCGGCGAATGGCTCGGCAGCGGAACCGGATTGGGCGCGGGCCTGATCCGCGCCATCCCCACCTTCCAGTACAACCGCCTCTGGGCTTCGATCGCCTTGGTCACGGTCGTCTCGGTCTGCGCCTATGCCGTAGTCGGCGTCCTGGAAAACCTGGTCCTCGCCCGCTTCGCCCCCCAGCGCGGCCACGACTGACCCCGGATCACGCAGCGGCACAGAGCAACCCGGCCGCGACCAACTCCACACCGCAGTAGAACCACACCGGATAGAACCCGACGGCGCGGTCCACCACACGGGAAACAATGCGCCCGGCCGCCATCCCGCCCAGCGCGGCGGCCACCGCCAGGACCGCCCCCGTGCGAATACCACCCACATTCGCCGCTGCCGCCACCAGCAGCGCGGCCACGGCAATACCGAATCCGCCGTACACGGCCCGGATCTCCGACCGCGCCACCGCCGTCTCGACCCGAAAACCGAAGGGCCGCACCACGGCCGCGGGCGCGGCCAGGGCATACCCGCCCATCAGCAGAAAGAACACCGCGACGACGGCGATCAACACGGCACTCACAGAACCTCCCGGAGTCATTGCACTGGTCCGCGACCTGCGGCCCTATGCGATGATCGCTGACGTGCAGGATGGTCCGCTTCCGGAATCGTGCTGTCCGGCCACTGTGTGGCTCGGGCCGGGCTACGCGGTCTACCTGGGCCCGTCACTGCGCCTGGACGCACACTCCGGATCGGTGCACTGCCTGGCGGTGGGAGTCGACGCGCCCTTCACGCTGCGGACCGCCGACGGGGCCGAGCGGGTGGTGCGCAGTGCGCTCATTCCGCCGCGCACGACACATCAGGTCATTGCCGGCGGGGACCGGATGCTCTTCTTCTACATCGATCCGGTGGCCATGGATCCGCGGATCGATGCCGCGCTGAAAACGATTCGCAGCGATTTTGCCGCCAACCCCACGGCGGCCGAACTCGCCGCGGCGGCGAATCTCTCGGTCTCCCGATTCCTGCATCTGTTCTCCGCGGAGACCGGGACCAGCTTCCGCCGGTACCGGCTCTGGGCGCGAATGGCGCACGTCGCGCGGGCCGTGGGGGAGGGCGGCGATTTCACCACCGCGGCAATCGACGCCGGATTCGCGTCGCCGAGTCATTTCAGCGATGCCTTCCACGCCATGTTCGGATTGACTGCCAGTGCGTTGCTGCCCGGGACTCGGGTGGTAGTGGAAATGCGAAAGTAAAACGATGGAAACTGACACACCCTAGATTCGGTCTATGAGTCGTATGTCTCGGCCGGTTCCGGTCTCTCCGCTGTCCCTGGATCGGCGATCCTTCTTCCGTTTTGCCGGGCTGACCGCCGGCGTTGTCGCCGGTGGCGGAGTCCTCGCCGCCTGCGGCAAGGATTCGTCCGGGTCGAACAATGGCACCACCGGTGACGGGTCGAAATACGGGACGGTGGCCGTACAGCTGTCCTGGTTGAAGAACATCGAATTCGCGGGTGAGTACTTCGCCGATTCGAAGGGCTACTTCAAGGATGCCGGGTTCGGATCGGTGAATCTGGTCGCGGGCGGTGCGGCCAGCACCTCGGTGGAGGCCGGACTGACCACCGGCAAGATCTGGATCGGCATGTCCGCCCCGCAGACCACCGCGCCCGCGGTGCTGGAGGGCCTGAACGCCAAGATCGTGGGCGCCACGTATCAGAAGAACCCCTTCTGCATCGTCAGCTCCGCCGCGAAGCCCATTCACTCGCCGCAGGATATGAAGGGCCGCAAGATCGGTGTGCAGGACACCAATCAGCTCATCTTCAACGCGCTGCTGACCGCGAACGGCATGTCGCCGAGCGATGTCACCATCGTGCCGGCGCAGTTCGATCCGTCACCGCTCGCCAACGGTGAGGTCGACGGCTGGGTCAGCTACGTCACCAATGAGCCGATCACCTTGGCCGCCAAGGGATTCGCCAATGCCAATTTCCTCTTCGCCGACTTCGGGCTACCGCTCGTCGCCGAATCGCTCACGGTGAATCAGCGGACGATCGACAATGAGCGCGAGAAGCTCAAGGCCTGGCTGGCCGCCGATATCAAGGGCTGGCGGGACGCGGTCGCGAATTCCGCCGAGGCGGCACGACTGGCCGTGGAGGTGTACGGCAAGGATCAGCGGCTCGAAATCGGTGAGCAGACCAAGGAGGTCACGGCGCAGAACGGTCTTGTCGTCTCGCCGGAATCGCAGGCCAACGGGCTGTTCACCATGTCGGACGATCTCATCGCGAAAAACATTGCGGCGCTGGGCAAGGCCAAGATCAGCATTACGGCCGACAAGCTCTTCGATATGTCGATTCTCAAAGAGGTCTACGCGGAGCATCCCGAGTTGAAGGCGCCGATCGCCTGATCAGGAGACCAGCGACGACGAATGCTGACTGATCGAGCCGCCCAGACTGGAGAGCGGCTCGGCGGTGGCTTCATTGCGGACCGCCAGCAATTCGGCGGCAATGGATACGGCGGTCTCGGCGGGGGTGCGGGCACCCAGATCCAGCCCCGCCGGGGCGTGCAGGCGCGAGAGGGTTTCGTCATCGAAGCCGCCGGCCTGCAGCGCCTCCATGCGATGGGCGTTCGCGGCGGTCGAACCCAAGGCGGCCAGGAAGCCCAGCTCGGGTAATCGCAGCGCGATGGTGAGCAGCGGTATCTCGAATTTGGCGTCGTGCGAGAGCACCACCACCGCAGTGCTGGAGGTGATCTCACCCGCCGCCGACAGGGTGTTCAGATAGCGGTGCGGCCAGTCGACCACCACTTCGCAGCCGGGATAGGCATCGGCATTGGCGAAGGTGGCGCGGGCATCGCAGACCGTCACCCGATAGCCGAGCAGTTTGGCCTGGATCGCCAGCGCACCGGCAATCGCATTGGCGCCCACGATGATCAGGCGCGGCGGGCGGGTGAACGAGGAGACGAACACATCCGAATCCGGCAGCGATACCAGCTCGGTGCCGTGCTTGCGATCGGTGATCAGATGCTGCCCGATCACATCGGGATCGTTATGCCACACGACGGTGAACACGGTGACCTGGCGCTGGGCGACCATATCGGCGGCCACATCCGGGAATTCGGGAAAATGCCTGCGTGAGAACGGTTCCGTGAAGACATCGAGGGTGCCGCCGCAATCCATGCCGGCATCCAGACCGCTGCCGGGCGCGAAGCGGTGCAGCCCGCGCCGGCCGGTCCGCGCGGCCTCCAGGGCCGCCTCGTAGGCAGCGGCCTCCGCGCATCCCGCCGAGACCGAACCGAAGGCCCGGCCCTCCGCATCCACGACCATGGCCGCACCGATCGGCAGGGGTGTCGGTCCGACCGTCCGCACCAGGGTGGCCAGGCCGCCCGTTCGCCCGCTGTGCCATACGCGAAGTAGGTCGTCGACGATATCCCGCATTTACTTGCTCCCGATCACCGTGTGCCGCACGGGTAGTCCCATTCGATCCCCGTCGCAAGGTCATCACACGTGACGCACACCATATCCGCTCTTCCATGCAAATAAGTCCCGGCCCCAGAATTTCCCGTGGCATTCACACACGCGCCCGCTCGGTGCTTCGAACCGAGCACAATCAAGGATGCGGTATCGCCAGCCATGGCAATTCCGCGATCCGAAGGCAATGCGAAGGGTTTGCCCGCACGCTCTCGGCGCGGCATTCGGAGCTCATGCCCGCGAGGGTAGCGCCGCGCGCCGATATTCGCTGCCCGAGTGGCGCAGGTGGAAACCATGACCGATCCTGGAGAGCGATGACGGAGAACACGATCGGCCTGGACGAATTCGCCGCACTGCCGGAAACGGCGGCGGCGGACATGTTGCTGACATGCTGCTCGTCGCCCGCCTGGGCGCAGGCGGTGGCGGCGCGACGGCCCTACACGACCATCGACGAGGTGCTGCGCGCCGCCGATACGGAGCTCGGGGAGATCAGCGAAGCCGAGATCGACCGGGCGCTCGCCGGACACCCCCGCATCGGGGATCGGCCGGACAGCGCGAACTCGGCGCGCGAACAAGCCGGAATGGCCGCCGCCGACACCGCCGTGCGCACCGCGATTGCCGCCGGAAACCGGGAGTACGAGGCAAGATTCGGGCACGTGTATCTGGTGTGCGCCACCGGGCGGACACCGGAGGAACTACTGGACGTGCTCACCGCCCGTCTCGGAAACGAACCGGCCACCGAAAGGCGCATCGTGCGAGAGGAATTGGCGAAGATCAACCGGATCCGGCTGCGCCGCCTGCTGAATACGGGGGTCACGGTATGAGCTCACTGAGTACCCATGTGCTCGACGCCGTGCGCGGCACACCCGCCGCCGGCATCGAGGTCACGCTGTTCGGCTGGGGTGGTGAGGAATTGGGGTCGGGCCGCACCGACGCCGACGGGCGCATCGCCGGACTGGGCAGCGAACTCGCGGTCGGTGACTACCGCCTGCTCTTCGCGACCGGAGCATATTTCGAAGCGCAGGCCGTCGACGCCTTCTACCCCGAGGTGACCATCGCGTTCACGGTCACCGACGAGCGGCACTACCACGTCCCCCTCCTGCTCTCCCCCTTCGCCTTCTCGACCTACCGGGGCAGCTGAGCCGGCTCCGGATGCTCACGGGTCGATCCCGAGGGTGTGCAATGCCTCGCGAACCTGATCGGGGAGCTGCACATTGCGTTCCGCGCACACTGCCACGGCGCGGTACAGGTCGGTTCGCACTCGGTCGGCGATCTGCATACCCATGCTCTCGTAGCGCGTCAGTGCCTTGGCCAGGAAATCGCAGACGCGCCATTCGGGTCCGACCTGCGTGACCATGGACGCCAGCGCATCGAGGGCATCGGCTTCACCGTGCGGGTCGCGATTGCGGCGGGCGATATCCATCGAGGCGGAGTAGAACTCCTGGGCCGCATCGAGATTGCCGGTGTCGCGTGCGATATGGCCCAGGGCGCACACCGTATCGGCCTGCAGCAGTGCATCATCCAGTTCGAGTGCGATGGCGTGCGCATCGGTCAGCTGGCTGCGCGCGGTTTCCAGATCACCGGTATCCCGGGTGGTCAAGCCGAGGCCCCAGAGCGACCAGCCCAGACTGTAGCGGTCACCGATGTGTCCGGCGATGCCCAGCGCACCCAGGTAGTGATCGCGGGCGGGTTCGGGCGCGCCGCGCATCCGCTCGATATGGCCGAGCCCGCGTAGTGCGAAGCCCTCGAACTTCGGATGCCCCAGTCGCTGACCGATCTCCAGCAATTCGAGATAGGCGTGCCGGGCCCGTTCATAACTGCCGATATGCCTGGTGACCTCGGCATAACCCCACAGGGCGGCCGAGGTGCGCCACTCGTCGGCGAGCTCGTCCGCAATGGCGCGGGCCTCCTCGAAACACTTGGACGCGGTGTCGTAGTCACACGAACGGCGATGCACCGTGCCCAATTCGTAGAGGATGTCGCACTCCTCGGTGCGATCTGTGTTCCCGCGGGTAATGGCCAGCGCCCGCACGAACAACCAGCGCGCATCCGACCAGTAACCCGACTTCGACAATTGTGAACCGAGCAGCCGGGCGAGCTCACCGGTCTCGGCGCCGGACCCGGCCGCGCGAATACAGCCGAGCAGCATCTCTCGTTCCCCGGTCAACCACTCCATCGCGTCCGTCACCGCCGGGGTGGCCGGCGCCGGCGGCGAGGGATTCGGGAAGCTGCCCGCCATCTCGTACGGCAGTTCGGTGCCTGCCCGGCGCGCGATCGTCAGACAGTGCCGGACCAGCCGGTCTATCGCTGCGGCGTGCTCACTCGACGGATCCTCCATATCGGCCTGGGCTCGCGAAAACAGCCGTGTCACATCGTGAATGCGGTATCGCTCCGGACGCGGCGCCCGGGCCACCCCGGCTGGTTCCGGCAGGCGCTGGGCCCGGTCCAGGAAGCCCACCTCGGAGACCCGGCTGATGAGAGTGCCCGCGGTCGCCTCCGACACCGCGGCCATGGGTGCCAGCGTGCCGGCGGTGATCTCCGGCCCCGGGAACCAGCCGAGCAGCCGCACCACCCGCCGCAGCTCCGGCTCCGGCAGGCGCTGATACGACAATTCGAAAGCGGCGCGCAGGGTTTCGCCCTCCGCGGTGAAGCGGTCCAGAATATGATCGGCCACTGATTCCAGCGCCGCCGGATCCTCGGGTGCCTGCCGCAAATTGTCTGCGAGACTGTCGAATTCGGCGGCCAGCGCGGCCAGCATATCCTCGCCACCGTGTGCGATCTGACCGCCTATCAACCTGATCGCCAATGGCAACCGGCCCGCCGTCTCCAGAATTCTCCGGACCGCGCTGGCGTCGTAACCTGTTGGCAGATGGCTCAATTCGAGGAAGAGCTCCTCGGCTTCGGTCATGGTCATCGGATCCAGCTGCACCGGTGAAGCCGCCTCCGCCAGCCGGGTGAGCCGGCGGCGGCTCGTAATGATCACCAGACAATCCCGGGACCGGGGCAGCAGTGGGCGCACATGCTGGCTGTCCAGCGCATTGTCGAAGACGATCAGCACTCGGCGGCCGCGCATCTCGTCCCGCCAGCGGTGCGCGCGACGCTCCGGATCGACGTCGATGATCTCCGGGGCCACCCCGATCTTGAGCAGCAATTGCTCCAGGACATCCGCCGCGGTGCGCGGCGATCGACCGGCGGTGTGGCCGTGCAGATCCTCCCAGATCAGACCATCTGGGTAGTGCTCGGCGTGCGCGTCCACCACAAAGCGCACCAGCGCCGTCTTGCCGATGCCCGCCAACCCGTTCACCACGTGCACCGCGGGCCCATTGTGCTCGAGATGCCGTTGAATGCGCTGGCGCAACTCCGCCACCTGCCGCTGCCGGCCCACGAACGGAAGCATCTCCCCGGGTACCCCGGCACCCGCTTCCGACGGCAGTGTTGTGCAGCGCCGGGCCACCTCCTCGCGATACGCCAATCGGTCCGCGCGGGGCATACACGCCAGATCGTCGGTGTCCACCAGTTGATGCCAACCGGTCCGATAGGCCGCGGCCAGTACGCGCAATACCTCGATGGTCGGCCGCGGCCTGTTCCGCATCGCGCCGCGCTCACCCGGCCACGACTCGAATTCCGAGATGCGACTGGCCTTCATCGGGGCCGTGGGCTTACCGGTGAGCCGGTTGTAGTCCGCCGCCGCCGCCTCTTGGGTCAGCTCATTGGCCAGTCGCCATGCCTTGCGCGGCCGGCACCCGCGCTGACGCAATTCCGCCGCAAGAGGTTCCAGCACTTCGTGTTCGCGCAGACCGGAGTCGCGTAAAATGCGCCGCAGCTCCTTTCGTGCGTCTGCCCCGTACGCGCCGGATTCACTGTTCTGTGACACCGTGCCCCTCCCGCTGCGGTAGCCCGTGGACCCGCCCCCGCCGATTGTGAATATTTCCTTGTACCGCCGATATTTCCGCTGGTCAATGACTTGCGGTATGCCAAGAAATTCTTCGGGGCGCTGGGATCGTGTGCGGCGGTCTCACTCGCCAGAATTGATCTATTCGACAAGGACGGAAACGGGGAGAAGTCCTTGCGGCGGTAAAGGATTGGATCAATGGCAATTATTTCTGCTGGGAACTGGCTCATCGCCAGCGATGTGGCTCACGAGGTCGCATTCCGGATCGATGTGCCGGAGCCGCACCGGGGGCGGTGGGTGCTTTCCTACCTTCCTACGCACTACCGGCTGGACCGTCGACAGGCGGTCGCGGGCATCGCGCTTGCAGAGATGATATTCGTCGAACTCCTCAGTCCAGGTGGGGAATTCGATGCCGAGATGGCCGCGCTGAATGCGGCGATACTCGGGGTCTCGCTGATGGATGTCATGTGCTTGCTCGCATTGCGCCAGGGACCCGCGGAGCCCGAGGTGCCTGCCGGTTCCTGGCGGAATCCCCAGGGGCGCTGCGGATCTCCGACTGCCGGTCGGGGGCGGGCATGTGCGGGGGAGGAGGTGAGTCGATGATCTTCGAAATCGGATCGGCCGCACTTCCCCTCGTCCACCATGGCTGACCAATGGAGTTCGCATGGCTACTCACCACAATCCACCAGAAGAAACGGGACCACCCGGTTCGTCGGTATCGCCCCTACTCGCCGTCGCGGTGAGTGCTGGGCTCGCAATAGGGGCCGGGCTGCTGGACAGCTGGCCGGCGGCGGTGACGGTATTCGTCACCACCATGGGTCTTTTCGGAGCCAACCGCATCCGCGGACGTTCAGCTCCTGAAGAGCCGTAATCGAATCGGCCCCACACCCTGTGGTGTGGGGCCGATTTCGGCTGTGCGGACGCCTTGCCGAGGGCTCAGAACAGTGCGATCGCGGACGCGAGGCCGGTCATGGCGATGGCCTGGAGGGCGACGCGGTAGGGGAGGATGCTGTCCCACTTGTCTTGCAGGGCGCGGGCATTCGCGGGGATGATGCCGGACTTGGCGGCCGCGGTCTGGGCGGTGTTGACCGGCTTGGCGATTCGGACGTAGAAACCCAGCCAGCTCAGCAGGGCCACGACCGCGATACCGGCGGCGATTGCCGCGCCGGTCTGACCGGAGACCAAGGCGAGGACTGTGGTGAGCACCGCGGTGATGACGCCGCCCGCGCCGAAGATCGGCATGCGCTTGTCGCCGTAGTAGTGGCCCCAGCCGGCGGCGATGGTCACCTGCGCATCGTCGAGATGCTTGTTGACCGAGCGGGTGATGGCGGTGGCGCAGATATCGGTGCCGTAGACGGCACCATTGGCGAGTACGGCGGCGATGGCGATGATCTGGCCGGTGGTGGTGAGCATCAGGTGCCTCTTCCTACTGAAATCTAGCAGCGCTAGGAACTGAAGCAACCATAACAGTGGCGCGGTTAGTTTGTCTAGCGATGCTAGATTTCAGTCGGGAAGAGGGCGCTGATCAGGAGAAAAGGTTGCGCACGAACGGAACCGAGTCCGGCAGTGAGGCATTCACGGTGCCGTCGTGGTTGGTCGGATAGGTGTGCAGGGTGACCGGCTGACCGTTCGCCTGCAGCTTGGCCGCGAACGCCAGCGTCGCCGGCATGATCACATCGGTGTCGAGCAGGCCCTGGCCCAGGAAAAGTGGCTTGTCATAACCCGATTCGGGCAGGCCCATCACTCGCGACAGCATGCCCTGCAGATCCGGGATCTGCGAGAGCGGCCGCGAGAAGAGATTGCCGACCACCACATTGTTCGCGGTCAGCTCCTCGCCGAGCGACTCCAGGCAGGAGCCGTTCGCGCGATCGAGCCAGTACCGGCCCGAATCATTGAGGTAGGACTCGATATTCAGCTCCGGATACGTGGCCCGCAGGCCATTGAGGATGTACAGCACATAACCGGTGCTGTGCGCGGGCAGCTTGACCGGCGGCACGCCCGGCCCCAGCGGCAGCAGAATGTCCTCGATATAGGCCGGTACGCCGGTGCCGACACCGCCCCGGTAGTCCAGGCCGGGTCCGCCGAATTCGGTCGCGTAGCGCGCGGTCACGACCGCCGCACCGCCGCCCTGCGACTGGCCGACCACCACCCACTTCTTCGCCAGCGAGGAATAGTGGCTGGTCGCGGCCTTGACCGCATCGACCACATTGTGCGCCTCGACCGTGCCGTTGAGGTACGGGTGATCGCCCGGTGTGCCCAGTCCCGCGTAGTCGGCGGCGACAATGGCGTAGCCCTGGTTCAGCCACGTGCCCAGGTAGGCCCAATCGCGGTCCACCGCGGCCGGTCCGGCAATGGAGTACGCGCACTGATCGCCGAGTCCGACCGTGCCGTGCGCCCAGGCGATGACCGGCCAGCCTCCGGCGGGCGCCTCGCCGGGCGGGAAGTAAACGGCGGCACTCGTGGTTGTCGGCTGGTCGTTCGCGGTGGTGCTGCCGTAGAGGATGCGCTCGGATCGGGCCGAGCCGGGCAGCACCGCGGCGGGCGCGAGGGGCTCGACGGATGTCACCGTGCCGATCTCGCCGGCCGGGTCGGCGGTGGCGCTCGGCGCGCCTGCCAGCACCGCGATCGAAGTGGCGGCCAGGGCCGTCGTGGACATCCATCGTTTCCGCATCGGTGTCTCCTTTGGTTCGCTGACGTCGCACCTAGCCTGGACGCTCGCCCAGATTAGGGCCTTATCGGTACCCCGGGTGGTCGCCCCCACACCTATCAAGATCACAATCGATTGTGAAGGTGCTCACAGCTCGCCGGACATCGGCGCGTCGCGTGCCGGTGGCCCTCGTCACCCAAACAGTACGGGCGTTATGCAAAACTGCACGTCAGGGCTACTCGCAAGTAGATTCCACGGCTGCTATTAGCAAGCAAATTTCGCAGGCTTAGCAAAAGGCCCGCGAAAGCTAGCGTGGATTCACACTTGCAACAGGTAGACGGACATTTTTTGTTGTGCCATCGTGTGGAAGTACACCCCGCGGGCATAGCAAGCCTGCAAATTGCTGCTCCAGCAGTGTTCGAACATCGCGAGAGTACGACCACTGGGGCCAACCGACCGAACAGGAAGTGGAGTCAGAGATGTCGACCACCGGCACCCCGAAGACCACCGCGGAAATCCAGCAGGATTGGGACACCAACCCGCGTTGGAAGGGCCTCACCCGCACCTACACCGCCGAGCAGGTTTCGAAGCTGCAGGGCACCGTCGTCGAAGAGGCCACTCTGGCCCGCCGCGGCTCGGAGATCCTGTGGGACCTCGTCAACAACGAGGACTACATCAACTCCCTCGGCGCCCTCACCGGCAACCAGGCGGTCCAGCAGGTCCGCGCCGGTCTGAAGGCCATCTACCTGTCCGGCTGGCAGGTCGCCGGTGATGCGAACCTCTCCGGCCACACCTACCCGGACCAGTCGCTGTACCCGGCCAACTCGGTTCCGACCGTGGTCCGTCGTATCAACAACGCGCTCAAGCGCGCCGACGAGATCTCCAAGGTCGAGGGTGACACCTCCGTCGCCAACTGGCTCGCCCCGATCGTCGCCGACGCCGAGGCCGGCTTCGGTGGCGCGCTGAACGCCTACGAGCTGCAGAAGGCCATGATCGTGGCCGGCGCCGCCGGCGTGCACTGGGAAGACCAGCTCGCCTCGGAGAAGAAGTGCGGCCACCTCGGTGGCAAGGTGCTGATCCCCACCCAGCAGCACATCCGCACCCTGACCTCCGCGCGTCTCGCGGCCGACGTCGCCGACGTGCCGTCGGTGATCATCGCCCGCACCGACGCCGAGGCCGCCACCCTCATCACCTCCGATGTGGACGAGCGCGACCGCGAGTTCCTCGATGGCACCCGTACCGCCGAGGGCTTCTTCGGTGTGAAGAACGGCATCGAGCCCTGCATCGCGCGTGCCAAGGCCTACGCCCCCTACGCCGACCTCATCTGGATGGAAACCGGCGTGCCGGACCTCGAGGTCGCCCGTAAGTTCGCCGAGTCCGTCCGCAGCGAGTTCCCGGACCAGCTGCTGGCCTACAACTGCTCGCCTTCGTTCAACTGGAAGGCGCACCTGGACGACGCGACCATCGCGAAGTTCCAGCGTGAGCTCGGCGCCATGGGCTTCAAGTTCCAGTTCATCACCCTGGCCGGCTTCCACTCGCTCAACTACGGCATGTTCGACCTGGCGTACGGCTACGCCCGTGAGGGCATGACCGCCTTCGTCGACCTGCAGGAGCGCGAGTTCAAGGCCGCTTCCGAGCGTGGCTTCACCGCCATCAAGCACCAGCGTGAGGTCGGCGCCGGCTACTTCGACACCATCGCCACCACCGTTGACCCGAACACCTCGACTGCCGCCCTCAAGGGCAGCACCGAAGAGGGCCAGTTCCACTGAGACAGTCCGCCTCTCCGAACCTTTAGCGCACGGCTGAGAGCCGTTCACTGCTGAGGACGCGTAGGAGCGGTTGGGTACGTACACAATTTTGGACGTACCCGATGAGTTACCCGGATCTCACGAGATCAGTTGTTACGTTCCGTAACAACGGGTTTCGAGGGCTTCCACTCAGAGCGGTAGTCGCATCACAACCTCCGCCGCCCTGGGTCCACGGAACCCGCCGAGGGGGACGCAAGTTCTCCTCGGCGGTGTTCACCCTCCCTTCCCGTCGACAGCCCCGGCGGGGAGGGTTTTTTCCTATAGCTTTGATTTCGAGACGTACCTAGAGGGCGCTCGGCGACACCGAGCCGGACACCTTCATCCACAGCCCCCAAGAGACAGCAGGAGCGGGACGTGAGCAGCAGCGAAAAGATTCAGCGTGTCGGCATTATCGGCGCCGGACAGATGGGCGCGGGTATCGCAGAGGTTTGCGCCCGGGCACATGTCGATGTCCTCGTGTTCGAGCAGACCCGTGAGCTTGCCGCCGCAGGCCGGGCCCGCATCCTGCGGTCGCTGGACCGCGCGGTGTCCAGCGGCAAGATCTCCGAGCGGGAGCGCGAGCAGACCGCCTGGCGGCTGCGCTTCACCTCGGACCTCGCCGATTTCGCCGACCGTCAGCTGGTCGTCGAGGCCGTGCTGGAGAACGAAGATGTGAAGACCGCCATCTTCTCCGAGCTCGACAAGGTCGTCACCGACCCGAACGCGGTGCTGGCCTCCAACACCTCCTCCATCCCGATCATGAAGATCGCCGTGGCCACCAACAACCCCGAGCGGGTTGTCGGCATGCACTTCTTCAACCCGGTGCCGGTGCTGCCGCTGGTCGAGCTGGTCACCACGCTCAAGACCACCGAGGCGGTCTCCCAGCGCGCCGAGCAGTTCGCCTCCGAGGTGCTCGGCAAGCAGGTGGTGCGCTCCGCCGACCGCTCCGGCTTCGTGGTCAACGCGCTGCTGGTGCCGTACCTGCTCTCGGCCATTCGCATGGTCGAATCCGGCTTCGCCACCAAGGAAGACGTCGACAAGGCCATGGTGCTGGGCTGTGCCCACCCGATGGGCCCGCTGGCGCTCACCGACCTGGTCGGCCTCGACACCGTGAAGTCCATCGCCGACTCCATGTACTCGGAGTTCAAGGAGCCGCTGTACTCCGCGCCGCCGCTGCTCATGCGCATGGTCGAAGCGGGTCTGCTGGGCAAGAAGGCGGGCACCGGCTTCTACCAGTACAACCGGTAGAGACTGGCACTCGGGTACAGGTCTGCGGACTCCGTGCGGGCCTAAGCTGCAATGAGAAGGGCCGGTGTCACCGGCCGGCCCGGGCCGGCGGGTCCGCCTGGTTTCGAACGGGACAACTGATCTCGTGAGGGCCGGGTAACTCGTCGGGTACGTCCAGAATTGGTGTCGCACCTAACCGCAGGCACGCGTGCAGAAGCGGCAACGGCTCTCAGCCGGGCGCTGAAGTTGCGGGGAGGCGGGACAGACTTAAGGAGGAGTGGCGCGCTCATGGCCAACGTCACCGATGGTTTCGGATCCAGCATCCTGGGCTATCCCCGCATCGGACTGCACCGCGAACTCAAGCGTGCTCTCGAGTCCTACTGGCACGGCACGCTGGAGCGCGAGGAGTTGCTCGCGGTCGGGCGGGAGATCCAGGAGAGCCAGTACCTCGAGCTGGCGGCCACCGGGCTGACCCAGGTGCCCGGCAATACCTTCTCCTTCTACGATCACGTCCTCGACAACGCGCTGCTGTTCGGCGCGGTGCCGAAGCGGTTCGAGCCGTATCGAGAAGGCTTGCACCCCTTGGATTTCTACTTCCTGATGGCGCGCGGGCGGCCCGATCTGCCGCCGCTGGAGCTGGTGCGCTTCTTCAATACGCCGTACCACTACCGGCAGCCGGAGCTGGACTCCGATACCGAATTCTCTTTGCACCCCGAGGCTTTGCTCGACGAGTTCGATCGCGCCAAGGCGGCGGGCATCGAACTGCGGCCGGTCATTCTGGGCCCGCTGTCGCTGCTGCTGCTCTCGAAGACCGGACATGTCCCGGGCGAGACCGAATTCGACAAGCTGGTGCTGCTGGACAAGCTGCTACCGGTCTATGAGGAGCTACTCGAGGCGCTGGCCAAGCGCGGCGCCACCTGCGTGCAGCTGGACGAGCCCTGCTTCACCAGCGACCGCTCGGCCTCCACCATCGAGGTGTTCGAGCAGGCGTACCAACGACTTTCGACCGCGCCGCTGCGCCCGCGACTGCTGGTCACCGGCCAGTACGGCGATTTCGGTCCGGCGCTGGAAGCATTGGCGCGCACCAAGGTCGAGGCCGTCGGGCTCGATCTGGCCAACCACCGCATCACCCCCGACGAGCTGGCCAAGATCCCGGGCATCGGCCGGAAGCGCCTGTACGCGGGCGTCATCAGCGGCACCAATGTGTGGCGCGCCGACCGGGTGGTGGCGCTGGAATACCTGAACGCGCTGTCCAAGGTCTGCCCGGACCTGGTCGTCTCCACCGGCGCGACCCTGCTGCACGTGCCCTACGACCTGCTCGTCGAATACGAGCTCGAGGAGAATGTCGCCGACCGCCTCGCCTTCGCGAAACAGAAGGTCCTCGAGGTGGTTTCGCTGGCCAAGGCACTCACCGAGGGGCCCTCGGAGAAGTGGCGCAAGCGGCCGACGTCGGTGCACTTCAAGCAGAAGCACGCGGTGCGGCAGCGGGTCTACAACGTCACCCAGAAGATGCGCGAGCGCGAACCGTACGAGGTGCGGCGCGTCGCCCAGCAGGCCAAACTGAATCTGCCGCTGGTGCCCGCCACCACGCTCGGCTCCTTCCCGCAGACCACCGCGATCCGCCAGGCCCGCTACGACCTGGGCCAGGGCAAGCTGTCCTACGAGGACTACCGCAAGCGCATCGAAGCCGAGATCGAGGCCACCATCCGGCTGCAGGAGGACATCGGCCTCGATGTGTTCGTGCACGGTGAGCACGAGCGCAACGACATGATCCAGTACTTCGCGGAGCAGCTGGACGGCTTCGCCACCACGCACTTCGGCTGGGTGCAGGTGTACGGATCCCGTTGTGTGCGACCGCCGGTGCTCTACGGCGATGTGTCGCGCCCGGCCGCCATGTCGGTGGAGTGGGCCACCTATGCCCAGTCGCTCACCGATAAGCCGGTCAAGGGCATGGTCACCGGACCGGTCACCATGCTGGCGCGCTCCTTCGTGCGCCAGGACCAGCCGCTGTTCGATACGGCAGACCAGGTGGCGCTTGCCATTCGGGACGAGGTCGTGGATCTGGAGAAGGCGGGCATCGCCATCATCCAGGTGGATGAGCCGTCCATTCGCGAGCTGCTGCCGCTGCGGGCCAAGGGCCGCGCCGAATACCTGCGCTGGGCGGTCGGCGCCTTCCGGCTGGCCACCTCCGGTGTGCGGGCGGAGACCCAGATCCATACGCACATCGGCTATTCCAGCCGCGGTGATGTCGTGCAGGCCATCGAGGAACTGGATGCGGACGTGACGGCCATCGTCGCCACCCGCTCCATCGAATGGGTGCTCAAATCGCTGCAGGAGGACAATGCCGAGGGGCGCGGCCTCACCCACGGCGTCGGCCCGGGTGTGTACGAGAGCCGCTCGGCGCGCATTCCGGATATCGACGAACTCGACGAGGCCCTCACGGCCGCCGCCGCGGCCGTCACCCCGGAACGGTTGTGGGCCAACCCCGATGGCGGTCTGAAGACCCGCCACCACTGGCAGCTGGACCCGTCCCTGCGCAATATGGTCGCGGCCGCCCGCCGCGTCCGTCGCCGCGCGGAGGCCGCTCGCACCCAGCCCGAGGCCTGACCGGCAGGGCGCACGAACATCTGAACAGCGCGGCGGCGCGGGTCGAAAACCCGTGCCGCCGCGCTGTATTCATTCCTGTCCTGAGTCATGATCTGGTCATGAAGCGGCACCTAGCCTGTGCTTCAGGAAGTTTCGAGACAGGAGGCGGATATGGATCCGACGGGGAAGGGCGATCAGCCGGATACACCGGAGGACGGCAAGGAATTCAACGACACCTACCAGAACAAGGGTGATCAGGTGTCGCCGCCGGAACCGTGGAAGTCCGGGCCGCCGCAGTAGCGGTGCAGCACACAGTCGTCGCTCGGCGTTTCCGCCTCGTCCGCCGGTTAGCCTGTGGGCGAGGTTGATTCGATGATGGGAGTGACGACTGTGGGTCTGTTCGACAATCTGAAGGATGTCGCGGGCAAGGCCGCCGATCTGGCGAGCGAGCACGCGGACAAGCTGGATCCGCTGGTGGACAAGGTCGGTGACCTGGTCGACGAGCGCACCGAGGGCAAGTTCGCCGGTCAGGTCGACAAGGTGCAGGAGGCGGCCAAGAAGGCGCTGCACGAGCAGGGCAAATAGGGTTCAGCTCTGCGCGACGTCGTAGCGGCGGATGTACGCGCCGACGAAGGCCTGCGCGGTGGCGGTGACCGGAATGGCGAGCAGTGCGCCCGTCGCTCCGAAGAGCGCCGCCCCCGCGAGCACTGCACCGAAGGCCACCGCCGGATGCATATCCAGGGTGGTGGCCGTGATGCGCGGTTGCAGCACATAGTTCTCGAACTGCTGATAGACGACGATGAAGCCGAGAATCCACAGTGCGGTGCTCGAACTCTGACTCAGCGCGACCAGCACTGGCAGCGCACCGGCGAGATAGGTGCCGACGGTCGGAATGAACTGCGAGACAACGCCCACCCACAGCGCCAGCGCGAACGCCGACGGAATACCCAGTATCCGCATGGCGGCGTAGTGCGCGACGGCCGAGCAGAGTGCCAGCAGCGCACGGGAATACAGATAGCCGCCGGTCTTCTCGACGGCGATATCCCAGGCGCGCAGCACATGTCGCTGCCGCTTGGGCGGCAGCACCGAGCAGACGGCATTGCGGAAGCGCGGCCCGTCGGCGGCGAAGTAGTAGGTGAACAGCAGTACGCCGAGTCCCTGGAACAGCACGCCGAGCGCGGTGGTGCCGATTCCCCACACATCACCGGCCAGCCCGACCACCCACTTCTCCAGTGAGGAGCTCAATTCCGAGGCCCGCTCGGTGATATCGGCGCCGGACAGATCGGTGTGAAAGGTCGAATTGATCCAGGCCACAGCGTCTTCGGTATTGTGCGGTGCGTTCCTGATGAGCGAGGTGACCTGGTCGACGATCAAACCGCCCATGGTCCAGAGGAATCCGACGATCACCACCAGCACGATGACGAAGACCGCACCGGTGGCGAGCCCGCGCTTCCACCCGCGCGCGGCCAGCCAGTTCACCGCCGGTTCGATGGCGAAGGCCAGGAACAGCGAGATCACCAGCACGGTGAGCAGGCCCTGCAATTTGGCCAGCGACCAGAAGGTGATGACGATCCCGGCGACCGTGACCGCCGCCATCAGATAGGCGCGTGGCAGCCATGCCGGAATGATCGACTGGACGGTTATTCTGCGCGGTACATCGACTGTTTCGTCTGCTTCCTCGGACACTCCGCAAACGTAGCCGCGGCGTCGCCCGCTCCGTGGGAGCAGGCGACGCCGCGTGTTGCTGTACCGGCCGTAAGTGCTATCGGCCGTAGCGAGAGCGCTACATGGTCGCGGTGTCGATGACGAAACGGTAGCGCACATCGCTGGCGACCACCCGGTCGTACGCCTCGTCGATGCGATCCGCGGAAATGACCTCGATCTCCGCGCCGATGCCGTGCTCGGCGCAGAAGTTCAGCATCTCCTGCGTCTGCGCGATGCCGCCGATCATGGATCCGGCCAGCGAGCGCCGGTAGCCGGCGATGGTGAAAGGCTTGACCTGGAGCGGCTTTTCGGGCAGGCCGAGGATCACCAGGGTGCCGTCGAGGGCCAGCAGCCGCAGGTAATCGTCGATCGGCAGATCCGCCGAGACGGTATTCAGGATGAGGTCGAATTTTCCGCGCAGCTGGCGGAAGGTCTGCTTATCGCTGGTCGCGTAGTAGTGGTGCGCGCCGAAGCGCTTACCGTCCTCCTCCTTGCTCAGCGAATGACTCAGCACGGTGACCTCCGCGCCCATGGCGGCGGCGATCTTGACGCCGACATGTCCGAGGCCGCCCATACCGATGATCGCCACCCGCTTGCCGGGGCCCGCGTTCCAGTGCCGCAGCGGCGAGAACAGCGTGACGCCCGCGCACAGCAGCGGTGCTGCCACATCCAGGCCGATGCCCTCCGGAATGCCGACCACGAAGCCCTCGGTCACCACGACCTGCGTGGAGTAACCGCCCATGGTGTAGCCGTTGGACTGCAGCTCCGGCGCCACGGCGGTGTTGTAGGTCATGGTCGCGCCGGGGATGCAGTACTGCTCCTCACCGGCCAGACAGGGCTCGCATTTGCCACAGGAGTCGACCATGCAGCCGACGCCGACCCGATCGCCTACGGCGTATTTGGTGACGGCCGAGCCGACCGCGGCGACCAGGCCCGCGATTTCGTGGCCGGGCACGCAGGGGTAGCGGGCGCCACCCCATTCGTCGCGGGCGGTGTGAATATCGGAGTGGCAGATGCCGGCGTACTTCACATCGATCAGCACATCGTTGGGCCCGAGGTCACGGCGTTCGATGGCGAGCTTCTCGAAGTGGCCGTCGGGTGCGGACACGGCGTATGCGGCAGCAGTGCTCATGAATACATGCCTACCTGCGCACCCATCCATTTACCAAGGATTCGTTCGAAATCTCACCCTCGGCGTGGCGGGCCGATCACCGGACATCCGGTCGGCATGCTGGGCCGATGGCGATTCTGCTGGCGCTGGTGTCGATGTGCTCGACCTTCATCGGCGGACTGGTGGCCGACCGCATCGGTGAGCGCAAGCGACTGGTGCTCGGGCTGGCCGCCGGTGTCATGCTCGGCGTGGTGGCCTTCGATCTGCTGCCCGAGGCGCTGGAGGCGGACCCGCGCAGTGCGCTGGGCGTGCCGGTGCCGCTGCTGGCCGCGGTGGTCGGCTTCTTCACCGTGCACATTCTGGAGCGGACGGTGGCGCTGCACACCGGGCACGAGGACGAATTCGGTGCGCACCACCACGATTTCGCCTCGGTCGGACTGGTGGCCGCGTCCGGGCTGGTATTCCACAGTTTCCTGGACGGATTCAGTATCGGCATCAGCTTCCAGGTCGGGGCGGCCGCCGGTGCGGCCGTCGCCATCGCGGTGATCAGTCACGATTTCGCGGACGGGTTCAATACCTTCACCCTCACCACGCTGTACGGGAACGCGCGGCGGCGCGGGCTGGCCATGCTGACGGCCGATGCCATCGCGCCCGTCATCGGTGCGATCGTGGGCACCTTCGTGCAGGTGCCGACCACTTTCGTGGGCATGTACCTCGGCTATTTCGCCGGGTTCCTGCTGTATCTCGCGACCGCGGACATCCTGCCGGAGGCGCATGCCGGAAAGCCCTCGACGGCCCCGTTGTTCTTCACCCTGCTCGGGCTGGGATTCATGCTGCTGGTCGCCGCGGCGAGCCACTGACGGCCGGATTCGAGCACATGCTCAGCGAACTGGGCGGTACATATGTGTTACCTCGAAGACCCGCGGAGGGCTCTGTCGCCTGGTACACCAGAGGGTACAGATGCTCGGAAGCCGATCAGCGAACAGCAGTCGGAGGGGATCGATGCACGACGACACGCGTCGCATGACCGGAGGCGACCCCTCTCACACCGGCGGCGGGCGATTGCTCGTTCTGCTCTTCGTCGCGGTTCTGGCCGTCACGGCCTTCCTCGGATATCACGGCGATCTGGCGCGCCTGTCGTTCCACCATGACCCACCCACCGCGACCCTGCTCGGACCACCGCTGCCGCCCCTGGACACCAAGCTCGTCTCCACTGTCGTGGAACCCGCACTGGTGAACATCACCGCGGGCATCCAGCCGTTCGGGCTGGGCGCGGCGGGCACGGGCATCGTGCTCACCGCCGACGGGGAGGTGCTCACCAGCCATCACGTCATCAAAGGCGCTGACACCGTGAAGGTTACGGATGTCGGCACCGGTGCGGTCTATCCCGCCACCGTGCTCGGCTACGACTCCGGCGCGGATATCGCGCTCATCGAATTGACCGGGGCACACGGACTTCCGGTCGCGCGGGTCGGGGATTCCGCCGCCCTGCGGCTCGGTGACCAGCTGCTGGCCATCGGCAATGCGGGCGGCACCGGTTCGCCCACCGCGGTCGGGGGACCCGTCACCAATCTGGACAGCACCATCGTGGCGCGGAACGAAGTCGATATGTCGCGGAAAGCGTTGCACGGCTTGATAGAAGTCGCCGCCGCGGTCGCCGCCGGGCAATCCGGTGGGGCACTGGCGGACCGCTACGGTGCGGTGGTCGGCGTGGTCGCCGCGGCCTCCGGGGATCTGCAGAAGGCGCTGGGTCACGGCCCCGAGGGTTATGCGGTGCCCATCGATTCCGCCATGACGGTGGTGCGCCAAATCCGTTCCGGCACACCGACGGACACCGTGCACATCGGCCCGACCGCAACCCTCGGCATTCTCACCTCCGATGCCCAGCCCGCGGGCGCGCGCATCGATGTGGCCGTGTACGGGCAGCCCGCCTTCGCGGCGGGGCTCACCGAGGGGGAGGTGATCACCGGCGTGGACGGCCGCGCGATCAGCACCACCCAAATGCTGAAAGCCGCACTCAACCTCCATAAACCGGAGGATGTGGTGCGGCTCGACCTGAACGAGCCCGGCGGCGGGCAGCGCACGGTGAGCGTGACGCTCATCGCCGGCCCGCCGAACTAGGCCCGCAGGTTCACTTCAGAGGTGATCGCGCCAGTAATCCTGGAACTGGATGTACACGATCAGAATGACCACCGCGTAGTAGATGGCGACCACGGTCCACCGCCACTCCACCACGATCTGCAGCACGCCCCGGGATTTACCCCACAGCTGCCCGGTCACCACGGCCAGCAGCAGCGGCGTCACCGCCCACACCACCATGCACCACGGGCACAGCGCGTGAATCAGGAAGACCGCCTGGTAGATCAGCCAGCCGATGAAGCCCATGCCCGCCGCCAGACCGGCCCACAGGCCGCCCCAGACCCAGCGCGGCAGACCGACATTCGCGATGGCCAGCACGCCGAGCGTCACCACCACCGAATACCCGACCACACCGATGATCGGATTCGGGAAGCCGAAGGCCGCCGCCTGATCCGAATCCATCACCGTCGTACAGGAAATGGTCTGATCGATACTGCACAGCGGTTTGAAGCCGGGTTCGGTGTAGAGCTTGAACTTGTCGACGAGCAGCGTCACCGATGCCGCCCAGCCGATCAGTCCGCCGAGTAGGAGCGGCCACGCGGATTTGGGTGCAGCCGCGATGATCACTTCGCCGCGGCCTCGATGACCGACTGCATGCCGTTCGGGCTCATCAGTGTCTGGCCGTCCGTGACGGCCTTGCCGTTGACGTACACCGACGGTGTGGACTTGAGGCCGGTGGCGAAGACGCCCTTGGTCTCATCGCCCACCCAGGCGACATACTTCTGCGACGTAATGTCCTGTGCCACAGACGGTTCGGTGTAACCGGCGGCAGTCGCGATGGCGATGATCTGGTCATCGGTCATACCGTTGCCGTTTTCCTTGGGCTGCTGGCTGTACATGGACGCCAGCCAGTCCTGGAACTTCGACGGATCGGCGGCCGCCACCGCATAGGCCGCATTCGCCGCACGCGTCGAATACTGATTGCCGTTCGAGGCGCGGTCCAGGAACGAGATGATGTTGTACTCGACGACCGCCGAGCCGTTCTTCACCGCGGCCTCGAGCGCGCTGGAGTTGTTCTGCTCGAACATCTGGCAGGCCGGGCACTGCAGGTCGGCGACGACCTGCACCTTGACCTTGGCATCCGGATTGCCGATGCGGATGGCGCCGGTGGAGGTGATATTCGCCGGCACCGCACCCGCGCCCTGATCGTGGGTGACGACCGGGGCGAACGAGGCCGCCGTGCTCTTGTCATCGCTCTTGCGCATGGCCAGCCCGATGCCGATCGCCGCGACCAGACCCACCAGGACCACGGCGACGCCGGCCTGAATAGCGATCTTGCGATTGCGATCGGCTCGCTGAGCCTTCGCCAGAGGATTCTTGCGATCACCCGGTTTGCTGCTCACGTGTGCGCACCACGCCTTCCATTGTCACGACTCATACGGGCCCATCCTGGCCCGAGAACCTGAGAGATTCCTGGTGAAACCGTCGCGGAGCCCGGTGAATCGTGCATGGACTTCTCGTGAGCGGTGGACATCACGCCTGAGCGAGGAGCTGCTTCTGTTCTTCCACATCGAAAGTCGCCGGCGGCCAGTCCAGCTTCAATCCTTGCAGAGCGTCGATCAGCAGTTCCGTGACGGCCAGCCGGGCGTACCACTTGTGATCGCAGGGCAGCACGTGCCAGGGGGCGTGCTCGGTATTGGTGCGGTCCAGAACTGCCTGGTAGGCGTCCTGATAGTCGGGCCAGTAGGCGCGCTCGTGCAGATCGTTGGTGCTGAACTTCCAGTACTTGTCCGGGCGGTCCAGCCGCTGTCCGAGCCGCTTCTTCTGCTCGTCGAGGGAGACGAACATGGCCACCTTCACAATGGTGGTGCCGTCGTCGACCAGCTTGCGCTCGAACTTGTTGATCTCGTCGTAGCGCTTCTCCCAGACCTCCGGCGGCACCAGATCGTGTACGCGCACCACCAGCACGTCCTCGTAGTGCGAGCGGTCGAAGACGCCGATCTGCCCGCCGCGCGGCAGCTGCTTGCGAATGCGCCACAGGTAGTGGTGCTTCTTCTCCTCCGCAGTGGGCACGCCGAACGACGCGTGATCCACACCCTGTGGATCGACCGAGCCGATCACGTGCCGGACGATGCCGCCCTTGCCCGCGGTGTCCATGCCCTGCAGCACCAGCAGCACACTGCGGTTGTCGCCGTGCCTGCCGTTCGCATAGAGCTTCTCCTGCAGATCCGACAGCACAGCGGCGCGCTCGGCGAGCAATTTCTCGCCGTCGCGCTTGTCGCCCTTGAATCCAGGAGTTCCGGAAGTGTTCAGTTCGCTGACCTGTACACCGTCGGCCCGCAGGACCTTGGTGACGGGTTTCGACCAGGTTGTCGCCTTCGCCATCCCCCATGCGTAACACGCTGCGGCTGTTCCTGTGGGCAAGCACGCCGAAATCGGGCCGTCGAACCCCGGTCGGGGCTGCGGTCACACCCGGGCCAATCGCACGAGATGGTCGGCCAGTTCGGCATCGGTGACCGGGGTCAGCGTCAGATCGGTCGCGGTGGTGAGCAGATAGCGGCCGTCGCCGGTGAAGTCCATCCAGGTGCGGTGCCGGGTGGGCGGGGAGAGCGGATTCGCCGGTTCCACCGTGACGGTGATGAAGCCGCGGCCGTCCACCGGTTCGCGGAGTTTGCGGCGGAAAGTATCGCCCTGGGTCACTGAATCGTTCGCATGCGGCACCGCGTTGTCGTCCGGATGCAGCACCGCGTTCTGCGGCTCCTGCATGGTCTCGTGACTGCCCGGAGGGGCCGATCCGATGATTTCCACCAGTTCCTGCCCGAGTTGTTCGGCAGGGCACAGCAATACGCTCACCGCATCGGGGCGGGCGACCAGAATGCCGGCACGCTGCTGCGCCACGGCGGCGAAGGCGAGAATGCGGCGGGGTTCCGGTGTGCTGCTCTCCCCGTACAGCGAGACCGTGGTGGTATCGGTGCGCGCGCACAGCATGAGGGCTGCGGTCAGCTCCGGATCGGTGCGGCGCAGGAAGCGGTGCCCCAATCGGGGTGCGGCGCCTGGGTTTTCCTGCGCCCGGGGGAGTGTGTCCAGGGGATAGGGGCGGCGATCCAGCTGGGTTTCGCGGGTCCAGACCATGGCGAATTCGTCCGGGGTCAGCATCCATTTCACTACGGTCGTCCCCCTTTCTGCGGTACGACCCTCCGTCCCGATCGCGACCCTACCGGAGGGTTTCTGCGGGCGCGTCCCGTCGTGCAAGGGGGCTTACTGTGACGAACCGCACGGTAGGGTTCGGGGCCTCGATGTGCGATCATGCCGAAGCTGGTCGTGCGACCAGAGCTTTGTGTGCCGTTGCGCCGCAAGCGAATAGCCGGAGGTAGAGATGAAAACCGGTGCCCAGCTGCTGGCGGCGGCCGCCCTCGCGACCGTGCTCGCCACCGGAACCGCGGGCGCCGCGCCGATTCCCGCGCTGCCCGGACCGGGGGCGGACTTCCTCGGCGCACCCGCGACCGCGCAGCCCGTCACCGGCGTACCCGTCGTTCCGGGGCATCCGTGGCTGGCCGCCAACGGCGACTCCGGAATCCACGGCGACGGCTGGATGAGCGACACCTACACCCGGCCCGGACCGCTCGGCCACGACACCCGGGTGGATTCGCTGCTGCTCGGCAGTGAGTGCGGATCCATCGCCTTCGACCATGCCGGGCGCATCATCTCCAACTGCCCGGGGCTGAATCCCGGCCTGTACCTGATCGATCCGGCCGGACTGACAGTGCTCGGCCACTATCCGCTGCCCGGTCGCGGGGCCGGTGAATTCCTGAAGCCCGGCGCCTTCTCGAACTTCGGCGGCGGCGCGTACTTCTACCTCGACAATCAGGATCGCGCGGTG
Source organism: Nocardia sp. NBC_01327 (assembly GCF_035958815.1). Lineage (NCBI taxonomy): Bacteria > Bacillati > Actinomycetota > Actinomycetes > Mycobacteriales > Nocardiaceae > Nocardia > Nocardia sp. NBC_01327. Next base: position 8,998,889 of record NZ_CP108383.1, on the reverse strand, counting down.
GTCGGCTCCAGCAGCGGGCACGTCCAGGTCTTCGCCGAAACCCCGAATGCCGACGGATTCACCCTCGAGCACGATTACGACCTGAGCGCCTCGCTGCGGCCCGGCGAAACCCTGAACTCGGTGCTGCCGGACTCGAACGGGCTGCTCTGGTTCGTCACCAAGACCGACGGCGTCGTCGGCACGCTGAATCCGGAAACCGGTGCGGTGCAGGTGATCCGGCTCGGTGACGGCGCAGACGGCGAGATCGAGAACTCCTTCGCGGTCGGCGCCGACGGTGACGTCTATATCGCCACCAATCGTGAAATGCTGCGCTTCGACGCCGGGCCCGGCGGCAGTCCGGACATCACCTGGCGCGTCACCTATGCCAACAGCGGTCAGCACAAGCCCGGACAGGTCGACGACGGCACCGGCACCACCCCCACGGTGCTGCCCGGCGGCTATGTCGCGATCACCGACAATGCCGATCCGATGAACGTGGTCGTCTACCGCACCGCCGCGAATGCCGCGCAGCGTGAGGTGTGCAGCGTGCCGGTCTTCGCGAAAGGTGCGGGCGATACCGAGAATTCGCTCATCGGCGCGGGCAATTCCCTGATCGTCGAGAACAACTACGGTTACTCGAGCCCGCAGGCCACCCTCGCGGGCGGCACCACCACCCCCGGCTTCGCCCGCGTCGATATCGATCCGGACGGCACCGGCTGCCACCTGGCCTGGACCAACACCACGATCGCCGCCCCCAGCGTGGTCGCCAAACTGTCCCTGGCCAACGGCCTCATCTACACCTACACCAAGGGCTCCGACCTCACCGATCCCTGGTACTGGACCACCCTCGACTTTCGCACCGGAAACCTGGTGTGGCAGCGCCGATCCGGCTCCGGCCCCCTCTACAACAACAACTACGCGGGCATCGCCCTCGGCCCCGACGGCACCGCCTACCTCGGCGTCCTCGGCGGCCTCATCTCCCTCCGCGACGGCCAGTAGTAGCCGCATCGCGGGAACCGGTCGCCGCGCTGAGCGCTACGGGAGCCGCTCACGCGGAGCGGGTAATAGGCGGCAGCGCAGCAGAAGTGGCGGCGGCGCCACACAAGCCTCAGCGCGGCGATCTCATCGAGCCGCAGCCCCTCCCGAGTTCTGCTGCCACGCACACGCTCCTCCCGCGCACGGATCAGCAGGCTATTGCGTGCGCGGGAGGTGAGTTCGCGGGGAGGGAAATGCTTGCGCGTCAGGCGATGTCGACGTCGATCGTCATGCCCGCCTTGCGGAGGCGGTCGGTGAGGGCGTCGCCCATGGCGGCGGCGGGGGTGAGGATGCCGGCCAGTTCGGAGAGCTGGTCGAAGGCCAGGGTGAGGCCGGATTCGCCGAGCATGACGGCGGTGGCGGCGTAGCCCGGATCGCCCTTGCCCGCGAAGGTGCACACGTACTTGGCGCCGGAGGTGGTGCGGGCGAAGGTGCGCATGGTGAACCAGCCGCTCTTGCGGGCCTTTTCGCTCGGGCCGGTGCCGGGCTTGGGGACCAGGCGGTCCAGCAGCCTGCGGCCGACGGCCACGCGGGAGAGCACCGCGCCCGCCGCCATGGTGGCGACGATGCCGCCGGCCATGCCCGCCGCGACCAGCGGCGCGGTGGCGGACTTACCGGCGCTCATGACCTCGCGGTAGCGGAAGTTCTTGCCGTACGGCCAGCCCAGCAGGCCATTGCTGCGGCGCACGATCTTGGTGTTGTGCGCGCCCATGATGAAGGTGGCCACCCAGCCGTCCAGGCTCGGATCGATATTCGACGCGCGCTCCAGGGCCTGATCGCTCTGGCGGCCGACATCGGGCTCCATGGCCTTGTCGGGGCTCAGCGAATACGGGTGCGACATGATCGCGCCCTTCTTCGGGTCCGCCGCAATGGCTTCCATCATGGCGCGGCCGGAATCGACGGTGCCGCCGCTCACGCCGCCCTTGAGCCAGGCCACCAGGGTGACATCGGTGAGCTCGCCGGTGTTGTCCTCGACGGTGCGCTTGTAGAGCTGGTACACGCTCAGATCGGACGGAATCGAGTCGTAGCCCGCGGAATTCACGATCTTGGCGCCGGTCTCGGCGGCCCGTTCCCCGAAACGGTCGATGCATTCGCGAATGAACAGCGGCTCACCGGTGAGATCGGCGTAGTGCGTACCGTTTTCGGCGCATGCCTCCACCAGCGGCAGCCCGTAGCGCAGGTACGGCCCCACGGTCGAGACGACGACCTTCGTCCGCGCGGCGAGCGCGTTGAGGCTGGCCTGGTCGGTCGAATCAGCCTGCACCAGCGGCCAATCCGCCGCACCCGGGCCGAGTTCGGCCCGCACTGCGGTGAGCTTCTCGAGCGACCGCCCGGCGAGGGCGATGCGCGCCCCGGCAGGGGCGGCCTCCGCCAGATACTCCGCCGTCAGCTTGCCGACGAAGCCTGTCGCACCGAATAGCGCGAGGTCGAATTCCCTGTCAGCCATAGTATTTCCCGTCCGGTGGGGTTACGCCTTAGCGGCGCGTTTACGAGTGGTCTTCTTCTTGGGGCCGGTGGTGGGCACGGGCGCGGGGCGGGTGGACAGCCATTCCCGGTGTGCGCGACCGAGTTCGGTGACCGGGTCGTCGCCGTAGAGCCATTCCCGGGCGATGCGATGCCAATTGGCCGTCGCCTCCAGCTGACCCAGCACCCCGAAGGTGAGGAATTCGGCGCGGCGCGAGAACAGGTGCTCCGGCGGCAGATTCTGCTGCTTCATGCCCGCGAACTCGCTGCCCCGCGGATCGACCGCCAGGATGAACGCGCCCGACGCCAATTCCGGTGTGATGGTGAGGTCTTCGTCGACCAGCGCCCATTCGCAGGCGGACAGCACGTACTCCAGACACTCCTCGGGAGTGATCTCGTCGGGGGAGTCGATGACGCCGCGCTGCACCATCAGATCGCGCAGTTCCTCCGCGCGATCCTCGGCCGCGGCGCGAATACAGGTGGCCTCGAATTCCACATGCTCCGGATCCATCCGGTTGTAGAGCCCGAAGTCCAGGAACGCCACCTTGCCGTCCGCGCCCAGCAGCAGATTGCCCGGATGCGGGTCGCCGCAGAACTCGTTGAACGTGAACAGCGAACCCACATAGAACCGGTAGATGATCTCGCCGATCCGATTGCGCTCCTCGGCAGGCAGCGCCCGGATATCCCCGAAACTGCGGCCCGGGAAGTATTCGCTCACCAGCACCCGCTGCGAGGACAGCTCCGGCATGGTGTCCGGCACCGCGATGAACGGATGCCCGCTGTACAGCGCCGCGATCTGCGACTGGGTGTTCGCCTCGGCGACGTAGTCGAGTTCGCTCTCCAGATTCAGCCGCAATTCGTCCAGCACGGCCGGGGTCACCCACGGCATGGCCGATTGCAGAATGCGCCGGAACATGGCCAGGTTCTTCAGGTCCGCGCGCACCGCGGCATCGATGCCCGGGTACTGCACCTTCACCGCGACGGTCCGGCCGTCGTGCAGTTTTGCCCGGTACACCTGGCCGATGGAGGCGGCGGCAATGGGTTCCGGTTCGAATTCGGCGAACACCTGCTCGAGGGTTCGGCCGTAGTCCTCCTCGATGACCGCGCGCATCACCTCGAAGGACACCGAGGGCGCGCTGTCGCGCAGGACGGCCAGTCGCCGCTGGAAGCGCTCGCGATGTTCGGGCGGCACCAGATCGAAGTCGAGCACCGACAGCATCTGCCCGAGCTTCATGGCGACGCCCTTCATGGTGCCCAGCACCATGACCATCTGCTCGGTGGCCCGGATCATCGACTCCTCGGCCATCCGCTCGCGCACCGCCTCGGAGCGCCCGCGCATGGAACGACGGGTCTTCTGCGCACGAATGGCATTACCGGCGACGGCCATCCCCAGCTTCGTCCCCCGCGTAAGCCTGGATGTGGGCAGCTCTTTCGCCATCAGTGATCCTCCATTGGAACCGGCGCCCCCATTGGTGCCGAAGCTGACGGGCACGCCGATGTGCCCGCCGGTGTCAGCCTAACCACATCTCGATCGTCCAGCCCAGAGCCCAAGCGGCCAGGAATTCATGCTGCGCTTGGTCAGGGCTTGTTTTCGGGGTCCGGCAGCTGATGCGGCCGAGAGTTGAACCAGGTGCGATCGCCGCCCGCGCGCACCATGCCCTCGATGGCGCTCCACGCCATCATGGTCAGGTAGTCGAGCATTTCCTCGCTGGACATGGTGCGGTTGGTGATCCACCAGTCCGTCGCCAGCTGTACGCCGCCGACCAGCACGTAGGCCCACAGCATGGCGCCCTCGGTCTGGACGTCCCGGCTGAACGCCTTGTCGATGATGACCGCGGACACCACCTGCGCGAACAACTTCTCGAAGTCGGCCAGCGTGGAGGTGTCGGTCGACGCCCCGTTGCCCATGATGAACCGGTAGACGTCGGTATCGGCGTCGACCGTGTGCACATACGCGGCGAGCGTATTGCGCACCAGCTGGTATTCGTCGAGATCATCGCTGATGGCCTCGTAGATCCGCGGCATGAGCGTGGTCTCGATGAACCGCTCCATGGTGGCCCGGGTCAGATCCTGCTTATCCGAGAAATACCGGTACAGCACGGTTTTGGAGACGCCGATCTCGGCGGCGATCTCATCCATGCCGGCATCGCCGCCGCGCGTGCGGATCGCGGCGAGGGTGCCGTCGACCAGCTCTTCCCGGCGATCGATCTTGTGCTGCTGCCAGCGCTTCTTGCGGCCGTCCACCCGTCCCGGTCGAGGGGGTGCGGCGTCGGCTCGCGCGCCGGCGTCGACGGCTCTTTGGGTGGACAGGGTGAACTCCCTACATGGCGTGTTGTGCTGGGCCTATTCAGCTTAAGCCTCGCACGGTCCCGATCGCGGACGTTCGGGACCGGCCCGGTGGCCGGGAGTAGGTTCGGGGAAGCAGCAGAATGGAACATATGGAGCAACCTGCCGGCAGTGCCGGGGTCCTCGAATCGAGCGGGCGGTCGGCGAAGCCGGCCGCTTCACCAGGTGGAGCCTTCGCCGACCTGCTGGGTGATGAAGGCAAGGCCAAAGATCTCTGGCGGATGAAGGCCATCGCCACGGCCTTCCTCGCGGCGGCGACCCTGATCTATCTGATCTGCGCGTGGGCGCAATCACGTGGTCACGGTGGCGGCTGGGTCGGCTATGTGCGAGCCGCGTCGGAAGCGGGCATGGTCGGCGCCCTCGCCGACTGGTTCGCGGTGACGGCGCTGTTCCGGCATCCGCTGGGCCTGCCGATCCCGCACACCGCCATCATTCGCAAAAAGAAGGATCAGCTGGGCGCGGGGCTCGGCGATTTCGTGCGCACGAATTTCCTCTCACCCGATGTGGTTGTGGCGAAACTCAATTCCACCCAGATCTCGCTGCGCGTGGGCCGCTGGATGGCGGACCGCGAGCATGCCGAGCGGGTGGCGGAGGAGAGTTCCACCATCCTGCGGGCGGTGATCGGCGCCCTGCGGGACGAGGACGTCGAGCAGATCATCGACCAGACCATCGTCAAACGCATTGCCGAACCGCTCTGGGGTCCGCCCCTGGGCAAGGTTCTCAAGGAGCTGCTGGCCGACAACCGGCAGGCTCCGCTGCTGGATCTGCTGGCCGAGCGCGCCCATCAGTGGGCCCTCGATTCGCAGGAGACCATCGATCGCATCGTGAATCGGGACTCCCCGTCCTGGGCCCCGAAATTCGTGAATTCGCTACTGGCCGAACGTATTTACCGGGAGCTGGTGGAATTCACCTGGAAGGTTCGCACGCAGCCCGATCATGAGGTGCGGATGGCGGCCAATCGTTTTCTCGAGGATTTCGCGCACGATCTGCAATTCGACGACGCCATGATCAAGAAGGCGGAGCGGGTGAAGTCCGAGTTGATGGGCCGCGAGGAGATCACCGGTCTGGCGCACGCGACCTGGCGCGCGGCCAAGCGGCTCATTCTGGAATCGGCGGACGATCCGAATTCGACGCTGCGCCGCAAGGTTGCGGAGAATGTGCAGCAATTGGGTGAGCGGCTCTCGACGGACCAGGGCATGCGCGACAAAGTGGACGGCTGGCTGGAGCGCGGCGTCCGCTATCTGGTCGCCAACTACGGCAGTGAGATCGCCACCCTGGTCAGCGATACCGTTGCCCGGTGGGATGCGGACGAGGCCAGTCGCAAGATCGAATTGGCCGCCGGTCGCGATCTGCAGTTCATCCGCATCAACGGCACGGTCGTCGGCTCGCTGGCCGGGCTTGTGATCTATGCCGTTTCAAATTTGCTGTTCCATGGCTGACGGGTTGCGCTAGCAGAGCGCTTGCAAGAGTTAGCACCCCCCTTTAGAATTGACCGCACAACCGCCGGAAGGTCAGTGATGACACACGATCCCGAGGTTCCCGAAAAGCTCGACGGCACGCAGGCGACGGAATTGTCTGCCACCGACGAACGACCGGGCCGCGTAGCCAACGCGGCGCACGATATCGGGGGCTTCATCCGGGCGCAGCGCGAGATCGCACAGGTCTCCCTGCGTCAGTTGGCTCAACTGGCGGGGGTGAGCAATCCGTATCTCAGCCAGATCGAGCGCGGACTGCGGAACCCGTCCGCCGAGGTATTGGCGCAGATCGCAAAGGGTCTGCGGCTCTCCTCGGAGGTCTTGTACATGCGGGCCGGGTACCTCGAGCAGAGGGCACACGGACCGGTCCGGGATGCACTGCTGGCCGATACGGAAATCACCGAGCGGCAGAAGCAGGTCCTCCTGGACATCTATGAATCGTTCCGCCGGGAAAACGCGGTGAACGAGGACAGAGGGGACGCGACGGACCCGATGGGGGGCGTTCCGGGGGGAAATGAGGGCACAGCCCTCGGGGACAACGAGGTTCCGCACCGAACAACCGAAGTTCCGCCACGCCAGGAGAACGAACAGATATGACCGAAACGAACTTGACCACCACCGTCACCAAGCCGCTCTACGCGACCGTCGGTGCAGGTGACGCCATCTACGCGTCGGTTCTCGACACCGTCGAGAAGGTCCGCACCCGGGCCGCCGCCGTGGACGTCTCCGGCCGCGTCGAAGAGGCCCGCGAGCGCTTCGCCAACCTGCCCGCCGACCTGCAGGAGCAGGTCGAGGTCGTTCGCCAGCGCATCTCCGCGCTGCCGTCCGAACTGCCGGAGGACCTGGCCGAGCTGCGTGAGAAGGCCACCCCCGAGGAGCTGCGCAAGCTCGTCGATCAGTACTACCACCAGCTGATCGACCTCTACGCCGACCTGGCCGCCCGCGGCGAGGAGACCGTCGAGAAGCTGAAGGCCAACCCGACCTTCGAAGAGCGTTTCGAGCAGGTCGAGACCCTGTACACCGACCTGGTCACCCAGGCGCAGGATGTCTTCGGCAAGGTTTCCGACCAGGTCGCCCCGCTGCTGGGTGTCGCCAAGGACGCGGCCGCCGAGGTCGAAGAGGCCGTTGATGCCGAGGTCGTCGCCGTGACCACCGAGGCCGAGCCCGTCGTGCCGGCGCCGGCCAAGAAGGCGCCCGCGAAGAAGGCTCCGGCCAAGAAGGCCGCCGCGCCTGCTGCCAAGAAGTAACGTCGCGCGTTCCCTCTGAACGTGAAACACCCTGTGGCTCCCGCACATTCACTGTGTGGGAGCCACGGTCGTCCCACGGCGGGTGGTTGCCGGAATTGCGAGGTGACCGGCGGTTCCGTCGCCGCGAATCCATCGGAGCGCGGCCGGGCCAATTAGACTGTCGGGGGTGATGGGAATTCCCGGATTCATTTTGTCGGCCTTGTTGCTGTGCGAGCTCGGAATGGTGGTGTTCGCGCTGGTTCATGCGATACGCCAGCGCTCGGATGCCTTCCCGGCCGTGGACAAGCTGACCAAGCCGGTGTGGCTGGCGATTCTGGTCGCCTCGCTCGGTGGATTGCTGCTGACGCGGAACCCGGTGAACATCTTGAGCATTGCCGCGATCGTCGCCACGGGTGTCTATCTGGCCGATGTGCGGCCCAAAGTGGACGAGGTCCAGCGCGGGCCACGCTGGTAGCGCCGACGCCTTCTTCGGCCGTCATTCCCGCTGGTCGGGGGTGGCGGCCGATTTTTTTCCGGTGTCGGGCGCGCCCGTTCCGAGATCCACCGGTCTCCGAAATTAGTGGGTGCTTGCACTAGCTAGCACGCTCCTGGGGGAGTTACTGTATCTAGCAGTAACACAAAGGAGTGTCCTATGCGGGCAACGCTGCCTAATAGAGCGGACCTCACCCAGTGGGTCCGGAACCGGGTGCGAGCGCACCGTGCCGACCTGCGGACTCGGACCTACGCGAATGCGGATCTGAATCCGCCCGCGGGTCCGTACGAGGTCGTTCCCGTCACCACCACCGACGGAGCGCACCTGCGGGTGCATGCCTACGGTCCTGCCGACGGCGATGTCCTCGTGCTGGTGCACGGCTGGACCTGCTGCCTCGAGTACTGGAATCCGCAGATCAACGCCTTCGCCGGCGACTACCGCGTCATCGCCTACGACGTGCGCGGGCACGGTGAGAGCGATCTGGGCACGGCCCCGCTCACCACCGATCTGCTCGCCGACGATCTCGAAGCCGTGCTGGACGCCGCCCTGGCGCCCGGCCGCCGCGCGGTCATCGTGGGCCACAGCCTCGGCGGCATGACGCTGCAGGCCTGGGCCGGGCGGTATCCGGAGCAGGTGCGGCGGCGCGCGCTCGCGGTGCTGCTCACCAATAGTTCTGCGGGACAGCTCATTGCCGAGACCACGGTGCTGCCGTTCTACAACCGCGGCAAGTTGCGGCTGCCGTTCCTGGTGGGGCTGCTCGGTCTGAGCCTGCCCATCGCGTTCCCGCCGATCGCGCCGGTGAAGTGGATATTCCGCCGGCAGGTCATGAGTCTGGATGCGACGGGCGATATCGCCGAATTCGCGCAGAACATCGTGCGGTCCTGCCCGGCGCTGGTGCGCGCGCGGTTCGGCACGCTGCTGTCGCATCTGGATGTGGGGCGCGGTGCGGCGAATCTGACCGTGCCGACCTCCGTCATCGCCGGTTCCGCCGACTTCATGACGCCGGTGGTGCACGCGGAGCGGATCGCCGAATTGCTCACCGAGGCAGGCAGTCTGGATGGTTTTCACATTCTGCCGACCGGTCACCTCGGCAATGTCGAGGCCTACCGGGAGTTCAACGAGGAGCTCGCACGGGTGGCCGGCACGGCGTTCGGAACGGCGCAGCGGGTCGTCGGCGCCTGAATCGGGCGGGTGCTTCTCGCCGCAGTATGTGTCGTAGAACACAGCTATAACCCGAGTTCGGTGCGGCAATGGTGAATGCCGTTGGGGCGGAACGGGTATCCCGGAAGAAGGGCCGCAGGCGGCGGATCGAAAAATATCTGCCGCTTGCACTAGCAAGCACTACAGCTAGCGCGGTAGTGTGCCCTGGAACACAAAGGAGTGCTCATGCTGGTGAAGCTGCCCGAGGCGGGCGCAGACATGGTGACCGCCCCCTTCCGCGCCGGACTCCGGTCCCGCGTCTACGAGACCGCGTCGCTGAATACTCCGCGACCGGCCGACATCATCCCGGTCACCACCCGTGACGGCGCCCGCCTGCGGGTGCACGCCTACGGCCCCGCCGACGGTGAGGTCATCGTGCTGGCGCACGGCTGGTCCTGTGCCATCGAATACTGGAACCCGCAGATCAACGCGTTCGCCGGGGAATACCGGGTGTACGCCTACGATCAGCGCGGCCACGGCGAAAGCGAAAGCGGCCGCAGGGCTTTCGGCGCCGACCAGCTCGCCGACGACTTCTCCGATGTCCTGGACGCGGTGCTGCGCCCCGGTCAGCGCGCGACGCTCGTCGGGCACAGCATGGGCGGCATGACCATTCAGGCGTGGGCACAGCGCTATCCGCACCAGGTCGCGCAGCGGGCCTCCGCGGTACTGCTGGCCACCACCGCGGCGCGGCGAATCCCCAACCGTGCCACCGTGCTTCCGGTCTTCAATGATCTGATTCCGGCGCCGGACTGGCTGTCGCTGGCGCTGTTCGGCACCCCGCTGCCGCTGCCCGGTGGCCGTGCCGTGCGACTGATCGCCAAGCACCGGCTGTGCAATGCCGCCGCGACCGCCGATCAGGTCGATTTCGGTATGTCGATCGTCCGGTCCTGCCGTCCGTCGACCCGCGCCGCGGTCGCCCGCAGCCTGCTGCACCTCGACTTGCACGGCGCCGCAGCTCATTTGACGGTGCCGACCAGCGTGGTCGCCGGTTCCTACGACAAGCTGCTGCCGGAGGAGCACTCCCGCGAAATCGCCGACACCCTGGCCGATTCCGGTTATCTCGACCGCTACCTCATCCTGCCCACCGGACACCTGGTGAACATCGAGGCCGCGGATGCCTTCAATGCCGAACTCGCCCGGGTCATCCGGGCGGGCCGCCGCGGAATGGTCGCCGCCGCGGGCTGAGACCTATTTCCAGAAAAACCGAAGCGCCCCTTCCCCAATGACGTGGAAGGGGCGCTTCGGCTTCGGCGGGGTAGTCGCGTCAGGAGAAGACGACGGTGCGGCGGCCGTGCACCAGAATGCGGCCCTCGAGATGCCAGCGCAGTCCGCGGGCCAGCACCACGCGTTCGATATCGCGCCCTTGGCGCACCATGTCGTGCACGGTGTCGGCGTGATCGATGCGGGTGACGTCCTGTTCGAGAATCGGTCCCGCGTCGAGCTCCGGGGTCACATAGTGGCAGGTCGCGCCGATCAGCTTCACGCCGCGCGCGAAGGCCTGGTGGTACGGGCGCGCGCCCACGAAGGACGGCAGGAAGCTGTGGTGGATATTGAGCGCCTTGCCCGCCCAGTGCTCGCACAGCTCCCGTGGCAGCACCTGCATGAACCGGGCCAGCACCACCGCGTGCGGATCGTGCGCGTCGACCAGTTCGCGCACCTGCTCGAAGGCGGGCCCGCGCTCGGCCGGATCCTTCGGGAACGGCACGTAGTGAAACTTGACGCCGTGTGCCTCGGTCATGCCCGCGAGGTCGGGGTGGTTGCCGATGACGGCCTCGATGGTGGCGGGCAGTTCCCCGCTGCTCGCGCGGCCCAGCAGATCGTGCAGGCAGTGCCCGTCCTTGCTGACCAGCAGCACCGCGCGGCGGCGCTCGCCCGAATCGTGCACCTGCCATTCGGTTTCCGGGCCCAGTTCGCCGGCGACGGTGGTGAACCGATCCCGCAGTTCGTCGAGTCCGAACGGAACAGTGCCGGCTTTGATGGCCTGCCGGGTGAAGAACCAGCCGATATCCGGATCGGAGTGATAGCCGGCCTCCACGATCGACCCGCCGAAATCGGCGATGAACGAGGTGATGCGGGCAATGATGCCGGGACGGTCCGGGCAGCCCAGGGTCAGCACGTAACGACGATCATCGAGGTCGCCAGGGGTGGAGCTCATGGATTGATGATCTCAGCAGCGACGATGCGGCCTCGAGCAGGGGCGAGCTCAGCCGTCGTAGAAGGGGTCGGCGTAGTGGAATTCGCCCTTGATCTCGGGGTCGTAGGCGGTGAGTACGCGGATCTGGAAGTGCGAGGTCCAATCGGACCGGTCGGGCACGATGCCGAGGCGGGGGCCGGGGGCGAAGCCGAAGCGGGGGTAGTAGTCGAGGTGGCCCACGAGGCCGACCAGCGGCTCGTCCAGGGCGTCGGCGGCGCCGAGGACGGCGTGCATGAGGGCGGAGCCGACGCCGTCGGCCTGGGCGTCGGCGCGGACGCCGATCGGGCCGAGGGCGAGCACCGGGAACGGGCCGACGGCCGCGCGGGTGAGGCAGACGTGACCGACGATGTCGTCGTGCAGTTCGGCCACCATGGACAGGGTCGGCATCCAGCCGGAGTGATCACGCAGCCGCCGGACCAGATCGATCTCCGGTGGTTCGGGGCGGGTGGTGGCATGGTCGAACCGATGCCCGCCGCCGGCGTTCGCGTAGTGGTCGGCGAAGGCGCTGCGATGCACCGCGTCGATCGCGGCGAGGTCGCTGGTTCGTTCACGACGGATCAGCACAGGTACGAGTGTGCGTGACAGCGGTGGCGGCCCGCAATGGAATTCGCCACCTGTATGCCAAACTCACCGCTCATGACAGAGATTTCTCGTCGAGACGTGGCCGCGATGATCGACCACACCCTGCTGGCGCCGGAAGCGACCGGTCAGGAAGTCGACGCGCTGATCGAAGAGGCGCGTGAGCTGGGCGTGCTGGCGATCTGCGTCTCGCCGTCCATGCTGCCGGTGCGGGCGCCCGGCCTGGTGGTGGCGACCGTCGCGGGTTTTCCGTCCGGCAAACATCATTCGCTGGTGAAGGGCGCCGAGGCCAGGCTGGCGGTCGATCAGGGCGCGAACGAGGTGGACATGGTGATCGATATCGCCGCCGCCCGCGCCGAGGACTACAACGCGGTGCTCGCCGACATCATCACCGTGCGCGAGTCCATGGGGGACCGGACCGTGCTCAAGGTGATCATCGAATCGGCGGCGCTGAGCGATGCGCAGATCGTGGGCGTGTGCCGGGTCGCCGAACAGGCGGGCGCGAATTTCGTGAAGACCTCCACCGGTTTCCATCCGGCGGGCGGCGCCAGTGCGCACGCGGTGCGGCTGATGGCGGAGACGGTCGGCGGGCGGCTCGGGGTCAAGGCCAGCGGCGGTATCCGCACCGCGGCGGCGGCGGCGGACATGATCGCCGCCGGCGCCACGCGGTTGGGCCTGTCGCGTTCTCGTGAAGTGCTGCAGGGGTTTCCGGCCTGAGCCGGTCGCCGCTCAGCAGGTGATGTTCTGCGTCTTGCCCTTGTCGTCGGTGGTCTGCAGGGTGGTGGGGCCGCCCTGCAGGCTGACCTTCAGCCCGTCCTGGGTGACCGCCACGCCGGTGGGCTTCAACCCCATCGGGTAGGACTGCAGGCTCTGCGTCATGAGATCCACGATGCCCGAGACCAGATCGGTGGGCAGGCCGATGCCGAGGAACGACGCCGACATGGTCTCGACCTCGACCTTGTCGCCGACCACCTTCGGCTTGACCTGCAATTGGGCCAGTCCGCCCAGCACGGTGAAGCTCAGCGTGCCGGCCGAGGGATCGGAGGCGGCCGCGGAAACCAAGCCGCCCAGCGTCTTCACGATGCCGTCATTGCTCCAGGTGACCTGGGCCTCGGAGCTGCCGATGGTGCCGCCGGCCTTGCCGCCGTCCTGCAGTTCGATGTCGTGGAAGGTGGCGTGCACGGTCATGCCGACCGCGGGGCCGAATTTGGTGTCGTCGCTGTCGACCGTCACCGAGCCGACCTTGTTGTCGATCATGGTGAGCAGCATGGGTTTCGCGCCGAACGATACGTCGATCTTGGAGCCCATCTGCTGCTCGAACTGCGAACTGATGCAGTTGCCCACCTTGTTTCGGGCATACGCCTCGCCACCGGCCAGGGCGCCGACCACGACCAGCACCAGCACCAGGCCGATCACGACGAAGAGGGTCCGGCGACTGCGGCGGTTACCGGGCGAACCACCCTGTCCGCCTCCCGCATTCGCGGTGGGCGGCGGTGTGAACGGCGGCTGCTGGGAACCGCCGGGGATCGAGCCCGCGCCCGCCGCATAGGCGGCGGCCTCGCCCGGGCTGAGCGCTTCGGTGCCGTGGTTGCCCAGTACCGCGGTCGGATGAGGGCCGGTGTTGTGCGCTCCGGCCTGCGCGGTTTCGCCCTGCCACCATTCGGCGGGCTGCGCCGCGGGGCCCTGGGCCGCGCCCCGGTCGTGGAGTACCTGAGTGGCGTCGTCGTGCAGCACCTGAGTGGCGTCGGCAGACCCGCCCGCACCCGCCGGATAGGGGGCGCCGCCGATGACCTCGGTCGGAGGTTCACCGGTCGCAGGTGTGCCGGGCTGCTTGCCGAGTTCGGCTGCGCCGCCGGGGATCCCGTAATTGGCAGCGCCGGGGTGTTCGGCCGCGGTGCCGTCCGCGGGTTCCGCGCCGGTTTCCGAGGGGACGTTCTTGGCGTCGCCCGAGGTGGGGTTCGAACTCATGGCCGCGATTCTTCCCGAGCTTTCTGTGTGAGTTCTGTGCTTCTCATGAGGTGTCGGCACACACCCGGCGGAATGTGACATAACACACAGGTGGTCGGCGTAGCCTGAGTGCATGGCTGGGATTCCCGCAGCGGAGCCGGACCCGGAACACGGCTGGCAGGCGCTACAAGAGTTGGCCGGACGGCATGCCGGGTATTTCACCACCCGTCAGGTGCTGCACACGGGGTGTGAGTCCCATATCCGGGACGGGTTGCGGGACGGTTCGGTGGTCCGGGCGGGCGTGGGTCTGCTGCGCCTCGGGCGCTGGCCGGACGGGCCGCTCGACGAGTACGCCATGTGGTCGGCCTGGTTCGACGGTGCGGCCGCCGTATCCCATCACAGTGCCGCTGAACTGCACGGACTCGGACGGCTGCGGCCGCGCTTCGTGCATATGTCGGCGCGGATCGGCCGCTTCCCGCTCTCACCCCGCCTGGTGGTGCTGCGGCGGAGTTTCGCCCGCAAGGATGTGGAGTCGGCGGGCACGTTCCTGGTGACGACGCCGCTGCGCACCGTGCTGGATCTGGCCGAGGCCGGGATCGGGCAGACGGCGCTCGACGAGGTCGTCGCCGATGCGGTGGCCATTCATCGCTGTGCGCGCGCCGAAATCCGTTCCGCCAGTACGGCACTCCCGCCCGTGACCGCCGCCCGGCTGCACCGCGCTCTCACTCGTGTCTGAATTCCGCCGGTGTGCCCCGCGGATTATGCGCCCGTTCTGCGACGTTCGAGTTTTGCGCGGCCCTGTTTCGTGGCAGGGTGACTGACCATGGGGATGGTCCGCGATGGCATGTGGGATCTGGCTTTTCCACCCGGACCGCCCGAGCGAATGGCGGAGATGGTGTCGGCGGCGGTGGTCGCGGACGCCGTGCGGCGCTATGACGCCGATCTCGCGCAATCGGTGGAGACCAGCCGGGATTGGCGGCACGGGCATCGCCGCGTCTTCCGGGGCATGACCGCGCTGGCGGTGAGCTCGCCCCGGGTATCGCTCGGAATCGCCGCCGACGGGCTGCATTCGGTGCGCACGGTGCTGCGCTTCGCCGCCGGGCGCACCGTCACCTCGCTGGAGGACGCCGATATGTCGGCGCCCGGCAAGGGGGCGGGGCTCGGTACCGATACGGTCACCGGAACCGCCACGGCGGCAGCACGACTGGAGGTGCCCTGGCGCGGGCGGGTGCTGGCCGAGGACGAATTGCGGCGGCAATTGGTCGAATGGGAAGACGGCGGCATCTTCGAACCGGGTTTCGTGGCCGCGGTGCAGCGCGTGATCGACCATCCGGAGTGGTTGCGGCTGCCCGGATTCCGGATGACGGTGGTCGGTGCGGCGGCGGAGCTGAGCCCGCTGCGGCCGCTGCTGGCCTGGGGCGCCGAGGTGCTCGCGGTGGACCGGCCCGGACGGGCGCGGTGGGATCGGCTGCGCGCACAGGCGCGCGCCGGGGCCGGGGCCATGTCCTTTCCGACGGCGGCCGGCGGTCCGGGTGTGGATATCACCAGATACCTTCCGGCGCTGACACACTGGATCGCCGCGCACACCGACGCGCGTCCGGCGCTCGGCCTGTACGCGGGTCTGCCCGGGGCGGCCGGGCTGCGCATTGCCGCGGCCTCCGATGTGCTCGCCGAAGCCCTGCTGCGCAAGCATCCGGACGCCGCACTCGCACTGCTCGGCTCGCCGACCGACTGCTACGCCGTCCCGGAATCGATCGTGCTCGCCGCACGGGAACAGCTGGACCGCCGCGGAATTCGCGGCACCACCCAGGATGTGCTGCACCGGCTGGCCCCGAACTCGCTGTACCGCTTGAACTATCTGCGCCCGGTCCTCGATGCGGAGGGCGCGCGCTGGGGCCTGTTCGACAACCTGCCGTACCTCGGCGGCCCGGATTACGCCCTCGCCCAGCGTCTCCCACGCTGGCGTGCGGTGCTCGCCCACTCGACCAGCCACACCGTCTCCTACACCGTGGCCCCGCCCACCTGGAACTCCGCGGTCCACGAAAACCCCTGGCGCGCCGCCGCATACCGCGCCGCCACCCACTTCGGCATCGAGGTCTTCGAAGCCGCGACCGCCCGCGTACTACTGGCCGCCAAGCTGGTCGCGGACCTGATGACGCCGGTGGAGTCACCCGCAGCCACGCCCGAGACCGCCGACGGCGTGAACAGAACTGCCGACGGCTCGAGCGGAACTGCCGACGGCTCGAGTGGAACTGCCGAGGGCCCAAGGAATCCGGAGACGCTGTTCACCGACGGTGCGGCCCACGGCGGTCTCTGGCGGCAACCCTTCACCCCCCGCTCCCTCCTGGCCCCCGCCGCGGTATCCGGCTCCCTGCAAGCACTTCGGGACCGAGTCGGCTCCGCCCTCGACCTCGACGACTGATCAGCCCCCCTGGTGGGGGAGGGGTGCGACGGCTGACCAGGGAATCGTCAGTTGGTTGTCGCGGAGGCGGCGGCGCTGGGGGCGGAGGGGGAAACCCTGCCGGCGCAACAGGTCTGCGGCGTGGCGCCAGCGGGCTCGGGGGCCGTAGGGGGCGAGGGGGGCGGCGTGGGACCAGGCGCGGTCGGCGGCGGTGAGCAGGGTGTGGATGGGTTCGCCGGGGATATTGCGGTGGATGAGGGCCTTGGGGAGGCGTTCGGCGAGGTCCGAGGGTTCCTCGACGGTGAAGGGGTCCCAGGCCAGGGTGAGGGTGCGGGGGCCGGTGCGGTCCAGCAGGATCCAGGCGCAGCGGCGGCCGAGTTCATCGCAGGTGCCGTCGAGCAGCAGGCCGCCGGGGGCGAGGCCGGACAGGATGGTCGACCAGGCCTCGGGGACAGCCGATTCCGGGTATTGGCGCAGCACATTGAAGGCGCGCACCAGGATCGGCCGCAGTCCGGCCAATTCGAAACCGCCGCGGGCGAACACGACCCCGTCCTGTCCGGGGACAACCCGCTCCGGATCGATTTCCAGGCCGACCACGCGCAGATCCGCGCGCACGGTGCGCAGTCGCGCCGCCATTTCCAGGGTGGTGACGGGACTCGCGCCGTAGCCGAGGTCGACTACGAGCGGATCGTCCGCATTCAGCAATCGTTCGGCGACCGTCGCATCGTGCGCGAGCCATCGATCCCCGCGGCGCAGCCGGTTGATGCCGGTGGTGCCGCGGGTGATGGTGCCGATCGGTTTGATCAGCCGACGGGGTGCTGCTGATCCAGCCAGAGCTTCGTCACCTCGGCCTCGGCTCGGAACAGGTCGATCAGGTTCACCAGCATGAGCTGTTCGAGCTTGCGTCCGAGGAACGGGAGCTGCACGTGCGCCTCCGAGGAGGTGCGCAGGGTGCAGCCGGTATCGGTGGGGAACAGCCGCATGGTGCCGTTCAGGGTGCCCGGCCCGCCGGGCATGAAAGTGGTGTATTCGCCGGTCACCTCGGGTCCGAAGGCCCCGTACCTCTCGGTGCGGGTGATCACCATGTCCTTGCGCATGACGGCCTGTGCGAGGTCTGGCAGGCTCTCTCGCGGCAGCACGTGGCGGGTTTCCACCTCGATGCCGGAATCACCGGATTCGAGGCGGACGAGGTCGTTGGGGGAGTGTTTACGCATCTCCTCGATCCGCGCGTCCCAGAGGTCGCGGTTCATGAGCGCCGCGTACACCTCTTTGGTGGTGTGCAGCGGATAGCGCGCGGAATAGTCGAGTCGGCGGGGCACGATCGGTCAGGTTACTGCCGTGCGGGCCGTGTCAGTGCGAACTCAGCCAATTGTCGGTGAACTCGGCCTCGCGGGCGAGCAGTTCGGTGAGGTGTTCCTGGATGGCGGCTTCGATCTTGCGGCCGAAGAGCGGGATCTTCACCTCGATCACGGCGTCCACCACGTAATCGGAGCCGGTGCCCGAATCGCTGACGGTCAGGGTGCCGTTCACGCTGGCCGGTACGCCGTCCACGCGCGCTTCGACGGTGCCGCCGCTGCCGTTCCAGGTCTCGGTGCGCGGAATCACCAGATCGCCCGGGCGCACCGCGGTGACCTGAGCGGGCAGTTCGGAGGCCGGAATCGCCTGGATCATCTCCACCCGTACCTGGTCGCCGGAAATGGAGAGCGATTCGATGCGGGCATTGGGCCCGCCGACGGCCTCGATCCGGTCCTTCCAGTACTGCTCGTTCGAGAAGGCAGCGCGCACGGCGGCGGTGGAATGGGTCGAGTGCCCAGTGAAGGCCAGAGGTGTCGCCATGGTCGGACAGGCTACCGTCTGTGCCTGTGCGTACAACTGGGGTGGTGTCCTTCGACGACGTGCGGGACCGGCTCGCCGGGACCGGCGCGAGCCTGCGGGCCGCGGTGCCGCTGGCCGAGCTGACGACCCTGCGGGTGGGCGGACCCGCGATCGTCGCGGAGTGCGCGAGCACCGAATCGCTGGTGGCGACCGTGCGGGAGCTCGATGCGGCGGGAATTCCGGTGCTGCTCATCGCCGGTGGCTCCAATCTGCTGATCGCCGACGCGGGTTTCCCGGGCGTGGTCGTCCGCATAGCCACGACCTCCGTCGAGATCGGCGACGGCTTCCTGACCGCGGCGGCGGGCGCGAATTGGGATGCGGTGGTGGCGACTTCGGTCGAGGCGGGCTACGGCGGTCTCGAATGCCTGTCCGGCATACCGGGTTCCGCCGGGGCCACTCCGGTGCAGAACGTCGGCGCGTATGGCGTCGAGGTCGCCTCGCTGCTGCGCCGGGTGCAGTTGTTCGATCGGGCGAGCGGCGAGATCCGCTGGGCCGAACCGGGCGAGCTCGGATTCGGCTATCGCACTTCGGTGTTGAAGCACAGTGCGGCCGCGGTGGTGCTGGCGGTCGAATTCGCGCTGCGTGGCGACGGTTCCAGCGCACCGCTGGGCTATCGGGAGCTGGCGGCCGCACTGGGTGCGCAGGAGGGCGAATCGCGTCCGGCCGCGCCGGTGCGGGCCGAGGTGCTGCGGCTGCGGGCGAGCAAGGGCATGGTGCTCGATCCGGGCGACCACGACACCTGGAGTGCCGGATCGTTCTTCACGAATCCGGTGGTTCCGGACCGCGACGCGGCGGCGGTGCGTGAGGCGATCGCCACACATGTCGGTCCCGATGTGGCGGTGCCCACCTGGCCGGTCGAGGGCGGGGTGAAGTTCTCCGCGGGTTGGCTCATCGAGCGCGCCGGGTTCGCCAAGGGCTATCCGGACGCGGCGGCTCCGGCGCGGCTGTCCACCAAACACACTTTGGCACTGACAAATCGGGGCGCGGCCTCCGCGGAAGACCTGGCGGTATTGGCGCGGACAGTTCGCCAGGGAGTTGCTGAACGGTTCCGAATCCACCTCGAACCGGAACCTGTCACAGTGGGAGTCACGCTGTAGGGGTGGCGGGGACCACGGTTTCGGCGGCTGGAGGTGTCGGTTTGCCCAGGTAACCTCGAGCGGGTGAGCAATCGAGGATTCCCGGTCCGGCGGGCAGCCGCTGTCATGGCCGCGCTGCTGGCGGTGGTGGCGCTGGTGGCCGGATGCACGTCCGACAAGGGCGGCGGCACCCCCGACAAGCCGGCCGTTCCCGCCGCCAAGGTGACCACAACCCCTGGTGACGGCACACAGAACGTCAACCCCACCGCCCCGGTCTCGGTCTCGGTGACCCAGGGCCGCATCGATCAGGTGGCGCTGACCAACCCGAACGGCAAGCAGGTCACCGGCGAGCTCGCCCCCGACCACAGCAAGTTCACCGTGACCGAGCCGCTCGGCTACGGGGTCACCTACAGCTGGTCCGGTACCGCGACCGGTACCGATGGCAAGCCGGTGCCGATCGAATCCAAATTCACCACCGTCACCCCCAAGAACCAGGTATCGGCGACGATCAATATCGCCGACAACCAGGAGGTCGGCATTGCCGCGCCGATCATCCTGCAGTTCAACTCGCATATCGACAACAAGGCCGCGGTCGAGAAGGACCTGACCGTCACCACCACCCCCGCTGTGGAGGGTTCGTGGGCCTGGCTGCCCGATTCCAACGGCGGCTCCCGCGCGCACTGGCGGCCGCGTGAGTACTGGCAGCCCGGCACCACCGTGCACGTGGGCGCCAAGCTCTACGGCCTCGATATGGGCGAGGGCGCCTTCGGCACCGCCGATATCACCTCCGACTTCAAGATCGGCCGTTCGCAGATCGTGCGGGCCGTGGCCACCAGCCACCGCATGCAGGTGATCCGCGACGGGCAGACCGTGGTCGATATCCCGGTCAGCTACGGCGAGGGCAATGAGGATCGCAATGTGACCCGCTCCGGCATCCACGTGGTGACCGAGAAGTACGAGGATTTCATCATGTCGAACCCGCCGTTCTACACCAATGCGCGCGAGCGCTGGGCGGTGCGCATCTCCAATAACGGCGAGTTCATCCACGCGAACCCGGAATCGATTTCCGCACAGGGCAATTCCAATGTCACCAACGGCTGCATCAACCTCAGCCCGAGTGATGCCCAGGCCTTCTTTCCGACCGCCCTCTACGGCGATCCGGTGGAGGTGACCGGCACCCGCATCAATCTCTCCGCGGCGGACGGCGACCTCTACGACTGGACCATCGACTGGGATACCTGGAAGAGCATGTCGGCGCTGCAGGCCGATCCGGCCACCGTGGTCTCCGCGGCTCCGGTCGCCCCGCAGGCGCCCGGCGGCGCCGCCCCGACCACGCCGGGCGCTCGCTGACCTCCGAGAGTTACCGGACGACCCGATAGTCACCGAACGGCGCAGGCGCTCCACCGGGAGCGCCTGCGCCGCTTCCGTCTGCGCACCGGGATATCGCGAGGTGCGAAGCCCCGGGAATGGCACTAATCTGCGTCGGAGGGAGCATTGCGGAAGGCTGGACGGTGGTTGCGAGTACGTCGGCAACAACGGCAACGGATTTCGGGCGGCCGCTGAGCCCTTCGGAACGCTGGTTCTGGATCATCGACCGGATCTCCCCGTCGAATTGCACCGCGCGGGTGCGCGTGCACGGCCGGCTCACCGTCGAGCAGCTGGAATGCGCGGCAGCGGCGCTCACCGCCGAATACCCACTGTTGCGCGCGGGCGTGGTGGACGCCGGCGCCGGCGACCCGCATCTGATGCCCCTGCCCGATCCTCGAATACCGGTGCGGCAGTTGCTGTCCGACGATCCGAAGACGTGGCGGCGGGAGATCGACGCGGAGTTGATCGATCCGTTCGATACTCGGGCCGGATTGGCGCGCATTGCCGATATCGTGCAGCGGCCGGGGACTGTCGCCGAGCAGCACGACCTGATTCTGACCGTCTCGCACATCATTCTCGACGGGCGGTCGCTGATGACCGTGCTGCGCAAGCTCATCCAGTACGCCGCGTCCGAGCGCTCTGACAACCGCGCAGGTATTCGGAGCCGGGCGGCGTTCCCGCCCGCCGATGACCTGATTCCCGCTGGGGCGCGGGGAGTGTGGCGCTACGTGTATTCGACGCTGTTCGATCAGGCGGCGGCGCTGGTGCTGCGGCCCCGGCGCGTGGGCGGCGGCACTCCGGTCGGGCTGCTGGAGCGGCGGACGCGGGTCGTGTACCGGACGGTGGCGGCCGAGCCGCTGGCCGCCCTGGTGGCCGACTGCCGCTGGGCCGGGGTCACGGTGCACGGGGTGCTGGCCGCGGCGGTGGCGCGGGCGATCGGGGACAGCGTGCGGCCGAAGGGGAGCGGGGTGGCCGGGATCGGCTCACCGGTGGACTTCCGGCCGCTGCTGCGGCCGCGACCGGATGCCGAGGAGCTGGGCGTGTACGCCCCGGTGCTGGCCGGATTCGTGCGGTTCGGACCGGGTGAATCATTGTGGGCGGCAGCACGATCGGTGAACCGGCAGGTGGAGCGCGGCATTCGGCAGCGGCGGCACCTGTCGACGGTGGCGGGTATGCGATTCGGCACGCCGCGCACCGTGGAATCCGGTCGGCGCATTGTCGATATGGTGGATCGGCGCGCACCGTGGAATGTGTCGGTCACCAATCTGGGGCGCATCGATTTCCCGGAAGAGGTTGGCGCCTGGCAGCTTTCGGGACTCACGCTGACGGCGTCGAACTCCTGCGTCAGCGCGGTCACGGTGGCGATCGTGACCGCGCACGGGGAAATGCGCATCGGATTCTGCTATGTCGACGGAATGCTGACGGAGCCGGAGAAATTCGCCGATCAGGTTCTCGCGGAACTGATTTCCCGCCCCGACCCGGAATCTCGCATCAGCTGAGCCGTTTTTCGAGCAGGGTGCGCAGGGCGGCGCGATCGGGTTTGCTGGTGCGGCCGCCGACGGGAATCTCGTCCACCACGACGATATCGTCGGGGAGCGCGGAAATATCGATGAGCGCGGGCAATTCGCGCCGCAGCCGGGCCGCGAGATCACCGCTCCCGGGATCGGCCACCACGGCGAGCACAATGCGCTCATCGCCGATCTCATCCGGAATGCCGACCATGATCGCCTGGCGCACGCCCGCCACGGCATTGATCGCCGGTTCGTAGAGTCCGGGATAGATATTGGTCTTGCCGCGCAACATCATGTCCTTCTTGCGGCCCATGAGCACCAGGGTGCCGCCGTCGAAGCGGGCGATATCGCCGGTGCGGATTTCCGGCAGCGGCGGCTCACCGAGATAGCCCTGGCACAGATTGGGTCCGGAGAGGATGAGTTCGCCGTCCTCGGCGATTTTCGCGGTGACACCGTGGACAGGCTCGCCCAGCGGATCACCCGCGCCGGAGAATTCCAGTTTGGCACTGCCGGAAGTGACTGCCACCGGCAGGATTTCGGTCATACCGTAGATGGCAAGGAATTCGCACTCCGGCAGTGCCCGCCGGGCCCGTCGCAGCAGCGCGGTCGTCACCGGCGCGCCGCCCAGGGAGATCTCCCGCAGCCCCGCGGGCGCGTTCCGCCGCCCGGATTCGATCGCCGTCAGCACGACCGCCAGATCGGCGGGCGTGAAGAACGCGTCGGTCGCGCCGTCGAGCGAGCGCGCGAATGCCAGCGGGTCGATATGGGTTCCGAAGCGCGGATAGCGCGGCATGGACCACTGCGCGCCCGTGAGTAGCGCGGGCAGCCCCATCATCAGCTGTTCGGTGTGCAGATGTCTGCCGGGGCCGAGCCGACTGCGCCCGGCCATGGCGGCCAGGCCGGCGCCGAGCGAACCTCGGGTGTGCACCACGGCTTTCGGCGCGGCGGTGGTACCGGAGGTGAAGACGATCAGCGCCTCGGAATCCGGATCGGCGACCGCGGCGGAAGAATGCGCCGCCACCGCCGCATCGTCGAGCAGCCGGCGCAGCGGGATCGACGCCGGCGGGGTGCCCGGCAGCCGCGGACCGCTGTGTATGTGCCGCACCGGCAGCCTGCCGAAATCGGGGAGCGACAGACCCAGCGTGCGGCCGATCCGCCGCAGCGGTCCACTCAGCAGGTACAGCAGCGATTCCGTTGCCGCCCAGGCGGGTTGCACCAGCTCGATGCGCCGGGCGAACAGTTCCGGCCCGACACCCGGGTCGACGAAGACGATGGTCCCGCCCGCCGCCATGGTCCCGAAAATGAGCACAACGGCGTCCACACACGGGCGAATGGAGAACAGCATACGGTCACCCGGCCGGAATCCGCTGTGCCACAGCCGTTCCGCGACCGCGGTAATGCGGTCGTCGAGCTCCGCGAAGGTCAGCGGCCGTGCGCCGATCATGCCGAGCGCGGCCGCATCGGGCTTGCGCCGCACCTGTTCCCGGAACAGGTGCAGGAAGTCGGTGCTCACCGAATATCCACCAGCTCCGGTTTGTAGCGATGATCGGCGTACCAGGCCAGGGTTTTGCGCACGCCCCAGGCGCGGACGCGGCGATTGGAGCCGTACACGCGGACGTCGCGGCGCAGGCCGTATTCGGTGGTGAGCATGCGCACGGCATTCACCAGTGCGCGGTCCTCGTGCAGATCCTCGATGGCGGTGCGCGGGAATCCGCCTGCGGCTTCGTACAATTCGGCGGTAATGGCCATATTGCAGCCTGGCGTCATCACATACGGTCCCAGATAGCGGGGGTCCCGATTTCCGGGCCGGAATTTGCCGAAGGTGGAGGCGACCTCCAGGACCACCCGGATGATGGTGCGGTCGCGCCAGCTCACGCCCTCGTCGGTGCGGGGGATGAGCTGACCGCTGATCAGCTGTAGCCCGGAATCGAAGGCGGCATGGATGCGCGCCGTCCAGTCGGGATACGGCAGGCAGTCGGCATCGGTGCGGGCCAGCCGGACGCCTCCGGCCGCTATGGCATAGCGCATACCGGTGTCGGCGGCGGCGCCGGTTCCCTTTCGGCTCTCGGTGACGATTTCGATGCGCAGTTCGGGGTGCATGCGGGCGAAATCGCGCACCACCGATGCGGTGCCGTCGGTGGAATCATTGTCCACGACGACCAGGATGAAGTCCCGGTCCTGTTGTGCGGCAAGAGCTTCCAGCGTTCTGGTAATACCGTGAACTTCATTGTATGCGGGCACGATCACCCAGAGTTCGCTCATCGAAATTCCCTCCGGGACCCGATTATGCCGCAGCTTGCCCGCGGTTGCCGGGGACGGTAGCAGCGCGCACAATCCCGGTATGAAATTTCACCGATTCACATCCTGTGAGGTGAAGTGATGTTCGATGCCGCGACCCGTCACGAGCTCACCCTGCTCGCCGCGGGCCAGCCCTGGCTGCCCGCCGTCCTGCTCGCCGGCCGGGCCGCCACACCCATTCGCAAGGTCCCGAAACTCGGCTGGTTCGTGGCCGATCCGCTGGTGGCGCGGCAGATCTACAACGACAGCACGCACTTCAGCATTGTCTCCGAGGGTGCGGCCGGGCACTGGTGGGCACAGGTCATCGGCGACTGGGTGGAACCGCTCTTCGAAGGTGCGGGCCATACCGAACTGCGCGCCAAAACTCGCGACCTCTTCACCGCGGCTCATACGGATGCGCTGGTGGACGGCGTGCTCGGCGCGGCGCTCAAACAGCTCACCGAGGATCTGGCCGCCGGTAAGACCGTGGATATCGCCGAACGGGCCCGGGTTCTGGTCGGGCGCAGCGTCTCCGATCTGGTCGGCATGGCGCCGGAGGACATCTCCGCGACCTTCGCCGGCGAGGGCCGCAATTCCGGTGACGATCCGGACGAGCCGTTTCGCATCCTCTTCGAGCACGTCGAAGAACTGGTGAACCTGGCCATGGGCACCATGGCCTCGACCACGCTCGACCCCGTGGCGGTGGATCGCGCCCGCACGCTCGTCGGCAAGCTCTCCAGCTCCGTCCCCGCCGCCTACGCGCGCGCCGACGGCTCGACCACGCTCGGCCGCTGCCGTGAACTCGGGTTGGCGCAGGATCACGCGTCCGGTCTGGCCATGCTCATGGCGGTCGCGGGCACCGACACCCTGGCCAGTGCCATGAGCCGCATGGTCGCCCTGCTGCACGACAGCGGCGACCAGCGGGCGCTGCTGGCCGCGCCGGAGCGCACTCCCGACGCGGTCCGCGAAACCCTGCGGGTCACCAGTCCGGCGTACCTGGTCGGCCGCTCCGTCACCGCCGATGTGGAAATCGCGGGCCGCCAACTGATTGCGGGCGAACACGTCAAAATCCTGACCTGGTCCATCAACAATGCGGCGGGTAATTTCAGCATCCACCGCGACTACAACCCCGAAACCCGCCAGCTCTGGTTCGGCGGCGGCCGGCACCTCTGCCTGGGCGCACAGCTCGTCCATTCGGAGCTGACGGCACTGCTCGAGGCGCTGACCGCCAACGGCCGCCCGTGGGAAATCGTCGAACGGCATTACCGCAGAAAAGTTTTCATCCCGACCTACGAGACACTGCGGATTCGTCTGACCGACTAGCTGCGGCGGGCGAAGCGGCCGGCTTCGGCCTGATCGCGGGGCTTCACGACGATGGTGTCGAGGTTGACGTGGGGCGGGCGGGAGGCGACGAAGCCGACGATCTCGGCGATATCGGTGGCCAGCAGCGGGTCGATGCCCTCGTAGACCTTGGCGGCGCGGTCGGCGTCGCCGTCGAAGCGGACCAGGGAGAATTCGGTTTCGACTGCGCCGGGGGCGATTTCGGTGAGGCGCACC
This sequence comes from Nocardia sp. NBC_01327, assembly GCF_035958815.1. Classification (NCBI taxonomy): domain Bacteria; kingdom Bacillati; phylum Actinomycetota; class Actinomycetes; order Mycobacteriales; family Nocardiaceae; genus Nocardia; species Nocardia sp. NBC_01327. The sequence goes on along the minus strand of NZ_CP108383.1, from coordinate 8,972,886 downwards.
GGTTGTCCGAGCAGTTCGCCGCGCAGGGTGCGGTGCAGCACCGCCTGGGCGTGCTTGGCGGAGGTGTAGCCGGAACCGTTGTCGTAGTGGACGAATGCCGCCACCGAGGTGATGGTGACGATCAAGCCGTCGCCGGACGCGATGAGCTTCGGCAGCAGCGCCTTCGTGAGGCGCAGCGTGCCGAGCACATTGGTCTCCCACATCCAGCGCCAGTCGTCCAGATCGGCGTCGGCGACCGAGGCCAAACCCTTTGCGCCACCGGCATTGTTGACCAGAATGTGCACCTCGCCGATCGCCTCGGTGAAGGCCCGCACCGACTCGTCGTCGGTCACGTCCAGCGGCAGTGCCGTCCCGCCGATCTCCGCGGCCAGCTGCTCCAGCCGATCGACCCGCCGCGCGCCCACCACCACGTGGTACCCCTGCTTCGCGAGTTCCCGGGCAGTAGCCTCCCCGATCCCCGAACTGGCCCCGGTCACGACAGCGGTACGAATGCTCATGCTCAGAGCCTAAACACGGCGTGTCCGCCGCGCCCCGCCGAGGTTCCGCCGTGGCGAGATGGGCGGTGCGATCCCCCTGCTCCGACCATGCATCCGCCGCGTGACTGCTTTTGCGTCAGGGTGAGCGCTACGCCCCCGTTCCCATTTGTGTCAGGGGAGCGCGAGTCCCGCAGCGGCGGGCGCGAGAGTCCGGCACCCCCTGCCGGTTAGCCTGGCGGGTATGGCGATTCGGGAAGTAGTCAGCGCGGACGGCACCACCATCGTTTACCGGGTCACCGGTCCGGAGGGTGCGCGGCCGCTGGTGCTGCTGCACGGCTGGTCCGGAAATCTGCGGTGCTGGGGTCGGGCCGCGGACGATCTGGCCGGGCGATTCCGGGTGATCGCGCTGGATCTGCGCGGCCACGGCTACTCCGACGCCCCCGAGGCCGGATACGACGACCCGAAGAACTGGGCCGCCGACGTGGCCGCCGTGCTGGCCGCGGAGGGCATCGCAGACGGCGCGGTGCTGCTCGGCTGGTCCTACGGCGGCATCGTGCTCAGCGACTATCTGGCCGCCTACGGCACCGGCGCGGTCGCGGGCGTCGTCTACACCGGTTCGCAGGCGGGCATCGGCAAGGGCGTCCCGGGCGCGCAGCCGGGCCCGGCCATGCAGAAGGCCATTCCCGATGTCTTCGAGGAGAGCGCCGGTCGCGCCATGCGCGGTTTCGGGGCGTTCGGCAGTGCCAATACCGGGCCCGGCCGGGACAAGGGCGGCGATGCCCAGCGGCTGTTCGGCGGCAGCCTGGCCACCCTGCCGCGGGTGCGCAAGGCGCTGTTCTACCGCACCGTCGACAACACCGAAACCCTGCGCACGCTGGACGTTCCGGTCTTCGTCATGCACGGCACCGCCGATCCGGTGGTCGAGGTCGCGAACGGCCGCTACATCGCGGAGACCGCCCCGAACGCGAGCACGTCCTACTGGGAGGGCGCGCAGCACGGGCTGTTCGTCGAGGACCCCGAACGCTTTGTCACAGAGCTCACGGAATTCATCGAATCCCTGGGCTGACCGGGTGCTTTCCTGTGAGCAGGGTCACTTCGTAGGGTAACCCACGTTTCTCCGTCTACCCGCGGCGTGCACACTGGTGTAGTGAGTCAACGTTCCGACCTACGGCCCAATCGGATTGCCGTGCTGTCGGTACATACCTCCCCCCTCGCCCAACCGGGCACCGGCGATGCCGGCGGTATGAATGTGTACGTCCTGCAGACGGCCATCGAACTGGCCCGCCGCGGCACCCAGGTGGAGATCTTCACCCGCGCCACCTCCTCCAATGACGAACCCCTTGTCGAGGCCGCCCCCGGCGTGCTGGTCCGCAATGTGGTCGCCGGTCCGTTCGAGGGCCTGGACAAACACGATCTGCCCACCCAGCTGTGCCCGTTCGCGGCCGAGGTACTGCGGCAGGAGGCCCGGCACCTGCCCGGCCACTACGACCTCATCCACTCCAACTACTGGCTCTCCGGCCAGGTCGGCTGGCTGGCGCGCGACCGCTGGCGGGTGCCCATGGTGCACACCGCGCACACGCTCGCCGCGGTGAAGAACCTCTACCTCGCTGAGGGCGATACCCCGGAACCGGCCGCCCGCGTGATCGGTGAGAAGCAGATCGTCGCGGAGTCCGACCGCCTGGTCGCCAATACCGCCGAGGAAGCGCGGCAGCTGGTCGAGCTGTATGGCGCGGACCCCGAGCACATCGATGTGGTGCTGCCCGGCGCGGATCTGACCCGCTACCGTCCCGGCGACCGCGCGGCCGCCCGTGCCGAACTGGGCCTGCCCGACAATGAGCGGATCGTGGCCTTCGTGGGCCGCATCCAGCCGCTCAAGGCGCCCGATGTGCTCGTGCGCGCCGCCGCACAGATGCTGGCCGATGAGGACGCGCGCTCCGGGATGGATGCCGCGCGACCGCTGCGGGTGCTGATCGTCGGCGGTCCGTCCGGCACCGGCCTGGAACGCCCGGACGCACTGATCGAATTGGCTTCCGCGCTCGGCATTTCCGATCGTGTCACCTTCCTGCCGCCGCAGCCGCCGCACCGCCTGGTGCAGGTGTACCGCGCGGCCGATCTGGTGGCCGTGCCCAGCTACAACGAATCCTTCGGCCTGGTCGCCATCGAGGCGCAGGCCAGCGGCACTCCGGTGCTGGCCGCCGATGTGGGCGGACTGGGCACCGCGGTGCAGGACGGCGCCACCGGGCTGCTGGTGCCCAGCCATCGGACCGCCGATTGGGCTGCGGCACTGCGTCTTCTGCTCGACAACCCCACTCGCCTGGAGCAGATGGGCGTGGCGGCGGTCGAGCACGCCTCCAATTTCTCCTGGGCGCACACGGCCGACGGGCTGCTGGACAGCTATTCCGCCGCTCTCGCCCAGTCGCGCACCGGGCGCGCGCGCACCGGTAGCGTGCATGCGGACAGCAATCACGCTAGATCGCTGGCGCTCTGGCGGCGGCGGATGGGAGTCGTACGCCGATGAGCGAAGCCGCACAGGGTGATACCGCCGGTGCCACCGCGCAGCTGATCGACGACACCCTGCGGGATCGCGAGATCGAGTACACCCGCGAGGCCGATGGCACGTTCGTGGTGATCCTGCCGGGCGAGCGGAAGCTCAAGACCGCGCTCGGCGTCACCGTCGGCAAGCACGGCATTCGGATGGAGTCCTTCGTCTGCCGCAAGCCCGACGAGAACTTCGAAGGCGTCTACAAATTCCTGCTGCGCCGTAATCGCCGCCTCTACGGGGTGGCGTACACGCTGGACAATGTCGGTGACATCTATCTGGTCGGCCGCATGTCCACCCACGCCGTCACGCCCGATGAACTCGACCGCTGGTTCGGTCAGGTGCTCGAGGCCGTGGACGCCGATTTCAATACCCTGCTCGAGCTCGGTTTCGCGGAATCCATTCGCAGGGAATGGAAATGGCGGGTCTCGCGCGGCGAATCGCTGAAGAATCTGCGCGCGTTCGAACACCTCGTGGACGACGACGACAAGGCCGGCAAGGTTTAGCCTCCGGACGGCGGACCGCCGACGCGGCCGCCGTCATCGTCTGTGCAGCACCCGGATCGAAGGAGACCGACGGCCCATGGTGGCGTTGGCATTGGATATCGGCGCGACGAAATTCGCTGCGGGCATTGTGGATTCGCAGGGCGCCGTGCCCTCGTCCGAGCGCATACAGGTTCCCGCGGCCGAGGTCTGGCAGGCCTGCCGCGACCTCCTGCTGCGCGTGGCCGGTGACGAGCGGGTGACCGCGGTCGGCATCGGCGCGGCGGGGCCGGTGGATGTGCGCGCCGGTTCGACCGGCCCGCTCAATATTCCGGAGTGGGCCGGCGGTTTCGGCATTGTGGCGGCGGTGCGGGAGTTGTTCCCGGAGGCCACTGTTCGCTTCGCCATCGACGGCGTCTGCCTGGCCCTGGCGGAACAGCGCTGGGGCGCGGCCCGCGGCATCCCGGACGTGCTCGCGCTGACGGTGTCCTCCGGCATCGGCGGCGGCATCATCTCCGAGGGCCGAGTCCTTATGGGGCGCACCGGAAATGCCGGGCACATCGGTCATATCGTGGTTCCCGGCAGTGCGGAACCCTGCGCCTGCGGCGGCTTCGGCTGTGTGGAGGCGGTGGCCAGCGGGCCGTCGTCCGTGCGCTGGGCGCGCAGGCAGGGGTGGACCGGCAGCACCGGCATCGAATTATCGGAATCCGCCCGGGCCGGTGGCGGTCTCGCCCGCGCCGCGCTGGAGCGTGCCGGTACCGCGCTGGGCACCGCTATCGCCTCCGCCGCCGCGCTGCTGGATACCGATCTCGTGGTCGTCGGCGGCGGTTTCGCGCAATCGGGCGACCTGCTGTGGCGGCCCCTGCTCGACGCGGCCGCGGCGCACGCCCGCCTGGTGTTCGTGCGTGAACTCCGGGTGGTCCCCTCGGAGCTCACCGATCAGGCGACCCTCGCCGGCGCCGCCCTGCTCGCACTCCAGCCCTGACTGTTGGCGCTCCAGCCCTGATTCGCGTGTCGGGAAAATAGGTTCGGTGTGTCGCGCGATGCTGCCACTACGGTGGCGGACGTGGGGCTAATCGAATTCGAGCCGGGCGACGTCGTCTACGTTCCGGAGGGACCGTTCAGTGGCATCTGCGCGGTGGTGCAGGAGGTCGACTCCGCCCGCTCCGAACTACGGGTCGAAGTGGCGGTGGGGGAGCAGCGGCACGGACTGACCATGACATTCGACGAGGTGGAGTGGGCCTGACCGGGCCCGCAGGGCCGGAGCCGACGGCGAACCGGCGCGTGGAAAGATGACCCCCATGACGTACACCCTCGTGCTGCTGCGCCACGGCGAGAGCGAATGGAATGCCCTCAACCTGTTCACCGGCTGGGTGGATGTCCGGCTGACGGAAAAGGGTGTCGCCGAAGGCAAGCGTGCCGGTGAATTGCTGGCCGAGGCCGGAATTCTCCCGGATATCGTCTACACCTCGCTGCTGCGGCGTGCGATCAGCACCGCGAACAATGCGCTGGATGCCTGTGACCGCCATTGGATTCCGGTCGTCCGGGATTGGCGGCTCAACGAGCGGCACTACGGTGCGCTGCAGGGTAAGGACAAGGCGCAGACCAAGGCCGAGTACGGCGATGAGCAGTTCATGCTGTGGCGTCGCAGCTACGACACCCCGCCGCCGCCCATCGAGACCGGCAGCGAGTACAGCCAGGACGGCGACCCGCGCTACGCCGATATCGAGGTGCCGCTGACGGAATGCCTCAAGGATGTCGTCGCCCGCATGGTGCCGTACTGGGAGGACACCATCGCCCAGGATGTGCGCGCAGGTAAGACGGTTCTTGTTGCGGCGCACGGTAATTCGCTGCGGGCGCTGGTGAAGCACCTGGAGGGCATCTCCGACGAGGATATTGCCGGGCTGAACATTCCCACCGGAATTCCGCTCAAGTACGAGCTGGACGAGAACCTGTTGCCGCTCGGCCCGGGCGTCTATCTCGACCCGGAGGCGGCGGCCGCTGGCGCTGCCGCGGTGGCGAATCAGGGCGCCAAGTAAGCCTGGAACCAGTAATAAGCGCAACGCGCTGTGGCCGAATTACTCGGCTACAGCGCGTTTTTCATTTACCGTATTCATGCCGACTGTGATCCGCCTCTCATTACGGCACCGTAGGGTATTCCACGCCAACGCATTTGGAATTTGCCGAAGCTTTGCCCATTAAAACCGGTAACTGTAACCGGTGTTTGCAACTTACTTCCGAGTAGATATGCTCTGGGCGTTCGACCAAATGCGAGAGGTAGATCACGTTCGATGAAGCACGCGCTACGGGCCACAATTGTCGCTTCTGCGGCCGCTCTGCTCCTTCCCCTCATGGCCGTATCGGCCGATGCCGCTCCCGTTCCGGCCGGTCCCGACGGCGGCGCCGCCGGTGCGGCCTGGACCGGCACCGAGGACGGGCAGCAGCAATATCCCAATGTCTTCGTCGAATGGGATGTGCCGATCACCATGAGTGACGGCACCGTGCTGAAGGGCAACGTCTACCACCCGGCCGATGCCGCCGGCCGCCCGATCGACACCCCGACGCCGACCGTGCTGAACATGACGCCGTACACCAAATTGGTGTCCAACGTCGCGGACAGCGCCTTCGCCATTCCGGGACTGGGCGACGCACTGCTCAATGTGTTCCGCAATATCCACCTCGACGGCACCCCGATCTCCGGATTCGGCGAGTTGCTGAATGCCGCTGGTAATGGCGAACTTCGAAACTTCAGCGTCGATCGCCAGCTCATCAAATCGGGCTACACGCAGGTCGTCGTCGACGTGCGCGGCACCGGTTTCTCGCAGGGCGAGTGGGACATTCTGCGCCAGCGCGAACAGCAGGACACCGTCGAGACCATCGACTGGGCGTCCAAGCAGAGCTGGTCCAACGGCCGCATCGGCATGAGCGGCCTGTCGTACTCGGCCATCAACCAGGTGCAGGCCGCGGAAAAGCATCCGCCCGCCCTGAAGGCCATCTTCCCGATCGTGCCGGGCAGCGACCTCGTCGACGATGTGCTCGCACCCGGCGGCGGCTTCGGCTTCAACTTCATTCCGCTGTGGCTCAGCGCCGTCAACGGGCTCAAGTGGGTGCCGGACCTGGCCTCGATTGCCCAGGGCAAGTTCGACTTCAAATGGCTCCAGGATCGCCAGGCCGACCCGTTCGGCTACCTGGACGTGCTGATGTCCGCGTACACCAGCCCGAATATCGACAGCCTCGATCCGCGGGTGAAATCCCTGCTCAACGATATGTCGACCGACCGGGCGGGCTGGATCGGCGATCCCAGCCAGATCACCATCCCGACCTTCGTCACCGGTGGCTGGCACGATCTGTTCACCTACTCGGAATCCAAGATCTACAACGCGATTTCGGTGCCCCCGGGGCAGAAGCAGCTGCTGATGGGCAATACCTATCACGTCACCTCCGGCTCCGAAGCCGGGTTCCCGGGCCTGCCACCGCGCCTGGACGTGCTGCAGCGCGCCTGGTTCGACAAGTGGCTCAAGGGAATCGACAACGGGATCGACTCCTACGGTCCGGTGACCCTGCGGCAGCAGGGCGGCGGCTGGATCACCCAGGGCGGTTTCGGTGACACCGCTCCCGCCGAGGAGGCCTCGCGCTACCAGCGCATGTACCTGTCGTCGCAGCGCAGCGGCACCGCCAACAGCCTCTACGACGGCTCGCTGACCAGTGCGGCCAATGGCGACACCGATCGCCTGAGCGTCTCGATGGGCCTGACCACCCTGTGCTCCAACGATGCCGCGCAGGGCAGCGCCGGTGTGCTGTCGATCATCGACGGTTGCGCCAAGGACTCCCGGATCGCGGAGACCAACGGACTGACCTTCACCAGCGCTCCGGTCGCCGAGGCCACCACCGTCTCGGGTCCGGTTGCGGTGCACCTCAATACCGTTCAGGACGCGGCCGACGGGTACTGGACCGTCACCGTCAACGATGTCGCGCCCGACGGGCAGTCGACCGTGCTGACCTCGGGGCAGATCATGGCCTCGATGCGGCAGATCGATGACGCACACAGCACCCGCTCACCCAATGGCGACTACACCGACCCGCGTGCGTTCACCTCGCTGGACAAGAGTCAGCCGACGGTGCCGGGTGCGGCCACCACCCTCGATATCGCACTGAGCGGCACCGAAGGCATTCTGCAGCCGGGACACCGGTTGCGAGTGGATGTCTTCGCGGGCAATTTCCCCAAGGGCCTGCCGATTCTGCCGATGCTCCTGGATACCGGTTTCAAGCCGCAGCATGTGCAGCTGGATCCGGATCGTCCGAGCTTCGTGAATATCCCGGTTCGCGGTAACACCGGCTGGTGATTCCGCCCCACCGGGCCTGAGCGCCCCGGATGTGTACAACGGCGTACACCTCCGGGGTTTTCTTTTGTGCACTTTCACGATTCTTCGGGAAATACTGTCCCGGACAGTTGGCCGCGCACTAGCTTGAGGCGAGTTTTCATGCCTGAGGAGAGTGGTTGGGGCACTATGCGATTCCTGGTCAAGACCGTCGTCGCAATGACGGCTGTCCTCGCGACAGCGCAGTTTCTCTCGCCCGCGGCGACCGCTGATCCGGTCGGCCCGGACGGCGGTGCGAGCGGTGCGGATTGGGCTGCGACAGAAGACGGTCCACAGCTTTATCCGAATGTGTACATCGACTGGGACGTGCCCATCACGATGAGTGACGGCACCGTGCTGAAGGCGAATGTCTATCACCCCGCCGATGCCGCCGGCCATCCCGTCGGCGACCCGACGCCGAGCATTCTGAATTTCACGCCCTATACGAAACTCGGCTCGATGATCGCCGATTCGGCGCTGTCGGTCCCCGGGTTGTCCGATCTGCTCGTCCAGATGTTCCGCGATATCGACCTGTCCGGGACGCCGTTCTCCGGGCTCACCGACCTCACCAGGGCGCTCGGCGGCGGACTGCTGCGCAATTTCAGCGTCGACCGGCAGCTCATCAAATCCGGCTATACGCAGATCGTGGTCGATGTGCGCGGAACCGGCTTCTCCCAGGGTGATTGGAATCTGCTGGGGGCGCGGGAACAGCAGGACACCGTGGAGACCATCGACTGGGCGTCCAAGCAGCCCTGGTCCAGCGGCGATATCGGAATGAGCGGTGTCTCCTATTCCGGCCTCAACGAGCTGCAGGCGGCGGCCAAGAACCCGCCCGCGCTCAAGGCCATCTTCCCGGTTGTGCCCAGCCGCAACCCTTTCCGCGATCTGGTCGCACCCGGCGGGGCCATCGGCGCGGGCTTCATGCCGCTGTGGCTGGCGGCCGTCAACGGCGGCAAGCTGGTCCCCGATCTCACCGCGCTCCTGCAGGGACGCTTCGATATGAAGTGGCTCGCAGACAGATTGGCCGATCCGTTCACCTTCGTGGACGCGCTGCTGGAAGTGTTCGCGCAGCCGAATATCGACGAGCTCAGCCCCAAGGTGCGAGCCCTGCTCGACGAAGGCAGCCCCATGCGGCAGGCCTGGGAGACCGATCCGGCCCGAATCACCATCCCCACCTTCATCTCCGGAGGCTGGCACGACGTGTTCGTGGCCTCGCAGGCCGACGTGTATCGCCGAATTCCCTTGCCGCCCGGCCGGAAACAATTGCTCGTCGGCGACGGGTACCACATTTCCAATGGCAATGAATCCGGGCGACCGGGTCTGCCGCCGCGTATGGACGTGCTGCAGCGCGCGTGGTTCGACAAGTGGCTCAAGGGAATCGACAACGGCATCGATCAGTTCGGGCCGATCACCATGAAGCAGCAGGGCGGCGGCTGGGTGACCGCCCCGTCGTTCCCGGAGCCGGGGATGGAGTACCGGCGCATGTACCTGTCCGGCGCGGCCAGCGGCACCGGCGGGCACAGCGTGCACGACGGGTCGCTGTTCACCGCGCCCGACGGCCCGGACACCCTCACCGTCGCGCCCGGGCTGACCGGGCTGTGCTCCCGCGACGCGGCACAGGAGCTGGTCGGAGCGGTATCGATCATCGATGCCTGCGCCAAGGACTCCCGCATCGAGGAATCCAACGGGCTGACCTTCACGAGCGCGCCGGTCGCCGACGTCACCACGATCTCGGGACCGATGGCGGTACATCTGAACACCGTGCAGGACGGCACCGACGGCTACTGGGTCGCCACCGTCAACGATGTTGCCCCCGATGGCAATTCGACCACGCTGTCCTCCGGCCAGCTGGTCGCCTCACTGCGCGCCATCGACGAATCCCGCAGCACCCGCCTGCCGAACGGCGACTACACCGATCCGGTGCCGGACCTGTCCCTGGACACCCGCCGGCCGACCGTCCCGGGACAGCCGGTGGCACTCGATATTTCCGTCACCGGCATCGACGCCGTCCTGCAACCCGGCCACCGCCTGCGCGTGGACGTCTACGCGGGCAACTTCCCGAAGGGCCTGCCCCTCACCGCGATGATGGTCGACAGCGGCCTGCGGCCCCAGCACCTGCTGCTGGATCCGGCCGCGCCCAGTTTCGTCAATATCCCGGTGCGCGGTAACTCCGGCTGGTGATAGTCGACACGTGCGGCTCGGGCACCCGGGCCGCACGTGCGATCCCGGCGATTCCCGGCGTTTGCCGGAAAACTGCCAGCGACCAGCCACGCACTGTCCGAACATTGCGTAAACGCGAGGCTAACACCCGTGGAAGCCGCTGTGACCTGCGTGAAACTTCCTGCACCCGGGGTCGGACGCGGCTCGGGCGACCGTACGATTCAAAGTGTGAGCGTTCCACAGGCCGTGCTGTTGGCAGTCCTGGCGGCCGTCGTTGGACTGGCAGTCGGTGGATTGCTCATTCCCTATGTGAATGCGCGGCAGGAACAGCGGCGCGCAGCCACCGATTCCGGCCTGACCATGTCGCAGGTACTCGATCTCATTGTGCTCGCGTCCGAGAGCGGAATCGCGGTGGTCGATCAGTACCGGGATGTGGTGCTGGTCAATCCGCGGGCCGAGGAGCTGGGCATAGTCCACGATCGGCTGCTCGACGAGCGTGCCTGGTCCGCGGTGCAGCAGGTGCTCGGTGGCGGCAAGGACATCGAATTCGAGCTCACCGCGAAGATTCCGCTGCCCGGCCGGGCGCGGCTCGCGGTCCGCGGTGTCGCGCGGCCGCTGTCGCAGGAGAATCCGAACTTCGTGGTGCTCTTCGCCGACGACGATTCCGAGCAGGCCCGCATGGAGGCCACCCGCCGCGATTTCGTCGCGAACGTCAGCCATGAACTCAAGACCCCGGTCAGTGCCATGAGCCTGTTGGCTGAGGCATTGCTGGAATCGGCCGACGATCCGGATTCGGTGCGGCACTTCGGCGAACGCCTGCACGGCGAGGCCCGCCGCATGGGCAAGATGGTCACCGAGCTGATCGCGCTCTCCCGCCTGCAGGGCGCGGAGAAGCTGCCGGAACTCGAGGCCGTCGACGTGGACAGCGTGGTCACCCAGGCCATCGAGCGCTCCCGGACCGCCGCGGAAGCCGCCGGCATCACGGTGAGCACCGACACCTCCAGCGGGCTCGAGGTGATCGGCGATCAGACGCTGCTGGTCACCGCGCTGTCGAATCTGGTGGAGAATGCCATCGCGTACTCGCCGCGGGGTTCGCAGGTCTCGGTGAGCCGGGCGCTGCGCGGCGGGCACGTGAATATCGCGGTCACCGATCGCGGTATCGGCATCGGCAAGGAAGACCAGGAACGCGTCTTCGAACGATTCTTCCGGGCCGACAAGGCGCGCTCGCGCGCCACCGGCGGTACCGGGCTGGGGCTGGCTATCGTCAAGCACGTAGCCGCCAACCACAGCGGTGAAGTCACCCTGTGGAGCAAGCTGGGCACCGGATCCACATTCACCCTGCGGATCCCGTCCCACCCCGCCGATACCAACGGCATCGACAAGAGGCTTTCCGCCCATCTCGGGCGGGCCAGAACCAACGGTGTGGAGGCAACCCGATGACGAGTGTGCTGATCGTCGAGGACGAGGAGTCGCTGGCCGATCCGCTCGCATTCCTCCTGCGCAAGGAGGGGTTCGAGGTCACGGTGGTGGGCGACGGACCTTCGGCCTTGGCAGAGTACGACCGGTCGGGTGCGGACATCGTCCTGCTCGATCTGATGCTGCCCGGTATGAGCGGTACCGACGTGTGCAAGCAACTCCGTGCCCGCGGCAGTGTCCCGGTGATCATGGTGACCGCCCGCGACAGCGAGATCGACAAGGTGGTCGGCCTGGAACTGGGCGCCGACGACTACGTCACCAAGCCCTACTCCTCCCGTGAGCTGATCGCCCGTATCCGCGCCGTGCTGCGCCGCGGCGTCGGCGAGGAGGCCGACAGCGGCAGCGAGACCAGCGTCCTGGAGGCGGGCCCGGTCCGCATGGATGTGGACCGCCACACCGTGCAGGTGAACGGCAAGCCGGTCACCCTGCCGCTCAAGGAGTTCGACCTGCTCGAGTACCTGCTCCGCAACTCCGGCCGCGTCCTCACCCGAGGCCAGCTCATCGACCGCGTCTGGGGCGCCGACTATGTAGGCGACACAAAGACTCTCGACGTCCACGTCAAGCGCTTGCGCTCCAAGATCGAAGGCGACCCGGCCAAGCCGGAACACCTCGTCACGGTGCGCGGCCTCGGCTACAAGCTCGAAGCGTAGAGACTCCACGCAAAAGCCTGCGCCCGCCTCCGAATCAGGAAGCGGGCGCAGGCTTTTCGATGTCCGTCGGTATTACGGCAGTTCTGCCCAGGCGGTGCCGAGGGGGGTGTCGAGCTGCTTCAGGACGATCCAGCCGTAGGCGTCCTGCTGCTGGCAGTCGTACCAGGCCACGTCCGCGCCGTTGCCGCGGCAGGCGATGGTGTTGTTGGTGCCGTACGGGGTCATGATCAGCAGCTTGCCGTCGGCCTTGGCGTTCAGGGCGGCGGGATCGGTGTAGGAGACGAAATTGGCGGTGACGTCGGCATATTTGGTGGGATCGACGCTATCGGCACCGGCGTGCGGCGCAAGGCTGAGAACAACACCGGCGGCCAGCGCGGCGACGGTGAGCGATTTCTTGATCATGGCCTGGATGTCTAACACGTTCCGGTGAACCCGCAGTGGCGAAACGATGTCACGCACACTTCCCGCAACTCACACCCCGAGGTCACCGACCAGGTAGCACTCCGAAACAGACTTCCGCGCAGGCTGATTGGAATGTCGCTCCGGTCGAGGTGAATTCACCTGCCGTACACCCGGTGGATGACACCGGCCGGGCTCATACCCAAAGAGACGCGCTCACCTCGATCCGAGGTGAGCGCGTCTCCCGATGTCCGGGCCGGAGGGACGGTGCGGCCCAGCACCGGCCGCTGGGTGGGCGGCCGGTGGGACAGGTCTTGGTCAGCTTCCGGCGCTGCCGGTCAATCCGCCCAGGAGGCCGCCGAGCAGCCCGCTCGCACTGCCGGTGCCACCGGCCGGGGGAGTGGTGGTGCCGCCGCCCGGGTGCGCCGGGTCGACGACGTTCACCACGATCGTCTTGACATTACCGCCCTGCGACGCGGTGATCAGGTGCTGCCCCGCGGTGGTGGGCGTCCAGTTCAGCGTGGAGGAGCCGACCGGCCACGGCATTTTGCCGGCCGGGGTGAGGGTATTGCCGTTATCGGTCCAGTACACGAGCAGGCCGATGCCCGCGCCGCTCAGCGCGGCGGTGAGCGTGTACTGGGTATTGATGTTGTACGGGTCGCTGCCGGACACGGTCACGGAGTCGACGGTCGCGCCGGCCTGGGGCGCTGCGAAGACGGCGACGGCGGCGGCGATGGCGCCACCGGCGACACCCGCGCCGATGCGGCGGGAAAGGGAGTTCATACCGGGTGTTCCTGTCAGTTCGAGGTATTGCCGCTGCTGCCGCTGCCGAGCGGTCCGGCCGGGCCGAAGCCGCTGCCCGAGCTGGAGCTGCCCGACCCGATCGGCGCGTCGCTGACATTCACGATCGTGGACTGCGTGCTGTTGCCCTGCGAGACGGTGATGATGTGCTGGCCCTTGGCGGACGGTGTCCAGCTGATGCTGGAGTGTCCGGGCGGTGACGGAATCTTCGGGCTGCCGATGAAATTGCCGTTGTCGCTGAAGTACACGAGCAGTCCGACCGAGGCGCCGCTGAGATCGGCCGAGATCGTGTACTGGGTACCGACCTGGTAGCTCGAGCCGCTGACGGACACGGTGTCGACCGCCGCGCACGCGGTGGGGGCCGTGAGTACGGCGACCGCGGCGAGGGCGGCGAAACCGGTGATCCCCGCACCGGCCGTGCGGGCGGTGATCCTCGGTGGTGCGTTGCGCATGTGTTCTCCTGTGCTGCTGCGCCCACGGGGACGGGTGCGGGCATCCGCACACTAGGTGACCCGGTGAGTGAAATGTAGCTATTTCGAAAAAATTATCAAGCAAGCGTCCGCTTGGTTTCGGTGGGTGCGCGACATCCCGGGGAATTTCCCGCACCCACCTGTTCCGGCCCGCACTGCCCGCGTGCCGCTTTCGGGGCCTACGAGCTGCCGAAGAGCCCGCCGAGCAGCTTGCCCGCACTGCCGGTGCCACTGCCGCTACTGCCGCTGCCGCTGCCACTGCTGGGTGACGTGGTGGGCGGCGTCGTGGTCGGAGGAGTCGTAGGCGGGGTGGTGGGCGGAGTGGTCGGAGGCGTCGTCGGGGGAGTGGTCGTCCCGCCGCCCACGTTCAACACCACGGACTTACTGCTGCTGCCCTGCGACACGGTCAGGATGTGCTGGCCGGGGGTGGTCGGGGTCCAGTCGATCGAGGCGTGTCCGGGCGGCATCGGCACCTTGCCGATCGAGGTGAGGCTGGTGCCGTTATCGCTCCAGTACACGAGCAGGCCGACCGAAGCGCCGCTCAGATCGGCGGTGGCGGTGTAGGTGCTGCCGACCTGGAAGTCCGATCCCGAGAGGGTGATCGTGTCGACCGTGGCCTGCGCCGTGGGCGACATGGCGATCACGATGCCCGTTCCGGCGGCGATCGCCAGTCCGGCCGCCCCCGCGCCGAGAGGGCGGCGAGTGCTGTTGTTACGCATGGGTTCTCCTGTGCACTCCAGGGAAAGAGATTGTGCCCCTGGAGAATTGATAGTCGAGAGTCTTCCGGCCTGCTGTCAGAGGCCGAAGGGCAGGCCGTTGGCACTGCCGGTACCGCCGCCACCGGGGGTCGTGGTCACCGGCGGGGTGGTGGTGGGCGGGACGGTCGTCGGCGGCACCGTGGTGACGGGTGGGTCGGTGGTGGTGACGGGCGGGACCGTGGTGGTGACGGGCGGGTCGGTGGTGGTCACCGGCGGCACCGTCGTGGTCGGCGGCACCGTCGTGGTGGGCGGCACCGTCGTGGTGGGCGGCACCGTGGTCGTCGGCGGGACAGTGGTGGTCGGCGGCACCGTGGTGGTCGGCGGGGTGGACCCGTCGGTCACATTCACGATCAGCGATTTCGTGCTGCTGCCCTGCGAGAGCGTGATGACATGCTGCCCGGCTGTGGCCGGGGTCCAGCTGAGGGAGGCGTGCCCGGGTGGAATGGGCACCTTGCCGACGCTGGTGAGACTGGTGCCGTTGTCGCTCCAGTAGACGAGCAGCCCCACGGATATGCCGCTGAGGTTGGCGCTGAGGGTGTAATCGTGGCCGACGACGACGTTCGAATCGGAAATGCTGATCGAGTCGACGCTCGCATGCGCCGGGGACGACGCGAGGACGGCGACGACGCCCGTCGCGACGGCGAGCCCGGCGATGCCCGCGCCGAGGTAGCGCCGGCTGGGCGGGGTGTTGCTCATGAGTTCTCCTGTGCTGCGACCCACGAGGGGGAGTGGGTTCGTCGCACAGTAGGGGAGCGGTGATGTGAAATTAGGTATTTTCAGAAAGTTACCGGCGGGTTACTACTTCTTTGCGGGCTTCTTTGCGCCACCGGCCGGCTTGGCCACGGCGCTCGCCCGCTTCTCCTCGGCAGCCTTCTCCTGGGCGATGACCGTGGCCGGATGCACCGCCACGATGCCCAGTCCCTGCCGTCGCCGGCAGTGCTGCGCCAGCTCGTCGTAGGCGGGTTTGCCGAGCAGTTCGATCAGTTCCGGCGCGTACGCCTCCCAGACCGGCCGGGTGCCGACATGCGCGTCCGGCGATCCGGTGCAGTACCAGTTCAGGTCCAAGCCGCCGGGCCCCCAGCCGCGGCGGTCGTACTCGCCGATGACGGTCCGCAGAATCTCCACCCCGTCCGGCCGGTCCACCCAGTCCTGGGTGCGGCGAATGGGCAGCTGCCAGCACACCTCGGGCTTCACGGTCAGCGGTTCCAGGCCCTTGCGCAGCGCCATCGTGTGCAGCGAGCAGCCGATGCCGTTCGCGAATCCGGGCCGATTGAGGAAGATGCACGCGCCGTCGACACGCCGGGTGCGCAGTGCGGGCTCGTCGTCGAGGTCGTCCTCTTCCAGATACAGCTTCTTGCGGACCTTGCCGTTCTCGTCCTGGGCCTCCGGCATCAGCTGCCAGTCCTCGGGTGTGAGCATTTTCACAGCCTTGGCCAGCTTCTTGCCGTCCTCCTCGTCGGAGAGGAAGGCGCCGTGCGAACAGCAGCCGTCGTCCTCGCGCCCGGCGATGATGCCCTGGCATGCGGGAGTGCCGAAAACGCACGTCCACCGCGACAACAGCCAGGTCATATCGGCAGCAATCAGGTGCTCATCATTTGCTGGATCAATAAATTCGATCCACTCGCGGGGGAAGTCCAGTTCGACTTCGGGAGCCGGGTCGATCTTCGCCGCTGGTCGCAGCCCGGTAGGACCACTCGCGGATGCACCTGATGTCACAGTGCGGAACGCTAACAGCTCGGTCGCCTGGCCTGAAGTCGTGACGCACCCAGTACCGTGTTCATGTGCGGCTCGGTGTACTCGATGTGGGAAGCAATACCGTCCATCTGCTGGTGGTGGACGCGCATCGCGGTGGCCACCCGATGCCCATGAGCTCTACGAAGGCGACGTTGCGCCTCTCGGAAAGCATGGATGACCAGGGGCGCATCACGCCCGCGGGCGCGGCTCGGCTGACCACCACGGTCGCCGAATTCGCAAGCATCGCAAAAACTTCCGGATGTGTGGAGTTGATGGCGTTTGCTACTTCCGCGGTGCGCGAGGCGACCAATTCCGAACAGGTGTTGGCGCGGGTGCGCTCCCAGACCGGAGTGAATCTCCAGGTCTTGACAGGAGCCGAAGAAGCCCGGCACACCTTCCTCGCGGTGCGGCGCTGGTACGGCTGGAGCGCGGGACGAATTCTGAACCTCGATATCGGCGGTGGCTCGCTCGAGATGAGCAACGGCGCCGACGAACAGCCGGATGTGGCGCTGTCGCTGCAATTGGGCGCGGGACGCCTCACCCGGGATTGGCTGCATCACGATCCGCCGGGCAAGCGCCGAGTGGCGGTGCTGCGCGATTGGCTGGATGCTGAGTTGGTGGTGCCGTCCAAGCAGCTGCTCGAGGTCGGCCGCCCCGATCTCGCGGTGGGTACCTCGAAGACTTTCCGATCACTCGCCCGCCTGACGGGCGCGGCCCCCTCTGTTGCGGGAGTGCGTGTGCGGCGTACCCTCACCAGTTCCGGCCTGCGGCAGTTGATTGCGTTCATCTCGAGAATGACGGCCGCGGACCGGGCAGAATTGGAAGGCGTAAGTTCCGATCGGTCACAGCAATTGGTGGCCGGCGCGCTGGTCGCGGAGGCGAGTATGCGGGCATTGTCACTGGATACGCTGGAAATCTGTCCCTGGGCACTGCGTGAGGGATTGATCCTGCGAAAACTTGATACCGACCTGGATAGCGAACCGATAACTGGCGGACCGAACGGTGGCCAGCCGGGCACGATCGAAACGGTGTCTCGATGACCGAGGATGTAAGTCAACTGTCCGTCGCCGAACTACTGGCGCGAAACGGGCAGCAGGGCGCGCCCTCCGCCGGTGGCGGCGGGCGCAGGCGCCGGAGTGGGCGCGGCCTGTCGGTCGCGGATCTGACCGGCGATATACCGGTGGTGCGCAACGGCTCGTCCTCGCACGCGGCCTCGGACGAGGCGGCGCCGGACGAGACGGCATATGACGCCCCCGCGGCTGCCGCAGCGCCCCAGCCTAATTCGGGCGAAACAGACTATTCAAACTTTTCGAACTATTCGAATTACCCTGACTATTCAGGTGTTTCACCCGATCCGCAGCCGGGTTACTCCCCCTACTCGGTACCCGATCCGGAGCCCGCCTACTCACCGCTCTCCGGGCCGATCTCCTTCTACGATCCGCTGGCGCCCACGGAGCGCCCCGCCGGAGCCCCATCGCTACCCGAGCCGTCCGGCTACCAGTGGTCGGACGGCTCCGGCCAATACAGCGGCCACAGCGCCCCCGGTGTGGAGCAGCCCCGCAGCGGCCGCCGCCGCAAACCCGACCCGCTGGACGCGGATGTCTCGCTGTCCGAGCTGGAGGACCCGTCCGCCCTGCCGCCGCTGCGCGGGGAGAGCGGCCGCCGCCGGCGCCGCTTCGATCCGGACGACGAGACCACCGAGGTGCGGCCCTTCCGCGGCAGCCGCGCTCCCGAGCCGGGCAACGGATACGCCGGTCTCGACAGTGCGATGGGCGGGCTGGAGAACGGCGCGCGCACGCGACATCTCGACAACGGTCCGACCTGGTCGCCGGAACCGCTACCCCGGAATCCGAGCGCGGACCGCGCCCCCGGATTCGACCCCCTGCAGGCGGCCGCGCCCGCCGCCCCGCCCATGTCGCGTTCGGCCCGCCGGCATGCGGAGGCCCAGCGCGAGGCGGAGGCCGAGCGCCAGACCGCCGCCCCCTCCTGGCCGCAGCAGCCCGAACCCCAGTGGCAGAACGACGCGCCGCGGCAGCCGCAGGCCTGGCAGCAGGACGCGCAGCGGCAGCCCGAACCCCAGTGGCAATTGGACGGCCAGCGGCCGCCCGCCGCGCTGCGGCAGGACGATCCGCGCCGTGACACCCGCCGTGCGCCGGAGCCCGACGCCGGGCGCGGCGCCCCGGTCGGCGGTCTGCCGGCCTGGTCGGCGCGAAGACGTCCGGCCGCCGAGCCCGCCCCGCAGCCGGACTCGCGCGATCAGGGTTCGATCCCGACGGCCGCCTGGACCTCTCCGGACCAGGATCAGCAGCTGGTCTCCGGCGGCACGGTTGCCGGTGATCTGCTCCGTGATGCGCTCGAGCGCGAAGATCAACGCGCGGAACAGGACTCGCGACGCGGTGGCAAACGCCGCGCCGGTGGTTCGCGCCGCCGCGGTGCGGTCGAGGAGCACGATCCGGACGAGCATCTCACCGAGGTCTTCCAGCCGCTCGACGACGACTACGACGACGAGTACGACGAGGACGACGACTACGACGACGAGCCGCGAATGTCGCTGGCCGAACGTTTTTCGGCGCTCACGTCGAAGTTCCCCCGGCCCGCCGCGCGCGGGGTGTCCGCACCGTCGCGGTCGCGCGGAAAGCAACTGTCGGAGCAGGAGGACAATCGCCGCCAGTGGTTGATTCTGGCCGGGCAGAGTGTGGGCGCGGCAGTCGCGGGCATGTTGCTGTTCAAGGGTTTCGAACGCATGTGGGAAATGCTCCCGTGGGTTGCCCTGGCGCTGGCGATGATCGTGATTCTCGGTTTGGTGGCACTCGTCCGGGTTCTGCGCCGGACCGACGATATTTTCAGCACTGTGATTGCCGTCGTCGTAGGCGTCTTTGTGACGCTCGGACCGCTAGCCTTTCTACTCAGTACTAACTGAGCAGGGAGCGGCAGTGGGGAATATCGCGCAGGGGGCGAACATCGAAAATCGAGCCGGGCGAAGGGAAGTCCGAGTCGGGCTTTCCACCGCGTCCGTGTATCCGGAGAACACCGAGGCCGCTTTCCGCTATGCGGCCGAGTTGGGTTACGACGGTGTGGAATTGATGGTGTGGGCCGAACCGGCCAGCCAGAGCATCTCCATCGTGCAATCCTTCATGCACAAATACGACATACCGGTGCTGGCCATTCATGCGCCGTGTCTGCTGATCTCGCAACGGGTCTGGGGGTCGGACCCCGTCGCGAAGCTCACGCGCAGCGTGCACACCGCCGAGGCGCTCGGAGCGGCCACCGTGGTGGTGCATCCGCCGTTCCGGTGGCAGCGCCGCTATGCCGACGGTTTCGCCGAGCAGGTGGCCGAATTGGAGAACGACAGTCCGGTGTCGGTCGCGGTGGAGAATATGTTCCCCATGCGGGTGGACACCCTCTTCGGCCGCAGCGGAAATTCCATTCGGCGTCTGGAGCGGCGCGGTGGTCCCGGACCGTCCATCACCACCTTCAGCCCGTCCTTCGATCCGACCGATACCGGCTACCGGCACTACACGCTCGACACCTCGCACACCGCGACGGCGGGCACCGATGCGCTGATGCTGGCCCGCCGCATGGGATCCGGGCTCACCCACCTGCATCTCGCCGACGGCCGCGGCGCCGCCACCGATGAGCACCTCATCCCCGGCGAGGGCACCCAGCCGGTCGCCGAACTGTGTGAAATGTTGGTCGGCAACGGTTTCCAGGGTCAGGCGGTGATCGAGGTCAATACCCAGATGGCCCGCACCACCATGGACCGCGCCGCCATGCTCGACCGCGCTCTCACCTTCGCCCGCACCCACCTCAACGGCGTCACCCCGCCGGTTCCGGAACCGGAGCCGACGGGTGTCAGCCGCGGCTGACGCACTCCCAGTGATTCCCGCCACCGGATAGGTCTCCTCCTCGGTTGCCGCTTGTACGCTGTACAAAACGACGTGGAGGAGACCAGCGGATGACAACGGAGTTGACCGTCGAACGTGAACCGGCGAGTAGCCCGGTCGACGCGCCCTTCAGCCGCGTCTGCGCCCTGACCGAATTGCCCTCGGACGACTCGGGCATCGGCCGCTACCGGGGTGTCATCGAGTCCATCTGGACCATCGGCAAGAAGCTGCACGGCGGCACCATGGTCGCCGGCAGCGCCGCGGCCGCCACCGAATGGCTGCGCCGCACCGCCCCCGAGCGTGCGGAGATGTTCCCGATCGCCGCCAGCTCCGACTTCCTCGGCGCCCCGGATCCGGGCGAGGTCGAGTACGAGGTCCGCACCCGCAAGATCGGCCGCCAGATCTGCCTGATCGACGCCAGCCTGATCCAGGGCGGCCGCGTGCTGGTGCACACCGCTTTCACCTTCGGGCATCTCGATGACACCGCACCGGCGTACGCCGCCGACCACGCGCAGGACATGCCCGCCGAGCCCCCGGCCGACGCGCTCGCCTACGACGACCGCAACCCGATGGGCAAGATGGTCCATGTGGCACAGGGCTCTTCGGTCGCCATCGATACGAAGTGGGCCCGATTCCTCGCCGGCGAAACCGCGGAACCCCGTCTGCGCCTGTGGATTCGCCCGCTCGGCGGTGATGAGCAGGATCCGGACGTCGCCGCCTTCTTCGCCATGATGGCCGCCGACATGTCCCCGCCCGTCCCGATGAACCTCGGCCAATTCGGCTGGGCGCCAACGGTTCAGCTCACGACCTACCTCCGCCGCCGCCCGGCGCCGGGCTGGCTGCGCGTCATCGCGCACAGCCGCGAGGTGGGCGGCCGCATGTTCGACGAAGATCAAATGGTGATCGACTCCACCGGAGCCGTCGTCGCCCAGAGCCGCCAGCTCGCCCTCATCCCGCAGGCGCGGTAGCTCGTCGCATTTGCCGCCTATGCGGCGGCCGAGTCGTGTTCTCCACGCACTAACCTTGGAATCCATGACAAGGATTGCGGTGATCGGTGGAGGCCGGATCGGGGAGGCGCTGATCGCCGGGCTCCTCGAATCCGGACGGGTGAGCAAGGATCTGGTGGTGGTCGAGCCGGTGCCGGCTCGCGCAGAGTTGCTGGCGCAGCGTTTCGGGATCCGGGTTACCGAGGCGGTGGCCGAGGCCGCCGTGGGCGCCGATCTGATCGTGATCGCCGTGAAGCCGCAGGATGTCGACGGCGTGGTCCTCGAGCTGGCCAAGGCCGAGCTCGGCGAGCAGGAGCAGGAGGCCGTGGTGGTCTCGCTGGCCGCCGGCGTGCCGACCGGCCGCATCGAGGTGAAGCTGCCCGCCGGTTTCCCGGTGGTGCGGGTCATGTCGAACACCCCGATGCTGGTGGGCCAGGGCATGAGCGCCATCGCGCCCGGCCGCTACGCCCGCAAGGAGCAGCTGGCCCTGGTCTCGGAAATGCTGGAGTCGGTCGGCAAGGTGGTGACCGTCCCCGAATCGCAGATGGACGCGGTGACCGCCGTATCCGGTTCGGGCCCGGCGTATTTCTTCCTCGTGGTCGAGGCCATGGTCGATGCGTCCGTCGGCCTGGGCCTGACCCGCGATGTGGCCACCACGCTGGTGGTGCAGACCATGCTCGGTTCGGCCGCGCTGCTGGAGGAGTCGGGCCAGAGTGCCGCGGAGTTGCGCGCGGGCGTCACCTCGCCCGCCGGGACCACGGCGGCGGCATTGCGGGAACTGGAGCGGGGTGCGGTGCGCTCGGCTTTCCACGAGGCGCTGAACGCCGCTAAACGTCGTTCTGTCGAGTTGGCCGGGACCGCCGAATAGGCTGACTCGCCAGTAGCTTGTTTGCTGCTGGGCTACGACTCGCCACAGCAAAGGCTGATTTCTCACACCCGTCGCAGCAACACCACTGGTCCCGCTAAGCTTCAAGGAGCACGTGCGTGTCTGTTCCGCCGGTGGGGAAGCCGGCGGCGCGGGCGTGCCGGAGGTCAGTGGCGCAATGATGTCTGGAAACAGTCAAGCGAGGTCCGCAAACACCCCAGTCAGCGCAGTCGGAAATGTTCTCGGCGGTGGAACACAGTTCCTTACCGTCGCCGAGGTGGCGAATCTGATGCGGGTATCCAAAATGACGGTGTACCGGTTGGTGCATTCCGGAGAGCTGCCCGCAGTGCGGGTGGGTCGTTCGTTCCGGGTGCACGCTAAAGCCGTGCACGACTACCTGGAGACGTCCTACTTCGACGCGGGGTGACGCCCGCAGCGGCCGCCGAGATGGCCGCGCTTCACGAGGGTTCGACGCAGCGTGCGAGCGGGGCAGCCCGATCCAGGGCGCACCCGTTTCGTTCGCTCGGCGGTGGCCCGGTAGCATGAACCGGCATCCTGTACGGGCCGGTGGTGCAACCGGGCCCATGTCGGCCCGAACCGGGTAGGACACTGTGCAGGGTTGAAAGTGTGCTCCCCGCGAAGGCGGGGATGACCCGAGAGAACGCGAGGAACAACCCTATGGGTTCTGTGATCAAGAAGCGCCGCAAGCGCATGTCGAAGAAGAAGCACCGCAAGCTGCTTCGCCGCACGCGCGTTCAGCGCAGGAAACTCGGCAAATAAGCGCTGCGTCGTAGCTGGAAGCCCGTCACCTCGGTGGCGGGCTTTCTGTTTGTCACGGGTGACCGAACTCATCGTTAGATCCTGGTTAATACCCTTCGGGGAGCACTGGTCCGCCGGTTACCCTGGGACGCGGGAATAACAGGAAATGGGGGCAACGAGTGGGATCCGGTGCGGCAGGTTCAGGCGCCCGGGACGGTTCGGCGCCCAAGATCGTGATGGTGACCGGCGCGAGCCGGTTCTTCGGCGGCAATGTAGTGGCCAGGCTGGCCGCCGATCCCACGATCGAACGGATCATCGCGGTGGATGCCAAGCAACCGAGTCCGGAGTTGCTGCGCCGTATGGGCCGAGCCGAATTCGTACGCGCCGATATTCGAAATCCGTTGATACGCAAAGTTATCGACGGCAATGAAGTGGACACGGTGGTTCATCCCGCGGCATTGTCGCGCCCGCCCGCCGGTGGGGGCCGGGCGGCGATGAAGGATATGAACGTGCTGGGCGCCATGCAGTTGTTCGCGGTGTGCCGCAAGGCTTCCAGCGTGCGCCGCGTGGTGGTGCGCTCCTCCTCCGCCGTATACGGGTGCAGCGCCAAGGATCCGGTGAAATTCACCGAGGAAATGTCTGCGCGTACCCCGCCGCGGGGCTGGTTCGCCCGCGACATGATCGAGGTGGAGGGATTCGTGCGCGGCCTGGCGCGGCGTCGTCCCGATATCTGTACCGCGATATTGCGTTTCCCGCCGATTGTGGGCCCGCAGTTGGCGAATCGCGGTGTGCAGTATTTCCGTTCGCCGGTGACCCCGACGATCTTGGGGCGTGATCCGCGAATGCAACTGCTGCACGAGGAAGATGCGATTGCCTCGCTCACACACGCCGCGATTGCCGCGCCAGGGGGTACCTTCAACGTAGCGGGTGACGGCGCGATGGCATTGTCGCAGGCGATCCGCCGGGCGGGCCGGATAGAAATGCCGGTGCCGTACAACGTGTTCCGCACTGTCGGCCGCACCCTCATGGGTCCGGTGATGCGGGAGTTCACCGCCGAACAAATCGACTATTTCCATTTCGGTTGCGGTCTGGACACCACCAGGATGCGCACCGAACTGGGTTTTCAGCCGCGCTGGACCACAGTGCAGGCATTCGACGACTTCATAGGGGGCGCAGCGTTGCGGCCCGTGATCGATCCTCGCTGGATCGACGCCGCAGAGAACAAACTTCTCGGCCTGCTCGGGGCTGGGACGGGAGCACACCAATGAGTGATGTAGCGAAGGTGATTCGTCTTCACGACGTGGATATCGAGGCACGGCATCGGCCGTCGCGGGTCTGGCCGGGGGAGCCGGCGCTCAAGCCGGTGACCTCACTGACCGATCGCCTCGCCGAAGTCGAGTCCCGGCAGCCGAAGTCGCTGAGCGAGATGATCCGGGGGGCGGTGGTCGAGGGGGTCGGCCGCACCGCGGATTTCGCCCGGCGCCGCCTGACCGGTGATTACCAGGTCGACGAATTCGGCCTGGACGAACATCTGCTGGAATCGGTGATCCTGCCGATGCTGCGCCCGCTCTCGGACCTGTGGTTCCGGGTGGAGGTCAGCGGTATCGAGAACATTCCGGAGGCGGGCGGCGCGCTGCTCGTGGCCAATCACGCGGGCACGGTGCCGCTCGACGGGCTGATGCTGCAGCTGGCCGTGCACGATCGCCATCCCAAGCAGCGGGTGCTGCGCCTGCTGGCCGCCGATCTCATCTTCGAGACGCCGGTGGTGGGCGGTCTCGCGCGTAAGGCCGGGCATACCCTGGCCTGCCCCGCCGACGCCGAAAGGCTGTTGCGCGCAGGGGAAGTCGCGGGCGTGTTCCCGGAGGGCTACAAGGGCATCGGCAAGCCGTTCGGTGACCGCTACAAGCTGCAGCGTTTCGGCCGTGGCGGTTTCGTGGCGGCGGCGGTGCGCACCGGGGTGCCGATCATTCCGGTCTCGATCGTCGGTTCGGAGGAGATCTACCCGAAGATCGCCGATCTCAAGCCGCTCGCGCGCCTGCTGGGCATGCCGTATTTCCCGGTGACTCCGACATTCCCGCATCTGGGCCCGCTGGGCGCGATTCCGTTCCCGTCGAAGTGGTACATCGAATTCGGTGAGCCGATTCCGACGGGCGAATACGAGCCCGAGGCCGCCGACGATCCGATGACCATGTTCGAGATCACCGATCAGGTCCGCGAAACGATTCAGGGCACGCTCTACAAGTTGCTGACAAAGCGCCGGAATCCCTTCACCGGCTAGAGCTGTACTGTCCCCCGGCGACCGATGGCCTGGTGAAAGAGGCCGTCGTTCGCCGGGGCGACAACTGATTTCGTGTCGATCGGGGTAACTCGCCGGGTACGAGCTAACTTGCCCCCACCTCACCGCCGGCGGCCGACGCAACCGTCGCCCCGCCTGAGTCGGGCTTGAATTCGCGGAGAGGCGGGTCAGTCAGCTCGCTTTGGCTTCGCGTTTGCGGCTCAGCACCGCGGCTGCGGCGCCCCCGGCCGCGCCTAGCGCAAGTGCCGTCGGCACACCGACTTTCGCGGCCTTGCGGCCGGTGCGGAAGTCCCGGATCTCCCAGCCGCGGTTCTTGGCGACCTCGCGCAAGTCCGCATCGGGATTGATGGCCACCGCCGTGCCTACCAGCGAGAGCATGGGCACGTCATTGTGGCTGTCGGAGTAGGCGGTACAGCGTTTGAGGTTCAGCCCCTCACGAATGGCGAGGGTGCGCACCGCATGCGCCTTGCCCAGCCCGTGCAGGATGTCGCCCACCAGGCGGCCGGTGAATACGCCGTCGTGGCTTTCCGCGACGGTGCCCAGCGCACCGGTGAGACCCAGCCGCTTGGCGATGACCTGCGCCAGTTCCACCGGTGTCGCGGTGACCAGCCAAACCTGTTGTCCGGCATCGAGATGCATCTGCGCGAGCGCCCGGGTGCCCGGCCAGATCTTGTCGGCGATGATCTCGTCGTAGATCTCCTCGCCGAGCGCCGCCAATTCGGCGGTGGGGCGGCCGGCGATGAACTCGAGGGCGCGCTCCTTACCGCTGCTCATATCGGCGCTGTTCTCTTTGCCGGTGACCCGGAATTTCACCTGTTTCCAGGCGATATCGACCAGATCCGAGGTCTTGAAGTATTTGCGCGCGGCCAGCCCGCGCGCGAAATGCACGATGGACGCACCCTGCACCATGGTGTTGTCCACATCGAAGAACGCGGCGGCGGTGAGATCACGCGGAATCGCGGGTCTCGGCTCGTCGTACAGTGCGAGTTCGGCGTCGTGCAGGGCGAGCGCGGCATCGGCGCTGGCCTCGCCCGCCAGATTGGCGCGCACCTCTTCATCGCTGGGACCGAACGGGCTCCGCGTGATTCGGGTGAACTGGTCCTGCAGACCCTGTCCCCAGCGGGGCGCGAATTCACCGAATCTGCCCGCGATCAAGCCCGACCGCGAGTCCTTCGAACCCTGTCCGGCCTCTTTCGATCGTTCCGGCACCAGTACCTCCGCCTGTTCTTGCCGCCACATTTGAGAGTCCGTGACCAATCCGGTTGGTGCATGCACCGGCATAGTCCACAGTAACGCCCAGCGGTGACCGGGACGTAGACGCTGACTGACATGACGGGGGTGTTGAATGAGTTTCATGAACGTTTCCACCCCCTCGGTGACCCTGTTGACCCGCAATGGCTGCGGACTCTGCGCGGTCGCGCTGGAGCAATTGCGGCCGATCTGCGCCGATTTCGGCATCGAGGTCGAGACCGTGGATGTCGACGAGGCCGCGGCGACCGATCCGGCCCTGCGCGCCGAATACGGCGATCGGCTGCCGGTGGTGCTGCTCAACGGTCGTGAGCACAGCTATTTCGATGTGGACGAGGCGCGCTTACGCGCCGACCTGAGCCGGTGAAACAGCGGGTCGTCCGGTTCGGTCCCCCACCGGCCCGACGCCACCCCGTAACCGGGTGTTCGACTGTTCGATTCCCGGCGCGTTGCGTAGCGGGTTCCCCGTGAGCAGGGTTGAATGATCCCGGGGCAGGAGGCCCCCCGCAAAGTGACTGAATTCACCGACTTTGTGCAGGGCTTCACAAGCGGTTACGGTGGTGGCACGCAACCCGCTCTTCAGCGGAAGCGACCCCGAACCTATGACTCGACCTTGCCTGCTCGGCCGCCATGCGACGGTCCCCGGCGTCGGGTCGACAAAAGCACCCGGACACTCACCCCCGGCCGGACGAGGAGCGCAAGCGACGTGACGGAGCAGCATGAGACGCCGCAGAGTGGTGTCTCCGGCAAGGCTCTGCAGAAGGACATCCCGCAGGCCACAGTGGCGCGTCTGGCCACTTATCTCCGGGTGCTCGCCGTTCTCGCCGACGATGCTGTTGCCATCGTATCGAGTGAGGAACTGGCTGTCGCGGCGGGTGTCGGTTCCGCCAAGTTGCGCAAGGATCTTTCCTTCCTCGGACCCAACGGTGTCCGAGGTGTCGGATATGACGTGATCAAGCTTCGCGACCGCATCGAGGATGTGCTCGGACTCTCCGAGGGACATCGGGTGGTGCTGGTGGGCGCGGGCAATCTGGGCCGGGCACTGGTCGGGTACGGCGGATTCCGCCGCCGCGGTTTCGCCATGGTCGGCCTCTTCGACAATGATCCGGCGCTGATCGGTACGCCGGTCTGCGGTTTGCCGGTACGCGATGTGGCCGAATTGTCCGGTGCGGTGGCCGAACTGGCGCCGACCATCGCGGTCATCACCACGCCCGATGCCCATGCCCAGGCCGTCTGCGATCTGCTGGTCGCCGCCGGGGTGCTGTGCATTCTCAGCTTCTCGCCCGTCGCGCTGGACGCGCCGCCGCACGTAGAGGTGCGGCGCGTGGATCTCGCGGTGGAGATGCAGTTGCTGTCCTTCGAGCTGGCCCGCAATGCGGAGGCCGCCGGGGAGACGGTGAGCGCGGCCGCCGCGGTTCCGGTGGGTGTGCGCTCGGCGCCCCGGAATACGGCGGCGGCGATGAACTGCACGCCGATAACGACTTCACATGCGGCAGCGCGGCCGTCGGGCGGCACTGAGACAGCCAGCAAGGGAGCGGTGGTCCAGCCATGAGTGTGCTTCTCGTCGGGATCTCGCATCGCAGCGCTCCAGTTGCGGTGCTGGAGAAGATCGCGATCACCGAGCACGATCGGCCCAAGCTGACCGAGAAGATGCTGGCCTCCAGCCATGTCTCCGAAGCGATGATCGTCTCCACCTGCAATCGCGTCGAGATCTACGCCGTGGTCGACGCCTTCCACCCCGCGCTGGGCGAGATCAGCGAACTGCTGACCAAGCACTCCGGGCTGCCGCTGCCGGAGCTCACCAAGTACGCCTACGTGCGCTACGCCGAGGCCGCCGCCGAGCATCTGTTCGCGGTGGCGTCCGGCCTGGATTCGATGGTGATCGGTGAGCAGCAGGTGCTCAGCCAGATCCGCGCCGCCTACGCGGCCTCCGATTCGCAGCAGGCCTCCGGGCGCACGCTGCACGAGCTGGCGCAGCATTCGCTGCGCGTCGGCAAGCGGGTGCACTCCGAGACCGGGATCGACCGGGCGGGCGCCTCCGTGGTGTCGGTGGCGCTGGATCGGGCCCGGCTGGTGCTGGGTCCGCTGACCGGGCGCACCGCGCTGGTGCTGGGCGCGGGCGCCATGGGCGGGCTCGCGGTGGCACAGCTGGCGCGGGCCGGGGTCGCGCGCATCATCGTGGTGAACCGGACGCTGGAACGTGCACAGCGGCTTGCCAATACGGCCACCACCATGCACGGCGTCGCCGCCACGGCGATGGATATCGAGCAGCTGGTCGAGGCCATGGCCGTGGCCGAAGTGGTGGTCACCTGCACCGGCGCGGTGGGCACGGTGGTGAGCATCGCCGATGTGCACAATGCGCTGTCCGCCGCCGATTCGACCGCGCAGCTGGTCATCTGCGATCTGGGCCTGCCGCGCGATGTGGATCACGCGGTGGCCGGACTGCCCGGTGTGACGGTCATCGATATGGAGACCCTGCAGCGGGATCCGTCGGCAGGCGCGGCCGCCGACGATACCGCCGCGGCGCGCACCATCGTCGCCGAGGAACTCACCAAATACCTTGCCGGACAGCGCATGGCCGAGGTCACCCCGACCGTCGCCGCGCTGCGGCAGATGGCCGCCGATGTGGTCGAGGGCGAGCTGCTGCGCTTGGACTCGCGACTACCCGAGCTGGACGCCGCGCACCGCGAAGAGGTCGCTCGCACCGTGCGCCGCGTGGTGGACAAGCTGCTGCACGCGCCGACGGTGCGGGTCAAGCAGTTGGCGTCCACACCCGGCGGTGACAGTTACGCCGAGGCGCTCCGGGAGTTGTTCGAACTGAAACCCGGTGCGGCGCAGGCGGTTGCGGCGCCGATGGAGATCTCCGCGCCGGCCGGTCAGCTGGCCGACGATTTCACCGCCGCCCATTCGGGGGACGAACAGGGGCTGACCGCATGACCGGAGCGATGGTGCAGGACACACAGACAGGGCGGGAAGCCGTGCCCGAGACAGGTACCGATGCGGTGCACGAAACAGTGCGCAGCACAGCACGTGGAACAGTCGACGCCCCGTGGCGGATCGGTACCCGCGGCAGTCTGCTGGCCCTGACCCAGGCCGGGCATGTGCGCGACGCGCTGATCGGCGCCGGGCAGCAGGCCGAACTGGTGATCGTGAAGACCGCCGGTGACAAGTCCTCCGCGCCGGTGCAGACCATCGGCGTCGGTGTCTTCACCGCCGCCCTGCGCGACGAATTGGCCGCGGGCACAGTCGATATCGCGGTGCACTCGTACAAGGATCTGCCGACCGCGCAGGATCCGCGCTTCGATATCGCGGCCATTCCGCCGCGTGAGGATCCGCGCGATGCGCTGGTGGCTCGTGACGGTCTGGTGCTGGGCGAGCTGCCCGCCGGCTCCCGCATCGGAACCTCCGCGCCGCGTCGTGCCTCGCAGCTGCTGGCCCTGGGCCTCGGTGTCGAAATCGTGCCGCTGCGCGGCAATCTCGACACCCGCATCGGCAAAGTCGCCAATGGTGAACTCGATGCCGTCGTGGTGGCCCGGGCCGGGCTGGCCCGCATCGGCCGCCTGGACGCCATCACCGAATCGCTGGAGCCGGTGCAGATGCTGCCCGCTCCGGCGCAGGGTGCGCTTGCGGTCGAATGCCGCAGCGAGGACACCGAACTCGTGACCATTCTGTCCGCTCTCGACGATGCCGGCACCCGTGCCGCGATCACCGCCGAGCGGGCGCTGCTGGCCGAACTGGAGGCGGGTTGCACCGCCCCGATCGGTGCGCTGGCCGAGGTCGTCGAATCTCTCGACGACGACGGCAGAGTGATAGACGAACTGTCGCTGCGCGGGTGCGTGGCGGCGATCGACGGCTCGGACACCATCCGGGCCTCTGTGGTCGGCTCGCTCGCGGATGCCGCGGAGCTGGGCCGGGCACTGGCGCGTGAGCTCTTGGAGCTGGGGGCGCGCGACCTGCTCAGTGACCCCGGAGATGCGAACCCGGGGGCCGAGCCATCCGACAACAGCAATCCCAGCCCAATGGAGAATATTCGATGAGCCGAGCGACGAAGAAGCACCCCGGCCGGATCCTTTTCGTTGGGTCAGGACCGGGCGATCCGGCGCTGTTGACTGTGCGTGCACGCGAGGTAATCGCGCGCGCCGAGCTGGCGTTCACAGATCCCGATGTCGACAAGGGTGTGCTCGCCTTGATCGGCAGCGCCGCCGAGCCGGGCCCCGACGGGGAGCTTCCCGTCGATGTGCGCCCCGCGCTGGGCGACCCGGCCGAGGTGGCCAAGACGCTGATCGCGGAGGCCCGCAACGGCTTCGACGTGGTGCGCCTGGTCTCCGGTGACCCGCTGACCACCGATTCGGTGATCCAGGAGGTCAATGCGGTGACCCGCTCGCACCTGATGTTCGAGGTGCTACCGGGGCTGTCGGCCGGGACCACGGTGCCCGCCTACGCCGGTATCGAGCTGGGCTCGAGCCACACCGAGGTCGATGTGCGCGGTGAGGTGGACTGGGCGGCCGTCGCGGCCGCACCCGGCCCGCTGGTGCTGCACGCCACCTCGGGTCACCTGGCCGAGACCGCCAGTGCGCTGGTGGAACACGGTATGGCGCCGCAGACTCCGGTCGCGGTGACGGTGCGCGGCACCACGCGTCAGCAGCGCACGATCGATGCCACGCTGGCGACCTTGAACAACGCGGCCTCGGAGATGGTCGGCCCGCTCGTGGTCACCGTCGGTAAAGAGGTCGAGAAGCGCGCCAAGACCTCGTGGTGGGAGTCGCGTGCCCTGTACGGCTGGACCGTACTGGTGCCGCGGACCAAGGAGCAGGCCGGCGAGATGAGCGAGAAGCTCGTCATGCACGGCGCCATCCCCATGGAGGTCCCGACCATCGCCGTCGAGCCGCCGCGCAGCCCCGCGCAGATGGAGCGTGCGGTCAAGGGTCTGGTCGACGGCCGCTACCAGTGGGTGGTGTTCACCTCCACCAACGCGGTGCGCGCGGTGTGGGAGAAGTTCGGCGAATTCGGTTTGGACGCACGGGCTTTCTCCGGTGTGAAGATCGCCTGCGTGGGCGAGGCCACCGCGGAGAAGGTGCGCTCGTTCGGCATCAATCCGGAGCTGATCCCCAGCGGTGAGCAGTCCTCCGAGGGCCTGCTGGCCGACTTCCCGCCCTACGACGACGTTTTCGACCCGGTGAACCGGGTGCTGCTGCCGCGCGCCGATATCGCCACCGAAACGCTGGCCGAGGGTCTGCGCGACCGCGGCTGGGAGATCGACGATGTCACCGCGTACCGCACCGTGCGTGCGTCCCCGCCCCCGGCGGAGACCCGCGAAATGATCAAGACCGGCGGTTTCGACGCGGTGCTGTTCACCTCGTCCTCCACCGTCCGGAATCTGGTCGGCATCGCCGGTAAACCGCACGCCCGCACCATCGTTGCCTGCATCGGCCCGAAAACCGCCGAAACAGCCATCGAATTCGGCCTGCGCGTAGACGTGCAGCCCGAAATCGCCCAGGTCGGCCCCCTCGTCGAATCCCTCGCCGAGCATGCCGCCCACCTGCGCGCCGAGGGCCTGCTGCCCCCGCCCCGCAAGAAGAGCCGCCGCAGCCGCTGAGGCTGTCGCCCTCGACCTGAACGGGCCCCGCATCCCACGATGCGGGGCCCCTTCGTCATCGGTGCGGGGGATACCTCAGCGCTGGGCCTGCATCATGCGGCGGACCATGCGGCACGTCGCATCCGAGGGCCAGTGCAGGCCGACGGTTTCGGCTGTGTCCCTGATTCTTTCGTTCGTGGCCTCGTCGGGGCTGAACGAGCCGGAGTCCAGCAGTGCGATGGCCAGGCGCATGGCCTTGAGTCGCCGATTGTGCGAGATGTACCACGAGCGCGGCCGGCCCGCGGGCAGCGGCTGCTTGGCCAGCGGCGCCCAAGCGTGATCGATGACGTCCCCCCGCCTCGGCACTCCCGCCTGATCGGACATGGTTTTCTTGCTTGACATATTTGATACGGCTGCGAGCACGGCCCATCCTCCCGTTGCGATCAAGGTTCCCGGCGAACGAATCTCGCCGCGAACTCTTCGAACACATCTTCGATTCTACTCGGGGACACCGACATATCCAGGCCCCCGCGAGGCCTCCGCGACGCGGGCATATCATGCGACTATGACCGGAATGGACCGCCCACGGCGGTTGCGCCGTACCCCTGCGCTACGCCGTCTGGTGGCCGAAACCACCCTGCAGCCACGGCAATTGATCCTCCCCATGTTCGTCGCCGACGGGCTCGACGAACCACGCGAAATCTCTTCCATGCCAGGCGTTTTCCAGCATTCGATGGATTCGCTGCGCAAGGCGGCCGTCGAAGCCGTCACCGCCGGCGTCGGCGGGCTCATGCTGTTCGGCGTGCCGCGCAGTGAGGACAAGGACGCGACCGGCAGTCAGGCCAGCGATCCGGACGGCATTCTCAATCGCGGGCTGCGGGCGCTCGTGCACGAGGTCGGCGGCTCCACGGTGGTCATGGCCGACACCTGCCTCGACGAATTCACCGATCACGGGCACTGCGGCGTCCTGGACGAGCACGGCGCCGTCGACAATGACGCCACGCTGCGCCGCTATGTCGAAATGGCGCTCGCACAGGCCGACACCGGCGCCGACCTGCTGGGCACCAGCGGCATGATGGACGGCCAGGTCGGCGCGATCCGGGCCGGACTGGACGCGGCCGGGCAGACCGACACCGGCATCCTCGCCTACGCCGCCAAGTACGCCTCCGCCTTCTACGGCCCGTTCCGGGAGGCGGTGGGTTCCTCGCTCGAGGGCGATCGCCGTACCTACCAGCAGGATCCGGCCAATCGCCGCGAGGCCATCCGCGAACTGGAACTGGATCTGACCGAGGGCGCGGACATCGTCATGGTGAAACCCGCCATGTCCTATCTCGATATCCTGCGCGATGTGGCGGACCGTTCGACCGTTCCGGTCGCGGCCTATCAGATCTCCGGCGAGTACGCGATGATCACCGCCGCCGCGCAGAACGGCTGGATCGATCGCCGGGGCGCCATTCTGGAATCCCTGCTGGGCATCCGGCGGGCGGGCGCCGATATGGTGCTCACCTACTGGGCTACCGAAGCGTCGCACTGGCTTGCGTGACCAACTGCTCGCCGTGAATCCGATGCAGCCCCCGGTGATTCCACGCCCGGTTCCCGAAGATGTGCGCACCGCCGGCCTGCTCTGGTACCTCGCCCTGGCCGTCGGTGTGGTGCAGGCGGTCGCCTCGCTGATCGCCTCGATCGGGCAGCGGCGGGATCTGGCGCAGCAGATGTTCGACCAGGTGCAGGGGCAGCAGCCGGTCACCCTGGCCCAGGTGCAGGTGTGGGTCATGGTGCTGCTCGTGCTCGTCGCGGTGTTCTGGCTGGTGCTCAGCGGGATCGCGGTCGCATTCGTCTATCAGCTGGCGCGCGGAAAGAGCTGGGCGCGCAGCATACTCACCGGATTCGCGGTATTCCTGCTGCTCGGCGCGGCCGGCACGCTCATCGGATCGGGTGCGAAACCCGGTGCCGCGGCGGTGGTCGCCGGATGTGCCGGAATCGTGCAGGCGGTGCTGGCGGGCGGGGCCGTATTCCTGTGTTACCGAAAGGAATCCGAGCTCTTCTTCCGGCCGGGGCCACGGTGAGGACCGTGAAGTTTGTTACGAGCGTACTAACGGGTAGGGTGAGGGCAGTCACAGAGAGTTCGGGAACCGGAAGCCGCTCGTTATGCGTTCAGCTCCGGAGAATCGGAGGCAACGATGCGAGTGGTGATCCAGCAGCCGCACAGCCTTCGGCGCGATGTGCTGGGGTTGAGTCTGCTGTTCCTGTTCGGATTGCTCACCCTCGCAGTGCTGTTGATTCCGGGTCTCTTCGGCTGAGCGCTGTGCATCCCGCGCGCGGATCCTCGCGCACCTCTTGCACGCTTGCTCCCGATCGCGGTCCCGCTAGATTCTCACTATGAGTGAGTCCGCTGCGAACGTTCTTTTCTCCGAGCCGGGTGCGCGCTATCGCACCATTGCCTACGGTCCGGTGCTGTGCGGGCTGATCCTGGTGGTGGAGGTTGTTCGCGGCGGTGCGGTGCACTGGTTCGGGCTCGTCTTCTGCGGGTTGCTGCTGGCCGGGTTCGTCTGGCTGCAGGTCATTGCCGGAAAGCGGCACATCAGCATCGAACTCACCCCCGACACGCTGCGCGAAGGCGCCGAAACACTGCCGCTGAGCAGCATTGCCGCGGTGTTGCCGGAAACTGATGACGAGTCCTGGGATTATGAGGACTGGGAATCGGCGCGGGCGCTCGGTGAGCTCAGCGGAGTACCGCGGCGGCGCAAGGGCATCGGGCTGAAATTGCGGGACGGCGGTCTGGTGCAGGCGTGGGCGCGCGATCACTACACCCTGCGGGCCGAACTGACCGCGGCGGTGGAACGGCTGTCCGGCGATACCGCCGAAAAGAAGACCGACCAGGCCGAGAGCGACGAGGAGGAGGCGCGATAATGCGATGGCTCGCTGTGCTCGTCGAATTCGTGCTCACGCCGGTGCTCGTGATCGCGGCAGTGTGGTGCTGGCACAAGGGAATTCACACCGGATGGTTCGCGGCCTCGGGGGATGCGCCGGGATACACGGCCTCCCGGTATTCGGGGCCGTGGCTGGCCGGCGCGGCCGTGGTGATGACGGCGGCCGGGCTGGTACTGCTCGATCTGGTCGCGCGGGTTTTCCGGCTCGCGCGCTGAGGTTGTATCGCGCCACGCCGTTGGGGGTGCGCGAGGATCCGCATTCGGTGGCTCGCGCTGGTGGGTACGCGGACAATCGAATCCATGACGCTCACATCCTGGCAGGACCTGCTACCGGCGCCCCTGAATTGCCTGGTCTCCACCGGCTGGGCGGCGTTCTGCCTGGGAGTGCCGCTGTCCTAGTGGCACTCCCGCCGGTCAGCCCCAGTTCTGGTAGATGTCCATCACGCGACCGCCGTGGGTGCCGGGCGCATTGAAGTACATGACGACGGAGCCGTCCGGATGGTCGGCGGCCTCCGCCACCACCTGCCGCAGTGAGGCGTGCACACCGCCGTTCTCGTCCTTGCGGATGGAGGTGTCCGGCTGCAGTCCCGCACCCATGCGGCTCAGCGGCACGAACATGCTCACGACCGCGGGCACCGGCCCGTCCGCCACCGCCGCCGTCTCGTCATGCGACAGCGACACCCCGATCCGCCCCTGATCGAACTGAGCGAACGGCGCTCCCGCCGCCGCCTGCCCCGCCCCCGCGACCAACGCCACCCCAACTCCGGAAACCGCAACCAATCCCGCACCGAACCGCGCAATCCGCATACCGTCCCGCTCTCTCTCGACGACGCCCCTACCTCGAAAGATTACGCACCAGCAACTATCTAGCAATCGAAGTTGCACTCAAAACGACCCTGCGTGTTGCCGCCCCCGGTTGCCCCCCTCCCGCCTCCCGGGAGCCGGATCGGCGGCCAGTGCCAACTAGCGGTGAGCGCCAAGTAGCGACGAATGCGGGACCGCACCGAGATCCGCACCGACGACTACGGCTGCGTAGCAATGAGATCCGAACCGGCGGTGACGGCAGGGTCGCAGCGCGAGCCGGGCAGGTGAAGCGGGCGAAGTAGCAGCGTGAGCCGGCGCGGCGGCGAAGGCAGGGCCGCAGTGCGAGCCGGACCAGTGAGAAGGCCGGGTCGAGGCGGGAGCCGGAGTGGGGGCGAGGGCGAGGTCGCACTGCGAGCCGGACCAGTGAGAAGGCAGGGTCGAAACCGGAGCCGGAGTGGAGGTGAGGTCGCACTGCGGGCCGGAGTTGGGGTGGGGGAGGGTTCGGTGGATGTTCCCTGGTCTCCGGCGGGGAGCGGCCAGCGGATGCGGGAGAGGCGGCGGGGTGCGAGGATTGCGGGTTCGGGGTGGGGTGGCGCACATCCACTACACCCTGTCGTCGATGAGGTTGCGCGGGCTGAGACACTGGGTGCCGTGAGTTCTTCTCCGCGTGTGAGCCAGGCGTCGGTGCCGGTCTCAGCCCAGCTTTTCGAACGCGCCGCGGCGGTCATTCCGGGTGGCGTGAATTCGCCGGTGCGGGCCTTCAATTCGGTGGGCGGGACGCCGCGGTTCATGGCCTCCGCGCGCGGGTGCACGCTGACCGATGCCGATGGCAACGAGTACGTGGACCTGGTGTGTTCCTGGGGTCCGATGATTCTCGGGCATGCGCATCCGGAGGTTGTCGAGGCGGTGCAGCGGGCCGCCACCGGTGGCCTGTCCTTCGGCGCGCCGACCGAGGCCGAGATCCTGCTCGCGGAAGCCATTGCGGCACGGGTCGACCCCGTCGAGCGGGTGCGCCTGGTGAACTCGGGCACCGAGGCCACCATGAGCGCGGTCCGGCTGGCCCGCGGATTCACCGGTCGATCCAAGATCGTCAAATTCAGCGGTTGCTATCACGGGCATGTGGACGCGCTGCTCGCCGACGCCGGTTCCGGCCTGGCGACGCTGGGCCTGCCCACCTCGCCCGGTGTCACCGGTGCGCAGGCGGCCGACACCATCGTGCTGCCCTACAACGATCTCGAAGCCGTGGCCGCGGCCTTCGCCGCGCATCCCGGTGAGATCGCCTGCGTGATCACCGAGGCCGCGGCGGGCAATATGGGCGCGGTCGCGCCGCTGCCCGGATTCAACGCCGGTCTGCGCAAGCTCACCGAAGACCATGGCGCGCTGCTCATCATGGATGAGGTCATGACCGGATTCCGGGTCAGCGCATCCGGGTGGTACGGCCTCGAAGGGGTGGCAGGCGATCTCTACACCTTCGGCAAGGTGATGAGCGGCGGGCTGCCCGCGGCGGCCTTCGGCGGTCGCGCCGACATCATGAATCGCCTGGCTCCGCTGGGCCCGGTCTATCAGGCGGGCACGCTCTCCGGGAATCCGGTGGCGGTCGCGGCAGGCCTGGCCACGCTGCGCGCCGCCGACGATCAGGTCTACGCGGCCCTGGATCGGAATTCGACGCGGCTCGGCGCGCTGCTCACCGACGCGCTCGCGGCCGAAGGTGTCCGGCATCAGGTGCAATTCGCGGGCAATATGGTGAGCGTGTTCTTCGCCGACGCCCCGGTCACCGACTATGCCGCCGCCAAGGCCGCTGAGACCTGGCGTTTTCCGGCCTTCTTCCACGCCCTGCTCGAGGCCGGCGTGTACGCGCCGCCGAGCGCTTTCGAGGCCTGGTTCGTTTCCGCGGCACTCGACGAGGACGCATTCGATCGCATCGCCGCCGCCCTCCCCGCCGCCGCGCGCGCCGCGGCCGCCGCCACCCCCGAAGGATCCGCCGCGTGAGCTCTAATCCCGAGACCGGCCTACCCGCCCCCGCGCCCGCCCCTCTCTCGCCCGCCGAGGCCGCCCGCCTCCTCGACTCCATCCGCCAGGCGGAAGAGGAACTGGCCGAGACCGGCGAGCACATCGCCGTCTCCCTCCCGGACGAAACCGTCACCCCCGCAACAGCTTCCGTGGAAACCGAGGCGTCGGCCGCCGAGCTGGCGGCTGTTGTTGCCCAGTGGGCTGCGGCAGCCGTTGTGGACAGCTCCGCCGAGGGCAGCGACGCGGAGGGGGGCGCGACCGAATCCGTTGCCGCCGAGTCGGCCGAGGTGACCGAAACCGATGTCGACGCGTCGGGCACAGGCGCCGCGCCGCAGGTGAGCGGAGTGCTGCTGCCCGGGGACGTGGCTTCCGATGCCGAGACGATCGTGCATGTCATGCGGCACGGTGAGGTGCACAATCCGAAGGGGATTCTGTACGGGCGACTGCCCGGATTCCAGTTGTCGGTGACGGGGCGGGCGCAGGCGCAGGCCGTGGCGCGGTCGCTGGCCGATCACGATATCGCGCTGGTGGTGGCCTCGCCGCTGCAGCGGGCGCAGGAGACCGCGGAACCCATTGCGGCGCACCACGGATTGATCATTCGGACCGATGACAATCTCATCGAGGCCGGAAACACCTTCGAGGGCCTGCGGGTGTCCATGAGTGACGGCGCGCTGTTCAAGCCGCGGCACTGGTGGAAGATGCGGGATCCGTTCACGCCGTCGTGGGGTGAGCCGTACCTGCAGATCGCGCACCGGATGCTGGCTGCCGCGAACAAGGCCCGGGTCGAGGCCGCCGGTCGCGAGGCCGTGCTGGTGTCGCATCAGCTGCCGGTGTGGACGCTGCGGCGCTTCCTGCAGGGACAGCGGCTGTGGCACGATCCGCGCAATCGCCAGTGCTCGCTCGCGTCCATCACTTCCCTTGTGTACCAGGGCGATACGTTGATCGACATCGTGTACAGCGAACCCGCGGGGGCTTCGGATCCCAAGGTGACGGGGGCATGAGCGGGTCCGCGTCCCTGCCTGGATCGCTGCGGCGTACGGCGTCGATCCTGCTGGCGAGCCTGTCCCTGGTGGCGGTGCTCGCCGGTTGTTCGACCGCAGGTAAGGACGCGGTGGCGCAGGGCGGCACCTTCGAATTCATCTCGCCCGGCGGTAAGACCGACATCACCTACGATCCGCCGTCCGCGCGCGGCACCATCGGCAAGCTGTCGGGCCCGGATCTCATGACCGCGGGCAAGACCACCTCGGTGGACGACTTCCCCGGCAAGGTCGTCGTCATCAATATCTGGGGTCAGTGGTGTGGCCCGTGCCGTGCGGAAGCGCCTGCGCTGGAACAGGTTTACGCGGCGACCCAGGACAAGGGCGTCGCCTTCCTCGGCATCAATGTCCGCGACAACCAGCAGGACAAGGCCCAGGATTTCGTCACCGACAACAAGATCGGCTATCCGTCGATCTACGACCCGTCGATGCGCAGCCTGCTCGCCCTCGGGGGCAAGTTCCCGACCAGCGTCATCCCCACCACCATCGTGCTCGACCGCAATCACCGTGTCGCCGCCGTCTTCCTGCGCTCACTCCTGGCCGATGACCTGCAGCCCACCGTGACCCGTCTCGCCGCGGAGACAGCCCAGTGAATGTGACTGTGCTTGCGAGCGTGGGGGATTCGTTCCAGCAGACCGCTGCGACCGGGCCGCTGCTGCTCGCGCTCGGTGCGTGCGTGCTGGCCGGGCTGGTGTCGTTCGCCTCGCCGTGCGTGGTGCCGCTGGTGCCGGGGTATCTGTCGTACCTGGCCGGAGTCGTCGGTGCGGAAGCGCCGCCGGTCACGGTCGAATCGGCGCAGCGCACCGCGGTCGCCGAACGCCATCGCGGCCGCATGCGGGTGGCGGGTGCGGCGGGGTTGTTCGTGCTCGGTTTCACCGTGGTGTTCGTGCTCGCCTCGGCCACGGTGTTCGGCACCATTCAGGCCTTGAATGTGAATCGTGAACTGCTGCAGCGCATCGGCGGCGGCGTCACCATCCTGATGGGCCTGGCGTTCATCGGACTCATTCCGGCTCTGCAGCGGGATACGCGCATGGAGCCGCGGCGTCTGAGCGGTCTCATCGGCGCACCCCTGCTCGGCGCGGTGTTCGCGCTCGGCTGGACGCCGTGCCTGGGTCCCACCCTGTCCGGCGTGATGGCCGTATCCGCGGGCACCGAGGGCACCACCGCCATTCGCGGGGTCGCCCTCATCGTGGCCTACTGCCTGGGCCTGGGCCTGCCCTTCGTAATCCTGGCGTTCGGCTCGGCGACCGCACTGCGCGGCGTCGGCTGGTTGCGCCGCAATTCCCGCACCATTCAGGTGATCGGCGGCATCCTGCTGGTTGCCGTCGGCATCGCCCTGGTGACCGGAGCGTGGGACCAGTTCATCTCCTGGGTCCGCGACGCCTTCGTCTCGAATGTGACCCTGCCGATCTGATGACCACAACCATCGAAACTCCCGCCGCCCCCGCCCGCCCGCCGCGTCAGTCGCTGCCCGGCCGCGCGCTCGCGCTGCTGCGCAATACCTGGCGCGGGCTCACCAGTATGCGCACCGCGCTCATGCTGCTGTTCCTGCTGGCCCTGGCCGCCATCCCGGGTGCGCTGCTGCCGCAACGCAGTCTGAACAAGCAGAAGGTCGACACCTATATCGGGAACCGGCCGACGCTGGGTCGCTGGATGGACCGGGCGCAGCTGTTCGACGTGTTCTCCAGCTTCTGGTTCACGGCGATCTATGTGCTGCTGTTCGTTTCGCTGGTGGGCTGCATCCTGCCGCGCGTGCTCGATCACTATCGGGCGCTGCGCACGCCGCCGGTGAAGGCGCCGCGCAATCTCGCGCGACTGCCGCACCACTTCAGCGGTAGTGATGCGGGCACGCCCGAGGAGGTCATCGAGCGCGCTCGGAAAGAGTTGCGCGGCTGGCGAACCGTGGTGCTCCCGGGTACGCGCGAGGGTGAGATCACGCTCTCGGCGGAGAAGGGGTACACCCGCGAGGCCGGCAACCTGGTCTTCCACCTGGCGCTGGTCTGCCTGCTGGCGGCCATCGCCATCGGCAAGCTCTTCGGCTACGAGGGCAATGTCGTCGTCATCGCGAACGACGGCCCGGGTTTCTGCACCACCTCGCCCGCGGTATTCGACTCCTTCCGTGCCGGCAATGTGAACGACGGCACCGGATTGGCCCCGATGTGTATACGGGTCAAGGACTTCAAGGCCGACTATCTGCCCACGGGCGAGGCCTCCATGTTCACCTCGAACATCCAGTACCAGACCGGTAAGGATCTGGACTCCGGCACCTGGCGCGACACCACCATTCAGGTGAATCATCCGCTGCGAGTCGCCGGCGACCGGGTTTACCTGCAGGGCCACGGTTTTGCGCCGACCTTCACGGTGACGTTCCCGAACGGGCAGACGCGCACCGAGACGATCCAGTGGAAGCCCGACGACGGCACCACCTTCCTGTCCTCGGGTGTGCTGCGCATCGATCCGCCGGGCGGCATGTATCCGAACGAGGAGGAGCGGCGCAAGCATCAGGTCGCCATCCAGGGCCTGTTCGCGCCGACCGCGCTGCTGCACGGTTCGCTGCTGACCTCCATGTATCCGGGTATGCGGGATCCGATGGTCGCGGTGGATATCTACAAGGGTGATACCGGGCTGGATACCGGTCGCGCACAGTCGTTGTTCTCGCTGGATCCGGAGATGATCAAGCAGGGCCGGCTGGTCAAGGAGCAGCGGGTGAATCTCAAGCCCGGTGAATCCTCGAATCTGTCCGACGGCACGAAGGTGACCTTCGACGGTGCGCAGGAATTCGTGAATCTGCAGGTCTCGCATGATCCGGCGCAGCAGTGGGTGCTGGTGAGCGCGGTGACCATGATGGCGGGTCTGCTCGTTTCACTGCTGGTGAAGCGGCGGCGCATCTGGCTCCGGGTGTACCCCGGCACCGAGGACGATGCAAAACGACGTACCGTAGTAGAAATGGGCGGATTGGCCCGCACCGACCAGGCTGGTTGGGGCGGCGAATTCGACCGATTGCGTGAGCGGCTGCTGACCGAGAACACGGGAGAGAAGTAATGCCGATCAACGAGACCATCGCCTCCTACAGCGATCTCGCGTTCAAATCGGCCATCGTGATCTATACGCTGGTCTTCATCATGCTGGTGTGGCAGTTCGCCATCACCCGCACGGTGCCCGCGACCGCGCGGGAGCTGGTGACCGTCGGCGGCGGCGCACCGGATCCGGTGCCCGCGGCTTCGGGGCAGGTGCCCGGCAAGGTCGTTCCCTCCGACCGCGCGCAGCGCGCGTTCCCGGAACGCCTGGGCAATATGGCTTTTGCCGTGCTGTTCGTCGGCTTCGGTGCGCATGTGGTGTCGATCATCCTGCGCGGCTTCGCGACTCACCGTTTTCCGCTCGGCAATATGTTCGAGTTCATCACCATGGCGTGCGCCGCCGCCCTGCTGGTCGGCCTGGTGCTGCTGCGTGATCAGCGCTACCGCGCCATGTGGTCGTTCCTGCTGCTGCCGGTGCTCATCCTGCTGTTCCTGGCGGGCACCAAACTGCATGTCGACGCCGCACCCGTTGTGCCCGCGCTGAAGTCGTACTGGCTGCCCGTGCACGTGACCGTGGTATCCATCGGCAGCGGTGTCTTCCTGGTCTCCGGCGTCGCGAGTCTGCTGTTCCTGTACCGACTCTGGCAGCCCGCAGGCCATGAGTCCGACAATATCTTCGGCCAGTTCGCCAGCCGCCTCCCCGACGCCCAGATGCTGGACCGCCTCGCCTACCGCACCACCATCATCGGCTTCCCCATCTTCGGCACCGGCGTCATCCTCGGCGCCATCTGGGCCGAGGCCGCCTGGGGCCGCTTCTGGGGCTGGGACCCCAAGGAAACCTGCTCCTTCATAGCCTGGGTCCTCTACGCCGCCTACCTCCACGCCCGAGCCACCTCCGGCTGGCGCGACACCAAGGCCGCCTGGATCAACATCGCCGGCTTCACCGCCATGCTCTTCAACCTCTTCATCATCAACATCGTGGTAAGCGGCCTGCACAGCTACGCGGGCCTCAACTAACCCGTCTGCCTTCTGCGGATCCGGTTCGGCGCGTTCGCCATTGGTGGATCAGACATGTCCCGAGGCGAATGAGTGTGACATCACGTCTCGGTAAGCTTCCTTCGCGGGTCGAGGTGCTTGTACTGTCCAGTTGTCTGTGACTGTCCGTACCGGAAACCTAAGGGAGACGTCGTGATCGACCCCACTGTGGCCGTGCTGCCGGTCGGCATCTGGCTAACCCTGCGTGTCGCTTCGCATTTCGGCGGCGGCACCGACCTCGACTACCGCCGCCGTGAGGTACACGCCGCCTACACCGTCAGCCAGCAGCCGAGTCGTGCTCCGAGCACTTCGGAACGTGTGCCCGTCGAGGTGTAGGTAGTTGCGGGGAACTGGTTCGAATCGGCAAACTCGGGACCTGGCGATATATCTAAAGTGAGATATCGTTGTAGGTATGAGTGAGAAGGTGACCGAGTCGCCGGGCGACGAACCTCTCCCGGTGCTGCCCGGATTCCGGGAGATGGCAATGCGCCGGATGTCGGAGGATCGCGCGCGGCTGATTGCCGAGCTGGCTGAGCGGCGGCGGGCGGCGGGGTTGTCGCAGACCGAAGTCGCTGCCCGGATGGGCACGTCGCAGTCGGCGGTGGCGCGGTTGGAGACGGAGAACGTCGATGTGCGGACTTCGACATTGCAGCGGTACGCCGCCGCGGTCGACAGCCGCATCACCTTGCACGTGACGAACGATACGGCTGAATCGAATCGGATCGGAGAACAGCCTTGAGAATCGAGACGAGCACACCTACCTCCCAGTGGCAGCCTTGGCCTTCGGAGTTTCCGAACTTCTACCCGGCGAAACGTCAAGAACCGCAGTCTTTTCCGGCGCCGCAGCCCTCGACGCACGTGTGGATAGACCCTCGCCCGGAGGTATCGGCGGAGGCATCGCTCGCGCAGCGGACGGTGATCGCGCACGGGCGCTTGGACGCCGCGGCTGCCACAGAGTTGTGCGCCCGATTGCTGACGCTGGATGCGGAAAGCGGGGGGCCGATCCGGCTCGAAATGTATGGGCTGGAAGCGGATCTGCTGGATGCCAGCACCGTGACCGATGTGCTGGACGTACTTCGCGCGCCCGTGAGCGCCTATGTGAGCGGCACGCTCGGCGGTGCGGCGCTGGGTGTGCTGGCATCGTGCGAGCACCGCTACGCCTATCGGAGTGCCCAGTTCGTCCTGCGGGAGCCGTCGGTGCGTCTGGATGGCGGGCTCAGTCGTGTCGAACCGCGACTCGAGCACGCACGAGCCATGTTCGGCGAATTGCTCACTCGTCTGGCGGAACTCACCGGTCGTGACATCGACCAGATCCGCCAGGACCTCGAACAACAGCGGATACTCACCACCTCCGAGGCTGTCGAGTACGGGTTGATCGAGGGACCCGCCACCCGCGAATAGTTCACGCTGGTCGCACCTTCCGAGGGGTGTCCGGGCCGATGGGTGTCCGGACTCCCTTCTCCCGCAACTGAAACGCCGCTGATCGGCTGGGCAGGTCGCCGTGCTATACATGGCCGGTTGTACTGCATGCTCAGAAGGGGAATCTATGACTCGGCGCCGATCTGCCGGCCGCATTATCGGTATGGCGACCGTGGGAGTGCTTCCCGCCGTTCTCATTTCAGCTGTCATCAGCGGTGGCAGTGCCTCCGCCGAACCGAATCTGCCGGCTGTCTGGTGCTCGCTGAATGTCGGTGACGCAAAGGATGCGGTG
This sequence comes from Nocardia sp. NBC_01327, assembly GCF_035958815.1. Taxonomy (NCBI): domain Bacteria; kingdom Bacillati; phylum Actinomycetota; class Actinomycetes; order Mycobacteriales; family Nocardiaceae; genus Nocardia; species Nocardia sp. NBC_01327. The sequence continues at coordinate 8,928,426 of NZ_CP108383.1, read as the reverse complement.
CTGGCGGGGATGGGCGCACCGAACGGAAATCAGGCTGACTCCTGGGTTACCGGACTGGGCGATACCGGAATGACCTTCGCCGAATGGGATGCGGACACCACGATCTTCCTCGCGACGTTCGATACGAACGATCGTGTCATCAATCTGCAGGCCTACGACGGGCAGATCGGGCCGAAGGGCGCGACGAACATCGGCTGCCCGGCCTTCCGCGCCGCGAACTGATCTGGCACACACCACCGGAGATCTCGAAATCGGCTGTGCAAGATAGGAACTCGGCGTAGCGCTGGGGTACGGTGTTTCGGCCCGGCCAGTCGGTCATACCTGAGACCGTCGACCGGGTTCGTTCGTGAAAAGGACTCCGGAAGAATATGAAGAAGCTTGTCACCACCGCCCTGATCACCCTCGGTGTGGTCGCCGCTATGGGCACCGCGCACGCCAGCAAAGACACCGAATGGCAGGTCGACGGCAGCTACGCGACCGAAGCCGCCTGTGACGCCGACGGCGAGGGCGGCACCTTCACCCGCCCCGACGGCAGCAAGCTCGACCCCAGCGATGACGAATACGAGTGCAACCAGCACAACGACGGCCTCTGGTACCTGTCCATCTGGACCGACTGAAGCAATCGGCCTGAGCGGTCGAAGATCGCACCGGAGCAGCATATTTCGCCGCCCAGTAGCGTTCTGTGACCGCTCAGGCCGGACCCCGCACCTCGCCTACCTTGCGGACTCGGGTGGTTTCTGCGGTGACGGGGTCGCCCCTGTGGTTTTCGGGGCGGAGTTGGGGGAGGGGGGTGCCGGTGTGGTCGACGAGGGTTGAGTGGGGTTCGTCGGGGGTGAAGGTGTGGCGTTCTCCCCATTGGCGCAGGGCCACGATGAGGGTGAAGAGGTCTTGGCCGGGGGCGGTGAGTTGGTAGGTGTGGCGTTTGCCGCCGGGGAGGGTGCTGGTGGTGAGGATGCCCTGGTCGACCAGTTTGCGGAGGCGGTCGGTGAGGATGTTCCGGGCTATGCCGAGGCGCTGCTGGAAGTCGGTGAAGGTGGACGCGCCGTCCATGGCGTCGCGCACGATGAGCAGGCTCCAGCGGTCGCCCACGAGGTCGACGGTGCGGGCGACCGGACAGAGCGGGTCGGTCCATTCGCGGCCGGAACCGAGGGGTGTGGTCATATGCCTCCTCCCGATTGGTTGCAATTGAAGACCATTATGCCCTATCGGGCGAGGTGATCAGGGCGCGGTCCGGCGGGGGAGGAGGGCTGCGGTGATCAGGGCCGAGAGCGCGAAAAGTGTTGCGTAGGCGCGCGTGAAACTTACTGAGCCCTAACGGAAGTAGGGAACAGGCTGCATCCAGTGGAAGCCGCGAGCGACGGCGGGGAAGCGCTGCAGGTCTATTCGGGTCAATTGCATTCGTACCGGACGCCCGCCGAGCTGTCCCTCCAGAATGAGCTGATCCGGTTGCGGCTGACGGTATTCCAGCGTCGCGATCCGTAACTGGTGTGCCAGATCCTTCGACAGGATCACGGTATGCCGGTCGGTATCGATCTGCGCCGGAAGGGAGAACAGTGAATCATCCATGCGCTGCGCGGTCATGCCGATGGGAATATCGAAGATGATCCGGCGTAATCGCACTGTGGCGCTGAGCATTTGATTGTCATCCGGTGATCGGCTGAAGTCGACCAGCGCGGGCATATCCTGTCCGCCCACCGTGTAATCGGTGATGTCCCAGATGCCGTAGAGCGGGGAGTGCGGCCGGTCATTGCCGTAGCTGTGCCAGGCATCGGCGCCCTCGGTGATCGCGGTGAACAGGAGCCACACGCCGAATACCAGCTGAGCGATCAGCAGAATCCGATTGCCGCGCGGTGTGGTGCGCAAGGGCTCCGGGCTCCGGACCGGCACGGCGCCCCCGGCCAGTGCCGTGACGGTCCGGACGATATGGGGTGCGGCCAGCACCAGCGCGTACAGGAACAGCTGCAGGGAGAAGATCTTCACCGGCACATCGAAGGTGAGATTCAGCAGGAAGATCTGCAGCGTCACGATGACGGCGAGCACCGAACCCAGGCCGGCGGTCCGTGGCAGCACCAGCAGCAGCGCGGCGGTGAGTTCCGCTGCGCCCAAGGCGATTTCGTAAGGTTGCGACAGTGACGTCTGCGCCCACAGCACCGCCATCGGGCTCATATCACCGAACGGTTCCACCAGTCGGTCCAGGCTGAACGACATCTGCGAGGGCAGCAGTTTCACCATCCCGTACAGCAGCAGTGCGCTCACCAGGGCGGCACGCAGCAGCAGCCGGAACCATTCGTACAGCCGCGAGTAGTCCGGCCGCCGCCGATCCAGCACCGACCACACGGCGGTGACCACCACGGCGACGAGCAGCCAGGTGAAGATCGAAACCCATTGCGCCGCAGTGTCTCCACTGCCGGTCGGCGTGAAATCGATGCGCACGCCGAAGAGATGCTCACCCACCACGTCGGTGAGCGGATGCAGCGCCGTCCACTCCGCCACCGCGGTCACCGTCCGCTGCGGTACCCCGAACGAGCGCAGCAGCGCATAGGTCAGCCACGCCCCCGCCATCCCGATCCCCAAAAACACGAATCCGAACCGGAAACCCATGCGCGCCAGCGGATGCCACCGCTCACCCGCCGCCCGCTCCTCATCCCCGCCGATCACCTCGGCCGCCGCCAACTGTGTCACCACACCGATCCCTCCCGCAGCCGAGTGCCTTGCGGGCCAGAACGTTATGGCAGCGAACGAGACAGTCCTATCCGGCAAAACCCTTGCCCCGAGCGCCCCCGCCCCCGAAATTCGTGCCCCGAACTTCCTGCGCGGGATCGCCTTCGGGCCGGACGAGAGATCCCCGCGGCCCAGGACGGGTGCGGGGATCTCTCGGTCTCAGCTGGGGTCGAGTTCGATGGAGTCGGCGTTGGCGAGTTTGACGGCTTCGCCGGTCGCTTCCTTGGCTCGGGCGCGGTCCCATTTGGGGTTGTCGGTGTGATTGTTCTCGGCTACCCGGGCCTGCATGGGTTCGATCAGCGGGTCGGGCGGTGGACCGGTGCCGGAGGCCAGGCGGGCCGCCTCTGTTTCGCGGCGTTGGTCGCGGCGTTCGGCGGAGTGCGTATCTCCCTGCTTGCGGCGTGCATCCTGTGAGAGGTTCTCGTCCTTTTCCATCGGGCACCTTCCGGTCGCATACGGATGTCACCCAGTATGCGCTCGGGGCGGTGCCCGGCAGGAGCGGTCTCGCTGGAAAATAACCAGGACGGTCGGTTTGCTAGAGAATCGCCGACCTGGGAGAAGGGCTCAGTGATCGGGGGAGCCGGGTTCGCCGTCTCGGTGCTGGCGAGAGAGCCGCCAGAGGAAATCCGGGTCGTCATCGGGTCCGATAACGCGCTTACGTGGTGCCGATGCTGCACCGGTGCGGGCCGGTCGCTGGGGGCCGAAAGCTTTCCAGCACAACATCGCGACGGCCACTACTGCGATGAGTGCCAACAGGTACGTCACGTCGCTCACCTCCTGCCAACGAGGGTAATCCGTGTCCGTACCCGCAGCACCGCGGAACGGTAAATATGGGATTTAGACGCGGGTCGCCTCGGTGGTGAGAGACCGGAGAAGCGTCAATACTTCGCTTTCGCGGAACCGGCGGTGACCGCCCGGAGTCCGCAGTGAGCCGAGCCGTCCCGCATGAGCCCATCGCGTCACGGTCTTCGGATCGACATGGAACAGGGCTGCCACCTGGCCTGGGGTAAGCAGGGTGTCCTGGCCGTTGACGGAACCCATTACGCGGCTCGCCGCGGTGAACGCAGTCATTCGCAAACCTTTCCGTTTCGTCAGATCCCTCATCAGTAGCGACATCGTTGCACTGCACCCCCTGTGTGTTCGAACAGTCTCGATTTGGTAAAGGGGAAGTAATAGACAAAACGGATATCCGTACTGTGTTCGCGGTCACCGATTCGGCCGTTGCAGCGAATATCCAGCGACATTCGGGCAGAGGGCACCGCGTCCGCCCGAATCGCCGTCACCTAGGCTGTTCCGCGTGAGTGACGCAACCCCGCCCGCGAGCGCGGGCCGCCGCATGGGCAAGACCCTGGCCATCTACACCCTGGCCCGGCTCGCCCTGGTCGCCGTCCTCGCCGCCATTATTCTGGGCGTCGCAGCGATCGTGAATGTCGATATCCCCATCATTGTGGCGCTGCTGTTCGCGCTGCTCATCGCCCTGCCGCTCTCGCTGCTGCTGTTCAAAAAGCTTCGGACACAGCTCAATAGGGACATTGCCGCCTTCGATGCGAAGCGGCGCTCGGACAAGGAGCAGCTGATGTCGCGCCTTCGAGGCGAAGAGAAGTGAAACGCTGCGATCATTCCGCGCCGCGCGACTGGGTCGACAATGCGGTGCGACTGATCGACGCGGATGCGCAACGCAGTGCCGACACGCATCTGCTGCGCTATCCACTGCCCCCCGAATGGGGTGTGCAGCTGTACCTCAAAGACGAATCCACCCACATCACGGGCAGTCTCAAGCATCGCCTGGCGCGCTCGCTGTTCCTCTACGCGATCTGCAACGGCTGGGTCACCGAGGGCACCACCGTGGTGGAGGCCTCCTCGGGTTCGACGGCCATCAGCGAGGCCTATTTCGCCAAACTGCTCGGCCTGGAATTCGTGGCAGTCATGCCCGCTACCACCTCGCCGGAGAAGATCGCGCTCATCGAGGCGCAGGGCGGGCGTTCACATCTGGTCGCCAAGTCGCCGGATATCTATACCGAGGCAGCGCGACTCGCAGCTGAATGCAACGGCCACTATATGGACCAGTTCACCCATGCCGAGCGCGCCACCGACTGGCGCGGCAATAACAATATTGCCGAATCGATCTTCCATCAGCTGGCATTGGAGTCGCACCCGATCCCGGAGTGGATCGTCGTGGGCGCCGGCACCGGCGGTACCAGCGCCACCATCGGCCGCTATATCCGCTACCGCCGCCATGCCACCCGGCTGGCCGTGGTCGATCCGGAGAATTCGGCCTTCTACGGCGGGTACGAGCTTTCGGACGCCGACTATCAGACCGGAATGTCCTCACGCATCGAGGGCATCGGGCGGCCGCGGGTGGAGCCCTCGTTCGTCGGCCAGGTTGTCGACACCATGATCGAAGTGCCCGATGCGGGTTCGATTGCGGCCGCCCGGCATGCGAGCGCACTGCTGGGCCGCCGGGTCGGCGGGTCCACCGGCACCAATCTGTGGGGCGCATTTGCCCTGATTGCCGACATGATCGCCGCGAATCGTACCGGCAGTGTGGTGACTCTGCTGTGTGACGGTGGAGACCGTTATGCCGGAACCTATTTCAATGACGATTGGGTTGCCGGTCAGGGGCTGAGCCTGGTGGAGCCCACCGCCGTCATCGATCGATTCATCGCTACCGGTCATTGGTCCGGCTAGTTTTCCCACGGCACGGCGGTCGGATGAGAAGGGTTGATCACCCATCCAATTGATTGCTACTGGTTTGCTGTAGCGACTGTGTTGATGTCGGTTCGCGTAGCGAAGCTTCCATCTGTGAGCGTCGGCCGGGGGATTCGGCCGTCTCGGCGGCGTTAATAGGCCTTGACGCGCGGGGCCTTTCGCGAATTACTGGACGCGTGACCGCCATCGGGTGATCGACGCCACTGCCGAGCACGAGCATCCAGGACTGCAGGCTCGATTGCGTACGCCAGATGTTGATCCGCAACTCGGTGATGGCCAGCGTCCGCGGGTTCCGCACCAGCTTCGTGCGATCGGGTCGCTCATTGGAAACCGATTCGGTGCGCCAGACGGTGGCGAACTCCGGACTCTCCAGGCAGTTGTCGAGGATCCGCTGGGTGTGCTCGTCCGGGCCGCGCCGCGCCAGCAGCAACCGGAACAGGCCGGCGGCCTGCCGCATCTCGCCCGGCCAGTCGACCAGCACGGTGCGCGCCACCGGGTTGAGCATCATCCACTCGACGTAATTGCAGCCCGGGTCGAGCTCCGGAAAGGCTTCCGCATGCGCCGAATTGATGGCCAGAATGTCCATCGCGCCCGAAATGTACGCAGCGATCTTGGGATTGAGCAGTTCCAGATACTCGAGATCGGTGGGTGTCGGGTGATCGGCCTCGATCCGCGGGAACGGGCCTTCGGCCAGCACCAGGGCGTATTCGAACTCGGCGGCCGGCAATTCCAGGGCGGTGCCGAGGGATTCGATGACCCGGCGGGAGGGGTTGGCGCCGCCCTCGATCTTGGTCAGGTAGGGGACCGAGAGGTTGGCCAGCCAGGCGAGCTGCGGGCGGGTGAGATTGGCGGCCGTTCGGCGCTGGCGAATGTACTCGCCGAACGTGGGTACTCCATTCATTACTTAGGGTGACCTTACTTGTATTGCCGTCTGGTACACACGCGGTCGTCCGGTGATACACGCACGGGATGGTCGACGAGGGGTGTGCGGTGTCCGGTTCTGCTCCAATAGTTTGAAACAACAACAAATCAGGAGTCGAGTTGGGGCAGCATCCGAGGTCGGTGGCCGGTGGCAATGTCACGGAGGGGCCCTGGGTGTTCACCTCGGGGCAAACTGCGGTCGCCTGCCAGCAGGAAGTGCGAATCGTCGAGACGGGATTCGGGGAGTTCGTGAACGCATGGGAACCCGCGGCCTTCGGACTCTACGAGGACCGTGACGGCGATATCTGGGAGAAGGAAGTCCGCGGCTGGCGGCTGCGGTTCCAGAGTGGCGTCGAAGTCGAGCCCGAGGTGATCTGGGGCTGGGTGGACGGGCATGTGCGCGACTACGCGCCGTTCGTCCCCTGGAACTGACGGCGAGAACAAATCCGGTTGTGTCAATTTTCGTTGACGCGCCCGCGATGTCAACGTAAATTGACGTCATGAGCGAAGCAACAACTCTGGCGGCCGCCGCCGGCAGTCCCGACCCACAGGTCGGACTCCGCGCGGTGTTGGCACTACGCCGGCTGCTCGAGCGACTCGAGGCCATCCAGGTCACCAATGCCCGCAGGCAGGGCTGGTCCTGGCAGGCCATCGCGGACGCACTCGAGGTCAGCAGGCAGGCGGTCCACCAGAAGTACAACCGGAAGGGCGGTATCCGCTGATGTTCGAACGATTCGACAAGGCGGCCAGGTACGCGATCGTGGTCGCACAGGAGGAAGCGCGCGAACTGCGTTCCTCCTCCGTGGAGATGGAGCACATGCTGCTGGGGCTGCTGGCCTCACCGGACGACGGGCTCAAGCAGATGCTCGCCGAACGCGGCTATACCGCGGAGGGCGTGCGAGAGGCGCTGGCGCGCAAGCGAACCGGCGATCCCCTCGGCGCGGAGGATGCGGAGGCCCTGCGCTCCATCGGCATCGATCTCGACGCGGTCCGCGAGAGTCTGGAGGCCACCTTCGGTGAGGATGCGCTGGAACGCGCTGTCCCCGTTGACGAACCGCGGCGCGGGCGCTTCCGTGGTCCGAAAGGTTTCCCCACGGGCCACATTCCGTTCGATCGGGATGCCAAGAAGGCTCTCGAGCTTTCTCTGCGCGAGGCACTGACCCGGGGCGACAACCACATTGCGGCCGGGCATGTGCTGCTGGGCATTCTGCGCGCGCCCAATGCGGCGACGCGGCAGCTGCTCGGCGACAACGACGCGGTGCACACACTGCGCGCCGCGGTCACCGAATACCTCGACAACGCGGCATGAGCAGGGCCCGGTCGCGGGGGAAGCGGTGGCGGCGCGTGTGAAGATCACCCCCGGACGGGTTCTCACCCTACGATCGGGGCATGACGCTCCTGCTACGTCTGATCATCAACGGTGTCGCGATCTGGCTCGCCTCGGTCTGGGTGACCGGTATCGAGATCAAGAGCCCCGACGACACCACTGCCAAGAAGCTGCTCGTGATCGCGGCCATCACCGTGGTGTTCGCGATTGTGAACGCCCTGATCAAGCCGATCGTGAAACTGCTGTCACTGCCCCTGGTGGTGTTGTCGCTCGGCCTGTTCCTGCTGATCATCAACGCTCTGATGCTATGGCTGACCGCCAAGATCACCGAGACCACCCAGTACGGCCTGCGGGTGGAGGGATTCTGGGCGGCCGTATTCGGAGCCATCATCATCACCCTGGTGAACTGGGTGCTCGGAATCCTCGTCCCCGACGAGGACTGACCTCAGCCGAGGCCGAGCGCGAGGCCCGTGACGGCCGACCAGATCAACAGCGCGAGTCCGGTACCGGCGAGGGCGGGAATCAAACCCGGCCCGTTCTTGCCGGTGCGGACCGGCTCATTGGCCTTGACGGCCAGGGGCAGCGCCACCAATCCGACCAGGGCCCACGGGGTGCGGGCCGCGAGTGCGAGGGTGGCCAGGAACGGCACCGCCAGCAGCACCACATGCAGTGTGCGGGTGCGGGTATCGCCGAGGCGCACCGCGAGCGTGGTCTTGCCGGAGACCGAATCGGTCGGGATATCGCGCAGATTATTGGTGACCAGCACCGCGCTGGAGAACGCGCCCACGGCGATCGCGCAGGCCAGTCCGGCCCACTCCGCCCGCCCGGCCTGTACGAACTCGGTGCCGAGCACCGCCACCAGGCCGAAGAAGACGAAGACCGCGATCTCACCGAAACCGCTGTACCCGTACGGGTTCCGGCCGCCGGTGTAGAACCACGCCCCGGCCAGGCAGCCCGCACCGACCAGCAGCAGCCACCAGGCGCTGGTGAACACCAGGATCAGGCCCAGTACCGCGCCGAGCGCCAGGCAGCCGATGGCGGCATTGCGCACGGCGGGGGCACTGGCGAGCTTCGAGCCGACCAGGCGCAACGGCCCGACCCGGTCGTCGTCCGTGCCGCGAATACCGTCGGAGTAGTCGTTGGCGTAGTTCACGCCGATGATCAGGGAGAGCGAAAGCAGCAGGCACAGCACCGCTTTCCACCAGACCGCCCCGTCGATGGAGGCCGCGGCCCCCGTACCCGCCAGGACCGGAGCGATCGCGTTCGGCAGAGTGCGCGGCCGAGCGCCCTCGATCCACTGTGCTGCTGTAGCCATGTATCGCAGCCTAATCTGAGGGCCGCGCCGATACCTCCCGGCGCCCGGCCCGACCTGGGAATGCCGGATGCGGCCCTGTTCAGGCTGTCCGGCGGACGGTTCGGGCGGGTGCGGCCGAGGGTTCGGGCGGTGCGGCGGATGCCGTTTCGGGCGCGGGGGATGCCGTCAGGATTCGGCGGCGGCCTTCAGCTGGGCCAGGCCCCTGTCGAAATCCTTTGCCAGCATGCGGTCCATCGGGAGAAGCTTGGCCATGAGCGCCATCGCTCCGGTGCGCTCGCCGGTCATCCGCCAGGTGACAGCGGTGCCCTCGGGCTGCGGGCGGAATTCGAAGGTGACCTGATTGGTGTTCTTGATGGGCTTCTCGAAATTCAACCGGATGCCGATGGCATCGGTCGTGGCGGAGGTGATCTCCATATTGCCGCGGCCGGCCTTACGGTTTCCACTCCAGAAGTACCGGGCGCCGATGCCCCGATCGGCCCCGCTGTAGGTGCGTTCCATGGCCGGATCCACGTTCTCCCACGGCGACCAGCGCTGCCACTGGTGGAAGTCGTCGACGAGCGCCTGGATCTGCCCGGGATCGGCCTTGATGACCGTTTCCCGGTGGATGTCGAATTCGCTCATGGGCCGAGCGTAGGCGACCGCACCGACGGATCCGGCGAATCCGGCACCCCCGGTGTCGCTCACCTAGGATTGACGAGGAATGTTTTCGCAAACAGGCAGTTCTAGCAGTGCCGGGACCACCCGGCTGGTATCCGCAGGCGACACGGTTCTGGTAGCCCTGCTGGGCGAGGTCGCGCTGCGGCGCGATGGTGCCCGGGCCGTGGCGCCCGGTAGCGCGCCCAGCGCGCTCGCACCGGTACCCGGCGCACGTGCCCGGCTGCTCGTGGCCGCCCTGGCGACTCACCCCGGACGCAGCCGCAGCGCGCAGGCGCTCATCGAGGATGTCTGGGGCGAGGACCCCCCGCGCGCCCCGATGAATGCCCTGCACACCCAGGTCTCCCGGCTGCGCTCCGCACTGCCCGAGGGCGCGCTGGAGATCGGTCCCGCCGGATACCGACTGGTCCTGGCCCCCGATCAGGTCGATCTGACGCTGGCCCAGCACCTGGAAACCCAGGCGCGCCAAGCACATACCGCCGGCGACGGCCCCCGCTGTCTGGCCCTGATCGCCGCCGCCCGCACCCTCTGGCGCGGCGATCCGGCCGCCGACCTGCCCTCCGGCCCGGTCGCCGATGAGCTCGCCGGTCTGGCGGCCGCCCGCCGTCAGTCGTTGGACGTGCTCGAACTGTCTGTTCGCGAAGCGGTCGGCGATCTTCCGGGTGCACTGGAACTGGCTCGCGGCGCGGCGGCCGCGGAACCCTTCGACGAACCCGCCCACGCGACCCTCATGCGACTGCTCGCCGCCGCCGGACGCACCAACGAGGCACTGGACGTCTTCGCCTCACTGCGCACCCGGCTGGTGGACCAGCTCGGCGCCGATCCGGGGCCCGTGCTCGTCGCACTCAATACCGCACTGCTGCGCGGTGAACCGCTGCCCGGCGCTCGCACCGCGGCGCCGAACGCCACCGCCGGACCGAATCACCCTCCGGGACAGGGTCGTTCGGATGCGAGTTCCGCGCAGTTCGAGGATGGGGAATCCGGACATCCGTGGTCCGAATTCGGTGCGGGGCAAGCTGTTTCGGGTGCCGGTGGATCCGGTGGCAGAGGGGGTTCGGCGCAGGCATTGCGCATGGTTTCGGCGGCGCAGCATGCGGTCGGGGCGGAGTACGAGCCGGCCGGGTCGGCGATCGGGTTGCGGGCGGCGCCGAATCCGCTGCTGGGGCGGGAGGCGGATATCGATGCGCTGGAACGGTTGTTGCGCAGTTCACGGGTTACCACCGTGCTCGGGCCGGGAGGGACCGGGAAGACCCGGGTGGCGAACGAGCTGGGTGCGCGGGTGGCGCACGAGCGGACCGTCGCGCTGATCGAATTGGCCTCGCTGCGGGCCGATGCGGAGGGGGATGCGGAGACGCGGCTGGAGATCGAGGCGACCATTGCGGCGACGCTCGGCGTCGGTGAATTCAGCCGGGACAGCAATGTGCTTCGGACAGTGCGGAACCGGGATCTGCGGCAGCGGCTGCGGGAGGCGCTGAGTGCGCGGCCGATACTGCTCATTCTCGACAATTGTGAACATCTGATCGATGCGGTCGCGGAGCTGGTGGCCGATTTCGTCGGGGCCAGCGACCAGCTGACCGTGCTCACCACCAGCCGGGCGCCCCTGGAGATCACGGCCGAGACCGTATATCCCTTGCCGCCGTTGCTGATCGACGCACACGGTTCCCCGGCCACCGATCTGTTCATGGCGCGGGCGCGAGCGGTGCGGCCCACGGTGCGGCTGGATCCCGACGTGGTGGCACGACTGTGCACCATGCTGGACGGCTTGCCCCTGGCCATCGAGCTCGCCGCCGCGCGGACCAGGACCATGAGCGTCGAGGAGATCGAATCGCGGCTCGATCACCGATTCACCCTGCTGCGCAGCGGAGATCGCAGTTCCCCGCAGCGGCATCGCACCCTGCACGCGGTCATCGAGTGGAGCTGGAACCTGCTGGACGGGGAGCAGCGCACGGCGCTGCGCCGACTGTGCCGGTTCCCGGACGGGTTCACGCTGTCGGCCGCCGAGAGTGTGATCTCGGGTCCCGAAATCGTCGATGCCGCAGCGGCCATCGACGGTCTGGTGGGCCAGTCCCTACTCACCGTGCTGGAGTCCGACGACGCCGAATACGACGTGACTCGCTACCGAATGCTGGAAACCGTCCGGGAATTCGGCGAGGAACAGCTCGTGGCGGCCGGGGAAGCCGATCTGGTCATGGACCGGATGAGCAGCTGGGCAAGGGAATTCACGCTCGGCGTGGCGTGCCGTTACGGTGATGCCGATCAGGTGTCGCTGGTGCTGGGTGTCGCCGCCGAGCTCGACAATCTGGTCGCGGTGCTGCGCTATGCGATCGACCGGCGGGATCTCCCCACCGTGCACGCGGTCTATCCGGTGATGGCCATGCTGTGGGTCATGCGTGGCGCACATCTGGAATTGGTGAGCTGGTCTCCGCGCATTCTGGCGACGCCGCTGCGGCAGGGGCCGCTGACCTCGACCGAAGCCGATCTGCAGATGTTCGGTCAGCTCATGCTCGGCCTGCACGTGATGTTCGTGGGCACCGGATCGCGTGACGGGGCGCGGGTGCGCACCCGGATTCGGCGGATGTTGCGCACCGGATCGCTGACCGCGGTGTTCCGCTTTCTCGGCGAAATCGTGGCCGTTCCGTCCAACACCTGGCAGTTGGCCCGCATGCTCGACGAGGGCACCCGCTCCGAGGATCCGCGGACCAGGGTCGCCGCGCTGCTGGCGCGGGCGAACCTGCGCGAGAACACCGGCGATGTGTACGGCTCCATCCGGGATGCGGTGCAGGCCTTGGCTTCCGGCATTTCCGAGGACCTGTGGGGTTTGTCCATGGTGTGCCAGCACCTCGGTGGCATGTACGGGCAGTCCGCGCGCTACGGCGAATCGGTCGACTACTACCGGCGGGCCGCCGAGCTGCTCGTCCGATTGCGGGCGTACGACGAGTCCGTGGAGATCCGGAGTCTGCTCGCATGCTCGCTGGTGGGCGCCGGAAAGGTCGACCAGGCGCGCCGCGAATTGGATCCCCTGCTGGCCGTCGCCGGCATCGACCCCACCGCCGAACAGATTCTTTCCTCGCCCAACCACCGGCGCGCCAATGTATCGGCCGCGCTGGCCGAAGTCGAACTGGCCGAGGGAGATATCGACACCGGACTCCGCCGCTTCCGCCAGACGCTCGCGATTCTGGCGTGGCCGAGCGGGGCCTCCGCACCGGGACCCGGCGATGTCATGACGGCGGCAGCCGTGGTGGACGCCCATGTGCTGTGGGGCCGCCCGGGCGAGGTGCACGAGGTATTCGCTCAGCTGGCCGAACTCGCGCACACCCGGCTGGGGAGTTTCTGGGATCTACCGCAAATCGGCGCGGTCGCGAACGCGGTGGGCAGCTATCTGATCGCCACCGGCGCCGAGGTGGAGACCGCGCTGGAATTGCTGATGCTGGCTCCGAGAGTGTTTGCCCGCCAGGACTATCCGTCCATGTACTGGCAGCGCCATGTGGACCTGCACCGCGAGTCGATCGGGGCCGACCGCCTCGCGGCGGCGCGGTCCGCCGCCGCATCCATCAATCGGCGTTCGGCGGCGGCGCGGATCCTGCTCCTACTCGGCCGGATCGCCGGAAAGAGCTGAGTCCGAACGTAATACGGTCGGTGCCTGCGCGGCTTCCTGTTCGTCGCCGCCGGTACGCAGTAGTCGCCATGCCAGCATCGCCAGGCCCGCCGCGCCCAGAACCAACAGCACCGTCGTATCCGATACGGCCGCACCGAATCGCTGAACCATTGTCTCCAAGTGGAATTCGGTGTCCGCGCCCAGCAGTCCCGGCAGCGCCGAGGCGCCGTCGAAGAGCAGGAACAGCGCGCCGAGCAGGATGAAGAACAGGCCGGATATCAGCGAGGTGGTGTGCAGTTCCAGCTTGCCGACACTGAAGGAGCTGCCGCGCAACCACTTTCGCTGACTCAGGTCGAATCTGTCCCATACCGAGGCCAGTACGAACAGTGGCGCCGCCATGCCTAGTGCGTAGACCGCCAGCAGCAGACCACCCTGGAGGGGGGAGCCGCCGACCGCGGCGACCGCGAGGATGGAGCCGAGAATCGGCCCGGCGCAGAACCCTGCCAGGCCGTAGACCAGGCCGAGCAGGTAGACGGCGCCGGATTTCTCCGGTCGTCCCTGCCGGGCGGCGGCGCGCTGCGCGAAGCCGAAAGAGAAACCGCGGCCGAGGATCTGGAGTATTCCGAGGGCGATGATGACAGTGCCGCCGACGGTGATGAGCAGATCCCTGTGCTCCGAGAACAGCCGTCCCGCAAAGGATCCCGCAATGCCCAGCGGTACCAAGGTGGTGGCCAGGCCGAGATAGAACGCCGTGGTGCGGGCCAGCAGTCGGCCCTGCGAATCGAACGAGTACGCGAAGAAACTGGGCAGCAGCAGCGCGCTGCACGGACTCACCAGCGCCAGCAGACCGCCCAGGAAAGCCGCGAAAAAGCCTACGGTGCCGCTCATTCCGCATGCTCCGGGGCAGCGGCACGAGCCGCCTCGATGACCGCCTCGAACTGCTCGATCGGCTGTGCGCCGAGAATCGGGCGGCCGTTGATCAGGAAGGTCGGCGTCGAGGACGCGCCGAGCGAGTACGCCTCACCGGCATCCTGGCGCACGGCGGTGGCGGCGGCGGGGGATTCCTGGTCGGCACGGAACTTCGCGATATTCGCGACGCCCGCCTCCTGCGCCAGCTCGGCCAGGTGATCCGGGGTCAGTGCGCCGGTGTTCTTCTTCTCAGGGGCCTTGGCCTGCAAGGTGTTGTGGAATTCCCAGAACCGGCCCTGCTGCGCGGCGGCCCAGGCGGCGCGGGCCGCGTTCTCCGATTCCTGGCCGAAGATCGGGAAGTTGCGCCATTCGATCCGCAGTACGCCCTTCTCGACGTACTTCGAGATGAGCTGGGGTTCGATGGTGCGCCCGAAGGTGCGGCAGAACGAGCACTGGAAGTCGGAGTACTCGATCAGCACCACCGGTGCGTCGGTACGGCCCAGGGCGAGCGGATCCTGCGCATCCCGCCGAGCCAGCTTGGCGAGTTCGGCATAGAGCGGATTGACCTGGGCATTCTGTGCCGCTGTCGTATCGGATTTCTTGCCGCCGCTGATCATGTGGAAAGCGGCAATGGCAAGCAAGCCCACCGCGGCGGTAGCGGCGAGTCCGGCCAAGAACTTCCTACTGTTATTTCTGGCGCTATTTCGGCTGTTTTTGGGCATGCGAATACTCCTGGACGGCAAGGTCCGGGTCGACGGAAAAGTGCTTCAGGACATGGCTGTACGCCGAATGTCCTAAATGATCAGCACAGTCGTCAGATGAGGAGCTGCCACCGGCAGGGCGGGCGCTCGCGGCCGAATGTCGAACGAAAGCCACTGTGTGGCAGAGAATTGCGGAATCGTCCCGAGACCGGCTGGGACCAGCTGATCTCCGGCGGAGCGGGGTGGTGCGGCGAGCTGTCCCATCGGGTCCGAGCTCGGACTGTCGTGTTTACCGCAGACGGGAACCGTATTGTCCGCGGCGGTCTGCACCGGCGGCTTATCCGCCTGCACCGATGCCGCGGCATATGAGACCTGTTGCGCCGAACCCCATTCCGCTACCGCGGCGACCATCCCGGCTATTGCGAAAAGACCCGCCAGCAGTACAGCGCAGGACAGCCGAAAAGGCTTTCGGCTGTGCGGGGCGCGGTGGGAATTCACTGCCCCGACCATAACAGGCCGACTTCCTCCCATGCGGAATGCCCGCCCACCAGGGTGGACGGGCATTGCGCGGATATTCGACTCAGGCGTGGCGCATGTACGCGCGCAGTGTGAGCGGGGCGAAGATGGCGATCATGACGACGGCGCCGATGAGCGACCAGCCCAGATTGGCGGTGACGCCGGTGCCGTTCATCAGGTCACGTGCCGCACTGACCATGTAGTAGACCGGGTTCGCCTTGTCGATGCCCTGCAGCCAGCCCGGCATCTTCTCGACGGGGGAGAACGCGCCGGACATGAAGGTCAGCGGGAACATGATCATCATGGAGATGCCCTGCACGGCGGCGGCGCTCTTACCGGTCACACCGACCAGCGCCCAGACCCAGCTGACCGCGAAGGAGCAGAACACGACCACCAGCATGGCGCCCAGCACACCGGCCAGACCGCCGTCGGGGCGGTAACCGATGCAGATGCCGACCACGACGGTCAGTACCGAGGCCAGGCCGTACCGCACCATATCGGCGAGCAGCGCTCCGGCCAGCGCCGAAATACGGGCGATGGGAAGGGATTTGAAGCGGTCGAAGACGCCCTTGTCCATATCCTCGCGCAACTGGGTGCCGGTGGTGACCGAGCTCAGCACCACGGTCTGCACCAGGATGCCGGGGATCAGGATGGGCAGGTAGGCCGAGACGCTGCCGCCGATGGAACCGCCGAAGATATAGGCGAACAGCGCGGTGAACAGGATCGGCTGAACGGTGACGTCGAACAGCTGCTCCGGATTGTGCTTGATCTTGAGGAGGCCGCGGTACGCCATGGTGAGCGAATTCGCCGCGGTCTGCTTGAGGCTGATGTGATTGCTGACATCCGGTATGGGGGCCGGGGCTACCGCCGCGTGCCGCCGCGCCGGAGCCGGGATGGTGGTGGTCATGCCGCGCTCTTTTCGGAATCGTTGGTCTCGTCTTCGGCGCCGTGGCCGGTGAGTGCGAAGAACACCTCGTCCAGGCTGGGCTTGCTGACATTGATCTCTTCGACGCGAATGTCGTGCTCGCGCAAGCGGATCAGAATGTCGGTGGTGACGCTGGGATCGGGCAGCGGAGCCGTGATGCGGCCCGCCTCGGGGCTGATGGCGGCCTCGACCGGCTTGCCCGCGGCGCGGGAGAGGTACTCCGAGACCACGGTGCGGGCCTCTTCGATACGGTCGCGGTCGCCCAGGGTGAGCTGCAGTGCGGACAGGCCGACCGAGCCCTTCAGTTCATCGGAGGTGCCGTCGGCGATGACCCTGCCGCGGTCGATGACCGCGATCCGGTCGGCCAGCTGATCGGCCTCGTCCAGGTACTGGGTGGTGAGCAGCACCGTCGAGCCCTCGCG
The DNA here is from genome assembly GCF_035958815.1 of Nocardia sp. NBC_01327. Lineage (NCBI taxonomy): Bacteria > Bacillati > Actinomycetota > Actinomycetes > Mycobacteriales > Nocardiaceae > Nocardia > Nocardia sp. NBC_01327. The sequence goes on along the minus strand of NZ_CP108383.1, from coordinate 8,911,711 downwards.
GACCAGGCGGCGGATGGTCTCCCACATCTGGGCGCGGGTGCGCGGGTCCAGACCGGTGGTCGGCTCGTCCAGGAACAGCAGCGGTGGGGCCGCGATCAGGCTGGCGGCCAGATCGAGCCGGCGCCGCATACCGCCGGAGAAATTCTCCAGGGCCTTGTTCGCGGCCTCCTCCAGCCCGAACTCCTCCAGGAGCTCGGCCGACTTGCGCCGGGCGTCGGCCTTGGACAGGCCGAGCAGGCGCGAGAAGATCACCAGATTCTCTGTGGCGGTGAGCTTTTCGTCGACGGACGCGTACTGTCCGGTCACGCCGACCAGTTTGCGGACCGCATTGGGTTCGGTCAGGACGTCGCGGCCGAAGATGCGGGCGCTGCCGGCGTCGGGCTTCATCAGGGTGGCGAGCATGCGGATGGTGGTGGTCTTACCGGCTCCGTTGGGGCCGAGCACGCCGTACACCGCGCCCCGCGGAACCGCCAGGCTCACGCCGTCGACAGCCCGCTGCTCCCCGAAGACCTTGACCAGCCCCTCCGCCTCGATGGCGAGTGCCTCAGCAGGTGTGTAAGAAGTCATGACCCACACTCTGCAGACCGGGTCTTACACGCCCCATGCATCGCTCTTGCATGGGCGCGCAAGGCGGGCCGCCCATGCCACGACGGTCGGCGTCGGGCTCCCCGGGAATCGCGCCGGGGCTTGTTAGCCTGTCGTCCAGCTCTTTTGCTCTCTCGCCAGTTCGCCCCGGTACGTTCCGCGCGTCATGGATTGCGAGGTTCCGTTGAGAGTCGTCTCCGTCACCCTGACCGCGGCTTTGACCGCGCTCACCGCGGTGGTCACCGCAGTCTCCGCGCATGCCGCGCCGCTCGAGCTGGACGCGCAGGACGGGCAGCCGGCCGCCACGCATTCGGATGCGCCGGGCTCGGATCAGCTGCTGCTCAGCTGCCCGCCGCTGCCGGACGTCGACGATCCGCTGGGTCCGATCCCGCCGCGCGATCCGCTGTGCGGGGAGAACGATATGGATCTGGCGGGGGATGTCTACCTGCGCAGCAATGCCTATAGGCGGCTGTCCACCATCTACGGGCCGGACGTCGCGGTGAGCATCATCGGCAACAACCACTACCAATTGCGCGACCACTCCGGGAATCTCATCCTCGGCGAGGACCGCAGCACGCTGCACCATGTGCCCTTCGGCCGCGAGATCCCGCCGCCGCTTCCGGGGAATACGGCGGATCTGACACCGCATGAGCAGGCGGTCCGTGAGGGCATATCGCGGGTGACGGTCGGAGTCATGCAGGGTGTCGTCTACACCGGCGATCTCACCGATATGTCGGCCTATCTGACCACGCCGATCGGCTCGCTCATCGTGCAGGCGCCCGGGACCGGAGCCGACCCCACCCAGCCGGGGCCCGGCGGTGAGCGACAGTTGCAGCTGCTCAACAACTTTCAGGCGCTGGATGCCCAGGGCCGGTACGTGATGGGCAATACGCTGACCCTCGGCTCGCCGATGGCCCTGTGGCCCAATGCCGCCGTGCCCTGCCCGCTCGGCACGGTGCCCATCTCACACCTGCCTTCGCGTGCGGATGCCCTGCAGGCCGCGGCGGCCGGAAAGCCGTTGCGCACGGCGGATCTGCCCGATCCGACGTGTAAGGCTCCCGGCAGCGTGCCGATCACCGGATTCGTCGACGACCCGTCGGGTCAGCCCGATCAGGCCGCTCCCGCGCCCGGTCCGAAGCCGCAGACCGATCCCGTGCAGCGGCAGAAGGACATCAACGACGCCTACAGCGCCGTGGGAACGCAATTCGGCCTGGCCGTCGCCCTGGGCGCGGTCCTCGGCGGCGCGACCGGCCTCGCCATCGGCTGCCTCGCCGGCGGTATCGGCGCGGGCACCGCGGGCACCTTCTCCGCGGCCCTGGCCGGCACCGCCACCGGCTTCGCGGGCGGTTGCCTCACCGGCGCAGCCATTCTCGGCAGCATGGGCGGCACCATCGGCAGCCTCGCCATCGGCGTCCCGGTCGGCATCATCTCCGGCGTCAACGCCTACAACACCCTGCGCCTGCAGGGCGACGTAGCAAGGAAGCCGATCGCGGACACCGTGGAATCCGCCCCGGCGCAAGTGACCGAGACAGCGCAAACAGCCGGCGCGCGTGAGCAACTCACCGCAGCCGGCATTCCGCCCGCACTCGCCGGAGCACTACCCGCGGACCTCGCAGCAGCTCTGCCCACCGACCTCGTAGCAGCCGCATCGTCGCAGATCGCCGCTGCCGCACCGATGCTCGCGGCTGCTGCGCCGCCCGCGCTGACAGACCTCCTGCCCACCCTGTTCGCCCAGCCTGCCCCGTCGACTACCTGACGGGGCCCGCGCACTATCGACCGTCCGCCCAGTCGTCCGGTGCGCATCGGCTGGGATCCAGTGCGGCTGCTGTGTATCCCGGCCACAAAACATGCCGGGATCGACGAGGGCGTGGGGACGGCCGAGCACGCCTGATAGCCCGGGCGGCGGGGCCGGTCAGTTGGGGGAGGTGGTGAGGAGGAGTTCGCGGAGTTTGGCGCGGTCGGGCTTGCCGGGGCCGCGGAGTGGGAGTTCTTGCAGGACAGCCAGTTCGCGGGGGGCGGCGATGGCGTCGAGTTCGGCGACCACGTGTTCGCGGAGTTCGTCGAGGGTGGGGGCGGTGGCGCCGGGGGCGGTGACGATGGCGGTGACCACGCGCTGGCCGAGACGGGCGTCGGGCAGGCCCAGCACGACGCATTCGGAAATGGCGGGGTGCGTGATGAGGACGGCCTCGACCACCTGGGGGAGTACCAGCAGGCCGCCGGTCATGATGGCCTCGTCCAGGCGGCCGGAGATATTCAGCACGCCGTTCTCGAAGGTGCCCGCGTCCTCGGTGCGGAACCAGCCGGGTTCGGCGAAGGCCGGATGCTCGGGCTGATTGCGGTAGCCCTTCGCGAGCATGGCCCCGCCGAGCAGTACCCGGCCGTCCTCGATGCGCACCTCGGTACCACTGAGCGGAATGCCCTCGTAGACGCAGCCGCCGCAGGTTTCGCTCATGCCGTAGGTGCGGAACACCGTGATGCCCGCGGCGCGAGCACGCTCCAGCACCGGCTTCGGGGTGGCGGCGCCGCCGATGAGCACCGCGTCGAGCTCGGCGAGGGCCGCGGCCGCCGCGGGCTCGTCGAGGGCCTTGATGAGCTGTGTGGGCACCAGCGAGGTGTACCGCCGCGGCCCGCGCATACCCGCGATCGCGCCGGGCAGTCCCTCGGGCAGGAATCCGTCCGTGACATCGAGCACGGCCGGTTCGGTACCTGAAAGGATGCTGCGCAGTAGCACCTGGATGCCTGCGATGTGATGGGTGGGCAGCGCCAGCAGCCACTGGCCCGGTCCGCCGAGGCGCTCGTGGGTGGCGTCCCCGCTGGCCCGCAACGCCGAGGCGGAGAGCATGGCGCCCTTGGGTATTCCGGTGGTGCCGGAGGTGGTGACCACCAGCGCCACATCGTCGTCGATCTCTTCGCCGGGGCGCAGATTGCTGCTGAGTCGTTGCGCCTCGCGGCGATCGGCCGTGGGTACCGGCAGCCACGTCGGCCCCGTGCCTTCCAGGGCTTCGCGCAGATGCGGCAATACTTCGCCTACCGATGCGCCGGTGGGCATGGGAAGAATGCGGAGGGTATTGCTCACGTTCGCGATCGTGTCATCTCGTGGGGTGGTTGCGCACCTAGGGGGTCCGCCGCCGGGGTTCGATGGGGGTCGGTCGAGCTGTCAGTCGGACGTCGGTGTCGCCAGCGGCCATCCACCGGCTGCCAGCCGGGAGGCCACTCGAGCGATATCGTCCTCGCCGGGTTGCTCCTTGGCAACTCGGGCGATGGCGGCCTCGATATCGGCGAGTGCGATCTCTCCGGTGGCCACCCGCTCGCTCACCAGATCCTCGACCACGAGATGCACCTCGTAGTCGGTGAGCCGGCGATGCAGCACCGCCAGCAGCGCCACGTAATCGGACTGCGGAATGCCCTGTGGATAACCGGCTTTGAGCCAGTCCAGGACCTTCTGCAGCACATTGGAACGCTGCTGCGGCGCGGGGGTGGGGTCGGTGTTCGGCGGTTCGGGGGTGCTCACCAGCATGCCTTTCGATCCGGCGGCGTCAGGCGCCGAGCAGATGAATTCCGAGTCGGGTGGCGAGGAAGCCGCGTGCGATGAACAGCACACCGGCGACCACCGCGATCATGACCACGGCGAAACAGACTGTGGAGACCGTGAGTGCCACGGTCCGGGTGGATCCGGTGGCGCCGTCGTCGAGTTGTGCGCGGTAGCGGATGCCCAGCGCGAAGACGATGGGCAGTCCGGCGCCGAACACCAAGGCGGCCACGGTGACCCGCCACAGGTCGGTCAGATTGGACAGGAAGGTATGCATCGCGTCGCTCTCCTATCCGATGCCGTTGCCGGCGTGGTGATCGGTGCGGGCCGGTGCGTCCACGGCGGTCTCGCCCTGCCAGTCGTCGTTCACATTGTGCGAGTTCACGGCAGTCTGCCTGGAGCGCATCCAGATTGCCCCGGCCACCACGATCAGCAGCGCGAATACCACCAGCACACCCGCGGTTCCGCCGATGCCGTGCAGCAGCCACCAGCAGAGCGCGCCGACCACACCGGCCAGCGGCAGCGTGAGCACCCAGGCCACCACCATGCGCCCCAGCACGCCCCAGCGCACCTCCGCGCCGGGCCTGCCGAGGCCGGAGCCCAGGATGGACCCGGTCACGGTCTGCGTGGTGGACAGCGGCAGGCCGAAATGAGCCGAGGTGAGAATGATCGCCGCACTGGTGGATTCGGCCGCGAAGCCCTGCGGCGGCGCGATATCGACCAGACCCTTGCCGAGGGTGCGGATGATGCGCCAGCCGCCCAGGCAGGTGCCCGCGGCGATGGCGACCGCGCAGGACACGATCACCCACAGCGGCAGGGGATCGCTGGCCTTGGCGGAGCCGTGCGCGATGAGCGCCAGGAAGATGATGCCCATGGTCTTCTGCGCGTCATTGGTGCCGTGGGCCAGCGACACCAGTGAGGCGGAACCGATCTGCCCCCACCGGAATCCGCGATTCACCGACTTCTCGTTGCTGCCGCGGGTGATGCGATACACCGCCCACGAGCCGAGCGCCGCGACCAGCGCCGCGACCACGGGAGCGGCCAGCGCCGGGATGATGATCTTGGCCAGCACACCTTTGTTGCCGGCGCACCAGATCACCCCGTCCCAGCCGAGCGCCGCGATCGTCGCGCCGATCAGCCCGCCGAAAAGCGCGTGCGAGGAACTCGACGGCAAACCCAGCAGCCAGGTGAACAGATTCCACAGGATGCCGCCGACCAGACCGGCGAAGACGATATCGAGCAGTGCCGGACCGCTCACCTCGGAGAGGTCGACAATGCCCTCGGCGACCGTCGCGGCCACCGCGACGCTGAGGAAAGCACCGACCAGATTGAGCGCTCCGGAGAGAAGTACCGCAGTACGCGGCGGGAGCGCACCGGTCGCGATCGAGGTCGCCATCGCGTTCGCGGTGTCGTGGAATCCGTTGGTGAAGTCGAATGCCAAGGCTGTGAGAACAACGATCAGCAGAACGAGCAGTTCGGCAGACACGGCGTCCAGTTTGCGCTATCCGGTGAACGCCGCGTTAACCGACGCCCCCGGAAAAAGATCACAGCTACATACGTGCTAAGGGTTGCGCGCATGGTGAGCGACACACCCGTACACGGCGTGTCACCGATCCGAAAGGTGTGGCGTGTCGATCATTTCGGCCGCGAACGACTGTCCCGCCGTATCGGATGATCCTCGGGCACCTCGACCAGCACGATCGGCACCCCGTCCGGATCGCGCACCCACATCTCGATCAACCCCCACGGCTGCAGCTCCGGCTTCTTGTCGATCGGCACCCCCGACAGTGCCAATTGGACCGACGCCGCCCCGCAATCGCGCACCTGCAGCCAGATCGCGCCCCCGAATCCCACCGGCGCATCGTCACCGCGCCCGTGTCCCGCGACCTCGATGAGCGACTGCCCCGCGAAGAACACCGTGCCGCCCGGATACTCCCGGGCAATCGCCAGGTCGAGCGTATCCCGGTAGAACTCCAGCGTGCGCTGGTAATCCACCGGCCGCAGGATCAACCGACTGCTGAGAATCTCCATGTCCACTGCCTCCGCTTCGCTCCCCGCACCTCGGCGGGGAACACCATCGTGCCCGTTCGCGAGTGGGGGCCTCGGGTTTTCAGAAGTAGTACGGGTACGGCGCCCAGTCCGGGGCGCGCTTCTCCAGGAAGGAGTCGCGGCCTTCGACGGCCTCATCGGTCATGTAGGCCAGGCGGGTGGCCTCACCGGCGAACAGCTGCTGGCCGACCAGTCCGTCATCGCTGAGGTTGAACGCGTACTTGAGCATGCGAATCGCCTGCGGCGACTTGCCGAGGATTTCCGCGGTCCACTCCAGCGCCACATTCTCCAGTTCGGCATGATCGACGACCTCGTTGACCGCGCCCATCTTGTGCATCTCCTCGGCCGTGTACGGCCGGCCCAGGAAGAAGATCTCGCGGGCGCGCTTCTGCCCCACCATCTTCGCGAGGTAGGCGCTGCCGTAGCCGCCGTCGAAGCTGCCCACATCGGCATCGGTCTGCTTGAACCGGGCGTGCTCACGGCTGGCCAGGGTGAGATCGCAGGTGACGTGCAGGCTGTGCCCGCCGCCCGCCGCCCACCCGTTGACCAGCGCGATGACGACCTTGGGCATGAAGCGGATGAGCCGCTGCACCTCGAGGATGTGCAGGCGTCCGGCCCGGGCCGGATCCACGGTGTCCGCGGTCTCGCCCTCGGCGTACTGATACCCGTTGCGCCCGCGAATGCGCTGATCCCCGCCGGAGCAGAAGGCCCAGCCGCCGTCCTTGGCGCTCGGCCCGTTGCCGGTGAGCAGCACCGCACCCACATCGGAGGTCATACGGGCGTGGTCGAGCGCCCGGTACAGCTCGTCGACGGTGTGCGGCCGGAACGCATTGCGCACCTCGGGCCGGTCGAAGGCGATTCGAACGGTGCCCTGCTCGACATGCCGGTGATACGTGATGTCGGTCAGGTCCTTGAACCCCGGGACGGGCTGCCACAGCGCTTCGTTGAAAGTCACGAAAAAAACATAGTCGCTTGCTCTAGGTCGTATGCGAGGTGACAACTGATTTCGTGCCGCCGGGGGTAACTCCTGGGGTACGTCCGAAACTTGCTCGGGTAGGTAACCGCAAGCGCGCGACGCCAACCGGTGGGGCTCCCAAGTGGTCGCTTGAAGTATCGGAGAGGCGGATCCGTAACGCTGCCAATCGATTGCGGAGGCTTTACAGTGCAGTTGCTGCTTTGGCAGTCGAGCTGGATCGGCCTCGTGTGCGGCGAGAAGCCGGTGCGTATAGTTCCATGCGCTCGTTCATCGAAAAACTATCCGGAGGAACCTGAAAGTGGTTGCAGCACTGTCTGAATCCCTGCTCGATGACGCCAAGCGTCCGGCCTTCCTGGTCGACGCCAAAGAGGTTCTGGATGCTGAGGTGTCGGACAAGGGCGGCGCGTCGGGTCTCGCTGTGAAGGGCGGCTACGCCGCGGTCAAGAAGGTCAGCCCGACAATTGTCGGCGATGCCCTCGAATCCTTCATTCCCCGTTTTGTCGCGCAGCTCGAGCCGTTCTGGTCGCAGTACCAGGCTTCCGGCGCCGGGTCGTTCGCAGACCTGCTGGTCTCCAAGCAGGACGAGGTCTCCGAGGCACTGCTCTCGGTGACCGACGAGCGCGCTGCCGCGTCGTCGCGTCCCGCGCTGACCAAGGTCTACAACTCGATGCGTAACTCGGCGAAGAAGCATGTCGCCGAGGCGCTTCCGCGTGTCGGTGCGCTCATCCAGCGTCACGCTGGTTAATCAAATGACCGGTTCGCGGCCCTGACAGGGCCGCGAACACGGTATTCGCGGTCGGCTCGAATTCGGCATCCGCGGCCCGAATTCAGCCCGCCGCCTTGCCTACTCGCCAGTAACCGGTGAAAGTGATGTCCGCCTTGGGGATTTCGCGGTCCTGGGCCAGATATCGCCGGACTCCGGCGCACAGCTTCTGCTCGCCCGCGATGAAGGCGTAGACGCCCTTGGCGGGCAGTTCCGCCGCCCGCACCGCCTCCGCGGCCAAGGTGCCGACCTCGGCGTGCGGGTCCGTGCGGACCAGCCAGTTCACCCGCACCCCTTCGGGTTCGCCCAGCTCCTGGGCGTCGTCGGCGTGTGAGATCTCCACGTACGCCGCGCCTTTCAGGCCGCGCGGCGCCGAGCGCAGAATGCCCGCGATGCCGGGCAGCGCGCTCTCGTCACCCACCAGAAGAGACCAGTCGGTGTGATCCGGGGCCTGGTAGGTGATGCCCTCATCCAGCATTCCGGCCTTGTCGCCGGGCGTGGTGCTGTTGGACCAGGTGGCGGCCGGACTGTCGTCACCGTGGACGAAGAAGTCGATATCGATCTCGGCGGTGCTGCCGAATTCGCCGAACCCGGCGGCGCGATAGTCGCGCACGGTGTAGTTGCGCACTAGCGGCCGGTGTTCCTTGCCCATCATGAGGTACTGCGCGTACCAGCCCAGGCTGCTGGTGGAGGTGGGCAGGCGCAGGCTGTTGTCGCGACCCGGCAGGAAAAGCCGGAACCACTGGTCCCAGCCCATGGCGGTGAAGCCCGCGAGCCCGTCGCCGCCGAGGGTGACACGCTGGAAGTTCGGGCTGATTCGTTTGCTCGCCAGTACCTCCGCGGTGAGGATTTCGCGGTGTTCGGGTTTGACGTATTTGGGGCGCTTCGACATGGGCTTAGGTTAGCAAACCCTAAGTATATAAGACCAGGTGTGAGCGGGCTGACGCAGCGTGATGAGCGACTGTCTGAGAGGCTGAGAGGGTGAATCCTTCGACAGCACAGGCGCAGGTCGTCGTCGACGAGCTCGCGCGCGGCGGAGTGCGAGACGTGGTCCTGTGCCCGGGATCGCGAAACGCACCACTGGCCTTCGCATTACAGGCCGCCGATGCCGCCGGGCGGCTGCGCCTGCACATGCGCATCGACGAACGCAGCGCCGGCTTCCTCGCCATCGGCCTGACCGCGGCGAGCGGACGCCCCGTTCCCGTCGTCATGACCTCCGGCACCGCCGTCGCCAATCTCGGCCCGGCCGTGCTCGAGGCCAACTACGCGCGACTGCCGCTCATCGTGCTCAGCGCCAACCGGCCCTACGAAATGCTCGGCACCGGCGCCAATCAGACCGTGGAGCAGCTCGGTCTCTTCGGCAGCCAGGTGCGCGCCACCGTCAGCCTGGGCCTGGCCGAGACCGAAAACGGTTCGGAGCAGTACGGCAAGCAGAACAGCGTGTGGCGTTCGGCCGTCTGCCGCGTGCTGGCCGCCGCCCGCGGCACCCGCTCCGGCAATGCCGGGCCCGTGCACTTCGACATTCCGCTGCGCGAACCGCTGGTCCCCGATATGGCCGCCGGCGAGCTGCTGCCGGTCGGGCGCGCCGATGACGCCCCTTGGACCGCAACGCAATACGCGACCCTGGACGTACCGCTCGATATCGATCTCACCGCCGATACCGTGGTCATCTCCGGGCACGGTGCGGGGCGCCGGCCGGAACTCGCGGATCTGCCGACCGTCGCCGAACCGACCGCGCCGCAGCACGGGCCCGCATTGCATCCGCTCGCACTCGGCCTGCTCCGGCCGAAGCAGGCCATCATCACCGGCCGGCCCACCCTGCATCGGCAGGTGTCGCAGGTGCTCGCCGATCCCGAGGTCGTGGTGTACGCGCTGACCACCGGGCCGCGCTGGCCCGATGTGTCCGGGAATGTGGTGGGCACCGGCACCCGGGCCGTCACGCACGGCAGTCCGCGCGCCGAATGGCTCGAGCAGTGCCGCGACCTGAACGAGAAGGCGATCGCGGTGGTGCGCGCGGAGCTGGACGCACACCCCAAGCCGACCGGTCTGCATGTGGCCGAAGTGGTGATGAACGCGCTGCACGACGGCGATCAATTGCTGCTGGGCGCGTCGAATCCGGTGCGCGACGCGGCCCTGGTCTCCCAGCCGCGGCCCGGCATCCGGGTGCTCTCCAATCGCGGGGTGGCCGGTATCGACGGCACCGTGTCGGCGGCAGTCGGTGCGGCACTGACCCATTCGGGGCGGACCGTCGCGCTCATGGGTGATCTGACCTTCCTGCACGATGCGTCCGGACTGCTCATCGGCCCGGGCGAACCGCGGCCCGAAGACCTCACCATCGTGGTCGCCAATGACGACGGCGGCGGTATCTTCGAACTGCTCGAACAGGGCGATCCGCAGTACGCGGGCGTCTTCGAGCGGGTGTTCGGCACTCCGCACGGTATGGATCTGGCCGCGTTGTGCGCCGCCTATCGGGTGCCGCACCGGCAGGTCGATCCGGCGGAATTGGCGGTGGCGCTGACCGGTCACGCACACGGCATTCGAGTGCTGGAGGTCGCGACCGAGCGGTCCAGCCTGCGCGAACTGCACGCCACCGTGCGCGCGGGCATTTCGAAGTGAGCATCGGGGCGGCGGCATCGGCCGCCGCCCCGATCACTCGCCGTCAGTATTCGGTGTCGGAGCTGCCGGAGGCGTCGTACTCCTCGCCCAGCGGGACCGGTATCGATTGTTCGATGAGATCCGCCTCGTCGGCCGTCCAGCCGCTGTCCCCGGAGGGTGGCTGGGTGATCTCGGAATCCGAGTCCAGCAGGTCCGCGCTTGCGTCCCTGTCGGGATAAGGCTCCGGATCCGCGGAATCGCTCGGAAAAGCCGCGGTGTGCTGCTCGACATAGTCGGCCTCGGGTACCGCGTCGATGCGTTCGGTCATCGGATGCTCCTCTCCGCCGTATCGGTGTGACCGGGTGAAGTCGGGCACCTCCGAGGATGCCCCGACCGCGCCGGTACGGCAACCCGGGCATCACTCCCCGGGCAGCGCTCCGTTCTCGGCTGGATGCTCGACCAGCGCCAATACCTTTCCGGCCATGAATCGTGCGGTGCGAACCGTCGTCCCGGTCCTGGTCACTTCACTGACCTCCACCACCCCGCGCGCTATGCGCACCTCGACGCGCCGCCCGGCTCGGCTGGCCGTCACTTCGTAATTTCGAGACTCGCCGCCCATATCGACGACGATCTCCACGCGATCACCCTTCATCTTCCAATTCTCCTCGCTACCAGCACTTTTCGCGAGGAATACGGCACAGATCCCGCTAACGAACCGGTTGCGGTCCTGTGGCGAAGACGCCTGCTCGGGCGGCGAGGGCGGCGGCTTCGACGGCGGTGGTGATCGCTGTCTCGTCGATGGGGGAGCCGGCGGTGAGGAGGCGGTAGTAGAGGGGGGCCGAGACGGCGGAGAGGACGGCTCGGGGGTCGGTGCCGGGTGGGAGTTCGCCTCGGGTGACGGCTGTTTCGATGCAGGGGGACCATTCGGTGAGGCGGGTGTCGTAGAAGGCGTGCAGGGCGGTGGCCGCGGTGTCGTCGGTGGTGGCGGCGGCGAGCAGGGCGCGGAAGAGGCGGCCCTGGCGCGGGTCGGTGAGGGTGCCGGCGACGAGTCGGGCATTGGCGTCCAGATCGCCGCGCAGTGAACCGGTATCACTGTGCGGCAGTGAGGTTTCCGCCATCTCGACGAGCAGGTCGGCGACCAGTCCGGCGGGGGTGCGCCAGCGGCGGTAGACGGTGGTCTTGCCGACCTCGGCCCGGGCGGCCACCTCGGCCAGGTCCAGCTGTGCGAAACCGCGTTCGGTGAGCAGATCTCCGGCGGCGCGCAGTACCGCATCGCGGACGCGCGCGGTGCGCCCGCCCGGGCGGATCGATCCCGGCGCGGTGATGTCCTGCTCCATAACGGGCCTCCAGTTCCATTTGCGACGGACAGAGTGTATCGTCGATTTTGTTAATGAAACTGTAGTTCCGTTAGGGGTTGTCATGGAGTACCGCAGGCTCGGCGCATCAGGTCTGATGGTTCCGGCATTGAGCTTCGGGGCGGGCACCTTCGGTGGCCGCGGTGAGCTCTTCAGCGCGTGGGGTGATACCGATGCACGGCAGGCCCGCCGCCTCGTCGACATCAGCCTGGAGGCGGGTGTCACCCTGTTCGACACCGCCGACGTCTACTCCGACGGCGCGTCGGAAGAGGTTCTCGGCGAAGCGATTCGGGGCCGCCGCGAGGATCTGCTGATCTCCACCAAGGCCTCCCTGCCGACCGGGCCCGGACCCTGCGACGCCGGTTCGGGGCGCGCCCGCCTGATCCGCGCGGTCGAGGGCTCACTGCGGCGGCTCGGCACCGACTACATCGACCTGTTCCAGTTGCACGCCTTCGACGCGGGCACGCCGGTGGAGGAAGTCCTTGCGGCACTGGATGATCTGGTGCGCTCGGGCAAGATCCGCTACGTCGGCGCCTCGAACTTCGCCGGCTGGCAACTTATGAAATCCCTTGCCGCGGCGGACCGTCACGGTCTCCCGCGCTATGTCGCGCACCAGGTCTACTACTCGCTGGTCGGCCGCGACTACGAGTGGGAGCTCATGCCGCTCGGCGTGGATCAGGGCGTCGGCGCGGTGGTGTGGAGCCCGCTCGGCTGGGGTCGCCTCACCGGCAAAATCCGCCGCGGCCAACCACTTCCGGAGGGCAGCCGCCTGCACCTGACCGCCGCGGCGGGTCCGCCGGTGGACGACGAGGTGCTCTACGACGTGGTCGATGTGCTCGACGACCTCGCCGCCGAGACCGGCCGCACCGTTCCGCAGATCGCACTGAACTGGCTGCTCACCCGCCCCACCGTCGCGACCGTCATGGTCGGCGCGCGCAATGAGGAGCAGCTGCGGCAGAATCTCGGCGCCGTGGGCTGGAGCCTGGACGCCGAGCAGATCGCGCGGCTGGACAAGGCGAGCGCGGTGACGCCGCCCTATCCCTACTACCCGTACTACCGGCTCGCGGATTTCACCCGGCTGAATCCGCCCGCCGTCTAAGGCGCGGAGTACAGGCCCGCCGCCAGCACCGGCCAGGACGTCTTCAGATCGTCCTGCCAGTAGCCCCACGAATGGGTGCCGGTGCTGCGGTAGACGAAGGTCGCCGGAATGTTCAGCTGGTCGAGACGGTCCTGCAGGGTATGGGTGGACGCGTCGATATTGGCTTCGATGAAGCCGCCGAGCGCGACCGTCTGCGCGTAGTCCGCGGGCTTCTCCATGCGGAATTTGCCGCCCGGCATGTCATAGGCGCCGGGGATTCCGGTGCCGGTGGAGATGAAAAGGTTGGTGCCGCACAGTTTTTCGGCATTGATCGTGGGGTCGTTGGCCGCCCAGAGCGGGTTGTCGTCCGCGCCCCACATATTCTGGACGTCGCCACCGCCGTAGAGCTCCGTGGTCATCTTGACGGCCTCGCGCCCGGTCGGCGTGGTGGTCTGGGAGAGGCCGCTGTAGACGGCGGCGCTGCGGTACTGGCCGGGGTTGAAGATCACCGAGTTCAGTACCGGCAGGCCCGCCATGGACAGTCCCGCAATGGCATTCACCCGATTGGTATTCAGGGCGACATCGATCAGCGGCGGCAGTTCCTGACCCAGATAGGTCGACCACTTGTTCACGCCGAGCGCTTTGTCGGGCTTCAGCCAGTCGGTGTACCAGGTGAACGCGCCGCCGATGATCTGCACGACATTGATGTTCTTGTCGGACAGGAAATCCAGTGCGTCCGTGCGCAATTGCCAGGAGGCATTGTCGACGCCGCCGCCCGCGCCATTGAGCAGATACAGGGTGGGCCGAGCGTCGGCGGTATCGGCGGGGCGCAGGACGTCCACCGGGAAGGTCTGGTCCATGGCGGCGGAGTAGACCTGGAGCTGGATATTGCGATCGTCCTTGACCGTGACGTTCTTGATGTAGGAACCGTCGGGTGATTTCGCCGTGGTGGTCACTCCGGGGGCGGTCGGGGTATCCGCTGTCGCGGGATACGCGCCCATTCCGATCGACACGGCAGACGCCAAGGCCGCCAATGCGATTCGCCCGGTGATTCTTCGGTTCAAGACCCGACCCTCCGTTGTAAACACGACGATTTCACATCGTAGGGAAGAGGATCCGGGAAATCCATGGCTGGGAACCCCAGAGAATTCGGGGCTCAGTACACGTCGCGCACGTAGCGCTTCTCGGCGACCAGCTGCTTCTTGAAGGCCAGTGCGGCCTCCTCGCTCAATTTGCCGTGAATCCGGGCTATCCGCAGCAGGGTGTCGTCCACATCCTTGGCCATCCGCGCGGCATCACCGCAGACATAGAAATGGCCGCCCTCCCGCAGCCACGCCCACAGTTCCGCACCGTGCTCGATCATGCGGTGCTGCACATAGACCCGCTCCCGCTGATCCCGCGAGAAAGCCAGATCCAACCGGGTCAGGAAGCCCGAGCGGAACATATCCTCGAGCTCCGCGCGGTAATAGAAATTGTCCGCCGCGTGCTGATCGCCGAAGAACAGCCAATTGCGGCCCCTGCCGCCGAGTGCGCGGCGCTCGTGCAGGAAACCCCGGAACGGTGCGATGCCGGTGCCCGGACCGACCATGATCATGGGCGCGTTCGGATCCAGCGGCGGGCGGAAGTGCGGGGCGCGCTGCAGGAAGATCGGCGCCTCACCCGCGCGATCGGCCAGGAAGGTGGAGCTGACGCCGCCGCGCCGGGCCGCGCCGGCGGTCACCGGATTGCCGTAGCGCACCACGCCGACCGTCAGCTGCACCTCGTGCGGGTCGACCAGGGGACTCGAGGAAATCGAATACTGGCGCGGCTGCAGCTTTTTCAGCGTGCCCAGCCACTCCACCAGATCTGCCCGCACCGGAAAGTCGCGCAGCACATCCACCGGCTGCCGATCCCACAGATAACTGTCCAGCTCATTGCGATTGTCGCGGCGCAGCAGTTTCGCCAGACGCGGACTCGCATTGTGCTCGGCAATGAACGACAGCAGATCGGTACTCACCTTGGTGATGTCGTAATGCGTGCGCAGCGCCTCCGCCAGCGGCAACTCCCGATCCTCCAGATCGATCGGCCGCCGCCCGTCCAGTCCGGTCGCCGCCAGCCATTCCGCTACCAGCGCATCACAATTGGCAGGCTTGATCCCCAGCGAATCCCCGACCTCGTAACTCGCGTCCAGCCCCCGCAGGTCGAACCCGAACTGCCGCACCTCTTTCTCCGAACCCGGCCGAGACAGCAACTCATTACGCACCAGTCGCGCCGGAAGCGGTGCATTACGAGTGAATCGAGCCGGAGCCAGCGTGCTCACGGAGCCTCGAGCAGATCCGCCGGAAGCGGGGGAGTACGGCCGGGCGACCACACCGACCGGGACTTCACCGCCGGGCGAGGCTCCTCCACCGGGGCCGAATCCGCCGTGATGTGACAACACGCCGCTGCGGGTCCCGATATCGCTGGGAGCCGCAGTGCGTGGGGGAGTATGCGCGCCGCCGGTGAACGGCAACGTGCCGTGCGCTGACCTGCCGCCCGGGGCCGGTGTCCCACCCGAGGCCGGAGTACTGCCCGGGACAGGTGCGTCGCCCGGCGGAATCGTCTCCGGCCCTGGGGTTTCCGGCCCGCTACGCAGCGCGGCGGTCACGTCCTCGATCCACTGCTCCGACAGATCGTCGTGATCGGGTTCGCTGTCCATGCGTGGAAGGAGCCGGGTCGCACCACATTTGGTGAGCAGCTCGTCCAGCTTCCGGCCATGTCCGCAGAATTCGTCGTAGGACGAATCGCCCAGCGCGAAGACGGCATAGCGCATTCCGGTGAGTCGAATCGCGCTGTCGCTGAGTCGATCCCAGAACTCCTGACCATTGTCCGGCGGTCCGCCGTCGCCGAAGGTGCTGGTGATCACCAGCACGTCACCGCTCAGCTCGGCAAGGTCGGCAGAGTCCATATCCAGCAGCCGGGGCGTGAAATCGGCTGCGGCGAGCCGTGTTGCGACTGCCGCTGCCAATTCCTCCGCGGTCCCGGTTTGCGAAGCCCACAGCACAGTGACCGCTCGCGTGACCGGCTCGGACGCCGGCCCACCGCCCGGCTGCGCTTCGTAGAGCGGGTATCCCTCGGATATCCCGGCCGACTCCGGCTGCACCCCACGGGAATACATCCCGGCAAGCAACCCGTCGATCCACAATCGGCTGCCCCGCGACAGTGGCGCCGTCTCCGGCAGTACCGGCACCCCTGCCACCGGCAAGGTCTGCAATGCCGCCAGATACCCGCCCAGATAGATTCGCTCGGCCTCACTCAGCGTCGGCGCGACCGCCCCGTCGAGCCCGAGCATCGCCGCCAGCGGATGCACTCCGCCAGCGCGCCCGGCACTGTCCGCTCCCGTGCCGTACGGAGTCGACGCACTTCCGTTCGGACCACTGTTGGCGTGGATCGGATCTCGGTCGGAGCCGATCGGACCGTCGAGACCATTCTCCGTTCCGAACGGACCGGCCACTCCTCCGATCGGATGGCTGTCGGCGACGGTTGTGGGGGAGTCCGCGCGGCTGCGGTCGGTGGCCGGGATCTGGTGGGAGGTGGCGGAGACGGCGGCGACCTTGCGGAGTCGGACGGCGCAGGCCTTGAACTCCGGTTGCAGGGAGTCCGGGTCTACGGCGTCGTTGGTGACGGCATTGATGGTCAGGTATTCGCCCTGTTCGTCGTTCCAGTGGAACGGGGCGAAGCAGGAGCCCGGGAGTACGCGGTCGCTGATACGGGCGGGGAGTACGGCGCGTCCACGGCGCGAGGCGATTTCGATCTGATCGCCCTCGTGCAGGTCGAGTGCGGCGGCATCGTCGGGGTGCACCTCGAGGAACGGGTCGCCGTTCAGCTTGACCAGTTTCGCGACCTTGCCGGTCTTGGTCATGGTGTGCCATTGATGTTGCAGGCGACCGGTATTGAGCACGAAGGGGTGATCGTCGTCGGGCATTTCGGCGGGCAGCAGATGCGGGCGAGGCCAGAAGACGGCGCGCCGGCTGGGGGTGGCGAAGGCCAGGCGCGGTTGCAGCCCGCTCTCATCGGTGAACAGGTGCTGGCTGATACCGTCATTGCGGTACCGAATGGGATTGCGGCGCTGTGCCGGATCGGGGCACGGCCACTGCATGGGCCCGTCCCGCAGCGCCTCGTAGGTAATGCCGCGCAGGTCGTATCCGGTCACCGGATTTGCGAATTGCCGTATCTCCTCGAAGATTTCGGCACTGGTCTGGTAGTCGAAGCCGGGGAATCCCATGGCGCTCGCCACCTGCGCGATCAACTGCCAGTCCGGCCGGGCCTCGCCCACCGGCGGCACCGACTGCGGCAGCAGTGTCAGATTGCGCTCCGAATTCACCATCACCGCATCCGATTCCGCCCACAGCGTGGCGGGCAGCATGAGGTCGGCATAGGAGTTGGTGGCGGTCTCGGTGTACACATCCTGGGCGATCACCAGCTCGGCGGCTTCCAGCCCGTCGATCACCGTCTTCCGATTCGCCATGGAGGCAACGGGATTGCTGCAGATGATCCAGCACGCCTTGATGGCACCGTCCGCGAGCCCGCGGAACATCTCGACGGTGCCCGGCCCGGCTTTATCGCGCAGCGCACCGGGTTCCAGCTCCCACGCCGTCTCCACGAAGGCCCGGTCCGCCGCCGACAGCACACTGCGCTGTCCGGGCAATCCCGGTCCCATATAACCCATTTCGCGCCCGCCCATGGCATTCGGCTGCCCGGTGAGCGAGAACGGCCCGCTGCCGGTGCGGCAGACCGCGCCGGTGGCCAGATGCAGATTGATGATCGCATTGGTGGTCCAGGTGCCGTGCGTGGACTGATTCACACCCATGGTCCACAGCGACATCCATTCACCGGCCGCGCCGATCCACTCCGCGGCGGTGCGAATATCGGCCTCGGTCAGGCCGGTCATCCCGGCGACCTGCGCGGGCGCGTAATCGGCGAGGAATTCCGGCATCGCCGCCCACCCCTGCGTGTGCTCGGCGATGAATTCGGCGTCTATGTCACCGTTTTCGACGAGCAGATGCAGTAGTCCGTTCAGCAGCGCCAGATCCGTACCCGGCCGGATCTGCAAGAACAGATCGGCCTTCTTCGCGGTCTCGGTGCGCCGCGGATCCACCACGATCAGTTTCGCGCCCGCCTTCAACCGTCCCGCCATGCGCAGCAGCAGAATCGGATGGCAGTCCGCCATATTCGCGCCGATCACGAAGAACAGATCCGCGTGGTCGAGGTCCTCGTACGAGCCGGGCGGCCCGTCCGCCCCGAACGACTGCTTGTATCCGGTGGCCGCACTGGCCATGCACAGCCGTGAATTGGCTTCGATATGCACGGTCCGCAGATAGCCCTTGGCCAATTTGTTTGCCAGATACTGGGCTTCGATCGACATCTGCCCGGAGACGTAGAGCGACACCGCATCCGGGCCGTGCTCGTCGAGAATCGCGCGCAACCGCTCGGCGGCCTCCTCGATCGCCGTGTCGAGGGGCACCGGCATCGGCGGCTGCCCGCGTTCCGGCCGCCGGTACGCGGTCTCCATCCGCCCGTCCGTACGCATGAGCTCGGCGTGGGTCGCGCCCTTGGTGCACAGGCGTCCCGCATTCACCGGATGCAGTTTGTCGCCGTTGACCGACGCGATCACCGGCGCACCGGATTCGCCGGGCCGGGTGTGCACGACCATGCCGCAGCCCACTCCGCAGTACGAGCACGCAGTCCGGGTGCTCGTCAGGGGAGTGGTGGAATCCGGCATGGTTCCGATCTTCGTCACTCCCGATTGCGCCGGATTTACCTGGCGTTATCGGCAGATGACATTCCGCCGCACAGCGGGTGTCCGCCTCGGTGAGGTCAGTCCAGTTTGAAGCCGCGATGCAGTGCCACCGCGCCTCCGGAGAGATTGCGCCACTTGACCGAGGACCAGCCGGCATCGGCGATCCGCAGTGCCAGCTGCGTCTGCGTGGGCCAGGCCCGGATGGATTCCGCCAGGTAGACGTAGGCATCCGGATTACTGGAGACCCGCTTGGCCACCGCCGGGAGCGCCTTCATCAGGTACTCCATGTAGACGGTGCGGAAGAGCGCGAAGGTCGGCGTGGAGAACTCCGCCACCACCAGCCGCCCGCCGGGCTTGGTGACGCGCAGCATCTCGCGCAGCGCCAGATCCGGATCGGCGACATTGCGCAGACCGTACGAGATGGTCACCGCGTCGAAGGACTCATCCGCGAACGGCAGCGCCATGGCATCACCGGCCACCATCGGGACCTTGCGGAACCGCCCCGCCGCCAGCATGCCCTGCGAGAAATCGGTGGCCACACACCAGGCGCCGGACTTGGCCAGCTCGAGCGTGGAGACGCCGGTGCCCGCGGCCAGATCCAGCACCCGCTCACCGGGCCGCAGCGCCAAGGCTTTACGCGTCGCCCATCGCCAGTAATAGTCCTGGCCACCGGAGATCACCGTATTGGTGAGGTCGTACCGCTTCGCGACCCCGTCGAACATCGACGCGACCTCGTGCGGCTGCTTCTCCAACGAGGCCCGAACCGATTCCCGCCGCTCTGTTTTCGCCACCCCCGCACATTAGCTTCCGGCGCGGGCGCGCGACCATCGCCTCCGGACCGCGCCGAGCAACCGCGCGGGCCGCGAACCCAGCAGCCAGAGCGCCGGAATCGTCACCGCCCATGTCACCACGATCACCGACAGCGCCGGGATGATCGCGACGCGCGCATCGCGACCGGCCACGCGGACCAGATCGGGATCGCTGCGCTGATATTCGACATTGATGCGTTCGCCGACGGTCAGCCGGGTCGGGTACAGCACGCCGACCTTGGGATTGTGCGTCTCACCGTCCGGGGTCACGAAGATGACCGCGGACCGCAGGCGTCCGGCCGACAGCACTTCACCGCTGGTCGTGCCCATATCCGAGCTGATGAGCCGATCGTCCTTCCAAGCGGCCAGCACCAGCAGCACCGCGAGCACGCTGATGGCCGACGCGGCGATCAGGATTCCCATGCGCGTGCGCCGCCAGCGGGTCACCGGCGGTGAGGGGGGAGCGTCGGCGACCGTCGGCGCGGTGGGATCCGGCTCCGCCCCGGTCACACTGCTCCGCTCCGCTGCGGTAAGCCTGCTCCGCTCCGCTGCGGTGACAGACTGGCTGGTTTCCGACACTTCACCAGGCTATTCCATGACTGGACTACCGTTGCCGCCATGTCCCGTAAATTCAGCTTCACCGTGCAGTACAGCGTTCCGGTAGAAGAGCTTCACCGGGCACTGACCAACGACGAGATGTGGAATTCCCGCTTCACCGGCGCGTCCACCGCCACCTTGAACCTGTCCCATCCGGACGGGCCCGGCACCATTCGCATCCATATGACCGAAAAAGCAGCCGAAGACAAGATTCCGGGCCTGGTCAAGAAGGTCCTCAAGAGCGACCTCGAACTCCAGCGCACCGACAGCTGGGGCGTGCTCGACGGCGATATCGCCAAGGGCACCTTCCAGGGCGCCTCCACCGGTATCACCACCGAGATGTCGGGCACCCTCGAATTGCGGCCCACCGCCGAGGGTTCCGAGATCGAGGCCGCCGGCACGGTGAACGTCAAGGTTCCCCTGGTCGGCGGAGCCATCGAGCCGCTGGTGGAGAACCTGCTCGAGAAGGTGATGAAGAGCGAGCGCAAGTCCATCGAGGCCTGGTTCGCCGCGCAGAACGCCTGACCTAACTCCGATTGAGCGATAAACCCGTGGGTGCGCCCACCCGCGCCCACGGGTTCTCGTTGCCCCGCCCCCGGACTTACTGCCCCCGGGTCGGATCGAAATCGCGGTTCTCCACCAGCACGAGCCAGTTCCCGGAGTTGTCGCGAATGATCGCCTCCACGCCGTAGGGGCGCTCCGACGGCGGCTGCACGAACTCCACGCCCTTGGCGCTGAGCTCCTCGAAAGTCTTCTGGCAGTTATCGGTTCGCAGCCCGAGCGCGCCGTGCGTACCGCTGGCCAGCGACCGCCGAATGGCCTCGGCCAGCTGCTCGTCCAGCGGCGGCCCCGGCAGCATGAGGGTCACCTCCAGTTCGAGATGATCCGGCTGCGCCACGGTCACCCAGCGGAAGCCGTTGTCGCCCATGGTCACATCGGCGGTCTCCACGAACCCGAGTTTGTCGGTGTACCACTCTTTGGCGGCGCTCTGATCGGTCACGTACACGGTGGCCAGGGAAACGTTGGTGATCGTCATACCGCAAGGTTAGGGACCCGCAGCCCCGGGACGCTTCTCCGAAATTGCGGTGTCGCCGGTCTCGACCGGTTTCCGGTCCGAGAGACCGTGCATGAAGACGTAGCACCCGGGAATGTGGGGCGCGCCCTCGACGGCGAATTTGGCCTGATACTCCGAGGGCGACATCCCCACCAGATCGGTGAATTTGCGGCTGAAGGAACCCAGGCTGCTGTAGCCGACCAGCATGCAGGTTTCGGTCACGGTGATATTGGTGGCGCGCAGCAGGTCCTGTGCGCGCTCGATGCGCCGCTCCGCCAGATACAGCGCCGGGGTCTTGCCGTAGGTCGCGGCGAAACAGCGCAGGAAGTGGTACTTGCACACCCCGGCGGCGGCCGCCAGACCGTCCAGGTCCAGCGGCTCCGCATAGTGCCGGTCGGCGAGATCCCGTGCACGCCGCAGATGCGGGAGCAGTTCCTCGGCGACCGGCCGGGTGCTCATGCGAAGGGCTGCAGCTTGTCGAATCGCATCGACGCCCGCCCCGCGCCACGCCACAGTTTGGCGGTGAGATCCAGATCCTCATCGGTCACCAGATTGCCCATCACCCGAACCGCCGTGCGCTGCAACAGCTTCGACCGCATCACCGGCGGACCGCCGAGCGGCACCGCCCGCGGATGGGTCGCCAGCGCGGCCAAACGCCGTGCCACCGAATAGGTCCGGCCGTAGCGGGCCCGCAGCGTCTGCGGCCAGAGCGTGGTCAGATCGGGTTCGTCCAGCAGCTCCGCGAGCATGTGCCCGCCCTCGAGGCCGTAGTCGATGCCCTCGCCGTTGAGCGGATTCACGCAGCCCGCCGCATCGCCGACCAGCGCCCAATTGCGCCCGGCCACATTCGAGACCGCACCACCCATGGGCAGCAGCGCCGAAGCCACGGCACGCGCCTCACCCTCGAAGCCCCACTCCGCGCGGCGTTGCGAAACATAGTGCTGCAGCAGCGGTTTCAGCGAAATATGCGAGGGCCGCTTCTCGGTGGCGAGCGATCCCACCCCGATATTGACCTCACCGTTGCCGAGCGGGAACACCCAGCCGTACCCGGGCACCAATTCATCGTTCGCATCCCGCAATTCGAGATGCGAGGTGATCCACGGATCATCGCTGCGCTCGGATTTGATGTACGCGCGCGCCGCGGTCCCGTACGCGTATTCGCGATGCCAGGTGCGCCCCAGCAGTTTTCCGATCGGCGACCGCACTCCGTCCGCGACGATCAGCACCTTGCAGGACACCGCCTGCAATCCGGAATCGGTCTTGACGGTCACCCCGGTGACCCGATCACCGTCCCGCGCCACCTCGACGACCTTGGCGCCCTCCACCATTCGCGCCCCGAACTTCACCGCGGTCTCCCGCAGCTTGTCGTCGAGTTCGGTGCGCGGCACCGCGCTGCCGTACGCCGGGAACGATCCGCCCGGCCACGGCAGCAGGGCCTCGCGCCCGAACCCGGCCATGCGCAGCCCGCGATTGACGGTGTGCGCCCGCAGCCAATCCCCGAGCCCCAGATGCTCCAGCTCGGCGGTGGCGCGCGGGGTCAGCCCGTCGCCGCAGGTCTTGTCCCGCGGGAACACCGCCGCATCCGTCAGCAGCACATCCCGCCCGGCCTGCGCGGCCCACGCCGCGGCCGCCGATCCGGCCGGTCCGGCCCCCACCACCAGCACATCGGCATGCGCGGGCAGCACACTCGACGATTGCCCCTGCTCCGGCGCGACTTCCGCTGAACCCATGCGCTCAATACTTGCAGCCCATGAGGATCGGTGCAGCGATCGGGTGTGCAGCGCCATACTGCAGTGTTCGGTGCGTCGCACTACGGTGGTGTGCCTAGGGGGCCAGGTGTCCACACGCTAGGTTCTTTGGCGTGGGGTCGGACGCGGCACTGGGAGATGAAATGAGCGCATCGGCTGTGAGCGATGAGAGCACGGTGGTGGCGGGGGTGGATCTCGGCGATCCCGAGCTCGCGGAAACAGTGCGTAAAGGCCTGGTCGAAGTCGAAGACCTGATGATCGAAGAGCTGTCCGACGGGGAGGATTTCCTGCAGGAGGCCGCGCTGCACCTCGCCAAGGCCGGTGGTAAGCGCTTCCGTCCGCTGTTCACCATTCTCACCGGTCAGCTGGGCCCGCGGCCCGACAGCCCGGATCTGATCACCGCCGGCACCGTGGTCGAACTGGTGCACCTGGCCACGCTCTACCACGACGACGTCATGGACGAGGCCTCGATGCGCCGCGGTGCGCCCAGCGTGAACTCCCGCTGGGGCAACAGCGTCGCCATCCTGGCCGGCGACTACCTTTTCGCGCACGCCTCCCGGCTGGTCTCGACCCTCGGCCCGGACGCGGTACGCATCATCGCCGAAACCTTCGCCGAACTGGTCACCGGCCAGATGCGGGAGACCATCGGCGCGCGGCAGTCGCAGGATCCGGTCGAGCACTATCTGCGCGTGGTCTGGGAGAAGACCGGTTCGCTCATCGCGGCGTCCGGGCGTTTCGGCGGCACCTTCTCCGGTGCGGGCCTCGAGCATGTGGAACGCCTGGCCCGCCTCGGCGACGCGGTCGGCACCGCCTTCCAGATCTCCGACGACATCATCGATATCTCGTCGGTCTCCGAGCAGTCCGGTAAGACCCCCGGCACCGACCTGCGCGAAGGCGTGCACACCCTGCCCGTCCTCTACGCCCTGCGGGACGAGGGCTCCGACGGCGACCGGCTGCGCAAGCTGCTGGCCCACCCGCTGGAGACCGACGCCGAGGTGGAAGAGGCCCTGGACCTGCTGGCCCGCTCCCGCGGCATGGTGCTGGCCAAGGAAAAACTGCACGGCTACGGCGATATCGCGCACGCCGAACTCTCCGCCCTGCCCGGTGGTCCGGCCAATGAGGCCCTCGAGCGGCTGGTTCGGTACACAATCGAACGGGTCGGCTGACGGGGAACTTCACCCCCGCCCGCATCGTTGACCTGGAGTAACGCAACGACAGATTTCGTGAGGTCTGGGTAACTCATCGGGTACGTCCAGACCCGGACCAGACATCTGACGTAAGTCCTGGAGCTCGGTCTCGCGGCACTCAGTGACAGGCCGAAGATGCAGAGAGGCGGAACAGTGCATGGATATGCCAACGGTGTGAAGACATTCGGGCTGCTCGTCGGAATGTCGGCGCTGATCGTGTTCGCGGGCGCCATGTTCCGCAGTCCGACGATTCTGATCCTGTCTGTTCTGCTGGCGGTGGGCATGAATGCCTACGCCTATTTCAACAGCGACAAACTGGCCCTCAAGGCCATGCACGCCCAGCCGGTGACCGAACTGGAAGCGCCGGTCATGTATCGCATCGTGCGCGAATTGGCCACGGCGGCACGGCAACCCATGCCGCGGCTGTACATCAGCCCCACCAATGCGCCGAACGCGTTCGCGACCGGCCGCAATCCGCGGCATGCCGCGGTCTGCTGTACCACCGGCATCCTGCAGATCCTCGACGAGCGCGAACTGCGCGCGGTGCTCGGCCACGAACTCTCGCACGTCTACAACCGCGACATCCTGATCTCGTCGGTGGCGGGCGCACTCGCCTCGATCATCTCCGGCCTGGCCAACCTGGCCTTCTTCGCCAGCGCCTTCGGCGGCAATCGCAATGGCGAGGGCCCGAATGTCATTGGCATCCTGCTGGTTTCGCTGCTCGGCCCGATCGCGGCCTCGCTCATCAAACTCGCCGTCTCCCGCTCCCGCGAGTATCAGGCCGACGAGGACGGCGCAGCCCTCACGGGCGACCCCCTGGCGCTGGCGTCAGCGCTCCGCAAGCTCGAACGCGGGGTCCAGGCCGCCCCGCTGCCCCCGGAGCCGCAGCTGACCGCACAGTCGCACCTGATGATCGCCAACCCCTTCCGGGCCGGCGACAAGATGGCGCGCTGGTTCTCCACCCACCCGCCCATGGCCGACCGCATCGCCCGTCTGGAGGCGATGGCGGGCGGCACCGCGGGCTCACCCGGAACCCGGGAGTACTGAGAACACAAGCAAAGCCCGGGCCCCGGACCTAGTGGTCCGGGGCCCGGATTATGCATGGTGACAACTGATTTCGTGAGGTCGGGGTAACTCGCCGGGGACGTCCAAAATGGAATGGGCACCCAGCCGCCGGCACGCGTCGCCAACCGTTCACGGCACTCAGCCGTGCGCTGAAGGTTCGGAGAGGCGGTTACCGATAATTCACGAATTGCAGGGCGATGTCGAAGTCGGCGTTCTTCAGCAGGGAGATCACGGCCTGCAGGTCGTCGCGGTTCTTGCTGCTGACCCGCAGTTCCTCGCCCTGGATCTGCGCCTTCACGCCCTTGGGGCCTTCGTCGCGAATCTTCTTGGCGATCTTCTTGGCATTCTCGGAGGAGAGTCCCTCGACCAGGGTGCCTGTGATCTTGTACACCTTTCCGGAGATCTGCGGATCGCCGGCGTCGAAGGCCTTCAGCGAGATGTCGCGGCGAATCAGCTTCTCCTTGAACACCTCCAGGACCGCCTTCACGCGATCCTCGGCCTCGGCGGAGAGCACGATCTTCTCCTCACCGGACCATTCGATGCTGGCGCCGGTGCCGCGGAAGTCGTAGCGGGTCCCGATCTCCTTCGACGCCTGGTTGAGGGCGTTGTCGACCTCCTGGCGATCGATCTTGCTGACAACGTCGAACGACGAATCGGCCACGCTTGTGCTCCTGTCCGAGATCGGAAGTTTTGGGGTGTGCCCCGACGAAGGTAGTCCGTCCGGCACCGCGTTTTCCAGCCGGTTTGCATTGCGGGCGGGTGTTCGATGTATTCTCGTCACCGCGCTGCAAGGTGCACCCAGGCAGATTGCCCGAGCGGCCAATGGGAGCGGACTGTAAATCCGTCGGCGAAAGCCTACGTAGGTTCGAATCCTACATCTGCCACACACGAACCCCCCGAGACCTCAGGGTCTCGGGGGGTTCTGTGCATCCAACCCAGCCTTGCAGCAGGAACTCCGGTTGCCGGTGGTCGACGCCGTTGTCGACCGGCAGCCGGTCCTGGGAGCGGGATACCCACTCCGAAGGGTGGGAAAACCTGCTCTGACCACTCGGTTTGGAGAGTGGGTCGGATGTTGTGTAACCTCGTTCAAGTCTTCAGCGCCCGGTTCCAAAGACCGGAGCTAAGCAGACATGCCCCCTTAGCTCAGTCGGTAGAGCGTTTCCATGGTAAGGAAAAGGTCAACGGTTCGATTCCGTTAGGGGGCTCGCCGGATTGCCGGTGGTGACCGACTCGGCATCCAGATCGATGGACCGGGCTATCGCCGCCGCGAATCCTCCGCATGGCGGTGTAGCTCAGTTGGTAGAGCAAACGACTCATAATCGTTGTGTCGCCGGTTCAAGTCCGGCCATCGCTACCCAATACTGATTTAACTATCAGGCTGACCGGAAAGAAGGCGCATCGTGGCCGCGAAGTCCACTGATATCCGGCCCAAGATCACCTTGGCCTGCGAGCAGTGCAAGCACCGCAACTACATCACCAAGAAGAACCGGCGTAACGACCCGGATCGTCTCGAGCTCAAGAAGTTCTGCCCGAACTGCGGTACCCACCGGGCCCACCGCGAGTCTCGCTAACTTAACCCCGCGCGTTCTACCGCGTGGAAGAAGTGCCGGATCGGTCGGCCACTACGTCCCCCCTACCAGGGGACAGTGGCACCTGGTCCGGCACTTGGTGTATATAGCGGTGGTTCAGCGCTCCACCGATCCCGGGTCCGGGATCAGATAGGTGACTCTCTGCCGTGACTATCAACACCGAGGCCGAATTGGTCAGCAATATCGAGGCCGAAACGCCTCAGCCGGACGAGGCTTTCGATCCCGCCGCCCACGCCGCCACCATGGTCGGCCACCACTACCGGGTGGACGACTACTACGAGGTCGGCCGCGAGAAGGTGCGTGAGTACGCCCGCGCCGTGCAGGACTACCACCCGGTGCACTGGGACGAGGACGTCGCCCAGGAGTACGGCTACGACGGTCTGGTCGCCCCCCTCAGCTTCATCTCCCTGGTCGGGATTCTGGCCCAGCGCAAGCTCTTCGAGCAGATCGTCACCGGCTACGACCTGAGCCAGATCATGCAGACGGACCAGATCCTGGAGTTCCACCGGCCCATCAGGGCCGGCGATCAGCTCACCTGCATCGTCTACCTGCACTCGTTCCGGCAGGCCTTCGGCGGCGACATCATCGTCACCAAGAACGACGTGGTCGCGCAGAACGACGAGCTGGTGCTAACCACCTACACCACCCTCATCGGCCGCAGCGGCGGTGATATCGATCCCAATATCGGTGACACCGTGCGCAATGTGCTCATGCACGGCGTCGGCCCGGAGGAGACCCCGGACCACCACCCGCGCACCGCGGCGGAGACGGCCTCCGTGCTCACCCCGCAGCCGGTGCCCGTGGCCGCGACCGGCAAGGTCGTTCCGGGCAAGCACGCCATCCGCTTCGAGGACGTCGCCGTCGGCGATGTGCTGCCCACCCGCGTCGTGCGCCTCACCCGCGGCGATCTGGTCAACTACGCCGGCGTCTCCGGCGATGCCAACCCGATCCACTGGAGCGACGATGTCGTGAAGATGGTCGGCCTGGAAAACGTTGTGGCACACGGCATGCTGACCATGGGCCTGGGCGGCGGCTTCATCACCTCCTGGCTCGGTGATCCGGGTGCGGTGAAGGAGTACAACGTGCGCTTCACCAGCCCCGTCTACGTGGGCGTCGACAAGCCCGCGGAGATCGAATACACCGGCAAGGTGAAGTCCGTCGACCCCGAAACTCGCACCGCCGTGGTGGCCATCGTCGCTAAATCGGAGGGCCGCAAGATCTTCGGCCGGGCGACCGCAACGGTCCAGTTGGCCTGATCCGGAGCCGGACCCCCGATTGGCGATAGCTGCGCGAAGTGACGTAGACTCGGTTCTCTGGGGTCACCAGCCGATACGCGCTGCTCCGAGGAGCGGCGCGTATGTATGTCAAGCCCCGGTAGTACAACTGAACAAGTACTGTGGTGGGACAAGTGAGCAATCGCCCGTCCTACCGAAGGGGCGTAGCTCAATTGGCAGAGCAGCCGTCTCCAAAGCGGCAGGTTGCAGGTTCGATTCCTGTCGCCCCTGCATTCGTAGCGACTGATCTCAGTTCGCGCGAAACAGTTTGAATGCCTAGCGACGAGAGAGGATCGACGTGAGCGACGAGCGGGATACTCGCCACGAAGATGGCGATGACACCGCCGCAGTGGCTCGTCCGAGCGGTAAGCGTTCCGCCCGGCGATCACGCGCCGCGTCATCGTCCGCGACGAATGTCGCAACGATCGATCGGCCTACATCGCAGGTCAAGGCAGACAAGAAGAAGTCCGGCAAAGCCGGTGGCGGTGCGGGGAATCCGTTCAAGCGCCTGATGAAGTTCCTCAAGGAAGTAATCGCGGAACTTCGTAAGGTCATCTGGCCCAACCGCAAGCAGATGGTCACCTATACGAGCGTCGTTCTGGTGTTCGTGATCTTCATGATCGCCTTCATCAGCGGGTTGGATCTGGGCTTCATCAAGGGCGTCAACTGGCTGTTCGGCTAGCTGGACCCGCAGCCGTGTCAGACCGTCGGCGCCGGTAACCGCCTCGCCAGCTGAGGCGGGGAGCGGGACCATCCGCCGGGTGATTTATCCCGGCGCGCAGAGGATTACGTGACGACAAGGAAGCGAGTGCCCCAGTGAGCACCCCGGAGAACGGCACAACCGACGAATTCCAGATCGACGACGTGGTGGTCGAGGAGACCGGCATCGACGTCGAGGAATCCGGCGACTCCGCCGACGCGGCGGAATCCACTGAGCCTGCCGAGGTGGAGCTGTCCGAGGAGGAGCTCACCGCTCCCATCGACGCCGAGCCCGCCGATCCCGTCGCCGAGATGAAGGCTGCGCTGCGTCGCGCCCCCGGTGACTGGTACGTGATCCACTCCTACGCCGGTTACGAGAACAAGGTGAAGACCAATCTCGAGACCCGTGTGCAGAACCTCGGTCTCGAGGAGTACATCTTCCAGGTCGAGGTTCCGACCGAAGAGGTCACCGAGATCAAGAACGGCCAGCGCAAGAACGTCAATCGCAAGGTGCTGCCGGGTTACATCCTGGTCCGCATGGAGCTGAACGACGAGTCGTGGGGCGCGGTGCGCAACACCCCCGGTGTGACCGGTTTCGTCGGCGCCACCTCCCGGCCCTCGCCGCTGTCCATCGATGACGTGGTGAAGTTCCTGGTCCCGGCCGCGCAGCAGAAGAAGGCCGCGGCCACCGCTGCCGCCGGCGGCGACGCCTCGGGCGAGACCACGATCGCCAAGCCGACCATCGATGTCGACTTCGAGGTCGGCGAGTCGGTCACCGTCATGGACGGCCCGTTCGCCACCCTCCCGGCCAGCATTTCCGAGATCAATGCCGAGCAGCAGAAGCTCAAGGTGCTGGTCTCCATCTTCGGCCGCGAGACTCCGGTCGAGCTGGCGTTCACTCAGGTCGCCAAGATCTAGCTGATTCGGTCGCCGAGATCTGGTGATTCGGGGGTGCTTCGGGCCCCCGATCGACCTGCGACTAGAATTTCCGGGCTTACGGATTACGTAAGAAACCTAACCAAGGAATGAAAGATGCCCCCCAAGAAGAAGAAGGTCTCTGGGCTTATCAAGCTCCAGATCAAGGCCGGTGCCGCTAATCCGGCTCCGCCCGTCGGCCCCGCGCTGGGTCAGCACGGCGTCAACATCATGGAATTCTGCAAGGCCTACAACGCGGCGACCGAGTCGCAGCGCGGCAGCATCATTCCGGTCGAGATCACGGTCTACGAAGACCGCACCTTCGACTTCAAGCTGAAGACGCCGCCTGCCTCGCAGCTGCTGCTCAAGGCTGCCGGTGTGCAGAAGGGCTCCGCCGAGCCGCATCGCCTGAAGGTCGCGACGGTCACCCAGGACCAGCTCCGTGAGATCGCGAAGACCAAGGCCGAGGATCTGAACGCCAACGATATCGAGCAGGCCGCGAAGATCATCGCCGGCACCGCTCGCTCGATGGGTATCACCGTCGTCTAAGTAGCCCCCGGGCTGCATTTCCGTGGGAGGGCCGGCCAGGCCCGACAACCACGTCTGAACCAGGACAAGGACAGAACAACATGGCAAAACGAAGCAAGGCTTATCTCGAGGCGGCCGCCAAGGTCGACCGCGACGCGCTGTACCTCCCGCTGGCCGCCGTGCGGCTCGCGAAGGACACCGCCACCACCAAGACCGACGCGACCGTCGAGGTTGCCGTCCGTCTGGGTGTTGATCCCCGTAAGGCCGATCAGATGGTCCGTGGCACGGTCAACCTGCCGCACGGCACCGGTAAGACCGCCCGCGTCATCGTGTTCGCCGTCGGTGACAAGGCCGCCGAGGCCGAGGCCGCCGGTGCGGACGCCGTGGGCGCCGAGGACCTGATCGAGCGCATCCAGGGCGGCTGGCTGGACTTCGACGCCGCCATCGCCACCCCGGATCAGATGGCCAAGGTCGGTCGTATCGCTCGTGTGCTGGGCCCGCGTGGCCTGATGCCGAACCCGAAGACCGGCACCGTCACCCCCGATGTGGCGAAGGCTGTCAACGAGATCAAGGGCGGCAAGATCAACTTCCGCGTCGACAAGCAGGCCAACCTGCACTTCGTCATCGGCAAGGCGTCCTTCGACGACAAGAAGCTGGCGGAGAACTACGGCGCCGCACTCGATGAGATCCTGCGCGTCAAGCCCTCCACTGCGAAGGGCCGCTACCTCAAGAAGGTGACGTTCTCGACGAACACCGGACCGGGCATCCCGGTGGACCCGAACCGCACCCGCAACTTCGCCGAAGAAGACTGATCTTCGCCGCCTCCCCGCAACTTCGGCGCACGGCCGAGAGCCGTGGAGACTTATGCACGCGTGGGGGCGGTTAGGTAGGGGAACAATTCTGGGGGTGCCCCAGGAGTTACCCCGATCCTTACGAAATACCACATCACGTTTGAAGGGCCGGTACGGGAAACCCGTACCGGCCCTTCATTTTTCAGAACTGAGTCAGAGCTTGCCGCTGCCGGAGGAGAGGTTCTGGAGCGCTATGCAGACGGGGCGGGTATCCGGTTGCGATCCCGCGTAGATGCCGCACAATCCGAGGTAGACCAGCCCGACCGGTATTGCCAGGAACTGGCCGGAACCGGAGGACGAACCGGAATCGGCAACGGCTTGGGCAGATTCGGGGGCAGACGCGCCTGCCAGGGCGGGCGAGAGGGCCAGGCCGCCGATGCTGGCGGAAAGTACTACTGTGGCAAGGCTTTTGGTGAGCATTCTGCTCATGTGACTACCTCCAGGGGTGGGTGCGTCGAACCCTAACCGGTGGAACCGGTATTTGAAATACCCCAGTTTTACAGTCTTGTCGCGGTCGCGTACGACCCCGTTTTGGCAGATAGATGCGGGTCCGCTATAGTTGTCGACGGTCACCGACACGTTCGGGGATCACCCAATCGTTCTACCGAAGACCGTTGGTTGCTGCCCTCGGGCAGTCGAAGGTCCAGCGTTATTGCTGGCGGCCCACGCAGGGAGAGCCGAGGTTGGGAAACCACTGCGAGTCACTCGTATTGTGTTTCTCTTGCGCCCCGGGACCTCTGCGTCCGCGGGGCGTTTGCTTTTTCGCTGGCCCCTGGCGCAAATCGGTAGTTCATATATGAACCGACCATCCAGAGAGGAGGCGAAGTATGGCAAACCCCGAGAAGGTCACCGCGGTAGCGGAGATCACGGAGCAGTTCAAGACCTCGACGGCCACTGTTGTCACGGAATACCGTGGCCTGTCGGTCAGCAAGATCACCGAGCTGCGTCGTGCGCTCGGCGCGGGCACCACTTACTCCGTCGCCAAGAACACCCTGGTCAAGCGTGCCGCCGCTGAGGCTGGCATCGAAGGCCTGGATGACTTGTTCGTCGGTCCGACCGCCATCACCTTCATCAAGGGTGAGCCGGTCGATGCCGCGAAGGCGCTCAAGGCTTTCGCCAAGGACAACAAGGCGCTGATCATCAAGGGCGGCTACATGGACGGCGTTGCGCTGTCCGTGGCCGAAGTTGAGCGGATCGCCGACCTGGAGTCCCGCGAGGTCCTGCTGGCCAAGCTGGCCGGCGCCATGAAGGGCAACCTGTCGAAGGCCGCGGCGCTGTTCGCTGCGCCCGGCAACCAGGTCGCTCGGCTGTTCGCGGCCCTCGAGGAGAAGAAGGCGAACGAGGGTGGCGCTGCCGCTCCCGTTGCCGACGCTCCCGCGGCCGACGCTGAATAAGTCACTACCCCAAAGCTATTCGTTGCCGCTCGCGCGGCGATGAAAACCATCGAAAGGAACCACCATGGCTAACGTCGAAGAGCTGCTCGAAACCTTCAGTGGCATGACCCTGCTCGAGCTCTCCGAGTTCGTGAAGGCGTTCGAGGACAAGTTCGAGGTCACCGCTGCCGCTCCGGTCGCCGTCGCCGCCGCGGGCGCTGCCCCGGTCGAGGCCGCCGAAGAGCAGGACGAGTTCGATGTCATCATCGAGTCGGCCGGCGACAAGAAGATCCAGGTCATCAAGGTCGTTCGCGAGATCGTCTCCGGCCTGGGCCTGAAGGAAGCCAAGGACCTCGTCGAGAGCGCCCCGAAGGCGATCCTGGAGAAGGTCAACAAGGACGCGGCCGAGGCTGCCAAGGCCAAGCTCGAAGAGGCCGGCGCCAAGATCTCCGTCAAGTAGATCTCACGCCGTAGTACAAAAAGAGCGGTCCCCTGCGGGGGGCCGCTCTTTTGTATGTCGTTACTTGTGATTGACTCGTTATTGTTTCTACTGGCGAGTCAGGACCTGTGTCCGAGACGGTCGGTATGCGATACAGTGACCGGACCTACTGTGATGCGCCACACCGCGCACGTATATTCGTGAGTCGCCGCAGTAGGGCGCTCGTTCTGAGAATTGTGGAGGTTGGCGTGGGCGTCGAGGTCAGGACCGAAGGCATCACGAAGTCATTCGGTTCGCAACGTATTTGGCAGGACGTCTCACTGACGCTGCCGACGGGGGAAGTCAGCGCGTTGCTCGGCCCCTCGGGTACTGGCAAGTCCGTCTTTCTGAAGTCTTTGATCGGTTTGCTGCGCCCCGAGCGCGGCTCCATCTACATCGATGGCACCGATATCACCACCTGCTCCAACAAGGAGCTCTACGAGATCCGGAAGCTGTTCGGTGTCCTCTTCCAGGACGGCGCGCTCTTCGGCTCGATGAATCTGTATGACAACGTGGCCTTCCCGCTGCGCGAGCACACCAAGAAGAGCGAATCCGACATCAAAAAAGTTGTCATGGAGAAGCTCGAGCTGACGGGTCTGCTCGGCGCGGAAGGCAAACTGCCGGGCGAGATCTCGGGCGGTATGCGCAAGCGTGCCGGCCTGGCGCGCGCGCTGGTGCTGGACCCGCAGATCATCCTCGTCGACGAGCCGGACTCCGGTCTGGACCCGGTGCGTACCACCTACCTGTCGCAGCTGCTCATCGATATCAATGCGCAGATCGACGCCACGATTCTGATCGTCACGCACAACATCAACCTGGCTCGCCTGGTGCCGGACAATATCGGCATGCTGTTCCGCCGGCAGCTGGTCATGTTCGGCCCGCGCGAGGTGCTGCTCACCTCGGACGAGCCGGTGGTGAAGCAGTTCCTCAACGGCCGCATGATCGGCCCGATCGGCATGTCCGAGGAGAAGGACGAATCGCAGATGGCCCGCGAGCAGGCCATGTTCGATGCCGGCCACAACCAGGGCGGCGCCGAGGAAGTCGAGGGCATCATCCCGCAGATGCGTGCCACCCCCGGTATGCCGGTGCGTCAGGCCGTCGGCCGTCGTCGTGAGCGCGTGCGCCAGATTCTGCACACGCTGCCGCCCGCCGCGCAGGAGGCTATTCGGGATTCACTGGAGCAGGACGGTGATTCCGACACACAGGTAATGCCCGCTTATACGGGCGGGTATGACACCACGGTTCGACACAACCTGACTAACGGGTAACATACCGCCCGTGAATCAAACCCTGACACGGCTGCGCACCCCGGTCGAGTCGGGTCTTGCGCAGGCCGGCAACATTTTTGCGCTTCTTCTGGACGTCATGCGTAAGACGTTCCGCCGGCCGTTCCAGTGGCGGGAGTTCATCGAGCAGTCGTGGTTCATCGCGTCTGTCTCGATCCTCCCGGCCGCACTGGTCGCGATTCCCTTCGGCGCTGTAGTCGCATTGCAGACCGGCTCACTCATCAAGCAGCTCGGCGCGGAGTCCTTCACCGGCGCCACCAGCGTGCTCGCCACGGTGCAGCAGGCCGCCCCGGTGGTGACCGCCCTGATCATCGCGGGCGCAGCCGGTTCGGCCGTGGCCGCCGATCTCGGCTCGCGGACCATTCGCGAGGAGATCGACGCCATGGAGGTCCTCGGCATCGATCCCATTCAGCGCCTTGTGGTTCCGCGGGTGCTGGGCATGATGCTGGTCGCGCTGCTCATGAACGGCTTGGTCGCGGTGGTCGGCATCTGCGGCGGTTACTTCTTCAATGTGGCCCTGCAGGGCGGCACGCCCGGCGCCTATCTGGCGTCGTTCTCCGCGCTCGCACAACTCCCGGACCTCTGGATCGGTGAGATCAAAGCCCTGATCTTCGGACTTGTCGCCGGTGTCATCGCCGCGTACAAGGGTTTGCATCCCAAGGGTGGCCCGAAAGGTGTAGGTGACGCGGTGAACCAGTCCGTGGTGATCACGTTCCTGGTCTTGTTCTTCCTGAACCTGGTGCTGACCCTGATTTATCTTCAGGTCGTCCCGGCCAAGGGCGCGTGATCCATGGTCGTTTCCACGCGCTCCACCGTTTTCTCCCGGTCGGCGCGCCGGGTGACCGGTGTGCTCAAAGCGCCGGTGAACCTGGTCGACCGGGCCGGCGATCAAATGTCCTTCTACGCGAGAGCGATCGCGTGGATACCGAGAACCGTTGTGCACTACCGCAAGGAGGTCATGCGGCTGCTGGCCGAGGTGACCTTCGGTTCGGGTGCGCTGGCGGTCATCGGCGGCACCATCGGCGTCATCGTCTTCATGTCCGCCTCGGTGGGTGTGGTGGTCGGGCTGCAGGGCTTCAAGGCTCTGGACTCGCTCGGCAGCGGTGTGCTGACCGGCTTCCTGACCGGCTACATCAATACGCGTGAACTCGCGCCCCTGGTTGCGGCGCTGGCACTTTCGGCCACGGTCGGGTGTGGTTTCACCGCGCAGCTGGGCGCCATGCGCATCTCCGAGGAGATCGACGCGCTCGAGGTGATGGCGGTGCCTGGTGTGCCGTTCCTGGTCACCACGCGCGTGATCGCGGGCTTCGTGGCGGTGATCCCGCTGTACATCGTCGGCCTGCTCGGCACGTACGTCGCCTCGCGGTTGATCAGCATCTACTTCAACGGGCAATCGAGTGGGTCATATGACCACTACTTCAGCCTGTTCCTGCCACCCGAAGACGTCATCTATTCGTTCCTGAAGGTGCTCGTCTTCGCGTTCGTCATCATCCTGGTGCACTGCTACTACGGCTTCAATGCCACCGGTGGTCCGGCCGGTGTGGGTGTGGCCGTCGGCCGCGCGGTGCGCGCCGCGATCGTGCTCATCAATGTGCTCGATTTCTTCCTCAGCCTTGCCATTTGGGGCACGACCACGACGGTGCGGGTGGCGGGATGAGCAATCCGGAGCGGGTGCAGTTCTGGCGTTCCACCGAGAAGCTGCGCTCCCGGACCCTGGGTGTGCTGTTCTTCGTGGTGGTGGCGCTGTTCCTGTGGACCACCATCGCTATCTACAACAAGCAGTTCGTCGAGACCGTCCGGGTGAATCTGCTGACCGATACGGTCGGAAATGCCTTGACCCGCAATGCGGATGTCAAGGTCCGCGGTGTCATGGTCGGCGAGGTGCGCTCCAGCTCGTACGACGGGCATCAGGTGAAACTGGATCTGGCCATCGATCCGGCGAAGGCCGACAAGATTCCGGCCAATGTGACCGCACGGCTGCTCCCGAAGACGCTCTTCGGTGAGCGCTATGTGGATCTGGTGTGGCCGGAGCAGCCCGACAGCCAGCACCTGAAGGCGGGCATGACCCTGCATCAGGACACCAGCGGCCATGCCATCGAGGTGAGCCAGCTGCTGGATCATCTGCTGCCGCTGCTGCAAGCCGTTCCGCCGCAGTACCTCTCGTCCACGCTGGGCGCGGTCTCGCAGGCGCTGCAGGGGCAGGGCGAGGAGCTGGGCAAGACCATCGATCGTCTCGATGACATCTTCACCCAGGTCAATACCGAACTGCCCACGCTGCAGCAGGATCTGAAGAGCCTGGCCGATGTGGCCACCGTCTACTCCGATGCGGCCCCGCAGCTGGTGGACGCGCTGGACAATCTGCGCACCACCAATGCGACCATCGTGCAGAAGCGCCCGCAGATCGACACCATGCTCGCGACGCTGACCCCGAGCTCGTCGGCGCTGGCCGACTTCCTGGTGGCCAACCGCGACAACATCATCGATGTGGCGGCCGATTCTCGGCCCGCACTCGAGGCGCTGGCGAGGTTCTCGCCCGGTTACACCTGCGCCCTGCGGAACTTCGCGCAGATGAAGCCGCGCATCGATGACATCTTCGGTAAGGGCACCGATCTGCCGGGTTCGCGCGTGACGATCGAGATCGTCAATGATCGCGGCCGCTACGTCCCCAATCAGGACGAGCCGCGCTGGTTCGATCCCCGTGGCGCGGTGTGCATTCCGGAGTACCCGCTGGGTACAGACCCGGGCCAGTACACCGACGGTTCCGCTAACGATGGCTCCTACCAGCCGCCCAGCCGCACCCCGGGGGACCAGGCCGTCGGCATCGTGCCCGCGGCGCAGTACAGGGTGTTCGGCCCGCAGCAGCCGACCACCGCCGGATCTCCGCAGGAGCAGCAGACGCTGAACACGATCTACGGTGCGGCCCAGGGTGTTTCGCCGGACCAGGTGCCCGGCTGGATCTCCCGCATCGCGGCCCCGGCCCTGCGCGGCAGTGAGGTGACGATCCGATGAGGGATACCCTGCGCGGCCTCGGCGGCACGCTGACCAAACTGGTGGTCTTCATCGTGGTGACAGTGCTGGCCACTGGCATCCTGGCGCTGACCATCGCCAACTACAGCGGCGGCGGCACCAAGTTCAATGCCCGCTTCACCGATGTGACCTCCCTGAACAAGGGTGACGAGGTGCGGATCGCCGGTGTGCGCGTCGGCAAGGTCACCAAGGTGACGATCGTGGACAAGCGGCTGGCGAACGTGGAGTTCGAGCTGACCGATCGTTCCTCGCTGCCGGCCTCGACCACCGCGGCCATCAAGTACCGGAACCTGGTGGGGCAGCGCTACATCGCGCTGGAGCAGGGCGCCGGCGAGCAGGGGCGCAAGATCAACAAGGGCGCCACCATCCCGCTGGAGCGCACCAAGCCGGCGCTGAATCTGACCGAGCTGTTCAACGGCTTCCGGCCGCTGTTCCAGACGCTCACCGCCGATGATGTGAACAAGCTGTCCTACAACATCATTCAGGTCTTCCAGGGCGAGAAGGGGACGATCAGGGATCTGGTCTCCACCACCGCCTCGCTCACCAACAAGATCGCCGACAAGGATGCGGTGATCGGTGCGGTGGTCAAGAACCTGAATGCCGTGCTGGACGCCGTCAATCAGCACGACGGCCAGCTGGACGCGCTGATCGTCAATACCGAGGCGCTGGTCACCGGGCTCAATGCCGATCGCGGCACCATCGGCTCGGCCATCACCTCGCTCGGCAATCTGGCGGAGGCCACCTCCGACCTGCTGGTGCCGGTGCGGCCGAATCTGCAGGGCGCCATCGCGGGCCTGAACCAGTTGACCGGCACGCTGAACAGCCGGTCCGACGAGGTCAACGAGGGCCTGGCCAATCTGCCCATCAAGATGGACAAACTCGGCCGGGCCGCCAGCTACGGCTCGTGGTTCCAGTTCTACCTGTGCGGCATCGATATCGTCGCGGGTCCCGGCACGGCCGATGCGCCGCAGCTGAATCTGCCCCCGGCGATCGCGAACCTGCCGACCGTCAATCAGCCGATCTATACGAATCCGGCTCCGCGCTGCCATGGGAAGGGAGGCCGCTGATGGACGATCGGGTAGTACTCGGTAAACGCAGTCCGGCGTTCATGGGCGGATTGGGCCTGCTCCTGGTGCTTTTGGTGACGGTGGCCGCATTCGGCCTCGACAAATTGCCGATTCTGGCCGCCGGCACCAAATACAGCGCCGAATTCTCCGAGGCCGCGGGCCTGCGCAAGGGCGATGAGGTGCGTATCGCCGGCGTGAAGGTCGGCCAGGTGCAGGATGTCGGCCTGGAGGGCGACAAGGTGCTGGTGGAATTCCGCACCCAGGATGCCTGGATCGGTGACGAGACCACCGCGTCCATCCAGATCAAGACGCTGCTTGGGCAGAAGTACCTGGCACTCGATCCCAAGGGCACCAGCGCCGCCGATCCGGGCAAGACGATTCCGTTGGCGCGCACGGTGTCTCCGTACGACGTGGTGGACGCTTTCAGCGATGCCGCCTCCGATATCGAGAACACCGATACCGCGCAGCTGGCCCAGAGTTTCCGGGTGCTGTCGGATGCGTTCTCCGAAACGCCGGCTGATATTCGCGGTTCCATCGACGGCGTCGCACGCCTGTCGGAGTCGCTGGCCAAGCGTGACGATCAGCTGAAGAAGCTGTTCGGCGCCACCAAGAAGACCTCTCAGGTGCTGGCCGATCGCAATGCCGAATTCGAGCGGCTGATCGGCAATGGCGGGCAGTTGCTCGCCGAGTTGAATATCCGCCAGCAGTCCATCGCGCAATTGCTGACCGGTGCGAAATCCGTTGCGGCCGAACTGACCGCGCTGGTGCACGACAACGAGGAGCAGATCGGCCCCGCGCTGACGAACCTCAAGAAGACCATCGACATGCTCAATGCCAACCAGGCGAACATCTCCAAGACGCTCACCCTGGCGGCGCCGTTCTACGGCTTGTACGCGAATGTGCTGGGCACCGGCCGCTGGTTCGACGCGGTCATCACCAACCTCATTCCGCCCGCCCTGCCCGATATTCCGGGCGACCGTCCGCCGATCCGAAAGATGGGAGGCTAGCAATGGCGAAGAATCCGCTGAACGCTCTGGCTGCGACCAGTACGAAGAGCAAGGTCATCGCCGGAGTCGCCGTCGTGGCGGTCGTGCTGGCCGGTGTCGCCTGGTGGGGGTTCGACAGGCTCAACACCACCACCATCACCGCGTACTTCGACAAGTCCGTGGGCATCTACTCCGGATCGGACGTCCGCATCCTCGGGGTGCCCGTGGGCTCGGTCGATTCGGTGACGCCGGAGGGCGAGCAGGTCAAGGTCGTCATGTCGGTGGACCGCAAGTACGACGTCCCCGCCGACGCCAAGGCCGCGCAGATCACGCCGTCGGTCGTCTCGGACCGGTACATCCAGCTCGCGCCCGCCTACAAGAGCGGTCCGAAGATGGGGCGCAATGCCACCATCCCGAAGGACCGCACCGCCACCCCGGTGGAGGTGGACCGGCTCTACAAGAGCATCACCGAACTCTCGGATGCCCTGGGCCCCAACGGCGCCAATAAAGACGGCGCGGTCAACGATCTGGCCCGCTCCGCCTCGCAGAACCTCGCGGGCAATGGCGACGCGCTCGCCAACAGTTTCACGCAGCTGTCCAAAGCCGCTGCCACGCTGTCGGATTCGCGCACGGACATCTTCGACACGGTGAAGAACCTGCAGCAGTTCGTGCACATGCTGGCCGATAACGACGCGCAGGTGCGCACGTTCAACACCCAGCTGTCCTCGCTGGCGGGATTCCTGTCCGATGAGCGCCGCGATCTCGGTGACGCGCTGAATCTGCTGTCGATCGCGCTCGGCGATGTGGCCCGGTTCATCGACAACAATCGAGAACTGGTGCAGAACAACGCGGATGCGCTGACCTCGCTGACCAAGACCCTCGCCGATCAGCGCGACGATCTGGCCAAGGCGCTGCCGCTCATCCCGACCGCGCTGAGCAACCTCATCAATGTGCACAACGGCGAGACCGGCACCCTCGATATGCGGCCCAACTTCACCGATCTGCAGAACCCGTTCGGGACCATCTGCGAGCTGCTGGATCTGGGCAAGCTGCGGCCGGGCGATCCGAAGTTCGACGCCATCTCGCAGCAGCTCAAGCCGATTCTCGACAATTGCGGCATCATCACCAGTCAGCTCGCGGCGGGCGTCAAGACGCCGTCGCTGGTCCTGCCGTTCGGCATTCTCAGCGGTGACAACGAGCAGCGCAACGTCGCTCCCGGCACCGTCCCCGGCAACCAGTCCGATCAGCAGCCGCCGTCGCAGGGAGGTGGACAGCGATGAAAGCCACTCGAATCGGTGTGCTGGCCACGAGCATCGGCGCGGTGACGTTGCTGGTGAGCGGGTGCGGCACCGGTGTGTACGGGGTGCCGCTGCCCGGTGGCGCCAATGTGGGCGATCACCCCATGCACCTGGATATCCGCTTCTCCGATGTGCTGGATCTGGTGCCGCAGTCGAGCGTCAAGGTCGACGGTGTGGCCGTGGGCCGGGTGGACAAGATCGAACTCGCCCCGGACGGCTGGACCGCCAGCATCAAGGTCGTGGTGAATTCCTCCGTGAACCTGCCCGCCAATGCCCGGGCCGAGGTGAAGCAGACCAATCTGCTCGGTGAGAAGTTCATCGAATTGTCCTCGCCCGCAAACGATCCGGAGCCCGACCGGTTGAAGGACGGCTCGACCATCAAGGTCGAGAACACCCGCACGGCCACCGAGGTCGAACAGGTGCTCGGCGCGCTGTCGCTGCTGCTCAACGGCGGTGGCGTGGCGCAGCTGCAGCCCATCGTCTCCGAGCTCAACAAGGCGCTCGACGGTCGCGACAACAAGGTCCGCGATCTGCTCGAGCAGGCGAATACGCTGATCAGCGGTCTCAACGACCAGGTGGACGACATCACCCGCGCGCTCGACAAGCTCGACACCCTCAGCACCCGGGTCGGCGCCCAGACCGAGCAGATCGGCAAGGTGCTCGACGAACTGCCGCAGGGCATCAAGATCCTGAACGAGCAACGGCCGCAACTGATTCAGCTGCTCAGTCAGCTGGATCGGGTGGGCCAGGCCGGTGTCGACGTGCTCGATCATTCCAAGGACAACCTGATCCAGGACCTGAGTTCGCTGCGGCCCACGCTGCAGGCG
This sequence comes from Nocardia sp. NBC_01327, assembly GCF_035958815.1. NCBI lineage: Bacteria > Bacillati > Actinomycetota > Actinomycetes > Mycobacteriales > Nocardiaceae > Nocardia > Nocardia sp. NBC_01327. The sequence continues at coordinate 8,870,365 of NZ_CP108383.1, read as the reverse complement.
CTGGGTGCGTCCGCCGATGATCTGGTGACCGCGTTCCCGCTCATCCCGACCTATCCGTTCCCGGACGAGGCCATCAAGTCCTCGTTCGGCGGTCAGGTCAACACGTTCCTGTCGGTGGACCTGCAGGTCGGCACGCTGCTGTCGAATCTCGGTGTGGGCAAACCGGATCCGCAGTACCTGCCGCCGAACGGCCGGCAGGTGAACGTGGACCCGACCAACCCGTACTACAACGGCAACGGCCCGCGCGGCGGGTGGCCCACCATCTCGCTGCTGCCGCTGCCGCCCACCGTGGCGCGTCCCACGGATCAGCCCGGTCCGACCGATCCGCTGGGATCGATCCTGCAACAGCTGGGAGTGGGTGGTCCGCGATGAGCCGTCTGGTACGCAACCAGCTGATCCTGTTCGTGATCATCGCGGTGCTCGGCGTCAGCTTCGTCGGCGCCAAGTACGTGCGACTGAACAATCTGCTCGGCTTCGGCCTCTACAAGGTCAGCCTGCAGATGCCGGAGACCGGCAACCTGTCCAAGGGCGCCGAGGTCTCCTACCGCGGTGTGCCCGTGGGCCGGGTCGGCAATCTCGACATCACGCCCGACGGTGTGGTGGTCACGCTCGAAATGGACTCCGGGAAGCCGAAGGTGCCCGCGAGCGCCAAGGCCGTGGTCGCCGACCGCTCCGCCATCGGCGAGCAGTACGTCGACCTGCAGCCGACCAGCAATGGTTCGCCGTATCTGAAGGACGGTTCGGTCATCGTCGGCGCGACGCTGCCGATCCACGTCGAGGATCTGCTCGCCAGCGTCGACAATTTCGCGAAGACCACCGATCTGGCGGCGCTCAGCACCACCGTGACGGAACTGGGCAAGGCGTTCGACGGCAAGGGCAATGATCTGCGGGTGCTGGTGGACTCGCTCAACAAGTTCACCGCCACCGGTGTGGAATCGCTGCCGCAGACCCTCGCCCTGATCCGGGATGCCCGCAGTGTGCTTGCCACTCAGGCCGAGCAGGGTCCGGCCATCCTGAACTTCAGCGACGGCCTGGACAAGCTGACCGCACAGCTCAAGTCGAGTGATCCGGATATCCGCCGGCTCATCGGCACCGGCACCGATGCGGGCAGTCAGCTCTCGAGCCTGCTGAAGGAGAGCGGTCCCTCGCTCACCCAGGACCTCACCAATCTGCGCACGCTGCTGCTGACCGTCTCGCCGAAGTTCTACGCGCTCGGCCCGGTGCTGCAGATGCTGCCGCTGCTCTCGATCGGCGCCTCGGCGACGGCGCCCGGCGACGGCACCACCCACTTCGGCCTGGTGCTGGAAACCAACAACCCGCCCGCCTGCACCGTCGGCTACGAGGGCACCAAGGCCATCATCGATCAGATGAAGGCGCAGAACCCCAAGTTCGACGACACCCGCGACGACTTCCCGTTCAATACCGACGCGAAATGCACTGCGCCCCAAGGCAGTGACACCGCGGTGCGCGGCGGGGCGCACGCCGAACAGGCCGATCCCAGCCTGTCGCAGCCGTGGGACGACAAGCCCAAGACCGACCCGGAGAAGCTCAATCTGAACCCGGTCGCGAATCAGCTCGCAACGCTCATGGGTGTCACCCCGAAGCGGTGACGCAGCGTGGTAATGCGCACAGCCGAACGGTGATGCGCGGAGAGGAAAGTATGGTGTCGGCGTGAGTCAGCAAAAGGACAGCAATCCGGAGGTCGATCTCGGCGAGCCGACCGCCACACCGGTCGGCGAGAGCCATCCGGAGGCCGGCGCCACCGCCGGTCCGCAGCCCGAGGATGCGGCCGACGCCGTAGCCGACGGCACGTCCGCCGCTGATCGCGCCGTCGGCGGCGAGCCCGCCGCGGCCGCCGCCGATGAGCCCGAGCCCGTCACCGGTGCTGAGCCTGAGCCCGTCGCCGGTGCCGAATCCGGGACTGCCACTGGTGAGACCGCTGCCACGGCACAGTCGAAGCCGGGCCGCGACGCTACTTCCGCTGAATCCGATTCTGCCGCAAGCGAATCCGCCACCAAAACAGGTTTCGGCACCCGCAAGGCCGTGACCCTCGGCTCGATCGCCCTGCTGGCGGTCGCCGCGGTCGCCGCCGCCTGGTTCGGCGGCACCTGGATCGTCGGCGGGTTGCTGCGCGACCGGCCCAGGGCCGAGGCGCGGGACGCGGCACTGGTGGCCGCGCAGCAGGCCGCCATCAACATCACCTCGATGAATCTCAAGGACATCAACGGTTCGGTGGCGCTGGCCCGTTCGTCGATGACCGGTGATCTCCTCGCGGCCTCCGACAAGGGTGATGCGCAGATCAAGAAGTCGGCCGCCGACTCCAATGTGAATTCGACCGCCAAGGTGGTCGGTGGCGCGGTCACCGAGCTGAATTCCGAACGCGATCATGCCGCCGCGCTGGTCGTGTTCGAGGTGACCGAATCGGGCCCCGACAAGCCCGCCGACAAGTTCCGCTACACCTGGCAGGTCGATGTGACCCTGGACAAGGGTGTGTGGAAGGCCGATCAGGTGCAGTCGGTGGCGGATCCCGTCGCGCTCGGCTCGGCCGCGCCCGCGCCGCAGAACCCGGCCCCGGCCACCACCGCGCCGCAGTCGGCGAACCCGCAACCGGGCAACTAGGAGACCGCGATCATGGCCAATAAACGCCCCGTCAATCGCGTCAGCCCCAAGCGCCGCCCGGCCGCGCAGCGCAGCTCCGGCTCCCGCACCACCGCCGCCGACATCCGCGGTCCCGAGGCCCCGCGCCCCGCCGCCGAACGTGTGCCCACCGGCTCCCGTGCCGCGCGTTCGCGCTTCGGTGCGAGCCGTGGCGCCGAGGGCGCGAACCGCGGCCCCGATCTTTCGAAGAAGTCGTCCGCAAAGTCCCAGCGCACGCCGAGCGCACCCGGCGGCGTCTGGCGGACCTGGCGCACCGCGATCCTCTGCACGGCCGCGGCCGTGCTGCTGGCGGTCGTCGCGATCGTCGGCGTGCTGCGCCCCGGCGCGAACGACAGCAATCAGGCCTTCCTCGACAACAGCTCCACCAACGAGGTCAAAGCCGCCGCCACGAACGCCCTGACGACGCTCTACGCCTACAAGGCGGATTCGATCGACAAGGACAAGTGGAAGGCCGCGGTCAGTGCGGTGGTGACCGAGAAGATGAGCAACGACTTCCAGAAGTACATGGACACCACCGTCAATTCGATCAAGCAGGCCCAGGCCGACACCGTGGTCAAAACGGATCCGATCGGCGTGACCATGCTCACCTCCGACCGTGCTGAGCTGCTGCTCAACCTGAATGTCTCCACCGTGAAGGGCGGCCAGCCCGCACCTCTCGCGTCGGGCCCGATCGTGCTGCGCATGCAGAAGATCAACGGCCACTGGCTGGCCTCCGAAATCGCCGACAACTAGTCGCGCCCGGAGCTCTTCGGCGGGCCGGAACCGGCCCCTGAACGGGCGGTGTATCGCCTGGACCGCGGTACCGCACCGGTCGCTCCCAGCGATCTTGTAGTGGTGCAGGCGATTCCGTGGTTTGTCAACTTCTCGCGCCACTTGACGAGTTTCGTCCGACCCGTCACGCTATTCACAACAGCGGCGGCTGTCACAGGGGAACCAGACGCCGGCGAGGCCCTCGAGGAACGCAGCCAGCGGACAGCGGAGCCAGCCGGCAGAGGTGTGACGGCGTCGCTGAGCGGGACCCGATCTCACCGCCGTGCGGTGTTCGATCGGCCGCGGCGCGGTGGTCCATCTCACTGCAATGCGGTGTGGTTACCGCCACGACACGCTTCGGCGCGTTAGCCCTCCGGGGTTCACCACGGGTGGTACTTTGACACCCCCGTAGGTTTGGGTGTAGTTTTGGACGTTGCGCTGGCTGCCTCCTGTCCATACCTTGATCGCATCGTCGAAAGTTCCACCTTCCGGTGTTACTTCCGTTGCTTGCTGTTCGGGTTTCGTTCGGGTGCTACCAGCGGAATTCGTAGCAGACAAGCGACGGTCGCGGACCACCACGCGACGCGCGTGAGGTGCTGGAAGGACGCATCTTGGCAGTCTCCACCCAGACCAAGGCCGGTATTCCCGGAGCCCCGAAGCGGGTGTCTTTCGCGAAGATTCGTGAGCCCCTCGAGGTTCCGGGTCTTCTCGATCTACAAACCGACTCGTTCGCCTGGCTGGTCGGTTCACCGACTTGGCGGGAAAAGGCAGTCGCCCGAGGCGACGTCAACCCCTTCGGTGGGCTCGAGGAGGTGCTCGAGGAGCTTTCGCCGATCGAGGATTTCTCCGGTTCCATGTCGCTGTCCTTCTCCGACCCGCGCTTCGAAGAGGTCAAGGCCTCCATCGAGGAGTGCAAGGACAAGGACATGACCTACGCGGCGCCGTTGTTCGTCACCGCGGAGTTCATCAACAACAACACCGGTGAGATCAAGTCTCAGACGGTCTTCATGGGTGATTTCCCGATGATGACCGACAAGGGCACGTTCATCATCAACGGCACCGAGCGCGTCGTCGTTTCGCAGCTGGTCCGTTCGCCGGGCGTGTACTTCGACGACACCATCGACAAGTCCACCGAGAAGACGCTGCACTCCGTGCGCGTCATCCCCTCGCGTGGTGCGTGGCTGGAGTTCGACGTCGACAAGCGCGACACCGTCGGTGTGCGTATCGACCGCAAGCGCCGTCAGCCGGTCACCGTGCTGCTGAAGGCGCTGGGTCTCACGGCCGAGGAGATCGTCGAGCGTTTCGGCTTCTCCGAGATCATGATGTCCACCCTGGAGAAGGACAGCACTCCGGGCCAGGACGAGGCGCTGCTCGACATCTACCGCAAGCTGCGCCCGGGCGAGCCGCCGACGAAGGAGTCCGCGCAGACCCTGCTGGAGAACCTGTTCTTCAAGGAGAAGCGCTACGACCTGGCTCGTGTCGGCCGCTACAAGGTCAACAAGAAGCTGGGCCTGAACCTGGATCAGCCGGTTGTCGGTTCGACGCTGACGAAGGAAGACATCGTCGCGACGATCGAGTACCTGGTGCGCCTGCACCAGGGCGACCGGACCATGACCGCCCCCGGCGGCCAGGAGGTTCCGGTCGGCGTCGATGACATCGACCACTTCGGTAACCGTCGTCTGCGTACCGTCGGCGAGCTCATCCAGAACCAGATCCGCGTCGGCCTCTCGCGTATGGAACGCGTTGTCCGCGAGCGTATGACGACTCAGGACGTCGAGGCGATCACGCCGCAGACCCTGATCAACATCCGTCCCGTGGTCGCCGCGATCAAGGAGTTCTTCGGAACTTCGCAGCTGTCGCAGTTCATGGACCAGAACAACCCGCTCTCGGGTCTGACCCACAAGCGCCGCCTGTCGGCGCTGGGCCCGGGTGGTCTGTCCCGTGAGCGCGCCGGTCTGGAAGTTCGTGACGTCCACCCGTCGCACTACGGCCGCATGTGCCCGATCGAGACCCCGGAAGGCCCGAACATCGGCCTGATCGGTTCGCTGTCGGTGTACGCACGGGTCAACCCGTTCGGTTTCATCGAGACCCCGTACCGCAAGGTCGCGAACGGCCGCGTCACCGATGAGGTCAAGTACCTCACCGCCGACGAGGAAGACCGCCACATCCGGGCCCAGGCGAACTCGCCTGTCGACCTGGACGGCAACTTCCTCGAGGAGCGCGTCCTCGCCCGCCACGGTAACGAGGAAATGGAATACGTCGACGCGAACGCGGTCGACTACATGGATGTCTCACCGCGCCAGATGGTTTCGGTCGCGACCGCCATGATTCCGTTCCTCGAGCACGACGATGCCAACCGTGCCCTCATGGGCGCGAACATGCAGCGTCAGGCCGTGCCGCTGGTCCGTTCCGAGTCGCCGCTGGTCGGCACCGGTATGGAGCTGCGTGCCGCGGTCGACGCCGGCGATGTCGTCGTGAACCAGAAGGCCGGTGTGGTGGAAGAGGTTTCGGCCGACTTCATCACCGTCATGCACGACGACGGCACCCGCCGCTCGTACCGCATGCGCAAGTTCGAGCGCTCCAACCAGGGCACCTGTGCCAACCAGCGTCCGATCGTGGACGAGGGTCTGCGCGTGGAAGCCGGACATGTTCTCGCCGACGGCCCCTGCACCCAGAACGGTGAGATGGCGCTGGGCAAGAACCTGCTCGTGGCGATCATGCCGTGGGAAGGCCACAACTACGAGGACGCGATCATTCTGTCGCAGCGCCTCGTGGAGGATGACGTGCTCACCTCGATTCACATCGAGGAGCACGAAATCGATGCCCGCGACACCAAGCTGGGCGCCGAGGAGATCACCCGGGATATCCCGAACGTCTCCGACGAGGTGCTGGCGGATCTCGACGAGCGCGGCATCGTCCGCATCGGCGCCGAGGTTCGTGACGGCGACATCCTGGTCGGCAAGGTCACCCCGAAGGGTGAAACCGAGCTGACCCCCGAGGAGCGCCTGCTGCGCGCCATCTTCGGTGAGAAGGCCCGCGAGGTTCGCGATACCTCTCTCAAGGTGCCGCACGGCGAGTCCGGCAAGGTCATCGGCGTCCGCGTGTTCTCGCGCGACGACGACGACGATCTGCCTCCCGGCGTCAATGAGCTTGTGCGCGTGTATGTCGCGCAGAAGCGCAAGATCCAGGACGGCGACAAGCTGGCCGGCCGCCACGGCAACAAGGGTGTTATCGGCAAGATCCTGCCGCAGGAGGACATGCCCTTCCTGCCGGACGGCACTCCGGTCGACATCATCCTGAACACGCACGGTGTGCCGCGTCGTATGAACATCGGTCAGGTGCTGGAAACCCATCTGGGTTACATCGCCAAGACCGGCTGGCAGGTCGACGGTGAGCCGGAGTGGGCGCGCAAGCTCCCCGAGGAGATGCTCGGTCAGCCCGCTGACACGAATATCGCCACCCCGGTCTTCGACGGTGCGCGCGAGGAGGAGCTGACGGGCCTGCTGGCCTCGACGCTGCCGAACCGCGACGGCGAGAAGATGATCGACGACAACGGCAAGGCTGTACTGCTGGACGGTCGCTCCGGCGAGCCGTTCCCGTACCCGGTTTCGGTCGGCTACATGTACATCCTGAAGCTGCACCACCTGGTGGACGACAAGATCCACGCGCGTTCGACGGGTCCGTACTCGATGATCACGCAGCAGCCCCTCGGTGGTAAGGCCCAGTTCGGTGGTCAGCGCTTCGGTGAAATGGAGTGCTGGGCCATGCAGGCGTACGGCGCCGCCTACACCCTGCAGGAACTGCTCACCATCAAGTCTGACGATGTTGTCGGCCGCGTGAAGGTTTACGAGGCGATCGTCAAGGGCGAGAACATTCCGGAGCCCGGTATTCCGGAGTCGTTCAAGGTGTTGCTCAAGGAGCTCCAGTCGCTGTGCCTGAACGTCGAGGTGCTGTCCTCGGACGGCGCCGCGATCGAAATGCGCGATGGCGATGACGAGGACCTGGAGCGCGCTGCGGCGAACCTGGGTATCAACCTGTCCCGCAACGAGGCTGCGACGGTCGACGACCTGGCGCAGTAAGAGCGATCGGTCCGGGAGCGCTTCCGGCATTTGCTGAAAAGCGCTCCCGGGCAACGGATTTAGCGACTTTTGCTCATACTTGAACCCGAACAGGGGAAAGGAAGTTACGTGCTAGACGTCAACTTCTTCGATGAACTCCGGATCGGCCTGGCCTCCGCTGACGACATCCGACAGTGGTCGTTCGGCGAGGTGAAGAAGCCGGAGACCATCAATTACCGCACGCTCAAGCCCGAGAAGGACGGCTTGTTCTGCGAGAAGATCTTCGGTCCCACCCGGGACTGGGAGTGCTACTGCGGTAAGTACAAGCGCGTCCGCTTCAAGGGCATCATCTGCGAGCGCTGTGGTGTCGAGGTGACTCGCGCCAAGGTGCGTCGTGAGCGCATGGGCCACATCGAGCTGGCCGCGCCGGTCACGCACATCTGGTACTTCAAGGGTGTCCCGTCGCGTCTGGGCTACCTGCTGGACCTGGCGCCGAAGGATCTGGAAAAGATCATCTACTTCGCCGCCTACGTGATCGTCGGCGTCGATACCGAGCTGCGCCACAACGAACTCTCCACTCTCGAAGCCGAGATGGAGGTCGAGAAGAAGAACCTCGCCGATCAGCGTGATGCCGATCTCGAGGCCCGCGCCCAGAAGCTCGAGGCAGACATTGCCGAGCTCGAGGCCGAGGGCGCCAAGTCCGACGTCCGCCGCAAGGTGAAGGACGGCGGCGAGCGTGAGATGCGCCAGCTGCGCGACCGCGCCCAGCGTGAGCTGGACCGGCTCGACGAGATCTGGACCACCTTCACCAAGCTTGCGGTGAAGCAGCTGATCATCGACGAGATCATCTACCGCGAGCTGCAGGACCGCTACGGCGAGTACTTCACCGGAGCCATGGGCGCCGAGGCGATCCAGAAGCTCATGGAGCAGTTCGACATCCCGGCCGAGGCCGAGAACCTGCGCGAGACGATCCGTACGGGCAAGGGCCAGAAGAAGCTTCGCGCGCTGAAGCGTCTGAAGGTTGTCGCCGCGTTCCAGATGAACGGCAACTCGCCCATGGGCATGGTGCTGGACGCTGTCCCGGTGATCCCGCCGGAGCTGCGCCCGATGGTCCAGCTGGACGGTGGCCGCTTCGCGACCTCCGACCTCAACGACCTGTACCGCCGCGTCATCAACCGCAACAACCGTTTGAAGCGACTGATCGATCTGGGTGCGCCCGAGATCATCGTGAACAACGAGAAGCGCATGCTTCAGGAGTCGGTGGACGCGCTGTTCGACAACGGCCGTCGTGGCCGTCCGGTCACCGGTCCGGGTAACCGCCCGCTGAAGTCCCTGAGCGATCTGCTCAAGGGCAAGCAGGGTCGTTTCCGTCAGAACCTGCTGGGCAAGCGTGTCGACTACTCGGGCCGTTCGGTCATCGTGGTCGGTCCGCAGCTCAAGCTGCACCAGTGTGGTCTGCCGAAGCTGATGGCGCTCGAGCTGTTCAAGCCGTTCGTCATGAAGCGTCTGGTGGATCTCAACCACGCGCAGAACATCAAGTCCGCCAAGCGGATGGTCGAGCGTCAGCGCGCTCAGGTGTGGGACGTCCTCGAAGAGGTCATCTCCGAGCACCCGGTGCTGCTGAACCGCGCGCCCACCCTGCACCGCCTGGGTATCCAGGCCTTCGAGCCGCTGCTGGTCGAAGGTAAGGCCATCCAGCTGCACCCGCTCGTGTGTGAGGCGTTCAACGCCGACTTCGACGGTGACCAGATGGCCGTGCACCTTCCGCTGTCCGCGGAGGCGCAGGCCGAGGCCCGCATCCTGATGCTGTCCTCGAACAACATCCTGTCGCCCGCCTCGGGTCGTCCGCTCGCCATGCCGCGTCTGGACATGGTGACCGGTCTGTACTACCTGACTCGCCTGCAGGAGGGCGCGAAGGGTGAGTACCGCGAGGGCTCGAAGGATCACGCCGAATTCGGTGTGTACTCCTCGCCGGCCGAGGCGCAGATGGCTGTGGACCGCGGTGAGCTCACCGTGCGTTCGCAGATCAAGGTGCGCCTGACCGAGCAGCGTCCGGAGAAGGAGATCGAAGCCGAGCTGTTCCCGAACGGGTGGCAGCGCGGTGATGCGTGGCTCGCGAAGACCACGCTCGGTCGCGTCATCTTCAACGAGCTGCTTCCGGCGGACTACGCCTTCATCAACGAGCAGATGCCGAAGAAGCGTCAGGCGACGATCATCAACGATCTGGCCGAGCGCTACCCGATGATCGTGGTCGCGCAGACGGTCGACAAGCTGAAGGACTCGGGCTTCTACTGGGCCACGCGTTCCGGCGTCACCGTCGCCATGTCGGACGTTCTGGTTCCGCCGGAGAAGCCCGAGATCATGGCGCGCTACGACGCGCAGGCCGATCAGATCGAGAAGAAGTACCAGCGTGGCGCGCTCGATCACTCCGAGCGCAACAACGCCCTGGTCAAGATCTGGCAGGAAGCGACCGAAGAAGTCGGTCAGTCCATGCGTGCGCACTACCCGCCGGACAACCCGATCATCACGATCGTCGAGTCGGGCGCCACGGGTAACTTCACCCAGACTCGTACCCTCGCGGGTATGAAGGGCCTGGTGACGAACCCCAAGGGTGAGTTCATCCCGCAGCCGATCAAGTCCTCCTTCCGTGAGGGCCTGACGGTTCTGGAGTACTTCATCAACACCCACGGTGCTCGAAAGGGTCTGGCCGACACCGCGCTTCGTACCGCGGACTCGGGTTACCTGACCCGTCGTCTGGTGGACGTGTCGCAGGACGTCATCGTTCGCGAGACCGACTGTGGCACCGAGCGCGGCATCATGGTCGCGATCGCGGAGAAGCAGGCCGACGGCTCGCTCATCCGGGACGCGCACGTGGAGACCAGCACCTACGCTCGTACGCTGGCCACCGACGCGCTGGACGCCAAGGGCAATGTCGTCATCGAGAAGGGTCACGATCTCGGTGACCCGGCGCTGGACGCGCTGCTCGAGGCCGGCATCACCGAGGTGAAGGTCCGCTCCGTGCTGACCTGCACCACCGGCACCGGCGTGTGTGCGACCTGCTACGGCCGCTCGATGGCGACCGGCAAGCTGGTCGATATCGGTGAGGCTGTCGGTATCGTCGCCGCGCAGTCCATCGGTGAGCCCGGTACCCAGCTCACCATGCGTACCTTCCACCAGGGTGGTGTCGCGGGCGAGGACATCACCGGCGGTCTGCCCCGCGTGCAGGAGCTCTTCGAGGCTCGTGTGCCGAAGGGCAAGGCCCCCATCGCGGAGGTCTCCGGCCGGGTGCGCATGGAGGACGACGACCGCTTCTACAAGATCACCGTCATTCCCGACGATGGTTCCGAAGAAGTGTTGTACGACAAGCTCTCCAAGCGTCAGCGTCTGCGGGTGTTCAAGCACGAGGACGGTTCCGAGCGCCTGCTCGCCGATGGCGATCATGTCGAGGTCGGCCAGCAGCTGCTGGAAGGCTCTGCGGATCCGCACGAGGTGCTGCGCGTGATGGGCCCCCGTCAGGTGCAGATCCACCTGGTGCACGAGGTCCAGGAGGTGTACCGGTCGCAGGGTGTTTCCATCCACGACAAGCACATCGAGGTCATCGTTCGCCAGATGCTGCGCCGCGTCACCATCATCGATTCGGGTGCGACGGAGTTCCTGCCCGGTTCGCTGGTCGAGCGCGCGGAGTTCGAGAACTCGAACCGCCGCGTGGTCGCTGAGGGTTCCGAGCCGGCTTCCGGCCGCCCGGTCCTGATGGGTATCACCAAGGCATCGCTGGCCACGGATTCGTGGCTCTCGGCGGCCTCCTTCCAGGAGACCACCCGAGTGCTCACCGACGCGGCCATCAACTGCCGCTCCGACAAGCTGATCGGCTTGAAGGAGAACGTGATCATCGGCAAGCTGATCCCGGCCGGTACCGGTATCAACCGCTACCGCAACATCACGGTTCAGCCCACCGAAGAGGCGCGCCAGGCCGCGTACGCGGTGCCGTCCTACGACGACACCTACTACAGCCCGGACGGCTTCGGCACCACCACCGGTGCCGCAGTCCCGCTGGACGACTACGGCTTCAGCGACTACCGCTGAATCCCTAGCTGAGGCACAAACATTCGGCCCCCGCTCCGTTTCGGAGCGGGGGCCGCTTGCTTTTCCGCGACCGGGGCCCGAATCCCCATGACCGGGACTCGAATCGAGGAATCAGTACGAACCGGCCGAATCGAACGGATCGGCGAGTAGGCTCCGTAGTGCCTGAAGTGACGTGGTGATTCCTCGGTGGGAGGGGTTGGCGTGGGAGCTTTTCGGAGTGTGATCGCGGTGGTGCTGGGTGGAGTGCTGCTGTCGGTCGCCGGGGGCGCCGCTGCGACGACCGCGCAGGCCGCGGGGCTCGGAGGGTGCGCGCGGGGCAATGTGCTGACCGGGAACCGGATGCCCGGGACCGGAAGCGCGGGGCAGAGTGTGCGGCGGGCGGCGGATCTGTGGGGATGTTCCAGTGCGCTGCTGCCCGGTATCGATTCCGGGCATTTTTCCGCTGAGCTGCCGTGGCTCGGGTTCGGGGCCCCTACGTCGGGGACGTTCACCTGGTCGGACGGCAGTGTCAGCACGGCGACGGGGCTGCCGAATACGTTGTGGACGATCACGTCCGGGCCCGCGAGCGGGCACACCATTCAATTCCAGCTCGAGTGGCCGATGAACGGCGATTGGTACTACACCGACAACAGCATGGCCGTTGCCGGTGCGACCTTCGTGCAGTGACTTCGCGTCAGTTGGGTTGCGCGGCCGCGGGATCGGCGGCGGGGGCGATGCCGGGGACAACGCTGTTGGCATAGGTGAGGGCCGCGTCGATGGCGGGCTGGCCGCCCGACTGCTGCAGGCCCAGGGCGCCGCCGATGAGGGCGCCGACGACCAGGCCGATCGGCGCGGTGATGAAGTCGAGGACGAACAGGCCCGCGGGGAAGCCGAGCAGGAAACCGATGGCGCCGCCGATGGCCGCGCCGGTGGCGACCGCGGGCATATTGGCCTGCACCACATCGAAGAAGCGCTGCTGGGCGTCGATATCACGCAGCGGGGCGGCGGATTCGGCGACGGGGGTGAGGGTGAGCCGCCGGTTGTCGGTGTCGATGGCGGGCGTGAGTGCGAGCGTCTTACCGGCGATATCGTATTTCAGTGGGACGGTGGCGATTACGCGTCCGGAGTCATCGGTGGCGATGACGGCTTCGCCGTCCCAGGTGGTCAGGAACTGCCCGGTCTGCAGGGTCCCGATGGTGGAGCGGTGATCGTCGGAAAGCGCTACCTGATAGCCGATCCCGTGATCGGTGCCCTGCACGGTGAGCGGTGTCGCGGCCGGCGCGGGGGCGGGCTCGGCGGTAGCTGCAGCGCTGACGGTGACAGCGGCCGTCAGGCAAAGTAGCACTGGCGCAGTGGCCCTGGTCATTCCCATGGACGAGAAACGTACCCGCGCCGGGTGGGGGAGCGGAACCCCTGCGGCGCATATGCGCCGCTCCGCTCACTTTCCGGAGAGAGCGCGGGTGATGCGGTCCCCGGCGGCGCGCAATTCCGCTGTCAGCTCCGGAGAGTCGCGGACCTGCAGCTCGAACCCGAGTGAGAGCAGCTGTGCGGCAAGCCATTCGGGTGCGTCATCGCGTTCGCCGGCCATGCGGCAGGTCTGCTCGTCGATGGCGGTGATCTCGCCCGGCTGGTCGCCCACCCGGCCTGCCACCCGGTAGCTGGGTGCGTGGATGATCACATCGACGCGCCAGGTCCTTGTGCCCCAGTCGGTCCGGTCGCCGACGATATAGGCGGCGGCATCGGCGGCGGGCAGTTCCCGGGGTGTGAAGCGGGCTCCGGTGGGCTGTGGCGATTCGACGCGATCCACCCGGAAGCTGCGCCAGGCCTGGCGATCGAGATCGAATCCGACCAGATACCAGCGCCGCTGATTGGTGGCGAGGCCGATCGGCTCGATATTGCGCCGCGATTCGGCGCCCTTCGCATCCCGATAGGCGAATCGCACCCGTTCGTGATTGGTGATGGTCGCGGCCAGCGTGGCGAGTACCTCGGGGTCGGCGGTCGGTCCGGCCGGGTTGAAGGTGGCGGTGGCCGCGCCGATGACGCGCACCCGGCGGCGCAGTTTGGCGGGCAGCACCTGTTCGAGCTTGGCGAGCGCGCGCACCGAGGCCTCTTCGATTCCCGCCACGGCCTGCCCCGCGGCGGCCCGCAGTCCGACCGCGATGGCAATGGCCTCCTCGTCGTCGAGCACCAGCGGCGGCATGGCGGCCCCGGCTGTCAGCCGATATCCGCCGGTGACGCCGAGCGTCGCCTCGACCGGATAGCCGAGCTCCCGCAACCGGTCGATATCCCGGCGTACCGTCCGATCACTGACCCCGAGCCTGTCGGCCAGTTCGCTCCCCGGCCATTCGCGCGGAGTCTGCAGCAGGGACAGCAGTTGCAGCAGCCGCGCCGGTGTATCACTCATACGCTCGATGATCCGGCACAACTAGGTCTGGAGCTGTCCTAGATGCCCTCGGGTGTCGCCGGCGCCTGTACGGCGCTCTCGGCGGGTTCGCCGAGCCGGACCACCACGACGCCGGTGAGGATCAGGACGCCGCCGAGTAATTGAATGGGGTGCGGGGTCTGGCCCAGCAGCGCCCAGGCGAAGAGGATCGCGGCGAGCACCTCGGTGAGGGCGGCGAAGGAGGCCAGCCGGGAGCCGAGCGCCCGCGTCGCCGCGATGCCGGTGACATAGGCCAGGGCCGCCGTGATCACGCCGAGGGCGAGCAGCGGAATCCACCACCAGGTGGTGAAGCCTTCGAAGGCAACGGCATTCGCGGTGGCGTGCAGCGGGAAGATGCCGACGAGCCCGGCGAGTAGGATGCTCAGGCCGCCGACGATCAGTCCGCTGGTGGCCAGCACGGTGCCGGGGATGCCGTCGCCGGTGCGGCCGGAGAGGATGAAATACGCTGCCGCGCCGACCATCGCGCCGAGCGCCCAGGCGATGCCGATCCAGCTGGTGGCCGCTCCGGAGCGCAGATCCAGCACCAGCAGCAGTCCGGCGATGCCGATGAGCGCACCGAGAACCGTTGCGCGCCCTGGCCGTTGCCGATGGCGCAGCCACAGCCAGCCGATGACGGCGATCGGTGCGGTGTACTCGATGAGCAGCGCCACGCCGACATCCATGTGCGCGACGGCATTGAAGTAGGCGAGCTGCGCGCCCGCCACCGCGAGCAGGCCGTATCCGGCGAGCAGGGAGGCATTGCGGCGCAGCAGATCCCAGTCGCCGCGCAGCTGGCGCAGGGCGAAGGGCAGCAGGACGGCGGCGCCGAGCAGTACGCGCACGATGACCACGGCGGCGGGACTCCAGCCCGCATCGATGAGCCCGCGGGCCAGCGCGCCGGAGAGCCCGAAGGACGATGCGGACAGGGCCGCGAAGATCAGCCCGGTGCGGAGCCGGCTGCGCGCGGGTGCGTCATGAGTCAACGTCGCCATGACTGATGACGCTAAGCGGCCCGTGTGTAATATGTCAACATGCTTTTTGCTGATGACACGGTCGCCTCCCTGGCCGCCGCGGTCGATCTGGTGAATTCGGCGGAGGATCCGGACACCATGACCGAGACCGCCCAGCTGCGAGAGTTCTTCGTCCGGCACGGCTATACGGGCACCCGCACCGGTGAGGCCGCCGAACTGGCCGCCGTCCGCGCCCAGCGCGCCCCCCTGCGCCGCCTGCTGACCAGCGACAGGAGCACCGCCGTCGAACTGGTCAACACCATCCTCGCCGAGCACCGCGCGGTGCCGCAGCTGGTGCGCCACGACAATCTCGACTATCACATCCACGCGGTCCCCGCCGAGGCCCCGCTGCCCGTCCGCATTGCCGTCGAAACCGCCATGGCCATGATCGACCTCATCCGTTCCGACGAACTCAGCCGCCTCGCCGTCTGCGCCGACGACACCTGCGACGGCATCGTTCTCGACCTGTCCCGCAACCGTTCCCGCCGCTACTGCAGCACCGCCTGCGGCAACCGCAATGCCGTGGCCGCCTACCGCGCCCGGCAGCGCTAGCTCGCGGAGGCACACCGTCCGGGCCCCTTGACGGTCCCGGCGTGGCCCGGTGATCGGGGCGGTTCGGTGTTAGCGTGCCCCTGGCGGTATGAGTTCGATGGGGATTTCGAGGCATGACGATGAATACGCAAGCGGCCCTGCGTCCTTACGATGTGGTGTTGGTCGGCGGTGGAATCATGAGCGCGACGCTAGGAATTCTGCTCAAGCAGGTGGAGCCGACCTGGTCGATCGCTGTGTACGAACGCCTGCCGGAACTCGGCGCCGAGGCCTCCGCCGCCTGGAACAATGCCGGAACCGGGCATGCCGGACTGTGCGAACTCGATTACACCGGTGAGAATCCGGACGGCTCGGTGAATATCACCAGGGCCGTCGCCCTCAATGAGCAATTCCAGCAGAGCCGGCAGTTGTGGGCGTCGCTGGTCGAGGCCGAAATCCTGGGCAAGCCGGATACTTTCATCAATCCGGTACCGCATATGACGCTGGTGCAGGGCGCCGAGGATGTCGACTATCTGCGGCGCAGGCAGGAGACCCTGTCGGCGCACCACCTTTTCGAGTCCATGCGATTCAGTTCCGAATCGAAGGTCATCGAGGGCTGGGCGCCGCTGCTGACCGAGCGGCGCGGCCTGTACGAACCGTTCGCCGCGACCCGCGACGGCACCGGCAGCGATATCGATTTCGGTGCGCTCACCCGCCAGATGTTCGAACATCTGGAATCCGCCGGAGTCGAAATACACCGGCGCTGCGAGGTGCGCGGTCTGCGCAAGAACAATGACGGCTCCTGGCAATTGCGCATCCATCAGTTCACCGATAACGATCGCCTCACCCGGCGGGTCGATGCCCGTTTCATTTTCGCGGGCACCGGCGGCTGGGCGCTGAAACTGTTGCAGCAGGCCGGTATTCCGGAGGTGCACGGGTATGGACTGGTTCCGGTGAGCAGTCGTTTCCTGCGCTGTGACAATCCGGAGGTGGTCGAGCAGCACGATGCCAAGGTGTACGGCCGGGCCGCACCCGGCGCACCGCCGATATCGGTGCCGCACTTGGATTCCCGGGTGATCGACGGTAAGCGGGCGCTGCTGTTCGGCCCCTATGCCGGAGCGGTGCCGAAGTTCCTGCGGACCGGGTCGATCCTGGATGCGCCGGCGGCACTGCGCCCGCACAATGTGGCGCCGATCGCCTCGATGATGAAGAGCAATCCGGGCCTGATGTGGCAGGTGCTGTCGCAGGTGACCGCCACCCGCGGCCGGAAGCTGGCCGCGCTGCGCGAATTCGCGCCTGCCGCCGCGGCGGCGGACTGGTCGATGGTCACCGCCGGTCAGTACGCCCAGCTGGTGCAGCGGTCCGCGGATGGCCGCGGGGTACTGCAATTCGATACGGAGGTGATCGCCGCGCCGGATGGTTCGATCGCCGCGGTGCTGGGCGCCGCGCCCGGTGCGGCCACCGCCCCCGCCATGCTGCTGGAGGTGCTGGAGCGCAGCTTCCCGCGGTACCGCCGCATCTGGGCGCCGCGGCTGCGGGAGCTGATTCCGACGCTCGGCTCGAGTCTGGCCGGGGATGCCCGGCTGGCCCGGCGCACCATGGTGCGGACCGCCGAAACCCTGGGTCTGGAGCTGCCGAACGCCGGGTGAGCAGGTCCCGGCGGAACGGGGACGTGGACAAGCCTCTCCGCACCCGGTATGAAATTAGAACACGTTTCAATTTCGAACACCGGCTACAGGAGATGCGATGGACAGCGCCACCATGGGCGAACAGGTGATGGCCGGTTTTCAGAAGCTCGGCTTCATCCAGTTCACCGGTATCGAAGGGGTCGACTACGCGTCCGGCCGCAATGTCGTCCGCATGGCCGCCAAGCCGGAACACTTCAACCACAATGGCGATGTGCACGCGGCCCTGCTCTTCGGGCTGGCCGAGACCGCCGCCATGGGCGCGTCCATCTCCGGCATCGTGGATCTGCTCGGCGACACCTTCATCGTCGCCCGCGACGGCCGCATCGAATACCTCGCCCGCGCCAAGGGTGAGGCGAGCCCGTTCCTGGCCACCGCCGAACTCACCGCCGACGTCATCGAGCAGACCCGCGCGAACATCCAGTCCCGCACGGAAATCGAACTCGAAGTCCCCGTCAGCATTACCGACAGCACCGGCAAAGCCGTAGCGAAAGCTGCCTTCACCGCGGTCATCCGCCCGCGCCGCAAGTAGCGCACCCTCGCCCGGCCCTGCCGTCGGTGGTTCAGCGCTCGCTGTCGAGCATGGCCATCTGGGCGTCGGCGTAGCGGCCGCCGGCGACCTGGTCGGCGGGGACGGCTGCCTCGATGGCGGCGAGTTCGCCGGCCGAGAGCCGGATATCCACTGCCGCAAGGGCTTCGGACCAGCGCTCGGGGCGGCGGGCGCCGATGATCGGGACGATGTCCGTGCCGCGGGACAGGGCCCAGGCGATGGCCAGCTGCGCCACGCTCACGTCGTGACGGGCCGCGATCTCGGCGAGTGCGTCCACCAGGCGCAGGTTGGCGGTGAGGTTCTCACCCTGGAAGCGCGGGCTGTGCGCGCGGAAGTCGCTGGGGGCGAATTGTGCTCCGCCGCGCAGGGAATCGCTCAGCAGACCGCGCGAGAGCACGCCGTAGGCGGTGATGCCGATGCTGAGTTCCCGTGCGGTGGGCAGGATTTCGGCCTCGATGCCGCGCGAGAGGAGTGAGTACTCGATCTGCAGATCGGCGATCGGGTGTACGGCGGCGGCCCGGCGCAGGGTCTCCGCGCCCACCTCGGACAGGCCGATGTGCCGCACGTATCCGGCCTGCACCAGCTCGGCCAGTGCGCCGACGGTCTCCTCGATCGGCACATTCGGGTCCAGCCGCGCGGGCCGGTAGATGTCGATGTGGTCGACGCCGAGCCGCTGCAGCGAGTACGCGAGGAAATTGCGCAGGGCCGCGGGGCGGGTGTCCACGCCGCCGAAGCCGCCGTCGGGTCCGCGCAGCGCGCCGAATTTCACGCTGAGCAGGTAATCCTCTCGTTTGCGGTCGGCGAGGGCGCGGCCGAGCAGCATTTCGTTGTGGCCCATGCCGTAGAAGTCGCCGGTATCGATGAGGTTCGCGCCGGAATCCAGGGCCGCGTGCACGGTGGCGACGGAGACGGCGTCATCGCTGCTGCCGTACATGCCGGACATACCCATGGCGCCGAGGCCGATGCGGGAAACGCTGGGCCCGGTCTTGCCGAGCTGGACTGTGTCGAGGTTCGTCATGGGATAAACGATGCGCCCTCGACTGGGGATCCGGCAGAGATCGCCTATCGGGGGATAGCCAGTCCCTGGATCGCACTCCGGGGGTGCGGGACAGTGGAGGAGTGAACCGCGACGAACTTGCCGATTTCCTGCGCCGCCGCCGGGAGAGCCTGCAGCCGGCCGCCGTCGGCCTGCCCGAGGGCCTGCGTCGTCGCACCCCCGGTCTGCGCCGCGATGAGGTCGCCATGCTCGCGGGCATGTCGACGGACTATTACACCCGCCTGGAGCAGGCCCGCGGCCCGCGCCCGTCCACCCAGGTGCTCGGCTCCCTGGCCCGCGCCCTGCGCTTCACCGACAGCGAGCGCGACCACCTCTATTACCTGGCCGGACAGCAGCCGCCCGCGCGCGGCGGTGACACCCACGTCGGTCCCGGCATCCTGCACGTCCTGGCCAAACTCGACGACACCCCTGCCTGCGTCATCTCCGATCTGGGCGAGGTGCTGGTCCAGAACCGGATGCACACCCTGGTCAGCGGCGATTTCTCGCAGCGCCGCGGCCTGGACCGCTGTATCCCCTGGCTGTGGTTCAGCGCGACCACCGAGCGCCACCGCTTCCCGCCCGAGGACCATGCCGTCATGGGCCGCCATCACGTGGCCGGGCTGCGCGCCACCGCCGCCCGCCGCGCCGGCGACGCCGATGTCACCGATCTGGTCGCCCGCCTGCGCGCCGCCAGCCCCGAATTCGAGGAGCTCTGGCACGAGCACGAGGTTCGCGCCCACCCCGGCCACGACAAACGCATGATCCACCCGGAAGTCGGTCTCCTGGAACTGATCTGCGAGCCCCTGCTCACCCCCAGCGCCACCCGCCAGCTCCTGGTCTACTACCCCAAGTCCGGCACCGACACCCAGGAAAAACTCGATCTCCTCCGCGTGATCGGCACCCAAAATCTCACGCACCACCCCTGAGTAGCTGCGCGCCAGGCTCTTTCGTCGGAACGATGCCGCAGGCAGGCTCTCGGCCGAACGTGGCGAGACTCGTTGCGCCGCTGCGGGTGTGGATCCCGGCCCAAAGCATGCCGGGACGGCGGTGGAATGTCAGATGGGTGCGCGTTCGGAAGATGCTGTGGCTGAGATGAATTCGGCCCCGGACGGATGTCCGGGGCCGAATCCTTTTCAGCGGGCGCTGGTCAGTAGCGGCGCTTGCGGGGTTTCAGGTGCAGGGGTGGGAGGGGTGGGGCGGGGATGCGTTCTTCGGGGGTGTGGCCGGGAATGTCGGGGAAGCGGGCGAGATCGTGGTTCTCCCAGTCGTTTCGGGCCGCTTCGATCTCCTCGTGGCTGCGGGCCACGAAGTTCCACCACATGACCAGATCTTCGGTGAAGGGTTCGCCGCCGAGCAGGAGCAGGCGGGCGCCCTCGGTATCGTGCAGGCGCAGTTCGGTGCGGTCGCTGCCCAGGTAGAAGAGCGATCCGGGGGCGACCACGGTGGTGTCGACGGTGAGTTCGCCCTCGATCACCAGGACCGCGTGCTCGAATTCCGGGCGCAGCGGCAGCCGGACATCGGCGTGCGGCTGGACCCGCAGTTCCGCGCCGACGATCGGGGTGTAGGCGGTGGCGGGGGAGGTGACGTCGCCGAGTGTGCCGATCAGGACCGTGCCCAGCACTCCGGCATGACCGTCCTCGCTCAGGGCGAATGTCGGGAGTTCCCGGTGCTGCTCGAAATGCGGTGCGATAGCGGCGGTTTCACCGGGAAGCGCGATCCACAGCTGTAATCCCGCACCCGATTCGTGCCCGGCCACCCGGTACTCCGAGTGGTCGATGCCGCGACCGGAGGTCATGATGTTCAGCTGTCCGGGCTCGATCTCCACATCCGAGCCGACACTGTCGCGGTGCCGGATGCGCCCGTTCAAAGGCCAAGTGACCGTTTGCAATCCGATGTGCGGATGCGGATCGATATCGTGCCCTTCGGGATTCGCCTCCGAACCGGAACCGAATTCGTCGAGGAAGCACCAGGCGCCGACGGTCGGCAGATCGCGCTGCGGCAGCGAGCGGTGCACGGTCACCCCGCGCACCCCGCCGAGCGGCACTTCCCGCGCGGGGAAGAATTCGGCGCGCGGACCCGGCCGGCCGGACGCCTCGCACAGCGACTCCTCCGGATTCGGCTCCAGGTCGCTCATCGCTTGATGCCCTTGCCGACCACGTGTTCGTCGTATTCCGGATGCTTGTCCAGCCAGGCCTTGATGAACGGGCAGCGCGGCACGATGACATTGCCGCGGGCGATCACATCCTCGATCGCCTGGCGGGCGAGCGCACTGCCCAGCCCCTTACCGCCGAACGCACTGTCCACCTCGGTGTGGATGAAGGTGGTGTCGTTGTCCCGTTCGCGGTATTCGGTGAACCCGGCGAGCGAGTTGCCGTACCAGACTTCATAACGGTGCTGCGAGTCGTTGCGGACGACGGTGGTCGCCACGGCTTGTTCGCTCATTGTTCAGTTCTCCTTCCGCACCCGTACCGGATGTTTGCTCAGTATCGAGACGCGATTGAATGTGCCCATGGTGGCCGCGGCCCAGATGAGAACCGACATCTGGTCATCCGACAAGTGTTGCCGCGCAGCAGCATACCTACGTTGCATACATTCCTCCCCGGGCAGCGAAGTCACCGTTTCGGCGAGGATGAGGGCGGCCTGCTCCTGCTCGGAGTAGAGGTTCGGGCTGCGCTGCCACGCGTCCAGCACCGCGAGCTGCTGCGCCGTGACCCCGGCCTCGAGGGCGGCTCGATGATGGGCGTCGAGGCAGTACGCGCAACCATTGAGCTGCGAGACGCGCACATTCACCAATTCCATCACCGCCCGCCCCAAATCGACTGCGGCAGCGGCATTGCGCACCGCCAGCGCGACATCACTGAGCGCGTGGAAGACCTCGGGTGTCTGTTTGTCTATCCAGACACGGTCATGGGATACGGGCGACTGCATAGTGGTCGCATACTAAGCCGCGAATGTGAAACGTGCCCTCCGGTTTGTGAATCACGCCGTGTCCGCGCCGGGCTCGTGCGCTAGAGCGCCAGCTGTTCTTCGGCGACGCATCCGGTCAGCACGGCCGGCTGATCCACCCCGCGATCGCCCTCGTACAGGGCGATCTTGTAGTCGAGAACCGCCACGGTCTGCCGCAGTTCCTCGATCTGGGCGAGCACGTCGGTGCGCGTGCGCCGGAACATCTCCAGCCGCTCGGGGAAGGTGTGCTCACCGGCCCGCACCAGTTCCGCGTAGCGCACCATATCGGCCACCGGCATACCCGTCAGCCGCAGCTTCGCGATCAGCGCCAGCCAGTCCAGATCGCGATCGCAGAAGCGCCGCTGCCCGGCGTGATCGCGGCCCACGTAGTTCAGCAGGCCGATGCGCTCGTACCAGCGCAGCGTGTCCCGGCTCAGGCCGCTGCGTTCGGAGACCTCGCCGATCGAATACCGCGGGCGCTCGTAGTCGGCGCCGTGTGATGTGGGTGCTGCGCTGTTCCGCGCGGGTGCTGCGGTGCTCACGGTCTCGCCCCTCTCGGTGGAACATTCCGACGGTAGCCACCTGGAGTGCACTCCAAGCAAGTCCCATTCTGCCGAATCCCGGCAATACGCGCCTACGCTGGGGTCATGGCAAAAGACATTGATCGGGTTCGGGCGCGGTCGGCGCTGGAGACCGTCAAGGAAAATCCGGTGATCGCGGCTATTGCGATTCTGCCGGTGCTGGCAGTGTTCGGCGTGCTCTGGGCGGTGGCGGGGTTCTTCTGGGCGCTGCTGCTGCTCTTGGTCGTCGGCGGCGTCGTGGTCTGGAGGGGGAAGCTGCTGGGCTAGCCCCAGTCTCCTGTCGTGACAGCTAGCGCGGCACGTGAAAGCGGACGAGTTCGCCCGTGCCCGGATCGACGGCCGCCCACGGCCGGTCGAATTCCAGAATCGCCAGCGCCGAGGTGGGGAATTTCGCGCTGAGTTCCGCCGCCGCGTCCGAATCCCGGTTGGCGGCCAATTCCCAAGCGGTCCACGGCATTCCGGGGGAGTGCCCGACCATCAGCAGCGTCTGCACGTCATCGTCGGCCAGCTGCGCCAACTGGATGAGCGAGTGCGGCGTCGCCTCGTACATGGACTCCTCGTACGACACCGGCGCGGTGATGCCGGTCGCCGCGAGCGTCTCGCGGGTGCGGGTCGCCGTCGAGCACAGCACGGCGTCGATGGGCGGCTGGGTCGCGCGCAGCCAGTCCCCGGCCAATCCGGCCTCACGCAGGCCACGCGGCGCGAGCGGTCGTTCATGGTCCGCCACGCCGTCCGGGTAGCCGGATTTGCCGTGGCGCATCAAGATGAGAGTCCGTGCCATGTGCACTACGGTATTCCCCACCCCGCTACCTGCCGAGACTGGTGTCACAACACCCGATCCCGCTCCCGGCAGGAGACCCGCCTCACACTCGAGGCACACTGAAGGTGGCGTGACACCTGCGTGCCGACAGGCACCGGAACGCCGCATATATTAGAACGTGTTCTACCGCCCTGCTCGAACCCCGAGCGGAGTAGCACCACGCGACTGTTTCGAGGATCTGCGAGATATGGCCTATGTGATCACGCAGCGTTGTTGCAACGACGCCAGCTGCGTACCCGAGTGTCCGGTCGATTGCATTCGTCCCACTCCTGAGCAACGCGAGTTCGCGACGACCGAGCAGCTCTACATCGACCCCGATACCTGCATCGACTGCGGTGCGTGCGTCGATGCCTGCCCGGTGGACGCCATCTTCTCCGAAGATGACCTGCTCGCGTCGCTGGCCAGGTTCCAGGACATCAATGCCGCGTACTTCGTCCGGCACCCCCTGGAGTCGAACTTCGAGCCGCTGGTGCCGCCCAGCCGCGCGCCCAAGGAGCTGGGCACCCTGCGCGTCGCCATCGTCGGCGCCGGGCCGGCCGCCAGCTACGCGGCCGAGGAGCTACTGCGCCGCGCCGATGTGGAGGTGGAGCTGTTCGACCGGCTGCCCACCCCCTACGGCCTGGTGCGCGCGGGCGTCGCCCCGGATCACCCGGGCACCAAATCGGTGGCGACCCTGTTCGAGTCGGCCTTCCGCCGCGACGCACTGGCGTTCCGGCTCAATGTCGAGGTCGGCAAGCACATTTCGCACGAGGAGCTGCTGCGGCACCACCACGCGGTGCTGTACGCGCACGGCGCCTCCACCGATCGCCGCCTCGGCGTCCCGGGTGAGGAGCTGTCCGGCAGCATTTCGGCCACCGAATTCGTCGCCTGGTACAACGGGCATCCGGATTTCGCGGACCGCGAATTCGATCTGTCCGGTGAGCGGGCCGTCATCGTCGGCAACGGCAATGTCGCGCTGGATGTCGCGCGCGTGCTGACCGTCGATCCGGATGTGCTGGCCAAGACCGATATCGCCGACCATGCCCTGGATGCGCTGCGCCGCAGCAATATCCAGGAGGTCGTGGTGCTCGGCCGCCGTGGGCCGCTGCAGGCCGCCTACACCTCCTCGGAGTTCCTGGCGCTGGGGCATCTGAAGGGCGTCGACATCATTGTCGATCCCGCCGATCTGGAGCTCGATCCGGCCAGCCGGGCGGAGCTCGAGGATCCCCAGGTGGAGCCCTCGCTGAAGCTCAAGTACACGCTCGCGCAGGAGTACTCGGTCAACAAGCCGAAGCCGGGCAACAAGCGAATCGTCTTCCACTATCTGGTTTCTCCGACCGAGATCACCGGCGACGGCAAGGTCGAGACCGTCGAGTACGTGCACAACGAACTCGTCAAGGAGGAGGGCGGCACCGTGGCGCGCCCGTCCGATCGCACCGGCAGCCTGCAGGCGTCGCTCGTGCTGCGCTCGGTCGGCTACCGGGGCACGGCCATCGCCGACATCCCGTTCGACGAGAGCCGGGGCGTGGTCCCCAATGCCGGTGGCCGCGTGCTCGATGCGGACGGCAACCCGGTGCAGGGCGTCTACGTCTCCGGCTGGATCAAGCGCGGCCCGCGCGGTGTCATCGGCTCCAACCGGGTCGACTCGCAGGAAACCGTCGATCACCTGATCGCCGATTTCACCAACGGCAAACTGGTTGCGCCGCAGGCGGACCGGCAGGCCCTCGCGGCGCTGCTGACCGAACGGCAGCCCGATATGGTCGGCAGGGAAGGCTGGAAGGCCATCGATCAGGCGGAGCGCACCGCGGGCAAGGCTGCGGGCCGCCCCCGCGTCAAGTTCACCAGCCTCGAGGATCTCCTCAAGGCCGCCAAGGGCTGAGCGCGATACCCGAACGCCCCGCGATATCTGAAACAGTGCGGCCCCTCCGAATCGGAGGGGCCGCACTGCTGTCCGCAGATGCCGTGCCGGGTTCCGCGCGGCCGCAGCGTAATCCGCTGCGTCAGTGCGCGAGCAGGTTGATCAGGAGGCCGTCCTTGGCGCAGATGGACGGGATGGCGGGGTCGGGCTGGGCATTGCAGCTCCAGCCGTCGATGCCGGCCACATCGGTATCGCTGACGGTCTGCACGTATTGCGTTGCGACATTGATGGCTTCGGTGCAGCCGACGCGCCCGGCCGGGGTGCCGACCGCGATGATGGTGCGGAGGCCGCCGCCCGCATCGGTGACCGTGCCGCAGCTGGCGTCGCCGACCGGGGCCGGGGAAGTGGTGGGCGGCGGGGTGGTTGTCGGCGGGGCGGGCGGAGTGGGGGCCGCCGTACCGCGCAGGCCGAGCAGGAAGCCGTCCTTGAAGCAGATGCGCGGAACGTCGGTGTCGGGCTGCGGTTCACAGGTCCAGCCGTCCACCTGTGCGGCATCGCCGGTGCGGGTGGCATTGACGTAATCGCTGGCGACCGTGACGGCCTCGGTGCAGCCCGGGATACCGGCCTGGTTCGAGTACGCGATCACATCCGAGGAGCCACCGTTGGCTCCGGTGACCGGTCCGCAGTTCACATCGGCGGGCGAGGGCGTCGGCGCGGGCGGCCGAGTCGGATTGGGCGACTGTGTCGGGCCGGCGGGCCCCGGCGCGGTGGTGGCCGTGCCCGCGGCGCTCGTGGCCTTGGCGGTGGTGGTGCTCGTCGCCGAATCGGAGGAGTGGCCGCAGGCGGTCAGCCCGACCACCAGTGCCGGCGCGGCCGCGAGCAGTGTGAGGCGGGCGAATCTCATGTCGGCGAACTCCTCTTCTCGACCACCGCACGGTGATCGGCACTGCGAGAGTCTGCCAGGCTAATTGTCAGCGAACGTTATTTCACCGGGAATGTCCGGCGAGCAGCATCATTCGATCAGACCGGCAGCGGGCCGATCCGGACCGTGGTGGTGGTGATTCCGCCGACCACGAACCACAGCCGCAGCACCGGATATCCGGTCCGGTCGCCGGGCTCGTAGCGGCTGCGCACACTCACGTGCTGCCGCGCCAGCACCGGCGCGATGTATTCGATGACCGCGCGATGCGGCCCGGCCACCAGCTTCGGATAGTCGACCAGGTACTGCTCCACGGCCTGCCAGTACGCGGCATTGTTCACGTGGTTGTACTGGTCGATATCCGTGGCGCGCACCGGAAATGTGAGGTCGGCGTCGGATTCCGGTGGCGTCTGATCGACCAGCCAGGGCCGCCAGCGCAGCCGGTGCTCACTGGTCGTGCGCGAGAGCTCGGCCAGTCCCTCATCGCTGATGCGGGTCGGCATATTGGTGAACTCGTTGATATTGATCCAGAAACCCTCGGTCTCGATGAGACCGCCGTTCTCACTGGTGACCCGGACCCGCATATTCGTCCAGCGGGTGGACATGGCCGAACACCAGCGTGTCAGCTCCACCCGTTCCGGCCAGTGGATCGGCCGCACCACGTCCACGACCGTGCGGCGCACGATCCAGGCCGGGTCGGTGCGATGGAAGAACCCGGAATGCATTTCCTCCCAGGCAATGTCCTGCAAATAACGGGCTACGGCGTCGAAACGCACCCGTTGATAGGGATCCACATCGCCAGCCCGGACGGGCCACGCCGTGGCGAAACCCATGCCCTCCTGGGGAAGCGGGGCGAGTGGCTGATCGAGTGACACTGGTGCTCCTCGCGCTGCACAGGTGTGCCGCGTTTCGTGCGGTGCTTGCTGTGACTCGACTTTACGGGGCGTGTGTCACACACTCGCGGCGAGTCGCCCCTACTTGTCTCGGACCGCTCCTGATTCACGCACGGAATGACAGTCCGCCGCCCGGCCCGTAGCCTTTTCCCGTTGCACGAAAGCACGGGGAGGGCGACGCGGGTGGCTGCGGAAAACAGGGCCGGTTCGCGGTTCGGACAGTACGAATTGCGCCGGCTGCTCGGCGTCGGCGGCATGGGTGAGGTCTACGAGGCGCACGACACGGTGCGCGACCGCGTGGTGGCGCTCAAACTCCTCGATGTAGACCTGGCCAAGTCGGCTACCTATGTGGAGCGCTTTCGCCGGGAATCCCGCACGGCGGCCCGATTGCAGGAGCCGCACGTCATTCCGGTGCACGACTGGGGTGAGGTGGACGGAGTCCTGTTCATCGATATGCGCCTCGTGCGCGGCCAGGACCTCAGCGCGCACCTGGCGACGCACGGTCCACTGACGCCGCAGCAGGCCGTGGAGGTGGTCGAGCAGATCGCCGCCGCCCTGGACGCCGCGCACGAAAGCGGTCTGGTGCATCGCGATGTCAAACCCGCCAATATTCTGCTGACCGGTGAATTGTTCGCGTACCTGGTCGATTTCGGCATTGCGCACGCGGAATCGGATATGCAGCTCACCACCGCGGGCAGCGCTATCGGGTCGTTCGCGTATATGGCGCCGGAACGCTTCGAGCACAGCACCGGCGCGTCGATCAGCGCCGATATCTACGCGCTGGCATGCGTGCTGTACGAAAGTCTCGTCGGTGAGACGCCGTTTCGCACCGATGGTCATCTGGCCACCATTCACGCGCACATGATGACTCCGCCGCCGCAACCCAGCCTGCGCGCGGGCGTACCCGCCGGTTTCGATCAGGTGATCGCGACCGGTATGGCAAAGGATCCGGCCCGCCGCTACACCTCGGCGAACCAGCTGGCCCGGGCCGCCCGGGCGGCGCTGTCGCCCGCTCAACCGCCCGTCACGGTCCCGCCGCGCGCGGGGGGACCGGCTGTCTCACAACCGATTCCGCTCGTCTACCCGCCGACCGGAAGCACGCGGTCACCGGCCGCATCGAACGGCCGTCCCGCCACGGCCCCGCTCGCACCGCCGCCGAAGCGGATCCTGCGACCGGTCGTGGCGGTCGGGGGCGTGCTCGTGGGCATGGTGCTGCTCGGGGGCGTGCTGGGCTGGCGGCTGTGGTCCGGCGACGACGTCGCCGGTGGCACGACCGGCGGCGGTACGACGACGGCAACGACCACCACGGGCGCCGTCACCACCACGGTCGCACCGTATGTCGGCACCGTATCCGACACGGACGCACAGGGTTTCGTCGGCGGCCTGCGCTGTAATGCCAGTGATCCGGCCCTGGCCGTCGGCACGACGGCGGCCTCTCGGCTCGTGGTGTGCCGGACCGATACCGGCCGCTACTACTACAGGGGGCTTCGGATCAGCGACGGTGCGACCCAGGAGATCGATGATCCGGTCCCGGTCGGAATCGGCGGATTCACCGCGACCAATCCCGCCGACGGGACCAAATATCTCATCACCACGCACGCGCTGACCATTGTCAAGGCCGGTCAGATCCTGGCCACCGAGCCGATGCTCGAATACGCCCACCGCTGACGATTTCCCTTCAGGGACATGACAGGCCGGTGCGCGGGCCGTAGCCTTTTCCTGGGGTAGGACAACACAGGGGAGGCGACGCACGTGGTCGCAGGGGACCGGGCCGGTTCACGATTCGGGCAGTACGAGTTACGGCGCCTGCTCGGCGTCGGCGGCATGGGCGAGGTCTACGACGCCTACGACACCGTCCGAGATCGCACGGTCGCGCTCAAACTGCTGGATGTCGAACTGGCCAAATCGCCCACCTATGTGGAGCGCTTCCGCCGCGAATCCCGCACCGCCGCCCGGCTGCAGGAGCCGCATGTCATTCCGGTGCACGACTGGGGTGAGGTGGACGGTGTCCTGTTCATCGATATGCGGCTGGTCAGCGGCCGAGATCTCAAGGCGTACCTGACCTCCGAGGGGCCGATGCCGCCGGGGCGCGCCGTCGAGGTGGTGGAGCAGATCGCCTCCGCGCTGGACGCCGCGCACCAGAGCGGTCTGGTGCATCGCGATATCAAGCCCGCCAATATTCTGCTGACCGGTGAATTGTTCGCGTATCTGGTCGATTTCGGCATTGCGCACGCGGAATCGGATGTGCAGCTGACGAGTATGGGCAGCGCCATCGGGTCGTTCGCATACATGGCGCCGGAACGCTTCGAGCACAGCACGGCGATCTCGCCGTCCGTGGATATCTACGCCCTGGCCTGCGTGCTGTACGAAAGCCTCACCGGCGAAATACCTTTCAAGACCGACAGCAATCTCGCCACCATTCGCGCGCATATGATGACCCCGCCGCCCCGGCCCAGCGCCCGGCCCGGGGTGCCGATCACCTTCGACCAGGTGATCGCGATCGGCATGGCGAAGGATCCGGCCCGCCGGTACGCCACCGCGGGAGAGCTGGCCAGAGCGGCCCGCGCGGCGCTCGTCCACGCCGAACACGGTGCGACCACCCGCACCTCGGTCGCACCGACCCACCTGATTTCGCATGTGCCGCAAGCATTTCCGCCGATCGGCTATTCGCCGGGCGGCCATCCCTCCGGACCGGTCGGTTATCCGGGCGATCACTCCGCTGGACCGGTCGGCTACTCGTCGGGCGATCACTCGGGTCCGGTCGACTACCAGGCCTCTCAGCCGACGCAGTTCCGCATGCCGTACGCGGAACCGCTGCGCGAACACCCGTCCGCGCCGCTGCCCCTGCCGCCCCCGCAGCGCAGTTCCCTGCCGATCGTGGTGGGTGCGCTCGTCGGCGCGGTGCTGGTGATGGGCGGCCTGCTGGGCTGGCTGCTGTTGTCCGGCAAGAACAATGGCGGCAACACCACGACCACTGCGGGCGGCACGACGACGATCGCCACCACCCCGGACGCGACCGCGCCGACCGCCGCGACGGCCCCGCCCTACAGCAACCCCGCGACCAGTCCCGCCCCCGCCGCCCTGCCCCCCTTCGCCGGATCCGTATCCGGCACGGACGCACAGGGTTTCGTCGCCGGACCGCGCTGCAATGCCGACAACCCGGCCTACGCCATCGGCCGCACCACCGCCTCCCGCGTGGTGATCTGCCGAACCGGCGTCGGCCGCTACTACTACAAGGGTGCGCGCATCAGCGACGGCGCGGGCATCGAGATCGACGATCCGGTGCCGGACGGCTCCGGCGGCTTCACCGCCACCAACGGCAGCGACGGCACCCAGTACCGCGTCACCTCCACCGCACTGACCATCGTCCAGGGCGGCGCCACCCTCGCCGACGAGCCGATGATCGAATACACCCACCGCTGATTACCGCCGACTCGCCCGGTGGCGGTGACACGCCATGGCCGGATGGGTTACGTTCGGCTGGTATCCAATGGTGCATTGATCGGAGTGTGTGGCATGCGTGCAGCCGTGGTGAGCAAGCTCGAGGGGCCGGAGGCCATCGAGGTTCTCGACGTACCGGAGCCCGCGGCCTATCCCGGCGGCGTTGTCATCGAGGTGCACGCGGCGGGCATCGCCTTCCCCGATGTGCTCATGACGCGCGGTCTGTACCAGATGAAGCCGCCGCTGCCGTATGTCGTCGGCTGCGAGGTCGCCGGAATCGTGCGCGAGGCTCCCGCGGACGCGCACGTCAAGGCGGGCGATCGGGTGGTGGCGCTGACGCTGCTCGGCAATGCGGCGGCCGAGGTCGCGGTGTCGCCCTCGAACATGGTCTTCACGCTGCCCGACAATGTCTCCCTCGCCGCGGGCGCGGGTGTGCTGTTCAACGATCTGACCGTGCACTTCTGCCTCACCAAGCGCGGCCGCCTGGCCCCCGGTGAGACCGTGCTGGTGCACGGCGCCGCGGGCGGTATCGGCACCTCCACGCTGCGCATGGCCCAGGCGCTGGGCGCGGGCCGGGTCATCGCCGTGGTGAGCACCGAGGAGAAGGCCGAGGTGGCCCGCGCGAACGGGGCCACCGATGTGGTCCTCACCGACGGCTGGCTGGCCGCGGTCAAGGAACTGACCGGCGGGCGCGGGGTGGATATCGTGCTGGACCCGGTCGGCGGCGACCGCTTCACCGACAGCATTCGCTCGCTGGCCTCCGGCGGCCGGGTGCTGGTCGTCGGCTTCACCGCGGGCGATATCCCGACCGTGAAGGTGAATCGCCTGCTGCTCAAGAACGTCGAGGTGATCGGCGCGGCCTGGGGTGAATGGGTCATGACCCACCCCGGCTACCTGCAGGAGCAGTGGGCCGAGGTGGCGCCGCTGCTCGCCAGCGGCCAGATCGCCCCGCCGGATCCGCTGCTGTACACCCTCGAGCACACCGCCGAAGCCGTCTCCGCGCTCGACAAGCGCACCGCGACCGGCAAGGTCGTCGTCACCCTGCGCTGATCGCACCTGCCCTGAGCGTGAAATCCCGTAGCGTGGCTGCACTGTGAAGCTTTCCCGGCAGGTCCTGAACCGCACGCTGCTCTCGCGCCAGCATCTGCTGGCGCGGGCCACGCTCACCGCGCCGCAGCTGTGTGCACAGCTGGTCGGATTGCAGGCGCAGGACATGCTGCCGCCGTACGTCGCTTTATGGAGTCGCACAACCGATTTCGATCCGGAGACGGTCTCGGCGGCGCTGGAGGACCGCTCGCTGGTGCGAATCACGCTGATGCGCGGCACCATTCACCTGGTCACCCCGGAGGACGCGCTGCGCATTGCGCCGCACGTCCAGCCGGAGCTCGAAAAGATCCCCTTCCGTAAGGGTTTCAACTACGGCGCCATGGTCGGCCTCGATCCCGAACAGGTCCGCGCACACGGCGACAAGGTCCTGGGCGACGAGCCCATGTCCGCGGCCGACCTGCGTGCGCACGCCGCCGCGCTCTACCCCGACCGCGATCCGGGCGCGGTCCTGCAGACCTGGCTCTACCAGCTCCCCGTGCTGCAGACCCCGCCGCGCGGCCGCTGGGGAGACAGCAGCCGCCCCGTCTGGTCCCGCGTCGAACCCTGGCTGGGCGCACCCCTGGACCACGGGTATCCGCTGGAGGAACTGCTGCTGCGCTATCTGCGCGCCTTCGGTCCCGCCACCACCATGGATATGCAGACCTGGTCCAAACTCACCGGTATGAAGCCGGCCGTGGCCCGCCTCGGCGATCGCGTCCGCACCTACACCGACGACCGCGGCCGCACCCTCTACGACGCCGCCGACGCCGAACTGGCCGACCCGGATCTCCCGGCCCCCGTACGCCTGCTGAGCTGGTACGACAACGCGCTGCTGTCCCATCAGGACCGCACCCGCATCATCCCGGACGGCACCGCCCCACCGCTGCAGGCCTTCGCCGCCCAGGTCTCCTCCATCCTCGTCGACGGCTACCTCTCCGGCATCTACAAGATCTTCACCACCGCCGACACCGCGCGCCTCCGCATCAGCCCGCGTGCGGTCTGGTCGTCCCGGCACGCGGCGGAGGTCGAAGCGGAAGCCCATGCCCTGCTGGGATTCCTGGAACCCGACCGCACGCACAGCGTCGAAGTCCTCGCCCCCGGAGCGGATCTCAAACCCTGACCTCCCCGGGCTGGATGCAGTCGTCAGAGACAGCTCCGTTGCCGGGGTTTACCGGCATGCAATATGGGGTGGTTAGGGTGGCGGCACGGCGTTCATGGCTGAAACGGACGCAGGTGCACCGTCGGATGGAGGCGGGCGAACCAGCCGCATTTCCTGGAGGAATGCCGCATGGTGCGCTCTACTGCTCTGTCCACGGTGATCGGTGATGTCACCGTCTATGCCGCCACTGATACAGGGCCGCAATGGCTTTCGGGTCAGGACGTGGTTGTCGAGGACGGCCGCGTAATCGCGATCGGTCCCGGCGCGGGCGCCGGCCGCCCGGAGCCCCGGTTCGATGGGAGCGGTGGCCATCTGATTCCGGGGTTCGTCAATACCCACACCCATCTGCAGCAGTCGGTGCTGCGCGGGGCGGGGGAGGGGCTGCCGCTGCTCGAATGGCTGCACTGCGTGGGCGAATTCACGGTGGCGGCCACCCCCGAGCAGACCTATCTCGCCGCGCTGGCGGGCGGGCTGGAGCTGCTGCGCAGCGGTGTCACCACCGTGGTCGAGCACATGTGGCCGAACCCCTCGGAGGCCGTGCACGATGCCGCGCTGCGGGCGCTGCGGGAGCTGGGCATTCGAGTGGTCTTCGGCCGCGGTCTCGCCGATCGTGCGGACGCCTCCCGTAAATGGGGTATGGATCCGCGCCTGGTGCAACCACTTCCGGAGATCCTCGCGCATATCGACGACCTCGATGTGCGGCTGACGGGTTCCCGCATCACGACCGCGCTGGCGGTGCCGAACCCGCGCTGCCTCACGCCCGAGGGCATGGCGACCGTGCGTGAATACGCCGATCGCACCGGCAAGACCATCTCCATCCATCTGCTGGAAACCAGTACCGACGAGGACATGTGCCAATTGCATGCAGCCACTTCGGCCGTCGACTACCTCGACGCCGGCGGCCTGCTCGGTGAGCGGACGCTGGCCGTGCACTGCTGCAAACTCGACGAGCACGGCCGGGCCGTCTTCGCCGAACGCGGAGTCTCGGTGTCCTACAACCCTTTGAGCAATATGCGCCTGGGCAGCGGCGTGGCCCCGGTGCCCGCCATGCTGGCCGCCGGAATCGGCGTCGGCCTCGGTGTGGACGGCGCGGCCTCCAATGACACCCAGGACATGCTGCTGGCCCTGCGCATGGGTGCGTACCTGCAGCGCGTCACGCATCAGCGCGCCGATCTGCTCGGCTTCGACGACATGCTGCGCATGGCCACCCGCGGCGCGGGCCGCGCCCTGGGCGATCCCGCCACCCATTCCGGAGTCCGGGTGGGCGACCGCGCCGACCTGTCCCTCATCCGCTTCGACCGGGATTTCGCCTGCCTCCCGGCGCGTGATCCGGGAGCCATGCTGCTCACCACCGCCTCTCCCCGCGTGGTCGACACGGTGTGGGTGGACGGGGAGGCGGTGATCCGCGACGGCCACAGCACCCGGACCGATGAACAGGCTCTGATAAAGCAGCTCAATAGCATGCAGTGACAGTTAATCAACTGGAAACAGTCACGCGATTGCATGTAATTCAGATCGACAACACTGATCTCACGCACACAGTGCACGCAATTCCAAGCGAGAGAAGGTGAGTGCGGTGGTCCTGCAAGACACAGCGCGGAACCCGGCCGGCAGCACAGTGCACGATCCGGGTGCGAACCCGGAGATCGCGTTCACCGGCATCGGAAAGCGCTACTCCGGCAAGGGATCCGGCGAGGTCATCGCACTCGCCGATATCGACCTGCAGGTGCGGAACGGCGAATTCGTCGCTGTCGTAGGACCTTCCGGCTGTGGCAAGTCCACCCTGCTGCGGCTGGCCGCCGGACTGGAACCGCCGACCTCCGGAAGAGTTGTGGTGCAGACCGATTCGGTCGGCTTCATCTTCCAGGACGCCACGCTGCTCCCGTGGCGCAATGTGCTGCGCAATGTCGAACTCTGCGCCCAGTTGCGCGGTATCGACCGCGCCGCGCGCCGCGAGCGCGCCACCCGTGCGCTGCATGCGGTCGGCCTGGCCGATTTCGCGGCCAAACTCCCCGGTCAGCTCTCCGGCGGTATGCGCATGCGGGTGTCCCTCGCCCGCGCGCTGGCCCTGGAACCACGCCTCATGCTGCTCGACGAACCCTTCGGCGCCCTCGACGAGATCACCCGGCTGAGCATGCAGGAGGAGCTGCTGCGGCTCTACCGCGACAATGCCTTCACCGCCCTGTTCATCACCCATTCGGTCTCGGAGGCGGTGTTCCTGGCGGGCCGGGTGGTGGTCATGTCCGCCCGCCCCGGCCGGGTGCACGAGGTGATCGATATCGACCTGCCGTATCCGCGCGGCCGGGAACTGCGCTTCGAGCCCGCCTTCACCGAACTGGTGTCGCGGGTCTCCCGTTCTCTGAAAGAGGCTTCGTAATGGTGGGTCTCGCCCTCTCCGCCCCCGTGCGCACCCGGACCGTCCCGCGCCTCCCGTACCGCTGGCTCGGGAAAGCCGTTGTGCCCCTGGTCTGCATCGGCCTCGCGCTGGGCGCCTGGTACACGGTCTCGCTGGTGCTGCTCGCCCCCGACCGCCGCTTCCTGCTGCCGCCGCCGCACCAGGTCTTCGCCGAATCCCTCAGCAACCCGGCGAAAATGGAGGTGATGCTGCGGGCGCTGGCGGTCACCGCGCGGGTGGCGGTCACCGGACTGTTCTTCGCCGCCGTCCTGGGCATCGCCATCGGCGTGCTCATGAGCCAGACCAAGGCGATCGAACGGGTGGTGTACCCGTACGCCGTAGTGCTGCAGGCGATTCCGGTACTCGCCGTGGTCCCGCTCATCGGCCTCTGGTTCGGCTACGGCCTCACCGCCCGCGTGCTGGTCTGTGTGCTCATCGCGGTGCACCCGATCATCGCCATGACCCTGTTCGGCATTCAGAGCGTCGACCGCAACCTGCGGGAGCTGTTCACCCTCGGCCGCGCGAATCGACTGCGGCGCTTGATATCCCTGGAACTGCCCGCCGCGCTGCCGTCCATCATGGCCAGCCTGCGCACCGCGGCCGGACTCTCGGTGACCGGCGCGGTCATCGGCGACATGTTCTTCGCCAAGGGCCAGCCCGGTATCGGCACCCTGCTCGACACCTACCGCGCCCGGCTGCAATCGGAGGATCTGCTCGCCGCGCTGCTGCTGGCCGCCCTGTTCGGTGTCGCCGTCTTCGCGTTCTTCACCGTCGCCCAGCGACTCACCGTGGGCCGCTGGCACGCGTCGGGCCGCTGAACCTCCCGCACCCCACTATCAACAGCCTGTGGAGAACTCATGCACACCCCTCTGCGCCTCCTCGGCGCCGCCGCGATCGCCACCCTGGTCGTCGCCGCCGGTTCCGCCTGCTCCAGCTCCTCCGAGAACGACTCCGCCGCAGTGCAACTCCCGGCCGCACCGGCCGAACAGCAACTGGCCGGCCGCTGCCCCGCGACCGTCGTGGTCCAGTTGCAATGGGATCCGGAGACCGACTCCGGCCCCATCTTCGGGCTGCTCGGTCCCGGGTATCACGTCGATTCCGACAACAACAAGGTCACCGGTCCGCTGGTGGTGGACGGCAAGGACACCGGCGTGAAACTGGAGATCCGCGCCGGCGGCCCGGCCATCGGCTTCCAGACCGTGCCCTCGCAGATGTACGTCGATTCATCCATCACGCTGGGCCTGGACCACTCCGAGGACGCCATCGCGGCCTCGGGCAAGCAGCCGATCACCGCGGTCACCACCCTGCTGCGCTCCAGCCCGCAGATGCTCATGTGGGATCCCAAGACCCATCCCGACTGGCACGGCATCGCCGACATCGGCAAAGCCGGTGCACCCGTAGTTGTTTCGCAGGGCCAGCTCTACCCCGAATGGCTGGTGTCCCGAGGGCTGTTGAACGCCAAGCAGATCGACGCCTCCTACGACAACGGCCCCTCCCGCTTCGTCTCCGATCCCTCCTTCGCACAGCAGGGATTCGCCAACTCCGAGCCCTACGTCTACGAGCACGAGGTGAAGGCCTGGGACAAGCCGGTCGGCTACCAGCTGCTGCGTGACGTCGGCTACGAGGGCTACGCCCGCACCGTGAACGTGCGCACCGACAAGCTGAACGAACTGCGCCCCTGCCTGCAACGCCTGGTGCCCATGATCCAAAGGGCCACAGCGCAATTCCGCACCGACCCGAGTCACGTCAACGATGTGGTCGTCGATGTCGTCTCCAAGAGCGCGAACCTGACGCCCTACAGCGCGGCCCTCGCCGCCTACGGCTCCAAGACGCTCATCGACAGCGGCCTGATCGGCAATGACACCGACGGCGTGCTCGGCAGTTTCGACGAAGCCCGGGTGCAGCGTGTCATCGATCAGTTCGCGCCCATCCTGCGCCACGGCGGCGCGAACGTGCCCGCCGGGCTCACCGCCAAGGACCTCGTCGACAAAGAATTCCTGGACCACACCATCACCGCAGGCTGAAAGCCCCTATCAGACAGGGAAACCCATGATCAACGACACCGCCGAAGTCGCCCGCGAGAAGCAGATGGGCGGGCTGGGCGCCGAGGCCGCCCGGGACATCCGCATTATCGACCTCACCGATTTCGAGGACCGCCGCGCCGAGATCACCGAGCAGCTCTGGGCCGCCGCCACCGATATCGGGTTCTTCCAGCTCTCCGGCCACGGTATTCCGCAGGAGCAGATCGATGCCGTATTCGGGCTCACCGCAGGCTTTTTCGCGCTGCCCGAGCCGGTGAAAGGGCAGTACCCGCTGGTCAAAGCCGACAATGCGGGATGGGAATCGCTGAGTCAGGTGCGCCCGTCCATCGGCGTCCCCGACCAGAAGGAGTCCTACCAGATCACCCGGCCGCACATGGACGGCCGCTGGCCCACCGCTGACGAACTGCCCGGATTCACCACGGCCGTACTGGAATTCGAGAATCGCTGCTGGGCCGTCGCCATGCAGGTGCTGTCCTGCTTCGCCGACCGCCTCGGCCTGCCCCGCGAGCACTTCACCACCGCGCACAACCCGGAGTCCGAGCAGTACCAGTCCACCCTGCGCCTGCTGCACTACTTCGCCGTCCCCGCCGAACTGCGTGATGTGCCCGGCCGCTGGCGGGCCGGCGCGCACACCGACTTCGACTGCCTCACACTGCTTTTCCAGCGCGACGGCCAGGGCGGACTGCAGGTCTGCCCCGGCAAGGAGATGGCCGAACAGCAGTGGACCTCCATCACCCCGTCCTCGGCGCTCATCACCTGCAATATCGGTGACATGCTCACCCGCTGGAGTGATGACCTGCTGCCCTCCAACTTCCACCGCGTCCGCAGCCCCGGCGCGGACGAATACCAGGGTGACCGCTACAGCATCGCCTACTTCGCGCAGGCCGACCGCGACGCGATCATCGAAGGCCCGCAGGGCGTCTACCCGCCCGTCACCGCCGCCGAGTTCCTCACCGAGCGCGTCCGGGCCAACTACCGGCCGCAAGGGTAATTTCGAACCGAGCACCGAAAGGACCACCATGACCGAACCGGACAGCGAACTGCTCGGCCCCTCCGTGCACCGGCAGTTGCGGCAGCTGGTGCTGTCCGGCGAACTCGCACCGGGCGCACCGCTGAGCGTGCTCGCCCTGTCCGCGCGACTCGGGGTGAGCCGCAGCCCCGTTCGCGAAGCGGTGCAGCAGCTCATCTACGAGGGCCTGGCCGTGAACGTCCCGCACGCCGGGGCGCGCGTGGCCGTCGTCGACGACGCCCAGATCCGCGATGTGCTCGCGGTGCGCTCCGTCCTCGACGGCCTCGCCGCCGCCGGCGCCGCCACCCGCCTCACCGAATTCGATCTCGGCAAGCTCACCGCCATGCTGTCCGAACAGGACAACAATCTCCGCGACAATGTGGACCCGGCCCGCGACACCGATCTCGACCTCGAATTCCACACCTTCATCCGCGACCGCTCCGGAAACCGCACCGTCGCCGAGGAACTCGCGCGCCTGGAAGCCCAGGCCCACCTCTACCGCGGCGACCTCTGGGCCCACCCCCGCAACCGCCGCACCGCCCTCCGCGAACACCGCCGCATCCTCGAAGCCCTCGAATCCGGCCACCCGGCCGACGCCCGCACCGCCGCCGAAGCACACGTCTGCGGCCTCATCACCCGCATGAACCGGGCCTAGCCCGCAGCCGCCCCGGCATGTTTCTGGCCGGGACCCACCAGCGAATCCGCGCCTCAGTGCGAATTGCGGTAGGCCGGAGCCTTACTCGACCCGGACGGGGTGAGCGTGCGCAGCAGCGGCAGCGTGCGCTGCGGAACCACGGTGGACAGCACGATCACGCTGTGCGACCGCGACACCGAGGAGCTGCGGTCGATGCTCAGCAGCACATGCTGCAACCCGGCATGCGAATCCGCCCCGATCCGGCACATCACATCGCCGGACCCGGTCGTGGCATACGCCTCGAGCACCCCCGGGATGGCCTCCAGATCGGCGGCCACCGCCTCCAGCGCACCCTGCGCGATCTCCAGCGTCACGAACGCCTGCACATCGAAACCCGCTGCGGTGACATCGATTTGCGGATCGTAGGAGGCGATCACCCCCGCCTCCTCCATGCGCGCGATCCGCGACTGCACGGTCGCGCGGGCCACCCGCGTGCGCCGCGAGAGCTCCAGAATCCCTGCCTTCTGGTACTCGTGCATGGCGGTCAGAATGGCCAGATCCAGTTCGTCCAGCTTGGCGGGCGTGCGTGCCATGGCGGGACCTCCGCTCGAGGGTGATGTGGTATTCAAATTGTCCAGCACCAGGCCCAGGATGGTGGCGTAATCCACCAGGATGTCTACTCGAATTCGTCGATATTGCTCAGCTGGCACCCGCAGCGATTTGCTGATCACATGAGCATCGAGGTTGTGCCACCGGAGTCCGACGAATTACGCCGGTTGATCGGCCTGGTCGATCATGACGCGGCCGCCGATCCCTTCCCCGTCATCGGCTGGGACGCACTCGTGTGGGCGGTCGGCAATGCCACCCAGACCGCGCACTTCCTGGAATCCGCCTTCGGTATGCGGCTGGAGGCCTACTCCGGCCCCGAAACCGGCAATCGCGACCACAAGGCCTACGTGCTGCGCAGCGGCAGCGCCCGCTTCGTGGTGTGCGGCGCGGTGGACCCCGGCAGCCCGCTGGTGGCCCATCACGACCGGCACGGGGACGGGATTACCGATATCGCCCTCGAGGTCCCGGACGTGGACCGCTGCATCGCCTGGGCGCGCACGCACGGCGCCACCATCCTGGTAGAGCCGCACGACGACATCGACGAGCACGGCACCGTCCGCTCCGCCGCCCTCGCCACCTACGGCGAAACCCGGCACACCCTCATCGACCGCTCCCGCTACGACGGGCCCTATCTGCCGGGGTTCGTCGGCCGCCGCTCCGGCTACCGGCCCCGCGAGGACGCGCCGAAGCGGATCTTCCAGGCCATCGACCACGTCGTCGGCAATGTCGAACTCGGGCAGATGGACACCTGGGTCGAGTTCTACCGCCGCGTCATGGGTTTCGAGAACATGGCCGAATTCGTCGGCGACGATATCGCCACCGACTATTCGGCCCTCATGAGCAAGGTGGTCGCCAACGGCAACCACCGCGTCAAATTCCCGCTCAACGAACCGGCCGTGAGCCGCAAGAAATCCCAGATCGACGAATACCTGGAGTTCTACCGCGGCCCGGGCGTGCAGCACATCGCCCTGGCCACCGGCGACATCCTCACCGCCGTCGACACCCTGCGCCGCGAGGGCATCGAATTCCTCGACACCCCCGACGCCTACTACGAGGACCCCGAACTCCGCTCCCGCATCGGCCATGTCCGCGTCCCCGCCGAGGCCCTGCAGTCCCGCGGCATCCTCGTCGACCGCGACGAGGACGGCTATCTGCTGCAGATCTTCTGCAAGCCCCTCACCGACCGGCCCACCGTCTTCTTCGAACTCATCGAACGCCACGGCTCCCTCGGCTTCGGCAAGGGCAATTTCAAAGCGCTGTTCCAGGCCATCGAACGCGAGCAGGAGGCACGCGGAAACCTCTGAGCTATAGCCGAATTGCCTGAATCGTGCCGTGTGGCGGCTCGTGCACCGAGCACGCGGACGCCGCGAAACGGGCCCGACCGCGGCGTGCACGTTAGAGTCGGGGCATGCGGATCACGTCGGCGATCGTCACGGGGTTGAGCCTCGCGCTGCTGCTGTCGGCGTGCGGCGGAAAGAGCGATTCGGACAACACCACCGGACTGCGGCCCCCGCCCAAAGTGGCGACGCTGGGCCCGTTCGTCGGCGAATGCGGCCACCTCACCGATGACGAGGTCCGCGACCTCGGCGGGCTCGGCAATGTCTCGCAGGTGTTCAAGAACGCGGTCGGCTGCAATTGGAAGGCCTCCGGATTGGGCTCGGCCAGCGTGACTTTCGCCTCCTACCGCGGCAGTCCCATCGACCGCGAGAAGGCGTGGGTGGCCAGCGTCGGCCGCAATCCGCAGACCATCGACGTCGGCGGCAAGAAGGGCTTCCAGGCCCTCGACCCGGCCGGCGCCGTCTGCGATCTCGCCGTGCAGCTGGACGACGACTTCTTCGAATGGTCCATCTCCTACGGCCTGTTCTCCTCCGGCAATCTGGGCAACCCGTGCGACCGCACCCACAAGATGGCGGAACTGACCGTGCAGAGGCTCGGATGAGGGGGATGGGCATGCGGCGGACCCACGGCGCGGCGCTGCTCGCGGCACTCGCACTGACCACCGCCGTCGCCGGCTGCGGCAAGACTGTCCCCGGCACCGCGCTGCCCGCGGGCGGCACCACCACCGACAGCGGCGGCAAGATCAATACCAATTTCGACAAGCTGCTGCGCGAATGCGATGTGGTCTCGCTCGACGACATCACCAAGACCGTCGGCGACGGCACCTACGTGAACCCGTCCTTCAACGGCGCGGTCTGCATGTGGGATCTGGAGGGCGGCACCTCCGGCAGCGGCATGATCACGCTCAACTGGTACGAAGAGGGTTCGCTCGCGAATGAGAAGGCCAATAACGACAAACTGCACTACGTGACCAACGACATAACCGTGCAGGGTCGCCGCTCACTCGAAACGCATCGCCCCAACGACCCCGACTCGTGCGGCGTGAGCGCACCCGCCGCCGACACGGGGATTGTCGGCTGGTGGCTCAACTATCGAGCCGGCTCCAACCACCCGGATCCGTGCGATGCGGCCCGCAAGCTGGTGGAGTTGACGCTCAATCTGTCTCGATAATCCCCTCTACCAGCTCCTGTGTGGGGACCCCTTTTTGCCCCCTGTAAACGGTGCGGGTATCGTGGACCGCTGTGCCCGGAAGCATTCGGGCAGGTTTGTGCGCGGTACGTAGGCCAGCGAGAGCGGCTGACCTCCCCAGCATGCCCGGAAACCGGGCGATGCATTGCGCATGACACGCCCGACCCCGTGGTGAGGAAATAGCGCGGGAACTGGGCCGAAAGCTCGAATGACCAAGACATGAAGTTCCAGACATCTGGTTACTAATAAGGAAAGCCGGTCTATGCCAACCATCAACCAGCTGGTCCGCAAGGGTCGTCGCGACAAGGTCACCAAGACCAAGACCGCGGCCCTCAAGGAGAGCCCGCAGCGTCGTGGCGTGTGCACCCGCGTGTACACCACGACTCCGAAGAAGCCGAACTCCGCGCTGCGTAAGGTCGCGCGTGTTCGCCTGACCAGCGCGGTCGAGGTCACGGCCTACATCCCCGGTGAGGGTCACAACCTGCAGGAGCACTCGATGGTGCTCGTTCGCGGTGGTCGAGTGAAGGACCTCCCGGGTGTGCGCTACAAGATCATTCGCGGTTCGCTCGACACCCAGGGTGTGAAGAACCGCAAGCAGGCTCGCAGCAAGTACGGCGCCAAGAAGGAGAAGAGCTGATATGCCACGCAAGGGCCCCGCACCCAAGCGTCCGCTGATCAACGATCCGGTTTACGGGTCCCCGCTGGTTACTCAGCTGGTCAACAAGATCCTGATGGACGGCAAGAAGTCGACTTCCGAGCGCATCGTCTACGCCGCGCTCGAGCAGGCACGCGAGAAGACCGGCACCGATCCGGTCGTCACCCTCAAGCGCGCGCTCGACAACGTCAAGCCCGCCCTCGAGGTGAAGCCCCGCCGCGTCGGTGGCGCCACCTACCAGGTGCCGATCGAGGTCCGTCCGGGCCGCGCCAACACCCTGGCGCTGCGCTGGCTGGTCACCTACTCCCGTGCCCGTCGTGAGAAGACCATGGTCGAGCGTCTGGCCAATGAGCTCCTCGACGCCAGCAACGGCCTGGGCGCTTCGGTGAAGCGTCGCGAGGACACCCACAAGATGGCTGAGTCCAACCGGGCGTTCGCGCACTACCGCTGGTGATTCGGCCCCCGGCTTTTCCGTTCGGAAGTGCCGGGAGTCGAGTCACAGTCCGGCGTGGCACGCAAGCGCCACGCCGGGCGTTGACAACGTGATGACCGCTGGCTGAAATTCTCGAAAGAGCGCCAGGGTCGTTCCCGAAGATCCCAACTAGCTACGAGCGGGGAAGATTTCCGTGGCACAGGACGTGCTCACCGACCTCAACAAGGTCCGCAACATCGGCATCATGGCCCACATCGATGCCGGTAAGACGACCACCACCGAACGCATCCTCTTCTACACCGGTATCACGTACAAGATCGGTGAGGTGCACGACGGCGCCGCCACGATGGACTGGATGGCGCAGGAGCAGGAACGCGGCATCACCATCACGTCGGCCGCGACGACCTGTTTCTGGAAGAACAACCAGATCAACATCATCGACACCCCGGGTCACGTCGACTTCACCGTCGAGGTGGAGCGTTCGCTCCGCGTGCTCGATGGCGCCGTTGCCGTCTTCGACGGCAAAGAAGGTGTCGAGCCGCAGTCCGAGCAGGTGTGGCGTCAGGCCGATAAGTACGACGTGCCGCGTATCTGCTTCGTGAACAAGATGGACAAGCTCGGTGCTGATTTCTACTACACCGTGCAGACCATCAAGGATCGCCTGGGCGCGCGCCCGCTGGTGATCCAGCTGCCGATCGGCGCCGAGGATTCCTTCGAGGGCATCGTCGACCTGGTCGAGAACAATGCCAAGGTCTGGCGCGGCGAGACCAAGCTCGGCGAAGAGTACGAGGTCGTCGAGATCCCGGCCGATCTGGTCGAGAAGGCCGCTGATTACCGTCAGCAGCTGCTCGAGACCGTCGCCGAGTCCGACGAGGCACTGCTCGAGAAGTTCTTCGGCGGTGAGGAGCTCTCGATCGAGGAGATCAAGGGCGCCATCCGCAAGATGACCGTCAACTCCGAGCTCTACCCGGTGCTGTGCGGTTCGGCGTTCAAGAACAAGGGCGTTCAGCCCATGCTCGACGCCGTCATCGACTACCTGCCGACCCCGCTGGATGTGGAGTCCGTCACGGGCCACGTTCCGGGCAAGGAAGATCAGGTTCTGACTCGCCGTCCGAGCGTCGAGGAGCCGTTCGCGGCCCTGGCGTTCAAGATCGCGACGCACCCCTTCTTCGGCAAGCTGACCTACATTCGCGTGTACTCCGGCCGGGTCGATTCCGGTGCCCAGGTCATCAATGCGACCAAGGGCCGGAAGGAGCGTCTGGGCAAGCTGTTCCAGATGCACTCCAACAAGGAGAACCCGGTGCCCGAGGGCGTCGCCGGCCACATTTATGCGGTCATCGGCCTCAAGGACACCACCACGGGTGACACCCTGTGCGATCCGCAGAACCAGATCGTGCTGGAGTCCATGA
Organism: Nocardia sp. NBC_01327; assembly: GCF_035958815.1. Taxonomy (NCBI): domain Bacteria; kingdom Bacillati; phylum Actinomycetota; class Actinomycetes; order Mycobacteriales; family Nocardiaceae; genus Nocardia; species Nocardia sp. NBC_01327. The sequence goes on along the minus strand of NZ_CP108383.1, from coordinate 8,826,212 downwards.
CCTTCCCGGACCCGGTTATCCAGGTCGCGATCGAGCCGAAGACCAAGGCCGATCAGGAGAAGCTCGGCGGCGCGATCCAGAAGTTCGCCGAAGAGGACCCGACCTTCAACGTGAAGCTCGATCAGGAGACCGGCCAGACCATCATCGGTGGTATGGGCGAGCTCCAGCTCGATATCTACGTGGACCGCATGAAGCGCGAGTTCAAGGTCGAGGCCAATATCGGCAAGCCTCAGGTGGCGTACCGCGAGACCATCACCAAGACGGTCGAGAAGCACGAGTACACCCACAAGAAGCAGACCGGTGGCTCGGGCCAGTTCGCCCGCGTGATCATCTCTGTGGAGCCGTTGACCGATGCCGAGGACGGCGCGACCTACGAGTTCCAGAACAAGGTCACCGGTGGCCGCGTTCCGCGTGAGTACATCCCTTCCGTGGACGCTGGTATCCAGGACGCCATGCAGTACGGCGTGCTTGCCGGCTTCCCGCTGGTGAATGTGCGTGCCGCGCTGCTCGACGGCGCCTACCACGAGGTCGACTCCTCGGAAATGGCGTTCAAGATCGCCGGCTCCGCCGCCCTCAAGGAAGCGGCCCGCAAGGCCGGTCCGGTGATTCTCGAGCCGCTCATGGCGGTCGAGGTCATCACGCCCGAGGACTACATGGGCGAAGTGATCGGCGACCTGAACTCTCGCCGTGGCCAGATCCAGGCCATGGAGGAGCGCAGTGGTGCCCGTATCGTCAAGGCGCTGGTTCCGCTGTCTGAGATGTTCGGCTACATCGGTGACCTGCGGTCGAAGACCCAGGGCCGGGCCAACTTCTCCATGGTGTTCGCTTCGTACGCGGAGGTTCCGGCCAACGTGGCGAAAGAGATCATCGCCAAGGCAACCGGCGAGTAGAGCACAGCGACTGAGTATTCGGTCGCTGGGTAGTCTCTCATCGGTTTCAGATCGACCCCCTGTAATACACACCGCACTGCTGCAAAAAAGCACGCACTTAACTAGTCCAGGAGGACCACAGTGGCGAAGGCGAAGTTCGAGCGGACGAAGCCCCACGTCAACATCGGCACCATTGGTCACGTCGACCATGGCAAGACCACGCTGACGGCAGCGATCACCAAGGTGCTGGCTGACAAGTACCCGACGCTGAACGCGGCGTTCGCGTTCGACCAGATCGACAAGGCGCCGGAGGAGAAGGCTCGTGGTATCACGATCAACATCTCCCATGTCGAGTACCAGACCGAGAAGCGCCACTACGCCCACGTAGACGCCCCCGGCCACGCCGACTACATCAAGAACATGATCACCGGTGCTGCGCAGATGGACGGCGCGATCCTGGTCGTGGCCGCCACTGACGGCCCGATGCCGCAGACTCGCGAGCACGTGCTGCTCGCCCGTCAGGTCGGCGTGCCCTACATCCTGGTCGCGCTGAACAAGTCGGACATGGTCGACGACGAGGAAATCCTCGAGCTCGTCGAGATGGAGGTCCGCGAACTGCTGGCCGCTCAGGAATTCGACGAGGATGCCCCGGTTATCCGCGTCTCCGGCCTGAAGGCGCTCGAGGGCGACCCGAAGTGGACCGAGTCCATCGTCGAGCTCATGAACGCGGTCGACGAGTCGATCCCGGAGCCGGTTCGTGAGACCGAGAAGCCGTTCCTCATGCCGATCGAGGACGTCTTCACGATCACCGGTCGTGGCACCGTCGTCACCGGTCGTATCGAGCGTGGCATCGTGAATGTCAACGAAGAGGTCGAGATCGTCGGCATCAAGGACAAGACGACCAAGACCACGATCACCGGCATCGAGATGTTCCGCAAGCTGCTCGACAACGGCCAGGCGGGCGACAACGTCGGTCTGCTGGTTCGTGGCATCAAGCGTGAAGATGTCGAGCGCGGCCAGGTCGTCGTGAAGCCGGGCACCACGACTCCCCACACGGAGTTCGAGGGCCAGGCCTACATCCTGTCGAAGGACGAGGGCGGCCGCCACACCCCGTTCTTCAACAACTACCGCCCGCAGTTCTACTTCCGCACCACGGACGTGACCGGCGTCGTTACCCTCCCCGAGGGCACCGAGATGGTCATGCCCGGCGACAACACCGAGATGAGCGTCAAGCTCATCCAGCCGGTCGCCATGGAAGAGGGCCTGCGTTTCGCGATCCGTGAGGGTGGCCGCACCGTCGGTGCCGGTCGCGTCACCAAGATCATCAAGTGATTTGATCCACTGAATCACTGAAAGGGCCGTTCCCCTTGGGGGAGCGGCCCTTTCGCTATGTCCGGGGCCGGTCGGTATCGGTCTCCCCGGCGAAGGCCGAGTTGCCGTCCTCGTCGACCCAGTCGCTGATCGCGGTGCCGGAGATCATGCCGCCGCTGCCGGGCAGGACGGTGGTCGGGCGATCATCGCGGTAGGACTCGGCCATCTTGTGCGCCTGTTCGCGGTGCTTCTCGAGCACCTCCGGCTCCGGTGTCTCGGCGTGCGAATTCGGCGGTGTGGGCTCTGCGGCGGGCCCGTCGCCCGCGATATCCATGCTCTCTGTGCTCATACACCACGACTGCCCGTATGTGCCCGCGGCAAACCTGCGGCGGGTCGATGATCAGGCGAAAGGCGTCGATCCGAGCGGCCGCAGCGTCGCGCCGAGCAGCCGTCCGGAGTCGAAAGCGGCTGCGGCCGAGGGCATCTCACCGGGCCGGTTGCTGGTGAGGACGCGGGTGGCGGCGGTGCCGGTCATGGGCCTGCCGAGTGCGTCCATGCGGCGCAGCGTCTGCCCGGCGACGGCTTCGGCACTGTCGAAGACCCGGATGCCCGAGGGGAGTGCGGCCAGAATGGCGTCGATGACCAGCGGATAGTGGGTGCAGCCCAGGACGATGCCCTCGGTGTCCGCGGGGGTGCGCGCGGCGGCCCCGGTGATCGCCTCGGCGATGGCGGGCAGGTCACCGCGATCGATGGCGTCGGCGAGGCCGTGGCACGCGACTCCGGTGACTTCGGCGTCTCCGCCGAAGCGGGTGATGAGGTCGGCCTGGTACGCGCTGGCGGTGGTGGCCGCGGTCGCCCAGACCGCTACCTTCCGGCAAGCCGCCGCGGCGGGTTTGATGGCGGGCACGGTGCCGATCACCGGCACGCCCGGCCCGACCTCGGCCCGCAGCGGCTCCAGCGAGGTGACACTGGCCGTATTGCACGGCACCACAATGACTTCCGCGCCTTCGCGCAGTGCGGTGCGGGCGGTTTCGAGCACGCGTTCGGTGACCCACTGCTCGGGTTTCGGTCCCCACGGCGCGCCGTCGGGGTCCATCATCAGCAGCAGATCGATATCGGGCCGCAGTTTCCGCAACCACGCCCCCGTGGGCAGCATCCCCAGTCCGGAGTCTATGAGCGCGACGATCACACCTGTCACGGTAGTGAACATCCCACCTCGATCGCGAACCGTGTCCGCCCAATGGGTGGAATGAGCCGCCGAACGGCGCGGATCCACGCCGTTCGGAATGTCGGCCGGGACCTGTGGGCCGCTGGGCTCAGGAGACCGGCTGGGCTCCGGCGAGCTGTGCGCGCATCTTCATCACCTTGCCGGTCATACCGGCGCCGACAACCGCGACCAGGGTTCCCGCTCGGAACAGGTGGGCGAGGAACTTACGCCCCTGATCCTCGATGATCCGGACCTCGTCCGCGAGAGCCGGGCTGCCGAGCACCTGGATCTTCACGTTGTACTGATCGCTCCACACGTACGGAACATGCACGGCCGCAGGATGATCCACGCCGAGCAGGGCATGGGCGAGCGTTTTCGCCTGCTCGCCCGCATTGGTCCAGTGCTCGACCCGCCTGTTGCGGCCGCTACCGAGCCGCCAGGCGGCCACATCGCCGACCGCCCAGACGTCGTCCACACCGGTGCGGCCGACCTCGTCGGTGAGCACCCCGCCGCCGTCCGACGGCGCTGCCAGTGGGATGCCGGATTCGGCGAGCCACTCGGTGACCGGCGCCGAGCCGACGCCGACCACCACCAGGTCGGCCTCGACAACGCTGCCGTCGCTCAGCCGGACGCCCCGTACGGCCGCCTCCTCGAGCGCGCTGCTTCCGGTGGTATCCGCCTGAGCCGGACCATCATTCGCGGCATCGTGGGTGGTGAGCAGCGCCTCGACGCCGACCCCGCAGCGCACGTCGACGCCTTCCTCGCGGTGCATGCGCGCCACCAGCGCACCGATCTGTTCGCCGAGGGCGGCGGCCAGGGGAGTGGGCTGCGGTTCGACGAGGACGACGTCCACGCCGCGCGCGCGGAAGCTTGCGGTGAGTTCGCAGCCGATGAATCCGGCCCCGATGACCACGGCGCGCTGTGCGGTATCGAGGTGCTCGCGCAGTCCGGCGGCGTCGTCATGGGTGCGCAGCACGTGGACGCCACGGGCCTGCGGGAAGCTGGGAATGCGCCGGGGCCGCAGCCCGGTGGCGATGATGAGCCGGTCGTAGCCGAGGGTGCTGCCATCGCTGAGCGTCACCTGCCGGGCGTCGGTGTCGACGCCGGTGGCGGCCACGCCGAGCCGCAGGTCGATGCGCATTTCCTGGAAGAATTCGGCGGGCCGCAGGGCGGTGTCGTCCAGCTCGCCGCGGACGAACTGTTTGGACAGCGGCGGGCGGTCGTAGGGTGCGCGGTCTTCGTCGCCGAGGAGGGTCAGTTCCCCGTCGTAACCTGCGTGTCGCAGCTCCTCGGCGGTTCTCAGGCCGGCCAGTCCCGCGCCGACAATTAGAACGTGTTCTACCGAGTGCGACATATCGCACACCATATCGGTTCCAGAGGGGGCTTGACGCTGTGTCACGCACCACATCCGATCAGCTGCTGAATCGTAGCCGAGTGTTTATTGATCGGGCGGTCAATCAGGACTAAACCGGTAAGTAGGACATATTCTCAGTTCTCAGCCTTGAAGGAGGCACCCCATGTTCACCGAGAGCCGCACCCAGGATGCGGTGGCCGTCGTACTCGGCGCGTACACCGCTCTGTCTTCCCTCTGGGTTGCCCATAGTGACCGCGCCATGTGGACCCTGATCGTGCTCGGCGTACTCATCGCCCTCACCGGTCTCGGCCATCTCGCCAACGCCCTCACCGGCACCGCTCAGTACGCGATGGTCGTACTCGGTGCGCTGCTGTTCATCTCCCCGTGGGTGATGAATTTCCATGACTACACCGGCGCCTCGTGGACCGCGTGGGTGGCCGGTGCGCTGACCGCGGTGATCGGACTCGCGGCAGTGCCGGCGGTGTCGGGTCGGCTGCATACGGTGACACATCACTGATGCAGATGCATCGACCCGGAGCGGGGCGTCGCCGGACCCGGAGACTCGACGGCGACGCCCGTCAGCTCATTCTCGATGCCGCGGAGAAACTGTTCGCGGCACAGGGATTCGACGCGACCCCGACGGCTGCCATTGCCGCCGGGGCCGACGTCCCCAAAGGCCTTGTCTTCTACTACTTTCCGACCAAGGATGCGATTCTGTCGGCGCTCATGGCCGAACGCGTCCCCGCCGCTCCCATCGATGACATCGAATCCGTTGTCGCCCCTGGTGATCCGGTGAAGAGTCTGGTGAATCTGGATGCCGCGCTGAACCTGCGCGACAATCATTCCTCGGTATTGCGCGTGATCATGTGGCGTGAGGCCGATACCCATCCCGATGTGCGTAAACAGTTGCGCCGCATGCGTGATCAGCTGCTGGATGTGACCGCGCGGGTGCTGCAGGCCAGCGCGCCGGGTCCGGTGCAGCCGGGCACGCTGCGCGCCTGTGCGGCCGCCTGGGTTTCGGCCATGTTCGCCATTGCCAGCACCGATCGGCTGCACGCCCTCGACGGTGTGCCGATCCCGACCGGCGATGAGATCTTCCATGTGGCGCAGGTGGTCGCGGCGGGTATGACACAGCTGGGCTGATGTTTGCTGGCGTGTCGCTGCACACTCTGTCAGTAATCCACACGACACTCGTTTCGGGACGTAATCCGGTGCGGGTACTGCAATCTGTCGTGGAGGAACTGATGAGGGCCAAATGGTTGCCACGCATAATCGGCTACTGCGGTGTGCTCACCGTGGGGCTGGTGATCGCGGCCGTCGCCCCGGCGGCTTCGGCGGAGCCCATCTATCCCGTCGCGGATCCGGACCCGTTCTATGCGCAGCCCGCGGATATGGCGAATCACAGTCCCGGCGATGTGCTGGATTCGCGGGTCATGCCGCCGCTGCCGTACTTCCCGGACACCACCGTCACCATGATCAAGTTCCGCTCCACGAGTTCGGAGGGCGCGCCGATCGCCGCCGTCACCACGGTGCTGACGCCGCGTGAGCATCGCCCGGACGGCCCGGTGCTGTCCTATCAGCACATCATCAACGGTCTGGGCGCCCAGTGCGCGGTATCGCGGGTGCTGTATACGACGGACCCCAATCTCTTCGTGAAGGAATCCGTCGCCCTGAATGTGGCGCTGCGGCGCGGCTGGTCGGTGGCCCTGCCCGACCACCTGGGCCCGAATGTCGCCTACGGTGCCGCCAAATTGGGTGGTCAGATCACCCTGGACGGTATTCGCGCGGTGCAGCGGCTGCCCGAACTGCAGGCGGCGAACAGCCCGGTGGCAATGGCCGGATATTCCGGCGGCGGGATGGCGACGGCCTGGGCGGCGGCCATGGCGTCGAGCTACGCACCCGAATTGCACATTGCCGGTGCGGCCGAGGGCGGTGTCCCGATGAGCCTGCTGAAGATGGTGAATTCGCTTGGCATGCAATCGCATCCGGCGTTCGGCCTGGCGATGGCGGCGGCGATCGGCCTGGAGCGGGAGTATCCGGATCGGCTGCCGATCAGTACGCAGATGAATCAGCGGGGCCTGGCGGCGCGCAATGCCATGGCCAATGGCTGCACCAATGAGATCATGGCCGTCGGTGCGGGTCACAGCGCCGGCGAATTCGCCGCCAGCACATCGATGATCGACGATCCGGCGGTGCGGGGCGTGCTGGAGGAGAACAGCCTCGAGCTCTACGACGGCATACCGAATATGCCGGTGTTCGAATGGCATTCGCCCAGTGATCCGCTGATCCCGGTGGATGCCATCGTCAATACCGATCACCGCTACTGCGCGGCCGGTGTGACACTGGATATGGATATGAACGGATCGCCGGAACACCTGTCCGCCGCGGTGCTCGGTATGCCGTCCGCCCTGGCCTGGCTGGATGCCCGTTTGCGCGGTGAACCGGCCCCGACGAACTGCCGATAACAGTCAATCCCCCAATACCGTTGCTCGTGAATCGCTTTCGCCACAGCCCGACTCGCACGGGTTGCGGCGGGGCGGTAAGAATGTCGCCCATGGATGCCGATTACACCAACGGGCTGGGTTCGTCCCCGAACTCTCGTCAGGAGAGCTACCGTCTCACCCACCCGGATACCGCCGATCCGGGCGGTTCGCCGAACCCGGTGCTGACCGGCGTCGACACCGGTAATCACGCCATGCTCGGCCGTACCAGCCTGGACCAGCAGGAACAGCCGGTGCAGTGGTCGGCTCCGGTGACCCGCCGCAGCGCACCCGAGGTGGATTCGCCGATCCGCCGTTCGGTGCAGAACCTGGACGCCGTCCCGCAGTGGTCGGCCGATCTCGACGCCTCACCGCGCCGCGCAGCGCCCGATCTGGATTCCACGCCGCGACTGAGCACCTCGGAACTCGAGTCGATTCCCCGCCGCGCCGCCCCGGATCTCGATTCCGCGCCGCGCCGGGCCGCACCGGATCTGGATTCCACTCCGCGACTCAGCACTCCGGATTTCGATCTGTCCGCGCACCGCACGGCGACCGAGGTGGACGCCCCTGTCCGCCGCCTGCCCGCCGAGTCGGTTCCCCGCCGCGCCGCCCCCGATCTCGACTCGTCGGCGCATCGCGCCGTCCCGGATCTCGACGCGAGCCCGCGCCGCGCCGCGCCGGACCCGGAGCCCTCCCATCGCCGTGCCGCCCCGGAACCCGAACTGCCCGAACCGTCCCCGAACCCTGATGCCGCCAGAGCCCGCGAATTCCGCGCCGAGGACGCCCCCAATATCGATCTGCACCACATCATGAGCCTGCTGGTCGCCAGTCACGACCTCGATGTGGCAGCCCAGGCCGCCGAAGCCGAAGGCGCCGTCTCCGATCTGACCCAGGCCGCCCGCCGCACCCGCACGGCCGCAGTGGATCTCATCGCCGCCTGGTACGGCGGCCCCGAACATATGCGCAAATTCGGCGAGGTGCTGTTACAGGCCGCGGCTGAAACCGCTTGAGGCCGAGTGCCGTTCAACGGCACAGAGGGCAGCCGACGTGTCCGCCGCAGCCGGGAGCGGGCGGCGCGCAGGCTGAATGATCCGCCGGCAAATAGGTCGGCGTGGGTGCGAGTTCCTGTCGGTGGGGTGCTCGATCATGGTGCGATGGGTGAATTGACGGCGGCGGCGGTGCGGGCCGAATTGGGGAAGGTCGCCGATGCCGCGGATGCGGTGCACCTGCAGCGCTTTTTCAAGACCGGGCCGGGGGAGTACGGGGCCGGGGATGTATTCATCGGGGTGCGGGTGCCGAAGATGCGGGCGGTGGTGAAGGGGTTCGCCGGGTTGCCGCTTTCGGAGATCGATGTGTTGCTCGACAGTGCGGTGCATGAGCATCGGCTGGCGGGATTGGTGATTTTGAATGGGGAGATGGCGCGGGCCATGCGCAAGCGGGGTGCGGATATCGCTCTGCAGCAGCAGATCGTCGAGTTGTATCTGGCCGCGGTGCGGCGGGGGCGCGTGAACAACTGGGACCTGGTGGACGCCTCGGCGGAGTTCATTGTGGGGCCGTGGTTGCTGGAGCGTCCGCGCGCGTTGCTATTCGAGTTGGCGGAGCAGGAATCGCTGTGGCAGCGACGGGTGGCGCTGCTGTCGAGTTTCGCATTCATCAAGTCCGGTGATGCCGGGACGACGATCGAGTTGTGTGAGCGGTTGCTCGCGGATAAGCGCGATCTGATTCAGAAGGCCGTCGGCTGGATGCTGCGCGAGATCGGCAAGCGTGTGGATCGGGCGATTCTCACCGATTTTCTCGATGCGCATGCGGCCGCGATGGGCCGGACAGCTTTGAGCTACGCCACAGAACACCTCACGGCGGAGCAGCGGGCGCACTATAGATCTCTGCGCTGATCAGCGTTGATAGCCGTCCTGGTGAGCGGCATCTCGAGATCGGGCACCATGTGTTCATCTCGAGTTAAGTTTACGTTCATGTAGCGCAACCATTCTGTGACTTGTCAGGAACAGACCGCACGTTCGGTTATAGCCAGGCGTACTCGACTTCCATGCGGAATCTCCCCGCAACGCGAGACGCAGCCGGCGGCGGTGTTCACAACACAAGTCAGCAGGTCATTGCATTGCGAAAACTGTTTCCCCTCGCCATCCTCGCCGCCCTCGCGGTAGTGCCCGTCCAGGCCGCCGCGGAGGTGCCCGGTGTGCCGCCGGAGCTGCAGCAGCCCGCTGAGCAGGCCCAGCAGTACGCCGAGAATCTGCCGCAGCCGCAGCAGGACGCGGTCCGCCAGTTCGTCCAGACGCTGCCCGCGCCGTATTCGGACCTCCTGCCGCCGGTCTTCGAGAACAACCTGGACGGCTGGATCAAGAACGCCCTGTACGTCATGGGTCAGCACGGCATCCCCGGCGACTACGACAGCATCTTCCGCAATATCCAGCGGGAGTCCGGCGGTAACCCGCAGGCGATCAACCTCTACGACTCCAATGCCGCCGCCGGTATCCCGTCCAAGGGTCTGCTGCAGGTCATCGATCCGACATTCCAGGCGTACCACGTCGACGGCACGTCCTGGGATATCTACGATCCGGTCGCGAACATCTCGGCCGCCTGCAACTACGCCGCTCACCGCTACGGCACCATCGCGAACGTCTTCTCGGCCTACTGACGAATGCGGCCGTTGCGTCGGAACGCAACGGCCACTTCGAATTTGGGGGTTGGGGGGCGAAGCCCCTCGAGAGTCCCGAGAGTCGGGTTCTCTCAGAACTGGATCTTGAGGTGATCGGTCACCGGTCGCGCCTGGCACCCCAGGATGTACCCGTTGGCGATGTCCTCCGGATCCAGGATCTCGGAGTTCCCCATCTCCACCTCACCGTCGAGCACCGTGCACGCGCAGGACCCGCACTCGCCCTCGAGGCAGGAGTACGGCACATCGAGCCCCTTGGACAGCATGATGTCCACCAGCGTCTGACTGCGCGGCCAGGTGAGTTCGTGTGTCTCACCGTCGAGTTCGACCTCGACGGTGGCCGCGTCCGCGGCTTCCTCGGCGGTGATCTCGGCCGGCGCCACATCGGCGAACGGATCACCGGCGAGCGAGTTGAAGATCTCGGCGTGCGTGCGACCGCGCGGCACCCCGAGCTGTGCGAGTGCGTCGTGCACACAATCCATGAACGGCTTGGGCCCGCACATGAAGGCCTCGTACCCGGCATAGGGCGCGGTGAGCGTGGCGAGTGCGTCGACGGACGGCAGCCCCTGCAAATTCTCGAGCCAGTGGATGACGACGACCCGCTGCGGATGCTTGCCCGCGAGTTCGCGGAGCTCATTGGCGAAGATCACCGAGGCGTGGTCGCGGTTGGCGTACACCACGACGATGCGCCCGCTGCCGCGCGCCAGCGCGGACTTGAGGATCGACATGATCGGTGTGACGCCGGAGCCGGCCGCGAACAGCAGCAGATCGGTATCGAGGTTCTTGGGCGTGAAAATGCCGGAGGGCGGCAGTACTTCGATCTCGCTGCCCGCGATCAGGTTGTCGCACACCCAGTTCGACGCGTAGCCGTCGACGGTGCGCTTGACCGTCACCTTGGGCTTGTCATCGGTGTGCGGTGAGCTCGCGAGCGAGTAGCAGCGGGCCACGGACCCGGTGCGGTCGCTGGGGATGCGCAGGGTCAGGAACTGCCCCGGCAGGTAGCTGAAGCGTTCGCGGAGGTCCTCGGGGACGTCGAATACCAGCGAACAGGAATCGGCCGTCTCATTGATGACCGCGGAGACCCGCAGCACGGCTGATCGTGAGCTGTGCGGTACGTCGACGGTGGTCATAGTGTCCTCTCGAACCAAACTAGAACGTGTTCTAGTTTGACTATACGTGGCTGTCTCGCTGCCGGACAAGCTGAGCCTCGAGTCCGGCGATCAGCACATCCATGGAGAAGTCGTAGGAGTATTTCCCACGCAGGTCGGGCAGATGCTTCATGGCCCGCTCCACCGCCTCCGGCAGCGCCCGATCCTGTAGTGCCCCACGATCACGCGGATTCACCTTGCTGCGCCCGAAGAGGTAGGTGTGGATGGTCGCATACGAGGCGAGCACATTGCGGTCGTCGAATCCCGCGTCGAACAGGATCTCCATCACCGCGGCGATGAGATCGAGTTGTTTGCCGAGCATCTGCTCGATGAGCACATCGCCGAGTCCCGGATGCTTGCGCAATTTGTCGTCGATCTGATCGATGAGGTCGCGCAGGCGCATTTGCCACGGCCCGAATTCCGGTGGCGGCTTGCGCACTCCGGTGAGTGCGGCGGTGGCGACCAGGTCGAGCAGCTCGCGTTTGTCGGCGACGTAGTAATACGGGGCCATCGGGGAGACGCCGAGTTCGCGGGAGAGCCGGCGCATGGAAAGTTTCTCCACTCCGTCCTGACGGACCACCCGCAGTGCGGCTTCGACGATCTCGGCTTCCGAGAGTGTGTTGCTTCCGCCCCCGCTTGTCTGCATCCGTCCGACTCCCATACCACCTCGACCGCATCCTCGGTGGGCACAGTGGGTCCGGATTTCCGTCCCCTGCCTGTTTCACCTGCTGGTTTTTTCTCCCCAGCAGTCTAGAGCGCCGGGTGTTGCCGTGGTCCGGCTGCGTACTCGGTGCGCGTACTAATCGGACTAACCGGAGGAGAGCGGCGCGCCAATCATGATTGCCAACGGTTGGCTGACTTAGCATTTGTGGAATGCGCCATGATCGCCTTCCCGATGGTTTCGGGGTGCGGATCGATCCCAGGGTGCGCACTTACTCCGGTGGACGGTTCCTGGTCGGCGGTTCGCCGAACAGATTGCTCCGCCTAGCGCCGGAGGCTGCGGCCATGATCGGTGACGGGTACCTCGAGGTGACCGACCCGAACTCAGCTCGGGTTGCCAGACGTCTGCTCGACTCCGGAGTGGCGAATCCGCGTCCGCGCCTGCTGCCTTCGCTGGAGGACGTGACCGTCATCGTGCCGGTCCACAATGATCCGGACGGTCTCACGCGGCTGCTGTCGGCCCTGCGCGGGTACACGGTGATCGTGGTGGACGACGGTTCCGATCGGCCCGTGCGGATTCCGCGGTCACCGGGCAATCGCTGCCGGGTGACGGTGCTGCGCCGGGATCGCAGGCTCGGCGTCGCCGCCGCCCGCAATTTCGGATTGCGCTGCGCCGCCACCGAATTCGTGGCCTTCCTGGATCCGGATGTGGTGCCGCGCACCGGCTGGCTGGAGGTCATGCTCGGCCACTTCAGCGATCCGAAGGTGGCCCTGGTCGCGCCGCGCATCCTGGCCATGGATCCCGATTCCACCCTGCTGGCCCGCTATGAGCACACCCGCGGTTCGCTGCATCGCGGCCGCCGCGAATCGGCGGTGCAGGCGCACGGCCCGGTGCCGTACGTGCCGAGTACCGCGCTGCTGGTGCGCCGGCTCGTACTGCTCGGCGAGGGCGGATTCGACGAATCCATGGCCGCCGGTGGCGATATCGACCTGTGCTGGCGGCTCGATCGCGCCGGGTGGCGGCTGCGCTACGAGCCGGCCGCGCGGGTCGCGCACAGCAATCCGGTCTCGCTGCGAAAATGGTTCGCGCACAAGGTCACCCATGGCACGGGGGTGGCTCCGCTGGGGCAGCGCCATGCGGGAATGGCCGCGCCGCTGTCGATTCCGATCTGGACGGCGGTGGCGGCGCTGCTGTTCGGCAGCCTCACCCGCTGGGGCGCCATCGGCGGCACGCTGACCCTGGTCGCGACGCTGTTCCGGCTGCGCCGGGTCTTCGCCGAACTCGATAATCCGACCCGGGTGGCCGCCATATATATGGCGCGTGGTTTCTCCGGCGGTATGTGGCGCATGGCTTCCTCGATGTGCCGCCACTATTGGCCGGTGACGCTGCTGGGCATGCTGTTCTCGCGCCGCATCCGGCACCTCGCGGTGACCATCGCGGTGGCCGACGGTCTGGCCGACTGGTTCATCCATCGTGAGGCCGGAAGTCTCGATCCGACCCGCTATGTGCTGTGCAAGCGGCTCGAGGATGTCGCCTACGGCACCGGCCTGTGGTGGGGCGCGGCCAAACTCCGGGACGGCGCGGCTCTGCGACCGACCCTGCCGCCCAACTGAATTCAGCCGACCGCGGTCAAGCGCACCGGCATGTGCCGGACGCCGGTGTGCTTGTTGCTGCGGGTGTGTTCGATCGGGCCGGTCAGTTCGGCCGTGCCCACCTGATCCAGCAGTGCGGTGAAGACCACCCGCATCTCCATGCGTGCCAGCGCCGAGCCGAGGCAGAAGTGCCCGCCGCGCCCGAAGGCCAGATGCGGATTGGGCCGCCGCTCGATATCGAATCGGTGCGGATCGGTGAAGACCTCCGCATCCCGATTGGCCGAGGCCCACCACAGGGTCACCTTGTCCCCGGCCCGGATTCGCTGCCCGCCCAGGGTGTGATCGCGGGTGGCGGTGCGCCGGTTGTACGGCGTCGAGGAGGCCCACCGCAGCATTTCCTCCACCGCGCCGTCCACGAGCGTCCGATCCTCCCGCAGTCGCCGCCAGACGTCGGGCCGTTCGATCAGTGCCGCCATGCCGAGCGCGATCGAGTTCCGCGTGGTCTCGCTCCCCGCCGCGATCAGCAGGCTGAAGAGCATGGCCTGCTCCATATCCGAGAGCGGCTCCCCGTCGATGGTGGCATTGGCGGCCAGTGACATCAGATCCTCGGCGGGCTCGATCCGCTTGGCCGCCAGCAATTGTGCGCCGTAGGCACGGGTCTCGGCGACCGCCTGCCGGGTGCGCGCGGTGACCTCGCCCAATTCCCGGTCCTCGTAATCGAGTGCCACATTCGCCCATGCGAACAGCTGATGCCGATCCTGCTGCGGCACACCCAGCAATTGCGCCACCGCCTGCAGTGGCAACTCGGCAGCGAGGTCGAGCAGGAAGTCGCACTCGCCCTTGGCGATCGCCGCCGCCACGATCGCCGTGGCCCGTCCGCGCAGCTCCTCTTCTATGAGCCGCAGCGTCCGTGGCGCAACGCTGGGTGTCAGCAGTCGCCGCACCCGCGCGTGCCGGGGATCGTCCATCATATTGAGCAAAACTCCGGCGGCCCAGTCGGCGGGCAGGTCCTCGATGATTGTTCCTCCGCCGGAACGGTTTCCGCCGCCTCGGGAGGAGAACGTGTCCGCATCCGCGGCCGCGGCGACGATATCGGCGTACCGGCTCAGTACCCAGAATCCTTCGCCGTCCGGGGTGTGCGCGGTCGGTGGATGCCACCAGACCGGCGCTTTCGCCCGGAGCCGATCGAAGATCCCATGTGGAAATCCGCACGCGAATCGGTCCAGCGCGGTCAGGTCGATATCGTCCACGCGCTCAGGCTTACACGGCGGCCGCCGAGTCCGTGGCGCATCCGCAATTAGATGCAGCTCACATTCTGCGGGGTTCGGTTTCCGATGTGACCTGCGGGACAAACGACCAGCTTCGTACTTAGGCGTCGGACCCCGCCGGTACTCTTCGGGGACAGAAAGAAAGGCAAATGGTCAGCAATCTCGCAGGTGGGAGTAGCCCGCAGCACGGTGCCGAGCCGGGCACCCAGTTGGGTGCGCTCGAAGCCTATGCCGCTCAAGCCCACGGATATCTCAGTGTGGGCGGCGAACAGCTCAATCAGCTGCCCGGTCTCCTACGCCCCATGGTTCTCGAATCGTGGTTGCGCACGCTCCGCGGCGGTGTCGATCCTCTGGATGACAATGACGGCCGCGGGCTGCGCGGCACCGATCTGGAGCGCTATCGCGTCGCGCACCCCATCGCGGCTGTCATGCCGCTGGTGGACAAGTTGCTGCTGCGCGATGCCACCAGCACGGGACTCATGGTGGTGGTCGCCGATCAGTTCGGCCGGGTGCTCTCGGTGCACGGTAATCCCGATCGGGTGCAGGCCGCGGCCGAGGCCGGTTTGCGCGAGGGCAATGACCTGAGCGAGCGCCGGGTCGGCACCAATGCCGTCGGTCTGGTGGTACGCACCGGCCGGGCGGCGTGGATTCACGGCCCCGAGCATTTCCTGCAGCGCATGCATCAGATCACCGGAGCCGCTGCGCCCGTTCATGATCCGGACGGCCGCCTGGTCGGTGTGCTGATGATCGCCGGCGGCGTGCGGGTGGCGCGGCCGGAGATTCTGGCACTGGTGAAGGCGGCGGCGACGGCCGCGGAGATGGATCTGCTGCTGGCCGCGGTCCGGTCCGGCCATGACCGCCGTAGTGCGGACGCGCCGATTCCGGAGCGATTGGGCCTGGAGGTGCTCGGCCTGGGTCAGCCGCAGCTGACGGTGGCGGGGGAGCGGGTGCCGCTGTCGCAGCGGCATGCCGAGATCCTGCTGCTGCTGGCCGAACATCCCGAGGGGCTGTCGGCCGATCATCTGGCGCTGCTGCTCGATGACGCCGATCTGGACAACGCTACGATTCGTGCCGCCATGTCGCGCCTGCGATCGGTGGTGGGCCCCAATGTCTTCGGTTCCCGCCCGTATCGGTTGCGGGTTCCGATCGCCACGGATGTGGAGGCGCTGCGGGCCGCCCTGGATTCCGGGGACGTGGATACCGCGGTGCGGCTCTACGCGGGCCCGGCCCTGCCGCGCTCGAACGCTCCTGGAGTTATAGACATTCGCGATGAATTGCGGGTGCGTCTGCGGACCGCTGTGTTGCGTTCCGGTGAAGCTTCGGTCCTGAGCCGATGGACCGCCGGCGCCGAAGGGCGCGACGATTCGGCCGCCTGGGCGGTGTATCGATCGACCGTTGACCGAGATTCTCCGCTGTATGCGCAGATCGAGGCGAAAATTCGAGTGCTCGACCGGCGCATGGGCGTCGATGCAACGCAGTTGCAACGTTTCGACTCATAGTCTTCGCAACCGGAAGTGCGCTCGGTCACAGCGCGGCTTCGTCATGTGGTCGCACCCACATTTTCTGCGGACTCTCCGCGATCTCCGGAACCAACTAGACGCTCGTCCAACTTTTTTCGGGGAAAAAGTTCCGTTTTATTACGATTCCGCCTAGTCTTCGCAATGCATGGAGGGCATCCGTGTGATGCAGGCGACAGGGCATCGCTCACCAGAGCCGGGTGAGCAGCGTTCGTAGTGAAGTTGGAGGAGATCGACAGCAGTACACCCCAGATGCGGATGACCCGGAGGCAACCGCATCCCCGGCCGCGGACTAACGGGCAACCCGGCCGGTTCGAGCACTAGTTGGATCACGCGCACGAGCGTCACCCCCGACGCCGCGCATTCGTCGAATCACCCAGGGCAGTGCGGTTTTCCACCGACCTGGATGCCGGTAACTCACCGGCGTCTTCAGGTCTATTTCGCGATGCCCGAAAGCATTCGGCCACATAGCAATTCGGCATAGCGAGGAGGCTTCGGTGCAGGGTACGGAGTTGGGTGGAGTCGGAGCGGGCAGCGACCGCGGAGTGGGCAGTCCCCCCGCATCGGAGCCGTTTCCCCTCACGCCCGGGCAGCTCGGCCTCTGGTACGCACAGCTCCTGGATCCCGAGGTTCCGCTCAATATCGCGGATTACGTGGATGTGCGCGGGACGATCGATATCCCGGTGCTCGAGCGCGCGGTCAACGCCGCCATCGAGGAGTTCGAATCCTGGAAGATGCGGCTCGTCGAGATCGATGGGCAGCCTCGGCAGTTCATCGATCACGAGCACTGGTTCGAGATCCCGCTGATCGATCTGAGTGCCGCCGCCGACCCGCTGGCCGCCGCCAACGAGTGGATGACCGCCGAGTACGGATCCCCGGTGGATCTGGTCGGCACCATCCTCTTCCGCACCGCCGTACTGCGAATCGCCGACGATCACCACCTCTGGTACCTGCGCTGCCACCACATCGCCATCGATGGTTTCGCCGCGATGGCGACCATGATGCGCATGGCCGAGCGGTACAACGCGCTCAAGAGCGGCGCCGAACCGTCCGTGATCGACCCCGCCTCCATCCGGGACCTGGTCATCGGCGAGCAGGAATACCGCGACAGCGAGACCTTCACCGCGGACCGCGAGTACTGGGCCGACCGGGTGCGCGGCCTGGAGGCCACCACTCTCAACCGCCGCACCGCCCTGCCCGCGGCGACCAATCTGCGCGTCGGGCGGCAGCTGCCCGATCGGGTGCTGGCCCGCCTCAACGAGGTGGCCGCCGCGAACGGCGCGAAGTTCGCCGCCGTCGTGGTGGCGGCCTTCGGTTTGTACCTGGCCCGGGTCACCGATCGCGACGAGGTCGCGATCAGCCTGCCGGTGACCGCGCGAACCAGCGATCTGACCCGGCGTTCGGGCGGAATGCTCTCCAATATCGTGCCGCTGCGGCTCTCGGTCGGCCCGGAGGCCACCTGGGCCGAAGTGCTGACCGGAGCGCGGACCGAATTGTCCGCAGCGGTGCGGCGTCAGCGGTACCGGGCCGAGGACATTCGCCGGGATGTCGACCTCGAGGGGCAGCAGACGCGGCGCGCGCTGTTCGGCCCGCTGGTGAACCTGATGATGTTCGACGTCACCTTCTCTTTCGACGGCGCACCCGCGCGCTTGCACATTCTCAGCTCCGGCCCGACCGAGGATATGGGCCTGCAGGTGTACTACGCCGACGCCGGCAAGGTCACCCTGGAGCTGGAGGCCAATCCGAACCTCTACGGCACCGACGAACTCGCCCGCCACCACGCGCGTTTCACCGGTTTCCTGGAGCGCCTGCTGGAACTGGATCCGGCCGCCCCCGTCGCCTCCGTACCGGTGATCACCGAGCTGGAACGCGAAGTGAGCCTGCGGATGTGGAACGACACCGCATATGCGGTCGACACCACGGCGACGCTGGTGTCGATGTTCACCGCACAGGTGGCGCGGACTCCGGATGCGGTGGCGCTGCGGTACGCCGGCGAGCCCGCTGTCGAACTCAGCTATGCCGAGCTGTCGGGGCGTGTGAATCGTCTTGCCCGCCACCTCGTTTCGCTCGGGATCGGGCCCGAGTCGATGGTCGCGCTGCACCTGCGGCGCTCGACCGAGCTGGTGGCGGCGCTGTACGCCGTGCAGGCCGCCGGTGGCGCGTACGTACCGCTGGATCCGGATCATCCGATCGAGCGCACCACGCACATCGTGTCCACCGCACGTCCGGTCGTCGTACTGACGACCACCGCGGATCGGCCCGCGGTCGCGTTGGACGTTCCGGTGCTGTGCCTGGACGAGCTGGCGCTCGGCGAGTACTCCGACGCACCGCTCGCGCCCTCGGAACTGCTTGCGCCGCTGCGCCCTTCGAATACCGCGTACGTCATCTTCACCTCCGGTTCCACCGGCCTGCCGAAGGGTGTGGCGGTCAGCCACGCGTCCATCGTCAACCGCCTGGTCTGGATGCAGTCCGCCTACGCGCTCACGGCGGCCGATGTGGTGCTGCACAAGACACCGGCCACCTTCGATGTGTCGGTGTGGGAGTTGTTCTGGCCCTTGCAGATCGGCGCGACCCTGGTGGTCGCGACCGCGGACGGCCATCGTGATCCGGCGTATCTGGCGCAGACCATCACCCGCGAAAATGTGACGGTCGCGCACTTCGTCCCCGCCATGCTGTCGGTCTTCGTCGGCGAGCTGGTCACGGCGGCCGCGCGGAGCATGCGGCTGCGCCTGGTCTTCGCCTCCGGCGAGGCCCTGCCCGCCGCGACGGCGCAGCGGTTGCGCGCGCTGACCGGCGCGCGGCTGCACAATCTCTACGGCCCCACGGAGGCGGCGGTCGACGTCAGCTTCCATGAGGTCACAGACTTGGACATCGAGAGCGTGCCGATCGGCGCCCCGGTGTTCAATACCCGGCTGTACGTGCTTGATTCACGTCTACGGCCGGTCCCCGTGGGGACCCCGGGCGAGCTGTATCTGTCGGGGGTTCAGCTCGCCCGGGGCTACGTGGCGCGACCGGGGCTGACGGCGGAACGGTTCGTCGCCGATCCGTTCGCCGGACCGGACGAGCTCGGACGCCCGGGTGAATTGATGTATCGCACAGGCGATCTGGTGTGCTGGACTCCGGAGGGCGAACTGCTCTACCTGGACCGCACCGACTTCCAGGTGAAGCTGCGCGGCCTGCGCATCGAACTCGGCGAGATCGAAACCGTCTTGACGGCAATCGATTCGGTGCGCCACGCGGTGGTCGCGGTGCGTGACGAGCAATTGGTGGCCTATGTGGTGCCGGTCGAGCCGGGAGAACTTCCGGCCACGCAGTTGCGGGCCGCCGCCGCCCTGTCACTGCCCTCGTACATGGTTCCGGCCGTGTTCGTGCGCCTGGACGCCCTGCCGCTGAACCCCTCCGGCAAGCTGGATCGCCGGGCCCTGCCGGATCCGGAACGCACGGTGGTCGTCTATCGCGCTCCGGAATCGGTGGTGGAGCGTTCGGTGGCGCGGGTGTTCGCCGAGGTGCTCGAGCGCGAGAGCGTCGGCCTGGACGACGACTTCTTCGCCCTGGGCGGCAACAGCCTGATCGCCACCCGGGTGGCGGCGCGCGTGAACGGCGATCTGGGTTGCCGCATCGGTCTGCGCGAGATCTTCGGTGCGCCCACGGTGGCCGAGCTGGCGGATCTGGTGCAGCGCGGATTCCTCGACGACGATGCCGAATCCGGCACGTCGGTACCGGAATTGGCGGTGCGGGAGCGGCCGGACGTGCTGCCGCTGTCCCCCGCGCAGCAGCGCATCTGGTTCCTGAACCGTTTCGACACCGCGAGCGCCGACTACAACATGCCGTTCGCCCTGCGCCTGCGCGGCGACCTCGATGTGGCGGCGCTGTGCGCGGCGATCGCGGATGTGGTGGCACGGCACGAGGTGCTGCGCACCGTCTTCCCGCAGACCCCGGCCGGACCGTCGCAGCGGGTGCTGCCGGCGGCCGTGCTGTCGCCGTTCGCGGTGCTGGAGTCGTTTGCGGACCTGTCGCTGACGGATGTCGACATGGTGGATTTCGAGTCGATGGGTGCGGGCCTGATTGCCGGCACCGATCTGATCGTGTCCGTCGAACCGATCGCGGCGGCGGCCCTGGAGGCCGAATTGCTCGAATTCGCGAAGCGCGGATTCGACCTGGAGAACGAGATCCCGTTCCGCGCCCGCCTTTTCGAGGTGTTTGCCGAGGGGCGCGAAGTCGGCGATGGCAAACTTTCGGCTAACGAACATGCGCTGGCCGTTGTGCTGCACCACATTGCCGCCGACGGGCTGTCACTGCCGGTGCTGGTGCGCGATCTGGTGAACGCCTATACCGCTCGCCGCGCGGGACATGCGCCCGGGTGGACCCCGCTCGCGCTGCAGTACGCGGATTACGCACTGTGGCAGCGGGAGCGGCTCGGCGATGCCGCGGACCCGCATTCCCTGCTGGCGCAGCAATTGTCGTTCTGGACCGAAATCCTCGCGGGCGCTCCGGAGCAGTTGGATCTGCCCTCGGATCGGCCGCGTCCGGCGGCGGCCAGTGGCCGCGGCGGTGTGCATCAGCTCGAGATACCGGCCGGTCTTCATGCAAAGCTGCTGGAAACGGCTCAGCAGCAGGGTGTTTCGGCCTTCATGCTGGTGCATGCGGTGGTCGCGGTGCTGCTGTCGCGGCTTTCCGGTGAGCACGACATCGTGATCGGCACGCCGGTCGGCGGTCGCGGGGAACGTGAACTTGACGAACTGATTGGTATGTTCGTCGGCACCCTGCCGCTGCGCACGCAGCTCGACACGCGCGTACCCTTCACCGAATTCCTAGGCGCCGTACGGGAATCCGATCTCGCCGCCTTCGCACACGCCGATGTGCCGTTCGAGCAGCTGGTCGAGGTCCTGAATCCGGCACGTTCGCAGGCGCGTCATCCGGTCTTCCAGGTATCGCTGTCTTTCACCGGCATCGGGAATATCGGTGTCGAACTGCCCGGATTGCTTGCCACGGCGGGTACGCTGGACACCGGAGTGGCTAAGTTCGACCTATCGATCGCGGTCACCGAAAGCTTCGCCGGTGCCGGTCCCGGGGAAGGTCCGGCACCGGCGGGGATTCACGCGGAATTCTCTTTCGCCACGGATCTCTTCGACCCCGCCTCCATTTCCGTTCTCGCCGGGCGCTTCCTGCGCCTGCTCGAGGCCGCCGTCGCCGCTCCCGCGACCGTCGTCGCCGAGCTCCCCCTGCTCTCCGAGCTCGAGTACACCGACCTCACCACCCGCTCCGGTGGCGCGGTAGCAGCCACCGGGCTACTGCCCGGCGTGCTCGAGGAAGCCGTCGAGGCAGATCCCGACAATATTGCTATTTGCGACGAACGTCGCGCCCTGACCTACGGCGAACTCGACGCTGCCTCATCACGTTTGGCGCGCCTGCTCATCAGCCGCGGGGTGGGACCGGACGATCTGATCGCCGTGGGTGTGCCGCGTTCGCTCGAGCAGGTGACCGCCGTCTGGGCCGTGATCAAGTCCGGTGCGGGCTGGGTTCCGGTGGATCCGGGCTATCCGGTCGAGCGGATCACCCATATGGTGACCGATTCGCGTGCGGTGCTGGGTCTGACCACCGTCGCGGCGCATGCCGCCATGCCCGCCGTACTGCCCTGGCTGCTGCTCGACGATCCCGAGTTCCGCAGTGCCTGTGGCGCTTTCGCGGATACGCCGATCGGCGATGCCGACCGGGTGCGGCCGCTGCACGCGCAGCACGTCGCCTACACCATCTACACCTCGGGTTCGACCGGTCTGCCCAAGGGCGTGCTCGTCACGCATGCGGCGCTGGTGAGCCTGGCGGCCGAGCAGACCGCGCACTACTTCGGACATCCCGGCGCGCGGGTGCTGAGCGTCGGTTCGCCGTCGTTCGACATCTCGGTCATGGAGCTGCTGCTGGCCGTGAATTCCGGTGCCACCATGGTGATCGCGCCGGCCGGTGTCACGGTCGGCGCGGAACTGGCCGACTTCGTCCGGGCGCAGCGGGTGACCCATCTGGGTATGACCCCCTCGGCCGCGGCCTCGCTCGATCCCGCGTCGCTGCCCGATGTGCAGTCGATCGCGGTCGGCGGCGAAGCCGTTCCGGCGGAACTGGTCCGGCGCTGGGTCGCGGCCGGCCGGATCATTGTCGATGCCTACGGTCCGACCGAAACCACCGTTGTGGTCAATATGTCCGAGCCGCTGCGGGCCGGCGAGCCCGTCCACATCGGCCGCCCCATCCGCGGTGTGCGGGAGTGGGTGCTCGACAGCGCGCTGCAGCCGGTGCCGGTGGGCGCGACCGGTGAGTTGTACGTCGCCGGTGCGCAATTGGCGCGCGGCTACCACGGCCGCTCGGATCTGACCGCCAACCGCTTCGTGGCCTGCCCGTGGGCGCCCGGTCAGCGCATGTACCGCACCGGCGATCTGGTGCGCTGGAATGCCGACGGCACCGTGACGTACCTGGGCCGCAACGACTCCCAGGTGAAGGTGCGCGGCTACCGCATCGAACTCGGCGAGATCGAGACGGTGCTGGCCGAGCACGAGCAGGTGCGCCAGGCCGTGGTCGTGGTGCACAGCGATGCCGCCCGCGGCGATCAGCTGGTCGCCTATCTGGTCGCGGCCGATGTCGCGGCCGGGCTGCCCGTCGAGACGGTGCGGGCGAGCCTGCAGGGCCGTCTGGCGCCGCATATGGTGCCTTCCGCGTTCATGGTGCTCGATGAGCTGCCGATGACCCCGAACGGCAAGCTGAACCCCCGCGCCCTGCCCGCGCCGGAGTTCGCGGCGCGCGAGTTCCGGGCGCTCGGTTCCTCCGTGGAGCGTCTGGTCGGCGCCGCCTTCACCGAGGTGCTCGGCCTGACCACGCCGATCGGCGCGGACGACGACTTCTTCGAACTCGGCGGCAATTCGCTCATCGCGACCCGGCTGACGGCCCGGCTCGGTGCGGCCCTGGACGCCCGGGTGCCCGTGCGCCTGATCTTCGACGCCCGGACGGTCGCCGAACTCGCTTCCGCGCTGGCCGAATTCGCCGGCACCGGTGGGCGCCCGCCGCTGGTGGCGGGGGAGCGGCCGGAGTTGGTGCCGCTGTCCTACGCCCAGCAGCGCATGTGGTTCCTCAATCGCTTCGACACCGATTCGGTGGCCGACAATCTGGTCGCCGCCATTCGGCTCACCGGCGCGCTGGATCGCGCCGCCCTGGCCGCGGCCCTCACCGATGTGGTCGAACGGCACGAGACGCTGCGCACCGTCTACCCGGCGGTGGACGGCATCGGCTACCAGCGGGTGCTGCCGATCACCGAATCCGTCGTCGATCTGGTCGCCGAGGAGGTCGATCCGGCCGCCCTCGACGCGCGCATTCGCGCGCTGGCCACCACCCCGTTCGCGGTCGGCGACGAAGCGCCGCTGCGGCTGACGCTGCTGCGTCCCGCGTCCGCCGAGACCGAACACGTGCTCGTCTTTGCGGTGCACCACATTGCCGCCGACGGCTGGTCCATCGCGCCGCTGACCCTCGATCTGATGGCCGCCTACTCCGCGCGCCGCGCCGGAACCGCGCCGCAGTGGTCCGCGCTGCCGGTGCAGTACGTCGACTATGCGCTGTGGCAGCGCGAACTGCTCGGCGCCGCCGAGGACGCGGAATCGGTACTGGCACAGCAGTTGCGCTTCTGGCGCGACGAGCTGTCGGGGCTGGCCCCCGAGCTGGCGCTGCCGGCCGATCGGCCCCGCCCCGCCGTCGCCTCCGGCCACGGCGCGCGCTACGAATTCACTCTCGACGCCGGACTGCACACGCGACTGCGGGAGATCGCCGAGCAGGCGCACGCCTCGCTGTTCATGGTGCTGCACGCCGCCTTCGCCGCGCTGCTGGCGAAAACCTCCGGGCAGTCCGACATCTCGATCGGCACCCCGGTCGCCGGACGTGGTGAGCAGGCGCTGGACGGCCTGGTCGGCATGTTCGTCAATACCCTCGCGCTGCGCACCGAGGTCGCACCGCGTCGCTCCTTCGCCGATCTGGTGACATCGGTGCGCGATACCGATCTGCGCGCCTTCGCGCACGCCGATGTGCCGTTCGAGCGCCTGGTGGAGGCGCTGAATCCGGTGCGCACGCCGGGCCTGCACCCGCTCTTCCAGGTGGTGCTGGATCTGCAGAACACCGCCACCGCCGATTTGGCGCTGGACGGTCTGCAGGTGTCGCGTCTGGATATCGACACCCACACCGCCAAGTTCGATCTGCAGCTGACGCTGGCCGACAGCGCCGACGGCGGCCTCTCCGCCGTATTCACCTATGCCACCGATATTTTCGAGGCCGAGGGCATTGCGGTGCTGGCGCGCCGGTTCGAGCGGGTGCTCGCCGCGGTGACGGCGGACGCCGGGATCGCGGTCGGCGATATCGAGGTGCTCGATGCCGCGGAACGGCAGCGGGTACTGCGCGAATGGTCGGTCACCGGTGCGGACAGCTCCGAAGACGACACGCTCGCAGCACGTTTCGCGCGGGCGGCCCTGCTGGACCCGCAGGCTCCCGCGGTCCGCTCCGGCGAGGTCACCCTCACCTACGGTGACCTCGATGCCCGCGCCAACCGGCTCGCCCGCCGGCTCATCGCCGCCGGTGTCGGACCGGAATCGCTGGTGGCGGTGGCGCTTCCGCGCACCGAGGAACTGGTTGTCGCCCTGCTCGCGGTGCTCAAGGCCGGTGGCGGCTACCTGCCCATCGACCCGAACTACCCGGCGGATCGCATCGAGTACGTGCTCGACGATGCCCGTCCGGTGTGTGCCATCACCAGTGCCGCCGCGAATCTGCCCGCGGGCTGGTTCGGTGGTCCGCTCATCGATCTGGACACCGCGGATCTGGACGGCTTCGCCGCGGGTCCGATCACCGATCAGGATCGCCGCGCGCCCCTGGATCCGGCCCACGTCGCGTACGTCATCTACACCTCCGGCTCGACCGGCCGCCCCAAGGGCGTGCTGATCCCGCACCGGAATGTGGTGCGGCTGCTGGACAATACCCAGCGGCTCTTCGAATTCGGGCCGTCCGATGTGTGGACCATGTTCCACTCCTACGCCTTCGATTTCACGGTGTGGGAGCTGTGGGCGCCGCTGCTGTCCGGCGGCAGCGTCGTGGTGATCGACTACTTCACCTCGCGTTCGCCGCAGCAGTTCCGGGAACTGCTTGCCGCGCAGCGGGTTACGGTGCTGAACCAGACCCCGTCGGCCTTCTACCAGCTGATCGCCGCCGATCAGGCGCACGATCTCGACGATCTGTCGCTGCGCTGGGTGATCTTCGGTGGCGAGGCGCTGGAACCCGCGCGGCTGCGCGACTGGTTCGCCCGTCATCCGCAGACCCCCGCGCTGGTGAATATGTACGGCATCACCGAGACCACGGTGCACGTCTCGCATCGGTTCATCACCGCCGAGACCGGTTCTGCCAGTGTCATCGGCGGCGCGCTGCCGGGTCTGACCGTGCGCGTGCTGGATTCGCGGCTGCGCCCGGTTCCGGTCGGCGCCCCCGGTGAAATCTATGTCTCCGGCGGGCAGCTCGCCCGCGGCTACCTGTCCCGCCCGGCGCTGTCGGCGGCCCGCTTCGTGGCCGACCCGTTCGGCGCTCCCGGCGAATCCGCCTACCGCACCGGCGATCTCGCCCGCTGGACCACCCAGGGTGAGCTGGAGTACCTGGGCCGCGCCGATCAGCAGGTGAACCTGCACGGCTTCCGGGTGGAGCTCGGTGAGATCGAGGCCGCGCTGCTGGACGAGCCGCACGTGCGCGCCGCGGCGGTGGTGGTCCGCCAGGACGAGACCGTCGCCGACGGCCGGATCGTCGGCTACGTGGTGACCGATTCCGCGGTCGATACCGCCGTGCTGCGCCAGGCGGTGGCCCGGCGGCTGCCCGAGCACATGGTGCCCGCCGCCCTCGTGGTCGTCGACCGAATCCCGTTGACCGTCAACGGCAAGCTGGATCGCGCCGCCCTGCCGGCTCCGGCCTTCGAGACCGCCGCCTATCGTGCCCCGGCCACCCCCGCCGAGGTGGCGGTGGCACAGGTCTTCGCCGAACTGCTCGGCATCGAGCGGGTCGGTGCGGCCGACGATTTCTTCGCGCTCGGTGGCAGCTCGCTGCTGGCGGCCCGGGCGGTCGCCCGCCTCGGCGTGGCGCTCGACTGTGATATCCCGGTGCGCGCCCTGTTCGAAACCCGCAGTGTGGCAGCGCTTGCCGCCTATGCGCACCAGCTCTCGGGTGCGGGTGCGCGGCTGGCACTGACCCGGCGGACCCGTCCGGCCCGGCTGCCGCTGGCGCCGGCGCAGCAGCGCATGTGGTTCCTGAACCGGTACTGGGCCGCCGAGGAGACCTCCGGTCCCGGTGCGGCAGCGGACAATATCCCGCTGGTCATCCGTTTCTCCGGTGCGCTCGACACCGCCGCGCTGGCGGGTTCGCTCGCCGATCTGGTGCAGCGGCACGAAACCCTGCGCACCGTCTACCCGGACGGTCCGAACGGACCGGAACAGGTGATTCGCACTGTCGCGGAGAGCCTTCCGGCGCTGACCGCCGAGCGCATCGACGAATCCGAGGTGGACGCCCGGCTGGTCGCCGCCGCCACCCGCGGCTTCGACCTGACCGTCGAAACCCCGCTGCGCGCGGCACTGTTCACGGTGTCGGAGACCGATCACGTGCTGGCCCTGGTGCTGCATCACATCAGCGCCGACGGCTACTCGCTCGGCCCGCTCGCCACCGACCTCATGACCGCGTACACCGCCCGCCACGCCGGCGCGGTCCCGGACTGGCAGCCGCTGCCCGTGCAGTACGCCGACTACGCGCTCTGGCAGCACGAGGTGCTGGGCTCGGACGCCGATCCGGACTCGGAATCGGCGCGGCAGCTGGACTACTGGCGCACCCGGCTCTCCGGCCTGCCCGAACAGCTGGATCTGCCCGCCGACCGCCCGCGCCCGGCGGTCTCGACGCAGCGCGGCGGTACCCACCGCAGCACGGTCGACGCCGAACTGCACGCCGAGCTCGCCGCCCTGGCTCAGAAGCTGGACACCACCCTGTTCAGCACGGTGCACGCCGCGCTGGCGGTGCTGCTGTCCCGGCTGTCGGGCACCTCGGACATCGCCATCGGCACCCCGGTGGCCGGCCGCGGCGAGCAGGCCCTGGACGGTCTGATCGGCATGTTCGTGAATACGCTCGTCCTGCGCACCGAGGTCGATCCGGGCGCCGGATTCGACACCCTGCTCGCCGGTGTCCGCGCCGACGACATCGCGGCGCTCTCGCATGCCGAGGTGCCGTTCGAACGCCTGGTGGAGGTGCTCGCCCCGGCCCGGGCGCAGAACCGGCACCCGCTGTTCCAGGTCGCGCTGACCTTCCAGAACTTCCCGCTGCCCACGCTGGTGCTGCCGGAGCTGCTGGTCGCCCCGGCGCAGATCGAGTCGGGCGTGGCCAAGTTCGATCTGCAGTTCACCGTCACCGAGACCCCCTCCGACGGCGGGCACACCGGTGGCCTGGACATCGAAATCACCTACACCCATGACCTTTTCGACGCCGAGAGCATTGCCGCGCTGTCGCGCCGCTTCGAGCAGGTGCTGGCGGCGGTAGCCGCCGACTGCACCGTCGCGGTCGGCGATATCGACCTGCTGCGCGCCGACGAGCGGGCCCGGGTGCTGACCGAATGGAACGCCACCGCTCACGACCTCGAGCTGCCGGAAGGCGCTGCCGCCACCCTGGTTTCACTGTTCGAGGCGCAGGTGCGGACCACCCCCGAGGCGATCGCGGTCGTCTTCGGGGAGACCACCGTGACCTACGCCGAGCTGGCGGGCCGCGTGCATCGCCTGGCCCGCAGGCTCATCGATGCGGGCGTCTGCGCGGAATCGACTGTCGCCCTGGCCATCCGCCGCTCCGTCGATCTGGTCGTCGCCATGTACGCGGTGCTCGAGGCCGGTGGCGCGTACGTGCCGCTGGATCCCGATCAGCCCGCCGATCGCATCGAATACGTGCTGGACACCGCGCGCCCGGTCGTCATCCTGACCACCACCGGCGACGACTTCCGCACCGAGGACATCGCTCCGGTGCTCGCCGTGGACGCACTGGACCTCAGCGGCTACGGCAGCACGCCGGTCACCGATGCGGAACGCCCTGTCCCGCTGCGGCCGTCGAACACCGCCTACGTCATCTTCACCTCCGGTTCGACGGGCCGCCCCAAGGGTGTGGCCGTGGAGCACAGCGCGATCGTGAACCGCCTGCTGTGGATGCAGAGCGAATACCCGATCGGCGCGGACGACGCCGTCCTGCAGAAGACCCCGGCTACCTTCGACGTTTCGGTGTGGGAGTTCTTCTGGCCCTTGCAGACCGGCGCGCGCCTCGTCGTCGCCACACCGGACGGCCATCGCGATCCGGCCTACCTGGTACAGGTCATCGCCGAAGCGGGCATCACCACAGCGCATTTCGTGCCCTCGATGCTGTCGCTGTTCGTCGCCGCACTCGGCGAGGCTCCGGCCGCGGACCTGCGCCTGCGCCAGGTCTTCGCCTCCGGTGAGGCATTGCCCGCGAGCACCGCGCAGCAGCTGCGCGCCCTGACCGGCGCGGCGCTGCACAATCTGTACGGCCCGACCGAGGCCGCCGTCGACGTGACCCACCACCGGGTCGTCGATGCCGACCTCGCCTCCGTCCCGATCGGCCGCCCGGTCTGGAACACCCAGCTGTACGTGCTGGATTCGCGCCTGCACCCCGTGGCGCCCGGTATCCCGGGTGAGCTGTACCTGGCGGGCGATCAGCTGGCCCGCGGCTATCTGGACCGCACGGACCTGTCCGCGGATCGTTTCGTCGCGAACCCGTACGCCTCCGGCGCCCGCATGTACCGCACCGGCGATCTGGTCAAGTGGTCCACCGCGAGCGGCGAAGCGGCTGCTTCCGGCGAGCTGGAATACCTCGGCCGCACCGACTTCCAGGTCAAGCTGCGCGGTCTGCGCATCGAACTCGGTGAGATCGAGATCGCCCTCACCGCACTGGATTCCGTCGCCCAGGCCGTGGTCGTGGTCCGCCCGGACCAGCGCCTCGGCGATCAGCTGGTCGCCTACCTGATCGCCGCCGATACGACCATCGATGCCGACTCGGTGCGGACCGCCCTGTCCGCCGCCCTGCCCGGCTATATGGTCCCCGCCGCCTTCGTTGTGCTGGATGCCCTCCCGCTCAACGCTTCCGGCAAACTCGACCGCCGCGCGCTGCCCGCGCCGGTATTCGAGGCCAAGGTCTTCCGCACTCCCGCGACTCCGGTCGAGAAGACCATCGCGGACGTCTTCGCCGATCTGCTCGGCATCGAGCGCATCGGCCTGGACGACGACTTCTTCGAGCTCGGCGGCAGTTCGCTGCTGGCCGCCAAGGCGGCCGCCCGGCTCAGCGGTCTGCTCGGCGGCACCGTCGGCGTGCGGCTGCTGTTCGAGGCGTCCCGGGTCGGGGATCTCGCCGATCGGGTCGGCGCCACCACCGGTGCGGCCCCGCGCCCGGCACTGGCCGCCGGACCGCGCCCGGAGCGGCTGCCGCTTTCACCGGCGCAGCAGCGCATGTGGTTCCTGAACCGCTTCGACGGCAATTCGATCGCGTACACCATTCCGCTGGCCCTGCGCCTGACCGGTGACCTCGATGTGGCCGCGCTGCAGGCCGCGGTCGCCGCCGTGGTCGGCCGTCACGAGACCCTGCGCACCGTCTACCCCGAGACCGAATCGGGTCCGGTGCAGGTGATCCTGCCCGCCGAGCGGGCAGTCCAGGCGCTGCAGCCCATCGACATCACCGAAGCCGAACTGCCGCAGCGCATTCTGGAACTGGCGGCCGCGTTCGATGTGACCGCCGAGGTGCCGGTGCGGCTGCGCCTGTTCCGCATCACCGATGCGCGCCGGGCCGAATACGTCTTCGCCGGTGCGCTGCACCATATTTCAGCTGATGGCTCCTCCGTGGTGCCGTTCACGCGCGACCTCATGCACGCCTACGGCACGCATCTGGCCGGCCAGGCCCCGGTGTGGTCACCGCCGGCCGTGCAGTACGCCGACTACGCGCTCTGGCAGCGTGCACTGCTCGGCGCCGAGGATGATGCCGAATCGCTGTCGGCACAGCAGATCTCGTTCTGGCGGGACACCCTCGCCGGTCTGCCCGATCAGCTGGATCTGCCCACCGATCACCCGCGCCCGGCCCGGCAGAGCCTGCGCGGCAAGCACATCACCGTTCCCGTCGATGCCGCACTGCACGCCCGCCTCGCCCGGGTCGGCCGCGCGCACGGCGCCACGCTGTTCATGGTCGTGCACGCCGCGTTCTCCGCCCTGCTGGCCCGGCTGTCCGGCACCGCCGACATCACCGTCGGCACTCCGATCGCCGGTCGCGGCGAGACGGCGCTGGACGACCTCATCGGCATGTTCGTGAACACCCTGGTGCTGCGCACCGAAATCGCTGCCGCCGAACCGTTCTCGGCGCTGCTGAACCGGGTCCGGACCGCCGATATCGCCGCCTTCGCCCATGCCGACGTCCCGTTCGAGCGCCTGGTGGAGGTGCTGAACCCGCAGCGCTCCACCGCCCGGCACCCGCTGTTCCAGGTCGGCCTGTCCTTCCAGAACCACGAGCGGGCCACCCTGCGGCTGCCCGGCCTGTCGGTCACGGAGGTCGAATTCGACAATGAGATCGCCCAGTTCGACCTGCACCTGTTCGCGGTAGACCACTACGGCCCGGCCGGTGCGCCCGCCGGAATGGATCTCACCCTCGGTTACGCCACCGACCTGTTCACCGAGGCGACCGCGGCGCGCTTCGGCGCCGCCCTGCGCCGCATCCTGGAAACCGTTGCCGCCGAACCGGAGACGGTGGTCGGCGAGATCGATCTGCTGGGCGGGGAACTGCGCCGGCAGGTGCTCACCGAGTGGAATGCCACCGAGCGCGCGGTCGATCCCGTCACGCTGGCGGACCTGGTCGACAGCCAGGTCGCCGCGACCCCGAACGCCGTCGCACTGCTCAGCGCCGATGGTGAGATCGCGCTCAGCTACGCGGAATTCGATGCCCGGGTGAACCGCTTGGCGCGGCTGCTGCTGGCCGGCGGCGTCGGCCCGGAGCGCACGGTGGTGCTGGCGATGCGCCGCTCCATCGATCTGATCGTCGCCATGTACGCGGTGGTCAAGGCCGGTGGCGCCTATGTGCCCATCGATCCGGACCACCCGGCCGAGCGCATCGTCCACATCGTGGATACGGCCGCGCCGGTATGCGTGCTGACCACGGCCGCCGACGGCGTCCCGTTCGAGACCGTCCTGCCGGTGTACCAGGTCGATCGCCTGGACGACACCGCCTACTCGGCCGCGCCGATCACCGCCGGCGAGCGGATCAGCCCGCTGCGCGAGCACAATCCCGCGTACGTCATCTTCACCTCCGGCTCCACCGGCACGCCCAAGGGCGTCGCGGTGCCGCATGCCGCCATCGCCAATCAATTGCAGTGGCTGCGCAGCACTTTCGCGCTCGGTGCGAACGATCGCGCCCTGCTGAAGACCCCCGCCACCTTCGATCTGTCGGTATGGGAATTCTGGTCGCTGCTGACCACCGGCGGCAGTCTGGTGGTGACCGCGCCCGGCGACGAGCGCGATCCGGACCGACTGCGCGAGCTCATGGCGCGGCACGGCGTCACGGTGCTGCATCCGGTGCCCTCGCTGCTCGGCATGCTGCTCACCGCGGGTCCGCTGCCCGACTCGATGCGGGCCGTGCTGGCCATCGGCGAGGCGCTGCCCGCCGCGACCGCCGTGGATTTCCTGGACAGGCATCCGGGCACGGACACCGCCCGGCTGTTCAATCTCTACGGCCCGACCGAGGCCGCGGTCTCGATCACCTCCTTCGAGGTCGGCGAGCCGCCGGTGCAGACCGTGCCGATCGGCGCTCCGGCCTGGAACAGCGGCGCGTACGTGCTCGATGCCCGCCTGCAGCCGGTCCTCATCGGCGTACCGGGTGAGCTGTATCTTGCGGGCGCGCAGCTGGCCCGCGGCTACCACGGCCGCCCGGCGCTGACCGCGGATCGCTTTGTCGCCAATCCCTTCGGCGCGGGACGGCTCTACCGCACCGGCGATATCGTCCGCCGCCGCGCCGACGGCGTGCTCGAGTACGTCGATCGCGCCGACTTCCAGGTGAAGATCGGCGGCTTCCGCATCGAACTCGGCGAGGTCGAGACCGCGCTGCGCCGTCAGGACGGCGTGACCGCGGCGGTCGCGGTGGCCCGCACCGCCGGTGACTCCGGCGCCAGGCTGGTCGCCTACGCGGCCGTGCCGGGCGCCGACCCGGCCCGCTACGACGAGGTGGCGGCCGGTTTGCGTGCGGGCCTCGCCGCCGACCTGCCCAAGTACATGGTTCCGGCCGCCCTGGTGGTGCTGGAAGCCCTGCCGCTCAATGCGAACGGCAAGGTCGATCGGGCGCGCCTGCCCGAGCCCGGTTTCACGGCCGCCGCCTACCGCGCCCCGGTGACCCGGCTCGAGCGCCTGGTCGCCGCATCCTTCGCCGAGGTCATCGGCCTGGAGTCGAGCGCCGAGGCCGATCCGGTGGCCGGTCTGGACGCCGATTTCTTCGCCCTGGGCGGCAATTCGCTCATGGCGACCCGGCTCGCCGCCCGGCTCGGCGCGGATCTGGGTGTGCGGGTGCCGGTCGCGGCGGTGTTCGAGGCCCCGACCGTGGCCGCGCTGGCGGAGCGGCTGGCGACGGCCGACCCGTCCGAGGCCCGGCTCGCGCTGGTCCGCCGGACCGGCGAAGGCCCTGCGCCACTGTCGCTTTCGCAGCAGCGCATGTGGGTCGTCAACCGCCTGCATCCGGATTCGGCGGCCTACAATGTGCCCGCCGCCATCCGCCTCACCGGCACGCTCGACCACGATGCGCTGACCGCCGCGGTGCGGGATCTGCTGGGCCGCCACGACATTCTGCGCACCCGCTACCCCGAGGTGGACGGCGCAGCGGTCCAGCAGGTGCTGACCGTGGACGAGGTCGAGGTCGATCTGGCCCCGATCCCGGTGTCCGCCACAGCGATTCCCGCAAAGATGGCCGAAATCATCTCCGCCGGTTTCGATGTCACGGTGCGGCCGCCGGTGCGCCTCGCCCTGCTGCGGGTCTCGTCCACCGAGCACGTGCTGGTCCTGGTCATGCACCACATCAGCTCGGACGGCTACTCGGTCACACCCCTGACCCGGGATCTGGTGCAGGCCTACACGAGTCGTCTCGACGGCGTCGCTCCCGCGTGGACCCCGCTGGCCATCCAGTACTGCGATTACAGCGACTGGCAGCGTGCGGTGCTCGGCGCGGACACCGATCCGCAGAGCCCGCTCAGCGCACAGCTCGCGTTCTGGACCGCCGAACTGGCCGGTGTGCCGGAGCAGCTGCCGCTGCCGACCGACCGTCCCCGGCCGGCCCGCCGCGATATGCGCGGCGCGACTGTCGATTTCGAGGTCCCGGCCGAGCTCACCGCTCGTCTCGCGGCGGTGGCCCGCGAGCACGGCGCGACCCTGTTCGGCGTGGTGCACAGCGCGTTCGCGGTCCTGTTGTCGAAGCTGTCCGGACTGCGCGATATCGCCGTCGGCGCACCCGTCGCGGGTCGTGGCGAGCGCGCTCTCGACGATCTGATCGGCATGTTCGTGAACACCGTGGTGCTGCGCACCGAGGTGGATACCCGAGCCCCGTTCCACGAGCTGCTCCGCCAGGTCCGCGATCGCGATCTGGCCGCCCTGGCCCAGGCCGAGGTGCCGTTCGAGCGCGTGGTGGAGGCGGTGCTGTCCGCCTCCGGCCGCACCCGCTCCAGCGCGTACACCCCGCTGTTCCAGGTCATGTTCACCTTCCAGAACATGAACACCCCCGCGGTGGCGCTGCCGGGCCTCGAGGTCGAGGTGCTGGAGCCGGAGCTGACCGAGGCCAAGTTCGATCTGCAGCTCACCGGTATGGAGCGCTACGACGCGCAGGGCCGGGTCGCCGGCCTGCGCATGCAGTTCGCCTATGCCACAGATATTTTCGAGGCAGCCACCATCCGCCTGATGGCGGGACGGTTGCTGCGGGTGCTCGACACCGTCGCCGGTGATCCGGCGATCGTGGTGCGCGCCATCGATATTCGTACCGATGCGGAACGCCCTCGCAGTGGGCAGTCCGCACGGTCGGTCGTACCGGAGTCCTCCGGTACGGCAGTGCACTCCGGCACCGGCGCCCCGCAGGCGCCCGCCGCCGTGCCACCGGCCGAGCTCCCGGCGCTGATCGCCGCCGCCGCCGAGCTCGCTCCCGACGCGATCGCCGTCTCGCACGGCGACCACCGCGTCACCTACCGCGACCTAGCCGCCAAGATCGCCACCGTCGCCCGTGCCATGGGTGCGGCGGCGAAGCCGGAGGCACTGGTGAATGTCGCACTGGCCGGTTTGGTACCCGGCATCCTGGCCGCCCTCGGTGCGGGTGGCCTGTCCCAAGTCCTGCGGACGCTCTCGGGCGATGCGCAGGCACTGCTTTTGTCAGAAGGAGCCCTCTGATGTCCGGTGTGGAGTCGGTCGCAGTCAGCCGGTTCGGTAACCAGGCGGCGCTGCGCAGCGCCTACGGTCTCGCCGATCTGCCGAATCTGATCGAGACGGTGGCGGCCTTGGAGCCGGACCGTATCGCGGTGCGGAGTGGGGAAATTTCGGTCGGCTACGGTGCGCTGGCCGCGGAACTCGGCATGCTCGCCGAGGCCATGGGTGGTGCGCTGGAACCGGAGTCGCTGGTCCAGGTCGTCATTTCCGGACAGCTGCCCGACCTGATGGAGGGGGAGGAGGGCGCGCTCACCGCCGTCCTCGAGGACCTGCTGAACGATGCCGTCAAGGCGGCCGCCGCGGTGCTGTCGCCGCACCTGGCGCCGATCGAGACGCTGGCCTCGCTGTTCGAGGAGCAGGTGCGCCGCACCCCCGAGGCGGTGGCGCTGCAGTTCGGCGGCGAGTCCCTGACCTACGCCGAATTCGATGCCCGCGCCAATGCCCTGGCCCGGCGGCTGCTCACCGCCGGCGTCGGACCGGACGTGCTGGTCGGCCTGGCCGTGCGCCGCTCCTTCGAACTGCTGGTCGGCATGTACGCCATCGTGAAGGCGGGTGGCGCGTACGTCCCGCTGGATCCGGATCACCCGGCCGAGCGCCTGTCGTATGTGCTGTCGGTGGCGAAACCCGCTGTTGTCCTGACCACTACGGCCGATGAGCCGGACTTCGACACCGCCGTCCCGGTGCTGCGCATCGACGAGTTCGAGCGCACCGCCACCGGCGTCGCGCTCTCGCCCACGGCGGATCACGATGTCGTGCAAGCGCATGCGGACAGCATCGCCTACGTCATCTTCACCTCGGGCTCCACCGGACGCCCCAAGGGTGTGGCGGTCTCGCACCGCGCGATCGTCGCGAATCTGCGCTGGCGCCAGCGCATGTACCGGCTGCACGAGGCCGACGCCGTCCTGCAGAAGACGCCCTTCACCTTCGACGTCTCGGTCTGGGAGTTCTTCTGGCCGCTGCAGGTCGGCGCACGCCTGGTGATCGCCGAGCCGGAGGGTCACCGCGATCCGGCGTACCTGCTGCGCACCATCGCCGACTACGGCATCAGCATCGCGCACTTCGTGCCCTCCATGCTGTCGGTCTTCGTGGCCGAGGCCGCGCGCGACGGCGTATCCGATTCCCTGCGTGGCGTTTTCGCCTCCGGTGAAGCCCTGCCCGCCGCCACCGCCGCCGCCTTCCGCGACGTCAGCGGCGCCACCCTGCACAATCTGTACGGCCCGACCGAAGCGGCCGTCGACGTGACGGCGCACGAGGTCACCGCCGCCGATACCGTGCAGGTCCCGATCGGCGCGGCCGCCGATGACACCGATCTGCTCGTCCTCGACGACAATCTGGAGCCGGTCCCGGCCGGTGTGGTCGGCGAGCTGTACCTGGCCGGTGTGCAATTGGCCCGCGGCTATGTCGCCCGCGCGGCGCTGACCTCGGAGCGTTTTGTCGCCAATCCCGAGGGCGCGCCCGGTGATCGCATGTACCGCACCGGCGACCTGGTGCGCTGGACCCCCGCCGTGGACGGTGGCCCCAGCGAGCTGGAGTACCTGGGCCGCAGTGACTTCCAGGTGAAGCTGCGCGGCCTGCGCATCGAACTCGGCGAGGTCGAGGCGGCGCTGCTGGATCACCAGCAGGTCGCGCAGGCGGCCGTCCTGCTGCACCACACCGTGAGCGGCGATCATCTGGTCGGCTATGTGGTGCCCGCCGCCGGCGCGCTGGACACCGCGGCGGTGCTGGCGGCGGCGCGCGACCGCCTGCCCGAGTATATGGTGCCGTCGCTGCTGGTGGTGCTGCCGGAGTTCCCGGTGAACCAGAGCGGCAAGCTGGATCGCCGGGCCCTGCCCGAGCCCGAATTCATCGACAGCGCAGCCGAATACCGTGAGCCCGAGACCACCGCGGAGGTGGCCGTGGCGGCCGTCTTCGCGAATCTGCTCGGCCTCGAGCGGGTCGGCGCCGAGGACGATTTCTTCGCCCTGGGCGGCAATTCGCTCATTGCCACCCGGGCCATCGCCCGGATCTCCGAGGCCCTGCGCATCACCCTGGATGTGCGCGACTTCTTCGATCGCCCGACCGTCGCCGCGCTCGCCCTGCTCGCGGAAGATCCGGTGGCACAGGCCAATTCCGATGCCGCACTGATCGGACCGGCCGAATTCGACGCCGATCGTCCGGTGCTCACCGCCGCCGCCCGCCCGGACCAGGTGCCGCTTTCGCCCGCCCAGCAGCGCATCTGGTTCCTCAACCGCTACGCGCACAGCGAATCCAGCACGGCCGCAGACGGTTTCGACCAGTCCGCGGTGGACAATATGCCGTTCGCCCTCCGGCTGCGCGGCGATCTGGATGTTCCGGCGCTGTCCGCCGCCGTCTCCGACCTGATCGAGCGGCACGAATCGCTGCGCACCTACTACCCGCAGACGCCCGCCGGTCCCGCCCAGGTGGTGCTGCCGGGCCTCGACGTGGACCTGACCCCGGTCGAGGTGACCCAGGACGGTCTTCTCGCCGCCGTGTCCGCAGCGGCAGCAACGGGATTCGACGTCGCGGCCGAGGTGCCTCTGCGCATGCGACTACTCCGGGTCGGTCCGGCCGACCACGTATTGGTGCTGGTGCTGCACCACATTGCCGGTGACGGAGTGTCCATGGGCCCGCTGGCCCGGGACCTGGTTGTCGCCTACACCGCTCGACAGCTGGGCACGGAGCCCGGCTGGGCCCCGCTCGCGGTGCAGTACGCCGATTACGCGCTGTGGCAGCAGGCGCTGCTCGGCGATGAGACCGATCCGGACTCGCCGGCCGCCCGCCAGCTCGAGTTCTGGGCCCGGGAACTCGCGGAACTGCCTGCCCAGCTGGAACTTCCGCTGGATCACGCCCGCCCCGCCGTCTCCAGCTACCGCGGCGCCACCCTCGAATTCGAGATCGGCGCCGACCTGCGCGCCGCCGTCGACCGGGTCGCAGCCGCCTGCCAGGCCACCCCGTTCATGGTGCTGCACGCCGCATTCGCCGCGCTGCTGGCCCGGCTCTCCGGCTCCGCCGATATCGCCGTCGGCATTCCGGTCGCCGGTCGTGGCGATGCCGCCCTGGACGATCTCATCGGCATGTTCGTCAACACCCTGGTGCTGCGCACCGAGGTCGACGGCGCCGCCTCCTTCGCCGATCTGGTCGCGCACGCCCGCCAGCGCGACCTGAGCGCCTTCGCGCACCGTGAGGTGCCGTTCGAGCGGCTGGTCGAGGTGCTCAATCCGGTTCGCGCGCAGAACCGGCATCCGCTGTTCCAGGTGGCGCTGTTCATGCAGAACCTGGGCGACCAGAGCCTGCTGCTGCCGGGTGTGGACGCCGAGGTGTTCGATTTCGAGACCGGTGTCGCCAAATTCGATCTGCAGCTGACGATTTCGGACCGCGATGACGCGTACAGCGCCGCCTTCACCTACGCCACCGACCTGTTCGACGCCGCCACCGTGCACGAGTTCGCGGCCAAGTTCACCCGGCTGCTGACCGCCGCGACCGCGGCCGCCGAGCGCCCCGTGGGCGATATCGAACTGCTGGACGCCGGCGAGTTCGACTATGTGACCGCGAGCTGGAATGCCAGCGGCCACCGCGTCTCCGACCTGTTCCTGCACGAGGGCTTCGATGGCCAGGAGCGCCGGACGCCGCAGGCCACCGCGCTGATCTTCGGCGATATCGAACTCACCTACGCCGAATTGTCCGAGCGCGCCAACCGATTGGCCCGGCTGCTCATCGAATCCGGAGTGGGCCCGGAATCGCAGGTCGTCCTGGGCATGGCCCGTTCGGTCGAACTGATCGTCGCCATGTACGCGGTACTGCGCGCGGGCGGCGCGTATGTGCCGATCGACCCGAGCCATCCGGCCGAGCGCATCGGCCATATTCTCGGCACCGCACACCCGCACGTCGTGCTGACGACCCGCGCCGACGGCTTCACTCTGCCCGAAACCACCGGCGTCCCACTACTTTACGTGGACGAGCTGGACCTGTCCGGCTACCCCGCCACCCGCGTCGACGATCGTGCCCGCCGCGCCGCGCTGCACCCGGATCACCCCGCGTACGTGCTGTTCACCTCCGGCTCCACCGGCAAGCCCAAGGGCGTCGCGGTCACCCACCGCGCCATTGCCAATCAGCTGGCCTGGATGCAGGCCGAATACGGTGTGAACCGGTCCGATGTGTACCTGCAGAAGACCGCCACCACCTTCGACGTCTCGCTGTGGGGCTACTTCCTGCCGCTGCGCACCGGCGCCACCATGGTGCTGGCCACCCCCGACGGTCACCGCGACCCCCGCTATGTGGCGGAAACCATTGCCCGGCACGGGGTTACACTCACCGATTTCGTCCCGTCCATGCTGACGGTCTTCGCCATGCACGCCCAGCGCGCCGAACTCGATTCGCTGCGCGACGTCTTCGTCATCGGCGAGGCGCTGCCGCCGGAGACGGTGGCGGCCTTCCGCGCGGTCAGCGGCGCCGGTCTGCACAATCTGTACGGCCCCACCGAGGCCGCGGTGTCCATCACCTTCCGCGAAGCCCTCGATACCGACACCACCACCGTCCCGATCGGCGAGCCCGAGTGGAATTCGCAGGTCTACGTGCTGGATTCGCGCCTGCGCCCGGCTCCGATCGGCGTCGCGGGTGAGCTGTACCTGGCGGGCGTGCAGCTGGCCCGGGGTTATTTCGGCCGGGTCGATCTGAGTTCGGATCGCTTCGTCGCCAACCCGTTCACCCCCGGTGAGCGCATGTACCGCACCGGCGATCTGGTCAAGTGGTCCGCCGAGGGCGAACTGATCTACCTGGGCCGCATCGACTTCCAGGTCAAGTTCCGCGGCCAGCGCATCGAACTCGGCGAGATCGAGACGGTCCTGCTGGCCCATCCGGCGGTGAGCCAGGCCGTGGTGCTGGTCGCCGAGACCGCCACCGGTCAGCAGCTGGTCGGCTACGTGGTGCCCGCGCCGGGTCGCACGGTCGACACCGCCGAGCTCATCCGCTCCGCCGCCGACCACCTGCCCTCCTACATGATCCCGGCCGCCGTGCTGGCCCTGGACGCGTTCCCGCTGAACTCCTCGGGCAAGCTGGATCGAAAGGCCCTGCCGGAAGCGGTATTCGGTGCCGGCGACGCGGGCTTCCGGGCACCGCGCACCCCGGCCGAGGAGATCGTGGCCGGTATCTTCGCCGATATTCTCGGCGTGCAGCGGATCGGCGCCGACGACGACTTCTTCGCCCTCGGCGGCAACTCACTGGTCGCCACCCAGGTGGTGGCCCGGGTATCGGCGGCCTTCGGCGCCCGGATCGGGGTGCGCGCCCTGTTCGAGTCCCCGACCGTCGCTGGTCTCGCGGCCCGCGCCGCGACCGCCGAACACCCCGCCGATCAGCGGCCCCCGCTGACCGCCCAGCCGCGTCCGGAACTGCTGCCGCTGTCCCCGGCGCAGCAGCGCATGTGGTTCCTCAACCAGTTCGATACCGCCGCACCGACGTACAACCTGCCCTTCGTGGTCCGGCTGAGCGGTCGTGCGGACCTGGATGCCCTGCGCGCCGCCGTACTGGATGTGGTGCGGCGCCAGGAATCGCTGCGCACCCTGTTCCCGGAATCCGCCGACGGCGGCCACCAGGTGGTGCTGCCGATGACGGAGGTCGACCTCGATCTCGCCGTGCGCCCGGTCTCCGCCGCCGAATTGGACGCGGCGGTGGCGGAATTCGCCGCGCGCGGCTTCGACGTCTCCAGCGAGCTGCCCCTGCGCGTGCGCTTCTACCAGGCTGCCGCCGACGAGTACGCGCTCGCCTTCGTGGTGCATCACATTGCGGCGGACGGCTTCTCGTTCGGTCCGCTGGTGCGCGAACTGACCGCGGCCTACCTGGCGCGCGCGAACGGCGAAGCGCCGCAGTGGAGCCCGCTGCCCGTGCAGTACGCCGACTACGCCCTGTGGCAGCGTGCCGTGCTGGGCGACGAACACGACCCCGACTCCACCTTCTCCCGCGAAATCGCCTACTGGCGGGACGCTCTCGCCGAACTGCCCGAGGAGCTGAATCTTCCCCTCAGCCACCCCCGGCCGCAGGAGGCCAGCTACCGGGGTGGGCGCGTCGGGTTCACCATCGGCGCCGACCTGCATCAGGCGGCCGCGGCCCTGGCCCGGGCCGAGGGCGTCACCGTCTTCATGGTCATGCACGCGGTGCTGTCGGTGCTGCTGTCCCGGCTGTCGGGCGATGCGGATATCGCCGTCGGCACGCCGATCGCCGGCCGTGGCGAACAGCAGCTCGACGATCTGATCGGCGTCTTCATCAATACCCTGGTGCTGCGCACCCGGGTCGAGGGCGGCGATACCTTCGCCGAACTGCTGTCCCGCACCCGCGAAACCGATCTCTCCGCCTTCGCGCACGCCACCCTGCCGTTCGAGCGCCTGGTGGAGATCCTCGAGCCGGCCCGCTCGCAGGCCCGGCATCCGCTGTTCCAGGTCATGCTGTCCTTCCAGCAGACCGGCCCCGCCGAGGCGGAGCTGCCCGGCCTGACCGTCAGCGGTGTCGACGTGCCCCTCGACACCGCCAAATTCGACCTGCAACTGGTGCTCACCGAACAGCACGGCGGCGCCCCGTCCGGCATCACCGCCGAACTCGTCTACGCCACCGACCTTTTCGACGCCGCCGCCATGGCGAGCTTCACGCAGCGCTTCGAACGACTGCTGAAAGCCGTTACCGCACAGCCGGATGGCGCCGTCGGCGATATCGACCTGCTCGACGATCGCGAGCACTACCTTGTCCAGCGCGACTGGAATCGGACCGCATTCAGTGTGGGCCACGAGATCGGTAAGCGGGTCGATACGGCCTACGACAAGAAGGCCGATCTGGCCGGGGCGCATGTTCTG
The DNA here is from genome assembly GCF_035958815.1 of Nocardia sp. NBC_01327. Lineage (NCBI taxonomy): Bacteria > Bacillati > Actinomycetota > Actinomycetes > Mycobacteriales > Nocardiaceae > Nocardia > Nocardia sp. NBC_01327. Next base: position 8,784,792 of record NZ_CP108383.1, on the reverse strand, counting down.
GAACGCGAATTCCTCGACGCCCTGCGCGTTGCCGAGACCGGCGACGCCGCACACACACTCGTCGCGCTGTTCGAGGCGCAGGCCGCGCGTACTCCCGACGCCACAGCTCTCTCGTTCGAGGGGACAGGTCTGTCCTACGGCGAGTTCGCCGGTCGCGTGCATCGGCTGGCGCGCACGCTGATCGAGGCCGGAGTCGGCCCGGAGAGCCTGGTCGCACTGGGCATTCGCCGGTCGCTGGACCTGGTGATCGCCATGTACGCGGTGCTGGAGGCCGGTGGCGCGTACGTGCCGCTGGATCTCGATCAGCCTGCGGACCGCATCGACTACGTACTGAATACCGCCGATCCGGTGTGCGTTCTGACCACCGAGCGCGACGGGTTCACCCGCGCGACCGTCGCGGTGCTCGCGGTGGATGCGATCGACCTGTCGGCGTACTCGGATGCCCCGCTGACGGACGCGGATCGCCTTGCCCCGCTGCGGCCTTCGAACACCGCCTACGTCATTTTCACCTCCGGTTCGACGGGCCGTCCGAAGGGTGTGGCGATCAGCCATGCGGCCATCGTCAACCGACTCATCTGGATGCAGTCCGAGTACAGCCTGACTGCCGACGACGTGGTGTTGCAGAAGACCCCGGCCACCTTCGATGTGTCGGTGTGGGAGTTCTTCTGGCCCTTGCAGATCGGTGCACGGCTGGTCGTCGCGAAGCCCGACGGTCACGGTGACCCGGTGTATCTCGCGGAGGTCATCGCCGCAGAAGGTGTCACGACCACGCACTTCGTGCCGTCCATGATGGCCGTATTCGTCTCTGAGCCTGTCGCCGCCGAATGCACCAGCCTGCGAATGGTTTTCGCTTCAGGTGAGGCGTTGCCGGCGACCACTGCGCAGCAGTTGCGTGCGGTGACCGGTGCGGCGTTGCACAACCTGTACGGCCCGACCGAGGCCGCCGTCGACGTGACGTACCACCAGGTCGTCGACGCGGATACCGAGACGGTGCCGATCGGTCGTCCGGTCTTCAATACCCAGGTTTACGTGTTGGATTCGCGTCTGCACCCGGTCGCTCCGGGTATGGCGGGTGAGCTCTACCTCGCGGGCGTGCAATTGGCCCGTGGTTACGTCGCGCGTGCGGACCTGAGCTCGGATCGTTTCGTGGCGAACCCGTTCACTCCGGGTGAGCGCATGTACCGCACCGGTGACCTGGTGGTCTGGACTGCCGCCGGTGAGCTGGAGTACTTGGGCCGCACCGATTTCCAGGTGAAGTTGCGTGGTCTGCGCATCGAGCTCGGCGAGATCGAGGCTGCCCTCACGGCCCACGAGTCGGTCGCGCAGGCCGTCGTGGTGTTGCGTTCGGATGCCCGCACCGGTGATCAGCTGGTCGGCTACGTAGTCCCCGCTGAGAGTTCAGTGGATGTGGACGCGCTGCGCACCCACCTGTCCGCACAGCTGCCGTCGTACATGGTCCCGGCCGGTCTCGTGTCCATGGATGCGTTCCCGCTCAATGCCAATGGCAAGCTCGATCGCCGTGCCCTGCCCGAGCCGGAGTTCGCCGCCCGCGAGTTCCGTGCTCCGGCAACCCCTGCCGAGGAGATCGTCGCCGCGGTCTTCACCGAGGTGCTCGGACTCGAACAGCCGGTCGGCGCCGAGGACGACTTCTTCGAGCTGGGCGGCAATTCGCTCATCGCCACCCGGGTCGTCGCTCGACTCGGCGCGGCACTCGATACCCGTGTGCCTGTGCGCACGCTGTTCGACGCCCCGACCGTCGCCGCGCTGGCGGCCCGCCTGGAAGCCCAGCAGGGCACCGGCGGCCGCCGCGAACTGGTGGCGCAGGAGCGTCCGGACGAGATCCCGCTGTCGCTCGCGCAGCAGCGCATGTGGTTCCTGAACCGTTTCGACACGGCATCGGCCGTCAACAACATCCCGCTCGCGGTCCGCCTCACCGGCGACCTCGACACCCGGGCGCTGGCACAGGCCGTCGGCGATCTCATCGACCGCCACGAGGTCCTGCGCACCATCTACCCCCAGACCGCGCAGGGCCGAGGCGTGCAGGTCGTCCTGCCGGCCGGATCGGTTGCCGGCGGCCTCGGTCCGGCTCCGGTCGACATCACCGAGCGCGACCTCGAGGCCGCGCTGACCCCGCTGCTGACCGCGGGTTTCGACGTGACCGCCGCGGCCCCGGTGCGTACCGGCCTGTTCCACGTCATCGATGCCGGACAGCCCACGCACGTCCTGGTTTTCGTCGTGCACCACATTGCCGCCGACGGCTGGTCGCTGGCCCCGCTGGCCCGCGAGATCATGACCGCCTACGCCGCACGCGCGAATGGCTCCGCCCCGCAGTGGAACCCGCTGCCGGTCCAGTACGCCGACTACGCGCTGTGGCAGCGCGAGGTGCTCGGATCCGAGGAGGATCCGAGCTCGCCCATCGCGCAGCAGATCGACTACTGGACCCGTGGCCTGGACGGCCTGCCCGAACAGCTCGATCTGCCGTCCGATCGCCCGCGCCCCGCGGTGGCTTCCAATCACGGCGCCGTGCACCGGTTCCCGCTGGAGTCCGATCTGGCCGAGGCGCTCGACCGCCTGGCCCGCACCCAGGGAGCCAGCCGTTTCATGGTGGTGCACGCGGCCTTCGCGGCGCTGCTGTCGCGGCTGTCCGGCTCCGCCGATATCGCCATCGGCACCGTGGTCGCCGGTCGTGGCGAGGCCGTGCTCGACGAGGCCATCGGCATGTTCGTCAATACCCTGGTCTTGCGCACCGAACTCGATGCGGCCGAGAGCTTCACCGGCCTGCTGGCCCGGACCAAGGACACCGACCTGGCCGCCTTCGGCCACGCCGATCTGCCGTTCGAGCGCCTGGTGGAGATTCTCAGCCCGGTCCGCTCGCAGGCCCGGCATCCGCTGTTCCAGGTGCTGCTGTCCTTCCAGAACACCGGCGCCACCGCGTTCACCCTGCCGGGCCTCGAGGTGGACGGGGTGCCCTTCGACGCCGCCACCGCGAAGTTCGACCTGCAGCTGAACATGACCGACGATGCCACCGGCGGCATCCTCGCCGAATTCACCTACGCCACAGATATGTTCGACGCCGGCACCATTGCCCTGTGGGCCGAGCGCCTGGTCCGCATTCTGGACGCGGTGGCCGCCGATCCGTCTGCGGCCGTCGGCGATATCGAACTGCTCGACGCCGCCGAATACAGTCTGCTGCTCGATGTCTGGAACACCACCGCACACGAGTGGGCCGATTCCGCCACCCTGGTCTCGCTGTTCGAGGAGCAGGCGGCCCGCACTCCGCTGCGGACCGCACTGGTCTTCGAGGGCGCCGAGCTGACCTACGCCGAGTTCTCCGGCCGGGTGCACCGGCTGGCGCGGCACCTGATCGCCGCGGGCGTCGGACCGGAAAGCCTTGTCGCCCTCGGCATGCGGCGCTCCATCGACCTCGTAGTCGGCATGTACGCCGTCGTCGCGGCCGGTGCGGCGTACGTGCCGCTGGATCCGGATCATCCGGCCGATCGCATCGGCCATGTGCTCGATACCGCGCAGCCGGTGTTCGTGCTGACCTCCGGCGCGGATCTGGACCCGAGCATCGAACGGCAGCTCCGGATCGATCTGCTGGACGTATCCGATTACGCCGCCGGGCCGCTGCGTGATGCGGACCGCATCGCACCGCTGCGCCCGGACAACACCGCGTACGTCATCTTCACCTCCGGTTCCACCGGCCGCCCCAAGGGCGTCGCGGTATCGCACGCGTCCATCGTGAACCGCCTGCGCTGGCTGCAGCAGGCGCATGTCGCCCTCGACGAGAACGATCGACTGCTGCAGAAGACGCCGGTCACCTTCGATGTCTCGGTGCCCGAGTTCTTCTGGCCGCTGCAGGTCGGCGCACGACTGGTGCTGGCCCGCCCCGAGGGGCATACCGATCCGGCCTACCTGTCGGAACTGATTCGCCGCGAAGGCATCACCTCCGCACACTTCGTGCCGTCTATGCTGGCGGTGTTCGTCACCGAACCCACCGCCGCACAGTGTAATTCGCTGCGCCACGTGTTCTGCTCCGGCGAGGCGCTGCCCGCCGCGGCGGCCCGCCGCATGTGGGAACTGACCGGTGCGCGGGTGCACAACCTGTACGGTCCCACCGAGGCCGCGGTCGAGGTCACCTTCCGCGAATTCATGCTCGGGGACGCCGATTTCGTGCCCATGGGCCGCCCGGTCTGGAACACCCGGGTGTACGTGCTCGATTCCCGTCTGCACCCGTCACCGCTCGGCGTTCCGGGTGAGCTGTACCTGTCCGGCGTGCAGCTGGCGCGCGGTTATCTGCGCCGCGCCGATCTCACCGCCGATCGATTCGTCGCGGACCCCTTCCACCCGGGCGAGCGCATGTACCGCACCGGCGACCTGGTGCAGTGGAGTGCCTCCGGGGAGCTGGAATACCTGGGCCGCACCGACTTCCAGGTCAAGCTGCGCGGTCAGCGCATCGAGCTGGGGGAGATCGAGACCGCGCTCACCGCGCAGGACGCCCTCGCCCAGGCCGTGGTGGTGCTGCGCACCGGTGAGCGACTCGGCGACCAGCTCGCCGCCTATGTGATTCCGACTGCCGGACACCTCGTCGATATCGACGAGGTGCGGGCGGCGCTGGCGGAATCCCTGCCCGGCTACATGATTCCGGCCGCCTTCGTGGTGCTGGACGCCTTCCCGCTGAACATCTCGGGCAAGCTGGATCGAAAGGCCCTGCCCGCCCCGGTATTCGAGGCCAAGGTCTTCCGCACGCCGACCACCCCGATCGAGGAGATCGTGGCGGGCACCTTCGCCGATGTGCTCGGCGTCGAGCGGGTCGGCCTCGATGACGACTTCTTCGAACTGGGCGGCAATTCCCTGGTCGCCACCCAGGTCACGGCCCGCCTGGCGGCAGCGCTGCGCGCGGATCTCGGCGTGCGCGTGCTCTTCGAGGCGCCGACCGTCGCGGCGCTGGCCGCCCGCGCGGAGGAAGCGGCCGGCACCGGTGGCCGCGCACCGCTGCTCGCGCGTCCGCGTCCCGAACTGCTGCCATTGTCTCCGGCGCAGCAGCGCATGTGGTTCCTCAACCGCCTCGATCCGGAGTCGGCGGTCAATAATATTCCGCTGGCCGTGCGTCTTTCCGGCGATCTGGAGGTGGCGGCCCTGCGCCGCGCCATCGGTGATGTGGTGGACCGGCACGAAGTGCTGCGCACCGTCTACCCGGCCACCGCAGACGGCCGCAGTACCCAGGTGGTGCTGCCGGCCGGCCAGAGTCTCCCGGGCCTGGAACCGGTCGCGGTCACCGAATCCGGACTGGCCGAGCACATTTCCGAGCTGGTCACCGCCGGATTCGATCTCACCACCGAGATCCAGATGCGCGTGGCGCTGTTCCGCCTCGCGGACACCGGCACTGCGGCAGCCGAACATATTCTGGTATTCGTCCTGCACCACATCGGCGGTGACGGCTGGTCGCTGGGTCCGCTGACCCGTGATCTGATGACCGCCTATGCGGCCCGGATGGAAGGCGCTGTGCCGCAGTGGAATCCGCTGCCCGTGCAGTACGCCGACTACGCACTGTGGCAGCAGGAGGTGCTGGGCTCCGAGGAGGATCCGGACTCGCTGGCCGCCCGCCAGCTCGCCTACTGGACCCAGGCCCTGACCGATCTGCCGGTTGAGCTGCGCCTGTCCACCCGGCCGCGTCCGGCCGTCGCCTCCTACCGCGCCGGCGCACACCTGTTCGCACTGCCCGCGGAGCTGGTGGCCGAACTGAATCGGGTGGCGCAGCAGCACGGCGCGACGCTGTTCATGGTGGTGCACAGTGCTTTCGCCGCCCTGCTGGCCCGGCTCTCCGGCGGCGATGACATTGCCGTCGGCGTCCCGGTCGCGGGCCGCGGTGACCGCGCGCTCGACGATATGGTCGGCATGTTCGTCAATACGCTGGTGCTGCGCGCGCAGGTGCGCACCGGTGAGTCCTTCGCCGACCTGCTGAGCCGGGTGCGCGAGTACGACCTGCGGGCCTTCGCCTATGCGGAGGTGCCCTTCGAGCGTCTGGTCGAGATCCTCGACCCGCCCCGCTCGCAGGCCCGGCATCCGCTCTTCCAGGTCATGCTGACCTTCCAGAACCAGAGCGTCGCCGCCCTGGAGCTGCCCGGTCTCGCCGTCTCCGGCGTGGACCTGGACCAGCAGTCGGCCAAATTCGACCTGCAGCTGACCCTGTCCGACGCCGAATCGGGCATGTCGGCCGAAATCACCTACGCCGAAGAGCTTTTCGACGACTACTTCGCGACCGCCTTCGGCCGCCGCTTCGTGCAGGTGCTCACCGCCGTCGCCGCCGACCCGTCCGTGGCCGTCGGTGATCTCGAACTGCTCGACGCCGCCGAGCGCGCACTGGTCCTGACCGACTGGAACGACACCGCCGTGCATTGGGATTCGGTCTTCGCCGAGCGCAATTCCGCGGCCTCGACACTGGTTTCGCTCTTCGAGGCACAGGTGCTGACCAGCCCCGATGCGCCTGCTCTCGAATTCGAGGGGACAGTTCTGTCCTACGGCGAGTTCGCCGAACGGGTACACCGCCTGGCCCGCTGGCTCATCGCCGAGGGCGTCGGACCGGAATCCGCTGTGGCGCTGGGCATGCGGCGCTCCATCGATCTGATGGTCGGCATGTACGCGGTCACCGTCGCGGGCGGCGTGTATGTGCCGCTGGATCCGGAGCACCCGGCAGCGCGCACCGAAGACATTCTCGCCACCGCTGATCCGGTGTGCGTGCTGACCTCCGGCGCGGATCTGGACGTCGACACCGCACAGGTCCGCATCGACCTGCTCGACCTGACCGGCTATTCAGGCGAGCCGCTGGACAATGCGGATCGCCGTGCGCCGCTGCGGGATTCCAATACCGCGTATGTCATCTTCACCTCGGGTTCGACGGGCCGTCCCAAGGGTGTGGCGGTGCCGCACTCGGCGATCGTCAACCGTTTGGTGTGGATGCAGTCCGAGTACGGGCTGACCGCCGCCGATATCGTCCTGCAGAAGACCCCGGCCACCTTCGATGTGTCGGTGTGGGAGTTCTTCTGGCCCCTGCAGATCGGCGCCAAGCTGATCGTCGCCGCACCGGACGGGCACCGTGACCCGGCCTACCTGGCCGGACTCATCACCCGCGCGGGCGTGACGGTCACCCACTTCGTGCCGTCCATGCTCTCGGACTTCCTCGCCGAGGCGGCCGCGGCCGCGTGCACCGGCCTGCGCATGGTGTTCACCTCCGGCGAGGCGCTCACGGCCGAGCCGGCGCAGCGCCTGCGTGCGATCACCGGTGGTGAGCTGCACAACCTGTACGGCCCGACCGAGACGGCCGTCGATGTCACGTATCACGAGGTGACCGCGGCCGATACCGCCTCGGTGCCGATCGGTGCGCCGGTCTTCAATACCCAGGTGTACGTGCTCGATTCGCGTCTGCGCCCGGTTCCGGTGGGCGTCGCGGGCGAGCTCTACCTCGCGGGTGATCAGCTGGCACACGGCTACGTCGCACGCGCCGATCTGACCTCGGATCGCTTCGTGGCCAATCCCTTCGGTGACAGTGCCCGCATGTACCGCACCGGCGATCTCGCCGTGTGGAACTCGGAGGGCGAACTGGAGTACCTGGGCCGCAACGACTTCCAGGTCAAGCTGCACGGCCTGCGGATCGAACTCGGGGAGATCGAGGCCGCACTGCTGCGCTGCCCCGGGGTCCGCGAGGCCGCCGTGGTGGTGCGGTCAGAGGAGCAGATCGGCGATCGGCTCATCGGTTATGCGGTACCCGATGCCGGTATCGCGCTCGATTCCCTCGCGCTGCGCGAGGCAATGGCCGAATTCCTCAGCGCCGATATGGTTCCCGACGCCGTCGTGGTCATCGGCGAGCTGCCGCTGACCCCGAACGGCAAGCTGGATCGCGGCGCGCTGCCCGCGACGGAGGTCACCCCGCTGGAAGTCACGGTTCCCCTCACCGCGACCGAACAGCTGATCGCCGATACCTTCACCGTGCTGCTCGGTCTCGACGAACCGGTCGGCGCCGACGACGTGTTCTTCAAGCTCGGCGGCAACTCGCTCATCGCCACCCAGCTGGCCGCCCGCCTCGGCAAATCGATCGGCGTGGAAGTCCCGCTGCGCACCATCTTCGAGGCTGCCACCGTGCGCGCCCTGGCCGTGCGGCTCACCGACCTGAGCGCGGCTGCCGCCCCGGCGGTGGCGCCGCTGGTCCCGCAGCAGCGCGGCGACATCATCCCGCTGTCCATCGCCCAGCAGCGCATGTGGTTCCTCAATCGTTTCGATGTGGGCAGCGCAGCGACCTCCTACAACATTCCGTTCGCGCTGCGCCTGACCGGCACCCTGAATGTGCCCGCCCTGCAGGCCGCGGTCGGAGATCTGATCGACCGCCACGAAACCCTGCGCACCCTGTACCCGGAGCACGACGGCGAGGCCACCCAGGTGGTGCTGCCCGCCGGAACCCGGCTGATGGATCTCGCGCTCGAAACCGTGACCGCCGCCGACCTGCCCGCGGTGGTCGATGCCGTGGCGAACACCGTCTTCGATGTGACGGTGGAGGTGCCGCTGCGGATCCGGCTGCTCCGGCTGGCCGAGGACGAGCACGTCATGCTGTTCGTGGTGCATCACATCGCTTCCGACGGCTGGTCCCTGGCCCCGCTCACCCGGGATCTGGCCACCGCCTACGTGGCTCGCGCCGCGGGCAGCGCGCCCGATCAGGCGCCCCTGCCGGTGCAGTACGCCGACTTCGCTCTCTGGCAGCGCTCGACGCTGGGCAGTGTGACGGACCCGGATTCCGAACTGGCGCAGCAGCTGCGCTTCTGGACCGGCGCCCTGGCCGGTGTCCCGGATCTGCTCGCCCTGCCCGCGGATCGACCGCGCCCGCCCGTCGCGACCGGTCGCGGCGGCACCGTCAGCAGCCACCTCGACGCCGAATTGCACGCCGCCGTCCTGGAATTCGTCGCCGCACAGGGCGTGACCCTGTTCATGGTGCTGCACACCGCCCTGGCCGTGCTGCTGGCACGGCTGTCCGGTACCAGCGATATCGTCATCGGCACTCCGGTGGCGGGTCGCGGTGAGGAGGCGCTCGACGATCTGGTCGGCATGTTCGTCAATACCCTGGTGCTGCGCACCGAGGTGCGGCCCGATATGCCGCTCGGCGAGCTGCTCGACCTGGTGCGCGATACCGATGTGGCGGCCTTCGATCATGCCGCGGTGCCGTTCGAGACCCTGGTCGATGCGCTGAATCCGGTGCGCTCGCAGGCACATTCGCCGCTCACCCAGGTGACGCTGACGCTGCAGAACATGGCCCGGGCCGACTTCCAGCTGAATGATCTGGCCCTCGCGCCCGTCGACATCGACGTCACCACCGTGCAATTCGATGTCGACTGGACGCTGTGGGAGAACACCGCGGCCGACGGCACGCCCGCCGGACTCGATGTGCACCTCGTGTATGCGCTGGATCTGTTCGATGAGTCCACCGTCACCGAGTTCCTGTCCGGCTACGAGCGGGTGCTGCGCGCGCTCGTCGCCGATACTCGTGTCCCCGCCGGTGATATCGAGCTCATGTCGGCCACCGAGCGCGGCCTGCTGCTGGTGGACCGCAACGCCACCGTCCGGCCGCTGCCCCGCGAAACGCTCGCCGATCTGCTCGATGCGCGGGCGGCGCAGGATCCGGACGTTGTCGCCCTGATCTTCGAGGGCGAGACCCGCACCTACGCCGAACTGGCCGATCAGGCGAATCGTCTTGCGCGCCACCTCGTCTCGGCAGGCGTCGGCCCGGACGCCATCGTCGGCGTCACCGCGCAGCGGTCCTTCGATATGGTCGCCGCGCTGTTCGCCGTGGTACAGGCGGGCGCGGCCTACGTTCCGGTCGATCCGGCGTATCCGGCCGACCGCCTGATGCATGTGCTGAACACCTCGAACACCACCCTGGTGCTCTCGGTCGGCGGTGCCACGCTGCCCGAACTCGACGGCGTGCGGGTGGTCGAGGTCGACGGGCTGGACCTGTCGGACCTGTCCGCCGCCCCGCTCACCGATGCGGACCGGCTCGGCGTCCTGCGCCCGGACAATCTCGCCTACGTGCTGTTCACCTCCGGCTCGACCGGCCTGCCCAAGGGTGTGGCCACCAGCCACCGCGCGATCATGAACCAGCTGCGCTGGCTCGAATCCCGGTACCGGGTCACCGGTGCGGACCGCATCATGCAGCGCGCGCCGCTGAGCTTCGACGTCTCGGTGTGGGAGTGCTTCCTGCCCGCGCTCGTCGGTGCGCCGCTGGTGATTCCGCGTCCCGGCGGTCATCAGGATCTGGACTATCTGGCCGATCTCATGCGCGAGTACGGCGTCACCATCGCCGAGCATGTGCCGTCGGTGCTGGCCGCGCTGGTCGCGGAGGGCCGCGGCGATGCGCTGCGCTCGTTCCGGCATCTGCACACCGGTGGTGAGGCGCTGCCCGCCGAACTGCTCGGCCAGCTGCGCGCCCATGTCGGCGGCTCCGTGCACAATGCGTACGGCCCCACCGAAGCGGCGATTTCCACCATCTACCACGAGTTCTCGGATGCGGATCCGGAGTTCGAGGTCGCCATCGGCCGCCCGAACTGGAACACCCGCGCCTATGTGCTCGACGCCCGCTGCCGTCCGGTGCCCACCGGTGTCACGGGTGAGCTCTATCTGGCCGGCGATCAGCTGGCCCGCGGCTACCAGGGCCGCAGTTCGCTCAGCGCGGAACGCTTTGTCGCGGACCCGTTCGGCGTACCCGGCACCCGCATGTACCGCACCGGCGACCTGGTGCGCTGGAACCGCCATGGTGATCTGGTGTACCTGGGCCGCAACGACTTCCAGGTGAAGCTGCGCGGCCAGCGCATCGAACTCGGCGAGATCGAGGCGGCGCTGCTGGCCGCGGACGGTGTCGCCAATGCCGCCGTGCTACTGGCCAAGGACAGCGCCGGCGCCGACTGCCTCGTCGGATATATCTCCGGCGCACCGGATTCCGGCAGCCCGCTCACCGCCGAGACCGTGCTGGCCCAGGCCCGCACCCGGCTGCCCGCCTATATGACGCCCGCACATCTGGTCGTCCTGGACCGCATGCCGCTCACCACCGTCGGCAAGCTCGACCGCAAGGCCCTGCCGCAGGTCGAGTTCACCGCCGCCACGGTGCCCTACCGGGCGCCGCGCGAAGGTGCGGAAGCGGTGCTGGCCACCGTCATCGCCGATCTGCTCGGCAGCGGCCCGATCGGCGCCGACGACGACTTCTTCGGCCGCGGCGGCAATTCGCTGCTGGCCATGCGCCTGGTAGCCCGCACCAATGCGGCACTGGGCTGTGAGCTGAGCGTCCGCGAGGTGTTCGAGGCCCCGACCGTCGCCGAGCTGGCCGTCCGCGCCACCCGGCCGGGCGCGCCCGCCGTGCCGCTGGCCCCGCGCCCGCGTCCGGAGCGAATCCCGCTGTCGCTGGCGCAGACCCGCATGTGGCTGCTCAATCGCCTGGATTCGGAATCGCCGGTCTACAACATCCCGTCCGCCATCCGGCTCACCGGTGATCTGGATGTGCCCGCGCTGCGGGACGCCTTCCTGGATGTGCTGGAGCGGCACGAATCGCTGCGCACCCTCTTCCCGGAGGACGCCGAGGGTCCGCGGCAGGTCGTGCACTCCGTCGCGGAGCTGAACCTGCCGGAGCTCACCGCGCTCGACACCGCCGATTTGGCCGCCGCGGTCGCCGAAATCCTGGACCACGGTTTCGATCTGCGCACCGAGGCCCCGGTGCGTGGGGCACTGCTGCGTGCAGCAAATACTGTGCCGTTGCGTGCCGGCGATCCGGAACCGTCTGTTCCGGAGTACGTGCTGGTCGTGGTGACGCACCACATCGCCGCCGACGGCGTCTCCACCGCACCGCTGGCCCGCGATCTCATGGTCGCCTACGCCGCCCGCACGGCAGGCCAGGTTCCGCAGTGGGCGCCGCTGCCCGTGCAGTACGCCGACTTCACGCTCTGGCAGCACGAGGTGCTCGGCGATGTCGCCGATCCGGATTCGGTGCTGGGCAAGCAGATCGTGCACTGGCGCACCGAACTGGCCGGGCTCGATCCGCTGCTGGAGCTGCCCACCGATCGGGCCCGCCCGGCGGTGGCCACCGGTCGCGGTTCCGCCCTCGCCTTCGAGATCCCCGCCGCAGCCACCGCCGATATCGCGGAACTGGCTCGCCGCCACGGTGTTTCGACCTTCATGGTGGTGCACGCCGCCTACGCCGCCCTGCTCTCCCGCCTGGCGCGCACCGAGGATATCGTCATCGGCACCCCGATCGCGGGCCGCTCCGAACAGGCCCTCGACGATATGGTCGGCATGTTCGTCAACACCCTGGTGCTGCGCACCCGGGTGGCCCCGGACGCCTCGTTCGCCCAGCTGCTCGGCACCGTCCGCGATACCGATGTGCGGGCCTTCGCCAATGCCGACCTGCCGTTCGAGCGCCTGGTCGACGAATTGAATCCGGCGCGCTCGCAGGCCTACTCGCCGATCGTGCAGGCGCTGCTCACCTTCGAGCACCGCGACGACAGCGTGCTGGTGCTGCCCGGACTCGAGGTCGCGGCGTTCCCGATGGAGAACGTGAGCGCTCAGTTCGACCTCTCGCTGGCCCTGACCGAGGGTGCGGCGGACGGCGGTACCGCGCTGTTCGGGGTACTGCGCTACGCCACCGATCTCTTCGACGCCGCCACCATGCGGGAGTTCGCCGACCGGTTCACGCGCATCCTGCGCGCGGCCGTCGCCGATCCGGCGCTGCCGGTGGGCGAGATCGAACTGCTGGAGACCGCCGAGCGTTCGCGAATGCTGCTGGACTGGAACGAGACCCGCTACCCGGTTGCGCCCGAGCTGCTGCTCGACGGCTACCGGCGCGCGGTCGTGCGGTACCCGGACTCCGTCGCGGTCGTGTACGAGGGCGCACAGCTGACCTACGCCGAGTTCGACGCCCGGGTCAATCAGCTGGCCCGCCTGCTGATTTCGCAGGGCGTCGGCGCGGAGTCCCTGGTGGGCCTGGCCATTCGCCGCTCGCTGGATCTGGTTGTCGGCATGTACGCGATCGTCACCGCCGGTGGCGCCTGGGTTCCGCTCGATCCCGATCACCCGGCCGAGCGCATCGCGCATATTCTCGACACCGCGCAGCCCGCCTGTGTGCTGTCCACGACCGCCGACGCGGTGCCGGTGTCCGAGGGCACCGCTGTGTTCCTGCTGGACGAGGTTGCGCTGGAAGGCTTCTCGACCACTCCGGTCGCCGAGTCGGAGCTGCTGCGCCCGGTCCGCGCGGACAATCCGGCGTACGCCATCTTCACCTCGGGTTCGACCGGACGCCCCAAGGGCGTGGCCGTCTCGCACGGCGCGATCCACAATCAGACCGCCTGGATGCTCGCCGAATTCCCCATGGGCCCGCGGGATGTGTACTTCCAGAAGACCGCGACCACGTTCGACGTATCGCTGTGGGGCTACTTCATGCCGCTGCGCAGTGGTTCGACCCTGGTCGTGGCCACCCATGACGGCCATCGCGATACCGACTACATCGCCGAAACCATTGCGGCGCAGGGTGTGACGGTCACCGACTTCGTACCGTCGATGCTGACGGTATTCGCGGCGCAGACCGCCGCCGGCACGCTGCCGACCCTGCGGGATGTGTTCGTCATCGGTGAGGCCCTGCCGCCGGAGACGGTGAACGCCGTGCTCGCGCTGGGCGACGGCATCAAGGTGCACAACCTGTACGGCCCGACCGAGGCCGCCGTGTCGATCACGTACTGGCAGGCCGCAGGCGAGGACGTCCGATCGGTGCCGATCGGCCTGCCGCAGTGGAACTCCCGGGTCTTCGTCCTGGATTCGCGGCTGCGTCCGGTCCCGGCCGGTGTGCCGGGTGAGCTCTACCTCGCCGGTGATCAGCTGGCGCGCGGCTATGTGCGCCGTCCCGATCTGACGTCGGATCGCTTCGTGGCCAACCCCTTCGAGCCCGGCGCCCGCATGTACCGCACCGGCGACCTGGTGGTGTGGCGTGCCGCCGACGGCGCTCGCTCCGAGCGCCTGGAGTACATCGGCCGCACCGATTTCCAGGTGAAGCTGCGCGGTCAGCGCATCGAGCTCGGTGAGATCGAAACCGCGCTCATCGCCCTCGATTCCGTCACCCAGGCGGTGGTGGTGGCGCGCAGCCACGAGCGGCTGGGCGATCAGCTGGTCGCCTACCTGGTCGCCGACCAGGGTGCGCACCTGTCCCTGGACCAGGTGCGCGCACAGCTCGCCGAGGTGCTGCCGCCGTACATGGTGCCCGCCGCCTTCGTGGCGCTGGACGCCTTCCCGCTCAACTCCTCCGGCAAGCTGGATCGAAAGGCCCTGCCGGAACCGGAGTTCCAGGCCACCTCCTACCGGGCCCCCGCCACGGCGGCGGAACGCGCGGTCGCCGAGATCATCGCCGATCTGCTCGGTATCGAGCGGGTCGGCGCGGACGACGACTTCTTCGCCCTCGGCGGCAATTCGCTCATGGGCACCCGCCTGGTGGCCCGCCTGGGCGCGGCCCTGGACGCCGATATTCCGATGCGCCTGCTGTTCGAGGCGCCCACGGTCGCCGCGCTGGCGGCCCGCGCCGCCCAGCGTCAGGGCGGCTCGGAGCGTCCGGTCCTGGTCGCGGCCACGCGCCCGGATCTGGTGCCGCTCTCACCGGCCCAGCGCCGCATCTGGTTCCTGAACCGGTTCGATCCGCTGGAGACGGTCAATAACATCCCGATCGTGCTGCGGCTCACCGGTGCGGTGGACACCGCCGCACTGAGCGCCGCCCTGCTCGATGTGGTCGACCGGCACGAGACGTTGCGCACCGTGTACCCGGAGCTCGACGGCATCGGCTACCAGCGGATTCTGCCGCGCGGCTTCATGCCCGCGGTCACCCGCTTCACCGCCGCCGATCTCACGGCCGAACTGTCCGCGCTGGTGATGACCCCCTTCGACGTGACCTCGGAGGCCCCGCTGCGCATCGGTGTCGGCACGCTCTCCGAGCGGGAGTTCGTCCTGGCCCTGGTGGTGCACCACATTGCCGCCGACGGTTTCTCCCTGGCCCCGCTGGCCCAGGACATCGCCCGGGCCTATCTGGCCCGCACCACCGGCGCCGAGCCGCAGTGGCAGCCGCTGACGGTGCAGTACGCCGATTACGCGCTGTGGCAGCAGCAACTGCTGGGCGCCGAGGACGATCCGAAATCGGTTGCGGCACAGCAGCTCGACTACTGGCGAGAGGCGCTCGGCGGCCTGCCCGCACAGCTCGAGCTGCCCACCGACCGGCCGCGCCCCCCGGTCGCCTCGAATGCGGCCGGCGCGCTCGTCGTACCGCTGCCCGCGGCCCTGCGCGCCGGTATCGCGGCGGTCGCCGACCGGCACGAGGCCACCGAGTTCATGGTGCTGCACGCCGCGCTCGCGGTGCTGCTGGCCCGCCTGTCCGGCACCGGCGATATCGCCGTCGGCGCACCGGTCGCCGGTCGCGGTGAGGCGGCCCTCGACGATCTGATCGGCATGTTCGTCAACACCCTGGTGCTGCGGCTGCAGGTGTCGGAATCGGAGCCCTTCAGCGCCGTGCTCGGCCGGGCCCGGGCCGCCGATCTGGCGGCCTTCGACCACGCCGAGGTGCCGTTCGAACGCCTGGTGGAGGTGCTGGATCCGCCGCGTTCGGCGGCCCGGCACCCGCTGGTCCAGGTGGTGCTGGCCCTGCAGAACTTCGACCCGATCACCGTGCGCCTGCCCGGCATCGAGGTCGGCGGCTACGACTTCGACTACGAGAGCAGCAAATTCGACCTGCAGGTGACGGTGGCGGATGACGCCATCCGCTTCACCTACGCCACCGATCTCTTCGACGCGGCCTCCATCGAGGTGCTGGCCCGCCGGCTGGAGCAGGTGCTGACCGCCGTCACGGCCGATCCCGCCGTCATCGTCGGTGATATCGAACTGCTGAGCAGCGCCGAGCAGCAGCGGGCGCTGTACGAATGGTCCAGCGCCGGAGTGGATCTCGCCGGAACCGGCACCATCGCGGACCGCTTCGCCGCGGCCGCGCTGCTCGATCCGCGGGCGGTGGCGGTCCGCGCCGGCGCGGTCGCCCTGACCTACGCCGAGCTGGACGCCCGGTCCAACCGTCTCGCCCGCCTGCTGATCGCCTCGGGTGTCGGCCCGGAATCGCTGGTGGCCGTGGCCCTTCCGCGCACCGCCGAGCTCGTCGTCGCGCTGCTCGCGGTGGTGAAGGCCGGTGGCGGTTATCTGCCCATCGACCCCAACTACCCGGCCGATCGTATTGCGTACGTGATCGACCACGCCCGCCCGGTGTGCGCGATCAGCAGCGCCGCAGCCGATCTGCCCGCGAACTGGTTCGACGGCCTCGTCCTCGATCTCGATACCGTGGATCTCGACGGCGGTCATGCCGCACCGATCACCGACGCGGATCGCCTGGCGCCCTTGGCCGATGGCAATACCGCCTACGTCATCTACACCTCGGGTTCGACCGGCCGCCCCAAGGGCGTTGTCATCCCGCACCGGAATGTGGTGGCACTGTTCGACAATTCGCAGCAGCACTACGGATTCGACGCGTCGGACGTGTGGACCATGTTCCACTCCTACGCCTTCGACTTCTCGGTGTGGGAGCTGTGGGGCGCGCTGCTCTACGGCGGCAGCGTGGTGGTGGTCGACTACTTCACCTCGCGCTCGCCGCAGCAGTTCCGGGAACTGCTTGCCGCACAGCGGGTCACGGTGCTCAGCCAGACGCCGTCCGCGTTCTATCAGCTCATCGCCGCCGATGCCGAAGCCGATGACGAGCTCGCCCTGCGCCATGTCGTCTTCGGTGGTGAGGCGCTCGAACCGCAGCGCCTGCGCCCGTGGTTCGACCGGCATCCGCAGTCTCCGGCGCTGGTGAACATGTACGGCATCACCGAGACCACGGTGCACGTCTCGTACCGCCCGATCACCGCCGAGACCGGTTCCGCCAGCGTCATCGGCGGAGCTCTGCCCGGTTTGACGGTGCGCGTGCTGGATTCGCGGCTGCGCCCGGTTCCGGCGGGTGTGCCCGGCGAGCTCTATGTCTCCGGTGGGCAGCTGGCCCGCGGCTACCTGAACCGCCCGGATCTGACCGCCGTCCGCTTCATCGCCGACCCGTACGGTCCCGCCGGATCGCTCGCCTACCGCACCGGCGACGTCGCACGCTGGACGGCCACCGGTGAGCTGGAGTACCTCGGCCGCGCCGACCAGCAGGTGAACCTGCACGGCTTCCGCATCGAGCTCGGCGAGATCGAAGCGGCCCTGCTGTCCGAGACCGGTATTCGCGAGGCCGCGGTCATCGTGCGCCACGACGAATCTCTCGGCGCGGACCGCATTGTCGGCTATGTGGTCGCCCCCGGCGCTCTCGATGCGGCCGAGCTGCGTCATGCCGTCGCGCTGCGACTGCCCGAGTACATGGTCCCGTCGGCCATTGTGACGGTGGACCGGATTCCGCTGACCGTCAACGGCAAGCTCGATCACGCGGCGCTGCCGGCGCCGGTGTTCGAAGCCACCGCCTACCGGGCGCCGCGCACCGCCGCCGAACAGGCGGTGGCCGCGGTCTTCGCCGAGATCCTCGGGCTCGAGCAGGTCGGTCTGGACGACGACTTCTTCGCGCTGGGCGGCAATTCGCTCATCGCCACCCGGGTGCTCTCCCGCATCGGCGAGCGGCTCGGGCAGCGCATTCCGGTGCGCCTGCTCTTCGAGGCCGGCACGGTGCAGGCCCTGGCCGCGCGACTCGGCGGCGACGATACGACCCCCGCACTGCCCGCACTCGTCGCGGGTCCGCGCCCGGACCGGATTCCGCTCTCGGCCCCGCAGCAGTCCATGTGGCTGATGAACCGGCTCGATCCGGATTCGGCCGCGCACAATATTCCGATCGCGGTCCGCATTGTCGGCGAGATCGATTACGCCGCAATGCGACTGGCCATCACCGATGTGGTGACCCGGCACGAGGTGCTGCGCACCGTCTATCCGATCGATGCCGAGGGCGCCGGCCACCAGGTCATCCTGCCGCCGCACACCGCCATGCAGTTGGAGGTGGAATCCCTCACCGGCCCGCTGGAGCGCCGGCTGGCCGAAACCGTCACGCGCGGTTTCGATGTCACCACCGAGGTCCCGGTCCGGGCCCTGCTGCTGCGCGAATCCGATACCAGCCACGTCCTGGTGATCGTGCTGCATCACATTGCCGGCGACGGTGTTTCGATGAACCCGCTGCTGCGTGATCTGGTCGCGGCCTATCTGGCGCGGCTGATCGGAGTGGCGCCGCAGTGGCAGCCGCTGCCGGTCCAGTACGCCGATTACACGCTCTGGCAGCAGCAGGTGTTGGAACTGCACGCCGATCGCGAAATCGCCTACTGGCGTGCGGCACTCGCCGAACTGCCCGACGAACTCGCACTGCCCCTGGATCATCCGCGTCCGGCCATCGCCTCCCTGCGCGGCGGCGTCGTCCGCGGCCGCTTCGGCGGCGGCATCGGCGCGGGCATCACCGCCCTGGCGCAGCGGCACAGCGCGACTCCGTTCATGGTGCTGCATGCCGCTCTGGCGGTACTGCTGGGCCGGATGTCCGGTTCCGACGATGTGGCCATCGGCACCCCGGTCGCCGGTCGCGAGGCCGCGGCGCTCGACGAGCTGGTCGGCATGTTCGTCAATACGCTGCCGCTGCGCACCACTCCGGCCCCCGGCCGGACCTTCACCGAATTGCTCGCGCAGACCAGGGAGGTGGACCTGGCCGCGTTCGCGCATGCCACGGTGCCCTTCGAACGCCTGGTGACCGAACTCGGCGTCGAGCACGCACCGGGCCGGAATCCGCTGTTCACGGTGGCCCTCAGCTATATGGATCTGGAATCGGGCGCTCGCGCGGTCCCGGGTCTGGTGATGGAGGCCGTCGACGCGGGCGACACCATGTCGAAGTTCGATCTGCTCTTCACCATCGGCGAGAACCTCGACGCGGACGGCCATCTGGCCGTCGAGATCACCTATGCCACCGACCTTTTCGAGGAGTCGACGGTCGCGGGGCTGCTGCGCCGGTTCGGCCGGGTGCTGGCCGCGATCACCGCGGACGCACAGGTGTGCCTGGGCGCCATCGATCTGCTGTCCCCGCACGAGCGGGCCCAGGTGCTGAACCGCCGCGGTCCGCGCGCACAGCCGGTTCGCACCCTTGCCCAGATGATCCGGGCCGCAGTCGAATCGAACCCGCACGGCCCGGCCCTGATCGGCCGGACCGGCACGCTGACCTACGCCGAGCTCGACGACCGGTCCTCGCGACTGGCCCGCCTGCTCATCGCCCGCGGTGTGGGCGCGGAGGACTATGTGGCCGTCGCCGTGCCGCGCTCCTTCGAATCGATGGTGGCGCTGTGGGCCATCGCCAAGACCGGTGCGGCCTACCTGCCCATCGACCCGAACTATCCGGCCGCGCGCATCGCGCATATGCTCGCCGACTCCGGCGCGGTGACCGGCCTGACTCTCGCCGCCCACGCGGACGGCCTTCCGGCACAGACCGATTGGCTGGTCTTCGACGGTCCCGAAGTGGCGTCCGATCTGACCGGCCGCAGCGGCGCACCGATCGACGATGCCGAACTGGTCCGCCCGGTGGGCGCCGCCAATGCGGCCTGGATGATCTACACCTCCGGCTCCACCGGACTGCCCAAGGGCTGCGTCATCTCGCACGCGGGCATCGTGGGTGTCGGCGCGGCCAATACCGAACGCTGCCACTCCACCTCCGACGACCGGGTGCTGAACCGTTCGTCCCCGAGCTTCGACGCCTCGCTGCTCGAGGTGTGCATGGCGCTGCCGGTGGCGGCCGCCCTGGTCGTGGCTCCCGCCGATGTGTTCGGCGGCGCGGAATTGAGCGATCTGATCCGCACCCAGCGGGTTACGCAGACCTTCATGACTCCGTCGGTGCTGCAGACCATGGACCCGAAGCAGGTGCCGGGGCTCAAGCACGTCACGCTCGGCGGCGAGTCCTACGGCGCGGAGCTGATCGAACGCTGGGGCGCCGGCCGGGAGCTGTACAACGTGTACGGCCCCACCGAAGCCTCCATGATCACCAATATGAGCTCGGCCATGCGGCCGGGTGAAAGCCCCGTACTGGGCAGCTTCGTACCCGGCATGTCCGCCGCGGTGCTCGACACCTGGCTGCAGCCGGTGCCGGACGGTGTTGTCGGCGAAATGTATTTGCGCGGACCGGCTCTGGGACGCGGCTACTTCGACCGTCCGGGCCTGACCGCCGGTCGCTTCGTGGCCGATCCCTACGGCGCGCCGGGGGAGCGGCTCTACCGCACCGGTGACCTGGTGCGCTGGGCCACCCGCAATGTCGGCGGCATCGATTACCCCGCGCTGGAGTTCGTCGGCCGTTCCGATGATCAGGTGAAGGTGCGCGGTCTGCGCATCGAGCTCGGTGAGATCGATGCGGCGCTGTCGGCCTTCGCCGCCGTCGATTTCGCCGCCACCATCGGGCACACCGCCGCCAATGGTGATGTCTCGCTGGTGTCGTACGTGACCGCGGCCGCCGGTCGCACCGTCGATGTGGACGAGCTGCGCGCCTTCGCGGCCCGCTCGCTCACCGCGTACATGGTGCCGTCGGCGATCATGGTGCTCGAGACCATCCCGCTCAGCCCGACCGGCAAGCTGGACCGAAAGGCCCTGCCGGAGCCGGTCTTCCGCGCGGCGGAATTCCGCGCGCCGGTCACCGCCGCCGAACACGCGGTGGCCGCGGTGATCGCCGAGGTGCTCGAGGTCGATCTCACGGCCGTCGGCCTGGACGACGATTTCTTCGGCCTGGGCGGCAATTCACTGAGTGCGGCCAAGCTGTCGGCCCGCCTGTCCGCCCGCCTGGGCGTGGCGGTCGCCATGCGCACGGTCTTCGAGCAGCCGACCGTGGCCGCCCTGGCCGCGGCGCTCGGCGCGGCCGATGCGGCCGCGAGCGGTCCGGTGCTGGCCCCGCGCACGAGCAACGGTCCGACGCCGCTCTCGCTGGCGCAGCAGCGCATGTGGTTCCTCAACCGGCTCGACGGGGAATCCGCCGCCTACAACATTCCGGTGGCCATGCGGCTCTCCGGCGCTCTGGATGTGGCCGCGCTCGCCGCCGCCCTCCGGGATGTGATCGGCCGTCACGAGGTGCTGCGCACGGTCTACCCGCTCACCGAATCCGGTCCGGCACAGGTGATCCTGCCGCTCGAGCAGGCTCCCGTCCCGACCCTGGAACCGATCGGGGTGGCGGCGGACGAGGTGCCGGCCGCCGTATCGGAATTCATCGCCCGCCCGTTCGATGTGACCACCGCCGTGCCGCTGCGCGCGACCCTGCTGGCGGTCACCGGAACGACCGATGAATTCGTGCTGGTGGTGGTCGTGCACCATATCGCCGCCGACGGTTCGTCGCTGGCTCCGCTGACCCGTGACGTGATGACCGCCTACGACGCGCGCCGCGCCGGTCAGGCTCCCGGCTGGGCGCCGCTCGCGGTGCAGTACGCGGATTACACGCTCTGGCAGCGTGATCGGCTCGGCGCCGAGGACGATGCCGAGTCGCTGCTCTCCCGGCAGCTGCGATTCTGGCAGGACACCCTGGCGGAGCTGCCCGATCAACTGTCGCTGCCGACCGATCGGCCGCGCCCGGCGATCGTGTCCACCGCGGGCGGCGAGGTCGATTTCACCCTCGACGCGAGCCTGCACGCCCGCGTGGAGGAACTGGCGCTCGCCTACGGCGCGACGCCGTTCATGGTCGTGCACGCCGCCTTCGCGGTCCTGCTGGCCCGGCTGTCCGGCAGCGCCGACATCTCCGTCGGCACGCCCATCGCCGGTCGCGGTGAGGCCGTGCTCGACGACGTGGTCGGCATGTTCGTCAATACCCTGGTGCTGCGCACCGATATTCGCTCCGGCGAGACCTTCGCCGATCTGGTGCAGCGGGTCAAGGCCGCCGACCTGGCGGCCTTCTCCCATGCCGAGGTGCCGTTCGAGCGGCTGGTGGAGGTGCTCAACCCGGCCCGCTCCACCGCCCGGCATCCGCTCTTCCAGATCGGCTTCTCCTTCCTGAACCAGGGCGGAGCCGGCCTCGAACTGGACGGATTGACCGTCAGCGCAGCCGAATTCGACAACCCCATCTCACAGTTCGATCTGCATCTGGTGGTGGCCCCCCAGCACCGGGCCGATGGCACGGCGGCCGATCTGCTCGCGACCATCACCTATGCCACCGCACTGTTCGAGCATTCGACGGTCGCGGATCTGGCGGAGCGGTTCCGGCGATTGCTGGAGGCGGTCACCACCGCACCGGGTACTCCGGTGGGGGAGGTGGAGCTGCTGGCCGCGCCCGAGCGGGAGCGAATCCTGCGGGCGTGGAACAGCACCGCGCATGCGGTGGACACCACGGCTACGTTGGCCTCGCTGCTGGCGGCCGGTATCGCGCGGCAGCCCAGGGAGGTCGCGATCGTCGCGGATCTGCCCGGCACCCGGGCCGGGCGGGCCGAACTCACCTACGGTGAACTCGGTGAGCGCGTCAATCGCCTTGCCCGGCAGCTGATCTCGCAGGGCGTCGGTCCCGAGGACCGGGTGGTGCTGGCGCTGCGCCGCTCCATCGATCTGGTGATCGCCATGTACGCGGTGACGGTCGCCGGTGGCGCGTATGTGCCGGTGGATCCGGACCAGCCCGCCGAGCGCACCGCCTACGTGCTGGAATCCGCCGCGCCGGTCTGCGTGCTGACCAATGCCGATGCCGGATTCGACACCGATATCGCACCGGTGCTGCGCATGGACGAGCTGGACCTGTCCGCGCACTCCGGCGCGCCGGTGCAGGATGCGGATCGCCGTGCGCCGCTGCGTCCTTCGCACACCGCGTACGTGATCTTCACCTCCGGCTCCACCGGCCGCCCCAAGGGCGTGGCGGTGCCGCACGCGGCCATTGCCAATCAATTGCAGTGGAAGGTCGCGGAATTCGCGCTGGATGCCGCGGATGCGGTGCTGCTCAAGACCGCCGCCACCTTCGACCTCTCGGTCTGGGAATTCTGGTCGGCCGCGGTGAGCGGCGGCCGGCTCGTCATCGCGACACCGGACGGACACCGCGATCCGGTGTACCTGAACGAGCTGATCGCCCAGGAGTGGGTGACCACTCTGCACGTGGTGCCGTCCATGCTGGACGCGCTGGCCGCCAATGGCCTGCCGGACAGTCTGTGGCGCATTCTCGCCATCGGTGAGGCCCTGCCCGCCGCCGTCGCGCAGCGGGTCCGGGAACTGGCCCCGCGCACGGAACTGTTCAATCTGTACGGTCCGACCGAGGCGGCGGTGTCCATCACCTCGCATGCGGTGACCGATGCCGATCAGGGCTCGGTGTCCATCGGCGCGCCGCAGTGGAACAGCAGTGTGTACGTGCTGGACGCACGCTTGCGGCCGGTCCCGGTCGGCGTATCCGGCGAGCTGTATCTGGCTGGTGCGCAGTTGGCGCGCGGCTACTTCGGCCGTGCGGATCTGACTGCGGATCGCTTCGTGGCGAACCCGTTCGCCGCTGGTGAGCGCATGTACCGCACGGGTGACCTTGTCGCTTGGGCGGCGAATGGTGAGCTGGAGTATCGGGGTCGTACGGACTTCCAGGTGAAGATCCGTGGTTTCCGTATCGAGCTCGGTGAGATCGAGGCGGCGCTGCTGGCCATGCCGGAGATCGCACAGGTCGCGGTGCTCGCGAAGTCGGACCAGCGCACCGGTGACCGCCTGGTCGCCTACCTGGTGCCCGCTGATCTGCCCGCGGGTATCGAAGTGCCCCAGGTGAAGTCGGACCTGTCGGCAGTGCTGCCGTCCTACATGGTGCCGTCGGCGTTTGTGGTGCTGGATGCCCTGCCGCTGAACGTCAACGGCAAGCTGGATCGAAACGCATTGCCGGAGCCGGAGTTCGAGGCCACCGTCTTCCGTGCGCCGTCCACCTCGATCGAAGTGATTGTGGCGGGCGTGTTCACCGAAGTCCTCGGCAGCGAGCGAGTCGGCGCGGACGACGATTTCTTCGCCCTCGGCGGCAACTCGCTGCTGGCCACCCAGATCGTGGCGCGGCTCGGCGCGGCTCTCGACACCCAGGTGCCGGTCCGGGCCGTATTCGAGGCGTCGACCGTCGCCGAACTGGCACTGCAGGTGCAGCGCTACAGCGGTATCGCCGCGCGCCCGTCCCTGACGGCTCGCCCACGCCCGGAAGCGATTCCGCTCTCGCCCGCCCAGCAGCGCATGTGGTTCCTGAACCGCTTCGATGCCGAATCGGCCGCCTACAACATTCCGGTCGCCATCCGCCTGTCCGGCGATCTGAACGCCGGCGCCATGCAGGCGGCCGTGCTGGATATCGTTGCGCGCCACGAGATCCTGCGCACCGTCTACCCGCAGACGCCCGCCGGACCGGTGCAGGTCATCCTGCCCGTCGGCGAGGCCACACCGGAGCTGGAACGGCTTGCCGTCCCGGCGGCGGATATCGAAGCCACAGTGCTCGAACTGGTGGGCACCAGCTTCGATGTGGTCACCGGGGTGCCGTTGCGGGCCGCGCTCATCGAGGTCCTCGGGGATACTGCAGCCCAGGAATGGGTGCTGGTCCTGGTGATGCACCACATCGCCGGTGACGGCACGTCGATGGCGCCGTTCACCCGGGATCTGGTGTCCGCCTACAAGTCTCGGATCGCGGGTGCCGCCCCGGCGTGGGCGCCGCTGGCGGTGCAGTACGCCGATTACTCGATCTGGCAGCGTGAGCTGCTGGGCAGCGAGGACGACGCGGAGTCGCTGGCCGCCGAGCAGGTCGGCTTCTGGAAGCAGGCTCTGGCCGAGCTGCCCGATCAGTTGGATCTGCCGTCGGATCGTCCGCGCCCGGCAGTGCAGTCCTTCGCCGGTGGCAAGGTCGAGGTGTCCATCGACGCCGAAACCCACCGCGCCCTCGCGGATCTCGCGCGGGCGAACAATGCGACCCTGTTCATGGTTGTGCATACAGCGCTCGCGGTGCTCTTGGCGCGGCTTTCAGGGACCGGCGATATTGCGATCGGTACGCCGATGGCGGGTCGTGGTGAGGCAGCGCTCGATGACCTGATCGGCATGTTCGTCAACACCCTGGTTTTCCGCAGCCGGGTGGAGGGCGGAGAGTCGTTCACCGATCTGCTTGCGCGCCAGCGTGAAGCCGATCTGCAGGTGTTCGCCAATGCCGATGTGCCGTTCGAGCGCCTCGTCGAGGTGCTCAATCCGGTGCGTTCGACCGCGCGGCATCCGCTGTTCCAGGTGGGTCTGTCGTTCCAGAACCTGGCGCAGTCCAGCCTCGAACTGCCGGGTCTGACCGTCTCCGGTCTGGATTTCGACACCCAGATCTCGCAGTTCGATCTGCACTGGATCATTGGCGACAGCTACCTTGCCGACGGGACTCCGGCCGGCATCAGTGGTGTGATCACCTACGGCGCGGATCTCTTCGATGCCGCTACCGTGCAGATGTTCTCCGACCGGTTCCTGCGCCTGCTCACCGCCGTGGTGGCTGACGCCGCCCGCCCGGTGGGTGATATCGAATTGCTGGCCGCCGGTGAGCGTGCCGAACTGACTGTCGCCCGCAATGCGACTGCGCACGAGACTGATTCAGCCGCGACTCTGGTATCGCTGCTGAACGCCACCGTGGCCGCCGCTCCGACCGCTGTCGCGCTGATCGGGCCGGACGGTGAGGTGCTGACCTATGCCGAACTCGGCAACTGGGTGAATCGTCTTGCCCGGCATCTGATCTCGATCGGTGTCGGCCCGGAGTCGCGGGTCGCGCTGGCACTGCGGCGCTCGGTCGATCTGGTCGTCGCGATGTACGCGGTGTCGGCCGCCGGTGGCGCGTATGTGCCGGTGGATCCGGATCAGCCCGCCGAGCGCACGGACTACATTCTCGAGACCGCCGCCCCGGTGTGCGTGCTCACCAATGCCGAGGCCCGCTTCAACACCGAGGCCGCACCCTTGGTGCGCCTGGATCAGCTGGCGCTGGAATCGCTTGCGGTCGAGCCGATCACCGATGCTGAGCGGGTTTCGCCGCTGTTGCCGTCGCATACCGCGTACGTGATCTTCACGTCCGGTTCGACGGGTCGCCCGAAGGGTGTGGCGTTGCCGCATGCTGCGGTGGCGAACCAGTTGCAGTGGAAGACCGCCGAATTCGGTCTCGGGGTCGATGATGCGGTGCTGCTCAAGACCGCTGCGACCTTCGACCTTTCGGTCTGGGAATTCTGGTCGGCCGCGGTGTCGGGTGGTCGACTGGTGATCGCTTCGGCCGATGGTCACCGTGATCCGGCGTACCTGAACGAGTTGATGGCTCGTGAGCAGGTCACCACGTTGCATGTGGTGCCGTCCATGCTCGATGCGCTGCTCACCGAATCCGCTGGCGCACTGACTGCTTCGCTGGATCGGGTGCTGGCGATCGGTGAGGCGTTGCCCGCGACGGTCGCGCAGCGCTTCCGTAAGGCCAATGCGTCCGCGCAGCTGTTCAACCTGTACGGCCCGACCGAAGCTGCGGTGTCGATCACCTCGCATGCGGTGACCGATGCCGATCAGGGTTCGGTGTCCATCGGTGCTCCGGAGTGGAACAGCCAGGTCTACGTGCTGGATTCGCGCCTGCACCCGGTTGCGGCCGGTGTTTCGGGTGAGTTGTATCTGGCGGGTGCGCAGTTGGCGCGCGGCTACTTCGGTCGCGCCGACCTGACCGCCGATCGTTTTGTGGCGAACCCGTTCGCCGCCGGTGAGCGCATGTACCGCACGGGTGATCTGGTTGCCTGGGCGGCGAATGGTGAGCTCGAATACCGGGGCCGCACCGACTTCCAGGTGAAGATCCGTGGTTTCCGTATCGAGCTCGGTGAGATCGAAGCGGCCCTGCTGGCCATGCCGGAGATCGCGCAGGTCGCGGTGCTCGCCAAGTCCGATCAGCGCACGGGCGACCGCCTCGTCGCCTACCTGGTGTCCTCGGGCCCGGTACTCGACCAGGCGCACGTGCAGTCGGTGCTCTCGGCCGCTCTGCCGTCCTACATGGTGCCGTCGGCCTGGGTGATCCTGGATGCGCTGCCGCTCACTGCGAACGGCAAACTGGATCGCGGGGCTCTGCCGGATCCGGTCTTCGTGGCGCGTGAATTCCGTGCTCCGGCAGGCGAAATCGAGACGGCCGTCGCGCAGGTCTACGCCGAGGTGCTCGGCGCGGAGCTGGTCGGCGCGGACGACGATTTCTTCGCCCTCGGCGGTAATTCGCTGCTGGCCACCCAGGTCGCGGCACGCCTCGGCGCGGCGCTCGACACCCAGGTGCCGGTCCGCGCGCTGTTCGAGGATTCCACCGTGACCGGGCTGGCCGTCCGATTGGCCGGTACCGCCGGTGCGGGTGCGCGTGCCGCGCTGGTGGCTCGCCCACGGCCGGAGGCGATTCCGCTCTCGCCGGCGCAGCAGCGCATGTGGTTCCTCAATCAGTTCGACACCGAGTCCACCGCCTACAACGTGCCGGTCGCGATTCGCCTGACCGGTGAGCTGGATGTGGTCGCGCTGCGGCTGGCCCTCGGCGATATCGTCGCGCGCCACGAAATTCTGCGGACCGTCTACCCGCAGTCCGAGGACGGTCCGGTGCAGGTGGTGCTCCCGGCCGCGCAGGTGCTGCCGGAGCTGGTGGTCGGCACCATTACCGAGGACCGGATCGTCGATGCGGTGGCCGGACTGGTCGGCGCCCGCTTCGACGTCACCGCCGAGGTGCCGCTGAAGGTCGCACTGTTCGATATCGGCGGTCTGGCCACCGATTACGTACTGGCGCTGGTGATCCACCACATTTCCGCGGACGGCTCCTCCATGGCGCCGCTGACCCGCGATCTGGTGACCGCCTATGCGGCCCGGGCCGCCGGTCACGCGCCGGCGTGGGCGCCGCTGGCGGTGCAGTACGCCGATTACTCGATCTGGCAGCGTGAGCTGCTGGGTGCGGAGAGTGACGCGGAGTCGCTGGCCGCCCAGCAGGTCGGCTTCTGGAAGCAGGCTCTTGCCGAGCTCCCGGATCAGTTGGATCTGCCATCGGATCGTCCGCGTCCGGCGATGCAGTCCTTCGCCGGTGGCAAGGTCGAGGTGTCCATCGACGCCGAAACCCACCGCGCGCTGGCGGAATTGGCGCGGGCCCAGGGCGCGACGCTGTTCATGGTCGTGCACACGGCTCTGGCCGTGCTGTTGGCGCGGCTTTCGGGGACCGATGACATTGCGATCGGTACGCCGATGGCGGGTCGTGGTGAAGCGGCGCTGGACGACCTGATCGGCATGTTCGTGAACACGCTGGTGTTCCGCAGCCGGGTGGAGGGCGGAGAGTCGTTCGCCGATCTGCTTGCGCGCCAGCGGGAGATGGATCTGCAGGTGTTCGCGAATGCCGATGTGCCGTTCGAGCGCCTCGTCGAGGTGCTCAATCCGGTGCGTTCGACCGCGCGGCATCCGCTGTTCCAGGTGGGTCTGTCGTTCCAGAACCTGGCGCAGTCCAACCTCGAACTGCCGGGACTGACCGTCTCCGGTATCGACTTCGACACCCAGGTCTCGCAGTTCGATCTGCACTGGATCGTCGGCGACGACTACCGCGCCGACGGGACTCCGGCCGGCATCAGCGGTGTGATCACCTACGGTGCCGACCTTTTCGACGCCGCCACCGTGCAGCTCTTCGCCGATCGGTTCCTGCGCCTGCTCGCCGCCGTCGCGGTCGATGCCGGTACTCCCGTCGGTGATATCGACCTGCTGGACGGGACCGAACAGCACCGGGTGCTGACCGAGTGGAATACGACCGCCCGCACCGTGGACACCACGGCGACCCTGGCCACGCTGCTCGATGCCACCGTCGCCGCCCGTACCGATACGGTCGCCCTCATCGGCCCGGACGGCACGGCGCTCGACTACACCGAACTCGGTGCCCGGGTGAATCGCCTGGCGCGGCACCTGATCTCGCAGGGTGTCGGTCCAGAGGACCGGGTCGCGCTGGCCCTGCGCCGTTCGATCGATCTGGTTGTCGCCATGTACGCGGTGTCGGTTGCCGGTGCCGCGTATGTCCCGGTGGATCCGGATCAGCCCGCCGACCGCACCGCCTACGTGCTGGAATCGGCCGCCCCGGTCTGCGTGCTCACCAGCTCCCGCGACGCCTTCGAACTCGCCGTGACCGACACCGAAGGGACCACTCCCCGTCATCCCGGCGCGCTTTCGGCCGGGATCCACACCAGCGATATTCCGGTGCTTCGGATCGACGAGCTCGATCTGTCGGCCCACTCCGATAGGCCGATCACCACCGCCGAGCGGGTGCGGGAGCTGACGGCCGCCAATACGGCGTACATCATCTTCACGTCCGGTTCGACCGGTCGCCCGAAGGGCGTGGCGGTGCCGCATGCCGCGGTGGCGAACCAGTTGCTGTGGAAGACAGCTGAATTCGGTCTCGGTGTCGATGACGCGGTGCTGCTCAAGACCGCCGCCACCTTCGATCTCTCGGTCTGGGAGTTCTGGTCGGCCGCCGTCTGCGGTGGTCGCCTGGTCATCGCCTCGGCGGAGGGTCATCGTGATCCGGCGTACCTGAACGAGTTGATGGATCGCGAGCTGGTCACCACGCTGCACGCGGTGCCGTCCATGCTGGACGCGCTGCTCATCGAATCCGGTGGCGCACTGGCCGGTTCGCTGCGCCAGGTGCTGGCCATCGGTGAGGCGCTGCCCGCGACCGTGGCGCAGCGCTTCCGGTCCGCGAACCCGGCGGCACAGCTGTTCAACCTCTACGGCCCGACCGAAGCTGCTGTTTCGATCACCTCGCACCGGGTCACCGATGCCGACCAGGGCTCGGTATCCATCGGTGCGCCCGAGTGGAACAGCCAGGTGTACGTGCTGGATTCGCGGCTGCGGCCGGTGCCTGCGGGTGTTGCGGGTGAGCTGTACCTGGCCGGCGCACAGTTGGCGCGCGGTTACTTCGGCCGTGCCGATCTGACCGCCGATCGCTTCGTGGCGAACCCGTTCGCCGCCGGTGAGCGCATGTACCGCACCGGCGACCTCGTTGCCTGGGCTGCCAATGGTGAGCTGGAATACCGGGGCCGCACCGACTTCCAGGTGAAGATCCGCGGTTACCGTATCGAACTGGGCGAGATCGAGGCGGCGCTGCTGGCCATGCCGGAGATCGCGCAGGTCGCGGTGCTGGCCAAGTCCGATCAGCGCACCGGCGCGCAGGGGAGTGGAGCGGACCGCCTGGTGGCCTACCTGGTGCCTTCCGACCCGCTCGCGGGCGCCGATGTGCCGCAGGTGAAGTCGGCACTGTCGGCGGTCCTGCCGTCGTACATGGTGCCGTCGGCGTTTGTGGTGCTCGATGCCCTGCCGCTGAACGTCAACGGCAAGCTGGACCGTAAGGCATTGCCCGAACCCGAGCTCGCCCTCCGCGAATTCCGCGCTGCCACCACGGCATTGGAAATCGCGGTGTGCGCGGCCTTCGCCGAGGTGCTGCATATCGAGCGAATCGGCCTGGACGACAATTTCTTCGAGCTCGGCGGCAACTCGCTGATCGCGGTGAAGCTGGCGGCCCGGCTGAGTGCCGCACTGGGCGAACGGGTTCCGGTCGCGCGCTTGTTCACCGCACCGACCCCGGCGGGCCTTACCGCCCAGCTGACCGGTGACGGTTCCGGCGGGTTCGGCGCCGATGCCGCGTACGAGGTGCTGTTGCCGCTGCGCACGACGGGCTCCGGTGCGCCGCTGTTCTGCATCCACCCGGTGGGTGGTCTGTCCTGGTCGTTCGCGGGTCTGGCCGCATACCTGGACGCCGACCGGCCGCTGTACGGCCTGCAGTCGCCGACGCTGGGAGCGGATGTGCCGCTGCCGGATTCGATCGACGAGTGGGCGGGCCGCTATGTGCGGGAGATCCGCGCGGTGCAGCCGGAGGGCCCGTACCACCTGCTGGGCTGGTCGCTCGGCGGTGTGCTGGCGCATTCGGTCGCGGTGCAGCTGCAGGAGCAGGGGCAGCAGGTCGCGACCCTGGCCATGCTGGACAGTTCGCTGCAGGTCGAGGTCGGTGACGGGGTGCGAATCCCGGTGGCCGAACTGCTCGGCGGTCTGGTGGACGCGGACCTCGACGGTGTGGCGCTGGAACCGGCGGAGCTGGTCGCGCGGCTGTCCGAACTGCCCGAGCCGTTCGCGTCCATGGGCGCCGATCGGGTGACCCGGGTGATCGACACCGGTGTCCGCTCGCTCTCGCTCATCGGCGAATACCGGCCGCGCCGATTCAAGGGCGATGTGCTGTATTTCGCGGCCGCGCTGGACGATCCGAGCTGCACGGTCGGCGTCACCGGGTGGACCGATGCCGTGGACGGTGTGGTGCACACCTACGCGGTGCAGGCCACGCACTGGCGAATGACCGCGCCCGATGCCCTCGCCCAGATCGGCTCGGTGCTCAATACCACCGGCCAGCGGGCAGTCCGATAGCAGACCGATTTCCCCCCGATCCGAACTCCCACGGTAAGAAAGGTTTTCGAGAATGAGCAATCCATTCGACGATGAAGACGCTCAGTTCTATGTGCTGGTCAACGAGGAGGCCCAGCACTCGCTGTGGCCGGTGTTCGCGACCATCCCCGGCGGCTGGACCATCGCGCACGGCCCGGCTCCGCGCTGGGCCTGCCTGGAGTACGTCGAGTCGCACTGGACGGATATGCGTCCGAAATCACTCGCGGACTTCATGGCCAGTGAAGCCGAATAGCCACTGACCCGAAAGACTTTGCGGCACAATACAGCCCGCAACACCGACCCGGGGCGCATCAGCACCCCGTCAGAAAGGGAAAAAGAACACATGAAGGTCACCCGTACCACCACTCCGCCGACCACGGACCCCACCGGCGGCGTCGACATCGCCGGCATTCTCGCGACGGTGCTGAAGTTCCTGAGCAGCGGTTCCACCGCCAGCTACACCCCGCACTAGTCGCTTCCGTTCCAAGCAACACTTCTCGAAAGGATCAACATGCCTACCAGTACCGGCAGCGGCGCCCTCGACATCCTGGCCGCCATCGCTCACCTGATCACCTCGGGTTCGTCGACCTCGATCATCCAGCCGACCCCCGGCGTCTAGGAGTCCCCCATGGATAGCGGAAGTGCGATCAACAACTTCCTCCTCCTGATTGCCAAGGTCCTGGGAACCGGTTCTTCGGTCACCTACCCCCCGCAAGCCTGAGGACGTGAGGCTGCCAAAGCGCCGATACGCCCCAGCAGCCACACAATCCACCTGAATAAGCGCCGCGGCGTGCCGTCCACCACTTCCTGCCGGACCGGCACGCCGCGGCGTCCCAGATAACCCAATTATGGCAGCGCCACCGCGAATCCTCCGCAAAAGCCCCACCCAAACAAATGGAATACACATGTTTCATATAGTTATTCCGTAAAATCCCCACTCCCCGAACATTTTTCGCAACCCCACCCACCGCACCCGACAATCGCCCCCGCCCCTGCCACACCCTCGGTCACGTTTGACACCGCCCACTCACCGCCGCAGCCCCGGTCGCGTACGGCGGCGCCCACCTCACCGCTGCCTACCTCGCGGTCGTGTACGGCAGCGCCCCCTCACCGCCGCCTACCCCGGTCGTGTATGACAGCGACCACCTCATCAGCGGACCGCTCCAGCTGTTGGTAGATATCGGCCGCCGCATACCGCAGCACCAACCACCCTTGCAGCACCAACCAATTCTGTCGCTGCCGATCCCGCCGGAATGCCGCCGCCCCACTGTGGAATTCCCGCCCATCGATCTCGACAATCGTCCGCGACCGCCTATGCACGAAGTCGCACACATAAGGCCCGACAGAATGATTGGCCAACAGCCGCACCCGCCGCTGCGCAACCGCCCTGGCGAATAGCCGCTCCGGCTCAGACAACGCATTGGTCGCAGCCATCCAAACCTGCCGCCGCAACCCCGGCGCCCCCACCCCACCCCCATCGCACAACTCGAGCACCGCATCCCGCTCGACGGTCTTCCCCAAGTGCAAGTCGACCAACTCGTCCGCCGCCGACTCCGGCAGCACCCCAAGGCAATCCATCAGAGTCCGCGCAGCCGACGTAACCGCCACCCCCCAAGCCTCATGCACATCCCTGCCCGGCAGATCCCGCCGATACAGCGTGACCCACTCCGGCACGACCCGATGCACACCTCCAGGAATGGTCGCCTCGAAAACCACAGGCTCAGGCAACATCTCCCACAACCACCCCGCAGTCCGATGACTCAGCACGGCGCCCGGAATCCAAGCAACAACAGCAGCGCAGCGTGCCAGTGAAGTCACCCTGCCGACGCAGTAAACCCCCGGCAGTACCCGCGTATACATCCCCGCCCGACACCGATCGTCCAATGTGGACGCCGACATCCCCGAACCGATCAACTCCCTGCGAGTCCACACCCCATGAAAACCCATACACAGCAGTCTCTTCGCCGCTGGCGACACCCACCGCACCCACCGCCGCCGAATGTGGACACCTGTGGATAACTCTGCCCCTGTGGAAAACCGGCCTCACCGGTCAAACACCGCCCTACAACGGCAATAATTGCCGCCCTACCTCGATCTTTGACCGCGTAGGCCGGGCAACACCAACGTGGCATCAACGGCCATCCGCAGAAACACATCCCACTCCTGCAGCGGAACCGCAACGACCGGCTGACGTGCTGGGTCATTCGCCGGATCCCGCAGGTACTTGCTGTCCCGAATCAGTACTGAGCAACCAGAGAACTTGACCTCGACGCAGTTTCCGCCGCCGCCGTCGCCGCTGAAACTGCTTTTTCGCCAGGTCGTACGTCGTGACGCGTCCAGAGTTGGCCGAACCGAGCTGAGACTGCTCTCACGCACAGACGAACTCGCCCGCCCGTATACCGTCGCAGAACGCCGCCCATTCAACGCGTGTGTACCGCAAGGCAATTCCCTCGAATCGGAGCGACACCCCCAGATCATCCTGCTCGACCGTGGGAAGTCCGCTGGGACCGTCGATTTCACCAACTGCCTTCTGCAAGAAGGTGTCCCAGATCCGCAGCGGAACAGCGATGAACGGCTGATCGGCCGGGTTATTCGCGGGATCTCGCTGGTACTTGCTGTCCCGGATCAGCACTTTGTCAGTGGCCCACCGAACCTCGACGCAGCTCTGGCTGGCATTGGAGTATGACGATTTCACCCAACCTCCAGCGATGGAACTCATGCCCGCGATTCTAGTTCGCGAGCTGATCGTCTGATCAGGTTCAGCGAGCTCTCCTGGTCAAGTGCGATCGACTGCACCTGGCCGAATGCGTAGGACAGTTCGCGGATCCGTATGTCGTTGTCGGTGGTCTCTCCGGCGACTGCGGACTCCTGCCAGGCGAGGGTCGGCAGCCGGGTGTTCTCGAAATCGAGCAGGTGAAAGGTCGCCCCGCCGAGGGCATTACCTTCGCGGCACGAGAAGGGTATGACACGAACGTCGAGGGTGTCCGGATGCTGCTGGATGAGCTGTGCGATGTGATCGAGCTGTTGTCGCAGGACCTCGGGTCCGCCGGTCTCATGTACCAGGGCGGCCTGTCCGATCACCGCGATCAAGCGGATCGGATCGTCGCCGCCGAGCCGCTGCTGTCGCAACATCCGAACAGCGACCCGCTGATCTACCTCCGCCGGCCGAACGCTACCGACGGCTGAGGCGATGATCGCCCGCGCATAAGGTTCGGCCTGCAAAAGTCCAGGAAATACGACTGTTTCGTATGTCTGGATCGTTTGGGCGCCGTGCTCGAGCCCGATAAGTCGCAATTGGTCGGCCCCGAACAGTCCCGAATAGTGTGACCACCACGCCCGCTGCCTGGCCACGACCCGGAGCTGCAATAGCTCTCGCTTCTCGTCGTCGTCGAACTCCAGCCAGTGCAGCAGGACTCGAAGCTTGTCCTCCGACAGTAGATTTCGCTCACCTTCGATATGGGACCAGTAGCCGCTGGAGATGCGCAGCTTCTTGGCGATAGCGGCCGGGCCGATATCGAGCTCCAACCGTCGCTCCCGCAGTCGGAGCATGAGTTCCCAGCGCGCGACGATCGGTGAGGAAGGTGCCACCGTCGGATCCTCTCACTCGGAGCTGGGTTGATGCAGCGTCCAGTGCCTTGTAGCAGTCGGCTGTCCATTGACTTCTAAGTAATAGAAAATCTACTATGTGATGACCGCCACATCTAGTGCCAGTCGCAGCGTCAGCCGGGAATCGGTGATCGTCACTGGCAGCAGTGGTTCCGCAATGTTCGTACGAGCGGGGTGGTCGTAGTGACTCAATTGCCCTCGAAGGAAACGGTTCTCGCGGCTTGCGCGGGTACGGTGCCGGATCCGCATCCCATGCTGTTGGCGGCGTACGAGCTAGCTGGTCTACATGAAGCGCGATTGGTTGCCGGTCATGACGAGGTCTGTGAGATCGACTGTCGTCGAGCGATTTTGGTGCACGGCATCGATTGCTATGTGGCGCGATCGGTAACACCGGCGCTCGGTGCGGCGTTCATGCACACCGAAACTGTTGGTGCGGTGGTGGATCGGCTCGCCGAGTTCTCGGTGTCCGCTTTCGCCGCGTTGCGGCAGGACATCGAGCAGAGGCAACAGCATTACGCCTGGCAGCGACTGGCCGAGTTGTCTCTCGGGTATATGGACCTCGCTTTCGAGATCGGCACCGGTCGGCGTCGGGTGCCGGACTGCTGTAGGGCATCGACGCCGAGTGGGGCTACTGCGAAATCTGCCGCAGGGCAGGATATTTCATGACCGGCCTGGTACTTCCCTTCGTGCTGGGCCTTGCGGCGGGCGGCCTCGGGGTGTGGACCCTTGGATTGCTCGGTGCCAGTGAGCAATCTGTTGATTCGTGGGGGCGGGGACAGTGTCGGACTGTGGCGAGCATCTGCGACAGGCTCGAACGTGAGGAGTGTGGTCGGGCCGGAGGTGGGGCGAATCATCGTGCGCCGGTGGGTGGCATTCACAGGCGCCCGGGAGCGCGACATCGGGCGAAACCGGCCTGAGCGGTCAAAGATCGCCCCACTGCGGCAATAATTGCCGCCCCACGTCATTCTTTGACCGCTCAGGCCGGGGAGTCGCTTCGTTCAGTGTGCGACGACTGTGGTGCGCCGGCGGTAGCCCATGGGGTCGAGGCGGGGTGGTTGCAGGTCGGCGAGTTCGGTTCGGGTGCGGTTGGTGAGGCGTTCGGAGTTTTCCTGGTGGGTTGCTGCTCGTTCGAAGTCGCCCTGGGACATGGCGAGCATGGCCAGGACGGTGTCGGTGGTGCCGCAGACGGCGCCGGTGCCTTCCAGGCCGAGGAATGTTCCGGCGTAGGGGGCGAGTTGGCGGTACAGGGATTCGAAGTCTTCGGTGAGGCCGAGTCCGAGCGCCACGTAGGCGCGAATTCCGTACTCGGCTTGTGGAAAGAGGGTGGGGCGGATGGGGGTGAACTCTCGGTAGAGCTCTTCGGCTCTGTCGTGTTGTCCCGCTGCGAGTAACGCCAATGCGTAGAACGGTCCGCCGTAACCTGGCGCCTGCGTGTATACCTCGCGCATTTGCTCCTGCAATCCGGCCAGATCGCCACTGGCCCACGCCTGTGAGAGGGCGATGGCGGAGCGGGGGCCGCCGCTGCGGAGGAACCCGAGTTGGGCGAGCCGTTCGTCGAATTCCGTGTAGAGCCGATCCGCTCCGTCGATATCACCGCGCAGCAGCGCGAACGGTGCGGCAATGCAGCCGAGCATGAGAATCAGCTGCGGCAGTAGGGCGTCGGTGACAACCCCTAGAGCAAGTTCGGCTTGTCTGCACGCCTCGGGCAGATCCACCCGGCCGAGCGCGCAGCGGAACAGGCCGTAATGACCGAGTGCCCGATACTGATCCAGCTCGGCGCGCTCGGCCACCTCCAGCAATTCCTCCACGAGCGCCAGATCCTCGCTGGAGACGAACCGGACCAGGGCCACGGCATTGATCGCCGCGCAGAGCAGCTCCGGATCGTCACACCCGCGCGCCAGTGCCAAAGCCGCCACCGCATATCGATGGCTGAGCCCCGAATCACGGTAATCCCCAGCGGTTTCGATGGCGGCGGCGACCAGCAGTCGAACGCGGTCGGCATCGTCGATATCGCCCGTCAGGCAGCTGTCAATGGCCCGCACCAGCCGCTCCTGCGGATCGAAGCCCTGCAGCGCCGGATACATGATCGGCGCCCGCCAGCAGGTGAGCGTCCGCACCAGCAGCGGCTGATCACCGAGCGCCTGCGCGAGCTCGATCGCCCGATCCCGGACATCGCGCGCTTCGAACCAGCGGCACTGGTAGGCAAGGGCATTCACCAGCGCGAGATGAGCGTCGATCAGCGCGACCCGCACACTGCGCTCGGCGTGGACCGCGGTATGCCCGGCCAGTTCGCGCAATTCGATGACGGATCTCCACAGCCGCACGGTGTCGGCCGCCATGCCCCGCTCGGTATCGTGATGCGCGGCCGCCATCACGTATTCGATCGCCCGCACGGCTGTTTCCGGCCGCGCGCCGAGCGCGGCATGCCGGGCCAGCGTCTCCGGATCCCGCGCCAGCCCCGGAAAGTCCTCGACATTGCCGTCCAGCAATTCCAATGCCGCCCAGTGCAATCGCATCCGCCGCAACCGCGGAATCCCCAGATACACCGTGTCATGGATCAGCGCATGGTCGAAGGTGATACGCCCGGTGCGGTCGGTGCGCACCAGCGTGGCCGCCTCGGCCTCGGCGATCAGATCGATCACCTCGTCCTCGGAAATCCCGGCGGCCTGGCTCAATACCCGCAGATCGACGCCGTCACCCCAGATGGCGAGATGCGCCAGGGCACTGCCGACTTCGGGCGACAGCCGCCGCAGCCGAGTGGTGATCAGCTCCCGAATGGAATCGGGCACCTCCCCGGTCTCACCCGAACCATGCTGCGAGGCAAGCAGTTTAGCCATCTCCCGCACGAACAGCGGATTGCCGCCCGTCCGCCGGTGCAGCAATTCCAGTGCCTCCTGGGAGATCTCCCGCAATCCGGAACCCAGAGCCAGTTTCCGCGTGGCGGCCAGATCGAGCCCGCCGAGTTCCAGCCATTCCGCGGTGCAGTGGGTGAGCGCCGCCGCCGTGGCATGCAGCCCCTGCCCGGCCTCGGACCCGCGCAGCGTGATCACCATGAGCACCGGTTCGTCACGCAGCCAATTCACCACCTGCCGCAGCACCTGCAGGGTCGCGGTATCCGCGCGATGCGCGTCTTCGATGAGGATGACCACCGGCCCGGCCGCACTGCGCTGTTTACACAGACTCACTACAGTCCGCGCAATGGTGAATGCGTCACCCGCCGCCAGACTTTCGGAAGCCACCGGATCGAGCGCGTCGAGCACCTCCGCCCACGCCCATGCGGGCGGTGCGCCATCCACCTCGGGACATCCCCCACGCAGAAATGTCCACGATTCCGCACCGAGATCGGCGAGCGCGGATTCGGTGAGCGTGGTTTTTCCGGCGCCCGCCTCACCCGCGATCCACACCATTTGCAAGCGCTCCGTCGCCGCGATGGCGGCGGTTTCGCGCAGCACCGTGTGTTCCCGGACGTACCCGCTGTGCTCGGGAGTGCGCCGAATTCGAATGGACGGCGCGGGCCCGGGCGGCGTTTCCGCACCGGCGAGAGTTTCGGAGTGGCTGAGGATGGCCGCCTCCAACTCGCGCAGCGCCGGACTCGGATCGATTCCGTAGTGCTCGCCGAGAAATTCACGTGAGTGCCGCAGTGTGGACAGCGCCTGCGCCTGCTGCCCGATGCGGTATTGCGCCGTGGCGAGCAGCCGGGCGATTTCCTCGCGCTCGGGATGCTCATCGAGCAGGGTGCGCAGTTCGATGGTGACTTCGGTGGGCCGATTGAGATCGAGTTCGACGGCCGCGCGCATTTCGGCCGCCGTCAATCGCAGATCGGTGAGGCGATCGGCATCCTGTGCGGCCCACCCGAATGTGGTGAGCCCCTCGAACGCGGCGCCGTTCCAGCACCCCAGTGCGGCATCGAGGGCATTGCGCCGTTCGACCGGATCCGGTAGCCCGCCGGGCGCGCGCAACCGCTGCTCATAGGCGCGCATCAGCGCTTCGAATTGCCAGGCATCGACCGACTCGGGCGCGAGTTTGAGTGCGTAACCGGACGATTCGGACACCAAATACTGAGATCTGGCCCGCCGCGGCCGATCTGGTTCGATCAGCCGGCGCAGATTGTGAATGTGCACCTGCAGCACCGATGCGGCCGTCGGCGGCGGATTGCCCTCCCACAGATCGTCGATGAGCCGATCCGTGGCAGCCGAGCGCCCACCGGCGGCGACCAGCCGGGCCAGGACGGCCCGCAACATGGTCGCGCCCAATCCGACCGGTCGGTCGTCCACAATCAACTGAATTGGCCCGAGTACGCGTACCTGCGGTTCCGTCATGCTCCGCGACAACCTCCGAGCCGGTCTTCATCGAGCGGAAAGGGTTGTGAAACAGCGATTATTCCACCGGTTACCGGCCCGAATGACCTGAAATCACGGTTCGAATTAGACTCGCCGACCTCGGTTCGTTCATGGGCGAATGATTGGCAAATATATTCATGGGAAGAAACGTCCGAATCTGCCGCGAAAGTCCAAGTGTCCGTGGCGGTGATGACTTTCCGTGTACTCGCTGATCGATAGCTACGCAGTGTTGGCCCCCAAGCGAAGTGGAGAGGAACAGCATGAGCCGGAGCGAAAAGACCGAACCGAACACCGTAGGCCTCTACTGGGACCGTGACGGCGATATCTGGCAGCGTGAGGACGGCGGCTGGCGTCTCATCCTGCAAAGCGGTATCGCCGTGGATCCGGTCTCGGTGTGGGACTGGGACAGCGGCTGTGTGCGCGACTACGCGCCGTTCACGCCGATGTCGTCATTCGCGGCCGGCTGACCTCGAGGTCGATCACCGCCAGATCGGCGCGCATTCGTAAGAGCAGGGCTTCGGCACGGGCCCGATGGATAGCGGCTTTCTTCGTATTGCCCAGCGCTACCGCCAAATCGGCGAGCGTACTGTCCATCGGGCCGAGATGCAGGCACAGCCCGGTCTCGATGCCCGCGATGGTTTCGCTATGCCCCGCGAGTTGCTCGTACAGCCGGCGAATTTCCTCGCTGTCGCCGAACTCGATCGCCGCGTGCGCCCGCAGTACCGCGAATGTGGTCGGCCACACATACGGGAAGACCCGCGGATACCGGTCGTACACCGCGCGGGCGCGCGCCCGCCCACCCGCATGCAGCAGCGCCATGGTGTACACCGGCGCCGCGATTTCCGGCGCCACCTCGAACAGTTCGGTCACCGGTTCGATCAGTCCGGAAAGATCGCCCTTCGCCCAGGCCAGTGAGACCTCGCCCAGCAGCAGCACGCCCGCGGCGTCGGCGAGCCCGCGCTGCGCCAGCCGGGTGAAGCGCTCCTCGAAAGCTCGCCGCGCCGCGGGCAGATCGCCGCGCAGCATGGCCGCCTCGAACCCGAAAAGACCCAGCGCATCGAGAATCTGCTGGAGCTGACCGTCGGTGGCCTCCTCCAGCGCGAGCGCGGCATGGTCGGCCGCCGCCCGCAGATCGCTCTCGCACAGCGCGGCGCGATACAGCGAGTAGTGCGCGACGGCCCGGTACTCGCCGAGCCCCGCGGCCTCGGCGATCCGCAGAATCTCCTCGGCGGGTTCGCGCGGGCTGCCCTGCAGCAGCGCGAAGGTCTGGATATTGAGCGCCCAGCACAGCAATTCGGGCTCGTCGACGGCCCGTGCGAGCTGTACGGCCCGCTCGGCGGCGGCCCAGGTCTCCCCGGTCCGTGCCGCCACCGCGGTATCGAGGACGATGGACAGCAGTAACCGTGCCTGCGTCTCGCGGGGGAGCTCCGCCATGGCGACGGGACCGAGTATCTCGGTGAGATCGGGCGTGGGCGTGCCCGCTTCGACCAGCGTCCACATATTCGGCACCCGCCAGCTGGTCTGCGCGCGAATCAGCAGCTGCCGATCGTCCAGCCGCCGGGCCAGCGCTATGGCCCGCTGTCGTTCACCACGGGCATCGAGCAGCCGCCCCTGATAGGCCAGTGCATTGACCAGTTCGCAGTGCGCCTCCAGCACCATGGCCCGATCGCCGGATGCGGCGTGATCCCCGGTGTGCCCGGCCAATTCGTGCAGTTCGATCGCCGACTGCCACAGCCGCACGGTATCCGCCCGCATGGCGCGCTCGGTGCTGCGCGCGATGGCGGCCCGCACGTATTCGATGGCCCGGGACGCTGTTTCGGGCCCCGCGCCCAGAATCGCATGATGCGCCAGCATGTCCGGATCGCGGGCCAGGCCCGGATATCTGTCCTCGGACTCCTCCAACAGTTGCAGGGCGGCCCAATGCATTCGGACCCGCCGCAGCATGGGTATGCGCCGATAGACGGTGTCCTGGATGAGCGCATGATCGAAGGTGATGCGCCCGGTGCGGTCGGTGCGGACCAACCCGGCGGATTCGGCCGCGGCGATCAGATCGATGAGCTCCTCCTCGCTCACCCCTGCGGCCCGGCTGAGAATGCGCAGGTCCACGCCCTCGCCCCAGATGGCCAGCTGCTGCAGCGCGGTGATCACCGGATCCGGAAGATTGCCGAAGCGCTGATTGATCAGCTCCCGGATGGTGTCGGGCACCTCGTCCAGCACGACCTCGGACCCCTGGGCCGCAACCAGTTTCGCGATCTCCCGGATGAACAGCGGATTGCCGCCGGTGCGTCGGTGCAGCCGCGCCAGCGATTCGTCGGTCAGCGCGCCGAGTCCGGCCGCCCGGGCGACGGCCCGCGTGGTGGCCAGATCGAGCCCGGTCAGCTCCAGCCATGCCGCGGTGTGATGGGCCAGCGCGCCCGCGGTGGCGTGCAGTCCCGGACCGGCTTCGGCCCCGCGCAGGGTGATCAGAATGAGCACGGGTTCATCGCGCAACCAGTTCACCGTCTGCCGCAGCACCTGCAGGGTGGCGGTATCGGCGCGATGGGTGTCCTCGAGCAGGATGAGCACCGGCCCGGCCGCGGTGCGCTGCCGGCAGGCGCTGACCACCGTGCGGGCAATGGTGAAGGCATCGTCGGTCGCGAACAGATCCGGTTGCGCACCTTCGGTTTCGAGTCCGGCGCGGATTTCCGACCACGCCCACGCCGGAGGCGCCCCGTCCACTTCCGGACAGCCGCCGCGCACCGTGGTCCAC
Source organism: Nocardia sp. NBC_01327 (assembly GCF_035958815.1). NCBI lineage: Bacteria > Bacillati > Actinomycetota > Actinomycetes > Mycobacteriales > Nocardiaceae > Nocardia > Nocardia sp. NBC_01327. The sequence continues at coordinate 8,742,678 of NZ_CP108383.1, read as the reverse complement.
CGCTGCGCGGCCAGCTCGGCGAGCACGGATTCGGCGAGGGTGGTCTTGCCTGCGCCGGGCGCACCGGCAACCCAGATCGTCTGCAGATGGCCACCGCGAACCTCCGCCGCCACCCGGAGCAGCGTGCCGCGCTCATTGCGGTAACCGCTGTAGGACGGCGCCTTTCGCACCGGCTTGATCAGCAGCGGCGGTGAAGTCACTGCCGGGGTGAGCATCTCGGCGTGGTCTAGAATGGCGATTTCCAATTCCCGCAGCGCCGGACCGGGATCGATGCCGTATTCCTCGCCGAGATACTCCCGCGTCCGCCGCAGTGTCGCCAGCGCCTGCGCCTGCTGCCCGGACCGGTACTGCGCCGTGGCGAGCAGACGGGCGCACTCCTCGCGCTCGGGGTGCTGATCGAAGAGCGCGCGCAGTTCCGCGGCGACCTCGGCCGGATGACCCAGATCGAGTTCCACCTGGGCGCGCCGCTCGGCGGTGGCGAGTTGTAATTCGCTGAGCCGGTTGGCTTCCCGTCCGGCCCACCCGAAGAGCGTGAGCCCCTCGTAGGGTGCGCCGTTCCAGCAGGCGAGCGCCGCATCGAGCAGTTCGCGCCGTTCCCTCGGGGCGGGCGGGTCGGCGTGATCGCGCAGTCGCTGATCGTAGTGCCGCAGCTGGGCTTCGAAATGCCAGGCGTCGACCGCCTCGGCATCGAGTTTCAGTGCGTAGCCGAGGGATTCGTTCACCACGTAGCGGGCGGCCGCCCGGCGCGGACGGTCGGGTTCGAAGTGCCTGCGCAGATTGTGGATGTGCACCTGCAGCACGGAGGCCGCGCTGGGCGGCGGTTTGCCCTCCCAGAGATCGTCGATGAGCTGATCGGCGGTGACGGCATGGCCGCCGGCGGCCACCAGGCGAGCGAGTACCGCCCGCAACATGGTGGCGCCCAGTCCGACCGGTCGGTCGTCGACGGTCAATCGAATCGGCCCGAGCACCTGCACGCGTGGCTGCGCCATGATCGTCGACACCCTTCCACACCGAATTGGTCGAGCCGGAATGTCTGTCACCTCGAACGTTGGCACACCGCGAGCAACCCGGGACTGAAATACCCGGCAATTTCAGGACTTTCACGGGTAGTGGCCCGACTGTTACAGTGACAGCAAATGTTTGGCGAATAAACTCGCACGAAAGTAGTGGCCGAATTCGCACGGAAGAGTCCCAGAAGTGGCGCGTTGAATACTTGTGTTCACCACGCCACGAAGGGAAATCCGATGGTCACCACTCGCGGTAACTGCCGAACAGCACAGAGTCACCGGTACGAGACGAAGCCGCCCGCTCCGCGCGGCGACCATCCGCAGTCCGTTGCTCGTAAGTTGCTGGGAGAAAACACAATGAACGATGAATTTGCCCCGACGTGGATGTGCGCGCCGACTACGGCTGCCGCCGCCAACGGAGACTCCGCCGGGCCCCGCGCGACCGAACCCCTCCTGGCCGGTCTGTACTGGGACCGGGACGGTGATATCTGGCAGCGGGAGGATGCCGGCTGGCGGCTGATCCTGCAGAGCGGGGTTTCCGTCGATCCGATCTCGGTATGGGGGTGGGACAGTGGACATGTGCGCGACTACGCGCCCTTCACCCCCGTGTCGTCATTCGCGACAGCCGACGGGTAGCAGTGCCCAATGCCCGTCCGGTTGTAGCGGGCCGGGCACGTAGCGTGCCCGGTCGCGACGGTGACCGGTTCCCTGAGTACTCAGGGTTCCGGCACCGCCGCTTCGATCACCCGTTCCGTGCCGAAGAGGGTGATCTCCATGAGCCGAATCACCCGCTCCTGCGGGCAGATTCGCTCATTGTCACCGAAGACGCGCCCCATATCGACGACCAGCCCGAAACCGGCGTGCACCAGAATCCGCGCCTCGCCCTCGGACAGCTCCGGGCGCACCGCCACCAGCAGGCGCACCCATTCGGCCACGATGAGCCGCTGCACATTGCGCAGCATGGTGCGTTCCTCGGGCGAAACATGGCCGAACTCCGCGTAATAGACGAAGGTCAGCTCGCGCTCGGCGAAGGAGCCCGCGACATAGAGATCGATGAGTTTGGTGAGCGCTTCGCCGGGCGCCGACGAGGACGCCACGGCCGGGCCGATCGCTCCCGACACCCGATCGGCCGCGCGCCGGAAGGCCGCCGCCAGCAGATCACCCTTGCTGCGGTAGTAGCGGTACACCGCGGAGGCCGCCGACAGATCGGCCGCCGTGGCAATGTCCTCCACACTCACATTGGGATAACCGCGCTGGTGGAACAGCTCCACCGCCTTCTTCAACAGCAGTTCGTGCTTGAACGACTGCGGGATCTCGGTGGCGCGCGGCGTCGTCGCGGCGGTGCCCGGCGGCGGCAGTTCGCCGTCGATGAGCGGACCGCAGGTCGAATGCAGCAGTGCGGTCAGCGGTTTCGCAGGCAGTGCGGCGTGATGGTCGCCGATGCTGCTGATCACGCTGAACAGCGCCACCGCCCGCAGCGCGCGCTCGTGTTCGTCGAGTTCCGGGCGCACATCCCCGATGAGCCCGCGCAGCACGCTCAGCGCCCTGGCGAACTGATCGGACAGCGTCTGGCGGTCGGTCTCGTCGAGATACCGCTGCTCCCAGCGCACCAGGGTGACGGTGGCGCGATTGGCGATGGTCTCGGCAATGATCTTGTCGAGCACACTCTCCAGTCGCGCGCGAGGAGTGAGCCCCTCGGACTCGTCCGGCGGCGTGACCGAATCCAGGGTGAGCTGCCCGAGCCGCAGCAGTTCCTCCCGGAACAGTGCGTACTTGCTCGGATAGTGCCGATAGAGCGCGGCCGAGGAGATGCCCAGGCGTGCGGCGATATCCTCCATGCTCACACCGTGGTAGCCGAGCGAGCCGAAAGCGGCCGCCGAGGTGGCGGCGATCTGGGCGCGCCGGTTCTTCGGGCGGCGGCGGATCACGCGCTGCTCCTCGACATTCATGTCGGCTATCGTAGCCACCAGGTCTTTTGTGTCCCTGCCGGGTTGGCGGCGGCCATCCGGCGGCAGCCGGTCCCGGGTCACGGCAGCGGCTGCTGCGACAGCGGAGAATTGACCTTGTTCACCAGCCAGCGATCGCCGTGCCGCTCCAGTCGCATGACCATGGACAGCTGGCCGGGCGCGGGCTTGTTCTGGGTACCCAGGCTGGTGATGGTCTGGCCGATCACCACAATGGCCTCCGCCGAATCCCGGTCCCCGGCCCGCACCGCGCACTGCACATCGGTCGCCTTCGATACCACCTGGCCCTGCGAGAGCACATCGCGCAGATCCTTGCTGGTCGAGTCGAACTGTTTGCGCCACTCACCGGTCGCCCCGTCGAGCACCGCGGTGAAATAGGCGTCGAGGTTCTTGGCGTCATAGGTGGCGAGCACCGGCGCGTACGCGCAGGCCGCGCTCTGCGCCGCCTGATGGGCGTCGAGTACATCCTGCTTGTCCCTGTTCTGGACGTAGAAGAACACGCTCGAGGCTACGGCCGCACCGGCGATAACCGCGACCGCCGCGCGGGCCGCGATGCGCCCGCCGCGTCCGAGGGCGGGCAGCCTCGGCAGCGCGAACCGCCGCTTCCGGCCCCTGATCGGCACTACATTCGAATCAGTCTCGGCGGCAACGGTTTCGGGCTCGCTGTCCGCCAGGGCGGCCTCGGACTCCACACTGTCGTCGGACTCCACACTGTCGGCGGAGGTCTCCTTGTCGAGGTCGATCTCGCTCATGGTCGTTCCTATCGGGTGGGTACGGGCTGGGAGAGTTCATTGCCGGTGACTCCCGGCGGGGCGCTCGCGCCGTTATCGGGCACATCCGGCCGTGGCGCATTGGCCGAGCCGCGGACCTGCAGTGCCGGATTGCTGGTGACGCAGTAGTTGTAGAGCCGCACCCGGGTATCGACCTGCGCGTCGGTGGGAACCACCGGGATGGTGTCGTATTCGCAGGTCGGCCGCGGCCACGGATCGACCAGTGTGTTGTACGCGCCGTCGTGCGCCGGAATGCCCAGCGCCTCCGAGCCCACCCGCAGTGCGGGAAAGAGCGCGGCAATCGCCGGGGCCCGTAGTTTGGCGGCCTTGGTGACGGCCACAAAATTGGTGACCAGATCCGTCATCGGGTCCTGGGTCCGGGACAGGAAGTCGCCGAAGGTATCGAGCTGTCCGGGGCCCTGCTGCAGCAGCGTGCGCAATTCCTGATCGGCCGCGGTCATTTGGTCGAACAGCGCACTGCCCGCCTTGGTGAGTGTGCTCAGATCCGGCTGTGCGTGCTGGGTGGTATCGGCGATGACCTCGAGATTCTCGATGAGCTGCCGGGTCTGCGGCAGCAGATCGGTGAGCCCCGACATGGCCCGGCTGAGCCCGGAGACCATATTGCGCAGGCGATCCGGACCACCGGCCAGCGCCTTGTCGAGCTCGTCGATAATGACGTTCAACCGGTCCGGATTCATGCCGCCGATGAGATTGCTCAGATTCGCGAACACCGACTGGATCTGCACCGGCACAGTGGTTCCGGCGCGCTCCACCACCGAACCGCCGTGCAGATAGGGCCCGGTATCGGAGTCCGGCCGGAAGTCCAGATACTGTTCGCCCGCCGCCGACAGCCGCCCGATGGCCACGGTGCCGCCCACGGGAATCCGTGCCGAATCATCGATCTCGGCAATGGCCGCGACGCCGTCCCCGGAAGCCTCGACCGCGCTGACCTTCCCGACCCGCACACCGCGGAAGTTCACGTCATTGCCGGCCGCGAGGCCGCCGGCGGTGGCGAATTCGACCGTCACATCGTAGGTATGCGGAATCGGGTTGAACCGCAGCACATATCCGCCGATATAGCCGCAGCCCACAATCAGCACCGCGACCAGGCCCAGATTGGCGATGCCAATGCGACGCCGCAGAATCCACTGCCACAGCGGGGAATTCACCGATCACCTCCGGGTGCGGGTGCGGGCGCGGGATCGGGTGCCGCCGCCCCCGGCTGCCCGGGCGGACTGGTGAGCCGCCCGAACACCTTCTCCAGCACCTGCGTCAGACTGCCGATGAACTGCCCGGCATCGCCGAGCTCCGGCCAGCGACTACCGCTGGGATCGCTGAGCGCGCCGATGCTCAAATAGGAGACGGTCGCCGCGACCGCGAGCGTCGGCCCCCGGAAGCTGGCCATGAGCGAGGGATACAGCTTGTCCAGCCCGTCGAGGGTGCCGTTCAGATTGTCGCCCATCTGGGTGAACCCGGACATGAGCGACTGAATGCTGTTGAACAGACTCACGAATTGCGGTCCGGTCGTATCGGAGAAGTCGCCGAGCGCCTGCATGGTGGTGGACACCTTGGTCAGCAGATCCACGATCTTCTGATTGTTCTCGGTGAACAACCCGATCAGCTGCGGAAAGGTATCGGCGGCCTGGCCGAGTTCGGCTTTGCGCCTTGCCAATTCGCCGGTGAGGCTGTTCATGCCGCCGAGCACATTGTCGATATCGCCGGTGCGATTGTTCAATGCCGTGATGACACTGGTCATTTCGGTGATCAGATGCGACAGCTCGGGCGCGCGCCCGGCGAACATGGAGTCCATCTGACTGGTGATCTTCGCCGCCTGATTGATGCCACCGCCATTGAGCAGCAGGGAGATCGACATCATGAGCTGTTCCACCGATGCCCCGGCCGAGGTGTGATCGGCGCCGATGGTCTCGCCCTCGCGCAGTGGCTCCCCGGCATCCGCCGCCGAGGGCAGCGACATGGCCACGAACATATCGCCCAGCGGAGTGGCCTGCCGCAGTTCGGCGGTGGTGCCGTGCGGCAACTGGATGTCCTTGCGAATCAGCATCTGGATATCGGCGATGTAATTGGTCGTCTTGATCTTGGTGACCACGCCGATATCGGTGCCGCCGATTTTCACGTGCGCCCGGTCGGGCAGGTTCAGCGCGTCATCGAAGGTGGCATGAATGGTGTAGCCGGGCCCGCCGATACCGGGCTTGGGCAGCGGCACCTGATCCACGGTGACCGCGCAACTCGTCGCGCCGGTGAGCGCGGCGGTGGTCAGTGCCGCAATAGCGAGCGTTCGCACAGGTCTTCTCGTCATTGCGGATTCGCAATCCCGAGCAGGGCGGCGGTGAGTCCGAAGTCCGGTCCGAAGTCCTCGACCTTGCCGGTGCGGCAGCCATCGGAGCGAATGAGCAGCCGCTGGCAGAAGGTCGAGAGCACCTCACTGTCCAGCACGGATTTGTCCAGCAGCCCGTGCAGGCGCAGTGCCTGATGCTCCCGGCTGGTGGCATTGGAGATGTTCTGGAACAGCAGCGGCGCGACATCGACGATCTCGGTGAGACCCCGTGCGTTGGTGCGCATCTGGCTGGTTATCGCGACGAATCGGGTGAGCGCTCCCGCCAGTTGATCTTTATTGTCGCCGACCAAAGTCGCCGTGTTGGTGACGAAGTCGTCGAGCTGCCGCAGCACCGCCTGCAGGCCCGGCGCCTGCTCACCCATGAGATTCACCAGATCGGTGAGCCGCCCGCTGAAGTCGCGCACCGTCTGATCATTGGAGGCGATGACCTGGGTGACGTCATTGAGTTTGATAATGGTGTTGGAGATCTGGTCCTTGTTCGCGAAGGTCACCTCGAAGGCCGAGGACAGTGCGTCCAGGGTGCCGCGCAGCCGATCGCCATTGCCGTTCAACAGCGGGAAGAGCACTCGGCTGGCCATGGGCCCGGTCTGGTTGTCGCCCTTCAGCGCCGCCCCGAGCTGATCGAAATTCGCCAGAATCCGATCCAGCTCCACCGGAACCCTGGTGCGCTCCCGCGGAATATAGGCATTGTCGCCGAGCGTCGGCCCGTCCCCGGTATAGGCCGGAGCCAGCTCCACGTGCCGATTGGTGATCAACTGCGGATTCACCAGCGCCGCAATGGCATCCGCCGGAATCTTCACACTCCGATCGACCGACATGACCACCTGCACATAACTGCCCTTGGCCGTCACGGATTCGACATCGCCGATCGGAACCCCGAGCACCGAAACCTCATTGCCCGCATAGAGTCCGGCCACATTCTCGAAGTCCGCGGTAATGCGCATGCGATTGCCCAGATACTCCTCGGGCAGCGAGGTCAGACTCGCGGGCAGTAGCGAACAGCCCGATCCGACCGTCGCCACCACGCAGATCGCGGCAAGCTTGGCAATCAGACGTAGTTTCATTATTTGCACCCACTCACGGCCTGCGCGAAGCACAGCCAGTTGTCCGGGAAGATCCAGGGCGCGTACACATCCCCGTACGGGCCGTTGCCGAGCACATTGTTGAACTGCCGCAGGGCGACCGGCATGATCTCGTACAGCCGGTCCAGATTGGCCTTGTTCTTCTCCAAGCCCTGGGACATGGTGTTGAGATTGCCGATGAGCGGCCCCAGCTGGCCGTTGTTCTCCAGGCCCATCTGCTGCAGCAGCTGCGACAGCGACGCCACATTGTCGAGCAGCTGCTTCAGCAGCGTCTGCCGCTGCTGCACCGCCGTACCGATGGCCTCACCGCGAGTCAGTAGCAGCAGCACGCTGTTCTGATTGTCGGCCGCCAGCTGTGACACCGTGTCCATGCCCTTGAGCAGGCTGTCCACCTCGTCCCGGCGATCATTGATGACCTTGGCCAGCGCACCGACGCTGTCGAGCGCCTGTACCGCCAGTTCGGGGGAGCTGCCCATCTGCTGATCGACCACATCCAGCGCCTGCCGCAGCTTCTGCGGGTCGATGCGCTCGATGTGCTCGAACGAGGACTTGTACTGCGGATCCTGAATCACTTTGCCCAGGTTGTAAGGGACACTGGTGTTTTCGAGCCTGATCCGATCGCCGGAGAGCGCTGTTCCCTTGCCCGGTACCAGGTCGACGTGCAGCCGGCCCAGGATGGTGGACATCTTGATCGCCGCCTTGGCATCCGCGGCCAGGTGCACATCGCGGTGCACCTTCAGATCCACCAGCACCTTGCCGTTGTCGAGCGTGACGGCGGTGACCGAGCCGACCTCGATACCGGAGATATCCACCGTCGCACCGGGGCGCAGCCCGGCGGCCTGCGCGAATTCGGCGTGAATCGTCTTGTCGCCCAGGCGCGCCTGGCTGAATGCCGTCGAGCCGATGAGCAGCAGCGCCACGAATCCGGACGCGTACAGCCCGAGTCGCAGAGAGCGATTGCGCAGGAATCCGGGGTACCGGATCGCGGGTAGTCGCAGTCGTTTCATTACCGGCACACCTCCGATTGAGCAGGTCCGCCGATCTGAGAGAACACTCCCGGCGGCAGGGCCACACCCCACAGCGACACGTCCAGGCGGCAGATATACGCATTGCCGTAGGCGCCGTAGCTGCTGAAACGGGCTACCCCATTGAGGAAATCGGGCAATTGCACGGCGGCCCGATCCAGCGACGCGCCATTGGTCAGCAGCAGGGCGATCCCGCTGGTGGCATCGGTCTGCGCCTGTGCCATGCCCGGCTTGACCTGGGCGATAATGCCGACCAGGGAATCCGTCGCGGTGGCAACATGATCCACCGAACTCTTCAGCGATTCACCCTGGGAATACAGCGCCTCGGTCAGCGCTCGGGTCTGGGTGATCAGGGTTTCCAGCTCACCGCTGCGGTGGGCCAGGCCCGAGATCACACTGCTGAGATTGGACACCACATCGCCGAGAATCTGATCGCGCTGCCCGAAGGTGCCCGCCAGCTGTGCGGCCTGGGTGACCAGCGCACTGAGCGAAACCCCATTGCCCTGCAGCGCCTGAATGAGCGTCTCCGACAGCGAGTTGATCTGATCCGGCTGCAGCACACTGAACAGCGGTTCGAACCCCGACAGCAGTGTCGAGACATCGAACGACGGCTCGGTGTGCTCCAGCGGGATCTGCCCGCCCGCCGCGAGCAGCTGCCCGGCATCCTTGCCCGGCATCAGCGCGATATAGCGCTGCCCGATGAGATTCTGATACCTGACCAGCGCCTTCGTCGTGGTGCTCAGATGCTGGTCGTCCTGGATGCGCAGGGCCACCCGGGCGCGGTACTCATCGCCGAATTCGATCGTGTCCACCCGCCCGACCCGCACCCCTGCCATGCGGACGTCGTCACCGACGCGCAGGCCCAGGACATCGGAGAAGACGGCGGAGTAGGTGGCGGTGCTGCCCGGCACGGACCGCTGCAGTGTGGACCAGATGGTGTAGGTCAGCAGCACCGCGACAATGGCGAAGAGGCTGAAGCCCGCCAGGGACTTTCCGGATTTCATGCGGCTCCTCCGGACTCGGACGGCACCAGCGATCCACCGGCCAGGACGGGGCCGAGCAGTAGCAGCTGAGCCGCGGTGGGCCTGCCGCCGACCAGTGCGGCCACGGCGGCGCTGCCCCGCAATCCCGCGGGTTGTGGTGTGGCGGGCAAGGTTTCGTTCAGCGCCGCCGGAGCGGTGATGCCGGGTATGGACGGCAGTCCCGGAATCGCGGGCAGACTCGGCAGTGACAGTCCCGGAATGCTCGGCAACCCGGGGATGCCCGGCGCATTCGCACCCGGCACGGTCACCGGAGCCGGTCCGGCGGCATCGAGATGCTGTGGCAGCAACTGCTGCGGATACTGTTGTGCCGGAGCCACTTCCGGCACCGTGGCACCGCCGCACCGCGGTCCCGCCTGGTCACCGTAGTGCGGGCAATCCTTGGCCGTGTACTGCTGGAACGGCGTGAAGGTCACATCCATCTTCCACACCATCTGCTTCTTGGGACCGAAGCTGAACGCGCCCTGCAATCGCTGCAGCGCGGTATTGAGATTGGCGACCGTATAGGGAATGGCCTGCGGATCCTGGGCCAGTGAGCCGAAGAGCTGATCCAGGCCCGACACCAGGAACTTGCCGGAATCGGGATTGCGGGCGAAGAGCGCATTGACCTGGTCGAGCGTGGCGCCGCCGGTGGTCAGCAGTGCCACCAGATTCGCCCGCTGCTCGGTGAGCGTGCGCGCGGTCGTGACCGATTTCGCCAGCATTCCCACGAGATCCGGTGCGGAGACGCTGAGCGCGGTGGCGGCCCGCCCGAGGTCGCCGAGCAGATTGCCGATACCGGGAATGGCATGGACCTCGGTCATCCAATTGTCGAGCCGCTCGATGGTCGAGCCCGGCACCCGCGACTGCGGATCCAGCGCCGCCGACAGCGTGCCCAGCACCCGTCCGAGCTTCTCCGGCTGAATGTTCTGCAGCACATTGCGCAGCACATTCAGGGTGGTCTGCAATTGGACCGTGCCCTCGCTGGTGTCCTCCGGAATGGTGGCCCCGGCATGCAGGGTCTGCTGGGTGGGCGCGGTATCGACCAGCTCGACGGCGGTGACGCCGAAGATATTGTTGGGGATGACCCGCGCCGCGACATTCGCCGGAATGGTGCCCGCCGCAGCGGGTTTCAGCACCAATCGCGCCTGCTGCCGTTCCCCCTTGGCCATGACCTCGACGGAGTCGACGCGGCCGACCACCATGCCCCGGAACTTCACATCGGCGCGGGCGGGCAGGCCGTCGCCGGTACTGGTGAGCAGTGCGGTGACCGGCACCTTGTCCTCGAAGCGCCCGTTGTAGCGCAGCGTCAGCAGGTACAGCAGCAGGGCCAGCGCGGTCATCATGGCCAGACCGGCCATCGAGAGCTGCCGGGCCGTGGGCCCGCGCCCACTCGGATCGAGCAACATATTCGCCTACCCCGAAATCCGGAAGCCGGGGTCGATGCCCCAGATGGCAAGGGTGAGAAATAGATTCACGAACACCATGACGACGATGACCATCTTGATGGCCCGCCCGGCGGCCACCCCGACACCCTCCGGCCCGCCCGAGGCGATATAGCCGTAGTAGCACTGGATGAACGTCGAGATCATCACGAAGATCATGACTTTGAGCAGTGACCAGAACACGTCCGGACCCAGCAGGAACTGGAAGAAATAGTGGTCGTAGGTGCCCGAGGTGGTGCCGCCCAGGAACAGCACCGACAGCTTGGTCGCCAGATACGCCACCGCCAGGCCCACGCTGTAGAGCGGGATGATGGTGAGCGTCGAGGCGATCATCCGGGTGCTCACCAGATACGGAAGCGGCCGGATGGCAATGGATTCCAGGGCGTCGATCTCCTCGGAGATGCGCATGGCGCCCAGCTGTGCGGTGAACCGGCAGCCGGCCTGAATGGCGAAGGCGAGGGTGGCGATGATGGGCGCCAGTTCGCGCGTGGTGGCGAAGCCGGAGATCGCACCGGTGAGCGGACTCATGGTCAGCAGATTCAGCGCCGTGAACGATTCCATGCCGACGGTGATGCCGGCGAATCCGCACAGCGCCACCACGATGCCGATGGTGCCGCCGCCCACGATGAGCGAACCATTGCCCCAGCCGACATCGGCGGTCAGCCGCAGTACTTCCTTGCGATAGTGCTTGAGCACGAAAGGCATTGCGATCACGGACTGGAAGAACGTGATCGTCTGATGCCCGAGCCGCTGATTCGCCTGGATCGGCGCGGCCAGCGCATTGCTCGCCATGCGTACGGGCCGGAGCGCCGGGGGAGTGTAGGTGCTGCCCATCTCACACCACCTTCGTCGGGAAGAAGGTGTTGTAGAGCTGCGTCAGAATGACATTGGTGGCGAAGAGCATGAGCGCGGAACTGACCACCGCCGAATTCACCGCATTCGCAACGCCTCCGGGGCCGCCGTGCGCGTGTAATCCCGTGTCGCAGGCGATGATTGCCGTCAGCACTCCGAAGATGGCGGCCTTCACCAGCGCGATGACGAGGTCGTTCGCGACCGCGAACGAGGCGAACGATCCGATGAACGAACCCGGAGTTCCCTGCTGCGCATAGACATTGAACATGTAGGCGGTGCCGAAGCCCACGAAGACGATGAACCCGCACAGCAGCATGCTCACCAGCACCGCCGCCAGCAGTCGCGGCGCCACCAGGCGCCGCACCGGATCCACGCCCATCACCATCATGGCGTCGATCTCCTCGCGAATGGTCCGGGAGCCGAGATCGGCGGTAATGGCCGACCCGACCGCACCCGCGATCATGAGCGAGGTGACCAGCGGCGCACCCTGCCGGATGATGCCCAGCCCGGCGACCGCGCCGATGAAGGTGGTCGCACCGACCTGGTTCACCAGCGCGCCCACCTGAATCGAGACCACCACCGCGATGGGAATGGCGACCAGCACGGTCGGTGCGGCCGACACGCTGGTCATGAATGCGCACTGCTTGATGAACTCCCGATACGGAAAGCGCCGCCGGGCAATCGAAACGATCAACTGCACCAGGGCTTCCCGGCCCAGCAGCACCTGCCGGCCGAGGGTCTCCAGTGACTGCTGCGGATGGCGGCGCCAGAGTCCGGCCAGACTCTCGCCGATCCGGGCGAGCTCACCGTGCTCCGGGACCGGTGGCCCGACGCGACTGCGCGGCTCTTCGGTGGTGGTCGACATCGCACCCCTTACGCGAGGTTGTGGAGATGGTGCTGCAGCAGCACCAGCAGAAAGCCCAGGACCGCGACGCCGGCGGCGAACGTGCTGAGCACGGCCGTCCAGAGTGCGAAGCGGAGAACGGGATTCACCTTCATACGCCCACCGAGCACCTTGATTCCCATGACGAGAAGGTCGATGAGCCAGACCAGAATCATCATTACGTCATGCACACATTCGAGAAGGTGAGCACCGGCCAGCACACGATCGATCCCAGGAACGAGACGATCACGGCGATGCCGTGCAGCTGCTTCAGATGCGAGGTGTGCGTGAGCGTCCAGATGACGCCGACGAGCCCGTAGGGGATGCCGAGCAGGATGAGCGTTCCGAGGAACTCGGAGACCTTCATCTCGTAGCTCAAGATGCGATCGAGCCGTTGCAGCATGCGCGCAGATTCCTTCCTTGACCGCAGCCCATCGGTTCGAGTGACGGGTCGCAACGGCGTATGTTACCCATCATTCTTCTGTATGCGGAAGGTTTCCGTAAACTGGATTCATCCTTCATGGGCAGCATGTTTGTGGCGGAAAATGGCTATTGACCAAGCCTCGGGCTGGTTCTAAGTTATGGATCATTCAGCCATTCGGTGCGAAAGGACTGACATGACATCGGCGGCAGCGCAGCCCTTCGAGTCGTTTCCGCATGACGGGAGGTCGTTTCCCGGGGGTGCGGGATTGACGACCGAGCAGACCCGCGTGCACATCCCCGGAGTTCATCGCTCGCAGACCAAGCGCCCGCCCGCGCTGGCGGACGCCCTCGACTTCTGGCAATTCGCGGGCGCGGCGGCGAATGTCGCCATGCAGATGACCCGCCCCGGTGTCGGCCACGGCGTCGCCGAGAGCCGGGTGGAATCCGGCGCGCTCATGGTGCATCCCTGGAAACGCCTGCGCACCACGGCGTCCTATCTCGCGGTCGCCATCCTGGGCACGCCGCAGGAGCGGGTGGCCTTCCGGGAGGCGGTGAATGTGGCGCACCGCCAGGTGAAGTCGGAGCCCGGCGCGGCCGTGAAGTACAACGCCTTCGACCGCAATCTGCAGCTGTGGGTGGCGGCGTGCCTGTATGTCGGCTTCGAGGACTCCTATCAGCTGCTGAACGGCAGAATGAGTCCGGAGCAGGCCGAGGACTTCTACCGCACGTCCGCCCCGCTGGGTACGACGCTGCAGGTCACCGAGGAGATGTGGCCCGCAACCCGCGCCGAATTCGGCGAGTACTGGAACCTGGCCGTCGAGCAGTCCGTCGTCGATGAGAAGGTGCGCGCCTATGTCGAGGACCTGCTGCATCTGCGAATGATCCACTGGTATCTGCGATTGCTCTTCGGCGGTCTGCTGCGCTTCCTCACCGCCGGCTTCCTGGCGCCGCACTTCCGCGACATGATGGGCGTCGAGTGGACCGCGACCGATCAGCGCCGCTTCGAAAACCTGTTCCTCTTCGTCGGTTTCGTCAATCGATTCATACCCAGGTTCATTCGCACCGCGGGCACCCGTTCGATGATGGCGGACGTGCGCCATCGGCTGCGAAAGCACAAGGCGCTCATTTGATTCGGCGCTCACCGTTACTACACTGTGGCGTGTTTATTTCGCCGCCCGACCGTAGGATCTCGTAGGCTGCCCGGAGGTTCGGGCGAGATCAGAACGGAGCCGGCATGCGCACGGTCGATGTTGAGCGCACCATCCGAGCACCCCTGCCCGATGTCTTCGATTGGCTCACCGACGCGACCAATTACCAGCGGGTTCCGCTGGTGCGCCGGGTCACCCTGGTGCGTCCCGGTGATACCGCCGGCCACGGCAAGGGCGCGGTCCGGCTGATAGTCACGCCGCTCATCCGGCTCACCGAGGAGATCGTCGAGTACACGCCGAACGAGCTCATGCGCTATCGGCTGTTGAAATCCGTTCCGCCGCTGCGGCATCAGGAGGGATTCATCTCCTTCAAGCAGGTGGCGCGCGGCACGCGGGTGCGCTGGTTCTCGACCTTCGAGATCGCCTCGCCGGTACTGCCGGGGTTGTGCACGTATATGTTTCTGCCCGCGATTCATCAGGGCTTCCTCATGGTGCTGCGCACCGCGGAGCGTGAACTCCGCGGTGCGTGAGCGGGATTCGGTTATCCGCCCGAGGCGATCGGCTATCCGCCCGAGGCAATGCGCAGGGTGATCGCGCCCGCGATGATGGCCGCGAACGAGATCAGCTTCGGCACGGTGATCTTCTCCTTGTAGATCAGCGCGCCGAGCACGACCGTGCCGATCGATCCGATCCCGGTCCAGACCGTGTACCCCACACCGACATCCAGCGTCCGCAACGCCAGACTCAACATGAATATCCCGCCCGCCGCGGCCAGCAGGGTGAACACCGACGGCCACAGGCGGGTGAACCCCTTGGTGGCATTGGTTCCCAGTGCGAACGCGATTTCGAATACGGCGGCGATGAGCAGATAACCCCAAGCCATGACGGCACTCCTTGGAAGCTGTTGTGTTGAAGGGGAATCAGGCGGCGCTCGACGTGGCGAGCTTGTCGGCGACCTTGAGGCCGAGCACGCCGCCGATGATCAGCACGAAGGCCGCCACCTTCGCGGGCGTCACCGCCTCGTGGAAGACGATCGACCCGAGGATGACCGTGCCCACGGAACCGATCCCGGTCCATACGGTGTAGCCGACACCCACATCGAGCGATTTCAGCGCCAGGCTCAGGAAGAAGATCCCGCCCGCCGCGGCCAGCGCGGTCAGCACCGAGGGTCCGAGCACCGTGAAACCCTGTGTCGCATTGGTGCCCAAGGCGAATACCACCTCGAACACCGAAGCGATCAGCAAATAAACCCATGCCATGGGAGACTCCTGATCAAGTAGTTGCATGTATATGCAAGTTCTTTGTAGCAAGAAGCATGCATGTACAAGTAAACTCATGTCAACCCCCGCCCGGAGGAATCGAGGAGTCCCATGCCATCCCGTGTCAGCCCCACCGCAGTGGCCGGCGATCCGCAGATGTGGAACCGCATGCTCACCCTGCACGCCCACGTCGAAACCCGCCTGACCGCCGCGCTGCAGCGCAGCCACGGCCTGGGTCTTTCCGAATACCGGGCCCTCGTCTTCCTCGACGAGGCCCCCGACAACGAACTCCGCATGCAGGACCTGGCCGCGAAACTGGGTCTCAACCAAAGCTCGGTCACCCGCCTCGTCATGCGCCTCAATGCCGCCGACCTCACCTACCGAGACCTCTGCCCCGATGACAAACGCGGCGTCTACACCGTCCTCACCGACGCCGGTCGCACCCGCTACCAGCAGGCGAGCCCCAGCTACGAGGAAACCCTCACCGCAGCCCTCGCCGAAGCGGCGGAATCCGACCCCACAGTCGCCGCAATCCTCGCCACCGCTCGCAAATCCACAGCCGCCCAACAGAATTGAACGCCACCCCCGTCATCCCGGCGCGCTTTTGGCCGGGATCCACACCCTTGAGACTTGCGCGGCCTGAGTGGATCCCGGCCAAACCATGCCGGGATGACGAGGGTGGGCATGCCGGGATGACGGGGACGCGGTCAGCCGAGGGCGGCTAAAGCCATGCGGCGCAGGACCGGGCGGGCGCGGGTGGCCGTTGCGGCGGGGGCGCTGTGGGGGGTGGAGTTGATCAGGCCGAAGGTGGCGTGGGCTTGGACTCGGGCGGTGGCCTCTGGGAGGGCGGGGTAGAGGTCGCGGAGGACGGCTACCCAGACTTCTACGTACTGGCGCTGGGTGCGGCGGACTTGGCGGCGGGCCGAGTCGGGGAGGTTTTCCAGGTCGCGGTCCTGGATGCGAATGAGTTCGGGCTCGCCCAGGGCGAAGTCGAGGTGGAAGTCGATGAGGGCATCGAGCGCTCGGGCGGGCGTGGGGGCCTCGGCTGCCACCGCTCGGCCGCCGTCGAGCAGCCGCTGACTGATGCCCACCAGCAGCTCGACCAAGAGCGCTTCCTTATTGGGGAAGTGGCGGTAGACCGCCGGGCCGCTGATGCCCGCGGCCGCACCCAGGTCATCGAGACGCATCCCCAGGAAACCGCGATCGGCGATGAGCCGCGCTCCCGCATCCAGCAACTGCTGCCTGCGCTGCGCTTTGAGCTGTTCGCGCCGCGTCGGGGCGACGGTGTCGCTGCTGGTCACCGTGGTCTCCCTTCCTCGGTCCTGGACAACTCGGTTAGTGCAGATTATCTTAAATTCCAGTTATTGGTGATTAACCGAATGGGCCGGATGGCCCGCGCGGAGAGGCGGAGCGAATGACGGTCACCGAGGAGGTACGCACCGGCAATCGGGCCGCGCACCGCGCGCTGGTCGAGGAGCTGCGCGACCGTCTGGCGGTGAGCGCGCTGGGCGGACCGGAGAAGGCGCGTGAGCGTCATCTGGCCCGCGGCAAGCTGCTGCCACGTCAGCGGGTGGATCAACTGCTCGATCCGGGCTCGCCCTTCCTGGAGCTCTCGCCCCTGGCGGCCACCGGTCTGTACGGGGACGAATGCCCGGGCGCGGGCGTAATCGGCGGCATCGGCCGGGTGTCCGGCCGGGAATGCGTGATCATTGCCAATGACGCCACGGTCAAGGGCGGCACCTACTACCCGATGACCGTCAAGAAGCATCTGCGGGCGCAGGAGGTGGCGCTGCAGAACAATCTGCCGTGCATCTACCTGGTCGACTCCGGCGGCGCCTTCCTGCCCAAGCAGGACGAGGTCTTCCCGGACCGCGAGCACTTCGGCCGCATCTTCTACAACCAGGCGAATATGAGCGCCAAGGGGATTGCGCAGATCTCCGCCGTCATGGGCTCCTGCACCGCGGGCGGCGCGTACGTCCCCGCCATGAGTGATGAGACGATCATCGTCCGCAATCAGGGCACCATCTTCCTGGGCGGTCCGCCGCTGGTGAAGGCAGCCACCGGCGAGGTGGTCACGGCCGAGGATCTGGGCGGCGGCGAATTGCACGCCCGCACTTCGGGTGTGGTCGACCACCTGGCCGAGAGCGATCAGGACGCCCTGCGCATCGTGCGCACGATCATCGCCACCCTCGGCCCGAAGACGCCGACCCCGTGGGAGGTCCGGCCGACGGTGGATGCCATCGCCGATCAGGACGAGCTGTACGACATTGTGCCCGTTGACCTTCGGACGCCCTACGACGTGCGCGATGTCATCACCCGCATGGTCGACGGCGGCGAATTCCAGGAATTCAAGGCCGAATACGGCCGCACCCTGGTCACCGGCTTCGCCCATATCCACGGCCACCCGGTCGGCATCGTGGCCAATAACGGCGTGCTGTTCAGCGAATCCGCCATGAAGGGCGCGCATTTCATCGAACTGTGCGACAAGCGCAAGATCCCGCTGCTGTTCCTGCAGAACATCACCGGCTTCATGGTCGGCCGCGATTACGAGGCGGGCGGCATCGCCAAGCACGGCGCGAAAATGGTCACCGCGGTGGCCTGCGCCCGGGTGCCCAAGCTGACCGTGGTCATCGGCGGCTCCTACGGCGCGGGCAACTACTCCATGTGCGGGCGCGCGTATTCGCCGCGCTTCCTGTGGATGTGGCCCAATGCCCGCATCTCCGTCATGGGTGGTGAGCAGGCGGCGTCCGTGCTGGCGACGGTGCGAGGCGATCAGCTCGACAGCACCGGCAAGCCCTGGTCGCCCGAGGATCAGGAGGCCTTCAAGGCTCCCATTCGCGACCAGTACGAGGCGCAGGGCAATCCCTACTATTCGACGGCGCGGCTCTGGGACGATGGCGTCATCGACCCGGCCGATACCAGAACAGTTGTCGGACTGGCTCTTTCGGCGTGCGCGCAGGCGCCGCTGGAGCCGGTCTCCTACGGCGTCTTCCGGATGTGATCGAGATGATGAACAAAGCACACCCCGTCGCCTTCGATACGGTGCTGGTCGCCAATCGCGGTGAGATCGCCGTGCGGGTCATTCGCACCCTGCGCGCCATGGGAATTCGCTCGGTCGCGGTGTACAGCGATGCCGATGTGCATGCCCGCCACGTGCACGAGGCGGATGTCGCCGTACGACTCGGACCCGCTCCCGCCCGCGAGTCCTACCTGGATATCGCCAAGGTCGTCGCGGCGGCCGAGCGCTCCGGAGCGCAGGCCGTGCACCCGGGATACGGCTTCCTGTCGGAGAATCCGGCCTTCGCCGCGGCGCTCGAGCAGGCGGGCATCGTCTTCCTCGGCCCGCCTACCCGGGCCATCGAGGTCATGGGCGATAAAATCACCGCCAAGAACGCGGTCGCGGCCTACGGTGTCCCGGTGGTGCCCGGTATCGCGCGCCCCGGCCTCACCGATGCCGAATTGATCGAGGCGGCAACGGATATCGGTTATCCGGTACTGGTCAAGCCGTCCGCCGGCGGCGGCGGTAAGGGCATGCGGCGGGTGGAGGACCCCGCCCTGCTGCCCGAGGCGCTGGCCAGCGCCCGGCGCGAAGCCGCCTCGGCTTTCGGCGACGACACTCTCTTCCTGGAGCGATTCGTCAACCGCCCCAGGCATATCGAGGTCCAGATCCTGGCCGACGAATTCGGCCAGGTGCTGCACCTGGGCGAGCGTGAATGCAGCCTGCAGCGCCGGCACCAGAAGGTGATCGAGGAAGCGCCGTCACCGCTGCTGGACGCCAAGACCCGCGCCCGGATCGGCGCGGCCGCCTGCAATACCGCGCGCAGCGTCGATTACGTCGGCGCGGGCACTGTCGAATTCATCGTCTCCGCCGATACGCCCGACGAGTTCTTCTTCATGGAGATGAATACCCGGCTGCAGGTGGAACATCCGGTGACCGAACTGGTCACCGGCGTGGATCTGGTGGAATGCCAGGTCCGCATTGCCGCCGGGCAGAAGCTGGCGGTCAGCCAGGAGGACATCAAGCTCACCGGGCACGCCGTCGAAGCCCGCGTGTACGCCGAGGATCCGGGCCGCGGCTTCCTGCCGACCGGCGGCACCGTGCTGGCGCTGACCGAACCGGAAGGCAAAGGCGTGCGGGTCGATTCGGGCCTGCGTGCCGGAACCGTCGTCGGCGCCGACTACGACCCGATGCTGTCCAAGGTCATCGCCTACGCTCCGGAGCGCGCCGCCGCGCTGACGAAACTCGATGCGGCGCTGCGGGATACCCAGATTCTCGGGGTGCGGGCCAATATCGACTTCCTGCGCTTCCTGCTCGCCGATCCCGATGTGCGCGCGGGACACCTGGATACCGGTCTGCTGGATCGTCGCGCTGTCGACTTCCTCCCCGCCCCGGTCACCGATGCGCAGTTCGTCGCGGCGGCCACCGATCTCTGGCTGCGCCGGTGGCCGAGCACCGCGAACGATCCGTGGACGATACCGAGCGGCTGGCGGGTCGGGCAGCACGCGGACACGGTATTCCGGCTGATCGGCGGCGACCGCACCGTGCACGTGGCGCTGTCCGGAACCCCTGAGCAGGGTTCGGTTCGACTGGACGACGGTGAAAAGTCTTCGCTCACAGCCGAAGCCGATGACCAGGGGCTGACCGTCACCCTGGCCGGTCTGCGCAGCCGCTATCGCGTCGCCGCCGCCGCCGGTCAGCTCTGGGTCGCCGATACCACCGGCGTCGCCCAGCTCCGCGAGGTCGCCGACGCCGATATTCGCGGCGGCGGCGAACATGTGGGTGATGCCGAAATCACCAGTCCCATGCCGGGTTCCGTCATCGCGGTGCCCGCACTCTCCGGCGCCGAGGTGGCCGCCGGTACCCCGATCGTGATCGTGGAGGCCATGAAAATGGAGCACACGCTCACCGCCCCCATCGCGGGTCGTGTCGAATTACTCGTCGAACCCGGTGCCCAGGTCAAGCTGGAACAGCTGCTGGCCCGCATCATTACCGCTGATTCCCAGGAGAGCAACGCGTCATGACCGACTTCCTGTCCACCGGAACCCTGCCGGACGAGTACCGCGAACTGGCGCTCACCGTCCGCGATTTCGCCAATCAGGTGGTGGCGCCGGTCGCCGCCAAACACGATGCCGAACACAGCTTCCCGTACGAGGTGATCGCGGGCATGGCGGATATGGGCCTGTTCGGCCTGCCGTTCCCGGAGGAGTTCGGCGGTATGGGCGGGGATTACTTCGCGCTGTGCCTCGCCCTCGAGGAGCTCGGCAAGATCGATCAGAGTGTGGCCATCACCCTGGAGGCCGGAGTCTCCCTGGGCGCCATGCCGATCTACCGCTTCGGCAATGACAAGCAGAAGCAGGAGTGGCTGCCGCTGCTCGCGAGCGGTCGCGCCCTGGGCGCCTTCGGCCTCACCGAACCCGGCGCGGGCAGCGATGCGGGCGGCACCCGCACCACCGCCGTGCAGGACGGCGACAGCTGGATCATCAACGGCAGCAAGCAGTTCATCACCAACTCCGGCACCGATATCACCCGCCTGGTGACCGTCACCGCCGTGACCGGGCAGGCCGACGGCAAGAAGGAGATCTCGACGATCATCGTGCCCGCCGACACCCCCGGTTTCGTGGCCGAGCCCGCCTACAACAAGGTCGGCTGGAATGCCTCGGACACCCATCCGCTGAGCTTCACCGATGTGCGGGTGCCGAGCGAGAACCTGCTCGGCGAACGCGGTCGCGGCTATGCCAACTTCCTGCGCATTCTCGACGAGGGCCGCATTGCCATCGCCGCCCTGTCGGTCGGTGCGGCGCAGGGCTGTGTGGACGAGAGCGTCCGGTATGCCAAGGACCGCGAGGCCTTCGGCCGTCCCATCGGCAGCAATCAGGCCATTGCCTTCAAGATCGCCCGCATGGAGGTGCGCGCGCATATGGCCCGCACCGCCTACTACGACGCGGCGGCGCTCATGCTCTCCGGCAAACCGTTCAAGAAGCAGGCCTCGATCGCCAAACTGGTCGCCAGCGAGGCCGCGATGGACAATGCTCGGGACGCCACCCAGATTTTCGGCGGTTATGGCTTCATGAACGAATATGCTGTGGCGCGGCACTATCGCGACAGCAAGATCCTGGAGATCGGCGAGGGCACCACGGAGGTGCAGTTGATGCTTATCGGGCGGGAATTGGGCCTGTGACCACTGAGCCCGTGCCTGACGGCGCCGCCACCCGGCAGGTCCGCCGGGTTGTCCAGCGCGGCCTCTGGTTCGAGGAGTTCGAGACCGGGGTCGTGTACGAGCACCGGCCCGGCCGCACCATTACCGAAGCCGATAACGTGCTGTTCACGACGCTCACCATGAATACCCAGGCCATGCATCTGGACGCGGCGTTCGCACAGACGCAGGCGCCGTTCCATCAGCGGCTGGTGAACTCCATGTTCACGCTCTCCACGCTGGTCGGGTTGTCGGTCGCGCAATTGACGCAGGGCACCATCGTGGGCAATCTCGGCTTCTCCGAAATCGCCTTTCCCAAACCGCTTTTCCACGGGGACACGCTGTACGCGGAGACGGTGATCACCGATCTCCGGGAATCCAAGAGCCGCCCCGGGGAGGGCATTGTGACGTTCGCGCACACCGGCCGCAATCAGCACGGGGATGTGGTGGCGACCGCCGTCCGCAAGACCCTGGTGCGCAAGCGGCCCATCGACGGTCCACCGGCGGAGCAGGCATGAGCTGGGATATGCCCGGACCGGCGTGGCTGTTCTGCCCCGCGGATCGCCCGGAGCGTTTCGAAAAGGCGGCCACCGCAGCCGATGTGGTGATCATCGACCTGGAAGACGGTGTGGCGGAGGCGGATAAGGCCGCCGCCCGCGAGGCGCTCATCGCCCATCCGCAGGATCCGGAGCGCACCGTGATCCGGGTGAACGCGGCGGGCACCGTCGAGCACATGCTCGATCTGGACGCGCTGCTGCGCACGGAATACCGGCGGCTCATGCTGCCCAAATGTGAATCGGCCGAACAGATTACGCGAATGGCCGACTATGAGGTGATCGCGCTCATCGAATCACCGCTCGGCGCCATGGCGGTCGGACGGGCGGTCATGGTGCGCAATGCCATCGGCGTCATGTGGGGTGCGGAAGATCTGGTGGCGGCGCTCGGCGGCAATTCGAGCCGGCACGCCGACGGCGGCTATCGGGATGTGGCGCTGCATGTGCGATCGCAGTCCCTGCTGGCCGCCAAGGCGTACGGCAAGTTCGCGCTCGATTCGGTGTTCCTGAATATCGCCGATCTGGAAGGCCTGGCGGAAGAATCGCTGGATGCGGTATCCATCGGCTTCGATGCCAAGGTGGCGATCCATCCGAGTCAGGTACCGGTGATCCGGAGGGCCTACGCTCCGGTGGCGAAGGAAGTCGACTGGGCGCAAAGACTTTTGGCGGAGGTGCCGAACCATCGGGGTGTCTTCACCTTCGAGGGCAGGATGGTGGACATGCCGGTCATCCGGCATGCCGAGCGGATCGTGACGCGGGCGCAGATCGCCGGCAGCACGGGATTCGCGTCGTAGGAGGTAGTGCGGTGGAACCACAGTGGGTGCCGACCGAGGCGGATATCGCCGGGGCGCGGATCACCGATTTCGCGGAGTTCGTGGCCAAGCGCACGGGGGAGTCCGTACCGGATTACCAGTCGCTCTGGCAGTGGTCCGTGGACAATCTGGCGAGCTTCTGGGGCGCGGTCTGGGACTACTTCGAGCTGGGCGAGCGCTCCGGTGAGGTGCTCTACTCGACCGAGATGCCCGGCACGAAGTGGTTTCCCGCCGTCCGGTTGAACTATGTGGACCAGATCTCCCGCCAGGCCCGCACCGATCGGCCCGCCATCCTCGGCGTGGACGAGGACGGCAGCATCGAGGAGATCTCCTGGGCCGAACTCATCGGCACCGCTGCGGCTTTCGCGGACACCCTGCGAGGTCTGGGGGTCGGACCCGGCGATCGAGTCGCCGGATACCTTCCGAATATTCCGCAGGCCGTGATCGCCTTCCTGGCCACCGCGAGCCTCGGCGCCGTCTGGAGTGCCTGCGGTCAGGACTATTCCGCACAGGCGGCCCTCGATCGCCTCGGCCAATTGGAGCCGAAGGTTCTGGTCACCGCCGACGGCTATCGTTTCGGCGGCAAGGTGCACGATAAGACCGCCGATATCGAGGCATTGCGCACCGGACTCCCGAGCCTGGTTGCGACAGTGCTGGTTTCACGCCTGGGCGGTTCGCTGCCGGATGTCATCGCCTGGGACAGCGTGCAGCCCGATGAGCACGTCACCGAAATCCGGACCGTTCCTGTCGATTTCGAGCATCCGCTCTGGGTGCTGTACTCCTCCGGCACCACGGGCAAGCCCAAGGGCATTGTGCACGGGCACGGGGGAGTGCTGCTGGAGCACCTCAAATCCGTTGGCCTGCAATCCGATATCGGCCGGGACGACACCTTCCTCTGGTACACCAGCCCCAGCTGGATGATGTGGAACTTCCAGGTCGCGGGCCTGCTGACCGGCGCGACCATCGTCACCTACGACGGCAGTCCGTCCGCGCCGACTCCGGATGCGCTGTGGGCCATTGCCGCCCGTGTCGGAGCCACGGTGGTCGGCACCAGCCCCGGTTACGTACTCGGCTGCATCAAGGCGGGTGCGGTACCGCGTCGCGACCATGATCTGTCGGCGCTGCGGCTGATCGGCATCACCGGCTCGTCCCTGCCCCCGTCGTCCTCACTCTGGTTGCGCGACAATGTGGGTGAGCACATTCCGGTCGCCTCCATCAGCGGCGGCACCGACGTGGTCTCGGCCTTCATCGGTGGCGTCCGCACCGTCCCCGTCTGGCCCGGCGAGCTCTCCGCGCCCTACCTCGGCGTGGCGCTGGACGCCTGGGACGAGACCGGCCACCCCGTCCGCGGCGAGGTGGGCGAACTCGTCATCACCAAACCCATGCCCTCCATGCCCGTCAGTTTCTGGGACGATCCGGACGGATCCCGTTACCACGACGCCTATTTCGATATGTTCCCCGGCGTCTGGCGGCACGGGGACTGGATCACCCTCAACGACCACGGCAGCATCACCGTGCACGGCCGCTCCGATTCCACGCTGAACCGGCACGGCATCCGCATGGGCAGCGCCGATATCTACCAGGCCGTGGAGGCCCTCCCCGAAGTCGCCGAGGCCCTGGTGCTCGGCGTCGAACTCCCCGAGGGCCGCTACTGGATGCCGCTGTTCGTCGTGCCCGCACCCGGCGTAGAACTCACCGATGAGGTGAAGCAGCGCATCAACAGCGCCATCCGCGCCGAGGTCTCACCGCGCCACGTTCCCGACGAAATCATTTCCGCCCCAGGCATTCCGCACACCCGCACCGGCAAGAAGCTCGAGGTGCCCCTGAAGAAGCTCTTCCAGGGCGCGGACCCCTCCCGTGTAGTGGCCCGCACAGCGGTCGATGACCCGTCGCTCTTGGACTGGTACGCACAGCATCGACCGCCGAGCTGATTCACTGCCCACCCGGTAGCCGCCGGCTCAATGCCCACCCGGCAGTCGGCGGCGTCCGGTGCATACCTCGGACGCCAAATCCTCATAGCCGATAGCCAATTCGGCAAGGCTTTCCCAAGCGACGGTCAATTCCCGGCCGGAGGAATGTGCGAGAGCAGCATAGGCATGCGCTGTCAACTGCGCCAGCCGATCGATAACGGCCCCGAGCGTCTCCGTATGCACGCGCGCCGCCCCATGCGACGGTGGTAGTCGCGAGGTCACCCAGCAATCAATAGTGTGCACCAAATCGTTTCGCAGACTATCGAGTTCGGCACAAACCTCCGGTGCCGCCGCCATCCGCCGCCCATGCAGCTCGGTCAACTCATGAGCCGCACAAAGTACCGGATGCCCCGGATAACTTGTCCCCCGACAAGCCAGCAAAACCTGCCTCTTACTCGGAAGCGCTTCCCGCATAACACCGCTCCTCTACCGCAATCGCGATTTCAGAGCACCCTATTCCCCTCAAATGACGAGAACGTAACCACAACTCCAACACGCGATTTCATCGCCCGTGAACCGGTGCCGGGCGCTTGTGCAATGCCGTCGCTATTGGCCGGTATTCACCTGTCGGCTTGGTCAGGCGCGGGTGAGCTGCCGTTGCACGCGGGTGCGTAGTGCGGATTTGTCGGGGTCATCCAGCCAGCACCCTTCGACTGCATTGAGGGTGAAGGCCAGTAGTTGGTCGGTGTCGTATCCCAGGGTGCGGTGCAGGACTTCGAAGTCGTTTGTGGGGTCGGTGCCGAACATGGGCGGATCGTCGGAATCGATGGTGACTCGCAGGCCTGCTTCCACCATCGCCGCGATCTTTTCGTGTTTGCCATTGCCGCTGCCGGAGTAGCGCCCGATATCGGAACTCACCGGGGTGCAGGTGAAGACGATGCCCTCCGATCGGCAGCGGTCGGTGATGCGAGGGCTGTCGACCACGTGATAGCCGTGGTCGACCCGGGTGCAACCGAGGACATCGAGGAGGATTTCGATATTCGGGGTCGGCCCGGATTCCGAGTGGGCGGTGCGATTCAGGCCCGCTTTACCGGCCAGTCGGTACGCCTCGTGGAAAAGCTCCGGTGGGCCGTGGACTTCGGCGTAATCCAACCCGATGCCGACCACCTCATCACAACGGTGCTCGATCACCTGGCGCACCAGTTCGACGGCCGCGGCCGGGGTGTCCTCGCGGTTGATGGCCACAATGATTCGGCTGCCGATTCCGGTGTCCTGCTCGGCTTCTCGCATACCGGCACGGACACCCTCGAGAAGAACCCGATAGTCGGCGTAGGGGTGTGCGGGCGGGCTGACGAAGATTTCGCGATACAGCACACCGTGTTTCGAGCCCAGTTCGGTCAGGGACTCGTAGGTGATGCGGCGGAAGTCGTCGGCATCGCGGACGACCTGACCGACCATGTCGTAGACCCGGAGGAATTCATCGAGATCAACGTGGCTGTCGATGTCGTACAGGTCCTGCGCCGTACGCCCGCCCGGCATCGGCACACCATGCTTGCGGGCCAGCGCGGCCACGGTTTCAGGCAGTACCGAACCGGTGAGATGGCAGTGCAGGCTGACCTTCGGCAGCTCACGAAAGGGAATGCTCATGCGCGATCTCCGGACTGCTGGGCCGCCGCGAGGACGCGGGCGGCCTCGCGCGTGGCATTGGTATTGGGTTGTCCGGCACGGGAACCCGCGAGTTTGGCGCGAATGTGGTCGGCGACCGTCACCGGCTCGTACCTACTGCCGTCGCCGACACACGAGGGCAGCGTTTCGATGAGAGCGTCGATATTGCCGTCGTGGAAGTAGGCGGCGCTGCGGCGCCGCTGGATGGCGCCGTCCACAATGGGCGGCTTCACCCGGTGCAGGGTGGAGAGCCAGCGCTCATTGGTCCACCGAGCCATCAAATCGCCGAGATTCACCAGTAGCGCGCCGTCGGCGGGCTGGACATCGTGCCAGCTGCCGTCCGCGCCGAGCACCTGGAGGCCCGGCGCCTGATCGGCCCACAGCACGGTGACTATGCCGTAGTCGGTGTGCTCACCCATGCCGGTGAGATCGCCGTCGAGATCGATCGTGCCCGGCGGCAGCGCGTAGTTGTTCATCCGCAGCACATCCAGGGAGTGGTCGGTGTAGTCCCCGAAGTAGCCCGCAGGCAGTTCGAGCGCGTCCGCGAAGGCGAGGGTGAGGGTGCGGGCAACCCGGGCGGCCTCCGCGAAGTACGCCTGCACCGGCGCTTGGAACTGTGGAACCTGCTGCGGCCACAGGTTTTCCGCGTAGTCATCGGCCGGAAGATCCAGCCCGGGATAGTCGGCGGTCGAGGCCCCGATATTGAAGGCCTCGAAGAAGTCGTTCATCCGGGTCGCCGACTCCACACCGAGGCTCAAGCTCAGGCTTTCACTCTTGGGCGGTGAATAGCCTCGATTGATCGCCGGCGGTGTGCGGTATTGCTTCTTCGAATCCAGGTCGAGCGCGAAGAACTCGTCCAGTGCGGCGGCAAATCCGTCGATCACCGGTCCCGGCACCGCATGTCCGGTGATCTGCATGAAACCGACTGTGCGAGCGGCCTCGTCGAGTTGCCGCGCCACCTCGCGACGCGCGGTCGCATCACCGCCACTCACATAGGGCGTGATGTCGATGATCGGTACGTGGAATCCCACGGGTTTTCCTCTCTCTTCAGTGCGTGGAAACGACTGGACTGAACTGGGATTCGGCAAAAACGCCGCGGCGAGCGGTGAGGTAGTACGCGATACCGCCGACCAGCAGCCCGGCCGGAATGCTCAAATCCGCACCGCCGCACAGGTTTGCGATCGGCCCGACGAACACCGAGGTATTGATGCAGCACAGCGCCGCGACCATGCCCGCGAGCTGGGCCAGCACGCCCGGCAGGTGCAGCCCGCCGCGCCGCACATAGCGGCCGCCCGATTCGCCGAGCGAGTCCAGGTCGTAGCGGCCACGGCGGAAGAAGTAATCGACGACGAAGATCGCGGACCACGGTGCGAACCACACGATCATGAACAGCAGGAAGTTGCTGACGAAGGTATTGAAGTCCGAGGAGAACACCACGATCGCCCCGACGGCCGCACAGATCACCCCGTCCAGCACCACGGCCTGCCAGCGGCCGATGCGCAGTCCGATGGCTTGGAGGGTGACTCCGGACGAGTACAGGTCGATGGCGTTCAGCGAGATCATCTGCGCGATAACCAGAATCAGATACGGCGCCAGGAACCACCCCGGGTACACGCTCGGCAGCCCGCTGATCGGATCGGACGCCTGCTCGGTGAGCATTGCCACCCCGACGCCCAGCAGCATGAGCAGCGCCTGCGGCACCGCACCGCCGATAGTCACCGCGGCCACCACCTTCCGGCGCGGGGTGGCGGTCGGCAGATAGCGCGAGAAATCGGTGGCATTGGGCGTCCAGCCGAGCCCACTGGCGCTGGCGGCCAGGGCGACTCCGCCGAGGAAGGCCGACCATCCGGCGGGGTGCCCGACGGTGATGTCGAGCTTGTCGGCGGTGAGCCAGGCCATGATCAGGAACAGCGCCGCGAACGGGAGCACCAGCATGTTCAGCACCCGGGTGATGGCGGCGTGGCCGAGACTCGGCAGCAGGCTCTGCGCGACCGAGAATGCCACCAGCAATACGACTTTCGTGCCGTCGGAGACGTGCACGCCGGCCATATCCAGCAGGGCCGAGCCCGCGAGCACCAGGATCACCAGATCCAGCACCTCGTAGCCGATCTGCTGTAGCCAATTGCAGAAGGCGATGGGCCGCATGCCGTTCCGGCCGAAGGCCGCCCGGCTGACCGCGAATGTGGTGGTGCCCGCCGCCGGGCCCGGCAGGCTCGCCAACCCGGCCAGTGCCCAGGTGGCGGTGCCGATGGCCACCGCCGCCAGCGCCTGCCACACATTCAGGCCGATGGCGACGAGCAGGGTGCCGTACACCACCACCTGCACATTGAGAATGACTCCACTCCACATGAGCCCGAGCTGCCGGACGGTACCGGTGCGCTCGACTTCCGGGATGTGATCGATGCCGCGCTGTTCGACCAGACGGGTGGTGGTGGCAGGCGGATCGCCTTCGAGGACCGACAACGGGCACGCTCCGAGTAAAGCAGGGGTGATAAGTGACAGCAGTCAGATTGGCCTATTTGTGTGGCCATAACGTTCACTCGCGTCACGAACATGTAAATGCCCGCGCGCTCGCCGTAACCCGGGATCGGGCACACTGGCCTGTGTGAACCAGAAACCGGTGGCACCTGGCGAACCGGATGAGCCGGGCCTGGCCAAGCTGGTCGGCGGCGTGGTCCGCGACCTGCGTGAGAAGTCCGGACTGTCGATGCGTGAACTCGCCAAGCGTGCGGGCATCAGCCAGCCCTTCCTCAGCCAGATCGAACGCGGCGTCAGCGCACCCTCGATGATCACCACCTACCGCCTGGCGTCGGCCCTGGATGTCACCCCCGGCGATCTGCTGCCAGCGCCGGTCACGGACCGCGTCACCGTGGTCCGCGCCGACGAGGGCCTGCGCCTCCCGGTGGCCGACCGCGCGGACGCCGCCGTGGGCCGCGCCCTCCATATGCGCCCGAACAGCCCGCTCGAGGTCATCGAATATCTGGTGGAGCCAGGCCAATTCATCGGCGGCTGGTTCGAATCGACCGGAGTCACCGGCGTTTACGTCGTCTCGGGCCACTTGGACGTCGAACTGGTCGGCGCGGGCAAGATCCGCCTGGGCCCCCGCGACTTCGTGAATTTCCCCTCCACCATGCGCGATCGCTGGCACCTCGTCGACGACGAGCCCGCCCACGTCCTCCTCGTCATCGCACAACCCAACTAGCCCGAACCCGCCGAATTCTCGATCCCGAAGTTATCCACAGGGGCGGCTGTGGAGGGTCATCCTGTGCGCGGGCCGGCGTATTAGTTGGGGCATGGGGGTTTTGGAGGAGGACCCTTTTCCAGGGTCATGGGCGGTGGCGGCGGGGCTGGTTTCCTCGTGGGCGCTGCGGGACGAATTCGTCCGGGTCTTTCCAGATGTGTATCTACGGAAGGGGTGTGTGCTCAGTGCTGCGGGGCGGGCCCGGGCCGCAGCGCACTGGGCGAAGGGCGAGGGTGTGCTCGTGGGGCTGTCCGCTGCCGCATTGCACGGAACCCGATGGCTCGACGATGACGAGCCCGCTGAACTGGCAAGGGCCGGACACCGTCGCGGGCCACGGGGTATCCGCGTGGTGCGGGACGCTATCGAACCGTCGGAATGCTGTGCGGTCGAAGGATTCCGGGTGACGACTCCGGCACGGACCGCGTTCGACATCGGGCGGCGGCTGCCGCGCGATCGGGCGGTACCGATCCTCGATGCGCTCTGTGCCGCCACCGGGACCGATTCCGGCGATATCGCCGCGGTGGCCCGCCGGCATCCCGGGTTGCGCGGAATCCGGCGATTGGCGGCGATCATTCCGCTGGTGGACGGCGGGGCCGAATCGCCACCGGAGTCGCTCACCCGACTCCTTCTCGTAGATGACGGATTACCTGCTCCCGCTACACAACTGGTGGTGCGCGATGAGTACGGGGGCTTCGTGGCGCGTCTCGATATGGGTTGGAGGGATTGGCGCGTAGCCGTCGAATACGACGGAGCCCAGCACTGGACCGACCCAGCCCAGCGCACGAAGGACATCGATCGCCTGGCAATCCTGGATTCCCTGGGCTGGAAGGTAATCAGAGTCAGCGCCACCCTCCTCCATCAGCACCCGCACCTCATCCTCGATCGAGTCCACGCCGCCCTCCACCTCCAAGGAGCCGACATCCACAGCTAATCCCTCGCCTCGCGTCCGACTTCTTCATCGAGAGGGCTCTCACGGTGGCGGTTGTCGGCGTGTCGCCACCATGAGAGCCCTCTCGATGAAATGCCTACGGTGGGGGGATGGTGCGGAGGGTGGTGAGCATGGTGCGGAAGGCGGGGTCGTCGGAGGGGGTTGGGGGGACGTCGAGGGAGATGCCGTGGCAGGTGTGGGCGTACCAGGAGTGCAGGAG
Source organism: Nocardia sp. NBC_01327 (assembly GCF_035958815.1). Classification (NCBI taxonomy): domain Bacteria; kingdom Bacillati; phylum Actinomycetota; class Actinomycetes; order Mycobacteriales; family Nocardiaceae; genus Nocardia; species Nocardia sp. NBC_01327. The sequence goes on along the minus strand of NZ_CP108383.1, from coordinate 8,711,921 downwards.
TGGGGGGAGGTCTGGGTAGGGGGCTTGGGGGACGAGGGTTTTCATGATGTTGTCGGTGAGGATTTGGGGGAGGGATGTCCAGTCGCCGGAGTGGGCGGAGTGGGCTAGGTGGTCGGCTACTTCGGGGTGGCCTAGGCGGTCGAGGGTGCCTCGGTAGGCGGGGGTGGAGTAGAGGAAGGCCAGTTCGCGGCGCATGGATTCGCGGGCGGTGGCTACGGCGGCTTCGTCTCGGCCGGTTATTGCCTTGGGGACCACGATGATTCGGGGGCCGCCGTCGGTGCGGGCGGACTGTTCGGCGCCGGCTTTCAGGGCGGGGAGGACGTGGGCGTTCAGGGTGGCGGGGTGGGAGCCGGTGGGGTGGGCTACGAAGCCGTCGGCGGTGGCGCCTGCCAGTTCGCACATGCGGCGGTTGACGCCGCCCATCCAGATGGTGGGGGCGGGGACGTCGAGGGGGCCGGGGTTGAAGTAGGGCTGCAGGCGGGTGAAGTCGTAGTGGGAGCCGTGGTGGTCCAGGCGGGCGCCGTCCTGGAAGGCGGTGAAGATGGCGCGCAGGCTCGCCGCGTAATCACCCAGCTGTGCAACGGGATTCGTCCAGGGGGTGGAGTATCTGCCGACTATGTTGCCGCGGACCTGGGAGGCGATGCCGAGTTGGAAGCGGCCGCCGGAGAAGCGGGCGAGGTCCCAGGCGGCGTAGGCGGTCAGCATCGGGCTGCGGGGGAAGGCCACGATCATGCTGGTTCGGATGGTCAGCGTGGTGGTGTGTTCGACGGCGAGGGTGCACACGCTGAACGGGTCGCGCACGGTTTCGGAGATATGCACGGTGTCGAAGCCGAGGTCCTCGATCCGCCGGACCCGGGCCGCCACCTCCGAGAGCGGGGTGTCGGCGGGCAGCGATGTCACGAGTTCCATGCGGGCATCCTCGTGTACCGGGCGGCGCGGGCAACCGGCGGAGGATGGTTCAGGCGGCGGCCTTCGCGGATTCCAAGCTCAGGACGCCGTCGACCATGCGGTAGACGGTATCCATCTGATGCATATGGGACAGGTCGTGAGTGACCAGCAGGGTCGCCGCATTGTGCTCGCGCGCGATCCTGACGATCAGGTCGATGATGGCCGCGCCGCGCTCCTGATCCAGTGAGCTGGTGGGCTCGTCGATGACGAGCAGCGACGGGTTGTTCATCAGGGCGCGAGCGATATTCACCCGCTGGCGCTGACCGCCGGACAGCTGGGCGGGGCGCTTGTTCTGGTGGTCGCCCAGACCGACCGCGGCGAGGAGTTCGCTTGCGTGCGAACGGGCTTCGCGCCGCCGGGCGGGCGAGACGAAGAAGGTCTGACCCAGATGGACCATGGCCTCCAACTGCTCCAGCGCGGTCAGTGCGGGAATCAGATTGGACTGCTGGAAGACGATGCCGATGGAATCGCGGCGCACCGTGGTCGCTTCGCGGCGGCTGAGCTTCGCCAGATCGACAGTCCCGGAGGCTGTTTCGAGCTCGACACGACCGGAATCGGGACGGACGAGGGTCGAGGTGGCGGCCAGCAGCGTGGACTTGCCGGACCCGGAGGGGCCGGTGATCGCCGCGATCTCGCCGCCGCGCACCGACAGGTTCACGTGGTCGAGCGCCGTGATGGTCTCGGCGCCATCGGGGAAGGTGAGGGTGAGGTCGGCGACCTTCAGGGAATTGGTCATCGCAAAACTCCTGGGAGACATGGTGATCAGCGCGCCTGATTGAGGGCGTCAAGCGGGTCGGTGGTGGCGAGGAAGCGCAGGGCGAAGGCCGCGCCGAGCACGCCGAGCAGCACCAGGGCGGCAGCGGGGAACAGGGTCGTGCTCACGCTGAGGATGAATGGCACCGCATCGCCGATGAATATGCCCGCCACTGCGGTCAGGCCGACGCCGATGCCCACGCCGATCAGCAGCACCACGAGCGCCTGGCTCAGGGCATCACGCACCAGCGAACCGGTCGTGGCGCCAAGGGCTTTCAACGTCGCGATATCCGGTGCGCGCTGCACTGTCCAGACCGTGAAGAACGCACCGATCACCAGGGCCGAAATAGCGAACAGCATGACCGTCATCAGCGTCAGCGAACCGTTCTCGGCCTTGTACGAACTCATGGCCGACAGCGAATCCTTCGACGAGGTCGTGGTGGTGTGCGCCGCGGCGTTCACGGCGGCGGTATCGCTCACACCGGAGACCGCGAGAATGGTGGCCGCACCGGCCCGCGGATTCTGCGCCTGCCAATCGGAGAGCGTCATCCACACCACGGGGGTGTGCGCGTACCAGTCGTCATCGGTGACGCTGCGCACCGTGAAGTTGCCGGACCCCAGCATGACGGTGTCGCCCGCACCGGCATTCAGGTTCTTGGCGGCGGCTTTGGAGAGCACCACCTGCCCGGGATCGGTTGCCACGCGATTGCCGAAGGGTGTGCCGTCGACGCCGAACATGGCGACCTGGGTGGGGGAGGCGCCGTCCTTGGTGGCCCGGGCCCGGCTGATGCCGATCGGGTCGACGGTGCCGCCGGCCTGTTGCCAGGCGGACACCTGCTCCGGGCTCAGCGTCGAGGAGTCGAAGGACGCCGCCGACCCGTTGTCGGAGAAGACCACGGTGCTCGTGTTCAGCGACTGGATGGCGGAAATATTCTGGTGCGCCAGCCCGGCCGTCAACCCGCTCAGAAAACTGACGAGCAGGGCGACCAGCATGACCACCAGGGTGATGAGGAGGAAGCGGCCGCGGGCGGCCCGCAGATCCCGGAGTGCTACGAACATGACTCCACTCTGTCTGCGAAACCCCCGGAAACCATCGCGCAGCGGAACGAAACCCGATCAGCCAACGGAGGTGCGGCGTTTCCTACTTTCGATGGATGCCGCCCGAGTTGCCGGGCATAAGCTGGTCGGCGTGCACCGATCGCCCCTGACCCCCGTCTTCTCCGCCATGCAGCTGGGTCTGCATGTGATGGTGGTCGCGCTGACGATCGTGGTCGCGGTGCGCGCGATCATCGCCGACGCCCATCCGTTCTTCGTGGTGGTGCTGGCCGGCGTCTTCCTGGGCGTGTACTTCGCCGGGGGCCTGTTCCGCCGCCGGCTGTTCGCGGCGCGGGTGTGGCTGGTCGCGCTGACCGTGCTCTGGCTGGGCCTGGTGGCCTTCGTTCCCGACGCCGTTTATCTGGTGTTCGGCCTCTTCTTCCTCTATCTGCATCTGCTGCCGCGCAATTGGGGTCTGCTGGCCGTCACCGCCACCACGGTCGTATCGGTGGTCGGATACGCCTCGCACAAGGGCTGGACCATGGGCGCGGTGATCGGACCGGTGCTCGGCGCGCTGGTCGCCGTCGCCATCGGGCTCGGTTACGGTGCGCTGTTCCGCGAGGCCGCCGAACGGCAGCGCCTCATCGACGAATTGCTCGCCACCCGAAACACTCTCGCCGAACAGGAGCGCACCGCCGGCAAGATGGCCGAGCGGGAACGCCTGGCCCACGAGATCCACGACACGGTCGCCCAGGGGCTCAGCAGTATTCAGCTCCTCCTGCACGCCGTGGAGCGTGCCGCCCCGGATCACCCTGCGCTGGAGAAGATTCGACTGGCCCGCGAGACCGCCGCCGACAGTCTGGTCGAAACCCGCCATCTCATCGCCGAACTCACGCCGGTCGCGCTGGAGGGCCAGTCGCTGGCCGGTGCGCTCACCCGAATCGCCCAGCGCGCCACCGCACCCGGACTCGACGCCCAGATCCTGGTGGAGGGCGAACCGCACCGCCTGCCCATGCCGATGGAGGCCGCCCTGGTGCGCATCACCCAGGGCGCGGTCTCGAATGTGGTGCGGCACGCCCGGGCTCAGCGCATGCGCGTCACCCTCACCTACGGCGGTGACGCGGTGCATCTGGATGTGGTCGACGACGGCGTGGGCATCGATCCGGCCGTGCTCGCCCAACCCCCTTCCGGCACTTTCGGTCTCAATGCCATGCGCAGTCGCGTCGAGCAGCAGGGCGGCACCATGGATGTGGAATCCGAGCCCGGCCATACCGCGGTCACCGTCTCGTTCCCGCTGGAGGAGCAGTGACATTTCCAGGAGAGAAGCACGTGATCCGCATTCTGCTCGCCGACGATCACGCCATCGTCCGCGCGGGCCTGCACGCCCTCCTGGATTCCGGTGTGGCCGAAAGTGATTCCGGCCCGGATATCGAGGTGATCGGCGAGGTCGCCACCGCGGAGGAGGCCGTCGCCTTCTGCTCCACCCATCAGGTCGATCTGGTGCTCATGGATCTGCGCTTCGGTCCGGGCAAGTCCGGTGCGGATGCCACCGCCGCCGTCCGCGAGCTGCCCGATCCGCCGAATGTCCTGGTGGTCACCAACTATGACACCGACGCCGATATCCTCGGCGCCATCGAGGCGGGCGCCTGCGGCTACATCCTCAAGGACACTCCGCCCGCCGAGCTGCTGGCCGCCGTCCGCTCGGCCGCGGAGGGCGAAAGCGTGCTGTCCCCGTCGGTGGCCTCACGCCTCATGACCCGGGTCCGCAAGCCGGACACCACGCTCAGTCCGCGCGAGATCGAGGTGCTGCGCCTGGTCGCCGACGGCCACTCCAATCGCGAGATCGGCCGCCGCCTCTTCCTGAGCGAGACCACCGTCAAATCCCATCTCGTGCACATCTACGCCAAGCTCGGCGTGAAGTCCCGCACCTCCGCGGTGGCCCGGGCGCGCGAACGCGGAGCCATCTGACCCGGTTTCGTTGATCTTGTTTCCGGGACGGACGTCCTACGGTGGCCCTATGACCTCACTCTCGGATCCCGGCGTGCGGGAATTCCTGTCCGAAGGCACCCGTACCGCCAAGCTCGCGTTCCTCGCCGCCGACGGCAGGCCGCTGGTCACGCCGGTCTGGTTCATCGTCGAGGACGACACCATCGTCTTCAATACCGGTAAGGCCACCGCCAAGGGCAAGGCGATCGCGCGGGACAGCCGCCTGGCGCTGTGCGTCGACCTGGACGGCCCGCCCTACCCCCACGTACAGGTCCAGGGCGTGGCCACGGTCTCCGAGGATCTGGACGAACTCGTCCGTACGGCCACGCTCATCGGAGCCAGGTATATGGGCGCGGACCGGGCCGAGGAATTCGGCAAGCGCAACGGCGTCGCGGGCGAACTGGTTGTCCGCCTGCATCCGGCCAAGGTGATCGCACACTTCGACGCCACCGCCTGATTCGCCGATCACCTCCCCTGCGGAGGTTCGCGCACCGGGCAGTGCCAGACTCGCGGCATGACTGTGCACTTCATCGGGGCCGGACCGGGGGCGGCGGATCTGCTGACCGTGCGCGCGGTGGAGCTGCTGCGGCGGTCGCCGGTCTGCCTGTACGCGGGCACCTACCTCGATGCCGGGGTGCTGGCCCACTGCGCCCCCGATGCCGAGCTCATCGACACCCAGGGCCTGGATCTGGATCAGATCATCGAGCACTGCGCCCGGGCGAATGCCGTGGGCAGGGACGTCGCCCGGCTGTGTTCGGGCGATCCGTCCCTCTATTCGGCGCTGACCGAGCAGAAGCGCAGGCTGGACGCCGCGGGCATCCCCTGGGATGTCACACCCGGTGTTCCGGCCTACGCCGCCGCAGCGGCGGTGCTGGGCGCCGAGCTGACGGTCCCGGAACTGGTCCAGTCGGTGGTGCTGACGCGCACACAGGCGAGATCGACCGTTATGCCCGAATCGGAGTCGCTGCGCAATTTCGCGCGGACCCGCGCGACCCTGGTGCTGCACCTGGCCGTCACGCGCATCCGAACCCTCGCCGAGGAGCTGGTCGCCGAGTACGGCCCGGGCTGTCCGGTGGCGGTCGTATACCGGGCCAGTCAGCCCGAACAACAGGTCCTGCGAGGCACTCTCACCGATATCGCGGATCGCGTGGAGGCGGCGCAATTGCGTCAGGCGGCGGTGATTCTGGTCGGACCGGCGCTGGCGGAAGCGGTCGATTGCGCGCAGTCGCACCTCTACGATCCGGCTCGGAACAGGACGCATCTCACTGGCTGAAACTCCGAAATGCGGTGATATCTAAAGGCTATGACCCTTCGTGGTTGTAGAGCCCCGGCTGCCGGTAGATTGGTTCGGGTGTTCAGCAGCAGAATCGCCAAATCGGCCAGGCGGTGGCCAGCGGGGGCGGACGCGCCCGTGTAACAAGATCGGCCGCCTGGACGGATAGCCCAGAGAACATCTTTGTCTGATTGTTACGTGAAGTGAGCCCCGAGCATCGGACGCCACGCTGGTCAGTGTGGCGTCCTGTTGGGGTTTTCGGTGGGGAGCGCTGCGTGGTGTTCCGGAAGCGAGGTTTGGGTTGGACCGGCTAGATTTCGGCGGCAACGGCGAAGCTGGCAGCGAAATCGCGCCGGGATCGGGCGAGGCGTTTCCGCTGTCGCCCGCTCAGCTGGGCATTTGGTACGCCCAGCACCTGGATCCGCAAGTGCCGATCAATATCGCGCAGTACGTCGAACTGCGCGGCGAGATCGACGTGCCGCTGCTCGAACAGGCCATGGTCGACGGATCCCTCGAGGTGGGTTCGGGCTTCCTGCGCATTGTCGAGCGCAATGGCGAACCGCTGCAGATCGTCGATCTGGACCTGGATCGCACCATCTACCAGGTCGATCTGCGCGCTGCCGCGGATCCGCTCGCCGCCGCGATGCAGTGGATGCGCGATGACTACAGCCGTCCGCTGGATCTGCTCGCCGACCGCCTGATCCGCTCCGCCATGCTGCGGGTGGGCGAGGACCACTACTACTGGTACGCCCGCGTCCACCACATCGTGCTCGACGGCCTCGGCGCCATGACCTACATGACCCGCGTCGCGGAGATCTATACCGCGCGGTTCCGTGGCGAAGAGCCCGCCGCGTCGAAGGTCACTGATCTGCGCACGCTGGTGGAGCAGGAGTTCGCTTACCGCGACAGCACCCGCTTCCAGTCCGATAAGGCGTACTGGAGCGAGAGAGTCGCGGGTCTGGAAGAGGGCACGAGTCTGTCCGGTCGCAGCGCCCCGCCGGCCGCGATCAACGGCATTGCCAGCGCGTCGCTCACCAGCGATCAGAATTCGCTGCTCGAGACCGCGGTCGCGGTGCACGAATCTTCCCCTGCCGCTTTGCTGATCGCCGGTTTCGCCGGTTATCTGGCGCAGTGGACCGGTACCGAGGACGTCATTCTCTCGCTGCCGGTGACCGCGCGCACCACCGCCGTCATGCGCCGTTCCGGTGGCGCGGTATCGAATATCGTGCCGCTGCGCCTGCATGTCGGGCACGACACCAGCATTGCCGAACTGCTCAAGCAGGTCACGGTCGCGGTGTCCGGCGCCCTGCGCCATCAGCGCTACCGGCACGAGGACATTCGCCGCGACAGCGCGGGCGACGGTGTGGTGACCCGGGAGTTCTTCGGGCCCTGGGTCAATATCATGCTGTTCCACAACGAGGTCACCCTCGGCCCGGTGACGGGTGAGTTCAGCGTGCTGTCCACCGGTTCCATCGAGGACCTGGGCATCAACTTCTATCAGTCGGTGGCCGGGACCCGGAACCATATCGACTTCGAGACCAACCCCAACCTGTACTCGGAAACCGAGACCCAGCGCCATCATTCGCGGTTCCTGGAGTTCTTCGACAACTTCCTGTCCGCGTCGGCCGAGCAGTGGGTGTGGGGCCTGCCGATCGTCACCGCCGCCGAGCGCACCCGCACGCTGGTGGAGTGGAACTCCGCCGGACACGAGGTCCCGGACACCACGCTGCCCGCACTGCTGGATGCGCAGATCCCGCTGACGCCGAACAGCATTGCGCTCGAGTTCGAGGGCGCGACGCTCACCTATGCCGAGTTCGGCGAGCGGGTGAACCGGCTCGCGCGGTTCCTCATCGCTGACGGTGTCGGCCCGGAATCGCTTGTCGCCCTGGGTATGCGGCGCTCGCTGGACCTGGTTGTCGGTATGCACGCGGTGCTGCGCGCCGGTGGCGCGTATGTGCCGATCGATCCGGATCATCCGGCCGATCGCACGGCCTACATCCTCGAGTCCGCGGCACCGGTCTGTGTATTGACGACCACCCGTGACGGGCTGGAGCTGCCGGAGTCGGTGCGCCGCTTGGAGATCGACGCCCTGGACGTGTCGGGTTACTCCACCGATCCGGTGACCGATGCCGATCGGGTCGCGCCACTGCGTCCGTTCAATACCGCGTACGTCATCTACACCTCGGGCTCGACCGGCCGCCCCAAGGGCGTCGCGGTCACCCACCACGCCATCGTCAACCAGCAACTGTGGATGCTGGACGAGTACCGGCTCACCGCCGACGATGTGTATCTGCAGAAGACCGCGACCACCTTCGACGTGTCGCTGTGGGGTTACTTCCTGCCGCTGATGGTCGGCGCGAAGATGATCATCGCGACCCCCGACGGGCACCGCGACCCGGTCTACGTCGCGGAGACCATCCAGCGCCACGGCGTCACGGTCACCGACTTCGTACCGTCCATGCTGACGGTCTTCGTCTCCCATGCCAGTGCCGCGCAATGTGTTTCGCTGCGCGCAGTGTTCGTCATCGGTGAGGCGCTGCCGCCGGAGACCGGTGCGAGCTTCCGTGCGCTGAGCTCGGCGGGACTGCACAACCTCTACGGACCCACCGAGGCCGCGGTCTCGGTGACCTACTGGGAGAACACCGATGCCGACACCGTGACGGTGCCGATCGGTGTGCCCGAGTGGAATGTCGATGTCTACGTGCTCGATTCGCGGCTGCGACCGGCCGCCATCGGTGCCGCGGGTGAGCTCTATCTCGGCGGGCGTCAGCTCGCCCGCGGGTACAAGGGCCGCCCGGACCTGACCTCGGATCGTTTTGTCGCGAACCCGTTCTCGGCCACGGGCGAGCGTATGTACCGCACCGGTGACCTGGTGCGCTGGAACACGGTATCCGATTCGCCGCACGCGGCGGCCGGCGCTATCGAGTACATCGGCCGCACCGACTTCCAGGTCAAGTTCCGTGGTCAGCGCATCGAACTCGGCGAGATCGAAACCGATCTGCTCGCGCACCCGGCCGTCAGCCAGGCGGCCGTGTTGGTCATGGACACCGCGACCGGCCAGCAGCTGGTCGCCTACGTGGTACCCATGCCCGGCCAGAGCATCGATCCGGTCGAGCTGACCCGTTTCGCCGCCGAGAAGCTGCCGACCTACATGGTCCCGGCCTCGATCATGGTGCTGGACGCCTTCCCGCTCAATACTTCCGGCAAGCTGGACCGCAAGGCCCTGCCCGATCCGGTGTTCAGCGTGGACGCCGCCGGCTACCGGGCCCCGCGCACTGCCGCCGAGGAGATCGTGGCGGGCATCTTCGCCGATGTCCTGGGCCACGAGCGTGTCGGCATCGACGACAACTTCTTCGATCTCGGCGGTAACTCGCTGGTCGCCACCCAGGTGGTCGCCCGCATCTCCGCCGCGTTCAGCACCCGCCTGGGTGTGCGCGCACTGTTCGAGACCCCCACCGTCGCGGGCATTGCCGCGCGCATGGAAACCATTGCGCCGTCGGATATTTCGCGTCCACCGCTGGTCGCGCAACAGCGCCCCGAGCGGGTGCCGCTGTCGCTGGCACAGCAGCGCATGTGGTTCCTCAATCAGTTCGATCCCGATGTGCCGACCTACAACCTGCCGTTCGTGGTGCGGTTGCGCGGCCGGGTCGATATCGAGGCGCTGCAGCTGGCGCTGACCGATGTGGTGGCGCGGCAGGAATCGCTGCGCACCATCTTCCCCGAATCCGGGGACGGCGGCCTGCAGCAGGTACTGCCCATGGACCAGGTCGATCTCGGCATCGAGGTCGTCGGCATCGACGAGGCCGAATTGTTCCCGGCCCTGGCCGAATTCGCCTCACGTGGGTTCGACGTCTCGCGCGAGCTGCCCATTCGCGTCCGGGTGTTCCGGGTCGGCGAGACCGTCGAGGACGAGACCGACGGCGTCGAGCTCAATGACTACGCCGTGGCTTTTGTCGTGCATCACATTGCGGCGGACGGTTTCTCGTTCGGTCCGCTCTCGCGTGATATGACCGCGGCCTACCTGGCGCGGGTCTCCGGCCAGGAGCCCGCCTGGGCGCCGCTGCCGGTGCAGTACCAGGACTTCAGCATCTGGCAGCGTGAGGTGCTGGGTTCGGAATCCGATCCCGATTCCATGGCCGCGCGCCAGATCGCCTACTGGCGTGGCGCTTTGGCCGGACTGCCCGATCAGCTCGACCTGCCCGCCGATCGCCCGCGCCCGCCGGTGCAGAGTTTCCGCGGTAACCGCGTCACCTTCGACATTCCGGTGCAGCTGCATACCCGGCTCTCGGGATTGGCTCGCGCACAGGGTGTTTCGCTGTTCATGGTGATGCATTCGGCGCTGGCGGTGCTGCTGGCCCGTCTGTCCGGTACCAGCGATATCTCCATCGGCACCCCGGTCGCCGGCCGTGGTGAGCAGGCTCTGGACGATCTGATCGGCATGTTCGTCAACACCCTGGTGCTGCGCTCCGAGGTCGACGGGTCCGAGGCGTTCACCGACTTCCTCTCGCGCACAAGGGAAACCGATCTGGCGGCCTTCGCCAGCACCGATGTGCCGTTCGAGCGACTCGTCGAGGTCATCAACCCGACCCGCTCCCAAGCACGGCACCCGCTGTTCCAGGTGATGCTGTCGTTCCAGGAGATGTCGCACGGCTCCATGGAGCTGCCGGGCCTGACCGTCTCCGCCGATGAGCTCGAAGTCGATATCGCCAAGTTCGATCTGCAGTGGACGCTGACCGAACAGCGCGGCATGGCCGGTGAGCCGGCCGGACTGTCGGTGGTGCTGTCCTACGCCACCGATCTGTTCGACGAGCGCACCGTCGCCGAATTCGGCCACCGCTACCTGCGCATCCTGGAAACCGCCGTCGCCGCACCCGGCACCGTGGTGCGCGATATCGACATCCTCAATGAGGACGAACGCGCCCTGGTCCTGGGCGACTGGAGCCGAAACGAGCACTCGCTGCCGTACGCGCTCACCGTGCTCGACCTGTTCGAGGAACAGGTCCGCCTCCGTCCGCACGGCACCGCTCTGATCTTCGATCCGGGCGAGCGCAGCAGCGGAATGTTCGGCACCCCTTCCGATCTCAGCTATGCCGAGTTCGCCGGCCGGGTCAATCGCCTGGCGCGCAAGCTCATCAGCGAGGGTGTCGGCCCGGAGACCTTGGTCGCGGTCGGCATTCGCCGCTCGATCGATATGCTCGTCGCCATCTACGCCACCCTCACCGCGGGTGGCGGCTATGTGCCGGTCGATCCCGATCATCCGGCCGAGCGCACCGACTACGTGCTGGCCAGTTCGCAGCCGGTCGTCCTGCTCACCACCACGGATGATGCGGTGGAGAGCGCCGATTGCCAGGTCCTGCACGTGGATTCGCTGGATCTGAGCGAATTCGACGATGCCCCGGTGACCTCCGCGGATCGGCTGGCGCCCTTGCGTCCGTCGAATACCGCGTACGTGCTCTACACCTCCGGCTCGACCGGCCGCCCCAAGGGCGTCGCGGTTCCGCACAGCGCGGTCCTGAACCAGATCGCCTGGATCACCAGCGAATACGGCATCGACGACACCGATGTGATCCTGCAGAAGACGCCGGTCACCTTCGACGTGTCGGTCTGGGAACTGTTCGGCTCCCTCGCCGTCGGCGCACAGCAGGTCATCGCCGCCCCCGACGGGCACCGCGACCCCATGTACCTGTCCGAGGTCATCGGCAACCACCGCGTCACCCTGACCTCGTTCGTCCCGTCCATGCTCTCTGTGTTCGCCAGCAGCGCCTCGGCCGCCGAATGCCTGTCGCTGCGTGCGGTTCTCGTCGCCGGTGAAGCCCTGCCGCCCGCGACCGTGACCGCGTTCCGGCGCTTCTCCACCGCCGCCGTGCACAACCTCTACGGCCCGACCGAGTTCACCGTCCACGCCACCGCCGCGGCCATCGCGACCCCGACACCGGCCGCCGTGCCCATCGGCCGCCCGGTGTGGAACGCCCGCACCTACGTCCTGGACGAGGGCCTGCGCCCGGTCCCGGGCGGCGTACCCGGTGAGCTCTACCTCGGCGGCGCGCAGGTCGCCCGCGGCTACTACGGCCGCCCCGACCTGAGCGCCGAACGCTTTGTCGCCGACCCCTTCGGCGCACCCGGAGACCGCCTCTACCGCACCGGTGACCTGGTGCGCTGGAACAGTTCCGGCGCCCTGGAATACATCGGCCGCACCGACTTCCAGGTCAAATTCCGTGGCCAGCGCATCGAGCTCGGCGAGATCGAAACCGCCCTGCTGACCCACCCGTCGGTCAACCAGGCCGTGGTCCTGGTCATCGACACCGTCGCCGGCGACCAGCTCGTCGCCTACGTCGTCACCCGCGGCCCGGTCGATCTCGACAGCGTCAAAACCCTGCTGCACCGCACGCTGCCCGCCTACATGGTCCCCGGTGCGTTCATGGTGCTGGAAGCCTTCCCGCTCAACGCCTCCGGCAAGCTCGACCGGCGCGCGCTGCCCAGCCCGGTGTTCGAGGTCCGCGAATTCCGCGCCCCCACAACACCTATCGAGGAGATCGTCGCCCAGATCTTCGGCGAGGTCCTCGGCATCGCCCGCGTTGGCGTCGACGACGACTTCTTCGAACTCGGCGGCAACTCGCTCATCGCCACTCAGGTGGCGACCCGCCTGGGCACCGCACTGGACACCCGCGTCCCGGTGCGCATGCTGTTCGAGGCCGCCACGGTGGCGGCGCTGGCCGCACGCGTGGAATCGCATGCCGGTGACGGTGCGCGCAAGGCGCTGGTGGCCCGGGAGCGCCCGGCGGAGATTCCGCTTTCCCTTGCGCAGCAGCGCATGTGGTTCCTGAACCGCTTCGATACCGCCTCGGCGGTCAATAACATCCCGGTCGCCATCCGGCTGTCCGGTGAGCTGGATGTGGCGGCGCTGCAGGTCGCCGTCATCGACGTCATCGACCGGCACGAGTCGCTGCGCACCGTCTTCCCGGAGACCGCGCACGGCCCCATGCAGCTGGTGCTGGACGCCGCGCAGATCGTGCCCGACCTGACCCCGGTGCCGGTCACCCAGGCCAATCTCATCGACCACCTGGTCGAGCTGGCGTCGATGGCCTTCGACGTCACCGACGAGGTGCCGATGCACGCGGCGCTGTTCGAACTCAGCGAGACCGAGTACGTGCTCGGCATGGTGGTGCACCACATCTCCGCGGACGGCTGGTCGATGGGCCCGCTGGCCCGCGATGTCATGGTCGCGTACGCCGCCCGCACCTCGTGGGAGGCGCCCACCTGGGCCGAACTGCCGGTGCAGTACGCCGATTACGCGCTGTGGCAGCGCGAGGTGCTCGGTGCGGAGGACGATCCGAGCTCACTCATCTCCAAGCAGATCAGCTACTGGGCGCAGACCCTGGCCGATCTGCCGGACGAGCTGGTGCTGCCCTCGGACCGCCCGCGCCCGCCCGCCGCCTCCTACAAGGGCGGCACCTACCCGTTCGCCATTTCCGCCGAGACGCAGCAGCGCCTGGTGGATCTGGGCCGCAGGCACAATGCCTCGCTGTTCATGGTGCTGCACAGTGCGCTCGCGGTACTGCTCGCGCGGCTCTCGGGTACCAGCGATATCGCCATCGGCACCCCGGTGCACGGTCGTGGCGAGCAGGCGCTCGACGACCTGATCGGCATGTTCGTCAATACGCTGGTGCTGCGCAGCGAGGTGGACGGCGAGAAGACCTTCGCGGATCTGCTGGCGCAGGCCCGGGAAAGCGATCTGCAGGCCTTCGCGCACGCCGATGTGCCGTTCGAGCGGCTCGTCGAGGTGCTCAACCCGGCGCGTTCGCAGGCCCGCCACCCGCTGTTCCAGGTCATGCTGACCTTCCAGAACACCCGGCAGGCCAGTCTGGAACTGCCCGGACTGTCGGTCAACGGCATCGACTACGACGCCCAACTGGCCAAGTTCGATCTGCAGCTGACGCTGCAGGAGGCGCAGGACGCGAACGGTGAGAACGCGGGCATGTCCGCCGAGTTCTCCTATGCGCGTGACCTTTTCGACGAGTCGACGGTCGCGGCGTTCGCGCACCGGCTGGATCTGATCCTGGATGCCGTTGTCGCCGACCCGGAGCAGCCGATCGGTGATATCGATCTGCTGGTCGAGGGTGAGCGCGAGAAGGTGCTCACCGGCTGGAACGACACCGGGTTCGACCTCGCCCGGGTGCTGCCCGCACTGCCGGAAGCCGCTGTGTCCGATGCGCGGCACGCCGCGCCGGCGACACTGGTTTCGCTGTTCGAGGCACAGGCTCTGATCAGCCCCGATGCGACCGCCATCGTCTTCGAGGGGACAGGTCTGACCTACGCGGGCCTCTCGGGCCGCGTCAATCGCCTGGCCCGCAAGCTCATGGCGCAGGGTGTCGGCGCGGAATCGCTTGTCGCGCTGGCCATCCGCCGCTCGATCGACCTCGTGGTCGCCATGTACGCGGTGCTCGAGGCCGGCGGCGCGTACGTGCCGCTGGATCCGGATCAGCCGGGTGAGCGCATCGACTACGTGCTCGATACCGCCCGCCCGGTCGCCATTCTGACCACCGGCCGCGACGACTTCGTGACCGGCCGGAATGTGCCGGTGCTCGAGGTCGAGACGCTCAACCTCGAGGCCTATTCGGCCGCACCGATCACCGATGCCGAACGCGGACAGGCCATTCGGCCCGAGCACGCGGCCTACGTGATCTTCACCTCCGGTTCGACGGGTCGCCCCAAGGGCGTGGCCGTCGAGCACGGCGCGATCGTGAACCGGCTGCTGTGGATGCAGCACGAGTATCCGATCGGCCCGAACGACGCTGTGCTGCAGAAGACTCCGGCCACGTTCGACGTGTCGGTCTGGGAGTTCTTCTGGCCGCTGCAGACCGGCGCGCGTCTGGTGGTGGCCAAGCACGACGGTCATCGCGACCCGGTGTACCTCGCGCAGATCATCGCCGAGGAGGGCATCACCACCGCGCACTTCGTGCCGTCCATGCTCTCGGTCTTCGTCGCTGCTCTCGACGCGGCCGCGGAAACCCCGCACCCGCCGGAGCGGAGCGCAGGCAAACGAACACAGTTGCGCCAGGTGTTCGCCTCCGGTGAGGCGCTGCCCGCACCGACCGCGCAGAAGCTGCGCGAGCTGACCGGCGCCCGCCTGCACAATCTGTACGGGCCCACCGAAGCCGCGGTCGATGTCACCTACCACGAGGTGATCGACGCCGACACCGCCTTCGTGCCCATCGGCCGTCCGGTGTGGAACACCCAGACCTATGTGCTGGATGCCCGCCTGCACCCGGTGGCCCCGGGTGTCGCGGGTGAGCTCTATCTCGCGGGCGATCAGCTGGCGCGCGGTTATCTCAGCCGCCCCGACCTGTCCGCGGATCGCTTCGTGGCCAACCCGTTCGACGCCGCCGGTGCGCGTATGTACCGCACCGGTGACCTGGTGAAGTGGACCACCTCCGACGGTCCCGCGGGTGAGCTGGAATACCTGGGCCGCACCGACTTCCAGGTGAAGCTGCGCGGTCTGCGCATCGAACTCGGCGAGATCGAGGCCGCGCTGCTGGCGCAGCACGGTATCGGCCAGTCCGTCGTCGTGGTGCGGGCCGACGCCCATGCCGGCGATCAGCTTGTCGGCTACGTGGTTCGTGAGCCGGCCGCGGCGGGCCGCGAATCAGGTGCCGCCGCTGTCGATATCGACGAGGTCAAGGCTGCGCTGGGTCGTTCGCTGCCCGCCTATATGGTCCCGTCCGCGATCGTGGTCCTGGACGCCTTCCCGGTCAATGCCTCCGGTAAGCTGGACCGGAAGGCGCTGCCCGCACCGGTTTTCGAGACCAAGCGCTTCCGGGCGCCCTCCACCCCGATCGAAGAGATCATCGCCGCGATCTTCGGCGAACTGCTCGGCGCCGAGCGCGTCGGCGTGGACGACGACTTCTTCGAACTCGGCGGCAACTCGCTGGTGGCCACCCAGGTGGTCGCACGACTGTCCGCCGCGCTCAGTGCCGAGATCGGCGTGCGCGCACTCTTCGAGGCGCCGACCGTGGCGGCCCTGGCCGCGCGCGTCGAATCGCATGCCGGAACCGGTGTGCGCCAGGCGCTTACGGTGCGCACCCGGCCGGAGTACCCGCCGCTGTCGCTCGCGCAGCAGCGCATGTGGTTCCTCAACCGCTTCGACACCGATTCGGCCGCGAACAATATCCCGGCGGCCGTAAGGCTCACCGGCGCACTGGATCTCGCGGCGCTGCGCGGTGCGGTCGCCGATGTGATGGCGCGGCACGAATCGCTGCGCACCATCTACCCGTCCTACGAGGGCGTCGCCTACCAGAAGGTGCTGCCGACCGCCCGCGCCATTCCGCAGCTCGAGGTGCGGGATGTGGCCGAGGGCGAACTCTTCGCCGCGGTCTACGATTTCGCCGGGCGCGGTTTCGACGTCACCGCCGAGCCGCCGGTGCGCCTGCGCGCCTTCCGGCTCGCGGCCGACGACCACGTGCTGGTGCTGGTGGCGCATCACATTGCCGCCGACGGCTTCTCGATGAACCCGCTCGTCCGCGACCTCATGACCGGGTACGTGGCGCGCAGCAATGGCGAGGCCCCGGGCTGGCCGGAACTGCCGGTGCAGTACGCGGATTACGCGCTGTGGCAGCGGGAGACCCTCGGCTCCGAGGAGGATCCGCGCTCGCTCATCACCGAGCAGCTGGACTACTGGCGCGAGACGCTCGGCGGCCTGCCGGACGAGCTGCGCCTGTCCACCAGGGCGCGTCCCGCCGTCGCCTCGTACGAGGCGGGCACCCACCGCTTCGAGGTCCCGGGCGAGCTCATCACCGGCCTGCAGCGGGTCGCGAAGCAGCAGGGCACCACGCTGTTCATGGTGGTGCACAGTGCTTTTGCCGCACTGCTGGCGCGCCTGAGCGGTACCGACGACATTGCCGTCGGTATTCCGGTGGCCGGTCGTGGCGAGCAGGCGCTCGACGATCTGGTCGGCATGTTCGTCAACACCCTGGTGCTGCGTTCGCCGGTCGATACCGGTGAGACCTTCGCCGAGCTCCTGAAGAAGGTGCGCGAGCGCGATCTGCAGGCCTTCGCACACGCCGATGTGCCGTTCGAGCGTCTTGTCGACGTGCTGAATCCGGCGCGTTCGCAGGCTCGTCATCCGCTGTTCCAGGTCATGCTGTCGTTCCAGAACCTGGGCCGCACGGCGCTGGAGCTGCCGGGGCTGCGCGTCGCCGAACTGGGCATCGATCAGCAGTCGGCCAAGTTCGATCTGCAGCTGACGCTGAGTGAGGTCGCGGGCGGAGCGGTGGCGGGCGCCGATGCCGAGGCCGCGGCCATGGACGCCGAACTCGTCTTCGCCGCCGACCTTTTCGACGGTCGCTTCGCGGAGCTCTTCGCGCGCCGGTTCGTCCGCGTGCTCACCGCTGTGGTCACCGATCCGTCGGTGCGTGTCGGGGATATCGAGCTGCTGGGCGACAGTGAGCGCTGGCGGGTGCTGACCGGCTGGAACGACACCGCCTTCGAGTTGGACGCGGCACTGCCGGAGGTCTCGGAAGGCGCTGCGGCAACGCTGGTTTCGCTGTTCGAGGCGCAGGTCGCCCTGACTCCCGAGGCCACTGCCGTCACGTTCGAGGGGACAGGTCTGTCCTACGCCGAGTTCGCGGCTCGGGTGCGCAAGCTCGCCCGCTGGCTCATCGCCGAGGGCGTCGGACCGGAATCGTTTGTGGCGCTGGGTATGCGCCGCTCCATCGATCTGGTGGCGGGCATGTACGCCGTCACCGTCGCCGGTGGCGCGTACGTGCCGCTGGATCCCGATCACCCGGCCGAGCGCACTCGATACATCCTGGAGACGGCGCAACCGGTCTGCGTGCTGACCTCCGGTGACGATCTGGAAGGCCTCGCCGATCTGGAAGGCACTGCGGCCCGCCAGGTTCGGATCGATGAGCTGGACCTGTCCGCCTTCGCCGACACCCCGCTGACCGATGCCGATCGCCGCAGCCCGCTGCTTCCGGAGAACACCGCGTACGTGATCTTCACGTCCGGCTCCACCGGTCGCCCCAAGGGCGTCGCGGTCTCGCACGCCGCCATTGTCAACCGCCTGGTGTGGATGCACGCCCAGTACGGGCTGGCCGCCTACGACGTGGTGCTGCAGAAGACTCCCGCCACCTTCGACGTCTCGGTGTGGGAGTTCTTCTGGCCGTTGCAGGTCGGCGCCCGCCTGGTGATCGCCAAGCCGGACGGCCACCGCGATCCCGCGTACCTGGTGCGGCTCATTGCCGCCGAGCAGGTCACCACGGTGCACTTCGTGCCGTCCATGCTGGCCGTCTTCGTGGCGGAGGACGGTGTCGCCGACGTCACGAGTCTGCGCAATGTCTTCGCCTCCGGTGAGGGCCTGCCCGGCCCGACCGCGCAGAAGCTGCGCGAGCTGACCGGTGCGCGCCTGCACAATCTGTACGGCCCCACCGAAGCCGCCGTCGACGTCACCTATCACGAGGTCACCGACGCGGACATCAGCTCGGTGCCGATCGGCGCCCCGGTCTTCAATACCCAGGTGTACGTGCTGGATTCGCGGCTGCGGCCCGTTCCGGTGGGTGTCGCGGGTGAGCTCTATCTCGCGGGCGATCAGCTCGCCACCGCCTACGTCGCGCGCCCCGATCTGACCGCGGATCGCTTCGTGGCCAACCCCTTCGGCTCCGGCGCACGCATGTACCGCACCGGTGACCTCGTGGTCTGGACCGGCCAGGGTGAGCTGGAGTACCTGGGCCGCACCGACTTCCAGGTGAAGCTGCGCGGTCTGCGCATCGAGCTCGGCGAGATCGAAGCCGCGTTGACCGCGCTCACCGATGTCGCGCAGTCCGTGGTCGTGGTCCGCAACGATGAGCGAACCGGCGATCAGCTGGTCGCATATGTCGTCGCCGCCGACGGCCGGATCGACCTGGAGGCTGTGAAGGCGACTCTGTCGCAGCAGCTTCCGGCCTATATGGTCCCGGCCGCCTTCGTGGTGCTGGACGCCTTCCCGCTCAATGCCTCCGGCAAGCTGGATCGCCGCGCGCTGCCCGCTCCGTCCTTCGCCGCCAAGGTGTTCCGCGCCCCGGTCACCCCGGTGGAGCAGACGGTCGCGGGAGTGTTCGCCGATGTGCTCGGCGGCAACGGCATCGGCCTGGACGACGATTTCTTCGAGCTCGGCGGCAACTCGCTCATCGCCACCCAGGTGGTATCGCGCCTGTCCGCCGCGCTCGACGCCGATATCCCGCTGCGCGCGATCTTCGAGGCCACCACCGTGGCCGCCCTCGCGGCGCAATTGGAATCGCGTGTCGGCACCGGTGGCCGCGCGCCGCTGGTGCCGCAGGAGCGTCCCGCGCCGGTCACCCTGCCGACGGGGGAGACCGCCCAGCTGGTGCCGCTGTCCCCGGCGCAGCAGCGCATGTGGTTCCTCAACCGCTTCGACAATCGCACCGCTGTCAACAACATCCCGGTGGCGCTGAAGCTCACCGGCCTGGTGGATATCGATGCCTTCACCGCCGCCCTCGGCGATGTGCTGGCGCGGCACGAAGCGCTGCGGACGATCTACCCGGAGATCGGCGGCGACGGCTTCCAGCGGGTGCTGTCGCTCGCGGAGATCGAGTTCGAGGTGCGCGCGGAATCGGTGACCGCCGACGAACTGCCCACGCGCATCACCCAACTCGCGAGCGTGTTCTTCGACGTCACCCGGGAACTGCCGTTCCGCGCCACGGTGCTGAGCCTGAGCGCGACCGAGCACGTCCTGGTGCTGGTGCTGCACCACATCAGCTCGGACGGCGTCTCGCTGCGTCCGCTGCTGCGTGATGTGGTGGGCGCGTACCTGGCCCGCAGTGGCGGCGAAGCCCCCGCCTGGACGCCGCTGCCGGTGCAGTACGCCGACTACGCGCTGTGGCAGCGCGATGTGCTCGGCGAGGAACACGATCCGGAATCGGTTGCCGCACAGCAGGTGTCGTACTGGACCGAACAGCTGCGCGATCTGCCCGAGCAGATCGAGCTGCCCGCCGACCGGCCGCGACCGGAGATCGCCACCAATGCCGGTGGCACCTACGACTTCTCGATCGACGCCGAGCTGCACCGGTCGCTCAACGCCCTCGCGCGTGAGCACGACGTCACGCTGTT
Source organism: Nocardia sp. NBC_01327 (assembly GCF_035958815.1). NCBI lineage: Bacteria > Bacillati > Actinomycetota > Actinomycetes > Mycobacteriales > Nocardiaceae > Nocardia > Nocardia sp. NBC_01327. Next base: position 8,691,826 of record NZ_CP108383.1, on the reverse strand, counting down.
CATGGTGCTGCACGCCGCGCTGGCCACCTGGTCGGCTCGCCTGTCCCGCTCCGTCGATATCGCCATCGGCACCCCGATCGCCGGGCGCGGTGACCGCGCCCTCGACGATCTGGTCGGCATGTTCGTCAATACCCTGGTGCTGCGCACCGCGGTTCTGCCGGATGCCGCCTTCCGCGAGCTGCTCTCGCAGGTCCGGCGCACCGACCTGGCCGCCTTCGCGCACGCCGAGGTGCCGTTCGAGCGCCTGGTCGACGTGCTCAGCCCGGTCCGCTCGCAGGCGCACCACCCGCTGTTCCAGGTCGCGCTGACCTTCGAGGCCGCGGGCGCCGGGGACGCGGACGCGGTAGCGCTGCCCGGCCTGGAGCTGGAAGCCGTCGAATTCGATGCGGGTACCGCCAAATTCGATGTGCAGCTGACCGTGGGCGAGCGCGCCGACGGCGCGCTGGGCCTGTCCTGGAATTACGCCACCGATCTGTTCGATCCGGAGACTGTCGCCTCCTTCGCCGAGCGCCTGGTCCGCATTCTGCGCACCGTCGCCGACGATCCGGCCGTGCTGCTGGGCGATATCGATCTGCTCGGCGGGGTCGAACGGCACGAGGTGTCCGAGCGCTGGGTCTCCGCGGGCGATGACATCGTCGAGCTCGCGGCGGCCGCACGCACCGCGGCGCGGGCGAACGGCGGCGGGCTCGCGGAGGTGCTGTCTCCCGGCGGCGCCCTCGGCGCGGTCGCCGAGCTGTTCATCGATCCGGTGGCCACGCTGTCGAGCCCGTTCGTGGACGAGAACGCCACCCTGTCGAGTCTGTTCGACCTGGTGGTGGCCGCCGATCCGCATCGGGTCGCGGTCCGCTTCGGCGAGGACGAGCTGACCTACAACGATCTGGATCGGCGCGCGAATGTGGTGGCGCGCAGGTTGATCGAGGACGGCGCTGGCCCGGAGTCGCTGGTGGCCGTGCTGCTGCCGCGCTCGCTGGATCTGGTTGTCGCACTGCTCGCGGTGATCAAGACCGGTGCGGGCTATGTGCCGGTGGATCCGACCTACCCGGCCGATCGCATTGCCTTCGTGCTGTCGGACGCACAGCCGACCAGCGTGATCGTCGATTCGACCGTGCAGGTGGAGCTGCCCGCCGGACTGCCGACGGTCATGCTCGACGGCTACACCGTCGAGGCCGGCGATATCGAGGACGCCGACGATTCCCCGATCACCGATGCGGATCGCACCGCCGCCCTGCACCCGGGTCACGTCGCGTATGTCATCTACACCTCCGGCTCCACCGGCCGCCCCAAGGGCGTGGCCGTGGCGCACCGGAATGTGGTGCGGCTCATGGCCAATACCGATCGCGAGTTCGGGTTCGGCGCGGACGATGTGTGGACGCTGTTCCACTCCTACGCCTTCGACTTCTCGGTGTGGGAGCTGTGGGGACCGCTGCTCTACGGCGGCACCCTGGTGGTCGTGGACTACTACGTGTCCCGCTCGCCGGAGCAGTTCCTGGAACTGCTGCGCCGCGAACGGGTTACGGTGCTCAACCAGACGCCGTCGGCCTTCTACCAGCTGGCCGAGGCCGAGCGTATTGCCGCGGCGAGCCGGGAGACCGGTGGCGCCGAGGCCGGTGAGCAGGCGCTGGCGCTGCGCTACGTGATCTTCGGCGGTGAGGCCCTCGAGCTGCGCCGCCTGAGCGATTGGGTTGCGCGCCACGGTGATTCCGCGCCGTACCTGGTGAATATGTACGGCATCACCGAGACCACGGTGCACGTATCGCATCGTGTTCTCGATGCCGGCACGATCACCGCCGCCACCGGCAGCGTGGTCGGCCGCGCCATCGCGGGCCTGCGCGTGTACGTGCTCGATGAGCGCCTGCACCCGGTCCCGGTCGGTGTCGCGGGTGAAATGTATGTGGCCGGTGCGCAATTGGCGCGCGGCTACCTCGGTCGCCCCGATCTCACCGCCGCCCGTTTCGTGGCCAGCCCGTTCGGTGCGGACGGCAGTCGCCTCTACCGCTCCGGTGACGTGGCGCGCTGGAACCGCTTCGGTGAGCTCGAATATCTGGGTCGCGCCGATGATCAGGTGAAGGTGCGTGGTTTCCGCATCGAGCTCGGCGAGATCGAGGCCGCCGTGCTGGCGCAGCCGGGTGTGGCCCAGGCCGCGGTCATCGTGCGCGAGGACCTGCCGGGTGATCAGCGCATCGTGGCGTACGTGGTGCCCGACGCCGGACCGGCCACCGGCTCGGACGCGTGGCTGCTGGAGATCCGCGACGGCGCGGGCGAGCGCCTGCCGTCGTACATGGTGCCCGCCGCCATGGTCGTGCTGGACCGAATCCCCTTGACCGTCAACGGCAAACTGGATCGTCGCGCGCTGCCCGCGCCGGCGGTGCAGGCCCGGGCCTTCCGCGCGCCGGAGACGCCCACCCAGGAGACCGTCGCCGCCGTCTTCGCGGAGGTCCTGGACCTGCCGCGGGCCGGACTCGATGACGATTTCTTCGATCTGGGCGGTAACTCGCTCATCGCGACCCGGGTGGTATCGCGCATCGGCGCGGCCCTGGACACCACGGTCGCGGTGCGCACGCTCTTCGAGGCGAGCACGGTGGAGGCCCTCGCGGCCCGTATCGAATCGCATGCCGACGGCGCGTCCCGCGCCAAGCTGGTCGCACGCCCGCGCCCGGCCGGGGAACTGGTGCCGCTGTCCTTCGCACAGCAGCGCATGTGGTTCCTCAACCAGTACGACACCTCGTCCGCGGCCTACAACCTGCCGCTGGCCATTCGCCTCACCGGTGAGCTCGACACCGCCGCACTGGAACTGGCCGTCGCCGATGTGGTGCGCCGGCACGAGTCGCTGCGCACCCGCTACCCCGAGCACGGTGGCACCCCGATGCAGGTGGTCGTGCCTGCCGAGGAGATCGCCCTCGACCTGCGCCCGGTCACGGTCGCGGCCGACGATCTCACCGGCACGGTCACCGCCTTCGCCACGCTGGGATTCAATGTGGCGGACCAGGTTCCGCTGCGCGCCCGGTTGTTCCGGGTCGCATCGGAGACGACGGCGGATGACTCCGAGTCCGACTCCGCGCGCGAGCATGTGCTTGTTGTCGTGGTGCATCACATTGCGGGCGACGGCTTCTCGATGGCGCCGCTGACCCGGGATGTGATGGTCGCCTACTCGGCGCGCACCCAGGGTGCGGTGCCGGGCTGGGCGCCGATGGCCGTGCAGTACGCGGACTTCGCCGTCTGGCAGCGGGAAGTGCTGGGGTCCGAGGAGGATTCGGGCTCGCTCATGGCCCGTCAGGTCGGGTACTGGCAGCGCGCGCTGGAGGGTGTGTCGGACGAACTGGCGCTGCCCACCGATCGCCCGCGCCCGGCCGTGGCCTCGCATCGCGGTGCGACCCTGCAGCGCACGCTGCGTCCCGAACTAATCGGTGCGCTGGAAGACGTTGCGCGCCAGCGTGGTTCCTCGCTGTTCATGGTCATGCACAGCGCTCTCGCGGTACTGCTGGCCCGCCTGTCCGGCAGTGATGACATTGCCGTCGGCACGCCGGTCGCCGGTCGCGGTGAGGCCGCGCTCGACGATCTGGTCGGCATGTTCGTCAATACCCTGGTGCTGCGCACGGGCATCGATCCGGCGGAGTCCTTCTCGGATCTGCTGGATCGCGCCAGGCATACCGACCTCGACGCCTTCGGCAATGCCGATGTGCCGTTCGAGCGCCTGGTGGAACTGCTCGCCCCGGAGCGTTCGCAGGCGCGCAATCCGCTGTTCCAGGTCATGCTGGCCTTCCAGAACCTGGATCGCACCACCCTGGAACTGCCCGGCCTGACGGTCGCCGCACTGGATCTCGACGAGAACATCTCCCGCTTCGACCTGCAGTTCACCCTGTCGGAGCAGGCCGGAACGGACGCCGGCGAGACGCGGCCGGGATCCGATACCGGTATGGCGCTCGCGCTGACCTACGCCGTGGATCTCTTCGACGCGGATACCGCCGCCGGATTCGCGCAGCGCTGGATGCGGGTGCTGGAGGCGATCGCCGCCGATCCTGAGATCCGCGTCGGGGCCATCGATATTCTCGATCAGTCCGAAAGGGCCGATCTGGTAGCACGTTTCGGCGCCCCGGTCGTTCCGGGCCGCACGCTGCCGGAGCTGCTGGCCGAGGCGGTGGCCCGCGATCCGCAGGCCACGGCCGTCCGTTTCCAGGGGACCGGTCTGTCCTACGGTGACCTCGACGAGCGCTCGAACCGCCTGGCGCGCCTGCTCATCGAGCGCGGTCTCGGTACCGAGGATCTGGTCGCCATCGCCGTACCGCGTTCGGCGGACTCGTATTTCGCCGAATGGGCCGTCACCAAGACCGGTGCGGCATTCGTTCCGGTCGATCCGAACTACCCGGCCGATCGCATTGCCCACATGGTCACCGACTCCGGTTCGCCGATCGGCCTGACCGTGGCCGCGGTGCGCGGCGATCTGCCGGATTCGGTGGAGTGGCTGGTTCTCGACGAGCTGGACCTGAATGCGTTCGCGGACACGGCGATCGCCGATGCCGATCGGCTGCGCCCGCTGCGCCCGGAGCATCCGGCCTACGTCATCTACACCTCCGGTTCCACCGGTGTGCCGAAGGGCGTCGTGGTCACGCACGCCGGCCTGGCCAACTTCAGCGCCGAGCAGGCCGAGCGCTACCGCCTCGACTCCTTCTCCCGCGCACTGCATTTCGCCTCGCCGTCCTTCGACGCGTCCATCCTCGAGTTCCTGCTCGCCATCGGCGCGGGCGGCACCCTCGTGGTGGTCCCGCCGGGTGTGTACGGCGGTGAGGAGCTCTCCGAGCTGATCCGCTCCGAGGGCGTCACGCACGCGTTCATCACCCCCGCCGCGCTGGCCACCTTCGATCCGAGCGGTCTGGACTCGCTGCGCGTCCTCGTCGCCGGCGGTGAGGCGGTCCCGGCCGATCTGGTCGCCAAGTGGGCGGTGCCCCTGGGCGACGGGACGGGGCCGGACGGCGGCATTCGGGCCTTCCACAACGGTTACGGCCCGACCGAGACCACCATCATGACCAATATCAGCGCTGCGCTGGTCGCGGGCGATCTGGTCACCATCGGCGGCCCGATCCGGGGCATGCAGTCGCTGATCCTCGACAACCGCCTGCGCCCGGTGCCGGTGGGCGTCGCGGGTGAGCTCTATCTGTCGGGCATCCAGCTGGCCCGCGGCTACCACGCCCGGCCGGGTCTGACCACGGACCGCTTCGTCGCCAACCCGTACGTCTCGGGTGAGCGCATGTACCGCACCGGTGACGTGGTCCGCTGGACCCGTACCGGTGAGGTCGAGTACGTGGGCCGCTCCGACTTCCAGGTCAAGGTGCGCGGCTTCCGCATCGAGCTCGGTGAGATCGACGCGGCCCTGGCCTCGCACGAGAGTGTCGACTTCGCCGTCACCGTCGGCCACAAGAATGCCGCGGGCGCCGTCTCGCTGGTGTCGTATGTGGTTGCCACACCGGGTCATTCGGTGGATATCGCCGCCGTCACCGCACATGTCGAGCGGCAGCTGCCCGCGTACATGGTGCCGTCCTCGGTCATGATCATCGACCGCGTCCCGCTGACGCCGGTCGGCAAGCTGGACCGCCGGGCGCTGCCCGAACCGGTCTTCGCCACCGAGGTGGTGTTCCGGGCCGCGCGCAATACGGTGGAGCACACCATTGCCGAGGTCTTCGCCGAGGTGCTCGGCCTGGAGCGGGTCGGCATCGACGATTCGTTCTTCGCGCTGGGCGGCGATTCCATCGTCTCCATCCAGCTGGTGTCGCGGGCCAAGGCGCGCGGCATCCTCTTCAGCCCGCGTGACGTCTTCGAACAGCGCACCGTCTCCGGACTGGCCGCTGTCGCGCAAGCCGCTGACGGACAGGGTGATTCGACACCGCAGCTGACCGAGCTGCCCGGTGGGGGAGTCGGCGTCATGCCACTCACCCCCGTGGTGCGGTTCATGGTCGAACGGCCGGGCGGCATCGGGCGTTTCAACCAGACCATGGCGCTGGAACTGCCGATCGGCATCGACCGTGCGGGTATCGCCGCCACCGTCGGCGCGGTTATCGACCGCCACGACATGTTGCGGGCGCGCCTGCGGCGGGTGCCGGGTGCGGACCCGGTCGTGGAGACGGCCGCCGCCGGCGCCATCGATGTGGACGCGCTTATCGACCGCACCGAGTTCGATCCGGCTGTCGGTCCCGAGGAATTCCTCGAAATCGCCTCGGCCGCACTGGATGCCACGCTCGACAAGCTCGATCCCATAGCGGGCGTAGTCATTCGGTTCGCCTGGCTGGAGCCTGCCACGGCCAGCGGTGGATCGGACACCGCATCCCGCGCCGGTCGCCTCATCGTGGCCGCACATCACCTCGTGGTCGATGGTGTCACCTGGCGAATCCTGGTGCCGGACTTCGTCACCGCCTGGGGTCAGCTCTCCGCCGGACAGACGCCCGAACTGGTCGCCCCCGCGACCAGCATGCGCACCTGGGCGCACGCCCTCGAGCGTGCGGCGGCAACCCCGGAGCGGGTCGCCGAACTCGACTTCTGGCGAGGTGTTGTCGACGGTCCGGATCCGCTGCTCACCGAGCGGCCCTTGGACCCGGCCGTGGATGTCACCGCCGTGATCGAGGTGCACCGGGTCGAGGTCTCGGCCGAGGTCACCAAATCACTGCTCACCACCGTGCCCGCGCTCTTCCACGGCGGCGTCAATGACGGTCTGCTGACCGCGCTGGCACTCGCTGTCGCAAAGTGGCGCTCGGACAGGGGGATTGCCGGGGAGAAGTCCGCCCTGGTCCGGCTCGAAGGCCACGGGCGTGAGGAAGAGGTCGTGCCCGGCGCGGATCTCTCGCGCACCGTCGGCTGGTTCACGGCCATCTTCCCGGTCCGCTTCGATCTCTCGCAGCTCGATGTGAATGCCGCGCTCACCGGCGGACCCGCCATGGGTCACGCCATCAAGGCGGTCAAGGAGCAGTTGCTCGCGGTGCCGGACAAGGGCCTCGGTTACGGCCTGCTGCGCTATGTGAACCAGGCCACCGCCGATCAGCTGCCCAAGCAGCAGCCCGGCCAGATCAGCTTCAACTATCTGGGCCGTGTGAACGAGGGCGATGTGCCCGAGGCGCTGCGCGGTTTCGGCTGGATTCCCGCTGCGGAGCTGGGCGATCTGGGCGGTGCGTACGACGCCGATATGCCCGCCATGGCGCCGATCGATATCAATGCCATCGTGACCGGCGACCGGCTGACCGCCAATATCGGCTACCCGAGCACCCTGCTCGATGCCGCCGCGGTCGCCGAATTCGGCGCACTGTGGACCTCGGCGCTGGAAGCCGTTGCGCACCATGCCGAATCGGCCGAGGCGGGCGGGCACACCCCGTCCGACTTCGGGCTGGTGAATATCACCCAGGGCGATATCGACGGCTGGGAACAGCGTTTCGGCGGCGTGGACCAGGTGTGGCCGCTCTCGGCGCTGCAGTCCGGTCTGCTCTTCCACGCGCAGCTGGCCGCCACCTCGGTGGATGTGTACACCGCGCAGGCGGTGCTCACCCTCACCGGCCGGGTGGATGCCGATCGCCTGCGCGCCGCCGCGCAGGCACTGCTGGAGCGGCACGAAATCCTGCGCACCGCATACGTTTCCGATGCCAATGGCGTTCCGGTGCAGCTGGTGCTCGACGGTGTTCATGTGGCGTGGTCGCAGTACGACCGCACGCAAACCGGTGATGCGAGCGATATTCTCGAGGCCGATCGCGTCCAGCGGTTCGACCTGACCGAGCCGCCGCTCATTCGCTACACCCTGGTGCAGGTCGCCGCCGATCGCTGGCAGCTGGCCGTGGCCAATCACCACATCCTGCTCGACGGCTGGTCCATGCCGCTGCTCATGCAGGACCTGCTGGTGCTGTACGCCACGCACTCCGACACCAGCGTGCTGCCGCCGGTGCGCTCCTACCGCTACTTCCTGGAATGGGTTGCGCAGCAGGACCGTACGGCGTCGCTGGAGGCGTGGAAGACCTCGCTGCGCGGGGTCTCCGAGCCGACCCTGCTCACCCGCCCGGACCCGAGCCACGAGATCACCGCGCTGTCCGGCGAGTACTTCTTCGAGCTGGACGAGGCGGCGACCGCCCGTCTGACCAGCGTTGCCGCCGACCTCGGCGTGACGCCGAACACCGTGCTGCAGGTGGCCTGGGGCATTCTGCTCGGCCGTCTCACCGGCCGCGAGGATGTGCTGTTCGGCACCACGGTCTCCGGCCGTCCGGCCCAGCTGTCCGGTGTCGAATCCATGGTCGGCCTGTTCATCAATACCGTGCCGGTGCGGGTCGCCTTCGATCCGGCCGAATCGGCGCAGTCGCTGCTCACCCGCACCCAGGGTGAGCAGGCGGATCTGCTGGATCATCACTACATCGGCCTCGCCGATATCCAGTCGGCCGCGGCCGCGGCGAGCCGCGAATCGGGTGCTGCCGGCGGGCTCTTCGACACCCTCGTGGTGTTCGAGTCCTATCCGGTCGACGCCGACGGCATTCGGGCCCAGGCCGCCGATATCGACGGCATGGGTGTCACCGACCTCGACGCCGCCGACGCCACCCACTACCCGCTCACCCTCATCGCCCAGCTCGACAGCCGCCTGCGCATTCGCGCCGGCTACCTGCGCGACCTGTTCGACGAGCATTCGGTGCGGCACATTGCCGACCGCCTGGTGCGGGTGCTGACCGCCATCACCACCGAACCCGCTGCGGCAGTGGGCGATATCGAACTGCTCGAAGCCGCCGAGCGCGAGCTCGTGGTCACCGAGTGGAACGACACCGGCTATGACGTGGACACGGTGCTTGCCGTGCTCACCGACGGCACGCTGATCGATGACGAGATCGCCACCGCCGACGTCGTCGCGGGGAGTGGCTCTGTCGCCGTCGCGCCGCGCAGCGTAGTGCGGACTGTCTCGGGCGATGCGGCCGCCACGCTGGTCGCGCTGTTCGAGGCGCAGGCCGCGCGTACTCCCGACGCGACAGCTCTCAGTTTCGCGGGGGTACCCGAGCGCGGCGAGGCTCGGGCAGAGCTGACCTACGGCGAGTTCGCCGAGCGGGTGCACCGCCTGGCGCGCTGGCTCATCGAACGCGGCGTGGGACCCGAATCCTTTGTGGCGCTGGGTATGCGGCGTTCCATCGATCTGGTGGTCGGCATGTACGCCGTCACCGCGGCCGGTGGCGCGTATGTGCCGCTGGACCCGGAGCACCCGGCCGAGCGCACCGAATACATCCTGGCCACCGCCGATCCGGTGACGGTGCTGACCTCGGGCGAGGATCTGCCCGTGGACACCGCGCAGGTGCGCATCGATCTGCTGGAACTGTCGAGCTACTCGGCCGCGCCGCTCACCGATGCGGAACGCATTGCGCCACTGCGGGAATCGAATACCGCGTACGTCATCTTCACCTCGGGTTCGACCGGCCGGCCCAAGGGCGTCGCCGTACCGCACTCGGCGATCGTGAACCGTCTCGTCTGGATGCAGTCCGAGTACGGGCTGACCACCGAAGACATCGTGCTGCAGAAGACTCCGGCCACCTTCGACGTATCGGTGTGGGAGTTCTTCTGGCCCTTGCAGATCGGCGCGAAGCTGGTCGTCGCCAAGCCCGACGGCCACCGCGACCCGGCGTACCTGGCGGAGCTCATCACCCGCGAGGGTGTGACGGTCACGCACTTTGTGCCGTCCATGCTCGCGGTCTTCGTCGCCGAAGCCGCGGCCGTTCGGTGCACCAGCCTGCGCATGGTCTTCGCCTCCGGTGAAGCGCTCTCGCCCAAGCCCTCCCATCGCCTGCGCGAGATCACCGGCGCCGAGCTGCACAACCTGTACGGACCGACCGAGGCCGCCGTCGACGTCACGTACCACCATGTGACCGCCGTCGACGCCGAGACGGTGCCGATCGGCCGCCCGGTCTTCAATACCCAGGTCTACGTGCTGGATTCGCGCCTGCGCCCGGTTCCGGTCGGTGTCGCGGGTGAGCTCTACCTCGCGGGTGATCAGCTGGCCACCGGCTATGTGTCCCGAGTGGATCTGACCGCGGATCGCTTCGTGGCCAATCCGTTCGGCGCGTCCGAGCGCATGTATCGCACCGGCGACCTCGTCGTCTGGAATGCCGGCGGTGAGATCGAATACCTCGGCCGCACCGACTTCCAGGTGAAGCTGCGCGGTCTGCGCATCGAGCTCGGTGAGATCGAAGCCGAGCTCACCGCACTGGGTTCGGTCGCACAGTCGGTGGTCGTGGTGCGCGGTGATCAGCACACCGGCGATCAGCTCGTCGCATATGTCGTCGCCGCCCCCGGTCGCACCGTGGAGATCGAGTCCGCGCGTGCGGAACTCGCCGAGCGGCTGCCCGCGTACATGGTCCCGTCGGTGGTCATGGTGCTCGATGAATTCCCGCTCAATGCCTCCGGCAAGCTGGACCGTCGCGCCCTGCCCGCACCGGTCTTCGAGGCCGCGGTCTTCCGCGCCCCGACCACCCCGATCGAGCAGATCGTGGCGGGCATCTTCGCCGAGGTCCTCGGCCTGGACCGGGTCGGCCTGGACGATGATTTCTTCGCCCTCGGCGGCAATTCGCTCATTGCCACCCAGGTGGCGGCCCGCCTGTCCGTCGCACTGGACACCCAGCTGGGTGTGCGCGAGATCTTCGAGGCCTCGAGCGTCGCCGCCCTGGCGGCGCGCGGCGAATCGCATTCGGGTGCGGGCGCACGTCAGGCCCTGACCGCGCAGGAGCGCCCCGACCGGCTCCCGCTGTCGCTGGCACAGCAGCGCATGTGGTTCCTCAACCGGTTCGACCCGGAATCGGCTGTGGACAATATCCCCGCGGCCGTGCGGCTTTCGGGTCTGGTGGATCGCCAGGCCCTGCAGATCGCCGTCGCCGATGTGCTGGCGCGCCACGAATCACTGCGCACCCGCTATCCGGAGGTCGACGGGACCGCGTACCAGGAGATCGTCCCGACCGGCCAGGTCATCCCCGATCTGACCCCGGTGGAGGTCTCCGAAGCAGAACTGCCCCAGGCCCTTTCGGAGCTGGTGCTGACCGGCTTCGACGTCACGGTCGATGTGCCGTTCCGGGCCCGCCTGTTCGAGGTCAGCCCCACCGAGCACGTGCTCGCACTGGTGGTGCACCACATCTCCGCCGACGGGTTCTCCATGGGCCCGCTCACCCGGGATGTCATGACCGCCTACGGCGCTCGGGTCGAAGGCGGCGAACCCGCCTGGCGGCCACTGGAAGTCCAGTACGCCGACTACGCGCTCTGGCAGCGTGCGGTCCTCGGTGACGAGGCCGACGCGGAATCGGTCATCGCACAGCAGATCTCGTACTGGGGTGAGGCGCTGCGCGGGCTGCCGGATCAGCTGGAGCTGCCGTCCGACCGGCCGCGCCCGGCGGTCGCCTCCGGCCGCGGTGGCACGCACGTCTTCACCATCGACGCCGATATCCACGGCAAGCTGCTGGAGCTGGCCCGCCGCCGTGGCGCCACACTGTTCATGGTGGCGCACGCCGCGCTGGCGACCCTGCTCGCGCGCCTGTCCGGTGAATCGGATATCGCCATCGGCACCCCGGTGGCCGGTCGTGGTGAGCGCGCGCTCGACGACCTCATCGGCATGTTTGTCAATACCCTCGTGCTGCGCACCCCGATCGACAGCGGCGCGGGCTTCAACGAACTGCTGGAATCGGTGCGCGGCACCGATATCGCCGCTTTCGGTCACTCCGACCTGCCGTTCGAGCGCCTGGTGGAGATTCTCAACCCGGCCCGCTCGCAGGCCCGGCATCCGCTGTTCCAGGTCATGCTGTCGTTCCAGAACACCGGCCCGGCCGAACTGGAACTGCCCGGCCTGACCGTCAGCGGCGTCGATCTGCCGCTCGACACCGCCAAGTTCGATCTGCAGCTGGTCCTCACCGAGCAGAACGCCGCACACAATGTGTCCGGCAACGGTTTCGGCGGCACCCCGTCCGGCATCACCGCCGAACTCATCTACGCCACCGACCTGTTCGACGACGCGACCATGGCACGCTTCGCCAAGCGCTTCGGCCGCCTGCTGGAAGCCATTACGGCACAGCCGGATCGCGCTGTCGGCGATATCGATCTGCTCGACAATGCCGAGCGGTCCCTGGTCACCTCCGGCTGGAACCGCACCGGTTTCCGGGTCGGCGATGTGCTCGCCGACCGAGCCGACGCCATTGCCTCCGAGGATGCCGAACAGGCGCGCGGCGACATCATGCGGGTGGCCTGGACCGGTGATGCCGCGAATACGCTGGTCGCGCTGTTCGAGGCGCAGGCCGCGCGTACTCCCGACGCCACAGCTCTCTCGTTCGAGGGGACACCCGAGCGCGGCGAGGCACGGGCAGAGCTCTCGTACGGCGAGTTCGCCGGACGTGTGCATCAGTTGGCGCGCAAGCTGATCGAGGCCGGAGTCGGCCCGGACAGCCTGGTCGCGCTGGGCATTCGCCGGTCGCTGGACCTGGTGATCGCCATGTACGCGGTGCTGGAGGCCGGTGGCGCGTACGTGCCGCTGGATCCGGATCAGCCTGCCGATCGCATTGCGTATGTGCTCGATACCGCCGATCCGGTGTGCGTGCTGACCACCGAGCGCGACGGGTTCACCCACGAGGGTGTCTCGGTGCTCGCGGTCGATGCGCTCGATGTGTCCGGCTACTCCGATGCTCCGGTGACGGATGCGGATCGTCGTGCGCCGCTGCGGTCGTCGAATATCGCGTACGTCATCTTCACGTCGGGTTCGACCGGTCGGCCGAAGGGTGTGGCGGTCACTCACCAAGCCATCGTCAACCGCCTGGTGTGGATGCAATCCGAGTACGGCCTGACCGCTGATGATGTGGTGTTGCAGAAGACTCCGGCCACCTTCGATGTGTCCGTCTGGGAGTTCTTCTGGCCCTTGCAGATCGGTGCACGCCTGGTCGTGGCTAAGCCCGACGGTCATGGCGACCCTGTGTACCTGGCGGAGGTCATTGCCGCAGAAGGTGTCACGACCACGCACTTCGTGCCGTCGATGCTTGCCGTATTCGTTGCCGAGCCGACTGCGGCCCGGTGCACGAGTCTGCGTCTGGTTTTCGCTTCCGGTGAGGCGTTGCCCGCGACCACCGCTCAGCAGTTGCGTGCGGTGACCGGTGCGGCACTGCACAACCTGTACGGCCCCACCGAGGCTGCCGTCGACGTGACGTACCACCAGGTCGTCGACGCGGATACCGAGACGGTGCCGATCGGTCATCCGGTCTTCAATACCCAGCTCTACGTGTTGGATTCGCGTCTGCACCCGGTCGCGCCGGGTATGGCGGGTGAGCTCTACCTCGCGGGCGTGCAATTGGCCCGTGGTTACGTTGCGCGGGCGGACCTGAGCTCGGATCGTTTCGTGGCGAACCCGTTCACCCCCGGTGAGCGCATGTACCGCACCGGTGACCTGGTGGTCTGGACTGCCGCCGGTGAGCTGGAGTACTTGGGTCGCACCGATTTCCAGGTGAAGTTGCGTGGTCTGCGCATCGAACTCGGCGAGATCGAGTCGGCGCTCACCGCACATGATTCGGTCGCACAGGCCGTTGTGGTGTTGCGTTCGGATGCCCGCACCGGTGATCAGCTGGTCGGCTATGTCGTTCCGGCCGATGGTTCCGTGGAGTCGGACGCCTTGCGCGCCCACCTGTCGGAGCAGCTGCCCTCGTACATGGTTCCGGCTGCGTTCGTGGCCGTGGATGCGTTCCCGCTCAATGCCAATGGCAAGCTCGATCGCCGTGCCCTGCCCGAGCCGGAGTTCGCTGCTCGCGAGTTCCGTGCTCCGGCAACCCCTGCCGAGGAAATTGTCGCTGCGGTCTTCACCGAGGTGCTCGGACTCGAGCTCCCGGTGGGTGCCGAGGATGACTTCTTCGAGCTGGGCGGCAACTCGCTCATCGCGACTCAGGTTGTCGCACGACTCGGTGCGGCTCTCGATACCCGCGTGCCGGTGCGCACGCTGTTCGATGCCCCGACCGTGGCCGCTTTGGCGGCCCGCGTGCAGGCGCAGGCGGGCACCGGTAGCCGCAGCGAGCTTGTCGCGCAGGAGCGTCCGGACGAGATCCCGCTGTCGCTCGCGCAGCAGCGCATGTGGTTCCTGAACCGCTTCGACACGGCATCGGCCGTCAACAACATCCCGCTCGCGGTCCGCCTCACCGGCGACCTCGATGTGGATGCGCTGCTGGATGCGGTCGGCGATGTGCTGGAGCGGCACGAGGTGCTGCGCACCGTCTACCCGGAGAACATCGAAGGCCGTGGCGTGCAGGTCATCCTGCCCGCCGACCAGGTTCGCCTCGACACCCTGCTGCGTAGCGATGCGACCACGGCGGAGGAGACCGGCAACGCCGAATCGGGCGAGGCAGAGGACGCTTCGGCCCTCCTGGCCGTCGCGGGTAATGGCCTCGCGTCCATCGCGGTCACCGAATCGGAACTGCGCGAACGCATTGCCGAACTGGTGCTCACCGGCTTCGACGTCACCGTCGCACCGCCGGTGCGCGCCGGACTGTTCCAGGTCGAAGATGCCGAGCAGCCCACGCACGTGCTGGTTTTCGTGGTGCACCACATCTCCGGTGACGGCTGGTCGGTGCGCCCGCTGGCCCGCGACGTCATGCTCGCCTACGCCTCCCGCGCGACCGGCGCCGCACCGCAGTGGACTCCGCTGCCGGTGCAGTACGCCGACTTCGCGCTGTGGCAGCGCGAGACTCTGGGTTCGGAAGAGGACTCGGGCTCGCTGATCTCCCAGCAGGTCGGCTACTGGTCGGATGCGCTGGCCGGCCTGCCGGACCAGATCGACCTGCCGTCGGATCGCCCGCGCCCCGCCGTGGCCTCCAACCGCGGTGGCGTGCACGAGTTCTCGGTCGACCCCGAACTGCTCAGCGGACTGAACAACCTCGCCCGTGAGCACGGCGCGAGCCTGTTCATGGTGGTGCACGCGGCCTTCGCGGCACTGCTGTCCCGCCTGTCCGGCGGCGACGATATCGCCATCGGCACCGCGGTCGCCGGCCGTGGTGAGGCCGCGCTCGACGATGCCATCGGCATGTTCGTCAACACCCTGGTGCTGCGGACGCCGATCGATTCGGGAGAGAAGTTCACCGAACTGCTGGCCCGTACCAAGGACACCGACCTGTCGGCCTTCGGCCATGCCGATCTGCCGTTCGAGCGCCTGGTGGAGATTCTCAACCCGGCCCGCTCGCAGGCCCGGCATCCGCTGTTCCAGGTCATGCTGTCGTTCCAGAACACCGGCGAAGCCAGCTTCACGCTGCCGGGTCTTCAAGTGGCGGGCGTGCCCCTGGACGTCGTCACCGCCAAGTTCGACCTGCACCTCAACCTGACCGAACGGCTCGGCACGGACGGCGTCATCGACGGTATGACCGCCGAATTCGCCTACGCCACCGATATTTTCGACGCCTCCACCATTGCCGCCTTCGCGGCTCGCCTGGTGCGCACGCTGAGTGCCGTGGTCGCGGAGCCGAGCACGCTGGTCGGCGATATCGAGGTGCTCGACGATGCCGAGCGCCGCAAGGTGCTGCGGTCCTGGAACGCCACCGAATACGACGTGACCCGGGTGGCCCTGGCCGGTCGCAAGTCCGAGGCCGACGTCACTCTCGCGTCCATGTTCGCGACCCAGGCCGCGCAGACGCCGAAGGCCACCGCGGTGGTGTTCGAGGGGACAGCCCTCTCCTACGGCGAGTTCGCGGCGCGCGTGAATCAGCTGGCGCGGCACCTGATCGCCGAGGGTGTCGGACCGGATTCGTTTGTCGCCCTGGGCATGCGCCGTTCGCTCGATCTGGTGATCGGCATGTACGCCGTCATCGCCGCCGGTGGCGCGTACGTGCCGCTGGATCCGGATCATCCGGAGGAGCGCAACGGGTATGTGCTCGACTCCGCTCGGCCGGTGTGCGTGCTCACCACCACCCGGGACGGTTTCGAATCCGGTACGCGCACACTGCGTATCGACGAGATCGACCTGTCGGAGTACTCGGACGCACCGCTCACCGACGCGGATCGCACTGCGCCGCTGCGGGAATCGCATACCGCGTACGTGATCTTCACCTCCGGCTCGACCGGGCGCCCGAAGGGTGTGGCGGTCACCCATGCCGCCATCGTCAACCGCCTGGTCTGGATGCAGACCGAGTACGGGCTGTTCGACGACGATGTGATCCTGCAGAAGACCCCGGCGACATTCGACGTCTCGGTCTGGGAGTTCTTCTGGCCCTTGCAGGTCGGTGCGCAGCTGGTGGTCGCCAAGCCGGACGGTCATCGCGATCCGGCCTACCTGGCCGATCTCATCGCCGAATACGACGTCACCACAGCGCACTTCGTGCCGTCGATGATGTCGGTGTTCGTGGCCGAGCCCAAGGCCACCGAATGCGTTTCGCTGCGACAGGTTTTCGCGTCCGGTGAGGCGCTGCCCGCACCGACCGCGCACAAGCTGCTCGAGCTGACCGGCGCGCAACTGCACAACCTGTACGGCCCGACCGAAGCCGCCGTCGACGTCACCTATCACGAGGTGACGGCGGCCGACACCGTCTCGGTGCCGATCGGCCGCCCGGTCTTCAATACCCGCGTCTACGTGCTGGATGCGCGCCTGCACCCGGTCGCCCCGGGTGTCGCGGGTGAGCTGTACCTCGCGGGCGTGCAGCTGGCGCGCGGCTATGTCGCACGTCCGGACCTGACCGCCGACCGCTTCGTCGCCGATCCGTTCCACCACGCCGCGCGCATGTACCGCACCGGTGACCTGGTGAAGTGGACCGGCGCGGGCGAACTGGAATACCTGGGCCGCACCGACTTCCAGGTGAAACTGCGCGGTCTGCGCATCGAGCTCGGCGAGATCGAAGCCGCCCTCACCGCCGTCGACTCCATCGCCCAGTCGGTGGTCGTGGTGCGCAGCGACGATCGTCTCGGCGATCAGCTCGTGGCCTACGTCATCCCCGCCGCGGGTCTGGTGGTGGACGTGGAGGGCGTGCGCGCCGAACTCGGCGACGCCCTGCCGGGCTATATGGTGCCGAACGCCTTCGTGGTGCTGGAGGCCTTCCCGCTCAATGCCTCCGGCAAGCTCGATCGTAAGAAGCTGCCCGCACCGGTCTTCGAGGCCAAGGTCTTCCGGGCGCCGTCCACGCCGATCGAAGAGATCGTGGCCGGGACCTTCTCCGATGTGCTCGGCGTCGGCCGTGTCGGTGTCGACGACGACTTCTTCGAGCTCGGTGGTAACTCGCTCATCGCCACCCAGGTGACCGCACGCCTGGGTGCGGCCCTGGATATCCAGCTGGCCGTGCGCGATCTGTTCGAAGCCTCCACGGTGGCGGCGCTGGCCGCCCGCGTGGAGCGGGCCGCCGGTTCCGGCCGGGCCCGCCCGCGCCTGGTCGCCGGGGAGCGTCCGGACAATCTGCCGCTCTCCCCGGCACAGCAGCGCTACTGGTTCCTGAACCAGTTCGACACCAGTACCTCAGCGGTGGACAACATTCCGCTCGCGGTGCGGCTCATCGGCGCGCTCGATCTCACCGCCATGAAGCTGGCCATCGGCGATGTGATCAACCGGCACGAGGTGCTGCGCACGGTCTACCCGCGCTCGGCCGAGGGTCCGCACCAGGTCATCCTGCCCGCGACGCAGACCGATCTGTCGCTGGTTCCCGAGGCGGTCGCCGAGGGCGATCTGCTGGGCAAGGTCATCGAATTCGCCATGACCACCTTCGATGTCACCGTCGAGGTGCCGCTCGCGGTGAAGCTGTTCCGCATCGCTCCCCCTCTCGGCGCTTCCGACAGCAATACCGAAGAGCACGTGCTGGCCTTCACCATCCACCACGTCTCCGCCGACGGTTCCTCCATGGGCCCGATGGCGCGCGATGTCATGGCCGCCTATGTGGCGCGCGCCAATGGCGAAGCCCCGCAGTGGGCTCCGCTGCCGGTGCAGTACGGCGACTACGCGCTGTGGCAGCGCACGGTGCTGGGTTCGGAAGAGGATCCGCAATCGCTTGCCGCACAGCAGGTCGGCTACTGGACCCGCGCGCTCGCCGAACTGCCGGATCAGCTGGAACTGCCCACCGATCGGCCGCGCCCGCCCGCGCAGTCGTTCCACGGCAAGGCGCTGCGCTTCGATATCGACGCCGGACGGCACGCCAGGCTGCACGAGCTGGCGCGCGCCAATAACGCCTCGCTGTTCATGGTGGTGCACGCGGCGCTGGCGGTACTGCTGTCCCGCCTGTCCGGCAGTGACGATATTGCCGTCGGCACCCCGATCGCGGGCCGCGGTGAGCGCGAACTCGACGATCTCATCGGCATGTTCGTGAACACGCTGGTGTTCCGCACCCGCATCGACCGCGCGGTGACCTTCGCCGATGTGCTCGCCGAGGTGCGCGAGCGCGATCTGGAAGCCTTCGCCAATGGTGAGGTGCCGTTCGAGCGTCTGGTCGAGGTGCTCAACCCGGTGCGCTCCAATGCGCGCAATCCGCTGTTCCAGGTGGGTCTTTCGTTCCAGAACCTGGCCGAGACCGCCTTCGAACTGCCGGGCCTGCATGTCAGCGCGGTGCAGTTCGAATCGCAGCTGGCCAAGACCGATCTGCACGTGACGCTCTACGACCGGTACACCGATGACGGCGCGCCGGCCGAGATCCTCACCGAATTCGGTTATGCCACCGACCTGTTCGACGAATCCACCGTGCGCGGATTCGCCGACCGGTTCCTGCGGGTGCTCGATGCCGTGCTCGAGGACGCCACCGCCACGGTCGGCGAGATCGATATTCTCGACGCCGCGGAGAACGACCGAATCCTGCTGCAGTGGAACAACACCGCACAGGATGTCGCCGAGGTGTTCCCGGAGGGCGCGACCGCCACCCTGGTCACCCTGCTCGACGCCGCCGTCGCGGCCGACCCGAAGGCCGTGGCCCTGGTGGCGGATACCGCCGACGGGGTCGAAACGCTGACCTACCGCGAGCTCGACGTGCGGGTCAACCGCCTGGCCCGCGAGCTCATCGCCCGCGGCATCGGTGCGGAAGACCGTGTGGGCCTTGCCATCCGGCGCTCCGCGGATCTGGTCGTCGCCATGTACGCGATTGCCAAGTCCGGTGCGGCCTATGTGCCGATCGATCCGGATCAGCCCGCCGACCGCACCAACTACATTCTCGACATCGCCGCCCCCGCCTGCGTACTCACCACGAGCCGGGACGGCTTCGCCATCGCTGCCGAGGGCGAGGATGCGGCCGGTATCGGGGCCATCGAGGTGCTGGCCATCGATGAGCTGGAGCTGTCGGGCCACTCCGATAAGCCGATCACCGCCGCCGAGCGGGTGCGGGAGCTGACGGCCGCCAATACGGCGTACATCATCTTCACGTCCGGTTCGACCGGTCGTCCGAAGGGTGTGGCGCTGCCGCACGGCGCCGTGGTCAACCAGTTGCTGTGGAAGACCACTGAATTCGGCCTCGATCCGGCCGATGCGGTACTGCTCAAGACGGCCGCGACCTTCGACCTCTCGGTGTGGGAATTCTGGTCCGCCGCCGCCTGCGGTGGCCGCCTGGTCATCGCGCAGCCGCACGGGCACCGGGATCCGGCGTACCTCAACGAGCTCATCGCCCGGGAATGGGTGACGACGCTGCACGTGGTGCCGTCCATGCTGGACGCACTGCTCGCCGACGGCCTGCCGGATTCGCTGTGGCGCATTCTCGCCATCGGTGAGGCGCTGCCCGGACCGCTGGCGCAGCGGGTCCGTGCCGAGCGGCCGCGCACCGAGCTGTTCAACCTGTACGGCCCGACCGAGGCCGCGGTCTCGATCACGAGCCACCGGGTGACCGATGCCGACGAGATGTCGGTGTCCATCGGTGCGCCCGAATGGAACAGCCGGGTGTACGTGCTGGATTCGCGCCTGCGGCCGGTGCCGGTGGGTGTGTCCGGTGAGCTCTACCTGGCAGGCGCGCAGCTGGCGCGCGGTTACTACGGCCGCGCCGATCTGACCTCGGATCGGTTCGTGGCGAACCCGTTCGGTACCGACGGCGCTCGTATGTACCGCACCGGTGACCTGGTGGCCTGGAATGCCGCCGGTGAGCTGGAGTACCGGGGCCGCACCGACTTCCAGGTGAAGATCCGCGGTTTCCGCATCGAGCTCGGCGATATCGAGTCGGCGCTGCTGCGCCAGTCCTCCATCGCCTCCGCCGCCGTTGTCGCGCACCAGGATCCGGCGCTCGGCGATCGTCTCGTCGCCTACGTTGTCGGCTCCGACGGCGAAATCGACAAGCAGGCAATGCAATCGGCGCTGTCGGCGGAGTTGCCGTCGTACATGGTGCCGTCGGTCTTCATGCAGATCGACGCGCTGCCGCTGAACGCCAATGGCAAGCTCGATCGCAAGGCGCTGCCCGCGCCCAGCTTCGAGAAGGCGGTCTTCCGCGCACCCGTCACCCCGATCGAGCAGATCGTGGCCGGCGTGTTCGCCGATGTCCTGCACATCGAGGGCGGTCGCATCGGTCTCGATGACGACTTCTTCGCCTGGGGCGGAAACTCACTGCTGGCCACCCAGGTCGCGGCTCGCCTCGGCGAGGCGCTCAACACCCGGGTGCCGGTGCGCCTGATGTTCGAGGCGACCACCGTCTCCGCACTGGCGGCACGGGTGGAGCACGATGCCGGTGCGGGCGGCCGCAAGGCGCTCACCGCCGGGCCGCGCCCCGACAGCATTCCGCTGTCGCTGGCACAGCAGCGCATGTGGTTCCTCAACCGCTTCGACAATCAGTCGGCGGCCTACAACGTGCCGGTCGCGGTGCGCCTGTCCGGCGCCCTCGATGTGGACGCGCTGCGTGCCGCGATTGTGGATGTTGTTGCCCGCCACGAGATTCTGCGGACCGTGTACCCGCAGACCGAGACCGGTCCGGTGCAGGTCATCCTGTCGACCGCCCAGGCCGTGCCCGAGCTCGAGGTGCGCACCGTCGGCGCCGACGAGGTCGCCGCCGCGGTGGTGGCCTTGACCTCCACGGTCTTCGACGTCACCACCGAGGTGCCACTGAAGGTGGCGCTGTTCCGCATCGGTGACGAGGAATCGACCGAGTACGTACTCGCACTGGCGATCCACCACATCTCCGGTGACGGCTCGTCGGTCGGCCCGCTGACCCGCGATCTGATGATGGCCTACGCCGCCCGCTCTATCGGGCAGCGTCCGGGCTGGTCCAAGCTCGCGGTGCAGTACGCCGACTACTCCATCTGGCAGCGCGATCTGCTGGGCAGCGAGGACGATCCGGAATCGCTGTCGACCAAGCAGGTCGCCTACTGGAAGTCGGCGCTGGCCGAGCTGCCGGATCAGCTGGATCTGCCCTCCGATCGTCCGCGCCCGGCGGTGCAGTCCTTCGCCGGCGGCAAGGTCGAACTGCGCATCGATGCCGAAATGCACCGTGCGCTGGTCGATTTGGCCCGAGCCGAGGGCGCGACGCTGTTCATGGTCGTGCACACCGCGCTCGCGGTACTGCTGGCCCGTCTGTCCGGCACCGACGACATTGCCATCGGCACCCCGATGGCCGGTCGCGGCGAGGCCGTGCTCGACGACCTCATCGGCATGTTCGTCAATACCCTGGTGTTCCGCACCAGGGTCGACACCGATGCCGCGTTCACCCAGCTGCTGGCCCGCCAGCGCGAGACCGATATCCAGGCGTTCGCGAATGCCGATGTGCCGTTCGAGCGTCTGGTCGAGGTGCTCAACCCGGTGCGCTCCACGGCGCGGCACCCGCTGTTCCAGGTGGGTCTGTCGTTCCAGAACCTGGCGCAGTCCAATCTCGAACTGCCGGGGCTGACCGTCTCCGGTCTGGATATCGATACGCAGATCTCGCAGTTCGATCTGCACCTGATCGCCACCGACCGGTACGAAGAGGCGGGCACACCGGTGGGCATCACCGGTCTGTTCACCTACGCCACCGATCTGTTCGATCACGCGACCGTGCAGGGCTTCGTCGATCGTTTCGTGCGACTGCTCGGCGCGATCACCGCCGCACCGCATACGGCGGTGGGCGATATCGAGCTGCTGGCCGATATCGAGCGCACCGATCTGCTCAGTGCGCGCAATGCGACTGTGCACGAGACGGATTCGGCCGCGACCCTGGTATCGCTGCTGAACGCCACCGTGTCGGCCATTCCGACGGCGGTCGCGCTGATCGGGCCCGATGGTGAAGTTCTCACCTATGCCGAGCTCGGCAACCGGGTGAATCGTCTTGCCCGGCACCTGATCTCGATCGGTGTCGGCCCGGAGTCGCGGGTCGCGCTGGCGCTGCGGCGCTCGGTCGATCTGGTCGTGGCCATGTACGCCGTCTCCGTCGCCGGTGGCGCGTACGTGCCGGTGGATCCGGATCAGCCTGCCGAGCGCACGGATTACATCCTCGAAACTGCTGCTCCCGTGTGCGTGCTCACCAATGCCGAGGCTCGCTTCAGCACCGAGGCCGCGCCGCTGGTGCGCCTCGACCAGCTGCGGCTGGAATCGGTTGCGGTCCACGCGATTACCGATGCTGAGCGAGTCTCGCCGCTGTTGCCGTCGCATACCGCGTATGTGATTTTCACGTCCGGTTCGACGGGTCGTCCGAAGGGTGTGGCGCTGCCGCATGCTGCGGTTGCGAACCAGTTGCAGTGGAAGACCGCCGAATTCGGTCTCGGGGTCGATGATGCGGTGCTGCTCAAGACCGCTGCGACCTTCGACCTTTCGGTCTGGGAATTCTGGTCGGCCGCTGTCTGCGGTGGCCGCTTGGTCATTGCTTCGGCGGATGGTCATCGTGATCCGGCGTACTTGAACGAGTTGATGGCTCGTGAGCTGGTCACCACGCTGCATGTGGTGCCGTCGATGTTGGACGCGCTGCTCACCGAATCCGGTGGCGTGCTGACGAGTTCGTTGCGCCGGGTGCTGGCGATCGGTGAGGCGTTGCCCGCGACGGTCGCGCAGCGCTTCCGTAAGGCCAATGCGTCCGCGCGGCTGTTCAACCTGTACGGCCCGACCGAGGCGGCGGTGTCGATCACCTCGCACTTGGTGACCGATGCCGATCAGGGTTCGGTGTCGATCGGTGCTCCGGAGTGGAACAGCCAGGTCTACGTGCTGGATTCGCGCCTGCACCCGGTTGCGGCCGGTGTTTCGGGTGAGTTGTATCTGGCGGGTGCGCAGTTGGCGCGCGGCTACTTCGGTCGTGCCGACCTGACCGCGGATCGCTTCGTGGCCAACCCGTTCGGCAATGGCGAGCGCATGTACCGCACGGGTGACCTTGTCGCTTGGGCGGCGAATGGTGAGCTGGAGTATCGGGGTCGTACGGACTTCCAGGTGAAGATCCGTGGTTTCCGTATCGAGCTCGGTGAGATCGAGGCGGCGCTGCTGGCCATGCCGGAGATCGCTCAGGTCGCGGTGCTGGCCAAGTCGGATCAGCGCACCGGTGACCGCCTGGTCGCCTACCTGGTGCCGTCCGATCTCGCCGCGAGCGTGGAAGTGACACAGGCGAAGTCGGTCCTGTCGGCGGCGCTGCCGTCGTACATGGTGCCGTCGGCGTTCGTGGTGCTCGATGCGCTGCCGCTGAACGTCAACGGCAAGCTGGATCGCAAGGCGCTGCCGGAACCCGAGTTCGAGACCCAGGCCTTCCGCGCGCCGTCCACCCCGATCGAAGAGATCGTGGCGGGGGTGTTCACCGAGGTCCTCGGCGCGGAACGGGTCGGTGCGGACGACGATTTCTTCGCCCTCGGCGGAAACTCGCTGCTGGCAACGCAGGTCGCCGCACGCCTCGGCGCGGCGCTGGACAGCCGGGTTCCGGTCCGGACCCTGTTCGAGGCCTCCACGGTCGCCGGATTGGCCATCAAGCTGGAACTGCACGCCGGTTCCGGTGATCGCCGTCCGCTGGTCGCACAGGAGCGTCCGGCCTCGGTGCCGCTGTCGCTGGCACAGCAGCGCATGTGGTTCCTCAACCAGTTCGACATCACCTCGGCGGCCTACAACATTCCGGTGGCCGTCCGCCTCACCGGCGAACTGGATACGGACGCGCTGCAGCAGGCCGTCGCCGATGTGATCGGCCGCCACGAGACCCTGCGGACCATCTACCCGCAGGCCGACGGCGCCGCCACCCAGGTCATCGTGACTGCCGCACAGGCGATTCCGGATCTCACGCCGATCACGGTGACCGCCGAATCGGTGCGGGACCGGATTGCCGAGCTCATCTCCACCGGCTTCGACGTCACGGCGGAAGTGCCGTTGCGCGCCAAGCTGTTCCGCGTCGAGACCCCCGCTGTCGCGGAACCGCTCGGCGCCCATGAGGCCGCGTTCCTGGATGTGGCGGACGCCTTCGAGGCCGCCACCCTGCGGGCCGTCGGCGCGCAGGCTGCCGTCGCCCTGGGCATGGTCCGGACTCCGGTCCCGGCCGAGCCGGTCATCGAGCACGTCCTGGTGTTCGTGGCGCACCACATCAGCGCGGACGGCTGGTCCATGGGCCCGCTCACCCGCGATGTGATGATCGCGTACGCGGCGCGCGCCAATGGCGTCACGCCGGGCTGGGCGCCGATGCCGGTGCAGTACGCGGATTACTCGATCTGGCAGCGTGCGGTGCTCGGTTCCGAACAGGATCCCGAGAGCCTCATCTCCGCGCAGGCCGACTACTGGCGGACCGCGCTGGCGGATCTGCCCGATGAGCTCAATCTGCCGTCCGACCGCCCGCGGCCGAACGCGCAGTCCTTCCGCGGCGGCAAGGTGCACTTCCCCATCGGGGCCGGACTGCACCGCGGCCTGCAGAGCATTGCCCGCGATCAGGGCGCGACCATGTTCATGGTGGTGCACGCCGCGCTGGCGGTATTCCTCTCGCGCCTGTCGGGCACCGAGGACATCACCATCGGTACCCCGATCGCGGGTCGCGGCGAGGCCGAACTCGACAATGTGATCGGCATGTTCGTCAATACCCTGGTGCTGCGCACCGAGGTGGACGCGGACCTGACCTTCGCGCAGCTGCTGGCGCGCGCCAAGGATGCGGACCTGCAGGCCTTCGCACACGCGGATATTCCGTTCGAGCGGCTCGTCGAGGTCATCAATCCGGAGCGCTCGACCGCGCGCCACCCGCTGTTCCAGGTGGTGCTGTCGTTCGAGAACCTGCCGGACAGCACCTTCGAACTGCCCGGATTGCGGGTCGCCGCCGTCGATTTCGAGAACGAGACGGCCAAGTTCGATCTGTCGCTGACGATTACCGAGGCAGGCGCGGCCGGCGAGGGCATGTACGCCGAATTCGCCTTCGCGCGTGACCTGTTCGACGACGCCACCGTCGAACGCTTCGCCCAGCGCTTCACCAGGCTGCTGGAGCAGATCACCGCGCGGCCGCAGCTGCCGGTCGGTGACCTGCAACTGCTGTCGGCCGCCGAGCGCGCGGATCTGCTGTCGCGCCATGGCGGACCGGCCGTGCCGTCGCTCACCCTGCCCGAGATCATGAGCAATGCGGTGGCCGCCAACCCGGTCGGCGAGGCCGTGGTCTTCGACGGTCAGGTGCTCGGTTACGCCGAACTCGACGCGGCCTCCTCGCGCCTGGCGCGCATGCTCATCGAGCGGGGCGCCGGACCGGATGTACGGGTGGCCGTGGCCATTCCGCGCTCCTTCGAATCGGTGCTCGCGGTCTGGGCCGTGGCCAAATCGGGTGCGGCGTTCGTACCGGTCGATCCGGCCTACCCGGCCGATCGCATTGCGCACATGATCGCCGATTCCGGTGCGGTACTGGGTCTTACGCTGAGCGACGAGCTGGCGGCGCTGCCGCCGGTGGTCAGCCTGGCCGGCTGGATCTCGCTCGACGACCCGCTGGTCATCGCGGAGATCGAATCGCATTCACCCGCGGCGGTGACCGATGCCGAGCGGTGGGCCCCGATCCGGCCCGCGCATGCGGCATACGTCATCTACACCTCGGGTTCGACGGGTCTGCCCAAGGGTGTTGTCGTGACCCATGCGGGTCTGGCCAACTTCAGCCGCGAACAGGTCGAGCGCTATCGCCTCGACTCCACCTCGCGCGCACTGGCATTCGCCTCACCGTCCTTCGACGCCTCGGTGCTCGAGCTGCTGCTGGCGCTCGGTGCGGGCGGCACGCTGGTGGTGGTCCCGCCGGGGACCTACGGCGGCGACGAGCTGGGTGAGCTCATCGCCCGCGAGCGGGTCACGGTCGGCCTCATCACGCCGTCGGTGCTGGCTTCGCTGGAGCCGTCGCAGCTGGCGAGCATGGAGGTCATCATCGCCGGTGGCGAGGCCGTCTCGGCGGACCTTGTTGCCAAGTGGTCGGTGAATCCGGCCGGGCCGCGGCGCTTCCACAATGCCTACGGTCCGACCGAGGCCACCATCGCCACCAATATCAGTGCCGCCCTGTCGCCCGGGGATACCGTCGTCATCGGTGGACCGGTGCGCGGTATGCGGGCCATGGTGCTGGACGCGCGTCTGCACCCGGTGTCCGAGGGGGTCGCGGGTGAGCTGTACGTGGCCGGTCTGCAGCTGGCGCGGGGCTACCACGCCCGGCCGGGCCTGACCTCGGAGCGGTTCGTCGCCGATCCGTACGGTGAGCCGGGTCAGCGCCTGTACCGCACCGGTGACGTGGTGCGCTGGCGTCGTGATGCCAAGGGCAGCCCCGTCGTGGAGTACGTGGGCCGCAATGACTTCCAGGTCAAGGTGCGCGGTTTCCGTATCGAACTGGGCGAGATCGACGCGGCGCTCATGTCGCACGAGAGTGTGGACTTCGCGGTCACGGTCGGGCACAAGACCGATATCGGCACCACCATGCTGGCGGCCTACGTGCGGCCGGTCGACGGCGCTGTCATCGATATCGCCGCGCTCACCGAGCACGCCGCGGCGCGGTTGCCGGAATACATGGTGCCGACCGCCATTACGGTGCTGGACCAGATTCCGCTCACCCCGGCGGGCAAGCTGGACCGGCGCGCACTGCCGGAGCCGGTGCTCGCACCGCGCGAATTCCGGGCTCCGGTCAGCGATATCGAGGCGATGATCGCCGAGGTGTTCGCCGAGGTCCTGGGTGTGGATCAGGTCGGCGCGGACGATTCGTTCTTCGCGCTCGGCGGCGACTCCATCCTCTCGATTCAGCTGGTGTCGCGGGCCAAGGCGCGCGGCATCCTGTTCACGCCGCGTGAGGTCTTCGAGAAGCGCAGCGTGGCCGGACTGGCCGAAGTCGCTGTGCTGGGCGGGGATAACGAGCAGGAGCGGCTCGCAGAGCTGCCCGGCGGCGGGGTCGGCGATATTCCGCTGACGCCGATCATGACGGCGATTCTGTCGAGTGGCTCTACATACCAGCGGTTCTCGCAGTCCATGGCCCTGCGCCTGCCCGATGGCATCGATCGCAAGGTGCTGGTCGGCACGCTTGCCGCGGTCTTCGACCACCACGACGTGCTGCGGTCGCGCTTGCGCGGAAGTGAAAGCGCCGGTTGGGAATTCGAGGCGCTGCCGCGCGGTGGCGTCGATGTGGACGCCCTGGTGCATCGCGTCGAGGTTGCCGCCGATATCGCCGATGCCGAGCTGTCCCGGGTGGCCAGCGCCGAACTCGATGCGGCGCTGGGCCGTCTCGATCCGGCGCAGGCCTCCATGATGCAGTTCGTCTGGTTCGCGTTCGGTGCGGGCCGGCCGGATGTGCTGCTCGTCGCCGCCCACCACTTCGTGGTCGACGGCGTCTCCTGGCGCATTCTGATTCCGGACCTCGCGGTGGCGTGGTCGCAGCTGGCGTTCGATCAGCCGGTCGCGCTGCCCGCCAACGGCACCTCCATGCGGCGCTGGGCGCACGCCCTCGTCGATGCGGCCGTCGCGCCGGAACGTGTTGCGGAACTGTCGTTCTGGCAGGGCGTGGTGGAGACCGCGGATCCGCTGCTGGGCGCTCGCGAGTTCGATGCGGCGGTGGATACCTTCGCCACCGTCGAACGCGTCGAGGTCACGGTGCCCGCCGCGGTCACCGATGCGGTGCTCACCTCGATTCCGGGCCGGTACCGGGGTGGCGTCAATGACGGTCTGCTGTCGGCGCTGGCCATGGCGGTCGCGCGCTGGCGTGGCAATGGCAGTGACGCCGCGCTGATCAAGCTCGAGGGTCACGGCCGTGAAGAGGAAGTTGTCGCGGGCGCGGATCTTTCGCGCACGGTCGGCTGGTTCACCAGTGCCTATCCGGTGCGGCTGGACCTGGCCGGCGCCGATCTCGATGATGCCTTCGCGGGTGGAAACGCCCTGGGCGACATTGTGAAATCGGTGAAGGAGCAGCTGCTCGCCGTGCCCGACAAGGGTCTCGGCTACGGTCTGCTGCGCTACCTGAACCCGGAGACCGCTCCGCAGCTGCGCAGCGTCGGCCAGATCAGCTTCAACTACCTGGGTCGCGTATCCACCGGTGAAGTGCCCGAACAGCTTTCGGAGCTGGGCTGGGTGCCGGTGGCCGATCTCGGGCAGCTGGACGCGGAGATGGATCTCGATATGCCCGCCAATGCCACCCTCGATATCAATGCCATCGTCACCGACGGCGAGGACGGCCCGCAGTTGGGCGCGGCCTTCGCCTTCCCGACCGGACTGCTGACCCGCGAGCGGGTGCAGGAGTTCGCGGACCTGTTCGTGGCGGCGCTGACGGCGCTGGCCGAGCATGCCAGGCGGCCCGACGCCGGTGGCTTCACGCCGTCGGATATGGCGCTGGTCAAGGTGACTCAGAGCGATATCGAAGGCTGGGAGCGCACCTATCCGGCCATGACCGAGGTGTGGCCGCTCTCGCCGCTGCAGTCCGGTCTGCTGTTCCAGGCCATGATGTCGCAGAGCCGGCAGGCCGTGGACGTCTACACCATGCAGGCTGTTCTCGATCTGCACGGTGTTGTCGATACCGAGCGGCTGCACGCGGCCGCGCAGGCCATCGTCGACCGGTACCCGAGCTTGCGGACGGCGTTCGTCACCGATGCCGCGGGCCAGGCGCACCAGGTCGTCATGGATCGGGTCGAGGCGCCGTGGCGGATCGCCGATCTCACCGATATGCCGGAGGCGGAACGCGTTTCGCGCATGCGAGAGCTCATCGACGCCGATCGCGCCGAGCACTTCGATCTGGCGTCCGCGCCGCTCATGCGGTTCACGCTGTTCCGGACCGCGGATGATCAGTGGAACCTCGTGATCACCACCCACCACATTCTGGTGGACGGCTGGTCCATGCCGCTGCTCATGCGCGATCTGCTGGTGCTGTACGCGGTGCGCGGGGATCTGTCCGCGCTGCCGCGGGTGGCGTCCTACCGGAACTACCTGGCCTGGCTGGCCGGGCGGGATCGTCAGGAATCGTTGCGGGCGTGGACCCGTGCGCTCACCGGTGTGTCCGAGCCGACTCAGCTCGCACCCGCCGGGCGCGCCGATGAGCAGTACGAGATCGGGCGGCACGTGCTCGAGGTCGACGCCGAGCGCACCCGTCAGCTCAGCAAGCGGGCCGCGGAACTCAGCGTCACCGTCAATACGCTGGTGCAGACGGCGTGGGCCATTCTCATCGGACGCCTCACCGGGCGTGGCGATGTGGTGTTCGGCGCCACCGTGTCCGGGCGTCCGGCCGATCTGGCGGGCGTGGAATCCATGGTGGGTCTGTTCATCAACACCGTGCCCGTGCGCATTCGCATCGATGACCGCCTCACCCTCGGCGGCATGCTGGAGCGGGTGCAGGTCGAGCAGGCGGATCTGCTGGATCACCACTACATCGGGTTGACCGAGATTCAGCAATTGGCCGGTGCCGGAGCGGAATTCGACACCCTCGTGGTGTTCGAGTCCTATCCGGTCGACAAGGACGCGATTGCCGCTGCCAGCTCCATCGACGGTATGTCGGTGAACGGTGTCGGCATGAACGACGACACCCACTACCCGATGACGCTGGTGGTCATGGCCAGCGAGACCATCGAGATCTCCATGCGCTATCTCGATACCCGCTTCACCGCCGATGAGGTCGAAACCCTTGCGGCGCGGCTGAATCGGGTGCTGGACTCGCTGCTGGGCGAGCCGTCGGCGCTGGTCGGCGACATCGATATCCTCGATGAGACCGAACGCGCCCGCATTCTCGCCGAGAGTGCTGTCACCGCAC
This sequence comes from Nocardia sp. NBC_01327, assembly GCF_035958815.1. Taxonomy (NCBI): domain Bacteria; kingdom Bacillati; phylum Actinomycetota; class Actinomycetes; order Mycobacteriales; family Nocardiaceae; genus Nocardia; species Nocardia sp. NBC_01327. The sequence continues at coordinate 8,661,827 of NZ_CP108383.1, read as the reverse complement.
CGGATTCCGCGGTGGAGCCGGCCCGGGTCGGTGCGCGCACCGTGGCCAATGTGCTGGCCGAAGTGGTGGAAGAGGATCCGCAGGCTCCCGCTCTCCTGCGGGACGGCCAGGAAACCGCGTACCACGTCCTCGACCGCCGCTCCTCCCAGCTGGCGCGTCTGCTCATCGATCGCGGGGCGGGCCCCGGTGACGTCGTCGCCGTGGCGCTGCCGCGCTCGGTCGATGCGGTGGTCGCGGTGTGGGCCATCCAGAAGTCCGGCGCCGCAGCGCTGTTCGCCGACGGCATGTCCTTCGGCGATATCCTCGCGGCGGGCGCCAACTTCGGCATCGCCAAGGAGCCGGCGGCCAGTTCGGTTCGCTGGCTGGTCCCCTCCGACCCCAAGGTCCACGCGGATCTCACCGCTCGCCCCGCACACCCGGTCACCTACACCGACCGGGTCCGCCCCCTCGCCGAATCCGACCCGGCCTTCGTCTATCGCGCTCCCTCCGGCACCTGGGCCACCCTCACCCAGACCGAAGCCCTCGACCGCGCCACCACCCTGCGCGCCGACCACGACATCGACTACGAATCGACGACGTTCACCACCGCGACGATGGGCCTGCCCGCCGTAGACGAATTCCTCACCTCCGCCACCGCCGGCGCCCTCTCGGTCCTCCCGACCGAGGACCTCGCCACCGACCTCGACGAGGGCGAGGTAACCCACTGGTTCACCACGGCCGCCGACCAGACGGACGAGGCCCCCGAGGAAGTCCGCATCATCCCCGACTAGCCGCACCAGGCCGGTGACAGCACAGACTGTGGGTCACCGGCCGGGATGGTCCGGCGGGTCGGGTTGTTCGTGCACGGTGAGCAGCAGATGGTCGAACTGGGTGCGGACCTTGACCGGGGCGCCGTTGAAGGCGTCTACCGCGGCGATGAGTTTGGTTGCCAGGGTGCGCAATTTGGTGTTGGTCTCCTGGGAGCGCCACTGCAGGACTCGGAACGCCTGTTCGGCGTCGATGCCGTAGACGAACATCAGCACACCCTTGGCTTGATCGATTACCGAGCGGGCCTCGACCACGTCGGGTAGGGCGTCGGTGAGGGCATCGCGCCGGCTCTGATCCAGCGGGACCGTGAGATCGATGTAGTAGCCGGTGGTTCCCACGGTGGCGCCGGTGTCATCGTGCATGCGGTCGCCGACGACCAGGACGTGGTGCACAATTCCGGCGGTATCGATAATGCGGTGCCGGGAGCAGAACGCCTCGCCGTGGCGGACCGCGGCGGCGAGGGTTTCGGCGACCGTGTCGCGGTCGTCGGGATGCTTGTGCGCGAGTAGCAGTTCCGTGGTCGGAACCACTGTGCCTGGTTCGTAGCCGTGCAGGGCGGCGACCTGATCCGACCACGTCCAGCATTGGTCGGAGAATCTGAACCAGAAGCTCCCGATCAGGTAGGGGCTGCCCGCGGCGATCTGCGCCAGGCTCGGCTGGCGGGTGCCAGTGTGCGAAACGGTGTCGGTCACGGGGGTGATTATGGGGCTCATCGGCGGCGGCGACAAGAGGTAACCGCGTTCCGGGGGCAAAAAAAATCTATGGTGGCAGGTATAGACATTCCCTGAGAGTCGGTATACATTCACTCTTGTTCGAACGGAAAGATCCAGTTGCTCGCAAGACCGGCGTTTCAGGAGGTGGTGGTCACTGAGTAGTCCCATACCGGTTCCGCGTCCCGGAAAGCATCGGGGGCGGTGTACGAGATCGGCCCTATGGGCCGGCGAGCAGTCAATTTCCGATACGTAGATCTCCAGGCCCCGGCGCACAGTGCGCCGGGGCCTGACGGCGTTGAATCCTGAGAGGTGCTGTGCAGCAACCGAACCCGAACCCCGCCGACGGCGCCAGCGCCGACGACAAGCTAGACGACGACGATTACCCCGCCTACAGCATGGGGCGGGCCGCCGAAATACTCGGCGTCACCCAGTCATTCCTGCGTGGCCTCGACGCCGCCCACCTGCTGACCCCGCAGCGGTCCGCGGGCGGCCACCGTCGCTACTCGCGCTATCAACTCCGAATCGCCGCTCGCGTACGCGAACTCGTCGATGCCGGCAACACCCTCGAGGCGTCCTGCCGCATAGTCATCCTCGAAGACCAGCTTGCCGAAGCCCAGCGCATCAACGCCAGCCTTCAGCACGCCCTCGACGAGCGCGCGCCGGACGACCCACCCCGAACCGACTGACCGGCGCGACATTCCACCGTTTCGCATTGGCGATGGCCCGACTTACCGCGGTCGGGCCGCGCCGGTACGGCATGTCATTGTCGGTAGGCGCCGATACATTGATCACAGAAGTTGATCATCACTATCGAGCCCGGCTCGGTATCGAAGGAGTTCTCGTGAGCGCCCCCACCGGCTTCGCCAACGTCGTCTACCCAGCTGCGGATCTGGATGCGAGCGTCGCAGCCTTCACGTCGATGCTCGGCGCCGAGCCCGTCTTTCGCACCGCGGACTATGCGATGTATGCCATCGGCATCGCGCTGTCGTCCAAACCGTGGGTGCGCCACCCGCTTCCGTTCTGGACAGTCGCCGATATCGCGGCGGCGCACGCCTCGATGCTGGCGCTCGGCGCCACGGCCCTGGGCGAAATCGCCGACGGTTCGCTCGCCGAGATCGGCACCGCACCTGTTGTCAACGGCGATCCGGTGACCGGCATCGTCGATATGCCCGGAAACCGTCTGGCAGTGCTCAAAGCCGTGGACGGCAACCTCATCGCCATCAACCAGTCGGTCGGCTGGTAACTCACGATCTGATCCGATAGGCGTGGCACCGATGAATTCGAGCCGCGGAGGTAGTCCTATCGAGCGTAATGACACTGCGGAAGGGGTTATCCGATGACCGAACTGAACACCGAATCTGCCCGGCGGGCGATCGTCGAACACACTCGGGGCCTGGCGGAATCGGCCGCTGCGGCCGGACCGGACGCCGCCGTGCCGACGGCTCCGAAGTGGACGATCACCGATCTGGTCGAGCACGTCGGCCAGACCCAGAACTGGGTTGCGTCGATCATCGAGCAGCGCATCACCGACCCGAGGCAGCTGCCCATGGAGATGGCCGTACTTCCTGCCGACCCCGATCAGTGGCAGGCGTGGTTGTCGGAGTCCGCGCAGCGGGTCGTGAGCGCGTGCTCCGACGAGGCGCTCGACGCGCCGGTGTTCAACCCGGCCGGAGATGAGCGGTCCGGGACGCGATTCTGGATTTCCAGCCTTCTCAACGAGGCGGTCGTCCATGGCTTCGACGCCGCCGCCGCGGCGAACCGGCCGCTCGATGTCGATGCCGATATCGCAGCCGCGCTCATCGGCAACCACCTCGCGATGCTCACCTCCCCGACGTGGAAGATGCAGCGGGCCGAGTCCGCCGAGGCCATTCGCGGTACCGGGCAAACCCTGCAGTGGCTGGCCACCGACCTCGCCGACGACACGGGCGCGTGGTTCATCGAACGGGGACCGGACGGCCCGACGTGGCAGCGCGGAACCCAGCCGGCCGATGTCACGGTGAGCGGCCCGGCCCGCTCCCTCCTGCTGACCCTGACCCGCCGACTCCCTCTCACCGGCCCCGAAGCCGCCGACCTCCGCGTCGACGGCGATACCGACCTCGCCCAGCACTGGCTCGACAACACCGCCCACGTCAGCGGTTGATGTCACCGGCGCTTCCACGTCCTTCCTCGAACTTCGGCTCCAAATCGGCTGTGATCAGAGGCTTTTCGGTATCCATCTGCTGGACGTAGGGCACTGCGTCGTTGAACTGTTCGCTGATCCGCCCGTCGGCGAGGTTCTCGCATATGTCGAATGTCGGTGTCGGCGAATTGATGAGATTTGTCAATGCCCATGCCGGTGCGCGTGGGAAACGCGATTCGTCGCATTCGCGAGCAAATGCTGATCGACGCTATCGACGGCGACTGCCGGATTCATCGCTACTGGGCTCTGACCGGGCAGTTCCTCGGAACTCGAATCGCTGGGCTGAATTTCGGAATTGACCGAAATGTCCCACTGACGATTCGTGCGAATTCCGGTCAGAAGGTGACTATCGCGGAATTGTGGCCGTATGGTCACGGCGGCAACGAATTCCAGTGAGGGAACCATGATCGAATCGCATGAGTCTCGATACCGCCGTCCGAATTCGCCGGGGGCGGTCGAACAGTGAAGCGTGGGCTGAAGGTCGCCGGAGTCGCCTCCGTAACCATTGCCGCAATGCTGGGGGTTGCGACCGGCATCATGCGCGGCGGGCATGATCCGCACACCGTGCCGGATGGGCGACGGTCGGGGAGTGTGGTTACCGCACTACCGGAGGCGAGCTGGTCGGGTGACGGCCTGCTGAACGTCGATGCCGGCGGGACCGAAGCCGAGCATTCGATTCCTCCGGGCCGCTACCGGGTGCAGGTGATCCACCCGGCAGTTCCCGGGACGGTGGCCCGGTGTTCGGCCCGGCCGTGTTCGGCGCTGGCGAATTTCATCGACGGCATGATCGCATCGGATACGGACACGCACGCCGTGGTCGAGATCATGCCCACGGATCGGGTCGTCGATCTGGAGAACGTGCGGCTCACCGCCATCGAATAGCCGCGCGTAGACCTCGGATCGAAGCGGTCGTCACCCTCGGAGGCAAGGCGTGTCACGCGGCGGTCGAGTGCCCGATGGTGATGTTGCCGAACGAGGTTCGCGCGAATACCTGCACGACGTCCTTGTCCGCGCCGCTGACAGGTCCCAGCTGGTTCTGCACGGCGCCGTTCTGGGTATTGGTCTCCAGCCGCGCCGCGCTGCCCGGGCGAATGCCCACCTCCAGATTGCCCATGGACGTCTCCAGGCGGACCACCCCGTGCGAGGCCTCCCCGATCCGGATATCACCCTTGGCGGTCTTCGCGGTCACCGAACCACGTGTGCGCTCGATATCGATATCGCCGGCGGATACCTCCAGGTGGCATTCGCCGAGTTCGCCGATGCCCCGCAGCGTGCCCTCACCGGCGGTGGCGCTGAACCGGGAACCATTGGGCGCCTTGATGATCACCTCGATCGACTGGTTGCTGCCGAACGGGCTGTGCGTGCGCCAACCCTTCGGGGCCTGCACCTTCAGCGTGCCCGCGGCGAAGTCGACCCGGGTCTGCTCGGCGGCGTGCACATCGGCCTTCTTGGAAGCATCGGCCGGCCGGATCTCCACGACGGTATCGGTGCGGTCGGAGGCGATGACCGTGACATTGCCGGACAGCGCGTCGACGGTGATGGCGATCGGTTCCTGGGTCTGGAAAATAGTCATGACCTGTACTCCTGCGGTATTCGCGGCCCGGAGGCCGCGGCTGCTGTGTTGCTGACAGGAACTACTTTCGCGGGCTCGGCTGACGCCGACCTGACGCCGGCCTGATACGTCCGCTGACACGGTGTCCGGCCCGCGAATCACCGTCGAACCGCAGGGGAGCGCCGTACGTATCGTGGTTGAGGACATCGACTCTGGTGCTGCTTGGAGGGGTTATGACGGCTGGTGGCGGGTTGGCGCTCGAATTGGACGGGCTGTTCAAGGCTTTCGGGGGACCCTGGGTGGTCGAGGGGGTGAGTCTGGCGGTGCCGCCCGGGTCGTTCTTCGGGCTGGTCGGGCCCAATGGGGCGGGGAAGACGACCACGCTGTCGATGGCGGTGGGCCTGCTGCGGCCCGATCATGGCTCGGCCCGGATCTTCGGGACCGATGTGTGGGCCGATCCGGTGCGGGCCAAGACCGTGGTGGGGGTGCTGCCGGATGGACTGGCCCTGCCGGAGCGGCTCACCGGCCGGGAGTTGTTGACCTACACGGGATTACTGCGCGGCATGGACAAGACCACGGTGGGGGAGCGGGCCGCGGAACTGCTCGGCGTGCTCGAGCTGACAGGCGCGGAAAACACTGTGGTGGTGGACTATTCGGCCGGTATGCGCAAGAAGATCGGCCTGGCCACCGCACTGCTGCACGCGCCGAAACTCCTGGTGCTGGACGAGCCGTTCGAGGCGGTGGATCCGGTGTCCGCCAGCACTATTCGCACCATCCTGCAGCGTTTCGTGGGGGCCGGCGGTTCCGTGGTGCTGTCCAGTCATGTGATGGCGCTCGTGGAGAACATCTGCGATCGGGTGGCGGTCATAGACAAAGGGAAGGTCGTCGCGGGCGGAACAGTCGCCCAGGTCCGCGGGGAGGGAACGCTGGAAGAGGCATTCGTGCGGCTCGTCGGCGGCCATGTCGGCGGGGAAGAGGGGCTGTCATGGTTGGCGTCCTGATCTCGATGCGCTTGCGGCTCACCGCAAGAGCCATGCGGGAGGGCCGGGCCGCACTGAACTTCTGGATCGGCAGCCTGTTCGGACTGGCCGCCGCGCTCGTGACGGCCGGCATCATCGGATTCGGACACGACACCCTGCACTCCGGCGTGACGATTGCGGCCGCGCTGTTCGGCGCCTGGACGCTCGGCTGGATCTGCGGGCCGATCCTCACCGGCAGCAGTGACGAGACGCTGCAGCCGGAGCAGTTCCGGCTGCTGCCGCTGACCGATCGGCAGCTGGCATACGGGCTGGCGGCGGCCGCCTTCGCCGGGCCCGCGGCGGTGATCAATCTGGTGGCCTTCGCGGGACTGATCATTCTGGCCGCGCCGCACGGCATCGCACCCGCGCTGGTCGCGATTGCCGGGGCGGTACTGCAACTGATCTTCGTGGTGCTGCTGTCTCGCGTGGTGATGGCCTGGCTCGGGGCGGCCATGCGGTCGCGGCGCGGTAAGGATCTGGGCGTACTGCTCGCGGCGCTGCTCGGTCTGGCGTACTACCCGATCAACCTGCTCGTCTCGAATCTCGGTCCGACACTGGAGAAGGCGTCGAGCGGATTCGCCACTCCGCTGCGTGCCGTGCCCTCGGGGTGGGCGCCCGCCGCCGTGGAGGCCGCCGCGCGCGGGGACGCGCTGTGGACGGCGCTGCCGCTGCTCGGACTGGCCGCGCTGTCGCTGGTGCTGTGGCAGGCGTGGGCGGTGCTGCTGCATCGGCGTCTCACCCTGCCGCCGGTATCCGCCGGGCAGGTGCTCGACGCCGAGAACGGCCTGCTGGATCGCTTCATACCGCCGACACCCGTCGGCGCGGTAGTCACGAAGGAACTGCGCACCTGGTGGCGGGACAGTCGCCGGCGCGCCTCGCTACTGCCGCTGCTGCTCATCGGATTCGCGCTGCCGGTATTCCTGGCCATCAAGAACGGCAATACCGGAACCATCCCGTTCGCAGGCGCTTTCGTGGTGTGGCTGGCAACCATGGGCGGCACCAATCTGTACGGATTCGACGGCACCGCGGTCTGGCAGACCATTGTCACGCCGGGTGCGGCGCGGGCCGATGTGCGCGGGCGGGCCATCGCCTGGGCAATGCTGGTCGCACCGGTGGCGCTACTGGCGACGCTGATCCTGCCGGGCATACTCGGGCAGATGCGCCTGTACCCGTGGGCGCTGTCCACCCTGCCGGTGCTCCTGGGCGTCGGTATCGGCGCGGTGGTCTTCCTCTCCACCCACGCGGCGTTTTCCCTTCCACCGCAACGTGGTAACCCGTTCTCCGGGTCCGGGAATCCGGGCTGCGCGAAGCTACTCATGCAGCTGAGCGTCGGCCTGGGACAGTTGCTGATATCGGTGCCGGTGCTGGTGATTCTGGGCGTCGGTGCGGCCCTGGACAATCTCTGGGTGCAATGGCTGGCGCTACCGCTGGGTCTGGTGCTGGGCGGGTTAGCCGCGAGCATCGGAATTCGCCTCGCGACCACCAGGCTGGAGACCCGGGGTCCGGAGATCCTGGTGGCCGTCAAGCCTCGTTGAACCACGATTTCCCTTCACCGACAGGAGGATTCGCCGCTACTCGCACCGGTCGCGGCCGCACACCGCGAATCGGGTAGCCCACTACTGCCGATATTCACACCGCGATCCCGCACTCTGGAGCCGGCGGGCGGTACGCCGGGGCATCGTCGCCCCATTCCGCTCGCGTCCAGCTCGAACGGCAGTGGGAGACAGCGGAAGTGGATCAAATCCTGTATTGGAACGCGGTGGCGCTGGAGTCGGACCGCAGGGCGCACACCGACATCACCGCCGCGGAACGCGGGTCACGCGGTCCGGTGGGCAGTTCGCGGGCGCTCGCGATCGTGCACCTGGCCATGCACGATGCCTACTTCAGCATTTTCGGTGCGGCGCACGGGACCTGGCTGACGGCGCCGCCGGTGGCGGCCAATGGGTCCGCCGTCGAATCCGCCATTGCGGTCGCGGCGCATACGACGCTGACCGCGCTGTATCCGGCGCAGACCGCGCGACTGGATCGAGCATTGCGGGAGGCGGGATTACGCGGGCCCGGTACGGGGCGCGGCGGCGCGCACGGGCAGGCCGTCGGGCGGGCGGTGCTCAAAGCCCGGGCCGGGGATCCGAGCCTGGGCGACAGTGATTACCAGTCGGATATCGTGCCGCCCAACCATCGGCCCGATCCGGTCAACCCGAAACAGGGTTACTACGCACCGCATTACGGTGCGCGCTCCCGGTGCTTCGCGGTATCCCGGCGGTACGCCCTGGATGCGCCGCCGAAGCGCAGTGATCCGCGCTATCTGGCGGCGCTGCGGGAGGTGCGGGCCAAGGGCATCACACTGGAATCGGCCGCGGCCGGGCCGGCTCGCTCCGCCGCGCGCACGCCGAACGAGACTCTCATCGCGGTGTTCTGGGCCTACGACGGGGCCCGGCAGATAGGGACTCCGCCGCGGTTCTACAACCAGATCACCCGGACGCTGGCCGCCGCGCGCGAGAACACCGTCGAACAGAATGCCCGTCTGTTCGCGCTGGTCAATACGGCGCTGGCCGATGCCGGAATCCTGTGCTGGGACGAGAAATACCGGCACAATCTGTGGCGGCCGATACTCGGTATCCGGGAGTACGATCCGGCCATCGGACCCGAGGCCGTCCCCGGCCACGATCTCGATCCGGACAGCGATCCGTTCTGGCAGCCGCACGGTGCGCCGCGCAGCAATGAGACGGCCGTCAACTTCACTCCGCCGTTCCCGTCCTATCCCTCCGGGCATGCCGCCTTCGGGGGAGCGGCCTTCCAGATGCTGCGGCGCTTCTACGGCGCTGTGGATGCCGGGCCCGACACTCTCACCGACGGTATGGGTTTCATCTCCGACGAACTCGACGGCCACAGCACCGACAATCGCGGTGTGGTGCGCGCCCGGCATGTGCGCCTGTTCCTCGACGGGCTCTGGCAGATGATGCAGGAGAATGCGCGCAGTCGCGTATTCCTCGGTGTGCACTGGGCTTTCGACGCCTACGCCACCGATGCCCGCGGCATGATGGATCTGTCGCAGAACATCGGCGGTGTGCGGCTCGGGCGGGATGTGGCCGACAACCTCTGGGCCGGTGGGCTGCGCCAGGATCGAGCCGCCGGTCCACGTCTGCCCTGATTCAGCAGTGCGCCGCGAGTGCGGTGAGATCCACCGGAGAGGAAGAAGCGTGAGCCGATCTCCTCGGGGATCGGTAGGGCGGCATCGCTCGTGCGATCGCCGGCCGCGACCCAGCCGGGTTGCGCCGGAAGGGTCTCGTCGGCGAAGCTCCGGGGTTCGGCCAGCCGGATCTGCTCGGCCGGATTCACCAGCGGCGCACGGAAAACGGCCACCCAGTGCGCTGTGCCCATGGGAACCTCCATTTAGTTGCGGTGCGTAATATTGCGGTGACAAGAATCTATTGGATTTGTTCCGCGTGTCAACTATCCGCAAAGCAATGGTCTGGTTTAGGTTGGTGCTCGTGGATCCCAAGCATCTCTTCGATGACCCTCGCCTGACCGCCGTCGGCCTGCTGTTCGAGGCTCATGACGGCGTGATCGCCCGGCTCGGGCCGACCTGGAAGGCCAGTGGGCTCTCCGCGCTCGATCTGAATGCGCTTATGCGGCTGAGTCGTTCGCCGGGGCGCAAGCTGCGGATGACCGATCTGGCGACCCAGACCACTCTGTCCACCAGTGGTGTCACCAGACTGGTGGATCGGCTGGAGCGCAATGGATTCGTCCGCCGCGAGGCCGACCCAGGCGATCGCCGCAGCTCCTACACCGTGCTCACCGCCGCCGGTGCGACCCGGGTGGCCCGCGTGCTCCCCGCCTACCTCGACGGCGTCGAGCGCTGGTTCACCGGACTGCTCGCTCCGGAGCAATTGGAGGCCCTCACCTCCGCCCTGCGCATCGTCCGCGACACCGCCAATCCGGAAGCCACGCACACCACGGACTGACTCCGCCGCACCGCATCGATACCCTCGACCCCATGGCGGAGTCCACGAGCATTCCCGATGCGCGGCGGTGGAATACGAACATCCACTACCACCGGCTACTGGCCGATGCGGTGGGCGAGGCGCGCACCGTCCTCGACGTGGGCTGCGGCGAAGGCATGCTCAGTCGTCTTCTGCGCCAGCAGATCCCGCACGTCACCGGCATCGACCTGCACGAGCCGAGCATCACCCTCGCCCGCGCCCAACCCCCGCACGACATCACCTACCTCCACGCCGACTTCATGACCCATCCCTTCCCGCCCGCCTCCTTCGACGCCATCGTCTCGGTAGCAACTCTCCACCACCTGACCCCCGCCGCCGCCCTGACCCGAATGGCCGAACTACTCACCCCCGGAGGCACCCTCGCCCTCCTCGGCCTAGCCCGCCCCACCTTCCCCCGAGACCTCCCCTGGGAAGCCCTCTCCGCCCTCGCCTACACCCCCCACCGCTTCAAGCCCCGCTGGGACCACCCTTCCCCCATAATCTGGCCCCCACCCCAGACCTACTCCGAAATGCGCGCCCTATCCCGCCGCACCCTCCCCGGCTCCCGCTACCGCCGCCGCCTCTACTGGCGCTACTCCCTCACCTGGACCAAGCCCGCCCCTTGAGTCGGAGGAGTCGTGTGGTCGCCCGTGTGCCCGCTGTCAGCCGACGGCGTCGGCGGCTAGGGCGGCTTTCCAGCCGGGGTATTCGCTGAGGTCTTTGGCGGATTCGGCGGCGGCGCCGGTGCAGCTGAAGCCGGGGTGCCAGGTGCCGTCGGAGAGTTCTACGGAGCCGAGTTGCATGGGGGTGGGGAGGTTGGCGAGGAAGTGGCCGAGGGCGGCGGGGGAGAGGAGCCAGCGTTCGGCGGTGATGGCGGCGCCGGGGGCGCCTTCGGGGAGGCGGGTTACGGCGGGTTTGGGTGGGATGGTGGTGAGGGCGGCCAGGCGGTAGTCGGGGGAGGTGTGGACCTCGCCTGCCCAGCGGGCGCCGAGGGTGGTGAGTTGGTGTTCGAGGGGCTGGCCGCGCAGGTGTGCGCCGAAGACGATCAGGTCCGTGTGCGGGGCGATCTGGAGAGGCCAGGCCTCGCTGGGGACGGTTGTGGATGAATTCGGCGGTGCGGCAATGAGAGTGGCGATGTCGTAGGCGACGGCGTCTTCGAAGGCGCGGGCCAGGACGGTGACGCCGAAGGGGGAATCGCCGGCGGTGCCGGCGGGGACGGCGACGGCGCACATGTCGAAGAGGTTGCAGAAGTTGGTGTAGGTGCCCATGCGGGAATTGACGCCGATGGGGTCGGCCGCCACGTCGGCGAGGGTGGGGTGGGTGGGGACGGTGGGGGTCAGCAGGGCATCGGCGCCTGCCAGGCTCGCCATGGCCTGGGTGCGCAGGCGCTCCAATTCGGCCAGGTCGGTGACCAATCGGTGGGCGGGGATATCGCGGGCGGCGCGGATGATCGAACCTACGGTGGGGTCGGTGGAGTTGGGGTGCGCATCGACGAAATCGCCTACCGCAGCGTATCTCTCGGCGACCAGAGCGCCGTTGTACAGCAGTCTGGCGGCGGCGAGGAAGGGTTCGGGATCGATCTCGACAATGGTCGCGCCGCGATCCCGAAGGGCAGCCACGGTGCGCTCGAAGGCGCTGTGCCACAGGGGATCCAAGTCGGGGAGAGCGTTGAAGACGGCCACGACGGGTGCGGGCGGGGCGGCCAGCCGGGTATCGGCGGGCCACGGGCGGTGGGGTGCGCCCGCGGCCATGACCCCCATGGCGCGGTTCGCCAGTTCGAGGTCGGCGGCGAAAATGGTGACGCAGTCGTAGGAGCGGCAGGCGGGGACCACGCCGTCGGTGGAGACCACGCCGATCGTCGGTTTGATGCCCACGAGGCCGTGCAGCGCCGCGGGGACCCGGCCGGAACCGGCGGTATCGGTACCGATGGCGATATCGGCTTCGCCGCGCGCCACGGCCACCGCGGATCCGGAACTCGAACCGCCGGAGATGTATTCGGGGCGCAGTGCGTTCTCGACCGCTCCGTACGGTGAGCGGGTGCCGACCAGGCCGGTGGCGAATTGATCCAGATTGGTCTTGCCCGCCACCACCGCACCGGCGGCCCGCAGGGCGGCCACGACAGCCGCGTCCGCGTCCGGGAGATAGGCGTAGTCGGGGCAGCCCGCCGTGGTCGGCACTCCGGCGACATCCACATTGTCCTTGACCGCCAGCCGCAGACCCGCCAAAGGCCCTGTCGCGGCGGTGGTTTCGGCGATCACATCGGCCTCGGGGCGGCGGTGGATCCACACAGTCATGCTCGGGTCTCCTGTCAGTGATTCGAGTTCACGGCGTTTCGGTCAGCTCGCCGGCTTCTCGCCACGAATGACGTTCGGCGGTAAAGGCTTCCGATTGCTTGGCGCGGAAGTCCTCGATGGATTCGGCATTGTCGGTGAGGAAGCGGCGGTAGTCGGCGAGGCGGAATTCACCGTCCTGCGCGAGCAGTTCACCGCGACCGGCGGCCACATCGGAGCGCAGATCCAGCAGCTCCTCACCGCTCACCGGGTACCAGCTGATGCGATCGAAATACCGCAGCAGCCAAGGATCTTCGCCCACACCGGTGGAGCGATGATTCCACACCTGGGTGGTGCGGCCGACGAACTGGTAGCCGCCGGGGCCCTCCATGCCGTAGATGCACAGGTACGCGCCGCCGATGCCGACCGCATTCTCCGGCGTCCAGGTACGGGCCGGATTGTATTTGGTGGTCACCAGGCGGTGGCGCGGGTCGGTGGGGGTGGCGACGGGTGCGCCGAGGTACACGTCGCCGAGACCCAGGACCAGGTATTCGGCGGCGAAGACGGTGTCGAAAACATCGTCCACCGAGGGCAATCCGTTCATGCGGCGGATGAACTCGATATTCCACGGGCACCAGGGGGCGTCGGCGCGCACGCCGTGCATGTACCGGGTGATGGCCTCTCGCGTCGAGGGATCGTCCCAGGACAGGGGCAGGCGGACGGTGCGACTGGGTACCACCAGTTCGTCGGCGGAGGGCAGTTCGGCCTCCACCTCGCCGAGCAGGTCCAGCAGCTTGCCGGTGGGCAGGCGATCGGGATCGGTGCGCACCTGTAGTGAGCGCACGCCCGGGGTGAGCTCGGTGACGCCGGGCTCGGCGCGCTCGAGCAGCGCCTGGTGCAGGGCGTGCACGCGGGCGCGCAGCTCCAGATCCAGTGTCATATCACCGTATTCGACGAGCAGGCCGTCATTGCCCGCGCGGCGATAGGTGACGGCGGTTTCCGCACCCTCGCGCCGGGCCACGATGCCGTCGTCCCCGTCGCCGCCGGAGGACAGCACGATCGGCCACGCGGCCCGGCGTCCCGCGCCCAGCTCGCGCAGTGACGCCGCGCGATCGGCGCGCACCGGGACGAAGCGCACACTGTCACCGGGGGTGAGCTGGCCCAGCTTCCAGCGATCGGCGGCCACCACGGTGACGGGGCAGACGAAGCCGCCGAGACTCGGGCCGTCCGGGCCGAGCAGGATCGGGGTATCGCCGGTGAAGTCCAGTGCACCAATGGAATATGCGGTGTCATGGATATTCGACGGATGCAGGCCCGCCTCGCCGCCGTCCTGTCGCGCCCACTGCGGCTTCGGGCCCACGAGGCGGACACCGGTCCGATCGGAGTTGAAGTGCACCTCGTAGTCGGTGCCGATAATGGTGTCGAAGTCGCTGCGGGTGAAGAACTCCGGCGCACCGTGCGGGCCCTCGGTGACGGCCAGCTCCCAACGCCGGGTGAGCACCGGCTGATCATCGCCGGGCACGCCCGCGCTCACCTTTCCTGGCAGGCCGAGCGCCAGCGCATCGTCGATCGCGAGCGCCCGGCCCGTACCGCCGCCGAATTTGCCGAGTGTGAAAGTCGCACGGCTGCCGAGGTATTCGGGAACATCGATACCACCGGCCAGCAGGATGTAGCTGCGCATCCCCGGCCCGCCCACCGCGCCGACATCGAGTACGCCGCCGGCCGGAACCAGCACACTGCGCCACTGCCGCACCGGGCGGCCGTTCACGGTGACCGGTACCGGCGCACCGGTGACGCACACCCAGGTCGGCACGTCGAACCGCAGCGCCGGTCCGCCGAGCGTGCATTCCAGCCCGGCCGCACCCTCCGGATTCCCCAGCGCGCGATTGCCCAGCCGGAACGACAGATCATCCATCGGACCTGAAGGCGGCACTCCCACATGCCAATACCCGACGCGCCCCGGCCAATCCTGCACGGTCGTCTGCATACCGGGGCGAACGACATGAACCGTCCGGGCGGCGGGCGCGCCGTCGGTCGGCGAGACCGGCTCGTCCTCGAGCACCGTGGCGGTGCGGTCCACTGCGGCGAGATCCGCGGTGGGGGAATGACCGACCGACCTGAGAATGCCCTCCGTGCCGGAGCCGCTCGCCGCGCTGGAAATGCCTGCTGCGGCTGGGGCGTGCGCCGTGCCGGAGCCGCTCGCCGCGCCGGAAATACCTGCCGTGGCGGGGGCGTGCGGCGTGCCGGAGACGCTCACTACCGCAGGGATGAGGCCGCGCAACGCGGCGTCGTCCGCGGGGCCTTGCTGCGGTGCCGCTGCGGCGACCGTGTTCTCCGGGAGCGTCGTCGTCATCGGGTCACCACCATTCGCACCGGTGTCGGGTCGAAACCATTGCAGGGGTTGTTGATCTGCGGGCAGTTCGAGACCAGGACGAGGGTGTCGATATCGGCGCGCAGGGTGATCTTCTTACCGGGTGCGGAGAGGCCGTCGACAATGCCGAGGGTGCCGTCGGCCTCGACCGGGACGTTCATGAACCAGTTGATATTCGAGACCAGGTCGCGCTTGCCCAGGCCCCACTTCATGCCTTCGGCGAGGAAGTTCTCCACGCAGGCGTGCTGGTGCCGGGTGTGATGGCCGTAGCGCAGCGTATTGGACTCCTGCGAGCAGGCGCCGGCGACGGTGTCGTGATTGCCGACCTCATCGGCGACCACGGTCATGAGCGCGGTTCCGGCATCGGTGCGCAGCACACTGCCGGTGCTGAGGAAGATATTGCGCTGCGCCGCGACCGTGGCCTGCGCGCTGTAGCGCTCGGTGTGAGCGTCGGCCGCGTAGAGCAGGCAGTCCACCGCCTGATTGCCGTGCAGGTCGATGATCTCCAGCTGCTCACCGGCGCGCACCACGGTCGACCAGGGTGCGCGGGCGGGGACAGTCTCGTCGAGGACGATGGTGCGGGACGAGGTGATCATGCGAGGGCCTCCAGAGTGCGGGCGTGCCAATCCAGTTCGGTGTTCTGCACCGCGCGCAGGTATTCCGGGTCGGTGCCGAGCTGCTGCGCCAGCTCTTCGGGGGCGGACCACGCCACCAGATCGAGATCCGCTGTGGGACTGGGGTCGAGGGGATGTTCGGCATTGGCGACCAGCACCGTGACCGGGAGATGGATGAGCAGCTCGACCGCCCCGCCCGGTCCGGCGCTGCCGGTGGAGACGAGCCCGCCGTCCGAATCCACTCGCACGCCGCGGAAGAAGGACACGGTCGGCCCGATATCGCGAGGCTCCAGGCCCTGTTTGACTCCCGCCATCCGCAGCCGATCCCGCGCGTGTGCCGAGGCTCCGCAGAGGGTGTCGTGATGTCCGGAGGAATCGGCGGCGATGGTGGCGAGCACGCGGCCCTGATCCGACAGCAGCGGATGCCCGGCGCCCAGGTACGCCTGCCACGGCACCTTCACGGTATCGGCGACATTCAGTCGCTCCCAGGGTGATTCGGCGCGCAGCAGCAGCAGATGCGCACACGCCGCACCCATCGGATCGGACAGGCGCACCCGGGTGCCGCGAGCGAGCACGATATTGGCATACCCACCGGCGGGAATCCGCTGTGCGAAGGTGATTTTCGCCGAATCCACGCCTTCCGGCAGCTCGGGTCCGCTGATGGCCGCCCCCGCCGCCTGTGATCGTGCGTGCGCCCGCGCGCTCGAGGTATCCGCGGTGTTCGTCATTGCTACTCCTTCCATGCGCCGCCTGCCAGCGGCCGATGGGTATCTCGGATGTCTTGTGGTTCAGGCGGGTTGGGCCAGCGGTCCGGTGCTCTCCCTCGGCGTCGCGGGGGTGACGAAGCGGTGTACGACCACACCCGCGCCGATGGTCACGAGGACGAAAAGCGGTGCGGCCCAAAGCATCCACCAGCTACCGCCGGTCGGGGTGTATACCTCCGGGCGGGGCCAGGCCAGGTTCACCGCCATCGCGATGCCCCAGATGACCGCGAGGGCATTGATCGGAATTCCGTAGCGGCCCAGGCCGAACAGCGGGGCGCCGGATTCGGTGGTGCGGTCCTCGGCGGGCCAGCCCTTGATGCGGCGCACCAGCAGCGGCACCGTCACCAGCAGGTAGGCGAGGTAGAGCGTCACGATGCAGACGCTGGCCAGGGTCGCGAAGATGGCGGCATTGCCGAGGTTCAGCACCAGCAGGCCGATGCCGAGCACGCCGATCACCACGGCGGGCAGTGCCGGAGTGCCGAAGCGGGGGTGCACCGCGGCGAGGCGCTCGGAGAAGGGCAGCCGGCCGTCGCGGGCCATGGAGAACATGAGGCGCGAGCCGGCGGTCTGAATTGCCAAGGTGCACACCGTGATAGCGCACGCCACGCAAGCAAGCACGACCTTTCCGGCCGGGCTGTCCAGCTTGGCTTCGATCACATAGGCGAGGCCGCCGCTGCTCAGTGAGCCGTCCGACAGGCTCGGCGCGGCCATGAGCGCGCCCAGCAGAATCAGTCCGCCGCCCAGGGCCGAGACCGCCAGCGCGGTCAGAATGGTGCGCGGCGCCACCTGCCGCGGATTCTTGGTCTCCTCGGAAAGTTCACCGGCGGAATCGAATCCGACCATGACGTAGGCGGCCATGAGTCCGGACACCAGGAAGGCGGCCCAGTACGAGCCGCTCGCGGCCTGATCGGTGTGCAGGACGACGCCGGGCCCGCGATCGGTATGGGTGAAGAAGACCGCGATCACCGCGATGACTCCGACGATCTCGATGGTGACGCCGAGGGAGTTGATGCGCGACATCCAGTCGATGCCGACCACATTGATCAGCGTGGTGAGCGCCAGCAGGATGCTGCCCAGCAGGACGGCATTGACCGCGCCGTCGTGCGAGGTCAGCGCGCTGTCGGTGCCTACCATCTGGAAGCCGCTCCAGATCGTGGGCAGTACCACCTGCAGTGCGATGGCGGCCGCGGCGGCGGTGACGATCTGCGCGATGATCATCATCCAGCCCGCGAACCAGCCGACCACCTCACCGGCCAGGCGTCGCGACCACTGGTAGATGCAGCCCGAAATCGGGTAGCGGGCAGCCAGTTCCGCGAAGTTCAGCGCCACCAGGAACTGACCGGCGAACACGATCGGCCAGGTCCAGAAGAAGGCCGGACCGCCGAACGAGTAGCCGAAGCCGAAGAACTGGAAGATCGTGGTGAGGATCGATACGAAGGAGAAACCCGCGGCGAAGGACGCGTACCGGCCGAGCTTGCGATGCAGGACCGGCTCGTAGCCGAAGGCGGCGAGGTCGGCACTGTCGGCATTGGCAGTGCTCGGGGCGCTGTTCGGCGGGTGGCTGGGGACGATGGAATCGGCGGAGGCAACCATGGCTAATCCTTCGCGAGCGGTGAATATCTATCGCTTGAAAGTTTTCCCAGTGCGATCGCTCGCGCGATGACGTCGATGTATCCGTCAGATGGCGCGCCGTAACTTCTGCATTGCCGGTATTTCTATCGAATGACAGAAACCTCACCCGCCGCGGTCAGCGGCTGTCAGCAGCATTGATAGACCAGCGGGTCATCGGGATCGGCAGTGCAGAATGAACCCTGTGACCCAACTCGGACCCGGACGTCCCCGCCTCGAACCCCGCCGCCGGCAGGGGCAGACGCCGCGCGCCGAGATCCTCGACGCCGCCGCCGAACTCTTCACCAACAATGGGTACGGCAGCACCTCGACCCGTGGGATCGCGGACGCCGTCGGCATTCGGCAGGCCTCGCTGTACCACCACTTCGCGTCCAAGGACGACATCCTGGACGCGCTGCTCGCGGGAACCATCACCGCGCCACTGGAATTGGCGGAGCGATTGGCCGCGGCGCCGGAATCGGCGGCCGTACGGCTCTACGCGCTGGCGCGATTCGACGTGGGCCAGCTCTGTGCGGCGCGCTGGAATCTGGGCGCGCTCTACCTGCTACCGGAGCTGCGCAGTGAGCGCTTCGCGGCCTTCCGCGCCCGGCGCGACGAATTGCGCGGGCACTACGAAACCCTCGCCGTCGCAGTCATTGCCGAAGCGGGTGCGACGGCGGTGCCCGGTGCGGAACTGCTGCCGTTCCGGCTGGTCGAATCCGTCATCAATATCCGCTCGGACGAGGGCACGCCGCCGGAGTACGCCGAACAGCTCATCCCCGACGCCGTGCTGCCGCTGCTCGGCTGGAAGGGTGATCTCGTCGAAACACGTGCCGCCGCAGCCCATTTGATGTGATCCGGCCCGTCATTCCGGGCTAGACCCATCATCCCGGGCCAGGCCATCATCCCGGGCCGGGTCTGTCATCCCGGCATGTTTGGCCGGGATCCACAGTGGCTAGGACTTGCCCTTCGACGTGCCCCACTTCAGCTCCCAGCGGTAAGCCTGATCCACCGCGATCTTGCCCCAGAAGCGGTGGCCGTCCGGCGGGCGCACGAAGGTGCCCTCGCGCCGAACCACCAACTCGCCGTTGATGTTCTCGATCAGCGCCAGCACCATCTCGCGGGAGTCGTCGACGCAGCCGCTGACCTCGATTTCGATGGGCGGGGAATTACGCGGGTAGAGGGTGGCGGTGGCGTGCACGCCCCGGAAATCCTCCGCGCCCTCGTACAGCGAGGCGAAGACCAGAATGCGGCGGAACTGGGTGGTGTGATCGAGATTGATGGACAGGTTCTCGCCGGTCGCGCTCGCCCCGGTCCGATCATCCTGATCCAGCTCGATGAACGGGGCGCGCTGCAGTTTGCCCATGGTGTCGAGCGGGCTGATGCAGCCCTTGGAACCGTCGGTCAACTCCCAGAAGCAGCACAGATCCAAATCCAGCCCGCCATTGCCGCCGCGCTTACGACCGAACAGCCCGCTCGTCGCGCCGGGCACCGACCAATTCAAATTGATCCGCATAATGCCGCCGGTCGCACCCTGCTTGGTCAGCGAGACCGCCGGTGCGTCCTTGGTGAGCGAAATCTTGCCCAGATTCACCCGCGGCGCCGCACCTGGCCCCTGCGGTTGCTGAAACTGCTGCGGTGGAACCGGATTCGCGCCCTGCTGATACGGCGGCGGGGGCGGCTGACTATCCCCCGGCTGATATGTCTGCGGCGGAATGGGATTCGCGCCCGACTGATTCGGCGGGGGCGGCGCGAACTGCGGCGGAGGCGGATACCCGCCCGGCGCAGGCGAATACGACGGATCCGCGTACCCGGCGGGCGGGGGATACTGCCCGGCCGCGGGTGGATACTGCCCCGCCGGTGGCGGGTACTGACCGGCGGGCGGGTACTGCCCCGCAGGCTGTTCCGAGTA
The DNA here is from genome assembly GCF_035958815.1 of Nocardia sp. NBC_01327. Lineage (NCBI taxonomy): Bacteria > Bacillati > Actinomycetota > Actinomycetes > Mycobacteriales > Nocardiaceae > Nocardia > Nocardia sp. NBC_01327. Next base: position 8,642,035 of record NZ_CP108383.1, on the reverse strand, counting down.
CCCGGGAGGGAGTGGGTACTGCCCTCCGGCTGCCCCGTATTGCCCAGCGGGAGGTGCTGGGTACTGCGCGGCGGACGGGTCCGAGAACTGCCCGGCAGGAGGCGCGTACTGCCCCGGCGGTGGTGGGTACTGCCCTGCGGGCGATCCGTATTGACCGGCAGGTGGTTCCGGATACTGCCCGGGAGGCGGAGGATATTGCGCAGCGGGCGGCCCTGTGGGAGGGGGAGAACCGTACTGTGCCGCGGGGTCCGGATATTGCCCGGCGGGCGGTGGCGAACCGTATTGTCCTGCGGGATCCGTGTATTGGCCGGGTGGCGGTGAGCCGTACTGTCCGGGAGGCGGCGGGTATTGGCCTGGGGCGGGCCGGCCGAATTGGGTCGGCGGCGTGGGCTGCTGCGGGTTGTGGCCCTGTGGCGCTGCGTAATTCGGCTGGGGCGGAGCGGCATACGGTGACGAACCGGTTGACGGCGGCGCAGCGTGCGACGGCGAACCGGTGGGCTGGGGAGTGCCGTAGGACGGCGAACCGGTCGGCGGCAGCGGGGGTGCGGCGGGCGGGAATGCGGGGGGTGTGGTTTGGGAAGGCGTGACGGGTGCGGGCTGCGGGGGAGTTTGGGGCGCGGGCTGCGAAGTCTGGGATTGCGGTGCGGGGGCGTCGTCGACAGTGATGCCGAAATCGCTTGCGAGGCCTGCCAGTCCGGTCGCATAGCCCTGGCCTACGGCGCGGAACTTCCAGGCGCCCTGGCGGCGGTACAGCTCGCCGAGGACGAACGCGGTTTCCGACGAGGCGTCGGTGCTGTCGAAGCGCGCCAGCTCCGCGCCGCTGCCGGTATCCACCAGGCGCACATGCAGTCCGGGTAACTGGGCGAAGGTGCCGCCGTCCGAGGACGCGGCGATGACGATGGTTTCGATCTGCGGCTCGACCTGCCCCAGATTCACCGAGAGCACATCGGTGACCTGCGGCCCCTGCTGCTTGCCCTCGTGCCGCACCGCCCCCGATCCGTGCACCGGCTGGTTATAGAAGACGAAATCGCTGTCCGACCGCACCCGGCCCCCGGCCAGCAGCAATGCTGACGCATCGGCGTCCGGAACGCCGGGACCCGACTGCCACCCCAGCTCGACCCGTACCGCGGTCGCCGCCACCGGAACGTTGGAACCCTTCATCATCGACACAGCTTCAAACGTATCCGATTCGGACATCGGCTGTCCCGCTTCGATACCGGCGAGAGCAACTCGCAATACGCCGCCGAACGGCCGTCCCGGCCGGTCGGCAATGCCGCGAGCCGACTGCGGGGCGAAGACCTGGTGCCGGTTGTTCGCCGGCCGCAGATTCCTCGATTCAGCAAATATTCAGCGGTAGGACAGAAATGTGCAGACGCGCCGTATCGGATAGGCCTCGCTGAGTTCATATTTGTATTCAGACCTGGTGATATCCGCGATTCTAGGAACGGTTCGGCTACCTTGGGTCGCTGCCCACACCCTTCGACCTACACTGAGTAACGGTTGTTCGGCACCCGAACGGCTATCGATACAGACCGGATTCTTCGGACAGCTGTCCCTGTGCGGCAGGAGCGACGGATGACGGAAGTGCAGCTCGACCTGGGTCGCAAGAAATGGCTCGCGCTCGGCGTACTGGCTCTGGGCCTGTCCATGGTGGTGCTCGACGGCACCATCGTCTCCGTCTCACTGCCGGTCATCATTGCCGACCTGAGTCTCAATTTCACTCAGGCGCAATGGGTTACCAGCATTTACGCGGTGGTGCTCGCGGCTCTGCTGATCACCGCCGGACGGCTGGGCGATCGGCTCGGGCGCCGCAAGATGTTCGCGCTCGGCGTGCTGGTATTCCTCGCGGGCAGCGTGCTCGCCGCCTCCGCCACCAGCGCCTGGCCGCTGCTGTGGGGCCGCATCGTGCAGGGCGTCGGCGCGGCCGCGGTCATGCCGGGCACGCTCGCCACGATGAACGCCCTGTTTCGCGGGCGGGATCGGATCATCGCCTTCGCGGTGTGGGGCTCGGTCATCTCCGGCGTCGCCGCCATCGGGCCGCTGCTCGGCGGCTGGCTCACCACCTACTACACCTGGCCGTGGATCTTCCTGGTCAACCTGCCGCTGGGGGCGGTCGTACTCGTCGGACTGCTGCTGTTCGTGCCCGAGACCAAGATGGGCAAGACCGCACCCGGACTCGATGTGGACGGATTCCTGCTCAGCGCGGTCGGTTTCGCCCTGCTGGTGTTCGCGCTCATCGAGGGCTCGACCTACGGCTGGTGGCGGCCGCTGCGGGAATTCCCGCTGGCCGGATTCACCTGGTCCAAGACCGCGATCATCTCGCCGATCCCGGTCATTCTGGCGCTCGCGGTGCTGGCGCTGGTGCTCTTCCTGCGGTGGGAGCAGCACCGCAATCTGATTCGGCGCTCGGCGCTGCTGGATCCCGGACTGTTCCGAATCCCCAGCTTCCGGTGGGGCAATGTGACCGCGTTCGCGGTCGCTCTGGGCGAATTCGGGCTGCTGTTCGTGCTGCCGCTGTTCCTGGTGAACGTGCTCGGACTCTCGACGCTCGGGGCCGGTTATGTGCTCGCGGCCATGGCCGCGGGCGCCTTCCTCGCCGCCGGGATCGCGGAGGGCCTCGTGCGGCGGCTCGGCGCGGTGCGGATCGTGCAACTCGGCCTGGGCTTCGAGGCCGTCGCCGTGGCGCTCACAGCGCTGTTCGTGACCCCGCACATCTCCGCCTGGTGGCTCGCGGCGCTGCTGGCCGTCTACGGCGTCGGATTGGGCCTGGCCTCCGCGCAGCTGACCGGTGTGGTGCTGGCCGATGTGCCGCCGGAGAATTCCGGACAGGGTTCGGCCACCCAGAGCACCATCCGGCAGATCGGCTCGGCCTTCGGCATCGCCGTGGTCGGCGCGCTGCTCTCGGTCGGACTCGGCCACGAACTGCCCGATCGACTGGCCGGCGTCAAGGATCTGCCCGCCGCATCCGCCGACACGCTCTCGACCGCCACCCGGGAATCCGCCGGTGGCACCATCTCCGGACTGCGCGATCACGAGGGCGCGACGGCGGTCGTGGACGCGCTGGCCCGTGGCTTCACCGATGCCACGCGCACCACCCTGCTGGCCGCGGCGATCTTCCTGATGCTCGGGCTGGCGGCCGCCACGCGCATCCCCTATCGGGCTCCGGAAGCTCCCGCGATCACCGAGTCGGAAGCCGTTTCGGACGAGTAAGTGGCTGCGCCGCAACGACTCTGCGTTCGATGCGGCCCAGCCCCGCGTCGATCACGAACAGCGTCGATCGGGAACAGCGTCGATCGGAACAGCGTCGATCGGGAACAGCTATGCGTCGATGAGGCCCAGCGTGTGCAGCCGCTGGAACACCAGCAGCGAGCCGGGAGCGACGTGCGGCATGGCCGTGTATTCGGCGAGCGTGAAGTAGCGCAGTTCGGCGATCTCGCCGGAGGGGAAGGGGTCGGCGGTGAGCTCGCCGAGGAAGCAGGTCATGTGCAGCCGGGTGCCGGGCGCGTGGCCGAAGGCTTCCGCCTCGAAGACGCCGAGTTCGGCGACCTCGGTGGCGCCGACGCCGAGCTCCTCGCGAATCTCGCGGTGCAGCGCCGATTCCGGGGTCTCGCCCGGATCGATCTTGCCGCCCGCCATGTAGAAGACGTCCTTGCCGGTGGACCTGGTCTGCAGCAGACGACGATCCCGAATGTATGCCAGTGCCGCTGTGCGAATCACGGCCAACACCCTACCCAGCCGCTGCGCGCGGCCTCGGCGGGTGGGCGCGGTCTCAGCGGGTGGGCGGAGCCAGCCGCCAATGCTGGGTGAGCGCCTCGGCGATCTCCGGGAGCAGGATCACCGGAATCTGCTTGCGGCGCAGAATGCTTCGAATCTCATTGACCTGCTCGCGCTTGCGCATATCGTAGGCATTCGCAATGGGCCGCTGCACCGGCGGAATGGACAGCAGCACCAGTTCCCCGTGCTGTTCGTCGCCGCCGTTCAGGTCCAAAGCCAGGGACCAGCGCGACTTTTCGTCCAGCGCGAAGCGGCCCGCCACCACCCGATCCCAGTCGATGGTGGCCGCGCCCCACGGCGTCCGCCGCACGATCGACTGATCGGTCAGCACCACCCCGTCCCGCGCGAACAGCAGGAACAGCAGTCCCACTCCGGCCGCGACGCCCAGCAGGATCCCCGTGAACACCCGGTTCAGCCCGAATACCCCGATGGTGACGGCCACGATCCCGGACGTCACCAACAGTCCCGCGATTCCGTAGAACACGGCACGACGCCCGGGCACCACGCCGGCCCGCACCATCGTCATTCCCCGCGCACCATCGTCGACCCGCCTCCCGCACGTTGCTGCGCGTCACCGTACCTCTCGGTGTGGTCTTGCCTCCAGCGATACGGGTTACCGGCGGATGGGCGCGCGCTCACGCCTCCAGTGCGACTGCGGCTTCGGCGGTGTAGACCACGAAGGTCAGGCTCTCCTGGAAGTACAGCTCGACGGACTCGGCATCGTGCGACAGATAGCCGATGGACAGGTCCTGGCCGATCTGCAGATCGAAATCGCCGCCGCGGGTGGAGAGCACAAAAGCGCCGTCGATGGCCGGGGCCCAGATGATGTCGCCGTCGATCAGCCGCTCGATATGCGTGCGGATCGGGTGGCCGTGATCGGAGGTCTCGCTGACCGCGGTGTAGAGATCCGCGGACAGCAGCGCCGAATACGGGCCGTCCACACCCGCGAGCCGCAGCTCGCTCAGCGCCTGCGCCACCGCTTCCGGAACCAGGCGCGGATCGGTCGGCAGTTTCACCGGCTCATTGGAGGTGGCGGCGCGGACGCCGACAATGCCCGCGGCCGGGTAGGCCTCGAAAATGGCATGGTCCTCGGCGAAGGCGATCTTCTTGGCCGCATCCTTCACGGCCTCCAGATCGGTGTCCTGCGCGCCGCGCTCCACATCGTCGAGCTCCGCACGCGAAAGCTTGAAGGGGACACGCAGTTCCACCAGGGGCAGCACCACGCGCTGGCGGGCCTGCACCCCCTCACCGGGCGAGCCGATGGCGGTGGTGCGTCCCAGGCCGACCGCGGAGTAGTCGGTGCCGTGCGGGCCGGAGACATCGACCACGCGGCGACCGGCGATGTGCCGCTTGAAGGTGCGTGTCGCCTCCTGCTCGATCGCCGTCCAGGCGGCGGCGGTGATCGGCGCGAGTTCGCGGTGCAGATTGTTCATATTTCAGCTCCTTTTCAACGTGCCGATACCCAGGGAACCAGCCTGGGAAACAACGCCATTGGTTGCCACGGATGCCGGGACCTCCGCGGCCGCCGGCGCGGGTGCGTCCGGCAGCGCGTCGAAGAACCCCGCGGACGGGGTGAAGAACAGCGTGCCGGTGACGGCGGTGGAGAAATCCAGGATGCGGTCGTACGCGGCGTCGGGGGTGCCCAGGAACATGCGCTCGAGCATCAGCTCGGTCACGGCCGGGGTGGCGGCGTAGGCGACGTAGTAGGTGCCGAACTCGCCGTCCATCACACTGCCGAACGGCATATTCGCGCGCAGGATGGTTCCATTGTCATCTTGATCATTCACGGCCACATGGGAATTCGCCGGTTTGGCCGCATCGGAGAGTTCGAAGTCATCGGCCTTGGTGCGGCCGATCACCCGCTCCTGCTCCTCGACGGACAGGGCCTTCCAGTCGGCGAGATTGTGCAGATACTTCTGCACGATTACATAACTGCCACCGGCGAACTCGGCATCCGCCTCGCCGATCAGCGCGGCCGACACCGCGAGCCGGCCCTCGGGATTCTCGGTGCCGTCCACGAATCCGAGCAGATCGCGCTGTTCGAAATATCGGAAGCCGACGGTCTGATCGACAATGGTGACGGCGCCGGAAAGCCGGTCTGCCACCGCCATCGCCAGTTCGAAGCACGCGTCCTGGTTCTGGGCCTTGATATGGAAGAGCAGATCGCCCGGTGTGACCGGAGCCTGATGCCTGTCCCCGACGTACCCCGGAAACTCGTGCAGCTCAGCGGGTTTGGGCCCGGCGAAGAGTCGATCCCAGGCAGCGGAACCGATGCTCGTGATACACCCGAGCCCCGCGCCGGGTACCCGGAAGCCGACGGAGCGGCGCAGACCGGGTAGTTCTGCGAGTAGATCGCGTACCGCCGCCTCGCCGCCCTCATCGATTGTCGCGACGAGGAAGAGCGCGGCGGGCGTAAGCGGATCGAGAAGCGGCTGCGGCTCACCCATGGGCTCCAGCCTAGAGGCCGCGTCGGACATACCGGTCGCCCGGTAGCCCTGTGTCAGCTATTCGGCGCCCGGTATTCGCTATTTGGCCACCGTGAGCAGGAAGGCCACATCGTCGATGGCCTTCACGCTGTGCCGCGCGTCGGGGATCACCAGTAGATCTCCCGCCGAGCCTTTCCACTCGTTGGTGCCGCTGATCAGAGCCAGCACCCCACTGAGCACGACCATGGTCGCCTCGCCCGGATTCTCATGTTCCGCGAGGCTCTGCCCCGCCGTCATGGCGATCACCGTCTGGCGGAGGCTGTGTGCGTGGCCCCCGTAGATGGTCACCGAACTGCGTCCGCTCGAGGCGGTTGCGGCCAGCTTCAGCTGCTGGCGCGCGACCGCGGTCAGCGATTTCTTGTCCATGGACTGCCTTTCGCCGGGATATCCGTGAGTATGCCGGACACCTTCCGGCGTGATCGGCAGATTCGCCGTTCGTGCCGAGGAATTACTGGCGCTTCCACCTCCCTGCGCTTGCGGGATGTTCGCGTTATACGTCGTGCCTCGTATAACGGCGGAAGCGAAATCGCAAGCCTGTCGACGACTCGCGCCACGGGTCTTCCCCCGCCGACCATTCCGGCCCGATGCTGGGCGCATAGCAATCGCCGGCCACATTCGAGTCGACCTCGGTGATCATCAGTTCGGTGGCGAACGGCATTGCGGCGCGGTAGATTTCGCCGCCGCCCATGATCCACACGGTGCCGGTTCCACTGGTCTCGAGCCCATCCTCGAGCGAGCTCGCCCGGTCAGCGCCTTCATCGGACCAGTCTGTTTGTCTCGTCACGACAATATTTCGGCGTCCGTCCAGCGGCCGGAATCGGGTGGGCAGAGAATCCCAGGTACGCCGGCCCATGACCACCGGATGGCCCCAGGTGACGTCCTTGAAATGCGCCATATCCTCCGGAACCCGCCAGGGAATGGTGTTGTCCAGACCGATCACCCCGTCCGGGGTCTGGGCCCAGATCAGCCCGATCGTCCGGCTCACACCGCCACCGCGGCCTTGATGGCCGGATGATGCTGGTAATCCTGGATTTCCACGTCCTCGTAGGCGTAATCGAAGAGGGTCGGCGCCGGGCGAAGTTGCAGTTTCGGGAACGGGAACGGCGTACGGGTCAACTGTTCGCGAACCTGCGCCACATGATTGTCGTAGATGTGCACATCGCCGCCGGTCCATACGAAATCGCCGGGCAGCAGCCCGGTTTGCTGCGCCACCATATGCGTCAGCAGCGCATAACTCGCGATATTGAACGGGACGCCCAGAAACAGGTCCGCGCTGCGCTGATACAGCTGGCAGGACAGCTTGCCGTCGGCCACATAGAATTGGAAGAAGGCATGGCACGGGGCCAGCGCCATCCGATTCAATTCGGCCACGTTCCAGGCGGATACGATCATGCGGCGGGAATCGGGATCGGTGCGCAGCGTCTGCAGCACCTGCGAAATCTGGTCGATATGGGTGCCGTCCGGCGTCGGCCAGGACCGCCACTGCACGCCGTAGACCGGGCCCAGATCGCCGTCGGCGTCGGCCCATTCGTCCCAGATGGAGACCCCGTGCTCCTGCAGCCATCCCACATTCGAATCACCGCGCAGGAACCACAGCAACTCGTAGACGATGGATTTCAGATGCACCTTCTTGGTGGTGATCAGCGGGAAACCCTGCGAAAGGTCGTAGCGCAACTGGTGTCCGAAAATGCTGCGGGTCCCGGTGCCGGTCCGATCCGCCTTCGGGGTGCCGGATTCCAGCACCAGTTTCAGAAGATCCTCGTACTGGGTGTCACGGGGGGCCGTGCTCTGCGGGTCTCGAGGGTCGCTGCTCACGCCTGACAAGCTTACGCATCACCGCGCCTGGCATGCTGAGGCGCTGTGCGGAAGCTCTATGTGATCGGAATCGGCGCCGGCGATCCGGACCAGGTGACGGTGCAGGCCGTCAAGGCCATGCGCCGGACGGACGTGTTCTTTCTCATCGGCAAGGGCGCCGAAAAACAGGAACTGACCGATGTGCGCGCCGCCATCGTGGCCGAGTACGCGGACCAACCCCACCGGATGGTGCAGATCCCGGATCCACCCCGGGATCGGAGCGTGCCGGGGACCGGGGCCGATACGGCCTACCGGGGTGTGGTCGAGGACTGGCACGAGGCGCGCGCCGCGCTGCTCGAACAGTCCTTCGCCGACACCGGCGGGGTGGGCGCGATTCTCGTCTGGGGTGACCCGTCGCTGTACGACAGCACGCTGCGCGTGGTCGAGCGGGTGCTCGAGCGCGGCCGGGTCGGTTTCGAATACGAGGTGATCCCCGGAATCACCAGCGTGCAGGCGCTGGCCGCCGCACACCGCATGGTGCTGCACGAGATCGGCGAGCCGCTGCACATCACCACCGGGCGGCGGCTGCGCGACGAGGGCCTGGCCTCGGGACAGTCGACACTCGTCATGCTCGACAGCGACTGCTCTTTCACCCAGGTGCCCGGCGACGACATCTACATCTGGTGGGGCGCCTATCTCGGGATGCCGGACGAGACCGTCATCGAGGGCCCGCTGCGAATTGTCGAGGGCCGCATCACCCGCCGCCGCGCCGCCCTGCGGGAAGCCAAGGGCTGGATCATGGATACCTACCTGCTGCGTCGTAACGGGTAGGGCCCGGCCGGACCAGCCGGGCTGCCACATTTCGGGAACAGCCGCGCTGTGGCTGAGCGCGGTTGTCGGGGGGCGTGGGTAGGCTGCGGGGGTGCCTGAATTGCCGGAGATTGTGGCGCTCGAGCAGTTTTTGGGCGTGCATGCGGTGGGCGCGGTTGTGGGACGGGTCGATGTGGCGGCGCTCAGTGTGCTGAAGACTTTCGATCCGCCGGTGACCGCGCTGTCGGGGCGTGATGTCACGGGGGCGGGGCACTGGGGCAAGCATCTCGGATTGGATTGTGACGGGCTGTGGTTGATCACCCATCTGTCGCGGGGCGGGTGGCTGCGATGGATCGATCAGCCGAGTGCTTCGCCGCCGAAGCCGGGTAAGGGGCCGCTGGCGCTGCGGGTGCACTTCTTCACGCCGGAGGGGGATACCCCGGCATTCGATCTCACCGAGGCGGGGACCAAGAAGCGGCTGGCGGTGTGGGTTGTTGCCGATCCGCAGCTGGTGCCCAGCATCGCCCGGCTCGGGCCCGATGCCATGGCCGTGAGTGAGCCCGAATTCGCGGAGCTGCTCAAGGGCACCTCGCAGCGGATCAAGAACGCGCTCACCGATCAGACGGTGCTGGCGGGCATCGGCAATGCCTACTCCGACGAGATTCTGCATACGGCCAAGCTCTCGCCGTTCGCGACGTCCTCGGGATTGGATCCGGAGCAGGTGGGACGGCTGTACTCCGCTATGCGCGCCTCGCTCTCCGACGCCATAGCGCGCTCGGTCGGGCAGGATGCGGCTCGGCTCAAGGGCGAGAAGCGCTCCGGTATGCAGGTGCACGGACGCACCGGCCTCCCCTGTCCGGTCTGCGGTGACACCGTCCGGGAGGTCGCCTACGTGGACAAGTCGTTCCAGTACTGCGCGACCTGCCAAACCGGCGGCAAGATCCTCGCCGACCGCCGGATGTCGCGACTACTCAAGTAGTTCAGACCAGCGCGGGGACGTGAATCCCTTGCCAGGCAAGACGTTTCGCCTTCTCGGGGTCGTTCTCCACGCGCTGCGGGCTGTCGATGATCATGGTGGCGCGCCGGTCCTCGGTGTACGCGGGCCAGTTCGACAGGGGCGCTCCGGTGCGGGCGAAGGAGAGCCAGTTGTCCTGGAATTGCCGGGTCACCGCGCGGAAGCCGCGGCCGCCGCCGGCCGCCGTGAGCGCCCGGCCGACGGGCGTGTCGGTGGCGCCGAAGACCGGGAGCAGATCGAGGGCGTGGGTGGCCCCGAAACCCGCGAGTTGCACTGCGCGCGGGGCGAAGTCGAAGCGATAGGCGTAGGTCGGGGCGTAGCGGCTGTGCGCCTCCATGATCGCGAGCGAGGGCCGCCAGAAGGTGAAATCGCCGCCCATGCGGACGGTGACCTTACGGCCGGGGAAGCCGGGATAGGCCGCGATGACCCGGGATTCGGCGCCGTCGCCCGCCTGCCGCAGCAGCCAGCGCATGCGATCGGGGGTGGTGGGGAGGGTGTCGTCGAAGCGGACGAAGAGCGTGGCCTCGTCCCGATTGGTGCCGATGATCAAGGGCACCGGGTGCGCGCTACCGCTGGTGAACGCGTCGGTGATCGATTGCGGCAGGAAGTCGCCGTCGATCTGCGGCGCGGCGGGGAACAGGCCGGGCTGGGTGTGCATCACCTCGTTGAGGGCGGTGTCGACCGCACGGCGAATATCGTTGGGGCTGGCCGAAATCAGGGCTTCGGCGGCATCGCCGGGGGCTGCTCCGAGCTTGTCGAGGCAGCGGCGCGCGAAGAGTTTCGCATCGGCCTGCGTGGGCCCCCAATCGGCGGGCGGACTCTGCGCGATGCCCCGGTGGAAGAGCCCCGCGGCGGCAGGCGCGGCCATGAGCGCGAGGACCGCGTGCGCACCGGCGGATTCGCCGAAGATCGTCACATTGGCCGGATCACCGCCGAAGGCGGCGATATTGCGCTGCACCCACTCCAGCGCCGCGACCTGATCGCGCAGGCCAAGATTGGTATCGAACGGGTGTGCGGCCGTGGAGAATTCGCTGAAATCGACATATCCGAACGCGCCGAGTCGATAGTTCAGCGACACCACGATCACATCGCCGCGCAGCGCCAGCCGGGAGCCGGAATACAAACCCAGCGCGGAGGTGCCGATGAAATAGCCGCCGCCGTGAATGAACACCATGACCGGCCGCGGTTTGGCCGAGGGCGTCTTGGGTGCGGTGATATTGAGGGTCAGGCAGTCCTCACCGGTCGGCTGCTGCTGGCGCGGGCCGATCTGCGCGCCGCGGCGATGCTGCATTGCGGCGAAACCGAATTCGGTGGCGTCGCGCACCCCGCTCCACGGCTGGACGGGCTGCGGCGCCCGGAATCGGAAATCACCCACCGGGGGCGCCGCAAAAGGGATGGACCGCCAGCGTGACACGCGGCGGCCCTCGGAACCGCGGACAATGCCGTCAGCGGTCGTGATGTCTGTCGTTGCCACCATTTACCGATGGTAGCGGTGCGTGCGGCCGGGCAATATGACAAATTCGGCCCGGCCGTGCGGCGCCTACTGCAGGTAGCCCTCGACCTGATGCGCCGAGTTGGGCTGCGCCTCGTTGGGGTTGCGGCCCTGGTCGAGGCGGGCGCGGCGCTGGCGCAGCAGATCCCAGCACTGGTCGAGCATGACCTCGAGTTCGGCGAGCTGGCGACGCTCGGTCTCCGGGTCGATCTCGCCCTGACTGCTCTGGGAGCGGAGCTCATGCTCCTGATCTACCAGGGTTTTGATACGCGCGAGGATGTCCTGTTCGCTCATGGGCTCGAGTGTACGACCCGCGCCAGCGCGAGCCCCGCCGAGCGCACCGCGACCGGCAGGTCTGCCCTGGACAGGGCGGCATAACCGAGCGCGATGCCGAAGGTGTGTCGGGTGCCGAGGTGGTGGCGGCCCAGGCCGTCCAGATAGACGCCTGCCTCGCGGGCGGCGGCGATGGCCCGGTCCTCCTGGGTGGCCGAGTCCAGCGGGACCACCAGGTGCGAGCCCGCGTCATCACCGCTCACCCGCAGGCCGTGGCCGCGCAGTTCGTCGACGACCAGGGCGCGGCGGAGCCGCATCTCCCGGCGCAGCCGGCGCAGGTGGCGAGCCAGATCGCCGTGCCGCGCGAAGGCGGCGACAACCTGCTGACCGGCGGGGGCCGGGCCGGTGCCGGTGAGTTCGCGATGGGCGAGCACGGCATCGACCACGTTCGGGGCGGCGACCAGCCAGCCGATGCCCAGGGTGGGGGTGAGGATCTTGCTGGTGGTGCCCAGATGGACGACGTACTCCGGTGCGAGGGTCGCGAGCAGCGGCAAAGGGGCGGTGTCGTAACGCAATTCGCCGTCGTAATCGTCCTCGATGACGAGAGCGCCGGTGCGGCGGGCGAATTCGATGAGCTCGATGCGGCGGGCGGCGGGCATGCGTGCGCCGAGCGGGAATTGGTGTGCGGGAGTGCAATACACCGCTTTGGTATCGGGTGGCAGCAGATCCACGCGCAGTCCGTCCGCATCGACGGGGATGGGGACCAGCCGCACTCCGGCCGCGGTGAAGGCGCCGGAGGCGCGGGTGTAGCCCGGATCCTCGAAGGCCACCACATCTCCCGGCCGCAGCAGGGCCGCCGCGAGTTCGGCCACCGCGGAACTGGTTCCGGAGGTGGCCAGTACCGCGCTGCTGCCGCCCGCGCCCAGCCCGCGGTGTCGCAGCAGATGCTCGGCCACCGCCTCCCGATAGTCGGGCTCACCCGCACGATCCTTGCGCACCAGGGGAGTTCGGTCCGAGGCCGTGCGCCACGCCCGCCGCCACGCCGCCCGATCGATGGTCTCGATGCACGGCGCGCCCGCACCCAGATCCAGCAGTCCGCTGAGCGGATTCGCCCGCTGCCCAGCCGTCGCCCGCTCGGCCACCGGCTGCGGCGAAGCGGTCAGATAGGTCCCCGAGCCGTGCCGCCCGCGCAACCACCCCTCCGCATGCAATTGGTCGTACGCGGCGGTGACCACCGTCCGGCTCACCCGGAGCCGGGTGGCCAACTCCCGTGACGAGGGCAACCTGTCCCCACCCCGCAGCGTCCCCGTCGTAGCCGCCCCCCGCAGCCCATCCGCCACCTGCACAGCCAGCGGCACCGCCGACTCCCGATCGACCGCGAACGGCAGATCGTCGACCAGGACCGACGGACCGGTCGGGGCCCGCGCGGCAGAATCGACGCGGGCCCCCCAGTTTTTCGAGCCGGTTTCCATCGAAGTGGCCTCCTTAATATCCGGAAACTGGGCAAATACAGCTTGCCACTCGATCCGGACCTTTCGGGCCTCGCACGGCCGAACCGGAAGTCACCGTTGTCCGCTTATTTCCGGTTCGGCCGGGGTTCGGTCGAGCGGGGTTCCGAGGTGATCGCGAAGGAGCTCATCGAATATCGCGGCACTGTAGGAGTGGGTGCGGGGCGGGGGCTTCGTTCGCGCCGACCTGGCATTCCAGATCGGTTGCGGCTCCGCTGCGTTGGCGGTTCGGTGTGCGGGATGATGCGGAGAGCTGTTGTGCCGAATTGGATTCGGTCTCTCGGAGGGGAGGGGTCGGGCGGGAACCGGATTCTGGCAATGTTCAAAGCGCATGATATTGCAGCGTTTTCACGCCTGGCGGCACCGCTATTGGTCGCGTGGAGATTGTCGGCGGGTGTGGTCGAGGGCGGTGTAGGCCGCTGCCCAGAGAGTGAAAGCCAGGGCGGCGCCTTGGGTGGCGGCGACGAGGAGGTGGCGGATGCAGTCGTAGAGGCTTGTGTGGACGATGGGGTCGGTGCCGGCGAGCAGTGCGCCGATCGCGGCTGCCAGGAGGAGGGCGGTCAGGACCCAATTGCGTTGTGGTGCTGGAGGAACCGAGGTGGCGGCGCGGTACCAGCGGGCGGTGTACCAGGTGAGGATGAGGACTCCGCCGGCTGAGGAGAGGTAGCCGAAGACGTTGTAGACGCGGTGCGGGCCTATGACGGACTCGCGCAGTATTTCCCAGTGCTGCACCGCAATACCGTCCGTGTGGGTGAAGGAATCCCATGCGAGGTGGGTGAGGGCGCCGACTGTGATGGCCAGTGCTGCGCGCCGGAGGGTGGTTCCCGGCAGTGTTGCGGACTTGCCGAGGAGGGCCAGCAGGGGGCGGTGGGCGGATCGGGCGAGTAGCAGCAGGGCCGCTCCGAGTGCCAGATCGATGGGCAAACCCAGGAGCGAATGGGTGCGCCCGGCGTCCACGCCGAGCGGGACGTAGTACGGAATATCCGGTGCAATACTGCCCGCGACCAGGCCGGGGAACCAGAGTGCTCGGCGGAGCGGGAGTACGGCGGCGGGGTGGGCGAGCGTGAATGGCACGGAATGTGTCCCCCGGGAGAAGTGGTCCTTGGATCTTGCGTGGAATTGGCTATTCAGTAATGCCATTCCTTCGATAATGCTGGTCGTATGACCGAATCAGCCGCCGAACGGACCCCATTGTCGCCCACCTCGCGCAGTGCGCTCACCCGTGCGAAGGAGCGCGGAGCCACCGACCGCGCCGAGCTGGATGCGATCCTCGATACCGGAATGCTCTGCCACCTGGGCGTTGTGCTGCACGGCAGCCCGGTGGTCATTCCCACGATCTACGGCCGCGACGGGGACACCCTGTATCTGCACGGCTCCACCGGCGCCGGCAATCTCCGTGCCGCCATGACCGGCGACGTGTCGGTCGCCGTCACACATGTGGATGGATTGGTCTACGCCCGTGCGGCCATGCACTTCTCCATGAACTACCGGTCGGCCGTCATCCACGCGCGCCCGGTGGAAGTCACCGATGAGGCCGAGCGCATGCGCGCGCTGCGGATCATTGTCGAACACACCGCTCCCGGAGCATGGGATGTGGTGCGGTCGCCCAATAAGAGGGAAATGGCCGCGACCATGGTCCTGGCGCTCGATCTCACCGAGGCGTCGGTGAAGATCCGCACCGGTGATCCGCGCGACGATGCCGCCGATGTCGAGGCGGGCGGTGTGTGGGCGGGCGTGCTGCCGCTGCGGCAGGTGTGGGATGCGCCGATCTCCTCGGCGGATCTGGAAGCGGGAATCGAAGTGCCCGAACACGTTCGGGCTCGGTGCGCCGAACCCGCGACGGCCCGGTAGCGCTACCAGCCGGTGGCGTCGAGGCCGAGTTCTGCCAGGGTCTTGCAGGCCAGGGCGGTGAGGGCGGCTGCCGTGGGGATGGCTTCGGGGTCGATGCTCACCAGGGACAGGGTGTAGGTGTCGGCTATGCGGGTGAGGTAGCCGGAGAGGCGGGTGCGGGGGAGGGTGTCGGCGCGCAGGCCCGGGTGGATGGCTCGGGCGGCCACGCCGGTGCAGGGGTGCGGGCCGAGGGAGAGCAGGGAGTCGGGGAGGGTTCCGATATTGGAGCACAGGATGTCTCGCTCGCCCGCACCCTTCGCGAGGGCATGCGCCCAACGGTCGGGGATGACCTGGAGGAGTTCCTCCGGGATGCCGCCGGGGCTGGTCATGCGGTGCTCGTAGGCGGCGCGGGCCTTGTGCCGCAGGGTCGAGGGCGTGTCGTCGCGGGTGATCGCGATTTCCGTCATGGCCATGTCATTGTCGACGCGCGGTTCGTCGCGGGTGTCCACCGGCAGACTGGCGGCGAGAGTGGGCGCGGGGAATCCGCTGTCCCACAGCATATTCGCGATCAGGTGGACGAAGAGGCTGTTGGCCGTGCCGTCGTGGGCGACGGCCACGCGGTTCCACTCGCGGGCCGGGACCTGCAGGATGGCGCTGCGGGTGGCCGGGCCGGTGTAATCGGCCGCGAGCACGACATTCCGCTCGGCAGCCGGGGCCGGGCGCGCGGGCAGGCCACGGCGCAGGGCGCGGGCCGTACCGCCGAGCACGGTCGCCCACTGCCGCCGGGCATCGGCCCAATCCGACTGCCCCGCAATCGCCGCCGCCAGCGGTGTTCCCGCGAGCGCATGATCGATGGCCAGGGTCAGCGCCCGGCCGTCCGCCAGCGCGTGCGAACACGTCAGGGACAGAACGGAGCCGCCCTCCCGGAGCTCCGTGGCCGACAATCGCCAGCCGGGGCCCAGCGCCGGATCGAGATCGCCACCCTGCGCATCGGCCCAATCGAGCAGCGCGGCAGCCGGAATCGGCTGTTCCGACCTGCGGAGCGGATGCGCCCACGCCGTCTGCTGCCAGCGCGGTCGCGCCCCGGGCACCCTGGCCCTGATGACCCGCCGTCCCAGCGGCCCGACTCGCAAAGCCTCGTGAATCCGCTCGACCAGCTCCGTATCGACCGGATCAGCGGTACGCCACAGCCCCTGCAGAGCGATCGGGGTACCCATGCCCCGATGCGCCCGCAGGAACATTTCGTCCACCACACTCAGCCGATTCATTGCAGGGCAGACTACCGGCCGCGACTGTGCGCCGCGCAGGCCGTGAGAGAGGGCAGGGTCCGCTTCGGGTTTGTGCTCGGTGGTGTCGCGGCCGACCGGTCCTGAATCGGATCGATCAACCGCTGATCGGCGATCGGCTGGCGGTCGGCGCGCCTACGCCGGCTACCTACGTGGCCTGACCGTGGCGGCCCGCGCCGGAGGCGAAGCGCTGGGCGCCGTCGAGGGCGCCGTCCATCAGGGCCTTCAGGCCGTGCTGGAATTCGTTGGTGATGGCCGCGGTTTCGGTGAGGCCGTCCTGTTCCAGGACCGACATGCGGTCCGAGCGCAGGCAGGTCTGCGGGAGGGTCGCGAGTTGGGCGGCGAGTTCCTCTGCGGCCCTACGAGATTCGCCATTGGGGACAACCTGGGTGACCAGGCCGATCTGCAGCGCCTCGGGGGCGCCCACGGCGCGGCCGGTGAGGATCAGATCCATGGCGCGGCCGGTGCCGATAATGCGCGGCAGGCGGACGGTGCCGCCGTCGATGAGGGGGACGCCCCAGCGGCGGCAGAAGACGCCGAAGGTGCTGTCCTGCTCGGCAATTCGCAGATCACACCAGAGCGCGAGTTCCAGGCCGCCCGCGACCGCGTAGCCGGAGACGGCGGCGATCACCGGTTTCGACAACTGCATGCGGGTCGGGCCCATGGGGCCGTCGCCGTCCTCGGCCGCGTGATTGGAGTTCTCGGTGCCGAGGGCCTTGAGGTCGGCGCCGGCGCAGAAGGTGCCGCCGTCGCCCCAGAGCACGGCGACCGCGGCATCGGGATCGGCATCGAATTCTCGGAAGGCGTCGGCCAGGGCCGCTGCGGTGGGGCCGTCGACGGCATTGCGGGCCTGGGGGCGATGCAGGATCACGGTGGTCACGGGGCCATTGCGTTCGACTCGTACGCTCACGGCCTCGACCATACGCCGTAAATCAGCCCTTGCGTCAAGAAATGAATACATGGTTCACTTCTTGCGTGGCCTATCGCAGAACCCCTGCTGTGCAAGCCCGTCTCGATGCCCAGGCCGGGTCGATCGTGCGGGCCGCCATGACGGTGCTCTCCCGCGACGGCTTCGCTGGACTGTCCATGGCTGCCGTCGCCGCCGAGGCCGCGGTCGCCACCGGCACCGTGTACAAAACCTTCAGTGGCAAAGCAGAATTGGTGACTGCGGTCTTCCGTGAGGTCGTCACCGGTGAGGTCGCCGCCGTGGCCGCGGCGGGCAATACCGATGGCGCCGGCAAGACCGCGCGAGAGCGGGTCACAGCGGCGGTGGAGACCTTCGCCGGCCGCGCGCTCAAGAATCCCAAACTGGCCTATGTGCTGCTCGCCGAACCGGTGGACGCCGCCGTCGACGCGGAGCGCCTGCGGTTCCGGCGCGCTTTCGCCGAAACCTTCGAATCCGCCGTCGCCGAGGGTGTCGCCACCGGCCAGCTACCGCCGCAGGATCCGCGCACCAGCGCCACCGCACTGGTCGGCGCCATCGGTGAGGTGCTGGTCGGACCGCTCGCCGAACAGCTGGAGAGTGAATCGGTGGTCCCCGAACTTGTCGCCTTCGCGCTGCGCGCGCTCGGCGTGCCCCAGGAATAAGGAGTCCCTCGCATGCATACGCATGATGTGTTCAATCAGGTGCCGAACCTGGTGCCCTTCGATAATTCCCGCAATCCCGCACTGCTCGAGGGACTGCACCGGGAAGGCGCGGGCTGGGCCGAGGGGGAGGTGCGCGAACTCGGCGTTCTCGCAGGCGGAGTCGAGGCGCAGGAGTGGGGGCGGGTGGCCAATGAGAACCCGCCGATCCTGCACACCCACGACCGCTACGGCAATCGCATCGACGAGGTCGAATTCCATCCGTACTGGCACGAGCTGATGAATGTGGCTGTGACACACGGGCTGCACGGTTCGCCGTGGCAGGAGGAGCGGTCCGGTGCGCATACGGCGCGGGCCGCCAAGTTCTCCGTCTGGGGTTCCTCCGACGCCGGGCATATGTGCCCGATCTCCATGAGCTATGCGGTAGTGCCTGCGCTGCGGCACAATCCGGAACTCTCGGCGCGCTTCGAGCCGCTGCTGGCCTCCCGGGTGTACGACTACGGGCTGCGGGAGCCGTCGAGCAAGGCCGGTCTCATCGCCGGTATGTCGATGACGGAGAAGCAGGGCGGCTCCGACGTGCGCGCCAATACCACCACGGCCACACCGCTTCCCGACGGGACGTACCGGATCGTGGGCCACAAGTGGTTCACCTCCGCGCCCATGTCGGATATGTTCCTGACCCTCGCGCAGGCGCCCGGCGGCCTGTCCTGCTTCCTGCTGCCGCGCGTGCTGCCGGACGGATCGCGCAATGCCCTTCGGCTGCAACGGCTCAAGGACAAGCTGGGCAACAAGTCGAACGCCTCCTCGGAGATCGAGTACGAGAACGCGATCGGCTGGCTGGTCGGCGCCGAGGGCGCGGGCGTGAAGACCATTATCGAAATGGTCAATATGACCCGGCTGGACTGCGTCATCGGCTCGGCCACCGGCATGCGGGCCGGAGTGGTGCACGCCGTGCATCACGCCCGGCATCGAAATGTCTTCGGCGCCACCCTGATCGATCAGCCCGCCATGCGCAATGTGCTGGCCGATCTGGTGGTCGAATCCGAGGCCGCCACCACCGTCATGATGCGGCTGGCCGGCGCCACCGATCGCGCTGCCACCGATCCGGCGGAGGCGGCGCTGCGCCGAATTGCCTTGGCGGTCACCAAGTACTGGGTGTGCAAGCGTGCGCCCGCACATGCGGCCGAAGCCCTGGAATGCCTGGGCGGCAATGGTTATGTGGAGGAGTCCGGCATGCCGCGGCTGTACCGCGAGGCGCCGCTCATGTCCATCTGGGAAGGCTCCGGCAATGTGGCGGCGCTGGATGCCTTGCGCGCCATGGCCCGTCAGCCCGAAAGCGTGCAGGCGTACTTCGACGAGGTGTCGCTGGCGCGCGGCGCGAACGGGCATCTGGATACCGCCATCGACCGGATCGGCAAGGAGCTCACCGATCTGAGCGATATCGAATACCGGTCCCGCCGCGTCGTGGAGCTCATGGCGCTGGTACTGCAGGGCTCGCAGCTGGTCCGGCACGGCAATCAGGCGGTGGCGGATGCCTTCTGCGCCACCCGATTCGGCGGCGACTGGGGCATTGCCTTCGGCACCCTGCCGACCGGTATCGACACCGAGGCGATCCTCGAGCGCGCGTACGTCGACTGACGCGGGGCGGGTGGCCGTCAGCTCAGGTCGAGTCCCTGGGCTGACAGCGCCTCCTTCAGGAGGCGAATCGCCTTCGGTCCCACACCGTGCAGGGCGAGCAGTGTGTCGGCGGAGACTCCGGCCAGCTGCTCGAGCCGGAGATATCCGGCGGCGGTGAGGGCTCGGGTCGCGGGGGCTCCGATACCGCGCGGGAGGGTCGAGTCGGTCATATCGGGAGCCTATGCGCGGTCGGCCGAATGCGGGCGGAACTACCGCGTTCATTGTGCTGAGTGCCGTATGTTCAGTCGCGGATTTGGCGGCTCTACCAGCCGGAGTGGCTGGGGGTGGCAGATAAATCTGTCACGTGTTCTACTCCAGGGATACACGTCCGGGAACCACAAAGGGGTAGACGTTGAGTGCATCGCGGGGTCCGCTGGAGGGAATTCGGGTCGTCGAACTGGCGAGCATCGGGCCCGGTCCGCACGCGGGAATGATGCTGGCCGATCTGGGCGCGGACGTGGTCCGGGTGCAGCGGCCGGGGGATCGGTCGGGATTCGGGCCCATGCGGGCGCAGATGCGCGGACGTCGTTTCGTGGCAGCCGATTTCAAGGATCCCGCCGCGGTCGAGGAGGTGCTCGGACTCATCGACAAGGCCGATGTGCTGATCGAGGGCTTCCGGCCGGGCGTGGCCGAGCGGCTCGGACTCGGGCCGGAGCAGGTGCACGCGCGCAATCCGCGCGTGGTGTACGGCCGGATGACCGGGTGGGGCCAGGAGGGTCCGCGCTCGGCGCGGGCCGGGCACGACATCAATTACATCGGGCTCACGGGTGCGCTGCACGGCATCGGGCGCAAGGGCGAGCGGCCGGTGCCGCCGATCAATCTGCTCGGTGACTACGGCGGCGGCTCGGTCTTCCTGGTCCTCGGCATCATGGCCGCACTGCTCGAACGGCAGCGCTCGGGCCAGGGTCAGGTGGTGGATGCCGCCATGGTGGACGGCGTACTGACGCTGGCGCACTCCATCTGGAGCCTGCATCAGGGCGGGCACTGGTCCGATGAGCGCGGCACCAATCTGCTCGATACCGGAATGGCTTGGTACGACACCTATTCCACTGCCGACGGCAAGCATATGGCGGTCGGCGCCTTCGAGCCCCAGTTCTACGCGGAGCTGCTGCGCGTCCTGGAGCTGGATCCGCAATCGCTTCCGCGGCAGATGGATCCGGCCGGGCAGGAGATCCTGCGCAAGACCTTCACCGACAAGTTCGCCTCGAAGACCCAGGCGCAGTGGTGTGAACTCTTCGACGATGTCGACGCCTGCGTCACGCCGGTGCGCAGTTGGACCGATGCCGCGCAGGACGAGCACCTGCACGCCCGCGGTTCCCTCGTCGACGTGGACGGCATCCGCCAGCCCGCCCCCGCGCCCCGCTTCTCGCGCACGCCGTCGGCCGTACCCGCCCCCGCGCCGGCCGATCTCACCCCGATCAGCGAGGTCTGGACGTAGCGGGAGCGGGCGTGGTCGCTAAGCGGTACCGCCGTTGACCCGAATATTCTGCGCGGTAACCCACCCCGCGGCATCGGTGGCGAGAAACGCTACGACAGCGGCGATTTCACTCGGCTGCCCGAGCCGTCCGAAGACGCTCATATCTTCGAGCCGGGACAGGAACTCATCGCTCTTGCCGAGGCGATAGGTTTCGGTCTCGGTGGCGCCCGGGCTGACCGCGTTCACGGTGATCCCGCGCGGCCCGAACTCCCGGGCCAGAATGTGCGTGAGCTGCTCGACCGCGCCCTTGGTGGAGTCGTACACGGCGTAGCCGGGCAGCATCAGGGCGGTGGTGGAGCTGGAGATGGTGATGATCCGGCCCCGGTCGGCCATGTGCTGCCAGGCCAGCTGCATACCGTGAAAGACGCCCTTGACGTTCACGGCGTAGCTCAGATCGAACTCCTCGGAGGTGATCTGGGCGAACGGCTTGGTAATGGCCACGGCCGCATTGTTGACCAGGATGTCCCACTGCCCCCAGGCGTCGAGCAGCTGGTCGATCATGGCCGTGTACTCGTCCCGATCGCGCACATCCGCGGCCAGCGCGAGCGCCTGCCCGCCGTCCGCCACGATCTTCGCGACCGCGTCGTCGGCGAGATCGGGGGTGTGCGGATGATTGATGGCGACCCGTACGCCCTGTGCCGCAAGAGTTTCCGCAATGGAGCGCCCGATTCCGGTGGCGGCGCCGGTGATCAGTGCGGTTTTCGGAGACGACACCGCGCTAGAGGACAAGGCTCATCCCTCGAACCAGTACTCGAGCCACACCTGTGCGCCCTCACCGAGATTGGCGCGGAAGCCGCCCGTGCCGCGCAGTCCGGTCAGATCGCCGGTGCCCGAACCCGGCACCACGAACCAGTCGCCGCTCACGATGTTATCGGCGACGGTTCCATTGTCCTGCAGCAGGAATGTGCCGGACTTGCCGTCCACCGAGCCGGTAATGCGCTCGATGCCGACGAAGCTGGCGGTGCCGTCGGCATTGCCGGACTGCAGGAATTCGACAATGCCGTCGCCCTCGATGCCGCCGCTGAAGCTCTCCTCCACATGGATCTTGCTCAGCACCGGGCCCGCGGCGGGCTCCTCGTAGACGGACGGCTCGTACTTGTGAACCGTAATCACTGCTTCGACACGGGTTTTCGCGGTCATGGATATCTCTCTTCGCTCGCACAGGACCCGGCCCGTCACCTGGTCGTGCCGAGCATCCGCCGCACGCTCCCGCACTGTCAACGGGAGAATTCGCCACTATTGAGAAGCCGGGATTATCGATCCACGACGGCTCCCCGCGGCGCGGTGTCGCGGTTCATATTCGGGGCGGGAGCGGGCGGGTGCGACCAAGCCCACGTTCCGGTCCGGGCGGCCCGGTTATAGCGTCAGTGCATGCCTCGTACAACGACGTACACCCAATGGATCGCCCTCCCGCCCGAGCGGCTCTGGGCAGTGCTCGGCGATCCGGCCCGCTGGCCCGACTGGAATCCGGCCGTCACGTCGGTGACCCTGCACGCCGCACCGGGTGTCGGCGTCACCGGTGACTACCTGCCGCGCGGGCGCGTCAACGAGGCGGTGCACGGGCGGCTCGCCGCACCCTTCACCATCGCCACCTTCGTACCGGAGCGCGAACTCACCCTCGAACAGCCCGAACCCGCGGGCCTCATGCGGCTGCGCTGGACCCTGACGCCGCGCGACGGCGGCACCGAACTGGTGCAGCGGCTCACCTTCAGCGGCGGGTCGGCCGCCCTCGCGCGCAAGGTGGTCGGTCAGCTGCTGCAGACCGATGCGCACACCTGCTTCGCCCGGCTGGCGCGGCTGGCCGGACTGCGGCCGGTCGAGGATGCGCTCACCGTCGTAATCGCCGGTGGCACCGGCGCATTGGGGCGCACCCTGGCCGCCGACCTCACCTGCCGAGGGCAGCGGGTGCGCATTCTCACCCGCCGCGCGGTGCCGGAGCTGCCCTATGCGCAGTTCGAATGGGACGGGCGGACCGTCGGCGAATGGGTTACCGCACTGCGGAATCCGGGCCGCACCGCGATCATCAATCTCGCGGGCAAGCTGGTGGACTGCCGGCCCACCGCCCGCAATGTCGCCGAATTGCGGCGCAGCCGAGTCGATTCCACGCAGGCGCTCGTCGAAGCCTCGAAGACCCTGGAGCGGCCCATCGACTACTGGGTGCAGGCCAGCACCACCGCCATCTGGGCCGACGCCGGTGAAATCCGTTGCACCGAAACCACTCCGCTGCCGGATCCGGGACTGCCGCAGATGACCGGGGTCGCCGAGCCTTGGGAGCGCGCGTTCTCGGGCGAGCGGGGGAGCATGAACTCCGCTGCGGGCGAGAGCGGTACCGCCATCGAGACCGGCGGCGAGGTCGAGAGTCGCGGCGCCGGCGCGGGCGGCGCTGTGGGAGTGGGCGGCAAGGTGGCCGCGAATGCCACACACTGGACGATCCTGCGCACCTCGATCGTGCTCGATCCGGATGCACCGGCCATGAAGCGGCTGGTGAGCCTGACCAAGGCGGGCCTGGGCGGCAGTGTCGGCCCGGGCACGCAGTGGTTCAGCTGGATTCACCTCGACGACTGGCTCGGCATCGTCCGCGCCGCCCTCGGCCTCGATCCGAGCGTGGCGCTGCCGAACGGAATCGTGGTGGCGGCCACCGATTTTCCGGTGCGCAATCGGGAGCTCATGGCGGCCCTGCGCCGCCAGCTGCGCCGTCCCTGGTCGCCGCCCACACCCGCCGCGGCGCTCGCCATCGGCGCGGTCTTCCTGCGCACCGATGCGGCGCTGGGGCTCACCGGACGCCATGCCACCTCGGAGGTCCTGCGCCGGGCGGGATTCCGCTTCCGGTACCCGACCCTCGACGAGGCGCTGACCGAACTACTGCCGGAGCGGGTGCGGAAATAGCCATAACCCTTGGTTATGACAACAGGTATTGGCGGGTTTCCGCAGGACTGACCAGGCTGTGGGCATGTTTATCGCCTACGTCGTCGTCACGCTCATCACCATCGCAGCCAATGCCGTCGAAGGGGTCGCGACCATCAGCAGGGCCGACTTCGTCAAGCAGAACATCGCCGAGGTGCGGGTGCCCCTCTCCTGGCTGCCGATGCTCGGCGCGGCCAAGGCCGCCGGGGCGATCGGCCTGCTGGCCGGGCTGCTGGGTCTGCGGCCGCTGGGCATCGCCGCGGCGGCGGGCCTGACCGCGTTCTTCGTGGGCGCGGTGATCGTGCACCTGTGGACCCGGGTGGTCCACAATATCGCCTTCCCGGTCCTGTTCCTGGCCTTCGCGATCGCCTCGCTGGGGCTTGCGATCGCGGTCTGACCGTACCCGGTCCGGCTACGTCAGCCGGCGGGCGCGGTACCAGCGGATCAGCTCGTCGGTGGACGAATCCGATTGCGGAGCAGGCTCTTCGGCCGAGGTCAGCAGCGGCGCCACGGCGAGCGCCTGCTGCTTACCCAGCTCCACGCCCCACTGATCGAAACTGTCGATGCCCCAGATCGCACCCTCCACGAACACCTGGTGCTCGTACAGCGCAATGAGCTGGCCCAGCGTGGACGGTGTGAGCTTGGGCGCCAGAATGGCGGTGGAGGGGCGATTGCCCGGCATCACCTTGTGCGGCACCAGCTTCGGATCGGTGCCCTCGGCGGTGATCTCCTCCGCCGTCTTGCCGAACGCCAGCACCTTCGTCTGCGCGACCAGATTGCTGACCAGGATGTCGTGCATGCTGCCGGTGCCGTCGATGGTCGGCAGATCGTCTGTGGGCTGGGCGAATCCGATGAAATCGGCGGGCACCAGCCGCGTACCCTGGTGCAGCAGTTGATAGAAGGCGTGCTGGCCGTTGGTTCCCGGCTCGCCCCAGAAGATTTCACCGGTCGAGGTGGTCACCGGAGTGCCGTCCGCGCGCACCGACTTGCCGTTGGACTCCATGGTCAGCTGCTGCAGATACGCCGGAAAGCGCGCCAGGTCATTGGAATACGGCAGCACCGCCCGCGACTGCGCGCCGAAGAAATTCGAGTACCAGACACCGAGCAGACCCAGCAGCAGCGGCGCGTTCTCGGCCGGCGGTGCGGTGCGGAAGTGCTCGTCCATCCGGTGCATACCGTCGAGGAATTCGGCGAACCGCTCCTTGCCGATCACCGTCATGACCGACAGGCCGATGGCCGAATCCACCGAATAGCGGCCGCCGACCCAATCCCAGAAGCCGAACATATTCGCGGTATCGATACCGAACTCCGACACCCGCTGCTCATGCGTGGAGACCGCGACGAAATGCTTGGCCACCGCCTCCTCGCCGAGGCTCGCGACCAGCCAGCGGCGGGCCGCCGTGGCATTGGTCAGCGTCTCCAGCGTGGAGAAGGTCTTGGACGCCACGATGAACAGCGTGGTCGCCGGATCCAGGCCGGCCAGCTTCGAAACCAGGTCCGCCGGATCGACATTCGAGACGAAGCGCGCCGAGATCCCGGCATCGGCGTAGTGCCGCAGCGCCAGGTACACCATGGCCGGACCCAGATCCGAACCACCGATACCGATATTCACCACGGTCGTGATGCGCGCACCGGTCGCACCGCGCCACTGCCCGGAGCGCACCGCATCGGTGAACTCACCCATGCGGTCGAGCACCTCGTGCACCTGGGCGCCGGCATCGGCGCCGTCCACCGGCACCACCTGCCCGGCGGGCACCCGCAGCGCCACATGCTCGACCGCGCGGTCCTCGGAGGTATTGATGTGCGCACCGGCGAACATGGCATCGCGATGGCCCTGCACCCCAGCGGTTTCCGCCAATGCGAGCAGCAGATCGAGCGTCTCGCGGGTGACCCGGTGCTTGGAATAGTCGATGTGCAGGTCGGCAGCCTGCACGGTCAGCTCACGCCCGCGCTCGGGGTCCTCGGCGAAGAATTCGCGCAGATGACGTCCGGCGACGGACTCATGATGGTCGTGCAGTTTCCGCCAGGCCGCCGATGCGGTGATGTCGCTGCTCACGTCCGCCGAGGTTACAACCCGCCGTCGTTACGCGCAGGTAAGCCGGGTAACTCGCGGCGGGCTCATCGCGGATCTACCGGGCTTACGCTGGCAGGCATGGTTTCCGAACGCGAACTACTCGACTCCATACCCACCCAGCTCTGGATCGGCGGGCCGGTCGATGCGACCGGCGGCGCGACGTTCCCGGTGCGCAATCCGGCGACGGGGGAGGTTCTCGTCGAGATCGCCGACGCCAGTCCCGAGGATGCCGTTCGAGCCCTCGACGCGGCCGTCGCCGTCCAGGCCGAATGGGCCGCCACCCCGGCCCGGCAGCGCGGGGAGATCCTGCGCGCCGTCTTCGAGGCCATAACCGCGCGCGCCGAGGAATTCGCGCTCCTCATGACACTCGAAATGGGCAAGGCCCTGCCCGAGAGCCGCAATGAGGTTCGCTACGGCGCGGAGTTCTTCCGCTGGTTCAGCGAGGAGGCCAGCCGCATCCACGGCCGCTACCAGTCCGCGCCCGGCGGCACCGGCCGGATCCTGGTGACAAAACAGCCGGTCGGACCGTGTCTGGCCATCACGCCGTGGAACTTTCCGCTGGCCATGGGCACCCGCAAGATCGGGCCCGCCCTCGCCGCCGGTTGCACCATGATCGTGAAGCCCGCCGGCGAGACGCCGCTGACCATGCTGCTGCTCGCACAGCTCTGCCGTGACGCCGGACTGCCCGACGGCGTGCTGTCGGTGATCGCAACCAGTCGTTCCGGTGCCGTCACCGGCCCGCTGCTGAACGATCCGCGATTGCGCAAGCTCACCTTCACCGGGTCCACTCCGGTCGGTAAGAAGCTCGTGGAGCAGTCCGCGCACGGTCTGCTGCGCACCTCCATGGAACTCGGCGGCAATGCGCCCTTCGTGGTCTTCGACGATGCGGATATCGATGCGGCCGTCCAGGGCGCGGTGCTGGCCAAGCTGCGCAACGGCGGTGAGGCGTGCACGGCGGCCAATCGCTTCCACGTGCACAACTCGGTGCGCGAGGAGTTCACTCGGAAACTGGTGTCCGCCATGGCCGAATACCAGCTCGGACCGGGTACGGACCCGGCCACGACGCTCGGGCCGCTCATCAATCAGGACCAGTTGGAGACCGTCACCGAACTGGTCGAGGACGCCGTGTCGGTCGGTGCGCGAATCGAATTGGGCGGCAAAGCGCCTGGTGGACCCGGCTGGTTCTACCCGGCCACGGTGCTCACCGATCTGCCGCCGCAGGCCCGCATCCTGCGTGAAGAGGTGTTCGGGCCGGTCGCCCCGATTGTCGGTTTCGATACCGAGGAGGAGGGCCTGGCCGCGGCGAACGACACCGAATTCGGGCTGGTCGCATACGTTTACACGCAGAGCCTGGACCGCGCGCTCCGCGTCGCCGAGGGACTCGAGACCGGCATGGTCGGCGTCAATCGCGGCGTCATCTCCGATCCGGCCGCGCCCTTCGGCGGCGTGAAGGAATCGGGCTTCGGTCGCGAAGGCGGCTCCGAAGGCATCGAGGAGTACCTCAGCACCAAGTACATCGCCCTGCCCTGACCCTGCCCTGACCGGAAAATGAAGAACCGCCCCGGGGTATGACACCCGGGGCGGCCTCTTGGAAAGCTCGACTCGCTCGCACGAGTGTCGCGTGGTTTGTGTGGGTGCCTGTACGGCACACCGACCGTTGTATCGGCGCCACAGGTGCCCGGCGTTAGCACCGAGTGCCGAACTGGTGACCGACCGGCGAATTCTCAGCGTTGGATCCGTGGCGAATCGGTGATCGCGCCACGGAAAACGCGGTGTGCGGGGTGGGCTGTCAGTGACCCAGTCTGCCGCGGCCGAGGCGAAGCAGCAGCATGGCGAGGGTGTGACCCTCCTGGCCCAGCTCGCTGAAACGCTCCAGCACCTTCATCTCGCGAGAGTGCACGAGCTTGGTGCCGCCATTGGCCATGCGGGTCCGCCCGATAATGCGGGAGACCTCCGTACGGCGCTTGATTGCCGCGAGAATCTCGGCGTCGAGCTTGTCGATTTCCTTGCGCAGCTTGTCGATCTCCGCTTCCGGGAGCAGTGCCGCCGCAGGGGCGGGCGCGGCTTCGGCGGGCTTGGCGGAGTCCGCTCCGGTGGCAGGCTCGGATTGCCCCGTCGTCGAGATGCTCATACTTTCAACTCCTCGTGGTCCAGAACGTCGATCGGCAGGCGGCCCCGACTCGTTACCGATCGGTTCTTCACCAAGAATGTGACCTCGTGCGCCCTACATTGTCCCCCGCGGGGCGCGCTCAGGTGTATTCAGTCGCCAAAGCGCCGGTCATGAGGCCAGTGTGCCACGTGGGGCAGGCAAACCAAAACATGATCATTTGTGAATCTCCTGAGTTTTTCGACCGCCGCGGTTCTCCTCGAGTTCGCCACACCGGCACTTATCGGACACCTTCTGCCGCCGGACTGCGTACCTGTCGGTGGTCGCCGGTAGCGTGGTTGGGCGATGAAGACGACGGTGGCGCAGGACGAGCAGAAGACCGAGCAATTGCTCGAAGGTTTGAATCCGCAACAGCGCGCGGCGGTGGTGCACACCGGGACTCCGCTGCTCATCGTGGCGGGCGCCGGATCCGGCAAAACGGCTGTCCTCACCCGGCGAATCGCCTACCTGCTGGACGCCCGTGGTGTCCGCCCGGGCGAAATCCTGGCGATCACCTTCACCAACAAGGCCGCCGCCGAAATGCGGGAGCGCGTGGCCGGTCTGGTGGGTCCGCGCGCGGCCGGTATGTGGGTCTCCACCTTCCACTCCAGCTGCGTGCGCATTCTGCGCACCCAGGCCTCGCTGGTCGCCGGGCTCAACTCCAACTTCTCCATCTACGACGCCGACGACTCGCGCCGGCTGCTGGCCATGGTCAGCCGTGACTTCGATCTCGACGCCAAGAAGTACACGCCGCGCCTGCTCGCCACCGCCATCTCCAACCTCAAGAACGAGCTCATCGATCCGGCCCAGGCCGCCGCCGACGCCGAGACCGAGGAGGCCGAACTGCCGCGCCTGGTCGCCCGCGTCTACGACGAGTACCAGCGGCGGCTGCGCGCGGCCAATGCCATGGACTTCGACGACCTCATCGGCGAGACGGTCGGCATGCTGCAGCGGCATCCGCAGGTGGCCGAGTACTACCGGCGGCGGTTCCGGCACGTACTCGTCGACGAGTACCAGGACACCAACCACGCGCAGTACACCCTCGTGCGCGAACTCGTCGGGCATCACCGGACCGCATGGGGTGACGACGACACCCTCACCCCGGAGTCGCCGGATGCGGTGCCGCCCAGCGAACTCTGTGTTGTCGGTGACGCGGACCAGTCCATCTACGCGTTCCGCGGCGCGACCATCCGCAATATCGAGGAGTTCGAACGCGACTTCCCCGATGCGGAAACCATTCTGCTGGAACAGAATTACCGCTCCACCCAGCATATTCTGGCCGCCGCCAACGCGGTCATCTCGCGCAATGAGAATCGGCGCGACAAGAAGCTGTGGACCGATGCCGGTGACGGCGATCTGATTGTCGGCTACGTCGCAGACAATGAGCACGACGAGGCCTCGTTCGTGGCGCGCGAGATCGACCGGCTGGTCGATGCGGGCGATGCCAACTACAACGACGTCGCGGTGTTCTACCGCACCAACAACAACTCCCGTGCGCTCGAAGAGATCTTCATTCGCATGGGATTGCCGTACAAGGTTGTCGGCGGCGTGCGCTTCTACGAGCGCAAAGAGGTCCGCGATATCGTGGCCTACCTGCGGGTGCTGCAGAATCCGGACGATGCGGTGAGCCTGCGCCGCATTCTCAATACGCCGCGCCGCGGCATCGGTGATCGCGCCGAAGCCTGTGTCGCCGTGCATGCCGAACAGCGCGATATCGGCTTCGCGCAGGCGCTTCGTGATGCCGCCAACGGCACTGTGGCACTGCTCAATACCCGCGCGCAGCGGGCCATCGCCGGATTCGTGGAACTGCTCGACGAGATCCGGGCCGCGGGTGTGCAGGGTGATCTCGACTTCCCCGATGTGGGCAATATCGTCGAAGCCGTGCTCGACCGCACCGGGTACCGCCGCGAACTCGAGGCCTCCGACGATCCGCAGGACGGCGCGCGGCTCGACAACCTCAATGAATTGGTCAGCGTGGCACGCGAGTTCAGCTCCGAGGCGCGCAACAATGTGGAGGCCGCCGCGGCCGAGGGCATCGTGCCCGAGCAGGCCGAGGGCGAGCCCGACCCCGGAACGCTCGCCGCCTTCCTCGAACGCGTCTCACTGGTCGCCGACAGTGACCAGATTCCGGACGAGGGCACCGGCGTGGTCACCATGATGACCCTGCACACCGCCAAGGGCCTGGAATTCCCCGTCGTCTTCGTCACCGGCTGGGAGGACGGCCAGTTCCCGCATATGCGCGCGCTCGGCGACCCCACCGAACTCGCCGAGGAACGCCGCCTCGCCTACGTCGGCATCACCCGCGCGCGCAAGCGCCTCTACCTCACCCGCGCGGTGGTCCGCTCCGGCTGGGGCCAGCCCGTCTCCAACCCCGAATCCCGCTTCCTGCAGGAAATCCCGGGCCACCTGATGGATTGGCGCCGCCTCGAACCCGTCGTCTCCCAAACCGGTCGCAGCCTGCGCCGCCGCGGTGACGACGACGGCCTCGACCGCGATTGGACCCGCGGTGACGGCTGGGAACCCCGCCCCGGCGTCCGCGGCGAACGCCGCCCCGCCCCCTCCGCCGCGGGCGGCACCGGCAAACGCAATAACTCCGGCCTGGTCCTCGCCGTAGGCGACCGCGTCAGCGACGACAAATACGGCCTCGGCCGAGTCGTCGCCGCCGAAGGCTTCGGCGCCCTGGCCACCGTCACCATCGACTTCGGCACCGCCGGCAAAATCCGCCTCATCCCCAGCTACAGCCGCACCATCGTCAAACTCTGAGGACAGCACCGGAATTCGGGTCGGCTGCCAATGCGGTCGCCCCTGTCATCCCGGCATGCTTTCGGCCGGGATGCGATATGAGCAGTGCCGCAACCGCTTCTGTGGATCCCGGCCAAAAGCGCACCGGGATGACGGAGGCTGCGCCCGGATGGCGGAGGCTACGCCCGGATGGCGGAGGATGCGCCGGGATGGCGGAGGATGCGCCCGGAGGGCGGAGTGCCGGATGCCGGGGGACGTGGCGGGAGGGCGAAGGGGGATGCGCCCTGGAAACGCGAACTGCCCACCAGAATTCGATCTGGTGGGCAGTTCGTGTGTGTTGTCGCTAGTCCCGCTCGATGCCGAGGGAGATGCCTCGGGAGGCGAGCCAGGGGAGGGGGTCGATTTTGTTGGAGCCGTTGAGCCAGACTTCGAAGTGGCAGTGCGGGCCGGTGGAGAAGCCGCGGTTGCCCACGGTGGCGATCTGATCGCCCGCGAGGACGCGCTGGCCGACCGAGACGACGGCCGTGTCGACGTGGCCGTAGACGGTGATGGTGCCGTCATCGTGCAGGAGGCGGACCCACATGCCGAAACCGGAGGCCGGACCCGCGTCGATGACATTGCCGTCGGCTACGGCGTAGATGGGCGTGCCGATGGGGGCGGCCACGTCCACTCCGAGATGCTCCACGCCCCAGCGGGTGCCGAAGCCGGAGGTGAAGGTGCCGCTCGCGAATTTGGTGAACAGCGGGCGGAGTTTGGAGTCCGCGGCGGCGGTCAGATCGGCCGCGTACTTCTGGCCCTTCTGCAGAATGTCGTTGAACTGGTTGACATCCGCGGCGGTGCCGACATTCAGGACCTGCGGGGCGCCGCTCGGCGCGTCGGAGGCGAGGTTCTGGGTCGCGGCGAGATCGCGAACCTGGGCGGCGGCCTGGTATTCGACATTGTCGGCGTGCGGAGCGCTGGTCTCCAGACCGCTCTGCCCGGCGGCGACCACCGCGCCGGCGGCCACGGCCACCACCGCGGCGCGACCCTTGAGCGAGTGCGGCGGGCTGGGAACACGGTGCGAACCGGCCGCACGGCGGCGACCGCCGGAGCGGGCCGGGGCCGGCTCGGCCGAATCGCCCTCGGGCCCATGCTGATCGACGCGGGCGCCGTCACCGGAGAAATCGAGGCGGGCGCCGGAGGCGGTGCGGAAGGTGTAGACCGGCCGGTAATCGGCGGAGGGCGCGGGATCGGCGGGCGCATCCCATTCGGCGCGGGACTGCCCGGCCTGCTCGGGTGCGGCCCAGCCGTCGGCGGCGGGAGCCGACCAATCACCGGCGGCGCCGGTATCGGCGCGGGGCTCCCATGCGGCTTGCGCGGCCTGCCAATCGGGCTGGGGCTGGCGGCTCACCGCGGGTGCGTGCCAGGAGCGCGCGGCCTCCCAGTCGCCGTGCGAGACCTGCCCGCGAGTGGCCTGGGGTGTGGCGGAATGCGTTGCGCCGCCGGCATTCTCGGCCTCATCGCGATAGCGATGGCCGCGGCTGGCGCGCAGAGTTTCGGGGAAGGGGCCGTCGCTCATCGGAGCTGACCCTGGTGAAGCCGCGGTGCTGACGGAGTGCCTGCGGAGCGATGCTCTACCTGCGGAGCGCTGTGCTGCGTCAAGCCTGCCGTCCTCCTGTCGTGACCGGGTTGTGACATCGACCGCATCGACGGTAACGAAACGATTGCGGGTCAGCAAGCGATGGACATGGTTCGGCGCGCGTGTGTGACATTCATCACCTTAGGCGACGGAATTTCCGCACTGTGCTTTGGGTAACCAAGTGCGCCATGTCAACGACGACACGTAGTACTCCCGGTCACTCTCCGGGATTCGAGTGTCCTACCTGGCGCACCGTCAACAAGCTACCCGCGAGTAGCATTGACGAGGCGTTTTGTAAGCACAGAGACAGTACCGTGACCTGCGCCACTTAGGCTGTATGCGGCTGATTTCGGCTTCGTGTGACTGATTAGAGTCCGACCCGACCCCCTGGCCCTTTCGAGTGACATGCAAGCAGTCGCTACGGGCCGACCACGGGCCACCAACACAGACGTTGTCACAACAACGCAGACGAGACGGTGAGTACATGGATCTCTTCGAATATCAGGCGAAGGAACTCTTCGTGAAGCACGGAGTGCCTTCGTCGGAGGGCCGCGTCACCGACACGGCCGAGGAAGCGCGCGCGATCGCGGAAGAAATCGGCAAGCCTGTCATGATCAAGGCGCAGGTCAAGGCCGGTGGGCGCGGCAAGGCCGGTGGCGTGAAGTACGCCGCCACCCCCGATGACGCCTTCACCCACGCGACCAACATCCTGGGCCTGGACATCAAGGGACACATCACCAAGAAGGTCCTGGTCGCCGAGGCCAAGGACATCGCCTCGGAGTACTACATCTCCTTCCTGCTCGATCGTTCCAACCGCAGCTACCTGGCCATGTGCTCGGTCGAGGGCGGCATGGAGATCGAAGAGGTCGCCGTTCAGAAGCCCGAGATGCTGGCGAAGATTCCGGTCGACGCCGTCAAGGGCGTGGATCTGGCGTTCGCTCGCTCCATCGCCGAGCAGGGCCACCTGCCCGCCGACATTCTGGACGCCGCGGCCGTGACCATCCAGGCGCTGTGGGAGGTCTTCGTCAAGGAAGACGCCACCCTGGTCGAGGTCAACCCGCTGGTCCGCACCCCCGACAACCAGATCCTGGCCCTCGACGGCAAGGTCACGCTGGACGAGAACGCCGAGTTCCGCCACCCCGACCATGCGGAGTTCGCGGATATCGACGCGACCGATCCGCTGGAGCTCAAGGCCAAGCAGAACGACCTCAACTACGTGAAGCTCGACGGTGAGGTCGGCATCATCGGCAACGGCGCGGGTCTGGTCATGTCGACCCTCGATGTCGTCGCGTACGCCGGTGAGAACCACGGCGGCGTCAAGCCCGCCAACTTCCTGGACATCGGCGGCGGCGCCTCGGCTGCCGTGATGGCCGCCGGTCTGGACGTCATCCTGAACGACGCCCAGGTCAAGTCCGTGTTCGTGAACGTCTTCGGTGGCATCACCGCCTGTGACGCGGTCGCGAACGGCATTGTCGGCGCGCTGAACACCCTGGGCGCCGAGGCCAATAAGCCGCTGGTCGTCCGGCTCGACGGCAATAAGGTCGAAGAGGGTCGCCAGATCCTCGCCGACTTCGCGCACCCGCTGGTGACGCTTGCTCAGACCATGGACGAAGGCGCCGACAAGGCTGCCGAACTGGCCGCCGCCAAGTAAGGACACAAACCAAAATGTCGATCTTCCTCAACAAGGACAACAAGGTCATCGTCCAGGGCATCACCGGCGGTGAGGGCACCAAGCACACCGCACTGATGCTGAAGGCAGGCACCCAGGTCGTCGGCGGCGTCAACGCCCGTAAGGCCGGCGCCACCGTGTCGCACACCGACAAGGACGGCAACCCCGTCGAGCTGCCGGTGTTCGCGACCGTCGCCGAGGCCATGGAGAAGACCGGGGCCGACACCTCGATCGCCTTCGTGCCGCCCGCGTTCTCCAAGGACGCCATCCTCGAGGCCATCGACGCGGAGATCCCGCTGCTCGTGGTCATCACCGAGGGCATCCCCGTGCAGGACTCCGCGTACGCGTGGGCCTACAACGTGGAGAAGGGCAACAAGACCCGCATCATCGGCCCGAACTGCCCCGGCATCATCACCCCGGGTGAGTCGCTGGTCGGCATCACCCCGGCCACCATCGCGGGCAAGGGCCCGATCGGCCTGGTCTCCAAGTCCGGCACCCTGACCTACCAGATGATGTTCGAGCTGCGGGACTTCGGTTTCTCCACTGCCATCGGCATCGGCGGCGACCCGGTCATCGGCACCACCCACATCGACGCCATCGAGGCGTTCGAGAAGGACCCCGAGACCAAGCTCATCGTCATGATCGGCGAAATCGGCGGCGACGCCGAGGAGCGGGCCGCGGCCTACATCAAGGCCAATGTCACCAAGCCGGTCGTCGGCTACGTCGCGGGTTTCACCGCGCCCGAGGGCAAGACCATGGGCCACGCCGGCGCCATCGTCTCCGACGGTGCGGGCACGGCTCAGGGCAAGAAGGAGGCCCTCGAGGCCGCGGGCGTGAAGGTCGGCAAGACCCCGTCCGAGACCGCCGCCCTGGCGCGCGAAATCCTGGAGAAGGCAAGCATCACCGCCTGAGCCGTTCCGCCTCTCCGAATCTTTAGCGCCCGGCTGGGAGCCGTTGGGGTTGGGGACGCGTGGTGCGGTTCCGGTGGGACACCGATTTCGGGGGTGCCCGGGGAGTTACCCCGAACTCGCGAAATCAGGTGTCGCCATCGATATACGAGCATTGAGGGCCGTCTCCCCGTTGGGGAGGCGGCTTTCGCCGTTTTCGGGTCGTGGGGGCGGCGGGGGGTGAATCCGGCTGTGCGCACAGGGGGTTTCGGCTATTGCGGAATGGGCACGGCCGGTGGTAGGTGGTGCTCTCGGCGGTGCAGTGCAGTAGCGTCGGTGGGAGTTCGTGAACGACTCGATAGGAGACGACGACATGTCATACCCGACCGGGGGCTCGGGATACAACGGGCCCGCGCAGACGCCTTCCAACACGCCTGGATATGGCTCGCAGCCCACGGGTGGTCCCGCAGCAGGGTCGAGTACGACGGCCGCACCAGGCAAGGGACTTCCCTTCTTCCTCACCGTCGGCATCGCCGCCCTCGGTGTCATCAACTTCCTGCTCGGGTGGGCGCCCTACAAGGGCAGCAAGGAACTCAGCCTCACCTACAGCCTTTTCGAATCGGATCCGCTGCTCGTCGGCATCCTGCTCTTCGCGGGTCTGCTCGCGGGGCTGTCGCTGATCCTGCCCAAGCAGAACTGGAACGCCGTGGTGGCGGCCGCCTCGGTGGCGGGCTTCCTGTCGATCCTGTTCAACTCCTTCACCGGTGATCTGGCCACCAAGTGGGGTGGCTGGGTGATCGTGTTCCTGTCCTTCGTGCAGGCCGTGATCGCCGTGCTGGCAGTGCTTTTCGAGGCGGGCATCGTCAAGCCGCCGGCGCCGAAGCCGGCCGCGCCGCAGGGTTACGGCCAGCAGCAGTTCGGTCAGACCGGCGGGCAGCAGCAGTACCCGGGTTACGGCCAGCAGGCCGGTTACGGTCAGCCGGGTCAGCCGCCCGCGTTCGGGCAGCCGGCTCAGCAGGGGCAGCAGCCGGGTTACGGCACCGGTGGTCAGTACCCGCAGCAGCCGTCCTACGGGCAGCAGCCCGCGGGGTACGGGACCGGTTCGCAGCAGCAGCCGACCTATGGTCAGCAGCAGCCGTCCTACGGCCAGCAGCCGAGTGGTGGTTACGGCCAGCAGCAGTACGGTCAGCAGCAGCCCGCCGGTGGTGACGCCGCGCCGACGCAGCACTTCGGCGCCCAGCCGGCCGCGCGTCCGGCGCAGCCGTTCGGCGGCGAGCAGTCCGCCGACCCGTCCGCGGACGCGACCCGCTCGTTCCGCCCGGGTCAGGACGATAAGCAGTAGCGCTCGACAGGCGAATACGCGAACGGCCCCCGGTGAACATCGGGGGCCGTTTCGTATTCCGCCGCGAGAAAGCCCGATGAGACCTTGCTGACCTGGCATTACCTCATGAGTTGTCCGGCGCGCCTGCCACTTTCCGTTAGTGAGAGCTGCCACGCTGGTTTTCCATGAGTGCCCCGAGAACTACCCTGGCTCGCGTGACTGACGATCTGCGGGATGTGCCGCGTGGTCCGGTCTCGGCGGGTGGGGGCGGGTTCGGGTCGCTCACACCCGAGCGGGCCCGGGTGTTGTTCTTCGTGGCGGCGCGCGCGTCGGCCATTACGCTGCTGCTGATTTTCGCGGTGGTGTTCGGGACGCTGTTCGCGGCGGGGAGTGGGCTGTCGGGGGCGTCCGGCGCCATTGCGGCGAGCTGGCTTGCGGTGCATCAGGTTCCGCTGACGATCGGCCGGACGGCCATCGGATTGTGGCCGCTGCTGCCCACCGGGCTGATGCTGTGGCTGGTGGCGCGCGATTGTGCGCGGGCCGCCGATCACTGTGCCGCCGAGGGTGATTGCACGCCGACCGATCTGGCCTGGATCGCGGGCGCGGCGGTCGGTGGTCCGCTGCTGGTGACCGCGGTATGCCTGGCCGTGGCCGATGACGCGTCGGCGGTCGTGGCCCTGCAGCCGCCGAATACCTCGGTCGCCTTCGCCTGGGTGATCGGCCTGCAGCTGCTGGCCGTGGTCGCTGGTGTGGGCCTGCGGCACTGGCGCGATTACACCGATCTGCTGCCGATTCCGCTGCCGCACTGGGTGGTTCCGGGCGTGCGGGCCGGATTGCGCGCGGTGTGGCGACTGCTGGCCGTCGCGGGGGTGCTCACGCTGGTGTCGTTCCTGGTGCACTGGTCGCGGATCGGCGATACGTATCACAATGCCGGAAATTTCTGGGGCGCACTGGGTTTGACGCTGCTGTCGCTGGCCTACCTGCCGAACGCGCTGGTCGGCGCGGTGAGCGTACTGCTCGGCGGTGAGGTCCACATCGGCGCCGGATCGCTGGGCGTATTCGGTGTCGACGGTGCGCCCGTCCCCGCGGTGCCGC
This sequence comes from Nocardia sp. NBC_01327, assembly GCF_035958815.1. NCBI lineage: Bacteria > Bacillati > Actinomycetota > Actinomycetes > Mycobacteriales > Nocardiaceae > Nocardia > Nocardia sp. NBC_01327. The sequence goes on along the minus strand of NZ_CP108383.1, from coordinate 8,604,573 downwards.
TGGTCGCGGCGGTGCCGTCGGGCCCGGCCGCCGCGTGGTGGTTCGTGCTGCTGGTGGCTCCCGCCGCGATCGGCGTGCTCGGCGGCCTGGACTGCGGCCGCAATGCCGGCGATCACCCCCGCGCCCCCTGGGCGACGCTGACCTCCGCCGGCGTCGCCGCCGTGCTGCTCACCATCCTCGGCCTGGTCGCCGGGGGAGACCTCGGCACGTTCGGCTGGATCGGCCCGAATGTCGCCGTCGCGGCAGCGCTAGCCTTCCTCTGGCTCGCGGTGCTCGGCTACGTGGGCGTACTGGCCGCCCGCTGGTTCGCGCCCGCACCGCCCGCCGACTACGACTACGACGATTCCGACTACAGCGCCGACTACGAGGACGACACCTACGACGACACCGAGTACGAAGAGGACTACTACGAAGACGACGAATACGACGACGACTACTACGACGATGACGACCCCGGCCAGGTGGTCGAGCTCGACGGCGAACTCCTCGACGACGACCCCGAACCCACCCCGCAACTACATCGAGCACCCGATGACTCCGAAATCCTCGACGCCGAAGTAGTAGAGGGCGACCACTGATTTCGTGAGTTCCGGGTAACTCCTGGGGTACCCCCAGAACTTTCGGGGCACCTGACCGCACTGCGCGAATGGGACCGAGTGGGCTGGTAGATAGGCGCAAGAGTTCCGGGGAGGCGGCCCCGCTAGGCTCTAGGGCAGGCGGTTGTATTCCGCCGTCTCCTTTCCGTCTGACATACAGGGAGTAGTGCGCTGAGTTCCTCGCCTGCCCAGCTGCTACCGCCGAGCGCGCCCGCGACGGTTGTCGTGCTCGCCTCCGGTACCGGTTCGCTGCTGCGTTCACTGCTCGAAGCCACTCGGAAGCCCGGGTATCCGGCCCGGGTCGTCGCCGTCGGAGTGGATCGCGATTGCGCGGCCATGGATCATGCCGAGGCCTTCGATATTTCGTCGTTCATGGTCGAGCTGAGTGATTTCGAGGATCGCGATGCCTGGGATCAGGCGCTGACCGAGATCGTCGATGCCTTCGCACCGGATCTGGTGGTGTCCGCCGGTTTCATGAAGATCCTCGGTCCGCGTTTCCTGAAGCGGTTCGACGGTCGCATCATCAATACCCATCCCGCGCTGCTGCCGGCTTTCCCGGGCGCGCACGGGGTGCGGGACGCGCTGGCGTACGGGGTCCGCGTGACCGGTTCCACCGTGCATCTGGTGGATTCGGGCGTCGACACCGGGGCGATCCTCGCGCAGGAGGCGGTCGAGGTGCTGCCCTCCGATGACGAGGCCACCCTGCACGAGCGCATCAAGGTTGTGGAGCGGCGGCTGCTGGCGGAGGTCGTCGCAGCGGTCGCGAATCGAGGCATTGTCTCCGATGGACGAAAGGCAGTTATCCCAGATGAGGTTCTCCGGTGAGTGAGCGCAGCGAACGGCAGTCGGGCTCAGCTGAGCGTAAATCCATCAAGCGGGCCCTGGTCAGCGTCTACGACAAGACCGGTCTGATCGAGCTGGCGTCGGGTCTGCACGCCGCGGGTGTGGAGCTGGTGTCGACCGGCTCGACCGCGAGCAAGATCGCCGATGCCGGCATCCCGGTCACCAAAGTGGAAGACCTGACCGGTTTTCCGGAGACCCTGGACGGCCGGGTCAAGACCCTGCACCCGCGCGTGCACGCCGGCATCCTGGCCGACACCCGCAAGGATGAGCACCTCGATCAGCTCGTCGAGCTCGGTGTCGAGGCCTTCCAGCTCGTCGTGGTGAACCTGTACCCGTTCACGCAGACCGTCGCCAGTGGCGCGAGCATCGACGAGTCGGTCGAGCAGATCGATATCGGCGGGCCCTCCATGGTGCGCGCCGCCGCCAAGAACCACCCGTCGGTCGCGGTGGTCGTCGATACGGCCGAGTACGACCGCGTGCTGAAGTCGGTGCAGGACGGCGGCTTCACCGTCGCCGAGCGGACCGCGCTGGCGGCCAAGGCTTTCCAGCACACCGCCACCTACGATGTGGCCGTCGCGAGCTGGATGACCAGTGTGGCCGTACCGGCCGCGCAGGTCGCCGAGGGCGTGGAATCCGATGCGGCACAGCACTTCCCGGAATGGGTCGGCGCGACCTGGAACCGTGATTCGGTGCTGCGCTACGGCGAGAACCCGCACCAGGGCGCCGCGCTGTACACCAGTGTGGCCGGTCCCGCGGGCCTGGCGCAGGCGGAGCAGTTGCACGGCAAGGAAATGTCCTACAACAACTACACCGACGCCGATGCCGCCTGGCGGGCCGCGTACGACTTCGACGAGCCCGCCGTGGCGATCATCAAGCACGCCAACCCGTGTGGCGTGGCCGTGGCCGCGGATATCGCCGAGGCGCACCGCAAGGCGCACGCCACCGATCCGGTCAGCGCGTACGGCGGCGTCATCGCGGCCAACCGCGAGGTGAGTGTGGAGATGGCCGAGCAGGTCGCCGAGATCTTCACCGAGGTCATCGTGGCGCCCGCCTATGCCAATGGCGCGGTGGAAGTGTTGCAGCGCAAGAAGAATGTGCGTGTGCTCGTCGCCACCCCCGCGCAGCGGCAGGGTGCGGAGCTGCGGCCGATCAGCGGCGGTCTGCTGCTGCAGGATCGCGATATCCTGCACGCCGAGGGCGACAGCGCGGCCAATTGGACGCTCGCGGCCGGTGAAGCCGCCGATGCGGAGACCCTGGCCGATCTCGAATTCGCCTGGCGCGCTTGCCGTGCCGTGAAGTCGAATGCCATTCTGCTGGCCCATGACGGTGCTGCAGTCGGTGTCGGCATGGGGCAGGTCAACCGGGTCGACTCGTGCAAGCTGGCGGTGGAGCGGGCCGGTGAGCGCGCCGCCGGTTCGGTGGCCGCGTCCGATGCGTTCTTCCCGTTCTCGGACGGCCCGCAGATTCTGGTGAACGCGGGCGTGCGCGCCATCGTGCATCCGGGCGGGTCGATTCGCGACAAGGACACCATCGAGCTGTGCCGCGAGGCCGGTGTCACGCTGTACCTGACGGGTTCGCGCCACTTCGCCCACTGAGGCACGTCGCGCACTGCGGCACAAAGAATTTCGGAGCCGGTTGCCGGTCGCTGCTGCGATCGGCAACCGGCTCCGTTGTTTTCGGGACTACCGGTACGGAATTATTTGCCGCTCAGTACTTTCCGATCCGCCAGCGGGGCTTTGAGCTGGACTTCCAGGGTGCCGAAGACGGCGATCATGGTGCACATGCGGCCGACCGCGTCGGGCAGGGTGCCCGAGCGCAGGTTGACGGTGACGGTCTTGTCGGTCTCGGTGGTGGTGGCGTCCACGCCGTAGCACTCGGGGGAGCCGGTGGTGAAGTTGACCGCGATCTTGTTGTCGCCGACCCGGGTCCAGCTGTCGAACTGCAGGGGGTGCGTGTTCACAATGGTCGGATCGGCGGTGAAGGGGCGGCCGGGCTGGCCCTGCGGGGCTTCCACCGGGTCCGGGACGGCCGAGGTCTCGGTACTCGTTTTCGGCTGGTCGGCAGTCTTTCCGGTGTCTCCGCAGGCGGCCACGGTCACGCTCAGGAGTGCGGCGGTGGCGGTGGCGATCAGGGCGCGGCGGCCCCAGGTCCCGTACATGGCCACCACCCTAACGGTCCGACCGGTCGGGGCGGATATGTCCGCGTGGCGAACACCCAGCGACAGTGAGCCAAATTATCCGAGGACTCGGCGCGTAATCACCACGCGGACCGGGGGCGGACCAGTAACCTCGGTACCAGATGTGCGAATGCACTTACGCGCCATCGACTTATCTAATGATCTCCCCTTCCGGAAAGGACACACCGTGGGCGACGCATTGAAGGTTGGCGAAGAACTCGGTCTCGGACAGTCGCTCAAGGGCGGCGCTTATTCCTTGACTCTGCAAGATGATGGCAACCTGGTGTTGTCGGACCCCAGCGGCAAGGTCGAGTGGGCCTCGGGCACCAACGGCAAGGGTGTCACCCGTGCCACGCTGCAGGCCGACGGCAATTTCGTCCTGTACAAGGAAGACGGCGGCGCCGAGTGGTCCACCAGCACCGACGGCAAGGGCGTCGAGCGCCTCGTCGTCCAGCCGGACCGCAATGTCGTGCTCTACGGCACTGACGGCAGCGGCGTCTGGTCGACCGGCACCAATACCGACAGCCCGATCCAGGCCGAGACCGAGACGGTCGCCGCCGCGGTCGACGAGCCGGTTCCGGCTCCGGTCGAGGCTCCGCCGGCCGCGCAGACCTACACGGTCGAGCCGGGCGACACCCTGTGGGCCATTGCCGAGCGCTTCTACGGCGACGGCAACCGCTTCCAGGACATCGCCAATGCCAGCGGTATCGCCAACCCCGACGCCATCGACGTCGGCCAGGTCCTGACCATCCCGTAAATCGCGGATGCGTCACACCAGCTGAACGGAGCGCCCCAGATGCGAAAGCATCTGGGGCGCTTCATTTTTCGTCCAGGGAGGCGAGCCGCTACCGGCTCGTGAACGGCAGCAGTGCCATTTCGCGGGCGTTCTTCACCGCGATGGCGACCTGGCGCTGCTGCTGCGGGGTCAGGCCCGTCACGCGGCGGCTGCGGATCTTGCCGCGATCGGAGATGAACGTGCGCAGCAGGTTCACGTCTTTGTAGTCGACGACTTCGATGCCGGCCGCGATGAGGGGGTTCTTCTTGGGCTTGCGGCCCGCTTCGGCCCGGACCTTCTTCGACGGTGCTCGCTTCACTGCCATATCAGCGGTTCCTTACTCACGAGATCTGTGGATGCTTACCAGCTCGATTTGTGTACACCGGGCAATTCTCCGCGGTGGGCCATCTCGCGTACGCGTATTCGTGAGAGGCCGAACTTCCGGAGGTGACCACGGGGGCGACCGTCCGTGGCGTCCCGATTGCGCAATCGTACCGGACTGGCATCACGCGGCTGCCGGGCGAGGGCGGCCTGTGCGGTGGCCCGATCCTCCGCTGAGCTGGTGGGTTTGCGGATGATCTCCTTCAGTTCCGCGCGCCGCTCGGCGTAGCGGGCCACGATCTGTTTGCGCTCTTCGTTTTTGGCGATCTTGGATTTCTTGGCCACGTCACCGGCCCTCGCGGAATTCGACGTGCTTGCGGACGACGGGGTCGTACTTGCGCAGCGTCATGCGGTCCGGGTTGTTGCGCCGGTTCTTGCGGGTGACGTAGGTGTATCCGGTCCCGGCGGTGGATACGAGTTTGACGATCGGCCGGAGTTCGGTCGATTTCGATGCCATCGGTCTCTCCTCAGATCTTCTGGCCGCGGGCGCGCAGCCGGGCGACGACCGCTTCGATGCCGTCGCGGTCGATGGTTTTGATGCCCTTGGCGGAGACGGTGAGCGTGATGCGGCGGCCTTCACCGGGCAGGTAGTAGGTCTTGCGCTGGATATTGGGGTCCCAGCGCCGGTTGGTCCGGGTGTGTGAGTGCGATACGGACTTGCCGAACCCCGGCTTGCGACCGGTGACCTGGCAGATGGCCGACATGGACGCTCCTTCCTGATGATGACAATCGTTTTCGACAACGGGTTTATTCCAATGTACGCTGAGCCCTCGGTAAATGAAAATCATTGTCGAAAGGAGTACCGGTGCCATCTCCCACACCCGTGCTGGTCATTGCGGGACTCCCCGGCCGGGCCGCGGACGGCGTGCGGCAGGCGGCCCGCCGGCTGGGCGCGGAGCCCGGCACCGTCGTGGTCCGTCACGATCTGACCGAACTGCGCGAAGGCGTGGTGCGCCGCACGGTGCATCTGAACGGCCGTGCGGATGTGACGGTCCTCGAGCTGGCGCACGGTTGCGTCTCCTGCACGCTGCGCGCCGATCTGCTGCCCTACCTGTGCGTGCTCGCACAGCGGGATTCGGTGCGGCGCATAGTGCTTGCGCTGGATCCGGCCTTCGAGGCCGAGGCCGTCTGCCAGGCCATCCGCGATGTGGTGGTCACCGGCGTGATCGGCCGGGTCGACGGACCGGCCGCCCGCAATGTGCGTATCGAAGCCGTGCTCACCTGCCTGGACGCCCGGGACTGGCTCGCCGACGCCACCGGCGACGAAACCCTCGCCGAGCGCGGCCATGCCACCGTCGACGACGATCGCACCGTGGCGCAGCTGGCGGTCGGCCAGGTCGAATTCGCCGATGCCCTACTGGGTTTCGACGGTGATGCGGATCCGGACGAGCGCATGCGGACGGCCGCGGTACTGGCCCGCCTGGCGCCGGGTGCGCCGATCGCCTGGCTGGACGAGCCCGCATCCCTCGGCGGGTCCGCACCCTCCGAAATGCTGCGCGCGGATGCGCTTTTCGGCCTGCTCGACCGGATTCCCCCGGAGGCGCGCCGCGGCGCGGGTTTCGATCCGCACACGTCCCTGCTGCGCGGTCAACCGCCGCTGGAGCCGGATTGCGGTGTGGCACTGGTGGAATTCGACACCGATCGCCCCTTCCATCCGGACCGTCTGCACTCGGCCATCGATGTGCTGCTGGACGGTGTGGTGAGCGCGCGCGGCCGGGTCTGGCTGGCCACCCAGCCCGATGAGGTGGTGTGGCTGGAGTCGGCGGGCGGTGGCATGCGGGTCGGCGGGGCCGGAAAGTGGCTGGCCGCCATGACTTCCGAGGAACGCGCCCTGGTCGCTCCCGAACGCGATCTCATGGCCGCGCTGCGCTGGCACGAGCATTTCGGCGACCGGCACACCTCGCTGGTGATCCTCGTGCACGACGCCGATGCCGAGGAGATCCGGCATGCCCTGCACTGGGCGCTGGTGGACGACGACGAGCTGCGGCAGGTGCGTTTCGCGCCCGATCGTGTCGCCGGGTGGGCGGATCCGTTCGGCGAGCAGCACGAGGAACCTTGCGACACAACCCGATCCACGCCGGCGACCGGCGACGGCGGCTCCCGCCAGAACGAAAGGTGATGCGATGAAAGCAGGAATCCACCCCGATTACCATCCGGTGATCTTCGAGGATGCGAGTACCGGAAAGCGTTTCCTCACCCACTCGACCGCGATCTCCGACCGGTCGGTGGAATGGGAGGACGGTAATTCCTATCCGCACATGATCGTCGATGTGACTTCCGATTCCCATCCGTTCTGGACGGGTTCGCAGCGAGCCCTCGATACGGCGGGTCGCGTCGAGAAGTTCGAACGCCGATACGGCAAACGCATACGCGGCGCGAGTAATTCGACTCCCGGACAGGAGAACTGACATGGCTGTTCCGAAGCGGCGGATGTCGCGTTCCAATACCCGAAGTCGCCGCGCGCAATGGAAGGCCACTGCGCCCGATCTTGTTCCGGTCACGGTGGCCGGTGTAGTGCATCGCATACCGCGCAAACTGGTGCGCGCGGTGCAGCGCGGAATGATCGATCTCGACAAGCTCTGAGCGGTCCCGGGGAGGGACGACACTGCGGCGCCGGGTGCTCATGCGAGCACCCGGCACCTGCGTGGAGGGGTCTAGCCCTCCTTGGCTGCCAGGTCCGCGAGGGTGGATGCGAGCTGGAAGTACTTGTTCTTGGCCAGGTCGGCGATGGTCTTCACACCGAGGGCCTCGAGCAGCTGCACATCGTGCTTCTCGGTGAGTCCGGCCAGCGCCGACGGCGGGGCCGCGAGGATCTCCGCGAGAGTCTTGTTTTCGTACGCCTTGTCGAGAGCTTTGTCGAGTACCACGTTGACGGCCACTTGAGCCTCCTTCGATAGAGCACGTTCGGACCCAGCCGACGATAGTGGGAATGTCGCTGCGCCACCATAGATCTGCTCACGTGTTGCGTAAGGGCAGGTGGGCTGCCTTTGTGCAGTGGGTCGAAAAAGTCTTCTCAAAGTTGTGAATTCGTGCTGTTGCGACGGTATCCTCGTGGCCGAGGGCGGGTTCTTCTGACAACAGAAGAACCCGCTCATCGCCACTTCTGAGGGTGTTCCACCGCATTTACCTGCCGGAGAAATTCCGACAAATCAACCAATTCGGTTGTCCACTGTGGCAACAGGACTGGCCGCTGTGGTGGTTTGTCCGTTCTTCGGGCTTTCACCCCATCCGGGCAGCGGCAGCGCCGGCAGCATCTGCTCCAGTCGGGCGAGCTGATCGGCGACCGCCATGGCCGGTCCCTCGATGAGCGAGAGCGGGAAGGGCCAGTGATTCCCGGACAGCCGGGTCACCTCACTGGTCAGCTCGTGGGTCGTCGCCTCCAGATCGCTGATCTCCGTGCGCAGTTCATCGATCTTGGCGAGCGCGGCCGCCAGGCCGTCCACCACCGTATTGTGCTGTCCTGCCGGATCGTCGCCGAGCTGCGGCCAGCCGGCCAGTCCGGGGCCGCGCAGCTGGGTTTGGATATCGCGCAGTATTTGGTCCTGTTCGGGCGTCAAGTCCTGTTCCTCCGGTTCGAAGTCCCACTGGCCGAAATCCACATCGTCGGATTCGTTCACATCGCACTGCACACCGGCGACCGTGACCTGCGCCCCGGTCTGCAGAAGCTGCGCGCGCGGTTCCCGATTGCTGCCCGACCAGGCCACCGTCTGCCATGCCCAGGTCGCCGACCCGGCATCGAGGGCCCGGCTCACCGGCCAATACCCGCCGTAGATACCGACATTCGCCCGCCCCAGCACGCTGGCCGCACCGTCGAGATAGGCGGCGATGGCGGCCTGCTGCTGCGGGGACGCGTCGAAGTCCGCGGAGAAGTAGATGGGCCGATCCGGCCGTCCGCCGCAGCGCAGCACCACGGCCAGCCCGGCGCGCGCATCGGTGACGCCCGCGCCGAATCCGTCGAGCATGCGGGCGGCCGTTGTCTCCCAGTTGGACACGATCGACACCTGGTGCGCGCGTAGATCGTCGGCCTCGGCGGGGGTGAGCAGCTTGCCAGGCAGCGTGGGCCCGCCATCGGAGAGATAGCGGATGACGAAATCGAAACCGGCCGCCCGGATGGCGCTCGCGGGGGGCCGGCCTGCGGCGTAATCCAACCCGAAACGCATGACAGTCACTGTAATTCGCGAGTCGCGCCGGGGGTGCCGCATTCCCGAAGTCGGGGGTCATCGACCCGGCCGAACCCTCTGAATTTGTCGAGACGGAGTGGTTGACTGGGTGCGGCCGTGTGAGCGGCGTCACGTCAGGTTTGTCGTTTGCACTTACAAATGTCTTTGCATTACTTCAGAAACGGAGATAACCGATGCCTGTTCGCAACGAGGCGTGGTCCCCGGGTACACCGTGCTGGATCGATTGCCAGGTCGACGATCCGGTCAAAGCCGGTGAGTTCTATGCGGAACTGTTCGGCTGGGACGTCCACGGCGGCGGGGAAGAAACCGGGGGGTATCTGATGGCCCTGCGGGAGGGACAGGCCATCGCGGGCGTCGGTCCCAAACCCGAAGCGGGCGTGCCCTCGGTGTGGACCACCTACTTCGCTGTCGCGGACGCCGACGCCAGCGCGGAACGCGTCACCGCCGCGGGCGGGCGAATGCTGGTGCCGCCCTTCGACGTCATGGAATTCGGCCGCATGTTCGTCGCCGCCGACGTCTCCGGCGCACCCTTCGCGGTGTGGGAGGCGCGAGCGCACAATGGCGCGGCCGTGCACAACGAGCACGGGGCCTACGTCTGGAACGATCTGCACACCGGCGACTACGAGGCCGCAAAGGCCTTCTACTCCAGCGTCTTCGGCTTCACGGTCACCGAATTCGGAGACAGCGCAATGCGTTACGGGACGCTGGTGCCGCCGGGGGCGAGCGAGCCGGTCGGTGGCATCAATGACGACACCGCCGCCGGCGCCGCACCCGAACAGCCGTACTGGCTCACCTGGTTCCAGTTCGACGGACTCGACGAGGGTTTGCGCCGGGCCGCGGAACTGGGCGCCACCGTGCTCCTGCCCGCACAGGACGGGCCGTTCGGCCGCATGGCCGTGCTGGCCGCGCCGCAGGGGGAGATGTTCGCACTGCTCGATCCGGCGATGACGGTGGGGGAGACGCCCGCACCCGAGGGCTGAACCGCGCCGTACGCCTCGGGCCGGGTCTCCTCGTCGGAACGAGGCGACCCGGCCCGGAGGACGGTGGTGGCGGGCGCTAGCGCGCGGACACCTTGGCGCGGCCGCTCTTGCGTGACGAGACCGCCAGCGAGGCGCTGTGCGACAGATCGATTTCGGGGCCCAGCGGCGCCTGCCGGGCTTCCCGCCGGTCCGGCGCGACCAGGATCGCCGTGATCGGAACGGCAAGCGACAGTGAGCCGATGATGAAGAACGGCACGAAGAAGTTGAAGAGGTCGTCACCCTTGGGCAGCGACGCGGCCGGATCCACGTGCACCTGCAATCCGGTGAGTCCGGCGTAGTGCATGCCGGTCACCAGAATGGCGTAGGCCAGCGACCCTGCCATGAGCACCGGCACCGACTTGGCCCACAGGCTGAACCACAGCAGCAGCGCCGACAGCAGCGCCGCGATCACGTACACCGCGATCACCGACACCAGACTGCGGTCGGTGGTGCCCTGCACCTGCACCGCCGAAAGCAGCAGCAGGTGAACCGATCCCAGTCCGCCCGCCGTGACCAGCGAGGCGGCGGTCAGTCGCCACCAGTTCAGGACCTTGCCCGCGATCACCAGGCCCGCGAACACCGTCAAACCCGACAGTGCCGAGAACAGCGTGGTCAGCAGGCTGTCATAGCGGACCTGACTGCCCTTCACACTGAAGCCGAGCATCGATACGAACACCGGCATGGCCATGCCGACGCCGCCGATGGAACTGGCGGCGACGAACAGCCACAGCAACCGGAATCGGAGCGTGACCGACTTGGTGGACTGGCGAATACATGCCAGCCCACACGACGCACCGGCCACCGACACGATCAGTGCCAAGCCGATGACCCAGTAGCCCATTGAGAAATAGATCACCCGGAAACCCCTGCCTACCTACGTCATCTCCAGCTGTGAGCGTGAATGTCTAGCTGCGGCGCGCTGTTTCGCGCTGTGCGTTCATCAGCCGTTCGATCGCGTACTCGGTGACCGCCGCCAGTGTCCGCCGGACCTCGCCCGCGTCCCGCGCGTCGATATCGACGATCGGCACCCCCTCGCGCACGCTGAGGGCCTCTCGCAGTTCGGCGACCGGGAAACGCGGCGCGTTCGGGAAGCGGTTCACCGCAATGAGGAACGGCAGCGATTTGGCCTCGAAGAAATCGACCGCGGCGAAGCTGTCCTCGATGCGACGGGTGTCGACCAGCACCACCGCGCCGATGGCGCCCTTGATGAGGTCGTCCCACATGAACCAGAACCTGCGCTGTCCGGGTGTACCGAACAGGTACAGCACCATATTGCCGGGCAGGATGATGCGCCCGAAATCCATGGCCACCGTGGTGGTTTCCTTGCCCGGCGTGGCGGCGAGATCGTCGACCCCGTCCGACATGGCGGTCACCATGGCCTCGGTGCGCAACGGCACGATCTCCGAGACCGCGCCGACGAAGGTGGTCTTGCCCGCGCCGAAACCGCCCGCCACCACGATCTTGGTGGAGGCGACGGCCCGGAACTCCTCGCCCGGACGGGGCGGGTACTGCTGCTGCGCTACACCCGGATTCGCGAACTGCTGGCCGGGATACTGGGGCCCGCCGTTGGGGTACTGCGGCGCACCCCCGTTGTAGCTCCCGCCGTCAAAGGGCGCGGAGTCCATGCAGGGTCCTCTCCATCAAAGAGCGGCGCTCGTCGAAAGTCGCCTGGTCGCTCAGAGTCGAATGCACGCGGAGGGTCCCGGCGACGACGAGATCACCGATCACCACCCGGACCATTCCCAGAGGTCGCTGCAGATGCGCGGCGATCTCGGCGACCGACAGCCGGGCCGTGCCCAGCCGCAGGATCTCGGTGCGGATGTCACCCGCGGGCCAGTCGAAATGGGCGGTGTAGGACAGTGTTTCGACGACCGCCTCGAGCGGCAGATCCACTGCCGGTTCGGTGCGACCGGAGGTCAACGCATAGGGCCGGACACGGCTGGTGGGCCGAGTGCCTCCGACTCCCCCGTTCGGAGATGTCATCGGCGGCTCATCAGGCCGTACGGGCAGTGGCCTGCACCACCGACCCGACCCGGTCGACCAGCAGCGCCATCTCGTAGCCGATTCGGCCGATGTCGTGCTGTTTATTGGCCAGCACCGCCAGGTGCGAGCCGTTGCCGACGGTCATGACGAGCAGGTAGCCGCGCTGCATTTCGACGATGGACTGCATGACCTTGCCACCGTCGAAAAGCTGTGCCGCACCGGCCGAGAGGCTGGCCAGACCGGCGGTGACCGCGGCGAGCTGTTCGCCCCGATCGGCCGGCAGATGCGGACTGGTCGCCTGCATAAGTCCATCGGCCGAAACCAGGACGGCATGCGAGACACCGGGCACTTCGCGGGTGAAGCGGGTGACCAGCCAGTTCAGATTCTCATCGGTGGTGGTGCGCTGGGAGTCGGTCATGCATGCCCTCCGTCTGTGTACTGCGAGTCTGCGCGTCCAGAGCGAACGCCGCTGAGGTGCCTCGTCAAGCTGTTACGGATCTCATCCGGATTGCGGGCACCGGTCTCGTCCTCCTGCGCCACCGCACCGGGCACCAACTGCGCCCCGGGCCGCCGGATCGGCAACCCGCCCTGCGTCTTGGAACTGGAGGTCGGATTGGCGGCTTCCGCGGCGGCGGCCCAGCCGGCATCCGAGGTCGACGACCATTCCGCGCTGTCGTCCTGAGCGCCGGAGGCGGGTTCCACCAACCACTCCGAGACCATGCGCTGATAGATCGGGCTCCCCGACATGACGGAGTCACCGGCCGGGCGCTGCGCGGGCTGCGGTTGCTGCTGTTGCGGTTGCGGTTGCGGAGCCTGCCCGCGCTGCGGGAGCGGGGCGGCCACAGGCTCGGTGCCGAAACCATGGCTGTTGCCGTTGCCGAAATTGTTCCCGAGGCTGTTCACGGTGGCGCCGTTGCCGTTTCCGGCAGTCTCGCGGTAGGTATCGCCGCTGGTCAGACCGTTTCCATTGGGCACGTTGCCATTCGGCGCGGTGCCGGCGGGGCTGCCACCGACCGGGCTGCCGCTGTCGTTCCCGAACGCGCTGTACCCGTTCGCGAAGTAGGTGCCCGTATCGTCGCCGCCGGTACCGGCGTCGTCGTAGCCGTTCCCATTGCCGCCGTTGCCATTGCCGCCATTGCCCACCGGTGCGGCCGGGCTCAGGGGGGCAGCCGGTTCGGGCTGCTGCACCTCGTGCTGACCGGTATCACCCCAGAAGTCGACCGGCGGCTGGGTCTGCGGACCGACCACGCTGTAGGTCGCGGTGGGATCGCCGGCGCCCGCGAAGGCGTCGACGAAATTGTCCGTATACGGCTTCTCCACACCGAATCCGGTGAGGGCCGGCTGTTCGCCGGTATCGCCGCCGGGCGTCTTACGCTGCGGCAGGCCGGAACTGGTGACCCCGAACCGGCCGGTGGTCACGACCTCCGGTGCGTTCGGCACCGGCATCAGCCGCGGCGGTGCGACCACGGGCTGCGGTGTGGACACCGGAGACTGCGGCAGCGTGGAGACCGTGGCGACCGGAGCCACCGCGCCGGGCGCCACGGGCAGGGCCGCGGTGACCGGGAACTGACCGGTATTGCCGTTGTCGCCGCCACGTTCCGGCGCGGGCGAGACGAGGGTGCCCGGCAGGTGGACGCTGGCGGTGATGCCCGGCTGCTGCACCATGGCGGAGGTGCGGCGCAGGCTCACGGTGATGTTGTGCCGCTTGGCGAGCCGGCCCACGACGAACAGGCCCATGCGGCGGGCGGTCTCGACATTGACCTCACCACCGGAGGCGAGCCGGTCGTTGATGGACTGCAGGTCTTCGGCATTCATGCCGAGGCCCCGGTCGGTGATCTCGATGAGGTAGCCCCCGTCCACGGCGCGCGCCACGGACACCGCCACCGGAGTGGACGGCGGGGAGTAGCGCAGTGCGTTGTCGATCAACTCGGCCAGCAGGTGCTCGATATCGACGGCCGGCTCACCGGCGACGATGCCGTCGGGCACGGTGCCGATCTCGGCGCGCTGGTAGTCCTCCACCTGCGAGACCGAGGACCACAGCATGTCCGAAAGCGGCACCGGCGTGAGATGGCCACGGCGCAGCGCGGTTCCGGCCAGCACCAGCAGGTTGTCGCCGTTGCGGCGCATGCGGGTGGCCAGGTGGTCGAGGCGGAACAGGCTCTGCAGCCGCTCGGAGTCGTCCTCGTCGCGCTCCAGCTCCTCGATCAGCGTCAACTGCTGTTCGACGAGCGATTGGCTACGGCGGGAAAGGGTCTCGAACATATTGCCGATCTGCAATCGCAGCCGGGCCTGTTCGGCGGCGAGGTGCAGCGCCTGGGTGTGGATATCGTCGACGGCGCGGGCCAGCTGCCCGATCTCCTCGGTGGTGTGCACGTCGACCGGGGTGATCTCGGGGGTGGCGCCACCGGCGCGCACCACTTCGAGTTCCTGCGGCAGATCGATGTGCGCGACCTGGAGGGCATCCCGGCGCAGGCGCCGGACGGGCACGACCAGTGAGCGCGCCACCACCAGGGCGAGCGCCAGACCGGCCAGGAGCATGCCGATAACGATGGAGGTATCGCGCAGCACCGTATTGCGGGCGTCGGTGCTGAGCTGAGCGAGCTTGGCGTCCAGCGCGACTCCGATATCGGCCATCACCGAGTGGTAGCCGTTGAGACTGGCGTTGACCGCGTCGTTCATGGCCGGGACCGCGGCCGGATCGGGCACGCCCTGCGCGAGGATGCCGATACGGACGTTCGCGGCGTCCCGGAGTCCGCCGTCGCCCTGCGCCGAATTCGCGTACAGGCTCTGATACACCTGCAGCAGCGTGATCTCGGCGCCGATGGAGGTGAGCAGCCGGACCCGCAGGCCCTGGTTCGTACCGAGCCCCGGGGTGGCGAGCATGGTGCGTTCCTGGGTGAGCAGACGCCCGGCGGTCATCAGGGTGCCCTGCTGCAGGAACAGCTGCTGCACACGCAGATCCGAGACCGACTGCGAGGTCGAAAGCGCGGTCTGGATCTTCTGCGAGACCGCCTCGGACTGATCGGCCACCGCCTGCGCGGAGCCGCTGTGCCGGTTGTTGCGCATGGTCTTGGCCATCGTGATGGCCTGATCGAGCTGCTGCACGATGCCGACGTCCACCTTGGAGGCGCGCAGCAGCATATCGAGGTCGGCGGCGGCCTGATCGAACTTTCCGGCGGCGGCGTCGATGGCGGGATCAGCGTCCGGGTTTCCCCAGCCGTCGATCGTCTGTACGGCGAGTTCCTGTGTTGCGGACTCGAATTTGATTGTTGGGCCCATTACGGCGGCCTGTTCCGTACCGGCGCTCAGGCTGTTGATCGTTTGCAGCTCGGAGTTGATGCGCAAGACCGCGAAGGTCGAGGCGAGCAACACCGGGAGCACCAGAACGATGCCGACCTTGCGTGTGACGGGCCAGTTGGACAGGCTCAATTGCCAGGACCGGGGTGTCGCTTCCATCCCGCTTCCGTCGCCTCCGCTTTTCACGAGTGACCCCCAGGTCGTATGCGGTTGTGCGGCGTAGGGCAGAACCCCGCGCGGAACCAACTAGAGGTCTTCTTTTCCGGCCTGCAACATACCGCGCGGGCTGTGTATCGGCAATTCGAGCAACTCGCTGTACACGACTCCGAATACAGCCGCGCGCAACGTTTTTCGAATTCCGAAAGCGAACCGAGTACCCTGCGCGCATCGGGCCCCCGTGAAACTCGCTGGTCACCGCCGGATCTCGTCCGGCGTGTCGAAGTGGCCCTTCTCAGTGACCTCTCAGTCGCTGTGGGCAGACTGGAGGCCATGCGCATTCTGGTAGTCGACGACGACCGCGCGGTCCGGGAATCGCTGCGTCGCTCGCTGACCTTCAACGGCTATACCGTCGACCTCGCGGTCGACGGTGTGGACGCCCTCGAGAAGACCACCAGCTCGCGGCCCGATGCTCTGGTACTCGACGTGATGATGCCCCGTATGGACGGGCTCGAGGTGTGCCGCCGGCTCCGCAGCACCGGCGATGATCTGCCGATTCTGGTACTCACGGCACGGGATTCGGTCTCCGAGCGGGTAGCCGGACTCGATGCCGGCGCCGACGACTACCTGCCCAAGCCGTTCGCCCTGGAAGAGCTGCTGGCCCGGCTGCGGGCGCTGCTGCGCCGCACCACCGTCGACCAGATGGAGGGGTCGGAGGCCATGCAGTTCGCCGACCTGTCGCTGGATCCGGTCACCCGCGAGGTGCTGCGCGGCGAACGGTCGATCAGCCTGACCCGCACCGAGTTCTCGCTGCTGGAAATGCTGATGGCCAATCCGCGCCGGGTGCTCACCCGCAGCCGCATTCTCGAAGAGGTATGGGGCTACGACTTTCCGACCTCCGGCAATGCGCTGGAGGTCTACATCGGATATCTGCGCCGCAAAACCGAAGCCGAGGGTGAGCCGCGACTCATTCACACCGTGCGGGGCGTCGGGTATGTGCTGCGCGAGACCCCGCCGTAGGGGCCGGGTACGTGGGCAGGAGTATTCCGCGGCGGCCGCTGGTCGCCGGACTCGGCAATTCGCCGGAACCCGATATGCGCCCGCCGATGCCGCTGACGCGTTCGGTATCGCTGCGCTGGCGGGTGACGCTGCTGGCCGCCTCCGTGGTGGCCGTCGCCGTGGCCTTCACCTCCATCGCGGCCTATGCGATGGTGGCGCGCTCGCTGTACGCGGATGTGGATTCGCAACTGCGCGCACGGGCTTCGCTGATGATCGACAACAACTTCGATTCGCTCGGCTTCCAGTCGATCGTGCTGGCCGGGCTGTATTCGAATGATGTCGGTGTGGCGCTGATCTTTCCGGACCTGTCCCCGTACGTGCCGCCGCAGACCACCAATCCGCCGGTGGGCAAACAGGAATTGGCGGTGGCGCGCGGGGAGATCGGCTTCTCGCTGCGCACCGTCGACAATCAGCGGGTGCTGGCTCGGCGCACGCATTCCGGTTCCACCCTGGTGGTTTCGCAGCGACTGCAACCCACCCGGGAGGTACTGGATCGGCTGGCGTGGCTGCTGTTCGTGGTCGGCGGCTGCGGGGTCATGCTCGCCGCGGCCGCGGGAACCGCGGTGGGGCGCACCGGTTTGCGGCCCATCGCCCGGCTGACCGCGGCCACCGAACGAGTCGCTCGCACCGATGACCTCACTCCCATTCCGGTCACGGGTGATGATGAACTCGCCAGGCTCACTGAGAGTTTCAACACCATGCTGCGCGCGCTCACCGAATCCCGGGAGCGGCAGCGGCGTTTGGTGGCCGACGCCGGTCATGAGCTGAAGACGCCACTGACGTCTTTGCGCACGAATATGGAGTTGTTGATCGCCTCGTCGCGTCCGGGTGCGCCGCGTATTCCGGATGAGGACATGGTCGAACTGCGCTCGGACGTCATGGCGCAGATCGAGGAATTGTCCACGCTGGTGGGCGATCTGGTGGACCTGGCTCGCGAGGACGCCCCCGATCTCGTCTACGAGCAGGTCGATATCGGCGATGTGGCCGGGCGCGCACTGGAGCGGGCGCGGCGGCGGCGCAGCGGTGTCGAATTCGATGCCCAGCTGCTGCCCTGGTTCGTCTTCGGCCACGAGGCCGGGCTCGAGCGTGCCATCCTCAATGTGCTCGACAATGCCGCCAAATGGAGTCCGGCGGGCGGCACGGTGCGGGTCACCATGCGCGAGGCCGGGCGCGGGCTGCTGGAGCTGGCCGTCGACGACGCCGGTCCCGGTATTCCGCCTGCCGAGCGCGAGCTGGTGTTCGAACGCTTCTATCGGACCATGACCTCGCGCTCCATGCCCGGCTCCGGCCTGGGCCTGGCCATCGTGAAGCAGGTGGTGACCAAGCACGGCGGCACCATCAGCATCGATACTTCCGAACGCGGGGGCGCTTTGATCCGTATCGTGCTGCCTGGAGAAGGCACACCTTTCGCGGTCCCCGAGACCTGATTTCCGGAAAGCCTCCGGAAAAAACCAGCACGGTCTCAGTCCGCTCTCAGTCGTCACCGCCACTCTTGGCTACGAGACTCGAGGAGAAACGAGAAACATGACCGAGGATTCGAAGCGGGGCACCGAACCAGGCGCCTCCTCTGCGCAGCCCGACCACCGCGATGTGCAGCCCGACCCCCGCGATGCCGACCGGTCGTTCGTCGACCCGTCCGCCTCTCCCGAGTCCCCGGCGCACAGTGGATCCGACTCCGGCGCTCCCGCACAGCCCGCCGCCTCCGCACAGTCCGCCGAATCGGCCACACCGCCCGGCGCTCCCGCCGAGGGCGGCGTCGCAGAGCCCGGCGCACCGGCACAGCCGTATCAGCAAGCGCCGGCCCAGCCGCATCAGGATTCGGCCTGGGCGCGCGGCGGTCAGAGCTCCGGCGCGCCCTATCCGGGCTACCAGGCGGGCCAATCCGCTCCCGGCTACGGCGCCCCGAGCGGTCCGGGCGCGAGCGGTCCGGCCTACGGGCCCGGTTCCTCCGCACCCCAGGGCTATCCCGCCCAGGGCTTCGGTGGCCAGCCCTACGGTGCGGCTCCGGCCGGCTACGGCGGTGTGGATCCCTCGGGAGTGCATGCCACAGAACAGTTTCCGGCCTCCGGCACCGAACAGCTCCCGGCCGGCGCCTACGGGCAGTACGCGGCGTCGGGGTACGCGGGCGGGCATCCGCCCACCGAGCCGATCTTCGGCGGCCCGGTCGGTCCGGGTGGACCGCCGAACGGTCCCGGATATCCCGGTGCGCCCGGCGGCCCCGCGCCCAAGCGGCCCGTCCGGACCGGTCTGGTCGTGGGCGCGGTGGCGCTGGCACTGCTGAGCGGTGGCATCGGCGGCGCGGTCGGTGCGCTGGCCACTCATGACAGCAACGGTTCCTCGCTGTCCAATGCGCTCGATGCGCCGCAGCCGAAGGTCAATACGGTGGCCAATGCGCCCGCCGGTTCGGTGCAGGCCGTCGCGCAGAAGGTGCTGCCGAGCGTCGTCATGATCAAGGTCGCGAGCAGCAAGGCCGAGGGGGAGGGGTCCGGCGTGATCCTGTCCACCGACGGCCTGATCCTGACCAATAATCACGTGGTCAGCGGCGCCGGGCCGAACGCCCAGATGCAGGTGGCCTTCAGCGACGGCAGCACCGTGCCCGCGAAGCTGGTCGGCGCGGATCCGGTATCGGATCTGGCGGTCGTCAAGGTCGACGGCAAGCAGGGCCTGGCCCCGATCGATCTCGGCGCGTCCGCGGGCCTGCAGGTCGGCCAGTCGGTGGTGGCGGTCGGTTCGCCGCTCGGACTGGCGGGCACGGTGACCACGGGCATCGTCTCCTCGCTCAACCGCCCGGTGTCGACCAGTGGTGAGCCGGGTTCGCAGGGCACGGTCATCGATGCCATCCAGACCGACGCGGCGATCAACCCGGGCAACTCCGGTGGTGCGCTGGTCGATATGAACGGCAAGCTGATCGGCATCAATACCGCCATCGCCACCCTCGGAACGTCGGAGGCCGCGGGTGCGCAGAGCGGGTCCATCGGTCTCGGATTCGCCATTCCGGTCGATACCGCGCGCCGGGTGGCCGATGAGCTGATCAAGACCGGCAAGGCGACCTACGCGCAGCTCGGTGTGAAGGTCCGCGCGCAGGACGACGCCAACGGGGCCCGCATCCTCGAGGTCACCGCCGACGGTCCGGCCGCCAAGGCCGCCGTCCCGAACAATGTGATCGTCACGAAACTCGATGACCAGCTTATCGATTCGGGCAATGCGCTGATCGCCGCGGTGCGCTCGCACCGGCCGGGCGACAAGGTCAAGCTGACCTACACCGACGATCAGGGCAACAATGCCAAGACCGTCGACGTCACCCTCGGAGAGGCGGCATCCTGATGCAGCACGAGACCGGACCGACCCCGATGCCCGCGATTCGAGTGACCGCGGAGGGCGGCTGGGAGCTGTTGTCCGACAAGGGCGCTCTGTTGTCGGGCACGGGCGACGTGTTGTCGGGCGGGGACGCTACGGTGAGCACCATGGAAATCGATGCCGCTGTGGCGGGCCGTGCTCTTGTCGTGGTCGTCGACGACCGAACCGCCCACGGTGGCGAGGACTCCTTCGGTCCGCTGGTCACCGAACTACTCACCGAGGCGGGGTTCCTGGTCGATGCTTCGGTATCCGTGCAGGCCGATGAGGTGGAGATTCGCAATGCGCTCAATACCGCCGTCATCGGCGGTGTGGATCTGGTGATCTCGGTCGGCGGCACGGGCATGTCGCCGCGCGATGTCACGCCCGAGGCCACCGAGGAGGTCCTGGACCGGCTGCTCCCGGGTATCAGCGAGGCGCTGCGCGCCTCCGGGCTGTCGTCGGGTTCGCTGGAGGCCGGCCTCTCGCGCGGTCTGGCCGGCGTTTCGGGCAGCACGCTGGTGGTGAACCTGCCGGGTTCGCGCGCCGCGATCCGCGACGGTATGGCCACCCTGGGCCCGCTGGCCAGCAAGGTCATCGACGAGCTCTCCGGTCTGGCGGAATGAGTTCCGAGTCCGACCGTTCTTCCGACGAACCCCGCCCGGCAGCGCGCCGAGCGGGGTCTCGTCGTTTATCGGCGGCCGAGGCCGCCAAGCTGGCGGCCGTCTTCGGTGAGGCGCTGCCCAGTACCACCGGCGATGAGCGCACGCCCGAACCGGATTCGGGACAGTCGGGGGACGACTGGCTGCGCTCCCAGGTGCCACCGCATCACGGCTGAACACGCACCGCGTCGCGGCTGAGTTCGCTCAGCGCTGAGTGCGCTCATATTCGCATTCGCCACTCTTTCCCGGCGGCTCTCGCTGCTCGGCGGCATAAATCACATTTGCGACAAATCATCGTGGTATTCGCATGCCATAGCGGTGTTGCCAAATAGTAACCAATGTGGCTATTGTCTCCCGCGGGTCGATAAAACCACGTGTCCAAGAAGTTTGAGCAGGCTGCTTGAGTTTTGCTCGCTTTGGGAGATTGGGCAGTGGCGACCAAGTCGGTTCCGGTGGTCGGAGCTGAATGCGAGACAACCTGATGAGGGAAAGAATGAGCGAGAACCGCACCAGCGGTGTCCGTCGCGCCGTCCGCATCGCGGGCTTCGGCGCAGCCACCGCCCTAGCGCTCGGTCTGCTGTCGACCGGCGCCGCCAATGCCGACACCTTCGTACCGTTGCCGGACGGTCAGAAGACGAGTCCGGCGGGCGTGACCATCACCCGGATCGGCGAGCACGCCGTCATCTCGCCCTCGATGGCGGGCAATGGCGCGGGTCGCACCGCGTGGCTGTCGGGCAAGACCTTCGCCGACGTCACCGCGACCCCGGCCGGCGCCGTCGGACCGAACAACGGCCCGGCGAACGGCCAGGGCAGCAACAACTCCTCCACCCACGGCGCCTCGCAGCTCAATACCGGGTACATCATCGGCTGCCAGGTCAGTCTCGCCGACAATGCCATTTCGGCCGGCGTCTCCGGCGGCGTGAATCTGTCCGGCGGCAGTCTGGGCGGTTCGGTCGGCCTGAATGTCGGCCCGGGCGAGGTCAAGCTCGTGCAGATCAACTCCAAGGACATCCTGAAGCCGGGCACCTACTCGGTCGAGTACCAGGATGTGCCGATCGAGATCCAGGGTTGCGCCGGTTATGCCCAGGCGCGCGCCTACTCCGTTGTCGAGATCATCGGTGACAACTACTCGAAGACCACCCTCTACGGGCAGCCGTTCAGCCTCGGCTGACGCTGCATGTCGCGGCACCGCGCCGTGAACGCCAATTCATTCCTCGCATAAGCGAATTCGACCCTAGAGGGAAAGAACGATGAACCTTCGAAAGACCATGGCCCGGGCCGCGGGTATCGGCGTCGCCGCCACCGCCGCTCTGGGTTTGCTGTCCACCGGCGCGGCCAATGCCGACACCTTCGTCCCGCTCGCGGGCGGCACACTCACCCAGACCCTGTCCGACGGCACCGTGGTGACGGTCCGCCTCGTCGGCGAGTCCGCGAACATCAACCCGTCGATGGGTTCGACTCCGCTGCACCGCAATGCGTGGGTCTCCGGTAGCGCGCAGGTCGAGCTGTCCGGCGCCAACGGCACCGTGGGCGGCAAGATCGTGCCCGGCTACATTGTCGGCTGCCAGGTGAATATCGCAGGTGGCGGCGCCAATGGCGGCGCGACCGGCGGCGCCGACTTCGGTGCGAACGGCCCGTCGGTGAACGGCGGGAACACCGGCGGCACGGCGGGCGGCAACCTGACGCTCGGCCCCGGCCAGTCGAAGGCCTACTACCTGCTCGACGAGGAAGCCCCCGACGACTACGGCAACGAGGACCACTACACCCGCAATGTCTTCAGCGGTTCGAACGGCTCGGTGACCTGGTCCGACGAGACCATCAATCTGAACGGTTGCGGCGGATACGCTCAGGCTCGCGCCTTCGTCGCGGTGCAGATCGAGACTCCGAACGTCATCACCGCTGTCACCCTGTGGGGGCAGCCCTTCAGCCTCGGCTGATTCGTTCGTTTCAGCAGAACCCCCAGGGGCCCGGCGCGATTAGCGCCGGGCCCTTTTTGCTATCCATAGCATTCTCGACATAGTCACTCGATCTTGTGTAGTTGCACTGGATCCTCTTCTCTCACACCTCATGGCTCACAACGGTGATGTAAAGTGCCCAGCGTCGCAGCATGAAAGAAATTGTAAGCAGTAACACAGTGGCAACAATGCGGCGACAAACTTACCGGGGTCCGCAAGGACCCACATGCTGGGTTCGCCGGAACCCTTTTCAGCCTCGGTGGTCGAGGCTGATCGCTAGAAACCTGATGAGGGGAAGTATGAGCGAGAACCGCACCCACGGTCTGCGTCGTGGTGCCCGCATTGCGGGTATCGGCGCGGCCGCGGCCGTGGCCATCGGCCTTTTTTCGACTGGGGCAGCTACTGCCGATGTCTTCGCACCGTTGCCGGACGGTCAGAAGGTGTCCCCGAGTGGGACAGTCACCATCACCCGTACGGGTGAGCACGCCGTCATTTCGCCGTCGCTGGCGGCCAACGGCGCTGGCCGCGTCGTATGGGTCACGGGCAACGCTGTTGCCGACGTGACCGACACTCCCGACGGCACAGTCGGTCCGAACAACGGTCCGCTGAACAGTCCGGGATCCAACAACTCCTCCACCCATGGCGCCTCGCAGCTGAGCACCGGTTACATCATCGGCTGCCAGGTCAGCATCGGCGAAGACGCCGTCTCCGCCGGAATCTCCGGTGGCGTCAGCCTCAGCGACGCGAACCTGGGTGGCTCGATCGGCGTCAATATCGGCCCCGGTCAGGTGACGTTCGTTCAGATCGATTACAAGGACATCAAGAAGCCGGGTACCTACTCGGTGGAGTACCAGGATGCCGAAATCCAGATCCAGGGTTGCGCGGGCTATGCGCAGGCGCGGGCATACACAACCGTCGAGGTCATCGGCGACAACTACTCGAAGACCACCTTGTACGGCCAGCCGTTCAGCGTCGGCTGAGTGATAACCCCCCGCCAGATCACTTCTCGCGTAAGCGAACTCAACCCTGAGGGACAATTGTAATGAACATCCGTAAGACTGTGGCTCGGGTGGCTGGTGTCGGCGCTGTCGCAACCGTCGCCCTCGGCCTGCTCTCCTCGACCGGCGCTGCCAACGCCGATACCGTCATTCCGCTGCCGGGCGGAAGTCTCACCAAGACCCTCTCCGACGGCACCGTGGTGACGGTGAACCTCGTCGGCGAGTCCGCCAACATCAACCCGTCCATGGGTGACACCCCGCTGCACCGCAATGCGTGGGTCTCGGCCTCCGCGCAGGTCCAGATCTCGGGTAACAACACCGATGTCGGCGGCAACATCTACCCCGGTTACGTGGTCGGTTGCCAGGTCACCATCGATGGCGCCAACACCAACGGCGGCGTCAGCGGCGGCGCTTCCTGGGACAGCTCGGGCAACGTGACCCCGAGCGCCGGCGCCACCGGCGGCGGCAACCTGACCCTCGGCCCCGGCCAGGCGCAGTCGTTCTACATCCTGGACCGGGAAATGCCGGATGACTTCGGCAACCCGATCCACAAGACCAAGAACACCTTCAAGGGTTCCAGCGGCTCGGTCACCTGGGCTGATGAGACCATCGGCCTGAACGGTTGCGCCGGCTACGCCCAGGCGCGTGCCTTCGTGAACGTCGAAATCGAGACCGACAATGTGATCACCTGGACCACGCTGTGGGGCGCACCGTTCAGCCTCGGCTGATTGTGTGATCGTAAGACGAACGGGCCCGGCGCATTTCGCGCCGGGCCCGCTTTCGTTTCAGTAGACTTCGAATATCTCTGTGCAACTTCAGCTTTCGTGCCTGCCACCGCCGGCGCCATTGCCGCCCTCGGCGAGCAGGTCCCGAATCTGTACCAGCAGTTCGTTATCCGACAGCGGTGTCTCTTTGGCGCCCCAGCGTGCCTTGGCCCGGTTGGCCGGGATCACCAGGACGAAGTACAGCAGCGCCGCGATAATGACGAAATTGAGCGCCGCGGTGATGATCGGGCCGATAGCGATGAACGTCGCCGGTTTATCGGCGATCAGCTGGAAGCCGAGGCCCAGGTTGCCGGTGTTGCCGAACACCGCGAGCAATGGAGTGATGATGCCATCGCTGAAGGCGGTGACGATCGCGACGAATGCGGTACCCATGACAACGGCGACAGCCAGGTCGACAACATTACCGCGAAGTAGAAACTCCTTGAAACCCTTGAGCATTGCCGAAAACTCCTCTACGTGATTGGCTCGCGCGAGCGCGGGCCGGATAGCGAGTCGGGCGAAGTTCATGCTGCGTACTTCATGACCATGCGGTTATCGGGCGATGGTAGTTCACGGGTGCGTGAGGTTGTGGAACATCCGTACCGGTGTTGCATGACCAATAGCTGGTCAGTGGAAAACCACGGTGAGCGCCGTACGCAGTGACGCCGCCGCCACCGCGGTCGCGCGCCGGGAGTCCAGCGCCACCAGGACCAGCCGCTCCTCGCGCCCCCGCACGGTGCTCGCGCCGGGAGCCAGGACGACCGCGGCGTCGGCGGCCAGCAGCCGGGCCGGACGCCCGCCGGCGCCGGGTTCCTCCGCGGCCACCACGTCGACCCGGTCTCCGGCCCGCAGTATGTCGGCAAGGCCGTTGTCCGCCAGCCGAATCGGAACGATGCGGGCATCGGGGGAGTGGGCGGCGACGGCCGCCAGCCGCGGGCCGACCACCCGCAGTTCGGTGAGGATCTCGCCCGCGGTCACCGCGCCGGTGAGGGTGGCGCCGCGCAGGCGATCGGGTTCGCGAATCACGCCGTCGGGCAGGGTGGCGCTCTCGCGGGGCGCGGCGCGCAGATCGTCGTCGCCGAGGACATGACCGGGCGGCAGTTCTCGCGTGGCGACCAGGACCGCGGTGTGCCGGGCCGCCGGATCACCGCGCACCGCCAGTACGGCGGCGAATACCAGTAGTGCGACCGCCGCGATGCGCCGCACCAATGCGCCGTCGGCCCAGGGCGGGCGCAGGCGCGCGGCGAACTCGAAGCGGGAATCGTGGCCGAGCTCGGCGTCCCGGCCGCCGGCCGTGCGGAATCGGATCATGCGGCCAGACTATGGCCGCACAACGACCGGCCGACCCCGCGAAAGGGTCGGCTGTGGATAACGAAAACTATGTGGAAATCGCCTGGTGCAGAACGCGAATCAGGCGGCGGACGTGCTGTTCGACGTGCTCGGCTTGGCCGGGGCCGACGGCGTCGCGGTGCTCGCGGGGGTGCTCGCCGGAGTGGTTCCGCTACCGGAGCCGTTCTCACCCGAGGGCGCCTTGGCGGGCTCGCTCGAGGTGGAGCCGTTGCGGCTGTCGGTGCGGTAGAAGCCGCTGCCCTTGAAGACGATGCCGACCGAGTTGAAGAGCTTGCGCAGCTTGCCGTTGCAGCGGTCGCAGGTGGTCAGCGCGTCATCGGAGAAGGACTGCACGATGTCGAACTTGTTGTCGCACTCGGTGCACGCATACGAGTAAGTAGGCATCGGGATTATCCTCCACGCTCTTTGTCGAATTAGCACTCTACAGCTGGCAGTGCCAACGCTGCCAATCGGGTGTCAATTCCCGGCGCGTTCTTCCAGCTTGTACAGCCCGCCGGACGGAGTCAGCGCCCACCCCATTCGGTGGTCGTGTGGCTCCTCCGGCAAATGGTCCACGAGTTCATCGTCCCGCACGACCGCGACCAACCGTACCTCCGATCGGGCCGCGCCCAGACTGCGGTCGTAATAGCCCGCTCCACGCCCCAATCGCACACCCCGCCGATCCACCGCCAGGGCCGGCACCAGAATCACCCCGGCTGCCGCCAGGGCGTCCGGCACGATCGCCCCGTCCGGCTCCCGCAGCCCGAACCGCCCGCGCCGCAGCCCCTCCGCCCCGGTGTACTCCGCCCACTCCAGCGGACCGGGCTCGCCGGTCACCGGCAGCAGCACCCGCGCCCCTCCGGCCCGCAGCGCGTCCAGCATGGCGAGCGATCCCGGCTCACCGCCGACCGCCACGTAGGCGCACACCGACCCGTCGGCCCGCAGCTGCCGGACGCCCTCGGCCAAAGCCGCGGCCTCGCGCGCCCGCACCTCCTCCGGCACCGCCTTCCGCCGCGCGAGAATCTCCTCCCGCCACGCCCGCTTGTCCCACCCGCTGCTGTCGCTCACGCCTTCACGATAAGCGCCCGCCACTCACGCAACCGCGCCCTCGGCCTCTCGTCGCTCCGCCGAGCCTCTCGTCATCCCGGCATGCTTTCGGCCGGGATCCACACTCGGAGTTGCCTCCCGGCCGAGAAGCGCGCCGGGATGACGAGGGTGCCGCCTATCGATCCGAGCGGGGGCGGGTGAGGGTGAACTTGTCGATGGCCTTCAGGTCGCTGGTGGGGCCGGTGAGGGCGTAGTAGGTGGCGGTGATGGTGGTGTTGCCGCCGGGAGTGCCGGGGTCCACGTCGAAAGAGCAGAAGCCGTAGGGGTGTTCGGCGTCCTTGAAGGCGGACCAGGGGGCGTCCTCCATGACGTAGACGGGGGTCTTCTTGCCCGTGGCGGGGTCGACATCGCCGACGGCGGTGATGACCCGGCATTTGTCGCCGGGGAAGAACAGGGCGTTGGACGGCGCCGACGTGCCGCCGCCGCCGATCACCAGGTGCACGGTGCCCTTGGTGGTGTCGATGACGTCCTTGCGGGTGTCGGCGGGCTTGGGGGTCAGCGTTTCGGTGCCCAGCGTGCCGCGCACGGGATGCGAACGCTCGTAATGATGTTCGTGCCCGCACAGCACCAGATCGACCTGGTACCTGTCGAACAGCGGCAGCCAGTCCTCGCGGATGGCGCGGTCGGCGCCGTTGAACTTGTCGGCGGAGGAGATGGCGGTCTGGTGCATGAACACCACCACCCAGTCGATGCCGCGATCGCCGCGCGCCTTCGCCAGTTCGCTTTCCAGCCAGCGCTTCTGGGCGCCGCCGGAGTAGCCGCGAATGTAGCTGTTGCCCGCGTCCTGGTAGCAGATGTCGTCATTGGCGACCGCGATCACGCGCACGCCGCCGACGGTGAAGGAGTACCAGAGTCCCTTCGCGTGCTCCTCGCTGCCGGAGTCCGGCACGGTGAAGTACGTCTGGAAGGCCGCGTAGCCGATGGGCCCGTTACCGAGCTCGTTCTCGTGATTGCCCGGTGCGGGCATCCAGGGCCGGTAGCGGGCCGAGCGAGAGTTGTTGGCCCACCAGTCGTTCCAGGTGCGCAGCCGGTCGGTGGCCAGATTGGCGTAGCAGAGATCGCCGTTGACGAGATTGAACAGCGGTGCGAGCTGTTCGATGCCGCCGGTGACGTCGCCGGCGAACGGCGAGCCCAGATTGTCGTTGACCCAGGTGCCGTTCACCGCCTTGCCGACCGTCGGCGTGCCCTGATCGCCGAAGCTGGTGAACCGGAACTTGGCGCGGCCGCCGGGTGCGGTGCGCAGCGTGCCCAGCTCCGGCGGCGCACCGTCGTGCCCGGCCGCGTAGACGTAGTCGGTATCCGGGCTCAGCCCGGTCAGGCGGGCGTGGTGCGCCTGAATTTCGATGCCGGCCTTGGCATCCCGATAGGTCCGCGTCTCGGCGTCCGCCGTTTTGCCGAAGCCGTCGGCGGCGGTCCCGTACCGCACCACCGGCTTGCTGACCGAGCCGACGGTATGCCAGGACACCACGGCCTCCCGGGCCGCATCCGCCCCGTATTGCAGGTGCAGTCCCGAAACCCGCGGCGCGGCAGCCTGATCCGGCGCGATCACCAATTCGGCCGACCGCGGCCACGCCGCCGCGGTGGATCCGTTGCCGCGCAAGGCGACCGCCCCGCCCGCCCCGACCGCGAGCCCGGCCAGCGCCGCACCCGCGGACGCGCCGAAGAGCCTGCGCCGGCTGACCCCGCCCGCCGCCGCGCCGGGAGTGCCACCGCCCCCGGGAGTGTCGGGACCGCTGCTGTGGGAATCCTCACGCTCGCTCATGGCTGCCAGCTAACCTCGGCCGGGTTCGCGACAAGCCACGGCGCGGCGAACGGTGCGTGAACACGTCGGCAGACCCGTGTGTTCGCTGCCGGTGGCGGTGTACACGGTTTGCCTCCCCCCGCACCGGGTACGAACTGATAGCCCCGGTTTCGCCGGGGTGTTCCGTACTTCACGCAGTTCGCGCCGGTAGCAACCGGTTCGCTGCGGCGTGACGGGTGCGCGCCCATCGCCTCGGTCGGGCGTTCGGTGCGCTACCCGCGCTGCGGACGCTTAGGCTCTCGTGGATGTCGGGGCGCTGTTCGGGCCGCGTCGATAGATGAGACGGATGGATAGGGTGAGTTCATGACAGCTAATGGCGGCGGAACCGAGTCGTGCTTCCGCACCGCGGTGGTGCCCGCGGCGGGACTCGGCACGAGGTTCCTGCCCGCGACCAAGACGGTCCCCAAGGAGCTGCTGCCGGTGGTCGACACCCCGGGCATCGAATTGGTCGCCGCCGAGGCCGCGGATTCCGGCGCCACTCGGCTGGTGATCGTCACCTCGCCCGGAAAAGACGGTGTGGTAGCGCATTTCGTCGAGGATCTGGTGCTGGAGAGCACGCTCGAGGAGCGCGGCAAATTCCATCTGCTGGAGAAGGTGCGCAAGGCGCCGGGGCTGCTCGATGTCACCTCGGTGGTGCAGGAGGAGCCGCTCGGCCTGGGTCATGCGGTGGCACAGGCGGAATCGGTGCTGGACGCCGATGAGGACGCCATCGCGGTGCTGCTGCCCGATGATCTGGTGCTGCCGAGTGGTGTGCTGACGGTCATGTCCCGCGTGCGGCGGATCTACGGCGGTTCGGTGCTGTGCGCCATCGATGTGCCGAAGGAATTGGTCAGCGCGTACGGCGTCTTCGATGTCGAGGTGCTTCCGGGTGCGTCCGCGGATGTGCTCAAGGTCAACGGCATGGTGGAGAAGCCCGCCCTGGACGAGGCGCCCTCCACATTCGCGGCCGCCGGCCGATATCTGTTGGACCGCGCCATTTTCGACGCACTACGCCGGATCACGCCCGGAGCGGGCGGCGAACTGCAGTTGACGGACGCCATCGCGCTGCTGATCGCGGAGGGACATCCGGTGCACGTGGTCGTCCATCGCGGGTCGCGACACGATCTGGGCAACCCGGGCGGATATCTTCGTGCTGCGGTGGATTTCGCTTTGGAACGAGAGGAATACGGCCCGGCTCTGCGTGAGTGGCTCGAACAGCGACTCAGCCCGAGCTGGAATCCGCAGCTGACCTCGTACGAGTGACAAATACCGTGACGAGGTGTGCAATGCGCGAGACCAGGGAAGGGCGGCATGCGCTCGGTTGAGGATCAGCAGATCAAGGTGACCGCGGCGGCAGTGGCGCCGCGGCCCGTCCGGGTCGCGATCTCGGAGGCCCAGGGACTGCTGTGCGCTGAGGACGTGGTGACCGAACGCCCGCTACCGGGCTTCGATCAGGCGGCCATCGACGGCTATGCCGTGCGCAGTGTGGATGTCTCCGGTGCGGGCGCGGATATTCGCGGTGAGGACGGCGAGCCCGTCGAGCTGACGCTGCCGGTGGTGGGTGAGGTGGCGGCCGGTTCCCGGCAGCCGATCCGCCTGCAGCCGCGCCAGACGGTGCGGGTCGATACCGGCGCACCGCTGCCGACGCTCGCGGATGCCGTTCTGCCGCTTGACTTCACCGATGGCGGCCGGGCGCGCGTCAAGGTGTACGAGTCGGTGCGCTCGGGCGATTATGTGCGCCGCATCGGCGACGATG
The DNA here is from genome assembly GCF_035958815.1 of Nocardia sp. NBC_01327. Lineage (NCBI taxonomy): Bacteria > Bacillati > Actinomycetota > Actinomycetes > Mycobacteriales > Nocardiaceae > Nocardia > Nocardia sp. NBC_01327. The sequence goes on along the minus strand of NZ_CP108383.1, from coordinate 8,574,423 downwards.
TGCAGCCGGGTGATCTCGCGGTGCGCGCCGGTACGATCATCGGCCCGGCACAGGTCGGTCTGCTGGCGGCGGTCGGCCGCGACAAGGTGCTGGTGCATCCGCGCCCGCGCCTGTCGGTGCTGTCGGTCGGCGGCGAACTGGTCGATATCGACCGCACCCCCGGTCCGGGTCAGGTCTACGACGTGAACTCCTATGCGCTCGCGGCGGCGGCGCGTGATGCGGGCGCGGACGTGAACCGGGTCGGCATTGTCAGCGGTGACCCGAAGCGCCTGCGAGATGTGGTGGAGGGCCAGCTGGTTCGCTCCGAGGTCGTGGTGATCGCGGGTGCGGTGGGCGGCTGGGCGTCCGAGCAGATCCGGGAGGCACTGGAGGGTCTCGGCGAACTGGAGATCACCCGGGTCGGCATGCATCCGGGGTCGGTGCAGGGCTTCGGCCTGCTCGGCCGCGATGAGGTGCCGACCTTCCTGCTGCCGTCGAATCCCGTTGGCGCGCTTGTGGTTTTCGAGGTCATGGTGCGCCCGCTGATTCGCATCGCACTGGGCCGGCGCCATCCCATGCGGCGGGTGGTGCGGGCCCGCACCATTCTGCCGATCGCCTCCATTCCGGGGCGTCGCGGCTATCTGCGCGCGCAGCTCATGCGCGATGAGCAGACCGGTGACTACCTGGTGCAGCCCCTCGGCGGACCGAACGGGGCGTCCTCGCACCTGCTCGCCACCATGGCGGAGGCCAACAGTCTTATCGTGATCGATCCGGATATCACCGAGGTACGCACCGGTGACGAGGTACGGGTCGCTTTCCTCGCACAGCGAGGGTGAGGCCTTGGACATGAATGTATTCCGGTCGGCCCAGCATCCGGGCTGGCCCGCACATCTCGGACCGGTACGGGTCGGCGCCGGCGTGGTGACCCTGCGGCCCATCAGATTGCGGGACGCCGGGGCGTGGAGCAAGATCCGCACCCGCGATCGGGAGTATCTGGAGAAGTGGGAGCCGACCGGCCGCGGGGCCTGGGAGGCGCGCAACCATTCCGGAAACTGGCCCTCGCTGTGGTCCAGCCTCAAGGCGGAAGCCCGTCGGGGCGCGATGATTCCGCTGGTCATCGAGGTGGACGGCTATTTCGCCGGACAGCTCACCATCGGCAATATCGTGCGCGGCGCACTGCGGTCGGCCTGGATCGGCTACTGGGTGTCGGAGAAGATCAGCGGTCAGGGCGTGGCGACGGCCGCGCTGGCGCTGGGCCTGGACCACTGCTTCGGCGAGGTCGGACTGCATCGGGTGGAGGCCACCGTGCGGCCGGAAAACCTTGCGAGCCAGGCGGTACTGCGCAATGTGGGCTTCCGCGAGGAGGGGATGCTGCGCCGCTACCTCGATGTGGACGGGGCGTGGCGCGATCACCTGCTGGTGGGCCTGACGGTCGAAGAGGTGTCGGGGACCGTGGTGGACAAGTTGATTCGTGCGGGGCGCGCCTCTCAGACCTGAGGGGTGGCTGTGAGATCCGCTTTTCCCGTAACTTGTGTGACTACTGTGGCAGGTGTTGACGGCGCGCCTGCCGGTGATCACTGAGGTGCCGAACTAGCCTACGGACGTCGGTGGTGCGTCCTCGTACCACCGGTAAGTGCTGAAGGGAAGAGAGCCAGGCGGGGACGGAGGTGTAGAGCGCGATGCCGAATTCGATCTTGTGGATTGGTCTTGTCGTGCTCTGGGTGTTCGTGCTGTTCCCCATGCTGGCCAACCGCCATCCGCGGGTTCGCCAGCACACCGATGCCGCGCTGGCCACTCGGGTACTGCATCGCGGGGACGCCGAACCACGCACCAGAAAAGGTCCGGCTTCCGGACACGACACCGATCCGGACTACGTGCCGGTTCGCAGGAAGCATCACCACGATGATCCGGAGGATCGGATGACCAGATCGGACGACAGCACCACAGCTGAATCGGACGACGAGGATTTCGACACCGACCGCGAACGCGATACGGAGAGCGCCACATCCGTGCCTGCGGATACCGAACTGAACGCCGAGACCGAGTCGAAGGCGGATCCGGTAGCCGCGCAGGAAAGTGCCGAGAAGCCCGTCGAGGCTGAATTCGATTCCGAGACAACAGATTCCGAGAAAGATGCGGAGCCGGTGGGCTCCGGGACGGCGGAGCGCGCCGCCCCTCGGTCCGGGAGCCGGAAGGTCGCGGCGGATATCGCGGCCGATATCGCCGCCGAGGACATGCCGCCCGCGAAGCAGCGCCGCCGCCCGGAGCCGCCGCAGCGCACCAAGGTCCCCGCGCTGCGGGAGTGGGACGACGAAGTCGATTCCGACGACCCGGATTTCGTTCCGTCCCGGCGTGGCCGCGGTGGTTACGACCCGGAGGCCGATGCCATCGCCCGTGCCGCGCGCTACACCTTCCGTCAGCGCGCGGTGCTGGGGCTGGTGCTGAGCACACTGATCTTCGCCGGTGGCGCGCTGGCCATTTCGGCCGCCATGTGGACGCTGTGCGCGCTCGCGGGCATCGTGCTGGTGGGCTACCTCGCGTACCTACGCAAGCAGGTCCGCCTGGAGGAGGACATTCGCCGCCGCCGCATGGCCCGGCTGTCCCGGTCGCCCGAGGAGGAGGCCGTTCCGGAGGCGGCGCCGGAGCCCGAACGCCCTCGGCCCGATCGCGAAGAGACCCGTACACAATTGCGGCGCGCGGTCCTGGTCGAACCGGACGATGAGGATCCCGTCTTCGAGAATCTCGAACTGTTCGATGCCGCTACCGCCCGGGCCGCCCGGGAACGCGCCGCGGGGCGTGTCCGCCACGCGGTCGGCGAATAGCGGCGCCGAAGACCGGCAGAGTGATACAGGAAGGGCCCGGCGGCTGCCGGGCCCTTCCTGTATGTCCGGGTCGAAAAGCTACTGGTGCACAGGCATTCGCGCAGTTGCCGGCAGCTGCTTCTCGATGAGTTCGGCGAGGGTGCGCAGCTTGGCCGCGAATTCGCGTGCGGCTATCGGATCACCGCTGGACCCCTGCACCACCTTCGGGGTGAGCGCGGCCAGTCGTGATTCGGCGGTGCTGAAGACATCGGGAGTGTGCGGATGCTCCTCGGTCAGATCGCCGCGCATCCAGGACTGCAGCAGTTCGACGACCGCACTCCGGTCGTAGGCGGCGGGCAGCACCGCCACCGCCTCCCGGAGTTTGCCGGCGGTGACCTTCAGATCGGCGGCGAGGGTGGTGTACACGGTCACCGCCGCATCCTCCCCGTGCGCGGCCACAATGGGGAGCAGCTCGCGAATCTGCCCCTCGTTGATGGACGGCGCCAGCGGATGCAGCCGGGCGGCCAGCGGCCAGGCGCGGATCAGCTTGTGCGCGTAGGACCGCTGCATATCCCAGCGCTTCTCCACATACTCGTCGAAGGTGGCGTGGTCGGCCCGATAGAGCCGGCCGTCCCGCACGATCTGCAGTGCCCGCCCGGCCACCCAGAACGCCACCCGCAGTGCGTCGATGGAGGATTCGCACAGATCGAGCTGTTCGAGCTCCCCCGCATTGAGCGGTCCGTCGCCCGCGGCGGGCAGCGGCATGGTGAGCACACTCGGCGAGGCGGTCGCCGCCCCGCGCAGCGTCGATCCCACACTGCGCAATGCGGGATCGATGCCGCGCGGTTTCGGAGCGTCCGCCCGCGGCACAGGGTCCGGTGTGACGGTCGGCGGCGCGGGGTCCGCAGCGGCCGCATGCGAACCCGCTGCCGCCGCACCTGGATCTGCTGCTGCCGCCGCACGTGGATCTGCCGCCGCACCTGGATCCGAGGCCGCTGCACCCGAATTCGCCGCAGCCGTACTCGAATCTGCGGTGGCCGCGCCCGTATCCGGCACGGGCGCAGGAGGACCCGGCATGGCCGTGGGCCGATCTGCCGCGGCGGCCGCTGCCGTCGCGGGTGCCGTAGGCGTGGCGGTGGCTGCCTGTTTCGGAGGCGTACTCGTCGCCCGGGCCGAACCCACTGTGGTGCTGTGCCATTCGGCGTCGCGCAGCGGGGATACCGGGGGAGTGTGCTCGGCCTCGTCCGCCAGCGGGTTGCGGGTGGGTGCGGCCGGTCCGCCGCCGATGGAACTCTTGCGTCGTTGCGGTGGCATCAGGCGGGTACCTCCAGTGCGCTGGGAATGGTGCTGTCGCTGTCCTCCAGGTACGGCCGGAGGAGTTCCTCGCCGACCTGCCGGTATTCGCCGAGATCGGCGATGGGGTTCTCCGCGCCGTCGCCGACCTCGCCGTCGGCGGCCTCCCGATACCACTTCCAGGCACTCACATAGGACTCGAACACGTCGTATCCGGCGTCTTCGAGATTGCCGCGCTGCGAACGGTATTCGGTGGAGACATTGATGCCGTTCTTCATGGTGACCGGCACCTTGGTCATCAGCACGCGGACGCGAATGGCCCGCGAGCTTTCCGCTGCGGCCTCCTCGGCGGCGCGATAGGTACTGGGCACGCGTTTGACCTCGGAGGGGCTCACGCTGGTGACCAGGATCAATTCATCGCTCTCCGGTACCGCGGCCTTGAAGATATCGGCGGATTCACCGCCCGCGTCGACGATGATGACGTCGTATTTCGACGCATTGTCGGTGATGCAGTCGTTGACGTGCCGGGACGGGAAGGCGATGAGCTCGAAGGGGATGTCGACATCCTCCTTCTGTAATCGCCGATACCAGGAGTAGCCGGTCTGACTCAGTGGATCGGCGTCGATGACGAGTACTCGAAGTCGGTGCACGGTGGCGAAATACGAGGCGAGGAAGAAGGCCGACGTCGTTTTACCGACGCCGCCTTTCAGATTCCCCAGGGTGACCACCAGCGGCTCGGGAAGTGGGGGCAGCGCAATGGAATCGGTCATGGACAATCCTCCGGATTATGAGGAGGGAGCTCGTGCGGCCAGTCTCACACGAGTCGCTGTTCAGGCCCCGGATTGGTCTCACTGTTTCGTGAAAACGGTGCGAAATCGACGCGAAAACAGCGTGAAATCGGGCTGTGTCCAATTGGACCCAGAGGTCGATGTTTACTATTCCGTTATGAATAACACGCGTGTCATTCGTTGCGCGGTTGTCGATCGGGCGAACTATGCAATGTGGATCCACTCGCAGTACCGAGATGTTCGTGACGGAAACCGGATAGCTAACGCTTGATCGGAGGACCGCATCATGGAAAGTATCGGTGACAAACAGGTGGTTCGGCCCCTTCTGCTGACGTGGAAGGGTTTGGCAACAGGCTTGCTCTGCGCCGCCGCCATCGGCGGGGCCCTGCTGTACTCGGCGGGCCGGGCGGACGCAACGCCGGTGGACGTTCCAGGTATCGGGCAATTCGAGATCGCCGACGCACTCGCCGCGCAGCTCGGAATTCCCGCCGCCGCTCCGGAACTCGCACCCGAAAGCGCACCCCAGCTCACGCCGGCCGAATCTCCGGCCGCGGAGCAGTCGGTGCTCGAGACCTTCGAATTCCGTCCTGTGACGATTCCGGGCGTGCGTACCGCAGAGGTACCGGCCGTCATTGTCATTCCGCAGGCGGCCGCTCCGGCCGCGGTTCCGGAACTCCTTCAGGCCCCGGAGATTTCGGCCCCCGTTCCCGCGCCTGCCACGGCCGCGGATTCCCGCCAGGTGACCCTGGCCGGTCTGGGTGATTTCCTCGTCCCGAACTTTCTGCCCCCACTGGCGGGCATTCCCGGATTGACCGATGCCGCCGTCGCGCAGCCCGCACCCCTGCCCGCCGCTATGCCGAAGAAGTCCGTCGGCCAGCGCGCAGTGGACGCGGCCCGCACGCGATTGGGCGCCGGTTACAGTTCCGGTGCGGTCGGCCCCGATGCTTTCGACTGCTCGGGTCTGGTGCAGTGGTCCTACCGTCAGGCCGGTGTCGAATTGCCGCGCACGAGTTATTCGCAGCTGTCGGCGGGCACCCCGGTTTCGGTGGATGAATTGGAGCCCGGCGATCTGGTGTCCTTCTACGGCGGCGGCCACTCCGCGCTGTATGTCGGTGACGGCCAGGTTATTCATGCCAGCACATACGGCTCCGGCGTGAAGATCTCGCCCATGGACAATATGCCCGTGACGGGAGCCCGCAGGTTCTGAATTGAACCTGTCGTGCGCGTGCTACGTCATAGGATGTAGGGCAATGCCCCCGAATGCGGCGGGAGAATCTCGTTGTGCGGGAAGATGCGAGGTGCGAAATGAATAAGCGAAAGTCAGCGGCGCTCGCGCTCGCGACGTTCACCTTCTCCGCCTTCTCGACGATCGCGGCCACCCCCGCGAATGCCGCACCGGTCTGTGCGGGCGCGGGCCAGCCGACCGTTCCGGCGGCCTCGGTGCCGGGCGCGGCGCTGGAGGGCATCACGGTCGACGGCGGCGGGCGCGCGTTCGTCACCGATCTGGTGAGCGGCAGGGTTTTCCGGATCGACGCACCGGGTGCGCCACCGGTGCCGATCGCCACGGTGCCCAGTGGCGGCGGCGGCGCGCTGGCCTGGAGTACCGATGGAAAGCTCCTGGTCGGATACGGGGCCGATGCCCGGGCGGTGGTCGACGATACATTGCGGCAGTCCGGGATCGTGAAGGTCGATCCGGATACCGGTGCGGTGCAGCCCTTCGCCGCCGGATTGAGCGCCGCCGACGGCATGGATGTCGCTCATGACGGAACCGTCTACGCCACCAATGATTTCGGCACCCTGGTGGGCCGGGTCTACCCGAACGGGGTGGTGCAGGCGGACTGGGGGAACTTCCCCAGTGCGAACGGCGCGGTGCTCAGCCGGGACAACGAGTTCCTCTATGTCTCGCGGACATTCGTCAATCCCGGGGTGAGCCGGATACCCACGGCGGCGCCGTGGGCGCCGCAGTCGCTGCTGGATCTCGGTCCGCTCGACGCACCCGACGGCCTGACGCTCGATTCCCTGGAGCGCCCGGTGGTGCCGCTCAATCCGTCCGGGCAGGTGGTGCGGATCGATGCTCCCGGGCAGTACTGCGCACTGGGCTTCGGCCCGCAATTGACCAGCGAGGTCATCTACGGCCGTGGTGGTCAGGGCTTTTCGGCCGGACGGCTGTTCGGTATCACCTTCACCGGTCTGGTCTACGAGATCCCCGGCGGGTTCGATCCGAATGCCGTGACCCCGACACCGTGACCCGGGCGCCGGTGCTCCGGAGCCGTATTCGGGGCGGGGCGAACGCTACGTTGCGTTCGCAACCGGGATAATCGCCGAATGCGCTCGAAAACTGACTAATACCAAGGCAATTCGGTATACCTCCGCCAGTGGCGTTATATCCCAATGCAATTGGGTGGCTGCTGTGTTGCAATAACAGGGACGAAGGAGGTGTCCCGATGCCTGGTGGACGACTCACCCCGGATGACCGGCGGCGGATTGCCGCAGGTCTGGCGCAGGGGTTCGGGTATGCGGAGATCGCCCGCCAACTCGGCCGGCCCACCTCCACGGTGAGCCGCGAGGTAACGCGCAACGGCGGCCCGGGCAGCTATCGCGCCGAGGCGGCGCACGCTGCCACCGTGGTCCGCTCACGGCGCCGGGTGCCGCGCCCCAAGCGCGTCGAAAAGCCGCTCGGGACAGATGAATACGGCCGCGCTCCCGAACTGGTCGCCGATTTCAGCGCCCAGTTCGCGGAGCTCTTCGCCCGCACCGGTTTTCCCCGCATGCCGGCCGCCGTACTGGCCCGCCTGTACGCGGCGGACTCCGGCAGTGTGACCGCCGGTGAGCTGGTCCGGCATCTGCGCGTCAGTCCCGCCACGGTCTCCGCCGCCGTCGGCTACCTGGAGGATCAGGAGCTCATCCGCCGCGAACGGGACGGCGGCACCCGCCGCGACCGCTACTTTGTCGACGAATCGGCCTGGTACCGCACCACTCTCGCCGGTGCGCGGGCCAATGAGCTGCTGGCGGCGAAGGCCCGCGACGGCGCCGACTCCCTCGGCGCGAGCACGCCCGCGGGGAGCCGGCTGCTGGGCATGAGCGAGTACCTGGAGAAGGTCGGGCTCGATATGGTCCGCTCGGCCGAGCGCTGGCGGGGGCAACTCGGCGGGTGACCGCCGCCGGTGAATATTGCCGATGTCATGGACATACATACGGTATGTATGTAAAAGTGGAGGGGTCCCACAGGCATTGGAGAAACGATGGCAACAAGCACATCACTCGGCCGTACCCACGAGGTGGAGCTGCCCGGCGGCCGCATCAGATATCACGACACCGGGGAGGGGCCGCCGGTGGTCTTCGTGCACGGCCTGCTCGTCAACGCCGATCTGTGGCGCAGGGTGGTTCCGGAGATCGCCGCCGCCGGATACCGCTGCCTCGCCCCGGACTGGCCGCTCGGCGCCCATGAAATCCCGGTTCCCGCAGCGGATCTCACGCCGACGGGCGTGGCGGATCTGATCGCCGCCTTCCTGGAGCGACTCGATCTGCACGATGTCACGCTGGTGGCCAACGACACCGGCGGTGCGATCACCCAGGTATTGCTGGCGCGCAACCGTTCTCGCATCGGACGGGTGGTGCTCACCTCGTGCGACAGCTACGAGGACTTCCTGCCGAAACCGCTGAACGCACTGCCGATCATCGCGCGTATTCCCGGATCCGTTCGACTGCTGACCGAGACCATGCGCATTCGCGCGCTGCACCGCCTGCCGATCGCCTTCGGCTGGGTCGCCAAGCGGCCCGTGCCCCGGGAGATCGCGGACTCGTATCTGCTGCCGAGCCGCAATTCCGCCGCCATCCGCCAGGACGTGCGGCGGGTGCTGAAAACGCTGAACCGCAGCTACACCCTGGCGGCCGCCGAGCACTTCGGCAAGATCGACCTGCCGATCCTGGTGGTGTGGGCCGCCGAGGACAAGATCTTCGCCGTCGCCAATGCCGAACGGCTGGTCCGCGATCTGCCCCATGCGACCCTGCGGCTCATCGACGATTCCTACGCATTCCTCCCCGAAGATCAGCCCGAGTTGCTCTCCGCCGCGATCCTGGAGTTCACTCGGCTGCATGCCACGCCGTAGCCAGGAGGACCGTTCGCGCGCCACCAGGGCCGCGCTCGAGGAGGCCGGACGCCGGCTCTTCGCCGAGCGCGGCTTTGCCGGTACCTCGGCGGAGGATCTGGTCTCCGCCGCCGGCGTCACCCGGGGCGCGCTGCATCACCACTACGGTGATAAGCGCGGATTGTTCCTGGTGGTACTCGAGCAGATCGAGAACGAGACCACGGACGAGATCGAAAATTCCATCGCGACAGTCGATCCCGACAATATTCTGGGCGGGATGGCCGTCGGTCTCAGCGTTTTTCTGGAGATCTGCCGCCGGCCCGCGATGCTGCGGATCGTGCTCACCGATGCGCCTGCGGTGCTCGGCTGGAGTGCCTGGCGGGAGTTCGAGACCGCGCACAGTCTGGGATTGATCACCGCGCAGCTCGAGCGGGCCCGGGCGGCGGGATTGATCGCCGAGGTTCCGATTCCGGTGCTCGCGCAGTTGCTTATCAGCGCGCTGAGCGAGGCGGCGTTGATCGTTGCTCACGCTGATGATTCCGAGGTCGCCCGCGGGCAGGCTCAGGAGGCGCTGATGGTTTTGATCGCGGGAATAGTTCGGGGCTGAGGTATTACGGCGGTGGCCCGGCCGGTGGGCCCCCGGCTATCCGAGCCACCGCAATTCCGGGGAACCGCCGGTGAATTCGATCTACGCACCGCCGTATCACCGCTAGTTCGGCAGTGATCGATTGCCGCATATCCAGTGTGCCCGCCGTCTGTAGCTTTCTGGCGAGAGTCACCGCATGCTTTTCCAGCTCTGACAAAAAGACTCTGGCCTGGGCCAATTCCGGATCGTCGGCGGAATCGTAGCTATCGAACACGGTTTCCTCGGATCATGCGGTTCGGGAGGACCTTACGGCCGCTCGACCCCCTGGTCTGCATATTGCCGAAGTATTCCACGCGCATACCGTCCGCGCTGCCCGAATGGTTTGCGTTCGCCCGGGAACCGCCGATCAGTCACCCGAGTTCCGTTGCAGGAAGGCATGTGCCGCCTCGAATACGCCGCGCGGATCTTCGAGCTGCGGCCAGTGGCCGATTTCGGGGAGGCTGACAATATCGGGATTCGGCACGATTTCGCGGTACCGGGCGGCCATATGCGCACCCGAGTTCGGATCGAGCGGGCCGTTGATCATGCGCATCGGCACCGTCGCGTGCACCAGCGGTTCGGCCCAGCGGTCGCGGAAGGTGACGCGCTCGTCGATGAAGCGCCCGACCAGGTGGGAGACGAAGCGACCGCGGTTGTAGAACAGCACCTCCAGCAGCACCCGCATCTCGTCGTCGGTGGGCTTGGTGGCCGGGCCGAACATCTCCCGCACCGAGGCCTTGACCAGACCGTCGGTCATTAGTGGCCCCGCGATAGTGCCGAGCGGCGAGGTCAGCAGCTTCTGCACCAGCCGCGGCCGGTAGGCCTCCGCGAACAGTCCGCCATTGAGGAACACCACCCCGTCGATACCGGGAACCTCCGCGCCGTCGACCCGCCGGGCCAGCAGCTCCTGCGCCACGCTGACGCCGAGGTCGTGCGCGAGCAGCAGCGTATGCGGCACGTCCAGGTGCCGCAGCAGCGCATCGTGCCGGGTGGCATGGTCGAGCACGCTGTACCGGTGCCGGATCGGCTTGTCCGAGAAGCCCATACCGAGCATGTCCGGGGCGATCACGTCGTAGTGCGCGGTGAGATCGGGCCAGATGCGGTGCCAGTCATAGGAGTTGAACGGGTAGCCGTGGATGAGTAGCAGCGTGGGCCCGCTGCCCTCGCGAATGTAGAAGGTGCGCTGCCCGTCGTGCTCGAAGTACCGGCCCCGCGCCAGCCAATCGGTCAGTTCCGGTCTCATGGCTATTTCCTACCACCGACTTGCCTGATCCACCGCCTGTAAGCAGTCGGTCCGGCGATCGAGTAGCCTCCCGGAGCGAGCCTCGACCGGTTTCGAGGTGGCCCGTCCGCTCGCCGCTCCCGACAGGAATTCGTATGGCCATCAGCTACCTGGAATCGATCGTCGTCGGCGCGCTCCAGGGGGTGAGCGAGCTGTTCCCGGTATCGAGTCTGGGGCACAGTATTCTGCTGCCCGCCCTGGTGGGCGGAAAGTGGGCCGACGATTTGAATATGTCGGCCAAGGATTCGCCGTACCTGGCCCTGCTGGTCGCCATGCACGTCGCGACCGCCATCGCGCTGGTCGTCTTCTTCTGGCGCGACTGGGTGCGCATTTTCAGCGGGCTGTGGGATGTCGCGCGCACCCGGCAGATCCGTTCTCCCGAAGCGCAATTGGGGGTGCTGCTGATCATCGCCACCATCCCGGTCGGCCTGGCCGGGCTGGTGCTGGAGAAGGCGGTGCGCAATTATCTCGGCACGCCGATACCCACCTCGGCGTTCCTCGCGCTCAACGGCGTGGTGCTGCTGTCGGCGGAACTGCTGCGCAAGCGCGAGACCCAGCGCAATCTGGTGCTCTCCAGCCCCACCGCCCGCACGGTGGATCTGTCCGCCGAGGACACCCTGGTGCTGCCCACCACCGATCCGGACCACGCCTCCGATGTGCGGCTGTCGCGGCTCGGGGTGAAGTCCGTGCTCATTATCGGATCCGCCCAGATCGCAGCGCTTTTCCCGGGTATCAGCCGCTCCGGCAGCACCATTGTCGCGGGCCTGTTCAAGGGCATGCGGCACGAGGATGCCGCGCGTTTCGCGTTCCTGCTGGCCACGCCGGTGATCCTGGCGGCCGGTGTGCTCAAGACGCCGGAACTGTTCAAGCCCGAGAACCATGACATTCTGGGTCCCGCGCTCGCGGGCAGTGTGGTGGCCGGTGTGCTGGCCTACGTTTCGGTCAAGTTCCTGGTGAGCTACTTCGAGACCAAGACGCTGACGCCGTTCGCCATCTACTGTCTGGTGGTCGGCGTCGGCAGTCTCGCGTACTTCAGCCTCAAATGAGTTGAGTCAGTTCACCTGACGGGCGTCGGCATCCCAATACCGCGTGCGGAGTTCGCGTTTCAGGATCTTGCCCGCCCCGGAGACCGGCAGGGCGGTCACCACATCGATGGTGCGGGGCGCCTTGTAACCGGCGATGAGGGTCTTGGCGTGCTCGCGGATCTCCTCGGCGGTCACCTGCCGCCCCGGCTGACAGACGATGACCGCGTGCACGCGCTCGCCCCAATCCTGGTCGGGCACACCGATTACCGCGCAGGCGGCGACGGCGGGGTGGGCCGCCACGGCGTTCTCGACCTCGGCCGAGTACACGTTCTCCCCGCCGCTGACGATCATGTCCTTGATCCGGTCGACGATATAGACGTAGCCGTTCTCGTCCATATAGCCGCCGTCGCCGGTGTGCATCCAGCCGTCCCGCACCGCAGCCGCGGTCTCCTCCGGCCGGTTCCAGTAGCCGAGCATGACATGCGCACCGCCGACCACGATTTCGCCGACCGTGCCGCGCGGCGCCTCGTTCCCGTCCGGATCCATGATCACCACTTCACTGTGCGGCACCGCGCGTCCCGCCGAACGCAGGCGTCCCGCAAGGTGATCCTCCGGACCCAGCAGCGTGGCGATGGGCGCGAGCTCGGTCATGCCGTACGCCTGCACGAAACCCGCTGCGCTGAAAGCCTTCATGGCGCGCTCCAGCAGTGCGGCGGAAATCGGCGATGCGCCGTACATCAGCTGCCGCACACTGGAGAGGTCGTGTCCGGCGACCGCCGGATGATCGACCAGCAGCTGAATCATGACCGGTACCAACACCGTTCCGGTCACCCGGTGCGTTTCGATGGCCGCCATGGTGGCGAGTGGATCGAACGCCGGGATCATGACGTGGGTGCCGCCCAGCAGCATGGTGCCGTACCAGCCCGCCAGGTCGGCGAGGTGGAACATGGGCGCGGCGTGCAGGAATCGCACACCGGGGGTGAACAATTGGCCGCTGGCGATGCCGCCGAGCGCGGAGGTCGCGAGATTGGTGTGGCTGAGCATGACGCCCTTGGGGAAACCCGTGGTGCCACCGGTGTAGAACACTCCGGCGAGGTCGTCACCGCCGCGGCGGGCGTCCGCGATCGGTGCGGCCGCGGCGATCAGCTCCTCGTAGGCGAGCATGCCGTCGGGCGTGGGGCCGTCGCCGCAGTGGATCACCGTGGCGAGTTCGGGATGCTCCTGCCGGAGTGCGGGCAGCATCGGAGCGAAGGCATCGTCGACCAGCAGCACCGTGGTGCCGGAGTCCCGCAGCGAATAGCTGATCTCCGCCGGACTCCAGCGGATATTGACCGGATTGAGCACGGCATTCGCCCACGGCACGGCCAGCAGGTATTCGTGATAGCGGTCGGAGTTCAGGCCCAGGATGGCGACCCGGTCGCCGTCGCCGACCCCGAGATCGCGCAGTGCGCTCGCCAGCCGTGCGACCCGATCCAGACCCTCCCGGAAGGTCCGGGTGCGGTCCCCGAAAATCGTCATGACGGCGTCGGGGGTGTGCTGTGCGGCGCGGTGCAGTCCCTGGGTCAGGTACATGGGCGATTCCTCTGTCGAACGGCGGTGTCGGGCGTCACAAGTATCGGCAGGGGACTGTGACCTGGGCCATGGAGTGAGCACCGGACTATCGGTCACCGGGTTTGTTGGTTTTTCCAAAGCCCGGCCGTAGCCTCGACCTCGAGATGACCGATTCCCGCGACTCCGTGTCGCCGACCGCTCGACGTCGGCTGCTGGATCGTGTCCTCGCACAGGTCGACGATCTGGTCGACCGCATTGTGGCCCGCGCGCGAGCGGAGATGGCCGACTATTCGGCGGTATCGGACGCGGAGATCGCCGAGACGACCGCGGGCATTGTCAATCGCCTGCTCGCCGCGCTCCGCGCCGAGCGCGAACTGACCGCCGAGGATCTGCACGCACTGCGTGATTTCGGGGAAACCCGTGCGCGGCAGGGTATTTCACTGTCCGATGTGCAGAACGGCTGGCGCATCGCGGTCCGCGAGATGCTGGCGTCGCTCACCACGTTCGGCCGCAGCGGCCGGGTCGCCGACCGCACCCTGCTGGTCCTCACCCACGATCTGCTCGACATCGTCGATCAGGCCAGTCAGGCATACAGCGGCGGCCATCGGGATGTGGAGATCGAACTGGCTCGGCACGATCAGCAGTTCCGCGCCGAGTTCGCGCGCGGTCTGCTGCTGGGCGGGCTCGCTCCGGCGGATATCCGGATTCAAGCGCAGCGGTACGGGCTCGAGGTCGCGGGCGTCTACCGCGCCTTCCGTGCCCGGGGCGACGATCCACTCGCCGCCGCCGATCTGCGGCGACTCCTGCGGCCGGGCCCGCAGGCGATACGCGGGTTCTCGACGGCCATGGACGGGGACCTCGCCGGATTCGTGCTCGGGACCGATCTGATCGAAAGCGCGGGCACCATCGGCTTCGGGCCCGCGACCCAGCTTGCCGATCTGCCGCGATCATTCCGGCTGGCGAGTCGAATGCTCGCCACCGCGCACCGCTTCGGCCGCACCGGCGCCGCCGATCTGGACCGCCTCGGCCTGCTGCCCGCGATCGTCGCCGACACCGATCTCGGCGAGGAACTCACCGCGCGCTATCTCGACCCGCTGGGCGCCGGCGAGCCGGCCCGCACGGTCATCGACACCGTCGAGCGCTATCTCGAATCCGGCCTGCGCATCGAGGCCACCGCCGAGCGATTGATCGTGCACCAGAACACCGTTCGCTACCGCCTCGCCCGCTTCGAAGAACTCACCGGCACCGATCTGCGCGCACCGCACAGCGCCATCCGCGTCTGGTGGGCCATCCAGCACCGCCACGCGAATCCTCAGGCCTGACCACCGGGGAGGATGGCCACAAGTGTTCGCTTGTGTGTTGCTATCGAATGCATCTCGCGTCTGAAAGGATGCGCAGGTGATTCAGTCGTTGATCGCCATCGCGGCGGTAGTGGCGGGGTGGTCGCTGCTCGCGGCACGGGGCGAGCGGTGGCATATCAGTGCGCCGATCGCGGTGGTGCTGGTCGGGATCGCCGTCGGATTCACCACGCGGAACACCATCGGCGAGACGCTCAATACGCATTCCGCGCAGTTCGGTGCGGAGATCGTGCTCGCCGTGCTGCTGTTCATCGATGCCACCGAGGTGCGCGGCGGCCTGCTCGGGCCCAGCCCGCGGCCGGCCTTGCGCATGCTGTTCATCGCGCTGCCGCTCGGGCTGGGACTGTCGACGCTGCTCGGGGCGTGGCTTCTGCCGGGGCTGTCCTGGCCGGTATTGCTGTTGATTGCCTGCATCGTGGTGCCGATCGATTTCGCGCCCGCGCCGTCGGTGGTGCGGGACAGGTGGATTCCGCTGCGGGTGCGCAATGTGCTCAATGTGGAGGGCGGCTACAACGACGGTCTGGTGTCGCCGATCTTCATTTTCGCGCTCGCGCTGTCCGGCGTCGGCGAGCATGCGAAGACGCCGCTCGAGGCGCTCGGCGACGCGCTGCCGCAGGCCATCAAGGCGATACTGGTCGGCCTGGTGGTCGGCGCGGCATTGGCCCTGGCCACCAATGCCGCCGATGAGCGAAAGCTGATGAGCCATCAGTCGAAACGGATGCTGCTGGTCGCCGCGCCGATACTGTCCTACGCCGTGGCGGTGGCCATACACGGCAATGGGTTCGTCGCCGCGTTCGTGTGCGGGCTGGCGCTCAACTACTGGCGTCGCTCTTCGAATTTCCGCGCCGAGCTCGAGCTGCTGGACGATATCGGCTTCCTGCTCACCGTGGTGATGTGGTTCGTCTTCGGCAGTGTCGCGGTCTATGTACTGATCGGCCCGCACCTGTGGAGGACCCTGCTCTTCAGCCTGGCCGCGCTCACCATCGTGCGGATTCTGCCGACCTTCGTGGCCATGCTCGGCTCCTCCTTCTCCTGGCGCGACCGGCTGCGGCTGGGTCTGCTCGGCCCGCGCGGCACCACGTCGATCGTCTTCGCGCTGCTGGCCTACAACGGATTGTCCGGCGATCCAGCCGATTTCGCGCTGATCACGATGGTCTTCACCGTCTTCGGCAGTGTCATCCTGCACGGCGGCGGCGTGCCCCTCGCCGCACGTCTGCACGCGACGCACCGGGCGTCCTGATCACCTTCACCGATTTTCGTCATGGTTCCCGGTTCGAGTCGTACCGTAGATACCGCATAACGGCTTGTCTCGCTCGTCAGTATTTCGGTTGAGTCCCAGGGGGTTGTGCTGTGCAGCCGTTCGAACTTCCCGATTTCTATATGCCCTATCCGGCGCGGCTGAATCCACATGTCGACCAGGCTCGGGCGCACACCCGGGAGTGGGCCGCGGAGATGGGTTTCTTCGAAACCCAACAGGGACACCACATTTGGGACGAATCGGATCTGGAACGGCACGATTACGGTCTGCTGTGCGCCTATACCCACCCCGAGTGCGACGGTCCGGAACTGGATCTGATTACCGACTGGTACGTCTGGGTCTTCTATTTCGACGACCATTTCCTGGAGCTGTACAAGCGCACCCAGGATTCCGAGGGCGCCCGCGATTACCTGCGCCGCCTCCAGGATTTCATGCCGCTCACCGGCACCGAAATGCCCGAGCCGACCAATCCGGTGGAACGCGGTCTGGCCGATCTGTGGCCGCGCACGGTGCCGAGCATGTCGCTCGACTGGCGCCGCCGCTTCGCCGTCACCACGCAGGCGCTGCTGGAGGAATCACGCTGGGAGCTGGCCAATATCACCGAGGGCCGGATCGCCAATCCGATCGAGTACATCGAGATGCGCCGCAAGGTCGGCGGCGCACCGTGGTCGGCGAATCTGGTCGAGCATGCCGTGCGGGCGGAGGTGCCCGCCGAGCTGGCCGCCACCCGGCCGCTGTGCGTGCTGCGCGACACCTTCTCCGACGGCGTGCATCTGCGCAACGACATCTTCTCCTATGAGCGCGAGGTGCGGGAGGAGGGGGAGAACGCCAATTGCATTCTGGTGCTGGAGCGCTTCCTCGGCCTCGATACCCAGCCCGCCGCGGAGGTCGTCAATGATCTGCTGACCTCGCGGGTCCAGCAGTTCGAGTACACCGCCGTCACCGAATTGCCTTTGCTCTTCGCCGAATTCGGCGTCGGCCCGCACGAGCAGGCCGATGTGGCGCGGTATGCCAAGGGGCTGCAGGACTGGCAGGCCGGCGGCCACGAATGGCATCTGCGGTCCAGCCGCTATATGAACAAGGGGCGCAAGTCCACCGCGAATCCGCTGCTGGCCATGCTCGCACCGAGCGGTCTGGGCATGTCCGCACTGCGGATCAGCCCGAGCAGCCTGGGGCTCAAGCGATTCAACAGCTTCCTGCACGTGCCCTATGCGGAGGTCGGGCCCACCCCGCTGCCCGAGATCTATATGCCCTTCACCCTCCAATTGAATACGCACCTCGATACCGCGCGGGAGAATGCCGTCACCTGGGCACAGGGGATGGGCATGCTCGGCCCGGTGCCCGATACCGAGCTGACCCTCTGGAGCGAACGCGATCTGCGCGAGTTCGACTTCGCCCTCTGCTCTTCGGGTTTGGACCCGGACGCGACCGAATCCGAACTGGATCTGGCGACGCACTGGCTGACCTGGGGCACCTACGTCGACGACTACTATCCGGCGGTCTTCTTCCCCACCAAGAACCTGCTCGGCGCCAAACTCCAGGGCCGCCGAATGCTGGACTTCATGCCGCTCGACTCGGCGGCGACCCCGCCCGCCGCCAATCCCATCGAAACGGGCCTGGCCGATCTCTGGGCACGCACCACCCTTCCGATGGACGCCGACCAGAAGCTCGAATTCCGCACGGCTGTACAGAGTTTCATCTCCGCCTGTGAGTGGGAGGTGCTGAACCACGTGCTGCACCGCATCCCCGATCCCATCGACTATGTGGAGATGCGCCGCGATACCTTCGGTTCGGATCTGACCAAGGCGCTGTCGCGGCTCTCGCACGGCAATCTGGTTCCGCCGCAGGTCTATCGCACCCAGACCCTCAAGAATCTGGAGAACACCGCCGCCGACTACGCGATCCTGCTCAACGACCTGTTCTCCTATCAGAAGGAGACGCAGTTCGAAGGCGACTTCCACAATGGCGTCAGCGTCATTCAGAACTTCCTGAGCTGCGACCGCGATCGTGCCGTCGAAATCGTCAACGACCTCATGACCGCACGCCTGCAGCAGTTCGAGCGCGTGGTCACCCACGAACTGCCCACCCTGTACGAGGAGTACCAGCTCGACGAGTCCGCCCGCCGCGTGCTGGACCGGCGCGCCGTCGAACTGCAGGACTGGATGGCGGCAATCCTGAACTGGCATACCGGGTGTGGCCGCTACACCGAATCGAAGCTCAGGGAGCGGTTCCACCGTGAACCGGCGCAGCCCGCGGCCTCCGATTCCGGTCTCGCGCTGCCCTTCCTGCGACCGACCGGTTTGGGTACCAGCGCGGCGCGGGTAGGCGGCGGCCTCGCTCAGGCGAGCCGCTCCGCCCCCTGAGCAGGTTCTCGCATTGCCCCTGCGCCCCATCTCCGGAAGTGTGAGGGCGGACAGTGGGAACAGGGGTATGGCGGAGGAGCGGGCATGGCGGACAAACGGGCACTGGTCATCGGCGGCGGTGGTGTCGCCGGAATCGCCTGGGCGAACGGGATTGTCGCGGGCTTGGCCGAGAACGGCGTCGATGTGCGCACTGCCGACGTGCTGGTGGGTACGTCGGCGGGCGCCAATGTCGCGGCGCAGGTCAGCAGCGGATTGACACCGGAGGAGCTGTTCGCGCGCCAGATCGATCCGGCGCTGCAGAGCAAAGAGCTGGTGCCGGAGGGCAATTCGGTCGAGAGCGTCTGGGCGGAGATTCTCGATATCCAGGCGGCCACCGAGGGCAATCCGGCCGAGGCGCGGCGGCGGCTCTGCGCACTGGCCATGACCGTGCATTCGGTGCCCGTGGCGGCCCGCCGGGCGGTCATCGAATCCCGGCTGCCGGTGCACGAATGGCCGCAGCAGCCGCTGCTGGTCAGCGTGGTGAACGCGGAAACCGGTGAGCCGCAGACCTTCGACCGCGATTCCGGTATCGCCCTGGTGGATGCGGTGACCGCGAGCTCGGCCGTCCCGCTGGTCTGGCCCTGCCACGTCATCGACGGGGTGCACTACACCGATGGCGGCGTGCGCACCTCCGTCAATGCGGATCTGGCCGTCGGCTACGAGCGCGTGCTGATCATCGCGCCGCTCCCGGACGAGGAGCTGGAACAGCAGATCTCGACGCTCACCGAGAAGGGCGCGCGGGTCGAGGTGATCAGTCCCGACGAGGACTCGTTCACGGCCTTCGGGGCGAACCCGCTGGACACCGTCTCGCGCGTACCGTCCGCGCAGGCCGGGCGCGCGCAGGGCAAATCGGTGGCGGCCCAGGTCGCGACCGTCTGGAACTGATTATTTCCCCGGCCGCAGATCGAAGGTCGTGGAGCCCTCCGACCCGGCCGGGATGAGGGGCAGCGTCACCGAGGAGGGGTGCGCGGCATCCTTGTAGATGGTCTGTGTAGCGGGCTGGGTGCGGGCATTGTCGCCGAAGCGGTCGCCGGTATTGGGATTCGGCGCGTACTGGGGGTAGTCGCTGCTGGTGACGGCAATGCGAATGCGGTCGCCCGCTTTGAACTGGTAGCTGGTGGGCCAGATCTTGATGGTGAATTTGTACGGCTGCCCGGGGACCAGCAGGGTGGGATCCGACAGCGAGTCGCGGAACGCCGCGCGCAGGATGCCATTGTTCAGATTCACCGAAGTGCCGTCGGGTGAAACGACTTCCAGCCGCGCCACGAAATCGGTGTCCGGTGCGGTGGACGAGGCCCACAGCTGCACGGTGACGGGCCCGGTCACCTCGGTATCGGTGCTCAGCGGATCGGTATCGTAGGTCAGGATGTCCGAACGCTGTTCCACCGCACCCTGTTCGAACGGTCCCTGTGGTCCCGATGATGCGCCGCAACAGGAATGGCCGCCGCTGCTGGGCGCCGGATCGGCGGGGTCGTAGAGGTAGTGATCCGGATCGGCGGGACCGCCCGGCGCCTGCGGGGTCAATGCGCCCATGCGGCCCGCGATACCGTTCGCGCCGCTGCCGGAGAAGTAGTAGTCCTTCCACTGTGTTTGCGGCAGTGGCCAATTCGTGGCGGACTTCCAGCGGTTCGCGCCCATCAGGAAGTAGTCGACTCGGGGGCTGCCCGATACGCCGTTGCTCTTGCCCTTCAGGAACTGGTCGAACCAGTCGAGCATCAGATCATTGATCGGACTGTTCCCGGCCGGCCCGATCTGCTTCAACCGTGGTGCGAACGGTGAGTCGGGCCGTCCCCAGCCGACGTGATCCCACGGCCCGATCACCAGGCGCTGGTTCTGTTGTGCCTGCGGTGTTCCGCCGTGGGCGACCATTCCGGCGAAATTCTCGGTCCCGCCGGCGAGGAAGGCGTCGTACCAGCCCTCGACATCGAGCACCGGAATCTTCACCTGCGGGTAGTGCTCCCGAATGCTCCACTGCTTCCAGTAGTCGTCGCGGGTCGAGTGCCGGATCCAGTCGAAGAACCAGGGCGCGACGGCCGGATTGCCCGGCTGCATCGGCGGAAAGTCTTTGTACGGCTGGTATTTCATCCAGGATGTGTAGTTCGAGACCGCGTCGGTCAGCTCCTTGACGGCCGGACCGTCCTGGCGATGCTGTGCCGCCTCGGCGCCGATGGTGCCCATCGCCCACGGCTCCACGAAGGCCAATCGGAAGGCGCCGCCCTCGTAGGTCCAGCCGTCGTAGTAATCGGAGGCGGTATTGGCGGGCACGATCGTGGTCAGATGCGGGGGTGCGCCCACCGCGGCCAGCCACTGCGTCGCCCCGACATACGACGAGCCGTACATGCCGACCTTGCCGCTGGAACCCGGCAGTGCCGCAGCCCATTCCACGGAGTCGTAGCCGTCCTGGATGTCATTGCCGAATTCGGAGAAGACGCCGTCCGAGGTCCCGAGTCCCCGGACATCCTGGATGACCACCAGATAGCAGTGCGAGGCGAACCAGTCCGGGCTCTGATAGCGCGAGGGCTGGATCTGCGGGGCCGACTTGCCGTACTGGGTTCGCATGAGAATCACCGGAACGGGATCGGTTGTCCTGGGGCGGTACACATCCGACCGGAGTACGGTCCCGTCGCGCATCCTCGCGGGCACATCGGCCTGCTTGTCGACCGCGCAGTCCCCGCGCCCGCCGGCCGGTGGCCACGCCGCGGCGGGCGTCGCGGGGCCGGTGCCCGCGGGGCCGGTGCCCGCGGGGCCGGTGCTCGTTGTGCAGGCGCCCACCAGAACGGCAATCCCGAGCACCGCGGTGAGCAGCCGGGCGATTCGCATGACGTGATCCGACATTCCATACACCTCGCTGTGCGGGGCAGGTGACGGCGTCAGCTTAATCCGCAGCCCTGGTGGAGCGGCCCTGCTACCGGAAAATTCACTGTAGGTTGCAAGTGTAGGTCTACAGCGTTGACATACCGTCGGCGGCGGCGTGTACTGGAAGGACCACCAACGAAATTAGGTATCCACTCATGATCGCTCTCGGATTGGTCCTGCTAGTCGTGGGATTCCTCTTGGGTTTCCACCTCCTCGTCACCATCGGGATCATCCTGCTGATCATCGGCGCAGTGCTGATGATCGCGGGCCGCACCGGGCACGCCATCGGCGGCCGCAGCCACTACTACTGATCGACAGCGGATCCGGGAGTAAGCACGCTGAGGAGCCCGGTCGCACCCGCCCGAGTCGGTGCGACCGGCTCGAGTAGCCTCCGCGCGCGGCCGCACGCGACAGGCGATAGTGGTCATATGGGCAACAACGCAACAGTCGCGGCCGCGTTCGAACCTCTTCTGCAGGCCGCCTTCGGCGCACAGCCGCCGCTACGGTTCGAATTCTGGGACGGCAGTGCCGTGCAACCGGCCGGTGAGTCTCCCGGCACCATGCGCATTCGCTCGAAAGACGCTCTGGGACATATGATCTGGGCGCCGGGCGAATTGGGTCTCGGCCGCGCGTTCGTCTCCGGCAGTGTCGATCTCGACGGCGATATCTTCACGATTCTGCGTGCGCTGCAGACCGCCGTGCCGGACAGCGCGCGGCTGGGTCTGAGCGGTGCGGTCAAGGCCGCCGGTGCGGCGCGGCAACTCGGTGCGCTCAGCCACCGTCCGAAGCCGCCGCCCGAGGAGGCCCCCGCGCCGCGCGGCTGGCTGCACACGCGCGGACGTGATGCGGCGGCCATCAGCCACCACTACGACGTCGGCAATGACTTCTACCGCCTGGTGCTCGGGCCGAGCATGACCTACTCGTGCGCGCGCTTCGTCGCCGCGGATGACGACGGCCGGCGGGTGGCCGATCCCGAGGTCTCCCTGGAAGCCGCCCAGGCTGCCAAACATGATCTGATCTGCCGCAAGCTGGGCCTGGCCGAGCGCCGCGGCATGCGCCTGCTGGATGTCGGCTGCGGCTGGGGTTCCATGGCAATGCATGCGGCCGAGGTCTACGGCGCGCAGGTCGTCGGCGTCACGATCAGTAAGGAGCAGGCCGAAGCCGCGCGCAAACGCGTCGCCGACGCCGGTCTGTCCGACACCGTCGAAATCCGCCTCTCCGACTACCGTGACCTGCACGGCGAGGAGTTCGACGCCATCTCCTCGATCGGCATGTTCGAACACGTCGGCGCGAATCGAATGGCCGCGTACTTCGAAACCCTGCGCGCACTGCTGCACCCCGAGGGCCGCCTGCTCAACCACGCGATCTCGTCCAAGGGCGGCTCCAAGATCACCGCCCGCTCGTTCATCGGCCGCTATGTCTTCCCCGATGGCGAACTGCTCGACGTCGGCGATGTCACCCTGGCGATGGAGCGCGCCGGTTTCGAGGTCCGTGATGTGGAAGCCCTGCGCGAGCACTACGCCCTCACCCTCCGCCACTGGGTGGCCAATCTCGAAAATGCCTGGGACGAAGCGGTTTCCCTCGCGGGCGAAGGCCGCGCTCGCATCTGGCGCATCTACATGGCCGCCTCCGCCCTCGGCTTCGAGGATGGAGGCATCGGGCTGCACCAGGTCCTCGGCGTTGTCCCCGATCCGCAGGGCCGCACCGGTATGCCCGGTACCCGGCGCGCCTGGGCCTGACCCGGCCGTTGACATCCTCACCAAACCGAAATACCGTCGGTATTCGAATTCTGGCGGTATCAAAGTGAAGGATGTGTGCGGCATGTCTGCGTCTCGTCAACCCCGCGTCGTGATCATCGGCGCGGGTGTGTCCGGTATCGCGAGCGCGATTACGCTGCAGCGCAATGGTTTCCACGACTTCGTGATTCTGGAGAAGGGGTCCGACGTCGGCGGGGTGTGGCACTGGAACCACTACCCGGGACTGACCTGCGATGTGCCGTCACAGGTGTACCAGTTCGGCTTCGCGCCGAAGCCGGACTGGTCGCATGTCTTCGCACCCGGTCCGGAGATCCAGCGCTATCTCGCCGATGTCGTCGACCAGTTCGGACTGCGCCCGCACCTGCGGGTGGGCGCCGAGGTGGTCGCGGCGGAATTCACCGGCTCCGGCTGGCGGGTCGAGACCGGCGACGGGGAAGGGTACGACGCCGACTTCGTGATCGCCGCCACCGGCGTCCTGCATCATCCGGCCTGGCCCGATATCGCTGGACTGGACGAGTTCGCGGGCACCGTGGTGCACACCGCCCGCTGGGACGATTCCCTGCCGACCGCCGGTCGGAAGATCGCCGTGATCGGCACCGGATCCACCGGGGTGCAGGTGGTTTCGGCGCTGCAGCCGAAGGCGCAGCGGATCACCCACTTCGTGCGCAGCCCGCAGTGGGTGATCTGGGCGCCGATGCAATTGCCGCAACCGGCGTTCGTCGGCGCCGTGCTGGACCGGCTTCCGGCCCTCAACCGGGCGCTCTACCAGGCCGGAATGACCGGTGCGAAGCTGTTCACCGATGTCGTCACCCGCCCGAGCTGGCGGCGGCGCGCGGTGCAGCAGTACGCGCGATTGAGTCTGCGCACCCAGGTCGGCGATCCGGAACTGCGCGAGCAGCTCACCCCCGACTACCAGCCGCTGTGCAAGCGACAGGTGTTGTCCGGCAGCTACTATCGCGCGCTGCGCGCCGGCAATGCCGAACTCGTCACCACCGGCATCGAGGCGGTCACCCCGACGGGCATTCGCACCACCGACGGCCGCCACCACGAGGTCGATACGATCGTCTTCGCCACCGGCTTCCGCGCGCACGACTACATGCGCCCGATGAGGGTGACCGGCCGCGACGGAATCTCCATCGACGAGGCCTGGGCCAAGGGCCCCCGCGCCTACCGCATGACCGCGATCCCCGGATTCCCCAATTTCTTCACCGTGCTCGGACCCAACTCGCCGACCGGGTCCATTCCCCTGCATCACGCCGCGGAGGTCACCGCCCGCTATATCGCCGCCTGGATAAACCGCTGGAGCACAGGCGAATTCGACACCGTGGAGGTCACCGAGGCCGCCACCGACCGCTTCGGCGCCCACGTGGCCGAGGCGCTGGGGCCCACGGTCTGGAACACCGGCTGCAACTCCTGGTACTTCACCGAGGGCGGCCACATCGATCTGCTGCCCTTCGACCGCCGCACCATGGAAACCATGCTCACCGACCCCGACGCCGAGGACTTCCACCTGAGCACGCAGGGGGTGTAGCCGCCATATACATTTGCTCGTTCAGTGTTCCTCTGCGAAAGGGTTACCCCATGTCGATCACTGCCAACAAGGTTGTCTCCATCGACTACACCCTGACCGACGACGACGGCGAGGTCATCGACACCTCGACCGGCGCCGAACCGCTCGAGTACCTGCACGGCGCCGATAACATCGTCCCCGGGCTGGAAGGCGCGCTGGAGGGCAAGGCCGTCGGTGACGAGCTGAAGGTCGTCATCGAGCCGGAGGACGGCTACGGCGAATACGAGGCCGAGCTGGTCAGCATCGTCAGCCGCGGCGATATCGAAGGCGTCGAGGAGCT
The DNA here is from genome assembly GCF_035958815.1 of Nocardia sp. NBC_01327. Taxonomy (NCBI): domain Bacteria; kingdom Bacillati; phylum Actinomycetota; class Actinomycetes; order Mycobacteriales; family Nocardiaceae; genus Nocardia; species Nocardia sp. NBC_01327. The sequence goes on along the minus strand of NZ_CP108383.1, from coordinate 8,549,510 downwards.
CGTGGTCGGCATGGAACTGCACGCCGAAACGCCCGACGGCGACGTCCAGATCATCACCATCCGCGAGCTGGACGGCGATGAGGTGACCGTCGACGCCAACCACCCGCTGGCCGGCCAGCGCCTGACCTTCCAGGTCCGCGTCGTCGACGTCCGCGATGCCACCGCGGACGAGCTCGCCCACGGCCACCCGCACGGCGAGGACGACCACGAGCACTGATTAGCGCGACCGTAATTGAGCCCGGCGAATTCCGGGCACAATTGGTAGTGCGGCTCTCGAATGTTTCCGGGTGCGGTATGTTTTATGTTGAATAGTGAAACATACCGAACGGCCTTACTATTTAGCCCGGAACGGCCTCGGACGCCCTCGTTCGGGGGATTTGTTAGATACTTCACTACCGCTGGAATTCGTCGCCACGGTTTGATCGACAGCAGGCTATCGCCTAGTCTGATGTTAGTTGAACACCCGGCCGCCCACCGAAGCGTGGTCGTCAAAGCGACACTTCATGTGTCCGGGACGGTGGGGGCATTCCAAATATGGAAAGCAGCGAGCTGCGGCAAATCGACATCGACCTCGAGCCGAGTTTCCCCGATATGCATATTTCGGTGGTCGACAGGTCCTGGCGAATTCTGATAGCGGCCAGTTCCGGAGACTGCGGCGGACTCGCCCGGGAGTTGCCGAGGTACGGCCATCAGGTGGCAATGGTGGATACCGGGCGAATGGCCATGAAGCTGTTCGATCGGGCCGATCTGGTGCTACTGGATCCGGATCTTCCCGATTTCGACGGTTTCGCGGTGTGCCGCTCGATTCGCGCCCGGCATGCCGTGCCGATCATCGTGGTCACGGACCGCACCTCCGAACTCGATTGTGTTCTCGGTCTGCGTTCGGGTGCGGACGATTATCTGGCCCGGCCGTTCGGCATCAGGGAACTGGTCGCGAGAATCGATTCGGTCATGCGGCGCGCGTGCCCGGACCCGGCCGAGCAGGAGCAGTCGGTCACCCGGTGCGGTTCACTGCGCATCGACGATGCGTCCCGCGAGGTGGAGATTCGCGGCAGGCCGGTGGTGCTGACCAGGAAAGAGTTCGATCTGCTCGGCCTGCTGGCCCGGCGGCCGGGAGTGGTGGTGCCGCGGCAGCAGATTCTGAGCGAGGTGTGGGACGGGTCGTGGTCGCAGCATACGGTGGACACGCATGTGAGCAGCCTGCGCGCGAAATTGGGATCGAGCGACTGGATCGTCGCGGTCCGCGGTATCGGTTTCAAGCTGATGCCGGTCGCCGATATCCCCGACTGAGAGACGTCCGGAAACGAGAAAGGCCGCTGACTCGGCGAGTCAGCGGCCTTTCCGGTATCAGTCGCCGACGGCGATGACGTTCAGATGCTCATCGAAGATATAACCGGCCGGCGCCTCGCCGGTGCGCATCACCTTGGTCAGATTCATACGGCTCAATCGCCAGCCCGCCACCGTGCGCCGGGCGTTCGCCTCGATATATCCCCAGACGATGAGCGGCGGTGCGCCTGAGGTGACATGTTCGTGTGTTGCGGTGAGATTCAACCTGATGACGGCATTATCCCCGTGAATATCGGCATGACAGTCGGTGGTGACGTGGTGCGTCGGGCCGAATAATGCGACGACCTCCGTCATATGCTCGGCGAGCCCCTCGAGGCCCCGATAATCCTCGGGCGGCAATTCGAGCAGCACATCGCGGGTGAAAAGCGATTCGGCCCACGCGTCATTCATCGTCTTGCGATCCTCGAAGAAGAAGAATCTATCGAAGAGCGCGGCGATATCGCGATGGTCGCGCAATTCGCGAACCTCGGCGCGCAGTGCCGCGATCTCGGCACGGAGCTCTTTGTCGGAAATCTTGTCCATTTTTCATCCCTGAGATTCTTCGCTGCCCACGGCAACGGATGGATCCGTGCTGTCCGAGCGATCGTGTCCACTCGGTTTCCCGGCGCCGGTGCCGAGCCGGCCGGTGAGCCGGAGACCGTCACGAATATTCAGTGACATCAGCGCGATATTGGTCGCGCCCGCAAGGAGTTCCAGCGCCTGCACGCAGTAGAACGCGACCCCGAAGTGGCCGTGGCTCGCGAGCACGTCCAGCGTGATCGCCGAGGGGACCAGGATGAGCAGGCCGTTGCCCGCGATGAACGGCATCCGGCGCTTCTTCGCGAGGATGACCGGAAGCGTCGATCCCGCGGACAGGCGGAAGCCGCTCGCCCCGGTGATCGCGAGGGCGAGCACCAGCAGCGGCAGCGCCCACGGAATGGTCTGCTTCAGGGTGGTGACGTCCTGCCGGGATCCGAAGATCTCCGTCAGTACGGTCGAGGTCCAGAAGGTCGCGATGGTGAGCAGTCCGAGTGCGCCCGCGAGGGGATGGATGCGGGAGAGCATGGTGTACCTCTCTTCGACGGTCAGGTGGCCCGATCGGCTTCGAGGTTGCCGATGGCCTGTCGAGCCATGCGGAGGAAGTCCTCCTCCTGCGGGTCCGGAAAGCCCGCCGTGGCAATGTCGTTCACCTCGAGTGCGGCCGCGACCAGTGCGGCCCGCAGCTCCTGGGCGCGATCGGTGAGGTAGATCAGTGCCCGCCGCCCGTCGGTGGGATCGGCGGTGCGCTGGATCAGCCCGTCGCGCTCCATCCGCTTGAGCGTGTGCGCCATGGTCGACTGGTCGATGCGCACCTTCTCGCAGAGCTCGTTCTGTGAGACGCCGTCCTTCTCGTACAGCGCGAGCATTTGCGCGAATTGTCCTGGCACCACCCCGTATTCGGCGATACGATCGCGCAGCGCCTGCTCCATCAGCCGAGCGAGATGGTTGATCACGTATCCCAGTGAGGTGCGCCGGTCCATCGGCAGCGTCTCGAGCGGTTCCATGCCCACCTTCCATCGATGTCCGTCCGGTTGCACCCGAGAATACATGGCAAGCCATATAAATGCGACCGCTGGCGAAATGCGCTGCGGCGCTGCGCGGGAGCGTCATGGTAGGTGCGGGCGCGGCGCCCGGCAACCGGGCGGCGCAGATCTTGAAGCGCACCGGATGAATCGGAGGAACCCGGAGATCTCGAGGTTTTCGCCGGTACAGCATCTGAAGGTCCCCGGAGTCGCCGTTCACCTGGTGTCGATCTTGACTTCGCACGATTGTTCCTGAATCCCAACGACTTTCAGGAGACACCGTGCGAAAAGTGTTGATCGCCAACCGCGGTGAGATCGCGGTGCGAATAGCGCGGGCGTGCCGGGATGCCGGCATCATCGGCGTGGCGGTGTACGCGGACCCGGATCGCGATGCCGTCCATGTCCGCGCGGCGGACGAGGCCTACGCACTCGGTGGCGACACCGCCGCGACCAGCTACCTGAATATCGGGGCCGTGCTCGCCGCGGCACGGGCCTGCGGCGCCGACGCGGTGCATCCGGGCTACGGATTCCTCTCCGAGAACGCCGATTTCGCCGCCGCGGTACTCGCGGCGGGGCTGATCTGGATCGGCCCGCCCCCCGAGGTGATCCGCGACCTTGGCGATAAGGTGACCGCCCGCCGCATTGCCGCCGCGGCCGGAGCGCCGATCGTCGCCGGCAGCCCCGGCCCGGTCACCGATCCCGACGAAGTGGTGGCGTTCGCCAGGAAGCACGGACTGCCCGTGGCCATCAAAGCCGCCTTCGGTGGCGGCGGCCGCGGCCTGAAAGTCGCTCGCACGCTTGCCGAGATCCCCGAATGCTTCGACTCCGCGGTGCGGGAGGCGCAGGCCGCGTTCGGGCGCGGCGAATGCTTCGTGGAGCGGTATCTGGACCGGCCCCGGCATGTGGAGACCCAGTGCCTGGCCGATACGGCGGGGAATGTGGTGGTGGTGTCGACCCGGGACTGCTCGCTGCAGCGGCGGCATCAGAAGCTTGTCGAGGAGGCCCCCGCGCCCTTCCTCACCCCGGCGCAGCAGACCGCGCTGGCCGACGCCTCGAAGGCCATTCTGCGCGCGGCGGGCTATCGCGGCGCGGGCACGGTCGAGTTCCTCGTCGGCGCGGACGGCGATCTGTCGTTCCTGGAGGTCAATACCCGGCTCCAGGTGGAACACCCTGTCACCGAGGAGATCACCGGCATCGACCTGGTGCGGGAGCAGCTGCTCCTCGCCGCCGGCGGTCTGCTGGACTACCCGGATCCGGCCCCGCGCGGGCATGCCCTCGAGTTCCGCATCAATTGCGAGGACGCGGGCCGGAACTTCCTCCCCGGACCGGGTGTTGTCACCCGCTACCGCCCGCCGAGCGGCCCGGGTGTGCGCCTGGACTCCGGCATCGAGTCCGGCAGCATCGTCGGCGCCCAGTGGGACTCGTTGCTGGCCAAACTCATTGTGACCGGCGAGGACCGGGCGCAGGCGCTGCAGCGGGCGGCGCGGGCGCTGCGTGAATTCGAGATCGACGGCCTGCCGACCACGCTCCCGCTGCACCGGGCCGTTGTCACCGATCCGGACTTCACCGATGCGCCCTTCCGGGTGCACACCCGCTGGATCGAGACCGAATTCCGCAACGCCATCGCCCCGTACGAGGACGGTGCTGTGGCACAGGATATTCCGGCGCCGCGCGAGACCGTGGTGGTCGAGGTGCGTGGCAGGCGGGTCGAGGTGACCCTGCCCGCACGCGGCGGCAAACCCGCGCCCCGGCCCGTACAGCGCGCCGCCCGCACCGGTCCGGCCGATCGTCCCACCGGCGACACCCTGATCGCGCCGATGTCCGGAACACTGGTGAAAGTCGCTGCGACAGAAGGTGACTCGGTGACCTCCGGCCAGCTCATCGCGGTGATCGAGGCGATGAAGATGGAGCAGCCGATCACCGCGCACAAGGCGGGCACCGTGGTCGGGCTCATCACCGAGATCGGCCGGAGCATCGGCACCGGCGCCGTGCTCTGCCGAATCCAGAACTGATAGGCCGAATCCAGAACTGACACTGCCGAATTCAGAACCGAGGGAAGCATGCATACGACTGTCACGGTCGCCAGAATGACCACCGCGGAGCGGGAACGGGTTGCCGCCGGGTTCGCGGAATTCGACACCGCCGATACCCCGGCGGAACCGAAAACAGTGCGGCGACAACTCTTCCACTACCACAACGAGCTGCTCATCCACATTGTCGACAGCGATGCGCCGTCGCCCGATGAGCACACCGGCCCGGACCTGGTCCCCGGTGTGACCGCCTACGACCATGCCGCGGTGCCGTTCCGCCCGGCGGCCCGGCGCTACTACCACTGGCTGCCCGGCCCGGTGCACCCGAGCATGTACAGCACGCTGGTGGTGAACCGGCTCGCGCCCGCCCGCCGGGTGCAGGTCGCAAAGCTGTTCGCGGACTTCGATACCACCGAGGTGCCGCATCGCATGGGCACCCGGCGGCGGCAATTGTTCGCCTACCACGGCGTCTATTTCCACCTGCAGGATTTCGAGACCCCGGACGGCGGCGCGGTGATCGCCGAGGCGTGGAAGCAGGCCGATCCGCGCTTCATCCAGATCTGTGACGACCTCGATCCACTCATCGAGAAGTACGACGCGGCCACCTGGCGCAAGCCCGCCGATGCCGTTGCGGAGCGCTTCTACCACTGGGAGACAGCATGAAGAACCGGCGCGTTGTCATTACCGGAATGGAGGTGATCGCCCCCGGTGGGGTCGGCGCCAAACAGTTCTGGGAGCTGCTCACCTCCGGCCGCACCGCCACCCGGCGCATCAGTTTCTTCGATCCGGATCAATTCCGCTCCCGGGTGGCGGCCGAGGTCGATTTCGATCCCGAACTGCACGGCCTCACCCCGCAGGAGATCCAGCGGCTCGACCGCACCGGGCAATTCGCGGTGGTCGGTGCGCGCGGCGCGGTCGCCGACAGCGGCCTGGAATTCGACACCCTGGACCCGTTCCGCATCGGCGTGGCGCTGGGCAGCGCCGTCGGCGCGACCATGCGACTGGAACAGGACTATCGCGTCATCAGCAATGGCGGGCGCCTGCACCTGGTCGATCAGAAGTACGCCGACCAGCACCTCTATCAGCATCTGATGCCCAGTTCGTTCGCCGCCGAGGTGGCGCTGACCGTCGGTGCGCAGGGACCGGTGACCGTGGTGTCCTCCGGCTGCACCTCGGGCCTGGACTCGGTCGGGTACGCCGTGCAGCTCATTGCCGACGGCTCGGCCGATGTCATGGTCACCGGTGCGTCGGATGCGCCGATTTCGCCGATCACCATGGCCTGCTTCGACGCCATCAAGGCGACGACACCGCGCTACGACGCGCCGGAATGCGCCTCGCGCCCGTTCGACGCGTCCCGCAACGGCTTCGTGCTGGGGGAGGGGACCGCCATGTTCGTGCTGGAGGAACTGTCCGCGGCACGCCGGCGCGGCGCGCACATCTACGCCGAGGTCGCCGGGTATGCCACCCGCGCCAACGCCTATCACATGACCGGATTGCGTTCGGACGGTGCCGAAATGGCCGAGGCCATCCGGGTGGCACTGCGCGAGGCCGGGGTGCCCGGCGAATCCGTCGACTACATCAATGCGCACGGTTCGGGCACCAAGCAGAACGACCGGCACGAGACCGCGGCGTTCAAGCGCAGTCTGGGCGCGCACGCCTACAAGGTCCCGGTGAGTTCGATCAAATCCATGGTCGGGCATTCGCTGGGCGCCATCGGGTCCATCGAGATCGCGGCATCGGTGCTGGCGCTCGGCGCCAATGTGGTTCCGCCGACCGCGAATCTGCACACCCCGGACCCGGAATGCGATCTGGACTATGTGCCGCTCACCGCGCGTGAGCACCGCACCGACACCGTATTGACCGTGGGCAGCGGATTCGGCGGCTTCCAGAGCGCCATGGTGCTGACCACCGTGACGGGAGCCGCGGCATGACCGGCGCGCTGATCAATGGAGTCGACGTGGTGCGCTACCGCACCGATACACCCGCCGCGGCGAAATCCGAGCTCGACCGCACCACGGCGGTGGTCACCGGAATCGGCATCACCGCGCCGAACGGCATGGGCAGACAGGCGTATTGGGAGGCGACCCGCGCCGGGCGCAGCGGCATCGGCCGCATCACCCGCTTCGATCCGTCCGAGTATCCGGCCACGCTGGCGGGTGAGATTCCGGGGTTCGAGGCGGCCGAGCATCTCCCCAATCGCCTACTGCCGCAGACCGATCAGGTCACCCGCCTGGCGCTGGTCGCGGCGGAATGGGCGCTGGCCGACGCCGGCATCGATACCGGATCGCTCGCCGAATTCGATATGGGCGTGGTGACCGCCGCGGGCTCGGGCGGATTCGAATTCGCCCAGCGCGAGCTGTGCGCCCTGTGGAGCCGGGGCAGTCAGTACGTGAGCGCCTATCAGTCCTTCGCCTGGTTCTACGCGGTCAACAGCGGGCAGATCTCCATCCGCCACGGAATGAAGGGCCCGAGCGGGGTGGTGGTCAGCGATCAGGCCGGTGGTCTGGACGCAATCGCGCACGCCCGCAGGCAGATTCGCAAGGGCATCCCGCTGATGGTGTCGGGCGGTATGGACTCCTCGCTCTGCCCGTGGGGCTGGGCGGCACTGTGGACCAGCGGCCGGGTGCATGCGGGCAGTGACCCCGCGCTCGGTTATCTGCCGTTCGACTCGCGGGCATCGGGGCAGGTGCCCGGTGAGGGCGGCGCCATTCTCATTCTGGAGTCGGCGGAGACGGCCCGTGGTCGCGGTGCGCACAGCTACGGCGAGATCGCCGGTTACGCGGCGACTTTCGATCCGGCGCCGCATACCGGCCGGGAACCCGCACTGTGCGCGGCGATCGAAATGGCCTTGGCCGACGCGGGTCTCGCGGCCGCCGATATCGATGTCGTCTTCGCCGACGCGGCGGGTGTCCCGGAGCTCGACCGCATCGAGGCCGAGGCGATCGCCGCCGTATTCGGTCACCGCGCGGTGCCGGTCACCGCACCGAAAACCATGACCGGGCGGCTGTATTCGGGTGCGGGCCCGCTCGATGTGGCCACCGCACTGCTCGCCATGGCGGCCGGCGAGATCCCGCCGACCATCAATGTCACGCCGGACTCCGATTCACCACTGGATCTGGTGGTCGGTGGGGCGCGGCGCGCAACGGTGCGTGCCGCGCTCGTACTGGCCCGCGGCCTCGGCGGATTCAATTCCGCCGTCGTCCTCACCGCCACCGAAGAAAGGGATATCCCATGACCTTCACCCTCGACGACCTCACCCGCATTCTCGAGGAGGGCTCCGGCGCTCCCGAGGAGGTGGACCTGGCCTCCGACATCCTCGACCTCACCTTCGAGGATCTCGGCTACGACTCCCTGGCCATGCTCGAGACGGCCAGCCGCGTCGAACGGGAATTCGGTGTGACGCTGGAGGATTCGACCGTCATCGACGCGAACACCCCGCGCGCCCTCCTGGCCGCCGTGAACGCGCTCATTCCCCTCCCCACCACGTAGCAGGAGTCACCATGTCGCAATCACATGCCTTGGTCACCGGCGCGACCAGCGGTATCGGCCTGGCCGTGGCCCAGCTGCTCGGGGCCGGGGGCTATCGGGTCTACCTCGGGGCGCGCACGGCCGAGAACGTCGCCACCACCGTGAAGCAATTGCGGGAGATCGGTCTCGACGTGGACGGCGGCACAGTCGATGTGCGGTCCGGCGATTCGGTGCGCGAGTTCGTCACCGCCGCCACCGCGCGCTTCGGCCCGGTCGATGTGCTGGTCAACAATGCGGGCATCAGCGGTGGCGGCGTCACCGCCGATCTCGGCGACGAGGTCTGGGACAACGTCATCGACACCAATCTCAACAGCGTCTTCCGGATGACCCGGGAGGTGCTCACCACCGGCGGTATGCGCGATCGCGGACGGGGTCGCATCATCAATATCGCCTCGACGGCGGGCAAACAGGGTGTGGTGCTCGGTGCGCCGTACTCGGCGTCCAAGCACGGCGTGGTCGGCTTCACGAAGTCTCTGGGCAATGAACTCGCGCCGACCGGCATCACGGTCAATGCCGTCTGCCCCGGCTATGTGGAAACGCCTATGGCACAGCAGGTCCGGCGGAACTACGCCACCCTGCAGCAGACCACCGAGGAAGCCGTCATGGCGAAGTTCACCGCCAAGATTCCGCTCGGCCGCTACTGCACGCCGGAGGAGGTGGCCGGGCTGGTCGGCTACCTGGCCTCCGATACCGCCGCATCCATCACCGCGCAGGCCATGAACGTCTGCGGCGGACTCGGAAACTTCTGAAGGGAATGCATCATGGCCGAAACCACTGCGCAGACAACCGAATCCGTTACGGGACAGACCGAGCACGGCATCGAGGTCGCCGCGCCGGCGGCCACCGTCTACCGCCTGCTCGCCGAGGTGGAGAACTGGCCACAGTTGTTCCCGCCCACCATTTTCGCCGATTATCTGGACAACAACGAGCGGGAACAGCGCATCAGAATCTGGGCCACCGCGGGCGAGGGCGTCAAGCACTGGGTCTCGCGGCGCGTGCTGGATCCGGAGCGCCGCCGCATCGAATTCCGCCAGGAGGTCAGCAGTGCGCCGATCGCCGCCATGGGCGGCACCTGGATTGTCGATACGCTGCCCGACGACCGCTCCCACGTCCGGCTGCTGCACGACTACCGGGCGGTCAGCGCGGACCGGCTGAGCTGGATCGACGACGTGGTCGACCGCAATTCGCGCACCGAACTCGCGGCGCTGAAACGCAGTATCGAACTCGGTGACGCGGGTGCGGATTCGGCCTTCTCGTTCGAGGACACGGTCGAGGTGCAGGGTGCGGCCGAGGACGTCTTCGGGTTCATCAGTGACGCGCACCTGTGGCCCGAGCGACTGCCGCACGTCGCGGGGGTGGAGTTGACCGAACCGGGGCCGGGGATGCAGTCACTGGCCATGGATACCGTCGCCGTCGACGGGTCGCAGCACCGCACCATGTCGTATCGAATCGTGTTCCCGCATCACAAGATCGCGTACAAGCAGATCACCATGCCCGCACTGATGACACTGCACACCGGGTACTGGACGGTGCGGCCGCACCAGCACGGGGTGTCGGTGTCCTCGCAGCACAGCGTCGTGGTGAACACCGACAATATCGCCGCGGTGCTCGGGCCAGAGGCGGATCTGGCCGGCGCCAAGGCGTACGTGCAGCGAGCGCTGAGCACCAATAGCCTGGCGACGCTGCGGCATGCCAAACAGTATGCGGAGGCCGGATCATGAGCCGGGCCGACCCGATACGGGTGGTGGCTCCGGGTGTGCACCGGATACTGCTGGACGCCAACGGTATTCAGTTGTCCGCGCTGTTCAGCACCCCTGCGCTGAACCTGCCGCGGGCCACCATCGTCGCACTGCACGGGGCGGGGATGTCCTCGGCCTATTTCCACGGGCTCGCGCATCCCGATGTCTCACTGCTGACCACCGCCACCCGGATGGGGTACGCCGTGCTGGCTCTCGACCGGCCCGGGTACGGCGCGTCCGCGGATCTGCTGCCGGACGGGCAATCGCTCGCCGAGCAGGTGGACACGGTGCGCGCCGCACTCGCGAGCTTCACCGCGCGCAATGACATCGGGGCCGGGCTGTTCCTGCTCGGGCATTCCTTCGGCGGCAAGCTCGCGCTCACCCTCGCGGGCGATGCGCCGGAGTTCGGGGGAGTGGAGGTGTCCGGGTGCGGGCACCGGTTCGCGCCGCTGGCGCCGGGCGCCAAGGTGTGGAAGCGGAATTGGGGTGACCTGCAGCTGTATCCGCCGGGGACCTTCACGCAGATCGGCTCCGCGGTGGATACGCCGCCGCCCCTGGAATTGGCCGACACCCTGACCTGGCCGGACACCTTCGCGGAGGTGGCCGCGCGCATCCGGATTCCGGTACAGCTCAGCTTCGCCGCACAGGAACGGTGGTGGCGCACCGATGCCGCCGCGCTCGGCGAACTGCCCGCACTGTTCGAGTCCGCGCCCCGCACCAGCGTCGCCCGGGTACCGCACGCGGGCCACAACATCAGCCTCGGCTGGGCGGCGCGCGCGTACCACGCCGGCGTGCTGGCGTTCTTCGAAACCTGCCTGCTCGACCGCGCCGCCGCCTGACCGAGGAGACACCATGACCGAGGAATCCACGCTGCCGTACTCATCCGATCCGGCCACCTTCGATCGCATCGACGAACTGCGCCTGCGCAAGGAGCTGGCCGAATCCGGGCCCGACGCCGCCGCTACCGAGCGTCAGTACGCCAAGGGCAAACTCACGGCGCGGGAACGTATTTCGCTACTGCTGGATCCGGATTCGTTCACCGAGATCGAGGCGCTGCGGCGGCACCGGGCCGTCGGATTCGGACTCGAGCACCGGCCGTACACCGATGGCGTCGTCACCGGATGGGGGACCGTGGACGGGCGGACCGTCTTCGTCTACGCACACGATTTCCGCATCTTCGGTGGCGCACTGGGCGAGGCGCATGCCGAAAAAATCCACAAGCTCATGGATTTGGCGCTCTCGGCCGGTGCGCCGCTGGTCTCGCTGAACGACGGCGCCGGGGCCCGGATCCAGGAGGGCGTGACGGCGCTGGCGGGCTACGGCGGCATCTTCCGGCGCAATACCGCTGCGTCCGGGGTGATTCCGCAGATCAGCGTCATGCTGGGGCCGTGCGCGGGCGGTGCGGCGTACGCACCCGCGCTGACCGATTTCGTGCTCATGGTGCGGGGCATCTCGCAGATGTTCATTACCGGGCCCGAGGTGGTCACCGCCGTCACCGGGGAGTCGGTGACCCTGGAAGGGCTGGGCGGCGCGGATATTCATGCCGAGCGGTCCGGGGTCGCGCACTTCGTGCACGACGACGAGGCGTCCTGTCTCGCCGATGTGCGGTATCTGCTGTCCTTTCTGCCGCAGCACAATCGGGAATTGCCGCCGGTGGCGCCGACCGATGATCCGGCCGACCGGCGCTGCCCCGCGCTCACCGATCTGGTGCCGGAGGTCGGCACCGTGCCCTACGACATGCGTGAGGTCATTGCCGAAATCGCGGATGACGGTGCGTATTTGGAGGTCCACGAGCGCTGGGCGGGCAATATCATCGTCGCTCTGGCCCGAATGGACGGGCACACCGTCGGTTTCGTGGCCAATCAGCCGAACTGCCTCGCGGGCACACTCGATATCAGCGCCAGCGAGAAGGCGGCGCGCTTCGTGCAGATGTGCGATTCCATGAATATTCCGCTGATCACGCTGCTGGACGTGCCGGGCTTCCTGCCCGGCGTCGGCCAGGAGCACGGGGGGATCATCCGGCACGGCGCGAAGCTGCTGTACGCCTACTGCAATGCCACCGTGCCGCGCATCTCGATCGTGCTGCGCAAGGCCTACGGCGGGGCGTACATCGTGATGGATTCGCGCAGCGTCGGCGCGGATCTGGCCCTGGCCTGGCCGACCAATGAGATCGCGGTCATGGGTGCGGAGGGCGCCGCGAATGTGGTGTTCCGCAAGCAGATCGCCGCCGCGGAGGATCCCGCCGGCATGCGGGCCGAGCTGGTCGGCCGGTACGCGCGCGAGCTCATGCACCCCTACTACGCCGCCGAACGCGGGCTGATCGACGACGTCATCGATCCGGCCGATACGCGTTCGGTGCTGATCCGCTCGCTGACCATGCTGCGCGCCAAGCATGCCGATATCCCCGCGCGTAAACACGGCAACCCGCCCCAGTAGTCGAGGAGTCCAGATGTCGTATCCCACAGCTGTTTTCGATTTGCACGACGAATTGAGTGATGAACTCATCGCGGCGCTCGCGCTGGTGCTGCTGTTCGACGATGAACCCGTTTCCCTTCCGTCGCGGCGTCTTCCGGATGCGCAGGCGCACAGCGTGTTCCGCAATCCGCGCGGCTGGCGGTAGCGCATGCCGCGGCCCGAGGAACTGGTGGGCGCGTGGCGGCTGGAATCCTTCCACGACACCGATGCGGCGGGTGGGCCGATCACCGGCCCGCTCGGCGCGGATCCGGACGGGTTCCTGCTCTACACCGCCTGCGGCCATCTCGCGGTCGGCATGATGCGCACCGCGCCCGGCGCGGGTCCTGCCGACTACATGGGGTACGGCGGCCGCTGGCGCCTCGACAACGGCGTCCTGCACCACCTGATCCTGGTCTGCTCCCGTCCCGACTGGGTGGGCGTGGATCAGATTCGGGTGGCCGAGCTGGACGGCGACCTACTGACCATTCGTACATCCCCCGACAATGGCCGAATTGTGCAGTGGCGCAGGGCGGTTTCCACCCAGGGGGCGTTATTGATCGATAAGGAGTCTCATGCGCTTTGACGGTAAGACCGCTCTGATCACCGGATCGAGCGAAGGAATCGGCTATGCCATCGCCGCCGCGCTGGTTGCCGAAGGGGCCCGCGTGGTCCTGACCGCGCGGCGGGAAGCGGCACTCACCGCCGCCGTCGAGCGGCTCGGCCCGGCCGCGTCCTGGGTCAGCGGCGATATCTCCGATCCCGAGACGGCGCGCCGTGCCGTCGATCACGCACTGCAGACCGGCGACAGCCTGGATCTGGTGGTGTGCAATGCCGGAATCCTCATTCCCGGAGTGGTTTTCGCACAGCCCATGGCCGAGGTGGATCGCATTATCGATGTGAATCTGCGCGGCACCATCGCCACCGTCGCCGCGGCCGCGCCGGCTCTGGCCAAGCAGCCGGACTCGGCCATCGTGGTGATCTCCTCGTCCATCGGCCGCAAGCCGGGACCGGGTACCGGTGTCTACGGCGCGACCAAGGCCGCACTGCACTATCTGGTGCCGACCTGGGCAAGTGAGCTGGGGCCCATGGGAATTCGGGTCAACGGCGTATGCGCGGGCATTACCGAGACGCCCGGGTTCCGGGCGGGCGCCGCGGCGATACCCGGGCTCGAAGAGGGCGTTCTCGCCACCAACCTGATCAAGCGCATCGCGACCGCCGATGAGGTGGCCGGACCGGTGCTCACCCTGCTGGACTCCGGCAGCGGCGGATTCGTCACCGGCTCGGTCTGGGACATCGACGGCGGCTACGGACTGGGAGCACACCATGGCTGAGCACGACGTGATCGTGGTGGGCGCGGGCCACAACGGGCTCACCGCCGCGGCGTATCTGGCCGCGGCCGGGCTGGATGTGCTTGTGCTGGAATCGAAGCCGGAGATCGGCGGCGGCGTGGTCAGCGAGGAGGTGACCCTGCCCGGTCATCATCACGACCTGCATGCCGCGGCGCACATCTTCATCCAGGGCAATCCGATGATTCGGGAGGACGAGCTCGGCTTGCTGTCGGAGCACGGGCTCAGCTATGTGTATCCGGACCCGAGTATGTCGGTGGTCTTCCCCGACGGGGACTTCATCGCCTTCTACTCGGATGTGCACAAAACCGCGGAGACCATCGCCCGGATCTCCCCGGCGGACGCCGAAAACTATTTACGCTTCTATGAATTCGCCAGTCCGCTGCTGGATCAGCTGCTGCCCTCACTGTTCGTCCCGCCCGCACCGCTGGGCGCCCTGTTCGCACAGCTCGAGCAGAGCGAAATCGGCAGGGAGACAATGCGAGTGCTCATGATGAGCTATCTCGACGTCTGCAATGAATGGTTCGAACATCCGAAAGTCAAAGCCGCCCTGGTGCGCTGGGTATCGGAACTGCTGGTCGCGCCCGACGAGGGCGGCACGGGGGCGTTCCTGCTGCTGATGGTGCCGTTCATTCACCGCTACGGCATGGGACTGGCCATCGGCGGATCACAATCGCTGTCCGACGCGCTCGCCGCGGCGCTGGCCGCGCGCGGCGGAAGTATCCGCACCGGAATGAAAGTCGAGCAATTCCGCTTCGAGGGCGATCGCGTGGTCGGCGTGCGGTGCGCCGACGGCGCCGAATTCACCGCCCGCCGTGCGGTATTGGCCGATCTGAATATAAAACAGATCCCCGCCATGGTCGACCACCGCTTCGGCCCCGAATGGGAACGTCAGGTCAATCGCATCAAACCGGCCAGCTTCCGGCTGGTGGCGGGCCATATCGTGCTGAGCGAACCGCCCGAATTCCGCGCCGGGCCGGAGGTGACCGAAGCCGGCTTCCAGGAGATCACCCTCCCGCTGCCCGAACTGCTGCGCACCTTCGACCAGCTGAAATACGGCGAACCCGTGCACACCATCCCCACGGTCTCCACCGCCACCCGCTGGGATTCCACCCGCGCCCCCGACGGCCACCACACGCTCTACCTGCTCGGTTACGCCCCCATGGAGCTCGCCGAGGGCGATTGGGATACCCGCAAGGAAGAGATCTTCGACCGCGTCTTCGCCACCTTCAGCGAAATGACCACGAATATCACTGCCGCCCAGGTGCTTTCGCGCGTAGTCCACAGCCCCCTCGATATGGCCCGCTACAACGAGGCCTGGGTGGACGGCGATGCCGGCCACTTCGGCTGCCAGCTCTTCCAATTCATGGGCTTCCGCCCCCTTCCGAACATGGGCTACCGCCTCCCCGCCGACGGCTTCTACCTCGTCGGCCCCTCCACCCACCCCGGTCAGGGCGTCACCGGCGGCGCCCGCGCCGCGGCCCTGGCCGTCCTGGCAGACCTCGGCCTGAGCTTCCCCGCCCCAGCCTGAGCCGTTCGACGGAGGACTCGCCATGCCCACCCCAGAACCAACCCTCCCCGAAATCCAGGAAGCGATCACCGACCTACTCCGCACCGAACAACTGGCCACCCTGGCCACCCTCGACGCCGAAGGCCACCCCTCCGCCTCCGCCATGCACATCACCGCGGACGGCCTCATCACCTACATGCACACCTTCCACAACAACCGCAAACACGCACAGATGCAACACAACCCGAACGTCAGCTACGTAACCAGCTACTTCCCACCCGACGGCTACACCGGCCGAGCCGACATCCGCTCCCTCCAAATCCAAGGCCGAGCCACCCTGGTCACCGACCCCGCCGAAATCCAGCACGCAGTCCAACTCAGCTTCGAGCAATTCCCCTGGCTAGCAGACACATCCCTCTACAACAACATCAAACCCCCCGACCAAGGCCAACAGGTCTTCTACCGCATAGACCCCACCCGAGGCCTCTGGTCCGACCACCGAATCCGCCAACTCTGGCGCATCCACCTAGATTTCAGCCTCGACGGCCGCACCATAACCGCCACCCACCCCTACAACACCCCCCACCGCCGCCCCTGACAGACGGATGACCGGGCCACTTCTAATCGCACGAAAAAGGGCCCTCGACCAGTACCAGGTCGAGGGCCTTCCCATGTTGCAGACCTGATGCGAAACCCACCCAATCCAAAGCTCTCCCGGCTGTCACGCACCGCGTAGGGTCCCTGGCCATGAAACGAATCCATGCGTTCGTGGCGGCGGGGATTGCGGGCTCGATGATGATGGCCGGAGGCCAGTCTGCCCAGGCCCAGGCGACCGGCTCCAGCGCGGAAGGCGGCGTCGGGCAGATAACAGTGACGGTGCAAGCCGACGGCGCAGGCGCCAACTGCGACGTCCGAGTGGACGGCAATATCGTTCCGAACTCACAATTCCTGGTCTTCGCCGATCCAGGCGTCGCCTCGAAAACAGTGTCCCCGATCATGGCCGGCCCCCACACGGTAAGCGCATTCTGCAACGGAGCCGACCTGGATACCATCACCGTCCAGGTGCAACCCGGCCCGACCGGTTCCATGTAGCCCCGAAACGACGATCGCCCGCAGGTCACGGACGATCGTGCGGCAACCGGTGGCCGAGAGGCCACTGAGAAGCCCACCGATCACCGGCATCGAGCCCGCACTCCCTGTGCTGGACAAGAGGATTCCCATGGGTTGCGACGCCATTCTCCGAACCAATCGGGAGCCCTGAGACTCGGTACGACTACCGATAGGGACAACGCGGTAACAAGGCTCGAGTAACGGCACAACGCACAGATCCCCGGGCCACTGGCCCGGGGATCTGTGATGAGTGGAGCTAAGGGGAATCGAACCCCTGACCTTCTCGATGCGAACGAGACGCGCTACCAACTGCGCTATAGCCCCAGCCGCTGACCGTTACCGGCCTGCGGTGGAAAACTTTAGCAGGTGGGCGGGGGTGTCGCCGAATCGGCTGGTTGGGGGCGGTTTCTCAGGGGGAATCGAGGGGGGTGGTGTAGGAGTCGAGGACTCGGAGGAAGAGGTCTAGGCGGTAGGTGCGGAGGGAGGGACTGTCGGGTTCCAGGAGGCATTGGGCCATGGTGCCGTCGTGGACTGCGATCAGGGCTCGGCTCAGGGCTACCGGGTCGGGGACTTGGCGGCCGGCGCGCTTCAGGAGGCGGGTGAGGACGGGGGTGAGGGCGGCGCTGATGGCTTCCTCGCGGGCGACCATCACTCGGCGCAGGGGTGGGTTGCGGAGGGCGTGGGCGGTGAATTCGGAGGTGATGCGAAACCACTTGTCGTCCACGGGGACTGCGGCCAGCACATGCTCTACCACTTGCTGCGGATCGTCGACGGGGAGGTCGGTGTCCAGCACCGCGGTCACCTGCTCGAGCATTGCCGCCGAGCGCTGTTCCCACATGGCGAGGAACAACTCCTCCAATGAGGTGAAGTTCGAATAGAACGCGCCGCGCGTGAATCCGGCCCGCTCACAGATCTGCTCGACAGTGCATCGACCCAGCCCGTCTTCGGCAAAGGCATCGAATGCCGCATCGAGCAACCGCTGCCGAGTCTGCGACCGTCGCCGCTTGACCGGCGTATCGCCGCCGGAACCCGCGCTTCGCGACGGTTCGCGGCGATTCATCGGCGCAGCTGTCTCGGCGGTGCCCACCAGTGGGCCGACCACATCGCCGGTGGGGGAGTTATCGGCCCTGCTCACGACCGCATCGTATCGGTTGCGGTGCGAGATGCAGCAGGGCGCGAGCACACACCGGTTCACCGGGGTATCCGGCCTGAGCGGTCAAAGATCGCATCAGAGCGGCAAATTTTGCATGTGCCGGCCGATCTTTGACCGCTCAGGCCGGGGCGACAAGGTCTCCGACGCCTATGCAGGATCAAGCGATGGCCGCTGTCTCCCCATCGCTGAAGTGAATCGACTCCAGTTGGTCCGCGCTTCAGTCGTTATCCAGGCCGGCGGCGGTCTTGGCTTCGACCAGTACGGCTTCAAGCATCGCGGGTGTGAGTCGTCCAGTGAAGGTGTTCTGCTGGCTTACGTGATAGCTCCCGAATAGGTGGAGTGGCGCGCGGTCGTCCCGCGCGGGCGCGAGTTCGTAATGAACGCCGTGTCCGAAGCGCGGCTTGGGTTTCGGGATTTCCCAGCCGGATTCGGACAGTGCGGGGAGTAGGGCCTGCCAGCCCCAGCCGCCGAGGACCACGATGGAGCGGACAGTTGGTGCCATCAGGCCCAGTTCGGTGACGAGCCAGTGGCGGCAGGTGTCGCGTTCGGTGGGGGTTGGTTTGTTGTCGGGTGGGGCGCAGTGGACCGGGGCGGTGACTCGGGTTCCCAGGAGCTGCAGGCCGTCGCCGAGGTGGGTGCTCTGGGGCTGGTTGCTCAGGCCGGCGGCGTGCATGGCGGCGAACAGTACGTCGCCGCTGCGGTCTCCGGTGAACATGCGGCCAGTTCTATTGCCGCCGTGGGCGGCTGGGGCCAGGCCGACTATGAGGACTCGGGCGTCGTCCGGGCCTAGTCCGGGAACTGGTTTGCCCCAGTAATTTTCGTCACGAAATGCGGCGCGTTTGTCGTGCGCGACCTGTTCCCGCCATTCGACCAGTCGGGGGCAGGCGCGACAGGCTGTGAGCTGCGCTTCGAGCTCCGCAATTGTCCGGCACACGAGGGTGACTCAACCACATCGCCCGGTCGAGCGGGAGATGTCGGCGCGGCGCGGCGGCGAGGCATACTGTGCCCCGGTAGCCGACTGTTTGCGACAGTGAAAGGAACCGGTGCCGTGAGTGATCTCGTCGAGCTCGGCAATGCCGTCGGGACGGCCCAGAAGGTCGGAAATCTGGTGGGCGTGTTCGCATTCGGCGTGTCGGGTGCGCTGCTCGCGGTGCGCCGGAATTTCGATGTGGTCGGCATCGCGGTCCTGGCGGTCTGCACCGCGACGGGCGGCGGCATCCTGCGCGACCTCATTATCGGTGAGACTCCGCCGACGGCCTTCGTGCATGTCAGTTATGCGGCCACGGCCCTACTGGCCGCTGCTCTCATCTTCTTCTGGCATCCACCGCATCGAGTCACCCGCACCCCGCTGCTGATGGCCGATGGGGTCGGCCTCGGGATCTTCTGTGTGACCGGCACTGTCAGCGCTTTTCAGCACGGACTTCCGGCCACCTCGGCGGCGGCGCTGGGTGTGGTCACCGCGGTCGGCGGCGGCGTGGTCCGGGACGTACTGGCCGGAATCACACCCAGCGTGCTGAGTGACGGTGAGCTCTACGCGGTGCCCGCGCTGCTCGGCTCGGCCGCGACCGCGGTACTGCTGCACCACGGCCAATACACCTACTGGACGGGCGGTTTGGCGGGCGCGGGCGCGGTGGTGCTCCGCTTCCTCGCGCTCTGGCGGCACTGGCGTGCACCCCTGGCCCGGCCGCACCGCAGGCGCGATCCGGCGTGACCCCCGGGCGCGCGGTGACAGCGCCCCAGTCGTGTTGCCCGAGCACCCCGAACATGGTTGATAGCATGGCGAAGGTTGGCCAGCGGGCTGTGCATCACACCCAGAGAGAGTTCCTACCAATGCAGTTTGAGATCGTCGAGCGGGACGAGACATGGGTCGCCGGACTGCCGGTGCGCAGCCCCAAACGTGCTCTCGGTGAACTGCGCGACCACGATCTGGAAGTGGCCTGGGCCGCTGTCCTGCATCAGGAACTCGGCGGCCCGCTCGCCTCGGCCTATACCGATTACGCGGCCGAACTCGGCACCTACAACACGCAGATCGTCGGATACCAGTGCGAGTCCTTCGACGAGGTCACCCGCGGTCACGTGGTGGCCCGGCTGCCGCGCGGGACCTATGCCAGATTCTCTTCGGTCGGTAGCTTTCCGCAGGTGATGACCGATCTCTGGACCCAGATCGCCTACGCCGAGGAGCACAACCACATCCGGCGCACGCACAGCGGCGATTTCGAGTGCTATCCGCACGCCTACAAGATCGAGCTGTACCTGGCGGTCGAGCCCTCATGACCTATTCGATCGTGGTGCGGCCGGGCGGCGTGTACGGCGGCCTCGTGGTGCCGCGGGTGCGGCCCAGCTTCAAGGTCAGCAACAGCGAGCTCATCGAATTCCTGCGCGACCGGCTGCGCGACCGCGACGGCGACGAACTTCCCCTGGCCACCGTGTACGTGCCGGATCCGGCCGGGAACTACAACGTCCTGGTTTCCTACCAGTACCCGACGCCCGAGCAGGCTCCGATCGGCGATGTGCTGATCCGGGTTCCCAAGGGTGTCTACGCCCGCTTCCAACCGAATGGTGATTATCACGATCCGGCCGAGGATGTGTGGGCTCAGGTGGACGATGCGACCGCCTCGGCGGAGATTTCCCGGGCCTACCGCGAGGAGATCGAGATCTGGTCGGGGCCCTCCGAACTGGAGTTGTTCATCTCGATCTTGATCTGATAGCCATCTGTTAGCTAAATGGAAACCAACCAGTCTTGTGGTTGTGTTTCATACCTGATAGCAATGGTTTGACCAGGGGGGATTTCTAGACGTCCATTCGGGTTTCGGAAGATTTGCCGGACGCCTGGACAATTTTCTCCGGCTGGCGGATACTCCCTTGGGTGCCTGTACCGGGCACGGTTGATACACGACCGTATCGGGCGGGGGCTCGGTAGTCGCGCGGGAGCCCGCGCAGCAACGGAGTAGGAACTGTATGGCTGTGGAAGTAGTCGCAGTCGTCCCGTCGGATTCAGCTGATGAGGACTTGCTGCGATTCCAGGATGCGTCGTCGGGGTGCACCTTCTGGGTGGGTACACCGCAAGCGCACCCGGGCCTGTGGCGCCGCAACATCACCGGCGCATTGCGTGCTTACCGACGCTATGGAGTTGATGCAGTACTCGAATACGACAAAACGGCTGACGGACGTTCCAGCGCACTCTTCGTGGCCGCCATCGATCCATTCGGAGACGTGGTAGCGGGTATGCGGGTGCAGGGTCCGTACACCCATGTGGACGAGGTCAACGCCCTCGCCGCCTGGGCCGGCCGGGCGGGCGAATCGGCCCTGCGTAAGCGGGTTGCCGACCGGATACCGGAGGGTGTCGTGGAGGTGAAGGCCGTGTGGGCCGATCGTGGCCTGGACCGCGGCCAGCGCCGGGCTCTCGGCGCCGCCCTCGACCGCTGCGTTGTGCATGTCACCTCATTACTGCGCGCCCGCTACGGATTTGTCACCGCGGGTGAGCACGCTGCCGAGGGCTATCGGACCAGCGGCGCCCGCTCCGACTGGTGGATTCCCGCGGTGCCTTTTCCCGACGATCGCTATCGAACCGTGCCGCTGTGGTGGGATATGCGGACCTATCGCTCGATAGCCGCCGAACCGCAGTTGACCTTGATCGAAGCCGAGCAACTCGCGCTCGCGGCCGGCGATACCGAGTTGCCGGCGGACCTTACCGGCGCCGGAGGGCTTGCCTGACAATGAATTCCGACAATGAAGCGGCCGCGGAATATCGACCGCTGTTTCTCGATGAATCCGATCCGGAGGATGCGCGCCGGATAAATGAATTGCGCGCCGAACCGGGCATCGAATTCACCGATCTGCGGGATTTGCTGCGCACCGAATTCAATGATCTGATCGCGCCCCCAGAATTGTCGGAAGGTCCGGAAGCGGATCGCTGGATTTATTATCCGTGGCGGCACGCGGCGGTAGCTCTGCCCGGCCCGGAATTGCTGCGGACCGTCCGGCTGGATCGCAATCGCAACAAGCTGACCCGCTCCGAGCAGGAAAAGCTGGCACAGCAGACGATCGGTGTGGTCGGGCAGAGCGTGGGTCACGCCATCGCGCACACGCTAGCCATGGAGGGCATCTGCGGGCGGATAAAGCTGGCGGATTTCGACACCATCGAACTGGCCAACCTGAACCGGATTCCCGGCTCGCTCTTCGATATCGGCGTCAACAAGGCGGTGGTCACCGCCCGCCGGATCGCCGAGATCGATCCGTACCTGCCGGTGGAGATCTTCGAGGCCGGACTCACCGACGAGAACGTCGACGACTTCTTCGCGGACCTCACCCTGGTGGTGGAGGAGTGCGACTCCCTCGATATCAAGCTGGCCGTTCGGGAAGCCGCCCGCCGCTATCGCATCCCATTGCTCATGGAGACCAGTGATCGCGGGCTGCTCGATATCGAGCGCTATGACCTGGAACCCGAACGCGAACCTTTCCACGGACTGCTCGGCGGTGCGACGCGCGCCGATCTCCGGGGCCTCACCACGCGGGAGAAAGCGCCATTCGTGGTGCGAATCCTGGACGCGCACGGCCTTTCCGACCGCTTTGCCGCCAGCCTGGTGGAAATCGACCAGACCCTCGACAGCTGGCCGCAGCTGGCCAGCGATGTACAACTCGGCGGCGCCACCGTGGCCGCCGCGGTGCGCCGCATCGGGCTGGGTGGTGTGCTGCCCTCCGGCCGCACCCGGGTGGACCTGGCCGCCAGCCTGGACGCGATCGCCGAACCCGCGGCCGTCTCCGAGCTGGAGTGGCCGACTGAGCCCGCCCTCGCGGCTCAGCCCGGCAGCGCGGTGGAAGCCGTGCTCGCTGCCGCCCAGCTCGCCCCCTCGGGCGGCAATGTGCAGCCCTGGTCACTGCGCCACGAGAATTCGGCGATCGTCATAGAACTGGATGTGCAGCGCTCCTCGGGCATGGACATCGGCTATCGCGGCAGTGCGGTGGCGGTCGGCGCGGCGCTCTACAACGCTCGTGCCGCCGCGGCCGCGCGCGGTGTGCTCGGCGAATCCGACCTGTTCACCGCCGGCACCGGACGGCACAGCCGCACCGCACCGCTCACCGCCGTCCTGCATCTGAGCGACTGGAGTGAGCCCGAACTGGCCCGCGACTACCCGGATCTGCTCAGCCGCGTCACCAATCGCAGGCTGGGCAGCGGCGAACCGCTGGACCCCGCGGTACTCGACACCCTCGGCACCACCGCGGCCAAGGCGGGCGGCGGCCTGCGGTGGGTGACCGAGGCCGACGATCTGGCGACCGCCGCGACCCTGCTCGCCGCCTCCGACCAGGCGCGCTATCTGACCCCGAGCCTGCACGCGGAGATGTTCTCCGAACTGCGCTGGCCCAGCGGCGATCTGCGCACGGGCCTGGATCTGCGGACGATGGAACTGGCGCCCGACGAACTGGCCAAGCTCGATATCGCCGGGCGCGCCGATGTGATGGACCGGATTCGGGACTGGAACGGCGGCATCGCACTGGGTGAGTACACCCGTGACCGGGTGCTGTCCGCCTCGGCGATCGCGGTGGTCACCTTCCCGGCCCCGCCGCTGCACGACCCCGACGAATTGACCGCCTACGCCCGCGCGGGCGAGACGCTGCAGCGGGTGTGGATCGAGGCGCAGCGGCAGGGCCTGGCGGTGCAGCCGGTCTCTCCCGTGTTCCTGTATGCCCGACAGGCTGCTGATCTGAACACGGTTTCCACCGAGTTCGCCGATACACTAACGTCACTTCAAGGCCGTTTCCTGGACTTGCTGGGAGTGCCCGAGCACGAGACCGTGGCGTTGGTACTTCGCCTGAGCTATGCGGCGGAGGTCACGGTCCGGAGCCGGCGCCTTCCCACACCGGGTGCGGAAGACCGCTGATGGGATCGGAGACAAGGTGCCTCGGCAGACGCTCGACTCACTGGTAACCCAGGTTGCCTCGGAGTTGATGGGTGTCGACGCCACCACGATGGTGGCGGCGAGTGAGCGCGTGCTGTCCTGGCTCGTCGAGCATTTCGATGTCGACTTCAGCTATCTGCGCCACACCGACCGGGAACGACGTGCCTCCGTGCTCATCGCGGAATGGCCGAGCCGTTCGGTCACCATCGAACCGGACCCATTGCGCGTCACCTACTTCGATCGCGCCGATTCGGTGTTCGCGAAGCTGGAGAACGCCATCGAGCCGCTGATCGTGCGGCCGATCCCCGAACATGCCGATTATCAGCACACCATCCATCTGTCCTCCGGGATTCCGCAGGTGTCGATGGCGTGTGTGCCGCTGGTATCGCGCGGTGAATCGACCGGTGTGCTCGGTTTCGTCAAGGAGGGCGATCGCGAATGGAGTACGCGAGAGCTCAATGTGCTCAAGGCGATTGCCGCGCTGTTCGCGCAGCTGCAGGCGCGCGTGGTGGCCGAGGAGCGGCTGCGCTATATCGCCATGCACGACGATCTGACCGGGCTGGCCAATCGGCGCGCGCTGCTCGAGCATATGGAGGAGCGGCTGCGGACGGGTGCTCCCGGTCCGGTGGCGGCGTTCTTCCTGGATCTGGATCGGCTCAAGGCGCTCAACGACTTCCTCGGGCATACGGCCGGGGACAATTTCATTCGCACGCTGGCCACCCGGCTGCGTGATCACCTCGATCCCGGCGACATGATCGCGCGGCTGGGCGGCGACGAGTTCGTCATCGTCCCGGCCAAGCCGATGGATGCCGGCGCGGCCGATCTCGAGGCCACCCGGATCCAGCAGCTGATCGCCCGCCGGGTGACGGTCGGCGGGGAGACGGTCAGCCGCGGCGCGAGTGTGGGTGTGGCCGTGGGCATTCCGGGGGAGACCACGGTCGCCGATGTCCTGCGCCGCGCCGATCACGCACTGCTGTCGGCGAAATCGAGCGGCGGCAACGGCGTCGCGGTCTTCACCGATGCCATGCGCGCCCAGTTCGAACTGCAGGACGATGTCGAGCTGAACCTGCGCGGTGCGGTGTCGGACGGTTCGCTGATCCTGCACTATCAGCCGGAGGTGGATCTACGCACCGGCCGGGTGGTGGCGCTGGAAGCGCTGGTGCGCTGGCAGCATCCCACGCGCGGACTGCTGCCGCCGGGCGCGTTCGTCGGCGTCGCGGAGGCCACCAATCTCGCGGGTGAGCTGGGGCGCTGGGTGATTCGCACGGCGTGTGAGCAGTTCGCGTCGTGGCGGCGGCGGGGGCTGGCCTCGAGCGTGGTCATTCGTATCAATGTGTCGCCGGTGCAGCTGGTGAGTCTCGACTTCGTGGAGACCATGGAGGGGATTCTGCGCCGCTACGGCATCGACGGCAGTTCGGTCTGCCTGGAGATCACCGAACATGTGGTGGTGCAGGACCTCGCGCGCACCCAGGTGACGCTGCGCGGGCTCAAGCGGATGGGCGTGCAGATCGCCATCGACGACTTCGGCACCGGCTACTCCTCGCTCTCCCACCTCAAGGCGCTGCCGGTCGACGCGGTCAAGATCGACCGTGGTTTCGTCCAGCGCCTGGGCGCCAGCGCGGACGATCTGGCCATTGTGAAATCGATTGTCGGACTGGCCGGTTCGTTCGGACTCGGCGTGGTCGGCGAGGGTGTGGAAACGACCGTCGCGGCGCGCACCCTGGTGGCCCTCGGGTGCTATCGTGCGCAGGGATTTCTGATCGCGCGACCCATGCCCGCCGATGAGGTGGAGCAGCATCTGGCCGCCGGGCGCATCGCCCTCGACCTGGATCTACCGGGTACCGGTCGGATGGGTACCCCCTGAAAATAGGGGCTCGATTGGGGGTCGCGCTGCTCGCGAGCGCACCTGAGCGCGTAGTACGTTCGTGGACTAAAGGGGCGATCAAGGGATGTGGACCGGCGTGCGCGAGCGAACCTTCAGCGGCAAGAAGACTCTGATCACCGGAGCTGCCAGCGGCATCGGGCGCTCCACCGCCCTCGCCGCGGCCCGTAGCGGGGCGCAGCTGGTACTGACGGACGTGAATTCCGACGGCCTGGATACGGCGGTCGCGGAGATCCGCGCCGCGGGCGGCGTGGTCGAGTTCGCGCAGGCCCTCGATATCAGCGACTACGACGCCGTCACCGCCTTCGCCGGGCAGGTGCACGAGCAGGTGGGCGCGCTCGACGTGGTGATGAATATCGCCGGCGTCTCGACCTGGGGCACGGTCGAGAACCTCGAGCACAAGCACTGGAAACGCATGGTCGATGTGAACCTCATGGGTCCCATCCATGTGATCGAGAACTTCGTGCCGCCGATGATCAAGGCCGGGCGCGGCGGGGCGCTGGTCAATGTGTCCTCGGCGGCCGGGCTGATGGCCTTCCCCTGGCATGCGGCCTACAGCGCGAGCAAATATGGGCTGCGCGGGGTTTCGGAGGTGCTGCGGTTCGATCTGGAGCGGCACGATATCTCCGTGCACCTGGTGGTGCCGGGTGCGGTGGACACCCCGCTGGTGCAGAGCGTGGATATTGTCGGCGTGGATCGGGACGATCCGCGAATCCAGGCGTGGATCAATCGTTTCCGGCGGCATGCCAAGAATCCGGACGAGGTGGCGCAGTCGATTCTGTCGGGAGTGCAGAAGGGTCGGTACCTGATTCACACCCAGTTCGATATCCGCTTCGGTTACTGGTGGGTGCGCAAGTTCGCCTGGCCGTACGAATTCGCCATGCGCCGCGCCAATGCACTGTTCACGACGTTCCTGCCGCGCGTGCAGGTCGCGGAGATCCCGCCGAAGCCGGAACTCCCGCAAGTCCGATCCAAGCCCGAGCCCGTGAAGGCCCCGAAGCCCGAGCTCACGCCCGAGGCCTAGAGCGCCCCGGGTCCGGCTCAGGAAGTTTCCGCCAGCGGCAGTTCGCAGCCCGCATGGTCGGCACTCTCGTGCTTGCCGCAGGATTCGCCCGCGTGCACGTCCAGCACGCGCGCGCCCGGACCCTCGTCGCCGAGGTGGTCGTGGGCATTGACGATCTTGCAGGTTCCCAGGGACAGGCAGCCGCAGCCGATGCAGCCGGTGAGGCTGTCGCGCAGGCGAATCAGCTGTTCGATGCGCTCGTCGAGATCGGACCGCCACGCCGTCGACAGCGCCTCCCAGTCGCGCCGCGTGGGGTTGCGGCCGTCGGGCAGATTGTCGAGGGCCTGGCGGATTTCACCGAGCGGAATTCCGACACGCTGTGAGATGCGGATGAAGGCCACCCGGCGCAGGGTTTCCCGGGGGTAGCGGCGTTGGTTGCCGCTGGTTCGGCGGGCTGTGATCAAGCCCTCACGTTCGTAGAAATGCAAGGCGGACACCGTAACTCCGGCGCGTTGTGCCAGCTGGCCCGGCGTCAATTCCTTCGCCTGCCATGACGCGGTTTGCATACCTGAAGGTTAGTCGAGGTTTTTCCCGCGCGCGAATTGCATGCCTTCTGTGCCGCGGGGAACTACCGTCAGGATATGGGAACAAAGGCTGCGCCCACGGCGCGACCGTTTTCCGTGACCTCGGAAGTCGGCGCACTGCGCACGGTGCTGCTGCACCGGCCGGGTGACGAACTGCGCCGGCTCACCCCTCGCAACAATGATCAGTTGCTCTTCGACGCCATTCCGTGGGTGGAACGGGCGCAGCAGGAGCACGACATCTTCGCCGGGGTGTTGCGCGAGCGCGGGGTCGAGGTACTGCTGCTGGCCGATCTGCTCACCGAGACCATCGCGGTCAGCGGGGCGGCCCGGATACAGGGCATCTCCGGTGCGGTGGACGCGCGGCGGCTCGGGCATGCGCTCGCCGACGAGCTGGCCGCCTACCTGCGCACGGTGCCCGCGCCGGACCTGGCGCAGCTGCTCATGGCGGGCATGACCTTCGACGAGCTGCCCTTCGGGCCCGATCACACCTCGCTGGTGGTGCGCATGCACCACGGGCACGATTTTGTCATCGACCCGCTGCCGAATCTGCTCTTCACCAGGGACTCGTCATTCTGGGTGGGTCCGCGGGTGGCCATCACCTCGCTCGCGCTGCCCGCGCGGGCGCGGGAGACCTCGCTGACCGATCTCATCTACGCCTTCCATCCGCGTTTCCTGGGGGTGCGGCGGGCCTACGAATCGCATACCGCGCCCATCGAGGGCGGCGATGTGCTGCTGCTGGCCAAGGGCGTGGTGGCGGTCGGGGTGGGGGAGCGCACCACGCCCGCCGGTGCGGAAGCCTTGGCGCGCAGTCTCTTCGAGGACGATCTCGCGCATACCGTGCTGGCGGTGCCGATCGCGCAGACCCGCGCCACCATGCATCTGGACACGGTCTGCACCATGGTCGACACCGATGCCATGGTCATGTACCCGAATCTGCAGGATTCCCTGTGCGCGTTCACCATTCGCAAGGAGGTGGACGGGACGGTGCATATGCTGGGACCGGACCCCTTCCTGCCGGCCGCGGCGAAGGCCATGGGCATCGGTGAGCTGCGGGTCATCGATACCGGCCTGGATGGTGTTGCCGCCGAACGGGAACAGTGGGACGACGGCAACAACACGCTGGCCCTCGCGCCGGGCGTGGTCGTCGCCTACGAACGCAATGAGATGACCAATGCGCGGCTCGCCGACGCCGGTATCGAGGTATTGGCCATTCCGGGTTCCGAATTGGGTTCCGGCCGAGGCGGTCCGCGCTGTCTGTCCTGCCCGCTGTCGCGTGACGAGGTGTGAAAAACCATGCTCGACATCCCGGTTGACCACCATTCGACGGTGCCGCCGTACGAACAGCTGCGCCAGGGCATCGTTGCCCGGGTGCGGTCCGGGGAGCTCGCCGCCGGGACCAAGATCCCCACGGTGCGCGCGCTCGCGGCGCAGCTGACGCTCGCGCCCAATACGGTGGCGCGCGCCTACCGCGAGCTCGAACAGGACGGTGTGCTCGAAACCCGCGGCCGCCTGGGCTCTTTCATCGCCTCGTCGGGTGATCCGACCCGGGATGTGGCCGGTCGCGCCGCCACCGAATACGTGGCGGTGATCCGGCGGCTCGGGCTGGATGACGAAGCGGCGGTGCGTTATCTACGTGCGGCGCTGGGCGAGATCCGGCACTGATCGGCTCAGCGCCAGCTGGGTAACCACAGGTGGTCGTGCCAGCTGCCCGTGGTGATGGGCATGCCCGTGAGAATCGGCCAGAGCCAGATGAAATTGGCGATGACCAGCGCTACGTACAGGCAGACCAGCAGAAGCCCGAGCCCCTGCCGTTCGCTCTGCGGCGCGAACTGCTGCCAGCCCGGCGCGCCCGATAGTCGCCGCCCGCTCGGTGGGGCGTGGCCGAGGACATCACCGAGCACCAGCGCGACACCCATGGCCAGGAAGGGCGCCATCGGGACGGCGTAGAAGAAGTACATCTGCCGGTCCAGCTGCAGGAACCACGGCAGCAGTCCGGCGCAGTAGCCGACCAGCATGGCCGCGTACCGCCAGTCGCGCCGCACGAAGCTGCGCCACACCGCCCAGCCCAGCATGGGGAAGGCCACCCACCAGAGCGCGGGTGTGCCGATCAGCATGACGGCCTTCACGCACACCGCCTGCCCGCAGCCGCCCACCCCGCTGTCGGCGTAGTAGTAGAGCATGGGCCGCAGTCCCATCGGCCAGGTCCACGGCTTCGATTCCCAGGGATGGTGATTGCCCGCGGAATTGGTGAGGCCCTCGTGGAAGGTCAGCACCTCGCCGCCGTAGTACCAGAGCGAGCGCAGTGCGGTCGGCACCCAGTCGAAGGCGCCGCCGCGACCCACGTGTATGCCCACCGCGTATCGGTCGTAGCTGGTCTCATTGGCGAACCAGGCCCAGAAGGTGCCCATGTAGACCAGGAACGGCACCACCGTGAGCGACCAGAACGCGGGCCCGAGATCGCGGACCGCGGTGCCGGCCCACGGTCGCCGCACCCGGTAGCCGCGGCGGGCGGCCAGATCGAAGGCGAGGCTCATGGCGGCGAAGGCGGCCACGAAATACATTCCGGACCATTTGGTTCCGCAGGCCAGGCCGAGCAGCAGGCCCGCGCCGAAGCGCCACCAGCGCACGCCGAAGCGCGGGCCGTACTCGCTGTCGTCGATGCGTCCCTCGGCATAGACCAGGGCGATGCGGGCCCGCATCTCATCGCGGTCCACGATCAGGCAGCCGAAGGCGCCGAGCACGAAGATCGCCTGGAAGATATCGAGCATTCCGAGCCGCGAGGAGACGAAGCTGACGCCGTCGGCAATGAGCAGAATGCCGGCGAACGCGCCGATGAGCGTGGATCGGGTCATACGCCGGGTTATGCGAATCACCAGGAACACCAGCAGGGTTCCGCAGACCGCGGCCGAGAAGCGCCAGCCCCAGCCGGTATAGCCGAAGAGGGCCTCGCCCAGGGCGATCATGTCCTTGCCGATCGGCGGGTGCACCACCAGCCCGTAGCCCGGATTGTCCTCGACGCCGCCGCCGGTGAGGATCTGCCAGGCCTGCGGCGCGTAATGCTTCTCGTCGAAGACGGGCGTCTTGCCGTCGGTCGGATATCCGAGCTGGATGAAGCGGGTGAGTCCGGCCACGGCGGTGAGGAAGAGCGTGACCACCCATCCGCGCGCCCGGTCGGTAGGCCCGAAATCCGGTGAGGGTCGCAGTGGCGCCGGGCTGGACAGCGCCACCCCCGCCTCCGTAGCTGGCGGTCGCGCGTCGGTCACCTGGGTCACGCCGTTGATGTTAGGCGGTAAGCGGCCCGAGGTCGCGCCCCGGGAAGCGCCGCATCGCCCGGGCCCTGCCGCCCCACCTCGCGCTACGTGTCGTCTGCCCACCTCGTGGCCGTTCCGGCTGGCGTGTTGTCGGCGGCGGCGCCGGACGATCGGGGCAGCAGCGCTCGTGTTCCCGACCGGGGCTACCGCGGCGGCGGTCGATCGGTCCGGCGGGGCCCGGTGACTGCGCCCGTATGCTGGCACGGTCCGGATCGCGGCATGCGTCCGCGGCAGCCGCAGCACGATGCGGCCGGGTTCTCGAGGACAACACTGTCGGGGGCGATGTAGTCCATCTACGAACAGGAGTGCAATGAGCGGCGAGCCGATCGCGGCCGGACGTCTGGTGCTCGCGGCGACACCGATGGGCGATATCGGCGACGCGTCGCAGCGACTGCGGGATGCGCTGGGCTCGGCGGATATCGTCGCCGCCGAGGACACCCGCCGCACCCGCTCGCTCGCCAAGGCGCTCGAGGTGGAGATCACCGGGCGCGTGGTGAGTTTCTACGATCATGTCGAGACGGCCCGGATTCCCATGCTGCTGGACGAGATCGGGGCCGGTCGCACCGTGCTGCTGGTCACCGATGCGGGCATGCCCTCGGTCAGCGATCCGGGGTACACCATGGTCGCCGCCTGTGTGGAGCGCGGTCTCCCCATCACCTGCCTGCCCGGTCCCTCGGCGGTCACCACCGCGCTGGCCCTGTCCGGTCTCCCGGTCGAGCGCTTCTGCTTCGACGGTTTCGCCCCGCGTAAATCCGGTCAGCGCAAGGAGTGGTTCCGGACGCTGGCCTCGGAACAGCGCGCGGTCGCCTTCTTCGAGGCCCCGCACCGCCTGGGCGATTGCCTGGCCGATGCGGTCGAGATTCTCGGGCCCACCCGGCGCGCCGCCGTCTGCCGCGAACTCACCAAGACCTACGAGGAGGTTCGGCGCGGCACCCTGGCCGAGCTGGCCGCCTGGGCCGCCGACGGGGCGCGGGGTGAGATCACCGTGGTTCTCGAAGGCGCGCAACCGGTTTCGGAGGAACCCGCCGATCTGGTGAGCCAGGTCGAGGCTCTCATCTCCGGCGGCCTGCGCCTCAAGGACGCCTGCGCCGAGGTCTCCGCGGCCACCGGCGCCTCCCGCCGCGAACTCTACGACGCGGTCCTCTCCTCCCGCACCGCCGACTGACGTACCGCTGATCTCCGAGCCCAACCCCGTCATCCCGGTCTGTGAGCCCAACCGGTGGGTTTACCCGCTCCTGGATTCTTGCGGGAGAGCGCTCTCGGCGTCGATTTCGTTGTGCGGCAGCGGTTTTACTCTGCTGCGCAGGGGTGTCCACCAGTTGGCGGGGCCCATGAGTTTGACGAGAGCCGGGACCAGGAGCATGCGGACCAGGGTGGCGTCGATGATCAGGGCGATCACCATGCCGAGTCCGAGGAAGCGCATCGGGGTGAGCGGGGAGAGGGTGAAGGCTCCGGTGATGAGGACGAGAAGGGCTGCGGCCGCGGTGATTACGCGGGCCGTCTGGACCGTGCCGGTGCGGACCGATTCCTCGGTATCGGCTCCGGCCTCATGGGCTTCCACCATGCGGGAGAGCAGGAAGACCTCGTAGTCGGTGGAGAGGCCGAAGACCACGGCGATGATCAGGACCATCATGCTGGCCGATACCGGGCCGACGCTCACCCCCAGAATGCCCGCCAGATGACCCTTGTCGAAGATCCAGGTGAGTATGCCGAAGGTGGCGGCCAGGCTGAGGAAGGCCATGAGCACCGCTTTGACCGGCAGCACCACGGACCGGAATGCGAGGCCGAGCATGAGCAGGGTGGCGAGCACCATGACGGTGATCATCAGCGGGAGATTGGACAGCACCGCCGTGACACTGTCTGCCGTGGCGGCACTTTCGCCGCCGACCTGGAGAGAAAGGCCGTCGAGCTGTATGTCGCGCAGGCGGTGCACGGTCTCCTGCGCATCCGGTGAGCGGTCGGGCGCGACCAGCACCGCGTGAATGATGGCGACACTGTCGCGGGTCTCCAGATGCAGCGCCTGTTTGACGCCCTGGACCGCGCCCAGCTCACGCAAGGCGGTGCCGATGGCGGCGGGAGTCGGTGCGCTGCCGTCGGATTCGCGCACGAGCACGGTCGCACCGCTGTTCGCGGCGGGGAAGCGGGCCGATAATTCCTCTACGGCCGTGCGGGTTTCATTGCCCGCGGGCAGTGCGGTGTGGTCGATATCGCCGAGCCGGACGCCGGTCAGCGGGGACGCCAGCACCAGCAGCAGGGCGCCGACCGCAATGGCGACCGCGCCGGGGCGGCGCATGACCGCGGTGACCACGCGGCCCCAGAACCGGTGTGCGCGTTCCTCGGAGCGTTCGAAAGCGTCTGCGCGCCAACTCCATTTGCTGATGCGGGGACCGAGCAGGGCGAGTGCGGCGGGGAGCGCGGTCACCGACAGCAGCGCCGCCAGGCCGACCGCCGCGATGGCGCCGAATCCGAGGGAGCGCAGCACCGCCTGCGGGAAGACGAAGGTGCCCGCGAAGGCGCACATCAGCAGCACCGCGGAGAACAGCACGGTGCGGCCCGCGGTATCGAGCGCGCGGGCGACCGCCGCCTCCGTGGAGCGGCCCTGCGCGAGCTCCTCGCGAAATCGCCCGACGATGAAAAGCCCGTAGTCGATGGCCAATCCGAGCCCGAGCAGCGAGACGACATTCATCGCGAACACGCTGACTTCGGTGAACTGGGCGATGATGCCGACGGCGCCCAGCGCGCCGATCACCGCGAGCGAACCGACGATCACCGGCAGTGAGGCCGCCACGATGCCGCCGAAGACGAGCACCAGCACCAGCGCGGTCAGTGGAATCGAAATCGATTCGGCGACAATCAGATCGTGCCGGGACTGGTCGCTGATGGCCTGTGCGAGCGCGCTGTACCCGGTCATCTCGGTCTGCAGGCCCGGCAGCCGCAGCGCGTCCGCGATCTGGGGATACACCGCGATGCGATGGTTTTCGTCGCCGGAGGCGAACACCACAGCCACCGCCTCGCGCCCATCGGCGGAGCGCAGATACTGCGATCGCGGACTGTTCCAATAGGTTTCGACCGGCCGATCCAGCAGCGCGGGATCGACCTTCGCCACCGCCGCCTGCACCTGCGGTCCGATATCGGCCAGCGTCTGCCCCTCCGGCGCGGTGTAGATCGCCACCACATCCGGATTCTGCGGCCCCACAGCCTTTTTCACCCAGTCGTCGACCGCACTGGATTCACTCCCGGGATCGGTGTACCCCGCCGCACTGACCTTGCTCGCCAGCCCGGTGGCGAACAGCCCGCACGCCAGCGCGAACAACACCGCCGCCACCAGCACGGTTTTCGGCCGCGCCACTACCACCCGCGCCCACCCCGTAATCATGATGCGGTGGAGTCCGAGGGGGCGAATTCGGTTTCCAGGGTGGTGACTATGCGGTCCAGGAGGGCGTCGAGGCGGGCGGGGATACCGCGGCCGCTGCGGGCGGAGACCGTGAGTTCGGTGCGGCCGCCGCCTTCGGTGAGGCCGAACAGCAGCGGCATGGCGACGCTGTGCTGGGGAAGGACGCGGACCGAGGTGGGGGTGAAGCCGGGGACGGCCATGTCGTCGAAGTCGTAGCGGCCCATATGGGAGACGGTGGCGGAGGCCAGGTTCCGGCCCAGGCGGGCGCCCGCCCAGTTGAGCGAGCGCAGCAGGACCTTACCGGCGGCGGGCGGCACATTGGACAGCCGCGCGGCTTCCATCTGGTTGAGTTCGCGGCGTTCCTGCAGGCCGATCTTCTTGTCCGCGTTGAGCTGCTTCCAGTCGACGCCGGGACTGGCATCCAGGAACAGCGGCAGCGCCAGATTGCCGGTGGAGCGCAGTTCCGGATCGTGGCGGCGCAGGTCGACGGGGATCATGATGCGCGAGACCGGCCCGCCCTCATCGGCCAGGATGGCGGCGACGCGCACCATGGCGCCGGGGCCCGTCGCATTGATGGTGCGGTGGCGCAACAGGTGTCGCGGTTGACCCGCATCCTGCCGGCCGGTGCCCAGCGCGGAGCGCCATCGCGGCAGCATGAGCGCGGGACGGCCGGGCGCGCCGACCTTGCGCACCAGTTCCTCGTCGGCGATGGGGTCGGCCGCACCGATCGGCGCCTGCCCGCGCAGCACCCGCAGCACATCGGTGGCCCACATGACCATGCCCATACCGTCCATGACGCCGTGGAACACCCGGAAGATCACGGTGACCGGATCCGCGGTGAGCAGCAGTACCTCGGCGGTGGCCTCCGAGGTCGGCCCGATCGGGCTGTTCAGTACCGGATCACCCTCCAGCGCAGGGTATTCCAGCGTATGAGGCACCGCCCGCACGGCGGGCGCCTGCCCGCTGTCCACCCAGTGCTTACCCTCGCGGACCAGCCGCGCACCCGGATTCGCCTCGGACGCAACGGTGACGGCACGCCGCAGCTCCTCCGCGTCCAGGCCGCCGGTGCCCTCGATGGCCAGCTGCATGAGGAACGGGGGAGCCAGTTCCCGCATGGGGAAGTACATCAGCTCGGTGGGGGAGATGGGGCGGCGGAAGGTGCTCATACGTGCGTCTCCTGCATGGTGACCGCGAATTACCGCAGGTCTCTGGTCAATTCGACAATGCCGCCCTGGGTTTCGAGCCAGGCCAGGAAGGTGGCGAGCCCGGTCTCGCGATCCATGACCGGCCGGTACCCGAAATCCCTGGTGGCGGCGCCGGTGTCGTACGTGGCCGTCCGGGTCATCAGGGCCACCACATACCGCGAGAGCGGCGGTGACCAGCGCGTGGCGACGGCCGGAATACGCCAGATGGTGTCGATGATGGCTACCGCCGCGTTCAGCACCCGCGGATTGGGCTGCCGGCTGGGCGGCTCGTAGCCGAGGTCGGTCGCGACCTCGCCGAGGAAGCCCCACACATTCGTCTGCTCGCCGTCGGCGATGAAATACGCCTTGCCGCCGGCCTTTTCGGTCGCCGCCGCCCAGGTGCAGGCCGCGGCGATATTCTCCACGTGGCAGAGCGAGGCGTAGACGTCCTTGCCGAAGGACAGATCCGGCAGGCTGCCCGCGGCCGCGCGGCTCAGCAGCCGCACGATCGGCCCGGACCGGTCACCCGCACCCCAGATGGCGCGCGGCCGCAGTGCGCAGGTCGCGAAGCCTGGTGCGTTCGCCGCCAGCACGGCGCGTTCCGCGGCCGCCTTGGTCTCGGAGTAGAGATTCAGGTAGCGGCTCGGATACGGCACCGATTCGTCGATATCGATCTGGTCGCCGCCGTCGCGATCCATGAGCGCGCTGGGGCTGGAGATGAAGACGAAGCGGGAGGCGCCGTTGCGCCGGGCGGACTTCAGCAGATGTTCTGTGGCCGTGAGGTTCTCGGCCACGAACTGGGCGCGGGTGCCGCGCTCGTCGACCCGGGCGGCGCTGTGGAACACCACATCGATGCCCTTGGTCGCCGAATCCAGAGACGCCGCGTCGGTGAGGTCGCCGGTCACGACCTCCACCTGGTCGATGACATCGCCGAGATCGCGCAGATTGCTGGTGGCCCGCGCGAGGACCACCACGTCGTACTGTCCGTCGCGGACCAGGCGGCGCACGATCGCGCCGCCGAGGAAGCCGGATGCGCCGGTGACCAGCGCCTTCATATTGGTGCTCGCTGCGGGCATCAGGCCGCCTCCTGAGTCTTCCACCATGTGGCCCCGAAGATCTGGGTCAGCACGGCTGTTTCCACGGGGGATCGATCGGTGCCTGCGGCCGCACGCAGTGCGGCCGGGATCTGCGCGGCGTGCACCACCGTGCTCAGGAACACATCGATCCACCAGACAGCGCGCAGCAGCCGGTTGGCCGGTGCGCGATCGGTGAGCGCGGCAATCAGCCCGGCGGCCAGGTACAGCCAGCCGAGAATCGGAATGGCCCGCAGCAGAGCCGGTTTCAGCATGTCACTTGTCCTCTCCGAGCTGCTGGGTCGCCCAGAGGGACAGCTGCTCGCGGCCGATCTTGGCATTGTGGCGGATATCGACCGGAAACTTCGGATGGAACAGGAAGGTCGATACCGGCGCGGTCACCGCGAATTCGGTGGCCCGCGTGCGCAATTGCGCCGCCAGCAGCACGGTGTCCGCGCCGGACTCGGCCTCCACACAGAGCACCGGCTGTTGCGCGCCGCGCGGTCCGACGCCCACCAGGGCGGTGCGCACGACGCCGGGCAGCGTATTGAAGACCTGCTCCACCTGCACCGAGAACATGGGTCCCTCCGCGGTGTGCACGCGCTGACTCTTGCGACCGCAGAACCAGATTCGGCCCTCCTGGTCGATCCAGGCCAGATCGCCGGTGCGATGCCACACGGTATCGCCGTCGATGATCTTGCCCGCGCGATTGGCCTCGCGCGGCCAGTAGTACCGGGTGCTCACATTCGGCCCGGCCACCACGAGCTCGCCGATACCGCGGGTCGCGACCAGCTCGGCCTCCCGGGCCTCGGCATCGGACCAGAGCTTGATCGGATCATCGGTAATGGCGACCAGTCGCGCCCGGACGCCCTCGGCCGGGCGGCCGATGCAGGTGCCCTCACCGCGATGGGCGCGCTCGACCAAACCGCCGAGCAGTTCCCGCGATTCGATGGTCGACATGGGCAGCGCCTCGGTGGAGCCGTATCCGGCATGCACCTCGGAGTCCGCGGGCAGCACCTCGCGCAGCCCGGCGATGCACCAGTCCGGCACCGGCGCGCCACCGGAGTAAATGCTGTGCAGCGTAGGAAGTTCCGTCTTCGAACTCTCCAGATACCGCAGCAGCGGGATCAGGACGGCGGGCGAGGCGAACATGGTCCGCACCCCGAACCGATTGATCGCATCGGCGACATACGCCGGATCGGTCGACCCGACCTGACTCGGCACCAGGGGCGGCAGCACACACCGCGCCCCGAGCAGCATGTCCAGAATCCCCACCAGCGGCAACGTGATCAGCGACGTATCCGGTGCGACCCGCCCCCGCGCCGCATCCACCTGATCCACCATCGCCGAAAGATTCCCGTGCGTCATCTCGACCGCCTTGGCCGGACCCGTACTGCCCGTGGTGAACGCGATCAGCAGCAGCTCCCCATCGGGCGCGGGCACCCGATCGGCGAGCGAACCGGTTCCGAGAGCGATGGTGTCCCGGGCGCCGGCGCCGACAGTGCCTGCCCCGGTCGCCCGCCGCTCCCAGCGGGCGCGCGCGCCCACTGCGGTGGAGCGCAGGGTGCGCAGACGCGAACCCACCACCGGGCTGAGGCGGTCCGCGGTCGCGGCAGCCTTGGCGATCGCCGCACCCCCGCGTCCGGCAGGCGCGTTCTGCTCGAGCGACTCGAGCAGCGTGTGCAGTCGAACGCTCATCGCCCCGGCAGGGGATGGCTTGCCGCCGAGGGTGTTTCGCGCCGCCGCCGCGCCGTCTGCGACATTGTCCGGAGCATGCGGAGTACCGAGTCCGCCGTCCACACTCGCCGTAGCCGTGAGGGCCTCGTCCGCGGTCGCGGGCGTATCGGCCTCGCTGTCCGAGCCGGCAGCCGCTTCGGCGTCGTGCTGGTCCACGATCGCGCCGGGTGCGTCGGTCGCGGCCGCGCTCTGGGTGGCCACAGCGGCGGTCCGCACATCACGCGTGGCGCCGGACTTGTCGCTCGATACTGGAGTGACTGTATTCAGTTGTGCCGCAGTGGCTTCCGATCCGCAGGGTGTACCCCAGCTCTGCAGGGTGTCGCCGCCCCAGAACCAGCGGGGGCCGACGGTGATCTTGACGCGGACGTCGCGGAAGTAGCGGCTGAACAGGACGCGGGCGGCGTGGGCCTGGGGGATGCCGATGAAGGCTTCGGCATCGGCGGCGCGCAGGCAGTTGAGCATTTTGCGCAGGCCCATACCGGGGTCGATGACCACCGGGACCGCGCCGATCTTCAACAGCCCCAGCATGATCGCGTACAGCTCGGGGCTGGGCAGCACCAGCACGATGGTGCGGGTACCGCGGCCGACACCCGCGGCGGCGAGATGGCCGCCGATGGTGTCGGACCAGGTGTCGAGCTCGCGGTAGGTGAGGTGGCGGTACTCCGGCAGGCCGGTCGCCGCCGTACCGGCAGGGAAGATCACCGCTTCCCGGTCGGGCTGGTCGGCCACGACCGCGCGGAAGCGGTCGATGGCCTGCCAGTAGGTAGCGGTCGTCACGCCGCGGCTCCGACGGGGGCGGGGAGCCGGTAGAGCACGGCGGCGGCCGAGGGGCCCGCGCCGGCCGCGACGAACAGCACATGGGTGAAGCCGTCGAGCGCCTTGTCCGCGAGCGCCGCGTCGTACGCCAGCGGCAGCGCCGCGGTGTGCGGATCACCCTGGGACAGATCGGGTCCGAAGACCGCGTTCGGTGCGATACCCAGTTCGGCCGCGAGCCGCTCCGGGAAGGCGCCGGTCGGGGTGGACGCGATCAGGGCGGTGGTGGCCTGCTCCGGCTCGGCCTCCGACAGCGCCAGCCGGGCCGCGTCGGCGGCGACGGCGAGCAGCCGGTCCTCGGCATCGGGTTCGCGGATGACGGTCATGAGTCCGCGACCGCGCGTACCCATGGTGTCGAGATCCACATAGGACTCGATGGCGGGAGTGCCGCTGCCGGCGACGGTGTGCACCCGGCCGAACCCCTCGGGCTCATCCGTGTTCTCCAGCAGGAGCGCGGCACCCGAAGTGGCGTAAGGGAATTCGTCATCGCCCGCACCCCGCGTCATGGACGGGTGGGTGTCGCCGGAGACGATCAGCACGTGCTCGGCACTGCCGGTCGCGAGGATGGACTGCGCCACCTGCACCGCATTGAGCACGCCCACACCGGCGTTCATCAGGTCGAAGGAGAACGACCGCGGGTCTTCCTTCACATAGTCGAGCCCGATGCCGGCGGCCTTCTGGATGAGCGCCGAGACGGCCGGTTCGACCGTATTCGAGTCCCGGAAGATGCCCGCGTTGATCAGCACGCCGACCTGGTCGGGGCGCACCCCGGCCCGCTCCATGCTCTGGCGCGCGGCGGCCCCGCTGAGCTCCACAATGCTGAAAGTGTCTCCGGCCCGGCTGATTCCGGTGGATTTGATACGCACGCCCATGTCAGACCTTCAGAGATGAAATCGTGGTGGACAGGAATCCCCCGACGACGCCGGAGGCGGCGGGGACCATCAGGACCTTGGATCCGGATGCGATGTTCTGCTGGCTCAGCTGATCGTGCAGCACGATGAAATGTGAAGTGGTGGAAGTGTTTCCGTACTTCTCGATCACATTCAGGTCCGGCGGCATCGGGTGGCCGAACTCGCGTGCGGCAATCGCGTTCATGAACGGAATCGCGCCGGCGCCGAACTGGTGGTGGATGATGTAGTCGAAGCCCTCGTCCTCGAACGTGGTGCCGCGATCGGCCATGAAGTTGCCCTGCGTATCGGTCCAGAGCAGGAAGCGCGATTCGTTGTGCATTTTGCGGTTGTCCGTGTACAGCGAGACGCCCTGGGATTTTTCACTGGGCATGCCCAGGCACAGGTGCGAGAACTCCGACGCGGTGGTCAGTTCGATGTAGTGGATCTTGTCATTGTCGTCGACCGCCTCATCGATGATGACGGCCGCGCCCGAATCGCCGACGGTGAGCGATGCGAATTGCAGATCGTATTTCTCGGTGATCTCCTCGACCGCGGTTTCGGCGATCGGTGTAATTGCTTCACCACTCACGACCATGCCGCGCTTCACCGCACCCGAACGAATCATTCGATCGAGAATGTAGGTGCCGGTCATCATTCCGGCGCAGGCATTGGAAAGGTCGAAAGAAATGGTGTCGGCGCGCGCTCCGAGATCCCGGGCAAGCGTGCCGGCGAAGGAGGGCTGCATGTACATCTTCGTGCCGCGACTGCGCGTGATCGAGGTGGAGATGATCACGTCGAGATCGGACGCCGCATACTGTGACCTGGACAAACAGTCCTGCGCGGCATTCATTGCGAGAATGAACGAGTCTTCGTGGTTTTCGGGTGTAGTGTCGCGGAAGCGTCTTTCCTTAACACCCGTAATTTTTTCGAGATCGAACCCGGGGGTCTCCTTCAATTGCGAGACGAGCTCTTCGGTGGTGACGCGTTTCGATGGCAGGTAGGCGCCTATCGACTCGAATCGAGAATGCGACACAGGGACTCCTGAAAGTGCGAAGAATTGCAATCTGAATCGGTGACGAACTGAGACTACTCGACGGTAACCACGGCTGCGACCGGACGGACGCCCGTGCATTGTCTGAGACATCTTGTTCGGCAAAGGTTTTCGCCGGTGAGAGCATCGGCCTATCATTCGGGCCTGTGAGGGACTTCACCTCTGCCGCCGGGAACAAAAGATGTAACCTGTAGTTACGTGTATTTCCGTTTGAAACTGTCTGAGCGGCAGCGGGTTTCACACCGGACATCGATGAACGGCAACCGTCGCACCGGAATTCGCGGGCCGTGGGGTGGATGAACATCCGGTGCACAGCAACGACGGCCCCGAGCGAATTGCTCAGGGCCGTCGGTTGATTGGCGAGAGTGGCTAGACCTTGGGCTCCACGTACTTCGGGAAGACGACCTCCGGCTCCGGCAGGGCGGTGCCCGGCTGGATCGGGATGGCGATATCGGCGAAGGTGCGCCCGGTCTGGCCGAGCAGATCCAGGATCTTCTCCGCGGAAGCCGGGATCACCGGCTGCACCAGGATCGTCACGATGCGCAGCACCTCCATGGTCACGTAGAGAATGGTGGCCTCCCGGGCCACATCCTCCGGCGTGCCGGATTTGGCGAGGGTCCACGGCGCCTGCGCGGAGAAGTAGCGGTTGGTCTCGCGCAGTGCGACCCACAGCTCCTCCAGGCCCAAATGGAGCTGCTGCTGGTCGAATTCGGCCCGCACCCGCTCCAGCAGCCCGTTCGCGAGCTCCAGCAGCGCCTTGTCCTCATCGGTGAAATCACCGGGCGCCGGCACCACCGGGCCGAAATCACGCGCGGAGATCTTCAGCGTGCGCTGCGCCAGATTGCCGTACTCATTGGCCAGATCGGTATTGATCCGGCTGACGATGCCCTCGTGGCT
Source organism: Nocardia sp. NBC_01327 (assembly GCF_035958815.1). Taxonomy (NCBI): domain Bacteria; kingdom Bacillati; phylum Actinomycetota; class Actinomycetes; order Mycobacteriales; family Nocardiaceae; genus Nocardia; species Nocardia sp. NBC_01327. The sequence goes on along the minus strand of NZ_CP108383.1, from coordinate 8,508,036 downwards.
GTACGAGCCGTCCTGCCCGTAGGAGATCTCGCGCAGCAGGAAGAACCGCACGGCATCGAGCCCGTAGGTGTCCACGAGCTCCGTCGGATCGACCACATTGCCGGTCGACTTCGACATCTTCTCGCCCTTGTTGTAGAGGAACCCGTGCACGAAAACGCGCTTGGGCAGCTCGATTCCGGCCGACATCAGGAACGCCGGCCAGTACACGGTGTGGAAGCGGGTGATGTCCTTGCCGATGATGTGCAGATCGGCGGGCCAGAACTTCTGGAAGGCGGCCGAATCGGTATTCGGGAAGCCCGCACCGGTGAGGTAGTTGGTCAGCGCGTCCACCCACACGTACATGACGTGCGCCGGATCGCTGGGCACCGGAACACCCCAGTCGAAGGTGGTGCGGGAGATCGACAGATCCTTCAGACCGGCCTTCACATACGAGACGATCTCATTGCGCCGGGTCGCGGGCGCGATGAATTCCGGCTTGGTCTCGTACAGTTCGAGCAGCCTGTCCTGGTAGTTGGACAGCCGGAAGAAGTAGTTCGACTCCTCGGTCCACTCCACCGGCGTCTTGGTATCGGTGGAGATGCGGGTGCCGTCCGCCTGAAGGGTGGTCTCCTCCTCGGTGTAGAACGCCTCGTCGCGCACCGAGTACCAGCCGGAGTAGGTATCCGGGTAGATATCGCCATTGGCGACCATCCGCTCCCAGATCGCGGCGGACGCGGCGAGGTGGTCCTCGTCGGTGGTCCGGATGAACCGGTCGAACGAGATATCGAGGGCCTTGTCCATGCGCTCGAACACATCGGAGTTGCCGGAGGCGTATTCGTGCTCCGGAACACCGGCGGCCTTGGCGGCCTGCTGCACCTTCTGGCCGTGCTCGTCGGTGCCCGTCATGAAGAAGACATCGAACCCGTCGAGCCGCTTGAAGCGAGCCAGCGCATCGGTGGAGATGTACTCGTAGGCGTGGCCGATGTGCGGCGCGCCGTTCGGGTAGGCGATGGCCGTGGTGACATAGAAGGCGGGGCGTTCGGATGCACTCATGGTGTGTCTACTCTAATCTGCGTGTCCCGAGTCGCTCGCGTGAATATCCCCGTGGCAGGTGTCGTCCATGCGTAATACCCGGCCCGCGCCCGAGCCGCCGGAGCCGCTGGCTCCCCTCATCGACGCGCACACCCATCTGGACGCGTGCGGCGCGACCGATGCGGAATCGGTTGCGGCCATTATGGATCGCGCCGAAGCGGTCGGTGTGCGCGAGGTGGTGACGGTGGCCGACGATCTGGCCGCCGCGCAGTTCGCCGTGCGGGCCGCGCACTGGGATCGGCGGGTGTACGCGGCCGTCGCCCTGCATCCGACCCGCGCCAACGCCCTCGACGATGCGGCCAAGGCCGAGCTCGAGCGCCTGGCCGCCGACCCGCGCGTGGTCGCCGTCGGTGAGACCGGGCTCGATTACTATTGGCCCGGAAAGCTGGAGGGCTGCGCCGATATCGAGGAGCAGGTCGAGGGTTTCCGCTGGCATATCGACCTGGCCAAGCGGCTGCGCAAGCCGCTCATGATCCACAATCGCGAGGCCGATCACGATCTGCTGGCGGTGCTGCTGGACGAGGGCGCGCCGGAAACCGTGATCTTCCACTGCTTCTCCTCCGATGCGAACATGGCGCAGGCCTGCGTGGATCAGGGGTACGTGCTGAGTTTCTCCGGAACCGTGAGTTTCAAGAATGCCCATGAATTGCGGGAGGCCGCGAAACTCGTTCCAGATGCCCACATTCTGGTCGAAACGGACGCTCCGTTCCTCACCCCGCATCCCTTCCGGGGTGCGCCGAACGAGTCCTACATGCTGCCGTACACGCTGCGCGCGCTGGCCGAGGTGCGCGAACAGGATCCGGTGACGCTGGCCAAGATCACCACCGCGAATGCCCGGCGGGTGTACGGAATCTGAGTGTGGCCCCGGCTATGCCGCTGTGGCTTGGCTCACTATGATCCAGCGTGATCTTGATTCACCTGCGGCTCGATATCTGTTCGTAATTTTGATACGCGCAGTTCCGGTGGATCGGTTGTCAATTGCTGACCCCCTCGTTATCGTACTGTGACCATGCCGGGATTTCCTGTGAACGCTTTGGCGAAGATCAACTCGTCGCGCTCGCCGTTGCTGTACGGCGCCATCGCGGCGATGCTTGCCACGCTCATAGTCGGTGCGGGCCTGGCCATCATGAACAAGAAGGTCGTCACGGTCGTGATCGACGGCCAATCCACCAGCCGCAGCACCATGTACCTGAATGTGCGCGGCGTGCTCAAGGACGCCGGGTACGACATCAGCTCGCGCGATGACGTATCCCCTTCTGCCGGTTCACGAGTCCACGACGGCGACACCATCACGCTGAACCGGGCCCGTGAGGTCTCGCTCATCACCGACGGCACGCCGTCCAAGGCCTGGACCACCGCGCTCACCGTCGCCCAGGCGATCGTGCAGCTGAAGCTGCCCGGCGATGTCTTCACCTCGCCCTCGCGCCCGACGCCGCTGCCGCTGGTGGGCGCGCAATTGCTGATCACCAATCCGCGCACCGTGGAGCTGGCCGACAACGGCAGCTCCGCCTCGCTGGTGCGCCTGGCCGCGCCCACCGTCGGGCAGCTGCTCGAGGTGCAGGGCCGCCCGCTCATCAATCAGGATTTTGTCGTCCCGGCCGCTGATACCCCGCTGACCGACGGCATGAAAATCGTGGTCACCCGCAAGGTTGTCGAAAACCGCACCGAGCGCGTGCCTTTGGACCCGCCGGAGAACGTCATCGACGATCCCACGCTCAATATGAGCCGGACCATTGTCGAAAACCAGGGCACGCCAGGCACTCAGGACGTCACCTTCGCGGTGTCCATCGTGAACGGCAAAGAGGCGGGCCGGGATCCGATCCACTCCACCGTGATCGTCCCCGCCGCGCCCAAGACCATCCGCAAGGGCGCCAAACCCGGCACCGAGGTCCCCGACGTCCGCGACGGCGCCACCTGGGACGCCCTCGCCAAATGCGAATCCACCGGCAACTGGGCGATCAATACCGGCAACGGTTTCTACGGCGGCGTGCAATTCGACCAGAACACCTGGGAGCGCCAGGGCGGCACCCGCTACGCCCCCCGCGCCGACCTGGCCACCCGCGAAGAACAGATCGCCATTGCCGAGGTGACCCGCGCCCGCCAGGGCTGGGGCGCCTGGCCCGCGTGCACCAGCCGCCTGGGCATCAGCTAGCGCCTCGAGAATTGTTCAGCCCGAACGCCTCACGCCAAGCCGGGCCTTCCAGCCCTGCCGTCCGCCGAACAGCGCCTGTAGCACCCGCACAGCCCATGTCCATATCGCACAACCTCTGTTCGGGCTGTGCGGTGCAGACACGGGCTGTGCGGCGCGGCGCGGGCTGTGTTGGCGCGGCGCGGGCTGTGCGGCTTGGGATTACATCAGTGCGCCGCCGTCGACGCGGAGCTCGGTGCCAGTCATGTAGCGGCCGTCGTCGGAGGCGACCATGGCCACCACGCCGGCGATGTCTTCCGGCTTGCCCAGGGCGCCGCCGTCGATCCAGCCGGGGAGGCGGGCCATGAGCGACCAGTCGGCGTCGGCGGGGAGGGAGAGCCCGGAGGTGATGCCGGTGCTGATGCCGCCCGGCACGATATTCACCGCGCGCAGGCCCTTTTTCACGTATTCGAGGGCGATGGAGTGGGTCAGCGCGTTGACGCCGGCCTTGGACGCGGCGTACGCGGCCATGTACGGGTTGGAGCCGAAGGCCGCGGTGGAGGAGAAGTTCACGATCACGCCGCCGTGCGCGGATTCGATGAGCTGGGGGATAGCGGACTGGATCATCAGGAAGGTGCCGGTGAGGTTCACCGCGAGCACCTGATTCCAGACCTCCACGGGCATTTCGTGCGTGTGCCCGGCACGCATGATGCCGGCGGCATTCACCAGAACATCGAGGCCGCCGAGGGTTTCGAAGGCGTCGGCGGTGGCGGTGTGCACCGATTCCGGATCGGAGACGTCCAGGTGCACGGTGTGCAGCCGGTCCCGCTGGTCGGCGGGAGCGGCTTCGACGGTGGCGGTCAGCCCGGCGTCGTTGACATCGGCGGCGACCAGCTGCGCGCCTTCGGAGAGGAGGCGCAGGGCGATGCCCTGGCCGATACCGGAACCGGCTCCGGTGACGATTACTCGGCGTCCTTCATATCTGCTCAGCATGGCGCGAAATTAGAACAAGTTTCACTCGGCGTCAATGGCTGCGGGACGGGCTCCCGATCACAGAGTTTTCTCATACTGGACGGTCGATCTAATAGCTAAGCTCATTCGCGCGTGCACTGTGTTTTGCGGGTCGGTGTTTTATGGAGGACTGATGAGGGTGTTGGGTTGGCGGACGCGGATTTTCACCGCGTCCATGGTGACCGCGGGTGCGTTCCTGATAATTCCGGGAGCACCGGCACAAGCGGAGACACCGGGCGCGGTTATCGCGACAACCGCGGCGCCCGACGGCTTCCGCGGTATGCCCAACGGTTCCATCATCGACTACTGGACCACGCGCTCGAACGGCGAAGCGGTCAAGGCCAGCGGCGCACTCTTCGTCCCGAACGGCGCCGCGCCCGCCGGCGGCTGGCCGATCATGGCCTACGACCACGGCACCTCCGGTCTCGGACCCGGTTGCGGCGGCCAGACCGACACCACGCATGTGAGCCGCGCCGCTGAAGACCGTGTGCTGCAATACTTCCTGGGCAAGGGCTTCGCTGTGGTCGCCCCGGATTACCTCGGGCTCGGCCGCTTCGACACCGGCCCGCATCCGTATCTGGAAATCCGCACCGAGGCGACGGCCACCATCGATATGGTGCGCGCCGCGCGTGCCGCCAGCCCCGCGCTGTCGCGCACCTGGGCGCTGACCGGATTCTCCCAGGGTGGTCACGCGGCGCTGGGCGCCGCCAACCTGCAGCACGCCGATGCTCCCGATCTGGACTTCCGCGGCACCATCGCCGTCGATCCGGCCTCGGATATCGAGAAGGTCTCCCCGTTCGTCGGCCCCTACGTGCCCGCCATCCCGGGCGAGGCCGGGGACGGTGTGAGCGGATTCGTGGTCAGCATGCTCGCGGGCCTGCGCGCAACGCACCCGGAACTCGACATGAACGCGAATTACCTGACCCCGCGCGGGCGTGAGGTGGTGGACCAGGCTTCCAGCCTGTGCTTCAAGGACATCATGAAGGTCATCGACGGCACCTCGATCGGCGATATGATCTCGCGCCCGCTGAACGATGACCGCTTCATGGCCGCGTTCGACGACTACATCACCGTTCCCACCAGTGGCTACGATGCGCCGATCCTGTTGCTGCTCAATACGAATGACATCACCGTGCCGTCCCCGCTGCATGCCGCGCTGGCCGCTCAGTTCGCCGCCGATGGCGTGGATTTCCAGACGGTGGTCGGAACCGGCACGCACACTCAATTGAATCCGCAGATGTGGGATGCCATCGGGGCGTTCAGCGACCGCATTCTGGCCACGCCGACCAAGTCCTGATTTCTCGATCGCACCGCCCCGAGTGACCACGGCTATCTTGTAGCAAATAGGTTGGTCGGAAATGTCTTCGAAAGTTCGGCCCGTTGTCGGGGCGGCATCGGTGGAGGAATGATGGGATTTACAAGCACATTTGGCAGAGGTCTGATCGCGACGGCGGTCGCCGCGGGCGCTTTGCTGGTCGTCCCCGTGAGTGCGGCCCATGCGGATCCGGCGGGAGCGCCGATCGCCCAGACCGCGCAGCCCGCCGGCTGGCACAACAATGCCGGGAACGGTTCCGTCCTGACCTACTGGACGACTCGATCCAATGGTGAAGCGGTCCGGGCCAGCGGTGCGTTCTTCGTCCCCGCGGGTCCCGCCCCCGCCGGTGGCTGGCCGATCATGGCCTACAACCACGGGACCACCGGGCTCGGTGCGAACTGCGGCGGCCAGTCCGATCCGTCGACCGCGCCGCTGGCGGTGCCGCTGAAGGCCGACGAAGAACTGATGCAGTACTTCGTCTCCAAGGGCTTCGCCGTCGTCGCCCCCGATCACCTCGGGCTGGGCGTCTTCGACACCGGCCCGCACCCCTACCTCGAACTGCGCACCGAGGCGACCGCCACCATCGATATGGTGCGCGCCGCGCGCGCCGCCGATCCCGCGCTGTCGCGCACCTGGGCCGTGAGCGGGATGTCGCAGGGTGGGCATGCCTCGCTCGGCACCTCCAATCTGCAGGTGAGCGATGCGCCGGATCTCGACTTCCGCGGCACCATCGCCATCGATCCCGCCTCCGATGTGGAGAAGGCGCTGCCGATCGCGGGCCCGTGGGTGCCGGAACTGCCGGGCGCGATCGGCACCGGCGTCGGCAGTTTCAGCGCCAGCATTCTGGCCGGTGTGCGTGCTGCCCGCCCGGACGCGCAGGTCGACAGCTATCTGACCGCCCGCGGCCGGCAGCTGCTCGACGACATCGGGACCGAATGCCTGCCCGCCATCAGCAAGCGCATGGCGAATGTCTCGATCGGCGATCTGCTCTCCCGCCCGCTGTCGCAGGGCCCGTTCCCCGGCGTGCTGAACGACTACATGACCGTTCCCGTCCGTGGCTATGACGCGCCGATCCTGTTGCTGGTCAACGCGACTGACACCACGGTCCCGTCACCGCTGCACGGCGCCCTCGTCGCGCAGTTCGCCGCGAACGGCGTGGACTTCGACACCGTCGTCGGCACCGGCACCCACTGCCAGCTGAACCCCCAGATGTGGGCCGCCATCGACAATTTCACGGCCCGCGTGCTGTCCACACCCGTCCAGTCCTGACCAACCCCTGTCCGCCGGTTCAGCAGGTCCGCCGCTCACCAGGTCTCGGTCATAGCGACCGCATTCTGGCCAAGCCGACCACACCAAACCTCCCGAGAACGAGACAAAGGGGGCCGCGAACCCGCCGGAGCGAAGCGGAGGCAATTAGACACGGTAGTTTCGCAGGGTGTCCGAATCCGAAAACGCTGGTCGTGGAGAAGCCGCCCTGCTGGGCCCTGCCGAAGTGCGGGTGCTCGCCGAGCGGTTCGGGGTGCGCCCGACCAAGCAGCTCGGACAGAACTTCGTGCATGACGGCAATACCGTTCGCCGCATCGTCTCGGCGGCCGGGGTGGGGCGCGAGGATGTGGTGCTGGAGGTCGGGCCCGGGCTCGGCTCGCTGACCCTCGCCATCCTCGATGTGGTCGACCGGGTGATCGCGGTCGAGATCGATCCGAATCTGGCCGGGCATCTGCCGGGCACCGTGCAGGATCGGGCGCCGAAACTGGCGGACCGCCTCAGCATTGTGCAGGCCGATGCGCTGCGGGTGCGGGCCGAAGATCTTCCGGCCGCACCCACCGCGCTGGTCGCGAACCTGCCCTACAACGTGGCGGTGCCGGTGCTGCTGCACCTGCTCGCCGAATTGCCCAGCATCCGAACCACTCTCATCATGGTGCAGCTGGAGGTCGCCGATCGCCTCTCCGCCAAGCCGGGCGGCCGCATCTACGGCATCCCCAGCGTCAAGGCGGGCTTCTACGGCACCGTCCGCCGCGCGGGCACCGTCGGCCGCCAAATCTTCTGGCCCGTACCGCAGGTCGAATCCGGTCTGGTGCGCATCGACCGCTTCGAGGAAGCTCCCTGGCCCATCGACGAGGACCATCGCAAGAAGGTCTTCGAGGTCGTCGACGCCGCCTTCGCGCAGCGCCGCAAAACCCTGCGCGCCGCACTGGCCGGTTGGGCCGGATCTCCGGTCGAGGCCGAAAGGCGTTTGGTCGCAGCGGGAATCGCTCCGACCGCCCGCGGTGAAACCCTCGATACCGCCGCGTTCGTGCGCCTGGCGGCGCAGGCCTGATCGGGTCTAGACGCGGATTTCCAGGCCGCCGAGAATGCCGGCCTCCGAACTGATCTGATCGGCCTTGGCCGTGACGGTGAGCTGGATGAGGAACTCGTCGGTCCCGACCGGCACGACGACATAGCGGGTGTGCACCCACAGCACGAGGGTGTCCATGGCGTAGGTGCCGGTCACCGCCGCCGACGGATAACCCTGGTAGTCACCGATTTCCGCGCCGAGTTCCTGCCACTGCGGCAATTGCCGCGCATCGGTGAATGCCGATTCCAGCAATTCCGCGGCATTCACCGGCTTCGACAGCCGGCCCACCAGCAGCACCACATTGTCGGCCCAGCCGTCTTCGGGCAGCCGCGTGAAGACGCTGTACGCACCCGGGAACATGGCCGCGTCGATCGTCTGCCAATCCTCCGACAGCGCGATCGAGACCTCGGGCGTCCCGTCGCTCCCGCGCTCCACGGGCGCGATCTGAATATCCGCTGCGACCAGGTACTCGGCAATGGTGGTCACGAAGTCTGCTCCTCGGCTACGCGGGCGAGGCGGTCCCCACCGCAGTCCTTCGCCATTGAACACGAGCTGCGGACCCGCCGCTGCACCCGCCTACCCATGCGACCGGGCCGTCCGGATCGAGGATCCGAACGGCCCGGTGTGGCAACGGGTATCGCCGATGTGTCCCGCCTAACCGCGGAAGCGGCGCAGGCGCAGGCTGTTGCTGACCACGAAGACGCTGGACAGCGCCATGGCGGCCCCGGCGAGCATGGGGTTCAGCAGTCCGGCGGCGGCCAGGGGGATGGCTGCCACGTTGTAACCGAACGCCCAGAACAAGTTGCTCTTGATCGTGCGCAGGGTGGCCCGCGACAGTTTGATGGCCGTCGGCACCGAGCGCAGATCGTCGCGCACCAGGGTCAGATCCGCGGCCTGGATGGCCACATCGGTTCCGGTGCCCATGGCCAGGCCGAGATCGGCCTGGGCGAGCGCGGCCGCGTCATTGACGCCGTCGCCGACCATGGCGACCACCTTGCCCTCGGCCTGCAACCGCTTCACCACATCCAGCTTGTCGCTGGGCAGCACCTCGGCGATGACCTCGTCGATGCCGACCTGATCCGCGACCGTGCGGGCGGTGGCGGCATTGTCACCGGTCAGCAGGATCGGGGTGAGCCCGAGCGCCCGCATTTCCGAGATCGCCTGTGCGCTGGTGGGTTTGACGGCATCGGTAATGACCAGCACCCCGCGTGCCACCCCGTCCCAGGCCACCACGACGGCGGTGCCGCCCGCCTGCTCGGCGCGAGTCTTGGCCTGCGCCAAGGCTTCCGGCAGCCGGATCGACCAGTCGTCGAGCAGTTCGGTGCGCCCGATGACCACCGCGCGGTCGCCGACCAGACCCTGCACGCCCTTGCCGCCGTGGCTGACGAACTGCTGCACCTGTTCGGTATCGAGTCCGCGTGCGGCCGCTCCCGCCACCACGGCCTTGGCGACCGGATGTTCGGAACCGTGCTCCACCGCGGCCGCGACCGCCAGCAGCTCGTCGGCCTCGACGCCGGCGCTCGGAATCGCCTCGGCGAGACTCATTCTGCCGGTGGTGACGGTGCCGGTCTTGTCCAGCACCACGGTGTCGATCCGGCGGGTCGACTCCAGCACCTGCGGGCCCTTGATCAGAATGCCCAGCTGCGCGCCGCGGCCGGTGCCCACGAGCAGTGCCGTGGGCGTGGCCAGGCCGAGGGCGCACGGGCAGGCGATGATCAGCACCGCCACGGCCGCGCCGAAGGCGGTCGAGACCGCGGCGCCGGTGCCGAGCCAGAAGCCCAGTGCCGCAATGGCGATCGCGATGACAATGGGCACGAACACCCCGGCCACCCGATCCGCGAGCCGCTGCACGGGCGCCTTGCCGTTCTGCGCCTCCTCCACGAGTGAGGCCATCTGCGCCAGCTGGGTATCCGCGCCGACCCGGGAGGCACGCACGGTCAGCAGACCGCCCGCGTTCACGGTCGCACCGACCACAGGATCGCCGGGGCCGACCTCGACCGGCACCGATTCACCGGTGAGCATGCTCATATCCAGCGCCGAATTGCCCTGCACCACAACACCGTCGGTGGCGATCTTCTCGCCGGGGCGGACGAGGAACTCCTCGCCGACCCGCAGTTCGCCCACCGGAATCCGGGTCTCGACACCATTGCGCAGTACCGCAACATCTTTCGCGCCCAGCTCCAGCAGGGCCCGCAGTGCGGATCCGGCCTTCTCCTTCGACCGGGTCTCGAAATAGCGTCCTGCCAGAATGGCCGTGATCAGCGTCGCCGCCACCTCGAAGTAGAGGGCGGAGGACGAGTCACCGCGCACAATGGCAAAGCTGAACGGGTGTTTCATACCGGCCATGCCCGCATCGCCGAAGAACAGCGCGTACACCGACCAGCTGAAGGCGGCAAGGGTGCCCAGCGAGATCAGCGTGTCCATGGTGGCCGCGCCGTGCTTGGCATTCACCCAGGCGGCACGGTGGAATTGCGCGCCGCCCCACACCACGATGGGTGCGGTCAGCGTCAGCGAGAGCCACTGCCAATTGGTGAACTGCAGGGCCGGGATCATGGCCATGGCGACCACGGGGACGGCCAGCGCGAGTGTCACCAGCAGGCGGTGCCGCAGCTGCCGGGTGGCGCTGACAGCCGAATCACCTTCGGTATCAGTGGGTTTCACCGGCTCCGTACTGTGCACGGCGGCGGTGTACCCGGTATCGACCACCTTGGCGATCAGATCGTCCGGGCTCACCGACTCCGGGAAATTGACCTTCGCCTTCTCGGTGGCGTAGTTCACCGTGGCTGTGACGCCGTCGATCCTATTGAGCTTCTTCTCGATTCGAGACGCGCAGGAGGCGCAGGTCATCCCGCCGATTTCCAGCTCGATCGACCGCTCCGGTGCCGGTGCGCTCATCAGTGACCTCCTCCGTGCTGCGACGTCGCATCCGAGGCGGATGCGGCGGTTGTGGTCTCGTCGGTGAATTCCGCGGTGTGTACCGCGCCATTATGTGAAAAGTCCAGGTACAGGCGATAGGCGCCGTCACTGGGCGCTTGTGCGTGGAATGCTACGTCAGGCCCCGGGGCGGTCTTGCCGACCTCGCCCTCCGGGTGCACATGCAGGTAGGCGAGGTCGCTAGCGCGCAGCGCCACCAGGTGTCCGTACGCGCCCAGATAGGGCCGCAGATCGGTCACCGCCTTACCGTCGCGGGTCACGCTGAACGTCAATTTGCTTCCGGCAGTGGACATATCGCCGGTCATGGTGACCTGGTAACCGTCCACCTCGGCGGTCTTGGATACCGGCGGAAGCGGCGTGTCCGCGGCGCTGCCCGCGACGTGCACGGTCCGGCTCAGGGTCAGTTCACCGGGCCCGCCCGTGGGGGAGAAGTCGGTGAAGACTCGGTAGGCGCCGGGTGCGGCCCAGGTCCAGTCGATGGACCAGGTGCCGTCGGCGGCGAGTTGGGGATGGACGTGCCGGAACTGGCTCGCATCCGAGCGGACCACGATCAGGTGCAGGTCCTTCTCGTGCAGGCTGTCGAATCGGGTGACCGGGCCCTGTGGGCCGGTGATCCGGAAGCGCAGTGCGCCTTGCTGATTCGCGGTCGCGGGGGCGGTGATATCGGCGAGGGTGTAGCCGGACTCGCTGTCCTTCAGCCCGGGTGCCGCCTCGCTCTCGGTGTGCGCACTGTGTGCGGAGGCCGGGCCGGCGGCCGGCTCGGTCGGATCGCCCACCAGGGCTCCGATTCCGAGCGCGGCCCCGAACAGTACGACCAGTCCGCCGCCGAAGGCCGCGAATCTCAGTCGATCGTTCATTCAGCTCGCCACCTGATATCCGGCCTCGTCGACGGCAGCGGTCACATCGGCGTCGGCGATCGGGGCGGCGGATTCGACCTTGACCAGCCCGGAGGCGAGGTCGACATCGACACTGGTGACGCCGTCGATCTTGCCGATCTCCTTCTGGACCGATCCGACGCAGTGCCCGCAGGTCATTCCGGTGACGGTGTAGGTGCTGGTGGCCATGTCTGCTCCTCGGCTCGCGCTCTATACGGTGTGGGGGTATCCCCGACATCCAGAAACATACCCCCCATGGGTACCTGGCGCAAGCGGTTCGGCGCGGAATTTCAGCGATCTACGGGCGCGTCCTCCGGCCAGGCGCGTAGGGCCAGCTCAGCGACCTGCCGGAGTTCGCGGCGGCTCGCGCCGTCGCGGGCGCCCTGTGACATGCCCTGCATCACGGTTCCGATGTAGCGGGCCAGGACGGCCGCATCGGTATCGGCGGGCAGCAGTCCGGCGTCGATATCGGTGCGGATCCGCTCGGCGAAGGCGTGCACATTGGCGGTGCGCATGTGCTCTAGCGCGGCCGCCACCTCGGTGTTCGTGGTGTTGAGCCCGGCGCTGATCACCATGCAGCCGCCGGGTTGTCCGGGCTTGGTGTATTCGACTGCCGCCTCCCGCAGCGTGCGGGCCACGGCGGCCCGGGCCGTCGGCTCCTCGGCGAGCGCGCGCTCGGCGAAGCCCGCGTAATTGGCCCCGTAGACCGCGATGGATTCGTTGAACATCGTCTGCTTGTCGCCGAAGGCGGCGTAGAGGCTGGGCGCGCCGATGCCGAGTGCGGTGGTCAGGTCGCTGATGGAGGTGGCCTCGTAGCCCTGCTGCCAGAACAGGCGTAATGCCTTGTCCAGTGCGGCATCTCGGTCGAATTTCCGGGGTCGTCCCCGGGTGGGTGTGGCCATGCCCGCCATTTTATAGCGCTCGCTAGATAATGTGCTACGGTCCCTTTCTGTAACGATCGCTAGATAAAGGGAGCTGACTCATGAGCGCACTCGCAGGCAAGACCGCCCTGGTCACCGGTGGTGGCCGCGGTATCGGACGGGCCATTGCCGAACGCCTCGGCCGCGACGGTGCCCGAGTGGCCGTGCACTACAACGGCAATACCGCCGCCGCGAAGGAGACGGTCGCGGCCATCGAGGCGGCGGGCGGCTCGGCCTTCGCCCTCGCGGCGCCGCTCGGCGTTCCCGGCGATGCGCAGGCCCTGTGGACCGCCTTCGACGCGCACGCCGACGGCCTCGACATCCTGGTCAACAATGCCGGGACCGACGGCATCCGCGAACCCATCGGCGGCACCGACGAGGAATCCTTCGACCGCGTCTTCGCCGTCAATGCCAAGGCTCCGTTCTTCGTCACCAAGCTCGGCCTGGAGCGGCTGCGTGACGGCGGCCGGATTGTGAACATCTCCACCGGTTTGACCCGGGGTGCGCGGATGCCGGAGCTCATCGCGTACACCATGACCAAGGCCGCCATCGACTCGCTGACCGGCGTACTCGCCAAAGAGGTTGGCGCACGCGGTATTACGGTCAATGCGGTGGCTCCCGGCGTGATCGACACCGATATGAACGCCGACTGGCTGCGCAATGACCAGGCCTGGGCGGCGGTCTCCGCCCTGTCGCCGCTGAACCGGGTCGCCGGCGCCGCCGAGGTCGCAGACATCGTTGCCTTCCTCGCCTCCAACGACTCCCGCTGGGTGACGGGCCAGTGGATCGATGCCACCGGGGGCGCACTCCTGTAGGGCCAACTACTCTGACACCGTGCTGTCTGTTGTGCCTAGTCCCCTCGTCGTGCGCGCGCCCTCCAAGGTGAATCTGCACCTGGGGGTGGGCGATCTTCGCGACGACGGATATCACGACCTCACCACGGTCTTCCAGGCGCTCTCGCTCGGTGACGATCTGCAGATCGCACCGGCCGCCGCCCTCACGGTGAAGGTGAGCGGAGAGGGCGCCGACCAGGTCCCCACCGACCGCGGCAATCTGGTGTGGCAGGCGGCGGTCCGCCTCGCCCACCTCGGCGGCCGGGCGCCGCTGGTGGAAATCGCGATCGCCAAAGGCATTCCGGTGGCGGGCGGTATGGCGGGCGGCAGCGCCGATGCCGCCGCCGCCCTGGTCGGCCTGAACGATCTGTGGGAGCTCGGCCTCGGCCGCGCTGAATTGTCCGATATCGCAGCCGAACTCGGCAGTGATGTGCCCTTCGCCCTGCACGGCGCGACGGCCCTGGGTCGCGGTCGCGGCGAGGAACTGCTCCCGGTGCTGTGCCGCAACACCTTCCACTTCGTGCTGGCGCTGGCCAAGGGCGGCCTGTCCACCCCGTCGGTATTCCACGAACTCGACCGGCTGCGCGAGGTCGGCGACCCGCCGCGCCTCGGCAGCCCCGAGGCGCTGCTGCAGGCCCTCGCCTCGGGCGACCCGCAGCAGCTCGCACCGCTACTCGGCAACGATCTGCAAGCAGCGGCGCTGTCCCTCGCCCCCGAACTCCGCCGCACCCTGCGCGCGGGCGTGACGGCCGGGGCCCTGGCGGGCATAGTCTCCGGTTCCGGCCCGACCTGCGCCTTCCTCTGCGAAAGCGAAGACGCGGCCGTGGCCGTAGCGGCCGAACTCTCCGGCGCAGGCGTCTGCCGCAGCGTCCGCACCGCCTACGGCCCCGTCCCCGGCGCCCGAATCACCTCCGTCTCCTGATCGGCCTCCCCAGACTTCAGCGACACGTGACATCTGATCTGGTAAGAGCGACAACTGATTTCGTGAGATCGGGGTAACTCGCCGGGTACGACCGGAATCGGTTTCGGACCCTGCCGCCGCTACGCGTCGAGAACCGTCGACGGCACTAGGCCGGGCGCTGAAGTTCCGGAGAGGCGGGACCGACTACATCGGCGATGCGGTCTATCTGGTCGGCGTCGCGGCCGTAGCAGTAGAACATGACCTCGTCCGCGCCCAGGTCTGCGAATTGGGTTATGGCCGTGCGGATTTGGTCGGGGGTGGTGAGGATTCCGTCGAGCATGTAGTCGGCGCGGCCCGAGAATTCGTAGTAGGCGCCGAGGGAGGCGCGGGCGTCGTCGATCACGTCCTGGGCGCCGAGTGCGGCATTGACCTGGGCGACTATGCGCGGGGAACCGGTGCGGCCGTGCGTGGTCCAGGACTTGCGGGCGGTGTCGAACAGGCCGCCGGCCCAGCTCGGCGCGGCGGCGGCGAGGAAACCGCCGCCCCAGCGGCCGACCCGGTCGACGGCGGCGGGGCTGAAGCCGCCGAACAGGATCTCCGGGCCTTCGGGGCGCAGCGGTGCGGGGCCGATGGGTCCGCAATCGTCGTTGAAGGATTTGCCCGACCACAGCCGGCGCATGATCTCCAACTGCTCGTCGAGGCGTTTGCCGCGGGTGCGCAGATCGGTGCCGGAGGCGATGTGGTCGTCCTCGCGCCCGCCGACGCCGAGCCCGAGCACCAGGCGGCCGCCGGACATGACATCGAGCGTCGCGGCCTGCTTGGCCAGCAGCGCCGGATCGCGCAGCGGGGCGATCAGCACCTCGGTCTGCACCCGGATGCGGCTGGTGGCGCCCGCGATCATGGCGAGCGCGACGAGCGGCTCGGGGTTGTCCCAGACCAGGCGATCGAGCAGGCCCAGACTGGCGAATGGACCCGCTTCGGCGCGCCGCGCCCAGTCGAGCAGGGTGGCGGGAGCGGAAATGGGCAGGCCGATACCGAACTGCATGAGAAGACCTCCGTAAAAGGGGTGAGCAAATACACTGCCGCCCCTTCGTCATCTCGTTCAGGCGAGATGAGGGGCTCCCGTTCTGCGACGTACTTCTAGGGAACCACTAACCGAAGTGTTTTCGACTCAACCACAACATGTTTGGCGGCACAAGAGTCGTCTCTTCCGCGCCGATCGCTGCGTCAGGGCGCGCCATCGAGGGCAACTGCCTGTGAGCCCCACCGCACTGGCCAGGGGCTGTCGCGGCGGGCTCGGTAGGCTTGCAGGGGGCGATCACCGTTTGCGCCGTCGACGCGATACAGAAGGATTCATGTCCAACCTCATCAATCTGGAACAGGTCTCGAAGAGCTTCGGGATCACGCCGCTGCTGGACAATGTCTCGCTCGGGGTGCATGCCGGGGAACGTATCGGGGTGGTGGGGCTCAACGGCGGTGGTAAGACGACGCTGCTGGAGGTGCTGACCGGGCTCGAACCGGCCGACAGCGGACGGGTCAGCCGGGTCGGCGGCCTGCGCATCGCCGTGGTCACCCAGCGCGGTGTGCTGCCGGACGGCGCGACCGTCGGTGAGGTGGTGCTCGCGGGCCTGGCCGAGGATCAGATGACCGATGGCGTCGCCGAGCACGAATGGGCCGCCAATACCCGCATCCGCACGGTGGTCGAGGGCATCGGCATCGCCGACCTCGGCATGGACGCCCTGGTCTCCAATCTCTCCGGTGGTGAGCGCCGCCGTACCGCGCTGGCCGCCGCGCTGGTGCGCGATCTGGACCTGCTGGTACTGGACGAGCCCACCAACCACCTGGATGTCGAGGGTGTGCAGTGGCTGGCCGAACATCTGGTCGCGCGGCGCAGCGCACTGGTCGTGGTCACCCACGATCGCTGGTTCCTCGATACCGTCGCCACCCGCACCTGGGAGGTGCAGGGCGGCAAGGTGGAGACCTACGAGGGCGGCTACAACGACTGGATCTTCGCGCGTGCCGAGCGCACCCGGCAGGCCGACGCCACCGAGGCGCGCCGCCAGAACCTGGCCCGCAAGGAACTCGCCTGGCTGCGCCGCGGCGCGCCCGCCCGCACCTCCAAGCCGAAGTACCGCATCGAGGCCGCCGAGGCGCTGATCGCCGATGTGCCCGCGCCCCGCGACAGTGTCGCGCTGGCGTCGTTCGCCCGTAAACGCCTGGGCCGCGTGGTGATCGAGCTCGAGGACGCCACCCTCGCGACCCCGGACGGCCGGGAACTGGTGCAGGACTTGACCTGGCGACTCGCCCCCGGTGAGCGCGTCGGCCTGGTCGGCGTGAACGGCTCCGGCAAGACCACGCTGCTGCGCGCCCTCGCCGGTGATTCGGAATTGAAGGTCGGCAAGCGCATCGAAGGCCAGACCGTCAAGATCGGCTGGCTGCGACAGGAACTCGACGACCTGCCGCTGGATATGCGTGCGCTGGAAGCGGTTCAGGATGTCGCCATGCGAACCATGCTGGGCGGCAAGGAGATCAGCGCCAGCCAGCTGGCCGAGCGCCTGGGCTTCACGCCTGCCAAACAGCGCACGCCGATCCGCGATCTCTCCGGTGGTGAGCGCCGCCGCCTGCAGCTGACCCGAATCCTCATGGCCGAGCCCAATGTCCTGCTGCTGGACGAGCCGACCAACGACCTGGATATCGACACCCTCCAGCAGTTGGAGGACCTGCTCGACAACTGGGCCGGCACCATGGTCGTCATCTCCCACGACCGGTACCTGGTGGAACGCATCTGTGATTCCACCTGGGCGCTGTTCGGCGACGGCAAACTCACCAACCTGCCCGGCGGCATCACCGAATACCTGAAGAAGCGCGCCGCCATGTCGGCCGCCAAGGTCGGCGGCCAGAGCTCCTCGAACGCCACCGCACCCGTCACCGACGCCGCCGCCCACCGCGCCGCCCGCAAGGAACTCTCCAAGCTGGAGCGTGCCATCCAAAAGCTGGACGAACGCGAGGCGAAACTGCACGCCGCCCTCGCCGACGCCGCGACCACCCCCGACAAGCTCATCGCCCTCGGCACCGAACTCAAACAGGTCCAGGCCGAAAAGGAATCCACCGAAGAGCGCTGGCTCGAACTCGCCGACTACTAACGGCCCCGCCCGCCCTCTCGACCGAACAGCCGGTGTCCGGACCACACAGCCTCTACAAGAGCTGTTCGGTCCGGACACCGGCTGTTCGGTACCACTCAGCCCAGCTCCGCACGGCACAGCCCGTGTTTCCGCGCAGCCCTTGTTCGCACCGCACAGGCGTTACCAGCGCTGTTCGGTGTGAACGCGGGCTGTTCGGTACCACTCAGCCCGCATCCGGATGGCACAGGCTGTGTGAGTGCTGTTCGGGTGCGGGCTGTTTCGTATGCGGAGAGGTCAGCCGTGGTGTTCTAGGGGAGGGTGGTCGAGGGACGGGACCGGGAGGCAGGTGCGGACGAAACCGGCGCCGAAGGACGTCAGTTCGACTGTGCGGTAGAGGACTTTGGTGCCGAAGCTGGTGCGCTTGAGGAGGCGGCGGACTTCGGGGAGGGCCTCGAGCAACTGGTAGCGATTGGGATTGCCGAGCGGCTCGCGGGTGACGTCGATGAGGCCGAGGCGGTCGAGGTTGATGAGGTATTCCTCGACCCGATTCGGATAGCGCAGACCGGCATCGTCACCCAGCAGGTTGAATTGGCCACCGGCGGCGGCGCGCCCGCCGCGCACTTCGAGGGCGGGCTGCGGGCCGTCCAGATAGAGGTGGCGCACTATGCGTGCTTCGTCGGGAGCGAGCTCACCGAGAATGCGGGCGTAGGCGGGGTGGTGATTATCGTCCTCGGTGTGGAAATCGGCTGAGCGGCGCAGTAATTCGGCGCCGCGCGCCCGCAGGACGGTGGTGGGGGAGGGCGCGGGTGCGTCGGTCTCGGCCACATCGGTGGCGGCGACCCCCAGTACCTGCCGCACCGAATGCCGCACCTGGGCACCGGCTTCGGAGAGGATATCGCGCGGCGGATGACCGGCCATACTGCCCCGCAGCACCACCGAGGTGACGCCGAGCGCGGTGCTGAGGCTCCAGACTCCGGCCTCCACGGCCGCCGACATGGCAACCCGGACAACGCCGGTCGCGGTGCGCACCGGTCCGGCGGGGTAGGCGGACCCGGGTACCGGAACCGGCAGCGGCGCGGCGGGCCGCACCACCAGCTCGGTGGAGGTATCTGCGGGTTCCCCTTCGCCCGAGTCGGTTTCGGTCATATCCATGAGGTAGCCACTCCTGTTCCGAAGATCAGGAGGTGAGCGTAACCGGCGATGAGCCCCAGCACACCGCCATGGACAAACAAGAGCCATTCATCTTGTTTGATGGCCGATCGCAGCATGTCCACGAAGTCCGGCGGCGGCAGCGCCGACATTTGTTTGGCGATGTACTCCTGGACCTGCTTGCCCTGCTGCACGTTGAACGCCGGGTCCGCGAAGGCGATCGGCGCGATCTTCATGGACTCGGCGGTGAAACTGTCCTGTAGCTCGTCGTATTCACGATTGCCGAGCAGGAACTTCACCGCCCCGCGGGCGGGCCCGAGCGCCTGGTCCGCCGCCGGCTTGAGGGTGTCGGCCAGCATCTGCATGGTGCGGTCCGAGCGCGGCCCGTTGAGCAGTTCGTCGCCGATATTGGCGACCGTCATGATCTGACTGGCCACCATGTCCGCATAGCCCTCGGTGATCTCGGGCTGCCGCTTGACGAGCAGCCCCTGCCGCCACGGCACCCACCACTTCGGGTAGGCGGGCGCGAAGATCATATTGATGCCGACCCAGTTGACCACCCAGCCGATGACGATGCCGCCGATCGGCAGCACCGCCAGCGCCGACCATCCGGTCCAGTGCAGGATGCCGACCAGCACCAGGCCCATGGGCGCGCCGAAGTAGAAACCGAAGTTCTGCATGAACCGGAGTTCCTTGGCGCCCAGCACCTGGAACAGGCTGTTGAGCAACTGCGGTCGCGCCTGGAAGTAGCGAATCACCATCTGCTTGACGTCGAGCAGTTGATCGATGTTGTTGCCGAGTTCATCGGTGAGTTCACGCAGAATTGTGGGGAGCTGTTCGGCCACGCGCGAGTGCACCATCTCGCGAACGCCATTGGGCAGGTTGTACCAAAGTTGCGGATGTTCGCGTTTCAGGATGTCTTCCACGATGTCGCGAATCTGGAGTTCCGCTATTTCGGTGAGATGTTCGGCGAGCTTGTCGGGTTCGAGTTCCCGATAGAAGTCCGAGACGCTCCCGAGTTTCGCCAGTCCTTTGTCGACCGCGATACTCGCCATCTTGTCCGCACGCGACGGCACAATCCCCTGCCAGCCCATCCGGCCGTCGTACTGCAGCAGCGGCAGCACCTGAATCCGCTTGGGCAGGAACGGAAACAAGGCCGCGAGCCCCGGAACCCGGATGCCGTGAAAACTGATCGGCTTGAACAGCATGAGCACGCCGGTCCAGTTGGTGATGTAGCCGATGACACCCGTGAACAACGGAATCGTGATCAGTTCCAGCAATATTGTCGGGTGGACTCCGAAAAGACTCTCTAGCACGTTCACCCTCCTGCCGACCCATACCGGAACCGCCGCCGGCACAGAACCCCTCGGCGTCTCGGACCTTACTGTGCGCCCAGGAATCGAGTCCAGCGAAGGAGTGTCTGGGTCGGAGATCTCGGTCACACTGCTCTGCCCCACTGTTCCCCTGTCACGAGGGGACCACGAGAATGGCGGGAAGCACATCCAACTTGCATGCGGTGCGGGGGCGTTGGGGATCATGTTGGACGCGTGTCGTTCCGCGTGAACGGGGTAACCTTCGCATGGCTTTCCGAGTTCGACGTGCCCGTGGGTCAGTCGGCGGCAATAATCGTGGACGATTAGTTCACCTGGCGATATTCGGAGATGGACGTGGCAGAGGACAGGACCGTGCAGGCGCCGGGGGGTGCGGCGGAGGTGGTCCGTCCGGGTTCTCGTGCCGTGGAACGCAGCTCGGAAGTCGAGCAGCGGCAGATCAGCAATGAGGCCCGGCTGATTCGCGGCGTGTTCCGGGCAGCCGGGCTGGCGGTCGGCACCGCGGCCCGCAGCGGCCAGTGGGCGGTCGGCACCAGCTTCGAGATCACCAAGCAGTTGACCCAGGCCGCGCTGGACGGCGAATCGTCGGCCGATATCGCCGAGCGCACGGGTGCGGCGCTGCGGTCCATCGCGCGCAGCGCGCTCGGCGTCACCGAGGGTTCGGTGCGCGAGATCGTCAGCTATGTCCCGACACCGGTCGGTGGCCCGAATCAGCATGCCATCGGGGCGGGCAGCCTGCTGCGTTCGGCCAGCAGCGAAGAGCTGCGCCGCCGCGGCGACTCACTGCTGGCGCGCTCGGCGGACGTCTATTTCACCGAGGACGTGCATCCGGCCTACGACCGCATTCTCGATCAGCTCGCGCCCGACGAGGCCCGCATCCTGCGCTTCATGGCGCTGAACGGCCCGCAGCCGACCGTCGATGTGCGCACCAACCGCCCGCTGGGCATCGGTTCGGAACTCGTGCAGGGTGATCTCACCTCGGTGCCGGAGCAGGCGGGCGTGCGCTACCCGGACCGCGCCCGGCACTATCTGATCAATCTGAACCGGCTCGGGCTCACCACCACCTCCGATGATCCGGTGGTGCTGTCGCGCTACATGGTGCTGGAGGTGCAGCCGGTGGTGGAGACCGCGCTCAAGAAGGCCGGCCGGGCGCCCAAGATCGTGCGAAAGAGCCTGCGACTGACCGAATTCGGCGAGGACTTCTGCACCACCTGCTTCAGCATCCAGGGCTGAGCGCCTCCCGCGCCGCGGCGCGCAGGGGGCGGGGGTGTGTCCGACTGATAGCGATCCGGTACAAATCTGCGCCAATGGTGCGGTATCCCGCAGTCCTGATGGGATTGTGGGAGGTATGGATTCCGATGCGGTCACCGCGATCAGCCGGTTGAAGTTCCGGTATCTGCGTGCCCTCGACACCAAGTCGTGGGAGGAGTTCGCCGACACCATGATTCCGGAGGCGACCGCCACCTACAGCGAGTACCTCCAATTCGAATCGCGCGATGCCTTCCTGGCGTTCATGCGCAATACCCTCGGCCCGCACGTCATCACCGAACACCGCTGCGACCACCCCGAGATCGACGTCACCGGCGATACCGCCGTCGGCACCTGGTACCTCGCCGATACGGTCCTGATCCCCGGCCACAATATGCTGCTGCGCGGCGCGGCCTTCTACTCCGACCAGTACGTCAAATGCGACGACGGCAAGTGGCGCATCGCCCACACCGGCTACGAGCGCACCTACGAGGTCGTCATGTCCCTCTCCGACCTGCCGAGCCTGCGCCTCACCTCGAGCCGCTGGGGCCTGATAGCCCGCGACCCGGCCGACGCCCCCCGCACCGAACCCATGCCCCCCGATTCCACGGGAACCATGGGCTGATTTCTGCTGGTCAGTCGGTGGTGGCGACGAGCGGTTCCAGGGTCAGGCCCGGGTGTTCCTTCTGGACGTAGGCCAGTTTCCACTTGTCGCCGAAGAGGGCGAGCATGACGCCGTCGGTGCGGGTGAAGACTTCCACGCCGCGCTGGCGGCTCAGTTCCACGGCCGATTCGGCGTCGGTGCGCCGGGCCAGCTGGTACGGGAGGTTGTCGAGATTGGTCTCGACGTTGTACTCGCCGAGCATGCGGGCGGTGACGACCTCGAACTGCATGGGGCCGACGGCGGCGAGGACGGGGGAGGCGTCGCCGCGAATGTCATTGCGCAGCACCTGGACTACGCCCTCGGAGTCGAGCTGGTCGATGGCCTTGCGGAACTGCTTGTACTTGCCGGCGCTCTGGGCGCGCAGGGTGGCGAAGTGCTCCGGGGCGAAGGACGGGATCGGCGGGAACTGCACCTTCTTGTCCGCGTACAGGGTGTGACCGGGGGCCAGGGCGGTCGCATTGACCAGGCCCACCACATCACCGGGGTACGCGGTGTCCACGGTGGAACGCTCGCGGCCGAAAATGGTGAGCGCGTACTTGGTGGCGAACGGGCGCCCGGTCTGCGCGTGCGTCACGACCATGCCGCGTTCGAATTCGCCGGACACGATGCGCATGAACGCCAGCCGGTCGCGGTGCGCGGTGTCCATACCGGCCTGCACCTTGAAGATGACGGCGCTGAACGGATCGGAGGTCTCGCGCGGCTTCTCGTTGATATCGATGCGGGCGCGCGGCGGCGGGGCGATCTCGATGAGGGTCTCGAGTATCTGCCGCACACCGAAATTCAGCATGGCGGACCCGTAGATCACCGGTGAGGTGTGCCCGGCCAGGAACAGTTCCTCATCGTGATCCTGTCCGGCGGCGGAGAGCAGTTCGCTCTCCTCGACGGCGGTCACCCACTCCGCGCCCTCGCGCTCGGCGGCCTGCTCGGGGGTGAGGTGCTCCTCGGGGGCGATGGTCGCGCCGCCCGCGGTACGGGTGAAGTGGATGTATTCGACCGGTGCGCCCTCCGGACCGCGCCGCAGCAGACCGCGGAAATCACCGGCGATGCCGACGGGCAGGAACAGCGGGGTGGGGGTGAGGCCGATGCGATCGGTGATCTCGTCCAGCAGTTCCAGGGGCGCCTGGCCCGGCCGGTCCCACTTGTTGATGACGGTGATCACCGGAATGCCGCGATCGCGCGCGACCTGAAAGAGCTTGAGCGTCTGCGGTTCCAGGCCCTTGGCCGCATCGATGAGCATGACGGCCGCGTCGACGGCGGTCAGCACCCGATAGGTGTCCTCCGAGAAGTCGGAGTGGCCCGGCGTATCGACGAGGTTGATCACGCAGTCGCCGTACTCGAACTGCAGCGCCGTGGAGCTGACGGAGATACCGCGCGCCTTCTCCATCTCCATCCAGTCGGAGACGGTCGACTTGCGTCCCGCCTTGCCGTGAATGGCTCCGGCCTCGGAAATGACCTTCGCATGCAGTGCGAGCGCCTCGGTCAGCGTCGACTTACCGGCATCCGGATGGGAGATCACCGCGAAGGTGCGCCGCCGGGCTACCTCGCCGGCCAACCGCCCGGAACTGGGTGCGTTGGTCGCGCTGGCGGTCGGGGAACTCAACGGGGGACTCCTTAGCAGACGAGGCAACCTGTCCAGGCTACGCGAAGCCCTCCTGCGCCCGACCAGCCGGTTCCCCGCCGAGCGCCCGTCGGGTCAGCGGGATTCGGGGAGGTGGCGGGCGATGGCCTGCGCTACCAGGCGGGGGATGTCGGTGCCGGGGGCGATGGCTTCGATGCTGCGGTTGGCCACGACCGAGGCGATGCCGTGCAGGTTGGTCCACAGGCCCAGGGCCAATTCGTCCGCGCTCGTGGCGCTGCCGGAGGCGAGACCCGTGGCGACCAGGTCGCGCCAGCGCCGGAACATGGGGAGGGTGATGGTCGCCCGCAGGTTCTCGCCGGCGCCCTCCAGCAGGTCGTGGCGGAACATGAGCGCGAACATCTCCGGGCGCCGAGCGGCGAATTCGACGTAGGTCAGGCAGCTGTTCTCGATGCGTGCCCGGGGTGTATCGCCCTGTGCCGCTTCGAGTCTGGCGCCGAGATCGACGTATCCGCGGGCGGCGATGGCCGCGAGCAGGGCATTGTGGGTCGGAAACCAGCGCCGGGGCGCGCCGTGCGACACCCCCGCTTCCCGGGCGATGGCGCGCAAGCCGAGCTGTTCGGCCCCGACCTGTTCCAGCATGTCCACGCCGGCGCTCACCAACCGCTCACGCAGCGGCTCAACGACACTCATGCCGCACATCCTCCAACAGATCACCCGCGATTCGTCATAGACACTGTCTACCCGCGTGGTGTAGACAGTGTCTACGAATCTTTTCGGGGAGGTAGGTCATGTCGTACTGGCTGTTGAAGCATGTGCTGGTCGGCCCGCTGCTGTGGTTGCTCGGCCGACCGAAAGTGGAAGGGCTGCAACATGTTCCAGCGGAGGGGCCGGTCATCATCGCGGCCAACCATCTGGCCGTGGTGGATTCGCTGTACCTGTGCCTGGTGCTGCCCCGGAAGGTCACCTTCATCGCCAAGCAGGAGTACTTCACCACCGGCGGGTGGCGCGGCCGGGTGAACCGCTGGGTCATGAACGCGACCGGTCAGGTGGCGGTGGATCGCACCCCGGGCAAGGCCGGCGGCGATTCGCTCACGGCGGCGGCGCGGATTCTGGAGCAGGGCGGCATCTGGGGAATCCACCCGGAGGGCACCCGATCCCCGGACGGCCGCATCTATCGCGGCCGCACCGGCGTGATCCGCGTGGCCATGCAGACCGGCGCGCCCGTGGTGCCGGTCGTGCTGTCCGGAACCGATCGGGTGAATCCGCGTGATCGCCGTTTCCTGCGTCCGGCCAAGGTGCGCATTTCGATCGGCCGCCCGCGCTACTTCCCGCCGGCCGATCGGTACGCTGTCCGGCAGGCGACCGATGAACTCATGGCCGACCTGGTTCGCCGCTCCGGCCGCCAGTATGTGGATTGCTACGCAGCCACATTCGAAAGACATGCCGAAGCCGCATAGCTCGAGGTGGGGGCTGTGTAAAGCGGTTAGGTCCGCGTGTTAGAGTCTTCGGGTTGTCTCGGCGAGGGTGCGACACCCCAAAATGTCCACCGTGATCGACGCGGCTCGGCCTCCGGTCGTCCCCTGTTCGGTCTTCGCCTATGACTAGCAGACCAATCGCGCCAGGGCGGCACTTTCCCCTGGCGAGCACGCTGACATCAGCCCGGACGAGCCGTAGGAGTAGACAGTCATGTCCGACGCCAACCTTCTGGAAGCCACCGTACGCACCGAGTTCGGTAAGGGTGCCGCGCGTCGTACCCGCCGCGACGGCAATGTGCCCGCCGTGCTGTACGGCCACAACGAAGAGCCGCAGCACCTGTCCATCAACGCCCGCGCGTTCGCCGCGGTGCTGCGTGAGCACGGCACCAACGCCATCCTGAACCTGGACATCGCGGGCACCCCGGCGCTGGCCATGACCAAGTCCGTGGTCGTGCACCCGATCCGCCGCTACATCGAGCACGCCGACCTGCTGATCGTCCGTCGTGGCGAGCGCGTCGTCGTCGATGTCCGCGTGAACCTGGTCGGCGAGGCCGCCTCGGCCACCCTGGTCACCTCGGACGTCACCGTGCTGTCCGTCGAGGCCGACGCCATGAGCCTGCCGGAATTCATCGACGTCTCCATCGAGGGCGTCGAGGCCGGCACCCAGATCAACGCCGGCGACATCACGCTGCCCGCGGGCGTCACCCTTGCCGGTGACCCGGAGGCGCTGATCGTCAACATCATCGCCGCCCCGGCCTCCGCGCAGGAGTCCGAGGATGCCGCCGCCGAGGCCAACGGCACCGCCGAAGCCGCCGAGTAATACTGCCTGCTAACGGTTTTCAATGACCGAGGCAACGGCCGGGCCCGTGCTCGTGGTCGGACTGGGTAACCCCGGACCCGAATACGAGCGCACCCGGCACAATGTCGGTTTCATGGTCGCCGATGTGCTCGCGGAGCGCGTCGGCGGCCGTTTCACCGTGCACAAGAAGTCCGGTGCGGATCTGCTGGAGGCGCGCCTGGACGGGCGCAAGGTACTGATCGCCAAGCCGCGCAGCTTCATGAACCTGTCCGGCCGCCCGGTCGCCGCACTGGCGAAATTCTTCTCGGTCCCGCCGACCGAGGTGATCGCCGTGCACGACGAGTTGGATCTGCCGTTCGGCGTGATCCGGTTGAAGCAGGGCGGCGGCGAGGGTGGGCACAATGGCCTGCGCTCCATGTCGCAGGCGCTGACCACCAAGGATTACCTGCGGGTTCGGTTCGGCATCGGGCGTCCGCCCGGCCGCCAGGACCCCGCCGACTATGTGCTGAAGCCCTTCTCCGCACCGGAGCGCAAAGAGGTTCCGGTGATCGTCGAGCAGGCCGCGGACGCGGTCGAGCTACTGCTCCGAGTCGGTCTGGAGACGGCGCAGAACCAACTGCACTGACAGGCAAACATCGTGCCCCCGTTCGGATTTCCGGACGGGGGTTCGTTCGTTTTCAGCCGAGAGTGGCCTGGGTCGCTGATCGGCGGAGTTTGCCCGAGGAGGTCTTGGGCAGGGCGCCCGGGCCGAGGATGGTGACGCTGCGGGGGCGGAAACCCACCTCGGAGAACACGGTGTGGACGATGTCGTGTTCGATGCGCCGCACCTCGTCGGGGTTCTGGAAGTCGTTGCTCTCCACCACGACCGCGAAGCTTTCGCGTTTCTGCCCCGCGTCCAAGCGCACGGCCACAGCATTGCCGGGGCGAACTCCCTTGATGCGCAAGGCGGCTCGCTCGATATCGGTGGGGTAGATATTGCGGCCGCCCATGATGATGACGTCCTTGATGCGGCCGCACACCACCACCAGTCCGGCGTCGGTGAAGTAGCCGATATCGCCGGTGTCGAGCCAGCCCTCGGCATCCAGCGTGGGCCGGAAGCCCTCGACCGTCACATAGCCGGAAGTTACTGCGGGGCCGCGTAATTCGATCACGCCGACACTGCGCACCGGGAGCGGATGCCGGTCGGCGTCGACGATCCGGCCCTCGAGATTGTCGACCAGATAGCCGAGCGTGGGCAGGCGGCGCACCGCGCCGTGATGGTGATCGGGATTCTTGACCGGCACCGCCTTGCCGAGCGCCTCGAGCAGATCGGCATCGACCACATCGAGTATCTGCCCGAGCCCCGGATCCGGAATGGACACGGCCAGAGTCGTTTCGGCCATACCGTAGACAGGCGTGAGCGCCATCGGGTTGAGCCCGAAGCGTTTTCCGGCGTCGGCGAGCGCCTCCATGGTGTCGGCGTCGACCGGTTCCGCACCGTTCCACATGTACCGGACGCTGCTCAGATCGAGGGCGCCCTCCTCGGCGTTGCGGAGCCTGCGGGCGAGTAGCGAGTACGCGAAATTCGGTGCGGCCGTGACGGTTCCGCGATACTTCGAAATGAGTTCGGCCCACAGGATCGGCCGCACGAGGAAGTCCAGCGGCGTCACGCACACCACTTCCGCGCCGAGGTGCATCGGCACGCTCAGAAATCCGATCATGCCCATATCGTGGAAGAGCGGCAGCCAGCTGATCATCACATCGTCGTCGAGCTGGAACTTCACCCGATCGAACATGGCGTAGGCATTGACGAAGAAATTGCCGTGCGTGATCCGCACCGCCTTCGGCGATCCCGTGGACCCGGATGTCAACTGCTGCAGGGCGATATCGGCCTCGCCGGTCGGCAGCGGTGCGATATCGCGCCCGCCGCGCATCTGATCGATGGTCACCACCGCGATACCGCGCTCGGCCAGCAGCGGGGCCGCCGCCTCGAAGGGCGCGCCCAGCACCACGGCCTGCGCGTCGATCATGCGCAGCACGGTTTCGGTGTCGTGCGCCCACATGAGCAGATCGGTCCGCGGCGTGGGCTGATGCAGCATGGTGATCGAGGCGCCGCGCATCCACACGGCCTGGCAGGCGGGCGCGATATCCACCGGCATTCCGGCGAGCACGCCCACCGCATCCCCGTGCCCGATGCCGGCGTCCGCCAGCCCGCCGGCCATCTGCCGGGCGATCGTGTGGATCTCGCCCCACGTCTGCCGCAGTGGCGAGTCCGGCTCCCCGGTCACCAGCCCGTGCCCGGATGTTCGCGCCGTCGCATACATTTCGTCGGTGAAGCGGCTCACGATCGACTCCTCAAACGCTGGCCAACACCTCAACTATCCCGCCGCCGCGCCGCCCTGTTAACCGTTTCGCGATGTTGCTCAGTGAAGTGCGGTCACGACGTCGGCGAAGCGATCGAGATCGTCGAAGCTGACGAAGGCGTGGGGTGAGGCGCGCACCACCGAGTCGAGCTCGCGGGCGGTCATATCCAGCAGCGTGGAGGAGGCCTGGCTGACCGTCACGATGATGGATTCGGCGGCGAGGCGATTGCGGACCTCGGCGGTGCCGACACCGTCCACGGTGAAGGAGACGATGCCCGCGTGCTGGGTGCCGCGGTCGCGCACGGTGACGCGGGGGATCGCCTGCAGCAGTTTGCGCAGGTACTCCGCGCGCTCGGCGATCGCCGCGTAGATCTCGGCGGGCCCGGCGTCGAGCAGATAGCGCACGGCCGCGCCCAGCCCGAGGCGTCCGGCGACATCGCACTCCCAGAATTCGAAGCGCTCGGCGGCCGGGGCGAGGGTGTATTCGGCGGGCCCGGTCCATACCGCGCTGTGCAGATCGAGGCGGCCGGGTTCCGTGGTCGCGGCCAGTTCGGGACGCACGTAGAGGAAGCCGGTGCCGCGTGCCCCGCGCAGCCATTTGCGACCGGTCGCGGACAGCGCGTCCACGCCGAGCTCCGTGACATCCAGGGGCAGCTGACCCGCCGACTGGCAGGCGTCGAGCAATACCAGCGCTCCCGCGCGCCGGGCGATCTGCGCGGCCTCGGCGACCGGATTCACCAGGCCGCCGTTGGTCGGAACATGTACCAGCGAGACGAGTTTCACCCGTTCGTCGACCATGGATTCCAGCGCGTCCAGATCGAGTTGCCCGCTGCTGTCGCTGGGAATCGTCTCGACGACGGCCCCCGTCTGCCGGGCGCGCTGCAGGGCGGCGATGGCATTGCTGGCGTAGTCGGCGCCCGAGATGAGAATCCGGTCGCCGGGCCGCAGTGGCACCGAGTAGAAGAAATCACTCCACGATCGGCTGGCGCTGTCGCTGAGCGCGATGGAGCTCGCATCGGCATTGAGCAGTTGCCCGATCGAGGTCTTCACGGCGTGCAGATCGTCGAGCCGCTCGTTGGCGGCGCGATAGCCACCGATCTCGGCCTCCCGCCGCAGATGCGCGATGGCGGTCTCCACGACGATCCGCGGAGGCAGTGAGGAGCCTGCGCTGTCGAGAAAAATTTGACCTTCGCAACCGGGGGTATCGGCGCGTAACCGGGCGATGTTCACCATGGGAACGACCATATCGGTTGGTGTGTTCTCCATTTCGTCAGATTTGTTGTCGGTATTCATCGCTACTCTGGTCTGATCGCCCTGCGCATCGGGCGGTGCCGGATCGGGCGAGCGGAGGTTGGCATGGTGGTTACGACGTCCCGCACCGATTTGCCGCGAGTTGCCGGGCGTGCGGTTCAGCCCGGCGCCGTGCAGACGGGCCGCGCCGAACTGGCGCCGGGAAATGAGTTCTCCACTCGGGCCGCGGCCGAGGCGTACATCGGAAAAGTCTGTTTCAAACAGGGCCCGCCGATGCTCATCGGCGCCGAACTCGAGTGGCTTACCGCGCAGGGAGAGCCGTCGGCGTCCGCCCCGCGTCCGCAGCTGACTGTGCTGGCAGACGCGCTGGGATCCTATGCGCCACAGTCCATTTCTCCTGATTCCCCGGCCGATCCGCTGCCGGGAGGCAGCCGGGTCACCCTCGAGCCCGGCGGTCAGATCGAACTCTCCAGCGCCCCGTTCGGCACCGCCGCCGAATTGTGTGAGCGCCTGCTGGCCGATACCGGCCGCCTACGGGAGCTGCTCGATACCCGCGATATCCACATCATCTCCGCTTCCGCCGATCCGGTGCGCAGCCCGCAGCGCCTGCTCCAACTGCCGCGCTATCGCGCCATGGAATCCTCGTTCGCCGGTATCGGCCCGTTCGGTGCGCTGATGATGTGCAATACCGCCGCTGCCCAGGTGAGCGTGGATGCCGGGGTGGATGCCGCCGATATCGCGGCCCGCTGGACCGCCCTCTATGCCATCGGCCCGGCCCTGCTGGCCGCTTTCGCCTGCTCCCCGGACCTCAGTGGCGCGCCCCCCGGCACCTGGGCCTCCCAGCGCATGCGTACCTGGCTCCGATTGGACCATCTGCGCACCCGGCCACCCGTGCACGACTGGTCCGACCCGATCACCGGTTACGCCCGCTGGGCGCTCGATGTGCCACTGCTGTGCGTACGACCCGAAAGCGCGGGGGTGGTGGACTGGACGGCTCCGCCCGGCGCCACCTTCGCGGACTGGCTGTGCGGCGCCCTCGACGAAGAGATCGGCCGCCGGCCCACTCGCGACGATCTCGACTATCACCTGACGACGGTCTTTCCGCCGGTCCGCGCCTCGGGGCATCTGGAGGTCCGCTACCTGGACGCCCAGCCGGGCAATACCTGGACGGTCCCGGTGCATGCCATCGACGCCCTGGTCTCCGCGCCCGCCGTGGTGGCGGAGGCGACGGCGCTGGCGGGTTCGACGGCCGGCCGCTGGTCCGAGGCCGCTCGCTACGGACTGGCCGATCCCGAAATCCGCACGGCCGCAGTGGCTCTCCTGGAGCTTGCCACCGCGCATGCCGCAACCCCGGTTGCCGCAGCGGAATTGGCCGCCGCCGCGGCGCGTTGCCGCGAGGGACACGCGCCCACGGCCTTTCTCGAATCCGGGGGTGGCGCATGAGTTCGCAGCCTGCCGCCGGTTTCGCGGAAAGCCACCGCCTGCTCGACTTCTCGAATTCGGAGTTCTCTCATGACTGTTCAGCTATCGGGTACTGACCGGGCCGAGACGGATCGGCTGCGGGAGCGGATCGCGCAGGTGCTGGAGCGGGCGCGGCGGCGTACGGCCGGGCTCACCGATTGCCTGGACGAGGCCGAACTGGTGGCGCAGCATTCGCGGATCATGAGCCCGCTGGTGTGGGATCTCGCGCATATCGGCAATCAGGAAGAACTCTGGCTGGTGCGGGACGTGGGCGGCCGCGAGGCCGTGCGCGCCGATATCGACGAGCTGTACGACGCGTTCAAACACGCACGCGCGAATCGGCCCGCGCTGCCGCTGCTGAATCCGGCGCAGGCCAAGCGGTACGTCGGTCAGGTGCGGGGCAAGGTGTGGGATGTGCTGGAGCACAGCCCCTTACGCGGTGATGCGCTGGTGGCGGACGGTTTCGCCTTCGGCATGATCGCGCAGCACGAGCAGCAGCATGACGAAACCATGCTCGCGACCCATCAGTTGCGGCAGGGCGAAGCGGTGCTGTCGGCGCCCGCCGCTCCGGTGGTGAGCACCCCCGTGCGCGGCGAAGTCGTCATTGCCGCAGGCGAATTCACCATGGGCACCGACGGCGATCCGTGGGCGCTGGACAATGAGCGCCCCGCACACCCCGTCGAGGTGCCCGCCTTCGCCATCGATACCGCTCCCGTCACCAATGAGCAGTACCTCGAATTCATGGCGGACGGCGGCTACGACCGTCCCGAGCTCTGGTCCGAAGCGGGCTGGGCGCACCGCCGCGAGGCCGGTCTGATCTGCCCGCAATTCTGGGAGCGGGACGGCGGCGGCCGTTGGTGGCGCCGGGTTTTC
Source organism: Nocardia sp. NBC_01327 (assembly GCF_035958815.1). Classification (NCBI taxonomy): domain Bacteria; kingdom Bacillati; phylum Actinomycetota; class Actinomycetes; order Mycobacteriales; family Nocardiaceae; genus Nocardia; species Nocardia sp. NBC_01327. Next base: position 8,476,419 of record NZ_CP108383.1, on the reverse strand, counting down.
GGTGTCATGCAGCCCGTTCGCCCGCATCAGCCGGTGGTGCACGTCTGCTGGTTCGAGGCCGAGGCCTACGCCACCTGGGCGGGCAAACGCCTGCCGACCGAGGCGGAATGGGAGAAGGCGGCCCGCTTCGATCCGGCCACCGGCCGCTCCCGCCGCTACCCCTGGGGTGATGCCGATCCGGCCGCCGATACCGCGAATCTCGGTCAGCGGCACCTGGAACCGGCGGATGCGGGCGCGTATCCGGCGGGTGCGTCACCGCAGGGTGTGCACCAGCTGATCGGCGATGTCTGGGAGTGGACCTCCTCGGGTTTCACGCCCTACCCGGGCTTCCGGCCCTTCCCCTACCGGGAATACTCCGAGGTCTTCTTCGGCGGCGACTATCGAGTCCTGCGCGGCGGTTCCTTCGGCGCGGACGATGTCGCCTGCCGTGCCACCTTCCGCAATTGGGACCACCCCATCCGCCGCCAGATCTTCGCCGGCTTCCGCCTGGCCAGAGACCTCCGCCCGGAGGACCTCTGATGTGCCGCCACCTCGCCTACCTGGGCCCGCCGGTTCCCGTGGGAGACATCCTCACTCGCGGTCCGCACTCCCTCCGCACCCAATCCTGGGCCCCGCGCGATATGCGCGGCGGCGGCACCATCAATGCCGACGGCTTCGGCGTCGCCTGGTGGATTCCCGCCCCCGCCGCCGCGCACCCCGTCGCGTCGCGCTACCGCAATGCGGCCCCGATCTGGACCGATCCCGCGGTGGACGAGGTGCTGCCGCAACTGCATTCGTCGGCGGTCCTTGCCGCAGTCCGTTCCGCCACGGTGGGCCTGCCGGTGGAGCAGGCGGCGTGCGCGCCGTTCACCCACGGCCGCTGGGCTTTCAGCCATAACGGCGCGATCCCGGACTGGCGATTCGCCCTCACCGCCGTTGCCGCCCAATTGGATTCACGCGACCTGCTGGAGGCCGAGTCGCTCACGGACTCGGCCCTGCTCTGGGTGATCCTGCGCGGTCTGCTGGAGAACGGGCCGCCCTCGTCCGGCTCGTTCACCGGGCCGGAGGATGCGCTGACCGCGGTGGTGCGGGCGGTGTTCGAGCGCTCGCCGCGGGCGCGGTTGAACCTTTTGCTGGGGGACGGGGAAACGGTGTGGGCCACCACCTGGCAGCACGCGCTGTCGGTGCTGGTGGCCGATGACTTCGCGGTGGTCGCCTCGGAGCCGTACGACGATGATCCGCGCTGGCAGTCGATCGATGATCGGCAATTGGTGGTGGTGCGGCCGGGGCGGCTGACGGTGAAACCGCTGGATTTCGAACATGGAAGGACTTCTCGATGACTTCGGCGACGCTGGAGATCCATTTGACCGACGACGATCTGACCGCGGGTTTGCGATCGGATGTGCGCCGCGGGCTGACGGCGGAACCGAAATGGTTGCCGCCCAAGTGGTTTTACGACGCGCGGGGCAGTGAACTGTTCGAGCAGATCACGCAGCTGCCCGAGTACTACCCGACGCGGACCGAACGCGCGCTGCTGGAGCAGGTGGTCGGGGAGATCGCCAAGATCGCCCAGGCCGAGGTGCTGGTGGAGCTCGGCGCCGGATCGGCCGCCAAGACCCGGCTGCTGCTGGAGGCGCTCACGGCCGAGGGGCCGCTGAAAACCTATGTGCCGCAGGATGTGTCGGTGGCCGCACTGAGCGCTTCGGCGAACGAGGTGGCCACCGAGTTCCCGGGCCTGAGCGTGCACGGGGTGGTCAGCGATTTCACCGCCACGCTGGACAATCTGCCGCGCGGCGGCCGCCGCATGATCGCCTTCCTCGGCGGCACCATCGGCAATCTGGTTCCGGCGGAACGCGCGCAGTTCCTGGCCGATGTGCACGATGTGCTGGAGCCGGGCGAGCAGCTGCTGCTCGGCGCCGGTCTGGTCATCGATCCGGCGGTGCTGGTGCCCGCCTACGACGATGCCGCCGGAGTCACCGCGGAATTCAATCGCAATGTGCTGCATGTGCTCAACGCCCGCCTCGGCGCGGATTTCGTCCCGGAGAAGTTCGCGCATGTGGCGCTCTGGGATGCCGAGAACGAGTGGATCGAAATGCGCCTGGAGGCCACCGAGGCCGTGTCCGTCACCATCGCGGATCTGGATCTGTCGGTGGATTTCGCGGCCGGTGAGCAATTGCGCACCGAGATCTCCGCGAAGTTCCGCCGTGACGGTCTCGAGAACGAGCTCGCCGCAGCGGGTTTCGCGACCGAGCGCAGGTGGACCGACCCGCAGGAGCGCTTCGCCCTCTGGCTGGCAGAGCGCCGCTAACAGTGATGTCCGGGGCCGCGATATTCCAGCTGTGATACGTCAGGCTGTGATACCTCAATAAACAGTCAATTCCGGCAATAGCGGCGGTAGTCGCGTCATAGGATCAGAAACCAGTGAAGCCGTGGGAGATTTTCGGCCTCGTCCTTGGCGTCGCGGCCTTCTGTATCGTGCTGCCGCCATTGCTGGGCTGGAGCCGGGACCGCCTGTGGTTTCTGGGCGGCCTGCTCCTGCTGACCGGGGCGGTGGCACTGCTGTTCCTGCCGCTACCGCACCCCGCCGGCAGTGTCGACTGCGGCACCGTCATCAGCCCGCGCCACGAATGGACCGGTTCCCAGCTCTGCTTCGAACCCGGTTGCACCGCACCCGATTTCCACATTCACTGCGACCGCAATACCACCGCTCGCCTGGAGACCATCGGCGTGGTCGCGGCCGCCGCTCTCATGACCCTGGCGCTGAGCAGCCGCACGCTGCGGCGGCCGCTGCGCAGATCTGCTCCGGACTGACAGTCGCTCAACCGGTTACGGCGGCAAGCCACTCGGCTGCGGGCCGCAGTTCTTCCCACGCCTTGCGGATCTCCACGGCCGCGCGCGGCTTCTCCAGCCACGCCGGTGCGCCGAAATCCCTACTGAGGGTGAGGGATTTGTGCCGGAGCAGTTCGATGCGCGGATGGTCGGCCGGATAACCCTTGGGCCGTGTGACCAGCCGGTCGCCGCCCAGGGTGTATCCGGCGGCGGTCAGCCCGGCCAGCAGGTTCTCCAACTCGGTCCCGCGCACCTCGTTGTCGATGGCGGTGCGCAACTGGGCGAGTTGCGCGGGCGTCGGTCCGTAGAGCCCCACGGCGATGAACAGTCCGGCCGCGCCGATCTGCACATAGAACCCGGCACCGGCCGAGGTGTGCACCACCGCGCCCTGATGATTCTTGTAGGGGGTCTTGTCTTTCGAGAACCTGACATCCCGATACGGCCGGAACATCTTGGCGGGCCCGAAGTCGGGCTCCAGCTCGGACATCAAGGCCTGCATGGGATCTCGGACCGAGGTCTCCCAGACCCGCTTGTGCGCGGTCCAGAACGCCTTGGAGTTGTCGGCCTCGAGATCTTCGTAGAAGTCGAGGCCGGTCAGGGGGAATCCGGTGAACTGTGGCACTGCTGTTGCGCTCCTACGACGATGATGTGCCGACGGCCACGACCATGATCAGGAAGTAGAGGATGTAGAGCACGATCACGCCGACGCCGACCCAGATGGCCGCCAGCGCCATACCGCGTCCCTGCTGCCCGGACTGCTTGATCTGGTTCAGCGCCACCACACCCAGGATGATCCCGATGACCGAGCCGATACCGCAGGTGACGAAGCCGACCAGCGAGGTGATGAGCCCGCCGATGGCCAGACCGTTGGTGCTCGCCGGCTGTGCGTATCCCATCGGCGGATATCCGGGCTGACCGTAGGGCTGGCCGTACGGCTGCTGCGCATAGGGCTGCTGGCCATAGGGCTGCTGCTGACCGTACTGCTGCTGCGGATAGGGCTGCTGGCCGTAAGGCGGCTGCCCACCGGGGTATCCGCCCTGGTCACCGGTCGGATAACCACCTTGCGGCTGCCCGCCCATCGGCGGATAGCCGGGCACCCCGCCGGCCGGGTAGGCATCGCCCTGCGGATAGGCCTGCGCGGGCGGATACTGCATCGGCGGCACGTCCGAACCCGCTGTGCCCGGGTGGTACTGGGTGATCGGCGGCGCATCCTGCGCGGGCGCGCCGGGGTTGTACCGGGTGGTCGCGGCGTCCTGCCCCCAGGCGCCGGGGTTGTACTCGGTGGCCGCCGGATCCTGCGGCTGCTCGGCTGCCGCGGCGTCCTGTCCGGAAGTGCCCTCGGGCTTCTTCTTGAACATGTCGCCCGGGTCGGCGCCGGCGTGCGGTTCGTTCGGCGGCGTGCTCATGTCGCGCCCTTCTCGATGGGTGGTGTCGGACCGTCCCCATGGGTATCACAATGGCGGGCCGATGCGTAAACACGCACCGGTCCGCGGCGGAACGTGTCAGTCCCGGGGTTCGTCGACGATTTCCATGGCGGCGACTTCGGCGGGCCGGTCGTCCTCCGCCTTGTATTCATCACGCTGCCGGCGGCGGGTCCACTCCTGGTCGAGTTCCTCTCCGATGCCCAGGCGCCCGGTGTCGTCGTTCTCGCGGTTGCGGATGATGAGGTCCTCCGGTGGGTCGGCAATGGCCCGCTCGTATTCGCGGACCTCGTCGGCCTGATCGTCGTCGCCCATGTCGTAGTCGAGATCCTCGACGTCATCGGTGTCGAGCACCTCGTCGATGAGCTGGTCTTCATCATCGTTGCGCCGGTCGTCCATACGGAAACCACACCTCTCCGCGCTTCAGCGCACCTTTAGCAAACCCGCGTGACTTCGAGTCAACGCTACCGCTGCGCCGGGGAGGGGGCACCCATTGCGCCACCCATATATACGAACGCGCCCCTCCCGAATCGGAAGGGGCGCGTTGCGCAAGCGTCGAAGTGCTATGCGTTGCCGTTGAAAAGGCCGGTGACCGAACCGTTTTCGAAGACCTCGCGAATGGTCTGCGCCAGCAGCGGCGCGATCGACAGCACGGTCAGCGACGGGAACTTCTTGGCCTCGTCGATCGGCAGCGTATTGGTGACCACCACTTCCTTGGCGCCGCAGTTCGCCAGCCGCTCGGCGGCCGGGGCGCTGAGGATGCCGTGGGTGGCGGCGATGACCACATCGCCCGCGCCCGCCTCCTTGAGCACCTTGACGGCGCCGGCGATGGTGCCACCGGTGTCGATCATGTCGTCGATCAGGATGCAGGTGCGACCCTCGACCTCACCGACCACGCGATTGGCCACAACCTGGTTGGCCACCAGCGGATCCCGCGTCTTGTGGATGAACGCCAGCGGCGCGTCCGACAGCGAGTTGGCCCACTTCTCGGCGACCTTCACACGACCGGCATCCGGCGAGACCACGGCGATATTGTCGAGCGCGTAGTTATTGCGAATGTGCTCGGCCAGCTGCACCTGTGCGTGCATGTGGTCGACCGGGCCGTCGAAGAAGCCCTGGATCTGATCGGTGTGCAGATCGACGGTAATGATGCGATCGACACCCGCGGTCTTGAGCAGATCCGCGATCAGGCGAGCCGAGATGGGCTCACGACCGCGGTGCTTCTTGTCCTGGCGGGCGTACGGGTAGAAGGGCAGCACCGAGGTGATGCGCTTGGCCGAACCGCGCTTGAGTGCGTCGATCATGATGAGGTGCTCCATGACCCACTGGTTCAGCGGGGCCGGGAAGCTCTGCAGCACGAAGGCATCGGAGCCGCGGACCGATTCCTCGAACCGGACGAAGGTCTCGCCGTTCGCGAAGTCGCGCGCGGTCTGCGGGGTCACATGGACATTGAGTTCCTTGGCCACCGCCTCGGCGAGCTCAGGATGAGCGCGTCCCGAGAACAGCATCAGATTCTTGTGGTTTTCGGTAGAGAACGCGGTCACGGACGTTCGCCATCCTTTTGCTCGTCGGATATCTCATCGGCCTCCAGGGCCGCTTTCTCACTTGCCGCGATGGCAGCCTCGGCCGCCAGGGCGGCATCGGTACCGGGGCGATTGCGCTGCACCCAGCCCTCGAGATTTCGTTGCGCTCCGCCCGACACCGCAAGCGCACCTGGCGGAACGTTTCTGCGCAGTACAGTACCTGCTGCCGTATACACCCCGTCACCCACGGTGAGCGGGGCGACGAACATGGTGTCGCTGCCCGTGCGCACATGCGAACCGACTACGGTGTGGTGCTTCTTCACGCCGTCGTAGTTGACGAAAACACTCGACGCGCCAATATTGCTGTGCTCGCCGATGGTGGCGTCACCCACGTAGGTGAGGTGCGGGACCTTGGAGTGCGCGCCGATATTCGCGTTCTTGGTCTCGACGAACGCCCCGAGCTTGCCGGAGTCGCCGACCACGGTGCCCGGGCGCAGATAACTGAACGGTCCGATGGTGGAGCCGGGTCCGATGGTGGCCCGCTCGCCGTGCGTGCGCACCACGTGGGCGCCGTCGCCGACCAGCACATCGGTGAGCGTGCAGTCCGGGCCGACCTCGGCGTCCTCGCCGATCACGGTGCCGCCCAACAGTTGTACGCCCGGCCGGATGATCGCGTCGCGGCCGATGCGCACCTCGCCGTCGATCCAGGTGGTGCCCGGATCCATGATGGTGACCCCGGCGCGCATGTGCCGCTCCAGGATGTAGCGATTGAGCGTGGCGGCCGCACCGGCCAGCTGCACCCGATCGTTGACGCCGGTGACCTTGGCGGAATCGACCAGGCGCGCACCGTGCACCGGATGCCCGGCCTCGCGGGCCAGCTTCAGCACATCGGTGAGGTACAGCTCGTGCTGGGCGTTGGCAGTGGTCAACTGGGAGATCATGATTCGCAGCACGGCCGCGTCGAAGACGTACACACCGGAGTTGACCTCGGTGATGCCGGCCTGCAGCGGAGTCGCGTCGGCGTGCTCGACGATCTCGAGCACGTGATTGTGCGTATCGCGGATGATGCGGCCGTAGCCGTTCGGATCATCGGGCTCGAAGGTCAGCACCGTGACCGCGGATCGCTCCGGATAGCTGCGGTGCTCGTCGAGCAGTGCGGAGACCGTATGCCCGTCCAGCAGAGGCACATCCGCGGAGGTGACCAATAGGTCCCCGTCGAAATCTTCGGGCACGGCGGTGAGTGCGCACTGCACCGCGTGCCCGGTGCCGAGCTGTTCCTCCTGGACCGCCAGGGTGATGTCCCGGCCGAGGTCGGCGGCGACCTTGCCGACGGCCGCACCGACCTGTTCGCGGTCGTGGCCAACCACCGTGATGAGGAACGCTGGGTCGATCTCGTTCGCCGCATGCAACGCGTGAGCGAGCATGCTGCGGCCGGCAAGTGGGTGCAACACCTTGGGGGTCTTGGACCGCATTCGGGTTCCGGCTCCGGCGGCGAGAACGACGACGGCGGTCTGCTGTGGCATGGATCTCCCTCGGCTGCGCGTCATCGTGCTGAGTTCTTTGGTTGCGCTGGGCCACAGTTGTGCTGCGTCAGCGATGTGCGGGGCCAACCATAGTGACCCCGTTCGCGAGCTCCGCCGCCAGGACTCGAACCTGAACTAACTGAACCAAAATCAGTGGTGCTGCCATTACACTACGGCGGATTGCAACCCGGCGGACCGTACGGTACGCCGCTCTGCTGGTTATGGCATGCGCGTGTAGATACTCGCACATGGGGTGGCCATTCCGCGATTTTTGCAAGTGAATGCCGGAACTTGATGTTGCACCTCTCCATTTCACATTGGCGGATGCCGTGAACCGGACGTGATCGAACCTCGTGTGTCGGCGGGGCGCTCGAGCACAGTGGGTCTCCGGTCTGAAAGAGTTACAGGACGGTTGTACGGCATACAGGGGAAGGCGGGAGCGATGACTTCGGGTGATGGCAGCCGGGTGTCGCGTCCGCGTATGACGGGAACCCAACGGCGGCAGCAGCTCATCGAGATCGGTCGCACCCTTTTCGCGGAGCGCGGATACGACGCCACCTCGGTGGAGGAGATCGCGCAGCGGGCGCAGGTCTCGAAACCCGTGGTGTACGAACACTTCGGCGGCAAGGAGGGTTTGTACGCCGTTGTGGTCGATCGGGAGATGTCCGCACTGCTGGAGATGATCACCGCATCGCTCGCGCAGAACCGTTCGCGGGTGCGTCTCGAGCAGGTGGCGCTGGCGTTGCTCACCTATATGGAGGAGCGCACGGACGGGTTCCGCATCCTGATGCGCGACCAACCGGTGTCCGCGGCGGTGGGTACCTACTCCAGTCTGCTGAACGAGGCGGTGAATCAGGTGGCGCACATCCTCGCCGGGGATTTCGAGCGCCGCGGGTTCGATACGAGTTTGGCGACGCTGTACGCACAAGCGCTGGTGGGCATGGTTGCGACGGCGGCCACCTGGTGGCTGGACGAGCGTCAGCCGTCCAAGGAAGTGGTCGCCGCGCACCTGGTGAACCTGTGCTGGAACGGGCTCACGCATCTGGAGGCGGAACCCAAGCTGGCGTCGGAATGGCCCAGCGGCAAAGGAGTCTGAGACCTTACGGTCTGAAATATTGGTCGTATAGGGGTGGAACTGGACAGTTAACTAGCGAATTGCGAAGGAGGACGGGTTGAATGCTCGAATCGACTGGCATCCGGCAGCCGGGTGGTACGGTTCACCCATCCTTCGAGTGGTGTTCGAACTGTGATGTCGGTCAACTTCGGGATGTCGGTCTACTTCAGGAATGGCTGGTTTGATGACAGGCGGATCTGATGGCTAGGCAAGCGCGTGCGGAGATCACTCGCGATTCCGTGCTCGCGGGCGCTGCCGATGTCTTTCTGCGACTTGGCTATGCGAACGCGAGCCTGAGCGAGATCATCGCGCAGTCGAATGTAACCAAGGGCGCCTTGTACTTTCACTTCGGCTCGAAGGAAGAGCTGGCGCGCGCGGTGGTCGATCAGGGCAACGAGCGACTGATCAGCGCCTGCCAGGGATTCTTCGATCCGCGGGTGCCTGCGCTGGAGGCGTGCATCGGAATCACCTATGTGGTGGCCGATCTGACCATGAACGACGCCATGGTCGGTGCGATGCTGAAGCTCACCCACCAGATCGGCGACTATCGCGGTGCGGGCGGCGACAATATCGCCAAGACGTGGGGCGAGACGCATCGTCTGCTCGCCGAACGTGCCATCGCACAGGGCGATCTGGAGCCGGAACTGGATCCGGAGACCATCGGCCTACTGCTGCAGGAGATGACGACCGGCGTCCATATGGTCGCGGTCAGCACCGAGTCCATCGACCAGATGGCCACCCGCATGGAACGCGCCTGGTACTTCCTGCTTCCGTCCATCGTTCCGGACGAAAAGGTCGCGTACTTCCGCGAATTCGCGGCTCGCCGCCTGCGCCGCTACGTCTGACGGAGTTCTCCGTCATCCCGAAAGCATGCCGGGATGACGGGGCCGCAGTCGATTTCGGCTACTTGATGCCGGCGGTCCACTTCGCCAGCGCCTTGGTGTAGAGCAGGTTCGCCTCGCTGTCGACGTAGTCGTTGACATTGGCGTTGTACTCGAACGTCCATGCCTTGCCGCCGGAGCGGGCGACATACTCGAGCCCCTTGGCCTGCCCGCCGCCCGGCGTGATCGCGACGACCTTGTAGCCGAGGATCTCGTCACCGACCACGGGCAGTCCGGAGATCGGGGTGTAGGTGATGCGGGTGCCGTCGTAGATGACGGTCGGGCACCTGTCGTAGGTGGACATCTCCGCCGCGAAGTCCGTGGTCGCCTTCGTGAGCGAATCCGCCTCCGCCACGGTCTTCACCGAGGGGCCGCCGTGCGGGCCGGTGCGGGCGAAGACGGTCTTCACCTTCGCCAGCGCCTTCTCCGCCGAGGGGGTCACGTATTGCCGCAGCGCCGCAGTGCATTCCGGCGTTTCACCGGAGACCTTGTCGGCGTCGGTGATGCCGTCGTCGTCGGTCTCCTTATCGGTGGCCTCCTGCCAGGAGAACGGCACATCGGAGTCGGCCAGCACGAGCGGCATGAGGTCGGCCGCGGTCGGCCCCGCCGGGAGTGCGACGGTGGTCGTGGGCGCGACCGTGGTCACGGGCGGTGCCAGGGGGACGGCCGCCGGTGTGGTGGACGGGCTCGCCCGGCTCTTCTCGCCGTCGGCGCTACCGGCCACGATCGCGACGACCGCACCCAGTGCGAGCACCACGACAAGTACGGCCAGCCCCACCAACTTCCACCGGTCCCTGCCGGTCGGCGGCGGGGGAAACTGCCGCCCCCGCTGCCCGAACTGCCGCAGAAACTGCTGCTGCGAGACGGACGGCTGCGCCGCGGGTTGCTGCTGCGGATACGGGAGTCCACGGCCGGGCCCGTAACCCGCTGGCGCGTAACCCAGTTGGCCCTCCGGCTGCTGTCCCGCATAAGGCTGCTGCCCGGCGTAGCTCGGCTGCCCGTAGGACTGCCCGGAAGCGGGCTGATACCCGTTGGGCGAAAAGGTCGGCGGCTGTGTGCTCAAAACATCCCCTAGACCCGGGGCCGGTTCGGAGCACACGGATCGGCTCCCCGGAACCCGTACCCGTGGGGAACATTGTTACCACGGCACACTCGTGCCGTCGCTACGGTTGCGAGCCCTCGCGCTGCAGTTTTCGCCAGCCGCCCGCGCGATTGTCGGCGACGATCTGCCGGAACATGGCGAGAAGCGCTGGCGCGTTGAGAGTTTCGCCCTCGTGCACCGCGATCATCCGGGCGGTCTTGTTGTCGTGGCCGCCGGTGATGATGCCCTCGGGATCGGGAACCCTCGCCCCGTCGTAGAGGAAGATGTCGACGGCCTGCTTGGTGCCGAGCAGTGCGCAGATGTTCCCGTCGAGCACGAAGTACGGCCGCACCCGCCGTTTGACGGTTTCGGTGACCTCCGGATCCGCCTCGTGCACGAGCTCGCGCACCTGGCGGCAGACGGCCTGCTGCCAGGGCGGCAGGGTCTCGATGTACGCATCCACTCGCGGATCAGCCACAAAGGACATGAGGACATCGAAGCACGAGGAAGGGTGATCGTGGCGGGATCACGGCGGAATGGCTGTCCATGCGCTGGGCTGTCGGCACGGGCCATTAGACTCGATGAGCTGTCCGAACCGCTGATCTGCGCCCAGGAGTCCGCCTCATGTCGAGCCAACGTCCACCTCTAGCGGGACTGGCCGCGGTGGCCGGTGCCGATACAGCTCTACAGCAGGTCGAGAAGCTGATCGGGCGGGATTCGGCCATGCTGGTGGCGCCCTCGGCGGTGCGCCCGTTCGTGGCCGCGACCATTGCCGGGCAGCGCCCGCTGGTGGTGGTGACGGCCACCGGTCGCGAGGCCGACGATCTGGCCGCCGAACTCACCGAGATGCTGGGCCCGGGTGTCGCGCTGTTCCCGTCCTGGGAGACGCTGCCGCACGAGCGGCTCTCGCCCGGCGCGGATACGGTCGGCAAGCGCATGCAGGTGCTGCGGCGGCTGGCGCATCCGGAGGACCCGATCTACGGGGAGCCGCTGCGGGTGGTGGTGACCACGGTGCGCTCGCTCATGCAGCCGATGGCGCGCGGTCTCGGCGATATCGAGCCGATCGTGCTGCGCGCCGGCGCCGAGTTCGAGTTCGAGGAACTGCTCGAGCGGCTGGTGGAATTCGCCTACGAACGGGTCGATATGGTCGGCAAGCGCGGCGAATTCGCGGTGCGCGGCGGCATTCTCGACCTCTTCCCGCCCACCGCGGATCATCCGGTGCGCGTGGAGTTCTGGGGCGATGAGGTGAGCGAGCTGCGCGCCTTCTCGGTCGCCGATCAGCGCTCGATCAACGAGGTGCCGATCGAACTGGCGGTGGCCCAGCCCTGCCGCGAACTGCTGCTCACCCCGGCGCTGCGCGCGCGGGCGGTAGAGGTGGCCGAGGAGAATCCGGCCGACGCGTCACTGCTGGAAATGCTGGCGAAGCTCGCCGAAGGCATTCCGGTGGACGGTATGGAGGCCCTGCTGCCGGTCTTGCAACCGGGTTCGCTGCAGCTGCTCACCGAGCTGCTGCCCGCGGGATCGCATGTGCTGCTGTGTGATCCGGAGAAGGTCCGCACCCGTGCCGCCGATCTGGTGCGCACCGGTGAGGAGTTCCTGGAGGCGTCCTGGACGGCGGCCTCCTTCGGCGGGGCCGCGCCGCTGGGCGCGCACGGGCTCGATCTCGCGGCGTCGGGCTATCGAGGTCTGGATGTGGTGCACGCCGATGCCCGCAAGCGCGGCCTGCCCTGGTGGACGCTGAGCCCGCTGGTGGCCGACCATCCGGACGAGATCGTGCTGCCGGTGCTGTCCGCGCCGTCGGCCCGCGGTTCCGAGGAGCTGGTCGCCACCATCTTCGCGTCGCTGCGCGCGCATGTCACCACCGGTGGCCGCGCGGTCATCGTGGTCGCGGGACACGGTACGGCGCAACGCATTCTGGAACGTCTCGCCGATGCCGAGGTGCCCGCCGCCACCCTGGAACCGGGCGCCGAACCGGTGCGCGGGCTGGTCGGCGTGCTCTGCGGGTCACTGCACGACGGCATTGTCTTCGACGACGCGAAACTGGTGGTGATCGCCGAATCCGATCTCACCGGTAACCGCGTCACCGCCGGCGACGGCAAGAAGATGGCGGCCCGGCGCCGCAACCAGGTCGATCCGCTGGCGCTGCGCGCCGGTGACATGGTCGTGCACGATCAGCACGGCATCGGCCGGTTCGTGGAGATGATCGAGCGCACCATCGGCGGCGCCCGGCGCGAGTACCTGGTCATCGAATACGCGCCCAGTAAGCGCGGGCAGCCCGGCGACCGCCTCTTCGTGCCCATGGATTCGCTCGATCAGCTCTCCCGGTATGTGGGCGGCGAGCTGCCGAGCCTGTCCAAGCTCGGCGGTTCCGACTGGCAGAACACCAAACGCAAGGCGCGCAAGGCAGTTCGCGAGATCGCCACCGAGCTGGTGCAGCTCTATGCCGCCCGGCAGGCCGCGCCCGGTCACGCCTTCGGCCCGGACACACCGTGGCAGGTGGAGATGGAGGACGCCTTCGCCTTCACCGAGACCATCGATCAGCTCACCGCCATTGCCGAGGTGAAGTCCGATATGGAGAAGGCGGTCCCGATGGACCGCGTCATCTGCGGTGATGTCGGCTACGGCAAGACCGAGATCGCGGTGCGCGCCGCGTTCAAGGCGGTGCAGGACGGTAAGCAGGTCGCGGTGCTGGTGCCGACAACGCTACTGGCACAACAGCATCTGCAGACCTTCACCGAGCGGCTCGCCGGCTTCCCGGTCACCGTGAAGGGTCTGTCCCGCTTCACCGATCCGGGCGAATCGCGGGAAACCATGGAGGGCATGACCACCGGCGAGGTGGATATCGTCATCGGCACGCACCGCCTGCTGCAGACCGGCATTCGCTGGAAAGACCTGGGCCTCACCATTATCGACGAGGAGCAGCGGTTCGGCGTCGAGCACAAGGAGCACATCAAGGCGCTGCGCACGCACGTGGACATGCTCACCATGTCCGCCACCCCGATTCCGCGCACCCTGGAGATGAGCCTGGCCGGCATTCGTGAGATGTCGACCATTCTCACCCCGCCGGAGGAGCGGCATCCGGTGCTCACCTATGTCGGTTCGTACAACGACAAGCAGGTCGCCGCCGCCATCCGCCGGGAGCTGCTGCGCGACGGCCAGGTGTTCTACGTGCACAACCGGGTGTCCTCGATCGAGAAGTCCGCCAAGCGGATTCGCGATCTGGTGCCGGAGGCGCGGGTCGCCATCGCACACGGCCAGATGAACGAGGATGTGCTCGAGAAGACCGTGCAGGGCTTCTGGGAGCGCGAATACGATGTGCTGGTTTCCACCACCATTATCGAAACCGGCCTCGATATCTCCAATGCCAATACGCTGATCGTGGAACGTGCTGACGCCCTGGGTCTTTCGCAGCTGCACCAGCTGCGTGGCCGGGTCGGCCGCAGTCGCGAGCGCGGGTACGCCTACTTCCTGTACCCGCCGGAGAAGCCGCTCACCGAGACGGCCTACGACCGCCTGGCCACCATTTCGCAGAACTCGGATCTGGGTGCGGGTATGGCGGTGGCCATGAAGGACCTGGAGATTCGCGGTGCGGGCAATGTGCTCGGCGCGGAGCAGTCCGGGCATGTCGCGGGCGTCGGGTTCGATCTGTACGTGCGTCTGGTCGGCGAGGCGGTGGAGGCGTACCGCGCCGCCGCGGACGGCCGGCCCATCACCGTGGACGAGGAGGTGCGCGAGGTCCGCATCGATCTCCCGGTGGACGCGCACATTCCGCCGGACTACATCGCCTCCGATCGACTCCGGCTGGAGGGTTACCGCAAACTGGCTGCCGCCCAGGATGATTCGGGTCTGGCCGCGGTGGTCGAGGAGCTGGTCGACCGGTACGGCCCGCTGCCGGTGGAGGTGCTGCGCCTGGTATCGGTCGCCAAGCTGCGCCTGCTGGCGCGCGAGTACAAGATCGCCGAAATCGCGGTCACCGGAACCACACTCAAGGTGGCGCCGCTGCAACTGCCCGATTCGAAGCAGTTGCGCCTCAAGCGTCTGTACCCGAACGCCACCTACCGCCCCGCCACCGGCATCGTGCAGCTGCCGCTACCGCGCGTCGAAGACAGCGTCGGCGCGGCCCGCGTGCGCGATATCGAAGTGCTGCAGTTCGTCGCCGATCTACTCCTGGCCCTCGACGGAAAAGCCCCCGGCGCAGTGGATGTGCGGCCCGCACCACAGGCGGCCGCCGCCCGATGAGCGGGCCCCACATCAGCGCGCACGGCCCGGCCTCGGGCGGGACCGGGGTCCATGGCGTGGCAGATCCGGGGCGCGGCGTAGCTCCGGCCGCGGGCGAGCGGAATGCCATCGCCGACACCGGGCGCTCGGCCGAAGTGGTGGGTAATACAGCAAGCTCGACCGAGGCGGCGGGTACCACTGCGCGCTCGGCCGAGGTGGCGGGCGGTACCGGGCGTGATGTGGCGGCCGATACCGCGCGCATGACCGAGGCGGCCGGCAGTGCCGGGCGCGATGTGGTGGTCGATACCGCGCACACGACCGAGGCGGCGGGCGGTACCGGGCGCGATGTGGCGGCCGATACCGCGCGCATGACCGAGGCGCTGGGTGAGGCCGTCGATGTCATGGATCGGCTGTGGAATTTCGGCGGCTGGGAGGTCACCCAGACGCATGATTCGCTGCGCCCGTATCTGCTCGAGGAGACCTACGAGCTGCTCGACGCCATCCAGGCCGGTGATGCCGAAACCATTCGGGAGGAGCTCGGCGATCTCCTGCTGCAGGTGCTCTTCCACTCCCGAATCGCCGAGGCCGCAGGCGAATTCACCGTCGCCGAGGTGGCCGCCGCCCTGGTCGCCAAGCTGACCCACCGCAGCCCGCACCTGATCGACAACGGCATCGACCCCGCCGCCGCGCTCGCCGACAAGATCGCCGCCCAGGAAGCCGCCTGGGAGGAGCGCAAGACCGCCGAGAAGTCCCGCCCCTCCTGCCTGGACGGCATTGCCATGGCACAGCCCGCCCTGGCCCTGGCCGAGAAGGTGCGCTCGCGCAGCGCCAAGGCCGGACTGCCCGATGAACTGATCCCGCAGGACCTGCGGGTGATCCACCTCGGCGGCGCCGACAGTGCCGAGGAGCGCCTGCGCAAAGCCACCCTCGCCTTCGCCGCCGCCATCCGGACCGCCGAGGACACCGCCGAATCCGAGCGTGGTGAACGTCGCGCGCTCGCGCCGGGGGAGTGGCTGCGGTACTGGCCCGGCGACTGACCGAGGGGTCCCGGCACGGTGGTCGTGACCCGATCGCAGCACCGACGCCGGGCGGTACCCCGCCTCTGCCCGTTATGCTTCTGCTGTTTCGGGTTCAGAGGAGGGCCAATGCGGGGGCGAACTGTCGCCATATGCTTGACCGTGCTTTTCGCGGTCGCGGGCTGTGGCCGAGTGGTCAGCGGTGTGCCCGCGCCGGATCCGGTGGTGGCCAAGATGCCGCGGCTGACACCCGACAAGATCTCCGATGTACTGCTGACCACCGATGAGGTCGGCAAGATCGTCGCCTCCACCACCCTCACCCAGAAGTTCGAGAACACGGTGCCGACCGCCCCGAACTTCACCTATGCGCCGACCCAGTGCGCACCCATGATGTACACCGCCGATTCGGACACCTACGGCGACAAGTGGAACGGCTTCCGCCTGCGTTCGCTGCAGGAGGCGGGCGACAACTATCAGCACGCCATCTACGAGACGGTGGCCACCTTCAAGAACTTCCTCGTCGCCGAATCCCTCGTGCACCAGTACCAGGGCGTGCTCGCCCAGTGCAAAGACCAGGACGTCACCAACACCCCCAAAGACGCCACCAAGGACAAAGCCAGCGTCCTGCACGTCAACGCCGTAACCCACAACAGCGACCCCACCGCCGTCTCCGCCGACTGGACCGTCTCCTCCAGCGGCAGCACCTGGGTCTGCTCCGACACCATGCGCACCCAGGGCAACGCCATCATCGAAGTCTCCAGCTGCGCCTACGCCGACGCCCGCACCTCAGCCGTAATCACCGACCGCATAGCCGCCAAAATCCGCCAACTGAACTGATTCGGCCGGACTCAGGGTTCCAAGAGTTCCGCGCGCAGGCGCGGGTACGGGTCGACGATGGTTCGCGGGACGTCCTCGCGCAGATGCATTTTGAGGTCGAGCAGCTGGTTGCCGGCGACGTAGTGCCGGGCGCGGGTTTCACCGCGCGCGGACAGTAGCCCGATATCGGTGAGCGCCTTGAGGTCTCGGGACGCTGTCCGTTCGTCGATGCCGGCGCGGGTCAGATAGCCGTGCCGCCGGATCCGGAATCCGATGAGGGCGTCGTAGAGGATATCGGTGGCCCGGTCCGGAAGTCGCTGTGCCGCAACCAGATCATCCAGGCGTGACCAGGCCTGCGCCGTGCGGCGCAGGCGTCCCTCGACGGTTTGGGCCTGGATGTCGTGAGCCCGCAGGTTGAACTTCATCCACAGCCGCGCATCCCGGCGCGGGCTCCAGGTGCCCGCGCCGGTGCGGGCCAGCACCCGGTAATAGTCGTCGGTGTTCACTCCGAGCCACTCTTCGATGCTGCAGAAGGTCGGCTCCGCAAGACCTCCGCGCGATACCGTGAGCGTCTGCAGGGCGCGAGCCATTCGACCGTTGCCGTCGCGGAACGGATGAATCATGACCAGATTCAGATGTGCCATCGCCCCGGCGACAATGGGATCGGCATCCGAGGCCAGCGCTGCCACGAGTTCCGCCATCAATGCCGGAATCATGGCCGACCCCGGACCCTCGTACACGGTGTCGCCGCTGTGGTCGTCGCGCACATAGATCGGACCGGTGCGGTACTGACCGGGGTTCTTGGTCAACTCGTGCCCGAGCATCATGAAATGCAGTGCCTTGAGCGTTGATTCGTCGATCGTTGCGGCGTCCTGGGCCATCGTCAGGACGTAGCCGAGGGCCTGCCGATAGCCTCGAATCTCGGCAAAGGTCCGTTCATCGGCGGTGAGCGCCTCTTCGTAGTCCACGGCCGCGGCGGCATCGTCGGTCTCGACCACATAGCCCTCGATGCTGTTCGACCCTCGAATGGCTCTGGCCATGAGATTGCGTCGCAACAGACCCGGCCAGCGCTTGGGGACGCGCATTTCGGACGCGATGGCATCGCGGCGGCGGTAGATGCCGGCCAGCACCGCGGTGTCGGTGTCGTCGAGCTCGGGCGTGGAGTAGAGCACGCGCGTCCTCCTGTCCTGATGTCTTCAATCTTAGGACACATTTCTACGGAGTGTCTCTAAACTGAGGACATCAGGACATGAGGTGATTGCGTCCTACACGTTGACGCCGTAGTCGCGGGCGATGCCGGCGAGGCCGGAGGCGTAGCCCTGGCCGATGGCGCGGAATTTCCATTCGGCGCCGTTGCGGTAGAGCTCGCCGAAGACCATGGCGGTTTCGGTGGAGGCGTCCTCGGTGAGGTCGAAGCGGGCCAGCTCGGCGCTGGTGACCGCGTCCACCACGCGAATGTAGGCATTGCGCACCTGTCCGAAGGACTGGCGGCGGATGTCTGCCTCGTGAATCGATACCGGGAAGAAGATATTGGTGATCGTCGGGGGCATGGCTGCCAGGTCGACATTGATCACCTCGTCATCACCGTCGCCGGCGCCGGTGAGGTTGTCACCGGTGTGCTCGATGGTGCCTTCCGGCGAACGCAGGTTGTTGTAGAACACGAAGTGCGCATCCGACAGCACCCGCTGATTCGGCCCCGTGGCCATGGCGCTCGCATCCAGGTCGTAGTCCGCACCCGTGGTGGTCCGGACGTCCCAACCGAGGCATACGGCGACCTTGGTCAAGTTCGGGGCCTGCTTGGACAGCGATACATTTCCGCCCTTGGCCAGACTGACGCTCACATCTCTCCTTCCCCGCGGTGCATCCACACCGCATCCCTTCCCGATTATGGTCGAAGTCGAGACCGGCTGCGGGCATTCATTTCGGCGCCGGGGAGCACCCACCGAAACCGTGTCTGAAATGTCCGAATGCGTCGTACGGGGACGGTGCTCAGTTGCGTTCGGCCGCCATCGATTTCAGCGTCGCGACCCGCTTCTCCAGATACCGCAGTTCCGTGGGATCGAGCACATTGCGCTGGATCCCCGACAGCACCGCGAACGCCGACTGCCGATGATCATCGATCACCTCGACCTCGATCGCCACCGCCGTGTAGTCGTCGGCGCCGGGCATGGGATCGGCCAGAATCTGCGCGCGACCCCGCGCGCACAGCGCCACATTGCCGCCGCCGAGGATCAGCAGCGCCACATCGGGGCGCTCGCGCAGCCGCGCCAGCGAGCCGCGATCGGATTTGAGGCTGAGCAGAATCCGCCGATCTCCGGCACGCACCGGCCACGAGACCGGGATGGCGTGCGGGGTGGGATCTGTGGTCACCAACACCGCGATGGTGTCCAGCGGCCACTCCGGCAGTACGCTCAGTTCGGGGTGTTCCGTCTCCGGGCCTTCCGTCGAGGGCTCCTGACGTTCCCGCGCTTCGGCTACCATCTGCGTCACCTCACGATCGGGTACCAACACAGCGGGCTGGACTGTGTTGCCCGCAAGTGTATGCCGTTGCCCCCCTGGTGCGCTGGCGTCCGTGACGGGCGTCCGCGGCGCCCGGCTCGTGATGCTCGTCGGTTACAGGTGTGAAAACACCTATGGACCTGCGAGGTAATGGATTGACGAGAAGCGATAACGGTTGCATCATTCGTTACAGTCCCCCGTTCATTCGGGGTCATGCGAGTAACCGGCCAATGTACGCCCGGTGAAGTCCGTCCGCCCCTCGGCGTCGACGAACGCAGCAGCATCGAAAAACGTGACGCACCAGGCGTCAAACATGACGCTCAGGCGTCCCGGCGAGCGAGTGAGGTGAGTGCGTATGGGGTTCCGGCCGTACCCGAGACGACCGTGGAGCATCCCGCGCATTCTGCTGTCCGCCCCGTTCTTCTGAATGCGCCCAACAGTTTTCGCGGCACGCGCCGATACCTGCAGGTCAGGTCGGCAGCGCGCCGCGTAGACGCGTTGGGTCGCCGTGTTGTGAAAGTCAGTGTGAGGTGCGAGCACGAAGAGAGCGGAGACGGTGATGGTGGATTTCGGGTCGGGGCAGCAGCAGTCGGACATGGTGGCAACGGTCGGAGGCGCGACGGTGGCGAACCTCGTGGCGTCCCACGCGGTGATCGACGATCTGCGCTATCTGCGTGGCGAACTGACAGTGGCGGAAGTCCCGTACCTGCTGGTGCGTGACTCCGATCACCGCCTGGTCCTGGCGGTCGACACCCAGTACCGGGCGGCGCTGCGGCGCGTACTCGGCGCCGCCATGGTGTCCGGATTCAAGTTCAATGAGAAGCAACACAATGTCTTCCGGCTCGGCCGGGACCTGGACACCGCCCATCACGTGGATGTCGAACTGTGGGAGTACCACGGCGACACCGTGGAGTGCCCGCGTCCGAATGCCTTGACCCGCAATGTGTTCGACCTTGCCGATGTGGAGTTCTCCACCGTGCTGCTCTACGACACCAGCTGGCCGACGCTCGAGGGCATGTTCACCCCGCACTCCACCGATGTCGGCTTCGACATCGATATCGTCTTCTCCTGGGTGGACGGCACCGATCCCGAATTCCGCGCTCGCCGTGCGGGAATGCTGGCGCAGGTGGTGGTCGGCGAGGGCGACGAGGCCGATGCCCGCATCCGCCAGATCGACGAACTGCGCTACGCACTGCGCTCGGTGCACAAGAACGCGCCGTGGATCAGACGCATCTTCATCGCCACCGATTCCAGAGTGCCGGACTGGCTGGCCGACGATCCGCAGGTGACCGTCGTGCGGGCGATCGACCACTTCGCCGATGCCAGCGGCCTGCCGGTGTTCAATTCGCATGCGGTGGAAAGCCAGCTGCAGCACATCGAGGGTCTCTCGGAGCACTTCCTGTACTCCAATGACGACATGTTCTTCGCGCGCCCGGTGCGCCCGTCCATGTTCTTCACCCCGGCCGGGATCAGCCGCTATATCGAGGCGGGCACCCGAATCGGCCCCGGCGCCAACAATGAACGCCGCAGCGGTTTCGAGAACGCCGCCCGAATGAACCGGCAATTGCTGACCAGGCGCTTCGGTCACATCATCACCCGGCACCTGGAGCACACCCCGGTTCCGCTGCGCCGCAGTGTGCTTCACGAGATAGAGCAGGCCTTCCCGGAGGATTTCGCCCGCACCCGCACCAGCCGCTTCCGCGCGGCCACCGATATCTCGGTGACCAATTCGCTCTACCACTACTACGCGCTGCTCACCGGGCGCGCCGTCGCACAGGAGGCGGCGAAGGTCCGCTACGTGGACACCACCATGTACACCGGCCTCGCACTGCTCGACGGTTTGGCCAAGCGCCGCAATGTGGACTTCTTCTGCCTCAATGACGGCAGTTTCCCGGAGGTCCCGGAGACGGAGCGGGTGCGCGCGGTATCGGAGTTCCTGGACACCTACTTCCCGGAAGCGGCGCCCTGGGAGAAGCCCGAAGCGATCACGGACACCATTGCCGCGTTCGAATCCGGCGCTGCCTGAACCGACCTGAACCGACCGCCCTCGGAGCACCCCGTCTGACTCAGAGCACCCCGTCGGACTCGGTCGCACTGTCGCGCCGCCGCATGACGTGCGGGATGCGGGCGGCCTCCGGAATCACGATCCCGGCCTCGGCGAGTCGCGCGGCCGCCTGCTCCGGGGTCGCCGGTTCGCCGACCGTGGGCCCGGCGCCCAGCGGTACCACCGAGTGCACCACGGTGTCCGGGTAGACGTGCACGTAGTTGAACGCCTGCGCCCCGTCGCGGCCCCGCTGCCCGCCCTGCTGCACTGCCAGATCCTGGCTGTAGCAGGTGGCCGAGGCCACCGACACCGGAATCCCAGCGAAGGTCGCACTGGTCGAGAAGTGCAGGTGCCCAGCCAGAATGGTGCGCACATCGGTGCCGTCCAGCACATCGGCGAGGCGGCGCTGATCGCGCAGCTCCACCGTCACCGCCAGATCCATCACACAGGGGATGGGCGGGTGGTGCATGGCCAGGATGGTGCCGAAGGGCGCCGGCTCGGCCAGCACGTCGCGCAGCCACTGCAGCTGCGCATCGGTGATCTCGCCGTAGTGGTGGCCGGGCACGGTGGTGTCGAGGGCGATGATGCGCAGCCCGTCGAACATGTGCACAGCGTCAAGCGGTGCGGCAGAACCCTTTTCATCCAGCAGTTCTTCGCGCAGTACGGCCCGGCTGTCGTGATTGCCGGCCACCCAGATCAGCGGTGCGCCGATGCGCGCGGCCCAGGGTTCGGCCAGCGCGCGCAGCTTGCGGTAGGCGCCGGCCTCACCCTGATCGGTGAGGTCGCCGGTGAAGACGATGGCGGTGGGGGTGATGCGGCTGGCCTCGGCCTCGTCGAGGAGTTGGCGTAGCCGTGCTTCCGCGTCGACGTCCCCGTAGAGATCGGCGTCGGCGGCGATCAGGTGGGTGTCACTGAAATGGAACAGAACATGGTCTGCCCTCGGGTGCTCAGCGACTCTCGCGATGTACACGGACATCCTCCCCGGATGGTGTGTGCCCTCAGCTTGCTGATTCCGTCCGCCAGAATAGCGAAGCCTTTTACTTCAGAGTGCCCACGGTCAATGACGGCATGCTTGCGGGGAGGTGAGGTTTATGTGTCAACTCAGTGTCCGAGGCTACCGGCCAGCACTCGGGGATGCTCCTGCTCACGCGCGTGGAGCAGCGTGAAGTACCGGCGCAGCATCAGAGCAGCTGTGGTGGCCAGACCGGCGGTCAGGCCCCACCACACGCCCGCCGCGCCCAGATGCAAGGGGAAGGCGAGCAGCAATGCCGTGGGCAATCCCACAATCCAATACCCCACCAGCGACAGCCGGAAACCTGCCCGGGTGTCTTTGAGGCCGCGCAGCAGGCCCACGCCGATGTTCTGCGCGGCATCGAAGAACTGCAAAACGATGGCGATGAGCAGCAGCCCGTGCGCCAGCGAGACGGTCGCGGCATCGGTGTCGTCCAGGAACGGCCACAGCACCCAGTCCGGTGCTGCCACATAGACGATTCCGGTGAGCGCCGCGACCACCGCGGCATAGCGCAGCGCCAGCCACGCCACCGAGCGCGCATGCCCGAATTCGTCGCGTGCCACGGCCTTGCTCACCAGAATCGAAGCACCGTGCGACAACCCGATCGCCACCTGGAACACGATGTAGACGATTTGGTAGACGACATTGTGTGCCGCCAGCGCCGCCGCGCCGAGGCTGCCCATCACCAGCGCCAGCACCGAGAACATGCCCGCCTCGGAACCGTAGGTGAGCGCGATGGGCGTACCCAGCCGCAGTTCGTCCCGCACCGTCGCCCACTGCACCGGCCACATGCGCACCGGCAGCGTGGCGCCGAGTTTCGGATCCCGGTGCACCATGGTCCAGAACACCCCGAAGGTGATCAGGAAGACCAGTGAGGTGGCGACGCCGACACCGGTCAGTCCGAGATTCGGCAGGAACGCCCAGCCGTGCATGAAGGCCAGTGCCAGCGCCACATTCAGCGCCACCGATCCGAGCGTCACCATCAGCAGGGCCTGCGGCCGCTGCATGCCGACGGTGTACTGCCGCAGCACCTGAAACCACAGGCAGGGCAACAACCCCGGTGCGAGCGCGACCATCATGGGTCGCGCCTCGGCCAGCACCGAGGCGTCCTGACCGAGCCAGCGCAATGCCCAGCCGAGCCCGATCAGCAGTGCGCCGCCGAGGATTCCGGCAATGGTCGCGATCAGGAAGCTGGACCGCACCACCTCCCGGACCTCGTCCGCGGCCGCGGCCCTGCCCCCGGTGCGCTTGCCCGCATGACTCACCACGGTGGCGACCTGATTGCCGGTGCCGGTGATCAATCCGACGCACATGGTGCGAATCTGGTTGAACAGCACCAGCGCCAGGCCGCCCGCCGCCACCTGCCGCACCCCGAGCGTCCCCATGAGCGCGATATTCGTGGTCGATACCGCGACCTGGGCGAGCTGCGTCAAGGCGATGGGCATGGCCAGCGATGTCAGCTGCCTCCCATCGGATTGCCGAGGGCCGTAAATCATTTGGCCGTGGCCCCGCCCGCGAACGCCTCGGCCTGCTCCGGCATCAGAATCGTGTGCGTCACCTCGGCGGGCGGCGTGGCGGCCCCGGCCCGGTAGCCGCGCGCCGGCGCGTAGCGATCCAGCATCTCGGCGACCTTGACCTCGGTGGCCGGATCGAGCAGATTCCGCTCGCTCATCCAGAAGTCGTCGAAGACGGTGTCGAGATACTTCTCCCCGCCGTCGCCCACAATGCTGACCACCGTGGACCCGGCCGGAAATTCGTCCATCCGATCCAGCGCGGCGTAGATCGAACCGCCCGCCGAACCGCCGATCATGAGCCCGAGCTTGGTCGCCAGCACCCGGGTGGCGGCGAACGCCTCCACATCGGAGACCTTCACCCCCTCCTTCAGCATGCTCAGATCCTCGGCAACGGTCTTGCCCGGATCGGCGCCCTCCGGCGTCCCGGTCCCCGACTGCCAGTACGGCCCGGCCTGTCCGCCGAAGGCGATCGAGCCCACCGGCTCGACCCCGTACAGCAGTGGCTCCAGCCCCAGATCCCGCAGCCGGCGCGCCGTTCCGAACAGCGAACCACCGGTCCCGACAGCGGAAATCAGCGCATCCACCCGTCCGAGATCGGCGAGCAATTCATCGGCGAGCACGTAGTACCCGAGCGGATTGGCATCGTTGTTGTGCTGCTCGGTGAAGTAGGTGTTGGGCTCGCGCCCCGCCCGCAAGGCCGCCGCGCATTCGTCCAGCGCCATTTGCTCGGCGAGATCCTCCCGCGCCGAGGTGGAGAGGCTGTCGTCATCGCCCCCGGAGACGAAAATCAGTTCCGTGCCCATGGCCTTCATTGTGCGAAGTTTGTCGCGGCAGGCGTGATGGTCCACCACCGCGGTGAAGCTGTACCCGCGTTCGGCGGCGATAACCGCCAGCCCCAGACCCGTATTCCCGGAGGTGGATTCGATGATGTGCCCACCGGGGCGCAGCAATCCGCGCGCTTCCGCATCGTCGATCATGGCCTTGGCCATTCGGATTTTCGCGGCACCGGTGGGGTTCATGTTCTCGAGCTTCAGGAACAGCCGGGTGCCGGTGTCCGTGGCCGCCAGCTCGAAGAGTGGGGTGCGGCCGATAAGGTCTGTCACGCGCGTCGTGACAACCGGCATGAAAGTATCTCCTCGCGATCGGTGTTATGCGGATAGGTGCTGTTCAACGCAGTCGATCGAAGCTCAGCGCAACATTAGTCCACCCGATTCCGGGTCGGCTGAGCGATGTCCGAAAAGCACTGCTTATTCAGGTCGGGGAGTCGAGCTCCCATTCGAAATTCCGTTCCCCGGTGTCGTTATGCAAGACGACTTTAGGGGGAATCGGCTGATCGTGAAAGGCCGATTCATTGCTGTCCATCTGATAACCGGCCGTATTGGGGTAAATGAGCAGATCGTCCGTTGCTGCGGGCCGGGGGAGCGGAATGCGCCGCCAGCTGAGCATGTCCTCCTCCAGGCAGGAGGAGCCGCCGACGCAGGTCGGACTCACGCTGCCCGGGAGCTGCGGCCACAGCACCGGATCCGGCAGGTATTCGCTGTCGAACCACTGCTCGGAGAGGCTGAGGCTGGTGCCGTTCACGGTCAGGACGTGGTACGGGTGACCGTGCGCCGTACGGGTTTTCGTGCCCTGCACCTGGAAGACGGTGCTTCCGGCGCGGTCCAGCAGCGCCCGGCCGGGCTCGATCGCGATTCGAATTCCGGCCGCGCGCAGCCGATCTCCGAGATCTTCGTAATCGAGAATGGCCGCCAGCATTTCCGGACCCGGCACCGGGCAGTGATACGGGTAGTACGAATCCGACTGCGGTGCACGATCACTGTGGAACCAGTACGGATTCACCCCGTCCCGGAAGGCATCCCATGCGGCGGCGGGCACATAGTCCACGCCGAAACCGCCGCCGATGGACAGCGTGGTGACGGGGTGGCCCAGGCCGCGGGCCTCCCGGCAGCGGGTGATCAGCATCGAGGCGAGTGCGGCGCGATCGGCGACCTCGTAGCCGCGGAGATGAAAGCTGAAGCCCTCCAGGCGAATCGAGTCGGCATCGATCAGGGTCAGTGCCAGATCGAGTTCGTCGCCGGTCATGCCGAAGCGACTGGCGGACCCGGGCGGCAGCACCCGCAACAGCGCGCGGGCGCCCGCATGGGCACCGCCGCGGGCGCTATCACCACTGCCGAGGGCGCTCAGCCGGGCGAGTTCGTCGAGATCGTCGATGGCGACCAGGGCGCGATGCCGCACGGCCAATACCAGCAATTCCGTCGATTTCGCCGGGCCCGTGACCATGAGATCGCGACCGAGTACGCCACCGGCCAGCGCCGCACGGAATTCCCCCGCACTGGAGACATCCACGCCCGCACCGTTTTCCGCGCAGACTCGCACCACGGCGGGCGACTTATTGGCCTTCTTGCCGTAGTAGATGGCGCCCACCACGCCTTTGCCGGCGAATACCTGTTGAAAGGCCGCGATATTCGCGGCGACCCGGGCCGGATACATGAGGTGGAACGGTCCGCCGACACTTTCCGCTATATCGCGCAGCAGTGTCGGGTGCGCCAGCAAACGCTGTTCCCAATCGTCGCGATAGGCGGGCATGGGCGCCGCCGTGATGGTGGAGAGGCCGGGCTGCAGGCCGGTCAGTCCCACAGCGGCACCTCCGTTCCACGGCCTTCGGCAATGGCGCGGGTGGCCAGGGCGTGCGCGACCGCGATATCGGTGAGCACCAGACCGCTGTTGTAGACGAAAATGCGCTCGTCGTCGGTTCTTCGGCCGACGGCGCGGTGATTGAGGATCTGCGGTAGCTCGGCGTCGACGTGTCGCAGCCGCCCGTCCGGGCCCGCCATATCGGTGCCCGTCAGCGTCATCTGCTCAGCGCTGGTGGCGATGACGCGATCCGCCTCGGTGAGTGTGGACGGCGCCAGGCCGTAACCGACGAGCACCACGGTCGCGCCGGGTGCGAGATCCTTGGCCTCGATGCTGACCTGTGTACCGGGCCCGGCGGTCGCCAGCACGACATCGGCGGTGCGGGCGGCGGCGTGCGGATCGCTGACCAGCTCCAGCTCGGCCTGTGGATGATGTTGCCGCAGTTGCTGATACACCGATTCCAGCCCCTCGGGATGGGTGCCGTACAGCATCAGCCGATTCAGCTGCGGATTGGCGGCCAGCAGATGCGGCAGCGCATTCCGCCCCTGGGTTCCGGTGCCGATGAGCAGCACACTGCGCGCCCCGGGCCGGGCCGTCTCGCGCACCAGCAGCGCCGATACCGCCGGCGTGCGCAGCGCACCGACGCGCGCGCAATCCATCATGGCCAGTGGCATACCGGTGGCATCGTCGTAGAGCGTGATGGTGGTGTAGTACCGCTTGGTGCTGCGGTCGTGGTGCGGATCGAACTTGTACGAGGTCTTCATGGCGACCACCCGGCGGCGACCGTCCCGGCCGAGCATGGCGTAGGCCACGGACCAGCCGTCCGGATGAGCGACGCTGAGCTTGCGCGGATTATCCGAATCTCCCGCCGCGAAGGCGAGATACGCGTCCTCGACGGCGCGCACCACCTCGGCGGGACTGATCGGCACATCCGCGAGATCGCTGCGACTGAGTACACGCAGCGGGGTCGGTCGGGTATTCACCTGCGGTTACCTCGGATCGTCCGGAATGGCGCCACCACCCGCTGGCCGTAGCCGCTCTCGGCGGTCTCGGCCGCAGCGCGGCGACGCTGCGGCAGCCGGATGTTCACGCGCTTGAGCCAGCGGTCGGTGCCGTTGTAGCGGGGGGTGAACGGCACCCGGCCGTGCACCACAACGTCATTGTCCACCAGCAGCAGTTCTCCGGGGGCCAAAGCGGCGGTGATGCAAACCCTTTCGAGTTCCGCCGCCAAATGGTCGTAGGCGGAACGGAATTCGGGATCGGCATCGCCGAGCGGCGTGTACGCGGGATCGAAGCGCAGCGTCAGCCGTCCGTCCTCGTCGCCGAGGGTGGCGATGGGGGGCGCGGGCTCGTCCGGGAAGTCGGCGCCGTAGGAGACGTCCGGCAGGATGGGCAGCTCGCGCCGGCTGAGCCGTTCCCGTTGTGCCGCATCCAGTTCCACCCGCCGCACCGAGGAGACGGTGGTGCCGACATCATCCGGATTGCGCAGGCAGCCGAGCATCAGCAGATTGGCGCGCCGCGGATGGAAGGCGTCCTCGGAGTGCGGGCTCAGCAGCGCGGTACTGCTCGCGCCGGACTGCTCGTGCTCGTGTCCGGGGGAGGGCACGATGTTGTTGACCAGCCGTCCGCCCTGCTGCCCCTGCCAGCCGAAGGGTTCACCCGCGCAGCGCGCCAGCAGCAGCATGGTGATGTCGAGAGCGTAGGAGGAGGACCGGCGCCCGGCGTCTCCGGCCCAGGCCGCGGCCTGCCGCCAGTCCAGGGGCGTGTGCCCGAGTTCGTCGTCGCGCAGTGGTAGCCGGCCGACAACTGTGACGCCCGCATCGGTGGCGGGCGGGCGCATGGCCTGGTGCACGGCCTCGGGGAGTTCCAGGTAGCGGGCGTCGATGTGGTGCAGCAGGTCCGGGTCGGTGAGCGTGGTGGCTATCGCCGGGCTAGGGCCCAGTGTGATGGCGATCTCATCAGCTAGCGCGCGTACCGCCTGTCCGGCGGAGGCCGGGAGTTCGCGTCGTTCGAGTTCCGAAGGGTGAAACGTCTTACGTTCAGAGAGAACGCTTTTCACCAAGGGGATGCCTTCCTGGCTTCAGGGGTGACATGCGGGTTTCAGCTTCCCGAGGGAAGGTATCCGGCAACGAGAAATTTGGCAAGGCTTACCTAATGGGCGTGTCTAGCGATAGCTGATAAGTATCAAAGACTAGCCGGGAGGGTAACCGACCCGTATCGATCAGGGCGACTCGAACGAGCGTCCGTTCACGTTCGTGGAGGGAAAACCGAACTACCTGGATGATGTATGGAGTGCGTTCCAAACAGGCCGGTGTCGGCGCCACTCTGAACCGCGCCGGCCTGATGGTCACGGCGGCCGCTCTCGTGCTGCTGGCAGGTTGCGGCACAGTCAATCTCACGCCTGTCCCGGACAGCATGCCGCCCGGTGCCGGCGCGCCGCTGCCGCTCATCGATCTGGATGCGCCGGGGCGCAGTGCGATTCAGCTGCACTCGTGGGCGCAGGAGCAATCCGGCACGCTCGGCATCGGCGTGGTTGCGCTGGAGGCCTACGGATATGCCGCCGCGCTCATGGCGCGCTCGCGCCCGGAATGCGGAATCGGATGGACCACCGTGGCCGCCATCGCCAGCGTCGAGAGTCAGCACGGCACGCACAGCGGGGCGCATGTCGCCGACGACGGCAAGGTGACGCCGCCGATCCGGGGCCGCGCCCTGGACGGTTCGCCCGGCGTCGCCAAGATCTTGGACGCCGACGGCAATCCCGTGCGAGCCATGGGCCCGTTCCAGTTCATCCCGGAGACCTGGCAGCGCTGGGGCATGGACGCGAACGGCGACGGTATCGCCGATCCGGACAATATCGACGATGCGGCGCTGACCGCGGCGCGCTACCTGTGCGCCAGCGGCGGCGACCTCACCGGCGCCCCCGGCTGGCAGCAGGCGCTGCTCACCTACAACCAGTCCACGACCTACATGAGCACGGTCCGCTACCGCGCCGCCGCGTACAGCGTCGGCCGCCGGGCCTGACCTCGAATTAGGGTCGCTCACACCGCGACACGCGGTCACCGGGAGTGCGAGGCCGCGTGTGGGGGTGCGAGGCTGACGGGGGGATGTGTCCCATCAGCATCTACACGTTAGGCTCGGGATCGCACGGGACTGCCGTGCGACCTGCCGGGTAAGCAGCCAAAGGAGTGTCGTTTCGTGGCCATCATCGAACAGGTCGGAGCTCGCGAGATCCTGGATTCGCGTGGCAACCCCACTGTCGAGGTCGAGATCGCTCTCGACGACGGCACCCTCACTCGCGCGGCCGTGCCGTCCGGCGCGTCCACCGGCGAGCACGAGGCCGTGGAGCTCCGTGACGGCGGTGACCGTTACAACGGCAAGGGTGTGCAGAAGGCCGTCGAGGCCGTGCTGGACGAGATCGCGCCGGCCGTGATCGGCCTGGACGCCGTCGAGCAGCGCACCGTCGACCAGACCCTGCTGGATCTGGACGGCACCCCGGACAAGTCGCGCCTGGGCGCGAATGCCCTGCTGGGTGTTTCGCTCGCCGTGGCGCGCGCTGCCGCCGAATCCTCGGGCCTGGAGCTGTTCCGCTACATCGGCGGACCGAACGCCCATGTGCTGCCCGTTCCCATGATGAACATCCTCAATGGTGGTGCGCACGCCGATACCGGCGTCGACGTCCAGGAGTTCATGATCGCCCCGATCGGCGCGCCCACCTTCAAGGAGGCGCTGCGCTGGGGTACCGAGGTCTACCACTCGCTCAAGTCGGTGCTCAAGGCGCAGGGCCTGTCCACCGGTCTGGGCGATGAGGGCGGCTTCGCGCCGGACGTCGCGGGCACCCGCGCCGCACTGGATCTGATCGCCATCGCCATCGACAAGGCCGGCTACAAGCTGGGCACCGATATCGCGCTCGCGCTCGATGTGGCCGCCACCGAGTTCTACACCGCCGGTGAGGGTTACAAGTTCGAGGGCTCGGTCCGCACCGCCGCCGAGATGAACGAGTTCTACGCCGAGCTCATCACCCAGTTCCCGATCGTCTCCATCGAGGATCCGCTGTCGGAGGACGACTGGGACGGCTGGGTCGCGCTCACCGATTCCATCGGCGACAAGGTGCAGCTGGTCGGCGACGACCTGTTCGTCACCAATCCGGAGCGCCTGGAAGAGGGCATCGCCAAGGGCGCCGCCAACGCGCTGCTGGTGAAGGTCAACCAGATCGGCACGCTGACCGAGACGCTGGACGCGGTCGATCTCGCGCACCGCAACGGCTACAAGACGATGATGAGCCACCGGTCCGGCGAGACCGAGGACACCACCATCGCCGATCTGGCCGTCGCCGTCGGTTCCGGTCAGATCAAGACCGGCGCCCCGGCGCGCTCGGAGCGGGTTGCCAAGTACAACCAGCTGCTGCGCATCGAAGACGCGCTCGGCGACTCGGCGCGCTACGCCGGAGATGTCGCCTTCCCGCGTTTCGCGTTCGAAGGCTGAATAATCGATCCCCGAAGGTTGGGACAATCGGCTGAGTTTCGGGGTGTGAAATGACGGAGCGACGGGCGCGCGGAACCAGTCCGGCAGGACGCGGTGACCGCCGCCCGTCGCGCACCGCCAAGCCTCGAACCAGTGCCAAGCGGGCCGAACCCGCCGCTTCCGCTTCCGGCGGCGGCGCTCCCAAGCGTCGTTCGGCCGCGAAGGCGGCCACCTCGAAGCGCACCGCGCGGGCGAAATCCGAACGGCACGAACGCCAGATCCTCGGCATGTCCACCGGTCGCGCCGTGCTGCTGGCCGCGGTGCTGTGCGGGCTCGCACTCACCCTGGCGGTGCCGCTGCGCACGTATTTCACCCAGCGCGCCGATGCCGCCGAACTCGCCTCGCAGCGTGAGCAATTGCAGGACGATGTGGCGCGCCTGCGTGATCGCCGTGCGCAGCAACAGGATCCGGCCTACATCAAGTCCGAGGCGCGCGACCGGCTGCGGCTGGTCATGCCCGGCGAAACCCCCTATATCGTGCAGATTCCCGGCATAGACCAGCCGGCCATTCCGACCCAGCCCGCGAAGGCACGGGAACCGGACCCCTGGTACACGGAGCTGTGGCGCAGTATTTCCGCGCCGCAACCCGCCGCCGCCCCACCCGCGGATCCGGCGCCACCACCGCCGAATCCGCCTGCCCCAGTCGAGGAAGGACAACCCAGGTGACCACATCCGAGAACCCCGGTCAGCCCAGCGAGCGGGATCTCGAGATCGTCGCCAAGCAGCTGGGCCGGGAGCCGCGCGGCGTACTCGCCATCGCGTACCACACCCCGGACGGGCTGCCCGCGGTCGTGAAGACCGCGCCGAAACTGCCCGACGGCACGCCCTTTCCGACCCTGTACTACCTGACCGATCCGCGGCTCACCGCCGAGGCCAGCCGGTTGGAGACCACGGGTCTCATGCGCGATATGACCGAACGGCTCACCCACGACACCGAATTGGCCGCCGGGTACCGCGCCGCGTACGAGAGCTACCTGGCCGAGCGCAATGCCATCGAGGATCTCGGCACGGATTTCGCCGGTGGCGGTATGCCGGATCGGGTCAAATGCCTGCATGTCCTCATCGCCCATTCGCTGGCCAAGGGTCCGGGGGTGAACCCGCTCGGTGACGAGGCGGTAGCCGCCGCCGCCGAACACGGGTTGCGCGGCAAGGCGATTCCGGCAGACTGGCCGAAGTACCCGGCCGGTGCGGACCACGAGGCGAACTCAGAAGGTGCGTAATGAGTGAACGGATCGCCGCCGTCGATTGCGGCACCAACTCCATTCGACTACTGATCGCCGATGCCACCCGGGATGAGACGCGCGGCGCGCATCTCACCGATGTGCATCGGGAAATGCGGATCGTCCGGCTCGGCCAGGGCGTGGACGCCACCGGTGCGCTGAATCCCGAAGCCATCGAGCGCACCCGGGTCGCACTGCACGACTATGTGGATCTCATGATCGAGCACGGTGTCGCGCGGGTGCGGATGACCGCCACCTCCGCGACCCGGGACGCGAGCAATCGCGAGGACTTCTTCACCATGACGGGCGTCGAACTCGGCCGGGTCGTGGAGGGCGCGCAGGCCGAGGTCATTACCGGCGACGAGGAGGCGCGGCTGTCCTTCGCCGGTGCGGTCGGCGAATTGTCCAGCGAAGACGGCCCTTTCGTGGTCGTCGATCTGGGCGGCGGATCCACCGAGGTGGTGCTGGGCGACAGTGACGGCGTGCAGTCCGCGTATTCGGCCGATATCGGCTGTGTGCGGATCACCGAACGCTGCCTGCTCGGCAATCCGCCCACGCGCGAGGAGGTCGCGTCGGCGCGCTTCTTCGCCTCCGAGCGTTTGGCGCAGGCCTTCGGCGTGGTGCCGGTGGAGCGGGCGCGCACCTGGGTGGGCGTGGCCGGAACCATGACCACGCTGGCCGCGGTCGCACTCGACCTGCCCGAATACGATTCGGAGAAGGTGCATCTCACCCGCCTGCCGCTGAGCGAGGTGCGCCGGGTGAGCGATCTGCTGATCGGCATGAGTCACGATGAGCGCGCCGCACTGGGTCCCATGCATCCCGGCCGGGTCGATGTGATCGGCGGCGGTGCGGTGATCGCCGAGGTGCTGGCCGACGAGCTGGCCCGCCGAGCCGGAATCTCCGAGCTGATCATCAGTGAGCACGACATCCTGGACGGCATCGCCCTCTCCATCGCCTGAACCGCATCCAACCTCGGTCGCGGTGCTCGGGCGGTCCGGCCGACGGAAGCCGGCGTATGCGGCCGCGCGATCTCGGCGGGTACCGAGTGGCTGGTCGTATCACCGCGGCCCGCTTCCGGATTCGGGCTGACGGCATTTCCGTGCGAGCTTCCGATTCGAACCAGGTAAACCGGGCATATCCCGTTCGAGAGCGACTCGCCGCTGGTCAGGGCTCGTGGTGGGGCCATTGGCTGGCAAACTGAAGGCCCTTGCCAAGAGTGCTTTGACCTGTGCATTTGCTCTGGAGTTTGTGACGCGGGTCAACAGTTGAGGTTGCTGTCAGATTGCCCAATATGGGAGGGTCTGGTTCATGTCAGAGGTAGCTCACCACGCGAAACCGGTCTCCGAACGGACCCTGTTCGGTCATCCCATCGGTCTGGCGAATCTGTTCGGCGTCGAGCTGTGGGAACGGTTCTCGTTCTACGGCATGGTCACCATCCTGGGCTACTACCTCTACTACACGACCGCCGACGGCGGTCTGGGCCTGGAGAAGAGCACGGCCACCGGCATTGTCGGCGCCTACGGTGGTCTCGTCTATCTCTCCACGGTGCTCGGTGGCTGGATCGCCGACCGGGTGCTGGGCTCCGAGCGCACCGTGTTCTACGGCGGCGTGGTCGTCATGGCGGGTCATATCGCGCTGGCGGTCCTGCCCGGGTTGACCGGTGTCGGTGTCGGCCTGGTGCTGGTGGCGCTGGGTTCCGGTGCGCTGAAGGCCAATGCCTCGTCGCTGCTGGGCACCCTGTACGACAAGGGTGATGCGCGCGCCGACGGCGGTTTCACGCTGTTCTATCTGGGCATCAACCTCGGTGCGTTCGCGGGACCGCTGCTCACCGGTCTACTGCAGGATCATGTGGGCTTCCACTACGGCTTCGGCGCGGCGGCGATCGGCATGGCGCTGGGCCTGACGCAGTATGTGGTGTTCCGCCGCAATCTCGGCGACCACGGCCGGGATGTGCCGAACCCGTTGCCGCGCACCGCGATTCCGAAGTCCATCGCCGCCGTCGTGGTGTTCGCGGCGCTGGTCGCCGTGGCAGCGCTGACCGGTCTGCTGACGCTGTCGAATCTGCCGAACGCGACCACCGGCTTGATCGTGGTGGCCTCGATCGCGTACTTCGCCATCATGCTGACCAGCTCGAAAGTCGAACCCACCGAGCGCGTCCGGGTGCGCGCCTTCATTCCGCTGTTCATCGCGAACGCGGTGTTCTGGTCGCTGTTCCAGCAGATCTTCACCGTGCTGGCCGTGTACTCCGATGAGCGGATCGACTGGAACGTCTTCGGCTGGACCGCGCCGTCCAACTGGATCGGCTCCATGGAACCGGTGTGGATCATCGCGCTCTCGCCGCTGTTCGCGATCATGTGGACCCGGCTGGGCAATCGCGCGCCGAGCACCCCGCACAAGTTCGCGCTCGGCGTGCTCGGAATGGGTGCGGCCTTCATGCTTTTCGCGATCTTCTCCGGCACCGAGGGCAAGTCCGTGCCGATTCTGTTCGTCTTCGCGGTGCTCGGCGGCTTCGCCATCTCGGAACTGCTGCTCTCGCCGATCGGCCTGGCGGTCACGACCAAGCTGGCGCCCAATGCTTTTCGCGCCCAGATGATGGCCCTGTATTTCTTCTCGGTCGGTATCGGCACCTCGATGTCGGGTGTGCTCTCCAAGTTCTACGACCCGTCCCGGGAACTGGCGTACTTCGGTATCACCGGGCTGGTGGCGGTCCTGGTGGGCTTCGGGGTGCTGGCTATCGCTCCGTGGGTGACCCGTCATATGGAGGGCGTGCACTGATTCGGGCGAAGAGCAGGTGCACGACCACACCGACCACCGCGGACATGGTCACGCCACTGCCGAGCAATAGCCGCAGATCGGCCGGAAAGCTCTGGTAGAGACCGGGTGTGAGGATCGGCAGCAGCCCTGCCGTCAGCGCGGCCGTCGCGGTGATCAGGACACCGTCATTGCGCATATCGACGCGTTCGAACATGCCGATGCCGGAGGCGACGATCATGGCGAAGGCGATGGCGGCGGTACCGCCGATCACCGGGCCGGGCAGTGAGTTCACCAGCCGGCCGATCGGCGCGAAGAAGGCCGCGATCGCCAGCAGTACGCCGGTCAGCGCCGTGACGTACCGGCTGCGCACCCCGGTGAGCTGGATGAGCCCGATATTCTCGCCGCTGGTCACCATGGTCGCGCCGCCGAGTGCGCCGGACAGCAGCGAGGTCACGGCATCGCCGCGAATGGTGCGGCCCACCGTCGCCGCGGTATCGATCTTCTTGCCGACGACTTCGGCATTGAGTGTCGTCTGCCCGGCGGCCTCCGCCATCGAACCGATGCCGAAGACCAGCAGCGGCACCGCCGCGAGCAGATCGAAAGTCGGTGTGCCGAAAGGGAACAGCTGCGGAGTCTGGATCAGGCCGGAACCCGATTGCAGGTGGAACTGCCCGATGGCCGCGGCCACCGCGGTGCCGAGCAGCAGTCCCAGCAGCACCGACAGTCTGCGCCAGCCTGGTGGCAGGAAGCGATGCGCGAGCACCGTGGCCGCAATGGTGATCACGGCCAGCAGCACCGCGGAGATCGCCGGATGACCGTCCGGCGCGGTGATCAGATTTCCGGCCACCTTCACCAGATTCACGCCGATGACCACCACCATGCTCGCGATCACCACGGCGGGCAGCCGGGTGACGAGCCTGCGCGCCACCGGAACCAGCAGTATGCCCGCGACCGCGGTGAGAATGACCGCGCCGCTCGCGGTGGCCGGATTCGACTGCTGCGCAATCTGAATGAACAGTACGACCGCCGCACCACCGGGCAGCATGACGAACGGCAGGCCGGCGCCTAGCCCGAAGCGGCCGCCGGACTGCAGGATCGTCCCGATACCGCTGCACAGCAGGGTCGCGCTGAGCAGGGCGCGGGCGGTGCCGTCGTCCAGGTGCAGGCTGTGGCTGATCAGCAGCACCGAGGTGATGGGCGTTGCGATCATCACCACCAGGTGCTGGACGGCGGCGACGAGGGCGCGCGCCGGGCGCGGGACCTCGTCCACCGGATGAACTTCGGTGTCGACGCGTGTCATCGTGTTGCCAGCCAGGGGATGTCCTGCGCCTGGTAGCGGTAGGCGCGGAAGATGGCATTGGAGATTCCCGGAAAGACCTGCGCGGTATCGGGATCCGGGTATTCGGTGAACGATGGCACCACGTACTCCCAGCAGATCTGGTGTGCTGCAGTAACTTCGAAGATCCTGCCGAATGCGGCCTCGGTGATGAGGGTATTGCCATTGGGCAGTCGCTGCGCGCCGCCCATGAACGGCGTGAAGAACGCCTCGCGCGGGGAATCCTGGTACTTCCAGCCGATTTCGCCTGTGGCAGGGTCGATTTCGATGACTCTGCTGAAGGTCACCGATTCGCCCGTGCGGAAGGTGCCGTTGTCGAAGATCAGAATTCTGCCGTTGTCCAGCGGGGTGGCGTGATGCTGCTGTGCGAGGGTGTTGCGATCGGCGAGGATGGTGTACTTCCCCGTGCGGCGGTCGATGGTGATGACCGCGGACACACTGCGCAGACTCGCCACCACCGTGTGCTCGTCGAGCGGGTGCACGCTGTTGATGAGCGGCCAGTGCTCGCGCCAATAGTGCGGTTGCAGACCGAAATCCGCGGGATCGAGGTGTTCGAACGTCTGCCATTCCCACAGCGGCGTCCCGTCTGCCGCGACCTCCCGGATGACGTCGGTCCACACGATGCCGTCGGCCTCGGTGCCCGGCACGCCGCCCTGGATCCGCGCCGCCGCCGCGCCGGTCTGCGGCTCGACCGCGGTGTAGAGGATGCGGCCGTCGTCGTAGTGGTGCGCGTCGTGGTGCTGCAGGTTGTCGCGGAACTCCGTGAGCAGCACGCCATTCGGATCGTATTTGCCCATGGACCCGCCGCTGTACTTGCGCCACATGGCGAACAGCGGCGGAATCTCCAGCGTCGCACCGCTGTACGCGAGCACGCCGCCCGGGAGTATGCGGGCGTGCCGCCCCGGCCGATACGGCAACTCCCACCGGTGCGCGAGTGCACCCTCGAGATCGACCAGGTCGACCACGCCGCGCCCCGCCAGCGGCGCGTACAGCGTGTATCCGGGTGAGGCGAGCTCCGGGTCGGCCCCGATCAGGCCGGTGCCGCGCCGTTTGAGCGTGTTCTGTTCCATCGATCCTCCTGAATATTCAGCGATACTGAATATTCAGTAGAGTGGGTTGTGCCGGAACACTTCGAATCAGCATGATCACAACGGTCCCGCGAAACGCCGCGGCGTCGACAATGGTCCAGGCGAACGAGAGGCGGGTTGCGTGCAGGCGGAAGGTGAGGACGCGGAATCCCCGCGCCGGCAACAGCTCGGCCATGTGATCCACAATCGGCGGCTGGCGGTGAAGCTGACCCTGGCCCAGCTGTCCGAGCACACGGGCTTATCGCAATCGTTCCTGAGTCAACTCGAGAACGGCCGCACCAACGCGAGTCTGCGCTCCCTGCAACGCATCTCGGACGCCCTCGCCACCACCGCCACCGAACTGCTCGCCGCCGCCGACCCCACCCCCGACGAGGTCCTGGTCCGCGCCACGGACAACACCCGCCTAGACCAATCCGACCGCGACGCCGACGGCACAGTCCGCTCCCTCACCCGCGGCCCCCGCAACCTCCGCGCCCTCGAATTCACCGGCGGCACCCACCACGGCGCCCGCGAATTCACCCACCCCAACGACGAACTCATCTACGTAGTCACCGGCGCCATCACCCTGGAAGCCCACTCCACCCCCACCACCCTCACCACCGGCGACTCCTACTACTGCCCCGCCAACACCCGTCACCGCTGGTGGGCCCACACCCCCGACACCATCACCCTCCTCCTCACAGTCGCCGAAGACGCCCAAATCCGCCGCTCCCCCCACAAACCCCGCTAACCCACCCCATCCTGATTCCACTCCGACCGTACTGCTCGGTACTCTGACCCAGACGCCCCCGTAGCCCAATTGGCAGAGGCAGCGGACTTAAAATCCGCCAAGTGTCGGTTCGAGTCCGACCGGGGGCACTAAGGGAATCCGGCATTCGCGCCGGGGCCCGTACGTTGTTCCACTCTTCGTGAGGTGTTGTGCGGCAACCAGATACGACGTTCGCGTCGTACCGCGTGGCCGCGCTGCGTGAACGTCTCTTGCGGCCGAGGTGGGGTCAGCGGGGTGTGCTCATACCGACGTGTCTGCGCCGGCGCACATGCGGGTTCCGCGCACGCGGATGACGCGGGGCAGGGGACCGCTGGGCGGCGAGCGGGGCGGGCATCGCCGGGCCCATGACGGTGTCCCACCACGGGCGTAGCGGGCTGGGGTCAGGCCGGCGCATCACCAGCTGATCCCGGTCCGGTTCGGGGCGGGATGAGGTGCGGTCGGTATCGGGAGAGGTCCTCGTGCTCACGAATCTGTCCGATCAGGCGGGGTGTTCGGGTGTTCAGGCCGCGCGATGTTGGGCGCGGTAGCGGTGTCGGTGTAGATGACCTGCTGAACGGCGGTGAGAGTTGTCTGTACGAGCAGCACGGCTTGATCACCCCCACCGCAGCGCGGGCGGTACCCGCCGCTACAGCTGTGACGATCTCGCGCGCCTGCGGCGTATCACCGCTCTGGCCGAGCAGGGGGTCAACCTCGCCGGTATCGGACGCATCCTGGACTTGGAAGACGCCAACATCGCGCTGACCGATGAACGCGACCAGCTGCGCGCCGGCCCCGGCAGCACACACGCTCTCTGACGACCGATTCACGCCCAATAAATCTCTATTGATGGGTGTAGACAATCCTCGCAGATCGTTGTACTGTTTCTCTCGTTCGGAAGTTAAGAAATGGCAAGGCGCCGTAGTAGGAAGCCGAATGCGCTGCGGGTAGGGAAGTCAGTTGTTAGCCCGGTTCCCTCCGGCGAAGAAAAAAGAACATGGCAATAGGTATTACCGCTGGAGGGAACCGGAAACACCGCACCACGCGCCGGAAGTCGCCCACAGTGACCCGCCGGCGACACCGCCTCGAAAGTTGGGGGCGGGCAGCGAAGCCTACGTGCCGGGAGGTGTTCCGCGAGTAACCCACCCACGCATGACGCGTCCGTGTCGACACGAGCGGACACCGGCCGGAAATCGGCAACAACATTGAATCCAATACCCTTCGCAATCGACGTCAGGCCTCAGCGCACTCAGCGCCGGGGCCCTGATGTCGTGACATCACACCAAGGTGCCGAGCATCGATCCGAGATGACTTCCGCCGACGGCCCCAACCCCGGCGACCGGCTCGACGATGACGAGTTCCCCGCCTACGGCGTGGGACGCGCCGCTGAACTCCTCGGTGTCACCCAAGTGTTCCTACGCGCCCTGGACACGGCGAAACTCCTTGCCCCGCAATGCTCAGCGGGCAGGCACCGCCGCTACTCGCGGTAACAGCTGCGGATTGCCGCACGGGTACGCCAGCTGATCGATGATGGCAATACCCCCGAGGGCGCGTGCCGCATCGTGATCCTGGAGGATCAGCTCACCGAGGCCGAACGCATCAACGACGAGCTCCGGCAACCCCTCGACGAGCAGCACTGATGTCGGTTGTCGAACATCGCTGAAGGCGACTTCGAAGACCGACGCTCCTCACCTGACAAGGCCAGGTCCCCTCGGCTTCGGGCGCTCCCAGATAGATACTGCTGGTTGATCTTCCGAGATTCTGCGATGGGCGGTTCGAGCAGCGTCACCAGCGGCTGCGAATCTGCCTATGTGGGGATGGTCGAGGCAAAGCAGTGGGCCTGCTCCCATGACAGCTGCGTGACGAACTACCTCCCAACGACGGCGGGCGTAAAAGTAGTGATCTACCTGCGACTTCTAATGAAGTTCCGCTCTGAGTCTTGACGCTGGGCTTCTCTTAAGTCAAGCTTTTCGCAGCGCCATGGTTGTGCCTTCATCCGGAATGTCTTCGGAAATATCACTCGGACACGGGGTTCGGCACACTTCTGTTCGTCCTCTTCGGCGCAAGCCCTCAACCCGCACAGGATCGGGGCTTGGTCGTTGAAGGGTCGGGGGCCGGCCACTCCCGCGTTCGCCTCGCGAACGGATCCGGGGCTCCCCGTACGCAGAGTCCGTGACACAGATTCCGCGCAGAGGACTCCCGGGTAGCGCCCGGTAACAGCACGCCCCGCTTCGTCTCTGGCTCCGGGGACGGGTCTCCGATTATTTGCCAACCCAAGCCTGTTGCAGGGCTTGGGTTCTTTCATGCCCAGATTCAGAAGGACGGTCGAACCTCTTGTCCGACAACGAAAACACGACACTCATCCGCTTCGGAAGCGATCGCTTTCACTCGACCGACACGAAACCCGTTACAGGACAACAACACACAGGTTCCGGCGAGGGCCAGTCGTGATGAGCGCTTCCTATGATCCGGCGTGGGGGGCTGCGTGGATAGCAAGTTTGGCTCCCACCGCCGCGGTCGACCAGGCCTCGGGGGCGGCATCTGGGCGGGCGAGTCCCCGGGTTTATTCGTACAATGTGAAGTCCGGGGCCGACGCAGCTCAGAAGTACGCCCGCATCTCGACCTCCCAGGACATGATCGAGCGGGCATCCGCCGATTCAGCCGGTCCGCGATCCCGGCTTGCCGGTTCGGTTCCGGCTTCCGCGCAACAGGACCTACCCGGCCACGCCCCGATAGCGCTGCAGGCCAAGCCGATCGCCGATCCCGAAGCCGGTGCCACGCTCGATGCGGACGGTTTCGTCGTGCCGCAGCCGGGCAGCGTCCCCAACCCGGGCGCTCACCTACGGCCAGAGCAGAACTCGCAGCCGAGTCCTGACGCGCAAACCGTCCCGGTACCGCAGCCGAACGACACGATTCCATTCGTTGCACCAACGCTCGCACCGGTCACACCGGCGGCTCAGCCCATTGCCAGCTCCTCGGCATTGCTCAACGCACTCACCGGAACCGGTCCGGCCCCCGCGGACCTACAAGCCGGCACCCACGCAGTACAACAGGCAGCGCAAACCACCCCCGACCCGAACGCGGCACTGCTGGGCGCATTGACCAATACCCAGATCCATCAACAGACCATCGGAGGCGACGCCACCCTCACGGTCGCCATCCCCGCTGGGCAACAAGGCATTACACCTCCCGCCTCGGCGGGCCCCAAGACCGGCGCCGGGCCGACCTCCTCGGCGTTGCTCAACGCGCTCACCGGAACCGGTCCTGTCCCCGCGGACATCCAGGCGGGCAGTCAAGCGATACAGCAGGCGAGTCAGAATTCCTCCGACTCCAACGCGGCGCTGCTGGGCGTACTGACCAATACCCAGATCCAGCAACAGACCACCACCACAGGTGACAGAGCTACCACACTCACCGCGGTCACCGGACCCGACGGGCACACCTCGATCAGCATCACCCAACGTCCGGTCCCTCCATCACCTTCGTCACCGCACACCCAAAACCCGACCGATCCCAAAGCGCAAGCCACCCGCGACTGGGTGAACGAGATGTGGCAACTCGGACTGAGTGCGACCCGGTTCCAGACGAACCTGACCGGCGGTGGCGGGTGGTCCGGACTCACCCACAGCTGGAGCACGCTCGCGCGCGGAGTGACCAGCTTCGGCCAGACCTGGTCCGGTTCGAACCCGCAACCCCGCGCGGACGCGCTCACCGATCTCGGTGCCGCCGTGATCCGCTGGGACGACCTCAAAGAACACGGACCCGAGTACTGGCAAACCAAACTCGGCCTCGACCTCGGCGCCGGAATCGCACTCGACGGCCCCACCGCCGCACTCACCCGCGGCGCCGCCGCCGCAACAGACGCGGCAGAAAAAGCCGCTATCCAGGCCGGGAAGGACGTGGGCACCGCCGTCGACGACGCAGCTGCGGTGGCAGCAGGCAAGGACGCCGGTCAACAAGCCGTGGACAACCCCACAACGGTAGTGAACTCGGACACACCCGCGGCGCTGATCCAAGACGACCCGCCGGCATCGGGTAGGCCACATCCCGGCGACGCAGACCGACCTGACCGGAGGCCACCGAGCAATCCGGCCGCAGAAAGTGATTTACCCGCACCGACACATGCAGCCGACGGCACCACACCAGCGGGACACGACACCCCACCCGGAACAGTCCGGCCCGACTCAGCCGACACCGCAGCGGACACACCATCACACTCTGCCAGCTTAAACGCCTACATCGGCGCAGAAAACGAAGCCACCCAGATCCTCGGACGAACCGCAGATCGCGCTGTTGGCATCGATGAGTGGGCCACAAGGCACGGTCCTCTGACACGCCCGCCGCAGGTCCACAACTCGCTCAACGAGGTACGCGAACTCCGCCGCCAACTCGAGATTTCACCCGAATCGACAGGCACCCCTGCGCTGGACAACGCGTCGATAACCCCGAAACATCCGATCACCGGCGGGACACTCAGCGAATTCGACATCGGCATCATGCAGCCCGGCCATAGTGAAATCACCCGCCGGGTCGAAGTGAAGACGCTGAGAGACCCACTGGAAAACGCAGACCGCCTTAATAGTCCGGTGAAGCAAGCGATAGAAAAAGTCCTCAAGAGAGAGGAAGCCGGGATGCCGATTACCACGCGAAAGGAGGTGAGTGTCTACGTAAACATAAGAATAGGATCATCATC
Source organism: Nocardia sp. NBC_01327 (assembly GCF_035958815.1). Taxonomy (NCBI): domain Bacteria; kingdom Bacillati; phylum Actinomycetota; class Actinomycetes; order Mycobacteriales; family Nocardiaceae; genus Nocardia; species Nocardia sp. NBC_01327. Next base: position 8,433,959 of record NZ_CP108383.1, on the reverse strand, counting down.
CAAGAAGGGGATAGCTACAAACATAAACGCGGAAGGCACGATAACTCGAACGAGGCTGGACGGAACGGAGATCGGACAGCCGAATAATATGTTCGACGAATTCGAGGATCTGCTGAACGATAACCTGAAACCGCGAAAGAGTGGTGTAGAGAACAGTGATAAAATCGACAAGGTGACCATCGTGAACGATGCGAACCCGGGCAAGATACTGGCGGAATTCGCACGACGAGACTCCGGTTGGAAGAGGACGAAATGAACTGTTACCCCGAAGATGTTCCCTACCAATTGCAAATTGTGGAGAATCCATGGCATCTTGGATTTTCCCGCGAAACTGATACGGGGGAGGGGGGGATCAGATTGGGGGAAATCATCCTGGACTCATTGTATGAATTCATGGGAGACTTTTGCATACCGTTGACGATGGACCTGTCGACCTGGTATTGGGATGAAGAACTTGATATGCCCAAGGGCTCCGGGGAGGTGCCCGGCAGGCCGGAGCCATCAGGCCGACTCCTGCGTACGACATCGCGTTATGCCCGTGATTTTAAGACATCATGGAGTAGTCAGGCCGTCAGCGATGCATCTGCAGATGTCATCGATCGCGATCTCGCACTCAGCTTCTACCGGCAGACTCTCGATGCGGATATGCAGCTGGATCCACACGCGGATATAAGTTGGACCGAAATCCAAATTCGATCGACGTATGTGAGACTTCCGAAAATATCCGATCAATTCACTTCCGCGTACGATCATCTTCGGTCCCTCGATCATCGGGGTACCGCTGTACTGCACCCGATAGAATGGAGAGCGGGATCCGCTTGGTTCCCCGGTCCTCTATCGGATGAAATCAACGCGCCCATCGAGATTCGAATATACCGATATTTCGGTGAAGTCGTCATGGACGTGGATATTTACAATTATGCTTGGGATCCCGATTGGCCTGACTCGCCAGGGTATGCGGATATTGCCAAAGGAATCGTGGCCCTGGAACGTCGTGGGTGGGTGCGGAAATAAGAGGAGGCCTCTCGAGAGATGCCGCAGCCAGGTCGCGAATCCGCGTTGTTGTGGACTGTACGTATCACCCGGGGGCACTGCATCACATCACTTCGCCGTCTGTAGAACCGCAGTTCACAACGGTGTCGCTTCGAACCTCACTGCATGGAAAGACTCGATGGCGAACGGCAACACCGTGTTCGGGGTCGGCCTCGGCGCCGCGACGTTCGAGGCGACGTCGTGCACGATCGTGGCCGGCTCGGACGGTCGCGCGGTCACCTTGTACTCGTTGATCCTGGACTAAGTCGCCAACCCCTCGCTAGCGTCTCGAGTGGCGCGATGCGATATTCACCGCAGATAATGCGGCGAATAGTGGTATAATCACCGCATGGGTGACGGGTACGTCAAGTACATCTGGGAAGGGCCCGACTGGCCTGATTTGAGATATGACGTCGCCCGGTTGGCTGATTCGATCGCCGAGGTCGCGTTCGGTCATGGTCATCTAATGGGCAGGCTCGCGGATACCGAGACCGCGGTACAGGAGCAAGCGAGTCTGTCCGCTCTGACCGCAGATGTGGTCACGACCAGTGAGATCGAAGGCGAGTTGCTCGACGTCGCGTCGGTCCGATCTTCCATCGCACGGCGTCTGGGGGTGGATATCGGCGCAGCGGTTCCGGCCGATCGGAACGTTGATGGTGTGGTCGAAATGATTCTCGACGCGACGGTCGACCACGATCGGCCGATGACCGCCGAACGGCTGTTCGGCTGGCATGCCGGGCTTTTTCCGACCGGATACTCCGGGATCTCCCGGGTGAGCCTCGGCGCATGGCGAACCGACGCGACCGGGCCGATGGAGGTGGTGTCCGGTCCCTACGGCCCGCAGCGGGTGCACTTCGAGGCGCCGCCGGCCGCCCGGCTCGACACCGAAATGCGCCGGTTCCTGGATTGGTTCAACCGGGATGCCGATGAGCCCGCGATCGTCAAAGCCGGTCTGGCACATCTGTGGTTCGTGACCGTGCACCCATTCGATGATGGCAACGGGCGTATCGCGCGTGCGCTGGGCGACTTGTGGCTGGCCCGCGCCGACCGCAATTCACGCCGCTACTACAGCCTCTCGGCGCAGATCCAGCGAGACCGTACCGACTACTACACGATCCTGGAACGCACCCAGAAAGGCCCGCTCGACGTTACCGAATGGCTGTTGTGGTTCCTCGGTGCACTGCAGCGCGCCATCATCCACGCCGACGAGACCGTCGACACGGTCCTGCTGAAGGCTCGTTTCTGGCGACATTGGGGACAAGTCGCGATGAACGCTCGCCAGATCGCCATGCTCAACCGCCTGCTGGACGGATTCAACGGCAAACTCACCACCCATAAATGGGCGGTGATCACGAAATCCTCGCAGGACACCGCACTTCGGGACATCAACGAATTGGTCGAACTGGGAGCGCTGCAACGCTCGGACTCCGGGGGCCGCAGCACATCCTACGAATTGATCCAGCCCTGAGGTCGTCACCGAGTCACGGGCGACAAGATGTGTTCGCCGTCGCGGTTTCGGTGATGAAAACTTCTCTGCTCCAAGAGATTTCGGTCTTCGCCGGGTGATAACCCCGGGAGGTCCGTGCGTCCGCGTGGCATTGCCGAGCCGGACGCACGGACCCGTCCGCCTGGTGCGATGTCCCCGCGCTGAGCGAACTCGGGAGGGGGCCGATGACCGGGATGGAGTTGGCGCTGCCGGTGCCGGCGGGGGTGGTGGCCGCTACCGGGGTGGTGACCATGACGGTGGTCTGGCCCAGATTGACCGTGCCGCCGTTGTCATCGAAGTAGACGGTGTTTCCGGCGGGGGAGTGACGCCGCGGAAACGCTGAGCGTATAGGTCGTATTCGGTTGGTGGACAAGTCCGCTGGTCGTGATGCCCGCTTCGGTCAGGCTGCCGCCGGTGGGCTCGGTTCCAGCCGATCCGGGCGTTTTCGAAAGCTGGCTCACCGCAACGCCGGTTCCGCCCCGGCTGACGAAATTGCCGCTCGCGTCCCATCCGCCGAATGCGATGCCGTGAGCTCCTGTCGCAGTGGGGTACCAGGTCACCTGAGCCTTGCCGCGACTGACCTGCTGCGGACCGCCGCCGACGACAACCGCCAGCGTCGTAGTGTTCGGGCCGGAGACCGGCCCCCCGGTGTCACGGTTTGCCAATCCGAAAAGGTTGTCGGTCACTTGCGATACGCTGCGTCAGTCCCCTTGACACACGGGGACTTTCGATAACTGGGGAGAAGTGAAGTATGAAAATGTCGGTCTTTGCTCGTTCGACAGTCGGTATCGCCGCGGTTGCGGCGATGGGGGTGGCCACCATCGTCTCGGCTACGACCGCATCAGCAGATATGTCCGTTGTCGCGTCGTCGGCCTACTGCGTGGGTACGACCTACACGGCAACACTGCCCGCTGCTGACGCTGCCACATTGCAGTCTCAGGCGCCGGGCTTCGCAGAGTTCTCGTTCTTCGACTATTCGTTTGCGACCCAAGCGAACACTCATGTCACCGACGTTGCGTCCTATGTCGCTGGACAGGATGTCACCGTGCAGTGGACGCCAACCGGCGTCGGGCAGCATCAGATCTACGCTGCGGCTTCCTTCAATCCGTACGTCTCCGGCCCTAAAACCGTCGGGTCGGGGATGATCAACGTCGTCCAGGCCGCTCCCGCTGGAGCGAGCTGCACTCCTCCTACCCCGCCTACTGGTGGAACGGGTAGCGCGAGCTCCATTCCGGTGATCGGTGGCCTCCTGAGCACCCTTTCGGCTCAGAAGTAGCACCAGTCCGCGAGTGGGCTCTGGTGGTGGTGACATGCCGAGAAGGCCCACCGCTAGAGCCCTCTCGGCGATTTCAGATCATGCGGTGTGCAGGGCTGCGGTGACCTTGCGGGTCATGTCGGTGACGACGGGGCTGGGGCGGCTTGCTGTCGCGGCGGCTTCGAGGGCTACGAGGACTGTGGTGCGGAAGTTGTCGGCCTCGGTGGGGGATTGCTGGTCGAGGAGGGTTGCGGCGGCGGTGAGGGCGGGGAGGACCTGGTCGGCGAGGTCGGCGACGGTTTTGCCGCTGAGGTGGATGTCTTTGGACTTGGCGTTGAGTACGTGGCCGATGTGGCCGGTTGCGGAGGTCAGGGCGAGGGAGCCTGCGATGGCGGCCTTGTGGGGCTTGTCGGAGGCGGCACTGATGAGGGAGACGGCGCCGTAGGCGGCGGAGCGGACGGTGGACTTGTGCTGGTCGGTGAGGGCGAGGGTGGCGGACATGGTGTGCTCCTTCGAAAGCTGTTGTGGCAGTTGCCCGGAGCCGGTGTGGTCCGGGGCTGTTTTGTTCGATGGGAGTACTTTGTCCGGTGCTGCTGACAGCGCGCTGATGGCGGGCTGACACGGTCGCTGATACAGCCCCGGCCCGGGTGCCTCGCGATGGCGAATGGACCGGTACTGGAAAATGGGCCGGTGACCACTGAGAGCGATCGCCCCGCGCCGCCGCCCGCCAGCGCGTCCATCATCGTGTTGACCTTGGCGCATCGGGTGGAGGCGGAACTCGGTGCGGCGCTGGCGCCGCTGGATCTCACCGTTGCCCGGCTCGCGCTGCTCGGTCATATTGCGAGCGTGCCGGGGGCGTCCTTCAGTGATCTGGCGCGGATGGGCGCGATCAGTGTTCAGAGCGTGCACACCGCGGTGAAAGCGATGGTTGCCGGCGGCCTGGTGCGGGACCGTACGGCGCGTGCGGGGTCGGCGTCGACGATCGAACTCACCGCCAAGGGCGGGCGACTGTTGCGGGCTGCGGAAGAAGTTGTCGCGGAGGTGGACGAGCAGCTGTTCGGGTCGGAGGCGGACCTGTTCCGGCGAGAGGTCGGCGCGGCCATCGCCGCCGCGTTCGCGCGTCGAAACGCGTCCTGATTCCAGGTTTCGCGCATTCCGTGAGCTTTCGCACAACCTTCAACCAGACTGAAGCTCATCACTATGCTTCAGTGTGACTGAAGGATGGAAGGGGAGTCATGGAAAAGGCGCTGCTGTCGATACACGTGCTGGCCGCGATCGTTCTGGTGGGCGGATCGGCGGTCGCCGCGAGCCTGTTCCCGCGCTACGCGCCGGTGGCCATCACCGCGGGACCTCCCGCGGAGGAGCGAAATCTCGCAGTGGCCAAGGCATTTCACCGAATCACCGGAAGCTATGCACTGCTGTCGCTCGTAGTGCCGGTGGTGGGCATCATTCTGGCCGAGGTTCAAGGCCGCATGGGTGAAATCTGGATCACCCTCGCCATGGCGCTGACCTTCCTCGCCGGTGGTCTTCTGGCGGCGTTCATTCACCCTTTGCAGCGCGAGGCTCTCGACAAGCCGGACGACGGTGAGCGCCTGCGCAGACTCTCCATGCTGGCCGGGATCTACAACCTGCTCTGGGCGGCGGTCGTCGTCCTCATGATCGTGCGCCCGGGCGCGCACTGAGGGGGGAAGCTGGATTCATGCCCGATGAGATCCGCTACACCGCGGTTGCCCTCGCCACCGGAGACGGCCGGAACGGTCACGTCGCCACCGACGACAAATTGCTCGATCTGGATCTGGCCGTTCACGAACTCGGCGACGTGGGGCACACCAACCCGGAGCAGCTGTTCGCCGCGGGATATGCGGCGTGCTTTCACAATTCGCTGCGCATCGTCGCCCGCCGCGCCCGCGTCGATCTCGCCGGTTCGGCCGTGCACGCACAGGTCGGAATCGGCCCGGAGGATATCGGTTACGGCCTCGCCGTCACCCTGACCGTGCGGTTGCCCGGCATCGATCCCGCCCTGGCCACCGGGCTGATGGACCTCGCCCACCAGGTGTGCCCGTATTCACGGGCAACCCGGGGGAACATCAGCGTCGATCTGCTGCTGGTTCGAGAATGATTCGAGCCCAGCAGCTTTCGTATCACTAGCGGCTGAGCAGGCCCTTGGCGATATGGGTGACCTGGATTTCATTGCTGCCCGCGTAGATCATCAGAGACTTGGCGTCGCGGGCGAGCTGCTCCACCTTGTACTCGGCCATATAACCGTTGCCGCCGAACAGCTGGACGGCCTCCATGGCGACCTCGGTGGCGGCGCGCGAGGAGTACAGCTTCATCGCCGAGGCCTCGGCCAGGGAGACCTTCTCACCGGCGGCCGTGCGCTCGATGGCGTTGAACACCATGTTCTGCACATTGATTCGAGCGATCTCCATCTCGGCCAGCTTGAGCTGGATGAGCTGGAACTGGCCGATCTCCTTACCCCACAGCTTGCGCGACTTCGCGTAATCCACACTGAGCCGGTGACATTCGTTGATGATGCCCAGCGCCAGTGAGGCGATGCCGATGCGCTCGGCGGCGAAAGACTCTTTGGCACTGTCCTTTCCGTCGCCCTTGGCGGGGCTCTCGGTCTCGCCGAGCAGACGGTCGGGGGTGATGCGCACATTGTCGAAGAACAGCTCGCCGGTGGGGGAGGAGTTCATGCCCATCTTCTTGAACGCGGCGCTCTGCACGAATCCCGGCATGCCCTTGTCCAGGACGAAGGTCAGCACCTTGCGGTCGCGGCGATCGGTGCCGTCCTCCTCGTCCAGCTTGGCGTAGACGACGGTGACGTCCGCGTACGGGCCGTTGGTGATGAAGGTCTTGCGCCCGTTGAGGATGTAGTCCGCGCCGTCGCGCCGGACATAGGACTTCATACCGCCGAAAGCGTCCGAGCCCGAATCGGGTTCGGTGATCGCCCAGGCGCCGACCTTCTCCATGGTGACCAGTTCGGGCAGCCAGCGCTTCTTCTGCGCGAGGGTGCCGCGCGTGCGGATGGTGCCGACGGTCAGCCCGAGGCTCACGCCCATCGACGCCACCAGGCCCAGGCTGATTCCGGCGAGCTCGCTATTGAGGATTACCCCCATACTGCCCGCCCCGCTGAACCCGCCGCCCGACTTGCCCGTGGTGCCCGCTTCCTCCCGGGCCAGGGTCTTCTCCAGCCCTTCGCGCGCCATCTCGTCCAGCCCGAAGGTCGCGTACATCTTGCGGATGATGTCGAAGGGCGGCAGTGCGCCGCTCTCCAGTTGGTCGACGTGAGGCTTGAGCTCCTTGTCGATGAACCCGCGCAGTGCGTCGCGGAACATCAGGTCTTCGTCGGACCACTGGTACATGTCGTGAGCTCCCAAGGGATCGCCGGAACGGTCCCCCGAATATAGAACACGTTCTAATTGTTTCGCCCCGGCGGCCGGGGGTCAGTGCTGCAGTTCGGGAATCGGTTGTTCCTCGAGTACGACGATCTCGCACTGCTCGGCCCAGTGCAGGTGGTGGTGGCCGTCGACCATTTCCAGCGCCTCGTCCATGGACTCGGCCTGGAGGATGGACATTCCGATCACGCCGCTGTCGGTCTCGGAGACGCCGGTCGGCGTGATGCGGCGTGCATTGCCGAGCGGTTTGCCGCCGTCGACGAGTCCGGCGCCGATCCGATTGCTCCAATCCGCCCACAGCTGCATGCCTTTCGCGGCTTCCGCGGGCGTGGCCTGGGCGAATCGTTCGGCGACGGACAGGGGTGCGAGGTAGAGGACTATGTAGCGTTTCATGCCTCGACGATAGGTGACCAAAAGGTCACATGTCAATGATCATGTGACCGATAGGTCTCGTATAAAGTGGCGGGCGTGGACGAGGACGCGGTGTTCAAGGCGCTGGCCGATCGCACCCGGCGGCAACTGCTGGACGCGCTGTTCGTCAGGGACGGCCAGACGCTGACCGAGCTGGAATCCGGGTCGGAGATGACCCGCTTCGGCATCAGCAAACATCTCCGGCTGCTCGAGGAAGCGGGCTTGGTGACTTCCGTCCGCAGCGGGCGGAAGAAGTTGCACTACCTCAATCCCGTGCCGATTCGGCTGATTCACGATCGCTGGATCGACAAATTCACCGAACAGCAGATCTCCGCACTGACCGATTTGAAAAGGGACCTGGAATCGTGAGCTTCGACGAAGTCCTCGCGCGGGCGCGCCCGGAGACGACGCAGATCCATCGCGTGATCATTGCCGCGCCGGCCGCGCGGATCTGGCAGGCCGTGACCGATCCGGACTGGACCGTGCGCTACGGATTCGGCGGCCGCAGCATGATCGAACCCCGGATCGGCGGCGCATTCACGGTATTCGCTCCGTCCGGACCCCGTCCGATCGATACCGAGCCCGAAATCATCATTCGCGGCACGGTCACCGACTACGCCCCGCCGACACTGTGGGGCGCCCGCATCCGTTTCCTCGGCGACGAAAACCTCGCCGCGGCGCCGGAAACCTATCTGCGCTACGAGATTCGCGACCGCGGCGACGGCACCTGCGCCCTGACCGTCATTCACGACGTCGCCGGCGCCCCGCTCATCTCGATCATCATCTCCGGCGACCTGGAATCGGAAGGTTTCGGCGGTGGCTACCCGTTCATGCTCAGCGATCTGAAATCCCTGCTGGAGACGGGGCATTCACTGCCCGTCAGTCGACCGACGCACAAGAGTTGACCGAAGGAATACGGGATGACCTACACAAGTTTCGTCGACGTGCTGCTCATCGCGACTCGGGGCGATGAGATCCTGCTCGCGCGCCGTGCGAATACCGGGTACTCGGATGGGCTGTGGAATCTGCCGTCCGGAAAGCTCGAACCCGATGAGGACCTGGAGGCCGCGATGATTCGTGAGGCGCACGAGGAGATCGGTATACAGCTGAGCCGCAAGGATATTCGTATGGTCGCCGCACTGCATCTGCGGGCGCCCGATGGGCAGGGGCGAGTCGGGTTCTTCTTTCACGCCGACAAATGGATCGGCGAACCGTTCAATGCCGAACCGCACAAATGCTCGGACCTGCGGTGGTTTCATCGTGAGGAGATTCCGGCGGATACGGTGCCCTACACCGATGCGGGTCTGGAACTGTTCTGGCGCGATGAGCATTTCGGCTTGTCGGGATGGCCTGCACCTGCGGATGTCGATTCGTGAGCAATGACTCATGCGTCGCTTCGGCCCGAAACGGAGCTGTCCGGCTAGCCTGGCAACATGTTGGCAACCCTTTCGGGCGAAGCGCAGGCGATCCAGGGCGAAGCGCAGATCGTTGCTCTGTGCAATCAGAAGGGTGGCGTCGGTAAAACCACGTCGACCATCAATCTGGGTGCCGCACTTGCCGAGCAGGGCCGGCGCGTGCTGCTAGTCGACCTCGATCCGCAGGGTGCGCTGTCCGCGGGGCTGGGCGTTGCCGTCAACGACCTCGAGCTGACCGTCTACGACCTATTCGGGAAATCCGCGCCGCCGGTCGACGATGTGCTGATGGAGACCGGCGTCGACAATGTGCATCTGCTGCCGAGCAATATCGACCTGTCCGCCGCGGAGATCCAATTGGTCAACGAGGTCGGCCGGGAGCAGTCGCTGCGCCGGGTGCTGGAGCCGATCCGTCATCGCTACGACTACATCCTCATCGACTGCCAGCCGTCGCTGAGCCTGCTCACCGTGAACGCACTCGCCTGCGCGGACGGTGTGATCATCCCGATGGAGCCCGAGTACTTCGCCCTGCGCGGCCTCGCGCTGCTCACCGACACCATGGACAAGGTCCGCGACCGACTGAACCCGCGCCTGAGCCTCTTCGGCATTCTGGTCACCATGTTCGACCGCCGCCTCCTGCATTCGCGCCAGGTGCTCACCCGAGTGGTCGAAGTCTTCGGCGACCAGGTCTACGGCACCCGCATCTCCCGAACAGTCCGCTTCCCCGACGCCAGCATCGCCGGTGAACCGGTCACCACCTGGGCCCCCAAATCCGGCGGCGCCGAACAGTATCGAGCCCTGGCCCGCGAAGTAATCGCCCGCGCCGCCCGCTGACCCACCGGCGGACAACGCAGCGAGTCCGCCCTCGACCGTGTCTCCGCAAAGAACACTCCGGTCCTTTAATTTCGTTGAAAGGCCTGGCCATTACCGTTGCGGACATGTACATCCATCAGTGGGGCAGGGGACCGCGGGTCGTGCTTGTGCACGGGGGTGTGCTGGGCGGGCGGGAGACGTGGCGGGCGCAGCGTGAGTTGAGCGAACGGTGGACCTTGCTTGCGCCGGACCGGCCTGGGCACGGGCGGACGCCCGGGGTCGGCAGGCAGGATTTCGAGATCGAATCCTTGCTCGTCGCTGAGCAATTACTGGACCGGCCTGTCCATCTTGTGGGCACGTCCTACGGTGCGATCGTCGCCATGTACGCGGCGGTGCGCAGTCCTCGAAATGTGTTGTCGCTGACGGTGATCGAACCGCCTGCGAGCGGAGTGGCGCGCGGTGTTCCGGTTGTGGACGCGTTCGGGGCGAGGGTGCGGGCGGCTCTGGAAGCGGTCGAACTTCCGCCCGCGACGGCATTGCGCGAGTTTCTGGCCGTCGTCGGTGCGCAGGTCGAACTGGCCGATCCGCCCGCACCGGTTCTGATCGACGGAATGCGCCGGCTGCTCGGTGCGCGACCACCCGACGAGGCCGAGTTGCCACTGTCGCGGTTGCGGCGTGCGCCGTTCCCGATGCTGGTTGTTTCCGGCGGGCATATGGATGCCAACGAGATCATCTGCGACACCATCGCGCAGCGGACCGGCGCGGCACGCGCGGTTTGTCCCGGTAGCGGTCATCTGGTGCCCGATACCGGAAAGCCGTTCAACGACGTGCTGGAGAGATTCCTCGTGGCCGCGAATCGATCGCCTTCGGCTTGAGCGCGCCGTCTTGTAATGGCCTTGAAAGGCGGTCGCTCTAGTTTCGCCGCAGCTCTTCCACTGCAATCGAATCGGAGATTCCCATGTATCGACTGACCGCGTTTGCCGGAGTGTTCGTCGCACTGACCGCGATCGGCGGAGTTGCCGGTGGGGTCGCCGCGGCGACGCCCGTCGGTTATGACACCTGTGGTGAGAGTGCCTATGTCACAGGGCTTTATACCGATCTGGCCCATAACAATCCGCCTGCTGACCGGGCGGGCGCGGTGACTCGGGCGCAGGGGTTCCGGGACAATGCGCCGGCCGAGCTCACCGGTGACGCCGCGATCGAGGCGGAGGCGGAAACCGCGGTGCTCGGGGGCGCGTCGGTGGATGTGCTGCAGAACGATCCGGTCATTCAGGCGTGGGGTGACGTCATGGATTGGCATACCGGCCATTGCCTCTGACAGGCATCGCGATTCGGGTGGAAATATCGGTCACGACACTGCGCTCGGGTGGAAGAATCCGCGGTTTCGCCGCCGCGTGATTCCGCTGCCGAAGGTGTTGCCCGAGGCTGGTTTTCATGAGTATCGACAGAAACCCGACAACGGGGATGATCATCGACCTGCTCGGTCCGACCATCGAATTCATGACCGCACCGGACGACGACGAGAACGATTTCTGTGTCATGCGCGGGGTGGTTCCGCCCGGCGGATTCGTGCCATTGCACAGTCATTCGGACACCGAGGGGTTCGTCGTGGTCTCCGGTGCGGTGCAGGTGCTGCGGGGAGACAGTGACAATCCGCCGGAGTGGCTGGGGGCCGCGGCGGGGGATTACGTGCACATGGGTGGCGCGGCGGCGCACGCCTGGCGCAATATCGGCAGTACTCCGGCGATCGTGCTGGTGGTGGCGACCAACCGGCTGGGCCGGTTCATGCGGGATGCGGGCAGGCCGGTCAGCGAGGCGCTCACGCCGCCGACCCCGCAGGACCTTGCCCGATTCGCCGGAGCCGCTGCGAACTATGGGTTTTGGATGGCGGACCGGGAGCAGAACGCGGCCGTGGGAATCACGCTGTAGTCGAAACATCAGCCCCAAATAGGACCAATCGCCCTGATTGTAAATCTATTCGGGCGGTGCCTCGATCCGCACACTCTGAGGCATGAGGACACTCGCTATCGGCACCGGCATCGCAGTGGGAATCGGCGTTGCGTGCACGCTGCTCGGGGCGGGGAGTGCCCGGGCCGAAACGTTCAGCCCGGATTACTCACAGGTGGCCAATGGTGCTGGTTACGGTCAGGATCAGCTGTTGACGCCGGGATATTCGCCGATTCAGGTGCCGCGGGCGGAGGTGCGGGACGGGAAGGACGGGACGACCGTTGTCGCGCATCCGTTCATCGCGCCCTGGGTGCACCAGGTGATTCCGGTGGCTCCGGGGACTGCCGTCGAACTGCGGGGCGCGGCTCGGGTGCAGATTCCCGGCGCCGCGGCACTCGCCGGCGGTGGTGCGCCGGGGCGGTCGCTGGTGATCAATCCGAACGGGCACTGCGTCTTCGCGGGGCCGGATACCGACCCGGCGACATTGGATGCGACCGCGCTCGCTCCGATTCGGGTCGACGTTCCATTCTTCGATCTGGTGATCGAACCGACGCTCTACCGCTGAACGGTTGCGCCGCAGCGCATTCCGGGGACCGGCTCAGCTGTCGGCGCGGAAGGATGCGTCCAGGGCGTCGATCAAGCGGGTGAATGTTTCGTCCATCGGGTCGGGGAGGCCGAAGGCTCCCGCGCCTTCCAGGGATGCCAAGCCGTGGCAGGCGATGCGCCAGATGCGAATGGCGTGGATCAGATCCGCGCCTTCCAGCCGGTAGCCCTTGAGGGCGGCGCTGATGACGCCGACCGCCTGCACCGCTACTTCCTCGTGCTCCCGATCATCGGCGGCGGGCGCCCGGACGCTCGCCGTATAGCGGCCGGGGTAAGCCCTGGCGTACTCGCGGTATGCCGCCGAAAGCGCTTGCAGCGCTTCCTTTCCCGCTACACCGGAGGTGGCCGCCGCGAGCTTCGCGGTCAGCTCCCGCGTGGCTTGAACGGAGATGTCCCGCTTGACGGCGTCGAGTCCGTCGACATGCTTGTACAACCCGGGAAGTGAGACGCCACAGCGCTTCGCGACCGTCGCCAGCGTGAGCCTGTCCAGGCCCACCTCATCGGCGACGGTCGCGGCCTCGGTGACGATCCTTTGCGGAGTCAGGCCGACACGGGGCATCTATTCGGCCGATCGGCCGAGGGCGATGCCGGTACCGGTGACGAACACGATGAGCAATGGCAGGGACACGTAGGCCAGGGTAGCCAAACCGGAGCTGAGCAACAGATACGCGAAGCCCGATCCGGCAATGGCGACCGCCATGGCAATCCCCGTGTAGCGCAGCCAGCGCGGCAGCATCCCGGTCATGGCGCCGGCCACACCCATCACCGCCAGCACGAACATCTTGACTCCGTCGAGCCGGTTCAGGGAGTGGAACAGCAGGTGCGCGGTATCGGCGGTGGTCGTCCGGGCCAGTGCGAGTCCGATGCCGAACTCGACCAGCGAGATGGCCGCCGCCACCCCGCCCGCGGCCGCGGTAATGCGGCCCGCCCGGGACCAGCCGGCCGCCCGCGCCAGCCACAGCGAGACCAGAACCAGCCCGATCGCCGGAAGTCCCTCGCTGAACAGGTTGTTCACATCCATGGCGACGGCATGCCCGGCCATCTTGGTGACCAGCGCACTCCCGGAATCACCGAATGCGGAGTTGGGCACCGGAACCGAGAGGGCGATCACCCAGGACAGTGCGTACCCGATTCCGGCGAGAGCGGGAACCGTGCGGAGGGACCCGGCAGTGGTGCGGGTGGTGGCGATTGCGGTCATGATGTCAGCTCCTGCAGCGTGGTTAATGGCACTAACTAGAAGTTAATGCCATTAACCGAAATGTGCAAGCGGTAGTCGGGATCAGAAGGCCGGGGGCTGGAAACCGCAGGGCGGGACGCGGTTCGCGTAGGCGGTCGGATCCAGTGCCGCGCTGACGTAGTGGAGGGCGCGCGGGTCGTACATCATGCTCAGGTGATCGGCGAAGTCGCTGGTGCAGCCGTCCTGCAGCCAGATATTGCGAACGGTCGCACCGCGGCCGGTGCCCAGGAACGTCGATTGCGGTGGCGTGGTCACCTCATCGAAGCGGGTGCCGATCACGGTGTAGTCGATGCCGGGGTCGGTATCGCCCTCCGCATTGAGGTTTCGCACGAAGTCCGAGCCGACCACCTGGTCGATGCCGGCGGGCCCGATGACGACCTGCGTCAGGCCGAGCACATCCAGGCCGATCGCATTGATCTGCGCGCCGAGCGCGCCGATGCCGTCGAGGGTGGTCCCGTGATTGGTTCCGCCCAGCGTCACAACGGTTTTCACCTTGTTCTTCGCGGGATCATCGCGATCGGCTCCACCTTCGAACCGCAGGTACTGTCTGGTCACCGGCCCGCCGAGCGAATAGCCGACCATATCTACCTGTTTGCTGCCGGTGTGCTCGAGGACCGCATCGACAAACCGCGCCACCTCCTTGGCCCCCGCGACCGGGTCACCGGAGCCGCGAATGACGGGCAGCCTGCCGATGAGACTGTCTTCTTCATCCCCGTAGACGGCCGCGAAAACGCAGTAGCCCTGCCGTGCGAGCTCCGGTGAGAGGCGCGCGAAACTGTTGTACTCATTGACCCAGGTGCCGTGCACCAGTACGACCGGCCGCGGATGTTCTGCCGAGGGTGTGCACGACCAATCGTTCGCACCGACCGGCGCCACATGGGGATTGGCCACGTTGTAGGCGAATGCGGAGACGAATGACGTCTGCTCGGGCCCGTAGCCGACGGTCGCCTGCTCGGGAATGAGGGTCGGCACGGCCGCCGCCTCCGGCGCCGACCAGGCGGCGAACACCCCGGAAACCGTACAGGCGGTCACAAGCGCGCCGATCAATACCTTGGTCATCGTCGTATATCTCCTTGATTCAGCGCAAAACAGCGATGGGGACCCCGTAAATCTCGATAACTGTAAATTAGCTGAGCCGAATTGTCTTGCCCTGGAATGACAAAACCTCACAGCCGCAGGATGCGGGCTGTGAGGTTGTGCGCCGGCTTCGACTTGCCGGCTATCCGGAGGGGGAGTTACGCGGGGAGGCCCAGGCCGGCGGCGAGGGTGGGCCAGGAGGCGTAGAAGGCGTCCTGCCAGTAGCCCCAGGAATGGGTGCCGGTGGGCTGGAAGTCGAAGGTGGCGGGGATATTCAGGTCGTTCAGGCGGTTCTGGAGATTGTGGGTGCAGTAGTTGACCGCCGCTTCGATGACGCCGCCGACGATCATTTGGTTGGCCAGGCCCATTTGGGTGGGGTTCAGCATGGTGGGGTCGCCGATATGGTCGTGCGGGCCGGGGAGGCCGCTGCCGTCGGAGAGGAAAAGCCTGGTGCCGCGCAGGCCTTCGGCATTGATGACCGGATCGTTGGCGGCCCAGGCCGGATCGTCGTCATCGCCGTACATATTTCTGACGTCGCCGCCGCCGTAGGTTTCCACGACCAGCTTGGTGAAACGCTTGCCGATCGGATCGGCGATCTGGGCGCAGCCGCTGTAGCCGGCCACGGCCTGATAGAAGCCGGGCTTGGCGATCGCGAGCTGCAGCACCGCGGTGGCGGTCATCGAATTGGCCGCAATGGCGCTGGCGCCGTTGGTGTTCAGGGCCGGATCGATCAGCGGGGGCAATTCGTCGAGCAGGAAGGTCTTCCATTCATTGCGCCCGAGGACCGGATCGTCCTGCTTCCAGTCGGTGTAATAGGCCCATGCGCCGCCGACCGGCATCACGACATTCACATCTTTGGTGGCGAGGAAATCGCCGATATTGGTGTTGTGCCACCAGGTTGCCATATCGGTGCCGCCGCCCGCGCCGTTCAGGAGATAGAGCACCGGCCGCGGCTGCGAGGCGTCATTGGGACGCTGGACTTTGACGGTGATGTTCTTGTCCATCGCGGTGGAGTGGACCTGCAGTGTGAAATTGCGGCCGTCGACAGTTCCGGATACCAGCTTCGAACCGTCGGGAGCCACCGGATCCGCGAGCAGTTTCTTCGATGCGATGATCGGATCGTTGTTGTCCTCGGCGATCGCGGTGCCGGTGCTCAATACGGTGGACAGTGAGGCTGCGACAACTCCCGCAATTGCCAATGCCCCGAAACGCCTAATCGACCTGATCATGGGCCGACGCTACCCAACGCCGTAGTCGAAGGCCAAGTGGTGCGCCTCACTGACGCTCGACACCGTGTCAATTGAACTAACCCGCCCAACTTGGGTGGCCTCGGGGCGGTGCGGAACCGGCAGCCGCTGCTGCACAATCGAAGTCGTTCCAGCGTCGGCGTCGATGCTCTCTTGGCGCGCGCTTATTGTGTTGCGGCCGTGACTATTTAGTGGCCACTTATAGGTTCGTGACACGCTCACCACATGGTTGCGGGCACGAGCGGCACACAGCGAGACTGTGCGGAGCTCTGTGCTGCCATCGGGCAGGGGATGGATATCAGGCTCGGTTCCGGACCCGTTGCAGGGCAGCAGCATCGCGCTGTGGCCGTTCTGGCAATGCTCCAGCGCTACAGCGCTACCGTTAGTGCGGTATGGGGAATGGATCCGACACTGGCGGACGAACTGCCAGGCACCTACCGGTTGCGGGAAATCGAGGCGTTCATCGCACTCGCCAGACGCATTGTGCGCGAAGTCGATCAGATCTCCCCTTCCCGGCCGACCGCGCGCGTGCGCCGGCGGATGGCGTGGGATGACCTGGACAACTTGCTGATTCGCACCGAGGCTCTGGCGCAGCAGATCGTGGCGATCGCGCCCCGCCGCTACGACACCGTCGAGGGCTCGCGCGAAATCTCCCGATTGCGCCTGGCGACCAATGCCGACACGCTGGTGGAGGCCGGGCTGCTGATCCGCTCGGCCGTGCGTGAGGCATTGCGCCTGCCGTCGCCCGATGCCGATGTCCTCGCGCTGGCCGCCATGGCCGATCTCGTTCTGGACCTCGCCGCCGGCTTGAACGATGAGGCGTGTATGCCTGCGCGCCAAACTATTTGACACAGCACAGACGAGAGAGCAAGGGGAGAGCAATGCGTGCCGTTCAGGCCGAGTCCCAGGGCAGTGAGCACAAGATGCTGGGCAATTACATGCAGCGGCAGCGGCTCGAACTCGGACTGACGCAGGCGCAGGTCGCCGCGCTGCTGTTCATGTCGAACTCGGGATTCGAGAAGTACGAGAACGGACAGCGGGTGCCCACGGTGGCGACGATCCGCTCCTGGTGCAATGCGCTCGCCCTGCCCCGCCACAAGCGCCGCAAGGTGTGGTCGATGGTGATGGGCGAGGATCTCGCCATTGCTGCCGGATCGCTGTCCGCGGTCACCGCCGGCGAACTGCACCTGATGAATCGGATGCCCGGACCCGCCTTCCTGCACCGCGTTCCGGAGTACTACGTGCTGGCGGCCAATGCGCGCGCGATCGATATGTTCCCGTGGCTGAACCCGGCGCTGGGCACACCGGACCGCCCGGTGAATGTGATCGTCCAGATGATGACCGACCCGCGGGCGCAGCGGGTGCTCTACAACTGGGAAAGCATCGTGCACCGGCTCGTGTACATCCTCAAGGAGAACTCGATCGGCCTCGTGCCCGAGGACGAGATCGCCGCGATCCGGCACGCGTGCCAGGTGAATCCGCACTTCGATCGGATGTGGGACACCGCGGTCGGTCCCAGCGAGTACGACGATGACACCGTGATCGTGGTGGAGCCGGAATCGGGCGAGCAGGTCACCTTCCAGATGGATTCGCTGCGCTGGGCGCACCCCTGGCGCGATATCGAAATGTTCAGCCTGACCGAACGCCAGGACGACGGTCTGCCGCCGCTGCACGAGACGCTGCCGGGCATCTTCGCCTGGTGAGTCGCGGCCGACCAGCAGCAACTCTGCTGACGCGGCCCTGATGTCGAGGCGAATCGGGTGCGGGCGGCAGACTGGTCGGCAATGAAGCTGCCTGAACTTCCTGATCTGCCGGTTCGTGCCGCGCTCGACGAGATTGTCGGGACATTGGCCGCGCGGGGTACGGCCGTGCTGGTCGCACCGCCGGGGACCGGTAAGACGACGCTGGTTCCGCTGGCTCTGGCGGCGGGGACGAGTGGGCGGATCGTGGTGGCGGAGCCGCGGCGATTGGCGGCGCGGGCGGCGGCGGGGCGGATGGCGGCGCTACTGGGGGAGCAGGTCGGGCAGACGGTCGGATATTCCGTGCGTGGGGACCGGCGGGTGAGTGCGCGGAGTCGGGTCGAGGTGGTGACCTCCGGGCTGCTGGTGCGGCGTTTGCAGAGCGATCCGGAACTGGCCGGGGTGGATGTGGTGGTGCTCGACGAGTGCCATGAGCGGCATCTGGATGCCGATCTATTGCTTGCGCTGCTGCTCGATGCGCGCAGCGGCCTGCGGCCGGATCTGCGAGTGCTCGCGACCTCGGCAACCGTTGCCGCGGAACGGCTTTCGGTGCTGCTCGGCGGTGCGCGGCCCGCTCCGGTGCTCGAGGTGCACGGGCGTGCGTATCCGGTGGAGCTGTCGTATGTTCCGCCGCTGCCGAAGGAGCGAATCGAGGCGCAGGTCGCGCGGGCGACGCGCACCGCGCTCGCCGAAATCGACGGGGATGTCCTGGTTTTCCTGCCGGGTGCGGCTGAGATCCGGCGGACGGCCGAGCGGCTGTCCGGTCTGGGGCAGGTCGATGTGGTCCCGCTGCACGGCAGGCTGTTGGCGGCCGCCCAGGATGTCGCCTTGCGCCCGGGAACCCGGCGGCGGGTCGTATTGTCCACGGCCGTAGCGGAATCCAGCCTCACCGTGCCGGGCGTGCGGGCCGTTGTGGATTCCGGACTGTCCCGGATACCGCGAGTAGATCATCGGCGTGGTCTGTCCGGCCTTGCGACAGTGCGGGTTTCGACCGCGGTGGCCGATCAGCGCGCGGGGCGAGCCGGGCGTGAGGCCCCGGGGCACGTCTGGCGCTGCTGGCCGGAGTACGAGCATGCCACCCTGCCCGCCTATCCGGAGCCGGAGATTCGGGCCGCCGATCTGACCCGGCTGGCCCTGGAGCTGGCCTGCTGGGGCACCCCCGACGGTTCGGGCCTGGGCTGGTGGGATCCGCCGCCGGCCGGTGGACTGGCGGCCGGGCGAGAAGTACTGCGGGCCTTGGGCGCAGTGGACGGCGACGGCGGCGTGACCGATCGCGGACGGCGAATGGCCGCGCTGGGATTGCACCCGCGGCTGGCGCGGGCGCTGCTCGACGGCGCCGCGGAGGTGGGAGCGCGGTCGGCCGCCGAGGTGGTCGCGCTGCTCGACGATGACACCGTGGTGTCGAAGGTCGATCTGGTGGCGGGGATTCGCGCACTGCGGGCCGAGCGGCCCGCGCGCTGGCTGCGGGAGGTCGAGCGGCTCACCCGGCTGGTGACGGAAGCGTCGGAGGGCGCGCCGGGCCGGGCTCGCACCGCCGCATCGGTGGACGATCCGGCTCTTGTTGCCGCACTGGCATATCCGGAGCGATTGGCGCGGCGGCGCGGGGCCGGGTCGGCGAGCTATCTGATGGCGGGTGGAACGGCGGTGACGCTGCCGCCGGGTTCCGGTGTCGCCGAATCGGATTGGCTGGCGGTGGCGGGAGCCTCCCGTGATCCCGGTCAGGCCGAGGGGCGCATTCGATTGGCGGCCACCGCCGATGAGCAACTCGCCCGCCGGGCCGCTCCGAGTCTGGTCGCGACTGTCGACGAGGTGGATTGGGTCGACGGCGACGTCATTGCGCGCCGGGTCGAGCGACTCGGGGCGATCGTATTGTCCGAGAAGCCTTTACGTCATCCGGATCGCGCCCTGGTCGGTCAGGCGCTGCGCCGCGGACTCGAATCGGCCGGACTCGGGCTGCTGCGCTGGAACGACGATGCCGTCGCCCTGCGTCAGCGCCTGGACTTTCTGCACCGCACCCTCGGCGCACCCTGGCCCGCCGTCGATGACGCGACCCTGCTCGCCGATCCCGAAATCTGGCTCGGCCCAGAGCTTTCCACTGCCCACCGTCGCTCGGACCTGGAGCGCGTCAATGCCGGACAGGCGCTGCGCCGCCTGCTGCCGTGGCCCGAGGCCGCGCGATTCGATGAGCTGGCTCCGGAGCGCCTGGAGGTGCCCTCCGGCAGCAATGTCCGCCTCGACTACTCCGCCGATCCGCCGGTGCTCGCGGTGAAAGTGCAGGAGATCTTCGGCTGGACCGACCTGCCGCGCCTGGCCGACGGCCGCGCATCCATTCTCCTGCACCTGCTTTCGCCCGCCCGGCGCCCGATCGCGGTCACCGCCGACCTGGCCTCCTTCTGGCGCACCGGCTGGCCCCAGGTCCGCGCCGAACTGCGCGGCCGCTACCCCAAACATGCCTGGCCGGAGGACCCCGCCACCCTCACCGCCCACCGCGGCACCGCCCGCAACGCGACCCGCAATCAGTAGCTCAGACGAGGTTGAGTGAGTTGAGGAAATGTGTTGCGAGGTCGGTGTTTCCGGTGAGGGTGACGTCGGATTCGGTCCAGGGGCGGCGGGTGGTGGACCACTGGGGGAATTCGAGGGCCCGGGCGGTGATGTGGGCGGCCGCGCCGCCGGGGGCGCCGGGGCGGACGCGCAGGCGGCCGCCGGTGGCGGGTTCGATGCGCCAGGTGCCGCCGCCCGGTCCGTCGAGGGTGAGGGTGAGGGGTGCGTCGAGCCAGTTCAGCCGGGTCCGCTGAGACTGCTCGAGCAGCGTCATCAGCCAGGCCAGGATGGCGGCCATGCGCGGGGCGTCGGTATCCGGGGCGGGACGGCCGAGGGCGGGTGCGATGTCGTGGCGCAGATGGGTGTGCCAGTCGAAGAGGAACAGCGACGGGAAGATGCGCAGCGGATAGGTCCCGATTTCCGCCACCGGCAAGGGGATTCGGCGCACACCGGGCAGCGTGAACGCCCGCAGCGCGGTGATCCCGCGACGGCTCCAGGCCTCGAACCCGTCGAGCACCTGCCGCGGCGACTGGGATCGCGCCTTGTCGACCGGGGCATTGTTCGACTGCTCGATATCCCGCGACAACATGGACGTGATCGCGGCCGGGGTGATCAGCGCGCGCGACAGCGCCGTCATATGCGCCACCACGTCCTGCACGCGCCAGCCTTCCGCGAGGCTCGGCGTCGCCCATTCAGCGTCGGTGAGATCGCGGCAGAAGCCGAGCAGTGTCTCGCGTTCGGTGCGCAGGGCCGCCAGGGCATCGGAACTCATCCTGTGAGTATCGGCTCTCGGGCTGTGAGTATCTGCTCTCGGGCCGATCGAGCGCCCATGACCGTCCGCAGCGGCGTTGGAAAGGTTTCGCGCCCCGCCGACGGGTGTACGGAACTCGGCGGGGCGCGGCTCGCGCCGGCAGGCGGTGCGAGGGATCGGGGGAGTCGCGGCGACTCATGATCGACAGTCTGGTACCTCAACCTCTGTTGAGGTCAAGTGCTGGGCGAAATCATGCCGGCTGCTGCTGATCGAAGACCTGGTCCGGTCGCAGCAGCAATTCCTCGGAAGGCTTCTGGTAGAAGGGAATCGGCCCCTCGGTGAGCCGCGCGGTACGGCCCCGCGGTGCCCCCGACCGGTACAACCGCACGAACCCCTGCGCTCCCAGATCGACGGTGCGCGGCAGCGTGCGCGCGGCCTGGTGGTGCAGTTCGTCGTCGCCGCCGAGATACACCGGTCGCGCCCGCAGTCGCGGCCAGGCCGCCCGGAAGTCGGGATGTAAAGGCAGCGCCTCGATTTCGGCTTCGGGCAGCCAGCGCAGTTCATCACTCTCCCGATCGTGCACGGTCGGGAGCAGCGCTGCGGCATCCGCGACCACGGTGGTGTACGTCCACCCGCCGATCGCGGTGGTCGAGACGCGCTCACCGCGCACGATCACCCGCCGGAGGTCGACGCGGGTCTCCTCCCAGGCCTCGCGCAGCGCCGCCTCGACGGCGGATTCATGACTGTCGCGCGCACCGCCGGGGATGGTCCAGGTGCCCCGGGTGTCCGCCCGGCCCCGCGCCCGAAGCTGCAAAAGCACTGCGGCGCCGCCATATTCGTCCAGTGGCGCCCGCAGCAGCAGCCCGGCCGCACCGAATCGGCCCCAGTGCCGGACGCCGTCGAGATCACGGGACCAGCCGTCGCCGTCACCGCGCATGATGACCCGTTCCCGGGGGCACCGCACCGTGGCGCAGAGCGTCCATCACGGTGCGAGCGGCATGGGAGGGCGTGCGCCGGGCATCGTGACCGATGGAGATCTGCCAGGGTATGGGCTCGCCGATACGTTCCGCGTACACGATTCCCGGCATGCGCTGGGCGACCGATCGCGCGGTCAGCGTGATACCGAAATTCCGCGCGGCCAACTCCAATGCGAAGACCTGATCGGCGACCTCGATGACCGGAAGCCGCTGGGGGAACAGGGTATCGGCAATGGTCCGAATACCCCAGCCGGGGGCGAAATCGATGAACCGGACGCCGATGAGGTCCGCGGCGCGAAAGGGCCTGCCCGCCAGCGGATGCTCGGGCGCGGTGCACAGCACCAGGGTCTCCGCGCTCACCAGGTGCTGGGTGATCCCCGGCAGATCCATGGTCGATCCGATCAGGAACGCGATGTCCAGACTGCCGTCGCGCAATCCGGCGATATTGCCCGCCACACCCGAAATGCTCTGTCGCATATGCATTGTCACCTGTGGAAAGTGTTCGTGTATGTCGGCGATCGCCGCGGCGAGGTCCACACTGTGCACGTTCATGAGATTGCCGATGACAACCTCACCGCGCACCTGTCCGTGCGCCGTATCGATCGCATCGACGATATCGCGGCGGGCGCGCAGCAGCGACCGCGCCGGTTCGACCATGGCGTGACCCGCATCGGTGAGCTCGAGCGCGCGCGGTGTGCGGTCGAACAGCCGGGCGCCGAGCTCATGCTCCAGTTTCGCGACACTCGTCGATACGGCCGACTGCACCAGATTCAGCGCCTTGGCCGCCGCGGTGAAGGAGCGATGCTCGTGGCAGGCGAGAAAGCACTCGATCTGGCGGATCTCCATGACCCGATCCTAAGCAGCTATCGATTTCATAGATAGTGGCATCGAAATTCATCGCTTCCATTGATCGGCAATGACGCAGAAGATCGCTTGTGTGACTACCACGCTTGCCCCCGCCGCGACCGCGAAGCTGACCCGTCTGACGGTGCTCGTCTTCGCGCTGACGGCCGGGTCCTCGGCCGCCTGCAACTACTATCTGCAGCCGCTGCTGCAGCAGGTCGCCGATGATCTGGGGATATCGACGGTGGCCGCGAGCCTGCTGGTCAGCGCCGCCCAGGTCGGCTACCTGTCCGGCCTGGCGCTGCTGGTGCCGCTCGGCGATTTCCTGAACCGCCGCCGCATGGTTCCGGCGCTGCTGGCCACCTCCGTCGCCGCGTTGCTGATATCCGCGGTGGCGCCGAACTTCCCGATACTGCTGATCGCGGTGTTCGCCACCGGAATCACCGCCTCGGCGGCGCAGGTGGTGGTGCCGTGGGCCTCGGCGCTCGCGGATCCGGAGCGGCGCGGCGAAATCGTAGGCACGGTGATGAGCGGACTGCTGCTCGGCATTCTGCTGTCCCGGGTGCTGTCCGGTGCCATCGCGCAGTTCGGCGGCTGGCGGGCGGTGCTCCTGGTGGCGGCCGGAATTCAGCTGCTCATGGCGGTGAGCGTGTACCTGCTGGCGCCGAATACGGCCCCGACGGCACCGAAGGAGCGGTACTCGCAGGTGCTCGCCTCCATCCCGGCGCTCATTCGGACGCATGCGGTACTGCGGCACCGCATGGCATTCGGATTCATCGGCATGGCGTGCTTTTCGGCGGTCTGGACCGGACTGGCCTTCCTGCTCGCCGGTGCGCACTCGAGTCCGTTCCACTATCCGGAGTTCGTCATCGGCCTGTTCGGTTTCGCCGGGGTGGCGGGCGCGCTGGGCGCACCGGTGGTGGGCCGCCTCGCCGACCGCGGATATCTGCGGCTGGTCACCACGCTGATGTGGGCGGTGCTGCTGGTCAGCTGGGGTCTGCTGGCCTGGGGCGGCCATCAGGTCGTCGTGCTGATCGTGGCGCTGGTGGTGTTCGACTTCGGAATTCAAGGCATTCATCTGTCCAACCAGAGCGCCATCTATGTCCTCGCTCCCCAGGCGCGCAGCAGATTGACAACGGCCTATATGGTCACCTACTTCCTCGGCGGCGTGACCGGTTCGGTGTCGGCGGGAGTGGCGTACCAGGCCGGCGGATGGCTTCCCGTTTGCGAAATGGGCTTCGCCGCAACGATTCTGGGCGCGGCACTGTGGGCCGTCTTCTCGCGGTACGGGCGGAGGTAGTGGTCCACTTCACTCGCGGCGACCACGTCGCAGCCGATCCGCACGCTGCGCACGCCGGTCACGACGCCCATGCCGGGCACGCCGCCGCACTGCCCGGCGGCTTGCAGGTCAGCCAGGACGGGTACACCCTCGAACTCGCCGAAACCATCAGGCACACCGGTGAATTCGAGTTCCGGTTCCGCATTCTCGGACCGGATGGCGAGGCGGTGCTCGACTACGCTCCGCTGCACGATCGCGAGCTGCATCTGATCATCGTGCAGCGGGAGCTGACCGGCTTCTGGCATGTGCATCCGGAACTCGCGGCCGACGGCGCCTGGTCGGTGCGGCTGAATCTCCCTGCGGCAGGGGCATATCGGGCGTTCACCGATATCGCGCCGCGCGCGCTCGGCAAGACCATCACGCTCGGCGCCGATTTCGCCGTTGCGGGCGCCTACGACCCGCAGCCGGTGCCCGCGCCCGCGCGGATCGCCGAGGTGGACGGGTACGAGGTGGCCCTCGACGGCGATCTCGTCCCGGGTGCGGGCCGCCTGCTGACCCTCACCGTGCGCAAGGACGGCCGTCCGGTCACCGATCTGCAGCCGTACCTCGCGGCGTACGGGCACCTGGTGATTCTGCGCGCCGGTGATCTGGCCTACGTGCACGTCCACCCGAACGGTGCGCCCGGCGACGGCGTCACCGCGCCCGGCCCGGATATCACCTTCCACACCGCTGTGCCGGGACCGGGGACCTACCGGCTCTTTCTGGACTTCAAGCACGGCGATGTGGTCCGCACCGCCGCCTTCACGCTGCCGACCGTTCGGCACTGACCTTCGGGCCGATGGCTGCGATCGGCCACTTTTCGCTCACAGGCGACTCCCAGCTTCGCTGGACCCGAACCACACACAACCTGCATATCCTGCGCGAGTCCAGCTCGAAGACGTGTGGAGTAGAAGGAGGGTTCTGCGGGCATGACGGCAGCCATCAGCGTTGCGGAAGAAGAGATATCGGTGGAAGCGGTCCACCGATCGCGGTGGGAGCCGCTGATCTTCGGCCCGCCGGATCGCCCCCGCTGGGAGCGGCCCGGTCTGTTTGCCCTACTGATAGTGACCGCGGTGGTCTACCTGTGGGGACTCGGCGGTGCGGGGTGGACCAATCCGTACTACGCCGCGGCCGTGCAGTCCGGAACCCAGAGCTGGAAGGCGCTGCTGTTCGCCTCGCTGGATCCGCAGAACGCCATCACCGTGGACAAGCCGCCGGCCGCCATGTGGGTCATGGCCCTGTCCGGCCGCGTTTTCGGATTCAATTCGTGGTCCATGCTCGCGCCCGAGGCGCTCATGGGCGTCGCCGCCGTGGGGCTGCTGTTCGCCACTGTCCGCCGGTGGGCGGGTCCCGCGGCCGGACTGCTCGCCGGAACCGCGCTCGCGGTGACTCCGGTGGCGGCCATGATGTTTCGCTACGACAACCCCGACGCACTGCTGACGCTCGTACTGGTCGGCGCGGCCTACTGCACGGTGCGGGCCGTTGACGCGCCCGATGCGCGCTGGCGGTCGGAGAGCACCGGCTGGCTGGTGGGCGCGGGCGTGCTGATGGGCCTGGGCTTCCTCACCAAGATGATGCAGGCGTTCCTGGTGCTCCCCGGTCTCGCGCTGGTGGTGCTGCTCGCCGGAGCGGGCGGAATCCTTTCTCGCATAGCGAAATTGGCGACCGCCGGTGCCGCGCTGGTGGTTTCGGCCGGGTGGTATGTGGCGCTGGTGGAGCTGTGGCCCGCGGATTCGCGGCCGTTCATCGGCGGCTCCACCTCGAACTCGCTCTGGGAGCTGGCCGTCGATTACAACGGCCTCGGCCGGGTCTTCGGCAATCACGGCGGCGGCGGTGGGCATCCCGCCGCCACACCGCAGCCGAAACCTGCTCCGCCGGTGGACGCCGTGGTGGCCTCCGGTGGCGGGGGCCAACCGCGCGGCGGTTTCGGGGGATTCGGCGACAGCCACCCCGGTGTGACCCGGCTGTTCCACGGCGAACTCGCGACCGAATTCTCCTGGCTGCTGCCCGCCGCGCTCATCGGGCTGATCGCCGGACTGTGGCTCACCCGCCGCGTGGTCCGCACCGACCGGGTGCGCGCCGGACTGGTGCTGTGGGGCGGCTGGCTGCTGGTGACGGCCGCGGTGCTCAGCTATATGAGCCGCTCGTTCCACTCCTACTACTCGGTCATGCTGGCGCCGGCCATTGCCGCGCTGGTCGGCATCGGCGCGACTCAGCTGTGGCAGCGGCGTGATCAGCTCGCGGCCCGAATCATCTTGGCGCTCATGCTGATTGCCACGGGCGTCTGGACCTTCGAGCTGCTGCACCGCACGCCCGACTGGTTGCCCGGGTTGCGCTGGAGCATCGCCGTGCTGGCACTGGCGGCCGCCGCCATGGTGCTGGGAGTGACCAGGTTCCGGCGCTACGGACTGGTGATCGCCGGTGTCGCACTGTTTTCCGCGCTGATCGGACCGACCGTGTACACGCTGGAGACGGTCGCCCAGACGCAGGAGGGCGGCAGTCCGATCGCCGGCCCGCCGCGTCCGTCGCACGGGCAGGGCGGCCGGGACGGCGGCAGCGCCGATCCGCAGCTCGACAGCCTCATCACCGCGGCGAACAACCGCTGGGCCGCCGCGGCGGTCGGCGCATCGCAGGTCAGTGCCATCGAATTGCGCACGGGCGCAGCACTATTGGCGGTGGGCGGCTTCAGCGGCCGGGACGAATCCCCGACGCTCGCGCAGTTCCAGAGTTATGTGGCCGATCATCAGGTGGGCTACTACCTGGTCCAGCAGCGTAAGCAGGACGGCGGCTGGCGCTCGGACACCGAGTCGACCTCGGCGCAGATCACCGCCTGGGTCAAGGCCAACTTCCCGGTGACGATGCTGGGCAATATGGAGGTCTACCGCCTCGATACCTAGGCGTACGAAGACCGGCCGCTCCCGCTGAGTTATCGAGCCGGGCGGCCGGTTTCTCATCTCCCGGTTCGTCACAGCGGCCCGCGCGACGGCGATGGAAAAGTTAGAGTTGCGGTCGATCAGCAGGGGCGGGCGTGAGGAGTTCGGCGATGGCCGAGGTACGCGCACAGGTGGGCGTACTGGGCCCGGTGCAACTCACCATCGACGGTGTGCCCCAGCAGCTCGGCGGGCCGAAACAGCGTGCGGTACTGGCGTATCTGACCCTCAATGCGAACCGGCCGGTATCGGTGGATGCGCTCGCCGCCGCCGTCTGGGAGGAGACGCCGCCGCCCGATGTGCGCGTCAGTCTGCACGCCATCGTCTCCAATCTGCGGAAACCGCTGCGCGACGGCGGTATCGACGCGCGCACGGTGCTGCAGCACATGGGCACCGGATATCGGATCGTGGTCGACGATGCCGCCTGCGATGTCTTCCGCTTCCGGACCCGCCGCGAGGTCGGTCTGCGCGCGCTGGCCGCGGGCCGGTTTCCGGCGGCGGGCCAGGCGCTGTCCGAGGCGCTGGCACAGTGGCGCGGGCCGGTGCTGTCGGATCTGCGCGGACTCGAATTCGCCGATGCCTATGCGGTGGCGCTCGACGACGAGCGGCTGGGCGTGATCGAGGCGCGGGCCGAGGCCGATATCGCCCAGGGGCGCGCCGATTCGGTCATCGCCGAACTGACACTGCTGGTGCGCGAGCATCCGCTGCGCGAATCCCTGTGGGAGCAGCTGATTACCGCGCTCTATCTCGCCGGGCGGCAATCGGACGCGCTGGAGGCGGCGCGGCGATTGCGCGCCACGCTCGCCGTGGAGCTCGGCATCGACCCGAGCCCGCGCATTCGTGAGCTGGAGGCGCGCATACTGCGCCAGGATCCGCTCACCGCGGGTGCGGCGGGCGCCGCCTCCGCCACCCGCGCGACGACCATTGTCGACCGCAGTTGGCATGAGCCACAGGCGATTCTGCGGGATCACGACGGCAATGTGCACCCGATCACCGGAGCCATGACCCGTATCGGGCGGCTGTCGGACAATGACATCGCGCTCGCCGACGGCCGGGTCAGCCGGCACCACGCCCTGATCATCGACAACGGCCTGACCTATGTGGTCAAGGATCTGATGTCGTCGAACGGTGTGCACGTCGACGGCATGCGGGTGGTGGACAGCGCCGTTCTCGCAGACGGGGTCCGGGTGCGGATCGGTGATACCGAGTTCACCTTCGTGCTCATACAGGGAACGTGATCGGGGGCGACAGCAGCTGCTTTCTGAAACAAGTTCTAGACAAACTGCGCCATTTGTCTTACCGTCGGTTCATGAGTTCAATGGCGTCTCAGGAAGTGCGTTTCGAGCTGATGTCGGGGGACACCTGGCGTAATCCCTGGCCGATGTACGCGGCACTGCGGGAATACGATCCGGTGCATCGCGTCGTTCCCGGTGACCGGGAACAGGACGACTTCTATGTGCTGTCCCGCCATGAGGACGTCTACGCCGCGGCGCGCGACCCCGAGACGTTCTCCTCCGCCTCCGGACTGACCGTGGACTATATGAGCCTGGAGGCGGCGGGCATTCCGATCAAGCCGTTCGTCTTCATGGACCCGCCCGAGCACACCGATTTCCGGCGCCGGGTGGCGGCGGGATTCACACCGCGCCAGGTGAATTCGGTGGAACCGGCGGTGCGGGCCTTCGTCGTGGAGCGCCTCGAGCAGCTGCGCAAAGCCGGGTCCGGGGACATTGTCGGCGAGCTGTTCAAGCCGCTGCCGACCATGGTCGTGGCGCACTATCTCGGTGTGCCGGAGGCGGATCAGGGCAAGTTCGACGAGTGGACCTATGCCATCGTCGGCGGCGCCATCGACGGTGCGAAGATCGCCGCGGGCGGCGAATTGCCCTCTGCCGTAGGCGAAATGGTGGGCTACTTCGCGGAGCTCATCGCGCGCCGCCGCGCCGAGCCCGGCGACGACACCATCTCGCATCTGCTCTCCTCGGGACTCGGTGAAGACGGTGACAACGAGGGCATCCTGGCCATTCTCGGCTTCGCCTTCACCATGATCACCGGCGGAAACGACACCACCACGGGCAATCTCGGCGGCGCGGTGCAGCTGCTGGAGCAGTACCCCGAGCAGCGGCGACTGCTGGTCGAGAATCCGGAACTCATCCCCGATGCGGTGGAGGAATTCCTGCGCATGACCTCGCCCGTCCAGGGGCTGGCCCGCGCCGCCACCCGGGATGTGGAGCTGCACGACACCACCATCCCCGCCGGGCGCAAGGTGCTGCTGCTGTACGGATCCGCCAATCGCGACGAGCGGGAATTCGGCGCCACCGCAGGCGAACTCGACGTGCGCCGCAATCCCAAGCGGATCATGACCTTCAGCCACGGACATCACCACTGCCTCGGCGCGGCCGCCGCGCGTATGCAGGCGCGGGTGGCGCTCGAAGAACTGCTCGCCCGCTGCCCCGACTTCTCCGTCGACCTCGAGAATGTCACCTGGTCCAACGGAAACTACGTGCGCTGGCCCATGAGCGTGCCGTTCCAGGCGCATCGGTAGTCTCGATCGAATGTGTTCAGGCGGAAGGGAGGCGATATGAGCCGGGACTGGTTGTCCGATGATCGCGCCGACCTCGCCGCCGAACGCATACTCGATGCCGCCGCCGCGCTCTTCGCCGAGCGCGGCGTCACCGCCGTCGGCATGGGCGATATCGCCAAGGCCGCGGGCTGCTCACGCGCCACCCTGTATCGATACTTCGACAATCGGCAGGCGGTGCGGCTGGCCTTCGTGCACCGCGAAACCCGTCGCATTGCCGCGCGCATCGCGGCTCAGGCCCGCACCACCGAGGATCCGGGCGAATGGGTGGTCGACGCCATGCTCGCGGCGGTCCACGAAGTGCGCGCGGACCCCCTGCTCATCGCCTGGTTCCGGCCCGGCGAGGCCGGGTCGGCCGGACGCATCAGCCAGGATTCCACTGTTGTCGAATCCATTGCGGCAGGGCTTTTTACACCCATGGGCCTCACCGACCCGGAACGCAGTCGCCTCGCGCGCTGGCTCACCCGGATCATCGTCTCGCTGCTCTCCGCGCCGGGGCGCGACGATGCCGAAGAGCGAGCCATGCTCGAGGAATTCGTCGCACCGACAATCTCCCGCGTCATCGCCTGACGTGCGCCGCCTGAAATCGCGGACCCCGGTGTGCGGCAGGTCCGTCATCCAGGCGTGATTTTGGCCGGGATCCACAGAAGCCGGTGAGAGCACTGCCGGTGTGGATCTCGGCCGAACCCATGCCGGGATGACGGGTGATTCGGTTCCTAGCTGGTGGCTCGGTAGCCGGTGCGGTGGCCGTAGATGCCTTCGGTGAGCATGGCGGCCAGGTCTCGGGTGGCGTCTCGGCCGGACTTCATGGGCATGGCGTGGAAGACGTGCCAGACCTTGCGGTACTCGCGATGTCGCAGGGGGACACCGAGTTCGGTGGCGCGGGCGGCGAGGCGGCGGGCGTCGCCGGAGAGCGGATCCTCGCCGGCTGAGTGGACCACTATGGGAGGCAGTCCCGTGAGGTCGCGGTGGAGCGGGGACAGGGCGTGGCGCTGGGCCGCGGGGATCCCCGGGAGGTAGGCGTCGAGGAACAGCTCGATGACCCTGGGGGTGATCAGCGGTTCCCGGGTCGGACCGCAGTGGAACGCCGCGGAGTCGGGGGAGAAGTCCAGCTGCGCGGTGCGCGCGAGTTGGCGGTGGTCATCTCGGCGCGGCGGCGGGCCAGCTCCCAATCGGGGGCCGCGGCGAACCAGTACGCGCCCATGAGCCGGGAGGTGAAGCGCAACAGGGATTTCAGCACAGCGGACTCATTTCCGGCTCATGATCTGACGGTTCAGGTGGTAGTCGACCGGATCGGGCGCGCGGCGAATGAGCTTCTCGTAGCGGCCCGGACTCCACGGCCACAGCTCGGGCAATCCGTCCTTGCCCAGGTACCAGCTCTGGCAGCCGGTGGTCCACACGGTGCTCGAGGCGGCGGCCCGCATCTGCGCATTGTAGCGATCGGTGGCGGCGTGTGTCGGCGCCACAGCCGCGAATTCTCCTGTGCGCCAACGCTGCAACCAGCTCACGATGCGGAAGGACTGGGCCTCGGCGACGGCGGTGAGCGGATGATTGGCGAAGGGGCTGTGCGGGCCGACCAGCATGAAGAAATTCGGGAAGTCCGGCATCATGACGCCCTCGAAGGCGCGCGGGCCGTCCGCCCAGGCCTGATCCAGGGTGCGCTCACCGGCGCCGGTGAGCGCCATCGGCTGCATATAGGCGTGCGAATCGAATCCTGTTGCCAGCACCAGGATATCGAGCTCGTGCGTCTGCCCGTCCGCGGTGCGGACGCCGTTCTCGAGCACCTCCTCGATGCCGCTGGTGACCAGCTCGACATCCGGTCGCTGCACGGCGGCATAGAAGCGATCCGACACCACCAGGCGTTTGCACATGGCCTGGTAATCCGGTGTCAGCTTGCGGCGGAGCTCAGGATCCTTGACCGACTTCAGGTTTCGCTCCACCACCCACTGGATGAGCCTGCGGACCCGGCCCTCGTGCACCAGGCCCTGCGAGAAGGCCGCGAAGAACGCGCGATTCGTGTGATAGGCGGCCGAGCCGAGTGCGGGCAGCCGCCGGTACGCCCGCTTGGCCAGCTCCGAATACGGTTTGTTGACCGTCGGCAGTATCCACTGCGGAGTCCGCTGGAACATCACGACTTTCGGCACCTGCCCGGCCAGTGCGCTCACCAGCTGGGTGCCGGTCGAGCCGGTGCCGATCACCCCGACGCGCTTACCGGTCAGGTCGACCTCGTGATCCCAGCGGGACGAATGCATGACCGGTCCGGCGAAATCGTCCAGACCCGCAATGGCCGGTCGATTCGGGTGATGCAGGAATCCCGTTGCGCACATGAGGAAGTCGAAGCGCTCCACCTCGCCGCCGGCCAGCGTGACCTGCCAGCCGTTCTCCTGGAACCGTGCGCCGACCACCTGGGCGCCGAATCTGGTGTGGCGCCGCAGACCCTGATCGCGCGCCACCCCGGCCAGGTACTCCTTGATCTCCGGACCGCCCGAATACAGCTGGGACCATTCGGGATTCATAGCGAAGGTGAATTGGTAGTAGCGCGACGGCACATCGCACACCAGGCCCGGATAGGTGTTGTCGCGCCAGGTGCCGCCGTAATCCGCGGCCTTCTCGAACAGGGTGAAATCTGTGAATCCGGCCCGCCGCAGTGCGACGCCCATGGCAATGCCGGAGATCCCGGCGCCGACGATGGCGATCCGCGGTTCGTTCATGGCACCGCAGCCTAGGTGTGCGTCCGGCCGCCCGGGAGCCTTTTCCGAATATCGGTAGACAATCTGTTAGTGGCTAGACGCAATGTAAAGTGAGTGCTACCTTGTGCGACAGATCACAAGGTCGAGCCGAGGAACAACTATGCGAGCACTCCAGTGGACCGGTCCCGAAAAAGTCGCGGTCAACGACATTCCGGTCCCTGATATCGGACCGAACGACCTGCTGCTGCGGGTCGGCGCGGCCGGCGTCTGCCACTCGGACGTGACCCTGGTCAACTTCCCGTACCAGCTGCGCGAAGATCCGCTCACCCTCGGCCACGAGATCGCGGGCACCATCGAGGCCATCGGCTCCGATGTCAGCGGACGCGATATCGGCGAACGCGGTCTGGTGTACCTGTTCTGGACCTGCGGGGTCTGCCGCGAATGTGTGAGCGGCAATGAGAACGTCTGCATTGCCGCCGGTCGCACCGCCATGCCGCCGTGCCCCGGGCTCACCCTCGAGGGCGGTATGGCGGAGTACGTCCGCATTCCGGCCACCTCGTTCGTGCCCATCGGCGATCTGGACTTCCTGCAGGCCGCACCGGTCGCCGACGCCGCGCTCACCGCCTACCACGCCATTCGCGGCGCGCGGGATGTGCTGCGGCCCGGTGGAACCGCCCTCGCCATCGGCATCGGCGGACTCGGGCATGTGGCCGTGCAGATCCTGCGGGCCATCAGCGGTGTGCGGGTGATCGCGGTGGACGTGGCTCAGGAGAAGCTCGATCTGGCCGCCACCTGCGGTGCGGACCTGGGCCTGCTGGTGGGCGACGACACCGCCAAGGAGATTCTCGAGCTGACCGGCGGCCGTGGCGCGGAAGCGGTCTTCGACTTCGTCGGCGTGGACGCCACCGCCAAGCTGGCAGTGGAAACCGTGGCGCCCAACGGCGCCTATCGCATGGTCGGCATTGGCGGCGGCGCACCGGAAATCACCTCCGGCCCCGCCGGTGGACCCGGCTGGCCCTGGGGCGCCACGGTGCGAAAGTCGCTGGGCGGCACCCGAAGTGACCTCTACGACTGCGTAGGCCTGGCCCAGGCCGGCCTGCTGCGCATAGAAGTCGAGCGCTTCGATCTCGCCGACGGCGCAGAAGCCTTGCAGCGCTTGGACAAAGGTCAGATCCGGGGCCGGGCGGTACTCGTCCCCTGATCATCGATCCGCGCCGGGCTCGGCGGCGGCAGGAAACTGCCGCCGCCGAGCCCGTTGTCATATGTGGGAAGGGGTAGATGCGACCGATTGGAGCGGTTCGTTCGACGATGTGCGGGTAACCGTCATCCATGCCAATCCGGCGAATGTTGGCCGTCCAGTTGCTGAACTGGTTCGTACCAGTTGGTGATACGGTGCGATGTGACGCCGACAACTCAGGTCTCGCCCCGAGACCGAGAGCACTGACCGGGGCAGGACCAGGGTTTCTGTCTGCCGGTTGCATGCGATGGCAAGGAATACTGCATTGTTGCCGCGAAGCCAGATAGAGGAGACATAGTGGCGATATCGGACCCGCAGCCGGAGGTGTCAGGGCCGCCCGCCGGCCGTACCACCGGACTGTTCCGCACCAAGTCCGTCGAGCAGTCCCTGCGCGACACCGACGAGCCGGATGCCAAACTCCGCAAAGACCTGACCTCGTGGGACCTCACCATTTTCGGTGTCGCGGTGGTGGTCGGCGCCGGTATCTTCACCCTCACCGCGCGCACCGCCGGTCAGATGGCCGGACCCGCGGTCTCGCTGGCCTTCGTCTTCGCCGCCGTGGCCTGCGGGCTGGCCGCGCTCTGCTACGCGGAATTCGCCTCGACCGTGCCGGTGGCCGGTAGCGCGTACACCTTCTCCTACGCCACCTTCGGTGAACTGATCGCCTGGATCATCGGCTGGGACCTCATTCTGGAATTCGCGCTCGGCACCTCCGTCGTCGCCAAGGGCTGGTCGCAGTACCTCGGCACGGTCATGGGTGACCGCCCCGCGATCTGGCACTTCGGCTCGATCAAATTCGATTGGGGCGCAGTACTTCTCATCGCGATCCTGGCGGTGCTGCTGGCCATGGGCACCAAGCTGTCCTCGCGGGTCTCGGCGGTCGCGGTCGCCATCAAACTGGCCGTCATCGCCCTGGTGGTCGTGGTCGGCCTGACCTACTTCAAGGCCTCCAATCTCAAGCCGTTCATCCCGAAATCGGTGCCCAACACCGGCGCCGAGACGAGCAAGCTGCATCAGACGCTGTTCCAGCTCGTCACCGGCGGCGGGCACAGCAGCTTCGGCTGGTACGGCCTGCTGGCGGCGGCCAGCATCGTGTTCTTCGCCTTCATCGGCTTCGATGTGGTCGCCACTGCGGCCGAGGAGACCAAGGACCCGCAGCGCAATGTGCCGCGCGGCATTCTCGGCTCGCTGGCCATCGTCACCGTGCTCTATGTGGCGGTGTCGCTGGTGCTGACCGGCATGGTGCCCTACACCGATCTGCAGGGTGAGGACGCCACTCTGGCCACGGCTTTCGCGGTGCACGGGGTCACCTGGGCCAAGAACATCATCTCCATCGGCGCGCTGGCCGGTCTGACCACCGTCGTGATGGTGCTGTTCCTCGGCCAGACCCGGGTGCTGTTCGCCATGTCGCGTGACGGGCTCATGCCGCGCAAGCTGGCCAAGACCGGATCCCGGGGCACGCCGGTCCGCATTACCGCCATCGTCGGCGTCATCTGTGCGGTGCTGGCCGGATTCGTGGACTTCGGCACCCTGGAGGAGATGGTCAATATCGGCACGCTCTTCGCGTTCGTGCTGGTGTCGCTCGGCGTGATCGTGCTGCGCCGCACCCGCCCCGATCTCAAGCGCGGCTTCCGGGTGCCGCTGGTGCCGTTCGTGCCGATTCTGGCGGTCATCGCCTGTGCCTGGCTCATGTTCAACCTGTCGGTGGAGACCTGGCTGCGGTTCGTCATCTGGATGGCCGTCGGCTTCGCCGTGTACTTCCTCTACGGCCGCAAGCATTCGCTGCTCGGCAGGGCGAATCGGGAAGTTACCAAAAATCAGTAGCTGATCGGCTGCTCGAGTTCGATGCCGGTGGTGTGTCGTCATGACTCCACCTGGCCGGATGAGGTGTAATGACTCCAACTAGTGAGAGTTGCGACACAAGATCCGCCCCACCGGCATCACCTCAGCATCCGAGAGGAACCGATCGTGAGCATGCTCCTCGCCATGCACGAGACATACACGACTGTTGTCGCGCAGATCGGCAACCCGACACCGGAGACCCCGCCGGTGGCGGACAAGCTGATGAAGCTGGTCCGGTACTTCACCTGGTTCACCATGCTCTCCGGCGTCACCGCCATCACCTACGGCGGCGGCCGCTTCGCCTGGGAGAAGTGGAGCGGCGGCGGTCTGGAATCGCCGAAGATGGTGGCCGGCGCCATGATCGGCGGCGCCACCGCCACCAGTGCCGGAACGATCATGAATACGGTCATCGGCAACTGATCGCGGGCGCGCTGCGACCCGGCTCGGCGATCGGCGGCTGCAAGGTACGGGTGCACCGGAAACCGGTGCACCCGTTGCCATTTCCGGTGGGGACTACTGGGCGAGCATGGTGTTCATCTGATCGATCTCGGCCTGCTGGCCGGTGACGATCGCCTGGGCCATGGCCTTCGCATCGGCGTTCGTGCCGCTCGCGAGTTCGGTATTCGCCATGGCGATCGCGCCCCGGTGATGCTCGATCATCATCTGCATCCACTGCCTGTCGAATTCGGGGCCCGACAGGGCTTCCAGCGACTTCATCTGATCGGCCGACATCATGCCGGCCATGCCCTCATGGCCCATCGTGTCGCTGGGCGCACCCTTGCCGAAAGCCTGCAGCAGCGTTGTCATCTGCTGCATCTCCGGCGCCTGCGCCTGCTCCACATTCTTGGCGAGGGTGATCAACTGCTGATTCTGGGAACGGCTGGGGACCAGCTTCGCCATATCCACCGCCTGCGCGTGATGCGGGTACATCATCTGCAAGAAGGTGACATCGGCATCGTTGAAATCGCTGCGGGTGGCGGGCTGTGCCGCCGTGCTCGTCGCGGAGCCGTGATCCATGCCGGACATGGACGTTGTGCCGGTCGCGGCGGGAGTCGAGGACGGATCGTCGGTGCTACAGCCCGCGGCGATCAGGGCCAGTCCGGCGGTGCCCGCGACGACGGCGAACTTGATGCGGGTGGTGGTGAACATGGTTGTGCTCCTTGGTGATTGCTCGAGAACCTGGTGATAGGCATGCGAAGACCCGGGGGGTGAGCATGCGAAAACCCGCTTCCGCGTGCGTGATACGCGGCAGCGGCGGTCCATCAGACGCGCAGAATCGCCAATTCGGCCAAAGAGAGCACCGTCCACGGTGGCGGACGGGCGCGGTGCGGGCTCGATCGCCGCACCCTGGTGGCAGGGGCATCGCGCCGGCGGAGACGGAGCCGGCCCAGCAGGGCCAATCCGAGCGCCAGCAGGAGCGTGGTGAGTACGAAGAGACAGCCGTGCATTCCGGCGTGGCCGCTGTCGCAATCGCCACCGGGGCAGCCGGGCACGGTCGTGGTGTGCTCGGCGCTCATCGCGCCCGCGACCGTGACCATCGCGGAGTCCGTGACCATGGTGGAGTCCGTGACCATGGTGGACTCGTGATGGCTCGAACCCATACCGAAAATCACCGAATGCATGATCGCGATTCCGGCGAGCAGGGTGAACAGCCCGAATGCCCGGATGTACCGGGTTTCGTGTGCCTGCTGTTCCACCACGGCGGCCATTCTAATACCCCCGCCTGGTATCTCCGGAGGGCGCGCCCGGGGCGTTCGGATGGCGCGCCCGGAACGGCACTGCCAGGAGTAGACGCGGGCCGGACGTTAGTCTGACGCCGTGTCACAGCGCGAACTGGTCATTCTGGGAACAGCCAGCCAAGTACCGACCAAACAGCGCAACCACAATGGATATCTATTGCGCTGGGACGGCGAAGGACTGCTCTTCGATCCGGGGGAGGGCACTCAGCGGCAGATGATCTATGCGGGGGTTTCCGCCACCGATCTCACCCGCATCGGCATCACCCACTTCCACGGCGACCACAGCCTCGGACTGGCCGGGGTTGTCCAGCGCATCAGCCTCGACAAGGTGCCGCACCCGGTGGACGTCTACTACCCGGCGTCCGGTGAGCAGTACTTCCAGCGGCTGTGCAGCTCCACCTCGTACCACCAGACCGGGGATCTGCGGCCGCACCCGATCTCCGAAGCCGGTGAACTACCCGGGCCCGCAGCGCCTTTCGCACTGCATACGGCTCCGCTGTCGCATCCAGTGGAGGCCTTCGGCTATCGGCTCACCGAACCCGACGGGCGCCGCATCGTGCCGGAGCGGCTGCGGGAGTTCGGGCTCTCCGGGCCCGTGGTCGGGAAATTGCAGCGGGACGGCGAGGTGGAATTCGACGGGCGAACCGTTCGGCTCGACGAGGTCAGTGAGCTGCGGCGGGGGCAGAGCTTCGCATTCGTCATGGATACGCGGCTGTGCGCGGGTGTGCACGAACTGGCCGCGGGGGTGGACATGCTGGTCATCGAGGCCACCTTTGTGGATGCCGATACGCATCTCGCCACGGAATTCGGTCATCTGACCGCGGGGCAGGCGGGTGCGGTGGCGGCGCGCGCGAAGGTGCGGACACTGGTGCTCACGCATTTCTCGCAGCGGTATCGGACGCTCGATGTGCATCTGGCCGAGGCTCGGGCGCAGTTCGACGGTGAGATCGTGGTGGCCGAGGATCTGATGCGGATTCCGCTGCCGCCGCGCCGCTGATCAACTTCCTACCAGGCACGCTCGCCTTCACCCCCCGGAGCGAAGCGGAGGCCAAAGATACAGTGGGTCGTATGGATGCGCATGAGGAACTGATCGCTCTTGCCGACCGGTATTGGGACGCCATGCTGGAGGCGGCGCCCAGTGAGGCAACCCTGTTGGGGGACAGGCGATTCGACGATCGGATCGAGGATCTGTCGGAGGCCGCCGAACAGCGGCTGCTCGGTACCTGGCGGGAGTTGCTGACCGAGGTCGACGCCCTCGATCCCGAGGGGCTGACCGCCGAGGACCAGGTCACCCGCAGTCTGCTGCGCACCGAGCTGGCCTCCGCCGCAGCCAATCTGGAATGGCGGCCGATCGAGCTGGCCTCCGACCAGATGACCGGTGTGCACGCGAGTCTGCTCACCATGGCTCCGCAGCTCAATGCGCCGGAGCCGGAGAACGCGCTGAAGTTGGTGCAGCGCTACCGGCAGTTCGGTCAGCTCCTGGACCAGGCCGTGCAGCGCTTCCGCGCCGGGCTGGCCGCCGGGCGCACCCCGGCGCGCATTGCCATCGAGCGTTCGCTCAACCAGCTGGACGGGTACCTGGCCTCGGAAATCGCCGCCGACCCGTTCGTCACCTTCCCCGGCCCGCCGAACTGGGACGGCGAAACCGCTTGGCGCGCAGACCTGGCCGAGGTCGCACGCGATGTCATCCGGCCCGCCTTCCGCGCCTACCGGGATGTGCTCGCAGACGAGCTGCTCCCCGCCGCGCGCTCCGATGAGCAGCCCGGGCTGTGCTGGCTCGGCGAGGACGGCGCGAATATCTATCGCACCCTGCTGCGTCAGCACACCACCCTGTCCGATCTGGGCGCGGACGAGATCCATCAGCTCGGGCTCGACGAATTGGACGGGCTGCGTACCGAATACGCCGAGGTGGGCGGCCGGCTCTTCGGTCTCACCGACCTCGGCGAGATCTTCGCCCGGCTGCGCGAGGACTCCGGGCTGCGCTACGGCGACGGCGAGGAGATCATGGTCGATGCGCGGCAGTGCCTGGCCGCCGCACAGGCCGAGATGGGGAACTGGTTCGGCCGGCTGCCCCGCGAGTCCTGCGACATTCTTCCCGTGCCGGAGTTCCTGGCGGCCGATGCGCCCGCGGCCTACTACTTCCCGCCCGCCGCCGACGGTTCGCGCCCCGGCGCGTATTTCGTCAACCAGCATGATCCCAAGGGCCGCAATAGGTATGAGACCGCCTCGGTCGCCTACCACGAGGCCATCCCCGGCCATCACCTGCAGCTCACCATTGCCAATGAGCTCGACCATCTGCCCCGCTTCCAGCGCATGTCGTTCTCCAACACCGCCTTCGTGGAGGGCTGGGCGCTCTACACCGAACGCCTCGCCGACGAAATGGGCCTGTACCCGGACGATCTCACCCGCATCGGCATGCTGGCCGCCGACTCCTGGCGCTCCTGCCGCCTGGTCGTCGACACCGGCCTGCACGCCAAGGGCTGGACCCGCCGGCAGGCCATCGACTTCATGGTCGCCAACGCCCCTGTCGGCGTAGACGAAATCCGCACCGAGGTCGACCGCTACATCGCCATGCCCGGCCAAGCCGTCGCCTACAAGGTCGGCCAACTCGAAATCCGCCGCCAACGCGCCGCCACCGAACGCCGCCTAGGCCCCGCCTTCGACATCAAAACCTTCCACGACAAGGTCCTGGGCTCCGGCTCCGTAAGCCTCCCCGTCCTCCGAAACCTGGTCGCCACCCTCTGATCCCAGGCCGAGCCATGCCCGGCCGTCCGTCGCGCCGGGGGAGGGCCTGACGGGGAAGGGTCGGGTGTGATTCTCTGATCGGGGAGCACGGGCGATTTGTCGGTTACCGCGGTTGCGGGCCGGCTGTCGGTGGCTTCGGAATAGGTGCGGGTGCACGGTGTTCGACTTGATTATCGGGTCGAGGTGATGAGGGGGTTGCTGGTGACTGCTACCGAATCGGCGGCGGCTGTGGGGTTGCGGTCGGAGCGGGGGCCGGTGCTGGGGGCCATTATGTTGGCTACCTCGCTGGTGGCGCTGGACTCGACTGTTATCGCCACGGCGGTGCTGACGATTACCGATCAGCTCGGCGGGTTCGCGCAATTCCCCTGGCTGTTCAGTATTTATCTGCTGGCGCAGGCGGTGACGGTGCCGGTGTACGGGAAGCTCGCCGATATGGTGGGGCGGAAGCCGGTGATGCTCTTCGGGATTGCGGTGTTCGCGCTGGGTTCGCTGCTGTGCGGGCTGGCCACCAGCATGCTGGGGCTCATTGTCTTTCGGGCGGTGCAGGGGATCGGCGCGGGTGCGGTGGGGCCGATGGCCATCACCATCGCCGGCGATATCTACACCGTTCAGGAGCGGGCGAAGGTGCAGGCCTATCTGGCCAGCGTCTGGGCGGCCTCCTCGGTGCTCGGCCCACTGCTCGGCGGAGTGTTCTCCGAATACATCAGCTGGCGCTGGATTTTCCTGATCAATCTGCCGCTGGCCGCGGTGGCGGCCTGGATGATCCTGCGGAAGTTCACCGAAAGCGCACCGCGGCAACGACATCGCATCGACTATCTCGGGGCGGGGCTGCTGACCGTCGGAGCGGGCGGGCTCATGCTGGCGCTGCTGGAGGGCGGGCAGGCGTGGGCGTGGACCTCGCCGGCCAGCATCGCGCTCTTCGCGGCGGGCCTGCTGGTGCTGATTCTGTTCGGCCTCGTCGAGCGCCGGGCCGCGAATCCGATTCTGCCGCTGTGGGTTCTCACCCGCCGCGTGCTGGTGGCCAGCAGTCTGGTCTCACTGCTCGTCGGCGCGGTACTGCTCGGCCTCACCTCGTATGTGCCGACCTTCGCGCAGAGTGTGCTCGGCACCGGTGCGCTGGTGGCGGGGCTGACGGTCGGAGCCCTCACGCTCGGCTGGCCCATGACCGCCTCACAGGCCGGAAAGGTCTACCTGCGCATAGGATTCCGCGCGACCTCTCTCATCGGCAGTGTGCTCGCGGCCCTCGGCGCGGCCACGCTCCTGCTGGTGAACGAGGGCTCCACACTGCTACAGGTGGCACTGGGCTGCTTCATTGTCGGTGCGGGCATGGGCCTGGTGGCCAGCCCCACTCTCATTGCCGCACAGTCCAGTGTCGAATGGTCCGAGCGCGGCGTGGTCACCTCCACCAATATGTTCGCCCGCTCGCTGGGCAGTGCACTCGGCGTGGCGCTCTTCGGCGCGCTGGTGAATTCCCGTATCGGCCGCACCGAACATCCGGCGCCGCAGGATCTCTCGCCCGCCATCCACCTGGTCTTTCTCGGCGTCGCGGCCATGGCGGTGGTCATGATCGCGGCGGCAGCCACCATGCCGCGAAACTAGTCGGGTCAAGCCGCAGAACCGATCGGTTTGGTTTGTCCGTTTTGGCTGGTCGAGCAACCTTTGTCATCCGCCAGACACGGGCCCGATGGGACGCGTCGGCAATGATCCAGCACACTGTAGGTGTGGTTGAGGTCGAGGACGTGCTGAGCCGATTGCGGCGGTATCCGGATGTGGAGGCGGTGAACCTCTATGCGGTCGATGCCGCTGATCGGTTGCTACTGGATGTCGCCGCCGATTCCCTTGCCGCAGCGGGGGATGGCCGGGTGGCGGTGATCGACGACGGTTACGGCGCGCTGACGCTCGGCGCCGTCGCCGCCTACGACCTGCGCGGCATTCGGGTGCACCAGGATCTGCTCACCGGTGAACTCGCCCTGGCCAATAATGCGCGCCTGGTCGGACTGGCGGATCGATACACCGCCATGGAACTGGGCGAGCGGCTGCTCGCGGACGTGCGGGTGGTGCTGTGGCGGCTGCCGCGCGCGCTGTCCGGACTCGCCGAAATCGCCGATGCCATTGCGCGCTACGCGTCCCCGGAGGTGCGGGTGTACGCGGGCGGCCGGGACAAGTACCTGACCCCCGCCATGAATGACGTGCTGGCCGAATCCTTCGGCGCCGTCCAGGCCAGCCGCGGGCGGCAGAAATCCCGCGTCCTGCTGGCCACCGAACCGAAAACCGCTGGGGATCCTCAGTTTCCGGTACGCAACCAGCTCGACGATCAGGGCCTCGAGGTGGTCGCCCACGGCGCCGCGTTCTCCGGTTCGCGGCTGGATATCGGCACCCGCTTCCTGCTCGACTACCTCAGGCGGATGAAGCCCGATGCCAGGGATGCCATCGACCTAGGTTGCGGCACAGGCATTCTCGCGGTGGCGCTGGCCAAGGCCCGGCCCGGAATCCGCATTACCGCCACCGATCAGTCGGCCGCGGCCGTCGCCTCCACCCGTGCCACCGCCGAGGCCAATGCGGTGGCCGATCGGATCACCGTGCTGCGCGATGACGCCATGTCGAGCGCGCCGGACAACAGCGCCGATCTGGTGCTGTGCAATCCGCCCTTCCATGTCGGCGCGGCCGTGCACACCGGCTCCGCCATCAAGATGTTCCAGCAGGCCGGTCGGGTACTGCGTCCCGGCGGCGAACTGTGGACCGTCTACAACTCGCACCTCAATTACCGCGGGGTCATGGAGCGCATGGTCGGTAAGACCGAGGTGATGGGCCGCAATCGCAAATTCACTGTCACCCGCTCGGTACGCGGGCTGCACACCTCCACCGCGGTGGAAGCACAATAGAGGCATGGGCCGAATCGATCTTCGTATCTTCACCGAACCTCAGCAGGGCGCCAGTTACGACACCCTGCTCACCGTGGCCAAGGCCACCGAGGACCTGGGCTACGACGCCTTCTTCCGCTCCGACCACTACCTCGCCATGGGCGATGCCGACGGGCTGCCCGGGCCGACCGACGCCTGGATCACCCTGGCCGGTCTCGCCCGCGAGACCAGCCGCATCCGCCTCGGCACCCTGGTCACCGCCGCGACCTTCCGTCCGCCCGGGGTGCTGGCCATCGAGGTCGCGCAGGTCGACGCCATGTCCGGCGGCCGCGTCGACTTCGGTTTCGGCGCAGGCTGGTTCGAGTCCGAGCACACCGCCTACGGCATTCCGTTCCCCGCCGACAAGTTCGCGCGCTTCGAGGAGCAGCTGGCCGTCATCACCGGCCTGTGGGGCACCCCGGCCGGAGAGACCTTCTCCTACACCGGCGAGCACTACACGCTCACCGATTCACCGGCACTGCCCAAGCCCGCACAGGCCAAGATCCCGGTGGTCATCGGCGGTATGGGCGCGAAGCGCACACCGCGACTGGCCGCGCAGTACGCCGACGAATTCAATGTGCCGTTCCAATCGCCCGAGACCTGCGCCGAGCAGTTCGACCGGGTTCGCCGGGCCGCCAAGGCCATCGGCCGCGATCCGGAGGAGTTGACCTTCTCCAATGCTCTGGTCGCCTGTGTCGGCGCCACCGATGCCGAGGTGGCTCGGCGCGCGGCGGCCATCGGCCGGGAGGTGGACGAGCTGAAGGCCAATGGCCTGGCCGGCAGTCCGGACGAGGTGGTCGAGAAGATCGCCCGCTACGCCGAGATCGCCGGAACCACGCGGGTCTACCTGCAGATGCTGGATCTGCGGGATCTGGATCACCTGGCGCTGATCGCCGACCGGGTCATGAGCCAGCTGGGCTAGTTTCCCGCTGCTGCGGGGCATGGCCGGGAACTATGCCCGACGTTTGCCGGGCAGCACGTACGGTAAAGGTCAGGTAAAGTCCGACTAGTCCGATCCGTGCCACTTGGGAACTTGCCAGCGGTACGGGTCGTTGATTCGGTAGAAC
This sequence comes from Nocardia sp. NBC_01327, assembly GCF_035958815.1. Lineage (NCBI taxonomy): Bacteria > Bacillati > Actinomycetota > Actinomycetes > Mycobacteriales > Nocardiaceae > Nocardia > Nocardia sp. NBC_01327. Next base: position 8,390,147 of record NZ_CP108383.1, on the reverse strand, counting down.
GAGGCCACGACCACCGTGGGCCGCGACTCCAGAAAGGGAAGCGCCTTGCGCACCACCTCCAACCCGGTTTTCCGGAACCTGACGCCCCAGCAGAACGGCGGCTATGCCGGCTTCGGCTCGGCGCCCGCTGGAGCCGGACAGCCCAATCCCCAGTACGGTCAGCAGCCCCCGCAGTACCCGCCCTACGGGTACCAGCAGCCCAATCAGCCCGCGGTGCCGCTCACCCGGCCCATGACCATCGATGACGTCGTCACCAAGACCGGCATCACGCTGGGTGTGGTGACCGTCGGCGCGATCATCTCCTACGCGCTCACCGCGTCCAACCACTCGCTTGCCGCACCGTTCGTGATCGTCGGCGGCCTGGTCGGCTTCGTGCTCGCCATGATCGCGAGTTTCGGTCGTAAGCAGAACAATCCGGCCCTGGTGCTCAGCTACGCGGCCTTCGAGGGTCTGTTCCTCGGCGCGCTGTCGTTCATGTTCACCAATGTCTCCTTCGGCGGCGTCGGCGGCTCCGGGCTGATCGCGCAGGCGGTGCTCGGCACCTTCGGCGTGTTCTTCGGCATGCTGGTCGTCTACAAGACCGGCGCCATCCGCGTCACCCCGCGCTTCACCCGCATGATCGTCGCCGCCATGATCGGCATCCTGGTGCTGATGGTCGGCAACCTCATCGCCTCCTTCATCACGCCCGGCGGTTTGGGCCTGCGTGACGGCGGCACCATGTCGATCATCTTCAGCCTGGTGGTCATCGCCGTCGCCGCGTTCAGCTTCCTGCTGGACTTCGACGCGGCCGATCAGCTCATCCGCGCCAATGCACCGGCGCAGGCCGCGTGGGGCGTGGCATTCGGCCTGACCGTCACCCTGGTCTGGCTGTACATCGAGATCCTGCGCCTGCTGAGCTACTTCCAGCGCGACTGATAACGGTGGTGCGCAACTGAATACCTGAAAGGGCGGGCCCCGGAATTCCGGGGCCCGCCCTTTTGCGGCCTATGAGGCCGCTTCTTTCAGTACATCCGTCGCCACATGATCCTTGCCGCAATCCTGGGCGAGAACCGCGATGCTGGAACAGTTCTCGGTCCGCAACGGCAGGATCGCCTGATACGCCGCGGACTGGTGCCAGTCCTGAACTGCCTGGTAGTCCGGGAATTCGATGACAATGGCCACCGCGCTCGCGGGCCCCTCGATGACCTGCTGCGCGCCGCCGTGCACGATGAACTTCCCCCCGAACGGGGCCAGTGTCGAGTCGATCCGCTCGAGATACTCCACAATCTCCGCATTGAGATCCACGTCGTAAAGCTGCGCAATGGCGTAACCGGGCATCAGGGGCTCCTTAGATACTGCGTACTGCTTTGGCGCCCTTGATATTTCTCGCTCGCGGTACCGAAGTCGATTACCTCGCGGGTAATACGAAGAGGGCCCGGAGCGAATGCTCCGGGCCCTCTTTTCGATCAGATCACACTCAGCTGAGACGCTCGATGATCATTGCCATGCCCTGGCCGCCACCGACACACATGGTCTCCAGACCGAACTGCTTGTCCTGGGTCTGGAGATTGTTGATGAGGGTGGCGGTGATGCGGGCGCCGGTCATGCCGAACGGGTGGCCGAGGGCGAGCGCGCCACCGGAGATGTTCAGCTTGTCGTGGTCCATGTTCAGCTCGCGGGCGGAACCCAGGACCTGCACGGCGAAGGCCTCGTTGATCTCGTAGAGGTCGAGGTCGCCGATGGTCATGCCGGCGTAGCCGAGGGCCTTGCGGACCGCCTCGATCGGACCGAGGCCCATGATCTCGGGGGACAGGCCGGAGACGCCGGTGGACACGATGCGGGCCAGCGGGGTCAGGCCCAGCGCCTTGGCCTTGGTGTCGCTCATGATGACCAGCGCGGCGGCGCCGTCGTTGAGCGGGCAGGCGTTACCGGCGGTGACGGTGCCGTCGGGGCGGAAGACCGGCTTGAGCGAGGAGATCTTCTCGTAGGTGGTGCCGGCGCGCGGGCCGTCGTCGGTGGTGACGATGGTGCCGTCGGGCAGGGTCACCGGGGTGATCTCACGCTCGAAGAAGCCGGACTTGATGGCCTCTTCCGCACGGTTCTGCGAACGCACGGCCCAGTGGTCCTGGTCCTCACGGGAGATGCCGGTGTAGGTGGCGACGTTCTCCGCGGTCTGGCCCATGGCGATGTAGACGTCCGGCAGGATGTCGTTCTCGCGCGGGTCGATCCAGGTGGCGTTGGACTCCGCGGTGGCCTTGGTGCGGGCCTCGGCCTCGGCGAAGGTGAGGTTGTGGGTGTCGGGCCAGCCGTCGGCGGTGCCCTTCGGGAAGCGCGAAACCGTCTCCACGCCTGCAGAAATGAATACGTCGCCCTCGCCGGCCTTGATGGCGTGCAGCGCCATCCGGGTGGTCTGCAGCGAGGAGGAGCAGTAGCGGTTGAGCGTGACACCGGGCAGGTAGTCGTAGCCCAGCTGCACGGCCACGGCGCGAGCCATATTGAAACCGGACTCACCGGCGGGCTGACCGCAGCCCAGCATCAGATCGTCGATATCGCTGGCGGCCAGGGCGGGAACCTTGTCGAGCGCGGCCTGCACCATCTGAGCCGCGAGGTCGTCCGGTCGCATGCCCACGAGCGAACCCTTGCCAGCGCGGCCGATGGGCGAGCGGGCGTACGAAACGATAACGGCCTCAGCCATGAGGACTCCTTTAAGTGCGGGGGTGAACCACTTCGAATCTACGACGGGTGTGTCCTGCATCAAACATCCGGTAGGCCGGTATCCCAGTCATTGAACTGTGGAATATCCCTCACTCTCGGGCCACGACCTGGAGTGGGGACCTATCGCGGGACGTCGAAAGCGCCGGTCTGGGGGATGTTGGCCATGTCGGTGTAGGAGGTCACCACGATGTGTCCGGGCCCGGTGTCCTGGAACAGCGCGTACTGCACGCTGCCGTAGATGCCCGCGGTCACGACCACCCGGTATTCGCCTGTGGCACCGGTGTTCATATTGCGCCAGGCGACAGTGGTCAGGTTCTCGCACAGGGGAGCGAAGCTCCACTCGCCCGGACCGAATCCGACGATCGGCTGGGCCCGCACATTGATGATGGCCCGGCCCGGCCAGTCGGGACTGGTGTCGGCCCACACGCGAATGCTGCCGCCGCACAACCCGTCCCGGAACATGGTCGGTACCTGCGGAAATTCCACTGTCTGAGCCTGGGCCGGCGGGGCGGAAACGATCATGGTCGCGCCCACGAGGGATCCGAACATCAGGGCTGCGCGCACATAGGTCGGGCTCCTCATGCGCCGATGGTAATTTCCCGCGACGGTGAGATCGCCTACGTGCGCGAAAGCCTCGATCTCCTTTCTGCAACGATGAGGGGTATGCGCATCGCTGACTCCGTCGTGGATCTGATCGGAAACACCCCACTCGTTCGGTTGAACTCCGTGGTGGGCCCGAACTCCGGACTGGTGGCGGCGAAGGTCGAGTACCTGAACCCCGGCGGCAGTTCCAAGGACCGCATCGCGGTCAAGATGATCGACGCCGCCGAGGAAGCCGGGTTGCTCAAGCCCGGCGGCACCATCGTCGAACCGACCTCCGGCAATACCGGTGTGGGCCTGGCGCTGGTTGCGCAGCAGCGCGGCTACCACTGCGTCTTCGTCTGCCCGGACAAGGTCAGCGAGGACAAGCGGAATGTGCTGCGCGCCTACGGCGCCGAGGTCGTGGTCTGCCCGACCGCGGTCGCGCCGGAGGACCCGGACAGCTACTACAACGTCTCCGATCGCCTGGTGCGCGAGATCGACGGCGCCTGGAAGCCGAACCAGTACTCCAATCCGGGCGGTCCGGAATCGCACTACGAGACCACCGGCCCGGAGATCTGGCGCGATACCGACGGCAAGGTCACGCACTTCGTGGCGGGCGTCGGCACCGGCGGCACCATCACCGGCACCGGTCGCTACCTGAAGGAGATCTCGGGCGGCAAGGTCCAGGTCATCGGCGCCGATCCCGAGGGTTCGGTGTACTCCGGCGGCACCGGCCGCCCGTATCTGGTCGAGGGTGTCGGCGAGGACTTCTGGCCCAGCGCCTACGACCCGGCCATTCCGGACGAGATCATCGCCGTCTCCGACGCGGACTCCTTCGAGATGACCCGTCGCCTGGCGCGCGAGGAGGGCCTGCTGGTCGGCGGCTCCTGCGGTATGGCCGTGGTGGCGGCGCTCAAGGTCGCCGAGCGCGATCCCGATGCGGTGGTCGTCGTCCTGCTCCCGGACGGTGGCCGCGGCTACCTGTCCAAGATCTTCAACGATCAGTGGATGAGCTCCTACGGCTTCCTGCGTTCGCGCTTGGACGGTTCGACCGCCGAGGTGCACGTCGGCGATGTGCTGCGCGGCAAGACCGGTGAGCTGCCGGATCTGGTGCACACCCACCCGCAGGAGACGCTGCGCGATGCCATCGAGATCCTGCGCGAGTACGGCGTCTCGCAGATGCCGGTGGTCGGCGCCGAGCCGCCCGTCATGGCCGGCGAGGTCGCGGGCAGCGTGACCGAGCGCGATCTGCTGTCCGCGGTCTTCGAGGGCCGGGCCAAGCTCACCGATTCGGTGGCGCAGCATATGAGCCCGGCATTCCCGCTGATCGGCTCCGGCGAGCCGGTGTCGGCGGCGACCAAGCTGCTCGAGTCCACCGATGCACTCATGGTGGTCGACGACGGCAAGCCGGTCGGCGTCATCACCCGCCACGACCTGCTGGGCTTCCTCAGCGACGGAGCGCTTGCGTAGTTCGCTCCTGCATCGGAGATCACACGGCGTCCGGCCGGTGAGATAACTGCATCGTTACTGTCTGTTCATGGTCGCCGGGCAGGCTTGGTGACCATGAACCCGAGACAGTTGCTGACCTGGGTAGCGTTGTCGGCCGCTGTGCTGGGCGGTGCGACGCTGCTGGATCGCCTGGGGTTTCCGGCTCCGCAGATGATTCTCGCGATCGTGGTGGGTGCGGTCCTGGCCATGACCAATCGCCTGCCGCGGCCGCTGCCACGCCAGGTGAGTATCGGCGTGCAGGCCATGCTGGGCGTGCTGATGGGCAGCTATCTGCAGGTATCGCTGCTGACCTCGATCGGCCTCGATCTGCTGCCCGTGCTGCTGGTCACGGCGGCCACCATTCTGGTCAGTGTCGCGGTGGCTCTCGTCTTCGCCCGGGTCGCCAAGGTGGATGTGCCGACCGCGACGCTGGGCATGCTGGCCGGTGGTTCCGCCGCCGTCGTTTCCGCCGCCGATGAGCTCGATGCGGACCCGCGCCGAGTGGCTTTCATGCAGTATCTGCGCGTTGCGCTGGTCGCGCTGAGCGCGCCCGCGGTGGCCGCGCTGCTCGACGACCAAGAGGGAATCGCTTACAGCTCAGCGACTCTCGGCGGTTCGGTGACGGATCCCTCACTGCCGTACTGGATGATCGTCGGCCGCGGTGATCAGGTCGCCGGAATCTCGACGGCAATCATGTTGTGCCTCATAGGGATTTGGGTCGGCCGTCGCATCGGACTGCCGAATGCGGCGCTGCTGGGCCCCATGCTGCTGACCGCGGTGCTCACCGCCGCGGGTGTCAGTCACGGTTATGCGCCCACGCATCTGTTCAAGGATCTGCTGTTCGTACTCATCGGGTTCGAGGTCGGCACCCGCTTCACCCGGCAGGTGGTGCGGGAGATGGCGCGCATGATTCCGGCCATGGCCGTCGCGGTGCTCGCGCTGTCGGGTCTGGTGGCGGCCATGGCGCTGGGATTGGCGCAGTTCGTCGATCTGGAGCTGTCGGATCTGTATCTCGCGACCACGCCCGGCGGAATCAACGCGGTGCTCGCGACGGCCGACAAAATGAATGCGAATCTGCCGCTCATCACCAGTGTGCAGACCATTCGGCTACTGCTCGTGATGTTCACACTGCCCCTGCTCATGCGCGCTTTACGGCGATTCGGCTCACCGCGATCTGCCGTTACGCAGGTTGTCCAGTGATACGCGTGTGATTGGCACCGGGCATTGCTGAATGATCGCCTGGCTATCGCGAAACGCCGAGAAATGGGCTGAAACGGGTATATCGCAAAAGTCGGGCTAAATTGTTCTGTGATCTGAAACACTTAATGGTTTCAATTGGATCACCAGGTCAGTGCTTGTATTGATGCAGGTCTAAGGATCTCCAAGCGGGCCGGTTCACCTTCTGTTCATGTTTGATTCATGCTGTGTTAAACGAGCGCAATCAAGCTGTGACCTTGTTGGAAACAGACCACAAGTCTGGTTGGTGCGAGGAGATGTCGACACAGATGCGGAACCCGAACACGACAGCGGTGTGATGAGGCACCGCGGCCCGAAGCGGCCGACGCAGTCTCCGCAGACCTCCTGAAGCACCGAATTTCCCTGGCCCGTAACGGGTCTCACAACAGAAACCAGAAACAGCCCCAGTGCAACGCCGGACGTCGAGAGACGTCCCGTAGTCGAGCGCTGCCTTTTTCAGGCCTGCGAGCCCCAGAAACCGAACAGGAATCTACATCCATCATGCCTACGAATACCCTGACTGCTCTGCGTTGCCCTGCTAGACGTAGCAAGGTGGTTGCTGCCGCCCGTACGGTCGGCACCGCCGCTCTTGCGCTCGGAGTCTTCGGCTCCATCATCACCGCCGCGGGCACCGCCTCCGGTGACGTGCACCCGGTCGCCCTGAAGGAGACCCTGGCCGCCGCGACGGTTCCCGCTGCCCCGGCCGCCGCGGCCCTTCCGGCGGCTGTGGCCAAGGTGGCTCCGGCCGCGGCTCCGGCCCCCGCCCCCATGCCGGCGCCCGCTCCGGTCGCGCCGCCCGCACCGCCCGCGCCGTCCTACGCGAACAACCTGGACGGCTGGATTCGTCAGGCGCTGGACATCATGTCCGCCCACGGCATCCCCGGCAGCTACGAGGGCATCCTGCGCAATGTGCTGCGTGAGTCCAGCGGCAACCCGCAGGCGATCAACCTGTACGACTCCAATGCGGCCATGGGCATCCCGTCCAAGGGCCTGCTGCAGGTCATCGATCCCACCTTCAACGCGTACCACGTGAGCGGCACCTCGACCGACGTCTGGGATCCGGTCGCCAATATCGTGGCCGCGTGCAACTACGCCGCCGCCCGCTACGGCTCGATGGACAACGTCAACAGCGCGTACTGAGCCTCGCGTAGCGCGGACCGAGCCGGCAGCGCGCTCGCACTCGTTCCGACCCCGTCAGAGCCCTCCCGGAGCCTTCGCTCCGGGAGGGTTTCGGCGTTCCGCGTGAATGTCCGGCAAATCACAGGCACCCGATTTGGCAACTATTTCGCAAACCGCCGAATCCGGTGATCGACAGCGGGGTATAACCGCCCTTGGAGTAGTTCCGGCATTCGGCCGGGACAACCGGAGCAGATAGCGAAGGGACGGGGTTCATGACCACCTCGAGTTCGGCTATCGATTTCCAGCAGGGCCTCTCGGACGCGTGGAGCTCGGTGGCCACGTTCGTGCCGAAATTTGTCGGTTTCCTGGCCATTCTCATTGTCGGCTGGATCGTGGCGAAGATCATCGCCCGGCTGGTGACCAGGGTTCTGAATCGGGTCGGTTTCGACCGGCTGGCTGAGCGCGGCGGCATTCAGGACATGCTGGCGCGCAGCAGCTACGACGCCACCGGCATCATGGCCAAGCTGGTGTATTACGCGGTGCTGCTGATCACGCTGCAGCTGGGTTTCGGTGTGTTCGGGCCGAATCCGATCAGCACCATGCTCGACGGCATCGTCGGCTGGCTGCCCAAACTGGCGGTCGCGATCGTCATCGTCTGCATTGCGGGCGCCATCGCGCGCGTGGTGATGGACATGATCGCGAATATGCTCAGCGGCCTGTCCTACGGGCGCATGATGGGCCGGATCGCGGCCGTATTCATTTGGGGCGTAGGCATTGTCGCGGCGCTCAATCAGATCGGGGTGGCGACGTCGGTCACCATGCCCATCCTCGTCACCGTGCTCGCGGTCATCGGCGGTGTGCTCGTCGTCGGTGTCGGCGGCGGCCTGATCCGGCCCATGCAGCAGCGCTGGGAAGGCTGGCTGGAAACCGTCGAGGGCGAGATGCCCGAGGTGAAGGGGCATGCCGAGGCGTTCCAGCGCGGGCGTGAGGATGCCGCGCGAGCGCGTCAGCAGATGCTGGCGCAGCAGGGCGCGATGGGTGGCGCGCGCCCCATGGCCGGCCAGCAGATGCCGCCCGGAAAGTGGGCCGAGCAACCCGTTGGCTCGCCCGCTGGCTACGGCCAGCCGGGTCAGCAGGGATACGGTCAGCAGCGCGGATACGGCGGCCCGGGGCAGGGCGGAATGCCAGGCCAGGCTGGAATGCCGAATCAGGGCGGGCAGATGCCGGAGCACGGCGGGCAGATGCCGGAGCACGGCGGGCAGATGCCGGAGCACGGCGGGCAGATGCCCGATCGAGGCAATCAGCCCGGCATGCACTGAGCGCCGCAGCCCCGTCATCCCGGCATGTTCTTGACCGGGATCTAGGCCGGCGTGGTGGATCCCGGCCAAAAACGCGCCGGGATGACGGTGTGAACGCGCCGAGATGACGGTGAAGCGGCCCGCGTACGTCGGTACGCGGGCCGCTTCGTGCGCTCGACTGTGCGCCCGGGCCGGTGTGCAGCATCGGGATCGAGGGTTCGAATGTCGTTGTGTGCGTTGGATTTCAGACGGGTGGGCGGTGTCGCCCGGTTCGGCGGGGTCAGGCCGCGCGGGCGAGTGAGCAGACCGCGGCCAGGCGCAGGTGCACCCAGTCGGCCTGCTGCCATTCCGTGGGAGTGGCCGGCGCGTCCAGGTCGATTCCGGGCAGGTCTTCGAGCAGGCCGCGCGCGTAGCCGGCCAGCAGCACGCTCACCGGCACCATGCTCGAATTCCGCACGCCCACTTCGAGAATGTCGCGCACGGAGGCGGCGTGCTGATCCACCACCGCGGCCACGCCGGGGAACTCCTGTGCGGCGCTGAAGGCCGGGGCTCCGTGCGTGCGCTGCAGGCGGTTCAAAGTCTTACGCGCCGAGACGACGAGCAATGCGGAGCCGGGCAAAAACACCTGGTCATGCTAGCAATCGCCCGGCATCCGCGTTAGTGGCTGTGAGATATAGCGCACTCGACCTCTAGTTCAGCGGAAGGCTTTGGACCCGGTGAGCGCCTCGCCGAGCACCAGCTGATGCACCTCGGCGGTGCCCTCGTAGGTGAGGACCGATTCGAGGTTGTTGGCGTGCCGCAGCACCGGGTACTCCAGCGTGATCCCGTTGGCGCCCAGGATGGTCCGGCATTCGCGCGCGATGGCGATGGCCTCGCGGGTGCTGTTGAGTTTGCCCGCGCTGATCTGTTCGGGGCGAATCTCGTTGCGGTCCTTGAGGCGGCCGAGGTGCAGCGCCAGCAACTGTCCCTTGCCGAGCTCCAGCGCCATATCAGCGAGCTTGGCCTGGGTCAGCTGGTAGCCCGCGAGCGGCTTGTCGAAGACCTCGCGGGTGCGGGTGTAATCGATGGTGGCGGTGAGACAGTCGCGCGCCGCCCCGAGTGCGCCGAAGATGATGCCGAACCGCGCTTCGGACAGGCAGCCCAGCGGTGCGGCCAGGCCGCGCGCCTCCGGCAGCAGGGCGTCGGCGGGCAGGCGCACACCCTCCAGCGACAGCTCCGCGGTGACGGAGGCCCGCAGCGACAGCTTGCGATGCATTTCGCGCGCACTGAAACCCGGTGTGTCCGTGGGGACTACGAAGCCGCGAATAGTGTCGCGCTCACCCTCCCGCGACTGTGCCCAGATGATCGCGACATCGGCGACGCTGCCGTTGGTGATCCACATCTTGGACCCGTCGAGAATCCAGTCGTCGCCGTCCCGTCGCGCCCGGGTGCGCATGCCGCCGGGATTGGAACCGAAATCCGGTTCGGTGAGCCCGAAGCAGCCCAGCAGCTGTCCGGCGGCCATCCCCGGCAGCCACTGCTGCTTCTGCTGCTCCGACCCGTACTTGTGGATGGCCGTCATGGCCAGCGACCCCTGCACCGAAACCATGCTCCGCACACCGGAATCCACCGCCTCGAGCTCCATGCAGGCCAGTCCGTAGGCGGTCGCGGAGGTGCCCGCGCACCCGTATCCCTCGAGGTGCATGCCGAGCAGTCCCAGCTTGCCGAGCTCCGGCGCCAGCTCGCGCGCCGGGAAGGTGCCCGCCTCGAACCACTCGGCGATATGCGGCCGCAGCCGTTCCGCCGCGAAGGCGCGCACGGTATCGCGGATCGCACGCTCCTCCTCGTCGAGCAGGGAGTCGATGGCGAACAGCTCGTCTACGGTGACCATGCGCCCCAGCCTAGGACGGCGCACCCGTCCCGGACGAGACCCGGGGCCGCTCGGATGCGTGCCCGGAGGCAAGGGTGAATTCGCAGCGACTTAGGCTTAGCGCCATGAGCGATCAGCTGGGTTTCTCCACACGGGCCGTGCACGCCGGGTTCGACCCGGACCCTCAGACCGGTGCGGTGAACGTGCCGATCTATGCGAGTTCGACCTTCGCCCAGGACGGTGTCGGCGGCATGCGCGGCGGTTACGAGTACGCGCGCACCGGTAATCCGACCCGGACGGCGCTGGAGGCCAATCTCGCGGCCCTCGAATCCGGCACGTACGGGCGGGCCTTCTCCTCGGGTATGGCGGCGACGGACTGTGCGCTGCGCGCCAATCTGCGCCCCGGCGATCATCTGGTCATTCCGAACGACGCGTACGGCGGCACTTTCCGGCTCATCGACAAGGTGTTCACGCAGTGGGGCATCGAGTACTCGGTGGCCGATGTGACCGATCCGGATGCGGTGGCCGCGGCCATGCGCCCGAACACCAAGCTGGTGTGGATCGAGACCCCGACCAACCCGCTGCTGAATATCGGCGATATCTCCGCACTGGCTCAGGTCGCGCACGCCGGTGGCGCGAAACTGGTGGTGGACAACACCTTCGCCTCCCCGTACCTGCAGCAGCCGCTGCTGCTCGGCGCGGATATCGTGCTGCATTCGACCACCAAGTACGTGGGCGGGCATTCGGATGTGGTCGGCGGCGCGCTGATCACCGACGATCAGGAAATGGACGCCAAGTTCGCGTTCCTGCAGAACGGCGCCGGCGCGGTCCCCGGCCCGATGGACGCCTTCCTCACCCTGCGCGGCATCAAGACGCTCGCGCTGCGCATGGACCGGCATTGCGACAATGCCGAGACCCTGGCCGAATTCCTGTCCAACCACCCGAAGATCGCCCAGGTCATCTACCCCGGCCTGCCCGAGCACCCGGGCCACACCGTCGCGCAGAAGCAGATGCGCCGCTTCGGCGGCATGATCTCGGTCCGCGTGCACGGTGGCAAGGACGCCGCCCTGGACTTCTGCTCGCGCACCAAGATCTTCACCCTCGCCGAATCCCTCGGCGGCGTCGAATCCCTCATCGAGCACCCGGGCGCCATGACCCACGCCTCCACCGAGGGCTCCGCCCTCGAGGTCCCCGCCGACCTCGTCCGCCTCTCGGTCGGCATCGAAGACATCAGCGACCTCTTGGCCGACATAGAACAGGCACTCGCCTGAGCCGCCTCCCCGGACCTTTAGCGCACGGCTGAGAGCCGTTGACCGTTGGGAACGCGTGCCAGCGGTCTTGTGCGGCACCGATTTCGGGGGTACCCGGGGAGTTACCCCGAGCTTGCGAGATCAGTTGTCACATTCGGTAAGTAAACGAAGCGCCGCACCGGATTCCGGTGCGGCGCTTCGTCGTTTACGGCCTTGGAAACGCTGCGGCCCCCGGTCCGTTCAGGACCGGGGGCCGCTCAGCTTTTAGTCTCAGCTGTGGTAGGGCTCTGCTGTCACCAGCGTGACCTTCATGGTCTTGCCGTTGGGCAGCGTGTATTCGCGGGTATCGCCGACCTTGGCGTTGATGAGGGAGCCGCCCAGCGGGGAGGCGGGCGAGTAGGTCTCCAGACCGTCCTGGCTCAGACCCTCTTCGCGGGTGGCGATCAGGAACGTTTCGGTATCGCTCTCGTCGCCGTTGTAATAGACCTTGACGACGGAACCCGGCAGCGCCACACCGGACTTGGTCGGCGCCACGCCCACCTTGGCATTGTTGAGGAGTTCCTGCAGCTGGCGAATGCGCGCCTCCTGCTGGCCCTGCTCCTCACGAGCCGCGTGGTACCCGCCGTTCTCCTTGAGGTCACCCTCTTCACGGCGCTCGTTGATTTCGGCCGCGATGACGGGACGGTTGGCTATGAGCACGCCGAGTTCGCTCGTGAGCCTCTCGTGCGACTCCGGGGTCAGCCAGGTCACGTTCGTCTCAGTCATCTCGATCACTCCCTAGTAGTTGTCCCCGGCGCAAGCCGGGATTCCCTGAAAAATCCGTCGCCGCTACCCACCGGTGGGTGGGCATGACAACAGCGGACAGCCAGAGCCATCCTGGGGGAGGTTCCCGACAGCGCCGGCCGTCAATGCAGCAAACACGGCTCCGAACCCCGGAACCGTGTGTTGCGTTATTTTAGCACGATTCACAAAGATGCAGGTAGAGGCATCAAAGCGAGTGGCGTTCCGGACTTTTCACCCGACGCGGAGATATGCCGGCACCTGGTCGCTGCAGCCGTACACATTGCCTGCGCCGGCGCGGGCCGTCGTCTTGATGGTAGTCGTGAGCCGGACGGTGCCACTGTCGGAGGGCGGGATGAGCACCTCGCGGCGGCCGACCTCATCGCTGTCGGCGGACATGGCCCGGACGAAACAAACGACCGCTTTGCCCGGATCCTTGCGGGTCAGCTTGAAATCCACATCGACCGTGTGATCATCGACGACCGTGTATCCGATGCGATCGGGCTCGATGTCCTTCGGACCGTATTGCTTGTAGCCGACATAGGCGATGCCGAGTCCGGCCAGCACGACCACCGCGCCCAGGGCGAGCGGCAGCCACCGGGGTGTCTTGCGATGGGGTGACCCATACCGGTCGGCCGGTCTTTCGCTCATGACGGGACGCTCCCGGGGGGTAGGTCGGAACAAACGTTGGTCGGATGGAACTATAGGGAATAGAGATCGGACACCCCTGCCTGGACCTGGCGGAGAGCGATGAGGTGAAACAGTGATCGGTGAGGTGAACGAGAAGTGAGTGGTCTTCGCCTCATGGCGGTACACGCACACCCCGACGACGAATCCAGCAAGGGTGCGGCAACCACCGCCCGCTACGCGGCCGAGGGCAATGAGGTGCTCGTTGTCACCCTGACCGGTGGCGAACGCGGCGACATCCTCAACCCCGCCATGGATACGCCCGGCATCAAAGACAATATCGCCGAGGTGCGGCGCCAGGAAATGGCCGCCGCCGCCGCGGCGCTCGGTGTCCAGCAGCTCTGGCTCGGTTTCGTGGATTCCGGTCTGCCGGAAGGGGATCCGCTGCCGCCGCTGCCCGAGGGCTGCTTCGCCCTGGTGCCGCTCGAGGAGGCCACCGAGGCGCTGGTGCGCGTGGTGCGCGAATTCAAGCCGCACGTGATCACCACCTACGACGAGCAGGGTGGCTACCCGCACCCGGATCACATCATGTGCCACAAGGTTTCCGTCGAGGCCTACGAGGCGGCCGGGGATCCGGAGCGCTTCCCGGGCGCCGGTGAGCCGTGGACACCGCTGAAGCTGTACTACGACCACGGTTTCACCCTCGCCCGCATGGAGGTGTTCGCCGACGAGTACGAGCGCATGGGCGAACCGTTCCCCATGCAGGAGTGGATGGACCGTATGCGCGGATACGCCGCCGCCCGCGGCGACATCATGAGCCGCGTCACCACCCAGGTGGATTGCGGCAAGTACTTCCCGCAGCGTGACGAAGCCCTGCGCGCGCACGCCACCCAGATAGACCCCAACGGCGCCTTCTTCGCGATTCCGACCGAGCTGCAGCAGAAGCTGTGGCCCACAGAGGAATTCGAACTGGCGAAGACCCGGGTGCGCACCGCCATCCCGGAGACCGACCTGTTCGCCGGGATCGACGACGCCGACACCGAGGATGACAACCGATGATGCTCGCCCTGCTCGCCCAGGCCCAGAACAACACGCCCACCGGGCCGGAGTTCGGCAAGGCGTCACCACTGGGCCTGGTCATCGTGCTGGTGCTGCTGGCCGGCACCGTGCTGCTCGTGCGCAGTATGAACAAGCACCTGAAGAACCTGCCCGCCTCCTTCTCCCCGGAGCATCCGGAACCGGATCAGCAGGCCGACGAGGGCACCGAGCCCGGAGTTGTGAAGCCGGAGAGCGAAACCGCGAAGCCGGAGTCGGCCTCGAGCTGAGGTAGTGCTCGCGGCTCGGAACAAACACGCCCGCACCGAGGTTTCGGACGGCATGCCGAGTCGCGAAATGCAGCATGTCATCGAGCAGTTCCGGCTGCGCCGGGCGAACCGGCCCGCACAGCCGCCGTCGCTGGATCAGATTCGGGCCACCTTCATGCCCGGGGGTAAGCAGTACGAGCTGCCCGAAGATATTGCGGTGAGCGAGGTTTCGGCCGCCGGTGTACCGGCGTTCTGGGTCGATGCTCCCGGGGTGGATCGCAGCCGGGTGCTGCTGTTCGTGCACGGTGGCGGCTTCTCGCTCGGCTCGCTGCGCAGCCACGGTGAACTCGCCGCGCGAGTGGGGCGGGCCGCCGGCGTGCGGGTGCTGTTCCCGGAGTACCGGCTCACGCCCGAACATCCGTATCCGGCCGCTCTCGACGATGTGCGGGCGGTCTGGAAGTGGCTGCGCGAGGAACAGGGCATTCCGGCGGATTCCATTGTGCTGGCGGGTGATTCGGTGGGCGGGACCCTGGCCGCCGCCCTGCTCGTCACACTGCGCGACGCGGGTGAGCAGCCTGCCGCTGCCGCCCTGCTTTCTCCGGTGCTCGATATGACCGTCTCCGGCGACTCCATCACCGAAAACGACGGTGTGGACGTGATTTTCACCCCGGATATGCTGCGCGGCGCCTTCGCCGCCTATGTGGGAGATGCCGATCCGCGCGCCCCGCTGGTCTCACCGCTGTTCGGCAAGCTGGACGGTCTGCCGCCGCTGCTGATTCAGGCCGGCTCGGCCGAGCTGTTGCTCAGTGACGCAGAGCGTTTCGCGGAGGCGGCGGTCGCGGCGGGTGTCGAGGTGACGCTGCAGGTCCGCGCCGGGTTGCCGCACGTCTACCCGATCGTGGGTGAGGCGCCGGAGGCGAGGGAGGCCACCGACGACATCGGCGCCTTCTTCCGGCAGCGCCTGGGCTGAGAATCGATTACAGCGTGGCCGCGTAGCCGGTGATGAGCGCTTCGATGGCGAAATCGAAGCGAGCGCCGTCGTCCGTGCCCTCCGCGGTGTGGGCGGCCCGCACCAGGAGCGGGAACTGCTCGGGGTCCAGTTCCGCGATGTAATCGGCCGAACCCGGTGCCTCGGCGGCATTGACCGGTGCGATGTCGACCTCCGCGGTCGCGTGCGCGATGACGAACAGTGTGAGCGCGTTCAGTGCGCTCAGCGCGCTGCCGACGGGAAACCCTGCCGCGCACAGGATTTCCAGGCCGCGTTCGGCGGTGCGCAGCGTTTGCGGTGTGACCGCGGGTCGGGTGGCGATCAGCGGCAGCACGCCCGGATGGCGCAGCAGTGCGGCGCGCAGCAGCCGGGCGTAGTCGCGCAGGGCGATGGTCCACGGCCCGTCGCCGGTGTCGAAGGCGGCGGCATCGGACAGCACCCGCTCGACGAGTCCGTCCAGCAGCGCGTCCTTGTTCGGCAGGTAGTGGTAGAGCGTCATGGCCTCGACGCCCAGTTCCGCGCCGAGCTTGCGCATGGACAGAGCGGCGACACCGTCGCGATCGGCCAGGGTCAGGGCGGCATCGAGCACCTGCTCGCGGGACAGGCCCGCCCGGCCTGCGCGGGTGCGTTTGGGTGGCATGGGTGCTCCGATCCGGGTGCTGACTCTTACATCGTAAGTCACGGTGCCGGGGGCCGAGATCAGACTCGCTGGAGAGTGATGCCTCCGGGGCTGATCACCAGCTGCGAGGTTGTCGCCTCGACCTTGACCTCGAATATCTGCTGTCCGCCGAACTGGGTCTTGATCAGATCGTCGAGTTCGGCATTGCCGTCCAGCCAGGGCTGCGCACCGCGCAGATCGAGGGCGCCTTCGAGTCCGCGAGGCGTGTCGTCCAGGCCGGGGCCGCGCGGCAGCAATCGCAACTCGTCGGCGGTGTACAGCTCGACCGGATAGGTCCGGCCCGTCGGCGCGGTCACGGTGGCTTGATGTTTGGTCTGTGCCCAGTCGAAATTGTCGAGGCTCAGTGTCCAGCCTGCGGGCAGCGCACCGCGATAGGAGAGCTGACTCTCCGGGGCCAGCGCCGACCGGGACTGGTCCACGCTGGAATTGCCGGTCAGCAGAGGCTGTTCGAGAGGCCGGTCCGTCGCGGTGAACTGCCACGCCTGCGCGCGAACATCCTTGTGCCAGTAGCCGGTCCGGCCGTTCTCCCGGCCTTCGACGGTCAATTCCCGATCTTCCACGGCGGGTCCGGTGTCGTGAATGGAGAGCCGGGAGGTGATCTCGCCGGGGACTTTCGGTTGCTGCTGCCAGTCTTCGGCGGGCAGCGATATGGCCGC
Source organism: Nocardia sp. NBC_01327 (assembly GCF_035958815.1). Classification (NCBI taxonomy): domain Bacteria; kingdom Bacillati; phylum Actinomycetota; class Actinomycetes; order Mycobacteriales; family Nocardiaceae; genus Nocardia; species Nocardia sp. NBC_01327. The sequence continues at coordinate 8,373,597 of NZ_CP108383.1, read as the reverse complement.
GTATTGCGTATCGACGCGTTCGGCGAGCTGGGAGGGCCCCTCCGGCTTGGCGCCCTGCGGCAGCCAGGTGTACCGCCCCGGAATGTGATTCGCGCCCGCGAAGTCGAGATCGTATTTGCGGGTGTACATATCGCCGTAGCGATTCATGACAACGGTCATCGACCCCGAGGTCGACAGGGATTCGGAAATGAACCGGCCCTGCTGCGGCCCGCCGATCTCATAGCTGAGGTCCGCGGGCAGCCACGGATCCTGGTAGGTGATGCGCGAACCGTCTCCGGTCAGGCTGACGATCTGGACCAGGCCCGCTGTCAGGGGATGGGTATTTCCCTCCGCGTCGACGAAGCTGCTCGACATGCGATGGCTCAGTGCCCATTTGTTCGAGGTGGGCGCCGCAGCGGCATCCTGCGGGATGGTGGAACCGGGCCACAGCCAGATGGGCCCGCCGTAGGAATGCGTCCAGTTCCACAGCAGGGGGCCGGAGAGCAGATTGTCGAGCGAGTAGATCCACCCGTTCCTGTCCACTGCCACAAGCATATTGCTGTCCACCGAGGTCGCGACGATATTGCCGTCGAGGCAGTCCGGGGTATTCACCCTGCGCCAGGTGGCGTTCGAATTGCGCGGGCGGACGAACAGCGATCCGCGCTGCAGCACCACTTCGACGTAGCTGTTGAAACCCTGGGTGTTATCGCGGAAATCGATGCTCGGCGGGAAAGTCAGATCGGCCGGCGCCGGAGCGAGATCGTCGAATTCCGACATGCCCCTGATGCTCGGCAAGGGCAGGAACAGTCCGGGCAAAGGCGGAATCAGTTGTGACGTCCCGATAGCGGGCACACAGCTCAATGGCTGCCCGACCGGATTCGCCGCCGCCGGCGCGCTGTCGATGCCACCGTGGATGCCCGCCACAGCGCATGCGGAAACAATCGATACGATCGCGCCGCGCGCAGAGAAATTCACCAGCAGACCCTAACCGCGCCGCCGCGGCACATCGCGCTTCTCGCACACGACTCACCGGCCCGGCATGTCCGGCTGCCGCGGCAGGTGTCGCCTGCCCGGGGCCGCAGTGGGGTCCGGTCTGAACATCGGCAGATCAGGTGGGGACGATGGGATGGTTCCTGCTGTTCATATTGTGTTCACTGTTCGGCTGTGGGACAGTCGATCTCACCGCGCTGCTGGCACCGCGGTGTCGAACGGAGAACTCGCGAGGGGCTGACTATGGCGGGGAAGCTGAACGCGCATCCGGAGTTCGTGCAGGATGCGGCGACCATTGCCGGGGATATTCGCGCTCGGTTGCAGGGGATGGCCGATGCTGCCCGGGCCGCGGTCGCGCCGGGGCAGGCCGCCTGGGGTGATGACGATTTCGGGCGCAAGTTCGCCGAGGGCGACAAGGGATTCGTCACCGGAAGCGCGAATATGGCTGCGGGGACCGAGAATCTGTCGGACTCCTTCGGCAATCTGACCAGCGGGCTGCAAACCTCGGCGCAGCGGCTGACGGCCATGGAGCACGGCAACCGCGACGGTTTCGCGTAGTACTGCTGTGGCGCTGGAGTTTCCGTCGTGGCTCGAATGGCTGAGCTGGGTGGTGGGCTCCGCATGGCCGCACGGCAATGAAGACAAGATGTGGCAGATGGCCCGCGACATCGAAGCCGTTGCGGGACAGGCCGATGACATCTACAGCGACCTCGATCATCTGATCAATGCCCTCGGCGACGCCTATCCGGACGGTGACGGCGGCCAGGAAATGCTGAAGTGGCTCACACCGCTGCGCGACGGGGACGCGTCCGGGCACGGCTCGGTGCGGGAATTCGCCGAGAACTATCGCCAATTGTCGACTGCCGCAGACGGTATGGGTGATCAGCTGCAGGCGGGCAAACTCAACTTCTACATTGCGGGCGCGTGGTTGATCGGCGAACTCGCCTGGGCCGCGGCGACCGGGCCGTTCGCGCCGGAGTCGGAAGCCGTTGTCCTGAGCACGGCGCGCGTGTTCTTCCGGGAGCTCGGTCAGCAGGCGGCCGAGCGGATCGAGCAGATGATCGAGGGGCGCATTACCAATGCGGTGCTGAAAGAGGTTCTCCCCAAGCTCATCTACGAGATCGGGCAGGGGGCGCTCGTCTCCACCTTTCAGGGCACCACCCAGGAGTTCCTCGTCCAGACCATCCAGAACGAGACCGGTCACGGGCACGGCTACGACTGGGGTGCGATCGGGAAGAACGCCCTCGTCTCCGCCGTATCGGGCGCCGGGGGCGGTGCCGCGGGTTTCGGTGCGCACCACGTGTTTCCGACCGATGCGGGCGGCCTGCGGGGTGTGTTCAACGGCGCGCTCACCGGTGCGACGGCTGGTCTCGGCGGCGCCGGAACTGCCTGGCTGGCAGGTGGACTCGTCAATGGGAACTGGGACCTGGATCCGCGCACCCTGACCGGCGGTGCGCTGGCCGGAGCCGGACCCAGCGGGCTGCACGGCTATGACGGCCAGACCAATCACGCCGGGCCCATGGACTTCCGCGACGGCAGTGCCCCCATGCCGCGCGAGGCCGGTGTCCAGAACTTCGGCACCGATCACTCCGGCGTCACCACACTGGACGCACCCGGTGCGAGCACACTGGACCAGCCCGGCGCTACGACCGGCGAACGCCCCGGCGGCAGCACCGATCCGGTGGTCGACGGGCAGCAGCCGGGCGGACCGGGCGTCCACTCGACAAGTGCGCCCGGGGTGGACACCACCACCGCGCCCGGCCGGGACGATACGGCGCCCGGCCACGACGCCGCGCCGGGCGACAACAATGCCCCGTCCGTGATCGATAACCGGCGCGATCAGCCGGATGCGAATGCCCAGGACGACACCGGTGCAACGGAGACGTCCTCGCATCCCTCCACCGACACCTCCGCACCGGGCGGCGACCGGGCAGGCGAGACGAATCTTGTTGACAACGGCGGGAATTCGGATTCCGGCACCAACTCGCGCCCGGATATCCACAGCCCCGCCGACGATCCGGCATCAAGGGTGGAGGCGGCCAGCCACCCGGGCGATACCGCGCCGCACCCCGCCTCGGATCCTTCGGGAGACCCGTATCCGCAAGCGGCGAACGATATCTCACCGTCCGGTACCACCGTCCCGGTCGGCGAGGCTGGGCAGCCCGCCCCGCCCGCAGGCGCCTCTCCCGCGCACACACCGCCTGCGGCCAGCCCGAACGCGGTGGCTGCCAGTGACGTCCGGGCACCCGGGGCCGATCCCGGCAAGGCTGCCCCGCTCCTGCGTGATCTCCGTGCCGGAACACCGTCCGACGGCACCGCCCCCAAACCGAGCGCTCCCGGCAGTGATCCCCGTGCCGGTGCAGTCGACCGCCCAACCCGTCCGGACGCAGCGGTGCGGGCCACCAGCACCGGCGTCGAACCCGCCGCGCCGCACGCCCGGACCGATAGCGGCAGTGATCCTCAGAACGGTCAGGACTCGCTTGCGGCAGCATCGGCCGACCGCGCCGATACGGGCGGCAATGGCCGGAACGGTCAGGACCCGCTTGCGGCCGCCCCGGCCGATCACTCGGCCGCGCCCGGTGATCATGCGGACTCGGCTGGCGATCACGGTAGTGCCGCACGCGATCATGCGGACTCGGCGGGCGAACACGGTAGTGCCGCAAGCGATCATGCGGACTTGGTCGGCGATCACGCCGGTGCAGCACGCGATCGTGCGGACTTGGCCGGCGATCACGTCGGTGCCGCAGGTGATCATGCGGACTCGGCTGGCGAACACGCCGGTGCCGTACGCGATCATGCGGACTCGGCGGGCGATCACGGTAGTGCCGCAGGCGATCACGCGGGCAGGGCTGGTGAGCGTGCGGGGGTGCCGGACGCTGTGGTTCCGATTCCCGTCGATACCTTCGCACCGCACCGGGCCGAGGGTGATGGTCCGCGTGTTCCCGGTGAGACTCGGAAATACGATGTCGCCGCGGCGGGGCCGGTGGGGGAGTTTCATGGCAGTGCGCGTACCGGGGATCCGCTCTCGCTGGATTTTGTGCACGACCAGATCAAGGAGCAGGGGCGGCTCATTACGCCCGAGGGGGTGTCCTGGAATCGGGATGAGCAGCACTTTGTGCTCTCGGACGGACGGCTTGTGCGGGTCGAGGTGGGGGCGACCGAGCGGAACAATGTGGCCGAATTCCGGCCGAGTGCGGACGGTTTCGATGTGCGGGTGTCGGAGCACGCGCGGGACCAGGATGTTGTTCGGGCGCTGGCGCACGAACTGGCGGAGATCCGGCTGTCGCAGGACGAGGACATCCTCATCGACCCGCACGATGATCGTCCGACCCGGATGTCGACGCAATTGGGCGGGCGGTTCGCCGAATTGCGCACTCTGACAACACATATCGATCGCGCGATTATGGATCCGGGCCGGGCGCAAGAGCTTCCGGGGCTGCGCCGTGATCTGAGCGACCTCATGGACCACCTGGGATTCCGCGATCCCGCACACGCCCCTACCGTGGAACACCTACTCGCCGGGCATGACCCCACTCTCGCGCACCGGATAGAGCTGGAGCGGGACGGTGTGCACTCCCAGCGGCCGGCATTCAACCCGGACCTCACGCAGGCCGATTTCGACCACGCGGCCGAGAATCATCTGAGCGGGCTGCGTGATCTGCTGACCGGCACTCACGCCGCCGATGTGGTGCGGACCGAGGAGCAGGGCCTGAACGGCCGTCTGCGCGAGGAACTTTCGCGGCGCGTCTTCGACCCGATCTTCGAGCCGGAGGCCAAGGCGGCGCGCGGCCAGGTGCCGCGGTTGTTCCAGGGGCTCGATCCGATCAACGCGGCCATCAATCACCCCACGCTGCGCGGGCCGGAGCGGGCCGCGGCGATCCACCGCGCCATCGACCGCTTCCACGACGGTATGCCCGAAGCAGCCCGCGAGGCTCTCGGTCCGGAGCGCTTCGCCCATATGCACGCTGCCGCAGACGCTTTCGCCTCCGCCGCGGATCGGATCACCGGAGTGATCGATCACGCGACCCGGCGGATGACCGTCGGCGGCGAGCAGACCACCCTGGCGGACTTCCTGCACGGTATCGATCGCGCCAATCGGGGCGCGGCCGAGAACGGCATCACCGTCGAATACGCGGTGATCCTGCACGATCCGGTGGACGGCCTCTCCACCGTCGAAGTACTGCCCCGCCCGCAGCCGCAGCACCGATTGCCCTTGGACCAGTTGGTCTTCGGGCCGGACAATGAGCGGATCGCGCCGCAGCCGCGGCCGCCGATTCCCGCCGCGGAGGCGGGCGGGCACACCATCGATGTGGGTGTCGGCCGCGGCGCCTTCGGTGTCGAGATGACCCCGGCCGCGGACCGGGCCGGTGGGGGACTGATCATCAAGACCGAGCTCGCCGATGCGGCCCTCGCCGGTCAGCGCCGCCGCGATCTCGGCATTCTCGATCCCGGCCCGCTCACCGAACCGGGCAGTGTCATGGTCTTCGGTGATCTGCTGGGCAACGGCCACCTGCTCGGCGGCGATATCGCGCGCGTCTACATCAATAATGTCAGCGCCAAACTGCCCGATGCCGTCTACGACGCCATCGCCAGGAATCTGTCGGAGGGCCTCGCACCGGGCGGGCGCGTCGAAGTCCAGTGGGATATGAAGCCGGACAAGGTGGGTGAGCCGCCGGGCAGCCGCAACCACATCCTCGGCACCAAGCTGTGGGAGGCGCTGGAGCGAGTGCACCAGGACGGAACCAATCCGTTCAGGCTGGTGGAGCGCACCGACTTCCTGCATCCGGGCAATAAGGATTACGACTACACGATCGACGCGGGCTCGAGCAATAAGCTCCCGCACGAACGGATGGCCGAGTACTCCCCGCCGCAGCCCGAGCACCGGTGGGTGATCTCCTATGAGCCGGATTCCACTGGTAATGCGGCACATTCGGACGTGGGCAACCCCTCGGGTCCCCGCGAGAACGGCCCGGTACACGACCCCGCCGACGCGGGCGGCGAGTCTCCCCTGGACGGACGACACAGCGGCACAACGGATCTGACTCCGGAGTCCGCGGTCGAGGGCGCTTCTCCTGGTGATCGTCCCGTGGAGATGACCCCGCATCTCGGCGACCGCTTCGACGAAATGCGCGGGCTGGCGGCCCATATCGACGAGGCCACGGCCGATCGTGCCCGGCAGCACGAGGTCCCGGAGCTGCAGGGCAGGCTGCACGATCTGATCGAGCGGGTGGGCCTGCGCGATCCCGAGCACGCCCCCACCGCGGAACGGCTACTGGCCGAATATGATCCGGACCTCGCGCGCCGCATCGAATTGGCGCATCTGCCGCCCGAGAGCATTCTGCGGCCGGGGGAGTTCGATCCCGAGTCGGTCCCGACCGCGCACGATCTCGGCAGGATCGATCAGCTGCACGCGCTGGCCGAACAGGCGACGCGGATCGCACCGGACGTGCGGCACGATTCCGCCGAGCACAACTCCCTGCGCCGTGAAGCGCTGTCCCTCGTCGAGAGACTTGGTCTGCGAGAGGACACACCGGGCGCGGCCGAGCGGCGCGAGCTCATTGCCGATCGACTGCCCGAGCACGCCCGCGGGCAGGTGGACGATCTGCTCGCCGACGTCGGTCGCCGCGAGTCCGACCTTGCCCCGGAAGACCGGCAGTTCGTCGACGAGATCCGGCTTGCGACAAGGGCTTCGAACGCTCTGGACTTCCTCTCCCTGCCGTTCCACAAGGCCGTCATGAAGGCTCATCTGGCGTATCGGGCCGAGATGGCCGAACATCTCGCCCGATCGGCCGATGAGGGGTCGGGTGCGGCGACCGCCGAACGGCTCCGGCTCACCGGCAATCACCTTGTCCAGGACGCTGATTCGGGGGCGCGGTGGTTCCGCTGGCCGCCGGATGCGGAGGAGTCTCCGGCGAGCGCATCGGCGCCGGACATCGGTCTCCCGTCCGATCCGGATTATCGGCTGCCCGCCGATCCGCACCAGCTGCACGAGGTCTGGTCGAACCTCTCACCGGAGGAGAAGGACGCGTGGCACCGCGCCGACCCGTTCATCGGAAACCGGGACGGCATACCGCAGATCGACCGCGACAGGTACAACCGGCAGACCCTCGAGGTGCTGCGGGAGCACGCCGAGCACACCAGTCCGGAACGCCTGGACATCATTCGCGATATGCAGAAATTCCTCGAGCCGACCGAGGAGGGCATGCCGGAGCACTACCTGTCGTATCTCGACGACAAGCTCCAATACATCTATGCCCTGGGCAATCCCGATACCGCCCACAATGTGGCGATCGAATTGGCCGGTGCGTTCCGCCGGCGCAGCGGTGTCGGCTACGCGCTGGAAACCCTGGAGCAGGTGCGGCAGGCCGCGCTGGCGATCGATCCGACCGCGGCAACGTCGGTGATTCTGTTCGGCGCGTACGACAATCCGAATTCGCTGGTCTCGGCGCTGCATTCGGTTCATGCGGAAGACGGTGCGGCGAAGGTGCGGGAGTATCACGACGGGCTGCGGGTCACCCATCAGGGACCGCCCGCGCATACGACGACCATCGCGCATTCGTACGGTGGTGTCACCGGCGGGCATTCGGCCGGACACGGCAATGCGCTCGACACCGACGCCCTGGTATTCATCGGGAGCTGGGGCACCGGCGTGGCGCACGTCGGGGATCTGCGACTGACCGGCATCGACCCCGCCGAGACCGGCGACCACATCTTCGCGACCATGGCCGAATACGACTCCATCCAGTTGATGCCGCCCACCCACGGCCCCGCGCCGACCGATCCGGCGTTCGGCGCTACGGTTTTCGAATCGGGTACCACGCCCAGCGAGACCCGGCTGGGCTGGAATCCGGCCGACCATGTGGGTAAGAACTATTTCGGCTCACGCAATCAGGCCTACCGAAGTCTCGGGCTGATCCTGACCGGCCACGAGGACCTGCTCCGCTGAACAGAAACGAGGACGGTATGCCATCGGCAACGACGCAGGGCGAGGTCCGTGCGCAATTGCTGCGGCACTTCACCGAGACCCTTCAGGCGGTGCCCGCAGCGACCCTCGAGGCCGTGCCCGCCGAACTCGCGCTGGCGCTCCGGCATCCGGACCTGCCCGCGGCGGCGTTCCACCGCGGCGTCAGGCTGCCCTGGGACGAAAGCGATCCCGACAACCTGCTGGAATTCTTCGACATCCGCTACTGGGTGCTCGGCGCCACCCCCGACACCTCGGACCGGTATTTCGACCTGGTGCTGCGCGCCTGGGCCGCACAGGGCTGGGCGATCCGCACTGATCGGGATGCGCGCCCCCGCACCGGCTACACCCAGACCTCCGACGGCTACGGCCTCACCCTCACTCAGAGCGTGAACGGCTACCTGAGCCTCGCCGGGTCAACCCCGCCCTTCGCGCCCGACTCGGACGAAGGCAGCCCACTCCCGGCCCGGATCGATCGACCCGCCGACCCGTCGAACTGACCCTCGCCGCCACCGGTTCACCGATCGCGCGCTGACTTCGTCTCGCGTGGCGTCCAAGCGTGCCCCTGATCACTCGCTTGCGGTTTCCGCCTGCTCCTCGTCATGTAACACCAAGATCTAAACGTTCCATCGACACGGTCCTGCCGTCGATGTGGCGAGGTGGCCGAAACTCATATTAAACCGCTGGTAAAGCTATTGACGGCGGTTTGTGCCCTGTCGCGACCTGGAGGCAATTTCAGCATTTCGCGTTACTGGCGCGTAAAGAGTGTTAGAAATTGCGAAAGCTTCGACGAGGTCCAAGGAGTCCCCATGCCAGCGCATATTCGAGCCCGGTCGGCAGGTCCCGGTCGAGGGGCGGTGAAACGGCTGGCGGTGATCGTTGCGTGTGCGGCCGCGGCGGTGGCGGGTATCCCCGCCACCGCGCAGGCCGCGTCGCACTATCCGGTTCCGTACGGCCTGGGGGCGGCGCTCGCGCACTTCGGTGATTCCTCTTCGCCTGCGGGAGCGAATGATTGGAGCTGCCGCCCGAGCGCGGAGCATCCGGAACCGGTGATTCTGCTGCACGGCCTCACCGCGACCCAGGCCGAGAACTGGACGACTCTCGCGCCGCTGCTGGCGAACAACGGATACTGCGTGTTCTCGCTGACCTACGGCAGGAGTGCCGCGCTGCCGTCGCCGTTGAACGGAGTGCCGGGTGTGCGGTCGATGATCGATTCCGCCACCGAGGAATTGGCGCCGTTCGTGGATCGGGTGCTGGCGGCGACGGGCGCGGCGAAGGTCGACTTTGTCGGGCATTCGGAGGGGACCGTCATGCCGCGCTGGTACATCAAGTTCCTGGGCGGGGCCGACAAGGTGGCCAAATCGGTGAACCTGGCTCCGATCAACAATGGCACGCAGGCCAATGGTTCGGGGTTGCTCGCGGGTGGGCTGGGCGCGGTCGGGTTGTGGGAGCAGGCGCAGCGTCTGGCCGAAAATTCCGGGGCGCCCATCACCGTGGAATTGACCACCGGATCGGACTATCTGAATGCGGTGAACTCCGGCGTCGCCTACCCGCCCGGCATCGACTACACCTTCCTGATGACCCGGTACGACGAGGCCGTGGTGCCCTACACCAGCGGATACGGACCCGTCGCGCCGAATGTCACCAATATCGTGGTGCAGGACCAGTGCCCGCTGGCGATCTTCGAACACAATGGCGCGGCCTTCGATCCTGTTGCCGCACAAGACGTTCTGAACGCCCTGGATCCCGCGAATTCGCTACCGGTCGATTGCTCGGGCCTGCCGCGCAACAGCTGATCCGCCGACTCGACGCATTCCGACCCGAAGGTTCCCCATGGCATGTTCGCCGACCACCGCTGTGCCCATCGCCGCCGCCCGAGCCCGATATCTGTCCGGCGCCCTCGCCGTCCTCACCGTATTACTGCTGGCGCTGGGAGTGTCGACCGTGGCGCCGGCCCCGGCCGAACCGATCGACGATGCGGCGGCCTGGACCGCGACTCATGATGGGCCGCAACCGTTTCCGAATGTGCACACCGACTGGGACGTGCCGATCACGATGAGCGACGGTGTGGTGCTGAAGGCCAATGTGTACCGACCGGCCGATGCCGCGGGCATCCCGGCGACCGAGCAGACGCCCGCGATCGTGAACCTGACGCCGTATTCGAAGCTCACCACCACCGTGGTCGACGCGGTGCTCGGTGATCCCGCGCTGTCGGGCATGCTGACCGCGGCCGTGGCCGGGTTCGATCTGTCCGGTGTGGGCCTGAGCGGCTATTCCGACCTGGCGAAGGCGCTGGCCGCAGGCGCACTGCGCAATTTCGGCGTGGATCGAAAGCTGGTGGAGTCCGGGTACACCCAGGTCGTGGTCGATGTGCGCGGCACCGGATTCTCCGAGGGCGACTGGCAGGTCTTCGGCGAACGCGAGCAGCAGGACGGCGTCGAAGTGGTGAATTGGGCTGCGGCACAACCGTGGTCGACCGGCGCGGTGGGAATGAACGGCCTGTCGTATTCGGCCGCCAACCAGCTGCAGACCGCTGAACGTAAACCGGCGGCGCTGCGTGCGATTTTCCCGGTCGTCCCCGGCAGCGACCTGCTGCACGACATCATCGCCACCGGAGGCGGATTCGGCGTCGGATTCATGCCCACCTGGCTGGCCAGTGTCAATGCCCTCAAACTGGTGCCGGACCTGCAAGCACTGTTCAGCGGCAATCTCGACGGGCAGTGGTTGCGAGATCGGATGAAGGATCCCTTCACCGATGCCGGTGTCCTGCTCGCCACGCTGGCCGCCCCCAGCCTGGCCGGCAGTCCGGAGCTGACGGAAATGCTGAACGGGGACAGCCCATTACGCCGCAGTCTGGACGGTCATCCCGAGCAGGTCAGCGTGCCGGCCTTTGTCTACGGCGGCTGGCAGGACATTTTCGCCTACTCCGCGACGCGCATCTACAACGCCATCGATGTTCCGGCGGAGCAGAAGAAACTGATCATGGGTGATACCTACCATCTGACCACCGGCGCCGGCCTCGGTCTACCCGGCGGCCCACCGCGCCTGGATGTGCTCCAGCGCGCCTGGTTCGACAAGTGGCTCAAGGGCATCGACAACGGCATCGACCGCTTCGATCCGGTGACGCTGTGGCAGCAGGGCGGCAATTGGGCGAGCCGGCAGCAGTTCCCGAGTCCGGGTATGGATTACCGCCGGCTGTATCTGGATCCGGCGCCCTCGGGGACGGCGCTGAGTGTGCACGACGGCAGCCTGCGCACCGAGCCGGGCGGGGCGGCGCTGCTGACCGTGGCGCCGGGACTGACCGGGCTGTGCTCCCGCGAAGCCGCGGTGGGCACCGCCGGTGAGACCGGAGTGCTGGACATCTGCGCGAAAGACGCACGCATCAACGAGACCAACGGTCTGACCTTCACCAGTGCGCCGGTCGGGGTTCCGACCGAGATCTCCGGACCGATCGCCGTGCATCTGAACACGGTGCTGGATGCCACGGACGGTTTCTGGTCGGCGACGGTCAACGACGTCGCTCCCGATGGGCGATCAACAGTGTGGACCAGCGGACAGCTCCAGGCATCCCTGCGAAAAGTGAACGAGGACAGGGCGACTCGATCACCGAACGGTGATTACACCGATCCGTACCCCTATCTCACCCTGGACACCCGCCAGGAGGTGGTGCCGGGGCAGCCGACCATTGTCGATATCGGGATGCCGGCCACCGACGGTGTGCTGCAACCGGGGCACCGGCTGCGAGTCGATATCTACGCCTTCGATGTCCTGCGCGGACTGCCCATGCGCCCGATGCTCGATGCCAGCGGGCTGAAACCGGAACACCTGCAATTGGATCCGGCCGAACCCAGCTGGGTGAATATCCCGGCAGCCGGGCAGCTGGGCTGAATGTGGTGCTACCGCACTACGATTCACCGTCCGCCGACAGGCCCGGCCACTCCGAGCAGGGCCGTCTGCACCTGCAGCAGATGGTCGATATCGCCTCGGATGTCGGCGACGGCATCGTTGTAGAGGAAGGCTTCTCCCAGGGCGACCAGGGCGAAGGCGAGGGTCTCCCGTTCGATCGGCGGGCGATACCCGTCCTGTTCCTGGGCGCGCCGGAGCAGCCGTTCGACCAGCGCGACGCTGCCCCGGTGCACGGCTCCGTCGGCCTGGGTGAGCAGGCGCAGCGCGGCCGGGGATTCGTTCTGCAGGTAGGTGCGCAGCGCCGGGTCGGCCGCCAGCTGCCGCAGGACGCGATCGAATATCTCGGAGATCCGGTGTGCGCCCCGGCCGGTGCAGCGCCGGTCGATCGAGGTGACCACACGCTCGAACTGCAGGGCCAGGGCAGCGCCCAGCAGTTCGTCCCTGGTTCCGAAGCGGCGGTAGAGGGTGGTGCGGCTGATGCCGAGTTCGGCCGCCACCACGGGCAGTTCCAGCCGCTCTCCGCTGCCGAAGATTCGGATTGCCGTGTCGAGCACATCATTTCGAGGCACCGACCTGGACTCGTCCGCTTCGGAATGCGCGTGCGCGCCGATCATTGCGGGGTAATCCGCCGCGGCACCGGCACTCTCGGCAGATGCGGAGACAGCGCTCGGTTCCGCGATCGCATCGACCGCGCGCACGGCCGCCGGATCGAGGTGGCGCATGGCCGCGACGATGATCGATACCGTCAGATCTGCGGCCGCGGTGAAATCCAGCTGCTGGGCGATGGCCTGCTGCACGCCCCGTACCCCGATATCCGCGATCACCGAGGCGCAGAAATCGGCGCTGGCGCCCCAGCTCAGATCCGCGCTGCCGTATTCGTTGCGGATCAGGTCGGCGACGGTGTCCGCCACCGAGGAGAGCACCGCGGCTCGCACCTCGTGCGAACGGCCGGCGGTGGGCGCGCCGAACAGTACGTGAAACCCTTCGGAGCGGGCGGCGGCGAAGTCGAACAGTGCGCGCGTTGTCGTCGCGACGTGCCGGTCCAGGTCGAAACCCTGGGCGCGCCGGTAACTTTCACGCATCCAGCGCAGTAGGCCCTCCGCTTCTCGGCGCAGGCAGGCTTCGAGAAGCTGGTCCTTGGTGCCGAAGTGGGCGTACAGCGTCGGCTTGGAGGTGTCGGCCGCGAGGGCCAGCTCATCCATGGTGACGTCGTCGAAACCGCGGGCGGCGAATACCGACAGCACGCCGTCCAGCAGTGCGTCGTCGGAGGGCCGCACCGACGACGGACGGCGGCGCGGCGCGGGACCGGCAGGCTCGGGTTCGGACCTTGTCATATCGCAGCAGGCTACCGTCCTGGCCGACTCCGCCTCCGGTGCGGTTCGCCCGCGGTGGGGTGGCATCGTCGATCCGTCGTAGTTCTAGCAGTTCTTGACTATCAGTAATGCTGATATTGCTAAATTACCTGTAAATGTAGCCGGATGATTGACATAACACTCCATAAGGTGGAACGTTTGTTTGTGAACGTTCCATCGATCGCACAGCTCTGACTCGGAAAGCGCGGACCTGCAATGCAATTGGCCCTGACCGGCGATGAGATCGGGTTCCGCAATCACCTGCGGACGCTGTACCGCCGTGAAATTCCGCTCGAGATCCGGGACGCCGTGCGGGAGGGTCGTGAGCTCGGCCGCGAGGACCTCGTCACCACGCAGCGCATCCTCAACGCCCACCACATCGCGGTGCCGAATTGGCCGCAGCAGTGGGGCGGAAGGGACTGGACCCCCATCCAGCGCCACATCTGGCAGGACGAAATGCAACTCGCCTGCGTCCCTGAACCTTTGACGTTCAATGTCGACATGATCGGGCCGGTCCTCGCCCGGTTCGGCTCCGAAGAGCTCAAGGTGCGGTTTCTGGCGCCGACGGCCAACCTCGACATCTGGTGGTGTCAGGGATTCTCCGAGCCGGAGGCCGGGTCCGATCTGGCGGCCTTGCGCACCACCGCGATTCGCGACGGGGACAGCTATATCGTCACGGGGCAGAAGATCTGGACCAGTGCGGCCCAGTACGCGGACTGGATGTTCTGCCTCGTGCGCACCGACCCCGGTGCGGTGAAGCAGCAGGCGGGCATCTCCCTGCTGCTGCTTCCCATGGACGCGCCCGGCGTCACCGTGCGCCCGATCGCCCTCGTCGACGGCAGCAGCGAGGTCAACGAGGTATTTCTCGATCAGGTGCGGGTACCCGCCGATCACCTTGTCGGGCAGGAGAATCAGGGCTGGACCTACGCGAAATTCCTGCTCGGCAATGAGCGCATCGGTATGGCCGGCATCGGCCGCACGAAGGTCCGGCTGTCCACGATCAAGGCACGGGCCCGGCAGACCCGGGTGGGCGCCGGCACGCTACTGGACGATCCACTGTTCGCGGCACGTCTGGCCGAACTCGAAAACGACACGCTGGCACTGGAATTGCTCCAGCTCGGCGCGACCGATGCGAAGACCGGCGGGTCCGCGTCGATTCTGAAGCTGTGCGGCAGCGAACTGCAGCAGGCCGCCACCGAGCTGATGCTGGAGGTCGCCGGACCCGGCGCGCTGCTGCCGGACGCGACCCAGTGGGCCGGACGCAGCACCGCGGCGTATCTGAACTGCCGCAAGACATCCATCTACGGAGGGTCCACCGAGGTGCAGCGCGGCATCATCGCCTCGACGATCCTCGGATTGTGAGCCCCGGCCGTGAACTTCGAACCGACCGCGGAACAGGCGATGTTGCGCGACACCGTGAACAATGTGCTGGCCTTCCACTCGTCGGCGGACGCCGCCGACCTCTGGCCTGCGCTGGCCGATCTCGGACTACTCGGGCTGACCTTCCCGGAATCCGAAGGCGGCCAGGGCGCGGGCCCGATCGAGGCGATGATCGTCATGTCCGAGCTGGGTGCGAGCCCGGTCCGGGTCCCGGTGCTCGACAGCGCCTACCTGCCCGGGAACCTGGTGGCCGAGGCGGCCAGCCCCGCCCAGCGCCGCGAACTCCTGCCGAAGATCGCGGCCGGGCAGCTGCGGCCCGCCTTCGCGCACGAGGAACCCCGAGCGCGCTGGCCGCTGCGGACGCTGTCGACTTCGGCTGTGCGACAGGGCGCCACGTGGCAGGTGACGGGGCGCAAGTCGCCGGTGCTGTTCGGTGACGAAGCCGATCTGCTCATTGTCAGCGCCGCCGTGACCGACGGCATCCGGCTGTTCCTCGTCGACCCTGCCGGTGCGGGTGTATCCCGAAGGGGGAGTGCGACATACGACGGTATGAGCGCGGCCGACATCGTGTTCACGGCTGCCGCCGCGGAGCCGCTGGCCTCGCTGAGGGCCGAGGAGGCGATCGAGGCCGCTCTGGTCGCCGCCCAGGCGGCGCTGTGCGCCGAAGCTGTCGGCGCGATGACCGAGGCCCTGCATCTCACGGCCGAATATCTGTGTACCCGTAGACAATTCGGCGTCCCGCTGCGTACTTTCCAGGCGCTCGCCCATCGTGCCGCGGACATGCACATCGCGGTCGTGATGGCGCACGGCATGTCCGTCTACGCGTCGATGGCATTGGCGGACGGCGTGATCGATCAGTCCGTCGCCTCCCGCGCGAAACTTCGTATCGGACGGTCGGCGCGCTACGTGGGGCAGGAAGCCGTCCAACTGCACGGCGGTATCGGGATGACCATGGACTACCCGGTCGGACAGTATTTCGCCCGCCTGACCGCCATCGAGCAGACCTTCGGCAATTCCAGCGACCATCTGCGATTCCTGATGAGCCGGGTCGCCGAATACGACATGGTCGACCTGTGAAGGGGCCGGCGTAATCCCCGTACCGAATGCGCGACCCGACCGAGAGGGCAGACCTGTGCCAAACCTGCTGGACCCCATCCGCCGGCATGCGGACACCCATCCCGACGCCGTGGCCATTCGCGGCGACAGCAATGATTCCGGCGCATTCGCCGCGTGGACCTATCACCAATTGCGTTCGACGAGCATCAATTACGCCGCGACGCTGGCCGCGGCGGGGATTCGCCCGGGTGATCGGATCCTGCTCGCCGCACCGTCGGTTCCCGAATTCGTGGTCGCGTACATGGGTATTCAGGCGGCGGGCGCCATAGTGGTCCCGATCAACACCATGTCGACCCGGCACGAGATCGAGTACGTCCTCGGCGATGCCGGATGCGCACTGGTCATCGCCTGGCATGCGCTGGGCCCTGCCGCGTCGAGTGCGGCTGCGGCACAGGGTATTCCGGTCTGGACCCTGCTGCCCGGCGCCGACACCGGCCCGGCGGCGGCCGGGGTCCGCGACCGCGATCCGGACGAGACCGCGGCGATCCTCTACACCTCCGGCACCACGGGCCGGCCCAAGGGGGCGCAGCTGACGGTGTCGAACCTGTTGGCGGCGGGCGAGATCGGCGCCGAATGCAGTCGGGCATCGAGCGCGGACCGGACGGGCACCGGTCTGCCGCTGTTCCACGTCTTCGGCCAGGCCTCGGTCATGATGACAACCTTCACCGCCGGCGGATCACTGTCTCTGCTCTCCCGTTTCGACGCCCGGGCGATGATGGCCATGCTGCGCCGCGATCGGTTCACCGTCATGGTCGGGGTGCCCACCATGTGGAACGCCATGCTGCACGCCACCGGTGACGCGGATCCCGCGGATTTCGCGCAGCTGCGCATCGCGGTCTCCGGTGGCGCGTCGCTGCCCGGTCCGGTGGCGCGGGAGTTCGAGGCGCGCTTCGGCTGCACCATTCTCGAGGGGTACGGGCTCACCGAGACCACCGCTCTCGCCACATTCACCGATATCGATCGCGGCGGGAAGATCGGCTACGTCGGATGCCCGACGCCCGCCACCCGGGTCGAGGTCCGCGACGAAGCGGGCCGCCCGTGTCCCCCTGCGACGATCGGCGAGATATTCGTCAAGGGCGCCACGGTGATGAAGGGTTACTGGCATCGCCCGGCCGAAACCGCCGGCGTGCTCAGCGACGACGGCTGGTTTCGCACCGGAGATCTGGGCGAGGCCGACGCCGACGGTGATCTGCGCATAGTCGACCGCGTCAAGGACCTCATCATTCGCGGCGGCTACAACGTCTATCCGAGCGAGGTCGAGGAGGCGCTCTACGCGCATCCCGACATTGTCGAGGCGGCCGTGCTCGGCATTCCCGACGACTACTACGGCGAGGAGGTCGCCGCGGTGATCGTGCGCCGCCCGGAATCTGCCCTCGCGGCCACCGACGTATCGGCCTGGGCCCGCGAGCGACTCTCCGCATACAAGGTTCCGCGGGTCATTCGTTTGGTCGATGCCCTGCCGAAGGGATCGACCGGCAAAATCCTCAAGCGAGCCATCGACCTCGCCACCTTGACCGGCACAACGCCGGAAGATTCCCGATCCACACCGTAACTGGTGTGTGGATTGCCGAAACATGAAGCCGCGCAGGCGAACTGATCGTCTTCAGCATCCGGTCCGCCCCAGGTAGGGGCGGACCTGTGCCGGTTCGGCACCCGCGCATTCAGACGGCCGCGGTATGGGCCGCCGCGCCGATCGCGACGACTCGGCGACGCCGGCTCGGCACCAGCAGGGTCGGATGCCGTACGGACCAGGCCGCGCCCGAGCAGATCAGCTTCTTCAGGCGGGCGGCCTTGCGGCCCACGTCGACCTTCGAGGTCGGCTGATCCTCCGCGGTCACCTTCTGCACGATGGCATCACGGCGGCCGAGGCTGATGCACTGGCTGTTGTAGCCGATCGGGGCATCGGGGACTTCGCGTCCGGTCAGCCGGGCGGCGAGGGCGTCGGCGCCCAGCCAGGCCATCGGGGAGGCGGTGGCGCAGCCCATGCGCAATGTCTTGCCGCCCACTCCGATGGCGTATGCGGCATCGCCGACGGCGTACACGTCCGGGTGCGACACCGAGCGCTGGGTGGCGTCGACGACGATTCGCCCGGCCGCGGAGACGGTGAGCGTGCTCGCCGCCGCGATCGGGTGCACGGCGAATCCCGCGGTCCAGACGGTCAGGTGGGCGCGGATCTCCGCACCCGGCCGGGTGACCACGCCCGCTTCGGTGACCCGGGTGACGTCGGCGTGCTCGTGGACGGCGATGCCGAAGCGTTCGAACGCGCCGCGCAGATGGCTCTGCGCCTTCTCGTCGAGCCAGTCGCCGACACCGCCGCGCGCGGCCATGGCGACCTTCAGATCCGTTCGCGCCTCGGCGATTTCGGTGGCGATCTCGATGCCGGTGAGGCCGCCGCCCACGATCAGCACGGTCTCGTCGGCCCGCAGCTCGTTCAGGCGTTCCCGCAGCCGCAGCGCGGCCCGCTTGCTCGCCACCTGGTGGGAGTGCTCGGCGACGCCGGGCACGCCGAAATCGGCGACGGTGCTGCCCAGGGCGTAGACGAGCGTGTCATAGGCGAGGGTCTCGGCTCCCTGCTCGCCGAGCAGTTCGACGGACTTGCGGTCCGCGTCGATCGAATCGACCCGTGCGATGCGCACCTCGACGCCGGTGCCCGCGAACATCTTTCGCAGCGGGCGGACCGGTAGATCCTGCCCGGCGGCGAGCTGATGCAGGCGCACCCGTTCGACGAAGTCGGGATCGGCATTGACCAGGGTGATCTCGACGTCGTCGCGGTGCAGTCGCTTGGCCAGGCGTCCGGCGGTGGTGGCTCCGGCGTATCCGGCTCCGAGGACGACGATGCGGTGCTTCATGGTGTTGCTCCTGTCGGTGGGTTCGGAACTTGAACCGGACAGCCGCACGAATGCTGACAGGAGCTGACTGTGATGTGGGTCACCACAATTCGGGCAGGGGTGCTCCCGGTGTGCAGGTGGCCCACCGGCGATCGGCGTGCGCCAGCTTGTCGGGGTTGACGTGGCCGTGCACGGCGGCGATGCCGTCGGCGGTCACCTCCAGCACCACCATGCCGACAATGCGATCCGCGGCCACCAGGACCAGCGCGGGCCTGCCATTGACGATCGCGGCGAACGGTGTGGGCTTGCCGCCGAGCAGATCCCACTTGGCGCCCGCGGGTTTGATGGCGAGCCGCACGAACAGCGCGATGCGCTCGGCGCCGACGAGCGGCCTGTTCAAGGTGGGGAAGTACGCGCCGCCGTCGCCGATGATGGCGGCGTCATCGGTGAGCAACCGCACCAATTCGTCGGTGCGGCCGCTGACCGCCGCGGCCAGGAATTCCGCCACGATCCGGCGGGCGCTCGTCTCGTCCACTTCGATGCGCGCCCGTTCCACGGCCAAATGCTGTTTGGCGCGGCGATAGACCTGCTGGCAATGGGATTCGGTGATGTCGAGCAGGTCAGCGATCTCGTGGTGCGGGTAGCCGAAGGCCTCGCGCAGCACGTACACCGCGCGCTCGTTGGCGGTCAGCCGCTCCATGAGCGTGAGCATGGCGATCGATACCGATTCCCGCTGTTCGACGGTGTCGGCCGGGCCCAGCATCGGGTCACCCGCCAGCAGCGGCTCCGGAAGCCACTGCCCCACATAGGTTTCCCGGCGTGCGCGGGCGGAGGTGAGCTGATTGAGGCAGAGATTGGTGAGCACCTTGGTCAGCCACGCCTCGGGTGTCTGCACATACTCGCGGTCAGCGGCCTGCCAGCGCAGATACGTCTCCTGCACCGCGTCCTCGGCGTCGCCGGCCGAGCCCAGCAGGCGGTAGGCGATCGCCTCCAGACGGCTCCTGGATCCTTCGAACACATCGGCCTCGCGCGTGCGCAACATGTCGGCCATGGTCTGCCATGCGCACCGCTCGCGTCCAGCCGAACCGGACATTCGCATTCGCGCCTCGAAGAGGCTGGGGTGGAGTGCCACTCGCGCCCGCAGTTGTCCGCTGTACACACGGGTGCGCACCGGCTGACCGGCGCTCCGCTGTGCAAAGCTGGACGGTGTGAACCTCCTGAAGGATGCCACCTCGCCGTACCTGCGCCAGCACGCCGACAACCCGGTGCATTGGCGGGAATGGGATGCTGCGGCGCTGGCCTCGGCGCGGGAGCGGGATGTGCCGATCCTGCTGTCGATCGGGTACGCGTCCTGCCACTGGTGCCATGTCATGGCGCACGAATCGTTCGAGGACGAGGGCACGGCGAGGCTCATGAACGAGAACTTCGTGTGCATCAAGGTGGATCGGGAGGAGCGGCCCGATCTGGATGCGGTGTACATGAATGCGACCGTCGCCATGACCGGGCAGGGCGGGTGGCCGATGACCTGCTTCCTGACGCCGGAGGGGGAGCCGTTCTACTGCGGGACCTACTACCCGAAGACGCCGCGACACGGGATGCCGTCGTTCACCCAGCTGTTGAGCGCGGTGACCGATACCTGGCGGAATCGGCGCGATGAGGTGGACCAGGCGGCCGCGCAGGTCGGCGCGGCGCTGCGGCAGCAGACGGCGGGACTGCCGGACAGTGCGGTGGATCTGGACGCCAAGCTGCTCGATCACGCCGTGGCTTCGGTGCTCAAGGATATGGATCCCAAGCACGGCGGATTCGGCGGCGCGCCGAAGTTTCCGCCGTCCGCACTGCTCGAAGGGCTGCTGCGGGATTTCGAGCGCACCGGGAACGAGGCTGTGCGGCAGGCGGTTTCGTTCACGGCCGAGGCCATGGCGCGGGGCGGCATCTACGACCAGTTGCGCGGCGGCTTCGCCCGGTACTCGGTGGACGAGGCCTGGGTGGTGCCGCACTTCGAGAAGATGCTCTACGACAATGCGCAACTGCTGCGGGTGTATTCGCATCTGGCGCGGCGGGCACAGGACGGGGAGGATGCGCCCTGGCGTGATCCGGTGGCCGCGCCGGATGCCTCGGAACCGCTGGCGCTGCGCGTGACTCGCGAAACCGCCGGCTTCCTGCTGGACGATCTGGGCACCGAACGCGGCGGCTTCGCCTCCGCGCTGGATGCCGATACCCACCTCGAACCCGGACAGCCCGGCGTGGAGGGCGCCACCTACGTGTGGACTCCGGCGGAACTGAACGGTGAGCTGGGTGCGCACGACGGCGCCTGGGCCGCAGAGCTTTTCGGCGTCACCACCGCCGGAACCTTCGAACAGGGCACCTCGGTGCTCACCCGGTACCGCGACCCCGGCGCGGCGGATTACGAACGCTTCGAACGCATTCGGTCCACCTTGAGCACGGCCCGCCAGACCCGCCCGCAGCCCGCGCGTGACGACAAGGTCGTGACCGCCTGGAACGGCATGGCCATCACCGCGCTCGCCGAAGCCGGTGCGGCGCACCTGAATCCGGTCTGGATTGCCGCCGCCGAGCGCTGCGCGGCGTTCCTGCTGAACGAACATGTGCGCGAGGGCCGGGTCTGCCGCGCCTCGCTCGGCGGGGTCGCCGGCGCCGCCCCCGGCGTGCTGGAGGATTACGCCTGGCTGGCACTGGGTTTGCTCTCCGTACATCAGACCAGCAGTGGGGACTGGCTGGCGCAGGCGGAGCGCATCCTCGATGCCGCGATCACGCATTTCGCCGATCCGGAAACGCCGGGCAGCTGGTTCGATACCGCCGATGATGCCGAAACCCTGGTCACCCGCCCGCGCGACCCCGTCGACGGTGCGACCCCGGCGGGCACCTCCGTCCTGGCCGACGCGCTGCTCACCGCCGCCGCCCTCAGTGATCCGGAGCGGGCCGTCTGCTATCGCGATCTGGCAGACCAGACCCTCACGCGCGGTGCGGTTCTGCTCGCTCGGGCGCCTCGGTCGGCGGGGCACTGGCTGGCGGTGGCCGAGGCCGCGCTGCGCGGTCCCATCCAGGTGGCCGTCTCCGCCGGCGATGCCGATCTGGACGGCTGGGCCGCCTGCCTGGTCACCGCGGCCCGCGTGGCCGCCCCCGGCGGGACCGTCATCGTCTCCGGCGATCAGGACTCCCAGCCCCTGCTGGCCGACCGTCCCCCGGTCGCGGACCTGTCCGCCGCCTACGTCTGCCGCGGTTCGGTCTGTGATCTGCCGGTCACCACCGTGTCGGAGGTCCGGGCCGCATTGCTGCCGCCACTGGCCTGAATCATGGCCGTGAGGGCCACCAGCACCGCCACGATGTGCACACCGCGGAACACGCCCAGCGTGACCGCGGCCGGGGTCCAATGCGTGAACAGGTCGCCGAATCGATCCGCCGTCAGCACCGCGGTGAGAGGTTCGACGATCAGGGAAGCCAGCCCGAGGGTGCCGAGCCCGAAGACGAGAATGCCTCGGGCCCAGCGGACATCGGCTGCCATACGTAGCGCGACCGCGAATACTGCCAGGTAGATAGTGGCCCGGACGATCAACGCCGGCAGCAGCTCTCTCGCGTCCATCCCGTGGTCGCGCAGCTCCAGCACCACATGCAGCAGCGTCTCCCCGGCGCCCGCTAGCAGTGCGACGGCAATCGCCCGGAAGGCCAGCGAGAGCAGATGCGCATGTTGCGGCCCAACCGTATTCGGCGCTCTATCGGTAAAACCGGCATCGTCCATACCCGCAACGATGTCCCGCCCGCTCACCTCCCCGGATCACCCCCGAGTACTGCAACGCCCTAATCCCGCAGTACGACAACCCAATCCACGCAACCGAGCAACTTGTCTCGACGGTCTCCCCGTCCTCCCGCCCTCCCGTCCTCCCGGCGCACTTTTGGCCGGGATCCACCCTTGCCGTCGTGGATCCCGGCCAAAAGCATGCCGGGATGCCGGGGGTGCTTCTGGCTGGATGACGGGGGAGCTTCTGGCTGGATGCCGGGGTGCTTCTGGCTGGATGGCGGGGTGCTTTGCCGGGATGACGGGGTGGACCTGTGCGGGATGACGGGTGGACCTGTGCGGGATGCCAGGGTGGACCTGTGCGGGAGGGCGGGTGTGACCGCGTATGGAGGCCGGCAGGTGCTCGACGGGCGAGAGTATGGGTTAATTCGTTGCTGGGGGATGCGGGCGGTCTTACAGTCCGGGGGTGTTTATTTCGAGTGCTTTGATCGGATTTGCCGGGGACTCTCGGAACGCGTGCGTGGATGACTAGCGATCGGCTGCCTGGTCGGCGTCGGCTGGGGCCGGGGGTGCGACCGGGAGGGGAACGGCCTGCGGGTCGGTGCCGTTGCGGCGGACTGTCCTGCGGGACGGAGTGTCGGTCCAGCCTGGAGTGGGCTCTTTGCGGCCGCGGAGGTGGAGGGTGTCGTGCAACTCCCACCTGCTGCGTTCGAACTCGGCGGCGGCGTCGATAACGGCCTGACTGGCCAGAATCCGGCGGCCGACCTGTTTGGCCTCGGTCGTGAGGCGGGCCGCCTCATTGACGGCGTCCCCGATCACGGTGAATTCGAGGCGGGTGTCCGCACCGACGTCACCGGCGAAGACGAGACCGCGCGCCACCCCGATGCCGACATCGAGTTCCCCCGCCGCGGCGACCTCGTCGCGAATGCGGCGGGCGGCCCGCAGCGCGGGAGTGGCATTGTCCTCCAGCGCGATCGGCGCACCGAAGATGCACAGCGCCGCATCACCTTCGAACTTGTTGACCAGCCCGTGATTGTCCTCGGTCGCCGTGATCACGATGGACAGCAGCCGGTTGAGTTTGGCGACGAAATCGTGCGGGGCGAGTTCGGTGGACAGTGCCACCGAACCGGTGACATCGACGAAAAGCGCTGTCACCACCTGTAGATCGCCGGTGAGATTGGTGGTGCCCGCCAGCGCGCGTTCGGCCACCTCGGTGCCGACATGGCGGCCGAAGACGGTGCGCATATGTTCGCGCTCGCGCAGATTCGCGGCGAGTTCGTTCACCGAATGCTCGAGGCGGCCGATTTCGCTGGTGCTGCCGATCGGCACCTGTACGTCGAGCTCGCCCCGGGCGATGCGATCGAGCGCGTCGCGCAGCGTGTGCATCGGGGTGGCGACCGCGCGGGCCAGCGCGGCCGTCGCGACCGAACCCGCCGAAAGTCCCACCACCGCAAGGTAAATGCCCGTGCGGACACGGTCGCTCGGATCCGTTGTGGGATCGGCCAGCACGGTGATGAGCATGAGCAGCGGCACCGCGCCCACCACCGCGAAGGTGACCAGCACCCGCATGAGCACCGTGGAACTCCAGTGCGCGGTGTCGTCGAGCACCTCCGCCACCACCGGGATCGTGGGCCGGATCAACCGGTCCACGATGAGGTAGGTGAGGGCCGCCGACTCCAGCCCGCCGAGGGTGAACATGGATAGCACCACCGCGAAATTCCGCGGCGAGGTGGCGTGCGCGTACACCGCGGCGGCAATGATCACACCCGGAATCCAGATGGCCAGCGCCCGCAGGGTGATGCCCATGGGCAGATGCAGCAGTCGCCGCGCCTCGGTTTCGGTGGGCGCGCGGCGCTGATCGAGCCAGCTGAAATAGTGCTCCCGATCGCGCACCGCGAGCACGATGCCGACCGCGGCGCCGATGGCCGGGTAGATGGCGACCTGGACGAAGGTGGTCATCCACGTCGATCCGAGGCGGCCGAAGAATCCGCTCAGCAGCAGTTCGGTGGAGATGACCGCGAGCCCGCTGAGGTTGCACGCCATGACGACCACCGAGAGTCCCCAGCGCGCGCGCAGCGCCCAGAGGATGAGCCTGCTTATCACGGCGCCAAGGGTGTCGCGCGGGTGGCGACAGTCGGTGGTGTCATCGCGGTTGCATGCCTAGGGGTCGTCCGGCTGATGTTCAGGACTTTAGAGACCTTTCGGCCCCAATTGCACGTTTGTGAGTTTTTGCTCCGGTCAGTGGAGCAGGACCAGCCAGACAGCAACATAGTGGCATAGGGCCGCGACGACCGTTGCCGCATGGAAGAACTCGTGATATCCGAAGACCCTGGGCCACGGGTCCGGCCACCGCGAGGCGTAGAGAATGCCGCCTACGCTATAGGCGATACCGCCCGCGAGCAGCAGTAATACCGGCGTCCAGCCGACATTGTGGATGAGGGTTCCGGCCACCGGCACAATGGCCCAGCCGAGCAGCAGATACAGCGGCACCCCCACCCAGCGAGGAGCGGTGGGCCGCAGCATCTTCAGTGCGACACCCGCGACCGCGCCCGCCCACACCGTGATCAACAAGGTCGTCCCGGCGTGTCCGCGGACACCGAGCAGTGCGAACGGCGTGTAGCTGCCCGCGATGAACAGGAAAATCATCGAATGATCGGCCCGTTTCATCCACATGCGAGCGCGCGGCGTGCGCCAGTGCACCCGGTGGTAGGTCGCGCTGATACCGAACACCCCGCACACCGTCAGCCCGTAGACGGCGGTCGACCAGGCCGCGCTCGCCGAGATCGTCGAGGCCTTGCTCACCAGCACGATCACCGCGATGACGGCAACGCCGAAGGCCCACGCATGAATCCACCCGCGCATCCGCGGTTTGATCAGCGCGCCCTCCTCTCGACCGGAATCGAGGGCATCCGCCACCGGGGCGGAGGGCTGCACAGTGTCCGACACGTTAGTTACCTCCTCAGTAACCTACGGTACCGTAGGTTAGCGGCCGAACGTCTTGAAAGTGTTCTGAACAACTGGTTTCGTGAGTGTCGGGGTAACTCCCGGGGCACCCCCAGAACCCTTGCCCCACCTGACCGCACTGCGCGAATGGGACTGGACGACCTCTTGGCCGGGCGTCAAAGTTCCGGAGAGGCGGGGGAGCGTACTGTCACTTCCCGTGAAGCTTGCGAGTCAGGTGCGTGGACTCCCGTATCGGATTTACGAGGCCAGACTGGCCCAGCAGCTGGCGGGCAGGCAGCACCCCCGGCACGTCGCCGTCATGTGTGACGGCAATCGGCGCTGGGCGCGGGAGAACGGCTTCACCGATGTCAGTCACGGGCATCGGGTGGGGGCGCTCAAAATTGCCGAGCTGGTCGGCTGGTGCGGTGAGTCGGGCGTCGAGATGGTCACCGTCTATCTGCTCTCCACCGAGAATCTGCGCCGCGACCGCGAGGAGCTGGACACGCTCTTCGAGGTGATCACCGATGTGGTCGACGAACTCTCTGCACCGGAACAGAATTCGAGTGTGCGCATCGTGGGCGCGCTCGATCAGTTGCCGGACTATGTGGCCAAGCGATTGCGGGTGGCGGCCGAGCGCACCAGCGGCCGCGACGGCGTGCACGTGAATGTGGCCATCGGCTACGGCGGCCGGCAGGAGATCACCGATGCGGTGCGCTCGTTGGTGCGCCAGGAGATCGAGGCGGGCGAGACCGGCGAGGATCTGGTGCAGTCGATCACCGTCGACGCCATCGGGCAGCACCTCTACACCTCCGGTCAGCCGGATCCGGATCTGGTCATCCGCACCTCCGGTGAGCAGCGCCTGTCCGGATTCCTGCTGTGGCAGAGCGCCTATTCGGAGATCTGGTTCACCGAGGCGTACTGGCCGGAGTTCCGGCGCGTCGATTTTCTGCGGGCCCTGCGCGATTTTGCTGCCCGGCACCGCCGTTTCGGTGTCTGATTTGCCTCCGCTGCGCTCCGGCGGTTCACGGCCCTGCTACCCGGGTCTTCCCTCCTCCGCTCCTCCGCTTCGCTCCCCCACTCCGTCAGTCCAGACCCGGGCGGGCCGCGAACACCCGGGTTGCGGCATTTCACATCGAAGTCAGCACAGTTACATTGCAGAGCAACGGCTTCCGTAGTTCGCGGGCGCTTCGCTGCCGTACCGTCGGAGTGCATGAGTGAGCTGCGCGAAGGGCAGAGTGGCCCGGGGGATTCGACGATTGTCACCACGGAGTCGTACCTCAGCTATGAGGAGTTCGGCCGCCGATTTCTCGAGTACGCGGCGTCGCCGGAGCGGATAGCCGGGGCCTTCGAGAAATTGACCGGGGAGGCCTTCGAATTCGGCCCGATCGGGGTGGGACCGGGGCGGATAGCCAAACTGTCCGCCGCGGTGCGGCTGGGCCAGCCGCGGCTGAATCGGGAAGTGCAGGACAATATCTCGTACGACCTGGTGATCCCGCTCGATGTCGATCTGCTCATCGATCTCGCGGTGGATCGCTATCCGTTCCATGTGGACGGCACCATCCACCTGCATCTGACCGTGCGCACCGCCGAGCCGCTGCGCGTGCTCATCGATATCGCCGAACCGCAGCCCAGCAATGTGCGCATCAATGTGGCGAGCGCATCCCGCCGCGGGGAGCTGCTGCGCATTCTGGCCAGCGTCGATCACGAGATCCGCCGCTTCGTGGCGCGCTACATCGCGACCGAGATCTGCAAGCCGAATATCCAGGCCGCCACCGATATCGACGTGGCGGCGCGCCTGGACGCCGCCTGGCGACTCTAGAGCTTGCGCAGCCGCAGCCGGTTGATGGCGTGGTCGGAGTCCTTGCGCAGTACGAGCGTGGCGCGCGGGCGGGTGGGCAGGATGTTCTCCACCAGGTTCGGGCGGTTGGTGCTGTGCCAGATCTCCTTGGCCTGATTGGTGGCTTCGGAATCGGTGAAGTTCGCGTAGTGGTGGAAGGCCGAATTCGGATCGGTGAAGGCGGTTTTGCGCAGTGACAGGAAGCGCTGCACGTACCAGTTCTCGATGTCCTCGATCCGGGCGTCCACGTACACGGAGAAGTCGAACAGGTCCGACACCATCAGGCGGGGTCCGGTCTGCAGGACGTTCAGGCCCTCGACGATGAGGATGTCGGGCTGGCGCACACAGTGGAACTGGTCGGGCACGATGTCGTAGGCGATATGCGAATACACCGGCGCGCACACCTCGGGCGCACCGGATTTCACCTCGGTGACGAAGCGCAGCAGCTTGCGGCGGTCGTAGGACTCCGGGAAACCCTTGCGGTGCATGATGCCGCGCCGGGTGAGTTCGGCTGTGGGGTACAGGAATCCGTCGGTGGTGACCAGATCCACCCGGGGGTGGTGATCCCAGCGCGCCAGCAGTGCCTGCAGCACACGGGCGGTCGTGGATTTACCGACCGCCACCGAGCCCGCCACGCCGATCACATACGGCACCTGGCGATCGGGATGGGTTTCCCCGAGGAAGGTCGCGGTCGCGGCGAACAGGCGCTGTTTCGCGGCGACCTGCAAATGAATGAGACGGGCCAGCGGGAGGTAGACCTCCGCGACCTCTTCGAGGTCGATCTGCTCGCCCAGGCCGCGCAGGCCGGTCAGTTCTTCCTCGGTGAGCACCAGGGGAGTCGACTTGCGCAGGGTGCGCCACTGTTTCCGGTCGAATTCCACATAGGGACTCGGCTCGCTCATCCGTGCCACTCAGCCACGTCCCAGTGTCGGCCGACAACAGTTTCCGGACGGCAGACACGGCAACACTCCACGCATAGCCGAATTGTGCTCGGCCTCAACAGGGTGGTGAACACCAGGTGATGCTACTCACCGGTAACCGGAGTGACATTGGCTACACGCTCGAAGCTTGCCGGGCAATCCAATAAGGTCGTTCGCTATGGCAGCGCATCCACTCGTCACCGAATACCTGCGGCTGGGACTGGCTTTCGATCGGCTCGAGGAGGGCTTCGTCGACGCCTACACCGGTGATCCGGCCCTGCGGAGAGAAATCGAGAACGCACCCGCGCCGCAGCCGCGCGAGCTCGCGAACCAGGCCGCCGCACTGCTGAAGGAACTTCCGGAGGCGGGCCTGCCCGCCGACCGCACCGAATTCCTGGAGGCGCATCTGCGGGCCCTGGAATGCTCGGGTCGCAAATTCGCGGGCGACGACATCTCCTTCATCGACGAGGTGCACGCCTACTTCGATGTCGAGATCGCGCCCGGCGACGAGGACGACTACCGCGAGGCGCACCGGCAGTTGGACGAGGCGCTGCCCGGCGACGGACAGCTCTTCGAGCGCATCACCGCGCACCGCCGCGGCGACGAGATCCCGCCGGAACGCCTGCGCGAATGTGTGGACGCCTTCTCCAGCGCGCTGCGGGAGCTGGTGCGCGAGCGCTATCCGCTGCCCGACAACGAGCGGGTCGAATACGAAGTGGTGGGGGATAAGCCGTGGTCCGGCTTCAACTACTACCTCGGCAACTTCCAGTCCAAGGTCGCCATCAACTCCGACCTGAAACAGCATCTGTCACAGCTGCCGCATTTGATCGCGCACGAGTCGTATCCGGGCCATCACACCGAGCACTGCCGCAAGGAGGCCGGACTGGTCGGGGCCGGGCAGGACGAGCAGACGCTGTTCGTGGTCAATACCCCGCAGTGCCTGATGGCGGAGGGGCTGGCGGATCTGGCGCTGAAGTCGATCGTGGGGCCGGGCTGGGGCCGCTGGGCGCAGGACATCTACGCGGATCTCGGACTGCGCTTCGACGGGGAACGCGCCGAACGCATGTCGACCGCGTCCGGAAAGCTGCTGGGCGTGCGTCAGGATGCGGCGCTGCTGCTGCACGATCGCGGGCGCAGTGCCGATGCCGTCGCGGAATTCCTGCAGCGCTGGAGTCTGGTCACGCCGGAGCGGGCGCGGCAATCGCTGCGCTTTCTGTCCTCACCGCTGTGGCGGGCGTACATCAGTACGTATGTGGAGGGTTACCGGCTGCTCGGGGGCTGGCTGGACCTGGCGCCGGACGGCGAGAATCGGTCCGAGCGTTTTCGCCGCCTCTTGGACGAACCCCTCACACCCGGCGCGATTCGCCGGATGTGAGGGGACTCCCCGATCGGGTCTCCGGAGCCTATGCGCCCCAGGTGGAACAGGCCGCGCCGCCGCTCGACATCGTGCACAGGGACTTGAGCAGGGTGATCAGGATGTCCGGGAGACCGGCGCCGGCGATATTGAAAAGCATGTGTGTCTACCTCGAAAGCTAGTTTGGGCCAATGACACTGGCGCAGTGAGGCCAGTGGTCCGTCACCTTACCGAGATTTGTTGCTCCGCCATAGCCTGAATTTCGGAGGCTGTCCACCGCTCCGAACAAACCCGCCGTCCCGGCTGCAATGACGCGAAAAATGCCCCCAATTCCAGGGGCACCACTGCTGTCGGCGCGGCGTCCGCGGGCGGCGTGGCGTCGCGCGGGCCGGGTGCCGGATAGGATGGCCGGACCGCGACTGGCGCATTCGAGGTGGAAGCAACCACCGGGAAGCATCCAAGTCCCGCACCGCGCGCCTGGGTGCTGGGCATAAGGACTTCGGGCACCCCCGAAGCTCCCGGAGCACGAAGGTTGCGATGGATCACTCAGTTACCGACACCCAGAACCCGCTGGTCGACACTCCGGTGGCGGCCAATACACTCGGCCGGGTGACGCAGACGACCGCCTCTGTCAATTCCCAGTCCCTCGCCGAACTCGATCCCGAGGTGGCTGCCGCGATGGGTGGCGAGCTCGCCCGCCAGCGCGACACCCTCGAGATGATCGCCTCGGAGAACTTCGTGCCGCGCGCGGTCCTGCAGGCGCAGGGCAGCGTGCTCACCAACAAGTATGCCGAGGGTTACCCGGGCCGCCGCTACTACGGCGGCTGCGAAAACGTCGACGTGGTCGAGGATCTGGCCCGCGCCCGCGTCACCGAGCTCTTCGGCGCGGAATACGCCAATGTCCAGCCGCATTCGGGCGCGCAGGCCAATGCCGCCGTCCTGATGGCGCTGATGAATCCGGGCGAGAAGCTGCTCGGCCTGGATCTGGCGCACGGCGGCCACCTCACGCACGGCATGCGGCTGAACTTCTCCGGCAAGCTGTACGAGGTGCACGCCTACGGCGTCAGCAAGGAAGATCACCGCGTCGATATGGACGAGGTGCGCAAGATCGCTCGCGAGACCCGCCCGAAGGTGATCGTCGCCGGCTGGTCCGCGTACCCGCGGCACCTGGATTTCGCGGCCTTCCGCGAGATCGCCGACGAGGTCGGCGCGTACCTGTGGGTCGATATGGCGCATTTCGCCGGTCTGGTCGCCGCCGGGCTGCACCCGTCGCCGGTGCCGTTCGCCGATGTCGTCTCCTCGACTGTGCACAAGACCCTCGGCGGTCCCCGGTCCGGCCTGATCCTGGCCAAGCAGGAGTTCGCCAAGAAGCTCAACAGCGCGGTGTTCCCGGGCCAGCAGGGCGGCCCGCTCATGCACGCGATCGCCGCCAAGGCCGTGGCGTTCAAGATCGCCGCGGGCGAGGAGTTCGCCGAGCGTCAGGCGCGCACCATCCGCGGCGCCCAGATTCTCGCCGAGCGGCTCACCCGCGAGGATGCCACCTCGAAGGGCATCAATGTCCTCACCGGCGGCACCGATGTGCACCTCGTTCTGGTCGATCTGCGCAACTCGCAGCTGGACGGCCAGCAGGGCGAGGATCTGCTGCACGAAATCGGAATCACCGTGAACCGCAACGCCGTTCCGTTCGACCCGCGCCCGCCGATGGTCACCTCGGGGCTGCGCATCGGCACCCCGGCACTGGCCACCCGCGGCTTCGGCGATGCCGAGTTCACCGAGGTCGCCGAGATCATCGCCGCCGCGCTGACCGGCTCCGCGGAGCTGGATTCGCTGCGCCAGCGGGTCTCCACACTGGCCCAGGCCTTCCCGCTGTACGAGGGCCTCGAGGACTGGCGCCTGCTCGGCTGAGATCAGCCGTAGACGAAAAGCCCCCGCGACCGAATCGGTCGCGGGGGCTTTCGCATATGCCGGGACTGCTTGCCGGATCACCGGGTCGCGAGCGCGACCGTTTACCCGTGCGCGGGCATCGAACCCGTTGCCGAGCAGGCTGGAACACATTGGCGCGCAGGCATGGAACCCATTGGCGCGCAGGCATGGAACCCATTGGCACGCAGGCATGGAACCCATTGGCACGCGGCTGCAGGGCCGTTGACGCTTACGGCGGAGTGGCCGTTGGGTGGAGGGTCAGTTCGCAGGTGGTGTGGGTGCTGCGGGGCGCGGGCGGGGGAGGTCGTCGCGGCGGATCGGCCAGTAGCTGCGCGGGCCGCCGGTCAGGGCGGGGGCTTCGGTGGTGACGACGGAGATCAGCCATTTCGGGCGCGGATTCACCCAGGTGCGTTCCGACCCACCGTTTTTCAGCACGACGGTCGGCACCGTCTCATTGCCGTCGGCGACCTTGCGGACGAATGCCGCCGCCTCCGGGTCCTGCCAGATATCGACTTCGCGATGCACGATCCCATTGCTGTTGAGCGCCCGGCGCAGTCGCGCGCAGAAGGGGCAGCCGGGGCGGCGGTAAACGACCAGTTCAGGGCCGGTGTCAGCGGTCATACCGGGATTGTATGGCGAAAAAGATTGTCCGCGAACAGTTCCTGGCCTTCTATGATGCGCAGGGATCGGAGGACATCATGACGACCACGGTATTCCTGCTCGGTGCGCGGGCGAATGTCATCGAGGATGTGCGGGCGCAGCTGAACGGCTCGGGCATCGAGATCCGTTCCGGGACAGGGCTGGACGAGCTGCGGGCCGCCTTCGCCGAGACGAGCGTCGACCATGTGATCATGGGGTCCGGATTGGATCTCGAGATACGACTGCGCGCCGTGCGCGCGATCTTCGAGACCAGCACTCGCACCACGGTCCATATGAAGGACTGGGATTCGGGCCCCGAGGGTTACCTGCCGTTCGTGCAGGCCGTATTGACCGGCCTGCACGGCAGTGCGTGATCGCCCGGCCTGCACGGCAGTGCGTGATCGGTCAGGCGTGCTTGGTCAGGTAGTCCACGTACAGCGGGCGCAGCACCTCGCCGATCTCGCCCTCGCCCGCGTGCACGTAGTCGTCGAGCATGGGCAGCACGTACTTGATATCGGCCTCGCTCTCGCCCAGATCGCCGGCGGCGGCCTCGGCGGCCGGAATGGACTTCAGCAGCTCCCAGAGGAATTTCACATCACCGCGACGAACCGCGGCCTTGACGGCCCGGTCGTGCAGTTCCTTGGTGGATAGCGCCTCTAGATCCTGGGTATCGGCCATAGCGTCGACTGTAATGGACCCATGGCAGCGCAACCGAGGTACCGGGTCAAGCGCGTGTACGACGCACCCGATGCGGACGACGGCCGCCGGGTGCTGGTGGATCGGCTGTGGCCGCGCGGCATCAGCAAACAGCAGGCGGCGATCGACCACTGGGCCAAGGAGGTGACGCCTTCCACAGAGCTGCGGAGGTGGTATCACGCGGACCCGGAGGCGCGACGCGCCGAATTCGAGACACGGTATCGACTCGAGCTCGACAATGACACGGCCCGAGATGTGCTGGCGCGGTTGCGCCGAGAGGCCGCAGCCGGACCATTGACGCTGGTGACAGCGGTGAAGGAGCCGGAGCACAGTCATGTCCCGGTATTGCTCGGTGAGCTGGCCGAAAGCCCTGCGGGGGAGGGACGTTAACGCGATCTTCACCAACACGCCTGTAAGTCGGGCAGCCGGATTGCGAATTCGGCAGTAACGTCGGGAGTGCGGGCCGCGTAGGTGTGGCTCGTACGGGAGGTCCTGATCGTGGCTGAGCAACTCAGTGCGAGGGGGCCGGCATCCGGCCCTCGGGTCATACGACCCTAACGGCCGACCGGCCCAGCGAGAACATTCGCGCGGTGCCGCGCGAGTGGCAAAGGAGCCCACCGTGACTGATGCACGCTCCGTCAACGCTCCCACCGGGAACGCCGCCTCCAACCGGGGCACGCGCACCACAGGTCCGGGAGTTCGCGCCTCGCAGTCGTCCGATTCCGGACTGAAAACCTTCGTTGTGGATACGTCGGTGCTGCTCTCCGATCCTTGGGCGCTGACCCGCTTCGGCGAGCACCGCGTGGTGCTGCCGCTCGTGGTGATCAGTGAGCTCGAGGGCAAACGTCACCACCACGAACTGGGCTGGTTCGCCCGGGAGGCATTGCGGATGCTGGACGATTTACGTCTGGCACACGGTCGGCTCGACCAGAAGATCCCGATCGGCACCGGGGGCGGAACGCTCCAGGTGGAGCTCAATCACACTGATCCGAGCGTGCTTCCGGTCGGATTCCGCACGGACAGCAACGATTCCCGCATTCTCGCCTGCGCGCTGAATTTCGCGGCCGAGGGTGAACGAGTCGTACTGGTATCCAAGGACATTCCGCTGCGCGTCAAGGCGAGCGCGGTCGGATTGCAGGCGGACGAGTACCACGCCCAGGATGTCGTCACCTCCGGGTGGACCGGCATGGTGGAGATCGAGGTCGGTTCCGAAACCGTGGACCGGCTCTACAGCGATTCCATCATCGATCTCGATGAGGCGCGGGATATGCCGTGCCACACCGGAATCCGGCTGCTGAGCTCGCGCGGCAGCGCACTGGCCCGAGTGTCTCCGGACAAGCGGATCCAGCTGGTGCGCGGCGACCGTGAGGCCTTCGGGTTGCACGGGCGCTCCGCCGAACAGCGCATCGCCCTGGATCTGCTCATGGACGAGAGCATCGGGATCGTCTCGATGGGCGGCCGTGCCGGTACCGGCAAATCCGCGCTCGCCCTCACCGCGGGTCTGGAAGCGGTGCTGGAGCGCCGGACGCATCGCAAGGTGGTGGTCTTCCGCCCGCTGTACGCGGTCGGCGGCCAGGATCTCGGCTATCTGCCCGGTAGTGAGAGCGAGAAGATGGGGCCGTGGGCGCAGGCCGTCTTCGACACCCTCGACGGGCTCGCCAGCCCGGAGGTGATGGAGGAGGTGCAGGCGCGCGGCATGCTGGAGGTGTTGCCGCTCACCCACATTCGCGGGCGGTCGCTGCACGACTCCTTCGTGATCGTGGACGAGGCGCAGTCTCTCGAACGCAATGTGCTGCTGACGGTGCTGAGCCGTTTGGGCAGCGGGTCGCGGGTGGTGCTGACGCACGATGTGGCGCAGCGCGACAACCTGCGGGTCGGCCGGCACGACGGTGTTGCCGCCGTGATCGAAAAGCTCAAGGGGCATCCGCTCTTCGCGCACATCACGCTGACCCGCAGCGAGCGGTCGCCGATCGCGGCACTGGTCACCGAGATGCTGGAGGAGTTCGGGCCGAACGCGTAAGCGTGCGGTAGTTCGGCTGTTCTGATACTTGATCGGCCGCACGGACTCGTGCGGCCGATCAGGCAAATCTTCAGTGTGTGTTTCAACTCACAAGCCGCAGGGTATATTTCGCTGAAATAGCTGCTCGGCGGTTTACTCGGCGAGATCTGCATATTCGCCGAATGGTTGCCGGGTGCCTGGCCCGAGTTTCCGAGAGGATGAAATGCACACCTTCGCTCGACGTACGGCTGGCATCATCGCGGCCGTTGCGGTCGTGACCCTTTTCACCGCGGGCTGCGATAAGGACAATAAGGATTCCAAGTCCGATACGACCACCACGGTCGTGGTGACCACCACCGAGCAGCCGACCACCGGCGGCGAGACCACCGGCGCCACGGAGACCAAGATCGCCACGCGGGACGGTGAAATCGCGGTCGGCGGAACCGTTCTCGCCAAGTACAACGAATTCAAGGGCGAGGCCGGACCGCTCGGCGCGCCCACCGGTCCGGAGCAGGACACACCCGGCGGCGGCATCTCACAGGAATTCGCGGGCGGCGCCATCTGCAGCAGCCCGACCACCGGAACACACGTGGTGTGGGGCGAGATTCGCAAGGCCTGGGACGAGAACGGCGGTCCCGGAGGCAAACTCGGCTACCCGACCAGCGATGAGACCGATATCCCGGGCGGAAAGCAGAGTGAGTTCACCGGCGGCAATATCACCTGGGTGAACGGGCAGACCAGCGTCAACGAGAAGTAGCGGGGCATGCGGTCCGGGGCCTTCCCTGCCCCGGACCGCATTGCCGGAACCCCGGCTGCGGCCGCCCTCGAGGCCATAGCCGTTGCGAATGCACGACGAAGATCCCCACGTTTGCCGCGCAGCCGCTAGGTTGTCCACGTGCAGAACGATTTGGCCGACCGCGAACTGCTGGTATCGCTGGCAGCGGAGGTGGAAGCAAACCTGGTTCGCCATATCGCCCTCGCGGCGGAATGGCAGCCTCACGACTATGTGCCGTGGGACGACGGCCGCAACTTCGAGTTCCTCGGTGGAACCGATTGGGAGCCCGGGCAGTCCGAGCTCAGTGATGTCTCCAAGCTCGCGCTGACCGTGAGCGTGCTGATTGCCGACAATCTGCCCGCGTACCACCGGGAGCTCGGCAAGTACCTGCGCACCGGTCCCTGGTGGCGCTGGGTCGGCCGCTGGACCGCCGAGGAGAACCGGCACGAGATCCTGATCCGGAACTACCTCATGGTGACCCGTGCGGTGGATCCGATCGAGCTCGAGCGTGCGCGCATGACGCATATGGTGGAGGGCTTCAGCCGTCCCGCCATGCATCTGCTCGATGTGCTGGCCGCCTGCGCGCTCGAGGAGACCGCCGCCGCCATCCGGCATCGCAATACCGCGGCAACCGCCGACAGCCCGATCGTCGCCACCATTGCCGAGCGCCTGGCCGCCGACGATGAACTGCAGGCCGTCTTCTTCGCGAATCTGATCTCCGCCGCGCTCGACCTGGCCCCCGATCAGACCGTGCGCGCCATCGCCGACCGCATCGCCGACTTCCACGTCCCCGTGGTCAAGCTCGCAGACGGCACCACCAGCGACGAACTGCTCGCCGAGGCCGGTATCTACGACCGCGCCAACGAGCCCGCCCTCGTCTTCGGCCCACTTCTGGAGCGCTGGAACATCTTCACCCGCACCGACTTCAGCGAAGCCGGCGAAAAGGCCCGCGCAGAACTCGCCCACCTGCGCTCCTGACCCACAGCGTCTCTCGGGCCATCGGCTGAATTTTCAGCGAAGGCCTAAAATGCTCTGGCTGTTGCCACGCCCTCCGGCTGACCCTCAGGGGTCAGCCGGAGGGCGTTCGCGTTCGGTGCGTGCGTGTTCAGCGGCCGCGGGCCGCGCGGAAGAGGCCTACCGCGGTGCCGCGGAGGAAGTTCTCCCAGCTGAAGTGGTCGTGCCACAGGGTGATTCGGCCGTCGCGGAGTTCGAAGGTGCCGCAGACCCAGAAGGCGATCTCGACGGGGCCGAAGCGTAGGTAGTCGGTGCGTTCGGTCAGGACCACGCCGTCCTCGTCGGCGGCCGCGTGGTGCATATCGGCGCGGAAGCCGTAGCGGGGATTGCTGAGCTTGTCCAGAATCCAGCGCACCCGGTCGGCGCCGCGCACATCCGGCAGCGAGGTGTTCTTCCAGACGATGGCGGGATCGACGAGATCGAGGGCCTCGGTGACGGCCTTCATCTCCATGGCGGCGAAGAACTCGCGCACGGTGGTGACGGCATCCTGCTGCAACTCCGGTAAGTCGGACATGGTTCGACTGTAGGCCGAGCGCTCACTGGCGCATAGACATTCGCCGCCTTCGCACCCCCGACACGGTTACTTCCGGCTGTCGATCAGGACGCCGATGCCGTCGAGAATGCGGTCGATCCCGAATCGCAGCGCCTGATTGCGGCCGGTGTCCCCGTCGGGACGGGCGGCCTGCTCGGCGAGGGCCTGTGCGACATGGGGATAGCGGTGGCCGTGCTCGATCAGCACCGCACCCAGTTCCTTGACCAGGTCCTCCTCCATATCGAGTCCGTGTGCCGGCCCGAGCGTCTGCGCCAGGCCGCGGACGTGGCCGAACAGCAGCACCACGCTGTCCATTTGTTCCGACGCGGTCAGGCCGTTGCCGTCCAGGGCGTCGAGTCCGGCCTCCAGCCAGCTCATTTCATTGGGGCCGAGGGGCCGAATGCCCACGGCCAGCTCCAGCCCCCAGTGGTGGGCGCCGAAGCGTTCGAAGGCCGTTTCGGAATAGCGGGTCAGATAGTCGCGCCAGTTTTCGGCGGCACCTGGGGTTTCGGCACCCCGCTCCGGCGGCCGCCCGAGCGCCGCGTCCAGCATGACCGCGGTGAGCTCGGCCTTGCCCGGGACATAGCGGTACAGCGCCATCTTGGCGCACCCCAGCCGTTCGGCCAGTCGCTGCATGGACAGATTGCCGAGCCCCTCGGCATCGGCGAGCGCCATGGCCTCGGCGACGATCTGCTCGAGCGTGAGGGAGGGTTTCGGCCCGCGCTTGGGCTTCTGCTCGATACCCCAGAGCAGCTCTGTTGTGGTCGGTCCCGGCATGCCGTCATCCTCCCGGAATTTCCGCTTGACGTCTAACTGCGTCCATCATACGCTAATCAACAACAGCGGCCGACGGACGCAAATAAATATCAGGAGCGACATCATGCGCAACACCACCGTTCTCATCTCCGGCGCTTCCATCGCGGGCCCGGCCCTGGCCTACTGGCTGAGCCGCTACGGCTTCGACGTCACCGTGGTCGAGAAGTCCCCCGCACTGCGGGCGGGCGGCCAGGCGGTCGACTTCACCGGCCACACCCACATGGCGGTGCTGGAGCGCATGGGCGTCCTCGAGGACATCGAGCGCCGCCAGACCGGCAAGACCGATATGGTGATCGTCGATGAGGGCGGGAACGAAAAGGCTTTCATCTCAGGCGATTTCACCGGTGGCGATATCGAGATCCTGCGCGGCGATCTGGCCGACGTCATCTACCAGCGCACCGCGCGGAACTGCCGATACCTGTTCGGCGACACCATTACCGCGCTCGACGAGACCGCCGACGGCGTCCATGTCGAGTTCGCGCACGCCCCCGCTCAGCGCTTCGATCTCGTCTTCGGCGCGGACGGCATCCACTCCCGGGTGCGCAAGCTCGCCTTCGGCCCGGAGCAGAAGTTCGTGAAGCACCAGGGCCACTACTACTGCCTCGCGGGCGCGTCGAAGTGGGAGAGCCGGCCCGATGCCCCGCGCGAGCGCGCGGTGGCCTACGCCCTCAATACGCCGGGCCATCTGGCCAGCCTCGGCAACTCCAAGGCCGCGCAGATGTACATGTTCGCCTCGCCCCAACTCGACTACGACCGTGATGATTTCGACGCCCAGCGCCGCATCGTCGCCGAGCATTTCGCCGGAATCGGCTGGGAGGTACCGCGCATGCTGGCCGATCTGCCGCATCTGGACGGCTTCTACCTCGACTCCCTCAGCAAGGTGACGATGAAGAACTTCGTGCAGGGCCGAGTGGCCCTGGTCGGTGATGCGGGCTACGGCAATACCCTCGCCGGCTTCGGCAGCGGTCTCGCGATTGTCGGCGCATACGTTCTCGCCGGTGAATTGGCCGCCGCGGACGGCGATTACACCGTCGCCTTCCCGCGCTACCAGGAGATGATGAAGCGCACCGGGAAAATGGCCGGCGCCTCCAGCCCGGGCGCATTCCTGGCGCCGAAGACCGCGCTCGGGCTGCGCTTCCGCAATTGGTTCCTGGGCTCCCGCTTCTTCGCCATGATGGTCAAGTCCGCCGAGAAGTCCAAGAACGATATCGATCTGAAGAACTACCCGGAAATCGTTGCCGCTCGGTGAAATACGACAAATGCGGGCACGGTGGCGAATGCCTTCCGTGTCCGCACAGTCGTGTCCGGAATTACCTCCGGTGCGGGCTCACTCCTTGTTGTAGTCGACCTTCGACATGGACAGCACATCGAGACGGCGGTCGAGTTCCTCGACCGAGAGGTTGTCGCCGATCAAACCGCGATCGATGACCGTCTGGCGAATCGTCTTGTGCGACTTGACCGCCTCCTTGGCGACCGCTGCGGCCTCCTCGTACCCGATGGCCGAATTCAACGGCGTCACAATGGACGGCGAGGATTCGGCGAGCCGGCGCAGCCGCTCCACATCGGCGACCAGCCCCGCCACGCACTTATCGGCGAAGAGCCGGGACACATTGGCCAGCAGCCGGATCGACTCCAGCACATTGCGCGCCATCACCGGAATGTAGACATTGAGCTCGAAGGCCCCATTGCCGCCGCCCCAGGCGATCGCGGCGTCATTGCCGATGACCTGTGCCGCCACCTGCGTAACAGCCTCGGGCAGTACCGGATTCACCTTGCCGGGCATGATCGAGGAACCGGGCTGCAGATCCGGCAGCTGGATCTCGGACAGACCGGTGAGCGGGCCCGAACCCATCCAGCGAATATCGTTCGCGATCTTGGTGAGGCTGATGGCGACCGTGCGCAGCGCACCGGACAGCTCGACCAGGCCGTCGCGGGCGGCCTGCGCCTCGAAATGGTTGCGGGCCTCCGACAGTGCGTCGATATCCGTCGACTTCTTCAGCTGGGCAACCACTTTCGCGCCGAACCCGTCGGGGGCGTTCAGGCCGGTGCCGACCGCGGTGCCGCCGATGGCCAGCTCACCCAGGCGCGGAAGCGTGGTCAGCAGGCGTTCGATACCGGCGCTGACCTGCCGGGTGTAGCCGCTGAACTCCTGGCCCAGGGTGATCGGCACGGCATCCATGAGGTGGGTGCGGCCGGACTTCACCACATCCCGCCACTGCACCGACTTGTCCAGCAGCGCCAGCCGCAGATGATCGAGCGCCGGGACGAGGTCCTTCACCACGGCCTCGGTAGCGGCGACATGCGTTGCGGTGGGGAAGGTGTCGTTGGAGGACTGCGACATGTTCACATCGTCGTTGGGATGCACGGTGACGCCATTGCGCGCGGCGATCCCGGCGATCACCTCATTGGCGTTCATATTCGAGCTGGTGCCCGAGCCGGTCTGGAATACGTCGATCGGGAACTGGTCGTCGTGCTTGCCGTCGGCGATCTCGGTGGCGGCGGCGACAATGGCATCCGCCTTGGCCGGGTCCAGCAGACCCAGATCGCGGTTCACGGTCGCGCAGGCCGCCTTCAGCAGGCCCAGCGCCCGGATCTGCGCGCGCTCCAGGCCGCGGCCACTGATGGGGAAGTTCTCTACCGCTCGCTGAGTCTGCGCCCGCCACAGTGCGTCTACGGGAACACGGACCTCACCCATGGTGTCGTGTTCGATGCGGTACCGGGTGTCGTCTGCCATGAATCCGACCCTAGGCCCGCACCGGGGCGGATGGGGGTGCCACGCCTGAGGGAATCAGCACACGGCCGCTCGGGAATAGGGCCGGAACACGGCAACGGCCGGAGCGCATTCGAAGCGCTCCGGCCGTCATCGTCGAACCTGCTGTGCCGGAGTCATTGCCCCGGTGCGGGTTTCGCGGCTCAGAACATGGGCGGGGCGGCCTGGTCGTCGCCCACGAAGTCGACCGACGCGTATTCGCGCAGCTTGGTGAGGCGGTGGTAGGCATCGACGATGCGCACGGTGCCGGACTTGGCGCGCATGACGATGGACTGGGTGTACGCGCCGCCGCCGAAGTAGCGCACGCCGCGCACCAGATCGCCGTCGGTGACGCCGGTGGCGCTGAAGAAGACGTCCTCACCGGAGACGAGATCCTCGGTATTGAGCACGCGGTCCAGATCGTGGCCGGCGTCGAGGGCCTTCTGCCGCTCCTCGTCGTCCTTCGGGGCCAGCTTGCCCTGCAGCGCACCGCCCATACAGCGCATGGCGGCCGCGGCGATAATGCCCTCGGGCGTGCCGCCGATGCCGATCAGCACGTCGACGCCGGATTCCGGGCGGGCGCAGGCGATGGCGCCGGCGACGTCACCGTCGGAGATGAGGCGGATGCGGGCGCCCGCATCGCGGACATCCTGGATGTACTGATTGTGGCGCGGGCGATCCAGCACGCACACGGTCAGATCGGAGACGAAGGAGTTCTTGGCCTTGGCGACGCGGCGCAAGTTCTCCGCGATCGGGGCCGCGAGATCGATGACGTCGGCGGCTTCGGGGCCGACCGCGATCTTCTCCATGTAGAACACGGCCGACGGGTCGAACATGGCGCCGCGTTCGGCGACCGCGAGCACGGAGATCGCGCCGGGCGAGCCCTTGGCCATCAGGGTGGTGCCGTCGATGGGGTCGACCGCGAAGTCCAGTTCCGGGCCCTCGCCATTGCCGACCAGCTCACCGTTGTAGAGCATGGGCGCTTCGTCCTTCTCGCCCTCGCCGATCACCACGATGCCGCGCATGGTGACCGTCGATACCAACTGCCGCATGGCGTCCACTGCCGCGCCGTCGCCGCCCTCTTTGTCGCCGCGGCCGACCCAGCGACCCGCTGCCATCGCGCCGGCCTCGGTGACCCGGACCAACTCCAGAGCGAGGTTGCGGTCCGGGGCCTCACGGCGGGATGCGGGTGTCGGTGCCGTCATTACGGTGCCTCCTAGGTTGTCTACTGCTGCGTGAATTGTCGCATTGCGCCTCGAGGCTCTAGACAAGTACTTGCGTTTCACTTCCGCCTCGGCGCTGGACCTTTACGGACGAGCCGCTTGACGCGGGGGATCGGCGGGGGCGCCGACACCTGCCCTGTGAGGAGGGTCGCAGTAAGGGGCCGTGGATACTGGGGGCGTGTCGAACACGAAGCCGCGGATCCTGAACGACTGGCGGGACCTCATCTGGTCCCTCCTGCCACTGGTACTGATCTGCCTGGTCATTGCCGGCATCGCCAGCCAGTGCACCTTCACCGCGAACGGCCCCACCCAGGGCCAGGTTCCGCACTTCGATGCGCACACCGCTCTCGCGGACGATGCCAAGACCATCGGGTTCCCGATCCGCGAGCCCGCGCTGTCCGCCGATTGGAAGCCGAACTCCGGCAGTCGCGACACCATTCCCGCCGCGGGCGGCGGCGCGGTGAGCACCGTCGGATACATCACACCGCAGGGCAGCTACATGCAGTTCACGCAGTCCAATGCCACCGAGGACGTGCTCGCCAAGAAGATCGTCGGCGCCCGCTACGCCAGCGGCACCGCGCAGATCGGCGACCGCAAGTGGGTCGAATACTCCGAGCCCGGCAGCGAACCCGCATGGATCACCGACTTCGGCGATGTCCGAGTCCTGATCAAGGGCGCCGGCAACGCGACCGCCTTCAACACCCTCGCGAACGCCGTGGACAACGCGCAGCCGCTCCCCGCGCACTGATCGCGGACCGCACGCGATAGCCCGTCTCGGTCGGGCAACGGAACAGCCCGTGTCGCCGTCGGACAGCAGTGAGATGTGCTGTGCGACTACGACACGGGCTGTTCGGTCCGACGCGGGCTGTGTGATTACGACGCGGGCCGGTCGGTTCGGCGCGACCTACTTCTCCGTGGTGCGGTGGGAGAGGGCGTCTTCGACGCGTTTGCGCGCACCGGCGAGGTGCTCCTCGCAGCGGTTGGCGAGGGCTTCGCCGCGCTCCCAGAGGGAGAGGGAATCGTCGAGGTCGAGGCCGCCCTGTTCGAGCATCTTCACCACATTGACGAGTTCGTCACGGGCGCGTTCGTAACCGAAGGCGGCGATCTCGGTGAGGTCGGACTCAGTCATTCGGGGTGGATTCCTTTCGGGGGCCGAGGGATTGGGAGCCGAGCGCGGCGGCGGTGAGTGCACCGTCGGCGACCCGGATGCGGAGCTGACTGCCCGCGGGGGCGTCGTCGATGGAGCGCACCACCTCGCGTTCCTTGCCGACGACCTTCTGCACCACCGCGTAACCGCGTGACAGGGTCGCCGCGGGTCCCAGTGCGGAGAGTTTTTCCCGCAGGTGCCGGGTGGCCGTGGATTCGGTGGTGAGGCTCTGGTTGATGGCGCGGC
This sequence comes from Nocardia sp. NBC_01327, assembly GCF_035958815.1. NCBI lineage: Bacteria > Bacillati > Actinomycetota > Actinomycetes > Mycobacteriales > Nocardiaceae > Nocardia > Nocardia sp. NBC_01327. The sequence goes on along the minus strand of NZ_CP108383.1, from coordinate 8,330,521 downwards.
GGGTGGCGGTGCGGAAACGCTCCACCTCGTCGTGGCGCTGCTCCAGCAGGCGCAGCGGGTCCGACAGCACCGGACGGGAGCGGAGTTGTTGCAGGGCACGGGATTCGCGATCCACCCAGCCACGCAGCGCCGCGGCGGCACGGGCCTGCAATTCGCGCAGCAGCGCGGATTCGGCGGCGGCGTCGGGGACTATGCGCTTGGCGGCATCGGTGGGGGTCGCGGCGCGCAGGTCGGCGACATAGTCGCTGAGCGGATTGTCGGGCTCGTGACCGATCGCGCTGACAATCGGAGTCTTGGCCGAAACTATTGCCCGGCAGAGGGTTTCATCGGAGAAGGGCAGCAGATCCTCGACACTGCCGCCGCCGCGCGCGAGCACGATGACGTCCACCGCCTCATCGGCGTCCAGGGCGGCGAGCGCCTCCAGGATCTGCGGCACCGCGGTCGGGCCCTGTACGGCGGTATTGCGGATCTCGAATTGCACGGCGGGCCAGCGCTGGGTGGCCACCGTCACCACATCGTGCTCGGCGGCGCTGGCGCGGCCGGTGATGAGGCCGATGCGATTGGGCAGGAAGGGAATCGGGCGCTTGAGGCGCGGATCGAAGAGGCCCTCCGCGGCCAGCAGCGCCTTGAGCCGTTCGATGCGGGCGAGCAATTCGCCGATGCCGACCGGTCGGATCTCGGTGACGCGCAAGGAGACCGTGCCGCGCGCGGTGAAGAACGACAGCTTGCCGTAGACCACCACCCGGCTGCCCTCCTGCAGCGGCACCGGCGAATTGCGCAGCAGATCCGGATCGCAGGTCACCGTGAGCGACATATCGGCGGCGGTATCGCGCAGCACCAGGAAGGCGGTGCGGGTGCCGGGACGCAGATTGATCTGGGTGATCTGCCCCTCCACCCAGACCGCGCCCAGCTTGTCGATCCACTGCGCCACCTTCACGGCAACGGTGCGCACCGGCATCGGATTCTCGGCGGAACTCGGCGGCTTCGCCGGCTGGTCGGTGGTCACCGCACCGATTCTGGCAGTACCGACCGACGGGAACCCGCAGCGCCCGCCGAAAAGGCGTCCGGCAACGTCGAACGCCGACCGCCTGGGCATACCCCCTGACGATCGGCGCTGGTGGATCTTCGGTCATTTGGCCTTAACGGTGGCGATCCGGTTCGTCAGCATGGTGACGAACGGGGCGCGGTCGCGGGTGCCCTGTTCGTACGCCAGCAGCGTGGCCAGATCGTCGATGGTGAGCATGCGCAGCCGGGCGCGCAGCTGCGCCAGGGTCATGTTCGGGTAGTCGTAGCGGGTGGCCACTTCGGGCTCGACCACCGCGACGCTGCCATTCTGATGGCCGTTGGTCGAGGCCTTGGAAGGCGTTGCGGGGGCGGCGATTTCGGCCGCCTCCGCCTCCGGCTCGGCGACGGCTACGGCCTCCGGCTCGGCGACAGCTGTCTCCGGCTCGATGACAACAGCCGCCTCCGGCTCGGGGACAGAAGCCGCCTCCGGCGGGGTGGCCGATTCCTCGGCGACGGGCTCGGCGATCGGTTCCGGTTCGGCCGCAATCGGTTCGAAGACGGGTGCGGCCGGGGTTTCGGTGACCGATTCCTCGGCGACGAACAGGTCGAAACTGCTCTTGCGTGCCGATTCCGGTGCGGCGCTCGGGGTTTGCTCGAAGGACTCGTCCTCATCGAACGTTGCCCATGCCGGCTGTTCTTCCGGCTGATTGATCAAACGGTCGAAAACGGCATCGCCTTTGAGAGCGAGGCTGGTCACGAACTGCTGCAGATGCATGGTCGTCTGCAGCATCTGACTGATCGCGGTGATCGGGAAATTGATTGCGTTGGTCGGTAGCCGACGAGTTTCCTCGAGGGCATAGACGGCAGCCCCGGCGGCGACCCGGGCCAGGAACGGAGGTCGGAACATGCCCCTAGCCTGCCCGAAACGCACTGTGATGCAAAGGCGAGAAGTCGCCAAATGTGATTCTTTGTCCTATTTGCCCTTGACTGCACGTGCTTCCGGGCCGCTGAACCAGCCGGAGCGCAGCGCGGGAAAATCAAGCACAGTATTCTGGGGAGCATGTCCTCGGCTATCCCTTTGAACGTCGGAATCGTCCGGTCCGTGGCAGGTGATACCGACTCGCCGAAACGGGTACTGCTCGCCGAACCTCGTGGTTACTGCGCCGGTGTCGACCGCGCGGTCGTCACTGTCGAGAAGGCGCTGGAGAAGCATGGCGCCCCCCTCTATGTACGCAAGGAGATCGTGCACAACCGGCACGTGGTGGAGACGCTGCGGGACCGCGGTGTGATCTTCGTCGATGAGACCGACGAGGTGCCCCCGGGCGCGGTCGTGGTTTTCTCGGCGCACGGTGTCTCGCCGGCGGTGCACGAGTCGGCCGCCGCGCGTGATCTGCACACCATCGATGCCACCTGCCCGCTGGTGACCAAGGTGCATCAGGAGGCCAAGCGCTTCGCTCGCGACGACTTCGACATTCTGCTCATCGGCCATGAGGGCCATGAGGAGGTGGAGGGCACCGCGGGTGAGGCGCCGGAGCACATTCAGCTGGTCGACGGTCCCGACTCGGTCGACAGGGTGACCGTGCGCGATGAGAACAAGGTGATCTGGCTCTCCCAGACCACGCTGTCGGTGGACGAGACCATGGAGACCGTGCACCGGTTGCGCGCGCGGTTCCCGAATCTGCAGGATCCGCCGAGCGATGACATCTGCTACGCCACGTCCAACCGCCAGACCGCGGTGAAGGCCATGGCCCCGGCCTGCGATCTGGTGATCGTGGTCGGTTCCCGCAATTCCTCCAATTCGGTGCGGCTGGTCGAGGTCGCGCTCGGTGCGGGCGCCAAGGCCTCGTATCTGGTCGATTACGCCCGCGAGGTCGATCCGGCCTGGTTCGAGGGTGTGCGCACCATCGGCCTCACCTCGGGCGCCTCGGTGCCGGAGATTCTGGTCGAGGGCGTGCTGGAATTGCTGGCCGAACACGGTTTCGGCGATGTGCAGCCGGTGTCCACCGCCAATGAAACGCTGGTTTTCTCGCTGCCGCGTGAATTGCGTGCCGCGCGAGGCTGATTCACCTGAGATAGCGCTGATTCACCTCGAATAGCGAAAAATCCCCGCACTCTCCGGTGCGGGGATTTCTGTTTTCTGCGTCAGTTCTCAGCGTTCGATGCGGCCGGAATCTCGTTCGCGGTAGCGCACATTCGGGCGCGGGTGCGGCGGCACCTCGGGGTTCGCCGCACGACGGCGGCGGGGCTCCGCCGCGGGGTTGGCCGCCGGATTGGCGCGGTCCGGCGGCGGCCTGCGATCGACCGGAGGCTTGCGGTCCATCGGCGGTTTGCGGTCCATGGGGGGCTTGCCGCGATCGGCGGGGGGCTTGTTGCGATCGACCGGAGGCTTGCGGTCCGGGGCGGCCTTGCGGTCGGCGGGCGGGGTGCGCTTGCGATCGGCCGGGGGCTGCCGGTTGGCGCCCGGTTGGCCGGGCGCGCCCTGGCGATCCGGTGCTCCCACGCGCGGCGGGCGAGCGGCCACCCGGCCGCCGGGCGCCCGGCGGCCCGCTGCCGGGGTGGACGCGGGTGGATCGCCCGCGTCCGGCACTGCCGAGTTGGGGCCGAAGCGTCGTCTGGCGGGGTCCTTGGCAGCGGCCGCGCCGGCGCGCTGGGCGCGCGCGGCTCCGGTGGGCCGGGGGGTGCGGGTCCGCGGGGTGCGCGGCGTGCTGTCCGAATCCTTGTTCTGCTCGCGGCGGTTCAGCACCACTCGCACCGCACCGACGATCAGGACCAGCACGGTGGCCAGCGCCATGGTGGGAAAGCGATTCACCAGCGGGATGGCCAGGTTCAGCAGAATGTCTTTGAGCTTCAGGCTGCCGGAGTTGCCGAGCAGCAACTGATAGGAGATCGGCACAGCGACGAACAGCAGCAGCGGGGGCAGCACCATGGTGGTGAAGAGCCCGCGATATCGGACGACGAGCGCGGCCGCCAGGCAGCCGATCACGTACAGCGTCGCGAAGGTGCCGGTCAGCTCGGACCCGCCCTGCTTATCGATGAAGAATCCGATGAACGTGCAGGTCACGGCAATGAGCACAGCGGCGCCCGCCGGGACGCCGGGGACCGTCGGCAGGATCGAACGGTGCGACGGGGGCACCTCTGCTCGCTCACGCTGGGTAACTGCCACGTCAAGCACACTAAAGCATGCGGCTGCTCCGCGAGGGAGGCGACATCATGCGGTGATCCGTAATGGCATTGCCCTATTAGTCGGATTCGGCGAATCCGACGGCCCGGGGCCAGGTTTCCACCTGATGTAATTCCGGCACCGGGGTGTCCGAAATCTCTAGATCATGAAGTTTGCGGGCCGTCACCATGACTCGTGTTTCGACCGAGGCGACGGTGTGATTGAACGAGTCCACCGCCTTGCCGAGTTGTGCGCCCAGCCGATCCAAATGGCGGCCGGTGGTGCCCAGCCGGGTGTACAGCTCGCGGCCGAGCTGCTGGATCAGCGCCATATCCTGCGACATGGCCTCCTGTCGCCAGCCGAGCGCCACCGTCCGCAGTAGTGCGATCAATGTGGTCGGGGTAGCGAGCACCACATTGCGGCCGAAGGCGTACTCGAGCAGACCCGGGTCGGCGCCCATGGCGGCATCCAGGAACGGATCGCCGGGGACGAAGAGAACGACGAATTCCGGGGACGGATCGAATGCCGCCCAGTACTCCTTCGCGGCCAATTGATCGACATGATTGCGCAGGTGTTTGGCATGGCGGGCGAGGTGGTGATCACGCTCGCGCGGCTCCTCGGTGGCCGCGGCCTCCAGATAGGCGGTGCACGGCACCTTGGCGTCCACCACGATCTGCCGCCCGGCGGACAGGCGCACCACCAGGTCCGGGCGCACCACGCCCTCGGTGGTTCCGGTGGTGCCGGCGCGGCGGGTGACCTGGGTATCGAAATCGCAGTGCCGGGTCATGCCCGCGAGTTCGACCACGCGCTCCAACTGGATTTCGCCCCAGCGGCCGCGCACCTGCGGCGCCCGCAGCGCGGCGACCAATTGCCCGGTCTGCGTGGAGAGATGGAGTGAGGTGCGCTGCATACCCGCAACCTGTTCGCGCAGGCCGGAATACGCGTTGATGCGATTGTGCTCGACCTCCTGGATGTGCCGGTTCAGGGTGCCGACCGCCTCGCGCAGCGGTTCCATCATCGAACCGAGGGCGTGCGATTGCCGCCGTGCCGCATCCTCACTGGCCGCACCCAGCGACTGATGCAGGAGCCGCTCGTTGTCGTGCATGGCCGAGAGCCGGGCCTCGGCCACCGCCGCGCGCTGACCCGCGCGCGCGGAGTGCCCGAGCCAGCCCAGGCCGAGTCCTGCGAGGAACACCAAAAGCAGCGCGAACAGCATCGGTGCGGTCATGGGTGGCGAGTTTGCCCTATGCCACCGACAAAACCGCGAAACCGGCAACCGCGTGGCAGCTTTCGACGGAGCCGGTCGGCGCGCCGGGGTGCGAAGTTTGCCCGCGCCCGCAATACACCGGCGTGTTTCCGCAAGCGCGCGAGGGTACGGATGAATCTGTCGGAGGGATCGCCTACGTTTTGCGGCATGCGAATCCTGCACACCTCCGACTGGCATATCGGCCGCACCTTTCACGGTGTCGATCTGCTCGCCGATCAGGAGTGTTCGCTGCGCGCCATTGCCGAACTGGTGGCCGCGGAGCAGGTGGACGTGGTGGTGCTGCCGGGGGACGTCTACGACCGCTCCATTCCGAGTGCGGACGCAATCGCGGTGTGCAATCGCGGTTTCGAAGCCATCCGGAACGCCGGGGCGACCATTGTCGCCACCTCCGGCAATCACGACTCGCCCACCAGGCTCGGTGCGCTGGGGAGTTTCGCGGCGGCGGGCGGGCTGCATCTGCGGTGTGGGATATCCGAAGTGGCGCGGCCCGTAATGCTGTCCGACGCGCACGGAGAGGTCGCTTTCTACGGCATCCCATACCTGGAGCCGGAGATCACGCGGGCGGAACTGGGCGTGCCGCAGGCGCGTTCGCATGCCGAGATCCTGGATGCGGCCATGCGATTGATCCGGGACGATCTGGCCGGCCGTGCCGGGGTGCGGTCGGTGGTGCTGGCACACGCCTTCGTGGTGGGCGGTGAGGCCACCGGATCCGAGCGGTCCATCTCGGTCGGCGGGGTGGAGACGGTGCCGCTGGGCGCCTTCGACGGCATCGACTATGTGGCGCTGGGACATTTGCATTCGCCGCAGACGCTGTCGAAGTCGGTGCGGTACTGCGGCTCGCCGCTGCCGTATTCGTTCGGCGAGCGGTCGCAGCGCAAAGCGGTGTGGATTGTGGACTTGGACGCCAGTGGATTGTCGGCGGTGTCGCGGCGCGAACTGCCGGTGGTGCGCGGGCTCAGCCAGCTCAGCGGAACGCTGGAGGAGCTGCTGGACGCGCCCGAGCATGCCGGGGCCGAACAGGATTACGTCTCGGCGACGCTGACCGACCATGCGCGCCCGGTCGATGCGCTGCGGCGGCTGCGTGAGCGCTTCCCGCACGCCGTGCACGTGGAATGGGTTCGGCCCGAAGGCAATCCGGAACTGCACTATCGGGAGCGCGTGCACGGCCGCCGTGACACCGAGATCGCGCAGAGCTTCCTCACCGATGTGCGCGGTGTGCCCACCGCGGGTGAGATGACGTGGCTCGAGCGGGCACTGGCCGCCGCGGTGCGGGAGAAGGAAGGCCCGACGCGCACCCATGGTGATCAAGCGGGTGGTCGGTTCGGCGGCACTGCCGGAGAACGGGGGACGGGCGGTCTTGTGCGCGACGCCGATGTAAGCGGGGACGGTAGGGTGCGCGTCTCCGGTACTGCTGCGGCGGGTGGGCGTGCCGCCGGTGAGGGTGCAGAGGGTGGGCATGCCGTCCGAACCGGTTCGGCGCAGCGGGTTGTCGATGATTCGCAACCGGTCGCCGATGACGGGAGCAAGCGGCTATCCGGTGCCGACGAGCTGGAAGGGGATCCTGAGCTCTTCGGTCTGGTGCCGCCCGAATCCGATGGTGGCGCAGGCGAGTTGACTGCATGAGTCGCATTTGTCGCGACGCGGCGGCGTGTCCTGCGGGCACTCGCCCGTACGGGGTTGTTGGATGGGCGGAGATCGAAGGGGACGGCGCGTGCGGCTGCATCGACTGGAACTGAACGCCTTCGGCCCGTTCGCCGAAACGGCCGTGGTGGATTTCGACGAGCTCGGGGCCGACGGATTGTTCCTGCTGCACGGGCAGACCGGCGCGGGTAAGACCACGGTGCTGGATGCGGTCGCCTTCGCGCTGTACGGCAGTGTGCCCGGGGCGCGCGGGGAGAAGCGGCTGCACTCCGATCACGCCGATGAGCAGACGCCGCCGCGGGTGCAGTTGGAGGCGACGCTGGGCGGCAGGCGTCTGCGATTGACACGTTCGCCCGAATTTCAGCGGCCGAGCACGCGTGCGAAAAGCGGCTGGGTCAAAGAGAATGCCTCCGCGACGCTGGAATGGCTGGACGGTCGCGGCCAGCACCTGTCCCGAATTCCCGATATCGGCGATGAGGTGCTGCGCCTGCTCGGGATGAGCGCCGACCAGTTCTTCCAGGTGGTGCTGCTGCCCCAGGGGGATTTCGCGCGATTCCTGCGCGCCGACAACGAGGATCGGGAAAAGCTTCTCGAAAAGCTTTTCGACACCGAACGATTCGGCACCGCCGAACAGTGGCTGATCGATAAGCGCCGCGCCGGTACCGCCGATCTCGACACCCGCAAACAGGGCATCGACCGCCTCATCGCCCGGGTCGGCACGGCAGCGGGTCTGGCCGCGACCGAAACCGCCGGTCCGCTCGAATCCGTCGACTGGTCACAGCGGCTACTGGTCACCGCCCGCGACGCGCTCACCGGCACGGCGGCGGAACTCGAACAGCACCAGGCGAATTCCACCCGCGCCCATGCCGCGGCGGAGGAACAGCGGCGTCTCCACGACCGCCACCGCCGCCTCACCGAGGCCCGCGCACAGCTCGACGCCTATGCCTCCGGCGCGGCACACCGCGACACCCTGCACACCGAACTCGACCGCGCCCGCCGCGCCGAGCCGGTAGCCACCGCCCTCGCCGAGGCCCGCTCCGCCGCGGTGGCCCTGCGCCGCCGCGAAGACGACGCCACCCGCACCGCCGAACAACTCGCCGACCGCCTCCTCGAACCCGCCAGCGCCGAACTCGACGGAACCGCCTGGGCCGCAGCCGATCTCGCCACGGCCGAACTGGCAGGCGGTGACCTCTCCCTCGAATTGGAGAGCATCGATCACCCTGCCGCAGCGCCGGAGTCGGACTCTCTGCGGCGGGGGCTCGAGGCGGCTGTGCAGCGGTGGAGCGCGCAGATGGGGGCCTTGGACGAGGTGCGGGCGGATGCGGAGTCGGCGACAAGGCTGACGGGGGACTTGGCGCGACTGCGGGAGGAGCAGCGGGGGCTGGTCGAGACGGTGCGGAAGGTGACCGAGCGGCGCGCCAAGGTGCCGGAAGTTATTGCGGGGGTGGAGGTTCGACTGCGGGCGGCTACTGATGCCGCCGCGGGACTGCCGGTGCTGGAGGCGGAGCGGGAGCGATTGCGGGCGGCTGCCACGGCTGCGCTCGAATTGGAGCGGCGGCAGGGGGAGCTGACGCGGGGCAGGGCGAACTTCGAGGCGAAGCGGACGGCGCATCTGGATGCGCGGGAACGCACGCTCGCACTGCGGGAGCAGCGGCTGGCGGGGATGGCCGCCGAACTGGCCGGGGCGCTTGTGGCGGGGGAGCCGTGCGCGGTGTGCGGGTCGGCCGAGCACCCCGCGCCCGCGCGAGCGGGCGAGCTGGTGGTGTCCAAGGAGGCGGAAGACGCTGCCGTGGCGGCGGAACGGGCCGCCGAGACCGCGCGCGAGCAGGCCGGGCAGCTGGTCGCGGAGCTGGAACGCGCCATCGAGGTGCTCGTCGAACGCGGCGGGGATGCCGATAAGGCGGAATTGGCGAGCGGTCTCGCGGCCGTCGAGACCCGCTGGGCCGAGGCGCGGGATCGGGCGAAGCTGGCGGACGGTCTGGCCGCGGAGCTGGATCGGCTGCGCGCCGAGGAGACCCGGCTGCAGGACGAGCTGCGGGACGGCGAGAGCCGCAGCAGCGCAACGATGGAACGCATGGTGGCCACCGACCGCAGGCTGGCCGAACTCACCGAGCGGCTGACCACCGCCGCGGGTGCGGACGGCACCGTGGATCGCCGCCGCGCCCGCCTCGATGCGCTGGTCACGGACGCCACGGCACTGCGTGAGGCGCGCACGGAGTCCGTACTGGCTCGCGAACAGGTTGCGGCCCTGGCTGTCCGGGTCGAGAAGCTTTCCTACGATGCGGGTCTGGTCGACACCGCCCCGCCCGTCATGGGCGAGACCGGCCCGGACTACGGCGTCCTCGCCGAATACGCCCGGGCCGTGGATGCCGCCTCGCGCACGGCACAGCGGCAGGCCGATATCGACGCCGAGCTGGTCGCTGCCGACCGTGCCCGCTCGCACGCGGAAACCGTGCTCGCCGAACCGGAGATCCAGGCCGCCGCCGGAATCGCACTCGGCGACCTCGCCGGGCTGGAATCCGCTGTGACACAGGCGCAAACGGCTCTCGAACTCGCCGTCGCCGCACACACCGTGGCCGCCCGGCGGGTCGAGCAACTCGAAGAACTGTGCACACAGCTGTGGGCGGCTGTGGACAGAATCGCACCCATCCAGCAGGCGCACGACGAACTCGCCCGCCTGGCCGATGTGGTGGCCGGACGCGGTGAGAACAACCGCCGAATGTCCCTGCGCTCCTACGTACTCGCCGCCCGCCTGGAAGAGGTGGCCGTCTCCGGCTCGGTCCGCCTCCGCCGAATGTCCGGCGGCCGTTACGAATTCGTCCACACCGACGCCGCCGGCCCGCGCGGCCGTCGCGGCGGCCTCGGCCTGGACATTCGCGACGACTACACCGGCGCGATCCGCCCCGCCAAAACCCTCTCCGGCGGCGAAACCTTCATGGCCTCACTCTCTCTCGCCCTCGGCCTGGCGGATGTGGTCGCCGCCGAATCCGGCGGCCTCGTCCTGGACACCCTCTTCATCGACGAGGGTTTCGGCAGCCTCGACGCCGACACCCTGGACGCGGTCATGGGCGTCCTCGACGAACTCCGCTCCGGCGGCCGCGTAGTCGGAGTGGTGAGCCATGTGGATGAAATGCGCCAGCGCATCCCCAGCCGCCTGCACGTCATCCGCGGCCGCACCGGCTCCCGCCTCGAAACCGCCCTCGGCTGACCGCCGCACAATCAGTTTCCACCAGTAAGGAGGTTCGTGATGCCACAGTTGGTCCGCGTTCAGAACTTCAATCTGTCCAGCGACGGCTATGGAGCCGGAGTGGGGCAGAGTCTCGATCGCCCGTTCGGCCATGCGGATCCGAGTGCGCTCTTCGCCTGGGCGGGCGCCACCGCGCACTGGGTCAACCGGACCGACCCGGGTGGGAGCTACGGTCTCGATGACTATCTGACTCGCGATTTCGCGAACAATATCGGCGCGGAGATCATGGGGCGCAATAAGTTCGGCCCGCAGCGCGGGCCCTGGGAGAACTACGAGTGGGAGGGCTGGTGGGGAGACGAACCGCCGTTCCACACACCGGTTTTCGTCCTGACCCACCATGTCCGGCCCTCGATCACGCGCGGGGAGACCATCTTTCACTTTCTGGACGCGTCCCCGAAGGAGGCGCTGGCGCAGGCATTCGACGCCGCCGACGGCAAGGATGTGCGCATCGGCGGCGGCGTGGCCACGGTCCGGGCCTTTCTCGAGGCCGATCTGATCGATCAGATGCACTGTGCCGTATCGCCGGTCGAACTCGGTGGCGGCGAACGGTTGTGGACGAACCCCGGCGAACTCACCGACCGCTTCCATCTGGAGCAGATTCCGAGCCCGAGCGGGGTTGTGCACCACCTGTTCTGGCGGCGGTAGCCGAGGTCAGTGCGCTTCGTGGTCGAGCAGCCAGCGCTTGACCGGCAGACCCCAGCGGAAGCCGCCGAGGGTGCCGTCGGTGCGAATGATGCGGTGGCAGGGGACGAACAGGGCCGCCGCATTGCGCGCACAGGCATTGGCGGCGGCCCGGGTGGCGGCGGGGCGGCCGGAGGCGGCGGCGAAATCGGTGTACGTGATCGGTTCTCCGCCGGGCACTTTGCGCAGTACCTCCCAGGCGTGCACCAGGAACGGGCCGGAGAGCTGGCGGACGGTAATGGCGTCGATGGCCGTGATATCGCCCGCGTGGTAGTCCACGACGGCCTTGGTGACCGCGCCGAGCGAATCGCGTTCGCGGATGTCGGCCGGTCGCAGGGTGGTGTGGATGAGCTGGCGGAGGTTCTCCGCATCGGCGGTCCAGCCGGCGGCCAGCACCGCGCCGTCGGGGTCGACGAGGGCGGTGAAGGGGCCCGCCGGGGTGGTCACGGTGGCGAAATCGGCGGCAGCAGAGGTGGATCGGGTCACGGTACTGTTCTCGCTTTCCGGGCGCCGAGGGCGCCGTCGGGGACGGTGGCGGGCGTGGCCAGGGCGTGCTTCCACAGATGCATGGTCAGATAGGAGCGCCAGGGCGCCCAGCGGGCGGTATCGGTCAGATCGATGCCGAGCAGGCCCGCGCCGCGGCGGACGATCAGATCGGTGTGCAGCAGTACGTCGGGATCGGCCAGCAGCCGCATGGTGACGTAATCGGCGGTCCATGGGCCCACGCCGTCGAGGGCCAGCAGATCGCGCCGCAGTTCGGTGGCGGTGCGCCCGGCGTGCAGGATCAGATCGCCGTCGGCGAGGGCGCGGGCGGCGGCCACGATGGCTTCGATGCGCTTGGACGGGCCGGTCAGCACCTCGGCGCCGTGGTCGGCAATGGCCGCGGCGGTGGGGAACAGGTGCGGGACCGGTCCGGGAATGGATTCGCCCAGATTCTGCACCAGCCGGGCGCTGTGGGTATTGGCCGCCGCGACCGAGATCTGCTGTCCGATCATGGTGCGCAGCAGCAGTTCCGGACCATCGAGGCAGCCGGGTACGCGGATGCCGTGGGAGAGCACCACACCCGCGCTGTTTCCGGCCATGCCCGCCGCCAAGGCCTCGTCGATGCCGACCGGATCGGCGTCGAGGTCGAGGAAGTGGCGTAGTCGGGCGACGGTCGGCGCGAGGTCGCGCATATCGTGCAGCGCCAGCGAGGCGCGGACGTGCCCGGGTTGTACGGACATGCGAACGGTGGTGTGGCCGTGCGGAGTTCGCAGACCACGGGTGTAGACCCCGTCCTCCCACAGCTCCAGTCCGGGCACGGCGTGCGAGGACAGGAACCATTCCAGCCAGGGCTTGTCGAGCGGCTCCCGGTACGGAAGCCGCAGCGTCAGCAGGCCATTGGTGGCCGGCAGCGTATCGCCGTTGCGGCGGCGGGACTCATCGCGCAGCGTGGTCGGGCTGACCGCGAAGACCTCCCGCACGGTGTCGTTGAACTGCCGGATGCTCGCGAAGCCGGCGGCGAACGCGATATCCGACATGGACAGCGGGGTGGTCTGGATGAGCAGCCGGGCGGTGTGCGCCCGGTGCGCCCGGGCCAGCGCCAGGGGTCCGGCGCCGAGTTCGCTGGTGAGAACCCGGGTGAGCTGGCGTTGCGAATAGCCGAGGGTATCGGCCAGGGCGGGCACGCCGCCGCGTTCGATCACGCCGTCGGCGATCAGGCGCATGGCGCGGGCGGCCAGGTCGGCGCGGGTATTCCACAGCGGGGAGCCGGGGGCCGCGTCCGGCAGACAGCGGCGGCAGGCCCGGAATCCGGACTGCTGGGCCGCGGCGGCCGTGCGGAGGAAGGTGACGTTGGCGGGTTTCGGGGTTATAGCGGGACATGAAGGGCGGCAATAGATTCCGGTGGTGCGCACCGCGGTGACGAATTGCCCGTCGAAGCGGGCATCCTTGGTTGTCACGGCGCGGTAGCACCGCTCGAAGTCCAGCTCGTTCGCACTCACAAGAACCACGATCGCAGGATGAGCCGAAACGCGCTAGCGGAAATAGGACACCACTATCAGCGGAAATAGGACACGCCTGGAGTGAGACCGCGGATGCGGGTCCTCAGCAGCAGCGATTGGCCGGGTTGCGGGCGGCGGCGGCGTGGCGGTCGCGCCAGTAGTCGCGTTCGCTGGGGATCGGGGCGTCCGGGTGTTGCAGCTGTAGGTGCTGGACATAGCGCCGGTAGTCGTTGCCGCCCAGGATCGAGTTGAACCACCAGATCAGCGCGCGTGCGGCCCGGAGCGCGACGCGCCCCGCCGTCCGCAGGAAGCCTGCGGAGGACGGGGCGGCCGGTTCGGTCATAGCGGGGGTCACCACATCAGTGTGCGTGCGCCGCGGCCCCGCTCGCACGCACCTTGCCCTGTGCGACGAGGTCGTCCCATTCCTTCTGGACTTCCTGCTCGGCCTTGGTGGCCAGGAAGGAGCTCGGCCCGAAGATCTTGGACGGCTGCTCCGGCGATTCGGTGGTTTCGCTGCCGCCCTTGCGCAGCGCGCGAATGCACACCCACAGCCCGATCAGCGCCACGATCAGCACCAGCACCGCGAAGACGATCGACAGCGTGCCCTGGATGAACGTATTGCGAATCGTCTTGTCCAGGTTGGAGATCTGCGTATTCAGCGCGGCGATATTCGCCACGCCCTTGGGCAGCTGGCCGGAGTCGCGCGCGGCGACGTACGCGTCGTGGGTGCGCACGGTGTTGTTGTGCAGCGTCCAGTACCCGATCTTCGGATCACCCGAGAAGATCTTCTGGAACGACGCCGTCATGGTGACGATCAGATCCCACACCAGCGGCACCGCCGGAATCCAGGCCCATTTCACCAGGCCCTTCTTCACCACGATGGCCAGCACCACGGTCAGCGCCACGGCCGCCAGCAGCTGGTTGGAGATGCCGAACAGCGGATAGAGCGTATTGATGCCGCCGAGCGGATCGGTGACGCCCATGAGCAGCACCGAACCCCAGGCCGCGACCACGATGGCCGAGCAGATCCAGGCGCCGGGCAGCCACGACGGATCCTTGAAGCGCTTGGCCCCGGGCAGATTGCCCAGCGAATCCGACAGCATGAAGCGCGCCACGCGGGTGCCGGCATCGATGGTGGTGAGGATGAACAGCGCCTCGAACATGATCGCGAAGTGGTACCAGAACGCCTTCAGACCCGAGCCGCCGATGAGCTTGTGCAGCACCTCCGACATGCCGATGGCCAGCGTCGGCGCGCCACCGGTGCGGGAGACGATATTGGCCTCGTCGACCCCGGCCGCGGCCGAATTCAGATCCGCCGCCGTGATCGGATCCCCGCTCAGCCCCAGGCCGTTCACGTAGGTGGCGGCCTTGTCGGCGCTATTGCCGGTGAGGGCCGGGCTGGCATTGATGGCGAAGTACAGGTGCTGGTCGATGATGCTGGCGGTGATGATCGCCATGACCGCCACGAACGACTCCATGAGCATGCCGCCGTAGCCGATCATGCGCGCCTGCGACTGCTTCTCCAGCAGTTTCGGCGTGGTGCCCGAGGACACCAGCGCGTGAAATCCCGACAGCGCGCCACAGGCAATGGTGATGAACAGGAACGGGAACAGATTGCCCGCGAACGACGGACCATTGCTGTTGCCCGCGAACTGGGAGATGGCGGGGGCCTTCAGCACCGGCATCGTGACCAGCACGCCCACGGCCAGCAGGGTGATGGTGCCGATCTTCATGAAGGTGGACAGGTAGTCGCGCGGGGCGAGCAGCAGCCACACCGGCAGCACCGAGGCGATGAAGCCGTAGATGATCAGCATCCAGGCGATGCTGGTGCCGGACATGGTGAACCAGTCACGGCCCCACGCGGATCCGGCCACCCAGTTGCCGGAGATGATGGCCAGCAGCAGCAGTGCGAAGCCGACGAGGGAGATCTCGCCGACCTTGCCCGGTCGCACGAAGCGCAGGTACACGCCCATGAACAGGGCGATCGGAATCGTCATGGCAATGGAGAACACGCCCCACGGGCTACCGCCCTCCAGCACACCGGTTTTCGCGTTCGGGGTGGCGGCGAGCGCATTGACCACCACGATGCCGAGCACCGCGAGCAGGATCATCATGATGACCAGTACCGCCACGATGGCGGCGACGCCGCCGACCACGCCGAGCTCATCGCGGGCCATCTGCCCGAGGCTGCGGCCGCGGCGTTTCACCGAGGCCCAGAGCACCAGGTAGTCCTGCACCGCACCGGCGAATACGACGCCGACAATGATCCAGATGGTGCCGGGCAGATAGCCCATCTGCGCGGCAAGCACCGGTCCGACCAGCGGTCCCGCGCCGGCGATGGCGGCGAAGTGGTGCCCGAAGAGCACGCGCCGGTCCATCGGCATGTAGTCGCGGCCGTTCTCCAGCTCTTCGGCCGGAGTGGCGACGTCATCGCGGGGTTTGGTGATCTTCCATTCGATCAGCCGCGAGTAGAACTGGTACGCCAGCACATACGTACAGAGGGCGGCCACCACGATCCACACCGCATTGACGTCCTCGCCGCGCGCGATCGCGAGGACCGTCCAGGCGATGGCGCCGAGAACGGCGACGGCGAAGAAGATGCCCTTCTTCGCGGGGGTCATGGGCGTCCGGTCTACGACGCCGACCGGGGGGAGGTCGGGGTCTGTCCGGAGGTATTCGATGGTCGCCATGCGACAACCCTCCCGTGCGGCGTATCTGAGTACTGCGGATCTGAATGCTGTGGATCTACGTGCTGTGGATCTACGTGCTGTGGATCTACGTGCTGTGGATCTACGTGCTGTGGGTCTACGCGAAATGGGACAAACGTAGCCGACTCGGCTCACCTGGGCCGGGCTTTCTCCAGCCGTTCACCAAGTGTCGTACCGACAGGTATGGGTGGCCCGGCGGACGTGTGCGCCGGGGAACGCGGGTGACGAGATCCGGCGTGGGGTCCCGCGAGTCCGCGTGTTCTCCGCGTGTCGCAGGTTGCTCTCCGTATGCTGCCATGCTGGCTCGAGACCTGCGTCACGTGGCCCCGGATCCGTGTTTCCACGACAGAGGAGACTGCGATGACTCTCGTCGGCGCCGAGCTACGCATGCTCGACACACCGTGAACGGCAACATCACTCGCCGCACCCTGCTCCGTTCGGGGGCAACGGCGGCGTTGGCGGCGGCCATGAGCGGCTGCGGCGGTGGTGACGACGATGCGGTGACCTTCTTCTTCCAGGCGCGCCCGGAGGAGGCGCGATCGCGGTTGAAGATCATCGACGAATTCCGCAGGCGGCGACCGGATATCACGATCCGCACGATCATGTCCGGGCCCGATCCGCTGCAGCAGATGCTCACCTACTGCGCGGGTGGCAAGTGCCCGGATGTGCTGATGTCGTGGGAGCTGCTCTATGCCGGGCTCGCCGAACGCGGCGTACTGGTGGATCTGCAGGGATTGCTCGACCGCGATCCGCGGTATGCGGCCGAACTGCACGCGGACGGGTACGCGCCGCTGCGGGACACCTTCCTGTGGCGGGGCGGGCAGTACGCCCTGCCGGAGCAATGGTCGGGGGTATTCCTCTACTACAACCGAAAACTGTTCGCGGAGGCCGGAATTCAGCCACCGGTACGGTGGTCGGAGGCCTGGGGCTACGCCGAATTCCTGGCGGCGGCCACCGCACTCACCCGCCGCGATTCCGGTGGCCGCACGCAGCAGTGGGGTTTTGTGGATGCCTGGGTGCCGTACTTCTCGGCCGCCTGCTTCGGAATGAACAATGGGGCCGAATGGTTCAGTCCGCCCGTGCAGCCGGTGCGCACCAATATCGGCGATCCGCGTTTCGCCGAAGGGCTGCAGTTCTATGCCGACCTCGCGGTGCGGCACGGGGTGGCGCCGAGTGTCGGTGACCGGCAATCGGTTTCGGCACAGGACCTGTTCCGCAGTGGTAAGGCCGCGATGCTCATGGGCGGGCACTGGCTGTATTCGGAATTCACCGGGCACGACGGGCTCGACTTCGATGTCACCGTGCTTCCGGTCGGACCGCACGGGGGACCGGGGGCCATGACCGACGTCGGCAGCACCGGACTCGCCATCGCGGCCGCCAGCCCGCGCCGCGAACAAGCCTGGGAATTCGTGAAATTCGCGACCGGGCCGGAAGGTCAGGCCCTGATCGCCGCATCCGGGTTGTTCGTGCCGGTGCTCAAATCCGCCATGCACACCACGGGTTTCGCCGATGCCCATCGCGGCATTCGGAATCTGGAGGTGTTCACCGAGGGGCCCGCGAACTCGCGTCAAATGGCCGTCACACCCCAGTGGGGAAAGGTGGAGGCGCTGCTCGAACGCGGCTGCAATCGGGTGCTGCGCGGTGCGGCGACCGCGGATTCGCTCGGCGGCCGGACCGCCACCGATATCGACGCCGTACTGCGGGCGGCGACATGAGCGGCCCGGAGCGGGGCGCGACGGGCCTACTGAGCGGGGAGTCTGCCGCCGGAGCCGAGGCGCGGCCGCCCGCTGCCGAGCGGGGTCGTGGCCGGGCGGGCGCTACGGCGCTGGCCAGGCGGCGGGCGCGGGCCGGAGCATTGTTCATTGCGCCGAATCTGGCTGCCGTAGCCGTGTTTCTGCTGTTCCCGCTGGGCTTCTCGCTCTATCTGAGCTTCCATTCGTGGGATTTGTTCAGCGCACCGCGGTTTGTGGGTATGGACAACTATCGGCGGCTGTTCACCGCCGACCCGCTGTTCTATATCGCGCTGCGCAATACGGCGGTGTTCACCGTGCTGACGCTGGTGCCGACCGTGGTGATCAGCCTCGCTATCGCCGCCCTGCTGAACCGGAAACTGGCCGGTATCGCGGTGTTCCGGACGATCGCCTTCCTGCCGCTGGTGGCCTCCACGGTGGCGATGGCGGTGGTCTTTCGCTTCATCTTCGCCAGCGATGACGGGCTGCTCAATCGCATGCTGGGCTGGATCGGCCTCGGACCCGTGCCGTGGCTGACCGATCCGGATTGGGCGCTGGTATCGCTCAGCCTGGTCACCGTGTGGAAAAGCGTGCCCTTCGCGACGGTCATTCTGCTGGCCGCCATGCAGGGTGTGCCCGAAAACCTCTATGAGGCAGCGCAAATCGACGGTGCCGGTGCGTTCCGGCGCTTCCGGTCGATTACCGTGCCGCTGATTCGCGGTGCGCTGTCCTTCGTTTTTGTCATCACGATCATCAATTCGGTGCAGGCGTTCGATCAGGCGTACGCATTGACGGGCAGCAATGGCGGGCCGGAGACGGGCACCTATGTGCTGGGAATCATGCTGTTCCAGAACGCCTTCCGTTTCTACGAGGTCGGCTACGCCTCGGCCCTGGCCTGGGTGATATTCGCAATTCTGCTGGTGCTCACACTGATTCAGCTGCGGCTCTCGCGGCGTGCGGAGGCGGATCTGTGAGGCGAACTCCCGGCCGTCGCGTACTGAACGGCGCGCTGATCTACCTGGCCGTGATCGCGGTGGCCTGGTGCGCACTGCTGCCGATCCTCTGGGCGGTCTCAGCATCACTGAAGTCCGAAGGCGAACTGCTCGATGCGACCCCGCTGCCCGCGCATCCCCAATGGTCCAACTACGCCGATGTTTTCGATGCCATTCCGCTGGGCCGCATGCTGCTCAACACCGTCATCTACGCCGGCTGCGTGACGGCAGGCCAGGTCTTCTTCTGCTCACTGGCCGGATATGCCTTCGCCCGCCTGCGTTTTCCGGGTCGCGAGGCGCTCTTCCTCGCCTATCTGGCCACCCTCATGGTGCCGCTGACCGTCACCGTCATTCCGCAATTCCTGCTCATGCGGGCCCTCGGCTGGATGGACACCCCCTGGTCCATGATCGTTCCCGGCCTGTTCGGCAGCGCCTTCGGCACCTACCTCATGCGCCAGTTCTTCCAGACCCTGCCCACCGAACTGGAAGAGGCGGCCACCCTCGACGGCTGCACCCCCTGGCAGATCTACTGGCGCGTCCTGCTCCCGCACGCCCGCCCCGCCGTCATGGTCCTGGCCGTCCTCACCTGGATCACCGTCTGGAACGACTTCCTCTGGCCCCTGATCATGATCCAGCGCAACGAATACGCCACCGCGACGCTCGGCCTGATCCGCCTGCAGGGCCAGTACTCCACCAATTGGCCGCTGCTCATGTCCGCGGCCATTCTGCTGCTCCTGCCCCTGCTGCTGCTCTATGCCCTGGCCCAGCGCTCGTTCGTCAAGGGCATAGCCATGTCCGGCCTCGGCGGCCGCTGATCATTCGCCGTTCGCCGGGAACGGCGGGGTGGCGGCTGTGTAGCGGCGGGCCAGCGTGCGAATGTGGTCGACCAGCTCGGGTGGGCTGTCCACCCGGAAATCCATCATGAGCATGCTCAGGTAGATGGCAATGGTCTCCAATCTGTCTGCGCCGGTGAGCAATTGGCAGGTGTGGGCGTCGATCGGCTCTACCACGCCGACGGTGGGGTTGATGCGCGCGATGACGGTGGCGGCGGGCTCGAGGACGGTGACTCGGGCGTGGACTTCCCAGCCGGTGAAGGCGATTTCGCGCAGGACGAAGGCGGCCAGGTCGTCTGCGGGGAGCGGGCGGGGAGCGAAATGGCGGGTGGCCGCGGCGAGCCGGTCGATGCGCGAGACGGGCAGGGCCTGCCAGGTGTGGGTGTCCAGGCTGTAGGCGACCAGGTACCAGCGGCGCTGCCAGCTGATCAGGCGGTAGGGCTCGACCTCGATCTCGTCGAGGTGCAGCGTGGTGGCGGCGCGAATGGCGGCGGCGAGGGTGGACAGCGTGGCGGCGGGGACCGGCGCGTCGGGTTCGATGGAACCGGTGACGGCCTGGCCGATATCGGTGGCCCCGCGCAGCGCGGTCACCTTGCGCTGCAGGCGTTTCGGCATAATGCGCTCCAGCTTGGCCCAGGCCCGCGTCATGCTCTCACCGATATCGGCGATGCCGGTGGCGCCGTCCTCGGCCAGGCCCACCGCGACGGCCACGGCGACCGCCTCGTCGTCGTCGAGCAGCAGTGGCGGCATATTCGCGCCCTGCCCAAGGCGGTATCCGCCGATCGGGCCGCGTTCGGCATGCACCGGATAGCCGAGTTCACGCAGGCGGGCAATGTCCTGGCGCAGCGTGCGATCGGTGACGGACAGACGTTCGGCTAGGTCACGCCCGGTGTAGGTGTGGTCCTGGAGCAGTGAGAGCAGGCGGAGCAGCCGGGTTGTGGTCGAGGTCACACAGTGCCCTTTCGTTCGGCCGATTAATTAGGAAGAGAACAAGCCTAATCGACGCATATCTTTATCTCAACGGATCGAAACAACCTGAGAGGCAAGAACAATGAGCACCAACTCGCAGACCGCCACCACCCCCGCCGCCGCCCTCGCGCCCGTCTGGCGGGATGTGCTCGCCGCCTCCTACGGCGCGCTCACCACCGCGGTCGCCGGTGTCGGCGCCGACCAGTGGCAGCTGATCACCCCGTGCTCGGAGTGGACCGTCACCCAGGTCGTGCAGCACGCCGCCGCCGACCAGCTGGCCTACGCCCTGTCCCTCGGCATCGGCGCGGGCCCGGCCTACGACCCGTTCTCGCCCTCCGGCACCGTCGACGGCGCTCCGGCCGAATTGGTCGCCGCCGCAGTCGAAGAGACCGCCGCCGCCTGGTCCACCGTCACCGACGCGGCCGACACCGTCCCCACCCCGCTGCCGCACGGCGCGCTGCCGACCCCGGTCGCCGCCGTCATGTGCGCCCTCGACGCGGCGGTGCACGCCTGGGATATCGCCATCGCGACCGGGCAGCCGTCCCCGCTGACCGAGGAGCTGGCCGGTCATCTGCTCACCGCCGCAACGGGTCTGGTGGAACCGCTGCGCCAGTGGGGCGCCTACGCGGCGGTCGTCGAATCCGATTCCGCGAGCGCCACTCCCGTGGCCGATGAGCTGCTCGGTTACCTGGGCCGCGACCCGCGCGCCTGAACCGCCGCGATAAATCGGCCACTCGGTGCCAAGCTGGGTGCGTGCATGAACTCGGTCTTGCGGGTGCGGCCCGGTCGGCAGGGGGCTGATGAAGGCGATCCCTGTCGTGCGGATTGTCGCCGCACTCTTCGCGCTGCTGGTCGTTCTCGCCGCGGCCACCGCCGCCGCCCCGGTCTCCGCACCGGGGTGGCAGGCGGTGTGGGCGACCGGAACGCAGCGGCCGGGCGACAACAGCTTCGTGCCCAACTGGTCGATGGCCGGATTCGGGAATCAATCGGTGCGCCAGGTGATTCGGGTCAGCGACGGGGGAACCCAGCTCCGCCTGCGACTGTCGAACCAGTTCGGCACGAAACCCCTGCAGGTGACCGGGGCGACCGTCGCGCGCAGTGCGGGCGGGGCCGCGGTGCATCCGGACAGCCTGCGGCAGTTGCTGATCGGTTCCGAGGCGGCGTTCCGGATCCCGCCGGGGACCACGGCGGTCACCGATCCGATCACCATGCCGGTCGATCCGCTGGAGTTGCTCACGGTGACGCTCTTCTTCGCCGATCCGACCGGTCCCGGGACGTATCACGCACAGGTGCTGGGCACCTCGTACCTCGCCTGGGGCGACCATCGATCCGACACCGCCCCAACGGCATTCACCGTGACCTCCTCGTCCTACTACTACCTGGCGGCGGTGGAGACCCAGCAGCTGCGGCCGCGCCCCTCGGGGGTGGCCCTGCTGGGCGACTCCCTGACCGAAGGTGTCGGCTCCACCATGGACGCGCACCACACCTACCCGGAGGTGCTCGCCGAAAGTCTTGTCGCACAGGGAAAACCGCGTCCGATACTCAATCTCGGCATCGGCGGCAACTGTGTGACCGCCGATTCGCAGTGGATGGGGGAGAGCGCGATATCCCGCTTCCGCCGCGACGTCCTCGACCAGCCGGGCGTCGGCGCGGTGGTGGTGCTGGAGGGCATCAACGACATCTGGCTCGGCGGCGGGAATCTGGCGACCGGAGGTCCGGGCCCCGGTGTCTCCGCCGAGCAATTGATCGCGGGCTATAGGTCCCTGATCGCGCTTGCCCGCGCGGCGGGCATTCGGGTCATCGGCGCGACCATTCCGCCCGCCGCGGGTTCCACCTTCGGAGACGGTGATCGGGTCCGCTACGACGACCGCGAGGGCGTCCGCAAGGCCGTGAACGACTGGATTCGCACCTCGGGCGAATACGACGCCGTGGTGGATTCGGCTGCCGTGCTCGCCGATCCGGCCGATCCCGAGCGGCTCGCCCCCGCCTTCGACAGCGGCGACCATCTGCACCTGCGAGATGCCGGATATGTGGCCCTGGCGGCGGCCGTCGCCGCGGTGCTCGACTGACCCGCGCGGGCGCGAACGGCCCGAACTGTCCGGCCCGAGTCCGTTCCGTCGGAAGTGCGCAGGTAGAGTCTTGTTCTCGTGAGTCTCACCCTCGGAATCGTCGGCCTGCCCAACGTCGGAAAATCGACGCTGTTCAATGCGTTGACCCGCAACGACGTGCTGGCGGCGAACTACCCCTTCGCCACCATCGAGCCGAACACCGGCGTCGTTTCGCTGCCCGATCCGCGGCTGGCCAAGCTCGCCGAGATCTTCCACTCCGAGCGCCAGCTCCCCGCCGTTGTGTCCTTCGTCGACATCGCCGGCATTGTGAAGGGCGCCTCCGAGGGTGCGGGCCTGGGCAATAAGTTCCTCGCCAATATTCGTGAGGCCGACGCCATCTGTCAGGTGGTGCGCGTCTTCGCCGACGACGATGTGATCCACGTCGACGGCAAGGTCGATCCGCTCGCCGATATCGAGGTCATCGAGACCGAGTTGATCCTCGCCGATATGCAGACCCTGGAGAAGGCGGTCGTCCGCCTCGACAAGGAAGCGCGCGTCAAGAAGGACCGCAAGCCGGTCGCCGACGCCGCCAAGCAGGCGCAGGAGATCCTCAATGCGGGCCGCACCCTGTTCGCGGCGCGCAAGGAACTCGATGTCGAGCTGCTGAAGGAACTTTCGCTGCTCACCATCAAGCCCTTCCTCTACGTTTTCAATGCCGATGAGGCGATCCTCACCGACGAGGCCAAGAAGGCCGAGCTCGCGGCCGCCGTCGCCCCCGCCGACGCCGTCTTCCTGGACGCCAAGGTCGAATCCGAGCTCATCGAGCTCGACGAGGAATCCGCCGTCGAGCTGCTGGAATCCATCGGCCAGACCGAGCCGGGCCTGCATTCGCTGGCCCGCGCCGGTTTCCACACCCTCGGCCTGCAGACCTACCTCACCGCCGGCCCGAAAGAGTCGCGCGCCTGGACCATCCACCAGGGCGATACCGCCCCCAAGGCGGCCGGCGTCATCCACACCGACTTCGAGCGCGGCTTCATCAAGGCCGAAATCGTCGCCTTCGACGACCTCGTCGCGGCCGGCTCCATGGCCGCCGCCAAATCCGCCGGCAAGGTCCGGATGGAGGGCAAGGACTACGTCATGGCCGATGGCGACGTGGTCGAGTTCCGATTCAACGTCTAGATCGTTACCTGATCTGACGAACCCGCCTACGCGGCACGACATCCCGTAGGCGCGACACGCGTGGCGGCGAAGTAAATTTGCGCGCCGCCTGCCTTGTTGTGCGCCCGTGTTCCGCTATCGTTCATCGCACTGTTCGATGCTGCTACTGGCGCGCCTAGGCTGATTCGTCGTTTCCGGAGCACACGGCCGGTGCGGCACTGTCTGAGCGAGCCCCCGACCGTATCCGAAAGATCGAGGGAACGTGCCTGTACCCCTTTCTCTGAACGGCCGTCTGGTACGGCTGGAACCCCTTGCACCGCACCATGCTTCGGGTATATCGGAAGCAGCAGCGGGCAATCGGGACGATTTCGCGTTCACGCCTGTCCCACACGGTGTGGACGAGGCGCTGGACTATGTGGCGCAAGCGCTATCCGGGCATGCCGCCGGAACCTCGCTCGCCTTCGCCATCATCGCCGTCGCCAGTGGCCGGATACTGGGTTCGACCCGGTTCACCCGATTCGACTACTGGCAGGGGCCGATGGTGTGGCCGCTGGTGCACGGATCGCCGCCGGGGGATGCCCTGATGGCAGTGCCGGACGCGGCCGAGATAGGCAATACCTGGTTGTCGCCGGAGGCGCGTGGCACCGGCATCAATCTGGAGTCCAAGATGCTGCTGCTGCAGCATGCCTTCGAGACCTGGCGGGTGCGGCGCATCACCTTCCGGGCGGATGTGCGAAATCACCGCTCGCGCTTGGCAATCGAGAGACTCGGCGCCACCAGCGACGGGGTCAGACGGGCGCATTCGCGCGGTCTGGACGGTGAGGTCCGCAGTACGGCCTTCTACTCGATCCTGGAGGACGAGTGGCCGACTGTCCGGGCCACCATCGAGGGGCAGTTCAGCGCGCTTCCGGTGCGCAATCGGCTCATCGACGCCTGATCGATCGTTTCCGGCGGCGCCGACGGGTGTCGGCGCCGCCGGAAAAGTACCGGACCGGTCGGAAACCGACCAGTCCGGTTAACTCTGGGCGACTATACTTCTCGGCGTTGCGGTCCCTCTTTCTCGAAGGAGAAACGCATGCCCGACCCCATGACCACCAAGGTCTATCTCTCGGACAGGCTGTCCGGTTCTCCCGCGCTCACCCTGTTCCTCGTTCCCGATCCGCGCGTCCACGGCGGCAGCATGCTGCATCTGCTCGAGCAGACGCCGCTCACCGGCCGCATTCCCCGCCGCAATGCCGTCCTCGTGGACTGGCTGCAGGTGCATTGCTCGCCCGCCGTCCGCACCCGATTCCGGGCCTTCGGGCCCGGTGTGCACGATCCGGGCCGGGCGCGCGCGGTACTGCACGATCACTTCATCGCCGATCCCGCCCCGATGGGCCTGGATATCGACGATCCCGCGGAAATGCTGCGGCTGGCGCTGCTACCCGAACACGATCTCGGGGTGCGGCGCATCGATGACTTCCACGATCGGGCCGTGCGCACCGCCATGCTCGCCGTCTACCGGCATTTCGGGGTGGATCGGCGCATTCCGCTCGTCTATCACGGATTCGCCGAACCCGAGGACGGCTGGTTCGAAGAGCCGGCCGCGCAGGCCTGAGCCCGGCTCAGTGGAACGGCACCACGGTCAGCAGTGACCAGGGCCGGCGCGGAGCCTGGAAGTGGAAGGTCTGCACATGCAGCCGGATCTCGGCCCGCGTCTCCGGCTCGTGCATGAGCAGCGTCCGCTCGCGCTGCTCGTCCGGGGCGGCCTCGTTCTGCCACAGCCGATCCCATTCCGGTGCGCGCCGGCACAGATTGAGAATCTCCTCACGCCGCTCCGGGCTGATCAGGTCCGGCGCCATGGTCCGGAAGGTGGAGACCATGATCTGCGCCTCCGCCTCCCAGTCGCCGAGCCGGTAGCGGGACATGGGTTCGAGCATGATGGCGGTCAGCAGGTTCGCGCCGGGTCCGGTGCCCGGGAAGATCTGATCGAAGGCGCTGTTCGCGGCCACCACGTCATAGGCGCCGTCATGCAGGCACGCCGGATACGGGAGGCTGTGCAGCACCGCGAGATCGGCGGGCGGAAGCCGGGAGGGGTCGGACACCCTAGGCAGTGTGCGGTACAACTCTTCGGATCCACTTCGTATCGAGTTAAGCCGGATCACAAGACTGGGTGTTACCGCAGAATTTCTGCCATATTGGACACTCGGTTTGTTTTATTTCGTAGTGGGTATTGGGGGTGGCTCGGCTCGATGGCGGTCACGCGAATCGGTGTGCTGGGTCCATTGCACATCAGCATCGACGACCAGCGGGTGCCGCCAGGGGCGCCCATGCAGTGCGCGGTGCTGGGCAGGCTGGTCGCGGCGGGTGGCCGGGTGGTGCCCACCGACCGGCTCATCGACGATCTCTGGAGCGGCGATCCGCCCACCAAAGCCGTTGCCGCCCTGCAGGTCTATATCCACAATCTGCGCCGGGTCTTCGAACCCGACCGGCCGCGGCGCGGGCAGTCGCGCATCATCGTCTCCGAATCCCACGGCTACGCACTGAATCTGGAACCGGAGCAGGTGGATTCGTGGCACTTCGAACAGCTGCTGCACGGACATGAATCGGCCATGCGCGATCCGGCCGGACGGCCGGATCCGCGCGAGCAGGTCCGCGTTCTGGACGCGGCGCTGGGCTGCTGGCACGGCGGAGCCTTCGAATCCTTCGCGGGAATGACCTGGGCCGCACAGGAAACCGCCCGCCTCGCCGCGCTGCGGCTGACCGCCGCCGAACTGCGGGCGCAGGCCGCGCTGGAAATGAACCGGCCCGCCGAGGTGGTGCTGGCGCTGCGGCCCATCTTCGAGGAGTTTCCGGGGCGCGAAGAATGCGCGCGACTACTGGCGCTCGCGCAGTACCGGCTCGGGCAATCGCTGGACGCGCTGGCCACGGTGCGGCACAGTCGCGAATTCCTCACCCTGGAGTTCGGCGTGGATCCCGGTCCGGGACTGCGTGATCTGGAGACCGCCATCCTCACGCACTCGGTGGAAACCGATGCGCCGGCGCCCCCGATCACGGTGCGGGCGACCGAACCGGATGCAAGGCTGCCGCAGGATCCGATGCGGGACAGCGGATATGCCCAGCAGCGGGCCGGACTGCTGGCCGCCGCCGAATCGGCCGCCGCCGGACAGGTGCGGCTGGTCTGGCTCTCCGGTGAGGCCGGAGCGGGCAAGACCACCCTCGCCGCCACCATTGTCACGCAGCTGGCCGGGCAATCCTGGACCACCGTCTTCGGGCGCTGTCCCGAGGTGGAGGGCGCACCGCCCGCCTGGGCCTGGTCCGAGGTGCTCACCGGGCTCGATGCCGCCGATCCCGAAAGCTATACCGCCGCCGATGCTTTCACGCTGGCGCGGCGGGTGGTGCGGTCCTGCCGGGAACGCGCGGCCACCGGACCCGTCGCCATTGTGCTCGAGGATGTGCACGGCGCGGATACCGCGACCCTGCAGGTGCTGCGGCAGGTGGTGAACTGGCTGCGGGACCGGCCCATTCTCATCGTGGCCACCCTGCGCGGCACCGAAGCCGGTCCGGGAGTGCGGGATACCGCCGCGGCGCTGGCGCTGTTCACCGCCGATCGCATCGAACTCGACGGCCTCGATCTGGCCGGGACGCGGCGGGCCGCGGTCGCCGCGGGGCTCACCACCCTGGACGACCGCACCGTGGAACTGCTGCGCCGCCGCACCGGCGGCAATCCGCTGTTCGTCCGCGAGCTCGCGAAACTTGTTGCCGGACAGGGCAGCACCGACGGCCTGCCGGACAGCGTGCGCGATCTGCTCGGCCGTCGCATCGCGCAACTGCCGGACGAGGTGACCGAACTGCTCCGGCACATGTCGGTCTGGGGCGAGCACAGCGACGTCAATACCCTCGCCGCCTCCGCCGGTCACACTCCCGACACCGTCATCGACCTGATCGCCGGCGCCGAATCGGCCCGCCTGCTGCGCACCGAACGCAGCGGCCGCATCGCCTTCGACCACGCCCTGGTCCGCGAAACCGTCTACTACGACATCCCGGTCCTGCGCCGCGCCCGAATGCACTGGGCCGCCTTCGAACTCCTCTGTTCGCACACCCCCACCCCACCCGCCGTCACCGCCATAGACGCCCTCGCTCACTCGGCGGCCGTGTCGAAAGCAATCGCGGCACCTTCGGTCGATGGGGATGATCCGCAGGCGGTTTCCGGAGTAGCGCCTGGTAGGGGAGGCCTGCCGATCGACGGTCGTGCCCGCTCGGCGGCGGTGCCGAAGGTCATCGCTGTGCCTTCCGGTGACGGGGATGATCCGCGGGCCGATTCCGGGGCGGTGCCCGGCAGGCGAGGGCCGTCGATCGATGGCCGCGCGGATTCGGCGACGATCGCGGCGTCCGTCTCCGGCAATGCTTTTGCCGGTTCGCCGGGCGAATCGGGTGATCGCGGGTCGGTGTCGGGGGATGTGATCGAGGCGCTTGCCGATGTCGTGGGAATATCGGGCGGGCGTGGGTTCTCGCCCGGGGATG
This sequence comes from Nocardia sp. NBC_01327, assembly GCF_035958815.1. Classification (NCBI taxonomy): domain Bacteria; kingdom Bacillati; phylum Actinomycetota; class Actinomycetes; order Mycobacteriales; family Nocardiaceae; genus Nocardia; species Nocardia sp. NBC_01327. Next base: position 8,302,597 of record NZ_CP108383.1, on the reverse strand, counting down.
TGGTCGAGGCGTTCGCGGGTGTGGTGGGCGAATCGGCTGAGGGGTCGGCTCCCTCGGAGTCGTTGTCCAGCAACGTCATCGAGGCGCTGAATGCCGCGCTGGAGACACCGGGGGAGGGCGATGCTGCGCGAATAGCGCTGTCCGGCAATGCTATTTATGCCGGTGCGGCCGGTAGTTCGCGACCGGCGGCCGCTCGTACGGCGATCGATGCGCTCGTTCATGCGTCGCCCGCGGCCGCGCAGGCGTCGCCGGTGGCGGATATCGACGCGCTCGCCCACCATGCCTCGCTCGGGGCGAATGCCGAAACTGCCGCGCGTGCACTGGTATTCGTGCGGGCGGCGGCGCGGCGATGTGTTGAGCGGCGGATGCGGGCCGATGCGGTGCGGCGGTGGCGTTCGGTGCTGGCGCTGCACGATATGGCGGGCCATGGCGCGGACACGGCCGCTCGGGGCGATCGGGTGGCGCTGCTGGAGGCGCGCTGTGAGCTGGTGACGGCGCTCGCCTACGACGGGCAGCACATCGCCGCTCGCGCTGCCCGGGAGCAGGCACTGGATCTTGCCGAATCACTCGGTGGCACAGAGTTTCTGGCCCGTGCCGCGACGTGCTGGCCGACACCGCTGATCTGGTCGGTGCACGATTGGCATACGCCGGATCCCCGGATCCGGGAACCGCTGCGCAGTGCGCTGGCGGATCCGCACCTGCCGGTGTCCACACGCATTCGCGTCCAGGTCAATACGGTTTTCGACCGGGCGCTCGACGATCTGGCGGCCACCGGTGCCGCCGCCGCGGCGGCCAGTGCGCTGGCCGCGCCCAGCGCCGATCCGGAACTGCTCTGCACGGTGCTGAACGCGCAGGCGTTCGCGGCCTTCGCGCGCAAGGGATTTCTGCGCGCCGACGATCTCAAACGCCATGCGACCCGCATGCTGCGCATCGCGACCGATGCCGAGCTCACCGAGTTCCGCGCGCTCGCGCACTATCTGCTCTTCCGCGCCACCCTCGCCGATGCCGACCTGGTCGCCGCCGCCGAACATGCCCGCAGTGCGGGCGAATACGCCACCGACGGCCAGCTCCGGCATCTGCTCGACGCCCTCGCACCCTTCGATATGGTGCTGGAACTCTTGCGCGGCAATACCGAAGGCGTGGCGCTCATGCTCGCCGTCGAACCGGCGGCCGCCGACGAGATCGTGGCGCATTCGGCCGAGGGTGCGGCCGAACCGTCCCGTGAGCCCAATGCCCTGCACATCGGCATTGCCATCTCACTGGCGTGGGCGCGCGACGACATGTCCGAGTTCGTCGACGAGCTACGTGAGCGGGCGGCGATCAAACCCGAGCTGTTCGTCTACGGTTACGCGCTCGCCCTGCTGCACTCCGGCCGGGAGGAGGAGGCCCGGAGCGTGCTCCGCGAATCTCCGCCGCTGGCCCCGCAGTTCTGGACCACCTTCACCTCGGTGCGGGCCCGCCTGGCCGTCGGCCTCGCGGACCGGGACTGGGCGCACGAGCTGTACGACCAGTTGCTGCCGTACGCGGGCACGATCGCCGGCCTGGAGAGCGGCGCCACCGTGCTGGGACCGATGGATCTCACCCTGGCCGCACTGGCCGAATTCCTCGGCGACCCGGAACGTGCTGCCGCACACCGCACGGCCGCGGCCCGGCTCCGCGAGCGCATCGCCCTGGACCTCGCCCTGCTCGACGAACGTGATGCCCCCACCCGGGCTCCGGTGCGCACCCACCAGGTCCGCGAGGTCTCGCTGAGCCAGTCCTGCCGCGTCCCCGGCCCCTCCGAATGACCCGCAGCTGAAACGCCTTGGGCGTCACCATCTCGGAACCCTGTGGCATCGGCGAACCGGACGGTTATCGGTGCCGCAGTCGGGTGGCTCCCGCTGATTGCCGTGCGGCCCGGCTCGGTGGGTTGCCGACCCGCGCTCATTGCGGCACCACCCGCGGTCGGCGCCTGCGGCGCGCGGACGGGGGCGGCGTGCGGATTTCGTGGAGATCCTGTGGAGATGGGAACCGGTGATCATCGCGGGACGTCGAATACGTAGTGGCCGAATACCGGCCGGGATGCTGGGGAGGATCCGTATGACGTTGCACGGCGAAGAAGCGCTGCACGAGGAAGACGAGGGGCAGGGCGGACGCGAGCGGCAGGGCGGACGCGAGGAGCAGGGCGGACGAGAGGGTCGCAGCGGCCGGGGGAGGGTGCGGTGGCTGGTTCTGGTCGTGGTGCTCGCGGTGCTGGCGACCGGCGGTGTGGTGGGAGTCCGCTGGTGGCAAGCACATTCGAACGACCGCGCGCTGGCGGGACAGCGGCTACAGGAATTCCCGGCGATCGACCGCACCGGTCTCGACGACTTCCAGCTGCGTGTCCTGGATGTGGCGAAGCGCGAATACGGGCAGCAGCACGATGGCACGACTTACTCCGAAGGCATCAGGGAGGCGTGGTGCGCGGACTTCGTGAGCTGGGTGATGCGGGACGCCGGGCAGCCGCTGGAGAATCCGAATTCCGGGTCCTGGCGAATTCCGGGCGTCGCCACCCTGGAGCAGTTCTACCGCGAACAGCACCGTTTCCAGGAGCCGGGATATCAGCCACATCCGGGTGATGTGGTGATGTACGCGCCCGGAAGTGTGTTCGGCCAGCACACGAATATTGTGATCGCCGCTGTGGCAGGCACGCTGACCACGGTGGGAGGCAATGAATTCGGCCGAATCAGCATTCATCGATTCCGCCCGGCCGACGTACCCGGCGTGGTCGGGTACGGCATATTGGGAACATAGCAGTTCCACATTATTGAAAAGCTGGCGCGGGAGGGTGGGACTTGCTGGTACTTCCGCCTACCATGGTTCTCGGTGGCGCCCGGCAGCGTCGCCGATTGATCCCTGCCCTGCTGCCCCCTCATCGGCAGGGCAGGGATCCCCGCCCGACGAAAGTAGCTGGATGACGCCGTCCGACGAACCGATGTGGATCGATTACGCCGAATTCGGCGAACGTTTCGTAGCGGCGGCGGTAACGGAATCCCGGATCGAAGCGGCGGTTTCCGGTATCGCCGGTCGCGGTATCACCATCGGCCCGTTCTCCATCGGGCCCGCCGGTCTGGCGCGCTTCGTAGCCAAGGGCAGCGTCGGGAAACCCACCGTCATTCGCCGCGGCCCGCACGTGCACTTCGATGTGGCGCTGCCGGTGAAACTCCGGGTGGACGTCACCCTCGGCGGCCAGCGGCTGCGCCTGGAGGCGGTGGTCGACATCGATCTGAAGCTGCACGCCCGCACCGCGGATCCACTGCTCATCGTCATCGATATTCCGCCGGTCACCAGCCGCGATGTCAGTTTCGTCATGCGTGCGCAGGCCATCGGCGCGGCCTGGGAACTGCTGCTGGACCCCATTGCCAAGCTGGTGCAGCGTGAGGTCGCCAATCGGATCAACGGCATTCTCGACGATCCGGATGCGCAGCGCGGCCGCACCTTCGATGTGGAAGCCATCCTCAACAGCAGTAGATCGCCGTATCGCGGCCGGCCGACCCACGAATGGATCGGCTACGACGAATTCGGGCATCGTTTCTTCGAGCGCATCGTGACCGTCGACCGGGTGCGGGAGGTGGTCGAATCGCTGGCGGGCAAACCCATCGAGGTCGGCCCGCTGCGCACCGGGCCGGGCAACAAGGCGCAGGTGACCGTGCACGGCACGGTGCGACTACCCAGGGTCGTGGCGTCGACGCATCTCGCCGCGGCCCCGAAACCCGAGCCCGTCATCGCCGAATTGCCCAGTCTCGCAGAGCTTTCGGAGCCGGAGCCGGTCGGCGCCGACACCAAGGATCTGGTGACCTTCGATCTGATGATCCCGGTGAGCCTCGACATCACCGTGGATGTGCTGCAGGCCAATCGCTATCGCGCCGAGGTGCAGGTGCCCGTGGCCCTCACCGCTCGTGCCGCCGATCCGCTGCTGATCATTATCGACGCCGCGCCGCCCGCCGCCGAGGACATCGAACTCGAGTTCAAGGCGAAGGGCCTGCGGGCCGCCGCGCTCGGCAAGCTCGCAGGTATTCGCAAACAGGTCGCCATCCAGGTGGCCTCCGTGGTGCGCGCCGAGGTGGCGGATGTTTCCCGCCGCACCATCGATGTGACGGCGCGTCTCGACGGCACTCGCGTCTGATCGATCCCGGGTCGATCGATCCGGGGCGCTATTGATGAAAATCCTGTTCGTCCGTTTTAGGACTTGTGGGATTAGTGGTGCTTATGGGCCCTGTGAGCCTGGAGATTCCCCTGTGAATATGGTGGAATGAGGGCGCGTTCAGGGCTCCCGGCGCGCAGATGATCTTCGGACCATCGGGGAAGGTGCGCCGGGCACGCCGCAATAGTTCTACCGGTCACGGGCAATTTTTCGGTTTTGCACCGTGATCGGCATGTTCGATCAGCGAGTGTGCGAAGGAGTTCCGCGATGCGTTCTATCCATGTCAACCGCCGGGCTTTCCTACTCGGGGGTGCGGTTATCGCCACCGGTATTTCCGCCGGATTGACACTGCCCGCCCCCAATGCCGCTGCCCGGCAACAAATCGGCACCCTGCTCGACTATGCGGGCGGAGTGCCCGATGCCGGCGCCATCAGTGCCGACGGGCATATCGGTGTGATCCGGTACGTCTCCGATCGCCGGCCCGGCGCGGAGTGGATGGCCGGAAAGCCTTTGCTGGCGCGCGAAGTCGACGCGCTGTCCGCGGCCGGACTCTCGGTCGTGTCCTGCTACCAGTTCGGCAAGGGGCCCACCGCCGATTGGCGCGGCGGCCTGGCGGCCGGAATCCAGCACGCCACCCGCGGGCTGGTGCTGCACAAGGCGGCGGGTGGTCCCGATACCGCCCCGATCTACGCCTCCATCGACGATAACCCCAGCGATGAGGATTTCGACAATCTCATCGAGCCGTACCTGCGCGGCTGGGAAACCGTCCTCGGGCACGAGCGGACCGGTGTGTACGCGAACTCGCCGACCATCGACTCCATCCGCGGCGCGGGCCTGGGTTCCTACTTCTGGCAGCACAATTGGGGCTCGCCGAAGGGGTACGTGCACCCTGACGCACACCTGCACCAGTTCGAGATCGACAAGCGCTCGGTGAGCGGCATCGGGGTGGACGTGAACGCGGTGCTCGCGCCGCAGTACGGGCAGTGGTGGTAGTTCCCGGCTAGGTCTGGCAGTGGCAGGTGGGATCGTCGCGCAGGTCCGGCTCGTCCGGTACCACGCGCAGCGTGAGGTGCCGGTCCCGGATCTCGTCGTCGTCGCCCTGGGAGAAGGCCTGGCGGTCGCCCTGCCAGGAGAACAGCGACCAGCGCGACAGTCCGGAGAATGCCGAGCCGATACTTCCGAAGGATGCGGACGAGATCAGGGATCCGAACGATCCCGCCGATCCGATCGACAGCACCGATCCCACACTGCCGATGGACAGGATCGAATACGCCGATCCAATGGACAGGATCGATCCTTCCGAACGAATCGACAGGATCGATCGGCGCGATTTCAGACTCCCCATGGGAGCGTTCACAGCGGCCATATCTAGCGGTCTACCACACCGACCGGTCCTCGGAAATGATTTCGCCCCTGTTCCGGACCGCTGATAGCGGAATGGAACAGGGGCGGAATTCTCGGTTGTCAGACGGTGAAGAATCCGACCGTCGGCAGGAACGAGCAGCTGATCGGCTGGGTTTCCGGATCGGCCTGGGTGGTCAGCGAACCGGAGACCACGGCGACAACACGACCGGCGCCGGTATTGACGATGGCCGACAGCGTGGCCGGTCCACCCGGATTGATCTTGGCCTCGTCGGTCAGGTTCTGCACGCCGCTCTGACGGGTGTCCAGATTCAGCCACTGCACGGTCATCGGCGGATTCTGAATCTCGCTGGGGCTCTTGGTACCCAGCGCGGTGAAGACGAATCCGGCCTGACCGGCGGCGGGTCCGGGCGGGGGCAGCGTGGCCGGGCCGGGCACGGCGAGCGCGGTGCCCACCGAGTCGGCGCCGGAGCCGATGCAGCCCTTACCGATTGTCGGCCACAGGAACTGGGCGATGACCGGACCGTCCTTCGGCAGGTCGGGGCCGCCACCGCCACTGCCGTCGAGGAAGGTGATGATCGAGTTCAGCGTGGTCTTGATCTGCGGCGGCAGGTTCAGACCGGCCAGAATCTGCTTGGCCTGATCGAGGATCGCGGTCTGCGGACCGGGCGCCGCGATATCGGCCGGACCGGTGGCCGCTCCGATGATGGCCGGGATCAGCGAGGCCAGTGCGTCGACCGAAACCCCTTCCGGGACCATCGGAATCGTCGCGGTGGTCTGCTGCGGGGCCGGTGCGGGTTTGGCGAACGCGGTGTTCGGCACGGCAACAGTGGCGCAGGCCGCCAGGGCCAGCGCTGACATTGCGAATCGCGATCCTCGGGTGCGAAGCACTGGTGTAGCCGTCCTTACCTTCGGGTACATCTAGCGGCGATGGAGACATCGCTCCGCGCCACTCTAGGGACCGTGCTGCCCGGTTGTACAGCCACGGTGTGATCTTGCTGTCCGCTATCCGGCAACGCTATCGAACGTCCGACCAGTATTTGTGTTACTGGTGGGGTCAGTGATGCGAATGTTACAGCAGAGGGTGTGCGTTTCCCGGCACATTTTCTTCTGGGACTACTCTTGTCGTCGCCCGCACGCCCACCGGTGAAGCCCGACCGGAAATCCTGCCGCCCGAGCTGAAAGTCTGTGCCGTGAATCGACACTTCCGCCTGGCCGTTGCGGCACTGGTGCTTTCGGTGCTGGCCCGTCTGGCCTGGGTGCTGCTGCTCCCGAACGGGATGAATTTCGTCGACCTGCATGTCTACATGGACGGGTCGGCCGGCCTCGGCAGCGGCAATCTGTACGACTACACCGACGCCAGCAAAACCCCGGACTTCCCGCTGCCCTTCACCTATCCGCCGTTCGCCGCGCTGGTGTTCTATCCGCTGCACTTCCTGCCGTTCACGCTGGTGGCCCTGGCGTGGCTGCTGCTGACCATGGTGGCGCTGTACGGCGTGGTGTGGATCGCGCTGGAATTGATCCTCGGGAAAGAGGCGCTGCGCGAACAGCATTGGCGCACCGCGGCGGTCGCGTGGACCGCGGTCGGCCTGTGGCTGGAACCGGTGCGGACCACGCTCGACTACGGCCAGGTCAATGTGTTCCTGGTACTGCTCGCCATGCTCGCGGTCCGCAGTACCCGCTGGTGGGTCTCGGGAACGCTGATCGGCGTCGCGGCCGGGGTGAAACTGACGCCCGCTGTCACCGGGCTGTACTTCGTGACGCAGCGGCGCTGGCTCACGGCGGTGTGGTCGGCGATCGTTTTCGCCGGGACCGTCGCCCTGACCTTCGCGATCTCGCCCGGCGAGACCCGGAAGTACTTCGGTGAACTGCTCGGCGACGCCACCCGGATCGGCCCGGTCGCCACGGCGTCGAACCAATCACTGCGCGGATCGCTCAGCCGCATCCTCGGTCACGATGTGCAGACCGGGCCGCTGTGGATCGCGGCCGTCCTGGTGACCGCTGTGCTCGCGGTGCTGGCCTGGCGGGCGCTGGGCTCCGGCGACCGCCTGGGCACGCTCATCATCGTGCAGTTCTTCGGCCTGCTGGCCTCGCCGATTTCCTGGTCACACCATTGGATCTGGTTGATTCCGGCCGTGCTGTGGCTCTGCTACGGCCCGCTGCGCGCGGCGGCCGGCGCGCGCATCCTGGCCGGATACTGGTTGGTGGTCACGCTGATCGGGGTGCCCTGGGTGCTCATGTTCTTCCAGCCCACCATCTGGACCATCTCCCGGCCGGGCATCCTGTCCTGGCTCGGCACGGTGTACACGGCCGGTGTGCTGGTGTTCTACCTCTGGGTGATTCGGGTCGGCCGGATCAGCCCTGCAGATGCAGTCGATCGATCTCGTGCGCAAGAGCCACATCCAGCGCGGTGAGGCCATTCGCGTCATGGGTGGAGAGCGTGAAAGTGACTCGCCGCCAACGGATATCGATATCCGGGTGATGGTTCGCGGCTTCGGCGGCGACGGCCACGCGGCGCACCAGTTCGATACCGGCGAGGAACGAGGCGGCCTCGACCGTGCGGGCGATGGCGTCCCCGGTGCGGGTCCAGCCGGGCAGATCGGTGAGGGCTTTGGTGATCTCTTCTTCGGACAGCGGCGCGGGGGTCATGATTCCGGTGTACTCCCGGTTGCGCTGCCGCGCTCGGGTTTCAGGCCGCGCGGGCGGCTTTGAGACCCTTCTTGAGCTCCTTGCCGCAGCATCCCGCGGCCTCGAGCTTCTTCATGCGCATGATGACGACAGGGCATTTCACACACCGCGTCTTCTTGCGGCAGCATTTCTTCTTCGGCTTCAGACGTGAAACGTCCTTCGCCTTCACCTTGCCCATGTTGGTTAGCTTAACCTAAGTCGGGCGGGTTAAACGTGTGACTTCGGCGAACGGTAATGTATAGCTCGCCGCATGCCCGGTGGAATCTCGAGTTTCCCCATGCATGACCCGCCGGGTCGGGCCAACCCTTTGCACCAGGAGGAATCTAACGTGTCGTCTGTCGAGTTCCGTAACGTCGCCATTGTGGCGCACGTCGACCACGGCAAGACAACACTGGTCGACGCCATGCTGCGTCAGTCCGGCGTGTTTGCCGAACGCGCCGAGCTGGTCGACCGGGTGATGGACTCCGGTGATCTGGAGCGCGAGAAGGGCATCACCATTCTCGCCAAGAACACCGCGGTGCACAGGCATAACGCCGATGGTTCGCTCACTGTCATCAATGTGATCGACACCCCCGGCCACGCCGACTTCGGTGGCGAGGTCGAGCGCGGTCTGTCCATGGTCGACGGTGTTGTGCTGCTGGTGGACGCGTCCGAGGGCCCGCTGCCGCAGACCCGCTTCGTCCTGCGCAAGGCGCTCGCCGCCTCGCTGCCGGTGATCCTGGTGGTCAACAAGACCGACCGCCCCGACGCCCGTATCGAAGAGGTCGTCGAGGAGAGCCACGACCTGCTGCTGGACCTGGCCTCCGATCTGGACGACGAGGCCTCCGAGGCCGCCGAGCTGGCGCTGGACCTGCCGGTCGTCTACGCCTCCGGCCGTGAGGGCAAGGCCTCCACCACCCGCCCCGAGAACGGCCAGGCCCCCGGCGTGGACAACCTCGACGAGCTGTTCGACGTGCTCATGAAGCACGTCCCGGCCCCCAAGGGCGATAAGGACGCGGCGCTGCAGGCGCACGTGACCAACCTCGACGCCTCCCCGTTCCTCGGCCGTATCGGCCTGGTCCGCATCTACAGCGGCACCCTGCGCAAGGGTGCGAACGTGGCGTGGATGACCCCCGAGGGCACCAAGACCGTCAAGATCACCGAGCTGCTGCAGACCATCGGCGTCGAGCGCAAGCCCGGCGAGGAGGCCATCGCGGGCGATATCGTCGCCATCGCGGGCATCCCGGACATCATGATCGGCGACACCCTCGCCGATGTGGACAACCCGGTTGCGTTGCCGCGCATCACCGTTGACGAGCCGGCCATCTCGGTGACCATCGGCACGAACACCTCGCCGCTGGTCGGCAGAGTGTCGGGCCACAAGCTCACCGCCCGTCAGGTGAAGGCGCGCCTGGACCAGGAACTGGTCGGCAATGTCTCGCTGCGCGTGCTCGACATCGGCCGCCCGGACGCCTGGGAGGTGCAGGGTCGTGGTGAGCTCGCGCTGGCCATCCTGGTCGAGCAGATGCGCCGCGAAGGCTTCGAGCTGACCGTCGGCAAGCCGCAGGTGGTCACCAAGACCGTCGACGGCAAGGTGCACGAGCCCTTCGAAGAGCTGACCGTGGACTGCCCGGACGAGTACCTGGGCGCCGTCACGCAGCTGCTGGCCGCCCGCAAGGGCAAGATGGTCCAGATGAGCAACCACTCCGCCGGTTGGGTGCGGATGGAGTTCATCGTCCCGTCGCGCGGCCTGATCGGTTTCCGCACCGACTTCCTGACCGACACCCGCGGCACCGGTATCGCCAATGCCGTGTTCGACGGTTACGCGCCGTGGGCCGGCGAGATCCGCGCCCGCCACACCGGTTCGCTGGTGTCCGACCGCGCCGGTTCGGTCACCCCGTTCGCCATGATCCAGCTGTCCGACCGCGGCCAGTTCTTCGTGGAGCCGGGCGCCGACACCTACGAGGGCATGGTCGTGGGCATCAACCCGCGCGCCGAGGACCTCGACATCAATGTCACCCGTGAGAAGAAGCTGACCAATATGCGGTCCGCCACGGCTGATGTGTTCGAGACCCTGGCCAAGCCGCTGCACCTGGATCTGGAAGCGGCCATGGAGTTCTGCACCGACGACGAGTGCGTCGAGGTGACCCCGGAGGTCGTCCGAGTCCGCAAGGTCGTCCTCGGCGCCACCGAGCGTGGCCGCGAGCTGTCTCGCAAGAAGGCCCGCGACCGCGGCGCGCAGTAATATCTGCCTCCGCTTCGCTCCGGCGGGTTCGCGGCCCTGTTACCCCGTTCTTCCCTCCCTCCGCCCGCCGCTTCGCGGCATCGCTCCGCTCAGTCCAGAACGGGGCGGGCCGCGAACTTGGGGCGGGGGGATTTTGGGCGTTCGGGGGAGGGCCAGATCTCTGGTGGGGTCGGTGGACAGGTGGGGAGTAGTGGGTCCAGTAGAGTGCCGAACGTGAAGACGGGGCCCCGGGTGCGCGCATCGTTGCGGGCGGTGTTGGTGATGGTTGCGACGCTGCTGGCGGTCGCGACCGGATGCACCGCGAATCCGCCTCCGCCCATCGAGAGCACCGACAGTCCGAAGACGCAGCCTGCCAAGCCGGGGAGCAATTCCGTGGTGGTGGCGGTGGATGACATCGGCATCGGGTTCAATCCGCATCTGCGCTCGCAGCAGTCGCCGGCGGCGGCCGCGGTGTCGTCGATGGTGCTGCCGAGTCCCTTCCGGCCGGCGCCCACCCCGGCGGTGCCGGGCGGTACCGACTGGGTGCTGGATCCGGCGCTCATGGTGTCCGCGGACGTCACCTCGCAGGAACCGTTCACCATCACCTATCAGATCAAGAACGAGGCGTCCTGGTCCGACGGCGCCCCCATCGCGGCGGAGGACTTCAAATACCTCTGGCAGCAGATGATCACGCAGCCCGGTGTGGTGGATCCCGCTGGCTACCGGCTCATTTCGGATATCAGCTCCTCGGCGGGCGGTAAGACCGTCACCGTCACCATGCGTGAGGAGTACCCGGCCTGGCGGCAGCTGTTCGCGGATCTGCTGCCGCAGCATCTGGTCAAGGATTCCGGGTTCGAGCAGGGCCTGATGGACACCATCCGGGTGTCCGGCGCGCAGTTCCGCATCAAGCAGGCCGATCGTGGTCGCGAGGAGATTCTGCTCGAACGCAATGACCGGTACTGGGGCAAGCCCGCGGTGCCGGATCAGATTCTGTTGCGGCGCGGTGGAACTCCCGCGCAGGTGGCCGAATCACTGCGGGTCGGGGATGCGCAGATGGCGCTCGTGCACGGCGGGGTCGCGCTGCAATCGCAGCTGGCGGCCATACCGTCGGTGCGGACGGCCGTAATGGCGCAGTCCCGGGAAATGCAGCTGGTGCTCAACGGCCGCGTCGGGGATCTGGCCGATATCCGGGTGCGGCGGGCCGTGCTCGGCCTGCTGGATCCGGTGCTGCTGGCCACCGTCGGCGCGCAGACCGGCAGCTGGGTGGAGCCGGTGCGCGCGCAGGTGCTGGCGCCGTCGGATCCCGGTTATGTGCCGACCTCGCCGCCGCGGCTCAATACCGACGAGGTGTTCGGGCTGCTGAACGAGGCCGGATATGGCCGCGCGCCCGAGACTCCCGCCACCCAGTCGCCGACTTCGCCTGCGCCGCAACCGCGTCCGATCGCCAAGAACGGTAAGACGCTGACGATTCGGATCGGCGCGGTGGAGGGCGACGATTCCACGCTCGCGGTCGCCAATACCGCCGCCGACCAATTGCGCAGTGCCGGAATCGATGTCAATGTGCGCAGCATCGCGGCCGCGCAGTTGTACGGCAAGGACGATACCGACCCCGGTGTCGACGCCATTGTGGGCTGGGAGCGGGCGGGCGCCGATCCGGCGACCGTGCTGGCCTCGCGCTACGGCTGCCCGCCGGTGGTGGCGCCCGATGCCCCCGGCAGTGATACCGCCGTCGCGGACGCGGCGAAGAAGTCGCCGTCGAATCTGTCCGGTGTCTGCGATCCCACGCTGCAACCCGGTATCGACGCCGCCCTGCGCGGTATCGATGTCGGCAAGGTGATCGGGGATTCGGAGCCGAAGCTGTGGGATCTGGCGACCGTGCTGCCCATTGTGCAGGACACCCAGGTGGCGGCGGCCGGACCGCGCGTGGACGGGGCCTCGCTCAGCGGCGCCATCCAGATCGGCATCTTCGCTGACGCCGCGAACTGGCATCGGCTGCCGTGACCGCCCCCGAAACCGGTGGGCTGCTGCTGGTGCACGCCCATCCCGATGACGAATCCATCACCACCGGCGGCACCATCGCGCACTATCGGCGGCGCGGTGTGCCGGTCACCGTGGTGACCTGCACCCTCGGCGAGGAGGGTGAGGTCATCGGGGAGCAGTGGGCGCAGCTGGTCGCCGATCAGGCCGATCAGCTCGGCGGCTATCGCATTCTCGAATTGACCAGGGCCCTGGCCGCATTGGATGCGGCGCCGCCGCGACTGCTGGGCGGCGCGGGCCGCTGGCGGGACTCCGGTATGGCCGGGACGCCGTCGGCCCGGAACCCGCGGGCCTTCGTGAACTCCGGCGATGCGGCGGTGCAGGAGCTGGTGCGGGTCATTCTCCAGCTGCGCCCGAGCGTGGTGGTCGGGTACGACCCGCACGGCGGTTACGGACACCCGGACCATATTCGCGCGCACGAAATCACCATGGCCGCAGTCGATTCGGCGGTGGAGCTGGGGTGGGAGGTGCCGAAGGTCTACTGGACCGTCACCGACAGCGCCAGCCTCGCCATGCACACCGAAGCCCTGAAGCGCCGCACCGTGGATCAGTTGCCCGGTGCGCTGCCGCGCGGCTGGCGACTGCCGCACGATGGCGAATTGGCTTGTGTGCCACACGAATCCGTCACCACCACGGTGGATATCGCGGATTCCCTGGCGGCCAAGCGCGCCGCCCTGCGCGCACACGCCACCCAGGTGACGGTGGCGCCGTCCGGTCGCGAGTTCGCCCTGTCGAACGATATCGCCCAGCCGGTGTTGCCGGAGGAGCACTACATCCTGGTCCGCGGGCAGCGCGGCCAGGCCGGCGCGGACGGCCGGGAGCACGACCTGTTCGCCGGATTGACCGACACGTATGTTTCCCAGTCGGCCGGGATGAGACACTGACCCCCATGTACAACTGGGATCTGCAGAATGCGATCGCGGCGTTCGTCGAGAGCCAGCGCCCCAATTTCCAGGCACAGCACGATCTGTATCTGACGGTGCTGTACGGCTTCGTCGATATGCAGAGCCAGTTGCTGACCCTGCTCGGCTTCCCGCCGGTGTCGTGACGGCCGCCGTCAGCGCTCGTACCGGCGATGCCCCGAGCGCCGGAGTGCGCGCGAGCGATCGGTGGGTGGGCGCGGCCATCGCGCTGTTCCTGACCGTCGACGCCTTGATCACGCTGGTGCTCGAGGTGCTCTATCTGCCCCTCTACGCGGGTCACGCGACCGTGCACGAGAGTGCGCCCCTGCTGGCCGCCGCCGCGCCGCTGGCTTCGACCAGTACGACCGCGGGGGCCATTGCCCTGCCTCTCACGGCTCTGGTGGCCGCGGTGGTGAATGTCCTGCTGGTGGCGGGCATGTCCGTGGTGAGTACGCGCACCGCCGTCATGATCATGCCGCTGACGGTGTGGACCCTCGGCTTCCTGGTGTGCGCCAGTTCCGGTCCGGGCGGCGACATCATGCTCATGAGCGACTGGCCGACCATGATGCTGCTCATCTGCGGGCTGCTGCCGGCCGGGTTGTACCTGTACTGGCGCGCCACCTCGCGCTATGCGCACGAGATCGCGGCTGCCCGCTAGCGGTCGCCGTTTCCTGTCGTAGGGCGGTGTCACACTTTTCGGGCCTGCGTCGTCAGCCTGTCGAATCGCGCTGAACCGGCCGTGCGCCGCAGCGCTCGCAGACGGCATGCCGACCAGGGACGAGGAATGATCATGGCTTTCGAACAATTGCGCAGTGCGGTCCGAGGCCGGGTGCTGGCGCCCGGCGACGCGGATTTCGAGCAGGCGGTCACGCCGTGGAATACCGCGATCTCGCAGCGGGCGGCCGTGGTGGTCGAGGCCGCCGATGCCGAGGATGTGGCCGCGGTGGTGCGGTTCGCTCGGGCATCGGGACTGGCCGTCGCGACCCAGCCGACCGGGCACGGCGCGACCGGCGATATCGATACCGCGATCCTGCTGCGCACCGGGCGGCTCGATTCCGTGCACATCGATGCGGAGCGGCGGCTCGCCCGGGTGGGCGCGGGCGCGAACTGGGGACAGGTGCAGGCGGCGGCCGCGGAGCACGGCCTGACCGGTCTGGCGGGCAGCAATCCGGTGGTGGGCGTGACGGGTTACACGCTCGGCGGCGGTCTGGGCTGGTTCGGCCGCAGCTACGGCTGGGCCTCGGATGCGGTGCGCGCCTTCGAGATCGTGGACGCGCAGGGCGAGCCGGCGCGGGTCACGCTGAGCAGCGATCCGGAACTGTTCTGGGCGCTGTGCGGCGGCGGCGGTGACGTCGCGGTGGTGACCGCACTCGAATTCGAACTGTTCCCCGCGCCGCAGCTGTACGGCGGTCGCGTGGTGTGGCCGGGCGAGCGCCTGCCGGAGGTCTGGGACGCGTTCCGCGAGTTGACCTCTCGGGCTCCCGATGAACTGACGGTGTGGTTCCACCGCTTCCAGTTCCCGAATGCCCCGGAGATGGTGGCGCTCGATATCGCCTACCTGGGCGCCACCGAGCAGGGCCGCGAGCTGGTGGCCGTCATCGATCGGCTGGGCGGAGCCGGTTCCGATACCCGCGCCGCCATGTCCACGGGAAATCTCGGTGATATCTGCGCCGAGCCGACCACGCCCAGTCCGGCTGTCTCCCGCGCCGCGCTGCTCACGGATCTGGACGATGCGACGCTCAAAGTGATTCTGGCCGAACCGGTTGCGCCGCTGCTCAATATTCAGGTGCGGCATCTGGGCGGCGCGCTGGCCCGGCCGGGTTCGGGTGCGCGCGGGCCGGTTGCCGAACCGTATCTGCTGTACCTGCTGGGCCTGGGCATTCCGCAGTTGCGAGATGCGGTGTCCGCCAAGCAGGATGCGGTGGTCGCAGCGCTCGGCGCGCACGTGAGTGGCGCGAAGCCGTATACATTCCTCGCCCCGGGGGAGTCCGCTACCTCGGCATTCGATGCGGTCACCGCCGATCGGCTGCGGGCGATCAAGCGAGACCGCGACCCGCACACGGTGATTCGCGCGAACTTTGGCGTATGAAGTCAACAGTTTGTCGGGATGATGTGAACCTGTAGTCGATTCGGGATGTTTCCGTTACTCTCTCGACGAGGAAGCGTGACGTATCGCTCATTTCCGGCGGTGTGGCATGAAGTGGGGCGCCACGGCGTTCGGGAGCGGGAAGTATCACTGTGGGCAGCTGGCGGAACCTGCGCAATTCCCTGGGCAGGACATCTGATTCGGGCGGGCGCGGTGTTCGCGGCTGGGTGAGCGTCCGGGTCCGGCTGATGGGGATCGTGCTCATCTCCAGTGTCACGCTGCTGGCCATCGGCGGCGGCGCGGCCGTCTATCTGGTGAAATCCGCCCGGGAATCGAAGCAGTGGGCCGAATTGGCCAGCAGCACCACCGCTCCGGCGATTCTCATGGTGTCGGCGCTGGAGGAGGAGCGGCGGTTGTCCGCGCTGCTGCTGGCCGGTGACGATGACGCCGTGCAGGCACTCGTCGGCGCGCGTAAACACTCCGATGAGGCGCTGGCGGCGATGGTCGCCAAGGGCGATGCGGCCCGCGGACTCAATCCCGATGGCGCCGCCACCGAAATCGCGGGCTTCCAGAAGCTTTTCGATATGGTGCCGATCCTGCGCAACGGCGTCGATTCGCGGCAGATGCCGGCGGATCAGGCATTCGGATTCTTCACACAGGTGATCGGCACCATTATCTCCGCCTCCATGGTGGCGGCCCGGGTGGCGCCGGACGCCAAGATCGGCATCGAACTGGGCTACGCCGTCGAGCAATTGCGCGCGGCGGAGGCGCTCTCGCAGGCCGACACCATCGGCGCGGTGGCGCTGACGACGGGTGAGATGCCCGCGGCCCAGCTGCTCGAATTCAGCAATCGGGTCGGCGAATTCCGCAGTGAGGTGGCCTATTCCGCCTCCGTGCTCAAGGGCAGGCGGCTCGCGCAGCTGAGCGCCATCACCGGTGATCCGGCGTGGCAGCAGGTCACCTCCATGCAGGATGCCCTGATCCTGCGTGGCCCGGTGACCGATGCCGATGCCGACAGCACGGCCGACACTTCGGCGAAGCCCCACGACCGGACGACGCCGAAGGCCGCGACGCCGCTGCCGCTCGGTGTGGCCGCGTGGCAGACGGCGTCCGGACAGGTCAATGCGGCACTGCAGAAGCTGTGGGAGGACCAGAGCCGCGACGCCCACGTCATCGCCCGCAAGCAGGGCGACGACGCCACTCGCAATTCGCTGCTCGGCGGCGCGGCCGTATTGCTCATCGCGACGATCGCTTTCGTGGCGGCGCTGCTGCTGGCCAACCGCTTCATCGGCCGGATGCGCCGATTGCGCCGGGACACCCTGCAATTGGCCGATGAGCGCATGCCCGAGCTGATTCGCAAACTGGGCGAGGGCGAGGACGTCGATATCAATGCCGAGGTGTCGCGACTGGACTTCGGCACCGATGAGCTCGGCCATGTCGCGAATGCCTTCAACCGCGCCCATATCGCGGCGGTGTCGGCGGCGGTCGCCGAGGCGAAGACCCGTGCCGGTATCAATGCGGTCTTCCTCGATATCGCCCATCGCAGCCAGGTCGTGGTGCATCGGCAGCTCACGCTGCTGGACCGGGCCGAGCGCGAGGAGAAGAACGCCGATCAGCTCGAATTGCTGTTCCAGCTGGATCATCTCGCGACCCGAGCCCGCCGCAATGCCGAGAATCTGATCATTCTCGGTGGTGAGCAGCCCGGCCGCCGCTGGCGTAATCCGGTGCTGCTGCTCGATCTGGTCCGGGGTGCGGTGGCGGAAAGCCTGGACTACACCAGGATTCAGACCGGGCGGCTGCCCGAGGTGCGCATTGCCAGCCATGCCGTCGCCGATGTGATTCACCTGCTCGCCGAGCTCATGGACAATGCGACGGCCTGCTCCCCGCCGGAATCGCATGTCACGGTGTCGGCGGTGGTGGTCGGCCGGGGTCTGGCCGTCGAGGTCATCGATCAGGGTCTGGGCATGTCGGAGGCCGAATACACCGAACGCAATGCGGTGCTGGCGAATCCGCCGGACTTCAGTGTGGCGACGCTGTCCGGCAATACCCGGCTGGGACTGTTCGTGGTCGCGAAACTGGCTGGGCGGCACAGTATTACGGTGCGTCTGGCCGAGTCCGTCTACAGCGGCGTGCGGGCCGTGGTGCTGATTCCGTCCGCGCTCATGGAGGTCGCCGGTCCGCGCGCCGAGACGCCCGGCGGTGGTCCGGGCGCGCTGGAGGTGGCGCCCGCGTGGTCGAATGCCGTGCGCTCCGACCACTTCCCGGCGCTGCGGGCGCCGCTGCCCAACGGCCCGATCACGGAACCGAGCCCGACGGCGACGTCCACACTGGTGGGGATTCCCGCCCCGGTCGCGCTGCCGCCGGCGCCGCTGCTCCCGCAGCAGCTGGGCGACCGGCCGCATCTGCCGCGCCGGAACCGTCCGGGCGGCCCGGCGGAGGAGGCGCTGCCGCCGGTGTCCGCCGCACCGCCGGTGTCCGCGCCGCCGCGCCAGCGCACTCCCGACGAAGCGCGCAATCTCATGAGCGCCATTGCGAAGGGCACCCGGCAGGGCCGCCAGGTGCGCCCGGAATCCGAGAAGGGACCACAATGACCACCTCCCAGCGAATCGACCTCGGCTGGCTGCTCGACGAATTGGTGAGCGGACTGCCCGACGCGCAGGCGGCGGTGCTGCTGTCCACCGACGGACTGCTGCTCGGTTTCTCGAAGGGCCAGGAGCGTTCCGACGCCGAGCGTTTCGGCGCCATGGCCTCGGCACTGCACAGTCTCGCGCGCAGCGCCGGTCAGCACTTCCGGGCCGGTGGGGTCTGCCAGACCGTGGTGGAGCTGGATCAGGCGGTGCTGTTCATCACCGCGGCCGGGGAGAATGCCTGTCTGGCGCTGCTGGCCGCGGAGACGGCCGATATGGGTCTGGTGGCCTACGGGATGAATCAGACGGTGCAGCGGGTCGGCACGCACCTGTCGGTGGACCCGCGTCATCATGCGGGCAGTCCGCAACGGCCATGAACGAGCCGCGAGAGCACTGGTACGAGGAGGATGCCGGACCGCTGGTCCGCCTCTACGCCGTGACCCGCGGCCGCGGCCGGGTCGAACGCCCGGAGCTGGATCTGACCACGCTGGTGGTCGATGCTTATCCGGGAATGGCTTTGCGGCGCACCGAACCCGAGTACACCGTCATCGTCCGGCTGTGCCGCACACCGCTTTCGGTGGCCGAGGTGGCGGCGCATCTGCGGCTGCCGGTGACCATGGCCAAGGTGCTGCTCGGAGATCTGATCGACGACGGGCGGCTGGTGTACCGGTCACCGCCGGTGCCCACGGGCAACAGCTCCGATATGGGGCTGCTGCACGCGGTGCTGGCGGGCATCAGATCGCTCTGACCGCTAGATCAGCTGTGCCGCCAGTCGTGTGGCGTTCATATAGGCGATGGCCTCGATGGACACCATCGGATTGACACCGGGTGCGGTCGGGAAGCTGGAGCCGTCGGCGACGACGATATTCGCGACATCCCAGGTGACGCCGTCGGGGTTGGTGGCCGAGAGTTCCGGGGAGCCGCCCATCCGGGCCGAGCCCATGATGTGCAGTGCACCCATCGCGCACTGCCCGGGACCGTAACCGGCGCGCTTGCAGGCGGCGTCGAATTCGGCGTGCGAGCCGCGCACACCCGGCTCGTAGGACACCCCCGCCTGATGTCCGGAGAAGATGCGGCGTGCGCCCGCGGCTTCGAGAATCGATGCGGCGCCGGTGATTCCGGTGTGCAGGTGGGCGGCGTCGTAGTCCGAGAGCCGGTATTTCACGATGGGTTCGCCGTCGCCGTCCACCGATACGGTGCCCGAATCGCGGTCCCGGGTAATGATGCCGATGGCATCCGAGCGCGCGAAGTCCAGCATGGCGCCGCGATGATCGGCCGCGCCGCGCCAGCTCATGAAACCGGTGCCCAGGCCCGGATGGATCGGCCCGGTCTCGTAGATGACGCCGTAGCCCTTACCGTCCAGATCGGCGTGGTGGCGGCTGATGCGGGTCTGCAGCCCGCCCTCCCACGGCCGGATCTCCTCGTCGAAGACGCCGAAGACCGCCGCGGCCGGATGCAGGCGCAGATGGCGGCCGATGTTCTTGTTGCGCAATCCGGAACGCTTCAGCAGTGCGGGCGTCTGGATGGCCCCGGCGGCCACCACCACCGCGCGGGCCTGCACGGTGATCTCGGCGCCGCCGGCGGTGCGTGCCGAAACCGTCTCGGCGCGGCCGTTTTTCACCTCGATCCGGCGTACATCGGCATCGATCACCAGGCGTGCGCCCTGGGTCGCGGCATCGGCGAGCCAGGTCTTGTTGACCGACTGCTTCGCGCCCAGACGGCAGCCGTAACCGCAACGGCCGCACTCGATTCCGGCATCACAGGCATCGGTGACATTGCGGGGCAGGGTATCGATATCCCAGCCGAGCGCCTGTGCGCCGCGCTCCAGCACGCCATCGCGCGCCGACAGCGGGGAGTGGTTCCTATTGACCCCCAGCCGCTGCTGCACCACCTGCAGCGCACTACCGAATTCGTCCTCGGCGAACTGCTTGGCGCCCAGCTCGGCCCATTCCTGGCGGACGCTGTCGGGCGTGGGCAGCGAGGTGCTCCAGTTGACGACCGTGCCGCCGCCCAGGCAGCTGCCCGCGACCAGGGTGATCTGGCCTTCGGCCGAACCCGCGGGGCCGGGTGCGTAGAGACTGGTCAGGGCGTCGAGCTCACCGCCGCCGAAATCCCGGTCGTCGTAATAGTTTCCGCGCTCCAGCACCACCACGTCGAGTCCGGCCCCGGCGAGCACCGCCGCCGCCGTGCCGCCGCCCGCGCCGGAACCGATCACCACGACATCGCAAGTGAGCGTGGTGGTTTCGGTGAAGCGCAGGGGAGCGAGGGCGGGCTGCGGTGCGGTCTGCAGCGGACCGGCCGGGGCCGGGTAGCCGATTTCCTTCCACAGCGGGTTGGTGCCGGTCGGGCCCGGGGTGACGTTGTAGGCGAGCAGTGATGCGCCCTTGAGGGCCTGGAAGATGGCGCGGACCGGTGCCAGCCGGGAGTCGCCGAGGCGCAGCAGCGCCGCTTCCCGCTGCTCCTGGGTCAGGGTCGAGAAGCGCCGCGGACCATTGCCGGTGAGCAGTCCCGTCAGTCGTGAGTCCCACAGTCCGAGCAGGGTGGCGAGCTGCTTCTGCTCCGCCTCGCGCGGATTGCGGCCCAGAATCCGGAAGATGGTGTCGACCGCCCCGAGTTCCGTCGCCGCGGGGAGTGTCAGCCCGTCTCCGGGCAGGAACGTATCGCAGATCAGGCCCAGTGCGGCCCGCTGTTCGGCTGTTGGTTCCATGACGAATCCACCCTTCGTAATTCTCGGTGATTTCTACCACAGCACCGGAATGTGCGCTTACTTTTGGGCGCTGTCAGCTGGTCAAAGTCTCTGGATGACAGGTGAATTGGCAGTTACATCATGGAGGGGTTCCGCGCCTCGATCGCAGCTGTGACCACGACCACATTACTGCCGATGTCACACCTCGGCAGGCTGCGCCGTCGACCTGTTGTAGCCGAACGACGAACGAGAAAAGAGCAGACAATGACCCGCTTCGCCCTGTACGAGAACGAGATTGCCGCCAAGTTCAACAAGCGCCTGGTGACCGCCGCCCGGGTCATCGACGAATCCCCGCTGGACAAGGCCACCCAGGAACTGGTGAAGATTCGCGCCTCCCAGATCAACGGATGCGGAATGTGCCTGGATATGCACACCAAGGACGCCGTCCACGCCGGTGAGACCCCGGTGCGCTTGGCCCTGATCGCCGCCTGGCAGGAGTCGAACGTCTTCACCGAGGCCGAGCGCGCCGCCCTCGCGCTGACCGAGGAGGGCACCCGGCTGGCCGACAACAGCCGCGGCATCAGCGCGGACACCTGGGCGCAGGTGCGCAAGTCCTACGACGACGACCAGATCGGCGCGCTCATCTCCCTCATCGCGACGATCAATGCCTGGAACCGTCTCAATGTGATCGCGGGGATGGCGGGCGGCGACTACGTCCCCGGCCAGTGGTGAACGGCTGAACCGAAGCACCCCTATCGCGAATCAAGGCCCGGCAGTGGATCATTCGATCCTATGCCGGGCCTCGTTCGTGTTCTGCGCGTTGTGGCTCAGCGCGTTCCGAGCTGCCCCGGAGTGACGGCCTCGATCAGCGGCCACGCTTGATCGAAGGGGATGTCGATCACGTGATAGCGCTTCTTGCCCGCGGCCGTCGCGGCGGTGATGGTCGCCAGCCCGGCCCGGCGCTGGAACCAGGATTGTTTGACCGTCCAGCCGATGATGCCCGGGCCCTCCAGGCAATCGCGGTCGCGATCCAGGGAGCCGCTGCGGGTGATGAGCCAGGTGGGATTGCCGTGCGCGGCGGGAATCACCGCATGGCCGAGGCCGCGGTAGCGATCCCAGGCCAGCGCGGCGGCCAGGACGGCGGCCACGGCCAGCAGCACCCACGGCCAGGCCGGAATATCCACGCCCGCAAGGGATGCCGCGATCAGGGCGAGGGCGATCAGTGCGAGCGGGCTGAAGGCGCGAGTGAAGCGCCGCCGCTGTGCGGCCGGTCCGTGCGGGCGCAGCGCGGCGGTGACCGGCGGTGGCGCTGCGGGGCGGGGATCGCCGATATCGGCGTTCGAGTCGAGCAGGTGCGCGACGGTGCGATCGATGGCGGTGCGCGGCGCCTGCGGCAGGATCTTCTGACGAGATTTGGTGCCGGTCATGATGGTTTCGAGTTCGGCGGCCCCGGCCAGGCGCAGCAGCAGGGGTTCGTTGACGGTGACACCGCGCAGGCGGGCCAGATCGAGGGTGATCTGGCGGGTGGTGAACAGGCCGTGCCGAATGTGCAGGGTGGCGCCGTCGTCGATGACCCGCAGTCCGTAGTAGGTGGCGAGGTAGCGAGCGCAGGCGGTGAGGCTGACGAACAGCACCAGGAATACCAGGAGTGCGGCGATCGCCAGGGCGATGGCCTGTGCGCCACCGTCTTCCAGGCCCTGTACGGCATCGGAATTGACGATGACCTTCGCGAAGCCGTACTGGAACGCCAGGCCGAGGATCGGGGCGATGATCGCGAATCCGGTCAGGGACAGGGGCGCGTACCGCACCCAGTCCGGCTGCCAGTGCGCGATTTCCACCGGCGGCTTGGCTTCGGGGGCCGAGGTGGGCGATTTGCCCAGCACCACGCTGTGGTCGTCAGCTGACTGCGGAACCGGTTGTGCGGCAGCGGGTTCCGAGCCCATCTGGGTATGCTCGAGCAGTGTGGTGCGCAGTGCGGGCACCAGCCGGGCGTCGAGCGAGTCGAGCCGGAACCGGTCCTTGCGCTCGGCCTGCTGGCCGGTACCGATGGACAGCACCGCCAATCCCAGCACCCGGTGCAGCAGATCGGCCTCCACATCGACCGAACGCACCCGATTGCGCGGCACCGAAAGTCGTTTGCGCTGAAACAGTCCCGTGCGCAGTTCCAGATTGTCCGGGGTGATGCGGTAGGTGGTGGTGAACCACCGGGTGAGCGCGAAGGTGATGATCACCCCGACCACCCCGAGGCTCCACACCGGACTGTCACTGCGCGCACCGGCGATCAAGGTCGCCAGCAGCACCGGGATATAGCGGATGAGCTCGGTGATGGGATGCACCAGCAGCATTCGGCGATCCAGCCGCTGCCATACCTCGGCGGCCGGTGCGCCCGACCCGGTCGCATGGTCGGAAACCGCGGGGGAGCCATGGCCTGCGGGTGCCGGTGGCACAGGATCCGGAAGTGCCGGGGACGCATCCGACGGTCGCGCGTAGGGAGACGGTGCATAGGACGCTGCGGGATCGGGGCCGGGCGGATGGCTCATGTCGCGTCTCCGCGATGCCGCGCCGCGATCTCGGTCAGCTGCGTGACCGTGCGCCGGGCATCCTCGGTTTCCAGGGCGCTGATGTGCACGGCCCCGGCGGAGGACGCGGTGGTCACGGTGACGGTGGCCAGTCCGAGCAGCCGCTCGAGCGGCCCCCGGTAGGTGTCCACCGTCTGTACGCGACTGATCGGCGCGACCCGGCTCTCCTGCGTGAACCACCCGGTGCGCGTATAGACGGCCTCATCGGTGATCTCCCACCGATGCACGGCATACCGCCACAGCGGCACCGCCACAATGCTGAATGCCGCTGCCACCACGGCGATCCCGAGTATCCACACCTGCACCGATCTCCGCTGCGGATCGACGATCATCCAGATGATCAGCGCGATGAACGGGACGATCCACGACAGCGTGGCACTGAGCGCCCACAGCAGTTTGGCCCGCGGACTCGGGTGCCAGGCCGGGTCCGCCATGATGCCGCCCGGGGCGGTGCGAAGCTCGCCGGAGGCGGTGCGGGTGTCGCCTGAGGCGGGACGATCGGACATACCCGCCATGCTTTCACGATTCCTGCCCCCAGCGCGGCAGTTGCCGCACCCACCCCCCATCGACACCGCACACCCGTGGCGGGGGCTAGCGGGGGGTGATGCGGAAGAGGCCGCTCAGGGTGCCTTGGTATTGGATGCGGCCGGGGGCGATGGTGCCGACCATTTGCAGGGTGTCCTGGACTGTGGTGGCGCCCAGGGATTGTGCGCTGTCGACAGTGCCGGTGGCGGCGTCGATGACGGTGAATTTGTAGGTGTCGGCTACGCCGCCGGCGCTGCCGCTGGGGAGGAGGCCGGCGCTGCCGGAGCCGAGTGCGCCGTAGCGGGCGACCGTGTAGATCTTGCCGTCGGCTACCGAGAGGCGCGGGACCGCGGCGGAGGGAACGGTATTGGTCCACACCACCGAGCAGCCGGAGCCGGTGACGTCGATGCGGGTCATACCGCCGGTGAAGGAGGCGCTGGCCGGTTGGCTGGGTCCGGCGTTCGCGGGCAGCTGCGGGTACGGGTAGCCGTAGGTGCTGGCGACGAAGAGGCTGTTGCCCGAGCCGATGGGGGAGTTCTCGGTGCCGTCGATGGCCGGGACCGAGCAGACGCTGCGGCCGGTGGCGGTATCGAAGACCAGCAGATTCTCCTTGGGCGCCGCGTTATCGGTAATGGCGACGTATTCGGTGCCGTTGCCGGGTCCGAAGAAGGTGGGGGTGGCGCCGGTGCCCCAGCTCAGCTGGCCGGGTTTGCGGGCGGGGCCGCGATCGTAGGGCTGCCGCCACAGGATCTGCGGATTGCCCGAGGAATCGGTGTTCAGCTGGTAGAGCGCATGATCGGTGGCGATGGAGACGCCCTGCGGCGCAGAGGAGATGGAATTGGCCACCGTTTCGCCGGGCGCGAGTTCGATGGCGCGGGCCGCGCCGGTGGCCGGATCCACGAAACCCGCGGCGCCGTTATCGGTGGCGAACCAGACGCGGCCGTCGTAATCGGGTGTCACCGCGGCGACCTCATCGCACGTTCCGCCGCCGCAGTGCGCGGTAACCGCCTGCGACACAGGAGTTTTCGACGCGATGGACAGCGTCCAGGATCCGTCGCCGCCGCGCTGGTGCCCGATGCGCAGCAGATTGCCGCTGCCGTCCACGGTGACCATGCGGTTCTGCTCGTCCAGGTAGGCATACACGCCGCCGAGCAGACTGCCCTTGGTGAGATCCAGTGTGGCGAGCGTATTTCCGCTGTTCGGATCGAGCAGCAGCACCTCGGGCGAGCGGTCCGTGATCTTGGTGCACAGCGCCTGCGGCAAGCCGTCCGCGCCCTGCAGAATGGTCGGGCAGGCGGCGGCCTCTTCGTGGAAGTCGGCATTGATACCGCCGGTGCCGGGTCCGGGCAGCGGAGTCGAATCCGAGGATTCCGCATCACCGTGCATGGTCGCGGTGCCGACCGGGCCCAGATACGGGTTGGCGGGAGGTAGCGGTCCGAAGGTGGCCGAGGCCGAACTCGTGGCGACGGTCAGCATGAGCGTCGCACCGGCCGCGGCGACAACGGTGGCGCGGCTGAGTCTCTCGAACACGGATTCCCGCTTTCTTTCGATCTTCCAGTGCGAATATTCGAATCGGCTGATGCGAGTAATCGTGGCGGATGACCTTAGAAGAGCCGCCGGGCCCCCGCAAGGTTTTGTCCCATCGGCCATGTCACATCCGGCGATCACCGCCGGGGTGCGCGAGGATGGACAGGGGCGACGGCGGAATAGGGTGCCGTAGCGCCGGGTTGCCAACCCTTATGGCACCCGAGTCGGATCAGCCGGATGGATGGCGCATGATCGAGAGCGTGACGGATCTACCGAACCCGAGTACCCCACCGGCTCCGCCCAGCCCCTCGGGGATGCGCCGGGCGTTGCGGCGGGCGCGCGACGGCGCGACGCTCAACCTCGACGAGGTGGTGGTGCTGCTGCAGGCGCGCGGCGCCGACCTGGAAGATCTGAGTAAATCCGCGGCCCGGGTGCGCGATGCGGGACTGCGCGAGACCGGCTATGCGGGTGAGACGCTGCCGATCACCTACTCGCGCAAGGTATTCATCCCGCTCACCCATCTGTGCCGCGACAAGTGCCACTACTGCACCTTCGTGACCGTGCCCGGCAAGCTGCGCGCCGCGGGCAAGGGTATGTACCTGGAGCCCGACGAGGTCCTCGAGATCGCCCGCCAGGGCGCCGAACTCGGTTGTAAGGAAGCACTTTTCACCCTCGGTGACCGCCCGGAGGAGCGCTGGCCGGAGGCCCGGCAGTGGCTCGATGAGCGCGGTTACGACTCCACCCTCGACTATGTGCGCGCCATGTCCATCCGGGTGCTCGAGGAAACCGGCCTGCTGCCGCACCTGAATCCGGGCGTGATGAGCTGGGCCGAAATGTCGCGGCTCAAGCCGGTGGCCCCGTCCATGGGCATGATGCTGGAGACCACCTCCACCCGCCTGTTCACCGAACCGGGCCAGGCGCACTACGGCAGCCCGGACAAGGATCCGGCGGTGCGGTTGCGCACGCTGACCGACGCGGGCCGGCTGTCGGTGCCGTTCACCACCGGCATTCTGGTGGGCATCGGCGAGAACCTCACCGAGCGCGCCGAGTCGATTATGGCGATTCGCAAGTCGCACAAGGCTTTCGGGCATGTGCAGGAGGTGATCGTGCAGAACTTCCTGGCCAAGCGCGACACCGCCATGCGCGATACCCCCGATGCGGGTCTCGAGGAGTTCTGCGCGACCATCGCCGTGGCCCGGTTGCTGCTCGGCCCGAAGATGCGAATTCAGGCCCCGCCCAATCTGGTATCGCTCGCCGAGTGCCGGGCGCTCATCGACGCCGGCATCGACGATTGGGGCGGCGTCTCGCCGCTCACCCCCGATCATGTGAATCCGGAACGGCCCTGGCCGAATCTGGAGACCCTCGAGCAGGTCACCGCCGATGCGGGTTTTGTGCTCACCCAGCGCCTTACGGTGCACCCGAAATATGTGCAGGCGGGCCACCCGTGGATCGATCCGCGTGTCTCCGGGCATGTGGCCGCGCTGGCCGATCCGGCGACGGGCCTGGCCCGTGATGTGAATCCGGTCGGACTGCCCTGGCAGGAGCCGGACCACGATTGGGAGTCGGTCGGCCGGGTCGATCTCAATACCGCGATCGATTCCGAGGGCCGCAATACCGAATCGCGCAGCGATTCCGCGCTCGCCGGTGACGGCCTGGGCGCCTTCGGCGATTGGGAGACCATTCGCGAGCAGGTCAAGGAGCTTGCCGTCGCCGCGCCCGAGCGCTTCGACTCCGAGGTGCTGGCCGCGTTGCACGCCGCCGAGAAGGATCCGGCCGGGCTCACCGACGATCAGTACCTGGCCCTGGCCACCGCCGACGGCCCGGCCCTGGAAGCGATTACCGCGCTGGCCGATCAGCTGCGCCGCGATACCGTCGGCGACGATGTCACCTACATCGTGAACCGGAATATCAACTTCACCAATATCTGCTACACCGGTTGCCGGTTCTGCGCGTTCGCGCAGCGCAAGGGTGATGCGGATGCCTTCACGCTGAGTGCCTCGGAGGTCGCCGACCGCGCCTGGGAGGCGCATGTCGAAGGTGCGACCGAGATCTGCATGCAGGGCGGCATCGATCCGGAGCTGCCGGTCACCGGTTATGCGGATCTGGTGCGCGCGATCAAGGCGCGGGTCCCCGGCATGCATGTGCACGCCTTCAGCCCCATGGAGGTCGTCAATGGGGCTTCACGCGGCGGGCAGAGCATTCACGACTGGCTCGCGGCCCTGAAAGAGGCTGGGCTGGACACGATTCCGGGCACCGCCGCCGAGATTCTGGACGATGAGGTGCGCTGGGTGCTCACCAAGGGCAAGCTGCCCACCTCGGCCTGGATAGAGGTCATCACCACCGCGCACAAACTGGGCATCCGCTCCAGCTCGACCATGATGTACGGCCACGTGGACAATCCCAAGCACTGGGTCGGACATCTGCGCGTGCTGCGCGGAATCCAGGACGAGACAGGTGGTTTCACCGAATTCGTGCTGCTGCCGTTCGTGCACCAGAGCGCGCCGCTGTACCTGGCGGGAGCCTCGCGCCCGGGCCCGACCGTGCGCGACAACCGGGCCGCGCACGCGCTCTCGCGCATCATGCTGCACGGCCGCATCGACAATATCCAGACCAGCTGGGTCAAGCTCGGCACCAAGGGAACCCAGCTCATGCTCAACGGCGGCGCCAACGATCTGGGCGGAACCCTCATGGAGGAGACCATCTCCCGCATGGCCGGCTCCGAACACGGCTCCGCCAAAACGATCGAGGAACTCACCGAGATCGCCACCGGCATCGGCCGCCCCGCCCGCCAGCGCACCACCACCTACGGTGTCCCGCCGCACCGCCCCCCGGTAGCACTCACGGTCGGCTGACCTCCAAAGGCATAAACCCCAAGGTCGTGGCCCGCCCGGTTCTGGACTGAGCGGAGCAATGCCGCGCAGCGGCGAGCGCAGGGAGGGAAGAACCGGGTAACAGGGCCACGACCCCGCCGCAGCGAAGCGGAGGCAGAAGATACAAGCGAAGCGGAGGCAGAAGATACAGCAGAATGGTCACCAGAAGTTAGGACAGGCTGACCAGTAGTAACCTGTACGCGCCGGGATACTGTTTCGCGGGGCGGACTATCCCGCATGTGAGGACAGACTAGGAGAACGGCAGTGCCGTACATCATCGCTGAACCGTGCGTTGACGTGAAGGATAAGGCGTGCATCGAGGAGTGCCCCGTAGATTGCATCTACGAGGGCGGGCGCATGCTCTACATCCAACCGGACGAGTGCGTGGACTGTGGTGCATGTGAACCGGTGTGCCCGGTAGAAGCCATCTTCTACGAGGACGACACTCCGGATCAGTGGAGCGGTTACATCAGCGCCAATGTCGAGTGGTTCGACGATCTGGGTTCGCCGGGTGGCGCGACCAAGGTCGGCAAGGTGGACTTCGACGTGCCGTTCATCGCGGCGCTACCCCCGATGGCCGCGGAGTAGGTCTTGGTCGCGCGTGGCCGGGTGAGTTCGCTACTACCCGATTTCCCTTGGGACACCATCACTTCCGTGAAGGCGAAGGCCGCTTCGCATCCGGGCGGCCTGGTGGATCTTTCCGTGGGCACACCGGTCGATCCGGTGGACCCGCTGATCCAGCAGGCCCTGGCCGCGGTCGCGGGGGTGCCCGGCTATCCGACCACACACGGCACACCCGAACTGCGCGAAGCTGTTGTCGCAGCACTGAAGCGGCGGTTCGGGATCACCGGCGTGGCGCCGGAGGCGGTGCTCCCGGTGATCGGCACCAAGGAGCTGATCGCCGGACTGCCGCGCACGCTGGGGCTGGGCTCCGGCGATCTGGTCGTGATTCCCGAGGTGGCCTATCCGACCTACGAGGTGGGCGGCCTGCTGGCGGGCACTCGAATTCTGCGCGCGGACAGCGTGACCCAGGTGGGTCCGGAGCGGCCGGCGCTGATCTTCCTGAACTCGCCGTCCAATCCGACCGGCAAGGTGCTCGGCGTCGAACATCTGCGCAAGGTGGTCGAATTCGCGCGCGAGCGGGGCGCCGTCCTGGCCTCCGACGAGTGCTACCTGGGCCTGGCCTGGGAGGGCCGCGCGGTCTCGATCCTCGATCCCGAGGTGTGCGACGGCGACCACACCGGACTGCTCGCCATCCACTCGCTGTCCAAGACCTCCAATCTGGCCAGCTACCGCGCGGGTTTCGTCACCGGTGATCCGGCGCTGATCGCGGAACTGCTCGAGGTGCGCAAGCACTCGGGCATGATGCTGCCCTTCCCGATCCAGTCCGCCATGACCGCGGCGCTCGGTGACGATACGCACGAGGCGCAGCAGCGCGAGCGCTACCGTGCCCGCCGCGAGCTGCTGCGAAAGGCCTTGCTGGAGGCCGGGTTCCGGATCGATGACTCGGAGGCCGGACTGTACCTCTGGTCGACCCGTGACGAGCCCTGCCGCACCACGCTGGACTGGCTGGCCGAACGCGGCATTCTGGCCGCGCCCGGCGAGTTCTACGGCCCGCGTGGCGCACAGCATGTGCGGATTGCGCTGACCGCCACCGACGAACGCATCGCCGCGGCGGTTGAACGCCTGACCAGCTGATTTACTCTTGCCCACCGGGTCGTGCTAACGTCTACCGCGTTGCAAGGCCCGGTGGTTTTGCTTCGACATCAAGCATGGCCCTGTAGCGCAGTTGGTTAGCGCGCCGCCCTGTCACGGCGGAGGTCGCGGGTTCGAGTCCCGTCAGGGTCGCAGCTGTTCCACCTCTCCGGAACTTTTGCGCACGGCCTTGGAGCCGTTTCCCGTTGGGCACGCGTGCCTGCGGTTGAGAGCCGAAACCATTGTGAACGTACCCGGTGAGTTACCCGGACCTCGCGAAATCAGTTGTCGCCTTGTAGAACCCCGGTTTTGCGTTCGCTGATGTGTTGCGCGACACGCTTTGTCGACTCGCCGATCGAAGTGTTCAGTTTTGCTCAAAAGTGACACACAGGTACTTCACAGTTCGTATAACAGGTTCCCACCTAGGTCTCGATGAGGAGCCGATCCATGCGCGGATTTGTCTATGAAAACGCTGGTAGCAGCCAGTTCGGCAGTAATGTCAGCCGTCGGGGTTTTCTAGCTGCAACGGGTGTCATTTTGGGCGCCGCGGTACTCGCCACGAAGGCCCCGGCGCAGGCGCTGCCGACCAAGCAGCTGTCCGATGGGGACAAAGTTCCGGTGCTGGTCATCGGTTCGGGCTATGGCGGAGCGGTTGCTGCGCTGCGGCTGGCCCAGGCGGGGGTCGATGTCGCGATTGTGGAGAAGGGCATGTCGTGGTCGCAGGCCGGCTCCGACGGAAAAGTCTTCTGCAACATGCTCAATCCCGACGGCCGGTCGTTCTGGCTGCGTACCGAGACCGATCAGCCGGTCAATCACTTCATGGGCGCGCCCTACAACAAGTCCATCAGCAGCTACACCGGCGTGCTGGATTCCGAGCAGTTCAGCGGGATTCGGGTCTACCAGGGCCGCGGCGTCGGCGGCGGCTCGCTGGTCAACGGCGGCATGGCGGTGACGCCGAAGCAGGAGAACTTCGCGAGCATTCTGCCGTCGGTGGACGCGGGCGAGATGTACGGCACCTACTACCCGCGCGCCAATACCGCGCTCGGGGTCAATCAGATCGACCAGAGCTGGTTCGAGACCGCGGACTGCTATCAGTTCGCGCGGGTGGGCCGCAAACAGGCTCAGCGGTCCGGGTTTTCGTACACCTTCGTACCGAACGTCTACGACTTCAACTACATGAAGCAGGAGCAGGCGAACACCGTCACCCGGTCGGCGCTCAATGCCGAGGTCATCTACGGCAATAACTTCGGCAAGAAGTCGCTGGACAAAACCTACCTCGCCGCCGCCGTCGCCACCGGCAAGGTCGGCATCACACCGCAGCACATGGTCACCGCGGTCGCGCCGACCACGGGCGGCTACCAGGTGACCATGAAGCAGATCGATACCAGCGGCAATACCGTGGCCACCAAAAACATTGTGGCGCAGCGGGTCTTCTTCGCGGCGGGCAGTGTCGGCACCAGCAAGCTGCTGGTCACCCAGAAGGCCACGGGCAAGCTGCCCAATCTGCCGGATTCGGTCGGCACCGGCTGGGGCAACAACGGCAATGTCATGGTGGCGCGGCAGAACCAGGCCTGGGACGCGACCGGTGCGCTGCAGTCCTGTATTCCCTGTCTGGGCATCGACAACTGGGCCGACGCCGGCGGCCCGGCCTTCGCGGAGGTGTCACCGTTCCCGGCCGGGATCGAGACCTTCGCCAGCCTCTATCTGGCGATCACCAAGAATCCGAATCGCGGCACGTTCAGCTACAACTCCGGCAGCGGCGGGGTGGACCTGAACTGGCAGACGGCCTGGAATCAGCCGGGCATCGATGCGGCCAAACGCATTTTCGACAAGATCAACAGCAAGGAGGGGACGATCTACCGCACCGACCTGTTCGGCACGTACAAGACCTGGGGTGACGACTTCGCCTACCACCCGCTCGGCGGCTGCGTGATCAACCAGTCCACCGACAACTACGGGCGGCTCACCTCCTATCCGGGGTTGTACGTCATCGACGGATCGCTCATCCCGGGCATGACCACGGTGAATCCATTTGTCACCATTACGGCGCTGGCGGAGCGCAATATCGAGAAAATCATCGCGACAGATCTGAAGTAACCGCAGAAATTTCGGTGCGTCTGCACCCCAGCGGCCGTGTTGTTCGCGATAGCCTGGGAT
Organism: Nocardia sp. NBC_01327; assembly: GCF_035958815.1. Taxonomy (NCBI): domain Bacteria; kingdom Bacillati; phylum Actinomycetota; class Actinomycetes; order Mycobacteriales; family Nocardiaceae; genus Nocardia; species Nocardia sp. NBC_01327. The sequence goes on along the minus strand of NZ_CP108383.1, from coordinate 8,270,491 downwards.
ATGGACGCTGTCACGGTTGTCCCTGCCCCCGCAAACGAACCGGTGCACACCTATGCACCGGGTAGTCGAGAACGTGAACTGCTGACGGGCAGGCTCGCCGAAATCTCCGCAGGATCCGTCGACGTGCCGCTGGTGATCGGCGGCAAACATCAACCCGGTACCGGTGAACGGTCCGACATCGTCATGCCGCACCGGCATCGCCATGTCCTGGGCACGCTCACCGATACCACCCACGAGGAGGCGAGCGCGGCCGTCGAAGCCGCGAACGCCGCCGCCCCGGCCTGGCGGGCGCTGCCGTTCGACGAACGCGCGGCCGTCCTGCTCCGGGCGGCGGACCTACTGGCCGGGCCGTGGCGCGAGACCATTGCCGCCGCCACCATGCTCGGACAGTCGAAATCGGTGCAGCAGGCCGAAATCGACGCACCCTGCGAGCTGGTCGATTTCTGGCGCTTCAATGTGTCCTTCGCCCGGCAGATTCTGCAGCAGCAGCCGCACTCGTCCGCGGGTGTCTGGAATCGGATGGACTACCGGCCCCTGGAGGGGTTCGTCTACGCCATTACGCCGTTCAATTTCACCGCCATCGCGGGTAACCTGCCCACCGCGCCCGCGCTCATGGGCAATACCGTCGTCTGGAAACCCTCACCGACACAGACGCTTTCGGCGTACTACACCATGCAGCTGCTGGAGGCCGCGGGCCTGCCGCCGGGTGTGATCAATCTGGTCACCGGTGACGGCAGGAGGGTGTCGGAGGTGGCGCTGGAGGATCCGCGGCTGGCGGGCATCCACTTCACCGGGTCGACCCCGACCTTCCAGTTCCTGTGGCAGAGCGTGGCCTCGAATATCAGCCGCTACCACGGTTATCCGCGACTGGTGGGCGAGACCGGCGGCAAGGATTTCATTGTCGCGCACTCCTCCGCCGATCCGGATGCCCTGCGCACCGCCATGATTCGCGGCGCCTACGAGTATCAGGGGCAGAAGTGCTCGGCGGCCTCGCGCGCCTATATCGCTAAATCCGTATGGCAGCAGATGGGGCACGACTTCCTGACCGAGGTGGACGAGCTCAGCTACGGCGATGTGGCGGATCTGTCGAATTTCGGTGGGGCGGTGATCGATCGGCGTTCCTACGACAAGAATGTCGCGGCCATCGTGCGGGCCCGGGACAAGGGCATCGCCATTCCGGCCGGCGGCGTGTACGACGACAACGAGGGCTTTTTCGTGCGGCCCACGGTGCTGTTCAGTGATGATCCCGGTGACGAGTCCTTCGCCACCGAGTACTTCGGGCCCATCCTGTCGGTGTACGTCTACGACGACAGCAGTCCGGACGGGTACGCCGATGTGCTGGCCGCCGTGGACTCGACCTCGCCCTACGCGCTGACGGGGGCCATCTTCGCCCGCGATCGCCAGGCCGTCGAACAGGCCGCCGCCGCACTGCGATTCGCGGCGGGCAATTTCTACGTCAATGACAAGCCCACCGGTGCGGTCGTCGGGCAGCAGCCCTTCGGCGGTGCGCGCTCCTCCGGCACTGACGACAAGGCCGGGTCGTATCTCAACCTGCTGCGCTGGGTCGCACCGCGCACCGTGAAGGAAGCGTTCGTCGCGCCCACCGATTACCGCTACCCGCATATGGATACGCCGTGAATTCGGCGGCCGCTTCGAGCAGGAGGTGCCGATGAACCCGTTACGGCCGTTGATTCTCGCCGCGGCGGGTTCGCCGCGCATGAAGCGGGCGGTGACCGCGACCCCGGTCACCGCCGCAGTGGTGCGGCGGTTCGTGGCGGGGGAGACCCGCACCGAACTCGGGCCGGTGGTGCGCGCACTGCTGGCCAGCGGGCGGTCCGTCAGCGTCGACTTCCTCGGTGAGTACACCACCGAGCGGTCGATGGCGGATGCCGCTGTGGCGGAATATATTTCGCTCATCGATCAGCTGGCCGAACTGGATCGGTCGGTACCGGTGACGGCCGGTGGCCCGACCACCTCGCCGCCCGATCCGGCCGGGGCGGCATCATCCGCGCGGGCGGACGATGCGGTGCCGCGCGTCGAGGTATCGGTCAAACTCTCGGCGCTGGGGCAGTCGATCGCGGTCGACGGGCCCGCCATCGCCGCGGAGAATCTGCACAAGCTGTGCGCCAAGGCCGTCGAATCCCGGGTGTGGGTGACGGTGGACGCGGAGGATCACACCACCACCGGCGACACCCTGCAGGCGGTGCGGCAGGCGCGCGCCGAATTCCCCTGGCTGGCAGTGGCAATGCAGACCTATCTGCGCACCGCCGAGGACGACTGCCGGGACGCGGCGACCTCGGGCACGCGGGTTCGGCTGTGCAAGGGGGCCTATCAGGAACCGGAGACCGTCGCTTATCAGCGGCGGGCCGAGGTGGATTCGTCATATCTGCGCTGCCTGGACGTGCTCATGCGGGGCGGCTGGTATCCCATGGTCGCCTCGCACGATCCGGCCATGATCGAGGCCGCGCTCGCGCTCTCGGCCGAACATCGGCGCAGCCCCGGTGATTTCGAATTCCAGATGCTCTACGGGATTCGTGACGCCGAGCAGCGCCGGCTGGTCGAGGACGGGCATGCGCTGCGCGTCTACATTCCGTACGGCACCCAGTGGTACGGCTACCTGATGCGGCGGCTGGCGGAGCGTCCCGCCAATATCGGATTCTTCCTCCGGGCGCTCACCGAGCGCGGATAGGATCGGCGAATTCGCAGGAAGAGGTGGTGTGAAATGGGGGCCTGCCACATGCCCCCATTGTCGCTGGCACCGGATCTTTCGGCTCGTGAGCAGTTTTCGGCGCGGATACCTTCAGCGCCATGGACAGCGTTCCGCGTACCGCGCGTGGTCATCGCCGGCGGCGGTCCGGCAGCCCGCTCTACGGCCAACTGCTCACCGCCACGGTCGAATCCGCGGCCGAGGCCATTGCCATCCGGTGCAATCCGACCGGGGAGCCCGAGGATGAGCGCGAAATAACCTACGGCGCTCTGGATGCCCGATCCTCGCAGCTCGCACGGGAACTGATCGGCCGCGGGGTGGGTCCCGGCGATATCGTCGCGATCGGCATCCCGCGATCCATCGAATCGGTGCTCGCGGTGTGGGCGGTGGTGAAGACGGGCGCGGCCTACGTGCCCGTCGATCCGGGCTATCCGCCCGAGCGGATCGACTATCTGCTCACCGACTCCGGCGCGGTACTCGGCCTCACCCTCGCCGAATTCCGGACCGCGCTCGGAGCCGCCACCTCCTGGATCGAACTGGATGATCCGCCGGTGGCGGCGCGGATCACCGGGCATCCCGCACATCCGGTCTCCTATGCCGACCGGGTGCGCACGCTCACCGAGCAGCATCCGGCCTATGTCATCTACACCTCCGGCTCGACCGGAACACCCAAGGGCGTGGTGGTCACCCACACCGGTCTGGCCGGATTGATCACCGCCGAACGCAAGCACTACGGCATCGACGCCGCCTCCCGGGTGCTGTACGCCAGTTCGCCCAGCTTCGATTTCTCGGTGCTCATCACCCTGCTGACCTTTTCCGCCGGGGCGACGCTGGTGATCGCGCCCACCGCGGTGTTCGGCGGCGCGGACCTGGCCGAACTGCTGCGCCGGGAGGCCGTCACCCATGTGCCGATCACCCCGGGCGCGCTGGAATCGGTGGATCCGGCGGGACTGGATACGGTGACCACCGTGATCGTCGGCGGCGAGGCTTTCCCGCCGGAACTCCTGCAGCGCTGGACCGCCCCGCAGCGCTCGATCCACAACGCCTACGGGCCCACCGAGGCAACGATTCTCGTCACCAGCACCGCGGCACTGGTCCCCGGAGAGCCGATCGTCATCGGTTCCGCCGTTCCCGGGGTCGGGGCGTTCATCCTGGACCCGCGGCTGCGGCTGGTGCCGGACGGCGTGATCGGCGAGTTGTATCTGTCGGGTCCGGCGCTGGCGCAGGGGTACCACCGGCGGCCGGATCTGACGGCGGAACGATTCGTCGCCAGCCCGTTCGCCGACGGCGCGGCCGGACAGCGGTTGTATCGCACCGGGGATCTGGTGCGGCGCACCGATTCCGGGACCCTCGAGTATCTGGGCCGCGCCGATCACCAGGTGAAGATTCGCGGACTGCGGATCGAACTCGGTGAGATCGACAGCGCGCTGACGGCGCATCCGGACGTGGATTACGCGGCGACACTGGGGAGAACGCTGCCGTCGGGGGTGACCGGGCTGGTCTCCTATGTGCTGCCGCGCGCCGGAACTACCGTCGACACAGCGGAATTGGCGGCCTTCGCCGGAGCGTCGCTGCCCGACTACATGGTGCCCGCGGCCATTGTGGTGCTGGAGGAGATTCCGCTGACACCGGTCGGCAAGCTGGATCGAGATGCCCTGCCGGAACCGGTCTTCGCGGCCCGGGAGTTTCGCGCGCCGTCCACGCGTGGGGAGGTGGTGATCGCGAAGGTCTTCGAGATCCTGCTGCTGCGGAACAGACCCGATCAGCGGGTCGGCGCGGAGGACGATTTCTTCGAACTCGGCGGTAATTCGCTGCTCGCGGCGCAGGCCGCGGCGCGCATCGGCAATGAGCTGGGTCTGCGGGTGCCGGTGCATCTGCTGTTCGAGGTGTCCTCGGTGGCCGCACTCGCACAGGAACTTTCGAGGGATGCGGCACCGGCCGCCGGTCCGGCGCTGGGTTCGCTGCCACGGCCGGAACGGATTCCGCTGTCCTTCGCGCAGCAGCGCATGTGGTTCCTGAATCGGTTCGATCCCGGCAGCGCGGTGGACAATGTGCCGCTGGCGGTGCGGTTGAGCGGCGCCCTCGATGTCGAGGCATTGCGTGCGGCGGCCCGGGATCTGGTGGCGCGGCACGAGGTGCTGCGCACCATCTATCCGGAGGTCGACGGCGAGGGCTATCAGCTCGTCCTGCCGCTCGGCGATCCCCGTGCCGTACCGCACCTTTCGCTCGAGGAGGTGGACCCCGCCGCCATTGCGGCGCGTGTCGGCGAGGTGGCCGGAGCCGGATTCGATATCACCGCCACACCGCCGATTCGATTGCGGCTGCTGCGGATCGGGGCCGACGACCATGTGCTGGTCGCCGTCATCCATCACATTGCCGGTGACGGGGTGTCGATGGGGCCGCTCACCCGCGACCTGGTCACCGCCTACGCCCAGCGGGCCCGGGGTGGCGAACCGGCTTGGGAGCCGCTGGCGGTGCAGTACGCGGACTACACGGTGTGGCAGCGGGAGACCCTGGGGAGCGAGGACGATCCGGAATCGCCGCTGGCGCAGCAGATCGCCTTCTGGCGGGAGAATCTGGCGGATCTGCCCGCTGAGCTGGTGCTGCCCTTCGATCGGCCACGGCCGCCCGTCGCGTCCTACCGGGGCGGTACCTTCGGGTTCCGCATCGACGGCGAAATCTACGCGGCGACAACGGCGTTCGCCGAATCCCGCACTATGACGCTGTTCATGGTCGTGCACTGTGCGCTGGCCGTGCTGCTCGCGCGGCTGTCCGGTACCCGCGATATCGCCATCGGCACGCCGGTCGCGGGGCGCGGCGACGCCGAACTCGACGATCTGATCGGCATGTTCGTCAATACGCTGGTGCTGCGCAGCGATATCGACCCGGGTCTGGGTTTCGAGGAGCTGCTGCGGCAGGTGCGCGCGGGCGACGCCCGTGCCTTCGGGCAGACGGAGGTGCCGTTCGAGCGCCTGGTCGATCTGCTCGACCCGGTGCGTTCGCAGGCGCGCAATCCGCTGTTCCAGGTCATGCTGGCCTTCCAGAACATGGCGCCCACCCGGCTGGAACTGCCGGGGCTGAGCGTGGCGGGTGCGGATCTGCAGATTCCGTTCGCCAAGTTCGATCTGCAGTTGACCATGCAGGAAACCCATGATGAGCGCGGGGACGCCACCGGGCTGGCGGCCGAATTCTCCTATGCCCTGGATCTTTTCGACGAGCCGACCATCGCGGCATTCGCGCAGCGGTTCCAGCTGATACTGGCGGCGGTGACCGCCGATCCGGGGCTCGCGGTCGGCGATATCGATATGCTCACCGGCGGTGACCGGCAGCGGGTGCTCGGCGACTGGAATGCCACCGGCGTCGACCTGCGGGGCGTGGCGAATCTGCCGAACGGTACCGCCGCGACCCTGGTCTCGCTGTTCGAAGCGCAGGTGGCCGCCACCCCCGAGGCGACCGCGCTGATCTTCGAGCGGCAGCGGCTCACCTACCGTGAGTTGTCGGAGCGGGCCAATCGCCTGGCGCGCCGGTTGATCGCGGCGGGAGTGGGTCCGGAATCGACTGTCGCGCTGGGTATCCGGCGCTCGGCCGATCTGGTCGTGGCGATCTACGCCGCGCTCCAGGCCGGTGCGGCGTACGTGCCGCTGGACCCGGATCAGCCGCTCGATCGTAACGAGTACATTCTGGATATCGCCCGGCCGCGTCTGGTTCTGACAACCGCGGCGGACGGGTTCACCGCGGGCGGCGGTGAGATTCCGGTGCTCCGCGTCGACGAGCCCGAGGAGACGGCCCACCTCAGTGGCGCGCCCATCGCGGATCATGAACGGACGCAACCGCTGCGGGCCGGGAATACCGCGTACCTCATCTTCACCTCCGGCTCCACCGGCCGCCCCAAAGGCGTAGCGGTTTCCCATGCGGCCATCGTCAATCGCCTGCTCTGGATGCAGGCCGAATACCGGCTCACCACGAATGATGTGGTGCTGCAGAAGACTCCGGTCACCTTCGATGTGTCCGTATGGGAGTTCTTCTGGCCGCTGCAGATCGGCGCGTGCCTGGTTGTCGCCACACCCGGTGGTCACCGGGACCCGGCGTATCTCGCGCGCTTGATCGCCGAGAAGGGGATCACCACAGCACATTTCGTGCCGTCGATGCTGGCGGCGTTTGTCGCCGAGCTCGAAGGCGGCGGATCCCGGCCACAAGCACGCCGGGATGACCGGGGCGCACTGCTGGGCGGGGATGACCAAGCGGTTGTGCCGTGCGGGGATGACGAGGGGATGCTGCCACGCAGGGGCGGTGGGGGGATGGCGCTGCGGCGGGTGTTCGCCTCGGGGGAGGCATTGCCCGGCGGGACCGCGCAGAAGGTGCGGGAGTTGACCGGGGCGGCTGTGCACAACCTGTACGGGCCGACCGAGGCGGCGGTGGATGTCACCTATCACGAGGTGACCGATGCGGACGTGCAGTCGGTGCCGATCGGGCGGCCGGTGTGGAATACCCGGGTCTACGTACTGGATTCGCGTCTGCATCCGGTGGCGCCCGGAGTCGCCGGAGAACTGTACCTGGCGGGGGCGCAGCTGGCGACCGCGTATCTGGGCAGGCCGGATCTGACCTCGGATCGGTTCGTGGCCGATCCATTCGGGGACCGAGGGGCGCCCGGCGAACGCATGTATCGCACGGGTGATCTGGTCAGGTGGACAGTGGCCGGTGAGCTGGAGTACCTGGGGCGCAACGATTTCCAGGTGAAGCTGCGCGGCCTGCGCATCGAGCTCGGTGAGGTCGAGGCCGCACTGCTCGCCCAGTCGTGCGTGGCTCAGTCGGTGGCCGTGGTGCGCAAGGACATTCATATCGGCGATCAACTCGTCGGCTATGTCGTGCGCGAGTCCGGCGCCGAGGTGATAGTCAATGATCTGAAGGCAGCGTTGTCGCACGTGCTGCCCAACTATATGGTCCCGTCCTCCGTGGTGGAGCTGGATGCGTTCCCGCTCAACGCCTCCGGCAAGCTCGATCGTCAGGCCCTGCCGGCGCCGGTATACGAAGTCGCGCATTTCCGCGCACCCTCGACGCCTATCGAGGAGATCGTGGCCGGAGTCTTCGCAGACCTGCTCGGCGTCGACAGCATCGGCGCGGACGACGACTTCTTCGCTCTCGGCGGCAATTCGCTGATCGCCACTCGCGCGGTGTCCCGGATCAACGAGGCCCTCGACGGCGCTCTCACTCTGCGCGAATTATTCGATACCGCACGGGTTTCCGAACTGGCGGCCCGTATCTTGCCCGGCACGGGCACCGCCGGGCGGGCGGTTGCGCGACCGGCTCTGCTCCCGTACCCACGGACGGGTGCGGTCGCCGACCGGCCGCCACTGTCACTGGCCCAGCAGCGCATGTGGATTCTCAACCAATTCGACACCGACTCACCGGCGTACAACATCCCCATGATCATCCGGCTCACCGGCGAGCTGGATACCGGCGCGCTGAGCCGCGCCGCCGAGGACCTGCTGGCCCGGCACGAGGTGCTGCGCACCCGCTATCCCGAATCCGGACCCGGCGGCACGCCTTTCCAAGAGGTCCTGCCGGTGGCAGCGGTACTCCCCGGCGGTCTGCGGGTGGAACGCGTCGGCGCGATCAAGGTGCCGACGGCCGCAGCGACATCGCCGGGCGCGCAGGTGGAACCGCTCTCACCCGGAGCGCCGCCGGATGCGATGCGTGCTCGTATCGCCCAGCTGGTCGAAGGTGGATTCGATGTCGCCGCGGCGAGTCCCGTGCGGCTCGGACTCCTGACCGGTGACACCCCCGGTGACCACCTACTCGTCGTGGTGGCGCATCACATCGCGGCGGACGGCACCTCCATGGCCCCGCTCGCCCGCGACCTGATGACTGCCTATCTGGCGCGTTCGGGCGGAGAAACACCGGGCTGGACGCCGCTGCCGGTGCAGTACGCCGACTTCGCGATCTGGCAGCGCGGCGTTCTGGGCTCGGTCACCGATCCGGATTCCCTTGCCGCGCAACAGCTGGCGTACTGGCGCGGACAGCTTGCCGAGCTGCCCGAAACAGTGCTGCTGCCGCTCGATCGCCCTCGCCCGGCGGTGGCGTCCATGGCGGGTGCGCTGGTCGATTTCACGGTCGGCGCGGACATCCATGCCGCACTGAACCGCATTGCGCGCCGGCACAGTGCGTCACTGTTCATGGTGGTGCATGCCGCGGTCGCGGTGCTGCTGGCTCGTACCTCGGGCGGGTCCGACGTGGTGATCGGCACGCCGATCGCCGGTCGGGGGGAGCGGGCGCTCGACGATCTGGTCGGCATGTTCGTCAATACGCTGATTCTGCGCACCACCGTGGACGACTCGGCCTCCTTCGACGATCTGATCGAATCTGCCCGCAATACCGACCTTTCCGCCTTCGCGCATGCCGATGTGCCGTTCGAAGTGGTCGCCGATCTCGCCGGACGCACCGCGGCGAATCCGCTACTGCAGGTCGTGCTGGCTCTGCAGAACACCGAAACCGCCGTCTTGGAACTGCCGGGCCTGACCGTCGCGGCCTGGGATACGGAGCTGGCGGCGGCGAAGTTCGATCTGCAGATCGGGGTCGAACCGCTGCGCACGGCGGACGGGACCCCGGGCGAGCTGTCCGTGGTGTTCTCCTATGCCACAGATCTTTTCGATCGGGACACCATTGTCGCGCTGGGTGATCGCCTGAACCGCATACTCACCGCCGTCGCCTCCGGCCCGCATCTGCCGGTGGGCGATATCGGCCTCCCGGAGCCGACCGAATACCCACGCGCCCAGACGAATACGGAGGTCCTGCTGCTCCGGGCGGGTGCGCGGGGCGCCGAACTGCCGCAATCCCTCCTGGCCGTGGTCGAGGACGATCCGGACGACCCGGCCGTCGTCTGGGCGGCGGGTGCGCTGTCCTATGCCGAACTCGACTCGCGCTCTTCGCGATTGGCGCGGGCGCTGATCGAGCGCGGCAGCGGCCCCGGGTCCGGCGTCGCGGTGCGCCTCGACCGGGGAGTCGAGCTGGCCGTGGCCTCCTGGGCCGTGCTCAAGACCGGTGCGGTGCTGGTCCCGCTGCGGTCCGTCGACTCGCTGCCGCCGGCCGGACTGGAGGTGAAGGTCGGCCTCACCCTCGGCGCAGTGGTCTCGGCGCCGGGCGTCGACTGGCTGTGCCTGGACGATGCGGCGATCGTCGCCGAGGTCTCGGCCCAGTCCGCTCGCCCGGTGACCTATGCGCATCGAAAAGCGGTACTGCGCGGCGGCGATACGGCATTCGCCACCGCGGGCGCCCGCGCGGTGACCTATGACGAGTTGGCCGCCATGGCCGATCGAGTGCGGTCGGAAGCCGAGCTGACCTTCGAATCCCGCACCTACCACCTGGGCCGCACCGACGGCCCGCTCGCGGTGCTCGAACTGGTGGCCGCCGGTATGGCCGGAGCGTCGATAGTGTTGCCCGGCAACGATATCGGCCTCGAGGTCGCACTGGCCGAGGAGTGGGTCACGCATCTGCTGGCCGAATCCGCACGGCTCGCCGAGCTGGATCCCGGTGCGCTGCCGGACCTGCGGGCCGTCATCGCCGACGCCGGAACGGTACCGGAGCCCTGGGGATCGACGCCGCTGGTCGCGCTGCCCGGCCTGGCGAGCTGACGTCCTAGACCAGCGGCCGTCCGAAGCGGCGGCGCAGGCGCATATCCGCGAGATAGAAGTTGTACGGGAAGATCCGGATCACGCGCGGCATACGGGTCCAGACCGCGGAGATCAGCCGCAGCAGGCCCGCGAAGAAGCGTTCGTCACGCGCCGACCAGGTCATCCCCATCTCCTCCCGGAGGTGCTGGGGGAGTAGGGCGGTCACGATGAAGCGGTGCAGTCCGCCGAACAGGAACTGCAGCGGATACGCCAGCATCTTCAGATCCGTGAGGGCATTGAAGTACGCCCGGGTCGGCTCGTCGATATGACGGGTGGCGAGGGTTTCCTCCCAGTACGCGTAGAACGCGTCGCGGGTGGGCGGCCACATCTCCTCGCGCATCTGCAAGGTGGTGCCCAGGCGCGCGCCGTACCGGTAGAAGGCTTCTGCCACTTCGGGTTCCATCGGACCGCGCATGCGGTGGTAGAGATCGTCGATGCCCCAGTACAGGCAGGCCGCCACCCACAGCTGCAGCTTCGGATCGAAGGCGTTGTACTTCACCGGGCTGGTGGGCTTGGTGTGCACGGTGCGGTGCGAGGTATTGACGGCCTCGCGATAGGCGGCGCGATCCTCGTCATTGCCGATCATGGCGACCGCGATGTAGGTGAGGGTGGTGCGCAGCCGTTTGATCGGGCGCACCATGACGCTGCCGCTGCGGACATCGCTCTCCATGACGCCGTAGCCGACGGGCTTCAGGGACAGCTGCATGATGACATTGGCCGCGCCGCCGAGGAAGGCGGCGACACCGTCGATATGTTCGCGGACGGTTTCCGGAGTGAGTGGTTCCGGCAGGCCGGAGGCATCATCGAAAGACTTGCGCAGGGGGGCGGTCATCGTTGACTCGATCCTCGTCGTCATTCCTCACCAAAGAGGAGAGTGTGAGAAACTCTTTCCCTCACCTTCTCATCGGGGTGCCGTACTGTCAATGTGCGATGATTGGTGCCTCATCGTATCTTCGCGACTCGAAAGGGGCCGGACCATGGCCAAGCTGGCCAAACTCCTGCCGCTCGTGCGCGGATCCGGTCCGGAGGACCGCAATCAGGCCAAGGTGCTCGATGCCGCATTGGTGGCCTTCCTGGACTTCGGAATCAAACGCACCAGCATGGTCGAGGTCGCCCGCCGCGGCGGCCTGTCTCTCGCCACACTCTATCGGCGATTCGCCGGCAAATCCGATCTGATCCAGGCCGTCGGGCTGCGGCAGGCCCGGCAGTTCATCGCCGATGTGGACGCCGCGGTGCATACGCAGATCGTGCGGGACGCCAGCGCCCAGGAGCAGATCGTCGCCCTGTTCATCGCCTGCATCGAGGGACTGCGCGGCAATGTCCTGCTGGAGCGCCTGCTCAAGACCGAGCCGGAGATGGTGCTGCCCTATCTCACCGTGCAGGGTGCGGCCGTCATCGAACTCGGCCGCGATTATGTCGCCGAATTCATTACGCGCCTGCAATCGGAAGGCAAACTCCCCGAATATGATCCACTGCCGCTTGCGGAAATGATTGCGCGCAGCGCTCTCTCGCTGGCACTGACGCCGCAGACGGTCATTCCGCTCGATGACGAAGCGGCATTGCGCCGATTCGCCATCGACCATGTGGTTCCGGGATTCCGGATCTACTGACGCGCAACGCCTTCAGATGAACGGCGGGTCATACCAGGGGGCGGCCCAGTCGCCGGCGCAGGCGCATATCCAGCAGATAGACATTGAGCGGGAAGCTGCGAACCGGGGTCGGCACCACCGCCTCGGCCGCGCCGAGGGCGCGCAGCGTGCGGGCCAGCAGCCAATCCTGACGCGGTGACCAGGTCATCCCCATTTCGTCCCGGAGATGTTGCGGCAGTAGGCCGGTGACGAAGAAGCGGTGGATGCCGCCGAAGGCCAGCTGCACCGGCGCGGGCATCATCTTCAGATCGATGAGGTCCTCGAAATAGGCGCGAATCTTCGGATCGATGACCGTGACGGCCAGATTCTCGGTCCAGTAGCGGTCGAACGCGGGACGATCGGCGGGCCACATCTCCGGGCGCATCTGCAGTGTGGTGCCCAGGCGGGCGGAGTACTGATAGAAGGCATCGGCGTCGGCCGGATTCATCTCGCCGTGCATGCGCTCGTAGAGATCCCTGGCGCCCCAGTAGAGGCAGGCCGCGACCCAGAGCTGCAGCCGGGGATCGAAAGCGTTGTACTTCACCGGATTTCCGGGGCGGGACCGCACCTGCCGGTGCGAGGTGTCGACCGCCGCGCGGTAGGCCTCGCGATCGGAATCGGTGCCGAGCAGCGCCACGGCCAGATAGGTGACGGTGGTGCGCAGGCGTTTGATCGGGTGGATCATGACATTCCCGCTCTCCACCGGGCTCTCGACCACGCCGTAGCCGACGGGCCGGAGGGAGAGCTGCATGATCACATTCGCCGCCCCGCCGAGCAGGCCGACGGCGCCGTCGAGGAACTGCCGGATATCGATGGGTGGTTCGGCGGTCGGGGGCGTATGCGGCAGAGCGCTGAGCGGCCTGGTCATCGTTGACCACATCCTCGGGTGAGAAGGTTATGCACAAACTTTCTTACCCACTCGGCTTACCTGTCAACCGACTTGGCGGGTTCGCACCCTATTCGTGTCCCGGTCGCGGCCATTGCCGGAACCGCCATCCCCCGGAGAACAGCGAAGCGGCCCGGAGAGAGTTCCGGGCCGCTTCGTGTTTCGGATGTCGCCCCGGTCCGTATCCGAGAGGGGCGACACCGGTCTGGGGGTTACGCGCCCGGGAGCTTGCCCGGCTGGCCGGAGCCGCTCGACAGCAGCTTCGCCAGCAGGGTGGAGAAGTTGGCGCCGCCGTTGGCCGAACCGGAGTTGTCGGCGGCGATGGGGGCCTCGTCGGCGGTGGGGAGAGCCTTCGGCTGGCCCGAGCCCGAGTTCAGGAGGGTGGTGAGCAGGCTGCCGAAGTTCGAGGAACCGGCGGCCGAACCCGAGTTGTCGGCGGCGACGGCGCCCGGGAGCTTGCCCGGCTGGCCCGAACCGGAGGACAGCAGCTTGGTGAGCAGGGTGCTGAAGTTCGAGGAACCGGTGGCGGATCCGGTGTTGTCGGCGGCGACGTCACTCGCGGGGGTCACGGCGACGGTGTCGGCGAGGGCCGAACCCGCACCGGCGAAAACGATACCGGCGGCCGCGACGGCCACACCGAATGCACGAAGCTTGCTCATTGATGCTCTTCTTCCGTAAAAGCTTTGATCGCCACGTTTTATGACGTCGACTGGTTGTCTATCACACGAGATTTGCTGGCAGCGTCCCTCGAATGAACGGGACGCAAACGGGCAGTTACCAACACCTCGACTAACGTGTGATCTTGATTGTGCGGTGCCCGAATACCCGGGGGAAGATTTGCGATCTGGATGATTCGATCGCCGCACCCGGAGCGGAAATCGGTGTCCGGCCAGCAATTCGGTAGCGTGAGCACCGTGTCGTACAGGTCGCCGCTTTTGCTGAGCTCGTTGAATCCGGCCGCCGTGGCCGCCGGAGCCGATATTCCGGACGCCGTCACCATCGACGGCGTGACGCTGTCGCGCAGCGATCTGCTGGGCGGGGCCACCTCGGTCGCCGAGCGGGTCGCCCGGGCCGATCGGGTGGCGGTGCTGGCCCGGCCGACCGTGAGCACGGTGCTCGCGGTGGTGGGCTGCCTGATCGCGGGCGTCACCGTGGTGCCGGTGCCGCCGGATGCGGGCAGTGCGGAACTCGCGCACATCCTGCGGGATTCGGGTGCGCAGGCCTGGCTGGGCGAGGCCCCGGCGGGCAGCGACCTGCCCGTGGTGCCGGTGCGCACGCATGCGCGGTCCTGGCACACCTATGCCGAACCGCCGCCCGAGGCAACGGCTTTCATTCTCTACACCTCCGGGACCACCGGTGCGCCCAAGGGTGTGATGCTCAGCAGGCGCGCCATCGCCGCCGGACTCGACGCTCTCGCCGAGGCCTGGGGCTGGACGGCGAACGATGTACTGGTGCACGGACTTCCGCTGTTCCATGTGCACGGGCTCATCCTCGGCGTGCTGGGGCCGCTGCGGGTCGGCAGCCCGCTGATCCACACCGGTAAGCCCACCCCCGAGGCGTATGCCGCCGCGCCCGGCACCATGTACTTCGGTGTGCCCACCGTGTGGTCCCGCATTGCCGAAGATCCGGATGCGGCAAAGCAATTGGCGAATGCCCGCATTCTGATCTCCGGAAGCGCGCCGCTGCCGGTCCCGGTCTTCGAGCGGCTGCGTGCCCTCACCGGACATGACCCGCTCGAGCGCTACGGCATGAGCGAAACCATGATCACGCTCTCCACCCGGCCCGACGGTGAACGCCGGCCCGGCTGGGTGGGCACGACCGTCGCCGGAGTCGAGACGCGACTGGTCGACGAGGCCGGTGACCCGGTTCCGCACGACGGTGAGAGCGTCGGCGGGCTGCAGGTGCGCGGGCCCATGCTGTTCGACGGATACCTGAACAAGCCGGAGGTCACGGCCGAGAACTGGACCGGGGACGGCTGGTTCAAGACCGGTGATGTCGCGGTCATCGACGCCGGGGGTTTCCACCGCATTGTCGGGCGGGAGTCGGTGGATCTCATCAAATCCGGCGGATATCGCATCGGCGCCGGGGAGATCGAGACGTCCCTGCTGGGCCATCCGGCCGTGGCGGAGACGGCGGTCGTCGGACTGCCCGACGACGATCTCGGGCAGCGCATCGTCGCCTATGTCGTATTGCGGGACGGTGCAGGCGATTCCGTGGCCCAGCAGCTGATCGATCATGTGGGAGCGGAACTCTCGGCGCACAAGCGGCCCCGCGAGGTGCGGGTGGTGCCGTCACTGCCCCGCAATGCCATGGGCAAGGTGCAGAAGAAGCTGCTGCTCTGAGTGAACAGCGGGCGTTGCGCTTGACCTGAACCGCACTCGAGGTCCTAACGTCGCCTACATGATCGCAACACTGTCGCCCGCGCAGCTCGAATACCTCGCCGGTCAGCGGCTCGGCCGCCTCGCCACCATTCGCCCGGACGGCTCACCGCAGAACAACCCGGTGGGCTTCCGCTACAACGAGGCGCTCGGCACCATCGATATCGCCGGCCACAATATGGGCGCCTCCCAGAAGTTCCGCAACCTCACCAAGGAGGAGCGCGTCGCCTTCGTCGTCGACGACGTACCCTCGGTGAACCCCTGGACCGTCCGCTGCCTCGAAATCCGCGGCACCGCACAGGCATTGCGCGACGTCGAAACCTACATCCCCGGCGGCTCCCCGGAACTGATCCGCATCACCCCCGAACGCGTCATCGCCTTCGGCATCGACTGAGCGCCCGCCTCCGCATCGCTGCGCCGACACGGGTGTTCCCACTGCTGGGATGACTCGACCGTGCCGAGATCCGTTCTCCGGCAGACTGGTCCGGCTGGACTCGTGGCGCCCGTCCAGCCGCCCAGGCGCCGGGTCAGAGGGTCGCGCAGCGCAACGGAGGTGACGGTGGTCCCCGCCTGCGGATTTCGGCGCCCGCCACCCGGCGTGATCGCGGCGGTGGATATCTGCTCGGGTCGATGAACCCGAGCGAAGCCATGAGCGGAGTCGGCCGGCGGCTGATCGATCTGCTGGGCACGGAGGGGGAGACGGTTGCGGTTGCCGAACCCTGTCGGTCCGGAGCCGCAGGGCTGCGTAGCGTCACGGATACGTATGTCGGGGTGGATCATTCGAACGTGCTCGGCCGCCTGGACGGCACACCTCACAGCACAGAGGATGGGGGCGCGTCACTCGATCCAGAGGTGCGCAAGGCCACCGAGATCTACCATGCGCTGGGCGACGAACCGCCTCGGGTGAACATCGGCGAGAACGACCTCGCCCATGCGGCCGACGGTGCGCACACCGTCGAGCGGCACGGACCGGATGTGCCGCTGAACCGAGACGATGCCCCGCCGGGGGACCGGACCATCGAGGGCCGGATCTACGGTGATCCACCGTGGTCCCACGCGCAGAACTGGTCGTACCGCTGGTCGGATGCCTCGACGATGAGCCGGACGATCAACGACTATCTCCGGGCGAACTGGGAGACAGTTCGCAGCGACCTCGCCCTCGACGAATTTCACAAAGCCACCTTCGACACCGGGCACCTGACCGGAGAAGGGTTCTACAACGAGGGCATGAACGGACTCGGGCCGAAGTCGGCGCGCGCCGGCCGAACCAGCTTCGCCACTGTGGTCCTGAACCTGATTCCGGGCCGCCCGCCGTCGTTCCTGGTCGTCTCCGGGTACCCGGCCGGCCTACTACGCTGAGCGATATGGAGCTTCCCGAAAAGCTGCGCGCACACGCGAATCGGCCCCTGCCGCCCGCGCTCGATCAGGTTCGGGATTTCCTGCGCGCCTTCGTCGCCGACTGCGAGAGTCTGGACGAGGTGCGCGATCATCTGCTTCGGATCGCGCAGCGCAATCAGCGGGGTATCCGGCGCGAGCTGGCAGCCATCGACGCGGTGCTGGACACGCCCCAAGCACCCGGCACGCTGTCGTGGATGGTGGCTGCCGACGGCAACTGGGTGCTCGACGACGACACCTCCGATGCCGCGGCGGCAGCCTGGCTCGGCGATATCGCCGCACTCATCCGCGGCGTTCTCGGAGAAACCTAGTCGTTGGCGTGCAGGGCGGCGTTGAGTTCGATGCCGGTGCCCTTGCGCGGCACCACTTCTACGGCGCCGGTGACGGAGTTGCGGCGGAAGAGCAGGTTGTCTTTGCCGCTGAGTTCGGCGGCCTTGATGACCGCGCCGTCGGGCAGGGTGACCTTGGTGCCGGCGGTGACGTAGAGGCCGGCCTCGATGACGCAGTCGTCGCCGAGGGAGATGCCCAGGCCCGAGTTCGCGCCGAGCAGGCAGCGCTCGCCGAGCGAGATGACCTGCTTGCCGCCACCGGACAGGGTGCCCATGATGGATGCGCCGCCGCCGACATCGGAGCCGTCGCCGACCACGACACCGGCCGAAATACGGCCCTCCACCATGGAATTGCCGAGCGTGCCGGCATTGAAGTTCACGAAGCCCTCGTGCATGACCGTGGTGCCCGAGGCCAGATGCGCGCCCAGGCGCACCCGGTCGGCATCGGCAATGCGCACACCCGACGGGACCACGTAGTCCACCAGGCGCGGGAACTTGTCCACGCTGTACACGGTGACCGGGCCGCGGGCGCGCAGCTTCAGGCGGGTCAGCTCCAGCTCCTCGAGCGAGCACGGGCCGTGGTTGGTCCACGCCACATTGGCGAGCAGACCGAACTGGCCGTCCAGGTTCAAGCCGTGCGGGCGGACCAGGCGATGTGAGAGCAGGTGCAGCCGCAGGTAGACGTCATGGGTGTCGATCGGCGGCGCGGACAGGTCGGCAATGCTGGTGCGCACCACGACAACCTCGACCCGGCGGGCCTCGTCGACCCCGGCCACCTCGGCGAACTTGGCGTACTCGATATCGGAGGCGTCCAGGCGCTTGGACCCGGTATCGGTCACATCACTCAGCTCGGGGTACGGGTACCAGGTGTCCAGGACCGTTCCATTGGCGGTGATCGTGGCAAGGCCGACTGCTACTGCTCCCTGAGTGCTCACGGAAGTAAAGATTACCGACCACACCAAACCTCCCAAGTTCGCGGCCCGTCTCGGCTCTGGACTGAGTGGAGCGGGGGAGCGAAGCGGAGGAGCGGAGGGAGGGAAGAACGAGACAAAGGGGGCCGCGAACCCGCCGGAGCGTAGCGGAGGCAAAATAGATACAGTGACCATCGATCTGAGCGCCGATCCCATAAACCTCGCTGCTGCTCTGGTGGATATTCCCAGTGTGTCCAAGGACGAGACGGTGATCGCCGATATCGTCGAGCGGGCCGTACGCGAGCAAACCACCGGGTTCGAAATTCTGCGGCACGGCAATACCGTGCTGGCCCGCACCAATCGCGGACTGGCCACGCGCGTCATTCTCGCCGGGCACCTCGACACCGTGCCGATTGCCGACAATGTGCCCAGCCGGTTCGAAGTCGGGGCCGAGGGCGAGCAGCAGCTGTGGGGCTGCGGCAGTGTCGATATGAAATCCGGCGATGCGGTGTTCCTGCACCTGGCCGCCACCGTCGCCGATCCGGTGCACGATCTGACGCTCATCTTCTACGACTGCGAAGAGATCGCCGCCGAGTTCAACGGACTCGGGCGCATCGAACGCGAACTGCCCGAATGGCTGGCCGGCGATCTCGCCATTCTCGGTGAGCCCTCCGGCGGCTGGATCGAAGCCGGTTGCCAGGGCACCCTGCGGATTCGGCTCACCACCTCCGGCGTGCGTGCGCACACCGCCCGAGCCTGGTTGGGCGACAACGCCATTCACCGCCTCGCGCCCGTGCTGGAACGCCTCGCCGGATACCAGGCGCGGGAGGTGGAGATCGACGGCTGCGTGTACCGCGAGGGCCTGTCCGCCGTCCGCGTCTCCGGTGGCGTCGCGGGCAATGTGGTGCCCGATGTGGCCGAGGTCGATGTGAACTTCCGCTTCGCGCCCGATCGCACCCTCGACGAGGCCACCGAGCATGTGCGCGAGGTCTTCTCGGGCCTGGACCTGGGCTTCGAACGCACCGACGGCGCCCCCGGCGCCCTGCCCGGCCTGTCCAACCCGGCCGCCAAGGACCTCATCGAAATCGTGCACGCCCACGGCAGCGGCGGCGTCCGCGCCAAATACGGCTGGACCGACGTCTCCCGCTTCGCCGCCCGCGGCATCCCCGCCGTCAACTTCGGCCCCGGCGACCCCAACCTCGCCCACAAACGCGACGAACACCTCCCCGTAGCCCAGATCACCCAGGTCACCTCCATGCTCCGCAGCTACCTCCGAGGCGACAAGGCCTGAGGTGATCCCGCCCGAGAAACGGTCGCCCCCAGGGACATCCGCCCCAAAGGTCGTGGCCCGCCCGGTTCTGGACTGAGCGGAGCAATGCCGCGCAGCGGCGAGCGCAGGGAGGGAAGAACCGGGTAACAGGGCCACGACCCGCCCGGAGCGAAGCGGAGGGCAAATCAAACACAGCTAAAGTGGCTGCATGTCTGCTGAGGGTGAGCTGCCGAGTGCCAGGACGCCGCAGTATCGCGGTCCGATAATGCTGCGGCGGGACCGGAAGGTCGGGATCGGGACCACCGATCAGCATCTGCTCGATGAGCGGGGACCGGCGGATTGGGTGCATACCGATCCGTGGCGGGTGCTGCGCATCCAGGCCGAATTCGTCGAGGGCTTCGGGGCTTTGGCAGAGGTGCCGCGCGCGGTCGCGGTCTTCGGGTCGGCGCGCACGGCGCCGGAATCACCGGAGTACCAGGCGGGCATGGCCATCGGCGGTGCGCTCGCGCGCGCCGGGTTCGCGGTCATCACCGGCGGCGGCCCGGGCGCCATGGAGGCCGCCAATCGCGGCGCCTCCGAGGCGGGCGGGTACTCGATCGGGCTCGGCATCGAGCTGCCGTTCGAGCAGCACCTCAACGAATGGGTCGATCTCGGCATCAACTTCCGGTACTTCTTCGCGCGCAAGACCATGTTCGTGAAGTACGCGCAGGCCTTCGTCTGCCTGCCGGGCGGTTTCGGCACCCTGGACGAGCTGTTCGAGGCGCTCACCCTGGTGCAGACGCATAAGATCAACCAGTTCCCGATCATCCTGTTCGGTACCAAATACTGGGCGGGACTGGTGGATTGGCTGCGCGACTCACTGCTCGGCTCCGCCAAGATCGCGCCCGGTGATATGAACCTGATCCACGTCACAGACAGCGTGGACGAGGTCATTGCCCTGGTGCAGCAGGCCGCCGACACCCGCGCCCAGATGGACGCCGCCGCCGGGACGGGAGATCAGTGGTGAGTCAGCCGTATTCGGTGTGCGTGTACTGCTCGGCCAGTGTCGACGATCCGGCCGCGCTGGAATTGGCGCGCCGCGTGGGCGCCGAAATCGGCCGCCGCGGTTGGCAATTGGTCTCGGGCGGCGGACACGTCTCCATGATGGGCGCGGTCGCGACGGCGGCGCGCGAGGCGGGCGCGACAACCGTCGGCGTCATCCCGAAGAAGCTGGTGCACCGCGAAATGGCGGATGTGGACTCCGACGAGCTGATCGTCACCGACTCCATGCGCGAGCGGAAACAGATCATGGACGAGCGCGCCGACGCCTTCCTCACGCTGCCCGGCGGGCTCGGCACGCTCGAGGAGCTCTTCGAGACCTGGACCGGGGCCTATCTGGGCATGCACGACAAACCGGTGGTGGTCCTCGATCCCGACGGCCACTACCGCGGGTTGTTCGCCTGGCTGGAGGAGGTGGCCGAGCGCGGATTCGCCGGGCGGACCGCCCTCGACCGCGTGATCGTGACCGGCGATTTCGCCGAGGCGTTCGCGGCGCTCGGCCCGGAGGACTGACCCGCAGAACCGACTGGTCCGGTGGGTTTCGCTCGACAACCCGGGGTACTTCCGTAAGGGTGTGGTCAGCAGCACAACCCGGTGAGGAGCCCAGCGAAGTGAATACCGACGCCCAATCGACGGTCGGCCTGATGGATTTGGTCCGCAGCCTGCCCGGTATGGCACTGCAGGGTCCCGGGATGCTGCGCAATGCCGTGCACATGCTGGTGAAATCCGATTCGAAGGCGTCGATCGGACTGTTCTTCCAGCGCGCGGCCGCCAAACATCCGGACCGGCCCTTCCTGCGCTTCGAGGGCCGCGAATACCGCTGGGGCGAAGCCAATTCCGAGGTGAACCGGTACGCGCACGTGCTGGCCGAACGCGGGGTGAAGCGCGGCGATGTGGTCGGCATCCTGCTGGCCAACCGGCCCGAGGCGCTGTTCACGGTGCTGGCCGTCGTGAAACTCGGTGCGACCGCCGGACTGCTGAACCACAATCAGCGAGATTCCGTGCTGCAGCACAGTTTCGGACTGCTGAACTCGGTGCTCGACGTGGTGGGGGAGGAGTGCGCCGAAGCCCTCGACACGCTCACCGAACTGCGCCCGAGCCTGCTGTGGTCGAAGGATCTGGAAGCCGCCGCCCGCACCGCGGACGCCACGAATCCGCCTGTGTGCGAACAGATCACGGCGAAGGAACGCGCCTATCTGATCTTCACCTCCGGCACCACCGGCCTGCCCAAGGCCAGCGTCATGACGCATCTGCGCTGGACCAAGAGCATGGCGGGCATCGGCGGGCTCGGCGTCCGGCTCGGCGGCGGCGACACCCTCTACTGCTGCCTGCCGCTCTATCACAACAATGCGCTCACGGTCGCGCTGTCCTCGGTCATCGCCGGCGGCGCGACACTCGCACTGGGGCGCAAGTTCTCGGCCTCCCGCTTCTGGGAGGAGGCCATCGCCACCCAGGCCACCGCCTTCATCTACATCGGCGAACTCTGCCGCTATCTGATCAATCAGCCGCCCAAGCGCACCGACCGCATGCACCAGGTGCGCCTGGCCGTCGGCAACGGCCTGCGCCCCGAACTCTGGGACGAATTCCGTAATCGCTTCGGCATCAAGCGCATTGTCGAGTTCTACGGCGCGAGTGAAGGAAACATCGCCTTCATCAATGCGTTCAGCCTCGACAAGACCGCCGGATTCACCCCGCTGCCGTTCGCCATCGTCGAGTACGACGACGGCACCGGTAAGGCCAGGCGCGGATCGGACGGCAAACTCCGCCGCGTCCGGCCGGGCGGCGTCGGCCTGCTGCTCGCCAAGGTCACCAGCAGTTCCCCCTTCGACGGCTATACCGACAGTGCCGCAACCGAATCCAAGCTGGTCCGGGACGGATTCACCTCCGGTGACTGCTGGTTCGACACCGGTGATCTGGTCCGCGATCAGCGCTGGGGTCATATCGCCTTCGTCGACCGCCTCGGCGACACCTTCCGCTGGAAGGGCGAGAACGTGGCGACCACCGAGGTGGAGGGGGCGTTCGGCGGTGTGGACGCCATCGACGAGGCGGTCGTCTACGGCGTCGAGATCCCCGGCACCGACGGGAAGGCGGGCATAGCCGCCGTGACCCTCGCCGACGGCGCCGAGTTCGACGGCAAGGCCGCCGCCAAGGTGCTCTACGACCGGCTGCCCACTTACGCTGTCCCCCTTTTCATTCGGGTGGTCGCCGCACTCGAGCAGACCTCGACCTACAAGAGCCGGAAGGTGGAACTCCGCAATCAGGGCTTCACCACCGATGACAGCAGCACCCTCTACGCCCTCGCCGGGCGAACCGACGGTTACGTCCCCTTCTACCCCGAATACCCCGCCGACGTAGCCGCGGCCAAGGCGCCGCGCGCCTGACTCGACCCACCGGGGCGATCGCCCCGTTCAGCGGCTGGTTCCGGTCGGCTGCCCAGCAGGGGCGGGACAGGGGTCGGTACATTGGAGCGCATGTGTGCGCCGTTGCCGACATTGTGCGGGAAGCCGGTGGCGACGGATCGGGCGCTGGTGATGGCGATCGTGAACCGGACGCCGGACTCGTTCTATGACAAGGGCGCGACCTTCAGTGACGAGGCCGCCATGGCGGCCGTGGCGCGGGCCGTGGCCGAGGGCGCTGATCTTGTCGATATCGGCGGCGTCAAGGCCGGACCCGGTAGCGATGTGGATGCCGCCGAGGAAGCCCGCCGCGTGGTGCCCTTCGTCGCCGCCATCCGGGCGCGGTTCCCGGACCTGTTGATCAGTGTGGACACCTGGCGCGCCGAGGTCGCGCGGGCCGCCGTGCGCGCGGGCGCGGATCTGATCAACGACACCTGGGCCGGGGCCGACCCCGAACTGGTCGCGGTGGCGGCGGAACTGCACGCGGGAATTGTGTGCAGTCACACCGGCGGCGCGATACCGCGAACCCGCCCGCATCGCGTGCGTTACGCGGATGTGGTGGCGGAAGTCACCGAAACCGTGGTCGCGGCGGCCGAGAGTGCGGCGGCGGCCGGAGTGGCAAAAGATTCGATACTTATAGATCCCACGCATGATTTCGGCAAAAACACGTATCACGGGCTTGAATTGTTGCGGTCTGTGGACGTTCTTGTGAATACCGGATGGCCTGTCTTGATGGCGCTGAGTAATAAGGATTTCATCGGAGAGACTCTTGGTGTCGAGCTATCCGAGCGATTGGAGGGCACATTGGCAGCGACTGCATGGTCGGCCGCCGCGGGTGCTCGAGTTTTCCGGGTACACGAAGTAGCGGCCACCCGACGCGTGGTGGACATGATCGCCGCGATTCAGGGCCTGCGCCCACCCGCCCGCACGTTGCGAGGTTTGGCATGAACAAGAACTGGGTGAAAACCAACAGCTGGGACCGTCCGCAGTGGACGGTCGAGGAACTCGTGGCCGCCAAGGGCGACCGCACCGTCTCCGTGGTGCTGCCCGCCCTCAACGAGGAGGCCACCGTCGCCGCCGTGGTGGCCAGTATTCGGCCCCTGCTCGGCACGCTCGTGGACGAACTCGTCGTCCTGGACTCCGGGTCCACCGATGCCACCGCCGAACGCGCACAGGCCGCGGGTGCGACGGTGGTCACCCGGGAGCAGGCCGTGCCCGAACTCGAACCGGTGCCCGGCAAGGGTGAGGTGCTCTGGCGCTCACTGGCCGTCACCACCGGTGATCTGGTGGCCTTCGTCGACTCGGATCTGATCGACCCGGATCCGATGTTCGTGCCGAATCTGCTCGGCCCGCTGCTCACCGTGGACGGTATGCACCTGGTGAAGGCGTACTACCGCCGTCCGCTGCGGCAGGGCGCCACCATCGACGACAACGGCGGCGGCCGCGTCACCGAACTGGTGGCCCGCCCGCTGCTGGCCGCACTGCGCCCGCAGCTGTCGAATGTGCTGCAGCCCTTGGGCGGCGAATACGCGGGCACGCGCGAACTGCTTACCGCCGTACCCTTCGCGCCCGGTTACGGCGTGGAGATCGGGCTGCTGCTGGACACCCACGACATGCTGGGACTGTCCGCCATCGGCCAGGTGAATCTCGGTGTGCGCCAGCACCGCAACCGGCCGCTGTCGGAACTCGGCGTCATGAGCCGCCAGATCCTCGGCACCGTGCTGGGCCGGGCCGGCGTCGCCGACTCCGGTGCGGCGCTGACCCAGTTCCCACTCGTCGGAGGCGAATTCACCGCGCAGTCGACGGAAGTTTCCTTGGCAGATCGGCCGCCGATGAATACGCTGCGACCCGAATGGGCCGCGGCCTGAACTTCTACCGGTCGTGGCGGTAGATCGGGGTGAGCAGATCCGCTTCGATCGGTTCGCCGGTATTGCGGTCGTAGCGGACACCCACCACCGCCGAGAAGGGGTGGGTGGCCGCGCGCTCGTGCAGGGTGGCCAAACGTGTTGCCAGCAAACGGATTGCGCCCAGTGACGCCGGCGGATGCAGGCCGTCGATGACCAGCACCGTGCCCTTGCCGTCCGGGCGCGGAAGTCTGGCCAGATAGGCGATGTCGTAGGGCTCGGTGCCGCCGGGACGGTAGACGCGCCGCGCGGCCCGATCCTCGATACCGCGCCGGACCCGGCCCGCGCGCGCCACCGTGCGGCGCAGCCGCGGATCGGCGGCCACGAGATAGCGCAGGCTGGGCGACAATTCGGGCCCGCCGAGCACGATCAGCCCGTCCCGGTCCAGATCGAGCGGGCGGCCCGGCAGGAAGCGCTGCACATTCGCGGTGAAGCCGAGCTCGCGCAGCAGTTCCACCAGGCGGTGCGGCGCCGCGGCATCGGGAGCGCCCACCAGCGCCAGCGTGCGGGTGGTGCTGCGCACATCCGGCGTGAGAATGGTGAGCGGCCCGTGCCCGAAGAACAATCCCTCCGGCACCGGTCCCTGCGTACTGACCTGATGGATGCGCGCCCGGGAAAGTCCGGCCGCCGCACCGATTCTGGCGAACGTCCAGCCTTCGGCATGAAGTTCACGAATCACAGCGCGGCGGATGCGAGTCAGCTCATTGATGGCCTGCTGCGCCGCCGCCACGCCTTCGGTGGCGGCTTTTAGGCGCTCGACCTTATCTTCGATCGCGAACACCCGTGCCACCTCGTCGGCCGACATGAGCGCAGTCTAGATACCTGAACAGCCGCAGGTGTCTAGACCGCTTGACGGACCGAAGATCACGTGGCGTCGGGATCGACCGGCGGACGTTCGTTGCGCTCCAGCGGCTTCTGCGGTTTCGGCATGGAGTAGTTCTCGAAACTGCTGCTCGCAGGCGTGACGGGCTTGTCGAAATTGCCCTTCGTCAGGTCGGTGAGATCGTTCAGCAGTGAATCATCGCCATTGAGAAGATGTTTGGTGACCATCGAGCGCGGATTCATACTGCGCAGTTCGTTCAACTGCTCCAGCGGTTTGCGAATCTCCTCGAATTCCGGACCCAGCTCATCCTTGAGTTGCTGCGTCGCGCCGGTCGCGTAATCGCGCGCCTGTTTGAGCGCGTTCATCGCCCAGCGCAAAGCGCCGGGCAGGCGCTCCGGACCGAGGATCACGAGTGCGGCGACGAGCAGAATCAGCAACTCGCCAAAGCCAAAACTGCTGAACACGACCTCAGACTACCTAGTCCGATTCCAGGGTGACCGGGACGTCGACCTCGCGGCCGTCGCGGATCAGGCGAACCGTCACCGTCTGCCCGATCTGGTTGGACTGCACGGCAACCGTCAGCTCGTCGGGACCGGACACATCGCGGTCGCCGACCTTGACGATGACATCGCCCTCCACGATGCCCGCCTTGGCCGCCGGGCTACCGGCCTGCACATCGGCCACCGCCGCGCCGCTCATCACATCATTGGCGACGATCTTGGTCTTGGCGCTCACCCCGAGGCGCGGATGATGCACCGAGCCGTCCCGGATCAGCGCCTGCGAAATCCGCTTCACCTGATCCACCGGAATCGCGAAGCCCAGGCCGACCGATCCGCCGCTCTCGGATTTGATGGCCGAGTTGATGCCGATCAGCTTGCCCTGCATATCCACCAGCGCGCCACCGGAGTTGCCGTGGTTGATGGCGGCATCGGTCTGCACGGCATCGAGCGTGGCATCGGTATCGGTGCCCTCGCCGCCGACCTTCACCGGCCGGTGCAGCGCGGAGACGATACCGGAGGTGACGGTCTTCTCCAGGCCCAGTGGCGAACCGATGGCAATGACGTCGTCGCCGACCTTCACGTCATTCGAATTGCCGAGCTGCAGCACCGCCAGGTTCTTCACATCGACCTTCAGCACCGCCAGATCGGACTTGATATCGCGGCCGACGATCGAGGTCGGCACCCGGGTGCCGTCCGAGAAGACCACCTGCAGTTGGGCTTTGCCGGTCTTGTCGGTGGCGGCCAGCGAGACCACGTGATTATTGGTGACGATGTAACCCGCGCCGTCGATGACCACACCCGAACCCGTGGATCCGGTATCGCCGACCCAGGCGCGCACGGTCACCACCGCGGGCATGACGGCATCGACCACCTTCGCGATCTGCCCGTGCGGCAGATTGGTGGAATCGGCGGACTGCAGCGCCACCTTGCGGGAGGTCAGCGATGAGGTGGATTCGGCGGTGAGCCGCCCCACCAGGCCACCCGCCAGCCCGATCACCAGCGCGACGGCGGAAAGAATAATGAGCGCCTTCGGGGCCACCCGGCCACCGAAGAGCACCTCGCGGGCGGTCAGCTGCGCGCCGGGGGTGAGTGCGGCCGGCTGCGCGGTGGCCACGGCGGGCGCACCCAGGCGGGCCGGAGACTCGGGATCACGCCACGGATCGACGGGACCGGCGGCGGGCGCGCTCTCGGCCTTCGCCTCCGGATCACGCTGCAGCAGTTCATCGGAACCTGCGGGGCGTCCGAACGCCTCGGCCAGCACGGCGTCCGGCGGCCGGTTCTGTACCTGCGGGCCGTCCGAGGAGGCGGCGGTAGCGGCGGCTGCGGCGGTGCGCGGGGCGAAAGAACTGCGCTGCCCGTCCGGGCGGCGGAAGGCACGCGCGGTGTGTTTGTCCACATGCGGCCGATACACCGGTCGCGGCCCCAGGACCGGTGCGTCCGACGGCCTCAGGTTCCCCCGATCAGCCGCCGAATCCGAAGCCTGCGCAGACTGCGGCAGGTTGTTCGCCGCGGGCCCCTCACCCGGAATCGGGCCCGTGTTCTTCGATTCGGTGGTCACGCGATGAACTCTACTTGCGCCACCAAGAAGTCCACCGTTTGCTGTCGAACGAATCTTCGCGCAGTCCGACGAAGTTCGCGCCGCGGGCGAACGTGCTGCGATCGGCATTCAGCGTGTTTTCCGCAGTGGGCAGTTCCGACAGCGGGATACGACTCAGGGAATCGTGCAGGCGCATAGGCGCGGAAATCTGATCCGACGACTGCCGCAGCGCAATGCGCGCCTGCTGCTGTGCGTCTACTTCCGCCGCGCATTCACGGCAGACGGAAAGATGGTGAGCGGCACGCAGATACGCGTTCATCCGCAATTCACCGTCCACATACGCGGCGATGGCCTCACTGGCCAGATGCTCGGTAGCGGCGAAACGAGGTGGTCGACGCGGCGTTCTGTCCTCGCCACTCATAAGCTGCACACCCTTCCGGACCACCTCGGCTACATCGGGAATGTCGGTGAGCGGGCGCTGAGCCCGCACCTTCAGCCGACGTTCTCGGTGGCGGCGAAACGCCGCTCCACTCCATTATGCGCAAGGTGCTCTTTGAGTGCCTGACGTCCTCGGTGGATGCGGCTGCGCACGGTGCCCAGTTTGACCCCGAGCGTGGCGCCGATCTCCTCGTACGACAGACCCTCGATGTCACAGAGCACGACCGCGGCGCGGAACTCCGGCGCCAGCGAATCCAGTGCGGCCTGCAGCTCCGGGTCCAGATTCGCGTCGTGATAGAGCTGCTCGGGACCCGGGCCCTCGGACGGCACCCGGTCGTAGTCCTCGGGCAGCGCCTCCATGCGAATGCGATTGCGACGGCGCACCATATCCAGGAACAGGTTCGTGGTGATGCGGTGCAGCCAGCCCTCGAAGGTGCCCGGCTGATAGTTCTGCAGCGAGCGGAACACCCGGATGAAGGTTTCCTGGGTCAGATCCTCGGCGTCCTGCTGATCACCGGAGAGGCGGTAGGCCAGGCGGTACACGCGGTCGGCGTGCTCCCGGACCAACTCGTCCCAGGTCGGCATCATGGTGCGGTCACCGGTGGCATCGAAGACGGCGGTTCCGGACAGGGCTTCCGCGTTGAGATCGCCTTCGGGCGAGGTATCGCCGGTCAGCAGCAGGTCCTGCGCGGGCAGGATGACGGGTTCACGCGCCATGTCGACCATGTGGATGGGGTTACCTCCTACTCGGGACCATCGGTTCCGACTGCCGGGTACAACCGACCTGGTGGGTCGTGTGTTCCCGGTCGCCGAGCCGACGGTCGCTGGCCTGACGTAGCCCATACTCTCGCCGGTCCTGATGTGCTCGCCGTATGTGGACGCTGAGGGACACCTGAGAAAAATCGCCACACCGGTCGATCACCGCCACGCGATAGCGGCTCCGCGCCGTTAGCCTCATATCCGTGAGCCTGACTCCGAACCTGCAGCGCAACCTCGCCTACGTGGAGGAATCCGTCGCCGAGGACGAGATCCTCGTCGCCGCGCGCGAACGCGCCCTCGAACTCGGCGCTGCGCCCGTGCCGCCCTCGGTCGGCGCACTGCTGAGCATGTACTCCCAGCTCCTGGGTGCGCGGGCGGTGGTGGAGGTCGGCACCGGGGCCGGCGTGAGCGGACTGTGGCTGTTGGACGGTATGCGTGAGGACGGCACCCTGACCACCATCGACTCCGAACCCGAGCATCAGCGCGCGGCGCGGGAGGCCTTCCGCTCCGCCGAGATCACGCCCGCGCGGACCCGCCTCATCAACGGCCGGGCCCTGGATGTGTTGCCGCGCTTGGCGGATGGGGCCTACGACCTGGTGTTCATCGATGCCGCACCGCTCGAGCATCCGCAATATGTGGATCAGGCCGTGCGCCTGCTGCGCGAGGGCGGGGCGATTCTGCTGCACAACGCGCTGCTCGGCGGGCGGGTGCCGGATCCGGCGCAGCGCGATCCGCAGACGCAGGCGGTGCGGGCGGCGACCCGGGCGATCGCGGAGAATCCGCTGCTCACCAGTGTGCTGATTCCGGTGGGTGACGGGCTGCTCTGCGCTTCGCGCGGGTAGCTCGCGGGTAGACACAGCGCCTCGCGCGGGTAGTTGCGGCGGCGATTGTCCGCAGCGCAATATTACGGCGCAGCCGCACTTTCCGCGTGCGGAAAGTCCCTGCCGGGACTGCCGGAAAGCCCTGCTGACCAGGTGAATCTGTAGCGGCAGGGGATCTCCGCATTCTTTACGGATTCAGTGCTGCGCGGGGTCTTGCCAAGTGATTGAACGAGTGTTTAATGTATTGAACATGCGTTCAGCCAAGGAGGATCTGACCACTCGGGCACGAATTCGCGATGCCGCGATCATCGTGTTCGGGGAGCAGGGATTCGGGGTGGGAGTGCGGGCCATCGCCGCGGCGGCGGGGGTGTCACCCGGGCTCGTGAACCATCACTTCGGTTCCAAGGAGGGGCTCCGCGAAGCCTGCGACGAGCACGTGCGGGAGGTGGTACGGACCGCCAAGCTGGAATCGATGGAGCATCCGTCGCCGAACAGCTGGATACAGGCGCTCGCGGAGGTGGAGAGCTTCGCGCCGTACATGGCCTACGTACTGCGCAGCTTCCAGGCCGGCGGCAGTCTCATGCTGACCTTCTTCGAGCAGATGGTCGGCGATGTCGAGCAGTACCTCGCCGCCGGTGTCGCTGCCGGAACCCTCAAGACCCCAAGGGATTTGAAGGCTACCTCCAGATATATCGCCACCACCAACAGCGGCGGAATGATGATGTTCCTGCAGCTGTACGACGCACGGAACGAGGGTCCGATGGACTTTCGGAAAGCCTTGCGCGAGTACGCCGATGTCATGACGCTGCCCGCGGTCGAGCTCTATACGCACGGGCTGCTCGCCGACTCGGCGATCTTCGATGCCATGACTCAGCAGTAGAGGAGATTCGATGAACGTTCCGGCCAGCTCGGCCATTTCGGTCCGAGGCCTGCACAAGCACTTCGGGCAGGTGCACGCGCTCGACGGCCTCGATCTCGAGGTCGCCGAAGGCGAGGTGCACGGCTTCCTGGGGCCCAATGGCGCGGGCAAGTCCACCACCATCCGCATTCTGCTCGGCATTCTCTCGCGCACCTCCGGCGAGGCCGTGGTGCTCGGGCGCGATCCATGGCGTGACGCTGTCGCCCTGCACAGCGATATCGCTTATGTCCCAGGCGATGTCACGCTGTGGCCGTCGCTGTCGGGCGGTGAGACCATCGATATGCTGGCGCGCATGCGCGGCGGTATCGACCAGGCGCGGCGCGCGGAGCTGATCGAGCGCTTCGAACTCGACCCGCGCAAGAAGGCCCGCACCTACTCCAAGGGCAATCGGCAGAAGGTCGCACTGGTCTCGGCGTTCTCGTCCAAGGCGCGGCTGCTGCTGCTCGACGAGCCGACCTCCGGCCTGGATCCGCTGATGGAGCAGGCTTTCGGCGAATGCATTACCGAGGCCTCGGCGCGCGGCGCCACGGTGCTGCTGTCGAGTCACATTCTCTCGGAGGTGGAGAAGCTGTGTCAGCGCGTCACCATCATCCGGGCCGGGAAGACGGTCGAGACCGGGACGCTGGCCGAGATGCGGCATCTGAGCCGGACCTCCATCAGCGCCGAAATGATCGGGGATCCAGGCGATCTCAGTCGGATTCCGGGTGTCAGCGATATCAGCATCGAGGATCACACGCTGCACTGTCAGGTGGACAGCGCGCACCTCGGTGACCTCATCAAGGTGCTCGGCGATATCGGCGTGCGCAGCCTGGTCAGTCAGCCGCCGACGCTGGAAGAGCTTTTCCTGCGTCACTATTCGCTCGACGGTGAGGCCGCCGCGGAGTCGGCGGACGCCGCACGCGAGTCGGGGCGGAACGCGCGCGAGTCGGAGAAGGTCGCGAAATGACCGCCATCGCCGCCCCCCGGGTCTTCGAATCACCGGTACGTGCAGCGGATTTCACCGGTACCGGGCAGCTGCTGCGGCTGTTCCTGCGCCGCGATCGCGTGGTGCTGCCGCTGTGGGTGGTGCTGCTGGGCCTGCCGGTCGGCAGCGTGTACATCGGCAGCATCGACAAGGTCTACAAGACCCCGGCCGATCTGGCCTCGTTCACGGCCTCCATCCTCGCGAGCCCGGCCCAGCTGGCCATGTACGGGCCGGTGTACAACAGCAGCCTCGGCGCGGCGGGGATCTGGAAGGCGGGGATGTTCTACACGATCATCGCCATCGCCACCATCCTCACCGTCATCCGGCACACCAGGGCCGAGGAGGAGACCGGGCGCGGCGAACTGGTGGCCGCCACCCGAATGGGACGGTTCGCGGAGCTGACGGCGGCGCTGCTGCTCGCCTACGGCGCCTCGCTGGCGGTGGGGCTGCTGGCGTTCCTGAGTCTCTACAGCGAGCCGGTGCCGCATGCGGGGTCACTGGCCTTCGCGCTGGCGCTGGCCGGGTCCGGTGCGGTGTTCGCCTCCGTGGCCGCGGTGACCGCGCAATTGAGCAGCAGTGCGCGATTGGCGCGCGGTATCGCCTTCGCGGTGCTGGGTGTCACCTACACCCTGCGCGCGGTGGGGGATGTGCGCTCCGGGGACGGGCCCACCAGTCCGCTGAGCTGGCTGTCGCCGATGGGGTGGTCGCTGCAGGTGCGGCCGTACGCGGGCAATCACTTCGGGGTGCTGCTGATTCATGTGGCCGCGGTGCTGGTGCTGACCGCGATCGCGTTCACCCTGCTGCGCAATCGCGATATCGGCGCCGGGCTCATTGCCGAACGTCCGGGCGCGGCGGTCGCCGGGCCGGGACTGAGCGGTCCGTTCGGACTGGCGTGGCGGCTGCAGCGCGGCACGCTCATCGCCTGGACGGCCGGGCTCGGGCTGTACGGATTGCTGATCGGCAGTGTGGTGCACGGCATCGGTGACGAACTCGGTTCGAGTCAGTCGATCCGCGACATGATCACTCGCATGGGCGGCTCTGCGTCACTGGAGAATTCGCTCATCACCTATGCCTTCACCATGCTCGCGGTGATCGCGGCCGCCTATTCGATTTCGGCCGCGCTGCGATTGAGCAGTGAGGAGTCGGCCGATCGGGCGGAGACCGTGCTCACCGGTTCGGTATCGCGAATCCGCTGGGCTGCCTCGCATCTGGTGTTCGCACTGGTCGGTCCGGCGGCGGCGCTGCTGTTCGCCGGTGTGCTCGCCGGACTGATGTACGGGCGCGCGGCCGGGGATATCAGCGGCAAGCTCGGTGATGTCATGGCGGCCGCGGCGGTGCAGCTGCCCGCGGTCTGGGTTTTCACCGGGGTGACCGTCGCGCTGTTCGGCCTGCTGCCGCGCTGGACCCCCGTTGCCTGGGGTGTGCTGTCGGCTGCCATCGCGGTGTTCCTGCTCGGTTCGATCTCCGGTGCGCCGCAATGGTTCCGGGATATCGACCCGTTCGAGCACGCGCCGAAGGTGCCCGGCGGTGAGTTCTCCGCCACCCCGCTCATCATCCTGCTGC
Source organism: Nocardia sp. NBC_01327 (assembly GCF_035958815.1). Taxonomy (NCBI): domain Bacteria; kingdom Bacillati; phylum Actinomycetota; class Actinomycetes; order Mycobacteriales; family Nocardiaceae; genus Nocardia; species Nocardia sp. NBC_01327. Next base: position 8,237,658 of record NZ_CP108383.1, on the reverse strand, counting down.
TCGTCGCCGCCGCACTGATCACCGTCGGCCTGATCGGATTCCGCCGCCGCGACCTGCGCTAACCCGCCTCCCCGGACCTTTTGCCGAGCATCTGGGTGCTCGGCAAGTAGCGTCGCGGAGTGGCGGTCACAGCGTGGCTCGATTAGCCGGTACCCGGTGAGTTACCCCGACGTTGCGAAATCAGTTGTCGCCTCACGATTCGCGCATCGGATCATACTGTGCTGCAATAGATTCCGTGGTATCCGTCGGGGTGCGGGTATCGCCCGCCGTGATGTCCCGCCCCGCCGAGGGCAGTGCTGGGGCAGGGCTTGGGGGTGGATTCGGTCGCGGCGCCGGTGGTAGACGAATAGGGGGACCGATTTAGAGGAGGTGGGGGATGTTCGATTCACTGGTACTCGGTACGCATCTGCCGGCTGGATGGCTATGGCCCGCAATGATCTTCTTCGGGCTGGTGGTCTTCGCGGCACTGCTGGTGTTGCTGCTGGTCGGCGGTGCGCGGTTCGATGATCACCCGAATGTGGTGCCGTCGACGCCGGTTTCGTGCGCACCCTTTTCCTGCGTCACCACGGCTCCGGCGCCCTCGTAGAGGGTTACGGCGGGCCGGTTGCGGATACTCCAGGGAAAAGTTCGACGAGTGAGGTTTTCCATGGGTCAGCGACCTCCGGCCGTGGTGGGTTTGTACCTGCGTGAGTCGCGGCAGTGGCGCCGCATTGCCGAATTCCGGCTCACCGCAGACGGTCACGCCAGCTTCCGGGCGGTCGATCCGGTCGAAGGGCTGGTCGCGCGGGTCTGGTACCACCAGGGCGTGGACATTCTCGGCGAGGAGCGCACGGTGCTGCCGGACGACGGCCCCGCCTTCCTGCGAGCCCTGTTGCAGCCATTCGGATTTCGCGACTACCGCTTCCGGGACAACAGCCGCACCGGTGCGCACGGCCTGCCCCGCAACGGGCACGGCCGGACCTGGCGCGGCGCCCACCACCCCGCCGCCTGGCAGGCGTTCGATACGGGCGCCGTCCGTTCCACGGGCTAGAGGCTGTTGACCAGCAGCACGTACTGTGCGGTGCCCTTCTTCAGCACGTCCGTCTGATTGTCGGAGCTGACGACGCCCACATACCGCTTGTAGACCACATAGCAGCGGTAGGAGGTGCTGGTGTTGGACGTGTGCTGCACACACTTGGTGTCCGGCACCCGATCCGGCGCCGACGGGCTGATGCTGGTCTCGCCCAGACTGCTGATCAGCCCGCTCACCAGATCCGCGCCGCCCTTGGCGTCCCGGGTGCGGAACAGGTAACCGTCCTCGGTCAGCGCCATGGCATCCATACCGGTGTCGTCGACCAGCCGCTGGCGCAGCGCCTGATCACCGGCGGGACTGATCAGCTGATTGGGGCCGTACACCGCGAAATTATCGGGATCGGGTGTGTGATTGTCGCGGTCGGACACCAGGATTCGGGCCAGCAGCCGATCCGGGTCGACGGGTAGCTGATCGATCTGGCCGGCCGGCGTGCCCTGGAAGGCGTCCACCACCGGGACCTCGGCATCGAGGGCCTTCTTCGCCCACGACAGCAGATCGGCCTGATCGATCCGGGGACGCGAGGCGAAGACCGAGATCACGTACTCCTTGCGCGGCATGGTCACCCCGATGGTGGGCGAGGTCGGCCGCCAGTGCGAGAAGGCGTCCGGATAGTCCGGCAGCGTCAGCTTCTTGTTCTGGTCCAGTGCCACATTGAAATCGGCGTCCTCGAGCTCCTTGGCCGCCAGCTTGGCATTGTCACTCGAGGGGAAGCGCAGCACCCGGATGGTCACCGTGGTGCTGGCCGGGTCCGGATTGTCCGAGCCCGGCGGATCGGGCAGATCCGAACCGCTCAGCGCGAAACCGGCGATGAATCCGCGATTCTGCAGCACCGGCGTCGCGGACGAGGACAGGTGGCTGACGCTCACCACATCCTTGACCGAGGTCAGCACGATGCCGCCGCGGCCGACCTTCAGACTCGGATCCACCTTCACCGTCGGGACCACGGCATCGGCCATGTGCATACCCTCGAGCGTCGGGCCGTGCCCGTTCGAATTGCGGTCGTAGGTGAACCGATTCACCGGGTAGGTGCCGGTATCCAGCGTGCGAACGTCCATTTCACCCGGGACCGCGGTGCCTTTGTTGGCGCAGCCCGCCAGCGTGGCCGTCAGGGCCAGACAGGCGACAGCGGTGAGAACCCTCGTAGCGCGGCTCATGATCATCCCTCCCGCACCGCCCAGCGGACGGCGCTCCACCCACCGATTTTCGGACCCGGAACTCCGGCTGTCCACCGTTATCCGTCACCGGCGGGCTCCCGTTATCCGCGCGTCCGCCGGTCGGCGGCGATTCTCACACCCAGATGCCCTTGCCGACGGTCACCACGCCGCCATTGCTGATCGCGAACCGGTCCCGGTCCCGGTCCAGATCCACGCCGATGATCTCGCCCTCGGTCACCATGACGTTCTTGTCCAGAATGGCGTGCCGCACCACCGCGCCCCGGCCGATCCGCACACCGGGCATGAGCACACTGCCCTCCACGGTCGCGCCGTCCTCCACCATCACATTCGAGAAGAGCACCGAATTGCGCACCGTCGCCGCCGACAGAATGCTGCCCGCGCCGACGATCGATTCCTGTGCCAGCCCGCCGCGGCCGAATTTGGCCGGCGGCAGATTCTCCGCGGCGCCGCGAATCGGCCAGTGCCGGTTGTAGAGATCGAAGACCGGATCCACCGACACCAGATCCATATGCGCCTCGTAGAAGGCGTCGATGGTGCCGACATCACGCCAGTAGCCGCGGCTGCGGTCGGTGGTGCCGGGCACCTCGTTGCTGCAGAAGTCGTACACGGCGGCGGCCCCGGACCGCACCAGGCCGGGAATGATGTCGCCGCCCATATCGTGATCGGAGTCGTTGTCCTCGGCATCGGCGCGGATGGCGTCCACCAGCACCTTGGTGGTGAAGACATAATTGCCCATCGAGGCGAAGGTGACATTCGGATCGTCGGGCGTGCCGGGCGGATGCGCCGGTTTCTCCAGAAAGCCGGTGATACGGCCGGATTCGTCGGTATCGATGCAGCCGAACGCGCTGGCCGTACTGCGCGGCACCCGAATTCCGGCCACGGTGACACCCGCACCGGAGGCGATATGCGCCTGCACCATCTGCTCGGGATCCATGCGGTACACGTGGTCGGCGCCGAAGACCACGATGTACTCCGGATCCTCGTCGTAGATCAGATTCAGCGACTGCATGATCGCGTCCGCGCTGCCGGTGTACCAGCGCGGGCCCAGCCGCTGCTGCGCCGGCACCGGCGTGATGTACTCGCCGCCGAAACCCGACAGCCGCCAGGTCTGCGAGATATGCCGGTCCAGTGAATGCGATTTGTACTGGGTGAGAACGCAGATCCGCAGGTAGCCGGCATTCACGAGGTTCGAGAGGACGAAGTCGATGAGGCGGTACGCACCCCCGAACGGGACCGCCGGCTTGGCGCGATCCTTCGTGAGTGGAAACAGGCGCTTGCCCTCGCCACCGGCGAGCACGATCCCGAGTACGTGCGGCTGGCTCCTCACACCAGCCAAACTACCGGTTGGGAGGGAACACAGAATGTCCGCAGGGTTCCATGTTGATCGCGTCGCCGGTTGGTGGCGTCACAGTGGAGCGTCTAGGTTGAGTCGGTGAGTTACGGCGCGGATGGCGGCCGCGGACTTCGCGTTGCCATGATGACCCGCGAATACCCGCCCGAGGTGTACGGCGGGGCGGGCGTGCATGTCACCGAGCTGGTCCCGCGACTGCGGCAACTGTGCGATGTGACCGTGCACTGTATGGGCGTGCCGCGCACCGATGCGGTGGTGCACCAGGCGGATTCGATGCTCTACGCCGCCAATTCGGCGCTGCAGATGATGTCCGCGCAATTGCGCATGGCCGATGCCGCCGGCGGTTCCGATGTGGTGCACTCGCATACCTGGTACACCGGGCTGGCCGGACATCTGGCCGCCGAGCTCTACGGGATACCGCATGTGCTCACCGCGCATTCGCTGGAACCGCGGCGGCCCTGGAAGGCCGAACAGCTCGGCGGCGGCTACCGGCTCTCCTCCTGGTCCGAGCACAATGCCGTGACCTACGCCGATGCCGTGATCGCGGTGAGCGCGGGCATGCGCACCGATGTGCTGGACGCGTATCCGGATATCGATCCCGCGAAAGTGCATGTGGTGCACAACGGAATCGACGCCGAGGTCTGGCATCCGGGCGGGCCCGCACTCGACACCCGCGACATTCTCGGCGAACTCGGTGTGCGGATGGACCGGCCGGTGGCGGCCTTCGTCGGCCGCATCACCCGGCAGAAGGGCGTCTCGCATCTGCTCGCCGCCGCCCGGCACCTCGACCCCGACATTCAACTGGTGCTGCTCGCGGGCGCCGCGGACACGCCCGCCATGGATGCCGAAGTGGCCACGGCCGTAAGGGAACTCGGCAAGACCCGCGACGGTGTGCACTGGGTCCGCGAGATGCTGCCCACCGAACTGGTGCGCCAGGTGCTCGCCGCCGCAACGGTATTCATCTGCCCGTCGGTCTACGAGCCGCTGGGCATTGTGAATCTCGAGGCCATGGCCTGCGGGACCGCCGTGGTGGCCTCCGATGTCGGCGGGATTCCGGAGGTGGTCGCGGAGGGGTCGACCGGACGCCTCGTGCACTACGACGCGACCCGGCCGGATGCCTTCGAACACGGTCTGGCCCGGGCCATCAACAAGATCGCCGCCGATCAGGTCGGCGCGGCGGCCATGGGCGCGGCCGGGCGGGCCCGGGCCGTCGCCGAATTCGACTGGAATCAGATGGCGTCCCGCACCGCCCGCATCTACGACCTGGTCCGCAAGAGTTAGCTCGCGGGGTCGGTCAGGTCGTAGCGCATGAATACGTCGGCGCGGTCGTAGGGGATCGGCCGCAACTCTGCCGCCGGGACATGGACGAAACCGAGGGACTCGTACAGGTGCACGGCACTGGCGAGGGTCGCGTTGCTGGCGAGGAATACCGAAGTGGCGCGTTGTTCGCGGGCGTGGTCGAGGGCCGCACGCAGCAGGATGCGGCCGATGCCACAGCCCTGGAACCGCGGTGACACAGCCATTTTCGAGAGTTCGAAAACGCCGGGACCTTCGGCGACCAGGGCGACGCAGCCGACCGGTTCCGTACCGTCCCGGGCGATGAGCACCTGCCCGCCCTCCTCGACAATGTGCCGCGGATTGTCGAGGGTGACGCTGTCGGCGGGTTCGAGAGTGAAGAACGCGGTGATCCACTCCAGATTGAGGTCTTTGAAGGCGCGGGCGTCGGCGGCTGTGGACATCGGCGCGACCACGAGGGAACCGGTTGCGGGGGCGAGGGAATCGGTCTGCGTCACCAGGCCAGAATGTCGTGCCGCGACCCATAACGTCCAATACTTGATAGCTCGGATCAATATCATCAACTTATGGTTGACGGTGTTGAGCTCAGGCATCTCCGCTACTTCCTCGCCGTCGCCGAGGAACTGCACTTCGGCCGCGCCGCCGCCCGGCTGCACATTGCCCAGCCCGCGCTGACCCAGCAGATCCAGCGCCTCGAAACACTGCTCGGCACCAGGCTTTTCGACCGCACCTCCCGGACCGTCGCGCTCACCGCGGCCGGTGCGGCACTGCGTGAGCGGGCCACCGCCCTGCTCGGGCACGCGGCGCGCGACCTGGCGGAGATCACCCGCATCGGGCAGGGGAGCCAGGGCACACTGCATCTCGGCTTCGTGCCCTCGGTGCTACCGCTCGAGCCGCTGCGCGGGGTACGGGAATTCCGCGACCGCTTCCCGCTGGTGCAGGTCGAACTCGTGGAGGGATTCACCAGTCACCTGATGGCGAAGCTGGCCGCCGGCAGCCTGGATATGGCGATCGTGCGCGATCCGGACGAGCAGCCCGGCACCGTGACCGTGCCGCTCATGACCGAACCCTTCGTGGCGGTGCTGCCCGCCGACCACCCGGACGCGGGCCGTGACACCATTACCGGCGCCGAACTCGCCGACCATCCGCTGGTCTTCTTTCCCAGTGCCGCAGGCGCACTCGCTTACGACAAGAATCTGTCCCCGCTGCTGTCCTCCGGCCGCCGGCCCCGCATCGTGCAGGAGGCCACCAACTGGACCATCCTGCTGTATCTCGTGGCCGCCGGACTCGGCGTGACCGTCGCACCGCGCAGCGCCACCTTCACGGCGCCGGCCTCGGTGCGCATCATCCCGCTGGCCGGCACCGATGCCACCACCACGATCTACACCGCGCACCGGGCGGACGACACCCGGCCGCTCGTCCGCAATCTGCTGGCATTGCTGCCGAATCACCCGCAGCGCTGAATTACGGCTCGCGGCGGCGATAAACCGAGACGGTGACCGAGGCGGTCACCGGCATCGGATCCGGCAGCGCCGCAATGCGGTCCGCGCGTTGTGCCGCCGCGTGGAAGGCGGAGGGGCCCATGGCGGACACATTCGCGATATCGGTGTGTGTGAGCGACATTCGATACTCGACCGAATTGCGCTCCGATAATTCGAAACGGGCGCCCAGAGATTCGGCGAGCCGATCCTGCTTCGCGGCATCGACACTCACCATGTCCAAAGGCTCGATGAGTTCGGCCAAATGCCGGGGGGTGGGAGTGACAACCAGAAAACGTCCCTCCGGCGCCAGCACTCGCGCTACCTCATCGGCATTTCGCGGTGCGAAAACCGACAGCACCGCGGTCAGAACTCCGTCGCGCACCGGCAGTCCGCGCCACGCGTCGGCGAGTACCGCACCGGCCCGCTCGTGCGCCCGGGCACTGCGGCGCACCGCCGGTTTGGACACGTCCAGTGCGATACCACGGGCGCCGGGCACCGCGTCCAGCACCGCGCTCAGGTAGTAACCGGTTCCCGCGCCGACTTCCAGCACGGCCGCACCCGCCGCGCGCGCCGGGATATCGAATCCGGCGCGTGCGGCGGGCAGGAGCGTCGAGGCGAGCCGGGCGGCGGAAGCCGCCGTCACGGCCGAGCCCGGGCGAGTAATCCTGTCGGCGTGTCGCGACGCTGCGATTCGCTGCTGAGCGTGAGCCAGCGAATCCACGGCGGCGGGGGAGGTGGCGGCTACCGCGGCCGCGAGGGCAGCGGCAATGGGAGTGAAATGACCTGCGTACTGGAAGGCCGCCCGGGCGTCGAGCATGGCCGGGGTATCACCGGTCATCTTGGTGGACGCGCCCGTCAGCAGGCTGACGTAGCCCTGCCTGGCGATATCGAAACTGTGGCCGCGCGGACACCGCAGGGTGTGGTCGCGAGGCGTGAGGTCCTGCCCGCATTCCGGACAGGACAGTAGCCCGGCGCAGTCGATCAGGGGATCGGCTGCGCCGAGGGGGTGCGTGGAATGCACCGGGGCGCCGGTGAGCGGCTCGAGAGCGGGGTCAACCACCGGTTCGGTGCGGCTCACCGGCACGGGCAAGTATGGCTACTAGCTCGTGACACTCTTGAGTTCGTCACCCAGTGCCGCAGCTTCCTCCGGCGTGAGCTCGACGACCAAACGCCCGCCACCCTCGAGTGGAACCCGCATGACGATTCCACGCCCTTCCTTGGTTGCCTCGAGGGGACCGTCCCCGGTGCGGGGCTTCATGGCCGCCATCCTCTGCTCCCTCCAGATCTGCGCGAATTTCTGCGCACTTTCATGGAACTCCAGTTGTCACCAACCAGGCAGCCCGCCGGCATGTGGCGGGCTGCACCACGCCCATTCTTCCCTATCGCGGATCGGGGCGGGTACCTGAGTTCCAAAAACCGACCGTTGTGCCGTTCAGGGAGTCCCGACATTCACCCAGCAATCGGCAATGTGATCGTCTACCATCCCGGTCGCCTGCATGAGTGCGTACGCCGTAGTGGGTCCGACGAACTTGAATCCGAGCCGCTTCAGTTCTTTTGCGAGAGCGGTGGATTCGGCAGTGACGGCGGGCACATCCGCGAGGGTGCGTGGCCGCTTTCCGGTGGCCGGTGCGAAGGACCAGAGCAGCTCGTCCAGGCTCTTCGGGAGGTTCAGGGCGATCCGGGCATTGTGGATGCTCGCGTGAATTTTGGCGCTATTGCGAACTATGCCGGGATCAGCCATGAGCCGTGCCACGTCCGGCTCGCCGAAGCCCGCGACCCGCTCGATCACGAACCCCTCGAAGGCCGCGCGGAACGCCGGGCGCTTGCGCAGGATCGTGATCCACGCCAGGCCCGACTGGAAGGCCTCGAGGCATACCCGTTCGAACAGGGCGTCGTCGCCGTGCAGCGCCCGGCCCCACTCCTGATCGTGATAGTCCCGGTACAGCTGCGAGGCCTCCGACCAACCGCAGCGCACCCGGCCGTCACCCGGTACGGCGACCGCCGTCACCGCGCACCTGGACCGGAACTCTGGCCGCCGGGACCGGCCACCCAGCCGGAGGCCGCCTGCTGCTTCGTATCGGTGCCCGTGTCCGGCGTGTCGCCCGTGCCGGGCGGTGTCGCCGCCTCCGGCGTGCCCGCGGCCGTATCGGGCGCCGCCGTCGCGGGGTCCGTATCCGATGCTGCGGTCACGGCGGGCTCGGCATCGGGAGCGGTCTGCGGCGCCCGGCTCGGCAGCACCTCGGGCAACTGAGGGGCGACCGGCACAGCCTCGGACCCGATCGGCGTGCCACTGAAGGGTGTCAGTGGATCGCCGAGTACCGCAGGCGCCTCCTGCCCGGCGGCATAGGTGCCGATGCTGTACGCAAGCGGTACGCCCTGCGCGAGTGTGGTTCCGGACCCCTCGGCCGGGTGGCCGGCGCGCGCGTAGGCCAGCTGCCGTTCGAGTTCGTCGATGCGACCGGCGAGCCGGGTCAGCGCCCAGTCCACCTCGCCCGCCTTGTAGCCGCGCACCACCTGCTGGAACCGCAGGGCGCGGACATCGCTGCCGCTGATCGCCTCGGCGGGGAGCACGGTGACCGTGGTGCCCTCGGGCAGCGGGCCGAGCTCTTCCGACCGCCCGAACAGCGCGCTGGCGACGAGGAAGAGCAGCGCGGCCACCAAACCGACGATCAGCACATAGAGAAGCAGCGTGAGCATGCCTCCGAGCTTAGGGGGAGTGTGCGCACGGCAGCGCCCGCACCCCGGCGGAATTCGGCCGTCGAATTGGCCGGTCGCCGAGCACCTCTCATCGTTCCCGGTCCGTGGAAAAGCCCGTGCCCGTTGCGAGGGCAACGGGCACGGGCCTTGTGATCAGGGGTGGGGCGATTACAGGTGGCGGGTGGTGTCGATATTGAGGGACATGCCTGCCAAACCGCGGCGGCGGACCGCCAGCTTGTCGGCAATCGCGAGCAGGGCCTTGCCGGAGGCGCTGTCGGGGGCGCTGAGCACGATCGGGGTGCCGTCGTCGCTCGCCTCGCGCATCTGCTGCTCGATCGGGATCTGGCCCAACAGCGGCACATTGGCGCCGACCGCGCGAGTCAGATTGTCCGCCACGGTCTGTCCGCCGCCGGAGCCGTAGAGCTCCATACGCGAACCGTCGGGCAGATCCAGCCAGGACATGTTCTCGACCACGCCGACGATGCGCTGACGCGTCTGCAGGGCAATGGAGCCCGCGCGCTCGGCCACCTCGGCGGCGGCCAGCTGCGGGGTGGTGACGACCAGGATCTCGGCGTTCGGAATCAGCTGTGCGAGCGAGATGGCCACATCGCCGGTGCCCGGCGGCAGGTCCAGCAGCAGCACATCCAGATCGCCCCAGAACACATCGGCCAGGAACTGCTGCAGCGCGCGGTGCAGCATCGGGCCGCGCCACACCACGGGCGTATTGCCCTGGGTGAACATGGAGATCGAGATGAGCTTCACATCGTGCGCCTGCGGCGGCATGATCATCCGCTCCACCTGGGTGGGGCGCGCGTCGGTGCCGAGCATGCGCGGCACCGAATGGCCGTAGATATCGGCGTCCAGCACACCCACCGACAGGCCCTTGGCGGCCATGGCGGCCGCGAGATTCACGGTGACACTGGACTTTCCGACGCCGCCCTTACCGGAGGCGACCGCGTACACGCGGGTCAGCGAGCCGGGCTGGGCGAACGGGATGACCGGTTCGGCATTGTCGCCGCGCAATTTCTTGCGGAGCTCGGTGCGCTGCTCGTCGTTCATCACGTCGAGGGTCACGTCGATCTTGCCGACGCCGGGCACATCGTTGATGGCATTGCTGACGCGCTCGGTGATCGCGCCCTTCATCGGACAGGCCGACGTCGTCAGGTAGATCTCGACCTGGACACTGCTGTCGGCGCCGACCACAACGCTTTTCACCATGCCCAATTCGGTGATCGGTTTCCTGATCTCCGGGTCGTTCACCTTCGCGAGCGCGCCCCGCACATCCGATTCCGTTACCACTGGCATACGCAAAGAATAGGAGTGCCGGACCGGTCCGCCGCGACGGGGGACCGGCTGGGACCTCAGATGCGCGGCAATTGGGCGGCGGCGGGGGTGACTCCGGAGGAGTACGCCGCCTCCCATGCCATCACATTGGCGACGTAGGCCATGGAGTTGTTGTAGCGCAGGATGGCGCGGGTCTGCTGGGCCGGATCGCGCATATCGAGGCCGCCGGAGCACAGGTACTTGCCCGCGGTGAGGGTGGCGTCGAAGAGGTTCTGCGGATCGGCGACGCCGTCGCCATTGCCGTCGGCGGCGTATTTGCGCCAGGTCTCGGGCAGGAACTGCATGGGGCCGACCGCGCGGGTGTAGCCGGAGGACAGGCCGCTCAGCTCGGCATCGGCGTCGCGGACGACATTGTTGCCGGCGAGACTGCCGTCGAGCACCGGGCCGTAGATCGGGGCGAGCGGATCGCCGTTCACATCGGCTTTGCCGCCGAAGGCGTGGGTGGATTCCACCCGGCCGATGCCGGCGAGCAGGGACCACGGCATGGCGCAGGCCGGATTCTCCACGGCCAGAATGCGTTCCGCGTTCTGATAGGCATTGGTGGCGATGCCGGGGATGCCGAGCGGGCCGGCCGGCAGTGCGGCGGGGACCCGGCTACCGGGGTTCGCGACGGTCTTGACGACCGGCGGGCCAACGGGGACAACCTGTTTCGCCTCGTGCAGCAGAGCTTCCGGGGCGGCGGCCGGGAGGGCCGCCTCAGGTCTGGATAGCGCCGTTTCCTTGGCGTCGGGCGAAAACTCGTGCTGGACAGTCGAAGTGACCTTGCCGATGAGGCTGCCGTCGGCGGCACCGGTGACGGTGGCGAGTCCGGCGGGTACGAGACCGGTGAGTGCGATAACCGATCCGCGACGCATTGTCGGGACCGGGGGTTTGCGGTGACGTCCCACTGTGCGGTGACCCTCCATTGCCGTCGGTCGTAACAACCAGGTGATGTAGTGACGGCCAGGCTACCGCATTCGAGATCTTTCCGTTACTGCTTCGTGACCATGTTTGACGTTTCGATTACGGCCCGGAGATCCGATGGCTTGCCGCGGCATTGCTGGAATGGAAACGGTGCAGGTAGAGCAGGTTTGAGTGATTCGGAAAGACTGACTCCGAGCCCCGGGCGGGGTAAAACGACACGCCCGAACAGGTTCGCCTGCGACCCCGGAAGGTGGGGGCGCAGGCGAACGGGGCCTCGATCGCGGCGTCGAAATTCGGCGCCGCGCGGCGGATTACGGCGCCGCCGGAACCGGCAGCGGGATGGTGATGCCGAACGGGAGAGTGATGGCGGGCGCCGGCGTGGTCGGCTGCGCGGACTCCGGAGCCTGCTCCGCGGGCGCCGGATCGGTGGTGACGACCGGCTGGCTGTTCTGCTCGTTCTGCGGCTGCTGGCCCTGCGGCTGCGGAGCCTGGGCGGGAGCCTGCGGCTGCTGCTGTGCGGCCGGGTCCGGCTGGGTGCAGGCCGCGGGCTGCTGGACCGGCTTGCCGTCGGGGCCGTACTGCAGATCGGCCTTCGGATCGGTCTTCTGATCGACCTTGTCCGCCTGGCCGGGCTGCGAGCCGTCCTCCGGCTTGGCGTCGACCGGATTCGCCGGATCCGGCTTCGGGGCCGGAACCGAGGCCTCCACACAGGGATTCACGGGTGCGGGCGCCGGGCAGAAGATGCCGCAGGGGATGGGCGGCAGACCCGGAATGGTGATCATCACCTGGGTCTGCTGGGCCTGGGTGGCCGGTACGGGCGCGGCGTCGGTGGTGGTCGTGGTGGCCGGAATCGTGGTGGAGGCCAGCGACATATCCGGGCCGTTCACCGGGTACGAGCCGGGCGGAATCATATCCGCGGAGATGCTCACCGCGGCGGGCGTGCCACCGGTCTTGTACGCGTTCGACCAGCTCAGCACGTTGGACGCGTAGGTCATCGAATTGTTGTAGCGCAGCACCGCGCGCAGCTGCTGCGCCGGATCGCGCAGATCGAGTCCGCCGTCGCACAGGTATTTGCCCGCCGCCAGTGCGGCGTCGAAGACATTGTTGGGATCGGCGATGCCGTCGCCATTGCCGTCGGAGGCGTATCTGGCCCAGGTGCTGGGCAGGAACTGCATGGGACCGACCGCGCGCACGAAGCCGCCGCTGGCGGCCTTGATGACCTCGTTGCCGGGCAGGGTCCCGTCCAGTGACGGGCCGAAGATGGGCGAGATGGTGGTGCCCGCGGCATCGGTATTGCCGCCGCTGGCGTGATTGGACTCGATGTGGCCGATACCGGCCAGCAGATTCCAGGGCAGACCACAGCCGGGCTGTGAGGACTGCAGCGCCAGTTCGGCATTGCGATAGGCGGCGAGCACCAGTTCGGGGATGCCCAGGACGCCGGTGCCGCCGGGCAGCGCAATGTTCTGCAGCGGGAGTGCGCCGAGTGCACCGTCGGCGGGCGGGGTCATTGCGCTGAGTTTGCGGGGAGCGTCGGGCGCGGCCGGGACCAGTCCGACGGTCTGATCGGATGCCGCCGCGGCGGCGTCTCCGGTGCTGGATGCCGATGCGGCCAGCAGTGCCTCGGGTGCGGCCTGCGGCGCCACCGTGTGCACTGTCGTATTGGTGGCCGAACCGGCGGTGACCAGGCCTGCGATCAGCAGAGCCGACGCTGTCACGGGTGCAGATATTCTCTTCGCCACCACACAATCCCCTCAGTCGTGCGGCCGATCTCCCGTGATGACAGCCTCAAAAGCGGAGTGTCTGGGTCGGTCGCTCGGAACAACGTGATCCAGGTTACCCATCAGTCAGCTTGTTCGGTACAACTTGTGCGGTTACTCGCCATCTTTCTGTGCCGAAATCGGGACTCCAGACCTCTTTCGATCGGTACTCTTCTTTGCTTTCTTCTCGCCGACGACCTCGCCGTCCGTGGCGAGTTTCTCCAGCCTGAGCAGCGCGTCCTTGACATCGTCCAGCTCGCGGCGGACATAGTCACGTGTCGCGACCTCACCGACGGCGAGTCGCAGCGCGGCGAGTTCGCGCGCCAGGAATTCGGTATCAGCTTTCGTCTGGGCTGCTCGCGTCCGATCCTCGTCGAGCGCCACCCGGTCGCGGTTGTCCTGCCGGTTCTGCGCCAGCAGGATAAGGGGCGCGGCGTACGCGGCCTGGGTGGAGAACGCCAGATTCAGCAGGATGAAGGGGTACGGATCCCACTGCAGCCGAATCGCGAAGACGTTCAGCATGATCCAGACGATGACGAAGACGGTCTGGATGACCAGATAGCGTCCGGTGCCCAGGAATCGTGCGAGCTTCTCACTGCTGCGCGCGAGAGCCTCTGCGTCCCAATCGAATCCGCGGAAGCGGCTCTCGACCGGCGTCTCCAGGCGCTGCCGGGCGTTGGGCTTGTCGATGCGGTCGGTCACGCCCTGCCTCCGGTGCCGTCGATCAGCGGAATGCCGTTCAGATCATGAATGTGGTCGTCCTGCTCACGCCAATCCTCGGGCAGCAGATGGTCGAGCACATCGTCGACCGTGACCGCGCCCAGCAGATGATTCTCGGCGTCCACCACCGGCCCGCACACCAGGTTGTAGGTGGCGAAATAGCGGGTCACCGCGGTGAGCGGCGCGTCGGGGCGCAGCAGCACCAGATCGTCGTCCACGATGCCGCCCACCATATTCGCGGGCGGTTCGCGTAAGAGTTGCTGGAAATGCACGCAGCCCAGATAGCGGCCGGTCGGTGTCGCCGTCGGCGGGCGCACCACGAAGGCCATGGTGGCCAGCGCCGGTGTCAGCTCGGGATCGCGAATGCGGGCCAGCGCCTCCGCGACCGTGGTGGCCGGGGTGAGCACCACCGGTTTGGAGGTCATCAGACCACCGGCGGTGTAGGGGGCGTGCTCGAGCAGGCGGCGCACCGGCTCGGAATCCTCCGGATCCATCAGCGCCAGCAGTGATTCCGCTTCGCCCTCGGGGAGCTCGCCGAGCAGGTCGGCCGCGTCGTCGGGGTCCATGGCCTCGAGCAGATCGGCGGCGCGTTCCACGCCGAGCTGTTCGAGCAGCTCCACCTGATCGGCCTCCGGCAGCTCCTGGACCACGTCCGCCAGGCGCTCGTCGTCGAAGGCGGCCGCCACCTCGATGCGGCGTTTGCTCGGCAGTTCGCGCAGCAGATGCGCGACATCCGCGGGCCGCATGCCCTCGAATTGCGCCAGCAGCTGGGTGACGTCCTGGCCGGGCAGATTGAGTTCGGTCTGGGTGAGACCGCGCACCTGCGCCCAATCCACCACGTGCACCGCGCCGCGCCGCCCGAATCCGACACCGAGGCGACGGCGCTCGCGCACCGCGACCCGGGTGACCACCCAGTCGCGGGTGCGGGTCTGCTCGATGCCCAGATCGACCACCACCACATCGGTCGTGGCCAGCTGCGGCAGTTCCGGATCGTCGACCCGCACGGTGGAGTCGAGCAGCTGTGCGACGGCGAGCATCTCGCCGGGCCGCAGTTCGAAGCGCCGCACGCTGATGGTGCCGGTGGTCAGTGTCACCGCACCCGGGTCCACGGTCTGCACCCGCAGCATCGGCACGAAAATCCGCTTCCGCGTGGGCAGTTCGACGAGGATGCCGAGAATGCGCGGTCGTTGCCGGTCATAGCGGATGGAGATCACCAGGTCGCGGACGCGGCCGATAGACTCCCCGTCCGGTCCCAATGCCACCAAGCCCGCGAGCCGGGCGGCGAAAACTCTCGTCGCTGCCATAGGTGACAAGGCTAGTGGGTCCAGATAGCCCGAAATGTCGCGCCACGAGCGCGGACGTATGAAGGAGTGACCCGTGACATCCCGCCGCACCGTGCTGGCCGTACCCGGCAGCAACCCGCGCATGATCGAGAAAGCCAAGGGACTCGCCGCCGACGAGGTCTTCCTGGACCTCGAGGATGCGGTCGCACCGGCGGCCAAGGCGGCGGCCCGGGCGAATATCGTGGCGGCCCTCAACTCCGGCGGCTGGGGCGATCAGATTCGTGTTGTGCGGGTCAACGATTGGACCACCGAGCACACCTACGCCGATGTCATTACCGTGATCGAGGGTGCGGGCACGCAGGTCGACGCCCTGCTGCTGCCCAAGGTCACCGACGCCGGCCAGGTGCGGGCGCTGGATCTGCTGCTCACCCAGCTGGAGAAGGCCAACGGCCTGCCGGTCGGTCGGATCGGCATCGAGCCCCAGATCGAGAACGCGCTCGGGCTCCGCAATATCGACGAGATCGCCACCGCCAGCCCGCGGGTGCAGACCCTGGTTTTCGGGCCGGCCGACTTCATGGCGTCGATCAATATGCGCACCCTCGTGGTGGGGGAGCAGCCCGAAGGCTACGAACCGGGTGATGCGTATCACCACATCTATATGACGATCTTGCTCACAGCGCGGGCTCACGGGCTGCAGGCCATCGACGGCCCCTATCTCGCGGTGCGCGATATCGAGGGCTTCCGCCGCAATGCCGCCCGCACCGCCGCCCTCGGCTTCGACGGCAAATGGGTGCTGCATCCGGACCAGATCGCGGCGGGCAATGAGATCTTCAGCCCACGTCAGGCCGACTACGACCGCGCCGAGGAGATATTGGACGCGTACGCCTTCCACACCTCGGCCGAAGGCGGCGCTCGTGGCGCGGTCATGCTCGGCGACGAGATGATCGACGAGGCCAGCGCGAAGATGGCGCAGGTCATCGCGGATAAGGGCCGAGCCGCGAAAATGAAGCGAACCGCACGTTAAATGCGGCGCTGCGAACCCCCGTCCGACACACCGAAATAGCATGATGGAGATATGACGAATCCCTTGGGGAACTCGAACCGGAACCGTTCGGGCCTGCCGACGCCTCCGTCGGGCTGGCCCGTCGGGTCCTATCCGACCTATGCCGAGGCGCAGCGGGCCGTCGACTATCTGGCCGACAACCAGTTCCCGGTGGAGAACGTGACCATCGTCGGTGTCGATCTCATGCAGGTCGAACGCGTGCTGTACCGGCTGACATGGGGCAAAGTCCTTGGCGGGGGCGTGGTTTCGGGCGCGTGGCTGGGCCTGTTCATCGGCCTGCTGCTGAGCATGTTCTCCGGCGGCGGCGCGATCATCGTCGGCCTGGTCGGCGGCATCATCTTCGGCCTGCTGTCCACGTCCATCCCGTACGCCGCCACCCGCGGGCAGCGCGATTTCGCCTCCACCATGCAGTTGGTGGCCGGTCGCTACGACGTGCTGTGCGATCCCAAGGCCGCCGAGCAGGCCCGGGACATGCTGGCGAGGCTGGCAATCTAGTCGTGGATGTGATCAATACGGTCCGGGCCGGGGTGCTCGGACATTTCGGTGTGGAGTCCGCGGATGCGGCCTCGGTGACGTTCCTCGGGTTGGAACCCATCGATATCCTGCGCATTCCGGACGGCGACCTGGTGCACTACGTGACGCTGGGTGGTTCCCGGCATCCGATGACGGATCCGACTGCGGCGCTGGCCGATCCGCTGCGCGGACCGCGTGCGGAACTGCTGCTCACGCTGCGCGGCGGCGTCGGCGCGGGCGCGGGGCTGACCCGGGCGCTCGGCATGCTGGCGGCCTCTCCCTCGGTGGAAGGCATTGTGCTGCAAGCCGATGCGCTGCTGGATCTGGGAGAAGCGCTGTGGCTCAACGCGCCCTTCACCGCCGTACTGCTCGGCGTGAGCGAGATACCCGCGGTGGAATTGCCGGAACCCGCTGAGCCCGTGCACTTCCTGACCGCGACGCCGATCACCGCGACCGAGGCGGCCTGGGTGCGCATTCGCGGCGCCGAGGCCCTGCGCGAAGCCTGGACCGAGGCGAAAATCGATGTGCGCGACGCGGATCGCGCAGCGGCGTCGCTCTGATCACAGCCAATCGTTGCGGTGGAAGTTGGCGTAGAGCAGGCCGCACAGCCCCACCATCAGGGCGATGGCGGCCGGGTAGCCGAAGGTCCAGTTCAATTCCGGCATGTGGATGAAGTTCATGCCGTAGACACCGGCGATCATGGTCGGTACCGCCGCCATGGCCGCATAGGCGGAAATCTTTCGCATATCGGTGTTCTGCTGCACGCTCACCTTCGCGAGCGCGGCATTGATCAGCGCGCTGAGCGATTCGTTGAAGTCCATGATCTGCTCGGTCACCGCGGTGTGGTGGTCGGCGACATCGCGCAGATATCGCCGAATCTCCACGGGCAGTGGCAGTTTGGGGTCGTGTGAGAGCAGCTGCAGCGGCAGCGCGAGGGGTTTCACGGCCCGCCGCAGTTCCACCACCTCCCGCTTGAGCTGGTAGATCGCCTCGATAATAATCTTGCTGGAGGGCGTGAACACCGCCTCCTCCATGGCGTCCACATCCTCTTCGATGGCCGCGGTGACCTCCACGTACGAGTCCACGCAGCGGTCGGCCACCGCATGCAGCACCGCACCGGGCCCGAGCGCCAGCTGCTCGGGCTGCGACTCCAGATCGGTACGGACACCGGCCAATCCGCTGTGATCGCCGTGCCGCACGGTGATCGCGAAATCCGGGCCGAGGAAGATCATGATCTCGCCGGTGTCGACGATCTCGCTGACCGTATTGAGCTCGTGCGTGTGGTACTGCACGGTGCGCAGCACCAGGAACAGAATGTCGTCGTAGCGTTCGAGTTTGGGACGCTGATGGGCCTGCACCGCGTCTTCGACGGCGAGCGAGTGCAATCCGAAGGTGCTCGCCACATCGGTCATCAGGCTGATGCTGGGTTCGAGCAAGCCGAGCCAGACGAATCCCTTGCCGTGCTTGCGCACTTCGCCGAGGGCCTCCGCATAGCTGCAGTGCTCCAGCAGCCGGTGCCCGTCGATGTAGACCGCGCAGTCGACGACCACGTTCGCGCCGGGGCGATGCTCGGCCGGTTTCGGCCGGTCAGTGGCCCGGCCGGGCCAGTGGAATGCGGGGAGCGGGGGCAGTGAGGACACGGGCCGAAGTCTAGGTTGCCGTGCCGGTAACCGCCGGGCGCCCGGGGCGGGCGCGCCCGCGCGGGCAAGATGGACCCCGTGCGCATCGATCTCCACACTCATTCCAATGCCTCCGACGGCACCGACGCTCCGGCCGAGCTCATTCGTCATGCCGCGGCCGCGGGCCTGGACGTGGTCGCCCTGACCGATCACGACACCACTGCGGGCTGGGCGGAGGCGGTCGAGGCGTTGCCCCCGGGTCTCACGCTGGTGCGCGGCATGGAGATGTCGTGTGTCGGCGACGGTGATGACGGCTGGCCGGTGCCGGTCCATCTGCTGGCCTACCTGTTCGACCCGGCGAACGAGGCCTTCGCGCAGGAGCGGGAGCGGTTGCGCGGGGAACGCACCGTGCGGTTGCGCGCGATCGCCGAGAATATGGCCGCCGACGGGCTGCCGGTGGATCCGGACGCGGTGATGGCATCGGCCGGGCCGTCGGCGGGCCGCCCGCACCTGGCGCGGGCCCTCGTCGAAGCCGGCGTGGTGCCCTCGGTGGACGCGGCCTTCAAGGATCTGCTCGCCCCGAACGGCAAGTACTACGTCGAGAAGGCCGACACGCCGCTGCAGCGCGCGGTGGAGATGGTCGCGGCGGCCGGCGGCGTGAGCGTGGTGGCGCACGCGCGGGCCCGTAAGCGCGGCCGCCTGTTGTCCCTGGATCACATTCGGGAGCTGGCGACGCTCGGACTCGGCGGGCTCGAACTCGATCATCCCGATCACAGTGCGGCCGATCGCGCGGTCTTGGCAGCGCTCGCCGACGAACTGGGATTGCTGACGACCGGCTCGTCCGACTACCACGGCAGCAACAAGACCATCCGACTCGGTGAATTCACCACCGACCCAGCGCAATTCGAGATTCTCGTGGGCAAATCCAGTGGTGTGCCGGTGATCACGGCGTGAGCGGTCCGGGGCCGGAGGCGGAAGCCTGCGTCACCACGCACGCCCCCCGCTCACGCCGAACGGGGACAGCGTGAAGGTGCTGCGGGGTCTGAGCGGGATCGTTGCCGGTGGCACGGTGGTGCTGGCGGCGACGGTTGTCGGTGCGTCGATCATCGGCGCCCAGCGTGGTTTTCCCGGTCCGGGCACCGCAGATCTGGCCTGGCATGTGTGCGCGGGATTACTGGTTGTGGCCGCGCAGATATTTGCTGATAGACGTCAGGGAATTACCGCCCTTTTCGGGGTTTTGGTCGTTTTTATTGTTGCCGGATCGCTGCTGTGGGCGCAGTGGTGGAATTGATATACGCGTAACGGTTGCGAGTAGTTGAACGGTCCGCGAACATTTGTCGTTATGACCGAATTCGACACCGATGTGCTTGTGCTGGGAGGCGGTCCGGCAGGGGCTTGGGCCGCACTCGCCGCCGCCGCTGCCGGTGCTCGGGTTCTGCTGGTCGACAAGGCCCGCTGCGGAACGAGCGGGCCCACCGCGCGGGGCGGGGCCACCCTCTGGGACATCCCGGCCGGCCGGGCGCGTGACGAGGCGGTAGCGCAGAACTTCGCGCACGGCGGCGGACTCGGTGATCCGGAATGGATGTACCGGGTGCTCGATGAAACCCACCGGCGGATCGGACAGCTGGTGCACGGCAGTCTGCGCGCGCCGGGCGAGCGCGTCGGGCGCGGAATGGTGGCCGCCGAACAGCCGACCCGGATTCGGCTGGACGGCCCGAAATATCTCGGCCGCCTGCGCCGCAGCATGGTGATCGCCGGGGTCCGGATTCTCGACTACCACCCGGCATTGCAGCTGCTCACCGACAGTGACGGCATCGTCTCCGGCGCGGCGGGCGTGGCACTGGGCGGCGAGGCGCACAGCTGGACCGCGCGGGCCCGGGCCGTGGTGCTGGCCACCGGCGGCTGCGCCTTCCTCTCCGGCGGCGCGGGCACCGATGTCGACACCGGCGACGGACTGCTCATGGGTGCGGAGGCCGGGGCCGAACTCTCCGGGATGGAGTTCTCCAACGCGTATTCGCTGGTGCCCATCGGCAATTCGGGTCCCGCGTCGATGAGTGGCCAGCGCCCGGCCGGAACCACGGTGTTCTCGGCCGAGCAGGTCATGCACTTCGCCACGCTGTACGACGAATCGCGGTCGGTGCTCTACGAGCACGGCGGCGGATCGCGGGTCCAGGCCTTCACGGCGATCGCCGGCGGCCGCCGTGTCTACGCCGGTCTCGACGAGCTCTCCGATGCCGCGCGCGACGGGCTGACGCGCACCGGCGGTCCCGAGGATCTGCTGCGCGACGGCGACCAGGTGGAATCACTGCGTGAAGAGCTGCTGCGGCACCAGGATTCGGCCGGCCGGGTGCCGGTGCGCGCGGTGCTCGAGGGCACGGTGCGCGGCACCGGCGGGCTCTGGCTGGCCGGACCCGATTGCGCCACTGCGGTTCCCGGCCTCTACGGCGCGGGCGATGTGACCACCCGCGAGCCGTTGACCGGCGCTGTTTCCGGAGTCGGCGGGCAGAACGGGGCCTGGGCGGTGTCCTCGGGAGCATGGGCGGGCCAGGCGGCGGCCCGGTTCGCGGGCGGCCGCAAACGGGTCGGCCGGACCCGGCCGGTGCCCGGCGCGGGGCTGGGCGATCGCGCGCGCATCGATCCGCGCGCGGTGGTCGGCCTGGTGCAGGAGCACACGCTGCCGCTGCGGCGCAGCTACTGGCGCAGCGACGGCAGCCTGCGCGACAGCATCGGTGAACTGGACGGCATGTGGCCGGGCGCGGAATTCGATCTCGGCGGCGCGGGCGCGGAACGGCTGCGCGCGCGGCAGGCGGCGGCGCTGCTGGCCGTGGCGCGCTGGACCAAGTACAGCGCTCTGGCGCGCACGGAGACGCGCGGAATGCATCGGCGCACCGATCACCCCGGCGCGGGCAGCGATTGGCGCGTGCGGTTGATCTCGGGCGGTCTGGACAGTGTGTGGGTGCGGCCGGAGCGCACGGCCGTGCCGCGGACCATGCGCGGGCCCGTCGAATCCGCCGCGCCCGAAGCGTCCTGAATCGCAGCGCTGAGGCGTCCTGAATCGCACCGCTGAAGCTTCCTGAATCGCACCGCTGAGGCGTCCTGAATCGCGCGGCGACGCGTCTCGGGTGCTGCTGCGGCGATCGGATTCGCGGGCTCGCCCGGACCTCACCGCGGTGCTGCCAACCAGGCGCGACAGCTCACCGTCGTATGTGGGGCCCTGTTGTGACTGTTCACCGCTGTGACGGCCCGACGTGCGAGTTTCCCTTTACCTGAGGGTGATTCGGCGCGCCTAGGCTGCGTGGATGGTGAACGAGCGCGACGGGCCGGGGGCGATTTGGCGCGTTGTCGCTGCCGGTGGCAGAATGTTGCGATCTCCCGCCGTCGCTGACCGCCCGGCTCAGGAGACTCGGTGATCACGATCCGCGACGCGCGGGTTACCCCTGGATCACCCCGGCGACATCGCCCGGACACACCCGTCCGGTTCCGCTCGACGATCTCTGCCGCGCTGTGTTGTCCAGACACGCTGCCCGCGAACCGTAATACTTTGTGGCGCCCGCCCCGATGACCGTGGCGAGGGTTCATGCAGTGCCGGGAACGCAGTGGCCGGCGCGCCCGATATAGAGCAAGAATCCCATTTACCTATTACCGAACGGTAACCGTCAAACGGTTGAGTCCGCACCGAGATGGAGTGAAATCGTGTCACCCGTGACTGAAGCAGTGAATGCCACCAAGGCAAGCCCCGAGTCCAATGCTGCGAACCTTTCCGACATCACCTCGGAAGAAATTTTCGCGGGCCACCTGGGCGGCAAGCTCTCGGTCGCACTTACCGCGCCGCTGGACACCCAGCGCGACCTGTCGATCGCCTACACCCCCGGTGTGGCGCAGGTCTGCCGCGGTATCCACAAGGACGAGTCGCTCGCCAAGACCTACACCTGGGCCGAGCGCCTGGTCGTGGTCGTCTCCGACGGCACCGCCGTGCTGGGCCTGGGCGATATCGGCCCGCGCGCCTCGCTGCCGGTGATGGAGGGTAAGGCGGCGCTGTTCAAGAAGTTCGCCGGCCTGGATTCCATTCCGATCGTGCTCGACACCAAGGATGTCGACGAGATCGTCGAGACCGTGATCCGCCTGCGCCCGAGCTTCGGCGCGGTCAACCTGGAGGACATCTCCGCGCCGCGCTGCTTCGAGATCGAGCAGCGGCTCATCGAGGCCCTCGACTGCCCGGTCATGCACGACGACCAGCACGGCACCGCCATCGTGGTGCTGGCCGCGCTCAAGGGCGCGGCCGCGGTGCAGGGCCGTCCGATCGCGGATCTGAAGGTCGTGGTGTCGGGTGCGGGCGCCGCCGGTGTGGCGTGCACGAACATCCTGCTGGCCGCCGGTGTCTCCGACATCGTCGTGCTGGACTCCAAGGGCATTATCAGCAGCGACCGCGGCGACCTGAACCATGTGAAGGCCGAACTGGCGCAGCGCAGCAATCCGCGCAAGATCACCGGCGGTCCGGCCGAGGCGCTCGCCGGGTCCGATGTGTTCCTGGGTCTGTCGGCGGGCACCATCGCCGAGGAGCTCATCGCCTCGATGGCGCCCGAGTCCATCGTGTTCGCCATGTCGAACCCGGATCCGGAGATCCACCCCGAGGTGGCCGCCAAGTACGCCGCCATCGTGGCGACCGGCCGCTCGGACTTCCCGAACCAGATCAACAATGTGCTCGCGTTCCCGGGCGTCTTCAAGGGCGCGCTGGATGTGGGCGCGCGTCGCATTACCGAGGGCATGAAGGTCGCTGCGGCCGATGCCATTTTCGCGGTGGTGGCGGACGAGCTGGCCGTGGACAAGATCATCCCGAGCCCGCTCGATCCCCGCGTGGCTCCGGCCGTCGCCGAGGCCGTGGGCGCTGCCGCTCGCGCCGAGGGTGTCGCGTAATCACGTAGTCGTCAACAAAAGGGGCGTCTCGTCATTGACGAGACGCCCCTTTTGCTGTGCCCAGGCATCCGGTGTTGTTCCGCTGTGCCCAGTCCGCCCGGTGCTGCCGGGTTTCCGGTCCTGCCGTGCTGCGGTTTTCGGGCCGCGGTCGGCGTGCAGGCGGGCATGCGCGCTGCATTGTGCGGAGGTTCGGGCTGACCGGCCGATGTTCGGTCCAGCCTGGCTGGACCGAACACCTAGATCACCTGCGCGGATGTTGTGCGACGACGCTGCTGAGCCGGGTGTGGCGGAGTGTCGCTCGGCGGGGGGATTTCGTGTCCCCCACACGGGGGATGGGCGGGTGCGCGGGTAGCGTCGCGCTCGATGTGCCCGCCGGGCGGCACGCGATCGGACGAGTCGACGAAGGTGGTGCCGTGATGGATGTGACCAGGTCACTGTTCCGCCTGTCGCTGGTGGTCGCGGTGGTGGCAGCGCTGGTCGACAGCATGCAACTGGTGATGTGCGGCGCGTTCGGTGCCGCGCCTGTGCTGGCGTCGATCCTGTTCGCGGCGGTGGTGGCCGCCGATCTCGCGCTCGCCGCGCCGCCCGCGACGGCCGCGCTCGCGGCGGTCGGGCAGGTGGCGGTGAAGGTCGGTATCGCCGGATTCGTGAACCATTACGGACTGCCGGCGCGCATGCCCGATGTGGGGTTCCTCGTGGCGGGCTACCGGGCGGGCGCGTGGTTGGGCGGCGCCACGTCCCTCGTGACGGTCGCCATGCTCGCCGTCGGTGCTGCCGTCTCGAATGTGCTTGTCGGCGGCCCGGTTTCGCGGGACTGGCGGTGGGTGCTGCTGGCTGTGGCCGCCGGGGTGGTGCCGTGGCTGGTCGGCCGGTACACCGCGGCGCGCGGTGCGTACATCGCCGAGTTGGAGCAGCGGGAACGCCTGCGGCAGCAGGAACAGCGGGCCGCGCTGGATCGCGCCCTCGCCGATGAGCGGGCGGCGATCGCGCGGGATCTGCACGATGTGATCTCCCATCATGTGAGCGCCATCGGAATTCATGCGGGGGTCGCGCGTATGGCGCTGTCGCGCGCCGATCACACTGTGCCCGAGGAAGATTCCGCTGTGATCAAGGCCGATTCGACGCTGTCCCGCACCGATGCCGAGGCGGCGGCGCGGTCGCTGACGGCGGTGGAGACCAGCAGCCGGGCCGCCATGGTGGATCTGCGGCGGCAGCTGGATCTGCTGCACGGTCGTGAGGACGACGGGCAGCGGCAGCCCGGGCTGGCCGATATCGACGGTCTGGTGGAGCGGGTGCGCGCGGCGGGTCTTGCTGTGCTGGTGGAGATTTCGGGTGAGCCGCCGGTGCTGCCGGAATCGCTCGACGTCATGCTCTACCGCGTGGTGCAGGAGATTCTGACCAATGCCCTGCGGCACGGGCGCGAACCGGCGCGATTGGAGATCGGCTATCGCCCGACGCGGGTGGAGGTCCGCGGCGCCAATCCCATCGCGGCCGCCGCGCGCGCATCGGAGGGTGTGCACCGCGGGTTGGACGGTATCCGGCAGCGGGCTGAATTGTTCGGTGGCACTGCGCAATTCGGCCCGGACCGGACCGGGGAGCGCTGGGATATCGTGGTATCCGTACCGATCGGAGCGGCATGAACGACGAGACCTCTGCGGTGACTCGGCCGAATTCGCCACGCCCCGTGCGCATTCTGATCGCCGATGACCACACCATGTTCCGGTCGGGGCTGCGGGCCGTGGTGGACGCCCAACCGGATCTGGAATGTGTGGCGGAGGTGGGTGACGGGCGCGCGGCCATCGAGGCGGCCGCCCGCCTGCATCCGGACGTGGCGATTCTCGATGTGCGCATGCCGAAGCTGGACGGGCTGGCCGCCACCGAAGCCATTGTCGCCGCGGGCGGTACCCGCGTCCTGGTGCTGACCACCTACGACAGCGACGGAAACCTGTCCCGCGCACTGTCCGCCGGCGCGAGCGGCTTCCTGTTGAAGAGCCTGCCCCCGGAGGATTTGGTGGCCGCCATCCGGGTGGCGGTGCGCGGTGACGCCGTCATCGACCCGTCCATGACCCGAAGGCTCGCAGCACGTTTCGCCGAAGGTCTCGCCCCGCCCGTCGAGCCCCCGGAATTCACCCA
This sequence comes from Nocardia sp. NBC_01327, assembly GCF_035958815.1. Classification (NCBI taxonomy): domain Bacteria; kingdom Bacillati; phylum Actinomycetota; class Actinomycetes; order Mycobacteriales; family Nocardiaceae; genus Nocardia; species Nocardia sp. NBC_01327. The sequence continues at coordinate 8,212,337 of NZ_CP108383.1, read as the reverse complement.
GCTCACCGCCCGCGAGCGCGAGGTCCTGCTCCTGGTCGCCGATGCCCGCAGCAATGGCGAGATCGCCGCCGAACTCGGGGTCGGCGAGGAGACGGTGAAAACCCACGTCTCCCGCGTCCTGGCCAAACTCGGTGTCCGCGACCGCATTCACGCGGTGGTCTACGCCTACCGACATGGATTGGTCTGTGCGGCCCGCCCGCCGGAATGACCGACCCGGTCTGTGATCGCCCCATCGTCGCAGGCCGCCGAACCATGGCAGCGAGGCGTGCGAAACGCGGTCGTGGCGCACGAATACCGTCATCCCGGCGAGCTTTTGGCCGGGATCCACACTGGTGATGCTGCACCGCTGCGGTGGATCCCGGCCAAAAGCATGCCGAGATGACAGGTGTTCGGCCGACAGAGCTCACGAGGGCGTTCGGCTGACCGGGCCCATGGGGGTGTTCGGCTGACCGGGCCCGTGGGGGGTGTTCGGCTGACCGGGGTGGTGGGGTGTTCGGCCGACCGGGCTTGCGAGGGTGTTCGGCCGACCGGGATGACGGTGCCGGATTACTTCGGGCAGGCGGCGCGGAAGTCGCGGACCGACTGGCGGGCGTCGCGCAGGGCCTGGGCGTCCTGGGGGTGCGACTGCTTGTAGGCGTGGATTTCGGCCTTGCGCTGATCCTTGGGGAGGGCCTTGATCTTCGCGAATTCGGCCTGCGCGTCCGGGTGGGTGGACAGGTAGGCCTGCACCTTGGTCTTGGCGTCGGCCCGCGCCGCGGTCAGCGCGGCCTGGCTGCAGTCGGGTGCGTCGGCGGACGCTACGCCGGGCACCGCCAGGGCGATGGTGGCGAATCCGGCGACTCCGGCCAATGCTGCGGCGATCGTGCGCTTCATACTCACTCCTGTGGGATGGGGACTTGTCTCCACCGAATCTGCCCCCGGTTCCTGAAGAACCCCTGAATCGCCCCACCATCTTCAGCGGACCTTCAGCTAACCCGCCCGCCGCGGCCGCGGCCCGACCGATACCTTCGATGCCAATCGGTCGTGCTGCGACCCGCCCTCCGGTGTGCTCGGTCGTGCTGCGACCCGCCGTCCAGGTGTCCTCGGACGTGCAGCAACCGGCCCTGAGTGCGCTCGGCCGGGTTGCCAGGCGTAGATGCACAGGATCGTGGAAGACATCGTCCTCGGTGTACTTGGTTGTGGCGGTGTGTCACTCCACGGGGTCGATGATCAGCGGCAGGCGCAGGACGAAGCGTGCGCCGGTGGCGTCGATCGGGTCGGTGCAGGTCAGGTCGCCACCGTGGGCGCGGGCGAGGCCGCGGGCGATGGGGAGGCCGAGGCCGGAGCCGTCGGTGCGGTGATCGCGGGAGGTGTCCAGGCGGACCAGGCGATCGAAGATGCGTTCGCGGTCGTCGGCGGGGACGCCGGGGCCGGTATCGGTGACGGCGATCTCGGCGTTGTCGGCGGTGGTGCGGATATGCACGGCGACGACTGCCGGACGGAGTTCCGTTGCGGGGCCCAGGTTTTCGCCCGGATCGGCGTGCGCCACCCCGGTGGACGGATCGGTGTGCACCGCCTGGCAAGCATTGGTGAGCAGATTGGCGAGGATCTGGGTGATGCGCTCGGGATCGGCCTCGGCGATCACCGGCGTGCCGTCGAGGCGGAAATCTATGCCGGGGTGCAGCATTCGCATGCGGGCGAGTTGGGTGGCGGCGAGATCGTTCAGATCGACGGGCCGCCGCCGCAGTTCCAGACCGGCGTCGATGCGCGCCAGATCGAGCAGATCGTCGACGAGCCGTCCTGCGCGATGGGCCTCGCGCACCAGCAGCAGGTGCATGCGCTGGCGGTCCTCCGGATCGGCGTCGGCGGGTTGCTGGACCACGGCCTCGGCGAGCGCGCGAATGCCCGCGATGGGTGTGCGCAGTTCATGGGCGGCATCACCGACGAAGGTGCGGATGCGCGCTTCGGAGGCGCGGGCCCGGGCCTCGGCGGCGGTGGTGTCTCGCAGCGCGCCCTCCAGCGCGTCCAGCATTTCGTCGAAAGCGGCTGCGGTGCGGCCGAGTTCGGTGTCGGTGCTGGAGGGGTTCAGGCGGCGGCCGAGTCGGCCCCGGGTGATTTCGCGGGCGAGCCTGGTCATATCGTCGAGCGGTGCGAGCGTGCGCGGGACGCCGAACCAGAGTCCGGCGGCGATCACCGCGATGGCGCTGGCGGTGGCCATGATCAGCAGGAAGCCCAGCCGCTTCTGCACCCGGGACAGCAGTGGCGTGTCGATCTCGAGGGTGAGCCTGGCATTGTCGATCTCGCCGGGGCCGGTCAGTTTCAGGCTGCGGGTCTTGCCCACGCCGTCCTCGGCGTGCAGCCGGGAGAGGCTGCCGAAGCTCTGTCCGTCGGCGAGGACCAGCCGGGCCCGCGCCGAGCGGTTATCCACCCGCGCCACCAGTTCGGTGGGTGAGATCCCGTCCTGTGACAGCTGTTTCGCGAGCTGGACGCGGTCGGTGAGCAGGGTGTTCTCACTGCGCGTCACCACCAGTCCGAACAGGGTGTGCACACTGATCGCGACCAGTACCAGCACCAGGCCGGAAACGATTGCGGTGGTCAGCGTTACGCGGCGGCGCAGGGATACGGTCTTCATCGGTCGCCGATCCGCAGCGTGTAGCCGAGCCCGCGCACGGTGTGCAGCAACCGTTCTCCGTGCTCCTCGAGTTTGCGCCGCAGCGCACTCACATTCACTTCCACGAGATTGGGGTCGTAACTCTCGTATCCCCATACGGCGGTGAGTATTTGGGTTTTGGTGACCACGCGATCGCGATTGGTCGCCAGATAGGACAGCAGTTTGAATTCGGTGGCGGTGAGCGGCACGGTCGTCTCGCCGCGTCGTACGGTCCCGGATTCGACGTCGACTTCGAGGTCACCGACGGTAATGCGGTTCTGCGCGCGACCCATGCGGCGCAGCAGCGCGTCGACCCGCGCCACCAGTTCGTTCAGATCGAAGGGTTTGACCACATAGTCGTCCGAGCCCGCGCGCAGTCCGCGCACCCGGTCCTCGACGCCGTCGCGGGCGGTCAGCATGAGCACCCCGGAGGCCGACCGCGCCCGCACGGTGTCCAGCAGTGCGAAGCCGTCCCGTCCAGGCAGCATGATGTCGAGCACCACCACATCCGGCCGGAATTGCGCCAGATCCTGTTCCAGCCGCGCCCCGTCCGGACGCCCGAGCACCTCGTGACCCGCCGCCGTCAGCCCCGCCGCGACGGCGGTGCGGATGGCTTCGGCGTCCTCGACTACAAGAATTCGTCCCGGTTGCACCCGGACATTGTGCTTCCACCTGCTGTGAATCGGCTGGCATCCGGCCCCGCGGGCTATCCCGGACATGGACCGCGGGCCACCCCGGACATGGACGCGGGGCCTGCCCCTGGTGTGGGCAGACCCCGCTCGGGCGCGCGGTCAGTGTGGAATGGAGACCGCGGCGACGAATTCGGCGAGCTGCTTATCGCTGACATTGCGGGCCAGATCGGATTCGCAGATCATGCCGATCAGGCGTTTGCCGTCTTTGACGTCGATGACCGGGAGCCGCTTGATCTGGTTCTGCTCCATGATGCCGAGGATCTCGGTGACATCGGTATCGGCGTCGACCCAGTGCGGCGTCCCCTGGGCGAGGTCGCCGGCGCGCACGCGGCTGGGGTCGTGGCCTTCGGCAATGCACCGCACCACGATGTCGCGATCGGTGAGCATGCCGATCATGCGGTCGTTATTGGAGATCGGCAGGGCTCCGACATCCGAATTACGCATCATTTGCGCGGCTCGGTCCAGGGTTTCGTCGGCCGGGATGGTTTCCACCGTGCGATGCATGATGTCGCGGGCTTTCATGGCTTTCACGCAGACCTCCTCATTGATGCGGATGGTGCATTGGCCACGTCACATCGTTACTCGGATCACAGCTGAGGTCAATGCGTGTGTCGCCGGCGCAGTCGCCCGGTGCCCGGGGCCGACAGCCATACGACGAAGGCGAGCACGCCGTCCAGCGCCAGTGCCAGGGCCGCTACCAGGATGGCTCCGACCAGCACGCGGTCGTACCGGTAGAGCCCGATGCCGTCGAAGATGTAGCGGCCCAGTCCACCCAGATTGACGTAGGCGGCAATGGTGGCGGTCGCGACCACCTGGAGGGTGGCCGCGCGCAGGCCGGTGAGCAGGACGGGCAGGGCATTGGGCAGTTCGACCCGGAAGAGCACCTGGCGTTCGGTCATCCCCATGGCGCGCGAGGCGTCCACCACCGCCGGATCGACATTGGCGATACCGGCGTACGCGCCCGCCAGCAGTGGCGGAATGCCGACGGTGAGGAGCGCGAGGATCGGCGGGAACAGCCCCAGCCCGAGCAGCAGCACCACGAAGGTGAGCAGGCCCAGGGTGGGCAGGGCGCGCATGGCGTTGGCGAAACCGACGATGAACGCGGATCCGCGGTGGGTGTGGCCCACCACCAGCCCGATCGGCAGCGCGATCAGCGCCGAGAGCCCCACGGCGAGCACGCTGTACCAAAGGTGCTGCGCGATACGGGTTTCGATGCCGGTGGGCCCGGACCAGTTCGCGCCGTCGGTGAGAAAGTGCCAGGCGTCGAGGAAAAGGTTCATGCCGCAGCGCCTTTCGCCCGGCGGCCGGGTATCGCGCCGGCGCGCAGCCACGGGGTGGCCAGCCGTCCGAGCAGATACAGCAGCCGGTCCATGATCAGCGCCAGCGCCAGCACCACGATGATGCCCGCCACGATCTCGTCCGGATAGTCGCGCTGATAGCCCTGGGTGAAGAGCTTGCCGAGTCCGCCCACGCCGATGAGCGCGCCGACGGTCACCATGGAGATATTGGTGACCGCCACCACGCGCAGATTGGCGACGAAAACCGGTAGGGCGAGCGGGAAGTCGACGGTGAGCACGCGGCGCAGCGGCGTATAGCCGATGGCGTCGGCGGCATCGAGCACCGCGGCGGGCACCGAATCCAGGGCGGCGGGCACTGCCGTCACCAGCAGCGCCACCGAGTAGATGGTCAGTGCGATAACCACATTCAGCGGATCGATGACGGCAATGCCGACCAGCGGTGGAATGATCACGAACAGTGCCAGCGAGGGAATCGTGAAGGCGATGCTCGCGGCGGTGGTGGTGATGCGGCGCAGCCAGCGCAGCCGGTGCGCCAGAGCCCCGGCGGGAATGGCGATGACCAGGCCGATGAGCAGCGGTAGCAGAGCCAGGTACAGATGGGTGCGCGCGTATCCGGCGATCTCCGCGAAATTGTCGAGGAGATACTTCACTTGGCCGCCTCCTCCTCGAAGAAGGCGCGATTGCGTTCGGCGTCCTCGGCGGCGCGCTGCCGGGTCAGCTGTTCGAGCACGTCGGTGGCGAGGATGCCGCCGCGCACGGCACCGGAATGTTCCACGGCCACACCGATTTCGGCGGGGGAGGAGATGGCGGCGTCGAGGGCCTGGCGCAGGTCGCCGTCCGGCGGGTAGAGCGATCCGCCCGCGGCCATACTGTCCGCGAGGGCGCGGCCGGCGCGCACTCCCTCCAGTCCGGTGGTGTCGATCCAGCCCAGCGGGCGCCGATCGGGATCGACGACCAGTCGCCACTCGCCCTTGTCCAGTCGCAGTCCGGCGACCTGTTCCGGCGTGATGACGGCGAGCTCGTGCAGCGGCACCGCGGACGCGCTGCGGAAGGACAGCTCCCGATAGCCGCGATCGCGGCCGACGAAGCCGGCCACGAAATCCGTTGCGGGCTGGGAGAGTACCCGCTGCGGTTCGTCATACTGCTGCAGATGCCCGTCGGGTCCGAAGACGGCGACCCGATCGCCGAGTTTGATGGCCTCGTCGATATCGTGCGTCACGAAGACGATCGTCTTGTGCAGTTCGGCCTGCAGGCGCTGCATTTCGGTCTGGAGTTCGGCGCGCACCACTGGATCGACGGCGCTGAACGGTTCGTCCATCAGCAGGATGGGCGGATCGGCGGCCAGCGCCCGTGCTACTCCGACCCGCTGCTGCTGGCCGCCGGACAGCTGGGCCGGATACCGCTGTGCCAGTGCGCGATCGAGGCCGACCCGATCCAGCAGTTCGAGGGCGGCGCTGCGCGCTGCGCGGCGGGAGGCGCCGCGCAGCACCGGCACGGTGGCCACATTGTCGAGCACGGTGCGGTGCGGCAGCAGCCCGCCGTTCTGGATCACATAGCCGATGCCGAGCCGCAGCTTGACCGGGTTGATCGTCGAAATATCCTGTGCGGCAATGGTGATGGTGCCGCTCGTCGGTGCGATCATCCGGTTGATCATGCGCATGGCGGTGGTCTTGCCGCCGCCGGATGGACCGACGAATACGGTGAACGAACCGGATTCGATGCGCAGGCTGAGGTCGTGCACGGCGGTGGTCCCGCCCGGGTAGGTCTTGGTCACTCCGCTGAACTCGATGTCGGACACCGTTTTCCGCCTTCTATCCGAGGGGCTTGTCTAGCCCCTGCGCAACCACCCAGGCCTTGGCGGCCGCGGCCGGTTCGGTTTTGGCGGAGCCGGAGACGGCGGTATTGAGCGAGATCAGTTCGCCGGTCGAGAGTTTCGCCGAGACGGCATTGAGCACGGCCAGCAGCTTGTCGCTCTTCTTGGCGGAATTGAACAGCGGCACCACGTTCTGGGCCGCGAAGTTGTGGCTCGGATCGGCCAGTGCCACCAGGTTATTGGCGGCGATATCGGGGGAGGTGGTGAAGATATCGGCGGCCGTCACCTGACCCTCGGTGAGTGCGCGCACGGTGGCCGGGCCGCCGCCGTCGGCGATGGGCACGAAGTTGGCCGGTGAGATATCCAGGTTGTAGACCTTCTTCAAGCCCGGCAGACCGCCTGGGCGCTCGGCGAATTCGGCCTGCGCGGCGTATTTGACCTCGGCAGAGTGCGGGGCCAGATCGGCGATGGTCTTGAGATTCCAGCGCTGGGCGGTGCCGCTGGTGACCACCACGGCGTCGGAGTCCTCGCCGGGCGCGGGGGCGCCGACCCCGAGCTGATCGCCGAGCGCCTTGGTGAGCGCGGCGTTCACATCGGTGGGGGAGGTGGCGGTCGCGGTCTTGTCTAGGTACTGCAGCAGGTTGCCGGTGTAGTCCGGGATCAGGTCGATGGCGCACTGGCGCAGCGCCGGCACATAGGCTTCGCGGCTGCCGATATTGAGTTTGGTGTCGATCTGGAAGCCATTGGCGCGCAGTGCTTCCGCATAGACATCGGCCACGGTTTCCGATTCCGGGAAGTTGGCGGAACCAACGGTGAGCTTATCGGTGCCGCCTCCGCAGTCGCTCTTGCCGCTGAGTGGATTGTCGGAATTGCCGCCACAGGCGGAGGCGGCCATGGCCGCGGCCAATGCCACAGCGGCGGCGAGAATGCGTAGTACGGTGCGGGCGGTGCGCTTGCCGTCAGCGCGCGTGGTGATGAGCGGATGCACTGTTGTCCTTCCGAGCGGGGGCATGCGGGGTTCTCCGGCACAAGGTCGCATCGGGAGAACCAACCTGGTTGTCCATACTGCCCGTTTTGTTCTCCGAACGTTGCCTACCCAGGGTTGGTTTCTTTATGCGCCGTCTGCCGGCACTCGCTCTGCGCCGGTGAGACACGCTGGAGCCGACCCGATCCCGCGTCGAGTCCTCCGGCGCGGCAGACTGTTGCGCATGTTGGGCAGCACAGACTCCCGCGCGCTGATTCGCGGCCTCCGGCGTTCCCGCGCGGTTCTGCTGCGCTCCGCGCTGGCCGTGATGATGGCGGCGCTGGCCGCCGCCTGCGGGTCCAGCGACAACCAGCCCGTGCTGACCGTCGGCGCCGGTGACTCCGCGCAATCCGGCATGCTCGCCGAAATCTATGCCGGTGCGCTGGCCCGCACCGGCGCCCGCACCGCGGTCAAGGGCGGGCTAGGTCAGCGGCCCGGTTACCTGGCGGCCCTGGACGCCGATACCGCCGCGGTGGCCGGAGACATCAGCGGTGATCTGCTCATGGCCCTCGACTCCTCCTCCGCCGCACGACTTCCCGATGACGTCAACAAGGCTCTGAACAGCGCGCTGCCCGAAGGCTTGATCGTCGGCGATGTGGCCGACGGCACCGATCTGCGCCCGGCGGTGGTGGCTCTCACCACGCGCGTCGACGAGTACCCGTCCTCATTGCAGGATCTCGCACCGCGCTGCGCCGACCTCACCATCGGCATAGCCACCGGGCCCCCGCTCGACCCCATGCGCGCACCCCTCGACCCGCAGCGCGATGTGGTCGCCCCGCTGCAGGCCGCCTACGGCTGCGCCGTCGCGCACCCCGTCACCTTCCCCACCACCGAGGACCTCCGAAAAGCCCTGTCCGCCGGAGAAATCCAACTGGCGGTCCTGTCCGGCCCCCCGTCCTACCTCCCCGACGGCGGCGCCGACCTCACCCCCCTCGCGGATCCCGCCTACGCCTTCCGCGCCGCCAGCGCCCTCCCGATCATCCGCAAGGGCGCCCTCACCGACCCCCAACTCCGCAAACTCAACTACGTGGCAGGCGAACTCACCACCACCGACCTCGCCGATATGATCCGCCAAATCCGCGACAACCGCGCCATCCCCGCCAGTCTCGCCCGCGACTGGCTCGACGCCCACGCCCTCTGATTCAGCTGCGCGGCAGGTGAATCCGCATGCGCCGGTCAGAGATGTACGGCGGCGGAAGGGTCTTGGCTCAGGGCCAGGGCGGGGAGGGAGATGACGAGCATGTCCACCAGGGCGTCGCGGGTGACGGGGGCTTCGCGGAGCCAGGTGAGGGTGGTTTCCTCGACGAAGGCGATCCAGCCTCGGACCGCCAGGCCCAGGAGTGGGCCGTCGGCGTTCTCTACGAGGCGGGGGGCTTCGGAGAGGATGCGGTCGACCTGGGCTTGGCGGTGGGCGTCGACCATGGCGACCAGTTCGGGGCTGGCGCTGGCGGGTCCGCGCAGTAGCGCCAGGTAGGAGGTGCGGTTCTCGCTGACGTAGTCGACATAGCGCTCGAGGGAGTCGCGCAGCATGTCGAAGGGGTCGAGATTCGGATCCGGCGTGGTGCGTTCCAGCAGCTGCGCATTGGCGTGCGCGACGATCGCGAGGTGGAAGTCCTGTTTGGTGGGGAAGTAGTGGAACAGCAGGCCGCGGGAGATGCCGGCCTGTTCGGCGATCTCGCTGATGGAGACGTCTTCCAGGGCGCGTTCGCGCAGCATGCGGGCGCCCAGTGTGATCAACTGCTGGCGACGTTCGTCGGGGCTCAGGCGTGTGCGTTTGGCCCCGGAATCCGGTTTGCTCACGCTGTGCTCCTTGGTCATGGGTCCAATCTTACTGAACGCGAGTCAATACTGTTGACTCCAACTCAATAAGACCCTACGCTCGGATATATGAGTCGCAAGGTTACAGACAAGGCTGTCGGCAACCGTCCCGTACGGCACTCCCGCATCATCATCGTCGGCAGCGGGTTCTCGGGCCTGGGCATGGCAATCCGGCTGAGCCAGCAGGGTCGCAACGACTACCTCGTGCTCGAGCGCGGGAACGATGTCGGCGGCACCTGGCGGGACAACACCTACCCGGGCGCGGCCTGCGATGTGCCGTCGCAGCTGTACTCGTACTCCTTCGCGCTCAATCCGGACTGGTCGCGCTCGTTCTCCAAGCAGCCGGAGATCCAGAAGTACATCCAGACCGTCGCCGCCAAGTACAACGTGCGCGATAAGCACATCTTCGATTGCGATATGACCGGCGCGCAGTGGAACAGCGACGCCGCCCGCTGGGAGATCCAGACCAGCCAGGGCGAGTTCACCGCCGAGATCCTCATCTCCGCCGTCGGCGCGCTCTGTGAGCCGAACCTGCCGGATATCAAGGGCCTCAACGACTTCCAGGGCGAGATCTTCCACTCCGCCCGCTGGGACCACAGCGCCGACCTGACCGGTAAGCGCGTCGCCGTCATCGGCACCGGCGCCTCCGCGATCCAGATCGTGCCGAGCATCGCCAAGCAGGTCGCGCACCTGGACCTCTACCAGCGCACCGCCCCGTGGCTGCTGCCGCGCGCCGACCGGCCCTATCTCGCGCCGGAAAAGCTTGCCTTCAAATACATTCCGGGTGTGCAGGCGCTCTCGCGCGCCGCCATCTACGCCGCGCGCGAGACCCAGGTCGTCGGCCTGGCCAAGTTCCCGCCCGCCATGAAGATCCTGGAGACCGTCGCGCGCGCCAAGCTGCGCATCGAGGTCAAGGATCCGGTGCTGCGCAAGAAGGTCACGCCGAACTTCCGCATCGGCTGCAAGCGCATGCTCATCTCGAACGAGTACTACCCGGCGCTGGGCCGCGACAATGTCGATGTGGTCACCGACGGCATCCAGGAGATTCGCGGCAATTCCGTCGTCACCAAGGACGGCGTCGAGCGCGAGGTGGACGCGATCATCGTGGCCACCGGTTTCCATGTCACCGATTCGCCCGCCTACGAGACCATTGCCGGCCGCGACGGCCGCACGCTCTCGGAGGTTTTCGACGCCATCGGCCAGCAGGGCTACAAGGGTTCGGCCATCAACAACTACCCGAACATGTTCTTCATGCTGGGCCCGAACGTCGGCCTGGGCCACACCTCGATGGTGTACATGATCGAATCGCAGATCAATTACATTGCCGACGCCGTGGCTACCATCGACAAGCTGGGCCTGCGTACTGTCGAGGTCCGCAAGGATGTGCAGGACGAATACAACGTCGATCTGCAGAAGAAGCTCACCGGCGCGGTGTGGAACACCGGCGGTTGCGCCTCCTGGTACCTCGACAAGCACGGCAACAACACCACACTGTGGCCGGATTTCACCTTCCGCTTCCGTGGTCTGCTCGAGAAGTTCGATGTGGACGCGTACGAGACTTCCACGGCCGCAGTACCTGTCGCTTAAACCTCCGACTCACCCGCCACGTCATTCGGAGCGGGACCTAGACAATCGAAAGTGGTAAACCCGTGAGCAACGATGCTTACTTCAAGGACAAGGTCTGCGTGATCACCGGCGCCGGATCCGGTATCGGCCGTGCCCTCGCGGAGAACCTGGGCCGTCGCGGGGCCAAGCTCGCGCTGTCGGACATCGATACCGAGGGTCTCGCCGAGACCGTCAAGCGGTGCGAGAAGTTCGGTGTCGAGATCAAATCCGATCGCCTGAACGTCGCCGAGCGCGAGGCCGTCCTGCTCTACGCCGATGCGGTGAAGCAGCACTTCGGCAAGGTCAACCAGATCTACAACAATGCCGGAATCGCGCACCACGGTGATGTGATCAAGACGGACTTCAAAGACATCGACCGCATTATGGATGTCGATTTCTACGGAGTCGTGAACGGCACCAAGGCATTCCTGCCGTATCTCATCGAATCCGGCTCCGGCCACGTGGTGAACATCTCCAGCCTGTTCGGCCTGATCGCGGTGCCCGGCCAGAGTGCTTACAACGCCGCCAAATTCGCGGTGCGCGGCTTCACCGAGGCGCTGCGCCAGGAAATGCTGATCAGCGGCGATCCGGTCAAGGTGACCTGTGTGCACCCCGGCGGCATCAAGACCGCCGTGGCCCGCAATTCCACCGTCGCCGAGGGCCTGGACCAGAAGAACCTGGCCGCCCTGTTCGACAAGCAGCTCGCCCTGCACACCCCGGAGATGGCCGCGCAGACCATTACCGAGGGTGTGGCCCGCGGCCACGGTCGCGTGCTGATCGGCTGGGAGGCAAAGCTTCTCGACCTGTTCGTGCGCAGCACCGGTTCCTACTATCAGCGTATTTCCGCCGTGGTTCAGAAGCGCTTCCTGCCTTAGGAATTCGATATGCCCGATGTGAAACTGCCCCTGCCCGTGGCCCGCGCGGTCCTGCACCCGATGTTCCGGGTGATCTTGAACAAGCGGTTGCCGTTCGCGGCGCAGCGGGCGCTGATGAATCTGAGCGCACCCGCCCAGGGTGCGCCGCGTGGCACCCATGCGGAGCGGGTCCGGCTGGGCGGGCGGTCCGCCGAGCGGGTCACGCTCGGCCCGGCCACCGATACCGCCACCGTGCTCTACCTGCACGGCGGCGGTTATACGGTCGGCTCGCCCGCCACGCACCGGCCGCTAGCGGGGTATCTGGCACGCGAAACCGGTTGTCCGATACAGGTATTGGACTACCGGCTGGCGCCCGAGCATCCGTTCCCGGCCGCACTCGACGATGCCGAGGCGGCGTTTCTGGAGCTGGTCGCCTTCGGCTACGAGCCGGAACGTATTGCGGTGGCCGGTGATTCGGCCGGCGGCGGGCTCTCGCTGGCCCTGGCGCTGCGCCTGCGGGACAAGCACGGTATGACTCCCGCGGCGCTGGGACTCATCGCGCCGTGGGGTGATCCCAATGAGGTTCCGACCCGCACCCGCGATCTGGTCATCAACAAGCCGTGGTCGCGGGCCTGTGCCGCCGCCTACCTCGGCAATGGCGACGGCTCCGACACCGGCTATGCGCCGATGCTCGGCGATCTGCACGGGCTGCCGCCGACGTATGTGCAGGCCGACAGGTCCGAACTGCTGCACGATCAGTGCACGCGGCTGGTCGCGAAGTTGCGTGCGGCGGGTGTCGACACCCGGTTCACCGAGACCGATGGGCTCTGGCACGTGTCGCAGTTGCAGGCATCCCTGGTCGCCCCGGCCGCGGCGATTACCCGCGAACTCGGCGAGTTCTTGCGGCAGGCGCTTCGACCTGCGCAAACTCGATCCATAGGATAGAGGCGGTACCGATCGCGGCGCCCGTTCGAACAGCAAATGAGAACCTGTTCGGGCGGGCTGCCGGGTGTGACATGTAAGCGTGGCGTAAATTACCCGCCGGTATAACTCACTGTGGAAGGGCAACGATGCGAGAGTTCGAAGTCCCGGCTACCTACACCATTCCGGAAAACGCCAATATGTCGGACGGTGCGTTCCGGCATGCTGAGAAGACCCCTGACCTGGTCGTCTTCAATGTTCCGGACGGTAAGGGCGGCTGGAGCGACGTCACGGCGACGGAATTCGCGAAGGCCGTCACCGGCGTTGCCAAGGGACTGGTCGCCTCCGGCATCGAACTCGGGGACCGCGTCGCCATCATGGCCGCCACCTCGTACGAGTGGGTCGTGCTGGACTTCGCCATCTGGGCCGCCGGCGGGTGCACCGTCGCCATCTTCGACAGCTCCTCGGCCGAGCAGGTGCGCTGGATCCTCTCCGACTCCGCCACCAAGCTGATCGTGGTCGAGAACGCCAAGCACCGCGCCACCATCGCGGAAATCGAAGGCGGACTCGGAGATCTGCAGGAGGTGCTGCAGGTCGATACGGACGCCATCGGTGAGCTCACCACTCGCGGTGCGGGCCTTGATGATTCGGTGATCCACGAGCGCCGCGCGCTGGTGAAGGCCGAATCGCCCGCCACCCTCATCTACACCTCCGGCACCACCGGCCGGCCCAAGGGCGTCATGCTCTCGCATGCCAACCTGTACGCCGAATCGGCCGCCGACCGCTCGGCCATGAGCGAATTCCTGCGGCCCGGTCAGAAGTCGCTGCTGTTCCTGCCGCTGGCGCACGTCTTCGCGCGCGCTGTCGCGCTGGCCGCCTTCGATGCCGGCGTCACCGTCGCGCACTCCTCGGACTGGTCCACGCTGGTCGAGCAGTTCGGGCAGTACAAGCCGAACTTCATCCTCTCGGTCCCGCGCGTATTCGAGAAGGTCTTCAACGGCGCCAAGCAGAAGGCGCACGACGGCGGTAAGGGCAAGATCTTCGACTACGCCACCGATGTGGCTGTCGCCTACAGCGAATCGCTGCAGAACGGCGGGCCGGGCCTGGTCCTCAAGCTCAAGCACACCGTGCTCGACAAGCTGGTCTTCAGCAAGCTGCGCGAAGCCATGGGCGGGCAGTGCTCTTCCGCGGTCTCCGGCGGCGGACCGCTGGGTGCGCGCCTGGGCCACTACTTCCGCGGCGCCGGCGTCACCATCTACGAGGGCTACGGTCTGACCGAGTCCACCGCCGCCGTCAGCGTGAACACCCCCAAGCACATCAAGGTCGGCTCGGTCGGCCGCCCGCTGCCCGGCCACGGCGCCAAGGTCGCCGAGGACGGTGAACTGTTCATCCGCGGACCGGTCGTCTTCTCCGGCTACTGGAAGAACCCCGAGGCCAGCGCCGACGCCTTCGCCGAGGACGGCTGGTTCAAGACCGGCGATCTGGGCGCGATCGACGAGAACGGCTTCATCTCCATCACCGGCCGTAAGAAGGAAATCCTCGTCACCGCCGGCGGCAAGAACGTCTCGCCGACCATGCTCGAGGATTCGCTGCGGCAGAACCCGCTGATCAGCCAGGTCATGGTGGTCGGCGACGGCGAGCCGTTCATCGGCGCGCTCATCACCCTCGATCCCGAAGCGCTGCCGGGCTGGAAGGAACGCAACGGCATTCCGGCGAGCACCTCGATCGAGCACCTGATCGAGAATCCGGCGCTGGTCGGGGAGATCAACGAGGCCGTCGCGGCCACCAACAAACTGGTCTCGCACGCCGAGGCGATCAAGAAGATCCGCATCCTGCCGGTCGACTGGACCCAGGAGGGCGGCGAGCTCACCCCGAAGCTCTCCCTCAAGCGCAATGTGGTCATGAAGCAGTACGCGGCCGACGTGGCGGCCATCTACTCCTGAGCCATAGAAAAGGGCGCTGCCAGAGAATAATTCCGCAGGCAGCGCCCTTTGTCATGCTTGCCGAAGAACAGCCTCGGCACATCGACCTGCCGCTCGGCGACACCCTGTTGAGGGCGTCCGCCGCCCGCCGGGGCAGCAGGTGAACACCGCCGGCCCGGCGTTCGCGATGTGCCTCGATGTGGAGAGCGCGGCCGAGGCATTCGCCAGTGGCCACAGCGCGCGCCGTCACCGGAATGTCATTTTCCACGGGGGTTCCGCGGCCTGATCGCGCAGTAGGGTCGGATTTGTGGCCGAGCGTGGACTGCGGGTAGCTAGTGGAGTGGCAGCGGCCGGGGTGACCCTGGGCGTCGCCGAGCTGGTGGCGGTGCTGATCAGCACCGACAGCACGCCGTTGCAGGCGGTCGGGGCGTGGGTGATCGACCATACGCCGGATACCGTGCGCGAGAGGGTGATCGAGACCGTCGGCACGGATGACAAACTGCTGCTGTTCATTTCGATGGGCATTGTGACGGTGCTGGTGGCCGGGCTCGCCGGGTTCGCCGAACGGGTGCGGCGGCCGGTGGGGTCGATCGCCTTCGGCATCTTCGGGCTGCTGTCGTTGCTCGCGGCCGTAGGTCGCCCGGCCGCCGGTTGGACGTGGGCGCTGCCCTCCCTGCTGGGCGCCTGGGCCGGAATCGCGGTGCTGCGCAATCTGATTCGGCGCATCGAGGAGTTTGCCGCGGCGTCGTCGGAGTTGGCTTCGAAAGAGGCTGCGGCGGAAGCGCTTACGGCGGTCGCGGCAGCTGGCGGTTCAGCCGGGGTGCTGGATGAGCCGGTGCCGAGCGGACCGGGACGGGGAGGGCTCGAGACCGGTCTTGCCGAGGGCGAATCCACTGCGGCGGGTGCCGGCCGTTCGACCACCGACGATTCCCGGTTCGAATTGGCGCTGCAGCGGCGACAGGTGATGCGGGGCATAGTGATTGCCGCGGCGGCCGGTATCGGCGCCGGTGTGGTGGGTCGCGTGCTGGGACTGCGCTCGCACAATGTGTCGAGTGAGCGCGCCGAGGTGCAGTTGCCCTCCCCATCCGGCCCGGTGCCCGTGATCGATCCGGCGGCGGATCTCAAAATCCCCGGTCTGAGTCCGTATCTCACCTCGAATGCCGACTTCTATCGGATCGATACCGCGCTGACCGTCCCGCAGGTGAGCAAGGACAGTTGGTCACTGCGCATTCACGGCATGGTGGATCGCGAAATCCGGCTCACCTACGCCGATCTCGCCGCCCGGCAGGCCGTCGAGAAACTGGTGACGCTGACCTGCGTCTCCAATCCGGTCGGCGGGGACCTCATCGGCAATGCCAGCTGGCTGGGCTATCGGCTGGACGAGCTGCTCACCGAGGCGGGTCCGCATCCGGATGCGGATATGGTGCTCTCCACCAGCGTCGACGGATTCACCGCGGGCAGCCCGCTGGCGGCGCTCATGGACGGTCGTGACGCCCTGCTGGCCGTGGGCATGAACGGTGAACCGCTGCCCACCGCGCACGGATATCCGGTGCGACTGGTGGTGCCGGGCCTGTACGGCTATGTGTCGGCGACCAAGTGGGTGACCGATATCGAGATCACGAGATTCGATCGCGCGGAAGCCTATTGGACCAAACGGGGCTGGTCGCAGAACGGCCCGATCAAGACCGGCACCCGCATCGACACCCCGACGGCGAGTTCGCTCGCGGCGGGCAAGGTCACCGTCGCCGGGGTGGCGTGGGCGCAGCACCGGGGGATCGATGCGGTCGAGGTGCGGATCGACAATGGTGCGTGGCAGCCCGCGCGGCTGGCCGCCGAACCCTCCATTGACACCTGGCGGCAATGGGCTTTCGATTGGCAGGCGACCTCCGGTCTGCACACCGTGTGGGCGCGCGCCACCGACGGCGGCGGTGCGGTCCAGACCTCCGATGAGGCCTACCCGGTGCCCGACGGTGCGACCGGTTACCCCTCGATTTCTGTCCGAATAGGCTGAATTATCGCAATTGCCTGGGTGTTTGGGGCAGCGAAAATGCCGAACGCCCTTTTTGACAGCGCGCGCGGTTTACGATCGGCCCGGCCGTCGACGCCCATCCAAGGGAGCGCGCATGACCGGAGTACTCGAATGGGCGCGGGCGGAAAACCTGCAGCCCGAACCGATCACCCTCGATGTCTGGAACCAGCTACCCCGGGATTTCCGCCGGCTCGTCGAAGTGGTGAATGGTGATGTGGTGCGGGCCGAGCCGCCGGCGCACCGGCACGAGAATGCGGCCCGGCGCCTCGGCGTCATGATGGAGGCCGGCGCCGAAGCGCATATGAGCCGCTACAACGACGGCCCGCTCTACGTCGGCACCGATCAGGATGTGCTGCTGTGGGAATCGCCGCGGGTCACGCTGCGGCGGCCGGATATCGCCATGTTCTCCGGCGCGCCAACGGGTTCCGGACCACTGCCCGCCGCCCGGGTCAAGATCGCGGTCGAAGTGGTGTCGCCGGTGACCGAACGCGTCGACACCACCGACAAGCAGGCCGAATACGCGCAGGCGGGCATTCCCTGGTACTGGCTCGTCTATCTGGATCGCGATCATGTGACCGCCATTCAGACCCATGTGCTGGTGCTCGACCGCTATCGCCCGCATCGCCGGCTGCATCCGCTCGGCGGAGAATCCTTGGTGGACATGCCGATCGAGATCCGCATCGACTGGACGCGGCTCTACGGCCTGCTGTACTGACGGCCGCGGACGTCAGAGGCCCCCTCCGCTGCTGCGAAGAGGGCCTCCGTTGTGCCGCAGGCTGATTCAGCCCGCCACATCCGCCTTGACGGGTGCGGCGGCCGGCTTGCCGGGAGCCTTGCCGTGGCCGATGAACAGCGCGGACGCCGCCACACCGATCAGCAGGATGCAGGCAGGCAGGTACATGGACTGGCTCAGCGCGGTGCTGATCTTGTCCGCGATCGCCGGCGGGAGCTTGGCCGAACCGCCGCCGCCCTCCATGACGGGCCCGCCGCCCAGATGCTGCGCCGCCAGACGCGACGACATCAGGGCCGCGATGGCCGCGGAGCCGAGCACCGAACCCACCTGACGGGTGGTGTTGTACACGCCCGCACCCGCACCGGCCTGCTGAATCGGCAGGTTGTGGGTGGCGGTGGTGGCCAGCGGCGCCCAGATGCAGGCATTCGCGATACCGGCGACGCCGCCGATGATCAGGAACAGCGGGATCGAGGTGTCCGGCTTCATCAGCAGGGCGAAACCGAAGATGCTGGCCGCGAAGACCGCGAAGCCGATGGTCGGCAGCACGCGCGGCGGCATCCGGTCCGAGATCTTGCCGATGATCGGCGCGAACACGCCGGTCAGAATCGCCATCGGCGCCAGCACCAGGGCGGACCTGGTCGGCGACATGCCGTGCACCTGCTGCAGGAAGAAGTAGAACGGCACGAAGGTGGCGGTGATGGCCGCACCCATGGAGGCGATGGCCAGGCTCGACAGCGAGAAGTTGCGGTCCTTGAACAGGCTCATCGGCACCAGCGGCTCATCGCTGTTGCGCGCCTGATTGACCACGAACAGCGCGAGCACGACCAGGCCGCCGCCGATCATCAGCCAGGTGATGGCGTCCCAGTCGCGGGTGCCGCCCTCCTGGATGCCGAACACCAGCAGGAACATGCCGATGCCCGAGAGCGCCACACCGACGAAGTCGAACTTGTGCTCATGGGTTTCCAGTGCGGGCACCAGCCAGACCACCAGCGCGAACGCCACGACGCCGATCGGCACGTTCACGTAGAAGATCCACTGCCAGCCCTTCCAGTCGACCAGCACGCCGCCCAGGATGGGGCCCACGAGCGTGGCCAGACCGGCGACGCCGCCCCACAGGCCCATGGCCGCGCCGCGCTTGTCCGGCGGGAAGGTGCGGGTGATGACGGCCATGGTCTGCGGCGTCATGAGCGCCGCGCCCAGGCCCTGCACGGCACGGGCCGCGATGAGCATCTCGATGCTGCCCGATTCGGCACACCACAGCGAGGCGGCGGTGAAGACGACCAGGCCGATGAGGTAGATGTTCTTGGGGCCGAAGCGATCCCCGAGACGCCCCGCCACCAGCAGCGGTACCGCATAGGCGAGCAGGTAGGCGCTGGTGACCCAGATGACCTTGTTGTAGTCGGCGTCGAAGGCCTCCTTGATCGCCGGATTGGCCACCGCGACGATGGTCATGTCCAGCAGGATCATGAAGAACCCGACAACCAGCGCGTATAGCGCCAACCACGGATTGCGTTGAGTGGACATGGGATTGGTTCCTATCTCAGGTCAGCGGCCGGCGTCGTCGACGGCAACCGGGTGGAAGTGTGTGTCGGATGCGGATTCCGCGTCACGGGACTATTCCCTTGCGAACGGCGGCGAAGTCCGAATCGCTGAGGCCTGCGCCCCAACCGGCGCCCAGTTGCGCTGCACAGTCGCTGTTGCGCTCGCCGGTCTCCTCGTCGAAGCTGTCCCACGGCAGTTCGCCGCTCTCCAGCTCGGTGAGGATGCGGCGCAACCATTCACCCTCGGTGATGTTCATGACGTGCACGTACTCGATCACCATCCAGAAACGCCGCGGCACCTTGCGGGCGACGACCCAGTCCTGCAGCGCCTCGTACTCGGCGGTCTGGCCGTCGATCCAGGTGACGCGCTCGCGCAGTAGTGCGATCACTTCGTGCACTGGCAAATTGTGCGCCTCGGCCATACCGACCGGAAAGATCGGGTACTCCTTGGCGGGTCGCCGGAGGATTTCCGCGATCCGGGTGCGCAGGGTGTCGCGCCCCTCAGGATTGATGCGGTAAGTGGTCCGTTCCGGCCGGTTACCGGCCCGATCCGTCCCCTCCGCGACCACCAGTTCCTGCTCGGCCAGGCGCGCCACAGTGTGATAAAGCGAGCCGGGTTTGATCTTCACCAGCTCGTCCTCATGCCGGGCCATGAGTAGTTGGTACATCTCGTACGGATGCATCGGCTTTTCCTCCAGCAGCGCGAGCACCGCGATCGCCAACGGCGTCAGCGCTACACCCGCCTGCTTGCCGGCCATACGACCTCCCTGATCTCCGCCGGCACCCGACGCTACCGCCCGCCACCGACATCCTCCGCACCAAATATTCCGCATGGAATATACGGCCCGGAACAATCCCAGCGCAAGTCATCAGCGCAGCGCAGTACGCGCCACCTCCGGGTGGGTCGCTCTGGTACCGGGGTACCGCAGGTGGCGTACCAATCTGGCTCCCGGGGGTGAGGTATATCCGGCCGGAGCTTCCTAGGCTCAGTCCCGCTACTCCTCGGGAGGACGAAATGCGCAGGTACATCTATATTTTCGGCGCGCTGTGCGCCACCGCCGCCCTGGCGCTGTGTGCGTGCGGGACCGGGGAGCATGCGGATACCGCGGCCCCGCCCGGCTATGCCGACGTACGAAATGTGTTGCAGCGGTTGACCACCACGGACGGCGCACCGGGTGCGCTGCTCGAAGTGAGCGATACGCACGGCCGGACCGTGCTGACGAGCGGTGTTGCGAACATCGGGACATCTGCGCCGATGGCCGGCGGCAGCCGGTTCCGCATCGGCAGCATGACCAAGATGTTCGTATCCACCGTGGTGCTGCAACTCGTGGGTGAGCAGCGGGTGGCACTCGACGCGCCGGTCGAGCAGTACCTGCCCGGAACGATTCGGGGCAACGGCAATGACGGGCATGGCATCACGGTGCGGCAGCTGCTCCAGCACACCAGCGGACTGCCCGACTACCTGGACTCGCTGACCCCCGAGCAGATCCTGAAAGATTCACTCGGACACCATGATCCACTGGAACTGGTGCAGCTGGCACTCACCCACCCGCCGCTGTTCCCGCCGGGAACCGGCTGGTCGTACTCCAATACGAACTACCTGCTGGCCGGAATGCTCATCGAGAAGGTCACCGGCCGGCCGTACGGGGAAGCGGTGGAACGGCGCATCATCACGCCGCTCGGCCTGCACGACACCTCCGTTCCCGGCGACGCACCGACCATCCCGGGCGATCATCCCCAGGGTTACGCGAAACAGGGAAACGCCGACCCCCTCGACCTGACCGAGTTCAATCCGTCCATCGCAGGTTCCGCCGGTTCGATGATCTCCAGCGCCACCGACCTGAACCACTTCCTCACCGCCCTCATGACCGGCCACCTCCTACCCCCACCCGAACTCCAGGCGATGATGACAACCCGCCCCACCGGCGATTCCTCCGACGACGCCTACGGCCTGGGCCTGCAAAGCACCCCCCTGCCCTGCGGCGGCCTGTACTGGGGCCACGACGGCGGCATCATGGGCTTCCAAACCCTCGGCGCAACCACGACCGACGGCCGCACCGCAACCATGATGGTCAACCTCTACCCCGGCGAAACCCCACCCCAGGACACCGACATCCGCACCGCCCTCGCCACCGCCCTGTGCGAAACCGAAACCTCGAAATAGCCTGCACCACTGCGTTTTCCGCCCCGCCTCAAGCCGGTGATATTCGCAGCTGCTGAAGTTCGGGAACTGCGCGCTCGATGGTGACGAAGTCCGTGTCGTTGTGTACAACAGTTGCGTTGTGGCGCAAGGCAATCGCGGCAATCTGGATGTCCGTGGTCTGCGTGCCGCGACCGGCACCGATTTTCCACAGCGCGGACCGGATCCGGCCTGCTTGCCTCTCGACTTCGGTATCGGTTGGGAGCCAGCGGAATACCGAGCCGTAGAGCTCGGTGATGAACCCGAGATCGCGTTTGTTGCGGGCGCTGAAGCGGGCTTCGTCCATCGTGACCATGGAGGAGCACAGCACGCCGAAAACGGCCAGCTCGTCCACTCGATGCCGTACCGACGGCTGTGTCCAATAGTGGGACATGACCGATTGGTCGAGCAGGAAGTGAGGCCGATCGCTACCGGCGGTCACGGCTCGTCCGAGCTGGCCACCTCAGCGAGTTCTTCCTCGGTTAGGAACGGGTTGTGGTCCATGCGCTTCAGCCGGGTCAAGGCTTCGCGCTGCCGGTAGCCCTGAACGAGCTCCGCCATGGCGAGGTTGATGACCGCCTTCTTCGTGGTGAGGCCGGTGAGGCGCATTGCTTCGGCCAGCACTTCGTCGGGAATCTCGACTGTCGTAGCCATGAACACCTCCATATTATGAATTACCGATATCAATAATACGCATGATTCGTAATATTGCTGGTTACAGACTTGCAGCGAAACGCCGCTGGGCCGGATCTCTCGGGAGAGATCCGGCCCAGCGGGTGAATCAGGCGATTATGCGGTCGGTGCGAACGCCTCGCCGATGATCTCGGCCTGTTCCACCGCGTGCACCTTGGACGAACCCGAGGACGGGGCCGACATGGCGCGGCGGGAGATGCGGCGGAGTTTGGCGAAGCGGGCCGGGAGGATCTCCGGGAGGTTCAGGCCGAAGAACGGCCAGGCGCCCTGGTTGGCGGGCTCCTCCTGGACCCACGCCAGATCGGTGGCGTTGGCATAACCCTCGAGCGCCTCGTTGAGACGGAACTTCGGGATCGGGTAGAGCTGCTCGGTGCGGATGATCGCGACATCGTCGCGCTTGTTCTTGTTCTTCTCCGCGACCAGCTCGTAGTAGATCTTGCCGGAGGTCAGCAGGATGCGCTTGACCTTCGAACGGTCGCCGTCACCGGTCTCGTAGGTGGGCTCCTCGAGCACACTGCGGAACTTGTTGTCGGTGAAGTCCTCGACCTCGGAGACCACAGCCTTGTTGCGCAGCATGGACTTCGGGGTGAAGACCACCATCGGGCGGCGGATGCCGTCCAGCGCGTGCCGGCGCAGCAGGTGGAAGTAGTTCGACGGGGTGGAGGGAACCGCCACCGTCATCGAACCCTCGGCGCACAGCTGCAGGAAGCGCTCGATACGACCGGAGGTGTGGTCCGGACCCTGGCCCTCGTGACCGTGCGGCAGCAGCAGCACGACCTCGGAGAGCTGGCCCCACTTGGCCTCACCGGAGGAGATGAACTCGTCGATGATGGTCTGCGCGCCGTTGACGAAGTCACCGAACTGCGCCTCCCACAACACCAGTGCATCGGTATTGCCGAGCGAGTAGCCGTATTCGAAACCGACAGCGGCATATTCGGACAGCGCCGAATCGTGCACCGCGAACCAGCCCGGATTCTTCGAACCGATGTTGTGCAGCGGGGTGTACTCGCCACCGGTCTTGCGGTCGATGATCACCGAATGCCGCTGTGAGAAGGTGCCGCGACGCGAATCCTGACCGGTCAGGCGCACCGCCTTACCCTCGTCGACCAGCGAACCGAAGGCGAGCAATTCGGCCATGGCCCAATCGATCTTGCCCTCGTACGCCATCTCCCGGCGCTTCTCCATGACCGGCTTGACGCGCTGGTGCACATTGAAGCCCTCGGGCACGTTCACGAACGAATCGCCGATGCGCTGCAGCACGGTCTTGTCGACCGCGGTGACCAGGGTGGTCGGCATCTGCTGCTCGTCCTCGACCGATTCGGACGGCTCCGGAACGTACTTCTCCAGCTCGCGCACCTCGTTGAAGATGCGCTCCAACTGGCCCTGGTAATCGCGCAGCGCGTCCTCGGCCTCTTTCATGGAGATATCCCCACGGCCGATGAGGCTTTCGGTGTACGCCTTGCGGACCGAGCGCTTGGTGTCGATGGCGTCGTACATCTCCGGCTGCGTCATCGACGGGTCGTCGCCCTCGTTGTGGCCGCGACGGCGGTAGCAGATCATATCGATGACCACATCGCGGTGGAACCGCTCGCGGTAATCGACGGCCAGCTTCGCCACCCACACACAGGCTTCGGGATCGTCGCCGTTCACGTGGAACACCGGCGCGCCGATGAACTTCGCGATATCCGTGGAGTATTCGGTGGAGCGCGAGTACTCGGGCGCGGTGGTGAAGCCGATCTGGTTGTTCACCACGATGTGCACGGTGCCACCGGTGCGGTAGCCGCGCAGACCCGACAGGTTCAGCGTCTCGGCGACAACACCCTGACCGGCGAAGGCCGCGTCACCGTGCAGCATGAGCGGCACGACGGAGAAGCTGCGCGCCTCTTCGCCCTTGGTGACCAGATCTTCCTTGGTGAGCAGATCCTGCTTGGCGCGCACCAGACCCTCGAGCACCGGATCGACGGCTTCCAGATGCGACGGGTTGGCGGTCAGCGACACCTCGATGTCGTTGTCGCCGAACATCTGGATGTAGGTGCCGCGCGCGCCCAGGTGGTACTTCACATCGCCCGAGCCATGGGTGGCGGCCGGGTTCATATTGCCCTCGAACTCGGTGAAGATCTTCGAGTAGGGCTTGCCGACGATATTGGCCAGCACGTTCAGGCGACCGCGGTGCGGCATACCGATGACGACCTCGTCGAGCGCGTACTCGGCGCACTGGTCGATGACACCGTCCATCATCGGAATGACGGACTCGGCGCCTTCGAGCGAGAAGCGCTTCTGCCCAACGTATTTGGTGGCCAGGAAGGTTTCGAACGCCTCGGCCGCATTGAGCCGGGACATGATGTACTTCTGCTCCGCGACAGAAGGCTTCTCATGCTTCTGCTCGACGCGCTCCTGAATCCAGTGCAGCTGTTCGGGATCCAGGATGTGGGTGTACTCGACACCCACGTGGCGGCAGTACGCATCACGCAGGATGGACAGCACATCGCGCAGCTTCATGCGCTCCTGGCCGTGGAAGCCCGCGACATTGAATTCGCGATCCAGATCCCACAGGGTCAGGCCGTGCTGGGTGACATCCAGGTCCGGATGCGAGCGGAACTTGTCGTGCACCAACCGCAGTGGATCGGTGTCCGCCATGAGGTGACCGCGGTTGCGGTACGCGGTGATCATCTCCTGGACGCGGGTCGACTTGTCGATACCGCGTTCCTTGATGTCCTTGCGCCAGCGCACCGGCTCGTAGGGGACACCCATGCCGTGGAAGATCTCGTCGTAGAACTCGTCCGAGATCAGCAGGTTGTGCACGGTCCGCAGGAAGTCACCGGACTCCGCGCCCTGAATGATGCGGTGGTCGTAGGTGGAGGTCAGCGTCATGAGCTTGCCGATGCCGATATCGGCCAGCTGCTCATCGGCCATGCCCTGGAACTCGGCCGGGTACTCCATGGCGCCCGCGCCGACGATCGCGCCCTGAGCCGGCATCAGCCGTGGCACAGAGTGATTCGTGCCGATGGTGCCCGGGTTGGTCAGCGAGATGGTGACACCGCTGAAGTCATCAGCGGTCAGCTTGCCGACGCGCGCGCGCCGGACGATGTCCTCGTACGCAGTGTGGAACTGCGCGAAGGTCATGTCCTCGGTGTTCTTGATGGCCGCGACAACCAGCGTGCGGTTGCCGTCCTTGCCGGGCAGGTCGATGGCCAGACCCAGATTGGTATGCGCCGGGGTGACCGAATTCGGCTTACCGTCGATTTCGGCGAAGTGCCGGTTCATGTTCGGGAAGGCCTTGACGCCCTGCACGATGGCGTAGCCCAGCAGGTGGGTGAAGGAGATCTTGCCACCGCGGGTACGCGCGAGGTGATTGTTGATGACGAGCCGGTTGTCGATCATCAGCTTGGCGGGGATGGCCCGCACGCTGGTCGCCGTCGGGATGGACAGCGACGCCGACATGTTCTTGACGACCGCGGCGGCAGGTCCGCGCAGGATCTTGGTCTCGTCCGTGACAGCGGCCTTCGGCGCGCCCGACGTGGGGGCGGCGTTGGAGGCCGGAGCCGGAGTGGTCTGCGGGGCACGCACCTGCGCGGGCGCCGGAGCCGGAGCGGGGGCCGGCGCCGGGGCGGGCGCGGCGGCGACGGGCGCGGGCTTCGGGGCGGCGGCGGGGGCCGCAGCGGCGGTGCCGCTCGTATTCGCTGTTGCTACGGCAGCCGGGGCAGGGGCGGCCGACTGGCCGTTGCCGGCGTCACCGCTCTTCTCCGGCGTGTAATCGGCGAGGAACTCGTGCCAGCTCTCATCGACCGACGACGGGTCTTGCTTGTACTTCTGATACATCTCGTCGACAAGCCACTGGTTCTGTCCGAACTGGTCTGTTGAGCTGCTCACAGCAGGTGTTCGCCTCATTTCGTTCTTCGCGCTGCGACGTTTGTGACGTGCCCGGCACGGGTAATCGGCTCGATGCGCGCCGATGCGCCCCCACTGAGGATATGCCCACCCCGGTTAGCCCATGGGCATGGACTACCACCGAGCGGACACGCTCCCTTGTGACGACTCGTCCTCGACTGAGAATATTCCTTCCGTAGCCTGCACCGCAGCCCACAGGCGGGAGTAGCCGCCGCGTGTTGATAGCAGTTCTTCATGAGTGCCGATTTCGGCGATCCGGCCGTGTTCGACAACGGCGATCAGATCGGCCTGCGCGGCGGTCGCGAGGCGATGCGCGACAATGATCGCGGTCCGCCCGCGCGTTACCGATTCGCTCGCTACCAGCACCGATGCCTCGGCGGCCGGATCCAGCACCGCGGTGGCCTCATCGAGCAGCAGCAGATCGGGATGCACCAGTTCCGCGCGGGCCAGCGCGATCAGCTGTCGCTGCCCGGCGGAAAGCCCGCGACCGCGTTCACCCACCGGTTGCCGCATTCCCAGTGGTAAAGCGTTGATGGTCGCCAGCGCGCCGACGGCCGCGGCCGCGGCCTCGATCTCCGCCGACTTCGCAGAAGGTTTGCCGAATGCAATGTTGCTGGCGATGTCGCCTGTGAATAAGTGAGCTTCCTGAGGGACGACACCCAACCGTGATCGGTAGTCGGTGAGCCGGTAGTCGCGGATATCGACGCCGTCCACCCGGATTTCACCGTGTTCGCCGCCGCTGCGGTGCGTGTCATACGAATCGGCTATTGCGATGTGTCCGACGGGGCGCTCATGATCGTGATTTCCGTCATAGGGCATGTCGTAGAGCCTGGCCAGGAGTTTCACGATGGTCGATTTGCCCGCGCCCGTAGCGCCGACCAGCGCCAGACTGGTGCCCGGCGGAATGCTCAGGCTGACCCCGTCCAGGGCCCGGGTATCGGTGCCCGGATAGCTGAAACGCACCTGGTCGAAGACCACCTCGCCGTGCAGCCGGTCCTCGATGGTGACCGCATTGGGGGCGTCGGCGGCGATCGAGGACGGCGTCGCGAGCAATTCCCCGATGCGCCGCAACCCGACTCGGGCCTGCTGATACCCGTCGAAGAGCTGGGACAGCTGGCTGATCGGGCCGAACAGCAACTCCAGGTACAGCACGAAGGCCACCAGGGTGCCCGGGGTGGTGGCGCCGTTCGCGACCGCGTGCGCGCCGGTGAACACCACGATCGCCAGCGCCAGATCGGCCCAGGAGCCGACGAAGGCGAAGAACACCGAGATCGCCCGCTGCGCGCGCATCCGGCTGATCCGGTAGCGGTCCGAGTACTGCGCGAAACGCTCGGAGGAGAACCGCTCGTGCCGATTGGCCTGCACCACACGCAATCCCGCCACATTCTCGGCGAAGTCCGCGTTGACGGTGGCCGCGTGCTCGCGCGATTCGGTGTATGCGGCATCGGAGGCGCGCCGGAACCACCAGGTGGCCAACAGCAGTGGCGGCAGCGACAGGAACACCACCAGTGCCAGCTGCGCATCGATGACCAGCAGCGCCACCGCGATGCCCACCAGCATGAGCAGGCTCACCAGCGCATCCGGCACGCCGGTCTGCAGGAAGGTGGAGAGGGCGTCGATATCGGTGGTCATACGGGTCAGGATTCGCCCGGAGAGTTCGCGCTCGTAGTAGTCCAGCCCGAGCCGCTGCAGATGTGCGTAACTGCGCACGCGCAACCCGAACAGAATCCGCTCACCGGCCCGTGAACCCCACACCAGCGCCGTCGAGGCGGCCAGCCAGCCCACCCCGGCCAGCACCGCCCCGATCACCGCCGCGCGCACCAGCGCACCGCCATCGTGCCTGGTCACACCGCCGTCGATCGCGTACCGCACAATCGACGGAAATGCCACGCCCACAATGGCATCCACCGCCAGCAGCGTCACCGCCGACACCACGAGCCACCGCACCGCCCGCATGGCCTTCCCCAGCCGGAATTGCGGATCGGCCTCCCGCAACTCCCGCCCGTCCAGCCCCGGCCGCTCCGTCGCCGCGTGCAACTTCGCGAGCACCCGCCGAACCTCCGCCGGCGTATCCGGATCCAGCTCCGCGATGGAGCCGCCCCCGTCCGGTGCGTCCGGCCCGTCCTGTCGCGCCGCCGCGGCCTGCCCGTCTGCGGGCCTGGCCCGTTCACCCTGCACGGCATGGCCGTTCGGTGATCGAGTCGCGAAGGGTGTTGCGTCCGAGCCCGCTGCGGTCCTGCGGCGGGAAAACGCTTCGGCTGGTTCGTCATCGGCTGCTGCCGGGCCTTCCCCCGATCCGGCAGGTGACCTCTCCTCGGTGGTGAATCGTGTGGCGCCGGAGACTGTTCCGGACCTGTCGTCTGCGGGTGAATCCTGGGCCGGATTCGCGTGCGCTACGGGTCCGGGGAGGCGGATTATGCGGTCGGCGTGGGTGAGGGTGGATTCGCGGTGGGCCAGGATGAGGGTGGTGCGGGATTCGTCGGTGGGGAGGGCCGCGAAGATGGCGGCTTCGGTGAGCGCGTCCACGGCCGAGGTCGCATCGTCCAGGATGAGGATGCGGGGATTCGCGAGCAGGGCGCGGGCCAGGGCGATGCGCTGGCGCTGGCCGCCGGAGAGGGTGAGGCCGCGTTCGCCGACCACGGTGTCGTAGCCGTGGGGGAGCGCCTCGATGAATTCCTCGGCGGCGGCCCGGGTTGCGGCCGTGCGGATTTCGGCATCGGTGGCATCGGGATTGCCGAGGCCGATATTGGCGGCGATGGTGTCCGAGAGCAGGAAGGCTTCGTCGAAGACCACGCCCACGGCCGACCGCAGATCGGTGGCGCGCAGATCGGCGATATCGGCCCGGGAGTCATTGCCGTACAGGGTGATTCGGCCCGAGTCCGGGGTGTAGAACCGGGGGAGCAGCAGTGAGAGCGTGGATTTGCCGGAGCCCGCGGGGCCGATGATGGCGACCGTCTCACCGGGCGCCACCGTCAGATCGAAATCGTCCAGAATGGGGCGGTCCGGGTCGAATCCGAAGGTCAGATCGGAGATTTCGATGCCGAGCGGCCCGTCCGGCAGCGCCACCGGATGCGCGGGATCGGTCTGTTCGGGCGCGCTGTCGATCACCTGGTGCACACGTTCGGCCGCGGCGCGGGTCAGCTGTGCCATCACCACCACCATGGAGACGGTGCGGGTGGCATTGGTCATGGTCGAGACATAGGCGGTGAAGGCCAGGAAGGTGCCGAGCCCGATGGCGCCGTGCAGGGCCAGCACGCCGCCCGCGGCGATGACCGCCACCAATCCGGCCTGCGGAATGGCCGAGAGGGTCGGCCCGAATCGGGCGTCGATGCGGGCGGCGCGCATGCGCTCGGCATAGAGCCGTGCGCCCTGCCGCTCGAGCAGATCCACCATGCGGGCTTCCTGCCCGAAGCCCTTCACCACGCGCACGCCGGTGACGGTCTCCTCCACATGCTGGGCCACATCGGCGGCCCGCTGCTGCGCCGACCAGGTGGCCGCGTACAGCCGCGGGCGGACCCGGTAGACGACCACCGCCAGCGCCGGAACCACGAGCAGTGCGGTCAGGGCCAGCAGCGGGGAGAGCCACAGCATGATTCCCGCGGCGAGCACGAATTGCAGGGCCGCCACCGCGGACCACGGACCCATGGCGATCAGGCCCTGCACAAGGGTGAGATCACTGATCGATCGGGAGACGACCTGGCCGGTGCGCAGCGCGTCCTGCCCCCGGCCGTCCAAGCGCTGCAGTGCCGCAAGCAGATCCACGCGCAGCTCGTGCTGCACATCGAGGGCGAGCCGCCCGGCCGACATCCGCCGTCCGTAGGAGGCGAGGAACCTGCCCACGGCCAGCATGCCCAGCAATCCGGCCATGGCGGTGATGATTCCGCTGTTGCCGGCCGTCGCCCCGTCGAGTGCGCGCTTGGCCAGCAGCGGCCCGGTGACCTCCACGGTGGCGCCCACGAGCACCGCCGCACCGATTCCGGTGAGCAACCACGGGTGCGTGCGACATCGCTCCCAGAGCCGTCGCAGCCAGCCGGGGGCGCCTGCCTCCGACTCTGCCGATCTCGCCTGTTCCACCCCTGGTTTCCGCACCCCGGCCTCATCCACCTTCATCGCGCTCACCTAGAGCCGTAACGACGACCCTCCCCCCAGTTTGTTCCCGACCACCGACATACCTCGCGCGTCGGGGTGCGAAGTGTGATGTCGGCTTGTGCCCGGTGGTGCGCGCATGGTCCGCTGGAGGGCACCACGACAACTCGAATTGGAGCCGCACCCATGCCGATCCAGCGTCTCAACCATGCTGTTCTGTTCGTCTCCGATGTGGAGCGCTCGGCGGCCTTCTACGGCGAGGTACTGGGTTTCCGCCGGCTGCCCGGCGGTTTCCCGGGCGCGGTGTTCCTGCAGGCGGAGGGGTCGGCCAATGATCACGACCTGGGCCTGTTCCAGTCCCCGGACCCGTCGGTCGAGCACCGCACCGGGCGTATCGGGCTGTACCACCTGGCCTGGGAGGTCAATACGCTCGCCGAATTGCAGCGCATGCGTGAGGCGCTGACCAGGGCGGGCGTGCTGCGCGGGGCCTCCGATCACGGTTCCACCAAGGCGCTCTACGCCGCCGATCCGGACGGCATCGAATTCGAGGTCTGCTGGCTGGTGCCGGATGCGGCCGTGGAGGAGGAGCTGACGAATATGGCCGCGCCCACCACCCCGCTGGACCTACCCGGCCTGATCGCGAAGTACGGCGCGGACACCCCCGGCGGGCCGCGTACCGATCACGAGATCTGGCGCCGGCTCTTCGCGGACCGCTCCGCTGACTGAGTTACGCGGAGCCGGCTGAGTGAGCCGGGCGGGTCAGAGGTCGCGGGTGGTGAGTATCCACCACGCGGCCGCGACCGCGCCCGCCGTCCACAGGATCAGTACCGCAATGGCGGCCGGGGTCGGGGCGATGAAGTCGCTCTTGGCGTAGCTGCCGTCGGTCATGGTGCCCACGGTGGCCGAAATGGGCAGCAGCGTCGCGAAGCCCGCGAAGCCCACGGCCCGGGCGGTCAGCCATACCAGCGGTTCGAGCACGGCCGTCGCGAGCATCGCCGCCATCGCCTGGGTCGGCGAACGGAAGACGAATCCGAGCGCCGCGCCGATCACGGACCAGCACACCGCGGCCAGTGCCGCTCCGCCCAGAACGGCGAACAGCGCACCGCCGAGGTGCACTCGATCGCGCCCGAACACTGCCAGCGCGGCTCCGCCGAGTACCTCGAGCACCAGCACGATCGCCAGCGAAAACCCGGCTGTCACGGCAAGTTTCGAGCCGAGCAGCAGATTCCGGTCCGGCGTGAACTGCGCGTTCACCGCCAATGTCCCGTACCGATATTCCGACCCCGACGACAGCGCTCCGAATATCGCCGACAGGACGACCGCCAGCAGCAGAACCCCGGCGGCCACGACCGCCGCCGGCCCGACCGCTCCGAGGAATGTGTGCTTATGACTGGAATCGGCCTCCTGGAACACCATTCCCAGCACCGCGAACGCCACCACTCCGACCCCGACCAGCACCGCGGCCGGTATCCGGTTCGACCGCAGCGAGGTCACCTTGCGCACCTCCGAATTCGCCGCCCGCAGCACGGAATCCGGCACAGCGGTCAGAATCATCGAAGGTCCTTTCGTCGCAAACCATCAGCCGCCGCGGGAATTGTGCCGCAGTTGGCAGCAACCGCGATCGGAGTGGCGTATGAGATTCGACCCGCAACAGCCGGACTCGGCCGCCCGCCACTGGTCGCGGCCGGACGCCGATCGGCCGGCACGATCCGCAGCCTGGCGGAAGCCCGGAGCGGCAGTGCTTCGCGGGTCCGGGAGTGTCGCACTGCATTCCGTTGACCAGGGGCATGCGGCGCCGACCCGGCCGAAGCGGCAGCTGTTGCACCGCTGCGCGGCTCGGGAGTGCGCCGGAGTGCGTTCAACGCGGCATTCCGTATATGGCCGGCGCGGGGTAGGGGGTGGTGGTCGGGCGGGTGAGGGCGGCCAGGACCTGGTCGGGGTGGATGTGTTCGGGGGTGATTTCGGTGAGTTGGACGCGGGCGGTGGCCGCGGCCGATTCGAGTTGTGCCAGTGAGGCTTCGGCGACGGCGAGACGGCCGTCAGGGCGCATGACGGCATCGGTGAAGCCCTGGGCGGCCAGGGTGGTGGCCAGGGCGATCGGGCTGGAGGCCTTGACCAGCAGGCGATCCGGGTGGCTGCGGCGCAGCCGGGCGGGGCTGCCCTGGTAGGTGACCTTGCCGGCATCGAGGACGATCAGCTCGTCCGCAATGGGCAGGGCCGCGCTCAGCGTGCGGGAGGTCAGCAGGACGGTGCCGCCGCGGCGGGTGTGGGCGTTCAGATATTCGGTGAGCCAGGCGCTTTCGCCCGGATCGAGGCCGTCGGCGGGGTCGTCGAGAACCAGCAGTGGCGGGTTGCCGAGCAGAGCGATGGCCAGCGCGGCACGGGTCTGCGCACCGAGCGGCAGGCTTCCGATGCGCTCGTCCGCCACCGCATCGAGCCGGGTCAGTGCGAGCAATTCGGCCACGCGGGACGCGGAAGCGCCTGCGGCAGCGGCGAATACCCGCAGCTGTCCGCGCACGGTGCGCGCCGGGTGCAGGCCGCGCGGCGACAGCACCGCGCCCACCGACTGCCGTCCGCGTCCGGCGCCGGATCCCGGTCCGCCGACGCGCGCGGTGCCGGAAGTGGGCGTCAGCTGGCCCAGCAGCATGAGCAGCACCGTGGTCTTGCCCGCGCCGGGCGGGCCGACCAGTGCGGCCACCTTGCCGGCGGGCACGACGAAGCTCACGTCGTCGACCGCGGTGAAGGTGCCGAAGGTCTTGCTCAGCCCGGCGGCGGCGAAGGCGAGCGGTCGGGCCTGGGTCACTGCTTCGGAATCCGGGGTGCGGCTTCCACGGCGGGCAGCGGGTCGGCATCGATCACCAGCGGCTGCGGCCAGGTCGCCGGCGGTGCGCCGAATGCCTTGCGGGCGTTGTCGACCAGGCGGTGGCCCAGCGCCCGATTGCCGAATCCGCCGATGGCCGCGCCGATACCGGCCGGAATGATCTTGCCGACCATGAGCGCGCTGCGCTTGGCCAGGAAGCGGGTCAGGAATCGCTTGAGCAGCGTGTCGTTCAGTGCGCCGATGCCGGGGATCTTGCCGGTGGCCAGCAGTCCGCCCCAGTTCTTGGCGGAGCCGGCGACACTCTTCTGCACGATCTCCATACCGGTCTCGCCCAGTACCACCGCCAGCACCAGGGCGCGGCGGCGTTCCCGATCCTCGGGGGCGACGCCGTGCACGGCCGCGACGGCGAGCGTGTACACCGCCGACGCCTCCAGGAAGAACGCGGTCTCGGCGCTCATGGCAGCGAGCGAGGCGGCGGTGCCGACCCCCGGAATCGCGGCGGTCGCGCCGACCGCGGTACCGCTGCTGGTCACGGTGTTCAGATAGAGCTTCTCGATGCGCGTCACGATCTGGGCGGGGGATTCACCGGGATGGGTGTCCCGCAGCCGCTGCACATACTTCGTGACAGCGGGCCCCTGCACCTGCGCCCCATTGTCGAGGAGCGAGACGACCGCCTTCTCGAACCCGGCCTTGAACATCGACACACCCCTTACTTCGCGGTCCTCCGCTGCAAACTCTATTGCACCGCTTCAACGATCCGCGAGACATGCCGGTTCCACATCGCACCCGGCCCGCGTGCGGTGTGAGCTCCCAGCGTGACAACTGATGTGGTGAGTGTCGGGGTAACTCCTGGGGAACGCCCAGAACTGCTCGGCACCCCGCCGCCGGTCCGGTGCGAGACTGCTGGGCTCCCAACGGCCGGCAAAAGGCGCGGAGAGGCGGGGGAGCTTACGGTGGAGGTGTGGTCGGTGTGTCGGAAGGCGCGAGCGGGATGCCCGATCCGCGGTTGCGCCCGTATGTCCTCGGTTACGAGGGCTATTTGCTGCGCGGCTTTGCGCCGGGAACGCATGTGGGTATGCCTGGTTCGGTGCTGACGGTGATCATCACCATCGATGAGCCGATCGAGGTGGAGGTGTCCTGTCATCCGGAGCAGGCGGGTGGGGCATGGGAGATGTTGGCGAGCGGGCTGACGACTCGCCCGTGCGTGATCGCGCACAACGGTTATCAGTACGGCGTGCAGCTGGCCTTGACGCCGCAGGGTTGTCGGGCGTTGTTCGGGGCTCCGGCGGCGGCGCTGGGTTCCTGGATCGTCGATCTGGCGGATGTACTGGGTCCGCGGGCCGGGGAGTTGCGCGAGCGGCTCGGATCGGCTCCTAGCTGGCCTGAGCGTTTCACCGTGCTGGATGAAATTCTGCTGCGGCAGTTGCTGCCGGTGGCGTGGGATCCGGAGCTCACACACGCCTGGGATCTGCTCTCCGGTCCCGAAACCGCGGTCCGGGTAGCCGCGGTCGCCGACGAAATCGGCTGGAGTCGAAGGCATCTCGTCAATCGTTTCACCGCCGAACTGGGGGTGAGCCCGAAGGATGTCGCGCGCATCGCCCGTTTCGAACGTTCCCATGCCATGCTGCGCCGCCCCGAACCCCCGTCGCTGGCCGAGACCGCGGCGCTCTGCGGCTACTACGACCAGGCGCATATGGCCCGCGAATGGCGGGAACTGGCCGGTCTCCCGCCGTCGGTGTGGCGGGAGCGGGAGGAGTTCCCATTCGTCCAAGACCAACTGCCCTCCCAGGTAGGAGGCTGATCCCATGACAGATACGACATCCTCAGTAAAGACCGCGACCGTCGTGTGGCCCACCCTGGTCTACCGCGACGCCCGCGCCGCGATCACCTTCCTGGAGCAGGCTTTCGGCTTCGAGACCACCGCCAGCTACGGCGAGGGCGACGTCGTCGATCACGCCGAGCTGGCCTGGCCCGGCGGCGGCGCCGTCATGCTCGGCTCCGTCCGCGAGAACATGGCGCTGGCCTGCCAGCCTCCGGGCGCGGGCTCGGTCTACATCGCCCTCGATGATCCGGACACGGTCTACGCCCGCGCCAAGGCGGCAGGCGCCGAGATCACCAAGGAACTCACCGACGAAACCGATTACGAATCCCGTGGTTTCACCTGCCGCGACCCCGAGGGCGTCTACTGGAGCTTCGGCACCTACCGGGGCGCACAGTCGCACTGAACCCTCTCGCACCGGAAGCTGTTGGGGCGCAGCGGATATGGATCCCGGCCGAAAGCGTGTCGGGACGAGGGGTGTGCTGCGCCCGGGTCAGCCCGGGGTGTGCGCGGAGGGGACTCGTTCGGTCAGAAGCGGCGGCGGGGGCGGGGTGCCGTCACCGAAGGGCTTGCCGCCCAGGGCTTCCCGGCCGTGCGGGGTCAGCCAGTTGGCCAGATCGGGCCCCTTGGGGACGATCTGCGTGGGGTTTATGTCCGTGTGGACGATGTAGTAGTGCTGCTTGATCTGCGTGAAGTCGACCGTGTCGCCGAAGCCCGGTGTCTGGTAGAGGTCGCGGGCGTAGGACCACAGCACCGGGAGCTCGGTGAGCTTGTCCCGATTGCATTTGAAATGGCCGTGGTAGACCGGATCGAAGCGGACCAGCGTGGTGAACAGCCGCACATCCGCCTCGGTAATGGTGTCGCCCACCAGGTATCGCTGTGTCGAGAGTCGTTCGGTGAGCCAGTCCAGCGCGGTGAAGAGCCGGTCGTAGGCGGCGTCGTAGGCGGCCTGGTCACCGGCGAATCCGCAGCGGTAGACGCCATTGTTGACCTCGGTGTAGACGCGCTTGTTGACCACGTCGATCTCTTCGCGCAGATCCTCGGGATACAGCCGGGGTGCGCCGGGCCGGTGGTATTCGGTCCACTCGGTGGAGAAGTCGAGGGTCATCTGCGCGTAGTCGTTGGTGGCGACCTGCCCGGTCGACACATCCACGACGGCGGGCACCGTGATGCCGCGCGGATAGTCGGGATACCGCGCCAGGTAGGCATCACGCAGGAAATGGATGCCTAGCACCGGATCCACCTCGCCGGGATCCAGATCGAAGGTCCAGCTGCGCTTATCGTGCGTGGGCCCGCACAGCCCCAGGGACAGCGCCGATTCCAGGCCCAGTAGCCGGCGCACGATGATGGTGCGATTGGCCCAGGGGCACGCGCGCGCCGCGATCAGCCGATAGCGGCCGGATTCGACCGGATATCCGTCACGCCCGTCGGCGGTGATGCGCGTGGTGATGTAGTTCGTATCGCGCTTGAACTCGCCGGGTTCGACGTAGCTGCCTGGCTCCGATTTCGACGTGGTCACCCGCCCAGTCTCGCAGATCGGATGCCGTCGCGACGGTGGCCGGCGGTGCGCGTCGGCGGCGAGCCCGCTCTGTTCCAGGGAAGTGACTGCGCATACATTCAGTTGATGACCGACACGAAGCCCACCCGCCTGGAACGCATCGTCACCGAGGGGGGCGCGCAGGCCGCGATTCTCACCATCGCCCACCCGCCGCTGAACCTCTTCGACAAGGCGCTGTTCGAGGCGATCGCCGCCGATATCGAGGAGCTGGCCGCCGAGCCGCCGCGCGCGGTGCTGCTGCGCGCCGAGGGCAAACTGGTGTCCGGTGGCGTCGATGTGCACGTCTTCGACGGACTGTCGATGGCGGAGGGCGCGCACCTGTGGCAGACGCTGTTCGCGCGCATCATCCATCCGCTGGAGTCGCTGCCCTGCCCGGTCGTGTTCGCCGCGCACGGTCTGACCCTGACCGCGGCCTTCGAGATCGCGCTGGCGTGCGACATCATCCTGGCCGCGCCTCGCGCGAAGTTCGGCCTGGTGGAGACGGTGGTCGGCCTGACCCCGTCCATGGGCGGCCCGCAGCGGCTGGCCGAGCGCGCCGGATCCGGTCGCGCCCGCGAATTCGTTATGACCGGTGATCTGTACGACGCGGCGACCATGGCCGACTGGGGTGTGGTCAATGCCGTGCACGAGGACGTCGACACGGCCGCGCGCGCACTGCTGGCGCGACTCGCCGAGGGACCGACCCGGGCGCACGCCGCGACCAAGGAGATCATCGGCGCCTGGCGTTCCGGTGGTGTGGCGCATGCGGATTCGGTGACGCCGCAGGTATCGGGCCAGCTCTTCGCCACCGAGGACCTGCAGAACGCGGTGCGGAGCTTCCTCGAGGCCGGCCCGGGAAAGGCCACCTACACCGGTCGCTGAACCGCGTTCCAGAGCGCCGGATTCGTTTCCGCGCCGTGACGGCTCGACTACGTTTGCCGACAATCCGCCCAAACATGTGATGTGCATCATATAGTCACTGGTGCCTGCAGGCTCGAGGCGCTCGGAGGGACGGATGTCGCAGTTACTGGTCGAATACCCGCACTCGCGAAATGCCTGGTGCGCCAACCCTCTTGCGCGCGGCGCCGATGGCGTGCTGCGGTACGGGAACCTGACCCCGGCGCTCACGGAGCTGCTGGATATCCAGGTGCACACCTTCGCCGCCCGGGAGGCGGTGGTCGAGATCGGCGGCCCCCGCCTCACCTATCGCGAACTCTGGTACTCCGCCTCCCGGATAGCAGGAGGATTGCAGGAGCACGGAATCGGTTACGGGGACCGGGTCGCAGTGCGAATGCCGGTCGGGGTGCGCTGGGTGCAGGCCTTCCTGGGTGCGCTGCTGTCCGGCGCGGTGCCGGTGCTGGTGCACGACGGACTTCCGGATGCGGTGGCGGAGCGTGTGATTCGCGATGCCGCCGCCGATTACATCCTGGACGGCGGCGGTAGCGCGGCCGGTTATCTGGAGGCGCTGCCCGATGGCGCCGCGTTCATCGACGACGGTGCGTCCCTGGGTGAGCTGGCCCTGCTCTGCTACACCAGTCCGGGCGCCGAGACCGGCCCGCGCGGGGTGGAGCTGACCAACGAAAATCTGCTCTCCGCAATCCGATCCGTGGTCGGCGCGCTGGACCTGCCGACCGAGGGCCTGCGCAATCTGGTGCTGCTGCCGCTGGCGCATGCCAGCGGTGTGGTGGACCAGCTGCTGCCGACCTTCGCGGTGGGCGGCACGGTGGTCCTGGTCCCGGACCGGGCGGCCGTCGCGGAAACCCTTGTCGCGGAACGAATAGACATGGTTTCTGCCACCCCCAGAATCTTTGCGGGCCTGCTGCCGGAACTTGCGGGTCTGCGCCTGGATCACGTCCGCCAGGTGTGCAGTGCCGGCCATCGCGCCGAACTCGCCGCCGCCGATCCCGCCGCCTCGGATTCGGTCGCCGCCACCCTCCGCGAAATCTTCCCCGAGGCCCGCCAGTGGTCGGTCTGGGGCGCCACCGAGACCAGTGGCATCGGCCTGGCCCGCGATGACGGCGCCGCCGCCCGCGATGTGCTCGGATTCGCCTTCGGCGGAACCGAACTCGCCCTCTGGGGCCCTCGCGCCGACGCCGGCCGCGGCGAATTGCTCTGCCGCGGGCCGAATGTCGCGCCCCGCTACTGGAACGATCCGCAAACCACCCGATCCCGCTTCACCGGCCCGTGGTTCCACACCGGCAACCACGTCAGCATCGATCCGGACGGCCTCGTCCGCCGCGCCCCCGCCGACTAGCGGCAGGCTTTCGTCGTCCCGGCGCGCTTCGGCCGGGATCCATACCGGCCGTGCATGCACCGTGTGTGTGGATCCGGCCGAACGCATGCCGGGATGACGCGATAGTGCCGAAATATCTTGGTTCAGTGGCTCATTCGACGAAGCGGGCGCTCATTCGACGAAGCGGGCGCTCATTCGACGAAGCGGGCGCGGAGGGCCGCGCGCTGATCGGCGGTGATGCCGATGCGGGACAGATAGCCGTCCAGGTCGCCGTACATGTCGTTCATGGCGCTGGTGGCGGTGTCGAGGTAGTCGGCGCGGACGCCGAGCAGGTCGTCGGAGATTTCTTCGTCCGATTCCATGGCCATGAAGGCGCGCAGGGTGGGGACGGCGTCATTGCTGAGCAGGTAGTCCGCGTAAACGTCCTCCTCGAGGACGTCGACGGCGCGCAGCAGGGTGGCGACGGACCAGCCGGTGCGGTCCTTGCCCGCGGCGCAGTGCACGAGCGCGGTGCCGGTGAGCACGGAGTCGGCCAGGGCCTTGATGGCGGTGTGCGCCTCGGGCATGGCGGGGAAGAGCCGGTAGACCTCCACCATGTGCAGGCCGGCGGTGGCCGGATTGCGGGCTTCGTTCGGCGGGGTCTCGCCGATGTGCGAGTCGAACGGCGTCACATGCAGCCGGACCTGCTCCGGGAGCACGTCGTGGCCGATGTAGTCGATTTCGGCGTGCCCGCGCAGATCGTGCACATCGGTGATGCCGAGTTCGAGCATGCGGGCATGCCCTTCCGCGTCGAGCCTGCTGAGCTGGGCCGAGCGCAGCAGTACTCCACTGCGGATGTGGTTGCCGGCCGTGGTGCGGGCCCCGCCCACATCGCGGAAGTTGAAGGTGCCGGTGAGCAGGAACGGATCGTGCCGCGCTGAAGTCACCCCGACAGGCTATCGGTGGGCGCCCGAACGGGAGGTGTCCTGGCCGCTCACCGGACGTGAATTCCGTGTCGTGAGCGGCGCGTTGCGCATACGCCGTGCGGTTCGGCCCTGTGGGCTCGGGCACAGTCGGTATCTTTGAGCGAACCGAAGTCCGTAAAATACCGATCGGTTCTAATGTCCGATTCACCGGGCGATTCGGGAATTCAGCGATTCCTATTCGATCGCGAGCGAGTTCCGATTAGGTAACGAAACATTCTTCCGGTACGAAATCGGCTATCAAAGCTGGTCATGCACCCAGAAAACGACGTATCGTTGATACCTGTTGAACGGGTACGCCGGGTCATGCTCGGGGGTCAGTGCTGATCTGCAAACCCGTTGAGCGAGCTCCGCAACCTAGTTGTGTGAGTTCTTTCGCTATAGGGAGTTGTAGTTGAGCGCTAGTGGAGAAATCGTCCAGGTCGGATTGCGTCCGGCCATGGCAGAGGCCATCGAGAAGGCGGCGGCATCGCTCGATATCACCGGTAGTCGCGCGTTACGAGTGCTGCTGCATGCGGGCGTGAGCGCGCTGTGGCCGATGCTGAAATCCTCACCCGAGCGGCAGATTCGTGCCTACGAGTCCACGCTGGTGATTCTGCGCCGCCGCTGGGAAGGCGGCGGGGGCGTCTGTGTGCCCGATCTGCAGGCCTCGGCCATGTTCCGCGGGCTCGATGCGGATGTCACCGAGTTCCTCGAGATGTGTTCCAAGCGTTCGGGCACGCAGTGGCTGGAGCCGGTGGATGCGATTGCCGCCTATCTGGTGGCCGTCATCCAGGGGATGGTGTTGCGCTGGCTGGCCGACTGCGACGACGAGATATCGCTGGTCGTGCTGGATGATCTGGTGTCCTACGTGTCCACCAAGGCCGTCGACCTCTGACGGGCCCGATTCGAAGTTCCTGTGCGTTCACCCAATTGCTGGACGCATGACCAGTTTCGTGATCGAATGAACTGGTGACCGAAACGTCGCCGATTTCCGGCCTGCACGCGGCCACCGCCGAACTGGATCCGCCGCTGGCTGCCCTCGACCTGGCCGCACTGCGCGCCAATGCGGTCGACCTGGTTCGCCGTGCGCGCGGGGTCCCCGTGCGGGTGGCCAGTAAATCCGTACGCTGCCGCGCCGTCCTCCAGGAGGTGCTCGGCAGCGACCTGACCAGGTCCGGCGGCTTCGCCGGCATCATGGGCTATTCGCTCGCGGAGGCCCTCTGGCTGGCCGGGCTCGGGGCCCGCGACATTCTGCTGGGTTATCCGACCACCGATCGCGGATCGCTGGCCAAGCTGGCCGCCGATCCGGTGCTGCTGGACTCCATCACCCTCATGATCGACGATGTCGATCAGCTCGACCTGATTCGCGCCGCCGTCGGCGAAAAGGCTTCTTCCCGTGTGTGTATCGATGTCGACGCCTCGCTGCGCATCGGGCCGCTGCACCTGGGTGTGCGCCGCTCGCCCATTCGCACGCCCGAACAGGCCGGGCGACTGGCCGGTACCGCCCGCCGCCGCGGTTTCCGCGTGGTCGGCGTTATGACCTACGAGGCGCAGATCGCCGGGCTGCCGGATACGAATCCCGCTGTGCGACTGGTGAAGAAGGCGTCCGCCTTCGAGATCGGGCGGCGCCGCCGGCAGGTGCTGGACGCGGTGCGCACCGAGGTCGGTGAGCTGGAGATCGTCAATAGCGGCGGCACCGGCTCCATCGAGGTCAGCATTTCCGATGCGAATGTCACCGAGGTGACCGCCGGGTCCGGGCTCTATCTGCCCACCCTCTTCGACGGTTATCGCAATCTGGCTCCGCGCCCGGCAATGTATTTCGCCATGCCGGTGCTGCGGCACCCCGCCCCGGGCATTGCCACCGTCTTCTCCGGCGGCTATATCGCCTCCGGTCCCACCGGCGCCTCCCGGGTGCCGAAGCCGGTGTGGCCCAAGGGATTGAGCCTGATCGGCACCGAGGGTGCGGGGGAGGTGCAGACCCCGCTCACCGGCGCCGAGGGTCTCGCCATCGGCGACCGCGTGTGGTTCCGGCACGCCAAGGCGGGGGAGCTCTGCGAGCGGTTCAATCAGGTGAACCTGGTCGACGCCGACGGCACCCGCATCGAAGTGCCGACCTACCGCGGCGAAGGCCAGAATTTCGGCTGATCGCCTGGCGCGAAGCCTCCACGTCATTCCGGCGCGTTCTTGGCCGGAATCCACTGTGCTGGAGGAGATCCCGGCCAAAAGCATGCCGGGATGACGGGGCGCGTGTCCGAGGTCAGACGCGGTCGAGTTGGAGCACTGCCGCCAGGTCGGAGAGTTCTGCTGTGGTCGTCGGCAGGTATTCGGTGAGCAGCGGTGAGCGGACGATGACGGCCGACCACATGGCGCGGGAGATGGCGCTGGTCAGCCAGTGCCGCGAGAGCAGCGTGCCGATGCCGTGCGGGGCGTCCTTGGGGGCCGAGGTGGTCATCGAGACCAGGACTACGGCGGCTTCGCGACCCTGGAAGTGATCGGCGGTGCCGACCAGGACGTCTTCGATCCTGGCGCGGGACAGCAGCGTTCGGATGCGCGCGACCTGGGCGTGATACGGGGCGACGACCAGAATGTCGTGCGGATGCAGGGGGCGGGTGACCGCGCCGGTCTGCCACGGCAGACCGAGCAGATTGCGGACCTGGCGGACGATTTCGCGGGCCTCTTCGGCGGATTCGGTGCTGTTGCCGTGATGTTCGACGGTCACGGTGCGCACACCGGGGGCGATGCCTTCGAGATCCCTTGCCAGCGTGACGGTTTCATTGGAGCGCAGGCGATTGTCGTAGCGCAGCCGCGAGACCGGGCCGCACATGCGCGGATGCATGCGCCAGGTGCGGTCCAGGAAGTAGCCGAAGACTGCGGGCAGGGTCCGGTGCGCGCCGACCAGCCTGCCCAGCGCCGAATCGTCGACCGGCGCCGGATGCATGCCCTGCCCGGCGCCGGGTGCGGGATCGCCTATCAGCAGCAGGTTCCGGGCGCAGACGGCGACCGCGACGGCATCGGCCAGCGGGAATTTCCCGGCGTCGGCGATCACCAGCAGGTCCAGGCTGTCTCGGGAAATCCGTTCCGGATCGGCGAAATCGCTCGGAAGTCCGCCCACCACACCACCATTGACGGCATTGTCGAGGAAGCGCCCGTACTTCGACGCGTCGATGGGCAGCCACTCCGGCGCCACCGATTGGGTATCGGCCTTGGCGACAAGCTCCGGAAGCACGCCGACCTGCACCACCGCGTCCAGCACATGTTCGACCGCGCGGTGCGAGCGCGCGACCACGCCGACCCGCCACCGGTACCGCGTCACCAGTCTTTCCACCACGCGGGCGGTGGTATCGGTCTTGCCGGTGCCCGGCGGACCCTGCACCGCCACATACGAATTCGCCAATTCGAGTATGGCGGCCGTGACCGCGGCGGCATGGTCGCCGAACACCTCCGGCAGCGCCTTGCCCTCGCGCAGTCGGGGCGGGCGGCCGCCGAGCAGGTCGAAGACCGCGGTCTCGGGCACCTCGGGCAGCGTCACCAGCAGCTGGTGCGCAATGTCCTCGAGGTTCTCCTCCAGATGCTCGTTACGGCCGGGCGGACACGGCACGATGGCGGTGGGCAGCTGGTCGTAGGGTTCACAGGTCTCGGGCAGCAGCTCCACCACCCGGACCACATCCTCGAAATTGGCGTCCAGGGAGCAGCCGAGCACGGTGGCGTGCGCGGCGGCGCGACGACCCGGCATGGCGGTCATACCGGGGACGGGACGGTCGTACAGCGTGAGCACCCGGGTGCCCGGCGGCGGCGCATTGCCGGTGCCGAGTCTGCCGGTGAGCGTGAGGTATCGGCGCATGGGGCGCTGACCGGTGCTGTGCCAGTCGGTATCCACCGTGCCCCAGTCGGCGACCAGAACGCCCGGGGCATCGGCCCACTCCTCGACCGGATGATCGAGCCGATCATCGTGCGCCCACCGCAGCGGTTGCCGCTCCCTGCGGTGATAACCCAGCGCGGCCGCGGTGAACGCCGCCGTCACCTGCGCCGAAGTGCGTTCCCGCCCATCGCGATAGCCGGTGTCGGCGAATTCCCGCAGCGCCGCCTCCACCTCGTCGGGCCCGGTCTCCCAGTAGTCGTACGACATGCGCCGAGCGGGCTGCACGCCGTGCTCCTGCGCCAATTCCGTCAGCCAATTTCGCAGTCGCAGAACAGCTCCCGGACCGGTATCCGCATCGGCCGGTCCGGATAAGGTGCGGTCCGCAGGGGTCTGCGCCGGGCCTTCGAGGTAGCTCGCGTACGGCGTATTCGGATCGCCGGTGGTGGCGGTGTCCATACCCGCGGCGCGGTTCGGGGGGAGCTGGCGCACATCGTAGGAGCGTTCGCCGACGATCATGGCGGCGCGCACGATGGGGTAGAGGTCGACGAGGGCCGGAAGTAGTTCGGCCACTACGTCTTCGCCGTCGGGGTAACGCTCGCCGAGCGCACTGAGCAGGGGGCGCAGTTCGCCGCGATAGTGGTGGATGCGCAGATCGGGATGTTCCCACTGGCGTTCGGTGAGGAAGTCCAGCAGGGCGTCGGCATCGTCGTCCCAGACCGGGACATCCTGTGCCGCAGCGGCATCGCCGGCGGCGCTCGTACACTCACCGCGAATGGTGAAGGCGTGCACGCCATCTGCGGACCAGTTGGACCACACCTCGATCCGATCGGGCGCGCTGACGCTGACGAACAGATCGCCCCGGCTGGGCTGGGGCAGCGCGGCCAGGGCGCCGGCATCGATGAGGGTGTGCGCGGGATGGCCGGTGTGCTCGCGCTCCAGCTGGAGTTCGGCCTGCCGGCGCAGAGCGGTGAAAGCCGGTGTGGGAACACCGGATACGGTGGCGTCGGCGGCGGCCAGGCGGTCCACGGTGGTGATGCCGGCGTCCCGGAGCTGGGCCCGGGTGGTGGCGCGCATACCGGCGACCAGCAGCAGATCGCGGCGCGATTCCAGTTCGGCGGTGCAGGCTCGGCAGTGGCCGCAGGCGAGGAAGCGGCGGTCACCCCACTGCACGGGCAGCAGCTCACCGAGTTTGGCTTCCAGAATGTGGTTCAGGCGGTCGCGGCGGGCGCGGTGCACGACGGCGATATCGGCGAGCGAATGTGTGGTCGCGATACCGTCCAGCCATAGCCTGGCGTGGGTGGCGGGCCGGAAGCCATTGTCGCGCAGCGCATCCGCGATGGCGGCCAGGGTGAGCAGCGCGGGCAGGCGGGTATGCCGGGTGGCGACGGCGGCGGGCAGGTAGTCGTGGGTTTCGGGGGCGTTGTC
Organism: Nocardia sp. NBC_01327; assembly: GCF_035958815.1. Taxonomy (NCBI): domain Bacteria; kingdom Bacillati; phylum Actinomycetota; class Actinomycetes; order Mycobacteriales; family Nocardiaceae; genus Nocardia; species Nocardia sp. NBC_01327. Next base: position 8,167,974 of record NZ_CP108383.1, on the reverse strand, counting down.
GCGCACCAGGAAATCGCAGCGGGTGGCGAAGACGCCGTCGAAGGCGACGGCTCCCGCGACCGCGTCGGCATTCGCGCGCAGGGCGGCGAAGGTCTGCTCGTGCGCGGCGTGCAGCGCCGCGGTGGTCGCCGCCGGATCGGCCCGGTCCCGCACGCGCACGCGCACCACGCCCGTACCGAACCGATCGCGCAGGTCCGCGAGCCGATACTCCACCGCCGGATCACAGGCATGCGCCAGTACACCGGGCGCCGGGTATTCGATCGACGTCACCAGCCCCAGTTCGGCGTCGAGCGCGCGCAGTAGCGCGAACTCACAACGCGCCGCCGACACCAGGTCACCGGTGCTGCACACGACACGATCACCGAACAGAATCAATCGCGGCCCTCCTGTGTCTCTCCGCCGACACCCGCGACTCGGACGCGCGCCATTGCGTGCCGAGTCGCGCAACAGCGTAGTGACTCGCTGTACGCGGGTGTGTTGCCAGGTCACCTCCGCGCGCCGCCCCCGCATATCCCACCCCACCCGCACGTCACCCCAGCTCTGCGGGCGATGTTGGGACACAACACGACTCGCCCGCCCCGGCCCCGCGCGCCCCGCTCGGAGCCCGGAACCCCCCTACCCCCGAACCGGCGTGTCGACACACCCGCCGAATCTCGACCCGCGCCGCACACCGCGACGATTCGCCCGATCGCAGTGCGCGTATTCACCACATTCGAGATACCACCCCCGGCGTTCGTGTGACGCCACCGAACTACGTCGCGCTCCGCCGTTCGTGCGATAGCGCTGAACCGGCTCCGTTCCGCCGCCGGCGTCGTGCCGTGTCGCTGAACTGTGTTGCGCTCCGCCGTTCGTGCGATGGCGCTGAACTGGCTCCGTCCGCCGCCGGCGTTCGTGCCGTGTTGCTGAACTGCGTTGCGCTCCGCCGCTCGTGCGATGGCGCTGAGCTGGCTCCGTTCCGCCGCTGGCGTTCGTGCCGTGTTGCTGAACTGTGTTGCGCTCCGCCGATCCGTGGTCTTCCAGGGCTTGCGATAATCGCCGGATGCCGTATTTCGAGGGCGCCCGCGGGCGGCTGCACTACCGCCGCTGGTCGCTCGATCGCCCGGCGGCGACCCTCGTGCTGCTGCCCGGGACCGGCCAGCACAGCGGCCACTATCACCGGTTCGCCCGAGCCCTCGCTCCCGCCGGGATCGAACTTTGGACCCTCGACACGTCCGGCCACGGCCTCAGCGAAGGCGATCCCGAGCGCCCCGGCAGCCTCCCCGAACTGGCGGCTGACGCACTGACCTTCCTCGCTCTCGTCCCCTCTCCGCCCCCGCTCTTCCTCATGGGCCACTCCCTGGGCGCAGCCACCGCCTTGGCGGCAATCACCGCCGACTCCACCCCGCCGTGCGCGGGCCTGATCCTCTGCGGCACTCCCAAAGCTGTTCTCGCAGGCCAACCCCCGAAGTCGGCGCGCGGCGCCGCCGCCACCGAGCCCCGCAGTGTCGGTGCCGCCGCGCGATCCGGTGGCAGCGTGGGAGGTACGCACCCGCAGCCATCGACCGCTCTCGGGGACGCGTCGAATCCCGCACGCGGCAAAAGTGTTTCGACTGCGCCGGGCCGCGGTATCGAGGGTGGGCGCGAACCGGTGCTGCCGGAGGGGATTCCGGTGTTGTGTGTGCACGGGGTGGATGATCGGCGGACTCCGGTGGGGCCGGTGCGGGAGTGGGCGGGGCGGGTGGCCGCCGAGTTCCGGGAGTACGAGGACGCTGGGCACGATCTGCTGCACGAGCCGGTGCACGCGGAGGTCACCGCGGATATCGCCGCCTGGGTTGGCTCGGTGGCGGGGAGTTCCTGACAGCGAGCGTCAGGTGTTGGCCGGTGATCTCGAACCGCCGGGGCGAGGGGCGTTTACGGTGTCAGGCGTGCCACTCTACGAATTCGAAGGCAAGCGGCCCACGGTCGATCCGACGGCGTTCATCGCGCCCACCGCGACGCTCATCGGGGATGTGCGGGTCGAGGCGGGAGCGTCGATCTGGTACGGCGCGGTGCTGCGTGCGGATCTGGCCCCGATCATTATTCGCGAGCGCGCGAATGTGCAGGACAATGCGGTGATCCACGTACCGGAGGACGTTCCGGTGGAGATCGGCCCGGGCTCGACCATCGCGCATGCGGTGGTCTTCCACGGCGCGACGCTCGGCGCGGAATCCATTGTGGGCAACGGCAGTACGGTCCTGGACATGGCGAAGATCGGCAGTGGCACCATGATCGCCGCCCACTCGCTGGTCCCGCCCGGCGCGCACATCCCCGATGGCGTCCTGGCCGCCGGATCCCCCGCCCAGGTCAAACGCCCCATCGAGGGCACCCCCGCCGAAATGTGGGTGAAAATCAACCCCTCGTACTACGCCGAACTGGCCCAGCGACACCGCCGAGGCATCACCGAAATCAAGTAACACCAAGCCTTTTCACCGAGAGGGCTCTCACGGTGGCATTGCGCGGCGTGTCGCCACCGTGAGAGCCCTCTCGATGATCGGTCAGTCGTGTGGGGTGGCGGGGTGTAGGAGGTGGACTACTTCTTTGTCGGTGAGTTGGTGGAAGTCGCGGTAGACGGCGCCTACGCCGCCGAGGGAGCGGGGGACGAGGGGACAGAGGACGTCGTCGGCGAGCGCTCGAATGCGGTGCAGCGCTTCGGCGGAGGAGACGGGGACCGCGACCAGGAGGCGGCGGGGTTCGTGTATGCGGGCGACTTCGCAGGCGACGGCGACGGTCGCGCCGGTGGCCATGCCGTCATCGGCGATCACCACGGTGCGGTCCTTCAGCGGAATCGGGGGGTCGGCGCGCAGCACTCGGCGCCGCCGCTCGAGTTCGATCCGCTCCAGGTCTTCGACATCGGCGAACTGCTCCGGCGTGACGCCGGTGTGCTGCACCACGTCGACATTGAGCACCCGCACCCCGTCCTCGCCGATGGCTCCCATGGCCAGTTCCGGCTGCCACGGCACCCCGAGCTTGCGCACCAGCAGCACATCGAGATCCCCGCCGGTCACCTCTCGAATCGCCACCGCCACCGGCACCCCGCCCCGGGGCAACCCCAATACCAGCGGATCCGCCCCGCGCAGATACCCGAGCACCCCACCCAGCGCCCGCCCTGCAGCCTCCCGATCGGGATAGATCATTGCTGCCCAGTCTAGTTCGCGCCCCGGCACCGCCTCGCCGAACAGGACAAATGCCACCTCAATAGCGGGTCGCGCTGGTTCGTGACCCGCGATCGTGAGCCGGGCAACGCCCGCCGTAGCCGGCCCTGATCCGCGTGCCGCGAGCGCGAGCCAGAGGTTCGAGATCATCAGGAAATGGTGGCGGCATTGTGCGAGTGGCCGCCGCCCTCAGTTCCTGGTCGATGGGGTGAGTGCGCTATTCGCTGCGAATGGTGAAGCGGCGCAGGGCGAGGCTGGGGTTGGTGGTGCGAACCTGGTGGAGGTGCTCGAGGTCGATGCGGGCGGTGGCTATGCCGGGCTGGTCGCCGAGTTCGCCGAGGATGGCGCCGGTGGGGGCGATGACCATGGAGGCGCCGGAGCCGCGCGGCGCGGCCTGGTCGGCGGCGGCGACGTAGATGGTGTTCTCGATGGCGCGGGCGCGCAGCAGGGTAGTCCACTGATCGACCTTGCCGGGGCCCGGAATCCACTGGGCGGGCAGCAGCAGGACGTGCGCTCCGGCGGCCGCAATGCGCCGAATGCCCTCGGGGAAGCGCAGGTCGAAGCAGGTCTGCATACCGAAGACGACCCCGTTGACCGTGAAGGTCGGGGACTGGTCGAGCGGTCCGGACAGCACCACATCGGATTCGCGGGAGGCGAAGGCGTCGTAGAGGTGAACTTTGCGATAGACCGCCGCGAATTCGGCATCGGGGGAGGCCGCGACCAGGGTGTTGTAGACGCGGTCGGCGGGCCGGTCGCCACCGGGCGTTTCGATGACCCCGGCCACCAGGTGCACCCCGAATTCGGCTGCGATTCCGCGCAATCCGCTGACGAACGGCCCGGTGAGGGGTTCGGCGGCGGGGATGGCGCGTTCGTCCAGGTGCAGCACCGAGAACATGGAGTATTCGGGGGCGATCACCACCTGGGCTCCGAGCGCCGCGGCGGCCCGTACTTCTTCGCGCAGTGTCGTGAGATTGGCCACGGTGTCCGTGCCGGGTGCGAACTGCACGACGGCGATGTCGACAACCCCGCCGTCCGCCACGCCGACGGCGAGTTCCGGTTCGGCGGCAGGTTCGTGAACGGTGATCGTCGTTGCCCCCGAACTGCCTGGTTCTGTCGTTGCGGCCGTGCCGGTTACGTAATTGCGGACCGGGACGGGTTCGGCCCGGCCGAGTCCGGATGCCGGAAGAACAGGGGTCGCGGCGACGGCCGAGGGCGGGTTGTCCGGTTGCACGAGTTCCAGCCTATTCACCCGATGGTCGGACCGACCAGGGCAAGGCAGTAAACTCCTGGTCAATGAGTACCTCACCGGCCGACAGCGTTCCCACTGACGACGAGAGGGACGCGAACGGCCCGTCCTTCGCTGATCTCGGTATCGATGACCGCGTATTGCGGGCCATCGCCGATGTCGGCTACGAATCGCCGTCGCCTATTCAGGCTGCGACGATTCCGCCGCTGCTGGCCGGCAAGGACGTGGTGGGTCTCGCGCAGACCGGCACCGGTAAGACCGCCGCCTTCGCCATCCCGATCCTGATGGGTCTGAATATGGTCGGTAAGGCGCCCAAGGCCCTGGTGCTGGCCCCGACGCGCGAATTGGCCATACAGGTCGCGGAGGCCTTCGGCCGGTACGCCACCCACATTCCGGGTCTGAACGTGCTGCCCATCTACGGCGGCCAGAACTACGCCGTGCAGCTGTCCGGACTGCGCCGGGGCGCGCACGTCGTGGTCGGCACGCCGGGTCGTGTCATCGACCACCTGGAGCGCGGCACCCTCGATCTGACGGAGCTGCAGTACCTGGTCCTCGACGAGGCCGACGAGATGCTGAAGATGGGCTTCCAGGAGGACGTGGAGCGCATCCTGCGCGACACGCCCGACACGAAGCAGGTCGCGCTGTTCTCGGCGACCATGCCGCCGGTGATCCGCAAGATCTCCAAGCAGTACCTGCACGATCCGGTCGAGATCACGGTCAAGACGAAGACCTCGACCAGCCCCACCATCAGTCAGCGGTATGTCTCGGTGTCGTACCAGCGCAAGCTGGACGCGCTGACCCGCATCCTCGAGGTCGAGGCCTTCGAGGCCATCATCATCTTCGTGCGCACCAAGCAGGCGACCGAGGAATTGGCCGAAAAGCTGCGCGCCCGTGGGTATTCCGCCGCCGCCATCAATGGCGATATCGCGCAGACCCAGCGTGAGCGCACTATCGGCCAGCTCAAGAACGGCCAGATCGACATCCTGGTCGCCACCGATGTCGCCGCGCGCGGCCTGGACGTGGACCGCATTTCGCATGTCGTCAACTACGACATTCCGCACGACACCGAGTCGTACGTGCACCGCATCGGCCGCACCGGCCGCGCGGGCCGCTCCGGTGAGGCGCTGCTGTTCGTCGCCCCGCGCGAGCGGCGTTTACTGGACGCGATCGAGCGCGCCACCCGCCAGCCCATCACCGAGATGCAGCTGCCGAGTGTGGACGACGTGAACGCGCAGCGTGTCGCGAAGTTCGGTGACACCATCACCGAGAATCTCGCCTCGTCGAACCTGCCGCTGTTCCGCAAGCTCATCGAGGATTACGAGCGCGAGCACAATATCCCGCTGGTGGATATCGCGGCCGCGCTGGCGATCGGCTCGTACGACGGCAATAACTTCTTCATGGAGCCCGATCCGGAGCCGGCCCCGCGCCGCGAGCGGGCCGAGCGCGGTGAGCGTTCGTTCAACGATCGCGAGCCCCGTGAGCGCCGTCCCCGCGAGGGTGGGCCCAGCCTGCACCGCAATACCGGCGCGGAGCTGGTCACCTATCGCATCGAGGTCGGTAAGCGCCACAAGGTGGCTCCCGGCGCGATCGTGGGCGCCATCGCCAATGAGGGCGGCCTGCGCCGCAGCGACTTCGGTCATATCAGCATTCGCCCCGACCACAGCCTGGTCGAGCTGCCTGCCGATCTCTCGCAGGAGACCCTGAATGCCTTGAGCCGCACGAGAATCAGCGGCCAGCTCATTCAGCTCCAGCTGGATTCGGGTGCGCCCGGACCGCGTGCCATGAGCCGCGCGCCGCGCCGCCCGGTGGACCGTGAGTTCAAGCGCCCGGACGCCACCCGCCGCAAGCCCCGCTCGTAATCGCTTCGCGCCCTGCCGTTTCCACCGCACCCGCTCCTCGTGCGCCGGTGCGGGCGAGAAGGTCAGGGCGTGAACGTATTCCGGCCGCGCCCACCGCGTGATCCGGGCTGAACACTCGCGCCCAGGCTTCCGAGCCTGGGCGCGAGTCTGTTTTTCGGATCAGTTGGTATCGCTGCTGGATCCGACCACGGCCGGGGAGTTGGGTTGTGTGGCCGGGGGATTCGGCTGTGTGGCCGGAACACCGGCGGGGGCGTCGGGCGCGGTGGTGACATTCGGCTGGGCGGCCGGAGCGCTCGGCGCGGTGGTCGCGGGCTGGCCGGTCCCGGGCTGGGGAGCTGCCCCATCGGTTTGCGGCGCGGCATTCGGCTGCGTGGTCGGCACGCTCGCGGCGGGCGGATCCTTGGGCAGGTCGGCGACGGTGAACAGACCCACGGTGGGCAGCACCACGCAGCGCGAGCCCGGGTAGTCGATGGTGCCCCACAGCGAGGCGACGACGGTACCCGGACCGGAGTCGACGGTCTTGGACAGCGCCGGCAGGTTGTAATCGGTCTGATCGTCGAGCGCGTTGATGCCGCTGCGGCCATTGGCCACATTCAGCCAGGCGACACTGAGCCCGGAGGCCAGCGGCATGCCGACGGTGCCGGGGGTGGCCTGGAAGCGCAGTGTTCCGGGCGGCCCGGCGACGCCGCGGTCGGGACCGGACTCACCGGATTCGGCCGAGGCGACCGTCATGGTGAAGGGCATATTGAAGCCGCAGCCCAGGGTGGGCGCCTGATAGCCGAAGGGTGCGAAGGCGATATTGCTCAGTTTGGCGGCGGAGATCAGTTCCGCGGCCTTGGCGGTGGTGTTCACCGCGGCCAGGGCGCTCTGATCCGGACCGGCCGCATCGGTGAGATGCGTGATCGCGGTATCGATCGGCGATGCGGCGGGCTCGGCGCCGGCCGTGCTGGTCGCGCCGAGAACTGCCGTGGCGGCGATGGCCGCGGCCGATGCGGCCCGCCGGGAAAGGGTCCTGCCGTTCACTCGTGCTGCTCCTGCGAACTCTCTCGGATACCGGAATCGATGTCCGGCCGCTGCTTTCGCCGTGAAATGCGGCACGAGCACGCCGGATCTTCTCGGCAACGTACCAGCTCTCGCTGTGAGCCGTCGGGCGAGGCGGCGCGTCACTGTGATCCAGCCGACAGGTCTCGTATTACCGGGGGGTAGGTTTGGAGTCGATAAGACAGCGACGCTGGGAGATGCGATGAAACTTGCCCTGTCACCTGACGAGGTGAAATTCCGGGACGAACTGCGCGAGTTCTACCGGACCGAGATCCCGGCGGAGATCCGCGACCGCGTGAAGTACGGCCGCGAACTCTCCCGCGAGGACATCGTCACCACGCACCAGATCCTCAACGCGCACGGCTATGCCACGCCCAAGTGGCCGGCCCAGTGGGGTGGCCGCGACTGGACACCCATGCAGCTGCACATCTGGGAAGACGAGATGCAGCTGGCGTCCGTGGTGGAGCCGCTCACCTTCAATGCCCAGATGATCGGCCCCGTGATCGCGCAGTTCGGCTCCGAGGAGCTCAAGGCGCGCTTCCTGCCGCCGACCGCGAATCTCGACATCTGGTGGTGCCAGGGCTTTTCCGAGCCGGACGCGGGCTCGGACCTGGCCTCGCTGCGCACCACCGCGGTCCGCGACGGCGATTCCTACATCGTCAACGGCCAGAAGATCTGGACCACGCTGGCGCAGTACGCCGACTGGATCTTCTGCCTGGTGCGCACCGATCCGACCGTCAAGAAGCAGGCCGGCATCTCGATGCTGCTCTTCGATGTGAAGTCGCCCGGTGTGACCGTGCGCCCGATCAAGCTCATCGACGGGCATCACGAGGTCAACGAGGTCTTCTTCGAGAATGTCCGGGTGCCCGCCGATCAGCTGGTCGGCGAGGAGAACATGGGCTGGACCTACGCCAAGTTCCTGCTCGGCAACGAGCGCACCGGGATCACCGGTGTCGGTCGCACCAAGGTCAAGCTCGGTGTGGCGAAAGAGTATGCGGCGCAGACCAGGTCGGGCGCGGGCACGCTGCTGGAGGATCCGGTGTTCGCGGCGCGCATCGCGGAGCTGGAGAACGAGCTGCTGGCACTGGAGCTCACGCTCGCGCGGGTGGTGTCGCAGCCGAGCGACGGTAAGCCGAATCCGGCCTCCTCGGTGCTGAAGCTGAAGGGTTCGGAACTGCAGCAGGCCGCCACCGAACTGCTGCTGGATATCGCCGGTCCGGACGCACTGCCGGTGCAGGCCGACGACATCGCCTCGCCCGATTGGGCGCAGCGCAGTGGCCCCGCCTATCTGAACTACCGCAAGACCACCATTTACGGAGGCTCGAGCGAGGTGCAGCGCACCATCATCGCCTCCACCATCCTCGGATTGTGAGCTGCCGCCATGGATTTCGAACTCACCGATGAACAGGTCATGCTGCGGGACACGGTCCGCGATCTGCTCGGCCGTGCCTACGACCCGGAGACCCGGCTGAAGGTCACCGATACCGAACTCGGCTGGAATCGCGATGTCTGGAATCAGCTCGCCGAACTCGGCGTGCTGGGACTGGCCTTCAGCGAGGAGGACGGCGGCGTCGGGGCGGGGCCCGTGGAGGTCATGGTCGTGCTGGAGGAGGTCGGCCGCCGCCTGGCGCCCGAACCGATTCTGGATGCCGTACTGGTGCCGGGCGGGCTGATCGTGGCCGCTGGCACCGCCGCGCAGAAGCAGCGGGTGCTGCCCGAGCTGGTGGCCGGTACCAGGCTGCTGGCCTTCGCGAACGAGGAGCCCGGAACCCGCTGGCCCGCAGCGGAACTCGCCACCACGGCGGTTCCGCAGGGCGGCGGATACGCGCTCACCGGCGTGAAGAATCCGGTCCCGCACGGTGATTGCGCCGACGAGTTCGTGGTCAGCGCGCAGTTGCCCGGCGGCGGACTCGGGCTCTTCCTGGTCGCGGCCGATGCGGAAGGCGTGGTGCGCAAGCCGTTCCGCACCTTCGACGGGCGTCGCGGCGCGCAGGTCGAATTGACCTCCGCCGCCGCGGAACTGCTCGGCGAGAATGCCGATGCCGCGGCCGCTGTAGCCGTGGTGACCGCGCAGGCGCAGGCCGCGCTCTGTGCCGAATCACTCGGCGCGATGGAGGAGGCGCTGCGCCTCACCACCGAATATCTCAAGACCCGCAAGCAGTTCGGCGTCACGCTGTCGAAGTTCCAGACCCTCAGCCAGCGTGCGGCGAATATGTATGTCTCCCTGGAACTGGCGCGCAGTATGAGCCTGTACGCCAGCGCCGCACTGGTGGACGATGTCACCGATCCGGTGGTCGCCGCGCGCGCCCGCCTGCAGGTCGGCCGGTCGGCCCGCCATATCGGCCAGGAGGCGATCCAGATGCACGGCGGTATCGGTATCACCACCGAATATCCGGTGAGCCACTACGTGGCCCGCCTCACCGCCATCGCCCGCACCCTGGGCGGCGATCTGGAACACCTGCGCGTGCTCACCGCCCGCGTAGCCGACTACACCCTCGTCGAGTTCTGACCCGTACCAACAAGTTTCGCGCCCCGTCCCAGCTCTGGGATGGGGCGCGAGCCATTTCCGGAGCGTATGTGTGAGGCGGCCCCCGTCATCCCGGCATGTTTATGGCCGGGATCCACACCGGAAGCGTGCCAACAGGTCTGGTGGATCCCGGTCAGAAGCGCGCCGGGATGACGGGGTGACCGTGCCGGGGTGACGGGTGAGGGGGTGACCGCGCCGGGGTGACGGGGTGATTCCGCTACTGGCCGCCGGAGGCCTGGTCGTCGGGGCGGTCGGTGGTGGGCACGGCCGCGATGGCGGGTTCGGTGGTGCCTCGCGTGGGTTCCGTTGTGGGAGCGGCGGGTTCGGTGGTGGTCGTGGACCGGCGCGTGGTGGTGGTCGTGGACCGGGTGGTGGTCGTGCGCGAGGTACTGGGGGCCGAGGGGTCGGCGCCCGGGTCGTCCGGGTCGGTGGTCACGGACGGCGGGGCGGAGTGCCGGGGGGACTGTTCGGTGGCCACCCGCCAGGTGGGGGAGGGCGGGATGATCACGACGGGAGTGGTGGTGCCGGATTGCGAAGTCTCCGGTGCGGCTTGCAGATCCGCGTTCAACGCGGGGGGCGCGACGTACACGTCCTGGTTGCCCAGGCCGCACGCGCCGATCAGTACCAGGCCGAGCGACACCGCACCGACGGCGGCTGCGGCACCGGCCACGGGGGCGGGTATCCGCCGCCGCGGAGTGTCGCCGCGCTTATCCGCGCCGGCGTTGCTGCCGTCCATTAAGGGCACTCCTGTTTCGTCTCGAGTGGGCTCACCCTAACGGAGGAGGGGACGCGGGGCCAGGCGGGCGGCCGGTTGGATCTGGAGCGTCACAGCCGATTCCGCAAGGCACAACTACATCTCAAACAGCAGTAATTCAGATATCGAATCAGTAAAGTGCGCGTGTTGCGCGCACGTGTCGCGTGGACATTTTGTTGCCGAGCCGTAATGTGTGTCCAAAGTTACACGTGAGACGCCCGAAATTTGCCGAGAGACGCGCTGTTGTTCGCCGAACTCGGTGGGCGTCATCGAGGAGTGGATGATGGGTGCATTCTCGACATCCCCACTGCGCGCCGTCGCGCAGTCCGGGGAGCCGGCGACACAGTCGCTGCGATCGTCGGCAATTCTGGCCCGCACTGTCGCCTGGTTGATCTTCCTGGGCGGAGTCACCGGTGCCGTCCTCGGGATCGCCGGTCTACGTGTCGAAATCGCGGTCGCCGGTTTGATTCTCGCCTGCACTGCGGGGCTGATTCTGCTCAAGCTGCGCGCGGACGGTATGTCCCGCGACAATCGCTGAGGCCCCGCGACAATCGCTGAGCCTCAGGGCCGGCGGCGAATAACCCATTCGAAAGCGGCTGCTTCGGAGCGGCTGCCCTCGATTGTGCGCGACCGATTCGGTTCCCCGAGTTCGGCAAGCAGGCGTTCGGAAATCGGCACCAGCGCGGCCAGTGAATCCGGTGTGAACCATTCCGGGCGAGTGGCGAAAAGCAGATCCTCACTGGAGGTATTTCCGGACGCGCCGGGGGCGAACGGACAACCGCCCAGTCCGCCGAGCGATCCGTCGACCACATTCGCGCCGGCGGTCAGCGCGGCCAGGGAATTCGCCACGCCCATGCCCCAGGTGTCGTGACCGTGGAAGACGATCCGGTGCTCCGCGGTGCCCCAGCGCCCCTCGGCCACAACGGCTGTCACCAGCGCTGATACCTGGCCCGGATGCGCCTGGCCGAGGGTATCGGCCAGCACGATATCGGCCGCGCCCTCGGTGCGCGGATCCCGGGCGATGGCCAGGACCCGCTGCGGATCGATCGGCCCCTCGAACGGGCAGGTGAAAGTTGTTGCCAGGCACAGCTGAATGCGCCCGCCCGCCGCCTGCGCGAACTCGATGGCCGCGGGCATGGCGGCCAGGCTGTCCTCGGTGGTGCGGCCGATATTGGCCTTGTTGTGCGCATCCGACACCGAGAAGCAGTACTGGAAATTCCGCACACCCGCCGCCGCGGCCTTCTCCACATGACGCGGGGTGGCCACCCACACCCAGCAGCGCCGCAGCTCCTCGGGAGTCAGCGCGGCCACCAGCTCGAGCGTATTGGCCATGGGCGGCACCAGATCCGGCCGCGCCATGGACCCGATCTCCAGCTCCGGCACACCCAGCGCCAGCAGCTCCCGCACAATCTCGACCTTGCGCTCGACCGGCAGCATCTTCCCGGTGAGCTGCAACCCGTCGCGCAGGGTCACGTCTCGCAGAATCGCCGCCATCACAGGCCCTTCCGATCAGTCAGCGTGCAGGCGTCTCCGAAGCCACACCGGGAGCGCGCTCCGGTGCGGGCCCAGCCACCGGCTCTTGTCTCTGCGTGAGCGTGAGTTCCGGTGACGATCCGGGAGCGAGCTTCGGTTGTGATCGCGGCGGTCACCGGCCCTCCAGTGCGTCGATGTCACTGCCGGACATGCCGAGTAGGCCGGAGAGCACCTCGTGGGTGTGCTCGCCCAGGTCGGGGCCGACATTGCGGATGGGGAGCGACCGGCCGCCGATCACCGGGACGATGCCGGTGAAGCCGACCTGTTTGGGCTCGGGTTCACCCACGTCGACCGGGAAGTGCTGAATCATATTGCGCGCCAGGTACTGCTCGTCGGTCACGATATCGGCGGCGGTGTAGATGGGCCCGCACGGGATGGCGGCGGCCTCCAGTAGCCGCAGCGCCTCGTCCCGGGTGCGCAGTCGCGTCCAGTCGGCGATATCGGCGTCCAGTCGATCGCGATTGCGCCAGCGGCCCGCATTGTCCTGCAGCTCGGGGTCGGCCGCCAGATCGGGCCGTTCGATCACCTGCATATAGCGCTGGAAGATGGCGTCGCCATTGCCGCCGATAATGATGCTGTTGCCATCACCGCACGGGTACGCGTTGCTGGGGGCGATGCCCTCCATGCGCCCGCCGACCCGCTCGCGATTGATGCCGTAGGCGAGATAGTCCGGGACCAGCGATTCCATGACGGACAGGATCGACTCGTTCAGCGCCACATCGATAATGCGCTGGTCCAAGGGAACTCGATCGGTGACGCGCTCGCGCTGGAACAGCGCCATGACCGTTCCGAAGGCCGCGTAGATGCCCGCGATGGAATCCCCGATGGAGACGCCCACCCGCACCGGCGGCCGATCCGGATCACCCACGAGTTCGCGCAGCCCGCCGACCGCCTCGGCCACCGCCGCGAATCCCGGCCGCTGCGACAGCGGACCGGTCTGCCCGTACGCGGAAATGCGCGTGATGACCAGATCCGGATTGGCCGCGTTCAGCGCCTCGGGCCCGAGCCCCCACTTCTCCAGCATCCCCGGCCGGAAGTTCTCCAGCAGCACATCACACTGCTTCACGAGATCCAGCACAATCGCGCGCCCCGCCTCGGTCCGCAGATCCAGCACGATCGACTTCTTGTTCCGATTCACCGTCCGATACAGCATGGACGTATCCCCGCCGTACAGCCGCCAATTCCGCAGCTCATCCCCAGTTTTGGGCCGCTCGACCTTGATAACCTCCGCCCCGAAGTCCCCGAGAATCCGCCCCGCCGTAGGCGCGGCAACATAATTCCCCAACTCCAGAACCCGCACCCCATCGAGCGGCCGAATCTCCATACCCGCAATTCTGCCCCACCACGGACCCCGCTCCCCGCCCGCGCACCCCACCGCCGCGCACGAACTGGCCCGGCGCGCACGAAGCGGCATGAGATTCCGTGTGCGGCACGTGAAGCCACGCGCGCCGTTGCCTATCGACCGGACTGGGCGCTGACGGAATCGGTCAAAGCGGACCAGTGATGCGCTCGTTCACCGTGTGTTGTAGTCCAACACGGTTGTACGCATCGATCGCACAGCCCGTTTATAGGCGGCACAGCCCGTACAGAGGGTGTGGCGCAGCGACAAGGGGTGTGCGGTGACCGAAGGAAAGCGCGCAGCCCCGGGCACGTCGGGAGCTGTAGCCGGATTACCTATGCAGCGGGTGGGAGGTCGAGGTCTGATTTGCACGAAAAGGCCGGTGCGACAGTCGAGATGTTGAGGGTGTCTGTCGCACCGGCCGGGCTTTCCGGGTGCGGTGTGCGCATGTGCACCGCACCCGAAAGGGGTTTTGTCAGGCGGCGCGGGGGGCGACCTTTTCGACGATGGAGTAGTGCTCGGCGTTGCCGGTGATGATGGTGCTCGGATTGCCGTGGATGTCGACGGGGATATCGCCGGCCAGGGTGATGCGGGTGAGGCGGCGGGGCTGGCTGTCGTAGTCGTCGATGGCGTAGTGCTGGGTGGCGCGGTTGTCCCAGATGGCTACGTCGCCGAGCTGCCAGTTCCAGCGGGTGGTGTTCTCCAGCTTGGTCACTCGGGCCTGCAGGAGCTGGAAGAGGGCCTGGGATTCGGCGGCGGTGAGGCCGACGAAGTTCTTGACGAAGTGGCCGAGCAGGAGGGCGCGCTCACCGGTGACGGGGTGTACGCGCACGACCGGGTGTTCGGTCTCGTAGTAGGTGGACTCGAATTCGGCGCGGTAGGCCTTGCCCTGATCATTGGGTGCGTGCGAATCGCTGCGGTCGGCGGCGTAGTCGTAGGCATTGGTGTGCCGGGCGCGCAGGTTCTCGACCAGCGCCTTGAGCGGCGCGGGCAGCGATTCGTAGGCGGCGACGGTGGAGGCCCAGGTGGTGGAGCCGCCGTAGGCGGGCAGGTGCACCGCGCGCAGGATGGACGCCTTCGGAATGCGGTCCACGAAGGTGACGTCGGTGTGCCAGCTATTGGCGCGGCCGTACTCGGAATCGATGGGCAGCGACTTGACGCCCTTCGAGGTGACGGTCGGGTGCGGGGTGGTGGGCGCGCCCAGCAGCTGCGCGAACTCGTGCTGGCCGTCCTCGGTCAGATGCTCCTGGCCGCGGAAGAAGATGACCTTGTGCTCGTGCAGCGCGTTCTGAATGACCTGCACGGTCTCGGAATCCAGCTCGCCTCCGAGACGGACGCCGTCGATGCGCGCACCGATCTTGCTGCCGAGCTTCACCACGGTGGCGGTGGTGGCGTAATCGACGGACATACTGGGCCTTTCGCTCGAACGATTGCTTCGTTCGAGCACACCACCGGCCCCGTCGCCGAAACAGGTTTACGCGCAGCCGGATCGAAAGCCGTTACCCCGCCTAACCGCAGCGGTATGCCGGATCCGGCCGCCGCGCTCGGCTAACCGACCTGCTCGCGCAGGTACGCCAGGTCTTCGGCCACCCCGTCGGCGGGGGTCTCCAGAATGATCGGCGCATCCACCGCCTTGCACACCTCGACCAGCAATTGCGGATCGATGGTGCCGTCGGCCAGATTCGCATGCCGGTCCGCGCCCGAATCGAAGGTGTCGCGGGAGGAGTTCAGATGCACCAGATCGATGCGCCCGGTAATGGCCTTGATGCGATCGACAATGCCGAGCAGTTCCTCACCGCCCGCCCAGGCGTGGCAGGTGTCCAGGCAGAAACCGGCCCCGAAATCGCCGACGGCCTCCCACAGCCGCCCGATATCGTCGAAATGCCGTGCCATGGCGTGGTTTCCGCCCGCGGTGTTCTCGATCAGAATCGGCACCGCGAAGCCGCCCTTGTCCTGCTGGCGCTCGAAGAGCTTGCGCCAGTTGAGGATTCCGTCGATGGTCTCCGCATCGGAGCGGACATGCCCGCCGTGCACCACCAGCCCGAACGCGCCCAGCTCGGCCGCGGCCTTCGCCTGCTGTGCCACCGCAGTGCGCGAGGGCATGCGCAGCCGGTTGTTCAGGCTGGCCACATTGATCTGGTACGAGGAGTGCACCACCAGATCGATGGGGCTGGCCTTGATCTCCTCGGCCCGGGGATGCGGCTGGGGTTTGTCCCAACTCTGCGGATCGACCACGAACATCTGGATGACGTCGGCGCCCAGCTTCTCCGCGAAACCGATGGGATCGCTGTCGAGCCGGACGTGTGCTCCTATGCGCATGGCAGCCAGCGTATCGCCGCCCCCCGACAAGAGATTGTGCTCACCTCTGTTGCGCTTCCGCGCGCCGCGGAGATAGTTCTGTAGAACTCGATTGCGCTATGGTTTCGGTGATTTCCGGATCGGCCCGAGCACGATCACGCCGATCGATTGCGGTACGTCACGCGCTGGTGGGTCCCGGCGCGCGAGGTAGGAAGTGGGAGCGGATCATGCTGTCCAACGGGGATGTCTTCGCGGGCTACATTATCGAGCGGCAACTGGGCCGCGGGGGAATGGGCTCGGTATATCTGGCCAAGCATCCCCGCCTGCCCCGGCTGACGGCGCTCAAGCTGCTGAACCGGGAGATGGTGTTCGACAAGGAGGTTCGCGCGCGTTTCGAGCGCGAGGCCGATCTGGTCGCCCAGCTCGATCACCACAATATCGTCACCGTCTACGACCGCGGGCTCGAAGACGGTCAGCTGTGGATCTCCATGCAGTACGTCGACGGCGTGGACGCCTCCGGGGTGACTCCGCAGACGCTGCCGCCGGAGCGGGCCGTGCAGATCGTCGCCGAGACCGGGGACGCGCTGGACTACGCGCACCGCAACGAGGTGCTGCACCGCGATGTGAAGCCGGCGAACATTCTGCTGGCGCGATCCACCGGCGGCAAGGGCGAGCGGGTCTATCTCACCGACTTCGGCATCGCGCGCCTGCGCGACGACCACGGCCAGAACCTCACCCAGACCGGCACCTTCACCGCGACCCTGGCCTACGCCTCCCCGGAACAGCTCACCGGTTCCCCGCTGGACGGCAGCTCCGACCAGTATTCGCTAGCCTGCACCCTGTTCTGGCTGCTGACCGGGTCCGGTCCGTTCTCGGCGACCAATCCGGCCGCCGTCATCCAGGGGCATTTGCAGCAACCGCCGCCGCCGCTGAGCGGGCTGCGGCCCGGTCTGCCGCATTCGCTGGATCTGGTGATGGCCAAGGCCATGGCCAAGCGCCCGGAGGACCGCTTCCCCAGCTGCGCCGATTTCGCCGCCGCCGCCCGGCGCGCGCTGACCGCGCCCAGCGCTCCGGCCATGCCGCTGGTGAATCCGCGTACCGCGCCGCCGCAGCCGGTCATGGGTGCGAGCCCGACGATCGCGCAGCCGGCCGGTGGGTTCATGAACGGCGCGCCGACGCAGACCTCCGGCGGGCATATGCAGCCCGCAGGCGGGTCGATGCAGACGGGCGGGCCGCGGCCGAACATCTCGGGTTCGGCGCCGACGGTGACGCCGAATCAGTATTCGGCACAGGTGAATACGGCCACACCGCCGCCGCAGCAGCTGTATAACTCCGGCGCCCGGCCGACGAATCAGTACACCGGCCCGCCGACGTACAACTACACGAATCAGTCGGGCAATTACGCGAATCAGTCCGGTAACTACGCGAATCAGTCCGGCAACCATGCCAATCCGGCGGGGCCGCCGCCGAATATGCGCCCTCCGATGGGCCCGCCCCACGCGCAGCCGCCGAAGAAGTCCAATACCGGACTGATCATCGGCGCGATCATCGGCGTTGTAGTGCTCGCCATCGCGGCCGTCGTGGTGCTGGTCGCGCTCAGCGGCGGCAGCAATAAGGCCGGTGGCACGACCACCACCGCGAAGGCGCCGACAACTTCCGCGTACGCGTCCACCCCGGCCCACGCGTCCACCTCCGCCGCCCCCGCCTCCTCCGGGAGCTCGTCCGGTACACCGGCCGATGTGGCCGGGATCAGCGCCCAGTTCTCGCATCTGGTCCCGGCCACCGCCACCGGTGATACCGGCTACAACGGCGCGAGCTGTTGGGTGGCCGATCCGAAGAGTCCGCCGGACAAGTCCGACGGCGAACCCGATTTCGGTGATTGGGCGGCGCAGTGGCGTTGCTTCGGCGGCGGCAACAATGACGATCCGTTCTATCGGATCTACGCCTACTCGTCGGCGGACAAGGTGAAATCGGTGGTCAGCGGCCTGAAGCCGGACAAGACGTCCAGCGATGCCAGCGGCGGCAAGACCTACACCAACTACGAGTTCACCGGTTCCCGGCCGCGCATGGTCACCGTCTTCACCGGCGACAACAACCGCACCCAGTACCTCATGTACACCGACGGCGTCGCGGGCAGCATGGACGCCCTACTGACCTGGTGGCGCTCCGCACCTTTGAACTGACGGGCTTGTCGGGTCCGCCGCGCGCGCGTTAGGGTCCGGTCCGGGTAATCGGCGGAAAGGGACTCGGTGCTGCGCAGCGGAGAGACGTTCGCGGGTTACCTGATCGAACGTGAGCTCGGTCGTGGCGGGATGGGGTCGGTGTACCTGGCCCAGCATCCGCGGCTGCCGCGGCGGACCGCACTCAAGCTGCTCAATCGGGAACTGTTCGGCGACAATGAGATTCGGGCCCGCTTCGAGCGGGAGGCCGATCTGATCACGCGGCTCGAGCATCCGCACATCGTGCCGATCTACGATCGCGGCGTCGAGGGCGACCGGCTGTGGATCTCCATGCGCTATATCGACGGTGTGGACGCCTCCACCCTGAATTCGGCGGAATTGCCGCCGCGGCAGGCGATCCGGATCATCGCCGATACCGCCAAGGCGCTGGATTTCGCGCATCGCAAGGGTGTGCTGCACCGGGATGTGAAGCCCGCCAATATCCTGCTCGAACGCGATGAGGGCGAGGAGCGGGTCTTCCTGGCGGACTTCGGCATTGCCCGCCTGCGCGAGGATTCCACCAGGCTCACCCAGACCGGTTCCTTCACGGCCACGCTCGCCTATGCAGCCCCGGAACAGCTGATCGGCAAACCGCTCGATCACCGCTGCGACCAGTACTCCCTGGCCTGCACCCTGTTTCGCCTGCTCACGGGTGATATTCCGTTCGCCGCAGAACATCCGGTCGCGATCATGCAGGGTCACCTCAACCAGCCGCCGCCCCTGGTCAGCGTGCTGCGCCCGGGGCTGCCCCAGGCCCTGGACGCGGTCATGGCCCGCGCCATGGCCAAGGAACCCGCGGATCGCTTCCCTTCGTGCACCGCCTTCGCGGTCGCGGCGCAGCAGGCGCTCACCACTCCGGCCGGTTACGCGCCGACCCGTCAACTCCCGCCGAATGCAACTCCCGCCGGAAACGGATCGGGCCGCGGCCAATTCGCGACCCAGTCACCGGCTGGTCAGGGCTGGTCGGGAGCGCCCCAGGCCGGGGAGGTACCCGGCTCGCCGGCAAGGCAATTCGCGCCTCGGCACGGATCGGGCTCACACACGGTGAACCCCGCGCTCCACTACGGTCCGGCGGTGGGCGGGCAGATCCCGTACGCCGGAGGGATGACGCCGCCTCGGACGGCGGCCATGTCCGCGCCGTTCACGGGTCAGCCTGCGGCCAGGCAGCTTCCGAGCGGTGCGTCGGTGACGCCCACCCGGGGGCTGACCGCGCCGGGTGGGCCGGTGCGCGGCGGGAAGCCGCCGGGAGCGCGCACGGTGTTCAGCGGTAAGCCGCCGGCCAAACCGCGTAAGCGCAGGTCGAAGCTTCGCGGCTGCTTGCTGGGTCTGGTCTTGCTCGTGGTGGTCCCGGTGGTCGCGGTCGCCGGCTGCATCGCCTACGCCAATCGGCAGATGCCCTCGGCGCCGCCCGCGGTGATCACCACCCACCTGCCCTCGCCCGGCGTGACCGATGAGCAGACCTATGACCCGACGGAGGATCCGACCACTTCCGCACCGGTGCCCACCGGTGAGGTCGCCCCTATGCGGTGATCATCAGCCCTCAGGATGATCTAAGGAATCCATGAGGGTGCGGCTCTCCGGGCGATCCCGGATGGCGTCCGGCGAGGAACCTCGACACACTGGACGTCATGACTTCGAATGTCTCCGATACCGTCGGCCTCGACGCGGGCGCTGACACGGTCGCCGCCCGCGCGACCGATCTGGTGAAGATCTACGGCTCGGGCGACACCCAGGTCCGAGCTCTAGACGGGGTGACGGCCGAGTTTGCGCGGGGGGAGTTCACCGCCATCATGGGGCCGTCGGGCTCCGGCAAGTCCACCCTCATGCACTGCCTCGCCGGTTTGGACGAGGCCACCGCGGGCGCGGTGCACATCGGCGATACCAATCTCACCGAGCTGTCCGACAAGGGCATGACCCAGCTGCGCCGCGACCGGATCGGATTCGTCTTCCAGGCCTTCAATCTCGTGCCGACGCTCACGGCGCTGGAGAACATCACGCTGCCGCTCGATATCGCGGGCCGCAAGGCCGATGAGGAGTGGCTCTCGACCGTGCTCAAGCGGCTCGGCCTCAACGATCGCCTCACGCACCGGCCCAGTGAGCTCTCCGGCGGCCAGCAGCAGCGCGTCGCGTGCGCGCGGGCGCTGGCGGGCAAGCCGGACATCATCTTCGGTGACGAGCCGACCGGCAACCTGGACTCCAGATCTTCCGGTGAGGTGCTGTCGATTCTGCGTGCGGCCGTCGACGAATTCGGGCAGACCGTGGTGATCGTGACGCACGATCCGCGCGCCGCGTCCTATGCCGATCGCGTGGTCTTCCTGGCCGACGGTCGCCTGGTCGACGAATTGCGTTCGCCCACCGCCGATTCCGTGCTCGACAAGATGAAGTCGCTGGAGACCAACTGATGGCCGGAAGTCCCATGCGCAAGGTTGCCTTGCGCAACCTCGCCGCGCACAAGGTGCGGCTGATGCTCACCCTGCTGTCGGTGGTGCTCGGAACTGCCTTCATCGCAGGGTCTTTCGTCTTCACCGACAGCCTGCAGCACACCTTCGACGATATCTTCGCCAATCAGGCCAAGGGCGTCGATGTCCGGGTAAGCCCGAAAGAGCGGCAGTCCCTGGGCATTCCGAACGAGACGGTCGACAAGATCGCGGGCATGAACGATGTGCGCGCGGTCGCTCCCGGCGTGAACGGGCCGGTGGTGCTGCTCAAGGACGGTAAGGCCGTACAGACCGGCGGCGCACCGACTTCCGGCACCTCGTACCTGCCGCCGGACAAGTCCGTCGCCGCGCCCGATAAGTACAGCGCCGGTGGACCGCCCACCAAGGACGGCGAGATCTCCATCAACCGGGGCGGCGCCGATCTCGCGGGGCTGCACGTGGGTGATCAGACCAAGGTGCTGGTCCCGTCCAAGGGCAATATCGACGTCACGGTGTCGGGCATCTACGACCTGCCGGGCAATACCGGCGGATTCATCAATCTGTATTTCGACGATGCGCAGGCCAAGCAATTGTTCACCGACGGTGAGCATGTCGCCTTCGTCGATATCGCCGCCAAACCCGGTGTGCAGCCGGATGCGCTGCGCGATCAGATCGCCAAGGTCTTCCCCGATTACAAGGTGCAGGACGGCGATCAGGTCCGCGCCGATATGAAGAAGCAGATCGGCGATGCGCTCAAGTTCATCAATTACTTCCTGCTCGCCTTCGGCGCCATCGCGCTGATCGTCGGCACCTTCATCATCTACAACACCTTCTCCATGCTCGTCGCGCAGCGCCTGCGGGAACTGGCGCTGCTGCGGGCGATCGGTGCGAGCCGGCAGCAGGTGGGCCGCTCCGTGGTCGGTGAGGCGCTCATCATCGGATTGCTCGGCAGCGCACTGGGACTCGCGGCCGGAGTCGGGCTGGCCCTCGGGCTCTCGGCGCTGCTCAATGCCTTCAACCTGGGCCTGCCGACCGGAACGATGTCACTGCAGCCGCGCACCGTCCTGGTGGCGCTCGGCGTCGGCACGCTGGTGACCGTGTTCAGCGCCTACGCGCCCGCCCGCCGCGCGGCGACCATTCCGCCGGTCGAGGCCATGCGCGCCGAACTCGGTTCGGGAACCGAGTCCAGCCGGGTGCGCGCCATCAGCGGTGCGGTGCTGGGCGTGGCCGGTGCGATCCTGGTCTATCTCGGATCGCGCAATGCCGGTGGCAATGCCGCCCTCACCGTCGGAATCGGCGCGCTGGCACTGATTTTCGCGGTGCTGCTGGCCTCCCCGGCGCTCTCGCAGCCGGTGGTGCGGGTGCTCGCGGTGCTGGTGCGGCCCTTCGGTCCGGTCGGTGTGATGGCGCGCAACAATGCGCTGCGCAATCCGCGCCGCACCGCGGCCACCGCCTTCGCGCTCACCCTGGGGCTCATGCTGGTGACCGCCATCGGCATGCTCGGCTCCTCGTCCAAGGCCAGCATCAGTGATCTGGTGGACAAGGGCGTCAAGGCCGACTTCATTCTGCAGGGACCGGCCAACAGTCTGGTCGGCGTTCCGCTGGCGGCCGGGCCAGCGGTGCAAGCCATTCCGGGCGTGCAGGATGTGGTGCAGTTCCACGGTGTGGCGCTCAAGGTCGGCAGTGATCAGCTGCTCGGCACCGTGCCCGAGGGGCCCCTGAACAAGGTGCTCGGCTACGACCTGAAGCAGGGCACCGACCAGCTGGGCGACAACGGCATCATGGTGTCGGAAACCGAAGCGGGCGACCATAATTGGCATGCCGGCCAGACCGTCGATGTGACCAGTCTCGACAATAAGAAGTACCAGGTTGTCGTCGAGGGCATCTACAAGGACACCCAGCTGCTCGGCACGATGGTGGCGCCGATGGCGCTGTACGACCAGGTCATGCCGGTCAGCTTCCGCACCAACTTCATTGTGCTGATCACCGCGCAGCCGGGGGCGGACCTGTCGGTCATGCGCACCAACCTGGAGAAGGCCGTCGATCAGTGGGCCGTGGTTCAGGTGCAGGACCGCAATGATTTCAAGGGTGCGCAGGGCAAGCAGATCAACACCATGCTGGCCATCCTGTACGGGCTGCTGGCGCTGGCGGTGGTGATCGCGATTCTCGGCATCGTCAATACGCTGGCGCTGTCGGTGGTGGAACGCCGCCGGGAGATCGGCATGCTGCGTGCCGTCGGCATGCAGCGACCACAGGTGCGGCGCACCATCTATCTGGAGTCGATGCTGATCGCGATCTTCGGTGCGGTGATCGGCGTGGTGCTCGGGCTGGGGCTCGGCGCCGGATTCCTGCGCACGCTAAGGGATCTCGGCCTGCAGCAGATCGCGGTGCCGTGGGGGCAGATCGTGATCATGATGGTCAGCTCGGCCGTGGTCGGCGTGCTCGCGGCGCTGTGGCCCGCCATTCGTGCGGCACGGACGCCACCGCTGGCGGCCATCGCCGATATGTAGGCGGAAGCCACTGGGTAGCACAGGATTCGGCCGGTCACCTCGAGGTGACCGGCCGAATCCTGTTGTCGGGGAAGGTCAGCGGTAGTACAGGATCGTGACGACCACGACGATGACGATGAGCAGAATCGCGGTGACGCCCGCGATCATCCAGCCGACCGGGAACGAACTGCTCTCGGGCGCAGAGTATGTCGGCTGCTGGGCGGGGCCGGACGAATAACCCGTCGACTGATTGGCATAGGCCGGGCCGCTGGACGGATTCTGGTAGACCGGGGCCGGATTCTGATAGGCGGGCGCCTGATTCTGATACGCCGGTCCGGAGTTCTGCACCGGATTCTGGTACGCAGGACCCGAGAGCGGGTTCTGGTAGGCCGCTCCGGAGACCGGCCCGACCTGCGGGCGCGGGGTGGCCGGAGTCGGAATCACCGGCTGCGGGCGGGCCGGGGTGGGCTGTCTGGGCGCGACGACAATCGGCTGCGGATGCGCCGGGGTCGGCGGGCGCGGCGGCACGGCCGGTCGCAGGGCCTGCTCGACGGCGGCGGCGAATTCGGCGCAGGAGCGGTACCGGTCCTGCGGGCGCTTGGCCAGCGCCCGCGCGAGCACCGGGTCGATGGTCCGGGGGAGCTCCGTGCGCAGTGGGGTCGCCGGCGGCGGCGGCAGCTGCAGGTGGCCGCGAATCACCGCGGCGGGGCTGGCGCCCTCGAAAGGGACCACGCCGGTGAGCAATTGGAACAGCGTGCAGGCCAGCGCGTACTGATCGGAGCGGCCGTCGATGACCGAGCCGGTCAGCTGCTCGGGGGAGGCGTAGGCCAGGGTGGCGGTCACCGTGCCGGTCTGGGTCAGATGGCCGGTGTCGTCCCGCAGCCGGGCAATGCCGAAATCGGTGAGATAGACCCGCTCGCCGCCCCCGGCCTTGCTCGAGGACCGGGCCAGCAGGATATTCGCCGGTTTCACATCCCGGTGCAGGACGCCGCGACCGTGCGCGTAGTCCAGGGCCTTAGCGGTTTCGGAGATGATCTGCGCGGCGCGCAGCGGTGGCAGCGTGCCCGCCTTGACGGTGGAGGCGTTCACACCGTCCACGTACTGCATGGAGATCCACAGCTGCTCGTCCTCGGTGCCGCGGTCGTAGACCGTGACAATATTCGGATGATCGAGCTGCGCCACCAGATCCGCCTCCCGGATGAACCGGGCGCGGATCTCGGTATCGCTGAACATCTCCTGATTCAGCAGCTTCAGCGCGGTCTTGCGCGGCAGGCGGGGATGCCGGGCCAGATACACCGACCCCATACCGCCGCGGCCGAGCTCGCGTTCGACGACGAACCCCGCGAATACATCACCGGTGCGCAAAGTACGGCCCCCGTTCCACGAGTCAGATCCGCAGGTAGCTTAGCTCTGTTTATTTGGCCTCCGCTTCGCTCCGGCGGGTTCGCGGCCCTGTTACCCGGTTCTTCCGTCTTCCGCTCCACAGACAAACGGGTGAGGCCCTTGTCGTTCGGGATGCGGTCTGCGGATGGCATGGTGCTCGGCCGGGCCACTGGATCGCCCGATGTGGGTGTCCGGATTCGATCAAGGCCCCGGTGTCTGGTCCGCGTGGGCCAAGATCTCCAAGGCGGTCTCACCCTGAGTCCGGTGTTGGCGCGACAGCGCGCGCCACGCGGAATGTTCGGGTACGAGTTGGGTGGCCAGCATGGAGATTCGACGCCGGTCGGAGCCCGTGAAGTCTGCGCGTTCCGCGAACGGATCCTCGATGCACGCCAGCAGTGCGGCGGCGTCGTAAAGGTGCCGGTCCCGATCTCGGGAATCCGTCGTGTAAGCCGCTGTCTTGAGAATCACGGCACCGAATGGGCGCGGCACGGAGATCTCTGCGACTACCCCCGCTTCTATCTCGATGCGTGCGTTGATGGTTCGGCGTAGCGCTTGGGTGCCACCTTCGATGCGGACCATTTCGCGGCCGCGGAGTCGTTCGACAACCCTGGGTGCCGGATGATCGGAGATCAAGACATCGACGTGATCCTCGGTCGGGACGCCAGCGACGAGGTCGACCTTTGTCGTTCCGCGAACGAAACGGTGCGCTGTGTTGTTGCGTGGGTCGATAGACGGCTGTAGTCGATACCCGAGGCTTTCGAGGGCGGTCGCCGCGGCGGCTGGAATTCCACGCTGGATCTCGATGTGCAGCACGATATCCACGTCGTTAGTCGGGCGAACGACGCCGATTCCGTAGTGGATTGTGTGCAGCTGGGTCATGAGCCCGCCGACCAGAGTCCAGTTGTCACGCGGTAGTGCGGTGGCCAGTTCAGCAACATTGGGCCACGGTGTTGGCCAGCCGCCGGGTAAGGAAACGATGTTGATCGTCGGTCGCTGTGGTTGATCGCTCATCGGTATGCCGCCAGCATCTCAGCGAGAGCACGCTGTCCAACCCCCCGAATGCGGGGATCGATTACGGTCGCGGCGTCGAGCGCCGCGACGACGGCGCTCGTGGAAACGATCTTGCGGACTTGGTCGAAGTCGAAGCCGGTAACACGCAGGGTGATGTCACCGGAGGACGTGGTGCGGAGACCGAGAGTCCGAACCGCGTTGTCGAGATCTGATGCGGCGATGTAGCCGTCGATTTGGTTTTCTGCGCTGTCGACGACGCCGAGGGCATTCATATTGGGGCGCAGGATGATTGCACGAAGCCGGGGCAACGCGGCACGGTGAGCCGCGAATGTTTGCACGTGCGCACGGTCGCGGACCCGCGAAACCAGCTCACCCGGGTCTGCTAGTTCCCGGAGCGTACGTCGGATACGCGAGGTCTGGGTAGGGCCGAGCCAGTCAGCCTCTTCGCCGGAGAGGACTGCGATCGCCCCCCATGCCGTATGCTCCGCCCACGAGCGAGTTCGACCTTGGCGCTGCGAACTCAGGTAGCGATCCACCGAGTCTCGCTCGAGCACTCCGCGGGCGACTTGGGTCAGGCTTCCAGAATTCACGAGGCGACGGACATGCCGAATTGAAATACCTAGCAGTGCCGCCGCTACTTCGAGGCCTACGAAGTCACTTTCGGTCATGACAGATAATGTCCCATTTCGGACCTAATCTGTAAAGTGCATTGGCATCGTCGACACGAAATGCAATCCGCAGCCCACCGCGGATCGTAATATCCTGCTCGTCCACCGGTCCGCCCGGTTCGTATGCTGGTCCGTCAGGGACGTATCCGCCACTCCAGCCCCGACCATCGATCGCAACTGGGCGCGTTGCTGCCCGGCCTGATCCGCGACGCTCAGATCGCGGCCCGCATTGCCGAAGACCGCCGCTCCGCGCGCCGTACCCTCGCCGGCCCGACGTATCGGCACGTGCACACCAGCTTCTCTCAACCGGTAATGGCCGCACACGCAACGACTCTCGGAGTGGAACTGCGCCAGCCCGGTGAGGCGTTGCGCGCGGTCCGCTCCATCGACGCCGACCACATCGTGTCCGTGCCACGCCGCAGCCGTCACCTCATCGAAGTTGCCCGCGCCCACACCCAGCGCGACGAAAACACCGCCGCACGCACCATGCTCGTGAAGTCCGAACAGACTGCGCCCGAGACGATCCGATACAACGGATTCGCCCGCGACATGCTCCGGGGCTTGTTGAAAAAGCAACCGACCGGCATGCGCACCGGCGTACGTGAACTGAGCCAACGGGTGGGTGTCCGGGTTTAGACAGCCAGACCCTTCAGCTGAATCGGAGTGAATCGAATTCCGTTCCACTGATGTCGTCGTAGAACTTGGTTCCGACGAACGTACAGACGACAACTGGACTTATATAACCTCCTTGGACAAGCTGGTCGAACGTCTCGCCAAGGAGTGACCGGTAGTTTCGTGGGAAACAGTTGTCGCGCTAGCCATTTCGATTCACGCCTCGGGAGCCGCCAACCGGTTTGTGCGGCTGGTGAGCCGCAGTCCAGAACTGGCAGGTCGCGAACTTTGGGGATTTCGGTCTTCGGGTCTATGGCTTGCCCGCATTGAGGTTGGCCCAGGCTTGGACGTCGCCGCGGTCGAGGGCTACGGCCAGTAGGTCGGGGAAGCGGTCGGGGGTGCAGGCGAAGGCGGGGACGCCGAGGGCGGTGAGGGCGGCGGCGTTGTCGTGGTCGTAGGCGGGGGCGCCCTCGTCGGAGAGGGCCAGTAGGACTACGACCTGGACGCCGGACTCCTTCATGCTGCGGATGCGGCGGAGCATTTCGGCGCGGACGCCGCCCTCGTAGAGGTCGGAGATCAGGACGAAGAGGCTGGCCTCGGGGCGGGTGATGAGCGATTGCGAGTAGGCGATGGCGCGATTGATATCGGTGCCGCCGCCGAGCTGGGTGCCGAACAGGACGTCCACCGGATCGGCCAGCTTGTCGGTGAGATCCACGACAGCGGTGTCGAACACCACCAGCGAGGTCTTCAGCGAGCGCATGGAGGCCAGCACCGCGCCGAAGACCGAGGCGTACACCACGCTCGAGGCCATGGATCCGGATTGGTCGATGGCCAGCACCACATCGCGGCGCACCGCCTGCGCCTTGCGGCCGTAGCCGACCAGGCGTTCCGGGACCACCGTGCGGTGTTCGGGCAGATAGTTGGCCAGATTCTTGCGAATGGTGCGGTCCCAGTCGATATCCCGCAGTTTGGGCCGCGATACCCGGGCCGCCCGATTCAGCGCGCCGCCGACCGCCGCGATGGTCTGTGCCGCCAGCCGCCGCTCGATCTCGCGCACCACCTTCCCCACCACCATGCGCGCGGTGGCCTTGGTGGTCTCGGGCATCACCCGATTCAGGCTCAGCAGCGTGCCCACCAGATGCACATCCGGCTCCACCGCCTCCAAAAGCTCGGGCTCCAACAGCAATTCGGTCAGATTCAGCCGATCCACCGCATCCCGCTGCATCACCTCCACCACGGTCGAGGGGAAATACCGCCGAATATCACCCAGCCACCGCGCCACCTGCGGCGCGGACCCGCCGAGCCCGCCACTGCGCCGCCCGCTCGCCCCACCCCGGGCATCAGCGTCATAGAGCGCCCCCAGCGCCCGATCCATGGCCACATCCTCGGCGCCCCCGAGCCCGCCCAACCCGGCCTCGGCAGCACCGCCCAGCACCAATCGCCAACGCCGCGACTGCATTTCATCGGTCATCGGTTCGGTGTCGAGTCGCACGGGTTCGGTCATCCTGCTACTCCGAGGATTTCGGCGGCGGCGCGAAGTGCAAGTTCGCCGCGGGCGGTGTTGTATTCGGTGCTGGTGGTGCTCGAGGTGGTGGGGGCGCCGTGGCGGACGGCCTGGCCGATGGCTTGGCGTTCGCCGGTGTCGAAGGCGCCGAAGGTGCGGCGGAGGAGGGGGAGGGTGGCGACGAACTGGTCTTCGTCGAGTTCGCAGAGCCAGGTGTCGATGAGGCTCAGCATATTTCGGTCGTGGACGAGCAGGAGGCCGCGGCCGCCCAGGAAGCCGTCGATCCAGGACGCCTTGTCGATTGCGCTGTGGCCCACCGAGAGTGCGGCCGAGAGTCGGCGGGCCGATTCGTCGGCGTCGATGAGTTCGGCGTCGCAGAGCAGCCGGACCGCGCGGCCCACCAGGGCGCCGTTGACATCGTCGCGATCGGCGAGGGCGCGCAGGGCGGAAAGCCACGTGCTGGTGGCCCATTCGCTCTCCCGCGCGGAGAGCGCCAGGTGCACCGCATCGATGAGGGCGCGCAGTTCGGCGGCGGCATCACCGTCCAGCCCGGTGACGGCGCCGGGCAGACCGGCGCAGACGCGCACCAGCAGGCCGTCGGCCACCCGGGTGAGGGCGTCGGTATCGGTGCCGCGCACATCGCCGTAGCGCAGGGTGCGCAGCAGGCCCGGTAGCGCGGCCAGCAGATGGGTGGCGTCGTGGTCCAGTGCCGCAACCGATTCCAGGCGGGTGATCAGGCCCTCGGTGGCCCCGCCGAGGTCGGCCAGCAGCGCCGATTCCAGCGCCGCTGAGACCGTGCCCACGGTGGCATCCGGTGCGGCGACCGCATCGAGGATCTTGGCCTCGGCGGCAATGCGCAGGGTGGTGCCCCAGCGCGCCGCCTCCACCACCGCGATGGCCAGCTCCGGCCGCCATCGCAGGGTCCAGGTCTCGCGGAAGGTGCCGGTATTGCGCACCTCGCTGTCGGTGAGCCGGCCCCAATCGATGCCGAGCAGCCGGAGCCGGTGCAGCAGCCGGGATTTCGCCATCCCGTTCTCGGTGCGCAGGTCCAGGTCCACCGTGCGCTCCAGGGCCTGCTGCTTCAGGCGCAGGGTCTTCGCCTGGGCGCGCAGATCGGCCTCCAGCGGTACCGTCGGCGTACCGTCCGGCACCGCGCCCAACGCCTCGCCGACCACCATTTCGGTGCTGACCAGCCGCAGCAGGGTCTCGTCACCATCGCACAGCACCGCCCGCGTCGCCTCGGTCACCTCGGACAGGCCCGCGAGGGGCCGCCCGCGCAGGGTCGCGAGAGCCTCTGCCAGCCGGACGGATTCGATGATGTGCGCACTCGACACCGGCAGATCGTGCCGGCGCAGCATGCCCGCCACCTTGGTGAGCCAGCGCGCGATCGGCTGCTCGGTCTGGGTGAACAGGTGGTGGTACCAGCCGGGCGAGGTAATGCCCGCGCCGTATCCGGAGGCCGTCGACAGGCGCGAATGCGTCCACGGCACCCAGGTCAGCGTCGCCTTGCCCTTGGGCAGACCCTTCAGGATCCGCGCATCCGCGACGGCCGGGCCGAGCTTGCCGGACAGGGCCGGGCCGTGCCACGCGCCGCAGACGATGGCGAGTCGCTGCGCGCCGTCCTTCAGCACCTTTCGCATGACCTGCCGCATATGCGCCTCCCGGCGCAGCGTGTGCTCGTCGATCGCGGCGGTTTCGCGCAGGGCCGTCATGCCCTCGTTCACCGCATCGAAAATATCGGCGTCCGAGGAGGATTCGACAATCGCGTCCCACCAGCGCTCGGCATCGTCGTAGCCGCCCGCCTCGGCGAGTTCCGCCAGGGGATCGCTGCGATCACCGGGCTCGTCGTCGAGGGCCAGCGTCATCGCGGCGGGCAGATCGAAAAAGCCTACGGACACGTCGTTTTCGGCGCCGTACCGCATGGCCTGCCACTCCGGGGAGAACACCGCGAAGGGCCACAGCGCGGCCTTGGCGGGTTGATCCGGCTGGTAGCCCAGCAGGGCCACCGGCGGTTCCATGCCCTCGGCGGCGATATAGCCGAGCAGCGGATCGGCATCCGCCGGTCCTTCGATGAGAATGGCGTCGGGAGAGAACTTTTCGAGGGCCAGGCGCAGAGAGCGCGCCGAACCGGGGCCGTGGTGGCGAATACCGAAGATCCGGGTCTCCGCCGTCACGGTGGTGGACACGGTGGTCATCAGCTCACCTCGCGGCAGGCCCGGTAGAAGTCGGCCCAGTCGGGACGCTGGCGCACCACGGCTTCCAGGTATTCGGTCCACACCACGGCATCGGCGACCGGATCCTTGATGATCGCGCCCAGCACCGCACCCGCGATATCCGAGGGCCGCAGCACACCGTCACCGAAGTGCGCGGCCAGGGCCAGACCATTGGTGATCACCGAGATCGCCTCGGCCGTGGAGAGCGTGCCGGACGGCGACTTCAGTTTGGTGCGGCCGTCGGCGGTCATCCCCGAGCGCAGCTCGCGGAAGACCCGGACCACGCGTCGCACCTCTTCGGCGGCGGCGGGCACGGCGGGCAATTCCAGTGCGACACCGAGCTGTTCGACCCGGCGGGTGACGATGGAGACCTCCTCGTCCTCCCCGGCCGGCAGTGGCAGGATCACGGTATTGAAGCGCCGCCGCAGCGCGGAGGACAGCTCGTTGACGCCGCGATCGCGGTCATTGGCGGTGGCGATGACATTGAAACCCTTGGCCGCCTGCACTTCCGTGCCCAGCTCCGGCACCGGCAGCGTCTTCTCCGAGAGCACGGTGATGAGCGCGTCCTGCACATCCGAGGGAATGCGGGTGAGCTCCTCCAGCCGGGCGATGGAACCGGCGCGCATGGCGGTCATGATCGGCGAGGGCACCAGGGCGGCCTCGCTCGGACCCTCCGCCAGCAGGCGCGCGTAGTTCCAGCCGTAGCGAATGGCCTCCTCCGCGGTGCCGGAGGTGCCCTGCACCAGCAGTGTGGACCTTCCGGAGACGGCGGCCGCAAGGTGTTCGGACACCCAGGTTTTCGCGGTGCCGGGCACCCCGAGCAGCAGCAGCGCCCGATCGGTGGCGAGGGTGGCGACCGCGACCTCCATGAGGCGGCGCGAGCCCACGTATTTGGGGCTGATCACGGTGCCGTCGGACAGGGTTCCGCCCAGCAGATAGGTGACCACGGCCCAGGGGGAGAGCTGCCAGGAGGGCGGGCGCGGGCGATCATCGGTTTTGGCCAGTGCGGCCAGTTCGTCGGCGAAGGCCTGTTCGGCGTGCGGGCGCAGCAGGGCGTCCTGCTCCTGAATGGTGCTCACATCAGCTCCTCGAGCATTGTCTTACGGTGAATGAGGTCGTGGGCGAGTTGGTCGAAGGCCTGCTCCCAGTAGGGATCTCCGCATTTGCGGGCGATACCGGTCACCATGTCGGCGGCGGTCACCGGGAAGTGGGAGGAGGCGGCGCGGAACAGGGTGCGATAGGAACCCGGGACCAGACTGGGCGCGCCCGGGCGGTCGGCGCAGAGCTGCGCGCGGTCCAGCAGCAGGCGCAGCACGTGTTCGGCCAGCGGGCCGGGCCAGGGCGCCGGCATGGCGCGCAGCAGGGATTCGATTTCGGCGAGCCAGCTGCTGTCCAGCCGGCGCAGATGCCGGATCTGATCATCGAGCGGTTGCAGGGCGAAGAGTTCGCGCAGTTTCTCACTGTCGGACTCGCCCGCCTCCTGGGCGGCGAAGGCCGCGAACAGCGCCTGCGCCCAGGACGAATCCCGCTGTGCCAGTGCGGCATCGGACCATCCCGCGAACATGGCGCCGCGCATGGTTTCGGTCATGGCCGTGCGCACCGCCTGTTCGGGCGGGCCGAGAACCCGCTCCCAGTGCCGCAGCGGGGTGGCGGCCACCACCCGGTGCAGCCATTCGGCGGCCAGATCGGGTGCGCCGTCGGCGCGATAGGCGGTGGCCGAATAGGCGGTGTAGCCGAAGGAATCTCCGATGCCGTCGCGGCGGGCGGCATCGTCGAGCACACCCGGACCGGTAGTGGTGAGCTCCGGCCGCCGCAGCCGCCGTCCGAAGGTCAGCCAGGCGCCGGCGCGCTCGGTCATGCGCTGCGCGAAGGCCGAATCGGGCAGGCGGCCCAGCAGATCCGCCGCCGTGCGGCGCACCTCGGCCCGGCGATCGTCCAGCGCGGATTCGAGCAATGCCTCATCCGCGAGCGAGAGTCCGTCGGCGAGCACCGCCAGCAGCTCCGATTTGCCGGGCCCGGATTCGGTGCCCCACGAACCGGTGAGCGCCGCCAGCGCGGCCGCCGGATCACGACGGCGCAACTGCACCAGCCACATTCGCCGTTCGGCGGCGCGGCCGTGCGACCACACCGACTCGTCCTCCACCGCGGCGCGCACCAGCGTGCGCCAGCCCGGATGCTGCGCGGCGAGCCAGCGCCCCCGCGCACCGGCCAGCTGCAGCAGCGGTTCTCGATGGGCCGCAAGCGCTTTCGCGCGCTCGAGCAGTACGCCGGCCAGCGCGTCCGGAGCCCGGAGGTCCCGTTCCCCGGCCACCGCGAGCCACTCGTCCAGGAACGGCGAATTATCGGCGAGCAGTTCCGCCAGCCGCGCCCCGGCCGCCACCGGCAATCGAGCGCGCTCATCGTCCTCCGCGACCGTGGGCAATTCCACCGAGCCGGTGCTGATCCCGCCCCGTGCGAAACAGTCGTGCAGCGCAACGGTTTCGAGTAGATCGGCCGCCGGATCACCCGTCAGCCGCGCGGCCGCCGCTGCCACCGGTCCGGCCAGCCCGGCCCGGTCCACCCCCCGCCGCGCCGTCCCGACCAGCGCGGCCGATACCAGTCCCGTACTCCCCGCATCGGACCGCGCCGACCCGCCCGGCACACCGTATGTGGTCCCCTCCGCCACACCGATGTCCACCACATCCCCGTCCTGCAGCGCCGCAACCGGCACCAGCCCGTCCGCCGTCCACTCCCCGACCACGGTCAGCGCATGCCCACCCGACAATCCCAGCAGCCGCCACGGCTCCCCGTCCGCAACTGCGATCGGCACCGCCGTCGAATCCGATTCCGCCAGATACCACCCACTTTCGTCCCGCACCGGCACCACCTCCGCCAACACCACCGGCCACGCCCGCGCAAACGGATCCGCCCCCACCGCCCGCGCCTGCTCCTCCAGCGCTCCCGCGATATCGCACGATTGCGGGATGGTGGTGAAGGGTTCGGGGTGGGTGTGGCGGGCGCCCCAGAGGGCGCGGAGGGGGGTGGAGGCGGGGTAGTAGTGCAGGTCGGCGTCGACTTGGTAGCCGGGGAGCGGAGTGTCCTGGGGGAAGCTGGGGCTGCCGTAGTGGTGGTCTACGAGCACGGCCCAGCGGGCGGAGGTGCGGCCGCGCAACCAGACTCGGCGGGTGTAGAGGCCGTCCTCGGTGGTGGTGCGGTGGCCTACGACCATCCAGTGGTCGCGCACGGGCGGTTCGGCGCGCACCGCGTCCACCGGGGTGGGGTAGCCGATGTGGGTGCGGACGCTGGCCTGCAGTGCGGGGGAGAGGGTTTCGAGGCGGCGGTGCGCGGTGGCGAGCAGGTGCAGGCGGGCGTATTCCCGCAGCAGCAGCTGGGGCCATTCGGAGCGGGCCGCCGCGCGGGGCAGTCGGCGCAGTGTGGCGGCCACGCCGGGCGCCTGGGCGTCGACCATGCGGGCCGCCACGGTTTCGAAGGCGGTCAGCGAGCGATCGGCCTGGGCCAGGCCGGTGCGGACCTGATCGGTCAGCCAGATATCGAGATCGGCGAGGCCGGCGGTGACGCGGGCCCGGCGCTGATCGGCCGTGGCGGATGTACCGGAGCGCGGCGTATTCGATTCGGGTACGGACTTTTTCGCTTCGCGCGCGGCACGCCCCGCCAGCCATTCGCCCGCGAAATCGGCAATGGTGTCGGTAGCGGCGATTTCGCCAGCAGACCAGGAAAGCAATAGCGACAATGCGTGTTTGCACGGAAATTTGCGACTCGGGCACGAGCATTTGTATGCGGGACCCGAGGTGTCGATGACGGTTTGATACGGGCGGCTGCCGCTGCCCTGACACAGTCCCCACAGTGCGGTGTCGTGCTGCCCGCCACCGCTCCACTTGCCGCGCAGCTTGCGCGCGGCGGTCAGCGATGCGGCATCCGGAGCCAGCGCCGCGATCTGCTCGGCGGTCCAGGCGGTGGTCATCAATGCCCCCTTCGTTCGTTCCCCCTATTTCTATCGCAGGGCACCGACAAGTACGAGAGGAAGTGATTTGCCGGGACGTGACTGTTGCGAAATGCGAAAAACCCGGCAGCACTGTGGAATTCGCTGTGTGGAAACTGCATTCGGCCCGGGTGAATGGCCGCCCGCCGATGCCTGCGCACGACCCACGGTAGGGTGCCGGGTATGTCCCGTGTGGCGATCGAATACTGCACCCAGTGTCGCTGGCTGCTGCGCGCGAGCTGGATGGCTCAGGAGTTGCTGACCACCTTCGCGACCGACCTCTCCGAGGTGGCGCTCATCCCCGGCGAGGGCGGCGTCTTCCGCATCACCGTGGACGGCGAACAGATCTGGGATCGTAAGGCGGACGGCGGTTTTCCCGAAATCCCCGTGCTCAAGCAGCGCGTGCGGGACCGGGTCGCCCCCGACCGCTCGCTCGGTCACTCGGACAAGAATGCGGAGCAGGCGAAGCCGCAGCCCGAATCGACCGACTAGTCCAGTCGGCCGGAGTCGGCGCGAATCAGCAGCAGCCCCCGCCGCCACAGCAGCCGCCGCCACCCGACGGCATGACCGGCGCGCTCGGCGCACTCCCGCCGCGGCCCACCGTTCCGAACGTGGTCAGCAATTTGACGGTGTCCGCATGCCCCTGCGGGCAGTCGGCCGGATCCGACGCCTGCGCCATCGGGCGCGACATCTCGAAGGTATCGCCGCAACTGCGGCAACGGTACGCATAGCTCGGCACCGGCCCAGGGTAGACCACCCGGCCCGGACCTGCGACGTCGCGCGCGGCCCTGCGACGCCGCGCACGATCACGGGTACCGCCGCCTGTATCGCCGCACCCAGTACCCTCGATTTACGGAGTACGAGGAGGTGGGCCTGTGAGCACTCAGGTATTCGACACATTGCCGGACGAGGGCACCCAACCGATCGCACGCACCGAATACGGCGACGTTCGTGGTCGCCGGCAGGGCTCGATCGACGTCTGGCGCGGTGTTCCGTACGCCGCGAGCACGGCCGGTCCGAACCGGTTCCGGCCCCCGCAGCCCGCGGAACGCTGGGACGGGGTGCGCGATTGCCTCGAATTCGGCGATATCGCGCCGCAGAGCGCGGGCTTCGTACCGGTGGATTCCGGACTGCATATGGGCGAGGACTGTCTCTGGCTCAATGTGTGGGCGCCGGCCACCCCCAGCGAGGAACCCCGCCCGGTCATGGTGTGGCTGCACGGCGGCGCGTTCTGCCTGGGCACCGCGGCGCAGGCCATCTACGACGGGCGGCGGCTGGCCGAGGTCGGCGATCTGATCGTGGTCAGCGTGAACTACCGGCTGGGCGCGCTCGGCTTCCTGGATCTGTCCGCGCTGGGCTCGGAGTTCACCACCAATCTGGGCCTGCGCGATCAGATCCTCGCCCTGGAGTGGGTGCGCGACAATATCGCGGCCTTCGGCGGCGATCCGGGCAGTGTGACCCTCTTCGGCGAATCCTCCGGTGCGGGCTGCGTGACCGCGCTGCTCACCTCACCGCTCTCGGCCGGGCTGTTCCATCGGGCCATTGCCCAATCACCGCCCGCCACTACGGTTTTCGGTCCGGAACGGGCGGCGGGTGTGGCCCGGCGCTACCTCGAACTGCTGGAACTGCCGCCGGAGCGGGCGGCCGAACTGCTGCACCTGCCCGTCGAGCAGATCGTCACCGCGGCGGGCATTCTCTTCGACGAGGTGCCCTCCAGGGAACCGGGCCGCCTGGCCGCGGTGCCGGTGGTGGACGGCGATGTGCTGCCCGGCTATCCGTCCGAACGTTTCCAGCAGGGCCGCTCACACCGGGTGCCGTTGATCATCGGTACCAATAAGGACGAGGCGTCCATGTTCCGGCTGTTCCGCTCGCCGATCATGCCGGTCACGCCCGAGGCGGTGAACGCGATGCTGTTCGGGGTGGCCGCCGAGCATCCCGGACTGTCGCCGGAGCGGATCGCCGAGATCGCCTCCGCCTATACCGTCAGCACCCCGCGCGGCGCGCTGACCATGTCGACCGATGCCGCCTTCCGCATGCCCGCGCGCTGGGTGGCCGAGGCGCACTCCGCGCATTCGCCGACCTGGGTGTACCGCTTCGACCACGCCACCCCGATGTTGAAGGCGGCGCGGGTGGGCGCCGGTCACGCCACCGAACTGCCCTATGTCTTCGGCAATTTCGGTTCCTTCGAACACGATCCGACCTTCTGGCTCGGCGGGCGCAAGGTCGCCCAGGAGGTGTCGGGCCGAATGATCCGGCGCTGGACGGCATTCGGCGCGCACGGGGTGCCCGCGGCGCTGGACGGGTCCAAGCACTGGCCGCCCTATACGGCGGCCGCGCGCAACACGCTGGTCATCGACAATGCCGACCGCATCGTCGACGATCCGGACCGTGACCGCAATTCGGTCTGGGGCGACCAGGTCGTCGGCTTCTACTGAGAGCGGTACGGGATCCACTGACGCGGTGGATCCCGCACCGCCGCAGTGGATCCCACCTACGGGCGTGAATCCCGCTGCAGTGCAGTGGATTCGGGTGAACAGCACTGCGGCTCAGACCGCTGCGGTCGCCCGCTTCCCGAGATTCGCGGGCATGCGCGAGTATCCGTGCAACGTGAACAGCGGCCGCCGCTCCGGCGCGCCCGCCAGGGACATCTCCGGGAAGCGGTCGAAGAGGGCGCGCAGCGCGTAGGTGGCTTCCATGCGGGCCAGGCTCGCGCCCAGGCAGGTGTGGATGCCGCTGGAGAAACTCAAGTGGTCCTTGGCATTCGGGCGCGTGATATCGAAGCGATCGGGCTCCTCGAACACCTGGGGATCACGATTGGCGCCGGCCAGCGAGGTGACGATCACGCTGCCCTTGCGCAGCGTGACACCGGCGATCTCGATATCGCACAGCGCGGTGCGCGCGGTGATCTGCACCGGTGCGTCGAACCGCAGCACCTCCTCCACCGCCTGCGGCCACAGCTCCGGTTCCGCGCGCAGCCGCGCCAGTTGTTCCGGATGCGCCAGCAGCTGCACCACGCCATTGCCGATGAGGTTGACGGTGGTCTCGAAGCCCGCGCCCATGAGCAGGCTCGCGGTGGCCTTGAGCTCCTCGTCGTCGAGATCGCCCGCGGTGACCAGACTGCTCAGGATGTCGTCGCCGGGCTCCCGGCGCAGCTGGGCGAGGTGCCGATCCAGATAGTCGTCCATATCGAACATGGCCGTCGCCGCGTGCCGCCAGGTGCGCCAGGAGATGCCGAAGTCCAGCAGCGGGCTCGCCGCATCACCCCAGCTCAGGAACTGCGCGCTGGATTCGCGTGGGAAGCCCAGCATTTCGGCGATGATGGCGATCGGCACCTGCGCGGCGTAATTCTCGATCAGATCGGCGGAACCGTCGGCGGGCAGCGCCTCGAGCAGTTCGGCGGTCACCGATTCCACCCGATCGCGCAACCGGCCGATCGCCCGCGGGGTGAACGCGGCGGAGACCGATTTGCGCATGCGGGTGTGCTCCGGCGGATCGAGCACCAGCATGGACGGCGGCTGCACCGGATTCGCCGGCAGCGGCGCCGCGTCGATTCGCCGCCGCGCCGCCGACGGCATCTCGAAGCCCTGCGCGCCGAAGATGCCGAAACGGTTGTCGCGCAGAATGGCCCGGCTCAGCTCGTAGTCCGCGGTCGCCCAGGCGATCGGACTGCGCACCAGTCGCCCGCGCCCGCGCAGCTCCTCGAGGTACGGGTACGGATCGCGTAGTCCGTCGGCGCTGCCGACCAGTCGCGCGAACGGATCACCGCGCCGGGCCTGCACGCGTATCACGTACCGCGGCGTGCCCTGCTCCACAATCCATCGAAACCAGTACCGCGGGCTCATCATCGCTGACTCCCTTGTTGTCGGGTAGCTCCACCGTACGGAAATCCGCTGGGGTGAAAAAGGTCCCGAAGGGGGAGCCGGGACTCCTACCGTGGCAGGAGTCAGGAACGCTGGGCGGTCACCTTTTCCGAGGCGATGCGGCGCTCGCGGGTGGCCGGATCGGGGTGGGCTACCTGCACCAGGGAAGCGCCCGAGGCCAATACGGCCACGAGGCCGTCGATCAATTCGGCCGGGGTTTCCCACGACGTGCTCGACAGCACCCGGTCCTCGGCGGTGAAACCCTGGCGGGAGGCCGACTTCCGCGCCTGTTCGAACACCTCCGACACCGACATTCCGTCCAGTGCGCAGCCGATGCCGCTCGGGCGGAACTGGTCGCCGTGCACCCGCACCGCGGTCGCGTAGTCGGTGACGCCGATCGGCAACTCGCGCACCGGCAGGCCCATCGGATCCAGGGACAGCGCGGCCACCTCCGGAATATCGCCCGCCTCGTCGATGCGATCGGCGGTCACCAGCGCCAGCTCGGCATCCGGGTCCGCGTGCAGCACCACCTCGACACCGGCCCACCAGCAGCCGAGCAGGACCGCCGCGGTCTGCCAGTGCGCGGGTAGCAGCACCGCCACCCGCGAACCGCGGGAGAGGCCGAATTCGTCGCGAATCATATTGGCGGTCTTGGCCGCCCAATTGGCCAGCGTCAGCGCCGAGAGTTCGATCCGGGCGCCGGTGGCGTCGTCGTAATAGGTGATGCGCGGGCCCGCGGGATCGCGGGCGAGGATGGGGTCGAGTACCGCTTCGGTGAGGGTCTCGGTCAGTTCACGCATTTCGGTCCGTTCTTACCGGCATCGATGGGTGGAGCTGGCGGGACCGGCGTCATGGTGGTCGAGGAGCTCGTGAAATCCAGCTGGTTACCGGTCGCCGAACCGGGACCAGCGTAGTCACCGGCCAGCACCACGCGGACCGCCCCCTCCGCCATGCCGTCCTGTTTGATGACCGGCAGTCCGCCCAGCACCCCGGCCACCGCGCGCGCGTTCGCATCACTGCTGCTGCCCGCCAGCACCCGGCTGCTCTGAATCGGCCCGCCGATCCAATTGTCCACCGTGCCGGTGCGGAAACCCTTGCCCGCCAGCGCCTGCCCCACCTGTCCGGCCAGGCCGCCGGTACCGCTGGCGTTGTAGAGATCCACGGTGACGGTCGACGGATCGACACCGCCCGTCGTCTCCGGCGGACTGCCGTCGATGGTCTTGGCGACGTACTTCTGCACCGCGACCGGATCGACGCGCACCACCGATTCACCGTTCTCGGTCCAGCCGTTCAGATCCTTGACCGGAATGGTCTCGAACTTCACCTGCCCCGCGGACAGGTCCTGCAGCTCGTGCATGAACGACAGCACATCCCAGCCGTCGTCGAGCACGATGGTGCGGCCCACCGCATCACTGAGATCCTTCAGCCGGCCGGGATTGGTGAGCACCTTGGCGCTGAGCACCTGATGCACCAGCTGCGCCATGTACACCTGCTGGCGCACGATGCGGTCGAGATCGCCGCGCGGCAGTTCGTGCCGCTGGCGCACGAAGCTCAGGGCCTCCGGGCCATTGAGTTTCTGCGGTCCGGCCGGGAAGTCCGCACCGGACATCGGCTCGTACACCGGATTGTTCAGGCAGACATCGACTCCGCCGACGGCATCGGTGAGCAGGACGAAACCGAGCAGGCCGACCTCGGCGTAATGGTCGACGGTGATACCGGTCAGATTGGCGACCGCCTTGATCAGCGCCTGCCGCCCGGCGAGGGTCGAGCGGGTCTCCGCCTCGGCCGGATCGACGCCCTTGTCGACGAGCTTCTGCTGCTCGGTGAATTTCGTGACGCCGAAGGCGGAATTGATCTTGCCCATGCCCAGGCCGGGAATGTCCACATAGGAATCGCGGGGAATCGAGATGGCCGTTGCCGATTGACCGTTATTGGGCACCCGAATCAAAACGATGGTGTCGGTATTGAGGCCCACCTCATCACCGGCGTGCAGCATGGCTCGCTCATCCTCGGAGAGCGGATTGCCGTGTGCGTCGGTGCGGGCGTCGATGCCGACCATGAGAATGTCCACCGCGCCGTCCGAGCCCCCACCCAGGCCCAGATCGCTGATCCGCTCGATGCTCGACACCAGCTGATCCACGCTGTGCCAGCCCATTCCGGTCACCACCAGCACCAGCGCCGCCGCCGCGACCGCGAACGCGCGCAGCGGATTCGCGCGATGCCGCGCCGCCCACGACCCCCGCGCCGGGCGACGCGAAGGTAGCGGTGCGGATGCTCTCGTGGTGTCCGGCAACCCCTGCTTCCTCTCCAGTGTTCGGCCGACCACACCCCGCAATCGGGGCGGCGTCGTTGGAATACCCCCATAGGCAGGCTAGACGCGCGGCCGGACATGTCCGTGTAGCCGACGCTCAGTGAGTCGTGCCGCATTGCCGGTGCGCAGGGCATTACCGCAGGTGGAGGCGAAGGTGCGGGAGCGGTGTCCGGCATGCCACACTGACCGCCGTGACTTCTGCCTCCCTGGATCCCGGCTCCGAACGGCTCGTGGTGACGGGTGCGCGGGGACAGTTGGGCCGGGCGCTGCTGCGCCTGGCGCCCGATGCCCGTGGTTACGGCCGCGATGAACTCGACATCACCGATCTGGAAGCGGTTCGCGCCGTGCTGAATCCGGGTGATGTGGTGCTCAACTGCGCGGCCTACACCGCGGTGGATCAGGCCGAGACCGACGTCGACGCGGCATTCGCGGTGAATGCGAGCGGTCCGGCCGTGCTCGCCGCGGTCTGCGCCGCGATCGGCGCCGACCTCGTGCACGTCTCCACCGATTACATTTTTCCCGGTAGTGCGGACCGTCCGTACGAGCCGAACGATCTCGCCGGTCCCACCACCGTTTACGGTCGCTCCAAATTAGCTGGTGAGCAGGCCGTCCTCGATCTCGCCCCGGATTCCCGGATCGTCCGCACCGCCTGGGTCTATACCGGCGCGGGCTCCGACTTCGTCGCGACCATGCGCAGGCTCGAGCGCGAACGGGACACCGTCACCGTTGTCGCGGACCAGATCGGATCGCCCACGTACGCACCGGATCTGGCCGCGGGGCTCGTGGAGCTGGCTGGGCGGCTGCCGGATTCGACGCGATTCGACTCCTCGGAGGCGCCAGGGCGACGCCCGATTCCGCGAATTCTGCACGCCACCAATGCCGGACAAGCCAGTTGGTTCGAACTGGCGCGTGCCG
Organism: Nocardia sp. NBC_01327; assembly: GCF_035958815.1. Classification (NCBI taxonomy): domain Bacteria; kingdom Bacillati; phylum Actinomycetota; class Actinomycetes; order Mycobacteriales; family Nocardiaceae; genus Nocardia; species Nocardia sp. NBC_01327. The sequence goes on along the minus strand of NZ_CP108383.1, from coordinate 8,126,626 downwards.
TATTCGCCGGAATCGGCGCCGATCCGGAGCGTGTACTGCCCTGTAGCACCGCGGATTTCCCGAGACCCGCTCCGCGCCCGGCATATTCGGTCCTTTCGGGCAAAACGTGGGTATCGGCCGGGCTCAGCCCCCTGCGGGAATGGGAGCGGGCGCTGGACGACGCACTCACTTCCATCTCCGACTAGGCTGAGCGCCCGTGAGCCCCTCGGATTCTGTCGGACGACCGTCACTGGCCGTCGTCACGGTGACCTACTCGCCCGGTGAGCACCTCGAACACTTCATCAGCACGCTAGCCACCGCGACCGGCGAGAAGCCGCAGGTCATCCTCGCCGACAACGGCTCGGTGGACGGCGTGCCGGAGTTGGTCGCCGAAGCCAATGCCCATGTCCGGCTGCTGCGCACCGGCGGCAATATCGGGTACGGCGGCGCCATCAATCGCGCTGTCACCGAAATCGACCCGGACATCGAATTCATCATCATCGTCAATCCCGATATCCGCTGGGGTACCGATTCGATCGATGAACTCCTGGCCGCCGCCCGCCGCTGGCCCCGCGCCGGCGCCCTGGGCCCCAAGGTGCTGGAACCGGACGGCAGCCTCTACCCGTCCGCGCGTTCGGTGCCCGGCCTGGCCGACGGCGCCGGGCACGCCATCCTCGGCACGGTGTGGCCCGGCAACCCCTGGACCCGGCGATACCGGCAGGAGAACGAGCAGATCTCCGAGCGCACCGTCGGCTGGCTCTCGGGTTCCTGCCTGCTGGTGCGCCGCGCCGCCTTCGACGCCATCGACGGATTCGACTCCCGGTACTTCATGTACATGGAGGATGTGGACTTCGGTGATCGCATGGGCAAGGCGGGCTGGCACAATGTTTTCGTGCCGTCCGCGGAGGTCACGCACGCCAAGGGACATGCCGCCGGACGCCATCCGGAGACCATGCTGCCGGCCCACCACGCCAGCGCTTACCGTTTCCAGGCAGATCGGCATCCACACTGGTGGCAGGCTCCGCTGCGCGTCGCACTGAAGGCCGGACTTGCGATCCGCTGCAGGCTTGCGGTTCGATCCGCACTGCGCGAACGCGATGCTCTGCACGCCGAGGGCGCGACCAACTGACCACCCGACAACAGGGGAGAGAATGGCGAACAGCGGCAGTACTGCCGGGTCGACGGATGCGGTAATCCTGGTCGGAGGCCAGGGCACCCGCCTGCGGCCACTGACCCTGTCCGCTCCCAAACCGATGTTGCCGACGGCCGGTCTGCCGTTCCTGCAGCATCTGCTGGCCCGCATCGCCGCGGCCGGCATCACGCACGTCGTCCTCGGCACCTCCTACAAGGCGGAGGTGTTCGAGGATCACTTCGGCGACGGTTCCGAGCTCGGGCTGGAACTCGAGTACGTGACCGAGACCGAGGCGCTGGGCACCGGCGGCGGTATTCGCAATGTGCTGCCGAAACTGCGGGCCGACACCGTCATGGTGTTCAACGGCGATGTGCTCGGCGGCACCGATCTCAACGGCGTGCTGGAAACCCATCACGCCAGCAATGCCGATGTCACCCTGCACCTGGTGCGGGTCGGCGATCCGCGGGCCTTCGGCTGCGTGCCCACCGACGAGACCGGGCGGGTGACCGCATTCCTGGAGAAGACCCAGGATCCGCCGACCGATCAGATCAATGCCGGGTGCTACGTCTTCCGCCGCGAATACATCGAGAAGATCCCCGCGGGCCGCCCGGTCTCGGTGGAACGCGAGGTCTTCCCGGCGCTGCTCACCGAGGGCGCGCACATCCAGGGTCATGTGGATACCGCGTACTGGCGCGATATGGGCACCCCCGAGGACTTCGTCCGCGGCTCCGCCGATCTCGTGCGCGGCATCGCCCCCTCGCCCGCACTGTCCGGTCAGCGCGGCGAATCCCTCGTGCACCCCAGCGCGGGTGTGGCTCCCGGCGCCCTGCTCATCGGCGGCACGGTCGTCGGCCGGGGCGCCGAGGTCGGGGCGGGCGCACGCCTCGACGGCGCCATCCTTTTCGACGGCGCCCGCGTGGAAGCCGGTGCCACCGTGGAACGTTCGATCGTCGGCTTCGGCGCCCGCATCGGTCCGCGCGCCCTCGTGCGTGACGGCGTGATCGGCGACGGCGCCAGCATCGGCGCGCGCTGCGAGCTGCTGCGCGGGGCCCGGGTCTGGCCCGGCGTGGACATCCCCGACGGCGGCATCCGCTTCTCCACCGACGTATAAAGCAGCACACCGTGAATCGGCCGCTCTCAACAGAGGGCGGCCGATTCACGTATGGCGAGCCACCTCCGTCCGGAGGGCGGCGCGCCGTAAAGGGTGGGGCAGATGTTGTCTGGAGTGTTGCGGTGATAACACTGGGGTCATGACATTGTGGCCTGATCCGGAAGTCGCAGCGGCGGTCAAGGGATGGGCGACCAGGTCGCCGGCCGTGGATGCGGGGGAATATCTGCAGATACGGGCCATGATCAACGGGTTGACGCACGGGGTGGTGACCCCGGCCGGGGCGGAGGTCACCGTGCTGGAGCGCACGGTGGCGGCCGAGGATGGCTACGAGATTGCGGTGCGGCTGTACCGCGGTATGGGCGAGGTGTCCACCGGGGCGCTGCTGTATGTGCATGGGGGCGGCGGGATTTCCGGGACGCTCGACGGGTACGACCGGCTGTGCCGGTACTACGCGGCCGAGGCGGGGATTCAGATCGTGGCCGTGGACTATCGGCTCGCGCCCGAGCATCCGCATCCGGCCGGGGTGTCGGACACCTACGCCGTGCTGGGCTGGCTGGCCGAGCACGCGGGCGAATGGGGGATCGATCCCGAGCAGATCGGGATCGGGGGCGACTGTGCCGGTGGCGGTATCGCCGCGGGTGTCGCGCTGCTGGCGCGGGATCGGAGCGGGCCGGCGCTGGCCCTGCAAATGCTGGTCTGCCCGATGCTGGACGATCGGAATACCGTGTCCGATCCGGCGATTGCGCCCTTCAGCACCTGGACCTACGAATTCAATCGCACCGCGTGGCGCGCCCGGCTCGGTGATCTGGCGGGCACCGATGCGGTGCCCGCCTACGCGGCTCCGGCGCGCGCGGCCGAATTGGCCGAGTTACCAAGAGCTTTCATCGAGGTCGGGGACCTCGATATCTTCCGCGACGAAGCCCTCGACTATGCGCGGCGGTTGGTGACGGCGGGAACCCATGTGGAAGCGCATCTTTGGCCGGGGCTGCCGCACAACTACGACGCGGTGGGCGCGAAAACGCCAGCGGCCCGGCGGGCGCTGGCGGTTCGGATCGGGTTCCTCGCGACCCTGCTGGACTGATCGTTCAGACGGCCCACTTCTCCGGGTTCAGGTGGTACTGAACCAGGGCGTTGGCGTGGCCGTGACCCATGTTGTGCTCGGTCTTCAGCAGATTCACCAGGTCTTTGTTGGAGGCGCTTCCGGTCGCGCGGAGCAGGGCGAACCATTCTTCGACGGGGCGGCCGTACTTCGCTTCGATGGAGGGGAAGTACGAGGCCGGGCCGTGGGGCGTGGTCGCCATGGTGTCGCTCCTTCGTGTGCGGTGTTATCGAAGTAGACGATCGCGGTTCGCCGAATTCATCCCACCGTGACGGGGCTCACACTCGCCGCCGTGAGGGGAGCGGTGCGACGCTCGCGGAGCAGCAGGACTCCGGTGAGCAGTACCAGCGCGGCGGTGAGGCCGTGCACGCCGAAAGCGGTTGCGGTGGAACCGTGGTAGCTCAGCACGGTGATCATGTCGCCGATCGGGGTGAGGGCGACGACCAGCATGGTGATGCCCAGGGCGAAGCGCTGGCGGGCGGCCAGCAGGGCGAGGATGAGAATGCCGGAGACGGTATCGCGAATGCCCTTGAGATTCATGAACGCCGCGGCATCGCCGTGCGGCCATTCCGGGAGGCCGAAGCCGGTGGCGATGGTCTGCGGCGTGAGGAGGTAGCTGATGCCGATGTAGAGGATGAAGGCCGCGCCGATGAGGGACAGGGCGGTGGCGATGCGGTTCCGAGTCATGATCTGTGCTCCATAATCTAGCGCTGCTAACTGATGTGGACAACGCTAGAACATGCATGGGTAGTTTGTCTAGCGATGCTAGTATTTGTTCATGAGCGCCATACAGACCCGTAAGGAACGCGAACGCGCCGACCGCCATCAGCGCATCATCGATGCCGCCCGCGAACTGGCCGAAACCGAGGGCTGGGAGGCGGTGACCATTCGCCGCCTGGCCGATGCCATCGAATACAGCCAGCCCGTGCTCTACGGCCACTTCTCCGGCCGGGACGCCATCGTGACCGCGGTCGCCGAACAGGGCATCGGTGAATTCGCCGTGATCACCAGGGCGGTCCGGGAGGCCGCCGACACCCCGCTGGCCGCCCTCACCGCGGTCGCGGAGGGCTATCTCGCCTTCGCCCGCGACAATGCCGCGCTCTACGACGCCATGTTCCTGCTGCGCACCAATCTGAAATTCGGTGACGAGGCCGGGCAGCCGCTCAAGGACGCCTTCAAGGAACTGGCCCTCACCTTCGCCCCCTTCGCCCCGCCGCACGATGTCGAGACCTTCACCGAGGTCGCCTGGAGTGCCCTGCACGGTCTGGCCACCCTGGATCGAGGCGGCCGCCTGCGGCCCGACTTTCGTAGTCAGCGACTGGACATTCTCATCGACCAGTGGGCGCACTGAGCGCCTGGCCGACTGAGCGGGCCGCGGGCTTCGTCACGATCGGGCCGTCGCCCGGCGGCCGCGCCTAGGCTGTGATCATGGCTGACGCGGTGGTGGTCGGATCGGGGCCCAATGGGCTTGCGGCGGCGGTGATTCTGGCCCGGGCGGGGCTCGAGGTGCAGGTCTACGAGGCCTCGGACGCGATCGGCGGCGGCTGCCGGACCGGGGAGGTCACGCTGCCGGGGTTCCGGCACGATCTGTGCGCGGGCGCGCATCCCATGGCGGTGGCGTCACCGTTCTTCCGCGCCTTCGATCTGGCCGCGCACGGGGTGGAACTGCTTGCTCCGCAGGTCTCCTACGCGCATCCGCTCGACGGCGGGCATGCCGGGCTGGCATGGCGTGATCTCGAACAGACCGTGGACGGGCTGGGCCGCGACGGCGGTTCCTGGCGGCGGCTCTTCGGGCCGCTGGTGCGGGACTGGGAGGGTCTGGTCGCGCTGGGGATGTCGGATCTGCGGCATCCGCCGCTGGATCCGGTGGTGGGTGTGCGCTTCGCCCGCCGCCTCATCGAACAGTCGACGCCCCTGTGGAATCTGCGTTTTCGCGAGGAGCTCGCACCGGCGCTGCTGACCGGCATTGCCGCACATGCCATTCGGCCGCCGCAGGGCATTCCGGGCGCCGGGGTCGCCCTGCTGCTCGGCACGCTCGCGCATGTGCGCGGCTGGCCCGTTCCGAAGGGCGGCAGTCAGGCCATCAGCGATGCGCTCGCCGCCGATCTGCGCAGGCACGGCGGACGCATCAGCACCGGGCATCGGATCGACTCGATCGACGAATTCGGTGATGTGCGAGCCGTTCTGCTCGATCTCGCCCCCGCCGAACTGCAGCGCATCGCCGCCGACCGCCTGCCGGGCCGGTACTCCCGGGCGCTGGGGAACTTCCGCTACGGCGGTGCGGCCTGCAAGGTCGATTTCGCGCTCTCCGGGCCGGTGCCGTGGCAGGCGCGTGGTTGTGAGCGGGCGGGGACCCTGCATCTGGTCGGCGCCCGCGCCGAGGCGGTCGCCGCCGAAAAGGCCGTGGCCGCAGGACAACACGCGGACCGTCCGTACGTGCTCGCCATTCAACCCGGCGTGGTCGACCCCACCCGGGCGCCCGCCGGGCAGCACACCTTCTACACCTATGCCCATGTGCCGAACGGTTCCACCCGGGATATGACCGAGGCGATCACCGCGCAGGTGGAGCGTTTCGCCCCCGGCTTCCGCGATCTTGTCCTCGCCACCCGCGTGCAGACCGCCGCCAGGATGCCCGCGCACAATGCCAACTACATCGGCGGCGATATCTCCGCCGGCGCAATGACCCTGCGCCAGACCGTCTTCCGCCCCGCCCCGCGCTGGAACCCGTACCGCACCCCGCTCCCCGGCGTCTACCTCTGCTCCTCCGCCACCCCGCCCGGCCCCGGCGTGCATGGCATGAACGGCTACTACGCCGCCCGCCACGCCCTGCGCCGCGAATTCGGCGTCCACACCGACCCGCTGGAATTGCTCGCCGCCACGACGCCCTGAAACCGTTACGCTGCGGAAATGGCCGGATATTCGGGTACGCCGCTGGCTCGCAAGCTCGGGATCAAGGAGGGGAGCCGGGTGCTGTTGTCCGGTGCGCCTGCGGGATTCGAGCTCGACGAACTGCCTGGAGGCGCCACACAAACCCGGCGCGCGGGGGCCGGGCCGTATGACGTGATCCTCGGGTTCTGCCCCGATCAGGCCACGCTGATCGGCAAGTTCGCGGGGTGGCGGGCGCGGCTCGCGATCGATGGCGGGTTGTGGATCGCGTGGCCGAAGAAGTCCGGTGGGATGAGCACCGACCTCGATGACACTGTGGTGCGGGAGTACGGGCTCGCGCAGGGTCTGGTCGACAACAAGGTGGCGGCGATCGATGCCACCTGGTCCGGACTGCGGTTCGTGGTGCGGCTGGCCGACCGCTAGGTCTGTGCGGGCTGGGTGCGGTAGAGGTCCGGCTCCAGGTAGATGACGCGGGCGGCCGGAACCGCCGCGCGGACACGGGCTTCCGCATCGTCGATGGCGGCCGCGATATCGGCGATCTCGAGCCCGGGGACGATGGCGATCTTGGCGGCCACCAGCATCTCCTCGGGGCCGAGGTACTGGGTGCGCAGATGGATGAGACTGTCGATGCGCTCATCGTCGACGAGCTGCGCGCGAATGGCGCGATCCTCTTCCGGGGTGGCGCCCTCACCGATGAGCAGGCTCTGCATTTCGATGATCAGGATGACGGCGATGACGCCGAGCAGGATGCCGATGGCCAGGGTGCCGATGCCGTCCCACACCGGTTCGCCGGTGAGCTCGGTCAGGCTGATGGCCACGAAGGCGAAGATCAGGCCGATGAGTGCGCCGGAGTCCTCCAGCAGCACCACCGGCAGCTCCGGATTGCGGGAGTTGCGGATGAACCGCCACCAGCTCGCATCGCCCTTGAGCGGCTTGGACTCTCGCATGGCGGTGGTGAAGCTGTAGCCCTCCAGAAGGATGGCGACACCGAGAATGCCGACCGCCACCCACGGGTTGGTCAGCTTCTCCGGATGCTCGATCTTGTGGATGCCCTCGTAGATCGCGTACACCGAGCCGAGCGCGAAGATCACCAGCGCGACCACGAACGAGTAGAAGTAGCGATTGCGGCCGTAGCCGAACGGGTGCAATTGGTCGGCCTGCTGTGCGGCGCGGCGCTGACCCAGGAGAAGCAGACCCTGATTGGAGGTGTCCGCCACCGAGTGCACGGCCTCGGCCAGCATGGACGCCGATCCGGTAATGGCCGCGCCGATGAACTTCGCCACCGCGATACCGGCATTGGCGCTGAGCGCCGCCAGGATCGCCTTCTTACCGCCACCCGCTGACAATGTGCCGTCCCTCCGAACCGTTGTCCGTTTTGTCGTAAAACGTGCTTGGGGAGACAGCCTACCCAGGCCGGGCTCAGTCCTCGTCGACCGTCGCGCAGAACAGTTGCGCCGCATCCCCGATGGCCTGCGCGCGAATATCGCCGTCGGCCGCGGAGATCCAGGCGGCATGGCCGCATTCGACCCGCAGCACCTGCCCGCCGAGGAACAGCCGGACCGTGCCGTGGGTGCACAGCACGATGCCGGGCCCGGAGCGCGGCACCGCAATCGGCTCCGATCCGGGGGTCAGCTCATAGCGGCTGAGCGCGAATTCGGGTGCGGGCGTGTGGTACTGGAACACGCCCGCACCCAGCACCTCCGGCTCGATGATCGGCAGATCCAGGGGTTCGAAATCCAGCACCCGCAGCAGTTCCGGCACATCCACGTGCTTGGGCGTGAGCCCGCCGCGCAGCACATTGTCGGAATTGGCCATGATCTCCACGCCGACGCCGCGCAGGTACGCGTGCAGATTCCCGGCGGCCAGGAACAGGCCCTCACCGGGTTCGAGGGTGATCCGGTTCAGCAGCAGCGCGGCGAGCGTCCCGGCATCACCGGGATAGGCCTCCGCCAGTTCCAGCAGGGTCCGCACCTCGGCGGTGAATTCCCGGCGCGAACCATTGGCTCCGGCATCGCGTTCGGACAGATAGTGCACGCAGCCGTCCAGCACCTTGGGCAGCAGCATGCTCAGGCTCGCCTGCGGCAGTGCGATCCAGGTGGTGAACAGGGTGCGCAGCCCGGCCGAATCCGGTTGTGCGGCCAGCAGTCCCGCATACGGCTCCAGCTCCGGCACCTCGAGCGCCCGCAGCAGTCGCACGGTGCGCATCGGATCGCGGAAGCCCGCGAGCGCCTCGAACCGGTCCAGTGCCACCACGAGTTCCGGTTTGTGGTTCTCGTCGCGGTAATTGCGCATGGGGGAGTCGAGGGAGATGCCGGCGTGGTTCTCCCGCTGAAAACCGTTGCGCGCCTGTTCGAGACTGGGATGCGCCTGTAGCGACAGCGGTTCCTCGGCGGCGAGGATCTTCAGCAGGAACGGCAGCCGGCCGTCGAATTCGCCCGCGACCGAACCGAGTTCGCGCTGCGGGTCGGCGCTGACCACCTCCAGCAGCGATTGGCTGTGCCCGTTGATCCGCACCTGTGCGGGATCGGCGGGGTGCGCGCCGAACCAGAGTTCGGCCTCCGGATGCGCGGAAGGAACCGGTCGTCCGCACAGCTGAGCTAGCGCGGTGCGCGAGCCCCAGGCGTAGGAACGCAGCGCACCAACGAGTTCGTGCACTAGTAACGTCCCCCGTCATAGCGTCCCTGGGCGGAGGCCGGACGCGAGAGTAGTCGCAGATACGCGGCCGACATCTCCAGCCGAAGCGACAGCACCGCAAGCTGTTCCAGCTCACCGCCGCGCGCGGGCGGCACCGGCTGACCGGCTTCGAGCGCATGCACGGCGGCGGCTTCCGCATCGACGTTCACCAGGTCGACATCGACCAGACCGGCGTCGGAACCGAAGACCGCGAGGCGTCGCCGCGCGGCCACCTGGTCCTGGTCGGCGCTCAGTACGAAGATCCGCACCTGCTCCACCGGGGCCGGGCCGTCCAATTGCTCGTCATGGAAGAGCGGATCGAAACCGGGTACGGACACGCCTGCAGCTTCCACCAGTCGACCATGCGCCGCAACGGTTTCCGCAAGGTTGGCAGCGGCGGTGATCTGCCCGGCGGCGGCCAGCAGCACTTCGGAGCCGTGTTCGGCGAGAATCGCGGCGGCGGGCGAATCGCCCGACAGCACCATGCGCTTGCGCTGCTGCATACGGGTGGCGAGGGTCTTGGCCGGATTGTGGAACGCCTCGTGCTGCGGACCGTCCCGCAGTGCCTCGGCATCGAGCAGATCGGCGAGCGCGTCCAATTCCGGTAGCAGCGGCCCGGTGCGATTGGGGTCGATCGCGGCCACCACCGCGATGCCGACGGCCAGATAGCGCAGCAGCCGATTGTGATCGAGGACCCGGACCCGCGGCGGCAGCATGGTCGCGCGGCCGGCGGCGGCGGCGCGCAGCGGTCCCTCGTCGGGTGCGGCGACCACGACCTCCGCACCGCGGCGCACCGCGAAATCGATGGCCTCGGCCAGGCGCGGATCGCCGGCGTCATCGCCCGCCACCAGCACCACATCCAGGGGCCCGACCCACGGCGGAATCGAGGTGACCGCCACCAGCGGCATACTCGTCCGGTCCCCGAGGGCGGCCACCAGCAGTGCGGCGGCACGGGCGGCGCGCCCGCTGCCGGAGAGCATGACCAGGCTGCGCGGTCTTAGATCCGTCAGCCGGGTCAGCGCGTTTTCGGCCAAGGCCGCGGCGGTCGCGCGTACCAGCGCGCCGCCGGATGCGGCGCTGCGCAAGGTCCCTCCGGCGTCGGCCGCTTCCAGCGAGGCGACGTCATCGAGGTCGAGTACAGGTGTCCCAGCGATCATCGGGCGTTGCCACCTCCCCTCATCGGGTCACCAGACGCTGGTGAATCCAAGCTCTGTGATTCCACTATTCCAGTCAGGCGCGGACGATGCTCAGGATCTCGGTGACGAGTTGGTCTACTTCGTCCTGCGATCGTGCTTCGACGTTGAGCCGCAGCAGCGGTTCGGTATTCGAGGCACGCAGATTGAACCAGGCACCGTCGGGCAGTTGCACGGTCACGCCGTCCAGCCGGTCCACCGACTGGGCCCGCGTGCCGAACGCTTCGAGAACCGCCATGGTCCGCTCCTTCGCATCAGCCACTGTGGAGTTGATCTCTCCGGAGGCCGCATACGTTGCATACGCGGACGCGAGTTCGGACATCGGCCGGTCCTTCGCACCGAGGACGGCCAGCACGTGCAGGGCGGCCAGCATGCCGGAATCGGCGCCCCAGAAGTCCCGGAAGTAGTAGTGCGCGGAATGCTCGCCGCCGAAGATCGCACCGGTGGAGGCCATCTGCTGCTTGATGAACGAGTGGCCCACCCGGGTGCGCACCGCATTGCCGCCGAGTTCGGCGACCAGCTCCGGCACGGCGTGCGAGGTGATCAGATTGTGGATGATGGTCGCGCCCGGCTCCTTGGCCAGTTCGCGCTCGGCCACCAGGCCGGTGATGGCCGACGGCGATACCGGGTCGCCCTTCTCGTCCACCACGAAGCAGCGGTCGGCATCGCCGTCGAAGGCCAGGCCGATATCGGCGCCGGTCTTGCGGACGTAGTCCTGCAGATCCACCAGATTCTTCGGATCCAGGGGATTGGCTTCGTGATTGGGGAAATTGCCGTCGAGCTCGAAGTAGAGCGGCTCGATGATGTACTGCGGCAGCGTGCCCAGCACGGCGGGCACCGTGAAGCCGCCCATGCCGTTGCCGGCGTCCACGGCGATGCGCAGCGGGCGCGAGTCGCTCAGATCGACGAGCTTGTGCAGATAGGCCGCGTAGGCGGCGAGCAGATCCTGTTCGGTGGCGGTGCCGCGCGGGCCGTCGTAGGCCGGGACGCCGGCGATGACCTCGTCGGCGATGGTGCGCAGCCCGGTGTCCTGGCCGACCGGCAGCGCCTTGGCCCGGCACATCTTGATGCCGTTGTACTTCGCGGGATTGTGCGAGGCGGTGAACATGGCGCCGGGGCATTCGAGATGGCCGGAGGCGAAGTACAGCCCGTCGGTGGACGCGAGGCCGATCTGGACCACATCCAGGCCCTGTGCGAGCACGCCCTCGGCGAAGGCGGCGGCCAGTTCGGGGGAGGAGTCGCGCATATCGTGGCCGATCACGACCTGCTTCGCACCCTCGGCGCGCATCAGCCGGGCGAAGGCGGAGGCCACATCCGCGACGAATGCCGCGTCGATTTGTTCGCCGACCACCCCGCGGACGTCATATGCCTTGATGACTGCATTTACGGACTCGGCGGAGCGTGGCTCTGTCATGCCGAACACACTAGTAGCTGTGTCCTGCAAGGTGAATTCGGTGTTGCCGCGCATGTCCGGAGCTTTGCGCTCTAGTTGGGCGGATCGGGTAGGACACGTAGGTGACCGCGTCTGCCGGTGCGATTGGGGCGCTGCTGGGAGGGCGGGTAGTCGGAGTAGCTGCGCGGATCGGGTTCCGGTGTGCGGCGGCGTAATCCGGCTTCGCGGACGGCCTCGGCCAGTGCGGTCAGATCGTCGTCGTCGGGGGTGCTGCTGGAAAACCCGCCCTCGTGCTTGACGAGTTCCCACCCCTTCGGCGCGGTGATCCGGGAGGCGTGCGTTTCGCACAGATCCCAGGAGTGCGGTTCGGCGACCGTGACGAGCGGACCGACCACCGCCATCGAGTCCGAGTACACATAGGTGAGCGTCGCAACAGCCGGATTCTTGCAACCTGGACGGCAGCAACGACGCATGGGAATCACGCCATGCAGGGTAACCCTCCGGGGGCTCCGACGGGGATAGACACGCTCAACGTGGCGGTCCTCACCCGGATCTGAATCGGTAACCATCCACTTGCGACCGGGCCACGCTCCCCGCACGACACGCGCCGACGCAGGCCGGGCGATCGATTGGAGCTAGATTCGTGTCATGACCCGTTCACGTAAGAGGCGACCGCCCACCGCGCGGTCGGTCATCCGTCGCGGGCGGGGTGTGCGCGGGCCGATGCTGCCGCCGACGGTGCCTGCCCGCCGCACCCGCGGCCAGCAGTTCGACCGGTTGGTGCTGGAGGCCTTCGCGCCCCTGGAGAGTCGCTGGCACGATCAGCTCACCAAGCTGGATATCGCGGTGGATGATGTGCCGAAAATTCGTCCGCTGCACCCGGATTCGGTGACCTGGCCGGACGAGGTCGTCGCCGACGGCCCGGTGCCCCTGTCCCGCCTCATCCCGGCAGGGGTGGACCGTTACGGCCAGGCGACCCGGGCCCGCGTGGTGCTGTTCCGCAAACCGCTGGAACTGCGCGCGGGTGATCCGGATGATTTGGTGGACCTGCTGCGCGAAGTTCTCGTTCAGCAGATCGCCACCTACCTCGGAGTCGACCCGGATGTGATCGACCCCGAGCCCGAGGAGTGAAGCTCCCCCGCCTCTCCGCGACTCCAGCGCCGGGCTGAGGAGCTACGACAGTCCCATTCGCGTGCCGCCGGTTCGGAGCCCCCTCGGTTCTGGACGTCCCCGATGAGTTACCCGGACCTCGCGAAATCAGTTGTCGCGGAGAAGCATTAAATTATGCCGCGCTTCAGGCGACGGCGCTCACGTTCGCTGAGGCCGCCCCAGATGCCGAAGCGCTCATCGTTGGCGAGGGCGTAGTCGAGGCATTCGTCGCGGACTTCACAGCCCATGCAGATGCGCTTGGCCTCACGGGTGGAGCCGCCCTTCTCGGGGAAGAACGCCTCCGGATCGGTCTGAGCGCAGAGCGCCCGTTCTTGCCACTGCTCGGCTTCGGTCATCGCGCGACCGCCGCGTGAAAAACTGTCGAACGCTTCATCAGTGCCCGTGACGATCAGGCTCAGGCGTGGTGGTTCGGGCTGATATTGCGCCCGCGCCCACTGACCGCCCCCCGGCCGTATCGTCATCGGTTCACCCCCCTCGAGTCCGTTCCATGTGTCGGCGCAGAAATCAGGAGCTGCGCCAGCTGTGGAATCGGTTTGCGATACACCGCCTGGAAAATTCGACGGGGCCAGCTCATCGGCCATCGCTCCGCCTCCTCACTGTGTGTTAGCGCAGAATGATTAATCCGTCGGAACCGATCCCACCGACGGCCCAACACCGCGACGTAGTCCCGCGGCCATCCCCGAGCTGTTCGCCACTCCGATGATACGAACGCATGTTCGAAAAGCCGTCCGCGCCTTGAGCTCTCGCGCGGACCCGGAATGACATGCCTGTGATTAGACACGCCGGGCGCGGTGGTGGTCAAGCTGCCGAAGCTATTCCGTTACCATCTGCGACCCGCTTCGGCAAGGTATCCGCAGATCAAACAGCAAATTCACAGCAAATATCTAGTGAGGCAAATTCGCACCCGAAACGCATAGGCTGTGCGGATGTGACTCGAGAACAAGCGGACACCGCCCCCGGCACCGGTCTGCGGATCGCGGTATTGGTCGGCGGAGTGGGCGGCGCGCGGTTCCTGCAGGGCGTGCGAGAACTGGTCCCCGGCGCCGAAGTAACGGCGATTGTGAACGTCGGCGACGACGTCTGGATGCACGGCCTACGGATCTGCCCGGATTTGGACACCTGCATGTACACGCTGGGTGGCGGCATCGATACTGAACGCGGCTGGGGCCATGCGAACGAGACCTGGAACGCCAAGGAGGAGCTGGCGAAATACAACGCTCAGCCCGATTGGTTCGGCCTGGGTGATCGCGATATCGCCACCCACCTCATTCGCACCGAAATGTTGCGTCAGGGTTACCCCCTTTCGGCGGTGACCGAGGCCCTCTGCAACCGGTGGCAGCCGGGTGTGAAGCTGCTGCCCGCCACCGACGACAGGTCTGAAACACACGTCGTTATCGCGGACCCGGAGAACCCTGGCGAACGTCGCGCGATCCATTTCCAAGAGTGGTGGGTGCGCTACCGGGCGAACGTTGAGACCCATGGATTCGTGACTATTGGGGCAGACCAAGCAAAACCCGCCCCCGGTGTGACCGAAATCATAGCGGCCGCGGACGCCGTTCTGCTGGCTCCTTCGAACCCCGTTGTGAGCGTCGGTTCCATCCTCGCGGTGCCCGGAATTCGCAGTGCGCTGCGCACCACCGATGCCAGGGTGATCGGCCTGTCCCCGGTGGTCGGTGGAAAGCCGTTGCGCGGCATGGCCGATGAATGCCTCTCCGTCATCGGCGTGGAGACCACCGCCGAAGCGGTCGGCAACTACTACGGCGCGCGCAGTGCCACCGGCATTCTGGACGGGTGGCTGGTGCACAGCACCGATACCGCCGACGTCCCCGGCGTCGAGGTCCGCAGTGTGCCGCTGCTCATGTCCGATCCCGCCGCCACCGCCGAAATGGTGCGGGAGGCCCTGGACATCGCCGGCGTGAAACCTTGAGTGCTGGGAGTGAATTCGTGAGTACCGAACCGAACGCCTCGCTGCCCGAGGTAGCACTGCCCGAGGTAGCGCGGCCTGAGGTAGCGCTGCCTGATCAGGTAGTGCGGCCCGATCACGCCTCGGGCGGCGAGCTGAGCATTCGGCCGATCCTCGGTCTGCCGGAATTCCGGCCCGGCGACGATATCGCCGAACATATTGCGGCACAGGCCCCCTGGCTGCAGGACGGTGATGTGCTGGTGGTGACCAGCAAGATCGTGTCCAAGGTGGAGGGGCGCATCGTCGCGGCCCCGGCCGATCCCGACGCGCGGGACGCGGCCCGGCGCGAGCTGGTGCTGCAGGAGGCCGTGCGGGTGCTGGCGCGCAAGAACCGCACCCTCATCACCGAGAGCCGGCTGGGCATCGTGCAGGCCGCCTCCGGGGTGGACGGGTCGAATGTCGAGCAGGGCGAATTGGTGCTGCTGCCGGTCGATCCCGATGCCAGTGCGAAGGCCCTGCGCGCCGCCCTGGCCGAACGCCTGGGCGTGCGGGTGGCCGTGGTCATCACCGACACCATGGGGCGCGCCTGGCGCAATGGCCAGATCGATGCGGCCATCGGCGCTTCCGGGCTGCGGGTGCTGCACGATTACGACGGCGCGATCGACCGGCAGGGCAATGAACTGCACGTCACCCTCGTGGCGATCGCCGATGAACTGGCGGCCGCCGCGGATCTGGTGAAGGGCAAGCTCGGTGCGGTGCCGGTCGCGGTGGTGCGCGGGCTCGACTACGCCGACGACGGGTCCTCCGCGGCGGATCTGCCGCGCCGCGGGGTCGACGATCTGTTCTGGCTGGGCACCGAGGAGGCCATCGAACTCGGCCGCGGTCAGGCGCTGCTGATGCGCCGCTCGGTGCGCCAATTCGCGGAAACCCCGGTCGATCCCGACCTCATCCGGGCCGCCGTGGGCGAGGCGCTGACCGCGCCGGCCCCGCATCACACCCGTCCGGTCCGGTTCGTCTGGTTGCGCAAGCGCGGCCTGCGGGATCAGCTGCTCGAGGCCATGGCCGAGAAGTGGCATGCGGATCTGTCCGCCGACGGTCTGTCGCAGGAGCGTGCGGACAAGCGGGTCGGCCGCGGCCGCATCCTGTTCGACGCACCCGAGGTGATCATCCCGTTCTGCGTGCCCGACGGCGCACACGACTATCCGGACGCGCGCCGCCGCGCCAATGAATCCACCATGTTCAATGTCGCGGTGGGTGCGGCCGTGCAGGGCCTGCTGGTCTCGCTCGCCACCAAGGGCGTGGGCAGCTGCTGGATCGGCTCCACCATCTTCGCCCCCGAGATCACCCGCGAGGTGCTCGGCCTGCCGCAGGACTGGAATCCCTTGGGAGCCATAGCGATCGGCCACCCGCTGGAGCCGCTCGCGCCCCGCGAACCCCGCGAGCCGGGAGTCGGGCTGGTGGAGCTGTGAACCCTGTGATGTCCCGCGGCCTCGTCGGCCGGCCCGCTTGCGGCACCGCGGCAGGCCGAAATGCCACGGCTGCACACAGAACAACCGCTGCGCGGGGTGCGGTGGCCGGGTGTACGGCAGCGGGAGGGTGCTGGTGAGCGCGGAGTCATTGCACGCGTCGGCACTCGAGTTGCTCGAAACCTGGTCTCCGGCAGCGGGTCCGGATCAGTCGCTGCGGGAGGCCATGCTCGCGTTCCTGGGGTCCGCGCCGCGCGGGTGCCTGCGTGAGCACGCGCCGGGGCATATCACCGCCTCGGCCGTGGTGCTCTCACACGACGGGTCCGAGGTGCTGCTGACGCTGCATCCGCGGGTGGGGCGCTGGATTCAGCTGGGCGGGCACTGCGAGGAGTCCGACGAGTCGGTGGCGGCGGCGGCATTCCGGGAGGCCACCGAGGAATCCGGGATCGCGGACCTGACCCTCGAGCCCGGGCTGTACGGCGCGCAGGCGCATCCGATCACCTGTTCGCTCGGCGTCCCGACCCGGCACCTGGATCTGCTGTTCAAGATCACTGCGCCGAAAGACGCGGTGCCCGTGCGTAGTTCGGAATCCACCGATCTGCGCTGGTGGCCGGTGGACGGATTGCCCGCCGACGCGGACGTCCTGCTGCGCTGACGGCGGTGACCGGTCACCGGATATCGGGGCAGGCTCACATTGATTTCCACCCCGCCGAGCGCCTAGAGTCCGATTCGTAAGACGTTCTCAGGGCGGGGTGGAAATCCCCACCGGCGGTCATGGCGTCCGGCCTATCCGGTACGCACGAGCCCGCGAGCGCCGAGCGGTTCACAACCGCTCGGGTCAGCAGATCCGGTGTGAATCCGGAGCCGACGGTCACAGTCCGGATGAAAGAGAACGCGACGGTTCCGCCGCTCCGCTCTCGCGGGTCGGCGCGTTCGCGTCGTCATGCCCTGGGTGACAACGCGAACAGGAGATAGTCATGTCACCCATTCAGAATTCGGCGGCGGGCCGGATCGCCGTGGTCGCCGCGCGCTGGCACGCGGAGATCGTGAACAAGTCGGTGCAGGCCTGCCGCGCCGGTCTCGCCGAGCACGGCTACCCGGATGTCGATGTGATCGAAGTGCCCGGCGCCTTCGAAATCCCCTTGCAGGCCAAGCGTTTGGCGGCCGGCGGCGAGTACGCCGCGATCGCCGCCTGCGCGCTGGTGGTCGACGGCGGCATCTACCGCCACGACTTCGTGGCCTCGACGGTGGTGGACGCGCTCATGCGGGTGCAGCTCGACACCGATGTGCCGGTGTTCTCCGCGGTGCTCACCCCGCACCACTTCCACGAGCACGCCGAGCATCTGACCTACTACTCCCGTCACTTCGAGGTGAAGGGCGCGGAGCTGGCCAATGCCATTGCCGCCACGCTGAGCATCGGCGCGGTACTGCGCTGACCGGCATCGGCGCGGTACCGCGCCGACAGCAGCGGACCCGCTGCGGCGCAAGGGCATTACGCGGCAGCGGGTCCGGATTCGGTTGGCTCAGACCGGAATAGGGGTTTTCTCGACCGGTACGGCGGGGTTCTCGGCCGGTGTGGCGGCCGGGTTCGCGGCGGGTGCGGCGTCTTCGGTTCCCGCCGGATGGTCCTCCACCATGGCGGTTTCGTCGAACGGCAGCTGCCGGTCCAGCACGGCGCGCATCCGGTCCGGTTCGATGGTTTTCGTCCACGTCCCGATGAGCACCGTGGCCACCGCATTGCCCGAGAAGTTGGTCACCGCACGGGCTTCCGACATGAAGCGGTCGATGCCGACGATCAGGCCGACGCCGTCGAGCAGTTCGGGGCGATGGCTCTGCAGCCCGCCGGCGAGCGTGGCCAGGCCCGCACCGGTGACACCGGCCGCACCCTTGGACGCCACGATCATGAAGACCAGCAGACCCAGCTGTTCGGTCCAGGACAGCGGTTTGTGCATGGCGTCCGCGACGAACAGGGTGGCCATGGTCAGGTAGATGGCGGTGCCGTCCAGATTGAACGAATATCCGGTCGGCACAACAACTCCCACCGTGGTGCGCTCCACGCCCAGATGCTCCATCTTGGCGATGAGCCGCGGCAGTGCGGATTCCGACGACGAGGTGGCCACGATCAACAGGTATTCGCGGGCCAGATAGCGCACCAGCTTGAAGATGGACACTCCGGCGACCGTGCGCAGCAGCACGCCGAGGATGCCGAAGACGAAGACCGCGCAGGTGAGATAGAACGCCACCATGAGCAGTGCCAGCTGCTTCACCGCGTCGAGTCCGGTGCGCGCCACCACATTCGCGATGGCGCCGAACGCGCCGACCGGCGCCAGCCACAGGATCATGGTCAGGATGCGGAACACCAGCTTCTGCAGCAGTGCCACACCGCGCAGCAGGGGTTCACCGGTGCTGCCCATGGCCTGGATGCCGAAGCCGACCAGCAGTGCCACGAACAGCGTCTGCAGCACCTTGCCGCCCGTGAGCGAGGAGACCAGCGTGGTCGGGACGATGTCCTTGACGAAAGTCCAGGTGCCACCGGCACTTTGCGCATCCTTCGCGTACTGGACGGACTCCTTGGCGTGCGCGGCGATATCGAGCCCGCTGCCCGGATGCAGCAGATTGCCGACCACCAGGCCGATGGCCAGGGCCACCGTCGACATGATCAGGAAGTACCCGATGGCCATGCCGCCGATCTTGCCGACCCGCGCCGCCGCCCGCACCGATCCGATGCCGAGCACGATGGTGCAGAAGATGACCGGCGAGATCATCATCTTGATCAGATTCACGAACAGGGTGCCGAGCTCGCCCACCGATTTGCCGAAACCCGGTGCGAGCCAGCCGACCAGAATGCCGGCCAGCACCGCCAGGATGACGGCCAGATACAACCAGTGGGTGCGGTCGCGGCGGGAGGCCGCCGGTGTATCGCTCGGTGGGGCCGGATGGCCCGGTGATAGTGCAGTGCTCATGGCTGTCGTGTCCCTCGTCTTCGCTGCCGCCGCATCTCCGCTGAATGACGGTCGGCTGGTGTGCGCCCCCTCACACCGGTGTGTGAAGAATGATTGACCGAGGCAGTGACGCCGGTCACTGTTGCGTAAGTTTTGTTCACGGCACGGAGGCGCAGTGATCGGTCGGAGAACGGAGCGCGGGGCGCGGATCCGGCGCGGGCGCTCGGTCGCCGGGCAGGTGTTCGCCGTGCAATTGGCGGTGCTGGCGGTGGTCATCGGGGTCGGCACCGCGCTGGTGGTGCTGCAGACCCGGCATGCCCAGGACGACGCCACCCGGGCGCAGGTCATCGATATCGCGGTGGCGGTCGCCCGGTCGCCCGCGACCTTGACCGCGGTGCGCAGTCCCGATCCGACGGCGCTGCTGCAACCGGTGACCGAGAGCATTCGGCAGAGCACCGGCGTCGATTTCATCGTCGTCATGGCTCCCGACCGCACCCGCTATACGCATACCGATCCGGACCGCATCGGAAAACCGTTCAGCGGCACCATCGATCGCGCGCTGGCGGGGGAGACCTTCACCGAGACCTTCGCCGGAACACTGGGTCCGTCCATTCGCTCGGTGACCCCGGTCCGGGACGGCGACGGCCGCATTGTCGCGCTGGTCTCGGCGGGCATCACCCGCGTGCACATCGGCGCTCAGGTGCGCGCGCAGCTACCGGCCATCCTGATGGTGGCCGCCGCCGGACTGGTGCTGGCGCTGCTGGGCGCACTGCTGTTGCGCCGCAGGCTGTTGCGGCAGACCCTCGGTCTGGCTCCCGCCGAAATGCGCACGCTGTACGAGCATCACGATGCCGTGCTGCACTCCGTGCACGAGGGCCTGCTGGTCTTCGATAAATCGGGCGAGCGCGCCGACGTGGTCAATGACGAGGCGCGGCGGCTGCTGCGGCTGCCGGACGGCCCGGTGCTGCGGGCCGATCTGCCCATCTCATTGCAACGGCTCGGGCCGGAGGTGGTGCGCGATGAGATGCATGTGACGCCGGAGCGGGTGCTGGTGGTCAATCAGGATCTGGTCGAACACGGCGGTCGCCGGATGGGCACCGTGCTCACTCTCCGCGACCACACCGAATTACGGGATGTACTGGGCGAATTGAACTCGGTGCGCGGTTTCGCCGACGCACTGCGCGCTCAGGCGCACGAGGCCGCCAATCGCCTGCACGCCGTGATCACCATGGTGGAGCTGGGCCGGTCCCGGGAGGCGGTCGCCTTCGCCACCGCGGAGCTGGAACTGTCGCAGGCGCTCATCGACCGGCTGACCGGTGCGGTCGCCGAACCGGCCGTGGTCGCGCTGCTGCTGGGCAAGGTGGAGCATGCGGCCGAATACGGCGTGGAGCTCACGGTCACCGGTGACACCCTGCTCGACTCCACCGATCCGCTCACCGCGCACGAAATGGTCACCCTGCTCGGCAATCTCGTCGACAATGCGCTCGATGCGGTCGGCCGGGACGAGGACGCGTGGGTGGAGGTCACCGTCCGCCGCGACGATGCCGAGCTGTATGTCCGGGTGGCCGACAGTGGTCCGGGCATGTCCGAGGAGCTGTTCAGCCGGGCGACCGAGCGTGGCTATTCCACCAAGACCGACCATCACGGTCTGGGTTTGGCGCTGGTGCGGCGGCTGGTGGCCCGGTACGGCGGGGAGCTGCGGGCGAGCCGGGAGCCCGAAGCGGCTGTTATCGTGCGCTTTCCGTGTCCGGTCTCGGCGCGGCCGGACGAGAGAGCGGATGCGGGTTCGGGCGATGGGTAGGCACCGGTGATCAGAGTCCTGATCGTGGAGGATGATCCGGCAATCGCCGAGGCGCACCGCTCCTACGTGGACCGACTGCCCGGTTTCGAGGTGGCGGGCGTCGCGCACACCGGGCGGGACGCGCTCGCCGCCGCCGGAACGTCACAGCGTGATAACGAGTCCATCGATCTGGTTCTGATGGATATCGGTTTACCGGATATGAGCGGTCTTGCGGTCGCAGCCGCTTTAGCGGGACTGCGCCCGCGCCCCGATGTCATTGCCGTCACCTCCGCGCGCGATCTCGCCATGGTGCGCGCGGCCGTCGCGCACGGCGTGGTGCTGTATCTGCTGAAGCCGTTCACCTTCTCGGCATTCCGCGAGAAGCTCGAGCGCTATCTCGAATATCGGGCGGCGCTGCCGGCGGGTGAGGCGGCGATCTCGCAGCAGGAGATCGACCGCGCCTTCGGCATGCTCCGCACCCCGGATCAACGGGCGACCTCGCCGAAAGGTATTGCGCCACAGACGATGGAGGAGGTGTCGCGCGCGGTGCGCGCGGCGCCGGAGGGGGTATCCGCGGGGGAGGCTGGGCGCGTCGTCGGCGTTTCGCGGGTTACCGCGTGGCGATACCTGGAGCGTCTCGCCGAAGACGGCGTGGTGCAGCGGCGAACGGACTACGGTCGCACCGGACGACCGCAGGTGCGTTATCTGTGGTTGCACTGAGTTCCGATTCACCACCGGTTTGCCCGAGATGTGCGGTGACCGTCATCACAGGGCAGGATGCCTGATCGGCACCCGCCCATGGTGTAACAGTTGCCACCTTTGGTGACGAACCGCTGTTGTAACGGGGATAGAGTCTGTACATATCTACCTGCGAAGTTCTGAGGTATCTAATTAGCGGGGCAAACTTGCAATTGGTCGGCAAACGGTCGGGTTCGCCGGATCCCAAACGTCACCTGTGGGTGTTGGGGCTCATCGCCCCGATGAGTGCATTGTTGCCGTCGCAGCTGGTCTACTGGACCCGCTTCGAGGTGTTCTGGTGGATCGGACCGATCATTGTTCTCATTGTCATACCCGTCCTGGACTGGGTCGTCGGGGAAGACGGCACCAATCCGAAGGATGAGGATTACGAACTACTCTCCAACGACCGGTACTACCGGTGGTGCACCTATCTGTTCCTTCCGGTTCAGCTGATCGGCCTGTACATCGCGGCTGTCATGTGGGCCGGTACCGACCTGTCGGTCATCGACAAGCTGGGGCTCGCGGCAACTCTCGGGTTTGTCAGCGGAATCGGTATCAATGCCGCGCACGAACTCGGGCACCGGGTGGAACATATGGAGCGGTGGCTGTCGAAAGTGGCTCTCGCGCAGTCGGCGTACGGCCATTTCTTCGTGGAGCACAATCGCGGCCATCACGTCCGTGTCGCCACCCCGGAGGATCCCGCCAGTGCCCGGATGGGCGAAACACTGTGGGAATTCCTGCCGCGCAGTGTGATCGGTGGCTTCCGTTCGGCTATCGGGCTCGAGCGCGACCGGCTGGGCCGGAAAGGGCAGGGCTGGTGGAGTATCCACAATCATGTGCTGCAGGCCTGGGTCATGACGGTGGTGCTCTTCGGCGCGCTGGTCGGCGGGTTCGGCTGGCGCATTCTGCCGTATCTGCTGCTGCAGGCCGTGATCGGCGCCGCGCTGCTCGAGACGGTCAACTATGTGGAGCACTACGGATTGCTGCGGCGCCGCCGGCCCAACGGCAAATGGGCGCGATGCTCGCCGAGTGACAGCTGGAACAGCGACCGCCTGGTCACCAATATTTTCCTGTTCCATCTGCAGCGGCACAGCGACCACCACGCAAATCCTGGACGCCGGTACCAGACTCTCCGCTCCACCCAGGAATCACCGCAGCTCCCAGCCGGTTACGCCACCATGATTCTGCTGGCGTTGTTCCCGCCGCTCTGGCGCTACGTCATGGATCAGCGGCTGCTGGCGCACTACAGCGGCGATATCAGCCGCGCCAATATCCAGCCGCGCAAACGCGACCGGATCCTGGCCCAGCACGGCGACGGGATGGCGGCCGCCGCCTGAGTGGCAACCGCCCGGTTCTCGCGTCGAGGGGGTGCGAGGCTGCCGTCGCGGTGTCGCCGTCGCGCGGCACCGACTAGCCTTGCTTGCGGAAGACAGGCCGACCAGGAGAGGCACGAGAGGCAGATGACGACCGCAGTGACCAGCATGATGACCCCCGACGTCCGCAACGGGATCGATTACAAGGTGGCGGACCTCTCGCTGGCCGAGTTCGGCCGCAAGGAGATTCGGCTCGCCGAGCACGAGATGCCGGGCCTGATGGCACTGCGTCGCGAGTACGACGATGTGCAGCCGCTGCGCGGTGCGCGCATCTCCGGCTCGCTGCACATGACCGTGCAGACCGCCGTGCTGATCGAGACCCTCGTGTCTCTCGGCGCGGAGGTCCGCTGGGCCTCCTGCAATATCTTCTCCACCCAGGATCACGCCGCCGCGGCCATCGTCGTGGGCCCGAACGGCACCGAGGACGAGCCCAAGGGCATCCCGGTGTTCGCGTGGAAGGGCGAGACCCTCGAGGAGTACTGGTGGGCCGCCGAGCAGATGCTCACCTGGCCCGGCGAGCCCGCGAACATGATTCTCGACGACGGCGGTGACGCCACCATGCTGGTGCTGCGCGGCGCCCAGTTCGAGAAGGCCGGCGTCGTGCCGCCCGAGGACGAGACCCACTCGGCCGAGTACAAGGTGTTCCTGAACCTGTTGCGCGCCAGCCTCGAAGCCGACAAGGCCAAGTGGAGCGTCGTCGCCGACAGCATCAAGGGCGTCACCGAGGAGACCACCACCGGTGTGCTGCGGCTGTACCAGTTCGCCGCCGCGGGTGAGCTGCCCTTCCCGGCCATCAATGTCAACGACTCGGTCACCAAGAGCAAGTTCGACAACAAGTACGGCACCCGGCACTCCCTCGTCGACGGCATCAACCGTGGCACCGATGTGCTCATCGGCGGTAAGAAGGTGCTGATCTGCGGCTACGGCGACGTCGGCAAGGGCTGCGCCGAATCGCTCAAGGGCCAGGGCGCGCGCGTGCAGGTCACCGAGATCGACCCGATCAACGCGCTGCAGGCGCTCATGGACGGCTTCGACGTGGTGACTGTCGAGCAGGCGATCGGCGATGCCGACATCGTGGTCACCTCCACGGGCAACAAGGACATCATCACCCTCGAGCATATGAAGGCGATGAAGGGTCAGGCCATCCTCGGCAATATCGGCCACTTCGACAATGAGATCGATATGGCCGCGCTGGAGCGTTCGGGCGCGCACCGCCTGAACATCAAGCCGCAGGTCGATCTGTGGACGTTCCCGGACTCCGGTCGCAGCATCATCGTGCTGTCCGAGGGCCGCCTGCTGAACCTGGGCAATGCCACCGGCCACCCCTCGTTCGTCATGTCCAACTCCTTCTCCAACCAGGTCATCGCGCAGCTCGAGCTGTGGACCAAGCCGCAGGAGTACGACAACGAGGTCTACCGCCTCCCCAAGCACCTGGACGAGAAGGTCGCCAAGATCCACGTCGAGGCCCTGGGCGGCACCCTCACCAAGCTCACCAAGGACCAGGCCGAGTACCTCGGCGTGGATGTCGAGGGCCCGTACAAGCCCGAGCACTACCGCTACTGAGCGGATCCGCCTGTAGGACATAAAGATCGGCCGGTCACCCACTGGGTGACCGGCCGATCCTTTTGCCGCAGTTCCCGACTGGAGCCGCTGCGTGCCCGCTCGGCTGTTACGGGCGGGGGAGTCCGGGACAGGGATTGGTCCCGGCGCTGCCCGGTATCGCACCGAGGGAGCCCGTGGCGGGCAAGGCCACACCCGGGCAGACGGTGATCATCCTGAGTTGCCCGGCGACCTGGGCGGGTACGGCCGGGCCGAGGCTGAGCGATCCGGAGGAAGACCCGGTGCCGGGATCGGTGGTGGTCGCGATGGGGGCTGCGGGCTCGGCCGGCTGGAGGGCGATCGGCGCGGCCTGCGCGGTTCCGGCGGACAGTGCGGCCAGCGCGAATCCCGCGATGGCTATTCGGGAGAAATACTGTGTGACAGTGGTTTTCGACATGTGCTCTCCTTGCAGGGGGAGTGGTGCGTCGCACTGTACAGTTTTGTGAAGCATCGGTTGTTCAAATTGCGCAAAGGCCGCCGAGCGCGGTGGGCGATCGGCGGCCGGGGCGGCGGTGGGGCGTACCGCTAGGGGGTTACTTGAGGCAGATGTCGATCAGGGGGATCCACTTGCCGCCCTGCAGGGTGCACAGGCCGGCGTTGATCAGCTCGCTCGCGCTCGATCCGGTGCCGCCGACATTGCTGGAACCCGAGCCGCCGGAGCCGGAGTCGGCGGGTGAGGCCACGGGGGCGGCGGGGTCCACGGTGACGGGGGCGGCAGTGGCGGTGCCGGCCGCGGCGATCGCGGCGGCGATGGCGAAGGCGCCGACGGCTGCGCGCGGGATGGCGTGGGCGAGGGGGTTATTCATCAGGTGTGCTCCTTGCAGGTGACAGTGCGTCGGACCCTACAAGAGATGAATCATGTCCGTTTCAGTTTTCGTCACTTATGGAACGAAACGGGCAGGGGATAGCCCTTCTCCGTCATGACCTCGCGCGCTCGGTCCGGATAGTCGGTGATGATGCCGTCCACGCCCTGATCGAGCACCAGGGCGATCGTCTGCTTGTCATTGACCGTCCACGGGATCACCTTGATGCCGAGGGCATGCGCGCGGGCCACGTAGGCCTCGGTGCTCGTCAGGGTGAAGCCGGCGTCACCGGCCTTGGCCCCGCTGTTCCACGGGCTGATGTAGCTGGGGGAGGAGATGTCCGCGCCGAGGGCCTTGATCGCGGACAGCGGGTCGTCGGCGTGATCCTGATAGCGAATCGGGCTGAGCCACATGCTCTCCGGCTTGAAGGTGGAATCGTCGTAGAGGGCGACGGTCGGGATGGTGGGATTCTTCGCCTTCACGAGGGGGAGGCTGCGCCAGTCGAAGCTCTGGATCTCGACCTTGCCGGTGGCTCCGGCGGTCTGGATCGCGCCGAGGATGACATCGACGAATTCGTCTGGCGTGGCGGACTGTTCGGGGTGCTCGGCCTCGATCTTGGTCTCGATGTTGTAGCGCAGCTTGTCGAAGGTGCCGGGATAGCTCTTCACCAGATCGAAGACCTCCGGCAGCTCGGCGATCCTGTTGCCCGGAAGTTCCTGCGCCTCCGGGAAATCCGCCAGCTTCTTACCGCAGTCGAGAGTGTGCAGCTGCGCGAAGGTCAGATCGTGCACCACCTTGCCGACATACGGGTACTGCGGATCGTCCGCGAACGCGGGCGCGGTGTCGGCGCACTTCTCCGGCAGGATCTTCGGATCGTGCCAGACGAGCGGCACCGAATCCTTCGTCAGCACGATATCGAGTTCGAGGGTCGAAACGCCCAGTTCGATGGACTTGGCGAACCCCGGCAGCGATTCCTCGGCGGTCAGTCCGCGACCGCCGCGATGCGCCTGCAGATCGAAGGCGCGCTTCGCGTCGGCATGCGGACCGGCACTGGACGAGGTGGAGTTGTCGCTGTCGGAATTACTGCCGCAGGCGGTCACTCCGAGTGCGGCAATCGCTACTCCCGCGACCGCGATAGTCCTTCTGACGTGCTTCGAACTCGATGCGAAGAAGGTCATGTCGCGGAGCATAGCAATCATTCGGTTAATGAGAATTGGGCGAATTGCGTGGCGCTGCACTCACCGGCCGAGCCCGCACCCCGGGGCATTCGGTACTCTCGCGATCATGGGTGCGCTGATTCCGGTGGAAGGGCTCGACGGTGCGGGCAAACGCACGCTGACCGATGCCGTCGTCGCCGATCTGCGCGCCCGCGGCCTGCGCATCGCCACCCTGGCCTTCCCGCGCTACGGCGTTTCCGTGCACGCGGATCTGGCCGCCGAGGCGCTGCGCGGCGGGCACGGCGATGTGGCCGCCTCGGTGAATGCCATGGCGCTGCTGTTCGCGCTCGATCGCGCCGATGCCCGGGATGAACTCTCGAAATTGCTGGCGGACAACGACATCGTGCTATTGGACCGCTACGTCGCCTCCAATGCCGCCTACTCCGCGGCCCGGGTGCATCAGGATGCGCACGGCGAAATCGTGGCCTGGATAGCCGAATTGGAGTTCGCCCGCTTCGAACTCCCTGTCCCAAATGTGCAGATTCTCTTGGATGTTCCCGTTGCTGTGGCAGAGGAACGCGCCCGGCTGCGCGGCGAATCCGATTCGTCCCGCGCACTCGATGCGTACGAAAAAGACGGCGGTCTGCAACGGCGCACCGGAACCGTCTACCGTGAGCTTGCCGAAATCAACTGGCACGGACCGTGGTGGGTACATCGGAGCGATGACGATCCGGCAACACTTGCCGCGCGGCTCGCGGAATTCGTTGCTGGATAGGGTTGGATGTGCGCCGACAGGTCACGAGTGTTGGCGTGGCGGCCTGATTGGAGCCGGAGAGGTGACAACATAGTCTTATGAAGCCCAAGATTCTGGTCGTCGACGACGATATGGCTCTCGCTGAGATGCTCACGATCGTCTTGCGGGGTGAGGGATTCGACCCTCACGTCGTCGGTGACGGCACGCAGGCGCTGACCGCGGTCCGGGAGCTGCGCCCGGATCTCGTGTTGCTGGATCTCATGCTGCCCGGCATGAACGGTATCGACGTGTGCCGGGTGCTGCGAGCCGATTCGGGAGTGCCCATCGTAATGCTGACGGCGAAGACCGATACGGTCGACGTCGTCCTGGGGTTGGAGTCTGGCGCCGACGATTACATCGTCAAGCCGTTCAAGCCGAAAGAACTCGTTGCTCGTGTGCGGGCCCGCCTGCGCCGCACCGAGGAAGAGCCACAGGAATTGCTGTCCATCGCGGACATCGTCATCGACGTGCCGGCGCACAAGGTGACCCGCGGCGGTCAGCAGATCTCGCTGACTCCCTTGGAATTCGATCTGCTGGTCGCACTTGCTCGCAAGCCGCGCCAGGTGTTCACCCGTGAGGTGCTCCTCGAACAGGTCTGGGGCTACCGGCATGCCGCCGATACCCGCCTGGTCAATGTGCACGTACAGCGGTTGCGCGCCAAGGTGGAGAAGGATCCCGAGAACCCGGAGATCGTGCTCACCGTGCGCGGGGTGGGTTACAAGGCCGGACCGCCGTGATCGCTGGCTCCAGAAACCGCCTTCAGCGGTCGCTGGCAGTGATGGTGGCCTGGTTTCGCTCCGTAGGTGAGCGACTGGGCCACGTCTGGCGTGGTTCTCTGCAACTGCGCGTTGTCGTGTCCACCCTGACCCTGTCGTTGATCGTGATCACGATTCTCGGAGTCGTGCTCACATCGCAGATCACCGACAGGCTCCTGGACGCGAAGATCAATGCGGCCGTCGAGGAGATGGGCCGTGCCCGTAATACGGTGCAGGCCACCTTGACGGGCGTGCACGATTCCAGCACCCAGCTGGCTCGACTGGAGGATGCCCGCCGCGCCCTGGCCGGGGGCGGCGGCTCCCAATCCGGCGGCGCCGCGGGCAGTTACGACTCCGCGCTGGCCATGGTCGGCGACAGTCAATCCGAGCTCAATGCCGGGCCGATCCAGGAAATCCCGCCGGAGCTGCGGCATTTCGTGCAGGAGCGCCAGGTCAGCTATCAGTTCGCGACGGTGTCCGATCCGGACGGCTATCGCGGCTCGGCGCTGATCATCGGCAGCCCCGCCGCCGACATACCCACGCTGGAGATCTATCTGATCTTCCCGCTCACCAATGAGCAACGCTCCCTGGGTCTTATGCGCGGCACCATGCTCATCGGCGGCATCGTGCTGCTGGTGCTGCTCGCCGCCATCACCGCCCTGGTGACGCGCCAGGTGGTGCTGCCCATTCGATCCGCGGCGCGCATCGCCTCGCGCTTCGCAGACGGACGACTCAAAGAGCGCATGCTCGTGCGCGGTGAGGACGACATGGCCAGGCTGGCCATGTCGTTCAATGAGATGGCCGAAAGTCTGTCCAACCAGATCACCCAGCTCGAAGAGTTCGGAAATCTGCAGCGCCGCTTCACCTCCGACGTCAGCCATGAGCTGCGCACGCCCTTGACCACGGTCCGCATGGCCGCCGATCTCATCCACGGCTCCAGCGACGACCTGGATCCGGCGCTGGCGCGCTCGGCCGAACTGCTGGTGAACGAACTCGACCGCTTCGAGGGACTGCTCAACGATCTGCTCGAGATCAGCCGGCACGACGCGGGTGTGGCCGAGCTGCAGGTGGAATCGCTCGATGTGCGCATGTGCGCGCGGGCGGCCGTGTCCACCGTGCGGCACCTGGCCAAGGAGTCCGGCGTCGAACTCGTCGTCGATATGCCCGAGGAACCCCTTGTCGCCGAGGTGGATCCGCGCCGGGTCGAGCGGGTGCTGCGCAATCTGCTCGCCAATGCCATCGACCACAGCGAGGGCAAACCGGTCCTCATGCGCATGCGCGGGGACACCGACGCCAATGCCGTCGCCATCATCGTGCGCGATCAGGGTGTAGGCCTGCGGCCCGGGGAAGAGAAACTGGTCTTCAACCGGTTCTGGCGTTCGGACCCCTCGCGCATGCGGCGCAGCGGCGGAACGGGTTTGGGCCTGTCCATCAGCGTCGAGGACGCGAACCTGCACGAGGGCAAACTCGAGGCCTGGGGCGAGATCGGCGTCGGCGCCAGCTTCCGGCTGACCCTTCCGCTGGTGCGCACCCGGAAACTGGGCCAGAGCCCACTGCCCCTGGAACCGCCCAAGACCCGCGGCGGCGTCACCGCCGAACAGCTCGCCCTCGATATCGGCACCGTCGAATCCGCCGCGGCCGAAATCGATCCCCTCCCCGCCGAATACGAACTCGCCGTCGCGGAACCCCCTGCCGCGGTGACGGACTACGAACTCGCCGTCGCGGACCCGCCCGCGGGCATCACGGAGTACGAACTCGCGGTCGCGGACCCGCCCGCCGGAGTCACGGAGTACGAACTCGCCGTGGCGGATCCGCCCGCTGGTGTGCCGGAGTACGAGCTCGCGGTCGCGGATCCCCCCACCGGCCGATCCAAGCGGGCGGCCGTGGATACCCCGGCCACCGAGCCGGAGTCCGCCGAACCCGGCCCCGGCGCAAAGGATTCCGCAGCGAACGGTGACGGTTCACCGGATAACGACACTCCTGAGGAACCCGCGCGTACCGACTCCGGGGACGGAAAGCCATGAGGATGGGCAGAAATCGCCTGGCCCGGGCGATCGTGGTTCTCGGCTGTCTGGTGGGTCTCACCGCGTGTGCGAATCTCCCGGATTCATCAGCGCCGCAGGCACTGGGCACCCTGGATCACCAGCCGAGCAGTTCCGGTCCTACACCGCCCATTTCGGGTCGTGAGCCGGATCAGCTGCTGCGCGATTTCCTGCAGGCGACCTCCGATCCGACCAATCGGCATCAGACCGCACGGCAGTACCTGTCGCCCGCCGCCAATGTGCGCTGGGACGATGCGGCCGGCACCACCATCGTCGACCGCCCGGACACGCTGCGGGAATCGCGCACCCCCGATACCGCCACCTATGTGATCCGGGCCCGCAAGATCGGCGAGCTCGCCGCCGACGGCGCCTACCGCGCCAGCGACGGCACCCTGGAGAACAAGGTCGAAATGGTGAAGGTCGACGGTGAATGGCGCGTCGACGATCTGCCGCCCGGCGTCCTCATCGAACAAACCGCGTTCGCCAAGTCCTACAAGCGGTACTCGCTGTTCTTCCCCAATCTGGCGGGTATGGCCATGGTCCCCGATCTGCGCTGGGTCTCCGCGCGCAAGGACCAACTGCCGCAACGACTACTGGGCATGCTCGGCGAGGGCACCCAGCAGGCGCTGGCCTCCGCCGTGCGCAATCCGCTCTCCGGCGGGGTGACCCTGCGCGGGCCCATCACCAAGGCCAATGGCGAGACCGACAATGTCGGCGTCGGCGCGGGCGGCGTCCAGATCGACTTCGCGGGGGCGTCCGCACTGGATCCGAAGGCCAAGGAGCTCTTGGCAACCCAGGTGGTGCTGACCCTCGCCGGCGCTGAGATCCTCGGACCGTACATGCTGCTGGCCGACGGCAAACCGCTCGACGACCGCTACGCCGCCACCGGCTGGAACCGGTCCGACGTGGAAGCCATGAGCCCGGATGCCATCGCGCAGAACAGGACCGGACTGCACGCGGTGCGCGACGGCTCACTGGTGGCCGTCACCGACAGCGGGATCACCGCGGCCCCCGGCTTCTTCGGCAGCACCCACACCCTGCAATCGGTGGCGCTGTCGCCGGACGGGCAACTGGTCGCCGCGGTCGCCAACTCCGGCCGCCCCGCACCGGAACCGGAACGCACCCTCATCATCGGCACCTATGACGGCCAGGGCTTCCCGGTCGCCACCGGCGGCACCTTCACCCGCCCGTCCTGGCCCGCCGACGGCACCTCCGCCTGGGCGGTGGTCGACGGGGACCGGGTGATCCGGGCGGTGCACGACCGCAGCACCGGCAATGTGTCGGTGCAGGATGTGGACATCTCCGAATTGCAGGCGGCGGCGGCCAATTCGAGTTCGAACTCCGCTCAGCCGCCGCGCGGGCCGATCACCGAACTGCGTATCTCACCGTCCGGTGCGCGGGCGGCGCTGATCGCCAACGGCAAGGTGTACGTGGTGGTCGTGGCCCCGCAAGCCGGTGGCGGCGGCAAGTTCTCGCTGAGCTCGCCACTGCCCCTGGCTGTCGGTCTGAGCACCGCCGCGGTGTCGGTGGACTGGCAGAGCGATGAGCGTGTCATCGTCACGCGAGAGGGCAATGTGGACCCCGTAGCGGGCGTCCTGGTGGACGGCTCCGGCTTCCAGCCGCAGAGCACGCAGAACCTCACTCCGCCGGTGCGGGTCGTCAGCGTTTCGCCGGACCACGAGTACATCGCCGACTCCCGCGCGGTCCTCGAGCTGACCCGCAATCCCGAAGGCGGCGAATACTACTGGCGCGAAGTTCCCGGTCTCGGGAGCAATGCGGTGCCGGTGCTGCCGGGCTAGGCGCACACTGGATCGATGGGGGAGCTGCTGGATCTGATCCTGCCGCGCAGCTGCGGCGGGTGCGGAGTGGGCGGAACCAGCTGGTGTGCCGACTGCGCCGATGCGCTGTCCGGTCCGCCGATCCGGCTGCGCCCGCGCGCCGATCCCGGGGTGCCGTGCTGGGCGCTCGCGCCCTACCGGGGCGCGCCGCGCCGCGCGGTGCTGGCCGCCAAGGAACAGCGACGCGCCGACCTGGCGCCCTCGATAGGGGTGGCCCTGGCCAGGGGGCTGGATCATTTGCGGGACGGCACACGGCCGCTGATTCTGGTTCCCGCACCCAGCCGTAGAGTGGCGGCGCGGCGTCGCGGCGGTGATCCGGTGGTGCGTGCCGCGCACGTCGCGGCGAGTTGGCTGCCCGATTGCCGAGTGATGCGATTACTGGCCATGCGCCCTGGTGTGCGCGATTCGGTCGGCCTCGGCAGGAGCGACCGCCAGCACAATCTGCGCGGGCGGATCATCGTGGGTCCGGGCTGCTCCCGACCCGTCCTGTTTCCGGCAAATGCCGAGGTAGTCCTTATCGACGACGTGTTGACCACGGGCGCCACGGTGTGCGAATCGGTGCGTGCGCTACGCGGTGCCCGAGTGACGGTTCGTGCCGCGCTGGTTACGTGCCACGCTTGATTCTTCGAAATTTGCGTGAACACTGGCGGACAGGTCGCTGGCGTATTAGCGTCGGTTTCCAGACACCCGGACTAAGAGTTTGGAGGTGGCGCCTCGGACATCAGTGCCGAGCGATCTCTTCGATCGGCACACGTTTCAATCCCGCCGCACGAGCGGTTTGTGCGGCCAGATCCGGGAGGTACGCGTGACGACTTCTTCACGACCTTCAGCGAAGTCTGCAGACACCTCGGTGCTGCTGGATGATGAATTCATCCCCGACGATCAATCCACCGTGCTCGGCCAGGCGGCGGAAATCGTGGTCAAGGGACGAACCCTCGGCGAGGGTGGCGTTCCAGAACATTTCCGAAACCACGTGTCGGAGAAGCTTTCTCGCCTGGAGCGCTTCGATCCCACCATCTATCTGTTCGATGTGGAACTCACACACGAACGCAACCGTCGTCAACGCAAGAACTGCCAGCGGATCGAGATCACCGCTCGCGGCAAGGGTCCGGTCGTCCGGGCCGAAGCCTGCGCGGACAGCTTCTACGCCGCCCTGGAGCTGGCGGTCGAGAGGCTGGAGAGCCGGTTGCGCCGGCTCAAGGACCGTCGTCGCGTACATCATGGGGACAAGACACCGATCTCGGTGTCCGAAGCGACGGCCGGGCTGATCGACGATTCGCTGTTCATGTCACCGAACGGGTCGTCCGGCGCACATGATCACGCGGGCGAGGAACAGGACGGCGAAACCGCCGGACCTGGTCATGTCGTCCGTACCAAGACCCATCCCGCCATCCCCATGACGATCGACGACGCCCTCTACCAGATGGAGCTCGTCGGTCACGATTTCTTCCTGTTCCAGGACAAGGAGACCGACCGACCGTCGGTCGTCTACCGTCGCCACGCCTTCGACTACGGCATCATCCGTCTCGCATAAAGTGGCTATTCGCTAGAACATCCTCTCGACCGGGGCTTTACCAGAGCCCCGGTCGCCCTGTGTCATGGCGGCGGTGGCCGTAGGTCGCTTGCTGTTACATCTCGTATCAGATACAACTGATTTCGTGAGTATTCGGGTAACTCCTGGGGTACCCCCAGAACTCGGCCAGGTCGGCGACCGCCGGTCGGCAACGCAGGTTTCGGGGCTCTCAGTGGCCCGCCAAAGTTTCGGGGAGGCGGTCTAGCGTGGCTACCAGTGGTGCTCGCCGTGCTGTCATCGTGTCCGGTGTGCGGACCCCGTTCGTGCGGGCGTTCGGTGATTACACGCGGATGGATTCCATCGACCTCGCCGATACCGCCGTGCGCGGACTGCTCGAGCGGACCGGGCTGCCGAAGGGGGAGGTGCAGGCCATCGTGTGGGGCGGGGTGATTCTGCCCAGTGGCGCACCGAATATCGCGCGTGAGATCGCGCTGGATCTCCAATTGGACCCGGGCTGTGAGGGTTACACCGTCACTCGCGCCTGCGCGTCCGGTTTGCAGGCCATCACCTCCGCCGTCGCGGCCATCGAGCGCGGCGAATACGACATCATGATCGCCGGGGGCAGCGACTCCACCAGCAATGCCGAGGTGAAGCTGCCGCAGAAGATCGTGCACGCCGCCGCGCCGCTGGCGCTGGGGAAGCCGAAGGCGAAGGACTACCTTTCGGCCGCAGCGCAATTGGCGCCGTTCATCGATCTGGTGCCGCGCCGCCCGAAGATCGAGGAGCGGACCACCGGCGAGGTCATGGGTGAATCCGCCGAGAAAATGGCGCGCATCCACGGCATTTCGCGCGCCGCACAGGACGAGTTCGCCGCCCGCTCGCATCACCGCGCCGCCGCGGCCATCGAATCCGGGCGATTCGACAGCGAAGTGCTGTCGGTGACCACCCCCGAGGGCAAGGTCGTCGATCGCGACGGTCTGGTTCGCCCCGGCACCAGCGTCGGGAAACTGTCCACGCTCGCACCGGTTTTCGCCAAGGGCGGCACCGTCACCGCGGGCAATGCCAGCCCGCTCACCGACGGCGGCTCCGCGGTCCTGCTCATGAGCGAGGAGAAGGCCCGCGCCCTCGGCTTCGAGCCCCTGGCGGCCTTCCGCTCCTGGAGTTTCGTCAGCGTGGACCCGCGCGATCAGGTCCTCATCGGCCCCGCCATCTCCATGCCGCGCGCCCTGGACAAGGCCGGATTGTCCCTGGCGGATATCGATTTCGTCGATATCCACGAGGCCTTCGCCGCCCAGACCCTGTCCGTCGTCTCGGCCCTGGCCAGCGACGAATGGGCCAAGACCCGCCTCGACCGCGACACGGCCGTCGGCGAAATCGACCCCGCCACCTTGAATGTGCACGGCGGCTCGGTCTCCCTCGGCCACCCCTTCGGCGCGACCGGCGCCCGCATGGTCACCACCATGGCGAACGAACTCGCACGCACCGGCAAGTCCACCGCCCTCCTCGGCATCTGCGCCGCGGGCGGCATCGGCGCCTCCGCAGTCCTCGAACGCGTCTAGCCCCCTACCAGGTTTTTTCGGCCCGCAGCATGCGAATCAGCATGCTGCGGGCCGTTTTTCCCTCCGCCCCGCAGCGGTGAAAATCGCGCCGCTCGAGCTCGCCGCACCCGCGCCTGCGTGGGTGCGGCCACCCCCCGGATGCCCGATACGGGTGTGGCCACGCCCGGGTGCCCGGCAGGGTGTGGTCATGCCCGGGTGCCCGGCAGGGTGTGACCGTGCCCGGGTGCGCTACGGGTGTGTCTTATGCGGGTGGGGCTGTGCGCGTGCAGTAATCGCCCAGTCCGCGTTCGAGTAGGTCGAAGGCGTGCTCGGCGTGGGCGAGCGCGTCGGGCAGTACGGACTTCGGGTCGGCTCCTGCCAGCATGCGCCGGTTGTTCTCGGCGATCAGCGTGTGCCGGACGGCGATGATTTGCGCCGCCGCGAGTCGGGGGGTGAGACCCGGATCGCCGGTCTGCGTGATGAGTTCGGTGGCGAGCAGATCCTCCGACCGCTCCCGGAAGGTGGCCACGCGCTGGGCCAGTGCCGGCGTCGCGCGGACCAGGCGCTGTACGTCGACGATGCCGGCCATATTGCTGAGGCCGGTCGCCGGATCGAAAGCCGTCAGCCCTGAACGGAATTGGCGGCGCACCGCGGCCACGGCCGATTCGCCGACGGCCCGCTCCCGCACGACGGCGGCGGGCTCGCCGACATGCTCCTCCATCGGAGTGAGGACCAGGTCCTCCTTGGTGCCGAAGTAGTTGAACACCGTCATCTTCGACACGTTCACCGCGGCGGCGATCTCCGCGACGGAGACATTGTCGAAGCCGCGCTCCACGAACAAGGCCATGGCGGCCCGCCAGAGTGCCCGCGCGGTATCGATCTTCTTGCGCTCCCGCAGGCTGAGTTCCTCGGTCATGGGCGGAACTATACCAGGATGAAAATTGATCCTGGATAAAGTATTGACCCGGTCAACAAATCGGGCTTATCGTTCTGGCCATGAGCACGAACACCGCACCTGCCGATACGGCAAAGCCCATGTCTCCCTTGCAGACCGGCATCGCCAAGATCCTCTGCCTGCTGACGATGATCCTGGCGATCCTGGACGGAAATATCGTCTCCGCGGCCATCGTCCCGATCGTCCGAGACCTCGATCCGATCAACGGCATCAACCAGGTGACCTGGCTGGTCGCCGGATTCACCCTGGCCGCGACGGTGATGCTGCCGCTCTACGGCCGTCTCTGCGATCTGTTCGGGCCGAAGCGGGTGCTCATCGCCGCGCTCACCGTCTTCATGGCCGGTTCCGCGCTCTGCGGCGCGGCCACCACCATGACCGAACTGATCGCCTTCCGGATGCTGCAGGGCGTCGGCGCGGGCGGACTGATGAGCGTCACCATGGTGCTGATGTTCCATGTCATGGGCGGCGGCAAGGGCAAGGGCCCCGGCGCGATGGCCGGGCTGATGGCCGGATTCGGTATGGCCATCGGGCCGCTGGTGGGCGGGCTGTTCGCCGACAGTGGCAACTGGCGCTGGATCTTCTATATCAATCTGCCGCTCGGCCTGGCGATCGTCGCCGGTCTGCTCTGGGCTGTGCGCCTTCCTGTTCACACCGCCAAGACCTCGCTCGATCTGCTCGGCGCAGCACTGGTCGCCGGATTCGCCGGCGCCCTGCTGATGGCCTGCGAATGGGGTGGCACGCAGTACAGCTGGACCTCGCCGGTGATCATCGAACTGCTTGCGGCATCGGTCCTGTGCCTGGCCCTGTTCCTCTGGCGGCAGGCCACCGCGGCGCACCCGATCCTGCCGCTGGCGCTGTTCCGCCTGCGGGCCGTGCGGCTCGGCTACGTCATTCAGGGCCTGATCGGCATCGTCATGACCGGCGCCATGATCAATCTGATGGTCTATCTGCAGATCGCCCGGGGCATCAGCGCCACCGATGCCGGTGTATACCTGGCCTTCATGGCCGCTGGACTGATGGTGTCCGGTCTGCTCGGCGACAAGCTCGGTTTCGCCACCCGCACCTCGATGATCATCGGAACCGCTTTCCTGACAATCGCTTTGGCGGGGCTGGCGACCACCGGCGACCACACCTCGCTCTGGCTTATTCGCGGCGAACTGGTGGTACTGGGGCTCGGATTCGGCCAGCTGCTGGGCAAGCTCATCACCGTCGTGCAGAGTGCCGTCCCGCGTCACCAGCTCGGCGTGGCCACCACCGGCATCCGCTTCTTCCAGTCGCTCGGCGGTGCGGTCGGTGCGGCCGCCGCCGGATCGCTGCTCAATACCTGCTTCGCCGCCGATGACCCCGGCGTGAGCATGTCGGCCCTCGGCACCCTGACCTCGGCGGCTCACCAGCAGGCGCTGAACGCCTTCACCTCGGGCATCGACATCGTCTTCATCGCCGCTGCGGTCCTGGCAGCGCTCGCCCTGGCTTTGACCAGCCGCCTCCGCGAAACCCCGGCCGCCGAACTCGTTGCCCAACCGACCGCTACTCGGTCTGCCGCACCGGTCCTCGCACGCTGATCGGGCGGTTATGCCCCGGATCACTTCCGGGCGGATTGTGTTGCGTGACGCAATTATCCGAATCGGTGAGTCGGAAGGCTTTGTGGTCCACATCATGGCTGGTCAAGCGGTATTTCAATAGTTTCTGAGTTGAAACTGATCAATTGACCAGGTGGTCACCCTCCAAAGACGACGACCACCCTCGGATGCAGAAGGATTGATGGACGTGCGTATCAGCAAGGCTCTCTACACCAGTGTCATCGCTCTTCCCGTCGCCGCCGGCGTGATCCTCGCGGGCGCCGGCACCGCGAATGCCGCGACCGCCGACCAGCCGCAGCCCGCCGCCGCGATCAGCGACATTCCGCGTGATCCCACCACCGGTATTCCGGTCCAGACCCTGAACAGCATGGGCGCGGCCGCCGGTACCGGCGCGCTCATCGGCGCGGGTGCCGGTGCGGTCGCGGGCGGCGTCGCCGGTGGCGTCGTCGGACTCCCGGCCGGTGTGGTCGGCGCCGCGATCGGCGCTCCCGTGGGCGCCGCAGCCGGAGCCGTTGTCGGCCCGGCCGCGGGCACCGTCGTCGGTGGTGTTGCCGGAGCGCTCCCCGGCGTGGTCGCCGGTGGCATCGCGGGCATCCCCACGGGCCCCGCGGGCGTCGTCGCCGGAGCCATTGTCGGTGGCGCGGCAGGAGTCGGTGTCGGCGCCGGAGTCGGTGCGGCCCTCGGTGAAGCCGCGGGCGTTCCCGTCGGCACGGTCGCCGGTGGCGCGCTCGGTTTCGCCGCCGGTGAAGCCATCCCGGTCGCGATCGGCGCAGCGGGTGGCGCGGCGATCGGTGCGGGCATCGGCGCCGCGGTGGGCGCGGGCTCGGCCTATGCCGCAGGCGCGCACTGATTCTCGGTCACCGCGTGTGGCGAGCATGCGGCCTCGCACTCGAAACCCCCGAATGCCCGTGCGGGCGCGGGGGTTTAGGCTATTCGGCGGATTCGGCCGGGGTGAAGCGCTCCCAGTGGACAGCGGCTTCGAGGGGGCGGCGGGTGCGCCAGCCGAAGCGTTCCAGATCGGGGATCTGCTGGAATTCGTCGACGGGGCCGACACAGAGCCAGGCGACCGGTTTGATGTGGTCGGGCAGATCGAGCAGATCGGCGAGAACCGGGGTGTCGTAGAAACTCACCCAGCCGACGCCCACGCCCTCGGCGGTGGCGGCCAGCCAGAGGTTCTGTATCGCCAGAATGGTGGAGTAGATGCCGGTTTCGGGAACCGTCGCACGGCCCAGCACATGGGTGCCGCCGCGCGCCTGATTGTGGGTGACCACAATCCCGGTGCCGGATTCGGTAATGCCCTCGATCTTGATCGGAGTGAAGGTCTCGGAGCGGTCCGAAGGCAGCGCCTCCTGGAATTCGCGGCGCTTGCCGGCGACATGATCGGCGAACTTCGACAGCATGGCCGGATCACGAATGACGATGAAATCCCACGGCATCGAATTGCCGACGCTGGGCGCCCGATGCGCGGCGTCGAGAATCCGCAACAGCGTGGTGTCGTCCACGACCTCTCCGGTGAACTCCGCGCGCACATCGCGGCGCAGGCGGATGGCGTCGTAGACGCTCAGACATTCATCAGGGGCGATCGGACCTTCAGCACACACGGCGTCCAGTGAACCAGGCCCCGCCGCAGCCCTACCTGGCAGCCCGCCCTATCGAGGCGGTGTTGACTCCCGGCATCCGGCGAGCGCACTCCCCGTCATCCCAGCGCGGCCACTCTCTGTCATACCGGCGCGCATCTGGCCGGGATCCATGCCGGGTGCGCTCCAGCAGTTTCCGGTGGATCCCGGCCAGAAGTATGCCGGGGTGACGGGGCGACTCCGAATTCGAAATTCGATGCGGCCCGGTACGCCGAAGCGCCCCCGCTGAATTCAGCGGGGGCGCTTCGGGTGGTTCAGTGGCTCAGCCGACGAGGGCGGGCTGGCGGGTGATGCGGCGACGGCCCTCCTTGAGGGCGGTGCGCAGACCGCGGCGGGCGCCGGTGGCCGGATCGATGCTGGCCTGGCCGCCGAAGGCCTTCTCGGACTTGGTTTCCGGAGCGTCGTCGGTGCTGCGGCTCAGGTACTTATTGGGCAGCGACAGCTTCATGATGGTGCGCCACGACTTGAAGTACTGCACCGGCAGCGAACCGGTGGTGTACGGCAGGTCGTACTTGTCGCACATGGCCCGCACCCGCACCGCGATGTCCTTCAGCCGGTTGGACGGCAGATCCGGGAACAGGTGGTGCTCGATCTGGTGGCTGAGATTGCCGCTCATGAAGTGCAGCAGCTTGCCGCCGGAGATATTGGCGCTGCCCAGCATCTGCCGCAGGTACCACTCACCCTGGGTTTCATTGAGCACATCGCCCTTGGTGAACTTCTCGGCGCCGTCGGGGAAATGGCCGCAGAAGATGATCGCATTGGTCCACACATTGCGGATCACATTGGCGGTCAGGTTCGCGGTCAGCGTGCCGAAGAAGGCCGGACCGGTGAGCAGCGGGAACAGCAGGTAATCCTTGCCCGCCTGCTTGCCGATCTTCTTGAGCACCAGCGTGCGGTCCGCCTCGAACTGCTTCCATTCGGGGCTGTCCTTGGCCCACTTCTTCTTGGCGATCTTGCCGAGCTCCAAATGCTGGATGGCGACGCCGTATTCGAAGAAGCTCTGCAGCAGCAGGTTGTACAGCGGCTGGCCGAGGTAGAACGGGCTCCAGCGCTGATCGCGGGTGACGCGCAGCAGGCCGTAGCCGATATCGTCATCCATACCGAGCACATTGGTGTACTTGTGGTGCAGGAAGTTGTGCGTGATCTTCCAGTGCTCGGACGGGCCCGCGTTATCCCATTCCCACTGGGTGGAGTGGATTTCCGGATCGTTCATCCAGTCCCACTGCCCGTGCATGACGTTGTGGCCGATCTCCATATTCTCGATGATCTTGGCCGTGCCGAGCAGTGCCGCGCCCGCGAACCAGGCGGGCGGGAACAGACTGAAGAAAAGCGCTCCGCGGCCGGTGATTTCGAGGCCGCGCTGTAAACGAATCACATTTCGGATGTAGCGGGCATCGCTGTCACCCCGGGAAGATTCGATTTCGCGGCGGATGGCATCCAGCTCCGCGCCGATAGCCTCGACATCCTCCGGGGTGAGGTGTGCGTATTCCTTGACATCCGAGATCGCCATGCAGGTTACTGTACCGAAGGTTACGGCTCCGTAGGTTTCCAACAGTTGAATCCGTAACGTGTCGAACGCCGCATTGCGTTCGACATGTGCATCTGCTAGCGATTACGCCGCAGAATGCGCGACAACCGACGCTCGCGGCCCGCCTTCGTCTGCAGCAAATCCTTTTCCTGCCTTGCCTTTTCCTGGAGCGACGCCTTGGCCTCGCGCAGTACGGCCTTCTCGTGCAGCGCCTTCTCCTTGAGCGCCACCTTTGCCTCCTGCAGCGCCGAACGCAGCCCGCGCCGCTCACCCGTCACCGGGTCCACACCCGCCCAATTGTGCTCGGCCAGCCATTCACTGCCGGCGGGCAATGACGGCATTGCGGGCAGGGTGACGCCCGCGAACTTGCGTTCGGAAGAGGTCTCCGGCGCATCGTCGGAGGTGCGCTTCAGGAATTGATCCGGCAGTGCCAGCTTGTGAATCGTGCGGAACGCCAACAGGTATTGCTTACCGATCGATCCGGTGGTGTACGGCAGATCGTACTTATCGCACAGCTCCTTCACCTTCACCGACACCTGGGCGTACCGATTGCTCGGAATGTCCGGGAACAGATGATGCTCGATCTGGAAGCTGAGATTGCCGCTCATCAACGCCATGGCCGGGCCCGCCTCGAAATTGGCGCTGCCCAGCATCTGCCGCAGGTACCACTCGCCCTGCGTCTCGTTCTCGAACTGCTCTTCGGTGAATTTCTGTGCGCCGTCCGGGAAGTGACCGCAGAAGATCACCGCGTACGCCCACAGATTGCGAATCAGGTTGGCCGACGCATTCGCCTTCAGCGTCGACTTCCACGCCGGACCGGTGAGCGCCGGATAGATCACGAAATCCTTGACGACCTGCTTGCCCGCCTTGCGCAGGAAATCCTTGGTCGGCGCGGAGAACCACTGGTCCTTCGGAATTCCCAGCTGGCTCTTGGCGGCATCGAGATCGTGCAGCGCGATGCCCCACTCGAACAGGGCCGCCAGCACCAGATTCGCGAACGGCTGCGCCAGATTGATGGGCTTCCATTCCTCGTCGCGCGTCATGCGCAGAATGCCGAAGCCCAGATCCTCGTCCATATCGAGGATGTTGGTATAGGTGTGGTGCGAGTAGTTGTGCGCCCGCTTCCACTGGGACGACGCACCCGTCATATCCCACTCCCAACTGGTGGAGTGGATCTCCGGATCGTTCATCCAATCCCATTGCCCGTGGCTGATGTTGTGCCCGAGCTCCATGTTCTCGATGATCTTGGCGACCGAGAGCAGGCCGGTGCCCGCGAGCCAGGCCCAGCGATTGCGGCTGCCGAACAGCGTGGCGCGGCCCGCCGCCTCCAGCACGCGCTGGGCGCGGATGACGCGGCGGATGTACTTCGCGTCGCGTTCCCCGAGGGAAAGCTCCACGTCGCGTCGAATGGTGTCGAGCTCCTGACCCAGGGTCTCGATATCCGCCTCGGTGAGATGGGCGAACGCCTTGATGTCGGTGATAGCCACCGGCGATCCTTCCGTGGTTGAACGCCCACACGCCACAGTGGCGGATTCGCGGCCCCGATCGGGGCCGCGGTCAGGCTCGACTGCTATCGAGGGTAGCGGCTCTTCGGAAACAGGGGGCCGCACGATTCGTTGTTCATACGCGCTTCATACATCGAGCGTGCAATCGCCCGCCGCCGCCGAGATACAGGTCTGCACTTTGTCGCCCGCACGGCGCTCATTGCCGTTGCGAAGATCGCGTACATGGCCCTCTGTGACGGTGACCACACAGGTCTGGCAAATGCCCATTCGGCAGCCGAAAGGCATCTGCACGCCCGCACTTTCACCGGCCTGCAACAGCGTGGTGGCGCCGTCGACCTCGAGGCTGCGGCCCGCGCGCGCGAAGGTGACGGTGCCGCCCTCGCCGGTGGCCGAACGCTCGATCTCGAAGCGCTCCACATGCAGCTGATCCGGGATTCCGGCCGCCGCCCAATGCTTTTCGATCTCGTCGAGCATGCCGATCGGGCCGCAGGCCCAGGTATCGCGCTCGCGCCAGTCCGGCACCCGCTCGTCCAGCTCGGCCAGTGCGAACTTGCCGTGCTCGCCGGTGAAGTGCAGGTCCGCGGTGAAACTCGGGTGCTTGTCGTGCAATTCGCGCAGTTCATTGCCGAACATGACATCGTCGGCGGTGCGCGAGGAGTGCACATGCACCACATCCGGCACCACACCGCGCCGGTCCATCGTGCGCAGCATGGCCATCACCGGAGTGATGCCCGAGCCCGCGGTCAGGAACAGCACCTTCGCCGGCGGCGGCTCGGGGAGCACGAAGCCGCCCTGCGGTGCGGCCAGGCGCACCACACTGCCCACCGCGACGCCGTTGACCAGATGGCTGGAGAGGAAACCCTCCGGCATGGCCTTCACCGCAATGGAGATGAGCCGCTTGGCCTTGTGTTCGGGATCGGTCCAATCCGGCGGGCAGGTCAGCGAATACGACCGCCAGTGCCAGCGACCCTCGACCAGTACGCCGATGCCGATGTACTGCCCCGGGGAGAATTTGAAGTCGAAACCCCAGCCCGGCTTGATCACCAGCGTGACCGAATCCGAGGTCTCCTTGCGCACCGCCACGATCCGGCCGCGCAGTTCGCGCGCCGACCACAGCGGATTCACCAGGTGCAGATAATCGTCCGGCAGCAGGGGAGTGGTGATCCGCGCCGCCGCGCCGCGCAGGGCGTTCAGCTTGGTGCGTCCCGCGGTCGCGCCTTCGGCGACGGGCGCCTCCAGCCATTCCCGGAGTCCCCGCACGGAGAATCCCCCAGTCTTCGATGCCATTTTCCGGACGTTCCTGTTCGTCGTGCGCTCGTGGCGCAGTGTCTTCATGCGCGACCCGTCAGTGGGTCACAGGCTCCGTGGCACAGCGTCGTCGCTGCCCGGGTGCTCGCGTCGTGCGGCTTGCCGTAGTTGCTCGCCG
This sequence comes from Nocardia sp. NBC_01327, assembly GCF_035958815.1. Lineage (NCBI taxonomy): Bacteria > Bacillati > Actinomycetota > Actinomycetes > Mycobacteriales > Nocardiaceae > Nocardia > Nocardia sp. NBC_01327. The sequence goes on along the minus strand of NZ_CP108383.1, from coordinate 8,083,119 downwards.
CACGGTGTCACAGCAAGGTTACGGCATCGTAGGTTACGGTGCCGTCGGCGACAACAATCCGTCATCAGAGCATGTTTTCGGCGGGGAGCTCCGGCGGGTTACAGCAGGTCGAGCAGGAACGGCAGTTCCTGGGCCGCGTACCACGCCAACTGGTGGTCCTCGGCATCGCCGAGCACGAATTCGGCATCCGGATCGCCCATATCGGCGGCGTCGATGACATCCACGGCCTTGGCGACCTCGGGTTCGGCCTCGGCCAGATCCACGTGCACCGAGGCGATGCGGTCGTAGGGGATGGCACTCGACAGCCGCACCACGGCATCGTCCAGATCGGGCCGCAGCGTGGCATCGTCCACATCGGCGGCGATGACCGCGCGCCGGAAGATGGGACCGCGCGCGGGCGCCGCATCGGAATCGTCGGCCGAATCGCCGTCATTGTCGGCCGCGGCCTGATCCTCGGCCAGTAGTCGCAGCGAGGCGCGGGCGGCTTCGCCCATGGCGACCTCGGCCAGTTCGTCGTCGTCGCCGGAGGCGTACGCCTCGCGCAGCGCCGGAGTCACCGCGAAGGCGGTGTCGTTGATGACCCGGATCTCCCGGTCCGCGACCAGGTCGCGCAGCATCGGCACGGTGGCCGGGACATACACCCGCAGTTTCTTCGACACGCCGGACGACTCACTGGACGCAGGCACCGAGCATCTCCTCCATCGACTCGTGCACCGAAGCGGTCAGCACCGCGATATCGGCCATTGCGTCGCGGTCGGCGGTGAGTCCGTAGAAGACCCGCCCGTCATAGGAGGTGAGCCCGATACTCAAAGCCTGAAAGCGCAGCAGTGGCGACACCGGGTACATCTCCAGCATCCGCGCGCCGCCGATGTACATGGGCTGCTGCGGACCCGGCGCGTTGGTGATCACCAGATTGAACGTGTGCTCTGCAAAAGTACTCGCCGACCGCACGCTCATGGCATGCAGGCTCGCCGGAGCGAAACCGGCCATATGCACGAGCGTCCGGGCCTGCACGCCCAGCTGATGCCGGGAGTGCGCCTCGGTGGCGTGCTTGATGTGCGAGAGCCTGATCACCGGATTCGGTTCGCCCACCGGCAGATCCACCAGTAGTGAGGTCACCTCGCCCGCCGGTTTCGCCGCCGCCCCGTCGGCGTACACCGACATGGGCACGACCGCCCGCAGCGCATCGGCCTCGGTGAGCACCTGGCCGCGCGAGAGCAGCCAATTGCGCAGCGCGCCGGTGACCACGGCGAGGATGACGTCATTGGTGGAGCAGTCGAACCGCTTGCGGATCTTGCGGTAGTCCTCCAGATCGGTGCGCACCACCTCCACCCGGCGATTGCGGGAGGTGCGGGTGTTCAACGGGCTGTCCGGTGCGCCCAGCGCCGCCGTCCGCAGCATGGACACCATCTTCTGCACGGCCTTGCCGGTGGCGTCGACCACCGCGAACGCCTCGGCGCCGTGATGGCGCATGACCTCGAGGGCCTCGCGCGGCTGGGTGGCCAGATGCAGCACCGCGCCGATGAACAGTTCCAGATCGGCGGGTTCGCGATGCGCGATCCAGGCGTCGTCGGCGACCTCGCGGGGCGCGGCGGAGGTGTCCAGGATCACATGTCCGATTTCCAGGGCGGAATCACCGTCCACCAGCGCCGAATGCGTTTTGGTGAACAGCGCCGAACGGCCCTGCGAGAGACCCTCGACGAGGTACATCTCCCAGAGCGGCCGGGTGGGGTCGAGCGGGCGCGAGGCCAGCCGCGCGACCAGGTCGAGCAGCTGTTCGTCGGTGCCCGGTTCCGGCAGCGCGGACCGGCGGACGTGATAGGTGATGTCGAAATGCGCATCGTCCACCCACACCGGGCGGCCCAGCGTGAACGGGATTTCGCGTACTTTGCGCCGATAGAGCGGCACCATCGGCAATCGCGATTCCACCAGTGACACCAGACCGTCGTAATCGAGCGGCGGATGGCCGGAATTTCCGGATGGAACCGAATTGCGCAGAATGGCGAGGGAACCGATATGCATCGGGTTGCTGCTCGATTCGAGCCGGTAGAACGCTGTGTCCTGCGGCGTCAGTCTCGTGATCACGCTGCCCGCTACTCCCTGAGAATCCCTGCCTGCGTCCGCAATGGTGTCCCCCCGCCGAGACATCGGCGGCGCGCGCCGGTTGAGTGGCAAGCTATCGCAATCCGATGACCTGGGGGAACGATCCGGGCGCCACTGCCCGTGTGCTCGCGTCGTCGTCGACGGCCCCCGGCTGGGATGTGGGCGCAAGCCTCCGCACCCCAGACCTTCGTACATCGTACGCCAGCCCCCCGAAACAAGTTCCGCGACAAAGCAATCGGTGTTTATCTGCCTTCACATCGCTCTGGCGGCCCGGTGGCCCCGGCAGTTTGGGACACGTCCACACGGCCCCTCCTCAGATACGCGCATTACCATGGCAGTGCGCGCGTCCTACGCGCACTGCTTTCCCGCCTAGGGGGGCGTACCGAAGACCACCGACCAGAGGACTGAAAAGACCCGTGCCTGCGCTGTCGCTTTCGAGGTTGCTACGGATTGGTGAAGGTCGCACGGTCAAGCGCCTTGCGAACCTGGCGGATGAAGTCATCGCCCTGGACGAGGAGTTCACGGCGCTGTCCGACTCCGAGTTGCAAGCCAAGACCGCTGAATTGCGGGAGCGCTACGCCGACGGGGAATCCCTCGACGAGCTGCTCCTCGAGGCCTTCGCGACCGCCCGGGAAGCGTCCTGGCGAGTGCTCAACCAGAAGCACTACAAGGTGCAGATCATGGGTGGCGCCGCCCTGCACATCGGCAATGTGTCCGAGATGAAGACCGGTGAGGGCAAGACCCTGACCTGTGTGCTGCCCGCCTACCTCAATGCCATCGGCGGCGACGGCGTGCACGTGGTCACCGTCAACGACTACCTCGCCAAGCGCGACTCCGAGTGGATGGGCCGGGTGCACCGCTTCCTCGGCCTCGAGGTCGACGTGATCCTCGGCGGTATGACCCCGGCCCAGCGCAAGGTGGCCTACCACGCGGATATCACCTACGGCACGAACAACGAGTTCGGCTTCGACTACCTGCGCGACAATATGACCCATTCGCTGGACGATCTGGTGCAGCGCGGGCACAGCTTCGCCATCGTCGACGAGGTCGACTCGATCCTCATCGACGAGGCGCGGACGCCGCTCATCATCTCGGGCCCGGCGGACGCCTCCTCGAAGTGGTACGCGGAGTTCGCGCGCATCTCCCCGCTGCTGAAGAAGGACCTGCACTACGAGGTCGATATCAAGAAGCGCACCATCGGCGTGCACGAGGCGGGCGTCGAATTCGTCGAGGATCAGCTCGGCATCGACAACCTGTACGAGGCCGCGAACTCGCCCCTGGTCAGTTACCTGAACAACTCCATCAAGGCCAAGGAGTTGTACAACAAGGACAAGGACTACATCGTCCGCGACGGTGAGGTCATCATCGTCGACGAGTTCACCGGCCGAATCCTGGTGGGGCGCCGCTACAACGAGGGCATGCACCAGGCCATCGAGGCCAAAGAGGGCGTGGAGATCCAGCCGGAGAACCAGACGCTGGCGACCATCACGCTGCAGAACTACTTCCGCCTCTACGACAAGCTGTCCGGTATGACCGGTACCGCCGAGACCGAGGCGGCCGAGCTGCACCAGACCTACGGCCTGGGCGTGGTGCCGATCCCGACCAACCGGGAAATGGTCCGCGTCGACCAGTCCGACCTCATCTACAAGACCGAAGAGGCCAAGTACTCCGCGGTCGCCGACGATATCTCCGAGCGGCACGAGAAGGGCCAGCCGGTACTGATCGGCACCACCTCGGTCGAGCGCTCGGAGTATCTGTCCAAGCAGCTCACCAAGCGCGGTATCCCGCATTCGGTGCTGAACGCCAAGTTCCACGAGCAGGAAGCGCAGATCATCGCCGAGGCCGGTCGGCCCGGCGCGGTCACCGTCGCTACCAATATGGCCGGTCGTGGTACCGATATCGTGCTCGGCGGCAATGCCGACATCATCGCCGACATCCTGCTGCGCCGTCAGGGCCTGGACCCGGTCGAGACTCCCGAGGAGTACGAGGCGGCCTGGCTGCCCGCGCTCGAGCGTGTCAAGGAGCAGACCGCGGAAGACGCCGAGACGGTGATCGAGGCCGGCGGCCTGTACGTGCTGGGCACCGAGCGGCACGAGTCGCGGCGTATCGACAATCAGCTGCGCGGTCGTTCCGGCCGTCAGGGCGACCCGGGCGAGTCCCGCTTCTACCTGTCGCTGGGCGATGAGCTCATGCGGCGCTTCAACGGCGCGGCCCTCGAGTCGATCATGACCCGCCTGAACCTGCCCGACGATGTGCCGATCGAGGCCAAGATGGTCTCGCGTGCGATCAAGTCCGCGCAGACCCAGGTCGAGCAGCAGAACTTCGAGATCCGCAAGAACGTCCTCAAGTACGACGAGGTCATGAACCAGCAGCGCACGGTGATCTATGCCGAGCGTGCCCGCATCCTCAACGGTGAGGATATGGAGGGTCAGGTCCAGGAGATGATCACCGATGTGATCACCGCCTACGTCAACGGCGCCACCGCCGAGGGCTATGTGGAGGACTGGGATCTCGCCAAGCTGTGGTCCGCGTTGAAGACGCTGTACCCCATCGGCATCGATTACAAGGAACTGACCGGCGAGACCGCGGGCGGCGACGTCGGCGAGCTCTCCCGCGAGGATCTGCTCGAGGCCGTCCTGGAGGATGCGCACAGCTCCTACGAGAACCGCGAGAACGAGATCGATTCGCTCGCGGGCGAAGGCAGCATGCGCAATCTGGAACGCCAGATCCTGCTGTCGGTGCTGGACCGCAAGTGGCGTGAGCACCTCTACGAGATGGATTACCTCAAGGAGGGCATCGGCCTGCGTGCCATGGCCCAGCGCGACCCGCTGGTCGAGTACCAGCGTGAGGGCTTCGACATGTTCGCCGCCATGCTGGAGGGCCTGAAGGAGGAGTCGGTCGGCTTCCTGTTCAACCTGCAGGTCGAGGTGCAGCAGCCGCAGCCCGCCGGCGTGTCGGTCGGAGCCGGTCTGCAGTCGCCCGTCGGCAATCGCCCGCTGCCCACCGAGGAGGCCGCCCCGGCCGCCAATGGCGCACCGGCGGCGTTGCGCGCCAAGGGCATCGGCGATTCGGCGCCCCGCGCGCTGAGCTACTCGGGTCCGGATGAGGACGGCCGCGCGGTCGCCCACAGCGATGAGGACGAGTACGGCAACGGCGATTCCGGCACCCGCCGCGAGCGTCGTGAGGCCGCTCGCGGCCAGTCCAAGCAGGACAAGGCGCCGAAGTCCAAGCGCCGCCGCTGATCCGGCCTGAGACAGCAGAAGACGCCCCGGGTGATATCACCCGGGGCGTCTTCGTTTTCCCCAGCGCCAGCTGGAAGCCCTGCACAGTCCGAGTTGGACCGCTGTCATTCACCGCCCGGCGAAATCACCGGGGGCGCTTCGGTTCCCATGGCTGAAAAGATGCCAACCCCTTCCTGGCATCTTCCCGAGCTGTCCGCCCCGCAGGACCGAAGCGAGCGTTGCCTACTGGGCGGCCGGCGGGGTGGTGGTGCCGCTGCCGCTGGTCAGCAGCTTCACCAGGCCGGTGACCAGGTTGGCGGAGCCGGAGGCCGAACCGGTCGGCGAGGTCGGGGTCGCCGGGTCGGTGGTGGCCGGCGGGGTGGTGGTATCGGCCATCGCGATACCGGTACCGGCGAACAGCAGACCGGTGGCGGCAACGGCGACACCCAGCACACGCATCTTGCGCATTGATTCTCCTTGTGATGAAACAAGTCAGCGGTGAAATTCGCTGACTCGGAATACTTATCACGTGACGTTCTGAGACGGCAAATCAATTCGCGTTCCAGTGATTTGCTGAGTTTTTATAATTCGAATTGTGCGCAGCATAAATTCGCCCCGCGCAATAGATGCGCGTGACTCCGCTTGCGGGCATATTCGTGATGATGCCGATGGACTATCGGCGAGTGATGGGGGTTCCCCTGCTCCCGCGCGTGACTACTGGCCCTCCTGTAGGAGCCGCCCCGACTCGGCCGCTCTTACTGCTGGTGGGGATGCTAGTCAGCACGGGCGTAGGTGGCATCGGCCGTTGAATCGGTCACCGTATCGGTCAGGCTTTCCCGCTCGGTCTGTTATTGATGTGTGATTGCCCGGTGATATTCGGCACGGCCGGATTCTTGATTTGGTTGCGGCCTGTTAGCTGATGTAATGTGCATTGTGCGCGAGATCGAGGGGCTCTACGGGCGAGAACAAGAACAGGTCCAATTGGGCCGAATGCTCGCTATGGCTCGCTCCGGTCGCGGTTCGGCCATTGTGTTGCACGGGGAACCGGGTGCGGGTAAATCGGCGCTACTGCGCGACACCATCGCCAAGGCAACGGATTTCCGTGTACACGGATGTGAGGGCGACCCCGCCGAATCGGAGCTGAATTTCGCGGCACTGCACGAGCTGCTGCTGCCGCTGGCCGATCGCCTGACCGCACTGCCCGCACCGCAGGCCGAGGCGCTGGCGCAGGCGTTCGAAAGCCGTAGCGATCCCGTCGACGGATTCCTCATCGGCGCCGCACTGGTCACGCTCTTCTCGGCTCTCGCCGGGGAACAGCCGGTCCTGCTCGTTGTCGGTGACGCGCATCTGGTGGATGCCGCGACCACCCGGGCCCTGCAGTTCGCGATGCGCCGGCTGATCACCTCGCCGGTGGTGCTGCTGTGCGCCCTGTCCGGTGATCCCGCGCGGACCGGCTGGGACCGGCTGCCCGCCCTGCCGATCGGCGGATTGTCCGATGCCGCCGCCCGCCGGCTGCTCGAACAGCGCTGGGGTGTGCTCGGGGCGTTGCGGACGGCGCGGGTGCTGCGGGTGGCGGGCGGCAATCCGCTGGCCCTGCGTGAATTGCCGGTCCAGGCAGAGGAATTCGCCGGTATCGCGGCCGGGCCCGTGACGCTGGGCCCGCGATTGGCCGCCGCCTATCAGGATCGGATCGCCGCACTGCCCGATGCGGTGCGGACGCTGCTGCGGCTGGTGGCGGCCGAGGACCGCGGTGTGCTGCGCGTGGTGCTGGCCGCGGCGGCCACCCTCTGGCATACGGGCGGTGCCCACCTCGGCGGTGCGCACCTGGTGAGCGCCTGGGAGCAGGTGGAATCGGCCGGGGTGCTGGTGGTCGGCGACGGCCGGGTCGATATGCGTAATCGCCTGCTGTGCATGGCCGTGTACGACGCCGCGACCCCGGCGCAGCGCCGGTCGGTGCATCTGGCGCTCGCGGCGGTGCTGACCGGACCCGAGGATCTCGATCAGCGCGCCTGGCATCAGGCGGCCGCGACGGATCCGGCCGACGAACAGCTGGCGGCGACCCTGACCGCCCGCGCCGAGCGCACCCGCGACGGATCGCTGGCGGCCGCCGCCATGCTGCGCCGGGCCGCCGCGATCACCCCCGATCCCGTCGACGCGGGTGCGCGCATGGCGGCCGCCGCCCGGCTGGCGTGGGCGGGCGGGGATATCGAGTCCGCGCGCCGGCTCCTGGATCGGGCCGTGGAGCGGATCGGCACCGAGCGGGCCGCCGTCGCCGGCGGCGGATTGGCCGGACTCCTGGAATTTGTTGCGGGTGAACCGGAACGAGCCAATGCCATGCTGCTGCACGATGCCGATGTGGTCGATGTCCGGACCGCCGGTGAACTGCGGGCGCTGGCCGCGCAGGCGCGCTGGGCCGCCGGTCACGAGGACGCCGTATCGATGCCGATGCATTTCGATACGGCCGATTTCGGGCCCGGTCCGGCGCTGAGCATCTGCCAGTTGCCGCCCGCCCCACTGGTTCTGCTCTGGGGGCTGGCGGATCGGGCGCTCGAGCCCTTCACCCGGGCGACAACACAATTGCGGGATGCCGGCGCCCGCGCGGCCGCGGTCTTCATGCTGCCGCAGCTGGCGATCGTGCAGTTCGCGAACGGCCGCCTACCGGCCGCGGAGGCGACGCTGGCGGACGCGTTCGAATTGGCCCGATCGGTCGGGACCGACAATGTGCTCGCGCACTGCTGGAACCTCAATGCGAAAATCGCTGCGCTGCGCGGTGATTCCGACATTGTCGGTGACAGCATCGAGCGCGCGCTGGCGCTGGCGCGCCCGCATCGGGCGCATGCGCTCATCGCCTCGTCCTACTGGCATCTCGGCTTCGATGCCTTGAGCAATGGTGATCCGGAGACGGCGTATCTGCGGCTGCGGGCGCTGGCGCAGCCCGGGCACGATGCCCGGCATCCGACCTACGCCCGGCTCGCGGCCCCCGATATGGTCGAGGCCGCCTGCCGGATCGGCCGGGTCGGCGAAGCGGCGGAGTACTACGAGACGATCCGCGCCTGGGCGATGCGTTCCCGGGCGGACTGGGCGATGGCCGCGGCCTACACCTGCCGGGCGCTGCTGAGCGAGGACGAGCGGGCCGACCACTACTTCCGCCGCGCGCTGGCGGTGCGCCGCACCCGGCACGATCTGAACCACGCCCGCACCCGGCTGCTCTACGGCAAGTGGTTGCGCCGGGCCCGCCGCCGCGGTGATGCCGCCGAGCAATTGCGCACCGCCCTGGAGTCTTTCGAGCGCATGGGCGCGGTGCCGTGGATCGTGAGCGCGCAGCAGGAGCTGGATCTCACCGGCCGCGCGCCCACACCCGCGCTCGGGACGGGTCCCGGTTCGGTGCTGACCGCGCAGGAGTTGCGCGTCGCCCGCCTGGCCGCGCAGGGTCTGACCAATCGTGAGATCGGTGTCGAACTGTTCGTCAGCCCGCGCACCGTCGGTCATCATCTGTCGCGGACCTTCGGCAAGCTCGGCCTCGGCGGCAGAGCCGAACTCGCCGATATCGACTTCGACAACGGCCTGCGGATCAGCCGGCAGCACTGAGCCGTCAGTCCAGCCGCATCGATTCGCCCCAGTAGCGCGGATCCGAGTTGACGAGAATCATCCCCGCCACACTGCCGGCGCAACTTCCGCACGCGTCCACTCGAATGAGCTTGTCGACATCGATATCGCCACCGAGCACGGCGCGCGCCGAAAGCCACACCGCGCGCAGATACAGGGCGGCGGGCCTCCCGCAGCGCACGCATCCGGGCAACTCGCGGCTGTCGTCATTGCGCCCGATTCGCACCTCGGGTGTCACCGGCGCACCCGGCCCCAAATCCTCATCGAGGAGCGGCGAGTACTCGCCCCGCTCATGGTCTTCCACCTCGGCAGGCTAAACCACGCCCGGGAACCCCCGCACCCCGTGCGGCCGGGACGCCGCTCAGACTCTGGTCAGTTCGAACAGCCGGAACGTCCGATCCCCGGCCAGGCGCTGCTCCATGGCGTAGCCGCGCCAGAACGTGATCGCGTGCTGCCAGGCGTGATCGCGGTCGGCGCCGGTGAGCCAGCGGACCCCGACGGTGAATCGCTCACCGTCGACGTGTAATTCGGCCTGGTCGGCGGCCTTCAGATTGGCCGACCAGGCGGGGTGTTCCGGGCGTCCCCAATTGGAACCGATGAGCAGGAACACTTTCCGGTTGTCCGGATCGGGGACGTAGAGCAGGGATACGGTGCGCGGCAGTCCGGTGCGGCGGCCGAGGACGGTCAGCTCCAGGGAGGGCAGCCCGGCCAGATCGAGAACGCCCTTGCGCCCGCGGGTGATTCGCCGGACGGTCCGGTCGAGCGCGAGGATCGCCGGTGACATGCGCATGACGATCGGGCGTGCGGCAATGGCCCGCCCGAGCGCGGGCAGCGGATTCCAGCGCGCATGCTCCCCGCCCCGCCGGACGGGCCGTGACTTTCGACGTAGTCGCATGATCACCAGGCCCGCTGCGGGAGATCCCAGTCGTCCAGCCAGTCGCTGGGACCGACCGTGCCCGGTGGCAGCGGTTCGTCGTAGGGCTCGGCCGCGTAAGGACGTTGTGCGCGTGGAGTTTTCGACTGCTCGGCGCGCATTCCCGCAGCCGCGCTCTGGTGCAGCAGCGCAGCGGCATACGGATTGTCGGTGAATGTGCGCCGCAGCGCGGCGGCGCTCTGGCCGGCCTGGGCGCACGCGGCCTGCTGCGCCTGCACCACCAGGCGCGCGAGATCCCGCATCGCCGTGCCCTGCAGCGAATCGTCGATGGACAGCCCGGTGAGTGTGCCGTCGACATCGACCTCGGCGCGCACCTGCCCCTGTGCGGCTGCGCCCTGCCCTCTGATGCGGGTCACCTGCTGCCCGATGTGGGCGGCGTGCAGCATCAGTTCTGTCAGTGCGGTATCGGCATTGCTCGAGATCATGGAACTCCCTAGGGGGTGGGGAATTTCAGTGGGCTGCGAGAGATTTCAGTGGGCTACGAGAGATGCTGGCTGCGGCCGAACTCAGATGGTGGTGGTCTGGCCGCCTTTGAACCAGGGGTCGTTGGTATTGAGCGCATTGAGCAGTAGTCGGATGGCCGCCACCCGCGCCTGCTTACCCGGCAGATTGTCGAGGGCGCATTCGGGATCGGCGGGCGGGCCGAGATGCGTGCAGCCGCGCGGGCAGTCCTCGATGGCGTCGGCGAGATCGGAGAAGGCGCCGATGACATCGTCGGGCGTGATGTGCGCCAGCCCGAAGGAGCGGACACCGGGGGTGTCCACGACCCAGCCGCCCTCCACCAGGGGCAGGGCCACGGACTGGGTGGAGGTGTGCCGCCCCTTGCCCACCCCGGAGACCACGCCGACGGCCCGATCGGCATCGGGGACAAGGCGATTCACCAAAGTCGACTTGCCGACACCGGAGTGCCCGATGAGCGCGGTGAGGCGGCCGTTCAACAGCTCCAGCACCGGTTCGAGCGGATCGTCGACCCCGCCGTACACAATGGTGAGGTCCAAATCCTCGAAGGTGGCGGCGAATTCGGATTCCGCGGCGAGATCATGTTTGGTCAGGCACAGAATCGGTTGCAGCCCACCGACATACGCGGCCACCATGGCGCGCTCCACGAAACCGGTGCGCGGCGGCGGATCCGCCAGGGCGACCACGATGAACAGCTGCCCGGCATTGGCGACGACAATGCGTTCGAACGGATCGGTGTCATCGGCGGTGCGGCGCAGGACAGTTCGCCGTTCCGCGACCCGGACGATGCGCGCCAGGCTGTCCGGCTTCCCGGACAGATCGCCGACCAGATCCACCTGATCGCCGACCACGATCGGGGTGCGGCCCAATTCGCGGGCGCGCATGGCGACGATCCGGTGTTCCGGATCGTCGTCGAGAACACAACCCCACCGGCCCCGGTCGACCGAGACGACCATGGCGGCTTCCGCATCCAGATGCTGCGGACGGGTTTTGGTGCGGGGACGCGAGGTCTTGCCCGGACGGATCCGGACGTCGGACTCGTCGTACTCGCGGCGCTTCAGTTCCCTGCCTCCGATTCGCTGAGCATGTTCTCCCACAGCCCAACGAAATTCGGGAGCGTCTTGGCGGTGGTGCCGATGTCCTCGATCTCCACGCCCGGCACCACGAGACCGATAATCGCTCCGGCGGTGGCCATGCGGTGATCGGCGTAGGAGTGCCACTGCCCGCCCGACAGCGGCGCCGGCGTGATGATCAGCCCGTCCTCGGTCTCGGTGACATTGCCGCCGAGCCGGTTGATCTCGGCGGCCAGCGCCGCGAGCCGATCGGTCTCGTGCCCGCGCAGGTGCGCGATCCCGCGCAGGCGGGACGGCGAATCCGCAAGGGCCGCAAGGGCTGCGACGGTCGGGGTCAGTTCGCCCACATCGTGCAGGTCGATATCGATGCCGGCCAGGCGCTGCGGCCCGTGCACGGTGAGCACATTCTCGAAGCTGCGGCATTCCGCGCCCATGCGCACCAGGATCTCGCGGATCACATCGCCCGGCTGCGTGGTGTAGCGCGGCCAGTGCGGAATGGTCACCGTGCCGCCGGTGACGGCCGCCGCCGCCAGGAACGGGGTGGCATTGGACAGATCCGGCTCCACCTCCCAGTCCACGGCGCGGATCGGCCCGGGCGATACCGTCCAGGTCTGCGCCTTGCGGGGATCGGAGGGGGCCTCCACCTGCACATCGGCCTGGCGCAGCATCTGCACGGTCATCTCGATATGCGGCATCGAAGGCAGCCGCGCCCCATCGTGATTCACGGTGACGCCCTGTTCGAACCGCGCCGCCGACAGCAGCAGCCCGGACACGAACTGTGACGATCCGGAGGCGTCGATGGTGACCGGCCCGCCGCGCAGTGCGCCCGTCCCGTGCACCACGAAAGGCAGTGCGTCGCCGTCGATATCGACGCCGAGGCTGCGCAGTGCGTCCAGAATGGTGTTCAGCGGCCGCACCCGCGCCTGCTCGTCGCCGTCGAAGGCGACATCGCCGGTGGCCAGGGCGGCGACGGACGGCAGGAATCGCATGATGGTGCCCGCGAGCCCGCAATCCACCATGGCGCTGGTGAACTCGTCGGGCGGGGTGACGGTGAGGGTGTCGGCATCACCCTCGATGCCCACGCCCATGGCCCGCAGCGCGTCGATCATGAGGTTGGTGTCGCGGCTGCGCAGCGCACCGGTGAGGGTGGACGGCCGATCCGCCAGTGCGGCGAGGATCAGCGCCCGGTTGGTAATGGATTTGGACCCGGGCAGGGTCACGGTCGCGTGCACGGGAGTTCGGACATGGGGCGCGGGCCAGAAAGTCACAGGTCCATCTTCCCAAACGATCGACGTCCTGCGGGGCTCCCCGCCCCTTTCGTCCGGTGCGGGCACGGGAATTCCGCGATTTTCCCGCCGTACCGGTGGTTCCGGGCCCTGGATTGCCCGTCAGACTAGCCATATACGTATATGGGTACGTATACTGGCGGGGTGATCGATCCCTTCAGCCTCACGCTCGGCGCCGCACTGGTCGGCGGTGGCTGGGTGCTCGGCCGCTTCGGTTCCCGCTCCGGTAAGCAGCCCGGGCAACTCGCACCGGCCACCGCCCTCTGCGGCTGCGGCCACGACCTCGCCGTGCACGAGCGCGAGAGCAGCCGCTGCCACGGCGAAACCTTCCGCAAGAACGGCCACGGCCTCAAGGAGTGGGCGAGCTGCAACTGCCGCCGCTACACCGGCCCCACGCCCCTCGAAGAATTCTTCGTCCCCCCGGCCCTGCCGCCGACTCCCTGAAACGCCGAATGCCGGTTCCCCCAAGGGAAACCGGCATCGAAAGCCGTTTCGAGCGCGAAGCCGCACTGCGATTCAAGGTTTCAGGGGCAGAGCCCCTGAAACACCTTTCACCCCCCGGAGTGGGGAACTCTCTACTTATTACGCCCGTGCAGGAACGGCACGATCTTGCGCAGCAGCTTCATGGTGCTGTCAGTCCGCGAGTACGACAGCAATGCCATACCCGGAATCGTGAAGCGCTGCACCGCGATCGAATGCGGCCGCGAGAATTCCAGCAGCCCCGGCGCGCCGTGGATGCGCCCGATACCGGAATCGCCGACGCCGCCGAACGGCAGTCCGGAGATGGCGGCGTAGCTGAGCACCGAATTCACCGATGTGCAGCCGACATTCAGGCGGCGCGCGATCTCCAGCCCGTGCTTGGCCGAGTACACCGCCGACCCCAGCCCGTACTTGCTCCTATTGGTCAGCTCCACCGCTTCGTCGATGCCGTTGACGGTGCGAATGGTGACGGTCGGCCCGAAGGTCTCCTCGCACACCGCATCCGAGGATTCGTCGGTGTCGACCAGGATGACCGGCTCGATGAACGGACCCTTGATGGATTCGGGCCCGCCGAGCACGGCCTTGCCGCCGTTCTTCAGCGCGTCGTCGATATGCCGCCGCACGATATCGATCTGGCTGGGCATGGTCATCGGCCCGTAGGAGGCCTTGTCGTCCGAGCCCGGCTTGATATCGGTCAGGATGCGCTTGACCTCGGCGATGAACGGTTCGGCGATCGACTTGTCGACGTACACCCGCTCCACGCCGGCGCAGGTCTGCCCGGAATTGGAGGTGGCGCCCCATGCGACCGCGTCGGCCGCGGCCTTGATATCGGCATCGGCGGCCACGATCACCGCATCCTTGCCGCCGCACTCCAGCAGTACCGGGGTGAGCGAATCGGCCGCAGAGGCCATGATCTTCTTACCGGTCGCGGTGGACCCGGTGAAGGCCAGCTTGTTCACGCCCGCGCGCACCAGCGCGGCGCCGGTGGCGCCGAAGCCGTTGATGGCGGTGAAAACCCCGTCCGGCAGGTCCGGATTCGCCTCGGCGAAGGCGGCGGCGACGAAATTGCCGATGCCCGTGGAGAATTCGCTCGGCTTGAACACGACCGTATTGCCGGCGGCCAGCGCGTAGGCGATGGAACCGTTGGGGGTGTAGATCGGGTAGTTCCACGGCCCGATGATGCCGACCACGCCGAGCGGGCGCTGCTCCACATGCGCGGAGAAGTTCGACATGAGCGCGCCCGGGGAGACCTTCTTGGGCTTGAGTACCTTCTCCGCATTGGAGGCCGCCCACTTGATGTGCTCGAGCACCAGCATCAGCTCGAGGTAGGCGTCGTCGAGCGGTTTGCCGTTCTCGGCGTGGATGAGCGCGCAGAGTTCGTCGGAGGTGGCGACCAGCCTGCTGTTCCAGCGCAGCAGATGCCGCTTGCGCTCGGCGTAGCTCAGCGCACCCCAGGTGGCGGCGGCGGTGCGGGCCTTGGCGACGGCGGCGTGCACCGCGGCCTCGTCATCGATCTTGTAAGTGGCGAGGACCTCGCCGGTGGCGGGGTTGACGGAGGTCAGCACGGCGTCCTGATCGATCGGGGCGGTGTCGGTAACAGACATGATTGGCAGCGATCCCTTTACGAGAGTGTGATGCGACGAACGTCTCATACGTTCCAAGTGAAGTCAATTGCCCTCACTTTACTCGCGACTGTTTCAAAGGTGTGGGAAGACTCGAATCCGTCGGTGTCCGGTGGCAGCATGGTCCACATGTGCGGTAGGTACGCGACAACGACGAATCCCGCCACGCTGGCCGTCGAACTCGACGCTCTCGACGAGACGGGTGCCGACACCGGCAAGGGCTTCGACCCCAACTACAACGTGGCGCCCACGAATCAGGTGCTCACGGTGGTGGAGCGGCACGACCGCGACCACCCGCAGGACCCGGCGACCCTGCGTATCCGGGCCATGCGCTGGGGTCTGATCCCGCCCTGGAGCAAGGCCGCCGAACCCGGCATCCCGGCCAAGGGCAAACCGCTGTTCAATGCCCGCGCCGACAAGGCCGCCACCACCGCGTCCTTCCGCGATGCGGTGAAGAAGCGCCGCTGCCTGGTACCGATGGACGGCTGGTACGAGTGGGTGACAGAACCGGGCGGATCCGGCAAGGCCGTCAAACAGCCGTTCTTCATGTCCAGGGCCGACGGTGAGCGCCTGTACATGGCCGGCCTCTGGTCGGTCTGGCGCGACCGCAGTCTGGGCGACGAGGCGAAACCGCTGCTGTCCTGCACCATCCTGACCACCGATGCGGTCGGTGATCTGACGAAGGTGCACGACCGCATGCCACTGCCCATGCCCCGCGCGCACTGGGACGCCTGGCTCGACCCGGACCACCCGGCCCCCGAAGAACTGCTGGAAACCCCGCGCCCCGAGGATGTCTCGGACATCCTGATCCGCCCGGTGCCCCTGCTGGTCAACAGCGTCCGCAACAACGGCCCGGAACTGCTGGACAGGGTGGACGAACAAGCCGGTCAGATCAGCCTGATCTGACCGGCCTGCGTGAATCAATCTGTCAGAGATCGCATTTCACCGACGGCAGGGCGATATTCAGCCCGCACTTGAATGCGCCGGTGGCCAGATCGATGATCTTCGTCGTCATGGTGCCGCCGAGTTTGCCGGCCTTCTCGGGCTTCTCGTCCTTCTGCGGCGCCTGCGCTCCGGGCGCCCCGGGCGCCGCCGGGTCCGGCCCGAGCGGGTAGTTCGGATTCTGGGGCGCGACGACGATGGGGGCGGCCGTCGCGGTGGCCGCGGTCAGCGGGCCGGACGCCAGCGCTACGAGCAGTACGCCGGAAACGGCTACGACGCTGGTTCGAATTCGCTGATGGGGAGACATAAAACGCATCACATCCTCGGGTCGGGCGAACCTGGCGAGAGGGGGAAACGTACAAACAAGACAAAACCTACTGAGACAAGTAACGCACAGAATGGGCCGCGATCCGGGGATCGCGGCCCACCCTGTGCGTGTCAAGAGCACTGGTCAGGTGCCCATATTGCTAGCCGATCGCTGCTGCCGCAGCCTCTTCGATCTTCTCCTGCCGGGCCTGGATACCGCCGGAGGTGCGCAGCGGCACTTCCTTCCAGAACATCACCAGGATCAGTGCGATGAGCGCGACCGCGGCCGCCACCAGGAACACGGTGTCCATGGCATTGGCGAAGCCGACCTTGAGCGGATGCGCCAGCGTCGGGTTCACCTTCTGGATGATCGAGCTGTCGTCGAGCACCTTCGCCGCCGCGGCCGAGTCGTGGTGCGCCAGACCGTTGGCCAGCGCCTGATCGGCCGGATTGCTGCTCTGCATGCCCTCCGCGATCGCCTGCTGATACGACGATGTGGTTGCGGCGGACTGCAATTCGGTGCTGATGTTCGGCCCGATCTGCGAGAACATGATCGACAGGAACACCGCGACACCCAGCGTGCCGCCGATCTGCCGGAAGAAGGTCGCGGCCGCGGTGGACACGCCCATATCCTGCGGCGGCAGTGCGTTCTGAATCGCCAGCGTCAGCGGCTGCATCAGATTGCCCAGGCCGAGGCCGACGATCAGCATGAACAGCATGGCCACGTACAGCGGGGTGTCCGCGCCGATGAAGTGCAGCATGAACAGACCCAGCACCAGCAGACCCGCGCCCAGCGGCGGGAAGATCTTGTACCGCCCGGTGCGAGAGATGGTCTGACCGGCGAAGATCGAGGCCGCCATCATGCCGACCACCAGCGGCAGCATCTGCATACCGGCCAGCGTCGGACTGGAACCGCGCACCACCTGCAGGTACTGCGGCAGCATGGTCATACCGCCGAACATGGCCGAGCCCACCACGATCGAGATGGCCACGCCGAGTGCGAAGGTCGAGTTCTTGAACATGCGCAGCGGAATCAGTGCGGCATCACCGAGTTTGGCCTGCACCGCGATGAATCCGATCAGGCCCAGTGCGCCGATCACGTAGCAGATGATGGAGTTCGTGCTGCTCCAGCCCCAGATGCGGCCCTGTTCGGCGACCACCAGCAGTGGCACCAGTCCGATGGCCATGGTGAGCACGCCGAACCAGTCGACGGTCGCCTTGGAGCGCTGCACCTTCGGCAGCTTCAGTACGCGGGACACGACGGCCAGCGCGATGATGCCCAGCGGCACGTTCACCAGGAACACCCAGCGCCAGCCGGTGATCCCCAGGATCTCGTTCTGACCGGAGATGATGCCGCCCAGCACCGGCCCGGCCACGCTGGAGGTACCGAACACGGCCAGGAAGTACCCCTGGTAGCGCGCCCGCTCCCGCGGCCCGACCATATCGCCGAGGATGGTCAGCGCCAGCGACATCAGACCGCCCGCGCCCAGACCCTGGAAGGCCCGGAAGGCCGCCAGCTCGTACATGGACGAGGCGAAGGCGCACAGCAGCGAACCGGCCACGAAGATCGAGATGGCCGCCAGATAGAACGGCTTGCGGCCGTACATATCCGAGAGCTTGCCGTACAGGGGAGTGGAGAGGGTCGCGGTGATCAGATACGCCGTGGTGACCCACGCCTGCATCGAATAGCCCTGCAGGTCATCGGCAATGGTGCGGATCGACGTCGACACGATGGTCTGGTCGAGCGCGCCGAGCAGCATGCCGAGCAGCAGGCCGCTGAGCACGACCATGATTTGTTTGTGGGTGAAACCGGCGGTGGACTGCGGTTCCACTTCTGCTGTAGTGGTCACGAATTACTCTCTGGGGACTCGATTTTCGGAAGAATTTTGGATGTGCCCTTGGGGTACAGGGCAGCCATCTTGAGACTGCGGGCGTGCTCGTAGCCGTCGACGAACCTGCTCAGCAGGGTGACGAACGATTCCTGCTCGCCGGGGGTCCAGTCGGCCATGATGTCGCGCAGTGTCTCGTTGCGCCGTAAACGGATCTCGGCGGCCACCTCGCGCCCCTCGGCGGTCACGGCCAGTACGCTGACCCGGCCGTCGGCGGGATCGGCGCGGCGCTCGATATAACCGCGTTTCACCAGGTTCGCGGCCTGCCGGCTGATCGTCGAGGCATCCGAGTAGAGCGCCTCGGCGAGGGCTCCGGAACGCATCGGCCCGTTGTGGATCAGCTTGAAGAGGATGGCGAACGCGGCGGGTTCGACCTCGCCGTTGGTGGCGGCGGCGATCTGCGCATTGGCGCGGTCCCGCAATCTGTTCAAACGAATGATCTGGGTGGCGACGGTGTCGGCCACGTCGTCGGTGACGGGGCAACTGGGTTGCGCCTGGTCATCGGTCACGGGGTCCACCTCCTTGCATCAAACAACTGCTTGTGCCTATCAACTGCTTGTAGCAATCAACTAGTTGTACTCAGCAAGTATGTGGAGATAGTTGTTCCTTGGCAAGTTATTTTTCGACGGGGTGTCTCAGCTCACTGCGACCGCGGCAGTGACGGCGCTGGTCAGCCGCACCAACTCGGCCGGAGCGAGCTCGATCTCCAGCCCGCGCTTCCCGGCGCTGCACAGGATCCGATCGAACCCGAGGGCGGATTCGTCGATCACGGTCGGCAGCCGCTTCTTCTGCCCGAGCGGTGAAATCCCGCCCAGCACATAGCCGGTCGTGCGTTCCGCCTTCGCCCTGTCGGCCATCACGGCCTTGCCCGCACCCAGCGCCGCGGCCGCCGCCTTGAGCGACAGCTTGGCCGGAACCGGCAGCACCGCCACCGCGAGCCCGCCCGAACCGAGCTCGATCACCAGCGTCTTGAAAATCTGTTCCGCGCTCACCCCGAGCTCCGCCGCGAGCGCCTCGACGGCCTCCGCCCCGTAGGAGTCACTGCGCGGATCGTGCGGGTAGGCGTGCACCAGGTGCTCCACTTTCGCCTGCACGAGTGCCTTGATCGCCGGGGTCGAAGCTGCCATGCGCCCACCCTAAACAGCGCCACACCCGTCGAGACACCGGTTTTCACCCCCGCTGGGAACACGACGACCACTCGCCCTGTTGCACGCCATACGCGTTACGCGAAAGCCGAACAGCCTGCGGTTGCGCGTTGTATCCCATCACGAAGGAGGAGTCGGTGACCGTTCTGGTCGAGGAACGACCGGTGCGCTTGACGCTGCACCCTGCCGGTTTCCCGGCGCTCACCCCGCTCGCGGTAGATTCAACTGCTACGGCGATCGAAGGGAACAACGTGACGAGCGACGACGACATGGTCGTTCGCCTGCCCGATGACGACTCGGATACTGCCGAGACCATCCAGGCCGGCGACAACGGCACCGACGACGGCACGGAACGTGCGCGCAGCACGGAGACCCCCCAGGAATTGACGCGCCGATTCGAGCGCGACGCACTGCCGCTGCTCGATCAGCTCTACGGCGCGGCACTGCGCATGACCCGCAACCCGGCCGATGCCGAGGATCTGGTCCAGGAGACCTTCGCCAAGGCGTACCAGGGCTTCCGGTCCTTCCGCGAGGGCACCAATCTGCGGGCCTGGCTGTACCGCATCCTCACCAATACCTACATCAACTCGTATCGGAAGAAGCAGCGCCAGCCCGCGCAGTATCCGACCGACGAGATCAGCGACTGGCAGCTGGCCGCCACCGCCGAGCACACCTCGCAGGGTCTGCGCTCGGCCGAGATGGAGGCGCTCGAGGCTCTGCCCGACGACGACATCAAGCGGGCGCTACAGGAGCTACCGGAGGAATTCCGGATGGCGGTGTATTACGCCGACGTAGAGGGCTTCCCCTACAAGGAAATCGCCGAGATCATGGGAACCCCCATCGGAACCGTCATGTCCCGTCTGCACCGCGGCCGTAAGCAGCTCAAAGGCCTGCTCGCCGACGTGGCCCGGGAACGCGGATTCAACCGGGGCAGCGATACGCGTCAGGAGGTCACCCAGTGAGCGACGAGATGGACATGGACTGCACGGCGGTGCTCGCCGACGTGTGGCTGCTCCTGGACAACGAATGCGACGAGACCATCAAGGCCCGTCTGCAAGAGCACATCAACCGCTGCTCGCCCTGTATCGAGGCCTACGGTCTCGAAGAGAAGCTGAAATCCCTGCTCAACCGCAAATGCGGCGGCGAGCGCGCCCCCGACTCCCTGCGCGCCCGGCTGACCATGGAAATCCGGACAACCTTCACTCAGGTGGAAACCCGGATCGAGCCCAAGTAACAGCTCCCCGGAAAAAGCATGAGCGGCACACTTCTTCAGAAGTGATGCCGCTCAGTGCTTTTGGAGCTAGGTTCTTCAGCTCAGGCGTTCGGACGCTTGCCGTGGTTGGCTGCGTTCTTCTTCCGGCTGCGCTTCTTACGGCCACGCTTACCCATGGGTAGTCTCCCTTCTGTTCATGGCATTCTTTCATGTGTGGTTGTCTGTACCTTCATCGGATACGGGTCAACGGAAACAAGGAGCCTCATGGCCGAGGAAGTGCTCGCGGAGATGGTGTCCACCGTCTACCAGATCGTCGCGAATGTGGGCGATCAGGTGAAGGAGGGTGACACCCTGGTGATCCTCGAGTCGATGAAGATGGAGATCCCGGTCTTGGCCGAGGCCGAGGGCACCGTCGCCTCCATCAACGTCAAGCCCGGCGATGTCATCCAGAAGGACGACCTGATCGCCGTCATCAGCTGACCGGCAGCATCGGCTGATTCGCGTCGGCAGCGCCGACTCCTCCTCCCGCGGTTCACCGCGCGGCACGAATCCTTACCTCGGCGTGGGAACATACTCCCGAGTTGGGATCAGAGGAGCGTGGCTGAATGTCGACACTGAGCGATCTACTGGCTGAGCACACCGACCTACCGGGTGCCGCCGTCGATCATCTTCAACGCGTGGTGGGGGATTGGCAATTGCTTGCCGACCTGTCCTTCGCGGATTTGCTGCTCTGGGTGGGGACCGGCCCGATAGCCGACGGCGCCGAAGTGGTGTGCGTCGCACAGGCCCGCCCCACCACCGCCCCCACCGTGCACCCGGAGGACCTGGTCGGTTCGCTGGCGACCAAGGAGATGCACCCGCAGATCTTCGAGGCCCTGGTCTCGAATGACATCGTGCGGGTGGACACCGATTCGGAGGTCTCCGGCGTCTATCACCCGCAGCCGGTGCACGCGATTCGCGAGGCGATTCCGGTGCGGGTCGGCGACGATGTGATCGCCATTCTCGGTCGCGATACCGATGTGCAGCGCCGAAAGATGCGCTCCAGCTTGGAGATCGCGTACATGGCGGCCTCCGACGACCTGTGCCAGATGGTCAATGACGGCACCTGGCCGACGCTGGAGGATCGCACCGGTTCGCACTCCAGCCCAAGGGCCGGTGACGGTTTCATCCGTCTGGACACCGACGGCATCGTGGTCTACGCCAGCCCGAACGCGCTCTCGGCCTATCACCGCATGGGTTTACAGAACGATCTGGTCGGTCAGGATCTGGCGCTCACCACCCGATCGCTGATCACCGATCCGTTCGACGCGCAGGAGGTGGTCGGCGATATCCAGGCCGCCCTGGCCGGAAAGGCCGGGCGCCGAATGGAAGTCGAGGCGCGCGGGGCGACCGTCCTGCTGCGCACCCTGGTACTGCGCCCGAACGGCAACCTCGGCGGGGCGGCGGTGCTGGTCCGCGATGTCACCGAGGTGAAGCGCCGCGACCGCGCACTGCTGTCCAAGGACGCGACCATCCGTGAGATCCACCACCGGGTGAAGAACAACCTGCAGACGGTCGCCGCGCTGCTGCGGTTGCAGGCCCGCCGCACCGAGAACGAGGAGGCCAGACTGGCGCTCACCGAATCGGTCCGCCGCGTGACTTCCATTGCGTCGGTTCACGAAATGCTGTCCATGTCGGTCGACGAGGAGGTCGATCTCGACGAGGTGGTCGACCGCCTGCTGCCGATAATGGCCGATGTGGCCACCGTGCACACCGCGCGCATCAAGGTCCGGCGCGCCGGCTCGCTGGGGGTCTTCTCCGCCGAACGTGCAACCCCCCTGGTCATGGTGCTCACCGAATTGGTGCAGAACGCCATCGAGCATGCGTTCGACGCGGGCGAGAACGGTACTGTCACCATCCGTTCCGAGCGCTCCGCGCGCTGGCTGGACGTGATCATCAGCGATGACGGCCGCGGCCTGCCCGACGGTTTCAGCCTGGAAGCCTCGGACCGCCTGGGCCTGCAAATTGTCCGCACCTTGGTCACCGCCGAACTCGGCGGTTCGATCGGCCTGCACCCCGGCGCGGACATCGGCACCGACGCGGTCCTGCGCGTCCCCCTGGGCCGGCGTTCGGCCCGCTGAATACAGCGACCTGCCATTACTGTGAGGGTCTCGCCATTTCGGTGGGGCCCTCACGCCATTCCTGGTATAGCGAATCTCGTTGAGTGGGAATTGTAATAGCGAACACAGAGTCGGTTTATACACACAGAAGCCCGGCACCATGCGGTGCAGGGCTGAATTGCGCTATGGCCGTAAGGCTGATCGGCCGTAGCGCCAGTCGTCTAGCTGATTAGACGACGGTGCGGGTACGCGTTCGAGCGTTGCGACGCTTCAGTGCACGACGTTCGTCTTCGCTCATCCCACCCCACACGCCAGCGTCCTGTCCGGACTTCAGGGCCCAGGACAGGCAATCGGCGGTGACGGGGCAGCGAGCGCAGACCAGCTTGGCATCAGCAATCTGCGCGAGCGCAGGACCACTGTTACCCACCGGGAAAAACAGCTCAGGGTCCTCGTCGCGACAGATGGCATTGTGGCGCCAGTCCATTCCTCTGCTCCTTTGCTAGGGCGTGCCGCATGGCTCTGCCCCTCGGGTTTGTGGTCCGTTCACTTGTGCGTCTCGAATGTTTCCGCACGGTTGCTTGTGAATGCTTTCACGAACACCGTAGATGTCAATAGATACCTAGTGCACCGTGGGGAAGCTCACGCTGTAAGGCCCCTGCAAGGCGGGCCTGCCGAACCATTTGTACTCGGTCGTGCGGGTTTTCGCAGCGCAACCGCAAGGTTTCTCAGGTGTGTCGAGCCGTCTAGGGCTTCGGCGCGACCACATCGAGGATATCCGTTGCGGCTGTGAAATTCACCATGTTGCGCCGACCAATGAAGTCGCCATCGATTTGCAGCCCGAGGGGTTCGGTGGCCACGACACGTACCGCGGGCACGTCGTCTTCCCGAAACAATTTGTGTCCCTTGGGGTTTCCATCGGTTGCCAGCAACTGGCGGGCAATCAGCAGGGTGGGCACGATCCCCATGGTGCGCATGGCAAACACCCCGAGACCGGATTCGAAGGTAGTCGCCGGGTTGGTCCTGACCGGCGTGTTGTCCAGATACGTCCACGGGCTGGTGTTGGTCACGAATGCGTAGTGCACGTCCGTGACCGGTTCGTGACCCGGAATCTCCAAGCGCACCTGGGGAAGACTGCGCGCGGCCTTGAAGAACTGTCTGACTGTGGTGCGCAGATAACGTGCGGGCGTCGCGGCTTTCCCGTTGGCGCGCTTGGCATCGATGGCCTCGCACACATCGGCGTCCAGGCCCACGCCGGCGCTGAAGGTGAACCAGCGGTCGTCGGCCAGGCCGAGCCCGATGCGCCGATCCGTCTCTGCCGCCAGCAGATCGATGAGCTGATTGGTGGCGGTCACCGGATCCTGTTCGATGCCCAGCGAGCGCGCGAACACATTCGCCGAACCACCCGGAATGATGCCCAGTCGCGGCAGCCATTCACGCTGCGGCGCATCGGGCAGCGGCAGGAAGCCGTTGATGGTCTCGTTCACCGTGCCGTCGCCGCCGTGCACCACGATCAGGTCCATGCGATTGTCCGCGGCCCAGCTCGCGAGCTCGGCGGCGTGCCCCCGCCGTTCGGTGTGCACAACAGTCAGCTGCGTGCGGCTTTCCAGTGCGTGAGCGAGCAAATCGCGAGTCGCCGGAGTGGTCGAGGTGGCATTCGGATTCACGATCAGCAGCGTTCGCACGGTGTCTATCTTGCCTCCGCTTCGCTCCGGCGGGTTCGCGGCCCTGCACCGAGCCGGGCCGCGAACTTGAAGTGCGACTTGTCGAATCGTGGGGGAGTGCAGATGGTCTGCAGAACGACAGGCCGTCGTAGGCTGGGCGCGTGGCTGAGCAGAACTCCGGCGAGCAGAACGTGGCGCCGACAACCGAGGTGGCGCCGACAACGGTCCGAGCGGCGGGTGTGCTGGTGGCCGTGCAGGGCGCGGCGGCTGTGATCTCGGGGATCGTCTTCGCCGTCATGGGGGTGACCGGGTCGGCGCACAATGCCAAGAACAGCTATCTCACCGCGGGGTACGCGGTGATCGTCGGCGGCGCGGTGCTGGCGGCGGGTCTTGGGCTGTGGCGCGGTCGTCGCTGGGGCCGGGCCATCGCGGTGATCACGCAGCTGCTGCTGCTCGGCGTCTCCTGGTTCATGGTCACCTCGGATCGCTTCGATCTCGCGGTCCCGTTCGCCGCGGTCGCCATTGCCGGGCTGGTGCTGCTGTTCGCGCCCGCGTCCAATCGGTGGATGGCCGCCGGATACGACCTTCCCCCCGAGTAGGTCGAGCGTCCGGGAACGGTGCGTAAAGCGTGCTGAACGCTCCGTAGCGGCTTGCGGACGCTCGAGCCTGGCCGAGTTCCGGATCGGGTCAGTCGTCGGCGTGTGCGGCCAGGCGGCTCAGTGCGCTGCCCGCCAGGCGGAACCCGGTCCACTCGTCCTGGGCGACCGCGCCCAGGGCCCTGTAGAAGTCGATGGACGGCGTATTCCAGTCCAGCACCGACCAGTCGACCCGGCTGTAGCCCTGCTCGACGGCCTCGCGCGCCAGCGCCGCGAGCAGATCGCGGCCGAGTCCGAGCCCGCGCGTCTCCGGCTTGACGAACAGATCCTCCAGGTAGATGCCGTGCACGCCGGTCCAGGTGCTGTAGTTCAGGAACCAGATGGCGCAGCCGGCCACGCCCATCTCGCCCGGGCCCTCGGCGACGTGCGCGAAGACGGCCGGGTTCGGGCCGAACAGGGCGGTCTCGAGCTGCTCGGGGGTGAGGGTGCACTCCTCGCGCAGCTTCTCGTAGTCGGCGAGGTCGTAGACGAGCTCCACCAGCGCGGGGATATCGGCAGGGGTGGCGCGGCGGATCATCGCTGGGGTCCTTCCACCTGTGCGGTCAGGTTGTGCGCGAGCACAGTTCGCGCGTCGTAGTCGTAGCCGAGCACGGTGATCGCGGCGGTCGAGAGGAAGAACCTGCGGCCCTCGATCACATCGAATTCCGCCCAGCGGGCGATCAGCACGCGGGAGAAATGCCCGTGCCCGACCAGCACCACATCGCGATTCGCGAGTTCCGGCAGCACCGAGGCCAGGACCCGATCCGCGCGCGTGCGCACCTGTCCGGCGTCCTCGCCCTCGGGGGTGACGCCGGTCCAGATGGTCCAGCCGGGCGCCATTTTCTGGATCTCCAGCGTGGTCAGGCCCTCGTATTCGCCGTAGTCCCACTCGGCCAGATCATTGTCGATGTGCACCCCGGTCAAACCCGCCAATTCGGCGGTGCGGGTGGCACGTTGGCGCGGGCTGCTGAATACCAGTGGATCGTGCAGGTCCAGACCGGCCAGCAATTTCCCGGCAGCGAGGGCCTGTTCCTCCCCGGCGGGCGTCAGCGGAATATCGGTGCGCCCCGTGTGCTGGCGCGACGCCGACCACTCCGTTTCGCCATGTCGTAGCAATATGAGCCGAAAATCGTGTGCTGACACGACTCGATCATGCCTGACAATCCTCGCGACTCCGGCACCGGCGCACGGAAAGACTCCGGCACCGGCGCACAGAAAGGATCGCGGCGCAGTCGGCGCCGGGCGGTGGTGGCGGGCGGCTATCCGACGCCGAGCGCGTAGAGCTCGGTACCGCGCTGTTCGAGAATGGTCGGGCCGACGGCGGCCAGCGAAATGGGTTCATTGTGATAATCGCTGCGCTGCACCGAGATCCGGTTCGTCTGCGCACCGGTGGTGGGATCGAGTGCGGCCAGGCCGTCCGGAATCGGAACCAGGAGCTGGCCGGAAAGCAGTGTGGGAGTGCCGAGTACGTGCTGCACACCCCACAGCGGATCGAATGTGGTGGCATTCAGGGCGATCAGATTCTCGCCGGTATAGATGAAGAACGCGGAACTCAGGTGGCTGACCGAAGCCTTGTCCGACAGCGGCGCGGAAAGCTGGTGCGTGGCAATGGAATTACCCGATACATCGTAGATCGCCAATTGCGGTGCGGTGGTGCCGGTTCCGGGAAGGTAGACAGCGATTCGGCTGTCGGACACCGCGAGTACGCGCGCACCGTCGACCGCGCCGCCGGGCTCGGTCAGCACGTGTGTGCCGTATTCCTCGGGGGTGGTCGAGTCCTTGGGCGCCGGATTGAGAATGGTGAGCCGGTCCGCACCGTCGCCCGGGCAGCGCTCCAGCACCGCGAGGCGGCTCGGCGCCGAGGACGCCGAGAGCAGGGCGCAGCCGGTGCGCGGTTGCGTGCGCGGATTGACCGGGGCGTCGACCTTGCCGTATTCGAGCGTGCGCACCAGATCCGAACGCCACATCTCGAGCCGGTCGCTGCCCTGCGCCAGGGCGTAGGTGCCGTCCACGGACAGCTTGATCGCCTCGTCCATATAGCTGGACCGCGCGGCCAGCCGTGCGCCGGTCTCCGCATTGAGCATGGTGGTCTGGCTGCAGCCGCGGTCGTCCCGATAGGTGGCGATGACCGTGCCGAACTGGGATTCCATGGCGCACAGCGGCATATCGCGGTGGTACTTCCACACCTGCTGCCCGGTCTGCGGATCGCGGCCGATCACATCACCGCCGTCGGCGGTGACCGCGACCCCGCCCACGGCGATCGCGCGGGCGGTCGCCGCATCCGGTGCATGCCACAGTTCGCGCACGCCCTTGGGGAGCTGCTCGGGAGTGGGTGGTGCGGAGCGGGTCTGGCTCGTGGTCACCGATGTGGTGTGGCGCACATCGCTGCGCCAGCCGACCACCGCTGTCGCGATCGCCACCAGGGCGACGATCGCGACAGCGGTCAGAATATCGGCGCGCGTTCGCCGCTCTGGTGCGAGCACGACAGCGAGACTAGCCGATTCGTGCCGCTACGCCGAGGCGGCGACAGCGGTGTCGGTTGCGGCCCCGGAGGATTCGCCGTTCACCTCGGCCTTGCGCCGCCGCGGCCGCTTGGCAGCGGTCTCACCGTCGCCCGAACCGTTGCCGGCAGCACTCGAATCGGCCACCGCATGCACCGCCTCGACATCCGCCGTGGCGACCTTGCGAGCCGCCCGCTTCCGCGCCGGAGCCTTGACGGCCTCCGCCTCGGCGGCAACGTCGGCCGCAGCGGCCTTACCGGCCTTCTTGCGTGCGCTCACCTTGACCGGTTCGGCCTCGACCGCCGCGTCGGCGACCGCAGCCGCCGCCTTGCCGGTCTTCTTGCGAGCGCTCGCCTTCACCGGCTCCGCCGTCACGGCCGCGGTCTCGACCGCGGGCTTCCCGGCCTTCTTGCCTGCGGCCGCCTTGGCGGGCGCGGCGGCAGGCTCGGCCGTGACCTCGGCGGTGGCAGCCTTGCCCGCACGCTTCCGAGCGGTCGCCTTCGGCTCGGCCACAACGGCTTCGGCGGCGGCAGCCACCTGAGTGCCCGCATCCGCCGCGGCAGTCTTCGCGGCCTTCTTACGCCCGGCAGCCTTCGTCGGCTCGGCGGCAACGGCCTCGGCCACGGCCACGGCATTCCCCGCAGCCTTCCCGGCCTTCTTGCCTCCGGCGGCCTTGGCAGGCGCGACAGCAGCTTCGCCGACGGTATCCGCCTGAGCGACAGCATCCGCCTTGGTGGCCCGCTTGCGCCCGGCAGCCTTCACCGGCTCGGCGGCCACGGCTTCGCTCACGACCTCTGCCGCAGCCTTGCCTGCCTTCTTGCCTCCGGCGGCCTTCACCGGCTCCGCCGCAACAACCTCGGCGGCGGCCTTTCCGGCCTTCTTACGAGTCGCGGCCTTGGCAGGCTCGACCGCAGCAGCTTCGGAAACCTCGGCCGCAACCGCGGTCTTGGCCCGTCCCGCCCGCTTCGCAGGTTCGGCCGCAACCGAATTCGAGTCCACGACATCCGCGGCAGTTGCCTTCGCACTCTGGCGAGCGCGCTTGGGAGCCACACTCTCCACAACCGCAGCAGCCCCGAGCTCACCGGAACCATGTGCCGCAGCAGCAGATTCAGCGACAGGAGCCGCCGTCGCCCGCCGGCGACCCTTGGCGGGGACAGGCTCGCCGGTGGCGACGACTGTGGCGGGTTCCACGGAACCGTTTGTGGCAGCGGCCGATCCGTCGACCGCAGCGGCCGGAGCCGCCGTCGCCCGGCGGCGACCCTTGGCCGGGGCGGGTTCGCCGTCAGTGACTGTGGCGGCGGGGACCACGGAACTGCTTGCGGCAGTGGTGGATCCGCTCGCGGCATCACTGGGAGCCTGAGCCGGGCGGCTGGCGCGCCGCCTGCCCGTGCTCTTGACCGGCTCGCTCACAGCTTCCGCCGTGACAACAGCATCGGCGGAACCCTGTGCGGCAGCGGCGGTATCGGTAACCACATCGCCGGGGGCGAGTGCCGGGCGACTGGCCCGGCGTCGGCCCGCACGCTGCACCGGAGCAGCCACCTCAGCCGCAGCGGGGGAGCTGGCGGGCGCAGCCACTTCAGCGGTCACGTCAGCCGCAGCAGGGGAGCTGACAGCAGGCGCAGCCACTTTAGCGGTCAGGCGAGCCGCAGCGGGGGAGCTGGCGGGTGCAGCCACTTCGGCGGTCACGTCAGCCGCAGCAGGGGAGCTGACAGCGGGCGTGGCCGACGTCGCGGAAACATCTGCCGCGCTGGCGGCAGCCTTGGTGGTACGTCCGCGAGTACGTCCGCTGCTCTGGACTGCTTCGCCTGCGACATCGGTGGTGACTGCCGGTTCGGTGGTCGCGGTGTGTGAGGCGACAGCCTCATCGCTTCCTGCCGGAGTCGCAGTCTTGCCGGTGCCACGGGTGCGCTTCGCCGGTGCGATTGTCTCGGCCGAATCCACTGGGGCCGCAGTTGAATTCACTGTGGTCTCGGTGGTCGACGCATCGCCGGTGGTGTCGGCCGAGCCGTTGCCGGTTTCGGTCGTCGCCTTGGTGCGCCGGGTGCGAGTGCGCTTCGTGGGTTCCGAAGTGCCCTCGGCTGCGACGGGCGAACCGTTGGTGGCGGGTGCCTCCGGTGCGGCCTCGGCCACAGCGTTGGCGACGGCCGGAACGGCGGTGGTCACCGAGTCGGCGGTCGCGTGGACCGAACCGTTGGTGCTGCCCGTGGTGTTCGCGGTCTCGTCCGAGCCCCGGCGGCGGGTGCGGCTGCGAGCGGAGCGGGCTGCGGGCTCGGCGGAGTCGGCGACTGCTGCCGGGCTCTGCTCGGCATCGCTGAAAGCGATTGCCGTGCTGTTGGATTCGGTGACAGCGGCTGCTGGGACCTCGGCGGTGCGGTCCGAAACCGCGCTGCCGGAATCCGCGACGGCATGGTCCGAAACCTCGGCATGGCTGCCCGAGCCGTTGCTGCTCGCGCCATTGCTGTCGGCCTGGCCGCGTCCGCGTCCGCGCCGATTGCGCCTGCGGCGACCTTCGGTCCTCGGTGCGTCGGTGTCCGACGCCGGAGCGGCATGGGCGACCGACTCGCCGGAATCAGCCACTGCCTCAGCGCCATTGGCGACTGCCTGGGCGGAATCGGCGACTGCACGACCGGAATCGGCGACCGCACGACCGGAACCGGCGACTGCCTGGGTGGCATCGGCCGGGGCCGCACCGTTTCCGGCGACGGTCACGACGCCATTACCGGCCACGGCGGCATTGTCCGCGCCACCGCGTCCACGACGGCGGCGACGACGGCCCGGCCGCTCCGAGGAACCCTCGGCATTGCCCGAATTGCCTTCGGACGCAGTCGATTCGGCCTCGCTGCTATTGACCTCGAAGCCGGGCTCACCGGCACGCGCCCCACGGGTGCGCTTGCGATTGCGGTTGCGCGGTGCGCGGCTCTCGCGCTCCACGACCACGGCGTCCTCCTCCCGCACGACCGGGCGCTTGCGCACGATTCCGGTGGTGCCGGCGGGAATGCCGAGTTCCTCGAACAGATGCTTGGAGCTGGAGTACGTCTCCACCGGCTCGGGCATGCCGAGCTTGAGCGCCTGGTCGATGGAGGCCCAGCGCTTGAGCTCGTCCCAGTCGACGAAGGTGACGGCCACACCGCTGCGTCCCGCGCGGCCGGTACGGCCGATGCGGTGCACGTAGGTCTTCTCGTCCTCGGGGCACTGGTAGTTGATCACGTGCGTGACATCGTCGATATCGATACCGCGCGCGGCGACATCGGTGGCGACGAGCACGTCGATCTTGCCCTCGCGGAACTTCTTGAGCGCCTTCTCGCGGGCGATCTGCCCGAGGTCGCCGTGCACCGCGCCGACCGAGAAGCCGCGCTCGGCCAGATCGTCGGCCACCTTCTGCGCGGTGCGCTTGGTGCGGGCGAAAATCATGGTGGCGCCGCGGGTTTCGGCCTGCAGGATGCGGGCGACGAGCTCACTCTTGTCGAGCGCGTGCGCCCGGTAGGCGAACTGCGTGATGCGGTCGGTGATCGTCGAGTCGTGCGGCTCCTCGGCCCGAATGTGGGTGGGCCGGTTGAGGAATGTGCGCGCCAGGGTGATGATCGGCCCCGGCATGGTGGCCGAGAACAGCATGGTCTGCCGCTGGTCCGGAACCATATTGAGAATGCGCTCGATATCGGGCAGGAAGCCCAGGTCGAGCATTTCGTCGGCCTCGTCCAGCACCAGGACCTGGACCTTGCCCAGAATCAGATGCTGCTGTTCGGCCAGGTCCAGCAGTCGTCCCGGGGTGCCGACGACCACATCGACGCCGGCGCGCAGCGCGGCAATCTGGGTGTCGTACGGGCGGCCGCCGTAGATGGAGGTCACCCGCAGCGGGGTGCCGTCCGGTGCGGTGGCGTACTTGCTGGCGTTCTCCAGATCGGAGGTGACCTGCATGCACAGCTCACGCGTCGGCACGATGATCAGCGCGCGCGGGGTGCCGTCGAGCGGAATGGTGCCCGAGGTTCCGGAGCCGATGCGGTGCAGCAGCGGCACGCCGAAGCCGAAGGTCTTGCCCATACCGGTGCGGGCCTGACCGATCAGGTCCTCACCGGCCAGCGCGAGCGGCAGGGTGAGTTCCTGGATGGCGAAGGTGCGGTCGATGCCCATTTCACTCAGCGCGCGCACGATCTGCGGGTTGACACCCAGTTCGGCGAAGGTGGGGGCAGTGTGGGTTTCGTCGAGCTCCGCCGTCAGTAGCGTGTCTGCCACGCCCGGCTCCTGCTCTACGGTGATCTTGCTCAGGGTTCGTGCCTTCCTCGTTTTATCGCGTCTCGCGCGCACGAGGTGGGGCGGACCGGTCGGTCCGCGACGACCACTTGATCCGGGTTTCTGTCGCCGCTGCGGGATACCCATCCGGTGTGATTCGGACTGGCATCGACCTGGCGCGGCGGACAATGTTGCGGATCGGAGTGCGCGCACATTTTCCGTGGACTACGGCCGCCCGAGCACCGGTTCACGGTGTATCCGGCAAACTCGTTCGAGCGAAAATTTCCGTTGTCTGCGGAGATTGTAGCGTGATACGGTCTTCGCCCCTTTTTCCGCCACCGCAATTGCGCAGCGGTATAACGCTGGTAGGCGCGATTGCGGCATATCGCCGCCGCCCGCAGCAGAACTTCGCACCCGCGTTAAGGATTGCGCCGCACCGCAATTGGCCCGCGCACCGAGCATACCCCGCCTGGTCGACAGTTGGATTGCTCACATAGGTGTTACAAGCTGTAGCACCATGTGCGAAGTTGTGCGAGTGAGCCTGGCAGACACCGTGAGCACCGCCGCGCGCAACGCGTGGGCCCTGACCTTCGGCACCGGCATCGGTGCACCCGAACCCACCCCGTCGACGGTGGTATCGGTCGCACCGCATCGGGAGCTGCGCCGCTACGACGGTACCGCCGCAGACGGCGCGGGCGCCGACGATCCGGCCGTACTGCTCGTGCCGCCGCTGGCCGCACCCGCCTTCTGCTTCGATCTGCGCCCCGACCAGAGCATGGCGCGCTTCCTGCGCGATACCGGCCGGGCCACCTACCTGGTCGATTACGGCGAGATCACCTTCGAGGACCGCCGCATGGGCTTCGAGGACTGGATCGACGACATCCTGCCCGAGTCCATCCGCCAGGTATCGGCCGATCGCGGCGGGCGCGCGGTCGATCTGGTGGGCTGGTCCATCGGCGGCGTCCTGGCGCTGCTGACCGCCGCCGCGGATCCGACGCTGCCCATCCGTTCCATCACCGCCGTCGGCGCCCCGCTGAGCTACGACCACATGGTCGGCGTGCGGGAACTGCGCGCGCTGGCCCGGCTGGACGGCGGCCGCACCGCCACCGCCGCCATTCGCGCCACCGGCGGCGTCTCCGCGCAGCTGACCCGCATCGCCTACCGCGCCACCGCCTGGGACCGAGAACTCAAGCGCCCCTTCTTCATTGCGAGCAATCTGACCGACACCGCGACGCTGGCGCGGATGGAGACCATCGACCGGTTCCAGAATTCGCTGCCCGGATATCCGGGCCGGTTCTACAACCAGCTGTGGGGCCGGTTCATGTTGAACAACGACATCGGCAAGGGCGTAGTGCATTTCGGTGATCGCACCATCGCCCTCGCCGATGTCACCGTGCCGGTGCTGCTCGTCGGCGGCCCGACCGATGTGATCACCCCGGCCGCGGCGGTGGAGCACGGCCTGACCACACTGACCGGATCACCGCAGGTGCGCTACGAGACCGCGCCCGGTTCCCACCTCGGTCTGCTTTCGGCCCGCGACACCACCTGGACTTATCTGGACAAGTTCTTGCGCGACCTCGCTTAGTGAGGTGCGGGTTTCAGATACCGGGAACCGTTGGAAACGGCCGCTTTTCGGGCCAGGACTGGCGGTTCAATTTCCCGAGCGTGTAGTTGGCGACCAGCACATCGGTGATCTGCCGGGCGATGAGTTCGTACACCGCCTGCGTGGGGTGGGCGAGATCGCTGGTGGTGAGGGCGCGGCGCAGAGCCGGGGGAGTGTCATCGCGCATGCCCAGATAGGGCACCGGCCCGTGCTCCTGTGCCAGCGGGGTGAGTTGGAAGGTGGTCGCACCGTCCGCGACGACCTGCATCCAATCGGACATGCGCACCAGCGAGATATTGCCGGGTGTCGCGCCGGGTCCGTCGTGGAGGCCGGGGCCGGGCGGTGGCCAGTGCGTCGCGAGATAGCCGAGCGCGTCGTTGAACTTGGCGACGTTCTTCACCGCCTTCTCCACCGCGGCATCACCTTTGTCGGCGGCCTTGTCCTGGAAGCGCACCGACACCAGGGGGCTGGGCAGGTCGATGAGAATGAAGTGCTCGTTGCCGGGATTCGTCGGGAACGAGTTCGGGATGGAATTGACCAGCTGGTAGATCTCCTCGATCAGCGGCCCGACACCGGTGCCGGGTTTGTCCACCCGCCCGGACAGATTGTCCGGAACGGGGCGCTCCGCGGTAATGAGGTCATTGAGTCCGATCCACATGATGTGCAGCGTCGGCCCGGTGAATTGGTCCTGCGCGGTGCCGGCCATGACCGCCTTGGTGGGGGCCATCAGCGCCCGGCGCGCCTTGATGTATTCGGCGACTTGATCTTTCAGATATCCGAGCGCTCCGGCCTTCGGCTTCCAGTCCGAGGCCGCGATGGCGCCGCCCTGCGCGTAGTTGGCATAGCGCACCGGCGCGAGATTTCCGGTGTGCGTGCCCAGTACCACTGAGCTGTCGCTCAGCGTCCGATGCGGGGCGGTCGCCTCCTCGGTCGTCTTCCGGTCCTCGCGAATGAGCGATTCGCCGCCTATCCATTCGACCAGGAAATCGGCCCAGTTCTTGCCGTCGCTGTAGCGGCCGACCTCATTGGTGCGCATCATGCCGGCCGCGCGGGCGAACATTCCGCTGGGCGCTTCGCGTTTGATGCCGATATCCGAGAGGCTGTCGCCCAGAACGATCAGATTTTGAATTGCGGTTGGCATGGAGTTCTCCCCACCGGAGGGTTTCGTACCGGTAACCCCGGGCGCCGAGCCGACAAGGGGCCGGTATGATCATGAAATTGCAAGTGGCGCAAGGCCTTCCGAATATTTCGAGGGTACGCCGCACAATGTCTCGCCGATGGGTGATTGGCGTTCAGGATCGCGGACTAGGGTGGGGGCCATGGGAGCAAACTCGTCTACTGCGCTGGGCGCCGCGTCGGAATCGGCCGACGACCGGGTCGCCGCCAGTCACCCCGGAGTCACCGACCTTTTCGCGGTTCTCGCCTACGGTGAGATCTCCGCCTTCTATCGTCTGGCCGAAGAGGCGAAACTCTCGCCCTCACTGCGCGGCAAGGTCGCCGTCGCCAAGATGGCCGCCAATGAAATGGGCCATTTCGAAACGCTGGAACTGGCGCTGGCCGCCCGTGGCGCCGAGGTATTCGACGCCATGGCCCCGTTCGTCCGCGCCCTGGACGCCTATCACGCCTCCACCGACCCCTCCACCTGGTTGGAGTCGATGGTCAAGTTCTATGTCGGTGACGGTATCGCCGCCGACTTCTATACCGAGATCGCCGGCGCTCTGGCTCCCGAGGTCGCCGACGTGGTGCGCGATGTGCTGGCCGAGACCAGCCATTCGGAATTCGTCATCGAAGAGGTGCGCACCGCGGTCGAGCAGAATCGCTCCGAGCGCGACCGGCTCACGCTGTGGGGTCGCCGCCTGCTCGGCGAGGCGATCACCCAGGCGCAGTACGTCATGGCGCAGCGTGACGAACTGACCGAACTGGTGCTCACCGCGACCGGTGATCTGAACGGTATCGCCGTGCTCTTCGAGCACATGCAGGACAGCCACGCCGAGCGCATGCGCGTCCTGGGTCTGGGCTAGCCCCGCTCCCCGCGAAAAAGAAATGCCCCGCTGAGAAAATCAGCGGGGCAATTGCTTTGTGCTCGTCAGACGGCGGCGAAGCCGACCCGGCCGGCGGCCGCGGCACCGATCTCGACATACGCGACCTTGTTGGCCTGGATCAGGAACTTGCGGCCCTTCTCGTCGGTCAGCGCCACGACGCCACTCTCGCCCTGCAGCGCACCGGAAACCAGTGCCTCCACCTCGGCGGGCGTCTGCGAGCTATTGATGATCAGCTCACGTGGGCTATCCGAAATACCGATCTTGACCTCCACGGCCAACCTCCGAACCTAGAGTCCTGTGCTGTCCACGCCAAGGCTAGTGCAGCCGCACGGGGGCGCGGCAGAGACCGCCCTGCGCTCTGAGCGAACGTGTGCCCGGTGAACGACCCCGTATGCCCGGCGATGTCCTCGAGGGCCTGCTCAGTCGATCGGGTGCAGCGGGATGTGCGAGAGGCCACCCCAGCAGAGCGCGACCGTGGTGTCCACGGCCTCGTCCTTGGGGATCGGCCGATCGGCCTCCAGCCAGTAGCGGGCACTGAACTGGCTGGCGCCCACCAGGCCGACCGCGAGTACGCGGGCGCGATACGGGTCCAGGCCGGAGTCGTGGGCGACGAGGTCGAAGACCGCGTCCACACACGCCTCGGTGGCCTGCTCCACGCGCCGCTGCACCTGCGGCTCATTGGTGAGGTCCGATTCGAATACCAGTCGGAAGCCCTGGGTTTCGTGATCGACGAAGTCGAAGTACGCCTGCACGGCCGCGCGGACGCGGAACCGGTTTTCGGTGGTGGAGCGCAGCGCCTGGCGCACGCTCGAGACCAGGGCGTCGACATAGTTCTGCAGCACGGCCAGATACAGCTCGAGTTTGCTCGAGAAGTGCTGGTACAGCACAGGTTTGCTGACGCCTGCACACTGCGAGATCTCGTCCATGCCGGCGGCGTGGTAGCCGCGGAGGACGAAAACCTCACCCGCAGCGGCCAGCAACTGTGCGCGACGGGCCTCGCGGGGCAGTCGGGTGCCGCGCTTTGTCGGCGCCGTAGCCTCGGATGACGTGCGGTGAGCGGTCATCCGGTCCACGAGGTCAGTCATTTTCCGATCTCCCAGTCGATTACCGGCGGAAAGGATGTCACCGGGTATCCCCCGAACGATACTCGCTCGAGGGGTCCGTGCTGATCCAGGTTCCGAATATTGGTGTGCTGGATGTTGGCGATCCGCACCGGATATTTGTCGATACGCGCGGTGATGACCGTTGCTCCGGCCGATGCGCGTGCTGGGTTGATTATGCGAGCCCGGTCACAAATGTGAAGCACTTGTCCCGATTTGTGAGATCTGTCGCTGTCCGTGCGACGGCAGCCGACCGTGTCCGCGCGCTCTGTGAGAGTCTGATGAGCGTGACCGACGATGGGGGCAGATACTCCGGCGGGCGCGATTCACGCCGACCCGTAGCAGCCGGTGCGCCACGCCCAGCGGTTTCCGGTGGCTCGAAGAGTGCATCGAAACGAAAAGGCAGACCGACCGGCCCGATTTACGATCCGCTCGGCCTGTACGGCGAGAGCGACGCACCGCAGTCCGGACAGCCCGCGCCGTCCGGACTTCCGGCGACCATCGGCGACCGCCTGCCGCTCCCGCACGAACCGCTGCGGGCCAGCTGGGATCCGACCTCGACGCCCGACGACACCCGCGCCCGTGAGCGCCCGGACCGCGAGGGCAAGAAGCAGAGCGGCCTCGGCCGCTTCGTCTCCACCTACGGCTGGCGCGCCTACGCGCTGCCGGTGCTGCTGGCGATCACGGTGCTGGTGGCAGTGGACGCCTTCCGCAGCGGCCCCGACAGCGTCGCCGATCTGCCCGGCTTCGGCCGGCTCAGCGATCACACCGACAAGCCCGCCGGGATCATCGGCGGTGCGCCCAAGGGCGACGGCAAGTTCGCCGCCGATCTGCCCACCGGCGCGGTGCCCGGCGGCGGCCCGTACACCGATACCGGTACGGGCGCTTGGCATGTGGTGCCCGGCAGCACCGCTCAGGTGGGCACCGGCTCCGAGCACGTCTTCTCCTACACGGTGGAGATCGAGGACGGCGTGGACACCTCGAGCCTCGGCGGCGACGACGCGATCGGCCATATGGTCGATGCCACGCTCTCGAATCCCAAGAGCTGGACCCATGATTCGCGCTTCGGCTTCCGCCGCATCGACAATGGCACTCCGGATTTCCGCATCTCGCTCACCTCGCGCGACACCACGCGCAAGGCCTGCGGATTCGAAATCCCCATCGACTCCTCCTGCTACAACACCGATCTCGGCCGCGTGGTGCTCTCGGAGGTGCGCTGGGTGCGCGGCGCACTGGCCTTCGAAGGTGATGTCGGCTCCTACCGGCAGTACCAGATCAACCACGAGGTCGGCCACGCCATCGGCTACCACGAACATCAGCCGTGCGAGACCGACGGCGGCCTGGCCCCGGTGATGATGCAGCAGACCTTCGGCACTCGCAATAACGACATCGCCACCCTGGACCCGGCGGGCGTCGTACCCATGGACGGCAAGAAATGCCGCTTCAACCCCTGGCCCTACCCGCGCGGTTAGGCCCCGGGCTCCAGGGCCTCTCGTCCCGCGACGGCCGAACGGCGCAGGAACTCGGCCACCACCTGCAGCTGTTCGGTCGTGTAGTCGGCGCAGATCTCGTCGACAGCGGTGTTCATGGTCGAAAACTGTTGGTAGAGCTCGCCATTACGATCGGGCAGCGCCCGCACCACCACGGCCCGCCGATCGTGCTGCGCGCGCTCGCGCACGATCCAGCCGCCGCGTTCGAGCCGGTCGAGAATCCCGGTCAGGGTTGCCGGATGTAATCCGGTCGCGCGCGCCAGCGCGGTGGGGCTGATCGGCCCGGCGGCACTGACGGTGTCGAGGCAATCCATATCGACGTCCCGCAGTTCCAGCCGGCCGGCCACCTGACGGTTGAGCAGCGCGAGGTTATTGCGCAGGTCTCGCATGCGCCCCTTCACCTCGGTGACGGTGCGCCGTCGCAGCCGGGGATCGTCCTCCTCGTGCGTGGCGGTCATGCCCAACCCTCCTGCTCGAGTAATACGACCTCCGTACCTTACGTCATACGTAGTTTCTGCTGCTGGATCACGCCATTGCTCACCAGCTCGGGGCGGTGACCCAGGTCACTAGATACTTTGAAACTCATATGACATACTATCCATATAGTACGAATTACATAGAATATGGAGTTCATCATGATCGTCATCATCGGAGCCACAGGGAGCGTCGGCCGCTCGGCGGTACAGCTCCTACTCGACGCAGGGCACGAGGTGACGGCCGTCAGCCGGAACCCGGAAGCGGCCGGACTGTCCGCCAGGGCGCGGGTCGTGGCCGGAGACCCGTCGAACCCGCGGTCACTGGATTCGGTGTGGAAAAACGTGGAAGCAGTACTGCTCAGTCCACGCGCCGCCGGAAACGCCGCCGCCGAACTGCTGAAGGCCGCCGCCGCGGCGGGCGCGCGCCGAGTGGTCGTGATTTCCGCGGCGACAGTGCAGTACCCGGTAGGAGAACCACGCTTCATCGAAGGATTCCGGGCAGCCGAACGGGCCGCCGAGGAATCCGGCTTGGCCCGGACCGTGTTGCGCTGCGCGGATTTCGACGCCAATGCGCTGGCCTGGGCGCCGCAGGTGCGGGCCGGAGGCATTGTTCGCGGCGCATACCCCGGCGCCACCACCTCCCCGATTCACCACCGCGATATCGCCGCCGTCGCGGTACGGGCACTGACCGAACCCGGCCATGCGGGCCGTGCCTACGTGCTCACCGGCCCCGAGTCGCTGTCCCAGCTCGACAAGGTCCGCATTCTGTCCGAAACCCTCAGTGCGGACGTATCTTTCGCGGAGGTCGCTCCCGACCGGGTGCGCGCCGCAATGCTCGCCCAGGGCCTGCCCGAGGACGTTCCGGCCCGCCTACTCGGCTCCCTCGCCGACTACGCCCGCACTCCGGGACCGACCACCGAAACCGTGCCACACCTGCTGGGCCGCCCCGCCCGCACCTTCGCGGAGTGGGCCACCGAAAACGCTGCCGCGTTCCAGAACTGAAGAGATTCGGCAAGGTCCCTCCGGTGCGGCCGTGTACGTCCCGTGGATTCTCGATCGGCTGCTGTTCGCGCCGCGGTATCGCCGCCGCAACTACTGGGCCGGCTGATCGGGCCTCCAGGTCACGGCTTCCGGATGGGCGCGGCCGGGCCGGGCGGATCGGCTCGGGGGGTGCGACCTAGGGTGGGAAGAACGGTCCGGTCCTCGGTGTTGCACGTGTGGCCGCGAGTAGTCGGCGAATTCTACGGAGGAGTCCGCAAGCGTGACAGCATCGCATCAGTCCCTGCCGCCCCTGGTGGAGCCGGCCGCGGAGCTGACCAAGGACGAGGTCGCCCGCTACAGCCGTCATCTGATCATTCCGGATCTCGGGGTGGACGGTCAGAAACGTTTGAAGAATGCCCGGGTGCTGGTCATCGGCGCCGGTGGTCTCGGTTCCCCGGCACTGCTGTATCTGGCGGCCGCCGGTGTGGGCACGCTCGGCATCGTCGAGTTCGACGAGGTGGACGCCTCCAATCTGCAGCGGCAGATCATTCACGGCGAATCCGATATCGGCCGCTCCAAGGCCGACAGCGCGCGTGATTCGATTCTGGAGATCAATTCCGGAATCACCGTGCGGTTGCACAAGATTCGCCTCGAGCCCGAGAACGCCATCGAGCTGTTCGAGCAGTACGACCTGATCGTGGACGGCACCGACAATTTCGCCACCCGCTATCTGGTCAACGATGCCGCGGTGCTCGCGCACAAGCCCTATGTGTGGGGTTCGATCTACCGGTTCGAGGGCCAGGTCTCGGTGTTCTGGGAGGACGCCCCGGACGGTCGCGGCCTCAACTACCGCGATCTGTACCCGGAAGCGCCGCCGCCGGGCATGGTCCCGTCCTGCGCCGAGGGCGGCGTCCTGGGCGTGCTGTGCGCATCGATCGGCTCGATCATGGTGACCGAGGCGATCAAGCTGCTCACCGGTATCGGTGACCCGCTGCTGGGCCGGCTCATGGTCTACGACGCACTCGATATGACCTACCGGACCATCAAGCTGCGCCGCGATCCCGAGCGGCAGCCGATCACCGAACTCATCGACTACGACGCCTTCTGCGGCGTGGTGTCGGAAGAGGGTCAGCTGGCGGCCATCGGTTCCACCATCACCGCCCGCGAGCTCAAGGACATGCTCGACGCGGGCAAGGATGTGGCGATCATCGACGTGCGCGAGCCCGTCGAATGGGACATCGTCCGCATCGAAGGCGCGACCCTGATCCCCAAGGACCGCATCCTCACCGGTGAGGCCCTGGCCGAACTCCCGCAGAACCGCCCGATCGTGCTGCACTGCAAGACCGGTATCCGTTCCGCGGAAGCCCTTGCCGCGCTCAAGAACGCGGGCTTCTCCGATGCCACCCACCTCCAAGGCGGCATCATCGCCTGGGCCAACCAGGTGGACCCCTCCCTCCCGGTCTACTGAGAGTGCGCGACGCGCACGAGCGCGTAAAGGATTCCGGACGGTATTGCGCTGGAGGTTTTAAGAAATAGGCGACGACTGATCTCGTAAGTTCGGGGTAACTCCCCGGGTACGGGCGAAATTGTCGTCCACCTCACCGCCGGCCGCCGACGAAACTGGCGCGGCACACGAGTCTGGCCTTAAGGCGCGGAGAGGCGGAGGAGCGGTAGGTTACGCGCGTGACCATGACTGCTGTGGAACCTCCCGAGCACGTGCGCTCAACCTTCGGGTTGCGCGAAGTCGCGCCGGTTCCGCTGGGGAACTGGGACGGCGGCTGGCGGTGCGGCGATGTGGTACTGAGCCCGGTGACCGATCATGCGCGTGCCGCCTGGTCGGCGAAGGTGCGCGAGACGCTGCGGGTCGACGGGCTGCGTCTGGCGCGGCCCGTGCGCGCCACCGACGGCCGATATGTCGTCTCCGGCTGGCGCGGTGACACCTATCTGGACGGCGTGCCGGAACCCCGGCACGACGAGGTGGTGTCGCTGTCGCTGCGACTGCACAAGGTGACGCAGCAGCTGGAGCGCCCGCGCTTCCTGGCGCAGGCGCCGGTGGCGCCGTGGGTCGATGTGGATGTTTTCGCCGCTGCCGACCGCGCCGCCTGGGAGGCGGTACCGCTGCGCAGCCTCAAGGTCGGCGGCATGCTGCCGGCCACCTCACCCGACGGCGACCGCAGCCTGCACCTGATCACTCAGCTCTCGACTCTGCGCAAGCCGGTGGCGACACCGCCGCAGCTGGTGCACGGCGATCTGTTCGGCACCGTGCTCTTCGCCGGCGGCGGGCTCGCGCCCGGCCTCACCGACATCACCCCGTACTGGCGGCCCGCGCCCTGGGCCGCGGCGGTGATAGTGGTCGACGCCCTGTCGTGGGGCGGCGCCGACGACGGACTGCTGGAGCGCTGGGGGAGTCTGCCCGAGTGGCCGCAAATGCTGGTGCGCGCGGTCATGTTCCGCCTCGCGGTGCATGCCCTGCACCCGCGTTCGACCCCGGAGGCCTTCCCGGGTCTGGGCCGCACCGCCGATCGAATCCGCCTGCTGCTGTAGGCGAATGCGCCGAAACGACTGTCGCGCCGAG
This sequence comes from Nocardia sp. NBC_01327, assembly GCF_035958815.1. Classification (NCBI taxonomy): domain Bacteria; kingdom Bacillati; phylum Actinomycetota; class Actinomycetes; order Mycobacteriales; family Nocardiaceae; genus Nocardia; species Nocardia sp. NBC_01327. The sequence continues at coordinate 8,041,450 of NZ_CP108383.1, read as the reverse complement.
CGAATTGCTCGGCGCGACAGTCGTTTTCGGGTGGAGTGCTACACGTTGGCGTGCGCCAGCGACGGTGCGCGGCTGGTGGCGAACGACGAGCGCAGGTAGAACCACCAGGTCAGCCCGCCCATGGCGAGATACGCGACAACATAGCCCCAGAAGGCGGGATTCATATTGCCGTAGTGCAGGCCCGAGAGTCGCAGGGCCTGCTGCAGCACCCAGCCGCCCGCGGCCCCGACCGCCCCGATGACGCCGATGGCCGCACCCGCCTGCCGCTTGGCGGAGGTCAGCGCGGCGCTGATGTCCTGCCCGGTCTCCGAGGCGCGGCGACGAGCCTCCGCGGTGAAGATCATCGGGATCATCCGGTAGGTGGAACCATTGCCGACCCCGGAGAGCGCGAACAGCAGCAGGAACGAAATCAGGAACAGCGGAAAGCTTTTCGCCGACAGCGACGCCATGATGAGCAGGGTCGCGACCGCCATTCCGGCGAAGACGTAGAGGGTGATCTTCGCGCCGCTGAGCCTATCGGAGACCCAGCCGCCGAAGGGCCGGCTCATGGAACCGACGAGCGCGCCCAGGAAGGCGAGATTGCCGAGCGTCCCCATCCAGCCGATCTTGGCCAGATCCGGGAAATTGGCTTTGAGCAGCGTCGGGAAGGCGAAGGAGTAGCCGATGAACGATCCGAAGGTGCCGACGTAGAGCACGGCCATCACCCAGGTGTGCGGATTGACGAGCGCCAGTTTGTACGACGTCCCATCGGATTTCGCGCCGGAGAGCGAGTCCATGTACCGCAGCGCACCGACCATGGCGATGAGGATGAACGGAATCCACACCAGCACCGACAGTGTGATGCCGAACCGGTAACCGCCCGCGTCCTTGGCCATGATCTGCGTGCCGAGGGTGATGATCAGTGGGACGAACAGCTGTGTCTGCGCCACACCGAGATTGCCGCCCGCGGCATTGATGCCCAGGGCGGTGCCCTTCTTACCCTCGGGGTAGAAGAAGTTGATATTCGCCATCGACGAGGAGAAGTTGCCGCCGCCGACACCGGCGAGCGCGGCCAGCACCACGAACACCCACATGGGCGTATGCGGCTCATTGATGAACCAGACCAGCCCGAGGGTGGGGATCAGCAGCATGCCCGCGCTGAAGATCGTGAACGCGCGGCCGCCGAAGCGCGGAATGGCGAAGGTGTACGGAATGCGCAGTGCCGCACCGACAAGCGTCGGCATGGAGGTGAGCAGCAGCGCATTGCTCACGGCGGTGGGATTGCCCTTGCCGAGTCCGGCGAGGAAGTCGAATCCGGCCGAGCCCATCACCGTGACGACGCTGGCCCACAGTACCCAGATGCTGAACCCGAGATTTTCGGCGAATACCGAGAAGATCAGATTCTTGCGGGCGGTTTGTTGTCCGCCGTTCTCCCAGAATTCATTATTGTCCGGCTCCCAGTGATCGATCCACCGGCCTCGTTGCTGATATCGGAAAGTGGACTCCGGCGCCTCTACCGTTGCCATCTGCAGTGTTCCTCTCGCACTACCGACCGCCCTCATCGGTTCTCCCGGAATGTGTTCCGGGAGAAGGTCCCTGCGGTCGCGTTCACCGTACGAAGTACTGGTTACGCACAGGGGTTTTCCGGTGACGAAAGAGGTAATTCCGGCTCACCTTCCGGTGCCGCACGTGGTGACCTCCCGGTTACCCCGAGGATTTATCGTGCGTCCGGAAATTCGGCGATCAGTGAGCTGAGGAAGCAATTGGCCGCGCGCGCAGCGCCTTCCGGGTCGCCGTCGATGACGGCCCGCACCAGTTCGGCGTGTTCGTCATGATAGGCCGCCCCCGCCTTTTCGGAGCGGGAGCGGATGACGGCCTCGATGATGGGCAGCAGCGAGTCGTAGAACTCGAGGTACACCGCATTGTGGCTGGCGACCACGATGGCGCGGTGCAGCTGCACATCCGCCTCGATGGCGGCGTCGAAATTGTCGTCCCAGGTCGCGCGGCGATCCTCGAGCAGTCGTTCCAGGTCGGCGATATCGCCGGCGTCGCGGCGCCGGGCGGCGAGGGCGGCGGCGGTGGTGTCCAGGGCCTGCCGCAATTCGAGGATGTCGCGCTGCTGGGCGTCGGCGAAGTATTCGGCGAGGGTGCCGCCGAGCGTTGAGGTGGAGATCACATAGGTCCCGGAACCCTGCCTGCGCTCGAGCATGCCCGCGTGCACGAGCGCCTGGACGGCTTCGCGCACGGTATTGCGGCCGGTGCCGGTGAGTTCGGTCAGCTCCGGCTCGGTGGGGATACGCGAGCCGACGGACCAACGGCCGGAACGGATTTCGGCACGCAGCTGCTCGGTGACCTGGGCGATGAGGCTGGTGCGTCGGACTGGTTGCACGGGAGTCAGCGTACCGTGCCTCACATTCGTTGCATCACATCATCGGGTCATCCTATGATTTTGTGGTGACTGTGACGCTGAGTGCCGAGACGCTGCACGACGAGACGGCCCCCGCCGGGGGCCGTTCTGCTGCCCGACCGCAGGAGATCGCCGTCGATCGGGTGATCCGCAAGCGCTCCCTCGTCGAGGGGCGGCTCCTGGTACTCGCCGCGCTCATCATGTCCGCGCTCACCCTGCGCATCGCGGTCACCGCATTCACCCCGCTGGCCGACCGGATCGGCACGGATATCGGGTACGGCACCGCGGTTGTCGGCGTCTTCGGCATGATCCCGACCGCCATGTTCGCCGCTGCCGGGCTGCTCACCCCCATTCTTTCCCGGCGGCTGGGCCTCGAGACCACGGCGCTGGTCGCCATGGGCATGACCGCCGCCGGATCCGCGATTCGCGCGGTGGTCCCCGACACCTGGGAACTGCTGGTCTTCTCGGCGCTGGCCCTGACCGGTATGGGTATCGGCAATGTGGTGATCCCGCCGCTGGTCAAACGCTACTTCTCCGACCGCCTGGCACTGCTGAGCTCGGTCTACATCGTCATGGTGCAGCTGGGCACGGTGATCCCGGCGCTGGTGGCGGTGCCGATCGCACAGGCGCACGGCTGGCGGATCTCGCTGGGGCTGTGGGCGATTCTGCCGCTCATCGCCATGCTGCCGTGGCTGGGCGTCCTGCGCATCCGCCGTGATCACGCCCGCGCGGACAGCACCGAAATGCCCGCCGACGCAGTCGAATCCACGGGCCGGGTGTGGAAGTCCTCGCTGGCCTGGGGCATGGCCCTGATGTTCGGCATGACCTCGCTGATCACGTACTCCATGTTCACGTGGATGCCGAAGATCTTCTCCGACGCCGGTGCGAGCGCCTCCTTCGGCGGCAGCATGGTCGGCATCTTCGCGCTCATCGGCCTGGTCGCGGCGCTCAGCGCACCGATTGTGGTGGGCCGCATGGCGAATCCGTTCCCGGTGGTCATCGCCTGTGCCGGCTTCTTCTTCGCGGGCTTCGCCGGACTGCTGATCGCCCCGATGGCCGCGCCTCTGGTGTGGGTGCTGCTGCTGGGCCTGGGCCCGTCGACCTTCCCCATGGCGCTGACCCTGATCAATCTGCGCACCCGCACCTCCGCCGGCTCGGCCGCACTGTCGGGCTTCACCCAGGGTGTCGGCTACGCCGTGGCCTGCCTGGGTCCGGTGCTGTTCGGCGCACTGCATTCGGTGACCGGCGGCTGGCTGGCGCCGTTCGCGCTGCTGGTGGTCGCGGTGCTGGTGCTGCTCGCGGGCGCCTGGCTGGCGTGCAAGCCGCGCATGCTCGAAGACACCTGGGCATAATTCGCACAGTCGGAATTGTGTGGCGGTGAGGTCTCACCGTCTCACCGAACGGTTCGGGTAAACGTGAGCAACCGTTGATTTGACGGTCATTGCGCGCAAGCATGACGGCAATACCGGTTTCCTACCTTGAGGTCATTCAGATTTCAGGAGGGGCCGTGCAGCTGCTGACGCGCAATCGCGACATCGAACACTGGGACGCCGAGGATGTCGATGCCTGGGAGGCCGGTGGTAAGACCATCGCGCGCCGCAATCTGATCTGGTCGGTCTTCGCCGAGCACGTCGGATTCTCGGTGTGGTCGATCTGGTCGGTCATGGTGCTGTTCATGCCCACGGCCGTCTTCCATATCGATACGGCGGGCAAATTCTTTCTGGGCGCGGTGCCCACCCTGGTCGGCGGCATCATGCGGATTCCGTACACCGTCGCCACCGCGAAGTTCGGCGGTCGCAACTGGACCATTGTGAGCGCGCTGGCGCTGCTGGCGCCGGTGCTGCTGACCCTGTACTTCATCAACAAGCCGGGCACCTCGTATACGACGTTCCTGATCATCGCGGCCTTCGCGGGTCTGGGCGGCGGCAATTTCTCCTCGTCGATGGCGAATATCAATGTCTTCTATCCGCAGCGGCTCAAGGGCTGGGCGCTGGGGATGAACGCGGGCGGCGGCAATATCGGCGTGCCCGCTATTCAGGTGGTCGGCCTGGTGGTCATCGCGACCCTCGGCAGCGCGTACGGCAATGCCTCGGCGGTCTGCCTGGTGTACCTGGCGCTGATCGTGGTCGCGGCGCTCGGTGCGGCCCTGAACATGGACAATGTCAGGAACCAGAAGGCCGACCTGTCCTACATGGTCAAATCGCTGCGGCTGCCGCAGTCGTGGGCCATCGCGTTCCTGTACATCGGCACCTTCGGATCGTTCATCGGCTACAGCTTCGCCTTCGGCCAGGTGCTGCAGATCAGCTTCAAAGCGGGCGGCGCGAGTGCCGCCGCCGCCGCGCTGCATGCCGCGCAGATCGCTTTCATCGGACCGCTGCTCGGTTCGCTGGCCCGTCCGTACGGCGGTAAGTGGGCCGACCGCATCGGCGGCGGCAAGGTCACGCTGTACACCTTCACCGCCATGACGGCGGCGGCCGCGGTGGTGGCCGTTGCCAGCACCGCGGGCGACGGCGCCGGCAGCCCGAAGGGCGGCGTGCTGGTGGCGCTCATCATCGGTTTCACCGCGCTGTTCATCATCTCCGGTTTCGGCAACGGTGCGGTCACCAAGCTCATTCCTTCGGTGTTCGAGGCGAAATCCCGTAGCCTGCCCGGTGATTCGGCGACCCGGGCGGCCTGGGCGCAGAACAGCTCCGGTGCGCTCATCGGGTTCGTCGGCGCCGTCGGCGCGCTGGGCGGTGTCGGCATCAACCTGGTGCTGCGCTCCTCCTACGCCTCCACCCAGTCCGCCACCACCGCCTTCTGGGTGTTCATGGCCTTCTATGTGCTGTGCGGGGCGGTCTGCTGGATGGTCTTCCTGCGCCGCCCGCGCGCCGCGGCTCCCGCCGCCGTGGTCATCGATGCCGCCGCTCCCGCCGCCGTGGTCGTCGATGTCGCGGCGCCGGCGCTGGAAGCCGAAGCGGCAGAGTCCGATTCCCTGTCCAGCACGCCGGCCCGGGTCTGACCCGCACACTTCTCGAAAGGACTGTCATGACGCACACAGTCGGACACAAGACAGCGGTTGTCGTCGGCCACGGCATGGTGGGACACCGTTTCGTGGAGGCGCTGCGCTCCCGTGACGAGGCGAACGCCTGGCAGGTCATCGTGCTGAGCGAGGAGCCGCTGGCCGCCTACGACCGCGTCGGTCTCTCGTCCTACGTGGGCCTCTGGGAGACTTCCGCGCTCGCACTGCCGGGCAATGGCTACGAGGGTGACGCGCAGGTGCGGGTGCGCCTGGGCGTTCGTGCCGACAGTATCGACAAGGCCGCACGCAAGGTCACCACCTCCACCGGCGACGTAATCGATTACGACGCACTGGTTCTCGCCACCGGTTCGTACGCCTGGGTGCCGCCGGTGCCGGGCCACGACACTTCCGAATGCTTCGTCTACCGCACGCTCGCGGATCTGGACGGCATTCGCGCCACCGCCGAGGCCGCCGGTCCGGGTGCGGTCGGCGTGGTGGTCGGCGGCGGTCTGCTCGGCCTGGAGGCCGCCAACGCACTGCGCCTGCTGGGCATGACCCCGCACGTGGTCGAGTACAACAACTGGCTCATGCCCGCGCAGATCGACGAGGGCGGCGGCGCGATCCTGGCGCAGCTGGTCACCGAACTGGGTCTGCACGTGCACACCGGCGTCGGCACCTCGACCATCGAAACCGTCACGGACGCACCGCTTTCCGAGCGGTTGAACGTTACGCTCTCGGACGGCACCGAATTGTGCACCGCCATGGTGGTTTTCGCCGCCGGTGTGCGCCCGCGTGACGAGATCGCCCGCGAGGCCGGGCTGGAGGTCGGGCCGCGCGGCGGTGTCATCACCGATCTCGGGCTGCGGACCTCCGATCCGAGCATCTACGCCATCGGTGAGGTCGCCGCGGTGGAGGGTGTCTGCTACGGCCTGGTCGCACCGGGTTACAGCACCGCCGAGGTCGTGGCGGACCGATTGCTCGGCGGCGCAGGCGAATTCCCGGGTGCGGATATGTCCACCAAGCTCAAGCTGCTCGGGGTGGATGTGGCCAGCTTCGGCGACGCGCACGCCAAGACCGAGGGCGCGCTGTCGGTGGTGCTGCACGATGCCGCCAAGGGCACCTACGCGAAACTTGTTGTCTCCGATGATGCCAAGACGCTGCTCGGCGGCATTCTGGTCGGCGATGCCGCCCAGTACTCGGCGCTGCGCCCGCTGGTGGGCCGCCCGCTCCCGGCCGAACCCGCCGCGCTCATCTCCCCGGCCGGTGCGGAATTGGGCGCGGACACACTGCCCGATGATGCGCAGATCTGCTCCTGCAACAATGTGACCAAGGGCGCCATCTGCGGCGCCATCGCCGAGGGCGCCTGCGATGTGCCGGCCGTCAAGAGCTGCACCAATGCCGGAACCTCCTGCGGCGGTTGCGTTCCCATGCTCAAGAAGCTGCTGGAGCAGTCGGGTGTGGCGCAGTCGAAGGCGCTGTGCGAGCACTTCACCCAGTCGCGGGCCGAGCTGTTCCATATCGTCCAGTCCACCGGCGTGCGCACCTTCTCGGCGCTGATCGCCAGGTACGGCGCCGGATCCGGCTGCGATATCTGCAAGCCGACCGTCGCCTCCATCCTGGCCTCGACCTCCAGCGATCACATCCTGGACGGGGAGCAGGCCTCGCTGCAGGACACCAATGACCACTTCCTGGCGAATCTGCAGAAGAACGGCACCTATTCGGTGGTGCCGCGCATGCCCGGCGGTGAGGTCACCGCCGATCAGCTCATCACCATCGGTCAGGTCGCCAAGGATTTCGGCCTGTACGTGAAGGTCACCGGCGGTCAGCGCATCGACCTGTTCGGCGCGCGGGTGGAGCAGCTGCCGCTGATCTGGAAGCGCCTGGTCGAGGTGGGCATGGAATCCGGTCACGCGTACGGCAAATCGCTGCGCACCGTGAAGAGCTGCGTCGGTTCCACCTGGTGCCGCTATGGTCAGCAGGATTCGGTCGGCATGGCGGTGCTGCTGGAGAAGCGCTACCGCGGGCTGCGGTCCCCGCACAAGATCAAGCTCGGGGTCTCCGGATGCGCCCGCGAGTGCGCGGAGGCGCGCGGCAAGGATGTCGGCGTCATCGCCACCGAGAACGGCTGGAATCTCTACGTCGGCGGTAATGGCGGTCTCACCCCGAAGCATGCGGTGCTGCTGGCCGGAGCCCTCGACGACGAGACGCTCATCCGCTACATCGACCGCTATCTGATGTTCTACATCCGCACCGCGGATCGCCTGCAGCGCACCGCGCCCTGGCAGGAGGCCCTCGAGGGCGGTATCGACTACGTCAAGCAGGTGGTCTGCGAGGACAGTCTCGGCATTGCCGAGGAGCTGGAAGCGGCCATGGAACGCCATGTCGCGGGTTACCGGGACGAGTGGGCGGCCGTGCTCGACGACGAGGAGAAGCTCTCCCGCTTCGTCACCTTCGTCAATGCGCCGGAGGAGTCCGATCCGACCATCGCCTTCGACGACAGCGGCGACCGCAAGGTTCCCGTCCTGCTGGGAATTCCGGACCTGCCGGAAATGACCGCTTAACCGCACGGAAACAGGACGTCGGTACCAATAGGTGAGGGCGTTCGGAGGAGAGTACCGATGACCGTGATCGACACACCCGGCACCGTGACCAGCCTCAGTGGCTGGACCCGAGCATGCCGACTGGACTACCTGATTCCCGGCCGAGGGGTGGCGGTGCTGCTGAAGGGCGGCCGCCAGGCGGCCTTGTTCCTGACGGCGGACGGCACGCTGTACGCCGTCGGCAATATCGACCCGTTCGGCCGGGCCGCGGTCATGTCCCGCGGCATCGTCGGCGATCGCGGTGGTGTGCCCGTGGTGGCGTCGCCGCTGCTCAAGCAGAGTTTCTCGCTCCTGGACGGTAGTTGCCTGGACGATGCGGGCATCTCGCTGCCGGTCTATTCGGTGCAGGTTGCCGACGGTGTGGTCTCGGTGGCCAATGAACCCATGATGTTCGTGCCCGGCCCTGGGTCTTTCGACGGCGGCCCTGGATCGTTCGACGGCGGTACGGCATGACCGAGCCCGACGCGGGCACTCCGCTCGCCGGTTTCACCGTGGGCATCACGGCGGCGCGGCGGGCCGATGAGCTCGGCACGCTGCTCACCCGTCGCGGCGCGAATATCGTGATGGCCCCGGCCATTCGGATCATTCCGCTGGCCGATGACAATGAGCTGGAGCGGGTGACGCGCCAGCTGGTCGCCGAACCGCCGCAGATCACCGTCGCCACCACCGGTATCGGTTTCCGGGGCTGGATGGAGGCGGCCGAGGGCTGGGGTTTGGCCGAAAACCTGCGCGCCACTTTGGCTTCCACCCGCATGCTGGCTCGCGGACCGAAGGCCAAGGGTGCTATTCGCGCCGCGGAACTGCGCGAGGAATGGTCGCCCGCCTCGGAATCCTCGGCGGAGGTGCTCGATCATCTGCTCGCCGAAGGCGTCGAGGGCGTGCGGATCGCCGTGCAGCTGCACGGCGCCACCACCGAATGGGAGCCGGTGCCGGACTTCTGCGAGGTATTGCGCTGTGCCGGAGCCGATGTGGTGCCGGTACCGGTCTACCGCTGGACGCCGCCGCAGGATCGCACGCCGATGGACCGCATGATCGAGGCCATCGTGACCGCCGGCATCGACTGCGTCACCTTCACCAGTGCGCCCGCTGTGGCGTCACTTCTCATGCGCGCCAAGGAAACCGGTCTGCTCGAGGCGGTACTGCACGCTCTGCGCGGCCGGGTGCTCGCGGCCTGCGTCGGCCCCATCACCGCCGCGCCCCTGGAGGAGCTCGGCGTGGCCACCACCATGCCCGCCCGCGCCCGCCTGGGCGCCCTGGCCCGCCACGTGGCCGAGGAACTTCCCCGCCGCGCCAATAGAATTCAAGCCGCAGGCCACATTCTGAGCGTCCGCGGCAGCTGCGTCATCGTGGACGGCGAGGTGCGCCAGCTGGCCCCCGCCCCCATGGCCCTCATGCGTTCGCTGGCCCGCCAGCCCGGCCGCGTCGTCTCCCGCGAAGCCCTGCTCGCCGCCCTCCCCGGCGGTGGCGACGACACCCACGCCGTGGAAACCGCCATCGCCCGCCTCCGCGCCGGTCTCGGCAGCCCCAAAGCCATCCAAACCGTCGTCAAACGCGGCTACCGCCTGGCCCTCGACCCGGCCGAATGCAACGACAACCCCCACCCGGTCACCCTGAACCCCCCTGTTCGCCAGCAATTCCCGCCCCGCACCCCCACCCTTGGCCCCCGCCAGGACACCCCCTCCCGCTACCCCTCGACTGTCGTCCCCACCGATCCGCCGCTCAATGGATCCGCTCGCCCCGCCTTCGCGCCCCGCACTGCGGCGGATCCCGCCGCGGGAACCGGTTCCGGTGGTCGCCCGCCGTACCCGCCCGCCCCCGCGGGCGCACCCCGCCCCGCCGACCATGCCCCAGCGCCCAGCACTGTTGCCCGCCAGGCATTTCCCACGCGCCCGGCGACCGTGCCGCATGCCGGTGCTCAGCTGCCGGTGAGCGGTTCCGGTGCGCCGGTGCGGGCCACTCGGCCTGCGCCTGTTGCGGAGGTGTGGTGAGTAGCCCGGCGCTGGTGCTGGTGGCGCACGGCACCAGGAGTGCGCGTGGGGTGGAGATGATTGCGGCGCTGGCCGAAGCGGTGGCGCGGGAGCTGGGCGCGGATTCGCCTGGTTTCGGTAGCGGCACGGCGGATTTGGCCGGTGCGTCGCACTCAGAGACAGGTGCCGGTGCCGCGTTCGGGGCCGCATCGGCATCGTTGCTTGCTGTCGGCGCATCGGGCGTGGTGTCCGGTGCGGAGGCGGTGACGGGTATCGGTGCGGCGGACGTGCCGCGGGTGCGCACGGCGTTCGTGGATGTGCTCGGGCCGTCGCCGGCCGAGGTGTTGCGGGATGTGGAAGGTGTTCCCGCGGTGGTGGTTCCGGCCTTCCTGGCTTCGGGATACCACGTGTATCAGGATGTGCCGCGAGAGGTGGCCGCGAGTGCCCATGCGGCGGTCGCGGTCACCCGTGCGATGGGTCCGGATCCGGCCCTGGCGGCGGTCATGCGCATGCGGTTGCGGGCGGCGGGGTGGCGACCGGGTGATGCGGTGGTGTTCGCGGCCGCCGGTTCGTCGGATGCGCGGGCGCTGAAGGATGTACGGCGCGCGGCGGGGCTGCTCGCCGAGCAGATCGCGGCGCCGGTCCGGCCGGCGTATATCGCCACCGGTGAGCCCCGGGTTCCGGAGGTGGTGGCCCAGGCGCGCGCGGCGGGTGCGCGGCGCGTATTCATCGCCTCGTACCTGCTGGCGCACGGCCTGTTCCATGAGCGCCTGCATTCGGCGGGTGCGGACGGGGTGGCCGAACCGATCGGCGTGCATCCCGCCATTGTTCGTTTGCTGGTGGATCGCTACCGCACCGCAGCGGATACTCTCGCGGCCGTTCACGTCGCCTGACCGAATCGCCGAAATTGCCGAGTGTTTGGTGGTTTCCGCATTGCCGTGGCAATGTGCAAATCAAATTCCATTGCGCTCGGAGGGTTTTCTGTTGAAGAAGCTTGTCGTCACCGCCGGTCTGATTGTCGCCTGTGCCGCAGGGTCTTTCGCCACCGCGTCCACCGCATCAGCCGTCTCCGGTCTGTACGACCCGTGGTCCGCGTGCAAGGCCTCCGGCCTCTCGGACGATCAGTGCAGCCAGCAGGCCGCCGCCAATGATCCGGCGGCGCCCGGCACCGGCTTCGGCTGGACGGGTTCCGCGGCCGCGCACTGATCGATCCGCGCACTGATCGATCCGGCCGGTGACCACTGACCGGAATCGACAGGTGACCGCAGCCTGCGGCGAGCCGAGGATGGCGGCATGCTCGATGCCGAACATCCCGCTCGCCGTGCCGGACTCGCCTCGCAGGCCGCCGTGCGCGGCAGGCGCAAGGCCGAATGGCTGGCCCTGTTCGCGCCCGAGGCCCGGGTGGAAGACCCGATCGGCGTCTCCCCGTACGACCCGGCGGGTCAGGGGCATTTCGGCCCCGAAGCCATCGCGGCATTCTGGGATATGGCGATTGCCGAGAGCAGCATCGACTTCCGCCTCACCGATTCCTATGCCTGCGGCGACGAGGTCGCCTTCGTGGGCACCATTCGCAGTGTGCGCGCCGGCCGCGTCGTCGAGGTCGACGGAGTCTTCACCTATCGCGTGAACTCGGCCGGGAAAATCCTCGCATTGCGCGCCTTCTGGGAATTGAAACAAGCGCGCACCACATTCGTGCCGAACTGAGTCAGCCAGAAATTTGCCCGACTCGTCGAAATCGGCTCAGGCGCCGGGTGTTTGCAGCGCCGGGAACCAGATATCGGTCAGCACCGTCGCGGCCTGATCGGCGGACACATCGATCGTCCCCTGCATGGCCCAGCGCGTGAAGAACCGCTCCAGCTGCGCCACGAGCAGCTCTATCCGCAGCCGCGCCTCATCCTGCTGATCGGCCGGCCAGCGCGACAGGTATGAGGTCATCACATTCGGCACCGCGAGAATGCCCTCGCGCGCCACCTCCCGGAACTCCGGTTCCAGCGCCGTCGCCTCATCCCAGGCGGGCAGCAGATCCTTGTACTCCTGGAACCAGTCGATGGACCGCCGCATCCAGGCCGCGAACTCCTCGCGCGAGCCGGTGTCGAGTACATGGTCGAGGTCTTCGTAGAAGTACTGGACGCTGGGCAGCGCCCCCTGTTCGGCGATGGCGCGCAGCACATCGGGTTTGCCGGTGAAATGCAGATAGAAGGTGGCGCGGCTGCAACCGACCGCCGCGGCGATGTCGTCCACTCGGACCGGCGCGTATCCCTGGGTGGTGAACAGCCCCTTGGCGGCCTCGATCAGCCGGCTGCGGGTGAGTCGTTTCTGCTCGTCGCGCAGGGAGGTGCGCCGGGTGGTCACGCCCGCGGGCTGGGCGGGATCAATGGCCGGTTCGGTCTGCATGGGTGCTGGCCGCCTTGGTTCGGGTGAGCGAAAGGCGCCCGTACGGCGGCCTTTTCCGATGCTCGAGTCTACGTCTGTCCGGGCTTTCCACCTTGATGATAGACGTTTGTTCATTCACTAGACACGGTGTCTAGCGAATGCTAGCGTGTGTGTCACATCACGTCCGGCCGGGCAATGTGACCCACCGCCGAAGCAGGAGAGTGAATTGGAAACCCGTGAGTTGCCCAGGGTGTGCGTCATCGGCGCCGGCCCGTCCGGCATCACCACCGCAAAGCGCCTCGCCGAATACGGCATCCCCTTCGATTGCTACGAAGCCTCCGATCAGGTGGGCGGCAATTGGTACTTCAAGAACCCGAACGGCATGTCGGCCTGCTATCAGAGCCTGCACATCGACACCTCGAAGTTCCGCCTGGCGTTCGAGGACTTCCCGGCCCCCGACGAGTGGCCGGACTTCCCGCACCACACGCAGCTGCACCAGTACTTCAAGGACTATGTCGAGCACTTCGGCATCGGCGATCGAATCATCCTGAACACCAAGGTGATCTCGGCCGAGCGGGACGCCCAGGGCCTGTGGGAGATCACCACCGATACCGGTCGCACCGAAACCTATGACGCGCTGCTGGTCTGCAACGGTCACCACTGGGACCCGCGCATGCCTGACTATCCGGGCGAATTCGACGGCGTCCTCATGCATTCGCATGCCTACAACGATCCGTTCGATCCGATCGATATGCGCGGTAAGCGCGTCGTGGTTGTCGGCATGGGCAATTCGGGGCTGGATATCGCCTCCGAACTGTCGCAGAAGTTCATCGCCTCGAAGTTCTTCCTCTCCGCCCGCCGCGGTGTGTGGGTGCTGCCGAAGTACGTGAACGGCAAGGTCGGCGACAAGGCCTCCATGCCCTCCTGGATGCCGAAGAAGCTGGGGCTCAAGCTCAAACAGCGCTTCGTGGTCAAGAATCGCGGTTTCATGGAGGATTACGGTCTCCCGAAGCCGGATCACCTTCCGTTCGAGGCGCATCCGTCGGCCAGCGAGGAGTTCCTGCACCGGGCCGGTTGCGGTGATGTGGTGTTCAAGCCCGCCATCTCCCGCCTCGACGGCAAGAATGTGCACTTCGCCGACGGCAGCGTCGAGGAGGTGGATGTGATCGTGTGCGCCACCGGCTATCACATCAGCTTCCCGTTCTTCTCCGATCCGAAGCTGCTGCCCGATGCGCGCAATATGATCCCGCTCTACCGGCAGATGATCAAGCCGGGTGTGGACAATCTGTTCTATCTGGGTCTCGCGCAGCCCATGCCGACCCTGGTGAACTTCGCCGAGCAGCAGTCGAAGCTGGTCGCCGCCTATCTGTCCGGCAATTACGCCCTGCCGTCCCCGGCGGAGATGACCGAGACCATGGCCGCCGCGGAAGCGCTGCGCAGCGGGACGTACTACGACTCGCCCCGGCACACCATCCAGATCGAATTCGAGCCGTACGTCCGCGATCTGCAGCGCGAAATGGCGCGCGGAGCCAAGCGGGCCGCCGATCGCGGTCACGCACTGCCGGTGCCGGCGCGCGCCTCGGCCAGAGTCTGAGAGAGGGCGGAACGGAATGAGCAATGTGGCTGGATTCTGTGCCGACGAATTCGCTGCGGTCCGTGCGGCTTTCACCGAGCAGGTGGAATCCGGGGCCGAACTCGGCGGCGCACTCTGTGTGACCGTGAACGGCGATCCGGTGGTCGATCTCTGGGGCGGTTACGCCGATCCGGAGCGGACCACGCGCTGGCGGGCGGACACCCTGGTGAACAGCTTCTCCATCACCAAAACCATGACGGCGCTGAGCGCGCTGCTGCTGGTGGACCGTGGTGCACTGGACGTCTACCAGAAGGTGGCGCACTACTGGCCGGAGTTCGCGGCCAATGGCAAGGCCGATATCGAAGTGCGGCACCTGCTTTCGCACACCTCCGGGGTTTCCGGCTGGGAAGCGCCGATCGAGATTCCCGATATCTACGAGCTCGAGTCCTCGACGGCGCGCCTGGCGCAGCAGGAGCCCTGGTGGGAGCCGGGCACGGCGTCGGGATATCACGCGCTCAACTACGGCCATCTGGTCGGCGAGCTCATCCGGCGGATCGACGGCCGCACCCTGGGCCGTTTCTTCGCCGAGGAGCTGGCCGGTCCGCTCGGCGCCGATTTCCATATCGGCACCGGCGCAGAGCATTTCGAGCGCATCGCCACCATCGTTCCGCCCGAGTATCCGGAATTCGATCAGTCGCTGCTGCCGCAGGACAGCGTCATGTTCAAGACGCTGTTCCAGCCGCTGCTGGACTTCGACATGTGCTCCACCCCCGGGTGGCGGCAGGCGGAGCTCGGCGGCATGAACGGCCACGGCAATGCCCGCTCGGTGGCCCGCGTGCAGTCGCTCATCAGCAATGGCGGGGAGTTGAGCGGCCGGAAGTTCCTGTCGGAGAAGACGATCGATCTGATCTTCGATCAGCAGGTCGACGGCGTCGATCTGGCCATCCTGCTTCCGCTGCGCTTCGGCATCGGCTACGGTCTGCCGAAGCCGGAGACGGCTCCGCAGGTCCCGGACGGCCGGGTGTGCTGGTGGGGCGGCTTGGGTGGATCCATGGTCGTCAACGACCTGGATCACCGGGTCACCTTCGCCTACACCATGAACCGGATGGCGCCCGGCCTGATCGGCTCCGATCGCGCCGACGCCTATCTGAAGGCAGCCTTCGCAGCGGTACGAGATTCGAGGATTTGATTCATGACGCAAGCCGTTGACCTCCAGGCCCTTGCCGCGCAGGTGGCCGCGAAACTCACCGGTCCGGGCGGGCCGTTCGAGATGACGGTGGAGGAGGTGCTGGGCGCGCGGCTCCCGGTCTTCCGCACTCGCGCGCACTCCCTGCTGGAGCTGCTGGAGCGCTCCCGTGACCTCGGTGATCGCGACTATCTGGTCGGCGCCGACAAGCACATGACCTTCGCCGAGCACTACGAGGCGGCGGGCGCGCTGGCGGCGGCGCTGCAGCAGCGCTACGGCATCGGCAAGGGCGATCGCATCGGCATTCTGGCCGCCAATACCCCCGAATGGGTGCTGACCTTCTGGGCGGCGCAGCGGCTGGGCGCGATCCCGGTCGGCTACAACGCGTGGTGGGCGCCGCTGGAGATCGCCTACGGTCTCGAGCACACCCAGCCGGTGGTGGTCATCGCCGATGCCAAGCGGGCGCAGGCGCTGGCCGAGGCGGGCGCGCGGGTACCGGTCCTCACCATGGAGCAGGACCTGCCCGCCCTGGTCGCGGAATACGCGGGGGAGTACCCGGTAACCGCTGTGGCAGAGGAGGATCCGGCGTGCATCCTCTACACCAGCGGCACCACCGGCCGCCCCAAGGGCGTGGTGCATTCGCATCGGAACATGGTGGCGGTCGCGGACTATCACCGTTTCACGGATGCTCTGATGGCGGGCTTCCGCGGGCTGGCGTGGGACGGTTCGCCGACCAGCCGCCGCTTCCTCACCACCTCCCCGCTCTTCCACATCGCGAGCCTGCACAATCTCGCGGTGCCGCGCCTGAACACCGGTGACGCGGTGATCTTCCCGTCCGGCGGGTTCGACGCCGAGAAGATCCTGGGGCTCATCGAATCCGAGCGCATCACCAACTGGGGTGCGGTGCCGACCATGGCCAGCCGCCTGCTCGACGCCGATCTCACCAAGTACGACCTGTCCTCGCTGTCGGGGTTCTCGCTCAATGCCGCGCCGTCCTCGCCCGCGCTGCAGCAGCGGCTGCGCGAGCGGCTTCCGGTGGCGCAGGTGGCCCTGACCACCAGCTACGGCTGCACCGAGAGCGGTACCGCCGCCACCATCGCGGCGCCGGCGGATCTGCTGGCGAACCCGGAAGCGGTGGGGCGGCCCATCATCGGCGTCGCCGTCGAGATCCGGGATCCGGAGGGCAATGTCGTGCCCGACGGTGTGGAGGGCGAGATCTGCATCCGCAGTCCGTACGTCATGCTCGGCTACTGGAACGACGAGGTGGCCACGGCCGCGTCGATCGATGAGAACCGCTGGCTGCGCACCGGTGACTTCGGATTCGTCTCCGCCGGTGTGCTGCAAATGGCCGGGCGCCGTTCGGATCTCATTCTGCGCGGCGGTGAGAACGTCTACCCGACCGAGATCGAGAACGCGCTCGACGCCCATCCGCTGGTCCAGGAATCGGCCATCATCGGCGTTCCGCACGAGGATCTGGGTCAGGAGGTCGCGGCCATTGTTGTTGTCGCGGACCCGGATTCGGTCACCGAGGACGAGCTGCGCGAGCACGTGGCACAGCGGCTGGCCTATTTCAAGGTGCCCGCCCGCTGGCTCATCACCGCTGATGCGCTGCCGCGCAATGCGACCGGCAAGGTGCTGCGCCGCGACCTGTCCCTCGGAGAGTGAAGACCGTGTACGAGACCATCATCAAGGGCGGGCGCTGGTTCGACGGCACCGGAGCGCCGTCGGCCATTCGTAATATCGGCATTCGGGACGGCCGGATCGCGACCGTCACCACCGACGCGCTCGACGAAACCGATTGCGCGCGAGTGATCGACGCCGCCGGGCAGTGGGTCCTGCCGGGCATGCTCGATATCCACACCCACTACGACGTGGAGGTGCTGCTGGATCCGACGCTGTCGGAATCGCTGCGGCACGGCGTCACCACCATTCTGCTGGGCTCCTGCTCGCTCTCCACCGTGCATGTGGGCGGTACCGATGCGGGCGATCTGTTCGGCCGGGTGGAGGCGATTCCGCGCAAGCACGTGGTGGCGGCGATCGACGGTCTGAAGACGTGGAACAGCGCACACAGCTATGTGGCCGCACTGGAATCACTGCCCCTGGGCGCGAATCTCGCCGCCTTCATCGGGCATTCGGATATTCGCGCCGCGCAGATGGGGCTCGAGCGCGCCACCCGCCCGGATGTGATTCCCACCGAATCCGAGCTGAAAGCCATGGAGCACAAGCTCAGTGAGGCCCTCGACGCCGGCTTTGTCGGCATGTCCTCACAGCAGCTGCTCTTCGACAAGCTCGACGGTGAGGTGTGCCGTTCGCGCACCCTGCCCTCGACCTATGCCAAGCCGAAGGAGCGCCGCCGGCTCAATCGCATTCTGCGCGAACGCAAGCGGACGCTGCAGGGTGGTCCCGATGTGGCCCGGCCGCAGAGCCTGGTCGCCATGGCCGCCAGCAGCCTCGGCATCTTCCGCCCGAATCTGAAGGTGAGCCTGCTCTCGGCCGCCGATATCAAGGCGATTCCCGGTGTGGTGCAGATCTTCCCGCTCATCGGCAAGGTGCTCAACCGGCTCGGCGGTGACTTCCGCTGGCAGCATCTGCCGGTGCCGTTCGAGGTGTACTCCGACGGTATCGACCTGCCGGTGTTCGAGGAATTCGGTTCCGGCGCAGCGGCTCTGCATCTGTCCAATCAGTTGGAGCAGCGGCGTGAGCTGCTGGCCGATGAGACCTACCGGCGTGCCTTCCGCAAGGACTACGACAAGAAGTGGGGCCCGCGGGTCTGGCATCGGGACTTCTTCGATGCCGAGATCACCGAATGCCCCGATGCGAGCGTGATCGGCAAGACCTTCGGTCAGGTCGGCGTGGATCGCGGCGGTGTGCATCCGGTGGACGCCTTCCTGGATCTGGTGGTGGAGTACGGGCCGAAGGTGCGCTGGCGCACCACCATCTCCAACCACCGGCCCGAGGTGCTGGACAAACTGGCCGCCGATCCCAGTGTGCAACTGGGCTTCTCGGATGCCGGGGCGCATCTGCGCAATATGGCCTTCTACAACTTCGGGCTGCGACTGCTCAAGCGTGTGCACCGCGCACAGCAGGACGGGCGGCCGTTCATGAGCGTGGAGCACGCCGTGCACCGCGTCACCGGTGAACTCGCCGACTGGTACGACCTGGACGCCGGGCACCTGCGCGTGGGTGACCGCGCCGATGTGGTGGTGCTCGATCCGGCGCATCTCGACGAGAGCCTGGATGCCTACGCGGAGAACCCGATTCCGGAGTTCGACAATCTCTCCCGCATGGTCAATCGCAATGACGACACCATTACCGCCGTGCTGGTGAACGGTGAATACGTATTCGGCCTGGGTGACAAATCCCCGGCTCTCGGCAAAGAGCGCACCGGGCAGTTCCTGCGCGCCGGTCGACGCTGAAAGAGGAGTTCATAATGAGCACAGGCAGATTCGGCGGCAAGACCGCCGTGGTGACGGGCGCGGCCTCGGGTATCGCGGCGGCCATCGCCGAGGCGCTGATCGCCGAGGGCGCGAATGTGGTCGGTCTCGATATCGATGAGGCCGGATTGCAGAAGAAGGCCGCCGAACTCGGCGACGCCTTCGTGCCGGTGGTGGCGGATGTGACGGTGGAGGCTCAGGTCGCCGCCGGAATCGAGGTCGCCGCAACGCGTTTCGGCCGGCTCGATGCGGCCTTCAATGTGGCGGGCGGCTCCCGCATCGGCGCCGTGACCGATCTCGCGGAGGCCGATTGGGACTTCACCATCGACCTGGTGCAGAAGAGCGTCTTCCTCTGCACCAAACACGAGGCCCGCCTGATGCGCGACAGCGGCGGCGGCGCCATCGTCAATGTCTCGTCACTGGACGGCCGCGTCCCGATGCCCGGCGGCAGCCCGTACTCCACCGGCAAAGCGGGCGTGGTCATGTTCAGCAAGAACGCCGCCCTCGAGCTGGCGCAGCACCGCATCCGGGTGAATTCGGTCCTGCCCGGGCTGGTCGACACCCCGCTGACCGCGGCCGTCATGGGCTACGCACCGGCCAAGCAGATGTTCCTGGACCGCATCCCCATGGGCGCGGCCGCTACCGCGGAACAGATCGCAGCGCCCTGCCTGTTCCTGGCCAGCGACGACGCCTCGTACATCACCGGCACCGAACTGGTGGTGGACGGCGGCTGGGAGATCAGCAACTTCCCCAACCTGGCCAAGCTCGCCGGCGGCTGATCGCCGCTCACCGCATAAAACGCCGGTCATCAGCGAGAGCTGATGGCCGGCCGGTCGTGCAGGTGGGGCTATTCCTCTTTGCTGCCCGCATCCAGGCCGAGCATCTGCAGGAGGTATTCGCAGTCGGCTACATCGAGGGCGTGACCTGCGACTGTGCGGGTCGCCATGGCGTTCTGCTTGATGGTGGCGGCCTTCTCGGCGGCCCGTGCGGCGCCGAATTCGCTCTGCTCTTCTACCAGGATCGTCTGTCGTGCCGAGGTCATAGAAAACTTCCCGGGGCTGCGTCGGGTTGCCGTATCCGAATGACTCGGGTCAACTCCGCCTATATGCCTCACCCTACGGGGTGCGGATGGTTATAGAAATGAAATGGGGGGTGCGGCGGCGCTCGGCACGGCGGGACGGCGGAGAATTCCCAGGCCCGAGGTGTGTCCGGGTCTGCGTTCTTTTTCCGGATCGCTCGAATACGGTGGTCGCATGCATCGATTCGAGGGCTCGATTCACGCCGCCGAAGGGGGCGGCGCGTATATCCCCGTTCCCGCCGCGATCCTCGCCGATCTCGGCGGTGGCGGCCGCATCCCCGTGCAGGTCACCTTCGACGGTATTCCGTACACGGGCTCGATCATGTCCATGGGTGACGGCCCCTGCCTGGGCGTGCTGAAATCCATTCGGGCCGACCTGGGGAAGGGCCCCGGCGATACGGTGACCGTCACCGTGGAGCGCGATACCGCCGAGCGCACGATCGAGGTACCCGATGACCTCGCCGCGGCCCTGGCGGACGCGGATGCGCGCGCGGCGTTCGACGCGCTGTCCTATACCCGCCGCCGCGAGCACATCAAGGCCGTCAGCGAGGCGAAGCGGCCGGAGACGCGTGCTCGCCGGATTGCCAAGGCCCTCGAGGATGTGCGGCCCGGCCGAGGCTGAGCGCGAGGGCGGTGTGCAGTGCGCCTGCGGGATCGGCGGGCAGTTGCGGCGCCCGCCAGGCGACTATCTGATCGGGGCGCACCAGCAGGGCGCCCTCGGTCGTGAGATCGACTGTCTTGCAATAAGTCTCGGGGATGTCATGCACGCTCACGCTCGGCATGCCGGCCGCGGCTGTGCGCCAAGGTGCTCCGGAGGAGCCGATGAGGAGCACGAAATCGGTGCCGATCAGATCGAGGGTCGATCGGCCGGGTGTGAGATACGCATGCGGTAGCCGGGTTCCCGGCTGCCCTGCGATATCGAGGTGATCCATGGTGTGCGCGCTGCCATCGTCGACGAATGCGCCTGTGGGATAGCGGTTTCCGAGTATCAGCGCGAGGGGATCGGCCAGCGGGGTGGCATCGGTGGACTCGCGATTCATGGTGCGCAGATCGGTGGTCCGAATACTCGATTGATCGGCGATGAACCATCCGACCGGGTGGCGTTCGGACTGATAGGTGTCCAGCAGTGCCGGGTCCGCGCTGCCGTGTAGGACATGAGCCAGCTTCCAGGCGAGATTGTGCGCGTCCTCGATTCCGGTATTCGCGCCCGCCGCGGCGAACGGCGGCATGACATGGGCGGCATCTCCGGCCAGGAAGATATGCCCGCGGCGATAGGTGTCGGCGACGAACATCCCTGGCTCCCAGGGCATTACACTCAGTATCTCGATCTCGACGGTGGGATCGCCGATGGCGGTGCGCAGGGTGTCCGGCCACTCTCCGGCGCCGCGATCCAGGCCCGTCGCACTGGAGAATATCCATCGCGCCGAGCCGTCGATGGAGGCGAAAGCGCCTGGTGCGCTGTCGTTCTCGATCTGGCAGAGATTGAACTCGCGCCCGCGCACCAGCTCTGCCAGTTCGGCGCGGAAGTAGACGTTCACCGCCCGGCCCAGCGTGCCGCGACCGCTGCGGGAGATGCCCAGCCGCTCCCGGATCGGGCTGCCGGACCCGTCGGCGGCGATCAGGTAGTCGGCGTGCAGCCGCTGCACCGTGCCGTCGGCACCGCGCAGGGTGGCCTCGACGCCGGTGTCGCCGTCGTGGAAGTCGATGAGCTCCACCCCGAATCGCACCTCGGCGCCGCGGGCCTCGGCCCTATCGCGCAGCACCGGTTCGAGGAGATCCTGTGCGCACAGGCAGGCCGTCGCGGGTGTGATGGCCTCCCAGTCCGGCAGGCCGCCGGGCAGCGTGAACGGCAGTCGCTCGGCCGCGGCGAGGGTCGGCCCGGCCGCCATGAACTGGTTATTCGCCAGATCGCGTGCCGCCTCGAGCACCTCGTCGGCAATGCCCAGTTGCCGGAAGAGCTCCATGGTCCGGATATTGATGCGTCGCGCCTTGGGCTGCGGTGAGGTCGTGGTGCGCCGCTCCACCAGCATCACCTCGACCCCGTGCGAGCGCAGGAACAGTGCCGCGCACAACCCTGCCAATCCGCCGCCGACCACCAGTACTCGTTGTTCGTGTACGTCGTACATCATGTGTACGTTGTACACGAATGATTGAATTTCCCGCAAGGAGGTGACATGAAGGAAGAAACCACCGCACCCGGCCCGCTGATCTGGTCGCTGCCCGAACCCCCGGGTCGCCCCACCACCACGCTGAGCCGCGCCGATATCCTGCGCGCCGCGCTGACCATCGCCGATGCCGAGGGTGCGGCCGCCCTCACCATGCGCCGGGTGGCGACCGCGGTGGGCGCGTCGACCCCCATGTCCCTCTATCGCTACGTGGGCAGCAAAGACGGCCTGGTCGACCTCATGATCGATGCCGTCTACGGCGAAATCCCGCTCCCGGCAGCATCTTCCGCTCCCTGGCGGACCGCGCTGGAACAGCTGTCCCTGGACACCTGGACCGTCATCGGGCGCCACCTGTGGTTCGGCCACCTGGTCCACACCCGCCCCCCGCTGGGCCCGAATGCCCTGCGCTACTTCGACTTCCGCTTCGCGCTGCTCGAACCCCTCGGCATCACCGCCGACGACATGACCCGCATCACCACCGCCATCGACGGCCACCTCATCGGCACCGCCCTGCAACTGGCCGAAGAACAGCGCATGCGCGCCCGCACCGGCCTGCTCACCGAACAGCAACTCGCCGAAGCCGCCGCCCCCCTCCTCCAGCCCATCCTCGCCGCCGACCGCCACCCCGCCTTCACCCGCTGGCTCGCCTCCAGAACCCTGCCCGACCCCACCGACCCCACCGACCCCGTCGCCTGGACCCTCACCTGCCTCCTCGACGGCATCACCACCCGCCTGAACCTCCCCGCCTGACCCCGCCAGCAACACAGCCCGTGTCGTTGCCGCGCAACGCATATCGGAGCTGTGCGGCTTCGGCATGGGCTGCGCGATCAGACACGGACTGCGTGGTGGGAGAAGGGCTGTGTGGTGGAGCTGGCGGTGGTTATTCGGCGATGAGTTCCGCTTCCGAATCGAGGGCGCGCTGGGTGTCCTCGGGGACGCCGATGGCGCCGGGGCTGTAGGTGACGGCGCGGAGGGCGCCGGTGTAGCGGAAGACGCCGCGGCGGTCTCGTAGGTTCCAGTCGACGGGGCCGCGGGCGTCGAGGCCGATGGAGATGCCGGTCCAGGGCGCCATGCCGACCAGTTGGACCTGGTCGGGGAGGTGGGCGTCGCGGATGCCGTTGATGCCGATGGTGAAGTCCCAGCGCAGATGCGGGCGGACGATGGCGGATACGGTGAAGTGTTGGCTGCCTTCGGGAATGGGGCCCGCGTCGACGGTGGTGTACCGGCCGTAGCCGTTGTAACCGAAGTGCAGATGACCGTCCTCGACATAGAGCAGATAGCCGCCCTGGGGATCACCGTGGGCAACGAGGACGCCCTCATCACCCGGTCGGTAGTCCGCCAGTTCCACGGCAATAGTGAAGTCGCGGTAGGCGATCAGGCGCTGGGAGCGGTAGCGCTCGAGCGTGGGCGTGCCGGGCAGAATCCGCACGCGCTCGGTGAGCCGAGCCTCTTCGGGCCGCCGGTGCGCCAGGTCTTTCCGAGTGACGAGCGGGAAAACCGTATTGTGCCAGGCGGCTTCGTCCCAGGCCGCGGACAGCTCGGCCACCTTCTCCGGGAACTTCTCCGAAAGATCGTGCAGTTCGGTCGGATCGGTGCGCACGTCGAACAGCTGCCAGTGCGGATTGTCGATCCCGCGCGCGGGCTCGTGCAGCGCGAGCAGCTTCCACCCGTCGCGGTAGAAGCCGCGGTGCCCGGTCATCTCCGAGTACTGCTCGATATGCCGGGAGATCGCCTGCTGATCCCGCAGCACCTCGACGGCCGAAATCCCGTCGAAATCCTTGGCGGGCCGTCCATTACGCACGGTCGGCCGCTCCAGCCCGGCAAGCTCCAGCAGGGTCGGGGTCAGATCGGTGATGTAGGTGTACTCCTGCCGAATGCCGCTGTCGCCCTCGGTGCGCGGCAGTCCCTTGGGCCAGGACAGCAGGAACGGGACGCGCACACCGCCCGCGAAGGTCTGCCCCTTGTAGAAGCGGAACGGCGTATTGGAGGCCTGCCCCCAGCCCCGCGGATAGTGCACGCCCAGCTTCGCCGATCCGATGAGCTCCTCATCGTGCGGCACATCGCGCTCCCAGTCCGGCTCGTCCACCTGTGCGAACTGCGCGAAATACGAGCGGGTGCCCTCCGGCCCGCCCTCGGCGGTGCCGCCGTTGTCGGAGGTGAAAACGATAATGGTGTTGTCGAGTTCGCCGAGCTGCTCCAGTGTTTCGACCACCCGCCCCAGGCTCTGGTCGATGCTGTCGACCATGCCGGCGTACACCTCCATATACCGCTCGAAGCGCGACTGCTGCTCGGGCGTCAGCGAATCCCACTCCTGCGCTTCATAACCCGGCTCGGTATTGCGCGGCTTCTGCTGTGTGCCCTCGGGAAACAAGCCCTGCGCGAGCTGCGAGGCGAAACGGCTCTGCCGCAACCGATCCCAGCCCTCGCGATACCTACCGCGATACTTCGCCAGATCATCCGGCTTCGCCTGCAGCGGCCCGTGCATGGCGGTATGCGCGAAGTACAGGAAGAACGGCTTGTCGGCGTCGTGCGCGCGCAGCTCCTTGAGATAACCCACGGCCCGATCGGTGTAATCGTCGGTGAGGTAGTAACCCTCCGGGTATTCCTCCACATCCACCGCGGAGCTGTCGGAGATCAGCTGATTCGGATGGTAAAAGGAGTTCATCCCCTCCAAAGACCCGTAGTAGCGGTCGAATCCGCGCTGCGTCGGCCAGGAGTCGCGATGCGAGCCCGGATGCAGCGTGGCATCGCGCACCAGATGCCATTTGCCGACCGCATACGTGGCATAGCCATTGGCGCGCAGAATTTCCGGCAGGGTCAGCACATCATCGGCAAGCTCCAGCCGCAGCCCCGGATAGCCGGGATCGGCATTGGCCACGAATCCGAATCCGGCACGGTGCGAATTCACACCCGTCAGCAGCGCGGCCCGCGACGGCGAGCACAGCGGTGTGGTGTGAAAATTGGTGAGCCGCAATCCGTTCGCGGCAATGCGATCCAGCGTCGGGGTATCGATTTCGGAGCCGAACGGGCCGATATCGCTGAAGCCCATGTCGTCGACCAGCACCACGATAATATTGGGCGCACCGTCCGGGGCGGTCGGCGGGTAGAGCCATTCGGGGGTCGAATCGGCGGTGGTGCGGCCGATATCGCCGCCGAAGTTCTCGTATCCGCGGGCATGAGAGGGAACAGGCATTCTTTCAGCAAAGGTCGGCACCCGCTCTGCTGACCAGGGTTTCACGCACGCTGCGCACAACCGCTGATCGCGCGCTTACCGGCTGTTAGCGTCGCCGCATGCACATCGGTCACCTCTGCGCGCCCCGCACCGGAATATTCCGGACTTCGCGGGTGCAGGGCTGTCGTCGCTAGTGCCTGACGCGCCGGCCCGCGCGTAATTCCTTACTTCTCACGTCCCCACGGGTGCGTCCACCGCGCCCCGCCGCCCGCTGCGGCCATGTATCTCGAGGATTTCCAGATGAATTCGTCCCCCGGCGGACTCGATCGTCGTCATTTTCTGCGCAATACGGGCGTCGCCGCTCTCGCCATTTTCGGCGGCGGCGTCCTGGCGGCCTGCTCGTCGGCGGTGAACCAGTCGAAGGGCGGCGGTGACGACAACGCGCAGCCGGTCAAGGGCGGGACGCTGAAGTACGGCGTGCTGGTGGATCTGGTTCCGGCCAATATCCTCA
The DNA here is from genome assembly GCF_035958815.1 of Nocardia sp. NBC_01327. NCBI lineage: Bacteria > Bacillati > Actinomycetota > Actinomycetes > Mycobacteriales > Nocardiaceae > Nocardia > Nocardia sp. NBC_01327. The sequence continues at coordinate 8,016,004 of NZ_CP108383.1, read as the reverse complement.
CCAATACCGGCACCACCCCGTATGTGGTCGGCCTGGTCTTCGAATCCCTGGTGCGTTACCCGCACGACAAGCTGGATCCGCAGCCGCTGCTGGCCAAGTCGTGGACGCTCGCACCGGACGGCCGCTCCATCGCGCTGGTGCTGCGCGATGATGTGAAATTCCACAGCGGTCGCGCTTTCACCTCGAAGGATGTCGAATTCTCGCTGCGCACCTATGCCGATCCGAAGTGGTCGGCGCAGCTGAAGAGCACCGCCGCGGCCATCACCGGCTTCGACACCACCGACCCGCACCAGATCAAGCTGACCTTCGCGCAGCCGCTGGGCAATATCTTCGACCTGCTCGACACCGTGCCCATCCTGGACAGCGAATCCATCGATCAGCTGGCCACCGCCGACAAGATCATCGGTACCGGGCCCTTCCGCTTCGTACAGCGAATCCCGAACCAGCAGTTGGTATTCGAGAGGAACCCGAACTACTGGGTGCCGGACCGCCCGTACCTGGACCGGGTCGAACTCAGCATCATCTCCGATAACAACGCACAGCTCAACGCGCTCAAGACCGGCCAGATCCACTTCGCGGACGGCATCACCTACCGCGACAACGAGAATCTGGGCAAGACCGACGGTTATCGCGTGGTCTCGTACGAGGGCGCGGAAGTGCAGATGTACGTCGGCGTGAATGTGGCGAATCCGGCGCTCGCCGATGTGAAGCTGCGCCAGGCCATCGCCTACGCCATCGACCGCGATCGCATTATCACCGAGGTGTTCCGCGGCGCCGGCTACGCCCTGAATCTCCCGTGGCCCAAGACGTCTCCCGCTTTCGACGACACCCGCAACACCCGCTTCAAGCGCGATCTGACCAAGGCCAAACAGGTGCTGTCGGAGCTGCCCAAGCCGCCGAAACTGCCGCTGGCCTTCACCGCCGGCTATGCGACCTACGAGGCCACCGCGCAGATCGTGCAGGCCAATCTCGCCGAGATCGGCATCGAGACCGAACTCGTGCCGACCGATAACGCCACCTTCGTGAAACAGCTGATCGGCGGCCAGTTCCCGGGCCTGTGGGTGACCGACCACTCGTGGGCGCAGTTCACGCCCTCCACCCTCACCGCCAGCGCCTATCCCTTCAATGCGCGCAAAAACACCTCGCACTTCGAATCGCCCGCCTATGTGGCGGCGGCGGACGCGGCCTGGCAGCTGCCGCAGGGCACCGGTCCCGATGCGCAGCGCGCCTACGGGGTACTGAGCGATCAGCTGCTGGACGGGCTGTGGCTCATCGAGATCGGCGTGCGCTTCGCACAGGGCACCACCTCCAAGAACCTGCACGCCGTCAACTGGACCAAGCGCCGTGAGCTCGCCCTCACGGACACCTTCCTGGCATGACCGGCTATCTGCTGCGCCGGGTCCCCTCCGCCGTAGCGGTGCTTTTCGGCGCCTCCGTCCTGATCTTCCTGCTGCTGCGCCTGGTGCCCGGTGATCCGGCCATGATCCTGGCCGGGCCCGACGCCGGTCCGGACACCATCGCGAGCATCCGGCATCAGCTCGGCCTGGACCGGTCCATGCCCGCGCAGTATCTGAGCTGGCTGCACGGCGTGTTCACCGGTGATCTGGGCCGGTCCTACATTATCGGCGGGCAGATCTCCGATCTGGTCGGGCGCGGGCTCACCAATACCCTGGTGCTGGCGGCCTTCGCGCTGCTGCTGGCCGTCAGCGTGAGCCTGGCGGTGAGCGTCGCCGCGGTGCTGTGGAACAGGCGCTGGCTGAACAGCCTTGTCGCCGCGGCCAATACGGTCGCCATCGCCGTGCCGCCGTACGTGACCGCAGTGCTGCTGGTGCTGGTATTCGCCGTCGCGATTCCGATCCTGCCCGCGGGCGGTATTCCGCCGGACGGGTTCTTCGCACAGCCGGATATCACCGTCCAGTACCTCCTGCTGCCGTCGATCTGCCTGGCACTGCCGGTGACCGCCGCGCTCACTCGATTCCTCACCGAAGCGCTGCGCACCGAAATGCGCCAGCCCTATGTCCTGACCGCTCGGGCGCTGGGGATTTCGCATCGGCAGATCGTCACCCGCGGTGCGCTGCGCAATGCGCTGCCCACCCTGCTGACAGTGCTCGGCATTCAAACCGGCCAGGTGCTGGGCGGTGCGGTGCTGGTCGAGGCGGCCTTCGCCTGGCCGGGCATCGGCCAGCTCATCGAGCAGGGCATCAATCGCCGGGACTATCCCGTGGTGCAGGCGCTGCTGCTGTTCTCGGTGGCGGTGTTCGTGGTCATCCAGCTGGCCACCGACGTGGTGCACGCCTACCTCGATCCCCGCATCCGCATCGGAGGCCGGTCATGAGCGATCTCACCACCCTGCCCGGCACCGATCCGGCCGTGACCGCGAGCGCGGACGCGGTCGAAACCGCTGACCGCGCACCGAATCCGTCCCGGTCGCCCCTTCAGGCCCTGCGCAGGGGGCAGGGTCTGGCGGGCGTCGTGCTGGTCGCCGTCATCGCGATCGCCGGCCTGGCCGCCGGAGCATTGACGAAATACGATCCGCTGACCCAGATTCCGGGCGCGAACCTGCTCGGCCCGAGCTCCGAGCACTGGCTGGGCACCGACAGCGTGAATCGGGATGTGTTCTCCCGGGTGCTGTTCGGCGTTCGCATCGACCTGTTCATCGCCTTCACCGCCGTGCCGCTCGGCGCTCTCGCCGGCGCCCTGACCGGACTGCTGGCCAGCGTCAACACCATTGCCGACGTGATCACCCAGCGGGTGTTCGACCTGATCCTGGCCTTCCCGGCGCTGATCTTCGCCATCGCGCTGACCGCGGTCACCGGCCCCGGCGTGCAGGCGGTCATCGTGGTCATCGTGGCCGCCGAAATCCCCATATTCGGCAGGCAGATTCGCACCGCCATCCTGGCGGTGCGCGAACAGCCGTTCGTCGAGGCCGCCGAGGTGATCGGTGCGGGCACCTGGTGGACGCTGCGTAAACACGTGCTGCCCAATGTGATCGAACCGCTCTCGGTGCAATTGGCGCTGTCGCTGTCGCTCGCGGTCTTCATCGAGGGCGCCATGAGCTTCATCGGCATCGGCGTGCGACCGCCGGATCCCTCACTGGGATCGCTCATCTCGGAGTCCATTCGCAATCTGGACGCCAATCCGGCGTATGCGATCGGGCCGCTACTGGTGGTCTCCGGTCTCACGCTCGGATTCCTGTTGATCGCCCAGGCACTGGGCCGCGCACGGAGGATCGGATGAGCGAGCACGAGGGACAGCCGCTACTGGATATCCGGGACCTGGTGGTGCGCTTCGGCGCCCGCACCGTGGTCAACGGCGTCGATGTGCGGGTCGGGCGCGGTGAAACCGTCGCGCTGGTCGGCGAATCCGGCTCCGGCAAATCGCTCACCGCCCGCGCGGTGCTGGGCCTGCTGCCCGACGGCGCGCAGGCCGAGGGCTCGATCCGCCTGGGCGACAGCGAGATCATCGGCACCCCCGATACCGAACTGCGGGCGTTGCGCGGCACCCGGGCCGCCATGGTGTTCCAGGAACCGCAGACCGCCCTCAATCCGGTGCAGAAGGTCGGCACCCAGATCGCCCAGGCGCTGCGCGCGCACCGCTCGATCAGCAAGGCGCAGGCGCGAACTCGCGCTGTGGAACTGCTGGCCCTGGTCGACATCCCCGAACCGGACAAGCGCGTCGACTGGTATCCGCACCAGCTCTCCGGCGGACAGAAGCAGCGGGTCGTCATCGCGCTGGCGCTCTCCGGCGAACCGGATCTGCTCATTGCCGATGAACCCACCACCGCGCTCGATGTGACCGTCCAGGCCGAGATCCTGGATCTGCTGCGAGACCTGCAGCGCCGCACCGGCACCGCCATTCTCTTCATCACCCACAATCTCGGCGTGGTCGCGGCCATCGCCGACCGGGTGGTGGTCATGCGCGCCGGCGAGATCGTCGAAACGCGGCCCGTCCGCGAGCTTTTCGCCGATCCCCGCGAGGACTACACCCGGACCCTGCTCGCGGCGGTCCCGACACTCCCGCCCCCCACGGCGGATTCGGCCACGACCGTGCTGCACCTGCCCGCTCCGGAAGCGGAGGAAGCCCCGGATGCGGTGTCCGAGGCCGTCGTCACGGTCGGTGAACTCGTACTCGCCGAGGTCCACGCGGTCACCAGGCCCGAGGCGGCACCGGAACGCGAACCGGTGCTGGATATCTCGGATCTGTCGGTGGTGTATCGCAGTCAGCGCAAGCAGTTCCGCGCGTTGCACGAGGTATCGCTCACCGTCGCACCCCGGGAGGTGATCGGGCTGGTGGGCGAATCCGGCTCCGGTAAAAGCACTCTCGGCCGCGCCGCCCTCGGCCTGGTGCCCGCCACGACCGGTGAGGTGGTGCTGCAGGGCATCTCGCTGCGCGGTCTGTCCACGCGTGATCTGCGCGGTCTGCGCAAGAACGTCGCCCTGGTGCATCAGGACGTCACCGCCTCGCTGAACCCGCGCCGCAGTCTGGAGGAGGCCATCGGCGAGCCGCTGCTGGTGCACCGGGTCGCCTCCGGCGCACTGCTGCGCGCCCGGGTCGGCGATCTGCTGGAATCGGTCCGGCTGCCGCGCGATTACGCCACCCGCCGCCCCGGTGAACTCTCCGGCGGTCAGCGGCAGCGGGTCGCGCTGGCCCGGGCGCTCGCGCTCGCGCCCCGGCTCCTGGTGGCGGACGAGCCCACCAGCGCCCTCGATGTCTCGGTTCAGGCACAGGTACTGGACCTTTTCACCGATCTGCGCGAAGAATATGGTTTCGCCTGCCTGTTCATCAGTCACGATCTCGCGGTGGTCAATCAGATCGCCGATCGCGTAGTGGTGTTGCGAGCGGGGAATGTGATCGAAACCGGGCCGGTCGCAGATGTTTTCGGTAATCCGCGCGAGGATTACACCCGCCGTCTGCTGGACGCCGTTCCCGCACCCGATCCGGAGCAGGCGCGCAGTCGTGAATCAGCCGGGGACCGTACGCCACTCGCACTGGGGGCGTAAGGAATTCCGGACAGGATCGGTGACATATACAAACAGGGATAGTTCGCTGTAGCTGCCATTCGGACGATTTGTGCAAGCATCCACCGGAAGGGGGAACACCCGGCGGCGTCCTACTCTCGACGCCGCGCGCCGGGCAAGTCGAAGGAGGACTGCGGTGGTCGCCGATGCGGCATGCGGACGTGATTCTCGGGAGCTCGAAGCACCCACTTTCGGAAATCTGCTGCGCCGTTTACGTGACGGTCGCAGTGTTTCCCGCGAACGCCTGGCATTCAACGCGGGCGTGAGTGCCAGCTACATAACGCATTTGGAGAAAGGCGATCGCGGGAACCCGACTCGCGAGGTGGTCGAGGCGCTGACCCGCTACCTGGATCGCCTCGACCCGCTGACCGCCGCCGACCGCCGCCAGCTCACGGATCTGGCCGGTCTCGGCAGTGCGGATACCGTTCCGACCGTGGAGGAACTGCGCGGAGCCCTCACTCCCGAACTGCTGCGCGTGCTCACTATGCACCGTCCGAATCTGGCCGCGTATCTCGATACCCGCGCCAATGTGCTGGCCTGGAACGACAGTTGGGAGGATGCCTTCCCCGGTCTCACCGAGGACGGCAATATGCTCCGCTGGTTCTTCAGCAATGAGCTGGCAGCTCGGGTCATGGTGAATTGGGATGCCGATGTGCGGCAGGCCGTGCGCTGGATGCGCGGATTGATCGGCCGCTCCGGCAATGTCGCCGGATTCACCGATCTCATCCAGGAACTCGGCCAATTCCCGAAATTCCGGCAGGCCTGGTCCGAGGGCGGCGTCGCCTTCGCCCCGCACGTATGGACCCTGGATCTGCGGAATCCGGTCACCGGTCTGCGCCGCCGGGTCTTCGCGCAAACCGGCCGCCTGGACAGCGGCGCCTATCCCGGCCACCTACTGGCCATTCTCGGACTGGGCGGCTGACAATCCCGAGTACCGCACCGATGAACGCGACAGCGCACCGATGAACTCGGCAGTGCACAGGTGAACTCGGCAGTGCACAGGTGAACTCGGCAGTGCACGGGTGAACTCGGCCGCGCATCGGTGAACTCAACAGCGCGTCGGTGAACCCATCGCATCGGTGAACTCATAGCGGATTGGCAAGCGCACCAGTCAATCCAGTCGCCGGGGGAGTAGAGCGCTCCGACGAAGCCGCCGGGCAATCCCTTCAGCGGGGGAGCGGGATGAATTCGACGAGCGCGCCGTCGAGGGCGTCCGCGGGGACGATCACCAGACCGTCACGGTCGAGCAGCCCCGCCAGATGCGCGGTGCGAATGTGCGCATCACCGATCCAGCCGCCCTCCGCGCACATCCGCGCCGGGACGATTCGCGGTGCGGTGCCGGAGATTTCGCCCGCATTCGCCAGCGGCCCCCGCTGGACGCGTGCGGGAGCGCCGCCGGTGAGCCCCTCCACGACGGCGGTAATGAGCGCCAGCAGTGTGGCCACGGCCGCGTACGGATTGCCCGGGAGTCCGAGAATCACCGGGCCGGAAGCCAATTGGGCGGCCACCGTGGAACCGCCGGGGCGCAGCCGCAGCCGGCGCAGCAGCATGCGGGCATCGGCCCGGTCCAGCGCGGCGCGGAGCTGATCGGCGGCGCCGCCGCCGGTGGCGCCGACGATAATGAGCAGATCGCACGCGCCGGCGGCGGCGAACACCTCGTCGAAGGCATTCTCGGTGTCGCGCAGGTGCACTCGATCCACCGTGCCGACACCGTGCCAGGCGAGCAGATCCGGCAGCACCGGGCCGATGGAATCCCGGGTCTGGCCCAGGTGCAGCGGGCCCTCGCTGCGAATCTCGTCGCCGGTCATGACAATTCGTGCTCGCACCGGTCCGCGCACCGCGGCGCTCGTCACCTCGGCGCTGGCGGCCACCGAGATCAGTGCCGGGGTCACCGGCGCGCCCGCCGGGGCGAGCTCGTGGCCGGGATTCCAATCCTCGCCGCGGTGGCGCACATCATCGCGAATCGGAGTGTCCGCCAGGCGATATAGTCGCCCGTCGTCCGCCACCCGCACGAATTCGTCCCGCACCACCGCGCCGGTGCCGTCGGGTACGTGCGCACCGGTGGCAATGCGCACCGCCTCGCAGTCCCGCAGACCCGCCGGCCGCTCTCCGCCCGCGAAGCCGATATCCCGGCGCACCTGCCACGGGCCGGTACCGCGCACCGCGTACCCGTCCATGGCGGACACATCGAAACGCGGCAGTGCCTCCGCCGCGGGCAGCGGCTCGGCCAGCGCCGCGCCCCGGGCCGTGTGCACCGGAACCCGCCGCACCGGCAGTCGGGAAATACTCCGGCGCAGCGCATCCCGCGCCTCCGCGAGCGACAGCGGCGTAGCGGAGCGACTCGCCGTTGCCCGGGCGTGTTGTACATCGTCGGGTGTATCGCAGTCGTCGACCCCGGCCAGCGGCATCGTGGCGGTATTGCTCGGCACCAGTGCCTTCATCGGCCGATTGACCGGGGAATCAAGCTGATTCAGCGCCGCGGTCAGCGCGGAGCGCCGCCAGACCCCGGCCAGATATTGCGGCCGGCCCGAGGCATCCGCGGCGAATACCGCTTCGGCGCCGGATTCTCTTGTGTGCATGAGTAGTTCGTCGATGGCGGCAACTGTGATAAATGGCATGTCCGCGGCCAGAATCACAATGAGTCCGTCCGGAAATTCGCCCGCACCGAGCGCTGCGAGTCCGGCCGCTATCGCGGCCACCGGACCGGCTCCCGCCGGTACCTCCTGTGCCTGAAGGATTTCCGGCGGCAGTTCGGGCCGAGGCGGTCCGACGACGACGGTGCGCGTGCACGCGGCGACCGCGGAAATCGCCGCATCCAGCATCGATCGGCCGCCGACCACCAGTGCGGGCTTATCGGCGCCGCCCATCCGGCTGGCCCGGCCACCGGCCAGCACAATCGCGTCGACGGTCGTCACGAGGCGAAGACGGGCGCGATGGTGATCATGGTTGAAGATCGTAGTGGCTGGCTGATTCGAGGCCGCGAACGTGGTCTCCAGCACGCCGAATCCACTGCTTGCTAAGCAATTGCTCATGTATGCGAAGTTGTGCGATGCACCACGACACATAGTAGAAATGATCATGTTTTGAACTTCTGAACAATCGCATATGGCAGTATCCGGAGCCAGAGCTGCGGGCGTTCCAGCGGATTCGTCACAGTTCACGGCAGGCGTTACAGCGGGTCCCGCTCTCCGGAACAGGTGGGTACCGGACTGATGAAGGTTGGTTTGCTGAATGTTTGTGGAGAGGGAACGGCGTGGTGCTGGGCGTGAAAACTGATAGAGACTTCGAAGAGCTGAAACCGCCGACATTCGGACTCCTGCTGCGCAAGCTCCGCGACGCGCGGGGGGTATCACGCGAAAGACTCGCCTTCAACGCCGGAGTCAGCGCCAGCTACATCAGCCATTTGGAGAAGGGCGACCGCGGCCATCCCACCCGCGAGGTGGTCGACGCACTGGTCCGATATCTGGACCGAATAGACCCGCTGTCGGTGGTGGAACGCCGGCATCTGCTCGATCTGGCCGGCCTCGGCGTCAGCGATTTTCCCACGGTGCAGCAACTGCGCGGCGAAATCACCGACGACATGCGCCGCGCGCTCGAACTGCACGAACCCAATCTCGCCGCGTATGTGGACACCCGCTGGAATGTGCTGGCCTGCAACACCAGTTACTCCCAAGCCTTCCCGGGGCTCGAGCAGGATGTGAATATTCTGCGCTGGCTTCTGGGCAACGAGCTCTCCCGCGAGGTCATGCTGGAGTGGGAGGAGGAGGTCCGGGTGACCGTGCATTGGCTGCGCGGACTCATTGCCAGCTCCGGTGACACCGGCTGGTCCGCCGGATTTCTCGCCGAACTCGGACGGTTCGGACTCTTTCGCGAATTATGGGACGAAGGCATTGCGGCATATGGTCGTCCACGCGCCATCATGCATCTGAACGACGTCCCCACCGGCCGCTGCCGCGCAATCGCGGTGCAGCTGTTCAGCGTGTTCTGCGCGGCATATCCCAGCCAGATCCAGATCTTCCTCGGTATTCCGACCTGGTGTTCGGATACCGGTGTGCTGCTCGATCCCGGCCACCTGCGCAACGGCGCGGAGGAATAGGCCGGGATCGAATTCCGGTCATCGTGCGGCGTGAATTCCGGGTGTGGAACGCCCCTGCAGCCATGGATGCGCCAGCGCGTGCGTCAGGTTGTTCTCGTGCCGCGCAGTAGACCGTCGCACCAGTCGAATCAGTAGGGGCGCCACCACCTCCGGATGTGTCCACGCGGCGCCGTGCCCGGCGCCCGGAATGGTCACCACCCCATCCGCATTCGCGAGTCCGGCAGCCAGCGCATCGGATTTCTGCGCGGTGCTGGTGCCATCGTGGCTGCCCCGGATCACCAGTGTCGGCGCGGTGATTTCCGAGAGCCGGTGCAATACCGAACGGCGCTCCATCAAGCAGCGCGCGGCCGGCAGAATGGACTGCCGATCGGAGGAGTACCAGCGGCTGGTCCAGGCCCGCCACAGGCGCGGATCGCTGCCGCCGATCAGCTGCGGAGCCAGTTCGGCGACCAGCGGCGCCATCGGCTCCGCACTGCACCAGCGCTCGAAAAAGGTGTGGTAGAAGGCGAGTTCGCCGGGGCTGCAGTCGCCCGCCTCGGTATCGATGAGCGCCAATCCGCGCACCCGCTCCGGTGCCAGCAGCGCCAGTCGCAGTGCGGTGAATCCACCCTGACTCATACCGCCTATGACTGCTTTTCGAATCCCCAATTCATCCATAACCGCCAGTGCGTCGGCCGCCATATCCCAGTAGGTGAACTGTTCGCCATCGGGTGACTGAGTGCGTCCGTGGCATCGCGCATCAATCGTTACGAGATTGATCCCGGCAGCTGCCAGAGGTTCGCGCATCGGTTCGAACATCGATTCATCCATGAGAAATCCGTGGATGAGGAGAAGTGTCGGTCCAGCGATGTCGCTGGTGACGAAATGAACTGTGGCCGCACCTGATTGCACATAAGGCATGGTCAGACCGTAAAGGGCGGAACCCGTATCGAGCTAATGTTTGCCCACGTGGTGCCGGGCACCCTTCGGTGCTGTTCCCGACGGGTACCAACACTGGCCAGTGTCAGTACTGCTAGGGGTTTGCCCCAGATGTCCTTAAAACTGGACAAGTCGACCGTTCGGCCTTTTAAATCAGGCGATGGCGCTTTTGGGACAAGCGCTTATTCGATAGGGAGGAAAATAATGTTCGACGTCACTACTGCCGCTCGCCGCGACTTCCGGACCGATCATGGGGCCGTACTTCGCGATTCGCTCGAGGGTTTGCTGCTGCACGACGGAGTCGGCCTGGATGCTCGTATGCGCCATGCCATTACCGCGGTTGTTCATCTCGCCGTCGACGCGCCCCTCGGAGTGCCGGAGGACGCCGAGGAATTCCTGGCCCGGTTGGACGGCACCTGGCTGTTCGCCGCCTGGAACGATTCCGATACCGAATTGTCACTGCTCAATACCCTCTCCCTCGGTGCGACGCCCGCGCTTTCGTGGTGCGAACTCATGTTCACCACGGCACTCGCGCCCTGGTCGTCGACGCCGGCCGCGGTGCACGCGCGCCGCATCTTCCTCACCGGTGAGCAGGCCCGCCTGGCCGCGGTCAGCGGCGATTGCTGACCCACCAGTTTTCGGGTCTTGTGTAATTCAGAATCAATCCGTTTATGAAGAGGGTGAACGACGTGAAAATGCTTTTCACCAATTTCGATGCGATGTTCGAAACCATCACGCACCGGGACGAATCCGAACCGGGCTCCTGGCATCAGCAGGCCCTGTGCACCCAGACCGATCCGGAGGCGTTCTTTCCGGACAAGGGCGGTTCCACGCGCGAGGCCAAACGAGTCTGCTCATCGTGCGAGGTGCGGCGCGAATGCCTGGATTATGCGCTGACGCATGATCAGCGTTTCGGCATCTGGGGCGGAATGTCGCCGCGGGAACGGCGCCGGTACGAACGCGGGGCGGCCTGATACCGCGCAGTGGTATCAGCGGGGGAACGTAAATCAGCCGGATGCTGCTTGCAGCAGACAGAATTCGTTGGTTTCCGGATCGGCCAGCACCACCGCCGGTGCATTGGCCGGGGGAGTCTCGGAACTGATCGGCGACGCGCCCGCGGCTTGCAGTCGGGCGGCTTCCTCCACGGGGTCATCGCTGGGGAAAGCGATGAGATCCAGATGAAGACGACTGCGCTCGCCGAGCGCTTCGGGGGTGCGGAGGAATTCCAGCCACGGACCCTGACCGGTGGCCGAACGGATTCCCGCATAGCGGGCGCTGTCGTGCGTGACGGGCCAGCCCGCGGCCTTCGACCAGAATTGCGCCAGGCGCAGGGGATTCTCGGTATCCACCACGATCGCCGCCACCGAACCGGTATCCACATAGTGCTCACGCGGCTCGAGCACGCAGAATTCATTGCCCTCCGGATCGGCCAGCACCGCCCACGGCACCGCGCCCTGCCCGATATCGATCCGGCGCGCACCCAGGGACAGCGCCCGATCCACCTGTACGCGTTGATGATCCAGCGATCGGCTGGACAGGTCCAGGTGGATGCGGTTCTTCGCCGCCTTGGACCGGCGGGCGGGGAGGAAGGTGAGCGCCACATCCAGCCCGTCCGGGTCGGATGCGGCCACATCGACCCCGTCGGGACGATCGAGTGCCACCTCCCAGCCTAGGAGTTCGGCCCAGAAGCGGGAGACGCTCCTGGGCTCGACGGCATCGAACACCACGCATGCCAGACGGGTGGACATGGTTTCCACGGTAGCCGCCGCCCGGGGTGCCGCGTACCCGGTTTCGCGGAACCGAATCCGGCTGTCGGCCCAGGTCGGCGGTCAGTCCGGCGAGTCGAAATGAAACCGGGCGCGCCGCAGGTCCACCCGATCGTCGAGGACCGGACAGCCCTCCGCGGCGAGCTGCACCAGTTGCCGGTGCGCCAAATGTGGTGCGGGCGTGCCATTTGCGCGCAGCACCCGATGCCACGGCAGATCCGCGGAATCGGTGCGCATGATCCAGCCGACGGTGCGGGGCGTGGACAGACCCGCGGCGGCGGCGATATCGCCGTAGGTGGCGACCCGGCCGGGCGGAATGGCCGCCACCAGCTCGCGGACTCGCTCGACTTCGGCATCGGAGGTGGGCATGGGCGGGCTCCTCGGGGTCGCGTTTCAGAGCACAGCGTTTCAGAGCACGGCGCGGACGAGCGCGGCGGTTTCCGCGGGCAGTTCCTGCGCCACCATGTGATCGCAGTCGAATTCGTGCACGGTCAGCCGGTCGCCCAGCTTCGCGGTGAGCGCCGCGCGGAAGGCCGGGGTCACGAACGGCGGCTGCACCTTCCTCGCCTGCACCAGGATCGTGGGCAGCTCCGGCGGTGGCAGCACGAAATCGCGGGCCAGCTGACCCCAGTACGAAATGATCGCGGGCAGGGTCATGCGCCAGGCCAGCCGGCCGTCCGCGGTGGGCACCAGATGCTCGGCCAGTTCGGCCTCGAGCACCTGCGTTTCCACATCGGCCCAGGCGGTCTCCAGCTTGTCGAACCGGGCATCCGCCAGGCTCGCGTAATCCGGGTGCGCCAGAGTGGAATCCGCGATGCGCAGCATGAGCTCCGGCGCCAGGCCGATCGCCGGATCCAGCAGGACCAGCGCGCGCACCAGCTCGGGATGGCGCCGCGCCAGATGCACGGCGGCCGCCGCGCCGAACGAATGCCCGAGCACTACCACCGGTTCGCCGGTCCGCGCCGCCAGCGCCGCCACCAGGTCCGCGACGATCGTTTCGAAATCCCACGGCGGCACGCCGGTCGACCTCCCGTGCCCCCGCAGATCCGGCGCAATAATCCGCACATCGGGCAGCTGCTGCTCAGCCAGCGCCTGCCAGCGTTGACCGTGCCCGGTCAAGCCGTGCAGCGCCAGCACAACCGGACCGGTCGAAGGACCGAAATGATGAATATGAAGATCGGACACCCCGACCATTCTGCTGCCTGCCGGCGTGCGGCTCCACCCGCCGGCGGTCCGCATCGCGGGTCCGCGGCGGGCGTTTCCGCTGTGACCGGCGGCACGGCCAACACATGGCAAACGGAACGTGTCGGGGCGGTCTGTTGAAATAGCCGACGTGATGCGATCGGATAGCTCGGTGCAATTGGTGCGCCGGGCCGAGGCAGCCTCCCACCTCCGGGAGTGGGATGCCGCCCTCCGGCCGCTGTTCGACGACCCCGGCATCGATCCCGGCTGGCGGCCGTGGCAGGTGCTGGGCGGTCCGGGCGCGGGCAAGACCGCCCTGCTGGTGGATATCGCGGCCGAACGCATTCTGGCCGGGGCGGATCCGGAATCGGTGCTGGTGCTCACCTATTCGAAACGGGCCGCCACCGCGGTGCGTAATGCCATTACTGTCCGAATTGCCGAGGCCGATCCATTGCTGGGAGGGGTACCAGGCGCCACTCGCGGCCCATTGGTGCGCACCCTGCACTCCTATGCCTTCGGTCTCCTGCGCACCGTGTCGGCCACCCACGGCAATCCGCCCCCGCGCCTGCTTACCGGTTCCGAGCAGGACATTGTCATTCGGGAAATGCTGCGCGGCGAACTCGCCGACGAGGCGCCGGACTGGCCGGAGCGGCTGCATCCCGCATTGCCCGCCGCTGGATTCGCTGAACAGTTGCGGGATCTCATGCTGCGCGCCACCGAGCGCGGACTCGGTCCCGAGGACCTCATCCGGCTCGGACATACCCACGGACACCCCGAATGGGTCGCCGCCGGGCGATTCCACGAACGCTACGAGCAGATCATGCTGCTGCGCTGGTCGGTCGGTATGGACGTACCCGAGGCCAGTGCGCCCGCCCTCGACGCCGCCGAACTGGTCGGCGCGGCCCTCGATGCCCTGCTGATCGACGCCGAACTGCTGGCCGCCGAGCGCGATCGGCTGCGCACCGTCCTCGTCGACGACGCCCAGCATCTGGATCCCCTTGCGGCCCAACTCGTTCGAGCCATCGGCAGTGGCGCGGCCACCACCGTGATCGCCGCCGACCCCGACCAGTCCGTCTTCACCTTCCGCGGCGCCGACGCCCGCTTCGCCGCCGACCCCGATGCCCCCGCCGACCGCCGAATCATCCTGCGCCACAACCACCGATCCGCCACCGCCATCCAGGAGGTCGTCTCCCGCATCACCTCCCGCCTCCCGGGCGCCGGCCCGCACCGCATCCGCCCCGGAGCCCGGGACGCCGCGAATTTCCTGCGCGATATCGCCCCATCCGATACCGACGCATCGAACGGTCACGGCGGTGTGAGGGTTCGGGCCGACAAGGCGGGTGCGATCGCGCCGCCCGGGGACGGCACGGCCGAGTGGGATGTGCGGTCCGACGACGAGATCCTCTGGGAAGAGCCGCCATTCGAGGGTGAGGTGCGTGTGCAGGTGCTCACCACCCCGGCCAAGGAAGCCGCCCTCATTGCCGACCACCTCCGCCGCGCCCACCTCACCCACGGCGTCCCCTGGTCGAATATGGCCGTCATCGTCCGCTCGGTCCCGCTGTCCCTGGCCCCCCTGCGCCGCGCCCTGCTGGCCGCCGGTGTGCCCGTCCGCCAGCCCCCCGCCGACGTCCCCCTCGCCCGCCGCCGCGGCGCCGCCTGGGCCCTGCTCGCCCTGCGCGCCGTCACCGCCGGCGACCCCACCCGCGTCCGCCATCCCCGCCCCATCCCCTTCACCGCCGACGATGCCCTCGACCTCCTCGCGGGCCCCCTCGGCGGCGCGGACCAGATCAGCCTCCGCCGCCTCCGCCGCGGCATCCGCCGTACCGTCCTCGAACTCGGCTACCCCGACCGCGCCCCCGAGGATCACGACGGCGACGAACCCGTCCGCACCGCGGATTACCTTGCGAGCGAGCGCTATACGACCATGCCATCGACGGTAGCGGACGCCACCGACAGCGACGGCTCGTCCTCGGTGAGCGCACCGAACGACTCGGTGGCGGCCACCGACTCGCCCGCCGGTGACGGCGGCTCCGGTCGCATCGAACCTGCCGCGGACTCCGGTGCTGCCGTGCCAACGCCGGTCGCCACTACAGCGGGAGGCGAGGCGCGCCGCAGTACCGGCCGTTCCGCCGCGGATCTCGACGGCGATGGTGCGGGTGCTGATCGCTTCGCGGATCTGGATCGGTCGTCGGCGGAGATTCTGCGAGATCTGTTGGTGGGGGCGGGGAATCGGGTGCTGCTCGAGCGGCTCACCGAGGTGGAGGCCGCACCGTTGCGGCGGGTGCTGAAGGCGCTGGGGCGGGCGCGCAAGGTGCGGGGGGGCGGGGGTGGGCTGGAGGACACGCTGTGGGGGTTGTGGACCGGATCGACGCTGGAGCGGCGCTGGGTGGGGCAGTCCGAGCGCGGGGGAGCGGTGGGGCTGCAAGCCGACCGCGATCTCGATGCGGTGGTGGGCTTGTTCGAGGCGGCCGCGGCCTATGTGGACCGGCTGCCGCACGCCACCATCGAGGGTTTTGTGGAATACCTGGAGCAGCAGGTGATTCCGCAGGACAATGCGCCGCATACCGATCCGGGCGAAGCGGTGACCATCTGCAGTGCGCACGCCGCCGCGGGCCGGGAGTGGGACACCGTCACCGTCGCCGCGGTGCAGGAGGGCATCTGGCCCAATCTGCGCCCGCGCGGCACCCTGCTCGGTGTCGAGGATCTGGTGGATCTGCTTGCCGGAGTGGGGGATACGGGTGAGAAGGTGAGCCGTGCCGCCCCACTGCTCGCCGAGGAGCGGCGACTGCTGCTGGTGGCGTGCAGCCGGGCGCGCCGTTCCCTGCTGGTGACGGCGGTCGAATCCGTCACCGGCGACCAGGATCTGGTGCCCTCGCGCTTCCTCGCCGAACTCGACGCCGACGCGGCCGACGGGCAGCCCGGCCGCATACCGCCGCCGGTCGATCCCGGCCGCGCCCTCGCCATGCATACGCTGATCGCCGAATTGCGCAGTGCCGCATGTGATCCCGAGACCACACCGGAGCGCCGCTCCCGCGCCGCCCGCCAGCTTGCCCGGCTGGCCCGGGCCGGGGTGCGCGGTGCGCACCCGGACGACTGGTACGGCACCGCCGAACTGTCCTCCGAAAGTCCGCTCTGGAACAGCGAGGACGGTTCGGTCGCGCTCTCGCCCTCCACGGTGGAGCAGCTCAAGACCTGCCCGCTGCGCTGGGCGCTGGAACGCCACGGCGGCAGCGACGGCGAGAATCCGCACGCCCTCAAGGGCAATCTTGTGCACACGCTGGTGCAGGCGCTCGCCGGTCAGGTCACCGAGGCCCAGGTCAAAGTCGCGCTGGTCAAGGCCTGGAAAAAGGTCGATCCCACCGCGCGCGACGGCGAGAACTGGTACTCCCGAGCCGAATTGCGCCGCACCGAAACCATGGTCGACACCTTCCTGGCCTGGTTGCGCAATACCCGCGACGAACTCACCTCCATCGGCGTCGAGGTGCCGGTGGACTGCATCCTGCCCGCACGCACGCCCGGCGAACTCCCGGTGCGGATCAGCGGGCGCATGGACCGCCTCGAACGAGATGCCATGGGCCGCTTCGTCATCGTCGATGTGAAGACCGGCAAGACGCCGATCACCAAGCAGGCGGCCGAGGAGCACGCGCAGCTGGCCACCTATCAGGTAGCGGCCGCGGCGGGCGCACTCGGCGACGGCGAACCCGGCGGCGCCCGCCTGGTCTACGTGGCCAAACCCAGCGCCCGGGACGGCGCGGCCACCGAACGCATGCAGCCCGCACTCGACGACGGCGGAATCGAGCTGTGGCGCGGCGTGATCCACGATGCCGCGGCCTCCTCGACCGGTCCCAGCTATCTGGCCATGCGCAATGAGGGCTGCCGCCACTGCAAGGTCGCGGGCAGCTGCCCCGTCCAGGACACCGGACGCCAGGTGACCGACGAGTGAGCATCACTGCTCGTCAACTCGCCGATGCGCTGGGCCTGCCGCCCCCCACCGACGAACAGGCCGCGGTCATCGAGGCCCCGACCGGCCCGACCCTGGTGGTCGCCGGTGCGGGCGCGGGAAAGACCGAGACCATGGCGGCGCGTGTGGTGTGGATGGTCGCCAACGGCCTGGTCGAACCCGAACAGGTGCTGGGCCTCACCTTCACTCGAAAAGCCGCCCAGCAGTTGACCACTCGCATCCGCACCCGGCTGTCCCGCTTGGCGGGTGCGCCGCTGCTGCGCGATATCGACCCCACCGGCCGGCTGCGCGGTCTGCTCACCGGCTCCGAACCGGAGATCAGCACCTACCACTCCTACGCGGGCCGCCTGCTCACCGAATACGGCCTGCTGCTGCCCGTCGAACCCACCGCCACCCTGCTCACCCAGACCCAGCTCTGGCAGCTGGCCTACCGCGTCGTCTCGACCTGGGACGGTGACCTCGAGACCGACCGCAGCCCCGTCTCGGTCACCGAAGCCGTGCTGGCGCTCTCCGGTCAGCTCGCCGAACACCTGGTGGAACCGCGCCAATTGGCCACCGCCCATGTGGAATTGGAGCGGCTGATCTTCACGCTTCCGGCAGGCCCGCGCCAGAAGGGCGGCCCCAAGAAGACTCTCACCGATCTCGTCGACACCCAGCACGAACGAGTCTCCCTGCTGCCGCTGGTGGAGCGCCTCGCCGAAGAGCTGCGCCGTCGCGGCGCCCTGGATTTCGGCGCCCAAATGTCCCTGGCCGCCCGCCTCGCCGCCCTGCACGCCGAGGTCAGCGTCGCCGAACGCACCCGCTTCCGCCTCGTCCTGCTCGACGAATACCAGGACACCGGCCACTCCCAGCGCATCCTGCTCTCTGCTCTTTTCGGCGGCGTCCACACCGCACCGCTCGCCGACTCCGAGGGCGAGGCAGCACGCGCGCAGCGATCAGCGCCAACTGGACACCAAGCGGCGCAGTCGAATCGGTCTGCCGCTGACGAAGCCGCCGTACCCCCGCGCGCGGGAGGAGTCGAGGGTGAGGCGCTCACCGGACAACGCGCCGAAGTCCAGCCGGGACCGCTCGCGGTGACGGCCGTCGGCGATCCTATGCAGTCGATCTACGGCTGGCGCGGTGCGTCGGCCGCGAATCTGCCCCGATTCGCCACCGACTTCCCCAGTGCGCCAGGGGTTCCCGCACCTATCCTGCCGCTCATGACCAGCTGGCGAAATCCCCCGGAGGCCTTGGATCTGGCGAATCTGGTGGCGGATCCACTGCGCATCGCAGCAGCCGCGGGTGGCGGTGTCACGGTGGACGCGCTGCGGCCGCGGCCGGGTGCTACACCGGGTCTGGTGGCCCTGGCGCTCACGGATACCGTTGCGGATGAACGGGTCTGGGTAGCCGAGCGGATCAAGGCCGAATGGGAGGCGGCGGCGGACGCGGGGTCGGAACCACCCACCTCGGCGGTACTGGTGCGGCGCAATGCCGATGCCGCGCCGCTGGCGGAGGCCCTGCGCGAGCAGGGCCTGCCGGTGGAGATCGTCGGCCTGGGCGGACTACTGCACACCCCCGAGGTCGCGGATATCGTTGCGACACTGCGCCTGATCGCCGATCCCGCCGCCGGTGGCGCGGCAATGCGCATTCTCACCGGGGCCCGCTGGCGCATCGGCGTCGCCGATATCGCCGCGCTGTCCCGGCGGGCCCGCGAGCTCTCCATTCGCCGCCCGCCCGGCCAATCGGCGGATATCACCGATACGGCCGGGCTGGACGCGGCCCTGCGGGAGGTCGCCCCGGAGCCCGCCGAGCGCGCGGGACTCGGCGACGCCATCGCTGATCCCGGTGCGGCAGAACAGTATTCGGCGACAGGTTATGCGCGCATCGTGGTGCTCGGCCAGGAACTCGGCGCTCTGCGCGAACGCGGCGGACAACCCCTCGCCGAACTGGTCGCGGACGTCGAACGCACCATCGGCGTCGGCGTGGAGACCCAGGCCCGCCGGGCGGTGGCCGCCGCCGGACGCGAACACCTCGACGCCTTCGCGGATGTGGTCGCCGGATACTCCGCCGACCACCGCTCCTCCCTCAGCGGCCTGCTCGACTTCCTCTCCGCCGCAGAGGAAGTCGAGAACGGCCTGGAACCCGGCGAGGTCGAGGTGGCACACGATCGGGTGCAGGTGCTCACCGTGCACGCCGCCAAGGGACTGGAATGGGAGGTGGTGGCCGTCCCGCATGTGGTGGACGGCACCTTCCCCTCGGGCACCGGCACCACCACCTGGATGGGCGCGCTCGCCGAACTCCCCACCCACCTGCGCGGTGACCGGCAATCGGAGGGCGCGGGCGACGGCGTCCCCGTCCTGAGCCTCGACGATATCTACGATCGCGCCGATCTGGAACGCGCTCTCGACTCGCACAAGAAGGCTCTGGGCCGACGCCGCCTGGATGAGGACCGCCGCCTCTTCTACGTGGCCCTCACCCGTACGGAGCGCGCGCTCTTCGTCTCCGCTCACCACTGGGCGGAGACGGGCGCGAAGCCCAAGGGCCCCTCCGACTTCCTGCTGGAACTGAAGCAGGCCACCGAAGTGCCCGGCTCCGCGCTCTCCCGGGGTGTGCGCATCGACCGCTGGGACGATCCGCCGCTGCCCGATACCGCCAACCCCTTCACCGATAATCCGCTCACCGCGTCCTGGCCCCGCGACCCGCTCGGCGCCCGCCGGGGATCGGTGGAAGAGGGTGCGGCACTGGTCAAGACGGCCCTCACCGCGCTGCATGTCGAATCCCGGCCCGAGCAGATCGAATTCGACTTCGGGCTGACCGACTCCGGCGAATTCGTCGACGCGGACGAATTCGACAGCGACACAGCGGATTCAGCGGACGACCCGGACGACCCCGAGGGCTGGGCATCGGATGTCGATGCCCTGATCGCCGAGCACCTCGCCGCCGATCAGGCGATCCGCGAGGTCGAGCTCCCCGGCCAGCTCGCCGCCACCTCCCTGGTGGACCTGCGCGCCGATCCCGCGAAACTCGCTGCCCGCCTGCGCCGTCCGCTGCCGTATCCGCCGAGCCCGTTCACCCGCCGCGGCACCGCCTTCCACGCCTGGCTGCAACGCTGGTTCGGCGCGGGCCGGTTGCTGGGCTTCGACGAACTGCCCGGTGCGGCCGATACCTCCGACAATGACGCCGAACTCGTCCGCCTGCAGGAGGCCTTCCTCGCTTCCGAGTGGGCCGACCGCAATCCGGTCGAGGTCGAGGTCTCCTTCGAAACCTCGCTGGCCGGCACCGTGATTCGGGGCCGCATGGATGCCGTCTTCCGGCAGGCCGACGGCACCTGGATCGTCGTCGACTGGAAGACCGGCGGCGAACCCACTGCCGCCGAGGAGGATTCGGTCGCCATTCAGCTCGCCGTCTACCGCCTCGCCTGGGCACGCCTCGAGGCCGCCCGCACCGGCGCCCCCGAAGCCGACGTACTCGCCCGCACCACCGCCGCATTCCACTACGTCCGCACTCTCCGCACCATCGCCCCCGAGCATCTCGCGGGCCCGGAGGAACTCGCGAATCTCATCACCACCGCGGCCCCGCGGCGAGTTGTCGCCGAGCCCGAGCCGGCGGCCTCTCGACCGCGCGGCGCCCCGGACCGTCGCGGCGCCGACCCGGAGGCGCCCCCGCCTGTGGACGTCGATTCCCTTCGACGGCAGCCGGATTCGTCGCGTCCCCCCGATCCGGAACCCCCGCCGGAGGAGAACTTCCCGCCGGAATCCCCGTTCCAGGCGACCACCCCGGCACGCCCGGAAGTCGAATCCCCGCCCGACTTCGAGCCCCCACCGGATCCGGAATCCCTGCCCCCGGACCTGATTCGGTAGTCGCGACGCGCCCGCGACCGACACACCGTTGCGGGCGGCGGGCAGGTACGCTCCGGACCTGTGCCGCAGGAAGACGTCCCCGAAATGGCTGGTGATTCGCGTGTTCGGTGATTCTTCGAGGGGTTTGGCCCATCTCACCGACCGCCCGGATTTCGCGCTGGTCGGCATTCTGCGGGTGCCGACCGCGCAGGCCAGCCCCTGGCAGGCGCTGGTGCGGCGACTGGGTATGGCGGTGCTGCTGCTGGCCGTCGCCACCGCGGTGGTGTACTTCGGCCGGGACGGCTATCACGACAATGCCCGCGAGCGCATGTCGCTGCTGGACTCCGCGTACTACGCGACGGTCTCGCTGTCGACCACGGGCTACGGCGACATCACACCGGTCACCCCTACCGCGCGGCTCATCAATATTCTCGTGGTCACCCCGCTGCGGATCCTCTTCCTCATCGTTCTGGTCGGCACCACGCTGGCCGTACTCACCGAACGATCCCGGCAGGCTTTCAAGATTCAGCGATGGAGGCACAGCGTGCGTAATCACACCGTGGTCGTCGGCTACGGCACCAAGGGCCGCACCGCGATCGACGCCATGCTCGGCGACGGCGTGCAGGCCTCCAATATCGTGGTCGTCGATACCGATCCCGTGGTGCTCGAGGCCGCCGCCAATGCCGGACTGGTGACGGTGCTCGGCTCGGCCACCAGGTCCGATGTACTGCATCTCGCGGGTGTCGCCCGTGCGTCCGCGGTGGTGGTCGCGGCCAATCGCGACGACACCGCCGTCCTGGTGACCCTCACCGCCCGCGAGATCAATCCCAAGGCGCGCATCTCCGCCGCCGTCCGCGAGGCCGAGAACACCCATCTGCTGCGGCAATCCGGCGCGGACTCGGTCGTGGTCTCCTCCGAGACCGCGGGCCGTCTGCTCGGCATCGCCACCACCACCCCCAGCGTGGTGGAGATGATCGAAGACCTGCTCACCCCCGAGGCCGGCTTCGCCATCTCCGAACGAGAGGTCGACCCCGAGGAGATCGGCGGTTCGCCCCGCCACCTCCGCGATATCGTCCTCGGCGTGGTCCGCGCGGACGTTCTCATCCGTGTCGGCGATCCCGAAACCGATGCCCTCGAAACCGGCGACAAACTCCTCTACCTGCGCCGCGTCCAATCCTGAGCGCCCCGAACCAGTTCCGGGTACGGCGAAGGGCAAGATAGACACTGTGCCTGAGTTCCAGCTGAATGCGGTCCCGATTCTTTCCCGTACCACTCTCGATCGGGCGGAACACCTTCGCGCCGATGAGCAAGCACTGAAAGAGGGCTGGCCGCAGGCCAAGCTGCTACGGATGAACAAACGCGGCCAGGTCCGCGTCGAGGGCAATACGGTCGTGCTGGAATCGACCACCACCCTCGCCGCCGAACCGGCCCCCGACGCCGTCTTCCTGGGTGTGGACGGCGACCTGCACCTGTGGGCGGTGCGCGACAACACCATCGAGGGCTCGCTCTCGGACCTGCGCGCCTACGGCGCCACCCTCGAGCTCGACGATTTCGGCACCGGCCTGCTCTCCACCGCCATCGCCCTGCTGAACTGGCATGACAAGGCGCACTTCAGCGCCGGCGACGGCACCCCCACCACGATCACCAACGGCGGCTGGTCGCGCACCAGCGAATCCGGTCACGAAGAGTTCCCGCGCATCGACCCGGCCATCATCTGCCTCATTCACGACGGCGCCGACCGCGTCCTGCTCGGCCGTCAGCACACCTGGCCCGAGGGCCTGTTCTCGCTGCTGGCCGGTTTCGTGGAGGCCGGTGAATCGCTGGAACGCTGCGTCGAGCGCGAACTGCGCGAGGAGGTCGGCGTCGACGTCCGCGAGATCACCTATCTGGGCAGTCAGCCCTGGCCGTTCCCGCGCTCGCTCATGCTCGGCTTTTCCGCCGTCGCCGATCCGGAGCAGCCGCTGACGTTCCACGACGGCGAGATCGTCGAGGCGCACTGGTTCACCCGCGCCGAGGTCCGCGAGGCGCTCGCGGCCGGGGCCTGGGGCGGCGCGAAGACCGATGCCCGCCTGCTGCTGCCCGGCTCCATCTCCATCGCCCGCACCATCGTCGAATCCTGGGCTGCCGCAAGCTGATCCGGGACGAGAAGAAGCCGCACACCCCTCGGATGTGCGGCTTCCTTCGTTCAGCGGCGGCTCAGCTGATGCTGGCGAGGGCCTGCTTGACCTGCTTGAGGCTGGGGTTGGTGGCGGTCGAGCCATCGCTGTACTTGATGGTCGGCACCACGTGGTTGCCATTGTTGACGCTGCCCACGAACTCGGCGGCGGCCGGATTCTCTTCGATATCGATCACCGTATAGGTGATGCCGGCCTCGTCGAGCTGGGTCCGGAGGCGTCGGCAGTAGCCACACCAGGTGGTCGAGTACATGGTCAGGTCCGTTGCAGTCACGGACTGTGCAACACGTCCCCCGCTGATCGTGTTCCCTCGGCCCGAACGTGATCACGACCGGGGGTTGACATGGATTTAGTATGCGCGCATACTAAATCCATGAACACGATCGCAACTGCCACCGCCACTTCGACCGCCGCTCCCGCCGCCTTCTTCGAGAAGTGGGGCGATATGGCCACCTGGTCCGAATGGAACCAGGACACCGAATGGGTGAAGCTCGACGGCCCGTTCGTCCAGGGCGCCACCGGCACCCTCAAGCCCAAGGGCGGACCCAAGGTTCCGTTCATCGTCGAAAAGCTCACCGATACCGAATTCGTCGATGTCTCCAAGCTCTTCGGCGGTCGCCTCACCTTCGCTCACAAGGTCACCACCGGCGAGCGCACCACCGTTTCCGTCACCGTCAGCATCGACGGCCCGCTGCGCTGGTTCTGGACCAAGATCATGGGCGCCGATCTCGCCAAATCCGCTCAGCCCGACCTGAACGCGCTGGTCGTCGCCGCCGAGGCGGTGCGGGCATGAGCAAGTACTGGCTCGCCGTCGTCTCCCGTGATCACGTCCGGCGCGGCGTGGAACTCGGTATCGCACAGGCCAATCACGGCAAACGCGCCCCGGTGGAGCGCATGCAGCCGGGGGACGGATTCGTCTACTACTCACCCCGGACCGGCATGCGCGAGGGCGAGCCGATCAAGGCGTTCACCGCCCTCGGCATCATCGACGATCAGCCCGTCTGGCAGGCCGACGATCAGGGCGGTTGCTTCCGCCCCTGGCGGCGGGCGGTCGACTACGACAAGACCGCCGCCGAGGTGCCCATCGACCGGCTCCGCGGCGAACTCGACCTGACCAGCACGCCCAACTGGGGGATCGTGCTGCGGCGCGGCCTGGTCGAACTGACCGCCCACGATTTCGCCGTCATCTCCCGCGCTATGGTCGGCGAGTGACGGCGCCCGGTGAGAACAATGAATCCGAGCACTTGCTGCGCTCCGATTTCGGCGCTGAGGAAAGTCCGGGCTTCTTGCTCTGGCAGGTGACCAACCGCTGGCAGGCCGCCCAGCGGGCGGCCCTGGACCCCTTCGACCTGACCCATGTGCAGTTCGTGCTGCTGGCCGCACTGACCTGGCTCACCGGCAACTCCGGCGGTGAGCCGGTCATGCAGCGCGATCTGGCCGCCCAGGCCGCGACCGACCCCATGATGACCTCGCAGGTGCTGCGCGTCCTGGAGAACAAGGGCCTGATCGAACGCCGCGACCATCCGCACGACCGCCGCGCCAAATCGCTGGTGCCCACGGAAACCGGTGTGGCCCTGGTGAATCGGGCCATCGTCGCGGTCGAATCCTGCGATCGCGAATTCTTCGCGCCCCTGGGGGAGAACACCCCCGATTTCACCGTCGCCCTGCGCCGGCTCCGCGACCGGGGCTGAGCGTCAGGCCGCTGCCGGACCGGATTCACCGCGCGACGGGCGATGCGGACGGTCGGGACCGGTCCCCGTCCGCCACTTCCCGTCGGTGTAGGTCTGCCACAGCAGTGACCAGACGATCAGCGCCAGCACGCCGTACACCAGTCCGATCGGACCGATGTGCACCGCGAAAATTCCCAATACCACCGCGATCGCCGCGCAGGGGAGCGGATAGCCCAGGATCGAGTGCCAATCGGCGCCACTGCGCAGTCCACTCAATCCCGTGATCACGAAATATGCTGCGGCGCCACCGCACAGCACCCACCCGATGCCCGTCGTCACATGGCTGTCCGCATGCGCGATGGTCATGCCCAGACCCGCCGCGATCGTGGCGATCGCGCCGGTGACCCCGCAGTGCGTCGCCATAATGTGCTGCCACGGGACTCTTCCGGTCGTATCCGCACCACTCATCAAGCGGGGAATCGCGCCGAACATGAGGGTCAGAGCCCACAACCCCGCGAGAATCGTGAACGACCCGAAACCCAGCACGAGCACCCGCGCCGTCCAGGCCTCCGAGCCGACGGCGTCGATCACCGCAATGACGCCCTCACCGAGCACGATGATCACGTACAGCCCGAGCCGTTCCCCGAAATGCTCCGGATCGGCATGCACCGCTTTGATTTTCGGTACCTCGATATCGTCGAAGCGATGGGACCTGCTCAGCCGCCAATCGAGCTTCTGCTGCGCCTCGGCCAGCATGCGCTCGCCGCTGACCGCGAACATCAGGTACAGGTCGATCACCAGTCCCGCCGCCCACCACCAGTACTTCCCCGGTTCGCCCACCCACAGCGAGACGATCCACGGCAGTACCCCGAGGGTCAGCTGAGCGACCGGCCAGTCGACCACGATCCGCCCGCGCCCCCAGATCTGCGCCGTGAACACCCGCAGCACCACATATACCGCCGCGAACGTGGTCGAATGCCGATCCGGCACCCCCGTCACCGCCGCCGCCATCAGGCCGAGCCCCAGCATGGCCGCGAGCATCAACCCCTGGTGCGTGTGATCGCGAGCGACATCGCTGTACAGCGTGATGCAGGCCCACGCCGTCCAAAACGCCAGGTACAGAATCAAATACAGCGCCAGCTCGCCGAGCGAGGGCCCACGATGCAGCAGATGCGTGAGCTCACTGATCCCCGCCACCGCGACCAGATCGAAGAACAATTCCATCCAGGTCGCATGCCGATCATGCGTCGTGCCCTCAGCGGGTGCGTTATTCGCCACGCGGGCACGCTAACCCGAGATGCCCCCGCTCGCCCGTAGGCCGCGCGCCGAGATCAGGCTGTCGGAGGGCAACGGGCGGGCGGGCTGTCGGAGGGCACTGTCATGATGGTGCGCGTGACTGCCGCCCCAACACAGCAGGCCAAACTCCGGCTCGACGAACTCGATGCCGAGCAGGCGGCCGCTGTGCGCGCACCGCGCGGTCCGGTATGCGTGCTGGCGGGGGCGGGTACGGGCAAGACCCGGACCATCACCCACCGCATCGCGCATCTGGTGTCCGCCGGGCATGTGCGCGCCGATCAGGTGCTGGCGGTGACCTTCACGGCCCGGGCCGCGGGGGAGCTGCGCAATCGGCTGCGGGCGCTCGGGCTGGGCGGTGAGGCCGGTCAGGTGCAGGCCCGCACCTTCCACGCGGCGGCGCTGCGGCAGCTGCGCTATTTCTGGCCGCAGGTGGTCGGCGATGTGCCGTGGAAGCTGCTCGACCGCAAGTTCCCGGTGGTGGCCCAGGCCGCGGGCCGGGCCGGGCTCGGCACCGATACCGAAACCCTGCGCGATCTGACCAGCGAAATCGAATGGGCCAAGGGCTCACTCATCGCACCGGAGGATTACGCCGCCGCGGTCGCGCGGCTGCAACGCGACGCCCCCTTCGAGGCATCGAAGGTCGCGGCCGTCTACTCCGGCTACGAATCGGCCAAGGCCACCTCGGACGGCATCCTGCTGGACTTCGACGATCTGCTGCTGCACACCGCCGCCGCGCTGGAGGACTACGCCTCGGTCGCCGAGGAGTTCCGCGGTCGCTACCGCAGCTTCGTCGTCGACGAATATCAGGACGTCACACCGCTGCAGCAGCGTGTGCTCGACGCCTGGCTCGGCGAGCGCGACGATCTGACCGTGGTCGGCGACGCCAACCAGACCATCTACTCCTTCACCGGCGCCAGCCCGACCTTCCTGCTGGACTTCTCCCGCCGCTTCCCCGACGCCACGGTCATCCGCCTGGAACGCGACTACCGCTCCACCCCGCAGGTCGTCTCCCTGGCCAATCGGGTGATCGGCGCCGCCCGCGGCCGCATTGCCGGAACCCGGCTGCAATTGATCGGCCAGCGGCCCGAGGGCCCCGAACCGGGCTTCGCCGAATACGACGACGAGCCCGCCGAGGCCGCCGCCGCCGCGAAAGCCATTGCGGCCCTGCTCGAAAAGGGCACCCCGGCCGCCGAGATCGCCATCCTCTACCGCATCAATGCCCAGTCCGAGGCATACGAGCAGGCGCTCACCGAGGCGGGGATCCCGTATCAGGTGCGTGGCGGCGAAGGCTTCTTCAATCGCCCCGACGTCCGCCAGGCCGTGCAGGAGCTGCGCAAGGCCGGCGCCCGCGACGATCTGCCCGATGCCCGCGGCGCCGAGCTCGTCACCCTCGTGCGTGCGGTCCTGGCCCGCCTCGGCCTCACCAATGAGGAACCCGTCGGTGTCCAGGCCCGCGAACGCTGGTCCGCGCTGGTGGCGCTGGTGGCGCTCACCGAGGAACTGGCCGGCCACGAACCCGAACTCGATCTGCCCGCCCTGCTGCGCGAGCTCGCCGCCCGCGCCGAGGCCCGCCACCCACCGACCGTGCAGGGCGTCACCCTGGCCTCGCTGCACGCGGCCAAGGGGCTGGAGTGGGACGCCGTCTTCCTGGTCGGCCTCGCCGACGGCACCCTGCCGATCCAGCACGTACTCGGTTCGGACGGAACGGTGTCCGATGAGGCCGCGCTCGAAGAGGAGCGCCGCCTGCTCTACGTCGGCGTCACCCGTGCCCGCGTACACCTTCAATTGTCCTGGGCGCTGGCACGTTCCGAGGGCGGTCGTAAGGTTCGCCGCCGCTCCCGCTTCCTCAACGGCCTGGTCCCCGACGATTCGCCGGCCTCCCGCATCGCACAGCACACCATCGATCGCCGGGGCCCCAAGCGCGTGCACCCGACCTGCCGGGTCTGCGGCCGCCCGCTGCTCAATACCCAGGCGACCATGCTCGGCCGCTGCTCCCGCTGTCCCGCGGATATCGACACCGAACTCCTCACCGCCCTCAAGGATTGGCGCAAGGAGAAGGCCGACGAGCTCTCACTGCCGCACTTCGTCGTCTTCAGCGATACGACCCTCACCGCCATCGCCGAACAGCGCCCCGCCGACGACGGCGCCCTGGTCTCCATCCCCGGCATCGGCGCCAAGAAGCTGCAGACCTACGGCGCGGACGTCCTGGCCATCATTCGAGCCCGCAACCAGGGCTGACTACCGCGGCTACTCATCCAGCCGTGCCCGCTGCCACCAGGCGGCGGGCACGAGAGTTTGCGAGAGGCGCACAAGACCACAAAACTGCTGGTCAAAAATAAGTTGTGTGCATCCGTATATGTACCTAATGTGGTTCGCATGCACCCGGGAGGACATCCCGGCGTGCATGCGACATCTATCGGCTACGAGCGCAGGACGGGAGGCAATAAGAACATGAACGGCATCGTGAACATCACCGCTACCGGTAGCACCGGCTATTTGGTGACGACCCCGGTCGTCTCCGTTCCGTCGGCCTCCCGGGGGATCCTCGCTATGCAGGGGATTCGTCTGTCCGGCCGTAATGGCGATCTTGGTCTTCAGGGTTTTGCAACCGAAACCCAAGCGGCACAGACGATCGTCATGAAGCAGGACAAGCCCAGCGGTGGCTGGCACCCGGTAGTCGCAGCAGCGGCTCCCGGCACGCACGCAGCCCGCCTCCGCGATATCCACCTAGCGACCGTGATCAGGAGTCGACACCGAAGTCGACTCGGGTAGGGGACCACTCCCCGGACCTTCTGGCCACGGATCGCCTCAGAGCGAAACCGTGGCCATAGTTTTATCGGCACCAGCCACGGCACCGGTTTCGCGAAATACAACGCAACGTCTTCCACAAGACGACCGCTGCACGAGCTGAAGGAGAACGACGTGTCCACCACGGTTATCCGTGACCGCGTGACATGCCGCAACAACGTGGCCTCGACCCCCCGTATCCGCCGGGGCGTCACCATGACCCTGCCTTGTCGAGACGGTAACCCCGATCTCTGGTTCGCCGAGAACCCTGCCCAGCTGGAAGAGGCGAAGGTGCTCTGCGCCAGCTGCCCGATCCGGCAGGGCTGCCTGTCCGCCGCCATCGATCGCGCCGAGCCCTGGGGAGTGTGGGGCGGCGAGATCTTCGACCAGGGTGCGGTCATTGCCCGCAAGCGCCCGCGTGGTCGCCCGCGCAAGGTCGCGGTGGCATGACAGGCCTGACGGCCGGGGGTGACAAAGAACGCATACGACCCGCTTACTTCTTTGTAAGCGGGTCGTTTTGCGTCCAGGGGCTGTGAGTCCGGGGGTTGTAAGCCGTTGTGCAGCGCGGTAATTCAGCTCGCGGTGCGGTATTCCTTGTAGCCGGGGACCCAATCCTGCATGAGCTTCATGAAGGGCAGTTCGGCGTCGAGCTGAGCGCAGATGCCGATGGACCCGCCGAGTACCCGGAAGATCATCACGTACTCGGCCGGGAGTTGCAGGGCGCGAGCGGTTTTCATCATGTCTTGATTCGTGAGATCGGTGGCCTTACCGGCGACGCGCTGCATCCACTTGCGGGTGAAGTGGAAGGTCTCGGTCTTGATGGGGTCGGTGAAGGGACGCAGGTAGTCCTGAATCTCCTGGTGGCTCACCGTCTTTCCGGGGATGACCCAGCCATTGGTGGTCATCAGCTCGGTCAGCTCGTCGAAGCGCTCCTCGACGGCCAGCGCCACCATCTGGCCCAGAATGGGCGGGAAACCATTGGGCAGCGGTGCGCAGGCGCCGTAGTCGATGACGGCGAGGCGGCCGTCCGGCATGACCATGAAATTGCCGGGGTGCGGATCGGCGTGCAGCAGCCCCGCGATCGCCGGTGAGGAGAAATGGAATTCGCCCATCAGCGCGGCGACGCTATTGCGCTGCTCCAGCGTGCCCGCCGGGTCCTCCATACCATGCGAGATGACCTTGGAGACCGGCGTGGCATTGTCGAGCCACTCGGTGACGATCACCTTGGGGGCGCTGGCCACCACCTTCGGCACCAGGAAGCGCGGATGGCCCTCGAAGGCCTTGGCGAACTGGCGCTGATGCCCGCCCTCGATGCGGTAGTCGAGTTCTTCCTCGGTGCGCTCGCTGATCTCGGCGAGGATCGGCTTCACATCGGCGCCGGGAATGATCGCGCCCATCATGCCGGCCATGCGGTTGAGCGTCTTGAGGTCGGCGCGCAGGGCTTCGTCGGCGCCCGGGTACTGCACCTTCACCGCGACAATGCGGCCGTCGGACCATTCGGCCTTGTGCACCTGTCCGATACTGGCCGAGGCGGTGGGATTGTCGTCGAATTCCCGGAAGCGTTGCCGCCAGCCGGTTCCGAGCTGCTGGTCGAGTTGACGGTGGACGGCGGCGGTCGGCATGGGCGGGGCCGCTGACTGCAATTTGGTGAGGGCTTCGCGGTAGTGCTCGCCGAACTCTTCGGGCACGGCCGCTTCGAATACGGACAGCGCCTGCCCGAATTTCATCGCCCCACCCTTGAGCTCGCCCAGAACCGCGAACAGTTGTTCGGCGGCCTTCTGGTTGAGTTCCGCATTGATTTCCTGCTTATCGCCCCCGGCCAGTTTGCGGCCGAACCCCACGGCCGCCCGCCCTGCGATGCCGAGTGGAATTTTCGCCAACTTGGCATTGCGGGAAGAGCGCTTGCTCACAATCTCTGACACGTTCCCATCATGCCGATGTCCCAGACGGTTCGCCATGGGAATCAGCTGTAATCGCGGGTCCAGGGCGTGAGTGGGATCCGTCACAGCAACGCCTCCCGGCTATTGCCGCGCGCCACGGGATCGGCCTCGGCGGAGGGTATTTCGGTCGCGGGAGGCGCACCGGCAGCTTCCTGGCCATCGTCGGCGGCCTCGGTGCAACCGCAGTGCGGATGCACCGACCAGGGCCGGAACTCCAGGTGGTGTGAGTCCAAGTCCAATTCCAGCGTCGAGTTGAGGGTGGCGGGCGCCCGATCGTCGCGGCCGTGCGCAATGGTCTCGACCTCACCGAGCGCCAAGGCCGCGGTAGCCGCGATGCCGGCGGGGGAGAGGTGACCCACGCGGCCGAGTAACTGGGCACACAGGTGTGGCCAATCGGGATCATGATCACAGCGGTGCAGATCGGCGCAGCGCAGGCAGCTGGTGGCGCCGGGCAGCACCAGCGGGCCGATCACACCGCGCCCGTCCCGAATGCGCACCTGCAGGTGCGGAATGCGGCGTCGCATGAGCTCGGCGACCAGCGCCGGATCGGGCACCAGCGCATCGGCGAGCACCACCAGATCGGGAGGCGCGGTGCGCTGCGCGTTGGCCACGGTGCGCTGTGTGGCGGCGTGGCCGGGAGCGGAATGACTGGGCCGCAAGCCGATTCGCCGCAGACCCTCGATCAGCGCATCCGACAGCGGCCCGCGCCCGTGCACCCGCACCGTGCGCAATCGCGAGCCGGTGTCCTCCCGGGCCAGCAGCCCGGCGGCCGCCATCTCATCCAGCAGCGTCCGGGTGGTCCCGGCGTCGAACCCCAATTCCCCGGCGTGCGAAAGGATCTCGGATCGGGTGTGCACCCCGTCCAGAAGGCGCAGCAGCGCGGGCACGGCCTCCGCGGGGCCCGGCGGCCGCAGCACCACGGCATGCCCGGGATCCCAGCCCAACTGCACCAGCCCATTGCACCGCCGCAGCACCGCGATTCGCGGATGCAGCATCGGCCCGTGCGTACGTGGCAGCATTGTCATAGCAGCAGTCTGCGCGCCCCCGAAAACCGAACAACCCGTGAAAACGCTTAACCACCAGCGCTTTCACGGGTTATCCACAAGTAGCTCAAAGGGATTGTGCACCGCGGCGAACCGTGTGGACAACCCGATCGGGGTGCTCAGGAGGCGGGCTTGCCGCCCTCGTCCTCGTCCGGCTTCTCGCCCGACTCGGCCCTGTCGCTGTCGGCCTTGTCCATCGACTCCTTGGCCGCGCGCTCGCGTGCCTCGGTCTCGGCCAGCTGGGCCATCGGATCGTCGAAAGCTGTTGTCCCGCCGCCGAGCACGGTATCGATGAACCCGGCCGGCGCGTCCAGATCGGAGGAGTCCGGCAGCAGATCCGGATGCGCCCAGATCCCGTCGCGCTTCTCGACACCGGCATCGGTGGTCAGTCGCCGCCACAGGGTGGCCGCCTCACGCACCTTGCGCGGCCGCAATTCCAGCCCGACCAGGGTGGCGAAGGTCTGCTCCGCCGGACCGCCGGTCGCCCGGCGGCGGCGCAGCGTTTCGGCGAGCGCGCCCGCACCGGGCAGCCGATCGCCGACCGCATCGGTCACCACGGTCTCCACCCAGCCCTCGATGAGCGCGAGCAGGGTCTCCAGGCGATCGAGCGCGGCCTGCTGTTCGGGCGTGGTCTGCGGTTCGAAGGTGCCCTGCGCGAGCAGCTCCTCCAGCTTCGACGGATCCTGCGCCAGCGTCATGGGATCGAGGCCCGCCGCGGCCTGCTCGATGGCCGAGAAGTCCATCTTGATGCCGCGTGCGTAGTCCTCGACCGCGCCGAGCACCTGCTGCCGCAGCCACGGCACATGGGCGAACAGCCGCTGATGCGCGGCCTCGCGCGCGGCGAGATAGACCAGGATCTCGCTCTCCGGCTGCTCCAGGCCGGCGCTGAATTCGGCAATGGCCGTGGGCAATAGCGCCGCGGTGCCCGCGGGGCCGAGCGGCAGGCCGATATCGGTGGAGGTCAGCACCTCCTTGGCGAGCTGGCCCAGGGCCGAGCCCAGCTGCGAACCGAAGGCGAGCCCGCCCATCTGGCCGAGCATGCCCATCATGGGCGCCGCGAATTCCTTGGCCTCGTCGGGCAGGGTCGCGGTCCACATGCCGGAGACCTGTTCGGCCACCGGATCGCAGAGCCGCTTCCAGGTGGGCAGCGTCTCCTCGATCCAGTCGTTGGCGGTCCAGGCGACGGTCTTGGTGGCGCCCGCGGGCAGCGTGGTCACCGCATCGAGCCACAGTTCGGCGAGGTGCGCGGCATCGGTGACGGCGCGCTGGGCGCCGGCGGTGACGGGCGTGACGCTCGAACCGAGCTGCTGCCGGGCCAATCGCTTGGCGAGGTCGTAATTGACCGGACCGGATTGGCCGCCCGGCTGGCTCATGCTGGTGAACATCTGACCCAGCTGACTCAGCATCTGCCCCAGTTGCGAGGGATCGAATCCGCCGCCGCCCGGACCACCGAATCCGAACGGGTTGTTCGCACCAGAACCGCTGGACTCGTCACCGGGCTTGCGCTCCGGGTCGTCGTCACGATTCGAGAATCCGAACGGAATGTCACTCATACCTACTACGGTACTGGAGCCGCGGATGGGGCGAACCGCAGAGCGGAGCGCGGCATTCGAGTGCATCACCAGTACCCTTGGCCGCGTGAACCGTCGGATATTCACCCTGCTCGCTGCCTTGATCCCGATTCTGGCGCTCGGGATCGCAGGCAGCGTTATCACCGTCCCGTTTGTGGCGCTCGGACCTGGTCCGACGTTCAATACGCTGGGTGAGGTGAATGGAAAAGAGGTGGTAGAGGTGCGTGGCGCACCCCTGGACCCGACCACCGGCAATCTGAATATGACGACGGTCTCCGTTCGCGACCAGCTGAATATCTTCGAGGCGTTCGGCCTCTGGGTGGATGGTCAGCACGGTCTGGTTCCGCGTGCCGAGGTGTATCCGCCCGGGGTGTCGCGTGACGAGATAGACAAAAGCAATCAGCAGGACTTCAAGGACTCCGAAGACAATGCCGAATTGGCCGCATTGCATTTCTTGAAGATGCCCACGGTGGTGCGTTTGCGCGCGGTCACCGAGGACGGGCCCGCCAAGGATGTGCTGCGCAAGGGCGATGAATTGGTGAGCGTCGCCGGTAAGCCGATCGCGAACTCCACGGATGTGGTGTCAGCGGTATCGGGCGCCAAGCCCGGCAGTGCGATTCCGGTGGTGTTCCGCCGCGACGGGACCGAGCAGACCGCCGAGATCACCCTCGGTGCGCGCCCGGACGATTCCAGCAAGGGCTACCTCGGCATCACGCCGGGCGAGTACGCCGCCGGCACGCTCGAAGCCGACTTCAACCTCGCCGAGATCGGCGGTCCGTCGGCGGGCCTCATGTTCACCCTCGCCCTCATCGACAAGCTCACCCCCGGTGAATTGAGCGGCGGCAAGTTCGTCGCGGGCACCGGCACCATCGACCCCGACGGCAAGGTCGGCCCGATCGGCGGCATTCAGTACAAGATGATCGCCGCCCGCGAGGCCGGCGCGCAGACCTTCCTGGTCCCCGCCGCCAACTGCGGTGAGGCCGCCCAGCGCACTCCCGACGGCCTGCGCCTGGTCAAGGTCGAAAACCTCGCCGCCGCAGTGCAATCCCTGGACGACCTCAATGCCGGCAAGGACGTCCCCAGCTGCAGCTAGACGTCCGGGCCGCAGCGAGATACAGCTGCGGCCGGACACAGCCGTCCGGAAACAAGAGTCGCGCCCGCTGCCTGATGGCAGCGGGCGCGATGTCGTTCCGCGTGTGCCGTCAGTCGTCCGGCTCGTTGTCGAGTGTCTGCCGCACGGCCTCGACCAGGTTCGGCGCGAGGTTCGGCGCCGTGCGCAACTCGAGGTCGCCGAACGGGTCTTCCTCGTGTTCGGCGGGACGCACCTGCAGCAGCGACAGCGAGGTGCCGTCGCGGAGCACGCCGACGAACAGGCGCGCGTCGCGGCGCTCCGGGTGTGTCACCGCGGCCTGGCGCCCGGCCGAGTCGGCGGCGTCGGGATCGGCGAGCAGCGGTGCGATGGCATCGTCGAGGGTCTGTTCGGCATCCGGCGGCAGCACCACGATCTGCTGCACCAGCACGCAGCCCTCGACGGCCGACGGCCAGCTGGTGGTGGCGAGAAATTCGTCGAGTGCGCGCGGATGGTCGCCGTTGATGTCCTCCGGGAACGGTTCCTGCGCAATGGGAGTCAGGGCGTCCTCGGAGTCGACCTGATCCAGCAGCGAAGGTTCGGCGGCTACCAGGTCCACGGTCGGTACCAGCGCGAACATCTGCGGCGGACGGTCCCAGCCTTCACCGTCGGCGTACTCGGCGACTTCACGGATGCACCGGTACAGGGCGGATGCGGCCCACTGCTCAGGGTTCACCCGACAATCCTCGCATCGGCTTCCGAAAGTCTCGAGTGCGGGTGTTGGGCGGGAACGGGGGCGATTTACGTAGAGTGGGGCGCGAACGGTCCCCCGGGACCAGCTCGCATCATCGGACTGCGGTGTACCGACCGGTATTTCCGGCGCGGGCCTGCCAGACCCTGGGAGAGTGGCATCGTGGGCATGCGCCCCCCGACAGGCTTACCTTCGCTGTCACGCCGCAGCCGAATACTGCTGGTGACAGCGCTGGTATTGGCTGCCTTGTTATTGGTCGGGCCTCGGCTCACCGACGCCTATACGAACTGGTTGTGGTTCGGAGAGGTCGGTTTCCGTGGTGTTTTCACTCGGGTGCTGTTGACCCGAATCGTGCTTTTCCTGGTGGTCGCCCTCGTGGTCGGCGTGATCATCTGGGTGTCGCTGCTACTGGCGTACCGGTCGCGTCCGGTCTTCGTGCCGGTGTCCGGACCCGGCGATCCGATCGCGCGCTATCGCACCACCGTCATGGGCCGGCTCCGCTTGTTCGGCATCGGGATTCCGTTGGTGATCGGCGTGCTGTCCGGTCTGGTGGCGCAGTCGAGCTGGGTGACGGTGCAGTTGTTCCTGCACGGCGGCTCGTTCGGCATCAAGGATCCGCAGTTCCATATCGACGTCGGCTTCTACGCCTTCGATCTGCCGTTCTATCGCATGGTGCTGAACTGGCTGTTCGTCGCCGTGGTGATCGCGTTCTTCGCGAATCTGGTGACGCACTACGTGTTCGGCGGTCTGCGCCTGGCCGGTCGCGAAGGCACGCTGAGTACGGCGGCGCGGGTTCAGCTGGCGGTGCTGGCGGGACTGTTCGTGCTGCTCAAGGCGATTGCGTACTGGTTCGACCGGTATGCGCTGCTGTCGAGCACCCGTAAGGAGCCGACCTTCAGCGGTGGTTCCTACACCGATATCAATGCGGTGCTGCCCGCCAAACTGATTCTGCTGTCCATCGCGGTCATCTGCGCGCTCGCGTTCTTCGCCGGAGTGGTGTTGCGCGACTTGCGGATTCCGGCCATGGCGGCGGCGCTGCTGGTGCTGTCCTCGGTGCTGGTGGGTGCGGTGTGGCCGCTGCTGGTGGAGCAGTTCTCGGTGCGCCCGAACGCGGCCACCAAGGAGAGCGCGTATATCCAGCGCAATATCGCGGCCACCCGTGATGCGTACGGACTCACACCGGACAAGGTGGAGTACCAGGATTACAAGGGTGAGGCGACCACCGACCCGGTGACCAAGCAGCCGCTCATGGTCCCCGCCGATCAGGCGACGATCAAGAATATCCGGCTGCTGGATCCGAACCTGTTGACGCAGACCTTCATCCAGCGCAATCAGCAGCTGCAGAACTTCTACGGCTTCCCGGATCCGCTCGATATCGACCGCTACACCATCAATGGTCAGATGGGCGATTACATCGTGGCGGCCCGTGAGCTGCAGCCGCAGAACCTGTCCGGCAACCAGACCGACTGGATCAACAAGCACACCGTGTACACGCACGGCAACGGCTTCGTGGCCTCGCCGGCGAACCAGGTGAATGTGGCTCCGCCCAAGGACACTGCGGCGGCGCAGGCTGCGGCCGGCAGTGATTCCGGTGGCGGTTACGGCTATCCGACCTTCAATCTGGGTGATCTGTCCACGGTGAGCGATCTGTTCACGCCGAAGGACAAGGAAGCCATCAAGCTCGACCAGCCGCGCATCTACTACGGCGAGCTGATTTCCAAGACCGACGCGGACTACGCCATCGTCGGTGGCAACAACCAGGCGCCGCGGGAGTACGACACTCCCACCGATCAGTACACGTACTCCGGTGCGGGTGGTGTGTCGATCGGCAACTGGTTCAACCGATTCGCGTTCGCGGCCAAGTACGCCGAGCGGAACATTCTGTTCTCGGGTGCGATCGGCTCGGATTCGAAGATCATCTTCAATCGCAATCCGCGTGATCGCGTACAGCAGGTGGCGCCGTGGCTGACCACCGACGGCGATGCGTACCCCGCGGTGGTCAACGGCCGCATGCTCTGGATCGTGGACGGTTACACCACGCTGGACAACTACCCGTACGCCCAGCGCACCTCGCTGGACGGTGTGGTGGAGGACAGCATCGACCAGACCACCGGCCGGCTGCTGCCGCGTAAGGAGGTCTCCTATATCCGTAATTCGGTGAAGGCGACCGTTGATGCCTACGACGGCACCGTCACGCTGTACCAGTTCGACAAGACCGATCCGGTGCTGAAGGCGTGGAGCGGTGTGTTCCCGAATACCGTGAAGCCGGAGAGTGCCATCAGTCCCGAACTGCGGGCGCACTTCCGCTATCCGGAGGACCTGTTCAAGGTGCAGCGCGAGATGCTCGCGACGTATCACGTGGACGATCCGCGAGAGTTCTTCACCAACAACGCCTTCTGGTCGGTGCCCAATGATCCGACGCAGGAGGGCGCGGCCAGCGGTGCGCATCAACCGCCGTACTACGTGCTGGTGGGCGACCCGAAGACAGGGAAACCCGAGTTCAGCCTGACCAGCGTCATGGTGGGCTATAAACGGAACTTCCTGTCGGCCTATATCCAGGCGCATTCGGATCCGGACAACTACGGCAAGTTGACGGTGCTGAAGTTACCCCCGGATTCGCAGACGCCTGGCCCGGGTCAGACCCAGACGTCGATGACGACCAATGATCAAGTCTCACGCGACCGGAACCTGTTGACCGGTGGCAATGTCAACAAGATCAAATACGGCAATCTGCTGACCCTGCCGGTCGGTGACGGCGGCATCCTCTATGTGGAGCCGTGGTATCTGGAACGAAATACCGGCGGCACCAACGCGCCGTCCTTCCCGCAGCTGGTGAAGGTGCTGGCGAGTTATCGCGACAAGGTCGGGTACGGCTCGACGGTCAAGGAGGCGCTGGAGCAGGTCTTGCCCGGCACCGGCAGCGCCGCCACCGATCAGCCGAATCAGACTGTGGCGCCGCCGAATCAGACGGTCGCTCCGCCGAACCAGGGCACAGTCGCGCCGCCGACGGGCTCGACCGGTAAGGACGCCGCGGTCAAGCAGCTCAACGATGCGCTCAAGGCGGTGCAGGACGCCCAGAAGTCGGGCGACCTGGGCACCCTGGGCAAGGCATTGGAGAATCTGCAGACGGCCGTGAACGCCTACCAGCAGGCGGGACCGTAGTCATCCGGGCGTGAAAAGCCCTGCTGCACAATGAAAGGCGCTGCCGTCCACAAGACGGCAGCGCCTTTTGTCATCGTGCCATTTGTCTTCGCGACCCTGTCGCTAGCGCGCCGGCCGGGGTCGCAGCAGCGGTGGCTGCGATGTCGATTTCACCGTCGCCAGGACCGGGGTGGTCTCCAGGGTGCCGATCGCGTCGAAGGCGCCCAGCTTCTTCGTGAGATAGGTGTGCAGACTCGCCGGGTCGGGGCAGAGCGCCTCGGCGATGAGGTTGGTGCTGCCGGTGGTCGCGGCCACGAATGCCAATTCCTCATGCCGCGCAAGGGCTTCGGCGACCCCGTCGAGCTTTCCGGGCGCGACCGACGCCCACAGCATGGCCCGTGTGGTGACCCCGAAGACCCGGTCGTCCACGTCGACATCGAAGTAGAGCGCACCGTCGGCCCGCAGCCCCGAAATGTGCCGCGCCACAGTCGATTGCGATAACCCGGTGGCCTCGGCCAGCTGTGCGAGTCCGGCGCGCCCGTCGGTGCGCAGGGCGGCGAAAAGCAGGTCATCCGTATCCGATCCAGCTCGCCCGGTGGCGTCTTCCTCGTGCGGCCGCAGCTTTCGCTGCTGTTCGGAATCGAGTACGGCGAGGCGGCCCGGCCACGCGGTCGGCCCGCCCAGATAGGTGTGCAGCACGTAGTGCGCGGAGATGCCGGTGATCGCCGAGGTGCGCGGTAGATCGTGCAAAAGCAGTGCGGGCGCGTCGAATCCGGGTCCGTCGACAATGAGGAAGACCTCGGTGCCGCCGGAGGTGAGCATGACCCAGCTGGTATCGGTGCGCTGCGCCAGCGCCCGGGCGAGCTGCCCGCTCGCGGAGGGCGTGGTGGTGAGCCGGACCAGCCACTGGGTGGTGCCGGTATGCCCCGGATCGGGCCGCCCGACCACCCGCAGCCCGAACTCCTCGCGCAGGCGGCGATAGCGCCGCGCGACGGTCTGGGTGGAGACGCCCAGCACCTCGCCGATGCGATTGAACGGCGCCCGCCCGTCGATGTGCAGGGCATGGATCAAGCCGCGGTCCACCTCGTCCAGCATGGAATAAATCATCGCACGGGTACACCAAATGGAAAATAGCCGCAATCCGCAGCCCGTGGATGGATCTATTTCGCGCCCCAGCACAGGCTGGTTCCAGACGCGGTGACCATCCGCGATCAATCTGAACTGGGAGTATCTGATGATTCTCGTGACCGGAGCCACCGGCACCGTCGGGCGTGCCGTCATCGACCGGCTGCGTGTGCTGGGCACACCGGTGCGGGCGCTCGTGCGGCGGCCGGAGACCGCGAACCTGCCCGCTGATATCGACGTCGTGCGCGGCGATCTGGGTGCGCCGGAGAGTCTCGCCGCCGCACTGGACGGGGTCGACAGCGTTTTCCTGCTGTCGGCCGGCCCCGAAATCCCGGTGCACGACGCCAATGTCGCCGCGGCCGCGATCCGCGCCGGCGTCCGCCACCTGGTGAAGCTCTCCTCCGGGCGCGCCGGTGACGAGGCCGCCACCGATCCGATTCCGGCCTGGCACCGCGCCGGTGAGCAGGCGGTGCGCGCGAGCGGCATCGACTGGACCATGGTGCGCCCGCTGGGATTCATGTCCAATGCGCTGCACTGGGCTCCGGGCATCCGGGCCGTCGATACCGTCCGCGCCCCGTACGGGCAGGGCCGCATCGCCGTGGTCGATCCGGAGGACATTGCCGCCGTCGCCGTGGCGGCGCTGACCGAAACCGGCCATGCCGGAAGGATTTACACACTCAGCGGCCCG
Organism: Nocardia sp. NBC_01327; assembly: GCF_035958815.1. Classification (NCBI taxonomy): domain Bacteria; kingdom Bacillati; phylum Actinomycetota; class Actinomycetes; order Mycobacteriales; family Nocardiaceae; genus Nocardia; species Nocardia sp. NBC_01327. The sequence goes on along the minus strand of NZ_CP108383.1, from coordinate 7,975,990 downwards.
CAGGCGCTGGCGCCGGGGGAGCAGACCGGCATCCTCGCCGAGGTGCTCGGCCGTCCGCTGCGCTATGAGGAGATCTCGGCCGCCGAGGCGCATACCGCGCTGCTCGGCTTCGGAGTGGCTCCCGATATGGCCGACGCCATAATGTCCTTGCGCGCAACGGCTTTGGAGTCGTTCACCTCGGTGGTCCACCCCTCGGTCGAGGAGGTCACCGGCCGTCCGCCGCGCAGCTTCGCGGAGTGGGCGACCGCGCACCGGGCAGAGTTCGTCACCGTATAGCCGAAAACCTGTGCCGCGCAGCGGCAGTCGGCGTACCATGCCAACGGGTTGTGTCTACAGAGAAGTGCGCTGCCGTCAGCATGGACGGCAGCGCATTTCGCTACTTCCCGAGAGAGGGAGGGATCTCAGCGGCCCCAGGACTCGATCAGCGCGGAGTTCTGATCCAGCACCTGATTGAGCTGGTCCTGGACGCCGAACTGCTGAGCGAGGCCACCGGCGACACTCTTGGCCTGATCGATCGCGGCCTGGCGGTCGTTGGGGAGCGGGGCGGGGGCGGGAGCGACGGGCTCCGGAGCGGCTTCCGGCTCGGGCTCGGTGTAGCCGCTGCGCAGGTACTGGCCGCAGACGGGCCAGGCGCCGGCGCCCTGGGTGGCGAGCACGTTCTCGGCCACCCGGACCTGCTCTGCCTTGCTGGCATTGCTGGGGGAGCCGGTGCCGCCATTGGCGGCCCAGGTGCTCTGCGTGAACTGCAGACCGCCGTAGTAGCCGTTGCCGGTGGCGATTCCCCAGTTGCCGCCGCTCTCACACTGGGCAACACCGTCCCAGTCGTGGGTGGCCGCCGAGGCGGTTGCGGAGAAGCCGAACGGGACGGCAACAATTGCGCCTGTGACGGCCAGCAGGCCGAGGGTGCGGGAGTTGATCTTCCGGTTCTGTTTCATCGTTTGTCCCTCCCTGCGCCTACCGACCCGGCGAGTTGCTGTGCCGTGTCCCTGTCCCCAGGGGCTCTGGGTACCAAACCGCGGGACAGGGTCTCCGGAGTGCAGCGGTTCGGTGCGGTGCCCATCTCAGGTTTGATCCGGGCCGAGTACGACGGTAACGAGTAAATCTCGGCAGATCACGTCTTGATAACTCTTGATAACTTCGGAATTGCATGAAGCGAATAACCGTCGAAACGTTGTTCATGCAGGTTGGCTATGCTGCATTTCGATATCCCGATCGGTCTGTTATATGACCGTGATGTGATTTAAGTCACGACGAAATTGTGGGGTCGGTCACGTTTTCGGCCCCTGAAACCGGGGACGCGCGCAGGAAAGCGTTGTGAGGCGGAGGATTTTCACCTCCAAACCTCCGCTTCCGCACCGTCCGGACGGTCGGCGCATCCGCCACAGCCTGTTCCATGATCGTCTTCGCAACCCGCCAAACCGCTTCTGACCAGCCGATTTGGCACTGACGCGGAGCCGTGTGTAATGTTGTGTTCACCGACGCGGGGTGGAGCAGCTCGGTAGCTCGCTGGGCTCATAACCCAGAGGTCGCAGGTTCAAATCCTGTCCCCGCTACTAACAGCGAAGGCCCTCGAAGAACTTCTTCGAGGGCCTTCGCTGTATCTGTGGCCGCCCGATTACCGTTGACAGTGCGATATGCAGGCTCGGTTGGTGTGACCAGGGATGGAGCAGCCATGTGGGATCCGCAGCAGTATCTGGCCTTCGATGATCATCGGGCGCGGCCGTTCTTCGATCTGGTGACCCGGGTGCGGGCCGAGAAGCCGCGCCGGGTGGTCGACCTGGGATGCGGGCCGGGCAATCTCACTGTGTCCCTCGCGGAGCGCTGGCCCGAGGCCGTGCTGGAGGCCTCGGACTCGTCCCCGGAGATGGTGGCGGCCGCGCGGGCGCGCGGGATCGATGCCGTACTCGGTGATGTGCGGCAGTGGCAACCCGGCGCGGATACCGATGTGGTGGTGTCGAACGCGGTGCTGCAGTGGGTGCCCGGCCATCAGGATCTGCTCTCCGCCTGGGCGCGTGAGCTTCCTGTCGGCGCCTGGCTGGCCTTCCAGGTGCCCGGAAATTTCGATGCGCCTTCCCATCTCGCCATCCGCACCGTCGCGGCGCGGCCGCGGTGGCGCGAAAAGCTCGCTCCGGCAAACCTTCTGGAGCCGCGCGCCGTCCTCGATCCGGAGGGCTACGCGCAGCTGCTGGCCGCGGCGGGCTGCACGGTCGATGCCTGGGAGACCACGTACCTGCAGCGCCTCACCGGCGCGGATCCGGTGCTGGAGTGGGTCACCGGCACCGCGCTGACGCCGGTGCGTGACGTCCTCGACGATGCCGGCTGGCAGGAATTCCGGAGCGAGCTGGCCCCGCTGCTGCGCACCGCCTATCCGGAGCAGGCCGACGGCAGCACCTGGTTGCCGTTCCGCCGCATCTTCGTGGTCGCGCAGACCGCGATCTGATCGTTATCGACGCAGGTAAACACAGCAATCGCACAGGTGATTCAGGAGTTGTACACGGGTTTCGGCCGTTGAATGGAGGAGTGCTGGTTGGCAGCACCCCCTTAGGCCGAGTCCCAGGAGGTCGGGCCATGCACACCGCAGCCCTCGAGATCGGATCTGCCGCAGTGCCCGCCCATCCTGACGAAGAGGTTCGATTCGTCACCGTCGCGGGAGCGGCGGTGAGCCGACTCGGCCTACGTAATATCAACGCGGATGCGGTTGCCACCGTTACCGATCGCCAGACCGGGCGCGCCGCGTTCGTGGTGGCGGACGGGGTCGGCGATCATCTGGCGGCCGCACGGGCGGCGCGGATCGTCGCGCGGGTCGCGGCCCGGGTGGCGGTCACACAGGGTGCGCGCGCCGGAATCCTTGCGGCACAGGCGGAATTGCTGCGCGAGCTGCCGGAGGCGGCCGCCGACAGCGTGCTCGTCGTCGCGGTGCTGCCGGCCGATGGACAGCCGGACGGGCCGTGCGATATCGCCTGGGTGGGTGACTGCCGGGCCTACCGGTGGAACGGCCGGGTACTGCATCTGCTCACCACCGATCACACTGTGGCCGAATACTTCCGGGCGCGCGGACATGTGCCGATGCCCGGGATGGGCCATCTGGTCACCACGTCCGCGCGCACCGTGCGGCCGGAGGACATCGGCCACGCGGCCACCGGCACCAGCACGGGACGACTGCTGCTCTGCTCCGACGGCGTGGGCAAGCGTCTCGAGATGGCGGACATCAAATCCCTTCTCGCCGAGGATGGTTCGGCGAGCCACGCCGCGACGGCGCTGGTGCAGACGGCCCTCGACGGCGGTGGCCGCGACAACACCACGGCGCTGGTGGTCGATGCCCGGCCGTTGCCCGGTGTGCCGCCGGTGGTTCAGCGGCTGATGTAGGTCTCGGAGGCCAGGACCTGTAAGGCCGCCTCGGTCGCGGTGGCGGCGTCCGGGCTGAGGGTGACCAGTCGTTGCCGCAGATCGCCGGGAAGCTCCAGATTCTCGTAGTTGAGCGTCAGCACGCCGACGGCCGGATGCCGGAAGTTCTTCGCGCCGTACGTGCGCACGGCCACATCGCCCTCGGACCAGAGTTCGGCGAATGCTGTGCTGCCGGTGGATAATTCATCGATCAGCGCGGTCAACTCCGCGTCTTCGGGGTGGCTGCCCGCAGCCAATCGCAAGGCTGCGACGGTGGCGGCGGCCACGTCCTCCCATTCCACATAGAACTCGCGGGCGGCCGGATCGAGGAAAAGTTCCCTGGCGAGGTTTCCGTTGTCGTGCAAGGCATTCGAGATCGGCGCGAACAATCGCTCGGCCAGCAGATTGGCCGCGAGCACATCGAAGCGATCGGTAATGATCACCGCGGGCACCTTGTCGACGAGGTCGAGCATGCGCCGCAATTGCGGCCGGACGGCGGTGGGCGCGCTGCGCCGGTCCCGGACCCGCGGCGGGTTGGCGAGCCTGCGCAGATACCCGCGCTCGGTGTCGTCGAGGCGCAGCACCTCGGCGAGGGAGTCCAGCACCTCGTCGGAGGGGTGATTGGCCCGGCCCTGTTCGAGCCGCTGGTAGTACTCGACACTGATCCCCGCCAGCTGAGCGAGCTCCTCACGCCGCAGTCCGGCGACCCGCCGCCGCGTCCGCCCGGACGCACCGGCCCGCAGTCCGACCTCTTCGGGACTGATCCGGGCCCGGCGGGATTGGAGGAATTCCCCCAGGGGATTGCGTTCTGCCATGCCGTCCAGTTTGCCCGAGGATCGGGAGCCTGGCCCTGGGAGTACCTGGAACAACGGAGGTCTGGGTAGGCCGTTGCACGGCAGGCAATCTCATACCCATGAACGAACGGTACGACAGAGGCGCGGCCAGGCTGGCCGAGCTCGGCGGCCCGACCGCCGCCCGGCAGCGGGTGTACGACGCACTGGCCGATATAGCGCCCGACCTGCACCGGTTCGCCGTCGAATTCGCCTACGGCGATATCAATGCGCGTCCCGGACTCGACGCCGGCCGGCGGGAACTGGTCATCCTCGGTGTCCTCATCGGCCTCGGCGCCACCGAACCGCAATTGGAAGCCCACTTCACCACCGCCCTCAACACCGGACTGACCTCCACCGAACTCGTCGAGGCCGTCATCCAGGCGCTGCCGTACGCCGGATTCCCGCGCGTACTCGCCGCCATGGGCGTCGCCCGCCGAATCTTCGCCGACCACAACCTGCTTCCCGTCACCTAACCCGGATCACAGGAGAACACAATGACTTCCGCACAGGACCGCGCCGACGTGATCGATACCGCCACCGCCATGATGTGGTACATCGACATTCGTGACTGGGACGCCTTCACGACCGTTTTCGCGGAGGATGTCCGCCTCGACTACACCGCCATCTGGGGCGGCGATCCGTCACACGCCACCCCCGCCCAGATCCACGCCGACTGGTCTCGCCTGCTCGGCGCCTTCGACGCCACCCAGCACCTGCTCGGCAACCACCTGGTGACCGTCGACGGCGACACCGCGGTCCTCACCGCCGTCTTCCAAGCCGTCCACATCCTGGCCAACCCCCTCGGCTCCCCACGCTGGACCCTCGGCGGCACCTACCGCTTCGGCCTGACCCGCATCGACGGCGCCTGGCGCATCAACGACATCGCCATGACCCCCACCTGGTCCGACGGCAACAAAGACGTCCTCACCCTGGCCTCCGGCGGCATCCGCCCCCAAGCCGCCTGACCCCCTCCCGCCCCGCGTTTTGGAGTTTCCCCCTACCCCGAGGTAACGTCATCCTCACACCGACGCGGGGTGGAGCAGCTCGGTAGCTCGCTGGGCTCATAACCCAGAGGTCGCAGGTTCAAATCCTGTCCCCGCTACTACCTGAAAACGGCCCGGAACCAACAGGTTCCGGGCCGTTTTCATATTGGTTCGGCAACTACATTTGGCGTGGTGCTACTTCTGGGCCGAGAGGCTGCTGAGGAGGCCGCCGATCACCGGAATCGAGTTCGCGCTACCGGTTCCGCCGCTGGTGGGCGGGGTGCAACTCGACCCGGCCGGCGCAGACTGCACGACGGTGACTGCCAATGGCCCTCCGAAGGGGGTGCCGTAGCCGCCTTGGCTGAATGGGGCCATCATCAGCTGCCACTGCCCTGCCGCAGGTGGCGCCCACTGCACGGTCACGTCCTGGCCGGCGACGTACTTCACCGGGGCGGAGACGGTTGTCGACAGTCCGCTGCCGGCAGACGGTGTCTCCACCAGTGCCCACTCGTTCAGAGCGGTCTCGACGGCAGGCATTTGTGCCCACAGTGCCGCAGCATCTGCCGCCGGCAGGGTGACGGAATAGGTGGTGCCAACGCAATACGCTTGCGACGGTGTAATGGTCATATCTGCTGATGCGGTCGTAGCCGAGACGATGGTGGCCACCCCCATCGCCACTCCTGCGGCGATACCGACGGTCGAACGAGCAAGGACCGACATTTTCATACTTCACTTCCCCAGTTGTCGAAAGTCCCCATGTGTCAAGGGGACTGGCGCAGCCTATCGGAAGTGACCGACACATATTTCAGAGTGATATTGCGCGGAGTGGGCCGGGGGAGTTCGGCGACGCGGCCGGATCATCTCGGCAGGCGAAACCCGGGCAGCTGGTGACAGACGTACCGGGCCCGCGCTAGCCGCTGATTTATGCAATGCCCGTGACGTTGTGATCCGCCTCCTATGCGGAGCAAACCCTCCGCTTGAGATGATATTTTTTGGTCGTATCCGGAGTCTGCCCTCCGGTTCGACGAGGAGTTGAATATGGAAACCGCCCGTCGAGCGCACTATCGGGTGACGTTCGGAGTTCTTGCGCTCGGTGTGGGTGCGTATGCGCTGTTGCAGTCGCTGGTGATGCCGGTGCTGCCGACCATTCAGGAGTCGCTGGGGACCAGTCAGACCAATGTCACGTGGGTGCTGACGGCGTATCTGTTGTCGGCGTCGATCTTCACGCCGATCATGGGCCGCCTCGGTGACATGCACGGTAAGAAGCGGCTGTTCGTGATCGCGCTCGTTGCGCTGGGGGCGGGCTCACTGCTCGCCGCGCTGGCCACGAGCCTGTCCGTCATGATCGTGGCGCGGGTGATCCAGGGTGTCGGCGGTGGTGTGCTGCCCTTGGCGTTCGGCATCATTCGCGATGAGTTCCCTCGGGACAAGGTGCCCGGCGCGGTCGGCATCATTGCCGCCCTGACCGCGGTGGGCGCGGGGCTCGGGATCGTATTCGCGGGTCCGATCGTCGATGTGCTCAGTTACCACTGGCTGTTCTGGATCCCGCTCATCATGATCACCACCGGTGCGGTGGCCGCCTTCTTCCTGGTTCCGGAATCGCAGATCCGCAATGAGGGCAAGGTGAATTGGGCGACCGCGCTCCTGCTGTCGGGTTGGCTGGTCGCGCTGCTGCTGTCGGTGAGTCAGGCGCCGAGCTGGGGCTGGGGCTCGTTCAAGGTGCTCGGTCTGCTGGTGGCGGCGCTGGTCATCCTGGTCGTCTGGGTGATCGCCGAGACGCGCTCGTCCAATCCGCTCATCGATATGAAGATGATGCGCATTCGCACGGTGTGGGCGGCGAACCTGGTGGCCCTGCTCATGGGCGTCGGCATGTACGCGAATTTCGGCTTCCTGCCCCAGTTCCTGCAGACGCCGACCTCGGCCGGCTACGGCTTCGGCGCCTCGGTGACCCAGTCGGGATTGATGCTGCTGCCCATGACCATCGGAATGTTCCTGCTCGGTCTGGCCTCCGGGCCGATGGCAGCGCGCTTCGGTTCCAAGAACGTGCTGTTCGTGGGCTCGCTGATCGGTGCGGTGGGCTACTTCATGCTGGCGTTCCTGCACCAGTACGAGATAGACATCTATATCGCGATGGCCATTGTCGGCGTCGGATTCGGTCTGGCTTTCTCTGCCATGTCCAATGTTGTTGTGGCCGCGGTATCTCCGGCGCAGACCGGGGTCGCCAGCGGTATGAACGCCAATATCCGGACCATCGGCGGTTCGCTCGGCGCGGCCTTCATGGCCAGTGTTGTGAGCAGTGGGGCCGCGCCCTCGGGCCTGCCGAAGGAGTCCGGTTACACCAATGGGTTCGTCATGCTCGGCATCGCGGTTGTCCTGGGCGCCTTCGCCGCACTGTTCATCCCCGCGATCAAACGGAACCAGCAGTCGCAGCTCGAGGATTCGGCTGAGCTCGCACACGGCGAGTTGGCGCTGATCGCGGGCGGTACCGTAGTCGGCGATGAATCCGAATGAGCCCAAGGTGCTGCGCCGGGATGCCGCGCAGAATCGGCAGCGGCTCCTGGACGCGGCCGAGCAGGTCTTCACCGAATCCGGGATGGACGCGAGTGTCGATGAGATCGCGCGGGTAGCCGGTGTCGGGATGGGCACCCTCTACCGCCGATTTCCCACCAAGGAAGCACTGATCAGTGCGCTGGTCCGCAAATTGATGAACGATTTGGTGGCCATCGCGAATACGGCCCGCGACCGGACCGACGGTCGCGGCCTGGAGCAGTTGCTCTACGGGACAGGCGAAGTCATCGCCTCCCAGCGCGGCTGTCTGCCGCGGCTGTGGAGTGATGAGGAGACCAAGGCGCTCAAGGCCGAGTACTGGCGCATCGTGACCGAGTTGCTGATCGCGGCCAAAGCGGCGGGCCGCATTCGGGCGGATCTCACCGACACCGATCTCGAGGTGCAGTTCTGGGCCATGCGCGGCGTGATCGAAACAACCCGCGGGGTCACCGATACCGCCTGGAAGCGGCACCTGGCGCTGTGTATCGCCGGAATGCGGCCCGGTGCAGAGGAACTCGTCGAGGCGCCGCTCGAGGAACGGCTCGCCAGGCGGGTCAGCGGCCGTTAGGTTCGGCGGATCTCCGGGGTCCTACGCTGCCACCGCGGTGAGGTGCATGAACGAGACCGCGAATCGGCCGGATTCCGGAACCATGCACAGCAGGGTCTCGCCGGCTTTGATCATGCCCTCGGTCAGCATGTCGTCGAGGATGACGAAAATCGATGCGCTGCCGATGTTTCCGACCTCGGCCAGGTTGCTGTACCACATTTCGGGACGGCCGGTCCAGATGCCGCGCCGCGCGGCCTCCTCCAGCACCATGGTCTTCATTCGTTCGCTCGAGTAGTGCGCGGGAAACCACGTCACCTGCTCGGGATCGAATTTGCCCATACTGCAGAGCCGTTCGTACTCGTCGACGCCGACCCGCACCAGATGCGGCAGCATGGTGAGCCGCTGGCGCAGATTCAGCGCTCCGTCCGCGGCGGCCTCCGCGGCGTTCGGATAGTCCATCCAGCTCTTCATGACCGTATTGTCATTGGCGCCCAGGAACATACACGCCTTCTCGGTGTTCGCGTACGAGGTCAGCGTGATCCAGTCGATCCGCAGGCTGATCCCCGAGGCCGCCGGAGCGTCCTGGATGACGGCGGCGCCCGCGCCATCGGAGAGCATGTAGCGCAGGAACGCCGCTTCCATCGGAATCGTGCCGCGCTCGGGATCGATGTCCCCGTAGCGGGAGCTCTTCAGAACGCGTGAGGCGAGTTCGCTGGCCACGGTGACCGCGGTGCGCTTCTCACCGATCGCCACCTGCAGATACGCGTTCTTCAGCGCCATCATCCCGGAACTGCAGATACCGTGCGCGGTCGAGATCTCGAGCGGACCGTACCCCAGCTCACCGTGCACCATACTGGCGAAACCGGGAGCCACCACATCCGGAATAGTTGTTGCCGCCGTGAGCAATTCGATATCGTCCCCGCCCAGACCGGCGCGCTCGACGGCATTGCGCACGGCCTCGGCCGCCATCGCCGCGTTCGAGATCACCGTCTGCTGCTTCTTGTCGATCGCGTAGTGCCGAGTCTTGATGCCGCAGTTCGCCAGCGTCCGATCCTTCAACGCGGAGGATGCTCGCCCGACGGTGCCCAGATAGTCCTCGATCTCGCTGTTGGGCACCGGATCTCCCGGAAGAAACCGGCCGGTGGCTGTGATGTAGGCACTCATGCTGCGCTCCAACTGATCTGAGAGAGAAACTTAGCGAACAGTACTGTACGTAGATCGGTGAGTCGATCAAAACACACATGTTCCACTTTGTTTTCAGGTATCAGCAGGCGCGCAGCCTGTCGTGCCGACCTACTCCGCCGCGCCGAGCGCCCGCAGTGCGGCGGCCCGAATCTCTTGGCGGAGTGCGTCATCGAGCAGGCCTGCGTGCTCTTGCAGTGCGGGAACGATGGTCTGGGCGACGGCGAAGGCGGCGCGGCTGCGCACACGATCGGCCGGTGTTGCGGCCGGGCCCGCGAGCAGCTCGATAATCCTGCGGCACGCGGCATCGGCATCGTGCTGGGGGATGAGGTCCGCTACGGAGGGGTCGGTGGCGAAGGCGATGAACAGGGCGCCGGTTTCGGCGGCGCCGTCGATGTAGTCGGTGAGGATCTGGGCCGGGGTCAGCTGTTGCGCCTCGGCGCGCTCGATGAGCTGGGTCACCGCGGTGAAGGGTGATTCCAGTAGTTCGGCGGCAATGGTCTCCTTCGCCTTGAAGTGATAGAACACCGCCGCCTTGCTGGCGCCCACCGCCGCGGCGATATCGGCGATCGAGGTCGCGGCATATCCCTTGCGCAGGAACAGTTCCCGGGCGGCGGAGAGGATCTCGGCACGGCGTCCGGTGGTCACCGCGCGCTCGCGGGCATGGTCAGCACGATCTTGCCCTGCAGATGTCCGCGTTCGCCGCGCTCGTGCGCATCGCGGGCGTCCCGCAGCGGGTAGGCGCTGTCGATGGCAACCGTCAGCGTGCCGTTGTCGAAGAGCGCGCCGAGTTCACGCAGATCCGCTCCGCTGGACTGCACCTGCCCGCCGACGCGCGTGATGCCGCGGCGCGAAAGCTCTTCCGGCGGATAGAAACCCAGCGTGATGGGCACCAGGCGGCCGCCGTCGGCAATGGCCGAGACCCACCGCGCGGAATCGACCCCGCCGACGCTGCCGACGCAGTCGATCACGACGTCCACGATGCCCGCCGCCTCGACCGGATCCCCATCGGTGTAGTCGATGAAGGTCTCGATTCCCAACCGGCGCAGGAACTTCTCGTGCCGGCCGGACGCGACCGCGACGACCTCGGCGCCGCGCAGCCGCGCCAACTGTACGGCGAAGTGACCGACCCCGCCCGCGGCGCCGACGACCAGCACCCGTTCGCCCGGCTCGACCGCACCGTATCGGTGGATCTGCTGCCAGGCGGTCAGGGCCGCCATCGGCACCGCCGCCGCCTCGATATGGCTGAGCCGCTGCGGTTTCGGCGCGAGATCGGCCACCGGCGCGGTGACGTACTCCGCATGGGTGCGGCCGTGGCCCCGGCCGTCGAACGGCGGAAACCGCACCAGGCCGTAGACCTGGTCCCCGACAGTCAGATCGGTCACGTCCGCACCCACGGCGATCACCTCACCGGAGACGTCCGCCCCGGGAATGGACGGGCGCGCGATCGAGGGCCGGTACTGCGGCGGCAGATCCGCGAGCCCGCTGCGGCCGCGGAAATCCGACGGATTCACCCCGGCCGCATGCACTTCGAGCAGGACTTCGCCGCTGCCCGGGGCCGGGCGGTCGATCTCCTCGACGCGCACCACCTCGGGTCCGCCCGAGGTGAATACCACTACGGCTTGCATTGTCGTCACGCCGACCACACCTCTCGACCCACGGCCTGACCGATCGGTCAGTGCATATCACTATGCAGGCCGATCTAACCGATCGTCAAGGGCTATAGGGGTATTGGTCGTGTACCGGATCGGCGCCGGTCGGAGTGCATCGGCCGAGTGGAGAGGGCTAGCGCGTCACCACATGTGGCAGCGGCCGTCGCGATGGCCCCACTGGTCGTGTTCGTCGTTGTGCCAGTTGCCGTTTCGGTCGCAATGCCAGTCGTCGCGCCAGGGATCGTGCGGATCGCCCCAGCCCGGATGGTTGAAGCCGGCCCAATCCGCCGCGGCCGGCATGCCGCCACCCGGGATGCCCGCCGAGGCCGCACCCGCCGCCGGGCCGATCAGCAATGCGCCCGCGGCGAACGTCGCCGCCACTGTTCCTACGAGTTTCTTCATTACGGCACAAACCTTTCTACTTCTTCTGAAGGCCGAAAGTGGCCACGGCAATTCCAATACAGATAAGCGCTCGATTCAATGAAACTCATTGAACTCTAGGCACATTGCCAGCCATGCGCACCGGGCGTGCCCACCTGTTCTTGCGATCGAATGGCAAATCGGAGTGATCGTGAATCATGCCTGCTCCCAGGCTTTTCCCAATGAATTCTGCGTCTAGTCACAGCAATTGTGATCCCTGTGTCTCGTGTTATTCTGCTATTTCAGTCCTGACCACCGGTGATGTCGATCGAAGGCTGTTCGCAGGTTTCATTCAGGTGAGACACAGCATTCGGCGGAACGATCGGTAGTGTGCAGAATTTGCTCCCGACACTGATGCTCGCGGCCTCGACAGCCCTCTTGCTGATGGCGTCGACCGGGCTGGTCGCGCGGACCGTGAACTCGCAACGCCAGCCGATGATCGTCGCCGCTGCGCTCGCCCCGTGGCTGCTGGCCGCATCCCTCCCGGCGGCGGTCCTGGCCGCCGCGGCACAGCAGTGGGTCGCGGTTGCCGCGAGCGCTGTTCTGCTGGCCACCGCTATTGCCACGCAGTGGCCGCTGTACCGGGCGGGCATGCCCTGGGCGCGGGCGACCCGCCGGCCACGGCACCGAGCGCGGCAGCCGGCCGAGCCGCGATTGCGCCCGGCGGGCGGGCGACCGCTACGGGTGATGCAGGCCAATATCCTTGTCGGCGGCGCGGATCCGCACGCGCTGGCGGCGGCCGTCGACCGGCTGCACATCGATGTCCTGACGGTCTGTGAACTGACGCCCCAGGGACTGGTTCGCCTACTGGCCTCGCGCCTGCCCGAATTGCTGCCCTACCACTACTGCAGCACGGGGGAGCGCGGCGACGGCACCGGAATATGGAGCCGCTATCCACTCTCGGACACCCGGCGTCACGACGGCTTCGTCACCGAATTGCTCTCCGCCCGTGTCGAACTGCCCGATGATCCGGCCCCGCTGGTATTCGCCGTGCACCCGGTGCCGCCCTGGCCGCGTGAGCCCGGCGATTGGCTGCGCGAATTGGAGCTGCTGCGCCAGTTGCTGGCGAAGATCCCCGACGGCACCGGTCCGGTCCTCGTCGCGGGCGATTTCAATGCCACCATGGACCACCGCCCCTACCGTGCACTCCTCGACGGGGCCTATCGGGACGCGGCGGTATCGGCCGGCGCGGGGATCCTGCCCACCTATGCCGCCGATCGCTGGTACCCGGCCGCGATTGCCATCGATCACATCCTTCTGCGCGACGCTCTCGCACACCAGGTGCACACCGTCGCTCTGCCCGGCTCCGATCACCGCGGCATCTGGGCCGCGATCACGGTCTGACCCGAGCAGACTCCCTTCATGGCACGCGCCGCCTGACAGCCACGATTTCCGGCGGCGTCATAGGCTTACACGGGCCTATCCGTCGAGACCAGGAGGAAGCACGGCATGAGTGACTGGAATGCCAATATCATTGCCGAGTTCCGAGCCAATGAGGGCCGGGTGGGCGGTCCGTTCGAGGGTGCGCCGATGGTGCTGGTGCACCATGTCGGCCGCAAGTCCGGACGCAAATCGGTCAGCCCGATGATGTACATGCTGGACGAGCGGGATCCGGCCACCATCTACGTGTTCGCCTCCAAGGCCGGCGCTCCGACCAACCCCGACTGGTACTACAACCTCACCGCCGCCGGGAGCGCCGAGGTCGAGGTGGGCACCGAGCAATACCCGGTCACTGTCGCTGAAGTGACCGGCCCCGAGCGGGATTCGATCTATGCCGAGCAGGCGCGCCGCTATCCGGGTTTCGCCGAATACGCCGTCAAGACCGAGGGCATCCGGACGATTCCGGTGCTCGCCCTGCGCCGCGCCTGAGCGTCCCCGACGCCGACCGCCCTTGCGACAACGAATGTCGTCGCAAGGGCGGACTGCCACCACTGGGGAGATCCGAACAGGCGCCGTCTACGCGGTGCTGCCGCGTCGCGAGAGCAGCGATTGCAGCAGGACGAGTGCGCCGAGCACGAGCACGGTCACGCCGACCACCCGCAATCCGGCGTCCGCCGCCGAGATGAAGGCGGTGATGATGTCGTGGCTGCGGCCGGGAGCCGTGGCCAGGGCCTGGGCGACGGTGTGCGGACGGTGGCCGTCCCGGACGTCCTGCGGCAGGGCGGCGACAAATCGCGCGGTGAGCACCGTGCCGATGACGGCCACCCCGAGGGCGCTGCCGAATTCGCGTGTGGTGGCCTGCAATCCGGCGCCGACCCCGGCCTGTGCGGGCGGCAGCGATCCGGCGATGGCGCCCGAGAGTGTCGGAAGTGCCAGTGTCACACCGATTCCGGTCACAATGAGCCAGGCGGCGTAGGCCAGGTACGGAGTCTGCGCGCTGCTGGTGGACAGGCCGAGCAGTCCGCAGCCGACACATCCGAAGGCGAGCGCGATGGTGGCATCGATTCCGATGCGCTGGGACAGCCGTCCGACGTGCCGCGCGCCGAGAATGATCGGCACGGTGAGCGGAATGATCCCCAGTCCGGTGCGCAGCACGCTGAATCCCTTGCCGTACTGCAGGAATGAGGCGTTCACATAGAACAGCGCGAACATGCCGAAGAAGATCGCGGTCATGCCGAGGCAGGCGCTGCGCAGGCCGGGCAGGCGGAACAGCCGGGGATCGAGCAGCGGGTGTTCGACCTTCAGCTCGACAATCGTCCACACCGTGAACAGCACTGCGGCGCAGCCGAATCCGGAGATGACGAGCACACTGCCCCAGCCCGCCTCGGGTCCCTGCACGACGCCGAGCAGCAGCGCCACCGAGGCGCCGACGAGCAGCAGTGCGCCGAGCGCATCGAGCCGGCGGTCGTGCCGCGGTGATACCGGCGCGATGCGTCCGACGACCAGGGCGAGAATCAGTGCGATCGGCACGGCCGCGACGAACAACCAGCGCCACGATCCGCCCGAGAGCACCGCGCCGCCACCGACATTGCCGATGACCCCGCCGATACCCGTCATCGAGGCCCAGACGGCGATGGTCGGCCCCTTGCGCTCGGCGGGAACCGCGTGCAGCAGCACGGCCAGGGTGTTGGGCAGCACGGCCGCCGCGCCGACACCGGTGATCGCACGGCTGACCAGCAGGAGCATGACATTCGGCGCCACTGCCGACAGCAGTGCGCCCAGTGCGAACAGCACCAGCCCGGAGATCAGCACGCCCTTGCGCCCGAAGCGATCGCCCGCGGCGCCGCCGGGGATCACCAGGCAGGCGAAGAAGATGACATAGGTGTCGACGATCCAGACCAGCGCCGAGGCGGAGGGATGCAGTGCGCTGGCGGCGAGCATCGGGACGGCGAGATTGATCGCGGCGACCATCCCGACGACCAGTACGACACAGGCGCACATGGCCGCGAGCAGGCTGCGCGGCGAGGCCGGGGGGCGGGAGAGGCTGCGCGCCTCCGGGGCGCGAATCAGATCGGTGAGTGGCATGGCATCGACGTTAGGGAGGACGGGTATGTGCGCGCCACGCAACTTTGGCAATCATTACTTGTGTACGGTGCAACTATGCCCGAGCTCGACCTGAATCTCCTGCGCGTCTTCGACGCGCTGCTGCAAGACGGCAGTGTCACGGCGGCCTCCGAGCGCCTGAACCTGTCGATCCCGGCGACCAGCCGGGCGCTGGGCCGCCTGCGGCGCGCGATGAACGACCCGATCCTGGTGCGCGCCGGTCGCGGAATGGCACCGACCCCGTTCGCGCTGCGCACCGCACCGCGGGTGCGGTCCCTGCTCGACGAGGCGGCGGCGCTGATCAGCGCCGATCGTGAGGGCGGTATCGCGGATATGAAGCGCACCTTCACGATTCGCATCAATGACGGTCTCGCCGCGACCCTGGCGGCGGCGGCCGTCGAAGCCACGGCGGCGGTCGCGCCGGGGGTCATCCTGCGGTTCGTCAACGAGGGCAATGAGAGCATCGAGGCCCTCCGCGACGGATCCGTCGATCTGGATATCGGGCCCAGCGAGGTGGTGGCGCCGGATATTCGGACAGCCCTGCTGTATCGCGAACGCATGGTCGGCATCGTCCGCGCCGACAGTCCGCTGGGCAGCCACCGCCGCCCCACCCTGGCGCAGCTGTGCCGTCATCCGCATGTCTCGGCCTCGCGTCGCGGCCGCGCCCGCGGACCGCTCGACGACGCCCTCGAAGCCGTCGGCCTGCAGCGCCACATCGCGGCGGTGGTCCCCACCATTGCCGTTGCCGCACTGCTGGTTTCGTCGAGCCCCTATGTGGGGCTGGTCCCGCAGCGCCTCGCCGAGCAGTACGGCCGAACCCTCGGCATTCGCTGGTTCCCCATCCCCGCCGACCTGCCGGAGATCGAGGTGCGACTGCTCTGGCATGCCAGGCTCGACGCCGATCCGGCCCAGCGCTGGCTCCGCGAGACGATTATCGCCGCGCTCGAACCGCCGGACTGATCGACGGAACACAGTGAAACCGAACAGAGTTCAGAACTGTGCGGACCGGAGTTCAGGGCAGTGCGGACCCACCTTGCGAGCGCTCGACAGAGGCCGCTCGACGTGATCACGCAGCCGTTCGAAGGCGGGCCAGCGCTGTCCGTGCGGGCCTCCCCAGATCAGAGCTCGGACAGGCGCGGGGGTGGCGCACCGTGGGGGAGACGGGGACCGATGGCGAGCAGACTGCCGGGCTTGCGCCCGTGGCCCCAGCCGATTTCCTTGCGGTAGCGGCCGATATGGCTTTCCGGAATCGCGGCCGGATCCGAGAGCGGCGTGGCATCCGGTGCGACGTACAGCGCGTCGGTGGGGCAGTAGGCCTCGCACATGAAACAGGTCTGGCAATCGGATTGCCGTGCGATGAGCGGAATCCCGCTGTCGGTGCGGTCGAAGACATTGGTCGGGCACACATCGACGCACTTATCGCAGCCGATGCAATCGGCGGCCCGGACGAGTTCGATCACGACGCCACCGCCACGGTGGTATTGGTCGCCGCGGCGGTGGTGGTCCACACCTGATCGAGGCCGCCGGACAGAATATGGTGGTGCTGCGCCGGATCGAGATCCGGATGATCGGCACGCTTGCTCATGCCGCGAGTCTCATTGCGCTGCAAGGTTGATCGATACATGAGCCGTCCCACGGCGGTAATCGCCGCGGCCTGCCGTGCCCGGACTCGCGCGTCCCCGGCGCCGCCGCCGAGTCCCTTCGCCCGCTCCCACACCTCGTCCAGCACATCCAGCGCGGGCCGAATCCGATCCCCGTGGCGCAGATAGTTTTTCTCGAACGGAATCAGCTCGTCCTGTGCCGCGGCCACGATCTCTTCGGCGGTGACCGATTCGGTGTGCTCCGGCCGTAATCCGACGCGTCCCGCGCCGGTCAGAGCGAGCTGATCCGGTCGTGGCGAACTCAGCGCGAAGCCCGCGGCCCCCGCGCCCGCCCAGCTGCCCGAGGACATGGCCCAGGCGGAATTATGACTGCCGCCGCCGGTGAAGCCGCCGCAGATACGTTCGCGCGTGGCCGCGTCACCGGCCGCGTACAGCCCGGGCACCGTGGTGGCGCACTCGTCGTCGACGATATCGATGCCGCCGGTCCCGCGGACGGTGCCCTCGGCGAGCAGATCCACCTCGAAGCGGTCCGTGAACGGATCGATCCCGCGCCGGTCGAACTGCAGGAAGAAGTTCGGCTGCCCCACCCGCATCTGCGCCTGCACGGTGGCATCGGCGCGATCGAGCTGCGCAAAGACCTTCTCCGTCAACAGCGTTCGCGCGATGACCGACCGACCACTGGTGGATCCGGCGCCCTCGACCACCTCGCCGTTTTCGTGGAAGAAGGTGGCGTATCCGTAGTAGGCCGTCTTGGTGACGGTCGAACCTTTCGGCACGATGGCGTAGGCATTGGAGAATTCCATGCCCGAGAACCGCGCGCCCACCTCGGCGGCCATGAGCGCGCCGTCGCCGGTGTCGACATTGGTGCCCAGCGCGCGGGACAGGAATGCGCAGCCGCCGCTGGCCAGCACCACCGCACCGGCCGCAATGCGATAGTCGCGATCGAGCTGCCGCTGATAGCCGGCGGCCCCGCGCACCACCCCGTCGGAGTCTGTGAGCAGCTCCAATGCCGGTGAGTGGTCCAGGATTTCGACGCCGAGCCGCTGCACCCAGGCGCGCATCCGGCGCATGTACTCCGGCCCCTGCACCCCGGTGCGCAGCGATTCGCCGGTATGCGGATCGACCGGGAACGGATAGCGCCCCTCCACCGCGAGCCGATTCATATTCGTATAGGTCCGGTCCAGCACCCGGTCCATCCAGTAGTGATCGGCCAGATGCCCGCCGAGCGCCTCCCGGCTGGCCTTGGCATTGGCGCGGGCGGTGGCCTCGGGAGCGATGTACCAGACGCCGGTGCCGGAAGGCGCTGTGGCGCCGCTGGTTCCGCAGTAGCCCTTATCCGCCAGGATCACCCGCGCCCCGGCTTCGCGCGCGTGGATCGCGGCCCAGCAGGCCGCCGGCCCGCCGCCGATCACCAGGACGTCGGTACTGGTCTGCCAGGTGTCGTTCATAGGACATGGTCCTCACACGAGAAGGAGTGTCCGGACACCGTAAGGCGGACAACCGCTTCCGCCGAATGGTTGCGATCAGGGCGATCCTGACTGCCAGCCGGTGTCGCGAGGTGCGCGGCGACACGGCGCGGGCGTGACTGGTCGCGGGCCCGGTGATCGGCAAGGGTGGTGGTAGTCGATGTCGGACCACAGGAGAGGCACGTCCATGGCTGAATCCGCACCGCCCGGTCCCGCACCGGCGATTCCGCTGCGCCGCAGAGGGCCGGTGCTGTGGCTGCTGGCGCTCCCGGCCGTGCTGTACTGCCTGACGCCGGTGATCGCCAACCGAATCGAGCCGCGCCTGTTCGGGATCCCGTTCCTGATCGCGTACCTGCTGGTGGTGACGGTGCTGAGCGGTCCGCTGGTCGCGCTGGTCGCCCGCTTCGATCCGGCCTATCGCGCGGGCGCCGAGGAATTCGTGCCCGCCGACGAGAACACCGCTGCGCCGGAGGAGCTTTCGTGACCGGCCGGGCGGTGGTGGCGGTCTCGCTGTTCACGGTGGCCATGCTCGCGACGGTGGTGATCGGCGTGCTGTCCGGGCGCGGCCGGGAGCGTTCGATGTCGGAGTGGTCCATCTCCGGACGTGGCCTGGGCACACTGTTCGTCCTGCTGCTCATGGCGGGGGAGTCGTATACGAGCTTCTCGTTTCTGGGCGCGGCCGGTTGGTCGTACCGCTACGGCGTCCCGATCTTCTATCTGATCGCCTACCTCAGCACCGGGCTGGTCGCCGCCTACTTCCTCGCCCCGCTCATCTGGACCTACTGCGCCCGGCACCACCTGATGTCGATCGCCGATATCGCCGAGCATCGCTTCTCCTCGCGCAGGCTGGGCATTGTGGTGGCGCTGATCTGCACGATCTTCCTGGTGCCGTACGTGCAGTTGCAGATTCAGGGCATGGGCGTCGTGGTGCATGCCATGTCCTACGGATCGGTCGATCTGAAGGTCGCGGCCGTGGTGTCGTTCGTGGTGGCCGAAACGTTCGTGCTCACCTCGGGATTGCGCGGCTCCGCCTGGGTGAGCGTGCTGAAGGACGGCCTCGCTGTCCTGTCGGTGGCGTTCCTCGCGATCTATGTGCCGTGGCACTACTTCGACGGTCCGGGCGAGCTGCTGAACCGCATGGTCGCCGAGAAACCGCAGTGGCTGACGTTCCCGGGAGCCGGTGGCGGCACCTTCGGCGCGGCCTGGTTCGTCTCCACCGTGGTCCTGAACGCGGTGACCATCGGCATCTTCCCGACCACCGTGGCGGGCTACCTCTCCGCCGCGAATCCCACGGCCCTGCGCCGCAATTCGATATTTCTGCCCTGGTATCAGCTGCTGCTGGTCATCCCGATGTTCATCGGCGCGGCCGCACTGTTCGTGGTCCCGCACCTGACGAATCCCGATCTGGCGCTGTTCGATCTGGTGACCGACTCACTCCCGCCCGTCGTGGTCGCGGTGATCGGCATAGCGGGCGCGCTGTCGGCCATCGTCCCGATGAGCGTGTTCCTGGTGTCCATCGGAACCCTCTGGGGCAGAACGATTCTCGGCGGCGGACTGCAGGGCTCCACACCGCTCTCCGCCGGTCGTCAACGCACCCGCTCCCAACTGGTCTGCCTCATCGTCGGAGCACTGGCCTTGGCGGGAGCCCTGCTCTACCCGTCGGCCCTGGTCAATCTCTCGGTTCTGTCCTACGAGGGCATGGCGCAACTGGTCCCCGCCGTACTCCTGGGCCTCTACTGGCGCCGCCTGTCCACCGCCGGAGTAACCGCGGGCTTGATCACCGGCACCGCAATAGTCCTGCTGCTGCATCTCTTCGGCCGTGATCCGCTCTTCGGCGTCAATGGCGGACTGATCGCCCTCCTGGCGAATCTTCTTGTCGCCACCGCGGTCTCTTTCGTAGCGGGCGGTACGACTACTTCGCGGGCGCGCCTGGCGGACATCGCGAACCCGGTACGCCGGGCCGCCCCAGAATCGCCCTGATCGCAAGGGTTCCAGCGGAGCATCCCGGTGCGGATGATGGCACCGATCGATCGAGGTGAGACGGCGGTGGCAACTGGAGGTAATAGTGCCGGGGCGGTATTGCGGGCGGTGCTGGAGCAGGGGAGTGCGCCGCGCAGCGCGATCGCCAAGCTGGCAGGGTTGTCGCCGGCGACGGTGACCGCGCATGTGCGGGCGCTGGTGGCGGCCGGGCTACTGCTCGAGCTGCCGGAGACGGCGGGCCCCGCCGGAATGGGGCGCCCGCATTCGCCACTGGTGCTGAATATCGCGGGCAATGTGGTGATCGGCGTGCATATCGCCGCCCAGCACACCACCGTCGCGGCGCTCGATATCGCTGGGGCGGTGCGGCTTTCGCATCGCGTACCGCATGTGGATCTGAACCCCGACCGGATTCTGGCTTCCGCCGCCGCCGAAGTCCGGCGCCTGCGCGACGAATTGACCGAGCGCGTCCTGGGCGTGGGGGTCGCGATCGGCGGCTGGGTGGACACTCAGGCCGGTTCGGTCGTCGATCACGGCACCCTGCATTGGCACAATGTCGCTGTGCGGCAGTATCTCTCGGAGGAGACCGGGCTGCCGGTCACCCTCGACAGCCACACCCGCGCCATGGTGCACGCGGAACAATTGTTCGGCCACGCCCGCGATGCCGCGGCGACGGTGGTGCTGTTCGTCGGCAATGTCATCGACGTGGCGTTCGCGGTGCACGGTCGCGTGCACTACGGCCCGCGCTCGGCCGCCGGTGCGATCACCCGCCTGGTCGGCGGAGAGACGGCGGAGGATGCGCTGGCGGACTGCGCCGATCGAGCCCTGGTGGCGCGGGCGCAACTCGCATCGCTGCCGGTGCACGGCATTGCCGATCTCATCACCGCCGCGAGCAGCGACGAACGGGCCCGCGCACTGTTCGTGGACCGGGCCGAAGTCCTGGGCCGGGTGATCGCGGTCGTCATCGACCTGCTGGACCCGGACACGGTGGTCGTCGTCGATCAGGCCATGGTGCGGGTGCCCGGGGTGCGCGCGACGTATCTCGATGTGGTGCGCCGATTCTCGGCCTGCGAGCGGCCGGAGGAGGTGGTCACCAGCTCGTCGTTCCTGGGCCGGGTGCTCGAGACCGCCGCCGGGACCGTGGTGCTGCATCAGCTGTTCACCGATCCGCTGGCGGTGGTCGCCGCGGCGCCGCAGGAGCTCGCCTTCGATTCCCAGTAATTTTAAGTCGAACGAATGTTGCCCGATCGCAATGTTTTCCGCGAGAGTCTTGACATGAACGACTACGCATTCGCGGTCCGGTCCGGGAGCTCCGCCTGTCCTCGTTACTCGGATTCTCATGCCGTTGTCCGGCACATTCGAGCGAGGAGTAAAGAATGCGTTCAACTATTTACGGGGTAGGACTGGTGATCGCCGCGGCGGCGCTGCTGATCAGCGGTTGTGCAAGCAAGGGCGGAGATACCGATCTCTCGGCCGCACTGCCTACTTCGGTGCCACCGGGCACCAAATTGTCGATTTCGGTGAATACCACCCGGGTCGCGCTGGAGGCTTCCGGTCAGCTGAATTCGCTGCCGTTCACGGTATCCGATTGGCCGGTCGTGCAGGCCGGTCCGGATGTGATTCAGGCATTTCGCGGCGGCGCGGTGGATATCGCCACCAATGCCGGAATTCCGCCGATCCAGGCGCATGCCACCGATGTGGACGCGAAAATCGTAGGCGTCAAGGTGCGTTCGACGCCGCTGTACAAACTCGCGACGGCGGCGAATTCGAATATCAACTCTCTCGCCGACTTGCGCGGCAAGCGCATCGGTTTCTCACCGGGGCAGGCCCAGGGCGTGATCGTGCTGCGCACACTGCAGGCAGCGGGCATCGGGCTGAACGAGGTCAAACTCGTGGAGTTGAGCAGTACGCAATTCCTGACCGCGCTACAGGGCAGGCAGATCGATGTCGCCCCGCTGGCGGAGCCGCAGACCACGAAATACCTTGCGCAGTACGGCAGTCAGGGCGCGCGGGCGGTGGATACACCCGCTGTCGACGCGCTGACGATTCTGTGGGCGCCGACCAAGGTGCTCGAGGATTCCTCGAAACTGGCCGGTGTCGCCGAATTCGTGAAGACCTGGGCGAGCACCGACATCTGGTCCTGGGAGCATCCGGATCAGTGGCTGGACGCGTATTACGTGAAGGACCAGAAGGTTTCGGCCGATGACGGCCGGCGGATTCTGGCCGCCACGGATCGCCCGTACTACCCCGAGAACTGGGATGCGGCCATCAAGTGGGAGCAGGACACCGTCGACCTCGTCACCAAGGACGGCTATTTCGGTAAGAGCTTCGATGTCGCCGGACTCTTCGATCGGCGTTTCGAACACCTCGCGTCGGCCGCGGTGCCCGCGCAGTATCGGACGCAGGTGCAATCATGACGGTCGCGCTGCCGCGCCTCGCGGCACTGCCGTACCGGGCTGCCGCCGCGCCCGACGGATTTGTCGAACGGCGTCGGGTCCGTCGCCTCGGCGTGCGCAAGCAGATCCCGTTCGCCCGGCTGCTCGGTGTAGCGCTGCTGCTCGCGGCCTGGTCGGCCGGAAGCCATTTCGGCTGGCTGGACGCCCGCAAGCTGTCCGCGCCGTGGACCGTGCTGGATACCGGCTGGGACCTGCTGCGGGACGGCAGCCTGACCGGGAATGTCGAGGCTTCACTGCGCCGGGCCGCGACCGGACTGGGTCTCGGTGTCCTCATCGGCACCGCCCTCGCCCTGGTGTCCGGCCTGTCGCGGCTGGGTGAATCGCTCGTCGACGGGCCGCTGCAGGTCAAGCGCGCCATTCCGACGCTGGGCCTGATCCCGCTCATGATTCTGTGGCTGGGCATCGGCGAGACGTTCAAGGTCGTGGTGATCACCTTCGGTGTCATCATCACCATGTACATCCAGACCCACGCCTCGCTCACGGCCATCGACAAGCGTCTTGTGGAACTGTCCGAGGTACAGGGTGTTTCGCGTTTGGACTTCCTGCGCCGGGTGGTGATTCCGGGTTCGCTGCCCGGCTTCTTCCTGGGTCTGCGACTGTCCATCACCGGTTCGTGGCTGGCGCTGGTCGTCGTCGAATCCGTCAATGCCACAGACGGTTTGGGCAAGCTCATGAGCGATGCGCAGAACTACGGGCAGGCCGACGTCATTCTGGTGTGCCTGGGCATCTACGGCATCTTCGGCTTGATCTCCGATGCCGCCATCCGTCTCGTCGAACGCAAGGTGCTGTCATGGCGACGCACGATCGCGACCTAGGCGTCCACACCCGGGAGCTGGCCCGGTCTTTCGGCGACCGCACCATCCTGGACCACATCACGCTGACCATTCCGCCGGGGCAGTTCGTCGCCCTGCTCGGCCGCAGCGGCTCGGGGAAGAGCACCCTGCTGCGCGCACTGGCCGGACTCGATCACGATGTGCGCGGCTCCGGCGTCTTCCGGGTTCCCGCGAAAACCTCTGTGGTGTTCCAGGATTCGCGATTGCTGCCATGGCAGCGCGTGCTGACCAATGTGCTCTACGGCCAGCCCCGCTCGCGCCGTCCGGCCGGCCGGGCCCTGCTGTCGGAGGTCGGCCTGGCCGGCCGTGAACGGGCCTGGCCCGCCGAACTCTCCGGCGGCGAACAGCAGCGGGTGGCCCTGGCCCGGGCGCTGGTGGCGGATCCGGATCTGCTGCTGGCCGATGAGCCGTTCGGCGCGCTGGATGCCCTGACCCGCATCAAGATGCACGAGCTGCTGCGCGAACTGGTGCAGCGGCACACTCCGACCGTCCTGCTGGTCACCCATGACGTCGACGAGGCGATCACGCTCGCACAGCGGGTGCTGGTGCTGGACTCCGGCCGCCTCACCGTCGATCTGCCCATCGAATTACCGGCCGAGCGGGATCCGGGCGCCCCGGAATTCCAGCGCATCCGCCGCACTCTGCTGACCGCGCTGGGCGTCACCCCGGTCGCGGTCTGAAAGGAAAACCATGTCCGAATCACCGAAGCAGTTGCACCTCAACGCATTTCTCATGTCGACCGGCCACCACGAGGCGTCGTGGCGGCTGCCGGAATCGGATCCGTATGCGAATACCAAGATCGACCACTATGTGAATCTCGCGAAGATCGCCGAGCGCGGGAAGCTGGACTCCATCTTCTTCGCCGACAGCCCGGTGCTCTTCGGCGATACCGGCCGCCGGCCCAGCGGCAAGCTGGACCCGACGGTGCTGCTCACCGCCATCGCCGTGCAGACCGAGCGCATCGGCCTCATTGCCACCGCCTCCACCAGCTACAACTCACCGTTCAACCTGGCTCGCCGGTTCGCCTCGGTCGACTGGGTGTCCAACGGCCGCGTCGGCTGGAATATCGTCACCACCGCCGGTGCGGACGCGGCCCGCAATTTCGGGCTCGACGATGTGCCGGACCACCGGCTGCGCTACGAGAAGGCCGGCGAATTCGTCGAGGTGGCGACAAAACTGTGGGACAGCTGGGCCGATGACGCGGTGGTCGCCGATAAGGAGTCGGGCGTGCACACCGATCCCGACAAGGTCCGCGCCATCGATCACGAGGGCCGGTTCTTCAAGGTGGCGGGCCCGCTGAACCTGCCGCGCTCCCCGCAGGGCTATCCCGTTCTGGTGCAGGCCGGTTCGTCCGAGGACGGCCGGGAGTTCGCCGCGCGGCATGCGGAGGCGGTCTTCACCGCGCAGCAGACCATCGAGGACGGTCTCGAGTTCTATACGGACCTGAAGCGGCGTGCGGTCGTACTGGGCCGGGACCCGGAGACCATCAAGATCCTGCCCGGCATCGTGCCCGTCATCGGCGATACCGAGGCGCACGCCCGGAAGTTGGACGCCGAACTGGAGCGGCTGATCTCGCCCGAGTACGCCAAGCGGCAGCTGGCCAGGGTCTGGGGCATTCCGGTGGAGAATCTGGATCTGGACAGCGAACTGCCCGAGGATCTGCCGTCCGAGGATGAGATCCAGGGCGCCAAGAGCCGGTTCACCCTCATTGTGAATCTCGCACGGCGCGAACGGCTTACGCTGCGCCAGCTGATCGGCCGGCTCGGCGGCGGGCGCGGGCACCACACCTTCGCCGGTACCGCGGAGCAGGTGGCCGACACCATCGAGGAGTGGTTCACCCGCGGCGCCGCGGACGGATTCAACATCATGCCCGCGGTACTGCCCTCGGGTCTGGACCGATTCGTCGACGAGGTCGTGCCGATTCTGCAGCAGCGCGGGCTGTTCCGCACCGAGTACACCGAGACCACCCTGCGCGGGCACTACGGCCTGACCCGCCCCGAAAACCAGTTCTCGGCGGCAGCCGAGCTCGTGGTCGCCGGATGACTCGCACTTCCCTCTCCTCCGCCGGCGCGGTCGATGCCGACCGCGCCGACGGCTGGGTCCGATATCTGCTGCGGCGCTGCGCATCCCACCGCCGCACGGCGCTCATGGCCGCGATCGGCTCGGTGGTATCCGGAGTGCTCACCGCGCTGCTGCCGCTGCTGGTCCGGCATGTGGTCGACAATCTGACGATCACCGCCACCTCGGTGCTGCCGTGGGTGCTGGTGCTGCTCGCACTCGGATCGGCGCGCTTCGTGGCGGGCCGGGTGCGGCGGGTCGGGTCGTCCAGGCTGTCACTGGATGTGCAGCACGATCTGCGGGGTGACCTGTTCGCCTCGCTGCTGCGCATGAACGGGCGGCAGCGGTCCGGGCTCTACACCGGGCAGGTGGTGAGCCGCGCCATCACCGATGTGACGCTGATTCAGATGTTCCTGCAGCTGGTTCCGCTGGTCACCGGCAATGTGGTGCTGCTTGCCGCGTCGCTGGTGCTGATGACCTTCATGTCGCCGCTGCTGAGTGTGATTGCGCTGCTGGTGGTTCCGGCGCTGTGGCTGATCATCTCGCGCAGTCAGCGGGAACTGTTCCCGGCCAACTGGGATGCCCAGGCCCGGGCCGCCGATGTCGCCATGCGGGTCGAGGCCGCGGTCGCGGGCGTGCGGGTGGTGAAGGGCTTCGGCCAGGAATCGCACGAGCTGGACCAGATGGCCGCCGCCACGCGTGACCTGTACCGGTCCCGGCTGCGCATCGCCCGGATCACCAGCCGGTTCACCCCCGTCATGCAGGCGGTGCCGGCGGCCGGGCAGGCGCTGATCCTCGTTGTGGGCGGTCTGCTCGCGCTGCACCAATCCATCACGCTGGGAACGTTTTTGGCGTTCATGACCTATCTGGGGTCGTTTGTCACGCCCATCCGCATGTTCTCGATGCTGCTGACGGTCAGCCAGCAGGGCAAGGCATCGCTGGATCGGGTGCGTGAGGTCATCGAGGGTTCGGCCGCGGTCGAGGGGCCGTTACCGGACACCGAACCGGTGCACTGGCCCGATAGTCCGCCGCGCCTCGAATTCCAGTGTGTGCGTTTCGGATTCGACGGTCAGCGACCGGTGCTGGACGGGCTCGATCTCGGCATCGAGCCGGGTGAGACCCTCGCTATCGCGGGCGCGGCCGGTTCCGGGAAATCGATCCTGACGCTGCTGCTGCCGCGGCTGTTCGAGCCGGAGCAGGGCCGGATTCTGCTGGACGGCACCGATATTCAGGAGCTGCCGGACCTGCGCTCGCGGGTGGCGATGGTGTTCGAGGACACCTCGCTGATGGCGGATACGGTGCGCGCCAATGTGTCCTACGGTTGTCCGGACGCCGATGACGAACAGGTATGGCACGCTTTGCATCTGGCCGCCGCCGACGAATTCGTCGCCGCGCTGCCCGAGGGGCTGGACACCATGATCGGAGACCGTGGGCAGCGGCTCTCCGGCGGGCAGCGCCAGCGCCTGGCCCTGGCCCGGGCGCTGATCACCGACGCCCCGATCCTGGTGCTCGACGATGCCACCTCCGCCATCGACGCACAGGTCGAGGAGGAGATCTTCGCCCGCATCACCGCCGAGGTGCGCCGGCGCACCACCATTGTGGTGGCACACCGGATTTCGACGCTGGCGCTGGCGGACCGGGTCGCGGTCCTGGACGGCGGGCGGGTCGCCGAACTGGGCACCCTGCGCGAGCTGCAGAGTTCCGGCGAGCTGTTCAATGCGCTGTTCACTCCGCCGGATCCGACCGGGTTCTCCGAGGACGCGGGGGTGGCGGCCGATACGGTGCCCACGGCCGGACTGTGGGTGGCGGCCGAAGCCGACGGCGACGAATCGCGCGCTCTCGAACAGATGGCGAAGGCGTTCTCGCAGCGCGCCGCGGGCTCCCCGGGCGCCATGGCCGGGGGCATGATGTCGAGTGCCCCGCCCTCCGGGGATGTGCGCGCGCTGATCGACCGGCTGCCCGCACTGACCGGTGAACCCGAAGTGCCCGAAGACTTCTCGCACACTCCGGATTCGGAGTTCTCACTCGGCCGGCTGCTGCGGCCTTTCGCGCTGCCGCTGCTGGCCGGACTCGGCCTGGTATTCCTGGACGCGCTGGCCCAGATCCTGATTCCGGTCCTGGTGCGCTACGGCATCGACCACGGCGTGCTGGCCGGTGCGCGGGATGTGCTGCTGATCGCCGCCGCCTCGGCGTTCACGGTTGTCGTCGTGGACTGGGCGATCACCGTCGCGCAGGTGCGGGTGTCCGGACGGGCCGGTGAGCGCCTGCTCTACGGGCTGCGGGTGAAGGTGTTCGCGCAATTGCAGCGCCTGGGTCTGCAGTTCTACGAGCGAGAACTGGCCGGCCGCATCATGACTCGCATGATCACCGATGTGGACGGACTGTCGGCCTTCCTGCAGACCGGGTTGTCCGTGGCGCTGACCAGCACGCTCACCATCGGCGGCGTGGTGGTGGCTCTGATCGTCATCGACGCCCGGCTGGCCCTGGTGGTCCTGGCCCTGATGCCGGTGCTGGTGGCCGCGACCGTCGCCTTCCGGCGGGCGTCGGTGCCCGCGTACAACCTGGCGCGGGAACAGGTCAGTGCCGCGAATGCCTACCTGCAGGAGAACGTGGACAATATCGCGGTCACGCAGGCCTATCGCCGAGAGGCGGTGAACCAGCGCGAATTCGAGCGCCGCTCCTGGGGGTACCGCAATGCGCGGCTGCGCAGCCAGACCCTGATGGCGCTGTTCTTCCCGTTCATCGAGTTCATGTCGGTCCTCGCCACGGCCCTGGTGCTGGCCTTCGGTGTGCACCAGGTGCGGGAAAGTGCGCTCACCGCAGGCACATTGATCGCCTTTCTGCTCTACACCGATCTGCTCTTCTCGCCCATCCAGCAGTTGTCGCAGGTCTTCGACAGCTACCAGCAGGCGGTCGTGGGCGTGGAGCGGCTCGGCGGGCTGATGCGCGAACCGGTGGCGACGCCGGATTCACCCGATGCCCGCCGGGTGCGGAGCCTTACCGGCGAGATCGAGTTCCGTGATGTCGGCTTCGCCTACGACCCCGCGGGCGCACGGGTGCTGTCGGGCATCGATCTGCGTATCGCGCCGGGGCAGAAGGTCGCGGTGGTCGGTGAGACCGGCGCGGGCAAGTCCACGCTCGTGAAACTGCTTGCGCGCCTGTACGACACGACCGAGGGCGCGGTGCTCGTCGACGGCGTCGACATTCGGGACTATCGGCTGCGGGACTTCCGCAAACGACTGGGCGTGGTGCCGCAGGAACCCTTCCTGTTCGGCGATACCGTGCAGGAGGCCATCGCCTACGGCAAACCCGATGCCACGCCCGCCGATATCGAATGGGCCGCCCGGGCAGTGGGCGCGCACGAGATGATCGCCGCCCTGGAAAACGGTTACCGGCAGCCGATCGGCGCGCACGGTGACAGTCTCTCGGCGGGCCAGCGTCAGCTGCTCGCGCTGGCGCGTGCGCAATTGGTGGAGCCGGACATCCTCATTCTCGACGAGGCCACCGCCTCGCTCGATCTGGCGACCGATGCCCGCGTGCGCGCCTCCGTCGATCTGCTGACCGCGGGCCGCACCACCATTGTCGTGGCGCACCGCCTGGCCACCGCCGCGGACGCCGACATGATCGTCGTCGTCGGCGAGGGCCGCCTGCTGCAGACCGGTCGCCACGCCGAGCTGCTCACGACCGAGGGCCCCTATCGTCGGCTGTGGGCGGCGTACGTCGGTGACGAGGCCGCGGCCAGTCTCGGCGGGCGGTGACGGGGAGGCTCCCGGAGTTGTTCTGCGGGAGCCTCTTTCGTGCTGAGGGTGAGCTCGCGGCGGAGTCCGGATCGCGGCGAGCGGAAGGGTACTGCCCGGCTGCGACTGTGCCTACTGTCTGATCTGTGAGCGAACTCGATCATCTGGTCCTGGCCACCCCGGATCTGGGGGGCACGGTGGAGCGCATTGCCCGGCTCCTCGGTGTGGAGCCGGTCGCGGGCGGGCGGCACACCGGACGCGGTACCCGGAACTTCCTGCTGGGGTTGGGCAATGGCGGATATCTGGAAATCATCGGGCCCGATACCGAGCAGCCCGAACCGGCGCAGCCACGGCCCTTCGGAATCGACAGGCTGACCGAGAGCCGCTTGGCGGGTTGGCTGGTCCGCGTCACCGATATCGACGCGGCGGTGGCCGCGGCGCGCGCTGTGGGCTACGACCCGGGCGATCCCCAGGCGCTGTCCCGTGAGACCCCGGACGGCCGAGTTCTGCACTGGCGCTTGACCTTCCCGGATTTCTCCGAGCCGACGCAGCTGGTGCCCGCGCTCATCGACTGGGGAGCCACTGACCACCCGTCGGACGAACTGCCCACCGTGCCGCTGCGGTCGCTCGAAGCGGTGCACCCGAATCCCGCAGCGGTATCGGAGCATCTGAAGGCTCTCGACGCTCACCTGATTGTGCGGCAGGGCAATCGCCCGGCCCTGATTGCCACGATCGGAGACGGAGCGGACCCAACCATCCTGCTCTGAATCCGTCAGCGGTGCGTGGGGCCCGGTGGTCTGATCGCCGCCGGGCCCTGCTGCATTTTCGCTGTGACCGAGGCGATTTCGAAAGCTGTATCAGCCTGCGATGGCCGCGACCGCCGCTTCGATCGGGGTATCCCCACTGATCAACTCGAGAACCCGGCCCGCCGCGCTTCCGGTGATCAGCAACTCGGCGAGGACCGCCGCCACATCGGCGCGCGGCACGCTTCCGGCGGAAACACTCTCCGAGAGCAACACCTGTCCCGTCGCGGACTCGTTGGTGAGCCGCCCGGGCCGCAGGATGGTCCACTCGAGGTCCCGAGCCCGAAGATCGTTCTCCGCCTGCGTCTTCGCGTCGATATAGGCGACCCACTGCTCATCGCCCCCGGCGGCAGGCTTCCCCGCCCCCATGGTCGAGATCTGCACGAACCGCCGCACCCCGGCCTTCTCCGCGGCCTCGGCCAGCCGCACCGACCCGTCCCGATCGACGGTGTACTTGCGCTCCACACCACTGCCCGGCCCGGCCCCCGCCGCGAACACCACCGCATCCACCCCGCTCAGCGCCGCAACCAGCTCATCCGCCCCCGGCCCCTCCAGATCGAGCACCACGGGCTGCCCGCCCACCGCCTCCACATCCCCCGTGTGCGCCGCGTTCCGAATTACGGCCAGCACCTCATTCCCGCGCTCACTGAGCAGCCGGGTGAGCTGCAAAGCAATCTGCCCATGTCCTCCGATAATGGCGATTCGCATGTTCCCGAGTCTACGTTTCCACTTCTCGAAGTCAGCGGCGCGCGGCGCTACGAACCCCGCTTACTTCGGGCGTGGCGTAGCGTGGTTTCCGATAATTCGAGCCCCCGACCGTGGACAGAGGATTGTCGAATGCCGGAAGCGGCCGGAGGGGGACTGACCGCCTCCGGCCGTTCGCCGAGCTCTAGTGCGGGCCGATGCCCGGCCAGACTCGCGCTATGGCGTCCAGGAATGCCAGCGGCAGAAAGGTCACGACGTAGATGATGGCTGTCTGGATGGCTCCGAGCATGGGTGTGGTCCTTTCGTGGTGCGCGGATCAGTCGAAGCTGCGGGCGAGCCATTCGATGGTCTGCATCCCGCACAGATCGGTGGCCCAGCCGTAGAGATTGGTGAGCATGTGCACGATGCTGCAATCGGACGGCTGGTAGGTGACGTCGGTGCCTTGCGCCCGGTAGGTATCGGCGAGATCGCGAGAATCGGCCGCGGGCACCAGGGACATGGGTGAGTCGTCGCCCGCGCAGGAGGTGATGAGCACCTTGGATTTCGGTGCGGAACGGCCGAGAATATTGTCCTGGAACGCGTGCTGGAAGGCGGGTTCGTCGGCGGGACTGCGCCCTGTGTCGAACAGCGCCTGCAGCGGAACGAACGGCATCATGAAGTACGCGGGCATCTGACACTGCGTGCGAAAGCCGTTGGCGACAGCCAGACCGGCAGGCGTGAGTTTCGAGTCGATATTCATCTCCGGGTACCAGGGCTCGAGTCCGAGCAGGGTCGCGAAGGCGAAGCCCGATCCGACCGAGCCGTTCGCGACCCGCATGAAGTTATCCGGTTTGACGACCATTCCCTCCAGGACGGTCGACACCACATTCAATTCCGGGGCGTAGGTGGGCTGCGCCTCGGCGGCGAAGCCCGCGCCGACACCGCCGCCCGCGATCCCGAACAATGCGACCTGGGCATGCGGATCGAGTCCGGCCGGGGTGTAGTGGAACGCCGCCCGGACCGCATCGAGTTCCGAATGTCCGGCGAACTTTCCGGCGAAGACGCCGTGCGGACTGCGGTCGGCATTGTTACCGACGTCGGAAATCACTACCGCATAACCCTTTTCGAACATCATGGCCAGCGGTCCGAGCGCGGACCAGGATGCGCCGTCGAGTGGATCGCCGCCGGTCCACTGGCTGCTCGGATGGCAGTACCAGCCGACGCTGTCATTGGCCTCCTGGTAGGAGACAACATGTTTGGCCGAGGCGGGTTTTCCGTCGATCGGTATCAGGACGATGCCGGTGCTGAGTGCCGGTGTGGTCCCGTCGATTCCGGTGGTGACGAACATCAGCCGGTAGGCGTCCACATTCGCGGGCTTGACGCCCATGAAGTTCACCTCGACCTTCGCGGCCTTCAACAGGGTTCCCGGCGCCGCCGAGTGATCCCACTCGGGCTCGAGGTAGAACGGGTCGTCGGTGGCCAGCGCGCGCGAATTCTCCTGCGGTGTCGCGGCGGTCGAACCGTTCAGCGCGCCCTGGACGAAATCATTGAAAACCGTTCCGAGATCAGGTGTTTGAACAATGGGAGGTGGCGGCGGCGGTTGCGCTGCAGTCGAAGGCGCGTCGGCGAAGGCCAGGACGGCGAGAATCAGTGTCGCGAGGATTGTCCGTTTCATGTCAGTGTGCTCCCAGTGGTGTGTCATCACTCGCCGGTGCTATCGAAATATGCTGCAGCGCAGACTGTAAGAACTCGGGAATATTGTTCAGCGGCCGATGCGACTGCATTTGAATGTCGTACGGTGTGCGCAGGACAGCCTCCAGTGCGGGCCAGTCGTTGTTGACCTGGTCCTTGTATTTGGGCAGTAGTTGCGCGTTGATGTAGTCCCAGCGCTGGTCGAATACCGACCAATTCCAGTCGGGCAGTGGCAGTGTCATGGTTTGTTTGCGCCCGTCCGACCCGGCGAAGGTGTACTGCACCGAGTGGTAATCGCGCGGTGGAATGACCCCGGCCACCGACGGTGAGCCGGCGACCGTGGAAAGGTAGCTGACGGCCTCCCCGATATCACCCTTGTACTCCCGCACCAGATCCCACTGGGGTCCGACGATCGTGAACTGCTCACGGTGCAGCAGATCGGCATTGCCGTCGGAGATTCGGTCGGAGTCGCCGGAGGCGATGTCCTTCCACGCGTCGAGAATGTCGTTGCCGAACAGCCCCGCGGCAGCGAATTCGGCCAGTGCGGGTACTCCGCCGGTGACGTAGGCATCGTGCATGGGCATGAGGTCGGAGAAGATGTTCTTCTGCATCACCATGATCCATCCGATGATGTAACTCAGATCCTCCGGAGTGATCGACTTACCCGCATTGTCCAGCGCGATAAGACCTTTCGGCAGACTGCCGATCACTTGCGGACCGGCCACCTGGGTCGCGGTCGTGACGATCGCGTGTGCGGTGTCTGCGAGGCCCGGAACAGCGAAGATGTTCGACATCAATTCGAAGTCGACCAGTCCGCCACCGAAATCCGCGCCGACTTCACCACCCATGCCCGCCCACTGCAGTTCGCGGTGGTTCAGTTGCAGGTTCTCGTAGTAGGTGTAGGACCTGATCAGGTTCTGATAGTTCGCCTGAACGCCATCGCGTGGATTCCAGCTCTGCAGATCGATTCCGGCCTTCTGCGCGGTATCCACCAGCCAGAACTGGTACAGCAGCGCTGCATAGCGGGTGGGAGCTACACCTTCGGCGCGCGCCTGGTCGAGCAGATTCGATAGTTCGTCGCGATTGTAGGGGAGTGCCGAATTCACTCCACCGGGACCGATATCCGCATGCCGGTTGAGTAGTGGCAGATCCAGATACTGCTCCACCGCACTCGCCGCCCCGGCCTGACCCGAGACGAACTGTACAACACTCACGGATACGACCGAGGCCAGGACGATCACACGCAGGATTGCGCCAATACGCATTCTTTCGAGCCTTTCGTCTGTCGATCGAGGGCGGAAGCTGTTCTACGCCGCTCGAAATCGCCGATTGCAGTCGACAAATGCCCGAGGCTGTCACTACGAAAGCGAGGCCCGGATAGAGTGCGAGCGCGATGCTAGCAGCGGAAAATCCGCTCCCGTCGATTCGACACACGACAAAAGACCCCGGAGTGATTTATCTCCGGGGTCTTTCGGATCGGGCAGTATGAGGTGTTGCGCGGGCGAAATCCGACCCGCGACAGGCTATGTCAGAGCGTGCGGCCGATGATCAGCTTCATGATCTCGTTGGTGCCGCCGTAGATCTTCTGGATGCGGGCGTCGGCGTACATGCGGGAGATCGGGTATTCGGCCATATAGCCGTAACCGCCGAAGAGCTGCAGGCATTCGTCGGCGACCTTGCACTGCTGTTCGGTGAGCCACCATTTGGCCTTGGCGGCGGTGGGGACGTCGAGTTCACCGCGCAGATGCTTGTTGACGCAATCGTCGGTGAAGCTCCAGGCGATGGTCTTGATGGTGTCGCATTCGGCCAGCGTGAACTGGGTGTTCTGGAAGGCGAAGATCGGCTTGCCGAAGGCTTCGCGCTCCTTGGTGTAGGCGAGGGTGACCTCGACGGTCTTCTCGATGGCGGCCGCGGCGATCACGGCCAGGATGAGGCGCTCCTGCGGCAGCTGCTGCATGAGCTGGATGAAGCCGATGCCCTCGGCGGTGCCGAGCAGATTCGACTGCGGCACACGGACATTGTCGAAGAACAGCTCGCAGGTGTCCTGACCGTGCTGGCCGATCTTCTCCAGATTGCGGCCGCGGCGGAAACCCTCGCGCTCGGTCTCCACCAGCACCAGCGAGACGGTGTCGGCGCCCTTGCCCTCGGAGGTCTTGCAGGCCACGATCACCAGATCGGCCAGATAGCCGTTGGTGATGAAGGTCTTGGCGCCATTGAGGACGTAGTCGTCCCCGTCCTTGACCGCCTTGGTCTTGATGCCCTGCAGGTCGGAGCCGGTGCCGGGTTCGGTCATGGCGATCGCGCCGACCAGTTCGCCCGACGCCATCTTCGGCAGGTAGTGCTGCTTCTGCGCCTCGGTGCCGTAGGCGTTCACATAGTGCGCGACGATCCCGCTGTGCACGGGATTGCCGAGGCTGGGGGACAGGCCGCGAACCTGTTCGGCGAGCACGACGGCCTCATGCGCGAAGGTGCCGCCGCCACCGCCGTACTCCTCGGGAATGCTGAGGCACAGCAGGCCCAATTCGCCTGCGCGGTTCCAGAGTTCGCGGTCGACATGGTGCTGGCGCGCCCACCGGTCCTCATTGGGGGCGCATTCCTTCTCGAAGAACTTGCGCGCAAGATCGGACAGCGCGTCCAGGTCCTCATCCATCCACGGCGAGCGGTGCAGGGCCACGAGTGAACTCCTCTGTTCTAATCGGCTCTGCCGTGACGGTAAGGCGATATGTCCGGTATTTCTATGACCCGCTCGCTCGACTTCTTGACCGGAACGCTCGAGCGTCAGCATTGGGAGACAGTCGGCGTTGGCAGGCAGTCGGCGTTGACAGCGCCGTCAGCGTTGATAGGAGCCCGGCGCGCTGCCGGTCCAGCGCCGGAAGGCCCGCGAGAAGGCACTCGGTTCCGAGAATCCGAGCCGTCGCGACAGCG
The DNA here is from genome assembly GCF_035958815.1 of Nocardia sp. NBC_01327. Classification (NCBI taxonomy): domain Bacteria; kingdom Bacillati; phylum Actinomycetota; class Actinomycetes; order Mycobacteriales; family Nocardiaceae; genus Nocardia; species Nocardia sp. NBC_01327. The sequence goes on along the minus strand of NZ_CP108383.1, from coordinate 7,940,727 downwards.
CCGACACGGTCTCGTCACCGCGCACCAGACTGGCGATGGCCGCGTCGCGCAGAATGTGTTCCCGGATCTCGCGGGGTGAGGTGTGTTCCTCACGCAGCTTGCGGCGCAGGGTTTGCGGGCTCATGGACAGTGCGGCGGAAATATCCTCGATGCTCGGCCACGCGCCGGTGAGTCCCTGTTCGAGAATGCGCCGGACCCGTGAGGCGAGCGATACCGAATAATCGCGCGGACCGAGAACGCCGGCCGGGGCATTGCGCAGGAAGATCAGCAACTCGTCCTCGGTGCGCGTGGCCGGATGCTCCAGCAGCGCGGCATCGAAGACCAGCATCGGCGCGGGCGCCGAAAAGACCACGGGCGCACCGAAAATCAACTCGTAGTCATCGACCTCGGGATCGCGGGGATACGGCACCTCGACCCGCCGCAGCCGCAGCCGCCCGCCGATCGCCCAGGCGATGAACCGATGCGTAATGGTCAGCATGGTGTCGATGACAATGCCGACCGGCTGACTGACCTCGCCGATATCGAAGGTCACCCGCGCTTCACCGTCGTGCTCGCTCAGGGTGATGGGCGGCAAACCGGGCAGCGACCGCCGGAAGCTCTCGAACCGGCGAATCGCCCCGCCCAGCGTCGAGGCGCCGACCAGCCCGAAGCACACCAGTCGCAGCGTGCCGCGCGGCATCGGATGCAGTCCCAGCCCGAGCAATTCGTCATCGGTGACCCGCCACAGCCGCTGCACCATCTCCACGGCCTGCTCGATGGTGACCCGAGATCGCCCCTCCGCCAACAGCTCCGGAGCAATCCCCGCATCGTCCAGCATGCCCGTCACATCCCAGCCGCGCTGCTGCGCCAGCTCGACAATCGCCCGCACCCGCTGGATGGGCAGCGTGCTTCGGGAATCGGTAGGGGACATATCGCCCTGACGCTATCAATCCCCCCGCCGCCCACCCCTGGCGGCACACCGAACCACCGAGGTCCGCAGCCGTTTTGGTGTATCCGCAACGCCCGTGTACTGTTCTGTTTACCCGACGCGGGGTGGAGCAGCTCGGTAGCTCGCTGGGCTCATAACCCAGAGGTCGCAGGTTCAAATCCTGTCCCCGCTACTACGCAGAACGGCCCGGAACCTAAGGTTCCGGGCCGTTTCGCATTGGCGGGCACCATATTCGGCAGCACCCGGTGGTGCGGCTGGGCCCCGTGGCGTGGAACTAGCGTGACTTGCGAATCAGGCGCACTCGCATACGTCGCCGACGCCCCGGCGCCGGGGGCGGACGGCGGCGCTGGCGGCCGTAGCGGAGCAACTCCATCAGCAGATCCTGGGCCGCGCCGTACTGCTGGATATCGACCCAGAGTCGCCACACCACGTCGGGATCGCTGGGCTCCAGCTTGGTCGTCGCGCGCACCGGGAGGACGTAGCCCGCGATTCCGGCATCGGTCAGCGCGAAAAGCACTCTGTAGACCTGTGATTCGGTCAAGTCGGCGAGGATTCCCCAGGCGCGGGCATTCAGTCCGTTGGCCAGACCGCGGGAGGGAACCCAGTGACGGGTGCCGCTGAAGCCGGACGACGGATCGGGAACCTCGCGCGCCGAGGTCATTGCGACCCGCTGTGTACGGGATGCCCGTCCCGCGGCAATCGGCCGCCGAAAACCTGTTCACGCATCTGGGCCGGGGTCTGCCCGTAGTGCTCTCGATAGGTCTCCCGGAACCTGCGAGTGCTGGGGAACCCCTCCTCGAAGGCGATCCTGTCCATATCGACCGGAAGTGCGATGGACAATCGCCGATGCGCACGCTCGACGCGGATCGTGCGCAGCAGCGCACCCGGCGACGGCCAGGAGGTGAATCTTACGACCTGGAATGGGCCGACGTTCTGGGCGTAGGCATCCGAGCTGAAGTGGTCCGGGCCGAACCCCAGTCGAACCGAGCCCTGCCGCTGCTGGAGGTACTCGTACCAGGACGCGGCTGGGTCGTCATCGTCGGTCGAGAAGGTCTCTTTCCCGTATTCCGCATCGATCACACCGCCCCTTTCACGCACCACGGCAAGCCTACAAGCAGACGGCGGGCATGTCCGGCGGGCGGAAAATGACCGCGAACGGGCAGGAAAACGGTAGAGGCCCGGCGGCGGTGGAACCTAGTGTGCGAGACAGGCTTTCGAACATCAGGCGAACGAAGCCCTCGCACAGAGTTATCGAAAACACGTTTCTCGGTCTGAACGGAGGAGGGGAAGAACGAGCAACGGTCGGTAGAAGACGGGTTCTGATCGAATTTTGCCCGGTCGGCGACGCCATCCGGTGGGGGTCCCCGCTGTCGGACCCCCACCTGCCCCCGGTACCAGGGCCTGTCTCGGACCAGCACTGTCAGCAAAGCGCAACCTGACAGTCAGCGACTTCTCAGGTCCGCGGGGTTTCCTGGAAACATGAGTGCGCAGCGACCAGATGACCCGCAGCAGTGGCCCCAGTACGGGCAACCCTTCCCGCCGCAACCGCCGACTTCGCCGCATCGCGGCCGGACGGCATTGCTCGCGCTCGCTGCCGCGGCAGCGGTCGGTGTGGGCGCGGTCGGGCTCGGCACCATGGGTTTCGGGCTTGGTGCCCAGCACGCCCAGCCGGCCGCCGGGAAGGCCGGCTGGCCCGCTCCGCTCGTGCAGCCGGTGGGCAACTCGAAAACCGCTGCCACACAACCGAATGCGGCCGCGATGGACACCGCCGTACAGGGTGTGATCCCCGGGCTGGTGAATGTGAACTCGGAGTTGGGGATGCAGGGCGCGGAAACCGCCGGCACCGGCATCGTGCTCACCTCCGACGGCGAGATACTCACCAACAACCACGTGGTCACGGGTGCGACCGATATCTCGGTCACCGATCTCGGCAATGGGCAGACCTACCCCGCGACCGTGGTGGGATACGACCGCTCCCAGGACGTGGCGGTGCTGAAACTGTCCGGGGCCTCGGGACTCCAGACCGCGCCGATCGGCAATTCGGACTCCGCCACGGTGGGCGAGCAGATCGCGGGCGTGGGCAATGCGGGCGGCACCGGACAGCCGAGCGTCGCGGCGGGCCAGGTCACGGCGCTGGGGCAGACGATCACCGCCAGTGACGAGTCGAGCGGCAGCTCCGAGCAATTGCAGGGACTCATCCAGATCGCCGCGAATATTCAGCCCGGTGACTCCGGCGGGCCGCTGATCGACAGCTCCGGCCAGGTCATCGGCATGGATACCGCCGCATCGACCAACTACCGTTTCCGCATGCCGGGCGCGGCGCAGAGTGGTGGCGGTCAGGGCTTCGCCATCCCGATCAACCAGGCGCTCTCGATCGCGCACGATATCGACGCGGGCAATAAGTCGACCACCGTGCACATCGGCGCCACCCCGTTCCTCGGCGTCTCCGTCAGCACCTCCGATGGCGTCGGAGCCGTTGTGCAGCAGGTGGTTCGCGGCGGCCCGGCGGCCCAGCTGGGTCTGGCGGCCGGTGATGTGATCACCGCCGCCGATGGCAACCGCATCGATTCCGCGACGGCGCTGACGAACAGCATGGACCTGTACAAGCCCGGCGACCAGGTCACTTTCAAGTGGACCGACCCGCAATCCGGAGCACAGCAGGGCCAGGTGGCACTGGGAACCGGTCCGGTCGGCTGAGACACCCGAATCCGCTCAGATCAGCTTCAATCGCGAAATCGCTTCGTGCAGCGTCGCATCCTGCTTGCAGTAGGCGAAGCGCACCAGCGTGTTCCAGTCCGACCGGTCGGCGAGCGCCGACACCGGAATCGCCGCGACTCCCACGCGGCCCGGCAACTCCCGGCAGAACGCCGTACCGTCCGAACCGATATCCGCACAGACGAAATAGCCACCCGCACTGCGCTTCACGTCGAATCCGAGGTCGCTCAGCGCGCTCGACAGCAGCCGATACTTGCGCTCGAGCTCGATTCGACTGGCCGCCACCCACTCTCGCTCATATTCGAGCGCATACGCGATAGCGGGCTGGAACGGCGCCGCGGCCACAAAGGCCAGATACTGCTTGGCCGCATGCACCGCCGCGATCAACTCCGCGGGCCCGAGCGCCCAGCCGATCCGCCAACCCGTCACATTGAAAGTCTTTGCCGCACTGGACACCACAATCGTCCGCTCTCGCATTCCCGGTAGCGAGGCAATCGATACATGCGGATGCGGGTCGAAAGCCAGATGCTCGTAGACCTCGTCGGCCACCACCAGAAAATCTCGCGCACAGGCCAATTCGGCAATGGTGTGCAAATCCTGCACCGTCAGGAGCGACCCCGTCGGATTGTGCGGCGAATTCACCACCAGCAACCGGGTCCGCGGCGTGATCGCCCGGCGCAATTCGTCGAGATCGAGCATGAATCCGTCACCGTCGGGAACCATTGCCACCGTGCGCCGAGTCGCTCCCACCATTGCCACCGCGGCCGCATAGGAGTCGTAGAACGGTTCGATGAGGACCACTTCATCACTCGGCTCCACCAGCCCGAGGATGGCGGCGGTCAGGGCCTCGGTGGCGCCCGAGGTGACCAGCACCTCGGTGTCCACGTCGTAATCGCTGCCGACACGACCCGCGTGCTCGGACACGATGGCCTCACGCAATCCGGGTTGCCCGTTCGACGGCGGATACTGGTTCATCCCCTCGGCGATGGCCCCCCGGGCGATATCCAGCATTGCCTGCGGACCCCCGTAATCGGGGAAACCCTGCCCGAGGTCGATGGCCCCGTGCACCACCGCCAGCTGTGAAATCTCCCCGAAAACCGAGGAATTAAAGGGCCGCAGCCGTTCGACAAGCATTTCGACCATCGCCCTTACACCGTTGTTGCGAACATCCTTGCCGATATGACGGCACAGCGCAGTACGCCCGCCCGAATTCGTACCGCGCTGTCCCGCCTACCGGATACCGAAATTCAGCGGTCCCGGCGTCCACCGGGCCGAACGCTGCACGGTCACGGTATCGAGCCGTGCCGGTGTCGCGCTCGGATCGAACGGGACGAGCCGTTCGATTTCGCCCCAATCGCGTTTCCAGTCATCCGCCAGATAGGACGGCAGCACATCGGCGCGGGACACCAGGCCGATGTAACCGAGGGGTCCGCCGGAGGTGTGACTTTCCCAGTTGCTGGTCATGGTCGCGCCCGAAAGGTCGGGCAGGATGCGGTACCCCGGGGTATCGGCGACCCCGTAGCGATGCAGCATCGGCTGCTGGCACGGGAACTGCAGGCCGACAAGCCAATCCAGCAGGACCGGGGTGGTGTGGCCGACCAGATCGTCGAGAGTGCGCAGTCGCGGGACGCGCGGCGGTGTCACCGCGACCCACTGCTGGGGATCGGAGCTGTCGACGGTGGCGACAATCCGCACGGCAGACGCCTGGGACGGCAACTGCTGCAAGGGAACTCGCAGGTTTCGCCAAGACGGCTGGAGCACGCTCACATCATCGGGTGTGACGCGTCCGAGCGGCTGCACGTCGGTGCCGGTGGTCGTGCCGTATTCGACCTGGACGCTCTGACCGGGTACCGGCAGATTGTCGATATCGGTCGAGGCGATGCGCCCGGCGGCGGCGATGGCGATGATCCGGCCACGGTCGCCGTGCGCGTCCGGGGCGGGCAGGCGGTACCACCCGGAGGTGAGTGTTTTTGTGGCGCCCGGGCTGCCGTAGCTGCCGAGCACCGGTGTGGTGGCCGGATTCAGTCCGAAGGGCAGCGGGACCGTGCTGCCATTGCTGCTGTGCGCCCCGGCGCCTCCGTGCTCAGCGGAGTTATCCGTGGTCCCGGCCTTGGTGGTGGTGCCCGCACTGCCCAGGGATTGGCCGACGGAAGCGGATGCCGCGTCCGAGGCGTCCGGAGTCAAGTCGGTGAGGTTGACGCCATTGGGCGTGAATCCGCCGGCCGCCGCGCCCAGGGCAGTTGCGGGATCTCCCGAAACAGGTTGCAGCATCCCCGCATTCGGATCAGGCTCGACCAGCACGTCGTTCGCCAGCCCGCAGGGTTTGCCGGCCAGCGCGGAGAGATTCGACTTCGCCAGCGAATACGCCGGGTACTGCTCGACTCCGGCTTTGACGAAAGAGGCCAGCTCGAAGGTCACCACCAGCGCCGCGGCAATCGTCAGAATCGGAATTCGCCGCCGCGGCCGATACTCGGTGCGGCGGAAGGGTTCCCGAATATGCAGCCAGCCCGCGACCCCGACCAGCAGTACGGCGACAGCCAGCAGAACCGTGCCCGCCGCGATGCCGTGCACGGATATCGGCTTGTCCCACCAGGGAATTCGATAGCTGGCCACATACCACCAGCCGTTCGAACTCGAGAACGACACCGCCAGCACCGCGAAAACGGCGGCAGCGAAGAGCGCCCGATTGCGCGGCGACCGCATGACTCTCGGCCCCGCCGCGACAGCCGCCACCACCGCGACCACACCGGCGAGCCCCGCGAATACCCCCAGATGGTGGGTGAATTTTGTCGGCGAGAGCACCATCAGCGGCAGCGCGGCGAGGGTGGTCCCCACAATGCGCCGGGTGGGCCCGGCCGCGAGACCGGGAATCCGCCCGCTGCCGCGCAGCAGTGCCAGCACTGATAATGCCAAGGCCAGGAACATGATCAGCATGGCGAACCGGCGCGCCATCGAGCCGTCCGGCGTGGCCTGGAAGAGATCCTGATAGACCAGCGACTCGTCGTACCAAGGCATATCCGGGCCGACGACATTGTGCGCCTGGCTCATAGCGCTGACTTCGGCGATCGGCTGCCCCGCGAAGACGATCGCCAGAATCGCCAGTCCGGTGGCGGCAGCCGGGGCGATCAGTGCCGTGTATCCGACTTTGCGCGCTCGCTCGACGATGATCTGCACCAGCGGTCGAGCCCCGGCCAGTAGCGCCGCGAAACAGATCAGCCCCGCCGGGTTGGTGACCACTGCCAGCGCCGCCGGAATCAATGCCAGTGCCGCGGGAGCAAGGCGACGGGTCGCCAGTGCGCGTTCCATCGACACCCACACCAGCAATACGCCCAGCGCGACCGCGGGTTCGGGCCGCATACCGTTGTTGTAGGGCAGCCAGAAGGCGAGGAATACCAGTCCACCCGCCCAGATCGCGGCCCGCTCCCGCCGAACGCCCACCCCCAGTCGCGGAACCACCTCGCGACTGATCAACAGCCAGCACACAATGCCGAAGACCAATTCCGGCAGTCGCACCACAATGCTCGCCGGCGAAATCCGCGACAGCAGTTCGAAAGCATTGTCGTAGGGAATCCCGATCGGTGTTTCGGGCACCCCGAAGTAGGCGAAGTAATTCGCCAGATAGCCTGCGTGCCCGGCCGTCCGGGCCATGCCGAAGATATATCCGTCGTCAGCGGTACCGACCCCGATGAAGTACCAGAGGACCAGGATCGCGATAACCACACTGTCCACCGCCCGAGGCCGCCACCAGCGATGCGGTAGTACTCGGCGATTACGGCGACCATCCAGCCCGTCGAGCCTGTGCAATGCGAACAGCGCCAGCGCCGTTGCGGCCAGCGCGCCGATGATCGCGACCAGCTTCAGCGCGGTAGGTGAGGTGGTGAAGCGAGAATCGATCACCACATCGGCCCGCATTCCCGCGGGCGCGCTGCCGGTCAGATCGGTGAATACGCCGACCAGCTGCGGCCGATGGTCGCCCTCCTGCACGACGGGATCGGTGCCGCTGACATTCACGGTGGTGCGGGTGCTGTCGGAAGCGATTGATACCTGACAGCCCTGAGGCAGGTCCGCAATGGCGGCATCGACGAGCACCTTGTCGCGGAGCACCACCTGGAGTCGGTTACCCGCGTCGGCGGGTGCGACAAGCACATTCAGGCCGTAGTGCCATGCCTGCCCCGATGCGGGCGGGACGGTGGAGAGCAGATTGCCGCCATGCGCTCCCATGGATCCGATTGCCGCACAGGGGACGGTGACATTCGTGCTGACCGGTGAATACGACACCAATGAAGACGTTGAGCTCGTCGCTTGACCGCCCTGTGGCCAAGAGAAGGACGCTTGCTGCTGCTGCACTGGGAGCAGTGGGACCGCCACCGCCAGTAAGGCGCCGAAAATGCCCGCAACGATCGCGACAATTCGCCATAATCGGGCAGGTTTTTGTTGCTCGACTTGGGAATCCAGTGGCTGATCGTCGGGCGGCTGTCTTCGACTGAGCACCAAGGTCACGCTTTCGGATCCTAGCAACGGTGTCGGTTCGGTGGTGGCATGCAAGACGATGCGGAGGTGTGAGAATGCTGGGAGTCGGGACCGGGGTCCCAGCGGAAGACCGGTTGTGGTCCCGGTGCGGAGAACAAGAAGAACAAAGACCAAAGAGATAAAGACGCCTGGACTAGAAGAAGGGAAAATAACGTGAAAGAGGCTGGTCGGTCCGCCAGTCTGAATATCCTTATATCAAACCACAATTCACCTTTCCGTGCCCGTATCGCGGCGGTAGAATAGTGGTATGAATCCAGGGGGAAAAACCGTCGACACCGAGAGTGCGCACGCACTGTCGGTAGCGGTCGATCACCTCCTGAACGCGTCCCTGGTTCCGTTGCACGATGACGAATTCATCGCGGTGATGCGGGAAGTGGAAACGTGTAAACGCAAACTCGAGGCCGTACAGACCCGATTCGTCGTGGAAACCACCAGCCGCGGCCTGGCCCAGCGCGGTGGGGTGGCGTCCCCGAAGGTGTTCCTGCGTCAAACCCTGGGCATCTCCCGCGCCGACGCCGCGTCCCGGGTCAGCATCGCGGTGGAAACCGGTCCGCGCATCGTGTCGGGTGTGGAGTTGGAACCGACCCTGGCGCACGTGGCCGCCGCACACCGCGAAGGAACAATCGGTGTCGATCATGTGCGCCGGATCATGACGGTGATGAACCGGTTGCCCGGCAGCCTCGACATGGACGTGCGTGAAGCCACCGAACTGCAGTTGACCGAGTTCGCCCCGACCGGCTACCCGGAAGGGTTGCCGGTCATGGGTGAAGTGCTGCTCGCGGGTTTGGATCCGGACGGCACGTTGAGCTCCGATGCCGATCGTGAACGCATGCGCGGTCTCACCTTGGGTGCCGAACGGGCGGATGGGATGTCGCCGTGGAACGGGGAGATCAACCGCAAACTGCGCTCGGTGCTGGAGCCGGTGTTCGCGAAGCTGGCCCGCCCGGGGATGTGTAATCCGAAGGATCCGCAGAGTCCGTGGGTGTCCGAGCACAAGCTCGATGCCAAGGCGATGGCGGCGTGTGTCGAGCGTGATACCCGTACTCCGGCGCAGCGTAATCATGATGCGCTGCTGGCGTTCTTGCGTCCGGAGTTCGGTGGCCCGGCGAAGTTGGGTAGGCATCGTGGTCTGCCGGTGTCGGTGATCGTGACGATGAGCGTGTCTGATCTGGAAGCCGACGCCGGTGTCGCGACGACCGCGTCCGGTGGGATCGTGTCGATCCCGGAGGCTTTGGAGTTGGCGGCGAAGTCGAACAAGTATCTGGCGGTGCTGAACCCGGTGGGATTGCCGTTGTATTTGGGTCGCGGTACCCGCTCGGTGAACCTGGACCACACCCGCAGCTCTTCGGGTATCGAGTGTGAGTCCGGTTCGGCGGGCCTCGATCCCGGTGCTCACCCGGCCGGCCTCGAGACCGGTTCGCAGGCAGGTGGTGCCGATCGCGAGCGCGGGTCGGCTGATCTCGGGCACCGTGCCCGGCCTACCGGCGACCAGGGTGTTCCGGGTGCGGCCGGTCCCGACCACGCGCCTGGCTCGTCGGGAAGCTGTGGTGCCGGTACGCGCTCGAGCAGCGCCGAGAACGGTGCGCGGGCAGGCAGTTCCGGCCGCGACCACCACTCGTCCGGCACCGATGATGACTCCTGTGCGGCGAGCTCCGGCGAGGGTGCTCGGCCTGCCAAACTTGAGTGCGGTTCACGGGCAGACGGTTCCGGCCCTGAGTTGCGCTCGTGCGGTAGTGAGGACGACTCCCGTCCGGCTACCCTCGAGCACGACTCCCACTCCTCGGGTACCAAGGAGGGTTCCGGGGCGGTGAGCCTCGGCGACAGTGCTTGGCCCTCCGGCCCCGAGGCCGGTTCGCGTGCAGGCGGTTCCGGCCCCGACCTGCGCTCGTGTGGCAGTGAGGACGGCTCCCACTCCTCGGGCACCGAGGTCAACTCCGGGGCGGGCAGCCTCGGTGACGGCACTCGGCCTGCGTGCTTGGTGTTCGGTCCGCGGTCCTTCGGCACCGGGCGGGTTCCTCGGTTGGCCAGTGCCGCACAACGATTGGCGTTGATCGCGTCGGAGAAGGGGTGCACGCGGCCTGGGTGTGACGCGCCGGCGACGATGTGCGCGGTGCATCACATCACCGAGTGGAGCAACGGTGGGCGCACCGATATCGACAACCTCACCCTCGCGTGCGATCACTGCCATGCCCAGGTCCACGACGGGCCCGGTGGGTGGAAAACCGTGGTCATGGGACCGGAGTCGGAGTTTCCGGGGCGGACCGGGTGGATCGGGCCTGCGCACATCAACCCCAGTGGGGAACCACAGGTCAATCATCTGCATCATCCCTTGGAGTTGAAGGCTGCTGCGGTGGCGCGGATCCGGGCTCGTAACGAGCGGGAACTACAGCGCTACCGGCGGTAGGTTCCACACCCGCCTGCTGACCCCCGTTTTGCCTCTGTTCCACCGCCGGGCTGGTCCCGTCGGTGCTACAGGTCGTTGCACGGGTGGGGGTTTCGGGGTCTGGGTTCTTGGGTCTGGGTGCTTCGGGTTCTTGGTCTTTCGGGTTTTGGTTTTTCGTCTTGTGTCTCTGAAACCGGACCACAGCCGGTCTTCCGGCTGGTACCGCAGGTACCTCCGTACTGCGGGAGGTAGATCGGGTACCCCACCTGACGTCACCAGCACGGCCATCTCGGGCCCTGCCCGCACCCCGTGACCCAACACTGCCTCTCGCCGCACGCAACCCAGGTGCACCGGCCTCATCTCGGCCTCGAAACCCCTGAAGCGGGCACCGCACAACGCTTCTCCTTGACCGCACAGCAGGTATCCGCACGGCACAGACCCGATAACCGTTGTGCCGCTGAGACACCCGCTGTTCGATCCCCGGTAGCCGACGGGTTCTATGCCGAAACGGTCGGTGCACCTGGGTTTCTTGCCTCCCGGGCAGGGTTGATCTGGCAGGGGGTGCGGGCAAAGCCCGAGATGGCCGTGCTGGGCACGTTGGGAGAGGTACCCGGTTTGCCTTCCGCAGTTGGGAGGGAATACCTGCGGTACCGGCGGGGTCGACCGGCTGTGGTTGCGTTCTCAAGACAAAACACAAAGACAAGGGTTGAGGGCTGCTGGGTCGTGAGCGTTGAGGCTCCCGCTGCTGCCTGTTGATTGCTGTTTCTCGGGGATCTTGGTGATGGGCGCTCGGGAGTTAGGTGGTTGTGGGGGTTGCGGTTTCGCTTAGGAATTTGTGTAGTCGGGTGGCGAGTGGGGTTGGGATCTCCAAGGGGGAGAGGTGGCCGGTGTGGGGGAGTATTTCGAGTTCGGCGGTGGGGAGGTGGGGGAGGAGGTGGTCGAGGAGAACGGTGGGTGGGTCTACCTGGTCGTGTTCGCCTGCCAGGATCAGGACGGGTGCTGTTATGGCGGCTACGGGGGTGGTGATGTTCTGGGCGATCGAATGTAGGGGCCAGGCGGAGCGGGCGGGTGGGCTGGTGGCGAGGCTGTCGGTGACTACCTGGGCGTGCAGGTTGTGGGGGAGGGGGTGGTGGGTGAGTACGTGGGTTAGGGCTGCGGTGATGGTGGCTTCGGTGTCGTAGGCGTGTGACAGACCTTGCTGCTCCGGTTCGGTGATGGCGGGGTGGGCGGGGGCCGGGGCGATCAGTACGACGCCGATCAAGCCTGGAGGCCTGCGGGCGGCGAAGAGCTGTACGACTTTTCCGCCCATCGAGTGGCCCACTAGGACGTACTGGCGCGCACCGAGTTCGGTGACTATGCGGTCCAGATCGTCTGCCAGTTGGTCGATTTCGTAGGGGCCGGGGAGGCCTCGGGATCGGCCCCAGCCACGTTGGTCATAAGTTACCACCGGGCCTGCCCAGTTCAGTTCGTCGATCAGTGGGCTCCAGGTGCGGTGGGAGCCACCCCAGTAGTGCAGGAAGATCAGCGTCGGTAGCTCGGGATCGCCGGTATGCAGCTGAATATCCAGCGAACCACCTTGCACGGCAATCGTTTCAGTCTTGATGGTCATAGTGTCGACCTCTCTTTTCGCTCTACACCGACGCTATTCGGAAGGCGCGACCCCGGCGAGGTACATTCATGACTGATGACGGTCAAAAATGGACAAGACCCGCAGATTCTGCCGATGCGGTACCAGTCCGGTGCGCTGGCTGCCCCGGACCTCGAGATGCTGACCTTCGCCGAGGTGCGCGCCATGCGCGCGGGCACGGAATCCTCGCCTGTGATCAGAGCGGACTTCCATGTCTTGGCGAGCTGCACCGACGGCAACGGCCGATTGCGGGTCGACTTCGCGGCGCATCCCTTCGGCGCGGGCGACCTGGCGTGGATCCGCCCGGGCTGGACTCATCGCTGGGACGACATCGCCGATGTCCAGGGCAGCCTCGTCCTGCTCCGCCCGGAATTCGTCTCCACGGCAATCATCGGCGCCGATCCGCCGGGGATGCTCGTCTCACCGATGTCGAAAACCACACCCCTCATCACCACGGCAATCGAGCATCTTCACCGCGAATACGCTGCGGTCGAGACCGACCCGATCCCCGACTCGACCACAATCCTGCGCAATCTGCTGGAGGTGATTCTCCTGCGCACCCGGGCCGGGCAGCACTACCGCACCACCGGCGAAGTCTTCGACACCTTCGCCCGCGCCGTCGAAGCCCACCACCGTGAAACCCGTGAACTCTCTTGGTACGCAGCCGAACTCGGCTACTCGGCACGCACCCTGAGCCGGGCGTCCCACGCCGCCGCCGGCATGAGCGCCAAACAATTCATCGACGACCGCGTAATTCTCGAAGCCAAACGCCTACTGGTCCACGGCAACTTGACCGCCTCCGAGTGCGCCCGCCGACTCGGCTTCGACGACCCGGCGAACTTCGCCAAGTTCTTCCGCACCCGAACCGCCACCTCGCCCGGCCGCTTCAAGGCCGCCGCCACCTGACGTCTCAGTCGGTGGCGGCGTCTATCCGGCCGGATTTGATCGCGGCCTGGAGGGCGTCGTAGTCGGTGAGGGTTTGGTTGGCGTAGGAGAGGGCGAAATCGCCCATGGCTCGGTCGAATACGTCATTGGTGCCGAGGTAGCCGGAGATGGCCACGCGATCGCCGGAGCGGGCGTGGCCGCGGGCCAGGGTCTGGCCGCAGAGGGTCGAGTATTGGCGGAGTTCAGCGAAGGACATATCGTCGATTGTCAACGAGCCCTTCATATCTCGGAGTTGACGCCAGTAATAGAAGTTGCCGTCGGGGCCGGTGGCCCAGCCGAGGAAGATATCGCTGGCGGCCTGGGTGAGGCGCTGGCCGTGCACTACGCGGTGGCCCTGGTGCTGGAAGACACTGGAGCGCAGGTATTGCGCGAGTACCGACTTCTCAGCCTGCTTGACCTGGAGGAACAGCGGGTCGCCGGTGGCGCGGCCGGTGAGCAGGGCGATGAAGCACCGAGTGCCCACGCTGCCTACGCCGACGACTTTCATTGCCATATCCCGTAATTGGTAGCGGTTGAGCAGCACCCGCCGCTCTTCCGGCAGGGTGTTTCCGTAGTCGACAAGAACCGAATCCAGATCTGCCAGTTCGGTATTGGGGACGGACATGAGCAACGGCGGATCCTGTTTGATGCGCGGCATACCGTCCGGACCAGGCTCGGTGAGCTTGTCGAGCGCCTGCAAACTGGTGCGCGACTTCGCCTTGCTGATCACCTTTTCGGTGCGTTTGCGGTCCTTCGGGCTCAGCAGTTCGGCAACCTGCTCGGCATCGACCCGCTCGTACCAGACCTCGGTATCGCCGATTCCGGCCAGCCGGTTCATGGTCTCGCGGTAGGCGGTGGCCGCGGCCGCACCCGCCTCGGTCGCCTCGTCATCGTCACAGCCATTGGCGCGCGCCGCGACGGCGACACTCGCCACCAAACGCTTCACATCCCATTCGAACGGCCCGGGGAGGGTTTCGTCGAAGTCGTTGATATCGAAGATGAGTGAGCGCTCCGGCGAGGCGAACAGCCCGAAGTTCGACAGGTGCGCATCGCCGCACAGCTGGACGGTGAGCCCGGTATTGGGCCCGGCCGCGAGATCGGCGGCCAGGATCGCGGGTGCGCCCCGGTAGAACGGGAACTGCCCGGCGGCCATGCGCGCGTACCGAATTCGGACCAGCTCCGGCACCCGGGTGGCCGCCTGCTGCTCCAGCACCTCGATCGGATCGACCCGGTCAGCGGCGGGCTCCCACTGGCCCAGGCTCGACCGCGGCACCTGCTTACGAACGGCCCGCCCCTCCTCGGCAGTGTCGGTGTCGGCGGTGCTCACCGCGGTGTCCGTTGTCGTCATGTGGGGACTGTAGTTCCTCGCCGGGGGACAAACCCGCAGATGCGGGCCCTCGGTGTGTGCAGACGATGCGGTTGTCGGGGCCGGTCGGTACCGTCCGCGCTGTGACTGATCGTGAAACCTTCGCACCCCTGGTCTTTTTCGAGTACGACCACAATCCCGGCAACTACTGCCTCATGCTCTCCGACAACCACATGGTCGAGTTGGAGGAGAACTTCACCGAGGCCGGGTACGAGGGCAATGGTTACGGCTGGGCCGGTGTCGCACAGTCCGCTGTGAGCCTGCGCGCCCCCGAACTCGCCGAGCGCATCAATTTCGATCCGGAGGCGGGCACGTTTGTCGCCTACGGGACCGATGCCGAGGCGCTGCGGCAACTGGGTCTGCTCCTGCAGGAGGCATTCCAGGATCAGACGGTGCTCACCGGATTCATCGCCGCCGGCGATCCGGAATGGTTCGACTGACCCTGCGGGATGGATGCGGGCCGCGGCGGCGTTCCGGTGTCGGAGCGTTCGCATACGCTCCGGGGCGATCGGAAGGAGTGCCGTCATGAGCCGGCGTGGTTGGGCATTGTTCCTGGGTATGGGCGTCATCTGGGGCGTCCCGTACGCCATGATCCGGGTCGCGGTGGGCGACTTCGATCCGGTGGTGGTGGCCTTCGGCCGCACCGCCCTCGGCGCGCTCGTGCTGCTGCCGATTGCCCTGTACACCAAGGTTTTCCTGCCCGTTCTGCGGCAGTGGCCCTGGCTGCTGGTCTACACCCTCGTCGAGATCACCGGGCCCTGGCTGCTCATCGGCAAGGCCGAGACGACGCTGACCAGTTCCACGGTCGGGCTGTTGATCGCGGCGGTGCCGCTGATCGCCATCGTCATGGTGACCGTGGGCGGCACCGAGCGCCTCGACACCCGTCGTGTCATCGGCCTGCTGATCGGCTTCGCCGGTGTGGCCGCACTGGTCGGCCTGGATATCGATGTCTCGAATAGGGGTGCGCTCGGCGCGATCGCCCTCAGCGTTGTCGGCTACGCGCTCGGCCCGATCATCATCGCCCGCAAGCTCACCGGCCTCCCGCCCATCGGCGTGGTCACCGCCACGCTGGTGTTCGCCGCCGTCATCTACCTGCCGTTCGCCATGTTGCGCCTGCCCGCGCACTATCCGGCGGCCGCCAGCTGGTCGGTGGTCGGCCTGGGCCTGCTCTGCACCGCACTGGCTTTCGTGGTGTTCTTCGCGCTCATCGGCGAGGTCGGCCCGGCTCGCGCCACGGTCATCACCTACATCAATCCGGCCGTGGCTCTGCTCATCGGCGTGAGCCTGCTGCACGAGCCGGTGACCGCGGGAATGGCCATCGGCTTCCCGCTGGTGATCCTGGGCTCGGTTCTGGGTACCGCGCGATCCCGCGCCGAACTCCCGGAGCCCGCACCCGCCTAGCGTTTCTTGCGCGCCTTGCCTCCGGTGCGCTCGATCCGCGGATCCTCATTGACCTCGTAGCGCTTCACGTACTCGCTCAGAAACGCCTGCAGCGTGGCGGTCGCGGGAATGGCCAGCAGCGCGCCCACCGCCCCCAGCAGCGCCCCGCCCACAATGACCGACAGCAGCGCCACCGCCGGGTTCACATCGACCGTCCGGGCGGTAATGCGCGGCTGCAGCACGTAGTCCTGGATCCACTGGTAGACCACCACGAAGATGAGGATCCACACGGCGTCGATCGGCCTGATCGTGAGCGCCACCAGAATCGGCAGCACGCCCGCGATGTACGTTCCGATGGTCGGGACGAACGAGGCGATGACGCCGAACCAGATGCCGAGCGCAAAGGCGTTCGGAATCCCCAGGATCCAGAGGAACGCACCGTGCGTCAGGGCCGAGATGACGGCCAGCAGCGCCCGCGAGTACAGGTAGCCGCCGGTCTTGTCGATCGCCAGATCCCAGGCGTGCAGCACCGCGCCCTGATTGGCCGGCGGCAGCAGCGAGCACACCGAACGCCGCAGCTTCGGCCCGTCGGCGGTCATGTACACGCTGAACAGTCCGATGGTGACGACCTTTGCGAACCCGCCGAGCACCGTATTCGACAGCCCCCACACATTATTGGCGGCCCGCTCGGCATAGGAGCTGATGACGTCGGAGTCCTTGAACAGCCGGTCCCGCAGCTGACCCACGGTGAAATTCTGATGGAACGTGTGGTTGACCCAGCTGATCAATTCGTCCAGCAGGCGCGGCAATTCATCGAGCACGGTGCTGACGGTCTCCACCATCAGGATGCCGAGCGTGACGAGGAATCCCACGGTGCACGCGAACACGATGATGAACACGATCGCGGTCGCGACCCCCCGATTGACGCCGCGCGCGGCCATCCCGTCCACGGCCGGTTCCATGGCGAGCGAGATGAAGAACGCCACCGTCATCATGATGGCAATGCCGATCAGTTCGTGCGCAGCCCAATTGGCGAGCTCGAACAGGCCGAGCAGGGCCAGCGCCAGCACCATGGCGCGGGGCAGCCACACCGGCATCCGGCTCTCGGGCGACGGCGGCGTGTCGGCGGTCTGCACCGCGCTGCCGGTGTCCGGCTCGTCGTTCTGCTCGGCAGCGGGGGGATGTGCGGCCATCGGTCCAGTGTCGGGTACGTCGCGGCGTTTTCGGCCACCGACGCACCGGTCCGAGTGGTCGGCGGGAAGCGTTCGATCACGAACATCCGGTGAATTGAATTCGACGTCCGGACTCTCCGCCGCCACCAATACGACTGGTCGGTTGGTTATTTTCCGTATGACAGGCCGAGACGCATTCGGAGGGAATGCTTTTGCCGCGATATTGTGCAGTTGTGTGGGCGGGCGGACAAGATATGCGAGTGCGAACGAAATTCTCCATCGAGCTCATGGCGCTGACCGACGAGTTGGCGCATATGGCGCGGTTGGCGCATGAGTCGGCCGAGCGCGCCTCGGTGGCGCTGGTGGGCAGTGACCTCACCGCGGCCTACGAGGTGTTCGCGCTCGAGGAGCAGGTGCAGATCGAGCACGCCAAATGTGAGGACCGATCGGTCATCCTGCTCGCCCTCGAAGCGCCCGTCGCGCGTGATCTGCGCCACGTGGTGACCGCCATCCAGATCGCCGACGATCTGCTGGGCGTCGCGGCCGCGTTGAGCCGGGTGGCCGATGTGGTGGTTCGCCGCTATCCGGAACCGGTTGCCCTGCAACCTCTCAGCGAGATGCTCGCGGAAATCTCCGGCGCCGTAGCGGATATGGCGGGGACCGTGGTGGGAGTCATTGCCGCACCGAACCCGCCGCGTGATCGGATACTGGTGCCGCGCGACGAGACGCTGGACCGATTGCGGGCGCAGGTCGCCGACGCCGCCTCCGACGCCGGGTGGTCGCACGGCAGCGCCATGGCCATCGATATCGCCATGCTCGCGCACCACTTCGGGCGCTGCGCCGACCACAGTGTGCGCATCGGTCAGCTCATTCGCTTCTTCCACACCGGAATTCCGCTGTACGCACAAGTGGAGGGGTAACCGCCTCATATCGGGGGTGTGTCGTAAGGGTCCGTATCACCAGGAGTACGCTGCCCGAATTGCTTCATGGCGAGGTCTTTTCGAGTAGCACCGCACCTATACGGACACCCGAAATCCGACAAGGGCCCCAAACATGACGAATACCATGACCAAGCCGCGGGTTATCCCGCCGGCTCTGGATTCCGATGCGAGAGCGGAACTCTCACATCGGCAGATTATGACCATTTTGTCCGGTCTACTACTGGGCGTATTCCTGGCCGCCCTGGACCAGAACATTGTGAGCGTGGCGATCGTTCGAATCGCCAATAGCCTGCACGGTTTCGACCAGCAGGCGTGGGCCACCACGGCCTACCTCATCACCGCCACCATCAGCACCCCGCTGTACGGCAAGCTCGCCGATATCTACGGCCGAAAACCCTGCTACCTCATCGCTATCGGGGTCTTCGTGCTCGGCTCGGTGGCCTGCACCTTCGCCACCAGCATGTACCAGCTCGCGGGATTCCGTGCAGCGCAGGGCATCGGCGCGGGCGGGCTCATGTCGCTGGCGTTCACGATTATCGGCGATATCGTGCCCGCCCGCGAAAGGGTGCGTTACCAGGGCTATTTCATGATGTGCTTCGGTATCGCGACCGTGCTCGGCCCGGTGCTGGGCGGCTGGCTCTCCAATGCCGATCATCTGCTCGGGCTGGAGGGCTGGCGGTGGGTGTTCCTGGTGAACGTGCCCATCGGCGTGCTCGCCATGCTGGTGGTCGCCAAGGTGCTCAACGTGCCGTTCCCGCGGCGCGACTATCGCACCGACTGGCTGGGCGCGATTGCCCTGGCCATTGCCACCGTGCCATTGCTCATCATCGCCCAGCAGGGCCGGGAGTGGGGCTGGAGCTCCCATCGCGCACTGGCCTGCTACGGCATCGCGGCGGCCGGGCTGGTGCTGTTCGTCATTGTGGAACTGCTCATGAAGGATGCCGCGCTGATTCCCTTGCGGCTCTTCACCAGTGGCACCTTCAGCATTGCCATTATCGGCGGATTCATTGTGGGCGTTGCCATGTTCGGCGCGATCGTCCTGGTGCCGCTGTATTTCCAAGTGGTGCGCGGATACTCGCCGACCCGCGCCGGATTGTTCATGCTGCCGCTCGTGGTGGGCATCATGATCGGCGCGCAATTGGCCGGACTGGTCACCAAGTTCACCGGGCGCTACAAGATGCTGCCGGTGGCGGGTTCGATGGTGATCGCGATCGGCTCGGTGCTCTTCGCCCGCGTGCACTACGACAGCGCGATGTGGCAGCCGCTGCTGTACTGCGGCATTATCGGGTTCGGCCTGGGCGGCTGTATGCAGACGCTCGTCATCGCGGCCCAGAATGCCGGTCCGCGTTCGGATATGGGCGTTTCGACCGCCTCGGCCACCTTCTTCCGCCAGATGGGCGGCACGCTGGGTGTGGCGGTCTTCCTGACCATCCTGTTCAATCTGCTGCCGCACCGGATCCTGCACGCCTTCGGCGGCAGCCTTCCGAACGGCTTCGACGCCGCGCAGCTGGGCCGAATCCAGAGCAATACCACCGGAATCGCCGCGCTCCCCGATGAGCTGCGGGTGCCCATTCTGATCGGCTTCACCGATGCCATGAGCGGCGTGTTCTATGTCGCCGCCGCGGTGGCGGTGGTGGCCGCGGCAGTGCTCATGTTCATGAAAGAGATTCCGCTGCAGGACAGTCCGGCCCCCGTGGTGGTCGAGGCGCTGCCCGAACCGGAGCCCGAGCCGGAACCGGAGCCGCAGCCCGAACCGGAGCCGGAACCGGAGCCCGAACCCGAGCCGGAACTGCGGATCATCGAGCCTGCCGGTCTGGCCATCTCCGGATGTGTGCACCGCGAGGACGGCCACTCGATTTCCGACGCCGTGCTGACGCTGATCAATCAGCGGGGACACCAGGTTTCGCGTGCCATCGGCACCGCGGACGGCGGCTACCGGATCGGGGTGCCGCGCGCGGGCGGCTATGTGCTGATCGTCTCGGCGAGCGGGTATCAGCCCTCCGCGGTCACGATCACCGTCGGGCGTCGCCCGCAGCAGCTGGATATCGCGCTCATCGGTTCGGGTGAGGTTTCGGGTGTGGTGCGTTCGGCGGGCCGGGGTGTGCCGCTGGCCGATGCCACGGTCACCCTCACCGATGCCTTCGGCGATGTCATCGGCTGTGCCGTGACCACCGCCGACGGCGGGTATGTCTGCCGCGGCGTGCTCGCGGGCACCTACACGCTGGTCGTCGTGGCCGAGCATATGCGGCCCGCCGCGTCCACCCTCACCGTGCCCGATACCGGAATGCTGCGCCACGATGTGGAATTGCTGCCGCGCGCGGTGCTGGCCGGATCGGCGAGCACCGAGGCCGGCTATGCGGTTCCGGATGCGCAGATCACGGTGCTCGACGAGGGCGGTGATCTGATCGCCGTCACGCGCACCGACGACACCGGGCACTATGTGGTGCCGGATCTGGCGGACGGTCGCTACACGGTGATGGCGCGCGGGTATCCGCCGGTCTTCAGCCGCGTCACGGTGGTCGACGGCGAAGTCGCGCACGATGTGCTGCTGGGTTACGAGCGGGTCGAATCGGTGGATCGGGTGTAGTGCGGATTCCCGGCCCGCGCGGATTTTCCGATTTCGCCGGGCAAAAGCCCTGAGCTGCTGTTAGGTTCGCCACTGGACGAAGGTCCAGTTCGAATCCACAGGGTCGGGGCCCGGGGAGAGACAACGATGAAGTTCTCGCGCGCACTACTGTCGGCCGCCGCGCTTGCGGCGGTACTACCGGCCGGATCGGCGTATGCGGCGGAGGGTGACGCCCCCGGGCCGGGCGTCGCCGAGTATGTGGCACTGGGTGATTCGTGGGCCGCCGATGCCACCCTGAGCCAGATCACCACCGCCTTCACGCCGGCGAACTGCGTACAGAGTGCGCACAACTACGCCAAACAGGTCGCGGCGGCGCTCTCGGTCCCGGTGTTCCGCGATGCCACCTGCGGCGCTGCCGTCACCGCGAATATGACCGCCGAGCAGAGCGGGCCGCTGGGCACCAATCCGCCGCAGTTCGATCGCCTCACCGGCAGCACCGATCTGGTGACCCTCGAAATCGGCGGCAATGACGCGGATTTGGCGGCGACCGTGCAGACCTGCGTGACAGTCGATCCGGCGGCGACCCCGTGCCTGGACAAGATGGTCGTCGGCGGGGTCGACCAGATGTCATCGAACATCGCCCGCGCCCGATCGCGCGTGATCGATACGGTCCGGGGCATCCAGGCCCGTTCCCCGCATGCCCGCATTCTGCTGCTCGACTATTTCGAGGGCATCGGTCTCACCGGCGGTTGCTTCCCCACCATCCCGATCTCGGATCCGGACGCAATCTGGCTGGGCAGCAAGCTGCTCGAACTGCACACCATGCTCGCGCAGGTCGCGTCCAGTACCGGAGTCGATTTTGTCGACACCTACGACGGCAGCGCGGGCCACGATGCCTGCCAGCCGGTCGGCACTCGCTGGGTGGAGGGCTTGGTGCCGTTCTCCGGCAATCCCGTCGGCTTGGCCGTACCCTTCCATCCGAACCAGCTGGGTGCGGACTATCAGGCCCGCCGGGTGCTGGAGGTGCTGGGCGCGAGCTGAGGGCGACACGCCTGGCGTGGTATCAAGACACGCCCTTCAACTGCGGTAATCTCTGCGCGCGGCTAATTAGCGGCAACGGTGTGTTGCGGGGGGCGGCTGGGACGCTTCACAGCTGAGATATTGCACGGAAGTGCGTGGTGGAAAGGGAGATTCATGATCGCCCCCTACCTGAGGCTCGTCGGTGTCCTCTGCGGATGTGCGGCTCTGCTGTCGGGCTGCGGCCGTTCGAGCGAACCGAAGGCAGCGGTCGATACCGCCGACCGGGCGGATATGCAGCACACCACCGCCGAGATGCAGCGCAGCGCATTCGTCACCGGCTGTGAGGGCACCTCGTCCGGCTGGGAGGCCACCGCGGTGGTGAGCAATCGGGATCAGATCGAACACCGGTACCTTGTGGTGATCAGTTTCATGACTCCGGAATCGGCAGTGCTGGAACGCACCAGCACCGAGGTACTGGTGGCGCCGGGAGGCACCCAGGACTTCACCACCGAGACCGTGCTCGATCCGGTCACGCGGCCGCAGTCGGTCCGCTGCGTGCTGCGCGGCGTCGAACAACTGTGAGCGCCCGGAAAGTTGCGCACAGCGGGGGTACAGCGCCTACGATCGGACCCGCCGGCCATGCTCGGTGGGCCGCACCTGTCGGAAGCTGAACGTTCGCTGACCAGTGCGTCGGTGGCGGTGCGAATTCTTCGGATGTGGATTTGTCGGTGCCATGGGGCATGCTCTGTGCACGCTGATGTCCCACCGTCCGCCCGGAGAGTCCCATGTCGTCCCGTAGCACCAAGCCACAGCCCTTGTCAGAGACCGAGATTCGGCACATTGCCGAGCAGATCGATGCAGGCCGTCCGCCGGCGGTGTGGTTCACGGCGGCAGCGGTCGGAGTACCGGAAGGCCGTTCCGGCAAGGTGATCTCACTCGGTGATCCATCCGAGGGTGATTTCCTGCAGGTGAAGCCCACCGGTTCCAAAGATGTGCTTTCGTTCGGTCCCACCGAGGTGACCCTGACCAAACCGGCCCGGCCGCAAGCCGCGGCCGGTGCAAAGCAGAAAACGGCAACCAGGAAGGACTCCACCGTGACGATGCCGTCGCCCGCACCCGTACCGGCCGCCCCGCCGATCACTCCGCCTGCTCCCATCGTGAAAACCGATACGCCCGTGAAAACCGATACGCCGCAGGCCTCCTCCGACGCCGCCGCGGCAGCCTCGGAGGCCGGTAAGCCCGGCGCGGCGAAGCCCGCCGGTACCGCCTCGCGCCCCGCGCGCAATGCGGCCGCCAATGCCTCCGCTGCCAAGAAGACCAAAACGGTCGAGGTCACGGTGACGCTCAACGGCACCACCGACGGCGAGTGGACCCTCGATGTGGTCAATGGCAAGAAGCGCACCATTCGTGGTCTCGCGGTACCGGGTTCGGCGGTCTCGCAGGCAGCCAAACTGCTGCACCCCGAGGTCGCCGAGGTCGTCGATTCGATCCTGGAGGCCGTGCGACTGACGCAGCGTGCCAAGGTCGAGCAGTTGCAGGCCGAATTGGAGAATGCCCGCAAGCTGCTCGACGAGCTGGCCGGTTAGTCTGCGGCCCTAGGAGTTTCCACCCTCAGCTGCACGAGATTCCGGTTCCGCCGGGGTCCAGCAGCGAATCGTAGCCGGGTAGACCGCGTAGATGCGGGGTCTGCCCGGCTTCTGGGCATCCGGGCAGGCTCGGTACGGCGCCCGGCCGAAAACCCAGGGCGCGCATGAGATTTTCGATGCCCGCCGCGAGGTTCGGCCCGAATGTGCCGAGCTTGTTGCCGAAATTCGACGAGCTCGAGGTGGGATTGCCCGAACCGGTCCCCGGGGGACCGCCTGCGGCGGAGTCCGATTGCAGCGAACTCGAACCGGAGGCCAGCCCGGACGCCGACCCCGGATTGGCCGACAGCGATGACGAACCCGTTCCCAGCGCAATGGCCGTGCCGGGCGGTGCGCCGTCGGAGTCGGCGGGCGCGGTGAAGGAGAGGCCGGGTGAGGCGCCGAGCTCGGGCGGAGCCGCACCGGCGGCTCCCGCCGCGCCGAGCGCCACGATGGCCGCGCCCGTCGTTATGGTGATGCCCAGCTGGTACCGGAGTGCGCAGAACTGCATGATGGACCCGAATATCCGTGCGGTGACAGCGAATACGATGTCAGACCGCAGACTCCCGGTGCCAAGTGCGCGGCCCGGACTCCGGGTGTCCGTGCCTGAGATCAGCATGAAAAACGTACCCCAGCGAGTATTCCTTCGCGTGGTACATGGCCGAATCCGCTTCGCGCAGAAGCTCGTACACGGTGATATCGGCACTGCGCGGTCCGCTGCAGGCAATGCCGATACTGGCGGCGATGCGCACCTCCGCGGCACTGAGCTCGAACGGTTCACCCAGCGAGGCCAGCAGTCTTTCCGCCAGCAGCAGCGCCTGCTGGCGGCTCAGCGGCGCGAGCACCACGAATTCGTCGCCGCCGTAGCGGGCGGCCGCGTCATCGCGGCGGATCATGCGCCGAATGCGCGCTGCCGCATTGGCGATCAGCTCATCGCCGACCGCATGCCCGTAATTGTCATTGACCCTTTTGAAGCCGTCCAGGTCGATGAACAGCAGTGCGAGGGGCTGATCACCCCACCGGTCCCGATTACGATGCAGCGCCCGCAGCAGGGCGGCGCGGTTCAGCAGTCCGGTGAGCATGTCGTGGTCTGCCTGATACTGCGCGCGCCGCTCGCTGCGGGCGCTGCGTTCGATGGCGCGTTCGCTGCGTAGCAGGACCCCGGCTAGTAGTAGCGCGAAGAGCGAGGAGACGACCACTCGATCCATCATGTCCAGGCTGGAGCCGACCACCGGCACCAGAGCCGCCACGATCATGACGATGGCGATGATGCTGGCGCGCTGGCGCGAGCGGTGCGCGTGGATATCGCGCGGACTGCCGAGCACCACCATGGTCGGATGCATGGCCGCCGCGCCGATCAGCGTGTACGCGAGTTGCAGTGGCATGAGCTGGATTTGGCGCCCGAGCTCGGCCGATCCGGCCGTTTCCAGATTGCAGGCGAGGTCGCCGGCGAGGATGACCAGCATGGCCAGATACACCAGCCGCAGCGAGGCCTCCGAGCGGGCCGAGGTCACCACCGAGTGTGCGACCACGGTCAGCAGCAGGGCATCCACCACCGGATAGATGACAGCGGTGAAGGTGCTGAAGTTGAAGGTCTGCGCCCGGTGCAGGATCGGCGAGATGAGGAAGGTCCAGGACAGCAGGGCCGCACCGAGTCCGATGAGGCCGGAGTCCAGCAGCAGATCGTGATCGGTGCTGTTCTGCCGCGGGCGCAGCCAGAGCACGGCCGCCGCACCGATGCAGCAGTAGCCGCTGAGGGTGAACAGATCGTCGAAGGGGTGGTGGTGCCAGTCGGTGGTCTGCCGCAGCGCGGTGCCGATGGTGAATTGCACGGCGGAGGCGGACAGTAGATACCAGGGCAGCGGGCGGCGGGGCTTATGCTGATGTACACCTGCGCCGATCATGACCACACTGATGGTGACCGAGGCGATCAGGGTGGCGAGTGCGAGCCGCCGGGAGTCGATGACCAGGGGTAGGGCGAGAATCAGTACGCCACAACTGAACAGCGTCGTGCGCCAACAGACTCGGAACCGTCGACCGGACTGACCGGCCGGTTTTTCGTCTGTTTCCACCAGCCCCCCTCGTCCGCTCCGTCCCCAGTGCGCATGCTTTCTTCGAATCACGACCGCCACGCATCGAGCGGAGAGATAGCCCCACGCGAGAGGCATTCGTGGTCACGAATGCAGCGATCATGAACCGAGTGTTGCTGTTAGAGCATAGGTCCCAGCCGACGGCGGCAGTATCCACGGGGGAGAGGCGCTGCCATCGAAATCTGGGCAACCGAGTCGATCATGGCACGAAATGTCGCTTCGCGTACGTGAGTCCGGCGAACCCGCAGGATCGCGGACCGCGCGACTCTATATGCTCGCTGCTGATCGAACCGAACGACCTGCACGACTCCGGACGGGAGCTGAGGTGCCTGGATCTTTCTCGGAATCGAGGGTGGGACGCTGGTTCGCGCCCGGCCGGGTCAATCTGATCGGTGAGCACACCGATTACAACGACGGTTTCGTGCTGCCGCTGGCCCTGCCGCTCGGTACCACCTGCACCGCCGCGGTGCGCCCGGCCGGCACGGTGCGGCTGCGATCGCTGCAGGCTCCCCTCGACGAAGTAGCCGTCACCATGGCCGATCTGGGTGCCACCGGATGGTCGGAACTGCCCACCTGGGCGCACTATCCCCTCGGCGTGATCCGGGAATTCGAACGCCGCGGGCACGAGGTGGGCGGTGTCGAGCTCGAACTGGACAGCACCGTTCCGATCGGCGCGGGCCTGTCCTCCTCGGCGGCGCTGTCGTGTTCGGTGGCCATCGCACTGCGTGATCTGTTCGCGCCCGGCGTTCCCGCCGCCGAGATCATCGATATCGCGCGTACCGCGGAGAACGTCTACGTCGGCGTGCCGACCGGTGTGCTGGACCAGTCCGCGTCCATGCTCTGCACGGCGGGGCATGTGCTCTTCCTGGATGTGCGTTCCCGCGAGTATCAGCAGATCCCCTTCGACCTGGACCGTTTCGATCTGCAGCTGCTGGTGTTCGACACCGGCAGTCCGCATCATCTGATGGACGGCGAGTACGCGCTGCGCCGTACCGAATGTGCCGCGGCCGCTGCGGAACTGGGTGTGCCATTCCTGCGCGATATCACCCGGATCGCCGATATCAAGCGCCTCACCGATCCGGTGCTGCGCCGGCGCGCGCGACACGTGATCACCGAAAACGCCCGGGTGCTGCGGGTTGCCGAAGAATTGCGCGGCGGCGCCGATCCGCGTGCGATCGGTCCGGTGCTGAGCGCCGGACACGCTTCCCTCCGTGACGATTTCGAGGTCTCGGCTCCGCAACTCGATACCGCGGTGGCCGCCGCGCTGGTGGCCGGCGCCTACGGGGCCCGCATGGTGGGCGGCGGCTTCGGCGGCAGTGTGATCGCGCTGGTCGATCGCGCCCGAGCCGCGTCCACCACCGCGGCGGTACGAGATGCGTTCGCCCGCAGGAGTTTTGATACCCCTCGCACCTTCGCGGTGACACCCGCGGCGGGCGCGCGACGTATTGAATAGCGCAATTCCGGCATTGAATAGCGCAAATCCGACGTCGTAAAGCGCACGCTCGCCGCCGTCCGGGTTTAGCCTGTTACCGGAACGATCTACTCGCACACCAGGAACGAGCGAGCCATGGTGAGTCTGTACGAGTTCGCCGGCGGCGAAGAGGCACTGCATGCACTGGAAGAGATCTTCTACGAGAAAGCTCTGGCAGATCCGATCCTGCGGGAGCTGTTTCCGGTGCGCCAGCCCACCCACGTCGATCATCTGACGTGGTTCACCGCCGAATCCTTCGGTGGCCCAGGGCGTTTCACGCGCGAGCTGGGTTTCGAATACATCATCAACGTGCACCGCGGACTGCACATCACCGATGAGCAGCGGCAGCGTTTTGTCGAGGTCTACCTCGATGCCCTGGATGTCGCAGAGCTCCCGCAGGACGAGAAATTCCGCGAAGCCGTCCGTCAGCACGTCGAGTTCGGCTCGCACGTCGCGCAGCAGAACTCGCAAGCGGAAACCGATGAGCAACTTCATCCGCTGCGCGAAGTACCACACTGGACCTGGTGATTCTCGGACACGTATCACAATTCAACCGCGCCTACTGGTCATGAGCGAACGCCCGGCTAGTATTGCGCGCTATCAGTCGTGCCCGCGTCATCTCGTGATCTTCTCGACAGGAGAGCCGTATGCCGTTCGACGCCAGCCTGCCCGAGGCCACAGTGGCTTCAAGGCATCTCGCTGCCGTGGCATCGGGGCAACTGCGACTGGGTGCCGACCCGATCGACTATGCCCTGGTAGCACTGTATTTCGTCTTCGTGCTGGGTATCGGGTTGCTGGCCCGGCGGCGCGTCTCCACCAGCCTGGATTTCTTCCTGTCCGGACGCTCGCTACCGGCGTGGGTGACCGGGCTGGCCTTCATCTCCGCGAATCTGGGCGCGGTCGAGATCATGGGCATGTCCGCCAATGGCGCCGAATACGGCATGCCGACCATGCACTACTTCTGGATCGGCGCGGTTCCGGCCATGCTCTTCCTGGGCATTGTGATGATGCCGTTCTACTACGGCTCCAAGGTGCGCAGCGTCCCGGAGTTCATGCTGCGGCGTTTCGGCCCCGGCGCGCACCTGGTCAATGCGCTGAGTTTCGCTGTGGCGCAGGTGCTGATCGCCGGGGTGAACCTCTACCTGCTCGGTTCCATTGTGAATGTGCTGCTGGGCTGGCCGCTGTGGATATCGGTGCTGGCGGCGGCGGCCATCGTGCTCTCGTACATCACCCTGGGCGGATTGTCGGCCGCCATCTACAACGAGGTGCTGCAGTTCTTCGTCATTGTGGCGGCGCTGCTGCCGCTGACCATCGTGGGCCTGCACAAGGTCGGCGGCTGGGACGGGTTGCGCGACAAGGTGACCGCGGGTCCGGGCGGCGCGCAGCAGCTGCACGCGTGGCCGGGCAATGAACTCACCGGCTTCGGCAACAATATCGCCTCGGTGATCGGCATCGTGTTCGGACTCGGGTTCGTGCTCTCCTTCGGCTACTGGACCACCAATTTCGTCGAGGTGCAGCGCGCGCTGGCCACGCATTCCATCTCCGCCGCGCAGCGCACCCCGATCATCGGCGCGTATCCGAAGATGTTCATCCCATTCATCGTGGTGATCCCGGGCATGATCAGCGCGGTCCTGGTGCCCCAGATGACCGAGCTCAAAACGAATCCGGACTACAAGGGTGATGCCACCTACAACCAGGCGCTGCTCTACCTCATGAAGGATGTGCTGCCCAACGGCCTGCTCGGCGTGGGGCTGGCCGGCCTGCTGGCGGCGTTCATGGCGGGTATGGCCGCCAATGTCTCGGCGTTCAATACCGTCTTCAGCTACGACCTGTGGCAGCGGTACGTGAAGCGCGATCGCCCGGACCGCTACTACCTCACGGTGGGGCGGCTGGCGACGGTCGGCGCGACCCTGGGCGCGGTCGGAACCGCCTTCATCGCAGGCAATTTCTCCAACATGATGGATTACCTGCAGACGCTGTTCAGCTTCTTCAACGCGCCGCTCTTCGCGACCTTCATTCTCGGAATGTTCTGGAAGCGCATGACGCCCGCCGCGGGCTGGATCGGCCTGGTGACCGGTACCACCGCCGCGATCGTGGTCTTCGTGATGAGCAAGGCGCACGTGTTCGAACTGTCCGGCCAGGGCGTGAGTTTTGTCGCCGCGGCCGTGGCGTTTGTACTGGATGTTGTTGTGAGCGTCGCGGTTACGCAGGTATCGCAGCCCAAACCGGCCGCCGAGCTGGTCGGCCTGGTCTACTCCGAAACTCCCAAGGCCATGCGCACCGACGCGGACGCCGACTCCCTGCCCTGGTATCAGCGCCCCGGCCTGCTGGCCGGTATCGCGCTGGTCCTTGTCATTCTCCTCAATGTGTTCGTCGGATAGGAAGGCGTCAAATGCTTTTCGATATTCGCACCATCGTCGGCGGCCTGCTCGCCTGCTACGGGGTGATCCTCATAGTGGTCGGCTTGGCCTATTCCACCGATTTCCAGCGCGCGAAAACCGGTGGGATAGACGTGAACCTGTGGGCCGGAGTCGGCATGACCGTCGTCGGCATCCTGTTCTTCGCCTGGGTCCGGCTGCGCCCGGTCGTGGAGTTGACCGCAGTCGACGACGACGATGAGTAGTCCGGCTGCTGCCGAGTAGTCCTGCCGGGTGTCCCTGTGCCCTACCGCAGGGTGATGCGGGCTGAGAATCGCGCCGATACTTTTCGGGTATGCGTGTAGTGCACAGTGTGCTCGTCGGCCTGCTGCTCGCTCTGGTGGCGGCGACCGGAAGTGCGAATGCCCAACCGGTACAACAGGATATGACCGAGTCCGAGGTGGCCTTCGACAGCCACGGCGTGACCTTGCGCGGTACGGTTTTCACGCCCGCGAGTGCGGGCAGGCACCCCGCCGTCGTCCTCATCCACGGCTCGGGTCCCGGACCGCGCGCCGAATATCTGCCCGAGGCACAGGCTTTCGCCCGCGCGGGTGTCACCACCCTGGTCTTCGACAAGCGAACGATCGGCTATTCCACCACCCATCGGGACTTTTCACTGCTCGCCGACGACGCGCTCGCCGGGGTGGCGCTGCTGCGCGCCCGCACGGATGTGGATCCGGCGGCGGTCGGACTGTGGGGCTTCAGCGAGGGCGGCTGGGTCGCACCGCTGGTCGCCGCGCGCTCGCCCGAGATCGCCTTTGTGGTGACCATCGGCGGCTCCGGCCGCACCCCCTTGCGGACACAGACCTGGTCGCTGCGAAATCGACTGGCGCACCAGGGGATTGCCGGATCCCTGCCCGCCGCGGTCGCCGGTCCCGGAGCCCAGTTCATCGACGGCACCGGCTTGTTCCCGGAGGCGGACTTCGATCCGGTACCGGTGCTGGCGCAGGTCCGCGTGCCGGTACTCGCACTCTGGGGCGAGCATGATGTGAAGGTGCCCGCCGCCGAGAGCGCCGAGATCTTCCAGCGCGAACTGGCGCGAGCCGGAAACCAGTCTGTCACTACCCGTTTCGTGCCGGGGGCAGGCCACAACGGCCATCGCACCACCGACGGATTCGACAGCGTCGGCGGCGCCGTATTCGAGGGCAAGCCGCTGGGCGACCTCGGCCCCGGCTACGCCGACGTGATCACCGACTGGATCCACGCCGTCGCCGCCGGCCACCCACCGGCCTCGAGCGCCGCCCCCGCCCGGCCGGAGGCATTCCTCAGCCACGCCTCCGAAGGCCGCCCCGCCTACGAATACGCCGCCCTTGCGGTCCTACTACTCGGCTTCATCACCTACCCGCTCTCCGCCGCTTTCCGAATGCTGCTGCGGCGCAGCCCGACTCAACGCCCGACCGCCGTGCGATGGGCGGCCCGCTCGGTATCGGTGCTCGGACTGACAACAGTGCTCGCCGGCGTGGCATGCGTGGAATGGGTCCTGGCCACCGGCGCCCAGCGCGCTCCCTCGATCATCCTCCTCGGCCAACCCCTACCCTGGCTGGTCGTCCACATACTCGCGGCCACAGTCCTTTCGGCAGCCGCCGCCCTCGCCCTGACGTGGTGGCGAGATCGCCATCGCCTCGACGCCATATCCCGCGCTCAGTTCGCCGTTCTCCTGCTCACCGCCTGCGCCTTCCTGCCCTGGGCGCTGCACTGGCAACTGCTGAGGTAATCGGCTGCCGGGCGTTATGCGGTAACCAGCCGATCAGCCCATTCGGGCGGCAGTGCCTCGCAGGAGATTTCGGCGATTTCGCGCAAACGCGCCGCGGGAGTTCCCAAGCGGCTCAATTGAATCAGGCCCTGCGCGACCACCACAATGTGCGCGCTGAGTGCGGACAGTGCCGCTTCGTCGACCCCTCCTTCGGCTTGCATGGCCGGGCGCAGCCGCTCCGCGACGCCGTGTTCCATGGCCGTGGTCGAGCGTGTGCCGATGGTGGCGACCTCCGGAACCCGGGTGCCGAACAGGGCGATGCTATTGATCATGAGGCAGCCGCGCCGGTCCGGATATGAGGCGCAATCGTCCACGACGGCCTGGAAAAGTGTGCGCACCGCCGCGCGTGCGGTGCCGGGTGCGGCGACGATGACATCGCGCACGAACCGGGCCCGGCGGTCGCAGTAGCGTTCGAAGGCGGCCAGGAACAGGCCGCGCTTGCTGCCGTAGGCGGCGTAGATACTGCCGTTGCCGACACCGGCGGCGAGTGAGACATCCTCCACAGAGGTGTCGTCGAAACCCTTCGACCAGAACAGCTCTGTCGCGGCGTCGAGCAGGTCCGATTCATTGAATTGCCGCGGACGTGCCATGGGCTCACCGTACCAATTGGACTGATCGGTCTCGCGCTGGAGGCTTGTTTTGGAGGCGTGACTCCATAATGATGGTTGTCATGTCCTCCAATAACGTCGTTCCGATGCGTCGCAGAGTCGGCATTCTCATTTTCGATGGCGTCAAAATGCTCGACTTCACAGGTCCGGCGGAGGTATTCGTCGAGGCCAATCAGGCGGTCGACGGCTATGAGGTGGTACTGGTCTCGCCCGACGGCGCCGATGTGCAGACCTCGATCGGCGCCCGGATCCAGGTCAGCGGCGCGGCCGCCGACTCCGGATTCTTCGACACCGTGCTGATTCCGGGCAGTGAACTGCACCCGGCGAAGTTCGCGACCCCCGAGGTGCTGGCCGCGGCCCGGTATCTGTCGTGGAACACCCGGCGACTGGCGTCCATTTGCAGCGGCGCCTTCGTACTGGCCGAACTCGGCCTGCTCGACGGCAGGAGGTCCACCACGCATTGGAAATTCACGAAGGATCTGGCGGACCGCTTCCCGAAGATCGCCGTCGATCCCGACGCGATCTATGTGCGCGACGGCAACCTGTACAGCTCGGCCGGAGTGGTGGCCGGTGTCGATCTCGCCCTCGCGCTGGTCGAGGAGGACCACGGCGCGGATGTCGCACGGCGAGTGGCGCAGTCGCTGGTGGTGTACATGCAGCGGGCTGGCGGGCAATCGCAGTTCTCGGCCTCGCTGAACGGGCCGACGGCGCGCAGTCCACTCGTACGCCGGGTCGTCGATCTGATCTGTGCGGATCCGGCTCTGCCGCATACGGTTCAGACCCTGGCGGCGCACGGTCAGGTGAGCATCCGGCACCTCACCCGCCTCTTCCGTGCCGAACTCGAGCGTTCACCCGCGGAGTACGTCGCCTACATTCGCTTCTGTCTGGCCCGCGATATGTTGCACGCCGGGCACGGTGTGACCGAGGCCGCCATGGCCGCCGGCTACGGCAGCAGCGAGGCGCTGCGCCGGGCTTTTGTTGCCCGCCTTGGTATCTCGCCGCGCAAGTACCAGCAGCGCTTTCGTTCTACCGGTTCCGCAGGTTTCGCGGACTCGACGGCCGAGGCCGCCGTGTCCTGATAGGAGGCTTTCGTGGCCGGTGAAGGGTGATCAACTCCATGCACGACACCCATGCCGCCAAAGCCGCTGTGGCCCAGGCGGTCGCGTTCGTGAACCGGTCGTGCTGGTCAGGTCAGCGCGACCAGTTCGTGCAGGGTTGTGCCGGTGCGGTGCTGTGGGCCGGTATCGGTGTGGATGGTCAGTTCGACTGTGGATTCGAAGCGGAAGTACGCCGGGTGGCCGAGGAGGCGGTGGATCAGGGGTTTGATCAGGCGGGTTCGCGCGATGGGGAAGTCGTCGATGAAATCGTGGGCGTGGATGACCTTCTCGACGGTCAGGCGTAGGTCCAGCTGACCGGGGACATGCAGTTCCAGCCATTGCGGAAACTCGCGCCCGGCGGTCGAATCGAAGAGTTTCGGGCCCTCGGTCAGGACGGTTTCGCCGGTCGAGAGAATGATGTCGGCGCCCTTGGCGAGCATCAGCGGGGCGATGTCGTGGGAGCCGTGCTGGGGCTGGGTCAGCACGCTCGCGAAGAGCAGGGAGTACTCCTCGACATACAGTCGCCCCCAATGCCAGCGCTCGATGACCTTCTTCATATCGCCGACGCCCCAATTGTGGTCGACATAGCCACGACCGGTGACCGTGAGCGTCGTGCCGTCGAGCTGGACGGTCCCGGTCACGTGGGCGCGGGGCGCGGCGACCACCCAGCCGAAACTGTCGGTCGCGCCGAAGCGGGTTTCGCCCTTTCCCGGCATCCAGCTGGGTGTCTCATTGTGGAAGTGCAGGTCGAACACCAGATCGCCCTCGGCGAGGTGCACATGGTGGACCGGCAGACCGGTGTCGGGAAATTCGGTGCGGGCGGTATTCGCGCCTATACGGACGTCGAAGGAGTCGGTGGAGAACGATGCCGCGGCTTTCGGATACCGCTTGCTCACCTGCCGCCGCGTGCCGTCGGGGTTGTAGACGATCATCTCGACCCACGGGCGCGCGCCGGGCAGATCCTCCGGCCGGCGTTTGGTGAGGAATCCGACCACGACGTGACCGCTGTCGAGGTGCGCGTCGAAGTACCAGTGCTCGAACGCGAGTTTGCTCGACGCGGGATGAAAACCGTTGTGGTGCGGTTCCACTGTGGTCAGGTGCCCGTCTCTGCGGCCGGGACCATTCCATACTTCGACGATATCGGTGGTCGTCATAGTGCTCTTCCAGTCCTCGGGTGTCAGCGTCGCAGTGCGCCGCTGGCGTCGAATTCGGCTTCACGGCCTTGCATTTGGGCTCGATACCAGTTCTCGCGATGACGGACCATGAGTTCTTCGTGGACGCGGGCGAACGGCGGGAATACGCGTCGAGCCACCTCCATCGCGGTGATCAGCGGGAACCGCGCGAGAGGGATGAGAATCCAGGGGAATGCGGGCGGCATGCGGTAGCGGCTGCGAGTGCGCGGCGCCATATACAGTGCGGCATAGACGGAGTTGATGCGGAAGTTGTACGCCTCGCGCATGCGGGTCAGTCCGCGGTGGCCGTCGCGGGGCGCGAAGGCCTGCGGATAGGACTCGATGAGCTCGGTGCCGTGCTGACCGGCGTCGTAGGACCGCGAGATGATTGTCATGGCCAGTACCCGCAGGGCATCGATCACCGATTCCGGATACCACCGCATCCGGACCCCGAGGAGATAGCCCAGGTACTTCTGAAAGTGCAGCAGCGCACGGATTTCCGAGGGCGTGGTCTGATATCCCAAGGCCCACAGTCCCAGTCCCGGAGTGACGCTGCCACCCAGCAGTGTGAGCATCTGATAGGTCTGGCTGATGGGCAGTCCCCAGGTGCCGGCATCCCATTCGGGATGTCCGGCGACTCGCGCGCGGATCGATACATGCATCACGCGGACCTTCAATGCGGTGGCGCGCCCGCTCGATCCCGGGGTGAACAGCGCCTCGGGGCGCGATACGTCGATCCAGAATCGGCAGGTCTCCAGGAAGCGGCGCAGCGCGCTGTCACCGGCATAACCACCGGCCAGGGAGAGCGGGGTCGCTATCGCGGCCTCGGTGTACATTTCCAGGGTTTCCGCGCCCGCGAAGCTGAAAAGCATGGTGCCCCACCGTCGCCAGATCGCCGCGCCCTGTTCGACGAGTTCGGGGCGAACCCACTCCGGGACGGTTTCGAACTCCGCGAACAGGGCCCCCATGGACTCCGGCGCCTCCGGAATCGAGTCGATCCCCTCCGTCAATGCCGCCTCGAGCAACTGCCGGCCCCGCTGTGCGCCGATCTCGCCGTGCATGACCTCCTCGACGAACCGCTCGGCGACCGGATCACCGGAAAAGAGGTCTTCGCACAAGGCCTGCGCCTGGCTGTCGGTCGGGAAAAGTTCACCGCCCGTGAGGGTTTTGACGAACCGCCGCGCCCGCCGGACATTCGGCGAGCGCAGCATTTCCCAGTATCGGAACGCGGTCGGAGTCCGCACCGGTGACCCGTCGTCACCACGCTCCCGCGACGATGCTTGCACTGACATGGTCGGCCCTCCTCGTCAGGTGGCCTCATCGCGCACCCACCCGGGCGAACGTACCAAAAAGTATGGAGAACGGTACCCGGAAGTATGTAAATCGATGGGGCGCGCTCGGTGGCTCGACGCGCGGCTTACCATCGCTGTGTGACGCTCACCGACGACCCCGGCAGCCGCGATCGGCAGCGGTCGAAGAAGGCGCAGAGCCAACGGGTCACCCGCGGGCGCGCACCACGACTGTCCTATGACGACTGGGTCGACGGCGCGCTGGCGATGCTCGCCCGTGAAGGTGTCGGCGCTCTCCGAATCCCGCGACTCTGTGAGGAACTCGGCGTCACCAAGGGCAGCTTCTACTGGCACTTCGACGATATCGACCAACTCCGCGAAGCTATGGCCGATCGCTGGAGCGCCGTACAGAGCGAGACCATCCGCGCCCTCGGCGCCGTCGATTCGATCCCCGTCGAAAGCCGAATCGAGAATATGACGGCCATCCTGGTCGACGCCCGAACCTGGGCCGTCGAAGCATCCGTCCGGGAATGGGCGCGCGCCGACCCCAAGGTCGCCGCCGCGGTCACCGCCCTCGAACGCCGAATCCTCGAGATCGTCAACAAAACCATGATCGACCTGGGCTTCGACGCCACCCAGGCCCGCATCCGCGCCGGCGCCATGGTCTACCTCGGCATCGGCCTGATCCACGGCCGCGACACCCTGCCGACCCCCACCCCCGCGGAAGCCAAAGCCGTCATCGAACTACTCACCAGACCCTGACGGCAATCCGCCGGGGCGGCCGGGCATTCCAATGCGTGGCGTTCCCGCCCGGGGTGACCGGGCGGGAACTTTGGATTGCCGGTGGCTACTTGGCGACGGCCGGGTTGAAGGGCTGGTTGATGGTGGTGAAGTACTGCACGGCAGCGAGAATCGTCACCGGGGCGGTGATGAGGAGCTGGCCGGCGAGGGTGCCGAGGAAGCCGACGACGCTCATGCCGACGATGCAGCCGACTGCTGCGCCGCCTAGGGCGCCGAACATGGCGGTGAGGACGCCGGCGACGGTGGCGAGGGTGAGGGCGCCGATCACGCAGCCGATGGCGGCGCCGCCCAGGCCCCCGACCAGGGTGCCCATGCTGGCGCCCTGGCTTGCGGTGCTGGTCATGCGGTTCCAGGCGGCCTGTTCACGTTCGTACTCGTTCTTCCAGGGGGCCTTGTCCTCGAAGGGGAGGGCGACCGGCTGGTAGACGGCGTGGGCGGGGTCGAACTGGGGGGTGAGCGTTGCGACGCGATCGTGGATCTCGGCGGCGATCGGGTAGACGAATTCGTCTACGCGGAAGTGCAATTCGGTGCCCGCGACGGTGGCGCCGTTCGCAGCCTTGATCTTGAATACGTCGTTCTCCACAACCAGGGAGCCGGCATCGGTCCGGATGACGGTGTTCGTCTCGGAAGTGGTTGCGGCGTAGTTGATCGCAGCGGCGTCGGCGGCGGGGGCCGCCTGCACAGTTCCGGCGGTGATGCCAAGCGCGCTTGACATGAAGACGACGGAAGCAGCGACCTTATTGATCTTCATCAGGGGGTGAATCCTTGTGTCAGTGCAGGTCAGGTTCTGCACGAGTGAGCCGATCCCGACCGCCGGGACCGGCAAGAGGGTGTGAAGAACTGGCGGCACGGCCGGAAGGCCGTGTCGCGCAGTGGAATTCGACTCTTTTAGGCGGCCGCGCGGCGGCGGGCTGCCAGCCCTGCCAGCGCATCCACGAACAGGAATCCGAGCAGCGGAATCCCGATCATGGGCGCGAACCAGCCCACTATCGCGGCTGCCACCGCGAATGGAACCAGGACGATCAGCGGCGTCTGCCGCAGCGCACCGCGGCGCGGGGCGCGGCCCAGTGCGACCTTGCCCGCCTCCTTGGTCGGACGCCGCCGCCACCACATGAGGTAGCCGCGCACCACCACGGTGAGCAGCCCGACCATGATCGCCAGCAGCAGAAGCTGATTGAGCAGGCCGAACATCAGACCCATATGGAACTGGATGCCCCAGTTGGTCAGCTTCGCCATGAGCGGCCAGTCCGAATACCGCAGCGTGTCGGTGACCACGCCCGTACTGCCGTTCACCGCAATCGAATCCGTGGTCAGCACGCCCGGGCGGCGCAACTCCTTCGCGACGAAGGCGGTGTCGTCCGCGGCCGGAATGCTGATCTCCAGCGGGCCTTCCAGACCATTGGCGCGAGCCACCGCGAAAACGGTGTCGACCAGCGCGGCCTTATTTCCCGTCGGTGCGGCGGCGGGCATGCCGCCACCCATGTGATCGGCGTGCTCGCCGCCCATGGGCATGGCCGGACCGATGGACCCGGGCAGCGTCGCGCTGACCGCGGGCGTCGTCCAGCTCATTTCCGAGCGCAGCTTGTCGACATGCTCACCCGCGTACTTGGACCAGGTCATACCGGTGACCGACAGCAGCAGGAGCACCGGCAGGATCCACATACCCACGACCGCATGCCAATTCAGAGTGCGGGCACGCGGCCGGGAGCGATCCGGCCGCACCAGCCAGCCCGCGGAACGGCGTTCCCGGCGGGCGCGCACCCGCCGGAACCACAGCACCAGACCGGCCAGCGCGATCAGCCACAACCACGATGCGGCGATCTCGCTGTAGTAGCGCCCGAAGTCCCCGAGATGCAGATCCCGGTGCAGCTCATCGATCCAGGTGCGGGTCGGCAGCGCCCCGGAACTGCCGTACACGACACTGTCGCCGAGCGGCTGCGCGGTGACCGGATCGATGAATACGGCGCGACGCTGCGAATCACCCAGCGTCGGATCGCTGAAGATGATTCGGGTGGTATCGCCGGCGCCCTGTGCCGGAGCGACCGCGATCAGCGGCAGATCCTGGCCCAGCGCGGCCGTACCCGCGGCGACCTGCTGCGACAGCGGTTTCGCCGGACCGGTCGAATCGGTGTGCAGCAGATGGCTGTCGGTGAACGTCTCCAGGGTGGGAGCCACCGCATAGAGCGCACCGGTCACCGCGGCAATGAGGATGAACGGTGCGACGAATACACCGGCATAGAAATGCAGCCGCAGCATCAATGCCTGAAAAGCATTGGCGGCACTGCGTTTAGTGGTCGACTCCTTTGTCGGGGGCGATTCCGAATTTTGGGCAGGATTAATAGGCGGTGCCGCGTCTGCGGCACCGCTCTCAGTGATAGTCACCGGCGGTCTTTCTGATGTTCGAGGAAAACCCGGGGTACGCCGAATACGGCGAACTCACACAGACGCGCATGTCCGTGCTGGGTAAGGGAAGAAATCAGACTCGAACGAGAGCGGGTGGACCGCGGGTCCGGAAGGCGTCGGCCGCGAGAATGCGCAGCACGACCCGATCGCGATGGGCGATCGGCAGCGCCGGTGGTCCGGAGAGCACCGGAAGCGTGATGAGAACGGGCGTGGCCCAGGCCAATACGGTGCCGGCGATGCGATACGCGGCCTCCGCGCCCAGGATGACCACGGCGGCCACACAGGCCGCGGTGAAGTGCGCGGCCAGCATGGCCGGACTCCACATCGACGCATGGTGGTGATGGTGCCCGGCGCTACCGGGCGAACCCCACATCATGCTGAAGTGCCCGAGCAGCTGACCGCCGATCAGGGCGACCACCAGCCCGAGCCAGGTGGTGCGCAGCGCGCCGATACCGGCGACCAGCGCACCCACCGCGGCGGAGGCGGCGACCAGCAGCGTCAGGGCGCTGGACTCCAGCGGCGCGGCTCCGGAAATCCAGCCGTGCGCCGCGACCGCGAACGCCCCGGAAAGCGAACCGGCCGATCCACCGCGCAATAACGCAGCGTCGCTGCGTATATGCGCCGTGGACCGGCCGGACTCGAAACTCACGTGCTGATAATAACCGAGAATGCGCCGCCGATTCTCCGGCCTCGCACTCGGGTAACGGTGCGGCGGAATTACTCGGCGGGAACAGCCATTTCGATGAGCGGCTTGCGCAGCAGCTTGCCCGTGGCATTGCGCGGCAGCTCATCGAGGAAGATGACCTCGCGCGGCACCTTGTAGCGCGCCAGGTTCTCCTTCACGTAGTCCTTGATCTCCTGCACATCCCGCTTGGAGTCCGGGCCCGGAACGACGATGGCGCGCAGGCGTTTTCCGAAGTCGCGGTCCTCGACGCCGACCACCGCGGCCTCCAGCACATCGTGCCGGTTGGAGAGCAGGTTCTCGACCTCCTGCGGGAAGACGTTCTCACCGCCGGAGATGATCATGTCGTCATCGCGGCCGTCGATGAACAGCAGTCCGTCGGTGTCGAAGTGGCCGACATCGCCACTGGACATCAGGCCGTCCACGTACTCCTTGGTGCGGCCGTCGGTGTACTGCTTGAACGAGTGGCTGTTCTCGATGAAGATCGTGCCGGTCACGTTCGGCGCGGTAATGCGCTTGCGGTTCTCGTCGTAGAGCGCGATGCGAATGCCGACCGGGGCCTTGCCCGCGGTGGTCGGCGCCTTGCGCAGCTCCGACGGGATGGCGACGGTCATGATCGCGCACTCGGTCGAGCCGTACACGTTGTAGAGGCTGTCACCGAAGTAGTCGAGGGTGCGGGTCACCACGTCCGGCGGAATGGCCGAACCGGCGGCGAAGATCACCCGCAGGGTCTCGGACGGCTTGTACTTGGCGAGCGTCTCCTCCGGCAGATCGAGAATGCGCTGCAGCATGGTGGGCACCACGGTCAGACCCTGCGCCCGGTACTTCACAATGTTCGCGAGGGTGGTCTCGGGATCGAAACGGCGCTGCTGGAACACAACTCGGTTGCCCAGCGCGATCGACAGCGTGAACTGGGACAGGCCGGTGGCGTGGAAGATCGGCGCGGCCATGACCACGGTGCTGTTGCGCGGCAACGGGATTCGATCCAGGAACTGCGCGGTGATGAAGGGGCTGACCTTATCGCGGGGCGCGCCCTTCGGGGTGCCGGTGGTACCGCTGGTCAGAATCACCATGCCGCCCGGCTTCTCCGGCGGGGTCAGGGATGCGGTGGACTGCCCGGCCGAGATCGACTCGATGGTCGGAATCGACGGATCGGCATCGTCCTTCTCGTCCACCCAGGTGAGGATGCGCGGGATCTCGGCCGGAATGGCGCTCATGAGGTCGAAGAACTCGCTGTCGTGCAGCACCGCCTTGACCTTCTCGCGCGCGGCCACATCGGTGAACTGCGGCTTGGCGAAACCGGTGTTCATCAGCACCGCGCGCACGCCGAGCTTGCCGGCGGCCACGAGGGAGAGCACCATGCCGCGGTGATCGCGGGCCAGTACGCCGATCACATCGCCGGGGCCCAGGCCCTGCGCCGCGAGACCGCGCGCGAAGGCGGAGGACTGCTGATCCAGCTGCTCGAAGGTCATCTCGCCGCGCTCATCGACAATGGCGGAGGACTTCGGATTGGTATTGGCCGCATGCACGACCGCGCCCGCGAACGGGCCGAACTTCAGCACATTGATCGCTGAGCGCACCGCTTGATCGGGTCGCAGCGGATTGAAAAGTCCCCCTCGCAACATGGCGTTGACGCTGAGCGCCGTATCACCAGCCTTGCGAAAAACCGTGCCTGCCGACGGAAGGGCTAATGACATGGGTACAACCTTCCGCGATCCCCTGCCGTGACGAGCGGCGATCGGACCGCAACCTCGAGATCCAGTGCAAACTCAACCCTACCAAGCAGTAACACGCGTGTGTGGCCGAGGTCTCTGGTACCGGCGGTATCGCATAAACCGCCCAGGTCGTGGTGGGGACAACACGATTGCCCTCGTGTCGCTGCGGACTGTCCGCACACCGGAAAGCCCCCGCTCCGCACAGGCGGAGCGGGGGCGAGAGGTGGGGTTTCGGGCGGAAGTCCGCCGTCCGGCGAGTGCGGTCAGGGGTTGGCCGGGGCTTCGTATTCCACGAGGACGCGGCGCAGGAGTTTGCCGGTGGCATTGCGGGGGAGGTCGTCGAGGAAGATGACGTCGCGGGGGACCTTGTAGCGGGCGAGGTTGTTCTTGACGTAGGCCTTGATCTCATCGGGATCGGGCTTCTCGCCGGGTTCGGGAACTACGAAGGCGCGCAGGCGTTTTCCGAACTCGACATCCGCGACGCCGACCACCGCCGCGTCGAAGATGTCGGGGCGCTCCAGCAGCAGGTTCTCGACCTCCTGCGGGAAGACGTTCTCACCGCCGGAGACGATCATGTCGTCATCGCGGCCGTCGACGAAAAGCAGTCCGCGATCATCGAAGTGGCCGACATCGCCGCTGGACATATAGCCGTCGATGATCTGCTTGTGCCGCCCGTCGGTGTAGCCCTTGAACGGCGAGCCGGAGCGGATGAAGATGCGGCCGGTGACGTTCTTGGCGCGGATCCGGGTGCCGTCGTCGTCGAAAAGCACCACCTCGCACGTGGTGGGGGAGCGGCCCGCGGTGCCGGGCGCGATGGCCAGATCCTCCGGCCGCGCCACCGTCGCGACCGCGCATTCGGTGGAGCCGTACAGGTTGTAGAGGACGGGCCCGAAGACCTCGGCGGTGCGCACGCTCAGCTCGGGTGAGAGCGCTGATCCCGCGACCACGATCGCCTTCAGTGAGGAGATCTCGTACTTCTCGCGAACGGCCGGATCCAGTTCCACCATGCGGTGCAGCATGGTCGGCACCGCCACCAGCATGTCGGCCTGATGGTCGGCGATCAGGCGCAGCGTCCGCTCGGCGTCGAAGCGCCGCGAGAGCACCACCTTGTTGCCCAGTCCGGTGCCCACCAGCCAGGTCGCGAGACCCGTGCTGTGGAAGATGGGCGAGACGATGACCATGGTTCCCTGGCTCGGGAAGTCGATGCGATCGACGACCTGCACGGTGGCCAGCGGAGAGGTCTTGTCGCGGGGTGCGCCCTTGGGCAGGCCGGTGGTTCCGCTGGTGAGAATGACAACGCCGCCCGGCTTCTTCGGCGTCGGCAGCGGCGCCTTGGCATTGGCGGCGATCAGCGCGTCGAGAGTTGTTGCGCCGTCCGGCAATTGCGTGCCCTCGTCCACCCAGCTGAGCACGCGGGGCAGCTCCGGGGGCAGGGCATCCAGCAGTCCGAGGAATTCGCTGTCGTGCAGTACGACCTTCACGTGCTCGCGCTCACACACCTGGGCGAACTGCGGTTTGGCGAAGCCGGTGTTCATCAGCGCCACGCGGGCGCCGAGCTTGCCGGCCGCCACCATGGACAGCAGCAGGCCGCGGTGATCGCGGGCGAGCAGGCCGATCACGGTGCCCGGGGTGACGCCCAGTCGCTGTAGTCCGCGGGCCACCGCATTGGAGGCCTCGTCGAGTTCCCGGTAGGTCATCTCACCGCGCTCATCGGCCAGCGCCGGGCGCTCGGGCCAGACCCGCGCGGCATGGCGGACGGCGGTGGCGGGCGGTCCGAACACCTGTGATTCGCGGGCGGTGCGCAGGGTCTCCATCGGTTTGCGAGGATCGGTAATACCTT
Source organism: Nocardia sp. NBC_01327 (assembly GCF_035958815.1). NCBI lineage: Bacteria > Bacillati > Actinomycetota > Actinomycetes > Mycobacteriales > Nocardiaceae > Nocardia > Nocardia sp. NBC_01327. The sequence goes on along the minus strand of NZ_CP108383.1, from coordinate 7,898,215 downwards.
TGTCCCGCAAGGATTTCAGAGCCCTGACGGCCTCGAGGGTGTGCGCTACACGCTGCTGCGCCGAATAGAGAACCGAGGCCATGCCAGCCACCTCCGAAAGAACGTGCGGCCCACCACCCGGAACTGGGGCGGGTAGGCGTCACGGTAGCAGCGGGGTGTGATGGCTGTTACACAAATTCGGTCAGAACGGTCAGTTGCCGGTTGTATGCAGTCTTTACATCCGGGTCATATGCCGTACATCCGGATCGATGAGGCTGCGGTGTCTGCATTTCCAACCGTGATGAGGTATCCCGTGTCGCTGCTCGCTGTTCTCCCCCAGTTGCTCCTGACTTTCACGCACCTGCTCAGCGGTAGCGCGTAATCAGAAGCTCTTCACCTTCCGGCCATGTGCCGTACACCCGGGTCGATGAGGCTGCGGTGTCCCACTTTCCAGCCTGATGAGGTATTCCCGTGGAGTTGCTCGCCGTCGTCGCCCAGATCTTCAGCACTTTCCTGTCCGCTCTCAGCGGTAGCGCTGCCTGAGCCGACCTGGACAGCAGCGGCCCGCCGATAACAATCGGCGGGCCGCTGTCGTTCAGTTCGCGGTGTCGATACCGGTGGTGAGACCGAGATGCGCGGTGGCATCCAGGTCCGCGGCGACTGCGGCGAGTTTGCCGCGAATCGCTGCCACCGCATCCGGGCCCAGTGCCAGTCGCAGCGGCGGATTCGCCTGACCGACAGTCGCTATGACCGCGGCGGCGGCCTTGGCGGGATCACCCTCCTGCTGCTGATCGGAGGCGGGCAGCCCGTCCCGCACCGCGCCGACCGTCTCGGCGTAGTCCGCGAGACCGGTGCTGATACGCAGTGCGGCCGGTTTGGCGAAGCCGGTGCGGAAGTTGCCGGGTTCGACGATCAGCACCTGGATTCCGAGCGGCGCCACCTCGGCGGCCAGGGCCTCACTGGCCAATTCCAGCGCACCCTTGGCGGCGCTGTACATGCCGACGCCGGGGAAGGACAGGAATCCGCCCATGCTGGTGACCTGGACGATCGCGCCGGCCCGGCGCTCGCGCAGCTGCGGCAGCACCAGCTGGGTCAGGCGCAGCGGGCCGTGGAACATGACCTCCATGGCATCGCGCAGGTCCGACTCGCTGACCTCCTCGATGGCGCCCACAATTCCGTACCCGGCATTGTTGACCAGCACATCGATCCGTCCGGCCTCCTTCACCGCGCGTTCGGCGGCGGTCGCATCGCGCACGTCCAGGGTGACAACCTGCACCCGATCGGGGTGCGCGGCAACAACTTCCGCCATGGACTCGGGCCGTCGCACGGCGGCGATCACCTCGTCACCGGCATCGAGCACCGCCTGCGTGAAGGCCGCGCCGAAACCACTGTTGGCTCCGGTGATCAGCCAGCGGCGCGGGGCGTTCTCTGCACTCATGGTCGAACCTTCTTCTGCTGTGCCCGGGCGGTGTGCCCGGGATATATCAAGAATGCCGGGCGGGCACGCGCCCCGGTATGGCCCAAAGGTGGAATATTGGAGAGGTGACAGAGGCACTGACGAATCCGCGCCGCAGCCCGCGTGCGCTGCCGCAGGGTGAAGCGCTGTCGGCGGAGGATCACCGGCGGTTGATCGGCGTCCTGGAATCGGTGGATCACGCGGCCGATCTGCCCGAGTTCCGGGAGCGGCTGCTGCACGCCCTGCAGAACTGGTTCGGTTTCGCCGGAGTCGCAGTGCTGCACGGTAATACGCTCACCGCGGCGATGTTCGAAGGCTGTGGCGTGCAGAGCGGATATACGCGGGAGTTCATGGCGGAGTACAACACGCGCTGGATGGACCGCGATCCGCTGCGCGGTCCGCGGGCCGCCGAGATCATTCTGGCCCGGGGTGTGGCGCGCCTCGACGACATCGAACCCGATTCGCCGTTCGTCTCGGAGTTCTTGCGGCCCACGGGGATCAATGACAAGGCCGTGATGGTCGTGGACGGTGGTTCCGCCGGATTGCTGTTCGTCGGCATGGCGGTGGTCGACGCTCCCCGGGTTTCCGACCGCGACGTAGCCGTCCTGCAGGCGCTGCGCCGACATCTCGCGCCGCTGGTGATCGAGCAGCTCGAACGCGATCGCGACCGGCGTGCCGCACACGCGAATTGGCAACTGACACCGCGGGAATGGGAGGTCGCCGATCTCGCTGCACAGGGTCTCACCAATCGCCAGATCGCCGAGCGGCTCTTCATCGGGGTCGACACCGTCAAGAAGCATCTGACCCGGGTGCTGGCGGAAACCTCGTGCGCCAGCCGCACTCAGCTCGCGGTCCGGTTCGCCGCTGCCTGATCAGTATCTTTTGCCTGATCAGTTCTGCGGCACAGGCTGCTCGATCGCAGGTGTCGCCACGGGCATGCGGCGGGGCAGTAGCAGCGGGGTGGCCAGCATGAGCACTCCGGCGAGCAGGACGGTCTCGCGCGGGCCGATGACGGCCGAGAGCACCCCGCACAGGGCGGTCAGCGCTGCAATGGTCGCGCTGCTGGTGATCGACCACGCCGCGAGGGTGCGCGCCATCCTGTCGCTCTCTGTCTGTTCCATGCGGTAGGCCACGTACACCGGATTGAACACGCCCATGCAGGCGACCAGGCCGAACTGGATCGCCATGACGAGGACGAGTCCTGTTGTGCCGGAATGGACAAAGGCCAATCCGACGGACCAGCACGCACGCAGGGTGCCGCCGACCAGCAGCACCCGGCGCTGCCCGAAACGGGTGACGAACCGCCGCGCGAGCCGCGCGCCGAGCAGACCGCCGAGGCAGGGTGCGCCGAAGGCGAGTCCGTATTGGAACGGCGTGAAGCCGAGCTGCCCGAGCATGAGCACGGCCATGAGCGGTGCGGTCGCCATGATCAGGCCGCCGACCAGAATCGAATTGAAGAAGAGCGGCCGCAGGGTGGGATGAGCCAGGATGTAGCGCCAGCCCTCGGCCAGATCGGTGAGGCGCAGCCGCGGCGCGGCGCCACCGGACGGATGCGCCTCGGAACCGCCGATCGCGCGAATGCCCAAGGCGGACAACACAAAACTGACCCCATTGGTCAGCACGGTCGTCATCGGCCCGAACACGCCGATCGCCAGTCCGCCCAGTGGCGGCGCCAGCATGGTGACGGTCCACGCCGTCGCCTCGAACCGGCTGCTGGCAATGAGCAGATCCTCCTGCGGCACCAGCGATTTCAGAAATGCGCCGGAAGCCGCCTTGAAGGCGATATCGGACGCCGCGACCGCAATCGCCACCACCAGCAACTGCGCGTAGGTCAACCAGCCGAGCGCGAAGGCCACCGGAATGCTCAGCACCGCCGCGAACCGCACCAGATCCATGGCGATCATCACCGGCCGCTTTCGCCGGAACTCCACCCACGGCCCCAGCGGTATCGCCACCACCGCACCCACCGCCAGCCCGGCGGCCGCCAGCACCGACACCTCGGTCGGCCCGGTATGCAGCACGATGATCGCGATCAACGAGAACGCGTCGAAGGCGAACCAGGTCCCCAGCGTGCTGACCGCATAAGCACCCCACAGCAATTCGAACTGCCGCCCCAGCGACCGTGTCCCCGCCATGCCCTACCTCTCGCCTGAACCTCGCATTAGACCTAGCGATCAAAGCGCGCCGGGAGGCTGGAATCAAACAACAGATCTGTGGCAGTGCACAACGACTAGTTGTATCGCTGATATCGATCGGAGTGTCGTCGGCGAGCCGGGCGTTGAGCAATTCGAGCATGTCGGCGAGTCCCGCTGTGACGTCGGTGCCGAAGTTGTTGTGCGCAGTTGGATCGCAGATGGCCCGGTGTCGCTGTGCCGCTGGGCGAGGATCTGTTCCGGTCGACTGATTGTGCCCGGCCGGCAGAGGTTGCCCCCTAGCGAGGTTCGGGGTCGTCGGCGGTGTGGTGCGGTGTCCTCGGCCAGGAGGGGAGCCATACCGTCCCGGGCAGCGGGGTCAGGCTCGCGCAGTGGTTGATGACCGCCCGGAGTCCCGGGTGTGGATTCGTGCTGAGGAAGATCAGTGAGAGCGGGTACGCGAGGGTCGGATTCACGATCGGAATACGCCGCAGGTCGTGGTTCGTCGGCCAGATGTAGCGGTCGCGCGCACCTACGAGGGTTGCCACGTCGTCGGATTCCGCGAGGATATCGAGCAGCACCTCGTTACCGAAGTGCGGGCCCGCGGCGTCGACCCGCAGGCCGAAGTCGGTGGTGAGCTGATCGTAGAACTCCGCCCATTCACTTCGCGGCGCGATGCCGGGCACCCAGATCCGGTGTTTGCGCAGCTGGGACGGTGTCAATGTGCGTGCGGCGGCGAGTGGATGCCTCGGTCCGACGAGGAGTTCCAGCGGGGAGTCGAACGCGTGGATCATGCGAACCTCGCGAGGCAGCGCGGCCGGATCGGTGATCGTGCGGAACGAGGCGTCGATATCGCCGGCCTGAATGGCGGCAACCACCGCGCGCGGGTCGTTGACCCGGAGGGTGACCACATCGAGATCGGTATCGGGATGTGACCGCCAATAGTCGTGCAGCACAACAGCCTGTGCGGAGCGCAGGCCGAGAACGTCGATCCGAAGCGCCCGCGAGCCCGGCTTGATCGCGGCGACGGCGCGATCGACCCCGGTGACGATGCTCCGGGCGTGCGGGAGGAAGGCTTGGCCGTCGAGTGTCAGCTCGACCCCGCGGGCGGTGCGGGTGAACAATCGGACCTCGAGTTCGCGTTCGAGGGTGGCGATCCGCTTGGACACGGCCTGCTGCGTCACGCCGAGTTCATCGGCCGCATGCCGCAGCTGCCCCAGCTCGGCCGCGCGAACGAACGATCGCACCGCTTCGGAATCCATCGGTCCACCATAGCCATGCACAACTGACCGTTGTGACACCTGCCATTACCCCGATCGAACAGCCTGTTTCTCAGCGGCGCAGGCCTTATCAGTCCTGCGCGGTCTGGAGAGGGGCTGTTCGATCCACTGAGGAGGGGTACTGGGGCGGGCGTTGGGGTTTCAGCGGGGGGTGATCTGTACGCGGTTGTCGTGGAAGACGGCGCCGCCGCCGAAGTCGGAATCGCGTTCGGGGATGGTGGCGTTGACGGTGGCGCCGCCGGAGAGTTTGGCCCAGCGGCCCTTGGGGGTGGCGGCTACGCCGGGGCGGACGCGGTCGGAGAGTTCGGCGATCGCTTCGAAGGAGCCGCGGGTGTTGGCGACGGTGACGGGGGTGCCGTCGGTGATGCCGCGGGTTGCGGCGTCGTCGGGGTGCAGGGTGATGGTGGGATCTCCTGCGCGGCGGAGCAATTCGGGGTTGTTGGCGAACGTGGTGTTGAGGAAGTAGTGGGAGGCGGCGGAGATGAGGACCAGGCCGTCGCCGGGGTCGGCGGGTGCGGTGTAGGCGGGGAGTGGGTCGTGGCCTGCCATTTCGGCTCGGGGGGAGACGAATTGCAGTTTGCCGGCGGGGACGGGGCGGGGGGCGACCTTCAGGAATCCGTCGGCGCGCAGGCGGTCGAGGTCGTGGCCCTTCAGCAGCTGGCGCGCCAGTTCCTCATCGGAGTCGTAGAGTGCGGGCTCGGTCAGGCCCATCTGCTGCGCGAGGCGGCGGAAAGTCTCTGTGGTGGAGAGGCATTCGCCCGGCGGCGGCACCGCCGGTTCGTTCCAGACCAGGTAGAGGTTGCCGTAGGCGGCGAGCACATCGAGGTGTTCGGGCTGCATGGTGGCGGGCAGGACGATATCCGCGTAGTCGACGGTATCGGTCGGGAAGTGTTCCAGGACAACGGTGAACAGGTCCTCACGTTCCAGCCCGCGAATCACCTTGCGCTGCTCCGGATTGGACCCGACCGGATTGGCGGCGATCACGAAAAGGGCTTTGACGGGCGGGTCGTCGACCTCCAGCAGGGCCTCGCCGAGCCGGGTCATCGACAGGGTGCGCACCGGATTCGGCAGCAGGTCGAATCGCATCAGCTCGGGCAGGTTCAGATCGAAATGCCCGCTCGTCGAATAGTGCAGTCCGCCACCGGGAATCGCCCAGTCGCCGGTGATGCCGGGCAGGCAGGCCAGGGCGCGCAGGGCCATACCGCCGCCCGCGTGCCGCTGCATGCCCTGCGAGGCGCGGATGGCGGTGGGCCGGGTGCGGGCGATGCGCTCGCCCAGCGCCATGATGCGCTCCACCGGCAAGCCGGTGATCCCGGCGACCCGCTCCGGCGTGAATTCCGCTATGCGATCACGGAATTCGTCCCAGCCCTCGGTGTGCTCGGCAATGAACTCGTCATCCTGTGCACCCATCGACACGATAATGTGCATGAGTCCGAGCGCCAGCGCCGCATCGGTCCCGGGCAGGGGCGCGAGATGCTCATCGCACCGCTCGGCGGTACGCGTCCGCACCGGATCGATGGCGACGGTGTACGCATCACTGTCCTGAATGAACTTCCACCCGTGATGACCCGAGGTCAGCGGATTCGTTCCCCACAGCAGAATCAGTTTCGACTTGGTGAAGTCCTCCGGATCCATCCCGCCCGAGGTACCCAGCGTGTACTTCAGCCCCACGGTGCCCGATATCGAGCAGATCGTCGGATCGTGCAGCGACGCCCCGAGCGCATTGAAGAACCGCCGCCCGGAGAACCCCTCCAGCCCCTGGATATACCCCAGACTCCCGGTCCCGTGGAACGGCCAGATCGCCTCGCCGCCGAACTTCTCGGTGATCCAGGTCAGCCGCGCGGCGATCTCCGTGAGCGCCTCGTCCCAGCTGATCCGCTCGAACCGCCCCTCGCCCTTCTTACCGACCCGCCGCATCGGATGCATGATCCGCTCATCGGATTTCAGCTGCTCGAGGTACCGATTCACCTTCACGCACAGCGCCCCGCGCGTAATCGGATGCGCCTTGTTCCCCCGCAGCCCCACCGCGACGCCGTCCTCGACGTCCACCACCCAGGAGCAACCGTCCGGGCAATCCAGCGGGCACGCACCGAGCACCTTCATACCTTGATCGTAAGCCGCGACCCGGCCCCGCAGCAGCGCCGAGCTGCGCATGGTGGCAGGGCCCACTGGCTGTGCGCTGCCGCCTCGCTGTGCGCGGCCGCCGGATGCCGTCGGCGAACTCTCGAATCAACCGCGCGGGCTCTCGGGTCAACCGCGCAGGCTGCCCAAGTGCGCCGGGCCTCTCGGGTCAGTCGCGGAGACCGCCCGAGAGATCCGGCCTCTCGGATCAGCCGAGCAGGCCGCCGAGCAGGCCGGGGCTCTGGCCGGCTTCCTGGCCGCCGCCGCTGCCGCCGATGAAGCCGCCGGGTGGCTGCTCCGAGGGCTGCACGATGACGAAGCCGCGGCCGGAGAAGGAGAGGGTCAGGCCCTCGCCGGTGCTGCGGCCGATGAGGCGGCTGAAGCCGAAGGAGTCATTGCGTTTGATGCCGGTCTGCAGGCTGGAGGACCAGGCCACGGCGGCCTGCGGGTCGGCGTAGGTGGGCTGGTCCACATTCAGTACGACGGGGGAGCCGTGCGTGGTGATGGCAATGCGGCCGCGGCCGGTGAAGACGCAGTTGAAGAGTCCGGCATTGCTGGCGAAACCGGCTGCGCCCTGGACCATTTTGATGTTGTAGGTCAGCGACGGGTCGAAGGCGAGCACATTCGCGCCATTGATGGTGAGACCGTCGGTGCCGTCCAGATCGACGGTGTGCACATCGGCCGCGCCATTGGCCAGGAACAGATCTCCGCGCCCGGTGACCTTCATCAGCGGCACGCCCTCACCGGTGAGGCGCTGCTGGATGGCCCGCCCGATACCGCCCGAACCGAGCGCCTTGAACTGCAGATCACCCTGGTAGGCGACCATCGACCCGGCCCGCGCCAGCACCTCGCCATTGACGGCGACCTTGATCATCTTGCCGCCCTGCTTCTGAATCCCGACGCCATTGACCTCGGCATGAACAGGATCGAACAGTTCGCTCTGCATGGGCTGGACTCCTTGCGGGAATGCGGGGGCGGCCGGCGCGGCGTACGCGGGCGGCGAATACGACGGGGGCTGCGAATACTGCTGCTGCGCTGCGGGATTGACCTGTCCGGGCGCTCCGGGCGGCGGCGCGAATTGGCCGGGCGGCGGGACGGACCCCGGCGGCGGGGCGTACTGCCCAGGGGGAGGGGCATATTGGCCCGGCTGCATGGGTTGCGGCGGAACTTGGCCTGGAGATGGTGCGTACTGCCCGGGAGGCGGCGCGTATTGCCCGGGCTGCGGTGGAGCTTGGCCGGGCGGCGGCGCGTATTGGCCTGGTGCGGCGGCCTGCCCAGGCGGCGGCGCGAACGCCGGAGCCGAATTCGGGGCGAGCGGTGGCGGCACGCTTGCGGCCGGTTCCTCGGGTTCGTCGTCGATATTCACGCCGAACGCGGAGGCGATTCCGGCCAGCCCGTCGTCGTAGCCCTGGCCGACGGCGCGGACCTTCCAGCCGTCGCCGCGCCGGTAGATCTCCACGCACACCACGGCGGTCTCGGTGCTCAACCCGCTCATGGGGAAAGTCAGTGCGCCCGAATCGGATCCGATGGTCGCCGTCAGCGTGCCGACACCGGCGAAGGTGGGCGGACCGCTGCCGTCCAGGCTCGCGGTCACGACCACCTTGTCCACATCGCGGGGCAGCGCGCCGGTCTGGACATCCACCACATCGCCCGCGCCGCGCCCGTGCACATAGGTGACTCCGGGCGCGACGGGCTGATTGAAGAAGACGAAGTCGGCATCCGAGCGCACGCGCCCGTCGGCCCCCAGCAGCAGCGCCGAGACATCCACCGACGCCGAGCTGGTGACCGTCACCGTCAATCGTTGCGCGGGCGCCGGCCGATTCTCGCCCCGGGCAAGCGTACTCACGACAGCCCGCCCCCCACTGACATCACTTTCACGTTCCCGAGTCTGCCGCGCCGGCGGCGGCTGCGCTAGACCGGGCTTGCCTCGGATTCACTCGACAACTCCGGTTCCGGCTCCTCGGGCGGTGTGGGTGCGGACTTCGGTACGAAGGACCAGGCGAGGCAGACGGCGCCGAACAGCAGGTACCCCAGCGCGACCTTCGGGGCGGCCGCCCAGCCGACCTCGGGGGCGTGGATGAGGCCGATGAAGGCGAGCGCCGCACCGGCCGCGGAGGCGACCGCCGCTGCGCGGAAACGCTTTTCGAGAATGAACGTCACCATGGTGCCGAGGACGAGCCCCGCCAGCACCGCGCCGTCACCGAAGGTGCGCAGACCGCTGTACACGACACCGGCCTGGTCGAGCGCGCCCATGCCGACCTTGTCGGCGGTGGTGCCCGCCGCGCTCAGCGCATTGTCGATCTGGCCGACGGCCCACTGCGCCAGGTTCGGCAGAATCGCCGCGACCACGGCGACCGCGTGCAGGCGAGGCACCGCCTGGAAGGCCTGCGCGCCGATCAGCAACCCGATGTAGAGCAGGATCGGCACAATGGCCGGAATGGGCAGAATCGTGGCGAGCACCCCGAAAAGCCCCAGCAGGCACATCAATCCGATGACCGCACCGCTGGCCAGCGAGTAACCGGTGCGCCCGCCCGCATCCTTCCAGCCGGGGTGGCCGATGTACACGGCCGGCGGGAACGGCGAGCCGAATCCGGAGCCGATGATCGCGCCGAAACCGTCCGCCAGCAGCACGCTCCGCAGGTTGTAGTTGTCACCCGCGGCGGCGGCGCTCTCCACATTGCTCATGGCTTCGGTGAAGTTGTAGACGCCCAGCGGTATTGCGGTGGCCAGCAGCGGGCCGAGGTGGCTCAGTCCGTCGAACAGCAGGTGCAGGCGCAGATCCGGCAGACCCAGCGCGATGTCGTGCACGGCCTTGGACACATCCGGTACCGACATATAGCCGCCGATCCAGCCGATCGCCGTGCCCACCAGCAGTGCCACCAGGCCGATCGGCACATTGCCCGGCAGTTTCACATCGGTGAAGAAGCCGATCAGGATGATGGCGAGCACCGGCAGCCCGATCCACGCGGCCTCCCACATCTGCCCGGCCGGGCGCATGGCGATGAAGGTGATGGAGATACCCGCGAGGGTGCCGAGCATGGCGGCGCGCGGTGTGATCTTCCGGATGAACGGGCCGACGAACGCGCCGATCATGACGATGACGCCGATCATGAACGCCCACGCCAGACCCGCCGACCACGCGCGCATCGGATCATTGGTCTTCAGATAGATCGGCAGCATGACCACGAAGACCACGATGAACATATGCGGCACGCTGGGCCCGTACGGCAGCGCAGTCACCGTGTCCCGGCCTTCGCGGCGTGCCAGGCGCCGGGCCAGCAGCATGTAGTAGAGATTGCCCAGCACCAGGGCGACGCCGAGCGCGGGCAGTACGGTGCCGAGCACATCGCTGCTCGGAATCTTGACGACCGCGATGGACAGCGTGGTGAGGGTGAGGACGTTGACGAGGATATTGAACGCGAGACCGAAGAAGGCATTGGTATCGCCGCGCGTCCACCACGGTAGCGAAAGTGGTGCGGCGGAACTGGTTTCGTCGGGAAGCTTGGTATCGACGGACATCGGATTTCCTGTTCGCTAAACCGGGGTGTGCGCGGGAGCGCGGGTGATCGGGGGAGCGGTGGTCAGTGCGTCGATGACCGCCGTGGAATCGGCGACCCAGCCGAAGATGCCGCCCTGGGCCGCGATCATCTCCAGTCCGACTCGCTGGAATTCCGGGAAATAGGAACCGACACAGTCGGATACGACGAGGCATTCGTAGCCGCGATCATTGGCTTCGCGCACCGTGGTGTGCACGCACACCTCGGTGGTGACACCCGTGACGAACAGTGAGGTGATCGATTTCTGCTCCAGCACCTGGGCGAGCTCGGTGGCGTAGAACGCGCCCTTGCCGGGCTTGTCGATCACCACCTCCCCGGGCAGTGGCGCGAGTTCGTCGATGATGTCGTGCCCGTACTCGCCGCGCACCAGCAGGCGCCCGTACTTGCCGGGATCGCCGATGCGCTGAGAAGGGCTGCCCCGCAGCAGCTTTGCGGGAGGGCAGTCCGAGAGATCCGGAAGATGCCCCTCGCGGGTGTGAATCACCGCGATACCGGCCGCGCGGGCTGCGGTCATGAGCTGTGCCAGGGGTTCGATCACCTTGCGCAATTGCGCTACGTCATTGCCGAGGCTCTCGCCGAAGCCGCCCGGTAGGAGGAAGTCCCGCTGCATATCGATGACGACCAGTGCGGTGGTGTCGGGGTCGAAGGAGAATTCTGTGGGTTGCGCCGGAATGTGTTGAACTGCCGTCATCTTCGATCTTTCTGTGCGAGCCGGATATCCGAATGCGCCACCGGTTGGCGTGGCTCGTCGAGGATTCGGGCGGCTGCCGTCAGTACCGTGTCGTCGGCCAGCGCGGGTCCGAAGACCATGGCCGAGAGCGGGCGTCCGTCCGAGGTGGTGCCCGCGGGCACCGCGATTGCGGTGAGGTCCAGCAGGTTTCCGAAATGGGTGTAGTGGCCCAGCACGGTGTTCGTGCGAATGGGATCGGCCTGCACCTGCGCGACCGTGAACGTGGTGCCTATGGTCGGAACCACCATCACGTCGAAGTCGGCCCACATGCGCGCCACCACGGCCTTGAGCTCCTGTAGTCGCTGCTGCGCGCGGAAGACATCGACCGCGGTGAATCGGAAACCGCCGGTGAGGATCTCGCGGATCACCGGCAGTATGGAATCGGGATGCTCGGCCAGGAAGGTTTCGAACTCCACCAGGCGTTCGGCGACCCAGGGGCCCTGGTACAGCAGCTCGCCCGCATCCAGGAACGGCTGGAGTGTGGTTGGCACACAGTCGAATCCGAGCCGGGCGAGGCGGTCCCGCACGCCCAGGTGTGCGGCGTGGAAGATCTCGTCGCCGAAGAAGTCCAGCTCGGACTCGGCGGGCAGGCCGACCCGCAGGCGGCCGCCCGCGAAGTGGGAACCGCGCGCCCGGCTCGAGGGATCGCCGGGATCCACGCCCGCGATCACCTCGAATACCCGGTCGAGATCCTCGACCGTGGTGGCCATCAGCGTCAGGCAGTCCAGCGATTTGCACGCAGGCACCAGGCCAACGGTGCTGATCAGCCCCCGAGACGGCTTCCAGCCGACAATCCCGTTGAGCGCGGCCGGAACTCGGCCCGAGCCCGCGGTATCGGTGGCGACGCAGAACGGCACCTCGCCGAGCGCCACCGCCTTCGCCGAGCCGGAACTGGATCCGCCGGAGATCAGGTCGCCGCCGAACACGCTTCGCGGTACCGGGTACGGGGTGCGGGTCCCGTTCAGCCCGGTCGCGAACTGATCGAGGTTCGTCTTGCCGACGAACAGCGCGCCCGCGTCCAGCAGGCGCTGCACCGCCGGTGCGGTTTCCGTTGCGACATAGGCGAAGTCCGGGCAGGCGAGCGTGGTGGGCCACCCCGCCACATCGATACTGTCCTTCACCCCGAACGGGACGCCGTAGAGCGGCAGCATGCGCGCGCCCGGCCGCCGCTCGATCTCCGCCGCGGCCGCCAGCAGTTGTTCGCGCGGTACCGGGGTGATCCAGGTGCCGTCGTCCCCGCGCGCCGCAATCGCATCGGCGACCCGCGCCGCGGTGTGCGCCGGTGAGCCGCTACCACTTTCGTGTGAGGCGAGAATCTCCGCGACCGTGGGCCCTGGGTTCAGCATCTGTCGATTGTCGACAGAATGTGTGAACCCGAGAGTGCCGCAATGTATCCAGTGTGTTAGCGGGTATCGAGATCCAGATACGTCAACTCGCCGTGCCGCCGGAGCGCATCCTGGGCGAGCTCCACGTCATTGCGCTCCAGCGCCTCGAGGAGTTCGGCATGACGCCTGATTCCATTGTGCCGCTGCGCTATCTGCGCCTCCGCACGGAGATTGCGGGCCATGGGCAGCTGTAGTTTCAGCAGGATCGGCTCGTATGCCACATCCAGCTGCCGGTTGCCAGCCAGTGCGACGATCTCCGCGTGAAACCGTCGATGGGCATTGTCACGCTCGAACAGATCGTCCGCGGCATCCGCCACCCGCATCTCCTCGAGCGCGGTGCGCACCGCGCGCAGCGGATCACGCTCCATCACCAGCGGAAACGCGCTCTCGATCGCGTGCCGCTCCAGCACCCGGCGTAGTTCGAACAGCTGCAGGATATCGGTATCGGACCACACCGCGACCCGAAAACCCCGGCGCGGCAGGTGCTCGATCAACCCCTCCTGCGCCAATAGTCGCAGCGCCTCCCGCACCGGCGCCCGGCTGGTTCCCAGCCGGGCGCACAGCGCCTCCTCGCCGATCCGGCCTCCCGGCTCGAACCCGCCACTCAACACCTCGGCCCGTACATGCCGCGTAGCCATTTCCACCAGGCTCAGCGGCAGCACCGCCCCATCCATCCGCGACACCATGAGACGAGTGTACGAATCCGATGATCAGCCGCGCCCCGGTGTGGCCGGGCGGTGCAATCGCACTCCGATCGGGACGGGCGCGGTCTCATCGCCTGACTTGATCCCAAAGGCGCAGGTAGACCTCGGCGCCGTGGAACACGTCGTTCATGATTTCCGGGCCGCCGAGGACGCGGACCGCTTCGAGCCAGTCGGCGTAGGTGCCGTAGGTCGCGGTGCCGTCGGTATTGATATCGAAGGTGCGCTGGCCCCAGGTTTCCCGGTCGAAGGTCACCGCGCCGTCGTGGGAGGTGAAGGGGTAGTGGACGAGGCCGGGGCCCACCGGTGCGCCCTGGCCGGCCAATCCGTTCATGTCCGAGCCGAAGCCGAAGCCGAAATCGGCTGTGGGGCGGGGCATGACGCGGGCGTCGCGCCAGGCCTGGACGAATTCCGACGGCGCGCCCGCATACGGGGTGACGAAACCTCCTGCGGCATAGACCCGCTGGGTGGTGCGGCCAGAGTCCCAGCCGTGCGAGGACAGTACGCCGGGGTAGTGGCGCTGCTCGATGATGGACATGACTCCGTCGGCGGTGGCCTCGCTCATGTGATCGATTTCGATGAGGAACTTATCGTCGATCATCTTGTTGATCAGGTACTTGCCCAGATCGGTGAGAGCGCGTGCGTTGCACTGGTTTCCCGCCGGATACAGGGGGAGCAGTGCGCCGCCGAGCAGTGGGCCGGTGACCTTGCTGAGGAACTGGTTGATATTGCCGGCTATCGGAACCGAGGGCTGAGTGCTGTCGTGTTCGGCGCCGGGGCAGGGCTGCACATTCCAGAAGGTGCCGGTCTGGATGAAGTTGCCCGCGTTCACCAGCAGGCCGGTGAGGTCGTGGTCCATCTTGGTGCCGCCGAAGGCATTGTCGAATTTGTGGACGGGGAAGAAGCTGCTGACGCCGAGGTTCCGGAGTTCGACGAGCCAGTGGTCGACATCGGCCGTGGTGCACTTCGGCTGGCCCAGGAATACGCCGCAGCCCATGGGATCCGAGAGTTCCATGCCGAGCACCACGGCGAGTTTGCCCGATGCCGCGACTGCGCGCGCCTCGGCGGGATCGGTGACGATGCGGAAGAAGCCCTGCCCGGGGCCACCGGCCTGGGCATCGACGTAGTCCTGGAGCGCGTGCATATCCGCGGCTTCGGTGCGCACGGAAGTCATGTCGTTGCAAGGGTTTCGGCGGTCGGTCATCATGGCGCACAGCGACTCGTTGTCGACCAGGTCGACGGTCATCACACGGAGTCCGGCCTTCCAGGCGCGCTCGATGCCGGTCCAGTAGGTGCCCTCGGTGGTGACCATGGACGGCTTCGGCCAGTCGTGAAAGGTGGGCCAGCCTTTCGTATCGGACGGGTGCGAGGGTTCGCCGTAGTCCAGGAAATTGGCGACCAGACCGTTTGTGCCGGTTCGATACTGCGCGCAGTCGGGGAGCGCGTAGGTCACGCCGTACGGGTGCCACGGGCGGCCGCAGTGGAAGTCGCCGCCCATGAATTCATACGCGGAGACATGCACGTGCGCGTCGATGGTGCCGACGATCGAACCGTCCGCGCCGACGCTCGGGCCCGGGGTGCCGGTGGCGCCGACCTGCGCTTCCGGGAAGTCCGCGCAACCGGTGTCCTGGACGAAAGTGGCGGGCGTGCTTGTCTTGGTCGCGCTATTGGTGAGGGTGAAACCGCCTGCGCCGGAACCGTCTACGGTCCAGACCGCGTTGGCCGAGGGGTTCTGCGCGGGGTGGATCGACCCGGTCGAACCGTCGAGTACTTCACCCTGGCGGCCGTAGAGCAGGTATTGGCCGAGTGCTGTCGCGTGCATCCGGTACGGTCCCGACGCCGGGACCAGTGGCCCTGCCGGGGTGTCGATCCGGTAGCAGCCATTGACCAGCGAATAACGGGTTTGCCCCGGATCCGAAGGCGGATCGGCGGCGGCGAGCCCGACACCGGGCCCGGCGAGTCCTGCGACCAGCACGGTGGTGGTGGCGAGTACTGATAGGTACTTCACACGTGTCTCCTGAGCGGGAGATGTTGAAGCACAAGGCTTCTCACTCTGAACTAGTTCCATTTCACATTTAGGGCAGGCGTGACCCGCATCCTCGGGTGACTGGATGGGGGTCGCTGATGCGCACCCTCACCGTAAAATACTATGGAACATAGTTTTTCGTGGCCGATTCTCAGACCATGCTCAACCACGCCACCGCCGCGCTCAGCCCGACCGCCAATGCCGATGCGGCAGGCGCCAGCAACATCGTCGCGAAAACCAGCGCCGCGGCCGTGCGCCGTGACGCCGTGCGCGAATCCGGTGTGGCCGACAGGCATTCCAGGCGCATCGCCAGTGATTCGTCGATCAATCCCAGTGGGGCAGCTGGTGTTGTTGCCCCGTGTGCCGCGACGGTGTGCAGCGCTGAAGAGAGGGCCTGTGGGTCGGTCGCGGTCGCGGCCGCGCGGTCGGCGGCGAGCTCGACCAGGGTGGCCAGGGCCGTCGGCGCCGCGGCGAACAGCGGGATCCACGGAAAAGCGCGGGCGAGGATCTGGCCGACACCGACGATGTGGTGATGGAATCCGCGCAGATGCGCGTGTTCATGGGCGAGCACCGCCCGCCACTGCGCATCCGTCAGGCAGCGCGCGAGCCCATCGGTGACCACTACATACCCGCCACGCCCGGCCACGCTGTAGGCCAGGGGAACTGGATGATCGAGCCACACCAGCTTCGAGCCCGAGGGATCGACGCGACCCAATACCTCGACCAACTCGTTGTGCCGGCGGCGCAGTGTCGCCCCTCGCCCCCGGTGCCCGACGGCGATCCGCGCCAACTGTCCCGTGGGAACGGTGACGCCCAGCGCCACGACCGGCATGATCAAACTCGCTGTCCAGGTGACGATTACGGGCTCGATCGCACCCAGGCAGCCCAGCACACTGCCCGCGAAGAATTCCCCCGGTGGATCGCCGGGCCACGCCAGTGCGATCAGCACCAGCCCGCCGCACCCGATCATCGCGGCGACCGCGCCCAGCCACGCCCCCATCCCGGCGACCGGCGCGGCGGCGAAGTCGATGCGCCGCAACGCCGCAGGCGCGAACACCGCCAGCGCGAGGCCCGCCGCCAGCAGCGCGGTTATCAGAATCACGGCCGCGGCCCCCCGCCCGAAAGCCCTTCCCGCAGCGCCTCGACCTCATGCGCGCTGGCCGTTCGCGCCAAATGCAGCAGCACCGCAGGAGCATCCGGACTGGCATCGAGAATCTCCCGAAGCAAATCGGTAGTCGCCTCAGCCCGACTCCGACTGGGCCGATACCGATAAGACCGCCCCACCTTCTCCCGCCGAACCCACCCCTTCTCCCACAGATGCGTCAAAACCGTCAACACCGTCGTATAAGCCGGAACCCGCCGATCATCACTCAGCCGATCAACCACATCATGCACCGACAGCGCATCCACCTCACCCCACAACACCCCCATCACCTGACTCTCCAGCGCCCCAAGCCCCTTCATCGCCCTCCCTCACGCGCTCTGTCATCGACCCGGCAACATCGCCGAACCGCTGCTGCGCGCTCAATTTACTATCGGCCATAGTTTTTCGGTGCAGAACGAATGCTCGTACCGGGCCGAGCGAGAAATCGCCGTGCCCGACAGATGAGTATGGGAGGTAGGTGCCAGGGTGTCTCAGCGCGACTCTTCCGGGAGTAGGCGGCGATGGAAGCCAGCGTCCACAAGGCGCTCGTAGGCCTCCCGAACCTCGCCGGGCACGTCTTGCTCGATGGCCCAGCCCTTGGCCGGGTAGATCCAGAGTCGCTGGGTGTCCCCGACGAGCATGTTCATCACGCGATCCACGTCGCCGATGCCGGCAACGTAATCGTCCAGAGCGAGTGGGAGTGATCCGCAGCTGACATCGACCTCTGGCCAGCGCTTCCGGCAAATAGCGAAGCTGCGACGCTGCTGGTACGGGCGGGAGATCAGCATCACCGACTTGGTCGAGCCGAAGTAGCCGAGCTCCTGGAGTAGGTCTCGGGTGAAGTCGATGTTCTCGCCCGTATTCGTGGCCTTCGGCTCGACGAGGATGACGTCGGCCGGCACTCCGCGTTCGATGGCGTGCTCATGGAAATGCACGGCCTCGCCGCGAGGGAACCGGTCCACCGTGGTCGGCGCGTTCCCACCTGTGAACACGATGAGCGGGACGACCCCGCTGTGGTAGAGATCGGCCGCGTAGGTGGCGACTCCGATGTCATGCCCCCCGAGCCCGATGCCGACATCGACGGGTCGCGGCTCGTGGTGCATCTGGTTGAAGTCCCAAAGGGCCTCGACATCTGAGCGGTACTTTGCGGGCAAAGCTGTTGTCGGCATAGGTGTTTCCCCTATTCGGGCAGCGCGAAGTCGTAGGTCCACGAAAATCTGGATGCCGCGTGAACACCGCGTGCGAACTCGACCAGGACATCGTTCGCGGTGTAGGTGCGCCGGATGAGGATCATCACCGGCTCGCCGGAGGGGAGCGCTAGGCGCTCTACCTCCTCAGGTGTAGGCATCCGCGCGAAGATCGTTTCGGACATATGGTCCGGTTCGTAGCCTTGAAGCGTGAGTACTGAGAATCCGCCACCAGGACCTGCGGGACCAGGCTCCGGGTCCACCAGAGGTGTTCCCGCGACGTGCGCCGGGAGGTAATAACTGGCGAGGGTGTGTGTCGGATGACCCTCTTCGCGGACAGTGCGGACTCGTTCGTAAACGAGTGAACCTGGTTCCAACTCAAAGGCATCCGTGACTTCTGCGTCCGGCTCGATCAGGTTGACGGTTTGGGTCTGATCGGTTCGGTTCCATGTGCGACCGGATGCTTGGCGGTCCGCGATGAACGCGACCGTGTCGCCGTACTTCCACTTCCTCTTCGAGTAGCGATCTATACCGAGCCTGCGAAGTGGCGGCCGCTGGCGGACCACCGTCCCGCGCCGCCGGATGGCTGTGACAAGTCCCTCAGCCTCCAGCAGGCCGACCGCCTGCCTGACCGTCTTGATGTTGACGCCATAGCGTTCAGCGAGCTCTTCCTGCTTGGGAAGTGTTGTCCCAGGCTTGTATTCGCCCTGATTGATGGCGATGCGTAAGCCGTTCGCCACCTCTCGGTATCCGCTCATATCGCCAGGATGCTCCCTCGTTGCGGTACTGCGATCTGACCGTCCTTAAGGGTAGTCCTAACCTGTGTCTTGACAAGAACGGTCAATTAGAACCGGCTCTATTGCCAACACAACGGCTGATTGCTTCAATAAGACCGTCTATATCGGACGGATTGAGTTGGGTCTCAACCTCGACCAACCGGTGCCGATGGATCTCACTGGCAGCTGGACAGGAGGTCGAGGTGAGTCGGACAACGAGGATCTTCGTGTTCCCGGGAGGTCTGCTCGAGCTCGAAGCAGACAAGAACGATGATGATGCCGCCCCTGGCTTCTATCTGGAGTGCTTCGTGTCCGGTGATGACGAAGTCCGTGACGAGCGATCGCAGGGGGAGGTAATGCGCTACAGGCCAACCGCATTGGGGTACCTACGAACCGACGTCTCCGGGATTGGTCAGCTGGCAGACATGAGCCAGATCCGAAACCTGGCCGCACGCTTGGGCTTCGACCTAGCCGGAGTGATCATCCACGACCCAGCCAGCGGACGCCCTCCGCTGGCGAGATTGAGAGCTCAGGCCACGCGGCTCGATGCCGAGGTCATTATCGTTCCCGATCTCTCGCATTTCGCCGACTCTCGAGTCCCGATGCCGCTGCTGGAGAAACTCGATGTAGTCACGGTGTCTCCGGAACATACCTATGCCAGAAAGGCTTTGCCACGATCGTCAAATCCTCCACGGCCTCGAGCGGACGGTGCCTAACGCGCGATGAACAGCATCTACTTTCCCTACGGCAGCCCGGCAGAGATTGACCGGCGCATCGAACTGCGGACCCGCCGGCGAGCCATCCTCGACCGCAAGCGCAACCTGGCAGCCGCCGATATCGTGCTGCACGAGTTCGAGAGACACGGCGACGTTGACCGTTACCGTGCGGCACACGAGACTCTGACCGAGGGTGCGCTCGCCGATCAACCGAGCCGCACGCTACTACGAGAGACAGCTAGGGGATTCGACAATGAAAACTGACCCGACGAGGGCCAACTGGTTCAAGTCGAGCTACTCCGGCGGCGGACAGGAGTGCGTCGAGGTGGCGTTCCTCGGAGCAGCCGTGAGTGATGTCGGGGTACGAGACTCCAAGGATCCCGGCGGGCCCGCCCTGGTGTTCGCCGCCGATCAATGGGATCGGTTCCTGTCCAGCGGCATCTGGAATCGCTGAATCACCTATTCGGTCAGTTCGCCTCTGGAACGAGAAAGCCGGTGCGGTCCAGAGACGGACCGACACCGGCTTGTCGTTGTGCCAGAACTTACTTCAGCTTGTCGCTGCTCAGGTTGAGGACGCGGCGGGCGACGATTAGTTGCTGGATTTGTTGGGTGCCTTCGAAGATGTCGAGGATCTTCGAGTCGCGGCTCCACTTTTCCAGGAGGGTGCGCTGGGAGTAGCCGGTGGCGCCTGCGAGTTCGACGGCCTTGAGGGTGACGTCGGTGCCCATGCGGCCAGCCTTGGCCTTGGACATGGAGGCCTCGAGGGAGTTGGGCTTCTTGTTGTCGGCCATCCAGGCTGCGCGGAGGGAGAGGAGGTAGGCCGATTCGTAATCGGCTTCCATGCGCAGGAATTCGGCCGCGGGGGCGGACTGGTTGTTGGCGGGCTTGTCGTAGTCGATCTCGATGCCGGCGTCGGAGAGGACCTTGCGGAGCTCTTCGAGGGCGGCGCGGCCGACGCCGACGGCCATGGCGGCCACGAGGGGGCGGGTGTTGTCGAACGTCTGCATGACGCCCGCGAAACCCTTCTCCACGTTGACTTCCGGGCTGCCGAGGATGTTGTCGGCGGGGATGCGGCAGTCCTCGAAGCGGATCTCGGCGGTGTCGGACGCCTTGATGCCGAGCTTGTGCTCGAGGCGGGACACGGTGAGGCCCTTGGCATCCCGCGGCACCACGAACGACTTGATGGCGGCACGGCCCGCGGACTTGTCGACCGTCGCCCACACCACGATGTGGGTGGCGCGCGAACCGGCGGTGACGAAGATCTTGGTGCCGTTGAGAACCCACTCGTCACCGTCGCGGGTGGCGGTGGTGGTGACCGCGGCCGAGTCGGAGCCGAAGGACGGTTCGGTGATGGCCATGGCGGCCCACACCTTGCCGAAGCGCTGCAGCTGCTCATCGGTGGAGACGGCGGCGATGGCGGCATTGCCGAGACCCTGGTAGGGGATCGACAGCATCAGGCCGGCGTCGCCCCAGCAGGTCTCCAGGGCGTTCAGCAGCGCGGACATATTGCCGCCGTTGGTGTTTCCGAGCAGCTCGGTGGCGTGCACGTCGTCTTCGCCCTCGGCCTTACGGCCGCCGGTGGCACCGGACACATCGCCGCCCGAGGCGGACAGGCCCTCGATCATGGCGGCCATGGTGTCCAGCTCGACCGGGTACTCGTGCTCGGCGAGGTCGTACTTGCGGGACACCGGGCGGAAGATCTCCGCGGCGACCTGGTGGGCCTGGTTGGCGCTGGCCCGGAGCTTCTTGGGGAGTTCGAGATTGATCATGAGTTGTCTCTCCGTTGAGAAGTGCGGGTCAGATGAGGACGACGCCCTCGGCAATGCCGATGGCACGAAGATCGCGGTACCAGCGCTCCACCGGGTGCTCCTTGGTGAAGCCGTGGCCGCCGAGCAGCTGCACACCGTCCAGGCCGATCTGCATGCCCTTGTCGGTGGCCAGCTTGCGAGCCAGCGCGGCCTCGCGAGCGAACGACAGACCCTGCTCGGCGCGCGACGCACCCCGCAGGGTCACGAGCCGCAGGCCGTCGAGCTCGATGGCCATATTGGCGACCATGAAGGCCACCGCCTGACGGTGCGCGATCGGCTCGCCGAACGCCTCGCGCTCCTTCACGTACGGAATCACGTAGTCCAGCACGGCCTGACCGGTACCGGTCGCCAGCGACGCCCAGCCCAGGCGGGCCAGCCGCACGGCATCCGCGTAATCCTCGGAGCGCTGCGCGGTTTCGGCATCACCCAGGATGGCGTTGGTCGATACGGCCACATTGTCGAGGATCAGGCGACCCAGACCCGCGGCGCGCAGACCCATGCTCGGATCGGCCTCGACGATCAGACCCTGGGTGTCGGACTCGACGATGAAGAAGGCCGGGCGGCCGTCCAGCTCGGCGGCGACGATGAAGAGTTCGGCATCACCGGCGGCCGGAACCAGGCTCTTCACACCGTTGAGACGGTAACCGCTGGGCGAGCGGGTGGCCTTGGTCTTCAGCGCGAACGGATCGAACAGCGGCTGCGGCTCGGAAATGACGACCGACGCCTGCGGCACACTCTCACCCGCGAAGGCCGCGAGGTAGGTCTTCTGCTGCGCGTCCGTACCCCACTGCGAGAGGGCGACGGCCACACCGCTCGGAGCCAGCAGCGGCAGCGCCAGACCCATGTCACCGTGCGCAAGCGCCTCGGCCACAAGGGAATTGGTGACCGCGCCGCGCTCGGAGGCAGCGCCCTCCAGCTCCTCGGGCACATTGATCAGCGTGATGCCGAGCTCGGACGCGCGCTCGAGCAGATCGCGCGGGGCCTTGGCGGCATTGTCGGCGTCATAGGCGGCCGGACGGAGGATCTCGCCGGCGAACTCGCGGACCGTCTCGACGATCATCTGCTGTTCGTCGGTCGGCGTCAGATCGAAGTAGTCCTTCTTACGGGACTCATTGGCGGGCAGCCGCTTCGGGGCGCCGCCTCCAGCAACCTTTTCGAAGACGCGAGTCGCGGCACCGAGGGTGCGGAAACCGGTCTTGGTGCCCTCGTACGTAATACGCTCGATGGGCTTGCGCAGGTTGTACTTCTCCGCGAGTTCCGACCCCGTGATGGTCGTCATGACCCGCATGGCTGCGCCCATCCAGTCGCGCTTGACCGGATTCAGGCCAACGGCGGAGGTATCCGGACGTCGCGTCTTTGCGGTGTCTCGAGTGCTCATAATCACCAGTTTTCTTGAGTGTGGAGGGTGATCCTGCCCAGCAATCTTACTCCAGAGTAAGACTATCTTACTTCAGAGTAAGAACTGCCGTCGAGGCTTGTCGAATCGGCTGGTCAGAGCGGTGGTTCCCGCCGTCTCCAATGCGCCATGGCGAATAGTGAAACAAACCCCATTCAAACGGCTTGCAGGTGGGCTACGGTGTCGGCGCAACACTCGCACCAAAATGGAGGTCTATTACATGAAAACGCTGGTGGGTACTACCGGCGCGATCGCTATCGCGCTTTTCCTCGCCGCCCCCGCCGCAAGCGCCGCGGGCATCTCGCTCGAGCCCGCGCAGCCGGAGGTCGTCGCGCCGATCACTTCTGTGTACCAGGCGGGCTCCACCGACGGCACGACCGCGGTGCAGAGCGGTTCGGCTCAGCCCCAGACCGATATCGGCACGGGCTCGGGCCTCGGCAAGACGCAGATCGGTTTCGGTCTCTCGGCCTAGAGATCGGACCGCGCACCCTCCGGTGTCGGGGACCGCAGCCCCCGCGCCGGAAGGCAGCAGACCACACCCGATGTTCACCACGGTTCGGCAGAGTGGCGGAATGTACTGGGTAGCGACCATTTTCGCGGCAGTCCTGGCCGGATACTCGAACCGGTACGGCTACCACCGCGACGAGATGTACTTCCTGGCCGCGGGCCGGCGACTGGACTGGGGATACCCGGATCAACCACCGCTGGTCCCGCTGATCGCCCGCGGAATGGCGGCCATCGACGCCAATTCCTTGATACTGCTTCGGATTCCGGCAATCGTCGCGGCCGTCGGCATTGTGCTGTGTGCCGGGTGGACGGCGCGGGAGCTGGGCGCGGGACGGGTCGCGCAGACGCTGTCGGCCGCGGCGGTCGCCTCCGCGGCGCTGCTCATGGGGGCCGGGCATCTGCTCGGCACAACTGTTTTCGATCTGGCCGTATGGTCGGCCGTCACGCTGCTGATCCTGCGGCTGCTCCGCGAGGCATCGGATCCGCGGTGGTGGCTGCCGGTCGGCGTACTGGTGGGAATCGGCCTGCAGAACAAGGCGCTCGCGGCGATCCCGGTGCTGGTGCTTGCGGCGGCGCTCGCCGCGGCGGGACCGCGAAAAATATTTGCCACCAGATACTTTCCGATTGCCATTGGTATTGCCGGGCTGATCGTACTGCCGTATCTGTGGTGGCAGGCGTGTTATGGGTGGCCGCAGTGGGAAATGAGCCGGGCCATTGCCGGAGGATCGTCGGGCACCTCGAATTCGCCGATCGCTTTTGTGCTGCTGCAATTCGGTTTGATCGGACCACTGCTGGTGCCGCTGTGGGGATTCGGCCTGTACTGGTTGTGGCGGCGGCCGCGCTACCGGGCGTTCGTGATCACCTATGCGGTGCTGTTCGCGGGGTATCTGGTGGCCGGGGGAAAGGCCTACTACCTGGGCGGAATGTATCCGCTGCTGCTCGCGGCCGGATCGACCGGGCTGGAAGCGAAGCTTGCGAACCATCGAATCCGCAGTGCTGCTGTGGGTTTCGCGGTCCTTCTCACCGCCGCGGTCTCGGCCGTGCTGTTCCTGCCGGTGCTCCCGGCCTCCGCGATTCGCGATTCCCCTGTTCTCGCCATCAATTTCGACGCGGGGGAGACCATCGGCTGGCCGGCGTTCGTGCATCAGATTGCGGCTGCCCGTGCCCATTCCGCGCCCGACGCCGAGATCCTCACCGCGAACTACGGCGAAGCCGCGGCCATCGAGCGGTTCGGCGGCGCGTACCGGCTGCCGACGCCGCACAGCGGCCACAATGCCTACTGGTGGTGGGGGCCACCCGCCACGGGGCATCCGGTGCTGACGGTGGGAATCGCCGAGGATCAGTTGCGGCGACTGTGCTCCGATCCGGAACTGCTGGGGCACATCGACAACGGGCTCGGCATCCACAGTGCGGAACAGGGCAAACCCATCTATCTGTGCCGTGTGCTCCGAATTTCCTGGGACCGGGCATGGCCCGCGGTCCGTCACCTCGGATAATCCGGGTACCCGGTGTAATTCCGTATACACATGTGAAAACTGCTTGCCTGCATAGTGATTCGCAGCGTGGTGGATCTTGCATAAGCGGGAGTCCGGTACTGTTATTTCGTTTCGATCACTCCAACTGTCAAGTGCCACTACGTTTTTCGTTGAGGCGAAAGGAGGAGTGGTTATGTTGTCAGGACTCGTCTCTGTAGTTACCAGTCTGCTCAGTGGTCTCGTAGGGGTGCTTATCGGCCCCACCAATACGGGCGGCGGTGGATCGGCCTAACCCTCGATAACGAACACACGAACACCCCCGCACTGCAGAGCGGGGGTGTTCGTCCGTCGGAAGGGTTTCAGGCCGCGAGCGCGGCCAGCACCTGGTCCTGCAGATGGGAATTGGTGGCCACCGCACTGCCGCCGTGCGGGCCCGGATTGCCGTCCAGCGAGGTGAACGTGCCGCCCGCCTCCCGGATCAGAATGTCGAGCGCGGCCATATCCCACAGCGACAGTTCGGGTTCGGTGACGATATCCACCGCGCCCTCCGCCAGCAGGGTGTAACCGAAGAAATCGCCGTATCCGCGGACCCGCCACACCTCATCGGTGAGCGCGATCAGCTTCGCGCGCCGGCCGATGGCCCGCCAGCCGGACAGGCTCGACATGGCCAGACTGGCCGCACCCAGCTCCGCGACCGCCGAGACCGAAATGGCCTTCGGCTCGGACTTCTCGAAGCTGGTCCACGCACCCGCCCCGGCCGCCGCCCACCAGCGCCGCGCCAGCGCCGGGGCGCTCACCACGCCGACCACCGGTACGCCGTCCTCCAGCAGCGAGATGAGCGAGGCCCACACCGGTACTCCGCGCACGAAATTCTTGGTGCCGTCGATGGGATCGATCACCCACTGCCTGCCGTTGAACTCGACATCACCGCCGAATTCCTCACCGAGCACCAGATCGCCCGGGCGCTCCGCGCTCAATACGTCCCGAATCATGCGCTCCACGGCCAGATCGGCATCCGAAACCGGCGTCAGATCGGGCTTCGAATCGATCTTCAGATCGAGCGCACCGAACCGTTCACGAGTAATGGCATCGGCCGCGTCGGCCAGCCGCACGGCGAGGTCGAGATCACTGGAGTAGGTGGTCACCCGGGAAACGTTAGCCGTTGCCCGCAACGCTCGCGCGTCGGCGGCAAACTTCCCGCACTCTCCCGGCCCGATATCGAGCCAGTTATGCGGAAACCGGCAGTTCGCGGGCGGCGGTCAGAGCGCTTGCCCACCAGAACAATTGGTCGAGCATGGCGGCGGCCGCGCGCTCGAATTCGGCGGGCTCGACGAGCTGTCCGTCCGGGCCGAACAGCAGGAAGTAGCGGGGGAACGAAACATACTCGCGGACCGTATGCGCATTGAGTTCATTGAGCACCGTGCGCAGGTGCTCGATCGCCATCAGGCCGCCGCTCTTACCGCTGTAGCCGACGAAACCGACGGTCTTGCGGTTCCACTGCGTGAAGTGCCAGTCGATGGCGGCTTTCAGCGCTGCCGGATAACTGCGATTGATATCCGGGGTGACGATGACAATGGCATCGGCCGCGCCCAGTCGTTCGGTCAGATCGACCATGCCGTCCGGCCGCACCGGATTCGGCTCCATCAGCGGTGAGACGGCGGGCAGCGCCAGCGGCAGTTCCATCTCCGCCAGATCGATGACATCGACCTCGAAAGCGCCGTGCTCGCGCGCCTGTCCGGCGAACCAGTTCGCGACCACGGGACCGAAACGTCCCTCCCGGACGCTGCCGATGATCACCGCGAGGCGCAGAGGCGTGCTGGTCATGAGGGTCTCCTTCACGAAGTGCGGCGACCGGATCGGCCGCTGTCCGCAACTGTGCCGCCCGCCGATACCGGTAGGGAGACCGCGCTGAGAGTGGTAGTGGCAGGGCCACTTTCCCGCTTGCCCGCCTTGGTACCGTCGAGTGGTGAGCGATAACGAGCTGGGTCTGTTCTTGCGCATTCGGCGCGAAGCGGTCCCGCCCGCGCAGGTGGGCCTGCCCGCCGGTGCGCGTCGCCGCACGCCCGGCCTGCGCCGATCCGAGCTCGCGACCTTGGCCGGGGTGAGCGTCGAATACATCACCCGGCTGGAGCAGGGGCGCGATCGCCATCCCTCCTCGGCGGTGCTCGCGGCGCTCTCCGATGCGCTCGGCATGACCTCGACAGAACGTGTGTATCTGCATCGGCTGGCCAAGGCCGAGTCGCCCGGATTCACCTGCAACGGCAGCATGCAGCCCACCCGCGTGGTGCGCCCCGCGGTGCTGGCCATCCTCAACCAGCTCGAGCCCGCCCCCGCGGCCGTGATCAACCGGGCCAGCGAGATCGTGGCGTGCACGGCGGGCTACCGGCGGCTCATGGGCCCGATCGGACTCTTCGACGATGGTGAGCCGGCCAATGTCGCCCGGTACATCTTCACCGATCCCCGCGCCCGCGAGGCCCATCCGGATTGGGAGCACACCGCCGACAAGGTGGTCGCGAACCTCAAGGTCGGCCCGTTCCGCTCGGACCCCGTCGTCTCGGCTCTGGTCGATGAGCTGACGTTGACCGCGGGCCCGGAATTCAGCGGCCGGCTCAGCCGCATCTCCGGCCTGCCGGAGGCCAGCCGCGTGGATCGCCTGATCCACCCCGAGGTGGGCCTGCTCCGGCTGGCCTTCGAATCCCTCGAACTCTCCGCCGATGACGATCAGCGACTGATCGTCCAGCTCCCCGCCGACGATGCCACCGCCGAGGCCCTCGACCGCCTCATCGGCCGCAACCCGGGCAGCCTGCGCGCCGTAGCGGGCTGAATTACCCCTGGCAGCATGCCGTTTCACCTATTCGATCTTTGTCTTTCTTCCCGATCGGGACGGGACAACTGATTTCGTAACGGCCGGGGTAACTCCCGGGGTACCCCCAAATCGTTTTGGCTCCCAACCGCACTACGCGTGCCAACGGTCAACGGCTCCCAACCTGCGCGCTAAAGGTTCGGGGAGGCGGGGTAGTAGCCTTGAGCACCGTGCATC
The DNA here is from genome assembly GCF_035958815.1 of Nocardia sp. NBC_01327. Classification (NCBI taxonomy): domain Bacteria; kingdom Bacillati; phylum Actinomycetota; class Actinomycetes; order Mycobacteriales; family Nocardiaceae; genus Nocardia; species Nocardia sp. NBC_01327. The sequence goes on along the minus strand of NZ_CP108383.1, from coordinate 7,870,799 downwards.
CTGACGTATCCGCTGACCTGGCCGAACTCGACTCGACTCTGAAGACTGTGGAGTCGGTGCTCGATATCGACGAGCTGATTCGGCGGATCGACGAGCTGGAACACCAGGCTGCGGACCCGGACCTGTGGAACGACCAGGACCATGCGCAGGCCGTCACCAGCGAACTCTCGCACGCCCAGAGCGAATTGCGGCGGGTCCAGGAGCTGCGGCAGCGGCTCGAAGACCTGCCTGTGCTCTACGAGCTGGCCGAGGACGAGGAGGGTGACGCTCGCGCGTCCGCCCTCGCCGACGCCGATGCCGAACGATCCGCTCTGCACGGCGATGTGGAGGCGCTGGAGGTTCGGACGCTGCTGTCGGGGCAATACGACAAGCGTGAAGCTCTGGTCAATATTCGCTCGGGCGCCGGTGGCGTCGACGCCGCCGACTGGGCGCAGATGCTGATGCGCATGTATGTGCGCTGGGCCGAGCGGCACAAGTACCCGGTCGAAATCTACGACACCTCCTATGCGGAGGAGGCGGGCATCAAATCCGCAACCTTCGCCGTCAAGTCGCCTTACGCCTACGGCACGCTGTCGGTGGAGATGGGCACGCACCGGCTGGTGCGCATCAGCCCGTTCGACAATCAGGGCCGTCGCCAGACCTCGTTCGCTGAGGTCGAGGTGCTGCCCGTGGTCGAGACCACCGACCACATCGAGATTCCGGACGGTGAGATCCGCGTCGACGTGTATCGCTCCTCCGGTCCCGGTGGCCAGTCCGTCAACACCACCGACTCGGCGGTGCGCCTGACGCACATTCCGACCGGCATCGTCGTCACCTGTCAGAACGAGAAATCGCAGCTGCAGAACAAGATTTCGGCCATGCGCGTGCTGCAGGCCAAACTGCTCGAGCGCAAGCGGCAGGAGGAGCGCGCCACCATGGACGCGCTCAAGACCAACGAGGGCGCGTCCTGGGGCAACCAGATGCGCTCCTACGTCCTGCACCCGTACCAGATGGTCAAGGATCTGCGGACCAACTACGAGGTCAACAATCCCTCCGCCGTGCTCGACGGTGACATCGACGCCTTCATCGAATCCGGCATCCGCTGGCGTATGCGGGAGCAGTCGACTACCCAGGGGTAAATATGAGTTCGATTCTCGCCGCAGGCACCGGAGCCGATTTCGGAAACTGGTTCCGGTCCAGCGGTCTCGAGATCGTGCTGCTGATCGTCGGCGCGATGTTGTTTTCTCGCGCAGCGACTTTCGTGCGCGACCGAATCACCCGCAGGATCGACACCTCCTTCCGCAGCAGCGATTCGCTGGTGCGGTCGGAGGCGGCCAAGCATCGACATGCGCTGGCGCAGGTCATCACCTGGGTCGTGCTGTCCATCGTGTACTTCCTGGTGGCTTTGGAAGTATTGCGGCGCTTGGGTTTCCAGCTCGGCGGATTGGTCGCTCCGGCAGCGGTTCTCGGCGCCGCGATCGGTTTCGGCGCCCAGCGCATCGTGCAGGATCTGCTCGCCGGATTCTTCCTGATCACCGAAAGGCAGTACGGCTTCGGCGATGTGGTGAGGATCGCAGTCAATGGATCGAGCGGCGACGCCGAGGGTACCGTCGAGGACGTCACGTTGCGCGTCACCACATTGCGCAGCGTCGACGGTGAAGTCATCACGGTGCCGAACGGTCAGATCGTGAAAGTGACCAACCTGTCGAAGGATTGGGCGCGCGCCGCCATCGACGTGCCCGTACCCGCAACCGCCGACATCAACAAGGTCAATGAAATCCTGCGTGAGGTGGGCGCGAAGGCGTTCGCCGATCGCAAGCTCAAGGCGCTGCTGCTCGATGAGCCCAGCGTGATGGGTGTGGAAGATCTCACCGTCAACCAGATGAATATCAAGATGGTGGCCCGGACATTGCCGGGCAAACAGTTCGAAGTCGGGCGTGAGCTGCGGGTGCGAGTTGCCGCGGCGCTACGTCGGGAGGGTCTGAGTGAAAACACGTAAGTCCACGGCGATCCTGATCACTGTCTGGCTCGCCACGTTCGTGCTGTACACGTTCGTCAAACCGGAAACGCACGCTGCGACGAACTATCCGACCTTTGTGAATTCGGTGCTGAGCAATCCCACCTCTGGCACAACTGAGCCACCACACCGCTAACGGCTGATCTGCGCGGCGTGGCCGGGTCACGTTCGCGTCTCGCTACACTGGCAACCCGTGATAGTGCTCCGGAACGTCACCAAGTCCTATAAGACTTCGACGCGACCCGCCCTCGACAACGTCTCCGTCGACATCGGAAAAGGCGAGTTCGTCTTTGTGATCGGACCCTCGGGTTCCGGTAAGTCGACTTTCATGCGCCTGCTGCTCAAGGACGAGAAGCCCACCACGGGTGAGGTCTGGGTGGCGGATTTCCGGGTGGACAGGCTATCCGCGCGCAAAGTTCCGAAGCTACGGCAGCGCATGGGCTGTGTCTTCCAGGATTTCCGGCTGCTGCAGCAGAAGTCCGTCTACCAGAACGTCGCCTTCGCGCTGGAGGTGATCGGCAAATCGCGCACCTTCATTCATCGGGCGGTGCCCGAGGCGCTCGATATGGTCGGGCTCTCCGGCAAATCCGACCGGCTGCCCAGTGAACTCTCCGGTGGTGAACAGCAGCGGGTGGCCCTGGCCCGTGCGTTCGTGAACCGGCCGCTGGTACTGCTCGCCGATGAGCCGACCGGCAATCTCGATCCGGAAACCAGCGCGGACATCATGACGCTGCTCGAACGCATCAACCGGACCGGCACCACGGTGGTCATGGCCACGCACGACAACACCATCGTCGACGCCATGCGGCGGCGCGTGGTGGAACTGGATCGCGGCCGTGTGGTGCGCGACGACGAGATGGGCGTCTACGGGGTGGGCCGGTAATGCGTCTCGGATTCCTTTTCGGTGAGGTTTTCACCGGCCTGCGCCGCAATATCACCATGACCATCGCCATGATCCTGACCACCGCGGTCTCGCTGACCATGCTGGGCGGCGGACTGCTGGCGGTGCGCATGTCGAACAAGATCGAGGACTACTACGTCCAGCGGGTCGAGATCCGGCTGTATCTCGATGATCAGGTCTCGAAGACGGATCTCGACTGCACGCAGGATCCGTGCAAATCGCTCATGGCTGATCTGAAGGACCACGCGGATGTGGCGAGCGTGCAGTTCGTCAACAGTCAGGATGCGGTGAAGGAGGTCAAGGAGACCACCTTCAAGGATCAGCCCGGTCTCGCCGATGAGGTGAGCAAGGACGGACTGCCGGCTTCCTTCCGGGTGAAGCTGAGCGATGTGACCCAGTACCGGTCCATCTACGACGATTTCGCCAAGCGGCCGGGTGTCATGACGGTGCTCAATGACATGGACATCGTGGACCGGCTGGTGAGTTTCTTTGTCGGACTGCGCAATGCGGCCTTCGGCCTGGCCGCGCTGCAGGCGCTGGCGGCACTGCTGTTGATCGCCAATATGGTTCAGGTCGCCGCGCTCGCCCGCAAGACCGAGGTCGGTATCATGCGACTGGTCGGCGCGACGCGGTGGTACACGCAGCTGCCCTTCCTGCTGGAGGCGGTGCTGGCGGCGCTGGTCGGTTCGGCGCTCGCCATCGGCGGGCTGTTCGTGGCGCAGCCGCTGGTGATCAACCGGGCGCTGGGCAGTCTGTTCAATGATCAGGTGCTGCCGCGCATCACCGGTGACGACATCGCGACGGTGGCATTGATCGTCACCCCGATCGGCATCGGTTTCGCCGCGCTCACCGCGTACGCCGCGCTGCGGTACTACGTGCGAGAGTGAAACACCTCACCCCTGCCCGTCTTTCGTGACCAGGTGTTTGCCTGTGCGGGGGATCGGGCGGGGGTGCGAAGTTGCGTGAGGTGTGCAGAAGGGGAAACGGGTGTCGGGCGGGATACGTAGGATTGCCCGCGTGAGCGCACCGGAGGTCGAGACCGTCATTGGCAGTACGTCCGTGGAGGACGCCGGAAGTGATGCGGCGCACCGGATTCTGCGAAAGACCTTCGGTTACGACAGTTTTCGCGGGCCGCAGCGGGAGATCGTCGAACAGGTGATCTCCGGCGGCGACGCACTGGTGCTCATGCCGACCGGTGGCGGTAAGTCGCTGTGCTATCAGATCCCCGCGCTGGTGCGGCCGGGTGTGGGTGTGGTGGTGTCGCCGCTCATCGCGCTCATGCAGGACCAGGTCGACGCGTTGAACGCCGTGGGGGTGCGGGCCGGATTCCTCAACTCCACGCAGTTCCCGGATGAGCGGCGTGCCGTCGAGGCGCAGTTCGTCTCGGGGGAGCTGGATCTGCTCTATCTCGCACCCGAGCGATTGCGGCTCGAATCCACGGCGCAGCTGCTCGATCGCGGCAAGATCTCGGTGTTCGCCATCGATGAGGCGCACTGTGTTTCGCAGTGGGGCCACGATTTCCGGCCGGACTATCTCGCGCTGTCGATGCTGCACGAGCGCTGGCCGGATGTGCCGCGCATCGCGCTCACCGCCACAGCTACCGGGGCCACCCGCAAGGAGATCGCCGAGCGGCTGGATCTGACGGGCGCCAAGCATTTTGTCGCCAGCTTCGATCGGCCCAATATCCAGTACCGCATCGAGGGCAAGAATCGGCCGGAGCAGCAGCTGCTGGCGTTCATCCAGAACGAGCATGCCGGTGATGCGGGCATCGTCTACTGCCTCTCGCGCAATTCGGTGGAGAAGACGGCCGCCTTCCTGAGCGCCAACGGGGTGCAGGCCGTGCCGTATCACGCGGGTCTGGACAATCGGATTCGCGCGACGAACCAGTCGCGGTTCCTGCGTGAGGACGGCCTTGTCGTGGTCGCCACCATTGCCTTCGGCATGGGTATCGACAAACCGGATGTGCGATTCGTGGCGCACCTGGATCTGCCGAAATCGGTGGAGGGGTACTACCAGGAGACCGGTCGCGCCGGACGTGACGGGCAGTCGTCCACGGCATGGATGGTCTACGGCCTGAGTGACGTTGTGCAGCAGCGCAAGATGATCGATTCCTCCGATGGTGATGCCGCGCACCGCCGTCAGCTGCAACTGCACCTGGATGCCATGCTCGCGCTCTGCGAGACGGTGGAATGCCGGCGCACCCAGCTGCTGGGCTACTTCGGTCAGCCCGGTGAAGCCTGCGGCAATTGCGATACCTGCCTCAATGCGCCCGAATCGTGGGACGGCACCGTGCCCGCGCAGAAGGTGCTCTCCACCATCCTGCGGCTGAAACGTGAACGCGGACAGAGCTTCGGCGCGGGTCATATCGTCGACATCCTCATCGGCAAGCGCAATCCCAAGGTGGAGCAGCACGCCCACCACGAGCTCAAGGTCTTCGGCATCGGCACCGAACTGCGCGATATCGAATGGCGCGGTGTGATCCGCCAGCTGCTGGCGAAGGGTTTTCTCGCCGTGCACGGCGACTACGGCGTGCTCACCCTCACCGATTCCTCCAATGAGGTGCTGTTCGACGGCCGTGAGGTCAAACTCCGCCGCGAACCCGAACGCACCAAGCCCGCGCGAGCGCCCAAGGCCGCCAAGGGTTCCCGCCCCGCCGCCGACCTGGCGCCCGGTGACGCCGACCTCTTCGAGCGGCTGCGCGCCTGGCGCGCCGCCACCGCGAAGGAGACCGGCGTCCCCGCCTACGTCGTCTTCCACGACGCCACCCTGCGCGATATCGCCGCCCGCAAACCGGCGTCACTGGCCGACCTCGGCACCATCTCCGGCATCGGTGAAGCCAAGCGCGCCAAATACGGGGACGGCGTCCTGGAGGTCGTCGCCGGAAGTCCGGCGCAGTCCGGCGCCGCGGCACCTGCCCCAGCGGGTGCCGAAGTCCCAGAACGGAAGTTTGCCGCAGCCGCGCAGCCGTCCGCCCGGACCGCTGCCGCTGCGCCGAGCTCATCCGCGAAAGCGCCGCGCACGACCAAAGCGCCGGCTACCCGGGCAGCGCAGCCCACCCCGCCTCCCAGTGCGGCCCCGGCGTTCGACGATGTGCCCTGGCCCGACGACGAGCCCTACCCGGACGATCTGCCGCCCGATTTCGGATAACCGGGTAGCTCAGGCGACAGCCGCCGCAGGAGTAGCTCGGGCATCGCGGGGCCGTAGGCAGCGGATTTGGCGGCTGGGCGCGGGCACGATAAGCTTTCGGAGCTGCCGCGGTCCTAGATCGCAGCGAGCATCCTGGTCCCGTCGTCTAGCGGCCTAGGACGCCGCCCTCTCAAGGCGGTAGCGCGGGTTCAAATCCCGTCGGGACTACTTCGAAAAAGCCTCTCAGCCATTCGGCCGGGGGGCTTTTCGCATCGCCTATAAAGCTGCCGCAGCGCGTTTCGCGACCGCACAGCCCTTCGACGCGCTGCCCGATACGGATATGTGCTGTGCGGCGGCAGGGATGTGCTGTGTGTTGCAGCGATTGCGGGAAAATCGTTCGCGCGCAGGGGGATGCGCTGGTTACGTTGAGTCCGGGTGGTCGAGCCCGGCGCGCGACTCGCGTGGTCCGGAATATTCGGGGGCCCGCGGCAATTACTCTGGGGCGCGGAAAGACACAGGCGGATCGACCGGGTCCCTCACGGGAGCCCGGGAAACAGCTCGGTGCGGGACCAGGTTCCGCGGCGGGCGACGCGACGATAGAGGGAGCATGAAGGAGAAGGGGCGCAAGGCCATCGCGACCAACCGCAAGGCGCGGCACAACTACTCGATTCTCGACGTCTACGAGGCGGGGATCGCGCTGGTCGGTACCGAGGTCAAGAGCCTGCGTGAGGGTAAGGCGTCGATGGTGGACGCGTACGCCACCATCGATGACGGTGAGGTGTGGTTGCGCGGTCTGCATGTGCCCGAGTTCTCGCACGGGACGTGGACCAATCACTCGCCGCGGCGCACCCGCAAGCTACTGCTGCACCGCAAGGAGATCGACAAGCTGACCGGCAAGATCAAGGAGTCCAGCCTGACGCTGGTTCCGCTGTCGATGTACTTCGCCGACGGCAAGGTCAAGGTCGAGCTGGCTCTCGCCAAGGGTAAGCAGGACTACGACAAGCGCCAGGATCTGGCCAAGCGGGATGCCGAGCGTGAGGTCGTGCGTGAGGTCGGGCGGCGGATCAAGGGCATGCGCGGCTGAGTCGCAGCTGGTCGAAGGACCTGCGACGCCGGTCGAAGGACCCGCCGCGTGACGCGCGGATAATGGGATGATCCGCTGTTTCAGCGGTGTTAGTATGAGAAGCCCGGTGCGAGCCGGGAGTTCACTCGAATCGGTGAACACAGACGGGGCTGAACGGTTTCGACTGCGTACGTTGATTCAGGGGAAGCGTGTCAGTGCAGGCAGGAGACCACTGTATAAGCGTCGCTGCAACCCTATAAGCGCCGATTCTAATCAGCGCGACTACGCTCTCGCTGCCTAAGCAGTAGAGCGTGTCTGTCAGCCCGGGTTCGCCCTCGACCCGGTCACTGGCATCAGCTAGAGGGCTTTACTGTTCGGCTCGGTCGCGGAGTCGGATGGGACACCAAACAGCGACTGGGATCGTCATCTCAGCTTGTTCGCGAGACCGAGAGATCCGAGTAGAGGCGTAGCGAACTGCACACGGAGAAGCCCTGGAAATGCGGCGGAGGACCCGGGTTCGATTCCCGGCAGCTCCACTGACACGAAAGCCCGGTCCACACGGACCGGGCTTTCGTCGTTCCGGCGGTCGTGGCGGCGGCTAGTGAAATAACGCAATTTCTGAAATATGTCATGCCATTAGTTTTCGGGGCATAAGCATGTTCCGCCGTGGAACGGCGGGTGAATAAATACCGGTGAGTAATAGGCGTTTAGTCATTTAGTAACCCTGGTCACATCGCCTGGTCCGACCAATCACGGGCTGATCACCTCGGTTTACAGCAAGCCGCTATCACCATGTCCCACAGTGCATTTGCGGCTTCAAGTGATACATATTAACATTTCACAAATTGCACGATCCGCGCACGACCGCGAGCGCCCGCGCTCATCAAGTTCGCTGCCGGGGAGGAATCGGTTCACAGCGAATAGATGCGACGACACCGTGAGGTGGCGTCGAACGCGTCTGTCGTAAAGTTTTTTGGGGGCAGTTCATGGCAGCGGTCGTTGCGGTTCGCACCGAACCGGAAAATATTCCCGATGCGCATCCGCGGTTCGCTTTCCGCGGTGTCGCCCTGATGGCGGTGGTCTCCGCGATTGTGCTGACGGTGACGGCGGCACGGTACGACTTCTTCGGCGACGAACTCTATTTCCTGTCCGCCGGACGGCGACTGGACTACACCTACGCGGATCAGGGCGTGGTGGTGCCGCTGTTCGCCCGGATCGCGGACCTGCTCGCGCCGGGATCGGTTACGGCACTGCGGTTTCCGGCTGTCGTCATGGGTGTGGGCGCCATTGTGGTGGCGGCGCTGATCGCCTACGAACTGCGGGGCAACCGCCGCGTCCAACTGCTCGCCGCGGGCACCTATGCGACGTCCTCGCTGCTGGCGACCCAGGTTGCGTTGAGTACGTTCTCCTTCGACGCCACGCTGACAGCGGTGATCACCTGGCTGCTCATCCGCTGGGTTCGTACCCGCCAGGACTGGCTGCTCATTGCGGCGGGACTGGTTGCCGCCCTGGATATGCAGGTGAAGTGGATGATTCCGCTCGTCTGGGGGTGCCTGGGCCTGGCCGTCATCCTGTGCGGGCCGCGGGAAATGCTGCGTCGCCCCGCACTGTGGGTGGCGACGGGCATTCTCGCCTCGTCTCTGATCCCGATTCTCTACTGGCAGTCGCAGCACAATTGGCCACAGCTGGCCATGGGCACGATCATCGGCGCGGAGCAGGATGCGACGGGTTACGGCCCGATCGGATTCATTCCGCAGTGGATCGGTTTGGCGGGCTTCCTCGGAGCATTGCTGATCGCGGTCGCATTCTGGGGCGTGGTCAAGGTGGAGTCGCTGCGGCCGTATCGCTTCATCGTGGTCGCACTGGTGATCATGATCGTGCTGGTCATGCTCACTCACGGCCGGCCCTACTATCCGACGGGATTCTTTCCCGCCGTCTTCGCCCTCGGCGCGGTCGGCCTGTGGCAGTACGACCGGAAACGGTGGATGAACCTGGTGGTGCTCTCGGCCGCCGCGCTCACGGTGCTGACATTCGTCGCCGCGCTCACCGTCCTGCCGCTGCCTTCCAGCTGGCGGACCCCGCCCAAGAACGCCATCGAACTCGGCATCCGGTCGGCGTTTTTCGGGACCACCAATTGGGCGGATATGGTTTCCGCCGTCGACGGCGCCTACGACACGCTGCCGCCGGCGGAAAAGGCGCACGCTGTCATTGTCGCCCAAGGCTATTGGCAGGCGGGCGCCGTCGAGGAGTTCGGCCGCCCGCACAATCTGCCGGCCACGTACAGTCCGAGTCGTGGCTTCGGATTCTTCGGCCCGCCACCGGATTCGGCGACCTCGGTGATCTACGTCGGGTTGAACACCGCCGAGCCCGAACTGCGCACCCGGTTCGATCAGGTGCAGCGGGTGGCGGAAGTCGACGATCCCGAGGGCATCCCCGGCATCGACCGCATGGTCGCCGTCTGGAAATGCCAAGGGCCGAAACAGTCCTGGTCGACCATGTGGGATTCGATGACCACGCTGTACTTCGATCTGGGTCTGTGGCGCGACCCCCGGGCCACCACTCGGCCCACGCACTGAGAGCACACTCGAACGGGCTACAGCGGACTGGATGCGCGGCCTCTGGATGATTGGCGGGGCATAGTTGTTCACGCGCTGGGGCAACCTCGTGTACCGACTACGGTTCGCTGTGCTCGGTACTGTCGTGGCCGGATTGCTGGCGCTGGGTGCGTACGGCCTCGGACTGGCGAGTCATCTCAGTTCCGGCGGACTCGACGACGTCAGCTCGGAATCAGCGCAGGCCGCGCGACTGGCCGCTGCTTCGTTCCCGCAGAACCACGATGTCGATGTGGTTGTGCTCTACACCGCGCCGCCTGGAAAGACCGTCGACGATCCCGAGTTCAGTCGCACGATCGTCGATGACCTCAACAGTCTGCCGCGCCTGTATCCCGGGCAGATCGCCGGCATCAACGGCGCGTACTGGCCGACCGAAACCGGTAGGGCCAGTGGATCGCAACTCGCCACTCCCGACAGAAAGCAGGCCTTGGCGTCGATCGCGATCCGCGGTGAGAGCGACAATGCGATGCTCGACAACTACCGCCGGGTCAAGGACGTCTTCGAGATCCCCGGTGTGGTGGTGCAGGTCGGTGGTTTGAAGCCGGTCGCGGTGACGCTCAACGACACCATGTCCGATGACATCAAGCGCATGGAGGTTCTTGCGTTTCCGCTGGTGGCGGTGCTGCTGTTCATCATCTTCGGCGGTGTGGTGGCGGCGGCGCTGCCATTGATCGTGGGCGGGCTGACGATGATCGGCGCGAACGGCATCATTCGGCTGCTGACCGACTACACCGATATCAATTCGTTTGTCGCGCCGGTTGTTTCGATGATCGGCCTGGGTTTGGCCATCGATTACGGGCTGTTCATCGTCAGCCGTTTCCGGGAGGAGCTCGCCGAGGGGTACGACACACCGGCGGCGGTGCGGCGGACGGTGATGACGGCCGGGCGCACCGTGGTGTTCTCCGCGACCATGATCGTCGCCAGTGCCGGCGGCATGCTGCTCTTCCCGCAGGGTTTTCTCAAATCGATTGCCTACGGCGCGATTTCGGCCGTATCGCTGGCGGCGCTGACTGCGATCACGGTGCTGCCCGCGCTGCTGGCCGTGCTCGGCCGGCGCGTGGACATGCTGGGTATCAAGCGGTTACGCAAGACCAGGACCGCGGCGGAGGTCGAGAACGGCTTCTGGGGCAGGACCGCGCGCTGGGTCATGCGGCGTCCGGTGAAGGTCGGTGGCGCCCTGTTCATCGGACTACTGCTGTTGATCCTGCCGGTGCACAATCTGGCCTTCGGCGGATTCAGTGAGCGATACCTGCCGCCGAACAACACAACTCGGCTCGCGCAGCAGCAGATCGACGCGGCGTTCCCGGGGCGCAGGTCCGATCCGATCGAATTGGTCTTCGCCGCCGCCGACAGCACCACGGTGGGCGCGGTCTGGCAGCGGGCGAACGAGGCGCCGGGGCTTTCCGGGAAGTTCGATGTGCCACAGCGATCCGCCACACAGCCGGATATCTACCGGACCCACGCGCTGCTGACGGACTCCGACCACGCCGATGCCACCATCGACTACCTGCGGTCGATCCGGACTACCGACGGGGTGAGCATGCTCGTCGGCGGGGTGCCGGCTGTTCAGAAGGACAGTCTGGACGCGCTGGAGAGCCGGTTGCCGTTGATGATCGGACTGGTGCTGCTTGTCACGACGCTGCTGATGTTCCTGACCTTCGGCTCGCTGATTCTGCCGATCAAGGCGGCGATCATGAGCGCGCTCGGGCTCGGTTCGACCCTGGGCATTCTGACCTGGATCTTCATCGACGGTCACGGCGCCGGGCTGCTGAATTTCACGCCGCAGCCGATCCAGGCGAATGTGCTGGTGCTGATCATCGCCCTCATCTACGGCCTGTCCACCGACTACGAGGTCTTCCTGTTGTCGCGAATGGTCGAAGCCCGCGCGAAGGGCGCCTCCACCTCCGAGGCGATCCGCATCGGGACCGCGCATACCGGTCGCATCATCACCGCGGCGGCGCTCATCCTGCTCGTGGTCACCGGCGCCTTCGCCTTCTCGGATCTGGTGTTGATGCAGTACATCGCGTACGGGATGATCGCCGCACTGCTCATCGACGCCACCGTGCTGCGCATGCTGCTGGTGCCGGCGACGATGAAACTGCTGGGCGACGACTGCTGGTGGGCGCCGAAGTGGATGAAGAAGATCCAGCAGAAGATCGGTCTGGGCGAACCCATCCTCGACGATGAACGGCCCGCCGGCGACATCATCGACCTCGCCGAGGCCATCCGGGCCACCGATTCGGCGAGCATGCAACTCCGGTAGTCACCGAATCACTCCATTCGATTCTGCGATCTTGTCGATCCGGCGGAGCGGTGTTCGTCGGTACTAGCGAGCCGTCCCTTCGGCTCGACCGGCAGATCCGCAATCTCAGGAGTTCGACAGATGAGTACCCAGCCCAAGCCGCTTGCACGATTCGTGGTCATGTACGACCTGCCCGCCGACGTCGAGGCCTTCGAACGCCACTACTGGGATGTCCATATCCCGCTCGCCAAACAGCTGCCCGGCCTGCGCCGCTATACGGTCAGCAAGGATGCGCGGCCGGTCATCGGTGAGCCGTATTACCTTGTCGGCATGCTCGATTGGGATGATATGGCCGCGCTCGGTGCGGCATTCGACTCCGAGATCGGGCAGCAGTGTGCCGCCGATGTTTCCATCCTCGCCGGGTACTCGACCATCCGCAGCATGGTTGTCCAGCTCGACGAGGCATAGCTTCGGGCTGGGCTCACGGAGTGGGGGGCGGGCGGTTGGGGACGAGGAGGGTGGCGATGGCGGCGCCGATCGGGAGGGCGTTGTTCTTGTCGGCGTCCGCGGTGGGGCCGAGGGTGGCGTAGACGACGATGGTGGTGGCGGTTTCGGTGTCGTAGAAGGCGACGCCGTTGTAGCCGCCGTAGGCCGGGTTCATGAAGAGCCAGTCGGCCAGGTGGGGGACGCCGAAGGCGAAGTACTTCGCGGTGGTGAGGGGGCCGAGGCCGGCGGTGGAGGGGGCCATCATCTGCTGGAATTGGCTGGGGGAGAGCAGTTCTCCCTTGCCGAGGGCGCGGACCCAGCGGCCGACGTCGGTGAGGGTGGAGTTCATATTGCCGCTGTGCAGGAATGCGGTCGGGTTCCAGAAGGTGGCGTCTTCGAAGATCTTTCGCTCGTCGGTGTAGCCGTGCAGGATCGGCTCGTCGATCCGGGCGTCGAGCACCACTGTGGACTGCTTCATGCCGAGCGGATTCAGGATGTACTGGGAGATCAAGTCGCCCAGGGATTTTCCGCTGGCCTTCTGCAGTACCTCGCCGAGCAGAACCAGGTCGCTGTGGGCGTAGGCGAAGCTGGTTCCGGGGTCGAACAGCGGTGGGCGGGCATTGGCCAGGTCGAGTAGTTCCTGGGCGGTCCAGGTGTGGAATGGGTTGTCGCCGAAGCGTTTCAGGAAGTCGGGATCGGTGACGTAGTCGGAGATTCCGGAGGTGCTGTCGGCGAGCATGCGCGGGGTGATGCGGTCGGCGCGGGGGAAGTTCGGCAGCCATCGGGCGATGGGCTCGTCCATTTTCAGCACACCGGCTTCGTCCAGGTGAAACAGCACGGTGGAGAGCATCGGCTCCATCGGCTGGCCCACCCGCAGCTGCATATCGGGGGTGGCGGGGACGCCGAGGGGGGAATCGCCCACCGCGCCTATGACGACCGGTTCCTTATCGCGCCACACACCGAAAACCGCTGCGCTGAGATCGAGTTGGGCCAGTTTGGTGCGCACGATATCGGTGATCTGGGCGGCCTGCGGTGAGGGAGCGGCGGATTCGGGTGAACTCGAGTCCCGATCCGACCCGCAGGCAGTGATGATCATGGTGAGTGCGATCAGCGCCGCACCCGCTCGGCATCGATTCCACATAGCCATTACCGCAAGCCCTTCGTCTATGAAACGGCCTGAGCAGCGTGTATCGGAATCTACGCCGGTGTCGGACACGAAAAAAGGCCCGGTCCTGCCGGACCGGGCCTTCGTCCTATTGCTAGCCTCCCGCGCGGCGGCGGAAGGTGCGCTTACCGCCCGCCTGGGCGTGCGTGCCGCGTACCTTTGCGGCGTTCTGAGCGGCTCCGCCGGCTGAGGCGTGGCCGTTCTTCCGTTCGAGGGCTTCGCGGAACTTCCGCTTGGTCGCCGCTTCCGGCGATTCGGTCGCTTCGTCCGCTAGCTGTTCGGCTGGGACTTCTTGTTCATCGGCCATGGGCCCAGCCTGCCACTTCCGGCCGCCGGACAGTAGCTGGTGTGCGCCGATCGCGGCCGATTCAGGCGCCGGATTCGCCGTACGCTGCGGCGATCTCCTTGGAACCGCCCCAGCGGCTGTAGGTGGGGGACTGCGGCCAGCCGTCGGGGGAGTCCTGCCAGACCTCCTGCCGGCCGTACGGGAGCAGATCGATCAGGGGGAAGGTGTGGCTGAGTTGTTCGGTGCCGCGGCCGTTGGTGTGCCAGGTGCGGTAGACGGTATCGCCGTCGCGGAGGAAGACATTGACGCCGAATCCGCCGCCGGGCGGTGCGTCGATATCGCTGCCGAAGGAACTGTTCGCCGTGGAGTACCAGGTCATCTTGTTCCCGACCCGCCGCTTGTAGGCGAGCGCCTCGTCGATCGGCCCCTGGGTGACGATGACGAACCGGGCGTCGTAATTGTCCAGGAACTCCAATCGCGTGTACTGCGAGGTCAATCCGGTGCAGCCGGGGCACTGCCACTCCTCGCCCGGGAACCACATGTGGTTGTAGACGATCAGCTGCGGCTTATCGCCGAAGATCTCCACGAGCCGGACCGGTCCGTCCGCGCCCTCGAGGGTGTAATCGGGCATCTCGACCATCGGCAGTCGGCGTCGCTGCGCGGCGATCGCATCGAGCTCCCGAGTCGCGGCCTTCTCCCGGACGCGCAGCGCGTCGAGTTCACGCCGCCAGGTATCGGCGTCGACCACAGGTGGCAGTGCTTTGGTGCTCATAGGGTCCTCCCAGACCGTGCTCACACATTGCGGGCTCGTAGATACAGACACCGCCCACTCACCGAATTAATCGGTCCCCGCCGACCGGATCGGAGACATCCCCGAACGCCTGGTGCAACCGCCGGATTGTGGGTATCTCCCGACTATGTTCGCCATTGTCGCCGCAGTACTTTTCGCCATCGCCCTGTTGATCGAACTCGTGAAGTGGGCCACGACCATCGGAGTGGTGGCTCTCGTCATCGCCGGCCTGCTGGCCCTATCCCTCCACCACGGGGGATTCAGCTCCCGCATCCAGTCGCAGGGCGGCGGATTGCGGTCGCGGAAGTGGGGCCGCCGCCGGTTGTAACCGCCGGGATGGCAGGATTCAGCGCGAAAATCTAATGGTTTCAGCGCTTTTGGAGGTCCAGCCGTGCGTGTTCTCGTCACCGGAGCCAACCGTGGGATCGGGGCCGCGATCGCGGCCCACCTTGTCAGCGAGGGGCATACGGTGTGGGGGACACATCGCGGCGCCGCTGTGCCCGAGGGGGTGCGTGGGGTGGAATGCGATGTCACCGACGATGATTCGGTGGATGCCGCGTTCACGCACATCGAGACCGAGGACGGGCCGGTGCAGGCGGTGGTCGCCAATGCGGGGATCACCGATGACACCCTGATCCTGCGGATGAGCAGTGCGCAGTTCGGCCGGGTGATCGATACCAACCTCACCGGGGTGTTCCGGGTGGTGAAGCGCGCCACCCGGAATATGGTCAAACACCGGGCCGGGCGCATTGTCATCATCGGGTCGGCTTCGGGGCTGTCGGGGATGCCGGGACAGGTCAACTACACCGCGGCCAAGGCCGGTGTCGTGGGCATCGCGCGGTCGCTGGCCCGCGAATTGGGTTCGCGCGGAATCACCTCCAACGTCATCGCTCCCGGCTTCACCGAGACGGATATGGCGGCCGGGGTCAGCGAGAAGGTTGTCGCGACCGCCCTGGCCGCCATCCCCCTCGGCCGGTTCGGCAAGCCCGAGGAGGTCGCGGCCACTACCGCATTCCTTCTTTCACCCGGTGCTGCTTACATCACCGGCACTGTGATCAATGTGGATGGTGGTATCGGCATGGGGCACTGATTCGTTCGGGTTTCGGTTCGCATCGGGGTGTTCGATTGCGGACTTGATTTTTGACAGGGTGGCGGTCATGCCCTCGGCCATTTCCAGGTCGAAGGGGTCTTCGCCGCCCAGGGCGTGTTCGACTATGGTGCGGGAGATCCAGGTCGTGCCTGCCGGGGGGATGGTGCGGCGGTGGGTCAGCCGGGAACCTGTTGGGGTGGGGGCGATTTCGAAGGACCAGACGCTGCGGTTGGTCAGGGTCCGGAATGCTATGGCCCGGTGGGGTTCGTAGCGTTCGATGCGGGATGCGGTGGGCCAGTACTTCCAACCCTGCCGATTCATATTCAGGGTGTGACTGCCTTCGCGAAGGGCGCCCAGGGGGAGCATCAGGCGGCATTGCGCGCTCCACTCGGGCATGCGTTCCAGGTGCGAGACGATGCTCCAGACCTGCTCCGGTGTGGCGTCGATATCGATGGTCGCGGTGAGGTTCTTCTTCGTCATTGCTTCCCTCTTGCCTGGTGAAATGCAGAAGATGCCATCGAAGGATGATTCTAGTAATCACTTGATGGCATGGTCAATGCCTGCGACTGCGGTTCCCTCGGGCCGAGTGATAATGACCGGATGACACCTGAGGCCAGCGGCTCGACGCGGGAGCGGCTCATGCGTTCGGCGCTGAAACTGTTCGCGGACAGGGGTTTCGCGGGTACCACCGTCGGCGATATCGAGGGCGAGGCCGGGCTGGCGCCCCGGGGCGGCGGCTTCTACCGGCACTTCCCCTCGAAGGAGGAGGTTCTCGCGGCCGCCGTCGACAGTCAGATCGGTGAAACCGAGCGGGGTCAGGCGGCAGTGCTCGGGCTCCTACCCCTCGGCGATCTACGCTCCGAGCTGACATTGGTGTGCCGTTGGCTGCTCGGTGCCATCGATCAGCAGCGAGACCTGTTCCGAGTCGTCGAGCGGGACGGCGACCGATTTCCCGAACTGCGCGACCGCTGCCGAGTCCATCTCGTAGATGCCGCGCATCTGGCCGCCGTCGAGTTCACCGGGAGGTGGGCGGGGGAGATGAGCCGTCCGTCCCACGATCCGCAGGCCTCCGCGGCCATCATGATCGGCGCGGTATTCAACTACAGGCATTCGCAGTGGACCTACGGCCAACCGCCGCTCGGCGTCGACGAGACCCGCTTCATCACCTCGTGGGTGGACTACTGCTACGACCTGATGACAGGGACCACCAACTCAGGGTGAAGAACCGCGGTGGTGGTTGACGGGGTCCGGGATCGGGCGCATGGTGGGCCGATGGGTGATGGGGTGCGTGACGGGCTGAAGTTGAGCAGTCTCGACAGTGCGCTGTTCGACGGTGCCGATGCGACCAAGGGTGAGCTCATCGACTATTTGGAGGCGGTGGGGGAGCGGCTGGTTCGGGTGGTGCGGGGGCGGCCGCTGTCGGTGGTGCGGGTGCGGCCGGGGCAGGAGCCGTTCATGCAGAAGAATCTGCCGAAGTACACGCCCGAGTGGGTGAATCGGGTGTCGGTGTGGGCGGGGAGTTCGAAACGTGAAGTGTCGTATGCGCTGTGTGATGATGTGCGGACGCTGTTGTGGTTCGGCAATCAGCGTGCGGTCGAGTATCACGTGACGCTGCTGATGGCCGAGAATCTGATCGATTACTCCGGTGGCCCAACGCATCTCGTGCTCGATATCGATCCCGCGCCCGATCAGCCGTTCCAGCAGGTGGTGGCCGCCGCCGAGCTGATTCATCAGGCGCTGACCGCCGATGGGCTCGCGGGTGCGGTGAAGACCAGCGGCTCCAAGGGCGTGCACATTTTCGTGCCCGTCGAACAGGTGGGCATCGAGGATGCGGCGGCCGCCACCCGCGCCATCGCGGCCCGCGCCGAACGGCTGGATCCGGCGCTGGCCACCACGGCCTTCATTCGAGAAGACCGCGGCGGCAAGGTCTTTCTCGACTCCACCCGTGCGGGCGGCGCGACGGTGGCCGCCGCCTACAGTCCGCGGATCCGGCCCGGCGCGACGGTGTCGTTCCCGGTGCGCTGGGCCGATCTCCCCGATATCCATCCGCGCGACTTCACGATCCGCACTGCCGCAAAGGAACTCGGCGATCGCGACCCGTGGGCGGAGCTCATGCCGCCGCCGCAGACCCTGCCCGCCGACCTGATCGCGGAGGGTCACACCATCCCGGTGGCGCGGGTGCAGGCCATGCACGAGGGCAAGCGCCGCGCCCGCGCCCGCCGCGACACCTGAGCCGGTCCTAGCTGGCGGGCAGACCGGTGAGCCGGGCCGAAATATCCCAGAGTTGTTCGCCGACAGCCGGATCCGTGACCTGCTTATGGGTGGGTTCCTGGCGGCGGTGCTTATTGAAGTAGGCGCCGTTGATCGACTCCGGATCGGCGACGGTGGCCAGTTCGATCAGCGGGGCCGCGCCCTTCTCGGCGCTCGGAAGGAAGTAGCGGCCGACGCGCATGAGGGGTCCGAGGATCGAGTCCTCGCGCATCACCTCGGTGGCCGTGCCGCCGGGGTGGAAGGCGGTGGCGGTGAGCTTCTCCTCCCGGCGCGCCAGTTCGCGGGTGAACAGCAGCACCGCGAGTTTGGCTGCGCCGTAAGCCCGTTGGCCGCCGAGCCCGTCCAGATTGTTCAGATCCAGGGTGGCGAACCGGTAGGCGATGCTGCCGGTATTGATCACCTGCGCTTCGGACAGGGACGGCAGCAGCAGGTTGGTCAGCAGGAACGGCGCGAGATAGTTGACCTGGAAGGTCATTTCGTGGCCGTCGGGGGTGAGGCGGCGGCCGGAGAAGACGCCGCCGGCATTATTGGCCAGCACGTCGATCCGCCGATCGCGTAGTTTCTCCGCCAGTTCACGAACGTCGTCGAGCCGGCTGAAGTCGGCGGTGTGGTACTCGGCCTTGATCGAATCGGCTACGGCGCGAGTCTTTTCCGGCGAGCGGCCGACGACCACGACCGTGGCGCCGAGTTCGGCGAAGCGGGCGACGGCGGCGGCGCCGATGCCCGAGCTCGCTCCGGTGACGACCACCGTGCGGCCCTGCAGATCTGACATATCGATTACTCCTAGGGTGCTGTCGAGCCACTGTATGCCAGCGCCAATAATTGCAGTTTCTGAAATATTGCAGTTTATGCTAAATTTTCGGCATGTCCCCAGTAGAACATGGCGAGGCGCCGATCGGTCTGCGGGAGCAGAAGAAGCGGCGGACCCGGCTGGAACTGTGCCTGGCCGCGCGGCGATTGGCGGTCGAGCGGGGGCTCGATGCCATGACAGTGGAGGATGTAGCGCACGCGGTGGGGGTTTCGCCGCGCACCTTCTTCAACTACTACGAGACGAAGATGGATGCGGTGGTGGGACCGGTCAGCGATATCGGCACGCTTCGATCGCAGGAGGAGTTTGTCGCCGGTGGGCCCAGCGGTGTGCTGATCGATGATCTGACGGCGTTGTACGCCTCCGCGTATGAGCCGGAAGACGAAGCGCGCGAGGGTATTTCGCTGATCACCCAGCTCATCACCCTCGAGCCCAGGGTGCTGGCGGGCTTCGTCGCCGCCGGCGCCCGGCACGAGGCGGCGCTCGGCGAACTGCTGACCGCGCGGATGGGTAGTGCGGTGCCGCCCGAATTCGCTTCGCTCACAGCGGGACTCATGTCGACTCTCACCACGAGAGCCGCCATGTCGATGGCCGCCGATCCGACCAGATCGCTGGCCGATGCTCTACACGATCAATCCGTTATGGCTGCTCGGCTGTTCCTACGGCCCGAAGACAGGAGAACGAGATGACCGCGACGGCTGCTGCGCCGCCGACCCCGATTGTCCTTACCCAGAAACGGATCTGGCTCATCTTCTCGGCGCTCATCGCGGGGATGTTCCTGGCCAGCCTGGACCAGACGATCGTGGGCACCGCCATGCCCACCATCGTCGGTGATCTCGGCGGCATCTCCCAGATGGCTTGGACCACAACGGCATACCTGCTGGCGACCACCATCGTCATGCCGATCTACGGAAAGTTCGGTGACCTGTTCGGCAGGCGCTGGCTGTTCCTGTTCGCGATCGCGGTCTTCACCGCCGCGTCCATCGGCGCCGCGGCGGCCACCGGCTTCTGGGAGTTCGTCACCTTCCGCGGGCTGCAGGGTGTCGGCGGCGGCGGTCTGATGATCTTGGCGCAGGCCATCATCGCCGATGTGGTCCCCGCGAAGGATCGCGGTAAGTACATGGCCCCGATGGGCGCCATCTTCGGCATCACCTCGGTGGCCGGACCGCTGCTCGGCGGCTTCTTCGCCGACGATCTCAGCTGGCGCTGGTGCTTCTGGCTGAATGTGCCGATCGGGCTCGCGGCGCTGGTCATCGCCTTCCGCTATCTGTCGATCCCCAGCCACCGGCCGACGACCCGGCCCGATTACCTCGGTGTGGTGCTGATGTCGTCCTCCACCGCACTGCTGATCCTGATCACCGATTGGGGCGGTAAGCAGTACGCATGGGGTTCGGCGGTGATCATTTCGATGATCGTGGCGCTGGTCCTCGCGGTCGCGGCATTCATCATTGTGGAGGCGCGGGCCGAGGAGCCGATGCTGCCGCTGTGGCTGTTCCGCAATCGCACCTTTGTGCTGACCTCGGCGATCGGCCTGATTCTCGGTCTGGTCATGTTCGCGGCGCTCGGTTTCCTGCCGACGTACCTGCAGATGGCCACCGGCACCACCGCCGCGGTCTCGGGCCTGCTGTTGATCCCGATGATGGTCGGCATGATGGCGACCCTGATCGCCTCGATGGCGGTAATCACCAAAACCGGTCGCTACCGGGTGTATCCGCCCGTGGGAGCGCTGATCATCCTCGCCAGCCTGCTGTGGCTGACCGGGCTGAACGCGCACACCTCGATGTGGGTCATCGGCGGCATGCTCTTCACCATGGGCGCGGGTCTGGGCCTGATCATGCAGATCATCGTGCTGGTGGTGCAGAACGCGGTGGCGCCGGATCAGATCGGCACCGCGACCAGCGCCAACAACTATTTCCGCGAGATGGGCGGTGCGATCGGCGTCGCGGTCTTCGGCTCGATCTTCACGCACCGGCTGACCGAGGGGCTCACCGACGCCTTCCGCTCACACGGCGCGGAGGTGATCGGCTCGCACCTGGATCCGAGCAATCTGGTGCCGACGGTGGTCAAGCATCTGCCCACCGGTCTGCACGATGCCATTGTCGATGCCTATGTGCAGGCGCTGGTCCCGGGGTTCTGGTATCTGATTCCGGGCGCGATCATCGCCTTCGTGCTCGCCCTGTTCATTCCGCAGCTGACGCTGTCGGATCAGGCCGGCATGGTGGCCCGTGGCGAAGCCGTCATGGAAGAGGATGCGCCTGCGCCACAGGCTATTTCGACGCCGAGCTGAGTAGTTCGATCTCGTCTCCGTCCAGCGTGAGCTCGGCGGAGGCGAGCAGCGCCCGCAGCTGATCGGGTGTGCGGGCGCTGGCGATCGGCGCGGCCACGGCGGGCTGGGCGCGCAGCCAGGCGAGTGCCACGGCGGCGACCGGGACATCGTGCGCGGCGGCGACCCCGTCGAGGGCGTCCAGCACGCGGATGCCGCGCTCGTCCAGGTAGGCGCGAGCGCCCGCCGCCCGTGGGCTCGGCGCGCCGGATTCGTCGGCGCCGGGCCGGTATTTCCCGGTAAGGAAGCCCTTGGCCAGCCCGTAATAGGGCAGTACGGCCAGCTTTTCGCTGACGCACAGCTCGGCGAGTTCGCCCTCGTACACCGTGCGATCCATCAGGTTGTACCCCGGCTGCACGACCTGGTAGCGGGCCAGGCCCTCGCGGTCGGAAACGGCCAGCGCCTCGGCCAGTCGTGGTGCGGTGTACTGCGAGGCGCCCAGGTACCGCACCTTGCCCGCCCGCACCAGTTCGTCGAACGCGCCCAGGGTTTCGGCGAGCGGGACCTCGGCGTCGTCGTGGTGGGCGTAGTACACGTCGATGTGGTCGGTGCGCAGCCGCCGCAGTGAATCCTCCACGGCCGCGCGGATATTGGCGGCGCCCAGCCCGGGGCGCCCACTCCATTTGGCGACCTTGGTGGCAATGAACACCGCATCGCGGTTGCCGCGACTCTCCAGCCACTCGCCGATGATGCTCTCGGATTCACCGCCCGAATTGCCCGGAACCCAGGCGGTATAGGCATCGGCGGTATCGATGAGATTGCCGCCCGCCGCGGCGAACGCGTCCAGTACCGCGAAGGATTGCTCCCGATCAGCGGTCCAGCCGAACACGTTCCCGCCCAAGCACAGCGGATAGATATCCAGGTCGGTCGTTCCCAGAAGTGCCATGCCGACCAACCTAGTCGCTGCCGCGCCCGCAGGCTCGCAGCGTCACTCGGGCAGCGGTTGCAGCCGCCCGCGCGAGCGCATGATGGGGAGATTGTGCTGCAGCAACCAGTTCTCCATGACCATGGTGTAGCGGCCGCCGCGCACCGCCAGCAGTGATTCGGAGACGATCGGGCGCGCGTAGCTCACCTGCTGCTCGTCCCACTTGTGCCGGAAGTCGGCGAACTGCCACAGCCGGCGATGCGATTCCTGCGCCCAGGTGGTCTGGCCGTAGCGGCCGATAATGCCGCGGTGCCAGGCCACACCCTGATCCACCTGATCGTCCCAATTGAGCATGAGCTGCTTGGCCTCGTCGGAGAAGGACCATTCGAGCATGTAGATGCCGGGCTCATGGGTCGGAAAGGTCTCGTAGTAGGCGCGATTGGCGGCGATCAGGCGGCGCTGCGGAGTGTAGAAGGACAGCAGGTCGCTGTCGGCCTCGTCCATTTCGGTCAGCATCATCGAGGTCACCGCGCTGTGGAACTGCTCCATGGTCGGCAGGTCCAGCGTCTCGTTCATCCCGGGCAGCGCCGGATAGGGCGCGGCATGGCCGGCCAGATCGCAGACGTATCGCCATTCGTCCTCGCTGGCGTGGTACGTCTCGGTCAGCAGCCGCAGGATTTCGACGGAGACCTGTCCGACCTCGTCCCGCTCGACCTTGGTCAGGTAGCTGGCGGTGATGTGGGCTTCGTTGGCCGCCCGCTCCCGGCTGAATTTCTTGGTCGGGGGCAGGGCGCCCGTCTCGTGTCGCTGCCGCTCCTCACGCTGCCGCAGGAAGGTGAGATATTGCCCCAGCGTGGAGTTTTCGGGGTCACGCATCGTGCTAGAGATGTCCTGTTCTGCTATCGGCCGTCCGGACTGACTGCGCCCGCCGCCAGTATCGTATGCACTGTCAGTGCATATTGTGGCGGGGGTGGTTCCGGCCGGGCGGCGGCAGAATTCCGCTGCTAGTGTCCACGGACATGGGATACGAGACTGTGTCTGCCGCAGGCGGATTGGCGACCGAGCCCTTCGAGCTGACCGCCGATTTCTACCAGGACCCGCATGCGGCGTACGACCAGTTGCGCACCCGGGGGCCGGTGAACTACGTCCGGTTCCCCGATGCCAGCACCGGCTGGCTGATCACCGATTACGACGCGGCCAAGGCGGCGTTCATGGAACCGGCGATCAGCAAGGTCCTGAAGTCTCCCGGTGCGCGAACGGCGCTGGCTGCCAATGGCGGTGGCAATAATCTGGCGAACAGCATGTTCAAGGACATGCTGGTGTTCTACGACCCGCCGGAGCACACCCGGCTGCGCGTGGTGGTCAACCGGGCGTTCGGCAGCCGGGCGATCAGCGTGCTCGAGCCCCGCATCACGGCGGTCGCCGATGCCCTGCTCGCCGAGCTGGCGACCGGCGCGGCCGACCGGGATCTGCTGGAGGACTACGCGGTTCCGCTCGCGGTGACGGTCATCTGTGAGCTGCTCGGTGTGCCCGACCGGGACCGTGACAATTTCCGGACCTGGTCGACCATGCTGGTCTCGAGCGACCATCCCAATGATGTGCGCATGGCGGCGGTGCAGGAGTTCGTCGTCTACATCGACCAGCTCGTCAATGCGAAAACCGCTGCGCCCGAGGCGGATCTGCTGTCCGAGCTGCTCACCGCGGAGGAGGGCGAGGACCGGCTCACCCATCGGGAACTGATCAGCATGGTGTTCCTGCTGCTGGTCGCCGGATTCGAGACGACCGCCCACCTCATCGGGAATGCGGTTGCAACGCTGTTGACCGACAACAAGTCTCGCGAGACGCTGCGCGAGGATTCCGGCCGGATTCCCGACTTCATCGAGGAGGTGCTGCGGTACCGGTCGCCGACCAGCGAGACGACATTCCGGTATACGACGGCTCCGATCACCGTGGCGGGCATCGACATTCCCGCCGGTGAGCTCATTGTGATCTCGGTGGCGGCTACAGGCCGCGACCCGCATCGATTCGCCGAGGCGCACCAGGTCGACATCGACCGGACCGATAATCAGCACCTCGCCTTCGGCCACGGCATCCACCGCTGCGTCGGCGCGCCGCTGGCCAGGATGGGCGGCGCCATCGGCCTCGCCCGGCTGCTGGACCGCTACCCGGATCTCGAACTCGCGCCCGGCGCCGAACCCGAATGGCGCCGCAGCTATGTGATCCGCGGCCTCACCACGCTTCCGGTGCGCCTGGGCAACTGACCACCGGCACGACTCGTCAAGGACGTGCGCATAACGAAGGGGGTTATGCGCGCGTCCTTGACGAGTCGACGCTACGTGGAGGTCTGGCCGTCCAGCGTTTCGCGGAGGATATCGGCGTGCCCGGCATGCTGGGCGGTCTCGGCGATGACGTGGATCAGCACCCGGCGAATGCTGCGCACCGCGCCCGGTTCGTTCCAGGGGGCCTCGGGGAGGGGGTGCGCCGCCGACAGATCCGGGACGGTGGCGATGATCTCCGCGCTGCGCTGGGCAATGCGGTGGTAGCGCTCGAGGACTCCGGCCAGCGTGTCACCGGGCAGCATGTGAAAGTCGTTCTGGTGATCGATTGCCCACTGCGGGAATTCGCGGGCGGCGCCGGAGGCGAGGTCGGCCCAGGTCACGCCTTCGGGCAGGTCGTACCGCATGGCCGAGGGGCCCTCGACCGCAAATCGCATCCACTCCTCTTCGATGGAGGCCACATGCTTGATCAGCCCGCCCAGGCACAGCGCGCTGGCGGTCGGGCGCTGCCCGGCCTGTTCGTCGCTCAGGTCGCGGGTGGTGATGATCAGCGCTGCTCGCGCGGTCGCGAGTTCGGCGAGCAGTTCGGTGCGCTCGGGGTCGAGAATCGTTGCGGTCATGGTGAAGGGGTCCTTCCGGTCGTGGACTGGCAGGGACAACAGTCGCAGGGGTAGCGGCCAGGGTGTGTCCTCTTCTCGTGGCAGTATCGGAAATATGAAGACCTCGGCGCGACTGCTCTCCCTGCTTTCGCTGCTGCAGGCGCGCCGGGACTGGCCGGGGGCGCTGCTGGCCGAGCGGCTGGACATCAGTCCGCGCACGGTGCGCCGCGATGTCGATCGGCTGCGCGAACTGGGCTATCCGATCCGGGCGCTGAAGGGTCCCGATGGCGGGTACCGGCTGGACGCGGGGACGGAACTGCCGCCGCTGCTGTTCGACGATGAGCAGGCTGTCGCGCTGGCCGTCGCCCTGCAACTGGCCACCACCACCGGCGCCGGTATCGAGGAAGCCGCGGCCCGCGCGCTGAACACCGTCCGTCAGGTCATGCCCGCACGGTTGCGGCACCGCATCGACGCGCTGCGCATCACCGCGGTCGCGCGGCCCGCGGTCCGGCCGAATCCGCAGGCGGACAGCGGGGTGCTGCTCGCGCTCAGTGCCGCGATCGATGCCTGTGAAGTGCTTCGCTTCGACTATGCCCCAGCGGAATTCGATGCGCCGCCCCGCCGAGTACAGCCCCATCACCTCGTCACCTGGGGTGAGCGCTGGTACCTCGTCGCCTGGGATCTCGATCGAGAAGACTGGCGCACCTTTCGTGCCGACCGCATCAGCCCGCGCGCTCCCACCGGTCCCCGTTTCACCCCGCGTGAATTGCCCGGCGGAGACGTAGCGGCGTTTGTCGCCAACAGGTTTCAGGGTTCGGACGGTTCCGGTGACTGGCCGTGCCGAGGCGAGGTGATCCTGGACGCTCCCGCCGCGGTGGTCCGGCAGTACACCCGCGACGGAATCGTCGAAGAGCTCGGCCCGCACCGCTGCCGGCTCGAGATGGGATCGTGGTCATGGCCCGGATTGGCCGCTGCCATAGGCAGTTTCGACGCCGATATCGAAATCGTCGGCCCGCCCGAACTCGTGACCGCCTTCGCGCACCTGGCTCGCCGTTACGAGGCCGCCGCTCGAAGTATTACGACAGAGGCAAGGCCCACGCCCTGATCGGACTGTGGGCCTTGGGCTTTCGGGGTATCGGATTCAGAGGGTGCGGTCGAAGAGCGCCAGCATTTCCTGCCAGTGCCGGGCGTCGCCCGCCTCGTCGTATCGGCTGGTATCGGCCTGGGTGTAGCCGTGGCCCGCACCGGGGTAGACCTCGGCGCGGTAGGTCACTCCGGCGGCGGTCAGCGCCTCGTTCAGGTGCTCGATCTGCTCGGCCGGCAGCGACGGATCCTGGTCCGCATGACCGAAATACAGTTCTGCGGTGATCCGGTCGGCGAGCAGATGCGGACTGTCGGGCTGATCGGTGGCCAGCCGGCCGGCGTGGAACGCGGCCGCCGCGGCGATCCGGTCGGGGAAGTGCTCCGCCGTGAGCAGAGCCGTCCGGCCGCCCATGCAGTAACCGGTGACGCCCACTCGATCACCGCTCGTCAGCGGTGACGCCGACAACCAGTCCAGGTAGCTCCCCGCGTCCTGCATGGCCAGATCCGGCGTCAGCGCCGCCATCATCGGCCCGATGTCCGAGAAGATCGAGGCCTTGCTCATATCGATGAATTCCGGCAGCTCGAGCAACGGCGCCCGCCCGCTCCGATAGAACAGATTCGGCAGCAGGACGGTGTACCCGTGCGAGGCGATCCGCCGTGCCATGCCCTCGAGCTGCGGGCGAATCCCGATGGCGTCCATGAACATCAGGACACCCGGGTGGGGCGCCCCATCCGCCGGGCTCGCCAGATAGGCGTCCGCGACACCATCCGCGGTCGGCACATCCACCTGCACGCCGTTCACCGAACTCACGTCGGTTACCTCCTTGTAGATGCGATACCAAGCAGCAGCCTGACACCCACGTTCGCATCCGTCGAGGAGCGACACGTCTCCGTCGCAGCGGTGGTGCAGGACAATCGACATTTCAGTCGGTCGACCTTCGGTGACCTCGAGCGGTACCGCAGAGATCGCTGAGAGTCATCCGCGGGGCGGCGTTGAGGTGGTATGAACGGCGGAGGCCCGGCCCGGCCGGACCGGGCCTTCCGCATTGCGAAGCATGCACGAAAATGCTTATGCCTCAGCGGTTTCGCGCTGGATCTGGGCCATGGCTTCCTGCTGGATCTGCTCGAACTGGGCGCCCATGGCCTCGGCCAGGGCGGTGGCGCCGGAGAGGGGGCGGACCATGACCGTGAAATCGACGATCTTGCCCTCCTCGTCGAATTTCAGGAAGTCGCAGCCGGAGAGCTTCTTGCCGGCGACGGTGGCCTCGAAGACGAGAGCGTGGTCGCGGCCATTGCTGTCGGCGATCTCGCGGACGTAGTGGAAGTCCTCGAAGACCCGCATGACCGCGCGCAGGATGGCCGCGGTGATCGCCTTGCCGGGGTACGGCTTGAAGGCTACCGGGCTGGTGAAAACTACATTTTCAGCCAGCAGCGCTTCGATGGCCTGCTCGTCGCGGGCTTCCACGGCCTGTCGGAAGGAATTCATCGGCACCTCGTATGCAACTCGTTGAATAGGTCCTTCGGACGGTACATGAACATCCGGTGTCCGTGAACCGCTGATCCTCAGCGGTCGGCGAGCAGTAGTGCGGCCACATGGGTGACTGTTTCGACACCCTCGTCGTACCCGCCGGCGCCGCCGAGTGAGTTCATGATCGCCAGCGTGTAGCGCTGGCCGGGGCCGGCGAAACCGACGGAGTTGATCACCCAGCCGGTGTCCTCCTCGGACCAGCCGTCCTTATTGCCCGGCTCTTCGGCCGCGCCCGCGCCCCAGACGCCCCACTGCTGGACCGGGTCGACATTCTGCATCTGCTTGACGAGATACGCGGTGTCGGCCTCGGGGAGTGCGGTGAGCGCGTGCACGATGAGCCGGTCCAGGTCATCGGCGGTGCATTTCTGCAGGCCCCAGTACGGCTCGGCGGTCTGCGGGCGCAGGTCGGTCATCCCGTATTGCGTGAAGCCGGTGTTGTATTCGGTCTGATCGGCGCCCGAATAGCGCTGCCACAGTGCATCGGCGGCGTCATTGTCCGAGCTGTGCAGCATGCGCTGGATATTCTCGCGATCGGAGGCGGAGAGGGTGATCGAACCCGCGTCCGCTCGGGTGAAGAGATCGACGACCATGGCGAGTTTCATGGTCGAGGCCGCCCAGATGCGTGTGCCCGCATTGTTATTGCGGAAGGTTCCGCCGCCCACGCGATCGCGGATGACATATCCGACGGTGCCGGGCCGCGATGCCAGATACTCGTTCACCGCCGAAATGCGTTCTCGCATATCGCAATCCAATGGCGGGCACGGTGCTGGCAGCGGCATCTTCGTTGTCGGGGCCCACATGGTCGGCGGCGGCGGTGTGCTGGACGTCGGTGCTGCCACGCGCCCGGCATCGCCTATCGAGCACCCGGCGAGTAGCACCGACGCACCGAGAGCAATGCCGACAATGCCCCGCCTCATCGCCCGAACCTAG
Source organism: Nocardia sp. NBC_01327 (assembly GCF_035958815.1). Classification (NCBI taxonomy): domain Bacteria; kingdom Bacillati; phylum Actinomycetota; class Actinomycetes; order Mycobacteriales; family Nocardiaceae; genus Nocardia; species Nocardia sp. NBC_01327. Next base: position 7,842,359 of record NZ_CP108383.1, on the reverse strand, counting down.
CCGATCCGCCCGCTGGAAGGGAGTAGGCGCGAGCTCGATATTGACACCATCTCACTGAGACTATAGGTTTAGTCCCATTGCAACGGTATCGCTGAGACTATTGGAGTAGAGATGACCACCGTGACCGCGCATCCCGAGCTCGCCGAGATCCTGGCGGGCCTGCCCGACCGGGCGGATTCCTTCGCCGATATCGCGTCAACCAGGCGGAACTTCCAGGCCGCAATGGACCTGCTGCCCATCGATACCTCGCGCGTGACCATCGACAATCTGGAGATCGACGGCCCGGACGGCAATCGGATTCCGATCAGCGTCTACCGGCCGAAGGGTGTGACCGGCCCGCTGCCGGGTGTGCTGCACATCCACGGCGGCAGCTTCGCCTTCGGCGCTTCCGCGCCGGGAGGCGACCGCACCGCCATCGATATTGCGGAAGAGGTTGGTGCGGTGGCGATTTCGGTCGGCTACCGTCTGGCCCCGGAGCATCCCTATCCGGCGGGGCTGCACGACTGCTACGCGACCCTGGAGTGGATGGCGAAGTCCGCGAACGAACTCGGGATCGACGACACCCGCATCGCGGTGACCGGAAAATCGGCCGGCGGCGGGTTGAGCGCCTCGCTGACCCTGCTCTCGCGTGATCGCGGCGGCCCGGCCATTGCCTATCAGTCGCTGTACATTCCGACCGTCGACGATCGGCACGACACCGAATCGGCCCGGCGCATCACCGATCCCCGCATTGTCAACGGCGCCTCGATTGCGCGGACTTACCGGAACTACCTGCCGGACGTGACCGCCGTTCCGGTCTACGCCAGCCCGGCCCGCGCCACCGATCTGTCCGGGCTGCCACCGGCTTTCGTGCTGGTGTGCGATATGGATCCGCTGCGTGACGAGGGACTGGACTACGCCCGCCGCCTGATGGACGCCGGAATTCCGGTCACCGTTCACAATGTTCCGGGCGCCTGGCACTTCTTCGAGCTGCATGCCTCGCACACTCGCCTGGCGCGCGATACTCGGCAGCGCTGGCTCACGGATCTGCGCCTGGCACTGCAGGATTGAGAAAGGCGGGAGTGAGAAAGACCCGGTCCAAGCGGACCGGGCCCTCGTTTCGGGTACTACCGATCGGCCAGCCAGCTGCCGTGGAAGCCGTAGGGAACACGGCGCGGCAGATGCACACTGGCCACCGGCGGAGCCGACAGATCGGCGGCGTCGAGGATAACCAGATCGCTGCGATCGGTGGCGGCTTCGTACACGTAGGTCATGAGATATCCGCTGCCGCCGGGGTTTTCGTCGGCGGGAGCGAAGGCGGCTTCGGCCGGTACGCGGCCCGTGCCGAATTCGTGCGTGGTGCTCGCGCCGGTCAGCAGGTCGTAGCGGACGAGTGCGCCGCCCTCGCCGGATTCTCGGGCATTGCCGGAGATGGTGGCGTGCCCGAAGCGGGAGTCGAGGCTGGTCAAACGGTCGTCTATGCGCGGGAATTCGGCGGCGCGGTCATCGAGCTGCTCCTCGCGCACCGTGCCGGTGGCCGGGTCGACAGTCCAGCGCCACAGTGATGCCGCGGTGAACGAATCGGATCCGGTGCGCCACAGCTGTGGATAGCGCATGACGTACAGGACGATCCGGCCCGCTTCGTCGAAAGCATTGAGGGAGTGGAAGACATAGCAGGGGTCGATCGGGAACCAGGCGATCGTGCCGTGCGGGTCGTCGCGGCGCAGGACGCCGAGCCGGGCCTGGTAGTCCTCGCGCCACCGGAACGGCATTCCGGCACCGGTTTTGGCGACATCCAGTTCGAAAACCACTGGGAGATCCATGAATACGACGTGTTCGGCGGTGAGGGCGAAATCGTGGTGCATGGTCGCCGCGGGGACCTCGATCGGGCGGCTCAGCAGCAGCTTGCCCGTGGCATCGGCCCGATGGTAGGTGAGGAACGGCGGCCCGGTGACCTCGTAGCCGAAGAAGTGCAGTTCGCCGGTGCGCGGGCAGGTTTTCGGGTGCGCGGTCATGGCGGTGTGCAGGGCGCCGTCGAAATCGTAGGGGCCCACGGTGTCCAGTTCGCTGGTCAGCTCGTAGGGGTAGGACGATTCGACCAGTGCGAGCGTGCGCCCGGCGTGCCGGATGACGTGGGTGTTCGCCACACCGGCGGTCAGATCACGGGTGCCGTCGCCGCGGTAGGGGCTGGCGCCGTCGGTGAAGCTGGTGGTGCGCACCCAGCGATTGCGGTAGGACACGGCGCGACCGGCTTCCAGGCGGACGCCGTGCACCATGCCGTCGCCGACGAACCAGTGGCTGGAGGCGGCCTCGTGCGGGTTGGGGCCGTTGCGCAGATACCACCCGGACAGCTCCGGGGGAATGCGGCCCGTGACCGAAAGTTCCTGTGCGGTCAGTTCTTCGGTGACCGGGGCGTAGTTTCCGGTCAGATACGGCGGGGACATGGTCATGACGGATCCACCAGCTTCTTCGCCTGGGCCTGCACCCGGGCCACGTAGGTGAGGGTGAAGGCGACCGGGATCGCGAAGGCCGCGACCTGGACGGCGGTGCGCAACCCCGAGGAGGAATGGGCGAGCGCGGTGAGCGCCACGCAGCCGATGACGAAACTCGCGGTCCACACCCAGGTGATGACGTAATTGGTGCGGAGGAATCCCGGATGCTCCCACAGTTCGCGCGGGGTGCTCTGCTTGGCGATGGCCAGGGTGAACGGATTGCGCAGTGCGAGTGTGGTTCCCGCGATGAGCGCGAGTACACCCGAGGACAGCGCCGGTGTGTAGGGGTGCAGCGCGGTGTCCGGATCGGCGAAGGCGAGCACCGTCAGCGCCGCGAAGAAGACCGCGGAGCCGATGTCGATGATCAGTGCGTCCCACTTCTGGCCGGCGCGGGTCTGGCGGATGATTCCGGCGATCGAGATGCCGAAGGCGATGAGGGCGGCCCACTTCCAGTACTGGGCGGGGATAATCGCGTAGACGATCCAGGGGGCGAAGGTGCGCAGGTAGGACATCGTCGAAAGCTCCTCGGCGTGACATTCCTATTGTGACATGTCGAAGGTAGAGCGTCCGTGTTCGACATGTCAATAGTGGAATGTAGGATGATCGCTATGAGCCTGAGGTATGCCCTGCTCGGCCTGCTGGCCGACCATCCCGCGAGCGGATACGACCTGCTGCAACGGTTCAAGAAGTCCTTGGCGTCGGTGTGGCCCGCCACGCAGAGTCAGATCTACACCGAGCTCACCAAACTCGCCGACAGTGCGCTGATCTCGGTATCGGACGAGGGTGCGCGCGGCCGCAAGGAATACACCCTCACCGACGAGGGCCTGGCCGAACTGCGGCACTGGCTGACCGAGACCGCGCCGAAACGGGTGGCGCGCAATGAAATGCTGATGCGCGTATTCTTCCTCGGCGCCGTCAGCCAGGCGCAGGCGCGAAAATACCTGTCCGAGATCGGCGCCGGAACCACACGGGCGCAGGACGATCTGCACAGCCTCGAGGCCAGCATCGACTGGGACGAAAGCAACCTGTCCGTCTACGGCCGCATTGCCATGGAGTGGGGCGAGCGCTACTACGCCATGAACCAGGAATGGGCGAAGTGGGCCCTCGAGCAGATCCCGGAGCGCAACCCGTAACGGCGTGTCAGCACCTCACAGCGGGGCGCCGCGAGGGTAAGTTCGCGGCATTTGCTAATTATTCGCTGTGTCAAGGTGTTTGCCGGGTCGTCTCTGGGAGGGCTGAAGTGACCACCGTTATCGATGACGCACCCTTCACCGGATTTCACCGGCGGCTGTCGATCGCCTGCTCGGGTGGCCCGCTGCTGGACGGCTATATTCTGAGCATTATCGGCACCGCGCTGATCGGTATGACGGCCGAACTGAATCTCAGCACCGGCGATACCCAATTGATCGGTGCGGCATCGCTGGTCGGCATGTTCATCGGCGGCGCGCTGTTCGGCATCCTCACCGACAAGTTCGGGCGAGAGGTCATGTACACCGCCGACCTGGTTGTCATGGGACTGTGCTCGATCCTGTCGTTCTGGGCCGAATCCACCTGGCTCATAGTCATTCTACGATTTGTGCTCGGCATGGCGGTGGCCGCCGACTATCCGATCGCCACCTCGTTGCTGGGGGAGTGGCTGCCGATCAAACAGCGCGGCAAACTGCTCGGCTTCCAGATCATCGCCTGGTACATGGGTTCCGTGCTGGCCTATGTGGTCGGCTATCTGCTGCTGACCTTCGGTGGAAACGGCAGCTGGCGGTGGCAGGTGGCGAGCGCCGCGGTGCTGTGCGCGTTCTTCCTGATCATCCGGCAGAGCACCGCCCCGGAATCGCCGCGCTGGCTGGCCGAGCACGGTAAGGCGGACAAGGCCGCGGCCATGGTGGAGAAGTACCTGCATGTACGGGTCGATCCGGACGATCTGGTCGAAAAGCACTCCGAGCAGAAGGGTTCGCTCCGGGAGCTGTTCGGCCCGAAATACCGCAAGCGCATTGTGTTCTGCTGCGGATTCTTCGTCTGCCAGGTCGCGGTGCTGTTCGCCATGCTGACCTTCGGCCCGCAGATTCTGGAATCCTTCGGCATGCCCTCGGGCACCTGGATGGACACCCTGGGCGTCGGTCTGATCAGCCTGGTCTTCCTGATCGGCTGCCTGCCCGCCATGCGGCTCATCGATACCGTCGGCCGCCGCCCGACCATCATCTGGTGCTTCGGCCTGATGATCATCCCGGTGCTGTTCATCGGCGTCTGGCCGAGCATGCCCGCCATGCTGGCCTTCGTCATGCTGTGCCTGTACGCGTTCTTCTGCGGCGGCCCGAACGTCCTGGACTGGACCTATCCGAACGAGCTGTTCCCCACCCACATTCGCGCCACCGCCGTCGGCATCGCCACCTCTGTCAGCCGCATCGGCGCGGCCCTGGGCACCTATCTGCTGCCCTGGTCACTCGATCACCTGGGCATGGGTCCGACATTCCTGTACGCCGCGGGCCTGACCGCGGTCGGCTTCGGAATCTGTATCTGGGGAGCCCCGGAGACCAAGGGCGCCACCCTCCAATCGGCGGCCGGGTAGCCGCCGACCGGAGGGTATCGGTCACCGGGTGGCGCGGGGTGCGCCCATGCCGGGGTCGATGGTGACCGGGCCGCCCGCGGTGGGCGTGATCGAGAAGTCGAAGATGGCAGTCGGGATGTACACGGTGGCACAGGAATTCGGGATGTCCACGACGCCGGAGAAGCGGCCTTCGATGGGAGCGGCGCCCAGGAGCAGGTATGCCTGTTCGGGGCTGTAGCCGAACTTGGTGAGGTAGTCGATGGCGTGCAGGCAGGCGCGTTCGAAGGACAGCTGTGAGTCCAGGTAGCGCTGTTCGCCGCCGAGGGTGACCGAGGTGCCCGAGAAGGCCAGGAACTCGGTGTAATTGGGGCCTTCGTTGCCCGGCATGAAGATGGCGTTCTCGCTGACGCCGTACAGCTCCATACCGTTCTTGATCAGATCGACGCGCAGATCGATGAAGCCGCCCATCTCGATGGCGCCGCAGAAGGTGATCTCACCGTCGCCCTGCGAGAAGTGCAGATCGCCGACCGAGAGCTTGGCGCCGTCCACGAAGACCGGATAGAAGACGCGGCTGCCCCGCGTGAAATTCTTGATGTCCTGGTTGCCGCCGTTCTCGCGCGGCGGTGCGGTACGCGCGGCTTCGGCTGCGGCACGGTCGAATTCGGATCCGCGGAGCGAGCCGAGAATCGCGTCGCGAGGTTCCGGCGGCAGCGCGAGCGGCGGTACGCGCATCGGATCGGTGGCGATCAGCGCGCCCTCGCGGGCATTCCACTTGGACAGCAGGGCGGCCGACGGCGCGGTGCCCATGAGTCCCGGATGCATGATGCCGGTGAACTTCACGCCGGGCACGTGCCGCGAGGTCGCGGTGTGGCCGCTGAAATCCCAGATCGCCTTGTAGGCGTCGGGGAAGTGCTCGGTGAGGAAACCGCCGCCGTTGTCGGTGGGGAAGATGCCGGTGTAACCCCAGCCCTGGCCGGCCAGCGGGCCCGAATCCTCCTGCGGGATGGGGCCGATATCGAGGATGTCGACAATGAGCAGATCGCCGGGCTGCGCGCCCTCCACCGCGAACGGACCGGACAGGCAGTGCACGGTGCTCAGCGGCGCGTTCAGCACATCCTCGGCGCTGTCGTCATTGTGGATCGCGCCGTCGAACCATTCGCGCACATGCACCCGGAACTCGTCGCCGGGCTTCACGGTCACCGGCGCGGGAATGTCCGGATGCCAGCGGTTGTGGCCGACGAACTGCTGCTCGGTGAACTTCTTGCGGGAATCGAGGGGGAATAGCAACTCGGGCATGACAGCACTCCTTCTCAGGGACGGGGAAGCTTGCGGTGCAACGGATTCCGGGTGACGGGCGCGCCGCCGCGCCCGGCCGGGGCGCCGACCACCGCGGGCTCGCTCGCGGTACGGGTGGTGGCGTCGATGAGCCGGGCGGCGGCGGAGCCGGGACGGACGAAGGCCCCGCCCGGCTGCCGCCTGCTCGCACCCGCGCAGTCGGGGCAGTCCGCGGCGGCCGGCACCTCGGCCATGGAGTAGCTGCGGTCGAAGCTGCCGCAGTCGCGGCAGCGGAACTCGTAGAGGGGCACGCTCACCTCATTTAGTTTCAAACGAATGTATTCCGTACGGAGACGATACAAAGGCTCGGATGTCTCCGCAGCGGAACCGGCGCGTGAACTTCGTATTACGGCGAACGAGCCCGGTATCGCGTGAGTTAACTTTCATTCGGATTATAGTCATCTGAAAATATTCCACCTAGCGTCTGTTTTCGCCGCGACCCCCAGCCTCGCCGCGGCGTTCTAGCTAGGAGACCCCCGATGAGCAGCACCGCCTCGTCTGCGCCGGTAGATCCCGCCGCGCCGCCCCCGACCCGCTGGACCCGCTTCCAGGCCTGGGCGGCCAAGGACAATATCGAGGACTACTCACTGCGCTACGCGCCCAAGTCCTTTCGCCGCTGGAGCCCGATGGCCTGCTCCATCGCCGCGCTCGGCGGCATCGCCTACCTGGCGGACTATTCGATCGGCGCCTCGATCGCCGTCACGCACGGCGCCGCCAGCGCGGTGATCGCCATCCTGGTGGCGGCCGTGACCATCTTCCTGACCGGCATCCCGATCGCCTACTACGCCGCCAAATACAACCTGGACATGGATCTGCTCACCCGCGGAGCGGGTTTCGGCTACTTCGGCTCGACCCTGACCAGCGTGATCTATGCCAGCTTCTGCTTCATCTTCTTCGCGCTGGAGGGCGCGATCATGGCGCAGGCCATGCATCTGGCCTTCCATCTACCGCTGGTATTCGGCTATCTGATCGGCTCGCTGATCATTATTCCGCTTGTGCTGTACGGCATGTCGGCGCTGGCGAAATTCCAGGTCTGGACCCAGCCGCTGTGGCTCATCCTGTTCGCCGCGCCGCTGGTCATGATCGCCATCAGCGATCCGCACGGCTTCGAGGGCTTCCTGTCCTGGGCGGGCAACGGCGGCAGTGATCGCATCAGCGCGATCGCGGTGGGATCCGGTGCGGGCGTAGCTCTTTCGCTCATCGCGCAGATCGGTGAACAGGTCGACTACCTGCGCTTCATGCCGGAGAAGTCCGAGACGCCGCCGCTGCGCTGGTGGGCGGCGGTGCTGTCGGCCGGGCCCGGCTGGGTGATTCTCGGCGCGGCCAAACAGCTGTGCGGCGCGTTCCTCGCGTTCTATATCGCCGGGCAGGTGGGCTTCACGCGGGCCACCGAGCCGGTCGAAATGTTCCTGGGCAGCTACGGCTCGATGATCCACAACCATGCCGCGGCGCTGTCCGTCGCGACCGTCATGGTGCTGCTCTCGCAGATCAAAATCAATGTCACCAACGCGTATTCGGGTTCGCTGTCCTGGTCCAACTTCTTCAGCCGGGTGCTGCACATCCATCCCGGGCGCGTGGTGTGGCTGGTGCTGCACATCGGAATCGCGCTGACGCTCATGCTCGCGAATATGTTCACGGTGCTGAATACGATCCTCGGCTTCTACTCGAATGTGGCTATCGCCTGGATCGGCGCGATCGTCGCGGATCTGGTGATCAACAAGGGGCTGTTGAAGATCAGCCCGCCCTATATCGAATTCAAGCGGGCGTATCTGTACCCGATCAACCCGGTCGGCTTCGGCTCCATGCTCGCCGGTTCGGCGGTATCGATCGCCGCCTACTTCGGCGCCTTCGGCGCGTTCCTCGAGGCCTGGTCGCCCTATCTCGCACTGACCATCGCGCTGGTGCTCACACCGCTGATCGCCCTGGCCACGGGCGGGAAGTACTATCTGGCCCGGCCCAATCCGCTGCGGGAGGAAATCGAGAAGGAGCCGCTGTGGGCGGGCCAGACCCTGCTGGATGTGGTGGACGGCAAGCGCTACGAACTCCCGGATATGGTGCACGACTGCCCCTTCCACGGCGGGCCCATCTCCTCGCTGACCTGCACGCTCACCAAGAACTGCCATGAGCAGTGCCAATCGGCGGCCTATCGCGATACCACCGACGCCGAGCGCCTCGGATTGCAGCAGCCGTCCGTGGTCGGCTGATGCCGCGACCGTGAACCCATGGCCCCCACGGGTTCACGGTCTCAGGTATTGAGCTCGGCCAGGACGCTGAATTGCAGGGCGTCGGCATCGGCGAGGAAGACCGGCTGCGTGGTGTGCGCACCACGCACCCGGACCTCACCGCGCGGGCCGCCGTAACTGACCTGCGCGGCATGTCTTTCGATGGTGCGCAGGTCCAGGCTGCGGGCGGCTTCGGCGAGGGAGGCGAACAGCAGCATGCCCTCGTAGCAGGATTCGCCGATATTGTTCAGCGCGGGCGCGCAGGTGCCGAAGCGGCGGACGTAGCGGCTGCCGAAATCCATGCCCTCGGGCGAGACCACGCTTTCGAAATAGCCTGAGGCGGTGTGCAATCCGCGGGTGCTGTCCGGTCCACCGGCGTAGAGGACATCTTCGCCGATCATCATGCTCAGCCGCAGTCTGCCGTCGTCGAGACCGGCGCGTGCGAAGGCCCGATTGAAGGCCGCGCAGTCCGCGCCGACCATGAACAGCAGGACGCCCTGCGCCGGGGAATGGCGAATCAGCTCGAGGGCGCGGCCGAAACGCCGGCTGCCCAGCGGGATGTATTCTTCGCCGACCACATCGATATCGGTGCCCGCCGTGAATTCCCTTGTTGCCCGCGCTGTTTCGCGTGGCCACACATAATCGTTGCCGATCACGCACCAGCGCCGGATACCGAATTCGCTACGCAGCCAGCGCAATGCCGGGAACAGCTGCTGATCGGGGGTTTCGCCGACCATGTAGACCCCGTCGGAATTCTCGCCGCCCTCGTAGAAAGTGGTGTAGACGTAGGGAATTCGCCCCGCGGTCTGCGGTGTGATGACCTTGCGGGCATTGGACAGATGCCAGCCGACCACACCGTCTATCTCACCGCGATCGACCATCCGGCCGATCCGGTCGGCCAATTGCGGCAGTGGCGCGCCGGAATCGATCGGATGCAGCCGCACCGGGCGATCCAGAATGCCGCCCATCGCATTGATGTCCTCGACGGCGAGCGCGGCGCACGCCTCCGAGGACGGCCCGAACATGCCCGCGGGCCCGCTCAGTGGAACGACCAGCGCGATATCCACCGTTGTGCGCGCGGTGCGAGAAACCAAGGGTGCCATGGAAATCACCACCGTATATTTCCATTTGAATCTTTACCATACGGCGTTGTATATAGTGCTGTGGTGGACGATAGCACTGCGCCCGCCGCGCTGGAGGAGTTGGCGCGACTGGTGCGCCTGGCATCACAGGAATTGGATCGCGCGATCGCGGCCTGCATCGGGGAAACCTCCGTCGGTCGGTGGCATGTGCTGGGCGCCGTCGCAGGGGGAGGTGGGCGCTCCATGTCGCAGATCGCGGAGGCCACCCTGCTCACCGGCGCCAGCCTCACGCGCCTGATCGACGCGATGATCTCCGACAATCTGGTGCACCGCAAGGTGGACGATGCCGACCGCCGCCGCGTGCTCGTCTTCCCGACCCGTCGCGGCCTGATCACCTACCAGGTGATGAGCAAGGCCATTGGTGAGAGCGGCCTGGATCTGCTCGGCGCCGACAGTCGCCTGCCCCGGGCCCTGACCACCCTGATCGACCGGGTGCACACGACCGAGTCCGCACCCGTCTGACGTTCGCTGCCCGGCATGACAGTTGTCATGGCGAGGAGGTGATGGTTGGCAGATCTCGTGGAGCCCGTTCGTCCGTAGCGTCATTTCCGGTAGCGCACAGTCGAACTAACAGGGGAGTCGCCGAAATGGCCGCCATCGAAACCACCGGGATCGCATCGCACGGGCAGTCCGCCACGTCGCCGGAGCCGGCCCGCCCGGGTATCGGTCGGATGCTCGCTCCGATTCTGCGGGATGTCGCGATTCCGACGCTCGCCTACTTCGTTCTGCACTGGCTCGGATACTCCGATTTCATCGCCCTGCTGGCCGGTGCGATCGTCTCGGCGGTGATGGTGGGCATTCCGGCGATTCGGGCGCGGAAACTCGACGCCATGGCCGCGCTTGTGCTCGCGGTCTTCGTCATCGGCCTCGTCGGCTCGCTGATCAGCGGCGATCCCCGCATCATGATCATCAAAGATTCGTTCGGCACGGCGGTCATCGGGCTCGCCTTCCTGATCAGCGCCATGCTGGGCAAGCCGCTCACCTATGCGGCGGCGCGCAAGGCGGTGGCCACCTCGGCTCCGCACCGGCTGCCCATTCTGGAGTCGACCTACGAGAACGATCCGGACGCGCGGCGCAGCTACCGGAACCTCGCGGTGCTCTGGGGCGTCGGGCTGCTCGCCGAGGCGATCCTGCGCGTAGTGCTCGCATACCAACTGCCGATCCACACCATGGCCTGGCTGGGCACCGTGCTCATCGTGGTCACCATCACGACGCTCATGATGATCAGCGCGCGCACGATCAAGCGGGTGCGCAAGAACGCGGAATAGCGCGAACGGCAGTACGCGGGCCCGGTCCGATGGACCGGGCCTTTGTCGTATGGTCCGATCCACTCTCAGTGGTATTTCCTTCCGAGAGCGGTGACGCTGTACGGGATTGTGGGTGTGCTGATGACCATCCCCTGGGCGCCCATGTGGTGGCGGCTGGCGAAGCGGCCGGAGATGTTCCGCCCCGGATTCGATGCGGCGTTCGCGCGTCACGAAGGGTGGCGGGCCTGGCCGGGGATCGTGGTCTACGCGGTGTGCACGGCGATCGGGTTCGTGCAGCCGGTGGTGGCGCTGGTGCTGTTCCTGCTGGTGGCGATCTTCTACGGGGTCAGTAATCAGGGCTGGACGGCCATGGGCGATGTGGGCGGCGGTGAGTGATGTGGCTGCAAATTTAAGCGTCTGTGATTAACTGCCGGTGATGGGTGGCGCGCGGCTCTGCGCGAGCGGCGGCCACTGGAACGTCGAACGGAGCAGTGATGAGCGTGGCGAAGGGGCCCGTCACCCAGATCGCCTGGGTGGTCGCCGATGTGGGGCAGACCGAGAAGTTCCTGGGCACAGCGCTCGGGGCGCAGCGCTGGACCCGGATGCCGGATATCCATTTCGGGCCCGAAACCTGTACCTACCGTGGGGAACCCGCGGATTTCACGGCGCATATCTCACTGTCCTACAGCGGTGACACGCAGCTCGAGCTGATCCAGCCGGTCCGCGGGACCTCGATCTATACCGAATTCCTGGAGCAGAACGGGCCGGGGCTGCACCACATCTGCATGGAACCGGACGACTTCGATATCGCGTTGCAGGAAGCTGCCGCGGCGGGCATTCCCGTGGTGCAGCAGGGCACCATGGGTGGGCAGATGCGGTTCGCCTACCTGGACGGCGCCGACTCCGGGGTGCCGTTCCTCGAACTCGCGGAGGTCGGTATCAATATGCGGACGTTCTTCGAACAGATCAAGAGGGAAGCGCAGTGAGCACACAGATACCGGAAATCATTGCGGCGGAGTCGATTACCGAGTGGACCGCCGAAGTGGATGTGCTGGTGGCGGGCTTCGGCATCGCCGGCGGATGCGCGGCGGTGGAGGCCGCCGCGCAGGGTGCGCGGGTGCTGGTGTTCGAGCGCGCGGCGGTTGCCGGCGGTACCACGGCGCTGGCCGGCGGGCATTTCTATCTCGGCGGCGGCACCGCGGTCCAGCAGGCGACCGGGCACGCCGATTCGGCCGACGAGATGTACAAGTACCTGATGGCGGTGGCCCGCGAACCCGAGCCGGAGAAGATTCGCGCCTACTGCGACGGCAGCACCGCGCACTTCGAATGGCTGGAGGGGCTCGGCTTCGAATTCGAGCGCAGCTACTACCCGGAGAAGGCGGTGATCCAGCCCGGAACGCAGGGGCTGATGTACACCGGCAACGAGAAGGTCTGGCCGTACCGCGAGCAGGCCGTACCGGCCCCGCGCGGGCACAAGGTGCCGGTGCCCGGTGATACCCAGGGTGCGGCGCTGGTGATCGAACTGCTGGTCAAGCGCGCCGCGCAGCTCGGGGTCGAGGTGCAGTACGAGACCGGGGTGACCAATCTGATCGCCGATGCCGACGGCGCCATCATCGGCGTGAAATGGCGGCGGCCCGGCGAAACCGGTGCGGTGCGGGCGACATCGGTGGTCCTCGCCGCCGGCGGGTTCGTCATGAATTCGGACATGGTCGCTGAACATGTGCCGCAGCTCGCCGAGAAGCCGTTTGTGCTCGGCACCACCTACGACGACGGACTCGGCATCCGGCTCGGCGTCTCGGCCGGGGCCGCGACGCGCAATATGGATCAGGCGTTCGTGACCGCGCCGGTGTACCCGCCGTCCAAGCTGCTGACCGGCATTGTGGTCAATCGCGAGGGCAAGCGCTTCGTCTCCGAGGACTCCTACCACTCCCGCACCTCGGCGTTCGCGCTCGAACAGCCCGGCGCGGCAGCGTATCTCATTGTCGACTCGGAGCATATGGAGCGGCCGAACTTCCCCCTCGCCCCGTTCATCGACGGCTGGGAGACCGTCGAGGAGATGGCCGCCGGGCTCGGAATCCCCTCTGAGGCACTGCAATCCACGCTCGATCGGTACAACACGCATGCCGCGAAGGGTGAGGATCCGGACTTCCACAAGGGCGCCGAATGGCTGCAACCGCAGGACCACGGTCCCTGGGGTGCGTTCGACCTGACCCTGGGCAAGGCGCTGTACGCCGGATTCACCCTCGGTGGGCTGTGGACCTCCGTGAACGGAGAGGTACTGCGCGACAACGGTTCACCGGTCCCCGGCCTGTACGCCGCGGGCGCGAACGGCTCCACCCTGGCCCAGGACGGCAAGGGCTACGCCAGCGGCACCCAACTCGGCTCCGGATCCTTCTTCGGCCGCCGCACCGGCCGTCACGCCGCCAGCCGCTCCAACTGACGCAGCAGCTCCGAGGCGGTCACGGCATCCAGCACGCCGAACTCCCCGCCTCGGAGCCGCACCGCCACAATGCGCTGCTCCTCGACCTCATACCGATAACCACCCTGAATCCCCGGCGTCAGCGTGACCATCACCTCGCGCCTCGGAGTGAACCGCCGAAACAGGGCAGTATGCGACAACTCCCAACCCTGTTGCTGCACACCATAGATTCGTTTGGTTGGCACCCGCCGATCCACGAAGCGAACCAGCTCATCGGCGGCCGCCTCCTCCGGCGTGAACCGATACACACCCCGATTGAGCTGGTCGAACGGCTGGCGCACTGCCTCACCCGCGAAGAGCCCGCGCCACTGCTCGAGCGTGCCGCCCAGGTGCAGCGGATGGGCTATACCGATCAAAGCATCAGCCGGTAGCTCCGGTCGGGTCCCGTCGACATCGAGCAGGTCGCGGTCACTCGTGATCCGAAACGATCCGGCCGCCGCACCGTCGGCATCGAAAATCGCCCAGACCAGTTGTCGCGCAACCGGTCCCAGCACCGGATGTTCGACCACAAGCGTGCGAAAGGCATCGGCCCGCCAGCGCCGGCCATCGACCATGGCGGACTCGAGCCGCCGTATCTGCTCGGTTGCCATACCGGTCACCCACGCCCTTCCGTCTGCCGTCAGTGGGTGTCAGTCGCTGACTATGAGCGAAACCGCAATGGGGACAAGCATGTCGACGAGTTCGCTGACCGGGGGGCGGGGGTCCGACAGGAGCCATTCGTGGGCGAGGCCGTTGACGGCGCCGATCAGGGCGCTGCCTGCCATGTCGGAATTGCCGCGGATGCGGGCGCCGGGGCCGGCGAGGGGTTCCAGGGCGGCGCGGATGGTGGCGATCCAGACGTGGCGGCGAGCGCGGCGGTGCTCTTCCATGGCTTGGCTGACGCCGACTACTTCGACGAAGGCGACCTTGGCGCGGTAGGGGTCGGCGCCGACTGATTCGAGGAAGGCGGACAGCACCAGGGTGACCGTCTCGCGGGGGTCCGGGTCGGGGCCGAGGGTGCTCAGGGCGGCGGCGAGGGCGGCGGCCGCTGCGTCCTGGATCTGGTCGTAGGCGGCGACGAGGACGTCCTCGCGGGTGGCGAACTCCTCGTAGAACTGGCGCTTGGACAGTCCGGCGGCCGCGCAGACATCGGCGAGTGAGCAGTTGGCGTAGCCGCGGTCGCCGAAGATCTGGATGGCGGCGTCGAGAAAACGCTGCCGGCGTTCGGCTTTCCGCTCGGTGACGGCTCTGCCGCCGTACTGCCTGCCCTCGATGGTCACTGGCTGCCCTCGGGTTTCACTGCCTGCCTTCGGTGTATGACGCTCTCCCATAGTCCGCACCAAAGGTAACGGGGGAGTGCCGGGAATTCAGCGACGGGGACGCAAACCGTCCAACATGTGGGTCACGGTTTCCTCGAACAGCCCGTCCGCATCCTCGGCGGTCACGAAGCCCGAGCCGACGAACGTCGCCAGCCCCTGCAGTGCCGCCATGGCGGACAGGCAGATTCGCCGCGGATCACCGGCCACCACCTCGCCGAGCTCCTGGCCGTCGGTGATCATGGCGAACGGCGTGGCGAGCGCCTTGCCCACCGCCGCCTCGATGGCCGGGGTCTGTCGGCTCTTGCGCGCGAACATGACCGCCAGCAATTCCGGATTGTCGATGGCGAAGCGCATATAGGCCCGCGCCACGGCGGTGACGCGCTCCAGCAGCGTGCCGGAGGCCGCGATGATTTCGAAGGAGGCGCCGAGTCTTTCGAAACCCGCGACCGCGAGTGCGTCCAGCAGCGCCTGCTTATCGCGGAAGTGGCGGCTCGGGGCGGCGTGCGAGACGCCGGTATCGCGGGCGAGCTGCCGCAGCGAGAGCCCGTCGATCCCGCCGCGGCGCAGCAGCGCTTCGGCACGGCGCAGGAGTTCGGCTCGGAGGTCGCCGTGGTGATACGAGCGCTGGGTGACGGCGGTGTCATGACGAGACATGGTCAGTGCAGGATATCGGACACACTCCGGGATGTTGGCATTGACTACTTTGTTGTCAGTGCCTACATTTGCCAGTGTTATGACGAAAAACAGTGTGCCGCTGCGCGGCTGGATCGGACCGGTCCTGGTGGTCACCCTGCTGGCTGCGCTGATGGGGACGATGTACCTGGGATACACCTCCGATCCCGAGAAAAACCTGCACGATTTCCCCATCGCCCTGGTGAATCAGGACAATGGCGATGTTCTGGATGGCAAGCCGATGAATATCGGCAACCAGATCACCGACGCGCTGACCTCGAAGATTCCGGCCGACAAGATCGACCTGCGGGTGATCGGCATCAGCGAATCCCAGCGGTTGCTGTCCGACGGACGCCTCTACGGCGAAATCGTCATCCCGAGCGACTTCACCAAGCGGCTCACCATTCTGGCCGCCGCCTCGGTGGTGCCCGGTGATATCGATCGGCCCGTCATCACCGTGCACACCAATCCCCGTGCGAGCACCTACTCCGCATCGATCGTGCAGCGCGTCACCGATCAGGCCATGGCCCAGGTCAACGACACCGTCGGCGCCCAGCTCACCGGCCAGGTCAAGGCGAAACTGCAGCCCGCCCCGGGCGCGGCGCCCACCGAACTCAGCGGTGCGGCCCGATTGCAGCTGGCCAAGCCGATCGATGTCAGCGTCAGCGCCTTCCATCCGCTGCCCGAGGGCACCGGCCAGGGCCTGTCGGCCTTCTTCTACACCCTTATCCTGCTGTTCATCGGATTCAGCGGGGCCATGATCATCCACTCCATGGTCGACAATGTGCTCGGCTATGTGCCCGCCGAATACGGCCCCTGGTACCGGCACATTCCGCCGGTGGCCATCTCGCGCTGGCGCACCCTGCTGGTGAAGTGGGCCATGGCGGTGGTGATCGCGCCGATTTCCTCGGGCGTGTTCCTCGGCATCGCGACGCTGCTCGATATGCCGATCGAGCACGTGCTGCCGCTGTTCCTCTACGGCACCCTCGCCATCATCGCGGTTTGCGTGACGGGCCTGTCGGTGCTGGCCGCCTTCGGCACCGCAGGTCTGCTGATCAATATGATCGTGTTCGTGGTGCTGGGCCTGCCGTCCTCCTCGGGCACCATCCCCATCGAGGCGACCCCGCGCTATATCGCGTTCCTCGCGAATTTCGAACCCATGCACCAGATCTACCTGGCCGTGCGCTCGCTGCTCTACTTCGACGGACACCTCGAAGCCGGTTTGAGCACCGGTCTGTGGATGACGCTGTTCGGTCTCACCGCCGGTCTACTGCTCGGCGCGATCGCCACCCACAGTTACGATCTGCGCGGCCTGTCGCGACTCGGCGTGTCGCACAAGCCCGATGAAGAGGTGCTGGTGGAGTAGTCCTGTGCAGATCAGGGTTACCGAGAACGGCCCGTATCGCGTCACCGGCGCGGTCCCGCTCGCGACACAGACCATCGGCACCGATGACGCGGGCACCTCGCGGGAGTGGGTGGAGGGTGCGCCGGTAGAAACGCCGGGCGACAGCTACAGCCTGTGCCGCTGCGGCCAATCGGGCAAGAAACCGTTCTGCGACGGCACACACGCCAAGATCGGTTTCGACGGCGCCGAAGTCGCCACGCGCGCACCGTATCTCGCGCAGGCCACCGAACAGGACGGCCCCGAGGTCACCCTGACCGACGCGCAGCAGCTGTGCGCGTTCGCCCGCTTCTGCGATGCCGACGGCCAGGTCTGGAATCTGGTCGAACAGCCGGGAGCACAGGCCGCCGCGGCCACCAGGCAGCAATCGCAGGACTGCCCGTCCGGTCGCCTGGTCGCCTGGAATCTGGCCGAGCGCACCGCATTGGAGCCAGAACTTCCGAAATCCATTGCGCTGGTCGAGGATCCGGCTCAGGGCGTCAGCGGACCGCTGTGGGTGCGCGGCGGCATTCAGGTCACCGCCGCCGACGGCGCCGACTACGAGGTGCGGAACCGGGTGACGCTGTGCCGCTGCGGCGCATCGCGCAACAAGCCGTTCTGCGACGGCAGCCACGCCGCCATCGGTTTCACCGACGCCCCGGGCTGACCGATTGGGGCCGAACGACTTTCGGCCCCGAACCGCTCAGTGCGCGGACGTGGCCGTGAAACCGCGCGGCACCAGCACCACCGTCAGCACCGCCACCGCGCCCACCATGGCAGCAGAGATCCACGAGGTGGTGGTGAGGGCGGAATCGTAGGCGTGCTGGGCGATGTCGAGGATGTGCGCCCCGGCCGGTCCGCCGACCTGATCCGCCACATAGGCCGCGCCGCCGACCGAACCGCGCGCGGTATCGAGCTGCTCACCGTGCAGCGGCAGATCCGTCATATGTGAGACGAACAACCGGCCGTGGATACTGCCCAGCAGGGCGACACCCAGGCCGATGCCCAATTCGTAGTTGGTCTCCTCCACCGCGCCCGCCATTCCGGCGCGCTCCGGCGGCACCGCGGACACCAGAACCGCTGCGGCAGTGGTGATTGCGAGCCCGTCACCGAGACCGAGCGTGAACAGCACCAGCGCCACCAGCGGATAGGTGGTGTCCGGTACAGCCGCCAGCACCGCGAAACCCACGGCGACCGCACCCAGTGCGAAACCCATCAGGGCGCGCACGCCGATCCGCTGCAGCAGCCACGGCGTCGACAGCGATCCGAGCAGCATGGCCACCGCCGCGGGCAGGGTGCGCAGTCCCGCTTCCGACGGCGTGAAGCCGTGAATGTACTGCAGCCACAACGAGATCAGGAACAGTGCCGCACCGATGGCGAGCATGGCCAGCAGCGTCGCCAGCGCCGCGGCCGTGAAAGCGCGATTGCGGAACAGCCGCACATCCAGCAGCGGATCGGGACACCTCAGTTGCCGGTAGGTGAACAACCCCAGCAGCAGCAGCGCGGCGACCAGGATCACGAGATCGACCGGCGCCGGATTGCCCTTGGCCACATGCTTGATGCCCCACGCCAGCGCGACGATGCCGAGCACCGAGAGCGCCGCGCTGAACCAGTCCAGCCGACCCTGTTGCGGCGCACGGTATTCCGGCAGCAGCCACAGTCCGGCCACCACGGTGAACACCACCACCGGCACATTCAGCCAGAAGGCCGCGGACCAGCCGAAGGACTGCACCAGATGCCCGCCGACCAGTGGCCCGACGGCCGCTCCCGCGCCCGCCACCGAGGCCCAGATGCCGATGGCCTGGGTGCGCTCGTGATCGTCGGTGAAGATTGTGCGAATGATCGAGAGCGTGGACGGCATCACCATGGCGCCGCCGACGCCGAGCAGCGCGCGCCCGGCGATCAGCTGCATGGGCGTATGCGAGGTGGCGGCGACCACCGAGGCCAGGCCGAACAGCAGGAAGCCGGCGATGAACAGGCGCTTGCGGCCGAATCGATCACCGATCGCACCGCAGGTGATGAGCAGACCGCCCAGCACCAGGCCGTAGAGATCGACGATCCACAGCTGCTGCATGGGACTGGGATCCATATGGTCGATCAGCGACGGCAGCGCCACATTCAGGATCGTGGCGTCCATGGCGACGAGCAGCAGGCTCGCGCACAGCACCGCGAGCATCGCCCAGCGACCGGGAAGCGGAGCACGACTGCTGTCGGGCAGGTCCTGCGATAACTGCCGGGGTGGGATGCGACCCACGTTCCCGCCTCCTCCGATAGGTACTCACGATGTGCCAGCAATGCTCTGGCAAGCACCCTATCGCCGTTCCTGGGAGGCGGCGGAAAACGCTGCTACCGGTTGTCGAGCTCGTCGGTCTTCTCGGACCGCTGCGTGGCGAGCAGATCGCGGATCTCCGCGAGCAGTTCCAGCTCGGTGGGGTCGGCCTTGACGGTCGGCTTGACGAGCCGCGACTTGAGATGCGTCATCGGCAGGATCAGTACGAAGTAGAGCACCGCCGCGACCGTCACGAAATTGATGCCGGCGCTGATGATCGGCCCGAGCGCCACGAAGGTCGAGGGCTTGTTCGCCAGGATCTGGAAGCCCAGGCCGAATTCGCTATTACCTCCCGCCGTGGCCAGCAGTGGCTCTACCAGCCCTTTTGTCACCGAAGTGACGATGGCGGTGAAGGCGGTACCCATGACCACCGCGACCGCCAGATCGATGACATTGCCCCTCATCAGGAAATTCTTGAAGCCCTTGAGCATGACGCAGGAAATCCAATCCGTGACGAATCCGTAATCTTCTGCGCCGAAGTCTAGGGGGTGCCGGTTCCGCCTTCGGAACATGGCACGCCCCGATTGGTCACCGTCACATCCTGGTCAGTTTGTGATCAGTCCGGGCGTGCCGGACTCTGCTCGCCCCGGAAGGTACGGACCAGTGCCCAGCACATGGCCACCATGACCACACTGAACGGCAGTGCGATCAGGATTGCCACGGTCTGCAGTGTCGTGAGTGCGGCAATGCCGGTTCCACTGGCAAGTAGCAACGCAATAGCTACCGCACCCTGCGCGCAGGTCCAGAACACCCGGCTCCAGATCGGCGGATTCGGATTGCCGCCCGAGGACAGCATGTTCACCACCAGCGCTCCGGAGTCGGCCGAGGTGACGAAGAACAGCACGATCACCAGAATGGCCAGCCCCGCGGTGATGCTGCCGCCCGGCAGCGTATTCAGCATGGCGAACAGGGCGCTGTCGCGGTCCGGCCCGTCCGGCCCGACAAGTCCACCGCCGCCGAACATTTCCCGATGCAGGCCCGCCCCGCCGAACACCGCGAACCAGACGAAGGTCAGCAGCGTCGGCACCAGCAGCACCCCGGCCACGAATTCGCGCACGGTGCGGCCGCGTGAGATGCGCGCGATGAAGACGCCGACAAACGGCGCCCAGGAGATCCACCAGCCCCAGTAGAAGACCGTCCACTGCTGGGTCCACGCGGTACCGCTCGGGCCCTCGGTCGCGCCGGTGTACAGGCTGATCTTGGGCAGCGACTGGATATAGGAGCCGAAATTCTGCACCAGGTCATTGACGATGAACAGCGTCGGCCCGGCCACCAGCACGTACAGCAGCAGCAATCCGGCCACACCCATATTCGCCTGGGACAGCAGCTTGATGCCCTTGTCCACACCCGTCACCACCGACACGGTCGCCAGCGCGGTGACCACGATGATCAGCACCACCTGCAGGCCCTTGCCCGGCTCGTGCAGCCAGCCTTGATAATTGAGGCCCGCCGAGATCTGCAGAATGCCCAGCCCCAGCGAGGTGGCCACACCGAAGACGGTGCCGATGACCGCCACGATATCGATGACATCGCCGGACCAGCCGCGAATCCGGTCGCCCAGCAGGGACTCGAGCGACCAGCGGATGGAGACCGGATGTCCCTTGCGATGCATCGAATACGCGAGCGCCAGCCCGACCACCACATAGATCGCCCAGGGGTGGATTCCCCAGTGCAGGAAGGTCTGCACCATGGCGGAGTCGGCGCGCTGCGCGGGCGAGGGCCCGACGCCGGGCCGCGGATCGTCGTAGTGGAACAGCGGTTCGGCCACGCCCCAGAACACCAGGCCGATGCCCATTCCCGCGGCGAAGAGCATGGAAAGCCAAGCGCCGATGGAGTATTCGGCCTGCTCGCCGTCCGGGCCGAGCGGGATGCCACCGAAGCGTCCCACGCCCAGCCAGATCGCGAAGACCACGAACAGCGAGACGAGGACGATGTAGTACCAGCCGAATCCGCCGATCACATTGTCCTGCAGCGCTTTCGCCTGCCGGGCGGCGGTATCGCGAAAGACGATGGCGTACACCGTGAATGCCGTGACCACGAGGGCCGACGGCCAGAACACCCTGGGCGCCACTGCTGCTCGTGAATGGATCGGAGTCGAGCCGGAGGGTTTGCTCGGTGCGCTCACGTGGAGTGTCCTCTGTCGAGTTCGGGGGATCGGGCTCCGATGCGGAAAACCCCGACCCCGGCCGCAGCCCGGGATCGGGGTTGTCTCGACTACTTACCGCTGACCCTGTCCTTCATGGCGGTGACGATCTCGTTGACCGCCGCCATGACGTCCTGCGCCGCATGCTCGAGGTTGGCGCGCACCTGTTCGAGGGTGCCCTGCATATCCTCGGTATTGAGCTTGTCGGCGAACGCCTTCGCCATATCGGCGAGGTCGGCCGCCGCGGTGCTGGCCCGGTCGGCGAGCTCGGCGGCCGCGCCGCTGGCCCTTTCGGCGAGTTGCCCGGCGGCGACTCCGGCCTTATCGGCCAGACCCTCGGCGGAATCGCCGAGTTCGTCAGGTGTCGGCATGGCGGCCCGCTACTTCGAGCCGCCGAGCTTTTCCTTCATCTTGTCGACGAAGCCGCCGACCTTCTCCTTGACGTCCTCGCCCGCGTGCTCGAGGCGGTCCTTCATCTGATCGCCCATGCCCTCGGCCTTGTCCGCGGCATCTTTCGCGGCGTCCCTAGCCTGATCGGTCGCATCATTGATCTTGTCGTTGAAATCAGACATCGAAACCTCCTACGTGTGGTCACGCCCGGGTCGGGCGTACATCCAGGACAGTTCGACGAGCAGAATCGCTACGTTCAGCGATCTTTCAGCAACCGATCATAACTCAGCCGATAGGGCCCAGCACGCGCTCGATGTAGGCATTCGTGAATCGGCCCTGCGGGTCGAAGCGCTTGCGGACATCGGCGAACTTTTCCCACTCCGGATACCGCTGACTCAGCGTCTCGGCGGTCTGGAAGTGCCGCTTACCCCAGTGCGGGCGGCCGTTGTAGCGATCGAAAACGCGCTCACAGGCGCGGAAATACGGTTCGTAGTCCATGCCCTGGTACTGATGCACCGCGATATAGCAGGTGTCGCGGCCACCGGCGGGGGACAGGAAGGCGTCATCGGGCGCGACCCACCGCACCTCGATCGGCATGACGGTGTCGAAATGCTTGGCGACATCCTTGATCTCGCGAATCGCGTCGACGGAGTGCTCGCGCGGGATGGCGTACTCCATCTCGGTGAAGCGGAAGAGCCTGGTGGTCGCGAAGACTCGGTAGGAACGCTCCACCTGGCGGCGGTAACTGCCCGCGAAGGCCGCGGCGCGTTGCACGTAGGGAATGAGACTCGAATTGCGCCGGGTGAGCTTGCACAGCGCGTCGAAGGTGTAGTTGGAGATCAGGATGTCGGAGAACCAGTCGACGGCCTTGCCGCGCGGCTGCTCCGGCAGCTGGACCCGATTGTTGCGCTTGGTCATTGCCAGCGGGCTGTGCGCGAACATATAGAACTCGAAGTGCTCATTGCCGTCGACATAGGTGTCGAGGTCCTCGAGGACCTCCTCGACGGGCACCGGTCTTTCCACCCCTTCGAGCACGAAGGACGGCACCATTTGCAGGGTGACGGCGGTGACCACGCCGAGCGCGCCCACATTCACGCGCGCCGCGCGCCAGCCGTCCGGAT
Organism: Nocardia sp. NBC_01327; assembly: GCF_035958815.1. Taxonomy (NCBI): domain Bacteria; kingdom Bacillati; phylum Actinomycetota; class Actinomycetes; order Mycobacteriales; family Nocardiaceae; genus Nocardia; species Nocardia sp. NBC_01327. The sequence goes on along the minus strand of NZ_CP108383.1, from coordinate 7,819,587 downwards.
CGGTCTGATCGTTGAGCTCGACCCGGCTGCCGTCGGCGAGCATGAGCTCCACCGATTGCAGTGCGGCGGAAAGATTCTGCAGCTTCGCCCCGGTGCCGTGGGTGCCGGTGGCGGTCGCGCCCGCGACGGACTGCACATCGATATCACCGAGATTGGGGAACGCCAGCCCCATCGGATGCAGCGCATTGCTGACGGCGTTCAGCGTGGCGCCGGCTTCGACGCGCACCAGCCCGGCAGTCCGATCCACCGACAGAATTTTGTCGAGCTTGTTCAGGCGCATGAGCGTGCCGTCGGTCAGCACGGTATCGGTGAAGGAATGCCCCGATCCGGCGACGCGCACGGTATGCCCGGCTGCCTCGGCGCGTGCCAGCACCGCGGCGACTTCCTCGGGCGTGCCCGGGTCGGCGATGGACGCCGGAGAACAGCCCTGATCCCCGGCCCAGTTCGCCCAAGAGTTGGTCATGCGACCAACTTTAAACCGACAGGTGTGAGAAGCGCTACCGTTTGCGGCTAGTGCACATCGCTTCTTTGGCGCGTTCGACCTCGCTGTCGGTCAGTGCGCGCTGGGTGAGGGGCAGGCGCGGGACGCCGTCGCCCCGGACGCCGTTGAGGACGATGGTCATATAGCGCTGCCACACATCGGTATTGACCGAACGGGCGAAGCCGGCCACACCGTCGACCATGTTCACCATGGCGAAGAAATCGCCCGCCTCGACGCTGGGGTGCAGTGCGCCCGCCTCCTTGGCGCGGCGGATGACGGCCTGCATGCCGGGCTGGACGCGCTCCTTCATGCAGACGAAACGGTCCATACTGTCGTGCATCTCCAGCACGACCTCGCCGAAGCCGCGGTTGAGTGCCATATGACGGCAGGAGTACTCGAACAGTTCCACCAGGCCCTGCCACGGGTCGGGGTGGTGCAGGGCGAGCTCGACCGCGGCGGCCAGCTCGGTGACCATGGCGTCGAACACTTCCAGGATGAGTTCCTGCTTGTTCGCGAACCGGCGGTAGACGGTGCCGACGCCGACGCCCGCTCTTTCGGCCACATCGTCCAGGGTGACCTCGAGCCCGCGATCGGCGAAGAGTTCGCGTGCGGCCGCGATGATGCGTTGCTGATTGCGCGCGGCGTCCGCGCGCAAACGGCGCGGTGGGGGCGCGGTGGTGACGTGATTCACACCGTAATCCTAACAGGGGCCGGGATTATCCGGAGGGTATATCTCCGTTTAGATGATAGCTTTAACCGGTAAACGGAGACGGCCTCTCCGCTAATCCTAGGGGACAAGGAAAACGACCATGACGACAGCTCTCGAGAAAGAGAAGGCAGTGGCCGCGCCGACGACCGGAGACGGTCGCCGTGGCTCGCATGCCCTGCGCTGGTGGGTGCTCGCCGTACTCGGCGTGGCGCAGCTGATGGTGGTGCTCGACGCGACCGTCGTGAACATCGCACTCCCGGCCGCACAGGCCGACCTGCACTTCTCCAACGGTGACCGGCAATGGGTGGTCACCGGCTATGCGCTCGCCTTCGGCAGCCTGCTGCTGCTCGGCGGACGACTCTCCGATCTCTTCGGCCGCCGGACCACCTTCATCGTGGGTCTGATCGGCTTCGCCGGCGCTTCGGCCATCGGCGGTGCCGCCGGTAGCTTCGAGGTGCTGGTCGGCGCTCGCGTGGCGCAGGGCGTCTTCGGCGCACTGCTCGCCCCCGCCGCACTGTCACTGCTGACCGTGACCTTCACCGAGCCCAAGGAACGCGCCAAGGCGTTCGGCATCTTCGGCGCCATCGCGGGCGCCGGCGGCGCTCTCGGACTGCTGCTCGGCGGCGCGCTGACCGAATGGGCCTCGTGGCGCTGGGTCATGTACGTGAACCTGGTCTTCGCCGCCATCGCACTGGTCGGTGCGGTCATGCTGCTCGCCAAGCACACCGCCACCCAGCGTCCGAAGCTGGATCTGCCCGGCACGCTCTCGGTGAGCGCCGCGCTGTTCGCCATCGTGTACGGCTTCTCCAAGGCCGAGACCGACGGCTGGGCCAACTCGACGACGCTGTCCTTCCTCATCGGCGGCGTGGTGCTGCTCGCGGTGTTCGTCTGGCTGGAAACGCGGGTCGCACATCCGCTGCTGCCGCTGCGCGTGATCCTCGATCGCACCCGGGCCGCGTCCTACCTGACCGTGTTCTCCATCGGCATCGGCATGTTCGCGATGTTCCTGTTCCTGACCTACTACATGCAGCAGTCGCTGGGCTTCTCGCCGATCATGACCGGCGTGGCCTTCCTGCCGATGGTCGCGGGCATGGTGGTGTCCTCCACGACCGTGCCGTCGCTGCTGGTGCCGAGGGTCGGCCCGCGGGTGACCGTCGTGACCGGATTCCTGCTCGCCGCACTGGGTATGGCGCTGCTGACCCGGATCGGCGTGGACACCGCGTACGCCAGCCACATCCTGCCCAGCCTCATCCTGATGGGTGTCGGCCTCGGTACCGCGATGTCGACCGCGTTCATCGGCGCCACCTCCGGGGTGGAGCACGAAGACGCCGGTGTCGCCTCGGCCATGGTGAACACCAGCCAGCAGGTCGGCGGTTCCATCGGTACCGCGCTGCTGAGCACGCTGGCCGCCACGGCCCTCGGGAACTACGTGTCCGACCATGGCGCGTCGCCGGCGGCGCTGGCCGAGGCCGCGGTGCAGAGCTACACCACCGCGTTCTGGTGGGCTGCCGCGATCTTCGTGGTGGGTGCGGTGGTCACCGGACTCATCATGCCGAACAAGGTTCCGGTCCCCTCCGAGGGCGAACCCGTTCTGGCACACTGAGATTTGCCTGGAAAACCTGCACCCCATCCGCTCGCGCGGGTGGGGTGCGGTGCATTCCGGGCCGAGGACCACCGCAGCCCCACTCATAGAAATGAGTGGGGCTGCGGTGTTTACAGCTGAGCCGGTGCCGAATCGTCAGCGGCAGTTGGACGGCGGCGGCACACCCGCGAACCGATCCGACAGATAGCTGACGGCCTTGACCGCGCCGGGGAAGATCGCCGTGCCGTGATCGGCGCCCGGAATGATGTCGAACTGCACCGGAGTGCCTGCCGCGCAATAGCGCCCCGCCGTATTGAGCGCGAGATCCAGCGGCACCTGATCATTGCCGCCGTGCCATTCGTACATGGGGACACGGGGGACGCCCGGGTAGATCTCGAGGGCATTGTCGTGGAAGGCGCCGATGAGGGTCGGATCGTTCTCGATGCCGCGGTGGAACATCTCACCGATGGTGTGCCCGGCCCCGGCCGAGATGATGTCGTCCACACAGGAATTGGCGATCCGGTCCCGCATCGCGAAACCCGCCGGGGTCAAAGCATTGTCGAGCGGAAGCGCGTCGGGATACTCGCGCTCCATGCCGACCGCGACCGCGAAGCCGAGCCCGAACAGCGGATGCGGGACATCGCCGACGTCGATGGCGATCTTGCCCGGATTCACCGGTACGCCACCGTCCGCGAAACCGACGATGGGCAGTTCGGGCGCATAGGTGGGCGCCAGTGCTGCGGCGAATCCGGTGGCCATGGCGCCGCCGGAGTAGCCGACCATGCCGACCGGTGAATTACCCAGTCCCGCAGGGGCGAAGCGTTCGGCGGCGCGAATGCCGTCGAGGGTGATCTGGCCGCCCAGCCGGGCCGCGCCGTAGGCACTGGTCGGGCCCAGGTGGTCGGGGACGGCAACCGCCCAGCCACGCGCCAGCAGCAATTCGAGCGCACCCGATTCCTTGAGTCCGCCGTCGAACAGCGCATGCGACGGAGCGCACTGCATGCCCAGCGAATTCACGAACGGCTGGTACGAGACCAGGGGGTGCGGGCCGGGGCCGGGCACGATGAGGGTGGTGACGGCGGCAATGGGCCCGCCGGATGAGTTCGTGGAGTGGAAGAGCAACTGCCACACCGTCGCACCGGGCCAGGGATTGGCCGGCATCAAGCGGGAGCGCAAGACGTCCCCGGGGGCGCTGTCTCCGAGATTACCTGGGGCATAGTAGAACCCGTCGGGTTCCGCGATCGGGTACACCGCACCCGCGTGAGCCGCCGGAGCGGTCGCCATCACGGCGATCGCTGCTGCGGCAATGCCGCAGCTCCGGACCAGCATGCTTCTGATCAACTGCCGCACCGCCAACTTGGCTCTCCTCTGAGGCCGATGGGACAACACCGGGCAAGCGGCACTATCCTCGCAGTTCCCGGGTGCTGTTCGGCCTCAGCAACACGCCGATTGGCAACGATTTGGCAAACTGAAGAGGAGGCTGGTGGGTCCCGGCGCCGGCGGTGTCGAGCGGGGCAGGCTCGCGACCCTCTCCACGTCGGCCGTGGAAGTTCGTACACTGCTTGGATCGGGCCGGAAATGGGCACACCGTGAAGCGGGCGCGATTGCGCTCGGCAACTTCGGGGATACGGCGACGATTCGACGATTGGGGGCAGGCGATGAATGAGACGGACGGACGCCGGCAACCGTCGGATCGCGCGGTGGGCAGTCGATTCGATAGTGTCTTCCCACTGGGCACCCGGATGCTGACTCCGTTCAGTACCTTCGGCTGCACAACGGTTCGACGGGTACAGGAGGGCGTTGACAGCTATGCGGTGGCGAACGTCGTGATCGCTTCGCCGAGGCAGCACACCCACGCCTCTGCGCGGCAGTACACCTACGCCTCTCCGGGGCAGCAGGTGTGGTCGTGATGCTGATGACCAGCCGGGCACAGGCGATACGGAAGGGAGCCGCGAGCATGGCGCACGATCGAGCCGGGCGACCGGCGCGCGCCGCAGACCTCGAGGACATCGCGCATCTGGTGACGGCGTACTACAGCCGGATTCCGGATCCGGAGGATCCCTCGCAGCTGGTGTCCTTCGGGACTTCCGGACACCGCGGTTCCAGCCTCGACTGCGCGTTCAACGAGTCGCATATCCTCGCCATTACGCAGGCCATCGTGGAGTATCGCGCCACCCGCGGCATTACCGGTCCGGTGTATCTGGCCCGCGATACGCACGCGCTGTCCGAGCCCGCGTGGACCACCGCGCTCGAGGTGCTCGCCGCCAATGACGTCACCGCCATGATCGACGCGCGTGACAGGTACACGCCCACACCGGCTTTGAGTCATGCCGTGCTGCGCCACAATCGCGGCGGCACGCGGCATCAGGCCGATGGCATCGTGGTCACGCCCTCGCACAATCCGCCGCGTGACGGCGGCTTCAAATACAATCCGCCGCACGGCGGACCGGCCGATACGGTCGCCACCGATGCCATTGCCGCGCGCGCCAACGAGCTGCTGCGCGGTGGGCTCGCCGAGGTGCGGCGCACCAGTCTGGCGCATGCGCTGGTCACCAAGGTCGAACGCTACGACTATCTCGATCGCTATATCGGCGACCTGCCGAATGTGCTCAACCTGGATGCCATTCGCGGCGCGGGGATTCGGCTGGGCGCCGATCCCATGGGCGGGGCGAGTGTCGACTACTGGGAGGAGATCGGGCAGCGGTACGACCTCGAACTCGAGGTGGTCAATCCGTTCGTCGATCCGACCTGGCGCTTCATGACGCTCGATGCCGACGGCCGGATTCGGATGGATCCGTCTTCGCGGTACGCCATGGCCTCACTGGTCGCGATTCGCGACGATTACGACATTTCCACGGCCAATGATGCCGATGCCGACCGGCACGGGATCGTGACTCCCGATGCGGGCCTGATGAATCCGAACCACTATCTGGCCGTGGCGATCGAGTACCTGATCGCCAATCGGATGGGCTGGGATGCGCTGACCAAGATCGGCAAGACGGTGGTGACCTCGTCCATGATCGATCGCGTGGTCAGCGTGCTGGGGCGCGATGTCTACGAGGTGCCGGTCGGGTTCAAATGGTTCGTGCCCGGATTGTTCAGCGGCAGCCTGGCATTCGGCGGTGAGGAGAGCGCGGGCGCCTCGTTCCTGCGCCAGGACGGCACCGTGTGGACCACCGACAAAGACGGCATTCTGCTCTCGCTGCTGGCCGCGGAGATCACCGCCGTCACCGGGCAGAGTCCGTCCACCCGCTACTCCGAACTCGAGAAGCGCTACGGCAGTCCGGCTTACAACCGGGTCGACGCCACGGCCACCGTGGAACAGAAGGCGCGGCTGGCGGCGTTGACGCCGGACATGATCACTGCGACCGAGATCGCCGGGGAGCCCATCACCGGAATCCAGACCCGCGCGCGCGGCAATGGCGCGGCGCTGGGCGGGGTGAAGGTCACCACGGAGAACGCCTGGTTCGCGGCGCGGCCCTCCGGCACCGAGGACAAGTACAAGATCTACGCGGAATCATTCCAGGGGCCGGAGCATCTCGCGCAGGTGCAGGCGGCCGCGGAAGAGATGGTGGGACAGGCACTATCCGGTGAGTAGCGGCTCCTCCTCCCCGCGCCTCAAGCCTCTACCGGTGGAGATCTGGGTACTGGTGGGGGCGGCCTTCACCATTGCCATCGGATTCGGACTCGTCGCTCCCGCGCTGCCGCAGTTCGCCCGGAGCTTCGGCGTCGGAGTCGCGGCGGCCTCCTTCATCGTCAGCGCCTTCGCCCTGATGCGGTTGCTGTTCGCGCCGCTGGGCGGGCGGCTGGTGCAGCGGCTGGGGGAGCGGCCGGTGTATCTGACCGGTCTGATCATCGTGGCCATCTCCACCGGCGCTTGCGCTTTCGCGCAGACCTATTGGCAGCTGCTGATATTGCGGTCGCTCGGTGGTATCGGGTCCACCATGTTCACGGTGTCCTCGCTGGCGCTGGTGATTCGCATCTCGCCGCCGCTGGAGCGCGGGCGGGTGTCGGGGGTGTACTCGACCAGCTTTCTGATCGGCTCGATCAGTGGGCCGCTGGTCGGTGGCGCGCTGTCCTTCCTGGGGTTGCGGGCGCCGTTCATCATCTACTGCTGTGCGCTGCTGGTGGCCAGTTTCATCGTGTATGCGGCGCTGCGGAATTCGCATTTGGCGGTGCCGGAGGCCGCGAGCGGTACGGCGGTCATGACCTTCCGGGAGGCGCTCGCCAAATCGCAGTATCGGGCGGCGCTGTGGTCGAACTTCGGCAATGGCGCGGCCGTATTCGGTGTGCGAATGGCGTTGGTGCCGCTCATCGTGGTGGAGGTGTTGAAGGAGGATGCGGGGCTGGCCGGTATTGCCCTGACCGTTTTCGCGGCGGGCAATGCGTCGGTGCTGTTCCTGTCGGGGCGCTGGTCGGATCGGCTGGGCCGCAGGCCCTTCCTGATCGCGGGCACGCTGATCTGCGCGATCGGGACCGCGGGACTGGGTCTCGCGCAGACGTTCCCGTGGTTGCTGGTGGCGTCCTGTATCGCGGGGATCGGCTCCGGCATGTTCTCCCCGGCTCTGCAAGCCGCGGTGGCGGATATCGTGGGCCCGGGGGTGCGGGGCGGGCCGGTGCTCGCGGGGTATCAGATGTCCGCGGATCTGGGCACCTTCCTCGGGCCGTATCTGATCGGCACGCTCGCCGACCAGGTTTCCTACGGGGTGGCGCTCGGGGTCACCGGCGTCATTCTCGCCACGGCCTCGGCGGCCTGGATGGTGGTGCCGGAAACGTTGCGCCGCAAGGAACCGGCCCCGGCGTAGCGAATGCCACAGTCCGCCCGCACCCGGTATGAGTTGCGGGGGTGGGTGGGCGCGTGCGGCGGCGGTGCGGCAGAGTGTTGCGCGTGAGCGCACCGTCTTCGAAACACACCCCGCGGCCGGTATCGAGCAAAACCACGTACGCCCTAGCCGGCGTGGCGCTGGCGGTGGTCGCCCTGATCATCTTCGCGCTGTATCAGTGGAACGACAGCGGCAGCGTAGCGGTACGCGACGACGGGTACGGCCCGGTGCACAATTCCGCCGTGACGGTGGCCATGGACTCCGACGGCGCGATCGTGCTGGGTCAATCCCAGGTCGCCAAAACCATTGACGTCTACGAGGATCCGCTGTGCCCCGCCTGCGGGCAGCTGGAGAAGACCTACGGACAGGAGATCGCCAAGCAGGTCGACGAGGGCAAGCTCGCGGTGCGCTACCGCCTCGTCAACTTCCTGGACTCGCGCTCGCGCAGCAAGGACTACTCGACCCGCGCCGTAGCCGCCAACGAATGTGTGGCCCAGGCCGGCGACGGCCCCGTCTACTCCAAATTCCACACCCTCCTCTTCACCACCAAGCAGCCCGAGGAGGGCGGCCCCGACCACAGCAATCAGGACCTCGCCACCATCGCCAAAGACGCAGGCGCCACCGACGACACCCTGAAATGCATCACCACCGCCGACCGCCTCGACTCCGCCCGCAACCACGCCGAAGCCGCCATGAAGGCCCTGACCTCCGCCTCCGGCGACCGCGTAGCCACCCCCTCGGTCTTCGTCAACGACAAGAAGATCGACGTCAACAAATCCGACTGGGTCATCAACGCCACCAAGTAACCCGGACCAACGCCCCACCTGATTCGGCCACCTGCCGTCCGGACCAATGCCACAGCCCGTGTCTAAACCACGCAGCCCCGACAAGGGGTGTGCGACTTGGACACGGGCTGTTTGGTCAATACGGGCGCCCACCACGCCGATCACCCATCGATGACTGCGCGGCGCAGCCGGCTGGTGTAGTCACCGGCCCGCCGGAGAGCATCAGCGGCGACCTCCAACTCGATGAGCGCCTCGTGGAATCGCACGGGCGCAAGGACATTGGGTGGGGTGCGGCCTGTCGGGGGCGCCGGGGCGGCCGCACCCCGGGGGGAGTCGCGTGCCAGTCGCGGCTCCCGGGCATCGGGTGTGCAGGAATTGGTGGGGTGCGGCCCATCGGGGCCTCAGGAGAGCCGCACCCCGGGCAGGGAACCGAGCTGGCAGCACGGGTCCGTGGTCAGGGGTGGGAAGGGTGGGGGCTCATCGAGTTGCGGGTGGCGTAGGGCCGCGCTCGCGTCGAGGTCCTGATAGGTCTGGCCATGGGTGGCTCAGGCCTTGCGGTGTGGGGGCTGGGGCTGGGGCTTGCCGGCCCAGGGGGGTCGTGGGATTCACCGTGGGGACGGGCGGGCCGGGAGGGTGGGGATGTCGTTTTCCGGGGTGGAGCGGGAGAGCTGGGGGTGGAGTAGGACGTGGGTTTCGAGGGGGTAGGCGATGTCGGTGGTTGCGGGGGTGGGTAGGGGGGTTGGTTCTTCGGGGAGGCGGTAGGGGCGGTGGGGTGGTTTGGCGGGGGCGTCGATATCGGTGTGGGGGAAGAGGTATCGGGCGCCCTCGCGGATGGTTTCGTGGGATTCGCCGGAAGGGTCGATCCAGCGCATGCGGTCGGTGTCGGCGAGGTAGACGCGCCAGGGTTGTTTTCCGCTGTCGGCGAGGGCTTTCAGGCGGTGGTGGTGGGAGCACAGGACGGCGCGGGGGGCTGCGCTGGCCTGGGGTGCGCGGCGCATCCGCAGCGAATCGAACTGGGAGAGCAGGGTTTCGGCGGCCGGCATGGTGCAGCCGGGGAAGCGGCACAGCCCGTCGAAGGCGCGTACCTCACGCGGGGGAGCGGCCGAGAACGGCGGCGATACCTCGACCTTCGCCGCCGCGGAATTGCGCTTCGACCCCGCCGGATGAGCGCCTGGCGCACCGGAACCCGCTGCCTGGCGTGCCGCCGCGCGAAGCGCCTCGGGCGCAACCGAATCGGCGGGCACCTCGTACAGCCCGGCCGAACGTTCCCACGGCGCCATCGGAGCAGTCGGATTCCGCCGTGCCCCCGACGAGCGCGGCCCCCCGATCCGCGTCACCGTCGAGGAACTCGAGTCGGAAGTCGAGGACGCCGCCGATGAACTCGGGTCTCCGCCGCCGGCCGCCGAGCGATTCGGGTCCGTGTCGGCGCTTGCCGCGGAAGAACTCTGGTCCCCGGCGGTAGCGGCCGCCGAAGGATTCGTGTCTGCTTTGGCGTGTGCCGCCGACGGACTCGAGTCCGTGATGGCAGGTGTCACCGATGAGTTCGAGTCAGGGGCTGGGGGTGTTGTGGAGACGCCGATGCCGCGAGCGGTGGGTGATGCAGATGGGCGCGGGTGGGGAGTCGCGGGTGTGGCGGAGGGGTTCGGATCGTCTGGGGTGCGCGCCTCGGATCGACTCTGGTCGCTGGTGGCGAGTGTGATCGGTTGGCTCGGGTCGGTGGGGGTGGGTGCCGCTGATCGGGTTGGGCCGGCGGTGGGAGCGGGGGTGGTGGGGGCGAAGTATTCGGGGATTACTTGGAAGCGGGCGTGTTCGGCGAGGGTGCGGGCTAGGGCGGCGTCGACGGGGCCGAAGCCGGAGAGGAAGGCGGGGTCGTCGCGGAGGCCGAGGAGGGTTTCGGCGGACATGCCGACCTGGATGAGCGGGCGGCGGGGGGAGGCGGGGGCGCCGGCCTGGGGGCAGTTTTTGCCGTGGGTGCAACCGCAGCGGAGGCGGCCGGTGCCGTCCGCGAGTGCGACCAGCGCATCGGCGCGGCGCTGCGGCATGGTGCGCGGATCGTCTTCGCACACTTGCAGACTCATCTCGCGCAGCCGCATGGCCACGGTCTGGGCGCCGGCGGCGGGTAGCAGACCGTCGAAGACCGCCATACCGTCGTGCACCGCGCGAATTCGGACATCGCGGTCGGACTCGCGCGCCTCGCGCCGTCGCTGCTCACCCTCGGGATCGAGGCGAATCACCCAGCGCCGCGCCGTCTGCCGCAGCCGGCCCGGATCGGAGCGGGTGGCGGCCTCGATGAGCTTGGGCTCCAAGGCTTCTCGCACCTCACGCGCGAGCCCGCGCATGGCCTCAGTAATGACCTGCACCCGCGAGAGATCAATCCGCCCCGCCGCGAAGGCCAGCCGCGTCTGCGGTAGCGAATCCAGCGCCAGCCCGATATCGATGAGCGCCGCCGCCACCGCCTCGGAAACCTGCACCGCGACCGCCACTTCGGCGGCGGCGAACTCGCCGGCCCGGATCCCGCCCGGCCCGGGTTCGGCATTGCCGGCGCGATGACGGCGATACACCTCCCGAATGGCCGTGATCTCCGCTGCCTGCGCGAACGCCGCTGCGCCGTGTGCCCGTCGCAGCGCTTCGATCAGCTCCGCATCGCCCATCGCCTCCGCCTCTCCGCTATCGAACATGTGTTCGACCCTACGCCGCGAAGATCGTCGCCGCCAGCATTTGTGCAGGCGATTTGGTTTGTTCCATGCAGGTCGTGTAACTTCTTTCAAGCAAGCGGGGCACGCCTCGCGAACAAAAACTGAACATGGGGCTATGGCGCAGCTGGTAGCGCACCACACTGGCAGTGTGGGGGTCAGGGGTTCGAATCCCCTTAGCTCCACTCGAATGTTTTCTTCACCGGAACCGTCCTCTTGAGGGCGGTTTTCGTGTTTCCGGGCCCATGATGGCCACCGCCGCGAGAGTGTCCGCCGTCACAGGATCGCGTACCGCTTGGTTCGTGAGTGGTACCGGCGCACCAGTATGTGATCGAGTACTCGGGTGGGAGACGAACCTGGCGCCTTCGCCGAACACCGCGCTATCAGGCCGGCCGACGAGCGGCCCTTCAGTCCCGGAGGTCGCATCGACGACTACGGCACCTACCGGTTCGTATGCCCTGTTCCTGATTGTCGATGGTTCCACGACGAGAAGACCACCCAGGACAATCCGGGCTGGCGGCAACTGGTCGAAGCGGCGATAGCCGCACATCTCGCCGCCGAACACGAGCCTCGGACCGCCGCCGAGATCTGAAGAGTGCTGCGCTCCAGGGTATTCGGAACGACGAGCAGCCCCTGCGGCCCGAACGCCCGCTGACCGGACTGTGTTTCGGTCGCGCACGAGCGCGGGCGGCGCGATTACGCTACCGCCATGCCGTACGTCGATACCGATGGTGCCCGCGTGTTCTACACCGACTCCGGCCGCCGAGGCCTGCCGACCGTAGTCTTGGGCCACGGATTCTTCATGGATCTGTCGATGTTCGCCCCGCAGGCGGAGTTCCTGGAATCCAAGGGTTTCCGGGTGCTGTGCTGGGACGCGCGCGGCCACGGCGGCACCACCGCCGATCCGGCCACCCCCTTCAGTTATTGGGATTCGGCCCGCGATCTGCTCGCCGTCATGGATGCCGCCGAGGTCGAGCACGCGATCCTGGGCGGCATGTCCCAGGGCGGCTATGTGGCGTTGCGTGCGGCACTGCTGGCGCCGGACCGCACGGACGCACTGCTCCTGCTCGATACCGAAGCCGGTGCGTCGACCGCGGCCGAGCAGGCGGATTACCGCACCCTGTTCGATGCGTGGACCAACCCGGAGGTGCCGCTGAGCGAGCTGGCCCCCGGGCTGGCCGCCCAGCTGATCGGCGGCACACCCGCCGATCAGGCACCGTGGCGGGCCAAATGGGCAGCGAGTGACCGGCCCGCGATCCGGCAGGCGGCGTCCTGCCTGATCGAACGGGAGTCCCTGGCGGATCGCCTCGGCGAAATCACCTGCCCGGTGCTGGTTCTGCGCGGTGAATTCGACGGTTCGAGCACCGCGCAGAAGTCCGAGGCACTGGCTTCCGGCTTGCCCGCGGCCGGTGCGGTGGTGACGATCCCGGGCGCCGGCCACGCGCCGAATTGGACGGCTCCGGATCTGGTCAATGCCGCGATCGACGAATTCCTCACGCGCTGAGTGCATTCGCCGGCGCGGTGCCGGGGCTTTCGGTGACCGAAATACGCAGCGCGGCAACAAGTTCCCGATAGAGATCATCCCCGGCAAGCAACTCCTCGTGGGTCCCGCCGGCACGCAGCGCACCGTCCTCCATCAGCCAGATGGTGTCGGCGTCGATCACCGTGGAGAGCCGGTGCGCGATGGTGACCACGGCGCTGTCGCGGGCGATGCGCCGGATGATGTCCTGAACCGCCGCCTCGGTGCGCCCGTCCAGCTGTGCCGTCGCTTCGTCCAGCAGCAGCACGTCGGGTCGCCGGACGATGGCGCGCGCCAGGGCAATACGCTGACGCTGACCTCCGGAGAGGCTGGTGTGCGCAACCGGTTCATCCAATCCGCCCGGCATCCGCCGCACGGTGTCGTCCAATCCGACCGCCGCCAGCGCCGCCCAGGCCTCCGCATCGCTGGCGTCCGGATAGCGGTAGATCACATTGTCCCGCACGGTCCCGGCCAGTAGCGGCGTCTCCTGCTCGACATACCCGATGCGCGCCCGGACCCCGTCGATGCGCAAGGTGCCATAGTCCTTGTCGTCCAACAGGATTCGCCCGCTGTCCGGATCATAGAACCGCAGCATGAGCGAGAACAGCGTGGTCTTGCCCGCCCCGGACGGCCCGACGACGGCGGTGTGCCCGCGCCGCGGCACGGCCGCGCTGAGATGACGGAGCGCGGGCCGGCTGCTGCCCGGATAGGTCACCGAAACATCCTCGAAGGTCAGCACATTGCGCCCGGTCCGGTCGGTGGCATCGCCGCTCCCGGCCGAAAGATTTTCGGTGCGAATGGATTCGGCCTCGCGCAGCCGGGCCGCCGCCGCCACCCCCGACTGGAGTTGCGCCACCTGCGTGGTCATCTCACCCACGGGATCCGCGAGCTGAAATGCGTACAGCAGGAAGGCAACCAGGGTCGAGACCGCGAGTTCGCCCTGTCCGACCCGCCACGCGCCGTAGGCGAGAATGACGATAATGGCCAGCTGGATTCCGCTGCCCGCGACCGTCCAGGCCACCGCTTCGATGCGCACCGCCCGCACCGCATGCCGGGCCGAGGTCCGCGCTTCGGTGAGCACCCGCTGGGTCTCCCGCTCTTCGGAGCCACTGGATTTCACCGTGCGCAGCGCCCGGATGCCGCCTTCGAGAATTCCGCCGAGCCGCCCCACCGACTCCTGGGCCTGCCGCTGCGCAATCGCGATGGCGGGCATGAGCCAGCCCGCGAGCACCGCGATGATCAGCACCGCGGCCAGCGTGCACAGCAGCAGCGGCACATCCAGCACAGCCATCAGGATCAGCGTGCCGACCAGCGAGATGGTGCCGTTGATGAGATGAATCAGACTGGAGGACGCGGCTTCCCGCAGCAGCAGTGTGTCCGAGGTGACCCGGGTGACCAGCTCGCCCGGCGGGCGGAACTGCAGATCCGGCAGCACTCCGCGGAAGAACCGGCGCACCAGTCCGGCGCGCGCGTCGAGCACGATGTGCTCGGCAATGCGTCCCAGCAGAATCCATTCGGCCAGTCCGAAGCCGGCGCCGAGCACCAGCAGCGCGGCGAGCAGTGAGATCGGCTGCACCAGTGAGCCCGCCGTACCGACCGAATCGAGGATCCATTTGGTGGCCAGCGGTGTGGCCAGCGCCGCGGCCGTATAGCCGAATCCGAGCAGCAGAGCCAGCAGCAGGCGTCGCCGATACGGGCGCACGAAAGACCACAGCACCCGCAGATGCTGTCCGCGTCCGGTGGTGGTGGACGCAATGGTTCCGGTGTCTCGCATTTCTCTAATGGAACATAGATGTTCCATTAGAGTCAAGTTATGCACCATTTAGGGCCGCCTGATACCGTTCCGGATATGACTGCCCCCGCCGCGCGAACCGGCGTCCGAGCCCGCACCCGCGCGGCCATTCTGGATGCGGCGGCCGAGGTCCTCACGGCGACCCCGGCGGCCTCCCTCGGCCAGATCGCCACCGCCGCCGAGGTCGGCCGCACCACCCTGCACCGCTACTTCCCCGAGCGGATCGACCTGCTGCGCGCCCTCGCCCGGCACGTCACCGATCTCAGCAGCCAGGCCATCGTCCGCGCCGAGCCGATGGGCGGCACTCCGAGCGCGGCCCTGCGCCGCGTGGTGGAAGGCCAGTTCGCCCTCGGCCCGATCCTGCTGTTCGTCTACACCGAGCCGAGCCTCGCCGGTGACAGCGCACTCTGGGACGAACTCGAGCGCGGTGCCGATCCCGTGGACGCGGTGCTGGTCAGAATGCGCGAGGCGACCGGGTCCGCCCTCCCGCTGCCGTGGATCCGCCGCACCTTCTGGGCGCTGCTATATGCGGGCTGGGAGGCGGCGAAGGAGGACGGCACACCCCGTCACGAATTGGTGGACGCCATCATGACCACCCTCACCCGCGGTGTTCTCCCGGAACCTGAACCGGCATAACCGAACCCGGTAGCTCCGCGTATCCGATTGCGTACGGGCCTATTCGGGAAAACCGACGTCCACCGACGCGCTGTCGCGTTCGACGTACATCCGCCAATAGTGTTCGCCCAGTTCATTATTCGACATGCGAACGATGTCGAGACCCTCGGGAACAAGTTCCGGATTATTGTCGATGAGCTCCTCGGCGACACTGTTCCCGATCAGAACGCCGATATTCAGTACGCCCGCATAAACTCCCGTGCCGCTCAACTCCGCCGCGAGCTGCTGCACGTAGCCGTGCTGGGCCGCCAGGGCCACACCGAAATTGGACAGGTGCGGCCAGGGCGCGCGCGGTGTGGAGCCGGAGGAGAACAGCAGCGTCCCCTCGCCGCGGGCGATCATGGCGGGCGCCAGGGCGCGGGTCATGAGAATGGGCGAGTGCAGTTTGAGCGCCATGGGGACGCTCAGTCCGGCGACGTCCAGATCGAGTGTGGACGGAATGCGGTCGCCGATATTCCCGGCCGCGCCGTGCACGGCGACGTCGATCTCGCCGAAGCGCGCGCGAATCGCGCTGACGGTGTCGCGCACCTGCGCCGCGTCGGTGACATCGGTGGGAAATGCCGCGGCCTCGATTCCTTCGGCGCGCAGGTCCTTGACGTGCAGTTCGGCCTTGTCGGGGCGGCGGCCGACAACCGCCACCCGGAACCCCTCCCGGCCGAATACGCGTGCGGTGCCCATGCCGAGCCCGGGGCCGAACCCGAAGATCGCGATGGTCTTGCTCATGCGGTGCCTCACTAAGTTGAGCAGTGGTTCAAGTTGCTCCTCGACGCTAACATTAAGTTGAACCCATGCTCAAGATAATTCGAGCCCCGGATTTGTAGGATCGGCGAATGTCCTCGAACAAGCCGCTCCGCCTCGACGCGCGCCGCAATCGCGATGCGCTGGTGACCGCGGCCCGCGAGGTTTTCGCCGAACGCGGCCTCGACGCCCCGGTGAAGGAGATCGCCGCCCGCGCGGGCGTGGCCATCGGCACCCTCTACAACCGCTTCCCGACCCGTGACGAGCTGATCGCCGCCGCCGTCGAGGACCGCATCGAGTCCGGCGGCCGAATTGCCGAGCAGGCCTTGCTGATCGACGACCCGTGGGAGTCCTTCACCTACCTGGTGGAGAAGGTCTGCGAATTGCAGGCCGGCGACCGCCTGCTCAATGAACTCGCGGTCCGCGCCGCCCCGAGCGCGGCCATCGCCCGCGCGCGTGAGGACGGTCATGGGAAGATGCGCGAAATCGTCACCCGCGCACAGCAAGCCGGAGTACTGCGCGCCGACTGGGTACTCGAGGACATCGCCTTCATCACCTGGGCGCACACCCGGATCGTCGAGGCGACGGGAACGCTGGCCCCCGACGCCTGGCGCCGCCATCTCGCCTTCGTCTTCGACGGCCTGCGCGCCGCGGCCGCACATCCGCTGCCGGTCCCGCCGATCACCGAGGAGCAGCTCATGGATGCGCTCGGAGCGGGCTCGGAGCCATCCTGACCACTGCGGGGCTATGGTGAACGGGTGGGTGTCATCGGTGAACTATTCCCGGGCAAGAAACTCGACGACGAGGGCAGTGGCGACAGCGACGGTCAGGGCCATCGCCCGCGCATGGACGTCGACCTGGATGCCGGAGTGATCCGGCTGGCCCCGTCGAAGCCCGCCGCCGATTCGGCGGCAGCAGCCGAATCGGATGCCACCGCCGAATGATTCGTGCCCAGCATCGACGCGATGTCGGTGCTGGTGGTCGGTGCGCCGTCGCGGTACCAGTGGCCCGCGGTCGGCGATTGCGCCGGGGCATGGAGGCAGACGATCTTGTCCGCATAGGGGGACAGACCGCTCAGCGCCTGCCGCCCAGCGACCGGGACGGCGACGGCGACCCGAATGGCTCCGTGCATGCGCGCCATCCGGCAGGCATCACGCACTGTGCCCGCCTCGGTGAGACATTCGTCCACGATGACGACGGTGCGATCCTCCAGGCTCAGCCGCGGATATTCACCGCGGAAACTGAAAGCGCTGTGGCGCAGGATCTTCGATTGCAGCTGCTCGGTGTGTTCGCGTTCCTCGTCGCAGAGCTCCCCGCGCGCCACGGCGGCGGTATCGATCAGCAGGGTGTGCTCCTCGCCGAGCAGCCCGTAGACGAGATCGGGGCACCGGGCCACAGCCAGCGGTTGCACCAGGATCACATCCAGCAGTACGCGCAGCCGGGCCGCGATTTCGTGCGCGACCCGGACCCCGCCGCCGGGTAGGGCGAGGACGACCACATCATGGCCGCGAAAGGCCGACAGCAGTCCGGCCAACTGCCGGCCCGCGTCATTGCGGTCCATGAACGGCGGCATTCGTTTCCCCGACTGTGAATGTCAGCCCGTTGTCGACGACGAGCGCAGCCGGGGTATTCGATGATCGTGCACGCCAGGGTTATTCGGCCGGAGGCGGGCCGTGGACGGTGAATGCGAGAGGGAGACCGTCTGCTCAGGAACCGTCGTCATCAGATGCCCTCTCCAGTGAGCTGCCACGGTTCGTGAGCTTGGTGAACAGACTCATAGCAGGCAGAGCTCCAGTGTACGCCCGATCGGCCACCTGGCCTCGGCATTCACCGTAGGATCGGCCGGCGCCCGCAGGGGACGCCGGCCGAATCCGGTTGCCGCGCAGCGGCCGAGTCGAGGCGCCGCGCAGCGGCCGAGTCGAATCAGTTCACGGTTTCAGGAATGTGGCGGCGATTCCCCAGAACCGGTCGCGGTCCACCGAATGGAAATCCCACGTCTCGGCGATTTGATGGGTTGCGCTGACGATGCCGGATACGTCGAAATCGTCGCGGGTAGCAGTGCCCTTGTCCTCGAGGGCGGCGATGACGTATGCGGTGGCGGTCTCCACACTGTGGGGCAGCACGCAAGGCTCCAATCGGTCGTCGGAATGAGGTTGCGGTGTAAGGGACTACGGCTTCGGATCGGAGAGAATGTCCTCGTATCGGTACTCGGTGGGTATGGCTGTTCCCGTCGCGTGTGCCTGCTCCTCGCGGTGGCGCAGGTCGACGCGGCGAATCTTGCCGGAGATGGTTTTCGGTAGCTCGGTGAACTCCACGCGGCGCACCCGTAGGTAGGGCGCGAGGTGGTCGCGGGCGTAGTCGAGGATGGCGCGGGCGGTTTCGCGATCGGGTTCCCAACCGGCGGCGAGTGAAACATACGCCTTGGGCACCGCGAGGCGAGTGTCGTCGGGGGCTGGGACGACCGCTGCTTCGACCACGGCTGGGTGCTCGATCAGCACGCTTTCCAGCTCGAACGGCGACACCTTGTAGTCGGAGGACTTGAAGACGTCGTCGGTGCGGCCGATATAGGTGATATATCCGTCGTCGTCGCGTGAGGCGACATCACCGGAGTGGTAGAAGCCCCCCGCCGTGACAGCGGCATTGCGTTCCGGATCGCCCAAATATCCGGTCATCAGGTTGACCGGAGTGTAGCCCAGGTCGAGGCAGATTTCGCCCTCATCAGCGAGTTCTCCGGTGAGGGGATCCACCAGTATGACGGGCACTCCGGGGGCCGGTCGGCCCATGGAACCGGGCTTGACCTGCTGTCCCGGCATATTGCCCACCTGCAGCGTGGTCTCGGTCTGTCCGAAGCCGTCACGAATGGTCAGTCCCCACGCCTTCTCGACCTGGGTGATCACATCCGGATTGAGAGGCTCACCGGCGCCGAGGATTTCGCGCAGACCGGCCGGTCGCTCGCCGAGATCGGACTGAATCAGCATGCGCCACACCGTCGGTGGCGCGCAGAACGTGTTCACCTGCGCCCGGCGCAATTGCTCCAGCAGCGCCGCCGCGTCGAAACGACCGTAGTTGTAGACGAATACGGTCGCCTCGGCCAGCCAGGGCGCGAAGAAGCAGCTCCAGGCGTGCTTGGCCCAGCCGGGTGCGCTGATGGCCAGATGGACGTCGCCGGGGCGCACCCCGATCCAGTACATGGTGGTCAGATGGCCGACCGGATAGCTGATCTGCGAGTGCTGCACCATTTTCGGCTTGCTGGTGGTGCCGGAGGTGAAGTACACCAGCAGCGGATCGTCCACCGCGGTGACGGCGGTGAACGGACCGCTGGACTCCACCGTCGCGCTATCGCCGTAGGAGTGCCAGCCGGATACCGTCTCGCCCACCGCGATTCGACGGTAGTCACCGGGCACCTCGGCGAACTTGGCGGTATCGGCGGCATTGACGAGGACGAATCCCGCACCGCCCCGGCCGATCCGGTCGGCGAGATCCTCCGGGCCGAGCGCGGCGGTGGTCGGCATGATGACCGCGCCGAGCTTGGCCACCGCCAGCATGGCCTCCCAGAGTTCGGCCTGATTGCCGAGCATGAGCATGACCCGGTCGCCCTTGCCGACGCCGAGCCCGGCCAGCCAGGTCGCCACTCGATCCGAGCGCGTGGCCATCTCGTCGAAGGTGATGCGCTGCTCGTCGCCGTTCTGCTCGACGATCCACAGCGCGGTGCGGTCGTTACCGCGGGCGATGACGTCGAACCAGTCGGTCGCCCAGTTGAATATGCCGGTCAGCCGCGGCCATTCGAAGGTGTCCACCGCCGTGCGGTAATCGGTCGCGGCCGCGACGAGCTGGTCGCGGGCGGCCCGGTAGGCCCGGGTATTGGCGCTGTACGACTCGGTCATGCCTGCTCCTCGGTGGACTGCCCGAGCAGCCGCACGGCGACCTCGCGCATCTCGATCTTGCGGATCTTGCCGGTGACGGTCATCGGGAATTCGTCCACGACGTGCACGTACCGGGGAATCTTGTAGTGGGCCAGCTGCCCGGTGCAGAATGCGCGCAGTGTTTCGGGGGTGAGCGGGGTCGCGTTCTCGCGCATGCGAATCCACACCATCAGTTCCTCGCCGTACTTGGCGTCGGGCACCCCGATCACCTGGGCGTCGAGAATGTCGGGATGGCTGTAGAGGAACTCCTCGATCTCGCGCGGGTAGATGTTCTCGCCGCCGCGAATGACCATGTCCTTGATGCGCCCGGTGACCGCGATGTACCCGTCGGCGTCCATGGCGCCGAGATCGCCGGTGTGCATCCAGCGGGCGGAATCGATGGCCTCCGTGGTCTTCTCGGGATCGTTCCAGTAGCCGAGCATGACGGAGTAGCCGCGGGTGCACAGCTCACCGGTGCTGCCGCGCGGTACGGTCCGCCCCGTGACCGGGTCGACGATCTTGATCTCCAGATGCGGTCCGGCCCGGCCTACGGTGGCGGTGCGCTGCTCGACGGTGTCGCCGGCGCGGGTCTGCGTGCTGACCGGGGATGTTTCGGTCATGCCGTAGCAGATGCTCACCTCGCGCATGCCCATGCGCTCGATGACCTGCTTCATCACCTCGATCGGGCAGGGTGATCCGGCCATGATCCCGGTGCGCAGACTGGACAGATCGTAGGAGTCGAATTCCGGATCGGCGAGCTCGGCGATGAACATGGTCGGCACCCCGTACAGCGAGGTGCAGCGTTCGGCGGCAACGGCTTCCAGGGTGGCGCGCGGCTCGAAGGAGGGCGCCGGAATGATCATGGCCGCGCCGTGACTGGTCGCGGCCAGATTCCCCATCACCATGCCGAAGCAGTGATAAAAGGGAACGGGAATGCAGATGCGGTCCTGTTCGGTGTAACCGCACAGCTCGCCGACGAAGTAGCCGTTGTTCAGAATATTGTGGTGGCTGAGGGTGGCGCCCTTGGGGAATCCCGTTGTGCCCGAGGTGTACTGGATATTGATCGGATCGTCGGCCGAGAGCGCCGACTGCGCGAGCGTCAGCTGCTCCGGATCGCCGGCCCGGCCGGTCTCGAACAGTCGCCGCCACCGCGGGCTGTCCAGGAGCACTACCTGTTCCAGGTCCGGGCAGTCCGGCCGCACCTCGTCGATCATGGCCGCGTAGTCGGAGGTCTTGAAGGCGGGCGCGGCGATCAGCGTGTGAACCCCGGCCTGGCCCAGCACATATCGCAGCTCGTGTGCGCGATAGGCGGGATTGATGTTCACCAGGATCGCGCCGATCTTGGCCGCGGCGTACTGCGTCAGTGTCCACTGCGGGCAGTTCGGCGCCCAGATGCCGATCCGGTCGCCCTTGCCGAGCCCGGTGGCCAGCAGCCCGAGCGCCAGTGCGTCCACCTCCGCGGCGAACTCGCGATAGGTCCACCGGATGCCGGTGGTGTAGTCGATCAAGGCCTCGCGGTCCGGGAACCGCGCGACCGTGCGATCGAGGTTCGTGCCGATGGTATCGCCGAGCAGCGGCGTGTCCCAGACCCCGAAGGAATAGCTCACCGGCGGGAGCCGGTCCATGCTCATGCTCACCTAGCTAGGATTCACGTCACACTCAGGCACCGACTACCCCCGGAAAGGGGTACCCGATGAACCAGACCCCCGAGGGGCTGCTGCGTCCGCGTGACAGCGACGTGCTGCGGTCCGAGCTGCGGCAGCTCGCCGCGCTGTCCAAGGCGCCGGTGGTCTTCGGCGGCGCGGTGCATGCGGGCACGCTGGTGCTCAGCGAGTTCGTGGGGACGCGAACGAACCGGATGCGGGGGCTGGCGGTGGCTCCGAGCTCCGGACTGGGCGGCAGCGCGGTGGCCACCGGCAGGCCGCGCTCCGTGGCGGACTATCGATCGGCCTCGACGATCACGCATCACTATGACGGCGCGGTGCTCGGCGAGGGCTTGCGCGCGGTGGTCGCGGTGCCCGTTGTGGTGAGCGGTGAGGCGCGTGCGGTGCTCTATGTCGCGAATCGGGAGTCCGGTCCGATCGGGGACCGGATCGCCGATGAAATGGTGCAGGCCGGACGCCGGTTGAGCGTGGAACTCGCGATTCGCGATGAGGTGGACCGGCGGGTCCGGCTGCGCCTGGCGCACGACGGGCAGCAGGCCCAGCCGCTGTCCGGTGCGGATGCGATGGTCACCGAACAGCTCCGGGATCTGCACGCGGAATTGCGCGGCATCACCCCCACCGTCTCGGATGCGCAGGCGCGCAGCAAATTACGGGATGTCACGGAGCGATTGGCACGATTGGTATCCGGCGTGGCGGACCCGGATCGGGAGGTGACGCTGGCGCCCCGGGAACTCGACGTGCTCGCCCAGATCGCGCTGGGCTGTACGAATATCGAAGCGGCGCTGCGGCTTTCATTGCGCGCCGAGACGGTCAAGAGCTATTTGCGCAGTGCCATGACCAAACTCGGCGCGCATACCCGGCACGAAGCGGTGGTACGAGCCCGCCGCCTGGGCTTATTGCCCTGAGTTCCAGCCCTGCCTAAATTTCAGCGGGCTGCATATGGCGGATGGTGTCCCCGCCCTTGGTGTGATGTAGCCGGCCGAATCGGCTGTCCAGCAGGTGGGCCATGCTTTCGGCGGCGCCGATATACGCCTCTTCGACGGTCGCGGCGCGGTGGCGGACCGCCACGGGAGGCTGCCCCTTGGGTCGCGCCTCGAGATTGCACTGTTTGTCTTCCGATCCGCCCTTGTGGCCGTTCACATCCGTGATGTGGGCCTCGACGCGGGTGAGATGGTCCGCGTAATAGGTCAGGATCGATCCGATGGTGTCCTGCGCCTGCTCGATGAGGGGCGCGCTGCCGCCGATGTGCTTGTCGGCGAAGACCTGGATTTGCATGGCATCTCCAAACTCTGGAATAGCCGAGTACTTGCTGACGTCTCCGACACTACCCGCTCTCCGGCCGATCGGTTGGTTGTGAACATCACTGTTTGAGCGACGCGCCGGAAGGTATTGCCCGCGACGGGTTTTGCCGATTGACAACCGGACTTATCTCCCTTCCGGTATCGGCGAGCTGGTGTCCGTCGGCGCAGCAGAGTACCGCGCGCACGGGTGCGCCGCAGTCGGTATGCAGGACCGACAGCGGCGGTCCGTCGGGTCCGGCGAGATGTTTGTCCCCCCACTGCATGAGTGAGGTGAGGACCGGTTGTAGTTCCCGGCCCGCTTCGGTGAGGCGGTACTCCTGCCGGGTGCGGGAGCCTGGTTCCCGATAGTCGTGCAGTTCCAGCACGCCGGCCTCGACGAGGGTGCGCAATCTGCGGACGAGTACGGCGCGGGGAGCGCCGGTGGCCTCCTGGATGGCGTCGAACCGGCGCACGCCCATGAATACCTCGCGCAGGGCGAGCAGCGCCCACTGCTCACCGATCACCTGTAGTGCGGCCGCCACCGAACAGTTCCGTGCCATGGGCAGAGTATATCTGCATTCACATTATGAACTCAGGGTGTTAGGGTCGGCCTCATGACGATCTCGACCGAACCGGCCACCGCCCCCGCCTCCTGGGGTGAACCGCGCAGTAAGACCGTGTACTGGCACGACCCGAAGATCGCGCTCGCGGCCGCCCCCGGCCGGACCGGGCTGGAATTCCTCACCGCCATGCTGGACGGTGAGATCGCGGGCCCGCCCATCGGCGGACTGCTGGGCATGCGACCCGTCAGCGTCGGCCCCGGCGATATCGTCTTCGCCTGTACCCCGGACGAATCCATGTACAACCCGATCGGTCTCGTGCACGGCGGCGTGGCCTGCACCCTGCTCGATTCCGCGGCCGGCTGCGCGGTGCACACCACCCTGCCCGCCGATGTCGGCTACACCTCGATCGAAATCAAGGTGACCTACCTGCGCCCGATCCACGCCCACACCGGTGAACTGCGCGTGCACGGCTGGGTCACCAAGCCGGGCAGGCGAGTTGCCTTCGCCGAAGCGGATGTCCGCGACGCCGAAGGCGCCCTGCTCGCCACCGCCACGAGCAGCTGCCTGATCCTCGGCGGCTGATCGATTCGGCGGGCGGCCCGTCGAATTCCCCTCAGCGGCAGTCGGTTCAGTACCCGAAATTGGAGTCGACCACGGTCGGGCGTGCCGAATCCGCTGCCGTGCGACTGTTCATAGTCAGCGGATCCGTCGAGCTCGGACTGTCAGCGTGGAGCTGGGCTGGTAGTGTCAGCGTGTCGCTAGGTCGAGCACGGCCAGCGCGAGTTGCTCCGCGGCGTCGGGGTGTCCCATGGCGCGGGCGGCGGCGGAAACTGCGGTGCGCGAATCGGTTTCGGTGAGCAGCTCGAACAGGGCGGTGCGCAGTCCGGGGGCGGTGGCC
This sequence comes from Nocardia sp. NBC_01327, assembly GCF_035958815.1. NCBI lineage: Bacteria > Bacillati > Actinomycetota > Actinomycetes > Mycobacteriales > Nocardiaceae > Nocardia > Nocardia sp. NBC_01327. The sequence goes on along the minus strand of NZ_CP108383.1, from coordinate 7,795,483 downwards.
TCCTCGCCGATGAGCGCGCGGGCCGCGCCCCGCTCGGCGAGAATGCGGGCATTGCGGATCTGCTCACCGCCGACGGAATGCGGGTAGGGGATCAGGACCGCGGGTTTGCCGAGGGTGGTCAGCTCGGCGAGAGTGCCTGCGCCGGAACGTGATACGACCACATCGGTGAGCGCGAGCACATCGGGGAGCTCGGCCCCGAGGAAATCGCGGACCAGATAGCGGTCGCGCAGTTCGGCCGGAAGTGCGGCCGCTCGCTCGCGCACCTGATCGTAGGAGCGCCGTCCGCACTGGTGGATGACATTGGCGACGGTCAGCAGTTCCGGCAGGATTTCCGCGATGAGGTCGTTGATCTGCACCGCGCCCTGTGCGCCACCGGTGACGTAGACGGTGGGCAGCTCGGGGGAGTAGCCGGTCCACTCCAGCGCGGGCGCGGCAGCTTCGGCATCGCCGGTGGCGAGTTCGGGCCGAATGGGATTGCCGGTGACCAGGGCTCGGGCGCGGACCTTCGCGGGCAGCAGCGCTACGGAGGCTTCGGAACTGAGCGCGATGCGATCGGCCGCGCGGGCCAGCAATTGATTGGCCTTGCCGATACCGGTGGTCTGCTCGTGGATCACCAGCGGCCGTCGCCGCAGCGCCGCGGCCATGCCGATCGGCGCGCAGACATAACCGCCGGTGCACAGCACCGCATCCGGCCGGAATCGCCGCACGACCGACTGCGCCGTGAGCACGCTCAACGGCACCCGCACCGCGTCTTTGGCATTGGCGGCATTGAGCATGCGCAGGGGGTTGCGATCACGCCGCAGCTTCCCGGCTTTGATTCCGGTGAACTCGATCTCGTTCTCGGCGGCCACCCGCTGCTCGAGACTGTCCGGCGTACCGACCCACAGCACCGTCGCCGTCGCGCCCGCCTCGGCGACGAGATCGCGCAGCGCGCGCACCGCGGCCACCGCCGGATAGGTGTGCCCGCCCGTACCGCCGCCGGCGACAATCACGCGAACGGCGCGGTGCGCGCCGACACGCCGCAGAATCGCGGCGCGGTCGAGTGCGGAATCGGACATGTGTCGAGCCTCCTGAATGTGGGTTGCTGTGCAATACACCCGGAAGGGTGTGCGGCGCAACGATGTGCCGTCGGAGCGGTGACTTCCGCCGTTGCGGGGCCGGTGCCACGTCCGGTTCAGGCTATCTCGATGCGGTCTCCGGTGGTCGCTCGTGCAGGTACTGGTCGGTCTGCGGAGATTGCGAGGTGTTGGCTAACAGCCAATGGGCCTTTACCATGAATGTGATTCGGATCATGGTGGTGCAGTAAGCAGTGCAATCCGTCCAGTGGGAGGGCCCGAGCATGAAGGCCTGCACGTGGTCCCCGCTGGTTCCCCCGCATCCCGAGCGATCCCCTCGCCCTTCTCCCCAGGATTCCCCGACTCGTTGACCACGAGATCAATTCGGCGACAACGTTTTCCAAGAGTAACCGGAGGTGGCCATGACTTCGTCGGCAGCGGCAGATCCCGCATTCGACACCGGAACGCCCTGGGAAGGGGGCGACGGGGCGGCGCAGATCCTCACTCGCGCACACCAATTGACGAAACCGCTACTGCGGGCGGCGGTGGATACGCTGCCCGCGGAGCTGCGGCTTCCGATCGGATATCACCTCGGCTGGTGGAATGCCGCCGGCGTCGCCGCGGTCGCCGAATCGGGTAAGGGGCTGCGGCCCGCGCTGGTGCTGGCCTCCGCCCGGGCCGCCGGTAAGCGGGGGGATTCGGAATGGTCGACAGGGGCCGTGCATGCCGCGGCCGCCATCGAACTGGTGCACAATTTCACGCTCATCCACGACGATGTGATGGACGGCGATGAGATGCGGCGCGGCCGCCCCACGGTGTGGCGGGTCTGGGGCATCGACGATGCGGTCCTCGCCGGTGATGCCATGCACGGCTTGGCGATCTGGACTCTCGCGGGCGCTCCGGTCGCGGCCCTGACCGGTATCGCCCGGCTGGAGGAAGCTGTCATAGAACTGTGCCTGGGCCAGCATTCCGATTGCGCCGCCGAGACGAAACCCGAAGTGACACTGGACGAATGCCTGGAAACCCTGCAGCACAAGACCGGCGCGCTGCTCGGCTGCGCCTGTGCCATGGGTGCGCTCTGCGCCGGCGCCCGGCCGGAGGAGGTCGAGGCCATGGATCGCTTCGGCCGCGAACTGGGCGTGGCGTTCCAGCTGGTGGACGATCTCATGGGCATCTGGGGCGATCCGGCGCGCACCGGTAAGCCGGTCGGCAATGATCTGCTGCGGCACAAGCGAAGTCTGCCGGTGGTGGTGGCGCTCGAATCGGGCACCGCCGCCGGCCGCGAATTCGCCGAGCTGTACTGCTCGGACGAGCCGCTGGACGGTCAATCCGCCGTGCGCGCCGCCGATCTCATCGCCCGGGCCGGTGGCAGGCGCTGGGCGCAGGCCGAATCGATCCGTCATGTGCGGGCGGCCAAATCGCGTATCTCCGGATACGGCGGGCGTGCGAAGGACCTTATGCAGCTCGCGGATTGTGTGGTCGAGCGCGACCACTGATCGACCACTGATCGACCATTGTTCTACATTGTCCTATTTGTTCCATTTGCCGCCCGGTCGAGAATTCGACCGGGCGGTATTTGTTGCTGGACAAGGCTTTTCCGCAAACTTTTGCCGTAACCCCGCTTGACGCTCCCACCATGGGACTTTGGTAACCAATTCGCCGGATTCCGTTGCTCCAAAACTGCTGGACTGTCAGGATATCCAGCACGCGGTAACTCGGCACGATATGGGTCACCGTCTGAATACGTACCAGGCGTGTGCTTTTCGCTATTCGTGCTGAATTTTCTCAGGAGTTCCACCATGACAACGGGGCCTCTCTCCGAGTCCGGGCCATTGCCGGCGCTCGGCAGGGAATCCACCCGAGAATTGGTGCGGGAATTGCTGAATGCCGGAACATCCGGACATACGGGACTATTGCGTGTGGCCGGTGAACCGGGCGGAGATCTGCATTTCCGGCAGGGCCGGATTGTCGCGGTTGATTCGCCCGGCGCACCCGGTGTGCGCGAACTCCTGTCCCGGCCCGGACGCAGCTGCGCCGGGGCCGCCGATATGCGCGTGGTCGTCCTGATGGCGGCGCTCGACGGCGCCTTCGCCATTACCGCCGGCTGGGTCGCCGACTGCAGCTGGCACGACCTGCCCGAACCCGCGCAGGAGCCGGGCGCCCGCGAACCCGGCGTCGAGCCGGCCCGATTGCTGCTGGAGACCGATAGGCGGCTGACCGCGCTGGCGCACGGCCGGGTGTCTCCGCACCGTAATCACCTGGTGCTCACCGATATCGGCCGCGCGGTGCTCAGCGGCCCCGGCAGTGCGCTCGAGGTCCCCGGCAGCGCGCAGCGGCAGGAGATCCTGCTGTGGGTCAACGGCCGGCGCAGTTGTCGGGATATCGCAATGCTGCTGTGCCGCAGCCTGTATGCGGTCACGGTGGAGGTCGTCCGCATGCTCGACGCCGATCTCATCGGCATTGCCGCACCGGAGCGCGCGCAGCCCCAGTCCGCCGAGACCGCGCACTCCGGCGCGGCCAGATCGATGCTGCCGCGCCGCCGCCGCGGGGCCAGCGGCATCAATGACACGCTGCCGCCCCGCCCGCCGCAGCCCGCCACCCGTGGTTATCAACGGACCGCCCTTGTGCGGCAATCAGAAAGGACACCATGAATACCTCGAACGCGACAGGTCCCGGAAGTCTGTCCGACCGCATCGGAGTTCTGGTCAAGACCCTGCGATCGGAAGTCCCGGAGTGCCTGGCCGCCGGTGCGATCGATATGACCACCGGAATGCTGCTGGCCGTCGAGACCGTCGACAATCATCCGCAGGAGGTACTCGATCTGCTCGCCGCGGCCACCCTGGATCTGTTCCAGGGCCGCAATGTGGTGATGATCGAGGACATTTGGAAGGAGCGCCGCGGTGTCCGATTGGACCGGCACTACTTCCAGGAGATTCTGGTCAACAGCGATAACCTGACACACCTGTTCGTCCGCACCGAGAGTCGCGAAGATGTCGTCATCGTGGTCGTCTGCCGCAAAACCGTGAATGTCGGCATGCTGTTCGCGCAGGCCCGGCGCGTGCTGAAGGACGTCGGCAGGCTCTGAGCCGAGGACGGGCGCTGCGCTACGAGATATGCGCGACGCCGCCGAGCATGGAGACGGCCTCCGCGCGCGGATGCGGCCGCCATTCGTCCGGCCGCCATGCCGTCACCGAGGTGATGCCCGGCGCGACCATATCGAACCCGGAGAAGAATTTCGCGAACTCGGCGCTGGAGCGGAGCTGGAAGGGAACTCCGCTGCGCTGATTGGCCTCGCGGGTGCGGGCCACATCCTCGTCGTCGAGGTAGTCGTTGGTGGCATGCGACATGACCAGGTGGCTGCCCGGCGGCAGTGCCTCGCACAGGGTGCGCACCAGTTCGTAGGGGCGGGTCTCATCGGTGAAGAAGTGCATGATGGCGACCAGCATCAGCGCCACCGGCTCGTTCAGATCCAGGGTGGCCAGCAGATCCGGATGGGACAGAATCCGCTCCGGATCGCGCAGGTCCGCGTCCAGATAGGCGGTCGCGCCCTCGGGGGCGCTGTCGAGCAGGGTGCGCGCGTGCATGAGCACGATGGGGTCGTTGTCCACGTAGACGATGCGTGATTCGGGGGCGATGCCCTGGGCGATCTCGTGCACATTGCCCGCGGTGGGCAGGCCCGCGCCGATGTCCAGGAACTGGCGGATGCCGGTTTCGGCGGTCAGGTACGCGGTGACCCGGCGCAGGAAGTTGCGGTTCTCCACCGCGGCCAGCCGGACGGTCGGGAAGGCCTCGGCCACCGCGTCGGCGGACTCGCGGTCGGCGGCGTAGTTGTCCTTACCGCCCAGCCAATAGTCGTAACGACGGGCCGGATGCGGTTTGGTCGTGTCGATGCGCTCCGCTGCCGATTCCGAGTTCACTACGCTCCCAATCCAATTCGATTAGTGTTTGCTCATGTCGCGCTACAGCCCATACGACTTCGAAATTCACGCCGATCCGTATCCCCACTATGCCAGGCTGCGTACCGAGGCTCCCGTCTACCGGAACGATACCGACGACTTCTGGGCGCTCTCCAGGCACGCCGACGTGCTGGCCGCGCTCCGGGATTCGGAGCGTTTCTCCAGCGTGAACGGGCTGCGGATGGAGCCCGCCTTCTGGGGGCCGCAGGCGGAACGCTTCTTCTCCTTCGTCGCCATGGATCCGCCCAAGCACACCCGGCTGCGCGGTCTGGTGACCCGCGCCTTCACCGCCCATCGGGTGCAGTCGCTGGCCCCGCGACTACAGGAGATCGCGCGCGGCGTGCTGGACCCGCTGCTCGAACGCGGCAGCTTCGATCTCATGACCGATTTCGCCGGGCCGTTCCCGACCGATGTGATCTCCGAACTGGTCGGCGTGCCCGAGGCCGATCGCGAAATGATTCGCAAGCTCGGCATGGAGATCATGTACACCGATGAGGAGTCCACCGATCTGCGGCCCGAGGCCATGCAGGCCATCGGCGCACTGGTCGGCTACTACACCGAGCTCACCATCGAACGCAGTAAAGAGCGCCGCGACGATTTGTTGTCGGGGCTGCTCGATGCGGCCGACGGTGACGATCGGCTGACGCCGGAGGAGATTGTCGGCGTTCTCATCCTGCTCGTGGGCGCGGGTATCGAGACCGCCATGCTGACGTTCGGCAATGCCTGGCATGCGGCGTGGCTGCACCCCGATCAGCGCCGCCTCGCCCTGGGCGGGCGGGTCGAGGATTGGATCGACGAGTCCATGCGCTGGGATCCCTCGTCGCAGAGCGCCTTGCGCACCACGACCGAGGCCATATCGCTGCACGGTACGGATATCCCGGCCGGCGCCCGGATACTGCTGCTCACCGGTGCGGCCAATCGTGATCCGGAGGTGTTCACCGATCCGGACGTCTTCGATCTGGATCGCGATACCAGCGACTCCCTGGTCTTCGGCAGCGGCCGCCACCACTGCCTCGGCTCGAATCTGGCGCTGCTGGAACTGCGTATCGCCCTGCAGGAGGTCGCCGCCGCCGTCTCCGATTACGAGATCGACGAGTCCGGGCTGCGGCGCATCCACTCCTCGAACAATCGCGGATTCGCGAGCCTGCCGACCACCGTCACCCGGCGCTGAGTAGGGCTCCCGGGCGCCGCGAGCATCGGCCCGCGCAAGGATTTCGCACAATCCGAGTGCGTTGCGCATCCCTCGGCGCCCGGGATCGAGGTCGCGCGCGGCCGCACCTGACGACATCGCGGTGACGGGCCCTCGCTAAACGTTCATCCGCTAGTGGTCTGTGTCTCTTTTCTGACCGCCCGGAATAGCCTCGCCTTTGCTACGGTGGCCGGACTGTCGTCCTGCAGTGCTGCCGGATTTATGGGGCGGCGGTGATCTGCATGCGTGGCAGCTGAGAGGACGGCGTCGATGTCCCTACCGGTTGCTGCCTGGACGAGCCCGGTGGTGCGTCGTAAACCCGCTGACGTCGCTGAATTCCTGCAAATCATCGCAGAGCCGAAGCCTTTGCGGCGCATGCCACGCGCACCGAGAATCCCGCTGGCTCCGGCGCAGGAGCGCATGTGGCATGCGGCGGCCGCCGGCTACTCAGCTGACTGGAATGTTGCTCGCGCGTTTCGCATTCGTGGACAGGCGGTAAATATTGGTGCGCTGATTGCCGCCATCGATGATGTGATGCGCCGGCACGCACCGCTGCGCACCTGCTATCCGGCCACCGCGCACGGGCCCATCCAGGTGGTCATGGACGCCGATGTGGCGCGGATCGAGGTGTCCGTCGTCGACAGCTTCGCGGGCGAGCTCACCGAGCGGCTCGCCGAATTCAGCGGTGACGCCTTCGATCTCGCCACCGAGGTTCCGATCCGGGCCCGCGTCTATCGGCTCGGCGCGCGAGATGTGGTGCTGGCCCTGGTGGTTCACCACATCTCCCTGGACGGCGCCTCGATCGGGCCGCTGCTGCGAGATCTGGTCACCGCGTACGGCGCCCGGACCGCACGGCAGGCGCCCGCCTGGCCGCCGCTGCCGGTCGACTACATCGATTACACGCTGTGGAAGCACGAGTACCTGGGCGCGTACGAGGATCCGTGCAGCCGCGCCAGCACCCAGCTGCGGTACTGGGCCAATAATCTGGTCGGACGGCCCATGCCGCTCGAATTGCCCTATGACAGAACGTGTCCGGTCCACCGCGAGGCCACCGGGGATCTGGTCCAGGTGCAGTTCGACGCCGACGTGCACCGTGATCTGCTGTGCCGCGCGCGGCGGGTGGGCTCGAGTGTTTTCATGATGCTGCAGACCGCCTTCGCGGTGAGTGTCGCGGCCTTCGCGAAATCCTCGGACGTCACGGTGGCGACCGCCGTCTCCGGTCGTGATGATCCGCTGCTCGCGGATATCGTCGGCAATCTGGCCGATGACGTCCTCATGCGCATCCGCCTGGACCGCGCCGCCGATATGACCGAACTGCTCGAGCAGGTGCGCCGGGTTGCGCTGGCGGCGTTCGCGAATCCGGATACCTCCAATCCCCGTCTGCTGCGCTGCCTCCCACAGGATCCGAGCCACCCGCTCTTCCAGGCCACCCTCATCCTGCAGCGCGCCGAGGCCGATCCCCCCGGCGCGGTGACCGGCCGCGGCCTGACCGTGACCGAGGTCCCGACCGGCGTGGTGCGCGCCAAACACGATCTGGAATTCGGCCTCACCGAGCACTACGACCACACCGGCGCCCCCACCGGCATCAACGGCCCCTTCCTCTACCCGACCGCCCTCTTCGACCGCGACACCGCCGAGCGCTTCGTCGAAAAGTTCCACGCCACAGTCCGATTGATCGCCACCGGCTACGACGGCCCACTGTCCCCACTCCTGGATTCCGCCCCCCGCCGCCGCAGCCGCCGCGCCGGCCGCCCCCGCCCCGCCTCCTGCTGAGCAGGGCTAGCGGCCGAAGGGGTTGCGGCGCGCCTTCTTCGGGCGATCTGGGGGCTGGAGTCGCGGGGGATGGGTTGCAGTGGGGTCCAGGCTCACCAGGTTGGCGATGCGGCGGGGGAGGTCGAGGTGGGTGCGCAGGTGGGGCCATCCGCTGGAGAGCATGGCGACCAGCGCTTCGGGGGACGGTTCGAGGCCGCAGATCGCGCGCAGCAGTGTCAGCGGTTCGAGATCGCGCTGCTGGGCGCAGCTGGTGATGAGGGCGGGGAGTTGTTCGCGCGGGGTGCAGCCGAGGATTTGGTGCAGCACCACCTCACCCTCGGCGGCGGCGGAGCGGCCGGCCATGCAGACCGCGACGAATTCCATATCGGAATCGATTGCCGCGCGCAGGATCCCGAAGTTCTCCTCGATCACCAGGGGGTCTTCGGCGGCGGCGTGGATGATGCCGGACACCTCGGTCTTCGTCCAGTGACCTCTGTTGCGGCTGCGCTGGAATATGTTGTGGCGCAGACGAGAACGCGAGGGCTCCGGCTGCTCGGCCGTGAGCACGGTCAGGCTCTCCACCGCCTGCGGCAGGCCGAGCGTCTGCCGCAGCGAAGTCCACGCCGGTTGCAGCGCTTCGACCAGCTCGGCCGGCTCGGCCCGCACGATGGTGACGGCCTTCATGAGTTCGAAGGCGTCCACACCCGCATAGCGCATGCACTCGGCGATCAACGGCGCCAGGCGATCCGCGGGTGCGCACGCCATGAGCTGTTCGAGGAGGTAGCGGTCCCGGCTGGTGCAGGAGGCGTTCACCATGAGCTGCGCGACGATCGGCAGATGGCTGTACATGGCGCTGCGCAGCAGCTGACTGCTCCCGGTATGGACCGCCGGATCATTGATCTCGGCGCGCACCGTCTCGTACACCAGGGCGCGATCGCGCGATCCGATGGTGAACTCGCGCAGGGCGCGATGCTGGTGCAGCCGTTCGACGACCACGCTCCGGTCGGCGGCCTCGCCGGTGGTCCAGTCGTGCTGTAGTTGCGGCCACACGGTTTTCGCATCGCTCGCGGTGAGCGTGCCGTTCTCGAGTCGCTGAAAGGCCGAGGCGGTCACGACCGCGCTGATATCGAAGCCGAGCTGATGGGCGACCTGTGTCGCGCGGTTGCGGCGGCGATTGTCGTTCATGACGCATTCGATCAGCGTCTGTTCGAAGGCGGTGCGCACGCTCGGCAGATGGTCCATATGCGCCAATGCCGTTGTGACAGCGGTCTTGTCGAGGGCCAGATGGATCGCGCGCCGGGCGACCGCGGTGTTGTCGAACCACTCCGGCGTCAGGCCCGGATCGGTGATCACCTGTACCAGCTGGGCATCGTCGAGCAGTGCGGGATCGACGGTGCGCAGATGCTGCTGGTAGCACCACTGCCGGATGTCGTGCACCGTCGCGAGTTCGGCGGGCAGCACCACACCGGCGCGGCGGTGCTCGACAATGGTCCGGCCGAGACTCGGGTAGGTGTCCCCGGATTCGTCGGCGGAGCTGTCCGGGTTGATGGTGACGCGATCGGGGGACGGGGTGTCCGTGCCGATCACGGTCACGATCGACGGAGGCTCGGACGGCTGTCCCGGACCGGTCGAGAATGTCAACTCCTGCAGGGCGTTTCGCGGGATCATCCCGTACAGCGCCTGCAGCATGGTGACGGCGTCCCGGGCGCTGGCGACGTGCAGGGTGATGCCCGGTCCCTGTCCGGCGAGATGTGCGAGCACCGCACCGGCCAGCGCCGGTAGCCACGGGTCCGCGAGCGCGGCCAGGGTCGCCGCGGCGAAGATCTCCTCGTCGGTTTCCGGTGCCGGATCGGCGAGCGGCCAGTGTTCGGTGGGCGATACCGATCCGTTCAAGGAGGTCAGCAATTCGCCGGACTCGTGCATCAGCAGCGCCGTAATCCCGTCCAGCGCACCACATTCACCGGCCACCAGATGTGTGATGCAGGTGCCCGGCCGAACCTCCGACGGTGTCTTGAGGCCCGCGACGGCCAGCCCCCGGGCAATCCGGAATTCCAGTACGAACGATTCGGGCGTCGCGGAGTACTCGCCGTCGGGCAGAGTCACCAGTGAGCCGAGCTCACGCACCGTGGAACCCAGTGCGGCAGGCCAGTTTCCGGACCGCGCCACCACACCGACACCGGCGCCGGAGGATTCGAGATTGACCAGTGCCCACCCACACAGCAGTTGCGGAAATCCTGTCATCGGTAGGCCCGTAGCTCCTCGATCATGTCCAGCATGTAGACCACCGGATCGGCCGCACCATAGGGTTTGAACACCGGATACGTGCCATTGCTGCGCTTTCCGCAACCCACCGCCGACACCGGGAAGTACATATTCCAGGGGAAATGGATGGACAGCGCCGAATCGACGGCCGGAAACAGCCGCCGCACCAGATTTCGGGTGATCTCACTGCGCTGCACGATCTGGACCGGATCGTAGGAGTTGCCCGAGCCATTGCTGCTCACCGGGCTGTCCGACCAATTCGACGGTGGTGCAACCATATTCAGATCGGGCAGATCGATGAGCGACAGCAGATCGGTCTTGGCGACAATGGTCGAGACGTGCACGCGGGGCGGTTCGATCGGCAGCTGGATGGGGTAGCTGTTGGCCGCCCGCCAGAGTTTGGCGATCTGATCGATCATGAGCGTGGTGCGCCCGACGGTCTGCGAATGTTCGACGGTATTGGCCAGGCTTTCCTGATTGTCGGGATCGGCCTGTTCCCGCATGAGCGCCAGATACTGCTTGTTCAGCGTGGACGGCACCACAAACCACAGGAAATCGGCCACCGCCAGATGCGGACTCACCCGCGCGGCGACCGCACCGTCGGCGATATCCTCACCCGCCACATCGATGAAGGCGAGATTGACGGCGCTCGCGGTGTGCACCGAATACACCGTCACCAGAATGGGTTTGCGCTGCTCCAGCCCGGCCCAGGTATGACCCTGCGTCTGCCGCTGCGTCGAGGTGGAGATGCCGTCGACGTGGCGGGTCGGTTCCATGGCCATGCGCCGCGGCCCGGTGGCGTCGAGCGCACGGCGATCCAGGAGCCGGGCCTCCAGGGCGGTCCACAGGCTCGCCGATTTGGGGGAGACGATGAAGGAGAACCGTGCGGCGAGCTTCGGATCGTTCATCATCGAATGGATCATGGATACGATCAGATGGCTCTTGGAGGAGGCCGATTCGCCGACGAATCCGATCACCTTCGTCGGATGGTCCAGGATGACCGGATCGATCTCACATCCGTTCGGGCAGCGCAGATTCAGCTTGTCGAAATAGGTTTCGATCTGTTTCGCATGACCGCCGTTGCGCTGGCGGATGACGGTGTACCAGCGATTGCGCTCGCGGTCGTAGGTGAATTCGTTCAGGCAGTTCAGGCAGACGGTTCTCACGCCGGGTACCTCACGTGAGCACCGCCAGGGTGAATATGGCGAGCGTGCCCGCGAAGAACACCACGCCCACCCGGAAGGCGGTCCGAAGCCAGTGCGACGCACGCGATCCCGGATACACGTACCGCTGCCATGCCATGCCCACCTGTCGATTTCTCACTACCCCCACCTCACACGAACTTCCCGACCTGCACGAGCAGCCAGGCGAGCAGCAGGAAAACCAGTCCGCCGAGCACGATTCCGGCCGTCGCGGCGACGCCGAACAGGGCGGCGACATAGCGGTAGTCGTCCTTGGCCAGTCCGGCGAGCAGCCGCTGCCGCGACGCGAGTGCGGGAATCAGGAAGAAATTCCAGGTCGACGAATACATCAGCGGGTCAGCGGTTTCGGGCTCCGGCTCGCGGAGCGCGCCCGGGGTCAGCACCGAGGTGTGGGTCTGTCGCAGCTGGTCCGGGACGGTGCGCCGGGTGCCGTTAGAAACGCGTTCGAGCGCCTCGCAGAAATAGTGCTGGAATTCCGCCGCCGACCGGTGCCGCTGCGCCGGATCCGGTGAAAGTGACCGATCCAGCACCGCTTTGAGTTCGTCGGGAATACCGGCGGGGCCGTAGGCGCGGGGGAGTATCTCGGAGCAGACCACGGCGAAGGAATACACATCGCTGAGGTGGGTGATCTGCCCGTGGTGCAGATACTCCGGAGCCGAATAGTGCTGGGTGCCCAGCGCGCGCTGGGCCTGGGTGAGGCGCTGGATATGCTCGCGCATCTCGATGGCAATGCCGAAGTCGGCCAGTTTCGCGGCGCCGTCCGGGCCGATCATTATGTTCTCGGGCTTGATATCCCGGTGCACAACGTGCTTGGAGTGCGCGTAGACGAGGCCGCTGAGGGCGTCGGTGAGAATGCTGAGCAGGCTCGGTAGCGACCAGTTCTCGGGATGGCGCAGATGCTGGCGTAGGTTCTCGCCCGGAATGAACTCCATCACCAAGAACGGGTAGCGCCTGCGGTTTTCGACGAAGACGCCGGCATCGTGCACCATGACGATATTCCCGCAGTTCATCTGCGCGGCAATATGCGCCTCGCGCTCGAACCGCTCCTGCTGAATCCGCTCATCCTGTTCCAGCGGTAGCAAGCTCCCGGAATCGAGCACCTTGACCGCGACCCGGCGACGCAACTGCCTGTCCCACGCGTCCCAGACCTCGGCCATTCCCCCTCTGCCGACGAGTTCCCGTAGCTCGTAACGGCCATTGATCAGCCTCAAGCGCGTGCGATCCCTCCAAGCCCGGCGGACTCCAAATCATCGCCGAGTGTACGCGCGCCACGCGCGAGCGCCTCGCTATATTTCCTTGCCCTGCTGGGCATTCAGCGAACGAGCAGTCGGTTCGTTATCAACTTGCCACCGGATCTGCACAACTGCCGCACACAACACCACCGTGGTCCCGAGCAACACCCCGCCGACCACATCGGTGAACCAGTGCACGCCCAGATACAACCGCGTCGCGCACATGGCCACCACCAGCACCGCGGCCGATACCGCCGCACCCCAGGCCCGCACGCGCCCCGGCCGCGACCCGAGATACACCAGCAGCGTCACCCCCGCCAATGCCGTCGTGGCAGTCGCATGCCCCGACGGATACGACGGATGCAGCGCCCCCACCACCCGCATGGCCACCGGCGGCCGCTCCCGCCCGACCACATATTTGGTGAGCGTGCTCAATCCGGTGGCAACCAGCACGGTCCCCACCACCAGCACCGCCGCCCCGACCCTCCGCCGCCACCAGACCACCCCCGCGACAAGGACCGCAATCATGCTCGCCCGCCCCGGATTCCCGAAAAACGTCAACTCCCGCGCCGCCGTCGTCCACCCCGCCGCCCGATGCCCTACAAACCACTCCCACACCCCCGCATCCCCATCAACCGCCCACCCCACCACCCACACCTGCCAGGTAAGCAGCACATACAGCCCACCCACCCCACCCGCAGCCAACCCCAACCACCCCGCACGCCCCCACGGCACCCGGACCATGCCGCCCATCATCGATCACCACCCCACCCCGCCCGCCCTCCTCCCCGGGTGTGTCACCCACCCGATTTGCAGTTCCCCCACCCCGCTCGGTAACTTCATCCAGTCGCTCGTCCAACGAGCACGGGGCTATGGCGCAGCTGGTAGCGCACCTCACTGGCAGTGAGGGGGTCAGGGGTTCGAATCCCCTTAGCTCCACTCTCCAAGTGGGCCATGACATCTAGTCATGGCCCATTTCCTGTCTCTCAGCGGAATGCGGCGAGGTTGCGGGTGACCCAGTCGGCGAATGGGTGCGGGGGGCGGCCGAGGACGCGTTGTACGTCGGGGCTGATCCGCAGTTCGGACGGATTCGGGGAGCCGAGGATGTCCAAGGTGTCGTCGGCGAGTTCGGCCGGCACGAACCGGACCATGTCGGCCTTGGCCTCCGCGCGGGTGAGCTCGTGGAAACGCACCGGCGAGCCGAGTGCGGCGGCAATGGTCTCGGCCTGTTCGCGCGGCGTGATCACCTCCGGTCCGGTCAGCTCGTACACGCCGCCGGTGTGCCGCTCGTCGAGCAGGCAGGCCGCCGCGACGTCGGCGATATCGGCCGGGTCCACGATGGGCACACCGGTATCGCCGAAAGGGGCGGCGACCATCTGTTGTGCGCGAACGGATTCCGTCCAGGCGAGGGCGTTGGAGGCGAAGCCACCCGGGCGCAGGATGGACCAGTCCAGACCGGACTGTCGCGTCGCGTCCTCCAGCGCGCGCATGGCGATCCGCGTCGGCCCGTCAGGTCTGGTCGCCACGCCCTGCGAGGACAGCAGGACGATGCGGCGGACGCCGGCGGTCGCGGCCAGGTCGATGAGGCCGGCCGGCCGGGCCCCGGGGGCGTGCAGGTCCCCGGACAGCAGCAGGAACAGCGCTTTCGCCTGTGCCAGAACGGGTTCGAGGCTCATCGGCTCGGCGAGGTCGGCCCGCACATGCTGGACGCCTGCCGGCACGGCCGCAGCATTCCGCGACACCGCCGCCACCTGTTCACCGGCCTCGGCCAGCGCCCGCGTCAACGAGCGGCCGATATTGCCGGTAGCCCCGGTCACCACGATCATGATCAGCTCCTTCTTCGATGTCCACTTGTCCACGACGCTAGGACCGGAGCTCACCATTGGTAAGTACATACCTGTGGGTAAGCTCATGACATGGTGGGAAGCACGCAGGACACCCCGGCCGAGGCGCAGGTGCGGTATGAGGTGTTTCACACCGACTGCCCCGCCCGTGACGTGCTCGACCACATCACCAGCAGATGGGGCGTCTGGGTGCTGATCTCCTTGCGCGGCAGTGATCTTCGGTTCTACGAATTGCGCGAGAGCATCCGGGGCATCAGCGAGAAAATGCTCGCCCAGACCCTGCGCGCACTAGTGCAGGACGGCCTGGTCTGGCGCGAGGTCGAGCCCACCACCCCGCCCCAGGTCACCTACGGCCTCACCCCGTTCGGCCGCGATATCGGCGAACCGCTCGAGGAGCTGTTCGACCGCATCGGCCGCGGCCGTCCATAACTCCGGTGAGCAGACCTGCATCGGGTGATCGCCACGGTCGTCCGCAGGGGTTGTCCACGGCTTTTCCGGCACGGCAGTTTGTCGGTGGGTCGCCGTAAGGTTGCGTTTATGAGCATTTCGATCCACCGGCGGGCGGGCCCGGCCGAATTCAGTTGCGCGGCCGGTGGTTCGGATAGCACTGTGTGTGTCGTACGTGATTCACCAGAAGGGTCATGGGGAGTGACCCTCGGGGGGAAGGAATGAATGCTATGAACTGCAATATTATTCGCGGAGAGCGTCGCGGGCCGAGGTTCGCCAAGAGCACCTTCAGCTATGGTGGCGGCGATTGTGTCGAGGTCGCCTACCACGAAGGTCAGATCGCACTGCGTGATTCCAAGGATCGGCACAGCCCGACGCTGTGGTTCACGAGATCCGAGTGGAAAGCGTTTGTCTCAGGTGTGCGGGCCGGCGAATTCGATTTCGATTTCGTCGAGTGATGTGTTGGTGGTGTCGCAGCGAATTCGCTGCGACACCACCACCCCCACATGCGGCCGACCCCTCGACGGCCGCTGGAATCTGGTCAATGGGTTGTAATGCGGTGGATTTCGTCCCGGAGTTCCGCGAGAAATTCTCGGGAATCGGTGTCGAACAAAGCCATTCGAGTCAGAGCCACCCAGCGTCGGCGATGAGCATCGACGAGTTCGGGGCCGCGCGTGACCATACTTCCCGGAATCGGCTCCGCGGAGGCCAGCGCGTGATCCTCGTTCTCGTAGATGACAAATCCGTGCGGAATGGTGG
Source organism: Nocardia sp. NBC_01327 (assembly GCF_035958815.1). Lineage (NCBI taxonomy): Bacteria > Bacillati > Actinomycetota > Actinomycetes > Mycobacteriales > Nocardiaceae > Nocardia > Nocardia sp. NBC_01327. Next base: position 7,779,785 of record NZ_CP108383.1, on the reverse strand, counting down.
TACTCGCCTCGACGTCCTGCGGAATCACCCCGATGACGACCGTATCGAGGGTCTCGATAGAGATGATCCGGTCCAGCTGGGCGAGCAGTATGCGATGCGGTCCGGGCCGAAAGCGCAGGGCCGCTTCGGTAATCAGGAATTCGAAGCGTTTCGCAGGGTCGTACAGCACACGCTGGCGATCCAGGCGCGCGGCGAGCGCGGCCGTCAGAGCGTCGGGCGTATAGGGCGGATCGAAAGTCGCGAACACCCGGCGGGCGTAGTCGGCGGTCTGGAGCAGTCCGGGCACCAGCGTGGGCTGGAAGTTCCGCACCACCTGCGCGTCCTCTTCGAATGCCCGCACATCGTCCTGCAGATGCGGGCGCTCCGCGAGCGAAGCCGCCCAGTCGTGCACCTCGGGCGAATGCGCCGCTTCGGTGAGAGCACGTAAAGACTGCTGAGAATCCTCCTCCGCCCCAACCGCTTTGGCCCAGTCCAGCACCTGCGGTAGCGGCGGGACCACGGTACCCGCTTCGATCCGGGACAACGTCGACTGACTGATTCCGACCCTTTTGGCGAGCTCCCTTCCTGAGATTCCGGCAAGGTCCCGCAACCGACGCAGCTCCGCGGCCAACTGCTGGCGCGGACGCGACTGGTGCGCAACCGAATTCGCGGCAGTGACTGCCGCTGCGGTTGCGCCCTCTGTCGGCTGATTTACTGGAACCATGATGATTCAGATCGAACCATCTTGATTCAGCCAAGTCAAGACTCGCCCGCTCACAACGTGAATCACCGCTTGTGTAGAAGCGTTGCGGCAGTGCACAATCCCTCCGTCAAGATCGTTTTTCGCCGCCCCTCCGGGCGGCACGGGGAGGAACCCATGAACGCCAAGAGCGCACTCGTCCGTACGGCCCTGGGCGCAGCCGCCATCGCCGCCGTTGTGACCACCGCCGGCACCGCCGCCGCCGATGTGCAACTGCAGCCGGTCGACAACACCCAGCAGAACTCCGAAATCAGCGACTTCGGCTCGGGCAGCGCCGCCGGCTCCGGCCACGCCATCGGCTCCATGCTCGGAAAGTTGCTGTTCCAGAACAACAACTGACCTCGCGTCCCGCGCCTCATCCGACAGAAAGCGTCGGGACGGGGCGCGGGTACGAGACCGAAGCTCTCGCGGCCCGGTCGGCTCGATAGGTGCCATCGTTGTCACCCGCCGGTCTTCCGCCGGGCATTTCGACTGTGCGAGAAGCGCTTCGGTCGCACATCCGGCCTGAGCGGTCGAAAACCCCTTCCCGGCGTCAATATTTGCCGTCCAGGTGCGATCTTTGACCGCTCAGGCCGGATTCTCGCGGTCCGCGGCCAGACTGCGTTCCCGCGATGGCCGTAGACGCACTCGAGTGGGTGACTTCCTGGACTCCGTATCGGGAGAGAGGTCCGCTCTGTACGGATCCCCTCCGCCTTCGACCCGGCAGAAAGACGATGCTGGCTTACACACGAGCCGAGTGGCGTGTGTTCGTCGTACGCGCAGATGAGTTCGATTCGCCGGATGCGGCTGCGTAAATCCGGCTTGCAGTCGTGGGGTTCGACGGATCGAAGTCTTGGCCGACCCGACCTGACTCGGCAGCGGGGATTGTGCGGCTGTCCTCCGACGCGGGCATGACGTTGAGGTCGTCGAGCAGCGCGAGCGTGCCCGGTCGTCGGTGGCTGCGGGCTCACCCTCTCGCCTATCCATCGCGGAATCCTCGCGCCTGCGACCAGGCCGCGATCCCTCGTGGGAGGCCCCGGTCGGTGCGGGTGCGACACCGGTCGGGGACGCCGATAAAGTAGTCGCGGATGACGAGTTCTACCGCTGTTGATGTGCCGAAGTCGCTGGACCGCCGTTTAGGGCGAGTGATGTGGCTGGTTCCGGCGTTGTGTGTGGCCTTGACCGCGCTGTGCCTGATGCTGCCGGTGTGGCCGTTCAAGAAGATCACGGGTGGGTTCATAGACCTGCAGGTGTATCGGCTGGGCGTGCAGGCGCTGTGGCACGGCGGGGATATGTATGGGCAGTTGCCGCAGACCACCATCGGGATCGGGCTGCCGTTCATCTATCCGCCGTTCGCCGCGCTGGTGCTGGCGCCGTTCGCGCTGGTGCCCTGGGATGCGGCCCGGATCGCATTCTTCGTGACCTCGGTGGCCGCGCTCGCGATTTCGTTCTATCTGGTGGCCCGGCGGGTATGGCCGGGGGAGAACCGGCAGCGGCTCGGCCTGTGGGTGGCCGCCTGTGCCACGCCGCTGGGCCTACTGCTGGAGCCGACCCATTCGACGCTGGATTTCGGCCAGGTCAATCTGCTGCTGATGGTGCTGGTGGTGGCCGACTGTCTGGCGGAGAAGCCGACGTGGCGGCGCGGAATGCTGATCGGCATCGCCGCGGCCGTGAAGCTGACACCGGCCGCGTTCATCCTTTTCTTCCTGATCCGTCGCGACTACAAGGCCGCTGTCACCGCCGCGATCACCGGCGCCGTGGCGACCGCCCTCACCTTTGCCGTGCTGCCGCACGCATCGATGAAGTACTGGTTCGGCGGGTTGGGCAATGTATCGGGCCTCAGCGGTTCGGCATTCCACACCAACCAGTCGATTCAAGCTGTGCTGGCTCGGCTCGAGATCCACAAGCCACTGCTCACGATCCTGTGGCTGGTCCTGAGCGCCGCACTGCTGGCCCTGGTGCTGCCCGCCATGCGCCGCGCCGTGGACTTCCCGCCCCTGGCCCTCGCGATCAATGCCGTCTTCACGCTCCTGGTGTCCCCGATCTCCTGGTCGCACCACTGGATCTGGATCGCCCCCGCCCTGCTGGCCATGGTCGGCTACGCCACCCGACTGCCCTGGCGTTCAGCCACCGGCTGGTATCTGGTCACCGCGATCACCGCCGCGATCTTCGTGATCGGCCCGCAGAACTGGCTCCCCGACGGTGAACACCGCGAATCACACTGGACGCCAATGCAGCACATCATCGGCAACACCTACGTCTGGTTCAGCGTCCTACTGGTAGCACTGTTCCTGTTCAGCACCCGGCGCCCCCGGCTCGACGCCCCATCGCAAGACTCGAGCCATACGAGCTTGCAGGAGGGCTAACCCGGGATCTGTGCGCCGAGAGCTGCTCCGGCGCCGGCCCCGAGGGTGGCGCCGAGAGCACCGCCCGTCACGCCGCCGATACCGATGCCGATGATCGTGGTGGCGGGGCAGACGGGTACTACGACGACGCACCCGATGGCGCCGCCGACGACCGCGCCGACGCCGACTCCGATAACCGTTCCGACAACCGTGCCGACCTGCTCGCCGGCGAGTGATTGATTCAGTCCCGCGGCGACCGGCTGCACAGCAACGGGTTCGACCGCGGGGGTTTCGGCCTGCGCGATGCCCGCGCCGACTCCGAGGAGTGAGGTGGTGATGGCCGCTGCCGCTGCGATCTTGCGAATCATGGTGTCCTCCTGGGAAATTCCTGGAACATCACGATTGTGGTCCGAAAATGGGCTGCGGATAGGGAGATTCGGATTAGTGCTGGGAGTTGGCCGCCGTCAGCAGTCCGGCGCGATCGGTGACGATGATCCGCCCGCGCCGCAGTGCGACGATGCCGCGCTGTTCCAGATCGCGCAGCACTCGGTTGGCGGTGACCCGGGTGGTTCCGGCCATCGATGCCAGATCGTCCTGGGTGAGCCGGATTTCGGCGATCGGTGCGGGTCCGCCGTAGATGCGGGCGAGGTTGGCCAGTCGGCGCACCACTCGCGCCTCGACCGGAAGGTAAAGCGCTTCCAGTACATTCGCGGACAGTCGCCGCACCTGTTCGACCAGGGTGGCGGTGAGCATGCGGTCGATGCCGGGATTGGCGGCGCGCAGCACGTCGAGTTGAGCCCGGCTCAGGGTGAGTGTCTCGGCATTCTCCGCCGCCTCCACGGTCGCCGTGCGGACGGCATCAGGGCTGAGCACCGCCAGTTCACCGAACGAATCGCCGGGGCCGATCATGGTCAGGGTGGCGGTGTATCCGAGCGGGGTCGCGACCCGGATCAGCAGCAGTCCGGACTGGATCAGATGCAAACAGTCGCCGGGATCGCCCTCGTGGCACAGGATTTCACGGCGTTTGAAGCGGCGCGGGATGCAGGAGGCGAGGACCTCGCGGCGTTCGGCCGGATCGAGACTGCGCAGCAGCGTGAAATCGGTGGTCACTGCAGACCCCGCAGGACGAAGCAGGTGACCGGCTCCCGCCGGCCTTTCACCGTGATCGCGTGCAACGGCTGTACGAGTGCCCGCGATCCGAGCTGGACCTGGGTGAGCGGCCCGATCACCACGTCACCGGGCTGCGCCACGCCCTGCAGCCGCGCCGCGGTATTGGTGGTGTCGCCGATCGCGGTGTAGTTGCGCATCTGCGCCGCACCGATATTGCCGACCAGAGCCGGTCCGGTATTGACCCCGACCCGGAATCGCGGCCAGTCCGGCCGGCCCGCCGCGATCTGCGCGACCGCCTGCTGGAGCACCAGCCCCGCCCGGGCGGCGCGCACTGCGTGATCGGGTTGTGCGGTAGGCACATTGAACACCGCCATCACCGCATCGCCGACGAACTGCACCACCACACCACCCTCGCCCAGGATGACCGGCACGATGGCGCCGTAGTAGGTGTTGAGCATCTGCACCACGAGCGCGGGGTCGGTGTGCTCGGCAAAGGGTGTGAACCCGCTCAGGTCCGCCATCAGCACGCTGACCTCGGCGATCCGTCCGCCCAGATCGGCCTCGGACGGATTGGCGAGCAATGCCGTGGCGACCTGTGGAGACATGTACGAGCGGAACAGCTCATCCAATTGCCGGTACAGCCGGGCATTCTGCTCCAGCACGGCGAACTGGCGCTCGGTGAGCCCGAACCGTTTCGACAGCTCGACACCGACCGACCCGAGCGGCTGATTCGCCGGCACGCCGACGGCCGCGCGCTGGCGCAATACCTCCGCCATCTCGGTGAGCGCCCGGCTGTAATCGCGCTCCAGCGCGGCCATGGTCTGGTTGAGCGTGACACTGTCGAACAGGCCCAGTGCCGAACCCTCCCGCCGGAATTGCGCGTGACTGCTCAGTGCGATCAGCGCGAAGGCCGCCACCATCAGCACATGCCATTCCCACCAGGACGCCTGCCAGCTACGCCCGTAGCCGACCGCCAGCAGCGCCTCGATCAGCAGCACGAATGCGGTCAGCACACTCAATAGCAGCAGTCCGCGGCGGCGAGAGAACTGCCGGGCGTAGGCGATCGCCGCGCCCAGATACGACAGCGAACCCAGATAGGCGAGGATGACCAGCGGCCGCGATGTCTCTGTGGGGCTGGGCATCCCATTGAACGGCGGCAATCCGGTGAGCGAGAACGCCGCCCACACCACCAGCGCCAGGATCGGCAAGGCCGACAGCAACCACACCAGCCGGTTCAGTCGCGCCGCGGCGACCGGACCGTATTCGATCGCCGAGGCCAGCGCGGCGAATCCGCCCAGGGTCAGCCCGACCGGAACCGCGTAGACGAATCCGGCATTGGGCATCTGGATAATGACACCCGGCGTGGCGATCGCGTGCAGGCCCAGAAAGCCCGCCGCGAACTGGAACATCAACGACACCAGGATGAGTCGCACATCGCGGCGGGCGCGCGCGGCGCGGAACAGGATGACGCCCAGCGTCATCGCCAGCGTCGCCGCGGCCAGCACCAGCCAGAAGTGCTGCGGATGGTGTTCGTAGTGAGCGTCGAGCTTCGGATGCGACAGCAGCAACCAGAGCCCGGCCGCGGGAAGGGTTATCGCCGCGGCCCAGGTGAGCACGCTCACTTTCGACACTACTGAACCCTACCCACCGGGCTCCATCTGTCGAATTGCCAGTGACGCCACCGCAGTACAGGGTGGGTTCAGCGGCGCCAGCCGTAGTCGTAGTCGCGGTTGTCGTGGTCGAACCGCTGCCAGTCGTTGAAGTGGCCGCCGTGCCAGTAGTTGGTGTCGCAGTAGCGGTAGTAATGCCAGTCGAAGCCTTCGCCCCACTGGCAGGACGGTTCGAACCAGGTGCGCGCACCGGTTGTCACCGAGGTCTGCACCGGACCACCTGCATCCGGTGTTGCCGCACTGGCGATTCCGGCTCCGGCGCCGCCGATCACGGCGAGAGCGGAGAGCGTGGCGGCGGTCCGGCGGAATGCATTGATCATGTTGTCCTCCAAGGAATTTCACCTGCCCTGTCGGCCGGCGTTCGGTCTGACACCAATACTGGCCCCACTCGGAGCAGAGTTCTGCCACCGCGACAACACCCACTGTGTATCCGCGCTTACACAACAGGGCGACCGGCCGCGGGCATCCGGAGCCGTCGATAATGACCGGTATGGAGACTGCGGGCTTGGTGGCGGAACTGGTTGCTGCGTATCGGGGTGGGCCCGCGCCGCTGGTGCAGATGGGCGATCCGGTGCTGCGGCGAGTCGCGGAGACGGTGGACGGGCAGGTGGGGGCCGAACTGCTGGAGGAGTTGGTGGAGATTCTGTTTGCCACGATGCGGTCGGCTCCGGGGGTGGGTGTCGCCGCACCGCAGATCGGAATTCCGTTGCGGGTGGCGGTGCTCGGGGATCCGGCGAGCGTGGCGGAGGAGGTGGCGGTGGCGCGCGGGCGGCGGCCGCTGCCGGAGTTCACCATCATCAATCCCGCGTATACGGCCGAGGGCGACGAGGTCGGGTTCTACGAAGGCTGCCTGAGCATGCCCGGATACCAGGCGGTGGTGGCCCGCCCCGAATCCATCCGCGCGACCTACGAGGATCTGGACGGCACCCGCCACACCCAGCAGCTGACCGGTTGGCCCGCCCGCATCTTCCAGCACGAGACCGACCACCTCGCCGGCATCGTCTACATCGACAAGGCGCAGACCCGATCGGTGACCACCAACGAGCATCTGCAGCAGCGGTGGGCACAGCCCACACCCGCGGAAGCCGCACGGGCACTGGGGTTTCCGCTGCCCTGACCTCGTCGAGCTACCGCCGGGCGACGCACCGCCCGGAGCCGCAGTCCGGTTCCGGGCTGTCGGTATTCATCGGCGTCCTACGCCGGCGTGCTCCGGCGCAGGGCGCCGATCATGTCGAGGGCGATCTGTCCGGCATCGCGGCGCGCCTGGGCGGCATCGTCGGCTTCGGCTATGCCCCAGGCCATTTCGGTGAGTAGCCCGTATATGGCGCGCACGACGAGGTCGGTCGAGCGGGGCTGGAAGATGCCGGCCTCGGTGAGATCGTCGACCAGATTGCGGACCAGGCCCAGCATGTGACGCTCGTCGAGTTCGCGCCAGCGGTCCCAGCCCAGGGCGACCGGGCCCTCCTGTAGGACGATGCGCTGATACGGCACGCTCGTGCACTCGTCCAGAAACGCGTCCAAGGCCTGAAGTCCGCTGTGCCAGGCGTCGGTTTCGGTGAGCGAGGCGGCGAGGCGGCCGGTCAATTCCTCTTCGATCTGCTCGAAGACGGCTTCGAACAATCCCTGTTTGCCGCCGAAGTGGTGGTACAGCGCGCCCCGCGTGAGGCGGGCGGCGCGGGCGATCTCCTCGGCGGACAGGTCGGCGTAGCGCCGTTCGATGAACAACCGGCGACCTGCTTCGAGCAGGGCAGACCGTGTCGCTTCCGCGTATTCCGCACGTAGTCCCTTGACAGCCACACCGGCAATAGTACTCTCACATACAACGTGTATTTGAGATGCAAGGTGTATATGAATGACTGATCTCAGGGATGTCATCGTGGTCGGAGCCGGCGCGGCCGGTTTGGCGGCCGCCCGTGCGCTCACCGCGGCCGGTCGTGATGTGGTGGTGCTCGAGGCTCGCGACCGCGTCGGCGGGCGCACGCTCAATGTCGAGATACCGGGCAGCGATTCGTACGTGGAAGCCGGAGGCATGTGGGTCGGGCCGGGGCAGGATCGCGTGCTGGCATTGATCGCGGAGCTCGGTGCTACCACCTACCGGACCCACGACACCGGCGTCCACATCGGAGAATTCGGTGGCCGGGTCACCCGCTACCGGGGGCGCATACCCAAGCTGAATCCCTTGGCGCTCGCCGATATCGGGCTCGCGCAGTTGCGGCTCGATCGCGCCGCGCGCCGAGTACCGCTGCAATCGCCGTGGACCGCGCCCGGCGCGGACGAGCTCGACGGTCAGACCTTCGGCACCTGGCTGCGGAACCATACCCATACCGCCACCGGCCGTGCGTTCTTCCGCCTCGTCACCAATGCGGTGTGGTGTGCGGAGCCGGAGGACATGTCCGCCCTGTGGGCGCAGTTCTACATCCATTCCGGCGGCGGCATCGACTCGCTGATCAATACCACCGGCGGTGCGCAGCAGGACCGGGTGATCGGCGGTACGCAGGGACTGTCGATCGCCGTCGCGGCGGAATTGGGAGACCGCGTCATCCTCGGCGCCCCGGTATCGGAGATCGAGTGGGGTGATACCGAAGTCCTTGTGCGAGCGGGCAATCGACAGTTCCGCGCGCGGCATGCGATCATCGCTGTCCCGCCGCCGCTGGTATCGCGCATCCGTTTCGCTCCGGACCTGCCGTCCGAACGCGCCCAGCTGCTGCAGCGGTTGCCGATGGGCTGGACGATCAAGATCAATGTGGTCTACGACGAGGCCTTCTGGCGTGCGGACGGGCTGTCGGGGCAGGCCAATAGCGACCGCCGCGCGCTCGGCACGGTCTTCGACGCGAGTCCGCCGGATGCCGAACCCGCGGCCCTGGTGGGCTTTCTCGAAGCCGGTCACGCGCAAGCCGCCGCGCGCCTGACGCCGAAAGAGCGGCGCGACTTGGTGATCGACGATCTGGCGGCCTACTTCGGCCCCAAAGCGCGCAATCCGGTGCACTACCTCGAGCAGGACTGGGCCGCCGAAACCTACAGCCGAGGCTGCTACGGCGCGTTCGCGACCCCGATGACATTGACCCGCTTCGGATCTCAACTGCGCCGCCCCGTCGGCCCGATGCACTGGGCAGGCACCGAAACCGCGACCCGCTGGGCCGGATACATCGACGGCGCGATCGAATCCGGACACCGCGCCGCCCAGGAAATCATCGAGAACAACAGCATCCTCTGAAGGGTTGAGCTATGGGTACATTCACTACCCGCCCCACATTGCAGGGCACATTCGGCATGGTGTCGTCCACCCACTGGCTGGTCTCGGCGACTTCGATGGCGGTGCTCGAGGACGGCGGCAATGCCTTCGATGCGGCGGTGGCCGGGGCGTTCGTGCTGCATGTGGTCGAGCCGCATTTGAACGGTCCGGCCGGTGAGGTGCCGATTATTCTCGCGCCGGTCGGACAGGCGCCGAAAGTGCTGTGCGGGCAGGGACCCGCGCCGGCGGGCGCGACCATCGAGCACTACACCGGCCTGGGGCTGGATATGGTGCCGGGAACCGGGCCGCTGGCCGCGGCGGTGCCGGGCGCCTTCGACGCCTGGATGCTGCTGCTGCGTGACCACGGCACCAAGCGTTTGGCCGAGGTGCTGGCCTACGCCATCGGGTATGCCGAGCAGGGGCATCCCGTGCTCGAGGACGTCGGGGCCACCATCTCGGCGATGCAGCACCTGTTCGAGACCGAGTGGACGACGTCGGTACCGGTATATCTGCGCGCCGGAAAGCCGCCTGCGCCAGGGGAATTGCTGAAGAATCCGGTATTGGCGCAGACCTGGCGCCGGGTGATCGCCGAAGCCGAGGCCGCGAGCACGGACCGTGATGCCCAGATCGAGGCCGCGCGGCGCGTGTGGCGAGAGGGATTCATTGCCGAGGCGCTGATCGCCTGCGCCGCACGGCCTGCCATGGATACCTCCGGCGAGCGGCACGCGGGCACGCTCACCGGTGAGGATCTCGCGAATTACCGTGCGACGTACGAAGATCCGGCCACGTACACCTGGAACGGCTGGACGATTGCTAAGCCCGGGCTGTGGAGTCAGGGTCCGGTATTCCTGCAACAGCTCGCACTGCTGCCCGACAAGCTCGACTACGGCACGGCCGATTATTTCCACACCCTGATCGAGGGCTCGAAGCTCGCCATGGCGGACCGTGAGGCCTGGTACGGCGATAGTGCGGATATCGCGCTGGACGCACTGCTTTCCCCGGACTACAACACCGCTCGTCGTGCGTTGATCGGCGAGGACGCGTCCTACCGGCTGCGCCCCGGCGCTCCGGACGGCCGGTTGCCCATGCTGGGCGAACACGTGGATTCCGCTGCACTGCACGAGATTCCACTGGGCGCCGGAGAGCCGACCGTTTCCAGGACCGGCGCCACCCGCGGCGACACGTGTCATCTCGACGTCGTCGATCGCTGGGGCAATATGGTCGCCGCCACCCCCAGCGGCGGCTGGTTGCAGTCGAATCCTGTTGTCCCCGAACTAGGATTCCCCCTGGGCACCCGGTTGCAGATGGCCTGGCTGGAGCCGGGCCTGCCGAATTCGCTGGTTCCCGGCCTACGCCCGCGCACCACGCTCAGCCCGACCTTGGCGCTACGGGAGGGCGAGCCGGTGCTGGCGTTCGGCACTCCGGGCGGCGATCAGCAGGACCAGTGGAGTCTGCACTTCTTCCTGGCCGTGGCCCTGGGTGGAGAGGTCCGCGGCGGCTGGGATCTGCAGGGCGCCATCGATGCGCCGAACTGGCATCAGGACAGTTTTCCGGGCTCGTTCTATCCGCATGCCATGAATCCCGGTGGGGTGACCATGGAATCGCGGGTCGATGCCGAGGTCGTCACCGAACTGCGCCGGCGCGGCCATCGGATCACCGTCGGCGAACCGTGGTCGGAAGGCCGCATCTGCGCTGTCGCCCGCGACCCTGCGACGGGCGTGCTGTCGGCCGCCGCCAATCCGCGTGGGATGCAGGGTTATGCGGCCGGCCGCTGAACATCGTCACTGACCACAATCGTCACCGAACACAATCGAAGCGAGATTCTGCTATGCGCAGCATGGTTCTGGCGGCGCTTGTCGCCGTATCAGCGGCAACCGTCACCGCGGTGTCATCGGCACAGCCGCCGGACTCCGGCGGTCCCGGGACGATTGTTCAGTCCCGGCCCCTGCCCGAATCCGAGCTGATTCCCCAGGCGGCCAGGGGATTTCGGATCGTCTACCGGACCACCGGGCAGAGCGGTGAGCCGGAAATCAGTGGCGGCGATGTCTTTCTGCCCGCGGGAACACCCCCGCCGGGCGGCTGGCGGGTGATCTCCTGGGCGCACGGCACAAGCGGCATGACACAGGGCTGCGCCCCCAATCTTCTCGGCGGCATGGCGGATACGTTCAACGAAAGACCGGAGCTGTCAACATATCTCGCTCAGGGATATGCGGTGGAGGCCACGGACTACATCGGTCTCGGCGCACCGGGTTTCTACGAATACCTGGCCGCACGAGCGGATGGCCACGCGGTGCTCGATATCGTCCGTGCGGCCAGTGCGCTCGATCCCGCACTATCGGAATCGTATGTGCTGGCCGGACATTCGATCGGCGGGCATTCCGTACTCGCCGGTGCGCAGCTGTCCGCGACCTATGCCCCCGAACTCGATCTGCGCGGCACCGTCGCCTACGCCCCCACCAGCAATGTCGAAGACCTGATCTCCGCCCTCGCCCGCCCCGGCGTGCCCGCCCTGCCCTTCCTGGACGGTTTCAAAACCAGACTCCTGATGATCGTGGCCGGCCTCGACCACGCCCGCCCCGACCTCCACCTCACCGACTACCTGACCCCCCTCGGCAACCACTTGCTCGCGATAGCCGAATCCGCCCAGGACTGCGGAACCTCCTTCGAAACCGCCGCAGCCACCCAGCCCACCGGCCTCCTCTTCACCGAACCCCTCTCGGACCCGGCAATAACCGAGGCCCTCCGCGACTACCTCACCGTCCCCCCAACCGGCTTCCACCACCCGGTCCTACTCCTCCAGGGCGCAGCCGACACCTTGCAACCCATCCCCACCACCCTGCTCCTACAGCAACAACTCCAACAGGCCGCCACCGACAGCCAACTCCTGATCTACCCCGCAGCCACCCACTTCACAGTCCTCCAGCAATCCGACCCCGACACGGCCTCCTTCCTCTCCCGAGTCCTCCCCACCCACTGAGGTCTATGCGGCCATTCGATCGAATTCGGACTGTTCGCATATCCGGCGTGGCCGGAGTGACTGGGTAAATCACCACTAGGTGCAGTGGGGCGCAGTACTTTCGTAGGTGTGAAGGTCAAAAACATGATGTGTCACAGTGCGGTTGTTGCTCTGTTCACTCTGGTTTTGTCCACGCCGGCGGTCAGTTCGGCGGGTGGGGAGGGTGTGGCGGAGGCGGGTTTGCCTGCGGCGCTGGGTGTGGCGGTCGGGCGTGATTTGGGAATGTCGCCGGGGGAGTATGTGCGGCGGGCTGAGGTGGCTCAGCGGCTGGGATTGTTCGCGGCGGAGCAGAACAGGCGGTCTGGCGGGGTGTTGGGGGGAGTCTGGCTCGATTCTGGTGGTGGGGGAGTGGTCTCGGTGGAGCCCGGCCACGATGACGTTCGAATTGCGGCTCGGCAGAACGGGTTTCAATTGGCGGATGCCGCTGCGGCGCAGTGGGATCCGCGTGCGGATCGGATCGATCAGCGGGTTTCCGGGCTTTCGGACGCTGCTGAGCTCGGCGAGAGTGCGGGCGGTGATGGATATATCGCTGTCGCGCGACCGGACGGGGCGCCGCCGAGTTCGAATGTGAAGGGGAGTCTGTGCTCCTGGGCGTTCAATGCGGCGGCTGGTGATGGCGCATCGGTGGCGCTCACGGCGGGGCACTGTAATTTGCCGGCGCTCGCGGATGAGCCGAATATCAGCGATCAGAAGGCGTATCAGCTCTTGCCTGACCGCAAGCTCGGCGAGCGTCTCGGTTCCTTCGACAAGTCGGTCGTCGACGGGACGCGTGACTATTCGATTGTTCGATTGGACGACGCGGCGCGGGACTCGTTCGACAACAATCTGGTGCGGGGGCCGGTCGGCGCTCCCGCTATCGCCGTGACCGGGGTCGGGATTCCGGTGGTCGGCGCTCCGGTGTGCAAGTCGGGCGTCACCACGGGATTCACCTGCGGTGTGATCACCGCGGTGGATCAGCCCGATCCGCAGCGGCCGCCGATCCGATTCCAGCACACCGCACTTGCCCTGCCCGGGGACAGCGGCGGCGCGCTCATCTCCGGAACTCTGGCCATGGGCCTGGTCAGTGAGGGCGGCGTGAGCAGCGAACCGGGATTCTCGGATGACAAGCCGGGAGTGCTCGGCACCCCGGGCTCGCCCGCACCGCCGATCGATCTCGGGCGCATCCTGCAGCAGATCGGCCCGCAGCGTCTCGAGCAGATCGCCCCTTTCATCACACAGCTGCTACCGCTGGTCCCGCAGGTGACCATGACCGCCCAATCGGTCGCCGATATCCTCGCGGAGAATCCGGGCCTGCGGCTCCGTACCAGCTGAGAGGCCGTTGTTCGCGACACCCCGAGTTTCGGGGTCATGACCCGGCGAGTTCTTTACGTAAGGTAAAGACCCGTGTGGAGAGTGAGGTTGCGGGAGTTCGGGTGTTCGGCGTCAACGGTTTTCGTGCTGGCGGTGAGTGCGGTGGTGGCGCTGGTGCTGGTGTTCGCCACGGTTGATCCGTGGTTGAACGAGTCTGGCGGGATCCTGGCGGGCGGGTTGGACGCGCACGTCTACCGGGATGGCGGGGACCGGGTGTTGCAGGGGCGGCCGCTGTATACCGAGTCGACCTTTTTCGGTCTGCTGTATACCTATACGCCGTTTTCGGCACTGGTCTTTCTGCCGATTGTCGTGGTGCCCTGGACCTGGCTGACCTATTCCTCGCTGCTGCTGAATGCGGCGGTGCTCTACGGCTGTGTGCTGCTGTGCTGGCGCATCCTCGGGTACCGCATGACCGGCCGACTAGCGGGTATCAGTGCGCTGCTTGCGATTACCTGCCTGTTCCTCGAGCCGGTGCGCACCACGCTGTTCTACGGCCAGATCAATCTGGTGCTCATGCTGCTGGTGCTCTGGGACTTCTCGCGCCCCGACAACAGCCGACTGCGCGGCATCGGCGTCGGTGTTGCGGCGGGTGTCAAACTCGTCCCGGCCTACTTCATCGTGCAGTATCTTGCTCTGCGCCAATGGCGTTCGGCCTGCCTCGCCACGGCGGTACTGCTCGGCTCCATCGCGGTGGCGTGGATCGTCCTGCCCGATGATTCCCACCAGTACTGGTTTTCGACGTTCTTCCAGTCCGATCGCATTGCGCCCGAGACCAATCCGGCCAATCAATCGATTCGCGGTCTGCTCGCACACCTGACCGACGGCGCCTCCCCGCTGTGGCTGTGGGTCGTACTGACCGGCGTGGTCGCGATCGCGAGCCTGGCCCTCACCGCCGCCCTGCACCGCCGCGGTGAGCGGCTGCTGGCCGTGACCATCGCGGGTATGACCGCCTGCGCGGTATCCCCGTTCTCCTGGGGCCACCACTGGGTGTGGTTCGTCCCCCTGCTGGTGCATCTCGTGCACCGGGCCCAGTCCAACCCGCGCTGGTGGCCGGCGGCCGCCCTGCTGTTCGTCTCGACCGGCGCCTGGGCCTACCACTGGGGCGAAAACTATGTGTCCGTAGGCATTTTCCTGCTCCCCAAGCCCTGGCACAGCGAGCCGATCCTGGAGAACTCCCACGTCCTGGTCTTCCTCGCCGTGCTGGCCTACGGCTTTCTGATCGTGCGGGGTCCGCTGGCCGGGACCGATACTTCACGCCCGCCCGCCGAATGCGTTAAGTCCTGTGGATGAATCCGATCGGACCGCTCGGCCCCGCCGATGAGGGCTTCAACCATCAGATCGCCGATACCGTCGCCACGGTGGCCACCAGTGATCTGGCCTGGACCGAGAAGGTCTGCGCCATGGCGTGCGCACCCGACGGTTCGCGGCAGCTCGGTTTCGGCCTGGGGCAGTACAAGAATCGCAATGTGCTCGACGCGTACGCGGGCATCTCGCAGGGCGTCGAGCAGATCACCGTTCGCGGCAGCCGGACGCTGGCGCCCGAACCGGAGCTGACCTCGATCGGCCCGATCCACTACGAGATCATCGAACCGCTGCGCAAGATTCGTTTCCGCCTCGACGAAAACGACTGTCAGCCCATTGCTTTCGACTGGCTGTTCGAGGCCGCCCTGCCCGCGCAGCTCGAGGACCGCACCCATATGCGGCGCGGCTACCGTGTGATGTCGGATCTGGTGCGCTACCACCAGATCGGCACCGCCTCCGGCTGGGTGAGCGTCGACGGCGTGCGCACCTCGTTCGACGACTGGATCTCGACCAGGGACCACTCCTGGGGCGTGCGCTACGACGTCGGCGCACCGCTCACCGATGTCGAATCGATGGATCTGCCGCCGGAGGTCTCGTTCCGGATGATCTGGGCGCCGATCCTGATGACCCGCCCCGACGGCTCCCGCTACGGCCTGCACCTGCACTACCAAATCATCCAGATGGACGGCTATTTCAGCAAAACCGTCATGGGTGGCGTGGAGCACGACACCTGGTTCGAGAAGTGGAAGGATCTGGTTCCCGACCTGACCTTCGACCCGGTGAACCGTCGCCTGCGCGGCGGCGAGATCCTCGCGACGACAGAGGACGGCAAGGAGCGGGTACTCACTCTGGAAGCGGTGTCGGACACCGGTTTCCACCTCGGCGCCGGCCTCTACTTCGGCTTCGACGGCCAGCACCACGGATCCTGGCGCGGCCCCCAGCAACATATAGACGGCGAACGCATCCCCGACTGCTCCACCTACGAGGCCGCCCGCCGACTCCACCAAATCCGCGACACCGTCATCCGAGTCACCGACTCCTCCGGCGCGATCGGCTACGGCAACTGCCAGCCGATCATCACCGGCGGCGACGAATCCCTCGGTCTCACAAAGGAATCGTCCTTCATGTGACCGCTACAGGGCGCTGTCCGTAGACCGCTGCGAGGCGTCCGGAGTCTTCGACGTCTCCAGATCCTCGGCGCAGGCGTGCAGGATTCGGCCGAAGACGTGGGTGATGACCGGCCTGCTGATCCAGTGCGTGGCGAAGGCGGCGCCGAAGGGGATCGCCATTTCGACGGTGGTCGACCAGACCACCTTGGTGCCGGTCGGGACCGTGGTGAAGGTCATGGTTCCGATGTCGTGCCGGGCCGGGGGGAAGCTGCGGTCGACGACGTAGTCGAAGGAGCGGGGCGGGTCGTAGCGGGTGACGCGCTCGTCGAAGCGGCCGATCAGCCAGGTGTGCAGGCGGATCGCGCCGACGCCGTAGGGCGCGTCCTGGCCGGGGTGGGCCAGGGTGCAGCGCAGTACCCAGCGGGTGCGTTCGTAGTTCGTTGTTGTGGCGCACCAATCGAAGACCTGCTCGATCGGGGCGGCGATGACTCGTTCGACGGTGATTGTTTCCATACCCCTGAGACACCGCCCGCCGCGCGAGCGTGACATCCGGTCAGCTGTGGTCTGTGTCACGTCGCAGGATGCGGACGGTATCGGTGGAATGCAGTTTGTCGGGGTTGCGGACCGCGTACAGCGTCGTAATGCGGTCATCGGTCATTTCGATCATGAGGACGGAATCGAGCCGCCCGTCGGCGGCGGACCGCAACAGGACCGCGGGCAGCGCATTGAAGACGCCGAATTCGGCACGCATATCCGCCATGCTGGTCCGGGCCAGGCGAATGAGGAAGTTGGCCACCTGCGCGGCGCCGCTGATCGGGCGCAGGGCGGCATGGACCTTTCCGCCGCCGTCGGAGATCTGCACGACATCGGGCGCCAGCACATCCATCAGGGTCTGCACATCGCCGGTATTGGCGGCCCGCACGAACTGGGTGATCACCGCCCGGCTGGTATCGCTGTCGGGCTGAAACCGCTTGCGGCGGGCCCGAACATGCTCCCGCGCCCGGTGTGCGATCTGGCGCACGGTGGCATCGGATTTGCCGATCATCTCGGCGACTTCGACCAGACTGTGGCCGAACACCTCCGACAGCACGAAGACGGCCCGCTCGGTCGGACTCAGTGTCTCCAATACGAGCAGCATGGCCATCGACACCGATTCGGCAAGCAGCACATCATGACTGGCGTCGTGCTCCATGCGGATCGGTTCGGGCAGCCACGCGCCCACATAGTCCTCGCGCCGCCGCCGTAGCGACCGTAATCGGTTGAGCGACTGCCGCGTAACGATCTGCGTCAGATATCCGCGGGTATTGCCCACGGCTTCCGGATCGGTCTCCCGCCAGCGAAGATAGCTGTCCTGCAACACATCTTCGGCATCTGCCGCACTGCCGAGCATCTCGTACGCGATGGTGAACAGCAGCGGCCGCAGCTCGTCGAACGTTTCCGTATCGTCCCCCCGGCGAATCTCGCCGGCTACCCCTCGATCTTCCACGAATACCAACGTATCCGCGCCACGCGTTCCAGGCGCGGCGGACCGCCCGGCGTTTCGGCAGGCCGAGACCTACCGGCCCGGCCGAATGTCCGCAGCCGTGCGGCTCAGTCCGCGAATGAAGGTGCGCGCGGTGAACCGCACCAGCTGATCCCAGGTGTACGGGTGCAGCGTCTGCCGCACCGAGGTGAAGTGATCGGCCAGACCGGTAATGGTGGACCAGGCCAGCGGCAGCACCAGCCCGAGTTCGTCCTCGGGGACGTCGAGCTGTTCGCGGGCCAGCCTGCCCACCGTGGTGCCGAGCGTGCCCAGCAGCCGTCCCGCCGAACCCGCCAGCGCGATCGCGGCCTCCGGATCCATTCCGGATTCGCCGGCGATCAGCACCCAGATATTGAGTTCCCGCCCGAACACCTGGTACACGGGCAGATACGCGGTGGCCACGGTCGCGAACAGCTCCTCCATATCGTTGACGGATTCGCAGGCCGGTCCGATCTCGGCGGAGAGCTCGTCGAGGCGCTCGGCGTAGAGCATGGCGAACAGCGCTTCCTTGTTCGCGAAATAGGTGTAGAGCGTGGCCGTACTGATACCGGCGACCCGGGCGACATCACGCATTTGCAGTGCCGCATAACCGGCTTCGGTCAGCCGCTGCCGGCCCGCGGCCACAATGTCCCGGCGGCGGCTGTCCCGGTCACCCCACTTGGTCGCCATGCCCCGCCTTTCGAAAACACCGTTCACCATTGGACGGTTCAGAATGCTGGCGTGCCGCGGAGCTTGTCAAACCGCCGCGGCACGCAGGTCATCGGAGTCGATTCCGCAGGATCTTCCCGCTGGCATTGCGGGGGATCTCGGGAACGAATGCGAACTCCTTGGGCACCTTGTAGCGCTCCAGGCGTTGGCGGACATGGGTTTTCAGCTCATCGACGCTGGGCGGCGGAGTGTTCTCGTGCAGCACCAGGAAGGCCTTGAGAATCTGCCCGTACTCGGGATCGGGCGTGCCGATCACCACCACATCGGTGAACGCGGGATGGGCGGCGAGTGCGTTCTCGACTTCACCGGGGAAGACGTTCTCCCCGCCGGAGACGATCATGTCATCACTGCGGCCGTCGATATAGAGCCGGCCGCGCCGGTCGAAATGGCCCTTGTCGCCGGTGTCGACATGGTCGTGCACAACGGTTTTCGCCGGAACCGCCGACTGCGGATCGGGGGAGTAGCCGCTGTAGACGAACCCGCTGCGAATGAAGATCGACCCGATCTCTCCGACCGCCGCATCGGTGTGGTCGGGGCGCAGCACCCGGGCGGAGACGCCGATCGCGGGCCTGCCGAGCGTGCCCGGCGCTTCGACCAGATCGGCCGGGGTGGCGATGGAGACGATGCCGGCCTCCGTCGAGCCGTAGCCATTGATCAGAATCGGGCCGAAGGCCGTGGTGAATTCGGAGATGGTGGCCGGACTGATCGGCGACGCCCCGGTCATCACGACCCGCAGCGACGACAGATCCCCCCGCTGCTCGACCGGCAGCCGCAGCAATCGCTGCAACATCACCGGTACCGCGATGAGCGCATCGGCGCGATGGGTGCGGATATCGTAGATCATCTGCCGCACCTGGAATCGGCGGCGGCACACCACGGTCGCACCCAGGCTGATGCCGCCGAACATGGAGAGCAGGCCGAAGCCGTGGAAGAACGGCGGCCCGACCCAGATCGTATCTCCGGCCCGCAGTCGGGTGATACCCATTGCGCTGGCGCCCATTTCGAGAATCGATCGCAGATTCACCGAGCGGGGAACACCTTTGGCCAGTCCGGTGGTTCCGGAGGTGAGCAGTGTGACGCCCACGCTGCGGCGCACGCGCGGTGGACGCGGATGCCGCTCGGCGGCAAGGGAATCCAGGCTCGGCCGCGCCGTGGCCGGTTGCCCGTCGCGCCAGGCGTGGATATGCGATCCGGCGAAATCCGAGGCCGCGATCGCGTCGTCGTACTCGGAATCGGCAATGAGGATGTCCGGACCGTGCCGCCGCAGCACCGCGCTGAGCTGGGCCGGGGGCAGCTCGGTATTGACGAAGATCAGTTCACAGCCCAATTGTGCTGCGGCAGCGGTGGCTTCGATGAAGCCCCGGTGATTGCGGCACAGTATGCCCACCGACCGGGGTGCGTACACGAGGGCATGCAGTCCGGCGGCGATCGCTTCGGCCCTGGCCTGTAATTCGGCATAGGTGATCGCCCCGGCATCGTCGATGACGGCTAGGCGGGCCGGATATCGGGCGGCGGCGGTCGCGAGCAGAGTCGCCGGGGTCGGCCCGAATCGCCACAGCCCGCGCACGATTCGGGCTGTCTGGGCGGGCGTGGGTGGTCTGAGCAGACCCGAGGTGAGCAGTGCCGACAGCGCGGCCTGCCAGGGATGGGCGGCACCACGGTCATCGGACATTGCTGCGGACCTGTTCGGTATCGGGAGCGATGGCATGCACCCGCGCGAGCGATTCCCTGGTATCGCCGAGGTGGCTGTAGATGAAGCCGACCAGCACCTCGAGCGGGGTGCGCGCGATCGCGGACAGGATGGCCGACGGGTGCCCGTAGATCGGTGTCAGGGTGCGCGGTTTCCGCACCACCGCGCGGGCGAGCACGCGCGCGGCGTCCTCGGGCGTCTGGCCCGGCAGGGTTCGCATCCATCGACTGGGCGCACTCATTCGGGTGTGCATCAAACCGCCGTACACGGTGGTGAGCGTGACTCCGTCGACGCGGGCCTCCATGCCGACCGCCCGCATCCAGCAGTCGAACGCCAGCTTCGAGGACAGATAGAAGCCCCACTTCGGCACCACCGGAAACATCACCCCGACCGTGGACATGTTCACGATGTGCCCGCTGCCGCGCTCGCGCATACCGGGCAGCAGCGCGAGCGTCAGGCGCATGGGGCCGAGGTAGTTCGCGCCGGTGGTCGCCGCGAGATCCTTGGGGCGCTGGTAGGACAGGTGGATCGATCGGCGTAATGACTTGCCCGCGTTGTGAATCAGATAGTCGACATGTCCGTGGCCGGACAGGACCGACGCGGCGAATTCGGCCACCGACTGCTCACTGGTCAGATCCAGCGGGTAGATCTGTGCGATACCGCCGGCGGCGTCGATCTCCTCGGCCAGCTCGCGCAGCGCGTCCATACTGCGGGCGCCGAGCACCACGGTCGCGCCCGCCGAGGCGAACAATCGCGCGGTCGCCGCGCCGACGCCGAAGGAGGCGCCGGTGATGACAACAACCTTCCCGGCTACCTCCGACCGCAGTCGGCCGTCGCCGCGCAGACCGCGCGGACCGACGAGGTAGGCGAGCCCCCGCGCGATCGGGTAATGAACCAGTGGATGTTGCGTGGGCGGTGACGGGGGAGACGTCATCGTTGACCCTCATTCATTCGTTGGCAGCCGTGGAGCATCGTTCATTGTGAACAAGGTTCAGAATTGCCGGATGTGCCAGGGTGTGTCAACCCCCGGTGTGAAGGCCCTGCTGAACGATCAATGTGAACATTGTTCGGTCTCGGGTCGCCAAGAACGGTCGCTGGATAACCTGCGGAAGCGGCGGTTCAGGCAGATGCCGATCGGAGTGTGCAACGATCGACGTGTTCACATTGAGGAGGCGTCTTGCGCAGAACTGCTCGGGTACTGCTCGTTATGTTGGCCGTTGTGTGCGGGATGGCATCGATACTGCCTGCCGCGCTGGCCGCACCGAACGCTACGAATATCGATGACTTCACCTCGCGGAAGATCGACGAGCTGCTGGCGGCGCGCGGCGGCGGTGCGAGCAAGGGCGACCTGGTCGAGCTGCTGTCGCGGCAGTTCCTGGGTACGCCGTACACCGCGGATATGCTCATCGGCTCCGCGAACGAGCCCGAACAGCTGGTCATCGACTTCCGCGGGGTGGACTGCTTCACCTACCTCGACTATGTGGAAGCGCTCAGCCGATCCACCGACCGGGATCAGTTCGTGGCGAACCTGATCCAGACGCGGTACCGGGATGGGCAGGTCGACTTCCTGCACCGCAAACACTTCTTCAGCGATTGGGCGTACGCCCCGCGCATCGCCGCGGCCGATATCACCGGATCCCTGAGTCCCGCCGCGGTGACGGTGGCCAAGAACCTCAATGAGAAGGCCGACGGCAGCAATTACCTGCCGGGGCTGCCGGTGGTCGCCCGGGGCATCACCTACATTCCCAGCGCGGCTGTGGACGGCAATGTCATCGGACAGCTTCGCACCGGTGATTACATCGGCGCGTACGCGGATCTGCCGGGCCTGGATGTCACGCATGTGGGGATTTTCGTCGCGACTCCCGGCGGCCCGGTGTTCCGCAATGCGTCCTCGCTGTCGGCGAACAACAAGGTGGTCGATTCGTCCTTCAGCGACTATGTGCGGACGACACCGGGAATCGTCGTTTACCGCGCGCAGTAGCCCGGGCGCTCATACCGAATGCCGCAGCCGCCTCGGCATCGCGAGCTGCCACGACTGCGCCACCCGGCCGAGCCGCCGCAGCAGGCGCAGCATCGGGATGCTGAAGATCCCGGCCAGCCGGGTGTAGGGCCAGATGGCCAGCAGCAGCATGACGATCAGGCCGCGCGCCTGGTAGATGACGGGCGCGTGCACCATGACCCCGGGGTTGGGATGCAGTGCCACCAGCGACCGGCACCAGGTGAAAAGTGTTTCCGCGGTGCGATATCGGTCATTGGTGGAGTAGGGGTCGAAGGTGATCAGGACCGAGGAGAGCAGGGCGGCGACGAGCACCGGAACGGTGATGCGGTCGATCGGGGTGATCCGGGGGCGGGCCTCGGCGGCGATCAGCGGCGGGATCAGGATCAGGCCTGCGCCGACCACGGCCAGCGGAACGGCGATCATCTGCAGCGCCGAGAGGAGCAGGTGGGCATCACCGGTGGTGCGCGAATGCGGCCCGGCCAGTAGCACTTCGGCGATTCGTGCCGTGAACATTCCCGCGGCCCCGAGCCGGAAGGCCAGACTCCCGAACCGCTGCCCCCGATCGGCGCGCGGACAGTACAGGTAGCCGAGGAACCTATCGGTCCGGTAGCGCCAGATATGCCCCGCGATACACGAGGCGAGCGCGGCGCCGGGTAGGAAGACCCAAAGCACGTACATCATGGTTCGACTTCCCGGTCCTATCCGATCCCGCTGTAGTGCACCACTGTTGCACGTACACCCGTCCTCGCATAGAGGCGAACAGCGGCCACATCTCTGTCCGATAGCTGGACCGCATTCGATATCGATCGACCGCCTATGTGCCGCTGGTTTGCCGACCCGCTCGATCCGGGTCGTCAGGGGCGTGCGAAAACCTTGCCCCGGTAATCCGGGGCATTCGCCGCGACCTCGAATCTGATACGGATTCGATTGTGTAGTACCGTTTTTCGGTTTTTGCCGGATGTCATAGGGTGGCGATCATGACTCGTAAATTTCTGTGGGCCGCTGTGGCCGCTGTGGGCTTGACCCTGGCCGGCAATGGCGTGGCCGCCGCCGATTCCGGAGTTATCGAAGCCAACAATGCCGACTTCATGGTCGGCGACACCTTGTACTTCTCGGATTGGCTCGGCGTGAACAACTGCGCGATCACCGCCGACGGCAATGTCGGCTGCGATCTCAGTCCCGGCAACAAGCTGTGGGGCATTCTGCCGATCAGCGATATCGTGATCGACGGATCGTTCCTGCCGGCCCATCCGACCTTCGGCCTCGGCGGCCAGCACGGCCGCCCGGGCAGTCGCTGGCTGACCGATGTGCCCCGCCCCGACGGAAATATCTACTCCGGAACACGATTCGACTATGCGGGCGCGAGCTGCCTCGGCGGCCAGCCGCACGGCGGCGCACTCACCTGTTCCTCACACGGCCACACCTTCACCCTGGGTACATCCACAACCATCAGCTGACGCCGCCGCCGCTCTGCGCCGGTCGCTGCTATCGCGTAGATTCCGGCGCGTGAGTTTTCTGGGTGGGGCCACGGCCGGATCAATCTGACCGCCGTACCGGGTCGAATACCATCCGGAGCCGGAGGTCATGCAGCGCCGGTCCGGGGCGTCACGAGCAGTGACCGCCGGTGAGTTCGGCGGCGTTCTCGGCGAGCACCACCGCCATTTTGGACAGTGCGGCCGCGGCATCGTCGAACGTCCCCGAATCAGGTTGTGCGGCAAGGGCTACGGCGAGAGATCCGGTGCGGGTGGGAATCAGGCCGAACTGGCGGACGGTGTAGGCGCCGGTGATCTCGTCCGGACCCCAGCCGCCCTTGAACGAGGCGCCGATGAAGCCGCCCAATCCCCAACTCTGACTGGCGATAACCCGGCCCATGAGGTCCACCACGCTCGCCGTGCTGTGCAGGCACGGCAGCCGTGAGGCGAAATGCACCTGGTCGGTGAGCGGCCAGACGGTGGCGCCGAAGACCAGCGGGTCATCGGCCCAGCCCGGGGTCGCGGGGTTGTGCCGATCGGCGACATCGGTTGTGGTGTCCCCGGTTTCGCGCAGCACCCGCTCGACCGCCTCGGCGGCCTGCTCCGCGCCGCCCAGCGTTGTCCACAGCGCATGCGCGGCGTCATTGTCCGAAGTGGTGATCGCCGCCGTGAGATCGTCCTGTTGAATGTCCGGATCATTGCGCAGCGCGGCCACCGCCAGCGGTACCTTCATGGTCGACCAGGCAATGCCGGTGGTCCAATCACCGAAGGTCAGCGCACGGTCCCCGCCCACCGGCATGAGCGCCAGCCCCAGACGGCCGGGCACATGCGCCTGCAGTTCCGCGAAGCTCGCCGCCAGGCCATTGTGCACAGCAAGCCCCTCGGGCGCGCTGGCCTGCGCCGTACACGCCGCCGCGACCAAAACCGTCGATAGCCAAGCGGTATGACGGAACCCATTGCGGCGGTGCAGTTTCGAGAAGATGCGCACAAATCACTCGTATTACCACCATTCGGCGCGACGGTCGCGCGGAAGCCTCGAGCCCGTCCTCGCTATTTCACGCGCTGAGCGCTTCGAGACTCTCCAACAGCTGTCGACGCAGAGCCGGCCAGCTCGGATGAAGCTGCCCGGTGCCGGAAATCGCCGAGACCAGAACCGCGCCGCGCATGGCGGAAACGGCCAAGAGCAGGAAGTCCCGGAAGCCCGGCCGCTCGGCATAGGTGGGAAGCAGCAGCGCCGAGGCGACTTCGACGGCCGACATCGCCTGACCGAGAAGATGATTGACCCGCTGTGCGATATCCGCATCGGTGCGGGCGGCATTGAACACCTCGAACACCGCCGGGGTGATCGACAGGTTGTGGGTGTCCCACAGGCGATCGAGCAGGATGGCGGCGCGGCCGAGTTCGGTGGGCGCCTCGATCGGGGCGCCGATCTCCGATATCGCCAGCTGTTCCAGCAGACGGCTGATGGCGGCATCGACAAGATCGGCCTTTGTCGGGAAGTAGTGCTGCTGCGCACCCTGGCTGACACCGGCCCGCTCGGCGACGCTGCGCGTTGTCGTCGCGTAATAACCGACGTCGCCGAGGCTTTCGATGGTGGCATCCAGCAGGGCCGCGACGGTCGCGGCGCGGCGCTCGGCCTGGGTACGCGAAGGAGTGCTCACCGGAGCAGCATATCTTTTCCAGTCGGAAGACTTGTAAGTCGATCGACTGGTAATTAGGCTGCCGACATGAGGTCACTCGAAGGCAAAGTCGCCGTTGTCACCGGAGCGGGATCGGGCATCGGCCGCGCGCTGGCGGTCGAATTGACCCGGCGCGGCACTCGTGTCGGTATCAGCGATGTCGACGAGGTGGGCCTCGCGGCGACCGCCGAACTGTGCCGGGAGCGCGGGGCCGTACCGCACTCGCAGCGGCTGGATGTGCGTGACCGCGAAGCGATGTCGGTCTACGCCGATACGATCGTCGCGCATTTCGGCGGGGTGAACCTGGTGATCAACAATGCGGGAATCACCATCTTCGGCACCGTCCGGGAGACCCCGTTCGCCGATCTCGACAAGGTCATGGACGTCGACTTCTGGGGAGTCGTCAATGGCACGAAAGCCTTTCTGCCGCACTTGATCGCCTCCGGCGACGGGCACCTGGTCAATATCTCCAGCATCTTCGGCCTGTTCGGAGTGCCGAACCAAAGTTCCTACAATGCGGCGAAATTCGCGGTGCGCGGGTTCACCGAGGCCTTGCGCCAGGAGATGCTGATCAGCAAGCAGCCGGTCGGTGTCACGTGTGTGCATCCCGGCGGCATCAAAACCAATATCGTCAACAATGCGACTGCCAGCAATGGCGCGGCCCTGGATGGAATCCAGCAGGTCTTCGATCGATACCTGACACACACCACCCCCGAATCGGCGGCCGGCGCCATCCTGCGGGGTGTCACCGGCAATCACGGCCGAA
Source organism: Nocardia sp. NBC_01327 (assembly GCF_035958815.1). Taxonomy (NCBI): domain Bacteria; kingdom Bacillati; phylum Actinomycetota; class Actinomycetes; order Mycobacteriales; family Nocardiaceae; genus Nocardia; species Nocardia sp. NBC_01327. The sequence goes on along the minus strand of NZ_CP108383.1, from coordinate 7,754,097 downwards.
TCCTCATCGGCCTGGACGCGCACGCAATAGACCTCGTCGTCCGCATCCTCGGCCCGAACTATCAACGCCTCTTCAGTCGCGCCGCCCAATTCCTCCTGCGCCCCCTCACCGACGCCACTCCGTAAACCGCACGCGGCCCGACTCCGGGCTGTATGCGGGCGGCATCGCCGGTATTTCCCATGCTGCGGTGATTCGGGTGGTGAAATCCCGCTGGTTGGCCGGGGCTGAAGGCACAATGTCGCCATGCGCACATTTGCCCGATTGTTGCAGGTCAGCGTCGCGGGGGCCTTGGTTGTGGCGTTCAGTCATGGGGTCACGGCCGCGCCGGCTGCGGGCGCCCCGTTCGGTCCGCTGCCGTGGCCGACTGCCGAGCCGGATGGGGTGCAGGCGCCGGGGGCGGCTCTGGCCGACGGGGTGGTCGGGACGGTGCTGTGGTCGCGGCAGGCGACTACGCCGGTGCCGATCGCCAGTATCGCGAAGGTGATGACGGCACTGGTGGTGATCAATGCGGGTGATCTCGAGCGGACGATCACGGTGCCGCCGGAGGGTATTGCCTACTGCGCCAGGTATGACGGGAGCAATGCGGGGCTGGCGGCCGGGGAGGTGCTCACCACGCGACAGCTGCTCTTTGCGATGGTGCTGCCGTCGGGCTGCGACGCCGCCTACACCCTGGCCGAGGGCTATGGGCCCGGCCAGGACGGGTTCATCGCCAAGATGAACGCCACCGCGCGTGAAATGGGCATGATGGCAACAAATTTCGCCGATCCCAGCGGACTGCCGAACCCGGACGACTACTCCACCTACTCCACACCCGCGGACCTGCTGGCCCTCGGTCTGCGTGCGATGGGCCAGCCGATGTTCCGCGAGGTCGCCGGATCCCGGGACTATCACCTGCCCGCCGGTCCGGGCAATCGTGATCACGTCTGGCGGACGACGAACCTGCTGCTGCGCGACTATCCCGGCACGATCGGCATCAAGACCGGATCCACCGACGCCGCGGGAGCGTGTCTGCTGTTCGAGACGGTGCGGGCCGGAATCCCGCTGATCGGCGTGGTTCTGCACAGCTCACCGGGCAGCGGCATCGCAGCGAAGGAAGACGCCGAGCGCATGCTGAACTGGGCCTACGACCCGGTCCTGAGCGCATTGCCGATCGGCTAGCCGCGCCGATCCGCCTATCGCTCTCACTCGAGGCGAATGCCGGCATCCCGTTTCCATCCGAAGTGTTGTCGGTGGCTGTCGCTACGGTTCCCGTATGAGCGAACTCGGGAATCGTTGTGGCTGACCGTAAGTACGGTGAGCCCGCGCCGCCCACCACCAGCACCATTCGCGGTGAGGACTGGTACGGCCGGACGCTGACGGCGGAGCAGTACCGGCGGGTCGAGTTCCTCGATGTGGATATGGCCGAGATCACCACGGAGAACACGGTTTTCGACGAGTGCAGCTTCCGCGGGGTGGCGTTCAATCTGTCGGCGCACACCAATAGCGGGTTCCTGAACTGCACGTTCAGCGCCTGCTCGTTCTTCGACGCCACCTTCACCAGTTGCAAGCTCACCGGCAGCATGTTCGACGGGTGCACCTACTCGCTACTGAAGGCATCCGGCGGCGACTGGTCGTTTGCCGGACTGCCCGGCGCCGATCTGCGAGGCGCCTCGTTCCGCGAATTACGCATGCGTGAGGTCGATTTGACCGGAGCCCGCTGCCAGAAGGCGACCTTTCGCGATATCGATCTCTCCGGCGCCTGGCTGACCAAGGCGGACTTCTCCGATGCGGATCTGCGCGGCAGCGATATTTCGGCGCTGGATCCGTACAACGTGGAGGTGGCGCGCGCGGTGATCGATCCGGATCAGGCCATCACCCTCGCCTTCACCCTCGGCCTGAAAGTCCTACCGGCATAAGGGCGCCGGGTCGCCGAACCGGCGCGGGCCCGGCAGCTGCCGGACCCGGTCGGTTGCTGGGCTGATTACTCGGCGGTGAGGCGCACCGGGAGTTCGCGGTGGCCATTGGAGATGAAGCCGATGACGGGGGCAACGTCAGCGGGATCGCCGGCCAGGCGTAGCTCGGGGAAGCGCGCGAACAGCGCCGGGAGGGCGATGCTCGCCTCGAGCCGGGCCAGGGGAGCGCCGATGCAGTGGTGGACTCCGTGACCGAAGGCCACGTGATCCTTGTTCACCCGGGTGATATCGAAGGATTCGGCGGTCTCGCCGTGGATCTTCGGATCACGTCCGGCAGCGGCGTACGAGGCGAGAATGGCCTCGCCCTTGGGGATTCGAATGCCGTCGATCTCGATGTCCTCCACGGCATAGCGCAGCGGCAGATGAGCGACGGGGGATTCGTAGCGCAGGGTCTCCTCGATGACCTCGTCCCAGCCGACCTCGCCCGCGCGCACGGCGGCAAGCTGCTCGGGATGGGTGAGCAGCGCGAAGATCGCCTGATCGAGCAGGTTGACGGTGGTCTCGTGACCGGCATTGATAACCAGCATCAGCGTATCGACCATCTCCTTCTCGGTCAGCCGCTCGCCGTCCTCATCGCGGGTATTGATCAGCACGCTGGTCATATCCTCGCCGGGGTTGTCGCGGCGGAAGGCCACGAGTTCCTCGATGAGGCCGAACATTTCGAGATAGTTGGCCCCGGCGGCCTCCGGCGAGATCTCGGTATCGAAGAACCGGGCCACACAGGTGCGCAGCGCGGGCTCTCGATCGTCCGGCACGCCCATCAGCTCGGTGAGCACCTGGATCGGCACCGGGTAGGCGAAACCCTCACGCAGGTCCACGGTTTCGCCCGCGGGGGTGGCGGCCAGCCGGTCCAGCAGGTCGGTCACCAATTCCTCGATGCGCGGGCGCAGCGCCATGGTCCGGCGATTGGTGAACGCCGGAGACACCAGCTTGCGCAGGCGCCGGTGGTCCGCGCCGTAGGCGGTGAACATATTGGTCGCCGCCACCCACGGGAACAGCGGCCACTCGGGGGTGACCTCACCATTGCCGAAGGCCGCCCAGTGCTGCGCCGGATCCTTGGACACCCGAGGATCGGCCAGCAGTCGCTTGAGCACATCGGCATCGGTCACCGACCACGCGGGCACGCCCATGAGCTCGATCAGGGTCACCGGTCCACGCGCACGGATACGGGTATTCTCGCCTTGAATGTCGACGCCGGTGAGGTCCAGCGCCAGGGGTTCGATCGTCACTGCTGTTCTCCTACTTCACATTCAACGGCGGGCACGCAGGGAAGACCACCGGCAGCGCGGTCAGCGCGCGGTGGAAAGGCCCTGGACGCCAAGATAATTCATCAACCGGAATGGCGAGACGCAGCTCGGGCAGCGCGTCGAGGAGTTGATCGATCGCCTCCTGGGCGACCAGCGTCGCGACCGACTTGGCCGGGCAGCCGTGCGGTCCGAGACTCCAGGCCAGGTGGGAGCGGTTGCCGATGCGCTCACCACCGCTGATCGCGGGGTCGTTATTGCACCCGGCGAGGCTGATGATGACCGGCTGGTGCGCGGGCAGCCAGGTATCGCCGATGAGCATGGGCTGGCGCGGATAGGAGGTGGGGAAGTTCGCCATCGGCGGGTCGTTGAACAGCACCTCGTCCAATGCGTCACGCGTGGAAAGACTTCCGCCGAGCACATCGCCTGCGAAACGGTCGTCGGTGAGGATCAGCCGCAGCGTATTGATGATGAGATTCTGCTGCGGTTCCAGCCCGGCGCCGTAGAGGCTGATGATGTTGGCGAGCATTTCGGTGTCGTCGAGCCCGGCATCGTGCTGCAGCAGCCGGGTCACCATATCGTCGCCGGGTTCGCGTCGCTTGAGCTCGATCAGCTCCAGCAGCGCGCCGCTGAGCATGGCCATGCCCTGTTCGGCCTTCTCGTCGACCGAATCGAACAGTGCGGCCATGCCCTGCGCCACCCGCTGCCCGATGGCCGGCGGGCAGCCGAGCATGTCATTGAGACCGGCGAATACCAGCGGGAAGGCGTACTGCGTGATCAGCTCGGCTTCGCCGCTCGCGCAGAAGGTATTGATCAGCGGGATGGCCTCGCGCTCGACGATGGCGTGCAGCCCGTGCAGGTCCACCCCGTCGACGGCGCTGACATTCGCCTGCCGGTACCGCCAGTGCGCGGCGCCCGCATTGCGCAGCACGTTCGGATACCACTGCATCATCGGCTTCACCGGGCAGTCGGCGGGAATCGTCTGCTCCCACATGCGCGGATCGGCCGGGAAGTGGTCCGGATCATTGAGGATCCGCACCGCGTCGTGATAGCCGATCACCAGGGTGGCGGGCACTTCGGGCGCCAGCTCCACCGGCACCAGAGAACCGTAGCGGCGGCGCATTTCGCGGTAGCTCGCCTGCGGATCGGCCGCGAACTCCTCGGTGTAGATCGGGAAGCGCGTCGCGCCGGCTACCGCCGACGGCTCGGTCGAAGTGGTCAAAGGTGTGACTCCTGACGAGATTGAAACAAGAACTCGACGAGTGTGATGAGCGACTGCACGCACGTACGCCGATCGCGTGCGTCCAGGGCGGTCAGCGGGGTGCCCTCGGCGAGGTCGAGGGCGTCGCGGACCTCGGCGAGCGGATACCGCTTCGCGCCCTCGAATTCGTTGACCGCCACCGCATACGGCACCGCGCGCTGTTCGAGCACCGACAGCACCTCGTCGGATTGTTCGATCCGGCGGGTGTCGACGAGCACGAGCGCGCCGAGCGCGCCGATGGCCAGCTCCTCCCACAGCGGAATGAAGCGCCGCTGGCCGGGCGTACCGAAAAGGTACAGGGCCAGTTGGGGATTGAGGGTGATGCGACCGAAGTCCATGGCGACCGTGGTGGTCGTCTTCTCCCGCAGGCCGGCCAGATCGTCGACGCCGACACTGGCCTCGGTGATCGTCTCCTCGGTGCGCAGCGGTTTGATCTCCGAGACGCTGCCGACGAATGTGGTCTTGCCGACGCCGAAACTCCCTGCCACCAAGAGTTTTACCGATTTGGTCACGGTGGGCGGCAGATATTCGACACCCGGCGTCTGTAATTGCGGACGATCCGACTCAGACCGCAAGGGCGCGAAGCCCATTCAGTACCTCTTCCAGCAAGCTGACGTCCGGCATGGTGTGCGCAGGCGTCCGGGTTATCAGGTGACCGCTGTCGAGCAGGTCGGCGACGACGATCTTCACCACCGAGGGCGGCAGATCGAGATGGGCCGCGACCTCGGCGAGTGACAGCGCACTGCGGCACAGCGCGAGGATGCGGCGTCCGTCGGGAGTCCCGCCCTGTAGCGGGACATCGGCGGCGACGATCACGGTGACGAGGTCCAAAAGGCGTGTCGGACGCGAACGTCCGCCGGTGCGTACGTACGCCCGGACCAGATCGGGATCACGTCGCGGCCCGGTCATGTCAGAGCGCCGCCGCGCGGCACTGCGCCGAGCTCGTGCCCGACTCGGGCGGCGAGCTCATTGAGCCGGTGCGCGACCAGCGCCACATCGACCTCGACGGTCGCGGACACGCCGATGACCGCACCGTCGCCCGCGGCGGTAATGAAGATCATGCCGTCGTCGTACTCGGTGACGTTCTGGCGCACATTGTCGTGGGGGCCACCGCAGAATTCACCGAGTGCCTTGCCCAGCGAGCGCAGCCCGGACGCGGCCGCGGCGAATCGCTCGGCATTGTCCCGGGTGATATTGCCCGAGTGTGCGATTCGCAGGCCGTCCTCGGACAGCAGTACCGCGAACCGCACCCCCGGGATGTCTAGGTCCGAAAGCATCCAGCCGAGCCGGTTGGAGCTGTCGGCCGGGCTCGCGGACGGCGCCGCATTGTGCGGGCCGGTCGCTGTCGGTGAGTTCACGAGTTCATCCCTTCGGTCTGGTCGGCTTCGGCGGCGGCGACGCGGCCGCTGACCGAACCGCTGCGCCACGCCACTGCGATATCGGGTCGAGCGAGTTGGAGAGTCGTTGCGGGGGTGGAGGATTGCTGCACGCCCGGCTGAACCACGGTGCGCCGCCGCCGTTTCGCCAGTCCGCTCGCGGTGAGCGCCGCGGCGATCTCGGCATTGTCGGCTGCGGGTTCTTCCACGGGGAACACTGCTGTTGTCGTTGCCGCCGCCGGCTCCTCCTTGACTTCTTGCGGTGCCATCAGCAGGGATTCGGGGATGTACACCATCGCCCGCACACCGCCGTACATATTGGGGCCGTCGACATAGACGCTGAACCCGTACCGGCGCACCAGCGCCGCGATACTGGGGAAGCCGATCTTCGGCGCCGGGCCGAGCTCGAGAATATCGATCGAGCGCTCGCCGGCGAGGACCTGGCGGGCATCCTCCAACTGCTCCGGGCTCATACGCACCCCGGCATCGTCGATGAGGATTGTCACGCCGTGGTGACCTTCCTGGAAACTGATGTCGACGAACGAGGTCGGCGGCGAATAGCGCAGCGCATTGTCCAGCAGCGTCGCCACGGTGTGCACGAGCGGCTCCACGACGCGGCTGGCCACCACGCGGTCGGCCTGGGTGGCACGCACCCGCAGGTAGTCGCGCACGCGCCCGGTGGCGCCGCCGACCACATCGGTCACCGACTGCTGCGGCCACCGGCGTCCGGGCAGCCCGCCGCTGACGATCACATAGGACTGCGCCTGCCGGATCATCTGCTGCACACTGTGGTCGATGCGGATGAGGGTTTCGTACACCGCGTCGTCACGATGCTCGCGCAGGGCGGCGCTGACCACCTTGCCGACGTCCGCACCGAGGCTGACCACCGAGGTGCCGAACGAGCGCACGGCCGCACCGGTCACATCGCGCGAGGCGCCCTGCGCGGCGTCGCGCACGGTCTGCATCTCGACGCGAACGGCCTGCTCCGCGTTGGCGATTGCCAGCCGCGCCTCCGCCTCGATATCGCGTTTGCCCTGATCGGCGGCCTCCGCCCAGAGCAGTCGCAGATCGTCCGCGTGGTATTCCACGCCCTGCCACACCAGCGGGGGCAGGGCCGAATCTTCCAGGCTCGGTGGCACTTCCAGGGCGGTCAGCGGCATTCCGGGGCGACGGATCGACTCGGAGACCGAGGGCAGCGTCTTGCGGACAAGCTGTTCGAGCAATTGCTCCCAGCCCCGCACCTGCGCGGTCAGATCATTGGCGCGGGCCCGCTCCGCGCGCAAACGCACCGCGGTATAAGCATTCGCGGCGACGGCGAGCACAAGTAGGGGAACAAGTATCCAGAGAAACATCACGGCCATAGGGGTTTCGTCAATCCTGTCGGCTACACCAAGGTCAGGCGCACTTACGCAAACACGACCGACCGTAGCCCACAACATACCTATTCCGTTATCCCAGCGATACTTTCACATGAGATCTCGTCAAACCGAGGGCTCGCGCCCGCCCGCGCTCATCGGCTGAGTTCTTCCGCCCAGGCGGTGAGGCCTGCGAGAAAGGCCTTGCGCTCCTGCGTGGTCAGGCGCTCCATGGCGCGTATGAGGGGTTCGGACCTGCGGCCGACGAACTCCCTGACATCCGCGCGGCGCTCCTGCGGAACCGACAGCAGAGTCCGGCGATTGTCGGCCGGATCGCTCTCGCGGCGCAGCCAGCCCGCGCGGGACAGGTCGCCGGTGAGCTGGCTGGCATTGGTCAGGCCGATGCCCAGCTGGCGCGCGAGATCGCCGACGCTGACCGGACCGGCGGACAGCGCGTAGACCAGCGCCGCGCCGTGCCGGGGACCGAGGCCGTTGGCCTCGAAGGCATCTCGGAGCGCGGTGGGCATATCGCCGTGCGCACGCCGGAGATAGCTGGAGATCATCGGCACGACCGTTTGCAATCGGCTGCGGTCCTCCGCGCTGACCGGCTGTGGCTCACCCACCCGTTCTCCCTGTCTCTGAAAATCCGTGTCGCTGAAAATCCGTCCTTGACAGGGTCACTCTACAACTTCAGACTTCTGAATAGTTCTCAAATATGAACTATTCGATCCCGGTATGGGCCGGGGCGTCGGGAGGATGGCCATGACAGGTCCGCAGCAGCCGGAAGCCGGGGAGTTCTTCGAATCCGTCTATCGCTCGCAACCGCCGACCGGAGCCGTGATCACGGCCGCCGGATGGGATATCGGCAAGCCGCAGCCGCTGGTGGTGGAACTGGCCGAAACCGGCGGCATCCGCGGCCGGGTGCTGGACGCCGGTTGCGGCACCGGTGAGAACGCGCTGTATCTCGCGGGTCGCGGATATGACGTCACCGGACTGGATTTCGCCGCTACCGGCATCGCGCATGCCCGGGCGAAGGCGGAGCGGCTGGGCGTGCGGGCCGAGTTCGATACCGCCGATGCTCGTGAATTGACCGGGTACGAAGACAGTTTCGACACTGTTCTCGATTCCGGTCTGCTCCACACCTTCACCGGGTCCGATCGTGATCGCTATGTCGCCGCGCTGCATCGGGTGACGAGTTCGGATGCGGCAGTCCATATCCTGGCGGTCAGCGATGCGGCGCCGCCCGGTCCGGGGCCGCAGCGTATGACCGAAGCCGAACTGCGTGCCGCGTTCGCCATCGGCTGGACCGTCGAGGTGCTGCGTCGCGATGAAATGCTGGGATCGCTGCCCGGACACGGTCCGGCCCCGATTCCGGCGTGGTTGCTCACCGCTCGGAAGAGCGCGCGATGAACCGGGCGCTGCTCTGGATTCTGCGCGGGCTGACGCTGCTCGCCGGGGTGGACGGACTGACGCAGGCCATGTTCGCGGGGCGATTCATGTCCGGCAGTTATCGTGCGTTGGACGCGCATTCGCTCAACGGGCTCATTCTCGCGGTCATCTCACTGCTGCTGACCATTGCTTTCGCGGTCGCCTGGCGGCGCGGGGCGCTCTCGTGGACCTTCTGGACGAGTCTGGGTCTCACCCTGGCCTGCGGTATCGAGATCATGCTGGGGCATAAGGCGATTCTGGCGATTCACGTCCCGCTCGGTGTGCTCGTCATTGCCGGATTGCTGGCGTTGCTGGTGCAGGTGTGGCGTGCTCCGGTGCTGGTCGGCGCCGATGCGCTGGGGGACAGGTGAATGCGATGAGCCGCCGGGATGTCTTCCGGCTGGCCGGGGCGCTCGGTGTGGTGGGCGCGGCGGGCGTGGCCGCGGGTTTCCGGTTCGCCGGTGACAGCGCGACCGTCGGTGCGCAGCTCACCTCGGAAGTGGCACTGCCCGAACCGTTCACGCGGTCGCTCACGGTGCCCGCGGTGCTGGCGCCGGAACGGCGGGATGCGGATACGGACTACTACCGCATGACGCAGCGCCGGGCGACGGCGCAGATTGTGCCCGGTTATGACACACCGATTTTGAGCTACAACGGCACTTTTCCTGGTCCGACGCTTGTCTCGGCGCGCGGCAGGCGCACCGTCGTCAGGCATCGCAATGAATTGCCCGTGCCGACTGTCGTGCACCTGCACGGTGGTCATGTGCCGCACGATTCCGACGGCTATCCCACCGATCTGCTGTATCCGGTCGGCTCGGATTCGATGGCCGATATGGCTGGTATGCAGCGTGATTCGCTGGCGCGGACCATGACCGGTGAGCGGGATTACGAGTATCCGACGCAGCAGCCGGCTGCCACGCTGTGGTACCACGACCATCGGATGGATTTCACCGGTGCTTCGGTGTGGCACGGGCTGGCCGGATTCCATCTCATCGTGGATGAGGCGGAGAACCGGCTGCGGCTGCCCTCCGGAGAGCGTGATCTGCCGCTGATGATCACCGATCGGGCGTTCCATGCGGACGGGTCTCTCATGTACCCGGCGCTGGACCCGTCGATGATGGAAAAGCCCGGTGTGACAGGGAAGTACGTGCAGGGTGTGCTCGGCGATGTCATTCTCGTCAATGGTGTGCCGTGGCCGGTGCATCGGGTTGGGGGTGCGCGCTATCGGCTGCGGTTGCTCAATGCTTCCAATGCCCGGGTGTATCGGCTGCGCATGGATTCGCCCGGCGGCCGGGCCGGTGGGTTCGTGCAGATCGGGTCCGACGGTGGTCTGCTGGAACGCGCACAACACCTTTCGGCGGTGGATATCGCGCCGGGTGAGCGGTTCGATGTGGTGGTGGACTTCTCCGGGTGCGCGCCGGGTGATCAGGTGACGGTCCACAATGATCTCGGCTCCGGGAGGGCCGCGCAGGTCATGCGTTTTGTGGTGGGGGACCGCGCCGATGATTCCTCGGTGGTTCCGGATGTGCTCGTTCCGATCGAGCGGCTGGACCGGGCGGCCGCGGTGCGCACCCGCCTGTTCGACTTTCGCCGCGGCGATGTCGACGGCATGGTGGGCTGGACGATCAATGGCCGCGCCTATGCCGTCGACGAGGTCATCGCCGAGCCGAAGCTGGGGGAGGTGGAGATCTGGCGGTTCAGCACCGATCTCAATCATCCGATTCATGTGCACCTCAACCAGTTCCAGGTGCTCTCGCGTAATGGCAATCCGCCGCATGCGACCGATGCGGGGTGGAAGGACACTCTGAATCTGGCGGCAACCGAGGTGGCGGAAGTCGCTATCCGCTTCACCGACTATGCCGGGCGATTCGTTCTGCACTGCCACAATCTGGAGCACGAGGATATGGCCATGATGGCTACCTTCACCACCGTGCAATAGGAATCTAATCCGTTGTGCCGCAAATGGATCGAGGGTCGTGCCGTTTTCCTCCGGCTTGAACAGACCGATCTACTCGTTCTTCGCGGAGTAGGATGACGGCGAAGATTTCGGATCGAAAGGCTATGGAGCGATATGGATAACTTGATTCAGATGTTTGCCAACAGCTTGGTCAGCGGTCTCGGTTGGGGTCTCGGCAACGGTGCCGCCAACGCGATCCTCGGTGCATTCGGTAGCGCTTAGCAGCCCGATGAAGTGCCCGGACTGCAACGGGGCGGGTCACCGCACACTCTCGGGACCGTGTGGTGAGTGTGAGGGACGAGGCTGGAGCGAGTACTCCACCCAAGAAGGCTTCGAAACCTCCGCCCAGTGGGTGACCCGCCCGGTCCGATGCGGTGCCTGTTTCGGAAACGGCTACATCTACAAGCCCCTGGGCCACTGCCAGACCTGCAATGCCACCGGCCAGGTCCGCCGTGTCGAGGGCATCGTCCCCTGCGAACTCTGTTCCGGATGGGGCTATGTCCACTCGGACACAGAGCGCTACCCCAGCGGAATGCCGAAGCGACTGGTATGCCCGAACTGCAACGGCCAGAAGCGAATCCCCGGCTACCACTACATCCCCGACTATTCCTGACCGATCGCGTGCAGCCTTCGTCGCCATCGGCCCGCTTTGTGAGCTGAGACGCCCGCACCCTCCGCCCTACTCGATCGAACAGTCGAGGATCCGTCCGTCCACGGTTCCGATCAGCAACCGCCCCGGTCCGGTGAGTGTGAGCGAAAGGGGGACCACTGGTTGGCCGTCGACTTCCAGGTGCTGCCGCCACCGCACGGTCCCGTCCGAGGTGTGCAGGGCGACCAGTTCACCGGAATTGAAGGCGACGTAGACCGTGTTCTCGTCCCCGTCCAACGCGGTGGCGGGGAAGTCGGCGGTGAACACCCACCGCACGGCGCCGTACAGGCCGCTGCGCCGGACAACGAAGACATTGCCGGGCAGTAGACCGGCACCGTCGTGAACGAACCCGGCGTGCACCAGGTCTCGGTTACCTGGACTGCCAATCTCGATGCCGGGCCCGCCGAAAAGGTGTCCGGCGCGTGCGGTATCCCACTCGAGGGGAAACAGTTCCCGGGTCGACGGCACGCCATCGGGGCCGGTCATGTCGACGGCAACAACGTGTTTGTCCTGCCATGGCTCCTCACTGTCTTTGCCCCGCAGGAAGAGCAACTGCCCGCTGTGGCGGATCGGAAAAGCATTGTTGCGGGCTTCGAATCCTCCGAGCGGCACGTGAAATTCGGGAGTTTCGCCCGCTGGGCCGATCAGCGCGAGCCAGCCGTTGCCGCATTCGTGGTCAGTGGAACGCAGTGCGAGCCAGCCATCTTCGCGTGTGGTCAGTGTGACGGCTGAACTCAGGAGCAGGGATTCCAGCACTCTTCCGTCATCGAGCGACACCCGGGCGACGAGCGGTGACTCGGTGACCCGTTCCTCGCCCACGCGGCGCGATCGCCACGGCACATTGACCCAGGCCTCGAGCTGATCGGACCGAATCACAAGTTGTCGGCCGGCTCCCTCGTTCTCGATTCGCCACTGCAATTGCCGGTCGGGCAGCCATGATTCGGCGATAACACCTTCCGCGCAGGCCAGCACCCGCCCGTCCTGCAGCTGCTGCACATCCCACACCTGCCGGCGCGGCTCCCATGGTCTCCCGGTCAACGCGGCGAGCGCCGCGATGCCCCGACCGGTCACCGATTCTCGTGATGGGCGCTGGAATTCGACGCGCGGCCCGATGAGCTCTTCCGCCTGAACCGATTTGCCCGCCACATCGCTCCAGTCGGGCCGTTCGAGGACCGCGGAGTACGCGTAGGAGTGCGCCGCCGCGTCGTAACGGCCGCCGGGGAAGCTGTCTACTGGAGCGGCCAGGATCCGTAGAGCCCGCTTGTCGGCCCATTCGACGTGCATCAGTTCGCGTGCCCAGCGCAGCACCGAGGTCGAGAGTCCCGACCGCAGATCGAGGATCAGCAGTTCGCCCTCGTAGGAGTAACCCCCGTCGTACGACCCGGTGCCCACGGCCACTATCGGCAGCGTCGGGTGAAAGGCCATCGAGTGGACGGGCCACCGGGAATCCACGACCCACCGGCACCGAAGATCCTGTGTGCCATAGAGTCCCACGCGGTACTGGCGCCACCGGTAGTTGGTGGTACCGCAGCCGGACCATCCCAGATACCCCATGTCGCCGCCTACAGCAACAAGGTAACGCTCCTCGTCGACAACTACAGCCGAAGGCTCGCCGATCTCGGCGAAGGGGCGGTCGCCGAGTATGCGGCGAGTGATCAGCGAACCAGACATGTTGCGATTGCTCCTTTCATTTGTCGGTGGCGAGTTCGGCGTCCAGAGCGCGGACGGCTTTGTCGTACCGGTCGCGGTCGAACAGGAAAGGGCCGAATGCGCTGTAGTCACGATCGGTGCGATAGGGCAGTCCGAAGCGATCCCACACGACGAGGTTGCCGGTCAGAGTGATGCGGGTCAGCAACCCGCCGCAGCCCAATTCCCCACAGGTGCACACGAGTACAGGTGTCTTGTGTTCCGTGGTGGGGGGAGCGGATCCATGGAAGTAGGCCATCGGTCGCTCGAATCGGCCGGAGCGCAGAGCGAGACCGGCGTACCAACCGCCGGCGGGCCGCATACCCGCGCTGATCTCGAAGGTGTCGATGAGATCAGTCAGGGGAATGGTATCGATACAGGGAATGACCCGCAGGACATCACCGGGTCCGGGACGATAGTCGAGTCTGAAATCGCCGGTGGTAGTTAAGTGCCGCTGCTGCAGCCACTTTCGATCCCGGACCGCGCCCGCGCGACGACGCACGTCGGTAGCCGGGGTCTTTCCGGGGGTCAACGGCTGAGGCGCACAGCGCCTTTCCCGCGAGAAATGATCACGGCCTCACCGTAGCCAGCGATTACACATCCCGCAATGCGGACGCAGTCCGCTGTGCCGGCGCCGGCGGGCGCCCATCGGTAGATGCGGCGATTCGTTCACGACCCCGGTTCAGAGGGCCATTTTGCCGTTGTCGACGGTGTAGACGGCGCCGTGGACGGCGGAGGCTTCGGGGGAGCAGAGGAAGGTGATGACGTTGGCTACCTGGGCGGGGTCCATGAGGCCGCGGGCGGCGGCGGTTTTCATGATGAGGGTGTAGTCGGGGTCTTCGGGGAAGGTGAAGTTCTGCAGGAGGGGGGTGGTCATGCCGCCGGGGCAGACGACGTTGATGCGGATGCCGCGGCTGTCGAATTCCAGGGCCATGGCGCGGGTGAGGCCGATGAGGCCGTGTTTGGCGGCGCAGTAGGCGGCCGAGTAGGCCTGGCCTTCGAGGCCCGCGATGGAGGCGACATTGACGATGTTGCCCTGGCGTTCGAGCAGGTGGGGGAGGGCGGCGCGGGAGAGGAAGAAGGGGGCGCTGAGGTTGACGGCGAGGTCGTGCTGCCAGTCGGCGTCGGTGGTCTGCGCGGTGTGGCGCATGGTGTGGGCGCCCGCCGCATTGATCAGGATGTCGACTCCGCCGAAACGTTCGACGCAGGCTTCGATCACCGCGGTGCTCGCGGCCGGATCGGCGAGATCGGCTGCCAGCCAAGCGGTTTCGGGGCCGTCGAGGGTGGCTCCCAGGCGTTCCTTATCGCGTCCGACGCCGAACACCCGCGCCCCGTCCGCCTGCAGCGACCGTGCTACGGCCTGCCCCAGCCCGGACGACGCTCCGGTCACCACCGCGACCCGGCCATCGAAACGCCCTGACATATCCGTCTCCGTTCATTCACCGGCCGGCGAAACCGCCGTCCGCGCAGACGATTCAACGACACCGCACCCCGAATCCGCGACCCCTGATATTCGCGGCCCTTCTACCTGCGCTAACACAATCGGCAACCCTCGCGATCTCTATCACGTGGCGCGCACTCGAAGCATCTTCAGCACAGTCCGGCCGGCGGCGATCGGTGTCCTCGCGGCGGCCGTCGCCATGATCGCGACGGGTTGCACGGCAACCTCCTCGGCACCGGCCACGAGCGCCGTTGCTCCCATCGCGCAGCAGCGCAGCGCCCCGAACGGCAGCGCCAACGGCCTGTGCTTCGACCCGAATTCCGCCCTCGCGCAATCCGCCCTGGCCAAGCTTCCCGCGGCCCCGATCGGCACCTGGTCCGTCGGACAGACCAGCAATGACCCGATCAGCTCCGGCTGCGACGGGCTGCTGTCCTGGATGATGGCCGATACGAACACCAATCACCCCTACACCCAGGTCCTCCTGTTCACCGGCGGCACGTACCTCGGCACCACCACCTCCGACCCCTACATGTTCACCATGCTGACCGCCCACACCCGCACCAGCATCTCCCTCACCTACCACTGGACGGTCGGCAACGATCCGATGTGCTGCCCCCAGGGCGGCCCCAGCGTGGTCAGCTTCACCCTCAACGGCACCACCATCACCGCCAACGGCCAGTTCCCGCCGCACCCCTGATCCGTGCCCGAATGTGCTGGAGCTGATCGAGATTCCTGCGCGCGGTGAAATTGTTGTCGATAGACATTCGCCGGGACTGTTTCGACTCGATCGTGGAGGGGAAGATCCATCCCACGCTCCCAGTTTCGGAGTGCCTCACGAAAGAGTCGATATGTCAGCCGATCTCGCCTCACCACGAAACCCCCGCCCACGCCGCGGCCGGGTCAAGATCCGGGCCGAGATCGCCGCGTTCATCGCCGAGCTCGCCCACGCCGGGATCCGGCCGACGGAGCATTGTCGGCCTGCAATGCCTGGTAGGGCGCAATCGATCACGCTGGTCGGCTGGAGCTTGGAAGGATGTCGCGGGCATCGGCGCGGCTGCGGCGCCGAATGCGCCACGGTGGTGACGACCAACGGGAGGGTCGCTGTGATGAGTGGGCAGCCCGGGCACACGCGCTGGCGCCGTGTGCGTCCGATCTATCTCGATCTGGCCGACGATCAGAACCTGCAGCCGCTACTGGCGACCGGGCGCGCGATACTGCTGCCCCGGCAAAAGACGGCGTAGCTGTACACCGGAGCTGCCATCCGCTCCGGGTTCCGATAGCGGACGAAGCATCTTGCTGTTGACAGGATTCATTCCACTGTGGAGTATTGCGGAGACGGTCGGTGATCCGCCCCCTCCTATCGAAAGAGTGGCCCATGCCCACGATTCCGTGGATGACAGTCGGCACGCCCAGCACGCCCGAGGTCCAATGCATGGCCTCTCGCCTCGAAGTCAAATCCCCGCGCAACGCACCCGGCTTCCTGATCGCTTCACTGGCACTGTGGTGGCAGGCCCGCCGCTCACCGGGAGCGCTGGGCGTCGCCTTGAAAGCAGAGACCCTCAAGGGCACCTTCTGGACCTACTCGGCGTGGACCGACAAGTCGGCCATCTATGCCTACGCGGGCGCCGAACCGCACAAGTCCACGGTCGAGCGCAAGCGAAAAGTCATGCAAGAAGCCACTTTCGTCTTCTTCACCGCCCCGGCCGACGAACTACCCATGTCGTGGGACGAGATCCGCCGCCGCATAGCCGAGCAACGCGAATCGGCACACTAGCGCCCGTCGAGACGGACTGGACTCAACAGCGGATCTCTGGAGTGGGCGCCGGTCTCAGGGCCGGTCTGTGCTTCCAGAATCGGCTCACCGGCCCTCCTCAATCCCGAACCCTCAACGGGCCGAAGAGTTCTCGGCAAATCACTGTGTCGTTCGGCGGAGTTCCTCGACCAGCCCGATGATGATGCCGGCCGGGCCGCGGACGTAGCAGTACCGGTAGATGTCTTCGTATCGGGCAATCGTTCCCACGAGTTCGGCGCCATGGGCGCGGAGGCGGTCGAAGACGGTGTCCACATCGTCGACGACGAAGGTCAGGCGGGGGATGCCCGGGGTGTTCACCGGCGCCTTCGGCGCGGTGCTGGTGGTTACCGGCGAGTGGAAGGTGGAGAGCTCGACGCGGCCATGGCCGTCCGGAGTCCGTACGACGGCGATATCCGCTCGGACGCCGTCCAATCCGAGCAGGTCGTCGGCCCATTGGCCACCGACCGCTGCCTCGCCCTCCACTTCCAGGCCCAGTTCGACGAAGAATGCGATAGCGGCCGCGAGATCCTCGACCACAATGCCGACGTGATCCATCCGGATCGTCATGATGTCCTCCTCAGGTTCGCCACGGCCCATTCTGGCCGGGCTTGTTCGGTTCAGGCGTTCTGACGCTCGGCCCGCTGCCGGTTCGGCTGCTCGTACCCCTGGGACGGAGCCGCCCGACCGTTCTCGACAAGGTGGGGTTCATCCGGCCTGAGCGGTCACAAACCTCGTCTCGGCGGCAAAAAATGCAGTCCGGGTACGAACTTTGACCGCTCAGGCCGACGTCTTGGATGCGTTGTCCGGCGGACACAGCGGTGGTCGGAGTATCGTCGGACGCTGATAGCGGAGATCGCGCTTGATTGTTGGTGCGTATCAACGGTTTTGGAATCTGCGGGGGCGGCGCAGCGCATTACGGGGGTCGGATTGTTGAGAATGCGGTGATGGCCGTAGTGGTCCGAGCTGCGGGCACCGGCGATATCGATGCCATCGCAGGCGTGCTTGCGACGGCATTCGACGATGATCCCTATGTCGGGTGGTTGCTTCCGAACTCCGAGTCGCGGGTGGCGCGAGCCACGCAGATGTTCATCGCCCTGACCCGATATCACCTGCTGCACGGGCGTGTCGATGTTGCCGTCGACGCCGCCGGCACTGTGCAGGGCGCGACCCTGTGGACGCCACCCGGTCGTTGGCGGCACACCCTTCGAGCGCAGCTGAGCATGATGCCCGGCCTGTTACGGGCATTCGGCCCGCGTATCCCGTGGTTGGGGCTGGCGGATCGCCGCAAGCAGCGGGTGCACCCGAGCGAGCCGCACTGGTACCTGCAGGCAATCGGTACATCACCGGGTGTGCGCGGGCTGGGCTACGGTCGCTCGCTACTGCAGTCGCGACTCGCTCCTTGTGACCACGACGGCGCCTCCGTCTACCTGGAAACCAGCAATCCTGGAAACCTCGGCTACTACGAGCGTTTCGGATTCAAGGTTTTCGATGAGATCACGATGCACTTCGGTGGTCCGCGAGTGTGGTTGATGTGGCGATCCCCGAGCCCTCCGGCGAATTCGCCGGCCGTTGAGCTTCTATAGGGGCATGGACATCAAATTCTTGTTCTCGGGTGTGGCTGTGACGGACTTTGCGAGCTCGGTCGACTGGTACACCCGACTTTTCGGGCGTGCGGCCGATGTACTCGTGACACCGGGGGTCGAGGTGATGTGGCAACTGACCGATACGGCGCTGGTGTACGTCGTGGTCGATCCAGATCACGCCGGTCGGGCGCTGGTGAATATCGCGGTGTCGGATTTGGATGCAGAGGTAGCCGAAATCGCTTCGCGCGGAATCGATCCCGGGCCGCTGTTCCGTGTCGGGCCGGAGGGTGCGGGGGGACGTAAGGCGCCCTTCACCGATCCGGACGGCAACTCGGTATTCGTCATCGAGATCGCGGGGTAGTCGTGGGCGACTGACCTCTGGGTTGCCTTACGCCGCAGGTCAATCGGATGCGGGTCGCAGATTGTTCATGAGCAGGCCGAGGGCGAACTCGAAGCGGTCTTGTCCGGTGCCGGAGATCAGCTCCGCGGCGTGGCGTCGCGTCTGCGGGAATTTCTCGGCGGGCAGTGCGGAGAAGCGGTCCAGTAGTTCCTCATGGCTGAGCACCCATTCCTGATCCTGGTGCCGGCGCCGTTGCTGGACCAGTGACTGTTCCAGCGCATAGGCGCTGACGTAGAGGGACAGCGCGTCGCGGGCCCATCCGGCCGTCCTGGGTTCGATGCCGCCCGCGAGCAGGATCGCCAGGATTCCTTCGCCGACCCGCAGTGTTTCCAGATTGGTCGACACCATGGCCAGCGCGGCGCGCGAGACTCCGGGGTATTTCAGGTAGAGGTCGCGGATCTGCGTGTACACCCCGAGCAGTTGCTCGCGCCAGACGGCCGAATCCGGTTCGGGGAGTACAACTTCGGCGTAGAGCCTGCCGATCAGCAGATCGTCGATATCGTCCTTGTTGACGATATGCGCGTACAGCGACGACGGGCCGGTGCCGAGCACGGTGGCGACCCGGCGGATGGTCAGCGCGTCGTACCCCTCGGTGGCGACGACTTCCAAGGCGGCATCGGTGATCCGCTGGACGGTGATGGGCTGCTTACGTGGCGCCGGCGCGGCGGCCTCCGCTACGGGTTGGGCGTGGCGCGCTGCGCGGCGTTGGCGGGGATCGGCGGGCATGCCGACCACTATAGCTTGACACGAACTTAGTTCGTTCTGTAGAACTTAGATCGTAAGAAACGAACTAAGTTCGTCTCAATGTCCCGGAGGTGTGTGATGCGAGTTTCCGTTATCGGAGCCGGCCTGGGTGGTCTGGCTCTCGCGCAGGGTCTGCGTGGAGCCGGGATCGAGGCCGACGTATTCGAACGTGACACCGGGATCATCGCCCGGTTCCAGGGCTACCGGCTCGTGCTGAACCCGATCGGTTTCCAGTCCGTGCGCGACTGCCTGCCGACGCGCTGGCATCCGCTGCTGGACGAAATCGTCATGGACGCCTCCGCCGACCAGCTGATCTTCGACCCGCAGCTGAACGAGATCGGCAGGCTCGGCGCGGGCCGGACGGGCATCGTGGTCGACCGGCAGGTATTGCGACACCTGCTGCTGACCGGCCTCACCGTGCACACCGACGCCGCGCTGACCGGCTACGACGTACTGGCCGACGGCAAGGTCCGAGCCCGGTTCGCGCGCCGCGATCCGGCCATCGCCGATCTGCTCGTCGGCGCGGACGGCGTCACCTCGGCGGTTCGCGGGGTGTTGTCGCCGCAGACCACCCCGACCGATACCGGCGTCCGGTTCGTCATCGGCCGCACCCCGCTGACCGACGAGTTCGCCGGCCTGTCCAAGGCGTACGGCTCGAAGATCAGCGGCGACGGCGTCAGCCTGCTGCTCGGCGCGATGCGCTTCCGCACCCCGCCGAAGCAGGCCGCCGAACAACTGGCCCCCGAAGTCACGCTGCCCGACATCGGCGACTACGTGCGCTGGGCCATGATCCTGCCGCCGAACGGCTCGCTGGAAGACCTGACCGCGCAGGACGCCGTGCTGTCCAGAATGCAGGGCTGGCACCCGGAGCTGCGCGCGCTGATCGAGCAGGCCGACCCGGACAACAGCGCGCTGCTGTCCATCCGCGTGGTCAAGCCCGGTGAGCGCTGGGCGCCCGGCCCGGTCACGCTGCTCGGCGACGCGATCCACGCCACCTCTCCGACCGGCGGCAATGGTGCGAATACCGCGCTGCGCGATGCGGACCTGTTGCGCCGCAGCCTGATCGAAGCCGGCGAAGGCCGCCGGGATCTGCGCAGCGCGGTCGGCGACTACGAGCGGCAGATGTTCGAATACGGCGCCGAGGCGGTGCGCAGCAGTCTCGAGAAGCTGCCCGCCTTCGCCCCTGACGCGAAACTGTCCTGACGCCGAATTCTCGAGCCGCCTGCGGGAGAACCTATTCCGGAGCCTGGAAGCCGCCGATCCGCTGCTCGAGCAGTTCGGCCAGCCGCAGCGGAGTCCGGTCCTCGTACATCGGGCCGATGAGCTGCACTCCCACCGGCAGGCCCTCGGGGGATCGGCCCGCCGGGATGGCGGTGGCGGGCAGGCCGGGCATGGTCGCCAGGCCGGCCCAGACGAGCTGGTCGAAGTACGGGTACCCGACGCCGTCGATATCGATCCGGCGTTCCAGCGGATTGGGATTGTGGTCGTGCGGGAACGCGGGGGTCGGCGTGATCGGGCACACCACGACATCGAACTCGGCGAACAGCTGCCGCCAGCCGTGGCGGTGGAGTTCGCGACGGTTGTTCGCCTCGAGCCAGTCGCGGAGGCTGAACACCATGGCGCGCAACCGAGTCGCGTCGAGACTCTGATCGTCCGCGCTCAGTCCGGCAGCGCGGGTCTGCAGCTGCTCGTACGATTCGACGGGAAAACGAGCGATGGAGCTCGCGAACATCAACTGCGTGTAGAGCGTCGCGGCCTCGGTCAGATCGGGCAGCAGCGGACTGTGCCGTTCGACGCGGGCGCCGGCGTCGGCAAGCGCATCGGCCACCCGGTTCACGCCCGCCCGCACGGCGGACCCGGTGGGGATGAGCGGATGATCCTCGAGGACAAGGACAGTGAAGTCGGCGAGCCGCTCGTGGCGCGGGGCCGGCAGCGCCAGATCGTAGGCGACGCCGCGTGTCAGTGGGTCCGGTCCAGCCATCACATCGAGTAGTAGCGTGAGGTCGCGGGCGGTGCGCGCCATCGGGCCGACAACGGCCAGGTCGAGGTCGAGCGGCAGTGCCGGTTCCGGCGGCGCGACCATACCGCGGTTCGCCACCAGCCCGAGTGTCGGCTTGTGTGCGTAGACGCCACAGAAATGCGCGGGGGTGCGCAGCGAACCGGCGATATCGGAGCCGATGGACAGCGTGCCGAACCCGGACGCCAGGGCCGCCGCCGATCCGCCGGAGGACCCGCCCGACGTGCGATCGTGATCCCACGGATTGTTGGTGGTGCCGTAGATCTCGTTGAAGCTCTGGATATCCTGCAGTCCCAGCGGCACATTGGTCTTACCGAGTATCACCGCCCCGGCGGCCCGGAGTCGCGACACCTGTACCGCGTCCTCGGCGGGCATGTAGTTCGCGTACTGCGGCATGCCCCAGGTCGTGGGCAGCCCGGCGATGTTGTAGCACTCCTTGACCGTCACCGGAATGCCGAGCAGCGGCCGATCCTCGCCGCGGGCGAGCGCCTCGTCGGCGCGGCGCGCGGCGGCCCGCGCACGGTCGAAGTCCGGTACGCAGATCGCGTTGATCGCCTTGTCGTCGCGCTCGATACGAGCGATCGCCTCCTCGGTCAGTTCCGCCGAGGTCACCTCACCGGCACGCAATGCGGCCGAAAGCTCTTCTACTGCAAGAAAACTCCATTCCATGAATTCGACGCTATCGAACTGCCTCGAAAGCCATAAAATGTCATTTCGCACAACGGGAATGTCGATCGGGCCGCCTTCACTGACGAACTCACGCGCTTGTCCTGCCGTCGAAGACGGCCCGCCCCAGGTCACGGTGTCGGCGCGGCTTGATTCCATTCGCCGAAGGCACGAAATGCTATTCAGCACAACGGGACAGATATCTCAATACTCCCCCCGTTCACCGATCTGTCAGCAGCGCATGATGCCCACGGATCCGTCCAAGCTGGTGTGGAACAGCTCGCAGACCAGATGGTTCAGGGTCTGATAGGCAGAACCGGTACGCGCCCCGAGAATCCCCGACGCCGAATCCGCCGACCCCATGGGTATCCCCGAATCAACAGGTTGCATCGCACCGGCCGGTGCCGCCTGCGCGGGCCCTGCCAGCACCGCGACCGGGGCGCACAATGCGGCAGCCACGGCAAAAGCTCCGACGAGTTTCTTCGAATTCATAAGGACCCCACAATGTCTCGAACCTGGCGCGAGTTCTCGAACCCCGGTGCGAGCCAGTATTCAACCCGCACCTCACTTCAGACAGCCCCGACAGTCGATGCCCCCGATCTTCGGGGCTCCGGCGTGAATTCATTGCAGCCCAGGGAGTTCCGAGCCTCGGCCGGAACTGATCAGGCCGCTGCCGCGCCGAGGCCGAGGGCCACTGCGACCGGGATCAGATAGAGGATGGGGAAGGCCACGGTCTTGTAGGAGCGAGCCCGCAGGACGGTGATGACGGCTCCGACGAAGTAGAGGATGATGCCGATGGCTGCGGCGATGCCGATCTGGTGGCTGTAGAGGCCGGCGATCAGGCCGATCGCGCCGAGGGCCTTGATGATCCCGAGCGGGGTCCACCAGGATTGCGGCACGCCGTATTCGACCAGCGGATCGACTACGAAGGCGGCGCGGCGCAGCAGCGAGACGGCGGAGAAGCCGACCCAGAGGGCGGCGGCAATGGTGACGGCGATGTACGCGATGTGCATGACTGACTTCTTTCTAACGTTCGTCGATGATTTCGCCGGTGCGGACGGTGGCGTCCGTAATGGCGCTCAGTAGTGGGTAGGCCCATGAACTGCCGAAGGCGGCGAGCATCTGCTCGGCCGATGCCCAGCGCCAGGTGTCGGTGTAGGTGCCGTCGTCCAGGCGGGTGAATCGGGTTTCGGTCAAACCTGGGTGGCTGCTGCGGATCTCGTCGATCAGGACAGCGCGTTGGGCCAGTAGTGCGCACAGCTGATCGGATTCGACGTGATAGCTGTGTACTCGGACAACCGGCACGGCAAAGAATCCTTCCTGCTTCCTCCGTTGTCGTGGTGACTACGAATAGCCTCACATCGAGCGGGGTCAGCAGGTAGTGCGCACACCACCGGTTCCGGGTGCATCATCCACGGTCGCGACTATGCATTCTGCATAGTCTGCGCTGGGCACCGCTGCCGTCAGCAGGAATTCGTGCTGCTGTATCGCTGTGGTGAAGGTGCCCCCCGCATCGGCCACGCGGGATCGCATATTGCGCAATCCTTGTCCGTCGGTTCTGCCTGCGGCAACGCCGTTGTTTCGAATACTCAAGTGCAACTGGTTATTTCGCTGAAGGCAAATGATCTCGACAGTGGTGGCGCTACTGTGCCGCAGGATATTGGTGACTGCTTCCCGTGCCACCGGTATCAATATCGTGGCGGCCGGTTCCGGCAGTCCGGTCCTGCACGTCAGCTCGACGCGAATGTTGTTGTCGGTCAGTACTTCTGCGGCAGTGGTCAATTCGTCGAACAGTGACTGCCGGGGGCCCATCAGCCGGGTATCGCGCTGCGCATTGGCCGCGATGCGCAGCGATTCGTCGATTTCGGCTGCCGCGCGCTGCGGATGGTAGGGGATGAGTTCCGCGACGAGATCGCTCTTGAGGACCAGCACCGAGAGTGTGAGGCCGAGCAGATCATGGATATCGCGCGCCACCCGCAGCCGCTCCACCTGCACGGTCACCCGAATCAGCGCCGCGCGTGAGCGATTCAGCCCGTCCGACAGCTGCCAGAGCTGCAGCAACCCGAACAGCACCAGGGTCGCCTCCAGGCCGGGCACCACCCAGCCCACCTGAAACCCCGGCCGCGCATCGGGTTTGGTGTAGAGGGCACGCAGGGCGACCAGCGCGGCGACTTCCGCGATCGCCCGGATTCCGGGCTGGGTCAGCAGCACCGCTGTCGCCAGCAGGATCAGCCACGCCGACCAGGAGGCGCCCAGCCAGGGGAGCGGGATCAGGACGATGGCTGCCTGGACCATCAGCATCGGGGTGGCGAAACGGGGCCGGAACAATTGTGCCAGGAGCAGTCCGGACAGCGCGGCCCCGCCGCATGCCATCGCCACCCGGTTGTCGGTGCTCTCCATGGTCAGCCGGGCAGTCCAGGCGAACAGGCTGGTGACCAGGGCGAGCATGGCCAGCCGGGGTGCCAGCCGGGCCACCGGTTCCGGATCGCCTGGCGCACTGTCGAGTTCACTGTGCAGCATGGCTGTCGACCGGACTGTCTCGATCATCGTCCGGGTCGCGGTGGCCGCGCGGCGAATGGTGTCCCGGGCGTGCGCGGGTTGCTCGGTGAGCTGCCGGCGTGCGGCGCGGAGCAGGTCCATGACGCTGCTGAGCTGCTCACCCAGTGCGACCCGCAAGGTGCGGGCGACCTGCAGGCGTTCCTGAGCCAGTGTCACCCGTGCCAGTTCGTCGTTGGTCGCGGTCAGCCGATCCACCAGTTCCGGTAGCCGCAGCAGGCTGTACACCACCAGTCCGATGGCCGCGGTGGTGAGCGCCGCGTAACCGGAGCCCGCGAGATCGGTCCGCCAATTGCCGTGCACGAATCCCGAACTCGCGACAATGCCGAGGAAGACCGGCCACTTCGCGCGGGCAGGCAGAAATCTCAAGGCGGTAGCGGCAATCAGGCAGTCGAGATTTGTCGCGGCGCCGTCGAGGGCGATCGGCAGGTAGGTCAGTGGAACCTGGGCCGGAAGGATCCACCAGCGGTTCGAGGCCCGTGGCTCTGCCGCCACGAGCAGTATCGCCAGGCCCGCACAGCAGACGACGGTCGCCACACTCGCCCCGCCCACGAACACGGAGAGGGTGAAACAGACCAGGAACAGATACCCGGTCGATCTTGGCAATGGCGACACGCCGATGATTGCATACGAGAACGGCTACAGGAGCAACTCGACGCTGTTCCGGATGGGGAGTGAGTGCGCATGATCAGGGTCCTGGTTGCCGAGGACATGCGACTGCTCCGCGACACCCTGGTGGCCTCGCTGGAGTTCGAGGACGATATCGAGGTCGTCGCAGCCCTGGATCGTGGCGAGCGCATCGTGGCCAGTGCCGTTGCCGAACAGGCTGATCTGGCGATTATCGATATCGACCTGCCCGGCAAGGACGGGCTCACCGCGGCCGCGGAACTGCGCGAGCACTACCCGGACTGCCGCGTGCTCATCCTCACCGCCCTCGCCAACCCCGGCCACCTGCGCCGCGCGGTGCAGGCAGGCGTCGGTGGATTCGTGCTGAAGGACAGCCCCAGGAACGCGCTGCTGCAGGCGATCCGGACCGTCGCCGCGGGCGGTGAGGTACTCGACTCGGCACTGGCTTCCGCAACACTGCGTACCCCCGCTAATCCCCTCACCGACCGCGAGGCCGAAGTGCTCCGCCGATGCGCCGCAGGCGCCGACCCCAAAGAGATCGCTGCTCAACTGCATCTGTCCTACGGAACAGTCCGCAACTACCTGGCCGCCGCCGTCACAAAACTCCAGGCCCGCAACCGCGTCGATGCGGTCCGCCTGGCCTCCGATGCGGGCTGGTTGTAGCTGTTTCCGCTACCGGGGTTGTGCTCGCGCGTCCAGCTTGGCGATCAGGCGGTGCCCGAGGGTGAGGAAGGTTTTTTCGACCTTGTGGTAGGTCAGGGTGGCCAGGGCGATCGAGCCGAATACCCAGAGGCAGAAGGTGAGCCAGGCTGCGGGTATTCCGGCGATCGATACCGGGCACTTGGGTAGGAAGTTGATCGCCAGGGCGTGCACGAAGTACAGGGAGTAGCTGATCCGTCCCAGGAACAGCAAGGGGCGTGGGAAGGGGTATCGGCGCAGCAGGAGTGCCGCCGCGAACAGGAGGTAGGAGGCAACCATGGTGATGCCGTACTTCTTCCAGATGACGACGGCGCCGCCCACCGGTTCCAGGTCGGGCCGCTGCAGCAGTGCGAGTCCGATGATCGCGCAGAGGGCGAGGCCGAAGACTGCCCAGCCGAGTTTGGCGGAGACCTCGCCCGCTGTCATCCGGTACATCACCGTGCCGACGAACATCGTGGCGAAGATCGCGGCGGAGTACCCGGACGGCCCAGGTTGGTTGAGCACCAACGGGATAGCGAGCGCTGCGAGTAGGACCGCGGCGGCGGCCGAGCGCCTGGTGGCCGCTCGGCGGGCGAAGAACACCGCGACCACTGCCGTCGCAACCACGACGGTCAGGCGAGTGGCGAGGGTCGCGTCGGAGCCGTTGACCATCGAGATCGGCAGGAACAGCGCGGCGAGAAAGATCGAACCGATCGCGAGCACGGCCAGGGGCACCGATCGGCGGTTCAGTCTGCCGATGAACAGCAGCGATACGAACATGTAGAAGACCAGCTCGTAGGACAGGGTCCAGGCGACGATGACCATCTGCGAGTTCGGGCCACTGAGGAACCAGTGCGCCATAGTGAAATTCGTGACGAGGTTCCATGCGGGGCTGGCCATCCATCCGGGCGGACCACCGTATACGCCCACGGCATGCAGGATCAGCGCTGCGATCAGGCAGCCCCAGAACAGCGGGAACAGCCGGAAGAACCGGCCCACCCAGAACGCCCCCAGCGACCGCCCGCGCTCCAGCGATGCCGGAATGATGAAGCCGCTGACGATGAAGAAGACCACGACCCCGAACACGCCGGCCCCGAAGTATTCCGTCGAGAATCGTATATAGCCTGGCCACAGCACTTCTGAACAATGGTGGATCACCACGGCCAATGCCGCCAGACCGCGCAGCGCGTCCAGAAATTCGAACCGGCCGCCACGGGTCCGTACCTTGTCTTCGACCGGCGCGTTCGAATCCGCAACAGCCTCTTCAGATGTGGTCACGCCGTATTCCCCCAAAAAATTCGAACAAGATCAGCCAAAACATAGCCAGCGATCGTGACCGGCGTCGAACCGGCCCGTTCACTGGATGCCGCACTCGATCTGCCGCGCCGTTCGCCCCGGGGACGAAATCTCCTGCGGAGGAGCGCACTTCGATCACGGTCGAATGGCGCGCAACGCCGCATTATGCGCATGCGTCATCAAACGCTGGCAATGGCAGCAATCTTGCGCGGGGTAATGGTGATCAGCCTTCTCCCTCGGCCCGCGGTGCGTCCGACCGCCCCCGCCGCAACAGCAATGTCGATGTACTTGTACCTGCATGCCTAGTCGGCGGTACCCCACGGTCTGGTCATCGGTAGGCGAGTCGGGCGACCGCGACGCGGTCCAGCAGGCCGGTGTCGCGGCGCCATGCGCGGATGGTGGGTGTGGGGAGGGTTCGCGCTAGTTCCTGTAGCGCCGTGCGCATCTCGAGGCGGGCCAGGCTGTCTCCCAGGCACCAGTGCATGCCCAATCCGAAGGCGATGTGCCGGGTGGAGTGCGCGCGTTCGGGCTGGAAGGTGCCGGCGTCGGGGCCGAATACCGCCGGATCGCGGTTGGCCGCACTCAGTGCGAGTTGGATCGGCTGGCCGGCGCTGAGAGTCGTACCAGACGTGAGGGTGATCTTGTCGGTGGCGTACATCGGGACCAGGGTGAAAGGTGTTGTGTAGCGGAGGGTCTCGTGCGTGACCGCCTCGAGCCAGGGAGTATCGGCCGCGGCTGCCGCCTGGAGCAGATCGAGCTCGATGATGAGGCCGATGAGAAGGGAGATGGCTGTCGCCGTGGTGCTCAACCCGGCGGCCCAGCAGCCCCAGACCAAGGCATCGCGCTCGTCCCGATCAATGGTTCCCGCGGCATGCGCGGCCGAAAGATCCGTCAGCAGGCCGTCTTTCGGCTCATTGTCGAACAGTCCCTGGAAGAATGCGCGCAGCTCTGGCGACTCCGGTTCGAGCGCCTCGAACCCCGGCCGCCGTTCGTAGGCTTCCACTTCCTCCCGGACGATGTCCGCCACGTCCAGCGGCAGCCCCAGCAATGACGAAACAACTCGCGACGACAGCGTGGTGGCGAACTCCACCAGATCGAACTCACCCGAAGAGTTTTCGACCCCTTCGCGAAGCCCCCTGGCAGCCAAATCGCGGACCGTCGTCTCCAGCTCCGCGATCGATGTTCTGCCGAAGTGTTTGGCGAGCAGTCCATGCAACACCGCGTGCCTGCCCGGCGAGCCGTCCAGCCTCTCCTCGCCCTGAGTCCACGGAAAAAGCATATTCAGGTGCGGTCGCGCCGGCATCGGCACACCCAACCCCCCGACGAACTCGAGCAGATAACTGAAATCTGTTGTGAACGCCCCCTTCTTCTCCCACCGAAAGATCTCGACAACATCCGCCATCCGCGTGAAATGCAGCACCCCCTGCTCCTCGAACGGCTCGCCCGCCGTATAGAAGCGTGAATCACGAGGCAGATCAGAAGGTTTCATTGGCTACTCCTCCGGACGTGGCCGACCAGGCGTGATGGCCCACTCCCATACTGCCGCTCGATCCCCGCATCACACGGCCGAACGAGCGAGAGCCTCAGCTTCCATCGTGTTCAATGCACAAACCCCCACCCCGCTGCTGAGGGTGAGGGTCGCTGGGCGTCGGAGGGGTGGCTTCAGACTGTGGCTAGGGCGGGGGTTGTCCGGGTTGCTCTGTGCTGGACGGTGAAAGTGGCTAGGACGCAGAGGATTGCGACTGCGAAGCAGGCCAGGGTGTACCAGAGGTTGCCTATGGGGTCGCCGTTGGGGGTTTTGCCGTCGACGGCGTTGAAGAAGTCGGGGAGGGCTGTGGCCCAGAGGAATGCGAAGACGATCAGGTAGGCCGCGCTGTAGTAGCGGATGAGGTTGTTCGTGTAATGGGGGGTGTCGGCGGGGTCTTGGCGCAGGCGCTGCCATTGGCGGAAGAGGACTACGGCGGCTACCGCGCTGAGGATGATCAGTTCCGCGGCGTAGAGGACGCCGCCGGCTGTGGTGCTGAATGAGCCGGCGATGGTGGCGGGGAGGGGCAGGATGAAGGTGCCCAGGGAGGCTAGGAGGCCGATTACTATTGTGCGCCAGGTCAATTGGAGGCCGGTGAAGCTCCGGCCCCGGTCCACGTGGCGGCCGGCGAACCAGTAGACGCAGAAGGCCAGGGACATCGGCCACAGGGCGGCGAATACCACCACGCTCGGCAGGGGCACCGAATCGAAGAAGGGCTGGTTCAGGGAGTTCTTGGTGGACCATTCCCACCAGCGGAGCTGGGGGCCGAGGTGATCGAAGATCTCGTAGAAGGCGTGGTGCACGAAGCCGACGCAGACCGCGCCGACGAAGGCGCCGTATTGCTTGAAAACGCCCAGCATTCGGACGATTTCGTAGGCCACCGTCGCCATGAACGGGTAGATCGCCACGATGTACAGCGGCAGGCGGCCCCAGAGGAAGTCCACCGTGAACACATTGTGCGCGAACATGGTGTCGACGTGACCGCTGATGCCGAACGCCGCGGGGAAGTACAGCGGGGGTTCGATGATGAAAAGGTATGCGGTGGCGCCGAACCAGAGCACCAGGTTGGTGGGATCGCCGCGGCGCAGGCGCACGATGGCGAGCACGAGCGCCAGGATCGAGCCGAGTATGACGGTGCATTCGAGCACCGGCAGGGTCCAGTTCTCCAGCCCGAACGGATTTCGGAACTCGACGAGGCCACCGGCCTGCTGACAGGAGAACCCGAGCGACTTCGCCAGCTGGTCGAAGGTGGGTGCGCAATGGTCGGACATCACTGCACCTTCGCATCCGCGGTGTACCAGCGCGAGACGTCGTATCCGGCGTCGTAGCGCTTGAACCACACATCCGCCAGGGCCGGCAGTTTCTCGTGTGCGGGATTGTGTTTCGGCAATTGGCTGCGAATGATGCCGCGCAGTGCGATGAGCTGCTCGCCGAGGGGGAGGGCGTCGAACGCGCGCAGCATTGGGCCGGTGTTCTGCGGTGTCAGGCCGGGCAGCCATCTGCGCAGGTGCTGCTTGTTCCGGTACTTGGCGAACATGGCCTCCGCGTCGACCTTCCGATCTTCCAGCGGCACATGCTTATTGAAGCCCGCACAGGCGATTGCGACGACCTTCAGCACATGCTTGAAGATCGATGGAGCCATGCGCATCCGGTAGAGATCGCTGCCGACAACGGAATCGAAGATGATGAGCGCGGAACTGCGATGCTCGACCTCCTCGACGAAGTGCCAGATGAACAGGGAGGCGACGCGATCGTCGCCGGGCCGGAAAAGAGCGGCCTCATTGTCGAGCATCAGCTTGAACACCGAGGTGAACGTCGCCTCCAGATCGGCGGTGTAGGCCAGCCGATAGTTCGGCGACGTATTCGCGGTGAGCCGGTCGAATTCGCCGATGACCTCATCCAGCGTTTCCTGCAGTCCCGGATGGCTCCGGATCAGCCCGCGCACATGCTGGCGGTGGGCGGTGGAGTGCTGCCCCTCCTGCCGCATGAAGGCATCGGCCTCCTCGGCGACTTCGGGATCGGTGATCACGGGCTTCAGTTGCGTGATCAGCTGCACGATCATCTTCTCGAAGCCGATGGCCAGGAACGAGACGGCATTGGCCATGCTCGAAAAGGCCGGATTCTCCTCGTTCCAGAGGAAGGGGACGTCGTAGTCCTCGAAGGCGAAATTCATCTTCCGCACAACCAGATCAGTCATCTGGTCAACATACAAACATACAGAGAAACGTACAAGTGTATGATTGCCTCGATCAGCGAGGCATGCGACGGAGATGCGACAACCCCCTGGTAGCGTCGGCGCAGTGGCAAGAAGGCGCGGGTGGGGCGGCAGTCCGCCGGAGACCGATGACGAGGCATCGCGTCGAATCGTCGCTGCCGCAGTCGAATTGATCGGCCGCACCGGCTCGGAAATCAGCATTGCCGATGTCGCCGAATCCCTGGGCGTCATTCGCCAGACGGTGTACCGCTACTTCCCGAGCGCGGATGCGCTCATGCGCGCCTCGGCGATCGCCTCGGTCGACGGCTACCTGGATCGGCTGGCGCAGCAGGTGAAGGGCATGGAAGATCCGGTCGAAGCCATGACCGAAGCCGTGGTCTACACCCTGACGCAGGTGCACCGGACCCCGCACCTGGGCATTCTGCTCTCGGCCACCTACTCCAGCGTCCATCCCGAAGGCATCACCTCCGAGGAGGCGCAGGCCTTTGGCATGACCATGATCCGGCGCTTCGACGTCGACTGGGAGCACTACGGCTACAACGACGAATCACTGCACGAACTCGTCGAATACCTGCTGCGAACCATGCAGTCGTTCTTCATCGCCCCGGGCAATCCGCCGCGCAGCGATGCCGATCTCCGGCGCTATCTACGCCGCTGGATGGGCTCCGCCATCATCGCTCAGGCGCAGGCGGGACGTATTGTGGAGGCTGGGCGGCAGTAGCTGGTCGAGGAGGCGGTCGTGGGCTATCGGGCAGAGCTCGAGGGAACGGCGGCGCTGCGAGTCGCCATCGAATTCACCGCCGCGGCACGGTCGCTCGCTGTCAGCTGGGCCCCGGATACCGCCTCGGGCGCGCGCTGTAAGAAGCTCGAGTACGCGCGAATCTTCCTGGTGGCCTTGGGAACTGAGCCGCAGCGGACATACCTCGACATAGTGGACCGACATCCCGCGACCTTGCTGCACCTGCCGGAAGCGCTGCCCGCCGGTGAGTACGCGATCGAGATCGACGCCTACGGCAGTGCGAGCTGGGGTGACGGGCGGCTGGACGCCCGCGGGCGCAGCGCCTCCTTCGCCGTCGTATAGAGGGCAATGCAGATTATCTGCAACAAAACTATGATGGCGGCATGACCGCATTGGCGCCCGCGCGTACCGAACCGGACCTGTCGTATCTGCTCGACCACACCAGTCATGTACTGCGCACCCGGATGGCGGCGGCGCTCGCGGAGATCGGGCTGACGGCGCGGATGCACTGCGTGCTGGTGCACGCGCTCGAGGACGAGCGCACGCAGGCGCAGCTCGCCGAGCTCGGGGATATGGACAAGACGACCATGGTGGTGACCGTGGACGCGCTGGAGAAGGCGGGGCTGGCCGAGCGCCGGCCGTCCAGCGCCGACCGGCGGGCGCGGATTATCGCGGTCACCCCGAAGGGGGCGGAACTCGCCGGGCGCAGCGCGAAAATCGTCGACGGCGTCCATCGGGAGGCGCTGGAGGCACTGCCGGTGCGGGAGCGCGAAATTCTGTTGAAGGCGCTCAATCGCCTGGCGGACGGCCATCTTTCGACTGCGGCGGAGGCCTCTACGGCCCGCCGGGCGCGGCAATAGTCCGTTGGAGATTGTCTGCAACGGAACTATCTAGTACGGTCTCTCTTGTTGGTTCGAACAGGAGAAGACCATGACTGTGTCCAAACGTATTGCCCTCGCGGTGCTCTCGGCCGCCGCGCTGATGACGATTCTCGACGGCAGTATCGTGACCGTGGCGATGCCCGCGATCCAGCGCGATCTCGGGTTCACGGCCGCCGGATTGAGCTGGACCGTCAATGCCTATCTGATCGCGTTCGGCGGCCTGCTTCTGCTGGCCGGGCGGTTCGGTGACCTGATCGGGCGCAAGAAGATGTTCCTGATCGGGAACACCGTCTTCACCGGCGCCTCGCTGCTGGCCGGCGCGGCGACAAGTCCCGGCATGCTGATCGCCGCCCGCTTCCTACAGGGTGTGGGCAGTGCCATCGCCGCCTCGGTGGTGCTCGGCATTCTGGTGACGATCTTCACCGAGAACCGCGAACGGGCAAAGGTCATAGGCGTTTTCAGCTTCACCGGAGCCGCGGGCGCCTCGATCGGGCAGGTGCTCGGCGGGGTGCTGACGGACGCGCTGAACTGGCACTGGATCTTCCTGATCAATGTGCCGATCGGCGTGCTGACCGTCGCGGTGGCGATCAAGGCGCTGCCCGCGGACCGCGGGGCAGGAGTGGCCGCGGGCGCCGATGCGCTCGGCGCGCTGCTGGTGACCGCCGGATTGATGCTCGGCATCTACACCGTGGTCAAGGTCGAGCAGTACAGCTGGTTGTCGGTGCACACGCTGGGTTTGGGCGCGGTGTCCCTGGCTCTGCTGGTCGCCTTCGTGCTGCGTCAGAAGACGGCGCGGACCCCACTGCTGCCGCTGCGGATCTTCCACTCGCGCAATGTTTCCGGAGCGAACCTGGCGCAGATGCTGACATTGTCGGCCATGTTCGCCTTCCAGATCATCGTCGCGCTGTACATGCAGAAGGTGCTCGGTTACAGCGCCCTGCAGACCGGTCTGGCCATGCTGCCCGCGGCCCTGGCGATCGGCGGAGTCTCGCTGCTGGTGTCCGCACGGCTCATCACCCGATTCGGTGAGCGCACCGTGCTGATCGCCGGATTGGTGCTGCTGCTGGGCGGAATGCTCTGGCTGATACGACTTCCCGTGCACGCCTCCTATGTCCCGGATCTGCTGCCGATGATGGTGCTGATCGCCGGCGGTGGTCTGGCGCTGCCCGCGCTGACGGGATTGGGCATGTCCGGCGCGGCCGCCGATGACGCCGGACTCGCCTCCGGACTGTTCAACACCACCCAGCAGGTCGGAATGGCGATCGGGGTCGCAGTGCTGTCCACCCTGGCCGCCTCGCGCACCGGAAACCGTGTGGTCGCAGGCGCTTCCGAGGCGGCAGCACTGACCGCCGGTTACCGGCTCGCCTTCGCGGTGGCCGCCGGACTGCTGGCCACCGCGCTGGTCGTCACATTCACCGTGCTGCGACGTCCCACTGCCGCAATGGATTCCGCTCCGGATCAGCTAGTCGCAGCTGCCTAGTCAGAGGCGTTCGTAGAAGCCGTCGATTCGGGCCTTCGCGCCGGCGGTCGCGGCGGCGAGGACATCACGGGGCTTGGCGGACTCCGGGGACTTACCGCCGACCTCGGTGATCGTGGTCGTCAGGGCGAAGAGCTGGAAGGTGTAGCGGTGCGGGCCATGTCCTTTGATCGGTGCGGGACCCTGATAGCCGCGACCCATTCCGGAGCGGAGCACCCGCACGCCAGGCGTCGCGGTGCCGGTCTGCAGCGCGCCCTGCGGCAGTGCGGTGAGCGCCGGGTCCAGCAGTGCCACGCAGTGCACGAAGGGCAGACCGGTCGGCGCATCGGGATCCTCGACCACCAGCAGTAATTGGGCCGCGTCGCCGGGGACTCCCGACCAGATCAGCGCGGGGGAGA
Organism: Nocardia sp. NBC_01327; assembly: GCF_035958815.1. Classification (NCBI taxonomy): domain Bacteria; kingdom Bacillati; phylum Actinomycetota; class Actinomycetes; order Mycobacteriales; family Nocardiaceae; genus Nocardia; species Nocardia sp. NBC_01327. Next base: position 7,720,154 of record NZ_CP108383.1, on the reverse strand, counting down.
GGTCCTGGCCGCCGATCCGCTTCGAAGCGTGGATCTTGTCGAGCACGCTTTCGTGATCGAAGTCGGGGCTGGTGAGCTCGAAGGTCTTGCCTCCGGCCAGATTAGGTAGATTCGACGCCAAGCCGTCCTCGCCCGCACGACGGTTCTTGAGCAGCTTTCCGATGATGGCCAAGAGAAACTCCCTGGGATAGAGCGGTTTTCACAGCTTCCGTGCATCCGCGGGAAGGGGCAGGGGCCACACGAAGCGGTAGATCTCCACCGCAGGCGATGAGGTCGTCCGTCATCGTCTTCCTCCACCGACAAGAAGTACAGTCAAACTGTGCAGTTTGACTGTACTTCATGGGGTGGGTGACTGCCGAATCAGCTGACGGTGAAGGAGAACGTCGGCGCCGTGCTCGCTCCCTTCGTGGCGTCGTAGGCCACCACGTAGGTGCCGGGGCCCGGAGCCGGGACCACAAAATCGACGAAATCCTTGGCATTGTCGATGGTTTGGCTCCGCGCGAGCAACTCATTGATCGGCGAGCGATCGTCGGCCGTGAGGGACTGGCCGTCCGGTGTCTTGACGCTGAAGTATTCGGTGAAGATATTCAGCCCGCCATCCGAAATCCCGGTCCCGCCAATGATCTTGATATGCAGCGCGAGATCCATCTTGCCGTGCTCGTTCTTGGTGTAACTGGGCGATAGTGTGCCGCCGGTGATTTGGATCGTGGTCTGATCCTGAACCAGCGTGCCATTCACGTCCAGGGTCTTCGGCGCAATGCTGTCCACCTTGCCGTCGGCCTGCAGCGGAATGGTGGTCTGGTTGTCCGCGGCCTGGCCGTAGACCACCGAAATGGTATCGAGCAGGTGCTGCGCATCGCCCAGCTTCTGTACTGAGGTGGTGATATCGCCTGCGGCCGAACCCTTTCCGGGCACGGTCGGATTATCGAAGCTCGCCCCCGCGTCGACTTCCTTGCCGACCTGCAGATACGGGTTCTCGCTCAGCGTCTTGTTGTCGGTGGTGTTGTTCTTGTAGGTGAGGTCGATCCGGACCTTGGCCCCGCCGTACTGGTCCGGCACGACGGTCGCCTTGTCCACCGTGATGTCGAAGCCGTCGTACCAACCGGTCTTGCCGACGGTGCGAACCGTGGCCTGACCATTGGCGGCGGCGGTGGTTTCCCCCGGCTGGCCGGTGCCCATCGGCGCCGCGGCTTCGGAGGTCGGGCCGGCCTTGGTGTCCTTGTCATTGCACGCGGTAAGTAATAGTGCGGATGTGCCGATGAGCATCGCTGCCCCGATGCTGCTGAAAATACGGCGCTTTCGCGCCACCGGAATCGACGATTTCATGATCGATCGCACGCTGCCTCCCAGAAGATTTACAATCTCAGTGCGCGTCGCCCGGAGCTTCCGGACGAATTATTCGCAATGAAATCTTCCTGGAGTGCCCGACCGTTAACCGAGTGATTGTCGTCACGTGATGATCACGACTTCGGCTACGCTGTGGCAACCGGTCTGGGCCATTCCCGTGGATGATCAGCGCGGTTAGCCTGTTTGCGTGGCACTATCGGCCCGCACGGGCGCTCAGGGAAAGTCCGTCTCGGCACGAGAATTGTTCGCACAGCGGTTGTCTGAACTGTTCGAGGCGGCGGGAAATCCGACGCTGGATCAGGTGGTGCGGATGACCAAGGTCCGGATGCGCCGCACGCAGGGACTGCCGACAATCCAGCGCCTCAGTGATTGGCGGTCCGGGAAGAATGTGCCGGCCAAGTTCTCCTCACTGGAACCGGTGCTGGCGACGCTGATCTACCTCACACAGCAGAAGCGTGATCAGGTCGCCGGGGTGCAGTTGAATATTGTTGCCTGGCACCGGCTCTGGGAGGACGCCGTGGTGGAGGCCGGCGCCGGATCGGTGGCCGCGCCGGTGCCGCAGCAGTCGATCCCGCCGCGCCTCACCCTGACCGACACCCTCCCGCGTGATGTGGAAACACTCATCGGCCGCGAGGATGAATTGCAGCGCATTCTCGCGGTCGCCGGGGCCGAGCGGGTGGTGTCCATCCACACCATCGACGGTATGCCCGGAATCGGCAAGACCGCCTTGGCAACTCGGGCCGCACACCGGCTCGCGGACCAGTTCCCGGATGGTCGCTTCTTCGTCAATCTGCATGCCCACACCCCCGGGCATGTCACCGCGAAGCCCGCCGATGTGCTGGCCGGGCTGCTCACCGATCTGGGCACGGACCCGCGCAGCATTCCCGACAGTCTCGACAATCGCCGCAGCATGTGGCGAGATCGGCTGGCGGGCAAGCGAATTCTGCTGGTGCTGGACGACGCCCTGGACCACGCCCAGGTGGAGCCGCTGCTGCCCAATGGGCCCGGCTGCCTGACCCTGATCACCAGCCGGCGGCGACTGGTGGCACTGGACGGTTCGCAACCCTTCGCACTGGACACCTTGGATCCGGCGAAGGCCGGTGAATTGTTCTGCACGCTCGCGCGCCGCACACCCAGCGCGGACGAACGCCCTGCGGTCGCCGACATCGTCCGGCTGTGCGGATATCTGCCGCTGGCCATCGTGCTGCTCGCCAGCCGCCTGGCGCATCATGCCTCCTGGACCATTTCCGGTATGGCCGCGGATGTCGCGACGGCACAGGATCGCCTGAGCGAGCTCGAAGCCGGGGAGCGGGCCGTCTACGCGGCCTTCACCATGTCCTATCGGGATCTGCCGCCGGAGCGGCAGCGCCTGTTCCGCCGCCTGAGCCTGCACCCCGGTCAGGATATCGATACGCACGCCACCGCGGTGCTGGACAGCATTCCGGTGAGCGCCGCGCGACGAGAGCTGGACGCGCTCTTCACCGATCACCTGCTCGACGAACCGGCGGGCGGGCGCTATCGGATGCACGATCTGCTGCGGGAGTACGCCGTCGCGCTCGTCGCGGCCGATCCGGTCGAGGACCGGCGCGAGGTCGTGGAGCGGCTGCTGGATCACTACCAGCACCTCGGGGAGGGTGCGGATCGCTATCTGGCCGGGCAGCTGCGCCCGGCGGCCGATACCGGTGCGCCGCACTTCTCCGACCGCGCGCAGGCGCTGGCGTGGCTGCGGGCCGAGCGGGGCAATCTGCTCGGCTGTCTGGAATATGCTGCCTCCCAGCATCAGTCGGCCCGGGTGGTCGGGCTGACCAGCGTGCTGTCCGGGCTGCTGCGGCTGGACGGGCCCTGGCCGCTGGCCATCAAACTGCATCGGCGCGCGGCCACCATTGCCGAGCACAGCGGCGATCTGGTCGGCGCGGCCGATGCGCTCAGCGATCTGGGCATGGTCCGATACGCGACCGGTGACTATCCGGGGACCGCGGATCTGGTGCGGCAGGCGCTGGTGAGCTATCAGGAGATCGGGGACCGGATCGGGCAGGCCCGGGCGCTGAGCAGCCTGGGGCGCTTGGGATATGCGACCGGTGACTATCCCGCGACGGCGGATCTGGTGCGGCAGGCGCTGGCGATCTATCAGGAGAGCGGCGATCGGCGCGGGCAGGCCTACGCCCTCATCGGACTCGGCGTGGTGCGCTACTCGACGGGCGACTATCCGGGGACGGCGGAACTGCTCCGGCAGGCCCTGGGCATCTTCCGGGAGATCGGCGACCGATTCGGCGAGGCCCACGCGCTCAATGAGCTGGGCGTGCTGCGGTATTCGACCGGCGACTACCCGGGCGCGGTGCGGCTGGTGGAGGAGGCGCTGGCCATCTACCGGGATATCGGGGATCGCTTCACCGAGGCGAACGCGCTCGAGGATCTGGTCTCGGTGCGCTTCGCGACCGGCGACTATCCCGATGCGGCCGAACTGGTCCGGCAGGCGCTGGCGATCTATCGGGACGTCGGTGATCGGCTGGGGGAGGCGTACGCCCTGTGCAGCCTCGGCCGGCTGCGGCACGCCACCGGCGACCTGCCCGGCGCGGCCGCGCGCATGGAGCCCGCACTGGCCATCTTCGCCGAAATCGGCGATCGGGTCGGGCAGGCGTACACCGTCAATGATCTGAGCCTGGTGCAGTATTCGACCGGTGACTACGCCGGCGCGGCCGATCGTATGGAGCAGGGGCTGGCCATCTTCACCGAGATCGGTGATCGGGTCGGGCAGGCCTACACGCTGATCGTGCTGGGGCTGGTGCGGTATGCCGGTGGTGAATACGACCGCGCGGGCGATCTCATGCAGCGGGCGCTGGTGATCTTCCGGGAGATCGGTGATCGGGTCGGTGAGGCGTACGCCCTCTGCAGTCTGGGCCGGCTGGAGTACGCGGCGGGCGATCTGCCCGGTGCGGTGCGGCGGGTGCAGCGGGCCCTGGACATCTTCCGCGAGATCGGTGATCGGGTCGGTGAGGCCTATGCCCTCAGCAGTCTGGGCCGATTGCGTTTCGCCACCGGCGATGCGGCCGGAACCGATGCGCTGGTGCAGGAGGCGCTGACCATCTATCAGGAGATCGGCGACCGGTTCGGGCATGCCTTCGGACTGGGCGGCCTGAGCATTCTGCGGAATTCGACCGGTGATTTCGCCGCCGCGACGCAGCTCGCCGAACAGGCCGTGGACATCTTCCGCGATATCAATGATCGTGTCAGCCAAGCGTATTCGTTCATCGGCCTGGGCCTGCTGCGCTACCAGGCGGGCGATCTCGCGGGTGCTGCCGAACTGGTGGAACAGGCGCCCGCGCTGTTCCGCGAGATCGGCGACCGCCTCGGCGAGGTGTACGCCTTCATGGGGCTGGGGCTGGTCCGGTACAAGGCCGGGGACTACGCCGGGGCCGCGGACCTGGTGCAGCAATTGCTGGCCACCTTCCGGGAGATCGGCGAACGTCCCGGCCAGGCCGAACTGCTCGACAAGCTCGGCGCGCTCTGGGAATTCAGCGCGCCGCAGGATGCGGTGGTGTCGTATGTCGATGCCACCCGGCTGGTGCGCGAGATCCAGGTGCGCTGGAAGAAGCGCCGCGTCTGGCGGGATCTGCCGGTGCCCGATACCGCTAGGTAGTCGTCCCGGCGCGATCGGCGGCCTGGCGGCGGATCTTCCAATCCCGGTGCTGCAGGCCCAATTCGGTGACCGGGTCCGCGCCGTTGATCCACTCGCGGGCGATGTGGTGCCAGTTCGCGGTGGCGCGCAGCTGGCCCAGCGTGGCACAGGTCCAGAAGTCGACGCGGCGGGAGAACAGGTGCTCCGGCGGCAGGTACTGCCGCCGCATGCCGTCGAATTCGGTAATGCGTGGATCGATGGCGTGCAGGAAGGCGCCGGAGGCCAGTTCGGGGGTGATCGGGAGTTCCTCGTCGACCAGACACCATTCGGCGGCCGAGAGCACGTAGTTGTAGCACTCCTCGGCGGTGACGGCGGAGTGCTCGTCGATGACGCCGCGCTCGATCATGAGCCGGAACAGCTCGTCGTACTCATCCTCCGCGGCGGCGCGCAGGCAGGTGGCCTCGAACGCTATGTGCTCCGGGGCCATTCGCTTGTACAGGCCGAAATCGAGGAAGACCACGCGGCCGTCGGCGCGCAGCAGCACATTGCCCGGATGCGGATCACCGCAGAACTCGGCGAGCTCGAACAGGGAACCCACATAGAACCGGTAGATGATCTCGCCGATCCGATCGCGCTCGGCATCCGGGAGCTGTCGCATGGCGTCGAAATCGATACCGGGGGAGTATTCGGTGACCAGCACGCGGCGGCTGCTCAGTTCCGGAAACGCCTGCGGCACAGTGATGAACGGGTGACCGGCGTACATGGTCGCCACATGGTGCTGGGTGTTCGCCTCGACGGTGTAGTCCAGCTCCTTCTCGAAATTGGTGCGCAGCTCGTCGAGCACCGCGAGCGTGAAGCCCGGCAGCGCGACCTGCTGCAGCATGACGCGCAATAGCCCCAGATTCCGCAGATCCGCGCGCACCGCCAGATCGATGCCGGGGTACTGGACCTTCACCGCGACCTCGGTGCCGTCGAAAAGCGTTGCGCGATAGACCTGTCCGATCGATGCGGCGGCGATCGGCTCCGGATCGAACTCGGCGAACACCTGCTTCAGGGGTGCGCCGAGGTCCTCCTCGATGACCTCGCGCATGGCATCGAAGTCGACGCTGGGCGCATGATCGAACAGCACCGCCAGCCGGCGCTGGAATTCCTCGCGCTGGCGGGGCGGGACCAGCTCCAGATCGAGCAGCGACAGCAGCTGCCCGAGTTTCATTGCCAGGCCCTTCATCTCGCCGAATACGCCCACCAGCTGTTCGGCCAGGCGCAGCACCGATTCATCGGCCATCCGGGCCCGGACCTCGGCGGAACGGCCGATCATGGACAGCTTGGTGCGGCGTTTGCGCACCGCCTGCGCGGCGACCACGGCGCCCAGTTTGGAACCCCGCGCCAGGCGGGAGGTCGATACCGGCTTCGATCCGGTCATTGCCGATCACCCCACTCCAGTGCACCCAGGAAATCCCGTAGGACCCCGGCGAATTCACCGCGACGCAGACCGCGTTCGCGGACTTCCGGCAGACCGGCCGGGCCCCAGATCAGTCTGGCGCCCGCATCGTCCTCGATCACGAAAATGTCCCACGGCTCGAAGGATTCGGTGCGCGGGCCGACGAAGAACGGCCAGTAGCGTGCGCCGTCCGCCGCGATCTGCGCATCGGAGCGATCGTCGTCGGCGAACAGGGCCGCGGTGACGATATGCGCCACCTCGGGCGCGGGCAGCGCCATCAGGGCCGGACTGCGGCGGGCGCTGTCGCACAGCAGCATGCGATCGGCCGCGGCCGCCACATCTCTGATCGCGGTATTCGGCTGATACCGACCGACCTTCTCACCGCCACACCACCACCGAATTCGACCGAACATCCAGTGTCCCAGCCCCGGTTCTAGTCCCGCGGAGCCGCCGGGCAGGCGATCGAGCTCATACTCGATCGCGAAGCGGCCACGATCTCCGACCAGCATCATCGCACCCCCTGGAGATCTTTGTCGACGATCACCACCAACCCGCTCCGACCCGCCACCGCGCCACAGCTCGGCTCCAGCCCGGCACCCCGCGTGGCTGGGCTGGAACCAGGCCACCGCCGCATCGTATGAAGTCCGGAATGTCCGCGCCGTCCCACTCCGGTGGGCAGCCGGGTGAAAGACGCTGCTGGGGAGTGTTTTCCGGTCCGGAGAATCGGTATCCGTTGCGGACGGCCGATCGCACCCTCGGCAGCGTCGAATTGGCATGTTCAGGGATGGTGATCTTCGACCATAATTCGACGATGCAGTTTCCGCGCTCGACGGCCGAGACAGACCACGCCGAAGCTCGTACCCGGTGGACGCCCGCGCGAGTGGAGACGTTCAGCGATGGCGTGATGGCCATCGCGATCACCTTGCTGGTGCTCGAGATTCGGCTGCCGGAGGACAGTCATGAGAATCTGCTGCATCAGTTGCTGTCGCTGTGGCCGAGTTACTTCGCCTATGTGGCCTCGTTCGCCACGGTCGGGGTCATCTGGGTGTGCCATCACAACTTCTTCGCCCGTATCCAGCATGTGGATTCGCTGCTGCAGTGGGGCAATATGCTGCTGCTGCTCTGCGTCGGATTCCTGCCTTTCCCGACCACGGCGCTGGCGCACCATATCGATGGCGACCCCTGGAACGCGCGAGTGGCGACCGCGTTCTACGGTGTCGTCGCCGCGGTGCAGGCGATGGCCTGGCTGATCATGTGGGTGGCGCTGCGGCGTGATCCGACGCTGTTCAAGCCGGGGCACGATGCCGAATTCGTGCGTGTGCACAGCCGTTTGGCGTGGATGGGATTCATCGCGTTCGACGTGATCGCGCTCATCGGGCTGGTGCAGCCGATCGTGGCGCTCGTGCTCTACATGGTGGCGCTGGCCGTGTACGCGGCCACCAGCGGCGGCTGGCCCGGGGCGCAGCGCCCGCAACCGGCCGAGTGAGTGCGCTGCGGGCGACGCGGGCCGCCGGGTACTGGGTACCGTTGCGGTCATGAACTCGCTGCTGCACCGGATCCTGGATATCGCCCCGGTGTGGGTGTACCTCATCGTCACGGCGCTGGTATTCGTCGAGGACGCGATATTCGTCGGATTCGTGGTGCCCGGTGAAACCGCGGCCGTGCTCGGCGGGGTCGCCGCCAGTCAGGGGCATGTGTACCTGTGGGCCATGATCCTGCTCGTGGTGGTCGCGGCGATCCTCGGCGACAGCGTCGGCTACGAGATCGGAAAGCGGGTGGGCCCGCGCCTGTTGCAGGTCTCCATTCTGGATCGGCACCGCGGCCGGCTGGATCAGGCCCAGGATTTCCTCGCCCGCCGCGGGGGCTGGGCGGTGTTCCTGGGCCGCTTCGTGGCCTTCTTCCGCGCCATGATGCCCGCGCTCGCCGGCACCTCCAAGATGCCCTACCGCCGTTTCCTCGCCTTCAATGCGCTCGGCGGCATCGTCTGGGGCACGGCCTTCGTAGTGCTCGGATTTGTTGCCGGACAGTCCTATGAGAAGGTCGCGAAGACCGTGGGCCGCGATGCCGCCATCGCGGCCGTCGTCATCGTGATCGTCGCGCTCATCGTCTGGAAGCTGCGCGAACGCCGCCGCGAGCGCAGCTTCGAGAGCGAGTACGAGTCCGCGCACGACGCCGACTGAACCGCACCACCCGGCCGAGCCTCACCAGAGGGTGGCCGGTTGGCTGAAATCGTCCCGGGGTAGCGGGCCGTCGATGAAGGCCTTGACCCACAGGCCGTTGACGGTGATGTCGCCGCCGTGATTGCCGAGGAAGGCGATATCGGAAGCGTCTCTGCCGGTGGCGATTCGGACCATGCTGGTGCGCGGGGCCAGGCCGGTGGGATCGAAGACCTGCCAGGCGCCGCGCACATAGGCTTCGGGGACCGAATGGAAGTCCATCGGGAAGCAGCCGGGCGGGTAGACCGATACGACCCGGGCGGGCACGCCGATGGCCCGGAGCAGGGCGACCACCAGGTGGGAGAAGTCCCGGCATACGCCGGTGCCCGACAGCAGCGTCTCCACCGCGCCATCGCTGGGCAGGCTGCTGCCGGGCGCGTAGCAGATGCGGCGGGCCACCCAGGCGGAGACCCGCGCCGGCATTTCTGGATCGTCTATGCCGCAGCCGAATTCGGCTGCGGCAAAGCCGAGCATCTTATCCGAGTCGATGAATCGGCTCGGGCGCAGATAGATCGAGCGGTCGTAGTCGGTGACGGGTTCCGGCGCCGCCGCGCCGAATACCGCCGCACTGTAGTACGCGTGCAGATTCCCTGCGCCACTGTGTATTACGTGTATCCGGGTGCCGTGCGGCCCCGGTACCTCCTGCGGCTGCAGTGGGCTGCCGTCGAGTTCGAACACCAGTGATTCGTTCAGATCGATTCCCGGCTGCCGGGCGACGGCAATCTGGAATTCGAGGACGGTCGAGGCATGGACTTTGACGTCGAGATGTACGGAGACGTCGCGCTTCACACCTCAATCGTGCCACCGTTCTACTGGTTGATGAACGTGGCGGCGATATTCCAGAAGATCGTCGGGTCGACACTGTCGAAATCCCAGGTGTCGGTGACGCTGTAGGTGGTCGTGACAATGGCCGGAATATCGAAATCATTGCGGGTGGCGGCGCCGGTGGCCTCGAGTGCGGTGATGACATAGACGGTGGCGGATGCTGCGCTGTGGGGCATGGGAGAGCTCCAATCGAAGTACCGGGCCGAAAACGTTTCCGTTCAGTTTCATTCCGGGCATGGGTGCGGGGGAGGACCGAAAGCGCCAACTCGGTCGGCAACACGCCAAACTTTGCTGTGAGGGTGCTGGAATGCGCTCTGGCAGCGGAGCTTTCAGCCCCTGCCGGGCTCCTGCCAGCGCTGAATGGCACGGCGCAGACTGGCGGCGTCGGAGTAGCCGAGGATCTCCGCCTGCGCGGCGCGCGGGACCGGCCCGGCACGATCGAGGCGCCGGCGGCGGGCGCGGTCGAGCTCGCGTCGCCAATTCGTTCCGGACTCGGCCAGCCGCCGCTGCAGGGAGCGTGGCGAGGTATGAAGTTCGCGCGCAACGGCATCGAGGGTTGCCGTGCCCTGCGCCAAGGCCGTGTCGAGCGCGTCCGCCAATCGGTCGGCCCAGGTCGGGGGAAACGGCGGCGTCGCGGGCAAGGTGGCCGCATAGCCGTGCAGGACCGCGGACAGGTCGGGATCGGCGGTCCGCAGCGGCAGCGCGAGGTCGGCCGCATCCAGGGTGAAACTATCGCTCGTCGCCCCGAAATCGACTGCCGCAGTGCCGAAGAGCTCGTCGAAGGCGAGGCGCGATTCGGGTGCGCGTTGCCGGAATGTCACCCGTACCGGATCCACTCGGCAGCCGGTCGCCGAACGAGCCCGGCCCAGCAGGAATGCGAAGGCCGCGTGCACGGTCAACTCGCGACCGCGGCCCTCCTCGACGAGCAACTGCAGCTCGTACGTGACTTCCCGATCGCCGCGCTCGGTGATCCGCATGCCGTAGCTGGTGGTGAGCGATCCGGACAGCCGCAGGCAATCATCCAGCGCCGCACCGAGAGTCGGTGCGGCGAGGAACAGATACTCCAGCAGCCCGAGCTCACCGTCCGTGCCGTCGGCGGAACGCAGTGCGATATCCGGATCGTTCGACTCCTGTTCCAGCAACTCCCACAGTCGCAGGCAGTGCCGGCTGGAGACCCGGTCCTGCTCCCCGCCCAGGGACCAGCCGGGCACCCCGGCGCGCTGAGCCAGGCGGTCGGGATCGAGCCCCGCCCGCGCGGCTCGCCGCAGGACGAACCGCGCCATGAGAATGCTGTCGGCTCGATCCGAGCGGGTATTCACGCGCGGACATCACCGAATAGCAGCGGGCGCACTGCTATTCGTCGCTCGCCTCGGCGTGCGGAGTCTGCGGATCGCCGGTGATATCGAGCGTCTCCGATTGCCGCTTGCGCGCCCGGTCCACTTCCAGTCGCCACGTCGTCCCCGAATCGGCCAGGCGGCGCTGCAAGGTGCGGGGACTGGTGAAGAGCCTGCGCGCCACCTGATCCAGCGACGGCTCGCCGTGGCGCAGCTCCTGCTTCAGCTCGGTGGCTACCCGGTCCGGCCATTCGGTGGCGTACGGGGGCGGCGGCGGTGCACTCGCCGCGTACCGGCGCAGCACCGCGGCCAGCATCGGATCGGCGGTGACCTGCGGCAGTTCGAAATCGGTGAGCCGGTAGGTCATGCTGTCGACCGGCGCACCGAAATCCAGCCGGGTGGTACCGAAGTGCTCGATGAAAGCGCTGTGGTCCTGCGGCGCCCGCTGCCGGAACGCCATGCGCACGGGGTTGACGGGCCGCCCGGTCACCTGCCTGATCCGCGAAACCAGAATGCCGAGGGAGGACTGCACGGCCAGATCCCGGCCGCGCCCTTCGGCATTGATCATATGCAGATCGAAGGTCGCCTCGGTCTCGGTCTGCTCGCCCGCGTCCATCCGGAAATTGGTGCTCACCGCGCCGACGTAGGGTCCCACCACCGCCAGGCCCTCACCGAGGGTGTCGGCGGTGGAGATCAGATAGTCGAACAGGCCCAGCTCCCCGACGCGGTAGGTGCCGACCATCCGCAGCGTCGTATTCGGGTCGCCCACTTCACGTTCGAGTAGCTCCCACAGCCGCGGGTAGTAGTCGCTGGGGGTGCGGGAGTTGTTGTCGGCCAGTAGCCAGGTCGGCATCCCCGCCGCGCGCGCCAGCCGGTTCGGGTCGATACCCGCCGCTGCCGCGCGCGAGAGGATGAATCGCGGCATGAGAACGGTGTCGGAGGTGTGCATTGTGCAATGGTGCGGCGAAATCACCGGTGAATAGCCGGAATCGGCCGAAGTGTGTTTCAGCCCGCTGTTTCGAGAACTTCCAGCGCCGCGGCGATCTGTGGCAGTACCGGCGGCCCGAACCCCGCCACCAGATCCGCGAGCGCCCGCGCCACATGTGGTCCGACCGCGGCGGCGGTCAGCACATCCTCGGCGAGCACGATGCCATTGACCACGTGCGCGGCGCGGATGCGCTGATCGCCGGTGACCTCGTAGCGCCAGCTACCCAGCTGCAGGCGTTCGGGTTCGGAGCGGAACATCCCGCGCCGCGCCGGTGTGCGGACCGCTCCCGGCACTCCGGCGAACACCGTGAAGACCAGGCCGACGCCACCGGGGCCGTGCAGCGCGGAACCGATGACGCCGGCCGCGCGCTCCGGATCGAATCCGGGAAGGGTCATCGGCTAGCCGCCCATGGGGAGCACGAATTGCGGGGTGATGGTCTCGCCACTTCCGATGCGGCGCACCGCGGTTCCCGCCGTGTAGAACTCCACGGTGTGAGCGCCCCAGGCGTAGTTCTCGATCCGGAACTCCACCCCGGTCACACCGGCGCCCCCATCACGCTCCGCCTCGGCCTGCATGCGCGACATGGCCAGTTCGCGGGCCTGATAGCTACCCTGCGTCCACTGCGGCATCTCGACATTGTTGCCGATCTGGCGCAGCGACTGCATGAAACCCTGTACGGCGATGTGGAATACGCAATTGCCCATGACGAACGCCACCGGCGCGAAGCCGGAACGCAGCAGCGTGACCATGTCCTGACCGGAGAGGTGACTGGTGAAGGCCTGCCCGTTGGGGCGGCGGAACTTGCCCGGCTCACCGGTGAAGCGGACCGCGGTGCCGACGGCGATGAACTCCAGATGACTGGCCTCGGCGCCCACATGACGCCACTGCAACCGCACCCCGACAATGCCGTCCGCGTGCAGTGCGTCGGCCTCGGCCTGCATGCGCGACATGGCATTCCAGCGCGCCCGATAGGTGGCCTCGGTGAGCACCGTCAGCTCCTGCTGCTGGCGGATACCGGTGAATTGGAAACCGACGTGATAGACCGAAACGCCCATGACCAGGTCGATCGGCTCGAAGCCCGCACCGTGCAGCAGCGCGAACTCATTGACCGACAGGTCCGAGGTGAAGATCCGCCCCGCATGGGACAGGCGTTCACTCGCGGTCGGTTCCAGCGGTGATCCGGTATTCGGTTGCACGGTTCCTGCCCTTCCGATGACGACCATCGCCACTGTACGACGCCGAATCCGGGAATGCCCGGTGATCGGAATTCGGGCAGCGGCGCAGGCGTGGCAGCGGCCGTATGCTGGCGTTCGGGTGAGCGCGATGCGGCCGGGGAGCGGGATATGCGGGCAGATGTCAGGGGCAGTACCCTCCCGGTGCTGGAGATCCAGCTGGAGCCGGGAGAGGCGGTGATCACCCCGCACGGCGAATTGTCGTGGATGACAACGAATATCGCCATGTCGCAGACCGCCAGCACCGGTAGCGGTGGGCTGCTGAAGGCCGTGAAGCGGGTCGCCGGCGGCGGTGGGCTGCTGGTGACCAGGTATCAGGCGAACGGCGGCACGGGGCTGGTGGCCTTCGCGGCCAAACTGCCCGGTCACATCATTCCGGTCGATATCGGGCCGCAGCGCAGCATTCTGGTGCATCGGCACGGGTGGCTGGCCAGTACGCCCGGCGTGCACGTGAGTCTCGCGCTGCAGCAGCGGTTCAGCGGCGGGCTGTTCGGCGGCACCGGTTTCCAGCTGCAGCGACTGGAGGGCGAGGGCCGGTGCTGGATCGAGCTGTCCGGCGAACTGACCCGCTACACGCTGGAAAAAGGTCAGACCATGCTGGTGCATCCCGGGCATGTCGGAATGTTCGACCAGAGTGTGCAATTCAAGATGACCACGGTGCCCGGCATTCGGAACAAGCTCTTCGGCGGTGACGGCTTCCTGCTCGTGGCGCTCACCGGCCCCGGCGAAATCTGCCTCCAGAGCATGCCCCTGCCCAACCTCGCCCACGCCCTCGCGCCCTACCTGCAGCCCTACTTCGACGAACGCCGCGCCTCGCAGTAACCCCCGCCATCCCGGCATGCTTTCGGCCAGGATCCGCTGAAATCGCTGGAGCGCAGCCCGTGTGGATCCCGGCCAACAACGCGCCGGGATGACGGGCTGGTGTTGACCTGGCGAGCTGGTGCCGGGATCGCGGGTGGTACGCGGAAACGCGAACCGGCCGCCCCTGTTGAGGGGCGGCCGGTTTCGTTTACTGCGGGTCAGATGCTGGTATCAGCGGCGACCGGTGCGCGGGGACGCGGACTGATCGCGTGACGCGGCCGCCTGGGGGCGGGAGGCGCGGCGGCGAGCAGGTGCGGCATGGGCGCGGTCGGCGCCACGGGTGGCGGTTCCGGCAGCGCTGGCGCCGCGGGGTGCGTTTCCGGTGGAACCGGCATTGCGAGTGGAGGTTCCACCGGTCCCGCGATCATCGCCGGTGCTGGTGGAGTAGGTGCTCGGGGCGCTCGCGCCACGGTCGTAGCCTGCGCCACGGCCGCCGCTGACACCACGGCGCTCGGCGCCATTGGCGCTGCGTGCGGCGGCGGTGCCACCGCTACGCCCGTTTCCGGCTCCGGTGCCACGTGCCGCGCCGTTGCCGCGCGCGGCTCCGGCGCCCGGGGTGCGGGCCCGCTGCGGGCGGGCGCCCTGACCACCGGACGCGCCGCGACGGCTGTCCGCGCGCCGGGGGTTGTCGATCCGGTCGTCGGAAAGAGATGCGGCGGAGGGCGTTACGAGCGCCGCGACGGGGCCGACCAGCTCCGCCACGGAGGGGGAGTGCGCGGTCACGCGCTGCGGCTCGACGGTGATGCCGGCCTTGCGCAGCAGGATGGCGACATCCTTGCGCTGCTCGGGCAGGACCACCGTGACCACATCGCCGGAGCTGCCCGCGCGGGCGGTACGGCCCGAACGGTGCAGGTACGCCTTGTGTTCCGCGGGCGGATCCACGTGCACGACCAGCTGGACGTCATCGACGTGCACACCGCGGGCGGCGACATCGGTGGCGACCAGGACCCGGGCGGTGCCCGCGGAGAAGGCGGCCAGGTTGCGATCGCGGGCCGCCTGCGAGAGGTTGCCGTGCAGATCGGTGGCCGGAATGCCCGCGGCGGTCAGCTGCTTGGCGAGCCGGCGCGCGTGATGCTTGGTGCGCATGAACAGGATTCGGCGACCCGCCCCGGAGGCCAGGGCGTAGACCAGATCGCGCTTGGCATCGGCGCCATTGGTCTCGAAGACGTGGTGGGTCATATCCGGGACATGCGAATCGGCCGAATCGACGCTGTGCGTCAGCGGGTTCCGCATGAATCGCTTGACCAGCTTGTCCACGCCATTGTCGAGGGTGGCCGAGAACAGCAGGCGCTGCCCGTCGGCGGGGGTCGCCGCGAGAATCCGGGTGACGCCGGGGAGGAAGCCGAGGTCGGCCATGTGGTCGGCCTCGTCGAGCACGGCGATCCGCACCCCGTCCAGCGACACCAGGCGCTGCTTCATCAGGTCTTCGAGGCGACCGGGGCAGGCGACGACAATGTCGACACCGGCCTTGAGGGCCTTGGCCTGGCGGTTCTGCGGGACACCGCCGAAAATGGTGGTCACCGACAGCCCGGTGGCCTTGGCCATCGGCTCGATGGCGGTGGCGATCTGAGTCGCCAGTTCACGTGTCGGGGCAAGAATCAGACCGACCGGGCGGCCGGGGCGGCGAGAGCCTCCGGTGCCGCCGGCGAGCCGCTCGACCAGCGGAATGGAGAAGGCCAGCGTCTTACCGCTACCGGTCCGGCCGCGGCCCAGCACATCGTGGCCGGCGAGGACGTCGACCAGCGTGGCGGCCTGAATCGGCATCGGTGCGGTAATACCGCCCTTGGCCAGCGCGGCGACGATTTCTTTGCGTACGCCGAGAGCGGCGAAAGACGTGGTGGGGCTAGATGAGGGAGTCGTCATAAAGGTTCCTGGTGCCTTTCGAGCATCGGGGTGAATCGCAGGGGCGTGCCGGACTGTCGTCCGCACTTGCTGACCTCGCTGCGTGGCCGACGCGAAGAAAAGACATCCACGACGGAGTGGAGTATGCAAGATCGCTACTCGACGGCTACAACCATAGCTCAAGCCCGCTGATTCCCAGCCATCCGCCGTATGTGATGTCGCTTGCCTCCCGTTTCGGAGTGACCCACGCCTCAGTCCGGCAGTGCGCCGACGGTCGGCCGGGGGCCACGCATGCCCGAGGAATCAGGGGCATCTCGCGCAATGCTCGGGTCTGGCGCAATGCTCAGGTCTGGCGCAGCGGCTCGTAGTCGGCGGCGGTGAGGCCGAAGGTCCAGGCGACGCCCTGCTTGGCGGTGCGGGTGCCCGGGGGCACGCGGAGCCAGTAGGTGTTGAAGGTGCCGTCGGGTTCGGGGGTGGAATTGACGACCTCGACCATGGCCACGTCCTCGTCGTCGGGAAGCGGTATGCGCCACAGGATTCCGGTCTCGTCGCGATGCACCGGCTCGGCCTCGGATTCGGCGAGGTAGCGGTCGTAGCCGAAGATTTCCAGCATGACCCGCCGGAGTTCGGCATTCTCCTCGGTGCGAATGCGCGCGGGAGTCAGCGCGTGCAGATTCGCCAGGAAGTCCGCGGGGACGGGCATGCCGCGCCAGGCGTGCAGCGCGAAACCATCGGGATAGACCAGCGCGGGGCCGTCGGCGGCGTGCAGTCGGCCCGCCTCATCGCGCAGCAGCCGGACCGGACGCTCGGAGAAGACGACCACCCGCTCGAAGGGCCACCACCAGCCGGCAGTGCGCGCGACGTCGGCGAGTCCGGCGAGCCGGTCGCTGCCCTCGAACGCGGCCAGCCAGGGCGCATCGTGCTGTCCGAGGACCGCGTCCAGCAGCAGCCCGCGAATTTCGCTCGCGGTGGCGGCGCGGACCTTGCGGTCCTCGTTCTCGGATTCGGGACCGAGCAGCGTGTCCACGACACCCGTGCGGATGCGGTCGGTCAGCATGCGGGTGTTGTCCCACAGCTGTGCGCCGGTGGCATTCCACCGCTCGGCCCAGCCCTCGGGGCCGAGTTCGTCATGGACACTCCGGCGTTCGGCCGCCCACGGCCGCGTCCGGATCTCGCCGAGCACGGCCCGGCCGGGGTTCTCCAGCGCTCGCACCGCGGCCACGGCCGCGAGCGGCGAATCGACCCAGAGAAAGCGCGTCGGTGCGGCGAGCCCCGCGTCGGTATAGGCGCGGCGCGCCGCGGCCTCGGCGGCGCGGCGGTCGGCGGGCGCGGTGGCCGCCGCCACGGCGCGCCACTCATCGATGGTCGGCATGAGAATCCCGTCTGTGTCCGGTGCTGTGGCGATTCGATATCTGTGGCGATTCGATATTCGGAGGGTGCGGCGGTCAGTCCGCGACGATGCGGACGGCGCCGGGCAGGTACTCGCGCTGGCGCACCACCCGGAACCAGCCCTGCGGCAGCACGATTGCCGCATGCTCCTCGTGCACCAGCCGCCCGCCCTCGGGCAGGTGCAGGAACATATGCGGCGCGCTCGCCCGCACCAGCCGCCCCGGCGCGGCCAGTGCGTGGGCGTGACCGGTGACCTCGCCGAGCGCGAGCACCATGCGCCCGCGGGCATCCCGGGGCTCGCCCGGCGCCTGCAGCGCCTGCGCGGGCACGGCCTCGGTGGCGATCGGCACGATCAGCACATCCCCCTGTCGGAACATGAGCGCTTCCCTCCTGTGCCGTCACCCCGTGCGCCGGCTCGAATTCGAAAGTAGCGGTGGGGTACGACAATTCGCGTCGGACGAAAACTGTTCACCGCCCGCGCCCCCGCCTGTCGGAGTGACTTGATAGAACTGGCTGGCACATCAGACCACCCACAGCCTTGGCGGGGGAGCACACGCGATATGGCAATTTCCGACCACCTGCAGCAGTTCCACGGACTGCCCGTGTTCGAATTCCCCGACGCCGATACGAAAGTCGAGCTACCGGAGCCCGCGACGGTGGCCTGGCGCATCGCGATCGAACCGTACGGCGACTCCACGGAAACGTGGCCGGAGGCCTTCGCGCGCTTCCTCGAAACGGTGGACAGCACACAGGTTCGGGCTCTGGTCGTCGGCTCCTGGGGTGAGTCGGAGGAGGATTCCGCGCCGATCATCACGGCGCTGATCGAGGCGAAGGATCGGCTGCCCGCGGTGCGCGGCGTCTTCCTGGGTGACATCACCTACGAGGAGAACGAGATCTCCTGGATCCACCAGTCCGATGTATCGCCTTTGCTTGCAGGCTTTCCCGAGCTCGAGGAGTTCGGCGTACGCGGCGGTGAACAGCTCGCGTTCCCGGTCCTCACGCACACCGCGCTGCGCATCCTGTCCGTGCAGGCCGGCGGTCTGGGTGCGGAGGTGGTGCAGGGCATCGGCGCGAGTGAACTGCCCGCCCTGGAGTCCCTCGATATCTGGCTGGGCGTCTCCTGGTACGGCGGCACCACCACCATCGCCGATCTGGAGCCCATCCTGTCCGGCGCGAAATTTCCGCGACTGACGCATCTGGCCCTGCGCAACAGCGAGATTCAGGACGAGGTCGCCGCCGCCGTGGCGGGTGCGCCGGTGGTGGCGCGCCTGACAACGCTGGACCTGTCCATGGGCACGCTCGGCAATGAGGGCGCCGAAGCGCTGCTCGCCGGGCAGCCCCTCACACACCTGCGCACGCTCGATCTGCATCACCACTTCATCGGCCCGGAGATGCAGAAGCGGCTGCTCGCGGCGCTGGAACCGGCCGGCGTCGTCCTGGATCTCTCGGACGCCGAGACCGAGGACGAAGAGGAAGATCCGGAGGATCGCCGCTACACCGCCGTCTCGGAGTGACCTCTCCGCACGCACCCCGGATCGCGATCGTCGGGAATCCGGGCAATCGCCGGGTATCGCTGTTCCGGGATGCGGTGCGCCGGGCGGGATTACCCGAGGCCCGCCCGGTCGGCTGGGCCGAGGTGCTCGCCGGTGGGGCCGAGTTCCACACCGGTGAGCTGGTTCGCCTCGATTCACCGGGTGAGGATCCGGCGCTCGAGCGGGCGCTGCGCGGTGTCACAGATTCGACCCGCGTGGAGGGCACGGCGCTCTGGTACGAGCGCTTCACCGCGGCCGCCCGGTCGGTCGCGGCGCAGGTGTCCGCGTGCGGCGCAACACTTCTCGATGATCCGGCCGAGCTCGCGGTGCTGTTCGACAAGCGCAGATGCCACGCGGTGCTGCGGAATGCGGGTGTCGCCGTGCCGTTTTCGCCTACCTCGGGGGTATCCGCGCCGGTGCGCGGCTGGGACCACGCGCGCAGCCTGATGGCCGACGCCGGTGTGCGCCGGGTCTTCATCAAGCTCGCGCACGGTTCCTCGGCATCCGGTGTGCTGGCCGTCGAGACCACGAGTGGTGGCCGGGTGCAGGCCAAGACGTCCGTGCAGCGGGATGCGCAGGGCAGGCTTTTCAATTCGCTGCGGGTGCGGCGCTACAGCACCGAGGCGGAGGTGGCCGCCATCGTCGACGCCCTCGCACCGGACGGTCTGCACATCGAACGCTGGCTGCCCAAGGCTGCGCAGGGCGGCCGGAGCGCCGACCTGCGAGTGGTGGTCGTGGACGGCGCGGCCACACATGCCGTGGTGCGGACCAGTCTTTCGCCCATGACGAACCTGCATCTCGGCGGAGCCCGCGGCGATCTCACCGCGGCGCGCACCGCCGTCGAGACCGCGGGCGGCAGCTGGGCCGAGATGCTCGCGCTGTGTGAACGAGCCGCCGCCTGCTTCCCGCACTTCTCCCGGGTCGGAGTGGACCTCCTGCCCGGAATCGGCTGGCGGCGTTTCGCTGTCGGTGAGGTGAATGCCTTCGGCGACCTGCTGCCCGGCCTGCGGGGGCTGGAGGGCAGCGGAGCGGAATCGGGCGACACCTACGATGCGCAGGTCACCGCCATAGTCCGCAGAGCCAGGAACGAGCATCATGTCGACGCATAGCGCGCAGCCGGATATGAACGAGGTGATCGGCCGCGACGATCTGCTGCTGGTCACCCTCGATACGCTGCGTTTCGATGTGGCCGCCGAACTGTTCGAGGCGGGCCGGCTGCCGAATCTGGCGCGCCATCTGCCCGGCGGATGGGAGAAGCGCCATGCGCCGGGCAGTTTCACCTATGCCTCGCATCAGGCCATGTTCGCGGGCTTCCTCCCGACGCCCGCGACGCCCGGCCCGCATCCGCGATTGTTCGCCTCCCGATTCGCGGGCAGCGAGACGACGGCGGGGCGCACCTTCGTCTACGACACTCCCGATCTCGTCTCCGCCCTGGCCGCGGCGGGGTATCGCACGGTATGCCTCGGCGGTGTCGGCTTCTTCAACAAGCAGGGCGCACTGGGCTCGGTGCTGCCGGGCCTGTTCCAGGAAAGCCATTGGGAATCGGAGTTCTCCGTCGCCTCGCCGACTTCCTTCGAGGCGCAGATCGCCCGCGCCGAGCAGGTGATCGCCGAATTGCCGCGCGACCGCAGGCTTTTCCTGTTCGTGAATGTGTCCGCGCTGCACCAGCCCAACTGGTTCCATCTGCCGGGCGCGAGCAAGGATGCGGGGGACTCCCGTGAAACCCATGCCGCCGCACTGGAATACGTGGATCGGCATATCGGCCGCCTGTTCGCCGCCGCCGGCAGCCGCCGCCGCTGCTTCGCCATTGTCTGCTCGGATCACGGAACCGCCTATGGCGACGACGGTTTCACCGGGCACCGGCTCGGGCACGAGGCCGTGTGGACAATTCCCTATGCCCAGTTCTTTCTCGAGGCCCACGCATGAGCACGATCACCCGACCGCGTCCCTATCAGAACTACGTCTACGGCTATCCCCACAAGACGGCGTACCGGCCGCTCGGCGCGGACAGTCCGCTGCTGAGCGAGCTGTGGGCGAGTGAGCCCAAGGACGCGCTCTCGCTGTACGCGCATATTCCGTTCTGTGAATACCGTTGCGGTTTCTGCAATCTGTTCACCCGCGTCGGCGCACCCGATGATCTGACCGGCCGCTATCTCGATGCCCTCGAGCGGCAGGCCGGGGCAGTGCGCGCGGCCCTGGGCGATGACGGCCCGGTCCGGTTCGCGGCGGCGGCGTTCGGTGGCGGCACCCCCACCTATCTCTCGGCCGCGGAGTTGGCGCGGCTCTGCGATATCGCCGAGCGAGTTATGGGCGCGGATCTGCGGTCCATACCGCTGTCCGTGGAGACCTCACCGGCCACGGCGACCGCGGATCGGCTCGCGGTGCTGGCCGAACGCGGCGCCACCCGGGTGAGCATCGGCGTGCAGAGCTTCGTCGATGCCGAGGCCCGGGCGGCGGTGCGACCGCAGCGCCGGGCGGAGGTCGAGGCCGCGCTCGAAACTATTCGGGCAGCACGGATTCCGATTCTGAACATCGACCTGATCTACGGCATCGACGGGCAAACGGAACAGACCTGGCGCACGTCACTGGATGCGGCGCTGACCTGGCAGCCCGAGGAGCTCTACCTGTATCCGCTGTACGTGCGGCCGCTGACGGGGCTGAGCAGGCGCGACGCGGAGGCCGATTGGGATGGGCAGCGACTGCGGCTGTACGCGTTCGGCCGCGATCATCTTCTCGCACACGGGTATGAGCAGACCTCCATGCGCATGTTCCGCCGAATCGGTTCCGCGAGTGCCGGACCCGGCGACTACGCGTGCCAGACCGACGGCATGATCGGCCTGGGTTGTGGCGCACGCTCGTACACCGCCGGTCTGCACTATTCGTTCGATTACGCGGTCGAGACTCGCGAGGTGCGCGGCATTATCGATACCTACACGCGCACAGTCGATTTCAGTCACGCCGAGGTCGGCCGCCGGATCGACGAGGACGAGGCCCGCCGCCGCCACCTCCTGCAATCACTGCTGCAGGCCGAGGGAATGGATATCGCGGCCTATCGCACGCGTTTCGGCGCGCATCCGGCCGAGCACTTCGCCACGGAGCTACGCGAATTCACCGAATCGGGTTGGCTGGATGCGGGATCGGACCTGCTCCGCCTCACCCCGGAGGGTCTCGCCTACTCGGATGCCCTGGGCCCCAGGCTCTTCTCGCCCGCGGTGCACGCCGCCATGGCGGCCTATGAACCGAAGTGAGCCCGTGGACCTGACCATTCTCTATCGCGGCCCACTGGCCTCCTGCGATTACGACTGCCCGTACTGCCCCTTCGCCAAGCGGCGCGACAGCCGCGAGCAATTGCGCGCCGACCGCGCGGCCCTCGAACGGTTCGCCGCGTGGGTCGCGCAGCAGCACGATGACCGCCTGTCGATCCTGTTCACGCCGTGGGGTGAGGGTCTGGTCCGCTCCTGGTACCGGCGCACGCTGACCGAACTCTCACACCTGCCGAACGTCGCACGGGTGGCCATCCAGACCAATCTGAGCTGCCGCACCGACTGGCTCGCCGACGCCGACCCCGGCACCCTGGCGCTGTGGTGCACCTACCATCCGGGCCAAACGCCGTACGACCGCTTCACCGCCAAGATCGCCGACCTCGAGCGCCTGGGCATCCGCTTCAGCGTCGGCGTGGTGGGTTTCCCGGAACACCTCGACGCCGCGCGCAGTCTCCGCGCCGACCTCCCCGGCCATGTCTACCTGTGGGTGAATGCACCGGAGGGGCACCAGCTTTCGGAACAGGAGTCCGCCGACTGGCTGGCCCTGGACCCGCTCTTCGAATACAGCAGACACCCGCACACCTCAGCGGGAATGCCCTGCCGCACAGGAGAATCGGTCATCTCCGTCGACGGTGACGGCACTGTCCGCCGCTGCCACTTCGTCCGCACCGAACTGGGCAACCTCTACGACGGTTCCTACCGCACCGCCTTGGCCCCCCGCCCCTGCCCGCTGGCCCTGTGCGACTGCCACATCGGCTACGTCCACCTCGAAACCCTTCCGCTCTACGACGTTTTCGCAGGCGGCGTACTCGAGCGAATTCCCCAGGGAATCAGGTTCAGTGGGTCAGGGTGACCTTGGCGAGGCCTGTCGGATGGTCGGCGTCGATGCCGAGTGCGCGGGAGACCGCCAGGGCGAGTTGCTGGCCGCGGATGGTTGCCAGTAGGCATTCGCCGAGGTGGCCCAGGGCGGGCCAGGTGAGGGTGGCCTCGGGGGCGGTGCCTGCCAGGACGACAGGGGCGTAGCGGGCGGTGAGGGGGTAGCGGAGGTCGAGGGTGTCGGTGTCGGCGGGGCCGGAACCGGCCAGGAGAAGCGCGGGGGTGCCGGGGCCGGTGACGGCGATGGGGCCGTGGCGGAAGTCGGCGGTGGAGAAGCCGTGTGCCATCAGGCCGGTGGTTTCCTGGAGTTTGAGGGCTGTCTCCAATGCGGCCGGGTAGCAGGCGCTTCGGCCGACGACGGCCAGGCGATCGACGGTGGCCAGCAGGGCTGCGGCACGGTCGACACCGGCGGTGTCGGTGAGTAGTTGCGCTGCGGCGGAAGATAATTCGGCGGCCTGCGCGGCGGTCATACCACCCGTGCCGAGACCGGAGGCCAGGGCGAGGACGGCGAGCATCTGGCTGGTGACGGTTTTGGTGGCCGGAACCGCGCGCTCCGGCCCGGCCTCGAGTCCGACGGTGTAGTGCGCGGTTCGGGCCAGTGCGGAGTCCGGGTCATTGGTGATCGCGACGACCCGCGCTCCGGCAGCCGCGTAGCGCCGGGTGAGCTCGACGATCTCCGGTGTGCGGCCGGACTGTGACAGTGCGATGAGCAGCCAGCCCCGGAAGCCGTCGGGCTCACGGCCGTAGCCGGTCGCCAGGCTGGGCGCGACCAGGCAGGTGGGCAGCCCGGTCCGCAATTCCACGGCGTACCGGCCCAGTAGCGCCGCATGGTCCGACGAACCGCGCGCCAGGAAGGCGACGCCTGCGGGACCGCGGTCGCCGAAGAGTGCGGCGGCCCGGGCTCCGATATCGGTGAAGCGGTCGGCCATGGCCGCCAGAACCGCGGGCTGCTGGCGCATTTCGGCATCCATCAGGCGGCCGAGCCGGGTGGCATTCATCGGAGTCCTCCGGTGGTCGAGGGGATCGGTGGCGTGCTGGTTTCGGCGGCGAGGGCCAGGGTGAGGGCCCCGTGCAGGGAGGCGTCCGCCAGGAAGTGGGCCGCCCGGACCTCGGGCGGGAAGGCGGTGGCGGAGGCCACCAGATCGGTGAGCGGCGGGAGGATGACATCGGCGGCGGCCATCATGCCGCCGCCGATGACTATCCGTGCCGGGTCCACCAGCGCGGCCAGATTGCCCAGTGCGGTGGCAAGGGTTTCCAGCATGTGCCGCACCAGTTTTCGCGCCTCCGGATCGGTGCGCCGGAAGAGCTGTTCGCCGGTGATCTCGATGCCCAGCGCGGCCGAGGCGCGCTGGGCCAGCCCGCGCCCGGCGACGTACTCCTCCAAGGGCGCGCGCCCGGCGGCGACCGCACCCACCCGTGCGAAACCCGGGTTCATATAACCGATTTCGCCCGCTGCCCGATGCGCGCCCGGCACCACCTGCCCGCCGACGATCAGCGCGGCCGCGATGCCGGTGCCGAGGCTGACGTAGATCCCGGTGTCGATGCCGCGCAGCGCCCCGAACCGCACCTCGGCCAGCGCCGCCGCCCGCACATCATTGGCCACCCGCACCTCGGCGACCCCGAATTCGGCGGCGAGCCGGGCCGACAGCGCCAGCGTCTCCCAACCCGGCAGATTGGGGGTGAGCGCAATGCCGTCGGCCCGGATCACGCCCGGGCACACCGCCGCCCAGCCGGTGACCGGCAGACCGAGCCCCTCACGCGCGGCCTGCTCGAGTCGTCGTACGGATTCGGCGGTGCGGGCCAGGATGTGGTCGGGACCGAGATCGGTGCGGGTGTCCAGGCGCTCCCGCTCCAGCACCGCGCCCCGGGCGTCGGCGAGGGCGATCTCGGTCTTGGTGCCGCCGAAATCGACGCCTATGACGGCGAATTCGCTGGCTTCGTGCATGAGCGATCCTCGGAGTCGGCCGGGCCGTGCGAGTGCATCGGCCCGGCGGGAACGGGTCAGTCGACGACGGCCTCGGCGGGTTCGGGGTTGCGGTACTCCTCTCGAATGTCCTTGGGGCCGAACGGCCAGACGTGTTCCACCCGAGCCCAGATCGCGAAGGCGACAATGCCCAGCGCGACCCATACCAGCGACCATTCGATGGGATGCACACCCGGATTCGACTTGTCGGCATAGCCGTAGATGACCAGCCAGCCGATCGCGGCGACAATGGCGGGCAGCGGATACAGGAACATGCGATAGGGCCGGGGCAGATCCGGCTGGCGGCGCCGCAGCACGATGACCGCGGCGATCTGCGCGAAGGCCTGGACGATCACCATGACCGTGGTGAGCAGTGAGATGAGCACCGTCAGCGGTGGATGCACGGCGCTGGTGCCGATATGGCGGGCCAGCAGGAAGCCGCCCGCGGTGACCACACCCATGGCCAGCAGCCCGAGGACCGGGAATTCGTGCTTGGGATGCAGTTTTCCGAAGGAGCGGAAGAACACTCGATCGTGCGCCGCATTGAACGGCACGCGCGAGCCGCCGAGCAGTCCGGTGAAGATCGAGGCGAAGGCGGTGATCAGGATGAGCCCGGTGACGACCTGGGCGGCCCCCTTGCCCATGGTGGTTTCCAGTACCGCCGACGCCACCGATTGGGAGGCGACATTGTTCGGATCGAGCATGTCCTGCCAGTGCGTCACGCCCAGAACGCCGATCTGCATGAGCAGGTAGACGGCCATGACGCCGACGATGGCGAACACGATGGACCGCGGCAGCACCCGGCCCGGATCCTTGACCTCCGCACCGAGATACGCGCTGGTGTTGTAGCCGAGATAGTCGTAGATGCCGATGGTCAGGCCGGAGGCGAAGCCCAGCCAGAAGCTGCCGTGGCCGAGTTCGACGGCGTGCTCGGGCCAGGTGAAGGCCAGGTCGGGATGGAAGTGCGTGAACGAGGCCAGAATGACCGCGCCCACCGAGATGATCATGATCGTCCACATGACGACGGTGATCCGGCCGATGCTCTCGACCCGTCGCCACAGCAGCAGCACCACCGCGACGACCACGGCGATGCCGACCAGATCGCCCTGGCCGGTGCTCATGGACGGCCACAGGTAGCCGAGGTACTGGACCAGTCCCTGCACGCCCGTGGACATGATGAGCGGAATGAAAAGCATTGCGGTCCAGACGAACAGGAACGGCATGAGGCGTCCGCTGCGGTACTGGAACGCCTCGCGCAGATAGATGTAGGTGCCGCCGGCGCCGGGCAGCGCGGCGCCGAGTTCGGCCCAGATGAGGCCGTCGACCAGGGCCAGTACCGCGCCGGCGACCCAGCCGATGACGGCTTGCGGGCCGCCGAAGGCCGCGACCATCAGCGGGATGGTGACGAACGGGCCGATGCCGACCATCTGACTCATATTGATGGCGGTGGCCTGGAACAGGCCGATTCTTCGGGGGAGTTGGCGGGGACCGGACATGAGGTTCCTCCGGTGGGAGCGGAGCGAGTGGTTTAGTAAAGTTAAGTTCCTTTACTATTGCCGTCAAGAGGTCATCAAGATTCGACTGCCTAGAGTTGGGGCGGCACCCCGAGCGAGAAATGGAAGGCGATGGACGAAGTCCCCTGGAACCGGCAACGCCTGCGCAGCAATAACGAATGGCTCCTGCTCGAACAGCTGCGCACCGCGGGCCCGTCGAGCCGTGCCCAACTCGCCAGGGACACCGGACTTTCCAAGCCCACGGTGTCCAGTGCCCTTGCCGCGCTGCAGCAGAGCGGACTGGCCCGGGAGCGGGGCACGGTGTCGCCCGAACGCGGCCGGACCGCCGTGCTCTACGAGCCCGACCCGACCGCCGGTTATGTGCTCGGCATCGATGTCGGCCGCGCCAATCTGCGTGCCGCCGTGGCCGATATGTCGGGAAAGGTGCTGGCGCGCACCGATATCGCGAACAAGGCGCGCACCGCGGCCGCCGTCGCCGACAGTGCCGTGCAGGCCGCCGAAGAGGTGCTGGCCGCCGCGGACGTCACGGCCGATCAGGTGATCCACGCGGCTCTCGGAAGTCCCGGCGTCTTCGATCCCGAGGACGGCCGCATGCACTTCGCGGTGAACCTGCCCGGCTGGGGTCGTGCCGGACTGCTCGACACCATTCGGCAGCGGCTCGGCGGGCCGGACCTGTCGGTGCACAATGACGCGAACCTCGCGGCGCTGGGGGAATACGTATTCGGGGTGGGGCGCGGCAGCCGGTTGTTCGTGTACGTGCTGATCGGCACCGGGCTCGGCGTCGGCATCGTGTCGCAGGGGGAACTGTTCACCGGCGCGCACGGGGCAGCCGGTGAAGTCGGGTTCCTGCCGACGACTTTCGGTGTGCCGGAGGTCGATCCGCCGCGCCGGGGTGCGCTCGAGGAGGCGGTGTCGGCCGAGGCCGTGGTGCGCGCTGCCCGGGCGCAGGGGATGACGGGCCGGCTCACCGCCAAACGGGTCTTCGAACAGGCCCGCGCGGGACACCCCATCGCCGCGAATGTCGTTCGGCAGGAAGGTGAACGCGTCGCTCTGGTGGTAGCCGCGGTGACGGCGGTACTCGACCCGGATGTGATCGCCCTGGGCGGCGGCCTCGGCCACAGCGCCGACCTCTACCTGGACCAGGTCCGCGAGGCCCTGGCCCGATCCACGCCGCTGCGCCCCCGGGTGGCGTCGAGCGAATTGGGTGACGACGCCGTGCTTTTGGGAGCCATCGCCACCGCTCTGCGCGTGGCCCGGCCCCAGGTCTTCGACCGCAGAACGGCACACTGACGACCGGCCGGCGCACAGAAGCGCCGCAGGCTCTCGGCCTGCGGCGCTGTGCTTTTCGGTGATCGGGCACCGCCCTCAGGCTCCGGTGTTGACCGGGAGCGAGATGACGAGGTCCTGTTCGTTCTGGGGGAGATAGTGCACCTGGACCACCCGGCCGATCTGGACGAGGCCGACCTGGGTCGGGGGCAGGAACTTTTCGGTGCGGGCCTCGAAATTGCTGCCGTCGGGGCGGGTGACGATCAGGGTCAGATCCAGGCGGGGGTGGCCGTCGCGGATTTCACCGGGGACCGAGAGCGCGCGCACGACGGCCTGGGCGGGGATGCCGTTGCGGGCGATGTTCAGCTTGGCCTCGGTGGTGATGCCCTTGCGAATCATGGCCTGGTTCATGGCATCCTGCGCTGCGGCGCTATTGCCGGAGAGATCGATCTCCACCCGGCCGGGGCGGTCGGGCAGGTAGCGGACGGGCAGCACCACACCGGTGCGCAGCAGGGCCAGTTCGGTGAACGGCACGATCATCTTGGCGTAGGCGGGGAAGGTCTTGCCGTCGACGCCCTCGACCCGGAAGTCGATGCGCACCTGCGGCTGATCATTGAGGGAGACACCGGTATTGCGGACCGATTCGACGGTGCCGAGCCCGATCAGGCCGTGCCGGAATTCGGAGCTGTTATTGCCGGTCAGGGCCGACATGATGCCGTCGCCGGTGAAGGCGAAAACAATGGGGACGATGGTGAGGGCGGCGATGGGGAGTCCCATCTGCCAGCCGACCCAGGGCAGGAAGGCATCGGAGGTGAGGCCGTGCCATACGTAGTAGGCGATGGATAGCACCAGGAAAGCGGCGGCGGCGATACGGATCTGGGTCTTCATGATTTCCTCGAAATCAATTGCTGGGCAGGGGGTATAAGGCCCGCTCATGCCGGTCTCGGCATGAGCGGGGCGGGTGGAATCGCCGTTGCGGGGGAGGCGGCGCCGCCATCGCGGGGCAGGCGGAGCGATCAGCCGCCGACGATGCTGGAGCAGGCGAAGGTGATATCGAACTTCGAGTTCTTGACTCCGGCAGTCGGATTGGTGAGGTCGGGGGCGCCGACGCCCTCACCGGTGACGTGATAGGTATTGCCGCTCTTGGTGACGGTGGCGGAGCCGCCGGGCGCGCCGTTGCCGTAGCCGACCGCGTACGGCATACCGTTCTGGCCGCCCTTGGAGCCGGCGATGCCGACCGCCTGCACGGTGCTGTCACCGACGATGGCGGCGCTCACGCTGAGCTGCCCGTAGGTGGAATTGCCGGTATCGGTCAGTGCCAGGGCCAGGGTGCCGCCCTGCTTGGCGCAGGTGGTGGTGAAGTTGGCGGTCAGGGCAGTGCCGTCGACGGAGGCGCTGGACTTTCCGGCGGGAGCGGCGGTGCCGGGTGCGGCCGAGGTGGCCACCGAGGCCGATGTGGTGGGGGCCGCCGAGGAGGAGGGCGAGCTGCTGGAGTTGCTACTGCAGCCGGTGACCAGCATCGCGGTGGCGGCGGTCGCGGCGAGGGCGGCGGTGGTCAGGCGAATCGACTTGGTGTTCATGGTGGTTCCTTGCTTCTCTGGTTCGGTTCGCTGGCGGAGCCGATGAGAGAACCGTAGGAAGCACCCCGCGCCCTACCGATACCAACTTTCAGCGCGCGAGAGTGGGGGAAACTCCGCTAACCTGGGCGAATGCGACAGCCGCGGGCAATGGTGCTTGATGAGGTCTGGCGCCGGCTGGCCGGTGTCGAGGCCTTGAGCGGGCCGAATGGCGGGCCGCTGCGCCGCACGGTGAAGTTGATTCTGGATCCGCTGGTCATCCGCCCGGTTCAGCATCCGCTGTGTGCGGGCACGATCTTGACCGCCGACGGGGCGGTACTGCTGGCAACCCGCATCCACGCCGCCGCCGATGTCCTGCGGGCCACCGCCGCCTGGTTCACCCTGCTCAAGCAGACCCGGCGGGCGCTGCGCATCACCGAGGGCAATGCGCAGGATCTGTACTTCCAGCGCTGCTTCGAACTCGCGACCGTCTCGGGCATGCCGAACGCCGCGCGGGACGCGGCCGCGGCCGAGGCCGCACTGCGGGAGATCCACGATCTCACCGCCGGGCGCACCACACAGGCGCTGAAGGAGTATCTGACCGATCCGGCGCGGGCACGCGAGGTGAGCGAGCTGATCGGGACGGCCTGGCGGCGGCGGCCGCTCACCGCGACCCCCGATCACGCGCAGGCGCTGGCCGAACTGCTCGATGCCTGCGCGGCGGCGCGGCTCGGCGAAGCCGGTAAGGACGTCGATCTCGACGATCTGGTGGCGGCGTCCATGGGAACGCACAGCGGGATTCGGCTGTGGCGGGAGGAGAACGACGGTGCGGCAGCGGAATTGGGGCTGACCACGCATCCGCTGCCGCAACCGCCGCGGGTGGGTGAATCGGCCTCCAAGGCGAGCCTGGGCCTGCCGTTCGATCGCACCATTCACGAGCGGGTCTTCACCGTGCTGCAGGCCGCCAGCGAGCGCGCCGACCTGCCGCCGATTCCGGAGCTCGTGGACGCCGAGATCGCCCGCGCCTGCGCGCCGTGGGCGCTGCTGGACGAATCGCTGCGGGTCACCGCCGCCGCGGGCACCGTGCTCGCCATTCAGCTGCGGCCCATCGACGAAGCGCGGGCCGTCGCGACGGCGGGTGCGGCGCGGGTGATCAATGGGCGTTGGCAGCGGGAAGCGTACGTGCTGCAGGCTCGTAGGATGGTGGTGCGGGCGGATGCGACGGCGGGACCGCTGGCGGTGATCGCGGCCGATCTCCAGGTGCCCTGGCGGCCGTATCTGCGCCGGCTGTGGCCGCGACTGCACGGACGCGATGTGCGGGAGATACCGGTGTACGCGCCGGATGAGCTGTGGGATCTGCTCGATGGTGTGGCGCGCTCGGTAATTCTCGATCACCGTATGCGAGTGAAGCGGGCCTTGGCGGCGACAGCGGTCGCGGCCGAACTCGATGACAGGGAATCGAGGGTGGGATGACCGGCTCGGCATTGAAGATCCGGCGCTACGGGGGCGGGCTGAGCGGCATCGTGCCCGCCGGCGCCGCGACGGTGCTCGATGCGGCGGCCGCCGCGGACACCATGGTGCTCGAGGTCGCGGGCGGCTATCTGAGCTGGAGTGTGCTTGCCGGGCAATCGGTTCCGGCGGCGGTGATCGACGATCTGGAGCTCGCGCAGGAGTGGGTGTGGGCCATCTACGGCGCACCGATCGCGCTCGCCCTCGATCGGGACCAGCCCGCCGAGGCGACGGCCGCACCCGCGCTACCCGCACTGGCGGTGAGTGCCTGGCGGCTCGCGTACGCGCACTGGGCCGCTCGATGGTGGCCCGCCTCGACGCTGGACGGCATCGCGCCGCTGGATGCGGGGCTGCTGGAGCGCGATATCGCGGCGCTCACACTGGAGTGCGAATCGCTGGTGGACGGCGCGGACGCGCTGGCGCCGGTCGTGGCGGAGATGGTCGAAACTCGTATGCGGGCTTCGGATTACGCGCTGGCGGCCGGTGACGAGACACCTGACGGGCTGGTGCTGGCGCGCGGGGTCGGCGGCTGGGATTGGCGGCGGTGTCCGCCGGGGCTGGTGGACGCGTCCGAGCGGGCGGTGTCCTGGCAGGCGGTTCGCGCGGCGGGTGCGACGACCGTGGCGGTCAGCGCGGTGGCGGCGCCGGGGGTTCCCGCCGAGGTGCCCGCGTATCTGCGGCCGTGGGCGCGTATCGATACCGGTACGGAGGTGGGAGAGATCGCGCTGCGTGCCGAAGGCGGCGCCTGGGTCGGCGAACTCGCCGTGGCCGGCGCCGATCCGATTGTGCGCGTGGATATTCACGTTCCCGGCTTCGGGGTGGACGACGGTGCCGATTCGGCGGAACTGCGGCAGCGGATTCGCGCGTTCGCTGCCGAACGCCTGCGGCGCACCGCCGTTCCGGGTTCGGTCGACGGGGCGCCGGATGCCCCGCTGCTCGCCGAGATCGCCGCTGCCGCCGACGATTCGGACTTCTGAATTGGTGAGCACAACCGGCCGGGGGGCCGCCGACGAATCCGCGGTACTGCGCGCGGGGGCCGAGGCGATGGCGCGCGGCGAGTTGGGGGAGGCGCTGCGGATCTTCGAGGATGCGGTGCGCACCGAGACCGGGGATATCCGGGTGTGCGCCATGGTCAATTCCGCCTGTGTGGCAGATCAATTGGGTGATCACGCCGGTGCGGTGGTGCGCTTCCGGGACGCGCTGGGGCAGATGGGGCCCGAGGCGCCCCGTATGCGGCCGGCCGCGCTGATCAATCTGTCGCAGGCGCTGCAGCGCCTGGGTGATCTGGACGGTGCGCAGGAGGCGCTGGAGCAGGCGCGCGAATTACTGAGCGCCGATACCGCGCCCGGGGAGCTGCGGTACGCCTGCCTGGTGTCATTGACCGCGGTGGCGCTGCACCGGCAGCAGTGGGCGCGCGGGATCAAGCTGGCCAATGAATCACTCGACGCCGCCATTCATTTCGCGCCCGGACAGGTCGGGCATTCGCTGATGAACCTGGCGACCGCGCATTTCGAGACGGGGCGCTGGGAGCTGGCGGAGGACTTCGCGGGTCAGGCGCTGGTCGCCTTCGAGGCCGCGGCCGATCACGACGGTGTCGCCGAGACCCGCCAGAATCTCGCCGTGATGTACACGCGCTCCAGCCGTTTCGATGATGCGGAGCGACTGCTGATCACCGCGCAGGAGTATTTCGAGGCGGCCGGATACGCGCATCGCGCCGGAATCGGCTGGAAGGTCATGGGTTTCATTGCCGAGGACCGGGACCAGCCCGAGCTGGCGGTCACCCGATACCGGCAGGCGCTGCAGCGTTTCGACGAATCCGGTGCGGTGGTGGACGCCGCCGATGTGCGGACCAGGCTGGCGACCGTCGCCTTCGCCACCGGACGGCTGGAGGAGGGCGAGGCCGAACTGGCCGCCGCCCGCAGCACCTATGCCGAACACGGTCTGGGGCTGCTGTGCGCCCAATTGGACTACTGGCACGCGGGATTGGCGGAACCGCTCATCGATTCGGTGCCCGGCCTGCTCGCCCAGGCCGTGGATCTGGCCATCCCCGCCGCCCTCGCCCTCGACGCGGTCCGCTACGAACTTCCCGACGGCGCGCAGCGCGAAACCTGGAACCGCCGCATGGCCGATCCGGCCCTGCGCCTGGCCTTCCGCTACGCCTACCTCTCCGGCGACGCCCAGCTGGTCGCCGACCTCATCGAAACCGCCTGCGCGGGAACCACCCTCGATATCGGCCGGCTCTCCGCCGCCCCGCCCCGCCTGCCCCTCGACACCCTGGATCCGCTCGCCCCGCCACCCGCCAGCTCCGCCCCCGTGAACGACGCCCTCCAGCTCGGCACCGCCCTCGCCTCGGTCGCCGCCGGCGCCGGGCTCCCGGTCACCCCGCCCCCACAGGTCGCGGTCGCCCCCGACGGCCACATAGCCCTCGCCGGCTGGATAGCCGCCGCCGAAGAGCGCTACGGCCGCCGCATCCGCGACGATCGGGTCGTCCAGGCATGACGCGGGCCGGAACATTCGTCGCCGGACGGCCGGATCGCGTGCGCGGCTGGGATATACGAGCAGCGCTACGGCCGCAATCGCCACGAAGAGTGCGTCGCTGGTGCGTGACAGAGGGTCGGTATCCATCGGGATGGGTGGCAGCAGGCCGTCAGCGGTATGAGCGGTTCGAAGCGACGGTATCCGCTGTCGGACGAGAGGTTCGGGCATGACAGGGGTGCAGCCGACCGCGTATGTGCGGATGGCGGATGCGGGGGATTTGTATCTGACGTGGCGGTGGGTCGATCACGATGCGCCCGGGGGTGTGGGTGTGGTTCCCGAGGCGCAGGTGGAGAAGGCGGTGCAGCGGTTCGCCGGGGCGCTGCCGGCGCCGGGGGCGGGGGGTGGGCTCGAAGCGGCGCTCACCAGTGGGGAATTGGCGTCCTACGAGGCGGAAAATGCCTTGGCGCAGGTGCTTTCGGCGACATTTCTGCCGCATCAGCTGGCGGTGGCGCTGTACGAGCTGCATGTGCGGGGCGTGCGGCCGCGATTGCGGATTCAGCCTTCGCCTCGGGTGGCGCAGATTCCGTGGGAGTTGCTGGCGCCGGATCCGGGGCTGCGGCTGGTGGATATCGCCGAGGTGAGTCTGCTTGCGCCGCCGGGTATTGTGCATGCGCCGGCGCGGGTGGCGCGGTCCTGGGCGCAGACCCGGGAGCAGCCGGTGGTCGCCGTGCTCGATCCCCGGGTGCCGGGATTCCGGGCCGATTCCGCGCTGGGCTCGGTGCTCGGGCGGATGGATGAGGACGCGCCGCTGGCGGCCCTGGTCGCCGCTCTCGCGGCGCGGGATCGATTGGTGCCGAAGGTGAGTGATCCGGTCGCCGCATTCCGGCGCACCGATGTGGATCGGGTGTGGCTCGGCGAGGTACTGCGCGCCGGTGCGGCGCGGCTGCTGTACGTGGGGCATGTGACGGCGGCGCCTCCGTCCTCCGGGCAGAGCGAGTCCGCCACCATGCATCTGGCGTGCACGGCCGGCACCGTGGGATTCGCACCCGCGCAGCGTGATCACCGGCCGCTCTCGGCGCGGGATCTGCTGCTCGGCACCTATACGCTGTCCGCCGAACCGCGCAGCGGCCCGCAATTGTGGCCGATTCCGAGCCGGGTGGCACTGATCGCCTGTGAGAGCGGCGGCGATCTGCGCTTCGGTGAGGCGCTCGGCCTGGTCGCCGCAATGCTCACCGGCGGTGCGGAACTCGTGACGGCGGGGCGCTGGGCGCTGCCCACAGATCTGGCTTTCCAGCGGCTGGGTGGCGCGGGGCCGGAATGCCGTCCGCTACAGGAGGCGGTGTGCGCCATCGATGCCGCCCACGAGCAGACGGATCCTGTTGCGGCGCTCAATGATTGGCAGCGGAGCCGGTTGGCGGCCTGGCGTGCGACCGGCGGTATCGAGCACTCGCCGCTCGTCTGGGCAGCCTTCGCGACGGTCGATGCCCGCTGACAGCGGCAATGCCCGCTGACAGCTCGGCGGGCATCGATGCGGGGCGCGAGCCGTCAGAAGGTCGTGCTGGAAGGCACATTCACCCAGCTGGGTGCGGCGGGGTCGAGAACCAGGTGCTGTGGCCGGAGCTGCGATTCCAGCAGCAGTGCGGGAATCATCATGCCCTTGGGGAAATTGGCGGCGTAGATATCGACGCGCAGCCGGTGACCCGGTTGCAGCACCGCATCGGTCGGCTCCAGTCCCACCTCGAGCGTGGTGGGCTCGCCGGGCACGATGGCCTGCCGATCCTCCAGCGTGAGGGTCGGGAAGGGGGCGGTGTAATCGCCATTGGGCGACTTCTTGCTCTTGTCCTCGTCGAGCTTGCGCAGTGACGCGGTGAGCTGCCCGGTGGTCAGCACCGTCGACTGCCCGTCGGGCGCAACATCATTGAGCGTGGCCGACCAGTACCCGTCGGTCGCGTCCAGGACGGTGTTCAAGTGCACGTTCACCGATCCGGAGATGGCGGTGGGCGCGCCGACGGGTTGTCCGGTGAACGTGAGCGCCGCGACCTCGGCGAGTCGTGAATCCTTGCCGCAGGCATCGATAATGCCCAGGACCCCCGCGGTGCCCTGTGCTCCGTCACGAGAGCACACGGTGGACAGGCCGGGCGAGTGGGTCAGCGTCGTCGGCTCCGAAGGGGCTGTCGCACTGAGCGATCCATCGTGCACGACCGTGCCCGCGGTGCCGCTCGGATCGGCCGACAGGTACTGGCGTGCGTACGTCATTCCGGCACGCGGATACCGGTCGCTGCTGGTCCACCCGCCACCCTGCTGGAACAGGGTCGTCGGGCTGTACGCATCGATACCGTTGTCGATTCCCTTGAGCCACTTGTCGAACCAGGCATGCTGCAGAACATCCAGGCGCGGCGGCGCACCGGCGACACCCAGTCCGGAACCGAGCGTGACGTGGTACCAATCGCCCATCAGCAGCTTCTTCTGATCGGCCGGCAGCGGAATCGCGTTGTAGGCGGTCGATTCCGAGTTGTTGAAGATATCGTGCCAGCCGCCGACGATGAAGGTCGGCGCGGTGATCCGATCGGGATGTCCGGTGATCCCGGACCGGAACGGGCCCTCGGGATCCAGAAGTTGTTTCATATCAGCGGGTATCGCGTCGACCGATGGCACGACGAGAGCGCGCAGCAGGGTGTCGATGAATGTGATGGGGCTGGCAACCCGGTCGGCGAGCCACTTCCAATCGAAGTTGCCGGTGGCGATCGAGGACAGATCCGGCAACCATTTGGCCGTATTGACGGCGAGCAGCCAGAACGGGACGAACCCGATATCGAATCCGCCACCGGGCGCGACGGTATCGCGGAGCAGATCGCTGCCGGGAACGACGGAGAACACCGCCTTCACCGATTCGGGCTGCTGTTCGGCGCCCTGCAGTGCGCTGATGCCGCCATTGGAGACGCCCGCCAGTCCGATTTTGCCGTCGGACCACGGCTGATTCGCTGCCCACTGCGCGATTTCGGCGGTGTCCTGCTGTTCGCGTTCACCGAAGACCGGCCAGACGCCCTCGGAGAATCCGGTGCCGCGGACATCGGCGACTATCTCGGTGTACCCGCTCTGGATCAGATGGCGGTCGGCCGCGACCACGCGCCCGCCGCCTCCGGACAGCACCTTGATCTGATCGCCGAGGCTGGACAGCGGTGTGCCATTGAGGTTGAACAGATCGAATCGGTTGATCAGATCGGTGACGCCGTCGAACAGGCCGGGGATCGAGACGGCCGAATCCAGCAGCATGTACGCGAGTTTCGTGTACGGGGTCATATTGACGATGGTCGGCAGCGGGGTGTCCACAATGTGGCCGGCCGCGTCCATCGGCCGATACACATTGGACTTCAGGACGGTTCCGTCGCTCATGGTGATCGGGACATCCCAGTCGACATGCACGCCCGGATACTGCAGCGGCCCGTCCTGCGCGGCCGTCCACGCGGCGGCGGGGTCATTGTCCGGCGGATCGGCATGGGCCGCCGGAACCGTCAGTGTGGTCAGCGCCAGTGTGGCGACGACCGCGGCAGCGCTCGCTGCCCCTAATCGTGCGAACAACCTCATCGAAACCCGACCAGCCCTTCGTTGGACACCCGCTATAGGGATGAAGAAAAACAGTGCTGTACCTCACTACCTATCGGGTACCGTAACGTTCCCCACTATCGAGAGCAAGCAAAACGACTGGGCAGGTTCTCATTACGGGTGGCGCGGCATGACAATCGCGCAGTTCACGGTTGCTATCGTGTCGAGGTGAAGGTGTCAGTTCCCGACGACCGGTTGCCTCGCGGCCCGCACCGGTTGACGCGCGCAGAGGTGGCCGAATCGCAGCGCGGGCGCCTGTTCATCGCCATGCTCGATGCGGTGGCCGAATCCGGCTATCACCCGGTTACTGTCGCGGATCTGGTGGCGCGGGCCAAGATCTCCCGCCGCACCTTCTACGAGTTGTTCGACTCGAAGGAGGAATGCTTCGCCGCGGCCTTCGAAATGGTCGTCGAGGTGGCGAACGGGCGGCTCACCGCCGCGATCAAGGCTGCGGGCCAACTGGATTGGCGGCAGCTCGTGTGCACCTCGCTCACCGCGTACTTCGACATTCTCGCGGAGGAGCCGGCCATAGCGCGGGCGCTGCACGTGGAGGCGCTCATCGCGGGTCCGCCGCTGGCCGGATACCGCAGGCGTCTGATGACGGTGTTCGCCGATCGCATGCGCGCGGCGCGGGAACTCGCCGTGCAGCAGGACGAGCTCAGCGGGCAGCTGCCGGATGTGGTCTACGACTTCCTCATCGGCGGTATCGACGACCGCATCCGGGAATGCATGCAGACAGCCGGACCCGCCGCGCTGCCCGGCCTCGCCCGGCCCCTGTGCTCGATCGCGCTGACGCTTCTGGACTGCGACGCCCCCTGACCGCCGTCCCGCTCAGCCGGATTCCCAGGGTCTTGCCAGGCTCCTCGGATGGGTCCTTGAGGAATACCTCGTTCGATAGGTGAATGAATCGTATTGCTGCGATTCGTCGCTAGAGAGAAAGGAATTCCGATGCTCTCCAACCTGATGAGGACGTCCGGGACCCGAAAGATCGCTGTCCGCGTTGCGTTCGCGGGTGTTCTTGCCGCTGTGCCGCTCACGGCGCTGGCCATTCCGGCCTCGGCCGATGCCACCGTGCCCAGCGCCACCGATGTCGATTGGCACCACCACGATTGGGATCATCATGGCGATCACCATGACTGGGATCACCACGACCACGACTGGAACAACCCGGGCGACTGGAACCAGGGCATCCCGTTCCCGGTTCCGTTCAACACCGGCTCTGCCGGGTAACGAGCGCTACCTGAAAGGCCCCGTCCGGTCCCATGCGACCGGGCGGGGCTTTCTCATGGTGGACCGAAGTTACTGCGACTGACCGCAGTTCGAGCAGAAGGCCGTGCCCACCTGGAGCTGGTGCCCGCAGCCGGTGCAGTGCGCGCGCATATCGAGACCGGTGCCGCAGGCGCCGCAGAAGCGACCACCCGTGGTGGTGGTCCCGCAGGTCGGGCAGGTGACCCGCGCCGGTGTGGACAGATCCTGGTTCTGCGTCCAATTCTGCTGGTGCGCGGCATCGCGGATCTGCGAACCGCGCGCCTCGGCCTGCGCCTGCGCGATCTGATTGGCGACCAGCGGTGAGCAGCGGGTGCACTGGCTGACATGGTCGTTCCAGCAGATGCGGGCGCACACCCAGGACCCGCAACCGCTGCACAGCCGGAAGTCGTCCTTGACGTGCGCGACCGCGTTGTTGAACGCCTTGTCCTTGGTGGCGGAGGCCGAACCGCCACCCCAGGTGTTGGAGAAGTCCTCGGCGGCGTTGGACACCTTGGTGATCGAACTGAAGTGGTCGCCGAGCAGATCTCGCACCACGCGCAGCGCGCCGCGCCCTCGCGAGAGGTAGTTCTGTTCGAAGGGTGATTTGTAGGCGGTGCTGCAGCGATCGCAGCGGAACTCCCACTGGAACCCATTGTCATTGGACTCGTCGTAATAGGAGCTGGTGAAGACGACCGGTGCGGCCATGATCGGGCGATTCCTTTGCGGCTGAGCGGACTACGTACGCACGCGCCCGGAACCCCCCGGACCACGTATCGTCAGCTTCTTATCGTATGCCCAGGTGGGTGCGCAACACGGGGAACCGGTGGGAGGCCGCTGTTTATCGCCGCGGCGATAGCGGGAGTGTCGCTGTAGTGCGCCCCTGGAAGTTCCGCCCCGATAATTCGGGGGTCACGGAAAGATAACGAACCGCTCTACCTGTCGATGTCTCGAATGGGACTTCGGGAGAGGTGGTTTGGTGTGATTCGGACTTGGACGGTCGGTGTTGTGACGGTGGTCGCCGCCGCAATGCTGCTGGTCGGTGCGCCCGGCGCGCGGGCCGAGCCGGCGGAGCTGAAGCAGTGTGCGGTCAGCTCCGGACGGACGCCGGAGACCGCGACACCCGAAGCGGTGGGGCTGGATTCGCAGCGGTTGCAGCAGGCGATGGGGTTTGTGGCCGATCCCTCGCGGTTCACGGTGTCGGTGTATCGGAACAACTGCCTGGTGGCGAGCGGGCCGAACAATCAACGCGCGGGCGGGATGCCGTGGAATCTGTGGAGCAGCACCAAGAGTGTGGTGTCCATGGTGGCGGGACTGGCAGTGGATGCGGGGCGATTGCGCATCGATGATCCGATCGACAGGTATCTTCCTGCGGGGCTGGGGGATTCGGCGCATCGTGCGATCACCGTGCGCAGCCTGCTGACCGAGACCTCCGGTATGGAGGTGGCGGTGGCCTCGGAGGGGGTCACCGGGCTGGTGCAGCTCGATCCGAATGTGGTGGCGCAGGCGCTGGCCATGCCCATCGTGCACCCGCAGGGCACCCAGTGGCAGTACAGCCAGCGGGCTGTCGATCTGCTGGCCTATGTGGTGCAGCAGGCGGTGGGGGAGGACTTCCAGGCCTTCGCGCAGCGAAAACTCTTCGACCCCTTGGGGATCGAGCGCACCGATTACCACTGGGCGCGGGATCGCAGTAACAACACCTACGGTTACGCGCATCTGGTGCTGCCGCCGGATGACTTCGTCAAGCTCGGGCTCCTTGTTGCCAACCATGGGAATTGGCATGGCACACAGGTGATTTCCGCCGACTATCTGACCCAGGCGACCACGCCGATCGCCGCCAACGACTGCTACGGCTTCCTGTTCGTGGTCAATGGCCCGGACTGCGGGTCCATCTTCCCCGGTATGCCCGCCGACGCCGTGCAGATGTCGGGAATGATGCGGCAGGACAACACCATTGTGCCGAGTCTGGGATTGCTGATCAGCTGGACCGGGGTGACGGTGCCCGGTGGTTCGGTGAGCTTCCCGCACGAGGCGATGCGGGCGCTGACCGCCGCCTTCCGCGATCCGGTGCTGCCCGATCCGGGGCCCTATGTGGCCGGGCCCGATATCAGCCTGTCCGATCCCATGATCTCCAATCCGGACGCGACCCTCGCCGCGCTGGGTCTGGGTCCCATGGCCTATCCCGGCTGTGGATTGCTGACCTGCCTCGACAAGCCGCTGGCTCCGCCGGTGTCGGATTGGCCGCCCGGCTGCTACATCGTCGGCTGCTTCGGCGCTGATCCCAAGACGCCGGGCATTCGGTAGGGGGTATCGCGGCTACCGCATGGCTCGCCCGTCACATCTACTGGCTACATACCCCTGGAGGGTATATGGTCAGGGAATGGACCAGAAGAACGGGCATAACGGTCATGCCGAGAGGGACCACTCCGCCATGGATCACTCCACCCACGCGGTAATGGATCACTCCACGATGGCCGACACCACGCATGCGGACATGGACCATGCCGCCATGGGCCACGCCGGGCACGGCGGCATGTCCATGGACGAGATGGCCAAGGACATGCGCAATAGATTCCTGGTCGCGCTGGTCTTCTCGCTGCTGGTGATGTTCTGGTCGCCGATGGCGAAGGAGATGTTCGGGCTGGATCTGCCGACGCCGTTCGGGCTGCGGCGGGACATCTGGGCGCTGATCCTGAGCCTGCCGGTGATCTTCTACTCCTCGGCCATCTTCTTCACCGGTGCGGTGG
Organism: Nocardia sp. NBC_01327; assembly: GCF_035958815.1. Lineage (NCBI taxonomy): Bacteria > Bacillati > Actinomycetota > Actinomycetes > Mycobacteriales > Nocardiaceae > Nocardia > Nocardia sp. NBC_01327. The sequence goes on along the minus strand of NZ_CP108383.1, from coordinate 7,679,511 downwards.
CGGCGCTGAAGGCGCGCACGCTCGACATGATGGTGCTGGTCGCGGTCGGCATCGGCGCGGGCTGGCTGTACTCCCTCGCCATCACCCTGACCGGCGGCGGTGAGGTGTTCTACGAGGCCTCCACCATGCTGGCCACCTTCGTCCTGCTCGGACACTGGTTCGAGATGCGGGCGCGCGGCGGGGCCAATGACGCCATTCGCGCGCTGCTGGATCTCGCGCCGCCGCAGGCCGTGGTGATCCGGGACGGGCAGGAGGTCGAAATCCCCACGGCCGAAGTGATTGTCGGCGATGTGCTGCTGGTGCGGCCGGGGTCCAAGATCGCCGCCGACGGTGAGGTGCTCGAGGGCGAGAGCGAAGTCGACGAATCCATGGTGACCGGCGAAAGCCTGCCGGTGCACAAGGCTCCGGGCGCGACGGTCATCGGTGCGACACTGAACGAGAACGGCGTCCTGCGGGTGCGGGCCACCAAGGTCGGCGCCGATACCGCCCTGGCGCAGATCGTGAATCTCGTTCGGGAAGCGCAGAGTTCGAAGGCGCCGGGCCAGAAACTGGCCGACCGCGCGGCCTTCTGGCTGGTGCTGGTCGCATTGATCGGTGGCGCACTGACTCTCGTGGTGTGGCTGCTGGCCGGGGCCACCTTCGCCAAGGCCATTCTGTTCGCCATTACCGTCGTCGTCATCACCTGCCCCGATGCGCTGGGGCTGGCCACTCCGACCGCCATCATGGTCGGCACCGGGCTGGGCGCGAAACGCGGTGTGCTGTTCAAGAATGCGATGGCACTGGAGAGTTCGGCGCGGATCCAGACCGTGGTCATGGACAAGACCGGCACCCTCACCAAGGGCGAGCCGGAAGTCACCGAAATCGTCACCGACGGGGTGATCACGGCCGGTGAGCTGATGCCGCTGCTGGCGGCGGTGGAACGTGAATCCGAGCATCCGCTGGCGGCGGCGGTCGTGCGTTATGCCGAGGGGCATGGCGCGAATGGTGAACGGGCACAGGACTTCGAGAACATTCCCGGGCACGGCGCCATTGCCACCGTGAACGGCCGCCGCGTGGTGGTCGGCAATCGACGGCTGCTCGAGCGCGAGGGAATCGCACTGGGAGACTTGACCACCGCCCGTGATCGGGTGGCGGGCGGGGGCCAGACCGCGGTTCTCGCCGCGGTGGACGGCAAAGCGGCCGCGGTCATCGGCATTGCGGACGCCGTGCGCGAGACCTCGGCCGAGGCCGTGCAGGACCTGCACGAGATGGGCGTCGAGGTCGTCATGCTCACCGGCGACAATCAGGCCACCGCCGAGCGCATTGCCGCCGAACTCGGCATCGATACCGTCATCGCCGAGGTACTGCCCGGGGACAAGGCCGACAAGATCGCCGAATTGCAGTCCGGCGGAAGGAAAGTCGCCATGGTCGGCGACGGCGTCAACGACGCCCCCGCACTGGCCCGCGCGGACCTCGGCATTGCCATCGGCGCCGGCACCGATGTGGCCATCGAGACCGCCGATCTGGTCCTCATGCGCTCGGATCCGCTGGACGTGCCCACCGCCCTGCGCATCGGGCGCGGCACGCTCCGCAAAATGCACCAGAACCTGGCCTGGGCGGTCGGCTACAACACCATCGCCCTGCCCATCGCCGCCGGCGTCTTCGAACCCGCGCTGGGCTGGACCCTCCGCCCGGAGATCGCGGCCCTGTCCATGTCGGGCTCCAGCGTCATCGTCGCTCTGAATGCCCTGTCCCTCAAGCGACTACACCTCCCGACCCGCAACTGAATATCCCGTCAGCCCGGCGCGTTTCGGCCGGGATCCACGCCGGAAGTGTGGATCCCGGCCAAATGCATGCAGGGATGACGGGGAGTGTCAGCTGACGGGGTCGAGGGCCGGGGGTTGCCAGTCGCCGTCGAGGGCCTGCTTCTTCGGGGCGTAGAGGCGCATGCTCAGGGAGAATTTTCCGGTCGGCGGGATGGGGAGCCAATTGCCCTGGGGGACAGCGGAACCCGGGTCTTCACTTTGGACGGCTATGTCTACCGAGCCGTCGGGGTTGGGGACCGGGGGGATTTGGTGGCCGACGGCGTAGACGTCGGCGGTGTTCGGGACCAGGTAGCTGTCGCCGTCGTAGGCGGTGATGGACCAGAAGGCGGCTACCGGAGGGAGTTGGCCGGCGGGGAAGTGCAGGCGGAAGCGCTGGGGGTGACCGTCCTTGTCGGCGGTCCCGAAAAGGCTGGGGTACACCGCATCCTCGGCCAGGTTCGCGCCGAGCGCCTGCACCGCGGTGACCGCGCGCAGGGCGTAATCGGTGCCGTAGCTGCCGAGGTCGGTGGAGAACTTCCAGCCGTTCTCATTCTTCGATTGCGGGTCATCGAATGTGGTGAGCTGCGATTTCGACTGGGCGGCACCGGAATTCAGCAGATCTGCGGACAGACTGTCCACGGTCGCACCGGGTTTGATGCCGATCTCGGCGAAACGCTCCAGTGCCGGGGCATCTTCCGGCGCGGGCGGTTCGGCGGCCATGAGCGCGCACAGTTTGCCGAAGAACGCCGGCCCGTCCATGGCCGCCACCTGCTTGGGCGGCGGGGGCGCGGACTGGTCCACCGCGTATACCCGGCCGGGGGAGTCGGTCTCACCGCGCAGCCAGGCGCTCAGCGGTACCAGCTTCAGCTGATCCTGCAGGGCGCGCACCCGGTCGACATCGGCCGCGCCATTGACCTGGATGCGTCCGATCACCCAGGAGGTATTCGTGGGCATGGGCAGCTGTGTCATACCGTCCGGCACCGATCCGTGCCAGTCCGGTCCGGTCACCAGGTAGGTGAACGGCGGCGTCGCGACCCCGGCGCCGACCTTCGGGGCGACGCTGCTCGGATTGTGGCGGGTATTGGTCCAGGCGTCGAGCACCTGCATGAGCCAGTACCGGTCGGCCTCCATACCGGGCACCTGCAGCACCAGCGGTTCGGCGGCCAGATCCAGCCAGGCCTGCGAGTACAGCGTGTCCAGATTCAGCCGCACCACCTGCTTGTCGTCCGGTGTAGGTAGCTGCACGGCATTGGCGAACTGATTGACGGCCCCGCCCGAGGCGCGGGTGGCATCCATCAGCACCAGCGGATACCCGAACGTATAGGCATCGGCGGCAACGGCTTTGGGATCACTCGACGCCGTGGTGGTGGCGGTCGTGGACTTGTCATCGTTCGAACCGCAGGCGGTCAGGGCCAGTCCTGCCACGGCGGCCGTCCCCATGCCCAGCACCCAGCGGCGCGAGAAACGGGGAGTGGCGGGGAGGTGATCATGCATGGCATCGGAGCTTAGCCATGGATTCGCTGACTGGGTGAACCATCGCTTCTCGGCGGGCGTCTGTGTCGCGGCTCACGGAAATCGAAAGGAGCGAACCGGGTCATATCGGTATTGCCCGACGGCGCGGTTCTTATTACAGTCAGACTGCAATAAGAACCCGATGCGAAAGCAGGACACCGTGAACTTCCCGATCATCAATCTCGGCTCGGCCACCCTCGACCTCGCGAGCACGATCACCTCGACGCTCGCGAATGTGACCTACCTGCTGCAGTCCTGGGGCTCGATGTAGGTACCACCCCGTACGGCAGCAACGTTGCCGATAATTAGCCATTGGAGTACTACGACTTAGGAGTGGTAGTGGAGTCCATCGATCCTTCGATCCACATCGGCCCGCAGCGCTCCGGCGCGGCCGAGATGTGGGGCAAGTTCCGCGCCCTCGGCGGTCTCGGGCACCTCGTCGACGGGGCCGCGCCCGCGGTCGGCTTCCTGATCGGCTACGCCGCGATCAATGCCGAGATCGGCGTGCTCATCGCACTGGTGGTGGCCTGCGCGGTCGCAGGCTACCGGCTGCTGCGGGGCGACTCGGTCAAGGTGGTGGCCATCTCGGTCGCCGTCGTGGTGGTGTTCTCGCTCTTCGTCGGGATCACCGGCGAGGGCCGCGGCTTCTATCTGCCCGACCTGATCATCTGCGGCGTCGGCACGCTCGCCTTCGGGCTCACCCTGCTCGGCGGTCGTCCGCTGTCGCACTGGATCAGCCGCAGGGTGGGGCTCGAACCCGCCGCGCATGCCGACCCGCAGCAGCGAATTCGACTGCACCGCAGGGTGACTCTGGCGTGGTTCGCCTTCTGGGCCTTGCATCTGGTGGTCATGGTGCCGCTGTACGTCGGGAACCAGGTGGTGCTCCTCGGTTCCGTCGCACTGATTCTCGGTAAGCCGGCGCTGGTGGTCATGCTCGCGGCCAGCTGGCTCTGGGTGCGGCGGTCGCTGCAGCATCCGGGTTCGGCTGCGGCGGTGGCGGTCTCAGGCGCGTAGTAGCGCGGCCTGCACCTGTCGCAAGCGCTCCACATCGCCCCGGAATCCGGCGACGGCATCGTTGTAGAGGAATGCCTCCCAGAGTCGAACCAGGGCGTAGGCCAGGGTGTTTCGCTCGATCGGCGGCTGGTACCCCTGCTCCTGCGCCTGCTGGATCAGCTGCTCGACAATCGTTACCGCCGCCTGATGCACGACCCCGTCGCTGCGGGTGATCAGGCGCAGCGCGGCGGTGGATTCATTGTCGAAATACGTTCGCAGCGAATCGTCTTCGACCAATCGGTGAATGGTGTGGTCGAGCACCTCGTTGAGCCGCTGACCGCCGCTGCTGCGGCAGCGCCGATCGGCCGCGCCGACCATGCGCTCGAGCTGACCGGCGATCGCCGCACCGAGCAGCCCGTCGCGGGAGCCGAACCAGCGGTAGATACTGGCCCGGCCGACACCGAGCTGTGCGGCAATGGCATTCACATCGACGCGCTTGCCGGCCAGGAACATGGTGATGGCGGCCTTGAGGACCTCCTCACGGCTGGCCGAGGCCGGTCGGCCCGGCGCCCTGGTTCCCTCCGCGCGCGTCACGCCGAAAGCATAGGGGTCAGATACTCCGACAGCGTCCGCGCGGTCACCACCCGGCCCAGCGCCAGGGCCTCCCGCAGGATCTGCGGATCGCGGTCGACCCGGCCGATATCGGGGGCATGGTGTGGCGGCCGGATCTGCAGTACGGCCGGATCGGTGGCGAAATCCTCCTCGTCACGCAGATGCTGCCGCATGCGGGTCCGCCACGGTTCGACGGTGCCCGGTGCGTGCCGGGCCAGGAAGCGCGCCACCACCCTGTTCTCGAATGACGAAGGCGCGCGCATGAGTTCGTCCGCGCGCCGGGTCCGCAGCACCAGCACGCGGGTCGCACCCTGTGCCAAAGCGGTGCGGATGGGCACGGATTCGGAGAGTCCGGCATCGACGAAACGCCGCGCGCCGATGTGCACCGGCCGCCCGGCCAGAATCGGCAGACAGGTGGAGGCGCGCAGGGCGGCCTGCACCGAGGCGCCGTCGGTGAGTTCGGAATGCAGATCGACCGCACGGCCGGTATCGGCATCGGTCGCGATGGGATGGAAGGTGACCGGATTCGCCAGGATGGCGGGGAAATCCATCGGCACGATTCGTTCGTACACCGTGTGCACCAGATACCGGGTGTCGACCACCGGGCCGCCGCGCAGGGCGCGCACGGGGGAGATGACCCGGTTGATCACCTCGGGATGCCAGGCCCGCTCGGATTCCATGGCCCGCCCGCACAGCAGCCACGCGCCGTTGAGCGCGCCGGCCGAGGCGCCGTACACGGCGTCGAAGCAGGGCAGCACGCCGAGTTCCTCTATGGCCATGGCCATTCCGTGCGAGAACGCGCCGCGGGAGGAACCGCCCTCGATGACCAGTGCGAGCCGGTGACCGTCGGTGCGCTGGCCCGGTGCGCTGCCTTCGCGATGCCGGTGGGCGATCAGTTCGCCGACTCCGACGGTCGTGAGGTCGCCGCTGTGGTTCTGGTCCGGCATAGGGCACCTTCCTGTAGCCATCGAGTCTACGGCGGCTATTTGAGACAATTATGTCTCTGTGTACCATATTCTGCGGAACGCGCTGCGCCGGAGGTCAATGCAAGAAACCTTGCGTTTGCTGACTGATGTCCACGCTGAGCGCGAGGTCATAGTGTCGGGGGCCGGTATCGCACGCTGAGTCGCAAAACAAGAGGCTAGCCCAGGGGAAATATTGACTGAACAGTGTGTGTCAGAGGGCTTGCTGTCCGATTGCTCCGGTTCCTACGGTGTAGGTGCACCTGTGATCGAACGAAAGCGAGGATCCCGCAATGAATTTCCCGATCATCAATCTGGGTTCGGCCACCCTCGATCTGGCGAACACGATTACCTCGACGCTCGCGCAGATCACCTACCTGCTGCAGGCATGGGGCTCGATGTAGGTCGGCATCGTCAACCGCCGGTCCCGGTCGGGTCGGCGGTTTCGGCGTGTCCGGGTGGCCTAGGAGTCGCCGGAGTCCTTGCCCGCCAGCAGAACTCGCAGCGCCCGGGCGATCGCGTGGGAGGCCGCCTGCTGGGTGAGGCCGCGACGGTCGACCAGTTGGTGCCGGTACGCCCAGCCTGCCGTGGCCTCGATCAGATCGAGCAGTTCGGTGTCGGTATCGCCGTCGCGATTCAATTCGGTGGCGAAGGTGCGGGCCAGGCCGTCGCGGGTGCGGCCGTCGGTGGTTCGCATGCGCTCGTCGAGTACCGGAATCGATTGTGATTCGAGCAGGCCGAGCAGTCGCGGATTGCGTTGCGCGGCAAAGATCGCCTCGCTCTGCGCGATGACCGCATCGATGCGCGCGTCCAGGGGGAGCTGCGGATCCGGCGCCGCGATCAGCGTTTCCACGTATTCCGACTGCGCCTCGACCGCCGCGATGCGCAGATCGTCGCGGCCCGGGAAATGGACGAAGATACTGCGCTCGGAAACACCCGCGCGCTCGGCGATGTCCTTGGCGGTCGGCAGGAATTTGCCATCCTTGATGGCAGCCAGCAGGGCGTCGATGATCACCCTGCGGGTCTGCTCCGGATTGCGCCGGCGGCGGCGCACGGCGGGGGTGGGGGCGTCGGTCACGGGTTGGGCGGTGCCGTCACTCATGTCTGCATCCGATCACAGCGTCTCCCGGTGGTCTATGGGGGCCGAGAGATTTCGTAGCCCCACTATTGCAGTCTAACTGCAATAGTGGTTAGGGTGGTTACCGACGGCAAGCATCGGATGAGCATCAGAAGAGGTAGGAGAGTGACGTGGTCGACGGCAATCGGAACGACGGTGGGCAGCAGTCGGAGAATCCCGGACCCAGGGTGTCCCGGCGCGGCATGCTCGGCGTCGGCGCGGCAGCCCTGGCCGCGGTCGGCGTCGGCGGCGCGCTGACCGCCTGCGGCACCTCGGACGAGGTGAATCCGCCCACCACGCAAACCGATCCGGCCGATGCCATCACCGCGGCGAACAAAAAGGTCACCGAGACCATGCCGTTCTCCGACACCACCGACTTCGCCGACGCCGACCGCGGTTTCATCGAGGCGCTGCGGCCGGGTGTCATCAAGGACGACAAGGGCAAGGTGGTCTGGGACACCGACTCCTACAACTTCCTGCAGGGCACCTGCCCGTCCTCGGCCAATCCCAGCCTGTGGCGGCAATCGCAGCTGACCATCAAGCAGGGGCTCTACGAAATCGCGCCCGGCTTCTATCAGATCCGCGGCCTCGACCTGTCGAATATGACCCTCATCGAGGGGCAGACCGGCGTCATCGTCATCGACCCGCTCATCTCCAATGAGACCGCGGCCGCCGGGCTCGCGCTGTACCGCGCGCATCGCGGCAACAAGCCGGTCACCGGATTGATCTACACCCACGCGCATGTCGACCACTTCGGCGGTTCGCTCGGTGTGACCACCCGCGAGGATGTCGACGCGGGCCGCTGCCCGGTGGTCGCGCCCTCCGGATTCCTCGAGCACGCGGTCGCCGAGAACATCTACGCCGGCACCGCCATGGCACGCCGCGCCGCCTATATGTACGGGGCCGCACTGCCGCGCGGGCCGAAGGGGCAGATCGGCGCGGGCCTGGGCCAGACCACCTCGGTGGGCACCACCACCCTCATCGACCCGACCCTGACTATCAACACCACCGGTGAGGAGCACGTCATCGACGGCGTGCGCATGGTGTTCCAGATGACCCCGGGCACCGAGGCGCCGTCGGAGATGAACTTCTACTTCCCCGATCGCCGCATTCTCTGCATGGCCGAGAACGCCACCCACACCCTGCACAATCTGCTGACGCTGCGCGGTGCGCTGGTGCGCGATCCGCATGTGTGGTCGAAGTACCTCACCGAATCTATCAATCTCTATGCGCGCCAGTCGGATGTGGTGTTCTCCTCGCATCACTGGCCGCTCTGGGGCACCGACAAGATCGTCGAATACCTTTCCGCACAACGGGATCTGTACGGCTACCTCAATGACCAGACGCTGCGCATGCTCAATACCGGCATGGTCGGCAGTGAGATCGCCGAGGCCATGCAGATGCCGCCGGAGATCGAAAAGGCTTGGTACTCACACGGTTACTACGGCAGCGTCAGTCACAATGTGAAGGCGATCTACCAGCGGTACATGGGCTGGTTCGACGGCAATCCCGCGCATCTGTGGGAGCATCCGCCGGTCGACAGCGCCAAGCGGCACGTCGATGCGATGGGCGGCGCGAACGAGGTGCTGAAGAAGGCGAAGAAGGCCTACGACGACGCCGACTACCGCTGGGCCGTACAGCTGCTGAACTACGCGATCTTCGCCGACGACAGCAACAAGAAGGCAAAAGACTTGCAGGCCAGTGCTTTCGAGCAGCTGGGCTACGGATCCGAGAACGCCACCTGGCGCAATTTCTACCTCTCCGGCGCGTACGAACTGCGCAACGGCTCCTTCGGCACGCCCACCTCGGCCAATTCCAAGGGCCTGCTCGCCGCGCTCACCGTGGATCAGGCGTTCGACGCCATCTCGCTGTTCGTCAACGGGCCCGAGGCCTGGGACGTGCACGTGGTCACCGACTGGAAGTTCAGCGACCAGAACGGCAAGGTGCACCGCTCCGAGCTGCGCAATGGCGTGCTGGTGCACTACGACCGCTGGCCGAACGACGGCCTGGCCGCGCCCGATGCGACCGTCACGCTCACCCGCGGCGGGTTCATTCAGAACATGATCGGCGGCGGCGATATGAAGGCCGCGGTAGCCAAGGGCGACATCACGATCGACGGCAATGCCGCCGTGCTCGCCCAGATGAAGGGGCTCTTCGGCAAGCCGGACCCGAACTTCGCCATCGTCACACCGTAAAGACCGGTAACACAACGTAATTCGCGGCGCCGGATATCCGCGCGGCGAATTGCGAATGCGGGGCCCTGCCGCCGACCGTCCGGCAGGGCCCCGTTTCGTCCGCGAAACCGGCGGCACTGCGCCGGTCGGCTGGGAGTTGGTCGGCTAGGCGCGTAGCGCTGGTTCCGGTCGGTGCCGCACCGCCGCGCTGAAGAGCTGGTACTCCGCGGGCGGTACACACACCTCCCGGTACGGATGTCGTGGTGCGACCCGGCGCTGCGGGCCGGGAATGACCACTCCGTGCCGGACGGGCGCTCCGGTGGCCTCCTGCGCGCGGACCCAGCTCTGCATGGCCTGTGAATCCAGGCTGGGCAGATATTCCACCGCCCGCTCCCATTCGAGACCCTCCACCTGCATCGGGTCGCTGACCGCGGTGACGACGACGGCATATGCCGTACCGACGCTCGTGTCCGCCATTCGGATCTACCCCCTGGTCCCTGGTTTTTCCGGCGTTGCGCGGGGAATGTTCAGCTTAACTTGAAACATATTGCACTACTGTGTGTTTCGTTGTTGTCGCAGGTTAGTTGCGTGTGATCATAGCCATGGGGTGGGCTGGGTCACCCCGGCGGAATAGGGTCGCGGGGGTCTATGTTCATTAGGTTGACATATCCACCAAAAAGGGTGTGAGCCCAGGAGGTCCCCGTGCAGTTCGGAATTTTCAGCGTCGGCGACGTCACCACGGACCCGACAACCGGCCGGACACCGACCGAGGCCGAGCGCATCAAGGCCATGGTCGCCATCGCCCGCAAGACCGAAGAGGTCGGTCTCGACGTCTTCGCCACCGGTGAGCACCACAATCCGCCGTTCGTGCCCTCCTCGCCGACCACCATGCTCGGCTATATCGCCGCGAGCACCGAGCGCCTCATCCTGTCCACCGCGACCACGCTCATCACCACCAACGATCCGGTGAAGATCGCCGAGGACTTCGCCATGCTGCAGCATCTGGCCGACGGCCGAGTCGATCTCATGCTGGGCCGTGGCAATACCGGGCCCGTCTATCCGTGGTTCGGCAAGGACATTCGCGACGGCATTCCGCTGGCCGTCGAGAACTACGCGCTGCTGCACCGGCTCTGGCGCGAGGACGTCGTGGACTGGCAGGGCAACTTCCGCACCCCGCTGCAGGGCTTCACCTCCACTCCGCGCCCGCTCGACGGCGTCGCGCCGTTCGTCTGGCACGGGTCCATCCGCAGTCCGGAGATCGCCGAGCAGGCCGCCTACTACGGTGACGGCTTCTTCGCCAACAACATCTTCTGGCCCACCGGGCACTTCCAGCGGCTCATCGAGCTGTACCGCCGCCGCTTCGAGCACTACGGCCACGGCTCCGCCGATCAGGCCGTCGTCGGGCTGGGCGGGCAGGTGTTCATGCGCAAGAACTCGCAGGACGCCATTCGCGAATTCCGGCCCTACTTCGACAATGCCCCCGTCTACGGGCACGGGCCGTCGCTGGAGGACTTCATGGACCAGACGCCGCTGACCGTCGGCAGCCCGCAGCAGGTCATCGACAAGACGCTGACCTTCCGCGAGCACTTCGGCGACTACCAGCGCCAGCTGTTCCTGATGGATCACGCCGGACTGCCGCTGCAGACCGTGCTCGAGCAGTTGGATCTGCTGGGCGAGGAGGTGGTCCCCGTGCTGCGCAAGGAATTCGACGCACTGCGCCCGGCGCACGTGCCGGACGGTCCCACCCACGCCGCGCTGCTGGCCGCCCGGGACACCGCGGCCGCCGCCGACACCTCGGAGGTGCAGGCATGACCCGTATCGCAGTGCTCTCCGCCGGGCTCTCGCAGCCCTCGTCGACCCGGTTGCTGGCCGATCGCCTGATCGCTGCCACCGGGGCGGCCCTGACCGGAGCGGAGCTCGAATTCGACATCATCGAGCTGCGCGATCTCGCCCACGGTCTGGCCGACAACCTGGTCACCGGGTTCGCGGCCGGCGCCCTGCGTGAAGCCGTCGACAAGGTGGTGACCGCCGACGGCGTCATCGCGGTCACACCCATCTTCAATGCCTCCTACAGCGGCCTTTTCAAGACCTTCTTCGATGTGCTCGAACCGGATTCGCTCATCGGGAAGCCGGTGCTCATCGCGGCCACCGGAGGTACCGCACGCCATTCGCTGGCGCTCGAGCACGCGGTACGGCCGCTCTTCGCCTATCTGCGTGCGGTGGTCGCGCCGACGTCGGTATACGCCGCCTCCGAGGACTGGGGGTCCGGAAGTTCCGGCGCGGACACCGGACTGAGTGACAGAATTCTGCGTGCGGCAGGAGAATTCGCCGATCTGGTGGCACGGCACCCGGGGCGCGTGACCGCCGATCCGTACGACCAGCCGGTGCCCTTCGCGCAGCTGCTCGGCGGGGACCGGGTGCGGGCAGATCGGCGGACGGATGTTATAGCTACTCAGTAGCTGAGTAGGCTTTGCGGCGGCTGCCCGATATCGGCCGCCCGCACTGCCGGCCTCGAACACGAACGTCTCGACGAAAGTGGGTAGGGACATGGGCGAGTCCGCGGGAACCAGCACACTGGGCCCGGCGACGGGGGAGGCGCTGCCCGCGCTGCCGCTGGACGCGTGGCGGCCGACCAAGGAGACGCTGCACCGCTTTGTGCAGATCGTCGGCAAGGTGGCCCTGGCCAAAGGCATCCGCCGCAATCACTGGTGGCATATGACCTACCGCGTGACCGCGCGCGGATGGTCCACCGTGCCGCTGGGCACCGCCACCGACGGTCCCGTGTTCACCTGCGACTTCGATTTCTTCGATCACGTCCTGCGCATCTCCAGCGACCGCGGCACCCAGGAGGAGATCCCGCTCGGCGGCCAGTCGGTGGCGAGCTTCTACGGCGAGGTCGTGCGGGCCCTGGAGAATCTGGGCATCGAGGTCACGATCGCGCATCCCACGCCCTACGATCTGCCCGACCACGGCCGCCCCTTCGCCGAGGACGAGGAGCACCACCACTACGACCCGGTCGCCGCCCAGCGCGCGTTCCAGGTCACCAGCCAGGTGGCCCGCATTCTCGAGGAGTTCAGCGCCACCTATTCGGGCAAGATCAGCCCGGTCCAACTGTTCTGGCACACCTTCGATCTGGCGGTGCAGCGCTTCTCCGACCGCAAGATCGATCTGCCCGCCAGCGTGGATCCCGTGACGCGCGAAGCGTATTCGCGTGAGGAGATCAGCGCCGGATTCTGGTTCGGCGACAGCAAAGTGCCCGAACCCACCTTCTACTCCTACACCGCACCGGAACCCGAAGGGCTGACCGAACTTCCACTGCAGCCGCCCGAGGCCCGCTGGGTGCCGTCCGGTTCCGCGCACGCCGCCTACTACGCCTACGACGCGGCCCGGCGCAGCCCCGACCCGGTGGGCGCGACCCTGGATTTCCTGCACTCCGCCTATGCCGCGGGATCGCGTCTCGCTGGTTGGGACGCACCCGCTCTGGCCTGCCCCGGAGGCATTACCGACCCCGTACTCGAGAGCCCGTGGCGGGGATGGCCGGAATAACTGCGTGCTTCGAATCGTCTCTCCCGCATAGTGTGTTGATAGGGACCGAGGAGGATCACCATGGGGAGACGACTGGTGAGCGGGCCGCATAGCAAGCAAAGGAAGCGGCATGTCTGATGAGAATATGGCGGTGCGGACCTCCGGCCTGACCGCTTATCGAGAGACCGTTTTCACCGCCGGACCGGGCACCCGCGTCCCGCTCATAGGTGCTCTGGTGCTGGCCAGCCTGGTGTTGACCTGGGCGGCCGAGCGCGCGTCCAGCGAGGGCAACGACCACGGCTGGTTCGTGGCGGTCTCCATTGCCGGATTGTTCGTGGCGCGCGGGCTGTACCTGCGGCGTCCCCTCACGCTCCCGCATCTCACCGCCGCCGCCGTCGTGCTGGTGATCGCGAACTTCAGCTATCGCACCGATCACGCGGGGGTGGGTTTCGTCTTCCTCGCCGCGACCGGGCTGATCCTGATGGCCCCGCAGAACAGCAAGCCGCAACCCGAGCAGCTGCCGCGTGTGGCCGACCTGGTGCGGCGCAGCACCGACGATCCGGTCGCGCCGTTCGCGCTGCACTCGTCCAAGAGCTACTACTTCAATGCCGATTCCTCGGCGGCCGTCGCGTACCGGACCCGGCTGGGCATTGCCGTCGTCGCGGGCGATCCCATCGGTGACAAGGGCAGATTCCGCGAATTGGTCACCGAATTCTCGGAATTCGCCAGTGATCACGGCTGGCGCATCGCGGTGCTGGGGGCGAGCCCGGAACTCACCGAGATCTGGCAGCACCGCGCCCTGGAGCACCGCGGCCTGCACGCCGTCCCGATCGGGCGGGACGTGGTGATCGAGGTCGCTGGATTCGACATGGTGGGACGCCACTTCCGCAATCTGCGCCAGGCGGTCAGCCGCACCCGCAACTTCGGTGTCACCACCGAGGTGATTCCGGAGGCCGCGCTCACCGAACCGCAGCGCGAAACGCTGCTCGCCATTGTCGACGAATGGGGTCACGGGCGGCAGACCCGCGGATTCTCCATGATCCTCGACCACCTGCTCGACGGACGGCATCCGGGCATGCTGGTGGTCATGGCCCGCGACGCCGACGGCCAGGTGGCCGGCTTCCAGCGCTACGGCGTCTCCGGCGATGGCCGCGAGCTGAGTCTGGACGTGCCGTGGCGGCGCAAGGACGCCCCCAACGGGCTCGACGAACGCATGATCGTCGACCTCGTCGAGTACGCCCGCGCGCACGGCATCACCCGAATCTCGCTGGCCTTCGCGGCTTTTCCGGAGCTCTTCGCGGAGAAGGGGCGCTCGCGGCTCGGGCAGACGGCGTATATGGCTGTGCGACTCGGTGATCCGCTCATCCGGCTGGAATCGCTGTACCGGTTCCTGCGCAAGTTCAATGCCTTCGCCGATCAGCGCTACGTGCTGATTCGCTGGCGCGAGGTGCTGATCGCGGCGATCGCCCTGCTCACCCTGGAGTTCGTGCCGCACCGCCGCCAGTACTGAGCGCCGCATCGAGAGCTGTTGCGGCTCAGCGCAGGAACTCCACCAGGGCCGCCGCGAAACCGGGATCGGCGGTGGCCACCAGGTGATCGCCGGGCACCGTCACCAGGCGCGCATCCGGGAACGCCGCGGCCAGCCGCTGCGGTTCGGCCGCGAACGGATCGGCGTCACCGGCCACCACCAGGGTGGGGATCGTGATATCGGCGACGGTCTTGATCGGCGCCTCGTTCAGGCCCGCCGCCAGTGCGGCGATCGCCTCGCGATCGGTGCCGAGTACGTCCGCCAGCATGCGGAACATCTGTGCCTGTGGTGCGGCGGTGGACCCGTCGCCCGTCATGGCGGCGGCGATATCGGCGGCTTCGATGACCCGCCAATCGATTCCGCCGCAGTCCACCACGCCGGACCCGATGCCGCCCACCGCCAGCCGCTTGACCCGATCGTCGGCCTGCGCCACCAGGATCGAGATGATCCCGCCCATCGAATATCCGACCAGCGCAACCTCATCCAGGCCGAGCTCGTCGAAGAGCGCCCGCATATCCGCGGTCATGGCCTGCCAGGAGTAGCGCGCCGGATCGTGCGGCTTCTCCGAGCGCCCGTGCCCGCGCGCATCGAGCGAGATGATGTGATGCCCGGCGGCCTGCAGCGCCGCCACGATGCCCACACTCATCCAATTCGCATTGGTGTCGGCGACCACGCCGTGCTGCAGCACGACGGGCATGCCCTCGCCCTCCCACACGCGGTAGTTGAGCTGTAAGCCGTCCCAGGTCGTGAACTTCGCCATCGGGCCGATGTTAGTGCTGCGACCGCGGCATCAGGGCGGCAATCACGCGGTACGGCCTAGCTCGGTGACTATCCGCGCCAGATCCGACCACATCACCGGACGATCATGCTGTTCGTCTTGGGCCAGGTCGCGTTCGATCAACGAGCGGATGTAGGCGCTCTGGCTCATCCCGAGCCGCAACGCGCGAGCCTTGCATCGGGTGTCGAGCTCGCCAGGCAGCTTGATGGATCGTGGGACGAGGTCAGCCCCGGTATCCTGGCCGGTCTGGACCGGCACGTCCACCGGTTCGTCGTCGCGGTAGTTCAGTCGATCCATGATGGCGTTCATATCGTCGGCGTTGGTGGGGTACGGGTCAGTCATTGCGGGTCGCCTCCCATTTCTCGAATTCGGTGACCTGTTCGGGGCGTAGGTAGTTTGCGCCGCAGATGTAGAGATCGGGGCCCATGACGCGGGCCAGGACCGCGAGTGGCCGACCCTCTCCGGTGCGTGCCCACAGCACCACGTACCGGGTACCTGTAGCGCGGTCGTCCGCAGGCCGCAGCCATACCGGGCGTTCGCCGGCTAGCCAGGCATTCACCAGATCGAATACGTCGTCGATGTCGATCCCGGCGCGGGTCAGTACCTGAGCCAGCGCAAAGTACCACTCGATTGCCACGATTCAGACTACCATGAGACTACCGCTGGTTAGAGGCTATTTTTGTGGGGCGCCTGCAACGAATTGACAATTGTCACTAAGACGAGCCGGTGCTCAGTGGATTGGGGTCCGGGCGCCAGGCTCCGCAGTTATCGGTACGGAATGCGACATCGGTAGCTTTGATAACGATATGCAGGGGATGCTGGCGCGTGAAATCGCTGGCGATCACGTAGTAGTTCGGATCGTTGTAATCGGTATCGGTCTGCACATGCCAGAGCCGCCGCCAGAAACAGGCGTCCGCATTGCCGGTGCCGTCGGAGACGTAGTTGCCCGGCTGGATATCCACGTTCACCAGGTAGAGGCCGTCACCCGGGATCTGATCCGCCGGGGCGGCGGCGGCCGTTCCGGACATGGCTGTACCGGATAAAGACATAAGCAGTGCGGAAGTTATGGCCCCCGCGGTCACGAGCGCGCGTGCACGCACAGTGTTTCCCTCCTCGAACTCACTGAATCGGCGCGGCCTCGCGAACGCGCACGGTCTGGGTGATCCCCGCTATCTCCCGGGAGGGGTCTATCAGATATTCGGCGTCCGTTTCGGGCGTTCCGCGTAATTGATTGCGTACTAACCGGTTTCGATTGTGCGGTTTGTCTCCGGAAATCGGTCTCGAACTTCGATGCTCTTCTGGCCCCCGCCAACGATATTCAGATATGAGAAGTCTTCGCCCGCTCGCGGACGGCGCCGGGACCGGCCCGCTCACCTGCGCCACCGACTGCGCCCGGCTCTGTACCGAATCCGGTCTTTCCGACGTCCTCACCTCGGACAAGGCGCTGCTGCACTGGCGGGCACTGCGCCGGCTCGGCGATACCGGCCTCGCCGAACACGCTGTTCAGGAGACCCTGCTGCGGGCGTGGAAGGCCTGCGCCAGCTATGACCCGGCCCGTGGCAGCGTTCGCACCTGGCTGCTCACCATCGAGCGCAATATCCTCACCGATATCGCCCGGGTGCGCGCGGCCCGGCCCGGTGACGCGCACTGGGACGAGATCACCGATCTCGCCGAGGGCCGCGGCGCCGGACCCGACTTCACCGACCGGCTCGCCGACGGTCTCCTGGTCACCGAACTCCTCGCCCACCTGCCCGGACCGCAGCGCGACGCCGTCGTCCAGGTCATCCTGCGCGACCGCGCCTATCAGGATGTGGCCGCCGATCTGGGCATTCCCGTCGGCACGGTCAAGACCCGCGTGCATTACGCGCTGCGCTCGCTGCGCCGCCTGCCCGTCAGCGCCTAGTGAACCTCCGGGCCGAGTGAACCTCCGGTGCGGCTGCCACGTCACACAGGTGTGGACGGTATTCGTCCGCCTCGATCGAGGAGTAAGCCCATGACCGAACAGGATGGGGCGCCCGGCGGCTTCCGGCTGGATCGCCGGACAGCGCTGGTCGTGACCGGAGTGGCCGCAACCGCGCTGACCGCGGTGGCCTGCAGCAGTAACAG
Organism: Nocardia sp. NBC_01327; assembly: GCF_035958815.1. NCBI lineage: Bacteria > Bacillati > Actinomycetota > Actinomycetes > Mycobacteriales > Nocardiaceae > Nocardia > Nocardia sp. NBC_01327. The sequence goes on along the minus strand of NZ_CP108383.1, from coordinate 7,662,420 downwards.
CGTCAGTGATAAAGCATCAGCAGCTCCGAACGGAGTGCAGAACAAGCCGAACGGACTTGCGGACCAGAAGCAGGACGGCAGCGCGGAGCTGGCCAAAACCGCCGAGGTGCCGGTCGGCGGCGGTGTCATCAAGGGTGACACCGTGATCACCCAGGCGAGCGCCGGCGCCTTCGCCGGGTTCTCCTCCACCTGCACCCACCTCGGCTGCAAGGTCAGTGAGGTCACCGACGGGCTGATCAAATGCCCGTGCCACGGCAGCACCTTCCATCTCGACGGCACTGTCGCCGGCGGGCCCGCACCGCGTGCGCTCGATGCCCGAGCCGTGCATGTCGAGGGCGACGCGGTCGTGTCGGGCTAGCGCGACCCGGATTCGAATGGTCGTCTCCGTGCGGCCGGACCGGCTCTGATCGCAGATCCCCCGGTCCACGCGCGGTGGCGAAGCTCTGCCTTTGCCCAGGGTGTCGAAAATGAGTTCGACATATGCATATTGGGCGTTTGACCACAAGTAACAGTTTGATGACCATGCTTGCCAGGAGATAGCTGTGGGGCCACAGTGAACTGCTGGGTTTGGTGTTACTAGTGGGAAGGGAGGGGCGCCCCGTGCCCAGGGAGCGCCGCCGCGTATGAAGCCGAACATGGTCAAGGCCGGTATCTTCACCGCCGTAACGGCCGCGGCATTTTCGACAGTGGCCGGGTTGATCCCGGCGACAACTCTCGCATCGCCCGTTTTGCCGGACCTGCCGCAGCGGCTGGCCGGGAAAACCGTCTTCCTGGACCCGGGTCATCAGGGCCCCAACCACAATCAGGATGTCGCCAAGCAGGTCGATGACGGCCGCGGCGGCACCAAGGCATGCCAGACCACCGGCATGACCAGCCTGCACGGAATCGCCGAACACACCATCAACTGGGATGTCTCGCAATTGGTGCGCACCTCGCTGGAGGGACTCGGGGCTCACGTCGTCATGAGCCGCCCCGATGACATCGGCTGGGGCGGATGCGTCGACGAACGCGCCCGTGCCGCAAACCAATCCGGCGCCGACATCGCTGTCAGCATTCACGCCGACAGCGCCGCCGCCGATGCGCGCGGCTTCCACCTGATCATCCCGCAGCTGCCGATCACCGATCCCAAGGCCAATGAGGTGCAGTCCGGCGCGGGCCTGGCGGCCAGCAAGGCCATGCGAGATGCCTACGCGCAGGCCGGATTCCCGGTCGCCACCTACAACGGCGCGGTCGAAGGACTGCAGACGCGCGCCGATATCGCGGGACCGGCGCTGACCACCGTGCCGGATGTCTTCCTCGAAATGGGGAACGGCGCCAATGCCGAGGATGCGGCCCTGCTGGAATCGCAGGAGGGTCAGCTGCGGCACGCGGTCACCATCACCACCGGTGTGGTGTCGTACCTGCTCGGCGTAGCGATTCCGCCGAACAGTGCCGAACAGGCCGTCGCGCCGTCCGCGCCACTGCCGGCACAGCCCGCGCAATTGCAGGTGCCGTCGGTGAACGATGTCCGTCCGCAGGCACTGCCGCAGGGTGGGGCGCAGCCCGCGCCACAGGCTGCGCCGCAGAGCCCGGAGCCGACCGTGGTTCCGACCACCACAGCGCCGCCGGCGCCGCAGAACGGTGCGGGTCAGCCGCAGCCGCAACCGGTTCCGCAGGGCGCCGTGGCTCCGGTCGAGCCGCAGCCGGCCCCGTCGGGATCTCCGGCGCCGACCACGCCGCCGGCTGCGGTGCCGCCGCAATCGGCTCCGGAGCAGACGGTCGCTCCCACGACCGCGCCGGAGGGTCCGGTGCAGCCGCAGGTGGCCCTGCCGGGTCAGCCCGCGCCGGGTGCACAGCCCGCGGTGCCGCCGGTTCCGGGTGCGTCGTTCAAGGTCAGCAATGCGTCCGCCGGTCTTCCGGGTGGGGTGCGGCCCATTGCCGCACCGATCGAGCCCAAGGGGCCGGGTTACTCCGCACCGCAACTGCCGCAGTCCAATCCGGGCGCGATTCCCAATCCAGGGATCACGGCTCCGGGTGCGCAGACGGCTCCGGGTGCACAGGCTCCGTCCACCACCGATAAGAACTCCAAGCCGGCCGATACCTTGGATGTCGAATCGATGAGCGGTCTGGTGCAGTCCGTGGTGAAGATGTTCGGCCCGCTGGCCAAGATTCTCATGGGGCAGAACGGTGTCGCCTCGGATCTGGTCAACCTGGCCTACAGCGTGGTGTCCGTACTGAGCACCACGCTGCAGCCGACCGCCAAGTAGTCCCGGCGGCGTAGTTCCACCGAATCGCCCCCGCTTCGAATCCTTCGGAGCGGGGGCGATTTTCGTCCCTCCCGGTCATTTCCGTCCGACCGGTATCTCCGGCCTCGTGACTCGTGAAGTACCGAAGTCGGGCAAACACTTCGCGATCGATGCCGCGGGAGGGGTGTCCGCCGTCCCCGGCCTGGCAGGCACGGCTGTGCGCGCCGGGAGGTGCACGTGCGGACAACCTCGTGTCCGGTGGTTGGCAAGCATTCGGCGCAGGAGTTGCATGAATCTCGGGTCGGGTCACGACGGCTGACGACAGTGCGGCCGCGTGGAGCGACTGGTCGATCGAGGTGGATGTGATGGCGTTCGGTGTGGGCTTGAGTATCGGCACGGTAAATACGGTGTGTGTGACGGCCGCCGATCGGTCGGTCCGTCGCAGTGCCCAATTAGCGGCTCGCCGCGGTGCTCCTCCGCCCACCACCTGGCGCACCACCCTCACCTTCGACAGTTCCGGTACCGCCCGGGTCGGCCGCATTCCGCGGCACGGGCGGGTCATTACCGAATTCGCCGACCTGACCCAGCGCGGGGCGCCGGTCGCGCGGGTCGGTCACCGAGCGCTGTCGGCCGCGGATCTTGTTGCCACCGTGGCCAACAGCGTGATCGAGGAGGTGCTGGGGAAGGCTCCGGCCGGGCAGGACGGTAAGGCGGACACCGCTATCACCGTGACCTATCCGGCCGGGTACTCCGAGATCCTGGTGAACGACCTGCGCACCGCGCTCGACGGTATCGGGCTGACGAGTGTGCGGCTGCTGTCCGAACCGGTGGCCGCGGCCGCCTGGCTGGCGGCCCAGCGCGGTCCGCTCATGCCGGGGCTGGCGCTCGTCTACGACTTGGGCGGTTCCGGTCTCGATGTGACGCTGGTGCGGGTGGGCGCGGGCGCGCCCAGTAATCCGATCGTGGGATTGCCGTTGCACTGCACCGACTTCGGTGGCCGGGCCTTCGGCGGCATGGTCGCCAAACGCTTGCGCGGCGCCGTGGATGCGCCGGTGATCTCCCGGGTGAGCTCCGATTCCGATACGGGGGCGCTGCGCACCGAACATGTGCAGAGCTCGCTGCGGCTGGTCTACAAATGCCTGCGCATTGCCGACGTCACCATGGCTGATGTCGATCGGATACTGGTGGTCGGCGGTGCGGCCCGCCCGCCGGAGGTGGCCGATGTGCTGGCGAAGGAGCTGGCCCGCCCGGTGAGCGTGGCGCCCGATCCGGAACGCACCATCGCCGACGGTGCGGCCATCGTGGCCCGGGAGGCGGCGCAGTCACAGGATTCCGCGGCGCATCGCCATCATGTGCTAGCTGATCTGTTCCGGCGCGTCACCCGGGTGGCAGCACTGTAATCCGGCCGGTTACCGGCCGGTTTGCCCTCGATCATGGATCGGGGCGAGGCAACACGTGCAAGCATCTTGCTAGCACTGGTTGACGCTTCTCCAGTTTGGTGTAACCATTAGATACAGATAACGCCAATGCTGGAAGAGGAGAGGTGACGACGATGTCTCCGACCGCGACCCACGTCGATGACCCCGTAGTTGCCGAAGCTCTCGAATACGCGCAGAAGCTGCTGCTGCTTTCCGAGGGATCGGTCAACAAGAGCTTCGATCCGTACGAGGACATCGACTGGGAGAACCCGGACTTCGATCCGAATACGAAGCCCGAGCGCTGGATTCTGCCCGCTTCCGCCGACACCATCGGCCGCCACCCCTGGTATCTCGCCCTCTCCGAGGAGCAGAAGATCGAGGTCGGCAAGTACCGCCAGGCCAATGTGGCCAAGGTCGGCCTGCAGTTCGAGTCGATTCTGATCAGCGGCATGGTGAACCACACCTTCGGTCTCGCGAACGGTGACCCGGAATTCCGGTACTGCACGCACGAGATGTCCGAAGAGCTCAACCACACCCTGATGTTCCAGGAGATGGTGAACCGCATCGGCGCCGACGTGCCCGGTATGGGTCCGCTGGTGCGGCAGTTCCGTCAGGTCGCCGTCCCCGTCGCGGTGCTGTTCCCGAACCTGTTCTTCATGGCCGTGCTCGCCGGCGAGGAGCCGATCGACCACATTCAGAAGCAGATCCTGCGTTCGGGCGAGGAGGTGCACCCGATCATGCGCGGCGTCATGGCGATTCACGTCGCGGAGGAGGCGCGCCATATCTCGTTCGCGCACGAATTCCTCAAGCGCCATGTGCCGGAGAAGAATCTGCCCAGCCGGGTGGTGCTGTCGATTGCCATGCCGATCGTCATGTTCATCCTGGGCCGTTCCATCGTGACGCCGCCGAAGGCGTTCTTCGACGAGTTCGATGTGCCGGAGCAGGTGCGCAAGGAGCTGTTCTACGGTTCCAAGGACGCCAAGCAGGCCTTCAGCGACTACTTCATCGACGTGCGCGCGCTGGCGAGCGAGATCGGCCTGATGAACCCGATCTCCAAGCGGGTGTGGAAGATGCTCGGCATTGCCGGCACCGCCTCGCGTTACCGCTCGGAGCCGATCCGCTCCGGCAAAGCCGCCTAGGACAGGGGACGTACAGTGCCGTACGTAGTCACCCAATCGTGTTGCAGTGACGCGTCTTGCGTCTACGCATGCCCGGTCAACTGCATCCATCCCACGCCCGATGAGCCGGATTTCCGGACGGCGGAGATGCTGTTCGTGGATCCGCAGGCGTGCGTGGACTGCGGCGCGTGTGCGACCGCCTGCCCGGTGGACGCCATCACCTCGACGAAGAAGCTGACCGATGCGCAGCTGCCCTTCATCGAGATCAATGCCGACTTCTACCGCGAGGAGCGGCCGCGACCGCTACTGGCGCAGCCGATTCCGGCGGCGGAGGTCAAGCCCGGGCGGGAGCCGCTGCGGGTGGCGATCGTCGGATCGGGTCCCTCGGCCATGTACGCGGCCGATGAACTGCTGACGCAGCACGGGGTTTCGGTGACCGTCTTCGACCGGCTGGCCACGCCGTACGGTCTGGCCCGCTTCGGCGTCGCACCGGATCACACCAGCACGCGGCAGGTCGGCGAGCTGTTCGAGGTGATCTCCGCGCAGCACGGTTTCGGGTCGTATCTGAATGTGAATGTCGGGGAACATATTTCGCACGACGAGCTGCTGGCGCATCACCACGCGGTGATCTACGCCGTCGGTGCGTCGAGTGATCGCAAGCTCGGCATCGCGGGGGAGGGGTTGCCCGGCAGCGTCTCCGCCACCGAGTTCGTGGCCTGGTACAACGGGCATCCCGATCATGCCGGTCGATACTTCGATCTGTCGCAGAAGCGGGTGGTGATTGTCGGCAACGGCAATGTGGCCCTGGATGTGGCGCGCATTCTCACCACCGATCCGGAACTGCTGGCCGGTACGGATATTTCGCCGCGCGCGCTGACTGCTCTGCGCCGCAGCAAGATCGAGGAAGTGGTCGTGCTCGGCCGCCGCGGTCCGGCCGAATCCGCCTTCACTGTGCCGGAATTCGTCGGTCTGCTCGGAGCGGATGTGGACATCGTGGTCGAGGGTGAGATCCCGGAGACCGATGCGAGCATGCCGCTGAAGGTCGAGCAGAAGCTGAAGCTATTGCGTGGGCTGGCCGATCGGCCGGTCGGAGCGCGTAAGCGGATCGTCTTCCGATACCTGTCCTCGCCCGTCGCCTTCACCGGCGTGGACCATGTGACCGGTGTCGAGGTGGTGCGCAATGAGTTGGTCACCGGCGCCGACGGTGTGGTGCGGGCCGAGGCCACCGCCGGCGTCGACGTTCTGGAGACGGGGCTCGTGCTGACCTCCGTCGGGTATCGCGGTGTACCGCTGCGCGGTCTGCCGTTCGATGAGAAGACCAGTGTGATCCCGAATCTCGACGGGCGGGTGCTGGAGGAATCCGGTGGCGCCGTGGTGCCGGGTGCGTATGTGACCGGCTGGATCAAGCGCGGGCCGACCGGGTTCATCGGGACCAATAAGTCCTGTGCGCAGGAGACGGTGCGGCAGCTGGTCGACGACTTCAATGTGGGCCGGTTGGGCGAACCGGGTCGTGGCGCACACGAATTCGACCGACTGGTCGGTGAGCGTCAGCCGCACGCGATTCGCGGCGGTGCGGTGACCAAGCCGCGGCGGCGACTGCCGCTGCTGGTGCGCAGCCGCTAGCCCGCAGTAAACCTACGGACCGCCCCGTATGACCTCAGGTCATACGGGGCGGTCCTTTTTTTGTATACGGATTGTGTTGTGCGAGTTGTAATGCTGCGTTTGTCCAGTACGACATCACGTGTAGTAGGGACGATTTGACTGCGAATCACGGTCGATGAGGCGTTGCGGGTGGGGAACTCGATGGCAGCAACCGACCAGTGATCGGTAATCCGCGCAGTGAAACTGACGTGGCGGTTTTCTTTTCCGGACACTAATCAGCGACCGGTTGGTATGAATTAGTCGTTCGCTGCACCGTAGCCACAGCGCCCCTGTTTCTGAACTCTCTTGTTGTCCAGTTCGATTCGATCTTGATGCATACCTTGCCTGACCAGTAGGTTCGCTAACTTCGCTACTGGACGCGAAATCTTTTCTCTAGATTCGATATTCACATCCGGCATGTGCCAGTTAACCTGAACCAGCTGTTTGGTAAACGACCGCGTCCACATGGTTGGTACGCCTGTGAGGCCGTGGTCTCGGTGCGTTGACGGGATAGCGATGACTGTTGGATTTGGCATGAGCATCGGCACAGTGAACTCCGTATGGGCAACTGCTGCTGGTGGTTCGAACCGGCCCGCCGTTCGGGTTCGCCGGACCGCGGTGACGTTCGACAGTGCGGGCGGAGCTCGCATCGGAGGCATTCCTCGCTTCGCCCCGGTGGTCACCGATTTCGCCGATCTCACCGCCGATCCGGACCCCGTGGTTATCGGCGGGCGTATCTGGTCACCGGCCGATCTGATCGCGGCGGTGGTGAACGGGTTCATCGAGACCAATGCCCCCGAGGCGCCGGCGGTGACGACCTACCCCGCCTGCTATACCGAGAAGCATGTGACGCGGCTGCGGCGGGCGCTGGACTGGTCGGGCGCCTCGGACGTCATGCTCATGCCGGAATCCGTTGCGGCGGTGGAATGGCTGGACAACGAGTACGGCATCTCGAGTTCCGGTATCACCCTCGTTTACGACCTCGGGGGCAACTGCCTCGATGTCGCGGTGGTGCGCACCGAGGCCGATCGCGAGGAACGCGGCGTTCTCGGGTTCGCGGAACGCTCCTACGACTACGGCGGACGGCCGCTCGGTGCGCTGCTGGCGCGGTACGCCCGCAGTATCGCGCCCGATGCGGCGCAGCCGGTGTCGTCGGTGGTCTCGGCCGCCGATACGAATCGGTTGCGCAGCTGGCACATTCGCAATTCGCTCCGGGTGGTGCGGGCCTGCGTGCATCAGACCGGGCTGGCCATGGAGGACATCGACCGGGTGCTGCTCATCGGCGGCGCGTCCCGGCCGATCGAGGTGGCGCGGGTGCTCGCCGATCTGGGGCGGCCGGTCATCATGTCGCCCGATCCCGCGCACACCGTGGCGGTCGGCGCGGCCATCGCGGCCTTCCGGAGTGTCGATACCGGCTCCGCCATCGGCAGGTATGCGCCCCGGGCGGCGGTATTCTCCGGCGCCGCAGTCGCTTCCGCGCTCGCCATGTCGGCCGCCACCGTGCTCGGCGGTCCGGTGGCCGGACCGCCGACGCTGCAGGCGGCCCCCGGCGCCGATGCGGGCGGGGCGACGCTCGGTGCGGGCGATGTCCTGCTCCTCGAAGACGCCACCTCCGCTCCCGACGGTATGGTCCGCGTGCATCGGGTGGTCACCGCGGCCGTCGTCACCAGCTACGGCCCGATGCCGGCCACGGTCACCCAGAACTGGACGGCTGGGCATCCCGTGGACACCGGCCCCGGCGGCCACTGCGAAACCCGTGTAGTAGAGGACATTCCGACCTACGCCAACCCGGCCCAATTCATCAACCCGCTGCCCTTCGCCTCACCTTTCGCCCTGGGCGCCTACCCGGGCCAAATCCCCTCGGTCAGCCTGCCCCGCACCCTCCCCGGACCTCCCGCCCAGCCCGGCAACAGCGCACCGCAGCCCGGACAGTCCACCCCGGGCGCACCGGGAACCGCGCCCGGTGGTGCACCCGGAACCGCGCCCGGCGGAACGGATTCCGGCGGAGCCGCCCCGGCAAGTCCCGGCACCACGACGGGCGGCACGACCAGCGGCGGTGGCACCACGGACGGTGGGACCAAGCCCGGTGACGGCACGGGCGGCGGAACGACAGCACCTGGCGGCACCACCACGGGCGGCACCGGCGGCGAAACCTCGCCCGGCGGAACAACTCCCGGCGATGGCGGGACCACCGGTGGTGGAACGACAACCGGCGGTGGTACGACCACGGGTGGCACGACCACCGGCGGTTCGACCACGGGCGGAACGACTTCCGGAGCATCTACCGGTGGCGGGACGACCGGCGGATCCACGACCGGCGGTGGAACAACTACCGGCGGTGGTACCACAACAGGGGGTGGCACCACCGGAGGAGGATCCACGACGGGAGGCGGAACCAGCGGCGGTTCGACATCCGGCGGTTCGACAGCTGGCGGCGGAACCACCGGTGGTGGAACGACTTCGGGTGGCGGAGCAACGTCCGGTGGCGGCGCGTCCGGTGGCGGAGCGACCTCGGGTGGCGGCGCGACCGGTGGCGGAGCGACCTCGGGTGGCGGCGCGGCCGGCGGCGGAACCGCTGGCGGCGGAGCAACTTCCGGTGGAGGCGCGAGTTCCGGCGGCGGCACCTCAGGCGGTGGCGGTGCGACCGGTGGTGGCGCAGGTGGCGCTGCGCACGGCGGGGCAGCTTCCGGTGGTGGTGCCGGAGGAGGCGCTGGCGGTGGTGCCGGAGGCGGTGCTGGTGGCGGAGGCGGTGGTGCGGGCCACGGCGGCGGTGCCGGTGGTGGCGGAGGCCACGGAGGCGGTGGCGGCCATCGCTAGCCGGGCGAGCCATATGCAATCCTGCGGCGGCGGTGGCGGCGCCCTTCGCGGCGGAGGTCATGCGGGCGGAGGCGGTGATGGTCATCGCTAGCGGGCCGACACATGAGCGGTCGGGTGGCGGGGGCGGCTCGTGGTCGGAACTCGCGGCCAAACGAGTGGACCCGAACGACTATGCGACCCGGCGCCGACTGCAACTGCTGTGCATCAGAGGCCAGCGACCCGCGCCGAGTACACGCTCCGGCCGGGCCGAACCATGACGGCCGCCGACCTCACTTACGCAGTGCCCCAGCAACCTACGCGGCTTACCCGATAAAAGACGGCGACGCGGGTGGGTGTGGAATCCCCTCGAACCCCCACCCCGACGTCGAACGGACCGGCCCACCCCGCGCTCAGTGCCCAGGCGCAGGGTGGGCCAGGTCCTTTCCGCAGCAGTCCCGCCGACAGCCGGAATCCGCTGCGGCACATCACCCCCGCGCGTACTTCAAGATCACCAGGAACTGGCGGCGGCATTTCGCGAGTAGCCCCCGCCACCAGTTCCTGGTCGTGGGAACAGCGGGTGGCGCGGGCGGTGGCCGGCGAACGTCAGACCGGGGCGATCAGGTCGGCCAGGGCGTCCAGGCTGTCGACCACGATGCTGTAGGCGCTCTGCGGCAACTCCGCGTGCAGGTAGCCCCAGGGCCCGCGGCGGATCAGCACCGGAATCATGCCGGCGCCGCTTGCGGGCAGCACATCGTTGTCCACCCGGTCGCCGACGTAGCAGATCTCGCCGGCCGGGACGCCCGCCACCTCGGCGACCTTCAGGAAGAACTTGGGGTCGGGCTTCTCCAGATCCCACTCCGCGGAGGTGTAGATGGCGTCCACGGGGAGATTCATCTTCTCCAGCGCCGATTTGGCCTGCGGCGGTTGATTTCCCGCGATGATCACCTTGAGCCCACGTTCCCGCAGTCCAGCGAGGGCGCGCCGCACATCCGGGTACAGGTCGTCGGCATCGAAATTGTTGCGCAGGCTTTCGGGCTCGTCCATGGCCCAGCTGACCTGCTCCCTGTCCAGATCCACTCCGGGCAGCAGTAGTTCGAAGGCGTCGGTCAGCGGCCGCCCGGTAGCCGCCATGCCGCCGATCACTCCGAGTAGCGCGAAGCCGGGAATGCCGAGCCGGTCGGCCCATCGGCTCCAGATCCGCGTCTCGTCGATCAGCGTCTCGCCCACATCGAACACCACAGCCTTGATCATCGGCCCAGCCTATCGGGCGGCGCGGCGCCGGATGGCCGGGATCTCGGTGCTGCGATTGATCGATGACCTTTCGGTCACGGCGCGACCGGCATACACGGTCACGAACCCCGCTGACACGGGCAAAACCGTCGCCCCGAATCGATTGATGAACGCTCAGCCCGGCAGTCGAGGCTCCGATCAGCCCGACAGTCGAGGCTCCGATCAGCCCGGCAGTGGCGGCCGATCGATGGGTAGTCCCGCGTCAGGCCGAGAGCTTCAGCGGTAGCGCCGAAGCGGCGGTGTAGCGGTCCAGGATGACGTCGGTCAGGAGAGGGTGGGCGCCGATGGTGGGGGCGTGCACGAGGTTGGGTGCGGCTGCTTCGAGGCGGTCGGTGAGCAGGCCGGGGGCCAGGAACCAGGGTGCGACCAGGATGTGGTCCGCGCCGCGTGCGCGGAGTGCCGAAACCGCTTCGGGGAGGCTGGGTTCGGTGGTGGCGAAGCAGATCTCGGTGGGTACGCCGGTGATCGCCGCGAGTTGACGGGCGATCTGTGCGGTGCGCGCATTGGCGGCCTCGGAGGATGAGCCCACCGCGGCCATGGCGATACCCAGTCGTGAACGAGCCGGGAAGCCCTGGCCCAACGAGGAGACGGCCAGGGCCTCCCACACTCGATCACGCAGGGCCGCGATCACTCGCGTATCGGCCCCGAGTACATCGGCCTGCGTCAGCTGCATTCGGGGATGCCGGGCACGAGCGGCCGCCAGCATGCCCGGCAGGTCCACGCGAGCGTGAAAGGCGCTGCCCAGCAGCAGTGGAACCACCACTGCGTGCGAATGCCCTTCGGCGGCAACCGCATCCACGACCTGATCCACCGACGGCGCGTTCAGATCCAGGAATGCCAGCCGCACATCCAGATCCGGCCGTGCGGTGGACAGCTGCTCCACCACGGCGTACATGGTCGCCGCCGACCGCGGGTCACGACTGCCGTGCGCCACCGCGATCAGCGCCGGCCGTGGGCCGATGATCCGGTCCACTACGGGGGTCTGCAGTGTCGTCGCGCCGACAGAATGGCCGGTGTCGGCTGCAGTCTGTTCCATCGTGTACGTAGGGCGAGGCCGAATGAGGCTCCGTCGCACCGAGACCGGCGGCGCGGCGGTCGTCCGCACAGCTGCTTCGGGCAGCAGGTCCGCCGAGACCACGCCAGCCGGAAGGTTCGCCTGTGGCGGCGCGACCGGCGGCGGGGCCGCTGGAACAGCGCCGCGGACAGGCGAATTCATCTCAGGCCCCGACTTCGACCTTGGTCAGTGCGTCACCGACGAGGCCGGCGGCCAGCGTATTGCCGCCCGCGGGGTCGATCAGCAGGAAGCTGCCGGTGTAGCGGTTGACGCTGTAGTCGTCGGCGGCAATGGGCTCGGCGACGCGGATGGCGATGCGGCCGATGTCATTGAGCGCCAGCGATTCCGGGTTCGGGTCGGCGGCCAGGCGCTGTTCGTCGAAGCGCTCGATGAGGGCGCCGACAATGGCCTGCGTGGTGCGCGCGCCGTGCTTGAGCAGCAGGCGGGCGCCGGGGCGCAGTGGCTTGTCGCCCAGCCAGCACACGGTGGCGTCGAACGTGTCGATCGGCTCGGGTGCGTCATCGGCGGCCACGATGGTGTCGCCTCGGGAGACGTCCACATTGTCGGCCAGGATGAGCGTCACACTGCGGCCCGGCTGCGCGTACGCCAGTTCACCATTGGGGGTGTCGATGCGCTCGACGGTGGTGCGGGTACCGGACGGCAGCACGACGACCGCGTCGCCCTTGCGCACGGTGCCCGCCGCGACCTGACCGGCATAACCGCGGTAGTCCGGATATTCGGCGGTGCGCGGCCGGATCACGTACTGCACCGGGAAGCGCAGGCCGACCTCGTGGCGGGTGCTGTCGGCATCCGCGGGCACCGACTCCAGGTGCTCGATGAGCGACGGACCGGTGTAGTACGGCGTATTCGCCGAGCGCGAGGCGACATTGTCACCGTGCAGCGCGGAGACCGGAATCTCCACCACATCCTCGGGCGCCCAGCCGAGTTTGGCTGTCAGCTCCGAGAATTCGGCGACGATGCGCGCGAACACCCCGGCCGGATCATCGACCAGGTCGATCTTGTTCACGGCGAGCACCAGCTTGGGCACACCCAGCAGCGCCATGACGGCGGCATGACGGCGGGTCTGCTCGATAACACCCTTGCGGGCATCCACGAGCAGGATCACCAGCTGTGCGGTCGACGCGCCGGACACCGTGTTCCGGGTGTACTGCACATGCCCCGGCGTATCGGCGAGCACGAAAGACCGTGCGGGCGTGGCGAAGTAGCGGTACGCCACATCGATGGTGATGCCCTGCTCACGCTCGGCGCGCAGGCCGTCGACGAGCAGCGACAGGTCCGGAGTGGACAGGCCCTTGTCGACCGAGGCGCGGGTGACCGCGTCGATCTGGTCGGCCAGCACCGATTTCGTGTCGTACAGCAGACGTCCGACCAGGGTGGACTTGCCGTCGTCGACACTGCCGGCGGTGGCCAGTCTGAGTAGGTCGGACATCAGAAGTAACCCTCTCGCTTGCGATCTTCCATGGCGGCCTCGGAGACACGATCGTCTCCGCGGGTCGCGCCGCGTTCGGTGAGCCGGGAGGCCGCCACCTCGGCGAGAATCGCCTCATTGTCGGCCGCATCGGAAATGATTGCGCCGGTGGTGGATCCGTCGCCGACGGTGCGGTAGCGCACCGACTTGACCGACAGCTCCTCACCCTCGGCCGGGCCGCCCCAGACGCCGGGCGTCATCCACATGCCGTCGCGCTGGTACACCGGGCGCTGGTGCGCGTAGTAGATGCTGGCCAGCTCGATGTCCTCGCGGGCGATATAGCGCCAGATATCCAGCTCGGTCCAGTTGGAGAGCGGGAAGACGCGCACATGCTCACCCGGAGCGTGCTTGCCGTTGTACAGGTTCCACAGTTCCGGCCGCTGCCGCTTGGGATCCCAGCGTCCGAAGGCGTCGCGCAGCGAGAAGATGCGCTCCTTGGCGCGCGAACGCTCCTCATCGCGGCGGGCGCCGCCGAAGACCGCGTCGAAGCGGTGCTCGGCAATGCCGTCCAGCAGCGGCACCGTCTGCAGCGGATTGCGGATGCCGTCCGGCCGCTCGGTCAGCCGTCCGTCGGCGAGGTACTCCTCGACGGAGGCGACGTGCAGCCGCAGGCCGTACTTCTCCACCACATGGTCGCGGAAGGCGAGCACCTCGTCGAGATTGTGCCCGGTGTCCACGTGCAGCAGCGAAAACGGCAGCGGCGCAGGCCAGAACGCCTTCAGCGCCAGGTGCAGCAGCACCGTGGAGTCCTTGCCGCCGGAGAACAGGATCACCGGTCGCTCGAACTCGCCCGCGACCTCGCGGAAGATGTGGATGGATTCGCTCTCCAGCGCGGCAAGAGTGTCGAACTCTTCGGACGCGGACAGGACGGGGGGCTCGGAAATGAAAGCGCTCATGAGGCGTGCAACCCGCATTCGGTCTTGGCGAGGCCGGCCCAGCGGCCGCTTCGCGGATCGGATCCCGGTTCCGGCTTCCGTGTGCACGGAGCGCAACCGATGGACGGATATCCCTCCTCCACAAGGGGATTGACGAGAGTGCCATTGGCCTCGATATAGGCGGCCATCTCATCGTCGGACCAGGCGGCGATCGGATTGATCTTCACCAGCCCGAAGCCCTCGTCATAGGAGATCAGGGGCGCATTGGCGCGGGTGGGGGCCTCCACGCGGCGGATGCCGGTGACCCAGGCGTTGTACGGCTGCAGCGATTTGCCCAGCGGCACCACCTTGCGCAGGCGGCAGCATTCGGCGGCATCGCGGGCGAACAGATCCTTGCCCAGCAGCTGATCCTGCTGCGCCACAGTGTTTTCCGGCTGCACATTCACGATGTTCACGCCGTACACCATTTCGACCGCGTCCCGCGTGCCGATGGTCTCGGCGAAGTGGTAGCCGGTATCCAGGAACAGCACATCCACACCCGGATGCACCTGCGCGGCCAGCTGCACCAGCACCGCGTCCTGCATATTCGAGGCGACAATGTAATCGGCGCCGAAGTTCTCCTCGGTCCACTGCAGCAGCTGCTGCGCGGTGGCGTCCGGCCCGAGTTCGGCCGCGCCCTTCTCCGCGAGTGCGCGCAGCTCTGCCTCAGCGAGTTTTGTTGTGGTCATTGCCGTCTCCTCCAACTACCGCAGGTCCGCTTCATCGGCGCGGACAGCCCACACCGCGAAACGCTCACTCTCGTCACGGTTCTTGACGAAGTTGCGCACTACGCGCTCGATGTAATCGCCGAGCTCGGTGCTGGTCACCTTGTGCTGACGCAGCTTGCGGCCGAAGCCGCTGTCGAGTCCGAGGCTGCCACCGAGGTGAACCTGGAACCCCTCGATCTGATTCCCCTCGCCATCGTCGACGAGCATGCCCTTGAAGCCGATATCCGCGATCTGCGAACGGCCGCAGGAGTTCGGGCAGCCATTGATATTGATGGTGATGGGAACATCGAGCTGGGCATTGATATCGGCCAGCCGCTGCTCGAGCTCCGGCGCCAGCACCTGCGACCGCTTGCGGGTCTCGGTGAAGGACAGCTTGCAGAACTCGATACCGCTGCACGCCAGCAGATTCCGCCGCCACTGTGACGGACGCCCGTGCAGGCCCAGCGGTTTCAGCTCCTCGATGAGCCATTCGACCTTGTCGTCGGGCACGTCGAGCACGATGAGCTTCTGGTACGGGGTGAACCGAATCCGGTCGGAGCCGATGGATTCCACGATGTCGGCGACCTTGCTCAGGATGGTGCCCGAGACCCGGCCGGCGATGGGGGAGAAGCCGACGGCATTGAGGCCGTTGCGCAGCTTCTGCACACCGATGTGGTCGATGGGACGCTCCGGCTTCGCGGGCGCGGGGCCGTCGATGAGCTTGCGCTTGAGGTACTCCGTCTCGAGCACCTCGCGGAACTTCTCGATGCCCCAATCCTTGACCAGGAACTTCAGCCGCGCCTTGGTGCGCAGGCGGCGGTACCCGTAATCGCGGAAGAGCGAGACCACGGCCTCCCACACATCCGGCACCTCGTCGAGCGGCACCCACGCGCCGACCCGTTGCGCCAGCATCGGATTGGTGGACAGGCCGCCGCCGACCCACAGGTCCAGGCCGGGGCCGTGCTCGGGATGCTCGACACCCACGAAGGCGATGTCATTGATCTCGTGCACCACATCCTGCTGGCCGGAGATGGCGGTCTTGAACTTGCGCGGCAGGTTGGAGTATTCCTTCTTGCCGATATAGCGCTCGACGATCTGGTCGATGGCCGGAGTCGGATCGAGCACCTCGCCGAACGATTCACCGGCGAGCGGTGAGCCGAGCACCACGCGCGGGCAGTCGCCGCACGCCTCGGTGGTCTGGAGGCCGACCGCTTCGAGCCGCCGCCAGATCTCCGGCACGTTCTCGATCTCGATCCAGTGGAACTGCACATTCTCGCGATCCGACAGATCGGCGGTATCGCGGCCGAACTCGGTGGAGATCTGCCCGAGCGTGCGCAACTGCTGTGCGCTCAGTGCGCCGGCGTCGCAGCGCACCCGCATCATGAAGTACCGGGCCTCGAGAATGTCGATGTTCTCATCGCCGGTGAAAGTGCCGTCGTAGCCCTGTTCACGCTGGGTGTACAGACCCCACCAGCGCATGCGGCCACGCAGATCGCCCTTGTCGATCGAGTCGAAACCCTGCTTCGAGTAGATGTTCTCGATGCGCGCGCGCACATTGAGCGGGTTGTCGTCCTTCTTGCTCTGCTCGTTCGCATTGAGCGGCTCGCGGTAGCCGAGCGCCCACTGCCCTTCCGAACGGCGCTGCACCGGCTTTCCGGTGCGCTCGCGGGGCGCGGTGGGCGCGTCCGAACGGGGGCGATCCGGACGCACGCGTCGTTCCGCTTCGGGCCGTTGCGGCCGGGCGGGACGAGCTGATCCGGAACTGTCGGCGTCGGTGCTCGACGTCATAGGGGTCGCTCCTGAAGGTCTTGCGGGCAGGCGAGAGGGGCTGACTCACGCCTCCGATATCAGCGAACCGGGGAGTTCGGCGTCGAAGAAGGACGTCGATCCGGGAAGAAGGGGGAGCTGATCTACCGGAGGCTTCCGGGCAGACAGCTCGCGCTGCAGACACGCTTGAAGTCGACGTGGCGCCGCGCCACGAGTCGCACTCCGAGTCCTGTCATGGAGCCTATTGTGCCACCTCAGACAGGCTGTTCCGACCGTCCGCCGATATTTTCCGGACTTTCAAGGGAAATCCCCTGGATACCACCCCCCATTTGTGACAGGTCTCATAGATCACGACCGAATCGATCTTGGACAGTTGACCGTCATCCCCTCGGGGGTTCCAAGATAGCGAGAGACCGGTACTCCTCGCGGGCTCGGGAGGGTGTCCGAGGCGCGTGGGGTGTGACCCGCGCGACGGGTCACACTGGTGGGGTGACTTCTGCCCCGACCTCCGCCGCCGCGACCGTTCCGGCCGGTGACGATTCGCTCGTTCCCGTACTGAGCGACTTCGGGGGCGGGGCATTCGGGATCTACATCCATGTGCCGTTCTGTGCGACGAGATGTGGGTACTGCGATTTCAATACCTATACGGCGGGGGAGTTGGGGACTTCCGCGTCGCCGCAGTCGTGGTTCGAGGCGCTGCGCGGGGAATTGGCCACTGCAGCAGCGCGATTCGATGCGTTTCCGACTGCTACGCCGCCGGTGGAGACCATTTTTGTGGGTGGGGGTACGCCGTCGCTGCTCGGTGGGGACGGGTTGGCGAATGTCATGGGTGCGGTGCGGGACAACTTTGTGGTGGCCGGTGATGCGGAGGTGACGACCGAGTCGAATCCGGAGTCGACGTCGCCGGAGTTCTTCGAGCGGCTGCTCGAGGGGGGGTTCACGCGGGTTTCACTGGGGATGCAGTCGGCGGCGGCGCATGTGCTGAAGGTGCTCGATCGCACGCATACGCCGGGGCGGGCGGTCGCGGCCGCGCGGGAGGCGCGGGCGGCGGGGTTCGAGCATGTGAATTTGGATCTGATCTATGGGACTCCGGGGGAGCGGGACGGGGATCTGGATGCCAGTCTGGATGCGGTGCTCGCGGCGGGGGTCGATCATGTCTCCGCGTATTCGCTGATCGTCGAGGACGGCACCGCGCTGGCGCGGCGGGTGCGGCGCGGGGAGCTGCCCGCGCCGGACGACGATGTGCTGGCCGCCCGCTACGAGCGCATCGATGCGCGGCTGCAGGCGGCGGGGCTGGCCTGGTACGAGGTCTCCAACTGGGCCGCGAACGACGGTGCGCGCTGCCGGCACAACCTCGGGTACTGGGACGGCGGTGACTGGCTCGGCGCCGGGCCGGGTGCGCACAGTCATATCGGCGGGGTGCGCTGGTGGAACGTGAAACACCCTGCGCGCTATGCGGATCGGGTCGCCGACGGCGGATTGCCCGCCGCGGGGTGGGAGGCGCTCACCGATGAAGAGCGCTACACCGAGCGCGTCATGCTCACCGCTCGGCTGCGCACCGGCCTGCCGCTCGGCGACCTGGATTCCGATGGTCGTGCGGCCGCGGAGCGGGTGGTCGCCGACGGTCTGGCGCTGCGGCAGGACGGGCGCCTGGTCCTGACCGATCGCGGGCGGCTGCTGGCCGATGCGGTGGTGCGCACGCTGCTCACCTGAGCGCGTTCGGTAATCCCCCACGGGTGCCGGGGTGCGGGGTTACGCTGCTGTTCATCGCTATGTTCGACGAGGATATTGTTCCATTTCGGGTCGAGATCTCGCAGGATCGACTGCGGGATCTCCGCCGACGGTTGAGCGAAACCCGCTGGCCCGCACAGGTTCCCGGCGTCGGCTGGGCGCGCGGCGTACCGGTAGAATATCTGCGGGAACTGGCGCACTATTGGGCGCAGCGATTCGACTGGCTCGCCTGGGAGAAACGGCTCAATTCCTATCCGCAGTACACGACGGTGATCGACGGCACCCGAATTCATTTCCTGCACATCAGATCTCACCGCTCCGGCGCCACCCCGCTGCTCATGCTGCACGGCTGGCCGAGTTCGGTGCTGGAGTTCCTCGAGGTGATCGAACCGCTCACCGATCCCGAGGACGGCGGTCCCGCTTTCGATCTCATCATTCCCTCGCATCCGAACTTCGGATTCTCCGGTCCCGCACCGGATCCGGGCTGGGACAGCCCGCGCATCGCGCTCGCCTACGCGGAACTCATGCGCCGCCTGGGCTATCCGCGCTACGGCGTGCAGGGCGGCGACTTCGGTGCGTTCATCGGCCCCGATCTGGGCCGCCTCGATGCCGAGCGGGTGATCGGCGTGCACGTCAATGCCGCCACCTGGGGCTTCATCCCGCACGGCCCCCTGCCCGCGGACGCCGCCGCGACCCTCACCGAGCCGGAGCGCGAAAAGCTCACGCTCATAGGCGAATTCCTCTCCGACGGCGGCGGCTACTACCAGATCCAGGGCACCCGCCCGCATACCCTCGCCTTCGCCCTCAACGATTCCCCGGCCGGGCAGCTGGCCTGGATCGTGGAGAAGTTCCACGCCTGGACCGGCGCCGCGGGAACGCTCGAGGATCGGCTGGATCGCGATCACATGCTGGCCGGAATCTCGATCTACTGGTTCACCGAGACCGGCGGCTCGTCGGCGCAGCTGTACTACGAATCCCTGCACTCCCCGAATCAGCCCACGCACTCGCCGGTTCCGACCGCGGTCGCCAATTTCGCCGGCGATATGGCCATCCGCCGCTTCGCCGAACAGCTCAATACCATCGTCCGCTGGACCGAGTTCGACACCGGCGGCCACTTCGCCGCCATGCAGACCCCCGATCTGCTGACCGCCGATATCCGCTCCTTCTTCACAGATCTGCTCGCCTGACACCGCTGCTCCCTGAACCAGACCTCCTCGTCCCGCACCCGACCGGCGGCGTACAGGCAATTTGCGAACGGCCAACTAAACTGGCGGGAACATCCGGGAATTCCTGCGAATATGCCCCACAGGCCTGCGCGGCGGAACCCGACGGCGAGCGAGGAGGTGGGGCCGATGGCGACCACGGAGCAGCGACGGCTCGAAGTCCTGCGGGCGATCGTCGCGGACTACATATCGACCAAGGAGCCGATAGGCTCCAAAACCCTGGTGGAACGGCACAATCTGGGTGTCTCCAGCGCGACTGTGCGCAATGACATGGCCGTGCTCGAGGCCGAGGGCTATATCGCCCAGCCGCACACCAGTTCCGGTCGTATCCCCACCGATAAGGGCTACCGGCAGTTCGTCGATCACATCTCCGAGGTCAAGCCGCTCTCCAATGCCGAGCGCCGCGCGATCATGGAGTTCCTGGAGAGCGGCGTCGATCTCGACGATGTCCTGCGCCGGGGTGTGCGCCTGCTCGCACAGCTGACCCGCCAGGTCGCCATGGTGCAGTACCCGACCGTGTCGGCTTCGACGGTCCGGCACATCGAGGTGGTCGCGCTCAATCCCGCCCGTCTGCTGCTCGTGGTCATCACCGACAGCGGCCGCGTCGATCAGCGCCTGGTCGATCTGGGCAATGTCATCGGCGAAGAGGATCTGGCCGCTCTGCGCGGCATGCTCGGCAAGGCCATGGAGGGCAAGCGGCTGTCCGCCGCCTCCGCCTCGGTGGCCGAACTGCCCGAACATTCGCCCGCGCGGCTGCGGGACGTCCTCGTGCGGGTGTCCACACTGCTCGTGGAGACCCTTGTCGAGCACCCCGAGGAGCGACTGGTGCTCGGCGGTACGGCGAACCTCACACGCAATGCCGGCGACTTCGCCGGGAACGGATTTCCGGGCTCGCTACGCGTGGTGCTCGAGGCCCTCGAAGAGCAGGTGATCGTGCTGAAGTTGCTGGCAGCGGCCCAGCAGCCGGGTACGGTCACCGTGCAGATCGGTGAGGAGACCAAGGTCGAACAGATGCGCGGAACGGCGGTGGTGTCCACCGGATACGGGATGCCCGGTACCGTTCTGGGAGGTATGGGGGTGCTGGGCCCGACCCGCATGGACTATCCGGGGACCATCGCCTCGGTAGCGGCCGTGGCCCGGTATATCGGTGAGGTGCTCGCCGAACGGTGAGCAAGCGGAGAGACGAAACGGACTAGAGAGCACAAGTGGCACGGGACTATTACGCACTGCTCGGCGTCGCACGCAACGCGACCGACCAGGAGATCAAGCGCGCCTATCGAAAGCTGGCGCGTGAACTGCATCCCGACGTCAACCCGGAACCGGAGGCGCAGGAGCGGTTCCGCGAGGTGTCGACCGCCTACGAGGTGCTGACCGACGCGGAGAAGCGGCGCATCGTCGACCTCGGCGGTGACCCCATGGAGTCCGGCGGCGGTGGCGGCGGTTTCTCCGGCGCCGGTTTCGGCGGCCTCGGCGACGTGTTCGAGGCCTTCTTCGGCGGGATGAACACCTCCAACCCGCGCAAACCACGCGGCCGGGTGCAGCCGGGAGCGGATTCGCTGCTGCGCACCCGCCTCTCGCTGCAGGAGTGCGCGGTCGGTGTCACCAAGCACCTGACCGTGGACACCGCCATCATCTGCGATGTGTGCGTGGGCGCGGGCACCAATGGCAACTCCAAGCCCGTTCGCTGTGAAACCTGCGGCGGCGCGGGTGAAGTGCAGACGGTGCAGCGCTCCTTCCTCGGCCAGGTCATGACCTCGCGGCCGTGCCCCACCTGCCGCGGCGCGGGCGAGACCATTCCCGATCCCTGCCGCAAGTGCGGTGGCGACGGCCGCGTGCGCGCCCGCCGCGAGATCGCCGCGCCGATTCCGGCCGGTGTCGCGAGCGGTATGCGGGTGCGCCTGGCCGCACAGGGTGAGGTCGGCCCCGGCGGCGGTCCCGCCGGCGACCTCTACGTGGAGATCGTGGAGCAGCCGCACGACACCTTCGTGCGCGACAGTGACGATCTGCACTGCACCATCCGGGTTCCCGTGGTGGATGCGGCGCTGGGCACCACGGTCGTCATCGACACCATCCTCGACGGCCCGGTCGAGCTCACCATCCCGGCCGGCACCCAGCCGGGCGAGGTCTCGGTGCTGCGCGGCCACGGTATGCCCAAGCTGCGCGCCAATTCGCGCGGAGATCTGATCTCGCACCTCGATATCGTGGTGCCGACCAAGATGGACTCCAAGCAGTCCGATCTCATGCGCAAGTACAAGGCCATGCGCCCGAACGAGCGCACCGAGGTGCTCTCGACCCAGTCCGAGCACAACAGCGGGTTGTTCGCGCGGCTGCGAGCATCCTTCAGCGGACGCTGATCCGTTGGCCGCCACCGTCTTCTACCTCGACGAGGTTCCCGAGCCGGGTGCCACCGCCGTCCTCGACGGCCCGGAGGGTCGCCATGCCGCGACCGTCCGGCGCATCCGGGTCGGCGAGCCGATCACGCTCTCGGACGGGCACGGGATTCTCGCCGATTCGGAAGTGATTGCGGCCCAGAAGGATCGCCTCGAACTGAAGGTCCTCGATCGCCGGGTCGCAGCCCCGGCGACCCCGCAGGTGACCGTGGTGCAGGCGCTGCCGAAGTCCGACCGCTCCGAACTCGCGGTCGAACTCATGACCGAGGCCGGGGCCGACGCCATCGTTCCGTGGCAGGCTTCGCGCTGTGTCTCCAACTGGGAGAACAAGGCGCACAAGGCCGTCGAGAAATGGCGTGCCACCGCGAAATCGGCCGCCCGGCAGTCCCGCCGCGCATATATCCCCGATGTGGCGGATCTGCACAGCACCCGCGATCTGGTGGCGCTGGTACGAGAAGCCAAGTCCGGCGGCGCAATTGTCGCCGCCCTGCACGAATCCGGAGCGGGACGCTTCACCGAGCTGTCCTTCGAGGACGTGGCCGAGGTTGTGCTCATTGTCGGCCCCGAAGGCGGCCTCGATGATGCCGAACTGAAGGCGCTGGCCGAGGCGGGCGCGGATATCGTGCTGCTCGGCCCGACCGTCCTGCGCACCTCCACCGCCGCAGCCGTCGCTCTCGGCGCTCTCGGCGCACTGACCCCGCGCTGGTAGTGGGCACTGCCTCCCACTGGTAGTGGCCACTGTTCCCGCGCTGGTAGCAGGCACCGACCCCGCGCTGGCAGGTAGTGGCTTCAAGCGGATGGCGATACCTCGTGTCCGTTGGCCCGGTTCGCTGAACTCGTTCAGGCGCGCGCTGTTTCGCCTGCGCCGGCCGCGCGGGACCGAACGACGAGCACTCCCACGAGCCCGGCCGCGAGTACGAGCAGAACCGCCACGTACGCGGTGAGTCCGGTCCAGCCGTAGCGGCCGTAGGCGATCCCGCCCGCCCCTCCGGCAATCGAACTCCCGAGGTAGTAGGCGAACAGGTACAGGGCCGAAGCTGCTGCGCGATTGCCGGTGGCCGCACTGCCGACCCAGCCACTGGCTACCGCGTGAATGGCGAAAAACCCTGCGGTGCACAGCAGTACGCCGAGCAGAATGATCGGCAGCGAATCAGGCAGGGTGAGCGACAGCCCGGCGCCCATGGCGAGAATCGATATCCCGAGCACCCGGGACCGCCCGTGCCGATCGGTCAACCGGCCCGCCGCGGCGGCGGTGACGGTGCCCGCCAGATACAGCACGAACACCAAACCCACTGTGGCGGCGGATAATCCGAACGGATCACGCGTCAGCCGATACCCGAGGAAGTTGTAGACCGAGACGAAGCCGCCCATCATGACGAACGCGAGGGCGAACAGCGGCAGCAGCGTGCGATCCCGCAGGTGCCCCGCGAAATCGGCGATGAGCGTGCGGATATCGAGCGGCCGGGCGCTGAATCGGCGCGACGGCGGCAGCATTCGCACGAATATCCCCGCGCAGAGCGCCGCCGCCACCGCGACGGTGGCCTGACCCCAGCGCCACGACCCCACTTCGAGGGTGAAGGCCGGGATGAGCCGCCCGGCCAGCCCGCCCACCGTGGTGCCCGCGACGTAGACGCCCATGGCCGCGCCCAGCCCGGCCGCGCCGATCTCCTCGGCCAGATATGCCATCGCCACCGCGGGCACCCCGGCCAGCGCGACTCCCTGCACCGCCCGCCCGGCCAGCAGCACTCCCAGCGAGGGACTGAAGGGCAGCAGCAGCCCGATCACACTGGCGGCCACCGCCGAGCCGATCATCATCCGAGTCCGGCCGAATCGGTTCGACAGCACGCTCATCGGCAAGATCGTGACCGCCAGCAGTCCGGTGGTCAGCGATACCGCCAGGGCCGCGCGCGCCGGTGTCGCACCGAATGCCGCCGACAGACTCGGCAGTAGCGCCTGTGCGCTGTACATCGAGGCGAAGGTGGTCAGCCCGGCGGCGAAGAGCGCGACCGTGATCCGGCGTTCGTGCGCAGCGGTGTCGACGGGGGCGAGAGCGGCCGCGGTGGTCATATGCCGAGCATGGGCGCGCGGTGCTTCGAAAGGAAATGCATAATGATTGCAGAACTGATGCGTCGGCGGTATTAGTGGAGGTATCGGCGCGGAGCCGACCGCGGCGAGTGACGATCAACATGGTCAAGCCCGGGCCGCCCAACCGAGGTGCGGACGGTTTCGGGGTTATCGGAGGGGGTGCCGCGGTGGCGAGTGATGATCTGCACTGGTTTCTCACGCTCGCCGAGCTCGAACGCGTCGGAGCCGCCGCCGAGCGCCTGCATCTGACGCAGCCGACGCTCTCCCGCATGCTGGCCCGCCTGGAACGCCGCCTCGGCGTCCTGCTCTTCGACCGGCACGGAAAACGCCTGACCCTCAACGAGTTCGGCCGTGTCTACTATGAGCACGCCCGCCGCGCCCAGGCCGAACTCGATGCCGCCGCAGGCGAACTCGCCGATCTGTCCAATCCCGCCGGGGGTGTGGTGCGCCTGGCCTTCCAGCATTCCCTGGGTGCGCGGGTGGTGCCCGAACTCATCGCGGGTTTTCGCCGCCTCTCCGGGCGCATCACCTTCACGCTGAACCAGGACGCCGCCGATGTGGTGACCGCCGCGGTCCTGGACGGCACCGCCGATCTCGGGCTGGTGTCTCCGAGACCGTCCGCGGCCGGGGTGGGCTGGCGGCCGCTGCTGCGGCAGCGCCTGGCGCTCGCCGTGCCGCCCGACCATCGCCTCGCGACCCGGCGGCAGGTACGCCTCGCGGAGGTCGCGGACGCCGAATTCATCGCCATGCACCCGGGATTCGGCATGCGCCGGGTTCTCGACGAGCTTTGTGCCGCAGCCGATTTCCGCCCCCGCATCGGTTTCGAATGCAGCAATCTGGACACCATCGCGGGCCTGGTCGCAGTGGGTCTCGGAGTGTCGATTCTGCCGCTGGAGTACCCGCCGATGGGCGGCCCGCAACCGGATCCCGCGCTGATCCCGCTCGCCGATCCGGAGCCGATGCGCGAGGTCGGCCTGGTCTGGTCGACCGCCGCGACGCCCTCCGAGGCGGTGCGCCGGTTCCGGGATTTCACCTTCGACTGGGCCCGGGTACGGCCCGGAATCGAATAACGCCCAGGCCGCGAGGGCGCGACGGTCTCGTGTCACCGCAGCTGGTAGCGATCTATTCACTGGGCGGTGTCGGTGGTCGGCGGTAAACTTCCCTCAAAGAGGTAGTGCTCGAGACCGGGAAGCAGGCCATAGCGACTTTTGAGAACACCAGGCGAAATCGGCGACCAGAGTACCCCTACTGCCGGCATCGGTGTCGGCGACAATGGGTCCGGACCGGCGGGCCGGACCGTTCGTTCCAGCATCGAATTGGAACCGGAGTCGGTATTCGGCTTCCTGGGTTCGGCCGATGAGAACCTGCGTGAACTCGAGCGGCTGCTCGACGCCGACATCCACGTGCGCGGCAACTCCGTCACACTCACCGGCAGACCTGCCGATATCGCCCTCGCGGAACGTGTCATCGCCCAGTTGGTGGCGCTGACGGCCCGCAACAAGGTGGTCACGCCGGAAGCCGTGCGGCACACGTATTCCATGCTCACCGAGGGTTCCTCGGACTCCCCGGCGGAGGTGCTGAGCCTGGACATCCTGTCCCGGCGTGGTAAGACCATCCGCCCGAAGACGTTGAACCAGAAGCACTATGTCGATGCCATCGACAAGCACACCATCGTGTTCGGCGTCGGCCCGGCCGGTACCGGTAAGACGTACCTCGCGATGGCCAAGGCCGTGCAGGCCTTGCAGGCCAAGCAGGTCAGCCGCATCATTCTGACGCGGCCGGCGGTCGAGGCGGGTGAGCGGCTGGGCTTCCTGCCCGGCACGCTGAACGACAAGATCGACCCGTATCTGCGCCCGCTCTACGACGCCCTGCACGACATGATGGATCCCGAGGCCATTCCGAAGCTGATGGCCGCGGGTGTCATCGAGGTCGCGCCGCTGGCGTACATGCGCGGTCGTTCGCTCAATGACGCGTTCATCATTCTCGACGAGGCGCAGAACACCACCGCCGAGCAGATGAAGATGTTCCTCACCCGCTTGGGCTTCGGCTCCAAAATGGTGGTGACCGGCGATGTCAGTCAGGTGGACCTACCCACCGGTGCCCGCTCCGGGCTCCGGGCGGCCACCGAGATCCTCACCGATGTCGACGATATTGCGATCTCCTACCTGACCAGCAGTGATGTGGTTCGTCACCGACTGGTCGGAGAGATCGTCGATGCCTACGACCGCTATGAGAACGACTCCCGCCCGCAGGTCGCCCACTATCCGGGCAACCGGGCGCAGCGGCGTGCAGCGAGCCGGGAGGGGCGTCACTGAGCTCGGCCGATAGGCTGAGCGGGTGAGTATCGAGATCGCCAACGAATCGGGTATCGAAGTATCCGAAGAGGAACTGATCAGCGTCGCGCGGTTCGCGATCGGTCAGATGGATGTGCATTCGGCCGCCGAGCTGTCGATGGTGCTGGTCGATCTCGACACCATGGCAGACCTGCACATGCGCTGGATGGACCTGCCGGGTCCGACCGATGTCATGTCCTTTCCCATGGACGAGCTGGAGCCCGGCGGGCGTCCCGACGCCGCCGAGCCCGGCCCGTCCATGCTCGGGGATATCGTGCTGTGCCCCGAATTCGCGGCGCAGCAGGCCGAGAAGGCCGGCCATGCCATGGGCCACGAACTCGCCCTGCTGACCGTGCACGGCGTCCTCCACCTGCTCGGCTACGACCATGCCGAGCCGGAGGAGGAGAAGGAAATGTTCGCGCTGCAGGCCTCGCTGCTCGAAGGCTGGTACGAGAGCCTGCGCGAGGCGCAGCACCGCGCCGAGCTCGCCGAACGTGATGCACAGCGTGATGCGCAACTGCTGGGGAAGACCGGATTCACCGCACCCGGTGATCCACTGGATCCCGCGTGAATTCGTTCGTCCTCTTACTGCTGGCGATAATCTTGGTGCCCGCCGGCGGTTCGTTCGCCGCGCTGGATTCGGCGTTGAATACGATTTCCCCTGCGCGGGTGGACGATCTGGTCCGGGCCGATCGGACGGGTGCGGCGCGCTTGGCCCGCATCATCGCCGATCGGCCGCGCTATGTGAATCTCATGGTGCTGCTGCGCGTGCTGTGCGAGATCACCTCGACGGTGCTGCTGGCGGCGGTGCTCATGGATTGGCTGCCCGAGGTGACGGCGCTGGTGGTGACCGCGGCGGTCATGGTGCTGGTGGACTATCTGGTCATCGGTGTCGGGCCGCGCACGCTGGGCCGCCAGCACGCGTATTCGCTGGCGCTGGGCGCCTCACTGCCGCTGCAGGCCATCGGCACGCTGCTCGGCCCGATCAGCCGTCTGCTGATTCTGGTCGGTAATGCGATCACTCCCGGTAGGGGATTTCGCAACGGCCCCTTCGCTTCCGAGATCGAGCTGCGTGAGGTCGTTGATCTCGCCGGTGAGCGCGGGGTGGTGGATGCCGAGGAGCGCCGCATGATCCAGTCGGTGTTCGAACTCGGCGAGACGGCCGCTCGCGCGGTCATGGTGCCGCGCACCGAGATGGTGTGGATCGAGGCGGACAAGACTGCGGCACAGGCGATGTCGCTGGCGGTGCGGTCCGGTCATTCGCGCATTCCGGTGGTGGGGGAGAACGTCGACGACATTCTCGGTGTCGTATATCTGAAAGACCTTGTCCCGTATGCGGATCGGGCCAAGAAGGTGCATGTGCGCGAGGTCATGCGCCCGGCGATCTTCGTGCCGGACTCCAAGCCGCTGGATGCGCTGCTCGATGAAATGCAGCGCGTCCGCAACCATATGGCGGTGCTGGTGGACGAGTACGGCGGCATTGCCGGGCTGGTCACCATCGAGGATGTGCTGGAGGAGATCGTCGGCGAGATCGCCGATGAGTACGACACCGATGAGACCGCGCCGGTCGAGGAGATCGGGCACGGGAAATACCGTGTCTCGGCGCGACTTCCGGTCGAAGACCTCGGTGATCTGTTCGGCCTGGAGATCGACGACGAAGATGTCGACACCGTCGGCGGCCTGCTCGCGCACGCGCTGGGCCGCGTGCCGCTGCCGGGTTCCAAGGCCGTGATCCACGGATTGCAATTGCGCGGTGAGGGCGGCTCGGACGCGCGCGGCCGGGTGCGGGTGCACACGGTCGTGGTGCGGCGGGCCCCGGAGAAGACCAAAAACGAAGCGGCCGAAGGTAAGCCGGACGGCGCACTGGAAGATGGAGAGACCGATGACTGATCTGGATGCCGAGGACAACAAGCTGTTGGTCCTCGCGCGCGGCGCGATGGGCCGCACCGGCGGCAGCGCGGGCGCGGCGGTGCGCGATACCGATGGGCGCACCTACGCCGCCGGTGAGGTGGGTCTGGCGAGTCTGAGGCTGACCGCCCTGCAGGCGGCGGTGGCGGCCGCGATCTCCAGTGGCGCAGAGGGTTTCGAGGCCGCGGTGGTGGTGGCGGGCCGGTTCTCCGACCCCGGTGTCCCCGCGGTGCGCGAGGTGTCGGCGGCGGCGCGGATCGTTTTCACCGATGCCAAGGGCGCGGTATTCGAGGTAGTGGAGGGGCCGGTCGAAAGCGATCCGGCAACGCGGCCCGGAATCCCCGAGGGCTTCGATCTGGAATCCGAGTCGGAGGTATTCGAGTGAGCAGCAGTAAAGACGTATTCCGTTCGGGCTTCGTATGTTTCGTGGGACGGCCGAATACCGGCAAGTCCACGCTGACCAATGCGATGGTGGGTCAGAAGATCGCCATCACCTCCTCGCGCCCGCAGACCACCCGGCACACCATTCGCGGCATTGTGCACCGCGAGCACGCGCAGCTCATTCTGGTGGACACCCCCGGTCTGCACCGGCCGCGCACGCTGCTCGGGCAGCGGCTCAACGATCTGGTGCGTGATACGTACACCGAGGTCGATGTGATCGCGCTGTGCATTCCGGCGGACGAGAAGATCGGCCCCGGCGACCGCTGGATCGTGGAGCAGATCCGCCTGATGGCGCCCAAGACCAAGCTCATGGGCGTGCTCACCAAGATCGACAAGGTGAGCCGGGATCAGCTCGCGGCCAAGCTCATCGCGCTCTCCGAACTGCTCGGCCCGGCCTCGGAAATCGTGCCGGTCTCGGCGGTCAAGGGTGAGCAGGTCGAGGTTCTGGTCGACGTCATCGCCTCGCAGATGGCCGAGGGCCCGGCCTTCTACCCCGACGGTGATCTCACCGACGAGCCCGAGGAAACCCTCATGGCCGAGCTCATTCGCGAAGCCGCGCTCGAGGGCCTGGACAACGAACTCCCGCACTCCCTCGCGGTCGTGATCGAGGATGTGCTCGAGCGTGAGGAGAACGAGGACACCGACACCGACGGCACCCGCACCCACGAGGGCATGCTCGACGTGCACGCCCTGCTCTACGTGGAACGCCCCAGCCAGAAGGCCATCATCATCGGCCGCGGCGGCGCCCGCCTCAAGGAGATCGGCACCAACGCCCGCCTGCAGATCGAAAAGATCCTCGGCACCCGCATCTTCCTGCACCTGCACGTCAAGGTCGCCAAGGACTGGCAGCGCGACCCCAAGCAGCTCGGCAAGCTCGGCTTCTAGCTCCGCGGGAGGTCCGGAACCCCTCCGGAACCTCCGCTACCCCCGGGGAGTCCCCGTCATCCCGGCATGCCTCCGTCACCCCCCCGGGGAAGTCCCGTCATCCCGGCATGCTTTCGGCCGGGATCCACCCAACTCGGCTGAGCCGCATCGGGTCTGGATCCCGGCCAAAAGCGCGCCGGGATGACGGGGTGACTCACGCGACGGGTTACTTCATACGGCGGGGCATCGCACGCGGCCAAGTGATCCAACGGGGCGCAAACAGGGCGATTGTTCGCATAGCGCCCGGCTGGCAAGCCCAGCTCAGGGAGGTCGCCGACCAGGCCGAGCGCCGCTGCCTCGACCAGCACAACCCGCGGTGATCGCGTGGGTCAGGCGGCGGGGGTCCACCAGGGCGTCGGGCGGTGCTTGTGCCACTCGAGTTCGGCTTCGAGTTGGGCTGCGACGGAGACGAGTAGGGGTTCGGAGTTGGCGGGGCCCATGAGTTGGGCTCCGACCGGGAGGCCGGTGGCGGTGAAGCCCGCGGGGACGTTGACCGAGGGCCAGCCGAGGACGTTCCAGGGCCAGGTGTAGGGGCAGGCGGTGGTGATGAGCTGATCCGTGGCCCAGGAGCTGATGTTGTCGATGTCGTGGACGCCGGGCGGCGGGGTGGCGGTGGTGGGGGCCAGGACTACGTCGTAGTCGTTGAAGAAGCGGCCGATTCGCTTGCGCAGCAAGGGTTCTGCACGGCGGGCGGCGAAGAGCGCGGGGGAGAGGATACGGCCGGTGAGCGCATTGTGTGTGGTGCGCGGGTCGACCTCGGCTCCGGGCATGCGGTTCAGGACCTCGCGGATGCCGACCATGGAGCGGGGCAGGAAGGTCGCGCCGAGCAGCACGCCGTAGTGCAGATCGGCGATGGTGACCTCGTGGCCGAGGCGGCGCAGGGCATCGGCGGTCGCGTGCACCCGCGCCTGCACCTCGCGATCGAGTTCGGTCTTGATGGCGGTGAACGGAGTTCGCAGCGAGAGCGCGATGCGCAGCCGTCCCGGATCACGGCCGACCGCCTCGGAGACGCGCACGGCGGGCGGCGTATGCAGATCGCCCTGATGCGGTCCGGCGGCGACGTCCAGCAGCAGCGCGGCATCGGCGACAGTGCGCGCCAGCGGCCCGTTCACGGTGAGCCCGTAGAACGCCTCGGGCAGCGGCCAGGTGGAAATGCGCCCGCGCTGCGGTTTGATGCCCACCAGATTGTTCCAGGCCGCGGGTATGCGCACGGAGCCCGCACCGTCGGAACCCAGTGCGGCAGGCACCAATCCGGCCGCGACGGCCGCCGCGGAACCGCCGGACGAGCCGCCCGGCGTGTGCTCGGCGCTCCACGGATTCCTGGTGTGCCCGAAGGCCTCCGCACTGGTGAACGGCAGCTGCCCCAGCTCGCAGGTATTGGTCTTGCCGACGATCACCGCACCGGCAACGCGCAGTCGCCGAACCGATTCGGCGTCTTCGGTTTTCACCGGGAAGTCGCCGCCGCATCCGAAAGCCGTTGGGCTACCGGCGATATCGGTATCGTCCTTGATGGCCAGCGGCACTCCGAGCAGCGGCGCGCGCTCCCCGGCGGCGAGCCGGCGGTCGGCGTCGGCGGCTTCGATCAGCGCCTGTTCGCGCCGCACGATCCGAAATGCGTTGAGCCCGGCCTGACTTGCGTCGATCACATCGAGCGCGGCGGTCGTCGCCGCTACCGAGGTGATCTTCCCCTGTGTCAATGCTGCCGCCAGTTGCGCCAGCCCGAGTTCGTTTACCGCCGCCGTCGTCATGCTGAGTCCCGTCTCCCTGCCGTTCGCTGGGAAACGTAGCGCGATTCTGGTCACACGTCCAGCGAGGCACTGTCCGAAGGCGCCGGGCCTTCACGCAGGCAGGAGGACCCGCTCGAGTTCGAGCAGTCGCTGCTTGCGTTCGAGTCCGCCGGAATAGCCGGTGAGCGCGCCGCCCGCCGCGATCACCCGATGGCAGGGCCGCACCACGAGCAGCGGATTCGCGCCGATCGCCGCCGCAACAGCGCGGGTGCGCTCCCGCGGCGCTCCGATCCGCGCGGTGATCTCACCGTACGTCGCGGTGGCGCCGTACGGGATCTCGTCCAGCGCCCGCCACACCCGCTGCTGGAAATCGGTTCCGCTGGAGGCGAATTCGATATCGAAGCGGGTCTCCGCGCCGGCGAAGTAGGCCCGCAGCTGGACGATGACCGGAACGAATGCGCAGGCGTCCTCGGTCCACTCGGGCCGCACGGTGACTCCGCCCCGCTGTCCCGGCACCGACAGTGCGGTCAGGGCGATACCGCCGGGCGCGGTCGCCGAGCGCTCGCCGACCAGCAGCAGTTCGCCGAGCGGGCTGTCGATTGTCGCGTACACGGTCATGGCGTCTCTCCTCTCGATTGTCGTTCCGCTCTCGAATCTGCCCCAGCCGCCCGGACATGACCGGCGGTATTCGGACATGTCGCTGACCTCACGAACAGCGGATTCGACGACGCGAGCGATGCGGGCGCAATCGGTCGGGAGGGCGTGCGAGACTGTTGCGGTGCAGTTGTACAGAGACCATGCGGTAGTGGTTCGCCAGCACAAGCTGGGCGAGGCCGACCGTATTGTCACGCTGCTCACCCGCCAGCACGGTCTGGTGCGCGCGGTCGCCAAGGGCGTGCGCCGGACCAGGTCCAAATTCGGTGCGCGGCTGGAACCCTTCGCCTATATCGACGTGCAGCTGCACCCCGGCCGCAATCTCGATGTCGTCACCCAGGTGCACACCGTGGAGGCCTTCGCCTCCGATATCGTCGCCGATTACGGCCGCTACACCACCGCCTGCGCGGTGCTGGAAACCGCGGAACGCCTCGCCGGTGAGGAGCGCGCCCCCGCGCCCCGCCTGCACACCCTCACCGCCGGCGCCCTGCGCGCCATCGCCCTCGGCCATCGCCCCCACGAGCTGATCCTGGACGCATTTCTCTTGCGCGCCATGGGTTTCTCCGGCTGGCCCCCCTCTCTCGACGAATGCGCCCGCTGCGCCACCCCCGGTCCGCACCGGGCGTTCCATGTCGCCGCCGGCGGCGCGGTCTGCGTGCACTGCCGTCCACCCGGCTCCGCCACCCCCATGGTCGGCGTCCTGGAGCATATGAGCGCCCTCAATCGCGGCGATTGGTCCGGCGTACAAGCGATTCCGGACAATATGCGCCGCCAGGCCAGCGGTCTCATCGCCGCCCACCTGCAGTGGCACCTGGAACGCCAACTCCGCACCCTGCCGTTGATCGAGCGCACCCGCCCCCATGAAGCGGTCGAATCCGCCGCCGTCAGCTGAATCCGGTATTTCTTCCAAGCTTGTCTGCGAGTTGGCCGGTTTTTCGGTTTCGCCCTGAGAGTCTCGTTCAGTGATACTCGGGTGGACGTCAGGATCAGTGAGATTCGATACAGCGACTGTGAACATTAGCGAGCCTAAAGTTCAGTGCGTGTTGGTCTCCCATGCTCGACAGTCCTCCCGCAGTGCCCTTCGTCGCCTGCCGGTTCCCCTCGCCGCCTGTGCCCTCGCGGCCGTTGTGGCCGCCACTCCCGCGGCGGCCGATCCGGTACTGCCGAGTCTGCCCTTCGGCGGGCTGTCCTACACGGTCAAGGTTCAGCAGCCGGGGATCGCCGACGGGTACATCTACTACACCAGCGGTGTGAGCGCGGCGGCGCTGGTGCCCGGGCTGGGGACCATCGCGCAGGCGCTGCCGGGCGGGCAGCCGGCGAATGTGATCGCCGATCGCTCGGGCAGGGAGATCAAGCGATTCACTCCGCCTGCGGGACAGGATGTTTCGAACTTCCGCAGCCAGGTCTATCAGGGCCGGAAGGTGCTCACCTGGTGGCAGGGCAGCACCGTGGCCGGGCACGGGTCGGGTGTCGGCGTGATCGCGGATGAGAATTTCAATGTCATCACCACGGTGGATCCGGGCGGGGCGGGCGCGGATGTGCACGAATTCCGGCTGACCCCGGACGGCCGGGCCCTGCTGACCTCCTATCCGCAGGTGAACGCCGATCTCACGGCTATCGGCGGCCCCAAGGACGGCAAGATGTTCGACACCGTCGCCGTGGTGATGGACGTCGCGACGGGTAAGGAGATCTCGCACTGGAGTGCGGCCGAACATGTGCCGCTGGCCGATTCCGAGACGCCCGGCAAACTGGGCGGCGATGTGTACGACCCGTACCACATGAATTCCATCAGCCTCGATCCGTCGGGCAATCTGGTTGTCTCACTGCGTAATACGGCGGCGGTCTACGATATCGACCCGCACACCGGCACGATCCGCTGGCAGCTCGGCGGCAAGAATCCGACCCTCACCGCGAGCCCGGATATCGAATTCGCCTTCCAGCACGACGCCGAGTTCAGCG
The DNA here is from genome assembly GCF_035958815.1 of Nocardia sp. NBC_01327. NCBI lineage: Bacteria > Bacillati > Actinomycetota > Actinomycetes > Mycobacteriales > Nocardiaceae > Nocardia > Nocardia sp. NBC_01327. The sequence continues at coordinate 7,628,626 of NZ_CP108383.1, read as the reverse complement.
ACGCCTCCACCCTGCGGCTGTTCAACAACAACTCCGACGGCCTGGAGTCGCGCGGTCCCTCCAGCGTCGAGTGGATCCACATCGATCCGGTCGCCAAGCAGGCCACCCTGGTCCGCAATCAGCAGCATCCCGAGAAGCTGACGACCTTCGCCATGGGTAATGCCCAAGCCCTCCCGAACGGCAATACCCTGGTCAGCTGGGGCATGGTCCCGCGCATCTCGGAATTCAGCCCCTCGGGAGACCTCGTCTACGACGCCTCCCTGCCCTTCGGCTCCTACCGCGCCTACCTCGACACCTGGCCGGTCTCCTGACCCGAGCGATCACACAGAAGTCCCTCGCTGATCTCGCAGAGTCCTTCACTACCGAACAGCGCCGATGACGACTGTTCGGTAGTGACACGGGCTGTGCGGTCGGCCCCAACCGGGCTGATTTGTGGAGATGCTGCGCGAATTCCGTGGGCGTGGTCGAGCGGTGGGGAGCGTCGGGCAGGATGGGGGGCGTGATCGGTACTCGCAAGCCTTCCGCAGCCCAGCGCACGGTGCGTCCGCCCTCGCCGCATCCCTCCGGCGCCACGCCGCCGGAGATTCCCCTGGAGTTCGTGCCCAGGCATGTGGCCCTGGTGATGGACGGCAACGGCCGCTGGGCGCAGGAGCAGGGTCTGCCGCGCACCGCGGGGCACGAGCGCGGCGAGGCGGTCCTCATGGACACCGTCGAGGGTTGTATCGAGATCGGTGTGAAGTGGCTGTCGGCGTACGCCTTCTCCACCGAGAACTGGCGGCGCAGCCCGGATGAGGTCAAGTTCCTCATGGGGTTCAATCGCGATGTGATCCGCCGCCGTCGCGACGAGATGCACGAGATGGGTGTGCGGGTGCGCTGGGCGGGGCGGCGACCGCGCCTGTGGCGCAGCGTGATCAAGGAGCTCGAGGTCGCCGAAGAGCTCACCCAGGACAATACGGTGATGACCCTGACCATGTGCGTCAACTACGGCGGCCGTGCCGAGATCGCTGATGCCGCAAGGGAAATCGCGCGCCGGGTGGCACGGGGCGAGATCGATCCGGAGAAGGTGAACGAGGCGACGGTGGCCCGTTACCTGGACGAGCCGGATATGCCGGATGTGGATCTGTTCCTGCGCCCGTCGGGTGAGTTCCGCACCTCGAACTTCCTCATGTGGCAGTCGGCGTACGCCGAATTCGTGTTCCAGGAAACACTTTTCCCCGATTTCGACCGCCGCAATCTCTGGGCCGCGTGCCTGGAGTACGCCAAGCGCGACCGCCGTTTCGGTGGCGCGAAGTGAGCGACGAACTGTCCCCGGCCGAGGACCTGCAGGCGCGCGCCGGTGTCGCACTGGCCCGCTACGAGGTGCACGTCCGCGTCGAGGAGGGCGGCGGCCTCGGTTTCGAATTCGACGGCTCGCTGTGCTCCCTGCGCGGCGTGAACCTGGCCCCCGGCCTGGACGTGCTGACCCTGACCTGTGTGCTGGCCTGGGATCGCCCGCTGAAACCGCAGTTGCACAAGCGAGTTGCCGAGCGCAATGCCGCCCTGCAGTTCGGCTCGATCACCATCGTCGGCCACGACAGGCTGGCCGACATCATCCTGCGCTACACCTTCCCGGCTGTCGGGTTGGAGGATGAGGCGCTCGCCACCATGCTGCTGCTGGTGCTCTCGGGCGCGGGCCGCGCCCGGCAGGGTTTGGTACTGCCCTGAATCCTGTTCAGTTGGGCGAGATTTCGGCGACGGCGCTGATCGGCCCGTAGGCGGGCAGCAGCTGTGCCACACCGCGGCTGAAGGATTCGGGATCGGTATCGCCCAGGATCAGGTGCTGCAGTATGAACCCGGGAAGCAGCCCGAGGAAGGCCTTTCCCACCGCATCGGTATCGGCATCGATCGGCAGCCAGCCGATATCGCGCATGCGAATGGCGTAGTCGATCCACAGCCGCCGGATACCGCTGATGCTGGTGCGGACATAGTCGCCGATATTGGCGTCGGTCAGGGCCAGCGCCCACGCCTGCGGAATGACGCGCACGGGCCCGCTCGCCCCACTGAGGCGGACGATGGTTTCGGTAATGGAGCGAACCAGTTCCGCCGGTGTGGGCAGCGGATCGCTGTAGACGGCTTCACTCAGAGCGGCGCGCAGATCGACGGTCGCCTCGCTGGTGAGGGCCGCGATGAGGTCGTCCTTGGATTTGAAGTAGCGGTACACCGCACCTGCGGAGAGGCCGGATTCGGCGAACACGTCCTGCATGGTGGTGGTGTGAATTCCCTTGCGGGCGAAGCACATTTGCGCGGCGTCGAGGATTTGCAGTCTGCGTCGTTCGAGGTGTTCTTCGCTGACTCTGGGCATGGACCCAAAACTAAAACGAATATCCGTTCGCAACAAGATGACAGCTCGATGTCCGGGTTGTCCCGAACCTCGGACATCGAGCGGTTTCGGGCGTCAGCTGTTGCGGCTGGAGCAGTTTCGGCAGGTGCCGAAAATCTCCATGGTGTGGCTGATATCGGTGAACCCGTGTTCGGCGGCGACGGAGTCCGCCCAGGCCTCGACGGTCGGGCCCTCGACCTCGACGGTGCTCCCGCAGCTGCGGCAGACCAGGTGGTGGTGATGCCCGGTGGAGCACTGCCGGTACACCGATTCGCCTGAGTCGGTACGCAATACGTCGACCAGCCCGGCCTCGGCCAGCGATTGCAGCGTGCGGTAGACGGTGGTCAGCCCGATGCCCTCGCCGCGGCGGCGCAGCTCATCGTGCAGTTCCTGGGCGGAGCGGAATTCGTCGATATCGGTGAGCAGGGCGGCGATGGCGCTGCGCTGGCGAGTGCTGCGGACACCGACCGTCTTCTCGGTTGTTCCCACGATCACCCTTCCTCGGCATGTGCGACGGCATCGATGACGATGTGCGCCAGATGCTCGTCGACCAGTTCGTAGATCACTTCGCGCCCGGTGCGTTCACCGCGCACCACGCCCGCGGACTTGAGGATCCGCAGATGCTGGCTGATCAGCGGCTGGGTCACGCCGAGCGTATCGACCAGCTCGTGCACGCAGCGCGGCGACTCCCGCAGCTGCAGCACGATGGCGATGCGCACCGGTGCGGCCAGCGCGCGCAGCAGCTCGCCGGCCGAGTCCAGGATGGTGCGCGAGGGCACGATCGGCGGCATGGGCGACCGGTACGGGTACGGGTCGTGCGGAATCGCGGCTGGTGCCTCGGTCGCGACGCGGGAGCGCCGCAGAGGGGCACCGCTGTCCGTGGTCATCGAACCAACTCCTTATTGGAAACCGATGCCATTCTTATATGCAAGCATATGCATGTCAAACGCGACGCGCTGACACGGGCGTGAGACCTGAATCCGGCGCGCGCGCGAGAGGGTGTGCGGGGCGCGGCCGGAGGGGTGGGAGTGGGCGTAAATTGGCTAGCCCGGTACCGATAGGCTTGAGGACGTCCCTTGTAGTTTTCCGGACCGGATGGAGATTTCTTCAGTGGCACCCAAGTCGAAGGTGGACACCGTCGCCAACCTCGCCAAGCGCCGGGGTCTCGTGTACCCGAGCGGTGAGATCTACGGCGGCACCAAATCGGCGTGGGATTACGGCCCGCTGGGAGTCGAGCTCAAGGAGAACATCAAGCGGCAGTGGTGGCGGTCGATGGTCACCAGCCGCGAGGATGTGGTCGGCCTCGACTCGTCGATCATCCTGCCCCGCCAGGTGTGGGTGGCCTCCGGTCACGTCGCGGTGTTCAACGATCCGCTGGTGGAATGCCTGAACTGCCATAAGCGGCATCGTCAGGATCACCTGCAGGAGGCGTACGCCGAGAAGCACAAGGGCATCGAGGATCCGGATTCGGTGTCCATGGAACTCATCGTGTGCCCCGACTGCGGCACCGTCGGCAAGTGGACCGAGCCGCGCGATTTCAACATGATGCTCAAGACCTACCTCGGCCCGGTCGAGACCGAAGACGGCATGCACTACCTGCGCCCGGAGACCGCGCAGGGCATCTTCGTCAATTACAAGAACGTCGAGACCACCGCGCGCAAGAAGCCGCCGTTCGGTATCGCCCAGATGGGCAAGAGCTTCCGCAACGAGATCTCCCCCGGCAACTTCATCTTCCGCACGCGCGAGTTCGAGCAGATGGAGATGGAGTTCTTCGTCAAGCCGGGCGAGGACGAGCAGTGGCACCAGTACTGGATCGATACGCGCCTGGCCTGGTACACGGATCTGGGCATCGATCCGGAGAACCTGCGGCTGTACGAGCACCCGAAGGAGAAGCTCTCGCACTACTCCACCCGCACGGTGGATATCGAGTACCGCTTCCGCTTCCAGGGCAGTGAGTGGGGCGAGCTCGAGGGTGTCGCCAACCGCACCGACTTCGACCTGAAGACCCACTCCGAGCATTCGGGGCAGGACCTGAGCTACTTCGATCAGACCACCGGCGAGCGCTACACGCCGTATGTGATCGAGCCGGCGGCCGGTCTTACCCGTTCGCTGATGGCCTTCCTGGTGGACGCCTATCACGTGGAGCAGGTTCCGACCGCCAAGGGCGGGCTGGAGGATCGCACCACGCTGCGCCTGGATCGTCGTCTGGCTCCGGTCAAGGCCGCGGTGCTGCCGCTCTCGCGCAATGCGGATCTTTCGCCGAAGGCCAAGGATCTCGCTACTCAGTTGCGTAAGAACTGGAATGTCGAGTTCGATGATGCCGGCGCCATCGGCCGCCGTTATCGCCGTCAGGACGAGGTCGGTACGCCGTTCTGCATCACGGTGGACTTCGATACGCTCGAGGATCACGCCGTCACCGTGCGTGAGCGTGATTCCATGGCGCAGGAGCGAATTGCTCTCGATCAAGTAGAGGGTTACCTGGCAGCACGCCTCATCGGCGCCTGACCCCAGACACTCCGAGAAGACCGGTCAATGCCTGACCGGTCTTTTCTTTATTCGGTTGCCCCTGAAAATTGGGGCGCTGATTAATAATTCAGGTATCGCACTACTCGTGTTAACGGCTCGGCATCGGTGCATATTTATATGTATGGGGCAACGGCGTCTGCCGCTGTGCTCGATCTGCCGAGGTGAGTCATGAGCGAGCGTGTAATCGGGCCCCGCTCGGGGCTGCAATGGGTCTCATTGGGGGATTCCGGATCATCTTGTCCTGCCGCCAGGTCTACAGTGGCGGCGTTTCGATCTTGGGCTGAATCCTTTCTGACCCAACCCAGCGAAGACCTGGGAAGAGACGGGCCCGTATGCCCGTATGTACGACCGTCCATGCGGCGGGACCTGCTGTGGCTCGCACAGGTCCCCGCCGCGGAGCCGCAGCCGCTATGGCTGCACGCCATTATCGAGGACGCACTCGAGGTTTATCCCGAATTGCCGACAGGGAACGGCAACTCCACATCGGTCTTGCGCGCGTTGATAACCGTGTTCCCGAATCTGACCGACTTGTCGCTGATCGACGAGATGCACGTGGAATTCAAGACCAGATTCGTCGAACGCGGTGCGATGCTCGGCCAATTCTACCCGGGATGTGATCAACCGGGCCTGTGGAACAAGGACTTTCGGCCTTTGGACGCGCCCATGCCTATGTTGGTCGTCCGATCCATGATGACAACAGATTTCCCATTCCTCTTGGACCGACCGGAATGGATGAATGCTTACGTGCGCAAGTTCGCACCTGGGCTGCCCGCACATGTGCGCGCAGTCATGGTGGGGCGGTTGACAGCTCGCCCCGACAACTGGGTTCCGGCTTATCGCGAACAGCCGCAAGACGCCCAGTCTCTTTCATGACGGAGTTCGACTCGATGAGGCGTTATGACGCGCGAATCAACGGCGGAACAGACCGCCACGGTTTTTCCGCTCTCTCCCGCGCAACTCGGCATGTGGTATGCGCAGCAACTGGATCCGAGCGTGCCACTGTCCGAGGCCCAGTACATAGAGATGCGGGGGCCACTGGATCTCGCGGCGCTGCGTAGCGCCGCACTGGTCGCCGGGCGCGAATTCGGTTCCGGCGTACTGCGTCTGGCCGAGATCGACGATCGGCCGTATCAGGTGGTGGATCCCGGTCTGGCGCCCGCGGTGGGATTTCTGGACTTCCGAGACAAACCGGAACCGATTGCGGCCGCACTGGAGTGGATGCGCGCCGATGTCGCCGCGCCCATCGATCTGCTCGGCGCCCGCGCCGGAATCTCCACGGTGATCCGGGTCGGCGACGACCACCACCTGTGGTTCACCCGCGCCCACCACATTCTCATCGACGGATTCGGTTCGGTAACCATGCTGTACCGCGTCGCCGAGCTCTACAACGCCGCCGTCCGCCACGAGCCCGCTGCCGCCGGAACCGCCGCCTCATTGCTCGCGGTGCACGAGGCCGAAATGACGTACCGGGAGTCGAGCCGATTCACGGCCGACGAACAGTACTGGCGCGAGGTGACCGCCGGCATGCCACAGCGCTGCAGCCTGGTATCCGCCACGGCTCCCGCCTGCGCCCTGGGACGGGAAGCCCGCGCACAACTGGGGGAGGGCACCGCCACCCGCCTGGAGAACGCCGCCCATCGCTTCGACGCCAGCTCGGCCATGGTCGTGATGGCAGCGGTCGCGCTGTACTACGCCCGCCTCACCGCCACCGAAGACGTCGTACTGAGCCTGCCGGTCTCCGGCCGAACCACCGCGCTGCTCCGCCGCTCCGGCGGCATGATCGCCAATGTGGTGCCGCTACGGGTGCGGGTGCCGCGCACCGGCCGAGTCGGCGAAGTCCTGGACGCGGTCCGTGTCGCCGCCTCGGGCGCCCTGCGGCATCAGCGATTCCGCGCCGAAGATATGCACTGGGGTGCTGCGGAGCCGGGTGCTGCCGGGCGCAGCGCTGCCGCGTCGGGGGTGGTTGAGCACGGGGCTGCGGGGGATCGGGCGGCCGAGTCGGGTGCGGCTGAGCACGGGGCCGCGGGGGATCGGACGGCCCAGTCGGGGGTGGCAGAGCACGGGGCCGCGGGGGATCGGACGGCCCAGTCGGGGGTGGCTGAGCACGGGGCCGCGGGGGATCGGGCGGCCCAGTCGGGGGTGGCTGAGCACGGGGCCGCGGGGGATCGGGCGGCCCAGTCGGGTGCCGAGGGGCAGCCGGAGCTTGGGCGGGGGTTTGTCGGGCCGGTAATCAATATCATGCTGTTTCCGGCGGGGATCGACTTCGCGGGGGTGCGGTCGAGTCTGCATGTGCTGACGTCCGGGCCGATCGAGGATTTGTTCGTCAACTTCTATCAGCACGGTGCGGGTGCGCCTATTCATGTCGACTTCGCGGCGAATCCCCGGCTGTATGACGAGGATTCGCTGGGACGGCATCATCGGCGGTTCTTGACGCTGTTGGATTCATTGCTCGCGGCGGAGGTGGATACGCCGCTGGCGGAGTTGGCGTACTGCACCACGGACGAGCAGGGGGTTCTCGCGGGTGCCCAGGGTGTGCAGGCGCCGGAACCGCAACTGCTGCCGGAGATTCTGCGCGCGGGACTGCGGCGTGCGGGCCGTGATGCGGTGGCAGTTGTCGGCGGTGGTCGGTCGCTGACCTACGGCGAAGTGGATGAACAGTCGAATCGGCTGGCCCGCAGGCTGCTGCGGAGTCCTGGGTTCTCGGATCTGATCGGTCCGGAATCGGCTGTGCTGCTGGCGCTTCCACGCTCCGTCGAGGCGGTGGTCGCGCTGTGGGCGGTGGCCAAGACCGGAGCTGCCTTCGTGCCGCTCGGCACCGCGATGCCCGGTGATCGTGTCGCGCGCATTGCCGCCGAATGCGGAGCCCGGGTGGGGCTGACCATCGGGGAGGTCGCCGATCTTCCGGATGCGGTGCGGTGGATCGCCCTCGACGATCTGCTGTCCGGAACGGCCTGGGCCGAGCTGTCCTCCGAGCCGCTGGACGCCACCGACCTGCCGCGTCCTTCGAGGCTGTCGAACCCGGCCTACATCGTCTTCACCTCCGGTTCCACGGGTGTGCCCAAGGGGGTTGTGGTGACCCACGCCGGTCTCGCGGGTCTGGCTGCCGCAGTAGTGGATTCGTATCGAGTGGCTCCGGGCTCGCGGGTGCTGCAATGTCTGAACCCGAGCTTCGATGCCGCTGTCCTGGAGTGGCTGATGGCCTTCGCCGCGGGCGCCACACTCGTTGTGGCCGAGGCGGATCCGGTTCTCGGTGCCGAGCTGGCCGCGCTGGTGCGTGAGTACGGGATCACCCAGGTCTGCTCCACCCCGGCGGTGCTGTCCACGCTGGAACCGGATGCGCTGGACGGGGTGCGTGCGGTGTCCTCGGGCGGCGAACCCACGCCGCCGGATATCGTGGCGCGCTTCGGGATCGGCCGCGATCTCCTGAACTCGTACGGTCCGAGCGAGACGACGGTGGCCGTCACCTATACCGAAGGCCTGGTGTCCGGCCGGAATTCGGGGCTGGGTGACCCGGTGCCCGGTGCGGGGATGCTGGTGCTGGATCGCTGGCTGCGTCCGGTGCCGATCGGCGTCGCGGGCGAACTGTACGTGACCGGTCCGGGGGTCGCTCGCGGCTATGTCGGCCACCCGGGATTGACAGCGGAACGTTTTGTCCCCGCACCCGTGGGCCTCCCCGGCAGTCGGATGTATCGCACCGGAGATCTGGTGCGCTGGACCGCTGTGGTGCGCGGGAAGGCCGGTGGCACGCAGGCTACCGGCGGAGCGCAGGTGATTCTGGAGTACGTCGGCCGCGCCGACTTCCAGATCAAGTTGCGCGGTATGCGCATCGAGCTCGGCGAGATCGACGCCGCACTGGATACGCATGCGGCAGTGGAGATCGCGGTCACCGTCGCACGTCCCGCACCGAGCGGCGGCACTCTGCTGGCGGCCTATGTCGTACCGCATTCCGGGGCGACGGTCACCGAAGCCGACCTGCTCGATCATGTCTCGCGCCGGCTGCCGCCGTACATGGTGCCCGCCACCGTCACGGTGCTGGGTGCGCTCCCCCTGACCGCCAATGGCAAGGTGGACCGCCGCGCCCTCCCCGAACCCGTTGTCGCACAGCCGGTCCTGCAGCGCGAACCCGTGAGCGATACCGAGCGCATCCTCTGCACCCTCTACGCGGAGATCCTCGGCGCCTCCGACATCGGCCCGCACACGTCCTTCTTCGCCCTCGGCGGCGATTCGATCATGGCCATCACCCTGGTCTCTCGCGCCCGCGCCGCCGGTCTGGTCTTCTCCGCGCGTGAGGTTTTCGAGCACCGCACCCCGGCCGCCCTGGCCGCCGTGGTCTCCCAGATCGCGGACCGCACCGAACAGCTCCCGGAACTCCCCGGCGGCGGCCTCGGCCGGCTCCCGCTCACCCCGGTCGCCGCCTGGCTGCTGGCCCGCCCCGGCTGGGAGCGCTTCGCCCAGTCCATGGTGGTCCGACTCCCCGGCGGCATCGAACCCGAAGCCCTCACCCACACCCTGCAAGCCCTGCTCGACCGCCACGACATGCTCCGTGCCCGCGTCGTCGACACCGCCTCCGGTATCCAACTGGAGGTCCCGCCGCCCCACCGCGTCGACGCCGCGGACCTGCTGACCAGGATTGCCGCCACCGACGACATCGACCGCGAACTCGAAGCGACTGTCGCCCGCCTGAATCCCCGCGGCGGCGCCATGACCGCCTTCACCTGGCTGGATCCGGGTCCAGCCGGCCACGGCCGCCTACTCATCGCAATCCACCACCTGGCCTGCGATGCGGTCTCCTGGCGCATCCTGCTCCCCGACCTCATGTCCGCCTGGACCCAAGCCTCGGCGGGCACCACCCCCACCCTGCAGGAAACCGGAACTTCCGTGCGCACCTGGGCACACGCCCTCCGTGCTCTCCTCATGCCGGGGGATGTGGCGGCCTCGGCGGGACCTGTCGACGGAGAGGCCGAACCGGCCTACGGGCGAACACTCTCCGCGGGCGATGCACCCCGCGCTGTCGGTGAGTGGCCCGCGTGCGAATTCGATTACTGGCGTGCGGTATTGGCGACGGATCCACTACTCGGTACGCGCCGGCTGGACCCGGAGGTCGATACGTACGGGGTTGCGGGACGGGTCGAGGTCGAGATACCCGGCGTCGCCTCGGCCGCACTGGCCGGGCGAATGGCTTCGACCTATCGATGCGGTGTGGAGGATGCGCTGCTGGCTGCACTATCTTTGGCATTGGCGCGCTGGCGTTCCGCGCGTGGGGAATTCGGCGCCGGCGCGGCGGCCACCGTCGTGGCCGTCGAGCGGCACGGCCGCGATGAGACCGCGATTGCCGGGGCAGACCTGTCGCGCACGGTGGGCTGGTTCACCGCGCAGGTGCCCGTGCGGCTGGGATCAGTAGCGGGGGCGGGCTTTCTACCGCCTGTCTGTGCCGGTGAGCGCGGAGTCGAGTCGAATATCTCCGCACCGGCACTGGCAACGCAGGCCGGTCTGTGGCGTGGCGGGTCGGCCCGGATCGGTGCTGCGGAAGCGGCGTTGAAGCTGGTGAAGGAGCAGCTGCGGGCGGTGCCCAGGGGTGGGTTCGGATTCGGCGTGCTGCGGTATCTGGATGGTGGGACCGCGGGGGAGTTGGGGGTGTTGCCGGAGCCGCAGGTGGGGTTCAACTATCTCGGGCAGGTACCGGATATGGAGGTGGAGGGAGACTGGCTGCCGGTGGGGATGGCGGCGCGGCTGGGTGGCCACGCGGCTGCGGATATGCCGCTGGCGGCGGTGCTTTCGGTGGATGCGGTGACGCTCGAGAGCGAGCAGGGGTCGCGGATTCGGGCCGTGTGGCAGTTCGCGCCGGGTGCTCTCAGCGGTGCGTCGGTGGAAGCGCTGGCGCGGGAGTGGGTTTCGGCGGTGGTGGAGCTCGCCGAGCTGGTGAGTGCGCCGGAGGCGGGTGGTTTCACGCCCAGTGATCTCCCGCTGGTGGATGCCGATCAGAGCGAAATCGATTCGTGGGAGCGGGATTACGGCCTGCTCGATGATGTTCTGCCATTGACGCCGCTGCAGCGCGGGCTGCTGTTCCAGGCGCAGCTGGCCGAGGGCGGGCCGGATGGTTATTCGGTGCAGGCGGTCATCGATGTGGAGGCCGATCTCGAACTCGACCGTCTGACGGCGGCGGCCGAGGCGCTGGTTCGGCGGCACGAGGTGCTGCGTGCCGGATTCGTGCAGGCCGGTGATCGTGCGGTGCAGGTGATCGCCACGCAGGTGGCGGTGCCGTGTGTGTATCGCGAGGCCTATGGCGCGACGGAGGCCGAACTCGACGAGATGGCAGCAGCGGAACTGCGAACACCTTTCGCGGTGGATGCGCCCCCGCTCCTCCGGTTCCTGTGTATCGCCTTGGGGCAGCGCCGTTTCCGAATAGTCATTACCAACCACCACCTGATCCTCGACGGCTGGTCCATGCCATTGCTGCTGGCCGAACTCGTCGGACTGTACGAAACCGGCGGTGCCGACGGCGGATTCGCGCCACCCGTGCCCTTCCGGCGTTACCTCGAATGGCTGTCCGGCCGTGATATCGATCGAGCGCGTACGGCCTGGGCTCACTCGCTGGCGGACTTGGACGGCCCCACCCTGCTCGCCCCGGCCGCTCTGCACACCGATGCGCCCAGCATGCCTGTCGCTCACGAGATTCCACTGCCGAGTGACCTCGCGGATCGGCTGCGCGCGACCGCCGCGAACTGCCAGGTCACCGTCAACACCATGGTGCAGGTCGCCTGGGCGCTGCTGCTGTCCGAGCTCACCGGTTCCGCCGATATCGTCTTCGGCGCCACCGTCTCCGGTCGCCCGCCGGAACTGTCGGGCGCGGAGCGCATGGTCGGCATGCTGGTCAACACTGTCCCGGTCCGCATTACCCTGCACCCGGCCGAACGCCTCTCCGACCTGCTGTCCCGCATCCAGCGCGAGCAGGCCGCCCTCTCCGAACACCAATTCCTCGGCCTCGACGAAATCCACGCGCGCACCGGCCTCGGCCCACTCTTCGACACCGCCACCGTCTTCGAGTCCTACCCCGTCGACGCGGCCTCCCTCGCCGCCGCCACCCGCCAGGCACAGCTGGCGGTTACCGGCATTCGCGCCCACGACGGCACCCACTACCCGCTGTCGCTGGCCGCGTACGCGAACGACGGCCTCCGCCTGGAACTCACCCGCTCACCCCGGTATTTCGAGGCAGCACAGGCGAATTCGATCGCCGCCGGAGTGGCGCGGCTCCTGGCGACCCTCGCGGAGGATCCGCACCGCCGCACTGCCGCGGTACGAAGCATCGATCCCGTGGAGTCGCCCGCCATCCGCCACGGCGCTGGCGCCGGCCGGATCCAATTGCTTCCGGACCTTCTCGCAGGCAACGGAATCCACAGCACCGTCGCGGTCGTCGACCCACATGCGCCGGCACGCACCGTGTCCACCGATCGACAGGATGCAGGCGGCGGATACAACTCCGGCGTCGTGCACGATATGGCGGGCGATCGCGATGTACTCGGCATGGCCGGTGAGCTGACCTATGGCGAGCTGGATTCCCTGTCGAATCGTTTGGCGCGGGTATTGATCCAGGCGGGTGCGGGGCCGGAGCGGGCGGTGCTGGTGGCGCTGCCGCGGTCGGTGCGAGCCATGGTGACGTTGTGGGCGGTGGCCAAAACGGGTGTGGCCTTCGTACCCGTCGATATCTCCCAGCCCGCTGCCCGTACCGCGGTCATTGCGACCGAATGTGCTGCGGTGCTGGGTGTTACAGACAGTCCCGTCGGCGAGAATCTGCCACCCGAGCTGTCCTGGGTTGTTTTGGATGACCCGGATATCGCTGCCCGCATCGAGGCCTCGCCGACAGACCCCGTAACCGATACGGACCGGCTCTGCCCTCTGCACCCCGGGCATGCGGCGTATATCGTGTTCACCTCCGGATCCACCGGCACTCCCAAAGGCGTGGTCGTCACCCATACCGGCCTGGCCGATATGGCGTCGGCTGCGGTGGAGCAGTGCTCGATCAATCGCGAATCCCGTGTGCTGCACTGCCTGAATACCGCCTTCGATGCGGCGATCCTGGTGTGGCTCTCCACTTTTGCGGCAGGCGGCACGCTGGTGGTCGCTCCACCGGATGCCAACGCCGGCGCCGAATTGGCGGCGGCGCTCATCGACGGCGCTGCCACCCATCTGCTGTGCACGCCCACGGTGCTGGCCACCCTGGATGTCGAAGACCTGCACGGGGTCCGGGTGATCGCCACCGGCGGCGAACCCTGCCCGCCCGCCCTCATCGCCCGCATGAGCACCGGCCGCCTCCTGGTGAACTCCTACGGCCCCGCCGAGACCACCATTGCCGCTGCCTACCGCGCGAATATGACACCGGAGACAGCGGCCGTCATCGGCGCCCCCGTCCCTGGCACCAGCCTTCTCGTCCTGGACCGCTGGTTGCGCCCTGTCCCTCCGGGAGCCGTCGGCGAGCTGTACGTTCGCGGCCAGGGTCTGGCCCGCGGATACTCAGCCCGCCCAGCGCTTTCCGCCGCCCGCTTCATCGCCGACCCCTACTCCGCAGGCGGCCGTCTGTACCGCACCGGTGACCTGATGCGCTGCACCCCAGCCGGATTCGAATACGCGGGCCGCAGCGACTTCCAGGTGAAGATCCGCGGCATTCGCGTAGAACCCGGTGAGGTCGACGCAGTTCTGTCGACCCACCCCCAGGTCGAAACCTCGATCACAGTCGCCCGCCGCACCCGCACCGCCGCGACGGCCCTGCACTCCTACGTCACCCTCGTCGTTCCCGCGACCGCCCCGCCCTGGGAACGCGCGGTGCCCGGCCGAGATCCGATCGAGTCCGGACGCCCCGGCCTCTCGGCCCGACCCGGCCGCCAGCCCGATCCGGCGGCAGGCACCGGACGGTTGAATTGGCACGCCGCTACGAACTCCGACCTGCTCGATCCCACCGATGCCGCTGGTCGGATCGGAGTGACCGGCGGGGCTTCTGGTCCGGTTGGATCACCCGGCCGAGCTGCCGGCGCTGTGCGATTGGCCGGCGGGGCTGCTGGCGCTGTGCGATCGGCCGGCGGGGCTGCTGCCGTGCCGCGAACTGCGGGTGACACCGGTGGTGGGTTACGAGCTGTGGGTGCGGCTACCGGTGTGGATTCTTCGCCGTCGGGCGCTGTCGCGCCGACTGCCGCCGTGCTGATGGCCTGGGTGTCGGTGCGGCTGCCGCGGTACCTGGTGCCGTCGAGCATTCAGGTGCTGGCGGACTTGCCGCGTACCCGGACGGGGAAGATCGATGTGCGGGCGCTGCCGGAACCTGAAGTGGCGCAGTCCGTATATGTGGCGCCGGTGGGCGATGAGGTGCTTGTCGCCGAGACCTACGCCGAGGTGCTGGGGCATGAGCGCGTCGGCGCCGGGGACGATTTCTTTGCGCTGGGCGGTGATTCGCTCATTGCGACCAGGGTGGCGGCTCGACTGGGTGCGGCGCTGGGGTCTGCGGTTCCGGTGCGGCTACTGTTCGAGGCGCCGGTGGTGGGCGAGCTGGCGCGGCTGCTGGCCGCTGCCGGACGGCGGGAGGCGGGTCCGGAGCTCGTTCGAGGGCCCCGGCCGGACCCGGTGCCCTTGTCCCCGGCGCAGCAGCGCATGTGGTTCGTCAACCGCTACGACCCGTCGTCCCCGGCTTACAACGTGCCTGTCGCACTGCGGCTTTCGGGCCGTGTGGATCTCGCCGCATTGCGGACGGCGCTCTATGACGTGATCGAGCGGCACGAGACGCTGCGGACGGTATACCCCGATATCGACGGGGTCGGTGGGCAGCGCATTCTGCCGGCGTCCGAGGTACCCCTGGATCTGGAACCTGTGCCGATGACTCTCGACGAGCTGCCTGCGGCCGTGATGCGCACAGTCACTGAGGGATTCGACGTCACAGCAGCAGTTCCCCTGCGCTTCAGGCTCTTCCGCACAGCACCCGACGAACATGTGGTCGTGCTGGTGGCACATCATATTGCGACTGACGGCTTCTCGATGGCCCCGCTGACCCGCGATGTGGCAGCGGCCTACGCGACCCGCGCCGCAGGTCAGCAGCCCGGATGGGAGCCGCTCCCGGTGCAGTACGCCGACTACACCCTGTGGCAGCACGCCCGGCTCGGTGCCGAAGAAGATCCGGAATCCCTGCTGGCACAACAGCTCGACTACTGGGCCCGCACCCTGACGGACCTGCCGGATCATCTGGAATTGCCCACCGACCGCCCACGGCCGCCGCAAGCCTCCCATCATGCCGCCGAATGCACGGCCCGGGTGGACAGCGCGGTGAACGCCGCGATCGAGCATTGCGCCCGGACCCACCGGGCCACTCCCTTCATGGTCGTGCACGCCGCCCTGGCGGTGCTGCTGTCGCGGTTGAGCGGCAGCGCGGACATAGTGATCGGCACCCCCGTCGCCGGTCGTGGCCATCGCGGTCTCGACGACCTTGTCGGCATGTTCGTCAATACGCTGGTGTTGCGCACCGGCATTCACGCCGGTGAGACCTTCGGCGCACTGCTGGACCGGGTCCGCGATACCGATCTGGCCGCTTTCGAACGGGCCGATATCCCCTTCGAACGGCTGGTCGAGGTGCTGTCCCCGGCCCGCTCCGAGGCCCGTCATCCGCTGGCGCAGGTCATGCTCGTCTTCCAGAATCTGGCGATGCCGGAGTTGGAGCTGCCCGAAACAACGGTCATCCCCATGGACTTGCCGCAGACCAGCAGTCGATTCGACCTGAGTATCACCGTTATCGCCGATCCGGACGGTCTGCGGCTGCGCTGCTGCTATGCCACCGACCTGTTCGACGAATCCACAGTCGCGGCCTTTACCGACCGCCTGGTGCGACTACTCACCGCAGTCACGGACGAAAGCACCTCTGCGGTAGGCGATATCGACCTCCTCACCGCTGTCGAACAGGAACAGACCCGTATCGAACCCGAGCCGGTCGCCGCACCGCGCCCGCTGGCGGAACTCATGGCGGACGCCGTCGCCGCCAACCCGAGCGGTGTGGCGGTGGTGTGCGGCGACCGGCAGCTGACCTATCGGGAACTCGACACACGTGCGAGCCTCCTCGCCGAGCGGCTGCTGCAGGTCGGTGCGGGGCCGGAAACACTGGTGGCCGTGGGCATTCCACGCTCTATCGAATCGGTGCTCGCCGTCTGGGCGATCACCCGCACCGGAGCGGCATTCGTCCCGATCGATCCGGCATACCCACTCGATCGCATACAGCGGATCGTCGAGGTCTCGGGCGTGGGAGTCGGCCTGACCGTGAGCGCTCAGCGCGACCGGCTTCCGGACGCCGTCGACTGGTGGTGCGTGGACGACCCCTCGTCATCCGAAGTGTCTGCGGCACAGTCGAAGAAGATCTCATCCCGAGAGCACCGCCCCGAGAACCCGGCGTACGTCATCTTCACCTCCGGTTCCACCGGTGCTCCCAAGGGCGTGGTGGTCACCCATACGGGTCTGGCGAATCTCGCGATGGCGCAGTGCGACCGCGACCGCATCACCTCCGATTCGCGAGTACTGCACGTCGCCTCGCCGAGTTTCGATGCCTCGGTTGTGGAACTCGTCATGGCGGTCGGCGCGGCAGCCACCCTGGTCATCGCACCGCCCACCGTCTTCGCCGGTCCCGATCTCACCGAACTCCTGGCACGCGAGCATGTTTCGCACATCGCGCTCACCCCGTCGGCGCTGGCCACTGTGGAACCGGCGGGGCTGCACGACTTGCACACGATCGTCACCGGCGGCGAGCCCTGCCCGCCCGAACTGGTCGCGGCATGGTTCGCGCCGAACCGCCTGCACTTCAACGATTACGGCCCCACGGAGTCGACCGTCTGGGCGTCCGGCAGCGCACCATTGCAGCCGGGCGCGCCGATCACCATCGGCAAGCCTGCCCCCGGAGTGCACGCACTGGTCCTGGACAACCGCCTGCGGCCCGTGCCGGACGGTGTGGTGGGTGAGCTTTATCTCTCAGGCATCGCATTGGCACGGGGCTATTTCGGCCGTTTGGACCTGACCGCCGCCCGCTTTGTCGCCCACCCCACCGCACCGGGGCGGCGCATGTACCGCACGGGCGATCTGGTGCGCAGGCGTGCCGGTGATCTGGAGTACCTGGGCCGCACCGACACTCAGGTGAAGCTGCGCGGTCTGCGCATCGAACTCGGGGAGGTGGAGGCCGCGCTCACCGCCGATCCGGCGGTGGCCCGTGCGGTCGCGCTGGTACGCGAGGACGCACACGGCGGAATACTGGTCGCCTATGTGATGCCCGAGCCTGGCGCGGAGATCTCGCTCGCGGCCCTGAAGAGTGCAGTCGCACAGCGGGTCCCGTCGTATATGGTGCCCTCCGCCCTCGTAGCGCTGGATGATCTGCCGCGCACGGCCAATGGCAAGCTGGATCGCGACGCATTGCCCGCGCCGCAGCTCACCGCAGGAGCTCGGGAACCGGTTATCGGCCCGCAGGAGGAGGCCGTGGCCGCCGTTTTCGCCGAAGTCCTGGGTATCGACCAGATCTGGCGTGACGATGATTTCTTCGCCCTGGGCGGAAATTCGCTCATCGCCACGAGAGTGGCTGCCCGGCTGGGTACCGTCCTGCAGACGACCGTCCCGGTGCGGGCGCTCTTCGATGCACCGGTGGTGGCGGAGTTGGCGGCACTCGTTGCCGCCGAAACCATGACAGATCGACCACGGCCCGGACCTCGTACCCGTCCGGAGCGGATTCCGCTCTCCGCCGCACAGCAGCGTATGTGGTTCCTCAACCGCTACGATCCCGGATCGCCGGTCTACAACATCCCCGGTGCTTTCGAAATCCAAGGGAGCCTGGACATTCCGGCGCTGCGCAGTGCCCTCGGCGATGTGGCCGACCGTCACGAAACGCTCCGCACCGTCTATCCGGCCGACTCCGACGGGAGGCCGTACCAGAACATCCTTCCCGCATACGCGAGTTCCACGCCGATCGTCGAAATCGACACGACTCCAGCGGAAGTCGCGCAGCAGCTCTTCGCTCAGCTGTCCCGCGGTTTCGACATCACCCGGGAGGTCCCGCTGCGGGTCTGTGTGCTGCACACCGCCCCGCAGCATGCGGTGCTCGCACTCGCCGTTCACCACATCGCCGCCGACGGCTGGTCCATGGCCCCGCTCGCACGAGATGTGCTGGCCGCGTACGTGGCTCGCGCCGCCGGAGGGCGGCCGCAGTGGGCCGAACTGCCGCTGCAGTACGCCGATTACGCGCTCTGGCAGCGGGAACTGCTCGGCGCCGATGCCGACCACGGCAGCCTCGCCCACCGCCAGCTGGAATTCTGGCGCACCCGTCTCGACGGACTGCCCGAAGTCCATCGGCTGCCCACCGATCGCCCCCGCCCCGAGCTACCGTCCGGAATTGGTAACCGTATCGAATTCACCGTCCCCGCACTGGTTCACGACCGCATGCAGGTACTGGCGCGCGCCCACGGCGCGACCCCGTTCATGGTGGTGCACGCGGCCCTGACGGTCCTGCTGGCCCGGCTCTCCGGCACCCGGGATATCGCCCTCGGCTCGGTCGTCGCAGGGCGCGGTGACGGCGAATTCGACGACCTCGTAGGCATGTTCGTGAATACGGTCGTCCTGCGTTCGCGCCTGGATCCGGCCGCCGGTTTCGCCGCTGTCCTCGACGCCGTCCGCCGCGACGATCTGGCCGTCTACGGCAATACGGATCTGCCGTTCGAACGGCTGGTGGAGGCGCTCGCCCCGGTCCGTTCCACCGCTCACCACCCGCTCTTCCAGGTGCTGCTGGCCTTCCAGAATGTCCAGCCCGCGCGAACCACGCTGCCCGGTCTGGAGATTCGCCCGGTCGAGGCGCCCGCTCCCGGCGCCAAGTTTGATCTGGAATGGATGATCGCCGAACAGTTCGGTCCCGCAGGCGAACCGGCGGGCATGACCACCTCACTGACCTTCGCGACCGATCTTTTCGATCGCGTCACCGCCCAGTCCATGGCCGACGGCTTCCTCGAACTGCTCGCCGCGCTCACCGAAACTCCGGATGCCGCAGTCGGTGTGATCGCGGTGCCCGGCGGGCTACCGGAACTGGCCGGGGAGATTCACGACGATGCCGCGCCCACGGTGCAGGTCCGCCCGGAGCGTCGCGCCTACCGGGCCCCGCGCACCGACGCCGAGAGTGCGCTCACAGCAGCCTTCGAAACCGTCCTGGAATCCGGCCGAATCGGTGTGGACGACAACTTCTTCGAGGTCGGCGGCAATTCTATGGCCGCCGTGCGCCTGGTCACCCTGATTCGCGAGCGCACCGGCATCCCCCTGCCGCTGCAGTGGATGTTCCTCGACCCCACGCCTGCGGCGCTGGCCCTGCGCCTGTCCGAGGCCGCCGAACAGCCGGAGGTCGATCCGTCCATGCGGGTCATGCTGCCCATGCGCCCGGCAGGGACCGGTCCCGCTCTCTTCTGCATTCATCCGGCCGTCGGATTGGCCTGGTGCTACGGCGGTTTGGTGCGGTATATCGATCGCTCGCACCCGGTCTACGGTCTCCAGTCGCCGGGTGTGGTGGACGGCGGCACCGCCGATCGGACCATTGGCGATCTCGCTGTGCGGTATGTCGACGAGATCCGCCGCGTGCAACCGGAGGGCCCGTACCACCTGCTCGGCTATTCGGCGGGCGGCGTCCTCGCGCATGCCATGGCGGTCGAGCTGCGCCGGCGCGGTGCACGGGTGCCGTCGCTGATCATGATGGACGGACGCGCCGAGGTGGAGATCTTCGATGACGGCAATATTCCGCCGCTGGCGCTGCTGCTGGCCGAATTCGGCGGTATCGAGGCGCCGCCCGGCGCCTCGGGGGTCACCGCCTCGCAGGCCGCGGAGCTGCTGGCGGCATCCGGAATCTCCTTCACAGCCACCGAAATCGAGCACTTCTATAGTGATATGCAACACCTGCTACGGCAGATCTCCGACCATCGCCCCAGCGTCTTCGACGGTGATCTGCTGTTCTTCAGCGCGGCGGGCAATCCGGCCCCGCTGCCGAATGTCGCGACGTGGCGGCCGTATATCACCGGGCCGATCACCGATCACCTCATCGATTTCGGTCACAATCAGCTTGTCACCGAGGCGGCGCTGACCTTCATCGGCCCGATCATCAGCGCGTATCTGGAGCGGTAAGCCGGGAAACCTTCTGGGACACACTGGGCTGGGGAACAATGGGCGCAGACAACCCGCTCGGCTAGGAGAGGCTCGTACTGTGTCGGTCAACGGTAAGCGACGGCTACTGGGTGCGGCGGCGGTGGGGCTCGGTGCGCTCGGCGCCGGAGAGTTGATCGCCGCGACCCACGGCGGCTCGGTCATCGACGGGGTCGGGCGGTTGCTCGCTGATACCGCGCCGATTCCGGTGGTCGAGACGACCGTGGCCATGGCCGGCCGGTACGACAAGGAGACCACGCGGGCGGGGGTGGTGCTCGGGACCCTCGCCGCCACCGCCGGTATGGCGTTATTGCCGCAGCGCCTGCGCGCGCCTGCCGCAGCGGCATTCGGGGCCGGAGCCGCCGCCTTGGCGCTGCGGGGCGCGAATCAGTCGGTGCCCGCGGCGATCGGTGGGCTCGCGGCCGCGGGTGTACTGCGCGCCGGACTGCGCCGGCCGCCGACCACGGCGGGCGGTGAATTGCTGTGGGCCACAGCAGGCGCCGGATTGCTCGCCGCCGCCGAAACGCTCATACGCCGCGAGGATCGGCGGCATACCGAGCGGGTCCGGCAGCTCGGGCCGATGGGTTCGCATCCGCCCATGGCGGAGGACGGTTTCGGGGCGGAGCCGGGTCTGACGCCATTGATCACCAAGGCGGGCAGATTCTATGTGGCAGACGTGAATTCGCGCCCGCCGCGCATCGATCCGGGTCAGTGGCGCCTTGCGATCACCGGTAAGGTCGCGCACCCGCTGCGGTTCTCGCTCGCCGATCTGGCCGAGCAGGCGGTGGAATTCGATGCCGTCATGGTGTGCGTGCACAACACCCCCGGCGCCGGCCGTGCCGGCAATGCGCGCTGGTTCGGCGTCCCGCTGACCGCCCTGCTCGAACACACCATGCCCGATTCGACCGCCACCCGCCTGGTGACCCGCGCCGTCGACGGCTACACCATCTCGCTGCCCCTGGAACCGCTGCGCACCGGCGAATGGCCCGGCTACCTGGTCATCGGCATGAACGGCGAAGCCCTGCCCCCCGAACACGGCTTCCCCGCCCGGGTCTTCGTGCCCGGCCTCTACGGTCAGTACACCGGCGTGAAATGGCTTGCCGAACTGGAACTCTCCGATGACACCCAGGTCGACTACTGGTGGAAGCGCGGCTGGCCCAGCGACGCCCTCTGGGTGCGCCCGCAGGCCCGCATCGACGTGGCCACCGCCGGCGGCGACGGTCCGGGCAAAACCACCGTGGCGGGCGTCGCCTGGGCCCCACCCCGGGGTGTGGCCCGTGTCGAAATCCGCATCGACGAAACCGACTGGCTCTCAGTGGAACTCGGTGCGGAAACCGCCCCCGCCGCCTGGCGCCGCTGGCGCACCGTCGTAGACCTCCCACCCGGCACCCACACCATCCAGGCCCGCGTCACCGGCCGCTCCGGTGAAGTCCAGGACGGCGCCGTCCGCGCCCCGTTCCCCGAGGGGCCCGGCGGGTTCCACTCCGTCACCGTCACCATCTGACGAAGTCCCCCGTCATTCTGGCGGGGATGACATCTGTCATGGGGGAGTCGTGACGGTCGGGGGAGGTGGGCGGGGCGGATTCGGCCGAGAGTTGGGGTATGAACGCTCCAGCTGAGGGGACCGTGTATGCGCGGTCCGGGGTCGCGCCCGCGGCGGCCATCGAAATGCGGGGATTGGTCAAGACTTTCGAGGTGCGCGGGGAGACCGTGCGCGCGGTGGACGGGCTGGATCTGGTGGTGCGGCCGGGGGAGATCGTGGCGTTTCTCGGGCCGAACGGCGCGGGGAAGACGACCACCATCGATATGGTGCTCGGGCTGGCGCGGCCGGATTCGGGGGTGGTGCGGGTCTTCGGTGGTGATCCGGCGGATGCCATTGCGGCGGGCAGGATTTCGGCAGTGCTGCAATCCGGTGGGTTGCTGCCGGATCTGACGGTGGCCGAGACCGTGCGGCTCATCGGCACGCTGCATGCGCGGCCCCGGCCCGTGAACGAGGTGCTGATCCGGGCGGGGATCGACGATATCGCAGACCGCCCGGTGGGCAAATGCTCGGGCGGGCAGCAGCAGCGCGTGCGATTCGCGCTGGCCCTGCTGCCGAATCCGGACCTGATCATTCTCGACGAGCCGACCACCGGCATGGATGTGGAGGGCCGGCGGGACTTCTGGAATGCCATTCGGCAGGATGCGCAGCGCGGCCGGACGGTCCTGTTCGCGACCCACTACCTCGATGAGGCGGATGCCTACGCCGACCGCATCGTGCTGATGCGCGCGGGCCGGGTGGTGGCCGACGGCAGTGCCGCTCAGGTCAAGAACATGGCCTCGGGGCGCACGATCAGCGCGACGCTGCCCGCGGCCGATGCGACGGTGCTGCTGCGGATACCGGGCGTGGAGCACGTCGAACAGCGTGGTGATCGAATCACCGTGCGCGCCAAGGATTCCGACCTCGTGGCCCGCTATCTGCTCACCGCCACCACGGCCGCCGATCTCGAGATTTCCGCGCACAACCTCGAGGACGCCTTCCTCGCTCTGACGGGAGACCACTGAAATGACCGTCCTCGATACCCGAACCGGGATGCGCCGCAGCGGAATACGACCGGCTTTCGTGGCTCTGGAAATGCGCCGCATGCTGCGCAACAAGCGGGCGCTGATCTTCTCGCTGATCATGCCGCCGGTGTTCTTCCTGTCCTTCGGACTGCAATCGGGCTACAAGACCCAGATGATCGGTTCCGGCAACACCACCGGCTACGTCATGGTGTCCATGGCCGTGTACGGCGCCATGCTCGCGACCACCAGCGGCGGGGCCATGGTGGCGGTGGAGCGGGCGCAGGGCTGGAGCCGCCAATTGCGGTTGACTCCGCTGCCGCCGCTCGCCTACATCGCCACCAAGATCATTGTCGCCATGGCGCTCGGATTGGCCTCGGTGGCAGTGGTTTTCACCGTCGGCGCGGTATTCGGCGCGCAGCTCCCGGCCTCGGCCTGGCTGGTCTGCTTCCTGATCGCCTGGCTCGGCTCCGCGGTGTTCGCCGCCTTCGGGCTCTTCATCGGATACCTGCTGCCCTCGGAGAACGTCATGCAGCTGCTCGGCGTGGTGCTGGCGCTGCTCGCGTTCGCCGGTGGTCTGTTCATGCCGCTGCACGGCTGGTTCGACACCGTGTCGAAGGTGTTCCCCACCAATGGAATCGCGGTCCTGGCACGCGCGCCGTTCACCGATCCGAGCGGCGCCGCGATAGTGCTCGCGGTGGTGAATGTGCTCGCCTGGGCGACCGTCTTCACCCTCGGGTCGGCGTTCCTCTTCCGTCGCGATACGGCACGCTGAGTCCATGAAGCGCATGCGATCGACCGGCGATGCCTCGGGTATGGACGACGCCGCCGCGATCCGGACGCTGCGTCGGCTCGCAGCGCCTGGACCTGCGGTAGCGTCCGGCGATATGACCTACGAGGATGAGCAGATCGGCCGGCGACGGCGGGTCGGGTGGATCTTCGTGATCGTGTGGACGGTGTATCTGATCGACCCGCTGAAGAACGCCTGGGCGCTCGATCAGCCGGTGGCGCGCATCTACACGATCGCGGTGCTCATCGCCTTCGTCATCTGCTACCTGGGTTCCTACTGGGTGCTGTTCCGGCTGCCGATGCACGGACCCACCTGGCCGAGTCCGAGCCCGTGGCTGGTGGGCAGGGTGCTGGCCGTGCTCGTCGCCCTGCTGCTGGCGGCGACGGTCACGCTGCATACCGGTGCGAACGGACTCACCACCTATATCGGCACCTTCGTCGCCTTTGCCCTGCCGATACGGCGAGCGGTACCGCTGGTGGTCGTGCTGCTGCTGGCGACCGCGGTGGTGCCGCAGCTGATTGTGGGCGAAGCGCCGGACTGGTCGATCATGCAGGGTATGGCGCTGTCGGCCATCGCTGTCGGTGGAGTTCGCCTGATCATCATCAATAATCAGGCGCTGGATCTGGCCCGCAAACAGTTGACCGAGCTCGCGGTCGCCGAGGAGCGCCTGCGGGTCGGGCGGGACGTGCACGATATCCTCGGCCATTCGCTGACCGTCATCACCGTGAAAACCGAACTGGCGCAACGACTTCTCGATATCGACCCGGAGCGCACCCGAACCGAACTGGCCGATATCGAGCGACTCGCGCGGGAATCGCTCGCCGGGGTTCGCTCCACGGTCGGCGGCCTGCGCGAGGTATCGCTGGCCGGTGAGCTGGTCAATGCGCGGACCGCCCTGCGCGCCGCGGGAATCGACGCCGATCTGCCAGACGGTGAGGAACTGCCGATCCGGCACAGCATCGTCTTCGGCTGGGTGCTGCGCGAGGCCATCACCAATGTCGTGCGGCACAGCGGAGCCGCGCATGCCGCCGTGCGGGTCACGCCGACCAGCATCGAGGTCAGCGACGACGGCGGCGGTATGGGCGACGGCGCGCGCGCCGGCTCCGGATTGTCGGGGCTGCGGGAGCGGGTGCAGGCGGCGGGTGGCACGCTCACCCTGTCGAATCGGCCGGAGGGCGGATTGCGGGTGCTGGCAAGCTTTCCGGCGGGAACGATAGGGGCGTCGCGATGATCACACTGCTACTCGCCGATGATCAGGCGCTGGTGCGCGGTGCGCTCGCGGCACTGCTGAGCCTGGAACCGGATCTGGAGGTGGTGTGCGAGGTCGGCCGCGGTGACGAGGTGCTCGCGGCCGTCGAACGCACGAATCCGGATGTGGCGCTGCTCGATGTGGAAATGCCCGGAATGGACGGCATCACCGCCGCCGCGCAGCTGCATCTCGCCCATCCGCAGGTCCGCATCCTCATGGTCACCACCTTCGGCCGCCCGGGCTACCTGCGCCGCGCCATCGACGCCGGAGCCAGCGGCTTCGTCGTGAAGGACACTCCCGCAAGAGAACTCGCCGACGCCGTCCGCCGCGTCCACATGGGCCTGCGCGTAGTGGATCCGGCCCTGGCCACCGAAACCCTCACCACCGGAACCTCACCCCTCACCACCCGCGAACGCGAAGTCCTCGCCGCCGCCTCCGACGGCGCGACGGCGGGCGCCATCGCACAATCCCTCCACCTCTCCGAGGGCACCGTCCGCAACCACCTCTCCGCCGCCATCGGAAAAACCGGCACCCGCACCCGCGCGGAGGCCGTCCGCGCAGCAGAACGCCTCGGCTGGCTCTGACCCACCCGTCATCCCGGCGTGCCCCCGGCATGCTTTTTGTCGGGATCCACCGCAGTGCGTGCGCCGCTGTCGATCCCGTCCAAAACGCGCCGGGATGACGGGGATTCACCGTCCGATTCGTCCTGATCGAGTAGGACGCCCGGCAGGTGGGAGCCGCAGCTGATCCGGCCGGCAGTTGTTCGGCGGCGCTAGAACCGCCCGCCGCGGCTGATGCGGCGGGAGCCGTCGGAGCCGCCGAAGGAGCCGGGGCCGTAGCTGCCGCCGCCGCGGGAGCCGCCGAAACCGCCTCCGCCGCCGCGGTATCCGCTGCCCATGCCGCGCAGCATGCCGTCGATGAGGATGCCGCTGAGGACCGCTCCGGTCTGGGAGTTCGGGCGCGGCTGGCTCGCCTGCCAATCGCGGACCGCGGCCTGGGCGGTTTGCAGGGCGCGGGTGCCGAGTTCCACGGCGCGCTGGGCGTGGGGGAGGGCTTGGGCGGGGTCGGTGGCGGCGAGCTGCTGCGCCTGGTCCAGGCTGCGCTGAGCTTCGGCGAGGCGGGTGCGCGGTTCGGCGTCGACACCGCCCCGGCGGGTGCTGATGAAGTCGGTGGCGGCATTGATCTGACTGCGTGCGGCGGTCAGGGCCTGGTCGAGTCGGCGCGCGACCTCCTCGGCGGCGGCCTTGCGATCGGTGGCATCGGCAATTGCCTTGTCCAGCACCGTATCCGCGGCCACAGCCTGCTGGAACGCGCCGAGCGGATTGGCCGCGCCCTCGGTGCTCGCCAGGTCGAGGGCGGTGCGAGCATTGGTGGCGGCGGTCATGAGTTCGGGTCCGCCGTGCTGGGTGAGGGTCGCGGCCGTGCCGAGATCGCGGCGCAGCTCCTCGATGATCCCGGGGAGTCCGCCGCGCGCCTGCTCGATATCGGTGGCGGCGGTATCCACCGCATCCAGCAGCGTGCGCGCGGTATTGATAGCCGACTCCGCACTGCGAATGGCCGCGACCGCCGCGCCCTGCTGCCCGACGGGTTTGGCGGCCGCCGTACGCCCGTCCTCGATTCCCCGCTCCGCGAACGCGATTCGCTCCCGCGCCATGGTCACATTCTCGTGAATGGGCGCGAGCACCGAGCCGGGCTGCGTGGCCACCAGCTGGGCCAGCGTGGCTTCGGAATTCGGCGCCCGGGTCGTCAGATCGACCACGTCGCGGGTCAGCGCATCCAGGCGCTCACCGGCATTGATGAGCAGATTGCGCATGGCATCGAATTCGGCGACCTTGGCATCGAGTTCGCGATTGGCGCGCCCGCAGGTGCTGATGAGCTCCACCAGCATGGTCCGCTGCTGATCGGGCGTCTCCGGAATATCGTCGTCGAGCTCCTGCCGGATGGCGAAGGCCTTGGCGAGCGCGTTCTTCGCGGCAGTCAGCGCCGCGGTGAACGGTGCGGTGGCGGTCGCCCCGAATTCATCGGTGGCCAACCGCAATTCCTCACCACTGGTGCGCAGTGCGTCATCGGTATCGGTGAGCACCTCCTTGGAGCGCGCGTCCAGCGCCGCCAGCGGCAGCGCCGCCAGCGCCTGCGTATCGGCCGGATCGACCTTGCGGGCGGCAGACACATCGGCCCGTGCCCGCCGCTCCTTGCGACCACGCGACCAGAGCCACAGCGCGCCCACCGCCAGGGCCACCACCAGCACCAGCAGCAGCACCACCCAGATATTCACGCCGCCGCCGGAACCGTTCATCGCCGCCGACAGCCCGTGCGCGGTCGCCACCCCGGCCCCGGCCCAATCTCCCGCGCGCAGCTTCGGCTCGACCTGGTCGATGAGCAGGTCGTCGAGCTGCTTATCGGTCACCGAGCTGGGCGCGCTCCCGGTGAAGGCGTACGCCTGATCGTCGACCGCGACGGACAGCAGCACGTCCCGGTCCCCGAATCCCGAGGCCTGCGCGGTCTGCTCACCCCAGGCCTGCGCGTTCAGCCCGGCGAAGTTGTGCACATAGACAACCCACAGCCGCTCATGGTCTTTCGAATACAGCGCATCGATGGCGGCCTGCAGCTCCGCGCTCTGCCCGCCGCGCAACGCGCCCGCCGTATCGGTGACATAGCCGGGCAGTCGCTGTGGCGGTTCCGCACCCGCGGGGGCGCTCCCGCCGCCCAGGAGCACCGCCAGGGCCAGCACGAAGCCCGAGGCGAGCACGGACCAGCGCGGGGAGGCGGGGCGGTGCTTCGGTTGCCGCATCACATAAATCTATCCGCCCGAATGCGGCACACACTTTCTTCCGGTCACCCGTGTCGGCGGCGATGACTACGATCGAGGACGTGATCACGATCGATTCCCCGTACACGGGTCATGTCGCTCCCGGTTCCAACCCGCAGCAGCGGGCCGTCGCGGGTGCGCGCATCGTGAAGATGTCGGTCGGCGCCATGGACAACAACGTGTACCTGGTCCAGTGTGCGAATACCGGTGCGACCCTGCTCATCGATGCCGCCAACGAGGCGGAACGCATTCTCGAACTGCTCACCCAGGAGGCCCCCGACGGGGTCGAGCTGCTGGTCACCACGCACCGGCATCCGGACCACTGGTGGGCCCTGCAGGATGTGCTGGCCGCCACCGGGATTCCCAGCGCCGCCCACGAACTCGATGCCGAGGGCCTACCCGTGCCGCCGAGCCGCCTGCTCACCGATGGTGACAAGGTGCGCATCGGCGACCTCGAGCTCGAGGTCATCCACCTGAGCGGGCATACGCCCGGTTCGGTGGCGCTCGCATTCACCGACGGTGACGGTCGCACCCACCTGTTCACCGGGGATTCGCTGTTTCCGGGCGGGGTCGGGAAAACCGGTACGCCCGAGGAATTCGCCTCCCTGCTCGGCGATGTCGAGACCAAATTGTTCGCCCGCTACCCGGACGACACCGTCGTGTACCCGGGCCATGGCGCTGATACCACCCTCGGCGGGGAGCGCCCGCAAGTGCCCGAGTGGCGGCGGCGCGGTTGGTAAAACTCCGCAACCGCGACCCCGAGCCCACGTGGGCGCCCGCACCGGCCGATAAACCCCGGGGCGGCTTCGGCGTGGGCGCGGCCCGCTGGGCGCGCAGGCTGCTGATCGGCGGGCTGCTGATGGCGCTGCTGGTGGTCGCCGGCACGGCGGTGCGGGTGTGGCAGGTCGCCCGCATCGACGACTACACGCGGGCGGACGCCATTGTGGTGCTCGGCGCGGCCCAGTACGACGGCACCCCGTCCTCGGTCTTCCAGGCTCGACTGGATCAGGCGCACAAGCTCTTTCAGAAGGGCGTCGCGCCCATGATCGTCACCGTCGGCGGAAAACAGCTGGGCGACAACTACACCGAGGCCGCGTCCGGCAAGATCTATCTGAAGGATCTGGGCGTCCCGGCCGAGCACATTCTGGCCGTGGAGACCGGCTCGGACACCCTGCAGAGTGTGGAAGCGGTCTCCAAAGCGCTACTGGCCCGGGGGAAATCCTCGGTGGTGCTGGTGAGCGACCCCTGGCATTCGCTGCGCACCCGCACCATGGCCCGCGACGCCGGGCTCTCGGCGTGGACCGCGCCGGTGCGCACCGGGCCCGCGGTCTACACGCGGGAATCGCAGGCGCACGGCATTTTCCGCGAGACCTTCGCGCTGCTGTGGTACCAGCTCACCCACTATTCGGCCGATTTCACCTACACGGCGGAGCAGTGACATGAGTGCGCGCATCGATTACGACCAGGTCTACAGCGATCACGACCGGGAACGCCTGGTTCCTGAAACCGAGCGGACCGCCGGACTGAGCTGGTCACCTTCCCCCGCCCGGCGCAGTGAATTCGCGCGCGACCGGGCACGGGTGCTGCATTCGGCGGCCCTGCGGCGGCTCGCGGACAAGACCCAGGTCATGGGCCCGCGCGATGGCGATACGCCGCGCACCAGGCTCACCCATTCCCTGGAGGTCGCGCAGATCGGCCGCAGTATCGCCGACGGACTGGGCTGTGATCCGGATCTGGTCGATCTGGCCGGGCTCGCGCACGATATCGGGCATCCGCCGTACGGGCACAATGGCGAGACGGCGCTGGACCAATTCGCCGACGCACACGGCGGTTTCGAGGGCAATGCGCAGAATCTGCGCATTCTCACCCGGCTGGAACCGAAGGTCTTCGATGAGCACGGCAATAGCTACGGGCTCAATCCGACCCGGGCCGCGCTCGATGCGGTCATCAAATACCCTTGGGGCAGAACAGGTCCCGGTACCAAGTTCGGCGCGTACGACGTCGATATGGATCGGATGGCGTGGGTGCGCAAGGGTGCGCCCGATCGCCACCAGTGCCTGGAATCGCAGGTCATGGACTGGGCCGACGATGTCGCGTATTCGGTGCACGATGTCGAGGACGGCATTATCGTCGGCCGCATCGACCTGCGCGCCCTGGCCGATCCCATCGAACAGGCCGCCCTCGCGGAAATCGGTGCCCGCCAGCACAAGTCGCCGACGGCCGACGAATTGATCGCCGCTGCCGGGCGTCTCTCGGAACTGCCGGTCGTCAAAGCCGCGGCCGCCTACGACGGTTCGCTGATCGCGTCGGTGGCCCTGAAGCGTCTTACCAGCGATCTGGTCGGCCGCTTCGCCACCGCCGCCGTGGAAGCCACTCGCGCCGCCTGGGGTGGTCGCCAATTGCGCCGCTACACAGCGGATCTCGAAGTCCCGCGCATAGTGGCCGCCGAGGTCGCGATCCTCAAGACCATGGCCCTGCGCTACGTCCTGTCCGATCCCATTCACCAGGTCCGCCAAGCCGGTCAGCGCGAACGCATCCACCTGGTCGCCAACCACCTCCTGCACGTCGCCCCGCGCGGCCTGGACCGTCTGCTGCTGCCGTGGTGGGAAGAGGCGGCCGACGACACCGCCCGCGTCCGCGTCATCGTCGATCAGATCGCCTCCTACACCGAAAGTCGCCTCGAGCGGGTCGCCGCCGTAATTCCCTGACCGAACACAGGTTTGGGCCGGAATGCGATAAAATCAGTTGCTTTCGGTAAGGGGGGATTGTGCCGCCGAATTCGACTCCGGGAGAACCGGTCACACCAGAGCAACCGGATAACTCCGGGCAATTGATATGGCAAAGATCAGCGGACGCGTCCACGCCGCCACCGCCTCCTGCCGTTGCGCCCGTGTACCCCGCCCCGCCGTCGTATACCTATCAGGCGCCCCTCCCGGTTCCGCCGCAGGGCACCAGCGGGTGGGCGATCGCGACCCTGATCACCGGTCTGTTCGGGCTGTGCCTGGTGGCGGTGCCGCTCGGTGTCATCGCGCTCATCCAGATCAAAGACCGCAACCAGCGCGGCAAGAGGCTGGCGATCGTCGGTTTGGTGCTGGCGGGTGTGTGGGCGGTCGCGGCGGTGGCTGTGGCGGGAGTGGCGTTGAGAACATCGGCCGGCAATGACGAATCGGCTGCGCCACCGTCGTATTCGATACCGTCACCGACGTCGGCGTCACCGACATCGGCCCCGCTGACCTCGGCGTCACTGCTGCCCACCGCCCCCGGCGTATTCACCCTGATCCACGACTGGAAAGACGGTGACTGCCTGAACGGCGTCCACCGCGCTACCGCGATCACCGGTGCCCAGGTCACGGATTGCTCGGCGCCGCATGACGGAGAGGTGTTTCGCATCTTTTCGCTGCCCAGTTGGGAGAGCGAGCAGCAGGTCCGGGATTACGCCGAGACGAAATGCGCGGAGCTGTTCGACCCGATGGCCGCGAAGAGCTCGAACATCAGCTATGTCATGTACCACCCGTATGACCAAAACGATTGGCGGGTCAATCCACTGGTGCAATGCGTCGCGATCGACGTGAACGGTGGGCAGTTGACCGGCAAACTGCCTCGTTGAACCGGGTCAGATTCGGCAGCGGTCCACGTAGCGGGGAATGGTCTCCGCGGGCGGGCCGTCTTCGACCAGGCGGCCCTCATCGAAGACGAGCACACGATCGAAGTCGGCGAGCAGATCCAGGTCGTGCGAGATCACCACGATCTGCTGCGGAAGTTCGTGCAGCAGTTGGGAAATGCGGCGTTTATTGCGCAGATCGAGCAGGGTCGTGGGTTCGTCGAAGATCACATAGCGCGGCCGGACCGACAGCACCGCGGCAATCGCGAGCAGCTGCTTCTGGCCGCCGCTGAGCAGATGGGCGGGGTGATCGCGGAATTCGCTGAGACCGTATTCGGCGAGCACCTCCGAAACCCGTTCGGGGATTTCGGTTTTGGTGAGGCCGTGGTGTTTGAGGCCGAAGGCCACATCCTCGGCGACGGTGGGCATGACGATCTGGACGTCCGGGTCCTGGAAGACGAAACCCACCTGGCGGCGAACGGCTTTGCCCTGCTTTCGGGTGTCGAGTCCATCGACCCGGACCTTGCCCTCGGTGGGCACCTGTAAGCCGTTCAGCAGGCGCGCGAACGTGGATTTGCCCGAGCCGTTCGAGCCGACGACGGCAATGCGGCCTTCGGCCAGCGTCAGATCGAGGCGCTGCAGCACCTCGCGCTCGCCGAAGCGATGGGAGACGCCCTCCAGTTCGATCACGCGCGTGCCGGAATCATCGGATAGGCCCGGCGCACGGCAATGGCGGCCAGCGATCCGATGACGGTCTTGACCACATCGCCCGGCAGGAACGCCACCGAGGTGACAATCGCCTTGTGCAGCGGCAGATCCGCCGCCACCGCCATCCAGGGCACGCCGATCACATAGAGCACCAGCGCCCCGCCTGCAAAGTTGATCACCACGGCGATAGGCAGGTTGTAGTGCTTCCACAGCCGTTCGGTGAGAAGCCCGATCACCAGCGCACCGATCGGATACGCAATGATGAATCCCCCGGTGGGCCCCATGATCACCGACAACCCACCGCGCCCACCCGGCAGCACCGGCAACCCCGCCAGCACCAGCACATCGAACAGCAGCATCGCCAGCGCACCGCGCCGCGCTCCCAGAATCGAGCCCGCGAGTATCACGCCGAGCGTCTGCGAGGTGAACGGCGCGAACGCCCCCGGCAACTGGATGAGCGGGAAGAACCCGAGCACCACCATAATTGCCGCGAACAGCGCTATCTGCGCCAAATCCCTACTACGCACCCGGGGAATTCTAAGGGGACGTGGGTTCGGGCAAATCCGGCGCATCCGGCAGCGGCATCGGCCTCAGCCGTCGTGCATCAATCCAACCCGCGAGCATCCAGCGCCTCGCCAACCTGGTCCGCCATCCGCAGCGTGCGAATCAGCAGCGGGATGAGGAACACCGTGCTCCGCTCGATCCCACGCGCACGCTGCGCGTCACGCACCATCTCGGCTTGCTCACGTATGACGGGAATGAATCGAATAGTCATCGCCACCAGCAGCCCCACCCGATCAGGCCGCACCCCCAGCGGTTGCAAAGGGCGCAGCGCTTTTTCGATGGTCTCCACCATGGCAGAGGTACGAGTGGTCAACGTCACCAGATTCGCCAGCAAGACCAGAGTGAGCACACGTTCACCCACCAGCACGCCACTCTGCCAACCGGTGAAGAGAACTTGCGCCAGCATGATCAGCCCAAGGAACGGCGCAATCCCGAGCACCGCCCGCCCGGTCACCCGCCAAGGAATGCACGCCACCCGATACAGCCCGAGCACCACCACAAGCGCCCCAGCCAGCCACACCATCGACGACACAAAGAACAGCCCCGCCCCCGCCACAGCCAACACCAGCACCTTCACCCCCGCAGGCGCGCTGTGCACCGGCGTCCGGGCATCATGAAACAGGCTGAGCACCGCTAAATCCTGACAGACCAGCCCGCCGCACCACGAAGCCCTCCGATCCTCCGATACGCAACGCCTGATTTCGCAAGCTCGGGGTAACTCCTGGGGCACCCCCAAAATCCTCTCGCCCCCCAACTCTCCTACGCGTCCCCAACAGTCCACGGCTCCCAAGCCGTGCGCCAAAGTTCCGGGGAGGCGGTACAGCTAGACTCGCGATCGTGGCCGGCCGACTTCCAGACCGCGATATAGCGGCGATTCGTGAACGTGCTCGGATCGAGGATGTGGTCGGCGAGTACGTGACGTTGAAGCGTGCCGGTGCCGACTCCATGAAGGGGCTCTGTCCCTTCCACGACGAGAAATCTCCGTCGTTCCATGTGCGTCCGAATCACGGTCATTTCCACTGCTTCGGCTGCGGTGAGGGCGGCGATGTTTTCGCCTTCCTGCAGAAGATCGAGCATGTGGGCTTTGTCGAAGCGGTCGAGCAGGTGGCCGACCGTATCGGCTTCAAGATCAACTACGAGGGCGGCGGCACCTCGGTGCAGCGCGACCACGGCACGCGCTCGCGCCTGGTCGCCGCCAATGCCGCCGCGCACGAGTTCTATATGGCGCGGCTGGCGGAGCCCGACGCCGAGGCGGCTCGCAACTACCTCACCGAGCGCAATTTCGATGCCAATGCCGCCCGCCAGTTCGGTTGCGGTTTCGCGCCCGCCGGATGGGACACGCTGACAAAGCACCTGCTGCGCAAGGGTTTCGACTTCAAGGAGTTGGAGGCGGCGGGTCTGTCCAGACAGGGCCAGCGCGGCCCGATGGACCGCTTCCACCGCCGGCTGCTGTGGCCCATCCGCAATCTCGGCGGCGATGTGATCGGCTTCGGCGCGCGCCGGCTCTTCGATGACGACACCATGACCGCCAAGTACGTCAATACGCCGGAAACGGTGCTGTACAAGAAGTCTCAGGTGCTGTTCGGCCTGGATCTGGCCAAGCGCGATATCGCCAAGGGGCATCAGGCCGTTGTGGTCGAGGGCTACACCGATGTGATGGCCATGCACCTGTCCGGCGTGAAAACCGCTGTGGCGTCCTGCGGTACGGCCTTCGGCGACGAACACCTCGCCATGCTGCGGCGGCTGCTCATGGACGATAATTTCTGGCGCGGCGAGATCATCTACACCTTCGACGGTGACGCGGCCGGCCAGGCGGCGGCCCTGAAGGCGTTCTCCGGCGACCAGAAGCTGGCCGGGCAGACCTATATCGCCGTCGCCCCCGACGGTCTGGATCCGTGTGAACTGCGCCAGCGCAGCGGCGACGGCTCGGTGCGCGATCTGGTGGCGCGCCGGGTTCCGCTGTACGAGTTCGTGATCCGCGGTCAGCTCGCCGAACACAATCTCGACACCCCCGAGGGCCAGGTGGACGCGCTGCGCCGCGGCGTGCCGGTGGTGGCGCAGATCAAGGACAATGCGCTGCGCAAGGCGTACGCGACCAAGCTCGCCGGTTGGGTCGGCTGGGATGATATCCAGATGGTGGTCCGGCGGGTCGGCGACGAGGCGCGCAAGAACGCCCGCGGACCGGCGGCCACTCCCGCTCGCCGCGGCGCCGGTGCGGAACGCGAAGCGTCACAACCGGTTACCCCGCCACCCGCAGCCTTGCCCAGCCCGCGCGATCCGGCGCTCATCGTGCAGCGCCAGACGCTCACCGCCGCACTGCAGTACCCGGCTTTCGCGGGACCGGTCTTCGATTCGCTGGAGCCCGAAGCCTTTACGCATCCCGCCTACAAGGCGATGCTCGCCGCCATCGCGGCGGCGGGCGGCACCGGCAAGGGTCTGGGCGGCGCGGAAT
Source organism: Nocardia sp. NBC_01327 (assembly GCF_035958815.1). Classification (NCBI taxonomy): domain Bacteria; kingdom Bacillati; phylum Actinomycetota; class Actinomycetes; order Mycobacteriales; family Nocardiaceae; genus Nocardia; species Nocardia sp. NBC_01327. Next base: position 7,593,859 of record NZ_CP108383.1, on the reverse strand, counting down.
GGGTGGCCGCGGTGGCCGACAATACCGACGACCTCACCATGCGCTCCCTGGTCTCCGAACTGGCCGCAGAGCAGCTGCCGGTGAAAACCGAGGCCGATATCCCGCGTCTGATCACGGGGGTGCTGGCCCGCGTCCAGGAGGCATGGGTCGGCCGCCAGATCGCCGAACTGAAGTCCAAGCTGCAGCGCATCTCCTCGACCGAACAGTCCGAGGCGTACTTCGCGCTGTTCGGCGATCTGGTGGCGCTGGAGCAGTACCGCAAGAGCCTGCTCACGCAGGCCATGGGCAATTCATCCGACTTCAACAGCGGCCGCTAGCGCGCGGCCGCACTTCCTACCGTCGCAGCTGGTCGTGCGGCACCAGAATGGTGGTGCGCTCGTCCAGTGGAACCATGGGTTCCAGCTTGGGCTCCGTACTCAGCTTGTCCGACAGCTTCTGCCGCCCGACCTGTACCAGCTTCCGAGTGACGGGGCTCTCACCGATCGCACGGGTGGTCTTGCTGATCTGTTCGTACCGAACCCGCCCGGCCTTCGCGCCGAGCACATACCCGGCCGCGACACCGATGATCAACCGCAGCATCTCGAGAAGCTCCTCCCATAGGCCTGTCCGCGCCTCTATCCTGCCCGACACCCCACCCCCCTGTCGATCCGCCTCTCCGTACGTTCTCATCAACATGTGCCCAGGTAGAGACACGATTTGGGAAGTGAACAACCGATACGCTAAAGTTTTCTCCGGTCGCCCGAGAGGGTAACCACCGCCAATCCCCTATAGCTCAATTGGCAGAGCAGCCGACTGTTAATCGGCAGGTTGTTGGTTCGAGTCCATCTGGGGGAGCTCGAAACGGCCCCTGACCAGCGTGAGAAATCACCTTGGTCAGGGGCCGGACTCGTTTCCTGACCCCGAAACTCTCCATTAAGTCTCCACAAATTCGGTGTGCGTCCATTTCCGGCGTGATCTTGTTCGCTGGCATCCACCGGCCGATCCGTCACCTCTCGGTGCAAGCGCCGCCTGATCCCGATGCGCCCGACAGCGCGCCATGCAGCTGCGTTGCGTCATCTCCTTCTGGGACCGCAGTCAGAAGTCGGCGGGAACCGAATCCGGCCCAGTGGGTGAGATGTCGTGCGGGAGGCTGCGGTCGGTGAGAAGCGCCCTGAAATCGGGTGCACCCCACGCGATATCGGTGGGTGGCGGGATATTGTCGGGGATGGTTTGGACTGCGGCTGATGTACCGGATTTGAGTGGGCGGGTTGCTGTGGTGACCGGGGCCAGTGCTGGGCTTGGGGCGCAGACTGTGCGGGAGTTGGCTGCGGGTGGGGCGACGGTGGTGATGGGGTGTCGTTCGATCGAGAAGGGGGAGGGTGTCGCGGCGGCTGTTCGGGCTCGGGTGCCTGGGGCGCAGTTGGCGGTGGTGCGAGTGGAACTGGCGTCACTGGATTCGGTGCGGGAGGCGGCGGGCTGGTTGCGCGAGCGGTTCGAGCGGATCGATGTGCTGGTCAACAATGCCGGAACGTTGACTCGGGTGCGGTCGGTGAGTGTGGATGGGTTTGAAACCACCTTTGCGACAAATCATCTCGGGCACTTCGCCTTGACCGGGCTGGTGCTGGATCTGCTGGCGCCGGCGGCGCGGGTGGTGGCGGTCAGTAGCCGTGCATCCGGATATCGCAGCACCACTGTGGATCTGGGCGATCTGGGGTTCGAACATCGCGAGTACAAGCCCATGCGTGTCTACGGGCAGTCCAAACTGGCGAACCTGCTGTTCATTTTCGAACTGCAGCGGCGGCTCGAGGCGGCCGGTGCGGCACTTGTCGCGGCGGCCGTCTACCCGGGGGTCGCGACCTCGGACTTCAACCGCAATCTCGGCCTCACCGCAAGGATCCTGGCCCACCCGGCCTTGCGCCCGCTCTCGCGTCTGATCACGCAGACCACCGAGATGGGTGCGTTGCCGTCACTGCGCGCAGCCACCGATCCGGGCGTACGCGGCGGTGAATACTTCGGACCCTCCGGCCGCACCAAGGGGTACCCGGTATTACGCCAGCCGGGTCCCCTCGCTCGCGACCTCGACCTGGCCGCGCGCCTGTGGGAAGAGTCCGAGCGGATGACCGGCGTGCACTACCGGTTCCAGGATCTCGGTAACGCGCCCGGCCGGTGACATGATGACCCCCTTGGGATTAGGCGAATTGACCGAGATCGGCGGCCGGTTCGGTCAGGTCGCGGGGACCCAGTTGCCGTGGAAGCCGGCGGGGACGCGGTGGGGGAGTGTGATGGCGGCGATCGATTCCAGGGTTTCGGCGTCGAGGATTGCCAGTTCGCTGGTGTCGGTGGGGGCGTCGTAGACGAAGCCCATCAGGACGCCCTCGTCCTCGGCGGCGTCGGGGGCGGAGGGTGCGAAGACGAACTCGGCCAAGGATTTTCCGGAGCCGAAGGAGCGGGTGGCGGTGGTTCCCTTGATCAGGTCGTGTTTGTAGAGCATCGAATCGCCGCTCACGCCGGGGCCTACGGCGGGTACGTAGCCGTAGCGGTGCTGTTTGCCTATCCGGCGCTCGTCGATGCGGGGGAATTCCTGGGCGCGGTCGTCGAAGCGGGACTGGCGCACCTTGCCGGCGAGCAGGTCGACCTCCCAGCGGTCGAGGGTGGGTGCGCCGTCGTCAGGTCCGAATCGATTGGTGTCGAACATCTTCGGATACCGGACCACGTCGAGCACGATGGTATCGCCGTCGTCGTAGGCGTTCATGGGGTGGAAGACGTAGCACGGTTCGACGTCGAACCAGCGGACCGAGGAGCCCGATCCATTACGCGGTAGGACGCCGATGCGCGCGGGGTGTTTCGGATTCCAGGCGTAGGGCAGGCGGCGGTCGTGCGGCGGTTCCGGTTGCCGCGGCGGCGGACTCGGGATCGGTACCCGCCCGATCAGTGCGGACAGCAGCAGTCGTGCGGGCAGGCGCAGTCCGCGGGGCACCGTCATTTCGGCGGCCTGGCGCGCATCGAAGGTGACCGGCAGATCGTAGAGCACGACGTACTTTTCGGTGAGTGAGAAGTCGTGCATCATCGGTGCGCCGCCGACCTCGATATCGACGCTGTGGCGGGTGTGGCCGTCGGTGCCGATCACCGAGTACTGAATCTTGTTGCCGCGCATGAACGAATACGACACCGCGTGCAGCTCACCGGTGTCCGGATCACGTTTGGGGTGCGCGGTGTACCCGCCGCCCACCGTGCCGCCGAAATCGCAGATGCCGACGGTGTCGAGCTCATCGGACAGTTCGTAATTGGCCAGACCCGCTTCGACAAGTGCGAAAGTTCTTCCGGCATGGCCGATTACATTGGTATTCGCGCCGATCCCCGATGCGGTCTGCGGATCGAACAGCGGTTGCTCGCCGAGCGTGACCGAGGTCTGGGGCCCGCGCACCCAGCGATTGCGATACCACTCGGCCCGCCCGTCGCGGAGGCGAATGCCGTGCACCATCCCGTCGCCGCTGAACCAGTGGTAGAGCTGCGGGTCGATCTCACCGATGGGATTGGGGCCGTTGCGCAGATAGCGGCCGTCGAGATGGGGTGGGATGGCGCCGGTGACCGCTAGTTCGGTCAGCGTGTACTCGTGTTCGATCGGGGCGAAGCCGCCCTCGAGATACCGATTCTCCATAGCCTGCCCCCAAGAGGAATAACAGTGTTATGCGGACTAGGATAACGCTGTTATGGAGGTGTTTCAACAGTGAGTTCCCGAATCGGCCCGTCGAATCCACCCCGCGGCGCGGCCCTGCGGGCGGAACTGATCGAGGCCGGCATCCGGCTGCTCGAACAGGACGGCCCGGAGGCATTGCAGACCCGGCGGGTGGTGGCCGCCGTCGGAGCGTCGACCATGGCGGTCTACACGCATTTCGGCGGTATGACCGGACTGCTGGGCGCCGTTGTGGCCGAGGCCTTCTCGCGATTCGGTGCGGCGCTGGCCGCGGTCCCGGCGTCGGACGATCCGGTAGCCGACTTTCTGGTCATGGGCGCCGCGTATCGCGGCTACGCGCTGGCCAACCCGCAGCGCTACCGGCTCATGTTCGGCCTCACCGCACCGCACGCCGAACAATCGCCGCCGATCTGCGACTTCACCGCCGAGAGCCCTGTCGACGCCGTCGGTGCGGAGACCTTCGAGCAGCTGGTCGGCGTGGTCGAGCGGATGATCACCGGCGAACACCTGCGCGCGGATCCGCCGCGCCAGGTGGCGGCACGGCTGTGGGCGCTCATCCACGGCGCGGTCCTGCTGGAGATGACCGGCAGTCTCGGGCCCGAAGGCCGCGGCCAGACAACGGTTCTCGTGCCCGCGACCATCGACCTGCTGGTGGGCATGGGCGCGCCACGGGAGCACGTGGAGCAATCGGCACAGCGCGCACGGCGAACAATCGCGTCGGTGAGCAACACTGCGCGTTGATCGGCGTTCCGGCCTCAATTTTTTAGCAGGTTCACACAAACTGGGGGCAGATCGGCGAGGGTGCGACTGCTAGCTTCGGAGGTGGTCGGGTCCTACTCGGAAGCAGGTCGATGTACTCCCTCGCACGAATCGCGCGCTCGATCGTCGTAATGCTGTGTGTGGCAATGGGTCTTGTGTCCGCGCACGCGACCGCCACGGCGGGCGGCGACAGCCGGAATCCGGTGCTGGTGATCGGTGGCATCTACGCCGATCAGGCAAGACTGGAAACCCTTCGAGCCTGGCTCGGTTCACACGGGTATACCGCGTATTCGATGGTGCTGCTGGGGAATCCCACTGGCACAGCGGCGATTTCGGATTCGGCGCAGGCTTTGGCCGATAAGGTAGCCGATATCCGCAGGCAGACCGGTGCGCAGCGGGTGGATCTGGTCGGGCATTCCATGGGCGGCCTCGCCCAGCGCGATTACGTGAAATTCCTCGGCGGACTCGATTCCGTGGGTGTCTATGTCGACTACGGCACGCCGGAGCAGGGCGACGACCTCGGATCGGTCTGCTCCGCGGTATCACCGGGGTGCCGGGATCTGGTCCCCGGTTCTCCCTTTCTGACCCGGCTCAATGCGGATCCCGCGGTGCCCCCGGGCCTGACCGCCTATCACTTCTTCTCCGAAAGCGCGGGGGCGGAAAAGAATTCGCTGCCCGGCGCGACCAATGCCAGCATCCAGTCGTTCTGCCCCGGCCGGACGGTTTCACACGGCGAGGAGCCCATCGACGGCGCACTGCAGGAGCTGATCGACGCTGCCCTGCGGGGCGCGCCGCTCACCACCGACTGCCCGCAGCAGCCCTCGGGAAGCCCGACGTAGGCTCGGGACCACTATGGATGCCTTCTACCTACCGGATCCCGAGAGCCCCGATCGGTTCCATTCCACCGACCTCACCCGCGGTCCCTGGTCGCCGGACGCGCAGCATGCCGGTCCGCCGTCGGCGCTGCTCGGGCATGTCATCGAGCGCTGTGAGCCGCGGGACGGGTTCCGCATCGGCCGCGTCGCCGTGGAAATCCTCGGTCCGATTCCGATCGCCCCGCTCACGGCCGAGGCGCGGGTGGTCCGCCCCGGTCGCAGCGTCGAATTGATCGAGGCCACGCTGAGCTCCGAGCAGGGTCCGGTCATGAAGGCCAATGCCTGGCGACTGCGCAGCGCCGATCCGGAACTGGACCTGCCCGCCGAAGTTCTGCCCACCGGCACCCGCCCCGGCCCGGACACCGCCTCGGGCAGCGCGCGCTTCCCGTCGACCCAGCCGGTCGGCTTCCACACCGCCATCGAATACCGTTTCATCACCGGAAGTTTCACCGATCCCGGTCCGGCCGTCTGCTGGATTCGCCTGCGCCACCCCATCGTTGCGGGCACCACCCCCAGCCCCCTGGAGCGCACCCTCGCCGCCGCCGATTCCGGCAATGGCGTCAGCGCCGTATTGGACTGGGACCGCTATGTTTTCATCAATACCGACCTCACCGTGACCCTGCACCGCGAGCCCGTCGGCGAATGGGTCTGCCTGGACGCCGCCACCTACCCGGAGCGCACCGGCGTGGGGCTGGCCGAATCCCGTCTGTTCGACGAGAAGGGCCCGATCGGCCGCAGCACGCAAACCCTGTTCCTCAGCCGGCGCTGAGATTCTCATCCCAGGTGTGGCGCTACCGCCCGAGCCGGGGCCGGATGTCGCTGTGCGCGGGTGAAACGGGTGATCAGGGCGTCGGCGGAGAAGGCGCCCGCGCCCAGGACGGCGATCAGGAAGAAGGACCAGCAGAACAGGACCGCGGGTTCGCCGCCGTTGACGATGGGAAGGATGCCGTGTTTGAGGTGCACGGTGAGGAAGGCGTAGGCCATCGCCCCAGAGCAGAGCAGGGCGGCGATTCTGGTGCCGAGGCCCAGGGCCACGGCGATGCCGCCCACCAGCTCGATGATGCCCGCCCACCAGTGCGGCCAGCTGCCGAAGGCGGGGAGCTGGGCGCCGTAGGGGTGCACGGGTTTTCCGAAGAGTTCGGAGTAGCCGTGCAGGGCGAACGAGGCGCCGATCAGGATGCGGAACAGGCCGAGAACGACGGCGCCGAGGGGGGAGGGCGCCGGTCCGGCTTTCGTTTCGGTGGTCAGAAGGTGCATGGCACATCTCCGAGTTCTGCGGATCTCGGGTGAGCGGAAGCCTCACCTGTCCTCTTACTACGAGGTAGCACGGTAAATCGTTCGCCCTCGAAATTTTACGGAAATAGTCGCTTCTTCTGAACGTAACAAATACCCCACCCATCGGATTTGCGAATTAATTCGGAATTAGTACTATCCGAATGGTTCGCTGCGGCGGCGAGACGTAGAGCTGCCGGGCTCTGTCTCGCTCAGCCGGTTCGTTGTGAGGGAGAGTCATGGCTTTCGTTGTACGGGTTGCTGCCGCGGTAGCCACGATGGGAATTTCGACTCTGTTCGCTGTGCCGGTGTCGTTCGCGCATCCGGCTCCGGTGCCGTCATTGCCGCCGTCGCATGCGAAACCCGCCGCCACGTCGACCGTATCCTCGGTCGCGCTGGCCGAGCGCATGCTGGCCGCGATCCAGGACGCCTCGCCGGGCGCCGAGGCCGGTATCGAGGTCATGGATACCCAGAGCGGGATGATGCTCGCCGCGACCAATCAGGATCAGCAGTTCTACACCGCCTCGGTGGTGAAACTGCTGATCGCCCTGGATGTGCTCGATGATCCTGCGGCACAGTCCGATTCGAGCACGACCGATGCCGTGCGGCGCATGCTGTCGGCCAGTGACGACGGTATCGCCGACCAGCTGTGGGAGTCGCACGGCGGCGCGGCGATCGTGACGCGCATGGCCGACCGTATCGGCCTGTCCGGCACCACGCCCGCCGCCGATTCCGGGCAGTGGGGCGAAACGCTCACCACCGCAAGGGATGTGGTGGCTGTGTACCGCTACCTCACCTCGAGCGCACCCGCGCCGGTGCGCTCGGTGGTGCTGGACGCGCTCGGCAATGCCAGCCAGACCGCGGCCGACGGCGTCGATCAGTACTTCGGCATTCCCGACGCGCTCTCCGATTCGCCGTGGGCGGTCAAGCAGGGCTGGATGTGGATGTCCTCCTCGCTGATCCTCAACACAACTGGACTGGTCGGTTCCGACTTGCGCTACGCCGTGGTCGTCCTGAGTTCACAACCCACCATGAGCCTGCAGACCGCCGGCTCCGCCCTCACCGCCGGAGTCCAGGTGCTGCGCGACGCGCTGCCGCCACAGGCCCGGTAGCCGCCGCGCGGACGATCTTGCTGGTAGTGCGGCCAAAGCAACACGGCCAGTTCGGGTTTGCCGCGGCGTTTCGGCGCGGTGGCGGCGCGGTACGGTGGGAGGGTGACTACCGATGAGGGGGGACCTCGGGTTCGGTCGGCATCCACGCGCAGAGCGGGGGTGGCGGCCCGGCTGCGGGATGCGGTATCCGCGGCGCACGAGGATGCGGTCCGGGCGATGACCGCGGCGCAGGGGTCCGGGCTGGCGGTGAATCGGGATCTGGTCGAACTGATCGAGTTGCAGCGCCGGATCATTCGGATTGCCGACCAGCTCGACGACGGTTCCGCGGCGGTCGAGGCGAGCGGCGCTCCGCCGGAATCCGAAGCCGCCGGTGACTGGCCGTGGAACGCCTTCCCCTGGGATCCGGCGCAGGCGAGCGGGGTGCGCCTGCTGCGCGGCGGCAATGTCTCGCTCTCGGGGCGCGCGCCGAACCTCGCCGCGGTGGCGGTCGGACTGGGCTGGGATGTACGCGCCACTGTCGGTGACGATTTCGATCTGGACGCCAGCGCCCTCGCGGTGGGCGGCGATCAACGTGTACCGACCGACCAGCACTTCGTTTTCTACAACAATCTGCGCTCACCGGACGGTGCGATAGAACACACCGGTGATCACCTGACCGGTTCCGGGGCGGGCGACGACGAGGTGATCACCGTCGATCTGGTCGCCCTGCCGCCCACCGTCACGAATGTCGTTTTCTCCGTATCGATTCACGATGCCGAGCTGCGTGGCCAGACCTTCGGCCAGGTCCGCAATGCCTATATCCGGGTGGTCGACCGCGCCACCGAGACCGAGCTGGCCCGCTACGACCTCACCGAGGACGCCGCCGAGGAGACGGCCGTGGTGTGCGGTGAGCTCTATCGCCATGGCGCGGAATGGAAGTTCCGCGCGATCGGCCGCGGCTACGCCTCCGGGCTGGCGGGAATCGCCCGCGACTACGGCATCGAGGTCTGACCGCGAGCCGTATGCCGCCACGCCGCGCGGTCGTCCGGGCGCGCGCGGAACGTGTTCATACCGCGTACGCCGGTGCCCGCCCGCATCCATACTGACCAGGTTTTTCGTGGATCTGCCGAACAACGTCCTACCCATTCAATTGTGGAACGAGGTAGCTCATGTTTTGTTCACCACGGCCCGGTGCGGGCGGAAAAGCAGTGCGCCATATGGTTTTCGGCGCGGTGGCGATTTTGGCGCTGAGCGGATGCTCGAGCTCGCAGGGTTCGACTCCGGTGGCGTCCGGTGTGCTGGATACCACGTTCGGATCCGGCGGGAAGGTGACCACCGATCTCGGATCGGCGGCCGATCGCGCCCATGCGATCGCGGTGCAGTCCGACGGCAAGATCGTGGTGGCGGGGTCCACCCAGGATCCGGCGCAGGGCGATAATTTCGCGGTGGTCCGCTATTCCGCGGAGGGCGTGCTGGACACCACCTTCGGCGACGGCGGCAAGGCCGTGACGGACTTCGGCGGCAAATCCGATGTGGTGCACGCGGTTGCGGTGCAATCCGATGGCAAGATCGTCGCGGTCGGCACCAGCACGGGCGCGACGGCCGGTGATGATTTCGCCGTCGCACGGTATACCTCGGACGGCAAGCTGGATGCGAGCTTCGGCACCGGCGGCAAGGTCGTGACGGATCTGGGCACCGATGCCGATCATGCCAATGCCGTTGCGCTGCAGACGGATGGCGCGATCGTGGTCGCCGGATCCATGCACGACGCTGTGCAGGGCGATAATTTCGCGGTGGTGCGCTACACCGCGGATGGCAAGCAGGACATGGCCTTCGGTGACGGCGGTAAGACGGTGACCGATTTCGACGGTCAGGCCGATGTCGCCAATGCGGTGGCCGTCCAGACCGACGGCCGGATTCTCGCGGTCGGCACCAGCGCGGGCACGACCTCCGGTGACGACTTCGCTATCGCGCGCTACACCTCGGACGGCAAGCTGGATGCTACCTTCGGCGCCGGTGGCAAGGTGGTCAGCGATCTGGGCACCACCGCCGATCGCGCCAATGCGGTGGCACTGCAGCAGGATGGCAAGTTCGTGGTGGCCGGTTCGACGCACGATCCGGTACAGGGCGATAATTTCGCGGTGGTCCGCTACGCCTCGGATGGCAAGCTGGACAGCGCCTTCGGCGACAATGGCAAGACGGTCACCGACTTCGGCGGTAAGGCCGATATCGCGCAGGCGGTGGTACTGCAGTCCGGTGGCAGGATCGTGGCCGTCGGAACGAGCCACGGCACGCAGACCGGCGACAATATCGCGCTGGCTCGGTACACCGCCGATGGCAAGCTCGATCCGAGCTTCGGCACCGGCGGCACGGTGTCGACGGATCTGGGGACCCAGGCCGACCACGGCAATGCCGCCGCGGTGCAGGCGGACGGCAAGATCCTGGTGGCCGGAACGACCACCGACCCCGCGCAGGGCGATAATTTCGCCCTCGTTCGCTATGCGGCCTGAGTCGTCGTGATCCACCCCTCCTGAGTCATGATGGTGGTGGCGGTCAGCACCCTGTTGCCCGCCACCGTCATCACACCGACGGCCGGTGCTTGACATTCCGGCGGCGCGAGCGCACCGTGAATTGATTAGCTAGGCTAAATGTGTCGGATTGCGCTCGGGTACTGGGCGACACCGGTATGCCCAGGGGTGTGATCACGGTCGGGGATACGCAGGAGGGTCAACGTGGGTAATGACACGCCGGAGGCCGTGCGCTCGCAGCGCATCGCCGAATTGCTCGCCGATCAACAGATCAGTTCCGCTGTGCAGCGCCCCGAGGTGAGCGCGGCCATGCAGCAGCCCGGACAGAGCCTGGCGGAGATCATCACGACGGCGCTGGACGGATACGCCGATCGCCCCGCTCTCGGGCAGCGCGCCTATGAACTCGTGACCGACGACGCGGGGCGGCGGACCCGGCGCTTGCTACCGGGGTTCACGACGACCACCTACCGGGAGCTGTCGGCGAGTATCGGCGCCGTTGCCGCCGCCTGGCAGCACGATTCGCGAAATCCCTTGCGCACCGGTGATTTCGTCGGCATTCTCGGTTTCACCAGCGCCGACTACATCGTGCTGGACCTGGCCTGCCAGATCTCGGGTCTGGTCTGTGTGCCGTTGCAGTCCAGTAGTTCGGTGGCGCAGTGGAATTCGATCATCGCCGAAACTGGGCCGCGACTGCTCGCCACCAGCTCGGAGCTGCTCGACGCCGCGGTCGACTCGGTGCTGGCCGCCCGGGAACCGCTGCAGCTGCTGGTCTTCGATCATCATGGCGATGACGACTATCACTGTGCGGCACTGGAATCCGCGCGTGCACGGCTGGCGGAGGCCGGCAGTGCCGTGACCGTCGAGACCTTGGAAGAGGTGCTCGAGCGCGGGCGGGCATTGCCGCCCGCGCAGCCGTTCACGCCGGGCCCGGACGAGGATCCGCTCGCACTGCTCATCTACACCTCCGGCAGCACCGGTGCGCCGAAGGGCGCGATGTACCCGCAGCGCCTGGTGGCGTCCATGTGGATCGGCGGACCGGCGCGATCTCCCGTGCCCGCAATCAATTTCAACTACATGCCGATGAGCCATGTGGCCGGTCGCATGGCGCTTATCGGGGCGATCGCCCGGGGCGGTACCGCCCACTTCGCGGCCGCGAGCGATCTGTCGACCCTGTTCGAAGATATCGCGCTGGTGCGGCCGACGGAGTTCTTCTTCGTACCGCGCGTGTGCGACATGATCTTCCAGCGCTACCAGGGTGAGGTGGCCCGCCGACTCGTCACCGGTGCGGACCCGGAGACGACGGAACGGCAGGTGAAATCCGAACTGCGGGAACAATTGCTGGGCGGCCGGTTGTTCGGCGCGATCGTCGGCAGTGCGCCGATCTCCGCCGATATGAAGTCCTTCATGGAGTCCGTGCTCGAGTTCGAACTGCACGACGGTTACGGTTCGACCGAGGCCGGCGGCGGGATTCTAATGGACAATCGGATCAATCGTCCGCCGGTCATCGATTACAAACTGGTCGATGTACCCGATCTCGGCTACTTCCGCACCGATAAGCCGCACCCGCGCGGTGAGCTGCTGCTCAAGTCCACGGTCATGATCCCCGGGTACTACCGGCGGCCGGAGGTCACCGCCGAGATATTCGATGAGGACGGCTTCTATCGGACCGGCGATATCGTCGCCGAACTCGGGCCGGACGAGCTGGTCTACGTCGACCGCCGCAATAATGTGCTGAAGCTGTCGCAGGGCGAGTTCGTGACCGTCGCCAAGCTGGAGGCGGTGTACTCGACCAGCCCGCTGATCAAGCAGGTCTATGTCTACGGCAGCAGTGAGCGCGCGTATCTGCTCGCGATGATCGTGCCCACCGAGGAGGCGCTGCGCGGCGCACTCGGTGATTCGCTGCAATCGGCGCTGAGTGAATCGCTGCAGCGGCTGGCGAAGGATGCCGAGCTCGAATCCTACGAGATTCCGCGCGCCTTCCTCATCGAGTCCGAGCCGTTCACCATGGAGAACGGCATGCTGTCGGGTATCGGAAAGGCCCTGCGGCCCAAGCTCAAAGAGCGCTACGGGGAGCGACTCGAGCAGTTGTACACCGACCTGGCCACCCAGCAGGCCGATGAGCTGGCGGCTCTGCGGTCCGAGGCCGCGCAGCGCCCGGTGCTCGAGAGTGTCGGGCGCGCGGCACGGGCGCTGCTGAGTTGCGCCGAAACGGATCTGCGGCCCGATGTGCACTTCGCCGATCTGGGCGGCGATTCGCTGTCGGCGCTGTCGTTCTCGACGCTGCTGCAGGAGATCTTCGGGGTCGAGGTGCCGGTGGGCGTGATTGTCAGCCCGGCCAACGATCTTGCCGGACTGGCGAAATATATTGAGCAAGAGCGGAATTCGGTTGTCCGCCGCCCCACGCCCGCCTCGGTGCACGGTGCGGGTCCGCAGATCCGCGCCGCCGATCTGACCCTGGGCAAATTCATCGATGCCGCGACACTCGCTGCCGCCACGGAGGTTCCGGGGGTTGTCGAGCGACCGCGCACGGTGCTGCTGACCGGAGCCAATGGCTACCTCGGCCGGTTCCTGTGCCTGGAATGGCTGCGGCGCATGGACGAGGTGGACGGCACTCTCGTCTGCGTCGTCCGCGGCAGCACCGCCGAAGCGGCGCGGGCACGGCTGGACGCGGCCTTCGACACCGGTGATACAGAGCTGCTGCGTACCTACCGGGACCTGGCCGACCGGCGACTACAGGTACTCGCCGGTGATATCGGTGATGCGAATCTCGGCCTGAGCCAGGCGGATTGGCAGCAGCTCGCCGAAACGGCCGACCTGATCGTGCATCCGGCCGCGCTGGTCAATCATGTGCTGCCGTACGACCAGTTGTTCGGCCCCAATGTGGTCGGTACCGCCGAGGTCATCCGGCTGGCGATCACGACCCGGTTGAAGCCGGTCACCTACCTGTCCACCGTCGGGGTGGCCGATCAGGTCGACCCGGAGTTCTTCGACGAGGACGGCGATATTCGCGAGATCAGCGCGGAACGTGTTGTCGGCGACGGGTATGCGAACGGTTACGGCAATAGCAAGTGGGCGGGCGAGGTCCTGCTGCGCGAGGCCAACGATCTGTGCGGACTGCCGGTCGCGGTATTCCGTTCGGATATGATCCTGGCGCACAGCACCTTCGCGGGCCAGTTCAATCTGACCGATATGTTCAGCCGCCTGCTGCTGAGCCTGCTCGCCACCGGGATCGCACCGAAGTCGTTCTACCGCACCGACAGTGCCGGAAGTCGGCGGCGTGCCCACTACGACGGCCTGCCCGCCGATTTCACCGCCGAGGCGATCACCACGCTGGGGGCGCGTGCCACCGCGGGGTTCCGGACCTTCGACGTGTTCAATCCGCACGACGACGGGATTTCGCTCGACGAGTTCGTGGACTGGCTGATCGAGGACGGTCATCCCATCGAACGGTTCGACGATTACGACGCCTGGTTCGCCCGCTTCGAGACGGCACTGCGGGCGCTGCCCGAGCAGCAGCGGCAGAATTCGGTGTTGCCGCTGCTGCACGCGTACCGGTATCCGGGCGTTCCGATTCCGGGATCGGTACTGCCCGCCAAGCGATTCCAGGCCGCCGTGCAGGAGGCCGAGATCGGCGTCGATCACGATATCCCGCATCTGGGGCCGGAGCTGATTCGCAAGTACGTGACGGATCTCCGATTGCGCGGGCTGCTGTAAGCGGCAAGCGTAGGTGCGAGTCGAGATACGCAGTCGCTGAACCGAATCAGGAATGGCAGAGGAACGCTATATGGAACTGGGTCAACCGAGCCGCACTGCACTGGCAACGGCATACCAGCGCGCCTACCATCAGATCGCCGATGAGCCACGGGTATTCACCGATCCGCTGGCCATGCAGATTCTCGGCGTGGACGAGGCCGAGCTGATCGAACGTAATACGGCGACGCTGGAATCGGGTGACCCCAGATGGCCGCGCCGGCGGCGGATGTTCCTGGCGGGCCGGGCGCGCTTCGCCGAGGACACGGTGCGCGCCGCCGTCGCGGCCGGTACGCGGCAGGTCGTGATCCTCGGTGCGGGCCTGGATACCTTCGCCTACCGCAATCCGTTTCCCGAGCTGCGGGTGTACGAGGTCGACCATCCCGATACCCAGGAGTGGAAGCGTCATCGGCTGGCGGAATCGGGTATCGACGTGCCCGATTCCCTCGCCTTCGTCCCTATCGACTTCGAAACGCGCACGTTGGCAGAAGGTTTGGCCGAGGCCGGGTTCCCGCGTGACGAGCCTGCTGTCTTCGTCTGGCTCGGCGTGGTCATGTACCTGACCCGCGATGCTATCTCGGGCACGCTGAAGTACATCGCCCAGCAGACGCCGCCGACCCAGGTGGTGCTCGACTACCTGGTTCCCGCAACAACTTCCGAGGAAGCGACCGACCTCAAGGCCCGCGCCGATCGAGTGGGCGCGGTCGGTGAACCGTTCCTGAGCTTCTTCACCGCGGACGATATGGCGTCGGTGCTGGCCGACGCCGCATTCACCGAGGTCGAAGATCGGACCGCGACCGAGGTGATCGCCGGATATACCGGGACGTCACCGCAGCCGAGTGCGGGCAACACACCCCGAATCCTGCGCGCGACGAACTGACGCACCGCCATGCGGCAGTCCCACTGCCGCATGGCAATTGCGCGGTCGCGCCTCAGACGCGGGCGCGCACGAACTTGTAGATGACCAGCAGAACGACCGCGCCGACGATCGCCCCGAGGAACGTGTGCTGCACCGGTGCATGAACGCTGAACTTGTGCGGTGCGAAGACCAGACTCCCCAGGGTCCCGCCCACGTAGCCACCGACAATGCCCAGCAGGATGGTCCCGATCCACCCGAAATTTTCCTTACCCGGGACGAGGAGTCGGGCGATGGCACCGGCGATGAGACCGATAACGATCATGACGATAATGCCCATGTCGTGCTCCTTGCCTAGCTGATGTCGCTAATTCGACGGTAGCAGGACAAGACGGACATCAGTGCGTGTCGCATTACATCAGCGTGCCCGGAACACGAACATCTCCCCGACACCGTGCTGCCACCGCTGACTCGCGTCTTACTGGGCGGTGCGGACCTTTTGTACGGCGTCGGTGAAGAGTTTTTCGAATTCGGCTTGGTCGGGGGTGCCGGCGAGGGCGGCGGCGCGGACGCCGACCGTCATGCCGCGCAGGGTGGCCCAGGCCTGGTAGGAGGTGCGGGTTTGGGGTTTGGTGTCGGAGACGGTGCTGGTGCTGGTGGCGCGGTAGGCGAGGGTTTGGACGCCGGAGAGGGCGTTGGGGGAGGGGAGGCGCTCCATTTTGACGACGGTGTCGATGTGCTGGCCGTTCACCGTGCTGGCGGAGGTGAGGGCGGCGCATTTCTCATTGGTGGCGGCCATGGTTCGGGTGTCGGCCAGCTTGTTCGCGACGAATTCCACGTAGACGGTCATATCTTCGGTGGTGGCGGCCGCTACGGCCGAACTGCCGATCAGGTCATTGCTGAGGGCGGCCAGATCCACCTGCGGCTGTTTGCAGTCCGCGGGCGTGACCGTCGAATTCGCCATGGCGTCACCGAGATCGGAGACGCTGGAGCGCAGCTTGTCCGGCGGCAGATCCAGCGGTGTGGTGTCGGCGGGGAATTCCGCGGCGGCCAGCACCAGTTGATCGCGCGGTGTGCTCGGCGCCGGGCCGGCGGAGGTAGCCTTCGTATCGCTGGTGCTCCCACCGCATCCGGCGCTCAGCAGTACCGCGCACACTGCGGTCGAGATCCATGCTCCCTTGGTCATCACGCGGCACAGCATGCCAGGAAGTCGCTGCCATCTCGGGGAGATGCGGGATCTGTCGCCGTGGTGGTTCGAAAATTCGAGCCACCACGGCGCACGGCATCAGATGTGGACCGGCAGCGCCGCCACATCGTTCTGGGTGAGCACCGGCAGATTGCCGATTTCCTGCTCCGGCACAGCGAGTTTCAGACCGGGGAAGCGGTCGAACAGCGCGGGCAGGCCGATCGAGGCCTCCAGCCGGGCCAGCGCCGCGCCCGGGCAGATGTGCGGGCCGTAGCCGAAGGAGATATTGCGTCCCGCGGTCGGGCGGGTGACGTCGAATTCATCGGCATCCTCGCCGTGAATGGCCGTGTCGCGGCCGATCGCGCGGTAGGACATGACCACGCCCTCACCGCGCTCGATCACGGTGTCGCCCACGGTGATGTCCTCGGTGGCGAAGCGCATGAGCAGATGCGTGACCGGACCGTCGTAGCGCAGGGTTTCCTCGATGGCCTGCTTCCACTCCGCATCGCCGCTGCGCACCGTCTCCAGCTGCTCGGGGCGAGAGAGCAAGGCGCGCACCGCATTCACAATGAGGCTCACGGTGGTCTCGTGCCCGGCGGCGACCAGCGCCTTGAGATTGCCGACCACCTCCTCCTCGGTGAGCGGATCGCCGCCCTCGTCGGCCAAGATGAGCGCGCTGGTGAGATCGTCGCCCGGCGCCGCGGTCTTGCGGCGCACCATCTCGGTGAAATAGACGTCCAGCTCATCGATCACGCGCAGCCGCTCGTCCTGCGGCGTCATCATCGAGAAGAATTTCTTGTACCGGTCCAGCAGCATGGCCTGATCGGCCGGCGGCACCCCCATGAGCTCACTGATCACGCGCATGGGCAGCGGGTAGGCGAAAACCTGCTTGAGATCGACGACTGCGCCCTCCTGCGCCGCAGTCTCCAGATCGTCGAGCAGTTCGGCGGTGAGCGCTTCGATGAACGGCCGCAACGCTTCCAGCCGGCGCGCGGTCAGCGCCTGCGTGGTCTTGATGCGCAGGCGGCGGTGCTCGGACCCGTCCACGGTGAACATGGAACGCCCGGCATCGATCATGCCGATGAGCGGCCACTGCCGGGTCACCACACCCGAGGTCCACAGCCCCCAGGCATTGATGTCCTTGACGAGCCGGGCATCGGTGAGCAGCTGGCGGGCCAGCGAATGATCGGTCACGGTCCAGGCGGGGGCGCCGAGCAGTTCGATACGGGTGAGCGGCCCGGCGGCGCGCAGGGTGGCGGTCTCGCCGGCCAGATCACCGACCATGGGATCGATCGCCATGGCGTGGGGACATGCTGAACTCACTGGAAACCTCCGACTGCGCGAACTGGTGTGAAAACAACTGGAAGAGCGGACATTCCATGCATGAACGGCGAAGGCCGGCGCGTCAGCTGCTGCGCGGGCACCGCCAGATCCAGATCGGGCAGCCGGTCCAGCAGCACCTCGATACCGGTCCTGGCGATGATTTCGGCAATATGCTGCGCCGGGAACGGGCAGCGGTATTCCCCGTGGCTGAAGGCGAAGTGCGCATTGTTGCCGGTATGCACCGCATCCGAGACATGCTGGCGCACATGCGGATCGGTATTGGCCGCGGCCAGGCCCAGCAGCAGCAGATCCCCGGCGCGAATCACCTTGTCGCCCAGCCGGGTGTCGCGGGCGGCCCAGCGCCCGGCGAGAATGGAGGTCGGGCCCTCCTCCCACAGCACCTCGTTCATGGCCTGGCTGATACTGCGCCGGCCACCGCCCAGCGCCGCGGCGAAGCGATCGTCGGTGAGCATGAGCCGCACCGAGTTTCCGACCCAGTCGGAGGTCGTCAGATGACCGGCGGCGGTGATCGCCATCAGGTCGTTGACGTACTCCTCATCGGTGAACGGTGTGGGATAGGCGAGCATGCGCGAGACCAGATCATCGCCCGGCACGGCCTTCTTCATGGCCACCAGCCGCTGCATATGCCCCATGAACTGCAGGTGCGCACCCTGGGCGTCCGCGCCGCCGTCGGCCATCACCTTCATGCTCCAGGCCAGATGTGGCCCTTCCTCTTTCGGCAGCCCCAGTAGTGCGCCCAGCGCCAGCACCGGCAGCGGTTCGGCGAATTCGGCCATCAGTTCGGCGGTGCCGCGACCACAGAATCCGTCGATCAGCCGATCCGCCAAATCCTCACAGATGCGGCGCAATTCGAAGGGATCCACCGATTCGAGCGCGGGCTCGACCATGGCCAGATGCCGGCGATGCTCGACCCCGGCGGTGAAATAGATGGACGGCATGGGCTGGCCGACCATGGGCAGCAGCGGCCAGTCCTCCGGAATATTGCCCCACTGGTTCCACAGGCTCACATCACGCGGGAACAGTTCGGGACTGTTGGTGACCTGGTGCATTTCGCGATAACCGATGACCAGCCAGGCGGGTACGCCGCCGGGGAGTTCGACGGCGACCACCGAACCGTGCTCGCGCCGCATATCGTTGTAGAGGTGATGCGGGTCGGCCTGGAAGCGCGGCCCGCCCAGCGGCACCGCACCGGGCTGCACCGGGCAATACTGTCGTTCGGTCGGGGTCATCGAACGTTCTCCGGTGTGTAGAGATACTCGACCAGCGTGATCAGCACCTGTTTGCACGAATCACGGTGGCGGGCATCACAATCGACGAGCGGCACGTGCGGATCCAGATCCAGCGCCTCGCGCACCTCGGCGGGCCGATAGGACTCGCCGAAGTTGTTGCACGCCACGATGAACGGGGTGCGCTGATGTTCCAGCCGGTCGATGGCGTACCAGGAGTCGGCGATTCGGCGCTGATCCACCAGCACGATGGCGCCCAGCGCCCCGGTGAACAGCCGGTCCCACAGGAACCAGAAGCGCTCCTGTCCGGGCGCGCCGAACAGGTACAGCACATGTTCGGCGTCGATGGTGATACGGCCGAAGTCGAAGGCCACCGTGGTGGTCGATTTGCCCGGCGCGCCCGCCAGATCGTCGACGCCCACACTGACCTGGGTCATGGTGGCCTCGGTGTCCAGGGGCCGAATCTCACTGACAGCGCGCACCATTGTCGTCTTGCCGACGCCGAAACCGCCGACGATGACGATCTTGAGGCCTTGGCTGGCCGAGGCGTGCAGGGGTGCGTCGGCGCGGGACGGCCGGGGGTCAAAGGTTGCGGAGTCCAACGAGCACCTTCTCCAGGGTGGTGGTGTCGGGCAGCGAATGCCATTGCGTGGCTGGGTTGTGCCGCGGATGCCGCACGGTGATCCGGCCCGCGTGCAGCAGGTCCGACAGCAGGATCGTGACTATGCCGACCGGTAGCCGCAGCTCCGCCGCGATCTCCACGACGGCGGTCGGCGCCCGGCAGATCTCGAGGATGGCCGCATGCTCCGATTGCATGCCCGGCGCCGGATCGCTCTCGCTGACAACAAGAGTCACGAGATCGAAGGCGTCGGAATCCGGGCTGCTGCGGCCGCCGGTCAGCGTGTACAGCCGGTCCGGATCCTCGTCTGGCCTGGTCACGACACGCCCGCTCCTCGTGGCGCCACGGTATCGCGCACCGGCGCGCCAGGGGTCTCGCGGGTGCGCGGTGCGGCGGCGAGGTGTTCGCCCAGCTGCTCTACCAGCTCGCGCATATTGTGGCCGACCAGCCCGGCATCGGCGTCCTCCGCGGCGACCACCGCGATATGCGCGCCCACCCCGGCCTCGACGATGAACAGAATGCCGCCGTAGAACTCGGTCATGGACTGGCGCACACCCCCGCGGCCGTCACCGAACTCCACGGAGGCGCCGTGCGAAAGGCTTTGAATACCAGCGGCGATCGCGGCCAGCTGATCGGCGCTGTCATTCCCCAGTTCCGGGGTATGGCAGATCTTCAGGCCGTCACCCGACAGCAGCAGGGCATGCCTGGCGCGCGGGGTACGGGTGAGCAGCTGCTCCAGCAGCCAGCCCAGCTGAGTTGCGGACAATGTCATTTATCGGTCTCCAAGGCGGACGGGGAAGGGGTTGCGGCACTGGCATTCTCGCGCCCGTTCACCGCGCGCTGGAAGGCGCCCAGCGCGGACGGGGACACCGGCCGGGCATGGGCGGGGCCCGCGGGATCGTGCAGCGCGGCCAGCCCCTCGGGATGCACGGCCGCGAGCGTTTGACCGCGCCGGCGCCTGGGCAGCCCGGACACGGTGGAGGTCGGGGCGTTCTCCTCGACTGCGGCCGCCTCGATCGACCGGTCGGCCAAAGCCGAAGTGCTGCCCGAGAACCCGGCCGCGCCCTCCGGGAATGCCAGGGCATTCACGGCACTCGCGCTGGTCACGCCGAAGAGCGCGGAATCGGCGTCGGCGAGAAAGGCATCGATGCGCCGCATACCGGGACTCGTGCGAGGTCCGGCCGCATCGCCGCCGGTGAATTCGGCCGGGGCGCCGGGTCGATGCGGTTCCCGGCTGGTGAACGCGGGCGGGATATACGTCGACTCCGTATGCGGAGGATGCGACGGACCTGAATTCGTGAACATCGGCGGCGAACTCGGCCGTGCCGAATCCGCGGCGGTAAGGCTCGGCCCGCTGCCCGCATCCCCGGCGGTGAGGGCCGGCGCCGCGCCGGTGCGCGCCGTCTCTCCGCCGGTGCGCGCGGTTGCCGCACCGGCGCGGGCAGCGGCCGGACGCTCGGGTTCCGGGCTGGTCAGCGCGGCGGGGCGACCGGGGTCGCCGCTGGTGAGGGCCGGTGCGCCGGGGCTCCGAGCGGGGAGCGGGATGGCGGCGAGGGAGCCGGGCGTGCGATCCAGTCGGGTGGTGAGTTCGCGGGGGACGACCACGACCACGGCCGTGCCGCCGATGGCGGACGGGCGGTAGGAGACGGTGAGATCATGTTTGCGGGCCAGGTAGCCGACAACCGCCAGGCCGAGACGGGTACCCGACAGTGAGGACAGGTCGGAGCCCGCGCCGCTGTAGCGCGAGCGGCTACCGCGCTGGGTGGGATCGGCGGCACCGGGTTCGCCCCGGCCGGAGACGGTGAGTTCGGCTCGGCGCAAGGCGGATTCGCTCATCACCAGGCCGCTGTCCTCGATGGTGATCACCACGCCGGCGGGGACTTCCGCGGCGTAGACGTGCACCTCGGTGGTGGGCGGGGAGAAATTGCAGGCATTGTCGAGCAGTTCGGCCAGCGCGTGCATGATGCCCTCGGCCGCATGCCCGGCAATGGCGATCTCGGCGACGGCCCGCAGCCGCACTCGCTGATAGCCCGCCACCCGGCCCATCGCGCCGCGCAGAATCGATTCCATGGCAATGGGTTTGGCCCAGCGCCGCCCGGAGCGTGAACCACTGAGCACCGCGATGCTGTCGGCCAGCCGGCCCGCCTGCGCGGTGCGGTGATCGAGCTCCAGCAGATCGGCGAGGACCTTGGGATCGGCGTGCCGATGCTCCATTTCGCGCAGTTCGGCCAGCATGCTGGTGCTCATGGCCTGCATGCGCCCGGCCGCACCGGCGAAGGCCGCCATGGCCGCCGCCCGCCGGTTATCGCTCTCCTTGGTCTCGCGCGCCTGTTCGGCGCCGGCCTCGGTAATGGATTGAATATGACGGTGGCCGTCCGAGAGTCGCGCCTCGGCCTCGGCGATCACCGCCGCAGTGCGGGCGTCGGCCTGCTCCACCCGTAGTGCGGCGAGATGTCGCTCCCGGCCGATCTGGGCGCGGAAGTACACCGCCGCGGTGATTGCCGCACACAGCAGTACAGCGGTGATGCTCGCGCTGATCGCCACCGCGATCCGAATATCGCCGGGCGCGGTGAAGATCGCGACGCATACCGCCGCGACGGCCGCTGCGGCACACGCCGACAGCGTCCCGAACGGCAGCCGCGCACCCCGAACGGTATTCGGCTCGCCGCCTGGGGGATTCGATGACTCCGACAAGCTCTGCACTTCCGCACTCACGTTCACCACGGCAGGCACCGCGGTGGGATCGAGCACGCCCGCGGCTCTCGCACGTGAAATGTGCGGACCGACAAGCGGATTCGGATCTAGCGGACGAGCATAGGCGGCTCGGAAGGTTGGCGCTACCTGAGGGAAACCGGCCTGGCAAAGCGCAGTCCCGATAGTTGGGACGAACTTCCGGCGACGGCAATCCGCTGTACAGCAGGGGTTCTCGGTGATCTGGGGCCGGGGACCGCTGACGGCATCGAATGCCGTCTCACTCTTGGTCCGCTACTTCTCGGTACTAGTGGCATTGCGGGTGCGAGCGGCGGCTATCAGCGACCCTATCGCGAAGGCGTAGACCGGAAGACTCCCCAGCACGGCCCAGGAGTCACCGAGGTGAACGTCGGGCAGCAGCAGGACAACTCCCCGGATGATGCCGACGATCACGCCGAGCAGCCCGCCCAGCATGAATACGGCCATGGGCAGACGCAGCCGGGAGGGCAGGGCGCGATAGGTGATGCAGGCCGCCGCGAATATCGCAGCGCTGCCCAGGGTTACGGCTGCGGCGATGACCCACTTCTGTGCGGTGAGCACCCACTCGGGCGCGTCGAAGGGGTCATAGGTCGCCAGGAGTACGACCTCGACCGCGACCAGCGCCGTGTACGCCGCCCTGATCAGCCCGGAACGGCCCCAGGCCTGGGCGACGGCAATGGCGAGCAGCACTCCGGCCGCCACCAGCGAGACATCGGCTATCAGTCCGGGCAGTCGCTCCAATTGTGTTGCCGACGTGGTGAGATCGTCACCCCAGCGGTTGATCGCCGGTGCGCGCAGCAGCGCCCACACCGCCAGTAGCGCCAGACCGAGGGTCAATGGCCGCGATACCGGATTGCGCCAGCGCGGCGCACGCACCGCCGCGGCGGTGGCGGCGAGGAGCGCGGCCAGCATCGGAACGGCGTTGTTCACTGGAACAGCCTGGCGCCGGCCTCGCCGCGCGAGGGTTTGCGACGCGGCGCGTCGTTCTCCTCTTTATCCCGTCGCAATAATTCGGTGAGCAATTGCCGGGTGCTCGCCTGCCGGATCGCGCTGCCGGAACCGGCGCGCTGTGCCTCGGCTTCGGTGATGATGCCGGCGACCACCTGCACCTCGACCGGATTGGCGCTGTAGGCGCGGGCGATCTCGATCAGCGTCTCCACCGGGGGTGTCGCCATTGTCAGATGCCGGGCGAGGGTGGCCTGCGGGATGCCTGTCACCACGGCCATTGCCCGGGTGCTGTCGCCCCCCGTCAGCTCCTCGACCCACTGTTTCAACGGCTCATGCACGGTGCCATTGTCGCATGCGGCTGCCTCGAGTTCGGGACACGTGACCGGGCCCCGGATCGTGGGCGATCGGCCGGCTAGCGACTGCCGGTGCGCACGCCGTCGCGGATTTGATAGACGCGGGAGGTGGTGATGTCACCGGCGGCCTTGGCGATGAGGAAGACGCGTGCGCCCGCGACCGTGGCCTCTTTGATCTTGTTGCGCCAGAGGTCGTCTGCCATCTGCGCCGCCTCTTTGGCGGCCTCTCGGGCATCGGTGGCCGCGCGGACCTGTTCGAGGTACTGCTGCGTGGTCATCTCGGATTCCTTCCGCGGGTGCCGGGGTTCGAGGCAAACCGTAGGCGAATTACTGAGTCGTAGTCAAGACTGCTTGCCTCGAAAATGACTCACTCTCGATATTGGCGTCGGCAGAATCCAAGGTCAGTGGCTTGGCAAACGTCGTTGTTGTGCCGAGCACACCGGACCTTTCGCCCGGGCGTATGTGGTTCGCCATGCGTCAGATGTAGTTCGGCGGGGGGTTCGCTCTGCGCGTAATGCGGACGCCGCGACTTGACCTCAACCTTTGTCGAGGTCGGAGGCTGGTGTCCGAGCGGAACAACCAGAGAGGCGGAACAATGCGAGTTGTCGAAGCGAAGACGTTCGGTGGACCCGAGGTGCTGATGGTCAGCGAGGCGCCCGATCCGGTGGCCGGTGCGGGCGAGGTGGTGGTCGCCGTCGCCGCGGCGGACGTGATGTTCCTCGATACCCTGCTGCGCAATGGCTGGGCCAAGGACTTCTTCCCGGTCGCACCGCCGTTCGTGCCCGGCGGCGCGATCTCGGGCGTGATCGAGTCGGTCGGACCGGACGTCGATCCGGCCTGGATCGGCAGGCGCGTGGCCACGCCGACCGCCGCCAGCGGGATCGGCAGCGGCACCCCGACCGGTGGTTACGCCGAGAAGGCCCTCGCCAAGGTGGGCACCCTCGCGGTCGTGCCCGAGGAATTGAGCCTGGAACAGGCTGTGGCCCTTGCCCATGACGGCCGCACCGTGATGGCGATCATCGATCGGGCCGCCATTCAGCCGGGCGAATGGGTGCTGATCACCGCTGCCGCAGGCGGTTTGGGCACATTGCTGATCCAGCTCGCCCGATCGGCGGGTGCGCGGGTCATCGCGGCGGCGCGCGGTGCGGCCAAACTCGCACTGGCGCAACGACTCGGCGCACACGAGGTGGTCGACTACTCGCAGCCCGACTGGGTGGATCAGGTGCGGGCGCGCACCGGCGGTGTGCAGGTGGTGCTCGACGGCGCGGGCGGTGCGATCGGCGCGGCCGCCCTGGCGGTCACCGCCGCGGGCGGCCGGATCATCGGATACGGCAATGCCGCCGGGGGATTCGCGCCGATCGATGCCGAAGCGGCTGCGGCGCAGGACATCACGGTGGTCTCGCTGTTCGAGCTCACCGGCAGCGATGTCGATTGGCCGGCGCTGCACGAGCGGGCGCACGCGGAGGTGGCGGCCGGGCGGCTCGAAGTGGTCATCGGCCAGAGCTTCCCGCTGGCCGACGCCGCCGCCGCGCATGCCGCCATCGAGGCCCGCGCCGCCTCCGGTCGCACCATCCTCACAGTCTGACGGCGTATAGCGCCGCTCGGCGTGTCGAGGCTGTTCTCCCAGCTCCCGCCCGAATCGGCGGGCAAGCTGGGAGCCGGGCGGGGCTCGACCCGGAGGTAGCTGTGCGCTATTGGACAGGGCTGCGCTATTTGGCAGGGCTGGGCTATACGGCAGGGCTGGGCTTCTTAGCAGGATTGGTCGGCGTGGTCGCATGCCTCTGCGTGGTGCCCACCGCGGCGGCCGAGCCGAGCGTGCCGGTCCCGGCGCCGGTGCAGGTTCCCTCCCGCACCGCGATCTCCGTGCGCTCGGTGGTGCCGGGATTGGCGTGGGGTACGGCCAATGAGACGGAGAGCGTCAGTGCGCTGTCGCTGGCCAAGCTCTACCTGATCGATTACGCGCTGCGCCACGGCGACGCGTCCGCGGGCGATAAAGACCTGGGGGAGCGCATGATTCGCTACTCCGACAATGCCGCAGCGGATGCCGTCGACGCGAAATATCCGCATGCCATCGATGAGATCGCCGCCGAGTACGGGCTCACCGCGACGCACGGCGCCGCCGAATGGGGCAACTCCTCGACGAGCACCGCCGATGTGTCGGAATTCCTGGTGGCCAAACTGCGGTCGGATCCGGACAGCCCCATCCTCGCCTGGATGCGCGAGCCCGGCGAGGTCGCCGCGGACGGCACCCGGCAGGACTGGGGCACCGCTCGCCTGCCCCGGGTGCAGGGCACCAAGTGGGGTTGGTCGGATTCGGGGGTGCCGGAGGTGTCGTCGGCCTCGTTCGGCCCGGGCTTCGCCGTCACCGCCCACACCTACGGCACGCCCGAGCAGCAGACCGAGGATGTGCTCGGGGCGGTGAACACAATGCTCGACGACATGCTGCCGGCGCCGGGGCGTGAGCTGTTGCACGTGATTCCGGGGTTGCGGCTGGATAGTTTTAGTTTCACAATCGTTGTGTGATTACAACTGTCGGGGAACTCAGCAAGCAGCGTAAGACGCTGATCTTGGTCACCTGCTGTCTCAGCCTGCTGATCTCGTCGATGGACGCGACCATCGTGAATGTCGCCATCCCCACCATTCGGGACGATCTCGGCGCGGGGCTCAACCGGCTGCAGTGGATCGTGGACGTCTACACCCTGACCCTGGCCAGCCTGCTCATGCTCTCGGGCGCGGCCGCCGACCGCTTCGGCCGCAAGCGGATCTTCCGGATCGGTCTCATCACCTTCGCCGTGGGCTCGCTGCTGTGCAGCCTGGCGCCCAGTATCGATTTCCTCATCGGCGCACGGTTTCTGCAGGCCGTCGGCGGTTCCATGCTGAACCCGGTCGCCATGTCGATCATCACCACCGTCTTCACCGGGCGCATGGAACGTGCTCGCGCCGTGGGCGTCTGGGGCGCCGTGGTCGGCATTTCCACGGCCATGGGCCCGCTGGTCGGCGGGGTGCTCATCGATTCGCTGGGCTGGCAATCGGTGTTCTGGGTCAATCTGCCAATCGTCGCGATCGCGCTCGTGCTGACCACACTCTTCGTGCCGGAATCGAAGTCGGCCAAGTACCGCGGAATGGACTGGGTCGGACAGGCTTTGGCCATCACCATCATGTTCACGCTGGTGTTCGGTCTCATCGAGAAGAAGCCGGTCATGTTCGCCGTGACGGCCGTGGCGCTCGTCGGCTTCATCTGGCACGAGTCGCGGCACCCGTCACCCTTCATCGATCTGCGCTTCTTCCGCAGTTTCCCGTTCACCTCGGCCACCGTCATCGCGGTCGCCGCCTTCGCCGCGCTGGGTGCGTTCCTGTTCGACGTCTCGCTGTATCTGCAAGGGGTGCGGGGCTTTTCGGCCGTGCACACCGGTCTGCTGTACCTGCCTATGGCAGTGGGCATGCTCATCTTCTCGCCGCTGTCGGGCCGGCTGGTCGGCCGGTACGGCACCCGGCCCTCGCTGCTGGCGGCCGGCGCCTTCATGACCGTCGCCGCGATCGGCCTGACCCGGCTCGCGCCGGACACCCCGGTGTGGCAGCTGATCATTATGTTCGCGCTGTTCGGCATTGGTTTCGGCATGGTCAACGCACCCATCACCACGGCCGCGGTGAGCGGTATGCCGCTCGATCGCGCCGGGGCCGCGGCCGCGGTGGCCTCCACCAGTCGTCAGGTCGGCGTGAGTCTCGGTGTGGCACTGTGTGGTGCGCTCACCGGTTCGGGGCTGTGGTGGACGATCGCCATGTTTGCCGTCACCATCCCTATGCTGGGAGTCGCCGCGAACACCTCGTGGGCATACCGGACCCGTGATCGCGTCGCCCCGCTGCTCGAACAGAAGGTCCCCGCTCATGCCGGATGACACCCCCACCCCGGACCAGGTGTGGCGACAGCTCACCCATCTGGTGATGGACAGCCGCGACGCGTACCGGCGGGCGGTGATCGAGCGAACGGGACTGCCGTTCAGTCGAATTCGAGTACTGCGGCGCCTGGCCGCCGGGCCGATGTCCGTCAAGCAGGTCGCCTACGCCGCCACCCTGGACGCGCCCGCGGCCACGGTCGCGGTGAACGATCTGGAGGAACGCGGTCTGGTCGTGCGCGAAATCGATCCGACCAATCGGCGCTGCAAACTGGTATCGCTGACCCGGGCCGGGCAGGAGGCGGTCGCGGAGGTGCTCGCCACGCCCGATCCCGCGCCACCGCCCGTCGCCGCCCTCACCCCTGCGGAACTGCGCACACTCGCGGATCTGCTGCGCAAGCTCGAAGAGTGACTTACCGGTGGGCCATTCGGCCCGTAGGGTGAGCCGGGTGCGCAACCGACACTGGAAATCGCTGGCGGCCCTCTGCGGTGCACTACTGATCGCGGCGGGGGGAACGGGATCCGCCGCCGTGCCGACCCCCGTGCAGCACCGTCCGGCCCTGGATTGGCCCGCGCTGCCGGTCTTCCCGATCGCCGGCCGGATCGTGGTTCTGGATCCGGGCCACAATGGCGGCGGCGGTGCGCATCCCGATGAGATCAATGCCCAGGTTCCGGACGGGCGCGGCGGTATGAAGCCCTGCAACACCACCGGCACCAATGCCAATGACGGGTACAGCGAGCACGAATTCAACTGGGTTGTGGCGCAGCAGGTCCGGGATCTGCTGACCGCGCGCGGCATCCAGGTGGTCATGAGCCGCGATAACGACACCGGCTGGGGGCCGTGTGTGGACGAGCGCGGCACGCTCGGCAATCGGGTCGGTGCGGCGGCGGTGGTCTCCATTCACGCCGACGGCGCTCCCGAGGGCGACCACGGGTTCCATGTCGCCTACTCCTCGCCGGCGGTCAATGACGCGCAGGGCGATCCGTCGATCCGGCTGGCCACCGCGCTGCGCGACGGTCTGGACGGCAAGGGCTTCACCGAATCCAACTATGTCGGCTCCCATGGCCTGGACCCGCGGGCGGACCTGGCCGGACTGAATTTCGCGACGGTCCCGGCCGCGCTGGTCGAGTGCGGCAATATGCGCGATTCGGGTGATATCGCCATGCTCGAATCCCCGGACGGGCGTGCCCGATTGGCGGCTTCCCTCGCGGACGCGATCACGGCGTACATCGGCTAGCACAACGGTCTACGCGACTCACGGCGCGGGGTGTAAATATGTCGTTTATGTCGTGAGTACATTGACCAGGTCATTGCAGACTCCGGGAAACCGGACACATGGGTTCCGGGGAGGACTCTGTTGACCACGACCGACGTACAGCCACGCTCGCGATTCGCGGCCTGGCTGCTCGAGGACGCGGGGGAGCAGCACTCCCAGCTACCCGGGCCCATGACCAAACGCCCGCCCAAGGAACATCAGCATTCCTGGTGGAAGGTGATGTGCCTGACCGGTGTCGACTACTTCTCGACGCTCGGATATCAGCCCGGTATCGCGGCGCTGGCCGCGGGCGTGCTCTCGCCGCTGGCGACCCTGGTTCTGGTGGCGCTCACACTGCTCGGCGCGCTGCCGGTCTATCGGCGCGTGGCCAAGGAGAGTCCGCACGGCGGCGGCTCGATCGCCATGCTCGCCAATTTCCTGCCCAATTGGTGGGGCAAGATCCTGATTCTGGTGCTGCTGGGCTTCGCGGCCACCGACTTCACCATCACCATGACGCTCTCGGCGGCTGACGGTGCGGCGCACATTGTCGAGAACCCGAACGTTCCGGGTTTCCTGCACGACCAGAACATGATCATCACGCTGGTGCTGCTCGCGCTGCTGGCGGCGGTGTTCCTCAAGGGCTTCAGTGAGGCCATCAGCATCGCGGTCGTCCTGGTCGGGGTGTATCTGGCGCTGAACGTGGTGGTGTCGGTGGTCGGCATCGTCAAGGTGGCCGAGCACGGGTCCATGGTCACCGACTGGACGCATGCGCTCACCGCGCAGCACGGCAGTCCGATAGCCATGATCGGCGTCGCGCTGCTGGTGTTTCCGAAACTGGCACTTGGTCTTTCGGGATTCGAGACCGGCGTGGCGGTCATGCCGCAGATCAAGGGCTGCCCGGAGGACACCGAGGAATTCCCCCGCATGCGCATTGTCGGCGCGCGCAAACTGCTGACCACGGCCGCGTTCATCATGAGCGGCTTCCTCATCATCACCAGCTTCATCACCACCATCCTGATTCCGGAGGATGCGTTCAAGGACGGCGGACCGGCCAACGGCCGCGCGCTGGCGTATCTGGCGCATCAGTATCTGGGCAATGGCTTCGGCACCGTCTACGACATCAGCACCATCGCCATCCTGTGGTTCGCCGGCGCCTCCGCCATGGCGGGCCTGCTGAATCTGGTGCCGCGCTATCTGCCGCGCTTCGGCATGGCGCCGGAGTGGGCGCGCCAGATTCGGCCGCTGGTCCTGGTTTTCGCGGCGGTGTCGTTCGGCATCACCTGGTATTTCAATGCCAGCGTCGATGCGCAGGGCGCGGCGTACGCGACCGGTGTGCTGGTGCTCATCACCTCCGCGGCGGTCGCGGTGACGCTGTCGGCGGCGCGCAAGAAGCAGCGTTCGCGGGTGTTCGCGTTCGGTGTGGTGTCGGCGATCTTCGTCTACACCACCATCGACAATGTGATCGAGAAGCCCGAGGGCGCGCAGCTGGCGCTGCTGTTCATTCTGGCGATCCTGGTGGTGTCCTTCGCTTCCCGCTTCCGCCGGGCCTTCGAACTGCGGGCCGTGCACGTGACCTTCGACGAGAAGGCCGGGCAGATGATCGACGATCTCGCCGCGCGCGGCGAGGTCCGCATCGTCACGCACGATATCGACAATCGGGAGCCCGAGGAGTACGCGGAGAAGGAAGCCGATCAGCGGCGCGAGAGCCATATTCCCGCCGAGGAGCCGATCCTCTTCCTCGAGGTCATCGTCCGGGACCCCTCGGAGTTCAGCACCGAATTGCTGGTGACCGAGGTGGATGTGGACCAGTACCACATTCTTTCGGTCGAGGCCGCGGCCGTGCCGAACTGTATTGCCGCCATCCTGCTGGCCATTCGAGATCGCACCGGCGCTCCGCCGCACGTGTATTTCGAATGGACCGAGGGCAATCCGCTGACCAACCTCATGCGGTTCATGTTCTTCGGCGAGGGTGAGGTCGCTCCGGTGACGCGGGAGATCCTGCGCCGGGCCGTGCCCCGCCGGTCGCAGCGGCCGCACGTGCACGTCGACAGCTGACGCGCTCCCACTGACCTTCTCGAAAGCCGCCCGGCCCCGCTGACGCACTGTGCAGCGGGGCCGTTCTCGACTTGTTCGCGTTTTAGCTGTAACCGTGGGTTTCATGTACGCGTAGAATATTGCTACGCTCACGAAGCAACAGGCGACTGTGGGTCTGCTCACCCGGGTCACCGACAACGCTGTCAAGAACTCGACACCAGGAGTATCGATGAAGCTACTTCCGAAACTGGGCCGCCGGCCGGTGACCGAACCCGGTGAGGTAGCCCTGCACGCCCGCAACGTGCACTTCGACTGGTCCAATACCGCCCCGGTGTGGATGACCGCCGAACCGATCGCCTCCCATGTACTGAACGCCCTCAGCATGCTGCTGCCTGAGGGTGAGCGCATGTTCCTGGTGACCTACGGGGAAGCGCTCGAACTCGTCCGGGACGAGAAGCTGCGCGAGGCCATGATCGGCTTCATCGGCCAGGAATCCATGCACGCCGAGAGCCATAACGGCGCCCTCGAAGAGGTGCTCGCGACGCACGGCATCGATGTGGAACCGTATGTGCGACAGGCGGAATACCTGTTCCGCAAGACCCTCGGCCACCGTGAGATGGGTTCCGCCGCCGCCCAGCAGCAGGTGCTGGTGGAGCGGCTCGGCGTCATCGCCACGCTCGAGCACTTCTTCGCCTTCCTCGGTGACTGGGTGCTCAATGCCGATCTGGAGAAGTTCGACGCCGATCCGCAGATGCTGGATCTGTTCCGCTGGCACGGGGCCGAAGAGGTCGAACACCGCATGGTCGCGCACGATGTGGCCGAGTACTTCGGGGTCGGATATCTGCGGCGTGGTGCGCTCATGCTGATCGTCTTCCCGATCTTCATCGCACTGCTGCTGCGCGGCACCAAGTATCTGGTGCATCAGGATCCGTCGCTGCCCAAT
Source organism: Nocardia sp. NBC_01327 (assembly GCF_035958815.1). Classification (NCBI taxonomy): domain Bacteria; kingdom Bacillati; phylum Actinomycetota; class Actinomycetes; order Mycobacteriales; family Nocardiaceae; genus Nocardia; species Nocardia sp. NBC_01327. The sequence goes on along the minus strand of NZ_CP108383.1, from coordinate 7,562,523 downwards.
CACCGGTACCCGGTGCTGGTCGCCCGCATCTTCGCCTCGATGTGGCGGGGTGCGGTACCCGGCATTCCGTCGCTGCTGATCAGTGCCCTGTCGACCTTCAAGCCCGGGTACACCCCCGAGCCCGTGGGTTCGAGCGCGCAGGCCATCGCCTATCTCGCGCAGTCGCCGGCTGCCCGAGCCATGGCCTCGTGAGCGGGAGCCGACCGGTTCCCGCGCAGCCGCCGCTCGACCTGTACGGGAAGGGGCGTTCCGACCGCGCCACCCGCGTGCTCGATGCCATCGCGGAGACGCGGCTGCGCTGGACCACCCTGGTGAACCGGCACGAACCGCCCGCGCGGGTCGATGATCGGCGGCTGCCGCTGGTGCTGGTGCAGCGCCGGGTCGAAGCGCACGACACCGATGTCATCAGCCTCATGTTCACCGCGGCCGACGGGCGGGCGCTGCCCGAATGGCGGCCGGGTGCGCACCTGGATCTGGAACTGCCGTCGGGGCGGGTGCGGCAGTACTCGCTGTGCGGTGATCCGGCGGATCGGCACGCCTATCGAATCGCGGTGCGCCGCATACCGAATGGCGGCGGCGGATCGCTCGAGGTGCACGATTCGCTGACCGTGGGCACTCTGGTGACGGTGCGCGGGCCGCGCAATGCGTTCCCCTTCGTACTGCCCGGATATGGATCCTCTGCCGCGCGAGTGCATTTCGTGGCGGGCGGTATCGGCATCACCCCGATCCTGCCGATGGTGCGCATGGCGCATCGGCTCGGCGTGGACTGGACCATGGTGTACGCCGGGCGCAGTCGCGACACCATTCCGTTCCTGTCGGAGGTGGAATCCTTCGGGCATCGCGTCACCGTCCGCACCGATGACGAGCACGGCATACCCACCGCCGCCGAACTGCTGGCCGGTGTCGGGACCGATACGTCCGTCTACTGCTGCGGACCCGTGGTCATGACGCAGGCCATCGCCGATTCGGTGCGCGATATGCCGGGCGTGGAACTGTATTCCGAGCGCTTCTCGCCGCCGCCGGTGGTGAACGGCACCGCTTTCCAGGTGCAGCTCGCGCGCACCGGCGAGGTCATCGACATTCCCGCCGACAAGTCGGTGCTCGAAGAGGTGCTGAAAGTCCGCCCCGACAGCCCGTATTCGTGCCGGCAGGGTTTCTGCCGCACCTGCCGGGTCAATACGCTCGCCGGTGACGTCGACCATCGCGACACCGTGCTCACCGACGGCGAACGGGCCGCCGGCGACATGCTCATCTGTGTATCCCGTTGCGCCGGTGACCGTTTGGTCCTGGACCTGTGACACCCTCTCAGGAGAAGATCGTGACCGATCAAACGCCAGTCATCGCTGCCGACGAGCGCATCGTGCGCAGTGGTGAATTCGATATCGCCGTCTACGAATACGGTGAGCCGTCCGCTGAAACCGTTGTGCTTGTGCATGGTTGGCCCGATGACAATCACCTGTGGGATCGGGTGGTGCCGCTGCTGGCCGACCGCTTCCACGTGGTCACCTATGACACCCGCGGACACGGTCGCTCCACGCGTACCGACCGCACCGAGGACTACCGGCTCGAGCATTTCGCCGCCGATTTCTTCGCCGTCGCCGAGGCGGTGAGCCCCGATAAGCCGGTGCACATCCTGGCGCACGACTGGGGTTCGGTGGAGATGTGGGAGGCGGTGTGCGAGCCCGAAGCCGCCACGCGCGTAGCGTCTTTCACCTCGGTGTCCGGGCCGAACCTGGATCATATGGGCGCCTGGGTGCGTGCCGATCTCTCGCGCGGCAAGGTGTGGGGCCCGTTCACCCAGCTGCTGTCCTCGGCCTACACCGGGTTGTTCATGACGCCCGGGCTGCCGAAGGTGGTGCTGCGGCCGCTGGGCACCGAGAAGGTGTGGTCGCGGTTTGTCGGGCTGATGAACGACACCTCGCCGGAGAACATCAAATTCGGGCCCGAGTTCCGGCGCGACTTCTTCGACGGGATGCGCATCTACCGGGCGAATATCGTGCAGCGCATGGCCGGTCCGCGGGATCGCCGCACCGAGGTTCCGGTGCAGCTCATCATCGCTCGCCGCGATGTGGCGGTGCGGCCGGCCGGATATGCCGACACCAAGGAGTACGCGCCCAACCTGTACCGGCGTGAGGTCGGCGGCGGGCACTGGCTGCCGTTCTCGCATCCCGAGCTGCTGGCCACCTCCACCGCCGAACTCATCGATTCGCTGCGCACCGGGGATACCCCGCGCACGCTGCGGCGTGCCGAAGTCGGCAGGGAGAAAAGGGCTTTCGAGGATCAGCTGCTGGTCATCACCGGCGGCGGCAGTGGCATCGGGCGCGAGACGGCGCTCGCCTTCGCGCGCGGCGGCGCCGAGGTGGTGCTGTCGGACATCAACCTCGACTCCGCCAAGGAGACCGCGGAACTCATTGCCCGCGAAGGTGGTACGGCGCATGCGTACCAGCTGGACGTGTCCTCCGCGGCGGCCGTCGATGAGCACGCTGCCACGGTGATCGCCGCGCACGGGGTGCCGGACATCCTCATCAACAATGCGGGGATCGGGCAGGCGGGAGACTTCTTCGACACTCCCGCAGCCGAATTCGATCGGGTGCTCAATATCAACCTGCACGGCGTGATCAACGGCTGCCGGGCGTTCGGCAAAGCCATGGCCGAGCGCGGGCTCGGCGGCCATATCGTGAATCTCTCCAGCATGGCGGCGTACACCCCGCAGCGTGGTTTCTCGGCGTACTCCACCAGCAAGTCCGCTGTCTTCATGTTCTCCGACTGCCTGCGCGCCGAACTGGCGGGCAAGAACATCGGCGTGCACACCATCTGCCCCGGCATCGTGCACACCAATATCGTTGCCACCACCCGCTTCTCGGGCGTTTCCGCCGAGGAGGAGGCAGCCAAGCAGGAGCGCTTCGACAAGCTCTACGCGGCGCGCCGCTACGGGCCGGAGAAGGTCGCGGCGCAGATCGTCAAGGCTGTCGAACAGGGACGTGACATCGTGCCGGTGACGCCCGAGGCGTGGTTGCAGTACCGGTTCAACCGCTTCGCGCCGACCGTCGCCCGCTTTTTCGCGGCGCGGGTGAAGCTGACGTAGCCGCGCGGACTACTGAGTAAGCATGTGCCCCCTGCGAATATCCGCAGGGGGCACACCCATCTCTGTCCTGGCTCGCGAGTGTGCACGGGGTGCTGCCGGGGTGCGGGCATCGCCGCCGTGGCCGCGCGGTCGTCGCTGCCGTGGCGCGGGAGATTCGTACCCAGCGCAAACGTGGTTCACACCAGGGGGGATTCCCCGAATTGAGGGGGCTGTCGAAGCGATCGGGGGGCCGGTAGCTTTCGGCTATAGCACGACGATTGCCGTTCGGCAGGGGAGGGCGAGAGCTGATGACCGGGATAGTGGTGATGGGCGCGTTCTTGATCGCGGTACTGGCGGTGTTCATTCGGATGGATCGCCAAGCAGGGCGGCGCAGGAACCGAAGGCGCTGGGGCAGCGGTTCTTACGGAGATTCGGGCGGATCCTCCAGTTCCGGCGGTTACTACGGGGGATCCGGCGGCGGGCACAGCCACGGCGGGCACAGCCACGGCGGGCACGGGTGCGGCGGGGGCCATAGCGGGTGCGGCGGGGGTAGTGGCTGTGGTGGCGGCGGGTGCGGTGGCGGCAGTGGTTGCGGTGGCGGGGGCTGCGGGGGTGGTGGCGGTGGCGGTAACTGAGCCGCCGTCCGGCAGCTCGGTTCAGTCGTGGGCCGGCTGTGCCTGCTCGATGGCTGCCACCCGCTCGGGCGGGATGCCCCACGGGTTATCCACTCCTGCAACCGTATCCAGATTCCACAGCACACACCGCTCACCACGGCGCGCCACCATGGACCAGGCCACCACGGTGCGCCCGAGCTGATCCGCCATCGAGTCCGCGTTCGTACCGCGGGAGCCCTCACCCTCCGGGAAATGGTGCAGGAATCGCCCGTACGCCGCGTCGCAGAATCGCGCGTACCGCAGGGTGCAGAGGATGAGCCCGTGCCACGCTTCGTCCACCGCATGAGAAGGCATACCGATCACCTGATCGTCCCGCATGGCGGCTCCGCAGCAGCGCAACCATTGCCGCAGACCGGTTTCCACGAGTTCCCGGGGCTGCCAGGGGCAGGTCTTGTACACAGCCTCCGGGAGTTCCAGGGCGTCCACGACTCGATTCAGTTCATCCAGCCGTGGACGCCGGAAGCGTTGCAGCACCATGATTCACGGTACGACAGTGGGCTCCTCGCCCGCATGCCGCTGTTCTCCGCGGGTTGCGCGCAGGCTGGTGAAGGTGACCGTCGCCAGCACCACCACGATGAACACCAGTGAGGTGGCGGTGGGGATCTGGGGTACGCCGCTCCAGATGCCGTGCGCCCAGTGCAGCACCAGCTTCACGCCGATGAAGGCGAGAATGGCGGCCAGGCCGTAGGCCAGGTGCACCAGTCGCGACAGCGCGGCGTGCAGCACGAAATACAGTGCGCGCAAACCGAGTAGCGCGAAGGCGTTGGTGGCGAACACCAGGAACGGGTCACCGGTGACGCCGTAGACCGCGGGGACGGAGTCGACGGCGAAGACGAGGTCGGTGGCCATGACCGCGGCCACCACCAGGGCGAGCGGGGTGAGTGCGCGGCGACCGGCCTGTCGGACGGTCATGCGGGTGCCCTGATAGTCGTCGGTGACGGGCATGAACCGGCGCATCAGCTTGACCGACTTCATCGACGATACGTCGACCTCCTGCTCGTGCCCGCCGGCCGCGTCGGCCAGCAGCTTCACGGCGGTGACCAGCAGGATCAGGCCGAACAGCAGGAACGCCCAATCCAGTGTGGCCAGGGCCGCGGCGCCCAGCGCGATGAAGATGCCGCGCAGGACCAGCGCTCCGGCGATGCCGTACAGCAGGACTCGCTGCGCCAGCGCCGCCGGGACCGCGAAGGCCGACAGCAGCAGCATGAAGACGAAGAGGTTGTCGACCGACAGCGACTTCTCCAGCAGATATCCGGTGAAGAATTCCATGCCGGTGGTGGAGCCGTGGCCGGCCCACAGGAAGATGCCGAACGCGATCGGCAGGGCGATATAGAAGACGGTCCAGCCGATGGCCTCGCGCATGGACACTTCGTGCGGGCGGCGGGTGATCGCGAAGTCCATGACCAGCAGGGCCAGGACGACGGCGATGGTGCCGCCCCACAACCACGGTGTGCCGATGGTGTGGATTACCGCGGGACTTGCGAATAGTGAAAGTTCGGGACTCATTCAGGACCTCCTCGGGCAGGAAAAACCGCCTGAGGTCTCCTTCACCCGTGTCCTCGGGCAACCACCCGGGGATCGCGATGGCGCAATCCGTACTGACCGGAATGATTCTTGGGAAGTACTCCCCTCGACGCAGAGGATAACCGACCCTTAACTCACCTGTCCAACAAGCCGCGCCGTGTGCGTGGTCACCCGGCGCGGCAATCCGGGGTCAACGCGGGCTGAGTACGACCACCGCGATCGGCCGGGACGTCTTCTTCTGATACTCCGCGTACCGGCCTCCGTTGACCTTGTCGACCAGCGCGAATCGCCGCGCGTAGTCCGGATCATCCGGATAGGTGGGGTGTGCCGTCACCTGGATCTTGGTGGTGCCGACCTGGATCTCGACCTCCGGGGCGGCCTTCACATTCGCCAGCCAGCCCGGCGGCTTCGAGGAGCCGCCATTGGAGGCGGTCACCAGGTAGTCCTTGCCGTCCTTGGCATAGGTCAGCGCCGAGGTGCGCGGCTGCCCGGTCTTGCGGCCGACCGTCCGCAGCAGCAGCGTCGGATTGCCGAAGAGCAGCCGGTGCCCGACGAGCCCGCCGGTGTTCTCGTACAGCCATTGGTGGCCTCGAAGCACGTTCACGAACAGATTCGCCATGGTTCCTCCTGTTGCGCGGTTAACGCCAGCCTATGCGGTTCACGATCTGATCATGAAGCCGCCGATACGGTGGCCTTGCTCGCGCTGCCGGAGCCTCCAATTCCGGTCGACAACAACAGGATCGAAGAAATGAACACTGCCCTCGTGGCCTCCCCGATCAAGAACCGCAATGCCGTGCTGGTGTGGCTCGTCTGGCCGCTCATCACGCTCGGCATCTACTTCCTGGTCTGGTACTACAAGATTCACAAGGAGATGGCGGAACTCCGCCGCGACCCGGACGCGCCCGTGGCCGGCCCGCTCCTGGTGATGATCTTCCTGTCCTGGACCGGAATCGCCGCCATCATCAGCTTCTGGCGCACCGGCACCCGCATCAAGGAATCCCAGGAGGCGGCGGGCCTGCAGGGCACCTGCAACCCGGTCCTCGGCTTCCTCCTGAACTTCGTCTTCGGCCTCGGCATCCTCTACTACCAGCTCGAGCTCAACAAGATCGCCGACCGCTTCGCCCAATAACCGAAACCCGCCCCGCCCCGCCCGATTCGGGCCGAGCCACCGCAACGAAAGACCCCCGGCGCCATCCCCGCCGGGGGTCTTCCGCACCCCAACCTACGACACCGTAGAAACCCGGGGGTCCACTAGGCATCCCCCCAACCCTCGCGGTAGCATCGCGAGGCCCGCAGCACACCGCCGCGGTCAGGGGCGGTAGCTCAGTCGGTTAGAGCCGTGGACTCATAATCCATTGGTCGCGGGTTCGAGCCCCGCCCGCCCCACTTATACCCTTTGAACTGCGCGGATCTGATCGAGTGCCGCCAGGTCGATCAAGCACAAAGCACGTCGAGCCATGGATTCTGCGCGTAAAATACGGCCCGTATGAGGACACTCGACCTGGATGATCTCCGGGAACTGAAGGACGACTTCGCCACTGGGCCGCGCCGTTAGAGCCGCAGTAAGACCACCATTGACGGCTATCTGGTTCACATCGGCTACCTCATCTACTACCTCGTTTCGAACGAGCTGCCGGCCAGCGCGCCGGCCATCACCTACGAGCACCTCGGCGCCTACATAGAGTCGCTACTGACGCGCACGAACAGGCGCACAGGCCCGCCACTCTCGCCGCAATACTCCCGCAGCCAGTACCGAAGCCTGCAACAGTTCTTCAAATACCTTGCGGCCGAAGACAATCATCGAGGCAGACCCATTCGCGAAGATGACCCTGCCTGACGCGCCCGAGCAGCTCGTAGCGGGCCCACCGGACGACGCCCTCCGCGCCCTACTGTCCGAATGCGCTGGCACCGACTTCGAGGCGTTGCGCGACACCGCCATCATCCGAATGCTCACCGATACCGGTTGCCATGCAGGAGAACTCGCCGGATTGGACGTCGATGGCATTGACTTCGTAGAGAACACAGCAATGGTTCTCGGCGAAGGCCGCGCACCGCACCATTCGGCGACAAGACACGAGCTGCCCTTCGGAAGTACCTACGAGCCCGTGCCAAACACCCAAAAACCAACCACAACGAGCAAGCTCTCTGGCTCGGACGCCGGCACGGCGCCGCGGGGGCACGCCACCGACATTGGAGCAATGGCACGGTTGGTGACCCTCGCCGAATGGGCAAAAACGCATGGCCTCAGCTTGACGACCGTTCGGACGAAATGGGCGCTGCGCGAGGACTTCCCAGCGCACTAGCAATACCGTGCCCGCCCTGCCGGAACCAGCCGTGGAGCACGCCATCGGGAGTAGGAGCTCGACGGCTGGCTGGTGCGTTGGCAGGCGCAGCGCCGACCGGACTCGTACGCCATGCCCGAAGACCCCGACGAATACCGGAAACTCGGCACGATCGCCCGCCTTCTCGGCATGGACGGCGAAACGGTCGCCGCGCGCCGCATCTGTGACCTTCTGGGCCAGCTTCGTGACCGAGGTTGTCGCACAGTCGGTTCCGAGTAGGCTCCGGTGCAGCGTGAGCTCCGCATGAGTTCGGTTCCGTTCCTGAAGGACCGGTCCGGTGGCGCCCGACCTGGGGCGCGAGGTGCCTTCGACATCTATGACGGGTTCGGACAGCAATTTTCGTCTGCGATGATCATTCAGGGTCGAAATCGGAAAGCCTGAACCGGGTCAGTTCGAATCTCACAGGAGCGATACGTCGGGGCGTTCAGTTCCCCGACCGTGCGGCGGCGTAGTCGGGGAACCGTTCGCGCATCGCAGTGTCGAACGCGGACGCATCCTCGAGGGAATCCCACCGGTGGAACTGCTCACGCTGCAGATACCACCGCATCAACGACGCCGCCTCCTGCACGCAACCATCCAGCACACAGAGCAGGAGAGTCCCCCGCAGCAGGGTCGGATCCGGATTCGTCTCCCATGGCGCGATCGTCGGTTCCCGCGCAGTTTCGAGCAGCGCTGAGAACGTGGCTCGCTTGGCGAACCACACCCGGGCAGGGCCACGTACGTAACCCATGAACTTAGTCACCGATCTATCGACATCGGTATCGAAATCGACCGACATCACCAACGGCTCCGGTGACTCATCAAGGAGTTCGAAGAGCGCGCGATCGATGTCACCGCGACTGAGCCCCTCGCCGGGCAGGTCGCGCATGATCTCATCGACGGCCGGCGAGCCGATCCGTGCAGTCCCTTCCAGGCGAAGGCCACCATTGCGGTGACGCTCGATGTAGGCGTCGACAACTCGAGTCATTCGGGGGATCGACTCGTCCGTCGGGCTGAAGCGGACCTTCGTCCACAACTGTGGTCCGGTGCTGGGCCACACCTCTAGCGGTGCGCAAGTCGTGAACCCTTCTGCCTCCATCGCTTTCGTCAATCGGGGAATGATCTGCTTCGTCCATCGAGCTTGGTTGCGCGCACCCACTGTCGATACCCTTTCTGACGTCACGTTCGCGTCGACTCTAGTTCTGATTTCAGCGGCGCAGGAACGTGGCACCATAACCTAAACATCGTCTCTGCTCGGGCGTCGACCCGACCTGTGTGGGCATCGCGATTTTGACGACAAGCTTCTGGTTCACCGGGCTCGTTCCGCGATCGGGGCGGGTCAGAGCGGCGACGGGGGCGGCTAGCGGAAGTATTTCGGGTGGCGATTGCAGGGCTGCTGAGACATCGACGGCTCCACCTCCTGGTGACAGCAGCGCGGAGGTCTCACCCACCCTCCTGGTGGGAGGCTTGAATCCGAGCTGTAGCAGTTTGTCCAGCTCCTTCACGCCGAATTCACTCAATTTATCCGCAGTTTTAACGATGTTGAGAAGTTGGTCTTCCGGAAATATCGCGGAGTTCAGGAGGCCCTCAAGTGTATCGTGTTTGAACTGGTACAGGTCTTCCCGCGGATCATGCAGAACTGCTGCTCTGTCGGCAGCCTCCTGAAGGACCGCGGAGTACCCCCTCAGCATGGAGTCCGCGAACTCCAGATTGTCGTCGGGACTCCGAACGACCGAACCGTATTTGTCCGGAAAATAGTTGTCCGCAGTATAAAATACTGTTGGGTCGTCCGGCACAATGCCAGGGCCGCCATCCGGCATGTCCCCATTCCATCGATACGTCTCGACCCGAGTCACCTTGGATCCAGGCTTGATCCCGTACTTTTCTTCTAGCAGATCTCGAAACTTGTCGCTCTCGACTTGGAGCGGCATATCATAATCTCCGCCATTGCGGTAATAGTTATATGCCGAGTATTGGCCTGGTTGGTACCCCGACCGGTTGAATTTGGATTCGACCAGGACGACGTTACCTTCTTTGTCGACGCACAGAAAGTCTGGCTTGAAGTATTTGCCCGGTCTTCCCGGGATAGGAAGCCATGGCTCCTCTGCGACGATTGTGAGGCCTCTCATCTTGATTCGCGCCCTGGTATATGCGTCGCCGACCTTGCCGAGAACTCCCGACTTGTTCGGTGCATTGCCCAGCCCCGACACCGTCAACTCTGGGTGGTCAGGCCCGATAGTCGGCATGTCATCCGCTGGCGGGGTGCCGGTCTCAAGCGCCTCCTGGTCAGCCTTGGGGATACTGGGCGCGGTGTTCCGGCGACCAGTTTTGGCCCAATCATCCATTTTGACGGAGTGGCCGTCATGCCAGAGGCCATTTTTGGTGGGCGCGGCCCCATCAGGAAGGAAACGCTTTTCAGCCCCCTGCGCCCCGGTCTCGTCGTACCCGTACCACCTGCCCTTCTCGTCACGTCCGTAGGTGATCCCGTTGCTTGCCTCGAATTCCTCACCCGGCCCAATAAGCGCCGCTGGGCTGCTGCGTCGGCCACCGCTGAGGATGCCGAACAGGCCGCCCTGGTCACCGTCGCCGAACAGTGCCTGCTGAAGTCGGTCACCGGCAGCTTGTGCGGCCGCAGACATTTGTCCGAGGACGCCGCCACCAGAGTCCGCCGCGGGGCCGAGGGGGACCAGATCGTCTACGGGTCCCTTCAGGAACGAGTCCAATGCGTTGAGGCCGGACGATATCCGACCGAAGAAGCCATCGATCCCCGCTGATAGTCGGTCCTGGAAACTGTTCAGCATCGAATCCAAACCGCCACCGGGCGTTTCCTGGGCGAGGCCCGGCACCCGGTTCCGGCCGTCGGATTCACCCGAATTTTCGGTGGAGCCGGCGCTTGTGGCGTCTTCGTTCGGTGCGGCGAGTCCGCCGTTCTGGGTTGCGGCTCGGGCGTCACGCGATTGTTGAATAGCGGCCATGACTTCGGCATCGGTGAGGCGCTGTTCCTGACCCAATGTGCCGGCGTCTTGTAGCTGCTTGATGATTTCGGGATCGTTGCGGCCTTCGGCGACCAGTGCGTCGATGAGCAACTCTTCCGAGGTTCGGCTGCCGACGCGGTAGATACCCAGGCGCGCCATCGTCGCGAGGATGCGTTCACCGATCTGGAATTCGGGTAGCGGGAGCAGAGTAGCGGCGTCCATCAGCGCAGTTGTGGCGCTCGGCCCGTCGTGCATGATGTTCTGGGATTTTTGGACGAGCGAGGGGTCAAGAGGGTTTGCGGCAACGGTCAATCCGGCGGCGAAGGTGTCCGCCATGAATTGCAACGGCGCGAGAGCCGGCGCAATAAGACCCTTTCCTATTCCGGTAAAGGTGACATCCGGGTTCGGTAGGTTCGCATCGCCCGCACCGAAACCAGTCATGTGCATAGGGTCGGCCAACGAGTCGAAACCGACGGAAAAGGTTCGATTGATGGCACCGAGAGCCGCACCAGGCCAGTGATCGACGGTATCCCATGCTTTGTCGAAACCGCTGCGGGTGTCGGGGGGAGTTTGTACCGAGAGAACGTTGCCGTGCTGGTCGAGGGTTGTGCGCGTGCCGTTGGCGTCGTCGCGGGTGATCGTCCCGTCGGCGTTCGCGTTCTGCTGGTAGGAATTCTTCGGGTCGGTCCCCGTGAAATCGTCCTGTTGCAGGAAACCGGTGACGTTGCCCTGATCGTCGGTCTGGGGTGTCTGGTAATAGGTGTGAGTGCCGGTTTTGTCGGTTTGGGTGCGCCACATCATCGGGGCCTGATGGCCGTCCTCGTCGACTCTCGTGGGGACGATGTTCCAGCGGTGGCCGTCGGCGTCGTTCTCCCAGCCTTGCCCGTCCTTGTTGATCTGGCCGGTGAGCGCGCCGTGAATGACACCACCCTTGCCGTCGGGCTGGTCGCCGAACAAGGTCTTTGAATTGGTGGCAGGGTCGATATAGGTGCTGTGCTGATGACCATCGATACCGATGGAGTTCTGCTGGACGCCGGTGAGGTTTCCGTGCCTGTCGTAGGCCGACACGACGTTGTTGTTCCAATTGTTTCCCTGCGCCCCGATTACGTAATCAGGTGTGCCGGAGGTCGACGATCCATGGTTGTAGGCCTGGACATAGCCCGGCCCGTCCTGGGTATCTTTGCCGACATAATTCGCTGAATCATCAGAGCTGTTCGTCCACCGCTGGTAGCCACCCAGTCCATTGCCTGTGACACGAGAATTAGTTTGGACGCCGGTTTTTGGATCGGTATAGGTCTGGTCGACAGTCTGGTTGCCGTTACCGATGGGGATGGTGTTCTTCACCGGATTTCCATTGGCGTCTGTCGACCACCATGTATCTCCTTCGTGGTGACTACTCGCCTCTGGTGGCAGGCCGACAGGGTCAGACATTTGAACTCCAATAGTTTGTGCCGAACAGAGGGTCAGTCGGCATTTCGGGCATGAAAAACGCGCCCCACAGGTATGCGAGACGCGTTTACTTCCGGTGCGACTTGGATCGCACCAGCGATGTCAGATGATTCCTTTTGCTACGAGAGGTTTGATCTACTCGCTGATAAAGCCACTTCGGACAGTTGAGCGGCTATAGCGAGATGCACTCGCGGATCCACTGCGGGATTTCCTCGGTTGCCCGAGGGAACGCTGCGAGCTCCGCCTTCAAGCTCTCTGTGACCGGCGGTATCTTCACCCACGGCAGGTCGGTGGTTTTCGAGAACTGTGCGCGATAGTTGTCGGGGCCTGCGATGGATATCTGGCCGCTGAGCCAGGTTCCGGTCCGCTCGTCGTAGCAGGCCCGCTTGTAGTCGGCGAGCATCGCCAGCATCGCCTCCGACGGCTCGAGGTTCTCCGTTATCTGTTTCTTACGACTGCGGATGACCTTGACGCCGGCGTGGCCTTCCTCGCCGATCAGTCGCACCCACAGCAGCGCGAACTCCCATCGAGGACCACACAGCCGCACTGCCTCGTCCACCAACGCCCGCTCGATCACCTCCGGCCCGAGCTCGTCGGCGGCTGTCGACTCCCACCACGCCCGGATACCCTGTCCCGCGAACTCGCGGCTGATCGCGTCGAGCACCTCATGGACGAACGGCGTCGGTTCGCTATCACTGAACAGCACGATGTCGACACCTGCGAAGTCCGCGATACCCGCCCTGCGGGCTAAATCCTGCACATACCCGGACTGGACTCCGTACACGTAGGAATTGATCTTCAACCGGAAGTCCTCGTTCAACAGCGTGGGATCGCCATCGGAATAAGACCTCTCCTCGGTCATAGCCAGCAACAGGCGCCCATCCGGCCCCGCCGCCAGCTGATCGATCTTGTCGTGCTCACTCACACTCATCCAAATATCCTCACGTCCTACTCAATCTTCCTGGTACACAAGGTAATATCTACAGGAGTTCACAGTGCGAACGAGCGCTGAGGGTCCCTCCTGTGAGGTGGCTACGGGCTCATTGGATGATTTCTCGGCCTGTGGACTGATGCTGCGGGTGTCAGTGCACCGGAATCGACGTTGTCCCCGGGGACGGGTTATCACGTGAATACAGGCGGGGTGCACATTGCCCCGCGGAATACTCCAGCGTGGCAACATACTTCGGCCGCCGCTGCACGTGCACCGCCTGAATGCCATGAAGATTGCCTGACCGCCAGGGCGGGCGAATGAACGTCCGAACAGTCGGCAGCGTATCGGATGGAGCGTGACGATTCGGCAAAAAGTGTCCAACAGTGCAGGTAGAAGGCTATTTCTGTCTACCGTCATATGACGGTCACTGGCTCATCGGAACGACTGAAGCCCTGACCGGAAAGGAAAGGGGGTCAGCGCTTCGGGATTTATTCAGGGTGAAATTTCGTAGGTGAGGCGGGCGCACAGATCTATCGCTGGTAAAGGTTTTACTCAAGGATGGGGACTTGTCAATCGGCTGGCAGCCTGCGCGATCGGTCAGTGCGAAGCCGGAGTGATGCGGCGGTCGGTGGTTGACTGTCGGGGGTTGTTTGCCCTGCGGTAGCCGAGGGGTGGGTGCCCACGCGAGAGAGGCGTCGTGCGAGGCCGGCAGCATAACCCTTCCTCGTGTTAAAACACGGCAAAAGTGTTGAACAGACCTGGTGGGACTATATTTCCGTCACTCGAATGTGGATCGTGCCCAGCGCCGCGACGGAGCGGGGGCTCCGCGCGTGCACTGTCACGACCAGAGGCCCCGAGGCAAACCCGACCGTTCTAAGGAGGACAGTCGCAGGGCTCTATCCGATCAAGATCAACAGGGTGCAGGTGAACAGCAATGGATTTTGAAATTATGCTGGCCCGCGATCAGCGTTTTCGCAGGTCAGGACAATGTCAAGCCTGTTTGAACTCATAATCCATTGGTCGCGGGTTCGAGCCCCGCCCGCCCCACTTACGGCCTCTGAACAGTGCCGATGCTTGGCTGAAGTCGCGAGAGATCCGAATACGAAAGCGCATCCAGCTTTGTATTTGCGCGTAATCATCCGGTATCGGGTCGCTCGATCCAGGCGATCTCCGGGAACTGAAGGAAGACTTCGCAATTGAGCTGCGCCGGCCGGAATTGCAGCAGTATGTTCGCGGCACCCGTGAAAGTCGGCAGCCATTGCGGCGGACATACCGCACATACGCGCATGAAAAGGCCACTCGCTCATCGAATCCCGGTGAGCGAGGGGCCTTCTGGCGGTTATGGACCGATGGTGGGGTTGGTGAGGTTCAGTTGATGGGTGGGCACGTGGCTAAGCCGGGCGCCCGGACAGTCCATAGCAAAATTCCTGCCCGACGATCGTCTCGGCGACCCCGCACGCAGCAAAGAAGAGGGGGGTAAGGGCGGCGAATATGTCGTTGTAGACGGCGGCGCTGCCCGTGGGGACGCCCTGGGCGTTGCTGGAGCCGGAGTCGCCCTGAGGGGTGCTGGAGCCGGAGGTAGCGGAATTGCTTGCGGAGAGACTGTCCGCATCGGCGGTGCCCGCGCCGGCGACGAGCACGGAGGTGAGGGCCAGGGTGGTGAATCCGGTGCGTATGGCCCTGCGGGATGAGGATGTCATGCTCGCTGACATTATCTGAAATAATGTCATTTCAACTTGTTTCGGCGCACCTATGGAGGCGCACATAATCCATTCGGTCGCGGGTTCGAGCCCCGCCCGCCCCATGTATGGCCTCTGCTCAGCCCCGGACCTCTACCGCGAGTCTTCTTCTCGCACGCGGTTTTTGGGAACACGAATGGATTGTGCGCGTCGTCGAAACGGACGGCCCGGTATTTCGGGATCAGGTCAGTTCCAGCAAGTTCAGCAGCTCCACCCCGTGCGCGGCCAGGTTGGTGCGGCCGGTGCGGCCTCGGTCGATGACGCAGAGGGCGTGGGTGATGGTGGCGCCCAGGGGGCGGAGGTCGGCTGCGGAGAGGGCGATTTGGCCGCCGGTGTTTACGACGGCGTCGATGATCAGGACGTGTTTGCCGGTGATGTCGGCGCCCTCGGCCAGGCGGCAGGTTCCGTGGATCTTGGCCTTCTTGCGGATGAAGGCGATCGGGAGTCCGGTGTGGAGGGAGAGGGCGGTTGCGACGGGGACGCCGCCGAGTTCCAGGCCGGCCAGGACCTCGGTGTTCGGGGGGATGAGGGGGACCATGGCGCGGGCGGCGGCGTCGAGTAGGGCGGGGTCGGCTGCGAAGCGGTACTCGTCCAGGAACTGGGTGGCGGTTTCGCCGGATCGCAGGAGGAACTCGCCGGTCAGGTGGGCCGCCTGACGGATCCGGGCCGAGAGGTCGCCTTCGGCCGCGGGGCGGGGGAGGGAGGCGTGGAGATCGCGCATCCTCAGAGGGTAGGGGGCGCTGTTTGCGTCTGTGTGGCGCCGAGCGCTCGTCCAGATTGCGTGGCAGCTGATCAGCGATGCGCTGCAATAGAATTCGTGGCACGACACTGCGGTCGCGGGGTACCCGCGACCGCAGTGGTCAGGTGACGATCAGAAGGAGCCGGTGCTGGGCTTGGGGGGTGTCGTGGTGGTGGTCGAGACGTCGGCCACGGTGACCGCCTGGGTCGTGGTGGAGCCGGCGACGCCGGTGCGGCCGGAGAAGGTGGCGGTGATGTTGTAGGTGCCCGCGGCGCCGGGGGTCCAGCCGATCGAGGCGGTGCCGTTCGCGGCGACGGGGATGGAGCCGAGAACCTGGTCGCCCGCCTTGAATTCGATGGTGCCGCCCGCTGCCGCCGGCGAGACGCTCGCCTGCAGGGTGGTGGCGTTGTTGACCTGGAGGCCGCTCACCGGGGCGAGCGTGGTGGTCGAGACGGCGTCGCTGGACACGGTGATGGCCGGGCCCTTGTCGGTGTAGTTGCCGGCGCCGAGCGAGCCGGTGTAGCTCATAGAGGTCGGCAGCGCGGTGTCGCGCGCGCAGTTGACGCCCACCGTGTACTGCACCGAGAAGGTCTGGGATTTCGGTGAGATGTTCGGGTACACCGGGTATTTGACGATGCTGAAGGAGGCGCTGGCCGTGCCCGCGGCCGAGGTGTCGAGCGAGACCTGATCGCCGCCCATCGTGGCCGAGCCCGCGACCGGAGTCAGGCAGGTGGGGTGCGCGTCCGCGATCGAGTAGATGTACTCGACCGGAATGCCGGTCCGCTCGAACATCGTCGTGACGGTGATGGTTTCGCCGGCGATCGGGGTGGTGTCCGAGACTGTCCGGGTGAACTTGCTGTTCCCGTCGGTCCAGGTGATCGTTCCCGATGCGGCCACGGCCGTGCCGGGGATCATCGTCACCGCGAGACCGCCCGCTACCGCGATCGCGGCCGCCGCTCCGGCTGCCCGCCGCATATTGCTGTCCATCATTTGCATCTCCCACAGACCTCGGGTGTCCCTTGACACGGTCGTCGAAGGGTTTCCGCACCCGAGTTCGGCGTGATTACATCACGGTGAACTGGTCGGCGGACCAGAATCTGAAATGATTGTGATTCAGTTTCCGTGAAGGTTGCCGGCCACCGCCGAAGTCAGCTGGTCGATCTTGTTGTGGCGTGGGCTGCGAAGGATTGGCGGTCACCGGTCCAGGCTTCGGGGGAGACGAACTTCTCCAGGTCTTCGAGGTCGGCTGCGGACAGCTCGACGGTGGCGGCGGCTGCGTTTTCGAGGATGCGGGCGGAGCGGCGGGTGCCGGGGATGGGGACCACGTCCGGGCCCTGGGCCAGGAGCCAGGCGAGCGCCAGCTGGCCCGCTGTGATGTCCAGGCGGGCGGCCAGGTCGCGGAGGGCGGCTACCTGGGTGAGGTTGTTGTCCAGGTGGTCGCCTTGGAAACGGGGGTCGTTGCGACGGAAGTCGCTGGTGGCCACGGTGGTTGGGTCCAGGGTGGCGGTGAGCAGGCCGCGGCCCAGGGGGCTGTAGGGGACCAGGCCGATGCCGAGTCGGCGGGCAGTGGGGACGACGTCGTGTTCTGGCTCTCGCCAGAGCATCGACCACTCGAATTGCACTGCGGCGAGGGGGTGGACGGCGGCCGCCTCGGCCAACTGGGCCGGGGTTGCTTCGGAGATGCCGAGGTGGCGGACTTTGCCGGAGGCTACCAATTCGGCCATGGCGCCGATGGTTTCGGCAACCGGTACCTCGGGGTCGATGCGATGAAGGTAGTAGAGGTCGATGACGTCGCGGTCGAGGCGCTGTAGTGAGGCGTCGCAGTATTCGCGGACGTGGGCGGGGTTGCCGTCCAGGCGGACACCGGAATCGGTGCGGACGATGCCGAATTTGGTTGCTACCCGGACCTGTTCGCCGGCGTCCCGCAGGGCGCGGGCCAGCAGGCGCTCATTGTGGCCGCTGCCGTAGCTCATGGCGGTGTCGAAAAGGGTTACGCCGGCGTCGATCGCGGTGTGGATCGCGGTGATCGACTCCTCGTCATCGGTCGCGCCGTAGCCCTGAGAGAAGCCCATGCATCCCAAACCGATTGCGGAAGTGGTCAATTCGCTGCCGAGCTGATGCTGCTGCATGACCCCATCGTGCTGACGGGGTGAGGATCGCACAAATAGGAATTCCGATGGGTGCCATCGGCGCGTCAATGGGTTACCTGGTGGCGGCGAGGTGTTCGCCGTAGAAGAGCATGAGGCCGACACCGGCGGCAATGCCGCCCAGCAGCCAGAAGCGGATGATGACGGCGGTTTCCGGCCAGGTGCTCAGTTCGAAATGGTGGTGGAAGGGGGCCATTTTGAACAGCCGGGTGCGGTTGGCTTTGAAGACCGCGATCTGGAGCGCGACGGAGAGGATTTCCGCGACGAAGAGCGCGCCGATGACCGTCATGAGAAGTTCGGTGCGGGTGGTGATGGAGATACCGGCGATGAGGCCGCCGAGCGCGAGGGAACCGGTATCGCCCATGAAGATCTTGGCGGGGGCCGCATTCCACCAGAGGAAGCCGATACAGGCCGCGGCGCCGGACGCGCAGACCAGCGACAGATCCAGCGGATCGCGCACGGTGTAGCACCCGACGCCGGGCTTGATCGAGCAGGCATTGGTGTACTGCCAGAGGGTGACGATCACATACGCGCCCAGTGCCAGCGCCATCGATCCGGCGGCCAGGCCGTCGAGGCCGTCGGTGATATTGACCGCGTTCGACCAGGCGATCACGAGGAAGACCACGAGCACCAGGAACACGATGATGCCGAAGGACAGGAACGGGTAGTCGCGGACGTACGACAGGTGCCGGCTCGCCGGGGTCAGGCCCGAATTGCTGGGAAAACGCAGCGCCAGGACGCCGAAGACGATGGCGGCGGTGAGCTGTCCGAGATACTTGCCCTTGGCGGTCAGGCCCAGATTGCGGTGTTTGTACAGCTTGATGAAGTCATCGAGGAAACCGACCACGCCGAGTGCGGTCGCCAACCCGAGGACGAGCAGCCCGGAGGCGGTCAAACCCTCTGCGTCATACCGTATTCCGATCAGATGCGAGCCCAGATAACCGGCCCACATGCCGATGATGATGGCAATGCCGCCCATGGTCGGCGTACCGCGCTTGGCCTGATGGCTGGCCGGACCGTCCGACCGGATCTCCTGCCCGACATTCCTTTTCGCGAACAGCTTGATCAACAGCGGTGTCAGTGTGATCGACACCGCCAATGCGATCAGGACCGCGAAAAAGATCTGCCTCATCTACCCACCTCGTGCCGCGAACAATTGCTCTGACGCTATCCGCAGCCCCCGAGGCGGTTCACAGGTGGGTTCGGCTCACCGAGATGCGACCCTCAGAGCACGGCCTGCGTCTGCGTGACCTTGGCGACCAGTTTGCCCGCATCATCCCGAATTTCGGTCTCGATGACGATGAAACTGCGCCCGGCGTGCAGCGGCCGTGCGGTGGCGGTGGCATGACCCGAGCGCACACCGCGCAGGAAATTGGTCTTGGATTCGACGGTCGTGGTGCCCTGCTTGCCCTCCGGCAGATTCAGGAAGGCGCAGACCGCCCCGGTGGAATCCGCGAGCGCCATCAGCGCGCCGCCGTGCATGCCGCCGCCGAGGGTGCACAGGGATTCGTCCCAGGCCAGGCGGCTGCGGACCTGCTCCGGTCCGTGCTCGAGCACCTCGATGCCGAGTCGATCGGCGAACGGCATGGTGCTGAAGAGTTGGGTTCCGATCGGATCCAGCGCAGTTTCGGTCATGAGATCAACTCTGCCGCATGGGGTGCCGCGCCGCGATTACCCCGGGGGTAATGGGGCGGAGAGCGGCGGCTCGGGGCCGCTGATACCGCACCACGCGGAGGTCCGACGCGACAAGTATCGGGATGGTCGGCGATTCTGCGAGACTCGCCCGGTGCGGGTAGATGTGCTGGGGCCGGTTCAGGCGTCGACGGATACGGGAGCGCCGATCGAGATCGGCGGGGTCCGGGTGCGCATGTTGCTGGCCCGGCTCGCGCTCGAGGCGGGCGGGACGGTATCGGCGGCGGCGCTGATCGACGGGCTCTGGGGTGAGCAGCCGCCCGGTGACGCGCCGGGTGCGCTGCAGGCCCTGGTATCGCGGCTGCGGCGCGCCCTGCGCGAGGCGGGGACGGTGGAGCTCACGGCCGGTGGGTATCGGCTGCCCGGGGTCGAGGTGGATTCCGAGCGGTTCGAGGATTTGGTCAAGCGCGGGCGGCGGGAGCTCGCGGCCGGGCGGGCGGAGGTTGCGGCGGGGCTGCTGGGGGAGGCGCTGGGACTGTGGCGCGGACCGGTACTCGGGGATGTGCAGGATGCCCCTTTCGTGCAGGTTGTCGCCACCCGGCTGGATGATTTGCGGGCGGCGGCCGTCGAGGACCGATTCGCGGCCGAACTCCAATTGGGCCGCCACGCAGATATTCTCGCGGATCTGGAGGTCGCCGGCGCCGAACATCCGCTGAGTGAGCGGCTGGCGGCGCTGCGCATGCGGGCGCTGGCCGCGGCCGGGCGGCAATCCGATGCCCTCGCGGTGTACGAAGGCATGCGGGAGCTGCTGGGCGACGAACTCGGCATCGACCCGTCGGCGGAATTGCGGGACACCCATCTCGCGCTCCTGCGCGGCGAGCTCGAAAGCCCCGCTGTGCGAAGGGAACCCGTCGGCAGCAGCCTTCCGGCCCGGTTGACGAGTTTTGTCGGTCGCGACAGTGAGCTGGAAGCGCTCGCGAAGCTGCTCGATACTGCCCGGCTGGTCACCGTTGTCGGGCCGGGCGGGGCCGGGAAGACCAGGCTTTCACTGGAAGTCATGTCCCGATATCAGGGTGGCCCAGTATTTTTCGTGCCTCTCGCCGAGATCGGCGCCCCCGACCAGCTCGCCGATGCGGTCACCGGAGCGCTCGGCAATGCCGCCGAGGGGCTGCCCGCGGGCAGAACCGCACGGCTGGTGGAACTGCTGGATGTCGGTGCGGCGGTACTGGTTCTGGACAATTGCGAACATCTGATCGGCGCTGCGGCCGAGCTCGCCGAACATCTGCTGGACCGACTGCCGCAGTTGCGAATCCTGGCCACCAGCAGGGAACCGCTGACGATCATCGGCGAGGTGCTGTGCCATCTCGGACCGCTGGATCTCCCGGCGGAGTCGACGGAACCTGCTGTGGCGCAGCGCTCTCCGGCGGTGCAGCTGTTCCTCGACCGGGCCGCCGCGGTCCGCCCGGGCTTCGCGCTCGACGAGCACACCACCGCACCCGTCGTGGCGATCTGCCGCAAGCTCGACGGCATCCCACTCGCACTCGAGCTCGCCGCCGCCAAACTGCGGTCCATGAGCGTCGACCAGATCGCCCGCCGCCTCGACGATCGCTTCCGCCTCCTCACCTCGGGCAGTCGCACCGCACTGCCCCGCCAGCGCACCCTGCTGGCCCTGGTCGAATGGAGCTGGGATCTGCTCGAAGACGCCGAGCCCGTCCTGGCCCGCCGACTCTCCCTGTTCCCCGGCGGCGCGACAGTCGAAGCGCTGGAAGCGATCTGCGCCGACCAGACCCTCCCGGCCGACGACATCCTGTATGTCCTCGGCGCCCTGGTCGAGAAGTCCCTGGTGCAATCCTCCGGTGGCGACCAGCCCCGCTACCGCATGCTGGAAACCATCCGCGCCTACGCCGCCGACCAGCTCGCCGACTCCGGCGACAACCTGACCCCGGCCTTCGCCCACTACTACCTCACCCTCGCCGAACAACAGGAACCCCTACTGCGCACCGGCGAACAACTCAGCGCCATAGCAGTTTTCGACGCCGAACACGCCAATATGGCCGCCGCCCTCCGCGCCGCCTCCGCCGATCGGGGCGACCTGCCGGTGGGGCAGCCCACCGGGCAGGCGGAGCCGGCTTGGCGGTTTGCGCGGGCGATGTTCTGGTACTGGGGGATTCGGGGGATGAGTAGTCAGTTCGAGAGTGCGATTGCCGGCGTGCTGCGGTTCGGGGAGGCGTTGCCGGTGGATGTGCGGGCTGCGTTCGGCGTCATTCAGTTGATGGCCGGGGCGCCGGGGGATGAATCCGGTTCGGCGCGTGGGTTGGTCGACGGTTGTGTGCGTACCGGGGCGCTGGCATTTCATCCGGGATTGCCGCTGTGGACCTCATTGGTGGCATTTCAGGCCGGTGCGGAGGAAGTGGGGGAGCGGCTGCTCGAAGAGGCGCTGGAGTCGCCGGATCCGTGGTTGCGGGCGAGTGCGCATTTGGCGCGGGATCTGGCGCTCACCGGTCGGGGAGAGCTGCTCGCCGGGGCGGTGGAGCGGCGGGAAGCACTGCGTGACTTCGAGATTGCCGGGGATCGCTGGGGGTTGGGGATGGCGTTGCTCGCGGTCGGGCGTGATCACTCGCTGCGGGGCGCATACCCGGAGTCGATGGCGGCGTTCGGGCGGGCGGTGGTCATCGCGTCCGAGCTCGGCATGGAGGACGACGTCTACATCGCGCGCACCGAGCTGGCGCGCGAGCGCATGCGCAGCGGTGATCTGGCGGAGGCCGAACGCGATATCCAGGTGGCGCAGCGGCAGGCCGAGGACCTGGGCTACTCCCGCATGGCCGCGGTCATGGGCTTCAGCCTGGCCGAATTGCACCGGCGCGCAGGCGATATCGCCCGAGCCGACCGAGACCTGGAGCAGCTCGAGCAGCGCATCCGCCGACTGCCCTTCCCAGAGGGACTGGCCGCACACCGAATCGCAGTCGCCCGCATGGCCAACCGGCTCGCGGAGGGCGCAGCCACCCAGGCCCGGACCCTGCTGCCGGAAATCATCGAAAGCTCATTCGTCAATGGCGACGTCGCGGCCGTCACCCAGGCCGTAGCCCACACAGCGGAACTGCTGGCGAAACTCCAACTCCTGGAGAACGATCCGCAGTCCGCAGCCACCACACTGGGCATGACCGAGGCAATCCGAGGCGCCTTCGACAACGGCGAACCAGAACTGCAAACCCTCATCACCGAACTCGAAGACCGCCTCGGCGACCAGACCTTCCACACGGCCTACCTCCAAGGATCCAACCTCCCCCGAGACCAAGCCCTCCACCAACTCCGATCCGAAACCACCCCCCGCCCCTAACCCCCCCACATCCCGCGCCGCGAGCGCTGTCGGCCGAACCTTTCGTGCTGCGGTCGCTTTACCAGACACGGCTGCACAGTCGCAGTCCCGCACGATGCGAGCGCTGAGGCGGGATCCCCTGCGGCGCAGGTGCTCTAGCTGGGTATTCGTTCGCGCACTGAACCCAGATCAGACATCCCCCCGCGCAGCTCCTCGCCAGCGCGCCCCACCCCAAACGTCGAGAGGGCTCTCACGGTGGGGAGTTTCGGCGTGTCCCCACCGTGAGAGCCCTCTCGGTGATGCTAGGCGCGGGTGAAGAGGCGGCCGGCGAGGTCTAGGCCGGTGATGGCGCCGGAGGGGTTGCGGCTGAAGTAGCCTCGCTGGCCCTTGAAGGAGCCTTCGGTGATGATGTATTCGTCGGTGTTGCCGGGGAGCATGCCGAAGGGGAAGGCGGGGTGGTCCTGGGGGAGTTCGGTTTCCGAGGCGGCGCGGATTTCGGGGCGGATGCGGCATTCCAGGGAGAGGCCGTCGGAGGTGGCGAGGACGGTCATGGTCATGGCGTCGATCTCGTAGGTGCCGACCAGCTCCTGGGCGCGGGAGGCGTTGTAGGCCACCGGTTCCGGATCCTTGTCGATCACGCCCAGGTAGTGCTCGAGCGCCCAGCGGACAATGGCCTGGTTGGACGGAATGCCGTCGGGGCTGGCATTGGACATGATCGAGATGGCGAAGTTCCGCTCGGGGACCAGCAGCAGTTCGGAGAACTGCCCGAAGCCTGATCCGCCGTGCCCGACGGTGCGGACACCGTCGACATCGCGCAGGAACCAGCACAGTCCGAGGGCGTCGCCGAGGGTGCTCGCTTTCATTTCGATGGTCGGCTGCTTCATGAGGTCTCGCAGTTCAGCGGGTAGCACCGTCTCACCGTTCGCGGCCGCGCCGAGATGAAAACGGGCCCAGCGCAATTGCTCCACGACCGAGGAGGAGAGGCCGCCGCCGGGGTTGTTGGCGCGCGTCCCGTTCCAGGACCGCTGCACCGACAGCTCGCCGTCCTCGCCGCGCTCGTGCCCGGCGGCGAACCGCCGCGTCATGATCTCGTTGCGGGAGTAGCTGCTGGTGGTCAGGTCGAGCGGACGCAGGATGCGCGTGGTGACGGCCTGTTCGAAAGTCTGGCCGGTGATCTTCTCGATGACCCGGCCGAGCAGGTTGAAGCCCGCCTGGCTGTAGGAGGACCGCACGCCGGGAGCGGCGATGAGCGGGATCTCGGCGAGCTGCGCCACGAACTCGGCCAGCGCGTCATCGCCCTCGCCGGTGTCGTTGATGAGGTTCCAATCCAGCCCGGCGGAGTGGTTGAGCAGCTGCTTCACCGTAATGGCGGCGGCGACCTCCGCATCGATGAGCCGCAGCTCCGGCACGTACCGCTGGACCGGCGCGTCCAGGTCGAGCTTGCCCTCGGCGACCAATTGCATGAGCACGGTGGCGGTGAAGCTCTTGCTGATCGAGCCGATGGTGAACAGTGTGTCCGGGTCGACGGGCAGGGGGTTCTCGATGCTGGTCACGCCGTGCGAGGCGAAGATCTCGCGGCCGTCGACCCAGATGCCGACGGTGACGCCCGGGATTCCGAATTCGGTGGCGGTGGCTTCGACGATCTCCGACAGTGCGATATCCGACGACGGTGCGATGTTCGGCATGGCAGTACCTCTCCTGTGCTCGGTGTGCGGCTCTCGTTGTCGGCCGCTCATCCGGTCTGAGATCAGAGTGCCGAGCGCCGCTGACAGCGGGCCGACAGTGCGCCGACAGCACGGACACCCCCGCTGACAGCACCGATCGGCGGGGTATCGGCCCTGGTCAGCGGCTTCTCTCAGGCCCCCTTCAGGAGGGGGTTAGCAAACACTCAGTGAACTAGGGCAGTGTGAAAACCTGCCGATCAGAATTAGTCATCTACTGAGGAGATACCCGGCGTGCGATTGTCGAAGACCTGGGGCAGCGTGGTTCTCGCGCTCACCGCAACCGTCCTGCTACCAGTCGCCGCGGGCACCGCCTCCGCAGATTCCGGCATTGCGCTGCGCGCCGGCGGCACCTCCACGGACGGTTCGCACATCGCCTCCAGTGAGTCGACCGACGCGCGCACGGTGAAGCTGCAGGTCTATTCGGCCGCCATGGACAAGAACATCGAGGTCGATGTGCAGCGCCCGGCCGACACCTCCGCGCCCAGCCCGGTGCTCTACCTGCTCAATGGCGCGGGCGGCGGCACGGATTCCGCCACCTGGCAGCGGCAGACCGACGCGCTGAACTTCCTCTCGGACAAGAACGTGAATGTGGTGCAGCCGGTCGGCGGCGGATTCAGCTACTACACCGACTGGCGCGACGCGGATCCCACACTGGGCGTGAACAAGTGGAAGACCTTCCTCACCCAGGAGCTACCGCCGCTCATCGACAAGGCGCTGAACACCAACGGCCGCAATGCGATTGCCGGACTCTCCATGGCGGGCACCTCGGTGCTGCAGTTGGGGATCGCCGCGCCGGGGCTCTACCAGTCGGTGGCCTCCTACAGCGGCTGCGCGCAGATCAGTGATCCGGTGGGCTACAACGCCGTGAATCTGGTGGTCGCGGCCGGCGGTGGCAATACCGCGAATATGTATGGGCCCAAGGGTGATCCGATGTGGGCGGCCAACGATCCGTATGTGCACGCCGACCAGCTGCGCGGTATGAATCTCTATATCTCCAGCGGCTCCGGCCTGCCCGGGCCGTGGGACACCTTGAACGGTCCGCACACGCTGCCCGGGGTCGGCGGAGTGGTGAATCAGACCACCCTCGGCGGCGCGCTGGAGGCCGCCACCAACTACTGCTCGCACAATCTGCAAGCCAAGCTGGGTCAGCTGGGCATTCCCGCCACCTTCAACTTCACGCCGACCGGCACCCACTCCTGGGGCTACTGGCAGGATGATCTGAAGAATTCGTGGCCGGTGCTCGCGGCCGGACTCGGATTGCCCGCCAACTGAATTCGGGGCCGGTCGCGCGGCTACGGTCGGTGGGGATGCCGACCGCAGCCGCGCTTTTTCGTGCCGGAGGCTAGGTGGTGAGCTCGAAACTCGGGTAGCCGTTGTCGCGTTCCTCGTCGCAGAAGCGGCGGTAATTGCCGAAACCACCGATGTAGGGCATGAATACGCGCTTCTTGCCCTCGATGTTCGCGCCCATGTACCAGGAGTTCGCCTTGACGAACAGCGTGCCCTCGGCGACCTCCATGAGGTGATCGGTCCACTTGGCCGCCGCCTCCTCGCGGGCCTCGACCTGCCGAATGCCCTGTGCGCGGCAGTGTTCGATGAGGTCGATCACCCAGTCGAGCTGCTGCTCGGAATGCAGGACCATATTCGCCATCACCGACGGGGTTCCGACGCTGTTGATACTGAACATGTTCGGGAAACCGTGGATGCCGAAGCCCAGATAGGTGACCGGTCCGTCGGCCCAGGTGTCGCGCAGGTGCGAGTCGCGCGCACCCTGGATGTCGATGCGCAGCAGTGCACCGGTCATGGCGTCGAATCCGGTTGCGTAGACCAGGGTGTCGATCTCGATGAACTTGTCCGCGGTGCGGATGCCGGTGGGGGTGATCTCCTCGATGGGCTCGCGGCGCAGGTTCACCAGCGTGACATTCGGCCGGTTGAACATCTCGTAGTAGCCGGAGTCGGTGCAGATGCGCTTGGTGCCGATCGGATGATCGGTGGCGATCAGATCATCGGCCACCGCCGGATCGTAGATCTTGGCGCGGATCTTCGCCACGGCGAAATCACGCACCAGATCATTGGCCGCCATATCGCTGTTCTGATCGGGGAAGACCTTGTTGAACAGCACACCGCCGCCGTTCCAGCGGTCCTCCATGGCCTCCTCGCGCTCCTGCGCGCTCAGCTCCAGCGCCTTGGTCTGCAGGCTGGGGTGCGGGGTGGCGGCGGGGGCGTAGTAGGACTTCGCGCGCCGCTGCGGGTAGGTGGCGCGGATCTGCTCCTGCTCCTGCACTGTCCAGGGCCGGTTCGGCACGGGCACACTGAAATTGGCGGAGCGCTGGAAGACGGTCAGCGCCTCGGCCTGCCGGGCGATGATCGGCGAGACCTGGATGCCGGAGGAACCGGTGCCGATGACACCGACCCGCTTACCGGCCAGGGACGCACCCTCCTCGGGCCAGCGGGCGGTGAAAAGCTCCTCGCCCGCAAAGGTTTCCACGCCCGGGATATTCGGCTTGATCGGCGCGGACAGGCAGCCGGTGGCGAAAACCACGAAGCGGGAGCGGAACTCGTCACCGCTGGCCGAATGCACTGTCCAGAGCGAGGTTTCGTCATCGAAGTGCGCGGCCGTCACCGACTGGCCGAAGCGGTAGCGCGGGCGCAGTTCGAACCGGTCCGCCACGTGATTGATGTACGCGAGGATCTCCGGCTGCGCGGCGAAACGCTCGGTCCACGTCCAGCTCTGCTGCAGCTCCTCGTCGAACGAGTACGAGTAGTCCACGCTCTCCACATCGCAGCGCGCGCCCGGATACCGGTTCCAGAACCAGGTGCCGCCGACATCCTCGCCCGCCTCCAGGCCGAGCACGTTCAGACCGGCCCGGGCCGCCTGATGGACGCCGTAGAGTCCGGCGAATCCGGCGCCGATGATGATCACATCGTATTGACTGGCCTGCTCGGCGCTGGCAAACATGCGTGCCCTCTCGACTCGTCCACAAACTATTTCGAATAGGCATATCGTCGGGCCGACAGCGGCTGGTCGCGAGCCCTCGTCCCACTGACCAGGAGCCACGGGCGGCGAGGAGGCCCATCACGGGCGGATCGTGCGCACGAACCGCTACCTCGGTGACCTGGTCACGGGCTGAGCGGGCCACGTGGGCAAGCCGTGCGGTGCGGCGCAAGCGGAGTAGCGGCGCCCGGCCTATTCGTGGGTGGGTTCGCCGGTGACTATGTGATCGGCGTGGTTGAGGCCCTCGCGGATCAGACGGGAGAGGTGGCCGTCGCGGATGCTGTAGATGATGCGGCGGCCGTCGCGGCGGGTGTCGACCAGGCCGGTGAAGCGGAGTTTGGCCAGGTGCTGGCTGACCGCCGTGCGGGAGGCGCCGCAGGCCTCGGTGAGGGCGGTGACGTCGGCTTCGGCATTGGCGAGGATCCACAGCAGGTGCAGGCGGGTGGGATCGGAGAGCATGCGGAAGGTCGCGGTGGCGGCATCGAGGCGCGCGGGATCGGGTTCGACGGGGTGGGCGAGGCTGGAACGCTCGGCGGGCAATGCCTGTGCGTTGCGCTTGCTCGCCATCGCTCACCTTTCCGCCGCTACCGCCTCGCTGTCCGCGGGTGCGGACACGGGCCACATGCGGACAGCCGTCGTAGCAGCCAGTGTAGCGATCGCCGCCAGCACCACCGCCGTGATCGGCAGGCCCGCCAGCGCGCCGAGGGTGCCCGCGACGGGATAGGTCAGCAGGTAGCAGGCGTGCGACAGCGAGAACTGTGCGGTGAAAACGGCTGCGCGGGAATCGGAATCCGAGTGGGCGCGCAGCAGCCGCGCCGACGGCGTATTGATCATGGACGTGCCCGCGCCCAGCACCGCCCACGTCACCGCCAGAACGCAGGCGCCGGCGACCGAACCGAGCAGGGGGATCACGGCCGCGGCGAGTAATCCGGCAGGGAGGATGCGGCAGCCGGTCATCATGACCTGGCGATCCGGGATGTCCGCGAGCACGCGGGGCAGCGCCAGGGCCACGACCATGGAGCCGAATCCGAAGCAGCCCAGGGCGAGTGCCACCCCGGTATTCGAGCCGTCGAGCCGATCGCGCACGTACACAACGGTATTCACCACGACCAGCGAAGTCGCCGCGGC
Organism: Nocardia sp. NBC_01327; assembly: GCF_035958815.1. Classification (NCBI taxonomy): domain Bacteria; kingdom Bacillati; phylum Actinomycetota; class Actinomycetes; order Mycobacteriales; family Nocardiaceae; genus Nocardia; species Nocardia sp. NBC_01327. The sequence continues at coordinate 7,534,168 of NZ_CP108383.1, read as the reverse complement.
CACTGCGAGATTCATGGCGAGCAGGCCGCGCAGTACGGGGCGATCCATCATGAGCCGGGCGCCGCTGGTGATCCGCTCCCGCAGTGGCTCGGGCCGGGCCGAGGTGAGCCGGGGGAGTCGCGTGGTGAGCACCAGCGCGGCCGAGGCCACGAAACCCGCGGCGGTGCCGACGAACAGCAGGTGGTAGCTGATCACCGTCAGCGCGGCGGCCGCCAGCACCGGGCTCAGCAGCGATTCCAGGTCGTAGGCCAGGCGGGACAGGGACAGTGCGCGGGTGTAGTGCTCCTCCCGCGGCAGCACCGAGGGGATCACCGATTGGAAAGCCGGGGTGAATGTCGCCGACGCCGATTGCAGCAGCGCGATGAGCACGTAGATCTGCCAGGTCTGTGTCACCCACGGCAGGACCAGTGCGATCGCCACCCGCGTCACATCCGCGGACACCAGCAGCGTGGTGCGCGGTACCCGCTCGGTGAGCGCCGAAATCACCGGCGCCACAGCCACATACGCCACCATCTTGACCGCGAGTGCGGTGCCGAGCACCGCGCCCGCATGGGCTCCGGCCAGGTCGTATGCCAGCAGGCCCAGTGCGACGGTCAGCAGGCCGGTGCCGATCAGCGCGACCACCTGGGCGATGAAGAGCCGCCGGAACTGGGTGTGGCGTAGTACGTCGAGCACGACCCCACTATATGACAATAAGTGCGCAGCTGTGCACATGTTGTCGGTTATCCGCCAGCGGGCGACTATTCTCGCCCCATGGTGAGGAATTTCGCGGTCTGCTCCGTGGCCGCGGTTTCGACACTGCTCCTTTCGGGCTGTTCCTCGCCTCCGGCAGACGGGCCCGCACCCGCGGTCGAGACGACCACTCCGGCCCCGGAGACCGCCCCCGCTCCGCCGGCGGAAGCGCCGCCCGAACCCGCCTCGGAACTGCCGCCCTGCGGCGATATCGGCACCGCCGCAATGCCTGCCGACTGTCAGCTGCAATCCCGCGATCCCGCCGGCATCACCTTCGAAATCCGGCACACCGGGAGTCCGGCACACCTCGTCACCACCGTGACACTGCTCGACTCCGCCGGTGCGTTCGTGCAGACACTGGTCGAACCCGAAGCCGACGCCCCGGGCGCGGTGCCGAAACTGCGCGACCTCGACGGCAACGGCCGCGACGAACTCGTCATCCCGATCTTCCTGGCCACCGCCAATATGCGCTACGCCGTCTACCACGCCAACGGAGACTCCCTCGAATACCACCGCGCCGGCGAACTCGCCGGCATCGGCATAGACACCTCCGCCTCGGGATACGTCGTAGTCTCCGCCCGCGCCGAATACGCCAGCTGGGACGTGGAATTCTGGAAATTCAGCCCCGACGACCTCACCCCGATCGTCACCGCCCAGGTCCGCCCGATCGACGACGGCACCGGCAAGGTAGCCGGAACCACCTGCGCCGTAATAGATTCCGGCGGCCTAGCCGCCACCGGCCTGACCCCCACCCAAGCCGACACCCAGTTCTGCGCCGAACCCGCAGTCACCCGAGTCCGCCGCAACTGACCACCGCCGCGGCAGATCGCACCGTCAGATGCGGGCGCCCTTGGCGCGATTGCAGGCGCGGCAGAGGATTTGGAGGTTGGTGGCACTGGTGGCTCCGCCGCGGCTGAGCGGGATTATGTGGTCGAATTCCAGGTAGTGGCTGTCGCCGCATTCCACGCATCTGCCGCCGTCGCGCTGCCACACCTGCGCTTTGATGTCCTGGCCGATGGTGCGGGTGTCGCGGCGGCCAGGCGTGAGTGCGAGGCGTTTGGCGACCCGTAGTGCGCCCTCCATGGTGGCGGCCACGTGATCGGGGTCGGCGACCTCGAAGATCGCGCCGCCGCGTGCCGAGGTGGCGGCGACCTCTACGCGGCCGCTCTCCGCGATCACCGAAACAACACGCGTCCAAGGCATTTCGGTTCCCGTGTCCGGGCCGGTGAAGCGGAGCTTCTTATTGCTGCAGATCAGGCGGCCCTCGGTGAGCTTCGGGCCGCGTGAGAGCTGGCGGATATGGATGGCGGCGACATTCAGGTGCAGCTGTTCGGCGGGATCCAAATGCAGGCCTGCCGCGCCGAGCACCGGCAGTTCGCCCGCGCGCAGGCGCGTGAGCATGCGGCCGCGCTGCATGCGGCGGCGCAGATCCTCGATGAGCGGGCCGTCCAGCGTCAGCGCGGTGACGGCCGCGTCGAAGGCGTCCATCTCCTGCTCGTCGATGCTGCCGTCCGCGAAAGCGAAGGCCACCAGGCGCTCCACATGATCGTGCGCGACCGGACGCAGCGCCGCCCGCGCCGGGTTCGCATCGATCCGCTGATAGCGCAGCCCGGCCCACAGTGCCTCCCAATCAGCACCCTTCGGCCCGGTGGAACGCAGCACCCGCTCGGCCCGGCCGCGCCAGGACGACAGATACTGCTCGACCTGATCCGTGCAATCCCGGCAGAGCGCCGCTCCGCCGAATACCCGCCACCGCCGCGCTCGCCCGCAACGCGGGCAATGGCGCGCATCGGCGATCAGCTGCGAACGCGTGGCCGCGGTCCACTCCGCACCATCCCACCAGCGCAGCACCCCCGCTCCCTCCGGATCCGGATGCCAGTCCGCCCGTTCCGGATCCGGCGGCAATCGCGGGGGCTCAGGCTGGAGCTCACGCTCGATCGTGAAACTCCGACGCTGTCCGTTCGTACCTGACTGTTGCCGATCCGGTTCGGTTGCCGGTGCGGGCTCGCCGGGGTCGTCGACACGTACGCCGAATTCGGTGACGACGCCGCTCAATCCGCTCGTCCAGCCCTGGCCGACGGCACGGAACTGCCAGTGCCCGTCGCTGCGGTAGAACTCGCCGAACATCATGGCCTGCACCGGTTCGGCGGCGATCTCGAACCAGGCGACCGGGCGGTTGTGGTCGAACACCGTGAGGATGAGCCCCGGGACCTCCGCGAAGGAGCCCGCCACCGAGCCGGTGACCACAATGCGCTCGACCTCGGATTCGGTGCGCGGCAGCGAGACCGAGAGCCGCGCGGTGCCGGGGGCGGGCTCCGGATCCACCGTCACCGCCTGGGAGACGTGCCGGGGATTGTTGAAGAAGACGAAATCCCGGTCCGATCTGACCCGCCCGGCGTTCGACAGCAGCAAGGCGTGCGCATCGACCTCGTGATCGGATTGCCACGAAAGGACAACCGTCAGAAGCGATGTCGGAACCGGCGCATGGCCACCCTCGGTGAGTTTCATTGTGATCGAACTATGCCACGCGGCTACGACACCCTCCGCAGCCCGCAAGACCACCCGGTCCGACACCGGATCCACGTCGCACCGAACCTCCAGCCGTGGTACGGAACCTGCGGCACAGTGGAATCATGACCACACCCAAGGGCCCCGGCGGCCAACCACCGCGCGGCAAACCCCAGCCCCCGCGAGTCCCCACCGTCGGTGACGTACTCGCCGCCGCCCAGGCCGCCGTCGATGCCGCCCAAGCCGCCGCCGGCCAAGCCCTCGGCTCCGCCCAGGTGACCGCCACCCAGGCCTTCGACACCGCCGTCCGCCTCCCGCCGGCCTCCATCCAACTGGCCGCCCAGCTCCCCGACCTCATCGAAAACCTCACCACCGCAGTCGAACGCCTCAACTCCACCATCGACCGCCTCGACCGCACCCTCGCCCTCGCCGAACCCGCCTTCGTCGCCTACGACCGCCTCCTCACCCGCCTCGAATCTCTCACCGCCCTGGGCGAAGAGGCCCTCTCCCGCCTCGACAAACTCCCCGGCATCTCCCTCCTCACCCGCCTGGCGGGCGCCCGCGACACCCCCGAACCCGAACCACCCCAACCCAAACCCCGCCGCAGCAAATAGACCAGGGCCCCGCCCGCTGGTCCTGGTCGGAAGTTCACCAGGACATGGTGGCGGCATTCGTCGAGAGGAGACCTGCGTCAGTTCCTGGTGATCATGAAACCGAGGCGTGGGTCAGGCTGAGGGGAGGGGGGTCGGGGGTGTTATGCCCAGGCCGGGGAGGGCGCGGAGGGCGGTGGCGGCTTTCCAGAGCATTTCCTGGTATTCGTCCTCGGGGTCGGAGTCCAGGACTATGGCGCCGCCGGCGCCTACCCGCCAGTGATTGTCGTGGCGGACCGCGGTGCGGATGACGATGTTCAGGTCGGCGGTGCCGCCGAGGCCGAGGAAGCCGATGGTGCCGGAGTAGATGCCGCGGGCCTCGGTTTCCAGACCGTCGATGATCTCCATGGTGCGGAGTTTGGGTGCACCGGTCATGGAACCGCCGGGGAAGCAGGCGCGCAGGCAGTCGATGATGCCGAGGCCCGGACGCAGCGTGCCGCGAACCGTCGAAACCAGTTGGTGCAGTGTCGTATACGTCTCGACGGCCATCAGCTTGGGCACATGCACCGAGCCGACCTCGCAGACACGGCCGAGATCATTGCGGAGCAGGTCGACGATCATCAGGTTCTCGGCGCGGGTCTTGGGATTGCGCGCGAGCTCGGCGGCGAGCTGCTCGTCCTCGGCCGGAGTATCGCCGCGCGGAGCGGTGCCCTTGATGGGCTTGCTCTCCACGGTGCGCGCGCGATCGAGTTTGAGGAAGCGCTCCGGCGAGGCGGACGCCACCTCCAGATCGGCGAAGCGCAGGAAGGCCGCGTACGGCGCGGGATTACAGCGGCGCAGGGTGCGGTAGACGCTCAGACCGTCAGTGTCGGCGGGCAGATACGCGCTGTCGGTAATGCAGATTTCGTAGGATTCGCCCGCGTGCAACTTCTCCTGGCAGGCGCGCACATCGGCGAGATAGCGATCCCGGCCCCGGGTCAGCAGCGGAGCCACCGCGCGTTCCTCGGCGCGCAATTCGAGGTCCGGTGGATTCTCCCAGGTGGGCAGGGCTTCCACGAGGGCGCGCGTGGTCGCCAGCCAATCGCGCGCGGCGGCAAGGGAATCCGGTTCGGCCAGGGTCAGCAGGTAGGTGCGGCCCGCCTCGTGATCGACCACGATCAGCCGATCGGCGAAGAGCCACTGCGCATCCGGGGTGGATGCGTGGTGCACGGCGCTCCCCCCGCATTCGGACTTCATCTCGTAACCGAGATATCCGACATAGCCGCCCACGAAATCGAAAGGCACATCCGGGAATTCGATGCGCCGCCGCCGTAGCTCACCGGATAGGTAGTCCAGCACCCCACCCGGAACGATCCGCCGCCCGGCCGCCGACTCGACCTCCACCTGCCCGGATCCGACCCGGTACCGCACCGTTTCGGCCAGCGGCCCCGACGCGTCTCCGAGAAAGGAGAACCGATCGAGCCCGGGCTCCACATGCTCGCTGTCGAGCCAGAACGCCGTCGGCGAATCCCGGTGCAGCCGCAGGAATATCGCCTCGGCATCCACGGCCCGCTCCACCACCGTCTGCTCGACCGTGTAATCGACCGGGGGAGTGAGTATTTCGCGCGGCGCGGCCCGGATCGCCGCCGGTGCGGGCGCATCCCCGGCCACGGCCGGTCTCGATACCGCTGTCTCCCCGCGCAATCGCCGCGACCCACCGTGAGCGACGGTGAGCGCCTTGAAGTTTCGCAGCAGTGCCGCCCCGTACGAACTCGCGATGGATTCGGGGTGGAACTGCACGCCCCACTGCGGCCGGGTGCGGTGCCGTACACCCATGATGACGCCGTCGGGGGTGGTCGCCGTGACCTCGAGGTCCTCCGGCAGCGGGCGCGCGGCGCAGAGCGAGTGATAGCGGACGGCCGTGAAGTCCTGCGGCACATCGGCGAACAGGTCGCGGCCGTCGTGCGTAATGCGGTCCGGGAAGCCGTGCCGGGCCCGCGGCGCCGGCGTGACCAGACCACCGGCGGCGATCACAATGCCCTGATGCCCGAGGCACACTCCGAGCAACGGGAGATTCGAGTGCGCGATCACCGCGGCGGAGATGCCGAAATCGCGGGGGATATCGGGCCGTCCGGGACCGGGGGAGATGACGATATTGTCGAAGGACTCGAGATCCAGCGCTGCCGGTTCGGAAACGTCGTCATTGCGCACGACCACGGGTTCCACCCCGTTCACCTCACTGATCAGCTGATACAGGTTGTAGGTGAACGAGTCGTAGTTGTCGATCAGCAGCGTGCGCATTTGGCTGGCACATTACGCCACCACCGCGCGGGCACCGCGCATCACCGTGCTCGAATAGTCATGCCTGACCTGCGTGAACGAGGCGCCCGCCACTTGTGCTGGCATATGCCTTCAGTTGCACTGGACGGTTACGGCACAATGTGGGGCATGTCTGAAGTGCAGCCGGTCGATGTTGATCGCGACCTCGTCGATTTCGCAGTCGTCGGGAAGTGGATGGATGAGCAGGGCTTGCCCAGCGGTGAATTCGAGGAGGTGAAGCCGCTCGGCGGCGGCACCCAGAACATCATGCTGAGGTTCCGCCGAGGCGGGCAGGACTACGTACTGCGGCGCGGACCCAAGCATCTGCGCGCCGCCAGCAACACTGTGATCCGCCGCGAATCCCGCATTCTCGGCGCTCTCGACGGCACCGGCGTGCGCGCGCCCAAGGTGATCGCCGCCGCCGAGGACGAATCCCTCATCGGCGCATCGTTCTATCTCATGGAGCCGATCATCGGCTTCAACCCGCAGACCGAACTCCCGGACCTGCACGCGGGCGATCCGGAGATCCGGCGGCAGATGGGCCTGTCCGCGGTGGAGGCCATCGCCCGGCTCGGCTCGCTCGATCACGAGGCGCTCGGACTGGCCGACTACGGCAAGCCCGAGGGCTTCCTGGAACGGCAGGTGCCGCGCTGGACCAAGGAACTCGAGTCCTACAGCGTCAACGAGGGCTACCCCGGACCCGAGATCCCGGGCGTCGACCGCGTCGGCGCGTGGCTGGACCGCAACCGGCCCGCCGAATGGAAAGCCGGCATCCTGCACGGCGACTGCCATCTGGCCAACATCATGTTCTCCTACGACGGCCCGCAGGTCGCGGCCCTCGTGGACTGGGAGATGTCCACCATCGGCGATCCGCTGCTGGACCTGGGCTGGCAGATCGCCACCCGGCCGCGCCCCGGCACCACCGGATCGGCGCTCATCGGCACCCTCGGCGCGGTCGGCGGGCTGCCCACGCCGGCGGAGATGATCGCGCACTACGGCAAATTCTCCGACCGCGACCTGAGCAATGTCACCTGGTACACGGTGCTGGCCTGCTTCAAGCTCGGCATCGTGCTGGAGGGCACGCATGCGCGGGCCTGTGCGGGCAAGGCGCCCAAGCAGGTCGGCGATTTCCTGCATGCGATCACGCTGGAGCTGTTCGATCTGGCGCATCAGTTGATGGAGTGAGTGTGTGCGGGTGCGCCCCATTCGCATCGCGCGGGCGGGGCGTCGTCCTGCACGATGGCTGTCTGGTGCTACGGCGTAATGATCCGGAGTCGACTGCGGTGGGTGTTCGGCGCGGCACCGTTGCGCAGGTTTGGCGCACCTGTCGCTAATTTGGCGGCGAGTGGCTGAATGTTGGTGGACGGTAAGTTATTGCCACAGTAGGTTCATGGGCATGCCGATCGCTCCCGATGCCAAGGACTGGACCTGGGTGCTCGAACGCACCTGCGCCGAATGCGGATTCGACCCGGACGCCGTCACGTACGAGTCGATCCCGGGGCGGGTGCGTGCGAGCGCCGCCGCGCTGGCCGAGGCCCTCGATAGTCCGAATGCCGCGGTGCGGCCGGATGATTCGACCTGGTCACCGCTCGAGTACGCCGCACATGTCCGCGATGTGTGCCGCATCTTCGAGCACCGCCTCGACATCACCCGCACCGGTTCGGCGCGCCCCGGACCGGCGATCGGCGGATACGACACCTCGGTCGCCGTCGACGATTCCGGCATCCCCATGTTCGCCGACTGGGATCAGGACGTCACCGCGCTCGCGGAGAACTACGGCGCGCAGCATCCGGCGCAGGTCGCCGCCGAACTGCGCGCCGCCGGTGAAACCACTTCTCGCGCATTCGAATCCGTTGCCGAGGACGAGCGCGCGCGTCCCGCCAAGCGCAGCAACGGCTCGCTGTTCACGGTGGAGTCACTGGCGCGCTACTTCACCCACGATGTTGTGCACCACGTCCACGACGTCGAGAAGCGCAGCGCCGCAACGCGCTAACGCACCGCAGGTTCCTGCTGGGTGGTGCAGTGGATGCCGCCACCGCCGGCCGCGATGGCATCGATGTCGATCTGCACCACCTCGCGATCCGGATACAGCCGTTCGAGGGTGGCTTTGGCGGCGGCATCGGAGGGTTCGTCACCGAACTGTGGTGCGATGACCCCGCCGTTGCAGAGGTAGAAATTGATGTAGCCCGCCGCGAAATCCTCGTCGATCCACTCCGGCCGCACCGTATTCGGGCCTTCGATCACCTCGACGTGCAGCGGCCGGCCGTACAGATCCTTGGACTCGCGCAGAATGTCGAGATGGATGCGGGTGACCTCGTAGTCGTACGCGTCCGGATTGTTCTCCAGTCCGGCCACCACCACACCGGGTCCGGCGAAGCGCGCGTAGAAATCAGTGTGCCCGTCGGTGATATCGCGTCCGGCGATACCGGGCAGCCACAGAATCCGCTCGATGCCCAGCAGCCGCTGCAGCTCCCGCTCCACCTCCGGCTTGGTCCAGTCCGGATTCCGATTGTCGTTCAGCACACAGCTTTCGGTGATGATCGCCATGCCCGCGCCGTCGACCTCGATGCCGCCGCCCTCCAGCACCAGCTCGGTATGCAGCGCCTCCGCCCCGGCGTGCGCGGTGACGAGGCTGGCCGCGAGCGCATCCTCGCTGTGCTCCTGCTTGCCGCCCCAGCCGTTGAAATTGAAGTCGACGCCGGCCTTGGCGCGAGGCGCGTCCGGATCCACGACGAAGGTCGGGCCCGAATCGCGCAGCCACAGATCATCGAGCGGCGTCTCAAATAGTTCGATGCCGGGGCCCAGCAGATTTCGAGCCAGCTCCAGCTCCGCCGGTCGCACCAGCATGGCGACCGGCTCGAAACGGGAGATGGTGCGCGCGATATTCGCCAGGGTCTGCTGCGCCAGCGGTAGCAGATCGGCGGTCCACACCCGTTCGCTCGCACCGAATGCCATCCAGGTGCGCCGGTGCGGCCTGCCTTCGTCGGGCATCTCCCAGGGCATCGAAATCGCTCCTCACATCAGGTGGTCGCGCTCCCGGCAGGGAGCGGTCAGAGACAGCGGCGCAGAGCTTGACGGAGATTGCGGGCCCGGACATCGTCGAGGACGGCCATGCCGAGGCGATTCATGGTGTAACCGAAGCCGAGACCTGTTGCCGGATCGGCGAATCCGAACGAGCCGCCGTAACCGGTAGTGCCGTAGGCACGCGCATCGGCGCCGAAACGGAAACTGCCGCAGGACTTCCGGAACCCCAGGTGATAGCGACTCTGAGTGAGCAGGACCAGATCGTCGGCCGGGACATCCTGCGCGGTCTCGGCGGCGGCCAAGCGCTGCAACAGATCTGCGTCGATCGGCAGCTCGCCGGTATCGGCCGCCGCCGCGCCGTAGACCCGCGCCAGTGAGCGGGCAGTACCCACACCGCCCGCGGCCGGGGATTCGACCTCGAGGAATTCGCGTCGCGTGGCCCGGGCGGGCGCACCGACCTGCGGACTGTTCAAGGCGCGGAAGGACAGCCCGCGCTTGGCGTACAGCTGAGCGCCGATGCGCAGCGGCAGATCCCGCTCATACCTGAGAATGTCCAGGCCCTCGGTCGCCGAGAGCGTGGCCACACGATCCAGCGAGATGTCTTCCGGCAGGCCGATATAGAAGTCCAGGCCCAGCGGCGCGGCGAAGTCCTCCGCGAAAACCCGGCCCAGTGTGCGATGCGCCGGATCGACCCGGCGCATCAACTCGCCCTGATAGAGCCCCGCGGTGATCGGGTGATAGCCCTGGCGGGTTCCCGGCCGCCACAGCGGTTTCTGATCCGCCAGCAATACCGCCAGGCCGTCCAGATCGGCCATCTCGCGCAGGCGCACCGGCCGGTCCAGCGCCGCCAGCCCGGCCTGATGATCCAGCAACTGCCGGACGGTGATCGACTCCTTACCGTGCGCCGCGAACTCCGGCCAGTACTTCGCCACCGGCGCCTCATAATCCAGCAGCCCACGCGAAACAGCCGAAGCGACTACAAAAGCCGTCATCCCCTTGGTCGAGGACCACACCGGCGCCATGGTGTCGCGCTCCCATACCAGCGTGCGCTTGCGATCGCGATACCCCGCCCACAGATCCACCACCGGCCGATCCCCGGCATAAACGGCTACCGCCGCCCCGATCTCCCCGTGCTGCTCGAAGTTGCGCCGAAAGGCATCCGCTACCGGACCGAACCCGCTGTCCACCTGACCGTGGACCGTGACCTGCTCACTCATGGTGCCCCCGATGCTAGCCGGGCAAGACCGGCCGCCGGGCGGACGGCACACCGGCACCGGTCACCTGCACTGCGATCACTCCCGAAGGTTCGCACGACGGGGTGGCGCGCCTCGACAACCGGATCGCCGAGTTCCAGCGCCAACTATTGACCCGTCACGTTCCGGTCTGAGGAGGAGAGGACAAATGATGAAAGACGCGTGGACAAGAAGAACGAAAACGAGAAAGACAGAGCAGTCGAGGGTGAAAGGTAAAGATCAGATATTCTGAATATCCTTATATCACAACGGAATTCGCCTTTCCGGGTCTGTTTCCCCGGAGTAGAATAGAGGCATGGAATCAAGGGAAGAAACCGCAATCACGACCAGTGCGCAAGCACTGGTCGCGGCGGTCGATTCCCTCACCACCTTGTCGTTGATTCCGTTGCCTGACACCGACATCGTGGCGTTGATGCAGCAGATCGAAACCAGCACCCGCCGGTTGGCGTCGGTGCAACGGGACCTGATCGTGCAAGCGTGTGCCCGGTCCCTGCCTACCAAGAACGGGTCCGGGAGCCCGGCCCTGTATTTGCAAGCGGTGCTGCATATCTCGCACGGGGATGCGATCAACCGGTGGCGCACCGCCGAAGACCTCGCCGTGTGGCATCGGGTCGGTGACGAACCCGACCCGGCCCCCGTCCTGCCGTGCTCGGCCCAGGCCCTCGATGACGGGGCGATCTCCCTCGATCATGTGCGGGTGATCCGGCAGGTCATGAACCGGCTGCCCAGCAAAGTCCCCGCCGAGGCCCGCGCCTATGCCGAAGAAGAACTGGCCCGGCAGGCGCGTGCGTTGGATCCGACGCATCTGCCGCGGATCGGGGAGCGGATCCTGGGTTACCTCGACCCGGACGGCAAACTCACCGATGAGGATGACCGGCAACGGTTGCGGTCGGCGAGTGCGAGTCCGCAACGGTATGACCTGATGTCCACCCTCACCGTCGAACTCACCCCTGATGCGCGCGGGGCGTTCGATGCGGTCATGGCGAAGCTGGCGCGTCCAGGGATGTGCAACCCCGCGGACAAGGAAAGCCCGTGGGCCGAGGACGAGGACAACCCGATCCCCCGGGACGTACTCGAAGCCTGTGCCGCCCGCGACGAGCGCTCGAAGGTGCAACGCCAGCACGATGCGTTGCTGGCGGTGTTGCACCCGGATTTCAACCCCGCCAAGCTCGGCTCCCACCGCGGGCTGCCCGTCTCGACGATCCTCACCATGAGCATCGAAGACGTGGAACGCGTGGCCGGAGTGGCGACCACCGCGACCGGTGGCACGGTGCCTGTTCCTGAGGCGTTGAAGTTGGTGGCCCGCCGCTCGAAGACGTTCGTGTTGGTGAAGAACAAGGACGGCATGCCTCTGCACCTGGGCGAGGCCCGGTTGGCGAACCCGGCGCAGCGGTTGGCGTTGATCGCCACCGAACGCGGCTGCACCCGCCCCGGTTGCTCGGCCCCGGCGAGCATGGCCGCCGTCCATCATGTGACCGAGTTCTGCAAGGGTGGCCGCACCGACATCGAGAACCTGACCTTGGCGTGCGATCACTGCCATGCCTTGGTCAAGGACGGCCCGCGCGGGTGGAAGACGATCAAACTCGGTGCGGATTCAGACTTCCCGGGTCGTACGGCGTGGATCGCGCCCGCGCATGTGGACCCGTCCGGGACTCCGCAGGTCAATCACCTGCACCATCCCGGTGAGTTGATGTCGGAGGCTCCGCCGTCGCTGCGGCCTGGCCGGGTGTGTCGTGCCTGGGGGTTGTCCCCGGTGCGGTACCGGGTGCTGCGCCGGGCTGCCCCACCGCCACCGCGACAATAGGTTCCCGCCCCTGGTGTCACCGACAGGATCATCCTGTCGGTGCTACAGGTCGTTGCCTATCAGGGTGTTTCGAGACCGGCTCGCTCGCGGAACCCGAACCATGACACCTCGGCCGCGACAAAAGGGCTTCCCGCCCAACTCCCTCACAGTCAGGCCGATCCCGCCCTGCTGCAGGCCGTTGCCCGACTTGGTCTTTCGGGTTCTTGATCTTCGATCCCTGTGTTCCAGGCATCTTTCTTCTTTTCGCTCTTCGTCTTTCGTGTTTGTCTCTGAAACCGGACCACAGCCGGTCGACCGAGCCGGTACCGCAGGTACCTTCCTACTGCGGAAGGTAAATCGGGTACCCCACCCAACGCCACCAGCACGGCCATCTCGGGCCCTGCCCGCACCCCGTGACCCACCACCGCCTCTCGCCGCACACAACCCAGGTGCACCGGCCTCATCTCGGCCTCGAAACCCCCTGAAGCGGGCACCACACAACCCTTCTCTCCGACCACACAGCAGGTATCCGCACGGCACAAACCCGATAACCGCTGTGCCGCTTAGAGACCCGCTGTTCCGTCCCCAGTGGCCGACGGTTTCTATGCCGAAACGGTCGGTGCACCTGGGTTTCTTGCCTCCCGGGCAGGGTTGGTCAGCACGGGGTGCGGGCAAAGCCCGAGATGGCCGTGCTGGGCACGTCGGGTGGGGTACCCGATCTACCTTCCGCAGCTGGGAGGGATGCCTGCGGTACAGGCGGGGTCGACTGGCTGTGGTCCGGTTCTAGAGACGAAGGACGACGGGCATTCGGCGGATTCTTCGGGGCGGGTTTGGGGCTGTGGTTGTCTCGGGGCTTGGTTCGGTGGAAATCGAGGTGGGTGAGGGGGATTCGGGGTGGGGTGGCTGGTTTGCTGGGGGTGAGGGTGGTGGGGAGTGCCGGATGGTTGCGCGCCACTAGTGTGATCGTGGTGCTGGTTTCGAATTTGAGTGCAATGACCGGGTAGCGTGCGGGAACGTGCCAGGACTACCTCGAATCGCCACATCGTTGCTGCGGACCAAACCGGTGGAACAGCTCACGTCCGATGGTGAGCACACCGCGCTGCGCCGCAGTATGGGGCTTGTTCCGCTGATTTCGCTGTCGGTCGGGGCGACGCTGGGCACCGGTATTTTTGTGGTGCTCGGTGAGGCCGCACCGTTGGCTGGGCCCGCGGTGGTCATTTCGTTTGCGGTCGCGGCGCTGGCGGCATTGTTCTCGGCGCTGTCGTACGCGGAATTGGCGGGGGCCGTACCGGTCTCGGGATCGGCCTACTCCTACACCTATGCCACGCTCGGGGAGATTGTCGCCTGGGTGTGCGGATGGTGCCTGCTGCTGGAGTACGGGGTATCGGTCGCGGCGGTCGCGGTCGGGTGGGGCGCGTATTTGAACGAATTCCTGGGATCGACCGTCGGGTGGCGGATTCCGGATGCGCTGTCCTCCGCGCCGAGTGCGGGCGGGGTCGTCAATCTGCCCGCGGCGGTGGTGGTGCTCTTCGCGACCGTGGTGCTGCTGGGTGGAGTCCGGGAGAGTGCCCGCGTCACCACCGTCACCACCATGATCAAGATCGCGGTCCTGATCTTCTTCGTGGTCGTCGCGGTGACCGCGTTCGATTCCGGGAATCTGCATCCCTTCGCCCCGGCCGGAGTGGCGGGTATCAGTGCGGCGTCGTCGATGGTGTTCTTCTCCTTCATCGGCTTCGATGCCGCCTCCACCGCCGGTGAGGAAGCCAAGAACCCGCAGCGGGATCTGCCGCGCGCCATCATCATTTCGCTCGGCATCGTCACCCTCATGTACGTGCTGGTCGCACTCACCGCGGTCGCGGCCGTCGGTGTCGACGATGTGAGCAGTTCGGGCGCGTCCCTGGCCACCGTCCTCGAGCAGGTGACCGGAAGAGGCTGGCCCGCAACGATTCTGGCCGCCGGCGCGGTGATCGCCATTGCCTCCGTGGTGCTGACCGTGCTGTACGGGCAGACCCGCATTCTGGTCGCCATGTCCCGCGACGGGCTCATGCCCAAGGTGCTGTCCAAAGTCGGCGCCAAGCGGGTGCCGACGACCAATACCCTCATGGTCGGCGGGCTGGTCGCGGTGCTGTCGGCGCTGGTTCCGCTCGGCGAACTGGTGAACGCCACCAATATCGGCACACTGGTCTCCTTCGGCCTGGTCAATATCGGCGTGCTGGTCCTGCGCCGCACCAAACCCGATCTGCCGCGCACCTTCCGGACGCTGGTGCCGGTGGTGCCGCTGCTCGGCGTGGGCATGTGCGTATGGCTGCTCGGACACCTGCCGGGCGTGACCTGGCTGGCGTTCACGCTGTGGTCGGCGGTCGGCCTGATCGTCTACTTCACCTACGGCCGCCGCCGATCCGTGCTGAATCGGCCCCGTCCGGCCGCGGCGCATGCCGACTCGTAGGCTCGTCACTGTGCGAGCGCTGGAGCAGATTCGAGAGTGGCCGGTCCGGAATGCCGCGGCGGGTGTTGTGGTCCGCGGCAAGGGCGTGCTGGATAGCGCGGGCGACCTCGATCGGGTGTTCCGGCTCGCGTCGGTGACCAAACCGCTTGTCGCCTACGCCGTCCTGGTGGCCGTGGAGGAGGGCGCGATCGAGCTGGACCAGCCCGCGGGTCCGCCGGGCGCCACCGTGCGGCACCTGCTCGCGCATACCTCCGGACTGGCCTTCGATACCAGCGAGGTGCTCGCCGAACCGGGCGCGCGGCGCATCTACTCCAGCGCGGGGTTCGAGGTGCTCGCGGATTTCGTTGCGCGGCAGACCGGAATCCCGTTCGACCGGTACCTGCACGAGGGCGTGTTCGAACCGCTCGGCATGGCGTCCTCGGTGCTGGCAGGCCCGGCGGGGCATGCGGCGAGCTCGTCGATCACAGATCTCCTACGGTTCGCCGAAGAATTGCTGAACCCCGCTATCCTGAGTGCGGAATTGCTCGCCGAGGCAAGCACAGTGCAGTTCCCAGGACGCAATGGTGTACTTCCCGGTTACGGGTCGCAGCGACCCAACGATTGGGGTCTGGGTTTCGAAATTCGCGATCATAAAGTCCCGCACTGGACCGGTGGCGCGAATTCCGCCCGGACCTACGGGCACTTCGGGCAATCCGGCACTTTTCTGTGGGTCGATCCGGAAGTCGGCATGGCGTGTCTCGCGCTGACGGACGAAAATTTCGGGGACTGGGCGCGCGTGGCGTGGCCGAAGTTCAGTGATGCTGTGATCGCGGAGTTTGCTTGAAATCCGACACGGGCAATAAGTAACACACGCAACACCGGGCACTCCAGTACACTCGGGCAACGCTGGCTCGGAGGGTCGTTGGGGAAGACGCACCCGTCGAAGCCGGAGGTGTTAGTAGTGCGCGGATCTAGTCAGTTCGCCGACGCGACGTCTGGTGTTGTCTACATTCATTCGTCGCCTGCCGCGCTGTGCCCACATATCGAATGGACGCTCACCTCGACACTCAAGGCCCCGGCCAAACTGCGCTGGACCGCGCAGCCGGCGGCCCCCGGGAATTTGCGGGCCACCACCGATTGGTACGGCCCGGTCGGTACCGGCGGTCGGTTAGCTGGGGCATTGCGCGACTGGCCCGTGCTCGCCTTCGAAGTCACCGAGGAACCCAGTGAAGGCGTCGACGGCGAGCGCTACAGCTTCGTGCCCGGCCTGGGCCTGTGGCACGGCGCGACCAGCGCCAGCGGTGACGTCATGGTCGGGGAGATGCGGCTGCGCGCCATCGTCGCCGAAGCCCGGGGCCGCGGCCAGGGCGGCGCCAATGACATCGCCGCCGAAATCGACCGCGCCCTCGGCACCGCCTGGGACGATGCTCTCGAACCCCTCCGGCTCGGCGACGAAGGCGGTGCGGAGGTCACCTGGCTGCGCCGCGACGTCGGCTGATTCACCCGCACGGCAGGCCCACCCCCCTTCGATCAAGGAGCTTCCATGCGGCGCACCGTCGCCACTCTCGCCCTCGCCGGCGCCGTGGCCCTCAGTCTCGCGGCCTGCAACAGCGCACCCGCGACCAAACAGGCCATCCAGGGACCGCCCCCGTCCAGTGCCGCGCCGAGCGACAATGCCTATCCGACAGTCACCTCCGATGGTGCGGTCGACTGCGGCCCCGGCGTGAACGGCCTCGCGGTTGTCGCACTCACCACCAAGGGCACCGACTTCTGCCCGACGGCCCTCGCGGTTACCAATGCCTACGGCGACGCGCGCAAAGCCCAGCCCAAGGGCGACATCCCCGTGACGGTCAACAATATTCGCTGGGTATGCGGTGAGCGGCAAGGCACTCCGAACTCCTACCAGGAGTGCGCCAGCCAGAACGAATCCGCCGAAAAGGTCCGCCTCTACTCGTGAATCGGTGCTAGCCGCTGTTGCGCGGTATTCCGGTGCAGTCGATCGGCTGCGCGTTCTCCGGATCGAGCGCATTCAGAATGTACTGTCTCGCAATCGGATCGGCGGCCAGGAAGAGATGTTCGCTGAAGTCGTTCGGGCAGGCGTCCTGCAGCACGATATTGGTGATGTTCGGGCCGGATGGAGCGATCCCGCTGGTAACGGCGGCGGTTCGGCGGTGGCGCGGCTCGGTCCGTAGCCGAGCACTGCGAGAATGGTGAGCAGAGGCGCGAGCCATATATGGAGAGCGCATACTTCCTAAGTTATGCGACGTGCGTCTCTACGCCTATGGTCATGCGGTACAAAGACATTGGGCATTGTGGCAGGCGATCTCACTCGGCCGTTGCGAGCAATGCTGTGATCGGGGCGGCCACCGCGGGTCCGAAATCCACTGCTGCCGCCAGAATCAGCTCGCGATAGGCGTCGACGAGTGCGAGTGTGCGCAAGGCGGTTTCGGCAGACCTTCGGTCCCGGCCGGGTTTGCCGAGTGCAGTGGAGATGAGATCCGCTGCAGCCCAGTCGATATGGCGATCGAACCAGGCCTGAGCCGACTCGTGATAGGTCTTGCCGTTCAGCCAGTTGGCCATCCACCGGGTCATGGCCGATCCGGTGATCGGCATCATCACGGCGGGAACGAGGGACCGTCTGGTCTGCGCGATGGTGAGCACGAAATCGATTGCCTCCGTGCCGAAACGGGCCAGCAGGCGGCATAGTGGCTGGATGGGGACCACAGTGCTGACCGACGGGGGCCGGCGAAGGTAGGGCAGAGCGATATCGTCGGGCGCCAGTGCCAGGATGTAGGACAACCGCATGCCACTCGGTGTGGGGTACTTCAGCTCGCTGTCGATGGATTTCTGCCAATCGCCCGGCATCCGCCAGTTCCGATTGTCGAGATCGATCGAAGCCCACACGGCTCGCTCGCCTTCCTCCCAAGCGAGCGAGAGGGGCTGCGGCTCATGGAATCCCGTCACCACCACCGGCTTGCGCCGCACGGCAGTGCCTTCGGTGTCCTGCATACGAAGCACGATAGCCGGAGGAACCGACAACTGTGGGCGGCCTCCGGGGAGACCGCCCACAGTTGTTGCCGCATAACGATTTACAGCGGAATGTTCTTCAGGTGACTCGGCCGTGACGGGGCCGCGGCCAGTGCGGCGGCGACGATGGAGCGGGTCTTGGCCGGATCGATGATCTCGTCCACCACGCCGATGGCGACCGCGCGCTCGACGCCGCCCGCGATCTGCTCGTGCTCGACGGTGAGGCGCTCGATCAGGGCTTCGCGCTCTTCCTCCGGGGCGGCCGCGATGGCCTTCTTGTGGAGGATGCCGACCGCGGCCTTGGCGCCCATGACGGCGACCTCGGACTCGGGCCAGGCGTACACGGCCGTGGCGCCCAGCGAGCGGGCGTTCATGGCGATGTAGGCGCCGCCGTAGATCTTCCGGGTCACCAGGGTGACACGCGGGACGCGGGCTTCGGCGAAGGCGTGCAGCAGCTTCGCGCCGCGGCGCACCACACCCTCCCACTCCATGCTGACGCCGGGCAGGTAGCCGGGCACATCGGTGATGACCACCAGCGGGATGCCGAAGGAATTGCACAGGCGCACGAAACGCGCTGCCTTCTCGGCACTTTCGGAGTTCAGGCAGCCACCCATGCGAATCGGGTTGTTGGCCAGCACGCCGACCGTGCGGCCGCCGAGGCGACCCAGACCGGTGACGATGCTGCGGGCGTAACCGCCCTGCATCTCCTCGAAAGTGCTTTCGCCGTCGACATTGTCGAGCAGCTCGTTGACGATCGGCTTCACGTCGTAGGCGCGCTTGGCCGAAGCCGGCAGCATGGCCTTCAGGTCCACATCGCCATGCGCGGCAGCGACGAGATCGAACTCGCCCTGCTCGGCGAACATGGAGACCAGGCGACGGCCGCGGTGCAGCGCATCGGCCTCGTCATTGGCGACGATGTGGCAGACACCGGACTTCTTGCCGTGGGTGACCGGCCCGCCCAGGGTCGCCATATCCACGTTCTCACCGGTGACGCTGCGGACCACATCGGGGCCGGTGACGAAGATACGGCCCTCGGGGGCCATGATCACGATATCGGTCAGGGCAGGACCGTAGGCGGCGCCACCGGCGGCGAAGCCGAGCACCACGGAGATCTGCGGGACCAGGCCGGACGCGCGGACCATGGCCTCGAAGACCAGGCCGACCGCGTGCAGCGCTTCGACACCTTCGGCGAGCCGGGCGCCGCCCGAATGCCAGATGCCGACAACAGGAGTCTTGGAGTCGATCGCGGTATCGATCGCATCGACGATGTGCTTGCAGCCGTCGACACCCATGGCGCCGCCCATGACGGTCGCGTCGGAGCAGTAGGCGACGGTGCGAACGCCGTCGACCTCACCGATCGCGGCGAGCACGCCGGACTTGTCGCGGGGGTGCAGCGGTAGGACGGTTCCGGGATCGAAGAAACGCTGCAACCGACCCAGCGGGTCACGGGGATCGGTCACGGTATCCGCGTGCGCGGGAGCCATGATGGTCATCGCAAACTCTCCTTGGATTAAGGAAGTGCGGTCGCTAGAGAGCGGCTGCCAATGTCGAAGTCCCGGCGGGGATTCATCGAGAGAACCCAGAGGGGTGCGGGTTCTCGATCCGAGTCCCCGCCGGGACCACCTGTCTTACAAACCGGCGCTGATGGTGAACCTGTTACTAGTTCAGCAGTGCGTCAGTACCGGCCGAAGGCGAGCGCGACATTGTGCCCACCGAAACCGAACGAGTTGTTGATCGCGTACTGGATGTCCTGACGGCGAGCCTCGCCGTGCACGACATCAAGGTCGATCTCCGGATCCTGGTTCTCCAGGTTCAGCGTCGGGGGGACGATGCCGTCCCGAATCGCCAGAACCGTGAGTACCGACTCGAGCGCGCCGACGGCGCCGATCGAGTGGCCCAGGGCGGACTTCGGTGCGTAGATCGAGGCGTGGTTGCCCACGGCCTTGAGGATCGCGTTCGCTTCCGCGGCGTCACCGATAGGGGTGGCAGTCGCATGGGCGTTGATGTGGGTGATGTCCTGCTTGGTCAGACCGGCAGTCTGCATCGCCCGTGTCATCGCACGCGCCGCACCGTCACCCGTGGGATCGGGAGCGACCAGGTGGAAACCATCGGAAGTGATACCCGCGCCCAGCAATCGGGCGTGGATCGTGGCGCCACGAGCCTTGGCGTGCTCCTCGGTCTCGATGACCATGAGCGCGCCCGCTTCGCCGAAGACGAAGCCGTCACGATCCTTGTCGAAGGGACGCGAGGCGCCCTTCGGATCGTCGTTGCGGGTGCTCATCGCGCGCATCATCGAGAATGCCGCGATCGGCACCGCATCGATGAAGCCCTCGACGCCACCGGTGACAACGATATCCGCGTCACCCATGACGATCATGCGCCACGCATTGGCGATTGCCTCGGAACCCGACGAACACGCCGAGACCGGAGTGATCACTCCTGCCCGGGCCTTGAGCTCGAGACCGACAACCGCCGACGGACCGTTCGGCATGACCATCTGAACAGCCAGCGGCGAAATCTTGCGATAGCCACCGTTCTTCAGCTTGTCGACCGAATCGATGAGCGCGTCGCCGCCGCCGAGACCGGTGCCGATAGCGACACCCAGACGCAGCGGGTCGACCTCCGGAGAACCGGCGTTCTTCCACACCTCGCGACCGAGAACGGTCGCGAGCTGCTCGACGTAAGCCATCCGCCGGCACTCGACCCGAGTGAGCAGCGTGTCCGGCGCGACCTTCAGATGTCCGCCGATGCGAACCGGAAGGTCGTACTCCGCGATGAAATCGTCTTCGAGAACGTCGATGCCGCTCTCGCCGTTGAGGAGGCCCTTCCACGTCGCATCGACGTCACCAGCGATCGACGTGGTCGCCGCCATGCTGGTGACGACGACGTTGGGGAAGTTCCCATTCAAGGTGGAAGGAGTGGTCACAGGTCGGTCCTACTCGTTTCCGAACTTGGACTTCATGGCTTCGGCGGCCTCAGCGTTCTCGGCCTCGAGCTTCTGGATGTACGACACCGCGTCGCCGACGGTCTTCAGGCTCGCCAGATCCTCGTCCGGGATCTTGACGCCGTACTTGTCCTCGGTCTGAACGGCGATCTCGACCATCGACAGCGAGTCGATGTCCAGGTCGTCGACGAAGGACTTCTCGATGGTCACCTCGGAGGGCTCGATACCGGTCACCTCTTCGATGATCTTGCCGAGCTCTTCGACGATCTGTTCCTGGGTCAGAGCGGCCACTGTGGTGGCTCCCTTCTTAATTCATGTCGATGGTTGGGATTTTTGGTGCTTGCGGTCCGGTCACTGAAAAGTCACCGTGCCCGTCGCCGTTGACGAAGCAGGACCGCGAGTCAAGCTAGCCCGTGGTGGTGAGTTCGGCCAGCGCGGGGATGTCAGCGGGGGTCTTCAGCGCCAGATTCGGGGTGCCCTTGAGCTCCCGCTTGGCAATGCCGACCAAGGTTCCCGCCGGTGGCAACTCTGCCACTGCGGAAACTCCCGCCGTACGGATGGATTCGGTGCACAGGTCCCAGCGCACGGGCCGGGTGACCTGGGCAGCAAGCTTGTCTACCGCATCCTGGCCGGAGGTGACCGGCTTACCGTCGAAGTTCGACAGCAACACCCGGATCGGCTCACTGGGAGCGATCCTGGCGATGGCCTCCGCCACCGCGTCCTGGGCAGGTGCCATGAACGCGGTGTGGAAGGCGCCGGCGACCGGAAGGGCTCGGACCCGAGCCTTTTCGGGCGGGTTGCTCGCGAGTTCCGCGAGCGCGTCCAGCCTACCCGCCGCCACGATCTGGCCGACCGCGTTGCGGTTGGCCGGGATCAGGCCGAGTTCGTCGAGCCGGGCGAGCACGGCGGCTTCGTCACCGCCGAGCACCGCCGACATACCGGTCGGCTCGAGTGCACATGCCTTGGCCATCTCCGCGCCACGGAGAGCAGCCAGAGCAACCGCGTCATCAGCGGAGATGACTCCGGCGATGGCGGCGGCGGCAAGTTCACCGACCGAGTGTCCGGCGACGATGGTATCCGCGGGGAGTGCATCCCGGGGGATTTCCGCGAACGCCAGCAGTGCGGCCGCCACGACCAGAGGCTGGGTCACCGACGTATCGGTGATCTCCTCGGCCGTAGCGGTGGTACCCAACCTCAGCAGGTCCAGTCCCGAGGCCTTCGACCACAACGCGATTCGATCAGCCGCGCCGGGCAGTTCGAGCCAAGGGGTGAGCATGCCGGGTGTCTGAGACCCCTGTCCTGGGGCAAGCAACGCGATCACGCCTCTAAGACAACACTGTGAGGGCGCTCTCACGAGATGTCGGCGCGAATGAAGCTTTGGGGGGTCTTTTGTGAGGTGTCCACAAAAGGGCAAGTGAGTCGAGCCGATCGTCCGGTTCGCGAATTGCGTTACAGCCCGTCCTTAGGATCTGTGACGGACGCAACATCTGGGGCTGAAGTGGGCGATTCGTTACGTGTTCGAGTCAGCCTTCCTATAGTGGAGGCGATTCGTAACACGTAGGCATCGCGCGGATTCATCGGATCCCGGCCCGTGATGTCGGCGATGCGCTTCAACCGATACCGGACGGTGTTTGGATGAACGTACAGTTGCCGCGCACAGGTCTCGACGGCTCCGCCGCAGTCCAGGTAAGCCTCCAACGTATTGGACAGCTCGCCCGCAGCAGCGGCCAACGGTAGCACAAGCAATTCGTTGAGGGCGGTTACCGCCGCACGATCTCCGAGCAGTGCTCGTTCGGGCAGCAATTCGGTCGCGTGCACCGGGCGTGGCGCGCTGCGCCAGCCCACCACCGCCTCCATTCCGGCCATCGCCTCCACCGAACTGATGTGTGCGACACCGAGGGTGCGGGTGGTCGGGCCGATCACCACGGGACCGTCGGAGAAGGCCTCGCTGAGGAGATCGGCCAGGAACGGCGAGGGATACAGGGTGTCGCCGAGATGGCCGCTGACGACCATCACCAGGCGGGAACCCTGCACCACCGCAAGTGCGTTGCGGCCGTGCCGGGCTGCCACCGAGTGCACCGAACCCACCACCGCCACTTGATCTTTCGGGGGAGTGCCGATCAGCACGGTGGCGGGCGCGCTGGCATCCCAATTGAGAGTCGCCGCGCGCGAAAGCATTTCGGGACCCGTATCGCCGCGCACCACGGCGTCGACGACCAGGGCCTCCAGCCGGGTATCCCAGGCGCCACGGGATTCGGCGGCGCTGGCGTACACCGAGGCGGCCGCGAAACCGAGCTCACGCCCGTATCGCAGCACCGCCTCGGTGAGCGCCACCAGCTGCCGGTCGTTGCGCGCCAGCGCCGGCAGCCACTGTTCGAAGAACTCCATGGCCACGCGGACCATGTCGACGGTCTGGCGCAGCGTCAGCCGCCGCGCCAGATCGTCCGGAATCACTTGGAACGCATCGAGACTGAACCTGATGTCGCTCTCCGGATCCTGCAGCCACTCCAGGAAGTTGACCACCGCCGTCTGCACCAGCATCTGGACACCGGCCCGTTGGGCGGCATCCAGATTGGCGAAGAACGGCAACCGCTCCTGCATCGAGGAGACCGCCTCGGTGGACAGGCGACCCGAGAACTGCTTCACCCGCTTGAGCAGGGTGTCCGGTAGTGGGTCGCGCGTCTGCCGATTCGGCGAGAGCGCGCCGGTGGGAAGGTAGACCTCGTGTTCTGAGGAGCCTTCGTTGATCCGGCGCGGCCTCGGCGGTTTACGTTCCACAGTGCTTATGGTGCGTTATGCGTCGCCACCTTCGGTACCGGGTGCCGCCTTCGGCGCGGCGTTCACGTCGTCGATGCGGTAGCGGGCGGCGGCCTCGACCAGCTTGGCCTGGTCGATCGTTCCGGCTTCGGCCAGACCGGCGAGTGCCGCGACCACGATGGACGCCGCATCGACATTGAAAACGCGGCGCGCCGCCGGACGCGTGTCGGAGAATCCGAAACCGTCGGTGCCGAGCGAGATGAACGTGCCCGGAACCCACTGGCGGATCTGATCCGGCACCGCACGCATCCAGTCCGAGGCGGCCACGAACGGGCCGGAAGCCGGTCCCGCCGTGCCGAGCGCCTTGGTCACGTACGGCAGGCCCGGGTCGACATCCGGGTGGTGCAGCTTGGCGATCTCCTTGGCGAGAGCGTCCTTTCGGAGCTCACCCCAGGAGGTCACCGACCACACGTCCGCCTGCACACCCCACTCGTCGGCCAGCATCTGCTGTGCGAGCAGACCGTCGGGCATGGTCACGCCCGCCACCAGGATCTGCGCGCGCACCTGGCCCTCGCCGCCGCGCTTGTAGAGGTAGATGCCCTTGAGCAGGCCCTCCACATCGAGGTTCTCCGGCTCGGTCGGCTGTTGCTGGGGCTCGTTGTAGAGGGTGATGTAGTAGAAGATGTCCTCGCCGCCGAACTCGTGGTGCACCGAATGCGCCTCGGGATCGGTGCCCGGCAGGGCCTCCTGATAACCGGTGGTGCCGACGCCGCCGCCGTACATGCGGCGCAGGCCGTCCCGCACGATGTGGGCGATTTCGAACGCGAACGCCGGATCGTAGGGGACACACGCCGGATTGGTGGACGCCAGCAGCAGTGAGTGACCGTCGTTGTGCTGCAGGCCCTCACCGGTCAGTGTGGTTCGCCCGGCGGTAGCTCCGAGCACGAATCCACGTGCCATCTGATCCGCCGCGGCCCAGAGACCGTCACCGGTGCGCTGGAATCCGAACATCGAATAGAAGATGTAGAGCGGGATCATCGGCTCGCCGTGCGTCGAGTACGAGGTGCCCACCGCGGTGAAGGATGCGGTGGAACCGGCCTCGTTGATGCCCTCGTGCAGGATCTGCCCGGTGGCCGACTCTTTGTAGGCAAGCATCAACTCGGCGTCGACCGATGTGTACAACTGACCGTTGCGGTTGTAGATCTTCAACGAAGGGAACCACGAGTCCATACCGAAGGTACGGGCCTCGTCCGGAATGATCGGCACGATGCGCTTGCCGATTTCCTTGTCCCGCAACAGGTCCTTCATGAGGCGCACGAAGGCCATCGTGGTCGCGATGCTCTGCTTGCCCGAGCCCTTGCGGACGCTGCGGTAGGCCTCATCGCCCGGAAGTTGCAGAGGCTTTGCTGCAGTACGTCGTTCGGGGACGAAACCGCCCAGGTTCGCGCGCCGGCCCATCATGTACTGGATCTCCGGCGCATCCATGCCGGGGTGGTAGTACGGGGGCAGGTAGGGGTTCTTCTCGAGATCGGCATCGCTGATCGGAATGCGCTGCACATCGCGGAAGGCCTTGAGGTCGTCCAGGGTCATCTTCTTCATCTGGTGCGTGGCATTGCGGGCTTCGAAGTGCTTGCCCAGGCCGTAGCCCTTGATGGTCTTGGCGATGATGACCGTCGGCTGTCCCTTGTGCGCCATGGCCGCCGCGTAGGCCGCGTAGATCTTGCGGTAGTCGTGGCCGCCGCGCTTGAGGTTCCAGATGTCGTTGTCCGACAGGCCCTTCACCAGCTCCTTGGTCCGCGGATCGCGGCCGAAGAAGTGCTCGCGCACGTACGCGCCGTCATTGGCCTTGTACGTCTGGTAGTCGCCGTCGGGCGTGGAGTTCATCAGGTTGACCAGAGCGCCGTCGCGATCGGCCTGCAGCAGCGAGTCCCACTCGCGGCCCCAGACCACCTTGATGACGTTCCAGCCGGCGCCGCGGAAGAACGACTCCAGTTCCTGGATGATCTTGCCGTTGCCGCGCACCGGGCCGTCCAGGCGCTGCAGATTGGCATTGATGACGAAGGTCAGATTGTCCAGGCCCTCGTTCGCGGCGACCTGGATCAGGCCGCGCGATTCCGGCTCGTCCATCTCGCCGTCGCCGAGGAACGCCCACACGTGCTGATCGGAGGTGTCCTTGATGCCGCGATCGTTCAGGTAGTGGTTGAAGCGCGCCTGGTAGATCGCGTTCATCGGGCCCAAACCCATGGAGACCGTGGGGAATTCCCAGAAGTCCGGCATGAGCCGCGGGTGCGGGTAGGACGAGAGGCCCTTGCCCGGGCCGCCGTGGGAGTACTCCTGGCGGAACCCGTCCATCTGGTCTTCGGTCAGGCGGCCTTCGAGATACGCGCGTGCGTAGATGCCGGGGGAGGCGTGACCCTGGATGTAGACCTGGTCGCCACCGCCCACATGATCCTTGCCGCGGAAGAAGTGGTTGAAACCCACCTCGTACAGGGCGGATGACGACGCGTAGGTCGAAATATGGCCACCCACACCGACTCCGGGCCGCTGCGCGCGGTGCACCATGACCGCGGCGTTCCAGCGGATGTAGGCGCGGTAGCGGCGCTCGGTCTCCTCATCGCCCGGGAACCAGGGTTCGTTCTCGGTGGGGATGGTGTTGACGTAGTCGGTGGAGGTGAGCGCCGGGATGGCGACATGGCGTTCGCCGGCGCGCTCCAGCATCCGCAGCATCAGGTACCGCGCGCGGCCGGGGCCTTCTCGTTCGAGCATTTCGTCGAAGGAGTCGAGCCACTCGCTGGTTTCTTCCGGATCGATGTCCGGCAGGTATGACGCCACCCCCTCGCGAATCACTCGAACCCGGCCCCCTGCCGGGAGGTTGCGTGCCGGGCCGTTTGTGGGACTCGGCGAAGAAATCGGGTGCATCAGGTCGGTCAAGACGTTTGCTCCTCGTACACAGGGATGAGACATCTGATAAGTGCCATTACCCCGGGTTGTCGCTGGTAGGCGGCATACCCGTAACGATTGGTTTGCGGCGCACCTCACATCCTTGTGCATGGTGCGTCACGGGTCATCATGTCAGCCGCTGATCCAGTACGGTTCTTCAGGGAACCGGCCGAGGCAGGAACGGGGAGGACGATGAAACTGAACCCACGTGGGTTCGGATTGGCGGGCGCGGCCGCGGCGGTGGGGCTGGGCCTGGTTATCGCAGGTTGCGCCAGCACTGTCGAGGGTACGCCGACGGTGAATCAGGCCGACGCGACTTCGTATCGCGCGGAAGCGGCCACTTCGTCGGCCGCCGCCGCCTCCGCGAAAGCGGCGGCCGCGCAGACGAAGGCGATTGCCGACAATTGCGACCCGTTCCGCGCGACCACGGGCACGGCGGTGGATCGCTACAACGATTTCGTCGATGCGCACGACGGCAATACCGGCGATCAGACCGCGAAGCGGGACGCCGCCGCGGGCGCTCTGGAGGACGCGGCGAAGACCGTCGAGACCCGAGTGGGCGCTTCCGGCCCCGACTTGCCGACAGACCTCGCACAAAAATTCACGGATTATGTGACGGCCGCCCGGGGGCTCTCGGCGGAGGTTCAGAAGATGGCGAGCACTTCGCCCGTCGGACCTCTGAATGATGCGAGTCACAAGGTCAACGACGCTTTGAACGCGGTTCGCGGCGCGTGCCCGGCGA
This sequence comes from Nocardia sp. NBC_01327, assembly GCF_035958815.1. Lineage (NCBI taxonomy): Bacteria > Bacillati > Actinomycetota > Actinomycetes > Mycobacteriales > Nocardiaceae > Nocardia > Nocardia sp. NBC_01327. The sequence continues at coordinate 7,507,145 of NZ_CP108383.1, read as the reverse complement.
AGTGAGCCGGGGTCGCAGGCGGCCTCGGGCCGAGCCGGCGGCGCGTCGCACATACGACATTTAGCTTGCGAATTCGTTCGATCAGCTTGCGCTGAGAGCAAGAACCATGTTCGCTTGCATCTACCTATTGTCTGGAGTTGAGGAGGACGCCACCGTGGTCGCCGCGGCGGACGCGCAGAACTACGCTCAGAAGCTTGGCATTACTCACGGACTGGTGATTCAGGAGCTGGGCTGGGACGAGGATACCGACGACGGCTTGCGAGCCGCCGTGGAAGAAGCCATCGGCTCGGAGATGCTCGATGAGGACACTGATGAGGTGGTCGATGTCGTGCTGCTCTGGTGGCGTGACGGAGACGGCGACCTTGTCGACGAGCTCCTCAACGTCATTACTCCGTTGTCGGATGAAGGCATTGTCTGGGTTTTGACACCCAAGACCGGCCAAAGCGGGCATGTTGATCCGGCGGAAATCGCCGAATCCGCAACCCCGGCCGGCTTGACCCAGACCTCGTCGATCAGCCTCGGTGACTGGTCCGGCTCCCGCCTGGTGCAACCCAAGACGCCCTCGAAGCAGCGCTAACCCGCGTCTTCGCTAAGGTTTTCGATATGGACGGCGCATCACGCTGTGATGCGCCGTCCACGAATGCCCTGACAGGATTGAGGTTTGCATGCCACTAGAGGTCGGCACGGTCGCACCGGACTTCACACTGAAGGACCAGAACAATCAGGACGTCTCCCTCTCCAGCTACCGCGGTGAGAAGAACGTCCTGGTTGTCTTCTACCCCTTGGCCTTCACCGGCATCTGCCAGGGTGAGCTCTGCAAGGTCCGCGATGAACTTCCCAAGTTCCAGAACGACAACGCAGAGATCCTCGCCATCTCGGTAGGTCCCCCGCCCACCCACAAGATCTGGGCGGCCGAACAGGGCTACACCTTCCCCCTGCTCTCCGATTTCTGGCCGCACGGCGAGGTAGCCACCTCGTACGGCGTCTTCAACGAAAAATCCGGCTACCCCAACCGCGGCACCTTCGTCATCGACAAGGACGGAATCATCCGTTTCTCCGAAATGAACGGCCCCGGAGAAGCCCGTGACCAGCAGGCTTGGGAGAAAGCCTTGGCCGCGCTAGATTCATAACCCGTTGCCCCGGACTCCGGTCCACACGCAACAACCGGATCCCGGCCTCCCGCCGGAGTCTCGGGCACATAGCTCAGTGGTAGAGCTCTGGTTTTACACACCAGCGGTCGGGGGTTCGAAACCCTCTGTGCCCACAGTTGAAAACCCAGGTCACGCCTGGGTTTCCGTGTATCAGCTTCGATCTTGGAAGCGATTCGTGTTGGCATTCATGTAGCAGTCATTGTTCGCCAAGTATTCGCTCTTAGAGGGGCGTTCCTGGGTCGCTTCCGTTGATTCATGTCAGCAGTCGATCCTGCCGATCGGCAGAGACTGGGTCCGACCGTTGGGCCCTTTCACCTGTAGCTAGGTCAGGAGCGAGGTAGGTGGACCTGAGCCCCAGGCTCACGCTTCTTCTTGATGGGATCGACTATCTCGAACAGTTCGTTGAACCAGCTCACGGTTGTCATGGACGAGACGTCGGACTGGCTAACCGATCGGCCAGAAACGTACCGCTTCTTGCCGTACAGCACTCCGAACGTTTTCGCGGGTGCGATCCGATGTAGACCGACAAGCTGAGGGGCCCCACCCGAGCTGTTGTCGTTACCAGCAGCGACGGACTCACAGAAGGCGCTGAAGACTGCCCGGCTTGTTCTCCTGGCCTCGCTGACGTCCCAGAGCTGTTGCGCCTTGCGGATTTCGGCATCTCCACTGCCTGCTATGTGAAGTACTGCAGATTCGTCTGGCATCGGTATTTCGGAGAGCTGCCAAGTGTCAGCGCGTTTCGAGTACGTGAGGATTGACAGCAGAAAGCGGGCTGACATGCGGTCGCCAGCGCGACTGCCAATCGCGATGCCGAGATCTTGACGTCGACTGTGCGGATAGTCAGACCACAATCCGCGGATGGCGCGCTCAATCGCTTGGTGTCCACGACTCCCAGGAGAAGTTGACAACATGCCTCGGTCCACCTGTTCCTGTACAAGAGGCAGTGCAAGCGCCGGGAACAGGACGTCTCCCCAGTAGCCAAAGACGACCGGCTCCGTGACACATGCAAACGCCTTGCGCCCCTGGTCCCATCTTGACCCCCCAGGACCCCAAGAAATCCTGCTGTCGGTGGCGATATATGAGGTTCCCCCCAAATGGTGGACGGGGGTTCTATGCGGCCGAGGAATCGGCCGCGTGGAGTGACCGCTCATAGCGGTCGGGGCTGAGCATTCCGATCGCGGAATGGCGTCGCCGAGTGTTGTACCGATTCATCCATTTGTCAACTGCAGCAACGAGTTCCGACTTCGTGGTGAAAGTGTGCCGGTAGTAGTACTCGTGCTTGAACGTCGACCACAGGCTCTCCGCGCCGGCGTTGTCCCAGCATATTCCGGTCGCACCCATCGACCTGCGCAGCCCGTGACGCGAGCAAACGGCGGCCATGGCGCCCGCCGTGTATTGGGCGCCCCTGTCCGAGTGAAGAATCGTGCCCGCACACGAACCGCCGCGAGTGGCGACAGCCAATTCGACAGCGTCGGTGACCATTTCGGTGCGCATGTGCTCGGCCACTGTCCAGCCGAGCACCTTTCTGGAGTGCTCATCGCGGATCGCGCACAAGTACATGTCGCCTTCACCGCAGGTCAGATACGTGATATCCGAGGTCCACACCGCATCGAGGCGGCCCCGGTCGAAGTCGCGATCCACCAGATCCGGCGGGAACGACGCGGCGGGATCGGTGATGGTGGTGCGGATTTTGAAGGTGCGCGGGCTGATCCCGGCCAATCCGATCTCGGCCATGATCGCCGCGACCGTCTTCTCCGACACCCGATCACCCTGCTCACGCAGCTCAGCGGTGATGCGCGGCGCACCATAGGTGCCGTCGGAATCGGTGTGAACGACTTGGATTTTCACCGTCAGATCAGCGCGGCGTTGCTGCCGATCAGTCAGGACGGTGGCCGCCGCGCGTTGGCACCAGGCATAGAAACCCGAGGTCGATACGCTCAACAGGCGTGCCATGCGGGTGATATCGGTCCGAGCGCCGGTGATCTGCGGGGCGGCGCACTCCGCGGCCATCAGCTCGAACCGGGCCGGTTCTGCTGCATCGCCGCGAAGTACGCCGAAGCTTTTTTCAGGAACGCAATGTCCTTGTCCTGCTCCGAGACTCGCCTGCGCAAAGCGAGCAACTCGGCTCGCTCAGCAGGGCTCAACGGCGCCTCGCCATGGACCTCGGCGGCCGCCAGGCGGCGGCGTTCGTCTTTGACCCAGCCGCCCAGCACTGGCTCACCCACTCCGAGCTCGCGGGCGACTTCGGCGATCGTGCGCCCGGTGTCGATTACCCGGTGCGCGGCCTCGACTTTGTACTCGGTCGTGAACGACCGACGCTTGCGAGGAGGCATAGGGACATCCTTTCAACAGGACTTGTCGTCCTGCTAATCAGGTGTCCACCGATCGGGGGGAGCCTCAATAGAGCGAACAGGGGCCGTGGCTGTCCACGCCAGCCCACACGACAACGGATGTCACATCTTCACTTTGACAGCTGAAAATGCTTATCGCATGCTTGTTGAGCAACTCCTGGGGCCGGTTCGTGCCGGTACGAGGTGTCCCTGCGAAGTTCTTGGACTTCGCACCCAGGTCTTGGGGGAGGTTGGACGTGAGTCCAACCTCCCCGTCCGCAAATGCTCACTGAGCGGAGAAGCGCTAGCCGAGTACTTGGCGAACTTGATTCCACTGGCTGTCACTCAAGGTTGCATAGCGCTGGGTGGTTCGAATCGACGAATGCCCCAGAAGCTTCTGCACCTGTTGCAGTGGCACACCAGCTCGCACGAGGCGGCCGGCATAGGTGTGCCGGAGATCGTGGGGGCGGACCTTGCCGAGTCGACGTTTGTCCTCGCCGTCGCCGACCCACGTAACCCGCGTGGCAGCCAGGAACCGATCCCTAAAGTTGTCTTGGTCGAACGGGCGATCGTCGGTGTGTGCCAAAAGCAGGCCGCTGCGGATCGCTCGACCGTCCTCGACGTATCGCACTGGTGCCGGTACGCCGAGCCCGTTTCTCTTGATTGTGGCAGCGAGGATCTTGGTCAGGCCCTCCCCGATGGGGATTACACGCCGCTCATAGTCCTTCGGGGACTTCATTCGCTTGGCGGCCTTGTCCCACGCCCACTCGATGCTGATCGTCTTGCGCTTGAGGTCGATGTGCTCCCGGTGTAAGCCCTGTACTTCCCCCATCCGCATGCCGGTGCCGATGAGAACATCCACGACGAGCTGATCGAAATCATCGAGAGGGGCACGGAGAGCGTTGAACTCGTCGTCTTCGAGGTACCTCTCGGGAGTCGGCCCAGGCTTGGGTAACTCGATGTCATGGCACGGGTTGACTGTCACGACCTCTGCCTGGAGGGCTGATTTCATCGACGCGCTGAGGAGGCGATAACACTTCTCAACCGTGGTCGGCGCCAGCGTCTTTCGCAGCTCTGCTACCCAGTCTTGGATGTCCGGCTGGGCGATATCGGTCAGCAGCACTGTGCCCCACTTCGGCACCAGATGTTTGTTGATTCGGTGGTCATCGATCTTCTGGGTACCTTCGTCCACGACCCGTCGGAGTGTCCACCGCGGCAGCCACTCGGTCCAGGTCATGAGTCCTGGTGCGTGGTACTTGCTTTCGCGGACCGTGTCCTCCTTCGCGGTGGCCTTGCGTTCTGCGATGGCTTTGGTGGCAAAGGTTCCGGGTGCTCGGCAAACCTTCCCTGCTGCGTCACGGTAGAGACCGCTGTACCTCCCGCTCGGGAGCTTCTGAGCCCATCCCATGTCAGACCCCTTCTGAGCATTCGAATTGCTACTGATCAAGCACTGACCCTGATTTCAATTATGTCCCCACCAGTGAAGAATCACGTGAAAAACAGTGCGTGAGTGGACATTTGAGCCCGTATACTGACATGAAGGACTATCCATGGTGGGGATCGAGGTGGTCACGGATGGTTGGAGTTCCGCAGCCCAACAGGAAATTGACTGCGGTCATGGCGGAGGCTGGCGTCCAAGCCAAGGGTCTCGCCAAGCGGATGCGGGACTACGGCCCGGTCGATGGTGGCCCGCCGCTGTCCACGACCCACACGCACGTTAAGAAGTGGACGGATGGCGTAGTAGCGCAGCCGAACGAACGTTCTTGTCGCGTCATGTTGGCGGTCCTGGGGGAGAGGCTCAACAGAGACCTGCGACCGGCCGATATTGGGTATCCCAACATTGTGTTGAAACAGGAAGTGGCTCAGGCCATTCCGGATGCATTCGAGAATCCGCTAGTCATTTCGCAGCGCTTGCAGTGGCTCGGGCAAATCGATGTCGATGATCCTGTTCTCGATATCGTCGACCTTGCGGTCGGAAACATCATCGAGCGGTACGAAGTCGAAGGACCGAAAAAGCTGGCGCCGGAGGTAATCGCTCTCCGGAACCGGATAGATGAGCTCCTACGCCAGCGCCAGCACCCTAGGCAAGCGCAACGCCTCTACGAGTTGGCTTCCAAGCTATCTGGAATGTTGAGCTACATGGCCGTGAATCGAGGCCAATTCGCTTATGCCAGTATGTATGCGAAGGAGTCGTTTAAGATTGCGAGCCTTCTGGAAGACCCTCAATTGCAGGCATGGGTACGGGGCACGGAAAGCTTCTGCGCGTACTACATGGGAAGGTATGACGCCGCGGCGAGGCTCGCTGAGGAAGGGCTTCGCTACGCAGCGGACGGTCCACAAGCGATCCGCTTGCTATCTAACGGGCTAGCGCGAGCGCAGGGAAAGATGGGTGACGTCAACGGCGTTCATTCAACGATCGGACGCGCGAACACGCTGGCGTAACATCTTTCGACCCCAACCGGACTGTCACCTGCGCTGACCTTTGAGCCCTACGGCAATGCCCGGTTGGCAGCGAACGCAGCGACGGCTTATCTGTCGGCCGGCGACTACGAGCGGACTCTCGAATATGGCCACCAGGTGGAAGCCCTTGTGGATGAGTCGGATTCGGTCTGGAGCAGGTCATTGGTCCGGCTGGATATCGCCACAGCGCTGATCAAGTCGAACAGTCCGGACGTCGAGCAGGCCGTGCATCTAGGTTCTCAGGCGCTCGTGTACTCGGAGGAGCGTCCTATCCGATCTGTGTGGCAGCGAGCCCACGAGTTCGGTACAGCCACACAGTCATTCGATGCATCCGAGGTGCGCGAATATCGAGTCACCCTTCATGATTGGGCAGACCGGGTTCGGGATTTCTCGGCATCCGCTTCCGTGCCGCGCTAGACCCCGAGTTCGATCGTCGCGACGTCGTCCCAGCGGTATGCGTGTTCCTCGCGGCGGAGCCGGACGATCCTGACACTGTCGACGTAAACCCTGACCGGTGAGCTGTCTCGGAGCTTCGAGATTTTTGATATCAGCGGTTCGGCAGGTTGGTGCCGATTGCTGTACCCGATTCCGAGGTGCGGGCGGAAGGCGGCGGTATCTGCAATCTCAAGGTCGGGGAGGACTTCCAGCGTGGCGGCTCGCGCAATACGGTGAAGTTCGACCAGTTCGGACCATGGGGAGACTGAGAAGCGAACTGCGCCACGTGAGCCAGCAAGAGGTCCGACTTCGAGCTGGAACGGTTCGAGTTCGTCGAACTTCTTCTTGGCGCTGTCCGCTATGGCCTGAATCTCCTCCGCGGTGACCCCATCGCGGTTTCCAATCTTCAGCACGGTGATGTGCAGTCCATCAAGGGGTACGAAATCCAGGCCGCCGATGTCCAGGCCGGTCTGGATTTGTTCTGTCTTCTCTGCCAGTTCTTCATCCGAAAACGTCAGATACCAGAAATAGGTTTCTTGGTCAGCGGACCACGCGCCGCGCGACCAATGGTTCTCCATGTAGTCAACGGCCCGGAAGGCGTCCCAGTCGTTTCGGGAGATGGATTCGGGGCTTGAAAACGATTCCGGCTGAGATGCAGGGAACGCCCCTGATCTTGCCCGGTCGTTCGGCGGCTCGGAGTCATGACTGGTCTGCACTCCAACAGACTATGTCCCCCCGGTGGGAAATGTCCCCCATTCGTGTGCCCTGTGCCACCTCCTGAATTCCGAGTTTCCTGATGTGGCAAGGCATTTCACGCCATGCCAGACGAAGGAGGCAGATTCATGACACAGAGGCGCAGCGTGGACACGCGCGTTCCAACAGGCCAGCTCATGAGCTTGCGGGACGCTGCGGCGTTGGCGCAAGTGGACACCAAGACGATTCGACGCTGGATCGATGGTGGCCACCTCAGGGGATACCGGATGGGACCGCGGCTACTTCGCGTGGAGCGGAGCGAACTACTCGCGGTGGCGAAGCCGATTTCGGTGGACCTGCGAGGTGGTGCAGCATGATTCGGACGCTCGTCTTGGCTCTCACCGTTGTGCTGATCTGCGGGGTGTTCGTCCCACAGCTCGCGGTTCTGCTCCTGATGGTCCTGCTTCTACTTGGTATTGCGGGTCTGGTCTGGAGTTTCGCTAGCCCAGTCGGTCGGCGTCGGCGAGGTGGTCGGCGATGAACGGCGACTACTTCATGTTCGAGCCGCAGACCCGGACGGCCGTGCCGGTATCACCGCAGATCGTCTTCGGGCTGTTCTTTCTGGTGTTCGCATTCGCCGCAGGCATGTACTGCGGCGTCTTACTGTTCGGTCGGCATGCCTCGCAGCCGGTAACCGTGGTCGCGTGCCCCGCACCGGAGTCGACACAGGTTGCCCTGTGGCCCGCAGGGTGCCCGCGTGTGGCGGTGACGCCGTGAGCGCGCCGGAATTTCGTCAGCAGCCGTGGGAAACCCGGTTCCTGGAGTTTCTCTGCCAGGAGCGGGGGATGTTCGTCACGACGATGGCGACCGCCACCGGGCGCAGTATGCGGGGTGCGCACACTATGGCGCGCCGGTTGAAGGAGTCCGGGCAGGTTCACCTGACGCGCCTGGATTACGGATCGCCGGGGCCGTGGCGGCACTCGACACACTTCGACGATGTCGAGGTGGTGCCGCAGGGCCCGCTGGTCATTTACCCGACTCGCGAAACCGCTTGGGGTTACCTGGATTTCGATCCTGGTGAGTGGCGGCCGCGCCCGTCGACGGCGGCGCACATGACCGCGGTGACGGAGTTGCGGTTGGCGTTGACCGGGATGCAGACCGATCCGGAGGTCTGGACTAGCGAGCGCCTGCTGTACCGGCATCTCAATTCCGATCCCGGGCAGCCCAACGGCCATATTCATGATGCCTGGTTCCAGGACTTCACCGACCCGGACAAGGTCTGGGCGATCGAGGTGGAACTCTCCCGCAAGCGCGGGGCAGGCCGATTGGCGGCAGCCATGACCGCGGCCCTTGATGCGGCGGACCGGCACGAGTTGGCCGGCGTCCTGTACTTCGTCCGCGGGGAAACCCTGCGCCGCGCGGTGGAAGGCACTGCGACCCGTATCGCGCACAAGCGAGGCATGGAGAGCCTGCCGAATCTCGAAATCCATGACCTGGACGCCACTTTGGCGAAGAAGGGAGTGCGGTGACATGACGAGCGAAAGACAGCCACTGATCATCTTCGTGGACCCTGCGGGCGGTGAACCCCCGGCACGGATCGTGCGCCGGGTGGCGGAGTCCCTGACCCGTTCGGGGGTGAGCCCGGAGCGAATCGGGTTGTGGCCCAACGGAGATTCTCGGGACTGGTGCTCAATGCCCGCGGAAGACATCCGGGCCATGTTGGAGGACCTGCTCAGGGCGGTTCCACCCGAGGGGGTGAGCCAGCGATGAGCGGATGTGTTCCGATGATCACTCCCGACGACTGCGGCACCACCGCCGCGCCGGTGCCGACGACCGTCCCGGTGCCGACGATGCCGGTCACGGCGATCGCGCAACCACCAGCCCCTATTGCGGTGAGTACGGTTCCTGGAGAACAGCATTCGCCGGGCCAGTTCCAGAATGCGACTCTGCCGAACGGCTGGCACGCCCCGAACTGGCACCTCCATATCTCCAGCGTCGGCGAAGTGTTCGCGGTCCTGGGTATCGCCCTACTCGGGCTTGCGTTCGTGGTGGTGCTGGCCGTGGGCATGAATCTGTTCGCTGGTTGGCGGCGGTGGGAGGCGCGGCAGGTCCGCAACTACGGGCTCGGTGCGCTGGTGCTGCCGGTCGCGGCGATGTGGGTGGCGAACTCCTGGTTCGCACCACTTGTGTTGTGGTGGCAGGGCAGCACGGTGTTCGCCCGCTCCGGCCCCGGCTCGGGAGCGATGATCGCGATGATTACCGGGTGCCTGCCGCTCGCCTGGGCCGGTGCGGCGCTGTATCGGGCACGGTTCCTGTCCCGGCTCGGAACCGAGGGCATCGGGTCGCCGTGGAAGACCCGCCGCCTGCAACGACGCCAGCAACTCGGCAAAGCCGCTGCCGCGCGCCGTGCCGCGAAATATGGTGCGCCGCTGGTAACCGGCTGGCTGAAGGCGAAGGTGGTACTCGGGCCGCTGTCGGAGCGCACAGACGCGACGCAGTCGACCACGATCACGCAGATGGCCGATCGCCATGGGTCGAAGTTGGAGCTGCCCATCGACGGGCTTGGGCACATGGTGGTGCTGGGCAAATCACAGAAGGCAGGCAAGACCACCGCCCTGGTGCGACTCGGGACCGGCTTGTATTGCGCGTACTGGCACCGCTACGTGCGGACCGGGGAGAAGCGTCCGCTGCTGATCTTCGTGGACTGCAAAGGCGGCAAACCCGGATTACAAACCGGCCGACAGGTGGTGCGGATCGCCGCCCGGCTCGGGGTCACTCCTAGCCGGATTGCGTTGTGGCCCATCACCAATCGCCTCGATCTGTGGTCGATGAATGTCGAGGACATGTGCGCCACCCTCGAATCGATGATCAACCCTGTCCAGTCCAGCAACCTGGGTGAGGAGCACTTCAAACAGAACCGGGTCCGGGTCACCAAACTGGCGGTCACTGCGCCGGAGGGCAAGCCGCGCTCGAAACAGGAGTTCCTGGACCGGCTTTCGGTCGCTTACCTGAAGGAGGCGTGGAAGGACCACGACTCGATCCTCAACGAGATCGATGCCCTGGAGCAGTCCAAGCCGCCCGCGGTGGGGGACGTGTCGGGCAAGTTCCGCAACATCTTCGCCGCGATCGGCGAGGGCTTCGACGGCGGGCGCCCCCTGGATTCCTTCGATGTCATCTATGCGACCGTGCCCGGCACGGTCCGCGGAGACAACGCCCGCGCCCAGGTCGCCGCACTGACCACACTCATTGCCCAGTTCGCGTGTGGTGAGCATGACCGGCAGATCGTTTTGATCATCGATGAGATGTCGGCGGTGGCCGACAAGACCGGCGGCATCAACCAATTCGATATCGCCGAACGACTGTTGGGCATGGGCGTGGTGGCGTTCTTCGCCGCCCAAAACCAATTCGGGCTCGGACAAACCCCCGACGAACGCCGCCGCCTCCTCGAATCCTGCCCCTCCGGCGCCCTGTTGATGGCCCTGGAAGGTGCGGGGAAGGTCTCGGAGGTGTTCGGGTCACGGCCGGTCACCGAGAACACCCGGCATGCCAAGGGCGGCAAGGTCGGTGACGAAGGCACCCTCGGTAACCGCGAAACCTTCTTCATCGATCCGAACCGGCTCGCGGAATTCGGTGTCGGTGACGTGGTGTGGGTGCACGCCCTCAAAGCCCAATGGGCCCACATCATCCCGGTCGACCCCGACGAACTCACGCCAATGCCGGCAGACCCGCGCCCGCAGCGGTGGGCCCGGAACACGAAGGCACGGGTGCCACTGAAGGCGGTCCGGGACCTCGATTCCGGGCGTGCCCGCCGGGCCGATATCGGGTTCGACGAAAACCAGGACGGTGCGGCATGACCGACTACCTACGTTCGATGGCCGCCTACGTGGCCACCCAAAGCGGACACCACCAGAACCATGACCACCGCCTTGACCACCCCGGACAACCCGCTCCGGTCACCGTGGCCACCCCGGACACGAAGGCGGACAGCTCGATTGATGACGCGGACAACGAGGCGGACAGGGGGTGGACACGATGAGCACTCCCATCGCCCCGCCCCGGGGCCGCGGGGTCGCACGGACCGGGTTCGTATTCGGGTCCCTGACGTCGGTGGCGACCAATGTTCTGCATACCTTCCTGCCCGGTGTTCATATGCCCGCGAGCTTGGCGCTGGTGATCGCGGCCCGAATCGGGGCGGCAGCCTGGCCGATCGGATTGCTGCTGAGCATCGAAGTACTCGCCCGCGCGCAATGGCGGCGCGGCCCCGCATGGGCGATAGCCCGGTTCGGCGGAGCGGGCACGGTCGCACTCGGTTCAGCGGTCATCTCTTACGGGCACGTCCGAGATGTGTTGCTGGCCTGGGGATACGGGCACCCCGCCGCCGAATTCGGGCCACTCACCCTAGATGGGCTGATGGTGGTGTGCGGGTTCGCGCTGCTGTCGATGACCCCGACCGACACCGCCACCACACCAGTCGGTCGAACCAGGTTGAACACCACAGCCGTGCAAGCGATCCGAACCGTCGATCCGAAACCTGCTGTTCCCCGGGAGGTTTCACTAACCACTCAGATCGAAGCGCTCACACCGCCGGTCCGCCCTGCCGCTGAGGCAGTGGCCACCGCGTCCGGACACCCCGAATCCGCTGCCGGACACGTGGACACGACTGCCGTGGATGAGGACACGGAGGTGGACAACCGGCGGACACGAGCGCAGGAGCTCCACGCGCAGGGGTGGACCCATGGCCGTATCGCGGCCGAGCTCGCGGTCAGCAAGCGGACAGTCCGCCGCTACGTGGCCACCGGGGCGGACACCGAACCCTCCGATGGTGACCACGCGGACAACACCCCGGACACCCCCGAGGACAACGAAGTGGACACAGCGGCCACCGATCCCAGCGTCCCGGTTCCCGGCTGGCTGGCCGCGCTCGACACCAACCACCACGACAACCACGAAGGAGTCCTCGCATGACCAACAACGGCAAGAGCATCGACTGGGACGGGGAGCTGCAAGAGCTCATGGAGTCCTCCGGTCTCACCGCTGCCGACCTGATCCGCCCGAGGTGGACGACGAGAACATGGCGCACTGTCCGTCATGGTCGCACCGCCTTGGCCGCGATAGCTGTTGTGGTGCCGCTGATGTGGCTCACTGCGCAGTCCGGTGCTCCGGCCGCCGCCACTGTGCCGCTGCTGTGGTGGTTGACGGGCTGGATCGGCTACGGCATCTGGGTCAGCATCGGCCGCCCTGACTGGGCCACCACCTTCAACACCCTCCGTGATTTCGGCGCCAACAGCTTCGGGGCCGGATCGCGGTTCGTCTTCGAACACTCTCGCCCGCTGCGTGCCCGCATACGCGTCTGGCGCGCCGCCCGCGACCGTGCTGCCGCTGCTGTGGCGACGGTCTAACCCATCCAGAAAGGAACCAAATCCCATGCCAAGTAGTGAACGCACTCCCATTTTCGGCGCTGACCGAATGGCGATGTCCGGTAAGGAAACCGACGAGATCGCCCGCAGTTGGCCGCAGTTGGCGGCGCTGATGTTCCAGCTGTTGCAGCAGCTCAACAAGGCTACTCATGACGGGTCGGTCCGTCTGAGTCGTGCGCAGTGGAAGCGGGTGCATGCCGAGGCCCGCGAGGTCGAGAAGCTTTACGTGTACCAGGTCGATACGACCCGGCAGTGGTACCAGGCCCGCGCCCAGGAGTATCAGCGCGAATCCCAAGCCTCCGCCGCCCGTGCTGCCGCAGGAGCCAGTGCCGAGGAACAGGCCCGCGATACCGCGTATCTGTCGGGGTTACGAGCGGGCGTGGAGCACACCATCCACGAGACCGTCCTTACCGCCGAGGAACGCGGGCAGGTGGTGCAGACCCTCGACAAGGTGGACACCGATCCGACGAAACCTTTGGCCCGCAACGTATTCGAAGTTCTGAGCGGCAGTGAGGCGGTGCGTGCCCGCCACGCGGCCGCAGTCAGCGAGCACCAAGTCATGGAGCACCGGGAGAAGCTCACCACGACCGAGACCGCGAAGGCCGACACTCAGGAACAAGGGCCGGAGGTGGCGGCACTGCGCCGCGAGAGCGCCCAGCGTTTCGACGAGCTGGCTGGCCGCCTTGCACGGCTGGAAGAGCGGATCGAGGAACTGATTCCCCGTGAAACCAACACAGCCGCAGCGTCTTCTAACGGGCACGCCGTGCCCCAGAAGGCCCAACATGCCCAGAACCACGCTACCGCTGCGCATTCGACGTCCGTGCAGCGTGCCGAGGAGCAGCAACATGCGGAGGCGTCCTCGCAAGCCGGTCTGAATACCGCGATGCGCGCCGAAACCGGGCAGGCCGAGGCCGAGGCATCAGCCGAACCCTATATCGCGCAGATGGATGCCGAGCAGTAAGGACCGCTGCCGACTATCTGCCCCGAGTTTTTATCAACAACACCAGAAAGGAACCCAACCGCCACGACCGCACCAACTCGGCCGAATCAGCTGAATCCCAACAGTATTCGCATCCCTACTACCGATCCGAATTTGTTTCGGACAACCAATCAGCAACGGACACAACCAAAACCAGTTTGGAGAAGTGAGAACAATGTCCGGTGAAACCACCCTGACCGTCGTCGGTAACCTGACCGACAATCCCGACCTGCGCCAGATCACTGGCGGGCAACTGGTCGTGAACTTCACGGTCGCCTCCACCCCACGGGTATTCGACCGCCAGTCGAACCAGTGGAAAGACGGGCCCGCACTGTTCCTGCGGTGCACGATGTGGCGCGATGCCGCGGAAAACGTCGCCGAATCCCTCACCAAGGGATCCCGGGTGATCGTTTCCGGGAAGCTGAGCCAGCGCACCTACGAGGACCGTAACGGTGTCAAGCGCACAGTCGTCGAGCTGGTCGCCGACGAGATCGGGGTGTCGCTGAAATACGCGGTCGCCAAGCCCATCAAGCGGTCCGCCCTCGCGGGCAACCGCAACGGTGGCGGCGGCCAGCCGAGTAAGGCGGGACCGAGCGGCGGGGCCGGTGACGACCCGTACACAGACCTGCCGCAGGACTCGGGAGAGGTGGCGTGATCATGCGAAACCTCTTCGCTCCTAACAATGATGACCACGACGGCAACGATGACAGCGGGTTGCGGATCAGCTTGACACTGATGGAGTTCTACGTCTGCTACGACGAAGAAATCGACAGTGTCATGTTCGGAATCCGTGTCGGTAGCGAGCGCCCGGTGATGATGGCGATGTCCCCGGTGCAAGCAATGTCGTTGCGGGACATGTTCGATGCCGCCATCGCGGACGCGGTCACCATGCCCGAAGGGATGGCCTGATCATGGCATATGTAGTCAGTGCGGCGGATGCCGCCGATGGTCGGGGCACTCTCAGCCTGCACGGGCACGAACTCGCTTCCGAGGTCGTGATCTTGACCGAGGACGATTCCCGCGGGGATATCGAAATCCGGTGGGAACACGGCATCGGCCTGGGACTGCGTGCGTGCCTGGAGATCGCCGAAGTGTGGACGTTGATCACACAGTTGGCGACCGCGGTGGCGGTGTTCAACGGCGAACCGGGCACTGATCCGGTGTGCCGTGAATGCGGTAGCCGGATCGAGTTGCTGGACAACGGCATCGATCGCTGGTGGGTACACGATGTGCATCCTGCTGACGGTCACGACGGTTGGCCGGCCATGCCGAGGGTGGAGCAGTCTGTCGATGTTGACGGTGCTGCGCCGCTGCCGGATTGGATCGATCACGGGTACGGGTACCAGTCAGCGCCTCGGCAGATCACGGCATCGTTCAACGGTGTCGAGGTCGCGGGGCCGGAAGGAGTGGCGTGATGAGCACCAATCCTCTGGTACCGCAGGCCGATCAGTTGATGACGGTGATGGAGGCACGTGAAGTGTTTCGGTTCACGTTCCTCTACAACCTCGATGGCAAGTTCCGGGTGGTCACGGTGCAACCGGACCGCAAGGACGCCGCCGATCTGCTGATGGCCATCACCGAGGCCCTGGAAGTCGGGAAGCATCGCGAAGACAGCACCCTCGCTGTGCGGGATGCGACCGCGGTCGCGGTGTATATCGCCGAGTTGATCAGGGAGCGTGACGATTCCCAGGACCAGTGCAACGAGCTGCTCGATCAAGTGCAGTGCCTGCAATGGGACCTGGGTGCGCTCCAAGCCCAGCACGACCGGTGCCCGGCACCGTCGACCGCAAGGCGGCGGTGATGGACCCGGACAAGGCACTCAACGAGATCCGCGAGCTGATCAAGCAATACGACGAACTCGGCATGTGGAAGAGGGACTACGACTGCAACGACGCAGCCCGCATCCTCATCGACCTCGCCCAGGCCGTCGCGGCGCTGGATCAGTGGCTCACCTTCGGCGGGTTCATCCCGGATGCGTGGGCGGGCTGCCCGGGTAACCGGCCGCGGGAGCAATGGTCATCATGACCGGCACCTCGGGGTATTGGTTCTGTGCGTGCCGGGACTGCTTCGACATCGTGGTCGGAGATCTGTTCACTCCGGTGTTGTGCAGTGCCTGCGCAGAGGCCGGATGTCCGGGCGATGGGGAATGCCAGCGGGAGGATGCTTACTCAACGGAGTGTGAGCACCACGACCGCCGTGCACTGGATGGATTCAACGCCGAATGCATCGATTGCGGCATGCCAGGCCCCTACGACGAAAGTCGTGGTGGCGACCATGGCTCGGGCTAAGAAACCGATCAGCCGCCGGGTGGAGCTTCGGCTCGGGCGGGAGATCCAGGAGCAGTACGAGCGGGGCCGCACGTGGGCCGCGATCGCTGTGGACTTCGATATTTCGAAGACCAAGGCGCAGCGGCTAGCGAAGGTCTACCGCGAAGACTGCGACCGGAGAGCCCACCAGAACCAGCTGACCTTGTTCGGCTGACCGATCCGGACACAACTGAATAGCAAAAAACGGAGTCCGTGCCTGCTGTTGACAGGCACGGGCTCCGTGCTCTTTCTACCAGGCGTCTCGCCTGCGCGGCAGCTTGCCGTGTCCGCTCCCAGACCGCCCGGAAAGCGGCAAAGGAGTGCGTTCTGTGCATCCGCTCACGCTGCCCGTCAGCCCCGTGCTGGATAGGGTTGGCCGGTGTTCAGGGTCGAAATCACGAGGCAGTTCAACGCTCGTCAGGGGCTTGCCTCGCCTCAGTGGCAAGCGTCAGGCCGCGCGCCGATCACCGATTTCGCCGTCACCCTGCGGGTCGGATTCGAGTTCTCCGACGACCAGCTCGACGAGAAGGCGCGGTTCGTCGACACGGACACACTCGACCAGTTACTCGCTGACTACGCGGCCCGCCTCTCTGGCAGTCCATGGACGGAGCTCTTCGATCATCGACCGACGTTCGAGTACGTCAGCCGATGGCTGTATCAGCAACTGACTCAACATATTCCGCAGCTGATCTACGTTTCTCTGGAGAACGACACGATCGGTGTCGTCACCACGTACTACGGCGATCGTCAACCCACATCGTGACGTGTCACCCGCGCACTATGCGGCAGATTAGTGCGTTCCAGGGTCTTGAGACATTAGGGAATTCGGGGGGCGGAAACGATGGAGGGAGGGAGGCATCCGGCTGGCTTGATCAAGTGCGCAGGGCGGGCGCAGACGTGTGCGATCAACGCAGCATGCGTCGTTCGAGTGTGGTCCGCGGGCTATCTGGTCAGGACTCGATGAGACGGTCGTGCATCCAGTCGAGGGTGGTGGTGAAGAAGGTGGTGAGCAGGTTGAGGCCGTGGCCGATGATGCTGCCGGGAAGGATTGTCGGGAGGTTGGTTTGGACGAGTTGTACGGTGGCGCCGCGCTGTCGCCAGTCCTGGGCCAGCTGACGGGCGGGGGCGGCGGGGACGATGTCGTCGTTGTCACCGATGATCAGCAGGATGGGGACGGACGGGGCGTGTTGTCCGAGTCTGAGATCGTCGAGAATGCCGGCGGTGACGGGGTTGTCGTCGAGGACTCGGGACAGCGGAAGGCCGCTGGTGGTCCATTCGCTGCTGCGGTGCAGGCCGTAGCGCAGGGCGGTTTCGGCGGAGCATTGATTGGCGACGGCGTTCATCATGGTGCGTCCGGCCGGGTTGATCAGTGTCGATAGTTGTTGTGCGGCTTCGGGATAGTTGGCTTCGAGTCCGTTGAGGATGTATCCGGAGACACCGATGAGTAGTCCGCCCTCGAGGTGATCCAGCAGGGGACGAAGATCGACCGGGGGTGCGCCGAGGACGACACCTTTGACATTGAGCTCCGGTGCGTAGGCAGCCAGCTGCTCGGCAACCGCGCCCGCGGCCTGGCCGCCTTGGGAGTAACCATTGAACAGCACAGGGCCAGTGGCTGTTGCCGGATCGCCGAGTTGTTGTGCGGCGCGGACCGCGTCGATGGCCACGTGCGCCTCGGCGATCGGGTTGAGGTAGGCGGTGGTTCCGGCGGTGCCGAGTCCTTGGTAGTCGGGAACGACGACCTGATATCCCCCGAGCAGCAGCGCGTACAGGAACGGTAATTCGTACTCGGCCATCACATCCAGCGGCGGGGTGTACTGGATAAATCCGGGAATCTGCAGCGAGGGGGCACATTGCGCACCTTGCCCGTGGGTACCGCTGAGGTAGGCCACCAGCGGTTGCGGGCCGGGCCCTTTCCAGGGGTTGCGCGGATGCAGGATCAGCCCGGTCGCGATCGCCGGTTGGGTGTGGGTGTCGGTGGTGTGGAACATGATTCGTGTGGCGGTGCCGGGCATCGGACCACTGAAGGTCGGCACGGACAACGTCAGCGATACTGGCTCGCTGCGGATTACCTCGCCGGGATTCCCGACGGGTAGAGGTTCGGGTTGCTGGTAGAAGCCGGGGATGCCCGCGCCCGGATCAGCGCTCGTGGTCGCGGCCAGCATGCTGGTGGCGGGCAGAGCGGTCAGCGCTGTGCAGAGTAGCCGGAGAAGGTTGCGTCGCAGCGTCATTGCCGGAGACCTCGGGGTGTAGTTGGTTCAGGAGTGGGTGTCGGCGTCGCGGCGTACGCGGGCGTCGTAGGCGCTGCGGGCGGCGGTGTCGAGGTGGTGCAGTACTCGGTCGCGGGTGAGGTGTCCGCGCACCGCGGCCAGTAGCCGATCGGGCAGCAGTGCGGCGGCGAGCTCGTAGGTTCGCATCCAGCCCGGGACCGCGACGATCGTGCGTCGATGCGCACACGAGGCGATGACCGCGGCGGCGATCCGCTCGGGGTCGACGGTGGGCAGAATCCCGCCGAGGTGCACACCGGCGACCAGGTCGGTGCGCACCGCCGAAGGCAGCACGGCGGTCACGGTGACTCCGGTGCCGTGTAGTTCGTCGCGCAGCGATTCGCTGAAGCCGATCACCGCGTGTTTGGACGCGCAGTAGGACGCCAGACCGGCTCCGGGAACTTCACCGAGGTAGGAACCGATATTGACGATATGGCCGTAACGGCGCTCGAGCATTCCGGGCAGGGCGAGTTTGGTGCCGGTGAGCACGCCCTTGACGTTGATGTCGAGAATGGCGTCGGTGACCGAATCGTCCTCGTCGGCGAAACGGCCCATGGGCATGATCCCGGCATTGTTGACCAGCACATCGAGCGGGCCGTCGACGGCGGCGAGGAACGCGGCGAACGATTCGCGCGAGCGCACGTCCAATCGGTAACCCTTGCCACCGATCTCGGCCGCGGCCTCCTGCACCGCGGTTTCGTCGAGGTCGCCGAGGAACACTCGGGCCCCTTGGGCGGCAAAGGCTTTCGCGGTGGCCAGGCCGATACCGCGGGCTCCGCCGGTGATCGCGACTGACGTGTCACGCAATCGCACCGGGATCATCGCCGACCGTTCCGAGGATCGCTGTCTCGGGCGGCCTGTAGATCAATGTGCGCGAGGGCGCGCAGCCCGGCGACCCGGGTGGCGACCGCAGATGTCGTGGTGCGTGTCATGTCGAGTATGAAACGCCGAAATGAACGATCAGTCAATAACTGACTGATGGTTCATTTGATGACTCGACTACCATCGACGCATGGTCCAGCCCCTGTCTCGCGTGGAGCGCCGAAAGCAGGACACCCGTCGCGACATCCTCGACGCGGCATTCGAGTGCTTCGCCGAACGTGGCTATCACCCCACCTCCATCACACATATCGCCAAACGCGTCGGCATCGCGCAGGGCACCTTCTACCTGTACTTCCAGAGCAAACGCGACATCATCGAGCAGGTCATCGACGACCTCGTCGAGCGCCTCACGTCCACCTTGGCAGCACTACCGCCCGATGCGCCCGGAACGCTCGGCGACTACCGACAACAGGCGGACCACATCGCGGAATCCCTGACCGGAGTGTTCGCCGATGACCCGCGCGCTGCGCGCCTGCTGCTATTGCAGGCCGCCGCCGTGGATGACGAGATGGCCGAGCGGGTGCTGACCATCTACGACCTCGCCGCGGGGATCCAAGCCACCTACCTCCAGCACGGCGTCGACGCCGGCTACTTCCGTGCCGACCTCGACGTCGAGAGCGCCGCACGCGCGGTCAACGGCATGCTCTTCGCCGCCGTGATGTACCAGCTCCGCAATCCGAGCCCGCAAGCCTTCGAAAGCCTCACCCGAACGATCCGAGACATCATCATCCACGGACTCACAGGCGCAACTCAGCCCTGAGGTGTGCAACGCTCATCCACGATCGCGCTGATCCCCGGCAAGTCCTCGATCGGTCATCTGCTTGACAAACCCTCGCGGCGGCATCGTTGGAGCTGCCACCCGAAGCCCGTGACCAGCTCGACAAGATTGCCGCCAACCCGCCTCGGTAGAAGCACAGGGTCGACAATCATGCGGAAGCTCCTGGGCCGAACTGAGCCTGGCGATTGGGCGGCTCGGTTGCGGAGGCTGTAATGCGAGCCACTTCTGGTACCGAATGTGTGTCCGCTTGCATTTGGACCGGTTCATTCTCAGCCTCGTAACAGCAACTGCATAGTTATCTATTAGTCAGGTGTCCAGATGTTGGACCAGGCCGGAATTGGCGACGATCGCCAGGCACGGCTCTTCTCTTATCGACCAGGAGGTCTTGCAGATGAAGCGTTCGGTTATGGCCGTGATTGCCGGAGTGTCGATCGCCGTGGCGGTCCCGGTGGTCACTGCGGCGACCGCTGCAGCGACGCCGCCCCCGCCGTCGCCCGCGTGCGCGGTCTTCTCCTACCCGGTGATGTTGCTGATCGAGGCAACCGGCGGTCAGAGCAGCCCTCTGCTGCCCCTCGCCAACTCGATCCAGCCGGTGTTCTGTGGCTGACCGATCCGCCCGAAAGGAAATATCGGTGAAACGTTCATTCGCGGTTCTCTCGGGACTGGTCCTGATCTTCGGCGCTGCGGCGTGCTCGAAGGACTCGACACCCTCCCCGGCGTCCACCAGCACGACGACCGCGGTAACGACCACGACTTCCGCGGCCCCGTCGTCGGCACCGGCAGTCGTCACCCCGGCACCGGCGGGGCCGACCACCAGCCCGGCACAACGCGGGGCCGATGGCTCCACCGGCAATGGTCTGAGCGCGGAGTACTGCGCGAAGAATCAAGATCCGGGTTGCCCGCTGGGCAGTTACATCGGTCCCGACGCGATTCAGAATCCCAACGGGGACGGCACTTGGGTGCCGTGCGAGGGCAGTATCTGCACCAACCCCAATCATGGTGCGGGCCCGGACAACTCGGCCCCGGTCGAAACCACTGCGCCCGTTGTCGTCCCGACGACCACCCCGCAGGACTCCGAGAAGGTCGCGGGCGCACCGTGCGAAGGCGACGGCCAATGGGTCCACCTCGACGGTGGCAATGCCGGGCATTACGGCACCGAATGGCTCTGCCGACACTGACCCAGGGCAACCTCGCAACCCGGCTGCGAATGAATCGGCAGCCGGGTTACCTCTGTCGCGATTGCAGCGACAGCACGTCTGTTCGGGCTTCTGTCCGTGCGGTCGGGCGGCTGGTGTCAAGGCGGTGCCACGCGGCCAGAAATGCCAAGGCGGCCAGGATCGATCCCGCCGAGGCGAAGGATGTCGCGCCGAGGTAGATGTTCCATTCGTCATCGTGGGTGGCGCCGCGAACCCCCTCCGCACGCAACGGAACCGCCCACAACACCACCCCGATCGCGAGGCCGAGCAGCGCGGAGGCCGACAGGAGAACGGTCACGAGCACTGGGATCACGCGGGCGCGACCGGTGACCCGACGTACCGCGCCGCGCCGCACCAGCCACCACGAGGCCAGGCAGGCCAGTGTCAGCGAGATCGCTTCCGCGGCAAGGGTATCGCTGAGCCGATGCCATTTCGCCGTGAGCGTGTACTGGCCGACGCTCACCGCCCACGACACCACCACCAGCAGCGCCAGCCCACGCCAGCGGTAGGGCACCACCAATACCGTCACGAACAACACCGTCATCGCTATGGTGGTGTACCCACTCGGCAGACTGTTCTGCGTGAAATACCCTGTGGTTTCCACTAATTCGGGGCGAGGCAGCACATACCGTTTCAGCGTCTGCACCACCACCTGCCCGGCCACGATCACCCCGACACCGGCCAGCAGCAGATCGATTCGCCTGCGCAGCACCGCGACCAGCGCAATCAACAGCACCGCGACAGCCAGCGAATACACCGTGATCCGGTCCAGATTCGCCGACGCCTGCGCCGTATCCCGGTCCGATGCCTGATCGGCACCGCGTAGCGCGGCGTTCTCCAGCGCCTGACCGTCGGCGGTGCGCACGGCCAGCAGATACACCACCACCGCGATCGACACTCCGAGCCCGGCCAGCACCGGCCACCGGCGCGACAGGCCCGCGTCGCTCACCTGATTCATCCGGTCACCCCTGATCCGCGAGCGAGTCGAGCAGCGGGCCGACGATCAACCCGTACATCAGCCACAGGAACGTGGTGTGCGTCACGCAGAACAGCGCGCAACCGCCCAGTGCGGCAGGCGAATCGAAGTGGTCGCGCACCTTGGCCCACAGCCGCTGCGGCGACCGCACGTCCCAGCTGTTCAATCGCAGGTAGCGGCCCAGGTAGATGCCGACCGACACGGCCAGGATGATCAGCGGCGGCAAGGCCCGCGACAGGCCGCTGTGGATGGCCGCGTTGTCAGCGTCGCCATAGACGGCGGCGACGAATCCGATCTGCACGATCAGTACCCCGAAGATCATGTTCACCACACCGGACATGGCGAACGACAACACCGCCACGATGTCGTACCACAGCGGCACCGGATCGTCCTCGCGCCGATGGTTGAGGTTCAACTCCGTGATCAGGTAGCTCGAATTCGGCAGCGCCAGCAGCCATACCAGCAACCCAATGGCACCGACCCCGATCGCGATGCCCCGTCCGACGAACGCATCGGTCAGACCGGCCGCGATCAGCACCACCAGCAGGATCCCCAGCGGCAGCACCGACAGAAAGAAGTTCCACACCATCGGCCGATACAACGGCACCCGATTCAGCCACGCCCGCAAATAGATCAGCAATAACGCGTAGCCGTTTAGCGCGACGATGTAGAGCAACAACAGTTCCCCGGGCTTCATACCGGCAACCTATCCGCACACTTGCTCGGAGTCGCCTGCGACCGCCCGGCGCGGCGGGTCATCTGCCGTTCACCCGCACAGGGCAACGCACACCATTCGGCAATGTAGTGCGTTTCCTGGACACCGCGCTGACGTCGGTCCGGGCTAGCCTTCACGGCGATGGACACACCGCACCGCACGCTGCTCTTCCTCGACGTCGACGGCCCGCTCATCCCTTTCGGCGCCGCGCCCGCAGACCACCAAAAGCCATCGACCGCCGACAAATCCCCGCACAGCACGAACCCACTTCTGACCCGGGTCGACCCGACACTGGGGCCACTGCTTTCGGACCTGCCCTGCGAGATGGTGTGGGCGACCACCTGGCTGCACGAAGCGAACCACGTCGTGTGCCCATTGCTGGGTCTACCAGCGCTGGCGGTCGTGGAATGGCCGGACCGGACCGATCATCATGTCGACGAATGGTTCGGGTTACATTGGAAGACACGGACGTTGGTCGAGTGGTCGGCTGGCCGGCCATTCATCTGGGTCGACGACGAGATCAGCGACAACGATCAGCAGTGGGTATCTCGCCACCACCCCGAACCTGCGCTCCTGTTCCGCGTGGACCCACGAATCGGACTGCAGCACAGTGACTTCGCCACACTGACCGAGTGGCTCGCCACAGCCGCGCCCTCGCGGTAACGCGCGACGCCGCGATCTGGTGCCGGGCCAGGCAAAGGACCTACGTGGCATGTGCGGACGCCCAGGTCAGCGATGGCCGTACAGTGCCCGGCCCACGGTGCGGTTGAGCTTCCGCTGCAACCCCCGAAGGATACGGATGGTCTCCTCGTCACGGAGCCCCGTGGTTGTCGGCCACTCCACACCGGACCCGAAAACATCACTGGCGAAAACGAATTCAGTCGCCACCAGTGCTCGTCGCCAATCCGACGCACTCAGAGGCTGATTCGAGCTCAACGCGGCTCGCAACCGCTGTCCTTGTTCGTACAGGTCCTCCACGCTCGCGAAGCCCATCGCAACCGCGAGTGCCTCAGAGCTGCGAGCGGGACCGACCCATTCGTTCAGCCCGCACCGCAGTACGTGCCGCTCGTCATCTGACAGCTCAACCACGACAAGACTCTCCGCTTGCATCTGCCGATCATGCTCGCCGGTCCCAAATACGCGCCACAGATATTGAGCAGCTACATGTCGCGTCGGGACGGGGAGCGAAGTACCGCCGCCGACGCATACGAAAATCCGCATGAGCGCGCACCTGGAAGCGCTGTCGGCCAACCAGTTTGGACGGCCGACCAACGCGCGGGTTCGACAAGCCAGTGCGTTGCGGCGGTCCGGGCCCGGTAGCGGGACATGATCTATCGGTGGACGGATTGCTGGTCTTGGTGAACGGACTTCCCGGCGCGGGTAAGACGACCTTGGGTGGTGCGTTATCTCGGTCTCTAAACGCTTGGTTCTTGTCCAAGGACGTCGTCAAGGAAGCGTTGGCCGGTTGCCTCGAAAACGCTTTCGAGGTACCGGAACTGGGAGGGATCGCCATGGACACGGTCTGGGCGCTGGCGAAGGAGTCACCAGCCGACGTTGTCATCGACTCGTGGTGGCTCAGGCCGCGAGATCTGGCTTTGGCCCGCGCGGGTATCGAGAAGACCGGTGCTCGCAGCGTCGTGGAAGTCTGGTGCGACGTTCCCACAGAGGTCGCCAGAACCCGATACGCGTCACGACAGCGCGCAGCCATTTACCGAGACCAGCAACGCTTGGCCGAGGACTGGGACAGCTGGGCCGCGCACGCTGGGCCACTCGGGCTGGCTCCCACGGTCATGGTCGACACCACACGCACGGTCGATCTCGCCAACCTTGCTCACCAGATAACGGCCCTGGCCGGTTCCTAGATGGCTAGATGAGCCGTGCGGGTCGCGGCTAGTAAGAGACTGGTGTCAGGATCGGAGTGGCGAAGATTGTGGCACTGCTGTTGGGGATGTCAGCGTTGGTTGAGTGCCAAGTTTTGTCACGACGGTGCGACAAAGGTGGCAATGAACGTGGTGGTGAGCTGTTCGGTCAGCCGTTTGTTCGACCAACGTCGTTGGTGAGCGAGGCGGTCGAGCAGGTCGAGCGACATGAGCGCCCACAGTAGGTCGGTCGCGGTGTCAATGGACAGGTGCGGGGCGAGCGTCCCTTCCCTGGCCAGCCGTTCGATTACGCGGCGGCTGCCCTTGAGCCAATTCCCCTGGGAGAACCGCCACAGCGCTGCCGCATCCGGGTCGATGTGTTGGGCTTGCTCCACAGCGCGCAGCACCGCCAGGATTCGCAGGTGTGATCGCACCAGGTGGGCGGCCCATTCGCGGAGACCCGACACGGCGTCAGGGGCGTCCCACACGGCCTGGAGCGATTCCGGGAGGTTCTCGGTCTCGGCAAGGCTGCGATAGAGCGCCATGACGAGGTCGGTCCGCGTTGCGAAATGCAGGTAGACGGCTCGGCGGGTGACGCCTGCGCGCTCGGCGACGGCTGCCATGGTCAACGCGGGCAGGCCGTCGTTCTCGATGATGTCGCGGGTCGCCGCTAACAGGGCGCCGACCGTGCGGCGGCCTCTGGCGTTCTGTGGGTCGGTCACGTCCGTCTCCCAATGTTCGTGCGATATGGAGTGAGCGCGTGCAGGGTGTGCACACTATGTGTAGTTTAGTTACTACACATAGCGTGTAGTTTATGGAGGTAATCATGTCAGCTGTAGTTTCCCCGGCTGCCCGCTGTCGGGCTCGGGCCAGGGCCTTGACGGCGGCCTCGGCCAGGGGACAAGTTGGGGTGGTGGGGAATTGAGCAGGGTAATCAGTCGCCGAGCGTTCATCGGCGCGGCAAGTGTGGGCGTCGTCGGCGCGGCAGCCTGGGGGATTGGCGACCTTGTCACGACACGCCCGGCGACAGCTGGCGGCGACAATCTGCGCGCGATCGTGCGAGGCCCGGTGTCGTTGCCGGGAGACCCCGGGTTCGCGGCGGCGTCCCGAGCATGGAGTACCGCTGTCACACAGCGAGTTCGGGCGGTGGTGGAGCTCGCCGACGCCGACGATGCCGCCGCGCTGGTGCGGTACGCCCGCCGCGCCGGAGTGTCGCTGTCGGTCCAGCCCAACGGTCACGGCGCCAGCGACGGCCTCGAGGGCGTGATCCTGGTGCGCACAAGCAAACTCGACGAAGTTCGGGTGGATCCCGCCGCCCGCACCGCGCGGGTCGGCGCGGGCGTCGCGTGGGGTCGAGTGCTCGCCGAGGCGGGACCGCACGGATTGACCGGGCTGGCTGGCAGTTCGGCGGTAGTCAACGTGACCGGGTTCTCGCTCGGCGGTGGGCTGAGCTGGTTCGGGCGCAAATATGGGTGGGCCGCCGATAGCGTCACCGCTTTCGACATCGTCGACGCCGACGGTCACCCCGGCCGGGTCACCGCCACCTCCGACCCGGACCTGTTCTGGGCAATGCGCGGCGGCGGTGGCGATTTCGCTCTCGTCACCGCGGTCGAGTTCGATCTGCACCCGGCCCCAGCGGTTTTCGGCGGGACAATGGTGTGGCCGGGGCCCCTCGCGCCCGCGGTCATGACGGCCTTCCGGGAGGTGACCGCGAACGCGCCCGACGAATTGACGGTGTGGTTTCAGCAGTTTCAGCCCCCGGGA
Source organism: Nocardia sp. NBC_01327 (assembly GCF_035958815.1). Classification (NCBI taxonomy): domain Bacteria; kingdom Bacillati; phylum Actinomycetota; class Actinomycetes; order Mycobacteriales; family Nocardiaceae; genus Nocardia; species Nocardia sp. NBC_01327. Next base: position 7,480,940 of record NZ_CP108383.1, on the reverse strand, counting down.
TCGCCCACCGTGCTCACCAGCGTTATGGTCGCTTATCTGGGCGACGAGGCCAGCGGGCGGGCATTGTTGTCGCGGTTCGACTCGATTCCGGGCAGGTTCCAGGACACCCGCCGCATGGTGGCGATCGCCGACCTCGGCGAGATCGCGTCCGAGCCAACCGATCCCAGTCCGGAAATGTTCGCTTCGGAGCTACTGACCGGAATCGACGATCACACCGCCGAAGCGCTGCTGCAGCCGATAGCGCCGCTGCTCGCGATTGAGATCCGGCACCTCGGCGGCGCGTTCGCCCAAGGATCCGACAGCGCGGCCGGGCAGCTGACGGCACCCTACTGCCTCATCGCGATCGGGATGGTCACCACGCCAGAATCCAAAGCGGCGATCCAGGCCCGGCGACAGCAGTACCGCGACGCCCTGCGCCCGGTCTTGGCAGACCGGGCACCGTTCACATTTCTCACGCCGGGCGACACCGCGGCACGCGCTTTCCCGCCCGCAACGCTAACCCGCTTACGCGCAATCAAACACAGTCACGACCCCCACGCGGTCATCCGCGCCAACTACCCCGTTCTGGCCTGATTGCCCCGCGTCAGGGCTATCCGCCGGAATCAGATTAGGACCTGATCTCGAGTTCTTCGACAGCCTTCCCTCGAACACTAGGCGGCCAACCTCACAGTCGGTTGTCCGCCCTCAAACTCGCGGGCACGCTGCCCAAAACACTCTGCATTCGGCAGTAGCGTGCGTTCGGCCGGCGCCGGATGGATGCTGCCGGTTGATCTTCCGAGGTGCCGCGCTGGCCGTTCCGAACAGCGCGGCATGCGGCAAGACAGTGCGTTCGTAGCGAGCCGATCTGCTCGGCCTCCGCGAAACCTGCTGGGCAACCTGCCGCCGCGTTGATCGAGGTCACCGCGATGCAGAGCTAGGCTCATCGCTTGTGGAATTGCTGTTGGTCATCGGATTGCCAGCCGCCGTGCTGGCCGCCTGTTGGTGGGCTTTCCACGCGATCAGGGGCAAGCAACAGCGTGGCGAGTTGACCAACCTGGCCCTGAGAAAAGAGGGCGGCGTGTGGGTCTCGGGCTACGACTCGACCGAAGGTGCTCCTCCCGATAGTCACTTCAAGCAGACCGATCAGGGCAGTCGGCCTGACAACTCGCCTTCGGATCGAGCAGACGACTGAACTATCCGGCTGCCGCCTTGCGCACGGGTCGCGGCATGTGCGGATTGCCAGTGGTCATCGGACATAATGGCAGCGATCCTCAGGCAACCCGATACGAAGGGCCGCAATGTGAGCGATTGGCGTACGAGGCTGCAGGTACTGTACGAGCTGCAGAAAAAGGTCAACGAAGCGCAAGGGCTGCCTGGACCTTCTCCTCTCGTGACGACCGGCGCCTCCGAGCAAGCGATCGCCGCCGCTGAGCAGAGGCTCGGAGTAGTTCTCGATTCGAGCTACAGCGATGTGCTTCGCGCCGTCAACGGATGGCCGTCCTTCGCCCTGAGTTGGAACCTCTTCGCGGCTGAAGATCTGGGGCAATCTCACGGTCTGTGGGCCGAAGCGAATCGAGATGCCACCGCGTACTTCGATGGCGAGGGTGACCATGCGGTCACGGTCCCTAGGGGCCGGAAGCGAGTACTGCTGGCTGCGGGTGCCGACAGCGCTCGGTTCTTGGTCGGGATGCTCGACACTGCGGCCGGAGCCGCGGCAAGTCCCTGCTACGACTGCGCATACGGAGAAGACATCGAGTACGCCAGCTTCCAAGACTGGGTGGCTGCGATGGAAAGCGAAGCCCGCAGCATCATTTCCGAGGAGTCAGGGCTGCCATAGCGGCAGCGAAGCAAATGCGCTCCATTCGGCAAATGAGTGCGTTCGTTTGGCCGACGCGCCTCATGCCGAAGTTCATGGCTCGACGAGCGGATCGCCGCCAACGCCGTCGCGCGTCGATACGCTTCTTCAGGGAGCACGTGTTCGCCTGGGCGCGAGCGAATCAAGTTGAGGGGCAAGAGATCATGGACGGTTTTGCGTTCGGGGGATTCTGACCGATGCGGGAGATCAGTAGATACGCGGACCCCTGTTATTGCAGTTCCTGCCGATCCCAACGACGCAAGTCACGTCGTCGAGGTCATCGTCGATGCTGAGGTCCACGGCGGGGCCGGTTAAGTCGGCACCGGCCGGGATGGCGTAGATGGTGTCTCCGTTGGCGATAGCGTCTGCGAGTGATGCCCCGGGGACGGCGTAGGCCCAGATGGTGGTGTTGTTCCAGATCTCTACGACCGGGTTGTCAGGGCCTTCTGGGGTGGGCAGAAGGTTCTCGTCGAGGTAGGGGATGCCGAGGCTTTGGTCGAGTTCGTCGACGGTGAGATTGGCGTCGATGAGGCCGATTGCTTGGCCGTCTTCGAGGCCGAAGCAGTAGTTGTTGAGGACATTGTGCTTACAGGCGCTCATGTTTGCGTTCGTGCTCCACACGTCGACCACCTCGGCGTGGGCGGCGGGTGTGGGCAGCACGAGCGCGCCGGTAGCGATCATCGGAGCAAGGAACGCGAGAACTGAGGAACGGTGCATCTCTTTTTCCTTCCGTGTGATTGAGCGGCGGGCAACGAAGTCAGCGAGGTGCAGCAGCGCGTCGATCTCATCGAGACTGACCACGCTGGACGATCGTGCCGGGGTGGTGGAAACCTAGCGGTACTCGAACCTGGAATCCGTTCATTGACTCAGGGTGACTACACCGGCACATTTCGTTCGGCCAGTTTCGCTGCGGTCACCGATTGCGCCGACAGCCCAGCGCACGAAAAATCAACCGAGCGAAGCCGATTCGAAAACGAGATCGTCGACCGGAACCTCTGGCTGCATACCCACCGACGAGATGGCAACGCCAGCGATCTTGTCGACGATAGTTTCGCATGTTCGACTGGCCGCCCGGCGGGGTTTGCGACATCCCGACCGTCCAGCGAGTCGAGATATCCAATGTTCTGTGACACGGACGAAGGTAAGTGAACGGACCTGTCCGCCGAGTGCCATGCACGGAACTCGGCAGCAGCGTGTGTTGGGAAGCTGCTGTCGGCCAACCAGTTTGGACGCCCGACCAACGCCCGGGTCGCGGCATTTCCGGACGTTCTCGCCGACGGCCACGCCACGAGGTAGACGCGCTACTCGTCGTCGGTTCTGTCACGCTGAGTGCGCTGGAAGCTCTCGGCGATTCGCCGGAGGTACTCGCCATACTCGGGTGAATCCAGTTCGAAGCCTTGCTGATTCCAGCGATGAGCGCTCCATCGGTTGTCGATCTCGGCCTGATGGATCGCTCGCAGCACCGCGGGCCGATAGATCAAAGCCACTCGCCAATCGCCGAGGTATCGAGCCTGGATATGGGCGGTGACGTACCGGCGGCGGTGAGCCGTGCCGACCACGGTCACCACCTCATGACCCGTCCCTGCGAAACCGCCGATCACATGAAGCTTCGCACCAGCCGGGAAGATCTTGTGGCTACGCAGTTCAGCGTTGGGACCAGACTCCTTGTACGGGTAAGGCAACAACGACGCGACCACGCACCACTCGGGCCGAACAGCATCATCGCTCACGGCATCAAGATATCGGCCCGCCTGGTAGATCGCGGGCATTGATCCTCAGTACCCGGCCGCAGCCTGTCCGGCGTGAATGCCCTTGTAAGCGGCTAGTTGAGGATGTTCGTGGGCCGCGCAGCTAACGATTCTCAGCACCACGGACGAGAGGGTCGCCAGGGGCGATGCCGTCGTTTCCGAGCTCCGGAACGATGAGGCCAACCGGGGCAGGGCCGGTCTGTGGTCCAACCGGCCATGTATGCGGACAGGATGTAGTTCGGGTGCTGGTCGAGGTTGGTCCTGGCGTGGTCGTATCGGGGGTGTCAGGAGCCGGCGAATGTGCCGGTAATCGTGTGGGAGAACGGGATGAGCAGCATCGACAGAATCGAGGAGAAGAGCGCGAAACCAGCGACTCGCTCGCGTCTCCAGTGGCCGATGCCGCTCAGCACGAACGCAGGAATGACCAAAGCCGGGCCGATAACGACCGACAGCGCCGACAGCACCAAGGAGATCACTGAGCAAACCGGTGTCGCGGCCGAGTGTGCCGGACCGTTGTGCGCATAGTCCGGGTAGTGTCGGAGGTCAACGTTGCGACGGAATGCCATGGCGGTAATCGTATGCGAAGCAATCATTTGCGATGGTTACCGTACATGGAGATCCGAGAGCTTGGCCGATCGCCTCGGACCGCGCCACGCTGGCCGGTTCGGTGGGTGCGGTGTGCGCCATAAGCGTGCACCGGGAAGCGCTGACAGCCAAGCGGTTTGGGTGGCCGACCAACTCGCGAGTCGCGGCAATACAGTGCGTCAACGACACAGCCCGATTCCAGTTCTCCGGAATCGGGCTGTCCGTCAGCTACCGCACATCATGGCAACTGGCCGCCTTACTGCAAGCCTCATTCATCGTCGGTGGACGCCAAGTCGTCGAGGCTGAGGGACGCCGAGTTGTCTTCAACGTCGCGGGACCCCGGGCCGCCTGTTATGTCGGGGGATATCAAGTCGTCGAGGTCGATGTCGGGGGGGATGGGCACGGGCCCGTCGCCGGAGTACCCCGAACTGTCCTGCGCCGATATCTCCGTCATTGCTTCCTCCTTCATCGACTACTACCGACGCAGTCAGGATATCGATCGCCGGATGTTCCTGCGCGGCAACAGCTTGTACGCCAGCGTTCGGTCCAGGTGCTCGGTAGGAGCGGCGCGGATCGCGGCATGAGCGGAAGTCTTCGCTAGTCGTCTGCTGCCACGATAAGAGTGAGCACTCGATCCGCTTGATCGATCGCTACTAGTTCATGAAAGCCGTCGACGCCCACAACCCAACCCCAGTCATGCTGGGCATCAGGGCGAAGGTCGGGCAGTTGAAACAACTCCGGTGCCTCCAACAACGGAAACACTTGCGTGTCCAACTCGGCTTGAACCTCCCGGGACACCGGCACCCCAGCATTGCCCGCCCAGTCCTGCAACAAGGTCCGTGCCGACGAGGAGTTGATAGACCGGAAGGTATCCGCCGTGATGCACTCCACCCGGTACGGTCCGTGCAGCGTGTGGATGCCTTGGGTTTCGAAGGCAGACGCGAAGTGGTCGCGGTAACTCGGATGTGCGACAAGCGCGGACAGCAACTCGGAGACCGGCCGCGCTGAGTCAATCCGGAACCTCTTCAGGCTCACCCAACGGTAGGTGCCCCGATCCAGCAACACCAACCGCCCGGTGTCGAAGGTAAGCGCGCTGTCCATGCCGTGAGCTTGCCATGGTGAACGATCCCGTCCCGGGAGGCGTGATCCTGCATTCGGCTAGAATAGTGCGTTCGGCGGACGCGCCGAGGCAACTGAACGCGCCAGTCGATGGCTTCGGATTTCGCCGATGCCATCGGATCGTGACCGCGCTTCACGGCGAATCGTCCGCCGATGATCGACGTCGGATTTCACCGGCAAAGCAGTGGGGAGTCGAGGTCAGGTTGTCGAGGCGGCGATCCCTTGTTTCCGGGTGTTTGTCCCCGCCCCCCGGGGATTGTGCAGCCAGCTCTCGGACGACGCCGCGCCAGTCGTGACGGCCCGGCGACGGAGCTGGCGATGTCGGGCTGGATGAGAGTTACCGTGTGGCGTTCTTGCCGACTGTTCGCGTCAGATGTTCGGCGAGGCTGTTGATCGGTTGTAGTTCATTGTTGTCGAGGGTGAATCGTTCGATACCGTCAGCAATGCGCAGTGAGTGCAGGGCGGTGGTCGCTGCAGTTCGGATGTTTTGACGGGTGAAACCTGTTGCCCAGTCGATAGTTATGGCCGTGTTCGAGTCGGCGCATCGGCGTGCAACGAAGTAGGCGTCGTTGTGTGAGGGCGCTATGACCGGTGTGACCTGACGGTAGAGGGCTTCGAGTGTGGAGGTGGCGCTGCCGTGGCAGAGAAGTATGTCGGCTTCGGTCAGGTGGTGGGCCAGGTCCAGCTCGCTGCACACCTCGATGACGGAATCCGTTCTGGCACTGTTGAGTTCGGTCCACTCTTGTAGTCTTGCTCGTGATGTAGGAAGCCGGATTTTGATCGTGATCGACTTGATTCCGGCGTCGACAAGCCCCAGCATGGCCTGCTCAAGCATCTCGGCGGAGGGCTCGGTGATGAAGGTGCCGAAACTGATCAGCGCCCGGGGCCGCGCAGGCCGCGACGGCGGGTGTACCGGTGTTGATCCGGATGGCCGGTATCGGTAGCACCGCAGTCGTTCTCCGGGCTCATGATCGTCGGTGAAGAACCATCGTGGCCCGAATCCGACTGTTCCCAGATTCCAGGGCGATCGCAGGTCGTCGCCGTCTTGGCCGCGAATCAGTGTGCGGCGGCGAGCTTCCAGCGTGCTGCTGCGGGCGGTGGCAGCGTCGGCGCAGGAGACCACCCGAAGAAACGGCACATCGCGGTCGCGTGCGGCGAGGACGGCGCCCCGCTCCGAGGTGTCGCAGATGACCAGATCAGGATGTAGCTCCTCCATCAGTCGCCCGATATCGTCGCGGCTGCGCTGCCCCATGCGACGAATAATGTCGTCGCCGGACACGCCCGCACTGCTGGGCAGGAAGGTCTCGAACCCTGCGGGGCGGTGTGGCACGGCGACCGGTGCGGTGTCGACGAAGTTGGCGACTGCCTGGCTTCCGCACCAATACACCCGGCAGTTCGGTTGCGCGGCAAGGTCTTCTACCAGCGGCCGCAGGGTGTTGTAGTGCCCTGGACCGGGCGCGTAGGCGGCGAGGACTGTGATCGTCATCGAAGTGCTCCGGCGGGCCGCAGCAGGCAGGCGCCACCCAGGATCGAGGTCGCAGTGCTGATCGAGCGTGTGCTGAGGACCGGGGCGTCCCAGTCCAGCCGTGTGGCGGTCAGGGCAGCGTCGATCGCGCGGCGGCGGTGCTGAGCGGGAATGGCCGCCAGGTAGGGGTAGCTGCCGTTGAGCAGTGGTGCGGCGTGTCGACGTAAGGGCTGCTGGCTGGTCCAGGTGGCGACGGTGTCAACCTGGGTGGTGATCTCGTCGCCTGCGAGCCAGTCGGTGATCCGCCGGTTGTTACCGTCGGTGACGATCCGGCCCCGGCCGTGGCCCAGGCGGCGCAACTGAGTGTGGAACTCAGTGGTGAACGCGACGATCTGTTCGGGTAGCTCGGTGGCGGGGATGATGCGCACGAGTGTGCCGCCGGGGCGTAGCAGCCGGGCGGCTTCGGCGACCGCGAACAGTGGTTCGTCGATGAAACACAGTGCGGCGTGCTCGTATACGGCATCGGCGCTGCCGTCGGGCTGGTCTACCGTCATGCAGTCCGCCGCCCGTACCTGGACGTGGCCGAACGCGATGGTGTGTTTGTGCAACTGGGTGCGCATGCCGATCGCGGGCTCGATCGCGACCACGCTGCGGGCGTGCGGTGCGATCGTTCGGGTGATGGTTCCGGTGCCCGCGCCGAACTCGATTGCGTCGCGGCCGGCCAGATGGGTGTGGGCGATAGCGGTGATCGCCTCGGTGAATTCTGGATCGACGAAGGGCCGGTCGCGGTCGTAGCGAGCGGCCAATGCCGCTGTGTAGAGGTAGCTTCCGTCGTCGTGGGTGAGTATCTGCCACGAGCGGGCCCCGATGTCGCCGATCTGGTGATGAGGGAATCGGCAGCCAGGTCGGTGAGGAAGATGTCGGGCGAACAGGGCCAGCCGTGCCAGACACCACGCCGCGCCGATGCGGCCGAGCCGATGCCAAGTGGCAGGGTCTGCGGTGGTCAAGGGCATGAATCGGTCGGGAAGCTGCTGTCGGCCGGACGTTGGAGTGTGGTGGAGGGCACGCCGCATCCACAGCGACTCCATGACTGCGGTTATCGCTGCAGTCCCGGCGCGCAGCCGTGGTCCGGAGACGGCGGCCGGGTCGGTAACCAGGTCGCACATCAGGCACCAGGTGCCGGTGTCGATCTCATCGACCACGCTGGTGATCGCGGCGCGTGTCCACCACGGGATGTAGTCGAAATCGTCGTCGCTCCGCGCCACCGCCGTGTTCGGCCATGTGGGTGCTGGATCGAAATCTGTTGTCATGCTGATGCTTTCACTTCAGGTGCTCGCGCAGCTGTGCGACGAGCGGCGCTGTGGTGTGCTCGTAGGCCCAAACCTCGGGATTGACTTGTCTTGTCGTGCGGTGGGTGGCGAGCGTGGCCAGGTAGGAGCCGACGGTGTAGGGGTCGTCCGGGTCGACCGCGATGGCCAGGCCGTCGTGGGCGAGTTCGGTGGCGGTGGCGCCGAATGGATCTACCAGCAGCGGCATGCCGTAGAGGCGCGAGTCGCGTACGCGCAGCCGCACGCTGGTTTCGTTCTCGATTCCGCGCCGCGCGAGGCAGATCAGCCCGGCGGCGTTCCTGAGATAGCGGTCGCGGTCATCGTGGCGAATCGGATCAGTGTGCAGGACAACCTGTTCCGCGATTCCGAGCTCGAGACCGGTCCTTGTGATTTCGGCGCGGACGGCATGGGTGTCCGGGTGCGGTGCGGCGTGCAGGAACCGCAAACAGATCTCGATGCCGTTCGCGCGAGCCGCCGCGACTCCGCGGACCGCGGCCGCCGGGTCATAGAACTGCCATAACCCACCGGTCCACAGAACCTCGTTGCGTTGCCCACCGACCTCGTCGCCGCAGTGGTGGTGTGCGCCGACGGTGGTGGTGCTGTAGCCGATCGGGATGGTGGTGATCCGGTGGTCCAGACGCCGTGATCGGTCCAGATCCTCGATGCGTAGCAGGCCGTAGGCGCACAAGTTGGCGATCAATGTCACCCGCCCGATGTGGGAGCGGGCGGTGAACAGGTGCGAATGCGTCAGTTGCATGCGGTAGGTGTCGATCAGCCGCTGATAGGTCACCGTGTCGAAGACACCGCCGGGGCGCAACCGCGGGTATTCGAGGTGTTCGATGGGTGGGGCGTTCTCGCTCACGATGAGCTTGCCTGCCCCGTTGGCCTGCTGGATGCGGGACGGGTCGGGCATATCGAAGAAGAACACCACCTCGGCGTCCGCGAGCAGGTTCGACCAATCGGCGGCAATGGTCGTCACCTCGGCGCCGCCGACGCTGACCGGTTCCTGCGCGCCGGTGGCGGGACTGTAGATGCGGACGGGAAAATGGTGGGCCAGGGCCGCAGCCAGTTCCGCTACCCGCAACCCGATACCACTGATAGTGGTCTGGCCCAGCGGATAATCGCCGGCGTCGAGCAAGAGAGTCATCGCAGCGCACCCTCCGCCACCGACGTAACCGGCAGGAGGGTGGGTGGCACGTTGAAGTTGACGAAGTCCGGCCCCCACACCACCGGTGCGTCGACAAAGCAGTCAGTGACATGCTCTGCCAGCCCGTATCCGACCGGTTTGAGCATCGACTTGTTGATGGCCAACGCGGACCAGGTGGCATTGAATCCGGTGGGATTGGTGGGCTTTTCACGCGCGGCCGTCACAATGCCGTCGGTGACGGCGAGTGCGCCTTCCACCCGCAACCGGTTCGGATCTTCGGTGGCTGCGGCCACAACGGTGACCGGCGCACCTGCCTGGGTGAGGTCCAAGGCCTCGGTGAGCGCCAGCACCGGATCAGTCAGATACACCATGTCGCCCAAGCAGACCAGCGTTGTGTCGTCGCACCACGGCACCGCCGACAGCAGTGCCGCCGCCATCCCGTCCGGCACGACAGGTCTTTGCAGCACGAACGAGGTGTTGCGGTGGTAGCGCTCGAGGTGAGCTACCAGCGCGAGTTTCGCGGGGGAAATGACGACGATGAGTTTGATGTCCGGGAGCGGTAGCGCGTCGATCGCTTCCATAAGCGGGTCGATCACCGCGGTGTGCGGTGCGATGGTGTGTAGTTCCTTCGGATACGTTGACCCGAACCGTCCTCCGGTTCCGGCCGCGAGTACGACGATAGTTGTCACAGGTATGCCCTTTCCGATTCATTGGTGCGGCTCCACCACGGGTGCCGGCCGAGTCGCTGCCGCAGCTCGCTCAAGCCCCTGACGTGGCTGCTGGTGTGTCCGTCGCGTGCCTGGGCTATCACGGCGGCCAGCTCGTGCATGTCGGTAGTGGTGGCACCGAGCACGGTGGGTTCGGCGGCCCCTAGCCGCCACATCCGCCCCGGGCAGCCCGGCAGATCGGATTGGATGTTCACCCGAATTCCCCAGCGCGCCAACCGATCCGACACCCCGACCGGATCGGGCAGACGCACCCATACCTGATGGGTGTCGGTATACCCGCTGCCCGCGTCGCCGACGACGTCGAATCCGTAGTCGGCCAAGGCTGTAGCCAGCGCACGCGCGTTGGCGATCACCGCATCGGCGTACCCGGATCCGTAGATCTCGAATTCCAGGGCAGTCACTGCGGCCGCGAGCGCCGCACTGAAGTGATGGCTGCTCACCAACGTGAACTGCGCATCCCGAAGCAGTGCATCGATGTCGGCGTCACGGGTGGCCAGCAGGCCGTGATGCGGGCCGGGGAATGATTTGTGCAGCGAGCTACTGATCGACTGCGCGCCGTGATCGAGCGGGTTGGGGTGCGCGCCCCCAAGGATTAGACCCAGGGTGTGGCTGCAGTCGACATGCAACCGGGTTCCCGGATACCGGCGCGCCACCTCGCCGATTGCCGTCACATCCAGCATGTGGCGGGAGTTCTGCAGGTCCGCGTATATCAGCGATACCCCGGTGGCGAGGGCCTGCTCGAGTTGGGTCAGGTCCACGCGCCCGTCGACGCAATTGACGGGCACCCACTGGTAGCCGAACCGTCGGATCAGCGCACCGGTGGCGTAGTGCCCACCACAGGCCGGTGCGATCGTCACCACCCTCGCCCCCGGCTCACCACCCAGCCCGGACAACGCGATCATCATGCCGTTCAGCCCCGAGAGCGGGCGCAGATTCACGAACTCGGCACCGGTGAGCCGCGAAAGTGCCTGACAGCCTGCCGTTTCCAGGTCGGCTAATCCTTCGCCGCCACGGAATTCCCAGCCCTGCGGCGCGAGGGTTTGGTTGAAGAAATAGCGGTTGGCATAGTCGGTTGCGAGCATCGCGTGCGCGGCCGGGCTCATCCGGTTCTCGCTGGGTACCAGATTGATCGCGGTCCGATTCAGCATTTCGGCGGCCCGGGTGCGGGCGGCGAAGTCGGCGAGGCGAGCGGCAGAATCGGCGGTCACCAGGTGGGCGGCTTTCATCTACACGACCTCCCGGGTGTACAGGCCGCGGATCAGCATCCGCTGGCCCGCACCAGCGGCGAATCCGGTGCGGCCGTGCGCTATCCGCCCGTTGCACAACACCAGCCCCGTGCGTGACGGGATCGCGACATCTCGCCGATACGGACTGCCGACCTGCGACATCCGTCGCAGCCATTCGACTGCCCCCGCCCGCTGCCGCCCGAGATCACCTGCCAGTTGCCATATCTCGGATCCGTCGTCGGCCCACCGTGTGCGCAGACCGATATCGAGATCGGCGAATGCTGGTCCGGTCGCACGCGGCGGTGGCTGGAACGAGGTCGCCACCCGTGTCAGCGCGTCGTCGGTCATCAATGCCGCAGCCCCGGCCGGGTAGATACGGCGCAGGTGCTCGAACGCGGGGACCGCGCGAAAGATCGTGCTGTGCCCGCCCTCTGCGGCGGCGCGTTCGAACCACAGTAGCGATGTACCCACCGATCCGATCGGCTCGAGGGTTCCGTCGGTGTGAAACCCTTGCGCCGCACCGGTCCCGAAATACCGGTGCTCGCCGGTCGAGACTTTCGGTGAGACCGTATTGAAGCCGTCGCCGCCATATCCGAATCGGTTCGGGTCCGAGGCATATATTGCCGGGACGTAGGTGGAGCCGATATCGAGCCGCGAGGCCATCTCGGTGAGGATCGCCCGGCCCGCGCGGGTGGCGTCGAGGACCGTGAACAGGGCGAACCCGTCACGCTGGCAGTCTTGTCGAATCCTTGCGACCGCCGCGATCGGGTCGGCATCGAACGCGGGCGGTGCAGCAGTGGCGGCCGAATTGTCGGTGCGGGTAGTCATGGCGCTTCTCCGGGTGCGGGTTTGGTGGTCCATTGCGCGATCTCGTTGGCGGCCTGGATCGGGCTCAGCGAGTCGGTGTCGATCACCAGGTCGGCCGCAGCGGCCAGCCAGTCGCGACGGGCGTCGATGAAGGTGGGAATGTGCTGCAGGCGCCAGCCGGCAGCGCGGTGCAGAACCTGGTCTTCGGTGATGCGCCGCCGCAGTGTCTCAGGGCTCGCGTCGATCACTATGTGGCGAAGCGAATGCCCTTGCGCGCGGATGCCTTCGGCGATTTCGGTCCAGTACTGCTGCTTCAGCAGGGTTTGCACGATGACCAGGTTCTGGCCGGTCTCGCAGGCGATGTCGTCGGCGACGATCGGGACGAGCCGTCGCCACGACGGAAAGTCCTGAAAGTCGACGACCGCGGAGTCGGGAAACTGCGGGCCGAGCATGAACCCGACATACTCAGGATCGAACAATCGCCACTGCGGGTGCGCCGCAACCAGCTCCTTGGCGATCGATGACTTCCCTGAACCGAAACTACCGTTCAACCACACGAATTCGGACAAGATATTCCTCCATATCAGTGTTTGTTGGGCGTAGGACGAGAACGGCGAACGGGCCGCAGGGCGGTGCGCGCATGTGCATGTCGACGCTGCATTGGCCGGCCAGATCATCGACGACGAGAATCCTGTCCTGCACGGCGCCTATCACGGTGGCGACGGGCCGATGCGCGCCAGTGAGCATGATCGATCTCCTGTACTGCTAGCAGTCTTCTCGGGTTGGTTGGGTGCGATCGGATGTCAGTCGCTTTCGAGCTGCTCGTAGAGCAGCTGGTAGAGCGGGTCGGGCAGATCCACTCGGTGGGCTTCGTAGAGCACGCGCAGCGCAGCGCAGCGGCGTGGGCAGCCCTCGGGGCGGCAACGCTTGTGCTTGTGGGCATCGCGCTCGGCTTCCTCGACGGTGGGGGGCATCTCGCAGGCGCGGTGGGGTAGTTCGGCCTGGATATCCCACACGCTCGGCCCGTTCGGTGTTCGAGCCCGCAGGACGTACGCGAGCGCCACTGCGACCCCGACGAAGGCCGCCAACGGCAACCAGGGCATAACGGTCATTAGCGGCACCCGCCCAGACGTGTGGACTTAGCGGTGCACTCGGACGCGGTCTGTTCCTTCGGCATCAAATCACCCACTGCTTTAGCGAATCTCGCGATCAGATCCGGCTCTGCGGTAGGGAAGCAGCCGTTGCTCATGGTTAGTCCACCACTCGGGGAAGGGTTTTCGCGGCATCCAAAGTGATTGCTACAGCCGTGTTGAAGGGCGGGCGGAAGGTGCCTATGGGCGCATCGAGCCAGACACGCACCTTGTCGGCGGGACCCGGCAGCATGATCAGTGCGCCCTTCGGGGTGCGAATCGCCTGCACGCGGTACAACTTCGAGAACAGGTAGATGCTGCGGGTGTCCTCGGCGGGTGCTCCGTTGGTGAGAATCGTCAGACAGCCGGTGCAGCAGTTTTCGATGATCGGCGCTGTCAGTAGTTGACGGCTCAGCTCGATCCGTACCCGGTCGCCCAGAGCGGCGGGCATCTGAATAGCGTCTATGTGGCCCGCGCGCAGGATGATTCGGTTGTTCGCATCGACATGGGTATCGGTGAAGCCGTTCTCCTCGCGGTATCGATCATGTTGGGCTGCAACGGATTCGGTCAGAGCTGTGTGCATGTTTCCCTCGCAAGGCACGAGCTCTCGTCGGGAGCGGAGGCGCTTCGCGGACATGGCGGCAACCTCAGTCGTCGAGCCCGGCGGACAGAAACGCGTGTGCTGCCACCCAGAAGGTGCAGGCAGCACTATGGGAATCGCGATTCAGAATGCGGATCGCGGTGATATCGGTGAGTTGATCTACGTCGCCATCGCAACAGCGAATGCCGCGGTCATTCGAGCTCGGGCGGGACGACAGATTCTTCGGCGGCACGACAACCTCCCCAGGGGCGCTAATCGGTAGCACCCGGTGCGGGGGGCATCGCCGGCGCGGTGGTTCAGCCTGGCGGCGATGCACTATCGCGCCGATGAGGTGATCGCGGTTCCCGGTACCGAGTGCTGTGTGTCACTCTCGCTCAGCACCAGGGTTCGTTAGCGGTCCATTTTCGGTCCATCTCGGTTCATGACCGGCTCATTTGCTCCCCAGCTCTCGCCTTTCGGGATGAAATATCCCTACCTTGGATTGAGCGGAGGTCAGGATGAACAAGCAGCCGCGTACCCGGTTGGAACAACTCACGTCGCAGAGACGGCTGTCGGTCCCTGCTTTTCAGCGCGAGTTCTCTGTCCGCGCCGAGAAGAAGCTGGGCAAGAGGCTCGAGGTGTCGCTCAGTCAAGCCAAGAGGTGGCTCGGGGGTGTTCCCGGGGTTCCCCGTGGAGAGTCGCAGCTTGTTCTCGAGGCGTGGTTTCAGGAGCCTGTCGCGCAGCTGCTGGGCCCGCCTCGCTTTCAGCATCGATCCATCAATGAAACGGAGCTCGCTGTGAATGCCGGACGCGAATCGGTGAGTCATGCCATCGCTGCGGCTGCGGCGCTGGACCCTTCGGTCCTCGAGCATCTACATGCGGCTGCGGAGTATGCGGCACGTGCCTATTACGTGACTCCCCCATTGGAGATGCTGTCGGATCTGGTGGCGCTGCGCGACACCGTATACAACCAAATTGATCGCACTCACAAGCCGTTGCAGCAGGCCCAGCTGTATTTGATCGCAGGCCAGGTGTGCGGCCTGCTGTCGTCGGTGAGCTGGGATCTGGGATTGCTCGGGGCCGCCGCCGAGCAGGCACGTGCCGCGCACACCTACGGCTCTGTCATCGACCACCCCTCATTACAGGCATGGGCACGTGCCCTGCAGGTCACCGCCATGTTCTGGTCGGGGCACCCGCGCGGGGCCGTCGCAATCGCCGCGCGAGCGATTGAAGTGGCACCGATCGGAACAGCGAAAGCACGACTGCACAGCGTGCACGCCCGCTCCCTGGCAATGATCGGCGCGCGCGGTGAAGTGCGCGCCGAGCTCGCGGCCGCCAGCAACGAACTCGACCGCGCCGGCGGCGACGCCTTCCTCGACGACATCGGAGGCGAGCTCGCCTTCGACAGGGCCCGGCGCGGCCTGTGCGCGGGCGCTTCCTACGTCGCTCTCGCCGACGGTGACCAAGCTGAACACGAAGCCCAGGACGCCGTCGCACTGTTCGCGGCCATCCCAGAGGAAGAGCGGTGGGCAGCCGGAGCTGTCGGCGCACAGGTCGATCTAGGTGCCGCCCGTGCACTGCGGGGCGACTTGGCGGGCGCTCAAGCGGCGCTCATCTCGGTGTTCGAGCTTGCACCTGCGCGCCGCACCGAAGCGATAGCCCAGCGCCTGCACGCGCTGGCGCGCATGCTGGGCACCACCCACTACCGAGGTGCCCTCGAAGCCCGCGATCTCGGCGACGCGATCGAGAATTTCACCTCTACCAGCCTGGCACGAATGGCAGCGCCACGCGCCTTGAATCCGTAATCGCCGTCAGATACCGCAGTGATCGAGCTGGTAGGCGTCCCACAGGCGCAGGATCGCCTCTTCATGGTCCGGTGAGATCCCTAGTTCACCCGCTCGTTCGTGGACGATTGAGGCGCCGCCGTCCTTCAGCCACCGCCAGGTATCGGCGACGGTGTCGCCGATACGCCGGTTGCTGAACCCTGCTGCCCGTGCGCGCTCAGAATCGACCGCCCATGCGCCTCGGTATGTGCGCCACAGCGGAAGTCCGGTCCATTGCGCGACGCCTTGACCGGCGAGCCATTGCTCGTCCGTCACCCATTCCAGCTGTCCCGTGCCACTGACAGCTCGATTGCAGGCATCGAGCATGTCGCCCATCGTTTCGTGGCCACCTGCGGTGACATTGAAGATCCCCGGCTGCTCGGCGGCGGTATGCAGCGCGAATATTGCGACGTCACGCACGTCGACCGGCTGGATCGGGCGCTGCGGATTGCCGGGGGCAAGGACGCGGCCGCCGCGTTGCATGCGCTGCAGCCACCACTGCAGGCGGCCCACGTATTCGTGGGGGCCGAGGATCACCCCAGGGCGCAGGATCACCGACCGATCCGCGCAGAAGACCTGCAACACCGCCCCTTCACATCCGGCCTTGCCGAACCCATAAGTGGACGGTCCGGGATCGCCGTCGTAGCCGTAATCGGGTCCAGCGTCGGGCGGGCACTGCAAGATCGGCGATTTCTCCGTCAATGGCTCCAGCGGCCAACCCTGGTACACCGACACGGAGGAGATCAGCACGTACCGTGCGGCGGCCGGCTCCAAAGCTCTTGCCACCGCCAGGGTTTCGCGCGGAACATAACTGGATGTGTCGATGACCGCGTCGTACGGTCCCCCTTTGGCCAATCGCGCGAGATCGGCAGGGTCGGTGCGATCGCCTCGGATCAGGGTGACGCCGTCGGCGTCGCTGCCGGATTGACCACGCCGGAATGTGGTGACCTCCATTCCGTCGGAGACCGCTTGCTCAGCGACCGTTCGACCGAGAAACCAACTTCCGCCCAACACCAAAATCCGCGTCACCACAACCATTGTGGTCGAGCGCTACCGCCCTGGCGAGCGATTCGACAGGCGATGCAACAGCGTGGACAGGAGAGCTGCGCGTTCTCCCATCACGGTCACATCGACACGTTCCCCACGCCCATGAGGATGCGCGCCGAGAGCGCCGAGCCCATCCAGGGTCGGAACTCCGATCGCGGCAATGAGATTCGCGTCCGATCCGCCTGCGGATCGGGTGGCGGCCAACGGCGCCAAGCCAAGCTCCCACGCGGCCGCCGCCGCATCCGCGAAGACGTTCACCCCCAACGCCGGTTCGAATGGCGGCCGTTCGATACCGCCCTCGACAACCACCCGCGCGCCCTCGACATGAGGTTTCAAGGCTGCCATCGCGTCATCAACGTCTTCGAGGTCGGAGCGAGTCCAGGCGCGCACATCGACGTGGCACATAGCGAACTCAGGGACGACGTTGGTGGCTGTACCGGCCGAGAACATGGTGGGGGTCACCGTCGTATCACCGCTGCCCAGGTTATTGATCGCGAGGATCTGGTGCGCCAGCTCGACGCCGGCATTGACACCGAGCGCAGGCTCTAGGCCGGAGTGAGCTGCTTTGCCGTGCACTTTTACCTGATAGTTCGCGATGCCCTTGCGGGCGACCTTCACTGCACCACCGTCCGCGCTTGGTTCACAGACAAGTGCGACGCCAGCGAGCTTGGCCTGCTGCTCGATCAGCGGCCATGAGGTCGCTGACCCGGTTTCTTCATCGCTGGTCAGCACCACGCTCACAGCAGAGGCATCGACCATCAGCTCCAGTGCGGCGAGCAGTTGCACAATGCCCGCCTTCATATCGAAGACTCCGGGGCCTGTAGCGATGCCGTCGTCCGAGATTTCGAATCGCCATTCAGTGATCGTTCCCAAGGGCCAGACCGTATCGAAATGCCCAACGACCAACACGCGGGGATGCTGCGCCTGGGCTACCAGGTGCACGTTTTCTCCGGACCACACGAGATCTACGGGTCGACCAAGGGCTTTCTCTAGCCAGGGTGCCAGCAGCTGGGCGCAGTTACGCAGAGCCTCAGGGGAATTCGAGGGGGATTCGCACTCCACCAGCTCGCCCAACTGCTTCAACATTGTCGGCATCATCGCGGTGGCCAACTCCAGCGTGTGGTGTTCGTTTCCCATGCGAATCAATCATCGTCCGATTTT
Source organism: Nocardia sp. NBC_01327 (assembly GCF_035958815.1). Taxonomy (NCBI): domain Bacteria; kingdom Bacillati; phylum Actinomycetota; class Actinomycetes; order Mycobacteriales; family Nocardiaceae; genus Nocardia; species Nocardia sp. NBC_01327. The sequence goes on along the minus strand of NZ_CP108383.1, from coordinate 7,463,212 downwards.
CCGCCACATGCACACGCAGCAGCCTCTGCAGTCTGGCGAATCGAGCGACCTCCTGACAGCACGGCTTCTGCACATGTCGATGGCTGAGCATCTGCAGAGCTGGCCCATCGAAGTAGCATCACCCGATTTGCTCATCGGCGTGTCTCGGGCAGCAGGATGCTGTCGAGCTTGCGGAGAAATCGGGGCAGGTGTGGATCCGTGGCCGGCAGGCCGTATGGGTCCAGATCCCACCATCGCCCACCGTCGAACTCGCCGGGGTCGAGTGTGTACTGGCGCGCGCGAATACCGTGGATCACGTACCACAACGAAATGTCGGTATGGCGCGGCGTGCTGCCGACGGTGCCGCTGGTGAGCAGTAGCGGTTGCTGGCCCACCACATCGAATTCGGCTTCGATACCGAGTTCTTCACCGACTTCCCGCCGGGCCGCATCTAACGGGTGTTCGTCAGCCTCGACGTGCCCGCCCATCGGTAGGTGCAGTCCGGCCAGGCGATGCTGGCCGAGGTACACCCCTCGAGCCTCGGGATCGACCATGACCATGTAGACGGCAAGGTGTGGTGACGGGATGCCTGGCTTGGCCCGCCGGAAGATATCGTCGGTCGATCCAAGCCAATCCAAGGTTGTTGTGATGTGGTGTCGTTCGAGATCATCGAAGGGAGAGATACCCGTGATGAGGTCCGCGACGACCGCAGTGGCAGGCCGCATAGCGGCGAACCTTACCGAAGCGGTCTGTCACCTTCTTCGTCTCTCAACTTCGGCGGTTCAGCGATCAGTATTCGTGCCTTCGGTGCTGTCCCCCCGATGGGGGTTGCGGCGAATTCACAACTCGGGAGATGTGTCTATCTGGTGGGGGAGAGGATCTTCCGTGGCGGCGGACACGTCGAAATCGACTGATTCTGGTGCGCGCTGTTCGATGTAGTCGCTGCGAAAGGTGTCCTCGGTGGCAACCTGAGTGGGTGTGAGTTGCGTGCGCCGGAGCTGTTCGGTGTGTAATTGGGCTAGTTCGTCTTGGAGCCAGGTGGTGTCGGAAGCGTTGGTGGCGTCGGAGATGCCGGTGGCCTCGAATGGTTTCGGGGCTGGCCCGTAGAGGATGGCTTCGCTGTCAGCGAGCGCGAGACGCCGCTCGATGTCCGCTGCTCGGTGAGCGATCTGACCGTCGGTGAGAGTTATCAGCGCGCCCGAGGCGCTCGCCTCCGACAGGGCCGCCGCAGCGCCGATACCGATTGATTGCTCGCCGGTTTCGAGGACACGGTGCTCAGTGACCCAAGCTGCGATCGCGTCGCGGGCGTGTGGGGTACGGGCGTTGGACCAGTCCCGGCGCAGCATCGCCAAAGCTGCGGGGGCGGGGTAGGTGTCGCTGATGTGTGCGCAGCGTGCGCGAATGTGGTCGACAGGGTCGTGGTCGGGGATACCGGCGGTGTTGTTGTCGCGGCAGTCTGCACAGAGTCCGTCGTCGCTGCGGCGGGCGCTTGTCGGGAGGGCGTCGGTGACGGCGCGTTCGATGCTGCAGTGCACGCAGCAGAAGCCGCGGCTGTCAGGGATAGCGGCGAGGTCGTAGTCGAGTCGGTAGCCGTCAGCACTCGTCCTCTGAGGACGGCCTTGGTAATAGGGATGCGGTGCTCCCTCGGGCACCGGCATGTGACGGGGTGCGTCGTCGACATCAGCGCGGTAATCGAGGTACTCCTGTGCTGCGCGCGCAGCGTGTGCCGCCGCAGGGCTCGCAGCGGGACGTTGGGGATGAGAGTCGAGGCGAGTGTCGTTGTCGCGTGCGGCACGGTTTCGGAGTTCGTCCCGGCTCGGCGTTGGAGGGGACGTCTCAGGCTGATAGACGTGCGGGTCGCTGAGGGGTGTGGCGGCGTCGATGAGCGCGCGATGCTGCGGGAATTGCTGGGCCGCCCACCGAAGCCGGGCGGCGGCGACAGGGAAGCTGTTGCGGTAGAGGGTGGTCGCGATGAGATCGAGGGTTTGGATCTGTTCGTCGGATACCTCGCGTGTCACGGCTCTGATGGCGGTTCCCGCGTCCTGGAGGCGTCCGGTACGCACTAACTCTGCGATGGTGCGCAGCGATTCCGGCAGGGGTTCATCGGTATCGGTGCTGGTATCGGCCGAGGATTCGGGGTCGGTTCGCGATGGCCGGTTGGTGTTGTGCGGTGTTGTTGCGGCGGTCGGATCGTGGGCTGGTTCGGTCATGGTTGTGTCCAGAGTTGCTGCGGAATACGGGCTTTCGGTTTCGGTGCGGGTGGGGTCGGGTCGGTGTTCGGGGATGGTGGGATGTAAGAGCGCTTCGATACGCCAGGCGAGCGCGGTGGCGAATTGGTCGGGTCGAGGCTGGCTGGTGTTGTCGGTGTGGGCTGCGATGAGGAGCTCGTGTGCGGTGTCGAGCAGGTTCGTGGGTGTCCAGCCGTTCGCGGTTCCGTGGTCGACGGCGGCCACGATGCGAGGCCATGCCGGGTCGGTGAGGACCTGGTCGGCGGTCTGGTCGCCGAGTAGGTGGTGTAGGTGAGAAGTCCACTCGGGCTGAAGGTTCGGGCCGCCGGCTTGGGGCGAGAGTGCCGAGGGGTCGAGTCCGAGCCGGAACCAGAGGGCCGCGGCGGGCATGTCGTCGGGCAGAGGACGTTGGGTCGCGGCGGCGGTGAGGAGGGTGTCGACGTCGAGTCCGGCGCCGGCGGCGGTGTCGAGTTTGTCGGCCAGCACAGGCCACCACGGATCGTCGAGGAGTCGAACATCGAGCCGTTTGATCAGCGGCGACCACGCATTCAAGGCGGTGTGCAGGTCGCCGAGGGTATCGGTGACGCGGGCGTTCAACAGCAGTTGATGGTCACGTTCACCGGCGGTGAGACCTGTTGGGCCGGTAGGGCGTATATCGGTATCGGGTGTGTGGTGCCCGGCACGCCACACGGCCAAATCGGAGGCCAATCCGGAACTACCCAGGACCGGTCGCGCCCAGATCGGCGCCGTCGAGGCCGTCCACGACCCGCCGTCGGCACGGATCTGATCGGCGAGAGCCATGATCAGGCGCGCACGAGCGCGCAAGTGTTCGCTGGCGAGTGTGTCGGGAAGCTGGCGCGGCAGTCCCCGCAACCACGGCAGCGGCCCGGGATCAGAGAAGCGCGATTGCCCGGCGTTCAAGCGCCAGTCCAGCACTGCGGCGGGATCATCGGCGGTGTCGAGTTCGCGGGCTGCGATCGCCGCGGTCAATGCCTGGCCTGGGTCGTCGCCGGACAGTGCGAGGATCGCCAGGTGCTGGCGCAGAACCGGGTAGGCGGGTGCGTCGAGGAGCCCGGGGTGTAGCTGTTCGGCGAGCGTGTCGAGGCTCGCGAGACCTTCGGCGCCGAGGGTGTGTTCTGCGGCGACGCCGAGTGCGTCGAGGTAGGTGTCGATGGCGTGGCCGAGGCGGTTGTGCGGGTTCAGGGCGTCGCGGAGTTCGGTGTGCGCGGATTTGCCGGTGCCGTCGCGGGCCAGGATGCGTTGCAGCACTTCGGTGGCGGTGCGGGGAAACATGCCCGGTTCGGTCCAGAACGAGGCTTCGCTACCGTCGATCGCGGTAGGAACATACACATGGTTTTCCAGGACGCCGCGGGTCATGGCGACGTAGAGCTGGTTGCGGGATTCGAATCCGGCGAGCACGACGTGGCAGGTATCGGCGGTGATGCCTTGCGCGGAGTCGATGGTTACCGCGTAGCCGAGCCGTACATGCTCGCGCACATAGGTAGTGGGCAACACCGTGCTGTGACCCGGTTGACCGCCCGGGCGCAGATGGGTGACGGTCATGCTGCCATCAGCGTGGATGTCGGTGACGGTCCAGCGGTAGCCGTTGCGGACCCAGTCCCGCTCGCCCAGACGAAGGCGGGGGTTGTTGTGGCGGGTACAGACGAGGTCGCCGACGGACGCGAAAAGCCCGTCAGCCACGGCTGTTTCGAGGGAGGCGGGAGTGTCTGCGCGCGCGAGTCGGTCGGCGCGAGCTTGATCGTTCAGCTGGGTGACGAGCTCGTGGGTGGCGGCGAGCATCACGGTGTCGCGGCCGCGCAGGTGGTCGGCGATCCACCCGGCGTAGCCCTGCTCACGCACCGCGGCAGGAGCCCCGGAGTGCACGCGCTGGTGATCGAGATAGTAGCCGAGCGCGCACGGATCACCCTCGCGGACAAGAAGACTCGCCGAGGCTTCCGCGGTCGAGGCGAACCGGACCACATGAGTCAGGGTCGAGGCGCGTGCGGCATCGGCGGCATCGGCCGCCGCCCCGCCCGCCTCGATCGGAGCGAGCTGGTGATCATCGCCGACACACCGCACCGCCGCCCCGCGCGCGAGGAGGAATTCGAACAGCTGCAGGCGTTTGTCATCACCGAGGCGTACATGCTCATCGACGATCACCACAGTGCGCGTATCGATGTCGAGCACCCACTGCGGCAGCGGCGCCGGAAAAGGCCGGTCCTGGTCAGCGGCAGCGACGGTGGCGGGGGAGTGGTTGCGGACCGTGGTGAGCAGTTTGTCGACGGTTTCGACGCGGGCGCCGGTCGCTTCACCGAGTACGGCAGCGGCGGCGGCGGTCGGTGCCAATCCCAGGACGGTGCCACCGCCACTGCGCCAGGCGTCGGCGAGCACTCGCATCGCGGTGGTTTTGCCCGCGCCGGCGGGCGCGTTCGTGGTGGCGATGTGCCAGGGCGAGCGTGCGAACTCTGTGATCACCGACATCTGTCCGGCGTTGAGTTGGCGCCCGCGGTTGGTGAGGTCGCTGTTGTAGGCGCGGATCGCTTCGGTGACAACATGTTCGGGCAGTGTGCGGGCACCGAGTTGCAGGGACAGTTCGATCAGGCGCTCGGTCACATCCAAACGATGGACGGAGGTGAAGGGCGTGGCTGCGGCACTGGTGTAGACGCTGGCACCGCCGAGGCGTTGATACATCTGCGGGGTTTCCCGCAGCACGGGTTCGGCCGCCAGATCGGGGTCACCGCGAGCGACCGCTTCAGTCGGTGAGAGCGCCTCGGCCATGACCTTGTCGACGGTGTCGGCCCAGTCGTCGCGGCCGACCCGCCCGCGCAGTGCCCGTTCGGCTTCCGCGCGCACGTGGTGCCACTGCCAGGTCGGTCGCTGGGCCGACACCGTGGCCAGCACACTTCGCGCGGTTCGCGCGACATCGTCGACAGTGAATCGAGTGCGCGACGCCGGCCGATGCGACAGGATCGTGGAGACCGTGCGCACCAATGCTTCTCGCCCTCCCAGAACCGATTCCGCTTGTGCGCGCCAGTCCGCTCGTTGTTGCGCCCAGGAGCGGGATCGGTGCTTGGCAGGGCGGGTCTCGAGGGTTGCGCGCTGCATGAGGGCGAACACCTCCTTGGCGATCGGTTCGCGCCCGACCTCGCGCTGAAACTGGGCCGTGAGTTGCCCGATGCGGGCGGTGATCGCGGCATCGCGCTGTGACCAGAATTCGATCAACTCCAGTGGCATGCCAACTATTTCGCGGATCGGACGCTTGGCCGGGTCGGTGCCGGGCCGTTCGGTGAACGACAACCCCAGCTCGGCTTCCAGATGGTGTTCCAGACGCGAGTTGTAGATCTCGCTGACGGTGACCATCAACCGGTAGATGACTGCCGCGTCCAGGGTGCGCCACTGCCCATCCAGGGTGCGCACCCGGTTGGCGATCAACACGTGTGTGTGGAAATCGGGGTCACCACACCGTGATTCACGGTGCGAGAAGCGTGCTGCGACAATCCCTTCCACGTCCACCTGCCGGACCCCGTTGCGCCCCAACCGAGTGAATACTCCGTGGGTTTCGAGCCATCCGATCGCGTCATCGGCCGCCAAATCATCGGCCTTGGCGATTTTCTCGGCGACCTGCAAGGGTGCGATCGCGCGTAGTGCGGACACGCTCTTGACCGGGCTCAACGTGATGTCGAACCCGGCGACCGCCGCCGAGTTGGGGCGTGAGTTGCGGGCCACCCACCCGGACAGTTCCCGTGTATCGAGTGGTGCGCGTCCGATGGCGTCGGTGAACATACGGGTGGCCACGCGGGTGCGGATCCGGGCGCGGATGCCGTCGGGGATCGCTGTGGAGCGGTGAACACCGTGTGCAACATTGTGTTCGACGAACGCCTCGGCGCAGTGCGATCGGAAGGCGTTGTGGTGGTCGTAGACGCGGTAGAGGTTGCCGAGCCGGGTGGCACGGTCCGCGGCACGCTGGGCATCTTTGGGTTTGGCGCCTTTGCTGATCTCGGCATCGATGATTCGATCTTGAATGAGATCGGCATCCGGGTGTCTCCCTTCGCCGAACAGGGCTTTCATCTGGGCTTCGGTGACCTGTTGTCCCGGGGTAAGTCCCAGTGCCGCCAAACCTTTGCCGTGCCAGCGGCCCGGTGATTCACCGCGCGCTGAGTAGTAGTCCGCGAGCGACCCAGGGCCGCGGTCGGTGGCGTCGTCGGCCGCGACGTGGCGTAGGTAGTACAGGTAGCCGTTGCCGGCCAACACTTTATGGAGCGTCGCTGTCACATATCCATCGAACCCCTGTTGCGGTGAACTCTTCTAGAGCCTCGAGTGATAAGGAAGTTATCAGATTCCGCGTTCCCGCTGGTTGTTACTGAATTGTTCCCTCTATGCAAGAGGTTTGAATGGCGCTAATAGGAGAAAGAAGAGGGATTGGGGTGTGGGAGAAGTAGAAAGAATAGGTGGGAGGTGGAGTTGAGAAGGTGTGGGAGTGGCTGCGGTGAGGGAGGTGGGTGAGTTAATGCCGGTGAGAGTTGGTGGGGTTCGGCAGGTAAGCAGAGTGGACTGCTTACCTGCCGATATCGAACCTGGAGGCGGTCAGCGTGTTACGTCCTGCGAGCGACGGGACTGCTTGTGGGACAGGTGAGCCGGATCGAAGGGTTCAGGTCGACGGGCAGCACGTGGATGAGGAGATACGCGACGCAGTAGAACGCGGCGAATACGAGGATGTAGGTGACGGTGTACTTCGCGATCGTGGGTACAGAGGGCATGGGGCAGCTCCTTACTGATGTGGGACGGTGCGGGAGTGGTGGCCGGTCCGCCGCAGGCATGGGCACCGCGGCGGACCGGAGAACAAGCGGGCGGAAGGTCAGGCGGCGTGCTCGCGCCGGACGGGCACGTCAAGGCCGATCCAGACCAAGCACTGGGTGCAGAGGCTGTCGGTGTTGACGGCTGTGATGCGGGTGCACGCATCGCAGCGGCCGGTGCGCTGACCCGCACCCAGGACCGGTCCGCGCCGACGCGGCTGCCGCTGCGCCCGGGCCAGCGGCGGCTGCGGGTCGGGGTTGCTCGGCGCGCCACCGGGAAGAGCTGCGGTGTCGAGGAATTCGTCGATGAGCGTGATCAGCCACTGCGGCGCACGACCACGCACCTCCGCCAGCAGACCCCGCGTGGCATCGGGGTAGGTATCGGCGAAGAACCGGAAGTACGCGCGGGCGAGATCCCGCGCGGTGAAACCGGCAGGCAGCGGCGGGAGCCCGGGGCGGTCATCGGCGCGGCACATATCGCACAATCCGTCGTCGCTGCGGAGCGCACCAGCGCGGTCGTGGATCAGATGCTGGTCGGTGTCGCTGCGTTCGATGAAGCAGGACACGCACCGCCATCCGCGCACCGGGGTCATGGCTTCGTGGTCGTAGTCCAGGCCGTTGCCCTGGAACGGAATTGCGGTGCGCCGGTCGGTGTAACCGCGCAAGGTGGTGCGGGTGGCGGCGTGGGCGAGGGCGTTGTCGTCGCTGATCGTGGACTTCCCGGCGAGGGCGAGTGCGTGCTGATGTTGTTCGGCGACGTAGTGGACGTAGGCGTGATTCCAGAGCGCGTGTGCTTCCTCGGCATCGAGGGGCGGCTTGTCGCCGGGGAAGCGCGGTGTCCACGAACCGGTTTCGGGTCGGGCGAGCAGTCCGCGTTCGCGGGCACGGTTCTCGGCGGCGCGGGCGTCGGTGAGTTCACTGTCGACGGTGTCGGTGTAAAGGTTCTCCGCCACATATTTGGTGACGAGCTCGGGCTCGGTGACGACAGGGCGGCGCTTGCCGCGCCGCACGGCGCGGTACTTGATCTGCTCGGGTGTTTGGCGCGACTTCTCGGTGCCCCGGTTGGGAGCGAGGTAAGTGCGCGCGGGCGGGTTGCGCCATTGCCGCATCGGTGTGCGCGGCAACTCCGCGGACGGCAGCGCCACATGCTGGGCGGAGTATTCCTCCTCGACACTGGTGTTGTTGCGCCTCGCGCGTGCTTGCATCTCCGCGACCCGATCGGCGCGATCGCGGATGAACAACCTCGGATCGGTATCGGGCACCAGCGCGACCAAACGGCGCTGGTTGTCCGGCTCGGCGGCGTACTGGGCGGCAAGCCTTTTCATGGCCGACTCGAACGGGTAGAGAGTAAAGGTATCCACGAGCCGATCCAGAAAAGCATGATCCTCGGCGGTGGCGAGGGCGAGCGCGGCGGGGAACGCACGGCGCGCGGCGCGGCGGTCGGTGGTGAAGGTGATGTCGAGTGCGGCGATGGCGTCGATGAAGGCACTGGTTTCGGGCACGGAAGGTTTCCTGTCTGGACGGTGATGTCGGCGAGCACCCCGGCGCGTGAGCAACCTCGACAGCCGGGATGGCCGGCTGGTCCGGACGACCAGCCGAGGGCGCGAGACCGGCCCTGGGCGCGACGCGCGGCGGAGAACGCGCCAGAGCGTGCGGAAGCGAATTTCCGTGCGCTCACCCACGAGAGGGCGCTGACGGAGCAGAAGGGGCGCACGGGGATTCGGTTGCGCCGGGCGCGGGCTCAGTGGCGCGGCGCGATCGGGGCCGGTAGCCCTCGGGATGGCTGGTCGTCCGGACCAGCAGGACATCCCACCCCCACCGTTCCCTGCACCGGCCACGGCCGGTGCAGGGAACGACGGTGGGGCCGGAACTCAGAAGGCGGGGTCGTCGGTGAAACGGTTCGACCCGACGACCGCGAGTGCCGGTGCGTGCCAGGGGTCCTGGCCCTCGCTGGGCTGATCGACCCCGTCGGTGGGCTGACCGAACCCGTTCCCGGCGGCTGTGCGCCGTGTCGGTCCCGCGCCGTTGCCGGTCGGGTTCTTCGTCACTTTCGCGGTGGCGTATCGCAGCGAGGGACCGACCTCGTCGACGTCGAGCTCGACGACGGTACGCTTCTCGCCTTCGCGGGTTTCGTAGGAACGTTGCTTCAATCGTCCGGAGACGATGACCCGTGCGCCGCGGGTCAGGCTCTCGGCAAAGTTTTCCGCGGCCTGCCGCCAAATACCGCAGCGCAGGAATAACGCTTCGCTATCGCGCCACTCGCCGGACTTCCGGTCGAAGTAGCGGGGTGTGGAGGCGACGGTGAAATTGGTGACCGCTTCTCCCGCCGGGGTGAATCGCAATTCGGGGTCACCGGTCAAATTCCCGATGACCGTCAATACGGTGTCCTGAGCCATAATTCGGCTCCCTTCCTCGAAAATAGTTGATACGTCACCGCTGTCGGGTCGCGACCGACGATGGACCGCGCACGAAAACGGGTCGGATGCGCAGCATCGCGGTGGATCAGGCAGCGGCGGGGGCGGCAGTGTCGAGATTGACGTCGGCGTCGATGTCGATGTCGTGAAAATCGATGAGGCCGGCGGCGGCTTGCTCGACGTCCACGAGCTCGAACTCGAGCTGCTCGCCGACGGTGGCGAGGAATCGCAGATACCGGTGCAGGCCGCGGTCGTTGTAGCGCCAGGAGTCCTTCCCGGCGCGCGATTCGAACGCGCCGAGCACCATGCCGAGCACGATCACCCACGACCGGCTCGCTGTCGCGGATTGGATCGAGGCGACCAACTCGGTGGTGAATCCGGACACCCCGAGCAGGTTCAGCGCGGTCCGGGGCGCGTGGAAGGACCCCAGCAGGTCCGACTCCCAGGCCAGGGACTCGGCGACGAACTGACCGGCCTGCGGCGGCGGGGTACGCCGCGACAGCAACCGGCCCAGGAATTCCACGCGCCGCTCCTTCGCGGCGAGACCACGCTTGTTCAACTCCCGTACCCGCCGCCGCTCCCGGCGCGCCTCGTCCCGTTGCGTCGCGGCCTGTTCGGCCTCGTCGCGCCCGCTGCCCGTCGCCCCCTCGCTCTGGGCGGAGGTGCGCATGCGCAACCCTGACTCGGACAGCTGCTCGGCAGCAAGGAAGTACAGAGGAATCCAGCGATCGCGGTATTCGACCGAATCGGCGTGACGCAGCCCCTCGGCGGGCTGGGATTCGTTGTTGCCCTGGGTGCCCCAGTCGACGTGATCGGGGTCGACGAGTTCACCGGTGAGGGTGTCGAGGAGTTGCCCGTTCTCCTGCACGTCGACATACACCAGCCAGCGGTGCGCATGCGCGGCGATCAGAACTTCGGTGACCGGCCTGGAATCGACGGTCTCGAGCAGCTCGGCCGGAAGAATCTGCGACTCGGTCGAGCTGGTGTCGGGTTCAGCGGTGAGGACCCCGAATCCCAGGGCCGCGTACAACATGGATGCCTCGAGGCGGGCGCGGGTTTCGCGGCGGTCGGCGGCGATCTGCTTGGCCCGGTAACTGAAGCTCGACCGCGGCACCTGCACCAGATACTCGACCGCGTCGGTGTCGCCGAGAGTTTCGTATTCGGCGATGACCGCGAGCTGATCGAGACTGTAGGAACTGGAATCGACGAGCCCGCGCGCGGTGGGCGACGCGGCGATCGCGGCATTGTGCTTGACCTCGGAGCGCTTGCGCTGCAGGCCCTTCGCGACCCGGGTCACCGACGCACCGAGGTCCAGCATCAAAGCGATCCCGTCGGCGCGGTCGGCCTCGACCATGGGCACGCGCCGGTCGTTGACATTCATCTGCATCAACGTCCTGGAGATGCGGCGCTCGTTCTCCGGAATACTCGGGTCGGCGTCGGTCACCCACACCGGAACCTTCGTGGTGCCGACGTCGGCGGCGATGAGTGCGCGCAGTTGGCCTTCGGTGACATGCAGACTGCCGTCGGGCTGACGCTCAGCGAGGATCGGAATGCTGACGCCGAACTCCTTGATGGAATCCCGCACGTCGGGATGGGCGTCGAGATCGAAGGTTTTACGGACGTTCTCTGCGATCACCAACTCGGTCGGGCTGCGCCAGAGCGCCTCGACATTCGGCAGTGGCTCCGCGGCGGAGTCCGGCCCGATTTCGAAGGCCGTGGGAGAGGCAACGATTTCGGCAGGCTCGACGACCTCGGCGTCGAGAACCGCTGCGGCAGTGGGGGCGGAATCAGATTCCACGGGACAGACCTCCAGGCATAGGAGTGGGGCCCGATATGTCGCGGCGTATCGGGCCCCACAGGCAGAGATGGCGGATGGGTGGTGTGTGTCAGGCAGCGATCGGGCGGCGCTCGGCGCGGGTGACATTCAGCGGGCGCAGCCGCAGCACGTCGCGGTCGTCGGCGATGAATGTCCAGTGCCGGCCACGCCAGTCAGGATGCTCGGCGCGCCACCGATCCAGTACCGGGGCGGACTCGATCACCGGCACGGCTCCGGCATGGCCACGATGCACCATCTGCTCGTACTCACCACGCGAAATGCTTTTGACAGCAAAGGACTTGACGGACATACATGACCTCCGAGGATGTTGACAATCGGTAGCGGGGGAAAGATGTGTGGTGACGCAGGACTGCGGTGGCTGCGAACGAGTCGCAGCACCGACGCGAGATATCGGGATCAGTGCTTGAGTAGGTCCAGGACGTCGTGGGCGTTGGTGACCAGCCGCGCGTGACCGGTGCGGATGAACTCGTGGCAGCCGCGGGAAGCGGCGGAGTCGACCGGCCCGGGTACGGCCATGACGGGGCGCCTGAGTTTGTTGCCCCAGCGCACGGTGTTAGCGGTGCCACTGCGGATTCCGGACTCGCACACCACAATTCCCGCCGCCAGGGCGGCCACTATGCGGTTGCGCCCGAGGAAGAGGTTGCGGTTGGGCTCGACACCTGGAGGGTATTCACTCACCAGCAGCCCGGTCTTCTCGACCTCGGCGAGCAACCCGGCGTTGCCCTGCGGGAAGAGCCGGTGCAGCCCGCACGGCAGAACCGCCACGGTGGGCTGCCCGGCCTCAGAGCTGCCGCATGAGCAGTCGCATCGATACCGAACGCGCCACCACTGAGGATGGTCCACCCCTGCGCGGCGAGGTCCATGCCGACATATCGGGCGACCTTCTCGCCGTACGTGGTGCAGGCGCGTGCGCCGACGATGGCGATGGAGCGGTCGGTGAGCAGGTTCAGCTGCCCGGGCCCGCGGGTCCACAGCGCGATCGGAGTGTGGGCCTCGACGGTGTCGAGATCACTGAGCGCGACCGGCCAGCCCGGGTCGTCCCGGGTGAGCAGCCGACCGCCGACGCGCTGAGCCCGTTCGAGGTCGAGCTCTGCCGTGACGTGGGTCTGCGGGCCGAATCGTGAACGCACCCCCTCGGCAGCGATGCGTTCGGCCGCATCGACCGGACCGTGCGCCGCGAGCAGAGCGCGCACCGTGTCCGGGGAAGCCAACGCTGCGCGCGAGAGCAGCGCCCACGCCAGCAGACGCTCATCGATTGGGGTCATCGAGGTTCTCCTTGGTGTGTGAATCAGATTCTGCGGCACCGATATCGATGCGCAGCGCGGCAGCGGCCTCGATCCCGGCACGGCACAATCGGCGCATCCGCTGCGGCGGTATAGCGGTCGCGACTGCGACGCCCAGCAGGTATGCCATGCGGTGCTCGGGGTCCGCGGCCAGCGCGGCGTCCACCGCGATGTCTGCGCGCACCCCCTCACCGCGCAGCAGCGCGTGGAAGGCCAGCAGGGTGGCCGCTTCGGCGCGGTCCGGGTCCGGCAGCGCGCGTGTGAGAATCGTCCAGAGTTGTTCGGCGCGGTCGGCGTGGACACCGGCGGCGACGCCGAACATGACGTCGCGTACGTCCGTATCACGCAGGGCGACAGCCATGTTCGCCAATGTCTGCGGTGCGGGGACGGAGTTGGCTGAGAAGGCTTTGATGGTCTGCATCACCTGCCACACCGCTTGGCGGGTGTAGGCGTCCGGGTCGCCGATGCGCACCGTGCGTGCCAGCCGCTGTTGCGCGTCCGCGGCGGCGTTCGGTAGCAGTGCGGCCACTTGATCACGCAGTGCCAGATCGATATCCACGAAAGCGGCGAGTTCGTCGCGCGTGCGGTAGATAGGCCGACCAATAGCCTTGTGTCCTACCGCGATCGGTGACCTGGCAGGGTCCGGAAGATGCCCGTGCTGTCGGGGGTCGAAGGGGTTCCACCATGCGGCGTCCGTAGCGATGACACGCACACTCCAGGCCCCGCCGAATTTCAGGCCCACCGAATCGAGATGCGTATCCAGAGCCTCGAGAACAGAGCCGTACCGGTCATCGGTGGTGACCGGTACGGCAGGTCGCGACTGGCGGTCATCGACCAGGACCGCCAGCACGGCGGACGCATCCGACTGGCGACACATCCGTGCCGCGAGGTCCGCGATCTCGGTGTCGGAGAGTCGTTCCTGCTCCAGCGGAGACGCCGTGCGCACTGCGAGCGGTACCGACAGCACTCGATCACAACCGGTTTCACGTTTCACGAAGACCAGGACCAGTGACCGGTTCGGGGTGAAGCCGAGCATGGCGGGGACAGAAACGATCAGGTCGGCTGGATCGGCGATAGGCGGCGGCGAATGCATGCAGGGAACTCCTAATCGTGTGGCAGCGACGGGATTCGGACGACGTGGCATCGGTCGGCGATGCGCATCTGGCCCAGGTGTGTGAGGGAGCCCGCCGCCGTAGTGCTCTTGGGCGCGCGGTCGGTTGTGCAGGCGTGTGCAACGAATTGGCGAAGGTCTCGCCGCGTGTGGCTGGTGGTTGGTAGCGTGGGGTGCGCGAGGGACTGGCTGGGTTGTCGTGTACCCGTCAGGAGTTGTCAGTCATGACCGAAGACCCTCGCCCGCGTCGGGCTCGCTCTCGTGTCCCGGAGTCACCGGAACTTGTTGCACGCCTGCAACGCTCACGTCAGCGCAGCCTGCAACGCCGCGCTGCGGCCACCGAGCGGGAGAAGACCATCACCCGCGCAGTGGGTGAGTACCTCGCGGCCTGGAACGCGATCACCCACGCACAGCAGCGCCGCGATAGTGAAGTCGAGCGGTTGCAAACGCAGATCGCCGCTGTGATCGCTGATGCGGCGGCCGAGATCGCGACCCACGAACACGAACAAGCCGCAGCCGCAGCGGTGGTGCGCGCGCAAGTGCCCACCGACGAGGAAGTCGCCGACCTGCTCGAAATCACAGTCAAACGCGCTCGCCAACTTCTCGGCGGTGCCCGCGCGAGCACCTCACGCCAGTCCAGACGCAGGACACCATCCACAAACGTGAACACTGCGGATCCGCTGGCCGCCACGACGGTCCCACCAGCTCGACACCCGTCCACGAACAACGCCCTGGTCGGCAATGCCTCCGACCCGGCCCCAGACAGAGAGGAAACCCCCAGCGGGCCCCGGGGCGCCGTAGCCCTGCCCGCCAACGCGAACCCAGCCCCCACCCGCGGCCTTGATTCCAGTGCAGCAACGAACTCTGCGGGTGTGACCTCGCCGCGGATCGCTCACACCGACACCCGGGAGCAGCGCCGGAAAGCCGAAAAGCCTTCCGAGGCTCCGTGATCGTGCGTGTCATCGCGGAGCCCGAAACTGGCCGCGCGGTGCTTCAGGCAAGGAAGGCGATTCGCTGCGCGGCGTAGTCCAAGCCGTCAGTGATGGTGCGCTCGGCCTCGGCGTGGGTGAACCGTTCGATGCCGATGTGAGTGGCGGCCGCGTCGTAGAGGGCCGCCTGGGCGTCGTGCCGGGCGAGGATGCCCTGTCCGACAAGCCTTCCCAGGCTGTTGGCCGCCAGCAGCAGCGTCCGATGCCGTGTCCCCGGCGAGGCTGCGCGCACCCGGGCGGCTTGATTGGCCAACGCGGCCCGTACATAGGCATCGCGATGGTGTGGCCGGTTCTCGCCGCGAATCGGCTCGGTCGGCGGTGACAGTGTCATCAGCGCTGCGAGCCATCCGGGCAAGCCGATGGGCTCTCGTGGATCGAGCACCTGGTAGTGACCGTGCTGCAGCCGCGAGCCGACTGCGACAACGTAGCCACCGCTTGCCCGGGTATCGAGCCGCGGTCCGAGAAGACCGATCGTGTTGCGTAACTGAGGAAATCGATCGGCTCGGTAATACAGGTGGTAGCCGCCCGAGGGCGTCGCCACACAAAAAGTCGGCACCGGTATTGACTGCCTGTGTCGAACTGCCAACGCTGCGAGCGAGTCTCGCCCCTCCCGAGCGGTGCGCAGCTCTGTCTCCGCATGCCGGGACGCAGCATCCAGGTCGAGCACGAGCAACCGGCTCGGACCGCAGGCGACCGCGACATTCAGGGCCGGGCCGCGAGTCCACCACGCACGAATCCGGTCGGGGTCCCGCGATGCCCGGTTCTCCCAGTCGGTGATCGCGGGGACCTTGGAGTAGGTGTGCAGAGGAAATATGTGGAAGCCGCGTTCGGCGTTGGCCAAGGCAGCGGACAGCATTGCCGCGGGTTGTTGGGAAGCCCGGTGCCCACTGCGGGCGTCCGCCGATCGTGCCCGAGTCATAGACCGTCGGCGAGCCGGTGGAGATCCAGCGCCGCTGCCACCATGTCGAGCACCGTCGGCTCGTTGTCGGGAGTGCCGCGTACTTTCCGTAGTCGCAGAATCGGCACCTCGCGCAGGCGGACACCGTACCCGGAGGGGCTGGACGGGTCGCCGTCGAAATGGATGATCTCGTAGTCGGATGCATCGATCAACGCCGAATACCACGGGTCGGCGGGTTTGCCCGCACGTTGGGCTTCTGCGGACTCGGGATCGGGCATGGTCCATTGATGGCACTCGCAGCCGGGGTCATCGCACGCTGTGATGCGCGCGGCCACGGCATTGGATCGGTAGGTCGGCATGCGCCCGCCCAGCATCGGGCATCCGCGTGTCGAGTAGGCGGCGCACGAGAGGTGTAGCCCGGGTTCTGGGCCGATGCCACGGAGCCAGTCCTGCGGCCGGAGGAAGACCACGACCCGGTTGCCGGGCCCTTCGCCCTTCCCGAGCGCTTCTCCGCAGACCTGGCACAACCGCAGTCCGAGCACTACTGCGTAGCGTTCGGGGTCGATCGCGCCCCAGACCGGTGAGCGCCGTCCACGGTGACACAACGTCAGATACGGGACAGTCAAACCTTGCGCGGTCGGCGCGTTGTGCAGGTCAGCCAGGACAGGGGGTCGGGACGAATTCCCCGACGACGCATCGGAATTCACAGCTCTCTCCTCGGAACAGGGTGATTGCTCACGGAAGCAACGGGATCAGGACGCGGAGCCGGTGTCAGTGATCGGGTGCGCGGACAAGACCACGACGATCGAGCGCGCCGGCCGGCCCGCGGACTCGACTCGGATGTGCACCACCGCCGAGACGGCGCCCGGACCCGCCGGTTCAGCGAGCCAGGGGCCGAACGCCGCAGGGGCGACCTCGGGCAGGGACGCCTCGATCCACGCCAGCAGAGCCTTGGCGTCGGGGATCACCACCGTGTGTGCCCGGTGTGCGGGTTGGCGTTGTGCACCGCGACCACGGTCGGTGCGAAGGGGACCTCGGCGCTCACCGACCGTGTCAGCACCGCCTGGTAGCCGCTGGCACTCCATGCCCCGGACGCGATGACGAAACCCCGTTCGGGGCAGGCATCGACGGGCAGCAGGTGCCACTGAATCCCGGAGTCACCGAAGCCTGCGAAATAGTTCTCTTCCCAGCGGATTTCGCTGCTGCCGTCAGTTCTGCTGCCGAGGATTCGGGTGGCGCGTTCGACCGAGATCAACGCCATGCGTGGTGCGGTCGAGGTGGCGGTCGCGGCTGGGCTGATCGCGGCGAAGGCCGCTACCGGTGTTCCGCCCTCGGGTGCGGTCGCGAAGCTGGCGCGATAGCCGACGACGAGCACCCCGCCCGAGGGCGCCTCGGGGAGCGCATCCTCGCAGCCGGGCATGATGCGCAGCCGAGCGGTATGGCTGTGCAGGTCAGTGACCACCGATATCACCGCCAGTATGGTCGGGCAGCTGAGAAACGCTGCGCCGGTTCGAGTTCGATGGAATGGACGAGACAATCACGCGGGGAACTCCGTTCTGTCGATGCGTGGCCGCGACTCTCGGACGGTGTGGTCGGTGAGGGAGCGTTCCGGACTGGCACGGTCAGGCGGCGTCGAAGTATTTGAGGTCGGCGTAGCGATCGGTGCCGGCGAGGAATTCGCAGTCGCAGTGCGGGAACTCCCGCCAGCACTCCTCACAGAACCCGCACGCGGCGCAGTGCGGGCCGGCGCGTTCGATGTCGTACTGGCCGCAGTAGTCGCAGTAGTCGTAGAGATAGCTACCGGGTTTGGCCGTGGTGCCGGGTGCACGCCACCGATAGGAGTGGTTGGAGTACCAGATCCCGTCGGCGCTCCAGTGCCCGTGGTGTTCGTTGAGCAGGTACGCGGTGTGCTTGTAGCGTGGGTCGACGGTCAGGATGATCATCTTGTCGCCGTTCAACCAGTCCTCGAGCCCGGTGCGGCCGGTCCAGGAATCGATCGGCCCGAACGGCTCACGGGGAAGGAAATCCTCGGCCGCCACCCGAGTATCCGAGCGCGGATCATCGAATGCGGGGTGCACGATCTCGGGCAGAACCCCGTTGTGCGCCAGCACCGTTCGCTCATCCCCGCCGAACGCGAACGGATGGCAGTTCTGCTCGCTGACATATCCGTGAGTGGCGAAGCGGGAATGAAATAACGCCGGAGTGTCGGGGAACAGTGCTCGCACGGAAGCGAACTCGTTGATTACGGCGTCGGCGTTGAGTCCGCGGCCGACGAGGATACGGTCGTCGGCCACGATGGCGTAGCCGTGTCCGTGCGGGTTTGCGGCGGCCCCGTCGCGCAGCGTTTCCAGATCGGGGGCGATGCCGGGTTTGTAGAAGCTCAGGATGCACATTGCAGGGCCTCCATTTCCGCCAGCAAGGGCAGGTAGATCGGGTGCGCTCGCACCCAGGTGACGAACGCGGTCCATTCCCAACCGCGGCGGCGGGCGACATCGCCGGAGGTGAGAGTGCGGGTGTATTCCACCGAAGCGGCGACGAAGGCCAGGGCGGCTTGGACCTGTTGGCGGTGTAGGGAACTGGCGAAGATCCGCACTTCGAAGGTCTCTTGCGGATAGACGTTGATGGCCTGGTAGCGGCCGTAGCCGAAGCGTTCGCCCTTGGCGAATTTGGCGATGCCGGCGCGGGTCTCGGGAGTGAAGCTGGCCCAGTCGTCGCTGCGACGGCGAGCCAGCCGCACGGCATGGGATTCGTTGCGATAAAAGAATTTCATCCACCTGTACACGTGCGCCGGAGAGTCGAACCCGTCACGGGAGACGTGGACGTGGATCCCGACTTCGTTGTCGATGTAGGCGCCACGAACGCGTAGCTCCCGCAACACCTTCCAGGGGAACTCTTCGATGGCCCAGGTGTAGCTCATCGGGTGGGTGACCAGTTCGAATCCGTTGCCGTAGCCAATGGATCCGTCCTCTTTGAGATAGCCGATCCGCCCGAGCTGGTTGGTGGCGATATCGACGCAGTCCTCGAGGGCACGGCTCGGTGTCTTGACTTCCAGTTCCAGCCCGAGGTAGACCGGGCCTTCGCCGTGGAAGACGGGGTCGGGTTTGTAGGTGTAGTCGTAGATCCGGTCATCGCGCTGGTTGGCATCGCAATAGGCGCAGTAGGTGCTACTGGTGAGGCGATCGCAGTCGAAGCATTCGCGGTATCGGTCTGCGCAGTCTCGGCAGACGTTTTCATCGTTGTCGAGCAGCCGTACGGAACGGGCGTACAAGCGGCATTCCGAGCACCACCAGTAGTGGTAGTCGCGGCACCCGTCGCAGACGACGCCGTCGGTGACGGTGCGGTCCTCGGAAGCGGTGTACAGCTCGCAGCATTCGCATTCGCGCCATCGCGCAGCACAGTCCGTGCACAACGTCCCGTCATCGACGGTGGTGTGAATCTGAGTGACCCGGTCACCGCAATCGTCGCAGAACGGAAGACTCTCGCAGGCCGCGCACAGCGAACCGCGCTCGTGGCCAGGGGGATCGTCGGGAAGCGTTGCGGCGCAACGGGCGCAGGGGGTGTGTGCTGTCAGCGTAGTGGGCATAGAGAGGCCTTCCTGGGCGATGAAGAAGGGCAGCCGGAATCGATGGCAAGGGGAGGCGAGTGCTCGGCGTGCATGGCACTCGGGGTGTGCGAATCTCGCGAACACGTCACGCGTCGTGCACGCAGGAAGGGGTGAATCGACGCCTGCCGATCAGGCGGATATGACCGGACCGGGACGGACCTGCGACCGGGCGGATAAAGTGCTCGCCCCGCAGAACTTGAAGACTGCGGATCAGCGGATGGTGTTGCGGTGCGGCGCAACAGCGGGCGTGCTCGAGCGGTGGTCGCAATCGCAGTGGGGAAAGATGTTGGCGCAGTGGAAACACCAGCCGCAGCGGCCGCAGTACCGGCCGCGTCGGCTGAAGTCGACGTCACCACAGCCTTCACACACATACAGCCACGCGCGTGAGCGCAGCAGCCCCGACCCCGTGTCAGGTCGATAGCCGGGGTTCGAATACCAGATGCCGGCTTCCCAGATACCTGCCGATTCGTTGAAGACATACGCGTGCTCGTTGAAACTCGGATCGACGGTCAGGAGAACGAGTTTGCTAGTGCCGAGCCACGACTCCAGGCATCGCCGACCACGGATGGTGTCGTAGGGGCCGAAAGGTTTTCGTGGAAGGTAGGTTTCGGCGGCGATCCGGGTATCTGAACGAGGGTCGTACGGTGCTGGCTGTACCCGGCGGGGGAGAATACCGTTGTGTGCCAGTACTGTTCGATTGTCGCGGCCGAGCCGGAACGGGTGGCAGTTGTCGATGCTGACCGCGCCGTGGGTGGCGTAGCGGCTGTGAAACAGCGCCGGGTGGTGCGGATTCCGGCTTCGGACCGCACTGAAGTCATCGATGACCTGCTCGGCGTCCATGCCGCGGCCGACCAGGATGCCGGGGTCGGTGACCACGGCGAACCCGTGGCCGTCCCTGTTGACGCGAGCGCCGTTTCTCAGCGCCGCGATGTCGGGGTCGACGCCGCTCGGTAAAAACGTCAGCAGGCACACGCGAGCACCTCCATCTCCGCGGCCAGGGGTGCGTATTCCTCGCGCTGGTTCACCCACGCGGTGAACTGATTCCAGTCCCAGCCGTGCTGCTGGATGACGTCGGTGGAGGTGAGGGTTCGGGTGTATTCGACGGTGGCCGCGGCGAACGCTAATGCTGCTTGAACCTGTTGCAGATCAAGGGAGCCGGCGAAGACCCGCAATTCCAGGCTCTGGCGTGGGTGCGGATTGATGGCCTGGTACCGGTTCAACCCGTATCGGTGCATATCGTTTTTGGCGGTGTGCTTGACTCGCTCGCGTGCGGTGGTGGAGAACTCGGCGTATGTCGATCGTCGCCGGGCCAGGGCGACTGTTTGCGGTTCGTTGCGGTAGATCAGTTTGGCCCACCGGTAGATGTGTGCGGCTGAGTCGAACCCGTCACGCGAAACATGCACGTGGATACCGACGTTCTGATCCGAGCGGCACCCGAGATTCCTCAGACGCTCGAGCAGTTGCCAGGGAAACTGTTCCATCGCGAACCGGTAGTCCATCGGATGGGTGACCAGTTCGAAGCCCAGCGGCTCGATCGATGAGTCGTACTTGAGATACGCCAAATCACGCACGTGGTCGCTGACCGCCGACGCGCAAATCTGGTAATTATGGGACGGGACAACGATTTCCAGTTCCAGGCCGAGAAACACCGGGCCGTGGCCGAAGAATCGCGGGTCGGGCTTGTAGTTGTAGTTCCAGACCCGGCCACCGGAATCGCAGCTGTCGCAGTCGGTGTGCTCGGGCATGAGTGTCCCGCAGTCCGCGCAGGAGCGGTAGTTCTGTGCGCACCGCCTACAGACGCGGAAGCCGCCGGAGACGTAGCGGCTATCGGCGGTATAGAGAGTGCACACAGTGCAGCGATCGAAGAACCGATTGACGCAGTGCGGGCAGACCCGGGCACTGGTGTCGGTGCGAAATGTGGTCGGCGCGTGGTACCGGCAGCGTGCGCATTCCGACCACCCCTGTGCACACGTGCGGCACAATCGCCCGAGTTCGACCGTGACTGCCAGCTGCCGACTGGGTTCGCGACACCGGTCGCAGCGCGGCAAGACGGACACGCACGGTGAGCAGACTGTCTCGGCATCTAAGGTTTCCGGTCGCCGACCGGAAACGACGGAATGACACACCGCGCACGACGGCGCCGGCGAAGTAGGTGCGGGCATAGCGGGATCGCCTTCCACTGGGTCGAGAAACGACAAACGCCGCGACGGAGGGAATTCCGTCACGGCGAAGAAGGATCGAGCATTCTGAGCAGAAGAAATGAAAGTACGGTCTGCCGCGGAGTGGTATCGGAGAGAGGCCGAGCCTGCGGTCAAACTCTCACCATGTGCAACGCATGTGACCTCGGGGAGATCGCTACTCAGGCGACCCGAGGGATTACAACGCCACGCAGATCTAACTAATGTCGCCTAGTTTGTGCCACTGCTCGGTGCTGCGAATTGTTGGCCAGGCGTTCGTGACGGAGGGATAGGGCCGCCGAAATTTCGGCGCACCTATTCCAAAGTCGTGGGATTCAATGAGAGTGCACGATGTTGTCAGACGTACCCGGCACGGTCGTGCGGCCTGGATCTCCCAATGCCGTTAGAGGTTGGCGTAGCCGCCTACGCTCCAGACGATCCAACGGAAGTTCTCGGGAGAAAGCGGTTGCCGCGCTGGAACTCCGGGAGCGACGGGGTACGGCCAGAAGCAGTAGCCACACCGATGGCAGTAGCAGCCAGCGCTCCACACACTTCGAGCGGCATAGCGGCCACGCAGAATTCGATTATTGCGACGGGTTCGACGCGCAGCCGCTGTGAACAGCAAGAGTGCAGGTGCTGCGACTGTCAATGAGAATCCGAAGCCAACGAGGATAAGCATCGGTAAGCTGACATCCCCATCTGGCTCACGGATCGCGAGAATGGAGAACAAGACAGCGAACAGCGCGGGTATCGACAGTACGAGGCCGAGCAGGACCAACTTGCCAGAACGGCGCTGTGTTGGCTCCGGTGCGAGCGACTGCGCAAGCCTGGTTGAGCGGGTCCGTTCAACTGTCGCGGAGCCGAACACGGGGACGAGACCACCGGTGCCGATGCCGACCCCGGAGTAGTAGTCGGATCCGTAGTACGTCGTTGTTCCCGATGCCCGGATGGCAGGCACTTTCTGTACCTGGTCGTCGTGTTGGCATGTGGGGCAGTTGAAGTCGTATCCCACGATGGCATCCTGTCCCACTGCGGTTGCGCCGTGATGGTGAAGGTTGCCGCGCAACAGCGCCTGTGCTGGTTCCCGGTGGTGCGATGGTGTGCTCCATCGAACACCGTTGCGGCGCGGCTGTCGAGCGGGAATTGTGTGGTCAGTCTCGGATGTCATCAACGGCTCCTTCGGGTCTGCCGGCTTACGCCTCGGCCTCGGTCGTGGTCCCAGTCCAGGCTGGCTGCGACGCGGTGGCGAGGGCACGCGACTGCGTCCTCCCCAACACGGCAGGACATGGCCTCGTGGCTTGGGGCCCGATCATCGTGTGGAAGTGGGTATTTCGCGGCCCTTCGCCGTTGCGGAGACGAGTGGATGGGGCTCTCCGGTGAGGACGGAGAGCGCGCCGGCAATCTCTTGGACGTTGGATTTGGCGTAAGTGGTGGTGGTGCCGCCGGCCTTGCCGTCGTGACCGGCAAGGCGCGCGCGACGGCGCCCGGCGACATTGCCCCCTGATCGAGGATATTCAGCGTGCAACGGTCAATGTTCTTCGAGCGCACCCCGATCTAGTCAAGGGAGGCGGCAAACGAAGCGGAGGAGACCCATTCGTGATCGCACTCGCATTGGCGCGAAATGGCACTGTTGTGTCTGAGGAGACACTTCCGGAGACATATTGAAGCCAAGGATTCCGGACGTGTGCAAGGCGCTCAACGTTCCGGTCCTCAGGGCTACATCGAAGTGCAGGGTTGGACGTTCTAGGACAGCGGGGCCTATGACCAGCTCAGAGGCCCTACATGCTGTTCCTCCAGTGTTCCTCCAGTGTTCCTATACGTGCCGATACGGGCCGGACAGGGCGATGCCAGACGGACACGAAAAAGCCTCTGACCTGGTCAGGGCGGACGGCGCAGTACCCGCCGGACGGGTTGGCGCGGTTTTACACACCAGCGGTCGGGGGTTCGAAACCCTCTGTGCCCACCCAGAGAGCCTTATTCGAACCGCCGAACGGCGGTTCGTTTCGAGGCTTGTCAACCCGCTTTGACCGGGGCGTTTGTGCGCTTCGGCAACTGCGAGCGACGCGGTGGACGTCCGAGAAGACCGGAATCATCTCATCTGTAACCTGCGGTGCCATGGCGTTATCCAGATCATCGATGTAGAAGCGGCGGTAGAACGTCTCATTGAGGTGGTGGCGGCGCACCGTGCTGTTCGCGTCTCGATACAGGGCGTAGGGCGCGGCGATGAGATCCAAGGCGTGCTGGAGGACGCTCACGCCGATGCCGAGTCGCTCCGACACGTCGGCCAATTGGGCTTCAATGCGTTTGCGCTCGTTCTTGAGCTCGACCAGCTTCATCGGACCTTCGCCTGCGGCATCGCGCTGTCGGCGATCAGGTCGATCAGGCGGCTCTCCTTCTTGTCGAGCTCTTTGAGCTGTCGTTCGAGGCTCGCGTGCATTCTGCGGGTGGAGACGCTCTCGTCGTCCATCACTGCTTTCAGCATGGCTCGGGTCTCGGCGACGAAGTTCGCGGGAAGTTCGAGGGTGCGATAGTGCTCGACGATCGCTTCTTCCACCGTCTCGACGGGCATGGCGGGAAGATCGCACAGGCCCTCTGTGCGTCTGCGGCAGACGAAGTACGCGTAGCGCGTGCCGTTGCGGCCCGTCGACTTGCTGAACACGAGCCGGGGGTTTCGTCGACGTTCCGGCAGCGCGGGCTGAACAAGTGACCCTTCAAGTAGTGACTGTGGACCCGGTCCCGGTTGCCGTTCGCGCTGCGCAGTCGGAGGACGTCCTTGACTTGATCGAACAGCCCCTGACTGACGAGCGGTTCGTGGCGACCGGGGTAGATCTGCCCCTTCCAGACGACATATCCTGCGTAGTACGGGTCGTTCAGCATCGTGTGGAGCTTGGTGGCGGACACCGGCTGCTCGACGGGATGACGTCCTGTCGGGCGGCACATGAGCCCGAGGTCGGCCACCGTCATCTCGACTTCCTCGATGGTGTAATCGCCGGTCGCGTAGAGCTCCCAGGCCTGGACGACCAGCTGCGCTCGTTCTTCGTCGATGGTCTGCCGGCGCGGCGACATCGAGGACATGCCCATTCCCGGGCGATCGATCGCAATCAGCCGCAGCCCCGCAACCGCGGAGGGAGCATCAGCGAAAGCAACGGCCTCCACATGCGAACCGGGCGCACCGTGGAAAGCCAGGACTGGATACCCAGCCTGATCACCGCACTCCACGCCTCCCACCGTCACACCCTGCACTTGTCATCATCCGCGGCATAGGAGAAGTCACGCCCGCAGAATACGAGTCAGCAAATCATCAGCACATCGAAACCGCTGGCTCCGTCCGCCTTTTACCCTGCCGCCGTGTGCCCTGCACCGAAACCTGGCACGCCGAAATCGGGATCAAGCACCAGATCTGAATCGCGCCACGCGCCCTCCGGCGGCGTGATCACGGCGGACTCCTCCCACACGAACGCCGAGGTGTCAGGCGGAACGAGATCGCACCAGGCGCTGCTCAGAACCTCACGGATCGAATCCACATGCGCTGGACCGATCACCCTGGCCGTGAAGGCGGAACTGTTGAATACGAGCTGAATCAAACGCCATCGACTGCCATAGCGCTCGCATGTGTCGAATTCATTGCGTGAAAGATGAAACTGCCCAGCAGTTCTCGGGCCAGCTGCCTTCACCTCGACGCAGTCGACTGCGGACCCAGGGATCTCTATGTCGTATCCGTAGGAATCCGATAGCTGTGCAACATGGATGGGCTCTTGGCCGCAGTACCGCATCGCGGCCAGTACGAGAAGCTCGGCTGCGTCACCAATCTCCTTCGCCATCGCCGTTGTGCGATCGAAGGCCACTTCCCTGTGGGCCGCGATCAGAATTCGGTCCAGGTTCGGTTCCAACCAAAGCAAAGCGTTCAGGTCTGCTGACGGGATGTACTCCCTCGATACCTCTTTCTCACTCACCGCCAGATACAGCCAGATCGGTGGATGAGCAGTCAGAAGCAGGCGCGCGATTTCAGACATAGCGGCCCCGCCGCCGGTTTCCGCCGCAGCGGTCAATTTTGGAAGGACAAATATCCTGTCGTCCAGCCAAGCGAGTCCGCCGGTGAGCATGCGCTCCGCGTAAGCCGAGACGTCGACGGCCGAAGCTAATAGTGATCCGTGCATTCGCGCGGAACCGACCCAGTTTTCGACATCACGTCGCGGAGCGATATTTGCTGTGCGGGTCAGCAGGAAGACGCTGTAGACAGTCCCATGCCGGGGAAGCATGTCACCCGCCCGCCCTGAGGAGCGACAGAACAGCAGCAGCATCGTCCTCGGCCACCGCGCGCTCCTCGACGTGGATATCCGGCTCTGGAAGCGCGACCTTCACCAAGCCTGGATCGTCCATCAGTTTCGACAGCGCGACTACCTTCTCCCGCAGGCGTCCATCAACAAGCTCGTCGATCGTGCCTCGGCTGAGAAGGAGCGTGAAGTGGGTGAGGACTCCGTCCGCCAGGCCGAGGCGGTGGATTCGGTCCTGGCTTTGCAGGAAGTGGCCAGCATTGAAGGTCCGATCAAGATAGACGGCGTGATGACACCAGTGGTGCAGGCTCACTCCCTCGCCGCACGCGGCAGGGTTCGCCAGTAAAACATGGCAGCTGGGATCATTGCGGAACCTGTCGAACTCAGCGTCACGGGTGAGAGTTCCAGGAGGCGCGGTATCTGCGGGAGGGACTCCGCCGTGTACCAAAGCAGGCTGATACTCACGTAAGTGGTTGGCGAGGAGCTTCAGATTGCGCACGAAGGTGGACCACACGATTACCTTCTGGCCCTGAGCCGCTGCGGCGTTCACGATCTCGGAGACCTTGTCGTACTTCCATGGCACCTCATGCTCTCGGTACCGTTGGAGAAGCTGTGCGACCGGTTCATCGCCCTGCAATTCCAGCGGAGGGTGCTCGAAGCCGCGTTCGTCGCATTCGTCGGAACCAGCGATCAACAGCATCGGGTTAGCCGCTGCCTCCAGCAGATACATCATGATTCGGCCGAGACGGTCGAACCGGCGTCGATCCTCGCGATTGAGCGCGAATTCGCCGCGGTACCGGCCAAGTAGG
Organism: Nocardia sp. NBC_01327; assembly: GCF_035958815.1. NCBI lineage: Bacteria > Bacillati > Actinomycetota > Actinomycetes > Mycobacteriales > Nocardiaceae > Nocardia > Nocardia sp. NBC_01327. The sequence continues at coordinate 7,436,816 of NZ_CP108383.1, read as the reverse complement.
GAGTCGTAGATCGTCTGCTGTATCGGCCGCATTGGCTCGCAGACGACGTCGAAATCCGTACCAGGAAGATCGAGCCGAGACTTTGGGGTCCGAACGAAGTACCGCGAGATAGCCGCACCAGTAGCTCGGAGCACCTCTTCTTCTCTGCCGTCGCGCTCAGAGTAGGCGGCTTCAGGCAGGATGTTCTGATCCTGTCCTGGATACAAGAATCTGATCGGCGCTATCAGGTCGAATGCGCCTTGCGGTGCCGGAGTCCCTGTCAGAACGTCGCGGCGGCGGGCGGCATACGCAAGGTCCAGCACGGCTCTGCCATGCACGCCCTGCTCACCACGTTTGATCCGGTGAGCCTCGTCCAGGATGACCTGAGTCGGCTTGAGCGCCACGAACTCTCGGATTCGGTCGTAGTCGGAGGCCACCCGGTTGTAGTTCGTCAAAAGGATGTCGGTGTCATCGGGGATCAGCGATCCGGTCCCTAGGTGGACGACGACCGATGGCGCAGGATCCAAACAGGCCGCAGAATCCTCCTTCCATGCTTGGAAGGCGGCGATGGGGCCCACCACCAACAATCGTTGCACCGCGCCACGCGCTCGGTTCAGAGTGAAGTTGGCCAGGGCAACGGTCGTCTTCCCGGCGCCGGGCACCGAGAAGTCTGCACCGTGCGGCAGTCGCAGGATCGCGGCCAAGTTCTCGAGCTGAAAGGGCTTCAGCGTTCGGATGAAGCCAGCATCCTTGAGCTCACCTTCGAGGTCCTCGACGGCAATCGGAGCCTGCTGTAAAACGGCGATCTCACGTTCCCGGCGGTCGCGAGCAAGGATCCGGAGCTGATCGGTGAGTTCTGGGCCGAATTCGAAGGATTCGCCGAACAATGCGCGAATCTCCTGGACGGCTTTCAGTTCCGCGAAGAACACGTCCGCGCGGACTTCGGTGCGCGTCGCCGAACCGCCGATCACTCCACGTGACAGCGCCTCCTGCAACCGCGCCCACGATCCCGACTTCGTGTCGTGCCGGCGTTCGACAATGACAGTCGGCCGCCCGCCGTTGTGGAGCTCGGCGAAGATCACCGAATTACCGAGATTTTCGCGATCAGGTGTTCCATCCGCATGACCTTCTCAGCGAGATCTACTTCGTCCCATTCGTCGAACGCTCGCGCCTTCGGCAGGGTATCGAGAACGCGCTGTAGTTCGGCAATCGCCTTGTCCGCCCGATCGAGAGGCGCCCGCAGAGCGCTCTGATCCCGCCCCTCTTCCTTGGCCTCGTCGGCGACGGCAGTTATCGAGTTGCCGATGCTCTTCAGGACGTCTTGGACGAGCAACTTGTCTCCGCTATCCAGCACGATGCTCGCCTCGGGGCGCTGCACGGCGACAAAGCCGAGTAGGTCGTGGATCGGCGAAGACGGCTGCGCTCCTCCTAGAAGTTCGGTGAGCTCGTCCTGCGGTCCGGTAGCGGCTGAGGCTTCGGCGGCCTCAAGGATCGGCTTGAGCGCGGGATCTCCCTGCAGCTCATTGCGAACCAGCTTTGCCGCGTCAGGGCGTCGGAGATGGCGGAGCTTGCGATATGGGGTTCCGGTCAACGTCCCGAGGAAATACACGGCCCTGACTGCGTCGGCCTCGCGCGGAGACTTGTTCTTTATGTGCTTCGCGAGTTCTTCAAACGCTGATTCGTTCTCGACAAAGTCCATGTGCAGGCGGGCGCCGTTCGACAACTCGACGAGTTGATGGACCTGCTGGAGCTTCTCGTACAGGTCGCGGACGTCACCGACGGTGCGATGCATGCGCACGGAGACATGGTCCCAGTTCTTGCCAGCCCGGTCGTAGAGCTCTTCAATCAGCATCGCCTCGTTGATCCACGAGTAGTCCTGTTTGAACGAGTTAGCCACCTGAAGCTCGGCTTCAAGGTCGACCATCTCTTCCAATGTCGCATTGTCAGGCAGCACCAGGCACGTGACGTACCCTGCGGAAAGATGACTGTCGTCCTCATATAGGGAGCGGAGCGCTGCGGTGCGGCGGTTTCCGTTGATCAAGATTCCGTCGGCAGTGATGATTGCGGGCTCCTGCTGCCCTCTTTCGCGCAGGTCTTCTTTCAATCCGTCGAAACCGGGTTGGCTCCGAAGAATTCGGTACTGAGTGTCCTGAGCCTCGCGACCGAGGGGATCGGCAGTGAAGAGATTCTCGCGACCGGTGGCGCGGATCTCGCGCAGCTGTTCGGCCTTGGTGCGGTGGTTCAGCGTCGAGAACGCGGGCCAGCCGACGCCAAGCTGGACTTGGGCAAGATCCTTATCGGCCCGCGGCCACGCGGGCACCGTCACTACGCGGGCCCCCTTCATCCTGGCCGTGAGGAATTCAACGCGATCCGGGCCATGCATGGTCAAAGTCACTTCCTGAATGTGGTCACCCGGCCGGGTCCGAACCGCGATGTGATGGTCGTATGCAGTGCACCGCCGCGGCGCTGGAATCCAACGTGGCCGGTGAAGTAGGGAACATACTCGGTGGCTACGCCGAACGCGCCGAGCAAGATGCGCGGAAAGAAACGCTCTTGTCCGCCGTCCCAGTTCCATTCGCTGACCCCATCTTGCCGTTCCGGCATGACATAGAGGCACGGAGGAGGAGCCGCTACTGCGCTCGCACGCAGCGTTGCTGCGTTCTTCGGACAGATGCGCTGGCCGCTTCCACACAGCGGATTGTGGAAGATCACCCCGGAGATGGTGTCTGGAAAATCCCCGAAGAACCGTTGGCGAAGGCGACCGACACCCTTTGAGATGTGCTCCCCAGGCTCGGACGTCATACTGCCGCACAGCCACCACAGATACGTCTCCTGCGCCCAGTCCGGCGCAGACCATGCCACGCTGCTGTGCTTGCCGTCTGGACAACCTTTCTGAATCACCGCAATATCGCCGTATCCACGGATGGTGAGTCGGTAGACGGTGTCGTCGCCGTACTTCGGACTCTCTAGATGGTCAATGAAGCCGCTCTCGCGCATGGCTTGAAAGATGCCGGACAGGAACTCCTTCTTGTCCGCAACGCTAGCGCTAATGCTCCCGCGCAAGCCCTCGATCGCGGCAGGCAGCGCGCTGCGGTACTCACCGGAGGTCAGACCGTATCGCCCGAGCAAGTCCCTATCAGCGCCCAAGTCTTGGATGAGCTGAGAGACGCTGTCGACAATCGCCCTCGGTGGCGCACCAGCATGTCTGCAAGGCGCAGCCTCCTCAGCACCCACGCGGCCGCCTCCCACTCGCCGCCGGACGCCCGAAAATCCGCTTCACGAGCTCGCCCTCCAACCTGTTGCCACCCGCCCCAACTTTCTTTCGTCGCCGATCTTCTACAACGTATACAGGCACCACCCGACACACGTAGTGATTCGTCGCAACGCTCCGGGCACCCCGACCATCGCCGGGATGCTGCAATCTGATCACGGAAGTTATCTGAATGTGTAACGCCTGCAATGCTTCTGACTGAGCCACTACCTTAATCCGCGTTGCGGACAGTCCCTGATCTGCGCGAGCAGTTGTCCGAGAGCGGTGGGATCCCGTGTCTGGCATTCCCAGATTGTGAGGACACTCCAGCCCTCCGTTTCGAGTTCGTGTTGCCGCCGCAAATCTCGGGCGACGTTCCCGTCCAGCTTTCGGGTCCAGTACTCAGTGTTCGACGCCGGCCTATCTGATGCGGGGCAACCGGGATGCTGATGCCAGAAGCAGCCATGGACAAACACTGCGATTCGGCGGCTAGGGAAGACCACATCCGGCTTCCCCGGCAGACGTCGATCGTGGAGTCGGTAGCGCAATCCGGCAGCATGGAGGAACCTGCGCACCGCCAGCTCCGGGCCTGTATCCCGTGAGCGGACCGCACGCATCGTTCGACTGCGTTGCTCCGGCGTCTCTTTCATCGGATGGGTTCAGCTCGTCGGGTCGTCGCTGACTGCGATCGGGGACATGCGGAAACGATGATGTTGCCTTACGAAGCCAGCCAGAGCAGCTTGCAAATCGGCGGCCCTCACGCGGACAGCTTCTCAGATCTTAAATCTCAAGCAGCGGTTCGAGAATGTGCTCGGACAAGAAGTGCACCACGTCTACCGCTACACCGTCACCAGCGAGATGGTATGCGTCGTTGTACTTTTCGGGGAGTTCGTAGCGGTCGTCCAGGCCCATCAGTCGCGCGGCCTCACGTGTTGACAGCAATCGGGAGCGGGGAGGAACGTTAGGTTCCAAGATCAGGATGGTCTGGCGGCTGGAGCCTCCGGAGGGCGTGCGCAGGCACCCGGCGACGTTGTCGAAGCGGACCTCAGCGCGCTGCACCTTCTGGTGAATGTCTTTCCCGTTTTCGTCAATACCGATGACGGGACCTTCTGGACGCATGCGCTTGTAAACGGTTCCGACGACCCGCTTTCCGGTTTCATCGGCCTTCTCTTGGTGGGTCTTAACTTTCTTCTTGTTGTGCTCGTTCATCAATTCTTTGGTCAGTCGCTCAGTCTCAGCCTTAGTGTGCCAAGTCACTCCGGTCGGATCGCCGGGCTCGATCACGTCTGCGAGCGACTGGTAGGTCAGCCTGGTCGCTGGCGGTTCCGACAGGTTCCACCAGATCCACGAATCCTGATCCCCTGTGGTCTCCAACCTCTTCAGTAGCCTGCCGTGCGCTGCTACCAGCGCCGATGTGTGCCATGGAGAGGGCGAGCCGTCGGAGACCAGTTCCTCGTTGATTCGCATCGACTTGTGTACCGCGATGATGAATAGCCGAGGTCGAGACTGGGGAACCCAATGCTCAGCGTTGATGACGACTGCCCCGAAGCGGTAGCCGCCCGTGGCCAGCATAGTGCCGAGGGTCACGAAGTCTTCGCCCTTGCCTGCGGTGAGGGCGCCCACGACGTTTTCGAGTACTACCAGCTTCGGTGCGTAGCTCTGGTCGTGTAGCGCGCTGATCAGGTCCCAAAACGGCAGGAATGCTCCCGAACGTTCACCGCTCAATCCCGCCCCAGCGCCCGCCAAGGATAGGTCCTGGCACGGAAACGATGCCCAGGCGAGATCGGCGTGGCCACGCTCGATCAGTTGCTCTGGTTTGAGCATGGCCACATCATCGACAACCATATGATCACGCCAAGGCACACGGCTCCAGTTGGCTCTGTAGCTGGCCGCCTTCTTCTCGTCAATGTCGTTGGCGAACAAGCAGTTCCACTTGCCGCTCTTGTAGAGGCCTGCCCGCGCCATGCCGCCGCCAGCGAAGAACTCGTAGAAGTTGTGCATCTATCCCCTCGTGTCTCGCCGCGCCGGCCCACTATCTCGCAAGTTCGTTGCCGCGGTCCGAGAGGAGCTCGACATCGGTCTGCTCATGCGAATTACAACGATGTCATTGTCGCATTCGATTCCAGCGGACACGGTACCTTGGCCGACCTGCGTCTCTGATTCGAACCGCTGGGTATCTGCGGGTTGGCAATGGAGGCTTCCACTGCACATGTGCTGGCCTGCATGGATGGGTCTGTCGGCTCATTCTTCATCTTTAGATCTGCTTCTGCTCACGGGGGTTTTCGTAACCGAAAGTTGGCAGGTCAGACGAGTCGGAGCCGTCTCGCTGTGCCGAAGATCATGGGTTGAGCGCGCCTGTGATGAGTCGACTTTGATGTCTAGCTTGCGTGGGAATTGACGATATCTGGGACCGCCGAGAACCGCTACCACGGAGTCGTCCGGCAGTGGAGGGCGGCGCGTCGTGGCGACTTTGGGGCGTAGACCGAGAGGCGTAACGTCGGGTTACGGGCTATCCCGGGGGCTACCGGCGGGACGCAACCGCTCTGCAGCAAACTATGAAGGAGAGCCCACGATGGACGAGTACGAGGCTCGCCTCAGCGGCACCTACCACGCCGAGTTGGACGCCTTGATCAAGCAGTTCGGACCAACGGCGCAGATCGTCAACACTGGGGCGGTTGCATGGCAATAGGAGCTGTTGTCGGGCAGGTGCCCGGTAGAAATCACCCTCTGCAACTACTGGTCACGACCGCAGACCACGATCTCGCTGAAGACTGCGACTACATCGAGCACTGGTATGGAACCCTGTACGATGCGGTCGACAGCGGCGAGGCGCTTGCTGCGGGTCACGATGTCGAATCCTTCAACGTAGCCTACAAACGCGCCATCCCGCATCTGCGTGACGGAGTGCCGCCTTCCGAGGAGCTGTGCGACTGTTTCTGATCGTCATGAGAGGACTGCCGCAGCATCCAGGACGCCTCTTGTCGGCGTCGGCGCAATCAGGCACAGATGCATCACGTGGACACAGCGATGGGCGGCCGGAGGTGCTCGGCGCCTGCGAGTATCTCGGGTGCGATCACATTGGGGCACAGTCGATAACGGGGTCCACTTGGCCAAGTGTCGACAACTGAACGCCAAGAGTCGTAGTGGCGAGTCCGGGCATAAACACGCAGAATCGGTTCCGGTGATCAACGTCATCAGACGGAAGGACGTGACAGGACATGGTGAAGCTGAACGGGCGCGAGCAGTCGGTGCAGGTTGTGGAGGCTTCCAAGATCCTGATCGACGCCATTCAGCCGTGGTACGAGGCAAACCGAAGCGCCAAAGGCACGGTGGACTCCAATGTGATGTGCGCCGGCCTGTACATCACCGAGTTCTTGGCTGGAGCCTTTCCGCTGAAGCCCCAGATCTACGCAGCAGAGTCCCAAGTGAGGGGCGCGAGCGGGGCAAAAGCGAAGGCGATACTCGCCGATCATGGGGAGACGCGGAAGTTCACTAGCGAGGGCGGACGCACTTCCCGATTCACGATTCGCCACGCGGAGAAGATGGCGGACACCGTCAACAGCGTGGGTGCCGCAGCTGGCGTTGGCACCCTGAACTCTGAGGACCTACACAATCTGGCGTGGTTGCTACAGGAGTGGTTCGTAGCGCGCGTCCGCGACGACTTCTTCGCGAAGAAGAAGAAGATCAGCGCCATTATCGATCCACAGTGGTCAGTGTGCGCCGTGGTCGAGGAGCTCATCGCAGCGGGTCGCGAGCGCGGTGGCAACGCTGCGGGCGCGATTGTTCAGCACCTCGTGGGTGCCAAACTGAAGATCCGATTTCCCGAACAGGGTATCAACGTCGAGAGCTACACCACCGCGGACCTCCAGACCAACCGTGCGGGCGACTACCAGATCGGCACCACCGCGATCCACGTGACGATGGCGCCAGGTATCAAGGTCTTCGAGGAGCGCTGCGTCGAGAACCTACGCCAAGGCTTCCGCCCCCGTGTTCTTGTACCTAAGGACCAGATCGACAGAGCGCATGTCCACGCCGAAGATGCAAAGATCCTGAATAAGGTGGCAATCCAGTCCATCGAGGACTTCGTGGGCACCAACATCGAAGAAGTGGCGGGCTTCGAGCAGGAGAATGTTCGCATCGAGCTGAGGCGCCTCCTCGAGCTCTACAACTCCCGCATCGAGCAGGCGGAATCGGATCTCTCGCTCAAGATCGAGATCCCTGAGAATCTGTGATTCGTGTGCCCGGCGCGTTCGGCACAAGATCGACGGCTCACCGTCGCGGCGATCGTGGACTGGTATGGGTTACTGTGCGGCACAGTGAACTTCGTGAGTCGGGTGGTAAGTGATCGCCAAGTGGCATGCTGGTTTTCTATCGTACTAGCGCTCAGAATCGGTTCCGGTGATCAACAACCTCGGACGGAAGGTCGCAGCAGAGGATGGTCAAAACGAACGGGCTCGAGCAATCCGCGCAAGTCTCCGGAGCGGCTGAGGTGCTGCTAGCGGAAATCCAGTCCTGGTACGAGAGCAAGCGGGCCGCCGGCAAGGTGAAATCCAACGTCATGTGCGCCGGTTTGTACATCACAGACTTCCTTGCCGAAGCGTTTCCTCTAACACCCGACGTCTACCAGACGAAGTCGCAAGTGAAGGGTTCTGGTGGCAAGAAGGCCCAGGCGCTCCTCGCCGACCACGGGGAGTCGAGAGAATTCAGACGTGAGGGCGGACGAACTTCTCGGCTCACTATTGAACATGCCCGAGAACTGGCAGATACGATCAATAGCGCAGGAGTCGCTGCGGGAGTCGACACGTTCACCCTCGCACAGCGAAGCGCTCTGGCGTGGCTACTGCAGGACTGGTTCGTCGCTCGCGTGCGTGATGACTTTCCGTTCGATCAGAAATCGGTCGATCCTACGGATGCCGATGAATGGGAGCAATCCGGCGACGAGGATGTCGCGCACATGATCGAGACACTCATTGACGGCAAGGGCAAAGTCGTCGTTCTCAAAGCAATAGCCGGTCTCATCGGCGACAGCATCACTGAATCGGACCTCGATCTCATCGCCAACCGAAAAGATCAGTTAAAGCACTTCCAAAGGTTGCTTTTCGATGAATCCTTTTTTCAGAGTCAGCTGGAAAAGAACTCCAACGATCCAGAAGCTGTTTGGCGGAAGTTCTTTGGCGGCAACCAGTGGATCTTCGGATACGGACTCACGCTAATCTCATGTGAATCGTATGACTCTGATACGTTGGAGCATGATTTCACCAGCGCCACCGTTCTTGCTGGCGCAGACATGCAGGTCGACGCGCTGCTCCGCACACGCAGCCGCCTGAGTGGCCTTGTATTTTGCGGAATCAAGCCGCACAGCGCCAATCTAATTGAGCCTGAAGCTTACCGGCCGCCAGATGTCTACCGTCCGGGCAAGGACCTAGTTGCCGCAGTAAGTCAGGTTCAGAAGACCGCTGACAAAGCAGTACGCGCAATTCGGAGCCACCTACATCGCGTACGTCGGCGTGATGGAGAACGCGCGGGATTCGAAGTTGTTACACTACGTCCGCGTCAGATTGTCATTGCCGGCATGGCCAGTCAGTTTGAATCGGACGGCGAACTGAACCCCGAGAAGGTCTCGTCATTCGAGCTCTATCGCCGATCAGTAACTGATGTAGAGATCATTACCTTTGATGAGTTGCTTGCGCGAGCAGCGTTCATCGTGGCCGATCGTTAAATCCCAAATTTCGAATGCCCCACGGACGCCGTTCAACTCGCGAGGCAAAGCTACTCAGAATCGCGACACTCGGCAGCTGCGGTGACTTCTCTCAAGGAGAGACGAGGAAATGACTCAGCCCGTTTATGGTGAACTCCTCACAAGCGGCGACAAGGAGTTCAGCGTCGCCAGTGATGATTTTTCTCGGTTGGAGATTCGTCAGCACCCCACCAACCGGAAATTCCACTACTTCTACGACACATACACGCATCGTCTGGTCTCTGATTTCGTGCTGTATGACGGGCAGCGAGTGGCGACGATCTGCACGGTTTCCCTGATTCGTGCGGATGATGACCATTACACCCCACGATTGAGGTTCTGGAAGAAGGATAAGACTAAGCCGGGCCGCGAGCCATTGATGGAGCAGCTACCAATGGCACCGGAGTTTCGTATGGTCAAGGCTGCCGTAGATACAGATGACGGGCACCGGAATTTGTGGAAGCTGATCAATTACCTGCAGGCTTGTACGGAGATCGCCCTTCCGCACGATCAGTTCCGTATCGTCACCGGTGACACTGCGCAGCTGATCGAGCAGCTCAAGGGCAGCAAAAAAGATGTTCTCGTTGAAGCCATGGCTCACTTGATCCGTGGAAGCGTTACGCAGGCCGATCTGGATCTCATCGCCGATCGTAGAGGGCAGTTGCAATACTTTGAAGAACTTCTGACCGAGAAAGAATTCTTTGCCACAGAGAGGGCTCGAAGGTCGAAGAATGACCGACCGCTGAAGCCCGAAGCGCTTTGGCAGGCGTTCTTTCAGGACAACCCGTGGATATTCGGATATGGACTCACCCTCATATCCTGCGACTCGTACGATTCTGCCAAGCTTGAGGTCCCAACTACTGGGGCCAATGCTTTCACTGGTGCCGGCAAACGCGTTGACGCGCTACTTCGTACCCGCGGCCATCTGAGCAGCCTGCTGTTCTGTGAAATCAAGCGCCATGACACGAAGCTGCTTGAGAACAAACCGCTGGCGGAGGCACCCGACGTCTACCTACCCGCCAATGAGCTTGTCGGTGCCGTATCTCAGGTTCAGAAGACCGCCGACAAAGCGATTCGCGCCATGGGCGCCCCCATACACCGTGCCCATGCAGCGGATGGAACGCCTGCCGGATTCGAGGTGGCGGCCGTTCGGCCTCGTCAGGCCGTGGTGGTGGGCATGACCAGCCAGTTCGAAACCGATGATCACCTTAACGAGGAGAAGGTCTCGTCGTTCGAGCTCTACCGTCGTTCGATCGACGACGTTGAGATCATCACGTTCGACGAGCTCCTAGCGCGAGCACGGTTTATTGTCGCTGATGGCAAAAGTTATGCCGAACAGACCGGCCCGTAGTTGCCTGGGACTCGTTTGTGTGGCAGTCGAATTCGCTGGAGTTGACGCTCATAACCATACATCCAGGGCGAACAATTTACAGTAGCGGCCCTTCTAGCATGACTGAGAACATCCGGAAGGCGATCTGCCAGCCACTTATCACGGCGCTGTTCGGAGACTTGGGGGGCAAGGGCAGCAAGATCTTTCGGCTGGTGGCCTCGCAGCTCAGCGGTCAACACGGTCGCCACGACTAAGACTGGTGGCGTGAACGCGAAATTGCTCGTGTTCACGCCTACCTAGGCTGTCACCCGGCGGATGCCTCCGTTTCTGCACAAACACGGTCGGTGTCCCGGTGACCCAAGAAATGACAATCTAACGAGGACTCAGGGAGTCCCATATTGAATGCGGATTCTTTCGGAACACCCTGATGTCATGCATCGAAACCCGCTGATAGCGATCTACAGCAGCTGTATACGCAGCGAGTTGTGTCGGATCGAAGTATGCGGGTTCGACTCGCCAGAGAGGATGCGTAAGCAAGACGCAGTTACCCTCCCTGACGATTGCTGGGACGCCATGGATGGTCGTGGACTCCGAATTGTGGAGTGCCCGGGGGGCGGTTTCCATCCACTTGCCCCCGGTCGGAAGTGATCTGGATAGGGTGAGCGGTTTTCCGGTTGTCAGCTCGAGCATGTCGAGCGCAAGTCGCCAGTCGAGCAGTGCATGCCGCCGCGCGTTGTTGTACGACCTCAGGCAGTCGGGACATGCTGTGTCACAGGTCTGGCTGTGGTTTTCGGCCTCCCACGTCTCTCTCAGTTCGTCGAGGGCATCGGTCAGGAGGGCGTGGAAACGTTCTTTCTGCCCGAGTTCGACCGCGTACCCGGCACCGTTCTCAGCAGTGTCCGCCAAGAAGACCGCCGCGGCGACTTGATCGTCCTCGTAGCCCGAGAGTCCTGCGATTGGAAGTCGGGTGGGAACGATGCCTGCGGTCAACTCTGCAGGGTCGAGATCGAGGAGAATCTGCGCGGCCCGTCGCAAGACCTCGGCGAAAGACGTGTAGACCGACCGTCCTGAAGGAAGGGCATGGATTGCGACACTGCCTGAACCGATTTTGAGCGGCGTGGGTGTTATCAAGAGCGCGTCGGTCACTCGCACTTCGCCGATCGTCTGCTTCCGACCGCCGATGGGGCCCTCAGGCGTAGCGGCGAGCACGGTCATGTCCTGGGGCGTGAAAACGTAGCCGCGACCGAAGTTGTCGTTTATCGTCACCAGCTGGCTTCGCGCGTAGAGGTCCAACTTGATGTGGTCCAATACAGTGCTGGCGGTCGGCGCACTCACGGGGATGAGAGCGGGGCTGGAGGTCGTGCTGAGAACTTCCTGGTCGTCATCGTATGCGCGGGCATTGTAGTCGGTGCGGAACCCAAGCGGCTCAAAAAGTTCCATTTGTTCGAGCGGCTGGTTGCATGCCGAGCAGGTCGCTGCTTCGGTCAAAACGGTCTGGCCGCAGTTGTGGCAGACGCCGACAATCTTCGGCGACCCGAGTGGGTCTACGAGCGTCGCGGCATTTCCGTTGATTGCGTACGCGGCGAAGCCTGCCGCAGTGTGCACCCAGCCGTCCTTGACGATCTCCGCGCCTGGAGCGAAGTTACGCACCGCGACCTCCAGGGTGCGATCGCTAACGGCGAGGCGCTCAAGATCGACTCTGTTGCGGACTCGCTGTCGCCACAGGTTCCGGACGCGAGTCGGGAATCCGAACATGGGCACAAGGCCGTATCGGGCGAGGGCAGCGCTGAGTTCTGTGTCGGTTGATGAGGCGGTCTCGGCGGCTACGACGCGGTCGATCTCGTTGACGAGGTCGGCTTGGATGGCTGCTTTGATGGCGGCGCGCTCGTCGTCGGTGAGCGGAGTGTGCGAGGAGAGCCGGTCCACGATCCCGCCGACGCGATTCGAGCTTGACAGCCAGTCCGCGACGCCGTCGCGGAAGTCAGCCCATTCGTGGATCTGGCCGAATGCGCCGTGGTTGCTGGCTGGAGTCCATGTCGGTGCCGGCGATTGCGATGCGAACGCCTCGAACAGGCATTCACTGGCCGTGACCCGCTGGACTATCCGGGTTCGACCGAGGTCAAGGAAGGGCTGGGGCGGGACGTCGCCCGTGATGCGTTCGGGGTGGTTGAAGTAGTACTCGTCATGTGTGCGATCACGGCATATCGTGACGGCGAAACTAAGCGCTTGTCCCGTGCGGCCTGCGCGTCCGACCCGCTGCTGGTAGTTGAAGCGCTGGGGAGGCATGTTCGCCATCAACGTCGACCGTAGCGACCCGATGTCGACGCCGACCTCCATGGTGGTCGTGACCGACAGGACGTCGAGCTCGCAGGTGAGGCTGTTCTCCCGTTGTGTGAAGGCACCCTTGAACCATCGTTGGCGGTCGCGCTGAACGGACAGCGGTTTCGTCTGTCCGGTCAGCTCGGCGATCGCCAGACGGCGCGGTTCTTGACGCGCCAACCAGGCGTAGTAGTCGGTTTCCTCGGACAGCGGCGATACGCGCAGCTCGGTGCCGAAGCACTGTCGGTTCGCGCATACGCCGAGGCTCGGGTGGAGGTGGGCGAAGTTGCACCGGGAGCAGCGCCAGACGTGCTGGCCTACAGGATGGAATACGAGTGTCGTGTCTGCTGCGCTGGTTCTCAGGAGCCATCCGCTGACCGCGCGGGCGATGGCGTCATCGCCCATGAGGGCGACAAGCTGGTCGTGCAAGTCGTCTGGGCTGATGTCCCGTGATTTCGCCACCGCGTCGAGGTATTTCCGTATCGGTGACGGGGTGACCGCAGAAGGTTGCACGCCTGCGCGTCTGCTTCCTTCCGTGCGGCCGGTGAGGCCCAGAACGCGCAGGACCGAGCCGAGGAGCTGGTCTTGTTCGGCTTCGTCGAGCGGACCTGATGTGGCCTTCCAGCCGTGGACATGGATGCGGGCGATGCCGACCGACTCCAGATCTCGTCGCGCGCGGTCGAAAGTAGCGTCGACGATCGAGGATCTCAGCGCGGACTGCAGCTTGTCCTGCCCCTGGGTCAGTGGCGGCTCATCCCATAGTCCCGGCAGCGGCGGAGGAAAGGCCCTGTACCAGGGTGTATTGCCGTCCGACGAGTCTTCCAATTGCTGGTTCCTCGGATCGGAGCCACCTGGGTTGGCACCGAGACGGACGAGGACCCCCGCTATGCGCTTGCACATCTCGGCGAATCCGACGGCGGTGGTCGCTCTCAGTGTTCCTAGTGCGTCATCGAGCGCGGCTTGATCCTCCGGTGCGAGGGGGTTTCCGCTGTACTGCTTCAAGCGTGCTGTCACGCCGGCGAGGAGGTTGGGTCTGGTTTTCAGTTCGCCGGGGTTCGCAAGGAGGGCGTCGAGCGCGGTCTCCGCGTCTGGGCCTGACGCGAGTTCGCGGCGGAGGACCTGGCGCACGAGATCGCGATGGTGGTTGCGCGCCACTCCTGCGGCAGTGCGTGCTGCGTCGTCGCGGCTGTCGGTGAAAACGATCGTCTTGGCGTTCGCGACGGCCGGAGGGACCGGATCGTCTTGCGCGAGTTCGCGAATCAGCTGCGAGAGGTACAACTGCGACGCTGCGGCCGGACCGGAATTGTGTGCTCTGATCGCCGAGCTTACCTGACCGGCTCGGTACGCGCCCTTCTTGGAACGTCCCGCAGGAACGTAGCTGCAGGCAGGACAGCGGTCCGGGAGTGCGGGCACATGATCGTCAGGCGATGAGACCACCAACCGCATCCCAGTCGGAAGGGGCCCGGTCGTCATCATTCCGAGATCCGGGTTCCATGTGACGGGCGAGAAGGCGAGCTTGACGCCGTCCTTCGTCCATGTGGGAACCTCGACGTCGAGCAGCCCTGGGCGGTACCAGAAGTATTCTTTGGCTGGACGCAGGAAGACGGGTTTGGCGCTCTGTTCCTCGGTGACGGGGCTGGGCGAGAGCCACTTTTCGTCGCGACTTCCCTCGATGATGTAGCCGCCGAGGCTGGCATCACCGCATTCATAGCAGTAGAGCAATTCGAGAACGCGGGCACCGCAATCGACGCACGCACCGATCGGCGTGGTGTACAGGCGACCGATCCTCGTGCGCCGCGCCGGATCGCATACGCCTGCGCATTCTGGATTGCTGCACGCCCACATGCCGCGGGGGACGCGAACGAATACATGAGCACGTAGCGGGATCGACGGGGGCGTGCCGACCCCGGAGTCGGAATCGCCGAGCTGCTGGAAGATGTCGGCCATCAATGAGTCTGCATCGTCGGTATCAGGGAACAGACGTTGGGCGATCTCGTTCAGCGCGGTTGCGCGGACCCGGTTCTCGGTGTCATCGATGCAAGCAGTCGCGATTGCGTGCGTCAGGAGCGTGGGGTCTACTACTCGGTCGCGCACCTGGTCTGGAGTGAGCCGCTGAGATGAAATCAGCGGAATCTGCTGCCCGGGCTCGATTGTGAAGCTGTCGGTGTCAAGTCCGAAGAACTCCGTCAGGTACAGGCGGCCGTCGTCGGAGTCGGTGAGCGAGGCGGAGGTCGCGATGATCCGCAACTGCGGGCTGTCGGGCGGCAGTCCCAACCGACGCAGCAATGCTCGCAGGATCATGGCGACTTCGCTGCCCTGGGTTCCCCGGTACAGGTGCAACTCGTCGACGACAAGAGTGAAGACGTTCTCGTCGTCATCGTTCAGCCAGGTCGCGGTCTGCTCGAACATCTCGCGCTCATAGTGCCGCATCATCATCGTGTTCAGCATCGAGTAATTCGTGACCAGGATGTCGGGGGCGTGCCTGACCATGTCCCAGCGGGTCATCATCTCGCCGGATCGTGGGTCTGGGAACTGGCTCAGGTCGACGTCCGAGCGGCCCGCACGCTGTGCAGCGGCCAGGGCGTCGTACTCGCGTTCGTGGGCGCGCAGCTCTTCCCCGACTTCGCCTGCCGCCTGCTTCGTCGCCTTCCCTGATCCGATGGTGTTGCCGGTGTAGCGGCCGAACCAGATGGGATGGTCGGTGTCGTCGTCACGGAGCGTGCGGACGGCGCGGCGTAGCCGCGTCATCTGGTCTTCGACGAGCGCGTTCGTGGGGTACAGAATCAGACCGCGGATTCCAGGCAGCCGAGTTTCGTTGCCGCGTAATGGTTTCCATTGCGGAATGGCTGAACGCCACCAGGGTGTGGGCAGACTCTGGACCGGCCACGACGAAGATTCCTGCGTTAGCCGCAGCAGCAGGGGCAGTAGAAACGACTCCGTCTTGCCGGAACCGGTACCCGATGTCACGACGACGTTGCGGCCCGGGGCCGAACCAGGCTTGAAATGGTGCAGCACCGACTGCGCCTGATGCTGACGTAGCCGCAGCGAGTCAGAGGCGATGCCGGGGAAAAGTGCAGAGGCGACACGCTCTGCCGCCTTCACCGGTATGTCGGCGCGCGCTGCCACGTCGGAAAGCAGCTCCGTGTTGGCGTAGGGGATGACCGGCTCGATCATCACCTTGCCCAGCAACACGCCGGGTTTCTCAAGCAACTCCCTGCGCTCCGCCATAACCGATTCATCGTTGAGCCAGAACGCGGTATCGAAATACCGCAGGTACGCGTCACGAAGTCCGCTAGCCAGCGTTTGTGGCGTCGTCTGATTCACTGTGGCCCCCTTCTTTGAGTTCACGTCGTCAGCAGCGTGACGATCAAGTCCGCGCAATGCCTGTCGACGGATGCGTACGACAGGCAGTTGCGCTTGTTGTTGCCGATCGTGATTCGTTTCGTTTCCGGTAGGCAGCCGGCCAGCGCGACGGTTGCACGTGCGTAGAGGCCGGGGAGCTCACAGCCGTTTGGAGACAGCAATGACTGCGAGGGCTCGTTGTAGAGCACGAATGTCCGGCCGATTTCGGCGGCAGCAAGGTGTTTTGCCAGATTGGGGCGGGTAATCGCTGTACTGCCCTTTTCGATGTCCGTCGTCGACCGATAGATGTAGAGCGTTTCGAAGCCGCGCCGCAGGCGGTATGCGCCGCTCCGCGATGGATCATCGGTTGGCATCCAGTTGGCAGAGTCCAGATCGAATCGCGCCGCAGCGTCGAAACCCGGCATCGCGCTCCGAGGCAAGCACTCGGATACAGCGGACAGGCGAGGTAGCGCCGCGAGAAGCGATGCTCCCGCATCGTGTGCGACCTGTGCGGCGTTGTGTCGAGCTACGCGCTCGGCACTCGCTTCGTCGATCCCTACCAGGAAGGTCTCGGTCGGACCGTGCTCGCTGCGCACCGTCACGATGTGATTTGCGAAGGATCCGACCAGCGACTCGCGGGCATCAGCCGGCCAGAGTCCTGTCAGTCTATAGCTGCCGTTAGCGGTTTGCGCAAGACACGCTGGCGACATCTGCCATCGTAAAGGGCGCCCGAGGTCGTCGCGTTCAATCGCTATGTGTCCCAAGGCTTCGAGCGAACGTGCGAAGTTGATGACGAATAGCGCTGAGCCTTCTAACTGGATGGCCAAAGACTCCAGCGATGCGAACGGGCCACCACCCATGTGCATCAACACATCTTGTGCGGCATCCCAATTCACGGGTTCGTCTGCTACTGGCACCAGATTCGAAATCGTCATTTGTGGCGGTGCCATCTCGTCGTGTGATTTCGTGCCTCCCCAGCGAGGAAGCCAGCCTGGATAGCGCGTGACCATCCCGCACGAGGTACACACGCCCTGGATCCACCTTGGAGCTCTACCGCCCAGCGCGGGCGGAAGCTGAATGAAGTGCGCTCCGGTGACTACACAAGATTTCGGGTCCGGTGTGCCGATCCGTACTGTCGGACGCTCGGCGACCTTTGGCGGGTTGGACCAGAAGATTTCGGCAGTCGCGCGCACGGTCGCAGTTACGCCGGATTCGCCCTGATGAGTGACTAACCCGTCAACGAAAGCGTCCTCGGGTGCTTTCTCGGATGCGGTTAGCACGCCCATCGGTGTGGCGAGAGAAAATCTCAGTCTCGGTGCGCTCGACCTCGCTGGATCGACCGTGTAGCTGGAACGAAGCCGCAACGAAGCCTGCTGTGTCGGTGTCTTCTTGGACCCCGTGTAGAGGGCGACTTCGTAATCGCCGTCCGGAAGGGCGAGATCGTTCAAGTCTGCAGCGAGAGTGCCAGTGTCAGAGCTCCAATCCTGGATGCACTCGGTTTGGAGCGACTTGCTCAGCGTGACGCGAAGTTGAGTCTCACTCTGGACGGTCGCCCTTACCTCCGGGGGTTCGAAGGTGGACCATTTCCGGACGCGTGACGGTATCCGCAAACCTCCCGCAATGGTGAGCTGATTGCGAGCGAGTGGAACGAGCTCATCGATACGTGTCTGAGTCACGGGTGCGCGGAAGAGCTGAACACCGGCGAACAGCGTCCATCCCGGCGGAAGTCCGGCCATGATCTGGTGCTTGGAAAACCCGGGGCGGGCGCATTCATTGAGAGTCTTCTCGACTTCCACGACCGCACTGGTCGAAGCGCGGCCTGTCCCTTGCCGGACGAGCACTATCGCGTCGGCCCCCAACTGGAGGCGTTCCGACTGGACGTAAGCCAACTCCAGCTCGTCATAAATGAATGGGACTACCGCTTTTGGAAGTCGTTTGTACCCCGATCCATCGCTATCGCCATCGCCGTGGTGGCGGATGCGTACGAGTCCATCGAGCACGGAGCCGAAATCGATCGTTTCCGTGTATGCAGTGCGCCAGATGCCGGCTGTTCCGCGAGAGAACCTGAGAGGCACCCAATCACCGGAAGCCCCGCGGACCTCCATCTGGCCGTCCATCACGTTGCCCAGCGGCCGCAACCCCAGGAACAGGTCCAGAGACGAGCCCAGGAAACCCGTTCGTACGGTGGCGACTAGCAGTGCGCGTCGTGGGACCGAGGTGCTAGTCGAATCCTGAGACAGCCCATTCCAGTTGGACAGCTCGATGGCCGCGATAGCGGCGATCTTGTCGTGCGAGCCGGGGCGTTGCCACAGCCTCCGCAGATTGGACGCACCTGACTCGGATGCTAGCCACGTGTTCAGATAAGGAATCAGGTCTTCGGGTGCGAGTCGCGCACCCGGGTTAAGCCCAAACTGAGCGAACATGCCGGGGAACTTCTGTCTGTCGCCCTCTCTGACCAGAGCTTGGGACATCGGGAGTCCGACATGGCGATAACTCAACGAATACGCGGTGGGCAGACCGCGTTCGCCGCCCAGGTTCACAAGCCAGACATTGACGCAGTCCCAAAAGAACTCAGCGTGCATCCGATACTGGTTGCGCAGCGCCGCATCATCGTCGGAGAGCGACAGCAGTCGCGCCAAGCGGGCATAGTAGGCGCGCGGCGCGAGACTTTCCGCAGCGTTCCCCATGTCCTCCGCCGCGAGCACAGTCAGCGCGAGGAAAGCGAGACACGGCGGCGGTTCGACTGCCGCGCGGGGCCAACTGTGCGTTTCAGACGCCAGCTCCTTCAACGAGAAGGTGCCCCGTTCCGAGATAGCCACTGCGCGAATGGCTTCGGACAGGCGGAGTCGGGGATCAGAACCCTCGTACCAGGCGATTGCTGCGATCTTTCGCAGGACGTCGGCTTCGAGGTCCAGATACGCGGGCGTCATGTCGCTGGTGACCGGATAGACGACTTCGGCCACCGCCGCATTCCAGCCGAGGTAGTCGTCCCATCGCCGAGAACGATGCTGGACAGGCTCCGTTAGGTCCCCCCGCATCAGATCGCTCCCCACTTCCATACTTCTCCGTCCCCCGGAACTGTTGTGCTCACGCCATGTTGGCGCTGGGATCTGCCTGCCATCGGCGCGAATCGTCTTGGTGTCCCGGAAGGTTCGCCCTTGCGCCACCGCAATTCGGTCGCGTGCAGAATTCTTACCATCTGTGACCGACAATCTCCTGATGCACTGGAAATTTTCAAGATCGTTATTTTGTTATCGAAAAAGACCGTACGGGCGTTTCTTCCTTCTGGCGGTAGCTGGACGATTGCATTTAGACTTCTATCGGGTTCGATTGCTGAGTCATCGCCAGCAGATGAGTGCCGCGGCGAGGTCGAGGAATCCGTGGTGAATGTCGGTGCGACGTTCCCATCGGATGGCCAGCCGCCGGTACTGGTGCAGTAGGGCGAAGGTTTACTCGACGATCCAGAGACTGGCGGTGACCTTGTTGCGGGTGCCGCGTTGGGCGATGTATCCAGTGATATGTCGCTGCCGCAGTTCGGAATACACGCTGGGATAGTCGTATCCCTTGTCCGCGATGAGGGTCGTGATCCGGCGACGAGGTCGGCCCGCACGCCCGCGCAGGGGGCGGACCCGGTCGAGCAGTGTGGGCAACATGAGGTGGTCGTTGACATTGGCCGCTGACAGCGCCACCGCGAGCGGGAATCCGTTCCCGCAGGTCAGGATGTGGTGTTTGGAGCCGGTTTTAGCGCGGTCGACCGGGCTGGGACCTGTTGCGGCGCCCCCTTTTTTTTCGCCCGCACGTGCGAGCCGTCGACCATGACCCGGTCGAAGTCGATCACCCTCGCGGCATGAGCACGGGCGAGCACGGTCTGATGAATCTGCTCGAATCCTCCGGCGGCTTGCCAGTCCCGTAACCTGCGCCAACAGGTCATTCCGGACTCGAACCCCAGCTCCTGCGGCAGGTCTTCCCATCCGATCCCGGTGATCAGCACGAACAAGATTGAATCCCCCCCGGCATGTCCGGAGACTTTGATGTACCCCGGGTTTCGTGGAGTCGGGTTGCTGGACTTCAGGCCACGGGGTGGATGGGTGACTGCATCATCTCGTACTCGATCGGCGTCCGCATACCAAGGGCTGAATGTCGGCGCTGCCGATTGTGGAAGATCTCGAGGTACTCGAAGATCGCGTTCGCCAGCTCGATCCGGGTTCTCCATCGTTGCCGGTTCAATAGCTCGGTTTGCATTCTGCCCCAAAATGATTCGATGACAGCGTTGTCGTAGCAGTCGCCGATCGACCCCATCGACGGCACCAGCCCGGACTCTCGGGCCTGGTCGGTGAAGGCCCAAGAGGTGAATTGCACCCCGTGGTCGGAATGAATGATCGTTCCCGGCCGCGGTGACCGGTTCGAAATCGCCATGCCGAGCGCATTGGTGACCAGCGTCGAGGTCTGGGCCGAATCGATGAACCAGCCCATCACCCGGCGCGAATACACGTCGAGAACTACGGCGCAGAACACCTTTCCCTCACGGGTGTGATGCGGCGTTATATCGGTGACCCACAAGCGATTTAGCTCTGATTGTGCGAACCTGCGACTGACGAGATCACCGGCGGTCGGGGTCTGGTGCCGAGGTCGGGGCCGACGACTTCCGGGCAGCCCTTTGATCTCCGCGCCCGCCATCAGCAGCTCGATCTGGCCGTGGCCGACCGCGATCCTGTGCGCCAGAGTCAGCTCCGCATGCACCCGCAGCGCTCCGTATGTTCCACGGGCGGCGGCGTGTAGCCACACATGTCGCAGCTCTCGGTGATAGGGCGGGCGCCCCTTGCATTCGTAGTAGCCGGACTCGGCCACTACGAGTAGTCGGCAGGCCGGCTGAACGCGCAGCCCTTCGGCGGCCATAGTGGCTATGGCCGCGTATCGCCTTTTGGGTCGGGGACCTCCCGCAGCAGCTCACGGGCGCGCTTCAGGATCGCGACCTCCTGTTCGAGCTCCCGGATCCGCCGCTTGGCGGCCGATAGCTCGGCCTGCTCGGCGCGGACCAGCCGGGGAGCTTGGCTGGTGTCGATTTCCTGCTGATTACGCCAGGTATAGATACATTGGCCGCTGATGCCCACGTCCGCGGCGACCTGCGCGACGGGACGACCCGCAGCTACCAGATCCAGGACCTTGCGGCGGAATTCTTCGGGATATCGCTTGAGCACGAGCACATCTCCTTCGACGATGCCGTGACCAGAAGTCAACCATCCCGACTCCGCCAATGCCGGGGTACATCAGCTTCGAGTTTCCGCAGGTCAGCGCGGTTCGAATAATGTCCGGCTAGGTCCACCATGAACCGGCAGGTGCAGCAATGTATCTGCCGATTTTTTCGTGCCCCACACGCCATTTCGTGGGGCGAATGTGGGGGCGACCGGTACCGCCACCGTGAACCGTTGACGTGTGCTGATCTCTCAGTGGCCTAGCCGGGCTGCTAGCCCGTCGAAGACGCAGTCCAGGCCGAAGGTGAATTCGATGTTGGGGTCGAGGTCTTCGGCTTCGTGGATGCGGCGGGCGAGTAGGGGGTGGTTGCCTGCTGCGATTACGTCGCGGATGTAGGGGCCGACGCTGTGTTGCCATTGTTCTTCGGTCAGGCCGGTGCGTTGTTCTGCGCGGCGGGAGGCGAGTTGGGCGGCGACTGAGCCTAGGACGTAGGCGTGGACGGCGGTGAGGGCTCGGGAGGCGAGGGTGATGTCGGGGGTGAGTGCGACTGCGGCGCGGAGGGCGGACTCGGAGCGGCGCAAGGAGTTTGGGCCGAGGGCGGGTCGTCCTGTCAGTTCGCCTGCCAGCCAGGGGTGGCGCAGAAGTGTCGTGCGCAGTGCGTGTGCGACGGCTCCTAGATCGGTACGCCAGTCTTCGGTGGATTCGGGGAGCGGATCTTCGCCCTGTGCCGCGTCGATCATCAGGTCGACGAGTTCGTCGCGGTTGGTGATGTAGCGGTAGAGCGAGGCGGTTCCGGAGCCGAGATCGCCTGCGACCCTTCGCATCGACACTGCCGCCAATCCCTCCGCGTCCGCGACGGCAAGTGCTGCGGCTACGTACTGGTCCACGCCGGGGGCGCGTCGGCGCGGTTCGGGGCGCGGTCGTGTCCACACCGATGAGGCGGCGGGTTCGGTCATCGGAGCGGTTCCTTTCCTCGTTGCTCCGCATCCTACCTTCTGGCTACAGTGTAGCCATGACGGAGACAACGTATCCAGAAGTGCCGGTGCTCGTAGTCGGCGGTGGCAGCGTCGGGCTGCTCACCGCCGCGCTGCTCACCCATCACGGTGTGGGGGCGGTGCTGGTCGAACGGCGGTCCGGTCCGTCGATTCACCCGCGCGCCACCGGAATTGGGGCGCGCACCGTCGAAATCCTGCGTGAACTCGGGCTCGACACGGCGGTGGATGCCATCGCGGTCGACCTCCGGGGCGCTGTGGGCAAGGCGGTGGCGCGGACCGTCGTCGAGATGGGCGCGGGCGATGTCGTCGCCGTGCCCATGCCGACCCCGTCTGCCGACGAACTGGATGTGACCCCGTTCAGGCTGCGTGGCGTCTGCGCTCAGGACCGGCTCGATGCTGTAGTGGCCGCGGATCTGACGCGCCGCGGAGCCGATCTGCGCTGGTCGACCCGCCTGATCGGCATCACGCAGGACGCCGAAGGGGTCGATGTCGAATTGGAAGGACCCGACGGCCGCTATTCGCTGCGGTGCACGCACGTGGTCGCCGCGGACGGCGCGCACAGCACTGTGCGGAACGCCCTCGGCGTGAGCACCTCCGGTCCGGGCGACCTCGGCAAGTCGATGATCAATATCCTGTTCCGTGCCGACCTCCGGCCTCACCTGCGCGGGATGTCCTTCGCGACCTGCACCATCACCGTGCCGGAGTCGCCCGGCCTGCTGGTCACCGTGGACGGCGAGACGAACTGGGTCTTCCACGCGGCCTGCGATAGTGACGCAGGCGAACGCCCCGAGGACTTCACGCCCGAGCGCTGCGCCGCCATCGTCCGGTCCGCGGTCGGCGATCCCGACCTCGACGTCGAGGTGCGCAGCGTGCTGCCTTGGCGCCCCCGAAGTGCCGCGGCCGAGAGATTCGCGGTCGGCCGGGTGTTCCTCGTCGGCGACGCCGCGCACACCGTGTCACCCCTGGGAGCGTTCGGCCTCAATACCGGCGTTGCCGACGCGCACAACCTCGCGTGGAAACTGGCCGCTCTCCACCACGGTGAGGCGGGTGCGGGGCTGCTCGAAACCTATGCGCACGAACGTGAACCGGTCGCCGCGGCGACGCTGGATCAGGCGCTGCGCCGGCTCGCCGATCCGCAGCTGCACTGGGGACGCGGACCCGAGGCCGATGCCGCCCGGGTGACAGCGGGGGTGTGGGCGGCACCGGTCGTGCACCTCGGCCAGCGGTACGACTCGGCCGCCGTCGTCGACCCGCGGCCGGAACTCCCGTCCACGGTGGATCTTGCTGTGGCACTGGATGGTTCACCGGGTTCGCGGGTGCCGCACGCGTGGATCGACGGGGTATCGACCCTTGATCTGGTCGCGTCCAGATGGACCCTGCTGGTGGGCGCCGAGGGCGAACGCTGGCTCACCGCGGCAGTGGATGTCGGACTCCCCGCGCACCGCGTCGCGGTCCCGTGGCTCCCGTCCGACGGCGCCATGCTCGTCCGTCCGGACGGGATTGTCGCGATGCGCGCTACGGCGTCGGTTCCGGACCCGGTGCGGTACCTCACCGAGGTCCTGGACCAGGTGCTGGCCAGGCCGACCACGGTGCCGAGCGCCTGAACGGCCGCCCAAAGCTGAAGGGCCGCACCGGGATGAACGGCTGCGCAAGGATGAAACGCCCTATTCGGTGACCAGTCTGCCCATCGAGTGTATTTCGGCGATATCGCTGCTGGTGATGAAAGACCATGGCGCGGTGAAGAATCCGTTGTCACCCCAACCCGGCCCCCAGGAGTTCTCGAGGGTCACACCGTTGGTGTCGTAGCCGACGATCGTGACCTCGTGGCCACCCAGCGTTGCCTCGCCGGGCGCGGGGGAGTACCGGGAGTTGCCCGAGTTCAAGTTCATGAAGCTTTCCCTGGCATCGAACCCGATCGGGACAGGAAGCCCGGCCGCGATGGCCTTCTTGATATTGGCAACCTTGTCTCCGGGGAACAGGTCCTTGGCCCCGGAGAGTTTGTAGTGCGCGGCATTCGCGAATTCTTTGGCATCCGGCTGCGTGGTGTAGTCGAAATCGCCCTGCCAGTAATCGGACCTGGTGTCGTTGCCCTCCTGCCATTCCATCGGCAGCGCGACCGAGGCGGAGGTGCCGTAGTCATGGCCCTTGGCGATCTGGGAGTAGATGAACATCGGAGCCATCGGCCCACCACCGATATTCATTTCGTTCATCAGAATGCCGTAGCCGGTGTAGCCGGTCGCCCAGGCGACACAGGCGCCGACCTGCCCCTGATCACCTGCCGGCACTGCGTATTGCCTGAGCGAGAATTCCGCCGGCGATTCGCTGATAGTGCTCAGATGAAGAATGGGGAGGGCGTCTCCGACGCTGGTGTCCTTGTTCTGACTGGCCTTCGCCGCCTGCATATCGAGACCGAAGGCACGCCCGGGAGCGGGCTGCGGAGCAATGGGATCCGCATCGGCGAAACCTGCCGAGACGATTCCGATTCCCAGGACGAAGGCGAGCGCAGCGGGTAAACGCGAGTAAGACATGGATTCTCCTACGCCGTTTTTCGCGGAGTCGATCGCAGATCTCGCGACGATCGTAATGGCGCCAGGCCGGGAGAATCCGGCCGACGCGCGGCGGGCGCGCCGATTTCCGCTGGGGCGCCGGCGGCGAGGGGAAAAGCCGCGGGCTAGATCGCCAGGAGTTCTCGCGCGATGGCGAGGGAGATTTTCTTCTGTTCGTCAGGGCTGGCGTCGAGAGTGTCGCCGAGTTGTTCGCCGGTGATGGGGCCGAAGATGATGGCCGCCACGGCGGTTCGGATTCGCATGCGGGTGTGCAGGTCGCAGTCGGCCGGTGTCATCAGGGTGATGACCTCGCCGATCAGGGCCTTGAGTTCGCCGGCGTCGCGGACCTGCTTGCTGGCGGCGTCGGCTGCCAATGCGCGCAGGACGGGCTGGTTCTGCTGGATGAGGCGGACCACGCGGTTGGCGTCGCCGAAGAACAGGTCGGCGACGCGGTCGAGCATGTCGTCCTGGAAGGCGGGGGAGAAGGGCTGTGCGCGGCCCCAGGTGACCAGCTCGCCCATGGCGTCGAGGAGTTCGACGATGAGGCTGAGCAGGATCGCGTCCTTGGACTTGAAGTGGTAGTAGAGCGCGGCTTTCGTGACGTCGAGTTGTTCGGCGATCTCGCGCAGCGAGGTGCCGTCGTAGCCGCGCTCGGTGAACGATTCCAGGGCGACCTGACGGATCTTCTCCCGCATGCCGCCGTCACCGGATGACATCCACCCACACTCCTGCCCGCTGGCGATTGTTTGACAAGCCGAATCAGGAGATTACTATACGGCAGGTAAGCAGCTGACCGGTCGGCAAGTAATGAGTGGGACATGACAGATCAATCGACGACGGTCGAAACCGAAGGATTCCAGCGGCGAAGTCACCGCGAAATCATCACCGTGATGAGCGGCCTGATGATCGCGATGCTTCTCGCGATGCTCGACAACACCATCGTCGGTCCGGCACTGCCGACCATTGTGGGCGATCTCGGCGGATTGAAGCACCTGGCATGGGTGCTGACCGCGTACACCCTGGCCACGGCGGTCTCCACGCCGCTGTGGGGCAAACTCGGCGATCTGTACGGTCGCAAGCCGACCTTCCTCGCCTCGATCGTGCTGTTCCTGGCGGGCTCGGCGCTCACCGGAATGTCGCAGAACATGATGGAGCTCATCGGTTTTCGCGGTGTGCAGGGTCTGGGCGCCGGCGGTCTGATCGTCGGTGTCATGTCGATTCTCGGCGAGCTGATTCCGCCCGCGGAACGCGGAAAGTATCAGGGCCTGTTCATGGCGATCATGCCGCTGGCCATGCTCGGCGGCCCGCTCATCGGCGGATGGATCACCGATAACGCGTCGTGGCGCTGGGCGTTCTATGTGAATCTGCCCTTGGGCGCCATCGCGCTGGTCACCGTCTGGTTCACGCTGCACGCACCGCGGCGCACCACCGGCAAGGTCCGCATCGACTGGTGGGGTGCGGGAACACTCGCGCTGTGGGCGAGCGCACTGGTACTGCTCGGCAGCTGGGCGGGATCCCAATACGCCTGGGGCTCATGGCAGATCATCGCGACCATCGTGGTCGCGATCGGCGGGTTCGTGGCCTTCGTCGCCATCGAACGACGGGTCGACGAGCCGATCATGCCCTTGCACGTCTTCACCAATCGCAACTTCTCGCTGGCGGGGGCGCTCGCCTTCATCATCGGTCTCGCGATGATGGGTTCGGCGGCCTACCTGCCGCAGTTCCAGCAGCTCGTGCAGGGCGCGTCCGCCACCAACAGCGGATTGTTGTTGCTGCCCATGATGTTTCCGATGATGTTCGCGAGTGTGGCGATCGGGCAGATCACCTCCCGGACCGGCAAGGTCCGCATCTTCCCGATCATCGGGTCGGTCGTGCTCATCGCGGGAATGGTCCTGCTGGCCCAGGTGCACACGGACACAACGAAACTCACCCTCGGACTGTTCATGGCCGTTCTCGGTCTGGGTGTCGGCTGCCTGATGCAGCCCTCGATGCTGATCGCGCAGAACAGCGTCAGCCTGCGCGATATGGGTGCGGGCATGGGCGCGAGCACGTTCCTGCGGACCATGGGCATGTCGCTCGGAACAGCGGTCCTCGGCACCATCTACACCACCCGGCTCACCCACGAATTGTCCGCCAAGGCCGGTGATGCCGGAGCGAAGCTGGTATCCGGCGGTGCGCAATTGCCGCCCGCCATGGTGCACACGCTGCCCAAGCCGCTGCAGGACGCCTTGCACGCCGCGGTCACCCACGGCATTGTCGGAGTGTTCTGGGCGGGCGCCGCCGCCGGCGTTGTCGGCCTGATCGTGTCGTTCTTCGTCAAGGACGTGAAGCTGGTCGGATTCACCGATGCACCGAAGGTCGAGGAGGCCGAAAAGGCAACTGCCGGTTAGCAATCGGCCGTAGCCGCGGCAACCGGACCGGAATCGCCCACCGGTCCGGTTGCCGGTACCACGGTCATCCCTTACCGATTTCCTTGCTGACGGACTCCTGGTAGATGTCGGCATAGGTCGGTGAGTCCTTCACCAGGTCATCGCAGAAGGCCGCGACATCGTCGCCGATGAGTTCCAGGACTCCGGTGCCGGCTGCGGCGCCTTCTTCGAAGAATTCGACAATTCCCTGGAGCAGGTTGCCCTCGACCAGGTCGACCGGCCCTATCTTGAAGAAGTACTTCTGAATCTCCTTGTAGACGATCTGGTAATCGGGCGGCAGCGCCTTGACGCGCGCCATGTGGGCCCGCCACTCCCTCTTGCCTTCGATGACATCGCGGATGCCCACTTTATCCTCCCAGTTTCTTTGCCACGTTCTTGTTCAGCTGTTCGCGCCACTTGTCGCGATAACTCCTGGCTTTTTCCTCGCCGGCGATCGCGGCGCAGAAGCCTTTGATATCGGTGCCCAGTGTCTCGTCGACACTCTGGCCGTCCGCCGCCGCTTCCTCGAGCAGTCCCAGGGCGCCGTCCATGATCGGCATCAGATTGCGACCCGTGAGCCCCGAGTAGGGCGAGAGATGGATCTTGATCTCTTCCCACGCGGCTCGATACTCGTCAGGGAGAGCCTTGGCTCGCGCGTCGAAGGCCTTGTATTCCCTGGTGAGATCACTGCCCGTGATCGTCTCCCAAAAGTTCATTTCCTGCTTCCCCTGAGCTCATTGATATGCGATGAGACGTATTCCCATTTCGTCCAGAACGTCGCGAGTTCGGTGCGCCCAGCCTCGTTGAGTGCGTAGAACTTGCGCGGCGGGCCGACCTCGGATGGTCGTTTCGATACATCGACCAGACCATTCTTCTCCAATCGCAGCAGAATGGCGTAGACCGTTCCTTCGATGACATCTGCGAAACCGAGTTCGTTCAGTCGGCGCGTGATGGCGTATCCGTATGTCTCCTCGATGCCGATGATCTCGAGGACGCAGCCCTCGAGCGTTCCCTTCAGCATCTCTGTCAAGTTGTCCGTGGCGGGCTCCTCTGTTCGAGTAGCACTACTCTGTAGCGCTATATACCGCTAGACTGTATCACACAGTAGCGGTAGCTAGTAGTACCGAATAGCGTGGAAAAGGGGCAGGTAGCCATGTTCGAGCAGAGCGCGCAGAGGTCTCTCGGAACGGATCGAGAAGCCTTGGGCTGGTTCACGATCGACCGAGCGGCGGCCTTCGCCGGCGTCACGGTCGCCACGGTGCGGCAGTACCACCAGCATGGTCTGATCGCCGAACCGGAATCCGACAGCTCCGGCTGCCGGCGCTACCGATCCGCGGAGCTACTACGGCTGGCGCAGGTCCGGGCATTGGCGGGTGCGGGCATACCGCTGGCCGAAATCGGAGATCTGCTCGACTATCTCCGCCACATCGAGTGCCTTCTCGAAAATGTGTCCTGAGCGCCGTGGTCAGTAGTCGAGGGCGTGTTCCGGTTGGCAGACATCCAGGGGGGACGGCAGATAGCGGACGATGGCGTCCATAAGGGCGCTGATGTCGTCGCTTCTGGGGGCCGCGCTGCACAGAACGGGCACGACGTCGCCGATGCGGGTGAGGCGGCGGATGCGGCGGTGCAGCTGTTCGAGCGAGAGATTGCGCAGGGCGGGGGAGGGGTCCTGGGCTGTGCTGTCCATGAGGGTTTTCGCGAGCGTGCGATACCACTGCGCCGCGAATTGCCAATGGGCGCCGTAGAATTCGGCGGCCATCGGTGCGAGTGTCCACATCGGAGCCAGGTCGAGGGTGCCGTCGAAGGCGGCGCCGGTGCCGAGGGGGATCTGCAGGGTCAGTGGCACCGCCCCGCGGGTGTCGGCGATCGTTCGGATGCAGCGCTCGAAGTCGGCGCGGGGGTGATCGAGTCCGGTCAGCACGCACAGCCGGGCGACCTGGTGGTCGTCGGCGACCCGCAGTGTCGTTTCGAGCCGGGGTGAGCGGTGCGAGGCCGCGTCGACGAGCGCGATCACCCCGTCGGCCACGCGGATGGATCGCTCCAGATCCGCGGCGGGTGTGCGGCTCGAGAGCTCGGTGAGGCGAATCGTGTGGTCGATTCGGTTCGTCGACCAGTGGATCACGGTCTGCGGGCCGGAACCGGTCCTGCCGAGCAGGCGGTGGATCAGCCGCGTCGTATCGTCGGGGTCGCCGACGATCGTGACATTGCGGATCGCCTGCGGGTCAATAGCTTTGGTGCCCATCGTGTCGAGGTACTCCTCAATTCGACTTCACCGTACCTCCGCTCGCGCGGCTCTGTGGCCGGTTTCCTTCCCAAAGTAGAACGTGTTCCTATACCGTCGGCTTTGTGCAGAAAGAACAACGGCCCGCCGTGGCAGACTGGTTCACTGCGGACGACGGTGTGGTGCGTCTGCAGGGAACACGCTGCAATGATTGCGGCACACCGTATTTTCCGAAGAACACGCTGGCCTGCCGCAACCCGCAGTGCTCGGGCAAGAAGGACGGCTCCGAGCTCGCCGAATACCTGTTTTCCACGCGCGGCCGCATCTGGTCGTATGCCGATGCCCGCTACAAGCCGCCGCCGCCCTATGTCTCGCCCGATCCGTTCGTGCCGTATGTCGTTGCGGCAGTGGAGCTCGAGGTCGAGCAGATGGTCGTTCTCGGGCAGGTCGTCCGCGGTCTCACCGTCGATGATCTGGCCGTCGGCATGGCGGTCGAATTGACCGCCGGCGTGCTGTACGAGGACGACGAGGCAGAGCACACGGTGTGGATGTGGAGGCCGGTCAATGACTGATTCGAATCGCGATATCGCCGTCCTCGGCGCGGGCATGCACCCGTGGGGCAAGTGGGGCCGCAATTTCGTCGAATACGGGCTGGTCGCCGCACGGGCGGCGCTCGCCGACGCCGGTGTGGACCACCGCGATGTCGGCTATATCGCCGGTGCGGACACCATCCGGAACGGCTACCCCGGCTTCGTCTCCGGCGCGACGTTCGCCCAGGCGCTGGGCTGGTCGGGCGCGCGGATCTCCAGCAGTTACGCCGCCTGTGCCTCCGGCGCGCAGGCCATCGCCAATGCCCGCGCGCAGATTCTGGCCGGGCTGTGCGAGGTCGCGCTGGTGGTCGGCGCGGACACCACGCCGAAGGGCTTCTTCCAGCCGGTCGGCGGTGAACGCCGCGATGATCCGGACTGGTTGCGCTTCCACCTGCTCGGTGCGACCAACCCCATCTACTTCGCGCTCTACGCGCGCCGCCGGATGGCGCTGCACGGCGCCACGCTCGACGATTTCGCCGCGGTCAAGGTGAAGAACGCCAGGCACGGCCTGAACAACCCGAATGCCCGCTATCGCAAAGAGGTTTCGGTCGAGGAGATCGCCGCCTCGGCGATCGTCTCGGACCCGCTGCGGCTGCTCGATATCTGCGCCACCAGTGACGGCGGCGCCGCGCTGGTGCTGACGTCGATGGACTACGCCCGCCGCCACGGCATCGCGGACCCGGTGCGCATCAGCGCGCTGTCGACCGTGACGCCGACGTTCCCGAAGACCGTTCTCGATCTGCCGGATTTCTCGACGGACTCCTCCGTGGCCGTCGAGCCGCAGTCGCGTACGTTCCGCTCCGCCATCGCGCACGCCGCGTACGAGGAAGCCGGGATCGGGCCCTCGGACCTGTCCTTCGCGGAGGTCTACGACCTGTCCACCGCACTGGAACTGGACTGGTACGAGGACATCGGGCTCTGTGAAACAGGTGGCGCCGAAGAGTTGCTGCGCAGCGGCGCAACAACATTGGGCGGACGGGTGCCGGTGAACCCCAGCGGCGGGCTGGCCTGTTTCGGTGAGGCGATCCCGGCGCAGGCCATCGCTCAGATCTGCGAGCTCACCTGGCAGTTGCGCGGCCAGGCCGACGGCCGCCAGGTAGAGGGCGCCCGCGCGGGTATTGCGGTGAACCAGGGCCTTTTCGGTCATGGATCGGCGATTATCGCCACGCGCTGAACAAGCTCTGTATAACGAGCACCCGGGCATATGCCCGGGTGCTCGTTCCATTTCACCGTCACCGGATTAGCTGGCTGATTCCTACCCGAAGCCACATGGTGCGGAGTTAGAGTTGCTGTGCGCTACATGACCACGTTCCCACCCGGACGGAGCGTTATGGGACACCGGACGAGTATCGCAATATTGGTCGCGACCGCGGGTCTGTTCATCGCCGCGGGCTGCGGTACGTCGTCGGATTCCGGTGGCAGCGCCACGAGCACCTCGGCAGGGGCCGAGCCCGCGTACGTCGCGAGTATCACCCCGATCATCACCAAGCTGATGAGGGACAACGTCATTCCCGGCGCCGTGGTGGTCGTCAAATCACCGAAGCAGGGCGACTGGACCGGAACGTTCGGCACCCGGGCCATCGGCACGACCGAGCCCATACAGGCGGACGACTACTTCCGCATCGCCAGCAATACCAAGACCATGACGTCGACGGTCGTTCTGCAACTGGCGCAGGAGGGCAAACTCGCCCTCGACGACCCGATTGCCAAGTACTTGCCTGATGTGCCGAATGGGGATCGGATCACCATTGCCCAGCTCGCCGAAATGCGCAGCGGGCTCTACAGTTACACGGCCGATCGGCAATTCAACGCTTCGCTCGACAGCGACCCGAACAAGGTCTGGACGCCACAGGAGTTACTGGCGATCGCGTTCTCGCACCCGGTCAGCTTTCCGCCGGGGCAGAAATTCGACTACTGCAATACCAACTACATCCTGCTCGGCCTGGTCATCGAGAAGATCACGAACATGTCGGCCGCGAAGAACTTCCAGCAGCGCATCTTCGACCCGCTCGGGCTGAAGCACACCTCGCTGCCCGCGGCGACGGATTCCTCGATACCCGATCCGCATCCGCGGGGTTATGCGTTCGGCACCAATGTCTCCACCATCGACACCTTCGCCCTGCCGCCCGCCGAACAGGCCGCCGCCGTCGCGGGCACGCTGAAACCCGCCGATGCGACCGATGCGAGCCCGTCGTGGACGTGGACCGCCGGCGGCGTGATCTCGACGGTCGATGACATGGCCACCTACGTCAAGGCGCTCGTCCACGGCGGCCTGCTGGACGCGAAGATGCAGCAGGTGCGGATGGACAGCATCCAGCCGATCGATCCGGCCCAGCCCGAGGTCGCCGGATACGGTCTCGGCATTGTCCGATTCGGTACGCATCTCATCGGACACGACGGGCAGATCCCCGGGTACATGACCGTCATGACCAATGACCCCGACTCGGATCTCACGATTGTGGTCGCCACGAACCTCGCGACGGTGCCGTCGGGCGAGGGGTCGGCCGTGACGCTGCTCAAAGGCATGATGCCGGTCTTCTACGGCGCCGATGCCCTGCCCGGCGACCCCGCCCAGCACGGTGCGGGGGCCAGCAGCGTGCCGACCACCACGGGCCGATGACCGACACCGAGGTACTCATCGCGGGAGCCGGTCCGATCGGCCTCACCACCGCGATCGAATTGCGCCGCCGCGGAGTTGCGTGCCGCATTGTGGATCCGCTGCTCCAGTCCCCGCAGTATGCGAAAGCCGTTGGTATTCAACCCCGTACGCTCGAGATATTCGAGGGAATGGGTGTGCTGCGCCAGGTGCTGGACGCGGCGATTCAGTTGCGCGGTCAAATTCTCTACGTCAATGGCGCGGAGACCGGGCGGTTCGACCTGGCGCTGCCTCCGGACGTGCCGTTCGAATTCGTCGGGCTGCCCCAATACGCGACCGAGCGGATCCTGCGGGAACGGCTGACCGCACTGGGGACGACGATCGAACGTGGCGCCCGAGTGACCGGATTCGAGCAGGACGAGGACGGCGTCCGCGCGGTGCTGTCGCGCGCCGACGGCGAAGAAACGGTCCGGGCCCGCTATCTGGTCGGCTGCGACGGCGCCCACAGCACGGTCCGCAAGGGACTCGGCCTGACCTTCGAGGGCGCGGCGTTCGCCGAGCAGTACATGCTCGGCGATGTCGAACTGGACTGGTCGCTGCCGCACGGGTACGGCGTGCGTTCGACACATCAGACCGACGGCGTCACCGACGATCTGCTGGTGTGCATTCCGCTGCCGGGCAGGCGCCGGTACCGCGTCTCGATGCTGGTGCCCCCGGAACTCGCGAGCGCTCCGGCGGCGAGCAGCGACGCCATCGAGCACGGCTTCGAATCCGGGCCGCAGCCGAAACTGGCGCATCTGCAAGCCGTGCTGGACAGGCTCGCCCCCGAACCGGCGCGCGCATCGCAGCTGCGGTGGTCGTCGGTGTTCCGGGTCAGTCACCGCATCGTCGATTCCTACAGTCGCGGTGCGGTTTTCGTCGCCGGCGATGCCGCGCACATTCATCCGCCGACCGGTGCGCAGGGCATGAATACCGGGATCCAGGATGCGCACAATCTCGCGTGGAAGCTCGCGCTCGCCGTGGCAGGCGTCGCGGCCCCGGGCCTGACCGCCAGTTATGACGCCGAACGCAGACCCGTCGGCGAAGAGGTGGTCGGCCGCACCGTGCGCAGCGCCCGGGAGGGCATCGGCGCGGATTCGGCGGATCCGGACTATGTGATCCGGCGCGAAGCCCAGCTGCTGATCGATTACGGGGACAGCCCGATCGTCGCGGGGGCCGATGCGGGGCAGTTGCGGCCCCGGGCAGGAACCCGCGCGCCCGATGCCCGTGGCCTCACCCGTGACGCCGTCACCTTCGACCTGCGTTTGTTCTCGCTCCTCGGGCGGATCGATCACACGATCCTGCTCTACGCGGACGACACCACCACCGGGCCCGTACTGCGCGAAGTGGAGCGGCTCGCCGAGGTCGCGGTCGCCGCCGCACACGGTCATCTCGACGCATATCTCCTCGCCGATCCGAAAGCCGATGTCGCCGAGACGATTCTGCCGCTCATCCGCGATAGCGCGGGCGATTTCGCCCGTGCCTATCGGGCGCGGGACCGCTCGGTGTTCGTCATTCGGCCCGACGGCTATCTCGGATTCGCGCAGCGCGCGGCCCACGAATCCGAGGTTGTCGAATACCTGAAATCGACGTTCCGCTGAACGACCGCACCCGCGGTTCTGTGCATATTGCCAATCGAACCTGCTGGTTCCTGTCGTTTTGTGGCTACCGGTGGCCGGGCCGCACTGGAATCGTTCATCCGCATGAACACCGTTGTTCTTTCGATGAACCGCGCCGCCGTGCGGCGGCGCTGGATCGGCGTGCTCGCGCTTGCCACCCTTGTTGCGACGACCTTCACCAGCGTGGGTCCGGCGGCCGCGGCCCCGGAGAGCGCGGCGTCGGATCGGCAGGAGCAGCAGCTGTCGGCGCGCAATGGAATTGTGGTGTCGTACGTCAGTTTCGCGCTGCCGCTGCCCGCCGACGCGCCGGCGCATCCGGCCGCCTGTGACCGGGTGGGTTTCCTGCGGTATCGGTCCGCGGACGGTCCGGAGAACTCCGCGGATGCCGACCACGTTGTCATCCAGCAGCAGGGATTGGGCGGTGGCGCAGCCAATTCCGACAGTGTCGCGTTCAATACCGTGCAGTCGGCGCGGTCGACGGGGCAGAAGATCGAATTCTGGGCGCTGGCGCGCCGCAGTGCCTGCCTGGATGAAATGGCGGGCTTCGATTACGCATTGCAGACCGGCAATTATCTCGATGCCGCCGACTACTACTTCAACGGCAAACCGATTGACGGGCACACCTTTCCGGGGTTCAAGACCTCCGCTGATCTGCCGGTGCTGGACTTCATGGGCCTGGAGCGGGTCGTGCGCGATCAGTACGAGATCATGCTGCACGAGATTCCCGATCAGGCGCGCCGCCAGCAGAAGTTCGTCTGCACCGGCATCTCGCTCGGCGGGCTGGTCACCGGATTCTTCTCGGACTGGGATTTCGACGGCGCATCAGGTGCGGACCAGTGCGCCGCCTTCGCCGCCCAGGATTCGATGATCTCCTCGGATCCGGTGGCGATCCAGAACACCCCGGTGCTGCACGCCCTCACCGATGCCATTGTCGGGCCCACGGATGGCGTGGTGCAGGCGGGATTTCGCGCGGGGGTGATGCCTCGCATCTTCGGCCCGGCGCCGATGCTGGGCACCAAGGCCTTCCTGCTGCTGCGGCTGGCCGGATTGGCGGCGCATCTCGATCCGGACGGTGAGAGTCAGCTATTGGCGCACCTGCCCCACGATTTCGATATCGATGCGACGCTGAACTACCTCTTCGCGCCGACCTGGGCGGCGTTCACGACCAATGGGGCCGACGGCAGCGGATCCATCCGCGACTACCGCTTCACCAATACCGCCCTGCTCGGCGTGCTGATCGACAACAACTCGACGAATTTCGCGCTGTTCCAGCAGGGGGTGGGCGCGCTGGCCGGTGGGCCGGTGCAGGACAAGAGTTTCCCGAATCCGGGCGAGCTCACCCAATTGCCGCTGCTGGGCAGCTATCTGCGGATCAGCGCCGGAAATCAGACCCGGGTCGCGCCGACCGATCGGACGGCGCTGTACACCTGGCGGAACTACGACGATGTGCGCGGCGTGCCCTTCACCAGCCCCGGGCACGAGGTCGCCGACATTCGCGATGCCGCACGGCAATTGGCGACCGGGTCGCCGAATGCCTACTGGGAGACCTACTTTCCGCTGCGGCTGGTCGTCGATATCGGCGCGGGCTACGGTGGCGCGCGCAGTGGTGAGATGGCCGGTTTGAAATATCACGGTATGAGCCGCACCAAACCGAATTTCGTGGCCTTCGCGGGCGACAGCCCGGTGCAGGCCAGCGCCGGAACCCTGTTCCCGCCACCGGCTTCGGCCCGTGTGGTGACGCTGCCCGGCTATGACCACATCGATACGATCGGCGCCGCGGCGATTCAGAACGACGGTCAGCCGGACTACAGCGGTCAGCAGCTGGCGCAGTTCGTCGGGAGCCTCGGATGATCGCGCGCCGGACCGGAAGTCTGTTCGTCGCAGCACTTGCCGGAATCGCCGCAGCGGTGGTGCCGCTCGCCTCGGCCGAGCCCGCTCGGCTCGGGGTTCCCGATCAGGAGATTGTCACGCCGATCACCGGCGATCCCGGTCTCGGCGACGATGTGCAGGCCACATATGTCCGCCTGCACTATCCGAGCCCGTTCTCCACCATGGCTCATCCGGAGGCCTGTGACTGGATCTCCTATGTGCGATACCGGTCCGCGACGGGACCGGCGGCCACCTCGGACGCCGATGCGGTGCTGACCATGCAGCCCGGAACCTTCTCCAGCGCAGCGAATCTCGATATTCAGGGACCGCAGGTGGTGCGCAAGGCCGCCGCCCAGGGCAAGCACGTCGAATACATCGCGCTGGTCCGGCGCAGCAGCTGTGCCGAGGACCGCACCGGCTGGCAGGCCGCGCAGGAGGCGGGCGACTACCGGGTCGCCGCCGACTACTACTTCCACGACAAGCCGGTGAACGGGCAGACCTACCGCTATCAGACGCCACAGGATCTGGCGTTTCTCGGCGAGTACGGGCTCTCACTGGTGCTCGATGACTGGCGGGCTGTCATCGAACATCTGCTGCCCGATTCGGGACAGCGGACCAAGATGTTCTGTGGCGGGCACTCTTTGGGCGCCTTCCTGACCGGGCCGATGATGGCCTGGAACTTCGCGGGTGATCCGGCCGCCGCCGACTACGCCGGATTCAATCTGTGCGGCGGCGGGATCATTCCGGAGGACGGTTTCGCCATGACCGATCCGGCCGGGCTGTCCGGCACCGGTCTGCTCGACCAATTCGCCTCCGCCGCCGGCGGAGCGGTGAAGAACATGATCAATGCGTTACTGCAGGACGGGCTTTCGGTCGCGCAGTTCCCGGTGCTGTCGGCCTCGGAGGTGCTGCACGCCTACGAGGTGGCCGCGATGGCCGCCGATCAGCAGCCGGATGCGGAAAGCGATCTGAAGACCCTGATTCCGCGTGATCTGCGCACCGAGCCGTGGATGCGTGCGTTCTACGGCAAGGACTATCTGGACCTGTTCACCGGAGCCAATCTGCCGAGCGACTTCCGGCTGACGAATACCGCCGCTCTGGCAATGGATTTCGATCAGAACTCGGCCGAGTACGTCCTTCAGGCCGGTCTCGGTTTCTACGACTGCCCGGTGGCCGGAAAGACCTATCCCATTCCGAACGGCCTTGCGTCCGTGCCGATTCTGGGTCCGACGCTGTTCGTCATCCCGTTGCGGGTCGGCTACGGGCAGAACTACACGCCCGCCTCCCACGATCAGCTGTGCGGGTGGCGCAATTACGATCAGGTCTGGCCCTCCGGCATCGATGCGCCCGGCATCGGTCAGGGTCCGCCGACCGACCGCGATCACGAGGTCACCGACGTCCGGCAATTCGCGCACGCGATGAATCCCGGATGGCAGCCGGCGAGCTACTTCGAGGAGTACACCTCGTTCCGGCTGATCACCGATATGGTCTTCGCCCTCGGCCTGGGCCGGGACGGTGATCTCGCCAACCTGCAGTACCGCTCCGGCGGCATCCTGAACTTCCTGCTGCACGGTGACCGCTGGCAGAGCACTCCCGCCGGACGCCGGAATCTGACGCTTCTGTCGGGGGACTCTCCGGTCCAGAATGCCGGGTTCGGCGGTCTGCTCCCGTACAACGCGAAATACATTCCGGGATACCGGCATTACGACGTCGTCACCGCGGCCGAGAAGCAGAACAACGGTCTCCCGGAGCCCGCGAGCTCGTATATCGCCGCGTTCATGACCCAGCCTGCAAGCTGAATTATGGTGCGCCGCCGTACAGCCCGGACTCTTCACCCTCATCCTCGATGGAGTAATTGATGCACACCAGGAGTCGCGTCCTGCGCGCCGCGTCGGTCGTTGCGGTCACCGTCTCGGCGTGTGGCGCGATATCGATGGAACCTGCGGTGGCGCAGGACACTACAACTACCTGGTATGTCGAGGCGGGTGCGGCCGCGGGCGGCGTCGGCAGTATGGACGCCCCGTTCGACTCGCTGGCCGCGGTATCGGCCGCCGCGGGTGCGGATGACACCATTCTGGTGCTGCCGGCGGCGGCGAATGTGCCGCCGCTCGATGGCGGGATCGTCTTGAAACCCGGGCAGAAGCTCATCGGCGGTGGTCCCTCGGTGCAGGGTAGCGCGCCCGGGGCCGCCCTACCTCGGCTGACCAATACCACCACCGCCGGGAACGGTGATGCGGTCGAACTGGCCCGGGGCAGCGAGGTGCGCAATCTTGTCATCACCGGTGCGCTGCGCGGCGGTATCTACGGTGCGGACGCCGTCGATTCGGTGATCGCCGGTAATGATGTGGCCGCCACGAATCAGCATTGTGCGGACGGCTTCCTGATCGGACCGTTCACGCTGCCGCCGTCGATCGCGGTCGGGGTGACGGCGCCGCCGCTGCCCGATTTCATCACGCTGAACAATGGCTGGGCGGCCATCATGACCGACTTCTCGACGGCGCAGGGTGCGGTGCGGATCGAGAACAACACCGTCCACGACACCGCCTGCGGCGACGGCATCGACGTGCGCGCCACCGGGACGAGCAGGGTGACCGCGCAGGTGAGCGGGAATGCGCTGCGCGACATCAACCTTGGGCTGGCGAAGCTGTCGGTGCTCGCGATCGGCATACAGGCCGCGGATTCGGCGGATCTGACCGCGGCGCTCGACGGCAATTCACAAACCGATATCGCCTCCCCGGCGACGTCACCGCTCAACCTTCTCGCCGACAGCGAGGGGGTGTTCATCAACCCGCTCGGGCAGTCTCGTCTGCGAGTCACCGTCACCGGCAATCGATTCCGCAATGGCGGCGGGCATTTCTCGGCCAACGGGCTGGAATACGTCACCACCAGTGGTACGCCCGACAGCGAAGTCACGGTCAGCGACAGCGATTTCGATACGGTCACCGGTGACGTCATCGAGAATTACAACCTCAGCACCGGCGGCGCCCGCCAGTCTCTGAGTCTGGATCATGTCGGAGTGCGCAACTCATTGTTCCCGGGTGCCGCGCTCAATCCGATCGTCCCGGCGAACCTCGGAACATGCCTGGTCACAACAAATTTCGGTCGCGCCGGCCGAACTCACCTGAGTGTCGCGAACTCCGACTTCGCGAATTGCAGCGCCGACGGCATCGGCCTGATCGCGTTCACTCCCCAAGGCCCTGAACCCTCCACTGCGGCACTGACCTTCGATATCCACGACACCTCCATCACCTCCGCCGCCGCCAATGGCATCAATATCGCCAATGTCGGTGATACGGCGGTACTTCAGGGGACCGTCGCGCGAACCACCGTTGCTGCCGCGCAACAGGCGCTGGTTCGGGCAAGCAATCGGGACGGGACGATCGGCAGTGCCGCACTCGATTTCGGCGGCGGATCGCTGGGTAGTGCCGGGATGAACTGCTTCGCCGCGGGCGATTCGCAGATCGACGTTTCCGGTATGTCGCTGGCCGCGCAGGGTAATTGGTGGGGTCGCCCGGAGGGCCCGAATCGGCCGCAGGACGCCGCCGACAGCGGTCACCCGCTGGCGGTGGCCCCGCGTGCCGGTTGCTGACTCAGCAGTGCACGGTGCCGTCCGCGCCGCGGTTCTCGCCGCCGATGCCCACCATGGCGAGGTGGATATCGGCCGGCGCGTAGGTGCTGTCGGAACCGTCTGCCGGAGTGGTGTTTCCGGTGTACAGGGTGATCGAGACCTTGTCGGGATCGGTCCACGTCGGCTGGGTCTGGCGGACTGCGGCGGCGGCCGCGTCGGAGTGGTAGACGACCGTATGGCACGAGCCGTTCGGATACGCGCCGCTGGTATCGACGCCGTCGTAGGCGCCGATCTGCTGAATATCGGCGGGCAGGAGTGCGGTGGCGGCCGCCAGCGCTCCCGCGGCATCCTGATGCGGGTTGAAGTAGAGGTCGGCGTTGACTATCGACCCGTTCCACGCGTTCGCGATCGGGGCGATCGGATCCTGGGCGCAGGCGAGAGCGGCTCCCGGCAATCGCCAGGCGTCCTGCGAGTTCAGCTGGTTCTCGCCCTCTGCCACACAGTCATTCGAGGTGTCGGGGGCGAAGGTCTGCCGCCAATAGTCGACCGGGCTCAGAATTCCGCGAACCGCATTCGGCGCCGGAGGGGAGATCGAGGTCGCCGGGTCGGAGGTTGTCTGACTCGATGCGGGCACGGTGTCCGGGCTCGTTGTCTGCTGAGCATCCGCGGTTGTCGAAGCGGTGGAGGGCGATCGGCTGGAGGGCAGCATGATCACCGCGCCGATGAACATCAGCGAAGCGACTACCAGGAGCGCGACCGCTGCCTTCTTATCATTGATGCGGAACGTTTTTATATGACCCTGAAACAGTGCGATGAACCCGACTACGAAAGCGAACATACTCACAATCACCAAAAGTGCACCAAGGATTGCCAACTCGGACTCCTTTCGCATCGCGTCCACCGGCCGGGAGCCGGCGCACTGCGGCACAGTATTGCGCATGGCCGGCGCCGTGGGTCGGCATAATCTGGTACGCGTCCGAGTTGTCGGGAATTCCGGCGTGCGCGGGTCCTGCTGGGAGATTGCCGGTTTCGTGGCGACCTCGGTCAGTGCCTGACGAAATCGGCCGTGCGACTGACCGTTCCAGCCTTCGGTATCGGCCGAATCGGGTTTCCGGCGTTCACTTTCAGCAGGTCGCAGCAGCGGCCACCGGATGATTCCGCTGGAAGGAAACGACAATGACCGAGTATGTGACGCTCGAGCACGGACGGCTCGCCTGCGATGTGGCGGGAGACGGGCCGCTGGTGGTGCTCTCGCACGGTATGGGCACCGTGCGGCACGATTTCCGCCACCTCGTCGGGCCGCTGGTCGCCGCGGGCTACCGGGTGGTCAATGTGGATATGCGCGGGCACGGGGAGTCCAGTCTCGACTGGCCGTCGGTGACCGGGAAGGCCGCCATCAGCCGTACCGATGTGGCGGAGGATCTGCTGGGTGTGATCCGGCACTTCGGCGGTCCGGCGGTGATACTCGGGCATTCGCTGTCGGGTGGCTCGGCGACGATCGCCGCGGCGCAGGCTCCGGAGTTGGTGACCGCGATCGTCGAGATCGAACCGTTCACCCTTACCCAGAGTGTGTCTATCGGAGCGCTTTTCACCCGCCGCCGGTATCGCCGCGGCATGGTCCGCCTCGCGCTCACCGCAATGCTGAATTCGCTGACCTGGTGGCGGCGGTATCTGGACGTCGCCTATCCCACCAAGCCCGCCGACTTCGACGAATACCTCGCCGGACTCGAGAACATTCTGCGGCAGCCCGGGCGCTGGGCGGAATTCATGAAAACCCAGCAGACCACCCCCGCGGATGCGCAGGCCCGGCTGGCGGAGGTCCGCTGTCCCGCACTGGTGATCATGGGTTCGGGGGAGCCGGATTGGGCCGATCCCGAGGCCGAGGCGAATGCGATCGTGGCCGCCATGCCCGACGGTGTGGGCCGGGTCGTGATGGTCGACAACGGCGGGCACTATCCGCACGCTCAATTCCCGGATCGGATTGCCGCGGTGGTGATCCCGTTCCTCGAACAGCACGCGGTGCGTGACCGGGCGGCCGTCACAGTCAAGCACTGACCATGGCGGACATTCGGCCCGGCTGCGATGATGGCGGCATGCCCGCGCCGCGCACCATTGTTTTTGTCGCCTACCAGGGGATGCAACTGGTCGAATTGGCCGGGCCGATGGATGTTTTCGGGTTTGTCAACGCGCTCGCCGAGGAGGAGGCGTACCGGCTCGTCACGGCTTCACCGGAGGGGCGGCCGATCACGGCGGACGGTGGTTTGACCATTGCGGTCGAGCATTCGCTGCGTATTCTTGCCGCCTCCGCCGAGGAGATCGATACCCTCATGGTCGTCGGCGGCTGGATCACCGGGCCGGTGTCGGCGGAGGTGGTCCGCGAATTGCCCGCCCTGGCCCGCAAATCCCGCCGCGTGACCTCGGTGTGCTCGGGTGCGCTGCTACTCGCCGCCGCCGGGCTGCTCGACGGCTACCGGGCCACCACCCACTGGGGCGCCACGGAGCGACTGGCCCGCACCTATCCGCGCGTCACCGTCGAACCCGACCGCATCTTCGTCCACGATCGCAACCGCTGGACCTCCGCCGGCGTCGCCGCGGGCATCGACCTGGCCCTGGCTCTCGTCGAGGACGATCACGGCCGCGAGAAGGCGCAGGAGATCGCCCGCGCCTTCGTCGTCTTCACCCGCCGCTCCGGCGGCCAGGCCCAATTCAGCGCCCAGATGCGTGCCCAGCCCGCCCGCACCCCCGCCATCCGCGCCGTCCAGCAGTGGCTCCCCGACCACCTGTCCGACGACCTGGCGGTCGCCACCCTGGCCGACCGCGCCGGCATGAGCGAACGCCACTTCGCCCGCGCCTTCCGCGCCGAAACCGGCGCCACCCCAGCAGCATTCGTAGAAGACCTCCGCATAGAAGCCGCCCGCCGCCTCCTCGAATCCACCGACCTGACCATCACCGCCATAGCCCGCACAGTCGGCTACCGCCACGCCGAAACCCTCCACCGCCTCTTCACCCGCCGCCTCTCCACCACCCCCGAGCGCTACCGCCGCCACTTCTCCACCGGCACCGAGAGTTCGAAACACTTTGCGGCACAGCAGTAATCGATGCGTTCTACGATGGATACAGTGGGTTTGCGGTCGGCCCCCGTGGCTGGAATGGAGAGCAGCGTCATGTCGGATATGAACAAGCAGAATTTGGTCTACTTCGAGAATCCCTCTATGCGGGGGCTGTACGACAGTATGGAGGGGTGGCAGCAGGCTAATAACAAGAGGCTGTTGTCTATCAGCGTGCAGCAGGATCGGGGGAATTACTGCTGTATCGCGCTGACGAATCCGACTGAGGTTGTGCTCACCAGCCCGGATGGGCATCACCATGCGGCGGTCAATCGGTTCGGGCAGTTGGCGGTGACTTCGGATTAGGGCGGGCGGGGCTCGGGGTAGTCGTCCATGCCTTCGGGCGGGTTTCGGTCGGTCGGTATAGTCCGGTTGAATTTCGTGATGAGGACGGGAAACCGGTGTGAATCCGGTGCGGTCGCGCCACTGTGTCCAGTTTCGGCTGGTAGCCAGACCTCGCCTTCTCACGTCCCTACGTTCGGGGGCGCGGCTGCCCTGGAAGGCTTCAGCGACACATGGCTATCGAGCCCACGCCGGAATCCGGCACCCCCGCTGCCCGTGGGCGAATGCTGCGTCATGTCCTGCACGACTGGACGCGCCGGGACTGGATCGAGGCGGGGGTGCTGCTCGGGGTGGTCGCCGTCATGCACGCGGTGGCGTTCGGGCTGCTGTTCGGGGCGATCGCACCGCACAGCTATCAGATCGGGACGCAGGTCTTCGGTGTCGGTCTGGGGTTGACCGCCTACACCTTCGGGCTGCGGCATGCCTTCGACGCCGACCATATCGCCGCGATCGACAACACCACCCGCAAGATGATGGGCGACGGTCAGCGGCCCAAGTCGGTCGGGTTCTGGTTCGCCATGGGGCATTCGACCATCGTGTTCGTCATGGCGGGCCTGGTCGTGGCGGGCGCGCGCGTGGTCGGCACGCTTGTCGAGGACGATTCGCCCACCCGCAAGAATCTGGGAATCGTGTCGACCCTGGCGTCCGGATCGTTCCTTTATCTGATCGGGCTGGTCAATATTGTTGCCCTGGTGGGGATCTGGCGGGTCTACCGGAAGACCCGCCAGGGCGAATTCGATCACGCGGAACTCGAGGCCGCGCTGCAGGCGCGCGGATTCCTGGCGCGGCTGCTCGGTCCGATCATGCGGGCGGTGAAGCGGCCGTTCCAGATGTACCCCGTCGGCGTGCTGTTCGGTCTCGGCTTCGATACCGCCACCGAGGTCGCGCTGCTCGCCCTCGCCGGTTCGGGCGCCGCCGCCGGTCTGCCGTGGTACGCGATTCTGGTGCTGCCGCTGCTGTTCGCCTCGGGCATGAGCCTGATGGACACCATCGACGGACTGTTCATGAACGTGGCCTACGACTGGGCCTTCGCCAACCCGATCCGCAAGATCTACTACAACCTGACAATTACCGGCCTGTCGATCGCGGTCGCCCTGCTCGTCGG
Organism: Nocardia sp. NBC_01327; assembly: GCF_035958815.1. Lineage (NCBI taxonomy): Bacteria > Bacillati > Actinomycetota > Actinomycetes > Mycobacteriales > Nocardiaceae > Nocardia > Nocardia sp. NBC_01327. The sequence continues at coordinate 7,392,661 of NZ_CP108383.1, read as the reverse complement.
CTCCATCGAACTCATCACCGTCCTGCACGACGATGCGGGCTTCAGCAACCCCGTCACCGACGCGATCGCCGGGATCGATCTCAACAATGTCGGATTCGCCATTGTCGCCCTGTTCGTTCTGGCCTGGATCGCGGCCGTGGCCTACTGGCGCATCGCCAAGGTCGAACAGCGCTGGGCGCCAGCACCTGTGGAGTGAAGGCTGTGACTAGGGATGAGCCGACGAGGTGCGGCGGGGTCCTCGGGTGAGGATGTAGAGCAAGAGAGCGGTCATGATGGACACTCCCGCCCACATGGCGTGCTGCCAACCGGTGACGAACGATTCCTGAGCCGCGCGGATCAGTGACTGTGCCTGGGGGCCTGCCTGATTCGCGGCCTCGAGAGCGTTGGCGATGCCTTCACGCGCCGCGCCGGGTGCCCGGGGGATGTCGATGAGCCGGGGATCGATGGCGTTGCGGTAACCGGAGGACAGCAGGGCTCCGAGCAGCGCGACGCCGAGAGCGGTGCCGAATTCGCGGGTGACGTCGTTGAGTGCGGAGGCGACGCCCTGGCGTTCCTGGGGCAGGGTGCTGGTGATGGCCTCGGTGGACGGTGTCATCGACAGGCCCATGCCGAAGCCCATGGCCAGCATGCCGGGCAGCACGGACAGGTAGCCGCCGTCGACGGAGACGAGGGCCGCCATGAGCACCAGGCCCGCGCCCGCCACGAGAATGCCGGTGGCCATGGTCGCCCGGGGTCCGGTGCGCGCGGCCAGCTTCGGGGCCAGGCCGGAGGCGATCATCATCAGGACGGCCATGGGCATCAGCGCCAGGGTGGACCGCAGCCCCGACCAGCCGAGGACCGCCTGGAAGAACGGGAACAGGACCACGAAGATCCCGGCCTGGACTCCGAAGACCACCAGGAGCGTGATCGAGCCGCCGGCCAGCGAACGCTCACCGAACAGGCGCACGTCCAGGAGCGCGGCATCACGACGGCGCAGTTCCCAGATCGCGAATCCGAGGGTGGCGAGGGCGCCGATGATTAGGCCGAACAGGGTCGCCGGGGCCGCCCAGCCCCGTTCGGGTCCCTCCTGAAGGGCGAAGATGAGCCCGGCCACCGCGACGACGGAGGTCAGCGCGCCGACGATATCGAAAGCGTGCCTTGATGTTTCGCGCGAGTCGGGGACCGATCGCATCGTCATGACGAGAGCGACCACAACGAGTGCGACGGGCAGCACGAACAGCCACCGCCAGCTCGCGATATCGACCAGGGCGGCCGAGAGGAACATTCCCAGGATGCCGCCACCGCCGGCCACGCCGGTCCACACCCCGATCGCCCGTCCGCGTTCCGCCTCGGGGAATGTCGAGGTGATGACGGCCAGCGTGATGGGCATGATCATCGCCGCACCCACGCCACTGAATACCCGGGCGGTGAGCATTATCTCGGACGATTGCGCGAAACCTGCTGCCGCACTGGCGATGCCGAAGATGACGAGGCCGATGAGCAGCATCCGCTTGCGGCCGAAACGGTCGCCGATCGCGCCGAGCGGCAACAGCAGGGCGGCCAGGCTGAGCGTGTAGATATTGATGATCCACAGCACCGTGCTCTGTGAGGCGTCGAAGGCCGCGGAGAGTTCGAGCTGGGCGACATTGAGCCCGGACACCGAGGCGATCACGGCCATCAAGGCGATACATACGGCGATCAGGATCATGCGCCGCCGGCGCGCATCGGGAACACCCTCGCCGGGGGTGCTGTTCGCCAAAAGTGCTGTATCAGTGGGTATTCCATGATCGAGTGCGATGTCTTCACCGGTCGCCCCCGGCGGTTTTGTACTCATGTGTTCCTCTCGACAAGGCATGCAGATATCGGCGCAACAGTGAAATCTGCAGCGCCGGAGTATAATTCGGTGATTTCTAGCTCACGTGCATGGTGCGGCCGGTGAGCGGCGGTCAGACGCCGGTCACCAGGTGCAGTGCGGCGGCGAGCGCCGCATCGGTGTCGGCAACAGCCAAGTCGGCATTCATATGCGCGCCGGCCAGGGCACCGGCGGCCGCGGACGCACCGACCTGGGCGGTCGGATCGGTGGCATTACCGGCGACCCACACGCCCGCAATCGCCGTGGTCCCGGCCATTCCCGTGACAAAATGACGTCCCATCCCGCCGGGCAGATCCTCCATCGGCAGACCCAGACCCTCCAGCCCCTCGGTGCGCGCCCGCATTGTGGTCGCGACGGCGAGCACGCGCCGGGGCACGACCTGTCCATCCGTGAGCCGCACACCCGCGATTCCGCCGCCCTCGGCCGCCACGACCCGGTCGACGGGAGTATCGACAATACGAATGTTCCTGGCGGCGAAGCGCGCCCGGGTGTTGTCGTCGAGCTGCGTGCCGTGGGTGAAATAGACGAGGTCGCCGGTCAATTGGCGGAACAGCAGTGCGTGGTGGACGGAAGCCGGGCCGACGGCCACCACGCCGATGGGCTCGTCGCGCACTTCCCAGCCGTGGCAGTAGGGGCAGTGCACGACGCTGTGTCCCCAGTGCTCCGCGAGACCGGGAATATCGGGCAGCACGTCCCGCAGACCGGTGGCGATCAGGAGTCGGCGCGCGTGCAGGACCGCGCCGTTCGCCAGGGTGACGATGAAGCGCGAATCCCCGTCGGCGGACGGATCAGCCACGGCCGCAACAACTTCGCCGGTTTCTACCGCACCGCCGTAGCGGCGGACTTCTTCACGTCCCCGTGCCAGCAGGTCGGCCGGGGGAGTGCCGTCCAGTCCGAGCAGCCCGTGCACACCCTCGGCGGGCGCATTGCGCGGCGTTCCGCTGTCGATCACGACCACCGAGCGGCGGGACCGGGCCAGCATCAGCGCGCCGTTCAGTCCGGCGGCGCCGCCGCCGATCACCACGGCGTCAATGGTCTCGTCTCGTAACTCGCCGGCCGCGGGTGAGGTGGTTGTCGCAGGCATATCGTCCCCTTCCGTCACCGCCCCGGACATAGGGGCGAACACGACCGACGCTAACTCCGTCTTGCTGTCAAGGCATAGGATCTTGCCTATGACGCAAGACGATGGTGAGTTGGACAGCCTCGTGCGCAAACGCATCCGCGCCCTGCGCGTGGCTCAGGGCTGGTCGCTGGAGGAATTGGCCGAGCGTGCCCACCTCAGCCAGTCCACGCTCAGCCGGATCGAGACCGGTCAGCGCCGCCTGGCCCTGGACCAGCTCGTCACCCTGGCCCGCGCGCTGGACACCTCGCTCGATCAGTTGGTCGAGACCGCCACGGACGATGTTGTCTCCAATCCGATGGTCGACAGCGCCCACGGGCAGATGCGCTGGCCCATCAAGGCGGAACCCGGTATGACCGTCGTACGTCAGCGCATGACGAATCCCCCGCCCGACAGCCCCTCGCGTCTGCGCGCGCATACCGGTCGGGAGTGGCTCGTTGTGCTCTCCGGTACCGCGATTCTGCTGCTGGGCAACCGCCGCTTCCGGATCGAGACCAATCAGTCGGCGGAATTCCCGACCATGCTGCCGCACGCCATCGGCGCCGAAGGCGGACGACCGTGCGAGTTTCTGGGCATCTTCGACCGCGACGCCCGCCGCGGGCACCAGCGCGGCGACGATGCCGGAAATGTGACGTACCCGTCACAGTGACGATAGGCGGTGCCTCCCAAGGCAATTCGCCGCCGATCGTGCGCAGCCGCAGTTGTTCGACCTCACAGCGGGGTAGTGGGGCTCGGTGACATCGCGCCGCTGGATAGCATCGAACTGTCGAACAGATCTAGGAAACCCCGAGGACGTGTGTTGACTAACGACCATCTTGACCGCTGGAACGCTCACGAAGCCTCGGCGGAGGCGATGATTCCGATCATCGGAAGGCTGTATCGCGAGAAGGGGGTGACGATCCTGCTGCACAGCCGGTCGCTGGTGAACAAATCGGTGATCAGCATTCTGCGGACGCACCGTTTCGCGCGGCAGATCGAGGGTGAGGAACTGTCGATCGACGAGACCCTGCCGATTCTTCAGGTGCTCAGCGGGCTGGATCTGGGTCCGTGCAAAATCGATCTCGGCCGCCTGGTCATGGCCTATCGCGCCGATGATCGCGGACTGTCGATTCCGGAATTCACCGCCGCGGTGCTGGCCGATGTCACCGATGGCAATAAGGCGCAGTCGCAGGGTCCCCGCGATGTGGTGCTGTACGGCTTCGGGCGGATCGGCCGTCTGGTCACCCGCCTGCTCATCGAGAAGACCGGATCCGGCAATGGGCTGAACCTGCGGGCCGTGGTGGTACGCAAGGGCGGCGCCGACGATCTGGCCAAGCGCGCATCGCTGCTGCGCCGGGATTCGGTGCACGGGCAGTTCAACGGAACGATCAAGGTCGACGCCGCCAATAACGCGATCATCGCGAACGGCAATGTCATCAAGTTCATCTACAGCGATGATCCGGCGACCATCGACTACACCGAATTCGGCATCGGCAATGCCATCCTGATCGACAACACCGGCAAGTGGCGCGACCGTGCGGGCCTGGAGCAGCACCTGCGCCCCGGTATCGCGAAAGTCCTTCTCACCGCGCCCGGTAAGGGCGACGTCCCGAATATCGTGCACGGCGTCAACCATCTCGGACTGGATCTGTCCGAGCAGATCGTCTCGTGCGCCTCCTGCACGACCAATGCGATCGTGCCGCCCCTCAAGGCGATGGATGACGAATACGGCATCGTCCGCGGCCACGTCGAGACGGTCCATTCCTTCACCAATGACCAGAACCTGCTGGACAACTACCACCCCGCCGACCGCCGCGGCCGCTCCGCGCCGTTCAACCTCGTCCTGACCGAAACCGGCGCCGCCTCCGCGGTCGCGAAGGCGATGCCGGACTTCAAGGCCAAGATCACCGGCAACTCGATTCGTGTTCCCACCCCCGATGTTTCGGTCGCGATCCTGAACCTGCAACTCGACCGCGAAGTCACCAAAACCGAAGTACTCGACTACCTGCGCCAGGTCTCCCTGGCAGGTCCATTGAGCCGCAACCTCGACTACACCGCCGCCACCGACGTGGTCTCCAGCGATTTCATCGGATCCCGCGCAGCATCGATCGTCGACGCCAACGCCACCATCGTCGACGGCGACACCGCAATCCTCTACCTCTGGTACGACAACGAATTCGGCTATTCCTGCCAGGTCGTCCGAACAGTGCAGTACATCTCGGGCATCGAATACCCGACATACCCGCAACTGGGTGCGCCGGAGCGCGCCGATGCCACAAGTGGCAGTCGTGCCTGATCAGCCTCGACGACTAGCCAGATCCAGAGGCTGGGCGAGGTCGATCTGCCGGGCAGCGTTCGACAACGCGGTGACCACGCAGGTGCCCAATGGGCCTTCCCGGTCGTAAAGAACGGCCGAACAGGCCGCTACACCCTCAGCACTGATGTGGTTGTCGGACTCGATCCCCATCTCGGTGCCTCGAGGCATTCGGGCGAGGGTCAGTGTGAGGTCCGCATTGATGAAGCCGATCCCCTCGCTGCCCCAATTCGTGACCAGGCTTGTGGCTTCACCGACGATCGCTGCCACCGCGAAGGGCGAGGGTTCCTCGCCTTCCACGATCGAGATCGTGCGGGACCACATACGCTTTCGGCTCGACCCCTGATGCTCTGCCATATCCATGGACCAGCCGGTGGGGTGTACATCGCTGCCGAAGAGCGGCACACCATGATCTTCCAGCTCCGCGGCGAGATGTTCCGGTGGTGTGGATGGTGTCGTATCGCGCTGCCACACAGTGCCTTCAGGCTGATTCGACCGCTTGAGGAAGACGGCGCTCGCCCGAGCGTAAGGAACACCGCCGGCCAGAAGCACGGCGTCGGCGACTCTGATGCGGTTTCCAACCCGCACCTCGGTCGTCGACACCTGCAGCATGGCATTCGGTGCCGGTTTGAACAGATCGATCGTCAAGCGCGCAGGTTGAAATCCTGCCGCGCTGTGCTGACGTTCCAGTTCGCGCGCCAGTAGTCCACAGACAGCAGGGCCGTTGACAGCATGTTTGCTCCATGGGCTCGTCGCCACCTTGGTGGGTGCAAACTCATCGGGACCGAACTGCTCGAAGAAAGCCGGTCTCTTCATGTTCGATAACTCCTTCAATTCACATTCACCGCCGAAGTTCAGAAAGTAAGTCCGTCGTCAACGCCCAGGCGGCGCCGACCCCATGCGGACACGCTCCGCTCGTAGTCGAACATCGCGTGCTGAGCCACGGCATGCACGTCGCGCCAATGTCGTTGGATCGGACTGGTCCGCGCCAACGACGAAGCACCGGAGCTGAGGAAGATCGACTCGACGGCCTCGACACACATCCGAACGGCCATCGCAAAATCCCGCCGATTGCGCGAACGCACTTCGGCAATGCCCTGATGGGACGCAGCGGCATCGACAGCCGACTCCATCGCTCGGCGGAGTAGGTAATCCGCGGCGTCGATGCGAGCCTCAGCCTCGCCGAGCCGGAATTGCTTGTGAAACTCGCCTGCGGCAGGAGCCTGTGTGTACGCGTGTTTCCGTTTGCCAGTCCTGTCGAGCCACGCTTGGACGGCGCCCCGCGCCGCTCCGATCGCAGGCGCCGCCAGGTAGGCCGGCCAGATGGAGTCCAGTGGTGCGCGGTACACCGGATCCTCGTGCTGGACACCACCCACAGTTGTGCCGTTCTGTTGCGCTGCGAACGGCAGGATTCTGTGGGCCGGAACGAATACGTTCTCGAGGTCGACGCTGCACGTCCCTGTGCCTGACAAACCGATGGTGTTCCAGTCGTCGATGATTCGATACTCGCCACGGGGGATCAGCAGAGAAAAGAGTTGGCCCGCAGCGCGAGGATCGTGTTCGGGGGCAAGCAAAGAGTTGACGATGATCCAATCGGCATGCCATACGCCCGACAGGAACGTCCATCTTCCAGCCCGGATGATGGCACCGTCGGTCACCCGCTCGGCAGGAGGCCCACCGACAGCTGACGTACAGGCAACCGCGTCAGGGTTCTCACCCCAAACCTCTTGCTGCGCCATCGGATCGAAAAGGGAGAGGTTCCAGTTATGGCTTATATAGACGCCCAGTGTCCAAGCCGATGAACCGCATGCCGTGCCGATTTCAGTGATGACGTCGAGATGAGTTGTCAGTGGAAGCTGCGATCCGCCCCACTTGCGGGGTTGTGAGATTCTCATGAGACCGGATTCTCTGAACATCTCGAATACATCGTCAGGGAGGTGCCGGTTGAGCTCTACTTCGTGTGCTCGGCCGGTTAGATTCTCGCGTAGCGCACGGGCACGGTCGAGAGCATCGAATGGTGCCATTTCAGTAATTACGGTGTTGAACATCCCGAAATCCCTTGCGTCTCAGCTGGCCATGGGGAAGTTCATGTACCGGTTGGCCACTTCGCTTGTATAGCGGTAGGCCCCATCGCGGTCGAGAATCCAGTCGACCGTATCGCGAGGGTCATTCATGCAGTGGGCAAAACGGGTGGCGATCTCCGGGTATTGTGCTGCCGCCATCTGTAGATCGCGTGCGTGCCGTGGCGAAGGACTGCTGAGGAACTGGTTGGTGAACGCGGTCGCGGGTCCGGCGGTCTTCCAATACTCACCGAAAGCGTCGGACATGAAGGCACGGTTGTAGTCGCCGGAATGCCGGATGATCTTCTGGAGATAGATATCCGCGCACTTACTCGCATTATTGGAGCCCTGAGCGGTGATGGGATCGTTCAGTACGACAACGTCGGCCATACCGAGCACCGCGGCACCGGACGGCAGAGTCGCGACAGGCTTGCGCACGGTGGGTGTCAGCCGGCCGATCAGCGCCGCATTGTCGTCGATCAGGGCGATTTCCTGGGCGCGCCGCAATTCGCGCGGAAGGTACTCTGCCAGCAAGCCTTTGGCTCGAGACAGCAGTTCATCGTTACTGTCTGTCGGCGACCAGACATCCCACGCTCGACCCGGGATGCTCTCGAACAGCATGATGTCGCACGGCCCCTGCGCCGTCAATGCAGGGTAGGTGAGGTATTCGCCGATCTCGGGAATGATACTGAACTCGACCATCGACCGTCCGGACGGTTTGGCCAACCCGTCAACGTAGAACATGGCGATGGACCGCTGTGGCTCACGGTACGGCGAACGAGCCGTATCTGTTTCGAACAAGCCGGCAATCGCACCCTTGCCGGCCGCGACGACAACCAGATCGCTTGTCTCCGCGTATTCTTCGAGCGAGTCGACAGTCGCTGACTCAATTTTCAGAGTTCCGCCGATACGCTCGAATTCCTCCATCCAACGCGGCATCTTCAGGCGCTGGTCGACGGAGCGAGCCGGACCGCCGAGTGCTGCCGACCACGTGTTCGCCGGATTTTCCGGAAACTGTGGCAGAAACGCTGAAATCCTCAGCCCTTCGATCAACGGGCACTCGTCGTCCCAAAAATTGATACCCAACGCTCTTTCGAATCCCTGAGCGAGATCGAACATGCACTGACTGGACGTAACCCGACCGTCTCTTATCTCATCAGCCGTTCGATCGGATACGATCGTTACGTCGAAACCGAACCGAATCAGGCCGATTCCCAGCGCTAACCCCGCCTGGCCTGCGCCAACAATGGTGACCTTACCTCGGACATCCCCGACCTGCTTCATGTCTCATCCCCGTTCTGGATACCATAACTGTTCGGCGACATAGTGTTTCGCCTTCAATCAAGGTGCAGTGAGATTTCGGCATTGAAGCCCCCCTGTCCCCCCGATGTTTCATTCACACCCGCATGGAGTGTGAATTCTGTGATCGCCCCCCGGGCGCCCTGGCCTCCGCCGCCGTGGCGGTTACCAATTGTGCCCGAATCAGTTGATCGGGTTGATGATTCCCGCTGGGCGGGACTGTGCGGTCTCGGAATAGCGGTGGCCCCAATAGCTGGCCTTGTTGTAGGTGCGGGCGACCCAGCTGAGGTCGTCGACGACGAGGCCGCCGTGACCGAGTTCCACTTGCAACCCCGAAGGGCTGGTGATGTAGATCGAGGTCATCAGGTCGTTGGTGTGCCGGCCGAGAGTTTGCATGATCTCGGTGTCGTTGCGCTTCAGCAGATCGATCGCTCGGCCGAGATCGTCCATGTTCTCGTACTCCAGCATCAGGTGGTTGAACCCGACATGGCCTGGTAGCTCGGATAGTGCGAGCGAGTGGTGACGGCCGTTGATGTGATAGAAGCGGACATTGAAATAGTCGGTGATGATGCGGTCCGACAGGCGGAATCCGAGGATGTCGGCATAGAAGCGATTCGCTTCCATCAGGCTGGGCACCTGGAAAACGACGTGCCCGAGTCCCTGGTCGCGGGTGACGAATCCGCCGCGCATCACTCGGCCGGGCTGAAAAGAGTTGGGAGTCGCGGTCTTTCCCCAACTCAACTCGTGCCGCAGACCCCACGGGTCCTGGAACCAGGCCAGCTCGGCGACCTCACGCTCCTTGCACAACTCCTCCTCGGCCCACCGCACCACGACACCGCGGTCGGAGAGCTGCCCGACGTAGGCGTGTAGATCGGTTTCATTCGCCAAACCCCATCCGGCGTAGCGGAATTCGTTCTCCTCGGCCGGGTGGATGGCGATGCGGTAGTTGATGTCATCCACCGCCAGCCGGATGGCGCCATCGGGTCCGTCGCTCTTCAGCATCGCGCCGAGCAGGTCGGGACCGTAGGTCCGCCATTCCTCGAAGCGAGGCGAGGCGAACCCCACGTACGAAAGTTCTTGAATCATAGGCGATCTCCCGATCCGCAGAGCGCCGCAGGTGCGGCTCCACATCGACAATAGACACTTGTTCCAATGATTGGCAAGTCCAGTTATTGGCAAATGTTTCGATCACGTATCATTGCCCCATGGGACACGCGGAGTACTCCAACACGCCATTGAGCAGCCGTATGGGCTTCCTGCTGGTTCGGTCGGCGCTGCGGGTACGGCAGCGTTACGTCAACGAGCTGTCGACGATCGGCCTCTTACCCAATCAGCACGCGATTTTGAGCACCCTGAACGAGCTGGGGCCCTGTCATCAGAAGGAACTGGCAGCCCGCATCGACCTCGACACCGGCGACATCGTGGCCTACCTCGATGGTTTGGCCGAGGCGGGGTATATCGAGCGCAATCGCGACCCCGCCGATCGGCGCAGGCAGATCGTGTCGTTGACGCCATCCGGGACTCGGATCCTCGCCATCGCCGATCTGGCTCTCGATGAAGTGGAAGCCGAAACCTTCGCCTGTCTCGCCCTCCCCGAGCGAAAAGCCTTCGGCCACAACCTCAACACGCTGTACGAATCGCTGACGTCGTAGCGTTACGGCTGGTTGTCTCGATGCCTGGATCTGCTTGCCATTGACTGATGCCCCCTAGCTCAACCCCCGTGGCTTCACCAAAAACCTAGAACACGTTCCCGTTTCGCGCAATTCGAAATAGGGTGCGGGCGTGGCCGCGTGACATGAGCAGGCGCCGACTCCGGGGCGGAGGCGGTCGATCGGCGCTGGTGGGTGCGGTGGGGTGGCCTGCGCGTTGTGGCAGGTCACGTAGCATTGCCGCATGGATTCCGCGCGTGATGAGACCGGCGAGAAGATCCTTGATGCCGCGTTGGGGCGGATTCTTCAGGTGGGGATTCGGCGGAGCAGTTTGGATGACATCGCGCGGCGGGCCGGGGTCAATCGGATGACCATCTATCGGCGGTTCAGTAGTAAGGAAAAGCTGGTGGATGCGGTGCTGGTTCGGGAGAATCAGCGTGTGCTGCAAGGGGTTTCGGAGATCGGGGCGGCGACCAAGGGGGTGCCGGCTCAGATCGAGGAGACGGTGCTCTATGTCATCGAGCAGACGCGTAATCATCCGCTGGTGAAGCAGCTGCTCGAGGTTGCGCCGGAGGAGATTCTCGAGTTCTACACGGTGCGTGGGGAAGTCGGCGTCGGGCTCGGGATCGATTACATTGCGGGGGCGCTCGAGGCGGCGCAGCAGCGGGGGGTGATCGGCCGATACGATCCGCGGCCGGTGGCAGAATTGCTCGCTCGGTTCGCGCACTCGCTGCTGCTCACTCCGGTGGGCGGCTCGGATTTCTCGGATGCGCGGCAGGCGCGCGAGTTCGTGCGTGCCGCCATTGTTCCGCTTGTGCTGCACGGGCTTTCACACTCCTCCGAGAACGAGCGCGCATAAGCGGATCGGATTCACGGCAGGTCGAACAGGTTCGGCTGACCGGCGAACCAGCGGTCCCGATCCAGGGCGCGCGCTCCGTCGAACTCGGCAAGGGAAACGTGCGGGAACAGCGCCGCGCGCGGGGCCGGAGAACCCGCGGCGTCGAGCACCGCATTGGCCGCCATCCGCCCACCCTCATTGGCCCCCTCCATGGTGGCCAGATCGACATTGGTGCGCAGATAGTCCCCGGCCAGAAAGAGATTCGGGATTCCGGTGGCGCCGGTCGGGCGGTTGTCCCACGATCCGGCCGTATTCACAAGCAGCGGATCGTCATTGGAGTTGACGCCTGCGGCCGGGTCCCAGTGGATGCCCGGATCCAGAAACCAGGAATGCAGATCGCTGTCATGCAGTGCGTCCGGCAGCAGCAATCGCCCGGACTGCGTCTTCATGATCTGAGCCCACGTCTCCCTGGCGATTTCGTCGGGACTGCACTGTTTGGCGGGCTTGCCGTACAGCATGCCGGGCGCATCCCAGTCGGAGATATCGACCGACAGGATGTCGCGGACTTCGCCGTCGCCGTAATCGCGTGCGATATCTCTCGCGATTCGCGAACGCGGTGTGCCACACGCTGTTCGGAAGGAGCGTCGAGAGAAGAGTGCGATTCCGGCCGGATTGGCGACTCGGGTCGCGGACCGTTAGCGCTGCGCGCTGTGCGGGTCGGTGGCCGATACCTGCTGCGGTGCGCGGCAGGCCTCGAAGATGATCGTGCGGGCCGCGCGGCCTTCGGGCGAGGGCATGAGGGCGTAGTTGTGGGGGAGCGCCGGGCCCTCGTGATAGTCGATCGGGGTGCCGGCGGCTGCGGCACGCCGGGCCAGGGTCCGGGTATCGGCCACGGTCATTTCGCGGGTGCCGCAGAAGACGGTCAGGGGCGGGAGACCTTCGATCCGGCCGCGGAGGGGGCTGACGCGAGGGTCTCGGGGGTCCAGATCACCGGCGTAGAGGCGGCCGACTTCGCGCAGACCGGCGATTTGATGGAAGGGATCGTCCTTTTCGAGGGCCGGCAGCGTGGGGTCGGTCATGGTGACGTCGAGCCAGGGGGAGATCAGCACGATGCGGTCGGGTTGCGGCCCGCCCTGCTCGAGCAGGACCTGCGTGGCCGCCAATGCCAGTCCGCCGCCGGCCGAATTGCCCATCACCACAGTCTTTCCCGTTCCCCGCCGCTCGATCGTGCGGGCGAGGATCGCGGCGGTGGTGGCGACCATATCGGCGGCCTGGCCATGGGGGACAAGCGGATAGATGGGCACCACGCACTCCGCGGGTACGGCGGCGGCGAGATCCCGCGCGAAACTCCAATGCGGGCGCACGATTTCGCGGAAGAAGCCGCCGCCGTGCAGGAAGACGACGGTGACGTCGGCAGGGCCGGTGGTCGGCGTGATCCGGTACACCGGCCAGCCGTCGAGGTCGTCCCGGCTGACGGTCGCGGCTTTGTTCAGGAATGCCGGGGGCCGAACCTCCGCGACCTTCCGGTCACGCTTTTCCAGCGCGGCGTGCACCAGTGCCGGATCGCCGAGCAGCTTGCGCCCGCCCGAGGCCCGCAGCAGTGCGGTGACCGCTCTCGTCTGCCGGCTCGGCTTCGCTGTGTCTCCCTGGGTTGTCATATCCGCTCAGCTCCCTGTCATTGCTGCTCGCACCGGCCGCGCCGGGCACGATTAGCCTGGTCGCTATGACCGTCGCCGCGCTTTCACAAACCTGCGGTGTGGCGCCCGTGCTGTGGATGCGGCCCCGCCATGTCGGGTATCTCGGTCCGGATCTGGGCGTCGGCATGCACGATACGGCGATCGCCTGCCTGGGATTGGCATTGGACGGACCGTTCACCGTGGACACCGCCGAGTACGGAACCTTGGTCACCAGCAGTGTTTTCGTACCCGCTCGGGTGCGGCACCGGATTGTCTCGCAGGGCCGGATCGCCCTGCTCTTCGCCGAACCCGGCAGTGCGGTGACCGGCTGCGCCCTGTCCGGGACCCTCGGGCCCTGTGCGATCGATGCGGGGGAGGAGGCCGCACTCATCGCCGCCGCGCGCGCAGGCGTCACAAGTCTGGAACGCCTGATCTCGGACCCGAAACCATTGCGCCCCATAGATCCTCGCATCGAAACCATTGTGCGCGAGATTCGCGCGGATCCCGCCGCACACCCGCGCGCGGAGGATGCGGCCGCCGCCGCGGGCCTGTCGGAGTACTACTTCCTGCGAATGTTCGCCGCGCATACCGGCACCACCTTCCGCCGCTACCGGCAGTGGGCTCGGGTGCGGATGGTTTTCGTGGGCGTGGAAGCCGGTCACGACCTCACCCGCTGCGCCGCCGATGCCGGATTCGCCTCCCCGTCCCACCTGAGCGAGACCTTCCGGCGCACCTTCGGCCTTTCGCTGACCGCGGTGCTCAATTCGCGAGTAACGCTTGATATCCGATGATGTGCACGAGTCCGTAGCGAATCCCCGGCACCCCTTCAGCCGAGCCTCTGTTTTGTGTATAGTTGGCGAAGGCAAGTAGTTGTATTCGCTAAGTAAATAAGTGGTAAAGAGAAGGGCCGATCATGGCGAATGTTGCCAGTGATCCCAGTGCTACGACCGAACTCCAGGGCGCCGATCTCCTGGGCGCACAGCTGGTTCGGCTCATGCGGGCCATCGGCAGAACCAAGCACCGGGTGATCAAGAGCGGCCCCGACGGGCTGGAGCAACTCGCCTATGCGGTGCTGTTCTGCCTGGTCCACGACGGGCCGCAACGTACCGGGAAACTGGCCGAGTCCTTGCACGCCGAGATCTCGACGATCAGCCGGCAGACCAGAACCCTGGTCGGCCACGGTCTGGTCGAACGCCGGGCCGATCCGATCGACGGCCGCGCGTGCGTGCTGAAGGCCACGGAGGAGGGGGAGCGTGTCTTCGCGGAGAACCGCCGATTGCGCAATGTCTGGCTCGCCGGGTTCCTGGCGGACTGGTCCGCGACCGACCGTTCGACGCTGACCCAACTGCTCGAGCGACTCGTGAGCGACATCGAAAGAACTACCACGACAACCGATCCGAAATAGGGCTTCGAAACATGACATCTGCGACTCTCGAGGCGTCGCCGGACGTGCAGGCGGCAGCCCCGCCGAAACTGTCGCACCGGCAGATCCTCACCATCCTGTCCGGTCTGCTGCTGGGGATGTTCCTGGCCGCGCTGGACCAGAACATCGTGAGCGTGGCGATCGTCAAGATCGCCAATAGTCTGCACGGCTTCGATCAGCAGGCCTGGGCGACGACGGCGTATCTGATCACCGCCACCATCAGCACCCCGCTGTACGGCAAGCTCGCCGATATCTACGGGCGGAAGCAGTTCTTTCTCACCGCGATCGCGCTGTTCGTCATCGGCTCGGCGGCGTGCACCTTCGCCACCTCCATGTACGAGCTGGCCGGATTCCGCGCGTTCCAGGGTCTGGGCGCCGGTGGTCTGATGTCGCTGGCCATGACCATCATCGGCGATATCGTCCCGCCGCGTGAAAGGTCCCGGTACCAGGGCTATTTCATGATGGTCTTCGGTATCGCCACCGTACTCGGCCCGGTGCTGGGCGGCTGGCTGTCCGGCTTCGACCACCTCGGTGGCATCGAGGGCTGGCGCTGGGTCTTCCTGGTGAACGTGCCGGTCGGCATCATCGCGCTGATCGTTGTCGCCAAGGTGCTCAATCTGCCGCAGCAGCGCCGCCAGTTGAAGGTCGACTGGGGCGGCGCGGTGGCGCTGACCATCTGCGTGGTGCCGCTGCTGATCGTCGCCGAACAGGGCCGCGGCTGGGGCTGGGGTTCGGGCCGGGCGATTCTCTGCTACGTCATCGGTGTCATCGGCCTGGCGTTGTTCGTCTGGATCGAGCACGTGATGAAGGACGCGGCGCTGATTCCCTTGCGCCTGTTCAAGAATTCGACCTTCACCGTCTGCATCGTCGGCGGCTTCATCGTCGGTATCGCCATGTTCGGCGCGATCACCATGGTCCCGCTGTACCTGCAGGTGGTGCGTGGATTCTCGCCGACCAAGGCGGGTCTGCTGATGCTGCCGCTGGTGGCGGGCATCATGATCGGCTCACTGACCTCCGGTCAGGTCACCAAGCGCACCGGCCGCTACAAGATCCTGCCGGTGGCGGGCACGTTCATCATCGCCTGCGGCGCGGCGCTGTACGCGACGGTGCACTACGACAGCGCGCTGTGGCAGCCGCTGCTCTTCAGCGGCATTGTCGGCCTCGGCCTCGGTGGCTGCATGCAGACGCTGATCATCGCCGTGCAGAATGCCGGTCCGCGTTCGGATATGGGTGTGTCGACCGCATCGGCGACGTTCTTCCGTCAGGTCGGCGGCACGCTGGGTGTCGCGGTCTTCCTGACGATTCTGTTCAATCTGCTGCCCAATAAGATCGTCGACGCCTTCGGCGGGCATCTGCCGCCCGGATTCGACGCGTCCAAGCTCAGCAGCGTGCAGTCCAATACCGCGGGCATCGCGGCGCTTCCGGCGCAGGTGCGTGATCCGATTCTGATCGGCTTCACCAATGCCATGCACGGCGTGTTCTGGGTCGCGGCCGGTGTGGCATTGCTGGCCTGCGTGGTGCTGCTGTTCATGAAGGAGATTCCGTTGCAGGATTCCGCGCCGGCCGCGCCCGTGCCCGCAGATCCCGAGCAGGCCGCCGAGGCGGAGTGGTCCGAGGAGCAGGTCTGGGAGGGCGCCGCCCAGGCGATCTCGCAGCCCGAACCGGTGCTCGCGGCCGCGGGACGGCATACCGCCGAGGGTTACGACGCCGGTGCGCAGGTCAACGGCAGTGCCGCTGTCGCGCCGATCGCCGCGACCAATGGTTATGGCGCACAGCATGTTTCGGCTGGTTCCGCGACGGCGACCCTGCCGGTCGTCACTGCCTCCACCGGTGGTCGTTCCATCGACGGCCGGGTGCAGCGCGAGGACGGCCGCCCCGTGCCCAATGCCGCGGTCACGTTGATCGACCAACGCGGGCAACAGGTTTCACGCACCACCGGCGACAGCGGCGGCGCCTATGTCATCGAGCCGCCCGCGACCGGCAGCTATGTGCTGATCGTCTCGGCGGGCGGGCATCTGCCGGCCGCGGTGAACATCACGGTCGACAGCCGCCCGCAGCATCGGGATCTGGTCCTGCAGGGTTCGGGCGAATTGTCCGGCACCGTCCGCACGGCCGGTCGCGGAGAACCATTGCCGGGAGCCACGATCACGCTGACCGATCCGCGCGGCGAAGTGGTCGGCGCGACCGTCACCGGACCCGACGGCGGCTATGTCTGCCTCGGCGTGGTGTCGGGCGCCTACACGCTGGTCGCGGCGGCCGAGCATATGCGGCCGACCGCCGCCGCCCTGGTCGTGCCCGACAGCGGTCTGCTGCGCTACGACCTCGAACTGACCGCCATGGCCATGCTGACCGGCAAGGTGTGGGCACAGGGCCGGCCGGTGCCGGACGCCTCGGTCACGGTGCTCGACGACGAGGGCACTGCGATCGGCACCGCCCGCACCGACGAGCAGGGCCGGTACACGGTGCCCGATCTGGTCGAGGGTGGATACACCGTCGTCGCGCGCGGATATCCGCCGGTGAGCAGCCGGGTGCGCCTGACCGGCGGCGAGATCGACCATGATGTCGAACTCGGTTATGACGCCGATGCGCAGCTCGGCCACGGTTCCGAGCAATCCGCTGCCGAACGGTCCACGGAGTTGTCATGAGTGGGCTGACCGCACAGATTCGCAGCGCGGAGGGTTGGCCGGTATCCGGTGCGGTGCTGACCGTCACCGATCTGACCGGGCAGCAGCTCGCCCGTGCGGTGGCCGGTGCGACCGGGGCGGCGGAGACCGATCCGCTGCCCCCGGGCATGCACACCGCGGTGATCACCGCGCCGGGGCACCAGCCGGTGGCCCAGCTCGCCCGCATCTCGGCGGCGGGCACGGGCACACTGGGCGAGATCATGCTGGCGCCGGAGGCGAATGCGGTGACGGTGCCGCCGCCGGGGCCGTGGACGATCGATCCCATGCATTCGACGGTCATCGTCACCGCGCGCCATCTCGGAATCGCGGGCATCAAGGCGCGCTTCGCGGAGGTCGGCGGGCGGCTCGATATCGCCGAAACCTTCGAGCAGTCAGCGGGATACGCCGAGATCAAGGCGGCGACCGTGGACACCGGTATCGGTATGCGGGACGATCACCTGCGCTCGGCGGAGTTCCTGGATGTCGAGCGGTTTCCGGTGATCACGTTCACCGGCAAGCGTTTTCGCCGCACCGGCGCCGACACCTGGGTGATGCCGGGTGACCTGACCCTGCACGGTCATACCCGCCCGGTGGATCTCGCGGTCACCTACGGCGGTCACGGTCCCGATCCGTGGGGCGGTGTGCGCGCGGCATTCCATGCCGAAACTCTGCTGTACCGCGACGATTTCGCCATCGACTACAACGCCGTGGTCCGGGCGGGCATTGCCGCGGTGGGTACCACCGTGAAGGTAGAGCTCGACATCGAGCTGGTGCAAGGAGATCGACTGCCGGCGTTCTAGCCGCTCGTTGTCACGAAAAGCGGGGCCTGCCACCGGGATCGGTGACAGGCCCCGCCTTCGTCGGATCTCTCAGGGGTGCTCGGCCACGTCCGCGAGCCAGTTGTGCAGCCACGCGGTCGCCGTCTCGCCATTGCCGTCCACCGTGTAGCGCGGGTAGGACTGGTGAACGCCGGAGGAGAGGAAATCCTGCACCTGGCGGGTCCACTGTTCACCGGCGGGATCGTCGGGGGAGGCCGACAGGATGGCCGATCCGCCCGGCAGCAGCGCCTCGCCGAGAATCGACTGGACGGTCAGCACGTAGTTGCCGATCTGCAGCGGATCGGGTGCGGACAGCTGGGTGAGGAATCCGGCGAAGCGTCCAGCCAGATCATCGGTGGGCACTGAACAGTACAAATCGCCCGCCGCGCAGAAGGTTCGCACATTCTGGCTCAGGAACCCGAAGCCGCCGATCCGCGCCCCGCCCGCACCGGCGCCGGGCACCGGCGGGCCGATCAGCGCATCGGTGGGTCCGCGCCGCGGATCCGAGAGCAGCCCGACCGCCGCCACTCGCTCCGGCGGCACCACACCGTGTCCCGAACCGATCTCCGCCGCCAGATCACCGGCCGCGTCCGCACCCTGGCTGTAGCCGACCAGTGCGAAACGCGTTGCGCTGCACCGGGCCGCCATATCCGCGATCATGCCGCGGGCATTGGCGACGGCCTCCCGCTTCGAACGGCCGTAGACCTCCCCCTCCCAGGGCAGGGCGGTGGCCGCGTAGCTGACGTAGTCGGTGCGCACATTGCCGGGGAGTCCGCGAGTGACCTGGGACAGCATGCCGGGATGCGGATTGTCGCGGGAGGTTTCCCAGGTGCCCGGCACAGCGATCACATTGAGGTCCGGGCAATTACCCGGCGCCGCGACAGCCAACGGTGCGCCGGCCGTCGATAGCAAACCTGCCGCGACGGCCACGGTCGATGCGGCGGCAGCGCATACTGTTCTGAAAGACTGGGTTGTTCGAAATGACAAGGCCCACACTCCTTGCTCAGACCGTACCTGGGTTGGCAGTTCAGCAACTCGCGGTCACACCCCCGCACAGAGCTGCTGCCCGAGTTCTAGCCAATATCCGGCAAGCGGAGGAGAACCGCGCCGAACATACCAAGAAATTGCCCAGTCCTGTCGGCGCTTCGCCCGCAAGTCCGCAGACCCCCGCATTTCCGCACCTCACACCGCGTGTCTGCGAACCGCCATGCCGCTCGGAATGCCGGTCGTCTACCGCCGGATCTACGTCGTGCCGAGGGCTTGGGCGAACAGGGGCCACGACTTGTGGAGATCGTCCTCCCAGTAGTGCCACGTATGGGTTCCGGCGGAGCGGAATTCGACCTGGGCGGGGATATTCAGCGCGTTCAGGCGGTCGGCGAGTTGGTGGGTGCAGGAATTGGTCGCCGCTTCGATCAGGCCGCCGAGCAGTATCTGATTCACTTTTGTCGCGGCCTGGCCGACCGTGAACGGGGGCACGATGGCTTCGGCCGGACCGGGCAGGCCGCTGGAGCTGGAGAGGTAGATTGCCTTGCCGCGCAGGCGATCCGCATTCAGGAGTGCGTCGTGCTCGCGCCAGGCGGGATCGCCGTCGCCGCCCCACATGTTCTTGGGGTCGGCGCCCGCGCGGGCCATCACCAGCTGGATATAGGTCCGGCCCTGCTGATCGGAGGTGGAGGCGCAGCCGCTGTACGCGCCGACGGCGCGGTACAGGTCCGGTGCGGCACCGGCCAGATCCAGCACCGAGGTGGCCGACATCGAGACCCCGGCAATCGCATTGACGCCCGAGGCGCCCAGGGCCGCATCGACGATCGGCGGCAGCTCGCGGGTCAGGAAGGTCTCCCACTGGTTGCGGCCGAGTTTGGGGTCGTCGCGCTGCCAATCGGTGTAGTACGAAAAGGCCCCTGCGGCAGGAGTAATGACGTTCACGTTCTTATCGGCGAAGAACTGCACGATATCGGTCTGGTTGTACCAGCTCGCGATATCCTCGCCGCCGCCCGCACCGTTCAGCAGATAGAGGGTGGGGCGCGGTGCGCTGGTATCGAAAGGCGTCAGAACTTGCAGCGGGATCACGCGATCCATCGCGGCCGAATACACGTAAAAGGTTTGCTGCCGTTGCCCGGCGCGGTCTATGTGGTCCAGATGCGACACGGTCGGTTCGGCGTGGGCGACAGCCACGGAACCCGGCGCGCCGGACAGCACGGAGAGGGCGACAGCGGAGGCGGCGAGCAGTACCGCATGTTTACGCGCGAGCAAGAAATGGTCCTCGGAAAATATTCGATGGTGACGGAATTCCGGGCGGGTCCGCCCACCCCTGACTGTGGCCGGCGAAAAGCGTTGCCGGCCACAGTCGGAGAGATCAGCTCCCGATCAGGTTCTTCAGCACACCGGTGAGGATGTCGCCGACCGAACCGGTCGAGCTGAGCTGGCCGTCGGAGGAGCCGAGGCCGTTATTGCCCAGGCTGCCCAGCAGTGATTCGCCGGCATTGGCATTGCGCGCGGTGAAGCATGCGGTCAGGTTCGGCAGGTTGTTGCTGACGCCGACCGTGCCCGCGACGCCGATGCCACCGCTGGTGATCATCTGGCCCGCGGTCACGCTGGAGGGCACCGCGTAGGTGGTGGTCAGGGTGACCGGGTTGCCGGAATTGACGAACCAGCCGGTGCTGGTGACCTTCCAGCCGCCCGCGTTCGGCTCGGGCGTGACGTTCTCGGTGGTCTGGCCGCCGACCAGGTGGTAGGCGGTGATGCTCGCCGAGATGGGCGCCGCGAAACCGGCCGGCGGGTAGTCGGTGATGGTGTTCACGTACGGGTTGCCGATACCGGTGGTGCCGATGACGTCCGTGTAGGTGACGGTCGTGCCGACGCCGACGGAACCGGAGTTGACGGTCTTGTCGTAGGTCATCGTGATGCCGACCGTGCTGATGTCGTTCTTGGTGGCGTGACTGGTCACCGAGCAGGTCGACGTATCGGCAGTCGCGACACCGGTGCTCAGGGCGGTACCCGCGGCCGCGACGGTCAGGGTGGACGCCGCGATGCCCGCGACCAATCGTGAAGTTTGACGCATGATTCCTTCCGGTGGTCCCAGGGCTTCCGGAACCGATTCCTCATCGATCGATGACCTGTCCCGCTCAGCGGTGACAGGTCATCTGGCGTATGAGTAAACGGCACCTACTGGACGCTTGTCTAGGGAATCGGAAAACTAGTGAAATGTTGTTATGTCACAAGTTGGACGCGCCTCGAAAAGGGCTGGATCACCACGGGATTGATCACGGCGGTGCGGACATGGGGAAGCCCCGGGGACTAGCCTGCCCCGGGGCCTCGGTGTCCGCCCATTTGCAACATGCCGACACGTTTAAGAACGGACTCAGTCTGATGAACGCGGTGCTCTGCGATTGAGCTACGGCCCATTGGTGGCTGAGCCGGCGGGAGTTGAACCCGCAACCTCCACGTTGACAATCCGTTCTCTCGATTCGGCATTGGGCGGCGAATGCTGATTCTGGAGCGATAATGTGAGATTGAAGGCGCGGTGCCTCTGCCGATTGGGCTACCCCGCCGCGAGTGGCGGGGGGAGGGTTCGAACCTCCACTTGTCCGCTGTGCCTGTCACATTGAACTTCTGATTCAGCTTGCGCTCATTGCGCAACACCGACATTAGCCGGTGCGGGGCCGGTCAGCCAAACAGATATCCGAAGATCTCCGCACCCGGCTTCTGCTGGGTGATCTCGGCGTTGTTGGCCTCCTCGCGCGCGAACTTGACTGCGTGCTGCAGCTTTTCGACGCGCTCGGTCAGATCGTTCACCCGCTTGGCCGGCAGCGCGCCGGAGAACTTGATGGTCCGCCAGTAACCGACCACCACATCCTCGTGATACACCTCGACCTGCGCCGGATGCTTCTCCGTCGCTTCGGCTTTCACGTGGTTGCGCGGAATCTTCTTGGTGCGCACCGTCTGCACCGGTTCGGTCGCGTAGCAGTCCGCGGAGGCGTCGTACTCCCACGATTCGGAGGCGTCCAGGACGGGGAGCTTGCGGACGAAGGTGTGCAGGTCGACCAGCTGCTTCTCCAGGAACAGCAGATAGGTGACGGGCGCGTCCTTTACGAGGGTCCGGCCGTCCACCACCACATCGGCTTTCGCCGCGCAATTGGCCCAATCCTTGGTGGCCATCACATCGAACAGTTTGGTCAGGATCTCCGCCGTGGCCTCCAGCACTCCCTCGGACTTCACCTGTACGCGCGTCGACTCGGGCGGCAATTGCTCGCCCTCTTCATCTTTCGGACGGTAGGTGCGCGCGATACCGCTCAGCAGCGGGTTCTTGGCCAGCTGGTGATGGGCCTCGGTGAGTTCGGAAAAGGTCCGGGATTTGATCCCTTTCTCCACGGCGACAATCTGATTCAAACGTGTCATCCCGGCACTGTATCGGCGAAAGCGCCCACCCGCCCAGTGGTTTTCAGACCGCTTCGGCTGGTGCGCCGGTCTTCCAGCCGACGCTGGTCACCGACGGTTCCATGCTGAGGCGGCTGACGGCCGATTCCATCTGGCGGTCGTCGCGCCGTTCGCCGATCAGTTCGGCGCGGACCTCGACGCGGCCGGGGGTGCCGGTGTTCTCACTGGCCACCGAGACCAGCCGGAAGTCGGTGCGGGTCAACGCCTGCACGAGCAGTGCGCGCACATGAGCCTCGTTATCGTCGTCGGTGACGGCGGCGAAGGCATAGGCGACCGACTGTTCTTCCCCGGACTCCGGGCGCTTGTCGACCGCGTGGCCGACCGCGCGCAGCGCGATATTGGCCACGACGACCGCGAGTGTTCCGGCCACGGCGGTGACGTACATGCCGGATCCGGCGAGGGCGCCGACCGCGGCCGCGCACCACAGGGTGGCGGCGGTATTGAGGCCGCGCACATTCATCCCGTCGCGAATGATCACGCCCGCGCCGAGAAAGCCGATGCCCGAGACGATTTGGGCCGCCACGCGGGTGGGATCGGCGGAACCGCCGCTGAATCCGTGCGCGGACAGCAGGACGAACAGGGTCGCGCCGGCGGCGACCAGGGCATTGGTGCGCAGCCCCGCCATGCGCGCGCGGTATTGGCGCTCGACGCCGATGAGCGCGCCCAGGCCGACTCCGGCTCCGAGTCGGAGCAACATCTCCCACGTTGTCATCGGCGCACTCCCAGAGGTTTCGGCGGCATACCTCCGGTTGCCGGTTAACCGGCAGGATAGAGGGCGCACTCGAGGAACTCGTGGTTGCTGGATGAACACTCGGCAAACCCGCGCGGCCGGTGGAGAGCCCGCGGCGGTACCCTTGACGGGTCGCGGGTTAGGGTTGAAATACCTTGGTATGCAACGCATTACCTCACTTTGGTGAGGCTCTCATTGCTGGAAAGCTGCTGCGGATTCCGTTACGGTCACCGCTATGAGTGAAGAACTCGCCGAACACCCGCCTGCGCCGCATGAGTCCGAGCCGCATACGGGCAGCCTGGCGTCCCGGCTGAACTGGCTGCGTGCGGGGGTGCTCGGCGCGAACGACGGCATTGTGTCGGTCGCGGGCATTGTGATCGGCGTCGCGGCCGCCACCTCCGCGCGCGGGCCGATTCTCACCGCGGGAATCGCGGGGCTGGCCGCCGGTGCGGTCTCGATGGCGCTGGGCGAATACGTCTCGGTCAGCACGCAGCGTGATAGCGAGCGCGCGCTGCTCGCCACCGAATGTCGCGA
Organism: Nocardia sp. NBC_01327; assembly: GCF_035958815.1. Lineage (NCBI taxonomy): Bacteria > Bacillati > Actinomycetota > Actinomycetes > Mycobacteriales > Nocardiaceae > Nocardia > Nocardia sp. NBC_01327. The sequence goes on along the minus strand of NZ_CP108383.1, from coordinate 7,369,269 downwards.
ACTCACGGAGGAGCCCGAAGCCGAGCTCGCCGAACTCGCGGCCATCTACCGCGCGAAGGGGCTCACCGCGGCCACCGCGCAGACCGTCGCGGAGGAACTCACCGCGCACGATGCCTTCGCGGCGCATGCCGAGGCCGAACTCGGCATCGACCCGGACGATCTCACCAATCCCTGGCATGCGGCGCTGTCCTCGGCGGTGTCCTTCACCCTCGGAGCGCTCCTGCCCCTGCTGGCGATTCTGCTCCCGCCCGCCGCCGACCGACTACCCGTCACCTTCGCCGCGGTCATGATCGCGCTCATCCTGACCGGCAATATCAGCGCCCGCCTCGGCGGCGCGGCGCCCCTCCCGTCGACCGTCCGCATTGCGGTCGGCGGCGCACTCGCCATGGCGGCGACCTACTGCATCGGCCACCTCGTGGGGATTGCGGTGTAGCGAGCCGACTTCCGGGGATCGCGAAAGCAGGTGGATGCCGCCGCGGTTCGCCGATCTGGACGGGTCGGCCACAGGACGGCCTCGACCAGACCGGTGTGGCCCGGGTCGCTGACTGCGTAGGTCGGCTGCTGGCGGAGTGCGGACCGATATGGACTGAACCGCCGACTCGCGCGGGCCGGGTCGATGGCTTCGATCCGCGCGCAGGCTGTTGATCGTTGCTACTCCGCGCGCGACAACCGGGTCAATTCGACTGTGGCGGCCCGGAGTTCGGCGACCGAATCGAGGGGTGCCACGTAGCCGATGCGGGTGACGGCGATGCCGCGCGGGGTGGTGACACGCAGGTCGAGGCCGTAGCGGTCGGCGCGTTCGCAGACGGCGGCGGTGGCGTCCGGGTAGCCGCCGCGCGCCTGGGCCATGGCGAGCAGGGCGTCGGCGTGGTCATCATTGAGGTGCGTGATGGCGCGGGCCGCCGCGGACACGACCGTGTCGGGTGCTGCGGCGGAATACTGTTCCGCGGTAGCGGAATCCATGCGGCCGTAGCCGCCGACCCAGCGGACCCGCTCCACGCGCATGACCCACAGCGTGAAATCGCTGAAGTCGATGTAGTACTTGGCGGCGGGCACGGCGGCCAGATGCGCTTCGCGGGCCGCGACCGCCTCATCGCCCTGCGGTTGTTCGACCTTGCCCGCCAGGGTGACTCGCGAACCGGCCAGCGGATCGGACGGCAGATCCGGGCTCACGATCGACAGGCTCGCCCGGGGATCGGCGGCGAGATTACGACCGTGCTCGGCCATCCGCGAGACGCACAGCACCGGCTGACCGTCGAGCAGTCCGTAGGTGACGAAGGAGGCCCAGGGCGCACCGTCGGCCGTGAGACTCGCCAGCGTCGCGGTATTCGTCGCCGCCACAACGGTTCTGGCTTCCTCGGCCGGAGCCGGCCGATCGGCATTGACGACGGCTGTCAGCGGCGGGGGAGTGGACGGGGCATCGCCCGGGTCACCGTGATCGAGAGGCACGCCTCACAGGCTACGCGCCGAACGCGCCGGCCCGGCCCGCCGTGACTCGCCGCAGCCGAGGCAGCGCGCGATCTGATGCCGGCGTCGGGCCGGTCCCCGGCCTTCTCGGACGGCGGCGCACCGCACAGCACGCGGCCGTGACCCCCTCGCCACGTAATTGCTCGCCCCGGGGCAGGTGCTGTCCCGGGTATCGGCCTCATTCGGATGCTGCCCAGGTCAGCAGTTTGTCCACGGGCCAGGTGTTGATGATCCGCTCGGCGGGGACGCCGCACTCCAGCGCGCGCTGCGCACCGTAACCGAGGAAGTCGAGCTGGCCGGGCGCGTGCGCATCGGTGTCGATGGAGAAGTCGCACCCGATTTCGAGGGCCAGCCGCAGCAGCCGGGTCGGCGGATCGCGGCGTTCCGGCCGGGAATTGATCTCGACGGCGGTGCCGTAGTCGCGACAGGCCGTGAACACCTGCTCGGCATCGAACTGCGACTGCGGCCGGGTGCCCCGATTGCCCTCGACGAGCCGGCCGGTGCAGTGCCCGAGGATGTCGGCCTGCCCGCCCGAGACCGCACGCACCATCCGCCTGGTCATCGCGGCGGCGTCCATCTTGAGCTTGGAATGCACGCTGGCCACCACGATATCGAGTCGTTCGAGCAGTTCGGGTTCCTGATCGAGCGACCCGTCGTCGAGAATGTCGACCTCGATGCCGGTGAGAATGCGCATCGGCGCGAACTGTTCGCGCAGTTCGTCGATGACGTCGAGTTGCTGACGCAGCCGGTCCGGCGACAGCCCATTGGCGACGGTCAATCGGGGCGAGTGGTCGGTGAGCGCACAGTACTCGTGCCCCAATTCCTGTGCGGCGGACATCATTTCGGTGATGGACGCTGAGCCGTCCGACCAGTTCGAGTGCAGGTGCAGATCGCCCCGGAGCGCGGCCCGCAACTCTCCGCCACCCAGATCCTTTGCCGCGCCCCGCAATTCGACCAGCGCATCGGGCTCGCGCCCGGACCACGCCTGCGCGATCACGGCGGCCGTCTTCGGGCCGATTCCCGGCAGCGACTGCCAGCCGTTCGACCTCCCCAGCGCCTCCCGCTGCGCATCGTCGAGCCGCTCGACGATATCGGCGGCATTGCGGTAGGCCATCACACGTCGCGAGTCCTCGCGCGCTCGGTCCTTGTAGTACGCGATCCGGCGCAGGGCGACCACGGGGTCCATACCTCCAGTGTGCCCGGCGATCGCTGGAGAGCGGGCCTTGATCCCGCTCTGAGTCGCCGAGCTTTACGGATTTACTTGTAGAACATACAATGATTGCTATGACTACAACTAATTCAAACCCTGATCTGGGCAAACGAGTGCTCCTGATCGGCGCTTCTCGCGGCCTGGGCCTCGCACTCGCGCAGGAGTGGTCGAACAACGGCTGGCAGGTCGTGGCCACCGTGCGCGGCGCGAGCCGGACCCCGCTGCACGATCTGGCCGAAAACTCCGCCGGGCGCATCGAGATCGACACCGTCGACATCACCGAGCCCGCGCAGATCGAGGCGCTGCACGACCGGCTGGCGGACCGTAGGTTCGACCTGCTGTTCGTGAACGCCGGCGTCACCAACGAGCCGGAGGGCACGGTCGCGGAGACCTCGACCGAGGAGTTCACCCGGGTGATGGTCACCAATGCGCTCGGCCCGCTGCGCGTCATCGAGGCGCTGCAGGATCTTGTCGAGCCCGCGGGCACGATCGGCGCTATGTCCTCGGGCCAGGGCAGCGTGTCCGGCAACGAGCGCGGCGGGCACGAGGTGTACCGCGGCAGCAAGGCCGCGCTCAATACCTTTATGCGCAGCTACGCGGCACGGCAGGGCGGCGAGCGCACGCTGGTTCTCATGGCTCCCGGCTGGGTGCGCACCGAACTGGGCGGCCCGGACGCGCGGTACAGCATCGACGAGAGCATCCCGAATATCGTCAAGACGATCGACTCCCTGCGCGGGGTACCCGGTCTGCGGTACGTCGACTTCCTCGGCCGGACGGTGGCGTGGTGACCGACTCCGCGAAACCCCCGGCCGATCCCGTCCAACAGGCGTGGGCTCTGATGCACCGATTCGTCGAGGCGCACAATCGCCGCGGCGAACTCGCCGAGGCGCTCGGATTCCGGCTGGGCGGCGGCCGCGGCAAAATCCTCTTCCAGCTCCGCGAAGGTCCGGCCACCCTCCGCGAACTCGCGGAAGCCAATGGCGTCGACGCGCCCTACGCAACCCTGATCGTCGACAAATTGGAGGCGCACGGTCTCGTCGAACGCCGGCCGCACCCCGATGACAGACGCCGCAAACTGGTCACGCTCACGTCTGCCGGGCACAATGCGATCGCGACCGCCGACACCATCCTGCTGCGCCCGCCCCCGGCGGTCCGCGACCTCTCGCCCGAGGACCTCGGACAGCTCACCGAACTCCTCGAGCGTCTCCTCCGCGCCGATGCCGCCGCACCCGAAGATTCGAAGTCGTCCCCGCTGCCGTCGCTGGACTCCTGATCAACTCCCGGTCGTCATCAACGCCCGGTCGTCGCTGTCGATCAGGGTCGCGGGCCGCTTTGCGACACACCGTGATCTGGTACGAAATCTTGCGGTTCCGGCAAGATGGTCCCGTGGACCGTGAGGCGGAGGACGACGTGCTCGACGCTGTACAGCCGCGACGGCGTGCGTTGCGCCGCGGGGGTGCGGTCGAGTCGCCGATCCTGTCCGGTCTGCGCGGGATATGTGCGCACGTGCGCGCCGAACCCCCTCGCTCGGCAATTGCGGGTGCCAGTTGAGTCATCTCGGACTACCTGGAATCGGGAAGGCGCGCATGGGATTCGAGGAGAATCGGACGGGTGGGCTGGTGCTGTGGGCGGTGGCGGCGTGGGGTGGGATCGCCGCGGTGCTGACGGCTCCGATCGCGGCGGCGCTGGTGGGGATCGTGTATCGGTTTCCGATCCCGTTCGGCGACAATGCGCGTGGCGCCGGTGATGCCCTGAACGCGGCGCTGGCCTCGGTGTTCTACCTGGTCATGGGTGAGGGTGTGGTGCTGGCGCTGCTCGGTGGCGCTGCGGGGTATTTCATCGCGCGGGCCGTGGGGCCGGGACTGTTGCGTCCATTGGCGCTTGCGGTGGTGGCCGCGTTCGGCCTGACGCTGCTCGGCGCCCTCGTCCTCGCGGCGTTCAGATAGTTCATTCATATTGCTGTGCAAGAGATTTCGCTTGCGCAGCGGATTCTTACACGCCTTTGCCGTTTGTCTGACACGGCTTTGATATCGACCGCGCACGATGCCGTGGTGGCTCGGAGACAACCGGGTCGTCACGTGCGGAGGAGTGAGGGATATGCGCGCTGGTGTGCGGTCGATATTGGGGTTCGGGCTGGCAGCGGCTGTGCTCGGCGGGCTGATTACGGGATGCGGTGGGGGAACGGAGGATCGGGGCGGCGCCGCGCCGAGTTGGTGCCCGACCGTGGCGGGGCACGGGGTGGATTGCGGTGTGGTGGAGCGGCCGCTGGTGCAGGGGCGGGCGGAGCTGGGGACCGTGCAGGTGGGGTATACGCGGATCAAGCACAGCCGGGCCGACGGGGAGGCGGCGGGCACGGTCCTGCCGAATCCCGGTGGACCGGGGGTGCCGATGATCTGGCATGCCGCCGAGGCGGCGACGTTGTCGCAGGCGCTGCTGGATGACTATGACGTGCTGCTGATCGACCCTCGCGGGACGGGGGTGTCGGATGCGCTGGATTGTGGTGTGGGACAGGACGCTTACCAGCTGGATACGCGGGAGGCGCAGTTGCAGGCGGTGGCCCGCTGCGGACAGCAGCTGGGGGAGAAGGCGGCGGGATACACCTCGGCGGCGACGGTGGACGATTTCGACGCGGTGCGCGCGAAACTCGGTATCGACAAGGTGATTCCGTACGGCATCTCGTATGGGACCTACCTGCTCCCCATCTATGCGCAGCGGCATCCCGATCATGTGCAGTCGATCGTGCTGTCGGGCGCCTATCCGAACGACAGCGATCAGTTGCAGCGCCCCAACGCCGAAGCGGTATCGCTTGCCCTGCAGCGTATATGCGAACGCAGCCACGTCTGCGACGGCAATACGGCCGTCGATGATCTGCGCATCGTCGCGACGCGGCTGCGGGACAAGCCGATCACCGTGGCGGGCAAGGGGCCGATTCTGCTCACCGAAGCCAAGTTCGGCAGCCTGGTGTTCGAGGCCGCGACCAGCAATGTGGGCGCCGACCCGGAAACCCTGACTCCACTCGGAATGCTGCCCGCCGCACTGCATTCGGCGGTACGCGGTGACGACGCCGGATTGATCGAGTTCGTCCGCCGCACCACCGACGAACCGGCCTATGAGAATATCGGGCTGTATATCACGGTGGCCTGCAACGATTATGCGCCGCTGTGGTCGCCCGAAGCGCCGCTGCCGCAGCGTGAACAGCAGTTCGGCGAGGCCTTGGCGAAGGCCTCGGGCGGGTTCGGCGCATTCAGTGCGCAGGGTTTCATGGCCGCGCAGCGTGACGGCGGCGACGCGTGCATCCGCTGGCCCGGCATCAAGGGCCTGCAGCGTCCCGATCAGGTGCGTACCGCCATGCCAGACGTCCCGGTGCTGGTGCTCTCGGGTGATCTGGATGCGATCACCCCCGATGCCAACGGCAAACTGGCCGCTGCGAAATTCGCGCATTCGACGTTCGTTTCGGTCCCCAATACCGGGCATGTACCGGATCTGGAACCCAGCGGCTGCGTGGTCGGCATCGTGGCGCACTTCGTCCGCACCGGTACCGCCGGGCCGACGGACTGCGTAGCCACGATCCCGCCGATCGTCGTGGCTCCGGTCACGAACTGACAGGGCCAGCACCATGACCGCAACCGCCGCCAGCCAGACTGGGCCGGTGACTTCAGCAACAGTGCTCGTGGTCGAGGACGATCCGAATGTGCGCAGTACTCTCGACCAATTGCTGCGCTTCGAGGGCTATCGGGTGCGGCTGGCCGGCGACGGTCAGGAGGCGCTCGACCTGCTGGCGCTCGAGCGCCCGGATCTGGCGGTGGTGGATGTGGTCATGCCGCGCCTGGACGGTCTGTCCCTGTGCCGGGCGCTGCGCCGCCGCGGTGACCGCCTGCCGATTCTGGTGCTCACCGCGCGGCAGCAGGTCGGTGATCGGGTCGCGGGTCTCGATGCCGGAGCTGACGATTACCTGCCCAAACCGTTCGACACCGAGGAACTGCTGGCTCGGCTCCGGGCGCTGCTGCGGCGCAGCGCACCGGACGACACCGGTGCGGACATCCTCGCCGTCGCCGATCTGACCCTGGATCCGGCGACCAGGGAGGTGCACCGCGGCGCCACCCCGCTCGAATTGACCCGCACCGAATTCGACGTCCTGGAGCTACTGCTCCGCAATCAGCGCGTGGTGCTCTCCAGAGGCCAGATCTACGAACACATCTGGGGCTACGACTTCGATACCGAATCACGGTCCCTCGACGTCTATATCGGCTATCTGCGCCGCAAGACCGAGGAGGGCGGCGCACCGCGCCTGATCCACACCGTCCGCAATGTCGGCTACACCATCCGGTCGGCATGAAGCTGCGCGCGCGGCTCACCGCGGTCGCGGTCGCGGCCACCGTCGCCGCGATCCTGATCACCGTGGCGACCGCCTACCGCAGTGTCTCCCCGCTGATCGCCGATCAGGTCGATCGCGGCCTGGCCGATCGCGCCGATATGGTGCTGGCGCTCCTGGACGCCGGGGCCCCGATCCCGGCGCGACCGGATATGACCGAGCAGCTGCTACTCCCGGACGGCACCGTGAAACCCCTGACGCCGGGCCGAAACCTGTTGCCGGTGAACGACTCCGACCGCGCAGTCGCCCGCGCGGGTGCGGGCAGCGCCGAAACCGATGTCGACGTGGCCGATGTCCCGCACGGTGTGCTCACCAAGGCCCGCCCCGGCGGCGGTGCGCTGATGGTCGGCCAGAACTATGCCGAGGTCGACCGCATCGACAATGAATTCCTGTGGCGCACAGCGTGGATCACCCTCGCCGCGGTCGTCGTGGCGGCCTTGATCAGCTGGCTGGCCATCGGCCGGATTCTGCGCCCCATGCGCCGGCTGGCCGATGCGGCGCGGCGGATCACCACCACCCGTGATCTGGCCACCGTGTTGCCGGAGGCGGGCCGCGACGAGGTCGGCGAATTGACCCGTAGCTTCCACGCGATGCTCGCCGCCCTGCGTTTCTCCCGCGCCCAGCAGCACCGGCTCGTCGAGGACGCCGGTCACGAACTGCGGACACCACTGACCTCGGTGCGCGGCAGCGCTGAACTCCTGCAGCGCGCCCGCGGCAAGCTCGGCCCCGCGGACGAGGCCCAGGTGCTGACCACCCTCGTGCAGGAGGCCAAGGCGCTCGATGCCCTGGTCGGCGAACTCGTGGAGCTCGCCACCGATCAGCACACCGCGGAAACCCCGGCGGCGCTGGACCTGCCCGAGATCGCCGAGGACTGTGCGCGCCGATTCCGCCGCCGCACCGGCCGCACCATCACCCTGCACGTCGAGGACCCGGCGCCGGTGACCGCCCGCCCGCAGGCGGTGGCCCGCTGCATCGACAATCTGCTGGACAATGCCACCAAATACAGCCCACTCGACACCGGGATCGATATTCACCTCACCGGCGCCCGGCTCGCGGTGCTCGACCACGGCCCGGGCATCGACCCGACCGCACAGCGCGCCGTCTTCGACCGCTTCTACCGCGCCGACCGCACCCGGGCCACCCCGGGATCGGGTCTGGGCCTGGCCATCGTGCACGACATCATCACCGCCCACTCCGGCACGGTCTTCGCCGCCGATCGCCCCGGCGGCGGCGCGGAAGTGGGGTTCGAGCTGCCCGGCGAGCCCTGACGAGGCAGGTGCGGGCCGCATCCGCACTGGGTGGAGATTGCCGCGTGCGGTAGAAAAGGTCCAGGCATTGTGAAGACCCGCGTCTTCCCCGATGCTGCCGCCGGACCGGGTTCGTGCGGCCTCGCAACTACATCTGTCGAACGGAGAGAGGCTGTTTCATGGCGACCTCTACAGCGCGTGCCCAGATCGGCGTCACCGGCCTGGCGGTCATGGGTAGCAATATCGCCCGCAATTTCGCACGGCACGGCTACACGGTCGCGCTGCACAACCGCAGCATCGGCAAGACCGACGCGCTGCTCGAAGCGCACGGCGGCGACGGTGACTTCATCCGCACCGAGACCGTCGAGGAGTTCGTGGCCGCGCTCGAGAAGCCGCGCCGCGTGCTGATCATGGTCAAGGCCGGCGACCCCACCGATGCCGTCATCGAGGAACTGGCCGCGGCCATGGAGCCCGGCGACATCATCATCGACGGCGGCAATGCGCTGTACACCGACACCATCCGGCGTGAGGCCGCCATGGCCGCGCGCGGGCTGAACTTCGTGGGTGCGGGCATCTCCGGTGGTGAGGAGGGCGCGCTCAACGGGCCCGCCATCATGCCGGGCGGCCCCAAGGAGTCCTACGAGTCCCTGGGCCCGATGCTGGAATCCATTGCGGCACAGGTCGACGGCACCCCCTGCTGCACCCATATCGGCCCGGACGGCTCCGGCCACTTCGTCAAGATGGTGCACAACGGCATCGAGTACGCCGATATGCAGCTGATCGGTGAGGCCTACAACCTGTTCCGCGATGCGCTCGGCTTCGACGCCAAGCAGATCGCGGATGTGTTCACCGACTGGAACTCCGGCGATCTCGAGAGCTACCTCGTCGAGATCACCGCCGAGGTGCTCAATCAGGTCGACGCCAAGACCGGTAAGCCGCTCGTGGACGTCATCGTCGATGCCGCCGAGCAGAAGGGCACCGGCCGCTGGACCGTCAAGTCGGCCCTCGATCTCGGGGTGCCGGTGACCGGTATCGCCGAGGCCGTGTTCGCGCGCGCCCTGTCCGGTTCGCGGGCCCAGCGCAAGGCCGCGGTCGGCCTGGCCTCCGGTCAGCTGGCCGAAAAGCCCACCGACATAGCGGAATTCACCGAGGCGATTCGGCAGGCGCTGTACGCGTCCAAGATCGTCGCCTACGCACAGGGCTTCGACCAGATCGAGGCGGGCAGCGCCGAATACAACTGGAATCTGCACCCCGGCGATCTGGCGACCATCTGGCGCGGCGGCTGCATCATCCGGGCTCGCTTCCTGAACCGCATCAAGGAGGCCTACGACGAGAACCCGGCGCTGCCGAGCCTGATTCTGGCGCCGTACTTCCGCGAGGCCATCGAGACGGCCATCGACAGCTGGCGCCGGGTGGTGGCCACGGCCACCCTGCTCGGAATTCCGGTGCCCGCGTTCGCCTCCTCGCTGTCCTACTACGACGCCCTGCGTGCCGAGCGGCTCCCTGCAGCTCTCACCCAGGGTCAGCGCGACTTCTTCGGTGCGCACACCTATGAGCGCATCGATGCGGACGGCAAGTACCACACGCTGTGGAGCGGCGATCGCAGTGAGATTTCCGCGGGGTAGTTCACAGCTGCTGTTCACCGTATAAGTTCACGAATCCCGCCGAGAAGGGCGGAGCCTGTGCCGATCCGGCAGGCTCCGCCCTTTTTCTGTTGGGGGTATAGCACAGGGCCAGCTCAGGGCTGCCTGAGAGGTTTCTGGGGATCGTCATGGAGTCTGCCGGGAATGCCGCTCCAGGGCTCGGCAAAGTGCGTGGGCTGCAGTAGTTTTCGAATTGCTTCATTGGGAATGGATGGTTCGAAAGGTCGTCGGGATGGGTCTTCTAGCAGCTCTCTTTCTTGGTCTCTGCGCGGGCAGCGCCGCAGCCGCAGGCTCTGCCGGCGTTGCCGGCGCCGCGGCGGGGAATGTCTCCGATTCATTCTGATCATCGCGGTTGACCGGATTACTTCCGGGTTCGGTCGACCTGTGTGCGGATTGAATCGGTAGTGGCGTCCGAATCGGACTCGTCGTGCGGCCGTAGGGGGTTCAGCATGTCGGCCGATTCGGACGCCACTGTTTTTTGCCCCGCCGTTTTCTCGCCGGTGGGTGCGGGGTGTGAGTTTCTTCGCTGATTCCGAGGCCCGGGCGGTTAGCGTCGTCCGTATGGACTCGCTGGTACAGCGAATTTTGAGTTTCTCCCCGGTGTGGACGTATCTGGTCGTCGCACTGCTGGTATTCGCCGAGGAGGCGATGGTTTTCGGGCTGCTGGTGCCCGGGGATACCGCCGCGATTCTCGCGGGAGTCGCGGCCAGTCAAGGGCATTTGAATCTGGCTACGACGCTGGCGCTGGTAGCGGTATCCGCGGTAGTCGGGGCGAGTGTCGGATTCGCGGTCGGCAAGATTTACGGCGCGCGCGTTCTGGAGTGGGCGATCTTCGACAGGTATCGCGCGAATCTCGACAAGGCCGGGAACTTTCTGCAGCGGCGCGGTGGCTGGGCGATTGTTTTCGGCCGGTTCAGCGCCTTCTTCCGGACCATGCTGCCGCAGTTGGTAGGCATGTCGATGATGTCGTATCAGCGATTTCTGGTGGCCAGTTTCGCGGGTGCGATCATCTGGGGTTCGGCGATGGTGCTGGCGGGTTATCTGGTGGGTCAATCATTCACGGTAATCATGAAGCAGATCGACTCCGATCTGGCGATCATCATTCCGGTGCTGGTGATACTCGGCCTCGTGTATTGGAAATGGCGGCAGCATCGCCGGGCCGGCAAAGCTGTGAACTCCGATCTGGAGTGAGGACCCGGGCAACGCCGCGGCCCCGGCAGGATCGAGGGGCTGCCCCGGTAATTGGGGGCGGGAGGGATTCCCGGAACCGGGCTGGGGGAGCTGTGCGGGTTTGTACACTCGCGCTGGAGTGAATGACGAACACTTCAGTTCATGATTCGAGGATCTCATGCAATTCGGGAACAGTGGCCGGTGGATGTGTGCGGCCGCCCTGGCGATTGCCGCATCGGTGAGCGGGGCCGGAGCGGCGGGAGCGGATGCCCCGACCGGCGGCAAAGATGTAGTGGTGCTGGGTGATTCCTACAGTGCGAACAAGTGGGACTTCTTCTCCGAGAACGCCGAATGCGTACACGGCGACACCTCCTGGCCCACCCAGCTCGCGGGCCTCATGCGGGGCTCCGAGCTGCTGGACGGGTCCTGTCCCGGCGCCTCCATCGACACTCCACCGGGGTACACGCTCGGCCTCGAGACGAAGGCGGCCGACAAGGCCGGCGCGTTCGGGCCGCGCACCAAACTGGTGACACTGCAGTTCGGGCTCAATGACCACTGGGGTTCGAACGATGTGACCCTCTGGTCGTCACTGCAGAAATGCGTCTTCGATCTGGTCGACGGTTGCGGGCCGGACGCGGTGGATCAGGACCGAATGACGGACTACCACGGCGTTTCGGGTGCGCTCTACGCGCAGCGCATCAGCAATGCGGTGACCTACATCAAGTACTACGCGCCCAATGCGCGCATCGTGCTGGTCGGCTACCCGGAGCTGTTCCCCTCGGGACAGGACACCCTCTGCATCAGCGTGCTCGGCGTCGCCCCCTACATCCAGCCGCGCGGCCGGGCTCTCATCGAATTCCTGGACCGCATCGACCAGGCGCAGCGCGAGGCCGCGGGCCTGCTCGGCATCGACTTCCTCGATACCCGCACCCCGACCGCCGGTCACGGCCTGTGCTCGGATCAGCCCTGGCTCAACGGTTTCGGTGACTTCCGCGCCGATCCCGGCGGCCTCCCGTTCCATCCCTCGGCCAAGGGTGATTCGGTGGTCGCGAGCGCCCTCTACGCCAGGTACGGGCAGTAGGCGATCACACGGGCTGTACGCCGATCATGGGAAGGATGGTGCGCCGGGCGAATTCGCGGGCGGCCTGCTCGTCGCCGAGCGGGATGAGCCCGTCCGGCGTGAGGGCCAGGGACTGCCCCAGTCGCGCAAGGACTTCCGCCACCAGGTCGGCGTCGAAATCGCCCACGCCTCCGGATTCCTGTAGCCCGCGCAGCTTTTCGGCGAGGTAGGTGCGGCCGACCGCGAGCACCGGTCCGGCCTCGGTGGTGAGGCGGGGCAGGATCACATCGGGTTCGGTGCGCAGGAGTCGTTGCAGCAGTTTATTGTTCGCCAGATTGGTGATGAAGGCGACGAAGATCTCGACCAGCTGATCCTCACCGGCCTGGCCGTTGTGCGAGACCTGCCGCACCCGCTGGTCGATCTCGGCGATGAACTGCTGCGCCTCCCGCACGCTCACGGCCTCGACCAGATCGTTCTTGGATTCGAAGCGGCGGTAGAGCGTGGCGGGGCTGATGCCGGCGCGACGTGCGATCTCTCCCATGCTGGTTCGCTTGATCCCGAAGTCGAGGAAGGCCGACAGCGCGCTCTCCAGGAGCTGTTCGCCTTCGGCCCGGGGCTTCTCCAGAATGCGTTGCAGGATGGCGGGCACGGACGGCATCGAGTCTCCAGTCGATCGGTTGACATCCGCGACGCTGCGGTGGGAACGCGTCATTATCGCATCGCGCGTGCGTGTCCCGATGTCGGCGGTCGACTGGTGTCCACTCAGTGGACGTTGAGTGCGGCCATCTCGCGTTCTATGGCATTGGCCGCGAAATCGATTCCATTGGAACGTAATTCGTGTACTCGGCGCTGCAGCGCCTCGATGCCCCCCGGCTGGTCCGCAATATCGGCCACGCTGATCCGCTGCCGGTGCATACCGTTCTGCTCGTACGACACCGTATGAAACCTCCTGCTAGCCACGAGCACGCGCCCGGCAGGCGGCGGCACAGCCCGGGCCGCCGGGAACGCTATGCCGAATGCTAACAGCGGACCATATGGTCGCTTGTTCAGTGTGGGAACTCTCACACACCCTCTCGAGTCACACCTCTTGACCGTTACGGTGCAGGCTCGTGTTGTGCAGGTACACTGCGGCATTCAGCCGAATGCGATCCAACTCGGCTTCGCCCAGCTCGCGCCGTACCTTGCCCGGCACCCCCGCCACCAGTGACCCCGGCGGAATCTGCGCGCCCTCGGGAATCAGCGCATTCGCGGCGATCAAACTGCCCGCACCGATCACCGCGCCATTGAGCACCGTCGCCCCCATGCCGACGAGCACATCGTCGCCGATGGTGCACCCGTGCAGAATCGCATTGTGCCCCACCGAAACCCCCGCACCCACGGTGCACGGAAATCCGGGATCGGCATGCAGCACGGACCCGTCCTGAATATTGCTGCCCTGTCCGACGGTGATGTCCTCGAGATCCCCGCGCAGCACCGCCGAGTACCAGACACTCACCTCCGCCCCCAGCCGCACCCGCCCGATCACCGTGGCATTCGGCGCAATCCACGCACTCTCGTCAATCTCCGGAGCATGCTCACCCAACTGAATCTTCATGCTCGAGAACCTATCGTCCGCGTCGCCCGCTGCGGCACCGCCCCGCGTCGCGAAGGCGACGACTGATCTCGTGAGCGTCGGGGTAACTCCCGGGGTACCCCCAGAACTCCCCCAGCACCTAACCGCCGGTACGGGTGCATGGCCGGTTGGGTACTCAGCCGCCCGCTGAAGTTCCGGAGAGGCGGAACAGTGCGCGGTGGGTTGCGGGGCTGGTGCCGAGCTGCCGGTGGAAGTGCTGGCGGAGGTTGACGGCGGTGCCGAGCCCCGAGTCGGCGGCAATGCGGTCCATGGTGTCGTCGGTGGATTCCAGCAGCAGGCGGGCGCGGTCGATGCGCTGATGCAGTAGCCACTGCTGCGGGCTGGAACCGGTGCGGTCGCGGAAGCGGCGGGTGAAGGTGCGGCGCGACATGAGGGCGGTGCGGGCCCAGGTATCCAGGTCGATCGGATCGCCGAGATGGGTACGCGCCCACACCATTGCGTGCTCGATGGGGTCGTTGTCCAGAGCCTCGGGAACGGCGACGGGAATGTACTGGGCCTGCGAACCGCCGCGATGCGGGGCCAGTACCAGGGTGCGGGCCAATTCGGTGGCGGTGCGGCTGCCGAGATCGCTGCGCACGAGATGCAGGCAGCAGTCCAGTGCGGCCGCGACACCGGCGGAGGTGACCAGATCGCCGTGGTCGGACCAGAGGGTGTCGGCGCGCACCCGCACGGCCGGGAACGCGCGCGCCAGCTCGGCCGCGGCGGACCAGTGCGTGGTGATCTCGCGGCCGTCGGCGAGACCGCTGTCGGCGATGGCCCACGCGCCCAGGCACAGTCCGACAATGCGGCTTCCGCGCTCGTGCGCCCGATGCAGTGCCGCGCGGGCCGGCTCGCTGAGCGGCTGATGCCGTTTCCAGCTCGGGATGACCACCGTGTCCGCGTGTTCCAGCACATCCAGGCCGTGTCGTACGACAATCTCGAATCCCGCTGGCGTGGAGAGGATTCCGGCCTGCTCGGCGCAGATGTCGACGCGATAGGGCGCATCCTTCTCACCGCTCGTGCCGACCTGGCCGAACACCAGGCTCGGCACGGAGAGGTGGAAGGGACTGATCTGATCGAACGCGAGAACGGCCACCGAACGCATGGCCCGATTATATCGATACGCGGCCTTCGGGCCACTGTTGGCGGGTGCCGGGGACGGGCAGACTTCGTGTCATGACGAACACGATCGACCGCACCGCTTCCACCACCGTCGACCTCCTGCACATCGGCGGCCCCACCGTGCGCTTCCGCTATGGCAACCTCACCTGGCTGACCGATCCCACGTTCGACGAGCCGGGCGACTACCCCTCCGGCCCCCTCGTCCTGCACAAGCTGACCGGCCCCGCCATCCCCGCCGATCAGGTCGGCCCGGTCGATGTGGTGCTGCTCTCGCACGATCAGCACTCCGACAATCTCGACCCCGCCGGCCGCGAATTCCTGACCACCGTCGAGCGGGTGCTGTCCACTCCCGATGCCGCCGGGCGCATGGAAGGCGTTCAGGGACTGCGGAACTGGGAATCGGTGACCATCGGTGACGTGACGGTCACCGGCGTGCCCGCGCTGCACGGCCCCGAGGGTGCGGAAGCGCTCTCGGGCGTGGTCACCGGCTTTGTGCTGCAGGCCGCCGAGCTGCCGACCATCTATGTCTCCGGCGACAATGCCTCCGTCGATCTCGTCGAGCAGATCGCGCAGCGCATCGGCCGCATCGATATCGCCCTGCTCTTCGTCGGCGCCGCGAATGTCGACCGCTTCGGCGACAGCGACGTGACCCTGAACGGCCGCAGCGCTGTCCGCGCCGCCGCCGCCCTCGGCGACGCCGTGATCGTCCCGGTCCACGGCGAAGGCTGGGGCCACTTCTCCGAAACCCTCGACTACCTCGCCCGCAATTTCGCCTACGCGGGGCGCGCCGCCCAATTGGTCATCCCGGTCGCAGGTGAAATCCTCGCGGTAGCCGCCCGATAGCCGTCGCGTGACACCGGGATCCTCCGTAGTCCCGGGATGCTTCGGCCGGGATCCACACCGGCAGTTCTTCTGGGGATTCGGTGAATTCCAGCTGACGCTGCTCCGGTTGCACGGCAGAAGTCGAGCCGTGGCGGTGATGGCGGCGGCCGGGTGCGTGGGACACCATGACGGGTATGCGAATCGGTGTGCCACGGGAGGTCAAGGAACAGGAATCTCGGGTCGCGCTGACCCCTGCCGGGGCCGGGGAGTTGGTGCGGCAGGGACATGAGGTGGTGATCGAGGCGGGTGCCGGCCTCGGCTCCGGATTCGTGGATGCCGACTATGTCGGCGCCGGGGCGCGAATGCTGGCCACCCCCGATGAGGTGTGGGGTGCGGCCGAGCTGGTCCTGAAGGTGAAAGAGCCCATCGCCCAGGAATATTCGCGCATGCGGTCCGGGCAGGTGCTGTTCACCTTCCTGCATCTGGCCGCCTCGCGCGAGTGCACCGAGGCGATTCTGCACTCCGGAATCACCGCCATCGCCTACGAGACCGTGCGGGCGGTGGATGGTTCGCTGCCGCTGCTCGCGCCGATGAGCGAGGTCGCCGGAAAGCTGGGCACCCAGGTCGGCGCATATCAACTGATGTCACCGCAGGGCGGGGAAGGCGTCCTGCTGGGCGGGGTGCCCGGTGTGCGGCCCGCCGATGTGGTGGTGCTCGGGGGCGGGGTGGCGGGCAGCAATGCCGCCGGGGTCGCGGTGGGCATGGGTGCGCGAGTCACCGTGCTGGACACCAATATTCCGCGACTGCGCGCGCTGGACGTGCAGTTCGGCGGGCGCGTCACCACCATCGGATCCAATGCCGCCGAGGTCGAGAAGGCGGTGCTGGCAGCGGATCTGGTGATCGGCTCGGTACTGGTGCCGGGTGCGCGTGCGCCGAAGCTGGTGCCCGATACCCTGGTCGCCCGCATGCGCCCGGGTTCCGTGCTGGTGGATATCGCCATCGACCAGGGTGGGTGCTTCCAGAGCTCACATCCGACCACGCATGCGAAACCCACCTTCCGCGTGGTGGATTCGCTGTTCTACTGCGTCGCCAATATGCCGGGAGCGGTGCCGCACACCGCCACGGTCGCGCTCACCAATGCCACGCTCCCGTATGCCCGCGCCATTGCCGATCTGGGCTGGCGCGCCGCATGCGATGGCGATCCCGGTCTGGCGCAGGGACTTACGGCCGATGCCGGGCAGCTGTATTCGCCGGAGGTCGCGGCGGCCCACGGTCTGCACCCCGTCGGCCGGGCAGCGCACTGAGGGCGTAGCCCATCGGACGAACAGCGGGCCCGCCACCGGATCGAACTCGGTCGCGGGCCCGCTGCTGCGTGGATCAGCTGTGGTCGCCCAGCGTCCAGTCGGCGTCGGCCTCGGTCGGAAGATTGTGCAGCTTATCGGGATTGCGCACCACATCGATATTGGTGATGCGGCCGTTGTCGATGGTGAACGAGAGGACGCCCAGGAATTTGCCGTCGAATACCACCAGGCCCGGACGGCCGTTGACGAGCACCGAACGGCCCCATGCCCCACCGGTTTTCGTCATGAACTGCTGGAAGCTCACCAGCGTCTCCGCGACCGAACCCGAACCGTGCAGCGGATGCAGGAAGGCCTGCACCTTGCCGCCGCCGTCGGAGGTGAAGGTGACGTTCGAATCGAGCACGCCCAGCAGGGCGCTCAGATCGCCCGAGCGCCAGGCCACCGAGAAGGCCGACACCACCTGCTCGTGCTCGGCCGGATCGGCCGGGAAGCGCGGGGTGCCCGACTCCACATGCTTGCGCGCGCGAGAAGCCAGCTGGCGCACCGCCGCCGGGGTGCGGCCCACCACCTCGGCCACCTCCGGGCCGGTCATGCCGAAGACATCCTGCAGGACGAATGCGGTGCGTTCGGCGGGGGAGAGCGATTCCAGCACCACGAGCAGCGCCGTGGTGACGCGCTCGTCCTGGGTGACGCGGTCGGCCGGATCGTCCCAATTGGTGATCTCGGGTTCGGGCAGCCATTCACCGACGTACTGCTCCCGCCGGGCGCGCGCGGAACCCAGATGGTCCAGCGCCAGACGCCCGGTGACGGTGGTCAGCCAGGCGCGCAGATTCTCGATCTCGGCGCCGTCCGGGCTGGTCTCGTAGTAGCGCTGCAGCCGCAGCCACGCGTCCTGCACCACATCGTCGGCATCGCTGAGACTGCCGAGCGTGCTGTAGGCGACCCGGCGCAGATATCCGCGATGCTCCTCGAATCGGCGCGCCAATTCGTCCTGACCGGGTGCACTGGGCCGTTCGTCGCTGCTCATTGTCGCCTCACCGTTCGTTTTCACTCGCCCGTCCGGACGATCACTCACCCAACCGACGACACAGACGCACCCACTGTGACATTGCCGCGTTGCCTCGCGAGCGCCGGGCCGGATTCAGCGACGGCTGAACGCAACTGCGGCGGCTGCCAGCACGGTGGCCAGCTGCACGGCCTCGGAGAGCCGGACCGCGCGGCGCAGATCGCGCACCCGAGGGGCCGGACCGTCACCGAGCGTGGGACGCATTTCGATCCCGTGCCGGTACTGCGTGAGCCCGCCGAGCTGCACCCCGAGCGCACCGGCCATAGAGGCTTCCGCCACACCGGCATTCGGGCTGGGATGCTTACCGCCATCGCGCCGCCACGCCCGCCACGCCTCGGCGGGCCTGCCCCCGACCACCGGCGCGAGCACCGTGGTGACCACGCCCGCCACCCGCGCGGGCCCCAGATTGGCCACATCATCCGTGCGAGCCGCGGCCCACCCGAACCGCCCGTACCGCTCATTGCGATACCCGACCATCGCATCGAGCGTATTGATCGCCCGATAAGCCAGCAGCCCCGGCGCCCCCGCCACCGCACCCCAGAACAGCGGCGCCACAGTCGCATCCGAGGTGTTCTCCGCAATCGACTCGAGCGCGGCCCGAGCCAGCCCATCCGCATCGAGAAACTCCGGATCCCGCCCGCACAGCGAAGGCAGCAACTCCCGCGCCCCCGCGATGTCCCCCGCTTCCAGCCGATCCGCCATCTCCCGCCCCGTCCGCGCCAGCGTGGTCCCACCGAGCACAGTCCAGGTAGCCGCCGCCGTCAGCAGAATCTCGCCCACCGCCCGCCCAGCGCCACCCCTCCCGGCATTCGCGCCGCCGAGGGCCATCCCCGCCGTGTGAGACCGATCGCGCCCGGCCCGCCGCGGCCCGCGGACCGCCCGCCGAGCCCCGATTCCCAGCCCCGTGACCGCCCCGACCAGCAAAACCTCGTGCATCACCCCGGCCCCGCGCCCATCCCGGTACGTCACCTTCTCCAAAGCCTGTGCCGCCGAACCGAACCCGGCCACCGGATGCCCCCGCCGCGGATCTCCGAGCACCCGATCCATGGCAGCTCCCACTACCAACCCGGCCGCGACAACAGTCCCCGTACGCACTCGGCGAGGTTATCCACCCCACGCCCGTCCGATTCCACCGCCCTCACGGATCACCGGAAACGCCCCTAACAGCCAGAAGTCGCTGGATTCCGCTACGACCGGCTCTTGGAGGACCGGTAGCGCCGGTATGCGGCGGAACAATGCATGGCTGGGCGGTACAACCTCTGTGAGGTGTGTGTGGTTGAGACAGAGGCTGTTTCGCTGCGTGGAGCTGTGTGCCCGGCGATCGGTGGGCGTGCTGCGCGCTGGGCTGCGTCAGCGGCGGGTGTCGCCGTAGCGGCTGGCCAGGCGAGCTTCGTTGGTCGGGGGTTTGGGGGCGGGAGGTGGGGTGGGGGTTTCGGGTGTGGGGGTGGTGGGGTCGCCAGTGGGGATTGGTTGGTCGGCGGGGGCGGCTTCGGCGCGTTCGCGGCGGCGGGCGCGGATTTCGGCGAAGACGAAGTAGCCGAGGCCCAGCGGAGCCATGATGCCGAAGGCCAGCCATTGGAGGCCGTAGGAGAGGTAGGGGCCGGCGTCCAGCTGGGGGAGGTCTACGGGGGTGAAGGCGCCGGGCTGGTGTTCGTCGAGCTGGAGGTAGCCGCCGCGGGCGTTGGTCGGGAGGGGGGTCAGGGGGATGCCGAGGACGGTCGATTCCTGCTGGGTGTCGATCGAATAGACCTGGCGGTAGCCGTCTCCGGTCATGGGGGGCTTGGAATCGATGATGCCTTCGGAGGCCCGGACGCGCGCTTCCAGATGCTGCGGTCCGGCGGGCGCGTCGGGCACCCGCGGGGTGCCGGAGCCATTGACGGCGGCCAGCAGACCACGGTCGATGAGGACGGTGCGGCCATCGTCCAGTTTGAAGGCCGAGAGCACCGAGAACGCGGGCGCGGAGCCGAGATGCTGCAGGCGCACCAGCAGAGTCGATTCGGGGACATAGCTGCCGCTGGCGGTGACCCGCCGCCATTCGGTGTCCTTGGTGGACCCGCTGAGCAGTGTGCCCACATCGATGGGCTCGGCATGCACCGAATCGGCAATGCGCTGATTACGCGCGGAGGTGGTGGTGTTCTTCCCCAGCTGCCACGGCGCGAGCACCGTGAAGCACAGGTACGCGAAACCGGCGACCACGGCGGCGAGGATCAGCCAGCTCGGTCGCAGCAGGAAGGTGAAGCGGCGCAGCAGTGCGGTTTTCGAGCTCATGCGCGATCGCCCGCACCGAGCTGTGCGTGTACCCATTCCAGCAGTCCCGGCATCGCCGCCTCGATCTGTTCGCGGACCAGCACGAAATCGGACTGGTCGCCGTAGTAGGGATCGGGCACGTCCGGCCCGTCGGCGTCCGGATCGAAGCTGCGCAGCAGTCGCCTTCGCTCCGAGGGCACACCCAGGTGCGCCAGCGCCCGCTCATGCCCGGAATCCAGCGCGACCAGCAGATCCGCGTCCAGATGATCGTCGCCGATCACCGCCGCGGCATGCCCGGCCGGATATCCGTGCGCCCGCAATTCGGCGGTCGTGCGCCGATCCGCCTCGTCGCCGACATGCCAGCTCCCGGTCCCGGCGCTGCTCACCCGCACACGATCGGCCAGACCCGCCCGCTCGAGATGCGCCGCGAAGATCTTCTCGGCCATCGGAGAACGGCAGATATTGCCCGTGCAGATGAATGTCACATGCAGCTCGCCCACGACAGCCATTCTGTCCGGTGACCCCCGAGCCCGGCCACGTAGGGTGTTCGCTGTGCCGCAGAACACGGCGGAAAGCCGCGACCCAGACCCCGCCGCGAGCCGTGCCCCGGCCCGCGCGACCGGTCTCGCCGCCGGCACCGCCCCGATCTCCGCGGACATGACCCCCGCCATCGCCGAGACCGGTGCGGCGGACACCGGTGCTCGCCGTGAGTCCGCCGATGCCGTGGGCGGCGAGTCGGCATCCAGCCCTAGGGACAAATCGGACGGCGCTGCGAGCGCCCCGATCGTCGCCGCGGCCTCTGTGGTGGGCGGCGAGACGGTCTCTGCCTTTGGGCGAACATCGAACTCTCCCGAAAGCAGCGACCGGATCGTCACTGCGAATACAGCGCCCGTGGTGGGCGGCGCACTTGGGAGCGAACCGACGGTGGGGCCGGGTCATGACGAGAGTTCTGTCGACTACTTGAAGCTGCGGCATCACGGGGATGTCGAGGCGTATGCCGGGATGGTCGACTTCGCGGTGAATGTGCAGGGGAGTGCGCCGCCGGAGTGGTTGCGGGAACGACTGGCGGGGCGGCTCGGGGAGCTGGGGCGGTATCCGGATGCGGGGGAGGAGCGGGCCGCGCGGGAGGTGGTCGCGGCG
This sequence comes from Nocardia sp. NBC_01327, assembly GCF_035958815.1. Classification (NCBI taxonomy): domain Bacteria; kingdom Bacillati; phylum Actinomycetota; class Actinomycetes; order Mycobacteriales; family Nocardiaceae; genus Nocardia; species Nocardia sp. NBC_01327. The sequence goes on along the minus strand of NZ_CP108383.1, from coordinate 7,347,790 downwards.
CGGCACGGGCGGCGGGCCGAGGAGGTGCTGCTGCTGGCGGGTGCGGCGGAGGGTTTTGCGCTGCTGCCTCGACTGGGGTCGAAACTTGCCGCGGTGATCCATCCTTCGTTCACGGAGCCGGAACTGGCGCTGCGCGAGGCCGGGGTTCCGGTGGCGCGAGTGGTGCTCGAGGCGCCGTACACGCTGGGTTCGGCGCAGGTGCCGGAGGCGGCGGATCTGGTGGTGGTGGGCAATCCGACCAATCCGACCTCGGTGTTGCATTCGGCGGCGAGCCTGCGGGCGTTGCGGCGACCGGGGCGAATTGTGGTGGTGGACGAGGCTTTCGCCGATGCCGTGCCGGGTGAGCCGGAATCCCTTGCGGGAGAATCATCTTCCGATGTGCTGGTGCTGCGCAGCCTCACCAAGACCTGGGCGCTGGCGGGATTGCGGTGCGGATACCTGCTCGGCGACCCGGCGCTCCTGGCGCGGTTGAATCATGGCCGCCCGCACTGGCCTTTGGGCACACTGCAATTGGAGGCGATCACCGCCACCGGCACGCCCGCGGCGGTCGCCGAATCGCGGCGTCGGGCCGAGGCGATCGTCCTGCATCGTCGCGCTATGATCCCGCGACTACGCGAACTCGGTATCGACGTGCACGAACCGGCGCACGGGCCTTTCCTGCTGATCCGGGTCCCCGATGCCGAACTGTTGCGAAAGAAGCTTGCCGACAAGGGAATTGCGGTCCGCCGCGGTGATACGTTCCCCGGATTGGAAACGGGATTCCTGCGCGTGGCGGTACGCCCGGCCGAGGACGTCGATCGGCTGGTCGCGGCTATCCGGGAAGTCGGTCTGTGAATCACCCGCACTGCGGGTGACATTGGTGAATGGGTCTCGGAGGAGGTTCGGTTGTGGTGACGGCGAGCTCGCGGACGGTACGACTTTCCGATGTCATGGCGGCATTGGATGCGGCATATCCGCCGCGGCTCGCCGAATCGTGGGATTCGGTGGGACTGGTCAGCGGTGATCCGGCCGATTCGGTCGGGCGCGTCCTGTTCGCCGTGGACGCCACCGCCGCGGTGGTGGACGAGGCGATCGCCTGGGGCGCACAGGCATTGGTCGTGCACCATCCGCTGCTGCTGCGCGGGGTGGATACGGTGGCGGCGAGCACCCCGAAAGGCGCACTGCTGCACCGGCTCATCCGCTCCGGGTGCGCGCTGTTCACCGCGCACACCAATGCGGACTCCGCGGATCCGGGAGTCTCGGACGCACTCGCGGCCGCCATCGGAGTGACGGTGACCGGGCCACTGGAGCCGAAACCTCTTGCCGCCCTGGATACCTGGGTGGTGATGGTGCCGACTTCCCATGCCGAGGCGGTGCTGGACGCCCTCTTCGCCGCGGGTGCGGGCGCGACCGGGAATTATCGGGACAGCGCCTGGCGTGCGGAGGGCATCGGTCAGTTCCGTCCCATGGAGGGCGCGAATCCGACCCTCGGAGCGGTCAGCGAACTGCACAGTTCCGAGGGCTACCGCCTCGAGGTGGTCGCGCCGCCCGCCCGGCGGGCGGCGGTGCTGGCGGCCCTGCGCGCCTCCCACCCGTACGAGGAACCGGCCTACGACGTGACCGAGCGCGCGAAGCTGCCGTCCACCTTGGGGATCGGGCGGGTGGGCGAACTCGCGGAGCCGGAGACGTTGCGCGAGTTCACCGCTCGCGTGCGAGCCGGGTTGCCCGCGACCACCTGGGGTGTGCGGGCCGCGGGTGATCCCGACCGGATCATTCGCACGGTGGCGGTGTGCGGCGGCGCGGGTGATTCGTTCCTGGACACCGTCGCCAGGCTCGGCGTTGACGCGTATGTCACCTCGGACCTGCGCCACCACCCGGCCGATGAACATCTGCGTGCCGGTGGGCCCGCACTGATCGACGCCGCCCACTGGGCCACCGAATTCCCTTGGTGCACACAGGCTGAGGGAGTCGTGCGCGCGGCATTGCCGGGGGTGGAGACGCGGGTGTCGGGCGTGCGGACGGATCCCTGGAGTATCGGCGCTGCTGAGTGACACCGGCCTGAGCGTGAGTGTGACCGGCCTGAGCGGTCGAAAACCGCCGCAGACCGTCAATATTTGACGCCCTGCCGCGAAAATTGACCGCTCAGGCCGGATTTCACGCCCCGGCGACAATCGTCGGCTCGTGCCCCACCGGGAAATTCACCGAATTGGCGATGAAGCATTTCTTGTGCGCGTCCGCATGCAATCGCTCGGCAGTCTCGAGCATGCCGGGCTCGGTCACCGTGATGGCAGGGCGCAGGGTGACGCGCTGGAATCGCTCGTCGTCCATGGTCCCGATCGCGCTGTCGCGATACTCGGTCACCACCACCCCGGCCTCGGCGCACAGATGCAGATACCAGAGCATGTGACACTCCGACAGCGCCGCGACCAGCAGCTGTTCCGGATTCCACCGGCTCTTGTCGCCGCGGAATTTCGGATCGGCGGTCCCGGGAATCGGCGGGCGACCGGGTGCATTCACCTCATGGTCGCGTGAGTAGGAGCGGTAGCCGGTGGTCGCGCCCGACCACGTGACGTCGACCTCATATGTGTGCTCTCCCATGCACCGACCCTGCCATATTTCCCCCGTCACGCGCCCGGGGATTTCCGGCCTTCACGATCGAATGTCCAGCTAGATGCGGGGTTGGCCGATCGGGCCTGTTCGGGCGGGTACGCTGGCAGTCTTGAACCGTCCATAGCGTCCAGGAGACACTCCGCGTTGAATGCCGAACCTTCGATCCAGTCCAAGCTGCTCGACCTCGCCGCTGTCGACGCCGAGCTGACCCGGATCGAGCATCGCCGCAAGGTGCTGCCCGAGGAGCAGGAGGTGCAGCGGCTGGAGACCGAGCGGACATCCCGCAAGGACGCGGCCGTGAAGGTGCAGATCCTCATCGACGATCTGGACCGCGATATCCGCAAGCTGGAGGGCGAGATCGACGCCGTCCGCAAGCGTGAGGATCGCGACCGCACCATGCTGACCTCCGGTTCGGTGGGCGCCAAGCAGCTTTCGGAGCTGCAGCACGAGCTCACCAGCCTGGAGCGCCGCCGCAAGGTGCTCGAGGACGACGAGATCGATGTGATGGAGCGCCGCGAGGCCGCCGCCGCCGATCACGCGCACGCCGGCGCCAACCTCGACCAGGCCGAAACCGATCTGATCGACGCCCAGCGCCGCCGCGACGACGCCGTGGCCGATCTGGCCGTGGCCCAGCAGCGCTGCAATTCCGACCGCGACGCGCTGTCCACGTCCTTCCCCGCCGACCTGATCGCCGCCTACGAGAAGCAGCGCGCCTCCACCGGCATCGGCGCCGCCCTCCTGCAGGCCCGCCGCTGCGGCGCCTGCCGCATCGAAATCGACCGCGGCGAAATCTCCCGCATCACCCAGACCGCCCCCAACGTGGTCGTCCGCTGCCCCGAATGCAACGCAATCCTGGTGCGCACCAAGCACTCCGGCCTCTGATCGACGAAGGCCACCGCCAACCTGCCGCCAGGTCTCCGTCCGGACTCCGCCGCACCCGGACATAACCCGCCTCGGCGATCAGCTGAGCCGGTTCGGTGCGCCGCATGGTCGAAGGCGCCGAGGTGCTCGATTCAGGACTCGAGCACCGGCGGGAGCTGTGCGGCATGGCGGTCACGTGTCCGACTGTGGGACGGGTGCGCCGAGGTCCTCGCGGCGCGACTCGAGCCACCTGCCGGAGCTGCCGGCCGACCTGCAATCCGGGGCGGTGGTCGTTGCCGACTATGGTCGCTCGCAGAGAGCGCGGAACCGTCCGCAGCGGTGCTCGGCTCGTGCCGGGTGGGCGGCGTGGGACAGTGCAGGGTGCGGCGATCGATTCGGGCATGCGGCTCGGCGGTGGTGTCGTGGTTGCGGTAGCGACTTCCAGACCTATGGAGGGTGTGTAGCGGTGGTGGACAAGGTGATCATCGAGGCCGATGGCGGGTCGCGGGGGAATCCGGGGCCGGCCGGGTACGGCGCGGTGGTGTGGGATGCCGATCGGCAGCAGGTGCTGGCCGAGCGGAAGGAATTTCTCGGGGTCGCTACCAATAATGTTGCCGAGTATCGGGGGTTGATCGCCGGGCTGGAGGCCGCCGCCGAGTTGGGGGCGCGTGAGGTTTCGGTGCGGATGGACTCCAAGCTGGTGGTGGAGCAGCTGTCCGGGCGCTGGAAGGTCAAGCACCCGTCCATGATTCCGCTGGCCGATCGCGCGCGCCGACTCGTCGCCGGATTCGACCGGGTGAGCTTCGCCTGGATTCCGCGCGCGGAGAATTCACACGCCGACCGCCTCGCCAATGAAGCCATGGACGACGCGCCCACCGTCGACGAGGTGCGCACGGCACTGCTGTCACCGGCCGACCTCGCCGTGGAATCGGCACGCGCGGAGGCATTCTCGTCACCGATCGACACCGCCTCGAGTCCCGCTCGAGCGGCCGCGGGATCATCGGCCGCACTCTCCGCCGACGCGGGATCATCGGCCGCACTCTCCGCCGACGCGGGATCATCGGCCGCACTCTCCGCCGACGCGGGATCATCGGCCGCACTCTCCGCCGACGCGAGATCATCGGCCGCAACCTCCGCCGACGCGAGATCATCGGCTGCAACCTCGGCCGATGGGGGATCGTCGGCTGCAACCTCGGCCAACGCGGGATCATCAGCCGCAGCCTCGTCCGATGCTGGATTGTCGGCCGGCGCGGGATCGGCATCAGGCGCTAAGGATTCGGCGCCTGGCTGGACCGGGGCGATGGGGAAGCCGACGCGTTTGTTGCTGCTGCGGCATGGGCAGACGGAACTGTCGGTGGAACGGCGCTATTCGGGCCGGGGTAATCCGCCGCTGACGGAGTTGGGGCGCGCACAGGCGGCCGCGGCCGCGAAAATGCTTGCGAACAAGGGGAATATCGCCGCGATCGTGTCCTCGCCACTGGGCCGGGCACGGGAGACCGCTGAGGCGGCCGGGCGGGCGCTCGGCCTTCCGGTCCGCGTCCTCGACGGCCTGATCGAGACGGATTTCGGTGCGTGGGAAGGACTTACCTTCCCCGAGGCAGCCCAGCAGGATCCGGAACTGCACGCCCGCTGGCTGGGCGACCCGTCGGTGCCCCCGCCCGGCGGTGAGAGCTTCGACCAGGTACGCGAACGCATCGAAGCCGTCCGCCGAGACCTCGTCTCCCTCTACCCGGGCGCGAATGTCCTTGTCGTCAGCCACGTCACGCCGATCAAGATGCTGCTGCAACTGGCCCTGGGCGTAGGCCCGGAAATCCTGTACCGCCTACACCTGGACCTGGCATCCCTCTCAATCGCCGAGTTCTACTCCGACGGCGGCTCCTCAGTCCGCCTCGCCAACGACACCTCATACCTCTAGGCCCCCACCGCCTTTTCGCCGAGGGGGCTCTGGTGGTGGCGACACGCCGCAGCGTGCCACCACCAGAGCCCTCTCGATGAGATCTACGGGCGGAGCACGGCGGTGAGGAATTCCGTCTGGTCGTAGACGGCTTTTTCGAACCAGTCGTCGAAGTAGATGTCGAAGTGGCCGATCGGGTACTGCTTGACGACTGCGTGCTTGGTGCGTTCGGCGGCGCGGAGGGTGGGACCGGCGGGGGCGACGCTGTCGTTATCGCAGATCGCGTAGAAGACCGGGGCCTTGATGTCTTTGGTGTGCCGGGCCGGGGCGTCGAACAGGGTCGACATACCAACTCGGGCAGGTACTTTCGGCCGGTAGTGGGTGCTCTCCTCGGCCAGGCGGCCGAACCCCTCAGGGACATCGGCGGCACTCATCAGGGCCGACGAATGCCGCTTGCCTGCCAGCCGCGCTGAGATCGGCCGGCGGATGATCGGGCTCACGATCAGATCCGTGAGGGCGAGCGTCCCGGTCTTCACCAGGCTGATCGGGCCCTTCGCCATGGCGGAAGCCCAGCCGCTGGTGAACGGGCACTGCGCGACCACGGCGGCCAGGTAGTGGTCGTCCGGCGCTACGGACAGCGCGTGCCCGCCACCGAACGAACTGCCCCACAGCGCGATTCGCGTGGCATCGATACCGCGAATCGTGCGCGCGTAGGCGATTGCGGCATGCCAGTCGGCCCGCTGCTTGCCGATATTGATGACCTGCCGCGGTTCACCCCCGCTCGCCCCGAAATGCCGATAATCAAAGGCCAGCACCGCGATTCCGGCCGCGGCGAAGCGCCGCGCATACCGATCGAGTCCCATTTCGCGATCCGCCCCGAGCCCGTGTCCCATTACAACCAGCGGTCGCGGCCGCATCGGCCCATCCGGCATATACAGCCACCCCGCGCACTGTTCCCCACCAGAAGGGAACCCCACCTCGACACGCTTCATGACCCGTTACCGTACCCTGGTGCGCGCGGACGAGTCGGTCGGGCGGCCGCGGTGATGGGAACGGGCATGCGAATGCCGCCGCCCGTCGCCGAGGAAAGTCCGGACTCCACAGAGCAGGGCGGTTGTTAACGGCAACCCGGGGTGACCCGCGGGACAGTGCCACAGAAAATAAACCGCCGGCGGCGTGCTCGCGAGAGCGCAATGCCGGTAAGGGTGAAACGGTGCGGTAAGAGCGCACCAGCGTGCCGGGTGACCGGTGCGGCTAGGTAAACCCCGCCCGGAGCAAGGTCGAAGGTCGCACTCGCGAGAGTGCGGCTGCGCAGGTGCCTGAGGGCTGCTCGCCCGAGCCTGCGGGTTGACTGCTCGAGGCACCCGGCAACGGTGTGTCCAGATGGATGGTCGCCACCCGGTGCTCGCACCGGGGACAGGATCCGGCTTACAGACCGACTCGTCCGCCCCTTTCGGTCATGATCGCGCGGTGCCATGATGGTGGTGGGCTGCGGCCGGATACCCGTGGCACGGTGGGAAATTGGCGCGCAATGGACATTCTGTCTGTGCTGATCGCAGTGATCGCAATTCTGTTCGTGGTGTCGGGGCTGGTGCTCGCCTCGGGGGTTCGGGTGATCGCCCAATACGAGAAAGGCGTCGTCTTCCGGCTGGGCCGGGTACGCGCGGTGCGAGAACCGGGTATGCGCATGCTGATTCCGGGCGTGGATCGCATGCGCAAGATCTCCACGCAGGTCATCACCATGCCGGTGCCCGCGCAGGACGGCATTACCCGTGACAACGTGACCGTGCGGGTGGACGCGGTCGTCTACTTCCGGGTCGTCGATCCGCTGCGCGCGATTATCGAGGTGCAGAACTATCTGTTCGCCATCGGGCAGGTGGCGCAGACGTCGTTGCGCTCTGTCATCGGCAAGAGCGATCTGGATGATCTGCTGTCCAATCGGGAAGAGCTCAATAAGGGCCTGGAGATCATGATCGACAATCCGGCGCTGGGCTGGGGTGTGCACATCGATCGGGTCGAGATCAAGGATGTGGCACTGCCGGATTCGATGAAACGCTCCATGTCCCGGCAGGCCGAAGCCGAGCGTGAACGCCGCGCCCGCATTATCTCCGCCGAGGGCGAACTGCAGGCGTCGCAGATGCTGACCGATGCCGCCACCAAGATGGCCGAGGCCCCGGGCGCACTGCAACTACGCCTGCTGGAAACGGTTGTTCAGGTTGCGGCGGAAAAGAATTCGACGCTGGTGCTGCCGTTCCCGGTCGAGCTACTGCGCTTCCTGGAGAGCAGCACCAAGGCCAATGAGCGTGCGGCGGCTGCGGACTCGGCTGCGGAAGTTGTCAGATCGCACCAATCGGCGATAGCCGATGGGAATGAAAAAGCGTCGCAACCGCGGGCGGCCGGCCCCGGTGCGATCGAAGAAAAATGATGAGGAGCAAGACCATGTCCGTACTGATCCAGCCGTTGGCGGTAATCGTGCTGTTCGTGATCGCCTACCTGTTCAAACTGCTGTCCACCAAGTACCCGACCGGATTACGCAGCGAGTAGCCGCCGGACCGGCGGGCGATAACCACCAGGCACGCAGGAGATAGCTGCTGTCCGGCGCGGCAGAGCGGCGTGAGCTACACCGCTTTGCCGTACGGGTGCGAAAACCGCCGAGTTGGACAACAATGACAGCGCGTCGCATGGCGTGTATCGGCGCGGCTCGGCGTGTCGACTGGGTGATTGACCCGGGACTGGCACCAGACGTGATCGACGTCATAAAGTGTGCGCGTTGGAATGTTCCGTTGCGGCCATGCAGCGGAGCAAAGGGTGTTCAACAAACGTCGGAAAGCAGGTCTCGTCTATATGCGAATTGCTCGCAAACTGGCAGCCGGTGCGATTCTCGCCGCTGCCGCCTCCGTCTCGGTTGTGCTTGGCTCCGGTGCCGCTTCGGCTCTCGTGGTGACTCCGCTTCCGGGCGGGGTGCAGGTGGATCTCTCCCCGGCGGATACCGCCTGGGTCGCGAGTTCCCACATCGGGCAGGCGATTGCGGGCCTGCCGCATCCGTCGGCCGCGTCTTTCGGTGAGTCGCTGGATTCCGCCGCCGCATTGTCGACGGAGTACCCCAACGGCCGCGTGGTCTTCACTGTCTACGGTCCGTTCGATCAGTTGAACGGCACGATGCTGGCCCTGCAGTAGGTCCGGGCTGAACTAAACCCACCCACCGCAGTGGAATTGCATCAGCGGATCGTGTCGGCGCCGGTTGACTTCGGCGCCGTCCGAACCGAATTCGGATTGGCCTCGGACTATCCGTCCGAGGCCGTTTCGGAAGCCCGCAGCGCTCTCGACGCGTTCGCGGGCGCCCGGGTCGATCGCCGGGATATCCCGCTGGTGACCATCGACCCGCCCGGCTCGATGGATCTGGACCAGGCGCTGGCCCTGCAGCGCACTCCGACCGGGTTTCTGCTCTACTACGCGATCGCCGATGTCGCCGCCTTCGTCACTCCCGACGGGCCGCTGGCACGCGCATCCCTGGCTCGCGGCCAGACCTTCTACCTCCCCGACGGCACCGTGCCGCTGCACCCGCTCGTCCTGTCCGAGGGGCGGGCCAGCCTGCTGCCGGATCAGGATCGCCCGGCGGCGCTGTGGACCATCGAATGCGATGAAAATGCCGAGCCCCAGCGGTATTCGGTGACGCGCGCCCTGGTGCGCTCCCGGGCCCGCCTGGACTACGCCGGCGTGCAGGGTGATGCCGAGGCCGGTCGACTGCACCCCTCGATTGCCGCGCTCCCCGAATTCGGCCGCCTGCGCATCGAGGCCGGCATGCGGCGCGGCGCGATCTCGCTGCGGCTGCCCGCCCAGAGCGTGATCCGCGACGGCTCCGAGGCCGACGGCCGCAATCACTGGCAGCTGGTCATCGAACCGCGCACCGCCGCCGACGACTGGAACGAGCAGGTCTCACTGCTCACCGGCATGTGCGCCGCGCGAATCATGCTGGAATACCAGGGAACCGATCGCCTCGGCCTGCTGCGCACCATGCCGCCGCCCGCCGCCGCCACCGTCGAATCCATGCGCCGCACCGCCGCCGCGGTCGGAGTCGCGTGGCCCGCCGCCGAATCCGTCGGCCGCATGCTGGCGAGCCTGGACCCCAATACCCCCGCCGCCCTGGTCCTCATGTCCGAGGCCACCAGCCTGCTGCGCGGCGCCTCCTACACCCTGCTCGACCATCAGCCCCCGGACACCCTGCAGCACAGTGGAATCGGGGCAGCCTACGCACACGTCACCGCACCCCTGCGCCGACTGCCCGACCGCTACGCCACCGAGATCTGCCTCGCCCACTGCGCCGGAACCGAAGTCCCGCACTGGGTCCGCGACGGCCTGGTCCCGGTCGTCGACTCCATGCGCCGCAGTGACGCCATCGCAGGCAAACTCGAACGCGCCTGCATAGACCTCACCGAAGCCACCCTCCTGGCCCCGCGCCTCGGCACCGACTTCGACGCCGTAGTCCTGCGCGAAACCAACGGCAACCGCACCGCCGAAATCTTCGTAGCCGACCCACCCGTCCTCGCCAAATGCACCGGCACCCCACCCGAAGGCCAACACGTCACCGTCCGCCTCACCACCGCCGACCCCACCACCCGCACGGTAACCTTCGCCTTCCCTGCCTTACCTGCGCCTTCGGTGACATACTCGGAGCCATGACCGTCGAGCCGTTTCCGCAGTGGCTGCGTCCACCGACTGGGGGATTCGTCGCCGAGGATCTAGATCGCCTGCCCGACCTGCCTCCGCACACCGAATTGATCGACGGGAGTCTCGTCTTCGTGAGCCCGCAGGCGCAGTTCCACGTATTGGCGATCACTCTGCTGGACGGTGCATTGCGCCAGTTGGCCCCGGCGGCGATTCGTATCCGTCGCGAGATGACAGTCACCCTCGACAGCAATCAGCGCCCCGAGCCGGATGTCATCGCCATACACGCGGACCGAGTCGGCGGGCCCGAACTGACGACGTACCAGGCCGAGGACGTCGTGCTGGCGGTAGAAGTCGTCTCGCCGGAGTCGCGCACCCGCGATCGGGAACGCAAACCGCAGCTCTACGCCAAAGCGGGCATACCGCATTTCTGGCGAGTGGAGAACGTGGACGGTCGCCCCGTCGTGTACGTGTACGAGCTCGATCCCGCGACCAACTGCTATGCACTCGCAGGCATCCATCACGATCAGTTGCGATTGACCGTGCCGTTCGACATCGACATCGACCTCCGCAAGATCGATAGCCTCTGACGACCGTGCTCTACAGGGCGTGGTGGTCCAGGAATTCTGTGGTGGCGGGGTATTGCTCGAGGGCTTTGGCGGCGGCGGCTTCTTCGGCGGCGCGGAGGCGTTGGTAGCCGGGTTCTTCGGAGGCGGAGGCGTGGGTGTGGAGGGTTTCCAGGCCTTCGACGGCGTCGCGGTGGTCGCCGAGGACGGTCTGCAGCTTCTTGGCCTTGCGGCCCAGGTCGGCGGCGGGGTCGCCGAGGACGGCGGTCGCGGCTTCGGAGGCGTAGCGTAATCGCTTGGCGGCCTTGCGGATATCGTGCAGGTGCTCGATATGTTCGTCGCCCGTGGCTTCCGGTTCGGTGCGGACCAGGTCGCGGAGCTTGCGGAAGTCGTGGTGCAACACATCGGTGAAGAGGTCGGCGGCGGGTTTGCTCGCCTTGCCGCGCAGCGGGGGATCGGCGAGTAGCGCCGACAGATTGTCCAGCAGGGTGCGGTAGCGGGGGGTATCGAAGGCCTCCACTGCGGCCTTGTGCGCCTCGGCATACTTGTCGCGTTGCTCGGCCACCAGTTGTGCGCCGAAAGTACTTCCAGCAGCGGGCTTCTCGGCCGCCGGTGCTGACTTCTTACTACCGTTCGAGGAAGCAGCCTTCCTGCGGCCGGCCGCGGGCGCCGACTTCTTGCCGGTCGGTGCGGACCCGTCGTCGAAGAGTGCGCCGTTCTCGCCGAGCAGCGCTTCGAACTGGTCGGCGCGGACCTCGGCGTCGCGGGCCACGCCGAGTAGTCCTGCCAGCCAGCGCAATTCGTCGCTGAGCTCGGTGACGGGGCGGCGGGCGAAGGCGGGGCGGTAGGAGCGCAGCAGGCTGCGCAGGCGGCGGGTGGCCACGCGCATCTGGTGGACCGAGTCCGGAAGGTCCTGGCGGACTTCGGGTTCGGCCACCCGCAGCCGGTCCACGTCGGCGGCGAGGGCGTCGACCAGGGCGGGACCGGCTGTGGTGTTCATTTACGTCCTATATTTATCGGTGGCCTCGACCAGATGGTGCGTGATGCCGGGTTCGGCGGCGGCGTGACCGGCGTCGGGTACCAGGTGCAATTCCGAATTCGCCCAGGCCCGATGCAGATCCCAGGCGCTGACCGCCGGGCATACGACGTCATGACGGCCCTGCACGATCACACCGGGAATATGCGCGATGCGGTCGATATCGCGCAGGAGCTGCCCCTCGTCGAGGAAACCACGGTGGTGGAAGTAGTGGTTCTCGATGCGTGCGAAGGCCAGCGCGAACCGCGGATCGGCGGTCTCGGCGACACGATCCGGTTGGGGCAGTAGGGAACTCGTGGCGCCCTCCCAGGTGGACCAGGCGACGGCGGCGTCGGTGGCGATCTTCTCGTCAGGGGAGTGCAGCAGCCGGTGATAGACCTCGACCAGATCGTCGCCGCGATCGGACTCGGGCACCGGCGCCAGGAACTTCTCCCACTCATCGGGGTAGACGTACCCCGCAGCGCCATTGTAGTACCAATCGATTTCCTTGCGGCGCAACAGGAATATCCCGCGCAGCACCAGCTCGGTCACCCGATCCGGGTGGGTCTGCGCATACGTCAGCGCCAGCGTCGAACCCCAGGACCCGCCGAACACCTGCCAGCGCTCGACCCCGAGATGCGTGCGCAGCGCCTCGATATCGGCCACCAGATTCCAGGTGGTGTTGGACTCCAGGCTCGCCCCGTCCGCGATATGCGGTGTGGACTGCCCGCACCCGCGCTGATCGAACAGCACGATGCGATACGCGGCCGGATCGAAGAACTGCCGATGGAACGGCGCGGTGCCGCCCCCGGGCCCGCCGTGCAGGAACACCACCGGCTTCCCGTCCGGGTTCCCGCTGACCTCCCAGTACAGCTGCTGACCGTCACCGACATCGAGCATTCCCTGCTCGTACGGCTCGATCGGCGGGTACAGACTGCGCATCAGCCCACCAGCCCCGCAGCCAGATTCGGGATCTCGAGCGCCGAGATCGCCTGATCGCGAACATCGGAGCAGCTCTTGGTGGTGACCCGGTCGAGCACCTCCTTGTCGCCGAGCACCTTGAGATTGATGCCGCCATTGCGCAGCGCCCACTCGTGCACGGACGCATTCAGCGAGATCTTGCCCAGCGTCGGCCCCTGCACCCGCCAGTCCGACAGCTGCGGACGCAGCATGTCGCACAGCTGCTTTGCCGCGTCATCGGAGACGGTGACCTGCTCCCCCTGCGCCTGGGTGGTGGATGAGCTGGTGGTCGGCGCGCCCGATTTGGTGGTGAGCGGTGCGGAAGAGCCCTGCGGCTGCGACGATCCGCTGGTCGTGCTGCCACCACAGGCGGCGGTCAATGCGAGGACCGCCGCCGTGGTCACGAAAAGCGGCGCGCGCCGAACTAGGCGAGTGCTGGTCAGGCGGCGTTGCGACATAAAGTTCCCTTTGGTCGTTCGAGCTCGTTGTTTCCGAGTCTGCCACCAAACTGTGATGGTGGTCTGTGAAGACCGTAGGGAAATCCGGGCCGATAGCGATCGGCTATCGACCGGATTGTGGCACGCCCCCGTTATGGTTCACAGGGGCGCACCTCATGGCGCAGATCAGTAGCTGTGCTCCGGGCCGGGGAAGACCCCGCGACGCACCTCATCCGCGTAAGTGGCTGCGGCACTGCGCAATTCGCCACCCACATTACCGAACTGCTTGACGAACTTGGCGGTCTTGCCGCTGGTGTACCCGACCATGTCCTGCCACACCAGCACCTGCGCATCGCATTCCGCGCCGGCGCCGATGCCGACGGTGGGAATGGTCAGCTTGCGGGTGACCTGTCCGGCCAGATCCGCGGGCACCATCTCCATGACGACCGAGAAGGCCCCGGCCTCCTGGACCGAGATGGCATCGGCGACAAGCTGCTCCGCGCCGTCGCCGCGCCCCTGCACCCGGAACCCGCCGAGCGTATTGACACTCTGCGGAGTGAAGCCGATATGCGCCATCACCGGAATACCGGCCGCGGTGATCTTGGCAATGGTGTCGGCCATGCGCTCGCCGCCCTCCAGCTTCACCGCGTGCGCGCCGCCCTCCTTCATGAAGCGGACGGCCGTGGCCAGCGCCTGCTCGGGCGAGGACTCGTAGGTGCCGAACGGCAGATCCGCCACGACCAGGGCGTGCGGCGCGCCGCGCACCACGCCGCGCACCAGTGGAATCAATTCATCGATGGAGATGGCGACCGTGGTGTCGTAGCCGTACACCACATTGGCGGCCGAATCGCCGACCAGCAGCACCGGAATTCCGGCCTCTTCGAACAGCCGGGCAGTGGAGTAGTCGTAGGCGGTGAGCATGGACCAGCGCTCACCGGAGGCCTTGAGTTCCTGCAGGTGATGCACTCGCGTCTTCCGCTTGGCGGGAGTGTGCGGTGCAGGTGCTGAGCCGTAGGCGGGTGTTTCCGCGTCTGATACGGACATCATCGTCCCTTTCGTCGTTTCCTCGAGGCCCTTGCGGGTCCCCGGGCTTAGCTGACGGCTCCAAGTCTGCCACCGCGCGCGCCTGTCGCCTCGATGCAATTCCTCACACTCGCCGGCCGCGACCACCTTCGAAGTGAACGTGCCCAAACTACGTCCACCGCGAAGGTCGTGGCCCGCCCGGTTCTGGACTGAGCGGAGCAATGCCGCGCAGCGGCGAGCGCAGCGAGGGAAGAACCGGGTAACAGGGCCACGACCCGCCGGAGCGAAGCGGAGGCCAAAGACCCTGCATGGCACGATCGGGGCATGGCGTTGAAGCGAACCGGGCGGGTCGTGCTGATAGCGACGGCTTTGGCAATGACTGCGACCGCGTGTTCCACGGTGGTTGACGGGAAGCCGGTGGCGACGGCCCCGGCGGGCATGGGGCAGTACTACAACCAGGCGGTGCAGTGGGGGAGCTGTGCGGAGTTCGGGGATGAGGACATGCCCAAGAACGCGGAGTGCACCCGCGTGACGGTTCCGGTCGACTACGCCAATCCGGACGGCGCCACCGCCAAGATCGCGGTCTCGCGAATCAAGGCCACCGGCAAGAAGATCGGTTCGCTGATGTTCAATCCGGGCGGACCGGGTGTGCCCGGCATGTCGATCGTGAATATCGCCGACACCACCGCGCTGGCCGACAGCTTCGATCGCATCGGTTTCGATCCGCGGGGGATCGGGGCTTCCCAGCCGTCGATCAAATGCATGACCGCCGCGGAGAACGATGCCGAGCGCGCCGAACCCAACAAGGACAATTCGCCCGCGGGCATCGCTGCCGCGGAGGCCGAGAACAAGCAGTTCGCCGACAAGTGCGTGCAGCGCACCGGCAAGGATTTCCTGGCGCACGTCGGCACCCGGGAAGTCGTGCAGGACATGGACGTCATCCGGGCGGCGCTCGGCGATGCCAAGCTCACCTACCTCGGCTACTCCTACGGCACCCGCCTCGGTTACGCCTATGCCGAGAAGTTCCCGGACCATGTCCGCGCCCTGGTGCTCGATGGCGCACTCGACCCGGAACAGGATCCGGTGAAGGAATCGGTGGCCCAGGCCGCCAGCTTCCAGAAGGCCTTCGACTCCTATGCCGCCGACTGCGCGACCAAGGCGGACTGCCCGCTCGGCAATGACCCGGCGCAGTCCACCGCCCGCTTCCGGGCGCTGGTGAGTCCGCTGTGGGACAAGCCCGTTCCCACCGACGACCCGCGCGGCCTGCACTACGGCGATGCCATTACCGGTGTGCAGCAGACCCTGTACTCCAACCGGCTCTGGGGCGCGCTGACCAAGGGCCTGCGCGAACTGGCCGCCGGACACGGCGACACGCTGCTGGCCCTGGCCGATATGTACGACGGCCGGCACGACGACGGCAGCTACGACAACAGTTCCGATGCCTTCAATGCGATTCGCTGCGTGGATGATCCGCCGATCACCGACCGGGCCGTCGCCGCGCAGCAGGATGCCGACTACCGCCGCGTCGCCCCGTTCCTGGACGACGGCCACGGCAGCACCGCGGCCCCGCTGGAGCTGTGCGCCATCTGGCCGGTGCCCAGTACGAGTACCCCGCACCGGCTTTCGATCCCCAACCTGCCCAAAACCGTGGTGATCTCCACCACCGAGGATCCCGCCACGCCGTACCAGGCCGGTGTGAATCTGGCCAACGAGTTGGGCGCGGCGCTCATCACTTACAAGGGCACGCGCCACACGGTGTCGCTGTCCGGTGTGCAATGCGTCGACGACCCGGTCATCGCCTATCTCGTGAACTTGACGGTGCCCGCCCAGGGTCTCACCTGCTGAACGGCTTTTCGAAGACTCGAAACGAGGTCCCCCGAACGCACTCGGCAGCCGGAATCGACGGCTCGCCGAGGGCTCGGGGGCTGTTTCCGGGGTTTGCGAGTGGCGTTTTCGGGCTATTTCCAGGGTTCGTGAGTGGCGTTTCCCTGGGGTCCGGGGGCGCAGTTCCTGGGAGTCTCCGAGAGTTGGAGTCATTCATGTAACACGGATTTAACTCCGGGTGCTTACGCTCGCGGTCATGGACCGTCAGAAGGAATTCGTCCTCCGCACGCTCGAAGAGCGCGATATTCGTTTCGTGCGCCTCTGGTTCACCGATGTCCTGGGCTATCTCAAGTCGGTGGCCATCGCGCCCGCCGAGCTCGAGGGCGCCTTCGAGGAGGGCATCGGCTTCGACGGTTCGGCCATCGAGGGGTTTGCCCGGGTATCCGAGGCGGACATGGTGGCACGACCGGACCCGTCGACCTTCCAGATCCTGCCGTGGTCCACCTCCAAGGGGCATCAGCATTCCGCGCGCATGTTCTGCGATATCGCCATGCCGGACGGTTCACCGTCCTGGGCGGATCCGCGGCACGTGCTGCGCCGGCAGCTGAACAAGGCCGCTGACCTGGGCTTCAGCTGCTATGTGCACCCGGAGATCGAATTCTTCCTGCTCAAGAACGGCCCGATGGACGGCTCTATGCCGACGCCGGTCGATCAGGGCGGTTTCTTCGACCAGACCGTGCACGACGAGGCGCCGAACTTCCGCAGGCACGCCATCGACGCGCTGGAGTCGATGGGCATCTCCGTCGAGTTCAGCCATCACGAGGGCGCGCCCGGCCAGCAAGAGATCGACCTGCGGTACGCGGATGCGCTGTCCATGGCCGACAACGTGATGACCTTCCGCTACCTGATCAAGGAGGTGGCGATCGACGAGGGCGTGCGGGCCACCTTCATGCCCAAGCCCTTCGCCGAGCACCCGGGTTCGGCCATGCACACGCATATGAGCCTGTTCGAGGGCGAGCAGAACGCCTTCCACGATCCCGATGACCCGATCAACCTGTCGGAGACCGCACGCGCGTTCATCGCGGGCATTCTCGAGCATGCGCACGAGATCAGCGCGGTGACCAACCAGTGGGTGAACTCCTACAAGCGGCTCATCCACGGTGGCGAGGCCCCGACCGCCGCCTCCTGGGGACGGTCGAATCGCTCGGCGCTCGTTCGTGTTCCGATGTACACGCCGAACAAGTCGTCCTCGCGCCGTGTCGAGGTCCGCAGCCCCGACAGCGCCTGCAACCCGTACCTGGCCTTCGCGGTGATCCTGGCCGCCGGTCTGCGCGGTATCGAGAAGGGCTACACGCTGCCCCCGGAGGCGGAGGACGACGTGTGGTCGCTGACCGCCGCCGAGCGCCGCGCCATGGGCTTCCGCGAGCTGCCCGCCAGCCTCGACGAGGCGCTCAAGAACATGGAGAAGTCCGAACTGGTCGCCGAAACCCTCGGCGAGCACGTCTTCGACTTCTTCCTGCGCAACAAGCGCCGCGAGTGGGCGGGCTACCGCAACCAGGTGACGCCGTACGAGCTGAAGGAATACCTCGGGCTGTAGGCCTCGCCATTCCGGCGTGAGCCCCGTAATCCCGGCGTGCATTTGGCCGGGATCCACCCATCATCGGAGATCCCGGCCACAAGCATGCCGGGATGACGAGCTGGTCGTGCCGGGGTGGTGAGCGGGTCTTCGTCCGCCACCATGACTTCGGGTGGTCGTCGCATCGGCGTCGGCTCGGCCACGATGTCCGTTATCGGCGGGTTCGCCGATACGCCGGTGGAACGTGACATGTAATTTGATGGAATGGTCCGGCCACCGACTGCTCGTTCCGCTGTCCCGGGTGTCGGACGGCTCGGTTTGCTCGAGCCGTCGGCTGCCGATTCACTTCGAGAATTGGCGTGGGACAACGTCGAGAGTGTTCCACTGCTGTGGGCGCTGTCGCGCTCGCCCGATGCCGATCTGGCGCTGACGACGCTCATGCGTTTGCGGGAGCAGCTCGGAAGCGATTGGGGTGAGCTGGATTCCGCATTGCGCGCGGAGACCGCGCTGCGCGGGCGGCTGTTCGCGCTGATCGGGTCGTCGAGTGCGTTCGCCGATCATCTGGTGGCCGATCCGGTCGCCTGGCGATTGCTGCGGCGGCCCGAGTTGCCCTCGCGCGAGGAGGTGCTCACCGAGCTCCTCGAGGCGGTGCACGCGCAGCCGGAGACGGGCGCCGATGCCGGGCCCATGCTGTTCCGCGCCGGTATCGCGGGCCCGGAGGCAGTTGCCCTGCTGCGCAAGCGGTATCGCGATCAGCTCATGCTGCTGGCCGCCATCGATCTGGCCGCCACCGTCGAGAACGAACCGGTATTGCCGTACCAGCAGGTGGGCTGGCATCTCACCGATCTCGCCGATGCCGCACTGACCGCCGCGCTCTCGGTGGCCGTGGCGCGGGTGTGCGTCGATCGTGAGGTGCCGGTGCGGCTGGCCGTCATCGCCATGGGCAAATGCGGTGCGCGGGAACTGAATTACGTCTCCGACGTGGATGTCATCTTCGTCGCCGAGCCCGCCGACACCACCGCCACCCGCCTGGCCGCCGAAACGATGAGTGTGGGCGGGGCCGCCTTCTTCGAGGTCGATGCCGGACTGCGGCCCGAGGGCAAGGCGGGTGCGCTGGTGCGCACCCTCGAATCGCATATCGCCTACTACAAGCGCTGGGCGCGGACCTGGGAATTCCAGGCGCTGCTCAAAATGCGGCCCGCCACAGGCGATCTGGAATTGGGGCGGCAGTATCAGGCCGCGCTCATGCCCATGGTGTGGGCGGCGTCCGAGCGCCCCGACTTCGTCGCCGATGTGCAGGCCATGCGCCGCCGCGTCGAAGATCTGGTGCCCGCCGATATGCGGGAGCGAGAGCTCAAACTCGGGCACGGCAGCCTGCGAGACGTCGAATTCGCGGTGCAGCTGCTGCAATTGGTGCACGGCAAGGCGGACGAGACCCTGCACACTCAGGGCACCGTCGAATCGCTGGCGGCGCTGGCGGCGCGGGGCTATATCGGCCGGGACGATTCCGCCAATCTGACCGCCTCCTACGAATTCCTGCGCCTGCTCGAACACCGGCTGCAGCTGCAGCGGCTCAAGCGCACCCACACCCTGCCCGCCCCCGATGACGAGGAGGGCATGCGCTGGCTGGCCCGGGCCGCGCATATGCGGCCCGACGGCCGGCAGGATGCGGTCGGCGTGCTCAGCAGCGAGATCCGGCGCAATGCGGTGCGGGTGCGGCGATTGCACGCCAAACTCTTCTATCGCCCGCTGCTGGAATCGGTGGCGCGCCTGGACGCCGACTCGCTGCGGTTGAGTCCGGCGGCGGCCGTGCGGCAGTTGGCGGCACTGGGTTATGCCGCGCCGGAGAATGCGCTGGGGCATCTGAAGGCGCTCACCGGTGAGGTCGGGCGCAAGGGGCGGATTCAGGCGCTGCTGCTGCCGACCCTGCTCGAATGGCTCGGCGAGACACCGAATCCCGATGCCGGACTGCTCGCCTACCGGCGGGTGTCCGAGGGCCTGGACAATGAGATCTGGTTCCTGCGTGAGCTTCGCGACGAAGGGGCCATCGCACAGCGTTTGATGATCGTGCTCGGCTCCTCGGCGTATCTGCCGGACCTGCTCATCAATGCGCCCGAGACCATTCGCATGTACGCCGACGGACCGAACGGGCCGCTGCTGCTGGCCCCGGATGTCGGTGATGTCGCGCGCGGAATCCTTTCGGGCGCAAGTCGTTACGACGAACCCCGGCGTGCGGTGGCGACCGCGCGCTCGCTGCGCAGGCACGAACTGGCGCGCGTCGCCTCCGCGGATGTGCTGGGCATGCTCGATGTGCAGCAGGTGTGCAAGGCGCTGTCCTCGGTGTGGATCGCGACGCTGGAAGCCGCACTGCAGGCGGTGATTCGGGCCAGCGGACCGCAGCCCGCCGACTTCGCGGTCATCGGTATGGGCCGGCTCGGCGGCAAGGAACTGGGCTACGGCTCGGACGCCGATGTGCTGTTCGTCTGCGATCCGCGGCCCGGTGTGGACGAGACCGTCGCCGTGAAATGGGCCATCGGCGTCGCCGAGCAGGTGCAGCGGCTGCTGGGTGCGCCCAGCACCGATCCGCCGCTGCAGGTCGATGCCGGACTGCGGCCGGAGGGTCGCAATGGCGCGCTGGTGCGCACGCTGGCGGCCTATGCCGCCTACTACCAGCAGTGGGCGCAGTCCTGGGAGGTCCAGGCGCTGCTGCGGGCTCGCCAGGTGGCCGGTGATCCGGAGCTGGGTGTGCGCTTCCTGCACACCGTCGACCCGGTGCGCTATCCGGCCGGGGGCATGTCGCCCGAGGGCGTGCGCGAAATCCGCCGCATCAAGGCGCGTGTCGACGCCGAACGGCTGCCGCGCGGCGCGAACCCGGCCACCCACACCAAACTCGGCCGCGGCGGCCTCGCCGATATCGAATGGACGGTGCAGCTCCTGCAGCTGCAGCACGCCCACGAGGTCCCCGCCCTGCACAACACCTCCACCCTCGAATCCCTGGACGTCATCGAAGCCGCGGAACTCATCGACGCCGCCGATGTGGCACTCCTGCGCGACGCCTGGCTCACCGCCACCAAGGCCCGCAACGCCCTGGTCCTGGTCCGCGGCAAACCCGCCGACCAACTCCCCGGCCCGGGCCTCCTACTATCGGCCGTAGCCCGCGTGGCCGGCTGGCCCAATGACGACGGCAGCGAATTCCTCGACCACTACATGCGTGTCACCCGTCGCGCGAAAACAGTGGTGGAGAGGGTCTTCGGCGGCTGACCCGCTCCGCCTGCCACCGAGTGTGGTTTCGCACATCGGGCAGTGTCGTCAGACATCGCACAGCTTGCGTCCTGATCGCACAGCTTGCGTCCTGATCGCACAGCTTGCGTCCTGATCGCACAGCTTGCGTCCCGATCGCACAGCTTGCGTCCCTGCTTGCACAGCTCGTCTACGCATTGTTCGATGCTCAGGCGGGCTGTGCGGTTCAGGTCGGAGGTGTGTCGACTCGGCGGAGGATCGGTAGTTCAGGTGGGGCGTCGGTGTGGGTGAGATCTGTTCGGGCTGCGGGGAAGTCGGCTCCTAGGACGGCGGGGACGGTTGGGGGTGGGGCGCCGAGGAGTTCCTGTTCGCGGTTTCGGATCAGCCATTCGGGGGTGCGGTGGGTGCTGTCGGCGTCGGAGGCGCCGCGGCCTGCGGGTGGGTACATGCCGGAGATTCCGGCCGGCTGTGGTCCTGGTGGTCGGGTGAGTGTGCTGGAAAGTGCTGGTGTGGAGGGAGTTCCGGAGGTGGGTGGGGCTGGGTAGCTGGCGCCGGGGCCGCCCGGGGTGGGGGAGCCGCCGGGGTAGCCCGGGGTGGGGGAGCCGCCGGGGTAGCCCGGTGATCCTGGTCTGTTCGGAACGATGTGTGTGAGTGGGGACAGGGCGCGGTCATCGATATTCGCGGGTTTGGTGGAGAGGTCGGTATCGCGGATCGGGGAATCCGGGTCCGAATAGGCCGGCTGGGGCTTCTGGTCCTGAACGGACTGTGCTCCAGTGTTATTCGTGTCGCCGGTACGGCCGCCTGACTGCTGACCGGACTGCTGGTTCGGGTTGCCGGCGAGCGTTGAGTCTGCGGAGTTCGCTGCGGTATCGGGGTTTTCGTTGCTGTCGGAGCTGACCGTGCCGTCATGGCGCGCGGAGTTCTGGCTGACCGGCGCTACGGCGTAGTTCGAGCGCGGGGAGTCGTGTCGTAGTGAACTCACGTTCGCGACCGGGGCGGCCTCGGAGACCGTCTCCCCACCCACTGCTCCGCCCGCTCCGAAGGCCGGGACACCCGACCCCGCAGGCGGATACGTCGGGACGTAATTGGCTTCGAGCGCCGCCAGAGCCAGTTGGTGCTGCTCTTTGCAGGCCGCCTCGTACTGGTGCGCGTCACCGGGTGCGGGGAGGCCGGTCATCAGTGCGATGTAGGGCGCGAGCCGATCGGAGCTGTTGGACTGCGGGGGAATCGGCGGTGGGGGAACGCTTCTGCGCACGGCCTCGGCGCCGTATGCGGCCGCCAGGATGCGATGCCCGGTGCTGTGCGCGATCTCGGTCACGTCCAGTGCCCATCGCACGAATTCCCTTGCCGCCGTATCGGCGGCCGCGGCCGTATGCCCCCGCATTCCGTCCGCCAGCGCGCCCTGCACCGTGGTGTACAGGCCGTTCACCGCTCCCGAGAGATTGTCCGCGATCCCCACCCACACCCCGGCATGCGCATGCATCGCACCGGGATCCATCGCCTGCACGCGCTCATAGATCTCCGTATGGGAGAACCCGGCGAAATCCTCCAACTGCTGGATGTAGTCCGGATCGACCCCACCCTGCGAAATCCGCAGCCCCTCGTCCCGCGCCCCCTGCTGGGCCTGTTGCGCACTGCGGCGCAGCATATTCGGATCCACCGGAGTCCTCCCCTCGCTTACTCACTTGGACGCGCCAGGCGCACACCCGGTTCCCGTGGTCGTCGGGCGCGGCGACTCATGGCATCGACCAGGAACTGGTGGCGGCGGTTACCCGCGAAATGCCGCCACAGCTTCCTGGTGATCTTGGAGCGCAGTGGGCTCCGGGGTTACCAGGGAGGGGTGCCGATGCGGAGGCGGTTGCTGTCGGGGTCGCGGAGTTCGATTTCGCGACCCCAGGGGGCTTCCTCGGGCGTGACGCCGAATTCCTTTGCCACCTCGTCCACATTGCGGACGCGCAGGTACACGAGAGTGTCGGGCCGGGCGTCGCCGAGGTGTTCGGACAGGAAGATGCGGACGGGCCCGCGGGCGATGCCGACGAAGGCGGGCAGGTGGGGTTCGAAGCGATGCTCCGACTCCTTGACGAAGCCGAGGCGCTCGTACCAGCGGACCGCGGCGGCGGCATCGGCCACGCGCAGGATGGGAATGAGTTCTTCGTTCATCGGGGTTCCTTACGGGCTTGCAAGGTATAGGACAGCGGTAGGCGTTCGGGATGCTGGGTGAGCCGCCATTCGCCGCCCTCATCGCGAAACATGCGGCCGGGCAGCGCCTCCCAGGGCACGCTGTCGTGTTCGACCAGTTCGGTGAGGGTCAGTCCGGCGGTCAGCAGCGCTCCCACGATCTGACCGAGCCCATGATTCCACTCGTGGGTGACAGTGCTGGTGATCTCGCCGGTCGTCTCGACGTAGGTGCCGGCTTCGGCGAAGACCATCGGTTCGGGGGTTTCGAAATACGGATACCCGATGGTCAGATGGTCGGGCCGGGACTCGTCGATCGACCACAGCACCGGATGCCCCTCGCGCAGGAACAGCCGCCCGCCGGGTCGCAGCAGCTCGGCGACGGTATCGGCCCAGCGCCGGATATCGGGCAGCCAGCACAGCGCGCCGATACCGGTGAAGACCAGATCGAATTGCCCGGCGCCCAGCACCTCCGCGGCATCGTAGACATCGGCTTCGACGTATTCGATTGCGGTGCTGTTGCTCTCGGCCAGCGCGCGGGCCTCCGCCAGCGAGGCGGGGGAGAAGTCGAGGCCGGTCATATCCGCGCCGAGCCGGGCCAGCGAGAGTGTGTCGGTGCCGATATGGCACTGCAGGTGCACCCCGCGCAGTCCGCGAATGTCCCCGAGGCGTGGCAGGTCGAAGCGGACGACATCGCTGAGGAAGCTGGTATCGGTGCGGAATCGGTTCAGTCCGTAGTCCGCGGAGGCGGCGTGCAACGGCGCACGGTCATCCCAATTGTCGCGGTTGAGTGTGCGATAGTCGGTCACGTCAACCGACTGTGCCACGGGTTGCCCCGTGACCGTCGGCTATTTTCTCCGCGTGGCTAGGCCGGAATGTGCGCGTCGAGCCAGTTCACCAGGTCGGTGAGCACCTTGTCCTGCTCGGGCTCGTTGTAGATCTCGTGGAACAGGCCGGGGTAGCGGATGACCGTCTTGTCCTTCGACGCGGCATCCCGTTCGAGCAGATCGGCGCCCGTAGGGGAGGCCAGACCGTCGGCGGCGCCGTGCTGCACGAGCAGCGGGGCGGTCAGCTGATCGAGATGCGACAGCACAAAGGTGCCGGCGCGCAGCATCTCACCGCCGGTGCGGGCGGGGACCCCGCCGTGATGGACCAGCGGATCGGAGTCGTAGGCCCGCACCACCTCCGGATCGCGGCTCACCAGCGACGAATCCAGTTTCAGCACGGGCAGATTCGGCAGGAAGCGGGAGACGAACGGTGCGAGGGTCCGCTGCACCACATTGCCTGCGGGGATCACGATCGCCGGACCCGAGAGCACGACGCCGGTCACGTCCAGGGGCGCGCGGGTCGCCAGGTAGGCGGTGGTGAGCCCGCCCATGCTGTGCCCGATGACGAAGCGCGGCAGCCCCGGGTGTTCCCCGGAGGCCAGGTCCAGCAGCGTCCGCACATTGTCGGCGGCCCCGTCGAGCGATTCGATATTCGCGTTCCCGCCGGCGGACCGGCCGTGCCCGATGTGGTCCAGCGCGTACGCCGCGATCCCGGCATCGTTCAGCCGCTTCGCCACATGGGCATAGCGCCCCGAATGCTCGGCATACCCGTGCACGATCACGGCCACGGCCCGCGGATCGCCCTCCGGCAGCCAGGCCTGCCAGAACACCCGTCCGCCAGTGCCCTGGAATTCGCCGGTCTCGTTTCGGGTCATCGTCGCTCCCTCTCGATGGGATAGGTGTCGTCACGCTGGCGGGCCTCGGTACCGCACGATGCTCAGCCCGAATTGTCGCGTACCGGCCGGGCTATTCTCGCGCACCACCACCCCTCCCGTCGCCCCTTACATCGGACGAGGCGAGCAACGCGGCGGTCAGGACTGGGCGAGGTGGTCGATGAGGAGGCGGTTGAAGGTGATCAGGCGGGCGTAGTTGGCGCGGGAGATGCGCTCGTCGGTGCCGTGAATGCGCGCCAGATCGGCGGCGGTGAGGATGATGGGCGCGAAATTGCAGCGGGTGGCGGCGAGATCGTCGTAGTAGCGGGCGTCGGTCGCGCCGGGGACGATGCCGACGGTGACCGCGACACCCGGCACCACCTCGCGCGTCAGGTCGGCGATGAGTTCGAAGGCGGGGCCGGCGGCGGGATCGGGAGAGGGTTCGGAGGCGGTGCCGGACAGCTCGATGGAGATGTGCTTGTCGCGGACCACACGACGGCAGTGGGTCAGCACATCGGCGACCGAATCACCGGGCAGGATACGGAAATTCACGTAGGCCTCGGCGCGCTGCGGCAGCACATTGGGTTTGACGCCGCCGCGGATCATCGTCGGCGCCGTGGTGGTGCGCACCAGCGCCTCGGTGGTCGGCTGCGCCGCCAGCACCCGCGCGACCGCGGGCCCGGCCCAGCCCACCGCGCCGAGCAGTGTGCGCCGCGGCTCCGAGACGACACTCCGCAGGCGCGCCAGCATGTCGAGCGTCACGGGCGTCAATCGCAGCGGAAACGGATGATCCTGAATCCGCGCCACCGCCCGCGCCAGCTGTCCGACCGCCGTCTGCCGTCCCGGCATGGACGAATGCCCGCCCACCGCGCTGACCGACAGCCGCACCGTCGCGAAACCCTTCTCGCCCACCATGATCGTGGCCACCGGCTGCGCCACTCCGGCCGCCACACCCGTGGTGATCACACCACCCTCGTCGATCAGCAGTTCGGCACGGACTCCCGCATCTCGCAGCCGCGCCGACATCCGCCCGGCCCCGCCCTCGCCGAACACCTCTTCGTCATGCCCGAACGCCAAATACACCGTGCCCCTGGGCCGTACCCCCGCCTCCAATGCGCCCTCGACCGCTTCGAGTATCGCCATCACCCGGCTCTTGTCATCGATAGCCCCACGCCCCCAGATGAATTCGTCATCGACCACCCCCGCGAACGGCGGATGCGTCCACCCCGACTCGTCATCCACCGGCACCACATCCATATGCGCCAGCAGAATTGCGCTCACCTGCTCGGCACTGCCCGTGCCGGCGGAGGCCCCGGCCCAGCGGTAGAGGCGGCTGTGGCCGAAGGTTTCGCATTCGAGATGGGTGTGGACGAGGGGGAAGCAGTGTTCGAGATGGGTGGTGAGACGGTCGAATTCGGCCGGATCGGTCTCGGTGCGGTCCTCGCGGGAGACGGTGGCGCAGCGCAGGGCGGCGGCCAGCCGTTCGGCGGTGGCGTCGTCCACGGTGGGTGCGGCGGCGGATACGGTGCGGGTCATCGGTCGCCTAGCCTGTCCGGGGCGGGAAGTCGACGGTCACCGTCGCATTGTTCAGCAGATCGGCGGGCAGCGGGACGGACTTCTCGTTATGCCACTTCGGGATGCCGTCGGAGACGCCGCCGGGCAGGTCGGGGGTCCGAATTCCGGTGAGCAGCGGCAGCTGCACCCGGGCCGAGTTCACCGTGACCTTCGCGAATGCCGGTGGATGCGCCCAAATATCGTCGACCACATCGGTGATCCGGAACCCGATGCGATGCCCGGCGCTGAGCGGCCAATCCTGCGCCAGCAGGCGCAGTTGCGTATCGGCCGTCGCCGGTGCGATACCGCGCGTGATGACGGTGGCCAGCCCGTCCGGAGCGATGTCGTACATCTCCAGCGCCACCGTGGTCTGCGGCGGCGCATCCAGTGTCAGGGCCGCCGTGGTGATTCCAGAGAGATGCTGATCCTGCGCCAAAGGCTGACTGACAGACCAGATTTCGCGATCCGCCCCGGGTACCAGACCCCGGTCGGTGTAGACCCCGGTGCGCAGATCGACGGGCACCGGTCGGCTGTCGGCGGGCGGCCACGCCGTCTCCGAACGGTACTTACCGTCGAACTGGCCGACGGTGATCCGCGGCCCGGGCGCCGGCGCATCCTTGCCCGCCACCAGGTGATCGAAGAATCCGAGCAGTTCGGAGGTGAATTGCGGGGTACCGCACTGTGTTTCGCACGTTCGGTGCCCCCACTGCCCGAACCACGCCTTGTGTTCACCCGGCCCGAGACCGTTCCACAGCTGGAAGACCCGATCCGCCTTGGTGTTGTAGTCGATGAACCCCTGCCCGAGGAACAGCGGAATGGTGTTCCCGCGCAGCTTCGCCACCAGATCCCGGTCCTGCCAGAACGCCGAGGAGTCATCGTGATCGGTGATTTCCTTGACGTAATTCGCGTAACACGCGGGGTCGATGCTCACCGCATTCGCCTGGTACTCGGGTGAATCATCGGGCCGCCCCGGCGTAGAGGCGATGAGCAGATGCTCGAACCCCGCGAGATCCGATGGCCGCACACCGGTTTCGGTGACCGGCTTTCCGGAGAACTTCCACGCGATCCCCTGCATGTACAGGTACGCGTTCGGATCGACCACCGGCTCGAACGCCGCCACCGCCGCCAGCCCCGCAGGCTTCTCCGCCAGACCCATCAATCCGGTCCACGCCTCGTACGAGGTGCCCACCAGCCCGACCTTGCCGGTGGACCAGGACTGCCCCGCCGCCCACTCGACGGCCGTCTTCACATCGGACCGTTCGCCCGGCCCGCCGAAATCCGGGCACCCGTTCGATCCGCCGAACCCGCGCAGATCGACGATCACATACGTGTACCCCGCACCCAGGAACATCCCCACATCGAGATCCACGATGGACGGCCCGCCCTTGAGCCGAGGCTCGCTGAGATACGCCAGATGTGCCCGATACGGACTGACCGTCATGATCACCGGGGTCTTCACATCATCGGCGATCCCCACCGGCCGCAGCACATCCGCGTGCAGCCGCGTCCCATCCGGCGCGGTGATGTACTCCTGCCGCCACTGGAACGCCGGATCCGCCCCGGCCCGAGCCGGTAAAGCCACAACCCCCGCCACCAGCAGCACGCCGACCAGGGCCCGCCACAACACCATCCGCATGATCACCATAGTGACCTTGGTGCGAATCGCCGCCGCAAACCAGCCCCAGGAAACGGGGTGCAGGCGCGGCCCCGTCCGCCCGGCATGCTCGCGGCGGAGTGCCTCCGCGCCGGGCGGACAGGGCGATGTGCCGTTTACATCGGGCGCAGATCGATGATCTTGCGCAGGCGAGCGCGGTCACGCTCGAGCCGGCGCGCCTCATAGGCGATGGGGAAGTAGCGAATGCGCTCCGGCAAGACGGGGACGGTCCGGCCGATGACCCAGCCGAGGGCGCGCAGGGTGCGCTCATCGCTCTCGGTCCAGGTGAGGCCGAGTTTCTCGCGAATGATCTCGGGGGTGGTGCCGACGGTGAAGAAGTACTGCAGCTTCCCGATCGGGCTGGTCGCGGCCCGCCAGACCGGCCGCAGCGGCGGCGGAATCTGCTTGGGCGGCGCGATCTTTCGAATGACCCGCAGGTAGTCCTCGGCGACAGTGGTTGCCACGAGGTGGTTTTCGACCTGGTCCTGGAACCACGGCTCCCATTCGGCGTAGGTCGCGGGAATCTCCTTGGGCGCCACCGAGAAATTGCGCATGAGCTGCACCACCTCCTGGTAGTACGACTCCTTGTCGGCCTCGGTGAGCTTCTCGGTGGAGAAGTACCGATTGCCCTCGGTGAACGCGTGGATCGCGGTGTGCAGCACCCACGCCCACGGTCCGGAGGACAGCGCCTGATGCTTCACCCCGTGCGCATCGGTGGTGTTGAGGCTCGCGTGCATGACGCGCAGCCGGTCGGCCTCGGCGAGGGCTTCGTCACCGCCGTAGATCCACATCATGACCGAGGCGATGCTGCGGAAGGCGCGGCCCAGCGGATCGGTGCGGAAGGTGGAGTGCTCGTCCACGACCGCGGCAATGGTCGGTTCCATGGTCTGCAGCAGGAAGGCCGAGCCGGCGGTCAGGGAGAAGGTGATGAGACCGGTGTCCGCCCAGATGCGGGTGTCCGGGTCGAACGGGCGGCGCTCGGGGCGGGCTGCTCTGGACGCATGATCGATCGGCGCGACGGCGGCGGTCATGGTGATCTCCTTTGATCACTGTCCTGTCCGGGCGCCACAGCCCGACAGGATGAGAGAGTTATGGTCGAATCGTCTCACCTTATCGGCCGGGTGGCAACCGTCACAGGCGCAGTGGCCGCGGCGGAGTCGCTCCGATACCGCCGAAATCGATAACCCAGGAGAATTCTGGACGGCGGAGCTCGGGATATCTATGCGCGAATCCCCGCCCTCGTGCGGAGATATTCACGGGGTATTTACGGCCACCTGGGCTTTTGCTTGGAACAATGGCCTGACAGGAGAAGGAAATTCGCGAGGAGGAGTGCAATGAGCGCAGTTTCGTCGGTGCTGCCGATCACGCCGTCGGTGTCGGTGTTCGAGACGATGCGCGTTCAGGTTCGGGAATTCGTTGCACGCCATAGTTTCACGGCGGATGAACGCACCGCCCGGCTCGTCGGTTGCACTCCGGTTGCCGTCCTCGGCGCGGTGAACCACCGCCGGTAGGCCTGTCAGCTGGGGGTCGCGGCCGTTTTCGGTCGACGGGGCCGCGACTCCCGCCGAAGCGCAAGTGCGCCAGAATTATTCGGTGACCGGAAAGATTCGACGGCGTATGATCGGCCTCGATGGGCACCCGGGGGCAAGACGAGGCATTAGTAACTTCCGACTGGGACGCGTTTGTGCAGGCACTGGCGCGATGTCTGCAGGAATTACCTTCTCGCGCCACGCTCGTCATAACGGCGGCCGGTAACCGATACGTTCAGTTCCAGCAGTTCGACATCAAACTTTCCGCCGAGCTCACCGGCAATTACTATCTGGCAGAACCGATTCCGGAGGCGGCGGCCCAGCGGCTGCGCGAACTCGGCTGGTCCGCCCCGGTGGTGCGGCACGAGATCGAGAACTGGCGCCGCTCCCTGCTCTGGCCCATTCCGCCCAGCCGCCTCATGGAACTCGCCCGCTCCGCGGCCATCGGCCTGCACGACGCGCTCGGCATCAGCTCGCCGAACGAACTGCGCGCCACCGGCTGGACCGAGGCCTCCGGCGACCTCGACCTCAGCCCCCTGGGCGCGATCGCCCGCCGGGGACTCGGCTAGACCCTCTCGACCTTGGGAAGTAGGGCTATCGCTGTGTCCTTAGTGATGACAGTAGCCATCTTCTTGACAGTAACTGTCACATACGCAGATACTGTCACTGCGCGGCTGGTACACGAGGACAAGCTCTCCTGTGTCCGCGCAGCAGTAGGAGGCAGGCCGATGTCACTACGTGAGCGGCAACGACGTCAGATTCGATCCGAGATCCAGCGGGCAGCCTTCGAGCTGTTCGCAGACAAGGGATTCGACGAGGTGACCACCGAGCAGATCGCCGCCGCCGCGGGTATCTCGCCGAGCACCTATTTCCGGCATGTGCGCAGCAAGGAGGATCTGCTGCTGGACCCGGTGCGCGAGGGCGGCGCGGGCATTGCCACGCTGCTCGAGGAGCGTCCCGGTGACGAGGCCGCGGATGTGGCGCTCGCACAGGCCATTCAAACCCGGTCCACCACGCTGTCCGCGGCCGATCTCGAACAGTGGCGGGCCGCCTTCCGGACGGCGCCGCATCTGCTCGACCGCGTCGCGCTGATCACCCCGGAGCATCGCACCCGGCTGGTCGAGCTTGTCGCGCAACGCATGTCACGTGATCCGGACGTGGACAGCAATCCCGGCCTGCTCGTGCATCTGATGCTCGCGGCGGCGGAATTCGGCTACCTGCAGTGGCTGCGCAACCCGAGTAATCGGGCGGCGTCGCTGCTGTTGTGCGTCGAAGGGGCGCTCAGCGCCGTGCTCGACGACCGCTGGCGCGCCGGCAGCTGACGCCGCACCGCTTTTTGTAAAGGATTCGAAGAATATGCAGCACAACGATAATGCCGACACCTTCGACCTGATCGTCGTCGGATCCGGTGCGGCGGGCATGGCAGCCGCCCTCACCGCCGCACACCACGGGCTGTCCACCGTGATCATCGAAAAGTCCGGGCACTGGGGCGGATCCACCGCCCGGTCCGGCGGGGGAGTGTGGATCCCCGGCAACTCGGTGCTCCGGCGGCAGGCTCCGGCCGACGATATCGAGGCCGCCCGCACCTACCTCATCAGCATTGTCGGTGAATACGGCGATGCCGGGCGGATCGACACCTATATCGATCGCGGGCCCGAAGCCCTCGACTTCCTCACGGCGCATTCGGCCTTGGATCTGCAATGGGTGCCCGGCTACTCCGACTACTACCCGGAGGCCCCCGGCGGCCGGGCGCACGGCCGGTCCGTCGAGCCGAAACCGTTCGACGCCAAGGGACTCGGCGCGGAACTGGCCACACTCGAACCCGACTACGTGGCCGCGGCGAAGAACTTCGTCGCCACCCAGGCCGACTTCCGGCAGTTCCACCTGGGACTGCGCAATCCGCGCGCGCCGCTGCGCGTACTGCGCATCGGTGCGCGCTGGGCGAAGGCGCAGGTGCTGCGGCAGCATCTGCTCGCGCGCGGTCAGGCGCTGAGCGCCATGCTGCGCGCCGGTCTGCTCGAGGCGCGGGTGCCGCTGTGGCTCGATACTCCGCTGCTCGATCTTCAGGTTCAGGACGGCCGGGTCACCGGTGTTGTGGTGCGGCGCAACGGTATCGAGCAGGTGCTCACCGCCGGGCGCGGCGTCGTGATCGCCGCCGGCGGGTTCGAGAAGAACGAGGCCATGCGCAAGCAGTATCAGCGCGACCCGATCACCACCGACTGGACCGTCGGCGCCGCATCGAATACCGGAGACGGTATCCGCGCGGGGCAATCAGCGGGCGCGGCAGTGCAATTCATGGATGACGCCTGGTGGGGGCCGTCCATCCCGCTACCCCGTCAGCCCTGGTTCTGCCTCGCCGAACGCAATCTGCCCGGCAGCCTCATCGTCAACGACCGCGCCGAGCGCTTCATGAACGAATCCCTCCCGTACGTCGAGGCGACCCACCACATGTACGGCGGCGAGAACGGACAGGGCGCCGGGCCCGCCGAAAACCTGCCCGCCTGGCTGATTTTCGACCAGCGCTACCGCAACAGGTATCTCTTCGCGGGCCTGCCGCCCCGCCAGCCGCTGCCCGGCCGCTGGTTCAAGGCCGGCATCCTCGCCCGGGCGAACTCGCTCGCGGACCTGGCCGCGCAGATCGATGTCCCCGCCGACAACCTTCAAGCCACGATCACGCGCTTCAACACCTTCGCCCACACCGGCAAGGACGAAGATTTCGGGCGCGGCGAAAGCGCCTACGACCGGTACTACGGCGATCCTCGCCACCAGCCGAACCCGAATCTCGGTGCCCTGGAACAGGGTCCGTACTACGCCGCCAAACTGGTCCCCGGCGACCTAGGCACCAAGGGCGGCCTCGTCACCGACACCGCCGCCCGCGTCCTGCGCGAGGAAGGCTCGATCATCGAGGGCCTCTACGCCGCCGGAAACGCCAGCGCTCCCGTCATGGGCCACACCTATCCGGGCCCCGGCGGGACTATCGGCCCCGGCCTGGTCTTCGGTTATCTGGCCGCCCTGGACGCCGCCGGGTCCTGATGTCCGGCACCGGATCTACGCGGGCGGGAAGGCGTAGATCCGGTCCGGGGTGATGCGGACGATCAGGCGTTCGGCCTCGGGTTCGGGCGGGGGAGTGGCGCCGTCCATATACCGGCCGTAGACCACGTCGTGAAAATTCTCCCGATCCTCCGTGATGTCGACCTTGCCGCGAATGTTCACGTACTGACTGCTGGTCTTACTCAGAATGAGCAGGCTGACCCACGGATTCCGGTTCATATTGCGGGTTTTCAGGCGGCCCTTGATCGTGCTGAACACGATGCTGTCGTCGTCGTAGATCACGAAGATCACCGACGACTGCGGCCGCCCTTCGCTGTCGCTGGTAGAGAGGATGGCGGAGTGCGGACCGTCGATCAGGTCGCGAGCCAGGGTTTCGAGTTGCGGTGTCATGAACAGGTAGACCCTGGCTCCGCGGCAAAGGAATCGGCGGGGTGGGTGCTAGTTGTGCACGCCTGACGCGGTGGCGGCCGCGCCGTACAGCAGGTACGCCGGGCAGTGGTCCGGATCCGCGGACGCGGCACACAGCGCAAAGGCGATGAAGCCGAGTGGGAACAGGATCGGGGCGGTGAGGATGTCGGTCAGCGCGGACCCGGTGGTCGCGATCGGCGTCGTCGCCACGTCCTGAGCCGCCGGGGCCGGATCGAGGGCAACCGGGGCGGCATTCACAGTTGTTGTCGCACAGGCGATCCCGATGGACGCGATCACCATTGCGGCGGACATCTTGGCAAAATTTGTCATATCGCTCTCTCGCTCACAGGCATGTTTGCGAACACTGTAGTTCACAAATTGATGTGAACTGGTTCAGCTTCAGATTGCTCTGAGCCCCCAAAAATGAGGGCATGCGACGGCCTGTCGATCAGTGGACAGTGCGATTCGCAAACTGAAACACCCCCGCTTCAGTGAGTGTTACCGAATCGAGAATGACCGCATGATGCGTACCCGGACATCAGCTCGCACCCTCGCCGCGGCAGGTATCACCGCCGCAGCCTCCACCCTGACCATGCTTACCGGCGCGGCGGCCCACGCCGACGTTGCGGGCACGGGAATGACCGTGCAGGGCAGCAACTTTCAGGTCGGACAGACCTACAACGTCGTTGTCCCGATATCAGGATGCCAGGGTGGGGGACTGTCGGACACCTCCGGCGGCGTGACCATCCGGCCGACCGGCACCATCACCTCCAGCGTTCCGGCGGGCACCCCCTGCGTCGGTTTGTCGTACACCTGGACCATCCAGTGGACTCCGCTGACGCCGGGCACCCACGTGCTGGGCTTCGGGTACGGCAACAGCGACGCGAGCCAGCCGCCCTACACCGACCTCGGCAATGCGACCGTCCAGGTCGGCGGCGGCGGCAGTACCGAGCCCAAGGCCTGCGGCGATGTCTCCCAGTCGAACTGCACGACAGTCCACGGGACCCCCGAGGTGGGATGCCCACTCACCGTGACCATGTCGAACATCCCGGCCTCCCAGGCAGCCTCGTCGGGCTCGGCCCTGCTGCCGAGCCTCAGCGGCGGAACCGCCGCCCGCAATGCCTGGGTAGCCGACAACGGAACGAACTTCGGCACCACCACGATCACCGGTAGCACCATCACCATGAAATGGACCCCCACAACCACCGGCTACCACCACCTGACCGGCCAATACGACACCGGCGCCACAGCCGCCTTCCCCGACGGCATCGTGCTGCCCGGCTACGCCGGTGAAATGTGGCTACCGGTAGCAGCCGCCGGCACCCAGCCCTGCGCATAACCCCGGAACGGGCGAAGCCCCAGCCGCCGAGGCAGCTGGGGCTTCACGAGAACGCTTGTAGCTCAAACGATTTAGACGGCGAAGTACAGCTCGGGTTCCGTCCTGGGATTGTGTGAGAGCTGTGGGGCTCCGGGGGAAAGTTTGTAGCCCAGCCGGTTCCGATCACGCAGATGCCGTGGTACTCGGCTATCAATGTGGCGGGTATACCGAGGCCGCGGCGACCTGGTCGGCGATTGCGGCAGCTTTCGGTCCTATTGCGCTGCGCCGCTTGTTACGCGCGATTCCGCGCAGAGCCAGTACCGCCGTATCGCCTCCGATGGCTGCGATGGTGTTCAACCCTGCTACTGCTCGTGCTGATGCGGCATCGTCGATCCATACGCTCACCAGGGGTGCCAGTCGCATCACCGTGTCGTCATCGCCGAAGAGGCCCAGCGCGTGGAAGACCCAGCTGGTGCTGGCGGGAAAGTGCTCCAGACGACAGGTATCGAACAGTGCCCATACGAAGTCCGCCAAGGACTTCCGATCGACCAGATCGGCGGTCACGGGCACTCCGGCGTAGTTGCCGTCGGGTCCGGATATGGTCAGCATTGTCACGAAGTGAGCGACGGAGGCGTCAGGAAGGGCTGTCACGCTGTCCCGCAGGCACAGCTGTGGAAGCACTGCGGGAACGATCCAGCGGGGTAGTGCCGGCACCTTCGCGGGTAGCGGATCCGCCTGCAGGACGAAGGAAATCGAGTCTCGGGCCTGTTTGCTCAATCCGGATACGGCCGCATCGATCGCCGCTTTGTGACCACGTTCGGCCAGTAGTTGGAGTGCGCTGCGGGCCGCAGCGCGATCCCTGCCCTGGTCGGTCAGCGCTGCCTGGACGAGATCCACTGCCGCCGTGGCCGAATGCCGGTCAAACCAGGCAACAGCTGTCGGCCGCACCTGCTTTCGAGACAACCAGCGCATCATCTCCACCGTAATCCGGGTGCCGTCGATCGGAGCGAGAGCGCCTGCCAGCGCTACCGGATTCGCTACAGCGGCACTGACGGCGAAGTCCAGCGCGTCGGCACCGTATGTGCCGACCAGACGGCGCATCGGTGCCTCCGGGTCGCTCCCCGTCGCCCGGTGCCTGCCCGGCTGCTCCAGCCGCAGTGCCTGCACGATGTCTTGGTTCGGAGACAATGCCAGGAGAAATGCCAACCGTCCTGCTTCGCGTGCCTCATCGATCAGCAGACCCCACGTCCGCTTTCGATCGAATCGGTAGGAATAGGAGGAAACCCACGTAACGGCCCACTGCTGCTGTTCACCAAGGTCCCAGCGCAGACGAAGTGGACGGGCCGGCGCCGGAGTGATCAACACCGGCGGCTTCTTTGTCCGCGCCTGTGCCCACGGCGGCGCAGTGAGAACGACCGGCAGATCGGACGCGGCAGCGTCCGGCCGACGGCCTGCAGGCTCGATCAGTGGCAACGCGGCCGCGTCGGCGCACCCCGGCTCGAAGAGCAGTTCGGGATGCGCGAGCGCGTGCAGTTTGAACCGGCGCACGACCGCGGGAGATCCGGTCGTGGCAGCGTTGCGGGAGAGCAGGCGCATTGCTCTCCGGGGGTATCGAATCGTGGCCTGTGTCAGCGCCTTCGCGACGTCCTTGTTGCCGATGTGATCGAGCAGTCCTTGGAATGCGCTGTCGCAGGGTAGTTCGAGCAGAACGGCCGCCATGGATCGAAAGTCCTCTTTCGACCTGCGCCGGGTAGCGGTGAGCCGGTCCACGACCGCGGTCGCACTGCTGGGTCCGATCTGCGTCAGCATATTGAATATGTGATCGTCATGGATGTACACCTGCATGACGGCCGCCATGAACCGGGTGTACTGCTCTGCCGTCGTCAGCGCGCTGAGCAATCGCGCTGCCGCCGCGGCATTTCCGAGGCCCGCCAGGGCGAGATCGGCGTCGACCCAATCCTGTTGGTCCGGAAGCAGATAGGACGTCGTGAGCCGGGCCCAATCCGTTCCCGGGTCGGCCCGCAGCTGCGAAAATCGCGCCACCACTGCGCGATAGTCGACTTCGGATGCCGCTGCCAGCCGCGGCCGCAACTGTTCCGCGACATCGCCACGCCCCCCGACCCCACCGTCGTGCGTGTTGAGCAGCTGCAGTGCCCTTGCCCTAGTGCCCGAACCGAGGTCGACATCGCGAGTCAGCATCCCGGACCGGAAAACCGCTGCCACGGAAGCGAACTCGAGACCGTGCTCCGCGATCCAACTGTCGATGAAAACGCCCGTGATCATTTCCTCATGACGCCAGTGGTCGGAGGTCGATCGGCAGCAGCCACGGGATTCGTAGTGCACGATCACCCAGACAGCGGCCGCCCCGAGCGGAGAGACGTCACCAGAGGGATTGTCCGCGTACTCCCGCGCCGCATCCGCAAGGTCACCGAGACCCGCCGCCCCGGTGTGTTCCAGGACGTCCGCGATGATGCCGCGTCGGCCGTCCAGCATCCTGACGAGTTGTGCTGTCGCATCGGGATCGACCGGCCGCGGCTGCAGTGCATTGAGCCCCCGAAAGGCCTCGGCCGTGGCCCACCAGTTCTTCGGCACCGACCAAACATCCTCGATGTCCGTCGATTCCGTCGAAGTCGTTGTCATCTCTACTCTTTCGTTCCCGCCCGCTGTATCGATCCGATCATGCACCGGCCCTCCGACAACTCCCCCGGGAACGGGCGAAGCCCCACACGCCGTAGCGGATGGGGCTTCACGAGAACGCGTGCAGCTCAGACGATTTAGACGTCGTAGTAGAGCTCGAACTCGTACGGGTGCGGGCGCAGGTTGACCGGGGCGATTTCCTGGGTGCGCTTGATGTCGATCCAGGTCTCGATCAGGTCGGTGGTGAA
The DNA here is from genome assembly GCF_035958815.1 of Nocardia sp. NBC_01327. Lineage (NCBI taxonomy): Bacteria > Bacillati > Actinomycetota > Actinomycetes > Mycobacteriales > Nocardiaceae > Nocardia > Nocardia sp. NBC_01327. Next base: position 7,310,867 of record NZ_CP108383.1, on the reverse strand, counting down.
CACGCCACCCTCGGTGAGGTAGTCGTGGTCGTCCTCGAGGCGGTCGATGACCGACGCCAGCGAGGTGGGGGCCTGCGGGATGTTCTTGGCCTCCTCGGGCGGCAGCTCGTAGAGGTCCTTGTCGACCGGAGCCTGGGGCTCGATCTTCTTCTTGATGCCGTCCAGGCCGGCCATCATCATGGCGGCGAAGGCCAGGTACGGGTTACCCGAGGAGTCGGGCGCGCGGAACTCGATGCGCTTGGCCTTCGGGTTCGCACCGGTGATCGGGATGCGGATCGCGGCCGAGCGGTTGCGCTGCGAGTACACCAGGTTGATGGGGGCCTCGTAGCCCGGCACCAGACGGTGGTAGGAGTTGACGGTCGGGTTGGTGAACGCCAGCAGCGACGGGGCGTGGTGCAGGATGCCGCCGATGTAGTGACGCGCCAGATCCGACAGGCCCGCGTAACCGGCCTCGTCGTGGAACAGCGGCTTGCCGTCCTTCCACAGCGACTGGTGGGCGTGCATGCCCGAGCCGTTGTCACCGAAGAGGGGCTTCGGCATGAAGGTGACAGACTTGCCTTCCTGCCACGCGGTGTTCTTCACGATGTACTTGAACAGCTGCAGATCATCGGCAGCGCCCAGCAGCGTGTTGAACTTGTAGTTGATCTCGGCCTGACCGGCGGTGCCGACCTCGTGGTGGCCGCGCTCGAGGATGAAGCCCGCGTTCTGCAGGTTCGTCGAGATCTTGTCGCGCAGGTCGACGTAGTGGTCGTACGGGGCAACCGGGAAGTAACCACCCTTGTTGCGCACCTTGTAACCGAGGTTCGGGGACCCGTCGGCGTTGCGCTCCTTGCCGGTGTTCCAGGAACCGGAGATCGAATCGATCTCGTAGAAGGACCCGTTCATCTTCGAGTCGTAGCGGATCGAGTCGAAGATGTAGAACTCCGCCTCGGCACCGAAGAAGCAGGTGTCCGCGATGCCGGTGGAGGCCAGGTACTGCTCGGCCTTGCGGGCAACGTTGCGGGGGTCGCGGGAGTACGCCTCGCGGGTGAACGGGTCGTGCACGAAGTGGTTCAGGTTCAGCGTCTTCGCGGCGCGGAACGGGTCCAGCTGAGCGGTGCTGAAATCGGGCAGCAGCAGCATGTCCGACTCGTCGATCGACTGGAAGCCGCGGACGGACGAGCCGTCGAACGCGAGGCCTTCTTCAGCCAGGTCGGCCGTGAAAGCCTTCGCCGGGATCGAGAAGTGCTGCTGCACACCGGGGAGGTCGGTGAAACGAATATCGACGTATTCGACCTCCTCCTCCTTGATGTACTTGATGACCTCGTCGGCCGTGCTGAACGCCACTTAGTACTCCTTACGGATCGGTTCCCAGCCAGTTCTACTGCATGGGTTCGTCGCGACCAGACGGTATGGACGCGGTGTTTCCCCGCAATCAAGGCTGTGTTTCGCCAGTGTTACACGTACAGCTGGCCGGGGGTTCGTCGGTGTCCCGACATGTCGGAAACATCGGCTTCGCCCGCCGAGCGGCGTTCGACCAGCACCGATATCCTGCCACCGACCTCGGGTGCGGCGTTGTTAAGACTGCGAAAATATAGAGGTCTTACCGAGTCGTGACCGTGCGCCGTGAGAATCCTCACCGCGCTGCGCAATCCATCGGACAAATTGTCCGGGTAGCTTCGCACCGATCGCGCGCCGTCGCAATCTTGTGCGGCGAGGGCTGTGCGAAGCGGTAGGCCGGCGGCGAATAAGGTGGAGACATGGCACGCATCACCGGCTCTTGGCTGTCCGGACCGAACGCCGATCCCGGTGACGACCCTGCTGGCGACTACCAGGGCAAGGAACTGGGCCTGCCGAAATCCGGTGCGGGCGCGCTCGCGCCGATGACGCGCCGCATCGGCGCGCTGCTGTTCGACTGGTTCATCTCGATCGGTCTCGCGGCGATTCTGGTGCGGCCGAATGCCGATCAGCTCATCGCCAAGATGAAGCTGCCCGCGGGTGAGGCCCCGCCGCCGCATTTCGTGGTGGTGATGGGTTCGCTGTCCACGCCGACGCTGCTGGTGTGGTTCGTGCTCGGCGTGGTCGCGGTGACGCTGTTCGGGTTCACGCCCGGTCAGTACTTCATGAAGATCCGGGTGAGTCGGGTCGATACGGATGGGCCGGTCGGTTTCATCCGCGCGCTGGCCCGCCAGGCCATTCTGGTCTTCGTCGTCCCCGCGCTCTTCACCGATTCCGACGGCCGCGGCATGCACGACCGGGCCACCGGGACCGCCCTGACCCACACTCGCTGAGGGTTGCCCGGTATTTCCGGGTGATCGCTGTCGATCGCCTTCGGCTCGGTCGCGTGCTATGTGACTCGAGCATCTTTTCGGCGCGAGCAGATTCGAATCCTCACGCTTTCCTCATATGTCCGGTTCCATCATGTGATTGCTGTCCTGGCGTCTTCGCAGATGTAGCTCGTAGTTCACCGCGTGTTGCTTTCGATCGGTATGGTCGCAGGCGGTCTGGCGGGGCTGAGCATGCGAATGTGCGTCCCGGCGGATAGCTGTTGATGTGCTGATGGAGGATCCATGGATGAGGGCTACCGGGCTGCCGCGCGGAAATTCAGCCGGCGGTCGGTACTGGCATCCACGGGTCTGCTGGGTCTGGTCGCGGCCGGAGCGGCGGTGAGCGCGGGCGTGAACGCGGCTCCCGACGCCGACGGTGACCAGCGCGCGATGTACGGCGGCCCGATCGAGCGGACCGTACTCGGCGTCGAACCGGTGGTCAGAACCGATCGGGTGTACTCAACCGCGCGCGGGCGTGAGGTGGATGTGGTCACCATCCTGCCGCCGGGTGTGCCCACCGACGGTCTGCCGATGTCGCTGCTGCTGCACGGTTTGCACGGCAATGCCCGCAATGCTGCGGTCGGCAGGCTCGGTGACGTGCTCACCGCGGCCGTCTCGACGCGGCTGGTGCAGCCCTTCGGATTCATGGCCATCGACGGCGGCGACAACTATTGGCATCAGCACTTTTCCGGTGACGACCCGATGACCATGCTGCTCGACGAAGCCCCGCGCTGGCTGGCCGCGCGCGGACTCGCGGGTGCGAACGGTGAGCCGTTCGCCTGCACCGGCACCTCCATGGGCGGCTTCGGCGCGCTGCTGTACTCGCGCCGCCGGGCCGAACGCGGGCGTCCGGCGAAGGCGATTGCCACCATGTCGCCGGGCCTCATCACCTCCTGGAACGAGATGAGCAAACGCAATGCGTTCGCCACCGCGGCCGAATGGGCCGCCCTCGATCCGCTGCAGAATATTGCGAAGCTGGGTCCGGCCCCGACCGGTGTGTGGGTCGGGGATCGAGACCGATTCATCGACGGCTGCCGGCAGTTCATGAGCCGGGCTCGCCTCGAGGTCGCGCTGGTGACCCCGGGCGCGCACACCGATGAGTACTGGTCCACGGTCACTCCCGATGTGGTCCGATTCCTCGGCCGTCACGTCGGCTGAGACCGGTTCGGTACCTCGGGCGGGCCTCGCGGCGCTCCCTACTTCTCGGTGTCCGAAACGCCGGTTTCCCCGGATGTGCGCGGCGTAATCTGTCCCCAAGTGCCGCAAGGCCGCTGTCCACGCTGTGACACCTGCCGTTCCGCCGGAAGGGATCGCATGAGTATCTTCTCGCCAGGCTTCCAAGGCCGTCCCCGGCCGCAGAGCGATCGAACCCCGCCGGGGCAGTATCTGACCGAGGATTTCCCGGTGCTGTCTGCCGGACCCACCCCGCGCGTCGACCTGACCCGCTGGCAATTCAGCATCACCAATGAGACCGGCCGCCAATACAGTTGGAGCTGGCCGCAATTCATGTCACTGGCGCAGGAACGCCCGCACGTCGACATTCATTGCGTGACAAGGTGGTCCAAACTCGACACCAACTGGCAGGGTGTCTCGCTGGACGACCTGCTCGAAACCGTCGAAACCCAAGCGGAATTCGCGCTGGTGAGCAGCTACGGCGGCTACACCACCAACCTCCCGCTGGAAGATCTCACCGGCGGTAAGGCGTGGATCGTGCACACCTTCGGCGGTCAGGACCTGGATCCGGAGCACGGCGGCCCCGCGCGATTGCTCGTCCCGCACCTGTACTTCTGGAAATCAGCGAAGTGGGTCAAGGAAATTCGGCTCCTGGACTACGACGAGCCCGGATTCTGGGAGAGCGCCGGCTACCACAGCTACGGTGACCCGTGGCGTGAGCAGCGGTACCAGGGCGACTGATGCGCTGGCAGCCCGCGGAACTCCTGGCCGCTCGATTCGAGACACCCTCGGCGCGCACCCTGACCCTGCGGGTGCCCGGCTGGCCCGGCCACCTGCCCGGCCAGCATGTGGACGTCCGCCTCACCGCGCCCGACGGGTACCAGGCCGAACGCAGCTACTCACTCGCCGCTCCCGCCGACGGAGACACCGTCCAACTCACTGTCCAGCGCGTCCCCGACGGTGAAGTCTCCGGCTATCTGGTCGACGCACTGCCGGTCGGCGCGCTCATCGAGATCCGCGGCCCGGTCGGCGGCTGGTTCGTCTGGAATCCCGACAGCGGGGGAGCGGCCGTCCTGGTGGCAGGCGGCTCCGGCATAGTGCCCCTCGCCGCCATGCTCCGCGCCCGCCGAAACACCATGGCCGCCAAACCCTTCCGTCTCATCTACACCCTTCGTGCCCCAGAAGACCTCTACTACCGCGACGAACTCCTCGCCCCACCCGGCGAATTCGCTGGCGCATCCGACGAGCCCGCCGGGCCCCGCGACGACCTCACCGAGACTCGCGACGGAGTGCCCGGACCTGGCGGCAGACGGATCGGACTTCGTGACGGAAGTACCGGATCCCGTGGTGACCTGTCCGTTCGCCCGGGTGACCTCATTGTGCCCGGCGGATCCGAGGGCGACGTCGGCGTATTCCTCGCCTACAGCCGGAGTGCGCCCGTAGCTTTTCCCCGCCCGGCAGCTCGGCTCACCGCCGCGGAAATCGCGGTCCATGCCTTGCCGCCCGCACCCGACGTCACCTGCTATGTCTGCGGTCCGACTCCTTTTGTCGAATTCGCCGCCACCGCACTGGTATCCGCCGGTCACGACCCGGCCATGATCAGGACCGAACGCTTCGGACCGACAGGGAAGTAGCCATGACAAATGACGTGACCGGCACCTCCGAAGCGTTCTACCTGGACGGCAATGCCCTCGCCGGAGTTCTCTCGGAGATCTTCGCCGCCGATCTCACCGCCTGCGGATGCCGCTGCGGCACATGCGGAGTCGTCGAACCCCTCGCCCGTGCCCTCGTCTACTTCTGCTGCCCCGGCACGGTAGCCCGCTGCCCCCATTGCACTGCGGTGGTACTCCGCATCACCACCACCCCCTCCGGCCGCTGGCTCGACCTGGGCGACGGCGCCGCGATATGCCTCCCCATGCCCGAGGCCTAGCCCGCCCGGCCGCTCCGGTCGGCGGACTCGCCCGAGCGCCTTTCATGATCACCAGGAACTGGTGGCGGGCGTCTCTCGGACGATGCCGCCACCAGTTCCTGGTGGTCACCTGTCTAGTGAGGGGCGAGGTGCGAAAGGGCATGTCGCTCATCCGAAGATGGATCACTCGACCCGCCGGACGGCGCGTCCTGCGGGGACTGTGGACCGCATCAACGGTCGGGCCGACGTGCGGATTTCGCCCGAAAAGCGCGAGGCCCGCGTCCGGTGTGGACGCGGGCCTCGGGGAGGAACGGGTGATTCAGCGGCGGCGCATGCTGCGCTGGACGCCGCGCATTTTCGCGCCGGCGGGCAGCGGGCCCTTGGGGAGCGCCGGGCCGCCGCGGGTGGCGAGCGCGGAGAGGCGGCCCTCGATGAGGTCCATGCGCTTGGCGTCGATATTGCGCGGCAGCTTGGTGAGGTAGCGCTGCAGATCCTTGATCGGCACCTGATCGCCCTCGTTGCCGACGACGATGTCGTAGATCGGGGTGTCGCCGACCAGGCGGGAGACCTTCTTCTTCTCCTGCGCCAGCAGCGACTTCACACGCTGCGGGGAACCCTCGGCGACCAGCACCACGCCCGGCAGTCCGACCACGCGGTGTACGGCATCCATCTGGGTGGTGGCGGCGACACCCGGGGTGACACGCCACTTGCCCTGCAGATTGTCGAGCACCCATGCCGCGGCGCCCGCCTGCCCCTCGGCCTTGGCGTACACGCTCTTCTGCACGCGCCGTCCGAAGAGGATGAATGCGGCCAGCGCACCCAGCAGCAGACCGATCGGCAGCAGGAACCACTGCAGGCCGAATATGAAGCCGATCACCAGGAACACCACTGTCACGCCGACCAGCGCGCCGATCATCAGCGGCAGCAGCAGCTTGTCTTCCTTGCGCTGCATCTGGAATGCCTGCCAGAGTTGCTGGCGGCGCTCCTTCGACGCCTGCTTGCGCGCCGCCTTCGCCGCGGCCTTCGCTTCCTTCGACGGGGTGTTGCCGCCCTTACCTGCTGCCATGGCATCAGGATAGTGGCCCGGTACCGATTGGTTCGCGACGGGATCAATCGGACGTTCGCGTGTGTTCCCCCAGCCCGCGTCAATGCCCCAATTATGGTCGATATTGACTCAGAACTGGTGACCTATCCGGCGCTCTTGGTCTTCTCGCGAATCGTGTCCGCCAGCTGGCTGGGCATCGCTTCATGGCGGGTGTAGGTGCGGGTGAAGGTCGCCGCGCCGTGCGCGAGGGAGCGCAGGTCCACGGCGTAGCGACTCAGTTCGAGTTCCGGGACCTCGGCGCGGATCGCGGTGCGGCCCAGCCCCACCGGTTCGGTGCCGAGCACCCGGCCGCGGCGGCCGGAGAGGTCGACGAGAATGGGCCCCACATAGTCGTCCGAGACCACCACGCGCACTTCGGCTATAGGCTCCAGCAGGCTGAGCCGAGCCGCCGCGGCGGCTTCACGCAGCGCCAGGCCTCCGGCCATCTGGAACGCGGCATCGGAGGAATCGACGGAGTGCGCCTTGCCCTCGAACAAGGTGACACGCACATCCACGAGCGGATATCCGGCCACCACGCCCCGCGCGGCCTGCGCCCGGACACCCTTCTCCACCGACGGAATGAACTGGCGCGGCACAACCCCGCCGACCACCTTGTCCACGAATTCGATACCGGAACCACCCGGCAGCGGCGCCACCTCGATCTCGCAGATGGCGAACTGACCATGACCACCGGACTGCTTCACATGCCGCCCGCGCCCGCTCGCCGTCCCGGCGAAGGTCTCGCGCAGCGCCACCCGGTGATCGATCACATCGACCTGCACGCCGAACCGGGCACGCAGCCGCTCGAGCGCGACATCGCGATGCGCTTCGCCCAGGCACCACAGCACCAGTTGATGAGTATCGGGATTCTGCTCCAACCGCACCGTCGGATCCTCGGCGACCAGTCGGCCCAGCCCGAGCGAGAGTTTGTCCTCATCGGCCTTGCTGTGCGCTTCGACGGCCACGGGCAGCAGCGGATCCGGCATCGACCACGGCTCGATCAGCAGCGGAGTGTCCTTGGCGGACAGGGTATCTCCGGTCTCGGCACGGGTGAGTTTGGTGACGCACACGATGTCACCGGCAATCGCCTGCCCCAGTGGCCGCTGCTGTTTACCGAACGGCGCGGACACCGCGCCGATGCGCTCATCCGAGTCGTGCTCGATATCCACACCGCCGGTCCGATGCCCCCACACGTGCACGGTGTCATCGGCGCGCAGTGTCCCGGAGAACACTCGTACCAGCGACATTCGGCCCACGTACGGATCGGAGGCGGTGCGGATGACCTCCGCCGCCAGCGGCGCCTTGGGATCGCAGACCAGCTGCTCGGACCTCCCCGCGCTGCTCGCGGCAACGGGATGCTCTGCGGGCGTGGGGAATCCGCGCGTGATCAGATCCAGAATCTCCACCGTGCCCAGCCCCTGCCGCGCACCCTCCGGCGGCGGCGCGGCGATCAGCACCGGATGGAAACTGCCACGCGCGACCGCCTTTTCGAGATCCTCCACCAGCGTGGCGAGGTCGATCTCCTCACCGCCGATGTACCGATCCATCAGGGTCTCGTCCTCGCTCTCGGCGATGATCCCCTCGATGAGCCGGTCGCGCGCATCCGCCATGAGCGGCAATTGCTCCTCGGAGGCAGGGGTTTCGGTGTGCTCGCCCGCGGAGTAGTCGTAAACGTGCTGCGATAGCAGATCGATCAGCCCGATGACCGGCCGATGTCCGTCCGCACTCTTCGGCCCGTACACCGGAAGATGCAGCGGCAGCATGCTTTCCGCCCGCCCACCGCCGAGAATCTCCCGGCAGGTGTCGGTCATTTCCTCGAAATCGGCTCGCGCCGTGTCCAAATGGGTGAGCACGATGGCGCGCGGCATGCCGACGCTCGCGCATTCCTCCCACAGGGCGAGCGTCGGCCCGCTGATCCCCTCCACCCCCGCCGCGGCCGAGAGCACAAAAAGGGCCGCATCCGCTGCCCGCAGACCGGCCCTGAGTTCCCCGACGAAATCGGCGTAGCCGGGGGTGTCCAATAGGTTGACCTTCGTACCGTCCCAGCCCATCGGTATCACCGATAATTGCACCGAACGATGTTGTCGCTGCTCGATATCGTCATAGTCCGAGACCGAGGTGCCGTCCTCCACCCGCCCGGCCCGGGGCACCGCCCCGGTGGCCAGCGCGAGGGCCTCCACCAGCGTGGTTTTCCCGGACCCGCTGTGGCCGACGAGCACCACATTGCGTATGTCCTCCGGCCGCTCGGCCGTGATCGTCTTGCCGTTGGCGCCTACCGACGTCGTCGTTCGCTCGACCATATGGCTCGCTCCGGGGTCGATTCGTGCGGTACTTCGAGCTTCCCACCGGCGAGGTGCTCCCGTCCACGAATCGACCTATTAGACGTTCACCGCCATTTCACCGGCGTGTTCTTTCGCGAGAAACAGCAGGGTTGTCGGCGGGATACGACAAGGCCGGAACCCACTGAAGTGAGTTCCGGCCTGCTGCCGACGATGTAGGGCTACTAGGAACCGAATCGCGCGAGAACGCTGGTCGCTTCCTGCGATGCCGCGCCGCCCTCGGCGAGATGTGCCATCTCCGGGGCGATTTCGCGACCGTGATGCTTCATGGCCTGCGCGTAGAGGCGACCCGCGCGGTACGAGGAGCGGACCAGCGGCCCGGCCATCACACCGGCGAAGCCGATCTCATTGGCCATATCGGAGTGCTCGACGAACTCCTCCGGCTTCACCCAGCGATCGACCGGATGATGCCGCGGGGAGGGCCGCAGGTACTGGGTGATGGTGAGGATGTCGCACCCGGCCTCGTGCAGATCGCGCATGGCCTGGGTGACCTCCTCGGGCGTCTCGCCCATACCGAGGATGAGGTTCGACTTGGTGACCAGTCCGGCCTCGCGGGCGGCGGTCAGCACCGACAGCGAACGGTCGTATTTGAACGCCGGGCGAATGCTCTTGAAGATGCGCGGCACCGTCTCCAGATTGTGCGCGAGCACCTCCGGGCGGGTCGAGAACACCTCGGCCAGCTGCTCGGGAACCGCATTGAAATCCGGGATGAGCAGTTCCACGCCGGTGTGCGGGTTCAGCTGCTTGATGGCGCGCACAGTTTCCGCGTACAGCCAGGCGCCGCCGTCGTCCAGATCGTCGCGGGCGACGCCGGTGATGGTGGAGTACCGCAGACCCATGGCCTGCACACTCTCGGCTACCCGGCGCGGTTCGTCGCGATCCAGCGCCGCGGGCTTGCCGGTGTCGATCTGGCAGAAGTCGCAGCGCCGCGTGCACTGTTCACCGCCGATGAGGAAGGTGGCCTCGCGGTCCTCCCAGCATTCGAAGATGTTGGGACAGCCCGCTTCCTCGCAGACCGTGTGCAGCCCTTCGCGTTTCACCAGCCCTTTGAGCTCGGTGTACTCCGGGCCCATGGTGGCTTTGGTGCGAATCCACTTGGGCTTGCGCTCGATCGGGGTCTCGGAGTTGCGAGCCTCGATGCGGAGCAGTTTCCGACCGGCGGGAGCGGACGCGGTTTCCGCGGTGTTCGGCCGGGCCCCAGTGGGTTCAGGGGTATTCGATGTCGGGGTATCGACGGAGGTCACTCAGTTCACCCTACGCTCGTGATCATTCGGCTTTGGCGGGCACCGGTGCGGCAACGGGGGCCGGGCGCGCGAAGCTGTGGTCGGTGACGGGCAGTTCGCCGTTGAGCGCCCGGGTGATGGCATCGGCAACGAGCGGGCGCACCTGCTCGACGGTCACTTCGCGACCCAGTTCGCGGGTCAGCGTGGTGACGCCGGCATCGCGGATGCCGCACGGCACGATGGCCTGGAAGCCGTCGAGGGTCGAATTGCAGTTCAGCGAGATGCCGTGCATGGCGACGCCGCGCTGCACGCGCACACCGATGGCCGCGACCTTGCGCTCGGGCAGGAATTCGGTGGCGGGCAGCCAGACGCCCGAACGACCGTCCACGCGTCCGGTGTCCAGTCCGAGCCCGGCGCAGACGGTGATCAGCGCCTCCTCCAGGCGGCGCACGTACGCGACCACATCCACGGGCTCGGCGAGCCGGATGATCGGGTAGCCGACGAGTTGCCCCGGACCGTGCCAGGTGATCTTCCCGCCGCGATCCACCTCGATCACCGGGCTGCCGTCCATCGGCAGATCCGCGGCTTCGGTGCGGCGGCCCGCGGTGAAGACGAAGGGATGCTCCAGCAGCAGCAGCCGATCGTGGCCGATGCCCTCCGCCCGCTCGCGGGCGATGCCGCGCTGTACTTCCAAGGCGTCGTTGTAATCGATGAGGCCCAGATCTTCGACGAGCAGGGGTGTGTCGTCGAGCCGGGCCGATGCCCCCCGGTGTGCCGGGGTGGCGGCCGTCTTGCTATCACTCACCGCTGCGACGCTACGCCATCGGGGAGCGTCAGCTGCATCAGCGTCAGATCCATCCAGCGCCCGAACTTGTGCCCCACTTCGGGCAGTTGTCCGACCACCTGGAACCCGAACTTCTCGTGCAGGGTGACGGAGATGGTGTTGGAGGATTCGATCGCCGCGATCATGGTGTGCACCCCGCCCTCGCGCGCCCGCACCAGCAGCTCGGCCATGAGCGCCTTGGCCACTCCGCGCCGATGGAACCGCTCGGACACATACACCGAATTCTCCACGGAGAACCGGTAACCCGACTTCGGCCGGAACTGCCCGTAACTGGCATATCCCGCGACCGCGCCGTCGATCTCGGCCACCAGCACCGGACATCCGGCCGCGGCCCGGGCCGCGAACCAGGCCTGCCGCTCGGCCAGATCGGCGAGTTCGGTATCCCAGATGGCCGTGGTCTCGGCGATGGCAGTGTTGTGGATCGCCAGGATCTCCGGCAGATCGCTCTCGCGCGCATCCCGCACCAGCAGCTCGGCGGGCGCGAGCAGGGGAGGTTCATTGCTCACCGGTCACACGCTATCGGCGAACGCCCTGTGACCTGTATCGCGCCCGTCACACCGGGTGTCGTGGAATCAGGAGCGGCCGACGGTCGCGGCCAGGGCCGCGCCGATGGTGGGGTGCTGAAAGGAGTACCCGGCCTCTTCCAGAGCGGTGGGAATGGCTCTGGGGCCGTGCAGGATTCCCTCATCGGCGAATTCGCCCACGGTCATGCGGAGCGCGAAGGCGGGCACCATCAGGGGAGTCGGCCGATGCAGGGCGCGTCCCAGCGCGCGGGTGAATTCCGCATTGGTGACCGGCGCCGGGCCGACCATATTCACCGGGCCCGAGAGCGAATCCTCGGTGAGGGCGAACAGAATTGCGCCGATCTCATCGTCGAGCGAGATCCACGGGACGTATTGCCGTCCGCTGCCGAGCCTGCCGCCGAGGCCCAGAAAGTAGAGGGGATAGAGCATTCCGAGCATGCCGCCGTGCCGCGCCAGCACGACGGCGCTGCGCAGCAGAATGGTGCGAACTCCGGCCTCGGCGGCCGGTTGTGCGGCGGCTTCCCAGTCCCGGCACAGCCCGGCCAGGAATCCTGTTCCGGCAGGCGAGGTTTCGGTGACGATGCGGTCGCCGCTGTCGCCGCCGTAGTAGTGCACACCGCTGGCGTTCACCAGCGTCGGCACTCCCGCGGCGGCGGCCGCGGAGGCCAGGACATCGGTCGGGACGATGCGGCTGTCGCGCAGCTCCTGTTTGTAGCTGCCGTTCCAGCGCCGCCGCCCGATACCGGCGCCGCAGAGATTCACTACGGCGTCGGCACCGCGCAGCGCGCGTTCGTCCAGATCGGCACGGGCCGGGTCCCAGCGGAATTCATCGCGTGCGTTGGCGGGACGGCGCACCAAACGGGTGACGTCATGCCCGTCGCGGCGCAGTGCCGCGACGAGCGCCGTCCCGATCAACCCGGACGACCCGGCGACCACGACCTTCATACCGAGTACTTACAGGCCGAGGTCGCCCTCGAAGGCCGCCTCTTCCAACCGGTGCCGGATGGTGGTGAGGAAGCGGCCCGCGTCGGCGCCGTCGATGAGCCGGTGATCGTAGGTCAGCGGCAGGTAGGCCATCGAGCGGATGCCGATGAACTCGCTGCCACTGTCGGTGATCACCATGGGGCGCTTGACAATTGCGCCGGTTCCGAGCATGGCCGCCTGCGGCGGAACCAGGATCGGGGTGTCGAACAGCGCGCCCTGCGAACCGATATTCGTGACGGTGAAGGTGCCACCGGACAGCTCGTCCGGCTTCAGGCCACCATTGCGCGCGCGGTTGGCGATATCGGCGATGGCACGCGCCAGCCCGGCCAGCGACAGATCGTTCGCATTGTGGATGACCGGGGACAGCAGCCCCTGCTCGGTATCCACGGCGATGCCGAGGTTGACCACCGAGTGGTAGGTGATCTCCTTGGTGTCCTCGTTGTAGGAGGCGTTGACGTTCGGGTGCACCCCGAGCGCCTCGATCGCCGCCTTCGCGAAGAACGGCAGGAACGTGATGTTCACGCCCTCGCGAGCCTTGAAGGCCTCCTTGGCCTTTCCGCGCAATGCCACGACCTTGGTCAGATCGACCTCGTGGACCTGGGTGAGCTGCGCGGTGGTCTGCAGCGATTCCCGGGTCTTGGTGGCGGTGATCTGCCGGATGCGGCTGGCCTTCTGCACAGTGCCCGGCAGGTGTGCCAGGTTCGGACGCGCGGCCGCGGTGGCGGCGGGCGCGGCCGGAGCAGCGGCGGCAGCGGGAGCCGGGGCGGCGGCCGGAGCCGGCGCCTTCTTGGCTTCCGCGGCAGCCAGCACATCCTGCTTGCGGATGCGGCCGCCGACGCCGGAACCCTGGAGGGTGCCCAGGTCGACGCCGTTTTCGGTGGCGAGCTTACGGACCAGCGGGGTCACGTAGGGGCCGCCGCCATTGGTGGAGGGCTCGTCGGCCGGGGTGGCCGCGGCCGGAACCGGAGCAGGCTTGGGAGCCGGTGCCGGGGCGGGCGCGGGGGCCGGAGCCGGGGCAGGTGCCGGAGCGGCGGCCGCGGGAGCCGGGGCAGGCGCGGGGGCCGGTGCCGGGGCGGGTGCGGGGGCCGGGGCAGGCGCCGGAGCGGCAGCCGGTGCGCCACTGCCGATTACACCGAGCTGGCCGCCGACGTTCACGACGTCGTCTTCCTGCGCGGTGATTTCCAGCAGGGTGCCGGCGACGGGCGACGGGATCTCGGTATCGACCTTGTCGGTGGAGACCTCGAGCAGCGGCTCGTCGACCGCGACCGAATCGCCGACCTGCTTCAGCCAGCGGGTGACGGTGCCCTCGGTGACGGACTCTCCGAGCTCGGGCATCTTCACCGAGGTGCCGGAGGCCGAGTTGCCGGAGGCGGCGGCCGGAGCGGGCGCGGCAGCGGCGGGTGCCGGTGCGGCGGCCTCGGGCTGCGGGGCCGGGGCGGGCTCAGGTGCGGGTGCCGGGGCAGGGGCTTCGGCAGGAGCTGGGGCGGCGGCGGGGGCCGGAGCCTCGCCGGCGTCGCCGATCACGCCGAGTTCGCCACCGACCTCGACCACATCGTCTTCCTGGGCGCTGATCTTGACCAGCACGCCCGCGGTGGGAGACGGGATCTCGGTGTCGACCTTGTCGGTGGAGACTTCGAGCAGCGGCTCGTCGACCTCGACCGTGTCGCCTTCCTGCTTCAGCCACCTGGTCACAGTGCCCTCGGTGACACTCTCACCAAGAGCCGGCATCTGGACGGAGAAGGCCATGTGCTTTGACTCCTCTAACTGCTCGTCGGGTTAAACAGTTCGTCCCCCGGCGGGCGTCCGCCGCTGGTCGCGACGAAAGCCCGTGCGGCCGCCAACCCTTCGGCAGCCCCGGAGACCCGTAGGTTGTTGTTCCGGTTCCCCATCCTTGCACTCGATCGCGTGCGGCGTGTCACAGGGCGGCCGTTCACCGGAACCACCAACCCGACAAAACCCCCCACAACCCCGACCAACCCACACCACGAGGCCTGCATCACAAGCCCCACGCGTGTCGCACCCCGAGTTCGCTCGACGTTCGCTGAAGCGGCAGGCCTGCTCGCCGCAATCCATTGCGGAGTGAACATGTTTACCTGGGCGGCGGGGAGAGACTGATCTGGCCGTCGCTCTTCGTCACTCGGATGGGGATGTTTCCCGCGAGTGCAGCAGAGATATCGCCACGTTCGATGAATGCGACGGCGTCGTACGGGAAGTACCAATCGGTTTCGGTTTCGACGATCGCGTCCTCCACGATTCGAACTTCGCCCAATTGGTTGGCTGCCGCGAGTTCGGCCAGCTTCTGCTCCGCGGATTTCCTGGCTGTGCTCATATTCGTCATCTGTACCTCATCACGTAGAAGTTCTTGAAGCCGTCGAATACTGCTTCGCCGCCACTCTGACCGTCGAGGAATCGGACGGTGCCTTGTTCGTTGATGACATTGAAGACATGACCTACCTGCCCGGGACCGTTCGAGGCGAACACCACGCCGCGCGCGCCGTCACCGGCGTCGGTCAGCAGCTGCTCGATCTCGGGGCGCCCGGTTGTCGCGGCGAATCTCGCACCGAAATACTTCTCCAGCACCGCGATCGGCGCAGGTCCGTGGAGCGGTGCCGAGACCTCCAGCCCATCGAGGACCCGGTCGGTGGTGACCACACAGTTCACGCAATTCACGGTTCCGTTGCCAGGATTCACTGTTCGCACAGCCGCGAGGATTTCGTCGGCCGGTGCGGCGCTGCCGGTTGCCGGTGCGCCGACGAGTGTCACCCTGGCGTCATCGATCCACTTCCCGATCTTCGCCACCAGCGGGCGGAGGTGCTCGAGGAGGGGCGCGAGGGTTTTGGTGGTGATTGCGGCTGCGCGGGTGGCGAGTTCGGTGATGATCGTGGCTACGCGGCGGGCTTTGGCGGCGAGGCGGGCGGCGAGGGCGGCGTTGCCGAGGTATTCGGAGAGGCCGGCGGTGAAGGGGGTGGCGGCGGCGAAGAGGCCCTCGCCGATGAGGGATTCGAGGGCGAATTCTTTGAGTTCGTCGAGGATTTGGTGGTGGGCGTCGTCGAGGTGCTTGGCGTACTCGCCGCAGGCGTTGCCGAGGGTTTGGGTGATGTCGGCGAGGGAGTTGAGGTCTGATTGGCGTTCGGTGCAGGTGGTGAGGGCGGTGGGTATCTCGGTGGATTGCTGATTGCCGAGGAGGGTGAGGGCTTCGGGGATGCGCAGGGCGAGGGTGCGCAGGTCGGCGGCGGTGGTGAACCATGCCGTCTGAGCGGCGCGCAGTTCGTCCTGGTGGCCGTTGGGCCACGCGGCGCCGACCAGATCTTTGATGAGCGACCAGCCGAACGGTTCGGGGATGCCATCGCCTGCGGCCGACGCGGCTTGGGTGACCACACACGGGACCGGCCACGCCGCGGGTGCGGGCGGGGGAGCGGATTTGCCGAAATTCGCTGTGGCTTCACCGGTTTCGTGGTTGTGGGCACCGGTCGTGATGAGGTCGGCAGTGGTCGAGGACGCGGTGATAAGACGCTCCGATGCCGACAGCGCCAAGCCGGCCGCCTCGTCATAGGAGGACGCCCACGATTGCCCGATGCTATCGCTGCCCGCCATACCCGCACCGGAATCGAGCACGGCGAGCAGCCCGATGTGAGTGGTGGCCGCATCCTGTGCGAGCGTGCCGAATACCGCTGCGGCGGAATGATATTCGCCGGATCGGCACAGGATCAGTGGAACAGCCGGGGCGCTCACGGCCACATCCCGTGATTGGTCTCGCTGACCTTCGCATAGGCATCCCGCGCGATTCCGAGCTTGGCGCGCAACTCCCGCAGCGCCGTGCGCATTTCGGCGACTCCGGTTATCCGCTGGTCGTGCGCCCGCCGATGCCCGCTCGCCGCCTCGCCCGACCAGCTCACGTGCAGCGCGTCCACACGTTCCTCGATCGCCGTCACCTGCTGTTCGATCGCGGTCTCCAGCTTGGCGGTCGCATCGATCAGCTGTTGCAGCCCAACAAGATCCACCCGATAGTCGACCACCGCTCACACTCCGGGCAGATCGAGGCTCGACCCGGCGGCATCGGTCGCATCGGCGCGGGACCGGTCATCCAGCTCGTACTCATTGGCCGCCTGCCGCAGCATCCCCGCATCCGCGCGGAAGGACGCGATGGTGCGCCGAGCCCCGTCCTCCCAATCCGTCCAAGGCTCTTCGTGCGAACCCGCCGCCGCACCGGTCCATTCGGCGCCGACGAACCCGCGCACCGCACGCATATGCGAGTCGATGCGCTCACCCAGATCCCGCGCCGCGCCATCGAGCCAGTCAGCCGCACTGCGCAATTCGACGGCATACACCTCCACCCCAGTGCCCACGACGATGAGATTAGCGGGTACCGGCGACAAATCGGCAACTGCCATTCCGCAATTGTGAATAGGGGGTTTGTAGATATGCGGGATTCGGCCGCTCAATTGCCGTGAATTGCACCAAATGTCGCGAATGACCATTTATGGAAATGGTCACCGCGAGGTAGCACCGCGAGTAGCTCCCGGCAAACTGCTGCCCGGTCCGGAAGAACCCGAGCGTTTCGGCCGGAATCGGCGCGGCCCCCGACAGCGCCCGAGGCTGGCTTGCATCGGTCCGGAGGAACCGTCCTCCAATCCCCTCGCACCAGCAGCGCATCCGCGGCTCGGCCGTCGCTGCCCGCTCACAGCCCCTCGCACACGCCATCTCCTGAGCCGCTCCTGAGGAGTAGCTGAGGTATCCCTTCGGAATTGCCGAGAGACCCGCCCCTACCCCCGAAGAGCTGGCACTATCGAGGTACCGGCGGTGTGAAGTCGACCTCCGGGGAGGAGGTTACGACATGAGTTTCCTGGATTTTCTCGGCCGCAGCGTCGCCTCGAACCGAGGCGCGGACCCGGCCGACGCGGCCCATCTCGCGGAATGGACGCGAACGCACCGCGGCGTCGAGGCTTTCGTCGAACCACGCACCACGGTCACCGATGTGACAGTCGTGCTGGTGGCATTCGACGGCGAATGGACCCGCCGAGTCGTCGGCGAACGCGGCGCACAGAAGCTCTCCACCACCCTGGGCATCCCCGTCTACGACGTGCGCAAGGTCGGCTACCCCCAGCGCATGCGCGACCACGACGCCCGGCTCCGGATTCTGCAGCGGCGGGCGCGCGAGGGTTACTGAAACCGGCCTGAGCGGTCGAAAACTCCCCTGGGCCGTCAATATTTGACGCTCCAAGCGAGTCTTTGACCGCTCAGGCCGGATCGCGCCTACTCGGCCGCGATGTCCTCGAGAGTCGAAATCAGCGTGCGCACCGGCACACCCGTCCCACCCTTACCGATGTACCCGAACGGCCCACCGGTGTTGTACGCCGGCCCCGCCACATCCAGGTGCGCCCACTGCACACCCTCCGGCACGAATTCCTTCAAGAACAGTGCCGCCGAAAGCATTCCACCCCACCGATGCGGCGCGACATTCGCCAGATCGGCAACCCTGGAGTTGATATCCGCCCGCAGCTCCGCGGGAAGCGGCATGGCCCAGCCGTTTTCGCCGACCGCCTGCGAGATGCGCGCAACCCGATCCCGGAATTCGTCGGTGCCCATCACACCGGGCGTCCGGGTGCCGAGAGCGACCATCTGCGCACCGGTCAGCGTCGCGACATCGATGATGTAGTCCGGATCATCTTCTCCCGCACGGACAATCGCGTCGGCCAGAATCAGCCGCCCCTCCGCATCGGTATTGATGACCTCGACGGTCGTCCCGCCGTACTGCGTGAGCACATCGCCCGGCCGCTGCGCGGTGGACGAGGGCATGTTTTCCGCCATCGGCACGGTCGCGGTGACCGTGATCGGCAGGCTCAACCGCGCCGCCAGCAGCGTGGTGGCGATGACCGCAGCCGCGCCGCCCATATCGGAGGTCATGTTCTCCATACCCTGAGCAGGCTTGATGGAGATGCCGCCGGTATCGAACGTAATACCCTTGCCGATCAGCCCGACCTTGGTGTCGCCACCGGCATAGGTGATGCGAATCAGCCGCGGCGGCCGCGAGGACCCCTTGCCGACGCCGAGAATGCCGCCGTATCCGTCAGCGGCAAGCCCCTTCTCGTCGATGACCTCGACCAGCAGCCCGGCTGCCTTGGCCAATTCCGCTGCCCGGTCGGCGAATTCGGCCGGGTACAGGTGGCTCGGGGGAGTGTTCACGAAATCCCGTGCGGTGGCAATGGCTTCGGCCACCGCCTGGGCCCGGAAGAAGGCCTCCTCGCCGAATCCCGCATCGGGAACGAGGAATTCGACCCGCTGCACCGGCTGGTCGCCGGGCTTCGGCGCGGACTTGCCGGATTTGAACTCACTGAACTGGTACGCGCCGAGGTAGAACCCCTCCGCGGCCGCCCCGAGGTCCAGCCCCGACAGAATGGTGACCGCGGTGCCGACGCCGGTCAGCGCCCGCCCCGCCACGCCCGCCGACTTGCGGATCTGTTCGGCATCGATCTTGTCCGCCGCGCCCAGCCCGACGGCGAGCACGCTGTCCACGCCGAGTCCCGCCGGTGCGGGAATCCGGGTCAGTTCCTCCGGCTTACCCTTCGCGCCGACTGCGCGCAGTGCGGCCAGCAGCGTCTCCCGCGTATCGGCGTCGAGCACATCCTCGAAGGCATCCGCCGGGGCGATCGCAGGCCCATCATCGGAGGAGGTGAGTCCGACGACCAGCACATCGGCCTCGCCGATGCTCTCGGTACGTGCCAATTCCGGTCCGAGCGAACGATCTGCAACAGCTGTCATGCGCCCAGATTACTGGGAGCGCCGAGCGGCCACCTGTCCGGCGCGCCCCCTGTTCGAGCGCTGCCGCGAGGTCCCTGCCGGTCGAATGACGTATGCCCGCAGAGGCATGTGCTTCCGCTCAGCGTGATCGTGGCCGGGAACACTCCGGAATTTCGCTTGCGCCGCACCCGCGGATGCGGGACTGTGTGCCGGGTATGAATGACAAGGAAATCGTCCGCCTGTCCAAACGCCTGTCGAGCTGGCTGCGGCATCGCCCGGAAGCCATCGGCCTGGACCCGGATTCGGCCGGCTGGGTGCGCGTAGACGACCTGCTGCGACTCTCGGCCGCCCGTGGTCACCGTTTCACCCGCGCGCACCTCGAGACAGTGGTGGAGCAGAACAATAAGAAGCGCTTCGAATTCGACGACACCGGCATCATGATCCGTGCGCGCCAAGGACATTCGATTCCGGTCGATCTCGGTTACGAGCCCGCCGATCCGCCTGCCGTGCTCTATCACGGCACCGGTGAGCGAACGGTCCCGGTAATCCTGGCCGAGGGCTTGCTGCCGATGAATCGTCATGCCGTGCATCTGTCGGCGGACCTGGATACCGCGACGAATGTCGGCAGCAGGCACGGCCGCCCCGCGGTATTCATCGTCGACACAGCCGCCATGTGCCGGGACGGCCACATCTTCTACGTCACCGGAAACGGCGTCTGGCTCACCGACGCGGTCGCCCCCGAGTATCTCGAACTACGCACTCCCAGTTGATCTTCCGTCAACTCCGCTGGACGTCGTATTCCCGCATTTCCCCGACATTGCGCCGCATCCGCCCCCTACGCTGGGAAGACACTGTCGTCGGGCCCGCCAGGCGGTGTCCACTCCGAGCCCCTGCCGCCCGCTTCGGATCGTAGCGCGCAGGAGGATTCCAGTGGCGAAGGCGAAATTCCAGCGAACCAAGCCGCATGTCAATGTCGGCACCATCGGTCATATCGATCACGGTAAAACCACCCTTACCGCGGCGATAACCAAAGTGCTGCACAGCAAATATCCGGATTTGAATCCCTTCACCCCGTTCGAGGCGATCGACAAGGCTCCGGAGGAGCGCCAGCGCGGCATCACCATTTCCATTGCGCACGTGGAGTATCAGACCGAGCGCCGCCATTACGCGCACGTCGACTGCCCCGGGCACGCCGACTACATCAAGAACATGATCACCGGTGCGGCGCAGATGGACGGCGCGATCCTGGTGGTCGCCGCCACCGACGGCCCCATGCCGCAGACCAAGGAGCATGTCATCCTGGCCCGCCAGGTCGGCGTCCCCAAAATGGTTGTGGCACTGAACAAGTGCGATATGGTCGATGATGAGGAGATCTTGGAGCTGGTCGAGATGGAGGTCAGCGACCTGCTCAGCGAGTACGACTTCGACGGCGACAACACCCCCGTGATCCGTATCTCCGCGTTCAAGGCGCTGGAAGACCCCACCGGCGAATGGGGTTCCGGCATAACCGAACTCCTCAATGCCGTCGACGACTGGATCGACACTCCGACCCGTGATGTCGAGAAGCCTTTCCTGATGCCGATCGAGGACGTCTTCACCATTACCGGCCGCGGCACGGTGGTCACCGGCCGCATCGAACGCGGGGTCCTGAAGGTCAATGCCGAGGTGGAGATCGTCGGCATCCGCCCGAAGACCACCAAAACCATCGTCACCGGCATCGAGATGTTCCGAAAACTGTTGGACGAGGGCCAGGCCGGTGAGAACGTGGGCCTGCTGCTGCGCGGTATCAAGCGCGAGGACGTCGAACGCGGCCAGTGCGTCATCAAGCCGGGCACCGTCACCCCGCACACCGAATTCGAGGGCCAGGCCTACATCCTGTCCAAGGAGGAGGGCGGCCGCCACACCCCGTTCTTCGTCAACTACCGCCCCCAATTCTATTTCCGCACAACGGATGTGACCGGAATGGTGACGTTGCCGAAGGAGGTCGAAATGGTCCTGCCGGGCGACAACGTCCTGATGAGCGTCGTCCTGATCCAGCCGATCGCCATGGAGGTGGGGCTGAAGTTCGCCATCCGCGAGGGCGGCCGCACGGTGGGGGCGGGTCAGATCACCAAGATCATCAAGTAGCGGCCGTACGCTCTGCGGAGACCGATGATTTTTGCCGGCGCGGTTCGTCTACCCAGCAACCGACCTAGCAAGGAGCCACCGATGTCCGAGATGAAGACCTACACCCTGGAAGCCCCCGGCGCTGTCATTACTTACGACGTCCGGCAGGCCGAGAGCGGCACCGGCGATAAGCCGACACTGCTGATCATCGGCTCGCCGATGGATGCCAGCGGCTTCGTCAGCCTGGCCGAACGCTTCTCGGACCGTACGGTCGTGACCTACGACCCGCGCGGCACCGCCCGCAGCACCAAGGACGACCCCGCCAGCGAGTCCACTCCCGAGCAGCACGCCGATGACCTGCACCGGGTCATCGACGCGCTCGGCGGCGGCCCCGTGGACCTGTTCGGCAGCAGCGGCGGCGCGGTCAACGCGCTCGCCCTGGTGACGAAGCACCCGGAGCAGATCCTCACCGTGGTGGCGCACGAGCCGCCGGCCGTCCGCTACGGCGCCGACGCCGAACAGGCCCTCGCCGCGACCACGAACATCCACGAGACCTACGAGCGCGACGGCTTCGGCCCCGCCATGGCCAAATTCATCGCCCTGGTCTCCATGAAGGGCGAGATCCCCGCCGCGTTCGTCGACCAGCCCATGGACCCCGCCATGTTCGGCCTGCCCACCGAAGACGACGGCACCCGCGGCGACCCCCTGCTCGGCCAGAACATCATCACCTGCACCCACTACGAAGTCGACTTCGACGCCCTCCGCACCGCCTCCACCCGCGTAGTCATCGCCACCGGCATCGAGTCCGAAGGCGAATTGGCCTGCCGCAGCGCACAAGCCATCGCCGCGAAACTCGGCGCCGCCCCCGCCGTCTTCCCGAGCAACCACGCCGGATTCCTCGGCGGCGAATTCGGCCAGCAGGGCGACCCCGACGGCTTCGCCGCCAAGCTGCACCAGGTCCTGGACAACTAACTCACCGCCCCGGCGTTATGCGGCTCAGCCCATCTCCTCCAGGGTTTTGCCCTTGGTTTCGGGAACCCACTTGAGCACGAAGGGAATCGAGAGCACGGCGAAGGCGGCGTAGATGACGTAGGTGCCGGACAGGTTCCAGTCGGCCAGGCTCGGGAAACTGGCCGTGATGGCCCAGTTGGCGATCCACTGCGCGGACGCCGCGACTCCGAGTGCGGCGGCGCGCAGCCGGTTGGGGAACATCTCGCCCAGCAGCACCCACACCACCACACCCCAGGACATGGCGAAGAACAGTACGAACACATGCGCCGAGACCAGCGCGACAACGCCCTGTAGGTGTGGCAGCGCCACATTGTCGCCGGATCCGTGCTTGGCCGAGAACGCCCAGGCCTCCAGGGCCAGCGATATCGCCATACCGCTGGATCCGATCAGCGCCAGCGGTTTCCGGCCGATCCGGTCCACCAGCACCATGGCGATGACAGTGCCGACGATATTGATGATGGAGGTGGTGAAGGAGTAGAAGAACGAACTCGAAGGATTGATCCCGACCGACTGCCACAGCGTGGCGGAGTAGTAGAACACCACATTGATGCCGACCAGCTGCTGGAACATCGACAGCCCGATACCGATCCAGACCACCGGCAGGAAGCCGAATTTCGACCCGAGCAGATCCCGGAACGAGGCCTTGTGCTCACGGTGCATCGCCTGCTGGATCTCCGAGACCCGCGCATCCAGGTCGGGGTTGTCGCCCTCGACCTCCTCGAGCACCTTCTTGGCCCGATCGATCCGGCCGATCGAGATCAGATACCGCGGCGACTCCGGAATGGCAAAGGAGAACAGCCCGTACAGCGTCGCCGGTATGACCATCACCCCGAGCATCCACTGCCAAGCCTCGAGCCCCCCGATGTGTCCGCGCTGGTTGCCGTCCGCCATCTTCAGAATCGCGAAATTGACCAACTGCGAAATCGCGATGCCGAGCACGATCGCCGCCTGCTGGAACGAGGCGAGCCGCCCGCGATACGCCGGCGGCGACACCTCGGCGATATAGGCCGGCCCGATCACCGAGGCCATGCCGATCCCGATGCCGCCCAGCACCCGCCACATGGCCAGATCCCACAGCGCGAACGGCAGCGCCGATCCGATCGCACTGACGGTGAACAGCGCCGCGGCCATCCGCATAACCCAGATGCGCCCGATCCGATCCGCGATCCGCCCCGCGATGGCCGCACCGATCGCACAGCCGATCAGTGCGATGGCCACCACCTGCGCCAGCGTCGCCGACCCGATGTCGTACCGGTCGCGGATGGCTTCGACAGCCCCGTTGATGACCGAACTGTCGTACCCGAACAGGAATCCGCCCATGGCGGCTGCCGCGGTAATGAAGATGACGTACCCGAGGCTGTCCGCCCCCGATCCCGTCGACCTGTGCGCACCCACCGGTGAATTCACGCAGACTCCTCTGTCCCGGCCCGAGGCTCAGTAGGCCCGAGCCAACCGCGCGGCCTGATCAGCTCGAGCATTCCGCCTGTCGACGATCTCAAACATCGACGATTGTTGCTGAGGAGTTGCTTGTCAACGGGCCACGCCCCGCCGCTCTAATCGGAGTCGGTGCTGCGCGGCCACCGCTGCAACACCGCTCGCGCGAATTTGCGCGTCGAAGAATGCTGGATTCGATAGTACGAGTGGTGATTTCGCGGTGTCATCCGCAGACATTGGAAAACCCGCCACGAATCGTGCATCGAGCTGATTACCGGCGCTTCCTCGGGGTCCGGCCCGGGCCACTGGTACAGGTCGTTGTAGATTCCCATGGTCGCGCGGATCGGATCGCCGGTATCTGTCGCCAGTGCCAGCACCTGCAGCACAGTCATTTCATCACGCGGTGACCGTGGCAGATGATCTGCGATATACCACCACAGCGCCACCGGATCCGCGAGCAGTCGAATACCGGTTTCGGTCAGTCGCACACGGTCGCCGCTCTCCTCCGTCAAACCGAAATAGGCTGCGGTCCCTCGCAATTCGTCGACCGGTACCGGCTCACCGCGTTCGTGCAGCCATCGCGCATTCAATTGAAGTTCGGCCAGCAGGGGTGAAAGAACCTGTGGTGGAAGCGTCCTCGTGTCGGTCAGCGGAGTCCCATCGGCGCCGATATGCGCAAGCAACCGCAAATAGGGCCGCATCGCATCGGCCGCCCCCACGGGATCGATCGTGACCGGTTGATTCACCATGGCCTGCCCCGTCAAATGCCGCAATCGCCGCAGTGACCTTCCCGGCGGACCGCCCAGCATCCGCACCAGCGCTTCGGGCAAACCCTCGGGATTGATGGGCGCCTCATCGGCCGCACCCTGCCCGAAGGTGCTCAACTCCAGATTGACAGCTTCGACATCCACACCTTTGGGGCCTTCGAGACATACCGCGCGCGGGGAGTCGGCGTGAAACTCGCGCACGGCCTCGACCCGCACCACCCGCTGCCATTCCTTCCGAGGCCCGTTGCGATGAAACAGCTCATCCCCGGCCTCGACCAGCAGCTCATCGAGCCGCACCCGATCCAGCGGTACACCCCGCCATCCCCGCTCGATTTCCCATGAGCACAGGTAATGCTGGGTGTCGTAATCCTTGTAGACCGCCGCCGAGCCGAAGTGCTTCCGCTGCTGGTATTCCCACCCCAGGGCGGTTTCCAGCAGATCCTGCAGTTCATCGAGATACAGATCCGAGGCAACCTCCAGCCGCCGCCAAATGCGCCCGTTCGGCTTCACCGACTCGACCATCACCCGGTAGGTATGCGTGCTGCTGCGGCGTGGGCGCCGAGGCTCCTTCGGCGGGGGCCGCTTCGTGGGCTCCCGCCGGGGACCGAAGGCCGCTTCGATGCTTTCCAGGGCTTTGCGGAGCGCCTCATCGCGATCCGGAATGCCATTGCGGAGCGCCTCATCTCTCTGCACTCGGCAAGTGTATTCGCTGCTCTGCCCTCGAAACCGTGCTTCGCCGCGACGAACTCGGCCCCTCGGCGCGTTATCGGCCGTGTCGCGAAGTTCGGTAACCGCCGATTCACAGCTTTCCGTGTCGCGCCCCTCACGAGGGCCCGAGTAACTAGGCTCGGGCCGACTGTCGTGACGGTCACGGTGATGAAGGGTGCTGAGTTGGTGGAGTTGCGTGGTGATGTGGTGCCCGGCGGGCGGGCACGTTCGACGGATATCGCTGCGCCCCAGAACGGTTTCGGCTGGGAGTTACCCGGCAAGAACACCAGGGCTCTGCAATTCGATCGCCCCCAACGCGTCTGGGAACCGAACCCGGTCGCCGGCCGAGTTCGCCCCTATGTGGTTGCCACCTTCAACCTCAAGGGCGGCGTCGGAAAAACGACCACCACCGCCGCTCTCGCCGAAATACTGTCCGCCGAGTTCGGCAAACGAGTCCTGCTCATCGATCTCGACCCGCAGCGAAATCTGACCACCATGATGGTCGGGGAAACTCGTGCGGCGGAACTGGATTCGGAGGATCAGACCCTCACCGCGGTGTTCACCGCCGCGCTGAACCGAAAGCGTTTGCAGGATGTCTCGGCGCTCATCCAGCACGGGGTTTCCCCGATGCAGATGGTCACCTCGGTGGACCTACTGCCGTCCTCGCCGAAACTCATTGCCCTGCAAGATGATATGACGCGCCTCGCGGGAATCGACCCGACCAGGGTCCTGGCCGATGCGCTGACCGCGGTCCTGGCCGGCTACGACTTCGTGCTCATCGACTGCCCGCCCAATCTCGGCATCATCACCCAGAACGGCCTGCGGATCTCCGACGGCTACCTGATCCCCACCATCCCGGACGTGATGTCCACCTACGGCATCCCGCCGGTGCAATCACACATCCGTCACCTCTCCACTCGCTGGTCCACTCCTATAGAGGAGCTCGGTGTGGTGATCACCAAGTACCGGCGCTCCTCCGCGATCCACCGCCGCATCCTCGAGGACCTGCGCGAGAACCGCACCCTGCCGCGTCTTTTCCCGACGAGGATCCCGGAGTCCAATCAGATCGCCGCCGCCGCCGAGTTCACCGACTTCGGCACGCTCCGCCAGAAGTACGGTTCCGGCGGTCAGTTCCTGGCGCTGCGCGAATTGACCGCCGACTTCCTCGCCACAACCCGCATAAAACTGGCCTGGGGGCGGTGACCAGCCCTTTTGCAGGCGATTTGACTTCGTTCGCTGCCGTCCGTAACTTAGTTCGAGTCAGAGCGACACGGACACCGACCCGGGCCGAGACGCAGAGCCGAAAGGCTAAGCGCGGCAAGGGATAACGAGGTTGTACGAGGAGCGCCTGGCCATCAGCTCCACTTGATCGGCGGATTTGGTTCTGCCGGACAGGATGAGCTAAGCTACAGAAACAGCCTCAACGGATTCCTGAGTCACCGACTCGGGAATTGTTTTGTGCGCCTGTTCTTTGAGAACTCAATAGTGTGTCGATGAATGTCAGTGCCAATATTATTATTGGTTCCGGCTTCTCATACCCCCCGGTTGAGAGGTCGGACATTTAGTCAGCAAATACTTTTTTGCTGGCGTTTTGTTTGCCATGGTTTTCGGACTCTGGTTAATTCTTCCGATTGCATCCGTGAGGGTGGAGTTGAGAGTCTTCAACGGAGAGTTTGATCCTGGCTCAGGACGAACGCTAGCGGCGTGCTTAACACATGCAAGTCGAGCGGTAAGGCCCTTCGGGGTACACGAGCGGCGAACGGGTGAGTAACACGTGGGTGATCTGCCTCGCACTCTGGGATAAGCCTGGGAAACTGGGTCTAATACCGGATATGACTTTCGGATGCATGTTCGAGGGTGGAAAGATTTATCGGTGCGAGATGGGCCCGCGGCCTATCAGCTTGTTGGTGGGGTAACGGCCCACCAAGGCGACGACGGGTAGCCGACCTGAGAGGGTGACCGGCCACACTGGGACTGAGACACGGCCCAGACTCCTACGGGAGGCAGCAGTGGGGAATATTGCACAATGGGCGAAAGCCTGATGCAGCGACGCCGCGTGGGGGATGACGGCCTTCGGGTTGTAAACCCCTTTTGACAGGGACGAAGCGCGAGTGACGGTACCTGTAGAAGAAGCACCGGCCAACTACGTGCCAGCAGCCGCGGTAATACGTAGGGTGCGAGCGTTGTCCGGAATTACTGGGCGTAAAGAGCTTGTAGGCGGTCTGTCACGTCTTCTGTGAAAACTTGGGGCTCAACCTTAAGCTTGCAGGGGATACGGGCAGACTAGAGTACTTCAGGGGAGACTGGAATTCCTGGTGTAGCGGTGAAATGCGCAGATATCAGGAGGAACACCGGTGGCGAAGGCGGGTCTCTGGGAAGTAACTGACGCTGAGAAGCGAAAGCATGGGTAGCAAACAGGATTAGATACCCTGGTAGTCCATGCCGTAAACGGTGGGTACTAGGTGTGGGTTTCCTTCCACGGGATCCGTGCCGTAGCTAACGCATTAAGTACCCCGCCTGGGGAGTACGGCCGCAAGGCTAAAACTCAAAGGAATTGACGGGGGCCCGCACAAGCGGCGGAGCATGTGGATTAATTCGATGCAACGCGAAGAACCTTACCTGGGTTTGACATACACCGGAAAGCCGTAGAGATACGGCCCCCCTTGTGGTCGGTGTACAGGTGGTGCATGGCTGTCGTCAGCTCGTGTCGTGAGATGTTGGGTTAAGTCCCGCAACGAGCGCAACCCTTATCTTATGTTGCCAGCGCGTAATGGCGGGGACTCGTGAGAGACTGCCGGGGTCAACTCGGAGGAAGGTGGGGACGACGTCAAGTCATCATGCCCCTTATGTCCAGGGCTTCACACATGCTACAATGGCCGGTACAGAGGGCTGCGATACCGCGAGGTGGAGCGAATCCCTTAAAGCCGGTCTCAGTTCGGATCGGGGTCTGCAACTCGACCCCGTGAAGTTGGAGTCGCTAGTAATCGCAGATCAGCAACGCTGCGGTGAATACGTTCCCGGGCCTTGTACACACCGCCCGTCACGTCATGAAAGTCGGTAACACCCGAAGCCGGTGGCCTAACCCTTGTGGAGGGAGCCGTCGAAGGTGGGATTGGCGATTGGGACGAAGTCGTAACAAGGTAGCCGTACCGGAAGGTGCGGCTGGATCACCTCCTTTCTAAGGAGCACATCTCCACGACTCTTCACACAGGTGAATGACGTTGTGGCAGAGACCGTTTGTGTCCCCAATCGTGGGACCGCGGACGCTCATGGGTGGAACACTGACAAGCTTCATCGCACATGGTTTCGGCTCAGTCCGAAATCGTGGTGAATATATCGACACACTGTTGGGTCCTGAAAGAACAGACGTAAGTCTTTCTTTCCAGGCAAGATAACGACAAGGCTGGTTCTTCAGTCATACCGCAGAGGTTTTCCTCTGGTCCGGTGCTGAGTACAGAATAGGCTTTGTGTGTTGTTTGAGAACTGCACAGTGGACGCGAGCATCTTTGTTAGTAAGTGTGTAAGAGCGTACGGTGGATGCCTTGGCACCAGGAGCCGATGAAGGACGTAGGAGGCTGCGATAAGCCTCGGGGAGCTGTCAACCGAGCTGAGATCCGAGGATGTCCGAATGGGGAAACCCAGCACGAGTGATGTCGTGTTACCCGCGCCTGAATATATAGGGCGTGTGGAGGGAACGTGGGGAAGTGAAACATCTCAGTACCCACAGGAAGAGAAAACAACAGTGATTCCGTGAGTAGTGGCGAGCGAAAGCGGAAGAGGCTAAACCAGGAGCGTGTGATAGCCGGCAGGCGTTGCGTTCTTGGGGTTGTGGGATCTCTCTTCTCACCACTGCCGTGGTGGGCACAAGTCAGAAACCGTTGTGTTAGCTGAATTGGTCTGGGACGGCCAACCATAGACGGTGAGAGTCCGGTAAGCGAAAACTCAACGGCTTGTGTGAGAGACACCCGAGTAGCAGCGGGCCCGTGAAATCTGCTGTGAATCTGTCGGGACCACCCGATAAGCCTGAATACTACCTGGTGACCGATAGCGGACTAGTACCGTGAGGGAAAGGTGAAAAGTACCCCGGGAGGGGAGTGAAATAGTACCTGAAACCGTGCGCTTACAATCCGTCAGAGCCTTCGAACTTGTTCGTGGGGTGATGGCGTGCCTTTTGAAGAATGAGCCTGCGAGTCATCGGTGTGTGGCGAGGTTAACCCGTGTGGGGTAGCCGTAGCGAAAGCGAGTCCGAATAGGGCGCCCTTTAGTCGCACACTATGGACCCGAAGCGGAGTGATCTACCCATGGCCAGGGTGAAGCGACGGTAAGACGTCGTGGAGGCCCGAACCCACTTAGGTTGAAAACTGAGGGGATGAGTTGTGGGTAGGGGTGAAAGGCCAATCAAACTCCGTGATAGCTGGTTCTCCCCGAAATGCATTTAGGTGCAGCGTCACGTGTTTCACACCGGAGGTAGAGCTACTGGATGGCCTAGGGGGCCCACAAGCTTACCGAAGTCAGCCAAACTCCGAATGCCGGTGTGTGAGAGCGTGGCAGTGAGACTGCGGGGGATAAGCTTCGTAGTCGAGAGGGAAACAGCCCAGATCGCCGGCTAAGGCCCCTAAGCGTGTACTAAGTGGAAAAGGATGTGGGGTCGCGAAGACAACCAGGAGGTTGGCTTAGAAGCAGCCACCCTTGAAAGAGTGCGTAATAGCTCACTGGTCAAGTGATCCTGCGCCGACAATGTAGCGGGGCTCAAGTACACCGCCGAAGCCGCGGCATTCAGACATTATCCCGCCTTCGGGCCAGGAGTCTGGATGGGTAGGGGAGCGTCGTATGGCCAGGGAAGCGGCGGAGTGATCCAGCCGTGGAGGCCATGCGAGTGAGAATGCAGGCATGAGTAGCGAAAGACGAGTGAGAAACTCGTCCGCCGAATGACCAAGGGTTCCTGGGCCAGGTTAATCCGCCCAGGGTGAGTCGGGACCTAAGGCGAGGCCGACAGGCGTAGTCGATGGACAACGGGTTGATATTCCCGTACCCGTGTATCCGCGCCCAATGGCGAATCAGTTGTGCTAACCATCCAAAAGCGGTCTTACCGAGCCTTCGGGCGAGGGGGAACGTGGCTGCATGGGACCCCGGTTGTAGTAGTCAAGCGATGGGGTGACGCAGGAAGGTAGCTGGGCCCGGTAATGGTTGTCCGGGTGTAAGCCTGTAGGGCGAGACATAGGCAAATCCGTGTCTCATGAAGCCTGAGAGGTGATGCGTAGCCGATTGAGGCGAATTCAGTGATCCTATGCTGCCGAGAAAAGCCTCTAGCGAGCTGGTACATGGCCCGTACCCCAAACCGACACAGGTGGTCAGGTAGAGAATACTAAGGCGATCGAGATAACTGTGGTTAAGGAACTCGGCAAAATACCTCCGTAACTTCGGGAGAAGGAGGGCCTTGTCTGGTGACGGAACTTGCTTCCCGAGCTGGGTGAGGTCGCAGAGACCAGTGAGAAGCGACTGTTTACTAAAAACACAGGTCCGTGCGAAGTCGTAAGACGATGTATACGGACTGACGCCTGCCCGGTGCCGGAAGGTTAAGAGGACCGGTTAGCACTTCGGTGCGAAGCTGAGAATTTAAGCCCCGGTAAACGGCGGTGGTAACTATAACCATCCTAAGGTAGCGAAATTCCTTGTCGGGTAAGTTCCGACCTGCACGAATGGCGTAACGACTTCTCAGCTGTCTCAACCACAGACTCGGCGAAATTGCATTACGAGTAAAGATGCTCGTTACGCGCGGCAGGACGAAAAGACCCCGGGACCTTCACTATAGCTTGGTATTGGTGTTCGGTACGGTTTGTGTAGGATAGGTGGGAGACTGTGAAGCGGGCACGCCAGTGTTCGTGGAGTCATCGTTGAAATACCACTCTGATCGTATTGGACTTCTAACCTCGGACCATGATCTGGTTCAGGGACAGTGCCTGGTGGGTAGTTTAACTGGGGCGGTTGCCTCCCAAAATGTAACGGAGGCGCCCAAAGGTTCCCTCAGCCTGGTTGGCAATCAGGTGTCGAGTGCAAGTGCACAAGGGAGCTTGACTGTGAGACCGACAGGTCGAGCAGGGACGAAAGTCGGGACTAGTGATCCGGCACCGGCAAGTGGAAGCGGTGTCGCTCAACGGATAAAAGGTACCCCGGGGATAACAGGCTGATCTTCCCCAAGAGTCCATATCGACGGGATGGTTTGGCACCTCGATGTCGGCTCGTCGCATCCTGGGGCTGGAGTAGGTCCCAAGGGTTGGGCTGTTCGCCCATTAAAGCGGCACGCGAGCTGGGTTTAGAACGTCGTGAGACAGTTCGGTCTCTATCCGCCGCGCGCGTCAGAAACTTGAGGAAGGCTGTCCCTAGTACGAGAGGACCGGGACGGACGAACCTCTGGTGTGCCAGTTGTCCTGCCAAGGGCACGGCTGGTTTGCTACGTTCGGAAGGGATAACCGCTGAAAGCATCTAAGCGGGAAGCCTGTTCCAAGATGAGGTTTCTCACCTACTTGATAGGTTAAGGCCCCCAACAGACCATTGGGTTGATAGGCAGGAACTGGAAGCCCGGTAACGGGTGCAGGTGACCTGTACTAATAGGCCGAGGACTTACCAACAAAGAAGCTACGCGTCCACTGTGCGGTATCTGAAACAACACACAATTCTGTGTGGCGGTGTTTCAGGGGCCTCGAGCTCTTGAACCCCCGGAGGAAGATATCCGAGGCTTTTGCCTCGACCACCCTTACTGGGTGTTCGAGGGCAAGGCCCTCGAATCTTTCTCTGGCACATGGGATGTGACAGTTTCATAGAGTTACGGCGGCTATAGCGGTGGGGAAACGCCCGGTCCCATTCCGAACCCGGAAGCTAAGGCCACCTGCGCCGATGGTACTGCACTCGACAGGGTGTGGGAGAGTAGGACACCGCCGGAACATCATTCGAGAAGACCCCCAGCCACTGGCTGGGGGTCTTTTTCGTTGTACCCCTGCAGCATTCGCTGCGGGGGTTTGTCGTATCGGGACAATTCAGTTCGCGGGCCCAAGTCCGAGCGGCTCGTATTCCGAAGAGTCACTGGAATTCTCGGCCGCTACTGGAGAAGCGGCACTCCCGCTACCCAGCGCAGCACTCCCGGTAGCGATCAAGGTAGCGAGCCCGGTCCCGGTAGCCGCGCCGGCCGGAGCCACAGCAGCACTCCCCGCTCCGAGCGCAGCACTACCCGTCCCCGCGAGCGCAGCGAACGGCGCAACACCGGTACCCGCCGCGGCCAGCCCCGCACTGCCGGTCCCGAGAGCCGCACTCCCAGTTCCCAATACGGCCAACGGCGTTCCGAGCCCACCGGACGCAGCGCTCCCGGAAGCCCCCGCCGCCGCGCTACCGGTCCCCAACGCCAACGCGGCCGCCCCGAGCAAATCACCAACGGGAGCCGCAGCAGCACTACCCGCCCCGAGAGCCGCACTCCCGGTCCCCGCCCCCGCGGCCCACGGCGCGACGGCAACACTCCCGGTTCCGAGCGCCGCACTCCCGGTGACAAGCAACCCGGCCAACCCGATACCCGCTGCCGCACTCCCGGTTCCGACAAGCGCAACCGGCTGAATCGGGCTGCCCGGTATCAGCCGAGCCTCGCCCGGACTCGCGAGAGTCGGGAACAGCAACCCGATCGCCGAGACAGCGTTATCTCTAGCTCCCCCAACGACTTTCGCATCCGTAGACGCGGTGCTCACCGGCTCGATCGCCGTTCCGACCTGAGTCAGCTCGCTCGCAGTCGTAACCACCTGCGCAGGCATCGAACCCGCACCAACCGCCGCCACCGAGCACGCCAATGCGATACCCGCAGTCCTCGAAACCAACATTGTGAGCGCCTTCCGCCGGAGATCACTCACGACCTGTCGTCGTGTGAGTACGGCTGACGATAGGACCGAAGACCCGATGCGGCAGCGCGAAGTCGGCTGCGCTGGCAATCAGACAGCGCCGGTAGCGTGTAGCTATCAGTTGGCAATGTGCAGATGAATTCCATTGCAGATGAGCCAGTTTGGC
This sequence comes from Nocardia sp. NBC_01327, assembly GCF_035958815.1. Lineage (NCBI taxonomy): Bacteria > Bacillati > Actinomycetota > Actinomycetes > Mycobacteriales > Nocardiaceae > Nocardia > Nocardia sp. NBC_01327. The sequence goes on along the minus strand of NZ_CP108383.1, from coordinate 7,277,674 downwards.
AGATGTGGTACCAAATGGAATTAATGTGGCAAATGTGGCGACCGGTAGACGAACAGCTGGTTACCGGCAGGCAATCCGCTCTGGAGATTTGTGTACGCCCTGTTTCCAACGCTGTATCAGGAGTCTGGTCGCGACCGGCAACCGGTCATCCCATGACTTCGATCACATGACGGCTCACAGCAGCGTGTCGACGCCTGGCCGGTTGATAGGCCGCTCCGTCCACCCCGTCGCATTGTGTAGGGTGCAATGTGCTGCTGTTCGTGGGGGGAACTGTCTGCAGGGGGTGTTGTCTTGACTAGCGCTAATGATGGCCTGATGGGGTTGCGGTCCGAGATCGCGGCATTCTACGCCGGTTTCGGACAGCCGGAGTTGCTGCGCCGCGCCTTCGAGCAGGCCGCGGTACTCGTACCCCTGGTCGACACCGACCGGGTCTTCACCTCGCGGGTGCGCGAGATCGATTGGATCTGCGCCTTCACCAGCATGGAGGAATACGCTCGCTACATGGTCGCCCGAGGGGTAGCGGCCGATCACGAGTACAAGTACCAGACCTTGCTCGGCTGCCGTTTGATCGACTACGCCGCCTCACGCCCCGAGCCGACCGGCATATCGGTCGATTGCGCGGGCGCCGCGCCGGTGGCCTTCCCGCCGCAGCTCCCCGCCGAGGTCGACGAAGTAGGGGTGGGTTCGTGAGCGACGAACTGAAGGTCGAACCGGCCGTACTGAAACAGGCCGAGGCAGGCATCAACGCGATCATCGGCGAGCTGTCCGGCCTGGGCATCAAAGAAACCGGCGCACTGGGCCGGGGCTTCTCGTTACTGGCGTTGTCACCCCTGGAGGCGGGCAAGGCGTCGGTGCAATCGACGTTCGAAACCTTCTGCGACCGCTGGTCATGGGGTGTGCGTTCCCTGGTGCAATCGGCGAACAATATGGCCGAGGCAGTCGGATTGGCGGCCGGCCGCTATCACATGATGGATCAGCAGAGCGAGAACGCACTGAAAGAGGCCTACAGCGACCTGTTCAGCGACCCGCACCTGTCGAAGGACCAGATCGACAGCCGGTCGTGGAGCGAGACCTTCTCCGACAACGAGTTCAACGCGCTGGCCCACCCCGACTACAGCGACAAGTCGTTCCAGGACATGCTCAGCCACGTCGGCACCGATGCGCAAGCGGTCAAGGCGGTCGCCCCGCAGGCCCTGGCGAACGACCAATTGTTCAAGAATCCGCTCGGCAATGACGGGGGAGCGGGGTGGAACACCGGCGCCGCCGCACGAGCAGCCCAGATCCTGCACCCCGATCCGGCAACCCCGGGTGTTGAAGGGGGACAACACTAGTGGGGCTCGGCGATTTCGTCGACAAGATCGGCGATGCGATCGAGAACGGCATTGACGAGGTCGAAACCAAGGCCGGCTCGATCATCGACTGCGGCACCTACGAGGTCGCGGACCTGGCCCGCGACGTCGGCGCGGATTCGGTCGCGTCCGCCATCCAGGACCTGGGCGACCAGATCGCCGACCACCAGGGCGGCGAGGTCCTCGAGCGGCAACTCGGCCAAACCAAGGACAAAACGGAACTCATCCGCGGTGAGCCGTCGAAGATCCACGACGTCGCCGACAAACTCCGCACCATGTCGACCTCGATCGAATCCACCGGAAATGCGTTGCGCACCATCGACGTAGCGGACTGGACCGGCAAGGGCGCCACCGCATTCCACAGCGCCTTCGACAAACAGCCCAAGCTGTGGTGGACCGCGGGCGACGCCTTCTCCAAAGCCGCAGCGCACCTTGACAGTTGGTACTGGGCAGTCATCACCGGCCAGGCGAAGGCGCAAGAGGCGATCGACAAGTGGGAGGCCGCCGACAAGGAGGAGAAGTCTCAAAAGGACTCCTGGAACGCCTTGTCGAACAAGGACAAAAAGAAAACCACCCTCGTCGACACCTGGTCGCCGATGCGAGACGCCGCCCGCGACATCCTGAAAAACGCCCGCTCCCAACGCGACAGCATCGCCGGCACCGTAGTGAGCGGCCTCCAATCCCAAACCCAGGAAGCCCCCACCGAACCCCCCTTCACCGCCCGCTGGACCGACAACTTCGAAGACCTGAACGGCGTCTACGAAAACGGCAAAAACAGCTTCTACGCCGGAGTCCTGACAAGCTTCACCTCGATCGCCCAGTTCGCCCGCTCAGTCGATGTCCTTGACCCCTACAACATCTCGCACCCGGCCCAATACATCTCGAGCATGTCCGACCTGGGCACCGGAATGGTCGTGGCCGCCGCAGACCCAGGCGCAACAGTCGGCGCCATGCTCTCGGACGCCCGCCAGAACCCCTTCGAAGCGGCCGGCGCGATCACCGGCAACGTCGTACTCACCGTCGCGACCGGCGGCGGCGGTTCCGCCAAGATCGGCGTCGATGCCCTAGACGAGCTCAGCAACGCCACCAAGGTCACCAAGGCCACCACCAGCGTGCTCGAAGACGTCCCCAGCGCAGCCCCCGGCCGCGCTCTACCGCGCGGAGACGCCCCAGTGGCTCCCGCGCGGACCGAACCGAAACCGGACCGCGTCGGAACTCCCAATGAATCGGGAGCCCCATCGGAGACCAGGCCGAACGCGACGAAACCGGATGCTCCTGATGCAGAGGCTCCGAAGGCAGGCCTGCCGCATCCCGACGGTGCCGCTCCAGGTGCTGCCGCACCAGAGGGCGGCGGCCCGGCCGCTGCCCCGCACCCGGACGGTGCTGCACTGCAAGCCAATCCAGTCGCGGATGCGCGTCAGAACGAGGTAGCTCCGGACTCGGCCTCGCCGGCTTCGCAGGTGGAACAGCCTGCCGCGCAACCGCATCCTGCTGGAGAGCCTCGGGTAGGTGAGGTTGCGCCGGAATCGTCACCGGGACCTGTTCTGGAACAGCCTGAAGTGCGGCCTCGGCCAGCGGCTGATCCTGGTCCGGTCGACGGTTCCCAGGTACCAAGTTCCGGCGGGGGCACGCCTCACGAAGGGCTGGGTACTCGCCCCGACGCCGATGCCGGAGCGCCGAATCATGAGCGGCCCGCAGCGTTGACGTCGGACCGACCGAACGCCGAGGGGCGACATGTAGACCCTGACGCCTCGCAGTCCACTCATCGGGAGCCGGGAACACCCGATCCCGCCTCTGGCTCGCTGCAACCCCGTGACCGCGAACCTAATGCGCCACACCAGGATGAGCATCCGCCGGACCATGCCGCGCCTGATAAGGACGCCCCACACGATTCTTCATCAGATGCACATAGTTCCGACCAACCTCACGATAGTGGTGGAGGTCATCCTGCGGATCATGAACCAGGGCAGCCGAATCCGACGTTCAACGAGCTGACAAGCTCCGACCACGGAGCTGTCCGGACGGCGGAAGACGCAGGCGCAGAGGTTGATCGCGCCCCGCACGAGATTGAAGAGTCACCCGACCCGGTCGATATCGCGACCGGTGAATTCCTTCTCCCGCAAACCGATATCACCCTGCCGGGCGTCTTGACGTTGGTGCTGAAGCGCCGGCATCGGTCGAACTATCGATTCGGACGCTGGTTCGGCCCTTCGTGGTCGGCCACCCTCGACATGCGTGTTGTTGTAGAACGCGAGGGAGTGACGCTGCTCGGCGAGGACGGAATCATGCTCGCCTATCCGCACGCCGAGGTCGGCGCGGCGGTGGAACCGGTGACCGGTGGGCAACGCTGGACGCTGACGCGCACCGAGACCGGCGGGTACCAGGCGTGGGATCCGGACCGAGAGTTGCTCTGGCACTTCGCACCTGAGCCCGGTCTGAACGGATTGGATGCTCAACTCGGCAATTTTGCGGTGAGCGCAATCACCGACCGGCACTGCAACCGCATCCGCTTCCATTACGACAGCGACGGCGCTCCGGTGGCGGTAACCCATTCAGGCGGCTATCGAGTTGAGATCGACACCGCTGGCGGGCGGGTCACCGCGCTGACCGTTGTCGGCGTCGCCGACGAGGGTCGCGAAGTCCGAACGCGGGTACGCGAATTCGAATACCAGGATGGGAACCTGACCGCGGTGGCCGACGCGGTCGGTGCCACCACTCGCTACGACTACGACGAGCACGGCCGGATGGTGTCCTGGACCGATTCCAACGAAACCTCGATGCTCAACTTTTACGACGGGGCCGGTCGCGTGGTCACCCAGCGTGGGACAGCTGGGATTCTCAACTGCGACTTCGAGTATCTTCTTTTTCCCGACGGCACCGGTAGTTTCACCAGAATCACCGACTCTCTCGGTGGAGTCACAACCCATGGCTTCGATCGCGACCTTCGGCTCCGTGACTTGGTCGACCCAGCCGGTGGCAGAACGCATATCGACTACAACGCTGGACGCAAACCGTTGCAGGTCGTTGCGCCTGATGGCGCTACGACCCAGTATCGATACACCGCCGAGGGCGATGTCGCGGAGATCATCCGCCCGGACAGCGCGCAGATAGCCGTGGAGTATTTGGGCCGCAACCGTCCGATCTCAATCACTGACGTCGATGGCAGCGTGCGGCGGCAGGAGTGGGACCATTCTGGCAATCTGACTGCCGCAATCGACCCAATTGGCGGGCGCACTGAGTACGGCTACCACGTCAACGGTTCTGTGGCAACGATTCTCGGACCGCAGGGATCGCGGAGGACCTTCGAGATTGACGCAGCTGGCCTGCCGGTTGCGATAGCCGATCCGAACGGTGAGGTCACCCGCATTGAGCGGGACAGCTTCGGTCGGCCATTTCGGGTTACTGATCCGCTTGGGGCGGCTACTTGTTTCGAGTGGGCGCCGAGCGGAAAGTTGCTGGGGCGCACTGACGCTGAAGGTAACCATGAGTCATGGACGTGGGACGGTGAGGGTAACCTACTCACCCACATCGACCCGGTCGGCGGCGTCACTCGCTACACCTATGGTGCCTTCGACTTGCTGGAATCCTGCACCGATCCCAACGGCTCGGTTACCCGTTACACGTGGGATAGCGAACGCCGCCCGGTCGGCGTTACCAACCCGACCGGCCAGAACTGGCGATACGAATACGACCAAGCAGGACGGTTAGTCCGCGAATCGGACTACAGCGGCGCCATAACCCGCTATGCCCACGACTCGGCCGGACGCGTCGCTACCGTCACACCGGCGACCGGTGTCAGCCGCTGGTACACGCACGATGTGCTCGGTCGCGTAACCGAAATAGCGGCGGATAGCGGCGAATGGCGTCGTTACCAACATGACTCGGCCGGTCGTGTACTGACTGCTATCTCAGGTACTTGTGACGAACCGAATCACACACTCGAGTTCACCTACACACCCACCGGGCAGCTTGCGTCGCAGCGACTTGACGAGGCGTCGGTGATGCAGAATGAATACGATGCGGGTGGTCGCCGAGTCCGCCGCCGGATGCCAAGCGACGCGGTTACGACGTGGCAGTGGAATCGGGCGAATCGTGTTAGCAGTATGTCTGTGGATGGCCACAACATCTCGTTCGCCTACGACGTCTCAGGCCGTCAGACTGGCTGGCGTATAGACGAAGTCGCCATCAATCGGAACTTGTCCGCTATTGGTCGTATTACTGCCCAGGACATCACGGCCTTCCCCGCCTCGTCGCTGAACCTCGACTCCGAGCCTCGGCCTGAGTCACGAGTGATCCGACATGACAGCTACGACTACCGTAATGACGGGTATCTCACTAGCCACGTGCTCACCCGTCCGGGTATGCCGGTCGAACAGCGGGATTACACGTTGGATGCGGTGGGCCGCGTTGAGACCATTGCGCGAGATGGAGCCATTGCCGAGGCTTACGCGTACGACCCGCTCAGCAACATCATCAACACCAGTGCCGGTGCTTTTTCGCCCAGCGCCGAGTTACGTTCAGACACAACAGCACCCGATCTGATCGGGGTGGGTGCCTTCGCGTCGGAGACCAGCGATCGGCGAGAATATCGCGGCAACCTGCTTGTTCGCCACGGTCGGTCTCGCTACCACTATGACACTGCAGGTCGTCTGATTCGCAAGACAGTTGCCCGAGACTCTCGCAAGCCCAGGATTTGGCACTACCGCTACGACGCCTTCGACCAACTCATCGGCGTTCAGACTCCAGACCAGCAGCTGTGGCTCTACACCTATGACGCGTTCGGCCGGCGAACTACCAAGCAACAGCTAGCCGCAGACGGAACAGTCCTGGACCGTACCGACTACGCCTGGGACGGCACCCACCTGGTCGAGCAACGGACAATCGAGTCGATCACGCGCTGGCACTACCAGCCGCAGTCGTATACCCCGATCACCCAGACCACTCATCAAGACGTCGTTGACCACGTTTTTTACGCCATCATCACCGATTTAGTGGGCACACCCGTCGACCTCGTCGATCCCAACACCGCCGAAACTGTGGCCACCGCAGAAACCAAATTGTGGGGTGCTACTTCATGGCATGGCAGCGCCGACACCCCTTTGCGATTCCCCGGCCAGATCCACGATCCGGAAACGGGCCTTCACTACAACCACCATCGCACATACGACCCAGCCACTGGACGGTTCCTGACCCAGGACCCACTTGGCTTGGCTGCGGCACCCAACCCCTCAAGCTATCCCCACAACCCGACTGCGTGGACGGATCCGCTCGGTTTGACTCCGTGTCCTCCCGGCGATGCCGGCAGCGATCCTGGAAGTGATGATTTCACTCGTGTCGGTCGTTGGATGAGCCAGGACGAATACGAGAATATGGTTGGTACAGGCACAGTTCAGGGAGGAGCGGGCGGTACCACATATGTCGCATCGCCGCCTGACCCGGCGGCGTATGGGCGTCAGGCTGCAGTGGGCACGGGCTACACAGAATTCGATGTTCCCACGAGTTCGCTCAGACCTGCTGGCGAGCCCGGCTGGGCGCAGATACCAGGACCGGACTCGATGCACAGCCGATTGGCTGAGCGGAAGGGATCGCCACCATTGGAGTTCCCTCCTGCATCGAATATCAGTGATTGGAGGGGACCGAAGAAGTGAATGAATATGACAGTATTCTCGGTGATGCACAGAGCTGGCTGATCAATCACAGTCGATCGTTGGCTGACCGCGGTATCAAGCTTACTGTCAGCAAATCTCCTTATGATGGACGGACGAAGGAGAGCGCCTGGTTCGATCTTGAGGATGAGACAAAGATGGGGCGAATCATTCTGTGGGATACCGGTGAATGTGAACTGGAACTTGCTGATATCCCGTCAGGTGAGGTCACTGCTCAGCATAGGAGTATTGCATCCGAAACTGATCTAAACGAAGCGCTCAATGCCCTGGTCTCATGGTTCGCATGATTCTGCATCTAGAGAAGATATCGCGTCTTGCAGCGGCGGATCCGACGCGGCCTATCAATCGAAATGAATCTCAGAGTATCGCTCGCTGAGTCGGCATTATCCCAGTTACGTTGTCGTGCAACGACAACCGGTCCTGCCCAGGTCGTACCCCTTGGAACGTCAAGTCTGATTCAAATCTCTGCCGAGCCGTGGATGGGTGAGTTCATTGAAGCAAGTCCACTCGCCGATGCCGGGTGTGTACGGTCGTGCGCACGCGTGACCGGCGACCGTTGCTTCTTCAAGTTCGATTCGGGAGGCGATAGCGGCCACGGTCCTTCCTTCGGTGGATGGAGTGCGGCTATGGACGGGAATCGTGCTCAGGAACCAGGCTAGGACGCTCCCGGTGGTCATACCGATGAGGAAGGGCAGCCATGCTGTGGTCATCGTGCACCTCTTTCGCTAAGGGGTCTCAAATCTGCTGGTGCTGAAGGTCTTCCGGGTGGGGAGTGGTGTAGTCGGGGATGCGGCGGGTGCGCGCGGTCAGGTCGTGGGAGAGGTCCGCGTAGGCGAGGGACAGTTCTGCGAGGCGCTTCCATGCGTAGTGCAGCCGGCACTCGGAGGCTGGGCTGCTCAGCGCTGTATAGGCGTCGACTGAGAATTGGGCGATTCGGTCGATGACCATACCGACCGTTTCGGTGTGAAGCGCTGCGGCGGCATACGGGCGTGGCAGTTCCTGTGCGGTCCAGCAGTCGATGTCGTGTATCAATCTGGCGCGGGTGCAGTCGATTTCGGCCAGCGCCTCCGGATCCGCGGCGTGCCGGGCTTCGTGAAGGCTGGCCAGTTCATACGCGGCCAGTAGAAGCGGATGCGGTAGAGCGACAGTGCCCGCGCAGGCCTCCAGGAGCAGGTCCTTCGACGGCAGATGGTTTGTTATTCGTTGCTCCCCTCGGCATTTCGCGTTCGTGACTTCAGTAGACACCTGCGGCAATAGAATTGGAATGTCCAGCTGGGCATGTGCGGAAGACGGCGAGCATTCCAGTCAGGGGCATTCCAGAACGGAGATTCCCAGATAGCGAGGCTAACGAAATGGCCGGATCATCGCTTCCCCGAAGGGCTCTCGGTCGCAGGCTGCGCGGCTACCGAGTTCAGTCGAAAAAGAGTCAACTTGCAGCCGGTCTGCACATCGAGCTATCGCCGCAGAGCATCGGCCGAATGGAGGATGGGCAGAAAGTGAAGATCTGCTCGTCACAAATAAGGGACCTGCTCGACTTCTACGAGGTCTCGGATCCGAGTGAGGGGCGGGAGGAAGTCCTCAGGCTGTGGCAGGAGGTGAAGGATCAGGCGCACGCGGCGAAACTGGCTGGCACGACCAAAGGTTGGTGGCAGGCGTACACAGACCAGTACGCACCGCACTTCGACCACTACCTGGGTTTGGAGGCTGTCGCGACGCACCTGACCACTCATCAAGTCGTGCTTTTGCCGGGATTGCTGCAGACGGCCAGCTACCGGCGGGCCGTGAGTTACATCGGAGACCCGAGCCTGTCCGCAGCCGACATGGACCGGAGACTGGAACTTGCTGCGCACCGACAGGTTCGACTGGCGGATCCGAACTTTCGCGTGGACATCCTGCTGTCCGAGAGTGTGCTTCGACATACGCCCGGTGGCTCGTTCGTCATGGTCGAGCAGATGGACCACATTCTTGAACTCATCGACACTCGGCCGAACCTGTCGATTCGGATCGTTCCGATGAACGCCGGAAGTCATTTGAGCCTACTCGTACAGTCCTTCACTTTGCTGGAATTCCCGCCTCTCGCAAGCCATCTCGTGGAGCCGCCCGTGGTCTACGTGGAGGGCTACGAAGGTGGGTTGTACCTGGAGCGAGCAGACATGATCGACCGCCACCGTCGGGCGATTACGGACATCCAGCGGGTAGCGTTGACCGCGGATGACACCAAGCAGTTGGTGCAGCAGATGGTGAAGGAGTCCGGGACGTGACCGTAGACCTGTCCGGTGCCCAGTGGTTCAAGAGCACCTATAGCCAGCCCAATGCGGATTGCGTTGAGATCGCCCATCTGTCGACTGGAACGGTGGGGGTTCGTGACTCCAAGAGCCCTGGAGGACCTGCGCTAATGTTCTCCCCTACTGAGTGGGATAGCTTCCTCCGCAGTGGGATCTGGCAAGACTGAATCGCTCTGGCAGGCAATCGCTGCTGGATCAGAGCCGTCCCTGCCTACTTCTCCCTGCGTGTCGCTTCCGGACTCGTCCCCTTCGGTCCGCTTCTTTCAGCTCAGAGGCGGGTGCCCAGATACGGAATTCTGCCAGCAATGGATCAGCAATAGGGTCGTTATCTTCCTGAACCAGCAGGACACCGCGACTCGGCTACTCTCTTCCTTGGCGGTCCGCCGGGCACCGAAGCGCCGCTTCGTCGTTGCCCCCACCCGCACGTGATTTCTCGTGCCCGAGTGGGGATTGCAAAGTGGCTGTTGTAAGGGGAAGTTCCGTTCGTGGTGGAACACGGTGGTCGAGCGCAGTCCGTGATGTCTGTGGGATCGATCGCTGCGTTGAGTCGAAGATCAACGCCTGCAGGCGATCTCGAAGGCGACCGGATCGACTAGGTTTCGAAACTGAATCTAGTCAGACGCGTTGGTGTTTCGATACATCGCTGCCCGATCTGGCAGAGATTCGGGGCACTGATGTCTGAACATGCAGCGTTGGAGGCGTATTGGCCTGCCAGTGTGTTGCTGAAGGATTGGAGTCAGCTCCTCGTCAAGCTCTCCGACAGGTTCAAGGAGGCTCATCAGCACGATCCGGGCCCCGGTGAAGTCGAGGCTTGGCGCACAAGCGTGTACGAATTGGCCACCATCCTGGACTCAATGGGGCTCGGGCAGGTGTGGATGTTCATCTGAGGTTCCCCCCAAATGGTGGACGGGGGTTCTATGCGGCCGAGGAATCGGCCGCGTGGAGTGACCGCTCATAGCGGTCGGGGCTGAGCATTCCGATCGCGGAATGGCGTCGCCGAGTGTTGTACCGATTCATCCATTTGTCAACTGCAGCAACGAGTTCCGACTTCGTGGTGAAAGTGTGCCGGTAGTAGTACTCGTGCTTGAACGTCGACCACAGGCTCTCCGCGCCGGCGTTGTCCCAGCATATTCCGGTCGCACCCATCGACCTGCGCAGCCCGTGACGCGAGCAAACGGCGGCCATGGCGCCCGCCGTGTATTGGGCGCCCCTGTCCGAGTGAAGAATCGTGCCCGCACACGAACCGCCGCGAGTGGCGACAGCCAATTCGACAGCGTCGGTGACCATTTCGGTGCGCATGTGCTCGGCCACTGTCCAGCCGAGCACCTTTCTGGAGTGCTCATCGCGGATCGCGCACAAGTACATGTCGCCTTCACCGCAGGTCAGATACGTGATATCCGAGGTCCACACCGCATCGAGGCGGCCCCGGTCGAAGTCGCGATCCACCAGATCCGGCGGGAACGACGCGGCGGGATCGGTGATGGTGGTGCGGATTTTGAAGGTGCGCGGGCTGATCCCGGCCAATCCGATCTCGGCCATGATCGCCGCGACCGTCTTCTCCGACACCCGATCACCCTGCTCACGCAGCTCAGCGGTGATGCGCGGCGCACCATAGGTGCCGTCGGAATCGGTGTGAACGACTTGGATTTTCACCGTCAGATCAGCGCGGCGTTGCTGCCGATCAGTCAGGACGGTGGCCGCCGCGCGTTGGCACCAGGCATAGAAACCCGAGGTCGATACGCTCAACAGGCGTGCCATGCGGGTGATATCGGTCCGAGCGCCGGTGATCTGCGGGGCGGCGCACTCCGCGGCCATCAGCTCGAACCGGGCCGGTTCTGCTGCATCGCCGCGAAGTACGCCGAAGCTTTTTTCAGGAACGCAATGTCCTTGTCCTGCTCCGAGACTCGCCTGCGCAAAGCGAGCAACTCGGCTCGCTCAGCAGGGCTCAACGGCGCCTCGCCATGGACCTCGGCGGCCGCCAGGCGGCGGCGTTCGTCTTTGACCCAGCCGCCCAGCACTGGCTCACCCACTCCGAGCTCGCGGGCGACTTCGGCGATCGTGCGCCCGGTGTCGATTACCCGGTGCGCGGCCTCGACTTTGTACTCGGTCGTGAACGACCGACGCTTGCGAGGAGGCATAGGGACATCCTTTCAACAGGACTTGTCGTCCTGCTAATCAGGTGTCCACCGATCGGGGGGAGCCTCAATCGAGTACCGGGTCGACCAGGCGATGGCGCCCATCGATGTCGTACTGGCCGGGGTTCATCCGACCCGTAATACCTTCAGCTACGCGGTGATCGAGCTGAAGCAGTGGAGCAAGGTCGGACGCCCGCAGGGCAAGAAGGAAGGCGACATTGCGTACGTCTACTTCGATGCCTACCAGAAGAACAAGAAACACCCTGCTGTCCAGGTATACGACAACATGATCGCGATGCAGACTCGGCACAGTCTGTTCGACGATCGCTATGTGAACCTGGTCGGTGCGGCCTACCTGCACAACCTTCGTGAACAGCAGTATCAGTGGATCTGCAATGTCCGCCCCAGAGGCAACGTGCAGACCTTCACCGAGCGGACGCCGGGCAAGCTACAGGCCTTTCTCGCTCAGAATTTCGACAAAGTCTCCGGTGCCGATGCGGCGGAGGCTTTGCTGGAGCGCCGGCGCCGTACACCGTCATTGCAGAGCGTGCTGGGCGAAGTCATACGCGGACACTCTCGATTCACACTGGTCGAGCATCAGCTCGCCGCATACGATCGAATTCTCGCGCGGCTGAAGGACATTCAGGGCGGCGACCGTCCCCCGAAACAGGTGTTCGTCATCAGTGGCCGGGCAGGAACCGGCAAGTCGCTGATCGCGACCCTGCTGTTGGGTGAGGCAATCGGTAGTGGTCTCGATGCCCGGTATGTTTCGGGCGGCGTGGCGTCGCGTGAGACGTTCAAAGAAGCCGCACCGCGGGGAACGAAGAACAGGTTCACAACGCTGTCGAAACTCATCGAAGCCGATGATGATGCGTTCGAGCTGATTGTCTGCGATGAAGCGCACCGCCTCTATGAACGCCCTCGTCGTGGATCGTTCGGCATGCACGATGGCGATTCCTCAGTCGCTGTCATCGTGAACAAGGCCAGGGTCCCGGTCTTCTTTGTCGACGGTGACCAGCGCCTCTTCAAGGAGGAGGTCTGGACGCCCGTGGAGATTGAAGAAGCGGCCATGGAGATGGGTGCCGAGGTGGTGCGGTTCAACCTCGATCGGGTGGTGCGATCCCTGGGAAGTACCACCTACGACACCTGGGTTGCCCGGCTACTGGCAGGAAACCCTGTCCGCTGGGAACCAAAGGACGGAAACGAGCCTTTCGAGCTGTACTACAGCGATATTCCGGACCGAATGGAGCGCTTTCTCAGCTCGAAGCAGACCCCTGAGGTGACGGCTCGTATGACCGCCGGCCTCTGTTGGCCTTGGGAAGACCGCACCGGGACCGTTCCCGAAGTCAAGCCGACCAAGCGGTGGGGCCGCCCGTGGAACGGCCCGGACAAGTCGGTGGCGCCTGGTGTTCCGGATCGCCTGTTCTGGGCCACTCAGGCAGGGGGCTTCGATCAGATCGGTTGTGTCCACACTGCTCAGGGTCTGGAGTATCACTGGGGCGGAGTCATTATGGGTCCGGACTTGACCTGGGATGGGAGTCAGTGGGTTTTGGAACGCCAGCACGTTCTCAGCCCTGCTGCCAAGATCCGGTCGGACGATGATCTTCACCGCGCATTGCGAAATGCCTACGGTGTGCTGCTGACCCGTTCGATGCGGGGGACTGTGCTCTACTCGACCGATTCGCGTACACGAGAGTTGTTCGCCGATCTCGGTCTTCCAAAATGTCCGAATGCTTGATCTGAGCGCCTGATCCAGCGAACGCGGCCGACGAATACCCGCGATGCCACCACCGATTGCTTGAAGCGGATGGCAGGGTAGCGATCTTCCTATGTCGCCGAATATGGATGGTGTGCAAGCTGATTCGCTGGGTGACCAGCGCTTTCCCGTAGTCGGGTGGCCGACCGTGGCCATTGCCTGTGCGGTCGGCGCCTTTCGCTAATCTGAACTGTGCGGCCCGCCGGGCACCGAAGGACACTTCGTCGCTGCCTCTACCCGCACGTCGATTTCGCGCGCCCAGGTGGGGAAGGCAACGTGGCTCTGATTCGTGGAAGTGCTCGCTATCTGCTGATAGAAGCGCAGGCCGGCCGCCTGCATCAGCTGTTGAGCGAGCAGGCTCGGCATCAGTGGGAGCATCAGGCGGGGGCCGGCGAGGTGCGTTCCTGGATGCGCAGTCTGCCGCCGCTGCTGAACGAGCTGGTCGACTCGGGCCTCGGCGACATCGAGGTGCTGCTCGAGCATAAGCTGCCGCACAGCCCGAAGCGTGTGGACGTCATCCTGTGTGGCGTGAGGTTCCCCCCAAATGGTGGACGGGGGTTCTATGCGGCCGAGGAATCGGCCGCGTGGAGTGACCGCTCATAGCGGTCGGGGCTGAGCATTCCGATCGCGGAATGGCGTCGCCGAGTGTTGTACCGATTCATCCATTTGTCAACTGCAGCAACGAGTTCCGACTTCGTGGTGAAAGTGTGCCGGTAGTAGTACTCGTGCTTGAACGTCGACCACAGGCTCTCCGCGCCGGCGTTGTCCCAGCATATTCCGGTCGCACCCATCGACCTGCGCAGCCCGTGACGCGAGCAAACGGCGGCCATGGCGCCCGCCGTGTATTGGGCGCCCCTGTCCGAGTGAAGAATCGTGCCCGCACACGAACCGCCGCGAGTGGCGACAGCCAATTCGACAGCGTCGGTGACCATTTCGGTGCGCATGTGCTCGGCCACTGTCCAGCCGAGCACCTTTCTGGAGTGCTCATCGCGGATCGCGCACAAGTACATGTCGCCTTCACCGCAGGTCAGATACGTGATATCCGAGGTCCACACCGCATCGAGGCGGCCCCGGTCGAAGTCGCGATCCACCAGATCCGGCGGGAACGACGCGGCGGGATCGGTGATGGTGGTGCGGATTTTGAAGGTGCGCGGGCTGATCCCGGCCAATCCGATCTCGGCCATGATCGCCGCGACCGTCTTCTCCGACACCCGATCACCCTGCTCACGCAGCTCAGCGGTGATGCGCGGCGCACCATAGGTGCCGTCGGAATCGGTGTGAACGACTTGGATTTTCACCGTCAGATCAGCGCGGCGTTGCTGCCGATCAGTCAGGACGGTGGCCGCCGCGCGTTGGCACCAGGCATAGAAACCCGAGGTCGATACGCTCAACAGGCGTGCCATGCGGGTGATATCGGTCCGAGCGCCGGTGATCTGCGGGGCGGCGCACTCCGCGGCCATCAGCTCGAACCGGGCCGGTTCTGCTGCATCGCCGCGAAGTACGCCGAAGCTTTTTTCAGGAACGCAATGTCCTTGTCCTGCTCCGAGACTCGCCTGCGCAAAGCGAGCAACTCGGCTCGCTCAGCAGGGCTCAACGGCGCCTCGCCATGGACCTCGGCGGCCGCCAGGCGGCGGCGTTCGTCTTTGACCCAGCCGCCCAGCACTGGCTCACCCACTCCGAGCTCGCGGGCGACTTCGGCGATCGTGCGCCCGGTGTCGATTACCCGGTGCGCGGCCTCGACTTTGTACTCGGTCGTGAACGACCGACGCTTGCGAGGAGGCATAGGGACATCCTTTCAACAGGACTTGTCGTCCTGCTAATCAGGTGTCCACCGATCGGGGGGAGCCTCAGCGTGCACCCGCGGACCGGAGAGGTCAGCTATGTGCTGGTTGAGCTGAAGCAGTGGTCGAAGGCGGAACTTATTGCCGCCGATATTGTTTCGATTGCCTCCTATTCAGATCCCGTGCTGCATCCGGTCGCGCAGGTGCGTGCGTACTGCCAGTATCTCGTCGACTCGACACCGGCACTGGCAGATCTGCCGCAGGCTGTGCACGGTATCGCCTATCTGCACAATGCGACATCCACCGATATTCCTTCGCTCATGCAATACCGGCCCGACCGTTTCGGTCGCATGTTCACCGAAGACTTCAAGTCCGAGCTGGTCGAGCACCTGCGCTCAGTGCTTGATGTTGAGGGTGGGCGAGATTCGGCGCGTGAGTCAGCCGACCGATTCTTGCGGTTCACTCATGGGCCGAGCAAGCCGCTGTTGCAGTTGGCGGCCAAGGAGATTCAGGATCGTGAGCAGTTCATCCTGCTCGATGAGCAACGCGTTGCCTATCAACTGGTCGAGCAAGCCGTCGCGACCGCACGTGCGCAGCGCACGCAAACCGTCGTTGTGGTTCTCGGCGGCCCGGGCTCGGGCAAGAGCGTAATCGCCCTCAGTCTGCTCGGCGAACTGTCAAGGCAGGGGCGAAAAGTTCACCACGCCACCGGATCCAGTGCGTTCACGAACACTATGCGCAAGGTCGCCGGCAGCCGCAATACCCGTGTCAAGACGATGTTCAAGTACTTCAACAACTATGTCGGAGCGGAGCCGCGGGAACTCGACGTGCTGATCTGCGACGAGGCTCATCGCATTCGAGAGAACAGCGTAAATCGTTGGACCGGAAAGGATAAGCGCGCGCTGGCCGGTCGGCAGGTCGACGAGCTGATCGACGTCGCATGGGTGCCGGTGTTCCTTCTCGACGAGAACCAGATCGTGCGACCGGGGGAGATGGGCTCGCTCGCCGAGATCACCGCCGCCGCGACCGCAGCGGGATGCAAGGTGGACGTAGTCCGGTTGGATGGCCAATTCCGTTGTGGCGGTTCGGATGCCTTCGATGAATGGGTGCGGCGTCTACTCGGACTGGACCCGCTGCCTCCAGTCAGTTGGACCCGCTTGAGCGCCGGCACCGATGACGACTTTCATGTCACCGCCGCTGCGAACCCGTCTGCGATGGAGGCATGGCTGCTGAACCAGCGTGAACAGCACAGCGGCACAGCGCGATTGGCCGCCGGGTACTGCTGGACCTGGAACGACCCGGTTGGCCCCGCCGATGCGAAGCATCTCGTAGATGACGTGAACATCGGGGACTGGAAGCGCCCCTGGAATGCCAAGCCAGGCAAACGAGTTCCCAATGCGCCCGAGTCCTACTACTGGGCATCCGACGATCGAGGGTTCGGACAGGTCGGCTGTATCTACACCGCACAGGGTTTCGAATACGGCTGGTCCGGAGTCATTTTCGGGCCGGACTTCGTTCGGCGGGGTGATCGCTGGGTAGCGCGCCGCGAATACTCCCACGACCCGGCCGTCAAGAAGGCGGAGGAGGCGCACTTCGGCGCCCTCATCCGCAACACCTACAAGGTGCTCCTCACGCGGGGTATGGAAGGCACCTGCGTGTTTTCGACCGACCCGGAAACCCAAGAGTTCCTGGAGAAGATGACCCGATAGGACCATCTGACTCGGGTAGTGCGGCTACCCGAGTTCGGAGTACTTCACCGCGCGCCCCCGCGCAAGGTCGACCGGGTACCGCTGCTCGTTCACCTTCAGCTTCGCCTGAACAGCCGCGGCGAGATCGATATCCAGCACGGCGGCGATCCGCAACAGGTAGATCAGTACATCAGCGACTTCATGCTCAACTTTGACCCGCCCCTGCTCATCGTCGCAAAGCGCCTCGCTCTGCTCCGGCGTCAGCCATTGAAAGATCTCCGCCAGCTCGCCGACCTCTCCGGTCAGAGCCATCACCAGGTTCTTTGGTGTATGGAATCGTTCCCAATCCCTGCGTTGGGAGAACTCCGTCACCATGGCTCGCAGTTCATCGATGGTCATGGGCACTGTCTACCAGGAGGGGTGTCTGCGCTCAGCACAGATGCGAGAAGACCGAGGAATGACCAACCCGTCCGGAGACCGTCGGAACCCTAGACACCCCCTCACGAAGGTATCGAGAGGGGGCGGATCGTCTATAGCTGCTCGCGTGACTCAGGCGAGCAGCTTCGACTTCTGGGCTTCGAACTCATCAGCTGTGAGAATTCCAGTGTCTCTGAGCTGAGCGAGCTTTAGGAGTTCGTCCGCAACGGAGTTCGGCACCGCGAACGGTGAGCCCTGGACAGATGCTGCTTGCGACGGTGCACCGTCGCCGAAGTCTCCATGCGAGCGAAACCAGGTTTCGATCTTCTCAGCGGTGCCATGGTTGATCGCTACTTCGGCAAGCGTGGTTCCTGATCCCTGCACAGTCAGCACCTGCTGCAGAGCCGTCGCCTTCAGCCGCTTTTTGTCGTCGCGCGTCGCCTTCCGAACAGAGAAACCTGTCACGTCTCGCACCCGAACCCTGAACGCGGTGAGTAACTTTCCTGTCTGTCGATACTCGACAGTCCCGTCAGGATGCTCGATCAAGCTACCGTTCCCGAAGCCCAAGCCGTGCGAGGTCGGCTTGTCTACCATGCCAACACGTCCCTTCATAGAGTCGATCCTGTGCTGATAACATTAGGCAGCCGAGAGGCGGCATGTCTTGGATTGTCAGAAGCGCCTGTGTCGAATGCGGAAAGCCTCTGCCGGACATAGAGTCTGGGTTCTAATTCTATCGGCCCGGCCTTTGCTAAGCGCAACGATTCCGGCCGTAAAAACGTAGCGCGCGGAGTACATCGCGCCGACCCGCCCGAAGTGGGCCGAGCGGGCACAAGGTGACCGCACCCAGCGAAGGAACGTAGTGTGCCCCGGTACCTGCCTCGGTGGAAGTGGGAAAGTCGTCTGCATGTCTGCTCCACGCCGTGACGCCGAGATTTCCGTCGACGCGGATGACATCGATACGGTCGATCAGATCCCAAGGCATCCAGGCAGAGCCCTTCGGGAAGAAGGTCTGCACGCCGACAGCACCAACCTCAAGCCGAATGGGCTGCATCGCCAGACGCCAATATCCGATGATCAAAGGGGTATCGATAGCGATAAAGCCGACGAATGCGATGCGCCATGCCCAGGTGCCCGCTATCGTCCCGGCGGTCGCCAGAACGGCCATGAGCAGTAGGATCCCGACCAACATCCAGTAAATCCCTTGGCGGCCTTCAAAGGTCATGTACTGGCCGGCGGGATTGCCGCGCAGAGACTGCTGCGAATCCCAACCGATCGTTGCCGCGTCCGGGCCGGCGATTTCGACTGCTACTTCGACTCTGCTGTTGGACCCGTGCCGGACGTCGCCTGTGGCGAGCACATCGAACTTCTCTGCCGCCCAGCGCTCATGTGCTGCCTTTAGTTGCCGTAGATGCTCAGCGTTGAAGAACATGGGCTGGTCGTCTACCTGCTTGTGATGGACCTTGCACAAGAGGATCAAGTTGTCGTATTTATCCAGCTCCCCTGCGGGAATCAGCCCCGCTCGCGGGCCACCGCTCGACTGGGCCACGATGTGCGCCTCGTCGCCAACAACAGACTCGCGATCGGTCGCCGTTGCATCTAGGACCAGAGGTAGCCTGCAGATCGCGCATAGGTTGTGGGAGCGTCCCCACAGGATTTTCCGATCCCGAGCCTCGATCGTCATATCCCAAGTCTTGCAGCGAGATCGGCGCGATGTGCAGGTTCTCCAGACCGATCGCCAGTTCGAAGGGTGTGAGGTTCTTGCGGATCGTCGCCCGCGATCTGCCCGGCTCGCCGTCGTGAGGGGCGTTGGCCTCAATGCTTGACCCACCGCTAAGTAACCGGCTCGCCATGGGTGCGGCATCCCCGTGGCAACCGAATTGACTTGTGTAGGAATGCAATTCGGCACAGTTTGTCAGAGGGGATGGCTCCGAGCTGTATTACGATTGCACTGTCTCAACGCGGTTGAGGGAGACGGCAATGGACGACGGACACCGTTGGGCGATAGAAACTTTCGGGGAACACGGCCCGTGGATTCGGCGGGAGATCCGTCGTTCGGTCGAGGAGGAGCACGTGGCCTCGCAGCGCGCACAGGAGACATCCGACCATCGATCTATGCGGGTCTACGGGCAGTTCTATGACGGTATTGCCGAGCGCTTCGAGAGGTTCGGAAACGTACTCGGGGTTCCGCTGGTCCGCCCAGGTCATGCGACCTACCGTGTTCCCGTGGTCAACGGCGTAGCCCTGTTCCCGTGGAGATTCTCGAGTAGACCCGACGGGCGCATACAGACAACCTTGTTTGCGACCTCCGAGGCCCGGATCGAGTTGACCGATCTCCAGCCCCGCCCAGTCCAGGGAATGCTCGACCTTGGACTGCCGGACCCGGAATTGAGTGATGAGGAACGGAGCTTCCTGGCAACTTTGCGCGCGGTGGAAACCGATCCGGCAGTTACGAACGGCAGTCTCGTCCTGGTGGCCATCCGCAGCTCGGTGAAGGGCTTGCATTCTGTCGAGTGGGGTGAAGTCCGGCTGGTCGAAGGTGGGCGACTCGAGTGGTTCGGGTTCCACGAGGATCTACTTGAATCGCCCTCATGGGAAGCAATATGAGTGAATCCTCGGTGCTCGTGCATCGACCTATCTGAAAGATGAAACAGCACAGCGGGACTCATCCCGGCGGAATCTCGCTGATTCGCCTAGCAGCCTCCACTCCCGCGGAGAAAGGCTAGGCACGGTTCGAACAAGGTCAACCAACTCTGCGCTTAGAATACTTGTCTGTACTAAGCGTAGTTATAACTGGCGGCGATGTACTTTCCGATTCCATGGTTTGCATGGCCCAAGGCGTCGTCATGGACCGACCGACTTCTGCTCCCGCCCGTAGCCGAAGGTGTTGGCCAGGGCCCAGTTGATCTCTTCGATGACGAACGGGCTGGGCTCTGCGTACTCGGATTCGGATTCGGTGATGATGTCTTCCGGGCGGACATACTGGAAGGATTCCCCTTCGTCATCCCAATCTGCTCTGCGAGACAAGTATTCGTATCGGGCTATCCCGCCCGCGACGTCTGCGGGGCAGTCGCGCTGACCGCCCATGCAGCGCGCTCGGGGCATTTTCGTGGTGCGGGGCAGGATCTCTTCGACGTAGATGTGGTGCACCCAGGGGTCGGCGAAATCGTAGATGTAATACAGGGTGTCGCCGAGGTCGTTGAGGAGTTCGTCCAGGCGGACCTGCTCCTCGGGGACGGCGGGGTCGCGGTCGGCGACTGCTTCGGGGCAGATGTAGCGGTCCGCGGTGGGGTCGTCGACGGCTGCGCCACAACGGAATTCGTGGGAGGCGCGGTTGACCCAGCCGAAGGATGCGCCGAGGACCTCATTGAGGTCGTTGAGGAACAGTTCGGAGGAGACAGCCAGCAAGCGGTACAGCGGCGGCTCGGTGCCCACGACTGTCGCGTGCAAGCGGAAGGTGACCGGTCGCTTGCGGCGCGGTCCACGGCGGGTGGGCGAAGGCGGCTGCATGTTGGCCACAGCCCGACACTAGTTGATGTTGCGCCGATGTTCATCGTTTCTATGGAGGCCGGATCGGTGTGCTGGAAGGTGAATACGGCGTCCTTCTGATTGTTTGCGGGCAGCAAACCCACCGATCGGAACTATTGAGCCGCAGTGCAATTGGGCTGGCGGCGGTTCGTGCGTTGGAAGGCGAGGACAGGTACTACAGCCATACGGACCTCGAGTAGCCACGCCGAGTTCGATCGAGATAACTGCCCTGTCTCGATCCGGCTACTAGGTTATTCGCTGATCGTTGGCTTCCATGCTTGGTTCAAACGTAGGGGAACTCAGTGGTTGTACCGCTGCCATGAGGATTCAAGATGGGAGTTGTGAGGTGAAGATCCGTCGACTGGACGCTGGCGTGGCGGTAGCCAAGATTCTTGACATCCTGGAGCGAGAAGGACAGAACCGCACCGCTTTCAACTGGCGGTCCAGGTTCCTGTCCATCGCGCGCGTTCTGGAACACCCCGACGCGGACGACTCGGAGGTTGTGGAGGAAGCTGCGAGACTTGTCCGGCAACTGTATGCGGGTGGGCGAAATCTTTCTGATTTCTACATCCCACGGCCGGACTTCGAGGAGCAGCGAGCGGTGAATCGGAATTTTTCAAGGTGGATGAGTCCAACGGGTGTTAAGCGGCTGTCGTGTCGGCCTCCTGGGTGGCGTCGTCGGCTGGTCGGTTGATCCAGACGGTCTCGGGTAGGTCAAGGATCTTCGGTGCCGTGGTGGTGCCGAAGCGGTGTGGGTGGCGGGCGCGGGCCTGGGCGAGCACGGCTTGGCGGGCGGCGGCCTTGTCGGTGGCCAGCCCGTAGTGAACGTCGGCGGGGGTGTGTAAACCGATGCCGGTGTGGCGGTGTTGGTGGTTGTACCACCCGGCGAAGGAATCCATGAATTGTCGTGCCTCGGTGAGTGATCGGAAACGTTCGGGGAACTCTGGACCGTATTTCAGAGTCTTGAACAGCGCCTCCGAAAAGGGGTTGTCATTGGATACCCGTGGCCGTGAATGCGAGCGGGTGACCTCGAGATCGGCGAGCAGAGCGGCGACCGATTTGGACGTCATCGACGTGCCCCGATCGGCGTGCACTACCTGCGGAATCCCGTGGACCCCGAAGATCTCTTTCATCAATTCCGTTGCCAGAACACCGGATTCATGATTGTGAACATGGACCCCGACGATGTAACGGGAGTAGATGTCGATCATCACGTAGGCATCGAAATACTGTCCCTTGACCGGGCCGGCGAGCTTGGTGATGTCCCACGAATACACCTGCCTCGGTGCGGTGGCGACCAACTCCGGACACACCTTGGCCGGATGCCGCGCCAACCGGCGCCGCTCCTTGACCTGCTTGTTTTCCCCTAACACCCGATACATCGTGGACACCGAACACAGGTAGGTGCCCTCGTCCAGGAGCTGGGCGAAGACCTGCAACGGCGCCAGATCGACGAACCCGGCACTGCCCAGTTTCTCCAGGATCGCGCGTCGCTCGAACTCGGAGAGCTTGTTCACCGGATCTGAAACCGGTTGCGGTACACCCGAACTCGGTGCCGCGGCGGCCTTACGGCGGCGGTTCGCGGTGGAACGCACCAGTCCCGTCAATACCGCCGCACGCCGAGTACCGGCTCCGGCATCGGTCAACGACATGTACGCGGTGGTCAACGCCTTCTGCGCTGCTCGTCGGAATCCGCTCTCTCGGAGAGAGATTCCAAGAGAGCGTGTGCTTTTCCCATGATGTCCAGGGCGGCCTCGGTAGTGACGAGACGTTTGTTGGCACGCGCTAATTCCGCTGTCAGACGTGCGATTTCGGCTTGCTCAGCGGTCAGTTTACCGACCTTCTCACCCGGTTTCTTACCGGAGAGGACCCCCGCGTCGCGCTGCTTGCGCCACTCGCTGATCTGCGAGGAATACAGCCCTTCTCGGCGCAGATACCCGCCACCGTCGCCGTGTTCGATCGCCTGCTCGTAGGCCTGCAGATACGCCAACTTGTCCGCTGCGCTGAACGCACGCCGCCGCTTCGGCTCGTCACCACGCGGCCCTGGAGAACCCATCCGCCCATTGTGGCCTTCGGCGACCGCGGCTCTTGTCCTGGTCATGAAATAGCGATCCGTCTCTCGCCCTGCATCTCCGATTGGCTCCGAGCCGGTGGACTCACCTCACCCTGACACGCAGGGAATCGCCAGTTCACCGATGAACTCGATGCCCTGTGGAGGGCGCTGATCGAAGGGCGTGACTGAAGCGGGTGCCGAGGCCCTTCCTGGCGGCTCGGAGGTGTTGGGGCCGAGATGGTTTGGTTTGTCACTCCCATGGTTTACGGTGGCCGATGCAGACTGTCAGCAGCGGACTCGGAGCGTTATGAGCATCACGAACCAGACTGTGTTGTCCCTCGTTGCCGTGCTCGATAAAGTGGGCGACCGGTTGGTTGTTTGGCATGTGAATGTTGGTCGGGGGATGGGGCTTTCGCGGCTAACGGGCGCTTGGGTGGTTGGACTCGACCAGGAGGATGTGATCTCGACGATTACGGCTGGGTGTTGCGCGATCTGGTGTGGCGGTGATGTGGTTGCGGGCACGGCGGAGACGGGTGTTGTCGACTTGGATGCGACTGTGGATGCGGTTCTGGCCGAGGTTGTGGTGGTGGACGAGCGGTTTACCGAGCATCAAGAAGCGCTGTCCAACAAGCTGATTCGGCCGCAGTGGCCCGCTCTTGTGCATCCGAGGGAAGCTGCTCCGCCACTGCGCGAGATTGATGAAACCGTCCGTCCGGCATTGTGTTTGGCGCATGGAATCGCGGATCTCGCTGATCGGTGGGCGGAGTTCGAGGCGCTGCGGGCAGCGCGGCCGTTTCTGGTCGAACAGGGCGGTAAGACTGCTCGTCCGTTGCCGCTCGTGGTGCGGTGACAGTGGCGGGATTGTCGTTCGCCGCAATTGACGTCGAGACAGCGAACTCCTCCCGGGGCAGCATCTGCGCGGTTGGTGTGACGATCGTTCGTGACAGTATTCGCGAAGAGACGTATTCATGGCTGTGCCGTCCACCGACCGCCGTGGACTTCTTCTCGCCGCACAACATTCGCGTGCACGGCATCCGGCCGGCGATGGTCGCGGACCAGCCGACCTTCGCGCAGCGGTGGCCCGAGGTGCACCAGGTGGTGGGAGACCTTCCTCTGGTTGCACACAACGCCGGATTCGACAGCGGCGCTATCCGAGAAGCCTGCCGCCACAGCGGAATCGAAGCTCCGAGGTGGGAATTCAGCTGCAGCCTGGCGATGTCGCGCAAGCATCTTGACCTCGACGGTTACCGACTCCCAGATGTCGCTGGGGCACTGGACATCTCGTTGATCGCACACCACGATGCCGCAGCCGACGCAAGGGCGGCCGCCGATATCGTGCTGGCGCTCGCGGCGAGGGCTGGAGTGGATTCGCTGTCCGAGCTCGAGCAGATGACAGTGCTCGAACGGCTGAGGTTCGACTCGCCGTTCCGGCCGGCGCCGCAGTTCAGTCGACCTCGCCGATCTGTGTTCTCGCGTGAAGAATTGGTCATGCCCGATATCTCCGGCACCGACCCGAGCCACCCATTCTTTGGCCAGATCGTCGTGTTCACAGGCGATCTCACCTCGATGACCCGCCAGCAGGCATGGGACGCAATCGCGGCGTACGGCGCGACACCTGCCAAGAACGTCACCAAGCGCACCACCTGTCTGGTGATCGGTGACCGTTTCGCGGGCCGGGATGCTTCCGTGTTCACCACTTCCAAAGCTCGTCGAGTCGCTGAACTGCAGATGCGGGGCCAGCAGATAGAAGTCGTGGACGAACAGCGGCTACTCGAGTACCTCGAACGGATACCTGTAGCGCCCTGAGAGGATTGGAATTCGTTTGTAAGTCAGGGGGATACGCCTCGGGTCGCTAAACGGTCGTCCGAATCACTCGTCTTCTTCGGGACGTTGCTCGAATTCAGTTCCACTGGTGTCATCCCAGAACTTGCGAGGGGCAACGACCCTCTTCTCCGAAGGCACGGCGGCCTGGCGGGCCTCGGCCTCTGCGAACATACGATCAGCTGCGGAGAGTTCCTCCTCGCTGAGAGGTTCGAGACCGAGTTCCTCCCTGGTGGAAAACGTCTTTCCTGCAATTTTTTCGCTCATGGCTTCCCGCCTATCGTTGAATCAAGCGAATGAATGTCGTGCCGGACTTCGAGTCGAACACCTTGCTGACCACATCGAATTGGGTACCTGGAGGAAACAGCACCTCCTGCTCGGAAGGAACATCCGAGTGGAGGCTGACGTCCTTGCCGTACTTCGAGAGGATCGTGAACTGCGTGTCTCCGGGAAATGCCTCATCAGCGGAGGCTGACGTGCTGGTGAAGGCGTCCTCGGTGACCACTGTTCCCTTCTCGTATTTGGCAAGGACGTTCGGTGGGAGGTCGGTGCCGCGGAAGACTACGCCGTTGTGATCCGGGAGCTTTGCGAGTGCCTCTTCGACCGCTTTGATCTGCGCTTTCTGTGTTGCGTCCACGCTGCCCGCCCGTAATGCGCTGTTGAGTTCTTCGTATAGGCCAGTATATGGGTTGGTGTACGCCGCGATCGCGTCCTCGTCGGCTTGGGTGAGTGTGGCTGGTAGGACCGTTCCTGTTCCCTGACCTATTGTTGCGAGCTTCGTACGGGCCGCGTCGACCCATGTGCTGATTCTCTCGAGCAGTGGCTTGAGAGCGTTCGATAGCGGTTTGACTGTGCGGGAGACGATTTCGGCGGCCTTGGTCGCGAGGTTCGCGATAATCGCAGCCACACGACGGGCTTTCATAGCGACACGCGCACCAAGGGCCGTATTGCCGACCCACTCGGAAATTCCCGCGGTGAATGGAGCGAGGGCGGCGAACGCGAGCTCGCCTACTACCGCTTCGGCCGCGAATTCCTTCAGCTCGTCAAGGATCTGGTGGTGTGCCTCGTCGAGATGGTGGGCATACTCGCCGCAGGCTTGACCGAGGCTCTGGCAGGCGTCCGCAAGGCTGTTGAGATCGTTCTGTCGTTGTGTGCAGGCGTCGATCGCGGCCGGGATCTCGTCCGATTGCTGGTTCGAGAGGAAGCCGACCGCCTCCGGAACTCCTATTGCCAGAGTGCGGAAGTCGGAGGCGGCGGTGTTCCAGGCCGCCTCGGCGGTATGAAGTTCATCCTGGTGTCCGTTCGGCCAGGCCGCGCCTACGAGATCTTTGATGATCGACCAGCCGAATGGTTCAGGGATCCCGTCGCCGGCCGCCGATGCCGGTGTTTCGACCAGGCAGGGCACGGGCAACATCTGAGGTGCGGCCGGCGGGTGAACGCTGTTGAAATTGGCGGCCGACTCACCTGTCTGAAGATTGTGCAGGCCAACTGAGATGAGGTCGCGGGTTTGTCCGGACGCGGTCGTCAATCGCGCTGAGGTGGACATCGCCAGACCTGCGGCTTCGTCATACGAAGCAGCCCATTTTCCTCCGACGCTGTCGCTTCCCGCCATGCCCGCATTGGCGCTGAGGACGCCGATCAGTCCTTCGTGGACAGACACTGCTTCGGTGACGATCCCGCCGAATACCTCACCTGCAGAGTGGTATTCGTCGGCGCGGCAGAGAATGACCGGAACTGTTGCTGTCGGGCTCACGGCCACATCCCGAGATTGATCGGGCCCACCGCGCCGTATGCAGTACGGGCGGTGTTCAGTTTGTCGCGGAGTGCTCCCAGTGCCTGACGCATCTCGTTGATGGCGGCTATGCGCTCATCGTGCGCACCTTTGTGCGCTATCGCGGCTGCACCGTCCCAGTTGACATGGAGTTCGTCGACTTGCTTCTCGATGGTGGATACAGCGTCCTCGATTGTCGTTTCGAGTTTCGCGGCGCCGTCGATCAGCTGCTGCAGGCCGTCGAGGTCAACTCTGAAGTCGGCCACGTCACACCACGGGCGGAAGGTCGAGGCTCGCGCCGGCTTGCTCGACCGCTGTAGCCCGGGCCTGGTCGATGTGGTCGTACTCGGTCGATGCCTGTCGGAGGAGTCCGGAATCGGTGTGAAACGAGCCGACAATGCGGCGAGTACCGTCGTGCCACTCCGACCACGGATCCCGATGCGACTCCGCAGCCTGGCCCAGCCAGTCGCCGCCGAGGAACTCGCCGACAGCACGCATGTGCGCATCGACCGCATCCGCGATGTCCTGAGCGGACCGATCCAGCCAGTCGGCCACGTTCAATAGCGCCTGAGGATCGGCCGCGAATGTGCCCGCTGCCGGGAGGTCGGCAGAATTCACTTGTGACGTCATAATCCCCCTCACCGCAAACTTTCAGCAGACTCTAACGCAGGTCAACCGCGCGACAGTCGGCCACCATCAGTTACGACGCTGACCGTGCTGCTCCGGTTCCGCTCGAGCGCTGAGGTGTTCTGGTTCGGGCGAATCGCACGCAAACAGGCCGACCGATAAGCTGCTTCGGGTGACCGACGAGAAGCTGCTGCAGGGGCCTATTCATGCCGTCCACGTCGAGTTGGGCGCTACCTTCGCGCCGTTCGGGGGGTGGGAGATGCCGGTTTCGTATGCGGGGACCGTGGGGGAGCACACTGCGGTCAGGACGACGGTGGGGCTGTTCGATGTCAGCCACCTTGGGAAGGCCACGGTCAAGGGGCCGGGGGCTGCGGAGTTTGTGAACTCGGCGCTGACGAACGATCTCAATCGGATTCGCCCCGGGAAGGCGCAGTACACGCTGTGCTGCACGCCCGAGGGCGGCGTGATCGACGATCTGATCGCCTACTACGTGAGTGATGACGAGATCTTCCTCGTGCCCAATGCCGCGAATACCGCTGCGGTGGTGGCGGAGCTGCAGAAGGTTGCGCCTGCGGGGATCACTGTGACTGACCAGCATCGGGAGTATGCGGTGCTCGCGGTGCAGGGACCTAAGGCCGCCGAGGTGCTGACCAAGCTCGGGTTGCCTACCGACATGGAGTACATGGCGTACGAAGACGCCGAGTGGGACGGGCGGCCGGTGCGGGTGTGCCGGACGGGGTACACCGGCGAGCAGGGGTACGAGCTGCTGCCGCGATGGGATGACGCGGAGGCGGTATTCCGGGCGTTGGTGGCCGAGGTCGAGGCCGCGGGTGGCCAGGCTGCCGGGCTCGGGGCGCGCGATACATTGCGCACAGAGATGGGGTATCCGCTGCATGGACATGAACTGTCCGTTGATATCTCGCCGTTGCAGGCGCGCACGGGCTGGGCTGTCGGGTGGAAGAAGCCGGAGTTCTGGGGCAAAGCTGCGCTGGAACAGGAGAAGGCTGCCGGTCCGCGGCGAGTTCTGCTGGGGCTCAAGGCTGTTGATCGTGGCGTGCTGCGGCAGGGGCAGACGGTGATGCGCGGTGACGAGCAGGTCGGTGAAACCACCTCCGGCACTTTCTCTCCCACGCTCAAGGTGGGCATTGCGCTCGCGCTGCTCGACACCGCCGCTGGAATCCAGCCGGGTGATGAGGTCGAGGTCGACGTGCGTGGGCGTCGCCTGAAGTGTGAAGTCGTCAAGCCGCCGTTCGTCGAATCCCACACGGCGTAAAGGGAATCGGCCTGAGCAGTCAAAGACTGGCAGTGAACGGCAAAAATTGCCGCCTTGCCTCGAAGTTTGACCGCTCAGGCCGGAAGCTCGTTACCTACAAGGCCGTCCGTATGGATTCCGGTCCAACGCCTGACGCATATGGATCCCCAGCCAACGGCGAGCCGGGATGGCGGATCTCATGCTTGGGACATTGGGGGTCGATGCCGGGGAAGGGGGGAGCTCACGCTGCGGATGTCGGGGGTCCGTGCCGGGGATGATCACGGGGCTAATGCTCGAGATGCCGGGCTCCGGGACTCAGCACCAGGTGCCGACGACCGTTTGGTCCTGAACGCAGTCGGCATGAGCGAGGTTCGCGGGCCGGACCGTGGTGTACATCTGCCGCATCGTGTCCGCGGTGGCGGCGTCGGAAACGCCCTGGTCTGCGTAGATGACCATGACCACGGCCTGCCCCACATTGTCAGTAAGCGCGATCGCATGAACCACCCCCGACGGTGTGTGTTTGCAATCCACCGCACCCTGATTGGTGATCGTCGCCGTCACATGCGCCGCCGCCCGCCCCTGAATCGTGAGAGTCTCGGCCGAACTCAGTGTGATCTGCGGATTCGAATCCCCATTGTCAGCGGTAGCCGCCTTCGACCAGGTATCCGCCACATCCCGCGCAGCCCCGGCCAGATCGGCGATCTTCGACCCGGTCACACCGGCAATCGCTCGCGGACCGTAATCACCGCATGCCTTCTCGTTGAACGTCGATGCCCCACTCATGACCGCCCGCAGCCCACTGCCCTCGAACCCCACGATGGTCGTCGGAGTCGGCACCTTCCAGTCCGCGGGCGCGTCGTACGCCGCATTGCGGGATACGGAGTATGCGGTCTGCCAGCCGGGTGTCACCGCGGGGATCACTGCCTTCGCAGCGGTCGTCGTCGTAGTAGTGGACGGCGTATGCGTCGCAGTGTCCTGCGGCCCGTATTGGTCTGCGGGAAGGGCGTTTCCGGCCACCACTCGTCCCGGTTGCATCGCCGCCACGACGAGCACGGTGATGGCCGCCAAGGCCGTCACGATGATCAATGCCAGCACCCAGGGCCGGTTCGAGCGGGGGGCTGGCGGAGACTGCGGATACACGGCCTCACCCTATCGGTGGCACCCCAGATTGCCCGGTCGGCACAATGCTGGGAGGCCGGATCGCTCCATTCCGCACCCGAGGTTTTAGACTCCAACACATGACAGTTGCCGCGCAATTCACCCGTACCCCGCATCCCGCCCCGACCCCGGCGGAGCGGCGACAGGAGATTCTCGCGGCGCCCGGTTTCGGGCGATTCTTCACCGACCACATGGTGTCTATCGACTATGTCGACGGGCAGTGGACCAATGCGGAGGTCAAGCCGTACGGTCCGCTGTCCATGGACCCGGCGACCATGGTGTTCCACTACGGACAGGCCATCTTCGAGGGTCTCAAGGCGTACCGGCAGGCCGATGGCAGCATCGCCACCTTCCGTGTTGATGCCAATGCGGCGCGCTTCCAGCGGTCGGCCGCGCGTATGGCCATGGCCGAGCTGCCCGAAGACCTGTTCATCGAATCCGTGCGGCAGCTGCTCGAGGTCGATTCCGAGTGGGTCCCGCCCGCTGGCGGCGAGGAGTCGCTGTACCTGCGGCCGTTCATGTTCGCCACCGAGGCCGGACTGGGCGTGAAGCCTGCCAGCGCCTACAAGTACTTGCTGCTCGGCTCCCCGGCCGGCGCGTATTTCCCGCGCGGTGTGAAGCCGGTGAAGGTGTGGCTGTCCACCGAATACGTGCGTGCCGCTCCCGGCGGCACCGGTGAGGCGAAGGTCGCGGGCAATTACGCGTCCTCGTTGCTGGCGCAGAAGCAGGCCTCGGAAGAGGGCTGCGATCAGGTCGTGTGGCTGGACGCGATCGAGCGCAGGTATGTCGAGGAGATGGGCACCAACAACCTCTTCTTCGTCTTCGGCACCGGCTCGGAGGCACGGCTGGTGACACCGGAGCTGTCCGGTTCGCTGCTGCCCGGCATCACCCGCGACTCGCTGCTGACGCTGGCCGCCGACTCCGGTTACAAGGTCGAGGAGCGCAAGATCTCAGTGGAGGAGTGGCGCAAGGGCGCCGAATCCGGTGAGATCTCCGAGGTTTTCGCCTGCGGCACCGCCGCGGTCATCACGCCGGTCGGCTGGGTGAAGTCCGCCGATCGCGAATTCACCATCGGCGGAGGCGAACCCGGTGAGGTCACCATGGCGCTGCGGGACACCCTCACTGGAATTCAGCGCGGCACTTTCGCCGATAGCCACGGCTGGCTGCGCACCATGGCCTGAGTACGGCCATTCGCATCCCGGTACTGCACGGGCCGGCCGCCACCCGCGATGCGCTGCTCTACGAGTATCGAGGCGACTGCGGCGATCTCGGTGCGGGCCCCGGGGGCCGCTCTCGGCCGAAGGCCGAACGGTGTACGAGGACATCAACAAGGCCTACGTCGACCGGTTGACCGGCAGCCCGCCACAGCGGTGGGCCGCGGCTTCTTCGAGTTGGTCGATACGGAACGCCTGAGTGCCCGAAAAGACTGAAAAGTGCCTGCTCCGAACGGGTTTGGAGCAGGCACTTTCCTGTTGAAAGCGCGAGCAAAGTTGTCGGTGGCCGGCGCTACCGTTGAGTGGTGAGCTACGAATTTGTGGTGTTACCAGCGGGAGCTGTGGCATCGCCGGGGGATGTGGCCGCGTATGTGTTTACGCAGCAGGGGATTCCGGTTGATGCACAGCTGCAACGACTTGTCGTGGGGGGATTGCAGGTGTGGAACGCACGGCTACCGGCCATCTATCGGCATGCGAAAGTCGATATCGAGGCTGCGGGAAACATCGTGCGAGTGTTGCCTGCCGACCGCTACGACCGGCGGTGGACGCGGTCAAAAGCCGTCGACAGTTCTGCGACCGCAGTCCTATGCTTCCTCGCCGATCTGACCGTAGGGCGCTATCTCCTCTATGACGCAGAGGAGAACGAGCTGTGGGCGTGATCGGCGACGAGCTGTGGGCGTGATCAGCCCGGCATGAACATCTGCCACTCATCGAGCGTCTGCGGGCGCATGACGTAGTTCTTCTGCACGATCGTGGACAGGTCTGCGCTGGGCTCTTCCGAGTACCAGTGGCCGGGGTAGACGACTGGATTGCCTTGCAGCGCAGCGAGAGAGCGCAGGCTGCGGAACATATCGTCGGAGTTGCCGCCGGGGAAATCGGTGCGGCCGCAGCCGTCGACGAACAAGGTGTCGCCTGCGATCAGCCTGTCCTCGAACAGGAAGCACTGGCTGCCCGGCGTATGTCCGGGGGTGTGCAGCAGTTCGATCTCGAAGCCGCCGACCTTTACCTTGTCGCCGTGCGCGTGTCCGGTCAGCTCGCTGGGCGCGATGCCGGTGACATTCGCGACCCACGGCAGCTCTTCGTTATTGACGTGCACTGCCACATCGGTCTTTTCGAGCAGCTCCTTGACACCGCTCAGGGTGAACCCGAGCATGGTGCCGCCGACATGATCCGGATGGTGGTGCGTGGCCAGCACGCCGGTCAGCCGCATCCCGTCGCCCTCGGCGATATCCACCAGATCCGAGGCGGCGTACGCGGGGTCAACGACCACGCACTCCCCGCTCTCCCGATCCCCGATCAGGTAGGCGAAGTTCCGCATCTGCGTGGCGATCGGGTCACCGACGGCCCAGTCGCGCCCCGCGAGCAGCTGACGAAAATACAAACGGTCCGAGCCCATGGTGAGCAGCTTATTGCCTCGGCGTCTCATCGTGGCACCCGGACCTGCTCCGGATCAGGGTGTGCCGTCGGCAGTCCCACCGGAACGGTTCCTCCTGCCGTGCCCCGAGTCGTTCCGCACTCGCATGCGGCCGGAGGTCACGGGATTCGCGTGTCCAGTGCAGGTTGGAGATTGCATGTTGTCGCAACAACAGTTAGTGTTGTCGCGACAACATGATAGGAGTTCTTGTGATGTACGAGATTTCGGCCGAGACGGTCATTCGCGGGGATCTGGCGGTCGTGTGGGCGACCGCCACGGACGTGGAAGGGCGTCCAGTGTGGGATCCGCACGAGCAGACGGCCCGGCTGGACGGCGCCTTCGCGCCGGGGACCACCGGATGGTCCAAGCCGCGCGGCGGACCCGGCGTCAACTGGTTGATCACGACGGTCGAGCCGCTGTGCCGATGGGGTTCGCAGAGCCGGGTGCCGGGCGGAAAACTGGTCGGCGAGAACAGATTCGAAGATCTCGGTCAGGGGCAAATTCGTTGCCACAAGACCGTGCGAGTCATAGGCCCGTTCGCCGTGCTGTTCAGGCTGTATTTCGGTAAGCGGATCCGCCGGGACTTCTTCAAGACGTGGTCTGCGCTCGAACTGGAAGCGGCCCGCCGAGCCGACCTCGTCGCCTGAACACGCGCTGACGGCCGCAGAGTGCATGGTTCGAATCGGCCACCGCCTGTGTCCAGCAAGATCGTGACGTTGGGTTCATCGATCCCAGAGGAGCTCGTTACGAGGGGTGAATGGCGTACCGGGGAGGGGTGATGGCGTCATCGTGCGGGCAAGTTCAGAAAGCGGGCACCAGAGCGCCGGTCGTGCAGCGGGCGTGGATGGCGTGAATCCAGTTGGCGAAGAACTGCTGCGCGTGGGGTGCCCAGCTGTGTGCCACGTCGTCGAAGGTTGCGGGGAGCGGTAATTCGTCCAGGAGGGCAGGGTCTCGGTGGGTGCGGACCTGGGCGGCGTGGTCGAGGAGTTGGCGGTGGGTTTCGGTGGGGAAGTAGTTCTGGGGGATGTCGGGGAAGGGGAGGGAGGGGTCGGCGATCCAGCGGCGGAGGTCGCGGCGGTATTCGCGGGCCATGGTGTCGCAGAGGTACTCGGGGTGGCCCTGGACGAAGATGTGGTGCAGGCCGTCGGGGGAGGTGGCCAGGTGCCATTCGGCTTCGGCGGAATCCAGGAGCAGGGGGACGCCTGCTGCGCGGAGGTCGGCGGAAGTCATTGCGTTCCAGCGGGAGTGGGGGAACGGCACCGCGCCCGCGAGGCCGGTGGTCAGTGAACGGTCTGCATCACCCGCAAGACCTGGATCGTCGGAGGGGCCTGCGGCGGCCGCGAGATCTGAGGTCAGCGCGAAACCTGCATCGTCTGCGAGACGCGCTGGACCCGGGGCGCCCGCTAGACCCGGACTGTCGGGAAGAACCGCGGTGCGTGAGAGACCTGCGGTGAACGCGTTGGCATCCGCTACGAGGTCAGCCCGCCGGTTTCTGCCAGCAGCAGCGACTTCGAGCGGAATCGTGTGCGCGAAGACGCCGTGCTGTCGGCGGGGGAGGCGGTGGCGGTCGATGCCGTGGAGCAAATGCAGTGCGGCGTGGGCTGATTGGCAGGAGAACAGCACCGAGGTCGCGGCCGCGCATTCGGTGAGAATGCGGGAGATGATCGTCAGGCACGGTTCGGCGCTGATCG
Source organism: Nocardia sp. NBC_01327 (assembly GCF_035958815.1). Lineage (NCBI taxonomy): Bacteria > Bacillati > Actinomycetota > Actinomycetes > Mycobacteriales > Nocardiaceae > Nocardia > Nocardia sp. NBC_01327. Next base: position 7,244,071 of record NZ_CP108383.1, on the reverse strand, counting down.
CGGTTCCGGTGGGTTCGCTGCCGCTGACGATCAGGGCATCCATCGCGGTCAGTGCGGGCCAATCGACGTCGTCGACGGATCCCCTCGGATCGATGCCGAAAACGGTTGTCTCGACCCGGTACTCGTCACCGGTCAATTGGCCGGCGCCCCCGTGCACCGCTTCCAGGAACACTCTTCGCGTCATGCTGTCCGGCCGGGTCGAAATGAGATCCACAATGCCGACCCGTACCACCATCATCAGGTCCTTCGAAACGAGCTGTCATACATAGCCGGTCGCGAACGACCGGGGATCAGCGCAAAAGAAACCGCACGCCGATCCCGAGATCAGCGTGCGGTACGAAAGAGTCCAGCAGGTTTCAGCGGAGAATCGACTCGATCTCGGAAGCGGCTTCGGGGCCGTAGGCTTCGCGCAGACGCTTGAGAGCGACGTCGTGGTCGAGGGTCCACTCCTGGGTACCGGTGGTCTCCAGGATGAGAACGGCGATGAGCGAACCGAGTTGGGCCGAACGCTCCAGCGACAGGCCCGCCGAATGCCCGGTGAGGAAGCCCGCGCGGAAGCCGTCGCCGACACCGGTCGGATCGACCTTGGCATTGTCCGGCACCACGTCGACATGCAACTCGGTGCCGTCGCGGTCGACGATCTTCGCGCCCTTGGAGCCGAGGGTGGTGACCCGAATGCCCACGCGCTCAGCGATTTCGGCCTCGGTGAGCCCGGTCTTCTGCAGCAGCAGGCTCCACTCGTACTCATTGGTGAACAGGTACGCGGCGCCGTCGATCAGCGACAGTGCCTGCTCGCCGTCCAGGCGGGCCAGCTGCTGCGAAGGGTCTGCGGCGAACGGGATTCCGGCTTCGCGGCACTGCTCGGTGTGCAGCACCATGGCATCGGGATCATTGGCGCCCACGAGCACCAGCGCCAGCTCACGATCGGAAGCCAGTGCGCCGATGGAGATTTCGCGGGCCTCGCTCATGGCGCCGGGGTAGAAGGACGCGATCTGCGCCATGGTCTCGTCGGTGGTGCAGACGAAACGCGCGGTGTGCGCCTCGGTGGAGATGCGGACGGCGGAGCAGTCCACGCCATGGGATTCGAGCCACTGCCGGTATTCGGCGAAGTCGGGGCCTACCGCGCCGACGAGCAGCGGGGTCTGGCCGAGCAGGCCCATGGCGTAGGCGATATTGCCGGCCACGCCGCCGCGGCGGATGACCAGATCGTCGACGAGGAAGCTGAGGGAAACGTGCTCGAGCTTGTCCGCCAGCAGGACATCGGAGAATTTTCCCGGGAAGCGCATGAGGTGGTCGGTCGCGATGGAGGCGGACACGGCGATGGTCACGGGCGTCGATCCTTTGGTGACGTGCGCTGCGCACACCTGCATGCGGGACGGCAGTCGCGGGGCCGGTGGGAGGACGGACCGAAGGGTCCGCACCTAAAAATACACTGTCCGAGACGGGTTGCTCCAACTCTCGGAGCCACTACCCCGGACATAGTGCAGCGCGGAACTTCCCGGAGGACGTTCCGCGCTGGTGAGGCTAGCTCAGTTGAAGCTGTCGCCGCAGGCGCAGGAGCCGGTGGCGTTGGGGTTGTCGATGGTGAAGCCCTGCTTCTCGATGGTGTCGACGAAATCGATCGAGGCGCCCTGGATGTAGGGGGCGCTCATGCGGTCGACGGCGAGCTTGACGCCGCCGAACTCGACAACCAGGTCACCGTCGAGCGAGCGATCGTCGAAGAAGAGCTGGTAGCGCAGGCCGGCACAACCACCCGGCTGTACAGCGATCCGCAGCGCCAGGTCGTCGCGGCCCTCCTGATCCAGCAGCGCCTTCGCCTTGAGGGCGGCGGCGTCCGTCAGAGTCGCACCATGAGTGGTGGTCTCGTTCTGCACAGTCATGAACTCTCCTAATGGACCTGTTTTCACCCCGTGAGAGGCGCACGGCACGTGGCCTTCAACGCCACTTGGCTGGCGACTATTCCCAATCTTACGCGGCGGGCAATCCGGCGGCAGTGCAGGGATTGAGCGGCGCGGCTGCCACTCTGCCGGCAAAATGGACGGACCAGGTTCTTCCTGTGGACACGCCATCGAATAGCCTGGTCGGCGTGAAGTTCCTGCGCCGTGGCGATTCCAACCCCACCTCCGACACCTCTGCCGTCGATGCCGGTGCCGCGGCGACGGTCGCGGACCGGTCACCCACCGCCGCCAAAGGGCGGCCCACGCCCAAGCGGCGCGAGGCCGAGGCCCGCCGTCGCGGGCCGGTCGCACCGGCGCCCCTGACCTCGAAGGAGGCCCGCGCCCGGCGTAAGTCGCTGCGCGGTACCCGGGCGGAGCGCAAGGTGGACTCGGCCGAGCGCAAGGCCACCGTGCAGGATCGGCGCGCCCGCATGCTCGCCGGCGAGGAGCAGTTCCTGCTGCCGCGCGACAAGGGTCCGGTGAAGGGGTATGTGCGCGATATCGTCGATGCGCGCCGCAATCTGCTGGGTTTGTTCATGCCCCTTGCGCTCGTGTTGATCCTGAGCATGATCCTGTCGCCGGCGCTGCAGGCGATCGTCACGCTCGCCATGCTGGTGATGATGCTGTTCATGATCATCGAAGGTGTGATTCTGGGGCGCATCGTGAACAAGCGGGTGCTGGAGCGGTTCCCGGATTCGACGGATTCGAAGTTCTCGCTGGGCTGGTACGCCTTTGTGCGCGCGTCGCAGATTCGGCGGATGCGGGCGCCGAAGCCGCGGGTCACTGCGGGCGACAGCATCTGAGATCGGTTCGAACGTAATGACTGAGGCCGCCCTTGAGGGGCGGCCTCAGTCGTTGGCGGGGTCGGCCTGAGCGGTCACAAACCGCTGCTTCGCTGCAAATAGTGCCGCTCAGTGGCGATCTTTGACCGCTGAGACCGGTGAGCATCGCGTGGCGTCTCAGCCATGCTCGCGGACACCGGCGATGGCGCGCAGTTCCAGCGCCGAACGCTGGTAGTCGCGATCGGTGATGCCGGTGGATCCGACCATCTCCCAATCGGATTCGCGATGGAACGGGACGGCTCGCCCGGCCGCGGCCAGGAGGGTGAAGAGTCGGGTGAACATGGCTGCTGCCTTGGGCTCGGTGGTCGCGCCGCGGGAGATGTGCCCGGTCGCGGAGGTGAGAGTGGTCATTTGCATGCCTCGCTGTCGTCTGAATCGGTGGTGTCCCAGGCCATGGCGCCGTAGGTGAGATAGCCGAGGACCGTCATTGCGGATCCGGCTGCGGCGATTGCGGTGAGGGCTTGCATGGCAGTAAGTTTTCCCTAGTGCAGTTACTGCCAACAGTGGCGGCTCTGACATTGTCCGCAAAGATCCAGCCAGGTAGGGTGAGGTCATGCTTTCGAAGGTCGCGGTCGTACTCAACGAGCGGCTCGCCATGTTCGAATTCGGCGTGGTCTGTGAGGTTTTCGGGCTGGATCGGACGGGCGACGGGCTGCCCGGATTCGACTTCAAGGTCTGCGGGGCAGAGCCGGGGAAGCCGCTGAACACCAGCTCACCGGGTATTCAGGTGACGCCGCAGTTCGCTTTGGACGAACTGCTGGACGCGGATCTGGTGGCGATTCCGGCCTTTCCGTTCCATGAGCGGCTATTGCTCGATACGCGCGTGGTGGACGCGGTCCGTACCGCCTCGCAGCGCGGTGCGACCGTCCTGACGGTCTGCTCGGGGGCGTTCTTGGCGGGGGAGGCCGGACTGCTCGACGGGCGGCGGTGCACCACGCATTGGCGGCATGTGGATCAACTGGCGCAACGGTTTCCGCTGGCCACCGTCGATCCAGATGTGCTGTTCGTGGACGAGGGCAATCTGATCACCAGTGCCGGCACCGCCGCCGGGATCGACGCCTGTCTGCATCTGGTGCGGCGGGAGCTGGGCAGTTCGGTGGCCAATGCCATTGCGCGGCGCATGGTGGTGCCGCCGCAGCGGGACGGCGGACAGCGGCAGTTCATCGAGCGTCCGGTGGTCGAATGCAGTATCGACAGCCTCAGCGAGACGCTGCACTGGATGGATGAGCATCTCGACCTGCCGCACACCGTCGAATCGCTCTCGGCCCGCACCAATATGTCCACCCGCACCTTCGCCCGCCGCTTTGCCGACGAAACCGGCACCACCCCGGTGAAATGGCTGACCGGGCAGCGGATTCTGCTCGCCAAACAACTCCTCGAAGACACCGACCTGGATCTGGAATCCCTCGCGAACCGCTGCGGATTCGGCTCCGGGGCCCTGCTGCGCCACCACTTCCAGCGGATGGTCGGCATCGCCCCGGTCGAATACCGCCGCAGATTCGGCGCCCGCGTCTCGTAGGGAATCGGCGGACAGTCGTGCCTAGTCGGCCGGGGAGTGCGTGCTGTTGATACCGTGCTGACGTGTCGCACAGTGCTCAATCAACCGATCGACCGCTTCGGACGCTGGTGCTCGGTGGAGCCCGGTCCGGTAAGTCGGCCTTTGCTGAACAGTTGGTCGTCTCGGAGGCGGTGCGGTATATCGCTACCGCGGTGCCGGATCCCGGCGATGCGGATTTCGCGGAACGTATTGCGGCGCACCGGGTTCGGCGGCCAGGGAACTGGACCATCGTGGAGCACGATCTGCTCGAGGCGCTGGCCGAACTGGCCTCGGTCACCCTGGTGGACGACCTCGGTACCTGGCTGACGGCGCGCATCGACGCCCACGATGCCTGGGAGTCCCCGCGCGGCACCGTCGCATCCGATATGGACGCGCTTGTCGATATCGTCGCGACCTACCCGGAGCGGTTGATCATTGTCAGCCCGGAGGTGGGGTTCGGTGTCATTCCCGCCACACGCTCCGGACGGCTCTTCCGTGACGAGCTCGGCACGCTCAACCAGCGGCTGGCTCAGCTCTGCGATGAGGTGTACCTCGTGGTCGCGGGCCAGGCCATCCAGGTCAAGCCCGACCGTGCGATCGCGTCGGCCGCCGCCCTCGCGACCTCGGGTCTCGGTGGCGGCGCGGTTGTCGACTCGCAGGTAGCGGGTGGCGCTGCTGTCGGCACCGCGGCGGAATCGTCTGCCACACAGCCGGTCTCGAACCAGGTGCCTACCGACATCGCGGCGACGGCTGATCCCTCTGTCGCGCAGGCCGCTTCGACTTCGGTCGCTTCGGCTGCCGCCGGCGTCGCGGTAGGCGGAGTGGCTGAGGCCGCCGCAGCCGGGTCGGCGGCTCCGGCCACCGCGCCGGACACAGTTACGGAGGGTGCCGCCACCATGGGCGGTGCTGCAGCTGATTCGGCGGATGGCGGCGTTGCCGACTCGACCGCTGCGGCCGCAACGGCTGTCGGCTCGACCGGTGCACCCGTGGCCCCCGCTGCGGGCAGTACCGCGGCGCGCGCGGCCGGGCAGTCGGGTGCTGCGAATCTTTCCAAGCCCGCGCGGATTGCGTTCGGTCCGGTCAACGGTCCCGATCCGGTGGTGCGGGCCGCCGCCGAGGCTCGGCAGTTGCAGTTGACCAAGCCCGCGGGGGCGCTGGGGCGGTTGGAGCAGCTGGCCAACTGGGTTGCGGCGTGCCAGGGCGTATGTCCGCCGAAGCAGTTCGAGCGGGCTCGGATTGTGGTGTTCGCGGGCGATCACGGGGTGGCGCGGCACGGGGTGTCGGCGTATCCCAGTGAGGTCACCGCGCAGATGGTGGGGAATTTCCTCAGCGGCGGGGCCGCGGTGAATGTGCTGGCGCGCTTGGCCGATGCCACGGTGCGCGTGGAAGACATTGCGGTGGACGGGGATACGGCTCCGGAGATTTCACGGCACAAGGTGCGGCGCTCCAGCGGATCCATCGATCGCGAGGACGCGCTGACCGACGCCGAGGTGCAGACCGCCCTCGCCGCCGGCGCGGCCATTGCCGATGAGGAAATCGATTCCGGCGCAGACCTTCTCATTGCCGGAGATATGGGAATCGGCAATACCACCCCGGCGACGGTGCTGATCGCCGCGCTCACCGATACCGAGCCGGTGGTCGCCGTCGGCCGTGGCACCGGTGTCGACGATGCCGGCTGGATTCGCAAGACCGCCGCGATCCGCGATGCCATGTGGCGCGCGCGCCCGGTGATCAAGGACCCGGTTGCCCTGCTGCGCACCGCTTCCGGAGCAGACCTGGCCGCGATGGCGGGCTTCCTGGCCCGAGCCGCCGCCCGCCGCACCCCGGTGATCCTCGACGGCGTCGTGGTCACCGCTGCCGCCCTGGTCGCCGATCAGCTGGCCGTCGGCGCGCGCGAATGGTGGATCGCCGGGCACCGCTCCAGCGAACCGTCCCACACCATCGCCCTCAAGCGCCTCGAACTCGAGCCGCTCGTCGAAATGAATATGCGCCTCGGCGAAGGCTCCGGCGCGGTCACCGCCCTCCCCATCCTCCGCGCCGCCATCGCCACCCTCTCCGAAATGGCGACCTTCGCCGACGCCGGCGTCAGCACCGCCGACGCGGCAGAACCCGCCGGTGCCTGACGCCGCAGCCATGACGGCCGGGCGACACCGCCCGGCCGGACCCTCTGTATCGCTGGCACATTCGACCCCGTCACCGTCCGTATCGAAGTTGCCCGACAACGTGAATATCTCGGTGCGTGGGGTGAGCGCATGAAGGGGTTGCGGTTGGCGGTTTCGTGGTTGACCGTGTTGCCGGTGCGGGGGCCGGATGAGGTGGATCGGGAGGCTGCGGGGCGGGCTATCGGGTGGGCTCCGGTGGTGGGGTTGCTGCTTGGAGTGGCTGCGGCGGGAGTTGTTTGGGGAGTAGGCGCGGCGGGGGGTTCGTGGCTGCTGGCCGGTTTTGTGGCGGTGGCGGGATTGGGGTTGGGGACGCGGGGGATGCATATCGATGGGCTTGCCGACACCATGGATGGGTTGGGGAGTTATGGGGCGCCGGAGCGGGCGCGGGAGGTTATGAAGAGTGGTGGGGCGGGGCCGTTCGGGGTGGCGGCGCTGATTTTTGTGATCGGGATTCAGGTGGTTTCGTTTGCGGCGCTGGCCGAGTCGGGGCGGTGGGCGGCGCTGGTGCTAGCCGTGGTTTCGGGGCGGGTCGCGGTGGTGCTGGCCTGTCGGCGGGGGATCGAGGCGGCGCCGGGGGCGGGGTTCGGGGCGCTGGTGGCGGGGACGCAGTCGGTGCTCATCGGTGTGTTGTGGGCCGGGATCGCCGTAGCGGCAGCGGTATTCAGCACCGGAAATTGGTGGGACGGACCGGTCGGTGTTATTGCCGCACTCGGCGTATCGGTGCTGCTGGTGCGGCATTGTGTGCGGCGATTCGGCGGGCTCAATGGTGATGTGCTCGGGGCCGCACTGGAATTCACGGTCGCCATAACGGCCGCAATCCTCACTTTTGGCGGCTGAACACACAAATCCGACCGGCCTGTGGCCCCGAATACCAGATGAATCGGAGTTGCCCGGGTCTGGAGACGGAGTCACGTATGGCGTTGCAACTGGGTGTCCTCGTCCTTTTCGCCGTCGTGGCGGTGGTCGTTTTTGTAGTCGGCGATCGCATACGCCCGAAATCGTGGCGGCACGGTGATGACAAGGCCGCCGGCAATATGGTGCTCGATCTGGTCAATATGTTCTTCGCGGCCATCGTGGCCTTCATCGTGGTGATCCTGTGGCAGCAGTACGACGATACGCATGCGCACACCATCGCCGAGGGCAAGGCGCTCACCACCGTCTACGAGGCCGCCAATACTCTGCCCGAGCCCAGTCGCTCGCAGATCCAGTCCCTCACACGCGCTTACACCGAAGAGGTCGTGGGGCAGGAGTGGAAGGTCATGGCCAATGACTCGAAGCTCAGTCAGCCCACCCAGGACACCTTCGACAGTATCCGCGCGGCGGTATCCGGGGTGCAGTCCACCGACCCGGATGTGAAGGACCTGCAGAGCAAGGCGGATGCGGCACTGGACGCGGCCGCTGAAGCCAGGTACGACCGCGGCATCGACGCCGAATACCATTTGCCCACTTTCCTTTACGTGGCGCTCTGGTTCGGCACCGTCATGCTGCTGATCGGCACCGTGCTCTCCGGTGTGGTGGTCACCAGGCGCAGCGTGATCATGACCGGACTGTTCGGAATGGTGATCGGTGCGGTGATCGTGGCCGTCTACCAGCTCGACCGGCCGTTCGCGGGCGGGAACACGGTGTCCAAGGACGCCTTCGAGCTGGCCCTGTCCCGTTTCCAGCACATCACTGCCTCCGGCGCGTCGTCGAGCGGGCTTCCGCGCTGAGAGAAGGTAGTCGCACATGGTTGACGTAAACCGAACACGAAGAGCCGGACGGGGATTCGCCGCGGTGACCGCGGTCGAGATCGCCGCGGCGGTATTTGGTGTGCACCCGGGTGTGGCGGGCGCTGATCCGAGCCTGCCCGATGTCATCGGCGAGATCGCCAGTGGCAGTGCGTCTTCGCAGCCGCAGGCCGTCGACGGGCCCACCGGCAGCTCGCTCGGACTCGGGACCGGGAGTGGTTACTCCGGGAGTGGCGGTGGTGGCGGCGCGTCCTCGGGCAGCTCGCTGGGCATGAACCCGGCGCACGGGTCGCACCCCGGTCGTGCCGTGACCGCCACACCGGAGAGCATAGAAATCGCACCTCCGGCTCCGCCCCCGGCCCCGATCGCGGTGACCCCCGCCGCGGGCACACTGGGGGAGACTCTGGGCCTGCAACCCGGAAGCGTCCTGCCCGCCTGTGCGGGCAGCGCCGTAGTCGGCAGTGCCGCAATCGGTTTGGGCCTGTTGACCGGCAGCGGTCTCGGCTCCGGTCTGGTCGGCCCCGGATTCATTCTCGGCTCCAGCGGCCTGGTCGGCACGGGTTCCTCGGGTGCGGGCAGTGTCATGTTCGGCAGCGCCGTCACCGGCAGCGCACTGCTGACCTGCATGCTGCTCCTGCCCGTCCCCGAGCTGGCTCCCAGCACCCCGCTGGGGTTTCCGTCCCCGCCCGTCGTGGTTCCGGCGGCCGCACCCGTCATTCCGCCCGAGCCCGTGCCCCCGGCACCGGTGCAGCCGGCGCCGCCCGCCCCGGTGGTGATCAAACCACCACCGCCGCATCAGGTTCCGGTGGCCGCCGCCCCGACACCGCTGTCCGCCAACTTCAACACCATGGAGATCATGACCGTCATGATCCTCACCATCCTCGGCGCCGCCCGCGCCAAGACCAGCAAGAGCCGCCGCATCTGAGGCCGGTCACCGCCCCCGCTCGACGGCGAGGGCGGCCTTGCGGGCGGCGACCAGGATGGGATCCCAGACCGGGGAGAACGGCGGGGCGTAGCCGAGGTCGAGGGCGATCATCTGCTCGACCGTCATCCGGGCGGTGAGGGCCACGGCGGCGATGTCGATGCGTTTGGCGGCGCCTTCGCGGCCGACGAGCTGTACGCCCAGCAGGCGGCCGGTGCGCCGTTCGGCGATCATCTTCACGGTCATGGACGCCGTGCCGGGGAAATAGCCGGAGCGGCTGGTGGATTCGATGGTGACGGTCACGAATTGCAGTCCGGACGCGCGGGCGTCCTTCTCCCGCAATCCGGTTCGGGCCACCTCGAGATCGCAGACCTTGCTGACCGCGGTGCCGACGACGCCGGGGAAGGTGCCGTAGCCGCCGCCGATATTCGCGCCGATGATCTGCCCGTGCTTATTCGCATGGGTGCCCAGGGCGATATGCCGTTCGGTGCCGGAGACCAGATCGAGCACCTCCACGCAATCGCCGCCCGCCCAGATGTTCTCGTACCCGCGCACCCGCATGGCGAGGTCGGTGAGCAGTCCGTCGTGCTGGCCCAGCGGCAGTCCGGCGGCGCGGGCCAGTTCGGTGGCGGGCCGCACGCCGATGCCGAGTACCACCACATCGGCGGGGAATTCGGCATCGGCGGTGGTGACGGCGCGGACCCGGCCGGTGTCGTCGGTGAGCACGGCGGTGAGCTCGGCATCGCAGAGCACTCGAATCCCCATGCCGTCCATGGCCTTACGAATCAGTGCGCCCATATCGGGATCCAGCGTGGCCATGGGCTGGGTACCGCGATTGATCATGGTGACGTCGTAGCCGCGATTGATCAGCGCCTCGGCCATCTCGACCCCGATATAGCCCGCGCCGACCACCACCGCGCGCCGCCCCGCGGTGGATTCGAGCGTCGAGATGAGTGCTTGCCCGTCATCGAGGGTCTGGACGCCGTGCACACCCGGCGCGTCGATCCCCGGAATCGGCGGGCGAATCGGCGTCGCACCGGTGGCAATGACGAGTTTGTCGTATTCGGTCCAGGTTTCGGTGCCCGCCTCGAGATCCCGGGCCCGCACCCGGCGGCCCGGCACATCGATCTCCAGCACCTCGGTCCGCATGCGCAGATCGATCTCGCGGGCACGATGCTCCTCGGGTGTGCGGGCGATCAGTTCATCGCGTTCCTGCACATCCCCGCCCACCCAGTACGGGATGCCGCAGGCCGAGAACGAGGTGAAATGCCCGCGCTCGAAGACGATGATCTCGAGCTCCTGCGCAGTCTTCATCCGGCGCGCCTGCGAAGCCGCCGACATTCCCGTCGCATCCCCACCGATGATCACCAGGCGCTCACTCATAGACACGACGGTACGGCGCATCGCGATCGATGCGCCGTACCGGGCACTACCTTTCGTGTGTCTCCTCGAGCACGGTGCGACCCAGCAGCGTGTAGCGGTCGGGATGGCGCTGCTTGAGGTACTGCGCGTAGGCGAAGCCGCCGATGGCGATCACCCCGACCAGCCACGGTGTCGCGTGCAGCACCAGCGATCCGGATTCGGAGCCGGCGGCCGCGCCCATGTTCACCACCAGCAGCCCAACCACGGCGAGCATGGCGATGCCACCGGTGAGAGGGGCGACCAGCGTGCGGAACCAGTGCCGGGTCTCGGGATGGTTGTTGCGGAAGTAGATCAGCACCGCGAACGAGCAGGTCGCCTGCACCACCAGAATCGCCATGGTGCCGAGGATCGCCAGCAGGGTGTAGGTACCGGAGTAGGGATCCTTGCCTGCGATGCCGAAGGCCAGCACCAGCAGCGCCGCGAAGACGGTCTGCACCAGACCTGCGATATGCGGGGAGCCGTGCCGGGGATGGGTGCGCCCGATGGTGCGCTGCAGTCCGGGAATCGCGCCTTCACGGCCGAGGGCGTACAGGTAGCGGGCCGCGCAATTGTGGAAGGCCATACCGCAGGCCAGCGATCCGGTCATCATCAGCCACTGCATGGCGATCACGGCCCAGTGGCCGACATAGGTTTCGGTCGGGTGGAAGAACACATCCATCGGATTGTCCGAGCCCGCCAGCGTCGCCGATTCGCCGATCCCGTTGCCGGACATGGCCATCCAGGAGACCAGGACGTAGAAGACGCCCACGCCGAGCACGGCGATCATGGTGGCCTTGGGGATGATCTTCTTGGGGTTCTTGGATTCCTCGCCGTACATGGCGGTCGATTCGAAGCCGACCCAGGACCAGAAGGCGAAGAACAGGCCCAGTCCCGCGGAGGGTCCGGCGAAGGCATTGACCGGGTTGAGCGGCGCGAAGGAGAACCCGTGCGGTCCGCCGCCGTGCACCGCCACGGCCACCGCCATGACGGCGAGCACGGTCAGCTCGGTGGCGAGCAGGACCACCAGCAGCTTTTCCGCCACCGCGACGCCGAACCAGGTGCCGATGGAATTGATGCCCAGCATGATGATGGCGAACACCCACCACGGCACGTGCACGCCGAATTGTGCTGTCACGGTATTGGTTCCGAAGCTGGCGAAGATGCCGACCAGTGATGGTTCGAACACCATGTACGCGAAGGCCGCGAGCGCTCCGGCGGCCAGTCCGGCCCGGCGGCCCAGACCGTAGGAGATGAATCCGTAGAACGCACCGGTGGCGGTGATGTGCTTGGACATGGTGGTGAAGCCGACCGAGAAGACGGCCAGCACCACCATGGCAATGAGAAATGCCGCGGGAGTGCCGGTTCCGGTTCCCGAGGAGATCATGAACGGCACATTGCCCGTCATGGCGGTGATCGGCGCGGCCGTGGCAATGGCCATGAAGACCACGCCCAGCAGGCCGATGGCATTGGCCTTGAGGCGATGGACAGGCGGTGTGCCTGATTCGGGTGCGACCGCCGCTACCGATGCGGCCTCTATTTGCTGTGTCATGAACTCATCTCTCTGCGTGACGTTTTCGTGTTCGGTGCGGTTCAGCTGACGCGCGGCCGGCGACCCGACCACGGTTGTGCCTGTTCGATCTGCGCGGCCAGCGATATGAGTCGCAGCTCGCTATCGGGCGGCCCGATCAGCTGTGCCGAGAGCGGTAGCCCGGAGGCGGAGAATCCGGTGGGAATGGCGGCGGCCGGATTACCGCAGACATTCCAGATATTGGTCCAGCTCGCCGCGGGCAGGGATTTGAGTGCGGCGCCGTGGAAATCCATTCCCGTGAGTTGCCCGGCCTCCCAGGCGGGTCCGGGTGTAGTGGGGGTGATGAGGACATCGGCGGTATCGAAAAACGGCATGACGCGATTGATGACGTCCGTGGTGGCATTCGCGGCCATTTCACGGGCGGCCGGATTGTCGAAAGGCATTGCGTAGAGCGCGAGTTCCTTGGTCCGCAGTTCCAGCAGTTCGGGATGATCGGCCCGGCGCGATTCGGCGGCTGGGGAGACCAGCCAGATGGGTTCGAAGGCCGCCGTGATGTCGGGATAGTCCGGTTCACCCACGAAGACGTGGTGTCCGAGAGACTCCAGGACGGCGCCCAGGGCATGCAGTGCATTTGCTGTCTCGGCATCCACGGTGCCGGTAATGCTGGTCGGCTTGGTCGAGATCGCAATGCGCAGCGGTCCCGGCGGCGTGGCGGCCGCCTGTACGAAGCTGCCCGCGAGCGGTGCGGCGATGTAGGTGTCGACCCCGGGTGTCGGTCCCTGCGTGATGTCGTAGAACAGCGCCGAATCGCCGACCGAACGGGACAGACAGCCGATGACCCCGAGGTTGTTCCACAATTCCCGGTTCGGCGCGGAGCTGACCCGCCCCAATTGCGGTTTGAGACCGAACAATCCGCACCACGAGGACGGCAGCCGGATGGACCCGCCGCCGTCACCGCCCACACCCATCGGGGCCAGGCCCGCCGCCACGGCCGCGGCGGTGCCGCCTGACGAACCGGCGGTGGAGCGGGTGGTGTCCCACGGATTGCGGGTGATGCCGTGCACCTCGGATTCGGTGAAGGCCCAGATGCCGAACTCCGGCATGGTGGTCTTGCCGAGGATCACCGCACCGGCGGCCCGCAGCCGGGCCACCACCGCGCTGTCCTGCGCTGCCGGGACGGAGAAGGCCGCGCCGCCGTAGGTGGTGACAATGCCTTCGACATGGTCTTCGTCCTTGATCACGACGGGTACGCCGTGCAGCGGGCCGAGCCGCTCACCGCGGACCTGCTTCGCGTCCAGATCGGCGGCCTGGCTCAGGGCCTGCTCGTGCATGACGGTGGTGAAGGCATTGAGAGTGGGGCCGAGCCGGTCGATACGACCCAGGAACAGGGAGGCCAGGTCGGTGGCCGAGACCTGCTTCGAGGCCACGCGCGCCGCCAGGTCGGTGGCCGGGGCGAAGGCCAGCTCCGCCTCGTCACCGGCGTCGGCCGCCGCGCGGACCGGCCGCAGTGCGGTCGTGCCACCGGCGAATGCGGTGAATGCGATGGCCGCCTTCGCGGCCAGTCCCAGGGCGGTGCGGCGATCGAATTCGCCGTCGCGGCGGGCCTCACTGAGTGCCACGGAAATTCCGTCCTTCCATTCCTATGGCGAGCGCCACAATTCGAGCGATTCGTGCTGTGTTCAGCTCGATGTGCCGGAACGCTAGTTGTGCTCTGTTACCGGTTGATTCGTGTAGTGGTGACCGGAAGTGAGAGAAATGGCGGCGGAATTTTCTCGGGCCGCGATAAGCGGGCGTTACCGGAATTAACCTGCTCGACATACGAATCGAGCACGCTGTGCCTCCACCGCATATCAGGAGAAAGGGTTCTGTGATGCATTTGCGCACGCCGAGCCCGCCACTGGTGGTGCGGCGTTCATCCATCCGCGGATTGGTGCGGCGGAAACTTCCGTTCCTGCCGGTGTTCGCACAATCGGTCGCGGCCATCGCGCCCTCCGGAACTGCCGCTGTCACACCGCCGTTCGTGATCAGCGCGGTCGGCGGTGGTGCGAGTGTGCTCGTCTTCCTGGCCGCGGCGGTGCTGGCCGTCTGCGTCGCGCTCGTGATCCGGCCGATGGCGCAGCGGCTCGCGGTCACCGGCGGGCTGTACACCTATGTCGCCAAGGGTCTCGGCCCGAGTGTCGCGATTCCGGTGGGCTGGTCCGCGATCGTCGGCTACGGCGCGGTGAGCGTATCGAGCCTGTTCGCGGTCGGCACCTACCTCGATCAGGTCGCGGGCGCGGCGGGTATGGCCGGCTCCGGCAGCACCTTCGCCATCGTGCTCATCGTTCTGGTCGCGGCGACGGTCGCCCTGCTCCTGATGGCGCGCGGCATCAGGGTCTCCGCCGGGACCAGTCTGCTCATCGAATGTGTGTCGGTGGCAGGGGTTTTGGCCCTGATGGTCTATCTGATGACCAGGGACAATCAGACGCCGCGGATTCCGCATGATTTTGTCGCACCCGTCGATCCCGGCACGCTGGCCATCAGCGCCGTCCTGGCCATCAGCGCGTTCGTCGGATTCGAAAGCGCCACAACGCTTTCCTCCGAGTCCTATCGGCCGTTCCGCTCGGTGCCCAGAACACTGGTCTGGACGCCGGTCGCCGCGGGGGCGATCTATCTGGTGGCGGTGTGCGGCCAGGCGGTCGCACTGTCCGACGGATCGGTGACGGTGTCGCAGAGCATGACTCCGGTGACCGACCTGCTGCTGCGGGACAATTCGGCGTTCTTGGCGGGGGTGGTCGACCTCGGCATTGCCGCGTCGTTCTTCGCCTGCACGCTCGCTTCGATGAATGCCCTGGTGCGAGTGCTGTTCACCATGGGACGCGAAGGCATCGCACCCGCGGTGGTCGGGCGTGCGCACCCGCGATTCCATACGCCCGCCCATGCGATCGTGCTCAGCATGCTTGTGGTCACCTCGTGCGCAGTGGTGGCACTGCTGGCGGGAATGGCGCCGCAGGACGGCATTCGATCGTTCCTGACCTTGAGCGCTCTGGGCTATCTGGGCAGTTATCTGCCCGCCTGTCTCGCCGGTCCCGCACTGCTGCACCGGATTCGGGAATCGAGCCGGGTGATCACGGTGCTCGGCACGGTCACCGCCGTGCTGCTGGCACTGCTGGTGGTCGCGGCATGTTTCTCGAATCAGAGCAATAACACCGAATTGCTGCTCAGCTATGCGGCCGTCATGGTCGCGTCCGTGCTGTTCACCCTCGGCCTGCGGATCTTCGCGCCGGAGCGGCTGCGCGGGGTCGGTATCTTCGACGAACCGCAGCGCGCCGATCTGCTGCAGACCGAGACGTTCCGGTAGCGGCATATGAAGGACTCTCGGCGCGCGAATACCGTCACCAGCTCACTGGCCATTATCGAGGTCGTCGCGGACTGCGGGGTCGGGGTGACTGCCAAGGAGATCGCCGATCGGCTCGGCATGGCGCCCGCCACCGCGTACCGGCTGATCAATGCGCTGGTCGCCGACGAATTTCTGGTGCGCACCGCGGATCTGCGCGGCTTCGGGCTCGGCGTGCGGCTGCGCGGCCTGGCCGAGGCCATGAAGACCTCGGTGGTCACCGGTGCGGCACGGCAGTGCCTGACCGAGTTCCGCGAATCGACCCGTTTCGCCGTGCACCTGATGAATTTCCGGCCCGATACCGTTCAGGTGATCAGCGAAGACCCCGATCATCCCGTGCTGGGCGAACGCGAACTCGTGCGCTATCCGCACGCCTCGGCGGCCGGGAAGCTGCTGCTCGCCAGCCGAACCCAGTGGCGGGCCATGGTTCCCGAACCGGTGCGCGTCACCACTCATACGCATATCGACCACGGGGTGCTGGCGGAGGAGATCCGCATGGTTCGGGAAGCCGGATTCGCCCAGGCGGTCAATGAACTCG
This sequence comes from Nocardia sp. NBC_01327, assembly GCF_035958815.1. NCBI lineage: Bacteria > Bacillati > Actinomycetota > Actinomycetes > Mycobacteriales > Nocardiaceae > Nocardia > Nocardia sp. NBC_01327. The sequence continues at coordinate 7,228,101 of NZ_CP108383.1, read as the reverse complement.
TCGCGGGTCTCGCCTGTCTCGCCTATCCCATCTACAACGAAACCGGCACCGTCGAGGGTGCGCTGTGCATTTCCGGCCCGAGCAGCCGGGTCGGGGCGCTGCTCGGTCATGACGCTCAGGCGCGCAGCTGTGCCAAGGAGTTGGGGCCACTGCTCTACTGAGTTCGCAGGAACCTGGTAGTAGTGGAGCCGTGAGTACTGACGACGAGGACAAAGTTCTCGAATTGGCTGCGCAGATCTTCGAACTCGCACGTGAGGGTGATGCCGAGAAGCTGGGCGCCTATATCGAGGCCGGGGTTCCGGTGAACCTGACCAATGCTCGTGGCGACAATTTGCTCATGCTCGCGGCGTACTACGGCCACGAGGCGGCCGTGGTCACCCTGCTGGCGCACGGTGCGGACCCCAATATGACCAATGGCGCCGATCAGACGCCGCTGTCCGGTGCTGTTTTCAAGGGCGTGCCGGGGGTGATGCGTGCTCTCGTGGCGGCCGGTGCGGATCCGGATGCCGGCAACCCCTCGGCCCGCGAAACGGCCGCCACGTTCGGGCAGACCGAGCTACTGGCTCAGTTCATCAAGCCCTGAGCTGGATATCTCGATCGGTTTTCCGGTGAGGAAGGCCGACATTTCCGCTGCCACCGCCTCGGGCTGGTCGAGCATCGACAGGACGTAGGCGTCGTCGATCTCCACCAGCCGGCCGTTCGGAAGGAGTTCGGCGAGGCGGCGGCCGTGGTCGCGGGGCATGACCTTGCCCGCCGAGGACCACAGGATCAGCGCCTCGCCCGAGAAGTTCCGCAGCGCTTCGGTATTCGCGATGAGCTCGGGCTTGGTGAAGTGTGATCTGGCGTATGCCAGGAGATCTCGGCGAATTCGTTTATCGCGCAGGCCTGATTCGGTCCAGCCGTCGACCAGTGCGTCCGGGAGCGGGCGGCGTGCCATCCAGCCGAACATGAGCGGCGAGCTGCGCAGCCACGAGATACGGAACTGTTTGAGCGCCAACAGAACTCCGCCGGGCATATGGGCGGCGACGGTGGCCGTCTTGCCGGGCAGGCCGGGCGGGAAGTTGCCGAACGCCTCGCAGGGCAGCACGATCAGCCTGCCGACCCGCTCGTCGAGGCCGTAGGCGGTGAGGAACAGTCCACCGCCCCAATCCGAGTGCACCAGCGTCACCTCGCGCAGATCCAGGGCCGTGAGGAAATCGGCGAGGAGCTGATTCATGCCGCGCATGCTCAGGTCCGCGCCGTCGTTCAGCGGTATCGGATGCCCCCCGAACGGCAGGTCCGGCAGCACGTACCGGAATCCCTCCGGCAGCAACTGGAGCACCTCGTCCCACAGCGTGTGATTCATCAGCAGCCCGTGCAGCAGCACCACCGGCGGGCCCTCGCCGCGCTCGACATAGTGCATCCGGCCTGCGGGGAGATCGACTGTGGTCATATTCCCACTCCATTCGAGCGTTTGCTCTAGTGCGTTTGCTCTAGTCTGGAACCATGGCCGAGAAGATGTCAACCACCACCCGCCAGCGCCTGGTGACGGCGGTCGGGGAGCTCATGCGCGGGCACGGGTACAGCGCCATCACCGTCAAACAGATCACCGTGGCCGCGGATGCGCCGATGGGATCGCTGTATCACCACTTCCCGCAGGGCAAACAGCAGATCGCCGCCGAGGCCCTGCGCACCTCGGGCGCGGCCTACATCCAGCTGCTGCCGATGCTCATGGACCCGTACGACGATCTGCGCGAGGCCGTCCCCGCCGCCTTCGAGGCCGCCGCGGAAACCATCGAGCAATCCGGCTGGATCAATATGTGCCCGGTCGGGACCGTCGCCGGCGAAATCGCCGACAGTGAGCCGGAATTGCGCGCCGTCGCCGCCGAGGTCATCACCTCCTGGATCGACCAGGGCTCCGATTACCTTGTGCGCCGCGGCCTTTCGCCCGCCGACGCCCGCGAGATGATTCTGGCCGTCCTTTCCGCCCTGGAGGGCGCGTTCATTCTGAGCCGCACCCTCCGCTCCACCGACCCGCTGCGCTCCGCCGGTCGAGCCATGTCCGCCCGCCTCGACCAACTCCTTGCTGCCGCGCGCACCGCCTGACTTATTTGTTGCCGCTGTGCGCCGCCTGACCTACTCGTGCCCCCGGCGCACGGCCTGGAATTGCTCATGCCAGATACAGCGTTCCGATGCCCGCCACCACCGCGAGCGTGGCCACAATGCGGGCCGAGCCGAACCGTTCGCCGAAGATCAGCGTTCCGATCAGCGCGCCGACGATAATGCTCGATTCCCGCAGTGCCGCAATATCCGCCAGTGCGCCGCGGGTCTGCGCCCAGAGGATCAGGCCGTAGGCGAGAAAGCTCAGGACGCCGCCGGTCAGGCCGATTTTCCAGACGGGGCGGATATCCGGCCACAGGCGGCCGCGGCGGGTGGCCACCGCGTAGAACGGGACGGCCAGACCTTCCAGGAGCATCAGCCAGCCGATATAGCCGAAGGTGCTGGAGGATTCGCGAACGCCGATGCCGTCGACCGTCGTGTACGCGGCGATCATCGTGCCGGTCACGACGGCGGCGGCAATGGCCGACGGGCGGCTGGGATTGGTGCGATGTCCCCAGAACACCAAGCAGGCCAAGCCGATCGAGATGAGCAGAATGCCCGCGAGTTGGCCGTTGCGCGGGGTCTCGCTGAAGATCACGGCCGCGATCAGGGTGACCACCAGTGGCGAGGTGCCACGCGCCAGCGGATAGGTCTGACTCAGATCGCCCAGTCGGTAGGACATCATCAGCATCGCGTTGTAGACGATGTGCAGTCCGACCGAGGCGCCCAGGTATACCCAGCAGCGCGGGTCCGGGGGAGCGGCCATGAGCACCAGGGGAATTGCGCACAGGGCGCCGCCCGCGTTCACGAGCGTGATCGACACCAGCTTGTCGGGGACCCAGTGCGCGATCGCATTCCAGATCGCGTGCGCACACGCCGCCACCAAGGTCACGATGAGAACCGTGGGCGGTATCCGGTGCGAATCACCCAGCGCCACAAAGGTTTGCGACGAAGCGAACAGAACATCCATCGGCAGTACTCTCTGTCATCGGCCCGTCGTGCGGGCAGGTGAATAGGAGTACTCCAGGCTTTTGTCCCTTCATATGACGACGCAGCTCCGGTGAGCCCCATCGTGGCGTCGCTCGGACCAGTCCTCACAGGCCTGATTGTGGGTACTTCTGACGGCCTGCTCGCGGAACCCTAGACGCGTTCACGTTCCCGGCGACCCTAACATCACCGGATTTCGGCCGGGCGTGCGCTGCGGGCTCGGCCGTCCCGCTGCTGGGCGGAGCTTCCCAGTATTGGGGATACCGGTTACGCCTCTCATTGGCGAACAGCTATGTACATTGATCGGGGCTCCATAGGACGTACAGTCGTCCGCCGCTGTTCGAAAGTAGATATCTCATCGTGAATCGCACTGTTCGCACCACCCTCGTCGGGATCGCCGTCGCCGCTGCCGTTTCCGCGGGCTCGCCCCTGGCCTTCGCCGCGCCGGCTGCCGTGCCGGTCGCCGCACCTTCGGACGCCGACAGCGGCAGTAGCACCGGCAGCACCGGCATCAACCTCCTGGTCTCGCTGCTCCGGCAGCTCCAGCCCGGTTGCTTCACCGGGTCGGCGGCGACGATGCCCCCGGCCGGATGCTGATCATCGGCAGATAGCTCCACGCCGCCGTCGCACGGGCTTCCCGCATGTAGTCGTATCAGCAACATGCCGAGTCCCGTGCGACGCTGCGGTTCACCGCACGCCGCAGGCAGCTGCGCACCGGCTGCGGGCGCTTCCCCGCTAGCGGGCGGGGAGGGCGAACCACGTGCCCAGCAGGACTATCGGCATGCCGATGATGCCGACGGTGGCGAAAGTCCTTGCGCTGATGGGTACTCCGCGGGCGCGGCAGCGCTGGGCCCACAGCAGGGTGGCCATGGAGCCCCACACGGTGACGAGGGGGCCGATATTGGTGCCCAGCAGGACCGGGTAGATGCCGTTCGGATTGCCCTGGGGGACAGCGGTTTCCATTGCCAGGTAGGCGGGGAGATTGTTGATGAGATTCGAGGCGGCGGCAGCCACCGCGGTGGTGCGGGCGCCGGAGCCGCCGGACCAGCGGACCAGCAGGTCGCCGAGACCGTGGTGGACCACGGCCGTGACGGTGAGGAACAGGCCCTCGGTGGTGAGGATCAGGCGCCAGGGGAGCAGGGTCCAGCTCAGGTGCTTGCGGCCGCGCAGCGCGAAGACCGCCAGTGTCGCGGCAGCGGCTGCCGTCGCGGCCAGCCACGGGGGTACGCCGGCCATGATGGCGACGGCGAAACCGCCGCAGGCGAGAGCGCAGGCGACGCAGGTCAGGCGATCGGCCGGGGCTACCGGTTCGGGGGCCGCATAGCTGCCGGAGAGGTGGCGACGGAACACGATGCCGAGATAGACCACCGTCAGGGTGACCGCCACCAGTTGCGGGATCACCATGTGCGCGGCGAATGCCCGCGTGGAGGTGTTGGCATGCTGCAAGGCCAGCAGGTTGGTGAGATTGGAAACCGGCAGCAGCAGACTGGCGGTATTGGCCAGCCATACGACCAGAAACGCGAAGGGCAGCGGCGCCAGCCCCAGCCGGCGCGTCAGCGCGAGCACCACCGGGGTGAGCAGCACGGCGGTCGTGTCCAGACTCATGCAGATGGTCGTGACCGTGGCCAGCACCGCCGTCAACCCGAACAGCAGCAGCGTGGAACCGCGCGCCAACCGCGCACACCAGACCGCCGCGATATCGAAAACCCCTGCGATATCCGCCAGTTCGGCCAGCACCGTCACCGCGACCAGAAACCCCAGAATCGGTGCGGCCCGAGTGACGCCAATGTCATACGCGACCTCCGACGGCAGCCACCCGGTGACAACGGCGAGCGCGCCCAGCCCGGCCAGGATCACCCACATAGTCGTCCGCCTGCGAAGTCAGCGCCGCCGGCCAGGAATTCGCGCATCATGATCACGCTACGTCGCGCATTGATCGCAGTGCTGAGGCGGCTGGGCAGAACGCGCCGGAATGTCGTTCGTGGCTGCGAGTCGCTGCGTGTCCGGTCATGACTCGCGATCGAACGGATGACACTCGCCACGAGAAGACGGGCGGCTGCATGGCCGCGTGCTGGTGGCGCTGATCGTGCCTGCGGTCGTGAGGGCGATGTCGTTCTCGCGATGACGCTCGCCCCGCGATGACGGGCGGCTGCATGGCCGCGTGCTGGTGGCGCTGATCGTGCCTGCGGTCGTGAGGGCGATGTCGTTCTCGCGATGACGCTCGCCCCGCGATGACGGGCGGCTGCATGGCCGCGTGCTGGTGGCGCTGATCGTGCCTGCGGTCGTGAGGGCGATGTCGTTCTCGCGATGATCTCCCCGCGACATGGCGGTGGCCGCACACCCGGGAATGTGCGGCCACCGCCTACTGCGTCGCTCAGAGGTTGACCGGGTAGACCGGCTCCTGGATATCGGGCTTGATGCGGTGTTCGACGAAAATGCCGTGCCAGACCATGAAGATCAGCAGGGTCCACAGTCGGCGGGAGTGGTCGATCGGGCCTGCGCGGTGCGCCTCCAGCATTGTCATGACGGCGGCCTTGTCGAGCAGGTGATCGGTGCCCGATTCGGTGATCTGCTCGCGGGCCCAGTCGAAGAGTTCGGGGCCGCGCAGCCAATGGCGCAGGGGGACCGGGAAACCCAGCTTGGCGCGGTGCAGGACGTGCGGCGGGACAATGCCGTCGAGGGCCTGGCGCAGCGCGTACTTGGTGGTGTCCTTGGTGATCTTCTGCTCGAACGGGATCTTCTCAGCGACCTTGAAGACCTCGTTGTCGAGGAAGGGGACACGCAGCTCGAGCGAGTTGGCCATGGTCATCTTGTCGGCCTTGACCAGAATATCGCCGCGCAGCCAGGTGAACAGGTCCAGATGCTGCATGCGGGCCACCGGATCCATACCGCGGTCCTGCACGCCGTAAATGGGACCGGTGACGTCCTGATGCGTCCATTCGGGCCGGAAGTCGCGCAGCACCGAACGCAATTGGGCGTCATTGAAGCTGCGGGCATTGCCGTAGTAGCGATCCTCGAGCTTCAGCGAGCCGCGGTGCAGCAGGCTCTTACCGCGGGTGCCCTCCGGAATACGATCCGACAGCTTGCCCGCGAGCTTGCGCACACCCTTGGGCAGGTACTCGAACGGCTTGAGCGACAACGGTTCCCGGTAGATGGTGTAGCCGCCGAACAGCTCGTCCGCGCCCTCGCCCGACAGCACCACCTTGACGTGCTTACGCGCTTCCTTGGCCACGAAGTACAGCGGAACCAGCGCCGGATCGGCCACGGGTTCGTCCAGGTACCAGACGATTTCGGGAATCGCGCCCGCGAAATCCTCCGGGCTGACCATGCGAATGAAATGCTTCGCACCGATGGCCTCCGCGGTCTCGGCGGCGACATCGGCCTCCGAATACCCCTGGCGTTCGAAGGCGGAGGTGAAGGTCAGCAGGTTCGGATTGTGCCGAATGGCAAGCGCCGCAATCGCGGTCGAGTCGATGCCGCCGGACAGGAACGAGCCGACGGTCACATCGGCGCGCATATGCTTGGCGACCGAATCCTCCAGCGCCTCGGCGATTTCCCGATAGCGATTGGCGGGGGTGTTGGGGCGTTGCGTAGCCGGGCGCGGATTGGTGGTGGGCGTATGCGCCGTCACCTCACCGTCCTTGGCGAAGGGCACCACGCGGAACTTCGGATCGAAGTAGCGCGTGAAGCTCGGCGCCACACCGGGGCGAATCCAGGCGTAGCAACCGGATTCGAGCCGCCGGATGTTCTTGTGCAGCGTCTCCGGCTCCGGCACGTACTGCAGCACGGTGTAGTGCTCCAGCGCGCGCGGGTCCAGATCGTCGGAGAGTTCCAGTGCCGGAAGCAGTTCCAGCAGGCTCTTCTTCTCGCTGGCGAAGGCCGTGCCCCCCGGCCCGGTCGCCAGGAACAGCGGCTTGATGCCGAACGGGTCGCGAGCGATGAACAGCCGGTCCTGCTCGGTATCCCAGATGGCGAAGGCGAACATGCCGCGCAGCCGCTTGCAGGCCTCGGCGCCCCAGTAGTGGAACGCGGCCGCGATGGCCTCGGAGTCGCCCTCGGTCAGGAACATCGGCTCGTCGCCGAACTCCGCGCCGTGCTCGGCCTTCAGCTCTTCCCGCAATTCGAGATAGTTGTAGATCTCGCCGTTGAAGGTGAGCGCGTAGCGCTGCCGGTTCTCCGGCGGGCCCCAGCGCAGCGGCTGATGCGAATGCTCGATATCGATGATCGACAGGCGGTTGAAGCCGAAGATCATGCGATCGTCGTTCCAGGTGCCCTTCTCATCGGGTCCGCGGTGCCTTTGGCAGTGCAGCGCTTCATAAACCTGCGCCGCCGTGGTCTCGACCGTCCGCCCGTCCGGGGTGGTCGCCGTCTGAGCCGTCAGAAATCCGAGCAGTCCACACACTGCGGGCAGAACCTCGTTTCCGGAGTCAAGGATTGTGCACACCATCGCGCCGTACAGGACACGAAACTTACTGCCAGAGTATGCCGCACTCGCCCCGCTCGCGCTCCTGCGGATACGCCCCGGGTTTCGCGGCCCGGCTCGGTCTGGACTGACGGAGCGGGGGAGCGAAGCGGAGGAGCGGAGGAGGGAAGCCCGAGCTTGCAGGGCCGCGAAACAGCCCGTAGCGCAGCGAAGGGCAAGTTAGACACAGCTTCCGGAGTGTCGAAGCGGACCCCACCACAATGCGGTGCCCCGTTTGGTCTACGCTGCGTAGTACTCGGGAACTCCCGGGGCCGGTCGTGCGTTGCGTGGGGCCGGTTCCAGAGTTCCCAGCGTGCTGTAGTTGTATCGCCCGGCGGAAGGGAGCCCGGGCGGTGCCAGTCGAATAGACGACCAGGAAGGCGTTGAGCGTGGCGCACAAGGCGAGCGAAGCGATAGGGGCACGACCCGCCCAGGGTCGACGGGGCCGCATCCTTCGACGGGCCGGGCTGGCGGTGTCCTTGGGCATCACCGCGATGCTCGTCTCCGGCTGCTCGATCGACAACCCGTGGCTGCGATTCGGTTGGCCCTCGGGCGTCACGCCGCAGGCCACCCGAATGCGTGAGCTGTGGACGTGGTCGGTCATCGCCGCACTGGTGATGGGCGTACTGGTCTGGGGTCTGACGTTCTGGACGATCGCATTCCACCGCAAGAAGGCGGACTCCCCGGAGTTCCCGCGGCAGACCGGTTACAACGTGCCGCTCGAGCTGAGCTACACGGCCGCTCCGTTCGTGATCATCGCGGTGCTGTTCTACTTCACCGTGGTGGTGCAGAACTACGTGGCCGAGCGGGTTCCGGATCCGGATGTCACCGTCGATGTGACGGCCTTCCAGTGGAACTGGAAGTTCGGGTACCAGAAGGTCGACTTCAAGGGCCCGGGCGGTTACCAGCTCGACGGTGTGGATCACGCCCGTCAGGATGTGAACCAGCAGATCCAGGACGAGTACAAGGAGCGGACGGCCGACGGCCACCCGCAGCCCGGACCGAACAATGGCCTGCCGGCCAATGACATCTCGTACCTGAACTACGACACGGTCGAGACCGTCGGCACCTCGAACGAGATTCCGATCCTGGTGCTGCCCACCGGTAAGAACATCGAGTTCCAGCTGGCCGCCGCGGACGTCATCCACTCCTTCTGGGTGCCGGAGTTCCTGTTCAAGCGCGACGTCATGCCGAACCCGAAGCAGAACCACTCGGACAATATCTTCCAGATCACCAAGATCGAGAAGACCGGCGCGTTCGTCGGCCGTTGCGCCGAGATGTGCGGCACGTTCCACTCGATGATGAACTTCGAGGTTCGCGCCGTGACGCCGGAGAACTTCACGAAGTACATGGATGCGCGCAAGGCTGGTCAGACCAATGCCGCAGCGCTGCAGAGTATCGGCGAGGCACCGTTGGCAGTCACCACCCAGCCGTTCAATACCAAGCGCGATGCGCGTGGCAATGAACTTGCCTCCGAAGTCAAGTGAGGGATGAACTGATATGAAGGTCGAAGCTCGCATCTTCGAACTGCTCGCGGTCTTCTTCGCGATCGTGGGCGTCGTATACGGCTACTTCACCAGCCAGTCGCGTACCGGCGTCGAATGGGCCGGTACCACCGCCATCGTGCTGACGGCCGGTCTGGCGATCATCGTCGGTACCTATTTCCGCTTCGTCGCCCGTCGACTGGACCTGCGTCCGGAAGACTTCGAAGAGGCGGAGATCGCGGACGGCGCCGGCGACCTGGGCTTCTTCTCGCCCGGTTCGTTCTGGCCCATCCTGCTGGCCGCCTCGGGTTCCGTTGCCGCCCTCGGCTTCGCGTTCTTCCAGTACTGGCTGATCGCGGTCGGCGTGGTCTGCATCCTGTTCTCCGCCGGCGGGCTGGTGTTCGAGTACCACATCGGACCTGAGAAGCACTGAGCCACACGTACTGAGTCATTCGTGAAGCGCCCCACCGGATTCCGGTGGGGCGCTTTGCTGTGTGCGGTCGGCCGTGGATGCCGGGATGACGGGGTGCTGTATCCGAAAGGCGGGGTGGCCGTTTGCCGGGCACCCCGCCTCCCCTCATCGGATGGAGCTGGTCCTCAGATGCCGAGCGCGTACTTCAGGCGGCTGGTGCGCGGTGCCATGCCGGCGAGGCCGAGCAGGGCGCGGGGGAAGCGGGGCTGAATCTGATTGGGGCGGGTGCGAATTGCCGTCTCGATCCAACCGGCCGCCTGCGCGGGGTTCAGGATCGGCTGCTGGGTGTAGTACGTCGGTGCGGCGGCGTCCATGCGGAAGGCCGGATAGTGCACCGCGGTGACATGGATACCGCGCGGGGCCAATTCGGCGTCGGCGCATTGGCCGAAGGTGGTCCAGGCGGCCTGGGAACTGGCATAGGCCCCGAAATTCGGTGCGGCGCCGGTGGTCGGGCTCCAGGGGCCGACATTCACCACATGGCCCGAGCCGCCCGCCAGCATGGCGGGTAGTAGACCGAGGGTGAGCCGCAGCGGTCCGAAATAGTTGACGGCCATGGTGCGCTGGTAATCGCGGAAGCGGTCCAGGGATTCCAGGACGGGACGGCGCGAGGGACGGGCGGCATTGTTGACAAGAACATCGATGCTGTCGAATTCGGTGAGCAGCCATTCGACGAGCTGATCGACATCGCCGAGAGCGGAGATATCGCAGCGGTTCCAGTGGGCGCGCCCGCCGGATTCGATGATGGCGGCGCAGTCTTCGACGAGTTGGCTCCCGCGGCGCGCGACGAGGAGGACCTCTGCGCCGTGGGAGGCGAGTAATCGGGCGGTGGCCCGGCCGATATCGGAGCAGGCATCGGTGATGACAATGCGTTTACCCGCAATGGTATTCACGGCGGGACGGGGGCGGCGGGCAGCACGGAATTCGACCATGGGACAGGCAACCTTCAGTCACGTGGAGATCCGCGCCGTCCCTCGTGGGGTGACACGGACTACTGAGCTGAACCATGTACCGGTGCCCCGCCGACAGTACCGATACCGTCCGCACCGCCGAACCGGCTGCTAACCGGTTGCTGGCGGTGCGGCGGAACACATTCTAATCGGTCGGGTCATAACGCCGTGCGCGTTCGGCGAGGCAGATCTCGTCGATCGAGGAAACGATGTCCCGCAACAGTTCCGAGGGCAGCGCGGCCGGGCGCAGGCGGCAGGTGAAGGTAATGAAACCGTGGTCCTCGTCATCGAGTTCGTGCAGGTAGGTGGACCGCACGCCATAGGTGAGGGCCGAGATGACGGTAAAGCAGCCGGTGCTCTCGCGATGGCCGGAGAACAGATCGTGCAGGCGGTGGAAGACCCGCGGATAGGTGGACATGGGCGCGAAGACCGAGATGCGGTAGGCCGCTCCGCGTTCCGAGGAACTGATGACGGTATCGGCCAGGTACTCCGCATCGCGCAGTGTCAGCACCTTCGGAGCGAACATGAGCGCACCGGCGGCGGCATTGCGGACCGGCATACCGGCGCGGCCGCCGGCCGAGGCGGCAATGGCGCCCAATGACTTCCGGGCGCGGGCGCCGACCTCGCGGCGGGCCCGCAGCGACAGATTGGGTGCGGTGGGGTGCAGCGAGGACCACTGGCCGAAGCGGACGGTGCCGAGCTGCACGGAGCCGGTGCCGACCGGGCGCGCGACCTTCAGCGGGGCGGTGTCCACCCAGCGGCCCACCTGCAGCATGGCGCCGCCGGGGGACTGGATCTCCTTGTAGGACTGCTCGACGAAGGTGTCGAAGTCCAGGAAGCGATGCGCGTCGGTGGTGAGCCAGGTGCGGTCCTTGTCCACATCGGTCACCTCGAGCGTGAGCGCGGTGATGATGCCGGTGCGGCCGCCGCCGCCCAGAATTCGGCGGAAGCGCTCGGTGTGATGGTTGCGGCCGCAGGTGCCGAAACGTCCGTCCTGATCGACGTATTCGAGTTCCACCACATTGTCGCTGAACATGCCGAAGCGGTGTGAGGCGGCGCTGAGCCCGCCGACCGCCGCGAAACCGCCCGCGGTGATATCCCGATGATCGCCGACGATGGGCAGGCCCAGGCCGTGTGCGCCGAGGGTGCGGTCGATATCGGACAGCCGCGCCCCCGCCTGCACCCGTACGGTGCGGGCGTCCGCGTCGACGACCTGAACGCGGTTCATCCTGCGCATGGACAGCACGCTGCCCTGCTCCGGAAGGGAGAGTTCCTCGTCCGGGCGCTCTCCGCCGCGGATGATCAGCGGTTTCGTTGCCGTGCGCGAATCCCGCACGGTGCGAACCACATCCGCGGTATCGCGGGGGAGGAATTCTGCCGGGAGGGTGGAGAGGGACGTGCTCATGGCGCTACAGCTAACCATAGTCGCGCCGGTTGTGCTCGCAGTTGGACCGCCGTCCCGGTGAGCGGGGGTGAGACACGGTGTGAACAGCATGTTTCCGGTTACACCGGCTCAGTTCGCTGTGAATTCGCGGGGGTGGGCCGCGAGGCTGGAAGCGGCCCGAACTGTCGGTGGATATACGTATAGTCCGCGCCATGAGTTCTTCGGGCGGGGATATGAGGTTGGAGCGAAATCGGTTCGGCAACAAGGTGCTTGCGCAGGTCCAGCAGTACGAAGGGATCGATTCGGCGGAATTCGATATCGAGGCGTTCGAGGTCGCATTCCGATTCCGGGATACCGGGCACGGGAAGATAGTGCTGCACACGCTGTTCGAACGGTGCCAGGGGCAACCGGATCAGGAGCGCCGCCGCCGGGTCGCCGATCTGCTGCAGGCGTTTCTGTCCGAGGGTGAGCCGGACACCTGGGATTCGGTGGTGGGTCGACTACGTCCGGTGCTGCGTGGATCCGGGCGTATTCACCTGGATTTCGAGGGTTTCGACAGCCGTCAGGTAATGGTGTGGCGGCCGGCGCTGCCGTATCTGATCGAGATGATCGTGATCGACAATCCGCGCACGGTGCATTTTGTCACCACGGTCGATCTGCAGCGCTGGGGTGTGGACGCCGATCGTGTCTTCCGGTCCGCGCATATGAATATGGCCGGGCTGGCGATGAATACGCTGGAGGCATTCGAACCCTGCACGGGGATCAGGGTTCTCGAATTCGCCGATGACGACGGCGAGAGTTATGTCGGATCACTGCCGCTGCTCGGTGGGTGGCTGGCCGGTGTGCGGGCGCGGACGGGTGTGCGCCCGATGGTATTGCTACCCGGGCACCTAGGCATGTTCGTGGTGCTCGGGGCGGCGGAGGAGCAGCTGCCGATCTTCCTGGAAATGGCGGAGGAGAAATACGGCGAGGCCTTGCGCCCGCTCTCGCCGCTGCCGTACACGGTGGACGAGGAGGGGGAGTTGGTGCCGCTGCGACTGCCCGATGAGCATCCGGCCTGGCATGCGCTGCGGAGGCTCGAGGTGGGGCTGGCCTCCAGTACCTATCGCACCCAGACCGAACATCTACGGGCCGACCGGTTTCGGGAGGAAGCGGTCAGCGAACTCATGCATGTGCGTGCGCCCGATGGGACTTCGCACACCATGACGCCCTGGACCGACGGTGTTCCCACCCTGCTGCCGCGAGCACACTTCGTCTGCATGGTGACCAGTGGGGGCGAGGTCGTCCGGGTCGCGTGGGAAGACGTTGTGGCGCATATCGATCTGACGCCGGTCGACGGATACGACCCGCCCCGTTATCGAGTGAAGGACCACCCGTCAGCCGAGGTCATGGCCTGCCTGCGCGCCCTGCCCGGCTACTGAGCCTGTTCGAGATACCCCGTCATCCCGGCAGGCTTTTGGCCGGGATCCACACAGGCTGGGGACCCGATGGTGTGTTGGGGTGCGAAGTCTCGTGGGGATCGTCCGGTTGATCCTGATTTCGGCGGCGGGTCCGGCGGTGTGGCGAATATTGGGTCGGAGGCTGTCATGGCGGTCCACTAGGGTCGGGATTTGTGGACAGGGCACAATTGACCGCCGAAATGGCGGCGGGGGCAGCACCGGAATTCCTCTATTTCTGGGGGCATACGCGCACACCGGGGTACGAGGTGGGCAAGTGGGTTCTGAGCCAGTGGTGGCCGGTGGAATTCACCGTCGACGGCCAGACCTACCGCAGCGCAGAGCATTTCATGATGGGCGAGAAGGCCCGCCTCTTCGGTGACGAGGAGGTCCGCGACCGGGTGCTGGCCAGCGCCACCCCCGCCGACGCCAAACGGCTCGGCCGCGAGGTCCGCGGCTTCGACCAGAACACCTGGGTAGCCCACCGCTTCGATATCGTCATGCGCGGCAGCATCGCCAAATTCGGCCAGCACGACACCCTCCGCGACTTCCTCCTCGCCACCCGCGACAAAATCCTCGTGGAAGCCGCCCCCCGCGACACCATCTGGGGCATCGGCCTGGGCGCCGAAAACCCAGCCGCCGCCGACCCCTCCCAGTGGCGCGGCGAAAACCTCCTCGGCTTCGCCCTCATGGAAGCCCGAGACGCCCTCGTCTCCGTGAGCTGACCACCCCCGGCACATCGACCCAAGCCGGCTTTCAAGATCACCAGGAAATGGTGGCGGGCGGTTCTCGGGCGATACCGCCGTCAGTTCCTGGTGATCGGCTGTTCAGTCGACTCCCGGTGCTGTTGCGGGATAACGACATCCGCCCCCGGCCGTGGCTGGGGGCGGAGATTTTGGTGGGGGTGGGGTCAGCGGGTGGCGAGTTCGGAGAGTTGGTAGGCGAGGGTGTTGCGGACTGCGGGGAGGCGGGTTGCGGTGGTGATGAGGAGGTTTCGGATCAGGCGGGCGGGTCGGGGGCGCAGGGTGGCCATGCGGGTCATGCGGTCGGTGAACTTGACTACGCCGGCTGCTACCGGGCGGCGGGTTGTTTCGTAGGTGTCGAGAAGGTCGGGGGCGCCGTGGAGGGTGCGGGCCAGGAGGGTGCCGAGGAGGGCGGCGTCTTGGATTCCGGTGTTCATGCCCTGGCCGCCGGCGGGGCTGTGCACGTGGGCGGCGTCGCCGGCGAGGAAGATGCGGTCGGCGCGGTAGTGGTCGGCCAGGCGGTGGTGGACGCGGAAGCGTGAGCTCCACAGCACGTCATGGACTTTCACGTTCGAATCGGGGCGGCGCTGGTCCAGGATCGCCTGCACATCCTCGAGGCTCGGCTTTTCGGGGGCCTCGGCAATGGTCGCGACGACGCGGTAGCGGGTGTCGGTTGCATCCGGCAGGGCCGCGACGACGGTGACGCCCTCGGGGGACAGGCTCAGCGAGACCTCGTCGCGCGGGTCGGGCCAGGTCATGTGGATATCGGCCAGGACGAAGGATTCCTGATAGGTGGAACCGGTGAAGCCGATACCGGCTGCCTCGCGGACCTTGCTGTGCATGCCGTCGGCGCCGATCACGTAGTCCGCGCGCAGCGTGCCCGTGCCCTCCGGGCCGGTGTATTCGAGTGTGACGCCGCTGCCGTCCTGGGTGAGGCCGGTGACCTCGTAGGGGCGGTGCACCTGCCCGCCCGCCTTCTCCAGCCGGGCCAGCAGGATGGCCTCGGTGGATTCCTGCCCGATCATCAGGGCGTAGGGGTACGGGGTGGGGAGCTTGGAGAACGAGACCCGGGCCAGCACGTGCTCGCCGTCCCGCATGACGAAGTTCGGGGTCTGGATGCCGTGTTCGATGAGCTGATCGGCAATTCCGTAGTCCGCCAGCACTTCCAGTGTGCGAGCGTGGACAACGACGGCCCGGGAGGTGTTCGCGCCTTCGGCCAGGCGGTCGAGCAGTACCACCTCGATGCCCGCGTCGGCGAGAGCGATGCCTGCGGTCAGACCGGCCGGGCCCGCGCCGACGATGGCGACGGTGGTGGTGGCGGGAATGGTGTTCATGTCGACTCCTCGAGCTTTGCCAACATGTGTTGGCCAACATCTGTTGACTTAGACATTAGGGCCCCGGCGCGGGCGTGTCAACAGTTGTTGGCCTACAGTCGTTGGCATGACAGTCGAGAGCACCCCGCGCCGATCCGACGCCACCCGCGCCGCGATCCTCGAGGCCGCGCGCCGGAGATTCGCCGAGGACGGGTTCCGGAAGGCGACCATTCGCGCCATCGCGGCCGACGCCGGAATCGACCCGTCCATGGTCATGCGCTACTACGGCAATAAGGACGGCCTGTTCGCCGCCGCCGTGGATATTCGCCTGGACCTGCCCGATCTCAGTGCCGCACAGCCGGATTCGCTCGGCGAACTGATGGTGCGCCGCTTCCTCGAACTCTGGGAGCAGGCGCCCGGCAACGACATCATCCTGACCCTGATGCGCTCCGCCGTCACCGACGACACGGTCACCGACCGCGTCCGCCAAATCTTCGCCGAACAGGTCATGCCCTCGGTCCTCACCGTCGGCGACCCCGCCGACGCCCCCCGGCGAGCCGCCCTCATCGTCACCCAGATGCTGGGCATAGCCCTCTGCCGCTACGTCCTCCGCATTCCCCCCGTGGTAGCCCTGACCCCCGACCAACTGATCGCCGAAATCGGCCCGACCATCCAGCGCTACCTGATCTCGAACCCCGTCGCCTGATCTCGAACCCCCGCCTGACCGGGAACCGCCCCGTCTGACCCGGAACCGCCCCGCCTGACCGGGAACCGCCCGGCTTGGTCTGGCTATGCCCTGCGTGGTCGGGTAGGCCCGCCCGGCTTGGTCTGGCTATGTCCTGCGTGGTCGGGTAGGCCCGCCCGGCCCGGTCCGCTCTCGGCCGCCCATCCAGCTCCCTGGCACGGCTCGCCTCGCTCGACCCCATTCGGCCGGCTCGGCCATACCCCTGTCGCGACCGAGGTCCGGGTGGCATCACCTGTGTCATCCCGCGTGCGGCCAGGATTCACACCCATAGTACTGCAACATGTCTCGTTCGATTGCGGCCGCCGGACGTCGGGGTGACGAGGGCGGCCGGTGGCTTCACGGCCCGCTGTCGCGGGTACCTGTCGGTGCGGGGGATGAACGTCGTCGGTCATCCACTGCCCAGCGTCATTGCTGGGGCGCAACGGATTCTGGTGGATCAGGTCAGGACGCCGTCGATGCAGAGGCCGGAGGATCGAGTGGTCTGCGGGTGTACCGCGCCGGGGTCGAACGCCCATTGCGAGATCGGGCCCGCGGATTTCCACAGCAGGCCGCCGCTGGTCTGGACCGCTTGGTAGACGTCGTCGGGGCCCGGGATGAATTGGTCTCCGACGCAGGTGTCCTCGTATTCGGTGCCGGGTTGGCGTGCGCCCGCGCTGAATCTGCCCGACGGATTGGTGTCCGCGCCGGGGTTGGGCGCGGTGCTGAAAGCCGCCGCTTGCCCACGGGTCCAGTAGGGCGTGGAGCCCTGTGATCCGCAGGTGTAGTGGGAGCCGCCCGCGCTCAGGTCCGCGCCCTGCGGGTAGGCGGCACCGGCCCAGAGACAGGCGGGGCCGCCTTCCGTACCGGTGTCGGCGGCGGTGAGGCCGAAGCTGCTCGCGGCGACCGCGAGCGAGGCGAGCAGTGTGAGAGATTTGATCATGGATGCACCCGTCAGCGAGAAATCCTGCGCCCGTGACGACTTCGGTGAAGTGCGGTGTGGCGCGGCTGTCGGTAAGAGATAGGACTCCCGGTTACAGCGCGCTGTAGGACCAGGCGCATCCGGCTGCAGCGTGAACTCGAATCCGAGGGGTGATCGGTCGCAACATGCTCGGCTTAGGTGGGACTCGACCCAGCGGCGGTGGGCAGTTGGCTCAGCGCAGGGCGGAGTTCGTGTGCGGGCCTGGTGACGGATGGATCGGTGGGGGTCAGGCGGTCGTTGAGCGGGCGGCGGCCAAGGCGCGGAATGCGGCATCGGTGGGGGTGCCGGGCGTGGCGCAGTACACGATCATCCGCTGGTCGGTGTCGGAGATGTGCAGCACCTGGCATTCGAACTCGAGCAGGCCCAGTGCGGGGTGGTCGATGCGTTTGTTGTGGCCGCGGCGGACCTCGACGTCGTGCGAGTTCCACATTTCGGCGAAACGTGGTGCGGTGCCGAGTAATTCGGTGATCAGGCGGGCCAGTACGGGGTTGCCGGGATAGCGGGCGTAGGCGGCGCGCAGATCGGCGACGGTGGAACGGGCGAAGTGCAGGATCGACTCGTCCGACCACTGCGGGTGGTCGCCGGCCTGAATGAACATCCAGCGCACCATATTGCGTTCATGGTCGGGATGGGCGTCGAGATCGCCGATGAAGGGGATGGCCGGCTCGTTCCAGGCGAGGATCTCGTAGCTGGCGTCGACGACGTATGCGGGCGTGGCGAGCGTATCCAGGATGATTCGAACCGACTGTGGGACAGTGCGATTCGGTCCGGCGACGGTCGGCGGATTCTCCCCGCCCATGCGAAAGAGGTAATCACGCTCGTCCACCGTGAGGATCAGCGCCCGCGCCAGCGCGGTCAGCACCTGCCGTGACGGTTTCGCCCCGCGCGCCTGCTCCATCCGGATGTAGTAGTCGACCGATATCCCGGCCAGCTGCGCGACCTCCTGCCGCCGCAATCCCGCTGCTCGCCGGTTGATTCCGTCCGGCAGCCCGACATCACTGGGCCGCAAACGATTCCGCCTGGTGCGCAGGAAATCCGCCAGTTCGCTTCGATCCGCCATTCCTCCAGTGTCGGCTACTTCCACCCCGGGTGGGTGGTACAACCTGGTCCTCCCAAACCCCGATTTCGAGCGCGATGCTGAGTGACATGACCACAGCGCTTATCACCGGAGCCAACAAAGGCATCGGCTACGAAACCGCCCGCCAACTCGCCGCCCGCGGCATCACCGTCCTCGTCGCGGCCCGCGACAAGGATCTCGGCCAGGGCGCCGCCGACACGCTGAAAGCCGAAGGCGCACAGGCGCATTTCGTCCAGCTCGACGTGACCGACGAGGACTCCATCGCTCGCGCCGCCGCCTGGATCGACGCCGAGTTCGGCAGCCTCGACATCCTGATCAACAATGCGGGCATCGGGGGATTCGTCGACGGTGACAACAAGCCCTCGTCCACCACCCTCGCCACCTTGCGGAAGGTCTATGAGACCAACGTCTTCGGCGTGGTCGCGGTGACCAATGCCGTCCTGCCGCTGCTGCGCCGCGCCCCGGCCGCCCGAATCGTCAATGTCTCGAGCGAAGTCGGCTCCATCGCACTGATGACCGACCCCGAAAGCCCCATGTGGCCGATGGCTGCCATCCCCTACCCGTCTTCGAAGACCGCCCTCAACATGATCACGGCCATGTACGCCAAGGAGCTGTGGGACACTCCAATCAAGGTGAATGCCGCCAATCCCGGTTACACGGCCACGGACTTGAACGGCAATACCGGCTTTCGCACCCCGACTCAGGGGGCCGAGCCATCGGTGTACCTCGCCACCCTGCCCGCGGACGGCCCGTCCGGCCAGCTCTGGGGTCACTACATGGTCGGCGACGTCGAATACGGTCCGCTCCCTTGGTGATTGCAGGTCTCACCGCAAGCGAGCGCCCCGCCGAAGTTCTCGGCGGGGCGCTCGTCTGTGCGTGGTGCGGAGCTATCCGTGCGTGGTGCGGAGCTAGCGGACGACTTCGATCACATCGCCCGGGTTGACCCAGCGGTAGAGGGTTTCGGCGCCCTCCGGAGTCATGCGGATGCAGCCGTGCGACTTCTCTTCGATCGGGCCGATATGGGTGGCGATATCACCGTTGAAGAACACGGCCCACTTCATCTCGGCATTGTGCATGGTGCTCCAGTGGTATTCCTTCTTGGAGGCCACGTGGAAGACGCCGGGAGGGGTTTCGAACCCGGGCCGTCCGTGCGAGATGGGTGTGGGGCCGTAGGTGACCTTGCCGTTCTCCATGAGCCAGGCCTCATTGTCGGAGAGGCTCATGCAGACTCGGGCCCCTTCGGACGTGCAGGGGGCCGTGACCGGCGCGGGCGCCGGCGGCTGAATGATGGACGGCACGCCGGGGACATCGGGCCCGCCGGGCCATAGTGGATCGGCCTGGGCGGCGCCCGCCATAACGAGGGACACCGCCGCCATGCCGGTGAGTACCGCGGTACAGGCCGTGCGATTACGGAAATGATTGCCACTCATGACGTTCCAACCTCGCTCATCCAGGGGCGCAGCAGTGCGCGCCGGTGGTGGGGACCACCTTCTTGGTCATGCATAGGAACTATCACTGCATCCTAGGGGGCAGAAACGGCGATTCGGCCGTATTGCCACCGTTGAGAACCGGCGTGTACAGCCGGGAAGTGGAAGACTCACGCTTCATGTGGGAGTACGAATACAGCGCCGAGACCGATGTCGATCCGGAGGCGCTGTGGCGCAGTTGGTCCGATCCGGACCGGTGGCCGGAATGGAATCCGGGAATCGAAAGCTTCGAGCTGGACGGGCCTTTCGCCGTCGGGACGACCTTCCGGATGACCTCACCGGACGGCGACACCGTCGAACTGCGATTCGTGGAGATCATCGAGGGCCGCCTCTGGGCGGACGTCTTCACCGGCGAGGGCTTCGAGATCCGCACCGATCACCGCCTGCAGCTGCTCGCCCCCGGCCGCACCATGGTGACCTACCGGACCGAGATCACCGGCCCCGCCGCCGACGCCGCAGGCCCGGAGATCGGCGCCCAGATCACCGCGGACTTCCCCGACGTCGTCGCCGGACTCATCAAATACGCGGGCGCGGCGGAGTAGCTCAGCGGTTATCGCGCTCGTGCAGTAGCAGCAGCCCGTAGGCGGCGACCGTCTGCGCGTCGGCGACCACGCCCTCGGTGATCATCGATTCCAGCTCGGCCCGGGAGAACCACGCCGCCCGCATGTCCTGTTCGGAGGGTTCGCGCTCGTGCGGCCCCTCCGTCAACCCCGTCGCCAGGTAGATATGGCCGTAGTGGGTGCTGGTGGCGGGCGCGGGCGCCACCCTGCCGAGGTAGGTCAGCCGCTCGGCGCGCAGGCCCGTCTCCTCGCGCAGTTCCTGCCGCGCCACCTCGGCCGGGTCGAGGCTCTTGTCGGCGACGGAGCCGCCCGGAAATTCCCAGCACCGTTGGCGCAGTGGATGTCTGAACTGCTCGACCAGGTGGAAGCGGTCGCCGTCCTGCGGCACGATGATCGCGAAATCGGACTTCTCGATCAGGGCGTAGATGGCCTGCTCCCCGTCGGGGCGGCGGATGATGTCCTCGCGGACTGTTATCCACTGGTTGGAGTAGATCTCGCGGGAGGTGAGGACGTCCATCCCGTGATCCTGCCCGAGTCCCGCCGCGCTGTCATCGGCGCCGGGCGGTGTTGTCATCGGCGCAGTGCGGTTCCGACAGTGGCGGCGGCGGTGACGGTCGCGGCGGCGAGCTCGCGCAGCCGGGCCGCGGGCAGGTGGGTGTCGGGGCACGCGACGATCGAGGCGACCACGGTGCCGTCGGGGGAGAAGACGGGGGCCGAGACCGAAACGACGGCATTGTCTTCGCCGAGCTCGTCGGGCAGATAGTCGATGGTGATGAGCTCGGTGATCATGGCGCTGAGCCGATGCCGCAGCGGATCGGTGACAGGCGAATGCGGCAGTGCCGCAAGGGCTTCCAGCATGGGCGTGGAATCGTCGGCGAGCCGCTCGACGGAATAGCCGCGCGTGCGAATGGCATCGAGGACCGCATTGAGCCGCGGCCGGTGCGCGGGCTCGGCGCCGGCCAGCCACTGCCGGCGGGCGGATTCGGGAGCCCAGGCGATGAATTCGCGGCAGACCGGCGGCGCGAAGGGCATACGACGACCGGCCCGCATCCAATGCACCGACGGGGTGCCGATCATCTCGGTGATGAGGATCGAATTCTGCTCGCGCTCGGCCAGGAAGGCCGGGACCTGTTGCGTCTGCGCCAGTTCGCGCATGGCGTCCGCGGCCAGGCGGCGAATGGGGAAGGCGGCCTCGGCGCGCCGGGCGACCGTCATCAGACCCAGGCCCAGGCAGTAATTGCCGTCCTCATCGCGAATGGTCCAGCCGTCGGCGGTGAGCTGGGTCAGTACGGCGTGCGCGGTGGCGCGGGACATGCCGGTGCCGCGAATGATGCGCGCGAGCGAGAGATGTTCGGCCGGATGCCGGGACAGCAGCTCGATGGTCTGCACCACGCGCCGGGTGGGCGGGGAGACCGCATTCGATTCGCTGGTGAGCGTGTTTTCCGACAGCGCGGTGGCGGAGCTGATTTCAGACACGGTGACCTCTGCTGCTCGTGCGTGCGGCGGCTTCCGGCGGGTGGACGCCCGGATGTGACGTACCAATTCGGTGCGGGGTATTGACCGTCACAGGCTAGCGACCTATCGTCGGTGTCACATAATCGAACAATAGCGTCGAATATTCGACAACGCAAGCCCGGAGCGGACACCACCCGGACGGGCACGTTGCCGGAAGACGCGGCGAGTGAGTGAAGCGAATGCGCGCGGGATACGAGTTGTCGCACTTGGACGCCCTGGAGGCGGAATCGGTGCACATTATTCGAGAGGTTGCCGCCACCTTCGAACGGCCGGTGCTGCTGTTCTCCGGCGGTAAGGACTCGGCGGTCATGCTGGAACTGGCGCGGCGGGCGTTCTGGCCCGCACCGCTGCCCTTTCCGCTCATGCACATCGATACGGGGCGCAATTTCGACGAGGTCATCAACTTCCGGGACCAGACGGCCGAGCGCCTGGGCGCGCAGCTGCTGGTGGGCCGGGTGCAGGACGATATCGACGCCGGCCGGGTCACCGAGGTCGCGGGGGAGACCCGCAATCGGCTGCAGACCGCCACGCTGCTGCGCAGCATTCGCGAGGAGCGCTTCGACGCGGTCTTCGGCGGCGCCCGGCGCGATGAGGAGAAGGCGCGGGCCAAGGAGCGGGTGTTCAGCTTCCGCGACGAGTTCGGCGCCTGGGATCCGCGGGCGCAGCGCCCCGAGGTGTGGAGCCTCTACAACGGCGCACACCGCAAGGGCGAGCATATTCGCGTCTTCCCGCTCTCGAACTGGACCGAGCTCGATATCTGGGAGTACATCGATCGCGCCGAGGTGGCGCTGCCGTCGCTGTACTACGCGCACCGCCGCAAGGTGATCGAGCGCGATGGAATGCTGTTGGCCGACAACAGGTTCCTGACCGCACAACCGGGTGAGAAGGTCTTCGAGACCACCGTGCGCTTCCGCACCCTGGGCGATGCCGACTGCACCGGCTGCGTCGAATCCGAGGCGGCGAACGCCACCGACGTGATCGCCGAAACCGCGGTCACCCGGCTCACCGAGCGCGGCGCCACCCGCGCCGACGACCGAATCTCCGACTCCGGCATGGAAGATCGCAAGCGAGAGGGCTACTTCTGATGCGCCGCAACCTTTTACGGCTCGCCACGGCGGGCAGTGTCGACGACGGCAAGTCGACCCTCATCGGGCGCCTGCTGTTCGACTCCAAATCGCTGTTCACCGATCAGCTCGACGCGCTCGAACGGGTCAGCCTGGCCCGCGGCAGCGGTCAGCCGGATCTGGCGCTGGTCACCGACGGACTGCGCGCCGAGCGGGAGCAGGGCATCACCATCGATGTCGCGTATCGCTACTTCACCACGCCGCGCAGGAAATTCATCATCGCGGACACCCCGGGGCATGTGCAGTACACCCGGAACATGGTGACGGGCGCGTCCACCGCGGATCTGGCGCTCATTCTGGTCGATGCCCGCAAGGGCGTCTCCGAGCAGACGCGCCGGCACGCCTTCCTGTCCTCACTGCTGGGCGTCGGGCACCTGGTGCTGTGTGTGAACAAGATGGACCTGGTCGACTGGTCCGAGCAGCGCTTCGAGGAAATCCGTTCGGAATTCGCGGATTTCGCGACCAAGCTCGATGTCGGCGACCTCAGTTTCCTTCCGCTCTCGGCGCTGCACGGCGACAATGTGGTCGATATGTCCGAGCACACACCGTGGTATCCGGGGCCGACACTGCTGCGGCATCTGGAAGAGGTGCACATCGCCTCCGACCGCAACCTCATCGATACGAGACTGCCTGTGCAGTACGTGATCCGCCCGCACGGCGAGAGCCAGCGCAGTTACGCGGGCACCATCGCGGGCGGCATCTTCAAGCCCGGCGACGAGGTCGTGGCGCTGCCGTCGGGCCGCACCAGTCACGTGACGGAGATCTGGGGACCGGGCGGCAGCAAGATCGACGAGGCCTTCGCCGGTATGGCGGTCTCGCTCACCCTCGACGACGAAATCGATATCGGCCGTGGGGATATGCTCGCCCGGCCCGGCAACCAGCCGCATCAGGATCGTGAGATCGATGCCATGGTGTGCTGGTTCTCCGATACCGCGCAGCTGCGGGCGGGCAATGACTACAGCATTCGCACCGCCACCCAGAACTCGAAGGTGCGGGTCACCGAGCTGGACTACCGGCTCGATGTGAACACCCTGCACCGGCAGACGGAGGCGGATCAGCTGGCGCTCAATGACATCGGGCGCGTCACCCTGCACACCCGGCAGCCGATCATGTTCGACCCGTACCGCGACAATCGCGCCACCGGCAGTTTCATTCTGGTCGACGAGACCACGAATCAGACTGTGGCGGCGGGCATGATCACCGCCCGGACGCCCGGCCTCACCGAGGCCACCAGTGATCGCGGACATCGCGCCACGGGGCGGCGGCCGCGGGCGAATGTGGTGTGGCACAACTCCGCGGTGGAGCGCACCCAGCGGCTCAGCGAAGGCGCGACGATCTGGCTGACCGGGCTGTCCGGCTCCGGAAAGTCGTCTATCGCAGTGGAATTGGAGCGCCAGCTGATCGCCTCCGGACGACCGGCCTATCTGCTCGACGGCGACAACCTGCGGCATGGGCTCACCAGCAATCTCGGGTTCACCGATGAGGACCGCCGGGAGAACATCCGCCGTGTCTCCGAAACCGCCGCGCTGTTCGCCGATGCGGGCACGATCGCCATCGTCTCGCTCATCAGCCCGTTCCGGGAACAGCGGCGGGATGCGCGAAAGCTGCACGCGGGCAAGCATTTGCCGTTCCATGAGATCTTCGTGGACACTCCGCTCGAGGAGTGCGAACTGCGCGATCCCAAGGGCCTGTACAAGCGCGCCCGTTCGGGGGAGCTGCCCGAGTTCACCGGTATCTCCTCGCCGTATGAGCGGCCCGAGTACGCCGAGCTCACCATTACCCCTGATCAGGGCACCCCTGCCGACGTTGCCCTCCGCATCCGCACCGAACTCGGCTTTATCTCCTAAGCCCTGTCTCTCAGAAGGAAGTGCTGACTCCTGATGGAACCCACCAACGACCAGGCCGAACTGCCGCTGACCGAGCCTTTCCTGGCTGCGGTCGCGGAGGCCGAAAAGCTCATTGCCGGAGCGGAATTCATTCGCGACGAGCACGATCTCGCCGAGGGCTACGACTATCTGCAGGGCAGTATTGCCGCGGTGCTGCAGCTTTCGCGGGCGCACGGCAAATCGCACCCGTACTTCGTGACCTCCACCGGGCCGTACACCAAGATGGGCCTGGATAATCCGGACACGCTGTACTACCACGCCACCGTCGAGCCGGACGGCGAATACCTGCTCACCGGTGTGCGGGGAAATACGGCCGACCTGAGCTTCCAGGTGCTCAAGGGTGATTACACCGCCACCGATGTGCCCAATGGTGACGATGCCTTCGACGACCGGCGGCTCGAGATCGCCGCGGACGGCAGCTATCAGCTGCGGTTCGGTCCGCCCAAGGAGAATCCGGGGCCGAACTACTTCGTGCTCGGCGAGGGCGCGTCCATGCTCGCGGTGCGAGAGGTGTACAGCGACTGGGCGAATGAGCGCAAGGGCAGTATTCGGATCGAGCGGGTCGACACCATCGGCACCGCGCCGGTCGAAGCCGATGTGACGGCCCTGCGCAAGCGGTACCGCGCGGCGGGCCGCATGCTGCTGACCCGGGTGAACACCTGGTTCAACTTCCCCAAGTGGTTCTATCTCAACCTGCCGGTCAACACCCTGACCGAACCCCGGCTCACGCCAGGCGGTTTGAGCACGCAGTACTCCTCGGTGGGTCACTTCGAGCTCGAGGACGATCAGGCGCTCATCATCACCGTGCCGAAATCCGATGCGCCGTACCAGGGTTTCCAGCTCGGCAGCCGCTGGTACATCTCGCTGGACTACTCCAACCACCAGACCAGCCTCAATCATGCTCAGGCACAGGTCGATCCGGATGGCCTGATCCGCATGGTGGTCTCCGCGCGCAATCCGGGGATCGCCAACTGGATCGAGACCACCGGGCGCAAGCTCGGCATTCTGCAGTTCCGCTGGCAGCGGGTGTCCGCACCCATTACCCCGGAGCAGGGGCCCACCATCGAACTGGTGCCCTTCGACAAGGTGGCCGAACGGCTGCCGCACTTCGCACACAATCAGATCGACGAGGCGGGCTGGCGTGATCGAATCGCCACTCGTCAGCGGGCTTTCGCAGGGAGGATGCTGGGATGACCAGGCTCAAAACGGGACTGCTCAACGACAAGGTTGTCGTCATGAGCGGCGTCGGACCGGGCCTGGGCCGGTCCATCTGCCTGGAGGCCGCGGCGGCGGGCGCGAAGGTCGTGCTCGCAGCGCGTACCGAATCCAAGCTGAAGGAGGTCGCGGCCGAGATCGAGGCCGAGGGCGGTGAGACGCTCTGCGTGCCTACCGATATCACCGACGACGAGCAGGTGCAGAACCTGCTCGCGCGCAGCGTGGAGACCTTCGGCAAGGTTGATGTGCTGGTGAACAACGCGTTTTCGGTACCGTCCATGAAGCCGCTGGCGCGCACCGACTTCCAGCAGATTCGCGACAGCATCGAACTCACGGTGCTCGGCGGGCTGCGCATGACGCAGGCGTTCACCGAGGTCCTCACCGAGACCAAGGGCAATGTCGTCATGATCAATTCGGCGGTGCTGCGGCACTCCGAGCCGCGCTACGGCAGTTACAAGGTCGCCAAGTCGGCGCTGCTTGCCCTGTCGCAGACCCTGTCGACCGAACTGGGGGAGAAGGGTATTCGCGTCAATACCGTTGCTCCCGGCTACATTTGGACCGAGCAGTTGAAGTGGTACTTCGGCGAGATCGCCAAGAAGTACGGGATCACGCAGGAGCAGGTGTACCAGCAGACCGCTTCCAAGTCCGATCTCAAGCGGCTGCCGCTGCCCGACGAGATCGCCCAGGCCGTCGTCTTCCTGGCCTCGCCGTGGGCCAATGCCATCACCGGCCAGACCCTCGACGTCAACTGCGGCGAGTACCACGTCTGATTACGAACGACCGGGAGTCTCTGTGCGACAGGGGCTCCCGGCTCCAGAAGGAGTTCTACCTATGAGCGCACGCACCTCCGTCGGCACCGTCGAGGATCTGCACGCCTCGGCCACCCGGGTCTGCGGCCTCGAAGATTTCGGCTCGGACGACTACCTGGAGGGCCTGAGCGTCCTGCTGGAGTCGTACCAGCGCGATGCCGGGCTCACCGAGCTCGGCTCGAAGATGAGCCGGTACTTCCTGCGCGGGGCACTCGTCGCCCGGGCACTGAGCGAGGCCTCCTGGAAGGCCAACCCCGGGTATGCCGAAACCTCGGTCACCAGGCCGATTTTCGTGACCGGGCTGCCGCGCACCGGCACCACCGCACTGCATCGGCTGCTGGCCGCCGACCCCGGCCATCAGGCGCTGGAGATGTGGCTGGCGGACTTCCCGCAGCCGCGGCCGCCGCGCGACACCTGGGCCGACAATCCCATCTACCAGCGCATCGACGCCGGATTCGCGCAGCACCGCATCGAGAATCCGGAATTCATGGGCGTGCACTACATGAGCGCCGCCGACGTGGAGGAGTGCTGGCAGCTGCTGCGGCAGACGCTCAAATCCATCGCCTACGAGTCGCTGGCGTATCTGCCGACGTACTCGCAGTGGCTGCGCAAGCAGGACTGGACCGACTCCTACACGCGGCACAAGAAGAATCTGCAGCTCATCGGGCTCGGTGACAGCCGGCGCTGGGTGCTCAAGAATCCGAGCCACCTGTTCGCGCTGGATGCGCTCATGGCGGTGTACCCGGATGCGCTCATCATCCAGACCCATCGTGATCCGGTGACGATCGTCGGATCCTCGTGCAGCCTTTCCGATCAGGCGGCGGCGGGCTGGTCCACCACCTTCGTCGGCGACAAGATCGGTGAGACGCAGCTGGAACTGTGGTCGCGCGGGCTGCGCGAATTCACCGCCGCGCGGGCGCGCTACAACCCGGAGCAGTTCATCGATATCGAATTCGACGAGCTGCGGGCCGATCCGATGGGGACGGTCGAGAAGATCTATACCGCCTTCGGGCTGGAGTTCTCCGATCCGGCGCGCGCCTCGATGGGTTCGCTCGACGAGGAGAGCAAGAGCGGTGACCGCAAGCCGGTGCACCGGTACTCGCTGGCCGATTACGGTCTGACCGAAGACCGGGTCAGGGCCGCATTCGACGTCTGAGGAATACCCGAAGTCCTTCCAGATATGGTTAGCGTCACCTAAATCGTCTATGGTTAGCGTCGCCTAACCGTGGGGTCACGCGGTCTGGACTGGAAGGACGAGGGAATTGAACGGACGCTGGAACGCCGCCCCGGTGCGCAAGAACCTGATGCGCATTACCGCGGTCGGCGCGGCGCTATTGCTCGCTGCGGCCTGCTCGAAATCGGAGCCGGACGCCACCGATGTGAAGTCGCTTGACGGAAACCATTATTCGCAGATCAATCTGGCTGCGAACAAGGATTCCTACAAGGCGCAGTTCACCTACCCCGATATGGTGAATGCCTGGGGCATTGCCGATCGTCCCAAGGGCGCGGGCGGGCACTTCTGGGTCGGCGCGGGCGGCAAGTCCTTCCAGTTCGTCGGTGATGTCACCAAATCGCAGGATCCCAAGTACCAGAAGATGTTCCAGGATCCGCTGAAGGTCGTCACCGTGCCCGGCGCGGATGCCGTGGTCGGCGATGACGACGACAGTGAGGGCAAGACGACCGGCGTCATCTTCAATCCGGCGCCCATCACCTCCGATATCTTCGCCGTGCACGATCAGCCGGTCAGCTATGACGGCAAGGATGAAAAGCTCACCGGCTCGGCGCGTTTCATTTTCGCCACCGACTCCGGCAAGATCTCCGGCTGGACCGAACAGGGCGCCACGCCCGGCGCGGTCGTGCGGCACGACGGTCCGGCCGTGCTCGAATTCGACGGCACCGCACAGGGAATGAGCTTCAAGGGCATTTCCCTGAGCCCCGACGGCAGCAAGCTGATCGCCGCCGACTTCGGCTCCGACCCGCAGGTCCGCACCTTCGACAAGGACTGGAAGCTGGTGTCCACCACCGGTTTCGCCAATCCCTTCGCCACCGGTGACGCCGTCGATCCGGCCGACGCGAACAAGGGCAAGAAGGTCAAGATCTGCGATCCCGCGCCGTTCAATGTCGCCACCATCGGCAACCGCATCTTCGTCACCTACGCGATCACGCAGGCCGACGAGAAGGACGCCACCAAGATCTACAAGGGCGAAGAGAACAAGCTCGACAAGGATCAGGAAGTCTCCGCCAAGGGCAAGCCCGAAAAGGGCAAGGTCGCCGAGTTCGACGCCAGCGGCAAGCTGGTCCGCACCCTCGATGACGGCGGCCGTTTCAACGCCCCCTGGGGCGTGGCCCTCGCTCCCCAGGGCTTCGGCCCGCTCTCCGGAAAGCTGCTGGTAGGCAACTTCGGCGGCGCCGGCCGCCTGCTCGCCTTCGACGATTCCACCGGCAAGTTCCAGGACTACGCCCGCGACGCCGACGGCAAGCCCATCGCCATCGACGGCCTCTGGGGCCTGCTCTTCGGCAATGGCGAAAGCCTCGGCGACGCCGACGCCCTGTACTTCACCGCCGGCCCGAAGGACGAGACCGACGGATTGTTCGGCAGCCTGCGCCTGAAGTAGAAGCTGTATGACGAAGGCCCCGAGTCGAATTCTGCTCGGGGCCTCGGCATTTGCAGCCGGGGGCTACGCCTGGTCGAACTTGCCCGCCTGAACGGCGGCATTGAAGGTGTCCCATTGGTTCGGGGCGAACACGAGAGCCGGTCCGCCTGGATCCTTCGAGTCCCGCACCCCGACCTGGCCGCCGCCCAGATGCGCGGCCTCGACGCAATCCCCGCCTGAGCTGCTGCTACGGCTTGATTTGAACCACTGGGCTCCAGATAGATCGGTAGTCACTGGCCATGCTCCTTGGCTATCGACAGTATGAGCTGCCTTGTTGTGTCCTCGTCCAACGCTACCCGGCTGATCTCGGTGAAAGCGTCGCGATATCGCCGCAATTCGGGCTCTCGCTCCAGATAGAGGTCTCCGGCGAATCCCTCGACAAAGATCACCGGCGGTTCTATCAGGCCTGTGGCGGGAAGCTTCGGAAATTCCAGCAGCGCAAAGGGTCCCACCAGTGAACCGAGGTGTCCGGAGCTGTCGAACGGCACTGTGCGGATGGTGACGTTGGGCAGTTGGGCGATCTCAGCAAGCTTGCGGAGCTGGTCGGCGACCACTCTAGGTCCACCGATCTGGTCGCGAAGAACGAACTCCGACAGGACGACCTCAACGGTGAAATCGGGGTCGAGTAACCGTTTCTGACGCTGCATGGCCATCTGAACGCGTCTTTCTACCTGCTCAGGCGTCAGTGCAGGTGATTCGGTCCACGCGATCGCACGGCGGTACTCGGGAGTCTGAAGTACCCCCGGGACCACGCTGCCCCGCCAGATTACGAGTTTTCGGGCCGCCTCTTCCAGTCCTATGTAGTGGTCGAAACCGACGTTGAGCTCGTCGGCGTATGCGCGCCACCAGCCGCCCCCGGATTTCGCCATAGTGCGGACTTCCAGAGCTAGCTCCAGCAAGGCAGTCCGCTGTTCGTCGTTCGCCCCGTACCCATCGCACAGGGCGTTGATGTACAGGTCCGACACCTTGGTGGGTAGCCCGTCCTCCATGCGTCCGATCGTCTGCGGAGAAACGCCGATAATCCTGCCGCCCTCGGACTGCTTCATCCCCTTCGCGTCTCGAAGCTTCTTCAATTCCCGGCCCAAAGCCCTTCGCGCGAGGGTAGATCCGGTAACCATCTCGTTCGCCTCACTATCGGATGCGTTGAATTTTGGAAGGCCCCGTCGTGGGAACACCCGGCTCGCGGTGTTCCGTGCTGGAATCTCCGCATCTCCGAGGTAGATATGGGGGATTTGAGATTCCAAAAATCAGTGATCGAGAGTCTACTCGTCATATCCCCTGGTGGACTTGGTTATTGGGGGTAGGAAACCTTCGTTAGCCCATCGAACCTATTGGAGAGGTGACCGAAATGTTTGGCCTTCCACCCATCGACCACAGCGCTGTTCCCCGGGAGTCGCTCACCGAGGCTCGCGCGCAGTCAATCATGCAGCAGCACAAGGAATGTCCTGTCACGGTCTGTCGCGTGAAATCGCAGGCGAAGCGGCTGTTGATCGAATCCGGAAAGCTTGTCCCCGCATTCGGCGGATGCATCGCCCCGACGATTCGCTCGAGCCGGTTGCCATGAACACTCCTGTGAGCCATGAGGTTCCGGACTATCCGGTAATGAATCTCGAAGCCGCCCAGCGCGGATGGGAGCGGCATCGGGAATGCGGTGACGGCTGCCCGGCAAAATCCTATTTTACGAAACTCGTCGCCCGCCTGGAAGGAAGCCAGGCCCCCTCCACTACGTGGAACATCTGGCGAACCACCGACTGAGTCTCAGTGGTGGGTTCGGTGGTCGGCACGGATGTGACCGCGGCGGCCCGAATCTAGCGTTATGAGCATGGAAATCAACGCAAACACCAGCACCGACATCAACATTCACCTCGAGGTCGCCGATCCCCAGGCCGCTGCCGCCACCTACGACGCCGCGTTCGGACTGGGTGAACGGCTCGGCTTCCGGACCTCCTCGGCCCCGACGACCGGCTTCCGCGGATTCATTCTGTCGCTGGTGGTGTCCCAGCCCTCCACTGTCGACAGCCTCGTCGGCACCGCGATCGAGGCCGGATTCACCGTCCTCAAGCCTGCGAAGAAGAGCATGTGGGGTTACAGCGCGGTGGTGCAGGCGCCGGAGGGGACGATCTGGAAGATCGCCACCTCGAACAAGAAGGACGTCGGCCCCTTCACCCGCGAAATCGACGACCTGGTGCTGCTGATGGGCGTCTCGGATGTGAAGGGCAGCAAGCAGTTCTACGCCGATCGCGGTTTGACGCCGTCGAAGAGCTTCGGCGGCAAGTACGCCGAGTTCGCACAGCCCGGCTCGCCGGTCACCTTGGCCTTGTACCCGCGTAAGGCCGCCGCCAAGGAAGCGGGAGTCTCCTTGGAAGGCGGTGGTTCGCACGGCCTGGTCATGAACAGCGGTATCGGTTCGTTCGCCGATCCGGACGGGTACGTGTGGGAGGCAACGGCCTGAGCGGGGCGATCAGGCTCCGTCAGCCGCTGCGTGAGCGGGTGTACGCCTCACATGCCGCCGGTGAGGAGTTTCTCGAGAACTGCGGGAAGGCTTTTGAGGACTGCCCGCTCCCGATCGGTCAGTTCCCGCTGCGCGACCCGCGCGATCCATGCCGCTCGACTCGTTCGTTCATCGTCGAGTCGGGCGCTGCCCTCGCTCGACAGTGTCACGATGACACGCCTCTTGTCGCTGGTATCGGCCGCGACGTCCACCAATCCCTGGTCCGCCAGCAGCCGCACCGTCCGAGCCATCGTCTGGTGGCGGACACGCTCCCGGTCCGCCAGGGCCACGATCGCCAGCGGTCCATCCCTGCGCAGATGACCGAGCACGGTGGCCTGCCCCGCCGGCATCGTGTCGACGCTTCTGGCGCGGCGCACGAATTTCCCGACGGCGACACGAAGTTGCTCGGCGTCGGCCACGGAGTACTCGGGATCCTTCACTGGACAAACTATACAGCTTCGCTGTACTTTCCGATATATACAGCAATGCTGTACATATCGCTCCAGGAGGACCCGATCATGAACTACAACCCGTACGCATTGGCCTTGCCCGCCATCGAATTCGACTTGCGCAGTGATGATTTCGAGAACGGCGGAGCCCTCCCGGCGTCCTGCTACAACACCGAGGCCGGTGCCAACCGATCTCCCGCACTGGCCTGGTCGGGCTTACCCGACGGCACCCGAAGCCTGGTCATCACCGCCTTCGACGCCGATGCACCCATCCCCGGCGGACTCTGGCATTGGGCGATCAAGGACGTGCCCGCCGCCGCAGGAAGCATCAAAGCCGACGCCGGGGCGAGCGGTGGCAGTAACCTGCCCGCCGGCGCCCTCACCCTGACGAATGATCTGGGGCAAGCGGCATACTCCGGGGTCCGGCCGCCGCCCGGCACCGGCACCCACCGCCTATTCGTCTGCGCGACAGCACTTTCGGTCGATCATTTGGAATTGCCACCCGCCGCCAGCCTTGCGATGCTCAACATCGTGATGATCCCGCACACTCTCGGCCGAGCGGTCATCGTCGGAACAAGCGACGCACCTGCCTGACCACCCCGGCGCAGGCAAGCGGCGAACTGTCCAGCTGGCGAACCGGTTTCCTGGCTATGGTCAGGTCAGGTAGTCGCTCACACTGGTGGGATGCTTCACCACCGAGCGACAGGTGACGACGGTGCAGCACAGACCCGAAACTACGATCATCGGTTCCCAGCCGCCGATGAAGGTTCGGATCCAAGATATCCTGCGCGACATTGGAATCTTCGTCCTCATCGACGTGATATCCGCTCATCGGTCCGAAGTGAACTTTCCCTGCAATCCATGGCCCTCACAGGCGGGTTTCCGTAAATCCATGCGCGACCTGCACGAGAAGTTCACCGGGACCGAGCGCGGAAGGCGGACATCCGCCACTGCCGCGGACCGCGCTGACCGACCCGGCCACGCGGCACGCCCGAAGATCAACTCGCAGAGATAATCTCGGCTGGTCGAACCCGCTGAACCGCCGAAGTGAGGGTATGGGGCTCGAATGAATCGACGTGCCGGCTAGCGGCCGGTTCGATCAAGATGACCCGCGGTGTGGGTGTTGTTCGGAGAGTGGACTTTCCAGCGGGACGCCGAATTGAAGTACGGGATTTTCAATTTGTGCGTGCGGGGCCTCACTACGTGGTTACCTCGGAGCGGCACTCAGGTGCCGGCAACGACTACTCCGACGGGAAGTACAGATGAGGCAAATGAGTTGGGCGGCCGTCACGGTGGCCATGATGGCGATACCGGTCGTCGCGGCGGCATCGGCGTCGGCCACGGTCGACAATGTGAATCTGACACAGGTCGACACCGGCATCGGCGGATGTGAAGGGGCAGGCAATACCTGCACGATCTTCGTGGCCACCAGCGGCGCGGACGCCCTGGCGCAGGTCACGGTCACCTTGGACGGGCAGAACGTCGGCACCTTCACCCCGCAAGCCGGATCCACCGCCGGCACCGGGATCATCCAGTACGTCTACCACTCGAAGCTTCCCGAAGGCGTCTACAGTCTCACCGCCACCCAGGGCTCGTCGACCAAGTCCATGGCGGTGCAGAACTGCGGCAACCAGCCGACCGGCAGCTCCAGCGCCTCGGCCCAGTGCACCGGAAACGATATCCTCGGCGCTCTGTTGATGCCGCTGATCATCCTCAGCGGCTCCGGTCACACGCAACTCTGACCGACCGGTCGGGGACGGTGGACGGAGGTCGCACTTGCGTCGACCGGCTAATCGGTAACCTGGACACCGAGGCCCGTGTCGGAAATCCCATGGCAGCAGGACAATTGGTCACCAGGCGGGCGGTGACACGAGTCGGAGGAGACATCATGTCGACGAGCGATGACCACGAGCAGGACGCTGATCCGCGCGCCAAGTGGCGCACGCTGCCTCCCGAACCCGTACCTTCCGTCGAGCAGACTCGCGTCGAGGGGAGCTCGTCGGATTACACGGTGCCCAATGTCGATCCGGGTCAGGATTTCACTCGAAACTACGGCGGCTAGCCGCCGTAGTGCGCTGACCGAACCGTCCAGCAGAAATCCGATGAGCTGGAGCTATCGACTGATCACGCCTTGAACGAGTGGAGGTTGGCCAGGCACAGGGTCTGCTCGGCGTCGAACCATTCAAACGTGCCGACCGGCTGGAAGCCCAGACGGATCGCGAGTCTGAGCGAGCGCTCATTGGCTGTCTGTGTCGAGATAAGAACCGGCTGATCCTGAAGCTCCTCCGCCGCAACGCATAACACCGCAGTGGCGGCCTCGCACGCCAGTCCGGCTCCCCAGGCGTCGGGGCGCATCAGGTAACCCAGTTCCAGTTCTTCACCGGTATCGGTGACGTGTCCTGGCCAGTCGGCTGGTCGCCGTTTGAGTTCGAATGTCCCGAGAAGGTCGTCGGTGGCCTTGTCGGCGATGATGAATGTGCCGGGCGTGGCCGTCGCGTTGGCTGCGCCGCCGATCTCGTCGAGGTACTGCTCGACACGCTGCCGTGGAAGCGGCCCACCGATATAGGCTCCGACCTGCGGGTCGGTGCGTAACTCGATGAGCCTGTCCCGATCGGTGTTCTGTGCCTTGCGCAGCAGAACTCGCTCCGCTGCAATCCTGTCCACCGACAACGTCGGCAACTGGCTCATGCGGCCTCCCTACTGACGGAACTGCCGCATGTCGCGCTGAGCGAACCGGCCAGCGCGGTGCGGCGAAAAATCAACTGGCCGTGCTCATCTGAGACCGCGGAGTCATCGCCAGAGTCAGGCCTATGCCGCCAAGTAAGCTGCCGACTCGAGCTCCATGGATTGCCATGCAGAACCGCCCCGAAACATGAACTGGGAACCTCATTCAGACCCTGATCGCGGCTGGTCCGGAATTCGTTGCCGATCACCAGGTTCCGGAGCTTTCTCCCCCGGAAGGCATGCCGCCCCACGCATTTCCAGATCCCCACCCCGCAACACTGTCCTTGCGGCCTCCGCCGAGCGGGCCGATACCGATACCGCCGTGATACGCGAGAAGATACGCCGCACGCCAACGCGGCCAGTCGAGATAGGCCGCCCCGGTGGCCTGCCGGTAGCGCCGATATTGCCCACGTGCCCTCGAGAACGGTCTGCGTGCCGCCTTCGCGGCTCCTCTCGCCGCAGCACGCGCCTGCGACATTTCGCGAGCGGAAAGCTCAACCGGCGCATCCGCGCAGATACCCGTGTTCCGCAACATCAGCACGCTCCTTCGTTCGCCGCCAACGCTCCACCATTGTCAGCCCATCCGAAAGACGCTGCCAGACCTCGCTTTCGGGCGATGAGCCGCAGGTCCCTCGAAGAGTCACGCCCAGCGGCTCAGCTATCCAACCAACGTGCTCCACGGCTCGCGTTGCACTCAGCCTCGGCTTACAACGCACTACATTGCCGAGTTGAGCACGTTCTTGTCGATTCAGCCGGACCTCCGCGGCGGCGGGTTCTCTGTTCGGCGGATCTGGACGCAGCTTGCCCGAAGGATGGGGTGTGCGGGTCGAAGCCGGTCGCGGTTCGGCCGAAGCCGACCAAGCTGCCATGGGATAACGTCGTGCGACTGAGTCAGCTCGGAGTCGTTGGACTGGTACAGATTCGCTCGCGGCCTGCCCGAATGGTGCGAGCCGCGCCTGATAGGCGGATACCGATTTCTGGCCGTTAGTTCCAAGAATCGAAACAAATCAATCGAAGTATTCGACGACACCCAGCCGTGATATGTCAGGCGCATCACCTGAGGGGTTCCACGCTTCGACGACTATGTCGGATGTATGGTCAACCCGACAGACCTTGTGAATAATCTCCACGACCCCCGCTGCGGCGAGCTCGTATTTCTCAAAAGCGCTGGGCCAGGTCAATTTATACTTCCAAATAATGACGCTACCATCATTGGATGCATCCCATAGGTTTGGAGAAATAATCGACTGCGCCTCATGTGTGATAATCATAGCATTTTCATTGAGAACTATCTCACAACTCAATTGATAGTCAACGAGAGTGAACCGGACTACTCCACTCGCGATAACTAGCTCAAGTCGTCCATCCTCCGGCATCAACCACAAGGTAGCAGCCAGCGCGGAAATATAGTCATTCCATTCCAATGGGCCACTGAGTGGCCCATTCTCAACTTCATCTCCGCTCTCGTCTGGTTCAAGAAGTTCATCCAGATCGTCGTCCCCGTCGTCGTCCTGGCGATCCCACCATGCTTGGTACGTGGGGTTCACAACGTCTATTTGAAGAAATCGGCTGCCAGCCGCCAAGACGATTGCTGCATGCGGTAGATACCAAGCGATCTCGGGTTGATAGCCCGGGCTACGCCTTGTGGGCTCTCCAAGTTCGATATCGATCAGCGCCGATAGCTCTGCGAATTTATCTACAAGAAAAATATCGATGTCTGGCATGTCCGGATCCAATAGATCGGTCACGTAGACGGAGACTTGGAGAATTTGTTGCTGACTCTTGCCATGTCGCTTCAGGAAAGCCGGATCATATGTCACATGCGAGATGGAAGGATTCACGCCAAGCGTCGTGCGAAGGATGGCGCCGTACTCATCACGCGACTGAATGTCCCAGCTTGCACGCTTGCAAAAGCTCTTGACATCTTTCTTTGTCCAAGACCACTCAAAACCCGCTGCGAGGGTTATGACTCGGACACCACCGTCGATGTCAGCGTGCATGTGGCGATACTACTTTCCGTGGGTGGACACCGTCGGTCTCACGGGCTCGATTCAACGTACCCCGCCCTTGAACGCACTGTCATGCCGCGACCCGGGCGTTCGGTACGGGCCGCGACCTCGATCGTCTTGACACCGCAGGGTTGTGTTCTCGACTCGGCCTGTCGGTGGCGGCGAGTAAGACTCAGCAGGTTCGACGCAGGGTGTTATCGGGGCGAGTGGAGTAGTTGTGGGTGCGCGGAACCAGGCTCGATGGACGAAACAGATCATCGCCCGACTAACCGAGGCGATGGAGCCAGAAGGCTATGCGATCTGTGCACTACCCCAGAGGTGGCCCGCGACTGGAAGGCTTTTGTGGACGGAGATCTACTTCGCTCCGACGACGGGGGTCATCCCCAGGATGACCTCGACCGTCGATGCTCACATCGAGCGACACCGTGACGGCGGCCTTCGTCTGGAAGGTACTGCGAGGATCGGATCACCGGCCGTCGAGGAGGTCCTGCGCGACATGCCCGGTGATGGCCTGAGTTACGGCGACATCAATCGTGGACGCTTCGATTTGTTGGACGTTTCGCCGAAGCCGCTGGTGATGTCGATTGATTTCGATGCCGGGCTCGACGTGGCGGTAGCGCAGTACATGAGCTTCGTCCGCGGTCCTGTGCGTGAGTGGTTCGCCAAACGATCCACCTTCCCCGCTCTGCTGCAGTCGGCACGTGAGCCGACAATCGCGCCGTGGGAAACGAATCCGGACCCGACGCTGCTACGTGGGACCGTCGTGCTGTGCGTGCTGGACGGACGAGTAGAGGATGCCGCGGCGTTGATGCGGTGGTATCTGCAGCGAGACCAATTCCACCGGTGGGACTCCCTCGAGTACGCATGTGCGTTCGACGACGCAATGCGGAAACGGTTTACTGGCTACGACGCCGCGAGATCCAACCAGCCTTAGCGTGTGAGAACGATTCTGTGCAAACTCACGGTCATGCCGCGACCCGGGCGTTAGTCGGCCGTCCAGACGGGTTGGCCGACAGCGCTTCCGGGTCCGCGGTAATGCCGATGGCAGGGCGGTGCTAGTGCCGCAGTGCGTCAATCCCCGGTCCGGTCATCCGCTAGAGGACGGTATCCACGAGCGATGTCGCACCCGAAGGTATCGGTAACGTCGCTGCGACGAGTGCCGCCGCTAGCGGACACGGCAGATAGATGACAAACCGCCAGGAAAGTACGGTCATCCACAGATCGCGCTCGTGACATATCGCCGCGTAGACCTCCCCGAGTACGGTCACGACGAGCAAACCGGCGAATCCTCCCAACAGGGACAACAACACCATCCGTGACCTGGCTTGATATCTCGCACCCCAGCCCCTGCTGATCGATACGCGCTCAGCCAATTCCGCTCCGCTGGCAATCAAAACCGCAGGCAGCCCGGGGAACCAGAGGAGCCACAAGATGCTGTATGGAAGGAGGAGGGTCAACTTGCCTATCTCGGGGTCGGTGATCCAGATTGATCCGTACAGCACAGCAAAGGGCGCTGCAAAATGAATGAGGCTCCGGGTGGTGCGAGCGTTTGCGTCGGACATCATCGTCCTCGTCCTCCCTACTCGACCAGCCCGCTCGACTGGTCCATCCGTCCACAGTGCCGACGCGGTGAAACAGGCAGTGCGGTAACGAATCTCGCCTCTATCGTGGTCACATGCCCCCTCCGAGGCAACGCGAAACCGATAGATTGTGATCAGGCGCATCCACCCGCGCCCCAGTGGTGACCAGCCCATCCCCGGCCAGATCGGGCGGCTGGCGTAGCCCCTGCTGAATAGAGCACGCGTTGGGTGAGTGAAGTATCCGATAGTGCCGCGACCCGCGCGTCCCGAAGAGGCCGCGCGGGCCCGCCGAAAATCAACGGGTAGAGCGTCATTCGGCTGCGGGCGATGACCCATAATACCGAGTTGCGTGCGTTGAACCGGCCGCCAGACGAGAGGACTTGATGATCATGGAAGCAGCTCTGCGGGCACCCTCAACTCCTCCAGCGCGTAGAGATCCATGATCTCGGCGGTGTCGTCCCGGATACACGTCGCTGCGATCGTGTCGATCAGGTCGTCGTAGTCGGGGCCGGTTTCGCCGTTGTAGGACGCCGTCATTCGACCCCACTCATCCCAGGGAAGCATCTCGAACTTGTTCAGCGCGGCAAGGTCTTTGATCGCATTGCCCCTGATCTCGGCCGGTCCCCAATTCTCCGTTCCGTAGACGCCGAATGTCGCGGCGTCGAGGTGACCGTCTCGGAACGCGACCCAGGCCTCGCCGCCACTGAGGAATTCACCAGCGTCGAGATCCTCCGGATGCTCCAGGATGCCTTGCCCCAAGATCTCGGAATCGATGCGAACCCAGCGACCATGAGTCTTGTCTCGGTACTCGGTGATCCAGTGGTCGACCCCTTGACCAGGCTGGAAGTAGGTGGCGAAGCCACACCGCACTCGGGAAGCAAAGCCGCGATGGCGCAGTAGCGCGCAGCTGATCACGGCGAAATGACGGCACGTTCCGATGACTCGACGAGACCGGTCGCGGGCGACGTCGAGTGGGGCAGGGTCCAACTCCAGCAGCGCCGCGATAAGACGATCGGCGTGCCGAATCTGGTTCTCGCCGAATCGCTCCGCGGACAACCCCAGAACCTGCGCCTCGTGTGGCTGGATGACCAGGGTCGATGCCAGCCGACAGATCTCGACCACCTCGGTGGGGACCGATCCGAACACAATCGGGTCGATACCGTCCAAGTTCGTCAGCAAGCTCGCGGTGACATAGTCCAGCAACTCCTTCATGCTTCGAAAGCCTAAGCATTCCAACTGAAAACGTCGCCATATCGAGGCCGCCCCCTGTTCCCTCGACGCACTATCATGGCGCATACCGCGCTGATCTGAGGGGCTGAGTGTGGTGTCACCAGAACGGGTGGGCTGGGCATGCAGGACAGGGGAATACGTAGCGATGGCGGCGTCAGTGCGAGTGTTGTTCGGGATCGGCAGGGGGCTGCGCCAGCTGACGGGTCACGCTGATCAGAGCTTCGAGCTCGGTCCGGGGGAAGGGATGGCCCCATTGGTCCAGGTATCCGCGGAAACCGTAGTCCCGCAGGACGTCGCGGAAGCAGATGCACACCGATGCGGCGAGCGCCCAGACGTTTTGACGGCTGCGCCACAGTTGGATTCCTGACGAGTCGGGCAGATCGTAGTTGGCCACTTCGAGCAGCCGGATGTCGATCTCGTTGCCCTGGCGACGAAACAGCCACCGGTAGACGGTCGGCTCGGCCTCGAACTCGGCGCGGGCCTCGGGAAGGCCACGCACGATGTCGGTGACTGCTCGCAGAAGGTATTGCGGAGCGCCAGTGACGTAGGAAGCGACCGCGGTTGCCTCGATGTTCTCGTCGGACACGCGAACATTCGCCCATCCGAAGTGTTCCAGCTGCCAGTGGATGGACATGCTCATCGTCGGTGCCTCCTAGTTCGAAGATCGGAGACACGCTCCACGAACGCACTATTTTGCCGCGTGCCGCGCTGACCGAACCGGCCAGCGCGGTACGCGGAAGATCAACTGGCCGTGCTGATCCGAGGCCGGCCGGATGCACCATACTGCCGAATATCGTGCGATTGCGGTTTCCCGGGCGCCGTGGTGCGGGCATCCGGTTAGATTGACTACCGACTGGGAGGGGTTCTGGTGGGCGATCTTTTCAGGGGTACTGCGTGGCATTATGCGCGGTACAGGCCGGGCTACCCGCGGGAGTTCGTCGATGAGATCATCCGCACCTTCGACCTCGACGGCAGTGGCCGCATACTCGATTTAGGTTGTGGCACTGGCCAATTAACCGTGCCCCTGGCCATGAGCGCGGGCGAGGCAGTCGGTGTGGACCCTGAGTCGGAGATGTTGATCGAGGCCGCAGCATACGCAGCCTCAGCCGGCGTCACGAACGCGATCTGGGTAGAAGGTAGTTCAGCGAAGCTGCCTACCGACCTGGGGCGATTTGAGGTAGTCACCATGGGCCGTTCGTTCCATTGGATGGAGCGCGAGCAGGTACTCGCCGTTCTCGACAAGCTCGTCAAGGAGGCCGGTGGCCTGGTGATCGCCAACGACAGTTGTCTCGTGCGTCCGGTCACGGACTGGCAGCAGAGGATCGAAGAGATCCAAAACCGTTTCGTGCCAACAAATGAGCAGCGACGACCGAGGTTCTCTGACGACTACCTTCCACACGAGGAGATACTGCGTCGTTCGGCCTTCCCGAAGGTCGATCGACGAGTATACGAATTCCAGCGGGAGTGGACGGTGGCGCAGGCCATCGGCTACCTGTATTCCACCTCGATGCCACTGCGGCGACTGTTGAGCGACCGCGACGCCTTCGAACGGGAGATCACTCACGCACTGACTCCTCTCGCGGCTGACGGGCGACTTTTCGAACCGGTGAGTCTTGAAGTCTTTATCGCAACCAGACGTTGAGCGAGCATCCGGTCATGCCTGCGGGCTCAGGCGGTCATCGCAACCGCGTGGAAGATCAACGGGTCTCCTCGGGTGCCTCGGCGCGCTTGGCCGCCGTGATCACCGCTTCGGGCTCTGTTCTGACCCTGCGGCCGCCGCCTCTGGCCCAGGCGCTGATCAGGGCGCTCTGTTCCGGATAGCCACGCCGCACGCTTTCAGCACTCATTCCGTGTGCGGTGAAAAGCCGCGAGAGCTCTTCGAACTGCGGCGGCGTCACGAAGGCCAGGTAGTAGTCTTCGCCGGAAGCCAGCGACGCCAGGACGGTACCGAGGGCAAGGGCGTGCTCACCGATCTCTTCGAGGAACGCTTTGATGTAGCCGACTCGCTGGTCGTCGGCATGGTCGGCGTCGAGGGCGCCGACCCAATCCCAGGGCAGCGCCGTGGGATAGGAGTTCAGCGATGCCAACTGCTCGCGGACAGATTGAGGATCCTGGTCGGGCGAGATGACCGCCATACCCGCGATCCCGTCCAGAGATTCGGCGCGGCTAACCCATTCAGCGGCACCTGGGATGAGATGTGCCAGTCGTTGCGCCATGATGGACCGCACGCTGAACTCGAAATCCGATTCCCTTACATCCGCGTAGCCGCGGTAGATACCGTTTGTGTCAACCCTGTTCGCGAAGTCCTCCCAGTCCAGGTTCGCGTCGTTGATGTTGGTGTCCACGCTCGACAGCTCGGCGGGCACGACCCGGAACGGCTTGTGGTCGCCTCGGTCGTAGTCCTGGGGTGGCAGGACCCAGACCGCCAGGATGGGATGCTCGGGGTCGGTGAGGGTGATCTCGTCGGCGAGGAAGGACACGATCGCCCCGCCCAGATGCTTCGCCTTCAGCGCTTCTGGGCTCAGGCCTTCACACTCCGGGTCGTTGACCAGGGTCGTATAGGCGAGGGATCCCTCCTTTCCAGGCGTGAGGACCTCTCGGACCAGAGAACCCCACGCGCGGTCGTCACCGAACCACGTGCGGACGAGGACCGATTTGTTTGGTAGGTCTGCCATGGGCGAACCATAGAGGCTGGGGCCGACACACTCCGGTGCCAGTTCCTGCCGAGCCCAATCGATCTCGACCCGCAAACAATCGAAAGATCAACCAGCAGTAGCCATCTGGTGCCGGTCGAACGCACGTTACTGCCGATGAGCGCTCTATGCCTGCGAGTGAAATCGCGGTACGAGACGGGCGATTGAACGAATTTGTCACCGTATTTGTCCCTACTGCCAGGTACGGAAGGTCCGTTCCGTCGGGGGTTTGTCATATGCGCGCATGTGGTGCTGCTCGGGGCTGGTTTGCCTGGGAGTGGCGGTGGTGCAACGCCTTGCCGGTTCGAAAGCTTCTGTGACAGTCGTCAATCCGCGGCCGGAGTTCGGCGTCGCGGTCCATATCGATCCGCGAACCGGGGGTCGGGCTCGCGGACGGTGCCGGGCTAATGATCATGTAGATTTCGGTGTTCGCATTAGTGGTTTGGAGCGTGGCATGGGGATTGGCGACGGGTGGCGGGGTCAGCGGAGCATGGCGCGCGACGCGCAGGAGATGTGGCCGAGTGTGGCCGCAGAGTCGTGGCAGTGGTTCGCCGAGGAACTGACGTGGCTGCTCTTTACGCTGCCGGCCTCCGGACGGGTGGCGTTGGACGGCAACAACATTCGGTATGCCCGGTTCGGCTGGAGTCATGACGG
Organism: Nocardia sp. NBC_01327; assembly: GCF_035958815.1. Lineage (NCBI taxonomy): Bacteria > Bacillati > Actinomycetota > Actinomycetes > Mycobacteriales > Nocardiaceae > Nocardia > Nocardia sp. NBC_01327. The sequence continues at coordinate 7,184,933 of NZ_CP108383.1, read as the reverse complement.
TTTGCGATGTGAACTGGTCAGCGGCTCGCGTCAATTTTCTCCCCAGGGCTGCGACTTCCTCCGGGCGAACGGATGGACGGCCCCCACGGCTGATCACCCCGAGACCTGGGCCCAGCTCTTGTCGTGGCCGATCCGACACGATGCATACAACAGCCTGGTGAACGCAGTGACGGCGGTGCTCCGCAGCGAATTCGGGTTGGGGCTCGCCGTCGAAACCGCAGCCGTGGGCTGGGTCGACGGTACAGATGAAGAGCTCGACACCGGCGGACTGGCGGGCTTGCTCAGTCGCGAAGATTTGAACGAGCAAGGGCCGCAGCGAATCAGCGAGTTTCTCCAGGCGCGCCGCGCAGACATCGCCGCCAAGGTCACGTTCGCGAGGCAGACGCACGAAGCACGTATGGACGCAGCCCTGCGCTACTGCACCCACCAGGGGTATCAGGTTCTGTCCGGCGGTGACAAGACCTGGCCGGTGCGTGATCGGACCGCCGACATCATCGCCCTCGCCGAACCCGATTTGCTGGTGGTGATCGATGTGTATCTCGACATCGAGTCGATGGCGGACTATCCGTCGTTGCAGGTGGATGCCGCCGAGATGGAATACGGGCAACTGTTCGCCATAGTCGAGGCTGATCCCGATCTTGCCGCACGACGGCCCGACGTGCGGGAAGGCGTGGCGGCGGGCCGAATTCAGGTTCAGTACGTGCGCATGAATATCGACGAAGACTGGGACTGTCAGGTCGCGACGTATCCGCCCGCCTGCGCCGCCGGGTCGGAGACGCCGGACGGCCCGTGGTACCCGCTGCTGAAGCCCGCCGACTGGGAACAACGCCACCGGATTACCCATTGGGCCACCACGGCGGGCACCGTCCCGATCATCGTGCTTGCCGTCGACACCGACTCCGGCTACCAGGTGGAGGGTTTCGGCGACGACGTCGACAGCGATGCGCTGCTAGCCGAAGCGATGGCGAATCTTGCTGCCCTGGAATACGACTGGGAGGTGTCGGAACTCCACAGCCTTCCGATCGCCACGTCCTCCGGTGAGGACTTCTCGGCCGAGAAGGTACTCGACCCGCAGCACATGCTCCTTGCCCATCAGGCTTTGGGTACGGACAAACTCTTGGTCGCCGTCCCGCGTCGAACCTGCCTGATGGCAGTTCCTTTCGACCTCGAGCCGCAACAGATCATGCTTTTCCAGCACCTTGTCCGGGCCACCTATGAAGACGATTCCTACGGCAACGCCCCCATCACGAGTGGCGCCTACATCGTCGAAAACGGTCGTGCGAAGAGTTTCTTGGCGAACTTGTAATGCCGCATCCCGCGTGATTGGAAGCGGCCAGCGCAGGGAATCGAAACATCAAGTGGCGGTGGGTTGTCCAGGCCAGCTGGACACAAAATAGTGCCGAACATCGTATGCCGCCGGTAGACGATAAGGGGTGAAACAGCCTCTGCCTGTGAGGAACTCAGAATTCGTGTGACGAATAGGTGGGTGTAGGAGATGAATTCGGGATCGGTCTCGGTCGGATCAGTGCGGACCGAGGTCCAGTGGCCGGCTGGCGGAGTGCCACTGTGCGTGGCCGTTGGGGCTCGCGGGCGCGGCGCATTTGTCGTTCGGCGAACCAACGGTTGCGGCTCTGACCTCCGTAGGATCCCGATCAAGATCAATGTGAAACACTCCGCGACGTGTACGAATCTGAGAGACAACCGCGCGGTGTGAACCAGGCTGTGAACGACTGGCACGATCTGGACGCCCCAACCCGGGCCGCGCTGCTGCGGGGTGAGCCCGCCACCGATCCCGAGACCGACCGGATCGTGAGGGCTTACGCCGCACCGATGTTGAAACGCGTACGGATTCGGCTGGGTGTGATCGGTACCCTCGGAGCCCTGGTCGTGGGTCCGCTCCTGGGATACCTCGCCGTGCTCGCGCATATGACGCTCGTCGAGGTGCTGCCGGTGTTCATCGCGATCTGGATCGGATGGGCGATTGTTGTGACTCGGCGCAAACGCCCGTTCGTGCGTCTCCTGAAAGTCAGCCATCGCACACCACCGGAGCCGGTCGTGCCAGGATCATCCGAGCATCTGTAGATCGGGCCGGCGAACCGAGGTGTGCCTCGGAGGTTGGTGCACCGGTCGCAGACTGGCACTGAACCGCGGTCGCTGATAACCAACGATTGACGGCCCTTCTCGCGGGCAACCCGACATCCGCTACAGCCGCGACCCGCGCGTTTGTCGGCCGCTCAAACTGGTTGGCCGACAGCGCTTCCCAGCGCACGCACATGCCGAGTGCATCCGGGCAGGCTCCGCTACCTGACCCGATGTTCATGCTGACCTCGGCTTGCCCGAACGACGACCGCTACAGTCCATGATCGTGGACCTGCCTCGGGAAGTGCCGATATCGCCAACGATCTTTCGATCTTCGTGGGTACGTTGGGCAGAGATGGTGGTGTGGGGTCTGGTAGCGATTGCGGTCGGCTGGTTGCTATTCGTGACGACGACCACCAGCAGCAATCGGGCGCCGACGTTCCCCGTGGTGTGTGCGATTGGTTCGGGAGTTCTTTCTGTTCTCCTCGGACTGCACCACTTCATCCGTCGCTCACCCGATGTGACAGTCGACGATCAGGGGATGACGCTGAGCCCATTCGGCCGAATCCCGTGGGCGGGGATATCTCGCATCCATCTGATCACGTCCCATTCGAGGAGGCATCTATCCGTCGAACTAGTCGAGCCAAAGCCGAAGCTCACCGAAAGTGCTTGGCCCAGATGGATTTACGGCCCGCTGGGCAAGTTCTGGATCGGATACCCGCTTACCCTCTCGGAGCGCTGGCTACGCCCAACATCACTGGACGACATCGCCGATGAGCTACACAGGCGAAACCCTGGCCTGGTCATCACAAGATCTGAACGGAAGGGCTTCTGAACTACTTCGGTAAGTGCCCGATCCGCGGGCATCCGGCTCGTGCGTGGCACATCACCGCAGAATTCGATCACAACCGGGTCGAGTGCGGCGGCCGGTGTGGCTGGAAGAACCCCGTGCGGTCGTTGCGATGACCGACGGACCCCGCACCGATCCGGGCGGATTCGGTGCGGAGCAATCCATCGAGTGACATTGTCTATCAGCGGAATTCGCTGATGACGCGGCCGAGTGAGGTCAGATTTTCCCCGATGCCCATGGTGACGAAGTAGGTGATGCCATAGGTGTCGCGGTAGTGGCGCAGCGTGTTCGCGATATCGGTGGCGGCGCCGTGGACGACGCCGGGCAGGCACAGGATTTCCTCATCGGACAGGCCGGGGTGGATTCGTCGGAGCAGGGACAGATCGATGTCGTCGACCCCGCCGATATGGACCATCGGCAGGACAAGGGACAGTTCGATATCGGCGATACGATCGCCGGCCACGCGGCGGATGAGCTCGATCCGCCCGGCGAGTGGATCGGGTTGTTCGGGGGTGGCGCTCGTGCTGAGGGAGATATTGATGATGTCGGCATGTCGCGCCGCCACGGTGAGCAGCCGGTCGCCCTGACCGGCGATCATCACCGGCACCCGGTGCCCGGCCTCGCTCAGTGCCTTGCTGACCTCGCTCACCGTTTGCTCGAGCTGCTCGACCCGCTGGCGTGCGCTCGGGAACTGCAGCCCGGCAGCCTCGAACTCCTCGGCGACATACCCCGCGCCGAGACCGAGTTCGAAACGCCCGTCGGTGAGTTCGTGCAATCCGGCGACATCTCGGGCCAGCAGCGCGGGCCGGTAGAAACCGGTATTGAGAACGAACGTGCCCAACTTCGCGCGGCTGGTGACCGCCGCGACGGATACCAGCGCGGGGAGCGGTGTGAGCCTGCCGAGATGGTCGGGGGCAAGTAGAACGTCGTACCCCAGCTCCTCGGCATGCCGCGCGGTCCTCTGCCACGCCTCACGGCCCCCGGTCGAACTCAGGTTGACGCCGAACCGAATATCCTTGGTACTCATTGCAATCCTTTGCGATGCGGATGATCTACGGGTCGCGTCGGTCGCTGTTGTCAGCCCAGCGGTGAATGCAGCGGCTGTAGTTGTTCGGACAGGGCGTCTTCCGCCCCGGTCCCGCGCGCGGCGAGGTAGCCGTCCGGGCGAATGAGAATCAGTTCGCCCGGCTCGGGGGTGTAGACGCGCTCGAATTCGCCGTCGCCGTCGAACATTCCGTCGCCGGGGGTGGTGGTGATCCGGTACGCGCGCAGATCGGCCGATTCGATGCTGTCGACGAGAGTCATTGAGCTGCCGTCGATATCGAAGGCCAGGAGGGTCCACTGCGGACCACGGGTGAGGTCGAACAGGTCGACAGCGCCGCCGGGACCGCGCAGACCGGTAATGTTCGGCGCCCGGTCGCCGGCGATCGGGTGGCCCGCAGCGCGTGAGGCCGACTCGTCGCCGTAGCGGATGCCGAGGCCCGTGGTCAGCTCGGCGTCGGCGAGCTCGGCCATCGCGGCGGCCACTTCACCCATATCGCCATTCGCGCCGTCGACCACGCGGTCCAGCCGCTCGGTGCTCAGTTCCAGTACCGTCCGGGCTACGGGGATGCGTTCCGCGGCATAGCTTTCCAGCAATTCGTCGGGCGCACCCGCGATGACCGCGCCCAACTTCCAGCCGAGGTTGTAGGCGTCCTGAATGCCGGTGTTCATGCCCTGTCCGCCGGCGGGCGAATGCACATGCGCGGCATCGCCGGCGAGCAGCACCCGACCGCGACGATAGTCGGACACCATGCGCACATTCACGCGATAGATCGACAACCAGGTCGCGCGGGTCAGCGTGATACCGGCGTTCCGGTCGTCGAGCAGTTGCTGGTAGAGCTCGAGGGACGGCTCGGCCGGTTCCGCATCGTCCGGGATACGGTTCTGGAGCTGCCAGATATCGCTGTGGGGGAGCGGCGTGAGGACGAGCATTCCGGCGCTGGAGGTCCAGACGTGGATGCGGTCGCGGGGCAGGCCGTCGACGGTGACATCACCGAGGTACCAGCGCTCGTACTCGCGGGTCTCGCCCTCCAGCGGGAGACCGATCAGACGGCGGATCGTGCTCTTGCCGCCATCGGTGCCCACGGCATAGCGCGCGCAGATTGTGCGCTCGCCCGCCGCGGTCCGCACGGTCACCGAGACTCGGTCCGAATCCTGCACCAGACCAATGGCTTCCGCGCCGTACTCCACCGCACCGCCGAGTTCGTGGAGCCGCTCGCGCAGCGCGTGCTCCACATCGAACTGCCCGATCCAGAGCATGTCGAGGTAGGGGGTGCGGAAGTCGGCCCTGGCCGGGACCGTGACCGGCGGCCGATCCGCGACGCCGCCGGACGGATCGTGAAAGCGCACAGGCAGATTCGCGACGCCGTACCGCACGACATGGTCGACGGCGCCGAGATCGTCGAGCACCTCCAGGGACCGCGACTGAATCCCCTTGGCCTTGGACGCACGACTGGCAGCCGCATCCCGCTCGATGAGATGGCAGGCGACGCCACGGCGGGCGAGATCGCACGCCAGCGTGAGTCCCACCGGGCCGGCGCCGATGACGAGCACTTCGGTCATGATCGCGTCGTGTGTGTTCACAACTTCCTCCACGAGCATCTTTAGATGCGGATCCGCATCTTGTTGAGCCGAGAGTAGCCCCGGCTGATAAGATGCGCAAGTGCATCCTAGTAACCCTCAATCACTCCAACGCCGCCGCGGCGCGGTCCTGGAGGAAGCGCTGCTCGACGCCGCCTGGGCCGTACTGCGCGAGCACGGATACGCCGGATTCACCCTCGAAGCTGTCGCCGGCCGGGCGGGCACCAGCCGCCCGGTGCTCGCGCGCCGCTGGAGCAGTCGCCGCGAACTGCTGCACGCCACCATCACGCATGCGAGTGCTCGGCGACCGATCGCGACGCCACAAACCGGAACCCTGCGCGGGGATCTCATCGCATTGCTGGGTGAGGTCAATAACTCCCGCATCGATCTCGCCACGGTGATGGGCGTCCAACTCGGCGGCTACTACCAGGAAACCGGCGAGACCCTCGCCGACCTCCGCGAAATCTCGCTCCGTGGCCAGAAGGCGGTCCTCGACGACATCCTGGCGGCGGCCATCGAACGCGGCGAGATCGACCCCGCCAAACTCACCCCCAGGCTGCGAACCCTCCCCGCGGACCTACTCCGCCACCATGTCTTCATGACGCTGCAACCCATGCCGGACGCAGACATCGAAGACATCATCGACAGCATCTTCCTCCCCTTGATCCGACCCACACCATAAGCCGCCGAGGAGCATTCGAGGCGTGGCCGACATTCGAGGCTCTCACTAGCCGCATGCCGCGCTGTTCGAACCGGCCGGCGCAGTGGCGGAAGATCAAGTGGCCGTGCCGAATTGCGTTTCCTCCAAATGCGCTCAGCGTGGTGAACTGGTGACCATGATGAGAAGCATTCGTCGGCGCGATGACGGTGCCCAGGTCCAGGATGCGCATCCACAGGCATTTCCCTATGACCTGCCGTGGATCACCGTCGGCAACTACATGAACCATCCGAAGCTGGCCCCACGTCGATTTCTGGCCGGTTGACTGCAGCGACGCGGCATCGATTGGATGCCGTTCGATACGAGCGAATTCAGTGTGAACCGTTTGCCGGGAGACCACGGCGGACCAGCGTTGCCGCCGTTTGGGTTCGAGATCGAGATCAGCGCGGAGGCACTGCGCCGGGTCGGACTACATCCCCGACAGCGAATGGGGTTCGACGTTGCCGGAATTCCTTGTGGCCCAAGCCAGCTCGGGCACCGAGACTGGGCGCGGACCGAGGTGACCGTGTCTCGCTGGCTGTGGTGCGGCGCTGACCAGTCGCCATGGGGTGTCTTCGACCAGTGGTGTCTGACCGACAGGCCCATGGCTGGTTGGCAGGCAACGGTTCTAGACAGCCAGTCTGTTGAATGGTTTGTCTGATCTGTCCAGCCGTCGGCGCGAATATCTGGTAATGCCGCGTATTGCGCTGGCTGAATCGGCCAGGGCGGTGTGGCGGAAGATCAACTGGCAGTGTCCATCTGAGGCCGACGGAACGTCCTCAACTACCGAATTTGGGATATCTACGACCGATGAATCCGCTGGCGGGTGGTGCTCTGGTCAGGCCTGATCGTGCGAGTTGAGGTGAAATCGATCCGGCGGCGGTGGCAGGCATGCCGCAGAGCGGTAGACCGCCGCAGCGTGACTGCCGCTGGTCCAGCTCGCGAGGACATCTGCTGCGGACTCGAAGGCCTCAGTGAATGATTCAGCGTTCCCGGCCAGCCAGGATTGGGCACGAATCCCATGCGTCGAGTGCTCGTGATCGCACCAGCAGTCGACCGCGATTGAGACTTCTACCGTGACACGTGGTCGTTCTTCGCGCATCACCGATAGATCGAAGTCAACCGGGTCACGTTCGGGCGTGACGTATTGAATCGTTGTGCCGAACAGGTGGTGCTCGTGTTCACCGGTCATGCTGAGGGAGATTGGCTTTGGCCGGCTCAATGAGCGATCCCGCGCCACTCGGTGAGCGATAGGGGTGGCATACAGTGCGGTGGGCTGCCTGATGCTGCTGTCGGTGCGCTGGCCCTGGTTGGAGTTCCCGGCGTTCTTCGGTCTCGCCGCAGCGGTGGTGCTGACGAGGCGGCGTGGACGCCGGAACCAAGGACCGCAGCTACGGGGTCACCCACATCCCCACACCAGTCGCCACCGCGCACCCCGACGGCACCCGGCTTGCCATCGCGCAGCCCGACCACATAGCAATCCTGGACCTAGAGCCATAACCCGTCACTGGCGCGGGAACTGCTCCGCCGTCATTCTCCGCACCCTACTGCCGACTTCTGCCGCAGGGTGCACGGTTCGAAGCGGATAAGCGGTAGGGCTGGAAGATCAACGCGCCGAGATCATCTCCGTCGGACAAACACACTGATTTGCCGATTACTCTGCGATCAGAGCAAGTGTGGTTCGTCGTCGACGGCGACGCTGTCGAGGTCCGAGGCGAAGGACATGGCCGACTGGTGGTTTCAATGAGTTCGTTCTGGGCCTGGATGCGGGTCGGAGCGGCCGCGTGGCGGCTCGATCCTTTGGAGTCCTCGCAGTCGAGGCATAGCCCCCGCTCGCTCGTGGGATCGCAGGAAGCACCCTGAGGAATCGCATGTCACGGGAAGTAGCATCCGAGCATGCATGTCGACACACGTGGTGCCATCGAAATCGCGCGACTCGGAGCGCGTTTCGATTGGCGATGGACTTTGGAGGATGTCGCAAGATTCTGCGCGGCCGTCGGCTGGCATGCGAGCGAACAATGGGACGTGTTCGGTCGCTTCGTCACGAACCTGAGTATCGACGATCCCACGGCTCGATTTTCGGTATACGAAGGTGAGCTAGACCACCCCCTTATTCCCGGGGAAACCGTTGAGTACCTGCTCGCATGCGTTACCGATACGGTCGACGATGATGATCCGGCGTTACCGCACATAGTGATCGATGCATTCGCGGAGCTGAGTCACAAACTATCGTCGTTTACGCTGGGGCCGCCCTCGTCTTACAGGCCCGGTGAAATGCCTTGTGTGAGTTGGGAATTTCCAGCAGTTGTCGCGACATTGCTGTCGCTACGCGAGTTTTTGGTGTTGAAGTTCGAGAACCCAGCGTATCGGGAGTGGATCGACCAGCTCGACGAGGATGACCATGACGGTCCCGAGTTGGAAATACTGGATCCCGGCACGAGCTGGTCGAGTTTCTCTGCGACTCTTTCGAAGACATTGGTTGATCTACCTTCGGAAGCCGTGATCAATGTGAGCAGCAGCAACCTGAGATTCCTACAAATTGCGTACTGGCATCGAGAGGCCGACGGTCAGTCAGCGGATGGCTTCGAATTGCGCTGCAACATCGACGCAGATCCGTCCGCTGACGGAAGACACCTGAATCGTCCTGAAATAGCAGCAGGCCTGGCAAGTTCCGGTTGGCAAAGGATCGAGAATCGGCACGGAAACTTCTGGCGGCTCCAGATCGATTGGCCGGCACGCTACGACGACATATGCGCCGTTGTCGAAAAAATTGGCGTGGCGCTACGAGATTATTTCAACATCGAGAGCCCGTCTCAACTCCAGTTGGAATTGATCTATTAGCGGACAACGCCTCGAGAAGAACGCACTGTCGTGCCGCTGATCGTTCGGTTCGAAGCGGTCATGTGGCCGGGCGGTAGCGTCGATAACGCGGTGGGCTCAAAGGTCATCTGCGCTGCTCGGCCGAATACTCACGACAGCACCGGCCGCGCGAAGCGGGCGCGCAAGAGACTCCATCTCTACCAGAGTCCCTCGAAGTCCAATGCGCAGAAGCTCATCGGCCATGGCCCGCGCTTGCGACAGGGAGAGCGGCCGGACCTGGCGTAGTACGCGCATCACCGCGGCTGGCGTGGCACTTCCGGCCCCGAGATCAAGCACACTGGCGCCGTTGGCCGCCAGAATCGCCGCGCGAACGCTCGCCGGCGGTGGCTCGAAATCACACTCGTACCACTCATTTCCGCAGTTCGGGCAGGTTCCGTGCAGGTCCCACTGATGTCTTCCACCCGTGAGAACCTCGACCACGGTCGCATCGGCCGGTGCTCCACACTGGATGCAGTCCTTCGCGTAGGGAGCAGACTCGATCACGGTGTCCATAGGCCGAACCTAGATCGGGAACCGGTCGGACGCCAACCATCCGCAAATGCCGAGACCCGAGCGTTGGGTATTCGTCCAGATCTCTTGGTCTGCACGGCTTCTCGACGCACGCACATGGACCTGATCCCGGCCGGGATCAGGTCCTGACACTAGTGTCTTAAGTAGCCGATTCCAGAGTGTTTGGACACCGTGCATGCGAGTTCGAAAGCGCCGACGTCATATTCCCTGACGCGGGGCAATCAGGCCAGAACGGGGTAGTTGGCGCGGATGACCGTGTGGGGGTCGCGACTGTGTTTGATTGCGCGTAAGCGGGTCAATGTGGCGGGCGGGAAAGCGCGTGCCGCGGTGTCTCCCGGAGTGAGAAATGTGAACGGCGACCGGTCGGCCAAGACCGGGCGCAGAGCATCGCGGTACTGCTGTCGCCGGGCCTGGATCGCCGCTTTGGATTCCGGCGTGGTGACCATTCCGATTGCGATGAGGCAGTAGGCAGCCGTCAGCTGCCCGGCTGCGCTGTCGGACGGTCCGGAAAACGCGCCGCCGAGGTGCCGGATCTCCATCGCGAGCAACGGTGTTATCGGCTGTAGCAGCGCGTCGGCGGTGCGGTCGTCGATACCGCTCAGTAGCTCCGAAACAAACATTTCCGGACTGGGATCGATTGGCTCGGAAGCGATTCCGCCGAGGTCGGCGATCGCCACCATGCGGCGGGTGTCTTGGATCGTGCCCGGAATCGAGTCGAACCGTGACAGCAATGCCCGCCCGCTGGCCTCGTCGCCCAGATAAGCGACCATGACGCTGGTGAGCGGAGTGGGCGATCCCGGAGGCTGAAACTGCTGAAACCACACCGTCAATTCATCGGGCGCGTTCGCGGTCACGTCCCGGAAGGCCGCCATGACCGCGGGCGCGACGGTCCCCGGCCACACCATTGTCCCGCCGAAAACCGCTGGTGCCGGGTGCAGATCGAACTCGACCGCGGTGACGAGGGCGAAATCGCCACCGCCGCCGCGCATTGCCCAGAACAGGTCCGGGTCGGAGGTGGCGGTGATCCGGTCGGGGTGACCGTCGGGGTCGACAATGTCGAAAGCGGTGACGCTATCGGCAGCCCACCCATGTTTGCGCCCGAACCAGCTCAATCCACCGCCGAGACAGAACCCGGTCACGTTGACCACCGCTGAACTGCCCGCCAGCCCGGTCAATCCGTGTGGTCCGGCTTCGGCGAGTACGCGACCCCATGGCACGCCAGCGCCGACGCGTGCGGTGCGCGCGGCGGGGTCTACCTGGACTGTGTCGAGTTTGCTTGTGCGCACGAGGATTACGCCGTTGAGGTCGTTGCTGGCGCCGTGACCGTTGGGTTGGACCGACAGTGTCAGTCCGGCGCGGCGGGCGTAGCGCACCAGCGCGGTGGCATCCTCGGCGTCGGCGAGCTCCACCACCGCGCGTACCTGCTGCGTGATGGCGGTACTCCACGGCCGGCTCGCCCCCGCGAACCCCGGGTCTTCCGGCAGCGACACCTGGCCTCGCACGATCGCGTGCAGATCATCGCTGACCGCTGTCGACGCATGTGTCGTGACAAGATCGCCGATCGCCCAGGCCGACGCGCCGACGACGCCCACACCTGCCGCGCCGATGAACGTTCGGCGACTGATTCCCTTGCTCAATTCCCCACCGCCCCAAACTTTCCGCTGGCAGCGGCCAACGTCAAGGACCTGGTCCGAGTCCGACGGCGGGCAGCCGGGGAAACCGCAGCTGACATGACTACCTCCATAAACTACACGCTATGTGTAGAAACTAAACTACACACGGCGTGCACATCCTGCACGTGCTCACTCCATATCGCACGAACATTCGGAGGCGGACGTGACCGACCCGCAGAACGCCAGAGGCCGCCGCACGGTCGGCGCCCTGTTGGCGGCAACCCGCGACATCATCGAGAACGACGGCATGCCCGCGTTGACAATGGCGGCCGTCGCCGAGCGCGCGGGCGTCACTCGACGAGCCGTCTACCTGCATTTCGCAACGCGGACCGATCTCGTCATGGCTCTCTATCGCAGCCTCGGTGAGACCGACGACCTCGCGGAATCGCTGCAGGCCGTGTGGGACACCCCCGACGCCGTGTCGGGTCTGCGTGAATGGGCCGCGCACCTGGTGCGATCACACCTGCGAATCCTGGCGGTGCTACGCGCTCTGGAGCAGGCCCAGCACACCGACCTGGATGCGGCGGCGTTGTGGCGGACCACCCAGGGGAATTGGCTCAAGGGCAGCCGCCGCGTCGTGGAACGGCTGGCGGGGGAGGGGAAACTCGCCCCGCACCTGTCCGTTGACGCCGCGACCGACCTGCTGTGGGCGCTCATGTCGCTCGACCTGCTCGACCGTCTCGCTCACCAACGACGTTGGTCGAACAAACGACTGACGGAACAGCTCACCGCCATGTTCATCGCCACCTTTGTCGCACCGTCGTGAGAGAGGTGGCAGTCGACCGGCGCTGACATTCCCTAGGCGCCTATCGCAGATGGAATTCGATCCATTCAGGGCAAACGCACTATCTTGCCGCTGGTCGCGCTGACCCAACCGGACAGCGCGCCGCGGCGAAAGAGTAACTGGCCGTTACGATTCGACGCTGCGGAACGCGCCATCAGGCCGATGCGCACGCACCGCATCTCCGCTGCCGCCAGGTTCACTGCGGAATGCCGATCGAGCCGGAGCGTCGCGCGGTATGTGCCGATCGGCTTCGGTGCGACGACCGGGTGTCTCGGATCACCCGTCGGTGAGGCGTTGGATGGTGGCGCTCAGCCAGGCCTGGAGTTCAGCAGGGTCGCCGAGTTCTGAACGCAGAACCCGTCGACGAGTCGATACGCCCAGCACGAAGGCGTCGATCGCCGCGGCTCGCGCGCGGGCGTCGGCGTCGTCCAGGCCGCCGTCGCGCAGGTAGCGGTACAGCGGCTCCAGCGAGTTGGTATCGAGGAACGCGGCGAGCGCCTCCGCCGCTTCGGGGCGTTCGCCGGACGCGCGTTGCAGCACGAGCAGTGGATCCTCTTCGGGCGCACCGAACCAGCGCTCGACGATGCTCGCCGCGAGGCGCGAACCCAGCTCGGAACGGTCGCCGTCGAAGGAATTCGAGACCGGGATCTCCACCCGCGTCGCCGCCAAGAAGACGCCCTCCTTGCCGCCGAAGTAGCGGGTGATGAGATTGGGGGAGACGCCGGCCGCATCGGCAACCCCCTTGACCGTGGTCGCCGCGTATCCGTTCTGCGCGAACTGGCGTTGCGCATGCTCCAGGATGCGCTGTTTGGTGGCTGCCGCGTTTCGCAAAGTCATGTGTACAAGCATACACATTGATGTGTACGCTGATACACATGATCGATGACCTACGGGAACGACTCCGGCGGACGCGACGTGTCACGACGCCGTGGAGTGCCGACGAGACGCGGGGCATCACCGGAACTCGCCTCGACGAACTGCTCGAACGCTGGGCAAACGGATACGACTGGAGCGTGCACGAGCGCCGCATCGCTGAGTTGCCGTGGGTAACAGTGCAAGCGGGCGATGCTGAGCTCCGGGTGATCCACCGGCGGTCCGTGTCACCCGGTGCCCCGGTCGTCGTACTACTGCACGGCTGGCCCGACTCGGTGCTGCGGTTCGAGCGCGTCCTGCCGTTGCTCGCGGACATGAACGTGGTGGTTCCCGCGCTGCCGGGCTTCCCGTTCGCGGCCCCGCTCGAAGGTTCAGGCATGTCGGTCAACCGGATCGCCGAGATCGTCGCGGACGCACTGGCCGAGCTCGGTTACGCACGCTATACGCTGTCCGGCGGCGACGTAGGTGGCACCGTCGCGGAAATTCTTGCGGCACAACACCCGGACCGGGTTGCCGCCCTGCACCTCACGAACATCGCCCCACTTCGGGCGCTCACGGCGGATCGCGCGGTGCTCGCGCCCGACGCGGTGGCCTACCTCGACCGGGGGGCGCACTGGTTCCGGTCGGAGGGTGGATATATCGCCGAACAGTCGACGCGGCCGAACACTCTCGCCGTCGCGCTCGGCGACTCACCCGCGGGCCTCGCGGCCTGGATCGTCGAGAAACTGGAGTCCTGGTCCGACGCTTCGGCTTTCACCGAGGATGAACTGCTCACCTGGGTCACCGCCTACTGGGCCACCGGCGCGATCGGCACCTCGTTCGCCAACTACGTCGAACCGGCCACTCTCCCCGGCCGGATCGACACGCCGACAGTGCTTTCCGTCTTCCCGCGCGATATCAAACCGGAGCCTCGAAGCTACGCCGAGGCGTTCCTGAACATCTGCGATTACGTGGAACACCCTGCGGGCGGCCACTTCGCAGCGTGGGAACAGCCCGAGGCGTACGCGGCCGACCTACGTCGAGCGGTCCAGCTGGGCGAGTGAAACTCCGCCGAAACCCATTGGCGCGCAGTGCGGCCGGGTGGTCTGCTCAGGTGAGGTAGACGGCCACGCCGATTGCTGCGGCACACGCGAGGGCCAATACCTGCAGAGTGCGGTCACCCAGCACGATCTCTTCGGGTTCACCGGCCTGAGCCCCATCGACGTCGACCGCATATCGCAGGATGCAGATCGTGAAGGGAATCATCGAGATTGCGAACCACGGGTTGTCCTTGTGATCAGCCTCGAACGCCCACAGCCCGTAGAAGACTACGACCGCCGTACCTGACAGCGTCCAGACGAAACGCAGATAGGTGGGTGTGTAGTACTGCAGCGACTTGCGGATCTTGGCTCCGGTGTCGAGGGCGATCTTCAACTCGGCGTAGCGCTTGCCCGCGGCCATGAACAGCGAGCCGAAGGCCGCGATGAGCAGAAACCATTGCGACAGAACAATATCGGCCGCCGCACCACCGGCGACCGCGCGCAGGAGGAACCCCGACGACACGATGCAGATGTCGAGTACCGCCTGATGCTTGAGCGCGAAGCAGTATGCGAGCTGGATTCCGACGTAGGCCGCCATCACCACGGCCAGCTGCCACGTCGCCACGAACGACAGGAGGATCGAGCCGATCAACAGCACCACCGACAGCGCATAGGCGAGATTCACCGGAACCACACCAGCGGCGATCGGCCGGAAGCGTTTGGTCGGATGAGCCCGGTCGGCCTCGATGTCGAGGGAGTCGTTGACCAGGTAGATGCCCGAGGCTGCCAGGCAGAACACCACGAACGCGATGCCGATGTGCAGGTCGCGGGTGAGGTCGGAGATGGCCAAGGTGTCGGTGCCCGGAATCGTCCCCGCGGCCAGCGGCGCCGCCAATACCAGAACGTTCTTCACCCATTGACGTGGCCGCACAGCCTTGGTCAGGCCGCCGGCCAGGGTCTTGGGCGGTCCGGTGAGGACGGCCTCGTCGAGTTCGATGGTGGTCGGCTCTTCGCTCATCACAACGTGACTGCTTCCTGTGGCGGCGGACGAATCTCTCTCAGCGGCTGGCACTTTGCTTCGACGGCACCACGGTTGTGACGACCGCAACACCTCCGCCGACATACTCGCAGAGACCCGCTCGTATGTCTCGGGTCAATCTTTCTCGCTCAGATGTATCACCACGTGAATCGCTCGGGGTGATTCTTGGCTTCGCTCTGGACCTTTGAGAGCTGCGCGGCAAACAGCTTGGTATATCCGCACTGTAGGCACAGCACTGCGTGCAAATTCGACAGCGGCGGCCCCCATTGCACGCGACCATTCGGGTGTATTCCCACCTGACCGCCCACACCGAGGTTTCCGACCTGCTGGCCGCCGCACAACTCACACCGGGGATGGCGTTGCGCCCGAGCTCCGGTGTCTAGAGGTTCGGGCAGCGCCTGCTCAGGAGTCGGATCTGTCATGTTCGAGATCATTCCCGACGAATGCGTAGCGCGCCTGCCGAACGAGCACTGCAACGGCGAGCTCGGCAGGCCGGATCATCGCTGACATCCTGTGGCTACCGACTGAGCGCTGCGAACCGGTTGCGACCGCACCCATGCCAACGTGCACACCGTGATCGAGATGTCCCGCTAGCAGCATCTGCGGACGTCTCGTTACTCGGTTGACCTGCGGGACCGTCGTCGGCGGTACGTGTAAGACCCCGCCATCACGATCACGATCAGCACACCCCATCCGGGCGCGATGAGTGCAGCCATCGAGATCACATCCAGGCCGACGGCGATCTCAGCGATTGGGATCACTACTAGTAACAACGCGCCAGCCCACAGGCTTACGGACGAAATCGCCTGCGCGGCCGAGAAATAGGCGAAGGAAAAGAATCCAGTGGCACGAGACAGTGCAGTGCGAACCCACTGCGGAGATCGCACCAAATCAGACATGATCGACAGAACCATTGAGACACCTCAGGGACGTGCACCACGGCAGGTATACCGACACTTGTCAGAGTCGTTGCAGGACAGCAGGTACGGAAGCGAGTGCGGCCGGCGCCGATCCCTCAGAGGGGCAGTCGGAGAAGGTCTACGCCGCCGCGATACTCAGACCTGGAGCGCGCGCTCGCACCTGCCCGGCGGCGTCGGGGTCGCTGTGCCTGTACGAGGTTGTTGTCAGGGCGTCGTCACGTTCTTTGATCCGCGAGTAGCCCGTGGATCGTGTCGAACGACTGATCAGCGCGGCCGCGATCGCCACCACTACTACGACAACGGCCGCAGCCATCGCATGGGCCGCGCTCCCGACTGTGACCGGCAGCATGAACAGCAGAATCGAGGCAGTGAGGAACTTCAGGACCAGAGCCTGGTCGCTGAAATCTATGGGCACACAACAAATGCTACAGAATCCGCAGAGTCGCTCGACAGTGTGATGCTGCTCCAGGGGACGCCCTCGCAGTCTCTGGCTGGCCCGCTGAACGCACTCATCCGCCGCGACTCGCGCGTTTCGATCCGACCAGCGCGAGTGTGTGGAAGATCAACGGACAGCAGAGGTCTGGTGCCGGCCGAACGCGCCGAATGGAGTCCACTAGGGCGTGTCTTCCAAGAGCTCGAGCCACTCGCGGTGGCCGGTTATGGCGTGCGAACATCCGGTTCCGGCCGGATCACGTCGCTCGGCCCAGTGTGTCGGTGCGGCACGGTAACGTGCTTTACGTTCGATGGAGAGTTTGGGGAGTTTGCGATGGGGTTTACTTCGAATTGGTTGTTGTTCCGCGGGTTGACGCCGGAAGCGGTGTATGACGCGCTGGACGTACAGCCGAGTGGGATTCGCACGGATTGGCCGCAGGTGCCGCTGGCCGGGGCCGCATTCGCGGACGGTTCTTTTCTGGTGGTGGAGAGCTCGTCCGAGGAAAGTCCCGAGGGCACTTGGGATTTAGCAACTTTGTCACGTGATTGTGAAGTTATTGCCGCCGGAGAGATCGACGGGGTCGGCCACAGCGAAGTCGCGGTGTGGCGGCACGGCCGAAAGGTCTGGAGCGTGACTTCACCCTATGAGGAAGATTCGCCCACGCTTGTCGGTGATGTGCCTGCGGATGTCGTCGCGGGATTGCAATACGTTCGGACGCAAGCCATGGCGGACGAGGGCTGGGACCCGGACGACACCATCGACTACTTCAACCCGATCCTGAATCTGGCTGAGCACCTGACGGGCTACGTCTGCGGTAACGGTGCGCAGAGTTCAGGATTGGAGCACTTCGAGATCCTCGAATCGACCGGTGAAGCGCACCTCGCGGCGACGTTTCCGGCCGCGTTGACGGAAGCCTTGGCTGCTAGAGGTTT
Organism: Nocardia sp. NBC_01327; assembly: GCF_035958815.1. Taxonomy (NCBI): domain Bacteria; kingdom Bacillati; phylum Actinomycetota; class Actinomycetes; order Mycobacteriales; family Nocardiaceae; genus Nocardia; species Nocardia sp. NBC_01327. The sequence goes on along the minus strand of NZ_CP108383.1, from coordinate 7,167,622 downwards.
TCGCCTGGAATATCCAGCTGACGATCGCAAAAAAGGTTATATCGTCGACGTCTACTCCGCGGAGAGCACGCTTCCTGGGCTGACGACCGCGGTGGAGATAACCCTGGAACGTGGCCGATACGGGGGCATCGTAGTCGGCGGTGGAGTGTCGATCCGGTCGGCATCAGCAGCCGAGCTCAACGCGGGGCTACCTGAGGAGGCCTTGGCCGAGGGTTGGGCATCAGCCGACCCCGGACAGATCGAGACGTCACCCTTCGATCGGTCCCCACATCCCGCCTACTGGGACACCTACTGCATGCGCGGAGTCGACGACATTGAGCTTGGGGTGCAATGGGTTTCGAAGTATCTCGACGGTCCGATGGCTGTGTGGTTCGCCGAGCGCGACAGCGTCGAGAAACTTGCCGTCCATGCGAAACGACCGAATTGGATAAGCAAAATTTTCCACCCGGTAAAGTTCCGCGCCACTGTCGGATTCTTCGTGGCGCACGGTCATTTCGAGCAGGCGGCGGAACTTGTCGAGTGGTACTTGAAGCGCGGCGAGTACAACTCTGATTCGTTCGAGCGCGCCACAGCATTCGACACGGCGTTGCGCGAGCGCTTTCCGGATTACGCAGCGGAACGGAGAGGCTAGTCGAGTGGTCGATTGAAAGGCTCGGCTATGTCGGGATACCAGGGACCATGGTCATGATCGCGCCTGGGTTTTCGATCTCGGTGCCTTCCGCACCAACGTCGAGAACACGAACACGAGCTATTACGCCGCCACGCTTCAGGGTGCCTGACTAGCACGTCGCTACTATCGCGACCCGCGCCTTCCGTCGCCAAACAGGAGATCAACGGCCCGAAGTGAATTCGGGCCGTTCCAGTACACGCTCATTGCCATTCTCTAAGTAGCCGCGTGGCGCGCTGACCGAGCCGGCCACGCGGCTCGCCCGAAGATCAACGGCCCGAGCTTATTCGGCGTTGTGGTTGCCGCAACCTGATCACTCTCACCGCAGCCGGGCGACGGCGGCTCGAAGAACTGGATACGACCCTCACTGGGGTTCAACACGACATCCTGGCCGACCTGTCGCCTGCCGAGCGCGACGAACTCACCGCACTGCTCACCCGCATCCTCGACTAGATCCGCTCCGAAACGTGTGAGCGGCGAGGGAGACGAGTGTTCCGACAAGAGCCAATTTCATAGTGCGCCTTTCGATCTTGTACACGGGTGCTTTATCGATGCTCACCGACAGCTCGGCAGGACACGAAGATCGCAGCACAGCGGAGATCTGTTGGCACCAGCGACATCTGACGTCACGGGCGAGGGTGTTCGGCAACCGGGACGTCCAATTGAATTCGATCGGCAGACCGAACAGTGGGTCCCTCGGCGAGGAAGGGCATCATGAGGTTGAGCAGTTCCTGCGGGCGGTCCAGCGGGATGATGTGACCGCAATCCGGAATGACTTGTCCTACAAGGTTATCGGCAATAGGTCGCAGCTGCCGCTCTAGCGTTTCGCCGACCGGGTGAGCGCCGATTGCCAGGGTGGGTGTGGTGAGCCGGTTGGCCGCCACGGCGTGATCGATCTGGTGGGCGCTGGTCGGCAGTGCGCGGTAGTAGGAGAAGGCGCAGCGTAGGGCGTCCGCTCCGGTGTAGGCCTGGACGAACGCGTCGTGGATATCTGTCCGCACGCCCCGACCGCGGGTGCCAGTGGTGAGAAACCATTCGATATACCGCGCCTCGTGGCCGAGTAGGACCGTCTCGGCGAGACCCGGGACGGCGTGGAATCCGAACCACCACGGCGGACCCGAGGCGAGGAAGTCCTCGGCGCCGGGGAGTAGGCCCAGCAGTGCTTCCATGACCACCAGTCGTCGTACCCGGTCGGGGTGGCGCAGGGCGAGCAGGACCGCGACCGGGGTGCCGGCATCGATCGCGACCACGGCCGCGGTGGGTTCGCCGAGGGCATCGAGGATCCCGGCGATATCGGTGGCCAGCGTGCCGGCGTCGTAGCCGTCCGACGCGCGGGTGGTGTCGCCGAACCCGCGTAGGTCCGGGGCGATCACCCGGTAGTGCCCGGACAGCGGGTCGATGATCTCGCTCCACAGTCGCCAGGTGTGCGGAAAGCCATGCAGTAGAACGACTGCGGGGCCGGAGCCGGCGATGGCGACGTTGGCGCGGATGCCGTTGGTCTCGATCTGGCGCAGCTCGATAGCGGCGATGCGGGGCTGTGGCGTGTCGGCCATTGGACCTCCAGGTGGTTACCATTAGTTACCAACAAACGGTAGGTAACCTCGGTTACGCTGCCAAGAAGGCACGTTGACGACAGGTGGTGAGGTCCAGGTGACTACTCGATCAGCGCACGCGACGACGCCGGACCGCGGTGATCTGTTCGATTGCGAATGCCCGACCCGCCAGTTGCTGGACCGTATCGGCACAAAATGGACGTCGATGGCGGTCAAGGTCCTCGCGCAGGCCGCCCCCGATGAGGTGCGGTTCGCCGAGCTGCGGCGGCGAATGCCCGGCGTGTCCCAGAAGATGCTGTCGGTGACCCTGCACAGCCTGGTCCGCGACGGTCTGGTCACCCGTCGCGTGGAGCCGACAGTGCCACCGCGCGTGCACTACCGGCTCACCGAACTGGGGTTGTCCCTGGAGGTTCCACTGGCGGCACTGCGCACCTGGGCCGAGGATCACATGCGCGAGATCGACCGCGCCAACGCCGTCAATGACGCACAAGCCGACCAAACCGCTGGCGAATAGCTTCCCAGCACACGCTCATGCCGCGACCCGCGCGTTCCCCACAGGCCAGTGCGAGTATGTGGAAGATCCACGGGCAGAACAGATCTGGCGCCGGTTGAAAGCATGCTACTGCCGATGTCCGGTGTCGATTCACCGCGATATTCGTTGGTCGCACTGTTCGTGTGCTGGATATTGTCGAATTCCGCGACATGTGCGGATATGGCAAAGCGAGGGAGCGGCGTGATCGAGGTGCGGGAACTTCGACCCGATGACTGGCAGATGTGGCGTCGGCTCCGCCAGGAGGCGCTGTCGGATGCGCCGGCGGCGTTCGGCTCGACACTTGCCGAATGGACCGGCCCCGGCGATACCGAAGGGCGGTGGCGTGCGCGGCTGACCGATGTTCCGTTCAATGTGATCGTCTGGTGGCGTGGGATTCCGGCAGGAATGGTCGGCGCCTACGTTGACGAGGAAGGCACGGTAGAGCTGATATCGATGTGGGTCGCACCGTTCGCCCGCGGCCGGGGTGTCGCAGATGCGGCAGTCAGCGCGGTCCTGGACTGGGCAGGCGGCCGAGCGGTCGGCTTATCGGTCAAGGTCGATAACCAGGCCGCGATCAAGCTGTATCGACGCCACGGATTCGCCGACGCGGGCCGCTCGCCTGACGATGCCGGCGAACGCCGCATGCTGAGGTCGATGAGCATGAACCAGATACCTGACGCACGTGATGCCGCATGTCGCGCTGACTGAACCGGCCACCTCGAAGATCAACGCACAGAGGTTATCTCACGAACTGAGGGCGAGAATGATCCCTCCGAGCGGGCTCTCGGCCGAGGTGAGAGTCTGTGCCGAGGAATCCGCGAGGGAGAGATCGGTCATGGAGCAGATATCGAACCGCAGACCCGGGTGATCGCGCCCAGACTACTCAATGACGCCAGCGAACTGTCGTCCTATTCGACGTGGATTTGATTGCGCCACAGTCGTTCCCAAAGCCCGCATGCGCCGCGAGACGTGCGGTCCCAGCGGTCACTGGCCACGTCCGAAGAGCACGAGCCGAGATCATCTCAGCCTTGGCGACACACGCTATTTCCGATTTCAGTGCATTTGCTTGCCCAACCGTCGATCAAGCCCGCGCGAGTAGTGATGCGTTGCGAACCGGCGGGTAGGACGGCGGTATGCGAGCATCGGTCGCATGTCGATTTCTGTGGGCTCCATTGCTCATCTCCGCCTCACGGTGTGCGATATCGAACGGTCGCGGGCCTTCTATGAGAAGGTTTTCGGGTGGCCTGTGGCGCTGGAGGTTCCGGCCGATGCGGATGCGGAGACGCGGGAGCGCCTGAGCTTCCTCTATGGCGGGGTGATCTACCGGATGGAACACGGAATGATCGGGCTGCGGCCAGCGGGGACTGATCGCTTCGACGAGAATCGTGTGGGGCTGGACCATCTCGCGTTTCCGGTCGGATCACTTGCTGAACTGAAATCCGCTGCCGCGCATCTCGATGCCTGCGGTGTAGTGCACGAAGAAATCAAAGATATCGGCCTCAGCTATATCTTGGAGTTCCGGGACCCGGACAATATCGCGCTGGAGCTGGTTACCCCGAAATAGTCTCGGGAGACGTGTGCCGCCCCAGGTCTTGCCGAACGGCACGGCAGCAGGCCGCCCGGCCACTTTCAAACATCCTGCACTGCCGCGCGGCGCGCGGTTCTCGACATCGTGAAGGGGATGGGCCCTACGGCGGAAGATCAACTGGTGGTTGCCATCCGAGTTCGGATGCACGCACACTCCGATTGTGTGACGACTACAGGTTGCGTGTTGGGCCTGAGTCGAGGACTTCGGTCACGTGGAAGTAGCCGACTTGGCGTGGGCCTTCAGTGATGATGAGAACGGTGCCGACACGGACTGTGGGAGCGGCCGGGTTGTCGATGGCCAACCATCCTCCAGTAGAGGGTGAGCGCCAGGCGGTACGATCGTCCACCCGCAGGACGAACGATGCCCACCCGTTTTCCATGCCGTCGGGTGGCACGAATGCTGTTGCGGCATAGTCCTGATCGGCTGGTGTCGGTGGTGGCCCCGACGAGCGGCCGCCTTGGTCCGGTGTGAGCCAGATGAGCTGACCGCGGAACGGAAGACTGCCGTGAAAGCGCACCACGCCATTCTGCCGCGTCCCGCGCACCTGCTCAGGTGGTTGGCCACGGCGGTGAAAGGCTCTGGTCCGGCCTGTTCTGTTCAGGAACGCCACCTATCGTCGGCACTAGCGCTCAGTTCATCGTCGACCGGAATCTGGACGGCACGCGGAGAATTCGGCTGCGCAGCACCTGACAGGCGCGACAAGACTCTACGACTGCTCCCGGCTTTGGTGCTGAAAACATGAGTCGCTATACCTGGCAGGCAGATTCGCCGAGTTGGCCCAGCACTTCGCAGCACCAACTCGGGTGCGGAGAACATCCTTCTATACCGCATGCCGCGCTGTTCGGAACGACCGCAGGCATCCGAAGATCAAGGGGCCGTGGTCATCCGAGCGGGCCGACTGTCAGCCGAGCGCAGTGCGATACCGGCTGTCGTTCGGATGTCGAGGTGCACTGAGGTTGTTGTGTTGTGGCATGATCGCGTGCATGACAACCGGAAAGGCCCATGGCCTGTAACCGCAATCTCGCGCTTCACGCAACCCTGCCGGAGCGTTACGCACGATTCGATCTTCTTGCTTCCACAATCGACCATCGCGGCCGATTACTCGCTTTGCTTGTCGATCCCGCACAAGAGGCAGCCTCGGGCCTGCCGTGGAAACGCCCCGGGCCCTGGAGTCCACCGATACCGCGTTTCGACGCGACCGCCGTCCTCTGCGACGGGGCCGATATTCACGAGATTCCGCTGCACGGCCTGGATCAATGGTTCTCTCAGATCGATATCTTCGGCGAGGGTGTCATCCTGGGTGCGGCACGTATTCCACGCCCGGAATATGGACAGGCCTACGAACAGTCGACTCCGGCGAACGACATTACGTTGCCTCGCAACGTCCGAGCCTTCGACAGCGTGGGAAACCCTGTGGGCGCCTTCTACGCTGGGGACGGTATCGAGCAACTGCTGACCGACCCCGGCGGCAGAATCTGGATCAGCTACTTCGACGAAGCTACCTATCAATTCCACAGCCCGGATGGGACGTGGTCATGCATCGACATGCCCGGCCTAGCCCGCTGGGACAACCCCTGCAGCGATCCCTGGTTCGCATTCAATGACACCGGCAGTGAGGTCTTCTGGTGTGATTGCTACGCGTTGAATGTCGGTCGGTTGTTGGTCCATGCCTGTCCTTACGTCGGGTTCCCGCTGGTCGAGATCGATGCGCGCGCAGTTCGATCGATCACCCCGAATCCGGTCACTCGATGTCACGGCTTGGCGGTGTCAGGATCCACATTCGCTTTCCTGGACCACCACCGACACGGTGAGGCGATCGTGTGGCAGATCCGTCAAGCGCGCAGACAGGACGGCGAGATCACCGAAACCGGCAGGCAGACACTGCTTCTGCCCGGTGGCCGGGAACCCACAGGCTGGGCGCGGGGAAGGGTCGGGCGCGACGCCAACCTCTGGATGTACGAAGAGGGCAATCCTCGTCACTGGTACCGCTACCAGCTCGAGTGCGGGTGATCCGATGGTGAGGATGGAGTATCTGCGGTCCGGCATATACGTGGAGCACGGCCGGGAACATCAGGAGGGGGTCGACCTTGCGACCGTGAGCCGAGTTGATCTGTGCTGGTACTACTTCCTGTCGGACCTGACTTTCGTGGTCGACGGAGTCGAGCTGGCCCCACCGTGGTCGTGGACTCCGGTGTTCGACTTCCTATGGTCGATACAGAGGGTGTCGGCCTATCTGGAGCGGGGTGAGCGTTGCTGGCTTGGGTTCACCGAGAACGACGACCTGATCGCGTTCACGCCCGAGGCCGGCAAGGTCCGGATCTCCTGCGAGTACGCAACAGTCGAGGCGGTCGTCGAGGCGGTCTGCGACATCGCCGAGCTCAGGGACGCATGGATGACCTTTCGAGACGCCGTCTTGACCGAACTCTGCAAGGAGTACCCGCGGCTCGCGGCCAACCCAGTCCTCGCCGAACTACAGGTCTGACTGCACCCACCGTGTCTGGTCGGTACACACCCTTGCGCATGCCACGCTGACCGAACCTGCCAGCGTGGCACCGCACGGAAGATGTACTGGCCGTGGCATTCTGGCGCCGGTGGAACACACGCAGTGGCCGAGCTACATGTTCTCGCGGGACCGCGACCTCGGCCGACGGCACCTCGTGAAACTCCCAGTCCACGTACGCAGGCTGATCGTCATGTCCGTCACCGCCTTCGCGATAACCGATCTGCTGCCTCGCCAAGGGTGAAGTCGTTCGGGCGCTCGCGCGCCAAGCGCGCATAGCGGTGCCGGTACTCCGCGATCGCCGCGTCGCCATTCCCCTCGATCTCGGTATGAATTCGTAGAATAGCCCGGCCCGCTTGCCCGGTCAGGATGAGTTCGTCGATCGGTGTTTCGTCGGCTACCGGTGCGGGATTCGGTTTGCTGAGCCGCACCAGCACCGGCTCCACCGATTGCAGCAGGCCCCAGTCGAACAACGCTCGATAGGGACGCCAGCGCCCGGAATCTGGGTCGACGGCCTCGAAGTCGAATCGATGCCCGGTTGAGCCGAGGTCGATGTCGTCATCGAACGGGCCCAGGCCGGAGTTCAGAAATTCCTCTTCAGTGCAGGACCATGGAGCCAAGTCCACGATTGAGTCCAACTGTGGCACAGGAACTCCCGGCTGTCGAAGCAGTCGGTGGAACAAGCGAGGATAACGACCTATCGCTGTGAACTCGAACTGCATGCCGGGCCAGAACGGCAGATCCCACCGTGCCGACCGAGTCTCCCGGTCGCCGTCGCGTTCGATGCTTTCCGAATCCGGTGCACCCCAAGCGGAGACGTATTCGGTGAGAGTCGTGAAGTTGTTCGTGGCGTTACCGAACCACCACCGCGCCTCCGCGATCGAGGTGTCGGCGTGAGTCGCTCCGATCCGATCGAGCAGTTCCGCAGCCTGCGCCGGGGCGCTCTGACACATCGCGTGAAGCATCGACAATTGGAAGTCATACAGTGTCGTCACAGGTTCGCCGGTCATAGTCCCTCCCCATGGGCGCAATCCGCGTCGAACCTACCAGCGGTACCCAAACACTATTCAGTGCAGGCAACCTACTCAATAGCTGGAATCTGGGTGCCTGCCTCCGGCATGCCGACATGGTCGAAGTCCAGGAGTTCCGGCGATGCCGACATACTCCGAGAACAACTCGACGGTCACGGGCGAATAGGGGCAGTCGCGCGGTATCGGCTCCCAGATCGCGCTGGTCAGATCGGTCAGCGGTTGATGTCGGTATCCGCGTCTATGTTTGGCGCGGGAGGACACCATGGACAGAACAAAGATCAGCTATCAGTCGGGGGACGCGACCACGCCGAGTATCGGCGGATCCGCGATCATCGCGCATCTCTGCAACGATCTCGGCCGCTGGGGTAAAGGTTTCGTTGTCGCCGTGTCAGCTCGATGGCCGGAACCCGAGCGTGCCTATCGGGACTGGTACAGGCAGCGTGAGTCCAACGACTTCGCTTTGGGCGCAGTGCAGTTCGTCCGAGTCTCGGCGGATTTCCACGTGGCCAATATGATCGGCCAGCACGGCATTCGATCGAGTGCCGGCGGACCGCCGATCCGATATGAGGCGGTCGATCAAGCCCTGGAGAGACTCGCCGAGTTTGCGGCTGCATCGAATGCTTCGGTGCACATGCCACGGATCGGGTGCGGCCTGGCAGGTGGAACCTGGGACCGGATCGAACCGCTCATCCACGCACGCTTGTCCAGCCGCGGTGTCAGTGTCCTTGTGTACGACCTGGATTGATCCCGGTTCTAAGGAACGGCCTGTACTGCCGTATTCCGTGCTGTTCGGAACGGTCCGCGCGGCACCTCGGAAGAGCAACCGGTGGTTGGCATCTGGTTCCAGGCAAACGCAGTGATCTGCTGAATGCCTTGCAATGGGCCTAATCCGCTAAGGGGATCAGGCCGCCCCGCGCATGCGACGCGGCAAAGCTACTGCCGGTAAGGCGTAACCCACCACCGCGAGCAGGTAGAGGATCAGTGCGGCGGTGGGCACAACGAGCCCTATCGCCGCGATCACTGCGAGCGCCACGAATCCGATTGCTGCCTGACGAGTCTCGGTGCGGACGAGGTCCGGCGGAAGGCCCGGCTTCAGGAGTGCCGGTTTGCGACGCACAGCGATCCACATGACGATCCATGCGCCTGCTTGAACCGCGGCGGTAAGGAAATAGAAGGCGGTGGCAATGCCGGCGTTCCGGCCGCCGTCCTCGAGATGGTGTGCCAATACCGTGGTGGGAAACGGCAGGAAGGCCACGCAGAGCAGCACCAGCAAATTCCCGACCTGGAGCAGACCATTCACCTGCCGGATGCGGGCGAAGAAAGCGTGGTGGGACAGCCATATCACCCCGATGGTGGCGAACGATATCAAGTAGGCCAGGTAACTCGGCCAGAGACTCAGCAGCTGCTTCAGCAGGTCGTCCTGGTTTTCCGGCAGTCGGATATCGATTACCAGCAGGGTGATGGCGATTGCCATGACACCATCGCTGAACGCTTCTACTCGGGAAGCGTTCAGCGGCCGAACGGGGACTTCCTCGATCGACACATCGGCCATGGTCAGGACTTTACGAGAAAGACCTGTTCTGCGAGTTCAGCCGCGCCGGAGGCCACGCACCGCAGCGGTATCAGACGGTGACGATCGGCCGAAACCGCAGGCTACCCAGAACGATTGGCTGTGGTGAGCCGGCGTCGGTCACAGACCCGCGGATCCACTGAAGAGCGGAAGCAGGATCGAGGCCGAGCCTGATGTGGAGCCGGAGTTCAAGGAGCTCCCGATGATGTTGCACACGGTCGCGACCGCGGAACCCGGCGACAGGGAGAGGTTCGGATAGCTCGACGGATTCGGCGGGCAGATGCTCACCTTGACCGAGCGCGTGGAGGTGCCCTGGGTGACCGTGACCGTGTACGCACCGACGGCGGGCGGGGTCCAGGTGACCTCCGCAAACCCGTTGAGCCCATCCGAACTTCCCGACGGGGTGCCCTGGCCGATGGTGGTGCCGTTGACCGACAAGGTCACCGGGCTGAGCCGGTCGGCCCCACTGGTCGTGATCGACACCTGGCAGGGCACCAAGGGGGTGCCGCACCCGACGGCGAAGGAGTCGATGGTGGCATGGGCGGCCGGTGCCAGCAACAGTGACAAGGCGAGTGCCGGTGTGCAGAGTAGCCCGGTGGCAGCGACCCGGGATGAGTTGATCATGGCGGGATCATATGCGAAGCGCTGACATTTCAGATGTGAAGCGCTGCCCCTGATTTCGGGGGGTCAGCGTCGAGCGGACGCCCCGAAGTCGTAGTGGGGCAAGGGGAGTCGGCCAGGATGGAGATCGGGAACGGGTTGGCGCGTCATACTGCTCGCGCACCATTCCGCCGCTGATCGCTCGGCTCGAAGCAGCCCGGTGGCACTTCGGATCACCAACTCACGGCGCAGTGCCACCGGAGATTTCCCGGATCCGGCCAATGAGAGCTCGGACGAATAGTTCCTCACTGAACGGTTCGCCCTCATCGCGATGGCGATGCGCCCTGACCAGCAGAAACATGTCGATCCGGGGCCAGTCGAGCGCACCATATTGCAGGACGGCGTACCTGCTGAATGCGGTGGCTGCGCAGAATCGAGCTGCGGTTCGAACAGTCGCGGTCGTATCGTGCCGGAGTGCTCACCGAGATGCGATGCGGGATATGCCGTGAGACGGTCTGGACCAGCCATCCGTGGCCGGAGAACTGGACAGCGAGGGGAACCACTACGGGCTGGCTTTGCTTCTCGTGCATCGAACGAGTCAAAGCAGCTGGTCCGTGGCAGATTCGGCGCGCGGCCGCAGTCTCCGCACGGCACGACGCCCTGATCATCCGCTTTCCCCAGCTCGAGACGGTCAAGGTTACGCGGGCACTGGTCCAGTTGCGGGGACGTGTAGCGGGCCGCCTGGTAGAGATACGGCTGCGAACCCGAGTCCGGCAAGATACGGACGAGCGCTACATCTTCCATGTCGAGTACGACCCTTCTGCTCCTGAGCTGACGGCTGCGGAACTCGGGCTTCCGGGCAACCTTGCCGCGGTGTTGTCGTGGGAGTCGCCGAAAACGACCCGTACCGAAGTGCGGTGGCTTCGTGTCGCTTTCGCGCACTTGGGCAAGCTGGACGTTATTACCGTTCTTGACCGGCTGGTCGCGATCGCGTCGGTGCCCGCCGAATACGAAGCCGAGTAGCAGCAGAACGAACATTCGAGTCAGGTGATGTCATCGGTCGGTAGTAAGGGGCGACGGAGGACCGGAGCCTAATCGGCGAGGTTGGATGGAGCGTATGGACAAATATGAATGGGCCGCGGCGCATCGCGGTGCTATCGACCTGCTGGAGATTCTGTACGCCGGTCGAGTCAGGGTAGTGGCCGATTGGGGGAATCCCGATCACCGGTTTCTGATCGAGGAGGGGCTTGCGGCGGCCGGCGGGGATGATCTGGTGTGGACCGAACTCGGCTATCAGTGTCTGATGAATCTGTACCGCTGATACTCGCGCCGAGGTGGTCAGGGATCCACGGCCAGAACAAGTTTGGGCTGTACTCAGCTGCGTACGCTCGCGCCTCATACCGCGCTGATCGCGACAGTGAGTCCTGCGGCTGAGTAGTGCAGCGGGGAGCGGAATGCATTGCGCTGGTGCGGGTTAGGGCACGAGGACGATTTTGCCGTGGGTGTGTCGGCGTTCGAGTTCGGTGTAGGCCTGGCGGACGTGTGTCAGGGGGTAGATGTTGGCGATGGGGACTTCTAGGTGTCCCTCTGCGATCAGGGTGGCCAGTTCGGTGAGGACCTCGGCGCCCGGCCTGCCGTTGGGTCCGGGTTCGGTTTTGACTCCGTGTTTTGCGGCTGCGGGGAAATCGATGGTGGTGTCGATTCGGTCGATTGCGACGCCGAGGTTGAGGGCGAGGTCGACGTAGCCGTTGCCGTAGGTGTCGATGAAGGCGTGGATGTTGCCTGGGGCGGCGGTCTTGATCCGGGCCGTGACGCCGTCACCGTAGGCGACGGGGATGACGCCGTGGCTTTGCAGCCACTCGTGGTTGCGTTCGCTCGCCAGGCCGATGACCGTGGCTCCGGCGCGGCGGGCGAGCTGAACGGCGAGCGAGCCGACTCCTCCGGCTGCTGCGGAGACGACGACGGTCTCGTCCTTTTCTAGCTGTACGGAATGCACTGCCCCCCAGGCGGTTACGCCCGCTATGTACAGGCCGCCCGCCACCTCCCACGGGACGTTCTTCGGTTTGGGGGTGAGGTTGTCGACCTCGACGAGGACCAGTTCGGCGTGGGAGGCGCGCTTTTCGGAGAATCCGAGCACCTCGTCGCCGGGGGAGAAGCGGCCGGCTCCGGGGCCGATCTCGGCGACTACTCCGGCGAGATCGCTGCCCTGCCCGGAGGGAAAGGTCGAGGGAAAGATGTCCGTCATCGCGCCCTTGCGTAATGCCGCCTCACCGGGGTTGATGCCTGCCGCTCGCACCTGCACGAGGACCTGCCCTTCCCCGGGCGCGGGGCGGTCGACCTCCTCGATCCGCAGGACGTCGATTCCGCCGAATTCGTCGTACCTGACTGCTTTTGTCATTGTCTTGCTTCGCCTTTCGCCGCGCGATGCGTGGCCGACTTCGGGAACGGTTCGCATCTGCCTGTCACCAGGGCACTGCGCCGGCGTCGTCGAAGAATCCGCCGTTCGGGCCGTCGTCGGGCAGGGTCGCGAGGTGAATCGCGATGGCCGCACCCTGTTGCGGTGTGCGGACGCCGCTGAAACCGTTGAGGTCGGTGGCGGTGAAACCGGGGCAGCCGGAGTTGATCAAGATGTTGGTATCGCCGAGTTCCTTGACGTACTGGATGGTGAGGGCGTTGAGGAAGGTTTTCGAGGCCAGGTAGGCGGCGGGGACCGGGCCCATGTCGAATCCGGGTGTGGTTTGCAGGGCGAGCGAGCCGACGCTGCTGGACATATTGACGATTCGCGGTGCGGCCGAGGCGCGCAGCATCGGCAGCATCGCGTTGGTGACCCGGATGACTCCGATCACGTTGGTTTCCACGACGTTTCGCACGGTCGCGGGATCGACCGTGGTCGGTGTCTGCGGCATACCGCCGCCGATCGCGGCATTGTTGATCAGAACATCGAGCCCTCCGGCATGGTCGGCGATCAGCTCGGCCGCCGCGGCCACACTCGCGTCGTCGGTCACGTCCAGCGGCACGCCGAACGCATCGATCCCGGCGGCGCGCAACTTCTCCACCGCGGTCTCGCGGCGTTCTTGATCCCTCGCACCCACACCGATCCGCCAGCCGAGGGCGCCCAGGCCCGCCGCGATCTCGTATCCGATTCCCTTGTTCGCGCCGGTCACCAGTGCGATCGTCTGTTCACTCATGCCCTTGATCATGTTGCGGACTCGGGTGCGGCGTCCAAGACCGATTGGGTGGGCGGCGATACCGCACGGGTATTGGTCGTGGTCATCGCCGGTTACCATGACCTGGTGGAGACGCGGGAGTTGCGATATTTCGTCGCCGTCGCCGAGGAGTTGCACTTCGGGCGGGCGGCACAGCGGCTCTCCATGGCGCAACCACCGCTGTCGCGGGCGATTCAGCAGCTGGAACGGCGGCTCGGAGTCGTGCTGCTGCATCGCGCTTCTCGCGCAATCACTTTGACCGAGGCGGGGTCGGTGCTGCTGCGGGAGGCCCAGTTCGCCCTCGAGGCGGTCGAAGCCGCCGAGCGCCGCACCCGCCGTGCCGCCGCCGACCGGCCCGGCGTGGTGCTGGCCACGAAGGCGGGAGCGTCCAGAGAACTGTTGTCGAAGCTGCTGGACGCCTACGCCGCCGAGCCCTCCGCAGTCGCGGTCGAGGTGATGCTCTGCGGGCCCGGCGAACCAGAAGGTCTGCTACGCAATGGGATTGCCGATATTGCCCTGCTCCACCGGCCCTATGACACGACGGCCGGATTCGACACCGAGGACCTGCACACCGAACAGCAGGTCGTGGTTCTGCCCGCGGGGCACCCTCTCGCCAACCGGCCCCACATGTCGATGGCGGAGGTCAACGCCCTGACGGACCTGCCGCTGCCACGCTGGCCTCGACGGGATGGGAGTTATCCCGACGGCCCTGGGCCGCAGGTTCGCGACCATACCCAATTGACGCAGCTGATCACGCTGGGCCGGGCCTGCGCGCTCATGCCCGAGTCGCTGCGAGCCCAGCTACGCGAGGATCACGCCATTGTGCCGGTGCCGGACGCGCCGGCCGTCACAACTGTCATCGCCTGGCCGCCACACAGCAGATCCCAAGCCGTCGCCGACGTGGTTCGTACGGCGATGCGGCTCTAGCCGATAACAATGCCGCGACCCGGGTCTTCGCGGCCGACTCGCAGTTCTGACAGAGAAACCCGAGTTCGTCGGCGACGAACGTCGAGCCCCGATTACGGGCGAGATAGCCTCTGGAATCGGGTCGGCTACGAGAGGCGGTGGGTGGCTCCGTCGGCGGCGGACTGTTCGATGGCCGCGAGGAGCCGGTGGTGGCGCAGGGCGGTTTCGAAGCTGGGATGTGGTTGCCGCTCTTCGGTTATGGCTCGGGCGACCTCCTGGTAGAGGGCCGCGATATTGGCGGGTGGACCGGACCTGACGTTGGCCGGGACGGTGCGGTAGGTGTCGGGTACGGCTAGGGATTCGTTGTCGATTCGGATGTCCCAGCTGCCCCAATGAATGAAGGTCCCGGGCTCGGCCGGGGTCGCGGTCAATACACCGTCACTGCCGATGAGCTCGAGCTGGAATCCCTCCCGGGCGGGCCTGTTGCCACCGTGTATGGCAACGGAAGCGGTTGCGCCACAGGCGAGCAGTCCGTGCAGCAGTACATGGCTGGGTGTCGTGTTGGGTGCCGTCCGATCGGTTCCATCGATGAGTACGTGATCGTGCGTGCGGGGCAACCGTGCCGTGAGTTCGATCAAGGGACCAGTGACCCGTTCGAGGGTGGCCAGGAAATGACCGGCCATGATGGTCAGGATATTGGTCCCCTCGGCGTAGTCGAGGCCGAACACAAGGCTGGGCGGGATTCGACTCCCGCCCCAGGGCGCGCCGTCGGCTATCAGAGTGACCGATTCGAGCGTGCCGATTCGGCCGCCGGCAAGCAGGTCTGCGGTGAAGCGGGCGCTCGGGGAGTGGTGTCCCTGCAGGACGACCGCGTGCACGACACCCGCGGCGGTGGCAGCCGCGGTCAGCTCGGCCGCTTCGTCGGCGTTGATGCCCAGCGGCCATTCGGACACAACATGTTTCCCTGCGTCGAGCGCCGCTCTGATCACGGCGGCGTGCCCGGAGGCTTTGACCGATACGACGACCAGGTCGACCTCGGGGTGCGCGGCGAGCTCGCCTGCGTCGGTGAAGGCGCGTGGAACGCCGTGCGCGGCGGCCGCCCGAGTTGCACTGTCCTGGTTGGTGGTCGCGACCGAGGTCACGTCGAATTCCTCGAGCGCGGTCAGTGCGGGCAGGTGCGAGCTGTTCGCCCAGCCGCCGGCCCCGACCACTCCGACTCGGATCATGGATACCACTCCTTAATTCTGTACCTTTCGGTATGAAATTAGGAGGTTCGAGACCTGTGCGCAAGGGTAATGTACCGATAGGTAAAGAACTCGGAGGCGGTGAGGAGGATGGCATGCCAGGCGGACGCCCACGCTCGTTCGACACTGACACCGCTCTAGACTGTGCGTTGGAAGTGTTCTGGCACAACGGCTATGAGGGCACATCGCTGACGGAACTGACGATCGCGATGGGCATCAACAAGCCGAGTCTCTACGCGGCCTTCGGCAACAAGGAGGAGCTGTTTTCCACAGTCCTCGCCCGCTACCTCGACGGCCCCGGCGCCTACGCAACCGCAGCGCTGGACGCGCCCACCGGTCGCGAGGTCGTCGAGCGACTGATCCGCGGCGCCATCGACCTGACCGCAGGTGAGAACACGCCGCGAGGTTGCCTGTGCGTCAAAACCGTTCAAGCCCTGGCGCCCGATGCGCATGCCCCACGCCAGGACGCCGTGAAGGTGCGTCAAGCCGGTGAGGCAGCACTGCGCAGACGGCTCGAGCAAGCGACCGACCTACCGTCCCGGCATGATCCTGCCGCCCTGGCCGCACTTGTCCACACCATCTCCGACGGCCTCGCCGTCCAGGCTGCCGCCGGGCGCAGCCGTGATGCGTTGCGGCAGATCGGCGACTCTGCGCTCCGCGCCCTCTTGGACGACGGCTCGGCCTGCTGAACACGCTGACATGCTGAAGGTCGCGCATGGGGCCTCGCGCTGACAATCGTCCGCGAAGCCCCCGAACTACATCAGCGTCGAATTCTTGATGTTGGTGCACACGCTGTTCATGAGCTGGCCGACCTCACTAGTGCCGCAGACCGCGCCACCGAACCGTCCTCGACTGCTACCGCCAGTAGGCGATCTCCACAGGCTCGAGGTCGGGTTCGCAATGGAAACCTTCGGCGAGATTGCGGGGGCCACGGGCGACAGTGCGGGCCCTACCCGTCACCCGGGCCACGAGCACGCCCCGGGATCAGCTGACGAGGCAAGCGCTGCCGAGGTTGGTGCCGGTGCCGACTTCGATTGTCGCCCACTGAGATCCGTTGTAGGACCAAGCCTGAACGTAGTGGGTGCCCGTGGACGACGGGGTCCACGTCGAGGTGGCCGTGCCGGTGGCGTCGAGGGCGAACTGCTGAGGGTCGAAGGTGGAGGTGGCGCTGTCGTAGAGCCAGATGTATTCGTTCGCGCTGCCCGTGACGGTGACCTTGTAGGAGCAGCCAGTGCCGTACTTGCCTCCGCCGCTGGAGGTTACGGTCACGCTGGTGACATAGGCAGAGGCCTGCGGTGCGCTGCACAGCAGCGCCGCGGCCGATGCCGCGAGTGCGGTGGCGACGAACGTCAACTGCCGAGATTTGAACATTGCCGATCATCTCCCTGTGAACAGACGTATGTGCGCGCCGCGAACGGCGCATGCCCACCAGTGTCGGCACTCCCCGAATGCGACACGCCAATATTTCGAACGCGATTCGATGCTCGACGGCGTGCCGCCCGCACCGATCGGCTGTACGGGGACGACGGCGCGATCCGCTGACGTCCGCTCATGCCGTGACCCGGACGTTGGTCGTCCGTCCAAACTGGTTGGCCGCCAGTGCCTCCCAACGCACGCTACTGCCGATGACCGAGTCTTTCGTCGGTCGGATGCGCAAGTATGCGGGATGGCGAGCGACAACCTCATGCTGATCCACGAAGCCGAGCTCCTTGCCCAGGGGGAACGGGTTCTCGGTGCCGAGTTCAAAGCGATGCACGAGCGGGTTGTGCAGGTCACGGAGTTGACCTCCCGTCTCAACCTCCTGCCTCCGGCGACGAGACCGGAAGGCAGCCTTGCTCGAACAGATCCTGGGCCGCCCTCTCCCAGCAGGAGTCACGATTTACCCGAGTTGAGTACGGTGCCGGTGGCGACGTCTGTCGTTGATCGATACGGTCGCCCGGGCGAGCACCCTGCCGGGCACGCATTCTGGAACAGGCATGGAATACAACGATCTCGAACCATACGAGTACTACCCTTGCCCGATCCCGATGCGGACAATCGGCTGGCTCGGCCCGGAATATGGCGTACCGGGTGCTGCGGAGCGGCCACTGTCCGCTCAGGATCTGAACGCGCTCCAGTCCGCTTCTCGGCACCTGTCGAGCATCATGCTCGGCACCCACGATTGCGAGTTCTGCCTCGGCTCAACGGTATTCGAAGGAAATGGTGAATTCCACTACTACGCTCGGCGCGGGACTGTGTATTCGGCACCGATGATGATCCTGCACTACGTCGGCGAACACGGGTACAAACCGCCCCGGGAGTTCCTGGACTGCCTGGATGCCGACCGGCGCCTGGACTGGGACTGGCGCGCGGACCGGCTCGTGACGGTTCTGCGGGACCCGTTGGCGGACCTGGACTTCCGCTGCTGGGCCATCACCGACCTACCGAACTGGCCGGACCCGCGCACATGGGCTGCGCTGAGGTTCGCGGCCACCGACGAAATGCTTCTCGATTGCGCGGCGGACGATATCGCCCGATCGCTGCACCGGTTGATGCCCTACGAGTTCGCCGCTGGAACCCCGGTCGAGGAGTTTCCCGACAGTATTCGATACTGGCTCAGAGAGCGCCACCGGCCATGACCGCCTGAGGCCCGCACCGCATACCGCGCTGACCGAACCTGCCAGCCCGGGCGGTGGAAGATCAAGTGGCGGAAGATCAACTGGGTGGTGGCTGTCCGAGGTCCCCCGAGCCGGCCCGCGCCGGCGCCGCCGAAACATCGAGTGGACCATGCAGACTGCGGTCGGACTCTCCTTGCTGACCGAACGCGCAGGCTCAGGTGGCGGGGCCGCCGAGGAGGCGACCTGCGTGGCAATCGATCGATGCTCAGTCCGCATAATCACAGGCGGGGGAGGCCGTCGACTTGCGATCCGATGTGACTGTGGTGCAACAGATCTCCTGATAGTCCGCGACGTTCTAGAGTTGCCGCTGGGTCGGGCGGACCGACCCGAGATAGGCGGGAGAGCCGATGAGCGACCACGAAGACGACCTCAAACATGCGCTGATCGAGGAGCAGAACAAGAACCGCGAATTGGACGTCAAGGTAGCGGGTCTCGAACGGCAAGTCGGCGAATTGCAAGCCGATCTCGAAGCGGCGACCACCCGGTACGAGGAACTCGACGGCCTCTACAAGAAGGTCCTGACAGAAGCCGCGGACCTGATAGTCGAATCCTGAGCCACGCCCGGGTGTAAGTGCGGCACCTGGGCCGATGTCGACGATGGGTATCCGTCATGCCGAGCCCGCCGCCGATGGCTGCGAGCTCGGCACGGGCAGCGGGCACACCATAGCCGAAGTCGGCGCGTATGCCCGCTGCGCGGATCCCATCGACAGCGGCAGCCGTATTGTCGGGTGCGTGCCGATCATCTCCTCGGGCAGGTGGGGTCAGCAGAGACCGGGGAAGCCCATGGGATCGCCAGGCTGTGTCTGGGAGCCGGTCGTCAGACAGCGCAGCAACCACTGGGGCGTGTTCCATAGGCCAGGCACTCCGCGGTCTCGGCTGGAGCCGGACGGCAGTGAAGGCATCGACCGCGAGAACGGCCGCCGGCTCACCAACCGCGGGCAACCCGACGGATCCGGCGAGAAACGACGTCGCGCGCCCCGTTGGACGCGCTGTACCGCCGCTTTCAAGGCTGTTCGGACTGCCAAGGCCGCGGCCGGCAGAACGCACCATTCTGCCGAGTTTCGTACGGTTTTCACCAACTGAGTGATCATGGCAGAGACTCTCTGGGATGAGCAGATTCGCTGAAGTGATCGTTCTCGCCCGAGACGCCGAGAAAGTGATGCAGCACTTGACCGTGCCCGACGACGGACGCGAGTGGCATCAATGCTTCACTCCGGTCGATGACTCCGTGTTCGAAGGCCGTCACCACGGATCGAGTGACTGCTACATGTGGGTCATCCAGTTCTACCGCCACAACTGGACAGGGCTTTTGGGGTACCTGGAGTCGCTGAATTGGCCAGATCCGTTCTCGGTACAGGTACTCGTCCGAGACCAGGACGACAGCTGCTTCGGCCTGTGGATGATCTACGACGGCAAGCTCTCAGAGGTCCCGTTGCCGCGGACCCGACGCACGGAATTCAAGTTTTCGGTAACCGGTTTCCTCTCCAGAACCGATGATCCGAGCTCTAACCCCATCAGCTGATCGGACCGCTGCGCACCCGCTTGAATGTCTGGTCATGCCGCTGTTCGCGCTGACTGAACCGGTCAGCGCAGTGCATCGGAAGATCAACCGGCGGTGGCCATCCGAGGTCGGCCGAACGCACTGAATTGCGGAATTTGGGATATCTACGACCGATGGATCCGCAGGCAGGTGGTGCTCTGGTCAGGCCTGATCGTACGAGTTTAGGTGCCTGGACCCGGCCCTGCATCAAGTGTCTAAGTAGCCGAGTTGAGGATGAAGTTCCCAGTACGGTTCAACTGTCGTCACGCTGTCGCGTCAGTCGAAGTCTTGACCGTCCAGTATCCAGGTGGTGCGCTGGGTCGGGTCTTCGATGGCTAGGTGTATGTACCAGATGTCGTCGCTCAGGTCACGCCAGGTCATACAACGGACCCGAGCAACGAAGTCATTGATGTCGTCGAGATCTGTCGATCCTGCCATCGAGTAGAGGAGCCGCCAAAGTCTCAGGCGCCCTTCGGATTCAGAAGCTCGACCGAAGGCACCATCGCCGCCCAAGACGCTGAGCAGTGCGGGGTAGGCGTCGGAGAAATCGACCGTCGCTGCCTGTGCAGGCACTTCCGGTTGTTCCCAGTCGTTGATCGTGAGCTGGTGGGCAATGGCTTCCTCTGCTGTCCCGCGGACGACGGTGATGTGATCGATCATCGTGCGCTGTATTTCCATCGAGCCGAAGGCCGAGGGATAGACAGGCCGACTCCGGTGTTCTTTGGGGAGCACAAGCATTGGGAGCGCCAGACCCTCGGAAGGGAAGTCCGGGACCCGGCCGACGCCGGCGCCCTGCTCGTAGTAGCGCCAGAGATGTTTGATATCCCAGTTCCTCGCTTCCCAGGACTGCAGTCGCATTGGAACCAACCAGTATTCGGCTTCCTCAGGCGCGCAGGCAGAGGGTCGCTCCTCCGAAAGATCCTGTCCTGCCATGTCTTCTTCGCGTAGCACACGCGCATGGGCGACTCGTAGACGCAGGCGAGGATCGTGGAGGTGTCCATCAGCTTCGGCCCAGGGATGATTCTGGGCGAACAAATCACAAAGGTACCGTTCGAACGTCCACCAACGGTCGTCCCGGGGCATGTTCTCCAGAGCTTGTGCCGCCGCGGTGGTTGACCCACTGAGGACGGTGTTCCGAATTGTCATCGACCATGTTCTTACCAGCTGGCATTGACTCGCGGACGAACTCGACTATCTGGACGTCGAGGCCAGAGAATGGGGGCAACGCGTTCCCGCTCGGCAAGCGCTGACGAAGATGATCCTGGAATCCAGCTACTTGGATGAGGTTCCTCGCCTTTCCAACGACGCCGCGATACACGTCTACGTCTTCAAGGCGATGTGTGAGCACTACGGGACGGGGCTGGATAACGACTATGACATGAGTTCCGAGTGGCTTGCCGAAGTCGAGGCAACGCTCGGCGCTGTCGGCGTGTGCTGTGAACCGAGTGAGTACTTCGCATTCGGAGTGGACTTACCGCTGCCCCAAGCATTCCCCTACCCGACTGCCGGATGCATCGACTTCGATGCGATGGCCGGTCTACGGGATGAGATGGAGCCGGCACTGTCGGTAGACGTGGATCCCGACGTGCTCGAAACCGTTACCCAACTGTCCGACTGGGCACACGCGTGCCTGAATAAGCGCCGAGATCTCATCTGGTTCTTCTACTGAGGTTCTTCCCGAACGCCGGGTTGGTGGAGCGGATCGGGGCACCGTAGCGCCTCGGAAGATCGACCAGCGGCATCCATCTGGTGCCAGCTGAACGCACGCATATGCTGGCGACCGGATCTACATGCGCTCGGTTGCATGGCAGCGGAAATGGATTGGTGCGCTTGCATCGACCTCGGTGCCCCCTTGTCTCGGTGGCACCGTTTCCGGGGGCTGGCCGGGGGAGGTGCGGCTGGATATGTTCGGCCCGCGGGGCGGTTCCGCTCTGTGGGTCGAAAGGATTTCTGTATGCGAAGTCGTCTTGGTGTCGTGATGTTCACTGGTGCAATGGTTTTCGTTCCCGCGCTTGCCAGTGTGCCGGCGTCGGCCGCGCCGGCGAACCCGACTGCGGATAGCAGTGTGATCGCCGGTAGCGGTAGTTCGGGTTTGCCGTTGCAGATTTACTGTTTTTTGAAGGATCTGCGTGCGTCGCTGTCTGCGGAGTCCGGGAGTAACTGCGTGTCTCTGACACCGAATTAGCGGCTCGGCCGTTCGCGGGGTGTTGGTCCGGACGGCGGTCAGCGCCAGGCGGGGCGCAGGGTTGTCGAATGGTTGAGGGTGTGTTCGCCGCCGCGGGTTGCGTTTACGAGGGTGGGGTCGTGGCGGATGTATACGCTGTAGTAGCCGAGGGCTACTGCGCCGAACCAGCCTACGAGCAGGTTTGCGACTCCGGGGTGGAAGATCGCGACAGCGAAGAAGGTAACGACGACTGCGCCGACGGCCGCGCAGTCGAGAATCTTCCCGTTCACCGAGTATCTCCTGTTCTGGGCACAACAAAGTGGCCCGTGGGTTCCTGATCTGCTGCGTCACAGGCCATTTCGGCCAGGTGCCGAGGGAATCGGCGGAGCGTTGTCCGCGGATCGGACTGTCGCTCACAGCAATATCACAGTAAGCCCATTCCACGCGTTAAGTAAAGCCATTCATCATGCGATGGGATGACTTTTTCTTCCGAATAGCACTATCCCGTAGGGCTTTCGTATTGAATTCGCTGAAATGTGAAAAGGAAACGTAAATCTGCGCATTCGATGCCCGAGAATGCCGAACTGCAGCGGGGTTCGGGTCGGGGGTGGTCCGGCTGAGCCGTATGCCAGAATCTGCGGGTGCGCAGTCACTCGATCGACGTTGCGGTGGGTAGCGATGTGGGCAAACGCTATTCGGCGAACTTCGATGTCACCTACGTCCGCGAGCGACCGCTGCTGGCGGTGGTGGCCGATGGGATGGGGGATGGGGCCGGTAGCGCGGCGGCGGGGCGGACGGCGGTGGAGACTTTTGTCGGCCACGTGGTGAGCGCGGCGGATCCCGGGCCGGATCTGCTGCGTGCGGCCGTGGCGGCTGCTCAGGATCGGGTGATTCCGATCGGGCATGAACTGCGGACTTTGGCCGGGTGCACGCTGACTGCGATAGTCGGTGCGCCGCAGGGGTTCTGGATCGTGCAGATCGGCGACTCTCGGGTGTACCGATTGCGGGACGGGTTGCTCGAACTGTTGACGACTGATCACACGATGGCTTGGCTGGGGGCTGTGCACGGCTGGTATCCGTTCGATTCGCCGGAGGCTGCCTCGGCGCGATATCAGTTGACCCGGTATATCGGGCATGGGGGCGCACCGGAGCCGGACGTGCTCGGTGTGACGATGCGGCCGGGCGACCGGTATCTGATGTGTACCGATGGCGTATCCGATCAGATCGGCTACAACGATCTGCGGGCCTATCTCGGTCGCGATGCGCCGCCGCAGTCTGTGGTCGGTGAACTGCTGGGCGCGTGCCATCGGGCAGGCGGCAGCGATAACGCCACCGCCATCGTGATTCGCGTCGACTGAGATCGGTACAGGTCAGAAGGCGTACGGGCCGAAGCGGCCCCACGCGATGACGACCGCCAGGGCTAGGTAGACGAGATTCACGGCGATGAACTTGGGTTCGTTGTGGCGCAGGTGGGTGATTGCCGCGCCGACCATCAGCAGGATCCAGCAGGTGGCGGTGATCGGGACCATGATCGGGGCGATGTCGAGAGCGGCGGGGAGGATCAGGCCGAGCGCCGCCAGGAGTTCCAGGATCCCAAGGGATTTGACGAACGGGACCGTAGCGGTTGCGGTCCAGCCGCCGCCGGGGGCCGCGGCGAGTTTTTCCTTGGGGATGAAGGTTTTGCTGATGCCGCCGAACAGGGAGGCGGCGGCGAGTACTCCGGCGACGATCCACAGGGTGACGTTCATTGGTGCTCCTTGTACGTGATCGGGTTGTCCATGAGATGCCGGTGGCCGGAATCCTGTGACAGCTCGGCGGGGTGACGACCGTCACACAGGGCTGCTGTCACAGAATGTGAGGGACCGGCGTCTGATGGGGGACGCGGTCGAGATCGAGGACAGGAGCCACTCATGGGCAGCACATTCCGGGTGTCTGGAGCGCGGTCGTGAGCGAGGAGCGGCCGGACCCGGCGACCGAAGCATTTGTCGCGCACCGCAATCTGCTGTTCACCGTGGCCTACGAGATGCTCGGCTCGGCCGCCGACGCCGAGGACGTCCTGCAGGAGACGTGGCTGCGGTGGGCGGGCGTCGATCTCGCCATCGTGCAGGATCGGCGGGCGTATCTGGTGCGGATCACCACCCGGCAGGCGCTCACCCGGCTGCGGACGCTCGGCCGCCGCAGGGAGTCGTATGTCGGTCAGTGGCTGCCCGAACCGCTGTTGACCGCGCCCGATGTGGCGGATGATGTGGAACTGGCCGAAAGCGTCTCGATGGCAATGCTTCTGGTGCTGGAGACGCTCGCCCCGACCGAGCGGGCGGTGTTCGTGCTGCGCGAGGTTTTCGATCTGGACTACGACGAGATCGCCGAGGCCGTCGACAAGACCCCGGCCGCGGTCCGCCAGATCGCCCACCGCGCCAGGGCGCACGTCGCCGCACGCCGGCCGCGCGGGGTGGTCTCGCAGGCCGAGACCCGCGGTGTGCTCGACGCGTTCCAGCGAGCGGTCGAAACAGGCGATCTGCAAAGCCTTCTCGATCTGCTCGCGCCGGATGTTGTCGCCATGGGTGACGGCGGCGGTGTCAAACAGGCCCTGCCGAAGCCCGTTGTGGGCGCGAGCAATGTGGTCCGCCTTCTATCCGCCGGGTGGAGCAGGTTCGCGGCCGAGGCAGTGTTCGAGCCGACCCAGGTCAATGGCTACCCGGCCCTGATTCTCCGGCTCAACGGCGAACTCGACACCGTGGTGGCGCTGCGCATCGACGACGGCTTGATCACCGGCCTGTACTCCGTCCGCAATCCCGCGAAATTGTCCCGTATGGAACAGGAGATCACCCTGAGCCGCTGAGCCCGCGACCCCTATCGTCCGAGGTCCGGGCTCATCCCGGTTAGGCTTTCGGGGTGTTGGTGGTTCGGGTGCTCGGCCCGATCGAGGTCGAACTGGACGGCTGCGCCGTGGATCTGGGCGGGCCGGCGCCGCGGCGCTTTCTGGCGGCCCTGTCGATGGCGGTGGGTACGCCGGTCTCCGATGCGGTGCTGTCGGAGTGGGTGTGGGGTGCGGACCATCCGCGGCATACGGTCGGGACGCTGCGGGTCATGGCCTCGCGACTGCGTTCGGCGCTCGGGGCCCGAGAGCATCTGCAGCGTGGCAACTCCGGGTATCTGCTGGCGGTGCCGCCGGAGTGGGTCGATCACCAGCAGTTCGCCGAGCTGATCACCGACGGGGTGCGCCTGCTCGCGTCCGGTGATGCCGCGCGGGCCGCGCGGCTGCTGGGGCAGGCGCTGGCCCTGTGGCGGGGTGATCCGTGGCCGGAGCTGGATCAGGCGGCCGGATCGGCGGCCGAGCGGATCCGGCTCGTGGAGCTCCGGGAGGTCGCGGTCGAGGAATTGCAGGCGGCGCGGCTGGCGTGCGGTGACACCGCGACGGCGGTGGCCGATCTCAGTGAGGCGGTGACCGCGGCGCCGTTTCGGGAGCGGCGGTGGGAACTGCTGGCGCTGGGGCTGTATCGCAGTGGTCGGCAAGCCCATGCGCTGGCCGAGCTGCGCCGGGTGCGCGAGCTGCTGATCGAGGAGCTCGGTGTGGAGCCGGGGCCCGCGCTGCGCGGTCTGGAGCAGCGGATGCTCGACCATGATCCGAATTTGTTGCTGGTGGAATCCGAACGCCCGCACTCGGTTTCGCAGTCGGCCTCGACACTTCGGCCGGTCGGGCGGCCGCTGTCGGTCTTCATCGGCCGCCGCGAGGAGCTGGGATTGCTGGCCGAACTGCTGGCCGAGCGGCGCATGGTCGGCCTGGTGGGGCCCGCCGGAGTCGGAAAGACTCGATTGGCGGTCGAATACTGTGCGGCGGAGGCGAATACGACCGATCGGTGGCTGGTGCGGCTGGGCGATGTCCACGACGGCGGTGCGGTGGTGACGGCGGTCGCGACCGCGCTCGGTCTGGTCCATATCACCGGAGATCCGCTGACCCTGGTGCGGCGGGCGCTCACCATGCAGCCGGGATTGCTGGTGCTCGACAATTGTGAACATCTGATCGAGCCGATTGCCGAACTTGCCGTGACACTCCTCGCGGGCTGCCCTGAGCTGCGGATACTCGCGACCAGCCGGCAACCGCTGGGTATCGACGGCGAACATGTGCTGACCATCGAACCGCTCCAGACGGTCGACTCGGACGGCGCCGACGGTGCCGCGGTGCAGTTGCTGATCGACCGGGTGCGGGCCGCTCGCCCGGGCTGGCAGCCGACCGATGACGACCTCGCCGCCGCACGGGATATCTGCGCGAGCGTCGACGGATTGCCGTTGGCGATCGAATTGGCCGCCGCCCGGGAGCGCGCGTTCGGTTTGGCCGGGGTCGCCGCGCACATTCGGGACCGGCTCGACGTGCTCGGCCCCACGCCGCGCGGATCACTGTCGCGGCATGCCAGCCTGCAGGCGGCCATCGGCTGGAGCATCGACCATCTGGGTGCGGCCGATCGGGCGATGCTGTTGCGGCTGTGGCCGTTCGAAGGCGGATTCGGCTGGGAGGCTGCCGAAGCCGTGCAGTCCGGCGCCACCGATGCCAGCGTGCTCGCGAGCCTGGCGTCGCTGCTCGACCGGTCGGTGATCACCACCGATCGCACGCCTTCCGGTGTGCTGCGGTATCGGCTGCTGGAAACCATCCGGCGGTATTGCCGCGATATCGATCCCGACCCGGAGGCGACGCGTGCCGCGCATGCGGAATGGGTCCGGGCGCTCGCGGGCGAGCAGGCGGCGCTGCTGACCGGACATCGTGCCGGGGCGGCCTATCGTGTGCTGGCGGTGGAACTTCCGAATATCCGGGCGGGCATCACCTACGATCTGGCGTGCCATCCGGTGCACGCCCTGCGCACGACCGCGTCGCTGCAATTCGCCTGGGGAACGCTGGGTGTTCTGGTGGACGGGCGCAATCTCATCCGGACGGCGCTCGACCTCGCGGCCGATGCCACGTCTGCAGAGCGAGCGCACGGGCTGCTCGCTCTGTCGATCGTGTCGTTTCATGCCGGTGATCCCCGCGAGGCGCTGGCCCGCGCCGAATCCGCGATGGGTCTGCTCGGGGGTGCGGTCGAGCGTGAGCTGTGGCTGCACGCGCTGATGTACCGGGCCTTGGCGCTCACGGCGCTCGGTGACCCGATCCCGACTCGGGCGGCGGTGGACGCTGTCATCGCAGAGGTCGAGCGCCGTCCCGCTCCCGACTGGATCCGCGGCTGCGCGCAATTCGGGCAGGGCCTGGCGTTGCTGATGGAAGGTCAACCGGCGCAGGCGATTTCCTGGTTGCGCGCGGCTCGGGAGCTCAGCGCCGACTGCGGTCACCTGTGGTGCGAGGGCATGGCTGATGTGGTGCTCGCCCTGTCGATCCTGTCGGATCCGGACGATATCGCCGCTGCCGGCGAGGCGCTCGCGGCCATCGACCGGGCGCTGACCGTGTTCGCGCAGCAATCGAACACCTCCGATGCGCTGGGCGCCGCGTATGCCGCCGCCTACGCCCTGATGGTGCGCGGATTGCCGGAGCAGGCGATCGCGCTGCGGGCGGCGGCGGTGCACCACTCCGAACGTGTCGGCGCGGACCCGCGCCGCTATGCACAGTTCGCGCATCCCGCGGTGATCGAGCGGATGGATCGACTGCTGTCCGCCGCACCCGCCGCAGCGGAACCGGATCTGAGCTGGACAGCCATGGTCGCGATGATCGCCGAGGCTGCGGGCCGACCGCTGTAGCGGAATTGAAACGCCGCGGCGGGATAGTCGGCCGGAGCCGCCGACCGGCTGCTCGGGCCCGATGCCCATCGATATCGCCCTCAGGAGCGTCGCCATGCCGCATCCCAATCTCGACGTCATCGCGCAGGTCTACCAAGCCTTCGACACACAGGACTTCACCGTGATCCCACGGCTGTTCGACCCCGATATCAGAATCGAGCAGGCCGCCGAATTACCCTGGGGCGGGCGTTATTACGGCCATCAGGGCGCGGTCGAATTCTTCACGACCCTGCTCGGCGCCATCGACAGCAAAGTGAGCCGCGAACACCTGTTCACGGCCGGTGCGGACGTGGTGCAGGTCGGGCGCACGACCGGTACGACCAGATCGGGCGGGATCGCCTTCGATATCCCCGAGGTACACGTCTGGAAGTTGAGCGAGGGGCGCGTTGTCGGCTACAGCGCCTACATCGATACCCCGGCAATGCTGGCAGCTCTGGAGGCCGGGCTGTGACCGCCTACGAACTGGCCGCCGAGACCATCGTCGACCGGCCCGCCCCGATCGTCTGGACCCTGCTCGCCGACTACGCCAATGATGTTGCCTGGCGCAGCGGCGTCATCGCCATGACCGCCGACCCGCCCGGCATAGTCACCCCCGGCGCCCGAACCGCCGAACAACTCCGCTTCGCCGGCCGCACCTGGCACAACGCCGGCGAGGTTGTCACCGTCGAGCCCGGTACCCGAATGACCTGGCGCACAGTCTCCGGCGCCGACGCCCAAGGCGCCCGCACACTGACCCCCCTGACCCCCGACCGCTGCCTACTCCGCCTCGAACTGCGTGTCACCCCGCACGGCATCCAGCGCCCGATCGGCCGACTCCTGGCCCACATGCTCCAGCGCAACCTCGACAACGACATCGCCGCACTGCGCGCCATGATCGAAAAGACCACGCCGGCGTCGGCATAAGGCATATCGGGCTGGACTTCGCGCTCCCGCAAGCCCCGTCGCAGGTTTCTACGAAAAGCCCTGCCGCGCTGAGCTACTCGGCGGTGTCGAAGAGCATGAGGGGGCCTGCGGTCAGCCAGTGTTGGAGGGGGGCGGTGAAGCAGTTTCCTTCGGGGTGGCTCAGGTCGGGGACCGAGAGGGCGAGTGAGCGGAAGTGGTACTGGCCGAGGTTGCCTTGTAGGGCTGTTCCGGGGCCGGCGGCTGTGTAGGTGGCGGGTCCGTCTAGTTCGAGGATTCCGCCGTCTGTGGTGGGGAGGTGGACGGTGATGTGGCCGTCGCCGGCGTCGGTGAGGCAGGTTCCGGTTCCGCCGGGTCCGGGGCGGGTGCCGGTGGTGACGTCGACGTCCCATATCCCGGACCTGCTGGGGTCGAGTTGGCGGTCGCCGAGTTGGCCGGTGCAGGTGATGGACATGCCTCGGTCGCGGATGTGTTGTTGTGACGGAATCAGACTGATTCCCGGGGCGAGTGCCATTTCGCTTCCCGCGACGAAGCAGGTCGCGGTGCTCACCTCGGTGGCGGACGCGTGTGGCGTCGCGATCAGGGCGGCTCCGGTGATTGTCAGCAGTGACATCGTGAACAGCGTCGAGCGATGCATGATTTCCCCTCCCGAAAAATCGAACTGACCGAGGGTAGCCGGAGTTCCTTTGTCCCCGTGGGCAATCAGCCGAGTTGGGAGAGGGCGGTGAGGAGCGGGAGGATGGTGTGCAGGAAGTCGCCGGGGCAGGTGGTTTCGCCGCAGACCGATTGCCAGTCGCGGTGGCCGGAGACGGTGGGGACGGTGGTGGTCAGGCCGGTGGTGGGGTTGGTGTAGCCGACCTGGGCGAAGGGGTTGAGGGAGAGGGCGGAGCAGAGGCGGGTCAGGACGGTGTCGAGGCTGTGCAGGGCGGGTTTGCTGGGGAGGGCGCTGGTGAAGTCGCCGATCAGGCAGATGCCGATATTGCCGGAATTCGCGCCGCGGACGTGGCCGGCGGTGATGATTTCGGCGCCGGGGCGCAGGTCGGAGCCCGGTTTGAAGATGGGGGAGTCGTCGGCACCGGTGTGGCGGGCCGAGTAGATCACGCCGTTGGGGTCGATCATCAGGTGGTAGCCGAGGTCTCCCCAGCCTTGGCCGTCGGGATCGGGGAGGGCGTGGAAGCGGTAGACGCCGGTGACCGCGTCGCGGTAGTCGTCGTATTCCCGTCCGGTGGGGATCTGGGTGTGGTGGACCGTGATCACCTGTGCGGGTGCGTATTCCGGCTCGCCCCAGGTCATGAGGGATTCATCTGCTCCCCAGCCCGAGCGGGTGACCGCCGGGAAACCCCAGGCGTACGAGGTGGATACGGCCGTGCGGAACGGCTGGGCGGTCACCGGCGCGAAAATGCTGGGAACCAAGGCGTTTTCGGAGATGACATCGAGTCTGTCGGCGCCCGCCGGGACGGGGATGATCTCAGAGAGCGTGCCGGGGCGATCATCGCGGCCGTGCGCGGTTCGATGCACCGGGACCGGATCACCCCAGGCGCCCGCCACACGGAATCGCACCGAGGCCGGACTTCCGGCCGGATCGGGCTGCCGGACGGCGGTGAAAAGCCCACCGTGGCAGTCGGTTCCCTCGGAGGGGGCGGCATCGGCGAGGGGCCGGGCCCCGAGCCATCCTGTCGCGGCCACCGCCGCCGCGCCGGTGAACAGGGTGCGGCGGCGTAGTCGATTGTGCTGCGTCACTTCGATCCTCGGCTTTCATCCTATGAATCCTACGAAAGTCGACGGACCAGTCCGGAACCGGCACCGGCAGAGGGGCTGATCTTGACGAAGAAAGGGGAACGCGTTCAGACTACCGGTGGGTAACCGGACTGTGGGGTCTGGTTAGAGCTGCGGTCTATGACCAGTGCTTTTTTGGCGCCCGCGGTTGAGAGGATTCTCGGAGTTGAGAAAAATACTGGGACGTGTTCCCGTTGTGACGGCTGCTGCGGTCTTGGCGCTGGCGGCCGGTTCGACGGTGGAGTTCGCACCGCAGGCGAACGCCGGACCCGATGCGTTCTACGAGTACCACGGCGCGACGCCGCTGTCGTCGATCGAGCCGGGCACGGTGCTCGACACCAGGATACTGCCCTACCATGTCAGCGGCCTGCCGCTGCCGGTCACGGCGGTGCAGCTGCTGTACCGCACGACCGACGCGCAGCAGCGCCCGGCCGTCGGGGTCACCTCGGTACTGGTCCCGCCCGGCAGCGACCCCGCCAAAGCGGTTGCCTACCAATCCTTCTACGACTCCCTGAACCCCGCGGACAGTCCCTCGCGGGCCGTCGCCGGTGACGTGACCTTCGGCGGCATGGTCAATGCCTCCGAAGGCGTGCTGATCGCCCCGCTGCTCGCGCAGGGCTACACCGTCATCGTCGACGACACCGAGGGCGAGCAGGCCGATTTCGCCGCCGGACCCGAATACGGCATGAACACCCTGGATTCCATCCGCGCGGCGACTCATTCCTCGGCCACGGGCCTGAACGCGGATGCCCGGATCGGCATGATCGGGTATTCGGGCGGCGCGATCGCCACCAACTGGGCCGCGGCACTGGCCCCCAGCTACGCCCCGGATGTCGACGCCAACCTGGTCGGCGCCGCCGAGGGCGGCGTGCTGGTCAATCCCGCCCGCAACCTGTCCTACATCAGCGGCAGTATCGGCTGGTCGGGTGTGGCGGCCATGGCGATCATCGGCATCGCCCGCTCCTACGACATCGACTTCACGCCCTACCTGAGCGGCTATGGCGCACAGGTGGTTTCCCGCCTCTCGAACGCCTCGATCGCCAATGTGCTGTTCCAGTACCCCGGATTGACCTGGCAGCAGATGGCGAAGCCGGAATACGCCGACCCCAATAGCGTGCCGCCGTTCGTGGAGGCGGTACGCAAGATCGACCTCGGGCTCGCGCCCACGCCGACGATCCCCATGTTCATCGGCCAGGGCGCCAATGGCGAGCTGGAGGGCAGCGACGGCAGCAAGCCCGGCATCGGCCACGGTGACGGTGTCATGGTCGCCGGTGATGTCCGTGCCCTCGCGAATCAGTACTGCGAGACCGGAAATCCGTCCATCCAGTACCAGCAGTACGACCTGCTCAGCCATGTGCCCTCCATGGCCCCGTGGTCGCCGGTGGCGCTCGGCTGGCTCAACGACCGATTCGCGGGAGCGCCGGCGCCGACCAGCTGCGGCGCCATCGCGCCGGGAAATCCGCTTACGCCGGAACTCTGACAGCGAGCTAGCGGCCGCCCGCCTGCTGCCAGTCCTCGAGACGGAGTTGGCGGCGGTCGCGGCGCAGGGTCCAGGTGCCGCCGGGATAGGTGAGGGTATTGGTGCCGGTCTGGTCGACGAAGTAGCTGGTGCAGTTACCGGTCGACCAGATGCGGGTGCTGAGGAGTCGGCGTGCCCGGGCCACCCAGGCTTGTTCGGCCGCCGCGGTCGGGGTGTAGCGGGTGACGGCTCGGTGGTGCATATCGGCGATGGTGCGGGCGATGAGCCCGGCGGTGGGTTCGATGGCCAGGAATTGGGACGTGTGGGGTAGGGCGGTATTGGGGCCGGTGACGGCGAAGAGGTTGGGCAGGCCCGCGAAGGCTATGCCCCGATAGGCGGTGAAACCGTCCTGCGTGAATTTCTTTCGCGTGGAGGTGGTTTCGGTGCGGAAGTCGGGGAAGTGGGCGATGGAGTCCTGGACGTGGAAGCCCGTGGCCCACACGATCGCATCGACCTCGTGGTGCAGGCCGTCGGCGGTGCGCAGCCCGGTGGGGGTGATCTCGACGATCTTCTCGGTGCTGAGGCCGACCTCGGGCCGCGCGAAGGCGGCGTAGTACTCGTCGGAAACCATGGGGCGCTTGCAACCGAAGCTGTAGTCGGGAACCAGTTTTCGGCGCACCTCGGGATCGGGGACCTGGCGATTCAAGGCGGCCAGGCAGACTCGCGCGTAGAGCCGCACCAGCCGGGGATGGAATTCCGCGAAGTGCAGTGCCTCGAGGAAGCTGAAGACGAAGGCGCGGGCGGCGAGTCGCAGGGGCGGGATTCGGCGCAGCAGGGTCCGCACAGCCGGGGGAATGGCACGGTCGCCGCGCGGGAGCACCCACGCGGCGGTGCGCTGGAAGGAGATGACCCGGCCGGCGGTGCGCGCCAGGGCGGGCACGATCTGCACGGCGCTGGCGCCCGCGCCCACCACGGCAATGCGTTTGCCGGCGGGGTCGAAGCCGGGATCCCAGGTGCTGGAATGCATTTGCGGGCCGGTGAAGCCGGACCGTCCGGGGATATCGGGGATGGCCGCGGCGTGCAGCGAGAAATAGCCCATGACAACGGCCCGGGCGCGCACGATCCGATCGTCGGTCAGCCGGATCACCCACTCCGCGGCGTCCTCGTCGAAATCCGCCTCGGCCACTTCACTTTTCAGCTGAATCCGCTGTCGCAGGTCGAACCGGTCGACCACCGATTCGGTGTAGGCGCGCAGTTCGGGCTGGGTGGCGTACAGGCGCGTCCAGTCCGGATTCGGCGCGAAGGAATACGAATACAGCACGGACGGCACGTCGACCGCGCAGCCGGGATACACATTGTCCCGCCAGGTGCCACCCACGGCGTCGGCCCGCTCCAGCAGGACGAAGTTGTCCATGCCGAGGCGGCGGAGATTGATCGCCACTGCCAGACCGCTGAATCCGGTGCCGATAATGGCGACGTCGTAGCGGTCGGGACCGGACTGGGAGTCAGACATGCGGGCACCTCGGTTCGTGGACGGAAAGTGTTGACGGCCCGGGCATTTCAGGACACCACCGCGACTTCGGCGGGCGGCGCGCTGCTTTCGCGGAGACCGAAGCGATCGTGCAGGCGGCGCAGCGGCCGCGGAGCCCACCAGGTCCAGCGCCCGCCCAGTCGCAGCGCCGCCGGGAGCAGGAAGCCGCGCACCAGGGTGGCGTCGGCCAGCACCGCCAGCGGCAGCCCGATGCCGAAGGCCTTCATGAAGGTGATGTCGGAGGCCAGGAAGCCCAGGAACACGATGGAGATGAGGATGGCGGCGGCCGTCACGATGCGGCCGATGCGCTCCAGCCCGATCGCCACCGATGCCGTTGCGTCGCCGGTGTTCTCGTACTCCTCGCGAATGCGGGCCAGCAGGAAGACCTGATAGTCCATGGCCAGCCCGAAGGCGACGGCGAAGAGCATGACCGGCACCACGGCCGACAGATCGCCGGTGACGGTGAAGCCGAGCAGCCCGGACAGCCTGCCCTCCTGGAAGATCCAGACGAGTGCGCCGAAGGTGGCGGTCAGGCTCAGCGCACTCAGGATCAGCGCCAGCACCGGGACAAGAACGCTGCCGGTCAGCAGGAACAGCAGCACCGCCATGGCGATCAGGACGTAGGCGAGGGCGAGCGGCACCCGGGTGGTGAGGGCGTGGATGGCGTCCAGATTGGCCGCGTCCACGCCGCCCACCAGGGCCCGCGATGGCGACGGGGTGGCGCGGACGGCGCGGATGACGGCGTCCACGGTTCCCGGATCGGCGGCGGTGGGTATCACCGAAAGATAAGCAGCAGTGTCGGTTTCGAATCGGTGATGTTCGGCGGTGGGAGGTATGACCAGCGCGCCCCGCGTGTAGCTGCCGGTCGCGGTGTCGACGCGCGCGACGTCGTCGAGCAGCGACAGCGCGGTCGCGTAGTCGGTGAGCCCGGTTTTGCTGTCCGGGAGTACGACGAACAGTCCCGAGAGTTCGGCGGCGTCGAAGTCGCGCTGCACCGTCTCGGCGACCTGTCGCGAGGATGAGCCGCCGGGCATGGAGCGGTAGTCGGGGAAGCCGGGGTGGAAGCGCAGGAAGGGCAGTCCGAGTGCGAGCAGCAGCAGGACCGTGACGGTGGCGACCGGAATCGGCCGCCGCATGACCATGGTGGCGAGGCGGTGCCAGAAACCCTCGTCGAGTTCGCGGGAGGTAGTGGCGGACTGCCGCTTCCGGAAGACACGGAAGCGGTCGATCCGATCGCCGGCGACCAGCAGGATGGCAGGGAGCACGGTCAGTGAGACCACGGCGGCGGTCAGCGCCACGGCGATTCCGGCGTACCCGATCGATCGCACCGCCAGCAGCGGGAACATGAGCATGGAGGACAGTGCGACGGCGACCGTCAGTGCCGAGAAGGCTACGGTGCGGCCCGCCGAGGTCATGGTCGCGATCAGGGCCGTGCGCGGATCGGGTGCGGTGCCCAGCTCCTCGCGATATCTGCTGACGATGAGCAGGCTGTAGTCGATCGCCAGACCTAGGCCGAGCAGCGAGGCGACATTGGTTGCCGTGGAGGATAATTCGGTGAACTCGGCCAGCAGCCACAGCACGCCCACGGTGAGCATGGTCGTCACGGTGCCGGTGATGAGGGGCAGTGCCGCGCCCACCACCGTGCCGAATACGACCAGCAGTGCGATGAGGGTCAGTGGAAAGGCCACCGCCTCGCCCGCGACCACATCGCGCTGCCCCTGCTGCACGGTCTCGTGCATCATCATGGCGTAGCCGCCGACTCGGACCTCGATGCCGTCGTGTGTCCCGGCGAATTGCGGTGCGAGCTCGGCGATCCGGTGGTCGATGCCCATTTCGTCGCCAAGAATCGTGGCGACGACGAGGCCCTGCCGTCCGCTCTTGTCGCGCAGTGCGGGCAGGTGTCCCGACGTCCAGTAGGACATCACTCCGGTCACGTCCGCTTCGGCCTGCAGGCGCTGCACGAGTGCCGCTGCGGCACGCACGGATTCGGGATCGTCGACGAGTTTTCCGGTGTCCACGAGCAGCACCAGATTCGGCGTGCCCTGTCCGAAGTGATCGCGCAGCGCGTCGGCGGCGGCGGTGGACTGCGAACTCGGGTCGAAGTATCCGCCGCCCTGGAGTTTGTCGAACAGTGTGGTGCCCGCCAGTCCGGCGAGCACCGCGAGGACGGCCGCGACGATCAGGACCGCCCGGTACCGGCGTAGTGCGAAGGCGACCACGGTCAGCGCGCCTCCACCCGCATGGGCAGCCGCTTCGGATGCACCAGCGCACCGATCACGGTCTCCCGCACCGCGACACCCGGCACCGGCCGCAGTCGCCAGCGCGCGCTGATCGTGGCCACCTGCAGCGCGATCTCGGTGAGCGAGAACACATTTCCGGGACACTGCCGGGCGCCCATGCCGAAGGGAATGTGCGCGCCCTTCGTCATAGACGCCATCGACTCCGGCAGCCACCGGTCCGGATCGAAACGCTCGGGATCGGGGTACAGCGCGGGATCGCGGTGCATGGCCACCGGGCAGACGAAAAGCATGCTGCCGCCGGGGATCTCGACACCGCCCAGGGTGTAGGCGGTGGGCACGTGCCGCACGGTCAGCCACGGCGAATACTTGCGCAGCGTCTCGAGCACAATGCGCTTGGTCACATCCAGCGCCCCCAGATCGCCGAATTCGGCAGGCCGAACGTTCGTGGGCGTGCCTTCTCCCGCAGTGCGAGTGCGCGGCGTGGTGTCTCCCTGCATGGGCACCGCGGTGTCTCCGTACCTGGCGGGCGCAGTGTCCCCTTGCGCGGATGGCGTGGTGTCTCCGTGGCCGGCCGGCGTGGTATTCCCGCGTCCAGGCAACCCGGTGTCTTCTGGTGCGTGCGAGGGGATCTCGCCTCTCACTCGCAGGAGGGCGTCTACTTCGGCGTGCAGGGCTGCCTCGACCTCGGGATTCTGGCCGAGTTCGTAGAAGACCCAGGCCAGGGTGGCGCCGATGGCCTCGGTGCCGCCGACGAGGAAGTTGATGAGTTCGTCGTGCACTTGCGAGTCGGTGAGGGCGTCTCCGGCTTCGTCGCGGGCCTTGAGCAGGGTGCCGAGGAGGTCGCCGTGATCGAGGTCGGGATCGGCGGCCAGTTCGGCGCGGTAGGCGGCGATGATGCCGCCGGTGGCGGCCTTCATCTCGAGGACCAGCCGGTCGAAGCGGCGGTTGCCGGGCAGTGGCATTCGGTCGATCCAGGCTGGGCGGGTGACCCGGCGCGAGAGCAGGGTCATGACCGGGGGTAGCAGTCGGTGGATGTCTTCGGCTGTCTCGGAACCGATTTCACCGGTGAACAGGGCCGCCGCGACGGTCCGCAGTGCGAGATCGTGCATCTGCTCGTTGACGGCGAGGGTCTCACCCGCGTGCCAGGATGCGGCGCGTTCGGCCCCGAGACGCGTCATGACCGTTGCGTACCGGGCGATCCGCGCCTTGGCGAAAGCCGGTGCGATCATGCGGCGTTCGCGCTTGTGCCGCCGGCCCTGCAGGACGGTGACGCCCTCGCCCAGCAGCGCCTCGGCGCGTTCGATCATGTGCCCCTGGTCGGAGAGCGTCACGAACGCCTCGCGGGCCAGCTCGGGATCGGTGACGACATACGTGTCGTAACCCGGAATGCGCACGCGCACAACCTGTCCCACCTCCGGCAGCGTGGACATGAAGCGGTAGGGACGGCGGCCGAAACGCGGCCAGTGGCCGAGCAGGGGGAGGGCGCCGGGGGCGGTGGGCGGTACGCGGCTCGCGGTCGGCGTGCGGGTGGCGGTGGATGTCATCGCGAAATGCTCCAAATCTGGCGGCCGGATCGCGCGACGGCGCGCGGAATCGGGTAATTGCGGGCGAGGGCCCGAGTTTCGAGAGAACGCCAGCGAATCGATTGCGGGGGTGCCGGTTTCGGTCAGCGTAACCAGGACTTCCGCACTGTCGCAACCGGGCGATCACACTTGTCTCCGGAACCAAAAAGCGCTGTGCCGATTGGTATCTCGGGAGCAGTGGCATCGGATATGACTGCGCCTTCGGGTGACCTCTGTCGCTCTCGGGTGCGAATTGTCTTGACACCGTAAGATCGTGCTCATACGGTCCGTGGAATCCGAACAGAGCCAATGTTTGCCTCGTTCGATTCAGCGGGACCGCCCAGTCGCCGGTTCCCTCCATCCGATAGCCATCGGGAGTCACGATGAGTGCCGCACGCCTCGGTGCGCTGGGAGCCGCTCTGCCCCAGCGCGAATACACCACGGATGAACTACTGACTCGAATGTCGAGCGGCGGTCAATTCGACGTCGAACGGATCACCGGAATTCGGACCCGCCGCATGGTCGATCGCTCGGCCGGCGAGGACAGCCTCTCGCTCGGCGCGCTCGCGGCACAGGACTGTCTGGCGCGCTCGCGGTACGAGGCCGCCGATCTGGATGTGATCATCAGCGCCGGCACCACGGTGCACGACGGGTTCCACATGGTGTTCGAACCCGCCGCCGCGCACGAGATCGCCCGCCGGATCGGGGCCGACAATGCCATGGGCTACGACGTGGTCAATGCCTGCGGCGGCACCATGACGGCGATCTACCTGCTGGAAAACATGATTCGCGCCGGACTGGTGCGCACCGGCATGGTGGTGACGGCGGAGATCATCTCCCCGGTCACCGAGGGTGCGCTCGCCGAGGCGAAGGGCATCCGCGATCTGCAGTTCCCGGCGCTCACCCTGGCCGACGCGGCCGTCGCGGTGATCGTGGACCGCGCCGAGGACGAGCACGATCGAATCCACTACGTGGACATGATCACCAGCGCCGAATTCTCGCCGCTGTGCATCGCCAAACCCAGCGACGCCTCCGAGAACATGATCATGCTGACCGACAATATGACCATGCAGGCCGCGCCGCGCCGTGAAACCTGGGCGAAACTGCACCGTGATCGGCTCGTCAAGCGCGGCAGCACATTCGCCGACGAGAAGTTCGATTTCATCGTCTTCCATCAGCTCGGTGTGGCCTTCACCGAGAAACTCGCCGAATCCGGGAGTAAGATCCACGAAGCGGAAATGCCGCCGCGGCTCGCGACCGTGCACAAATACGCGAATACCGGTGCGAGCACGCATTTCCTCGCGCTGTACGACTATATTTCGCGCGGCGAGATTCCGAAGGGTTCCAAAGTCTGCCTGGTGCCGACCGCCTCCGGAATGATCTTCGGTGTCATGTCCGCCACTATCGATTCTCTGGTGGGATGAATATGTCCGTAATCATCGAACAATCCGCGATCAGTGCCGCCCCCGCGACCACGGGATCGATCGAGCATGCCGTCCTCGCGGGCCGGGAATGCCTGGAGCGGGCCGGAATCGCACCCGGCGATATCGACGTGCTGGTGAACGTCGGCGTCTACCGCGACGGCAATGTTGTCGAACCCGCCAACTCCGCGCTCATCCAGCTCGGGCTGGATATGCACCTCGACTACGAGGCCGGATCGGGCCGCTCCACCTTCTCGTTCGACCTGCGCAATGGCGCGTGCGGGGTGCTCAATGCCGTGCACGCGGCGACCGCGCTGCTGGCCAACGGCACCGCCGGGCGAATCCTGATCGTCAGCAGTGACGCCCATCCGGGCGGAATCGCTCACGAGCCGAACGACTTTCGGTACGCGACCGCCGGCGCGGCCTGGTTGCTGAGCAAGGGTGTGGATCGGGAGTCGGGTTTCGGCCCGCTCCGGATTTCCCCCGCACGCGGCCGGAGCGCGGGCGCCGATCCGGGCATTGCCGGATATCTGGACCTGAAAGCCATGGGAAGTGCCGGGCAGCGGACGATTACGGTCGACGTCGCGGACGATTACGACACCGTGATCGTCGCGACCGCGGCGGCGACCCTGCGCGACTATCTGGCCGAACAGCCCGAAATCGTCACGGGCAGCGCCACTCTGGTCACCAATAATCCGGTGCCCGAGTTCGCGAGCGGCCTGGCCGAGGAGTTCGGATTCGCCGCCGGCTACCAGGCGATGACCGGCGACCGAGATGCCGGCAGCTCCGGCCTTGCCATCGCGTACCACCAGCTGCAGGAGCAGGGCGCACTGTCGCCGGGCGCCGAACTGGTATTCCTCACGGCGGGTTCGGGGCCGATGGCCGGATGCGTGAGCTATCGGGTGGAAGGGGCCGTGTGAGCGCGGTACTCGATGATCCGGACGTGCAGTTGGCGCGGCAGCTCGAGAAGTACGCGGAATTGCCTGCCGTCAGCCATCGGACCGGCGCGGCGGACGGAGCGGACTTCGAGGCGCTGACCTTTCGCGAGCTCGGCGAGCGGATCGACGCCTATGCGCGGGCATTCACCGATATCGGAATCGGCAAGGGCGTCAAGACGATTGTGATGGTCCGGCCGGAGCCGGATCTGTTCGCGGTGATCTTCGCACTGTTCAGGGTCGGCGCGGTGCCGGTGGTGGTGGATCCGGGCATGGGCGTGCAACGCATGCTGCACTGTTTCCGCAGTGTCGGCGCGGAGGCGTTCATCGGCATTCCGCTCGCGCACCTCATCCGGATCGCCGCGCGGCGCACCTTCCGCACGGTGCGGGTGCATGTCACCGCGGGGCGGCGCTCCTACTGGGGCGGTTACACGCTGGGGCAGCTCGCGAAGCGCAATGGTGAGCCGGTCACGGTCGCGCATGCGCCTGGGGATCTGCTGATGATCGCGTTCACCACCGGCAGTACGGGCCCGGCCAAGGGGGTGGAGTTCACCCGCGCGGGCTTCGCCGCCTCACTGCGGGTGGTCGCCGACTTACACGGGCGCGCAGACGGTTTCGTCTCACTGGCGACCGTTCCGCTGTTCGGGCTCTTCGATCTGCTGCAGGGTGCGCACGTGGTGCTCGGCCCGGTGGATCCGGTGCGGGTGTCGCAGGCCGATCCCGCACTGCTCGCCGAGGTGGCGCGTCGCTTCCAGGTCACCGATCTGACCGCATCGCCCGCGCTGCTCGCCCCGCTCGGCGCGTATCTGCGGCGGACGGGAATCGAATTGTCCAGTCTGACCACGGTCATTTCCATGGGTGCGCCCGCGAATCTGGACTCGCTGGCAGATGTGCGACGTGCGCTCGGTCCGCAGGCGCAGGTCTTCACCACATACGGGGCGACCGAGGCGCTTCCGCTCACCACGCTGGAGTGGTCGGAGCTCGAAGGGCTGCAGGACCGGACCCGCGATGGGGCGGGCACGTGCGTGGGCAGGCCACTGCCGGAATCGGAGAGCGACACCCGGGTGCGGATCATTCGCATCACCGATGCCGAAATCCCTTTCTGGACCGAAGATCTGGAGGTCGAGCCCGGCGAAATCGGCGAGATCGCCGCGACCGGAGCGCAGGTCAGCGCCGCCTACCACCGCAATCCGGCCGCCGATGCGCGCGCCAAGATCGAGGAGCGGCTTCCGGACGGCACGGTCCGTCGCTGGCATCGCATCGGTGACCTCGCCCGGCAGGACGATCAGGGCCGGCTGTGGTTCTGCGGCCGCATCTCCCAGCGGGTGCGCACCAGCGCCGGGGACCTGTTCACGGTGCAGTGCGAGCAGATCTTTACCGCACACCCTGATGTGCACCGCAGCGCGCTGGTCGGTGTCGGCCGGGCGGATGCGCAGGTGCCGGTGCTCTGCTACGAACTGCGCGCAGGCGTCGACCCCGCCGAATCCCCGCGCATCGAACGGGAACTGTTGCGCCTGGCCGAATCTCGCGCCGTCACCGCGCCGATTCGGACCTTCCTGCGGCACAGCGGATTTCCGGTCGACATCCGGCACAACGCCAAGATCGGCCGGGAGGAGCTCGCCGGTTGGGCCGGCGCGCGGCTCGGCTACGACAGTGAAGGAACCCCGCGATGAAAGTTCTCGTCACCGGCGCCACCGGATTCCTCGGCAGCCACATTGTCGACCAGGCTCTCGAGGCGGGCGACGAGGTGCGCGTACTCGCCAGGCCCACCGGCGATCTCGGCTACCTGCGATCGCTGCCCGACGTCGAGATCGTGCACGGTGATCTCGGCGATGCCGAGTCGCTCGCCGCGGCCTGCAAGGGGGTGGACGTGGTGCATCACAGTGCCGGGCGGGTGGCCGAGACCGGTCATCGTGACCAGTTCTGGGAGGCCAATGTCGTGGGCACCCGGCGTCTGATGGATGCCGCCCGCACCGGCGGCGCGGGGCGCTTCGTCTTCGTCAGCAGTCCCAGCGTGGCCACCGAATACGATCGCGACCGTTTCGGCGTCGACGAGTCCGAACCGTATGTGCGCAATCCCAAGAGCTACTACGTCGAGACCAAGGCGATTGCCGAGCGCGAGGTGCTGGCGGCAAACGGACCGGACTTCACCACCTGCGCGCTGCGTCCCCGCATGATCTGGGGTCCGCGCTCGGGTGGCTGGATGACGTTGCTGCTCAACAAGATCGCCTCGGGACGCCTGCCGGATCTGTCGGGCGGTAAGCCGGTGCTGATCTCTATGACCTACTGCGAGCACGCCGCCCGCGCCTGTGTCCAGGCCTCCCGGTCCGATGCCGTGGCAGGTAAGCCGTACTTCCTGGCCGATGCCGAAGACGTCGATCTGTGGGGCTTCGCCCGCGACCTGGCGACCGCCTTCGATCTGGCGCCGCCCACCCGGACGATTCCGAAACCGGTGCTGGACACCGTTATTGCGGTCTTCGACACCATCTGGAAGATCCCGGGCCTGCAATCGCGCATCGCCCCGCCGCTGTCCAGCTGGACCGTCGCCGCCCTCACGGTGTCGAACACCTACGACACCACCGCCGCCCGCAGCGATTTCGGCTATGCCCCCACGGTTTCCCTGCGCGAGGGCATGGATCGCTACGTGGACTGGGCGAAATCCATCGGCGGCCTTTCCGCACTCCCGTCCTGACACTTCAGCTGAAACGCAGAGCGCTCCCGGTCCGGAAAGGACCGGGAGCGCTCTGCTTTCGGCTCATCCCGCCGACGGCAGGGTGTACTCCTCGGGCAGCAGCAGT
Source organism: Nocardia sp. NBC_01327 (assembly GCF_035958815.1). Classification (NCBI taxonomy): domain Bacteria; kingdom Bacillati; phylum Actinomycetota; class Actinomycetes; order Mycobacteriales; family Nocardiaceae; genus Nocardia; species Nocardia sp. NBC_01327. The sequence goes on along the minus strand of NZ_CP108383.1, from coordinate 7,125,485 downwards.
CCGGTCAGTTCGTCGAGGGCGGCATCCAGAGCGCCCGTCAGGTATTCCATCGGGGGCAGCTTGTCGGCGGCGCCCAATACGCCGAAATGCAGTGCGTCGAGGTAGCCGAGGCAGGTGACATTGAACGGGTTGCCGTGCATCAGCAGCGAGATCGGGTAGAGCGACTCGAGTCGGGCGCCGTTCCAGTACAGCGGATTCCGCGGTCCGGGCACATTGGAGATGCCCATCGGATGGGAGGCCGGGGTATCGGTGCGGCCCCAGGTGAGACCCATGATCCACGGCAGGGTGACGGCCAGGCCGTAGCCGATCACGGTATTCGGCGGCATGGCCGCCATTTCCTGCTTCGCCTCGCGGATGGACGCGCGGACCGCGGCGAGGCGTTCCGCCGGGTCGGCGATATCGGTGGCGAGGGCGGTGAACATCATGCCCGCGCGGGTGCCGACTCGATCGTCATCACCCTCGCGCAGGTCCACCGGGACACCCGCGGTGAGGGGGCGGTCCGGCAGTTCCGCGTTTGCGGTGAGATAGGTGCGCAGTGCCGTGCCGACCAGGTACAGCACGATGTCGTTGATCGTGCAGTCCGCCGCCCTGGCCAGCCGTTTGAATCGGCCGAGCTCGTAGCGGCGCAGCGAGAGATCGCGGCGGCCGGTGATCGGGCCGTCGAAGATCGATGCCGGTTGCCGGTAGGCCCGCTGGGCCGTGGTCTTGCCCCGGGCACGGCGCACGGCGTCGCGGGCCGCCGCACCGATGCCGCGCAGCAGATCGAGCAGGCCCCGCAGCGTCGCGAGCAGTGCCCGGACCCGTCCCGTGCCCGGAACCCGCTCCGGCGCAGCCGGATTCACGCGTCCGATGCTGAACAGGTGCGGTGTATCGCGATCGGCCGGATCCGCCGAGAAGGTGTCGGTGAACAGCCGCATGATCGTGGCGCCGTCGAACAGGCTGTGATGCACCTTGAGAATGAGGGCGAAGCGGTCCGCCGCCAGGCCCTCGACCAGATGAATCTCCCACGGCGGCCGGGTCATATTCAATTGCTCGCGGTGGATACGCGCGGCCAGATCGGTGAGTTCCCGGCGGTCGCCGGGGCGAGTGAGCTGCCAGGTGCGAATGTGGTCGGCCGGATCGACCTCGGCGGTTTCCCGCATGAGGGCCACCAGCCGGGTCAGCGGACCGCCGACCGGCACCAGATTCCACGGCGGCGGGACGGCCATCGGCGCGACAACCTGTGCGCGCCAGCGCCGCACGAACAGGGCCGCGTCGCCGTCCGGGACGGTGAATTCGAGCAGGAATCCGATATGCATCGGCATTTCGGGGGATTCCAGGGACAGCCAGATGCCGTCGGTCGCGGAGAGCCGCTTGATCGCCATGCGAGGCCTCTTTCGTGGTCAGGGGACGGTGCGGGGAGTGACGTTCACTCGCATGCCGGTCGGGATGACGGCGAAATGGAAACGGTCACTGGGCGGTTCGGCATCCGGCGGCAGGCTGAGGTCGAAATTGCGGCACACCATGCTGGTGACGCTCTTGATCTCGAGCATGGCCAGCCCGCGCCCCGGGCAGAACCGGGGACCGGAGCCGAAGGGCAGGGCGGTATCGGGCCGGTGATTGCCCGGGCCCTCACGCAGCCAGCGGTCGGGATCGAAAGTCAGTGGTGCGCTGAAGTTCTGCGCTTGCAACCCGGCATGCCGGACATTGACGATCACCCAGGTTCCGGCCGGGACCGACACTCCGTCGATCGTGGTGTCCTCGATCGCCTCCATGGCGAGCAGGGGAGTGGTGGGCTGCAGTCGCATGGATTCCGCCGCGACCGCCTCCAGATACGGCTGCCGATCCAGGACCGAGGGAATCTGAGCGACCTCCTCCCGAATGCGCTGCTGCGCCGCGGGATTCCCGGCCAGGTGGTAGAGCAGCCAGGCCATGGCATTGCTGGTGGTGTCCTGGCCCGCGATGAGAATCGTGAGGGCCTCGGCGAACAGCTCCGCATCGGTGAACTCGCCGCCGTCCTGCGCCAGCAGCAGGGCCTCGATGAAATTCGTGGGCTGCTCGGGGAGATTCGTGCGGGCGCGGGCGATGACCGCGGTCAGATCCTGCCGCAGCGCCGCCAGCGCCCGGTCCAGGGCCCGGTCGTCGGGCAGCTTGACATAGCGCCAGTACGGGAACGGCATGCCGAGTCGCCGATTCAGGATGGGGAAGATCAACTCCAGATGGCGCTGGATCACATCGCCGGACTGCTCGAGGGTGTTGATGTCGTAGTCGAAGGTCAGCTTGGCGGTGACATCGACTGTGTAGCGGGTCAATTCGGCGCGCACATCATCGGGCGAGCGGTCTTCCCAGCGTTGCCGCAGGCGTTCGGTAATGGCCTCCAGGCTGGGCTGGAAGCCGCGCAGGTGGGTGGCATTGAAGGCGGGCATGGCCAGCTTGCGGCGGCGGCGCCAGGCCTCGCCCTCCAGGGAGAACAGTCCGTTGGACCCCATCTCGTCCATGACCGACTCGATGGACGACTGCCGCCGGAAGCCGCCCGGACGGTTGCGCAGGATCTCGCGATTGAGCTCGGGATCGCTCACCACCACGATCCGCTGGCCGGCCATCCGGACCCGGTACATCAACCCGTATTCGTCACACCAGGAATCGAATTGGCGGTGCAGCCGGGCGGGTGTCAGCTGCGGCAGATTGCCCAGCAGCGGCCATCCTTTGGGCCCCGGCAGATCGTCCACGGACAGCATTCGAGATGTCGATAGGGGCACGAATCGGAGCTTAACCGCGAATGGCGTGGACCGCGAAAGATGAAGTATCGCTTTGTATTCGGTGACAATCGCGGCTGCCCGATATGGTCTCGCGAGAGTAATGTTTCGGGAATGTGACCGAAAGATACTGCACCCCTTGGAAAATCGGAAATCGACGTGGCGAGATAGGCACGGGCATGTGCATTGGTATCTCGAACACAATCGGTGGTGCTCGAGTCTGTTCTCGGTAACAATCGGCAGATGTTCGCCCTCGCTGCCCGCTCGGGTGATTCCTCGCCCATCTTCGACCGACTGTCGCCGCGGCTCCCCGAGATCGCCGCGGGCATGTTCGACGCCGCGCTGGCGGCGGTTCCCGGCCTGGAGGATCTGCCCGAGGATCATTTCGCCGATGTCATGCCCAGTCTGCTGGGGGGTGCGATGGCGTTCATCCGTGCCGTCGAGGACGGGCGCATGGTCACGGCCGAGGAGGTCGCGCAGTACGTCACGCCGGTGGTGGAGCGGCACGCCGAGGACCGGATTCCGCTGCGCCAGCTCATGACCGGATTGTTCAGCGGCACCAGCTACCTCTGGGGCGAGATCGCCCGAACCGCCGCACCGTACGAGATGCCCGACGTCGCCGCGGTCGGCCAGGGGATCCTCGAGGCGCTCATGCACATCACGATCATCATCTCGGAGGTTCACTCCGGCGTGGAGCAGTCCATCTACACCGTGGAACGTGAAGCGCGCCGGGCCTTGTGCGCGGCCCTGCTGCGCGGCGCACCCGTCGATGAGCTGGCCGCCCGGGCCGATATCGCGCTGGAGGACCGCTATGACGTCCTCACCCTGCATCTGCGTCCGGGCCCGCTGATCATGGTGGCCGACGCCATGGTCACCCGCCGCCGGATCCGGCAGTTCCAGCAGACCCTGTACTCGCTCATCGGCACGACGGCTCTCAACACCTTCGACGGCTCGGACGGAATCATCCTGCTGCCCAGCCGATCCCGTCCCACCTCCGTGATCGGGGTGGCTCCCTTCGAGCGCCTGGCGACCAGCCTCGCCGAACAGTTCGGAGTCGATGTCTTCATTGCCGAATGCCCGGGCAGCACCCGCGCCGATCTGCCCAGGGCGGCACAGCAGACCACCGATCTCGCCGAACTCGCCCGCCTGCTGGGCCGCCGCACCGGCGTCTACCGTCTCGACGACCTACTGCTCGAATATCAGCTCACCCGCCCCGGGCCCGCCCGGGACCGACTGGCCGAACGCATTGCCCCGATCCTGGGGCACGCCCACCTGTTCGACACCCTGGACGCCCATATCCGGCACGGCTCCGACCGCAAGGCCGCCGCCGCGGTGGTGCACGTGCACCCCAATACCTTCAGCTACCGCCTGCGCCGGGTGGCCGAACTGACCGGCCTCGACCCGAGCGATCCGCACGATTCCCGTTTGCTCGCAGCCGCTCTCACCATCCACAGCCTCTACCCCGCTCCGGAACCGCCGGAACTCGGCGAAGGCGTCTGACCGCCGCGAGCCGCCTATTCCGGCGTGCGGGCCGGGAAGCGGGCGGTGAGTCCGTCGACGAAGGCGGTCAAGGCCAATTCGAAACTCTCGGAGTCGATTTCGTCGGCCCGGGCGCGCAGTAGATGGGCCTGTTCCAGGTGGGGGTAGCGATCGCGGTAGACCTGCACGTCGTCCACGAAACCCTGGGAGAAGGAGCCGATGGTCGCGCCCATGACCAGGTAGCGGGTGGCGGCGCCGATCATGGTGGCATCGCGCGGGGGCCAGCCCGCGCCCACCAGGCCGCCGTGGACGGCGTCGGCGTGACGGAGATTCTCCGCGCGCTTACCGGGACCCGCGGCGAGGTAGGGGACGAAGTTGGGGTGCGCGACCAACTCCTGGCGGTAGGAGCGGGCCCAGGACATGAGGCCGTGCTGCCAGTCGCCGTGTTCGAAGGCGGAGGTGTCGACGCGGGCCATGATGCCGCCGGCGATCTCGTCCAGCACATCGTCCTTGGTGGGGTAGTGGCCGTAGAGGGAGGCGGCCTGCACGCCCAGTTCGGCGGCGAGTTTGCGCATGGACAGCTCGGCCAGGCCGTCGCGGTCGATGAGGGTCAGGGCGGCGTCACGAATGCGGTCCCGGCTCAGCAGTGGCACCTTCGGTCGCGCCATTCGACTCACCTCCCTGATTGATCACCCCGCTGACCTCGAAGTTATCACTTGATCCTTGAAAAACCGAACACCGTTAGGATAACTTCGGGGTCATTAACCTAACAACGTTCGGTTAGGAGCTATGACCGATGGACTTCGAGCTCGACGAATCGCAGCGCGAACTGCGCGAGGTCGCCCGCGCCTGGGTGGACAAAGAGGTCGTCCCGTACGCCGCCGCCTGGGATCGCGCCGAATCGGTGGACCTGGCCATTGTCGGCAAGCTCGGCGCCATGGGATTTCTCGGCATCGAGATTCCCGAGGAGTACGGCGGATCCGGCGGCACCGCACTCGATTACTGCCTGCTGCTCGAGGAACTCGGGCGCGGGGACAGTTCGGTGCGCGGCATCGTCTCGGTATCGCTCGGGCTGGTCGGCAAATCGATCAAGACCTACGGGACCGAGGCGCAGCGGCGAGAATGGTTGCCGCGCTTGTGTTCCGGGGAGGCGCTGGGGTGCTTCGCGCTCACCGAGCCCGGTACCGGATCGGATGCGGGCAGCCTGATCTCCACAGCCGTGCGGGACGGCGATGATTGGCTGCTGTCGGGCACCAAGATGTTCATCACCAATGGCACCTGGGCCGATGTCGCGATCTTCTTCGCGCGGACCGGCGGGCCGGGGCCCCGGGGCGTCACCGCCTTCCTGGTACCGACCGATGCGCCGGGATTCACCCGTACTGAGATCAAGGGCAAGCTGGGCCTGCGCGGACAGGCCACCGCCGAACTGGTGCTGGAGCAGGTGCGGGTGCCCGATTCGGCCCGGCTCGGCGACGAGGGCCAGGGCTTCAAGATCGCCATGGGCGCGCTCGACAAGGGGCGCATGGGTGTTGCCGCCGGCTGTGTCGGCGTCGCGCGCGGCTGCCTGGAAGCCTCGGTGAAATACGCTCGGGAGCGCGAGCAGTTCGGCAAGCCCATCGCCTCGTATCAGCTGGTGCAGGAGCTGCTCGCCTATATCGCCGTCGAGGTCGAGGCGGCGCGGCTGCTCGCCTGGCGGGTGGCCGACCTGGTGGAGCGCGGTAAGCCGTTCGGCACCGAAGCGTCGGTGGCCAAGCTGTTCGCCAGCGAGGCCGCGGTCAAGGCCGCCAACAATGCCATTCAGGTCTTCGGCGGCTACGGCTATATCGACGAGTACCCGGTCGCCAAGTACCTGCGTGATGCGCGCGTGCTCACGCTGTACGAGGGCACCAGCCAGATTCAGAAGCTGCTCATCGGCCGCGCCCTCACCGGCGTGAACGCCATCGTCTGATCCTGATCACATTCTCGGACAAGGAGATTCACATGACCTCGAAGGTTGCCTTCGTGACCGGCGCCGCCCGCGGAATCGGCGCCGCCACCGCGGCCCGGCTGGCCGCCGACGGATTCACCGTCGTCATTGCCGACCTCGACGAAACCGCCTGTAAGACGGCGGTCGACGCGATCGTCGCCGACGGCGGCAAGGCAATCGCGGTGGCCTGCAATGTGACCGAGGAGGCCTCGGTCGACGCCGCGTTCGAACGTGTTGTGGCTGAGCTGGGTTCGGTCGACGTGCTGGTCAACAATGCCGGGGTGCTGCGGGACAACCTGCTGTTCAAGATGTCCGTCGAGGACTGGGACACCGTGATGTCGGTGCATCTGCGCGGGGCGTTCCTGTGCAGCCGGGCCGCGCAGCGGTACATGGTCAAGCAGAAGTCGGGCAAGATCGTGAACACCTCCAGCGTGTCCGCGCTCGGCAGCCGCGGGCAGGCCAACTACTCGGCCGCCAAGATGGGCATCCAGGGCTTCACCCGCACGCTCGCCATCGAACTCGGCCCGTACGGCATCAATGTGAATGCCGTTGCGCCCGGGTTCATCGTCACCGATATGACCGATGCCACCGCGGCGCGGGTCGGCGTCGATCCGGAGGAGTTCCGGACCCAGGCCGCCGCGATCACGCCGCTGCGCCGTGTCGGGCAGCCCGCGGATATCGCCAATGTGGTCTCGTTCCTCGTCTCCGAGGACGCCTCCTTCGTCACCGGGCAGACCATCTACGTCGACGGTGGCCGCAAGCTCTAGGCAGCTCCCGGGGCTGCCCCGGATCGTGATTCGAAGAGAGAAAGTGCAATGCAGAGAACAGTTTTCGACGCCGACCATGAATCCTTCCGCAAGACGGTGCGCGCCTTCATCGAATCCGAGGTCGCGCCCGTCTACGACGAATGGTTCGACGCCGGCATCGTGCCGCGCGAGTTCTATTACAAGCTGGCCGAACTCGGCATCTTCGGCATCGAGGTGCCCGAGGAATTCGGTGGCGCGGGCATCGAATCGTTCAAGTTCCAGGCCGTCATCATCGAGGAGGCCGCGCGCGCCGCGGTGTCCTTCGGCGGCTCCAGCGTGCATGTGGGTCTGTGCCTGCCGTATCTGAAGATGCTGGCCACACAGGAGCAGAAGGAACGCCTGCTGCCGGGCTTCGTGAGCGGCGAGACCATGTTCGCCATCGCCATGACCGAGCCCGGCACCGGTTCGGATCTGGCCGGAATGCGCACCACCGCAAAGCTTTCCGAGGACGGCACGCACTATGTGCTGAACGGGTCCAAGACCTTCATCACCGGCGGTGTGCTTGCCGACCGGGTGATCGTCTGCGCGCGCACCGACGCGCCTCGTGCGGAGGATCGCCGCCACGGGATCTCGCTGTTCATGGTGGACACCAAGTCGCCGGGCTACACCGTCGGGCGCAAGCTCGACAAGCTGGGCCTGAAGGTCTCCGACACCGCCGAACTCAGCTTCACGAATGTCGAAGTGCCGGTGGCGGATCTGCTCGGCGAGGAGAACAAGGGGTTCTCCTACCTCGGGCTCAACCTGCCGCAGGAGCGGCTGTCCATTGCCGTCGGCGCGTACGCGCAGGCGCGGGCGGCGGTGCAGTTCGCCAAGGAATACACGCAGCAGCGCAATGTGTTCGGGCAGCCGGTCGCCAGCTTCCAGAACACCAAATTCGAGCTGGCCGCCTGCCAGGCCGAAGTCGATGCCGCCGAAGCCGTGGTGGATCGCGGGCTCGAGGCGCTCGACGCCGGGACGCTGACACCGGCGGATGCCGCCTCCGCCAAGCTGTTCTGCACCGAGGTCGCGGCCCGGGTTATCGACCGCTGCCTGCAGCTGCACGGCGGCTACGGATTCATCAACGAGTACCCGATCGCGCGGCTCTACGCGGACAACCGCGTCAACCGGATCTACGGCGGCACCAGCGAAGTCATGAAGATGATCATCGCCAAGGATATGGGCCTGTAGGCCAACGCTACGAACAGCAAGAGGTCCCTATGAACGCGACGCTCTCCCTGGCCAGCATTCTCGCCGAACCGGCGCGGCGGCGGCCCGACCACCTCGCCCTCATCGAAGGCGCACAACGGATCACCTTCGCCGACCTGTGGCGGCAGGCCCGCGAACAGGCCGCGGCGCTCATCGAACTCGGTGTGCGGCCGGGGGATCGCGTCGCGCTCATGGGGCCCAATACCGCCGACTTCCCGCGTGCCTACTACGCCATTCTGGCGGCGGGGGCGACGGTGGTGCCGGTGCATCTGCTGCTCACCGCGGACGAGGCCGAATATGTGCTGCGGGACAGCGGAGCGTCATTGCTCATCTGTCACGACATGGTGGCTGCGGTGGGCAAGGCGGCCGCCGAGCGCGCGGGGATTCCCTGCGTGAATCCGAAAGAGCTGGCCGCCGAAGCGATTCCGACATTCGTCTCGCGCAGTCCGCTCGATATCGCGGTGGTGTTCTACACCAGTGGGACCACCGGTCGGCCGAAGGGCGCGGAGCTCAGCCACCTCAATATGGTCATGTGCGCCACGGTGAACGCCTTCGACGCCAATGAGGTCAAGCGCGAGGACATCGCCCTCGGCGCGCTCCCGCTGTTCCATGTGTTCGGGCAGACGGTGTCCATGAATTCGCACTGGCGGCTGGGCGCGACGCTGGTGCTGCTGCCGAGATTCGAGGCGGCCGAGGCGATTCGGCTCATGAACGCCGAGAACATCAATACCTTCCACGGTGTGCCGACCATGTACGTCGGCCTGCTGGAAGCCGCGCGCGAGGCGGAACGACTGCCGACGCTGCGGCTGTGCATCAGCGGCGGTGCGGCCATGCCGCCCTCGGTGCTCGAGGACTTCGAGCGGGTGTTCGGTGCGCAGGTGCTGGAGGGTTACGGGCTTTCGGAGACCTCGCCGACCGCCACCGTCAATCAGCCACTGCTCGGACCGGTCGCCGGCACCGTGGGGCATGCGGTGTGGGGTGTGGATGTCGAGATCGCCGACCCGGCCGTGCACGATCGCATCGAACTGCTGCCGACCGGGAGCGTCGGCGAGGTCGTGGTGCGCGGGCACAATGTGTTCAGCGGGTACACCGGGCGGCCCGAAGCGACGGCGGAAGCCGTGGTGGACGGCTGGTTCCGCACCGGTGACCTCGGCTTCAAGGATGAGGGCGACTACCTGCGCATTGTGGACCGCATCAAGGAAATGATCATTCGCGGCGGATTCAACGTCTACCCGACCGAGGTCGAGGCCGCGCTGCTGCGGCATCCCAAGATCGCGCAGGTCGCGGTGATCGGGGTGCCGGACGACAATTACGGCGAGGAGATCCTGGCGGTGGTGGTGCCTGCGGAGCCCGTCACCGCCGAGGAGATCATCGAGTTCGCTCGCGAGCATGTGGCGCGCTACAAGTACCCGCGGCGGGTCGAATTCCTGTCCGAACTACCCCTCGGACCCACCCATAAGATTTTGAAGCGAGAACTCAAGGAGCGGTTCGCATGATCGACTTCACTTCGTTCGACGAATTGCGTGCGGCGGTCGGGACCGAAATCGGTGTCAGTGACTGGATTCTCATCGACCAGGAGCGCATCGACCGGTTCGCCGAGGCCACCGGCGACCACCAGTGGATCCACGTCGATCCGGAACGGGCCGCCGCCGGACCCTACGGGCGCACCATCGCCCACGGGTTCCTGACGCTGTCGCTGGTGGTCCCCATGAGCGCGCAGGTCATGCAGGCCAGCTTCGTGCGCATGGCAATCAACTACGGGCTCAACAAGGTTCGCTTCATCACCCCGGTCCCGGTGGGCAGCCGCATCCGCGGGCGCTTCACCCTGAACTCCATCACCGATATACCGGGCGGCGTTCAGGGCGAACGCACGGTCACCATCGAGATCGAGGGCGAGCCCAAACCCGCCTGCGTAGCGGAAAGCATTGCCCGCTACCTGGCGTGACGGCATCGACGCTCGAAGCTATTTGCCTATCCCGAACGGCTGGGCGGACAGGGGTGAGTCGTCCGGGGTCATGGTCGCGACCACCGCGATGCCCGCGGACCGGAAGTTGCTGAGGGCCCGGGCGATATGGTCGGCCGAGGTGATCAGAATGGCGGCGTGTGCGCCGATCGCCTCCATGAGCTGGGCCGAGAACGCCGCGTTCTGCACGGTCGAATTCGCATGGGTCTCACTGTGAATGCGCTGCGGGGTGATGCCGCGCTGCGTCAGCCAGTCCGCCATGGCCTGTGCCTCGGTGACGCCGTTCTGCGGATTGCCGCCGGTGACGATCACCGGGGCGTCGGGGGACAGCAATGCCGATACGTACCCGGCGTAGAGGCGGTTCACCAGCTCCGGGCGCATCGAACCATCCGGCAGCAGACCGTATCCGAGCACCACGATGGCGGTGGCCGGACTGAACATGGCGGGCAGGTCGAGGCCCGGGAGGTCCACGCCGGGCATCATCGTGGTGACCGAATGCAGGACGGACAGTGCGCCCTGCGAGATGGATGCCGCTGGATCCGCCGGTGCGGCGGCAGGTTCGGCGTGCGCGGTGGCAGTGGCGGCGGCCACCGCGACGACCGCGGCGCCCGCGAGCAGGGTGCGCACGGCGAGGCGCGCGGTATTTCGGGAGAGGTGGCGCAGAACCGGAACGGCCGGTAGCAGATCGAACATCGGAAACCCCCTGGTTAGCCACGCTAGCAGCTACTAGTCGGTTCACAGTTTCGATCCATGATCACCCGAAAATGACTGTCCGGTACACGATTCGGCGAAATCAAGATCCGCACGGCCGTGACCTGGGACGACCCGGGTTGTCCGGTCAGGCGAAGGCGTCGCGGTGTGCCTCGCACCACTGCGCGAAGGTGCGGGGCGGGCGGCCGAGTAGTTCGGTGACGGTATCGGTGCGCAGTCCGACTGTGTCGGAGCGCATTTGGGTGAACGACTGCACGATCGCGGCGGCGAGGGCGGGCGGGGCGCCGTTCGGGAAGCGCGCCCGGACGGCCTCCTCCGGGGTGCCGGCGTCGCGAATCTCGAGTGTGCGGCCGAGGATTCGCGCCAGGATCGCGACCTGCTCTGCGCAGGTGAGGGATTCGGCGCCGGTCAGGGCGTGGGTGGCGGGCCGGTGCTGCGGTTCGGTCAGGATGCGGGCGGCCACAGCGGCGATATCGGCCGGGTCGACGGGGGCGAAGCGGCCCGGACCGGAGGGGTCGAGAATCGGTGCGCCCGTGCGGACCGCGGGGGCCCATTCGAGGGCATTGCTCATCAGGCTGCCCGGTCGCAGGATGGTGGCCGGAATGCCGCCGGCCTGCACCAGTTGCTCGCGTTCGCGATGCCAGCGGCCCATGGCGGGGACGGGATCGCCGGCGGCGTGGAACGAGGACAGCAGCACGATGCGGCCGACGCCCGCTTCCCGTGCGGACTTCACCGCGTGGCGGGTGTGGTCGATGCCCACTCCGGGGACCAGCAGGAACAGGGCGGTGACGCCGTCGAGGGCGGTGGTGAGGGCGGCCGGATCGTCGAGATCGCCGACGTATCGCTGCGCCTGTGCCGGAAGGTCGCTCGCGCGGGCCGGATCGCGCACCAGGATTCGGTATTCGACTCCGGCGGTGGCTAGTTGGCGGGTGAGTTCGCGGCCGATGTTTCCGGTCGCACCTGTCAGAAGTATCATGAACGCTCCAAGTCGTTAGCCGTCTATCGAATAACGCTAGACGGCTAACGATCGATGGTCAATAGTTGTCCGCCGACCCCGGAGGCCTGATGTCCGACTTCCTCGATCTCCATGGCAGCACCTCGAAAGTCCTGCGCGCCTTGGCCGATCGCGATATGCGCCGCCTCGGGCTGCACCTCGGGCAGAACCACCTGCTGGCCGCACTCTGGGAGCAGGACGGGCGCACACCGGGGGAGATGGCCGCCGCGCTGAACGTCAGCACCCCGACCGTCGTCAAAGCCGCCACCCGCATGACCGCCGCCGGCCTGCTCGTCCGCCGCCCCGACGACCGCGACAACCGCCTCGTCCGCCTCTGGCTCACCGATAAGGGCCGCGACCTCCAGAAACCCGTCGAAGCCGACCGAAAAGCCCTGGAGGACAAAGTCACCGCCGCCCTCACCCCCGCCGAACGCAAACACCTCATGTCCGCCCTCGCCAAAATCCACCACACCGCCGCCGACCTCCTCGGCACCCCCGTCGACCACGCTTCTCTGCCGGACTGACCGCCCGCACCGAACAGTGCATGTCGTGCCGCGCAGCCCCTGTCGGCGCTGTGTGGCATCGAGACGGGCTGTGCGGTCGGCGCAGGCGATGGTTTGGCACGCGACTGCGGGTGCTGGGCACCGAACAGCGCGTGTCTCTGCTGGACAGTGCTCAGTGGCGCTGTGGGGTGCTGATGCGGGGGTGTGCGGTCGGGGGTCGGGGGGATTCGGGGGTGATCACCTAGAGTTGGGCGCATGATTACCGCGATCGTGCTGATCTTTGCCGAGTCCGATCGGATTCCGGAGACCGCGCAGGAACTGGCCGATATCGACGGGGTTGCCGAGGTGTACTCGTGCGCCGGGGATGTGGATCTGATCGCGGTGGTGCGGGTGCGCGACCATGAGCAGATCGCGGAGGTGGTGACCGGGCGGATCAACAAGACGGCCGGGGTCGAGCGCACCACCACGCACATCGCCTTCAAGTCCTACTCGCGCGCGGATGTGGAGCAGGGCTTCTCCATCGGCGAATAGCGGCCGGTAGCGTGCCCGGCAATCTCGTCTGAACGATGCGCCCGGAGAGTTCCTCCGAGGCGTGCGGTCAGTTGGCGAGGACTGCCGCGCCGAGGGGGGAGGCGTGGCGGCCGGGCTCGATGACGCGGGTGACGCCGCCTCGGCAACCAGGCAGCAGATAGACGCGGACCGCTTGGTCGGTGTTGTTGGTGACCGCTAGTCGGCGGGGCACCTTGCGGACGGTGAGGCATCCGGTGAGGTCGCCGTAATCGCGGTCGTCCACGGTCAGTATGCCCTGTGCCGAGGTGTGGGCGATCGGCGTGACCGGATGCGCGGCGCTCACCGGCACACCGCCGAGGAGGGCGCCGCCGAGCGCGGCCACCGTGACCGCGAGAATGCCTCGGCGCCAAGAGATTCCGTGCTTCTGCCGGACTCCAAGCGCATGCGCGGGGCCCGCCATCAGGGCGTGGGGGTCGAGGAGCAGGGCAGGCTTTTCGGCGCTCTCGCCGGGGCTGTGTTCCTCGGCGCGGCCGTCACGAGCACCGCAGCCGCGAGCCCGGATATCGCATATCCGTACCGCTTCATGCCGCACATCCTCACTGGGTCCGTCCGGCGATCGCCCGCACCCTAGCGGAGAACCGCCTGCTCAACGCCGAAACTGTAACGCCGCCGCTGGTGTATCACCAGCAAACAACACACCTTTGGCGCCTGCGAACTCGCGTGAAAAGCGACAATTCGGTCTTTTTTCGGACGAACGGGCCGAAGGCGGCCGATTCGTCCGGCGGTGATCAGTCGGAACCGAGCTCGTTGGTCACGGCCACCCAGCGATCGAGCAGCGCCGCCGCGGCACCGCTGTCGACAGCTGCGGAAACCCGCTCCAGCGCAACGGCCAGCCGGGCGTGCAGATCGTCCTCGGCATTCGCCGCGGTGAGCTCGTAGGCGACCACCGCGGCGGCCGAATTCACCAGCACCGCATCACGAACCGGGCCGAGATCACCGGCGAACATATTGCGGGCGATCACCGCGTTCATGGTCGCGTCGCCACCCTTGAGGGCGGCCGGGTCGACCCGCTCGATGCCGAGTTTTGTTGGGTCGATGGTGGTTTCGTAGCGCTGACCGCCCGCGACGACCCACACATCGGTGGTATCGGCCGTGGTGATCTCGTCCAGCCCGTCATTGCCGCGCACCACCAGCGCCGAGGCGCCGCGATCGGCGAACACGCCCGCGATGACCGGCAGCAGATCCGCGAAGGCGCAGCCGATGAGACCGGCCGTCGGCTGTGCCGGATTGGTCAGCGGGCCCAGGATATTGAAGACCGTCGGAATGCCGATCTCACCGCGCGCCTGACTGGCGTAGCGCAGCGCCGGATGGAAGACCGGCGCGAAGCAGAAGCCGATACCGGCCTCGCGCACCGAGGCCGCCACCGACGCCGGACCCAGCGCGATCTTGACGCCCAGCGCCTCCAGCACATCCGCGCCGCCGCTCTTGGACGAGGCCGCGCGATTGCCGTGCTTCACCACGGGAATTCCGGTGGCCGCCACCACGATCGAGGACATGGTGGAGATATTCACCGTGCCGGAGCGGTCGCCGCCGGTGCCGACGATATCGACCGCCGTGCCCTCGAACGGCACCCGGCGCGCATGCGCGAGCATGCCCGCGGCCAGGCCGCCCAGCTCGGCGGAGGTGGGGCCCTTCATCTTCAGGGCCACGCCGAAGGCGGCGATCTGCGCGGAGGTGGCGCTATCGGTGAAGATCTCGTTCAGCGCCCAGGTGGCCTCCTCGGCGGAGAGATCATTGCCGTCGGTGAGGATGCCGAGGATTTCTCGCCAGCTGCGCGCGCTCATGGCTGCCAAGCCTAGTGCGCGGGGGCTATTTCTTTTCTCCCGGTGGCTGCAGGGCATCCCAGCCCAGCGCCACGCCGTCGTGGCGGTGCGCGAGCGCGACCATGCGGGAGTGGTCCTGGGCGCAGTGCATGGCATCGATGACCCGGACGCGCTGCAGGATCAGCGTCTCGGCATCGGCCTGCGAAACGGTTTCATAGCCTTCCTGCTCGGCAATGATTTGCACCGCATTCCGCTGCTGCGCGGGAACCCGCAGGTGGTGCCGTAAAACCGCAGGTTGGTCGGCGGTCCAGTTCTCCGCGCGGCCCAAAACAGCCGAACATGCTTCCGCGTCATCGAAACTCGACGCCACCACCACCAGGTCGCCGCGCCCGGTATCGAGATGTGCGGGCCCGGCGCGCCGAAAGCGCCGCAGCCACCGTGACTTCGCGTTCATATCGCCTTCCAAAAGTGGCTCAGCTTCCTCTTACCTGCACAATCTAGGCTGCTCCATGACACGCCGAGCCCCTGTCGAGAGGGTCGCTCGCCCTGCGGTTTCCGACACGTACGACGAAGTTTCGTACCCCGCTACTCCTGTCGTACTACGACAAGTCATACTTACCGGCGTGACGACCGCAGTAGGGACCCCAGGATCGGCCATTACCCAGCGAGTGCATTCGCTGAACCGGCCCAACATGGTCAGCGTCGGTACCATCATCTGGCTGTCGAGCGAGTTGATGTTCTTCGCCGGCCTGTTCGCTATGTACTTTGTCGCCCGCGCGCAGGCACACGGCAAATGGCCGATGGAGCCGACCGAGCTGAACCTCAAGCTCGCCGTGCCGGTGACCGCCGTCCTGGTCGCCTCGTCCTTCACCTGCCAGATGGGCGTCTTCGCGGCTGAGCGCGGCGACGTGTTCGGCCTGCGCCGCTGGTACACCGTCACCCTGATCATGGGCGCGATGTTCGTCGCCGGCCAGGGTTACGAGTACACCAACCTGGTTCGTGAAGGCACCACCATCTCCAGCACCGTGTACGGCTCGGTCTTCTACATCACGACCGGCTTCCACGGCCTGCACGTCATCGGCGGTCTCATCGCCTTCGTCTTCCTGCTGATCCGTACCTCGCTGAGTAAGTTCACCCCGGCGCAGGCCACGGCAGCGATCGTTGTCTCGTACTACTGGCACTTCGTCGACATCGTCTGGATCGGCCTCTTCGCCACGATCTACTTCATCCGCTAGCGCGGTTGAGCTCCACGGCAACGCCCGCCGTAGGCAAGAAACTTCTGTACAAGTCGGTTCCGTCTACTCCAAAGGGACACAGATGAGTTCATCTCCCCCGTCAGCGCCAGATCCGAGCCTCGCATCGGGTTCGGGCGAGGCCACCAAGACGCGTAAGCAGCGCCGCTTGCGCCGGCGTATCGCCGGCGGTCTGGTTCTTCTGATGGGCCTCGTCGGAGCCGGCTTCGCGGCATCGGCCCTGACGCCGACGGCTCAGGTCGCCACGGCGAACGAAGACCAGTCCGCGCTGATCCGCGAGGGCAAGCAGATCTACGACACCTCCTGCGTCACCTGCCACGGTGCCAATCTGCAGGGTGTCCAGGATCGCGGCCCCGCCCTGATCGGCGTCGGCGAAGCAGCGGTGTACTTCCAGGTCTCCTCCGGACGTATGCCCGCGGCCCGCAACGAAGCGCAGATCGTGCGCAAGCCCGAGAAGTTCGACGCACACCAGACCGACGCCCTCGGCGCCTACATCCAGGCCAATGGCGGCGGTCCGACCGTGGTGCGCGACGCCAACGGCGAGGTCGCACAGGATTCCCTCACCGCCGGAGCCGATCTCGGCCGCGGTGGCGAGCTCTTCCGCATGAACTGCGCCTCCTGCCACAACTTCACCGGCAAGGGCGGCGCGCTGTCCTCCGGTAAGTTCGCGCCGCCGCTGGACAAGGCGACCAATCAGCAGATCTACCTGGCCATGCTCACCGGCCCGCAGAACATGCCCAAGTTCTCCGACCGGCAGCTGACGCCGGAGGAGAAGAAGGACATCGTCGGGTACATCACCGATCGCATGCGGACCCCGTCGGAGGCCGGATACGGCCTCGGCGGCTTCGGTCCCGCGACCGAGGGTCTGGTCATGTGGATCGTCGGCATCGTGGCGCTGGTCGGATCGGCGATGTGGATCGGATCCCGATCATGAGCGAACAGGAGCGAAACAGCATGGGGGACAACCCCACCGGGGAACCGACGGATGAGCAGCTCGACGCGATGTCGCGCGACGAGCTCGTCGAACTCGGTACCAAGCTCGACGGCGTCGACGTGGCCTACCGCGCACCGCGCTGGCCCGTCCCCGGCACCCGCGCCGAGAAGCGCGCCGAGCGCCAGGTGGCGCTGTGGTTCGCCATCTCCGGCATCGCGGCGGCCGCGCTCATCGGCGTATTCCTCTTCTGGCCCTGGCAGTACAAGGGCCGCGGCGAAGACGGCAATGCCGCCTACACGCTGACCACCCCGCTGTACGGCCTCACCCTGGGCATCTCGGTGCTGGCCATCGGTGTCGCCGTGGTACTCATCCGCAAGAAGTTCATCCCGGCCGAGATCTCGATCCAGGACCGCCACGACGGCCGCTCCTCCGAGGTCAACCGCCGCACCCTGGGCGCGCAGCTGTCCGATGCGGTGGAGACCTCCACGCTCGGCCGCCGCAAGCTCATCACCCGCACCGCGGGTGCGGGCGCGGGCCTGCTCGGCATCGGCGCGCTGTTCGTCTTCGCCGGCGGCATGATCAAGAACCCGTGGGCCAAGGGCGACAAGTCGCCGCTGTGGGTCTCCG
This sequence comes from Nocardia sp. NBC_01327, assembly GCF_035958815.1. Taxonomy (NCBI): domain Bacteria; kingdom Bacillati; phylum Actinomycetota; class Actinomycetes; order Mycobacteriales; family Nocardiaceae; genus Nocardia; species Nocardia sp. NBC_01327. The sequence continues at coordinate 7,107,996 of NZ_CP108383.1, read as the reverse complement.
GCTGGACCCCGGACTACCCGGGCCAGACCGTCTACCTGCGTCGCGACACCGGCCGCCCCAGCGACATCGTGCTGGTGAAGCCGGAAGATCTCGATGCCGGCGCCATGGAAACCGTCTTCCCCTGGAAGGAAGAATGGCGTGGCGACGAGGAGGAGACGCTGCAGTCGCTGCGTGGCATCCGCAATGCGGTCATGCTGATTCGCCTGCGCACCAAGGACTCCGAGACCGCCATCAAGCGCAAGGGCCAGGAGAGCTTCAACTACGGCGACTACTGGGCCTACTCGAAGATCTGCACCCACCTCGGTTGCCCCACCTCGCTTTTCGAGCAGCAGGACAACAAGATCCTGTGCCCCTGCCACCAGTCGCAGTTCTCTGCGGTCGAATGGGGTAAGCCGATCTTCGGTCCCGCCGCCCGCGCGCTGCCGCAGCTGGCGATCACCGTCAACTCCGAGGGCTACCTGGTCGCCGCGCACGACTTCATCGAGCCCCTCGGACCGGCCTACTGGGAGCGTCGTTCATGAGCCAAGTTGATGAACTCGACGAGCGGTACCACGCTGCCGCGTTCGTAAAGCGATCGATCAACAAGGTCTTCCCGACCCACTGGTCGTTCCTGCTCGGTGAGATCGCGCTGTACGCCTTCATCATCCTGCTGCTGTCGGGTATCTACCTGACGCTGTACTTCGACCCGTCCATGAGCGAGACCGTCTACAACGGCTCTTACCAGCCGCTGCGCGGTGTCTCCATGTCGCGGGCCTACGAGACCGCGCTGAACATCTCCTTCGAGGTGCGCGGCGGTCTGTTCGTGCGCCAGGTGCACCACTGGGCGGCGCTGCTGTTCGCGGCGTCGATCATCATCCACCTGTTCCGCATCTTCTTCACCGGCGCTTTCCGCAAGCCGCGTGAGGCCAACTGGGTCATCGGCTCGCTGCTGCTCATCCTGGCCATGTTCGAAGGCTTCTTCGGCTACTCGCTTCCCGACGACCTGCTCTCCGGAACCGGTCTGCGTGCGGCGTTCGGTGGCATCACCATGGGTGTTCCGGTCATCGGCACCTGGATGCACTGGCTGATCTTCGGCGGCGACTTCCCGGGCGACATCATCATCCCGCGCCTGTACATCGCGCACGTGCTGCTGATTCCGGGCATTCTGCTGGCGCTCATCGCGGCGCACGTCGCGCTGGTCTGGTACCAGAAGCACACGCAGTTCCCCGGGCCGGGCCGCAAGGAAACCAATGTCGTCGGCGCGCGCATCGTGCCGGTGTTCGCCGCGGACCAGGGTGCGTTCTTCGCCTTCACCCTAGGCATCGTCGCCATCATGGCGGGCATCTTCCAGATCAACCCGATCTGGAACCTGGGTCCCTACAACCCGTCTCAGGTCTCCGCGGGTTCGCAGCCGGACTTCTACATGATGTGGACCGACGGCATGGCGCGTCTCATGCCGCCGTGGGAGCTGTACTTCTGGGGCCACACCGTGCCGGCCGCATTCTGGGTCGCGCTGATCATGGGCCTGGTCTTCACCGTCCTGGTCATGTACCCGTGGATCGAGAAGCGGCTCACCGGCGACACCGTGCGCCACAACCTGCTGCAGCGTCCGCGCGATGTGCCGGTCCGCACCGCCATCGGCGCCATGTCCATCGCCTTCTACCTGGTGCTGACCCTGGCGTGTGTCAATGACATCATCGCGCTGAAGTTCAACATCTCGCTGAACGCGACGACGTGGATCTTCCGCATCGGCCTGCTGGTGGCCCCGCCGCTGGCGTACTTCGCGGCCTACCGCCTGTGCCTCGGCCTGCAGCGCAGCGATCGCGACGTGCTCGAGCACGGCATCGAAACCGGTGTCATCAAGCGCCTACCGCACGGTGAGTACATCGAGGTGCACCAGCCGCTCGGACCGGTCGATTCGCACGGCCACGCCATCCCGCTGGAGTACCAGGGCGCCACGGTGCCCAAGAAGATGGTCAAGCTCGGCTCCGCCGGCAAGCCCGGCACCGGCTCCTTCCTGTTCGCCGACCCGCACCAGCAGCAGCTGGACAATGTCGCGAACGCGCACAAGGAAGAGCACGAGATGCTCAAGGCCCTCGCGAGCCATCAGGAGAACGTCGACAGCGGCGTGCACGACAGCCACTGAGACAAACCGCTGTAAAGGGAAGGCCCCGAGTCGAATTCGACTCGGGGCCTTCCTCGTTCCCGGGGCAATGAAACGCGGCGTGGCCGCTCGGCCGAAGCGCCTGGTATGCCGCGGTATTCGGAGACCCGGCCGACCTATTCTCGCGATGGGCGGCAGGACTGACGTATCCGGATGCGGAGGCTGCGCTCGTTTCCTGTGCTGCTGGTGCCGCTTGTCGTCGCCGGATAATCTTGCGCCGCCGGTAATTTGGCCGTGCTTGGCGGCTGCCGACGCGCTGCTCGTCGCGGCGTTGCTCGCCCGGCTGGACACCGATGGCCAGGACGTGATCATTCCGCTGCTGCGGTTGATGGGACGTGCACACGGGCCGCGCGGGTGGGTTCGAGTTGGCCGGCCGGTGCTTCCTGGCTGCTTATGCCGTCACTCTCGGTGAGGTGTATCTGGCGATCGTGCTTCGGTAGTCGCGAGGCATGCGGCGGCTTCGGCGCGCTCCATCCAGGTGAGCCAGGCGCCTGCGCCGAGGCGGGGCTCGTGGTAGCCGTCGGTGGTGCGGACTATGCGGGTGCCGGGTTGTTCGAGCCAGCGGACGAGGAGGCCGACCTCCTCGGGGAGAGCACCGTGCAGTGGGGGATAGACGGGCTCGGCGGAGTCGGCCGGCATGGTGGTCGCGTCGGCGTCCGGATGGGCGGTCCGTGGGGGGCTGGGAGTTGGAGTGGGGGTGGGGGTTCGGGGTGGGGGATTCAGGCGGGGCGGGAGGACGGTTTCGGCGGCCGCGGCGAGGTGGTCGACGGTGAGCATGGGGGAGACGCCGCGGGGGGCGTTGCCGGCGGAGGCCAGGCGGCCGTGGCGGATGACGGCGAATTGCCAGCCGCCGGCGCCGTCGGGGTGGGCGGCGATCAGTTCGGGGATGCGGGTGAGGGCGGAGAGGCGCTGGGTGCGGCGGAGGGCTCGGACCACGGTGACCGTGCGGTCGCGGAGGCGGGCGGCGGCTTCGAAATGTTCTGCGGCGGAGTGGGTTTCGATCTTGGATTCGATCGCGCGGAGGATGGCGTCGCTGTGCCCGGAGAAGAGTGCGCGGACCGCCTCTGGGGCTTGCGCGTACTCCTCTATATATAGGGGTCTGTTTTCGGCGGTCGCGGGGCAGCCGCCGACGACGGCGGGCGGGCAATCGTGGTGGCCCGAGCGCGGGATGCGGGTGGTACAGGTGCGCAGGCCGGAATTCTCCGCGACCGTGACACCGACCTCGACCGCGTCGGCGCGAGAGGTGAACGGGCCCAGGGCGTCCCGCGTAGGGGTGCGGGAGACGGCGAAGCGGGGGAAGGGCTCCTCGGTCAGGGTGAGCCACCACGCGCGCTGCGGGAATTTGGACCGGCGGTTGTAGGGCGGGGTGTGCGCGAGCAGCAGGCGGAGCTCGCGCACACCGGCCTCCAGCCCGTGCGCGCACTCGACATGGTCGACGCGCGTGGCCAATTGGACCATCTCGCGCATCCGCGGACGGGTGTCGGAACCGGTGAAGTAGTTGCGGACGCGGCGGCGAAGATTCACCGCGGTTCCTATATAGAGGACTTCATCCGACGGGCCGCGGAACAGATAGACACCGGGGGTGTCCGGAAGATCCGTGGCGAGTGTCCGTTTGGAGCGCTGGCGGCGCGTCACCTCCGGCAGATAGTCGAGCAGCTCGGTGAGACTGTGCACGCCCTGATTGCCGACGCGGGCGATGAGCGCGTGCAGCACATCCACCGTGGCGCGTGCATCGTCCAGGGCGCGGTGGGTCGGCCGGGTCTGCGCCCCGAGCAGTTCCGCGAGCAGCGACAGCCGCACGGAGGGCGCTTCGTCACGCCCGAGCACCCGCCGGGCCAGCTGCACCGTGCACAGCACCTGGAACGCGGGCCAGGGGATGTCACTGCGGGCCGCCGCCGCCCGCAGGAACCCGGTATCGAAACGGGCATTGTGCGCGACCAGGACAGTCCCGCGCGCGAACTCCAGGAATCCGGGCAGCACCGACTCGATACGCGGCGCATCCACCACCATCGCGGTGGTGATCCCGGTGATCTGCACGATCTGCGGCGGAATCGCGTAGCCGGGGTTCACCAGCGTGGCGAACTCGCCCAGGACCTCCCCACCGCGAATCTTCACCGCCCCGATCTCGGTGATCGCATCACCCTCGGGGCTGGTCCCGGTGGTTTCCAGATCGACCACCACGAACGTCGTGTCATAGAGCGGTGTTTCGAGCTCATCGAAGGCCAGCTGTCCGGACACGATCCGCAGCGTAGAGCGTGGGTCCGACAGGTTGGGCCACTCCCGGGCCGCCGGGCGAATCGGTGGCGTGTCGCGCAACCGGTAGCGCCGCGATTCGAGGAAGAATGGACCGAGATCTGATCGAGATTCTCGAGATGAAATCTCCGAATTGCACGAATATGTCAAAATGTGGTCAGGGTCACATTGATTCATAAAGTGGATCAATTCGGACGACGGACAAGATCATCTCGGGTCGCCATCCCGGGCGTGCTGCCGAAGCAGGTGTCGCCTTGTGGCCAAATGCAAGTCCGCCGGTCAGGGCCTGGTCGGACAAGATGCCTCTGAACTGGTGTTATATCGAATCGCCCCTGGAAGAGGGGGCTGTTCCCGGCTGCTTCCTACTGGCCGGTAGCTATCCGGACGCTCCCGGCAAAAGCGGCGCTGTTATCGTTTCGTGATTGCTGTGACATTCGTCGCAGCGAAATGCTGCCGCGTAACAATTTCGAGCCATCCGCCGTTGGGCCGGACTTTACAAAGCACCGTTATCGGCTCGTAATCTTCCTGAGACCTCGCGGAGTCCGACCCACCAAACCGGTGCGGCGTCGCGGGGCAGATTGGAAGTACCTCACCATGGCGACCAAGACCGTCAAGCGGGCCCTCACGGCCGGTGCCGTCGGCGCTGCCACGCTGAGTGCGCTGCTGCTGCCCGCCACTCCCGCATCGGCCCAGCCGGTGTCCATCCCCGGTATCGGCAACTTCGAGGTGCCGGACCAGATTCAGCTCCCCGCCGGCATTCCCGGCGTCCCGGAGTCCATCCCGGTGCAGCTGCCGCCCATCCCCGGCGTCGTGATGCCGGGCGCGCCCGCTCCCGCCGGCCCGCAGGCCAGCCCGCGTCAGCAGGTCGTGGACGCCGCTATGAGCCGCCTGGGCGATCCGTACGTGTACGGCGCCGCCGGCCCGAACGCCTTCGACTGCTCCGGTCTGGTGCAGTGGTCGTACGCGCAGGCCGGCATCGATGTGCCGCGCACCAGCTACGAGCAGCTCAACACCGGCGCCCCGATCTCGGAGGACGACCTGCAGCCCGGCGACGTGGTGTCCTTCTACGGCGGCAGCCACTCCGGCATCTACGTCGGCGACGGCAATGTCGTGCACGCCTCCACCGCCGGCCAGCCCGTCAAGGTCGCGCCGATCTCCTCGATGCCGTTCGCGGGCGCCCGACGAATCTGAAACGGATCTGAGCGATACAACCGCAGGTCACCGACCTGCGCGCGAGACGGCGACCGTAATGAATTCGTGGCCTGCTGGACACGAGCGGTCGCCGTTTCGTAACCTTATCGAGACCTTCCTTTCCAGCTCGGGGTAAGAGAACGGGAAACGGCCGACGGTGGCAGTGCAGCAGTGGAATCAGGGCACGACGATTCTCAGAACGAAGCAACTGGTGGGTGCGACGCTCACGGCGGGCGCACTCCTGGTCTGTACCTGCGGCATAGGACCCGCGACGGCCGATCCGGTCGCTGCACCGGCATCAGCCGGGGAAGCGGTGCAGCGCCTGATCGACCTGTCGCATCAGTCCGAACAGCTCAATCAGCAGGCGCTCAACGCACAGTCCGATCTCGACGCCAAGGTCGCGGCCGCCAATGACGCCGATGCCAAGGCCGATATCGCCGAGGGCGCACTGAACGCCGCGCGTATCGAGATCCAGAGCTATCAGCCGGTGATCGACCGTGCTGCCAGTTCGGCCCTGCTCGGCAGCCGCACCAACCGGCTCACGGCCATGCTCGTCAGCAGTTCACCGCAGCAGCTTCTGGACCAGATGTCCATCGTGGATCTGGTCGGCGCGCGCACGAATGATCAACTGGGCCAATTCCAGAAGGTCAGCGATGCGGCCAAGGTCGCCGAGACCGCCGCCCGCGGCGCCGCCGATATCGCGCGCGCCGCCAGCGCCCAGGCCGATGCGGTACGCACCGACCTGGAGTCGAAGCGGGCGTCGCTGCAAGGTTCCATGGCCAGCGTCATCGCCGCCTGGGGTCAGCTCTCGGCCAGTGATCGCTCCGCGCTCGCCGGATCCGCGTTCCCGCCCGGATTCGATCGGGACAGCCTGCTGCGCGGGCTCGTTCCCGGCAGCGGCACCAGTGCGCTCGCCGCCGGGCTCACCCGCATCGGCTTTCCTTATGTCTGGGGCGCAACCGGTCCCGAGCAGTTCGACTGCTCCGGACTCGTGCAGTGGGCGTTCCATCAGGTCGGCAAGGATGTCCCGCGCACCAGCCAGCAGCAGTCCACGTACGGCACGCCCGTCGACGAGAAGGACCTGCAGCCCGGCGATGTCGTCTTCTTCTACTCTGATATCTCGCATGTCGGCATCTACGCGGGCAACGGCCTGATGCTGCACGCCTCCACATTCGGTGTCCCGGTAGCGGTGGCGCCGATGGCATCATCGCCATTCCATTCGGCGCGCCGGTTCTGACACACTCACCCCGAGGTGGTTATGAGCGCACTGCGGCAGGTTCGCGGCTGGCTGTCGGCCAAGCGCCGTTTCCAGTTCTGCCTGACCCTGGTGATGGTGACCGGATTGACCGCCGCCTGCGGCGCGCTGCTCATGCTGCCCAATTCGGTGCTCCCCACGCTGCGCGCGGTGGTTCCGGGCGCCGACACCCTGGTGGCGTCGGATCCGCAGGTGCCGGGGGTGAAGCGGATCATGGACTCCTACGGCAGCGTGATCGCCGCACCGGTGACAACCGGGTCCGGCAAGGTCGCGGTGGTGCTCGGTCATCCGGCGCACAGCGGCGATATGGATGTGCTCTCCGGTGAACTCGCCGCGGCGACGGCCGCGGTCAGCTCGCTGTGGGGTTCGGACTGGTCACAGGCCCCGGTTGTCGTAGTCGCTTCCAGCCCAGCCGAATTCGCGGCGCTCACGCATGCCGTCGGCGACGTACCGGCCTCCGTTGCCGCCTCCACGGTGTCCGATGTCTTCCGCCCGGGTACCGCGCCCACCGGTCAGCGCGTGGTTTTCGGCCCGGAGGCCGCCGCCCGGCTCGGGGCCGACGGGCTGCGCTCGGTGCTGCGGCACGAGCTCACGCATGTGGCCACCCGCGCGGTGACGATCGACGGTTCCCCGCTGTGGATGCTCGAGGGATTCGCCGAATACTCCGCGCATCGCGGGATGCACACTCCCGTCGCCGAGATCGCGCCCACGCTGACCGCGCGCGCCCGCTCCGGCAATATCCCCGCCGATCTGCCCTCGGATGCGATCTTCGCACCCACCAGCGCCGATGCGGCCGTGGCCTACGAACAGGCCTGGTCCGCCTGCGCTTTCATTGCCGATCAGTACGGTGAGCCCCAATTGCTCTCGCTCTACCGGCAATTGGCGAGCGGGCCGAAGGATCATGCCGCCGTGGCGGCGATCGTCCAGGGCACGCTGGCCACCGCCTACCCGGATTTCCTCGCACGCTGGCACTCCTGGATCACCACGCGGACCACCGAAGGCGCGTGATTTCTCGCGCGCATGCGTCGGGGGTGCGAGGTTTCGGGCTGGGGGGAGCGCCGCGCGCCGGTGCAGTAGGTTGAGGGCATGGGGCGAACGCTGCTGGTTACCAATGATTTCCCGCCACGACCGGGAGGTATCCAGTCCTACGTGCATGCGCTGGCCATGCAGCTGCCCCCCGATGAACTGGTGGTCTACGCCCCCCGCTGGAAGGGCGACAGTCACTGGAAGTTCGATGCGGATCAGCCTTTTCAGGTGGTGCGCCATCCCACCACGCTGATGCTGCCCACCCCCCTGGTGGCCCGTCGCGCGGCCAAGCTGATGCGTGATGAACAGTGCGATCGGGTGTGGTTCGGGGCGGCGGCGCCGCTGGCGCTCATGTCACCGGTACTGCGCCGGGCCGGCGCCGAGCGGATTGTGGCTTCCACACACGGGCACGAGGTCGGCTGGTCCATGCTGCCCGGCGCGCGGCAGGCGCTGCGGGCCATCGGCGAGAACACCGATGTCATCACCTATGTCAGCAAGTACACCCGCCGCCGGTTCTCCGCGGCGTTCGGCCCGCGGGCCGCACTCGAATATCTGCCGCCCGCCGTCGACTCCGAGGTGTTCAAGCCCGATCCGGCCGCCCGCGCCGAATTGCGCGCCCGCTACGGCCTGGGCGAGCGGCCCACCATTCTGTGCCTGTCGCGGCTGGTTCCGCGCAAGGGGCAGGACGCACTCATCGTGGCCATGAAGAACATTCGCGATCGCATCGACGGTGCGGTGCTGGTCATCGCGGGCGGCGGCCCCTACGAGGAGAAGCTGCACGCCCTCGCCGAAGGCCTGGGCGTCTCCGGCGATGTGGTGTTCACCGGCCGGGTTCCCGCCGCGGAACTGGCCGCGCACCACACCATTGCCGATGTCTTCGCCATGCCGTGCCGCACCCGCGGTCTCGGTCTGGATGTGGAGGGCCTCGGCATCGTGTTCCTGGAGGCCTCCGCCACCGGCGTGCCGGTGGTCGCGGGCAATTCCGGCGGTGCGCCGGAGACGGTGCGCGAGGGCGAGACCGGCCGGGTGGTCGACGGCCGCTCCACCGACTCCATCGCCGACGCCATTGTCGAGATCCTGTCCGATCCCGAAGCCGCCGCCCGCATGGGCGCGGCCGGGCGCGCCTGGGTGCAGCAGCAGTGGCGCTGGGATCGAATGGGCGCCCGCCTACGCGAATTGCTGGATCCACCAGTGCATTCGATGCCCGCCGCCGGCCTGAACTGAGTCGCCCCCGTCGCCCCACCCCGCTGTCCGAGCCCTGGTCGCACCGTTGTCCGAACCCCTGTCGCACCGTTGTCCAACCTCGTCACCCGCGTCGTCCTGGCGCAGCCGGCCCGTCGTCCCGGCGTGCTCGCGTCCGGAGATCTACGGTCGCCGCCCGGATTCCGGCCACGACCATGCCGCACGGGCATGGCGCCGGTACTCCCCGCCGAAAGCGGTCGCGCGCATCCTCTGGGTTAGGCTCAGCGCGTGAGCAGTATCCAGGTTGCCGACCAGACCTTCGTCGCCGCGCCCGGCGTGGCCGTGGGCGAGGTGCTGGCAGATCGTGCCCGCTGGCGCCGCTGGTGGCCGGACCTGCAGTTGCAGGTGCGGGAAGACCGGGGCGACAAGGGGATTCGCTGGACGGTGAGCGGCGCGGCGACCGGCACCATGGAGGTCTGGCTGGAGCCCATGCTGGACGGCGTCATCCTGCACTACTTCATGCATGCCGAGCCGCGCAGCGTCGAAGGCCTGTCGGCGCGTGATCTGCTGGCCGTCAATCGCACCCACCGGGTCGCCGGAAAGAAGATGTCCTTCGAGGTCAAGGCCCGCTTGGAAGCCGGTCGCAAGGCCGGGGTCGCGCCCGCCGCCGCGCACTAGACATCGTTCGCTCCGCAGTAGACCTCTCGCAGTAGACGTATTCAGCCCTTCGAAAGGAAGCGTTGTCACCCATGGCCGATCGAACTCAACGGTCGATCGTGATCGACGCCCCCTCGGATCGCGTAATGGCCGTCATCGCCGATCTGGAGTCGTATCCGGAATGGGTCGCCGCGGCCCGCTCGGTCGAGGTGCTCGACAAATACCCCGACGGCCGGGCCCGCACCGCGCGCTTCGTCCTCGATGCCGGCGTTGTCAAGGACACCTACACGCTGTCCTACACCTGGCGTCCCGACGGCCGCGCGGTCAGCTGGACCCTGGCCAGCGGTGAACTGCAGAAGGCGCAGGACGGCACCTATGAGCTGATCGCGCAGCCCGACGGCACCACCGAGGTGGTGTACGAGCTGACGGTCGATCTGAACATCCCGATGATCGGCATGTTCAAACGCAAGGCGGAGAAGGTCATCACCGATACCGCCTTGAAAGAACTCAAGAAACGGGTCGAAGGCTGACCGCGAGCAGGTCCGAACGACCCACCCGTGTGGAACTGTTCGTCGGCAAGGGTGGGGTAGGCAAGACGACGCTGGCGTGCGCGACCGCGCTGTCCTATGCGCGGTCCGGGCAGCGGGTGCTGCTGGCTTCGCTCGATCAGGCGCATTCCCTCGGTGACGCACTGGGATTCCGATTCCAGCATCAGCCCGGCAGTGTGCCCGGGGTGGCGGCGGTGCAGCCGGGCCTCGATGTGATCGAGGTGGATTCCCTTGCGCTGCTGGAGGATCGCTTCCGCACGGTACTGCTGCTGCTCTCCGGCGCCGGGCACGATCACGGCGTCGATCTGAGCGCGCTCGATCCCGCCGAGCTGACCGGTCTGCCCGGTGTCCAGGAACTGCTGGCCCTGCTGGAGATCACCGAATTCGCCAAGACCGAGCGGTGGGATGTGATCATTCTCGACTGCCCGCCGTCGGCCGATATGCTCCGCATCCTCACTGCCCCAGACACATTGCTCGGTTATCTCGAGCGGGTCTGGCCTGTGCATTCCCGCACCCTGACCGCGGTGGGCGGCGATCTGCGCCGTGCGGTCCTCGCGGTGACCGTCGAGCAGATCGTCGCCTCTGTCACCGCCGCCCGCGACCTCATCGCCGATCGCGCCCGCACCGGTGCGCGCCTGGTCACCGCGGCCGAGCAGGTCGCCGTGGCCGAATCCGCCCGAGTCCGTTCGGCGGCGGCGCTGCTCGGCCTGCGCCTGGACGCGGTACTCGTCAACAAGGTCCTCCCCGAGGTTCCGCCGCCCGATTACGGCGGTCCGATTCATCCCGCCGTGCAGTGGTACTTCAACCGCCGTGGTGAGCAAACAGATGTGGTGGCCGACCTGCGTGAGCGCATGGGCGGGGTCCAGGTGCAGGTCGTGGCGCATGCCGGGGCCGAACCGGTGGGCCTGAGCTCATTGACCGCGCTGTCCTACGCGGTCGATGCGAGTGGTAACTGGGTCGGATCGGGTCCTGTCCCTATGCTTGGCACAGATGTGGATGGTGTGCTGTCTGTCTCAGCCGGGCCCGTGGTGCGGCTCGAGGCGGGCGCGGGCGTGCATTCGGTGTTCGCCATGCGTATGCATCTACCCGTGGTCGATCCGTCGACCCTGCAGCTGGGACGAGTGGAGGACGATTTGATCGTGGGAGCGGACGGGGTCAGGCGCCGATTGCGACTGGCGCCGGTATTGCGGCGGTGCACGGTCGATGCCGCCGAACTCGACGGCGACCAATTGGTGATCCGATTCCGGCCCGACCCGCAGGTCTGGCCGAAATGACCGCCCCGCACGATCATCCGCGCGCCGGCCATCCGGACGATAGTTTCAGCGAATTCGCCGAGGAACTGCGGCTGCTGGCCGAAGCCGTGCTCGAGCGGGTCGAACCGGTCCTGCGGCGGACCGCCGCAGACGGCCGGACCCAGTGGTCCAGCTGCGCCTGGTGCCCGGTATGCGCCGCCGCTGCGGTGGTGCGCGGTGAGCACCACGATGTGGTCGCGGCCATCGCCGATCACGGCACCGCCATTGTGACCGTGCTGCGCGAGGCGCTCGCCGGTGTGCCCGTGGAACCGGTGCTGCCGCCGGATCTGGATCCGGAATCGCCGGAATACCAAGCCTGGCTTCATGATTCGTTCGGCCACGGCGATTACTCCGATGCCCGTGGCAGGCAGGGCGATTCGTCCGGCGGCCCGGATGCGCCCGAGGACTTCTCCCGGAGTGATTCCGGCGATCCCGCGGCGAAGTCCGATGCGCCCGGTCCGGATGCACCGGGCGGACATACTCGCCCGAGCGTCGCGCTCGCCGGGTTGATCGCCCGTTTCGCCGCGGGCGCCGCGGGTGTCGCCGCCGAGCGCCGCGCCCGTACCGCGGGCGAACCGGCCGCTGCGGATACCGGCGAAACCCGGCACAGCGGTGCTGCGGACAGTGCTGCTCCCGGCGCGGAGGCGGGCGCCCAGCGCAGTGCCGATGCGCGTGGTCGGGCCGGTGCCCAGTACGGCGCGGATGTCCGCGCCGGCGCCGGTGTGCAGGGTGCGAGCGGTCGTGGCGCGCCGCCCGCGAGCAGTCGTTCCGGTGGAACTCCCGGCACTGACGACGAATCCGGTGCGCAGGTGCATGGCACCGCATCTGGTCCGGAGGCGGCCGATCCACTCGGCCGCGGTCCGGGCACTGCGCGGCGGCCGGGCGACAAGGCTTCGACGCGGGCCGGTGGCCCACCGGGCGCTGACGGCGGCGATCAGGCCGCCCGCAGCGGACGGGGGGCGACACGAGCCGGGTATGTGCCGATCAATGTGACCATCAAGGCATGAGGGGCGGTGCACAGGTGCCGTTGACTGTCGGAATCGATGTGGGCGGCACCAATATTCGCGCGTCGGTGGTCGACGGTGCGGGCGAGGTCCTCGATACGGTGACCGCGTCCACACCGCAGTCGGCGCGGTCCCTGGAGGACGGCCTGGCGCGGGTGGTGCGCGAATTGTGCGGCAGGCACGCCATCGGCGCGGTGGGTCTGGCCGTGGCCGGATTCGTCGACGAGGATCGCGCGACGGTGCGGTTCGCCCCGCATCTGCCGTGGGAGGACGCGCCGGTGGCGCAGCGGCTCACCGATCGGCTGGGCCTGCCGGTGATTCTCGAGCACGATGCCAATGCCGCGCTGTGGGCCGAGTACCGGTTCGGTGCGGCGGCCGGCGGGCGCAATGTGGTGCTGGTGGCCATCGGCACCGGCATCGGTGCGGCACTGCTGACCGGTGGTCAGCTCTATCGCGGCAGTTACGGCGTCGCACCGGAACTGGGCCATCTGACGGTGGTGCCCAATGGCCGGGCCTGTGCCTGCGGAAAGCGCGGCTGCTGGGAAAGGTACTGCAGCGGAACGGCTCTGGTGGATACCGCGCTGGAGATGCTGGCGACCGATCCGGGGCGCTCCACGGTGCTGGCACGGGAGGCGGGCCGCGATCCGGGTTCGCTCACCGGTCGCCGGGTGGCGGGCGCGGCGCAGGACGGCGATCCCCTCGCGCAGGAGGTGATGGCCGATTTCGCGCGCTGGCTCGGGCTCGGTCTGGCCTTTGTCAGCGATCTGTTCGATCCGGATCTGATCGTGGTGGCCGGTGGCGTGAGCAGTTCGGCGCCGCTGTTCCTCGATGCGGCCCGGGAGCATTACGCGGCCTCCATCACCGGCGCCCGGCATCGGCGGCTGGCGCGGATCCGGACCGCCCAATTGGGTGAGGCGGCGGGCATGATCGGCGCGGCGGAATTGGCGCGGGCCGCGCTCGAAGCGTCGCGAGATGCGGTTCCTGCGACGTAAATCCTGGATGAACCGGACACATCGGGCGGGGTGCGGTTGGTCACTACCAGGTCTCAGCGGTAGGGTGGCTTGGTGAGTGTGGTGCCCGCAACGAGGCCGGTCCCGGGTATCGAAACAGGGGAAAGGACGCAATGTTCTACTGGCTGCTGAAGTTCGTCTTGGTGGGGCCTTTTATCTCTCTCGTCAACCGGCCCAAGGTCGAGGGCGTGGAGAATATCCCACCCGATGGCGCCGCAATTCTGGCCGGTAACCACCTCTCGTTCACCGATTGGCTGTTCACCCCCCTGGCGAGTCCGCGTCGCATTACGTACCTGGCCAAGGCCGAGTACTTCACCACCCCGGGCCTGAAGGGCCGCCTGCAGAAGTTCTTCTTCTCCGGCGCCGGCCAGTACCCCATCGATCGTTCCAGTGCGACCGCCGCCGAGGGCGCGCTCGACTCCGCGCGCAAGCTGCTGAACGAGGGCCGTCTGGTCGGGCTGTACCCGGAGGGCACGCGCTCCCCGGACGGCCGCCTGTACAAGGGCAAGACCGGTGTCGCCCGCCTCGCGCTGGAGACCGGTGTTCCGGTCATCCCGGTCGCGCTGATCGGCACCGACGGGGTCTGCCCGCCCGGACCGTTCCGCTGGCGCCCGCGCAAGGTCACCGTGAAATTCGGTAAGCCCATCGACTTCTCGCGCTACGAGGGCATGGGCGGCAACCGCTTCGTCGAGCGTGCCGTCACCGACGAGATCATGTACGAGCTCATGCGGATGGGCGATCAGGAGTACGTGGACGTCTACGCTTCGAGCCTCAAGAAGCGCGCCCCCGCGGACGCGCGCCCCGAGGCCGATCGCATTCCCCAGACCATGGCGGGCTGAGACACCTCAGCCGGAACACGGGCCCCGAGAGACACTGTCTCTCGGGGCCCGAGTCGTTTCCGCCCGTGATCAGGAGGCTCTGCCCGTGATCAGGAGGCGTGCATGCGCCGATGCGATTCGATGGCCTCGAACTTCGCCAGATTGTGCCGGGCGTCCGCGAGCGCGTCGTGCGCATCCTTGGGAATCGGCGGCAGCGCCGGGCTGCCGTGCTGAACCCAGTGCTGCCGAAGCTCATTGGTGTAGCGGGGCAGGGCATTGGGCAGATCGACCATCGAACCCCACAGCTGGCACAGGGCCACATGGTCGTAGGCGCCGACCCAGGCCCACAGCTCCGGTTCGATGCCGGGGCGGGGGAGGAAGAAGCGGTAGAGGTCCTCGCGGATCTTCTCGCGGCTGCGCCACAGCGGGGAGGCGGGCGGCGGCAGCTTCGGCAGCACATTGCGGCGCACGAACGGGCCGGCCTTGCCGGCATCGAATTCCGTTGAGACCGCGTAGTATTCGCGGCCGTCCTCGCACACCACCGCGATGGAGACGAGATCGATGGTCGAACCGTCCTCGATGAATTCCGAATCGTAAAAATATCTCAACGAGATCGGTCTCTCCTCGGTGCGCCGCCACGGGCCTGTGCCGTCGACGTCGGTGGTCGGGGGACGATCCGGGTGGATCCTCCGGGCGTCCAGCCTATGTTCCGCGTGTCCGGCCGCGGCCGGAGGGCCGGGGTGAGATCGGGTTCACGCGGTGTCGGCGATTCCATCCCTGGGTGTAGTCCACACGGTTTGTACCGGTCCGTATTCTGAACGAGTGAACTGGACCGTCGACGTACCGATCGATCGCTTGCCGGAACTTCCGCCGTTGCCCGCAGAGCTGCGTCGACGCCTCGACGACGCACTGTCCCGCACCGCCCTGCAGCAGCCCTCGTGGGACCCCGAGCAGGCCGCCAAGATGCGCACCGTGCTCGAGAGCGTGCCGCCCATCTGCGTGCCCGCCGAGGTCGAGGAGCTGAAGCTACGCCTGGCCGAGGTGGCCCGCGGTGAGGCCTTCCTCATGCAGGGCGGCGACTGCGCGGAGACCTTCGCCGACAACACCGAGCCGCATATTCGCGGCAATATCCGCACCCTGCTGCAGATGGCCGTGGTGCTCACCTACGGGGCGAGCCTGCCGGTGGTGAAGGTGGCGCGCATCGCGGGCCAGTACGCCAAGCCGCGTTCCTCCGACACCGATGCGCTGGGCCTCGTCTCCTACCGCGGTGACATGGTGAACTCGCTGGTCGCGGATCCGGCCGTGCGGGAACACGATCCGTCCCGCCTGGTGCGGGCGTACGCCAATGCGTCGGCGGCCATGAACCTGGTGCGCGCGCTCACCTCGGCGGGCACCGCCGATCTGCACAATCTGCACGAGTGGAATCGGGAGTTCGTCGCACAGTCCCCGGCCGGGGCCCGCTACAACACCGTGGCCACCGAGATCGACCGCGCGCTGTCGTTCATGAAGGCCTGCCGCGTCAACGACCCGAACCTGTCGACCGCCCGGCTCTACGCCTCGCACGAGGCGCTGGTGCTCGATTACGAGCGCGCCATGCTGCGCCTGAGCGAGCACCCCACCACGGGGGAACCGCTGCTCTACGACCTGTCCGCGCACTTCCTGTGGATCGGTGAGCGCACCCGTCAGCTCGACGGCGCGCATATCGCCTTCGCCGAACTGCTGGCCAATCCCATCGGATTGAAGATCGGCCCGACCACCAGCCCCGAGCTGGCGGTGGAGTACGTGGAGCGCCTGGATCCGAACAATGAGCCGGGCCGCCTGACCCTGGTCGCGCGCATGGGCAATAACAAGGTGCGCGATGTGCTGCCCGCGATCATCGAGAAGGTGCAGGCCACCGGACATCAGGTGATCTGGCAGTGCGATCCCATGCACGGCAATACGCACGAGACCTCGAACGGCTACAAGACCCGGCACTTCGACCGCATCGTCGATGAGGTGCAGGGCTTCTTCGAGGTGCACCACGCGCTCGGCACCCATCCGGGTGGTCTGCACATCGAGCTCACCGGTGAGAACGTCACCGAATGTCTCGGTGGCGCACAGGACATCTCGGATCTGGATCTGGAGAACCGGTACGAGACCGCGTGCGATCCGCGACTGAATACTCAGCAATCGCTCGAGCTGGCGTTCCTCGTCGCCGAGATGCTGCGCTGAACCTACCGGACGCGAGGGGCCCGGACTGCGAAAGCAGTTCCGGGCCCATCTCTTTCGGCGCTATTCGCTTCAAGATTGCTAAGGCAGTGCGACGATCGTAATGGTGGATCCTGATTCCACATTCCCGCCGGGAGCGGTGGATTGGGAGATGACGATCGAACCGTCGTTATTGGCCAGCTGACGCACCGTGACCTGCAAGCCCAGGGCTTGGAGTTTGCTGCGGGCGCTGGCGACGCTGGAGCCGAGCAGATTCGGTACTTCGACCGCATTGTTCACGATCAGGGTGACGGTGCCGGAGTCGACGGTGGAGCCGGCGGCCGGGTCGGTGCCGATCACCTGCCCGGCCTTGACCTTCCCGTTGTACTCGGATCTGGTGTCCTGCACGGTAATTCCGGCCTTCTGCAGTACCGCCTTGGCCTCGTCCTCGGTCTTACCGCTCACGTCGGGGACCTTCGCCGAGACGACGCCCTTGCTGCGGTACACCTTCACGCTGCCCCCGGCGGGCAGGACGGTGCCGGGGGCCGGATCCACTTTGGCGACAGTGCCTTTGGGGGCGGTACTGCCCACGTCCCCGGATTCGACCGGGACCAGCCCGGCGTCTCTGATCGCCTTCTCGACACTGGCGACGTCCTGTCCCGCAGTGATTTCCGGGACTTTCGGTTTACCGCTCGAGACCAGCACCGCGACCGTCGAGCCTTTGACGACCTTCGTTCCGGCGGCCGGATCGGTGCCGACCACATTGCCGACCGGAATGATGTCGGACGCTTTCTGTCTGGTCTCGGTCTTGAATCCGGCATCCTGCAGTGTGGTGACCGCCCGCTGGCTGTCGAGCCCGGCGATCGACGGCACCGCCGAGTATCTGCCCACCCCCAGCCACCAGCCGCCGATGCCGAGCAGGAGCGCGAGGGTGATGACGATGCCGAGCCAGATGAAGACGGTGCGCCGGGATTTGCCGCGGTTCTCGATGAGATCCGACCGCGGAGTGCGTTCTCTGCCCGGCGGTCCCGGGGGTGGGGCGTACTCGGGCGGCAGTTCGCGCGCGGCGGTCATGACCCGGGTGTGCTGCTGATGCTGCTGCCCCATGTGCTGCGTGGGCGGATCGGCGGGAATCCAGGTGGTCGCCTCGGTCGCGGCGTGTGCGGCGGGTGTGTGCCGCGCGGGCGCCTGCCGGGGGGGCGGGGGTGTTGCGGGCGCGACCTTGTAGCGGGCGCTCACATGTTCGGCGGATTCGGTCGGCGCGGGCACGCGGTAGTCCGGCAGCTGCAGTTCCCGTGCGATGCGCCGCAATTCGCCCGCCATCTCGGTGGCGTTCGCGAATCGGTGCGACGGTTCGCGCGCGGTGGCGTGTGCGACCAGTTCATCGAATTCCGGTGGGACGCCGCCGATGAGCCGGCTGGGGCTGGGCACATCCTTCTCGACCCGCTGCAGTGCGATCGAAATGGAGGTGTCGCCGTTGAACGGGGTGCGCCCGGTGAGCATCTCGAAGATGAGGATGCCCGCGGAGTACACATCGCTGCGCGCGTCGGCGCTGCCGCTGGTGACCTGTTCGGGGGACAGATAGGCCGCGGTACCGAGAATCACGCTGGCCGAGGTGATATTCGCCGAGGCCACGGCGCGCACCAGGCCGAAATCGGCGATCTTGACCTCTCCGGAGTCGGAGATGAGCACGTTCTCCGGTTTGATATCGCGGTGCACCAGCCCGGCCGCGTGCGCGACGCCGACGGCGGCCAGCACCGGTTCGGCAACCGCGCGGACCGCGTGCGGGGGCATGGGTCCGCGTTCGCGTAGTAGCTCGCGCAGCGTGCCGCCCTCGACGAGCTCCATGATGAGGAAGGGGTGATCCCCGTCCACACCCTGGTCGTACACGGCGACCAGACCCGGATGCTTGAGCTTGGCGACCGCGCGGGCCTCCAGTTCGAAACGCTGGAGGAACTGCGGATCATGGGCGAACTTGGGGTCCATCACCTTGATGGCGACCGGTCGATCCAGGCGAGTGTCCACTCCCCGGAAGACCATGGACATGCCGCCGCGCGCGATCGGCGCGTCGATGCGGTAGCGCCCTTCCAGCATCTGGCCGATCAACAGCAACCCTTCCGACTTCCGATCCGCCCTGTGCGGCTCACCCGATGGTAGTCGGGTCGGGGTGTGATGCGTCCGTAGCGACCCGACCGACTACCGTTACGGGCGTGAGTGCCATTCCCTACAGCGATGATGTCCTGCCCGATTCGGTGACCCTGCTCGCTCTGCCCGATGTGGCCGAGCTGATGGGGATGGCCGTGACCCGGGTGCACGCACTGCTGCGTGAGCACCAGCTCATCGCGGTCCGCCGCGACGGTGTGATCGGCATACCCGAGGAGTTCTTCGACTCCACCGGCGCGATCGCCAAACATGTCACCCCCCTGATCACGGTCATGCGCGACAGCCGCTACACCAACGAGGAAATCCTCGAGTGGATCTACACCGAGGACGATTCCCTCCCCGGCCGTCCCATCGACGCCCTGCACGGCGACCTCGCCCGCGAAGTAATCCGGCGAGCGGCCGCAGATCCGTTTTGATTCTGAATAACGGCCGTGCCCGGCGCTCAGCACCGGGCACGGTTGAGAGCACTGCCTAGGCGAGGGCGAATTCCCTTGCGGCGACGCGTAGTCGGCGGTGGCGGGGGACTGCGGCGCGGCGGGTGAAGACGGCGTAGTCGGTGCGTTCGATTTCGTCGAGGATGCCGCTGTAGAGGGTGGCGGCGGTGCGGATGGCGGGGCGCACGCGGGGGGTCAGTAGGTCGATGCCGGGGACCGCGGTGCGGTAGATGTCGCGGTTGACGGCGATCAGGTGGGCCAGGGCGCGGCGTACGCGCTGGTCGGTGCGGCCGGTTTTGCGGCAGTGCTGCAGGAGGTCGTCGGTGACGCCGAAGGCGGCGAGTTCGTCGGCGGGCAGGTAGCGGCGGCCGCGGTCGAGGTCTTCGGCGATATCGCGCAGGAAATTGGTGAGCTGGAAGGCTTCTCCGAGTGCCGCGGCGGCGGGTTCGGCCTCGGCGATCGGGACGACGGTGCCCAGCACCGGCAGCAGTTGCAGGCCGATGGCGGCGGCGCTGCCGCGCATGTAGGCGCGCAGGGCGTCCATGGTGGGGTACCGGTCGCGGTACTGCGGGCTGCTGGGGATGTCCATGCGCATGGAGTCCAGGAACACCCAGAAGTGTTCGGCCGCAATGTCATACCGCCGGATGGTGTCGGAGACGGCGAGCAGGACGCGGTCCTCGTCGATCGCAAGGGACTGCGCGGGCGCCTGCGCGAGCCGCCCGCGCAGTTCGTGCTCGATCCGATCCAGGTGCGCCGCCGAATATTCGGCGCGCGTCACCGCGGCGCTGTCGTCGACGATGTCGTCCACCATGCGCGCGAACGCGTACAGCGCGTGCACGGCCGGTCTTCGCTCGGACTCCAGCAGCCGGGTGGCGAGGAAGTACGTGCGCCCGTGCTCGGCGGCAATGCGGCGGCAGTCCCGGTAGGCGAGTGCGAGTTCCACCGAACTCATGCCGGGGTGGGCGGCGCGCCGATACTCGCCGGCTGCGGCACGTGCGCGCTGAGCTTGAGCGGATCGACGGTCCGCAGCGACACCGCCGCGACCACGGCGGCGAAGGTGGCCAGCGCGACATGCCAGAAGTTGTAGAGCCCGATGGACCCGTCCGGCTGGAATACCAGCATGAGCCAGGTGCACAGCCCCACCAGCCACTGCAAGGTGGTGGTGGACAGCGCGAATCCGGCGGCCAGGGCCAGCGGCCACGAGTAGTACCAGGGCAGCGCGGCGGGGGACAGGATCACGATCGCCACGAAGGCGATCAGAATGCCCAGGACCGCTTCGCGTTCGGTGTTCCGGAAGCGCCACCAGGTCCACGCCAGCACCACGACCAGCGCACCGGCGCACATCATGCGGGTCACCGACAGCACCGATTCCATGCGCAGCGGCGTCACCCAGGTGACCATGTGCGCCATGATCGTCGGCAGCGACAGCCAGTTGATGATCTTCTTCGAGCCGGACAGCGCGGTCAGCCAGCCGATGCCCACATTGGCCAGTGCCGACGCCGCCACGAATACGGCGCAGAACACCGCCACGCCGAGCCCGGCGATCTTGGCGAACATGACCGCGGGATGCGGCAGTTCGGCCTCGCCCTGGGCGGCGCGTCGTTCGCGTTCGTGAATCATCCAGATCCACACCAGGAATGGCAGGGCTATGCCCGCTGTCGCTTTCACGCCCACGCCGATGGCGACGACCACGATCCCGCCCACGTGATGGTGTTCGAGCACCAGGGCGATACCGGCGGCCATGAGCCCGACCATGAGCATCTCGTTGTGCACGCCGCCGATGAGATGAATCAGCACCAGCGGATTGAGCACCGCCAGCCACAGCGCGGTGGTGGGCTTACCGCCCAGATGTTTGGTGAGATGCGGTACCGACCACATCATCAGCGCCAGCCCCGGCAGCATGACCAGTCGCAGCGCGATGGTCCCGGCCACCACATTGTCTCCGGTGATGGAGGTGATGCCGCGCGCCAGCAGCAGGAAGATCGGCCCGTACGGCGCGGTGGTGGTGGTCCACACCGGGCTCACATTGTCCAGCAGCACACCGGGATTCACCACCGGCCCGACCTGGTACGGGTTGAATCCGTCGCGCAGCAGCGCGCCCTGCGCCAGATACGAATAGGCGTCGCGGGAGAACATCGGCACCGCGAACAGCAGCGGGAAGATCCAGATGCCGACAATGGCGCGCAGTTCGTTCAGCGTCACCGAGGCATGGGGGACGGTGCCGATGGTGGCCCGTCCCAGCCGAACCCACGCGGTGATCATGGCCAGCACGCCGATCCACACGAACACCGTCGAGAGCGCGTAGCCGTGGCCGAAGCGCAGCCAGGACAGATGCGCGGTCTCCAGCAGCGGATCGTTGCGGCGCACACTGCCCGCGCCGAAACCGCCGAAGGTGATCATGAGCGCACCGAAGAAGCCGAGCAGTGCGGCCTTGCCCTCGGGGCTGCGCGCGAAATCGCCGGCATTGCGCATGTGGCGGTGTGCCACTGCGTCGGCGGAAACGATGGGGAGCGGGTCGAGAGTCGTGGTGACGTCCATATCGGGGGTTGGCATCGGTGGTCGTTCCCCCCGGAAAGGTCGGCGGCGCCCGCCGCATTGGAGTCAGGACGCCGGTCAGTCTAGTGCTTGTGTGGCACTGCTACCGCCCCGGCGGGTGGGCTTCCGGCCCGGGCATGTCGCAGATCACCTGTGATGCGTGTCGCGGCCAGTTTCCCGGACAGCAGCACCGTGGGTACGCCTACGCCAGGCACGGTACCGGAACCCGCGAGAACCACATTATCCCGGTCGCGCACCAGGTTCCGGGTGCGGAAGGGACCGGTCTGCCGGAACAGGTGCGCGGCCGAGAACGGGGTGCCCGCGAGCATGCCCCGGCTCTCCCATGTTCGCGGCGTGTCCAGGTGGTCGATGCGGAAGTGCTCCGAAATGCCGTGGTAGCCGCGATCTTCCAGGACCTGCAGGAGTTCGCGCAGGTAGAACGGGCCGAGCCGGTCCCAATCGAGCGGTGCGGCATCGAGGTTGGGGCAGGGGGCCAGCAGCGACAGCGGTTCGTGGCGGACGGTGCCGGTGAGGTGCCCGGCGGCGTCGATGTGCTGCTGTGCGCGGTCGATGTAGAGGCCCGGGTCGGTGAGCGCGGGGCGGGTGAGCAGCAGTGACGGATCGCTCATCAGCGTGCCGCTGCCGTGTCTGCTCCCACCCCGCCACCCCGGCCGCGCCGCGATCTCGGTGAAGGTGCGGTCCCACTCCTCGCCGAACTCGATGGTGTGGTGCGCCTGCACCGGCCAGGTCGCGGCGATCTCGGCCGGAACCGTGCCGTGTGCGACCACGGCGGAGGGGGAGGCGCGCAGGCCGCGGCGGCGGCGCAGGCCGAAGCGCTGCAGGCTGCCGATATCGGCGGTGACCACCACGGCATCGCAGGGCAGGGTACGGCCGTCGGCGGTGCGCACACCGGTGGCGCGGCGGCCGCGGTAGTCGATTCCGGTGACCTCGGTACGCAATTCGAGGGTGCCGCCCGCCGCGGTGAAGGCGCGCGCGAGGGCGTCGGCGATGGCGCGCATGCCGCCGACCGGGTAGTACACGCCCAGGCAGGTGTCCATATACGGAATCGCGCCGTACACGGCCAGCGCCTGATCCGGGGCCGTGCCCGCGAAGAGCGCCTGGAAGCTGAACAGCCGTGCCAGTCGCTCATCGCCCATGAGCGTGCGCACCCGAGGCCCGAGCCGCCCGAAACCGCCCAGCCGCACCAGTTTCACGAGCGCGGTGCGCTTCTGCGGATACCGCACCATATCGAGCGGTGAATCGAAGTTGGTGTCCATGAACTGCCCGAACTCGGAGTCGTAGACGCCCTGCAACCACCCGCGCAGTCGCCGATACCGTTGTCCCGCAGCCGCATCCCGCACCCGGGTGACCTCGGCGGTCATCTCGTCCGGATCCGAGTACACCCCGACGACGGACCCGTCGGCGAACCGCGCCCGATAGGCCGGAGCCATCGCGAGAATCTCCAGCCCCACCGATGCGCGCGTATGCCCGACCGCGCCCAATGCCTCGTCGATCAACTCCGGCATGGTCAGAATCGTTGCCCCGGAATCGATCTCGTAATCGTCCCCGCGGTACAACCCGACCCGCCCACCCGGATGATCGGCCCGCTCCAGCACCGTCACCCGCCGCCCGGCCCCCACCAGATGCAGCGCCGCCGCCAGCCCGGACAGCCCCGCGCCCACAACCACAACCTGATCGGTCTGCCCCGCAACCGTTTTCATGCCACAACAACTTCCTGGTCGGTACAGCGCCCCGTTGTCTTCTCGTCGTGACCGCTCCTCGTCGTCCCGGCATGCTTTTGGCCGGGAAGAACAGTGCGTCTGGGCGAAAAACGCGGCGAGATGGCGAATGGCACTGGTCGCGGCGAGATGTCGAGCGGCACTGTCGATCCCGTGCTCAGATCGCATCCCGCCATGTGGTCAGTAAGACCGTGCGGTGGCTGCGAGTGCCATGGCGCGCAGTTGGCGCTTGGCGTCCGCGGTGGCCGTGCTGGCGTCCAGCGCCGCGAGGGCCTGATCGGTGAGGCCGGCGATACGCTGTTCGACCGCGTCCACCGCACCGAGATCGGTGAGGATGCGGCGCAATTCGGTGACCTCGTCCGGCGTGACGTCCGTGCCGAGGCTGCTGCGGATCAGTGCCGCGGCGGCCGGATCGGTCTGGTCGGCGCGGTGCAGTGCCTCGGCGATGAGGACGGTGCGCTTACCCTCGCGCAGGTCGTCGCCGGAGGGTTTGCCGGTGACCGCCGGGTCGCCGAACACGCCCAGCAGATCGTCGCGCAGCTGGAAGGCGATGCCGATATCGGTGCCGAATTCGCGGTAGGCGGCAATCAGTTCCGGATCGGCGTCGGCGAGCGCCGCGCCCAGGTGCAGCGGGCGCTCGATGGTGTACGCCGCGGTTTTGAAGCGATTGATCCGCAGCGCCGCCTCGACGGATTCGTCACCGCCGGCCTCGCCGTGGATATCGAGCATCTGCCCGCCGAGCACCTCGGTGCGCATGGCCGCCCACACCGGTCCGAACCGGTGCAGCGCCGCCGGGTCGAGTCCCGCATCGCGGGTCATATCATCGGCCCAGGCCAGCGCGAGATCGCCGATGAGGGTGGCAATGCTCGCCCCGTAGTGCGCGGAATCGCCCGCCCACTGTCCATCACGGTGCCGGGTCTCGTAATCCACATGCACCGTGGGGAATCCGCGCCGCGTCCGCGAGGAGTCGATGATGTCGTCATGGATGAGCGCCGCCGCCTGCACCAATTCCAGTGCCGCACAGGCGGTCAGCACCGCATCGGCCTCCGGATCGTCGGCACTGTGCCCCGCGCCGAGCCAGCCGGTCCAGGCGAAGGCGGGCCGGGTGCGCTTACCGCCCCGCAGCACAAAATCCTCGAGCGCCCGCGCGGCGTCGATGACCACCGGCCCCAGCGGCGCGATGTACTCGCGGCGCGTGACGAAGAAGTGAGCGAGTCGCTCCTCGACAGCGGCGACGATTGATCCCGCGCCGACCGGGTGGCGCGTCGGGGTACCGGGTCCGGCGGACAGGGGATCCTCCTGAGGTGTGTGCCGCACTCTCGGGCGCGACGCGTTCGCGGGAACAGCCGGCGCCGCGAAACCACGATCAAACGCGGGGCCAGGGGTTCGGCAACGACTCTAGCCTGTGCCGCCTCTCCGGAACTGTGGCGGGCGGCAGGCTGCCTGACCGGCCGTGCGCTGTGCCGCCTCTCTGGAATCCGGCGGGCAAGCGGGGTGCCCGACGGGCCGTGCACCCGTGGCGAGATCGGGCGGGGGACGGGTTCGGCGCTGCCAGACGAGTTATCCCGAAGGTCGCGAAATCAGTTATTGCGTCGGGAGACTCGAGTGGGCCGTAGCGCTGCGGCCATTCGGGTTTTCGCTTGTCGTATTTTCCGTGGCAGAGCGGGGAATAGGACGCCCGGCGCGGCGGGGTGGGTCGGGTCCGGGGAGGTGGTGGGGGTTGTGCCCTTAAACTGGGGGCGTGAGTTTCGACAATGTACGGGGATATTCGACCCCTGGCCGAGTTTCCCGCACACCGCATGTGTCCGGAACTCGCTCCATAGTTCAGCAGCTCGGGCCGCGTCCGGACGGGTCGGTGCCGTTCTCGGTGGAGTTCAATCCGCCGCGGGATGCGATGGCCGAGGCGCGGCTGTGGCGGGCGGCCCGGGAGTTCGAGCGGCTGCATCCGGCGTTCGTCTCCATGACCTACGGTGCGGGCGGGTCCACCCGCGATCGCACGGTGCGGGTGACCGGTCAGCTGGCGCAGGAGACGACGCTGCTGACGGTGGCGCATCTGACCGCCGTGGATCACAGCATTGCCGAATTGCGTTCGATCGTGGGCGCCTACGCGGATGCGGGTATTCGCAATCTGCTGGTGCTGCGCGGTGATCCGCCGGGCGATCCGCTCGGTGACTGGATCCAGCATCCCGAGGGCGTCGAGTACGCCGAGGAGCTGGTGCGCATGGTGCGCGATCTCGGCGACTTCCACGTGGGTGTGGCCTCGTTCCCGCAGGGCCATCCGCGCTCCACCGATCTGGATCAGGACACCGCGCATCTGGTGGCGAAACTGCGTGCGGGCGCGGAGTATTCGATCACCCAGATGTTCTTCGATCCGGAGCACTACCTCCGGCTGCGCGATCGCGTGGCCCGGATCGATCCGGTCGCCGGCGCCAAGCCGATCATTCCGGAGCTCATGCCCATCACCTCACTGCGCACGGTGGAGCGCGCCGTCGAACTCTCGGGCCGCGAACTGCCCGAATCGGTGCTGCGGCGGCTGCACCTGGCCGCCGGTGACGGTCCGGAGGAGAACCGCGCCGCCGTGCGCGCCGCCGGTA
This sequence comes from Nocardia sp. NBC_01327, assembly GCF_035958815.1. Lineage (NCBI taxonomy): Bacteria > Bacillati > Actinomycetota > Actinomycetes > Mycobacteriales > Nocardiaceae > Nocardia > Nocardia sp. NBC_01327. The sequence continues at coordinate 7,081,965 of NZ_CP108383.1, read as the reverse complement.
TCGAGATCGCCACCGAGATGGCCCAGCGCCTCATCGACGAGGGCGCGCCCTGCCTGCACTTCATCACCCTGAACTTCGCCAAGACCACCAGCGAAGTGCTGGCGAACCTCGGCTACACCGTCTCCGCGGCTCCGGCACACGCCTGATCCACGGTCGGCCGGGCCCGCGAGCCAGGTCCGGCTTGCCGGGTTAAATGTCCGGAATGTGCTGGTCAGCGGAGTAATGTGCGACCTCGACCGCGATGTTGAGGAGACGCTCATGCCCGTGTTGCACAACCTCGTACGCATGGCAGGCGCAGTCGGCGCCTGCGCGGTGCTGGCCGCGGCAGGCCCGGCCCACGCCGCCCCCGACCTCCCCGGCAATCCTCCGGCAGCCGCGACCGCCGACGGGAACGCACCGGCGAACGCCATGAATGTCGCGCTGGCCAAGGGCGCCGCGGCCGCCATGGCCAACGGCCTCGACCCGCACGCCACGGCCGCGGTCGTCTCCGCCCTCGCCCGCGCCGGACAGGCTGCCGCACCCTCGGACTGGTTCGCCGCCTACAGCCAAACCCTGGACGGGCTACAGCAATTGGGCGTCGAGCCCTTCATGTACCCGACCGCGGCGCCGTTCTGCGTGGGCGGCACCACCCTTGGACTCGCCCCCGCCATTGCCGGCGCCATCCCCGGTCCCTGGCCGAAGCTCGCGTTCTCCATTCCGGGACTGGATCTTTCGGCCGTCAAGGCGGGCCAGACCATGTTCGCCTTCGTCCCCTACGGCCTGAACCAGGACGGCACGGACACCTCGGGCATGCAGGTGGCCTGGCTCAATCTCACCACCGGCCACGGCGGTTTCACGCCCATGGGCTCGCTGTCGGATGTGCTCAATGCCATGATCCCGCCGCAGGTTCCGGGCGAGCTGCGGCCCATGGTGGCGCAGGCGGTGCACGACTTCTTCGCGGGCTCGCTCCCGACGGGGGGCGTGCGCGCGGTCCCGGTGAACACCGGCTCCGGCACCGTGCTGGCCGCCGTGTTCGGTGTGGTGAACAATGGCAGCCGGTCCTGCTTCTTCTTCCCGACCGTGGGTGTCACACCCGTTCCCTGATCAGCGAATGCCGGTGAGGGCCCGGTCTTTCCAGGACAGGGCGCCGCTGTGATGGGCGAGATGTGACTTCGCCGACAGTCGCAGATAGGCGGCTATGGCGGCCGGATGTGCCAGGGCCGCAAGGGCATCCGCACGTGTGAGACCGCCGCCGCTCTCCGTCGAACGGGCCAGCAGGCGGCCGGTGACGGCGGCGGTGTAGCCCAGCAGCCCCAGTCGGCGCGTCCGTCCCCGTCCCGCCAGCGCCGCGAGGGGCGGCACCCAGTAGCCCAGTGCCAGGAAGCCCGCGACGGCGAGGCTGCCCGCGGGCCCGCCGTAGGCGGTCCAGAGCCACCGGCTGTAGCCCTGTTCGAGTTCCCTTGCGTCCCGGTACATCCGGGTCTCGGCGAGCCGCCCACCGGCGACCAGCACGGTGCGCCGCCCAGACCGTCGCAGGGCCCGAGTGATGGCCAGATCCTCGGTGATCCGGTCCGCGACCACCGCATGCCCGCCGAGCGCGCGATAGTCGGCGGCGTCGAAGACCAGGAACTGCCCACACGCCACCGCCGTCGACGGCCGCAGACTCCGATTGCCGAGGACCAGCGGCAGGGTGCTGGCCCAGGACCAGCACAGCAGCGGCTGCACCAGGCGCTCGGCCGTGGTCTCCGCGCGCTGTCGCGGCCATGCGCACAGCGAACTCGCCTGTGCCCGCCGCAATTCGACGACCGCCGCGCCCAGCGCCCCCGGGGTCAACCGCACATCCGCGTCGAGGAAAACCAGCGCACCGGGCGCGCCCTCGACGGTCGCGAGCTCGGCCAGGCGCGCACAGGCGGCATTCTTCCCGGTCCAGCCGGGAGCGGGCGCTATGTCATTGCGCTGCACCGTGAATCGCTCGTCCGTACCTACGGCCTTGAGCGCTGCACCATAGGTGTCATCGGTGGAATCGTCGTCGAGGATGAGCACCCTCAGGTGTGGAATGCCCTGCTGCGCACGAAGATCCGCAATCAATCCGGGCAGTCGATCGGCCTCGTCGCGGGCGGGGACGCAGACGGTGACCGCCTCGGTCACCGTCGTACCCCCACCGTGCAACTGCCGCAGTGTGATTCGATTGAGCAGCGCGGTCACCGCACCCAGTCCGGCGATCGCGGTTCCGGCTCGGACCGCGAACTCCCCGGAGTGGGGGATCACACGCGGGTATTGCGGCTGTTGCGAATCCAGCGTGCCGCGCGCACATACGCCGGCGGATCGGGATTGCGGGTCATGTACGCGAGCACGGCCACCACGGCCGCCACCGCGAGGGTGAGACCGCCGACGATCCCGGCCCAGCCCGCGAAGGAGCGCGTATTCGGGTCCGCGTAGCCGACTTCGGCGTGCAGCGAGGTGACATCACCGGCGGGCAGCTTCCAGCTCACCTCGGAGTCGCTCTCGCGCGTGCCGTTGGTGGTGGCGATGCGCGCGGGGAAGGCGACGGTCAACTGCACATCGGAGCCCTGCGGCGGCAGACTCTTCAGATCCACCCGCCCGGTGAGGGTGACAAGATCGCCGACCCGGTTGAACTGCAGATTGAACATGCCCTGGGTCTGGTCGGAGAGCCCGCCGAGCTGCTGCACCTCACCGAAGGTGAGATCGTCGAAATAGACCTGGCTGCCGACATATCCGTCCTGCGAGTACGGGTCCACCCGCACCTTGGAGGCGAGCGCGTCGGGGGCCTTGAGCTGCGGGCCCTTGTCCTTGTCGTTCTGCGGGACGGCGGCGGCCACAATGCGGCCGGACACCCGGTCGTTGGAGGAGACGCCCATCGACACCTGCACGCGCAGGCATCCGGTCAGCATGACGGCCAGGGCCGCGAAGATCAGGACTGCCGATACGCGCACCCACCGACGCGATCGCCGGACCGGCGACGGCGGCGGTGCCGCGGACTCGAGCGTGTCGTCTGCTGTGGGGGTGATCGGACTCGGCACGGTCACATCGTGCCATGGCCCAGGGGCCGCAGTGTGATTCGACGGGCCCTGAGCCCCCGAACCAGCGGAAATCCCACCACACCGAGCCCCGCGAACCCGTACGCCGCCGACACCGGCAACCCCAGGAACACCGCGTGCGCCAGTGTCGAACCGAGCCAGGTCCACAGGAATACCGCCACCGGGACCACCCGCGCCGCACCGCTGTCCGGCGCTGTCCGATCCCACAGTTCCAGCAGCCCCGCCATCACCAGTGCCACCGCGAACCACCCCAGATAATTCGTATACGGAATCTGCCCCAGCCCCGGCAGTCCCGGAAGCCCCGAACTCCACCGCCACTGTCCATCGGCCACCATCTGCGGATCCAGAAACAGATCCCACCCGACAACCCCCAGCGCGGTCAGCGAAACCCGCACCCCCGCACGCGAACTCACCAGCCGCACCGCCACCCACACCGGATACACCCCACCGGTCCACGCCAGCGGCACCACCAGCGGCACCCCCGCCACTGCCGCCCCCAGCCGCCCATCCGCGTACTCGTAGCACCCGAACGGCACACCCGTGGTGGTCCCCACGATCTCGGCTACCAGCCCGATCCCCGAAACAATCACCAACAGCCCGGCCGCCCACCGCACCCCACGGGTCAACCCCGCATGCACCAGCGCCGTGGCGGCGGACAACAGCACAACGGCCACCGTCACCCGATCCCGCGCCACCCCGTGTGTCAGCGGATAGGCGATCTGCACCAGCACCAACAACACCGCAGGTGTCGCGCTGATAATCAACGCCCGCTGCGCACCCCGCTTGTGCGTGCCCAGCACCGGATTCACAGTCTCGGTCATTCCGATTTCGCCGTTCCGGCATGCAGCCGCTGGGAATCGGCGGTGGATCCCGGCCACAGGCGCGCCGGGATGACGCGGGTCATGGCCGCCGATTCGACGGGGGTCGTCCCCGCTCGAACGATGAATGCCATTGCCGTCGAGGTGGATCCCGGTGTCACCGGGGTTTTCGGCGCGGGGCGAGTGGGGGGTTTCCACGCCGGTGCGGTGGGTCGTTTCGCGAGTGCTGGATCGCTGCTCATCGGCGGGGGAGTCGGAGGCGGGGGCGGCGGAGGTCGCGGTGGACGAGGTGGGCGACGCTGCGGCCGCTGGCCCCGGAGACGCCGCCGCCGGGATGGGTGGAGGCGCCGGTGAGGTAGAGGCCGGGGGCGCCGGGGACGCGGTGATTCGAGAGTTCGGGGAGGGGGCGCCAGAGGAACATCTGGTCGAGGGACATTTCTATATGCATGACATTGCCGCCGAGCAGGCCCATCTCGCGTTCCAGATCGGCGGGGGTCTGGACGAAGCGGTCGCGGACGGTGGCGGCGAAACCCGGTGCGTGCGCGTCGACTTCGGCGATGATGCGATCGCCCTCACGATCGGCGTGCTCGGTCCAGGAGCTGCCGTCGGCGAGCCGGTACGGATGCCACTGCGCCCACAGCGAAAGCTGATGTTCGCCGGGCGGGGCGATGCTCGGGTCCAGGGCGCTGAAGCTCATGGCCAGCACCACAGGCCGCGGCGGAAGATCACCGGCGAGCGCGGCCCCGTGCGCGCGGCGCAGCTGAGCGCGATCGGTGACGAGAAGTTGCAGCCCCGTGGCGGATTCGGCGGCCTTGGCACCGGGATACTCCGGCAGCGCGGTGGTGGCGGCGCGCACGACCATGCCGATGCCGGGCCCGACCCGGATGCGGCGGCGCCAATCCTCCAGGGTGTCCGCGTCGAACCCGCCCTGCGCGAGCAGATCCAGTGTGGTGAGAATGTGCGAGCCCGCGATCACGGTGTCCGCGTGCAGTTCTCGCCCACTCGCCGTACCGACCCGCCAGCCCTGCCCGGACCGGGTCAGCGAGGTGGCCGCGTCGCCGGGACTGACCACACCACCGTCCGCCCGCAGCCGCGCCACCAGCGCCGTGGCCAGCGCGCCGCTGCCGCCGACGGCCCGGCCGGGCGGCAGCGTATGCATGAGCGCCGCGAACCCGACCATGGGCGCGGACCCGGGCTCGGACATGGGCGGCCCGGATTGCGCACCCCACCAGGCCAGCGCCGCCTTCAGCCGCTCACTGTCGAAGTAGCTGTCCAGCAGCGCGTCTCCGCTCTGCAGGAACTCTCGCGAGAGCGCGCTCCCGCCGCCCTGTGCGTCGAGCCCCCAGAACGACCGCAGCAATCGCCCGGGCGTCGGCGCCCCGGCGAACGACCGCATGACGCGCGCGGTCCGCGGCCCCCACACCTGCACGAACCTCCGATACGCGGCGGCATCACGGGCGCCGCAGGCCGCGGCGATGGACTCGCAGGTGCGTTCCACATCACGGTGGAAAACGATCGGCGGCACGTCGGCGCCGGGCGGCGCGGGCGCGAAAGCCCAGGGATCACAGTCGATATACCGCAGCCCGAAGCGTTCCAGCTCGAGCTCCTCGATGATCCCCGTGTGCCGGATCATGATGTGCGCCGAGGACCCGCGATCGACCTGATGTCCCGGAAACCGCTCCACCGTCGACACCGCCCCGCCGAGCACGGTATCGCGTTCCAGCACCTCGACCGCATGCCCGTCCCGCGCCAGATAACAGGCCGCGACCAGCGCATTGTGACCGGATCCGATGATCACGACCGTCACAGCGGCAGCCGCCGCCCCAGCACCGCGAACTTGCGGGTGTCGCCGGAGAAGATGAAATGCCGCACCACATCACCGAATCCCTGCCGGCGGTAGAGCCGCCAGGCGCGATTGGACTCGGCGTCGACCTCCGGTGTGGACAGCAGCACACTGCGCTCGGGCCGATTCTGCAGCAGCCGGGTGAGCAGGATCTCGCCGATGCCGCGCCCCTGCGCGGCGGGATGCACATGCAGTTCGGTCAATTCGAAGTAATCGGAGAGCAGTTCGCGCGCAGCGTGTTCCGGCCAGCCGGTGCGCCGCATACCGCTGTACACCTGCTGATGCCACCACTGGTGCGGCGCACCGTGATACCCGTAGGCGATGGCGACGATGGGCGCGGTGCGCAGGTCGAGCCGCCCGTCGTCATCGGGTAGGACCGCGGCCACGGACTGCCAGCCGGGCCGGGTGGTGTGCTCGGCCCACATGGGTGCGCGCTGGTGTTCGGTGCCGCGCGGGTAGTCCATGGCCGCGACGTACACCGCGAGGGCGTCGTGCAGCCGGGCGCGCATGGTCGCCGCCGAGAGATCGACGACGACGGGCGCGGGCGTGGTGTTGGGGGTGACGGCGGTCATCGGGCAGGCGCAGCTCTCGTTAGCGCGGGCGGTGGGTCCGACGATAGCGCCGATCCCGTCCCGCGTTGCTTTCACGGTCGAGCGTCGGAACTTGTCGGTGGCTGTCTTTATATTCAACTTAATTGAAACCTTCGAATACCTGTTCGATCTTGACGGTGGTCCGGGTATGCGAGTGGGGAGGTACCCGATGTCCGGTAGCAACCAACGTCCGGCCCATCCGGGGCGTGCCGGTGAACTCCTGCGGCGCGCCGACGGTCTGCTCATGCAGGCGGCGGGGGAGCAGGACCCGCCCGAGCGGTTCCGCACGGCCTATCTGGCGGCCTTGCGCGGCGCCGGCGCCGTGCTCGCCCTGACCGGCGCGGACCGCGCGCCACGTGCGCGTTCTCGCAACGCCTGGGTGCTGATGCAGGCCGCCGCCCCCGAATTCGTGATGTGGGCCGACTACTTCACCGGCCAGTCCGAAACCCGGGCCGCACTGGAGGCCGGTCTGCCCCGGCCGATCGATGATCAACGCGCCGACGAGTTCTCTTCGCGGGTAGGCGCATTCCTGCATGACGTCGAAGATCTGCTGGCCGCAGCGTCACGATTGCGTCCCGGAACGGGGTGGGTTGACGGAATGCTGGCCTGAGTATCGGCGAGTAGGTGGTAGCTCTCTGATCGAACTCGTATTATTAATGGCAGACAGCCGCCAACGTCGGCTATCTGTCGCTTACCCGGAGGCGACCGCCACCACCTAGTGCCGGGGGAGGTACCGTGCCACTCTCCGAGCACGAGCAGCGCATGCTCGAACAAATCGAGAGCGCGCTCTACGCTGAGGACCCCAAGTTCGCCTCGACGGTTCGGGGCGGACGCCTGCGTTCCGCCACCGGCCGGCGCAGATTACAGTCGGCGGCTTTGTTCGTCCTCGGTCTGTTTCTGCTCGTGGCAGGCATCGCCGCGCCCATAAAGCTGGGCGACTTCCCGATCATCAGCTTGATCGGATTCATTGTCATGTTCGGCGCAGGTGTGCTGTTGCTGTCCGGTGGCCGTGGGATGACCTCCCAGGGCGGCCGTGGCAGTGAAGCGCATCCCGCGGCGGGCGCCAACCCCGGCGGCCGGGGTCGACAGAAGAAGTCGGGCGGGTTCTCATCTCGTATGGAGGACCGGTTCCGCCGCCGGTTCGAGCAGGACAACTGATCGGTCTGCTCCGCTCCGGCGGACAGCTGTATCGGCTAACTGAAACAAGCGCGACACGCCGTGGCGCCACACCGACTTGAGGTGTGGCGTCACGGCGTTTCTCGTGGAAGTTCTGCGGCGTGTCCATGCCCCGCCGGCCCTCCCCACCATCACCCACACGGTTCCCCCACACCCGCCCACTTTCGTCGGAAATGGGCGCTATCTGCGTGTTTGCTAACTGTTGTCGGGTGCCCTCCGCCGCGAGCCGTGCGTGTCGGGGGAACTGGGGCGAAAGTTCCCCACCACGGTGATAGCTGGTGTGACCTGCGAAGTTCGCCAAGCGGGGACTGAGATCACCGCCGCTTTCGATTGAAAGTGGGGGAAAGTGGGGTAATGTGGAGCGCGCACTACAGGAGACCGAACAGTCGAAGGGTGATTCGGTAGGAGGTGTCGCGGCTTGTTCCTCGGTACCTATACCCCTCGACTGGACGACAAAGGGCGACTCACGTTGCCTGCGAAGTTCCGGGACGAGCTGGCGGGAGGGTTGATGGTCACGAAGGGTCAAGACCACAGCCTTGCCGTATATCCGAAGGACGAGTTCACCGCGCTTGCGCGGCGGGCGGCGTCCGCGTCTCGAAGCAATCCGCAGGCTCGCGCATTCGTCCGTGCCCTGGCTGCCTCCTCGGACGAACAGCGTCCGGACGCGCAGGGCCGCATCGTGTTGTCGGCTGAGCATCGCCGCTACGCAAACCTTTCCAAGGACTGCGTGGTGATCGGCTCGGTCGACTTCCTCGAAATATGGGACAAGGCGGCGTGGGATTCCTACCTCGCCGAGCATGAGGAGGATTACTCGCAGGCTGGAGACGAGTCGCTGGGCGAGATCTTCTAAGCGCCCACAGCGAGGCGAGTGCCCTGCGGCCTCTGCCCGACGCGGACCCTGACGTACTTCCCCAACGCCAGGTGCCGTGCTTCGGTCAGAGACCCTGGGGCATTGGCCACCCACTGATCAGTGCAGATACGACCGTTCAGTGCAGAGTTCACTGTCAGTGCAGAGTCCGATCGCAAGCGACCCGTCAGTGGCCGTGCGACGAAATGTGAGGTCCGGGAGGTCGAAGGTGCACCCAGGCAGTGACGGTCCCCGCCATGTCCCGGTTCTCCTCGATCGCGCAGACGAAATCCTCGGTCCCGCACTGGGTTCCGACGGGGCCGTCTATCTCGACTGCACACTCGGACTCGGTGGCCATGCCGAACACTTCTTGCGTACCTACCCGAATATTCGCCTGGTCGGGTTGGATCGCGATACCGAGGCCCTGAAGCTGGCGGGGGAGCGACTACGCCCCTACGAAAACCGGATCACGCTGGTACACACCACGTATGACGGCATCGCCGCCGCACTCGAGCAGGCCGGTCTGCCGCCCCGCGGCAGTGTGCAGGCGATTCTGATGGACCTCGGTGTCTCCTCCATGCAGCTCGACGAGGCCGAACGCGGCTTCGCCTACTCCATCGACGCCCCGCTCGATATGCGGATGGACTCCAGCACCGGCCCCACGGCCGCCGATGTGCTCAATACCTATGGGCACGGCGATCTGGCCCGGGTGCTGAAGGTCTACGGCGAGGAGCGCTTCGCGGGCAAGATCGCCTCGGAAGTGTTGCGCCGCAGGCAGAAAACCCCCTTCGTCACCAGCGCGCAGCTGGTGGAGCTGCTCTACGACGCCATCCCGGCCGCGGCCCGCCGTACCGGTGGGCATCCGGCCAAGCGCACCTTCCAGGCGCTGCGGGTGGAGGTGAATCGGGAGCTCGAATCCCTCGAGGCGGCGGTGCCGGCCGCGCTGGACGCGCTGGCGCCCGGCGGCCGGATCGTGTTCATGAGCTATCAATCTCTCGAGGACCGGGTGGTCAAGTCGGAGTTGGCGAAGCGTGCCGCTTCGAAGACCCCGCTGGACCTGCCCGTGGAATTGCCCGGCATGGGACCGGAATTCAAGATCCTGACCCGCGGTGCGGAGAAGGCGACCGAGCAGGAGATCGAAGACAATCCGCGGGCCACTCCGGTGCGCATGCGGGCAGCCGAACGGATCGTTGGGGAGGAGCAGGCGTGAGCGGTCAAGCCCGGAGGCGGCAGCGGAGCGTAACCACGGAGGGCTCCGCGCACGCCCGCATATATACAGCGAAGTTTCAGGCTCGGAGGTCACACGTGCGCCCGGCGTGCGAAGGGGCCGCCCTATGACGACGATCAGGGCGCAGGCGACGGGCCGGGGGGCTCGGCGGGCGCAGGCGGCGGAGCAGGTGAAATCGGGTGCGGCGCAACGCGCTTACGCGCGCCGTCGCAGTCGCGAGCGCACCGAGCTGCCGCAATTGCTGCGGCGCACGGGCGAATCCGTACCGCGCGGCCGGATGTCGTTCGTGGCCACCATTATCGCGCTGCTGGGCTGCGGTCTGGCCGTCACGCTGCTGCTGACCACCCGTTCCACCGAGGACAGCTACCAGCTCGGTGACGCCCGGCGTGTCAATCAGCAGCTCTCGGATGAGCGGGCGGCGCTGCAGCGTGAGGTCGAGTCGGCCGATTCGGCGCCCGAACTGGCCGCGCGCGCAGCGGAATTGGGCATGATCCCGGCCAAGGATCCGGCCCGCCTGCTGGTGGCCCCGGACGGTTCGGTGACGGTGATCGGCAATCCGATTCCCGCACAGGGCTCCCCGGCCCCGCCGCTGAACACCACGCCGCAGGTGCCGGTGGCGCAGCCGCCGAAGCTGGTGCAGGCGCAGGGTGAGCGGCTGGTACCGGTCACCACGACGCCCAATCCGCCCACCACCACTACCGCGCCGACGACGGCGCAGGCGCCGCAGTCACCTGCACTGCAGGCCGCGCCGAACGGAACGCCTCGATGAGTTTTTCCCGCGCGGTACGCGGCGGTCGTGACTCCGGCCGGGGACGTGCGGCCACCGGCCGGAGCCGAACCGCCTCCGGCCGTGCGGGTTCCGGGCCGGGGCGCACGTCCCGGCCGCGTGCCGCTCCCGGAATGGACGCCTCGACGCGCTTCCGGTTCGGGGTGGGCCGTTTCGTCATGCTGCTGGCGCTGCTGGTGGCCGCCGCCCAACTGCTGTGGATTCAGAGCTGGTCCGCGCCGACCCTGTCGGCGGAGGCGGCCAGTCAGCGCACGGTGAAGCTGCCCGATCCCGCGACCCGCGGTCCGATCACCGACCGCTACGGCAAATCGCTGGCCTTCACCATTGCCGCGAAGGCGCTCACGTTCCAGCCCGTGAAGGTGCGCAAAGAGCTGTCCGATGCGCATACCAAGAACCCGTCGGCGCCGGATCCGGATGACCGACTGCAGGCCATTGCCAAATACATTCACCAGAAGCTGGGCAATGACGCGCCGGAGAAGGATCTGCTGACCAAGCTGCGCAGCGATGATCCGTTCTCCTATCTGGTGCGCAATGTGGACCCGCAGGTGGCGGCCGATATCAGTCTGCAGTTCCCCGAGGTCGGCACCGAGCGCCAGGACATGCGCGAGTATCCGGGCGGTTCGCTGGCCGCCAATATGATCGGCGCGACCGGCTGGGACGGGCACGGGCAGATCGGCCTGGAGTCGGCGATGGATGCGATCCTCGCGGGCTCGGACGGTTCCATGACCTATGACCGCGGTTCCGACGGCGCGGTGATCCCCGGCAGCTGGCGTGACCGGCTGCCCGCCGTGAACGGTTACGGCGTTGAGCTGACCCTGGATTCGGATCTGCAGTACTACGTGCAGCAGCAGGTGCAGCAGGCCAAGGATATGTCGGGCGCGCAGTCCGCCTCGGCGGTCGTGCTGGACGCGCACACCGGCCAGGTGCTGGCCATGGCCAATGACGCCACCTTCAATCCCGCACTGGGCCCGCAGTATTGGTCGCAGTCCGATCTGGGCAATCCCTCGGTGCAGTCGGTGTACGAGCCGGGTTCGGTCAACAAGATCGTCACCGCGGCCGCCGCCATCGAATACGGTCTCACCACTCCCGATGAGGTGCATCAGGTTCCGGGCAGCATCAGCCTCGGCGGTGTCACCGTGAACGACGCCTGGGTGCACGGCGTCGCGCCGTACACCACCACCGGAATCTTCGGTAAGTCCTCGAATGTGGGCACGCTCATGCTGGCGCAGCGGGTCGGCGAGGACCGCTGGTACGACATGGTCAAGAAGTTCGGCATCGGCCAGCGCACCGGTGTGGGCCTGCCCGGTGAGAGCGCCGGCGTGCTGCCCGCGCGGGATCAGTGGTCGGGCGCGACCTTCGCGAACCTGCCCATCGGCCAGGGACTTTCGATGACGACCCTGCAGATGACCTCGATGTACCAGGCCATCGCCAATGACGGCGTGCGGATTCCGCCGCGCATTGTGAAGGCCAAGATCGCGCCGGACGGCACCCGCACCGAAGAGGATCAGCCCGACAGCGTCAAGGTGGTCAGCCCGCAGACGGCGCAGACGCTGCGGCAGATGTTCGAGGCGATCGTGCAGAAGGATCCGCAGGGCGGCAACCAGACCGGCACCGGAACCCAGGCGGCCATCGAGGGGTATCAGGTGGCGGGCAAGACCGGTACCGCGCAGCAGATCGACCAGAAGTGCCACTGCTATTCGAACGACCGCTACTGGATCACCTTCGCCGGTATGGCGCCCGCGGACAACCCGCGCTATGTGATCGGGATGATGCTGGACGCACCCGTCCGCAGCTCCGACGGCAGCGGCGGCGGATCGGCCGCGCCGCTGTTCCACAGCATTGCGTCCTGGGCCCTGCAGCGTGATCGGGTGCCGCCGTCACCACCGGCCAAACCACTGATTCTGCAGGCGAGTTAGAGCAGGTAGACGATGGCAGTGACGCAGACCGCTCCCGGCGCGTGCACGGGCGGGTGACCGAACTGCGCCGTGCCGATCGCGCGGCTTTCGAACACAGGTAACCTGACTCGTCGATCCGAGTCCCACCGTCGGATTTCACTATGACCACATCCCGGAGAGGAGCTTCGTGCCCGCGCAGTCCAGCCCGCAGGTAATTCGGCCCGCCGCACCGCCGGTGACCACCCTGCGCACGGTGGCGGAATTGACGGGCGCGCGCTCGGCAGGTTCGGCCGGAATGCTCACCGGCGCCGAGTCGCAGGTCCAGCTGACCGGTATCGAGCAGCGCTCGAATGCGGTGCTGCCGGGTGATCTGTTCGCGGGTCTGGCCGGTACGCATGCGCACGGCGCTCGGTTCGCCCGGGCGGCGGTGGAGCGCGGCGCGGTCGCCATCTTCACCGATCCGGCGGGCGCGGAGCTCATCGGCGCGATCGATGTTCCGGTGCTCGTGCACGAGGCGCCGCGTTCGGTGCTCGGCGCGCTGTCCTCGGCGCTCTACGGTGATCCCTCGCGCACGCTGCGCATCATCGGCATCACCGGCACCTCGGGCAAAACCACCACCGCGTATCTGGTGGAGGCGGGTCTCGCGGCCGCCGGTTTCCGGACCGCGCTGCTCGGCACCATCGAGACCCGCATCGGCGGCGTCCGGGTGCCGTCGGCGCTCACCACCCCCGAGGCCCCGCAGCTGCATGCCATGTTCGCCGTCATGGTGGAGCAGGGTGTACAGGCGGTGGTCATGGAGGTCTCCAGCCATGCGCTCGCGCTGGGCCGGGTGGACGGGGTGCGGTTCGCGGTCGGGGCGTTCACCAATCTTTCGCAGGACCACCTGGATTTCCACGCCGATTTCGAGGACTACTACGCGGCCAAGCGCCGCCTGTTCGTTCCCGCTGATTCGGCCGTGGTGCCCGCCGCCACCGCGGTGCTCTGCATCGATGACGAATGGGGCACCCGGCTGGCGGGCGATGTCACCGTCGCGGCCATGGCGAACGGGCAGCCGCAGATCGTGACCGTGACCACCCGCCCCGGCGTGGGCGCGGACTGGATCGCCGGTGCGGCCACCCAGGCGGCGGCCTCACAGCAGTTCGAGGCCACCGGTCCCGGTGTGAATCTGGAGGTGCGCCTGCGACTTCCGGGCGCGTACAACATCGCCAACGGCCTGCTCGCGCTCGCGGTGTGCGCGGCGGCGGGCGCCGATGTGGCCAGTGCCGCAGCGGCTTTGGGCGAGGTGGATGTGCCCGGGCGTATGCAGCGGGTGGAACGCGGCCAGGATTTCCTGGCCGTGGTCGACTACGCGCACAAGCCCGCGGCCATCGAATCGGTGGTGGCGACACTGCGTGCGCTGCTCGCCGAGCAGGACGGGGGCCGACTGGCGGTGGTGGTCGGGGCCGGCGGTGATCGCGACGCCGGCAAGCGCCCGCTCATGGGTGCGGCCGGGGCGCGCGGCGCCGATCTGCTGATCATTACCGACGACAATCCACGCAGTGAGGATCCGGCGGCCATCCGCGCCGCTGTCCGCGCGGGAGCCGATGAGGTTCCGCCGGGTGAACGCGGACAGGTCCGGGAGGTCGGGGACCGGGCCGACGCCATCGCCGCCGCCGTCGACTGGGCGAACCCCGGCGACGTGGTGCTGATCGCGGGCAAGGGACATGAGACAGGGCAGGAGATTTCGGGAGTGAAGTATCCGTTCGACGACCGCGAGGTGCTCGCGGCGGCCTTGTCGCGAAGGACGAGGGACCTGACGCATTCATGATCGAGATGACTTTGCGGGAGATCGCGGAGATCGTGGGCGGAACGCTGCACGATATCCCCGACCCCGACGTATCGGTCACCGGAGCGGCCGAATTCGATTCGCGCCGAATCTCTTCCGGTGATCTGTTCCTGGCGCTGCCGGGAGAGCACACCGACGGACACGACTTTGCGGCCCGGGCGGTGGCCGCGGGTGCGGTCGCCGTACTGGCCGCGCGACCGGTGGGAGTTCCGGCCATTGTGGTCGCGCCCCAGCCGCACGCCAGCCGTGCCATCGCGCTGGCGTACGACACCGACGGTTCCGGCGCCGCCGTACTCGAGGCCCTCGCCAAGCTGGCCCGCGCGAGCGTGGACCGGCTGGCGGCCACCGGCAACCTCACCGTGGTGGGTGTGACCGGCTCCTCCGGCAAGACCTCCACCAAGGATCTGCTCGCGGCGGTGCTGGCCCCGCTGGGCGAGGTCGTGGCGCCCCCCGGTTCCTTCAACAACGAACTCGGCCATCCCTGGACGGCTCTGCGCGCCGACGCGAACACCCGCTTCCTGGTCCTCGAGCTCTCCGCGCGCGGACCCGGACATATCAAGGCGCTCACCGAGATCGCCCCGCCGAATGTCGGTGTGGTGCTCAATATCGGCACCGCGCACCTCGGCGAATTCGGCAGCCAGGAAGTCATCGCCCAGACCAAAGGCGAACTCGTGGAAGCGCTTCCGGCCTCCGGCCTGGCGGTGCTGAACCTCGACGACCGCCTGGTCGCCGCGATGGCCGGGCGCACGCAGGCCCGGGTGGTGACCGTCGGCGCGAATTCGAATGCCGATGTGCGCGCCACCGACGTCACCATGGACGAGCAGGCGCGGGCGCGATTCACGTTGCACCACAACGGCGACAGCGTTCCGGTGCGGCTCGCGGTGCACGGTGAGCATCAGGTCGGCAATGCCCTTTCGGCCGCCGCGGTGGCGCTCAATCACGGCGCCGATCTGGCGACCGTGGCCCGCGCGCTCGAAGGTGCGAACGCGGCCTCGGTCCGCCGCATGGATGTGCGCACCCGGCCCGACGGCGTGACCGTCATCAACGACTCCTACAACGCCAACCCGGATTCGGTGCGCGCGGCCCTCAAGGCGCTCGTCACCATGGCGCGCTCGGCCGGCGCCGACGGGCAGGGCCGCGAGGTCGGCCGCCGCCGCAGCTGGGCCGTGCTCGGCGAAATGGGCGAGCTGGGCGATGATTCGGTGATCGAGCACGACCGCATCGGCCGGCTCGTGGTGCGGTTGGACGTGGACCGGCTCATAGTGGTCGGCACCGGGCGGCCCTCGCACGGCATGCATCAGGGAGCGGTGATGGAAGGTTCGTGGGGTGCGGAGTCGATCCTGGTTCCCGATCTCGAGACCGCCATCGAAATCCTCGATGCCGAACTCGAATCGGGTGATGTGGTGCTGGTGAAGGCCTCGAAGTCGGTGGGGCTCTGGACGGTGGCAGAGCATCTGCTCGCCGCCGCGGAGCAGCCTTCGCAGACACAGCAGGAGGCCGCGCAATGACCCAGATTCTGCTGTCGGCGGCCATCGCCCTCGCCGTCTCCATTCTGCTGACGCCCGCGGTGATCAGCTGGTTCGCCAAACAGGGCTTCGGCCAGGAGATCCGGGTCGACGGCCCGGAGAGCCACAAGGCCAAGCGCGGCACCCCCACCATGGGCGGCGTCGCCATCATCATCGGCATGTGGGCCGGTTACCTGGGCTCGCACCTGATCTCGATGAGCTACGGCGAACCCGGACCGTCCGCGTCCGGTCTGCTCGTCATGGGCCTGGCGACCGCGCTCGGCGCGGTCGGCTTCCTGGACGACATGATCAAACTGCGCAAGCAGCGCAACCTCGGCCTCACCGCCGCGGGCAAGTACATCGGCCAGCTGGCCTCGGCGATCATCTTCGGTGTGCTGGCGCTGCAGTTCAAGGGCGCCAACGGTTTGACGCCCGCCAGCCGGCACCTGTCCTACACCCGCGACATCACCACGGTGTCCATGGGCGTGGTGATCTTCCTGGCGTTCGTCTCGCTGATCGTGGTGGCCTGGTCCAATGCGGTGAACCTGACCGACGGCCTGGACGGTCTCGCGGCCGGTTCCATCAGCCTGGTGCTGGGCGCGTACATGATCATCACCTTCTGGCAGTGGCGCAATGCCTGCTCCACCCATCCGGAGGCGGGCTGCTACAACGTGCGTGACCCACTGGATCTAGCCCTGGTGTGTGCCGCCGGTGGTGCGGCCTGCATCGGGTTCCTGTGGTGGAATGCCGCGCCCGCCAAGATCTTCATGGGTGATACCGGTTCGCTGGCGCTGGGCGGTCTGCTCGCGGGCCTGTCCATCACCACCCGCACCGAACTGCTGATGATCGTCATCGGCGCGCTCTTCGTCGCCGAGGCGGCCTCGGTGATCCTGCAGGTGGCGGTGTTCCGCACCACGCGGAACCGATTGTTCAAGATGGCGCCGTTCCATCACCACTTCGAATTGAGCGGGTGGGCGGAAACGACGGTGATCATACGGTTCTGGTTGCTGGCCGGCATGGCGTCGGCGATCGGTCTGGGCCTGTTCTACAGCGATTACCTCTCTGCGGTCGGGTGAACTGATGGTCGAACATTCTCCGAGGGTCCTGCGCTCGCCGGGCCCCATGCTCGAATTCCTGCGTGGTCGTGACGTTCTCGTCGCCGGCTGGGGGGTGTCGGGGCGCTCGCTGGTCGAGCCGCTCCAGGACATCGGCGCCCGGCCGGTCGTCACCGACGGCGGCGCCAAGGCGCTGGCCGAGGCCGCCGAACTCGGTGTGGCGACAGCCACGTCCGCCGATCTCCTGGAACCCGATGCGCTGCAGCGGTTCGCGCTGGTGATCACCAGCCCGGGCTGGCGGCCGGATTCCCCGGTGCTGGCTTCGGCTGTCACCGAGGGCATTCCGGTGTGGGGCGATGTCGAGTTCGCCTGGTGGGTCGATCAGGCCCGCATCTACGGCCCGGTGCGCAAGTGGCTGGTGGTGACCGGCACCAACGGCAAGACCACCACCACGCAGATGACGCATTCGATTCTGCGCGCCGCGGGCATTCCCAGTGTGGCGTGCGGCAATATCGGCCTGCCCATTCTGGATGCGCTGCGGCGCAGTCCCGGTCCGCAGGTGCTCGCGGTGGAACTGTCCTCGTTCCAACTGCACTGGGCGCCGTCGGTGCGACCCGAGGCCGGTGTGGTGCTGAATGTGGCCGAGGATCACCTGGATTGGCACGGCGGCCTGGACGCCTACGCGGCGGCCAAGGCGCGCGCGCTCACCGGACGGGTCGGCGTGGTCGGCCTGGATGATCAGGTCGCCGCCGCGCTGGCGCGAAAGTCCAAGGCGCGCCGCACCGTCGGCTTCCGCATCGGTGTTCCCGCCGACGGTGAACTCGGTGTGGTGGACGGCAAACTCCTCGATCGCGCCTTCACCAAGGCCGCCATCCTGGCCGAGGTGGGCGATATCAGCCCGCAGGGCCCGGCCGGTGTGGCCGACGCGCTCGCGGCGGCCGCGCTCACCCGATCCATCGATGTGGCTCCGCAGTTCGTGAAGGAGGGCCTGCAGGAGCACAAGGTGGGCCCGCATCGCGCCGCCTTCGTGCGGGAACTGTGCGGTGTCGAATTCGTCGACGATTCCAAGGCCACCAACCCGCATGCCGCGCGCTCCTCGATCATGGCGCACCAGTCGGTGATCTGGGTGGCGGGCGGTCAGCTCAAGGGCGCCAGCGTCGAGGACCTCGTCGAAGAGGTGCGTGAACTGCTTGTCGCCGCCGTGGTTTTCGGCGCGGACGCCGCGGTGATCGCCGCCGCACTGGCGCGACACGCCCCGGATGTCCCCGTGGTGGAGCTGAATTCGGGGGACGATGCAGGGATGGGTGACCCCTTCGCCGAAGTCGAACCCGAAGCGGTGATGGCCCGCGCGGTTCGCGTGGCCGCAGGGTATGCCACCCGCGGCGACACCGTGCTGCTGGCTCCGGCGGCGGCTTCTCTGGATATGTTCGCCGACTACACGCATCGTGGGCGAAGTTTCGCGGCAGCGGTGCAGGCCCTGGACGAAAAGGACATCGGGAGAACGGAATGACGGCACCGCGGCGGGCCGCGAAGGAAGCATCGCGGTCGGTCGCGAAAGAGGCGCCGCGGCAGGCCAAGGACGCACCTCGGGCCGCGTGGTTCGTGGCCTGGCTGGCCCGCCCGCTCGCCTCGTTCCACCTGGTGGTCGCGATCGCGATACTGCTCACCCTGCTCGGCCTCGTCATGGTGCTCTCCGCCTCCAGCGTGGAGTCCTATGCCGACGGTAAGTCCGCGTATTCGCTGTTCATGCTGCAGGTGGCGATGGCGGCGTTCGGCGCGGTGCTGTTCTATATCGCGCTGCGGATTCCGATGCGGGTGATGCGGCGGCTGTCGTTCCCGGTCTTCGCGCTGTCGGTGCTGCTGCTGGTGCTGGTGCTGATTCCCGGCATCGGCACCAAGGTGCAGGGTTCGCAGCGCTGGTTCGACCTCGGCGTGGTCTCGGTGCAGCCGTCCGAGATCGCCAAGGTGACACTGGTGGTGTGGGGTTCGCATCTGCTGGCCTCACGGCAGACCGAGAAGGCCGGATACAAGGACCTGCTCATGCCGCTGGTCCCCGCGGGCCTGCTGGTGTGTTTCCTGGTCGTGCTGGAGCCGAACCTGTCCACCACCATCGCGCTGGGCATCGTGCTCACCTCGCTGCTGTGGTTCGGCGGGCTGCCGCTGCGCATGTTCGTCACCATCGCGGTGTCGGGCGGTGTGGCCGCCGGCGTGCTGGCGCTGTCGGCGGGTTACCGCTCGGACCGCATGCGCGCGTTCTTCAGCCCCGGCAGTGATCCGCAGGGCATCGGCTATCAGGCCCGCCAGGCCAAGTACTCCCTTGCGGACGGCGGTATCTGGGGCCGCGGCCTCGGCCAGTCCCGCGCCAAGTGGAGCTATCTGCCCAACGCGCACAACGACTTCATCTTCGCGATCATCGGCGAGGAGCTCGGATTCCTCGGATGTGCCTTGGTGCTGGGCCTTTTCGCGCTGTTCGTGTACGCCGGTCTGCGCATCGCGACCCGATCGGCGGACCCGTTCATCCGGCTGCTGACCGGTTCGGCCACCACCTGGATCACCGGGCAGGCGTTCATCAATGTCGGCTATGTGGTGGGCCTGCTGCCGGTGACCGGTCTGCAGCTGCCGCTGGTCTCGGCGGGTGGTTCCTCACTGGCCATCACACTGCTCATGTTCGGCATCATCGCCAATGCCGCCCGGCACGAACCGGAGGCGGTGGCGGCGCTGCAGGCCGGACAGGACGGGCGCTTCAGCCGGCTGCTGCGGTTGCCGGTGCCCGAAATGTATTCGCCCGCACGGGCGCAGGCCGCCCGGGCGCGCAAGAAGCCCAAACCGAAACCCAAGCCCAAGGCGGGCGTCAAGGCCGCCCCGCAGCGCCGCGCTCTGCCTCCGAGCGGCCGCGGCCGGGGTGGCGGTGATGCGGCGGCGCGGCGGTCCGTAGATTCCGATACCGCCAGGCGCACCAGCCGCTCCACCGAATCGTGGCGCAGCACACGGGCCTGGGAGCCCAGCTATCCGACGAAACACGATAGGGACAGGGGACATTCGAGGTGACAGTGGAGCGGCCGCTCTCGGTGATCGTGGCGGGCGGTGGCACCGCAGGGCATATCGAACCCGCACTGGCGGTGGCCGACGCGCTGCGGCGACGGGATCCGGCCATCCGGGTGACGGCGCTGGGCACCCACCGCGGCCTGGAGACCGAGCTGGTCCCCGAGCGCGGTTATCCGCTGGAGTTGATTCCGCCGGTTCCCCTGCCGCGCAAGCCCACCGCCGATCTGCTGCGACTGCCCGGCCGGGTACTGGCCTCGGTGCGCCGCACCCGCGAGGTCATCGACACGGTGCAGGCGGATGTGATCGTCGGCTTCGGCGGGTATGTGGCGCTGCCCGCGTATCTGGCCGCCGGACGCGGGATCACGCGTCGCCGCAAGGTTCCGGTGGTGGTGCACGAGGCCAATGTCATGGCCGGGATCGCCAATAAGATCGGCGCCCGGGTGGCGGCGAGAGTGCTGGCGGCGGCGCCGAACTCGGGTGTGCGCTCGCGCGGTCGCGCCGATGCCGAGGTGGTGGGCATTCCGGTGCGCTCGGCCATCACCCTGCTGAACCGGGCGGCGCTGCGGGCCGAGGCGCGCACGCACTTCGGGCTGCCCGCCGACGGACCGGTGCTGCTGGTATTCGGCGGTTCACAGGGTGCGCGCAGCCTGAACGAGGCGGTCTCGGCCGCCGCGCCGCAGCTGACCGCCGCCGGTATCTCGGTGCTGCACGCGCACGGCCCCAAGAACACCCTGACCCTCGCCGGACTGCACGAACCCGCGAAATACGTTGCGGTGCCGTACCTGTCGCAGATGGCCCTGGCCTACGCGGCCGCCGACGCCGTCGTCTGCCGCTCCGGCGCCATGACGGTCGCCGAGGTGTCCGCGGTCGGCCTGCCCGCCTTCTATGTGCCGCTGCCGCACGGCAATGGGGAGCAGGAACTCAATGCGCGGCCGGTGGTCGCCGCGGGCGGTGGCAGAATCGTGGCGGACGCGGAGCTGACTCCGAAATACGTGATCGACGAGGTGATACCGCTGCTGCTGGATTCCGATCGGCTGACGGCCATGGGCCGCGCGGCGGCCGGCGCCGGGCATCGGGACGCCGCGGACGAGGTTGCGCGCATTGTGTGGGAGGTGGCAGGTCGTGAGTGAAGCAGCGGACAACCGAAACGTGATCGTCGAACAGGAGACGGACCTACCCGAACTGCTGCAGCGGGTGCACATGATCGGCATCGGCGGCGCCGGGATGTCCGGCATCGCGCGGATCCTGCTCTCGCGCGGCGGCATGGTGTCCGGTTCGGACGCCAAGGAGAGCCGGGGCGTGCTCGCGCTGCGGGCCCGCGGCGCCCAGGTGCGCATCGGCCACGACGCCGGAGCCCTGGACCTGCTGCCCGGCGGCCCGACCGCCGTGGTGACCACCTACGCCGCCATTCCCAAGACCAATCCCGAACTGGTGGAAGCACATCGGCGCGGTCTGCCGGTGCTGCTGCGCCCGGCGGTGCTGGCCGAGCTCATGCAGGGCCACAAGACCCTGCTGGTCTCCGGCACCCACGGTAAGACCTCCACCACGTCCATGCTGGTGGTGGCGCTGCAGCACACCGGCGCGGACCCGTCCTTCGCGGTCGGCGGCGAACTGAACGAATCGGGCACCAATGCCCACCACGGCACCGGCGGCATCTTCGTGGCCGAGGCCGATGAGAGCGACGCCTCGCTGCTGCAGTACGCACCGGATGTCGCGGTGGTCACCAATATCGAATCCGACCACCTGGACTACTTCGGCACCGATGAGGCCTACACCCAGGTCTTCGACGATTTCGCGGACCGCCTGCAGCCCGGCGGCCAGCTGATCGTCTGCCTCGACGACGCGGGTTCGCTCGGCCTGGCCCAGCGCACCCTCGCGCGGCTCGGCGACAATCCGCGCGGTATCGAGGTGATCGGTTACGGCTCGGGCGATTTCACCGCCCCCGGACTGACCATCGGCGCACAGCTGCTGTCCTGGGAGCCGCGCGATATCGGCGGTGTCGCGGTCTTCCAGCTCTCCGACGAACCGGCCGCCCGCACCCTGCGGCTCTCGGTGCCCGGTCGCCATATGGCGCTGAACGCGCTGGGCGCGCTGCTGGCCGCCCGCGCCGCCGGCGCCGATATGGGCGAAATCATCCAGGGCCTGGAGGGTTTCGGCGGTGTGCACCGGCGCTTCCAGCTCACGGGCCGGGAGAACGGCGTGCGCGTCTTCGACGACTACGCCCACCATCCGACCGAGGTGCGCGCGGTGCTGAGCGCCGCCGCGGAGCTGGTGGCGCAGGAGGCCCGCGACGGCGCCCGCTCGCGCCCGGGCCGGGTCATCGTGGTCTTCCAGCCGCACTTGTACAGCCGCACCGCCACTTTCGCGACCGAGTTCGGCACCGCGCTGTCGCTCGCGGACGAGGTCGTGGTGCTCGATGTGTACGGTGCGCGGGAAGAGCCGCTACCCGGGGTGAACGGTGCGCTGGTGGCCAATGCCGTCACCAAACCCGTGCACTACCAGCCGGATATGTCGCGGGTGGGCCGCCAGGTGGCAGCCCTCGCGCGGCCCGGCGATGTGGTGATCACCATGGGCGCGGGCGATGTGACCATGCTGGGCGGCCAGATTCTCGACGGGCTGCGCGCACGACCCTCGCACGGGCGGTGAGCGTATGCGTTCGGGTGGGGGAGAGGGCAGCGTCACCGATCGGACCGGCGACGACCGCTCCGATAACGCTCCAGCCGACGATGATTCGGCCGCGCGGGCCGCTGCCCGGCGCGCTCGACTGCGGCGCGGCCGGACCCGCGGCAGCCGGTTCGCCGGCCACGACGGTGATTCCCGGCTGCGGCAGGCCTGGCAGTCCCGGCGGGTCCGCATCGGCGCGGCGGCGGGTGTCGTCCTGCTGATCGCACTGGCCCTCACGGCCTGGTTCTCACCGATCTTCTCGGTGCGCTCGGTCAAGATCGACGGTCTGCACGCGGTGCCGGAAGCCCAAGTGCTGGACGCACTCCAGGTGCCCGACGGGTTGTCCATGATGCGGCTCGACACCACCGCCATGGCCCAGCGGGTGGCGCAGCTGCCCAAGGTGCGCAGCGTGCGGGTGCAGCGCGAATTCCCGTCCAGCGTGCAGGTGACCGTGGTCGAGCGGGTTCCCGTGCTGTTCTTCGACGCTCCGGACGGACCGCACCTGCTCGATTCCGACAGTGTGGAATTCGCGATCGAACCGCCTCCGGACACCGCGCCCAAACTGGTGACCGACCATCCGGGCGGTAACGATCCGGTGACCAAGGCGGCAGTGGAGGTCATGTCCGCCGTCCCGCCGAGCCTCGGCGTGGGACAGGTTGTGGCCCGCTCGGTTTCGGATATTGCTCTCCAGTTGCGGGATGGGCGTACCGTGCTGTGGGGAGGGGCGGGCGATTCGCAGCGGAAGGCGGCGGTGGCCGTCCCGCTGCTCACCCAGCCCGGCAACGTGTTCGATGTTTCGAGTCCGAATCTGGCCACGGTAAAGTGAGCGACACCCATTGGGCCGCCGGAATTTTCGGGTGGCTTGCCGGAGTGTCACCGTCGGAGCCCATCCTGGCTCCGGAGGGCAACCGTCCAAGATACGATGCCTGGTGGGTCGAACGAGGTGGATCACACAAGATTCTGATCCTCGTTTCGGCGCGCCTGCGCACGTATTGCGGTGGCTGCGAATACCGTTTCGGCCCAGTCGGATACTTGACATAAGGCTAAAGCTATGGTTGAGGGTTTATCAACCCGAGATCACCGGCCCGGCGTACGGCGAGCATCTGTTAGACGACAAGCTTTTTGGATCTAAGGAAGGCGAGAGCCCATGACGCCCCCGCACAACTACCTTGCGGTGATCAAGGTCGTCGGTATCGGCGGCGGCGGCGTGAATGCCGTCAACCGGATGATCGAACAGGGACTCAAGGGAGTCGAGTTCATCGCGGTCAACACCGACGCGCAGGCGCTGCTGATGAGTGATGCGGACGTCAAACTCGATGTCGGCCGCGAACTCACCCGCGGTCTGGGCGCCGGCGCCGATCCCGAGGTCGGCCGCAAGGCCGCCGAGGACCACAAGGACGAGATCGAAGAGGTGCTCAAGGGCGCCGACATGGTCTTCGTCACCGCCGGTGAAGGTGGTGGCACCGGAACCGGTGGCGCACCCGTCGTGGCCGGGATCGCCCGCAAGCTGGGCGCGCTCACCATCGGCGTTGTGACGCGGCCCTTCTCGTTCGAGGGCAAGCGCCGCAGCAATCAGGCCGAGGCGGGCATCCAGGCGCTGCGCGAATCCTGCGACACCCTCATCGTCATCCCCAACGACCGGCTGCTGCAGCTGGGCGATGCGGCGGTGAGCCTCATGGACGCCTTCCGCTCGGCGGATGAGGTGCTGCTCAACGGTGTTCAGGGCATTACCGATCTGATCACCACCCCGGGTCTGATCAATGTCGACTTCGCGGACGTCAAGTCCGTCATGTCCGGTGCGGGCAGTGCCCTCATGGGCATCGGCTCGGCCCGCGGTGAGGGCCGCTCGGTGAAGGCCGCCGAGTCGGCGATCAATTCGCCACTGCTCGAGGCATCCATGGACGGCGCGCACGGTGTGCTGCTCTCGATCGCGGGCGGCTCCGATCTCGGACTGTTCGAGATCAACGAGGCCGCCTCGCTGGTGCAGGAGGCCGCGCACATCGAGGCCAATATTATTTTCGGAACGGTCATCGACGACTCCCTCGGCGACGAGGTACGAGTGACGGTGATCGCCGCGGGTTTTGACGGTAGCGGCCCCGCCCGCCGCATCGAGCCCGCGGTAGGTCGCACCGGCACCACCTCTTCCTCCTTCGGCACGGCCCGTGCCTCCGCGGGAGAGGTGACTCGCGCCAGCGAATTCACCAGCGCGCGCGCCCCCGAACCGGCGGCCCCGGTGCGCCAGGAGCCGGCCCCGGTCCCCGTCGCCCAGACCCCGCCCTCCTCGGGCCGCGGCCCCGCCCCCTCCTACGAATCCCCGCGCCCCTCGGTCGATCCCACGGTCGCGCACAACAACCGCACCCACATCCAGCCCCCGGATGCCGACGACGATGACGTCGACGTCCCCTCCTTCATGCGCAGGTAGATACCCTCCGCGACTGCCATCGAAAGCCCGCAACGCGACTCCGCGTTGCGGGCTTTCGGCTGTGCGGGCTCCCGAACCGGGGCACGTTCGAGCCTTCTCCGGTGATTGCACCCACATCGTCAGTGACGCAACTACTGATCTCGTGAGATCTGGGTAACTCCCGGGGTACCCCCAAAATCGGTGTCGCACATAACCGGCGCCACGCGTGCATGATTCCGAACGGCACCCGGCCGGGCGCTGAAGGTTCGGGGAGGCGGGCTGGTTGCCTGTTGGTGGCTACTACCCTGGGGTTCATGACTTCGACTGCGCAGACTTTTCGGACCAGGCGGGTGGTGACGTCGAGGGCGGGCGGGTTCTCACAGGCGCCGTACGACTCGTTCAATCTCGGTGATCATGTGGGGGACGATCCGGAGGCGGTGCGGCGCAATCGGGTTCGGCTCGCGAAGAGTCTCGGGCTGCCGCCGGAGAACCTCGTCTGGATGGAACAGATCCACTCCCGCACTGTCGAGATCGTGGACGGGCCGCGCCCGGAGGCGGTGCCTGCCACGGATGCGCTGGTGACGACTCGGCGCGATCTGGCGCTGGTGACACTGAGCGCCGACTGTGTGCCGGTGCTGCTGTCCGATGACGAGGCGGGGGTGATCGCCGCCGTGCACGCGGGGCGTATCGGCGCGCGCATCGGGATCGTGCCGAAGGTGCTCGAGGCGATGGTGTCGGTGGGCGCGCGCGTGGAACGGATCGGCGCCTTCCTGGGTCCGGCCGCAAGCGGTCGCCAGTACGAGGTGCCCGCGGCCATGCGCGCCGATGTGGAGAAGCATCTGCCCGGCAGCGCCACCACAACTGTCCGGGGCACCCCCGGCCTGGATCTGCGTGCCGGGCTCCGGCGGCAATTGCTGGAGGCGGGCGTGAGCGGTGTCGCCATGGACCCGCGCTGCACCATCGAGGACAAAGCACTGTTCAGCCACCGGCGCGGCGCGCCGACGGGACGACTCGCCGGTGTGATTTGGATGTCATCGGAGGGAATCGAAGAATGACCGAAAACCTGGGCGCGGCAAGCAATTCTGCGGGGTCCGCCGTCGCCGCGGGTGCGGCCGGACTCACATCCGCACCTGATCGGGTCGCGCAATTGTCGGCGGCGCTCGCCGCGCTGAATACACGCATCGATGCAGCGTGCGAGGCCTGCGGACGTGCCCGCGACACCGTGCGGCTGCTCCCGGTCACCAAGTTTCACCCGGCCTCGGATATCGAGATCCTCTATGGTCTGGGACTGCGCGAGTTCGGTGAATCGCGCGAACAAGAGGCTTCGGACAAGGTGGCGCAACTGCGCCATCTGTCGCAAGTGCGCTGGGAATTCATCGGCAGACTGCAGCGGAACAAGGCGAAATCCGTTGCCACCTGGGCAAATACGGTCTATTCGGTCGATAGCGACCGCTTGGTCACCACCCTTGACGCCGGGGTCCGCGCGGCCCTGGAAACGGGGGAGCGCAGTGCCCCGCTGCGCGTGCTGATTCAGGTCAGCCTGGATGCCGACCCCACCCGCGGAGGTGTCTCGGACACTGCCATGCTCGACCTCGCCGATCAGCTCGAAAAATCGGCATCACTGCAGCTGGCAGGCCTGATGGCGATCCCGCCGCTGGACGCCGATCCGGACGACGCGTTCGAGCGACTCGCCCGTATGCACGCTTCACTTTTGTCGGCACATCCCCAGGCCAGCGAGCTGTCGGCGGGCATGTCAAGTGATTTGGAGGCTGCAATCCGCCACGGATCCACCTGCGTGCGTGTCGGTACCGCTTTGATGGGCGCTCGACCGATAACCTCGGCGTAGCAAAGAAACCTCATCAGTCACATATGAAACATATGCTTGGTGTCGGACGAGGACTGAGCAGGACAACACCCCAGGCCAACCGGGGCCGAAGGAAGGTCGACCAGATGAGCACGCTGCACAAGTTCAAGGCGTACTTCGGCATGGTTCCGCTCGAGGACTACGAAGACGACTACGTCGAGGACCGCGGTCCCCGCGGCGCCACCGACGAACGTGCCCCGCGCCGGCCCCGGCCTTACACCGAGCGCGATTACGACCGGTACGAGCACGAGCGCTACGACGACGAGCCCGGGTACGCCTCGGAGCCGCCGCCCTACAAGGCGCCGTACAAGCCCGCCTACAGCGCCACCTCGCGCCGTGACGAGTACTCCGACGAATACGCGGACGACCGCGACCGCGACCGCTACGAGGCGCCGCGCCGCCCCACCCGCATCGACACCGCCCCGTCCAGCCGCACCCGGTCCATGGGCGGATCCATGGGTGGCGGCGGCGGTGCGTCCATGGTGCGCGGCACCACCCGCGGCGCCCTCGCCGTGGACCCGGAGGCCGAGCGGCGCATGGAAGAGCTGCGAATGGAAGAGCGCCGGCTGGAACAGCAGCCGCCGCGTCCGTCCGCGATCTTCAATGACGGAGGCCCCTTGTCCAAGATCACCACATTGCGCCCGCGCACCTACGCCGAAGCCGCCATCATCGGCGAGCGTTTCCGCGACGGGACCCCGGTGATCATGGATCTGGTGGAGATGAGCAACAGCGATGCCCGCCGCCTGGTGGATTTCGCGGCCGGTCTGGCCTTCGCGCTGCGTGGCTCCTTCGACAAGGTCGCCACCAAGGTCTTCCTGCTTTCCCCCGCCGACGTGGATGTTTCCGCCGAGGAGCGCCGCAAGCTGGCCGAAAACGGCTACTACAACCAGAAGTAAGTAGCTCCTGTTCGACCCGCCTCCGCCCCCTCGTGGCGGTTCGCGGCCTTGATGACCCGGTCCTACCGCTTGCTCCTCCGCGTCGCTCTGCTGCTCCACCCGGTCCCACTCCGGGCGGCCCGCGTACATGTGAGTTGAGCTGTGTCGCCCTGATATTCACGGGGCTTGACTCTCGGGGGCCGGGTGGCGCGACCGGAATCAGGGTGCTCGCCGCACTTGCGCCACAACCACACTGTGACCGGTCCGACCGGTGTTCCTATTTTGCGCGTCACCGTTTCTGAGGCAGAGTGAACGTCGTGGCCCTGTTCCAGGTGTTGAACCTCCTGCTGTTCCTCTTCTGGCTCCTGCTGATCAGCCGAGTCATCGTCGAGTTCATTCGCAGTTTCGCGCGGGACTGGCGGCCCACCGGGTTCGTCGTGATCGTCCTCGAGGCGATCTTCACGATCACAGACCCTCCGGTGAAACTCCTGAGGCGTTTGATACCCCCAGTGAATCTTGGGGGAATTAGGCTCGATCTGTCGATAATGGTCCTGCTTTTCATCGTCTTCATCTTGATGACGATCACGGGCCAGCAGGGGCAGTCGTTAGCTCAGGTGTGACAGAATGGCCGGAAGAAGTAATGCTTGCCAGATCTACCGCTAGATCTCCAACGAAGCGTGAAGGGATCGTTCCATGCCGCTGACCCCTGCCGATGTGCACAACGTCGCGTTCAGCAAACCACCGATCGGGAAGCGCGGCTACAACGAGGATGAAGTTGATGCCTTCCTCGACCTGATCGAGCAGGAGCTCTCACGCCTCATCGAGGAGAACGCGGACCTTCGCCAGCGTGTTGCTGAGTTGGACGCGGAATTGGCTGACGCCAAGAAGAATCGCGGTCCGGTCAATGCCGTGAAGGCGCCGGTCGTGCCCGAGCCGGTCAAGGCCGCTCCGCCGCCGCCCGCCCCCATGCCGGTCGCCGCGCCGGTAGCCCCGCCGGTCGCGCCCAGTGCGGACGCGAATCTGCAGGCAGCCAAGGTGCTCTCGCTCGCACAGGAGATGGCCGATCGCCTCACCTCGGACGCGAAGACCGAGGCAGAGCAGCTGCTCGCCAATGCCAGAGCGAATTCGGAGCGACTGGTCGGCGATGCCCGCACCCGTTCCGAGGCCATGGTCGCCGACGCCCGTCAGAAGGCTGAAGCCATGCTCTCGGACGCGCAGACCCGTTCGGACAGCCAGCTGCGCCAGGCCAAGGAGAAGGCCGACGCCCTGCAGGCCGATGCCGAGCGCAAGCACACCGAGATCATGGCCACCATCACGCAGCAGCGCAGCGTGCTGGAGAGCCGGATCGAGCAGCTCAAGACCTTCGAGCGCGAATACCGTGTGCGCCTGAAGTCCTACCTGGAATCGCAGCTGGAGGAGCTCGAGAACCGTGGTTCCGCGGTCCCGGTCGATGGTGGCGAGTTCAGCGACAACGCCTCCGGCAACGGAGCACTCCTCAAGGGCGGCAAGTAGAGTCGTCGGCACGGCCACTGGTGCTGCGCTACCCGTCGATCGGGTTGTGCGGCGCCGCCACCGTTTCCATACGAGGGGGTGGTGACCATGCTCGTGATGACATTGGCCCTGGCAGCCGTCGGTTTCGGCCTGCTGGTGACCGCACTGACCACCGGTTCGGTGGTCTGGGCGTGGGCCTGCATTATCGTGTGCGTGCTCGGTGCGGTGCTGCTGCTGGTCAGCGCGCTTTCCTTCCGTGAGGATCCCGACGACGCGCAATCGCGGCCCGGTGGGCGCCACGCCCGGCATTGACGGGCAGAGCCGGTGGTCGAGCCCAGAAATATCCGCTGGACCGACCCGGTTAGACTCGAAGTAGTTTCACGGCGTCGATCCGGCCATCACCGGGGAGTCTTCGGAAGAACGGCGTTCGCGCTCAGTAGAACCGAACGGGTGAGCCCGTCACAGCTCGCAATGAGTGGTTCGGCCCTGCCGCGATATCGGGCAGCAGCCGGGCAAGCGGGGTGGTACCGCGGTATCGGCGCACCAGCGCCGGCGTCGCCCCCGTGCCCACCGGGGTCTGCACGCAGGCCCACTGGCACGGAGGAGCTGACGCCGAGATGTCCGGCGAGAATCCCACACCCAACGCCTACCCCCGCGCCGACCTGGGCGCTTCCTCGGGTCAGGTGTCCTTCCCCGAGCTCGAGCAGCGCGTGCTGGACTACTGGGCCGCCGATGACACCTTCCGGGCCAGCATCGAGAATCGTTCCGATGCAGAGGAATTCGTCTTCTACGACGGTCCGCCCTTCGCCAATGGGTTGCCGCATTACGGTCATCTGCTGACCGGATATGTCAAGGATTTGATCCCGCGCTTTCAGACCATGCGCGGGAAGAAGGTCGAACGGCGTTTCGGCTGGGACACTCATGGTTTGCCCGCGGAAATCGAAGCGGAGAAGCAGCTCGGTATCACGGACAAATCACAGATCGATGCCATGGGTCTCGCGGAATTCAATGCCGCGTGCAAAACTTCGGTTCTTCGCTACACGAACGAGTGGCGCTCCTATGTGACGCGTCAGGCACGTTGGGTCGACTTCGACAACGACTACAAAACCCTCGACCTCGACTTCATGGAATCGGTCATGTGGGCGTTCAAGTCCTTGCACGACAAGGGTTTGATCTATCAGGGCTTCCGGGTGCTGCCCTACAGCTGGTACGAGCAGACGCCGCTGTCGAATCAGGAGGCGCGCCTCGATGATTCGTATCGCATGCGCCAGGACCCGGCGGTCACCGTCGACATGCTGCTGTCGGTGCCCGCGGAGCACCCGCTGCACGTGCTGGACGGCGCGAACGCGCTGATCTGGACCACCACGCCGTGGACGCTGCCGTCCAACCTCGCCATCGCCGTGCATCCGGACGTCACCTACGTGCACCTGCGCGCGCAGGACGGGAAGCGGTACCTGCTTGCCGCCGAACGGGTCTCGCACTACACCCGCGAATTCGGCGAGGAGCCCGAGGTGCTGTCCGAGCACTCCGGCGCGGCGCTGGCGGATCTGCACTACCACCCGCCGTTCGACTTCTTCGCCGGTCATCCGAACGCGCACCGCGTGCTCAATGCCGACTACGTCACCACCGACTCCGGCACCGGCATCGTGCATCTCGCGCCGGCCTTCGGTGAGGAGGATATGGATGTCGCCACCGCCAACGGCATCCAGATCGTGCAGCCCCTCGATGCGGGCGGCAAGTTCACCTCCATGGTGCCGCCGTACCAGGGCCTCATGGTCTTCGACGCCAACCCGGTCATCATCAAGGACCTCAAGGCCGCCGGAAAGCTGTTGCGGCACGAGACCATCGAGCACTCCTACCCGCACAGCTGGCGCTCCGGTCAGCCGCTGATCTATATGGCGGTGCCGTCCTGGTTCGTGGCGGTCACCAAGTTCCGCGACCGCATGCTCGAGCTCAACAAGGAGATCAGCTGGACTCCCGAGCACCTGCGCGACGGCCAGTTCGGCAAGTGGCTGGAGAACGCGCGCGACTGGAACATCAGCCGTAATCGCTACTGGGGCGCGCCGATCCCGGTGTGGATGTCGGACGATCCGGAGTACCCGCGCGTCGATGTGTACGGTTCGCTGGATGCGCTCGAGCGCGACTTCGGTGCGCGCCCGGCCGATCTGCACCGGCCGAACATCGATGAGCTGGTCCGCCCGAATCCCGATGACCCGACCGGGAAGTCGATGATGCGGCGGGTGCCCGAGGTGCTCGACTGCTGGTTCGAATCCGGTTCCATGCCGTACGCGCAGGTGCACTACCCGTTCGAGAACAAGGAGTGGTTCGAGGGCACCGCCGCGGCAGCCGCGCACAGCCCCGGCGATTTCGTCGTCGAGTACAACGGTCAGACCAAGGGCTGGTTCTACAACCTGCACGTGCTCTCGACCGCGCTCTTCGATCGCCCGGCGGTCAAATCGGTAGTGGCGCACGGCATCGTGCTCGGCGACGACGGCCTGAAGATGTCCAAGTCCAAGGGCAACTATCCGGACGTCAACGAGGTCTTCGACCGCGACGGCGCCGATGCCATGCGCTGGTTCCTGATGGCCTCGCCGATCCTGCGCGGCGGCAATCTCATCGTCACCGAGCGGGGTATCCGCGAGGGTGTCAGCCATGCGCTGCGGCCGCTGTGGAACGCGTGGACCTTCCTGCAGCTGTACGCCTCGACTCCCGGTGTGTGGCGCACGGATTCGGCGAATGTGCTCGATCGCTACATCCTGGCCAAGCTGGCGCACACCCGCGATGTCATGACCGATGCGTTCGAGGTCTACGACATCTCGACCGCGGCAGAGGAATTCCGCTCCTTCGCCGATGCGCTGACGAATTGGTATGTGCGCCGGTCGCGTTCGCGCTTCTGGGAGGAGGACCGCGACGCCATCGACACCCTGCACACCGTGCTGGAGGTCGCCACGCGTCTGGCCGCTCCGCTGCTGCCGCTGCTCACCGAGGTCATCTGGCGTGGCCTCACCGGTGAGCGTTCGGTGCACCTGACCGATTGGCCGAGTGCGAGCGATCTGCCCGCCGATCCCGAGCTGGTCTCGGCCATGGACGAGGTGCGTACGGTCTGCTCGACGGTGCTCGGCCAGCGCAAGGCGCAGAATCTGCGTGTGCGCCTGCCGCTTTCGGAGCTGACGGTCGCCGCCGAGGACGCCGAACGCCTGCGCCCCTTCGCCGAGCTGATCGCCGATGAGGTGAACGTCAAGAAGGTCGACCTCACCACCGATGTGGCCGCGCACGGCCGCTTCGAACTCGTGGTGAACGCCCGTGCCGCCGGTCCGCGCATCGGCAAGCAGGTGCAGGCGGTCATCAAGGCGGTCAAGGCGGGGGAGTGGAGCGAGGCCGCCGACGGCACCGTCACCGCCGCCGGCATCACGCTGCTGCCGGAGGAGTACACCCAGCGCCTGGTCGCCGCCGAACCCGAATCCACCGCCGCCCTGCCCGGCAATGCCGGTCTGGTGGTGCTCAATTCGGTGGTCACCGAGGAGCTGGAGGCCGAGGGCTGGGCCCGCGACCTCATCCGCGATCTGCAGGAGACCCGCAAGTCCAATGGCCTGGATGTCTCCGACCGCATCACCGTGGTCCTCGACGTTCCGGCCGACCGTCAGGAGTGGGCGCAGACCCACCGCGAGCTGATCGCCGGTGAAATCCTCGCCACCACCCTGACTTTCGGGGATGCGGGCGCGGACGCCGCCGAAATCGTCGGCGGCGTCAAGGTTTCCGTGACCAAGGCCTGACCGACCGATCCGAACGCGAAGGGGCGGGGCCACAGCGGCCTCGCCCCTTCGTCATCTCAGCTGTCGTGCGTCCGCAGTCCGGCCAGGATGTAGCCCACCAGCTCCGGTGCGTCCTGGACGTCGTCGGTGCCGAGCAGGAACCGGTAGTACAGCGGCCCGTACAGCAGCTGCACCATGGCGCGCGTGGGGATGTCACCGCGCAGTTGTCCTGCGGTGACGGCTCTTTCGAGCCGGTCCCGGCACAGCTTCGACCGCGGCCCGACGATCGCGTCGCGCACATTGGCCGCCAGGTGCGGATCGCTCTGCGCCTCGGCGATGACCCCGCGGTAGACGATGCCGATATCGCTGCTGAGCAGTCCGGCCAGCGCGGTGGTCTGACTGCGCAGATCCGCCTCGATATCCCCGGTATCGGGGAAGTCGGTGAGGTGGCCCATGCGCTCGTTGATCGCGTCCAGCGCGATGGCGCCCTTGGACGGCCACCACCGGTAGATGGTCTGCTTGCCCACCCCGGCCGCAGTGGCGATGGCCTCGACGGTGAGCTTGCCGTAGCCCTTGCTGACGGCCAGTTCGAAGGTCGAATCCAGGATCGCCCGGTGTGAGCGCGGATTGCGGAGTTCCGGATTCGGTGGAGTCACGCGCCCAGCGTAGCGCACAACGAGACGGTACGTCTCGTCTTGACAGGGGTGTAGCGGCCGCCTAGCGTACTGAGACGAGACGGACCGTCTCGCCACCGCCGCCTGAAAGAAGCCTCGCATGAACGCCTCTCCCGAGACCTCCGACATCCGCTACGACCGTGGCCTCGCGGTGCTGGATCAGGTCGGCGGCCCGAACGGCCGGGCAGTGGTGAACAGCCTCGCCGATATCGCCCCCGATCTGGGCCGCTATGTCGTCGAATTCGGCTACGGCGATATCTACTCGCGCCCGGGTCTGACCCTGCCGCAGCGGCAGATCATCAATATCGCCGCCCTGACCGCACTGGGCACGGCCGCCCCGCAGCTGCGCTTCCACATCGACGGCGCACTCACCGTCGGCGTCACCCCGGCCGAGGTGGTGGAGACCATCGTTCATATCGGCCTGTACGCCGGCTTCCCGGCGACGCTGAACGGGCTGACCGTCGCCCGCGCTGCCTTCGCCGATCGCCCCGAGGCCGGAAGTCCGCTGGGCGACAGCGAGATTCGCCCCGACGAGACCACGCGGCAGCGCTATGAGCGCGGACTGGCGAAACTCGCCGAGGTCGACGGCGACGCCGCCGATCACATCTTCGAAACGCTGTCGGACATCGCCCCCGACCTGGCCCGCTACCTGGTCGAATTCGCCTTCGCCGATGTCTATTCGCGCCGTGGGCTGGATCTGAAGACCCGCGAACTCGCGACCGTCGCGGCCTGCACCGTCATGGGCAATGCCGCTCCGCAGCTGCGGGTGCACCTGCACGGGCTGCTGAATGTCGGCGGCACCCGCGAGGAGGCCGTGGAGGTCATCACCCAGATGGCGGGCTACGGCGGATTTCCGGCCGCGCTCAATGCCGTCACCGCCGCCCGGGAGGTTTTCGCGGCTCGCGACGAGCACTGATTCCGGGCCCTCGTAGCAGGGCGGAGTGACGTGGGTCTCGCGACTCGCCCGTGGCGAACCCCTTGTGAAGCGTGTTTCGAATGGGATAGAACAGCAACTGTAGAGATAACGTATAGCTTTACGGCCATTTCGAGTTGTTTCGCTAGTTCCAGACGAAAAGCGCTGAACGTCACGACATGTAGTACCGGCTACGGAGCTTTTGTGCAGTCTCCCTGGTGATCGTTCTGAATGCGGAATGGTTGCTAGAGCTATGTGTCCACACCCGGTCAGCGCCGTTGAGCTGAAGGGCGAGTGCATGACACGAAGGCTGCGACGACGGTTCGCGTCGTCTCTGACAACAGCGGCGGCTTTGCTGCTGGCGGGAGCGCTCTGGGCGGGAACCGTCCACGCCGATACCGGGTCCGCGGCCTCGGGTTCGGCCTCCGGCAGCGCGAGCGGCTCCGCCTCCGGAAGTGCCAGCGGCTCCGCGCAAATGCCCATGGCCAGCCCCCGTGCCATGATCGCGCTGAGTCTGGCGCAGACCCAGACCGGCAAGCCCTACCTGTGGGGCGGGGTCGGCCCGGATGCCTGGGATTGCTCCGGCCTGGTGCAGTGGGCCTTCCGCAGTGTCGGCATCGATATGCCGCGCACCACCTGGCAGCAGGCCGAAGTGGGCCTGGAGGTCCCCTTCGGCGCGCTGCAGCCCGGCGATGTGATCATTCTGAACGACGATGCCTCGCATGTGGGCATCTATGCCGGCGGCGGCAATGTGCTCAATGCCTACGACTGGGGCGTGCCGGTCGGCCTGACCCCGCTGGCGCAGTTCGACATCTACACCATCCGCCGGTTCTACTGAATCCTGTTACTCCACAACCAGTTCCACCGGGATATTGCCCCGGGTGGCATTGGAGTACGGGCACACCTGGTGTGCGGCCTCGACGAGCTCACGGCCCTGCTCGTTCTGCAGGTGCTCGGGGAGTTCGACGCGCAGCACGACCGAGAGCCCGAAACCGCCGCCCTCCTGGGTGTTCAGGGTGACCTCGGCGGTGACCGCGGCCTCGCTGGCCTCGATGTTCTTGCGCTTGGCGACCACCTGGAGCGCGCTGGCGAAGCAGGCGGAGTAACCGGCGGCGAAGAGCTGCTCGGGATTGGTGCCGTCGCCGACGCCGCCCATGGCCTTCGGCCGGGCGAGCTTCAGGTCGA
Source organism: Nocardia sp. NBC_01327 (assembly GCF_035958815.1). Lineage (NCBI taxonomy): Bacteria > Bacillati > Actinomycetota > Actinomycetes > Mycobacteriales > Nocardiaceae > Nocardia > Nocardia sp. NBC_01327. Next base: position 7,046,494 of record NZ_CP108383.1, on the reverse strand, counting down.
GCACGCCGTCATCGCTGAGCGAACGGCCGTCGCGGCCGACCGAGGTGGCTACTGCGGTGTAAAGAGCGGGCATTGCGTCCTCCTAGACAGACTTGTCTGTGCTTCCCGATCAAGAGTAGACAGATCTGTCTGCTAGAGTCAAGGATATGAGCGAAGCCCGTGAACGACTCCTCGATACGGCCACTCGGCTGTTCTATGCCGAGGGCATTCACACCGTGGGCATCGACCGGATCATCGCGGAGGCCGGCATTGCCAAGGCCACCTTCTACCGCCACTTCAAGACCAAGGAAGACCTGGTCGTGGCCTATCTGGTGCGCGAATACGACCGGCAGCGCGACGTTTTGGAGTCGGTGCCCGGCGCGGGCGCCGAGGGTATCGTCACCATTTTCGAACGGCTCGGCGAGCTCAGCTGTGGTCCCGGCTTCCGAGGCTGCCCGTTTCTCAATGCGGCCGTGGAGTTTCCGAACCCCGAGCATGCGGTGCGCAAGGTCGTCGACGATTATCGCGGCTGGTTCCGCGAACTCATGGCCATACGGCTGCGCGCCGCCGGTCACGATGATCCGGACCGGGCGGCGCGCGCACTACTGCTGACTCGGGATGGTGTCGCCCTCAGCGGGGGACTGGGCGATGACGAGACGGTACAGGCGGGGATTCGAATTGCGCTGGCGCAGTTGGTGACCCACCCCTGACCGCTCAGACGCCGACCGTCTCCTCCATTTCCTCCTCGGCCTCGGCGGCCGGTTCGGCGACCGCCGCGTGCCGGGGTGCGCTCGCTGCCCGGCGCTTCTCGGCGACGGCGGCGGCGACCATGACCAGCAGACCCGCGCCGAACCAGGCGAACAGGCTGGTGAGCCGGGGACCGAAGCCCGCGCTGTCGAAGTAGAGCAGGCTGCGCGCGCCCTCGACGAATCCCGCGCCGTTCCAGAAGGAGTGCAGGGCGCCGAAGAAATCGTTCTGCAGCCACGGGGTGTACACGCCGCCGGAACTGGTGAAGTTGAGCATGACGAACAGCACCATCATGGCGAGTGTGGTCCAGCGCTTCAGGAAGGTGTGCGCGCCGATGCCCACCGCCAGAATGCCCGCGGAGTAGAGCCAGGACATGGCCCAGACGGCGGCATTGTCATGGTCGACGATATGGAAGACCGGGCCCGCGAGCGCCAGGCCGATGAGGCTGACCAGCAGCGAAGTGACCAGTCCGATAAGGCCTTTGGCCCACATGGACATGCCCGCGCCGGCCGCGCCGATGGCCGCCACACTGCCGTAGGAGCCGATGCTCAGTGCTACCAGCAGGAAGAAGATGCCCTGCCCGGTGGGATCGCCGGAGGCGGCGGTGGTGATATCGGTGGTGGTCATCACCGCGCCCTGTTCGGCGGCGACCTGTCCGAAGACCGCCTCGGCGGCCATGGCCGTGGTGTCGGATCCGGCCTTGGCGACCAGCGCCTCGGGATGCTGGGCGTCGGGGACGTAGGCGCCCGCGAGATCGCGATTGCGCAGCTGGGTGACGGCGGCATCGCGGCTGGGCAGGGTGATCACGTCGAGTGCGTTGCCGCCGGTGTCCTTGAGCGTCTGCGCCAGCACCTTGACCTGCGCCGAATCGCCGACCACCGCAATCGCCAGATGGTTGGGCGCGGGCTGGTGGAAGGCGCCCAGATAGGCCAGCCCCATGCCCAGGCACATGAGCAGCGGGGTCAGCAGGTGGGTGGCGATATGCCGGATCTGGGCCGAGATCATGATCTCTCTCCAAATGGTTGGTAAATGCAACTATCTAGGTTGTACTATACAACTATGAAGAGTGAATCGGCATTCCCGGGTCGTGCGGACGCGATCGAGGTCATACAGCGCGAGCTCACCGCCTTCTCGCGCCGCGCGCGCGGCCGGGCCGCCGAACTGCATCCGGAGCTGTCGCTGGTGGCGTCGAGCATTCTGGATCTGGTCATCGAACGTGACGGCTGTCTGGCCAGCGATCTGGCCGGGCACTTCCACCTCGACAAGTCCACGGTGAGCCGCCAGGTGGCGGCCCTGGAACATCTCGGCTATCTCACCCGGGAGGTGGATCCGGCCAATCGGCGCAACCATGTGCTGCGGGCGACCGCGGCGGGCCGGCAGGTTGCTGGCGATGCCGCGCGCCGCCGGGCCGAGGCCTTCGCGGATCGTCTGCGCGACTGGGATGATGCGGACATTGCTCGCATGGCGGACTATTTGGTCCGGTACAACGCCGCCGACCAGTAGTTGACGTGTACTGAAACAGGCTGGAGTTCAATCGATTTCGGTCAGTCGCGCGCCGGTTGCTGGATACACTGAACCGGTCCCGCGAGTCGGCGGGATCTCCCGTCGGAGGGTGGGCGCCATGCCCCAGAGGTCGAACGGTTTCGCAGTCGAGAGCGGTCGCGCGATAGTAGCGACCTGCGTCGGCGTCCTACTGCTGGTGGCCGCCACCGGATGCGGCACCTGGGACGGCGGCACCATCAGAACCGCGGGCCCCGCCGCGGCGCACGCGCCCGGCGCCGCCCCGAAACCCGGTTCCCTCGAGGGCTTCTCCTCTCCCGAGAGCGTGCTGTTCGCGGGCGACCGGTGGTTCATCTCCAATATCGGGGCCGCCCGGGAGCCCGCCCAGGACGGCGACGGCTATCTCACCGAACTGAACTCGGTGGGCACGGTGACGGCCCGCCATGCCATGCCCCGCCCCGGCGATCCACCGCTGAACGCACCGAAAGGGCTGGCGTACACCGACAATCGGGTCTTCGTCACCGATGTCGATCGGGTGGTCGGCTTCGATACCGACAGTCACGCTCAGGTCTTCGAAGCCCGGCTCGGCGACAACGCACCCGCGCTGTTCGACGATCTGGCGCTGCGGGATCCGCACACGCTGCTGATCACCGATACGCTGCGCGGTGCGGTGTACCGGCTCGACCTGGCCACCGGGACGTTCGATCCGGTGGCCACCGGAATTCCGGGCGCCACCGGCATCACGCTCGACCGGACGGGCCGGTTCGCCTACGTGGTCGGTGAGGGTGTGTCCTTCACCGGCGGCGATCTCTGGCGGATAGATCTGACACAGCATCCGGTCACGCCGCAGCGGATCGGCGCCGTGCAGGGGGTGCTCGACGGGGTCTCGGTACTGCCCGGCGGAAATCTGATCGTCTCCGATTGGGTGTCCGGCCAGGGTGATCAGCCCGGCCGGATGACGATCTACCGGCCGGACGGCGTCGAGGTCACCGCCGTGAACCTGCCCGAGAGTCTGCACGGCCCGGCCGATTTCGCGGTCGATCCGGCCGGGCGCAATCTCTGGATCCCCGCCCTGCGGGACGATCGCGTGGTGATAGTCCCACTGCCGTAGCGGATTACAGCTGCAGGCCCTTGGCCAGCACCGGCCACGAGGCGCGCAGCGCGTCCTCCCAGTAACCCCACGAATGGGTGCCCGCCTGATTGATATCGAAGGTGGCGGGAATGTTCAACTGCGCCAACTTGGTCTGCAGATTCCGGGCGCACCAGTCGCTGGCCGCCTCCAGAATGCCGCCGACCAGCAACTGCTGCATGATCCCGCCGTCGGCCGGGCCCAGACTGCGGGTATCGGCGACATTGTCGTGCCGCCCGGGCAGCCCGCTGCCGTTGGAGATGTAGAGATCGAGGCCGCGCAGTGCGTCGGCGTGCAGATACGGGTCGTTCTCGGCCCACTCCGGATCATCCACCGGCCCATACATATTGACCGGATTGCCGCCGCCGATGGAGACCACCAGCTGGGCGAAATTGCGCCCGATCGGATCACTGATCTGTGCGCAGCCGCTGTACGCGGCGACCGCTTTGTACAGCCCCGGCTTGGCGATCGGCAACTGCAGGACCGAGGTGCCCGACATGGACATGCCCACGATGGCGCGTAATCCATTGGTGTTCAAGGCGCCGTCGATGAGCGGGGGCAGCTCCTCGGTGAGGAACGTCTTCCACATATTGAGACCCAGTTTGGGATCGACTGCGCGCCAGTCGGTGTAGTAGCTGAAGGCGCCGCCGATGGGCATGACCACGTTCACGTTCTTATCGGAGAAGAACTGCGTGGCATTGGTATTGCGCTTCCAGGTGGCCGTATCCTCACCGCCGCCCGCGCCGTTGAGCAGATACAGCACCGGCCGGGCCACCGAGGCGTCGGCCGGGCGCTGTACGTCCACGGTGACATCGTCCTTCATGGCCGCGGAGTGCACGTGCAGGGTGAGATTGTGCTTATCGCGCACCTCGAAGGCGGAGATCTTCGATCCGTCATCGGAAACCGGTGTGCCGGCGAGGGTTGCGGTGCTGGTGATGGGGTCGGGTGGCGCTGCGAGCGCCGTCCCCGTGGCCGCCAGGGTGGTGAGTGAACCGATGAAGAGGGTGGCCGTGGCTGCGAGCGCCATCGCCCGTGTGCCACATCGGTGAAAAATGGCACTGTCGCAAAGCAAAACCGAACTCCCGTACTAGCCAGTATCTCCCGCACGGATGATCGCCAAATGTTGCCCCTATGTTTCGGGTTTTGACGAAAAAGGTGGTGGCGTGCTGGAGCCTGTTTGACGCATTTGTGACTTTTCGCTGGTGAGGCCTACTCCGCGACGAGCTGGCGCAGCAGCGGGCCGTACTCGGGATGCGCCAGCGCCGAGGCGAACTGGGCCACCAGGTAGTCCGCCGGGTTGCCGGTGTCGTACCAGTGCCCCTGAATCACCTGGCCGTACACCGGGTTCGAGGCGGCGAAGATATTGATGGCATCGGTCAGGTACACCTCGCCGGTGCGGTGGGTGTACCAGTTGTCCACCTGCGAGCGCAGTTCCGCGATGATGCCCGGCGTCACCACATAGCCGCCGACGGCGGCGAAACTCGACGGCGCATCCGCGGGCTTCGGCTTCTCCTTCAATCCGCTGATGCGCATGAGCCCGTCGCCCGCGGTCTCCTCGACCACCGGGACGCCGTAGCGCTGCGAATCGGACGGGTCCATGGGCATGAGCGCCAGCACCGGGGCGCCGGTCTTCTCATAGGCGTTGATCAGCTGCTGTGCGCGCGGCACGGCGGCGACGAAAACATCGTCGGGCCACAGCACCAGCATCGGTTCGTCGCCGAGGGTGCGGGCGGCATTCAGCACGGGGGTGCCGTTGCCGTAGGGGCCGTGCTGGTCCAGATAGGTGATGTGGCCGCGGCGGCTCAGCTCGCCGACCTCCTCGACCACATCGGCGTAGGCGGCCTTGCCGTCGGCGCGCAATTGCGCCACCAGCTGCGGGTTGGGCCGGAAGTGGTCCTGGATCAAGGACTTTCCGCTGCTCACCACGATCGTGATATCGGTGATGCCGGAGGCCACCAGTTCGCGGACGGTGTGCTCGATGACCGGCTTGTCGCCGACCGGGAGCATCTCCTTCGGAATCGCTTTGGTCAGTGGCAGCAGGCGGGAACCGATGCCGGCGGCGGGAATCACGGCCTTGCGAATCGTCATGGTCCGATCATCACACACGGCGATGTCCCGGCCTGTCGGTAGTGACGCGTAGATTCCGGATCGTGAACACCGCTGCCTATTCCGCAGACGAGCGAATTGTGCCTGGTCACAGTGGGCCGTCGGGGGTGCGCGGGGTCGATTCGGGGCGCTCGGCGGGGGAGCCGAATTCGCAGCAGACCGGCAGCAGCCTCCCAGTCAACGGTCAGCGTCCGGCTGTGCCAGTGGCAAACCGGGCCGATGACCGGGCGAATGCCGATGCCCGCCGGGGCCGGCGCTGGGTGCTGCACATCGATATGGACGCGTTCTACGCCTCGGTCGAACAGCTGACCAGGCCGACTCTGCGTGGACGGCCGGTGCTCGTCGGCGGAATGGGCGGCCGCGGGGTGGTGGCGGGCGCGAGTTATGAAGCGCGCGTGTTCGGGGCGCGCTCGGCCATGCCCATGCATCAGGCCCGCCGGCTGGTGGGTGCGAACGGGGTGGTGGTGCCCCCGCGCGGTGTCGTCTACGCCGAACTCAGCGGGCAGGTGTTCGAGGCGTTGCGCTCACGTATTCCGGTGCTGGAGACGCTCTCGTTCGACGAGGCGTTCGGCGAGCCCGCCGAATTGGCCGGGGCCACCTCCGCCGAGGTGCTCGAATTCTGCGAGCAGTTGCGCGCCCTGGTGCGCGAACGCACCGGTCTGGTGGCCTCGGTGGGTGCGGGCAGCGGGAAGCAGCTCGCCAAGATCGCCTCCGATATGGCGAAACCCGATGGGGTGCGGGTGGTCTCGCCCGCCGAGCAGCTGCAGTTTCTCGCCGCGCTGCCCGTGCGGCGGCTCTGGGGCATCGGCCCGGTCGCCGAAAGTCGTTTGCGCTCAATGGGAATCGAGACAGTCGGGGCATTCGCGGCGCTGCCCGAGACCGAGGCGGCCTCGATTCTCGGTAGCGCCGTGGGCATTGCGCTGCATCGGCTGGCGCGCGGCATCGACGATCGGCCCGTCGCCGAGCGCGCGGAGGCCAAACAGATCAGCGCCGAGACCACCTACGAGACCGATATCGTCACGCTGGCTCAGCTCCGCCCGGCGATCGAGGCCATGGCGGTGTCCGCGCACCGGCGCCTCATCGCGGACGGCCGCGCGGCCCGCACGGTGGTGCTCAAGCTGAAAAGGGCCGATATGAGCATTGTGACCCGCTCCTCCACGCTGCCCTATGCCACCGAGGAGCTGGCCACGCTCACCGCGGCCGCGCAGCGCTCGGCCATCGATCCGGCGGAATTGGGGTCCATCCGCCTGGTGGGTGTGGGTTTCGCCGGACTGTCGGAGATTCGGCAGGAATCGCTGTTCCCGGAGCTGGACCAGGCCGTCGACCCCATTGCCGAATCGGTGTCCGAGGAGCCCACGCTCGGACTGGCCGTCGCGCCGGATCCGGTGGTGCCGCCCGCCGCCCGCTCCTACGGCACCGCGAGCTGGTATCCCGGCTTGGATGTGGCGCACACCGAATTCGGGCACGGCTGGGTGCAGGGCGCCGGGCACGGGGTGGTGACGGTCCGATTCGAGACCCGCTCCACCGGAACGGGTCCGGCGCGTACCTTCGCGGCTACCGATACCGCGCTGACCCGCGCCGATCCGCTCGAGAGTCTGCGCTGAGGCCCGCCAAGGCTTTTCGGTCCGGAAGTAAGGGACGAATGCGGCGATTATGAGGATTCGGACTGAAAGTGCCTTCGCAGCGTGTTCGGAGGCGGCTTCTCGCGGATGTCGTTGGTAGCCTCTGTGTCGTCGTGCAGCGTCGCCGGTCGGGTGTAGCTGTCACGTTGTCGAACGGACCTACTCGAACGCAAAGGACGAGCAGTTGAAGCTTCAGAAGACTGGACGCATCACGGTCGCCGCACTGGCCGTCGTTACCGTACTCGGGCTGTCGGCGTGTGGCAGCGGTGACAAGCCGGGCACCAAGGTCACCCACACCACCAGCGCCGCGAGCACCTCGGCCGCCCAGAACTTCCCGCCGGCCCCGACCGCGGCGGACCTCAACACCCAGCTGCAGAAGGCCCTCGATCCGTCCATCCCGGATTCCGAGAAGCTGGACATGATGCAGGGCGTGCAGGCGGACCCGAGCCTCCCGAACCGGCTGGCCGACGCCTACAAGCAGAACAACGCCACCATCACGGTCACCAATGTGACCGACCTCGGCAACGGCACCATCACCGCCGACGCCCAGGCGTCGATCAATGGCGGCGCGCCGCAGCAGATGGTTGTGCCCTTCGTGGCCGAAGACGGCAAGTGGAAGGTCCAGAAGGAGTGGATCTGCAACACGCTGTCGCTCGCGAACCAGACCTCCCCGGCCTGCACCTAAATCTTCCCGAACGGGCCCGGCGCTCCACTGGAGTGCCGGGCCCGTTCGCGTGTGCGGGCCCCGGGACCCTCGCCGTGACCTGGGCGATTTGAGTGGTTCGGTGACCGTGGCGCGGAAGGTGCGGAGCGCCGCTTAGGATCGGCGATCGTGACCGACGTGATGGAGAAGGCGGGGCAGGATTCCGCCGGACGAGCTGGACCCGAAACCGTGCGAGGCAGACCCGGGGGATGGGAACGGCCGCTTGCCCTGATCGCAGGTCTGATCGCAGTGGTGTGCGCGGTGGCGGTGCCGCTGTTGCCGGTGCGGGTGGATGCCGCGACACTCTCTTGGCCACAAGGTGATTCGGCGCGCAGCGTGGAGGCTCCGCTGGTCTCGTACGCGCCCTTGACTTTCGACGCCACCATTCCGTGTTCGGCTGTGGCGCAGCTCGGTTCGCACGGCGGGACCTTGATCGCGACCGGTCCCAACGGCGCCCCCAATCTGGAGCGATACGGTTTTGTCGCGCGAGTGACCGCGGTCACCACCGCTGCCGACGGAACGACCACGCCCAGCAAACTCGAAGCGGTACTGCACAATCAGTCCCTGCTGAGCGTCCCGGTGGATGAGCTCCCGCCCGGCTGCGCGCTCACCGTGCACACCGAAATGGCCAAGGCCACACTGGCTCTCACCGGCTCCAGCGTGACCCCGGTCACTCTCACCGGTGACTACCGCCCGCAGCTGGTCGGCATTTTCAGCGATCTGACCGCACCGGACGGCACCACGGTCACCGCCCAGGTCGACAGTCGCTTCTCCGCGCACCCGACCCTGGTGAAGCGCCTGGCCATGTGGACGGCGGTGCTGGGCACGCTGCTCGCACTGTTCGCCCTCTACCGCCTGGACCGCCGCGACGGCCGCCGCGCCCGGCGCTTCCTGCCGCAGCGCTGGTGGAGCTTCACCGCCGTGGACGCCACGGTGCTGGGCACCCTGGTGCTGTGGCATTTCATCGGTTCCACCACCTCCGATGACGGCTACCAGTTCGGCATGGCCCGCACCTCCATAGGCGCCGGCTATATGGCCAACTACTTCGCCTACTTCGGCGTCCCCGAGAACCCGGTCGGCACACCGTATTACGACCTGATCGGCCGTCTGGCCGAGATCAGCGTCGCGAGCCCGTTCGTCCGACTACCCGCCCTGCTGGCCGGATTCGTCTGCTGGCTGGCGATCAGCAAAGAGGTCATTCCCCGCCTGGGTGCGCGCATCAGCCGCAATCGGGTCGCGGTGTGGACGGGTGCGCTGGGCTTCCTGGCGGTCTGGATGCCGTACAACAACGGCCTGCGCCCCGAGGCCATGGTGGGCCTGGCCGTCCTGCTGACCTGGGTCTCGGTGGAGCGCTCGATCGCGACCCGGCGTCTGCTGCCCTACGGTGTCGCCATCGCCATCGGCGCTTTCGCCTGTACGGTCGGCCCGTCGGGCGTGATCTGTTTCGCACCGCTGCTGGCCGGTATCCGCCCGGTGTGGCGGGTGCTCGATACCCGGGCCGCCGCGCTGAGCAAGCCGACCGCCGCGAACGCCGGGGTGCTCACCGTGGTGCGCGCCCGCTTCCTCGCGTACCTCACCCTGTCGGCGCCGCTGGTCGCCGCCGGAACCGTGGTGCTGGTCGCCATGTTCGGCGTGCAGCCGCTCTCGTCCATGCTCCAGATGCAGCGCGTGCACTCCATCGTCGGCCCGGATGTGAAGTGGCCGGACGAATACCTGCGCTACCAGTACCTGTTCATGGACACCATCGACGGTTCGGTGGCCCGCCGCTTCGGCATGTTCATGCTCTGGCTGGGCATCGCGGCCGTCGCACTGGTGTTGCTGCGCAAGGGCGGCCGGATTCCCACCGTGGCCTCCGGTCCGGCACGACGCGTGCTCGGCAGCACCGTCGGCGTGATCCTGCTGATGATGACCACGCCGACCAAGTGGACGCACCACAACGGCATCTACGCCGGACTGGCCGGTGTGGTCGCGGTGCTGGCGGCGGTGGCGCTGGGCCCGAAGGTCATGCGCTCGCCCCGCAATCGCGCGCTCTTCGCCTCTGTTGTCGCCTTCGCGCTGGCCATCACCTTCTCCAGCATCAACGGCTGGTGGTACGTCTCCAACTACGGCATTCCGTGGAACGACAAGCCGGTGGTGATCGCCGGTATCGGCCTGAACAAGGTCTTCCTGCTCGCCGCGCTGGCGCTGCTCGCGCTGGCCGGCTGGTGGCATGTGCGCGCGCCCGATCCGGCGACCGCCCCGCACCGCATTTCCCGGCAGGCCTGGCGACTGACCTCCATCCCGCCCCTGACCGTGGTCGCCGCGTTCATGGTGCTGTTCGAGGTCGCCTCGTTCGCCAAGGCCGCGGCCGCGCAGGGCCCGGCGTTCTCCCTGGCCCGCTCGAATGTGGCTGCGGCAATGGGTGAACCGTGCGGTCTGGCCCGCGATGTCCTGGTGGAAACCGATCCGAACGCGGGCCTGCTAGCGCCGCTGACCGGTGACGCCTTCAGCACCTTCTCTGCCGACGCCAAGGGTTTCACCCCCACCGGTGTCGCCGGCGATATGACCGCCGACGACGAGGTCGACACCAGTGCCATCACCACGGCGCTGAACAATAAGTCCACCGCCGGAGAAACCGGAACCACCACGGCCGCACTGCCGTTCGGCCTGGACCCCGCCCGGGTGCCGGTGCTGGGTTCCAGCGGGACCACCGAATCCATCGCCTCCCTCACCACCGGCTGGTACCGGCTCCCCGATACCGCCCACCGCGGCGGCATCATCTCCATCGCCGCCGCCGGCCGCATTCGCTCCGTCGACAAGGACGGCATCGTCACCCCCGGCCAGTCCGTCGAAATCGAATACGGTACAGCCGATCCCGCGGGCGAGGCGCAGCCGCAGGGCCGGGTCACGCCGATCGATATCGGCCCGTCGCCGACCTGGCGCAATCTGCGGGTGCCGTTCACCGATATCCCGGCCGATGCCACCGTGGTCCGCCTGGTCGCCACCGATCGCGACCGTGATCCGAAGCAGTGGGTCGCCCTGACCCCGCCGCGCGTCCCGCAGACCCGCATCCTGCAGGATCTGATCGGCTCCACGCAGCCGGTGCTGCTGGATTGGGCTGTCGGCCTGCAATTCCCGTGCCAGCGCCCGTTCGATCACAAGGTCGGCATCGCCGAGGTGCCGGGCTACCGGATCCTGCCCGATCGCGGCGGCGCGAAGGATACGAACGCCTGGGAGAGCCATGAGGGCGGCGGTCCGCTGGGCTGGAGCTCCATGCTGCTGCGCCCGCACACCCTCGCGACCTACCTGAACCAGGACTGGCGCCGGGATTGGGGTGAGCTGCAACAGTTCTCGCGCATCGACGACACCGCCATCCGCGCGCTCCCGAGGGTCACCCCGGAGACGCACTCGGCCCTGTCGAGTCCCGGTCCGATCAATGTGACCGGCTGGCAGTAGTCCGGAAACACCACGCCCCCGCTTCGAATTCGAGGCGGGGGCGCAGTCATATCCGGACGGCGGTGCGCGGTCATATCCGGCCGAGGGAGGCGCGGTCGTCTGTGGACGGCTCGCGGCGGGCGCGTCCGTCATCGAGGCTACGGCCCGGCGTCGCCGCGCAGCTTGTGCACCTGCGCGTCGGTCAGCGCGCTGAGCTGTTGCGGATCAGGCTCTTTCGTGCTGGACATGGCCAGCTGCACGACGGTGGAACCCACCACGGTGATGCTCACCGCCGTGTACAGCGTGAGCCCCTGGCTGGTGGTGTGCACCCGGAACCCGAACGATCCGTCCCCGGCGGTCGGCTGATCCAGTCCGCCGACCTGGAATTGCACCTTCGACCCGTCGGTATCGGTGCTGGAATACGTTTCGCACTGCCGCAGCAGCGTCTGCGCCGCCGAGAACGCCTGCGCCGCTCCGTCGTTCGCATAGGCCGCGGAATCGATATCGATGCTGTCGAAGTCCGGTCCGCCGTACTGCGCGGCCGCCCGGGTGACGGCGTTCGGCGCCTGTTCGGCAATGGGCGCCAGCACTTTCGCGCACTGTGCGGGTGTGGTGCGCGCACCCGCGCCGGTGGTGCTGCCCGGCGCCGGATCACCGAGCGAGGAGTACCCGCTGGGCAGCTGCGGCACATCGAGCAGCTGGGCGCGCAGCGTGATCACATCGGGTATCGCCGGGGCGACCGTGGCCTTGGGCTGCACGGTCGGCCCCAGCGTCGGCAGTGCGGGCGCGGCGGAATCGTGGGAACCACAGGCGGATACGGCAGCGGTACTCAGCAGCAGCACGAGCGCGGTCCGCCCGCGCCGCCGCCGGGGTGTGGTGGTGGATGCGGTCACCGCGCCATCATGCCCGGCAGGCCGTGCGGTGGTCGGCGCCGCCACGCGGGTCAGGAACCCCACTGCACCTGGGTGCGCAGCGTCTGGCTCAGCGTCACCGAACTGCTGGGATCGCGGTAGGTCTGATTGCCGCCGACTTCGACCTGCCCCGAAACGGGCAGCGGCAGACCGAGATCCACATCGATGGTCCCGGTGCCGTGCATGAGGTAGTCCACGATCTCCAGCTGCCCGGCCTGATTGGGCAGCCGCCACACGGTGGTCTCCGGGGTCTGCACCACATCGAGCTCGATGGTGAGCAGATTGCCGTCGCGGCGGGTGAGCGTCGCGGTGGTCACCTGCTCGAGCGGCACGCTGCCGGAAACCTGCTGGCGCACCGTCCACACCGCGCCCACCCCGACCGGATCGTCCGGGAACGCGATGGACTGGTACACCGCCTGATAGAACGCCTGCTCCAGCGCCGCGCGGGCGGCATCGGAGGTGGCGGGCTTGGGCGCCATCCGCAGCGCGGTGATCGCACCCACATCGCTGATATCGAAGCCGGCGTGCGAGCCGTCCGCGGGCAGCAGGGCCTTGGCCAGCGCCGGATCGGGCGAGGTGACGGTGCCGAGAGTCAGCTCCACACCGTCGCTGCCCGCCTGCGCGGTGAGCGGAATGGTCACGGCGGGCGGGGAGAAATCACGCACCGCCTGCGCATTGATCTGCTGTTCGATGTGGTGGTCGGTGCGCAGCGTCACCTGCTGGGTGGTGCCCTGTTCGAGCGCGGGCCGCAGTGCGGAGCGCGGTTCGGCGCCCGGATCGACAATGGTGGTGGTCACCGCCGCGATGGGCATGGTGACCTCTTTGCCGATGCCGAGCGGTTCCGCACTGTCGGATTCGGCGGCGCCCTCGGTGTGGTCGCTGCAGCCGACTCCGAAGGCGGAAAGCGTCACCGCGAGCACTAGCAGCAGGACACCGGATCGGGTGCTGCGCAGTCCCGGTCGAGGCCGGCCGGGTGAGCCGGAACAGGGTGCGGTGGCGTTCGCCGAGCTGGGGGATGAAGACAACACCGTCACGTCGAACAGGTTACGACCACTTCCTGATAATCAGCTTGGGAAGCGGCCGCGCCGTCCGGCCATCGGGCGCTGGATAGTCATAGGGAATGATGTGACCCGTGAGTACCGACCGGCCGCGCGAATCCGGCATTGAGGAACCAGACGAGTCGCCCGCCGACAGCGCACCCGTCGGCGCCCCGCCGGAGCCGGCTTCCGCCGCTGATCCGGACCCCTCAGCCGAGCCGGAGACGTCCGCGCGACCGCTGCGTCTGCGCATCCTGCTGCTTGTCGCCGTGGTGGCGCTCGGCCTGGATCTGCTGACCAAGACGATCGTGGTCGCGAAGCTGACCCCGGGCGATCCGGTCTATCTGATCGGCCAGTCGGTGCGCTTCGCGCTGGTGCGCAATCCGGGCGCCGCATTCTCGATGGCGACCGGTATGACCTGGTTGCTCACGCTGGTGGCCGCCGCGGTGGTGATCGGCGTGGTCCGGATCGGCCGCACCATGCGCTCGCTGCCGTGGGCCGTCGGCCTGGGTCTGGTGCTCGGCGGTGCGCTGGGCAATCTGATCGACCGGTTGTTCCGGGCGCCGGGGCCGCTGCAGGGGCATGTGGTGGATTTTGTGGCGGTCGGCTGGTGGCCGGTGTTCAATGTCGCCGATTCGGCGATCGTCTGCGGCGCGGTCCTGCTGGTGGCGCTGACCGTGTTCGGTTTCGAACCGGACGGGACGCGCATGCACCGGCACATGGCGGACGACAATGCGGAGGAGAAGAGCGTATGAGGGAAACCCGCAGTATGCCGGTGCCGGACGGACTGGACGGAATGCGAGTCGATTCCGGACTGTCCCGGCTGCTCGGCCTGTCGCGCACGGCGGTGGTCGCCATGACCGAGGACGGCTCGGTACAGCTCGACGGGGTGGCGGCAGGCAAATCCGACCGGCTGAACGCGGGCTCCTGGCTCGAGGTCGAATTCCCCGAGCCCAAGCGGGAACTCGCCATCGAGGCGACTCCCGTCGACGGGATGAAGATCCTCTACGCCGATGACGACATCGTGGCCGTGGACAAGCCGGTCGGCGTGGCCGCGCACACCGGCGTCGGCTGGACCGGCCCGACCGTGGTCGGCGGGCTCGTCGCCATGGGCTACCGCATCTCCACCTCCGGCGCGCACGAGCGCCAGGGCATTGTGCACCGCCTGGATGTCGGCACCTCCGGGGTCATGGTGGTCGCGCAGTCCGAGCGCGCGTACACGGTGCTCAAGCGCGCCTTCAAGGAGCGCACCGTGGACAAGCGCTATCACGCTCTGGTGCAGGGACATCCGGATCCGAGCAGCGGCACCATCGACGCCCCGATCGGCCGGGCCCGCGGCAATGCCTGGAAGTTCGCGGTCACCGCGGACGGCCGCCCGAGCGTCACGCACTACGACACCATCGAGGCCTTCCAGTCCGCGAGCCTGCTGGACGTCCATCTGGAAACCGGTCGCACACACCAGATTCGCGTGCACTTCTCCGCCGTCCGCCACCCCTGCTGCGGTGACCTCACCTACGGCGCCGACCCGCGCATCGCCGAACGCCTGGGCCTGGAACGTCAGTGGCTGCACGCCAAACAACTCGGCTTCAACCACCCCGCCGACGGCCGCTGGATCGAGATCACCAGCGAATACCCCGCCGACCTCGCCCACGCCCTGGAAGTCCTGCGCGCCTAGCTCGCCGGCGGCAATACAGTGCGGCATCGCCCGCCGTTCGAGGAGGAGCGCGTGCAGGACAGTGCCGCGGACCGCGGGCCGGAACCTGCGCACGGGCCGGACGCTGGGGCTGCGCCCGGGCTGGACTCCGCAGCGGATCCGGGGTCGGAACCTGTGCCCGGGCCGGTCGCTGGGGCTGCGCCCGGGCCGGACTCCGCAACGGATCCGGGGTCGGAACCTGCGCTCGGGCCGGTCGCTGGGGCTGTGCCCGGGCCGGACTCCGCAACGGACCCTGGGTCGGCCACCGAGGTGGACAACGGACCGGACGCCGCACCGAAGCGCGAGGTGGAGGGTGCGGCTGGCTCCATTCCGACGTGCGAAGCCATTTCGACGCGCGACACCACTCGGCGGCGGCTCGGAATCGGGCTTGCCGCAGCGGCTTTCGTGATCTTGATTGTGCTGCTCGGCTGGGCGATTCCGCCCCGCCCCGCGATCATTTCCTCCGATCGCCTCGGCCCGGAGAACAGTGAGCCCGTTGCCGAGTACCTGGCGCGTGCGCGAAATACGCTGGCGGGCAGCGATACCGATGCGCATTGGGCGTTGCTCTCCTTCACCGCGGGCATCGGCGCCGATCGCATTCCCGAATTCGCCGGGGAGCTGCGCGTTTCCGAGGCGCTCTACCATGTGCCGATCGATCGGGTGGCGACGCCGATCGTGCAGATCCCGCTACCGGCGGGCGGTCCGGTCGCCGTGGCCTCGCAGCGCGCGGCGGCGGGCACGGTGTGGGCCATGAGCGCCGATAGCGATCGGGCCGAGCGTGTTCGGCGGGTGACGTACGCGCGGCTGTCCGCCGATTGCCCCTGCCTGGTCGGCCTCGTGGCGCAGGCCACCCTGCCGCAGCTGCGAAACCTGGCCGCCCTGCCCGGAGTTCGGGCGATCGAGGCCCTGCCCGCCGATGCGTCCGCCGGCGTCTTCGCGCTGTCCCCGCTGCTGCCCGAGCAGCAGGACCTCGCCGACTTCGGCCCGGATGACGGTCCGGTGCCGGACAACTGAGTCCGCGGGGTCTCGGCTATCGGCCCGCATCATGTTTGCTGAGATGACCATTCTGGCTATCTTTTGCCGGTGAGTATTGCATTCCGAAAGTTGTTTGTACCAAAAGGTATTGAATACCGAAAGGTATTATTGGCCGGTAGCCGGGGGAAATGCTGTGTGCCGTCTGAATTCTCGCGCATTCGCTGTACGCCGGGTCGCGGGCGTGTGTAGCGTCTTGAATTCGTAAAGGCTTATTAGATAAAGCGGTGGCGCGGTGATCGGTATTGACGGCTGCCTGCAGCGCATCATGGATATCCCCGGTGCGCGCAGTGTGACGCTGGTGGACGGTGCGAGCGGCTTGGCGATTGCCGGTGCGGGACGGCAGGATCCACTCGACCAACATGAAGACGCCGCAGCTAGCACCGATGTGGTGCGCGCGGTGCTCGGATGCCCGGCGCTGGCCAGTGGCCGCGAGGACGATGACATCTCCGAGATCATCGTCTGCGGGACCGGCGGGTACCACCTGCTGAATTTGATCAAGGGCGACTTCGAGGGCCGGCTGTTCGTGCACGTGCTCTTCGATGATGAGACCGGCAATCTCGGTATGGCCCGATTCCGACTGCGGGGAATACTCGCAGAATTGGGCGAGGGCGGGCATGAACGCTGAAGTCGCAAGTGAATTGCGGAGATTGGAAGACGAAGGCTCGACCGGAGTACTGCGCGCAGGGGATGGCGCGTTTCACTTCACCGAAGGCGCCATCGCCTGCGCCGATTGCCACCGGACTACTGGACTCGATCTGCTGGTGGTCGAGGCGGGTGTGGCGACCGCCGAACAGTGGCGGCTCGCCGCCGCCGGTGACCCGAGTCCGCTGCTGGCCTGCCCCCAACTCGAAACCCTCGCCGCGATCGCCGTTTTCGATGCCGCCTACTTCCTGCTGTCCGCACCCGAGGTCCTCGAATTCCGGCCCGCCCCGGCGCACTGGCTGGCCCCCGTCTGCCGGATCGCCCCGCGCGCCCTGGTGGACGAGTGCGCCCGCCGCGGCGATCCGCAGGCGGGCCCGTGGCCCATCACGCTCATCGACCGCGCGCCGGTGATCCCGGCCCGCCGGATCCGGCGGCAGCGCGTGGTGCTCACCGGCGGTCAGGCCGAGGTGCTGGCCGCCGCCGATGCGCAGCGCAGCATCACCGGTATCGCACGTGAGTTGGGCCGCACCACTTTCGGCTGTCTCACGGCGGTACGCGAACTCACCGCGGCCGGGCTCATCGAAGCCCCCGCCGCACCGCAGGCCCCACCCGAACGGCCTGTCCGCCTGCAGATCCAGCCGCCGCAGGGGCAGCTAGCGCAATCTCAGCCGTCCACCGAGGTGCAGACCGAGCGCCGGGTGGTACTTCCCCCGGCGCCGCTGCCGCGCCGCCGGGTGCGTTCGGCTGCCATGACATCCGCCCCGGACCGCTGGAAACCCATCGACCGTGAAGTGCTCGTCCGGGTCCGGACGGCACTGGAGGAGCTGGCGTGAACGTGCGAAAGCCGATTTCACGAAGGCCGTTTTCTCGAAAGAGACGGCTCGGCGGACGAAGTGGGAGGCGGCCTTGGAGGAGCTGGTGTGAGCGCGCGAAAGAAGCGGCTCGGCGAACTGATGGGAAGAAGGTCGACAAAGGTGGCGATGTCCGGACCGGAACCGAACACGATGCTACTGGCGCAGCTGAAATCGTTGCGGGACAGCGTCCCCCGACTGACCGGCGCGCTGATCGCATCCACCGACGGGCTGCTGATCGCGCACGATCTACCGGCGCACATAGAGCCCAGTGGCATGGCCGCGCTCACCGCGTCACAACTGTCGCTGTCGCACCGGCTGGCAACCACGGCGCACGGCGGCGGCTTCCACGAGGTCGTGGTGCACGGCTCCGGCGGATACGTGGTGATCTACGCGGCCGGGTGGACGGCCTCGCTGACGGTGCTGGCGGGCCCGGAGGTGAATGTGGGCCGCCTGCACCTGGAGTCGCGTCCGGTGGCGCGCGCCATCGCGGACCAATTGACGGCCCTGGCCGACGAGGCCAGGAAAGCCCCGAAGAAGAACACCGATTGAAAGGAACGGCCATGTCCAACATGGATATTGCGCTGAAGGACATGATGGTTGTCGACGGTGCGCTCGGCGCCGCCGTGGTCGACTACAACAGCGGTATGGCGCTCGGCATG
Organism: Nocardia sp. NBC_01327; assembly: GCF_035958815.1. NCBI lineage: Bacteria > Bacillati > Actinomycetota > Actinomycetes > Mycobacteriales > Nocardiaceae > Nocardia > Nocardia sp. NBC_01327. Next base: position 7,028,463 of record NZ_CP108383.1, on the reverse strand, counting down.
CTCGGCAGCTCCAAGGCCTTGGATCTGCAGGTCGCCGCCGCGGGCAATACCGAGGTGGTGCGCGCCAAGATGCGCACCATCGAGCAGCTGGGCCTCAATGAGGAGGTCGAGGACATCCTCATCACGCTCTCCAGCCAGTACCACATCATCCGCCCCATGACCGGTCGCAAATCGAAGGGCCTGTTCCTCTATCTCGCCCTCGATCGCGGCCGCGCCAATCTCGCCATGGCCCGGCACCGCCTCAAGGGCATCGAGGAGGAGCTGGAGGTCTAACCAGCGCGGCCGGCGGCCTCCGGACACACCGGGGGCCAGCGGCAGGCTCCTACGCGCTGTCGTAACGTCGTGGAGGATGGTCTTCAGGCGTGCGGATCGAGAGGGGCTGAGCTCGGATGGAACTGACGGCGGAGCAGGCGGATCGAGCGGCGGGGGTGCTGCTGGGCACGGCGGCGGGCGATGCGCTCGGCGCGGGCTACGAGTTCACCCGGCCCGGTCCGAATGTCGTGATCGAGATGAAGGGCGGCGGGGCCTTCGACTGGGCGCCGGGGGAGTGGACCGATGACACCTCCATGGCCGTCGCGGTGGCGCGTGCGGCGGCCGAATCGGTGAACCTGCACGAGGAGCCCGGACTCGATGCGGTTGCCGCCGAATTCATCACCTGGTGGGATTCCAAGCCCGCCGATGTCGGCGCGCAGACCGGTCAGGTGCTGCAGTGGCGCAGCCCGACCGGCCGCCAGATGCAGATCCACGCGCACGAACTCGGTGGCCTCAAGGCCGGTAACGGGTCGCTCATGCGCACCGCCCCGGTGGCGCTGGCCTATCTCGACGACGAGGCGCACTGCGGTAAGGCCGCGGCGGTGGTCAGCTCCCTGACCCATTACGACATGCAGGCCATGCAGGCCTGCAAACTGTGGACCCTCGCCATCCGGCACGCGGTCCTCTACGGCAACTATGACGGTGTGCGGCAATCACTTTCGATGGTGGACGCCGGATTCTGGGGACCGCTGCTGGACAAGGCCGAAACTGGTACGCCCGAGGACTTCCCCAAGAACGGCTGGGTGGTGCACGCCCTGCAGACGGCCTGGTGGGCCATCACCCACACCGATTCCCTGCCCGCCGCACTGGAACTGGCGGTGCGCGCCGGCGGTGATACCGATACCACGGCCGCCATCGCCGGCGGGCTGCTGGGCGCGCGCTGGGGCGCCTCGGCCGTTCCGGAGCAGTGGCGGACCATGCTGCACGGGTATCCCGGATACCGGGCCGATGATCTGATGGCTCTCACCGAGCGCATCGTCACTCGCTGAGAGGCACTGTGATTCGCTGAAACCCTCAGTCGGGCAGGCGAACTACACCGTCGAGATAGCGGCGGCAGCGTCCGGCCAGCCGGACGCGGCTGCCCGCCAGGGTGCATCTGAGCGCACCGCCCCGTGCGGACAGCTGCCGGGCCGACATAGCATTGCGCCCGAGCTCACGACTCCACAGCGGTGTCAGTTGCGCATGGGCGGAACCGGTTACGGGGTCCTCGGGAATGCCCACACCCGGCGCGAAGACGCGGGAGACGAAGTCGACCTCGTCACCCGTCGCGGTGACGATGGCGGCTCTATTGAGCTTCGGGAAGGCCGAGAAGTTCGGATGTACTTCTCGCACTTCCGCTTCCGAGGTGAGCACCAGCACCACATCGGTTCCCTCGAAGGCGCGCAGCGGCCGCACACCCAGGGCCGCGGCGAGTGCGCGCGATACCTCGCCGTGCACATCGATCTCCACCGAGGCGACGGTCGGCAGATCCAGCACCAGATCATCGCGATCCCGGTCGACGCGCAACCAGCCACTGCGGGTGAAGAAGTGCACACGATCCGCGCCCGGATGCATATCGTCCAGAATCTGCGCGGCGGCGGCGAGGGTGGCATGCCCGCACAGCGCCACCTCGGTGGCCGGGGTGAACCAGCGCAGATGGAAGGCGGGCGAGTTGTCCGGCGGCGCACCGGCGTCCGGCGGTAGCGCGGAGGTGTAGAAGGCGGTCTCGGCGAGATTGTTCTCCTCGGCCAGGTGTTGCAGCAGCTCATCCGGCAGCCATGACAGCAGCGGCATCACGGCCGCCGGATTGCCCGAGAACGGTGCGTCGGCGAACGCGTCGATCTGGTGCAGCAGGACCTCCATGGGGGCCAAGGTACCCCTTCGGTCAAAGAACGTCCGGGACAAGGCAGTTCACCGGCGAGCCAAACCATGCGACCAGTTTGGATTTGACAGCGGCGGCGGCGCACCGGAGGGGTGCGCCGCCGCCGAAGTGCGGAATACCGCTGAGATCAGTCGTTTTCGCGGGAGGGGGTGGGCAGCAGATGCGCCTCACCGCCGTAGAACTTGGCGCTGAGCCACCACGCCACCTCCACCAATACCACACCGATCGCACCGCAGACGACGGCCGAGGTGGTGAGCGCGATATTGCTCGGATCGAGCTTGAAGAAGTGCCGTGTGAACGGCACCGCGAACAGAATCAGGTAGCCGGCAACGGAACCCGCGACCAGCAGCAGCTTCCACCAGTTCCACGGCCGCGCCACAATGGCCAGCACCCACACCGCGATGATCAGCAGGGTGATGAGCGCGGTGGTGCCCGCCTGCACCTTCGCGGTGTCTCCGGCATCCGGTCCCTTGTAGGCGATCAGGTACGAGATGAAGGTCATCACGCCGATCACCAGACCGGACGGAATCGCCAATCGCATGACGCGCCCGACGAATCCGGTGCGCGCGCGTTCATTGTTCGGCGCCAGCGACAGGATGAACGCCGGAATGCCGATGGTGAACCAGGCCGCGATCGTCACATGCCGTGGCAGGAACGGATATCCGATCGCCTTGTAGTGGAAGATCTGCGAGCCGATGCCCGCGATGCCGACCAGGAAGGCCAGCACCACCGAGTACACGGTCTTGGTCAGGAACAGATTGGAGACCCGCTCGATATTGCCGATCACCCGCCGGCCCTCGCCGACCACATACGGCAGGGTCGCGAACCTGTTGTCCAGCAGCACGATCTGCGCCACCGAACGGGTGGCCGGGCTGCCCGAGCCCATGGCGACGCCGATATCGGCATCCTTGAGCGCGAGCACATCGTTCACGCCGTCACCGGTCATGGCGACGGTGTGCCCGCGCGATTGCAGAGCGGAGACCATGGCGCGCTTCTGATCCGGGCGCACGCGGCCGAAGACGGTCTTGCTCTCCAGCACATCGGCGAGCTCGTTCTGATCGGTGGGCAGCGTGCGGGCATCCACGGCATCGTCACCGCCGGCCAGCCCGAGAGACGCGGCCACCGCGCCGACGGAGACGGCATTGTCACCGGAGATGACCTTGGTGGCGACATGCTGGGATTCGAAGTACTCGATGGTTTCCTTGGCATCGGGACGTACCCGCTGCTCCAGCACCACCAGTGCCGCGGGCGTCACCTCACCGGGCGCATCGGCGGCGTCCACCGGCCGGTCACTGCTGGCCAGCAGCAGCACCCGCAGGCCTTTCGCGCCGATTTCCTGTGCGACAGCGGCGGTTTCGGATTCCGGGTCCAGCAGGACATCGGGCGCGCCGAGCAGCCAGTTGCCGTGCTCGCCGTAGGACGCGCCGCTCCACTTCTTGGCGGAGGAGAACGGTGCGAGCCCGGTCTGCTTCCAGCCCGGGGTGTCCGGCAGCGCCTCGGCAATGGCCGCGACGCTGGCATTCGGCCGCGGATCGCCGCCCGCCAGGGCTGCCAGGACCTGCTTCAATTCCGCTTCGCGGTCGGCGGATTCGTCACCGACGGCGCGAATCTCGCTCAGCCGCATACCGTTTTCGGTGAGCGTGCCGGTCTTGTCGGCGCACACCACATCCACCCGGGCCAGTCCCTCGATGGCGGGCAGCTCCTGCACCAGGCACTGCCGCCGCCCGAGCCGGACCACGCCGACCGCGAAGGCGATGGAGGTCATCAGCACCAGGCCCTCGGGCACCATGGGCACCAGCGCCGCCACCATGCCGTTGACGGCGGGCCGCCAGGACTCCTTGCTGGAGACCAGCTGGTTGTAGATGGACAGCAGTCCCGCCGGAATCAGCAGGTAGGTGATGACTCGCAGAATGGTGTCGATACCGCTGCGCAGTTCGGATTTCACCAGGGTGAACTTGCTGGCCTCATCGGCGAGCTTGGCGGCATAGGCGTCCTTGCCGACCTTGGTGGCCCGGTACGCGCCGCTGCCGGAGACCACGAAGCTGCCCGACATGATCTGTGCGCCAACAGTTTTGTCGATGGGGTCGGCCTCGCCGGTGAGCAGCGACTCGTCGACCTCGAGCAGCTCGCACTCCACCGCCTCGCCGTCCACCACGATCTGATCGCCGGGTCCGAGCTCGATAATGTCGTCGAGCACGATCTCCTGCGGGGCGACCGCCTGCGTTCTGCCCTCGCGGCGCACCACCGGCTGCGCCTGTCCGACGATCGCGAGTTCGTCGAGCGTCTTCTTGGCGCGCAGCTCCTGAATGATGCCGATCCCGCTGTTGGCGATGATCAGCAGGCCGAACATGCCGTCGATGAGCGATCCGGTGGCGATCACCAGAACGAACAGCACGCCGAGCAGGGCGTTGATGCGCGTGAAGATATTGGCCTTGACGATGTCTCGCACCGAACGGCTGGCCCGCTCCGGCACATCATTGGTGAGTCCGTCGCGGCGACGCTGCTCGACCTCTGCCGAGGTGAGTCCGGTCGCGGGTTTCTCATCCTGCGCGGTGATCGACATGGTTCACAGCCTAGATGTTTGCTATCCGGTAGCCCGGTTTTCCCAGGTGGGCACCGCGCGCGTCGGAGAGGGTGAGTTATAAGGCCAATATCCGATAGTCGCCTGGTCGTTGCGCGGGCTAACGTTGAACGGTGTCAGACTCACCCGCCGCCACCGTGACTTCGCGAACCGGGCGGCGCTCCGGCCGGGAGGTGGGTGTGGCATTCGGTGCGAGCGCCTTCTTCGTCTGGGGCATGTTCCCGGCCTTCTTCGGACTGCTGACCTTCGCCACCCCGGCCGAGGTGCTGGCCGAGCGAATTCTCTGGACCCTGGTCGTCTCGCTGGCGCTGCTGCTGGTGACCGGCAGGATCCGCGAATTGCGCGGTATCGACGCCCGCACCTGGCGGCTGGCCGCGGCGGCCTCGCTGGCGCTGTCGATCAACTGGGGCGTCTACGTCTACGGCGTCATGTCCGAGCAGGTGGTGCAGTGCGCCCTGGGCTACTTCATCAACCCGCTGGTGACAGTCGCGTTCGGCGTCCTCATCTTTCGCGAGCGACTGCGCCGAGTGCAGTGGCTCGCACTGGCTTTGGGCGCCACCGCCGTCATCGTCCTCACTATCGACTACGGCCGCCCACCGTGGATCGCCCTCATCCTGGCGTGCTCCTTCGCGACTTACGGCCTGATCAAAAAGGTCATCCGCCTCGACGCCCTCCCCGGCCTGGCCGCCGAAGGCATCTCCGCCGCCCCCTTCGCGGCCATCGCGGTAGTCGTCCTGGCTCTGACCGGTCACGCCACCTTCGGCTCCACCCCCGCGCACTCCGCCCTGCTCATGATCACCGGCCCGGTAACCCTCGTCCCGCTGCTCTTCTTCGCCCTCGCGGCCCCCCGAGTCCCCCTGTCCACCATGGGAATCCTGCAATACCTCACCCCCGCCCTCCAGCTCACCTGGGGCGTGGCGGTTGTCCACGAACCCATGCCCGCCTCCCGCTGGGCAGGCTTCGCCCTGATCTGGCTCGCCCTGGCCATCTTCACCCTCGACGCCCTCCGCCGCTCTCGCCCGAAGCCGGGCGCTTAGGCCCGCCGAAAGGGCCGGGATCGACGGTCGCCGCCCAACCCCTGCCTCTCCGTCGGCGTCGCACTGCCCTTCGCCGAGTTCAGCTGTGGCACAGGAGAATCAGCCCCTCGTACCCTTGAGTCCAGCCAAGGGAGCGACCGGTGAAACACTTTCTGTTCCTGATCCTGGCGATCCTCGTCATCGCCTCGACCTACGACTACGCCAGATCCGCGGGCCACTACCCCCTCGTAGTCGCAGTAGGCGTCCTGGCCACCCTCCAACTGGCCATGAAGTCGATCAAGTAGTGAATCCACTGTGGTCCGACAACTTCGAGTCCGCGCCCGGCCGTCGTAGACCTCCGTGCTCGATTCGGTGCAGCATGCGCTCGACCGTGCCGCAGTGCGATAGGCGATAACGGCGGGCAGGATGATCAGCAGCAGCACGCGCAGCGCTACCACCGCACCGGCGACGGCCAGGTAGCCCGGGCCCATGCCGCCGGGCGAACCGAACCCGTGTCGCTCCGACAATGCCGCCAAGATCGCACGCAGGACCAGGTACAGCACGACCAGTACCACCGGTATGCGCATCAGCCGCCATCCGGCGAGCAGTTGCGCGGTGTCAGGTCGTTTCATCGCGCCAGCTCCGGTCCCGATGTGAGAAAGGCGAGCAGTAGCGCGTTTCCGATCACCCCGCCGGTGGCGAACCGCAGCCGGGCTCCGCTGCGCAGGGGCAGGCCGACGAGGTCGGCGGTGCGGAACAGGCGGGTGAAGAGGTCGCGGTGGCCGAAGGCGCGGGCCGGGGCGAGTGCGAAGCTGGTGGCGGAGACGGATATTCCGAGGATTACGGGGCCGCTGTCGATATCTCCGGCGCCGTTGTGGCCGCCGCCGTACTCGTGGATCGCGCTGAAGCCGAGGATGCCGCGCTCCTGGTGGAACAATCCGGTCGCCAGCTCGCCGGCGAGCGCCCGGTCCGCGAATCCGGCGAAGTAGGCCGCGAGTCCGGTTCCCGAGGCGCGTGGTGCGTCGTGTGCGTGCGCGTCGGTGCCCATGCGCTGCACCACCAGCCCCGTGCCCGGATCGATCTGTACCGCGCGCACCTGCTGCGCCCAGTGCGCGAGCACCGCCGAGTGATCGATGCCGGTCGAGCGTCCGTGCACCGCTATCGCCGCGGCGACGGCGGCCACATCGGTCGGATAAGCCTCTCCGGGAAGGGTTTCCAGCAATCCGGTCGGCGAGGCGAGCAACTGCCGCTCGAAGGCGGCGACGATCGCGTCCTGCTGTGCTGCCAGGCCGGGCGGAAAGGCCGGATCGACCAGCCGGGCCATCCCGAGCGCGAGCGCGGGATACGAGAGATAAGCGTGCGCACGCGGATTACTCAGATCGGCCGACCCGTCCTCGCCGTGCCAAGCCGCGGTGAATTCGGCGCGCATCTCCGGCAGCAGACTCTTCGCCGCCGCCCGAGTCACGATGGGCGCGTACCGGTCCCGCCACTCCGGATGCGCCAAACACACCTGCGCCAGCCCCAGCGCCGTCATCTGATGCGCGAGCAACCCCCACATCCCGTCGAATTCCGCCCCCGCCCCCGTGGCCCTCTTACGATCGTCCTCCGCCTCGAACGCCACCATTTCCTCGGCAAGCCCCCGCACCCGCCCCGAATCCCCCTCGAACCACCCCTCGGCCTCCCGCCCACACCACCACCTCGGCAACAACCCCACAACCAGCCCCGCCACCACCACCCCAGCCAAGATCACGAAAAACCGCCGAACCCCACCTGATCGGCGCCCCACGCCGTTCGAACTCCCCATCCCCCGAACGTACCTCCCCACCCCACCCCGCACCTTGAGAGAACCGCCCCCACCCCTCGCCCCCCAGCTGCGCACCCTGAATACCCTGCGCAGAAGGAGTTTTCACATCAACAAGAACAAATCCGCCCCACCTCGAACGCCCCTCTACCCGAATCCCCCTCGCGCACCGGTGAATTGGCCTCGACCGGGCTCTGATCGTGGCGACACGCCGAGAAAGCCACCATCAGAGCCCGGTCGGTGCGGGGGAGCCTCGAGGCTGCCAGGTCTAGATGATGTTGGCGGCGATCAGGAGGGTCCAGATCTCGCCCTGGTCGACGACTGTTACGCCGAGCTTTTCGGCTTTGGTCAGTTTGCTTTCGCCGACTCCCGCGCCGGTGATGAGCAGGTCGGTGTTCGCCGAGACCGAGGATGCTGCTGTGGCGCCGGCCTTTTCGCACAGGCGCTGGAAGGTCGGGCGGGCCACCTTTTCGCCGGAGCGGGGGTCGCTGATGGCGCCGGTGATCACCACCGACTTGCCCTCCAGGGGTGCGCCGGCCGCGATGACCGGGGGGAGATCCTCCTCGCGCACGTCCAGGGAGACGCCCGCCTCGCGCAGGCGCTCGAGTTCCGGGCGCAGGCGGGTGAGGTGGGCGACCAGGGAGGCGGCGACCTTCGGGCCGATATCCTCCACGGCCACCAGCTTTTCCTCGCCGGCGTCGGCGACCTCCTCGAGGGAGCCGAATCCGGCGCGGGCCAGGCGGGCGGCGGTGCCGTCGGAGGCCATCGGGATCGCCAGGCCGATCAGCGCGCGGCGCAGGCCGACCTCGCGGCTGGCATCGATCGAATCGATCATGCGCGTGGCCGAGACCTCGCCCATGCGGTCGAATTCGAGCAGGCGGTCCTTGGTCAGCGTGTAGAAGTCCGACGGGTTCTCCAGAATCCCCGCCTCGGCCAGGCGCTCGATCCACACCCCGCCGATGGCATCGATATCCGCCGCCGCGCGCGAGGCCCAGTGGATCAGCCTGCGCACCGTCTGCGCGGGGCAGGAGACGTTGGTGCAGAACAGTTCTCGGCTATTGCCCTGCTCGGTGACCGGCTGCCCGCAGGAGGGGCAGACGGTGGGCGGCACGATCTCGCGCTCCTCGCCGGTGCGCTTGGAGGCATCCAGCACACCCGCGACGAACGGGATCACATCGCCCGCGCGGCGCACCAGCACGGTGTCACCGACCCGGACATCGCGGGCGCGGATCACCTCCTGATTGGCCAGTGTCGCCTTCGTGACCGTGGTGCCGCCCACGAACACCGGCTCCAGCCAGGCGACCGGGACGATCTTGCCCGTCTTGCCGACATCCCAGACCACATCGGCCAGCAGCGTGGTCTTCTCCTCGGCGGCGAATTTGAACGCCAGCGCGCCACGCGGGGAGTTCGACCGAATTCCGGCCGCCGCGTAGGCATCTCGATCGGCCAGCCGCAGCACCGCGCCGTCGAGGTCGTAGTCCAGATCATTGCGACCCTGCTCGATCGCGGTGATCGCCGCCTGCGCCTGCTCGGCATCGGCGCACAGCCGCATCTGCGCGCCCGCGACCCCCAGCGCCCGCAGACCCTCGCCGAGATCGACCGCCGCACCGCCGTCCGAGGTATCGAGATCGAAGCCGAAGAATTGCAGCCGCCGCTCGGAGACCGTGGCCGGATCCTTGGCCCGCAGCGTGCCCGCCGCGGCATTGCGCGGATTGATCAGCGGCTTGTCCGGATGCGCCGTGTTGTAGGCGACGAAGGTCGAACGCAGCATGACCGCCTCGCCGCGCACCTCCACCCGCCCCGGGACGTCGATCCGCTCGGGGACGCCGTCCACCAGGGCGCGCACCAGCATGGTCACATCGTCACCGGTGGTGCCGTCACCCCGGGTGATGGCGCGCACCAGCCGCCCGTCCTCGTAGACCAGGGCCAGGGACAGGCCGTCGAGCTTCGGCATCACCACCACCGACTGGCCGGGGAAGCGGCCGAAGAACGCCGCGACCTGCTCCGGCTTGGTCGACTTCTCGAGCGACAGCATCGGGCGCGAGTGCCGGATCGGGGCGTGCAGCACCGCGGGCGCGCCGACCTGCTCCAGCGGATTAGGATCCGGTGCGAGCTCCGGGTGCGCCTCGATCAGACCGCGTAGCTCGTCCTCGATCGCGTCGTACTCGGCGTCCGCGACCAGCGGCGCGCCCTGGTAGTAGCCGTCGCGCAGCGCCACGATGCGGTCCGCGAGCTCTTGGATGTGTTCCCCAGTTTCCACAGCACCGACGCTACCGATACCCACTGACACCCGTGTGGACTGACGCTGCTGCCGGTCGGCTGTGTTCGGGCAGCACCGTGAAATGCCGGACCGTGCCCGAGAGCCCGGGAAGTTCGGCGGTCGGCGTCCAGGTGCGGAAATTGTCGTGGCTGTCGCTGTAGAGATACTCGCCGTCGTCATAGGCGTCGAAGTAGATCCGCCACCCGCCACCGGGCAGCGGTATGACGCACTGGCCCTCCCGCGGTGATCCCCACCCGGCCCAATCCCCGGTCTGCACAAAGGAATACCGCCCGCGCAGCTGATCCGAAACGGCGAGTTCGACGAACTTGGTCTGCTCGTCCTTGGTGAAGGCGTAGTACTGCCCACGATGCAGCACCACGGTCGTATCGATATAGCCGTATCCGGTATCGGACTTCGGCCCGAGTCCCACCATCGGGGTCAGCGGCGTCCACGATCGCAGCCCGGGATCGGTGGCGGTCATCAGATGCGGAGTGAAGCGAACCCCGTCCGACAGCGAGACCAGCACATTGACTTCACCATTCGAGTCGACGAACCATTCCGGCGCCCACGTCGAGGTCACGCCCGGCACATCGACCTGATACTCGTCCAGGTGCGTCCAGGTGACCCGATCATCACTGCGCGCGAATCCGATGGTCTGCCCCTCCCACCCCGTCGTATAGGTGAGGTAGTAGCGCCCGTCGGTATGCAGGATCAGGCTCGGATCCCGCAGCAGTCCGCTCGGCGGCTGGTACGCGGATCCCCGCAGCAGCTGAAAGTTGGTCGCATCGGTGGATTCGTACACATACAGATCGGATTCACTGGCATTGGTGAACGCCGTCATCGTGTACCGCACAGTTGCCCGCCCCGGCTGCGTCAGCCCCGGATCGCCCATCGCCCGCCCGGCAGCCAGCCCCAACAGCGGCGCACTCCCGGCCAGAGCCAGCACAAATCTTCGACTTACCGCCATCCGCCGAATTATCCCTGCTCATTCGCCGCAAAGTAGCCGACACACCGATCGGTGTACCGGTCGGTGATGTCACGCACGGCATTCCGCATCCCCTCATCGAATGCGGAATGCCGGCGGGGCGTCGTCGGCGAGCCGAGGATTACTGGGTTCGGGGCTTCAGGGCCTGTTCGACGAACTGATTCGTATAGGTCGCGTTCAGGTCGATGCGGTCGCGTACCGGCTGCACATTGCGCGAGTACCGGCCCAGGATGCGCAGGACATTCTCGGCGCCTTCCTGTTTCATGAGTCCGTCGCCGTTGAACATGCTGATGGAATCGCGCACAGATTGGACGTAGAGCTTCGGGTCGCCGCCCGCGTACTGCGAGGGCATTTTCGCCGCGATCTCCTCGGGGGTGTGGGTTTTGATCCACTGCAGGGTCTGCACGAACGAGGTGACCAGCTTCTGCACGATCTCCGGGTGGCTGTCCACGGTCTCGCACCGCATGTACAGGGAGGCAGCGGGATACAGGCCGCCCAGGGCTGCGCGGGTGCCCTCTTCATTGCGCATATCGACGAGTACCCGGGCATCGCCCGAGCTGACCATCTTGGCGACGGTCGGATCGGTGGTCATGCCCGCATCGATGCCATTGTGATTCATTCCGGCGATGAAGGTCTGTCCCGCACCGACTTTCACTCGGGTGTAGTCGGAGGTGCCCAGCCCTTCCTGTCCGGCCAGGGCCTGGGTGAGGAAATCGGTGGACGACCCCAGTGAGGTGACGCCGAGATTGCGGCCCCGGAAGTCCTTGGGGGAGCGGATGGTTGCCGCATCCGAGGTGGAGACCAACTCCACTTCGCCGGGCACATCGGCGAATTGCACGACCGTCCGCAGGCATTGATCCTTGGCCTGCAGATCGATGGTGTGGTCGTAGAAACCGACCACGGCCTGCACATCGCCGGTGAGCAGCGCGGTTTCGGCCGTCGCACCGGACTGTTCGCCCAGCAGCTGCACATCGATGTCATTGCGTTCGAAATTGCCCAGCTTCTGAGTGAGCATGGCGGGCAGGTAGATCACCTTCTCCAGCCCGCCGACCATAATCGTCAGCTGCGGCCGCCCGTTCGCGACGGGAATGGACCGGGAGTCGCGACAGCCGGTCACCAGCAGGAGCGAGGCGACGGCGAGCAGTACGAGCGCGAGGGTTCTGCGATGTCTCATGCTCACACCCCGTGACCCGAAGCAGCCTGCGACGGACGCCATTTCAGCAGCCGGTTCTCGGCCAGCCCGATCAGCCATTCGGCCACCAGCGCCACCACGGTGATGACGATCATGCCCGCATAGATCCCGGCCGCGTCGAAGGTGCCCTGCGCATTGGAGATGAGCAGGCCCAAACCCTTGCTGGCGCCGGCGTATTCACCGACCACCGCACCGATGAGCGCGAAACCGAAGGCCGTGTGCAGGCTGGACAGAATCCAGGTGGTGGCGCTCGGCAGCACGATGGAGGTCAGCACCTGACGCTTGGACGCGCCCAGGATGCGCGCATTGTTGATGACATTGCCGTCCACCTCACGCGCGCCGGTGAAGGCATTGAAGAACACCGCGAAGAACACCAGCACCACGACGGTCGCCACCTTGGAACTGAGCCCCAGCCCGAACCAGATGATGAACAGCGATGCCAGCACAATGCGCGGAACGGCATTGAGCGCCTTGATGAACGGCGCGAGCACCTCGGCCCAGTATCGGCTACGACCCAGCAGTACACCCAGCACCACACCGGCTACGGTGCCGATGACGAAGCCGAGCACCGCCTCCTGCACGGTGGTGAAAAGCTGAAGCCAGATGGACCCGAATTGTGTTCCGTCGGTGAACCATTCGTAGAGCCGATCCCAGATGAGCGAGGGCTTGGAGTAGAAGAACGGATCGATCCACAGCGAAGCGGTCAACTCCCATGAACCCAGCCACAGCGCGATCAGCAGCACCCGAAGCCCCCAGGTGCGGATCTTCTCCCTGCGCGCCTGTGTGCGGACCCGCGCGAGAATCTGCGCCTCGGTCTCGAATTCCGGTGTGAAGGTGGCGGTGTGCGATACGACATCAAGCGACACGGGAGGCTCCCTTACTACGAGCTGCCTCGACCTCATCGCGCAGCGTTTCCCAGATTTCCTTGTAGAGGTCGCGGAATTCCTCGGTGAGACGAACCTCCTCGACATTGCGCGGCCGTTCGAGAGTGACCGCGAAGTCGCCGCACACGGTGGCGGGGGAGGCCGTCATGACGACCACCCGATCGGCGAGCGAAATCGCCTCTTCCAGATCGTGAGTTACGAAGATGACCGCCGCATCGGTCCCGGACCACACCCGCAGCAGCTCGTCCTGCATGAGCTGCCGGGTCTGCACATCGAGCGCGCTGAACGGCTCGTCCATGAGGATGATCTCGGGGTTGTTGACCAGCGTCTGCGCCAGCGAAACCCGTTTGCGCATACCGCCGGAGAGCTGATACGGGTAGTAACCCTCGAACCCGCCGAGGCCGACCGTGCGCACCCATTCGGCGGCCCGCGCCCGCGCCTGCTTCTTCGGCACGCCCCGGAAGTGCGGTCCCAGAGCGACATTGTCGAGCACGCTCTTCCACGGCAGCACGGCGTCCTGCTGGAACATGTAGCCGACGCCGTCCGGAATGCCGCGCACATCCGCGCCGCGCACCAGGGTGCGTCCGGCCGAGGCGGGTTCGAGTCCGGAGACCAGGGAGAGGGTGGTCGATTTGCCGCAGCCGGTCGGTCCGACCACGGCGACGAACTCGCCGGGGGCGACCGTGAAGTTCAGATCGCGCACCGCGGTGTGAATGCCGCCGTTGGCGCCCGGAAAGCGCTTGGTCGCGCCTCTCAGTTCGATCAATGGCTCGCCGCGGTCGAGGGGCGGTGGGGTCATCGCTTGCTCCTGCTTTCGTGCCGCTCGAGGTGTGTGCTGCGGCATTGGAGAGAAGCTACGTGGCGGCGGTCACACCCCATGTGGTTGTGCGCGCTACCCGCACAAGCGGCGATTCGCCCGTTTTGCGCATTCTGCTCAGGCGTTTGCGGGCCGTTCTCTACACTGTGGCCCGTGTTCTCGCTCGGCCCCCGCTCGGTTCGCCTCCGGACCCAGATCGTGCTGTTGCAGGTCGCGGTGGTCGGTGTGACCGTCGGCCTGGCCTTCGGCGTGTTCGCCTATATCGGCAATCAGCGATTGTCCGGCGAATACGGTGAGCGCGCCCTCGCGATCGCCCGCACCGTCGCCTCCGAACCCGATGTGCGCGCCGAGGTCGAGCACTACGCCGACTTCTCGCTGCAACCCGGGCCGCGGCTGCGGAGCGATCTCGCCGACGGCCCGCTGCAGCGCATCGCCGCGGACGCCCGGCTGCGCACCAGTGCATTGTTCGTGGTCATCACCGATGACGCGGGTCTGCGCCTGGCGCATCCGGAGCGTGCCCGGCTCGGCGAAATGGTCAGCACCGACCCTTCCAAAGCGCTGGCGGGCGGCGAGGTGGTCATTCGCGAACACGGCACCCTCGGCGAATCGGTGCGCGCCAAAGTGCCGGTGCTGCAACCCGGTACCGGCCGCGTGGTCGGTGAGGTCAGTGTCGGCATCTCGACCGCGGCGGTGCGCGAACAGCTGCTGCGCGACCTCCGCCGATCCGGGCTGCTGATCGCCGGGGCGCTGTGTGCGGGCATTGCCGGATCGGTATTGCTGGCACGTCGCTGGCATGGTCTGACATTGGGTCTGGAACCCGCTGAATTGGCGGAACTGGTACGCGAACAGGATGCCGTCCTGCACGGCATCGGCGAGGGCGTGGTCGCCGCCGATACCGCCTGGCGCGTCACCGTCATCAATGACGAAGCCCGCCGGCTGCTCGGCATCGAGGCCGCCCCCGGCCGCGATATCGACGACCTCGGACTGACTCCGCGTGTGCTGGAGGCGTTCCGCGCCGCCGACGGCCGGCTGGTGCAGGCGGCGGTGGGCGAGCGCATCGTGGTGGTGACCGCCCGCAGCGTGCTCCGCGACGGCCGCCCCCTCGGTGCGGTACTGAGCGTCCGCGACCGCACCGACGTGGAATCCCTGACCCGCCAACTGGATGCGGTCCGCTCGCTGAGCGCCGTACTGCGCGCCCAGCGCCACGAATTCGCCAATCGCCTGCACCTGCTGAACGGACTGCTGCACACCGGCCGTCCCGACGAGGCCTCCCACCTGCTCGCCGAGCTCCTGGGCTCCGGCCCCCTCGGCGCCGTCCTGCCCGGCATCGATGCCGTGACCGACCCCTACCTGCAAGCCTTCCTCGCCGCCAAGGCCGCCCACGCCCGCGAACAGGGCGTCCGCCTCCGCCTCGGCCCCAACACCTGGGTACACGCGAATCTCGCAGCCCCCGTGGATGTCACGACCGTCCTCGGCAACCTCCTCGACAACGCCATCGAAGCCGCCCGCCTCGGCGCGGCCGAGCATGTCGCCGCCGGGGGCGCGAACCCCACGATTGCCGCGAGCGTAGAGCCCGTTGCACCCGGTAATGCCGAGCCCGCTGCACACCGTGATGCCGAGCCCGCTGCACACCGTGATGCCGAGCCCGCTGCACGTCGTGATGCTGAGCCCGCTGTGGGCGGAGATGCCGAGCCCGCGCGCGGTGGGTTTGAGTCCGCTACTGGCGGCGATGCTGCCCCCGCTGTGGTGGAGCTGGAGTTGGTGCAGGAGGGGGAGACGCTGCATATCGCGGTCGCCGACAGTGGGGGCGGGGTGGCGGCCGAACTGGTGGATTCGGTGTTCGCGGAAGGGGTTTCGACCCGTGCCGGGGAGGGTGTGCCGGGCGGGCGCGGGGTGGGACTGGCATTGTCGCGGCAGGTGGCGAGGGCGCGCGGCGGTGATGTCCTGCTGGGCGATCCGGGCGGTGCGGCGGATCGGGACTTGGCGCCCGAGAAGGCTTTGCGGGGAGCGGAATTCATTGCCCGGTTGCCGGGTGTGCTGACAGAGGGAGAGCCCGCGTGGGCGCTGGAGAGCTGAATGTGCTGGTGGTCGACGACGACTTCCGGGTGGCCAATCTGCATGCCGGAATCGTCTCGGCGCTACCGGGTTTCACCGTCGGCACGGTCGCGAATACGCTCGCCGCCGCACGCGCGGCCATTGCCGCGACGACCTTCGATCTGGCGCTGGTCGATGTCTATCTCCCCGACGGCTCCGGGGTCGATCTGGTCCGCGAGATCCGCTTCGACGCCATGATGCTCACCGCCGCAATCGAATCCGAGACCGTCCGGGCCGCGCTGTCCGCGGGCGCCCTCGGCTACCTGGTGAAGCCCTTCGATCACGCCGCCCTGGCGGCCCGCCTGGCCGGATACGCCCGCTACCGGCGAATCCTGTCGGCGCCGGAGATCGCCTCCGCGGACGTGGACGCCGCCCTACTGGCACTGCGCCAGACGACCGCCACCGGCGCGGCGGCGCAGCCCGCCGCGCTCGCCTCGCCCACGAAAGATCTGGTGCTGCAGGCTGTTCGCCGCGCCGACGCCCCCATGTCCGCCGCCCAGGTGGCCCTCGCCATCGGCATCTCCCGCGCCACCGCCCAGCGCTACCTCGCCGCGCTGGTGGGCGCCGGCGGCCTGCGCATGCAATTGCGCTACGGCAGCACCGGCCGCCCCGAACAGGAGTACTCCGCCGGACCCACCCGCTGAGCGTCGCCGCCGGTGATCGCCGTGCCGGGCACTGTGACCCCCGCCACTAGGATATTGGCGAATCGGCGGATATGTGGCTAGCGTCGAAGGGGTGGCGATGCTCCTGTCGGCCGACTTGCACCGGTCCAGGGTCGGGATCGTCACTCACACAGGAGAATTCCCATAACTATTCAGTTCAACCACACCATTGTCGGATGCAAGGCCAATCGGGAGACCGCCGAATTCTGGGCGGAGATCCTCGGATTGGAGGTGGGGGCCGAGTGGGGACCGTTCATACCGCTGCACGTCGGGAACGGTGTCACCTTCGATTTCGCGAATGTTCCGCCGGATCTCCCCGGTGGCATACACCCCACGCACTACGCCTTCCTGGTCTCCGAGGACGAATTCGATGCGTCCTATAAGAAGATCATGGACTACCGGATCACCTATTGGGCCGATCCGCACGGCCGGGCCGAAGGCGAGATCAACCACAATGACGGTGGCCGCGGCATCTACTTCCAGGATCCCAACGGCCACTATATGGAGCTGATCACCGTCCCGTACGGTGGCTGGCCGCAGCGGTAGACGCCCGATGCTGCACTGGGCGTGCGCTTGTCACGCCGAAGTGACCACGCCCAGTGACAGCGCACCCATGAATTTCGGCGTCCCCTTCTCATAGAACCGATCGACCGCGCGCACCTCGAAGCCCGCGTCCTCGATCAGCCCGCGAATATCGCGATCCAGATGACAGCCGCCGAACAGCGTCTTCTGCACCGGATTCAACCGGCGCTGCCACACCTGCACCCCGGGATCCGGCGCCAGCCCGTGCTCGACGAAATGAAATGTCCCGCCCGGCGCCAGTACTCGGCGAATCTCGGACAGGGCCGCCTGCACATCGGGAATGGTGCACAGTGTCCAGGTGGACAGCGCCGAATCGAAACTATTGTCCTCGAACGGCAATGCCTGCCCGTCCAATCCCGCCCGCTCGACCGGAACGGCGGACGCCGCGATCCGCTCGCTCGCCATTGTCCAGCCCAGTCCCACCGGTTCGACCGCGCTCACCGACTTCACCACGGCGGGATAGAACGGCACATTGCGCCCGGATCCGAAGCCGATCTCGACCACGCGCCCGCTGAGCCCGGCGCAGACGCGTTTGCGCACCGGATCCAGGAACTTCGCGCCGCAGGACAGATCGATGATCCGGGGCAGCACCTGATTCTCGTAGATTCCCACGTCACCACTCTTTCAATGAATTACCGGGTGCGCCAGCGACTACCGCGGCGGGAAACGCTTGGTCAGCCACGCGGTGACATAACTCAGCACCTGCGGGTCGATGGTCGTCTCGATGGTGGCGTACTCGCTGGGCAGCCCCGTATTCGCGGGCTGCATCAGGTGATTGAGCCCGTCGAAGACCTGCACGGTGGCATCCGGATCGGCGCCCAGCAGACTGCGCATCGGCCCCTCGCTCTGCCCCGCCGGAACCTGTAGATCCTTGGTCCCGTACATGGCCAGCACCGGAATGCGCAGCGCCGAAAGCGCCGGCGCCGGATCGTAATTGATGAGCGCCGCCATATACGGCGTCACCAGGGTGTCGATGGTCTCGCCCGAAGCCCGCTGATCGGCGGGCAGGCTGTCATTGTGCTGCTGCGCATAGATTTTCGCGGCGCCCAGGTCGCCATTGCGAATAATGCTGGTCAGCCCCGAGATATAGCCGACCTGCGCGGCCACGGCTTCGGGCGAGGCGCCCGATGCGGTCAGGATCAGCCGATTCTGTTCCAGCAGCACATCCGCACCGGACACCGCCGGTCCGGCCTGCAGAATCGCGAAGGCCACACCGCTGTCGGGCCGCGAGGCATACAGCGGCGCGAGATATCCGCCCTCGCTGTGCCCCAGCAAACCGATGCGTGTGCCGTCGATATCCGAACGCCCGTGCAGGAATGCCACACCCGCGCCGATATCGTCGGTCAGATCCTGATAGCTGGAGGCGGCGAGATCCCCGCCGGTGCCGCCGACCCCGCGATCGTCGGTGCGCAGCACCGCATATCCGGCCCGGGTCAGGGTGTCCGCCCACAGCAGGAACGGCTTGTGCCCCAGGATTTCCTCATTGCGATCCTGCGCCCCGCTGCCGGTGATGAGCAGCACCGCCGGATGCGGCCCGCCGGTCTGCGGCTCGGTCAGCGTGCCCGCGATGGTGATGCTCCCGCTGCGGTAGCTGACATCCTCGGACTTGTACGGCCACGGCGGCTTCGGCTCCTGCGGCCGTGCCAACCCGGCCACCTGCCCCCGGGTCAGCGTCAGCGGCAAGGTTTTCCCGGACTGCGTGAAGTCGCCCTTGATACTGTCCGAGGCCTTGTCGTACTTCCCCTTGAACACCGGCTGCCCGGGAAATTCCGGGATCGAGAACTCGACCTGATCCACGTCATTGCGTACCGCGCTCAGCTGTTTGTGCGAGACGTTCTGCGCCGGAACCTCGATCGAGCCCTTGCCGTCGGTGGTGAAGTTGACGCCGATCGCCAGCGGCTGACCGGGCACTTCGATATTTCCGTGCCAATCTCCGGTCACGTACGTCGGCGCCGGCGCGGTACTCGAGCAGCCCGCGACCGCGAGCACGACCACAACGAACAGGCCCAGCGAAAGCGACCGCAGTACGCGCATCTTCCGAGCGTACGCGCGGGTAACACCGGCATTACCGATTCGACACCGTAAATAACCACTGGACCCTGGCCGGTAACTCTCGTGGTCATCCCATTGCCCTCGGTGATGCGCGCCTCGTACCTTGGATCCGTGAGCAATGTCGCTACCGCCCCGGCGCTCGCGGATCTACCCACCGGTGTGGGCGGGTTCGCGACCCCCGAATTCGGGCCCCTGGTACGTACTTTCGCGCGAATGATGGGCGGTCACCCGGGCGCCGGCGGTGCGCTCTCGGTGCACCTGCACGGCGTGCCGCTGGTCGATGCCTGGATCGGTGACGCCGCGCCCGCCACCGCGTGGGGCGCCGATACCGGCGCCGTGGTCTTCTCCGCCACCAAAGGCATTGCGGCCACGGTGATTCACCGTCTCGCCGACCGCGGTCTGCTCGACTACGACACCCCGGTCGCCGCCTACTGGCCCGAATTCGCGGCCAATGGCAAGGAGCGAATCACGGTGCGGCAGCTGCTGTCCCACCGCGCGGGCCTGTCCGGCCTGCCGGAGATCGCCCGCGGCCTGGACGATATTCTCGACCACCGCCTGATGGAGCAGCGCCTCGCCGCCGCGAAACCCGATCACCTGCTGAACATTCCGACCTATCACGCCCTGACCTTCGGCTGGCTGCTGGCCGGTCTGGCCCGCGCCGTCACCGGCCGGGGCATGGCGGAGCTGTTCCGCACCGAGATCGCCGAACCGCTCGGCACCGACGGCATCCACCTGGGCCGCCCGCCGGCCGGAGCCGCCACCACCGCGGCCGAATTGCAGGGCAGTCGCCTGGCCGCCGTGGGCACCACCTACGTCTCCCTGTTCCTGGGCCGGGCCTACGGTCTGCCCGGCGCGCTGGGCGCGGCGACCCGCGCCCTGTTCCTGCCGGGCCTCGAGGAGTTCGTCGACGGTGACAACCCGCCGATCCTGGAGACCGAACTCCCCGCGGGCAATGGCGTCTGCACCGCCAGCGGTCTGGCCACCCTCTACGGCGCGCTGGCCAATGGCGGTATGAGCAACGGCCACCGCTTCCTGTCGCCGCAGACCATCAAGACCATGCGGCATATCGAGACCTACCGACTCGATCACGCGCTCTTCTATTTCCCCATGCTCTGGCATATGGGCTACCACTCGCTGCCGATGCCGGGCGCCCGCGCCGGTTTCGGCCATATCGGCCTGGGCGGTTCCTTCGGCTGGGCCGACCCGCAGCAGGGACTTTCCATCGGATTCGTCCATAATCGGCTGTCGCTGGCCGCCCTCACCTCCGATCAGATCGCCTCGGCCTGGGTGCTGCCGCTGGCGATCCGGGGCGCCCGCGCGACACGCCGCACCACCGCAGTACCGAGCCGCCGCGCGGCCTGAGCCGGGGGCGCGGCAGACTGGGGTCGTGTCTGGACTACCTCTCGGTGCTGTGATCTGTGCCTTCGTGGCGGCCCTGCTGTTCGCGGTCTCCGCCGTGGCGCAGCAGCAGGCCGCCTCCGAAGTGCCCGACGGCGATGCCCTCCTGCGCTCGCTCATCCGCAGCCCGCGGTGGTGGGCCGGAATGATCGGCGACGGAGGCGGATTCGCCTTCCAGGTCGCGGCGCTGGCCATGGGGTCGGTGCTCATCGTGCAGCCGATCCTGGTGAGCGCCCTGGTTTTCGCGCTGCCGCTGGCCGCGCGCTACAGCGGCCGCAAGACCACCCCGGCCATGTGGCTGACGGCACTGGCGCTGTCGATGGCGCTGGCCGTCTTCCTCATTGTGGGCGATCCCACCCCGGGCCTCACCCATGCCCGGCTGCACCGCTGGGTGCTGCCGCTGCTGGTGATCTTCCTGCTGGTCGCGGCGGCGCTGGTGGTCTCCCGCATGGCGAAAACCTCTGCGCTGCGCGCACTTATGCTCGGTGCGGCGGGCGGCACCCTGGTGGGCGTCTCGGCGGCGCTGACCGAGTACGTGACCCAGCTGTTCGAGCGGAGCGTCGGCCACGCCCTCACCAGCTGGGAGCTGTACCTGCTGATCGCCACCGGACTCTGCGGCGTCTATCTCCAGCAGGTCGGCTATCAGGCCGGTTCGCTGGCGGCCTGCCTCCCCGCCTTTACAGTCGCCGAACCGCTGGTCGCGGCTTTCGTCGGCATCACCGTGCTCGATGAGCGGCTGCGAAGCGGACCGATCGGCACGGTGTTTGTCCTGATTGCCGTGGTCACCATGTGTGTCGCCGCCGTGGTACTGTCCCGCGCTCAAGTGGGCGACCCGCTCGAAAACCTCGATCCGGAGCCGGTTTCCCAGCGCTCGCAGTGAACTCCACCACGACACGCAAAGTCGCCACGCCGCCCGCGGAAGCTGTTGTCGGTGCCAGGACCTAACATGTGTCTTCGTGTCGGGATCATTCGTTCACCTCCATAACCACACCGAGTACTCGATGCTCGATGGCGCGGCGAAGATCACGCCACTGTTCAAAGAGGCGCAACGGCTGGACATGACCGCCGTCGGCATGACCGACCACGGAAACATGTACGGCGCTTCGGAGTTCTACAACTCCGCCAAGAAGCAGGGCATCAAGCCGATCATCGGCATCGAGGCCTACATCGCGCCCGAGTCCCGCTTCAACACCAAGCGTGTGCGCTGGGGCGACCCGTCGCAGAAGAGCGATGACATCTCCGGTTCGGGCGCCTACACCCATATGACCATGGTCGCGGAGAACGCGACCGGTCTGCGGAACCTCTTCAAACTGTCCTCGCTGGCCTCGATCGAGGGCCAGCTCGGCAAGTGGGCGCGTATGGACGCCGACATCATCGCCGAGCACGCGGCGGGCATCATCGCCACCACCGGCTGCCCCTCCGGCGAGGTGCAGACGCGTCTGCGCCTGGGCCAGGAGCGCGAGGCGCTGGAGGCTGCGGCGAAGTGGCAGGAGATCTTCGGCCCGGAGAACTTCTTCCTCGAGGTCATGGACCACGGCCTGTCCATCGAGACCCGGGTCCGCGAGGGTCTGCTCATGGTCGGCCGCGAGCTGGGCATCCCGCCGCTGGCCACCAACGACTGCCACTACGTGCACGAAACAGACTCCGCCAACCATGAAGCGCTGCTGTGCATCCAGACCGGTAAGACGCTCTCCGATCCCACCCGGTTCAAGTTCGACGGCAGCGGCTACTACCTCAAGTCCGCCGCGGAGATGCGCGCCATCTGGGACGCGGAAGTCCCTGGGGCCTGCGACAATACGGTCCTCATCGGTGAGCGCGTGCAGTCCTACGACGAGGTGTGGGAGCACCGCGACCGCATGCCCATCTTCCCGGTGCCCGAGGGCGAGACCCAGGGCAGCTGGCTGCGGCACGAGGTCATGAAGGGCCTGGATCGCCGGTTCCCGAGAGGTATTCCGCCGGAGTACATTCCGCGTGCCGACTTCGAGCTCGACGTCATTATCGAAATGGGCTTCCCGGCCTACTTCCTCATCGTCGCCGACCTCATCACCTATGCCCGCTCGGTCGGCATCCACGTCGGACCGGGCCGTGGTTCGGCCGCCGGTTCGCTGGTCGCCTACTCCATGGGCATCACCAATATCGACCCGATTCCGCACGGGCTGCTCTTCGAGCGCTTCCTCAATCCCGAGCGCGTATCCATGCCCGATATCGATATCGACTTCGATGATCGCCGCCGCGGTGAAATGGTCCGCTACGCCACCGATAAGTGGGGCAGCGACCGGGTCGCGCAGGTCATCACCTTCGGTACCATTAAAACCAAAGCGGCGCTGAAGGATTCGGCCCGCGTGCAGTTCGGCCAGCCGGGTTTCGCCATCGCGGACCAGATTTCGAAGGCGCTGCCGCCGCCGATCATGGCCAAGGACATTCCGCTCTCGGGCATCATGGATCCCGAGCACGAGCGGTACAAAGAGGCCGCCGAGGTCCGGGAGCTCATCAATACCAACCCGGATGTCAACAAGATCTACGAGACCGCCCGCGGCCTCGAGGGCCTGATCCGCAATGCCGGCGTGCACGCCTGCGCGGTCATCATGTCCAGCGAGCCGCTCACCGACGCGATCCCGGTCTGGAAGCGCGCGCAGGACGGCGCCATCATCACCGGCTGGGATTACCCGTCGTGTGAGGCCATCGGCCTGTTGAAGATGGACTTCCTGGGCCTGCGCAACCTCACCGTCATCGGTGACGCGCTGGTCAATATGAAGAACAACCGCGGCATCGATCTCGACCTGGACACGCTGCCGCTGGAAGATGCGCCGACCTACGAATTGCTCGCGCGCGGTGACACTCTCGGTGTCTTCCAGCTCGACGGCGGCGCCATGCGCGATCTGCTGCGCCGCATGCAGCCCACCGGCTTCGACGATATCGTCGCCGTGCTCGCGCTGTACCGCCCCGGCCCCATGGGCATGAACGCCCACAACGACTACGCCGACCGTAAGAATGGGCGGCAAGAGGTCAAGCCCATCCATCCGGAGCTCGAAGAGCCCCTGAAGGTCATTCTGGGCGATACCTACGGCCTGATCGTCTATCAGGAACAGATCATGCAGATCGCGCAGAAGGTCGCCGGGTACTCCCTCGGCCGAGCCGATATTCTGCGCCGCGCCATGGGTAAGAAGAAGGCCTCGGTCCTGGAGGCCGAATTCGAGGGCTTCGAAGCGGGCATGCTGGCCAATGGCTTCTCCAAGCCGGCCATCAAGGCGCTGTGGGACACCATTCTTCCGTTCGCCGGTTACGCGTTCAATAAATCGCATGCCGCCGGCTACGGCCTGGTCTCCTTCTGGACCGCGTACCTCAAGGCCAACTATCCGGCCGAGTACATGGCCGGTCTGCTCACCTCCGTCGGTGACGACAAGGACAAGGCCGCCATCTATCTGGCCGACTGCCGCCGCCTCGGCATCCAGGTGCTGCCGCCCGATGTCAACGAGTCCGAGGTCGAATTCGCTTCCGTCGGCGGCGATATCCGCTTCGGTATGGGCGCGGTCCGCAATGTGGGCGCGGCCGTGGTGGGTTCGATCATCACCGCGCGCAAGGAGAAGTCGAAGTTCACCGATTTCTCCGACTACCTGAACAAGGTCGATGCCGCCGCCTGCTCCAAGAAGGTCATCGAATCTCTCATCAAGGCAGGCGCTTTCGACTCGCTCGGGCATCCGCGCAAGGGCCTGCTGCTGATCCACTCCGATGCCATCGACGCGGTCATGTCCACCAAGAAGGCCGAGGCCATCGGCCAGTTCGACCTCTTCGGCGGCTTGGACGACGATGACTCGATGGCGAGCGTCTTCAATGTGAAGGTGCCCGACGAGGAGTGGGAGACCAAGCACAAGCTGGCCCTCGAGCGGGAAATGCTGGGCCTGTACGTCTCCGGGCATCCGCTCAACGGCGTCGAGCATGTGCTTGCGGCACAGTCGGATACACAGATCCCGACCATTCTGGAAGGTGACGTCAAGGACGGCCAGCAGGTCACCATCGGCGGCATCTTCGCCAGCGTCACCCGCCGCGTCAACAAGAACGGCCTGGCGTGGGCCTCGGCGCAGCTCGAGGACCTCAGCGGTGGTATCGAGGTGCTGTTCTTCCCGCAGTCCTATTCGGTCTACGGCATGGATGTCACCGAGGACGCCATCGTCCTGGTCAAGGCCCGCGTCTCCGCGCGCGACGACCGCATCTCGCTGATCGCGAACGACCTTATCGTGCCGGATCTTTCGTCCATCGGCGTGGACAAGCCGATGTCGGTGATCATCCCGACCCGGCTGTGCACCCCGGACAAGATCGGCGCGCTCAAGCGGGTCCTGAGTAGCCATCCCGGCACCGCCGACGTCCACATCCGGCACGTCGGCTCCCGCGAGCGCACCACCCTCCTGAAGGTCGCGGACAACCTGCGAGTGTCGCCGTCCTCGGCCTTGATGGGCGACCTCAAGGCGTTGCTCGGCCCCGGCTGCCTCGCGGGCTAGCCTGCCCGACGTTCGCCGGTCCCAGCGGTAGGGTTTGCCGATAGACGCCCTTCGTCATCCCGGCGTGTTCGTGGCCGGGATCCACCGTGTTCGGGACCGGAGAGGATTGTCCATGGTGGCCTTGCCGCGCGTGCGTATCCTGGCCGCGCTGGCGGCCACCGCTCTCCTCGCCGCCTGTGCGCACAGCGGCCCGCATTCGGTCGCGACGACTTCGCTGCCGCAGGTGGTCATGGGCGCTCCGTCCGCTCCGGCCGCCGTCACCGCCGGGCCGGCCGGTCTGCGACTGCACGGGCAGCCGTGGTGGCCCGGCGGATTCAACGCACCCCAGCTGGCCACCGATTACGCGGTGAATTTCGGCTGTGGTGCGGAAGTCGATCTGGACGCCTTCTTCCGGAAGCTGCCCGCGAACTCCCTCACCCGGTTCTCGCTGTTCCAAGCCTTCGTCGTGAACAAGGACACCGAGGCGGTCAACTTCAAGCCCGCGGACGCGGTCTTCGCGGCGGCCGAGAAATACGGCCGGATGGTGCTGCCCGTACTGGCCGCACAGACCGGCGACTGCGGTGACGAGATGTTCAAACAGCGCCAGTGGTACGTGGACGGCTGGACGAAGGTGAACCACGTCCCCGGTCGCTCGATCATGAGCTTCCGCGACTGGGTGCGCACGGCGGTCGGCCACTGGCGCGGTTCGCCGTCGCTGGCCGGCTGGGAACTCGTCGGCGAGCCCGAGCCGAGCAATTGTGACGGCAGCCGTTGCGATCTGCGGCACCGCACCTGCCCCAGCGATGCCGCGACCGTACTGCGCACCTTCATGGAGCAGGCCGGAAAGCTGGTGCGCGAAGAGGATCCGCGGCGCCTGATCTTCGCCGGATATGTCGGCGGCAGTCAGTGCGGCATCGCCGGAGATAATTTCGCGCAGGTGAGCGCCTCGCCGCTCATCGACGCGGTGGAGTTCCACGACTACACCGAGGACGGCAATCCGCTGCCCGGCGACGCCGCCAATGGTCTGGCGCGCCGCCTGGACCAAGCCCGTCAGCTCGGAAAACCCCTGCTGGTGGCCGAGATCGGCGAATACGCCGGTTCCTGCGACAGCCTGGACAATCGCCGCGAGATCATGGGCCGCCGCATCTCCGGTCAGCGCCGGGCCGGTACCGCGGGCGCGCTCATCTGGGCGTTCGTCCCCGACCCGCGCCAGGATCAGTGCACCTACGATGTCGGCCCCGAGGACCCGCTGTGGTCACTGGTCGCCGATACCACCACGCTCGGCTGAGCGCTCAGCTGCCGATCACCCGGTAGAGCCGCCAATCGGGCGATCCGGCACCGTCATTGGGGATCTCCAGCTCCAGCGTCGCGATCTGCGCACCGTTCTCGTACATGCTGGGGTACCGCCGATTCACCGCATCGGAGGTTCCGCGCCCCGAATTGGGCACCGCCAGAATGTATGTGACCTTGCGTTCGGCGGGACGGTTGAGCACCCGCACAAAATCGCGGTCCGACGGAATGACGTAGCGGTCGGGCTGATCGGAGGCGACCAGCACCGCGAAGCCGTACACGGTATCCATCACCACCGAACCGGGTGGCAGATGCAGCGCGTCGATATAGTCCGCCAGCTTCCGGCCGGTGCTGAAGGTCGCGGCAATGCGGGCCTGGTCGGCGTACCGGGCGGAGGCATTGTCCGGATCCGGAAAGAGCACCGCACCGAGCGCGTACTCCTGAACGGCCATGAGCTGGTTACTCATTCCCAATGTGGTGACCGGGAGCGAGGCGACCAGTGCGGCTGCCGCCACCGCCGCGCCGACCGAGCCCCGTGCCGACCGTGACGGTGCCGTGGGCGCCGCGATACCCGGCTTGTCCGCGTACCGCCCGAGCCGGCGACTCGGCGGGAACCCGCGCGCGGGCGGTAGGAGCAGCACCAGCATTGCGGCCAGGGGAATGACCGCCACATAGAACCGCAGGAAGGCGAAGGTGGAACCGGTTGCGTAACTGAGTATCTGGAAGGCCAGCACCGCTCCGCACAGCAGCATCGGCACCGCCGCCTGCAGATCGCGCCGCCATACCGCCAGCGCGGCCGTCACCGGCAGCAGCAGGGGCAGTACGGGGGAGAGAATCAGCATGGCCCCGAGCGAATACTGCAGCGCCGCAAAGGGATGCTCCGGCGCCGCCGCACCCGACTGGGCGAGAATGGCGGTATTGCCGTACTGCGAGGTGAACTGCTGAAACGCCTCCCCGGTGATCAGCCAGCTGGTGGCCGCCCACACCACGAACGCCAGCACCACCGGCGCGATGACCAGCGTCAGATCCATTGCCGCACCGGAGAATCGGTAGTCGTCGTGCCGCCGCCGGTAGTAGCTCACCGCGAACACCACCACCGCGGCGGCGGCCGCCGGAGCCAAGGCGTCGTACCGCGTCAGATATCCGAGCCCGAGCGCGATACCGCAGGCGACCAGATCGTGCACACCGTCGGTGCGGACCCAGCGCATGAGCCGCCGCACCGCCCAGCACAGGCAGAACAGGAACAGCGCCTCGCTCATGCCATTGCCGCCGTAGAACACCACCATCGGATTGAGCGCGAACACCGCGGTGACGAGGACGCAGAGCCACTGCGGCGCACCGCGATCGGTGCCGATGCCCCAGACCATCACCACCGCGCCCGCCATGAACAGCGCCGTCATCAGCACCCCGGACAGCCCCCAGCGGGTGATCCCCGGAAACCACGGCGAGAACGCCACGAAGGGCAGCTGCGCCAGCGAGGTGAGCGGTGTGAAGACGAAGCCGATGGCCGACAGGTGCGGATCCCGGCTGAACAGCGCCGACTGCGTGGCCGATACCCGGCTCAGGGCATCACCCATCAGATATCCGCGCCCGGCGGTCACGAACGCGCCGGTGAGCAGGTACAGCAGCGCGGATCCGGCGAAGATCAGCCGGGGCGCCCGGACGGCGCTCAGCGAGAACCTGGCGGTGTTCACCGACCACCTGGCCGGGCTGATCGAGACCCCGGCGGCGCTCACTCGACCTCCTTCGTGGTGCCGAGCCCGTGGAAGGTCTTCTCCCAGTACGACGGATTGCGTACCAGCTGCCAGCACCCCTTGGTCGAGGCCACCGCCATGAGCAGCCAGTACGCCGGTGAGGTCAGACAGGCCAGCAGCAGATCGGGCCGATCGTTCTCCCGGCAGGCGACCAGATTCATGTACACCGTCGCGGCATTGCCGAGCACGAGCACCAGCAGCGCCGGGAAGTAGACGGCGGCCGGGAACACCTTCTCGATGATTCCGGGCTGGCCGAAAATCCAGGTCAGCGTAATGAACCAGAACAGCAGATTGAGGCAGGCGATAATCGGCGTGCCCGCGAGAATGAGCGTGAACCGCAGGAACCCGACGGGACCGATCTTGCGCCACAGCTGCACCGGTCGTCGGGCGTGCACCAGCCAGCTCTGCAGATAGCCCTTGTACCAGCGTGAGCGCTGCCTGATCCAATTGATCGGATCCGGATTCGCCTCCTCCAGCGTGGTGGAATCGATGACGGCGGTGGAGTATCCGCGCGCCGCGATGCGCACGCCGAGATCGGCGTCCTCGGTCACGTTGTACGGATCCCACGCACCGATATCGATGAGCACATTGCGCCGGAAGTGATTCGAGGTGCCGCCCAGGGGAATCGGCGAACTGCTGCGCATGAGCCCCGGCAGCAGGAACCCGAACCACAGCCCGTAATCCATGGTGAACCAGGCGGTCAGCAGATTCTGGCGGGCATTGTGGAAGGCCAGCTTGGCCTGAATGCACACGACCGAGCGCGGCAGCTCGCCGAAAGCCGCGACGACACGGCGCAATTGCAGTGGTTCCGGAATATCCTCGGCGTCGTAGATGGTGACGATATCGCCGGTCGCCGCGTGCAGTCCGTAGTTGCACGCCTTGGGCTTGGTGCGCGGATCGGCGGCCGGTACCAGCACGATGGTGATGTGTTCGCTTCCGGCGGAACCGATTCCGGCACGGTGGGCGGCCTCGATGGTGGGGGAGTCGTCCTCCTCCAGCAGCAGCAGCGCCTGCAATCGATCACGCGGATAGTCGATCCCGTTCAGCGCCGCGATGAGATCACCGACCACCTCGGGTTCCCCGTATGCCGGAACCAGAATCGTGTACGGCGGCAGCCGATCATCGGGGAGCGCGCGGGCCCGCTCGTCGTCCACCGTCAGAATGGCATCGCGGGCCATGCCCCGGGTGAAGATCAGCACCCGGTCCACGATGACGGCCAGATAACCCAGGGTGCAGGCCGCGACCAGTACGATCACCGTCGCCATCGGCGCGAGCAGCACGCACACCACGACGACCAGCGCCGCCGCCAGCAGTGTATTGCGTTGCCACGGCAGGAAAGCCACCGAGGCGGAGGCCATCGGATCGTTCTCGCGCAATCCGTGCACCGCCGTGTGCAGCGCCCGCGTGCGCTCGGATTCGGTGGCCAGGCCCGGCAGTTCGCCCGTCATCCCCCGGCTCCGATCCGCACCATCTCGGTGGCCACCGCGGTCAGCATGGCGCTGTCCTTGACGTCGTATTCGATATCGCCCGAGCTGTTTTCGGGGTCGAGGGTCACCGCATTGCCGCGCAGGAACTGGTGTAGCAGATTGTCCAGATTGCTGATCGCCCACGGTTCCGGCTCCGGGAATTCGGCACCGGGCAGATGATTGTCCGCGGCAATGAGGCTGACTCGCTGCGCACCACCTGTGCCCTGCCAGTTCCAGCTCAACCAGGTCCAGCTCAGCAGTCGCCGGTCGTCCAGCACGGTATTGAGCCGCGCGGACACCCCGTGCCCCAGATCGACTCGGACACCGGCGGTGACGCGCGGCTGCGTCAGGTGGTACATGGTGAATTCCGGATACCGGTCGACATTGTGCGGGCTGTCGGATCGCACGATATCGACCACGAGCCGCCGGCGTCGGGATTCCTTGTCCCACTCCGGGTTTCCGCGCACCGCCCGTATCTTCTGCCGGGTCCAGGTGGTGTCCGGGCCGAAATATCTGGTGACCCAGGGGAAATGCCGTTCGTCGAGGAGCTGCCAGCCGGGTGGAGCGGCGAGCGTATCGGCAATGACGAGTCCCGGAATGTGCGGGCTCGGGGTCTTGTACTCCGACGGCGTCGGGATGAGGGCGAACAATCCCGCCGCGACGACCGCCGTCACCGCCGCACTGCGTGACTGTGCCGCGGTCAGCGGTCGCACCGGCCGGTTCAGCGGTCGCACCGTCGACCAGTCGCGATGGTGCAAGTACATGATCGTCGTGGAGACGTACACGGCCAGGATGGGCGGAATGAGCTGATAGACCAGCACCGTCGCGTCCGGGAACCACACGGCGAGCACGACCAGCGCGACCATTCCCACCGCGAGCGCGATGGCGGCGGCGGCGAGCGCACGCCGGCGGGTGCGTCCCGCCCCGATGGCGGCGGCGATGGCGGCGAACACCACGATGACCGCGCCGTTCGCGAGTGTGCTTCCGTTCAGTGCGACCACCCACCCGCGATAGAACGGCGGGAAGGCCGCGAGCATCAGCAACCAGGCCGGCCAGAATCGGAATACCGGCCGCAGCCCGAACATGAGCACGCTCACGCTCATCAGGAACATCGGCGCCGCAACAAGATCCAGGTGCAGCACCTCGTACTCGTAGCGGTAGCGCAGCACCAGCAGGCCCATGGGAACCGCCGCGAAACCGAGCCCGAGCAGTCCGATGATGATGTCGGACTGCCGGTCGTAGATGGGCAGCTCATCATGATGGCGCAGGGCGATGCCGATGGCCGCGAACAGCGCCAGCACCGGCAGGGCGATCACGTAACCGATATCCGAGCCCTGCTCCAGATCCTCGATCAGCTCGAACCACAGACTCCAGAACGCCACCACGGTGCAGCCGAGGACAACGGCGAACCGCAGCAGGGTGAACCACGGCACGGTGCGCCGCACGGGCCGCTGCGGTGCCGGTGATTCGATCGTGGCCGTCATCGGCGAATCAGCGAGTACGCCGGCGCTGCACCAGAATTGCTATGCCGCCCAGCACGCCCACCGCCAGGATCACGCCGCCCGCGAGCGCGAGCTTATGTCCCAGCGGGGTGCCGGAGTCACCGGAACGACCGGCTGCCGCCTCGGCCGCCAGCTTGCCGGCCGGATCGAAGAACTCCGGATCCCGGTCGCCCGCCTGCAGCAGCACCGGACCTGTCAGCTGGAACGACCGATCCTGGTCTGCGACAAGCCAGTTCAGCAGGCGATCGAGGTGCTCGGGCGACTCTGTGGAGGTCGCGACCACGACGGTGCGCTTACCGGTCCACGTGGCCTGCAGCGATCCGAACGAAATCGGCGGCGTCAGATCGATTTTCGTCCTCAGGTAGGCATCGTCGCCGTAGACGGTGAGCGTCTCGCCGCGGCGATCCAGCGGCAGCGTGATCGAGTCCGGCACACCGCCGTTCGCGGCCACCAGCACGGCGGGCACGGTGCCGCGCACGGCATCGTCGAAGGACACCAGTTCCGGCCGCAGCGGTACCGCGGTCAGCCGCTGCGCCGCGATGAGAACCTGTGCGGCCCGGACGGTATCGGCGAAGCCCGGGGTCTGCAATCCGACCTGCACCCGCGGCAGCAGGGCCTGCGGCACCGCGCCCAGTCCCGCGGGCAGCGGCGGAGTCGCGAGGTCGCCGCGCACCTCACCGTCGGGATCGATGGTCAGCGTGACCGGCTGTTCGAAACCACAGCCATTGGTCAGGCCCGCCTGCTGCAGCGTCACCGATACCGTGGTGAACCGGCCGAGGAGCTCGTCCGGGAGGGTGATCAACTGATTGAAGGCGCCCGACGGCTGCACCGGCCAGGCCGCGATCTGCCGGCCGCCCACCGTCACGGCGAGCTGGCCGTTCAAGGTATTCGGCAGGGGAGTGTGATTGCCGCGCAGCGCAACTCGCACATTGTGCGAGGGCCGGCCGAGCCGGGTCTGATCGATGGCGAAGTCCACCCGCACATACCCGATCGCGGTGGCGCTGAGCTGATTCTGGCCGAGCGCGGACAGTGTGGTGCTGTCGGGAGCCAGTTGGGGCGCGGCAGGCAATCCGAGCGCGGTCGCGTCGGGGGCCAGGGCCGCCTTGGCCAGATCGGTGGTGAGCAGCCGGATCTGGGTCGGCAGCGTCTTCTCATCGCCGGAGATCGTCAGCACCGGCGCCGGACCGCCCGTCACCCGCAGTCCCGCATTCGACTCGTCCCGGATCACGATCTGGCGCTCCAGGAACGCGGGTGTGTGATCGGGAATCGCTGTGCCCGAATCGATTCGGCGAATATCCACGGCGACCGGCTGCCGGGTGTAGCGCGCGGTCACCGCCGTGCTGAGCGCCAGCACCGCGGCGCTCTCGACCTGCGAGGGTGTGGCGGGTGCGTAGATGGTCACGCGCTGCAACGCCGGCGGCAGGAATTCCGCGACCGTCGTGGGCTGCGCCTCCTCGCCGTTGTAGATCACCACGACATCCGACATCGTCGCCGGTTGCCCCAGCCAATCGTCGATGCAGATGCCCGGCTCCGGAACCAGCGAGGAGGTCAGCCGGAGGCTGATCGTATTGTTCTCCACATCGGCCCCGGGCAGCGAAATACGCACGGGCGCATGGGGATCCGCGGGCAGCGGGACACGATCGAGAAAATGCTCCGATGAGCGCGCATCGATGCTCGCCCGCGCCACATTCGGCGGCAACTGCACCGTCCCCATGATCGCGACGGGTGCGAGACCCGGCAGGATCGGCAGCGTGAGCGAGACCTCGTGCGCGCGCCCCGGAAACTCCAGCGTCTTGCCCAGGCCGAGGCTCGCCAGCGGAATCGGATGATCGGAAGGTGTGGCCCTGGACACCGTTGGCGCCGCTGTCACGGTGACAGCGGCGGTGAGCAGAGCGAATACAGCGGTTGCCGCACGCGAACTCATGAATGGTCTCCTGGGGAATCGAGTCGCCCTTACAACCAGGTCGGGTCGCCGAAGACCGCGCCGCTGTCGTCGACTTCGGCGGATTTGGCGTAGAGATAGGTGTACTGGCGAATCGCCACGGGTCCGGTGCACTGGTTCACCGCGATATGGAAGTCCCGAATGATGATCTGGACCTCCTTGCCCGGAATGAGGTCCTTGTCCGCGACCGGAACGTCCTTGACCTCGCCCGGAGCGAGGTTGATGCTCAGCGGCACCTGAATATTGGGCCCGATCAGCGTTGTCGACGGCAGCGCGCCCGGTCCCGGAGGAAGGGGGATATTGCCGCTGGGCACATAGACCTGGGGGATCGCCCCGGCATTGCCGTTCAGCAGGGTGACCGCGCATCCGACGTGATATCCGGTCTTGAGCTGACCGCCGGCCAAACCGTTGACCCTGCCGTAGGCGATATTGCTGACCAGCGCCTCACGCGAGGTGCCCACTTCGTTCAGCGGCGCGATCCGATTGATGAATTCCGAGCGGTCTCCGACGGTGAAGGTGCCGAAGGTGGAGGTGTAGGTCTGCTCGTGCCCTGCCAGTTCGGTGATGTCGGCATGGGCGCTCGGCAGAGCGCACAGCGCGGTTCCGACGGACAGTACGAGCACTCCGAACGGTTTCGACCGCATGATGATCAAGGTAATAGAGGAATCGCATAACTGGCCCGCATGACACGGACCGAGTGGTCGCGATTCAGATAACGCCGCCTGCGCTGTGCCGCATGACCGCCACAATCCAGCGCAGTGCCACCACGGTCGCCGCCGCCAGCACGGCGATCTGCGGGGATCCGGTGATCAGCAGCAATACCAGCGCAATGATCAGCCCGGCGGCGAGCGCCTCGAGCTTGTACACCGGCCAGGCGGTACCCGCGATGCTCACGGTCGGCACGTGCGACCGGGTACGCGCTCCCTGTGTTGGGTGAACAACTGCCATCTGTTCAGGGTATACGACAACCTAAAGTTCGGTCCACCGAACTCTGCTGTCGGGAACATAACAAGATTCTGGTGTGTTAGCTGGGTCATGCCACTTTCCGGAGAATACGAACCCAGCCCCACGGACTGGGCGCGCACACAGGTCGAAGAGTACGAGGCATCCAACGGCGCGAAGGCCAGCAGCCATGAAGGCAAAGCTGTCATTGTGCTGACCACCGTTGGCGCCAAGTCCGGCAAACTCCGTAAAACCCCGCTCATGCGTGTCGAGCACAATGGTGAATACGCCGTTGTGGCCTCGCTCGGCGGCGCCCCGAAGAACCCCGTCTGGTACTGGAACGTCAAGGCCGACCCGCACGTCGAACTGCGCGATCGCGATGTGGTCAAGGACTACGACGCCCGCGAGGTCACCGGCGATGAGAAGAAGGTCTGGTGGGAGCGCGCGGTCGAGGCGTGGCCCGACTACGACAACTACACCAAGAAGACCACTCGCGAGATCCCGGTTTTCGTCCTCACTCCCCGCAACTGACGACACTCCCGAGCGCACTCCGCCGAACTGGCTTTGCCGGTCGGCGGAGTGTCGCGTTTTCCGGCTCAGTAGCATGTGTCGGGTGTCAGATCCGCTTGTAGTTGCAGAGAAAGCGCCAGGTCCGCTGCCCCCATTGAGCGCGGACGAAATCGATGCTGCCGCCAAGCGAATTTCTTGCATTATCGATCCGACGCCGCTGCAGCGAATCGCGCGGCTGTCGGAACTGACCGGTGCCGAGGTCTACCTCAAGCGGGAAGACCTCACCGCTGTGCGCTCCTACAAGCTGCGCGGCGCCTACAACCTCATCGTCCAGCTCACCGCCGGCGAACGCGCCGCGGGCGTGGTCGCCGCCAGCGCCGGAAACCATGCGCAGGGTGTGGCTTTCGCGTGCAAGGCCATGGGGATCAAGGGCCGTATCTACGTTCCGACCACCACTCCCAAGCAGAAGCGCGACCGGATTCGCGTGCACGGCGGTGAATTCGTGGAGCTCATCGCCACCGGCGATACCTACGATGCGGCCGCCGCGGCCGCCGTCGACGATGTGGCGCGCACCGGCGCGACCATGGTCCCGCCCTTCGACGATCCGCGCACCGCGGCCGGACAGGGCACCATTGCCGCCGAGATTCTGGATCAGCTCGATCGCGCCCCCGACCTGGTGGTGGTGCCGGTGGGCGGCGGTGGCTGCCTGGCCGGTGTCAGCACCTACCTGCGGGAACGCTCGCCGCGCACCGCGATTCTCGGTGTCGAGCCGGCGGGCGCCGCGTCCATGACGGCGGCCCTGGTCGCCGGGGGACCGGTCACCCTGCCCGAGATCGACCCGTTCGTCGACGGTGCCGCCGTGCGCCGCATCGGCGCGGTGCCCTACACCGCGGTATCGCGGCTGGGTGGCGCGGTACGTTCGCACGCTTCGCTGCCTTTATTGACCACCACCGAATCCGGTAGTGGCGCAGGCGCTTTCCGCATGATGACCGTCGACGAGGGTGCCATCTGCACGGCCATGCTGGAGCTGTACCAGAACGAGGGCATTGTCGCCGAGCCGGCGGGCGCGCTCTCGGTGGCGGCGCTGCGGGAGGTCGAGCTCACGCCCGGGGCGATCGTGGTGTGCCTGCTCTCGGGCGGCAATAACGATGTCTCCCGCTACGGCGAGGTCATCGAGCGGTCGCTGGTGCATCAGGGCCTGAAACACTATTTCCTGGTGGACTTTCCGCAGGAGCCGGGCGCACTGCGCCGCTTCCTCGACGAGATCCTCGGTCCCGACGACGACATCACCCTCTTCGAGTACGTCAAGCGCAATAACCGGGAGACCGGGGCGGCGCTGGTCGGCATCGAACTGGGGTCGCCGGACGGTCTGGAATCGCTGCAGAAGCGAATGGACGAATCCCCGATCCGCGGCGAACGCCTGGATCCGGGTTCACCGGCCTACCGGTACCTGACCTGACCTGAGCGACTCGATCCCGGGCAGAGCGGGGAAGTGCCCTGCCCGGGACGGTCGTACGCGATCCACCCCCACAGGGGACCGCGGGCCGGTGTGGTTCACATGTGCAGCAGAAATCCCGCGCCCGTGGCGTAGATGAGCTGCGGTTCGCCCAGCTTCCGATCCAGCCGGTGCACCACGTCCTCGATGGTCGCGACAGTTGTTGTCTCGGTGCAGTATTCGGCGAGCTCGGCATGACTGACCTGGGTTCCCGCCCGCGCCGCCAGCAGTTCCAGCGCGCAGAACTCCCGGGCCGTCATAATGAGCAGCACGCCGTTGCGCTGCACCCGCCGACGCAGCCGATCCACCACCAGATCACCGATGGTCAGCACCTGGGCGGGTGGTCGCAGATGCCGTGCGCACAGCGCCCGTACCCGTCCGGCCAGCTCGCCGAGCGAGAACGGTTTGGTCAGATAGTCGTCCGCGCCGCTGGCATAACCCTCGGTGCGATCGGCCGGGCTGTCGCGCGCGGTGATGACCAGGGCGGGCATGTGCAGCCCCGATTCCCGTTGCCGCCGAATTAGATCCAGCCCGTCCCCGTCGGGCAGCCCCCGATCGACGATCAGGCAGTCGTAGCGGCGGTTGCCGCAACTACGGCCGGCGTCGGCGAGATTCCGGGTCAGATCGACAATGAATCCGGCGGCCCGCAGACCGGCGGCGACCCGTTCGCCCAACTCGTCGTCGTCCTCGCAGACCAGTACCCATACGCTGCGGGGGTTCATCCGATCGTCGGGC
This sequence comes from Nocardia sp. NBC_01327, assembly GCF_035958815.1. Classification (NCBI taxonomy): domain Bacteria; kingdom Bacillati; phylum Actinomycetota; class Actinomycetes; order Mycobacteriales; family Nocardiaceae; genus Nocardia; species Nocardia sp. NBC_01327. Next base: position 6,991,855 of record NZ_CP108383.1, on the reverse strand, counting down.
ATTCGCCCACGGTGTCACGACAATTGTGAACGAATCATGAGCGATAGTCGTACGACGAGTCGAGTAGTCCACTACGCGGGAAACCGAACGGTTGCGGCGGGAGAATCTGTTCATGAAAAGACTGGTGGTGTGCTGTGACGGCACCTGGAAGGCGGAGTCTTCCACCACGGTGTCGAATATCGTGAAGATCGCGCAGACGGTATCGCTGGCAGACGCCGACGCGGCCGGGAACCATATCGGCCAGCGCGTCTACTACGTCTCCGGGCCCGGAGCCCGCGGCTTCGCCTCCGATCGCCTGCTGGGCGGCGCCTTCGGAACCGGTCTGGAGGCCAACCTCTCCGCCGCCTACTGGCAGCTGGCCCTGAACTGGGAGCCCGGTGACGAGATCTACATCTTCGGCTTCAGCCGCGGCGCGTTCACCGCCCGCAGCCTGGCCGGGATGATCAACCGGCTGGGCATCCTCACCTACACCGCCATGATCGATGGCAAATACCCCGACGCCCTGAAGATCTACCAGACCCGCAAGGCCCATCCCGATGATCCGGATCCGCCCGAATGGGCCGAATTCCGCAGTGCCCATTGCTATCCCGATCCGGTCACCATCAACTTCCTCGGTGTCTTCGACACCGTCGGCGCCATGGGCATCCCCGGCATCACCGCGCGCCGGCACCGCTTCCACGATGTCCGCCTGTCCTCCATCGTGCACTGCGCCCGCCAGGCCCTGGCCATCAACGAACGCCGCCGCGCATTCGAGCCCTGCCTCTGGGAAGTCCCCGTCGAGATCGACGAAAAGTACCGCCGCACAGACAGAGTCAAGCAGGTGTGGTTCGAAGGCGTGCACAGCGATATCGGCGGCGGCTACCCCGACTGCGGCCTCTCCGACATCACCCTCGCCTGGATGATCCGCGAAGCCGAAGCCGAAGGCCTAGCCTTCGACCGAACCCGCCTCACCACCCTGCAGCAATGCTGCCCCGACCCACCCGAAACCCTCCACAATTCCCTCAGCCCAGGCTTCCGAATCCTGAACTTCCTCCGCCTACTCCACAACCCCCGCAGCCCCCGCTTCTACTGGGACTCCTGGCGCCGCCTACTAGAGCCCTACGACCAAGCAAGCTACCTAGCCTCCTCAGCCCAATCCGCCGACTACACCCCCACCAACCTCACCCGCTGGACCGAATCCCACAACGGCCCAACCTCTCCCGCCCTAATCGAACCCACGGAAGGGAACTATTGCTAGACAGCAGTGGAGACGTTCAGCGCTCGACCCCCAGCGGCCTTCGGCTTTTGTGTTCTGTCTCGAGAACGCAACCACAGCCGGTCGACCCCGCCGGTACCGCAGGTACCTCTCCCAACTGCGGAAGGTAAACCGGGTACCTCTCCCAACGTGCCCAGCACAGCCATCTCGGGCTTTGCCCGCACCCCCTGCTGACCAACCCTTCCCAGGAGGCAAGAAACCCAGGTGCACCGACCGTTTCGGCATAGAAACCGTCGGTCCCGGGGGATGGAACAGCGGGTGTCTCAGCGGCACAACGGTTATCGGGTCTGTGCCGTGCGGACACCTGCTGTGCGGTCGGGGAGAAGCGTTGTGTGGTGCCCGCTTCAGGGGGTTTCGAGGCCGAGATGAGGCCGGTGCACCTGGGTTGTGTGCGTCGAGAGGCGGTGGTGGGTCTCGGGGTGCGGGCAGGGCCCGAGATGGCCGTGCTGGTGACGTCAGGTGGGGTACCCGGCTTACCTTCCGCAGTACCGAGGTACCTGCGGTACCGGCGGGGTCGACCGGCTGTGGTCCGGTTTCGGAGACACAAGACGAAAAGACAGAACCCGAAAGACCAAGAACCCGAAGCACCCAGACCCAAGAACCAAGACCCCGAAACCCCCACCCGTGCAACGACCTGTAGCACCGCCGGGACCAGCCCGGCGGTGGAACAGGGGCAAACGGGTGTCAGCAGGTGGGTGTGGAACCTACTGCCGGTAGCGCTGTAGTTCCCGCTCGTTACGGGCCCGGATCCGCGCCACCGCAGCAGCCTTCAACTCCAGCGGATGGTGCAGGTGATTGACCTGCGGTACCCCGGTCGGGTTGATGTGCGCAGGCCCGATCCACCCGGTCCGCCCCGGAAACTCTGACTCCGGTCCCATGACCACGGTTTTCCATCCTCCGGGCCCGTCGTGGACCTGGGCGTGGCAGTGATCGCAGGCGAGGGTGAGGTTGTCGATATCGGTGCGCCCACCGTTGCTCCACTCGGTGATGTGATGCACCGCGCACATCGTGGCCGGGGCGTCACACCCGGGCCGCGTGCAGCCCTTCTCCGAGGCGATGAGCGCCAGTCGTTGTGCGGCACTGGCCAACCGAGGTACCCGCTCGGTCCCGAAGGACCGCGGCCCGAATACCAGACACGCGGGCCGTGTGCCGTGGCCGGTGCTCGCCGATCCTGAACCACGCTCGGTGCCAGCTGCACGCAGGTCGTGGCCGGAACCTGCTGCCCGCGCACCGTTCTCGGCGCTGGCAGTGCACGCACCGGTACCACAGCCTCCCGACTGACAGTCACATTCGGTGCCCGACGAGCCAGGGGCATGGTCGGGACCGGCCGCACCCGGAACGCCCTGGTCGCCGGTAGGCCGGGCACGGTGCCCGAGATCGGCCGACCCGCACTCGCGATCGGCATCACCTGTCTGCGAACCGGGCTCGAAACCGGCCGGGTGAGCACCGAAATCGAGGCCCGCCGTACGGGACTCGCACTCGATGCTCGAGGAGTTGCGGGTGTGGTCCAGGTTCACCGAGCGGGTACCGCGACCCAGATACAGCGGCAACCCCACCGGGTTCAGCACCGCCAGATACTTGTTCGACTTCGCCGCCAACTCCAAAGCTTCCGGGATCGACACGATCCCACCGGACGCGGTCGTGGCGACACCGGCGTCGGCTTCCAGATCCGTCACGCTCATCGTGACGATCACCGACACCGGCAGACCACGATGCCTACCCAACTTCGCCGGGCCACCGAACTCCGGGCGCAAGAACGCCAGCAGCGCATCATGATTACGCTGCGCCGGAGTACGGGTATCACGCTCGACACACGCCGCCATCGCCTTGGCATCGAGCTTGTGCTCGGACACCCACGGGCTCTGCGGATCCTTCGGATTGCACATACCCGGGCGGGCCAGCTTCGCGAACACCGGCTCGAGGACCGAGCGCAGCTTGCGGTTGATCTCCCCGTTCCACGGAGACATCCCATCCGCACGCTCGGCACCCAGGGTGAGACCGCGCATGCGTTCACGATCGGCATCGGAACTCAACGAGCCATCCGGATCCAAACCCGCGAGCAACACTTCACCCATCACCGGCAACCCTTCCGGGTACCCGGTGGGCGCGAACTCGGTCAACTGCAACTCGGTGGCCTCACGAACGTCCATGTCGAGACTGCCGGGCAACCGGTTCATCACCGTCATGATCCGCCGCACATGATCGACACCGATCACCCCTTCACGGTGCGCGGCAGCCACGTGCGCCAGGGTCGGTTCCAGCTCCACACCGGAGACGATGCGCGGACCGGTTTCCACCGCGACGCTGACCCGGGACGCGGCGTCGGCGCGGGAGATACCCAAGGTTTGACGCAGGAACACCTTCGGGGACGCGACCCCACCCCGCTGGGCCAGGCCACGACTGGTGGTTTCCACGACGAAACGGGTTTTGACTGCTTCGAGTTTGCGGGTGCAGGTTTCGACTTCCCGCATGAGTGCGATGAATTCGTCATCGTGCAACGGAACCAGGGACGCGTTCAGGAGGTGACCGACCGCTACCGACAGTGCGTGCGCACTCTCGGTGTTCACGGTTTCTCCCCCTGGATTCATACCACTATTCTACCGCCGTGAGATGGGCACGGAAAGGTGAATTGTGGTGTGATATAAGGATATTCAGACTGGCGGACCGACCAGCCTCTTTCGCGGCTTTGAGGAGCCGGAAGGAATTCGGACAGTGAGGGTTTGGTCTGTCAGGCTGCCTGGTTCTGTTCGGACCATTCGGACTCTACCTCGTTGGGTGTGCGGTAGCCAATCGCTGAGTGCAGCCGAATCTGGTTGTACCGCAACTCGATATAACGAGTGATGTCTTCCTCGGCAGCTGCCCTGGTCCGATAGTGCGTCCGGTAGACACGTTCATTCTTCAAGGTCCCGTTGAATGATTCGGCCCAGGCGTTGTCGTAGCAGACCCCGGTCCGCCCCACCGACCGGAGAATGTTCAATTCCTTCGCGACACCGGCGAACGCCGCGGACAGATATTGAGTACCGCGGTCGGAATGGAATACCGTGACCCCTGGCACGAAACTAACTGTGCGGCAGGCCATTCGCAACGCGTCTGTGACGAGTTCGGCACGCATGTGTTCGGCCATCGCGTAGCCGACTACCTTCTTGGAAAAACAATCCAGCACAGTCGCGAGATAGAGCCAGCCCTCCGCAATGCGAACGTAGGTGATGTCGCCGACCAGCTTGAGGCCGGGCCGGTCGGCGGTGAAGTCACGCCGTACCAGGTCCAGCAACACGCCTGCGTCGCCGGCGAGGGTCGTGACCGGCCGGAACGGGCGCGGCTGGCAGGCCACCAAACCCAACTCACGCATGATCGACCGCACCGTCTCCGGATCGGCGATGGTGCCCCACCGGGCGAGCTGAGCGTGGACGCGACGATACCCATACGTGCCGTCGGAATGTTCGAACGCGAATTGAACTTCAGCAGAAAGGATCTCGCGCCGAACAGTGGTCACCGAGACCGATCTGCTCTTCCAGTCATAATAGCCGGACCTGGATACTTTCGACCACCTGCACATCCTGGAGACCGGGTAGTTTCCTTCTTCGGATTCGATGAACGCGTACTTCGCGGTCACCGGAACCTCTTCGCGAAGAAGGCCGCCGATTTTCCCAGGAACTCGTTCTCCGCCTCCAACTCTCGCACCCGGCGCTCGAGTTCGGCCAACCGCGCCTTATCAGGTATCGACAACTCCGGCTCCACGACCACATGGGTTTGCCGATAGTTCTTCACCCAGTAGTTCAAGGTCTGCTCGATCAACCCCAACTCGCGCGCAACCTCGGCCACCGTCCGTGACCGCTCGACCACTTCTCTGGCCGCCGCCTCACGAAACTCCGGCGAATACCGCGTATTCTTCCGTGCCACAATAACTCCGTTCGGTGAACCCCGACTCTACTTCGGGGCCACTGTCCGAGAACCTTCCAGCGCCTCAGCTTTGTTCTTTTCTTGTTTTGTGCTTTTGTCGTTTCTTTCTTCTCGTCCAGGCGTCTTTAATCTTTTGTTCTTTATCTCTTCTGAGGGGCTGGAATGTTCTCGGACAGTGAGGGTTTGATCTCTCAGGCTGTTCTGCTCCGTTCGAACCAGGCGGACTCTACTTCGTTCGGTGTGTGGTAGTCAATCGCGGAGTGGAGTCGAATCTGGTTGTACCGCAATTCGATATAGGCGGTGATATCGCGGCGAGCATGTTCGCGGGTCCGGTATCGGGTGCGGTGGACACGTTCGTTCTTCAGAGTGGCGTTGAACGATTCCGCCCAGGCGTTGTCGAAGCAGGTTCCGGTGCGCCCCACGGAGTGCCGGATGCCGAGTTTACGGACGGCCCTGAGGAATTCGGCAGACAGATACTGGGTACCGCGGTCGCTGTGAAATATTGTTTCTCCGGCGCGGATCGGGAGATTGCGTGCCGCCATGGTCAACGCCTCCACGACCAGTTCGGTCTGCATGTGTTCGGCCATGGCATACCCGACGACTTTCTTGGAGAAGCAATCGAGCACGGTCGCCAAATACAGCCAGCCCTGGCGGGTGCGGATGTAGGTGATGTCGCCGACGAGTTTGACTGCCGGCGCGGTAGCGGTGAAATCGCGCCGAACCAGGTCCGGCCGGTCGGCACAGTCGGCCGCAAATGGTGGTGGAGGCCGGAACGGGCGCGGCTGGCAGGCCACCAACCCCAGCTCACGCATAACTTTTCGGACCGTGCCCGGATCGGCCAGCACTTTGCGGCGGGCCAGCGCCGCATGGATACGCCGGTACCCGTAGGTGCCGTCGGAATGGCTGAAACAAGACCGGACCTCGGTCTTCAACCTATCTCGACAGCGGTCGGTGGCCGAGGGTTCCCGACCACGCCACGCGTAATAGCCCGACTGTGATACCCCGGCCCAACGGCACATGTCGACGATCGTGTGGCGGCCTTCTTCGGAGGCAACGAACGCATATTTCGCCGCTACAGGTACTTCTTCGCGAAGAAGGCCACCGATTTTCCCAGGAACTCGTTCTCCTCCCGGAGTTTCCGGTTCTCCTCCTCCAAGGCCCGCAACCGCACACGTTCATCGGTCGACAGGTCCGAGGCGGCCTCGCCGCTCTCGGTCCGGCACGCATGAACCCAATTTCGGATCGTCTGCTCGGTGACTCCGCAATCGCGCGCTACATCGGTGAACGACCGCCCCCCGACCAACACTTCCCGAGCCGCCGCCTCTCGAAACTCCGGGCTGAATTTCCGCGATTTCCTCTGCGCCACAAGCCACTCCGTTCAGTCACCCAATTCTAGATTGGGCCACTGTCCGAAGAACTTCAGGCACCTCTCTTCCGCCCTACCGAACAAGAAGCGCTACGGGCAGCCGGGCGAACAACTTCTCCAACCGCGACCGTCCCGAGAACGTATGTCCGGTAAGCCGATCCGTCCAATGTCCCTGGGGCAGGTCCAGGACGGTGTCGCCCCATCCACCGGCTTCGTCCAGCCGAATGCTGTGCCGTGTAACGGCGACGATCACCTCGGGAGTCTCGCCGTTCCGTCCGCGCGCGTACGACACCAGATGCTTGGCGTGGTCACCGCTGGCGAACAGGGGAGCGTAGGTTCCCCCGACGAAGCATTCCGGCCGCTCGCGCCGCAACCACAGCGCGTATGCCACGATCCACATCTTCACAGCCCCGGTCGCATCGAGATCCGGTGTCCCGGTCAGCGATTGCAGCAGCAGCGAACGGTGGGTGAAGTCGACCGGCCGCCGATTATCCGGATCGACCAGCGAGTCTTCCCACAGTTCGCAGCCCTGATAGATATCCGGAATTCCCGGACCGCACAGCTGCAGCAGCTTCTGCGCCAGCGCATCGGTCCAGGCATGTGTGGCGAGATCGTTGACGAACTCTCCCAATTCCACGCCGATCGGCCCGTCGATCACGGTGTCGATCCACCGGTGCACGGCCTTCTCGAACTCGGTATCCGGTTCCTCCCAGGAGGATTGGGTACCGGCTTCGCGAACAGCCTTCTCCGCGAACTGATGTACCCGTTCGCGGAACTTGGGGACCGCGGAGGCGGGCCGGCCGTCGGCGGGCCAGATGCCGTAGATGTTCTGCAGGAGAAAGAGAGTCGTCGCACCGTCGGGTCCGGGCGCGATCTCGTTCCATGCGCCGACCGACCGCGCCCAGATATCCGGCACCTGCGACAGCATGCTGATCCGGGCCCGGGTGTCCTCACCGCGTTTGGTGTCGTGGGTGGAGAGCGTGGTCATGGTGGCGGGCCAGCGTGCGGCGCGTTCGGCATTGGCCAGATGGAATTCTATGACCGAACTGCCGAACCGGGTCGGGTCGGATCCCATCTCCTGCAGGGATATCAGTCGCGCGGCGCGGTAGAACATGGTGTCCTCCACGGCCTTCGCGGTGATCGCTCCGCCGACCTGATGGAAGCGCGTGGCGGCCTCGCCGCCGATGGCCAGCGCGGTCGCCAGCACCTGCAGCGGTGCGGTGAGTTCGCTGTTGCGCCTTGTCACTTCGGCGACGACAGGCCCGATCGTTCCGGCCAGCGGCGCGTAGTCCGTGCGGGCCACCGGCATGTACGAGAGCACTTCGATGGTGGCATTGGTCAGCGCCATGGTGTCGAAGGCATCGGCGCGCGCATCGCGTTTGATGGCGGCGACCAGGCGGCGGACCTCCGGAACCAGCATGGTTTCGGCGACGGCCCGCTTGATCCGGTGTTCGTTCTCGCTGAACCAGGCGCGGTCGCTGCCGTGGCCGGTGAACTGGCGGGACAGGTCGGTGAGGATCTTCTCGCCGTCCGGATCGATGAGCACGCTGCCGATATCGGAGAGCGCGTCGTACCCGGTGGTCCCGTCGATGGGCAGTCCGGCGTCGAGGGGTTCGCTGCGCGCGAGCACCTTCTCCACCAGGAGCAACCGCTGCGGTCCGATGATCTTGCGCAGCCGCGCCAGGTAGTCGGCTGGATGCGATAACCCATCCGGATGATCCACGCGCACACCGTCGATGAGATCGTGCTCGCACCATGCGGTCAGCTCGCGATGCGTGGCCTCGAAGACCGCGGGATCCTCCTGCCGCAGCGCGGCCAGTCCGCCGACGGTGAAGTAGCGGCGGTAGCCGCACAGTCCGGATTTCCAGTTGACCAGGCGATAGTGCTGCTTGTCATGGATCCGCAGCGCATTCTCGCCATCGGTGCCGGGCGAGATCGGGAAGCGCATATCGTGCAGCGCCAGCATGGGTTCGAGGCCGCTGCGGTCCACCGACAGCGCCGCCGGATCGTTCTCGTTGGCGAGCACCGGCAGTGCGAGCCGTCCGCCCGCGCCATTGGCGGGACTCCAGTCGATATCGAAGTAGTGCGCGTACTTCGACTCCTTGCCGTTCTGCAGCACATCCCACCACCACGGGTTCTGCCGCGGATCGGCGACGCCGACATGGTTGGGCACCAGATCGACGATCAATCCCATACCGCGGCTGCGCACCTCGTCGGAGAGCGCCTTGAAGCCGCCGGGGCCGCCGAGGGCCGCGGACACGGTGGTGGGGTCGGTGATGTCGTAGCCGTGCGTGGAACCGCGCGTCGCGGTGAAGACCGGCGACAGGTACAGATGCGAAATACCGAGTTGCTGCAGGTATTCCGCAATGGTGCGGGCGTCGGCGAAGGTGAGCGCGTCGGGACGCAGCTGCAACCGATAGGTGCTGCGGACGGGTGTCTGCCGGGCAATGGGGCCGGTGTGATGTTCGGGCGTGCTGGTCATGGCGTGATCGATCATGCCGTACGGCGGAGCACGAGTAGGCAGCGTGCGGGGACGGGCAGGGTCGCGGAGGCGGAATGGGCGGTGTCGGCGGCCGGTCTTCCGGTCGGGGTCGAGCAGTCCAACTCCATCGACCAGGCGATTCCGTGTTCGGTGGGCGGCAGGGTGAAGTCGATGGCCGCATCGTGAGCGTTGAAACACAGTAGGAACGAATCGTCGCTGATGCGTTCGCCGTACGGGCCGGGCTCGCGAATCCCGTCGCCATTGAGGAACACCGTGAGCGAGCGGCCGAAGCCGGTCTCCCAGTCCGCGTCCGTCATCTCCGCCCCGGCGGGGGTGAACCAGGCGATGTCATCGGGATGGTCGTGGGTGGTCGCGGGTCTTCCGTCGAAGAAGCGCCTGCGCCGGAACACCGGATGCGCGGTGCGCACCGCGACCGCGCGGCGGGTGAATTCGAGGAGATCATTATTGGTGTGCATGAGTGACCAGTCCATCCACGACAGCGGTGAATCCTGACAATAGGCATTGTTGTTGCCGCCCTGGGTGCGGCCGAGCTCGTCGCCGTGCAGCAGCATCGGGGTGCCCTGCGACAGCAGCAGGGTGGCGAGCAGATTGCGTTGCTGGCGGGCGCGCACCGCGCGGATCTCGGCATCGTCGGTGGGGCCTTCGACGCCGTAGTTGCACGAGCGATTGTAGGTTTCGCCGTCGCGATCGCCCTCACCATTGGCGGCATTGTGTTTCTCGTTGTAGGACACCAGATCCGCGAGGGTGAAGCCGTCGTGCGCGGTGACGAAATTGATGCTCGCGCTCGGCCTGCGCCCGGTGGCCTCGTACAGATCCGACGAACCGGTGAGCCGAGAGGCGAACTCGCCCAGCGTCGCCGGCTGCCCGCGCCAGTAATCGCGCACGGTGTCACGGTATTTGCCGTTCCACTCCGTCCAGGCCACCGGGAAATTGCCGACCTGATAACCGCCCTCGCCGACATCCCACGGTTCGGCGATCAGCTTGACCTGACTCACCACCGGATCCTGGTGCACCAGATCGAAGAACGTGGAAAGCCGGTCCACATCATGCAATTCGCGCGCCAGCGTGGCGGCCAGATCGAAGCGGAAACCGTCCACGTGCATCTCCAGCACCCAGTATCGCAGCGAATCCATGATCAGCTGCAGTGTGTGCGGATGCCGCACGTTCAGGCTGTTGCCGGTGCCGGTGTAGTCCATGTAATGCTGCGGATCATCGTCCACCAGACGGTAATACGCGGCATTGTCGATACCGCGGAACGACAGCGTCGGCCCGAATTCATTGCCCTCGGCCGTATGGTTGTAGACCACATCGAGAATCACCTCGATATCCGCCGCGTGCAGTGACCGCACCATGGCCTTGAATTCGGTGACCGCCGCGCCGGGAGTCTTGCTCGCGGCATATTCGAGATGCGGTGCGAAATAGCCGAAACTGTTGTAGCCCCAGTAGTTTCGCAGTCCACGATCGAGCAGGATGCGATCGTGCAGGAACTGGTGCACGGGCATCAGCTCGACGGCGGTGATGCCCAGGCTCTTCAGATGCGCCACGATCGCCGGATGCGCCATGCCCGCATAGGTGCCGCGCAATTCCGGCGGCACGTCCGGGTGAGTGATGGTCATGCCCTTGACGTGGGTCTCGTAGATGACCGTCTCGTGATACGGCCGCTTGGGCGCGCGGTCGTCGGCCCAGTCGAAGAACGGGTTGATGACCACCCCGGTCATGGTGTGCCCGAGGGTGTTCTGCCCGTAGTTGTAGGGCCCGGCATCGGACCCGAAATCGCCCTCGAAGGCCTTGCCGTAGGGGTCGAGCAGCAGTTTGCTCGGATCGCAGCGCTGGCCGAGGGCCGGATCGAAGGGTCCGTGCACGCGGAATCCGTACTGCTGCCCGGGCCCGATGCCCGGCAGGTACGCATGCCAGACATAGCCGTCGACCTCGTCGAGGGGTATGCGCGTTTCGGTGCCCGCACCGATCAGGCACAGCTCGACCCGCTTGGCGACCTCGGAGAACACCGAAAAATTGGTGCCGACTCCGTCATAGGTGGCGCCGAGCGGATAGGCGGTTCCCGGCCAGACACCGAGCGGTGCCGTTTCGGTAGTCGCGCGAGCCATGCCCAGACCCTATCGGTCCGGATCGGCCCCCGAATCAGGTGCCCTCCGCCGGATCCGGCCGCCCACTGGTAACTTGAACGGCGTTCAAGCCATCGGCTCATGAAGGACATTCCGTGACGCCAGAAGAGATCACCGCCATCGACGCCGCCCACGTGTGGCATCCCTACGGCGGATTTCCGGCCACCACCGAGCCGCTGGTGGTCGCTTCCGCCGCGGGCACCCGGCTCACGCTGGCCGACGGGCGCGAACTCGTCGACGGGATGAGTTCGTGGTGGGCCGCGGTGCACGGGTATCAGCACCCGGTGCTCGATGCCGCACTGCTCGCGCAGTCGCGGCGCATGAGTCATGTCATGTTCGGCGGGCTGACCCACGAACCGGCGGCGCGGCTCACGCAGTTGCTGGTCGAACTCACGCCGGCCGGACTGGAGAAGGTGTTCCTCTGCGACTCCGGCTCGGTGTCGGTCGAGGTCGCGATCAAGATGTGCCTGCAGTACCAGCGCGCGCTGGGCCGCCCGGAGAAGCACCGGCTGCTGACCTGGCGCGGCGGGTATCACGGGGACACCTTCACGCCCATGAGCGTCTGCGATCCCGAGGGCGGCATGCACGCCCTCTGGACCGATGTCCTGGTCGAGCAGATCTTCGCGCCCGAACCGCCCAGAGACTATGAGCCCGAGTACGTTTCGGAGCTGCAGCGGTTGATCTCCACGCACGCGGGCGAATTGGCCGCCGTCATCGTCGAACCCGTGGTGCAGGGCGCGGGCGGAATGCGCTTCCACGATCCGCGCTATCTGTCCGATCTGCGCCGCCTCTGCGACGAGCATGGCGTGCTGCTGGTCTTCGATGAGATCGCCACCGGATTCGGCCGCACCGGAACGCTTTTCGCCGCCGATCACGCCGGTGTCCGGCCGGATGTCATGTGTGTCGGCAAGGCGCTCACCGGCGGCTATATGACCCTCGCCGCCGCACTGTGCACCACCGAGATCGCGGAGACCATCAGCCGCTCGCACGGCGGCCTCATGCACGGGCCGACCTTCATGGGCAACCCGCTCGCCTGCGCGGTCGCGGTCGCCTCGGTAGAGCTACTCCTGTCCCGCGACTGGCACTCGGAAGTCCGCCGCATCGAATCCGAACTCGGCACCGGCCTGGCCCCGGCCCGCGCACTGCCCGGTGTCGCAGATGTCCGAATCTTCGGCGCCATCGGCGTGATCGAACTCGACCACCCCGTAGATATGCGTAAAGCCACCCATGCGGCAGTCGAATCCGGCGTCTGGCTCCGCCCGTTCCGCAACCTCATCTACTGCATGCCGCCCTTCATCAGCACCACCGACGACGTACAGCGCATCACCGCGGCAATGGTCGCGGCGGCTGCGGTGTGAGAAGGCGGCGGTCTGAGCGCCGCGTGTGAGGCGCGCGGTGTGGGGGTGCGCCTGGCCGAGCTGTTGCAGCCGATGGTGGACGCCGCTGCCCCGGCCGGGGTTTCGCTGTTCGCCGGGTGTCGTGCGCTGCCGCGGGCCGATGCCGCAGTGCGAGCCAGGGATGCGAGCGGACGGATACGAGCAGACGGGTGCGAGCGCGCGAATTGAACGGCATGGCTCAGCGCGGGCCTGGTCCAGTGCCTGCACAGGTCGGCACAGGCATGACTCAGCGCCGGATGAGGTTGCCGGTTTTCGGAGCTGTGCCCTTGTGCTCCAGCCGGCGGTAACTCGGTGCGCGCCTCAGCTGCGGGCGCGTTTCTCCCGGACTCGATCGGGATTGTCGCTGTCCGACAGGACCTCCCAGACGCGGAAAATGCAGTGGCAGTCGTCGGACCAGCCGCGGGCGATCAGCATGAAGGAGTCGCCGTCGCGCAGGATCGTGCGGCGGCTGATCAACTTCGGATGATCGGGGATGAACTTCGAGACGAGGTCGGGAACTTTCGCGAGGGCTTGTTCGCGGGTGCCCACCACCTCGGTGAGGATCTTCGGGGACCAGGTCTTGCTCTCTCCGAAGCCGGTCGTCTGCTCGACCACTATTGCCCATCGTGGCATCGCGCAGCCTCCTTAGGACTCCCAGCATAGCCCGCGCTATGCCTCCTGAACGGTGTTCAAGTATGCTGCCGAGCTGTGAGTGCCGATCCTTTGAGTTGGCTGGACGAGCGGGCCGCCGAGCGCGTCGACGCCGGACTGCGCCGGGAACTACGCCCGCGTGCACCGGAGACCGGGACCATCGACCTGGCCTCCAACGACTATCTCGGGCTGGTCCGCCATCCCGAGGTCATCGACGGGGCTATCGACGCGGTCTGCAAGTGGGGCGCCGGGGCCACCGGTTCGCGCCTGGTCACCGGAACCACCGCCGAGCACGAACTGCTCGAGGCCGAACTCGCCGAATTCGTGGGCGCCGAAGCCGGTTTGGTCTTCGCCTCCGGATACGCCGCCAATCTCGGTGCGGTCACCGCACTGGCCGGGCGGGGCACGCTGGTGGTATCGGATGCGGGCAGCCACGCCTCGCTGGTCGATGCCTGCCGATTGTCCCGGGCCCGGGTGGAGATCGCGGCGCATCGTGATCCCGCCGCCGTGGACCGGGTGCTGGCCGAGCGCACCGAGGAGCGCGCGCTGGTGCTCACCGATTCGGTCTTCAGCGCCGACGGCGATCTCGCGCCGCTCGCGGAATTGCACCGGGTGACCCGTGCCAATGGTGCGGTGCTGATCGTGGACGAGGCGCACGGCATCGGTGTGCGCGGCGACGGCGGCCGCGGGCTGGTGCACGAGGTCGGCCTCGCCGGTGAACCCGATCTGGTGATCACCGCGACCCTGTCGAAAGCCCTTGCCGCCCAGGGCGGTGCGGTGCTGGCCAGTGGCCGGGTCCGGGCGCACCTCATCGATTCGGCGCGGACCTTCATCTTCGATACCGGCCTGGCTCCGGCGGCGGTCGGCGCGGCCCGCGCGGCGCTGCGCGTGCTGCGCCGTGATCCCGGAATGGCCGGTCGCGTACTGGCCCGAGCCGCCGATCTGGCTCGTATCGCCGGTGTGCCGGAACCGGATTCGGCCGTGGTCTCGGTGGTGCTCGGCGAGGCGCAGATCGCCTACGACGCCTCGCAGGCATGTCTGGCGCGCGGTCTCACGGTCGGCTGCTTCCGCCCGCCGTCGGTCCCCGAGGGCACCTCGCGTCTGCGGCTGACCGCGCGCGCCAATCTCACCGAATCCGAGATTGCCACCATCACAACGATTCTCAGTGAGGTGCTCGCCGAAGCGCGTGCACGTGAGGCGGTTTCGCAGTGACGCTGCTCTTCATCACCGGCACCTCCACCGATGTCGGCAAGACCATTGTCACCGCCGCGCTGGCCGCCACCGCTCGTGCGGGCGGGGCCGAGGTCGCCGTGGTGAAACCCGCCCAAACCGGTGTCGCGCCAGGCGAACCCGGCGACCTGGCCGAGATCACCCGCCTCAGCGGCGTCACCCGCACCGTCGAACTGGCCCGCTATCCGGATCCACTGGCCCCGGATACCGCCGCCCGCCGCTGCGGCCGCCCGCTGCTCTCGCTCGCCGAGACCGCCGCGGCCATCGAATCCTGCGCCGACGCCGACCTCACCCTGGTCGAGGGCGCGGGCGGCCTCCTGGTCCGCATCGGCGAATTCACCCTGCTCGACCTGGCCCAGAAGCTCGACGCCCCCGTCCTGGTGGTGGCCGCCGCGGGCCTCGGCACCCTCAACCACACCGAATTGACCACCCGCACCCTGCAATCCGCGGGCGTGCGCTGCGCGGGCATCGTCATCGGCTCCTGGCCCGGCTCCCCGGACCTGGCCGCCGAATGCAACCGCACCGATCTGCCTGCCGTCACCGGCATGGACCTGGTCGGCAGTGTTCCCGCCGGAACCGGTTCCTGGCCCGCCCCCCGTTTCACCGCAGCCGCCCCCACCTGGTTCGACCCCGCTTGGATCGCGCGCCACCTGCACCCCGCCGAATAGCCCGCACCGCACGCTCATGTGGATAGCCCGCACTGCACGCTCACGTGAATAGCCCGGCACCGCACGCTCACGATTTCCTCACGCACCGGCTGACATGGTGCGGGTATGGATGAACGGGCGAGCCGGGGGCATGTGCTGAGGCGCACCACCTTCGGGCCGTTCCCGCAGGTATCGGAGCGGGATTCGGAGCGCACGGGTTCATCGTTGCCGCACCGCTGCCACCCTTGGTTCCGGGGATGCCGCCCTGCGCCCGCTGCCGGAGATCGTGGCCACCTGAGCCGCCCTGGATCGGTTCGGTGATGTAATGGGACAAGTGCGAGTACTGGTGTGCGAGGACGATCTCCCCCTGGGCGACGAGGTCGCCGCCGGGCTGCGGGCCGCCGGGTTCGCGGTCGATCTGGCCCGGGACTACGCCGAGGCCGATCTCAAGATCGCGGTGAATCGCTACGACTGCCTGGTCGTCGATCGGGGCCTGCCCGACGGGGACGGGCTGGATCTGGTGCGCGCGCAGCGGGAGTCGGGCCGCCGCACGCCGGTGCTCATGCTCACCGCCCGTGATGCGCTGGCCGATCGGCTCGACGGGTTCGCGAACGGGGCCGACGACTATGTGGTCAAGCCCTTCGCCATGGATGAGCTCACCGCGCGGGTGCGGGCGCTGTGCCGCCGCCAGGAATTGCCCGCGTCCACGCGCACCGAGATCGGCGATCTGGTGGTGGACCGGCCGCGCCGGCGCGTGCATCGCGCCGGGGTGCTGCTCACCTTGACGCCCAAGGAGTTCGGCGTCCTGGAAATGCTCGCGGCGCGCGCCGGATCGGTGGTCACCCGCACCGAACTCATCGAATGCTGCTGGGACGAAATGGCCGAACCGGCGTCCAATGTGGTCGATGTGGTGATGACCCAGCTGCGCCGCAAGCTCGGCGATCCGCCGATCATCGACACGGTCCGGGGTGTCGGTTTCACGATCGCCTCGCCCCCGTGAAGCTTCCGCGCCCGCGCACCCGTCGCCGGACCCGCAGTACGAGTCCGACCACGCTCGCGCGGCTGCGCCGCATGCGCTGGCTGTTGACCGGGCTGTTCACGGCGCTCACCGCGGTCAGTCTGCTGGTGCTCGGCACGGTCGCGGCCTCCATCGATTCCCATTCGCGCGACAGGTCACTGGACGACCGGGTCGATCGGGTAGTCACCGGACTGGCGCGCGTGGTGGCGTGGAACGATGACGGCTCCGTCGATCTGGAAACCCTGCAGCAGGACGATCTCGCGCAGGGCACCTACAGCGTCGTGGTCTTGGTGCGGGATGCGGACGGGCACTGGCGCGAGCGGTTCGGGCATCGGCGTGCGGGGCTGCCGCAGGATCTGACCGCAGCCGCGACGGTGGCGGCCGCGGCGGAGGACACCGTGCTGAGCACGCTGACCGATAGCACCGGGCAGCGCACCCGGGTGGCGGGGGCGCCGGTGTGGGATAACGAATCCGTCATCAGCGCAGTCGTTTTCGCGGGCGCCGACCCGTCCGTATCCCTGGCCGATCATCGCCGCCTGGTGCTGGCGCTCGAACTCGGGGGGCTGGCGCTCATTGCGCTGGCGGCGCTGGCCGGGCATCTGCTGTCCGCGGTGAGCACCCGCCCGGCGGTGCGCATGCTCGATGAGCAGGAGCGGTTCCTGTCCGACGCCTCGCACGAATTGCGGACGCCGCTGGCGACCCTGCGGCTGTATCTCGATGCGGCCCTGCGTGATCCGGACGACACCCGGCGTGCGGTGACGGATGCTCGCGACCTCACCGATCGGATGGGCCGCCTGGTCGCGGGGCTGCTGGCGCGCACCCGCACCGAAACCGGGCTCAGTGAGCTCGATGCGGAGCGGCTGCGGCTCGATCAACTCGTCGAGGGCGTGGTCGCCGAAATCGGTGTGCCCGGTATCGAGCTGCGCACCGAACCGACTGTGGTGCAGGCGGATCCGGATCTGCTGGCGCTGGCGGTGCGCAATCTCATCGACAACGCGCTGGTGCACGGCGGAACTCCGGTGGAGATCACCGTGGAGGATCACGCGGTCACCGTGCGCGATCACGGTCCGGGATTGGATCCGGCGCTGGCCGATCCGTTCGAGCGCGGCGCCACCGGCGAGGGCGGGCGGCACGGCATCGGACTGTCGCTCGTGCAGTGGGTGGCTCGCGCGCATTCGGGTTCGGTGGCCATCGGATCCGCACCGGACGGCGGCACTCTCGCGACCCTTGTACTGCCCGCGCCACCGCCGCTCTGACCTGCCGGTGTTCCTTTTCAACCCGCTTCGAAAGCCACCCCTGCGGCGTATGGTGGCGCGCGTGAACTCCACCCGCGTCGAGTGGTTCGTGAGTGCGCCTCGCCCGAATGTCTTCCGGGCGCTCCTGGATGCGCGTTCGGTACGAACCTGGATGGTCCCCGACGGAATGACCAGCCGCATCCACGAATTCGATCCGCGCGTCGGCGGCCGCTTCCGCATCTCCCTCACCTATGACGTGCCGACCGCCGCCGGTAAGACCTCCGCGCACACCGATACCTTCCACGGCACCTTCGTGCGCCTGGTATCCGATGCCGAGGTCGTGCAGAACGTCGAGTTCGAGACCGATAATCCGAGCCTGAGCGGCGAAATGACCATCACCTACTCGCTCATCGCCGAGCCCGGCGGCACCCGGGTGATCGCCCGGCACGACAATCTGCCGCCCGGGCTGTCCCCGCAGGACAATGAGCTCGGTTTCCGCATGTCCCTCGCCAAGCTCGCCACCCTCGCCGAACAGGCGGGATCGCCGAAAGCCTGAACCGGCTGCCCGGCCCGGCGGCGCGATCGGCCCTCGGGTGCCTATGGTGGATTGGTATGGCGTTGCCGGGCTATCCCTACCCGTCCACGGCCGCCGAGTACGACGATCGGCGGCGGCGTGCCCGCCTGCACGAAACCAGACTGGGGCAGGACTGGACCTACCGGCGGCGCAGCCGTTTGGTACTGCTTCGCCTGAGCTTGATTCCGCTGCTCCTGCTGGGAATCTTCGGCCAGTACATGATGCTCGACGTCGCTCCGGAGCGGGCCCGGCTGGCGCGCACCGAACCGGCCGTCATGCCGATTGCCGGGCCTTCCAACCCGCAGTCCGCCGATACCGCCGTCTTCGATCTGGTCGGGCTGGGCGTGCTCGATGCCACCGATACCGCGCGAGCGCTGCCCTCGCTGACCGCGCTCGGATCGGTGTGGGCGGTGCGCTACGACAATGCCGGTATCGATACCAAGGTCATCGCCGACCTCATCGTGAAGGTCACCGAGGCGGGCAGGATGCGCAATGTGGTGCTGGTCGGGCACAGCATGGGCGGAGTGATCGCGCTCGAGGTCGCCAAACATCTGCACACCGGGAGCTCACGGCGAGTGCTCGGCGTGATTCTCGATTGCACGCCGGTCGATCTGCACGCCGTGCGGCCGGAAAGCCGTGACCAGGGCGAAGAAATGGAACGCTGGATGGGCTGGATTCCGGGCGCCCGCGAGAGCCGCCTACTGCGCCTGATCGTCGAAACCTATGCGCGCCACGAGAGTTACACCGGGGGCGGGCAGTACGGCATTCGCTGGGACCGGTTCCGGTCGGCGGTGGCGCAGGTGCTGCGCGACAAGATCTTCAATACCGACGCCGCCAGCAACGGTCTGATCGAAGCGCAGTTCAAGGCCATTGTCGCGGGCGGCGCCATCGATGATCTGCGGGCGCTGGCGAAACCCGCGGGGAGCAAACCGCGCCCGGCCATTGTCTATATTCGCCCGCACGAGGGCTGGCGCGATCCGATCGTGGATGTGGAGTACTCCCATCGGGTGCTCGTCGACCAGGTCGGCGGGGTGGACGGCACGCTGATGGTGGCGTTCACCCGAAATACCGAGCATGCCAATCCGATTCAGCGGCCGCAGGAGTACAACGCGCTGATCGAGCAGCAGGTGGTGCCGTTCATCCGGCTGGTGCAGCGGGAATCGCTCACTGCCGCGGCATTGAGCGGGCATTGAGCGGGCATTGAGTGATCGGGTCGATCTCAGCGCACCGTATCGTCGGATGCCGGGCGGATGGCCGAGGCTGGTACGAGATTCCAGCGTTCCAGCTGCGCCCGGACCTGTTCTGCGGCATCGATATTCAACGGTCCGCTGGTCCACAGGGCGTAGGGCAGATTCAGGAAGCGGGCTTGCGTGACCGCCCGCAGATTTTGGATACCGGGCTTGGACCGCAGCAGATCCACCTTCTGCTGGAAGGACTGCGGGGGATAGTCGACGAAGACGATGGCGTCCGGATCGGCCGCGACAAGACGCTCCCAGGAGACGGCGGTCCAGGTGTCGGCAACATCGTCGAGGGCATTGCGAGCGCCGGCCGAATCCAGAATCGCCTGGGGCGCACCGTATTTGCCACTGGAGAAGACGGTGTCGGAGGCGCTGTCGAAGAGGAAGACGGTGGGACGGTGTTCCGGTTGCGGCGCCGCGCGCAGGGCGGTGAGGCGCCGATCGAGATCTGCGGTGAGTTCGGTGGCGCGATCGGTGCGGCCGGTGATCGCGCCGAGATCGGTGAGGTCGGTGTGCAGGGCGGTCCAGGCATCGGTGATGCCGCGTTCGCCGTCGGGACGGCGGCAGCTCTCGGTGAGCACATAGGGGGCGACACCGGCGGCGCGCAGGGAATCAGGGGTGAGATTGGCGGCCTCGGAGTAGCCGTAGTTCCACCCGGCGACCATGACATCGGGCCGCTGCGCGAGCACCGTCTCGCGCGACGGATAGTCGGGCGCAACGGAATTGAGCGTGTCCACGGCATCGCCGTAGTGGCGGCGCAGCGTATCGGCATCACGCTTCAGACTCGATACCGCGACCACCTGATCCTGTGCGCCCAGTGCCAGCACCGTGGAGATCAGATTGCCGTCATTGACGAACATGCGCTGCGCGGGCGACGGGAATGCCGCGTCCACACCGCAATTGCGGACGGTCAGATTGCCGGTCGCGGTGTGCGGAGTGCTGCAGGCCGCCAGCGCGCCCGCCAGTGCCGTGGCCGCGACGATCCGGGAGAGTTGTTTCACGACTGTGCCTTTCGCGCGCTGATCAGCAGATGTGGTCGACCGGTATCCGGATGCGGAACCCGAATGGCATGCACACCGAACACGGTGTCGAGAACCTCGGTCCGCAAAGCGATATCGGGCGGTTCGAGCGGATGCGCCCGGCCCTCGTGCAGCACCAGCACCCGATCGCAGTGCTGATCGGCCAGCGCCAGATCATGCAGGCTGGTGACCACCGTGCGATCCAATCCCCGTGCCAATTCCAGCAATTGCAGCTGATGGGTGACGTCGAGATGATTGGTCGGCTCATCGAGCAGCAGCAGCGGCGTCTCCTGCGCCAGCGCCCGCGCCAGCAGCACCCGCTGCCGCTCACCCCCGGACAGCCTGCTCACCGCCCGCCCCGCGAACCCCGCCAAATCCACACTCCGCAAGGCATCTTCGATGGTCTGCCGCTCCTCGGGACCGCCCCCACCCCACGGCGGCAGATACGGCGTCCGCCCGAGCGCCACCAATTCCCCGACCAGCAAATCCTCCGACGCCGACTGATCCTGCGCCACGAACCCCACCCGCCGAGCCCGCTCCCGGGCCGAAAGCCGGTGCAGCTCCCGCCCCTCCACCACAACCTGCCCCCGCACCGGCTTCACCAGCCCGGCAAGCGTCCGCAACAGCGTCGTCTTCCCACTCCCATTGGGCCCGACAATCCCCACCGTCTCCCCGGCTCGAACCGCAAACCCCACCCCCTCCAACACATTCCGCCGCCCAGCCGCACACCCCAACTCCCGCACCACCAACGCATACTCATCGGCTGGCGTGCTTCCGTCGGCTGGCGTGCCTTCGTCGGCTGGCGTGCTCCTGCCTGCGAGCATCCCCCCGTTATCCCGGCGCGCTTGTGGCCGGGATCCAAACCTGCTGCCGCTCAGCCGATCCCGGTGGATCCCGGCCACAGGCATGCCGGGATGTCGGGGTGCGGCTCCCGCATCGCCGTTGTCTGCCAGGGATCCAGTTGTCGCCCCTGCCTTTACCGCGGCGTCCTTTACCGCAGCGTCCTTTACCGCGGCGTCGTGGCCTTTCGTGGCGGCAGCGTCGTCGACTCCCGCCGCCGCGGTGATGTCCTCCGAAACCGGCTCCGACCCAGTGCCGTTGTCGGTCATGCCGCACCGAATCGGTAACGGCGACGGCCCATGAGGATGAGGAAGGCCGGTGCGCCGATCAGGCCCGTGAGGACGCCGACCGGGATTTCGGTGGGGCGCACCAGGACCCGGGTGGCGGCGTCCGCGACCACCAGGAAGAACGCACCGCAGAGGGCGGCGGCGGGGAGGAGTGCGCGGTGGCGGGGGCCGACCAGCAGGCGCGCGGCGTGGGGGACCACCAGGCCGACGAAGCCGATGCCGCCGGAGACGGCCACCAGCACGCCGACGAGCACCGCCAGCAGGACGAAGAGCGCGATTCGCAGCTCGCGCACGGGAACTCCCACCGAGGCGGCGGCATCCGCGCCCAGATTGAGCGCGTCCAGCCAATTGGCGGCGATCAGCAGCGCCAGCAGGCTCGCTCCGACCACGCAGGCGGGCAACAGGATTCGCGTCCAATCCGCCCCTGAGAGACTGCCCAGCAGCCAGAACAGCACCGATTGTGCGGCGGCCGGCTCACTGCTGCGGAAGATGAGATAACTGCTGAGCGCCGCGAAGGCGGAGCCCAGCACAGTCCCGGTGAGCACCAATCGCAGTGGAGTTAGCCCGCCCTGCGCCATGGCGATCAGGAATACCGCTGCGGCGGCGACCAGCGCCCCCGCCAGCGCCCCGGTCGACAGCGCCCACATCCCCGCTCCCGCGAACATCCCCGAGGTGATGACCGCCGCCGCACCGACCCCGGCCCCGGAGGAGACGCCCAGCAGATACGGATCGGCCAGCGGGTTGCGCACAAGTGTCTGCATAGCCGCCCCCGCCACCGCGAGCCCCGCACCGACAATGGCCGCGAGCACCGTCCGCGGCACCCGCAACTGCCACACAATCGTGTCCAGCCCCAGATCCTCGGGCGCGAGCCCACCGATCCGCCGCCGCACTACCTCGACGACCGAAGACACCGGAATGTTCTCGGCCCCGAACCCGGTCGCGATCACCATGGCGACCACCAGCAGCACCCCCAGCAGGGGCAGAGCGATCGAAAGCCGCGCACGACTCATCGCTGAAACTCCATCGGCAACCCGCGGCCTCTCCAGAGAACTCCGTGGCAGGGGAGGTCTGACTCGCATCCGAACAGGTCCGGACACTCACAGTGGCGCGACCGCTCCGGACTCACACCGGATTCCCACACCTGCCGACAACAACAGCCCCGAACCCTACCCCGCCGCCCGATAAGTCCGATTTGCTACCCAATCGCCACCCCCGAACCACGAGCGCCCCCGTCGACAACACATCTCTGGCCGCACAACGCTTGCACACGCTGTGAGATCCAGAGACGCGCTGTGAGATCCAAAGACGTGCTGTTCGGCCAGAGACGTGCTGTTCGGCCAGAGGCGCGCTGTTCGGCCAGAGGCGCGCTGTTCGGCCAGAGGCGCGCTGTTCGGTACGAAGCAGCGCTGCCCCGCGGTGCTCTCTTCGGCGGCGCAGCCTATGTCGGAGGCAAACAGATAGTGCTGGCGTTGTTCGGTGCGGCCGCGTGCTGTTCGATCCGAAGACGTGTTTTCCGATGCGCCGTGAGGCGGTTGGCTCTGGGTGGGCTGGTTTGGCGCCCATTCGGATCAGTCCGTGGATGTACCGACAGCACCGGATTTGTCGCAGCCGAACAGCTCTGGTGAGAGCTGTTCTGTATGAGGGCGGTGATGGAGCCGGTCAGCGGACTCGGGTGCCGAGGAGGTGGCGGACGCCGCTGATGAAGAGTTGCAGGCCGAAGTCGAAGCGGGCGGTGGCGTCGGGGCTGTCGTAGAGGGGGGAGGATTCTTCGGCGAGGGCGCCTACGGAGTCCATTTGCATGCGGGATTGCTCGTCAACCGTCTGGCCGAGGACGTAGTAGAGCAGGGTGTAGGCGGCGAGGTCGGCTTCCTCGCGGGTCATGCCGGCGCGAATCGCCGCCCCTGCCAGGCGTTCCCGGCCCTTGCTGGTGGTGAGCCTGGAAGCGTATGTGGCCGAGACCAATTCGGCGCCGTCGCGGTAGGCGAGCAGGCAGGAGCGGAGGCGGTGCGCCAATTCGGTGATCTGGCCGGACCATTCGCCGGATTCGACAGGTTCGTCCATGGGCGCCAGCACGCGGTCGGCGACGGCGCCGAGCAGCGCCTGCTTGTTCGGGAAGTGCCAGTACAGCGCGCCGGGCTGCACATGCAGGGAACTCGCGAGCCGCCGCATGGTCAGATCGGCGAGTCCGTACTGATCGAGGATGGCGATGGCCCCGTCGACCACGTCCGTGCGGTGCAGTTGCACTGAGATTCCGACCCCTTCGTGTTCCGGCTCACGTTCCGGACTGCTAGCCTACCCTGAACACCGTTCAAGTTGCTCGGCCACACCGGCCGGATGAAGGGATTCGCGCGCATGACCCAGGCAGCCGTCAGGACCGAAGCCGCAAGCGCGGCAGGGGAAGACATTCTGACGATCGCGCGCGAGCAGGTGCTCGAGCGCGGCGTCGCACTCAATCAGGAGCAGACCCTCGAGGTATTGCGCCTCGGCGACGATCGGCTCGAGGAGCTGCTCGCTCTCGCCCACGACGTGCGCATGAAGTGGTGCGGCCCCGAGGTCGAGGTCGAGGGCATCATCTCCCTCAAGACCGGCGGCTGCCCCGAGGACTGCCACTTCTGTTCGCAGTCCGGCCTTTTCCAGTCGCCGGTGCGCGCCGCCTGGCTCGATATCCCGAGCCTGGTCGAGGCCGCCAAGCAGACCGCCAAATCCGGCGCCACCGAATTCTGCATCGTCGCCGCCGTGCGCGGCCCGGATGCCCGGCTCATGGCGCAGGTCGCCGCGGGCGTCGAGGCCATTCGCAACGAAGTCGACATCCAGGTCGCCTGCTCGCTCGGCATGCTCAACCAGGAGCAGGTCGATCAGCTCGCCGCCATGGGCGTGCACCGCTACAACCACAACCTCGAGACCGCCAAGTCGCACTTCCCGAACGTGGTCACCACGCACTCCTACGAGGAGCGCTGGGACACCCTGCGCATGGTGCGTGAGGCCGGTATGGAGGTCTGCTCCGGCGGCATCCTCGGCATGGGCGAATCCCTGGAGCAGCGTGCCGAATTCGCCGTCCAGCTCGCCGAATTGGAGCCGGACGAGGTCCCGCTGAACTTCCTCAACCCGCGCCCCGGCACCCCCTTCGGCGACCTCGAGGTGCTGCCCGCCTCCGACGCGCTGCGCGCCGTCGCGGCCTTCCGCCTCGCCCTGCCGCGCACCATCCTGCGCTTCGCGGGCGGTCGTGAGATCACCCTCGGCGATCTCGGCGCCAAGCAGGGCATCCTCGGCGGCATCAATGCCGTCATCGTCGGCAATTACCTGACCACCCTGGGCCGACCCGCCGAGGCCGATATCGATCTGCTCGGCGAGCTCAAGATGCCGATCAAGGCGCTCAACGAATCCTTCTGAGCGCAGCGGGCCATCGGAAGCCGGTACCGTACATACAGGTACCGGCGCAGCTCGTCGAGGCTGCACTTCACAGAAGCTGAGCACTGAGGTGGTCGTGGATATAGAGGAGCGCTACAACCCCTTCACGGGCAAGCGGGTGGTGCCGGGTCTGGAAGACGCCGTCCCCGCCGCTGCCGCCCTGGGTTTGGAGCCGCCGCGGTTCTGTGAGAACTGCGGCCGCCGCATGGTCGTGCAGGTGAGCCCGGACGGGTGGTGGGCCAAGTGCTCGCGCCACGGCGTGCTCGACTCCAGCAGCCTGGAACACCGCTAGTGGCAACCACATTCACCGCTGCCGAGCAGCCCGGAGTGCGCGTCGGATTTCTGATGCGCGAGGCCCGCGCGGCAGCGGTGGTCTTCGCCGCCATCGCGGCGGCGAGCGCGCTCGCGGGCGTGATCTGGGGTTTTCTGGCGCCCGCCGAACAATTGCTGGTGATCGATCCCGACCGCGGCGCCGCGCTGACGGGGGAGAGCACCCACCGTTTCGACGCGGTCGCCGTCTTCGTGCTCATCGGAGTGGTGACGGGGGTGCTCACCGCGGCCGCCGCCTGGCGCTGGCGCCGGGCCCGCGGACCGGTGCTGCTGCTCGGACTGCTTGCCGGTTCGGCGCTGGGGTCCTCGGTCATGCGCTGGGTCGGCGAGGCCGTGGCGCAGCAGCGGCATACCCGGCCGCCGCATCCCGCCGTGCACACCATCGTGGAGTTCGCGCCCACGGTCGAGGGCTGGTCCGCCCTGCTGGTCCAACCCCTGGTCGCAGGGCTGGTCGTGCTGATTCTGGCCGCGCTGAGCACCACCGACGATCTGGGCACCGGACACTATCTGCCGTTCCGCGGGAACCCGCCGCAGCCGCCCGCCTTCGCGCCCGGCCAGTTCGGCTCCGACATCACCTACGGGCCCTACGGCGGCACCCAGCCCTACGGCCCGCGTGATCCGGTGGTGCCGTTCGAATCCTCCGACTCCGTCCCGGAGACCGATCGCACGCAGTGAAAATCGCTGGAGCTTCCCCGCGATTCTCCCTACCCTGAGGCATCGAGTTCACGACACCGCAGGGGGATCGGCCATGAAAGCCGCTTCGCACGCCGATCGTGCCCCGCAGGCTCCCGAAGCGCCGGCGGAACGACCGGATCTCAGCGCCTGGCGCCAGCGCCACGCACTACGGCAATCCAATGCCGCACAACCGATTCCGAGTGCGCGCACCTACCGTCGCACCGCCAAGCATCGCAAGCGGGAGTGGTAGCTCCACGCATCTGTGCGACCTCTCGGCTCGGCCGTAGTGCTGGGGGAGTGGCAGCGCCCGCACGCGGTGCGACAGGTCAGCTCGGCGGCCGCAGTGCCGCGAATTCATCGGTGACCCGGATCTCGGACTCGGCGAAACGGTAGACCGCCGCCGGTCGACCGCCCGCGCGACCGGGAGAGGTTGTCGCGCCCGTCGGCGTGATCACACCCCGGCGGGTAAGCACCCGTTGCAGATTCGTGGTGTCCACCTCGTATCCCAGTGCCGCGCAATAGGTTTCCCGCAGTGTCGACATGGTGAACCGCTCCGGCGCCAGGGCGAACGCGATATTCGTATAGGACATCTTCGCCGCCAGTCGATTTCGCGCGTGTTCGACAATGCCGCCGTGGTCGAAGGACATGTCCGGCAGTGCCGACACCGGATGCCACCGGGTGTCCGGCGGCAGTACCGGTTCGGCGGTGAGCGGCACCAGCCCCAGATACGCCGAGGCGATGCGCCGGTCGCCGGGGACCCGATTCGGATCGCTGAAGACCCAGACCTGTTCCAGATGGGTCAGTTCCCGCACATCGACCTTCTCCGCCAATTGCCGTGCGGCCGAGGCGTCGAGATCCTCCCCGTCGCGCAGCTTGCCGCCCGGTAGTGACCAGGTGCCCTTGGCGGGGTCGAGGGCGCGTTCCCAGAGCAGTACCGCCAATTCCGTGCGCTGGCCGGGCGGACAGCGCCCCGCATCGACTCCTGCGGCAGTCGAAACACGCTCACCTGCACTGATGGTGTCCGGAAAGCGACGAACCTGGAACACGGCGGTGAGCGTTTCGTGGATAGTGCTACGATGGGCCACGTTTTCGATTCTAAGTCGAAAACCGGTTGTATGCGAATCGGCGATGTGGCCGAGCGCATGAGAGAAGGAGCCAGCCATGGCTGCAGTAGGTGCGACGATGACGCTCACCGAGCGCATTGTGGACGGGCCCGCGGGATTCACCGGCGTCGACGCCACTCCCGAGTGGGCACAGGAGATCAAGCGATTGGCGCGCGAGCGCAACGCGACGATCCTGGCGCACAACTATCAGCTCCCCGAGATCCAGGACATTGCCGACCATGTCGGCGACTCCCTCGCGCTGTCCCGAATCGCCGCCGAGGCGACCGAGGGCACCATCGTGTTCTGCGGTGTGCACTTCATGGCCGAGACCGCGAAGATCCTGAGCCCCGAGAAGACCGTGCTGATTCCGGACCAGCGGGCCGGCTGCTCGCTGGCCGACTCCATCACCGCCGAGCAGCTGCGGGAGTGGAAGGACGAGCACCCCGACGCCATGGTGGTCTCGTACGTGAACACCACCGCCGCGGTGAAGGCGCTCACCGATATCTGCTGCACCTCGTCCAATGCCGTCGATGTGGTCGCCTCCATCGATCCGGACCGCGAGGTGCTGTTCCTGCCGGACCAGTTCCTGGGCGCGCACGTCAAGCGCATCACCGGCCGCGAGAATATGCACATCTGGATGGGCGAATGCCATGTGCACGCCGGCATCAACGGCGATGAGCTCAATGAGCAGGCCCGCACCCACCCGGATGCCGAACTCTTCGTGCACCCCGAATGCGGTTGCGCCACTTCGGCGCTCTACCTCGCGGGCGCGGGTGAGTTCCCGGCCGACCGGGTGCACATCCTGTCGACCGGCGGCATGATCGACGCCGCCAAGGCGGCCAAATCGAAGCAGGTCCTGGTGGCCACCGAGGTCGGCATGCTGCACCAGCTGCGAAAGGCCGCCCCCGGCATCGACTTCCAGGCCGTCAATGACCGCGCCTCCTGCCAGTACATGAAGATGATCACCCCCGCCGCCCTGCTCCGCTGCCTGGTGGAGAACCGCGACGAGGTGCACGTCGATCTCGAAACCGCTGCCCTGGCCCGCAATTCGGTCCAGCGCATGATCGAAATCGGCAATCCCGGCGGCGGGGAATAGCCGCGGGCTCGGGCGTTCGCCGGAAAGAGTGACAGCCGTGAGTATTTCCATCGCATGGGAGACCGAAGCGGATCTCGTGGTGATCGGCGGCGGGGTCGCGGGTTTGACCGCGGCCCGCACCGCCTCGCTGCGAGGACTGCGGGTGCTGACATTGAGTAAGGGCGGTGCCACTGATACCTCCACGCAGTACGCGCAGGGTGGTATCGCCGTGGTTGCGCCGCACGGGGATTCGGTGGAATCCCATGTGCACGACACCGTGGTGGCCGGGGCCGGGCTCTGCGATCCGGAGGCGGTGCGCTGCATTGTCGAGGGTGGCGTGGACGCGGTCGCCGCGCTGACCGATCTGGGTGCGGTCTTCGATCTCGGCCGGGACGGCGAGGTTTCGCGGACCCGGGAAGGCGGCCACAGCACCCGGCGGATTATTCACGCCGGTGGTGATGCCACCGGCGCCGAGGTGCAGCGGGCCTTGAACACGGCCGGACTGCCGGTGCTGTTCGGGGCCGCCGCGGTCGAGATCGTGACCGGTCCCGACGGGGTGCGCGGTGTGATCGCCGTATCCGACAAGGGATTCGGGATCGTACATGCGCCCGCCGTCCTGCTGGCGACCGGCGGACTCGGACAGTTGTATGCGTGCAGCACCAATCCGCCGGGGGCCACCGCCGACGGTATCGCGCTGGCGCTGCGGGCCGGGGCCGTGGTCTCGGATCTGGAGTTCCTGCAGTTCCATCCCACCGTGCTCTTCACGCCGGGTGGGCTGGGGCGGCGGCCGCTCATCAGTGAGGCGGTGCGCGGTGAGGGCGCGGTTCTGGTGGATTCCCAAGGGGATTCGGTGACCGCGGGCGTGCATCCGCGCGGCGACCTCGCCCCGCGCGATGTGGTGTCGCGCGCCATCGAGGCCCGCATGCGTGCGCTGGGCACCGACCGCGTCTACCTCGACGCCCGGGCGCTCGACGGGTTCGAGCAGCGGTTCCCGACCATCACCGCGTCCTGCCGGGCCGCGGGTATCGAACCGAGCGCCGATCTCATCCCGGTCGCGCCCGCCGCCCACTTCCAGTGCGGTGGCGTGGTCACCGATACCTACGGGCGCACCATCGTTCCCGGCCTGTACGCCGCCGGTGAGGTGGCCCGCACCGGCCTGCACGGGGCCAACCGGCTCGCCTCCAACAGCCTGCTCGAGGGCCTCGTGGTCGGCGAACGCGCCGGGGCGGCGGCGGCCGAACGGCTGGGCGCGGCCGGGCGCATCGACTCCGGAGCGTACTTCGCGGGCGTCGCGGCGCTGCCTCGGGCGGATCGGAAGCTGCTGCAGGAGTTGATGACCGAGAATGCCGCGGTCGTCCGCGACGGTGACGGCCTGCGTGGTGCGGTCCTGCGGCTGATGGGCATGCTGTCCGGCGGCGAGGCCGACGAGACCAGCGAAGCGGTGCAGGGGAATTCGGCGGCCGCCATCATCCAGGATCTCGAAGACTCCGCGCTCACACTCACCGCACGGACGCTGCTGCTCACCGCCTCCGCCCGCACCGAAAGCCGGGGCTGCCACACCCGTTCCGATTATCCGGACCCGCGCGAGGAGCTCCGCCGCAGCACGGCGGTGCGCCTGGGCCAGGACGGTCGTCCGCAATTGGTCACCGACGGCTCCGAGACCACGCCGTCGTGGCACCGTATGAAAGAAGGAGTGCACCAATGACTCTCGACGCCGGACTCGATCGCGACGAAGTACTCGCGCTCATTCGCCGGGCGCTGGACGAAGATCTGCGCTACGGCCCCGATATCACCACGGCCGCAACGGTTCCCGCGGATGCGGTGGCCAAGGCGGCCATGGTGTCCCGCCAGTCCGGCACCGTGGCCGGACTCGATGTCGGTCTGCTGGTGCTCGACGAGGTGATCGGCGCGGGCGCGTACGAGATCACCGACCGGGTCGCCGACGGCACCCGGGTGCAGCCGGGCGATACCGTGCTCAGCCTGATCGCGCCGACCCGCGGGCTGCTCACCGCCGAACGCACCATGCTCAATCTGGTGTGCCATTTGTCCGGAATCGCCAGTGCCACTTCGGCATGGGTGGATGCGGTCGCCGGTACCGAGTGCCGCATTCGGGACAGTCGTAAGACCCTGCCCGGCCTGCGGGCTTTACAGAAGTACGCGGTGCGAACCGGCGGCGGCGTCAATCACCGCATGGGTCTGGGCGATGCGGCCCTCATCAAGGACAACCACGTGGCGGCGGCCGGATCGGTGGTCGATGCCCTGCGCGCGGTCCGCGAGCTGAATCCGGATATCGAGTGCGAGGTCGAGGTGGACAACCTCGAACAGCTCGATGCGGTGCTCGCCGAAGACGTGCAGCTGGTGCTGCTGGACAATTTCCCGCTGTGGGCGACCCAGGCCGCCGTGCAGCGCCGCAACGATCGGTCGCCGCGGACGAAACTGGAATCCTCGGGCGGGCTTTCGCTGGAGGATGCGGCGAATTACGCGGGGACCGGCGTGGACTACCTCTCGGTCGGGGCGCTGACCCACTCGGTCCGGGTACTGGACCTGGGCCTGGATATGTGAGGCGGACCAGCGGGATCCGAGGCGGCTCAGCGATATTCGCGGCGGCTCAGCGGCGGAAGGTGGGCGCCTCGGCGATCCAGCCGGTACCGCCGCAGACCGAGCACCAGTTGACCGAGCCGTTCACCAGCCCGTAGTCACCTCGGCCCTCGCACATCCCGCAGTACCGCCAGCCTCTGTTCGGGGCAACGGTGTCGAAGAAGATATTCAGGAACCCTTGAATCGCCATGCAGATTGCACTCCTCGCGCTGGGAATCCAAACGCAGCAAGCGTGCGGTATCGGGCTGGCGAATGTCCAGCGGTATCCAGCAGGCTTTACAAGCCGAACTCCTGCGGGTCCAGGCGTAGGGCCCGGCAGGCATCCCGGACGGCGGCGATCTCCTGTGCGTCGAGCTCGCCGCTGACCTTGCCGATCATGATTCCCAATTGCACTGCGGCACGGGCTTCGACGGCGTTTCCGGTGGCCTCGGCGATTTGTGCCATCACATAGGCGCGGCCGAAAGCCGGATCCAGGGTGATGCGAGTGCAGTTGTCCTCGAACAGATTTCGCAACTCGTCGGTGGGAAAGTGCTGCAGCGCAGTGTCCGCGCCGATGAGCTGCGCGACCCGGGTGCGATCGGCCGGATCGATATCGCCGTCCGCGGCCGCTATCAATGCGCAAATACCCATGGTGGCATCTCGGAAAGATCCGCCGCGCAATTCATTTCGCTGTGCGAGCAGCTGCTGCCGCCACTGCGGGGCCTGCTCCAAGCGGCTGTGGAAAACCATGACACACTCCGAAATGATCTACCGGACTCGCAAACCCCGCGTCGGTGCCCGGACTGTGCTGATGTATCGATCCGACCTTAACAGTCGATCGACAGGTAGCGGCTGGGAAGTTTCCGGCGACCGGGTAGCAGCGCCACCGGAAACCGTCAGGACGTGAGCTCGCGCTCGAGTGGTGTGCGGAAGCGGGGGATGGGCCGCACCTCACCGTAGAAGGCGGTGAGGCGCGCGGCCTCGGCCTCGATCAGCGCCTGGGCATCGGAACCGACGTCTTCCAGTAGGCGCCAGACGATTTCACCGTCGGGGCGTTGCGCCCAGCCGCCCACAATGCGTCCGTCCCACCACACGGTGGGCCCGACATTGCCATTGGTGTCGAACAGGCTGGGTGCGTGCGGGCCGAGATACCACTCGCGGGACTGCCAGCCCATCGGAGTCGGGTCGAGCGCCGGGAGCAGTGCGGCCCACGGCGCGGGCGCGGGCGTCGGCTCCAGATCATCGGCGAGCACCAGGCCGGTCTCACCACCCAGATCCACCTCGGCGGTATCGAGCTGCGCGAGAGTTTTGCGGACCTCGCCCAGCGTCCACCCCGTCCACCACTTGATATCGCTCACGGGTGCGGGTCCGAAGGCCCGCAGCCACTTTCGCACCAGCTCCACGCGCGCCGCATCGGCCGGGAGCGCCGGAATCCCCTCCGGCAGCCAGGATTCGATGGGCGCCCAGGTGTATTGGCTGCTGCTCCAACTCCCATTGGGCCGGCCGCGCACGATCCGGCCCTCCGCACCGAGAATCACCAGCACCCAGGTGGTGATACTGGTCGGCTTCGAGTACGACTTGCCCGGCGCGGTGTTCACCTGGGTGCGCAGCCGGGGCACCTCCCTGCCCAACTGCGCGCCGGTGGCGCTCCCGCGCGCCAGCAGCGTGCTGTGTGTTTCCGCCTCGACCTCGCTGAGCCAGGGCAGCACCTTTCCGTCCTCGACCACGCCGGCCTGCTCGAGGTACCGCGCATACGTCTTGCGCTGCTTGTGCGCCAGCGCATCCGCGCACGAGGCCTGGAGCGCGGGCACCAATTCGATGGGTGCGACGAACATGGTGCGCCGCATGGCCAGCATGCGCAGCAGCGTCCGATCCTCGTACAGCGCCTTCTCCACATGCCCCGGCTCGCAGGCCCGCCCCCGCGCGGCGACCGAGAGATAGACCGTGGCCGGATCGGTGGCATGCAGCACGACCAGCGACCGCGCCACCTCGTTCACATCATCGGTGCGGACCGCGGCCGCCAGCCGATGCCGTACTCCCAGGCGAGCGCGCCGCTCGGCCGCATCCATCGAACGCATGGGCGAATCCTAGCCGCCGAGTACGACACCGGCCGCATGATCGCGGCGCATGTCCGGCATGCGGTCGCTCCACCCGAAACGTGTGACGCTGCTACGGCCCGCTCGAACCGTACTTCGACCGGAGCTGGAAGCTCGGCGACAGCACAGCTGCCGACTGATCCGCCGGACACCCGTCGCGGGTACCCGGAACCGCACCCGAGACGTGTCATGATTCGGCGATGCGAGGTCGGTATCGGAGCTACGGCGCAGTCCTCGGTGTGCTCGCGGCCGTGATCGTTGCGGCGCCTGCGGTTTCCGCCGAGACGGCGGACGATGTGCGGGTCGCCGTGCACGATGTGACGCTGACGGTCGACGGCGAACAGGCCACCGGGCGGGTATACGAGCCGTATCGGGAGACGCCGGGCGATATCGACCCGCGCGATCTGATCGTTGCCGTGCACGGACATGCCGGGAGCGCGGCCGACTTCCCGGAGTACATGGGTTCCATCGTGCGGCAGACCATGGCGCCGCTGCTGACCATGGACCAGCGCTCTGCTGCGAGCCAGTGGCGGACCGGCGAGTGGAACGTATGGGCCGGATGGCAGGACACCGTGGCCGCCACCCAGTGGTATCGGGGTGCGCATCCCACCATCGGGCGCACCGTGCTGTGGGGCTGGAGCCAGGGCGGATTGACCAGCGGCCTCGCCGCCGCCTACGCGCCGCCCGGCACCTACGACTACTGGGTCGACACCTTCGGCCAGGCAAGCGATTTCGTGTCCTGGCTGGAGGCGGACCTGGCCGGGCCCGGTCTGCGGCCGGAGATCGAACGCGATGCCGGTGGCTGTACGCCGGTGGCGTGCGCGGCCGCGTACGCCGCGCGCTCACCCTCGCTGCTGGCCGGGCGCATCGCGGTGCGCCGCGCCATTCTGCTGCACGGCACCTCGGATCCGCTGGTGCCGTACAGCTCGAGTGTGGAAATGCGCGCCGCGCTGATGGCCACCGGAAAGCCGGTCACCATGTACACCATTGCCAGCGGCCGCGATCTCGGCGGGAATGTGGTGCCCGGCGAGCACGGCCTCGGACCGGTGTTCTTCGAATCCGGTTGTGCGGTCGAGCGACTGCTGCTCGATACCGAACCCGTGGGCGCGAGCGACTACCTGATCGATATCGCGCACGGCGTCAATACCGCTCCGCCTGCGCCGCCGAACACCAAGTGCGCCTCCTGAATCGGAGATCTAGTCGGCGCTGACCGCATCGACGATATTCAGGCGGGCGGCGCGCAGGGCCGGAGGTATGGAGCCCAGCAGGCTCAAAGCCAGTGCGGCGGCGGTGAATACGATCAAGAGCGGTCCGGGCCGGAAGGTGACGTCGATGCCCATCATGTCGGCGGCCAGTCGCGAATAGAGAAATTGATCGGAGAGTCCGAAGAGCACGCCGAGGGCGGCCCCGGCAATGCCGATGCCCGCCGCCTCCGCCAGCACCATGCGCAGGGCGAAACGGCGACTGGACCCCACCGCGCGCAGGATGCCCAGTTCCCGGCGGCGTTCCAGCAGTGCCAGCGTGAGGGTATTGAGCAGTGCCATGGCCGCGATGACGGCGACGATGACCAGCATGATGTGCGAGAGCACCAGCCCCTGCCGCATGGCCTTGCTGATGCCGTCGAGCGCGGCCGGGCCGGTGTAGACGTGCATATCGGGTGGCGTGACCTCCCTGATGGCCGCGGCCAATCGATTGCGATCCGTGCCGGGCGCCCCGTCGATCTGCAGGGTGCTGGCGCCCGGCCGCTGGAACCAGTCGCGCACGAGGGTCAGGCTGATGGACGCGGTGCCGGAGAGCGCGGAGAAGTACGACACCGATGCCAGCACCCGCGTGCGCTTCTCGCCGCTGGGCGTCTGCACCGTCAACTCGTCGCCGGCCGAAACATGCAGTGCGCGTGCTAGATCCCGGGAGAGCGCAACACCCTCTCCCGCCAGCAGTCGACGCTGGGTATCGGCATCCAGCGATCGGTACATGGCGTAATTGCTGCCCCGGTCGACGCCGTAGAGCAGGGCCTTGGTCCCGGCGAAGGAGGCGAATGCCAACTGCCCCTCGGTAACTCGCGTCACCCCGGGCACAGCCGCGACCCGCCGGGCCAAATCCGCGGGCAGGAGCGGTGTCGGCACCGCATCCTCCGGCGTGACGCTCACCCAGACGTCATTGTCGGCGAGCGAGGCGAAGGTATCGCGGGCCGACCGCACCACATCGGTATTCGCGCCGGTAATGGTGATGGTCATGCCGACGGCAATCGCCACCGTCATGAGCGTCGCCCATACCCGCCGTGGTGCGCGATCGATATTCACTCCGGCCAGCACACCCGCCGAACCCAGTCGCCGGGCAGCCGCACCGGCGACGGCGACAATCGGCCCCGCGAGCGCGAAGGCCAGCGCGATCTCGCTGCCGAACGCCAAACCCAGTGCTACCGAGGCGAAGAGCCCGAGGTGCGCACGCATGACGAGGATCATCGCCACCCCCAGTACGACGGCCGCGACGGCCGCGAAGGCCCGCAGTCGGGAGGACACCACATCCGCCGGTGACGCCCCGACCGGAGCGAGCGCCTCCACCGGCGACACCCGATAGACCTGCCGCGCCGCGACCGCCGTCGCCGCCACATTGGTCAGTACCGCGGCGGTGATCGCCGCCGGTACGGCATACCAGGGCAGCAGATACTCCAGCCGCGCCTCCATCATCTGGGTGAACGCACCCGGCAGCAGCCCGATCGCATAGCGCCCGGCCAGCACGCCCAGCCCCGAACCGATCAGGCCGCCGAGCAGACCCAGTGCCGCGGCCTCCACCAGCACATCCCGCACAATCGTCTGTCTGCGCCCGCCGATCGCGCGCAGCATGGAGATGACCGGCCGCCGGCCCGCCAGGGCCATGCTCATGGTGTTGTAGATGAAGAACGCCGACACCACCAGGGCGATGCCCGCGCCCATGGCGGCAATGAACTGCAGCATCACCATGCCATTGCCGGTCTGCGCCGCCCGCAGGCTCGGCGGCCCGACCAGCGCCCGTCCCGCCACCGCCGCGGTCACGGCCGAATTCAGCTGTGCCGCATCGGCGCCGGGTGCGGCGACGATGAGCACCGAATCCAATTCCCCGGTGCGCCCGGTGATTCGCTGAGCCAGCGGCAGCGGGGCGATGAGGAAGTGGCCGCTGTTCAGTCGCTGCTGCTGCGCACCGGAGAGGACCGAGGCAATGGTGACCTGCCCCGAACCCAGGTGCACCACATCACCTTTCGCGTATCCGGCGGACGGACCGGCAAGCACCCCGTTCGGCACGCTCAGCAGCGAGCCCAGCCGGTCACCCTGGACGGCGTCCTTCACGGTGCTGTCCAGGGCCGCGCTGGAGGCGTCGACCCCCAGTACCAGCAATTGATCGTCCTGCGGCCCCACGCTCGCGCGCAGCATGGGCACGGCAGCGGCCACTCCGGGTACGGCGGCCACGTCATTGCGCACGGCCTGCGGGAATCCGGCATCACTGACCCCCGAGATCTCCAGGCTCGCATTGCCCGCCAGTCCGGTCGCGAGCCGCGCGACCGATCCGGTCAGCGATCCGGAAATACCGATCACCGCCACCAGGAACGCGGCCGACACCGCCATCACGAATATCGAGGCCACGGTCCGCCCCCAGTGGGTGGCGAACTCTCGAATTGTGAGCAGCCGCAACCGATCCAGCAGAGCGATCATGAAATCAAGGCTAGGTGCCCGTGGACCACCCCGCCGACGATTCGGCGACTCCGTCCCAGACGCCGAACCCGTCCGGCGGTCCGCGGTGCGGCGGCAGGTCGCGGCTTCCGGGAACAGGTTCGCGCCGACCGAGGTTGCCCGAGGGGAAGCAGACCGACAGGAGGCAGTGATGACGGCACCCGTGGACCCGTCCTATCGATGGGGCGGCGACGAGCTGGATCTGGACGCGTATCTGGATCGCATCGGATACGCGGGCGCGCGCACTCCCACGCTGGCCACCCTGCGCGGGCTGGTGCGGGCGCACACCACCACCATTCCGTTCGAGAATCTGGAGATCATTCTCGGTCGCGGAATCCCGCTCGATCTGGAGGCCTTGCAGGACAAGCTGATCCGGCGCCGGCGCGGCGGCTACTGCTACGAGAATGTGCTGCTGTTCGCCGCCGCGCTGGAGCGGATCGGATTCGAATTCACCGGTATCTCGGGGCGAGTCACCATGGGGGCCTCGGGATTACGCCCCGCCACGCACGCGCTGCTGCGTGTCGTCGCGGCCGATGACGACCGGGTCTGGCTCTGCGATGTGGG
Source organism: Nocardia sp. NBC_01327 (assembly GCF_035958815.1). Classification (NCBI taxonomy): domain Bacteria; kingdom Bacillati; phylum Actinomycetota; class Actinomycetes; order Mycobacteriales; family Nocardiaceae; genus Nocardia; species Nocardia sp. NBC_01327. The sequence goes on along the minus strand of NZ_CP108383.1, from coordinate 6,955,061 downwards.
TTTCGGCGCCGGTCCGCTCGAACCGGTCGAGCTCGCGCCCGATCGGGGCGAAATCTCGCTCGGCGCTTGGCGTTACCGGCTCGAGCTGGGCGCGGACGCACTCGGGGGACAGCTGTGGACCCTGCATCAGTTCGGTCGCGACGGCTGGGTCGATCGGTACACCTTCAGCCCGAATCCGCAGTACCGGACCGACTTCGCGGTCGGCAATCACTTCGTCTCCACCTCACCCCGATCACCGTTCACCATGCGCCCGTTCCTGCAACGGTTCCGGCCCGAGGCGCATCACGAGATCGACGGCACCACGTGGACGACGACGTATCCGGACGGCACCGCCGAGCGCCGGGAGCTCGAGGCGGCCGAACTTCCCAAGGTGCTGGCCGAGGTGTTCGATATCGAACTCGGCGACGCCGATGCGGCGCTGCTCACTCGTGCCGAATGGCCGGCGGCGGCGAAAAACCCGCCCGAATCGACCCGAAATCAGGTGGCGGCGACACGAAAGGACTGAAATCCGTTCCCACGCGGTGGGATCGGACATGCCGGCGCAGAATTTGCTGTCACGTCATGGAAGTACTCTGAGCTGCATGTTTGCGTGACCTGTCATACGGTCGTCACCTGAGTGCGGTCCAGATCTCACCGAGATCTCGCTCATATCTCACGCTGACGTCGGCGTGCTGCCTGCGGACCGCTACACTCATGCGGGGAAACACGCGGGCAACCGCGTCGTCACAGTCACCATCGCGGAGAATTTCGGAGTAGTGCCATCGAAACCGGCCAAGTGATCGCAGGGCATTACCGCCTGGTCGAACGGATTGGTAGCGGCGGCACAGGCGTCGTCTGGCGAGCCGTCGACCAACGGCTGGAACGCTCGGTGGCGATCAAGCAGATCATCACCCAGCCCAGTCTGTCCGAGGCGGACAAAGACATCGTGCGTCAGCGCGCGGCCCGAGAGGCCCGCAATGCCGCACGCTTTCAGCATCCCAATGCCATTGTGGTGTTCGACATTACCGAGCACGAGGGCGATCCATGCCTCGTCATGGAGTACCTGCCGTCGCAGTCTCTGGCGGTGGTGCTCTCCTCGCAGGGCACCCTGCCGCTGCCTCAGGTCGCGCGCATCGGTGAGCAGGTCGCGTCGGCTCTGATTGCCGCGCACCGGGTCGGCATCGTGCACCGCGATGTGAAGCCCGGCAATATCCTGCTCGGCGACAACGGGGCGGTGAAGATCACCGACTTCGGCATCTCCAAGGCCAAGGGCGATGTCACGCTCACCGCCACCGGACTCATCTCCGGCACCGCCGCCTACCTCGCACCCGAGGTCGCGCGCGGCGCCGAGCCGAGCCCGGCCGCCGATGTCTTCGCACTGGGCGCCACGCTCTTCCACGCGCTCGAGGGCGAACCGCCCTACGGCACCAATCCGAATCCGCTCGCACTGCTGTACGCGGCGGCGAACGGCCAGATCAGCGAGCCGCGCAATGCCGGCCCGCTCAGTGATCTGCTGCTCTCGCTGCTCAGCTTCGAGCCGGAGGACCGGCCGAGCATGACCGAGGTCCGCGACATCATGGCGGACTTCGCGGAGCTCGGACCCGAAGCCGAGGCCACCCGCGTCATGGCGGCCCGCCGGCAGAACGGAAATACGCCGTCACCGGCCAAGCCGATCGGCGCACCCCGGACGGCGCCGCAGCGCGGCAACACCCGGCAGATGGATCGCCGCTCGGCCGCCAATGCCGATATCCCGACCGGGGCCATGGCTCAGGCGCAATTGCTCGAGACCCCGCCGCCGCGGCATCCGGTGTCGGCGGGTCCGCCCACGCGTTCCAATCCGGCTCCGCAGCTGGAGTCCGGCGGTCGCGGGAAACTGGTGTGGGCCGGTGTGGTCGCGGCGGTTGTCGTGGTCGCTGCCGTCGTCTTCGGCATCATCAGTTCGTCCGGTTCGGACAGCCCGGGCACGGCCTCGGGCAGTACCAGCGCCTCGAAGGTGTCCACCTCCACCACCACGGGTGCGGGCACGGCAGGAACCCTCGGGCAAACCAAGAGCGCCGGAACGGTATCGGTGCTCAATGGCGCCGATACGGTAGACAAGTTCTATGACTCGCTGGTCAATATGAGCTTCGCCGACGCGTGGAGCAAGCTGACCCCGGCGGCCCAGCAGGTCTACGGGGGCCAGACGGCGTTCCAGTCCTACTGGAACGACAATCGCGTCACCCGCTACGCCTCCATCTCCGGAGCCCGGGGCAGTGACAGTGCGAATGCCGACGGTTCGGTGGATATCGCGCTGGCCAACCTGACCTCCGGCGGCCAGACGAAATCGCTCACGCTGCGTGTGATCGATATCGGCGGTGGCACTTTGAAGATCGACAGCGATACCCGCTAGTCCTTCGGCACACTCGACATGCTGCGCCGCACCGGAAATCCGGTGCGGCGCAGCGTTGTTATCGGGGGCTGTCGCAGAACCGGTGTCGCGGTTAGCCTTCCGATATGAACGTGCGCCAGATGCTCACAGAAGAGCGCGGGGAGCTGGTCGAACTGCTCCGTTCGCTGACCACCGAGGAATGGGAGGCGGCGTCGCTGTGCGCCGGGTGGCGGGTGCGTGATGTCGTCTGCCACCTGCAGACCGATACCGTTTCCCTGCCCGACTATCTGCTGACGGCCGTGCGGAATCGCTCCGTCGATCGGCTCAACGGGGCCCTCGTCGCGCGGTTCCAGCCGCTGCCCACCGCGGAACTGGTGGATCGGCTGGCGCAGCCGGGCGGCTGGTTCTCCCGCTACTCACCGAAGTTGGCGTTCGCCGATACCTTCATCCATCAGCATGACATTCGCCGGCCGCTCGGCCGTGAGCGCAAGGTCGCGGCGGATCGCCTGGTCGTACTGCTGAGCAATCCCGATCCCTTCGTGCGGCCCGGACGTTTCCTGAAGGGTTTGCGCTGGGAGGCCACCGATGCCGACTGGTCGCGGGGCGCCGGTCCGGTGGTGCGCGGTCCCGGCGAAGCGCTCGTTGTGGCCATGGCCGGCCGCGCCGCCGCCCTCGACGATCTCGACGGTGACGGCGTGCCCGAACTGCGCAGCCGCGTCGAGGCGTAGGGCTGCGCGAAAACCGCGGCAGCGCAGAGCTTTCGACGTATCAGACGCGCTGGGATTCGGCGGCGAGCCCGGCGAGCAGTCGCAGTGCGGTGGCGCTGGGGGAGTCGGCCTCGACCGTGTAGGCGACCAGGGCCTGGTCCGGATCGTCGGGGAGCCGGAAGGTTTCGAAGTCGAGCTCGACACGGCCCACGACCGGATGCCGGTAGACGTACCGGCCGTGGGTCTTGTCCCGGAGTTCGTGGTTGTCCCACAGGCGGCGGAACTCCGGATCCGCCTGGTGCAGTTCGTCTATCAGGTCGGCGATCTCGGCGTCGCCCGGATTGCGGGCGGCATCCAGCCGCAGGTAGGCCACCACATCGGCGGCTTTGCCGGGCCAGTCCTCGTAGAGCTCGCGCATGCCTTCGTCGAGGAAGACCATGCGGGCCTTATTGCGATCACGCGGCGCCAATGCGGAGAAATCGGTGATGAGCGCCGCCGCCTGCCGATTCCAGGCCAGGACAGCGGTGCCGCGGCCCAGGACGTAGGCGGGCATATCGCCCGCGGAGTCGAGCAGTCGCCGCAGTCCCGGCCGCACCTGCTGTTCGGCGGGCGGCTCCTCACCCGACCACGGCCGCGCCAGCCGGTAGAGGTGATCGCGCTCCACCGGATTCAAGCGCAGCGCGCGGGCCACCGCATCCAGGACCGACTCCGAGAAGTGCAGGGTGCGGCCCTGTTCCAGCCGGACGTAATGATCGACGCTCACCCCGGCCAGCAGCGCCAGCTCCTCGCGCCGCAGGCCCGGGACGCGGCGGCGGGCGCCGTGATCGATCAACCCGACTTCTTCGGGCCGCAGCCGGGCGCGGCGGGAGCGCAGGAATTCGCCGAGTTCGGCACGCCGGTCGAGAGTCATGCGACCAGTATCGCGGGAATGTGCCGGGGTATTCCTGGTCCTGCCGTGACCAGGCTGGGTCTGCGCCCGCGACCGGCGGTAGGTCATCGGCAGGTCAGGTCCTGATCAGGCCGGGTGCCATCGCTGAGAAAACGTTCGACGGCGTTGTTCGCGCAGCCGATCGGGGAGGGGTAGACGCCGTGGCCGCCGCTGTCGACTGTGACCAGTCGGGCGCGGTCGCCGAGGGCATGACGCAGGTTCAGTGCGCCGCTGTACGGCGTGGCCGGATCGCGCAGGTTCTGAATCATCAGAATGTTCGACGGGCCGTCGGCGGTGACCACGGTCCGGGGTGCGACCGGCAACTGCCAGAAGGTGCAGGGGGACAGGTTTTCCGGCATACCGGCGGTCAGCGGGTGTGCGCTCCGGCCGGCGGTGACGGCGGCGGCGTAGTCGGAAACCGCTGTGGGCCAGGCGGAGTCATTGCATATGGTGGCGACTGCGACCGCGGTGCGCTGCTGGACGATCTGCTCCGGCGGGAGGGGCGCTGGATTCGGCAGGGGCGCGGACGTCTCGGCCGCCGTGATCAGCCGGGCCAGTGCCGGGAATGCCTGATCGCTGTAGAGGCTGTCGAGCAGTCGTTGCCGCAGACCGTTGCCGGTCAGCTGCCCCAGTTCCGAACCCGGCCAGGGCAGCGGGCTCTGATCGAGTCTTGCTGCGAGCGTGAGGAATCGGCTGCGTACCGCGTCGGGGGTCTCGGCGGTGCGGTCGGGATTGCCCGGATCGGCCGCCCACGTCGCGAAGTCGGGGAATCGATCCTCCACGCCGACTGCGTAATTGGCGTTCCAGCCGCGCTCGACCCGATCCGGATTCGGATCATCGCTGCTGTCGAGCAGGAGGCGATCGGTGCGCTGCGGGAACAGCGTCGCGTAGACCGAGGTGGCGTAGGTGCCGTAGGACTCGCCCCAGGCGGAGATGGTGTTCTCGCCCAGCGCTTCTCGAATGCTGTCGATGTCCCGCGCCTCGGTGCGGGTGCTGATGCTGCGCACCAGCGCGCCGCCATTGTCGGTGCACGCCTGCGCGATCCGCCGGCTCACCGCGATATTCGCCGAGATATCGCCGTCCCCGCCCGGCCAGCCGCGGAAGCGTTCGGTGACCAGGTCCTCGCGTGCGATACCGCAGTCGGCCGTAGTGCTCGAGCCCATGCCGCGCGGGTCGAAGCCGATCAGATCGTAGGTATCGCGCACGGCGGCAGGGAGTTTCGCGCCGACCTGGGTCGGCCTGTCGAGGCCCGTATTGCCGGGGCCGCCCGGAACCAGCAGTAGTGCGCCGTGCCGGGTCTCCGGATGCGCACTGCGAATGCGGGAGACGGCCAGGGTGATTCGGTCACCGTCGGGCCGGTCGTAGTCCAGGGGCACCTGAATATTCGTACATTCCTGCCGGGGGTCGAGTCCGCTGCCCGGACAGTGCGTCCATGTCAGGCCCGCCGTGCTCGGCGCATTCGCCGAGGTGCAGGCCGTGAGGGTGGCAAGGGCGGTGAGGGCCAACAGGATTCCGAGGCGCGGGCTGCTCTTCACCTCGCCGACGTTAGGAGTGCCGAGCCCTGCTGCGCGTCACTCCCCGGTGCTGCACGCGGGTCACCCTGCGGTACCGGCCGACCCCAGCCTGGTCATGCCGTGCCCAGGCTCGCGCCGCACTGTTTACCGCGCTCGCGGCATACGAAAGTAGTGCTCACAGCCGGAACCGATCCGGCGGCGCGGCTCGCCGCGACATGGTTTCGAACGGAGATCCGAATGACTACGACTCGTCCCTTCGGCGATACGGGGATCGATATCACCCCGCTCGGTTTCGGCACCTGGGTGATCGCCGGATCCGGATGGCAGTACTCGTGGGGCGCCACCGATGACGCCGAATCCATTGCCGCCGTGCGGCATGCGGTCGAGCGCGGTCTCAATTGGCTCGACACCGCCCCGGCTTACGGACTCGGCCACGCCGAAACGCTCGTCGGCAAAGCCTTGGCCGATATTCCGGAGGCCGACCGGCCGTATCTTTTCACCAAGACCGGCCTCATCTGGGAGGAGGGTGACGACCGCACCGGACCGCCGCGCCGCATTATGCGGCCGGAAACCATTCGGGCGGAACTGGAGGCGTCGCTGCGCCGCCTGCGGGTCGAGCACATCGATCTCTACCAGGTGCACTGGCCCGATACCGGTGCGGTATTCGTCTACGGCGGCGAGGGAGCGAGCCTGGCGGCGCCCACTCCGCTGGAGGAGTACTGGCAGGTCATGGCCGACCTCAAGAAGGAGGGCAAGGTTCGCGCCATCGGCCTGTCCAATCATGAGGTGGCGGAACTGGATCGCGCCGAAGCCATCGCCCACGTGGATGCCGTCCAGCCGCCGTTCTCGGCCGTCAACCGCACCGCTGCTCCCGAAATTGCCTGGGCGCAGGCGCATTCCGCCGGTGTGATCGTCTACTCGCCGCTCCAGTCCGGCCTGCTCACGGGCGCCTTCACCGCGGACCGCGAGCTCGCCGCCGACGACTGGCGTTCTGGCAGCGCCGATTTCACCACCGGACTGCCCGCCAACCTGGCACTGGTCGACGCCCTGCGACCCATTGCCGCCCGCCACGGCGTCTCTGTCGCCGAAGTGGCTCTCGCCTGGGTCAATTCCTGGCCCGGGGTGACCGCCGCGATTGTCGGCGCGCGCACCATCGCCCAAATCGACGGCTGGACAGGCGCTCTCACCCTCGAACTGAGCCCGGCCGACCTCGAAGAAATCGCCACGGCCATCACCGTCACCGGCGCGGGCTCCGGCCCCGCTCGCCCCTGAACCAGCTGTATCGCGGCCCGTCTGTTTCGGGCCGCACCCTCGGTCACTCGCCGAACATTGATCGAATCACTAGGAGAAACTCTCATGACGCTGCATGTTGTCGCCGAAATCCGGGTCAAGGCCGGCCAGGAGGATCGCCTCCGCACCGCACTGGAGGCCATGATCGAACCGACGCTGAACGAATCCGGCTGCCACGTCTACCAGCCCTTCGTCGATCCCAATGACGCCGCCCACATGGTCCTCGTCGAAGAGTGGAAGTCCGCCGAAGCCCTCGAAGAGCACTTCCTCGCCCCCCACTTCGTGCACCTCGCCGGAGTCTTCGAGGAGATCCTCGCCGAACCCGTCACCATCAACCGCCTCGTCGCCGAATGACCTGACCCCTCGCCGATGCGGCCGGACCCCGAGTCCGGTCGCACAGGCATGTCGAGCCGACTGCCCGGACCTGACCGCAGGGGCTCGATAGCGCCTGTTCGCGGGTACCTTCGTCGCGGCCGATGCCCTTGCCCGGATGTGGTGATCGGGTCACAGATCCCTCGCTCGGCAGCGCTGAAAGGCGGATCGGTGGGTAGTGTCGAGCGCATGATGCGGATTCGGACGACGGTGGTGCTGGTGTGCACGCTCGTCGTCGCCGCATGGGCTGTGCTGTTCTTGACCTCGGCCGAGCCGAATTCGCTGCTGGTGCTGGGTGCGGCGGCGCTGGTCGCGCTGACCGCCACCATGCTGGCGGCGCGCGGGCCGCGACTGCGGGTCACGGTGAGCGCGGGTCCGCCGGAGTCGGCGGGCCGTCGTCGCCGGGGAGCCTTTCTGCGACAGAGCAATCCAGATGCCGCGGGGCGTCCGCGCCCGCGCGCACCGGGGGCCCTCGCGGCCTGATCGTGCCCGCGCGATCAGACCTTCCGCTGCCCCGATTCGCTCCACCCGCGGCATTCCGCGGGTGCCTCGCAGTGAGGTCCCACTCTTATGCTCGATTTCATCTACTACCCCGTGTCCGCGGTCCTGTGGCTGTGGCACACGCTCTTCGCTTCGATTCTCGGCATTCCCAGTGGTCCGGCCTGGGTGCTGGCCATCATCTTCCTGGTCATGACGCTGCGGGCACTGCTCATCCGCCCGTTCCTGGCGCAGCTGCAATTCCAGCGCAAGCTGGCCCTGATCGGGCCGGAGCTGAAGGAGATTCAGCGCAAGCACGCCGATGACAAGGAGAAGCAGGCCGTCGAGGTGCGGAAGCTGCAGCAGCAGCACGGCTTCAATCCGCTGCTCGGGTTCCTGCCGATGATCGGTCAGATCATGGTGTTCGTCGGCCTGTTCCACGTGCTGAATTCGTTCCACGCCGGTGTTGCCAACTATGTGTTCTCGACGGCGCAGGTGCAGTCGTTCCTGTCGGCGAGCCTGTTCGGCGCGCCGCTGTCGACGAGTCTGTCCCATGCGGGCGGCGCGTTCGGTTCGGTCGCCGTGGTGGTGGTTCCCCTGCTGCTCATCGCCACGGTCGCGACCCACTTCACGGCCCGGTTCTCGGTGGCGCGCCAGCGTGAGACCGCTCCCGAGCAGACGGCTCAGGTGCGGGTGATGAATACCCTGTCGATGTGGGCGTTCCCGCTCGGCACACTGGTGACCGGCGCCCTGTGGCCGGTGGCCATCCTGCTGTACTTCGTCACCCAGAATGCCTGGACGTTTGTACAGCAACACCTGGTCTACCGCCGGTTCGATGCCGAGGAGGCCGTCCCGGCACTGCCCGCGACGCGCACCGAATAGCCGCTGAATCCGCCGCACCGATTGCTCTGCCCTGCCGGTCAGCGCGGTGCGGCGGAGGAGCGATGGCATAGACCCGATAGTCTGGTACCTGGTCGCGGGCAGTTTCGGCTGCCCGGTGCACCCCTTTGACGATCAGCACAGACAAGGATTGCAGAGCGCTATGACAAGCCGCATCGAGCTCGCCCGCGTCGATTTGCGCGGACGTACTCCCACTGCTGGTGAACTGCGCGCGGCACTGCCGCGTGGAGGCGTCGACGTGGACTCGGTGCTGCATCATGTGCGGCCGGTCGTGGAGGCCATCCGCGATCGGGGCGTCGAGGCCGCGCTGGAGTTCAGCCAGAAGTTCGACGGTGTGCAGCCCGCGTCCGTGCGCGTGCCCGCCGCGGAGCTGGACCGAGCGCTCGCAGAACTCGACCCCGCGGTGCGCGCCGCCCTCGAAGTCGCGATCGAGCGCACCCGCAAGGTGCATGCCGATCAGCGGCGCACCGATAAGGTCACCCAGGTGGTGCCCGGCGGCACCGTCACCGAACGCTGGGTGCCGGTCGAGCGGGTCGGCCTGTACGTGCCGGGCGGCAATGCCGTCTACCCGTCGAGCGTGGTCATGAATGTGGTTCCCGCGCAGACCGCGGGCGTCGATTCGCTGGTGGTGGCCTCCCCGCCGCAGGCGCAGTTCGACGGCCTGCCGCACCCGACGATTCTGGCGGCCGCCAAGCTGCTCGGCGTCGAGGAGGTGTGGGCGGTCGGCGGTGCGCAGGCCGTCGCGCTGCTGACCTACGGCGGCACCGATACCGATGGCGCACAGCTGGATCCGGTCGACATGATCACCGGACCGGGCAATATCTACGTGACCGCCGCCAAGCGGCTGTGCCGCGGGCTGGTCGGCATCGATGCCGAGGCCGGGCCCACCGAGATCGCGATTCTGGCCGACGGCACCGCCGATCCGGTCCATGTTGCCGCGGACCTGATTTCACAGGCCGAGCACGATGTGCTGGCCGCGAGCGTGCTCGTCACCGACAGTGTGGAACTGGCCGATGCGGTGGACGCCGCGCTGACCGCGCAGATGAGCGTGGTCAAGCACCACGAGCGGGTGGCGGAAGCCTTGTCGGGCAAGCAGTCCGGCACCGTGCTCGTCGATGACATCACCCAGGGCCTGCGCGTGGTCAACGCCTATGCGGCCGAGCACCTGGAGATCCAGACCGTGGACGCCCCCGCCGTGGCTGCCCAGGTACGCAGCGCCGGAGCGGTATTCGTCGGCGCCTGGTCGCCGGTCAGCCTCGGCGACTACTGCGCGGGCTCCAACCACGTGCTGCCGACGGCCGGATGTGCCCGGCACTCTTCGGGTTTGAGCGTGCAGACCTTCCTGCGCGGCATCCACGTCGTGGACTACTCGGAGGCGGCGTTGAAGGACGTCGCCGGACATGTGGTCGCGCTGGCCAATGCCGAGGATCTGCCCGCGCACGGTCAGGCCGTCCAGGTGCGCTTCGGAGAACTGTCATGAGTGCCGTGACCGTGCCCGGATCCGCTGTCTCCCTGGATGATCTGCCGCTGCGGGACAATCTGCGCGGCAAGAGTCCGTACGGCGCACCGCAATTGACGGTGCCCGTTCAGCTCAATACCAATGAGAACCCGCACCCGCCGAGTAAGGCGCTGATCGACGATGTCGCCGAATCCGTGCGCGTCGCCGCCGCCGAGCTGCACCGTTATCCGGACCGCGATGCGGTGGCGCTGCGCACCGATCTGGCCGCCTACCTGACCCGGCAGACCGGCATCGCGCTGGATGTGTCGAATGTGTGGGCCGCCAACGGTTCCAATGAAATCCTGCAGCAGCTGCTGCAGGCGTTCGGCGGGCCCGGCCGCACGGCGCTCGGTTTCGTGCCGTCGTACTCGATGCACCCGATCATCTCCGAGGGCATCGACACCGAATGGATCGAAGCCAAGCGCAATGGCGACTTCTCCCTCGATATCGACTACGCCGTCATGGTGATCGGCGATCGCCACCCCGATGTGGTGTTCGTGACCAGCCCCAATAATCCGACGGGGCACAGCATTCCGATTGCCGACCTGGAGCGCATCCTCGAGGCCGCGCCCGGCATCGTGGTGGTGGACGAGGCGTATGCGGAGTTCTCCGATGTGGCCAGCGCGGTATCGCTGATCGACCGGTTCCCCGCGAAACTTGTTGTCAGCCGCACCATGTCGAAGGCCTTCGCCTTCGCGGGCGGCCGGCTCGGATATCTCGCGGCCGCGCCCGCCGTCATCGATGCCATGCTGCTGGTGCGGCTGCCGTACCACCTGTCCGTGGTCACCCAGGCCGCGGCGCGGGCGGCGCTGCGGCATGCCGGCGAAACCCTCGGCAGTGTCCACGAATTGGCGGCGCAGCGTGATCGGGTGATGGCGGCGCTGCGGGCGCTGGGTTACGACGTCGTGCCGTCGAACGCCAATTTTGTGCTCTTCGGCCGCTTCGCCGATGCCCCGCGCGCCTGGCAGCACTACCTCGACGAGGGTGTGCTCATTCGCGATGTCGGCATTCCCGGCTATCTGCGCACCACCATCGGCCTCGCCGCCGAGAACGACGAATTCCTGCGTGTCAGTGAGAAATTGGTGGCGACCGAGGTGGTTGCCCTGTGAGTACGGAAGCGAGCATGAACCGAATCGCCCGGGTGGAACGCACCACTCGTGAATCCAGCATCGTGGTCGAACTGAACCTCGACGGCACGGGCAAGACCGATATCTCCACCGGCGTCCCGTTCTACGACCACATGCTCACCGCGTTCGGCCAGCACGGCAGCTTCGATCTGACCGTGGCCGCCAAGGGCGATATCGAGATCGAGGCGCACCACACGGTGGAGGACACCGCCATCGTCCTCGGCCAGGCGCTCGCGCAGGCCCTCGGCGACAAGAAGGGCATCCGCCGTTTCGGCGACTCCTTCATTCCCATGGACGAGACCCTGGCCCAGGCCATCGTGGATGTCTCCGGCCGCCCGTACTGCGTGCACACCGGTGAGCCGGAACACCTGCTGCACACCGTGATTCCCTCTGCGGGGCCCGGCGCGTCCTACTCGACCGTCCTGAATCGCCATGTGTTCGAGTCGATCGCGCTGAACGCGCGCATCGCCCTGCACGTGCGGGTGCTCTACGGTCGCGACCAGCACCACATCACCGAGGCCGAATTCAAGGCTGTGGCACGGGCTTTGCGCGCCGCCGTCGAACTCGACCCGCGGGTCACCGGTGTTCCCTCCACCAAGGGAACGCTATGACCAAGAAGCTGGCTCTCCTGGACTACGGCTCCGGCAACCTGCACTCCGCCGAGCGCGCCCTGGTGCGGGCCGGCGCGCAGGTCACCGTCACCGCCGACCCCGAAATCGCCTTGAACGCAGACGGTCTCGTGGTCCCCGGCGTCGGCGCCTATGCCGCCTGCATGTCCGGCCTGCTCGAGGTCCGCGGCGACCGCATCATCGGCACGCGCCTGGCCGGCGGCCGCCCCGTCCTGGGCATCTGCGTGGGCATGCAGATCCTCTTCGAGCGCGGCGTCGAATTCGGCGTGGAAACCGAAGGCTGCGGCGAATGGCCCGGCACCGTAGAGCGTTTGGACGCCCCTGTCCTCCCGCACATGGGCTGGAACACCGTCAAGGCCCCCGAAGACAGCGTCCTGTTCGCCGGTATGGACGAAGACACCCGCTTCTACTTCGTCCACTCCTACGCCGCCCAATCCTGGTCCCTCGAAGACCACGGCACCCTGGCCCCCGCCAAACTCACCTGGTCCGAACACGGCGCCCCCTTCCTGGCCGCCGTCGAAAACGGCCCCCTCAGCGCCACCCAGTTCCACCCCGAAAAGTCCGGCGACGCCGGAGCCCACCTCCTGCGCAACTGGGTCGGCTCCCTCTGACCCCTGAACCGCACAGTTCGTCCGTGGGCTGTGGGGTGGGGAGAGGGGCTGCCGGAAGTCTGATCCGGCTAGATTGCGGGTATGGAGAAAGCGGTGGGGGGAGGGTCCGGGCGATTGCGGGCACTGCCTACGCGACTGGTGGGTCAGGTGGCCATTCTGGCCAATCGGGCTACCGAGCGAGCGCTCGAGGCGACGGGGTCGCGCCGGTATCACTACGCGCTGCTGGCGACGCTCGATGAGCTCGGACCCGGAAGCCAGGCCGAGGTCGGGCGTCGTACGGGGATCGATCGCAGCGATGTCGTCGCCGCGGTGAACGAGCTCGCCGATCGCGGTTTTGTACACCGAACCCCGGATCCGGCCGACCGCCGCCGCAATGTCCTGACCCTCACCGCCGCCGGCGCAGACCACCTGGCAGACCTCGACACCCGCCTGGAAGTCGCCCAATCCGAGCTCCTCCCCGGCTTCACCGCCGCTGAACGCGCCAACTTCGTCCTGACCCTCACCCGAATCCTGGAGTCCCACGCCTGACTCCCGCGCCGCCCATCCTCCGAACGCAGGTCGGCGCTTTTCGACAGTGAGACAGGGTGTTTCGTGGGCTCGGAGGTCAGCAGCGGGTGGAGCCGGGGATTTCGGTGCCGGTGGCGGATTCGTCGGGGGGTGTGCCGATCATGTCGACTTTGGTGCCGGTCCAGTGGTATTGGACGCAGTAGTCGGTGCCGTCGCTGCAGGCGTCGCAGGTGCCGGGGAGGTGGTATTTGACGGCTACGGTGTCGTCGGTGGTGCGGGTGGGGTCCATGCCGATGAAGGAGCGCCATTTCAAGGTGCCGGTGCCGAGGTAGCTGCCCTGGTGGAAGAGCAGGACCTGCATCGGTGAACTGGCGGTGCCGCTTTCGATGATGATGAGGGCGGCGGAGAGGGTGCGGCAGGGATCGAAGTTGCCGTCGATGGGGGTGGGGGCCCAGTTCCACGGGGCGCCGGAGTCGTTCTGCACCGGTGACTGTGCGGCTATGGCATTGCTGACCGCGGGGGCGGAGAGGTTCCGGCCGCAGTTCGAGGCGGGGGAGGTGGCCGAGAGTGCGGCGGCTGTTGAGGGCGCGGCAACTGTTGCGGGGGCGCCGGCCGCCGGTGCGCCGGAGAGCGTTGCGGGTGGGATCGAGGACAGGGCCACGGGCGCCGAGGGCGGGACCGGCGGATCCGATTGGCAGGCGGCGAGCAGTCCGGTCAGCGCGAGGGCCGCGGTGCCGAAGATGAGTTGACGGAACATATGCCGTTCCTCCCTGAGACGTAATCGCCGAACGGACGTTCACCTGCTTTATCAGGACGGTAGCCCGCAGCGTTTACGAATTGCGTTATTTGCCCAGGCCGACGACGGAGCGCCCCGCGGTAACCACTAGGATGCTTGCGTGAGTCTTGTGCTGCTACCTGCCGTCGATGTCGCCAATGGTGAGGCCGTGCGCCTGGTTCAGGGGGAGGCGGGCAGTGAAACCAGCTATGGTTCGCCGCGCGATGCCGCCCTCGCCTGGCAGCACGATGGGGCCGAATGGGTGCATCTGGTCGACCTGGATGCGGCGTTCGGCAAGGGTTCGAATCGGGAGCTGCTGGCGCAGGTGATCGGCGAGCTCGACGTGAAAGTGGAGCTGTCCGGCGGCATTCGCGATGACGAGTCGCTGAAGCTGGCCCTGGCGACCGGTTGCGCGCGGGTCAATCTCGGCACCGCCGCCATCGAGGATCCCGAGTGGTGCGCCCGCGCCATCGGCGAATACGGCGACAAGATCGCGGTCGGCATGGACGTCAAGCTCATCGACGGTGAGTACCGGCTGCGCGGCCGCGGCTGGGTCACCGACGGCGGCGATCTGTGGGAGGTGCTCGAGCGCCTGGAGCGGGACGGCTGCTCGCGCTACGTGGTCACCGACGTCAGCAAGGACGGCACCCTGACCGGCCCCAATCTCGATCTGCTGCAGCATGTGGCCAATGCCACCGACGCACCGGTGATCGCCTCCGGCGGCGTCTCCACCCTCGACGATCTGCGCGCCATCGCAACCCTGGTCGACGACGGTGTGGAGGGCGCGATCGTCGGCAAGGCCCTGTACGCGGGCCGCTTCACCCTGCCCGAAGCCCTTGTAGCGGTGCGCTGAGCCCGATGGCCGCCGAACTCGCCGAGCTGCTCACCATTGCCAGTGATGTACTCGACGCCGCCGCACCGCGTTTCGTGGAGGGTGTGGGCGCACCCAGCGCTGTCGACAAGGGGCGCGGTGATTTCGCGACCGAACTCGATCTGGAGCTGGAGCGCACCCTCTCCAAGCAGTTGACCGAGCGCACCGGATTCCCGGTGCACGGTGAGGAATTCGGCGGCCCCGAGCTGACCTCCGGCACCGCCTGGGTCCTGGACCCCATCGACGGCACCTTCAATTACTCTGCGGGCCACCCGCTTTCGGGCATGCTGCTGGCGCTGGTGCGGGAGGGCGAGCCGGTCCTGGGCCTCACCTGGCTGCCCGGACTCGGCCAGCGCTATGCCGCCGCGATCGGCGGACCGGTATTCCTGAACGGCGCACCCCTGCCGAGCTTGGAGCGGAAGACGCTGTCCTCCGCCATGATCGGCTTCGGCGCCTTCAATATCGATGGCGCGGGCCGCATTCCGGGCATCTTCCGCTTCAATCTGCTGGGCGCGCTGAGCCGCCTGTCCGGCCGGGTGCGCATGCACGGTTCGACGGGAATCGACCTGGCGTACACCGCATCCGGCGTGCTGGGCGGCGCCGTGGTCTTCGGCCATCACCCCTGGGACAATGCCGCGGGCGTGGCGCTGGTGCGCGCCGCGGGCGGCGTGGTCACCGATCTGCTGGGCCGGGACTGGAATATCGAATCCGGTTCGGTGCTGGCGGCCGCACCCGGCGTGCACGAGGAATTACTGGACATGATCAATGCGACAGCCGATCGTGCCCGAGGAGAGGTTGAGCAATGACATTGGCAGTACGCGTGATTCCGTGCCTGGATGTGGACGCGGGCCGCGTGGTCAAGGGCGTGAACTTCGAAAACCTGAGGGATGCGGGCGATCCCGTCGAACTGGCCGCCACCTATGACGCCCAGGGCGCGGACGAGCTCACCTTCCTCGATGTCACCGCCTCCACCGGCGACCGCGGCACCATGATCGATGTGGTCACCCGCACCGCCGAGCAGATCTTCATCCCGCTCACGGTCGGCGGCGGCGTCCGCACCGTGGAGGATGTGAACCGCCTGCTGCGCGCGGGCGCGGACAAGGTCTCGGTGAACACCGCCGCCATCGCCAGACCCGAAGTGCTGCGCGAGATGTCGGAGCGTTTCGGCTCCCAGTGCATCGTGCTCTCGGTCGATGCCCGCACCGTGCCCGCCGGACAGCCCGCGACCCCCTCGGGCTGGGAGGTCACCACCCACGGCGGTAAGCGCGGCACCGGAATCGACGCCGTCGAATGGGCCGTGCGCGGCGCCGAACTCGGCGTCGGCGAGATCCTGCTCAATTCCATGGATGCCGACGGCACCAAGGCCGGCTTCGACCTCACCATGATCCGCGCCGTCCGCGCCGCGGTCTCCGTTCCCGTGATCGCCTCCGGCGGTGCGGGCAAGGTCGATGATTTCGCCCCCGCCGTACAGGCCGGTGCGGACGCGGTGCTGGCCGCCAGCGTCTTCCACTTCGGCGATCTCACCATCGGCCAGGTCAAGGACGCCATGCGCACCGAAGGTATCGTGGTCCGGTGAGTTTGGATCCCGCAATCGCCGCCCGCCTCAAGCGCAATGAGGACGGCCTGTTCGCCGCCGTCGCGCAGGAGCGCGCGACCGGGGATGTGCTCATGATGGCCTGGATGGACGACGAGGCTCTCGCGCGCACCCTGGAAACCCGTAAGGGCACCTACTATTCGCGTTCGCGGCAACAGTATTGGGTGAAGGGGGAGACCTCGGGTCACACCCAGTACGTGCACGAGGTGCGCCTGGACTGCGACGGCGATACCGTCCTGCTCATCGTCGATCAGGAGGGTGCGGCCTGCCACACCGGCACGCACACCTGCTTCGATACCGATGTGCTGCTGGCGCGCGGCGATAAGCTGCTGTGACCGCGTACTAGCGGTTGTGACCGCGTACTAGCGGTTGTCGCGCCCTGATCGGCCCGCACCGCCCGCTCTGCTCTTGTCCAATTGCGCGACCAGGGCCTCGCTGATTTCCAAGAGCTGTCTGGTCTCCTCCTTGTCGAGCCCGTCGAAGACCAAGCCGCGCACGCACTCCAGATATCCGGGCGCGGCGTCGGTGATCTTGCGGTAGCCGACATCGGTGAGCACGGCCTGCGCGCCGCGTCGGCCGGAGATGCTGACACGCTCGGCCCAGCCCAATCGCTCGAGCTTGGAAATCACATGGGAAAGGCGCGATAGCGATGCGTTTGCCTTTTGCGCAAGCTCACTCAGTTGCAACCGGTGGCCTGGTTCTTCGGAGAGCAGAGTCATCACGAAGTATTCGAAATGGGTAATCCCGGACTCACGTTGAAGCTGGGTATCCAGGGCCGCGGGGAGTCGGGTCGTCAGAGCGATGACGGCACGCCAAGCTCGCTGTTCCATGGGATTCAACCACTTCGTCACCGTGCCAGCCCTCTCGTAGCAGCCAAGTGACACGGTGTGCTGGTCGGTCCGGCGGACGGTGGAGCAGCAACAGCGAGTCACCCGCAAATCAAAGTTTGCCACGATTTCGCTCATCAGTCACGGCGTTGCTGAATGACGTGACATCCATCACGCGTGTCGCGGATCAGAATTCGTGGGTGCCCGGTGCTGCGGGATTAGGGGTATTCGGGGGATTCTCCGCCGATATGCGCGGCTTTTCCTGATCCGGCCGCTGCTTCACGGCGCGATGCTTGCGGATTCGCCTGCGCACCAAGAGAAATGCCACCAGCAGGAACAATACTGCGGCGACAATCGCGCCCACCAGGACGGCGCCGCGATAACCCGGCGCGTCGACGTCGAGAATGCGTTCTCCGGCATGTGCGGCATTGGAGTCGCCGAGCACGATGGTCAGCGTCATCAAATTGGGGATGGCGGTGACAACTGCCAAAACGGCCGAAGCGCCCGCAATAAACGGACCGCCCCGTTTCCGCCAGGTCATTCCCGCGAGCAGAAACAGGAAAAGCGGGAGGGCCGTGCACACCACGCCGATCGCCAGGCCCGACCAGATGCCCTTGGCGAAACTCCCGTGCACGTTTTCGGCGATGCGCTGCGCCCACCACCGCGGAATGAAGGCCGCCAGAATCAGATACGACACCCACAGCACTACCGCCGCCACGACCAGCGCGATGATGCGATTGCGCCACGTGACGAATGATGATCGCTTGTGCTCGGGCACATCCGGGCTGGGCGTAGTCATTGGTCCAGCGTATGCCGGACCGGGCGGCGCGTCGGTCGCGCCACTCCGGACCAATCGGGCATCCGACCTAATTCACGCGCGATCGCGCAGGAACTGCAACGCCTCGTCCGCATGGACATTCGCCCGCAGTTCGCTATTGATCACCTTGGCGACGGTGCGGTCGGGATCGATGATGAAGGTGGTGCGCTTGACCGGAATCAGCGCGCCCAGCAGGCCACGCTTCACGCCGTACTCGGCGGCGACCTTTGCGCCCACATCCGACAGCACGGGGTAGTTCAGCGACTGCTTCTCCGCGAAACCGGACTGCACGTCGACGGCGTCGGCGCTGATGCCCACGCACGAGGCGCCCAGGGCCTTGAATTCGCCTGCCAGATCCCGGAAGTGGCACGCCTCGGCGGTGCATACGGGGGTATTGGCGGCGGGGTAGAAGAAGAGCACGACCGGTCCGTCCGCAAGCAGCGAATCGAGGGATCGGGGAGTGCCGGACTGGTCCGGAAGCTCGAACTGCGGGGCGAGCTGGCCTGGCTTCATACGCAGGAGATTACGGGATCCGCGCCGGATACGAATCAGCCCGCGGACGGACCGGTCTGCCTCGGTCCGTGCGCGGGCTGCTCGACGAGCGGGGTCCCGGCTCACGGTTATGCACCGATGAGCGCCGCGACCTCCGGGTTCTTGATGTTCATGACGTCGAGGATGCCGTGTGCCCGCAGGAAGGGCTTGAGCTCCCGAATGCGATCGGTGTGCTCGGCGTACTCGTCCGGGAAGGAGCGGGGATCGAGCGATTCCAGCGCCTTGACGTACGTGACGAACGAGGCGATAGCGCTGTACTTGCCGCCGCCCTGTTGATTCATGCCCATCATCCGCGGCGGCTGACCGGGCATCGAACCCATGCCTACCTGCGGAGCTGCGTGCCGTGGACCCTCCGGTGCGACCGGTTGCGAGGGGTACATCTTGTTGAACTCCTCTCGATTGGGATACCGCGTGGCGACCTCTCCATGATTGACCGCACCGTGTATTCGCCACCGCAGCCCTCCCGGCTCTGTTTAATTTGCCTACGCTGCGCTCCGGCGGGTCGCGGCCCTGCAAGCTCGGCCTTCCCTCCTCCACTCCTCCGCTGCGCTCCCCCGCTCCGTCAGTCCAGACCGAGCCGGGCCACGATCCCTGATGTGGGCCTGGAATGATGGGTGAATGCTCGGTGCCTCTCACACCTCCACCACCTCCCGCGAACAGTTCCGGCTCCTGGCGGCCGACCATCGGGTTGTCCCCGTGGTTCGAAAGGTGTTGGCGGACTCGGAGACTCCACTCTCGGCCTACCGCAAACTGGCCGCGGACCGGGCCGGGACCTTCCTGCTGGAGTCCGCCGAGAACGGGCGATCGTGGTCGCGATGGTCGTTCATCGGCGCGGGCAGTCCTACTGCATTGAGCGTGGTGGATGGGGAAGCGGCCTGGTTGGGGCAGAGTCCGGCCGATGCGCCGTCCGGTGGCGACCCGCTGCGCGCCCTGCGCGAAACGCTGCAATTGCTGCAGACCGAGCGGCTGCCCGGACTGCCGCCGCTGACCGGCGGCATGGTCGGCTACCTCGGCTATGACGCGGTGCGCCGCATGGAGCGGCTGCCCGTCCTCGCCGCCGACGATCTCGAACTGCCGGAGATGGTGCTGCTGCTGGCCACCGATCTGGCCGCCTTCGATCACCACGAGGGTGCGATCACGCTCATTGCCAATGCCGTCAACTGGAACGGCACCGACGAGCGGGTGGACGAGGCCTACGACGATGCGGTGGCCCGCCTCGATCGCATGACCGAGGCCCTCGCCGCACCCGCCGACTCCACCGTCTCGGTCTTCGAACAGCCCGAACCGGACTTCCGCCGCCAGCGCACCTCCGAGGAATTCGGCGCGGGCGTGCGCCGGCTGGTCAAGGAGATCGAGGCCGGCGAGGCCTTCCAGGTGGTGCTCTCGCAGCGCTTCGAAATGGAGTACGGCGGTACGCCGCTGGATCTGTACCGCATGCTGCGCGCGTCCAATCCGAGCCCGTACATGTACCTCATGCACATTCCGGACGGTTTCGGCGGCACCGCGTTCTCCATCGTCGGATCCAGCCCCGAATCGCTGGTCACGGTGAAGGACGGTGTGGCGACCACACATCCGATCGCGGGCACCCGCTGGCGCGGCAGCACCGAGGAGGACGATCTGCTCCTCGAGAAGGATCTGCTCGCCGACGAGAAGGAGAACGCCGAGCACCTCATGCTCGTCGACCTCGGCCGCAACGATCTGGGCCGGGTGTGTGAGCCGGGCACCGTGCGCGTCACCGAATACCGGCATATCGAGCGCTACAGCCATGTCATGCACCTGGTTTCGACGGTCTCGGGCCGGCTGGCCGCCGGCAAGGTCGCCTTCGACGCCGTGCAGGCGTGCTTCCCGGCGGGCACCCTCTCCGGCGCCCCGAAGGTGCGGGCCATGGAGCTCATCGAGGAGCTCGAGCCCACCCGCCGCGGCATCTACGGCGGCGTGGTCGGCTATCTCGATTTCGCCGGTGACGCCGATACCGCCATCTGCATCCGTACGGCATTGATCAAGAACGGCACCGCCTACGTCCAGGCGGGCGCGGGCGTGGTCGCCGATTCGAATCCGGAGTACGAGGACGTCGAATCCCGCAACAAGGCGATGGCGGTGCTCAAGGCCATTGCCGCCGCGGGCACCGTGCGCGCCTACCGCCCGAACGGGACCGCGCTATGAGCGATTCGGAGACCGACCCGGAAACCTCGGCGGCACAACCGAAACCGACCGGCGAACCGGCAGAAGCGAAGAAGCCCAAGCCGGTTGGCGCGGTGGCCCTGCTGGCCGTCGCCGCCGCGCTGCTGTGGGTCGCATCGCGGATGACCTGGGTGAGCGTGGAGGTCATCAGCGAGCTCGGGCCGCCCAAGACCGTGCATCTGTCCGGCGCGACCTGGTTCGGCGCCCTGACTCCGCTGGCATTGGTGCTGATCGCGACCATTGCCGCGGTCTTCGCCACGCGTGGCTGGCCGCGCCGGATCATCGGCGTGGTGGTGGCCGTGCTGGCGGCGGTGGCGGCGGTGCCCGCGTACGCGCTGCTGCAGGGGCAGGGCAAGACCGCCGAGCGGGCCGGGCGTTTGGCCGAATTACGCACCTGGGAGCATGTGGGTACGGCGCAGACTTCGACCCTGCCCGCCGTACTGACCATGGTCGGTGCGGTTGCCGCCTTCCTGGCGGGTGTGCTGCTGACACGCATGCCCTCCGAGAGCGCGCGCATGTCGGGCAAATACGACAATCCGGTCTTCCGTAAGTCGGAGGCGGCCGAACAGGTTGCCGAACATCACGCAGTGCAGCGTGCCACGGAATCCGGGTCACAGGATGCGCCGAAGGAACCACTGTCGGGCCGGGTGCTGTGGGATGCCCTCGACGCGGGCGCAGATCCGACCGACGAGGTAACCGATACCGCTGCCGCACACGATGATCCAGGTAGCGGCGCCGCGGGCCACAAGCCCGCTTGAACTGGGCGGGGGAGCAGCGTCGCTCCCGGTACCGCCCCCGCCGTCAGCGGCGCGAAGATAGCCATTTACTCTTTATCAGCATCGGTGAGACAGCGCCTGGGGGGATTCTCAGGCAGCAAGTCCGTCTCCCCAGAAAGGATTCGAGCCAGATGACGGTACTCGACTCGATTCTCGACGGGGTCCGTGCGGATGTCGCCGCACGGGAAGCCCTCCTGGATTTCCAGGCTGTCAAGAAGGCCGCCGCCGCGGCTGTCTCTCCTCGTGACGCCAAGGCGGCGCTGCACGAAGAGGGTATCGGCGTGATCGCCGAAGTGAAGCGTTCCAGTCCTTCCAAGGGCGCCCTGGCCGACATTCCGGACCCGTCGGTACTGGCCCGCGCGTACGAGGACGGCGGCGCGCGCATCATCAGCGTGCTGACCGAGCAGCGCCGCTTCGGCGGTTCGCTCGCGGACCTCGACGCGGTGCGTGCCGTGGTCGACATTCCGGTTCTGCGCAAGGACTTCATCGTCGGCCCGTACCAGATCCACGAGGCCCGCGCGCACGGCGCGGATGTCATTCTGCTGATCGTGGCGGCGCTGCCGCAGGACGTGCTGTCCTCGCTCATCGACCGCACCGAATCGCTCGGGATGACCGCGCTCGTCGAGGTGCACACCGAGGAGGAGGCGGACCGGGCCCTCGAGGCCGGCGCCACCGTGATCGGTGTGAACGCCCGCAACCTCAAGACCCTCGAGGTGGATCGGGATGTGTTCGCGCGCATCGCCCCCGGTCTGCCCAGCGATGTGATCCGCATTGCCGAATCCGGTATTCGCGGCACCGCCGATCTGCTGGCCTACGCTGGTGCGGGCGCGGATGCCGTGCTCGTCGGTGAGGGCCTGGTGACCAGTGGCGATCCGCGGGCCGCGGTGGCTGAGCTGGTGACCGCCGGAACCCATCCGTCCTGCCCGAAGCCGGTTCGCCGGGGCCGGTGAGAGAGCCGATGACACAGACGAACGACATTCTCGGCAAGAACGCCGGCCTCCCGCAGGCCAGTGAAGGCGTATCGCACAAGAGCCTGCACGAGCCGGATGCCGGGGGCCACTTCGGCGTCTACGGCGGCCGGCACGTGCCCGAGGCGCTCATGGCCGTGATCGAAGAGGTCACCGCCGAATACGACAAGGTGCGCGTCGATCCGAACTTCCTGCACGAGCTGGACCGGTTGCAGCGCGATTACACCGGCCGCCCGTCGCCGGTGTTCGAATGCGTCAATCTCGCCAAGCACGCGGGCGGCGCTCGCATCCTGCTCAAGCGAGAAGACCTGAACCACACCGGTTCTCACAAAATCAACAATGTGCTCGGGCAGGCGCTGCTCGCCAAGCGCATGGGCAAGACCCGCGTCATCGCGGAGACGGGCGCGGGCCAGCACGGCGTCGCGACCGCCACCGCGTGCGCGCTGCTCGGCCTGGAATGCGTCATCTACATGGGCGCGGTCGACACCGCCCGGCAGGCCTTGAACGTGGCCCGCATGCGGCTGCTCGGCGCCGAAGTCATCAGTGTGACAACGGGTTCGCAGACGCTCAAGGACGCCATCAACGAGGCGCTGCGCGACTGGGTCACCAATGCCGACGAGACCTACTACTGCTTCGGCACCGCGGCCGGACCGCACCCCTTCCCGCTGATGGTGCGCGATTTCCAGCGCATTATCGGCATGGAGGCGCGGGTGCAGGTGCAGGCCCACACCGGACGGCTTCCCGACGCCGTGGTCGCCTGTGTCGGTGGCGGTTCCAATGCCATCGGCATCTTCCACTCCTTCATCGATGATGCCGGCGTGCGGCTCATCGGCTACGAGGCCGCGGGTGACGGTGTCGAAACCGGCCGCCACGCAGCCACTTTCGCCGGTGGTCGTCCGGGCGCCTTCCAGGGCGCCTACTCGTACCTGCTGCAGGACGAGGATGGTCAGACCATCGATTCGCATTCCATCTCCGCGGGTCTGGATTATCCGGGCGTCGGCCCGGAGCACGCTCTGCTCAAGGACATCGGCCGGGCCGAGTACCGTCCCATCACCGATACCGAGGCGATGGACGCGCTGCTGCTGCTGTCCCGCGCCGAGGGCATCATTCCGGCCATCGAATCGGCGCACGCGGTCGCGGGCGCATTGAAGCTCGGCCAGGAATTGGGCGAGGGCGCAATCATTCTGGTGAATCTGTCCGGTCGCGGTGACAAGGATATGGACACCGCGGCCAAGTGGTTCGGGCTGTTCGACAAGCCGGAGGAGCAGCAGTGAGCCAGCAGTCCCGTCTCGCCAATACCTTTGCCGCCTGCCGCGAGGACAATCGCGCCGCGCTGATCGGCTATCTGCCCGCCGGATACCCGGATGTGCAGGGCAGCATCGACGTCTGCGTCGCCATGGTCGAATCCGGTTGCGACGTCATCGAAGTCGGTGTCGCCTACTCCGATCCGGTGATGGACGGCCCGACCATCCAGGCCGCCGCCGAGCAGGCGCTGCGCGGCGGGGTGCGGGTGCGCGATGTGTTCAAGGTCGTGGAGGCCATCAGCAAGGCCGGTGGCAAGGCCGTGGTCATGGCCTACTGGAATCCGGTGCTGCAGTACGGCGTCGACACCTTCTCCCGCGATCTGGCGGCGGCGGGCGGCCTCGGCCTGATCACGCCCAACCTGATTCCGGAGGAGGCCGACGACTGGTTCGTCGCCTCGTCCACCTACAACCTGGACCGCATCTTCCTGGTGGCTCCGTCCTCCACGGAGGAGCGCCTGGTGAAGACGCTGGAGGCCTCGCGCGGGTTCGTGTACGCCGCCTCCACCATGGGTGTCACCGGTGCGCGTGATGCGGTGTCCTCCATGGCTCCGGCGCTGTGCGCGCGCATTCGCGCGCACTCCGATATTCCGATCGGCGTCGGCCTCGGTGTGCGCAGCGGTGCGCAGGCGGCCGAAATCGCTTCCTACGCAGACGGTGTCATTGTCGGCTCGGCACTGGTGAGTGCCGCCGCGCAGGGCCTGGACGCGGTGCGGACCTTGACCGCGGAGCTCGCGCAGGGCGTGCGTTCGGCGGCAGTGACTTCCTGACTCGAGCGGCGCGCTACCCGGGCGAACTGTGCACTCAGGTAATTCCGCTACGGTGGGCGCGTGACCATACGAGCCCTGGCCGACAATGTTTCGGCCTCCGACGTGCTGGCCTACATTCCCAGTCCGCCTCGCGGCGTATGGGACATCGGCCCGTTCCCGTTGCGCGCCTACGCCATCTGCATCATCATCGGCATCATTGCCGCCATCTGGTGGGGCGAGAAGCGGTGGCAGCAGCGTGGCGGGCAGGCGGGCATGGTGCTCGACGTCGCCATGTTCGCGGTGCCGTTCGGCCTGATCGGCGGGCGGCTCTACCATGTGGCCACCGACTACCAGAAGTACTTCGGCGAGGGCGGTCACCCGCTCGACGCGCTCAAGATCTGGCAGGGCGGCCTGGGCATCTGGGGTGCGGTGCTACTGGGCGGCATCGGGGCCTGGATCGGCTGCCGCATCTACCGAATTCCCTTGCCCGCCTTCGGCGATGCCATCGCACCCGGCATTCTGCTGGCGCAGGCCATCGGCCGCCTCGGTAATTACTTCAATCAGGAACTGTACGGCCGCGAGACCACCGTGCCGTGGGGTCTGGAGATCTACCAGCGCTTCGACAAGAACGGCGGGCTGGACATGATGAACGGCATCGCCAGCGGCGCTGCCGAGAAGATCGTGCAGCCGACCTTCCTCTACGAGCTGGTGTGGAATCTGCTGGGCGTCGCCGCGCTGATCCTGCTCGATCGCAAATTCCGCATCGGGCACGGGCGGCTCTTCGCGCTGTATGTGGCCGTCTACTGCTTCGGCCGCTTCTTCGTGGAGCTGCTGCGTGATGACGAGGCCACCCACATTCTGGGTCTGCGCGTGAACACCTTCACCTCGGCCATCGTGTTCGTCTGTGCCGTCGCGTATTTCATCTTCGCGACCAAGGGCCGCGAGACGCCCGAGCAGGTGCAGGCGGGCGTGTACCGGCCGCTGCCATGGCAGTTCGGCGCACTGCG
Organism: Nocardia sp. NBC_01327; assembly: GCF_035958815.1. NCBI lineage: Bacteria > Bacillati > Actinomycetota > Actinomycetes > Mycobacteriales > Nocardiaceae > Nocardia > Nocardia sp. NBC_01327. The sequence continues at coordinate 6,929,736 of NZ_CP108383.1, read as the reverse complement.
CGCCTACGGCGCCGAGCGCACCGGCGCGACGGCGGAGTCGGCGGCCGCCGAGGCCCGCACCTCCGAGGCGGAGGCCGGAACGGACGCCGAGACCGAAGCCCAGTCCGTAGAACTGGGAAAGTCCGATTCGTCCGAGTCTGAATCTCCTTCGACCGGCAACGAATCCGAGACGAACGGCGATAACACTTCCGAATCCGGCGATTCCGAGCCGGCGGTCGAATTCGAGGCGACGAAACCGGTCTCTTCCGGCAAGAATGACTCCTGACCGCCGCGTATCGAGATTCGCACGGCGGGTTCAGCACATGGGGGCCGTGCGGCCCGCGATTCAGGAGGACTCGAGTGACGGACCCATTCAACAAGCAACCGGAGCAGGGCGGCCCGCAGTACGGCGCGCCCGGCACCGGCCCGCAGTACGGACAGCAGCCGCCGCAGCAGTACGGGCAGCCGCAGCAGCCGGGATACGGCCAGCCCGGATTCGACCAGCAGCAGCCCGGTTACGGCCAGCAGCCGGGATACGGGCAGCCGCAGCAGCCCGGCTACGGCCAGCAGCCGTACGGTCAGCAGCCCGCGTACGGCCAGCCGCAGCCGGGATTCGGCCAGCCCATGCCGTACGGCGCGGATGCGGAGGCGCCGTACGGCCGTGACGTCTACGGCGTGCCGTTCTCGGACAAGAGCAAGCTGACCGCGGGCCTGCTGCAGCTGCTGTGCGGCGGTTTCGGCATCGGCCGCTTCTACCTCGGCTACACCACCATCGGTGTGCTGCAGCTGCTTACGTGCGGCGGCTGCGGCATCTGGGCCCTCATCGACGGCATCATGATCCTCACCGGCAAGGTGCCGGACCTGCAGGGCCGCCCCCTCAAGGACTGACTTTTCGCGCGGCGACAATCGACTGGAAGTGCTGTCCGGTCGGTTTCTGGCGTACCCTTTGTCGGTTGTCTGCCGCGTGGTTGCGCCACGCTCGAGGAGAGGTAGTCGCCCGTGCGCCGTAAGCTGTTCGCCGCCGTGCTCGCCATTGTCGCCGCCACCGCGGGGCTCACCGCGTGTAGCAGTAGCAGCAACGACCCCAACGTGTTGAAGGTCGGCACCGAGGGCACCTACTCGCCGTTCAGCTATCAGGACGGCGGCACTCTCACCGGTTACGACGTGGAGGTCATCAAGGCCGTCGGCGACAAGATGGGCCGCAAGGTCGAATTCGTGCAGACGCCGTGGGACGCCATCTTCGCGGGCCTCGAGTCCAAGCGCTTCGATCTCGTCGCCAATCAGGTGACCGTCAATCCCGATCGCGCACAGAAGTATTCGCTCTCGCAGCCGTACACCACCTCCGAGGGCGTCATCGTCACCAAGACCGATAACGCGGGCATTCACGCGCTGGCGGATCTGAACGGCAAGACCTGCGCCCAGTCCTCCACCAGCAATTGGAGCAAGGTCGCCTCCGGCGCCGGCTGCAAGGTCGAGGGTGTGGAGGGCTTCGTGCAGGCCATTCAGCTGCTCAAGAACGGCCGCGTCGATGCCACCGTCAACGACACCCTGGCCGTCGGCGAATACAGCAAGAAGACCGGCGACACCGGCGTGCACGTGGCCGGCAAGACCGGTGAGACCAGTCAGCAGGCCTTCGCCGCGCGCAAGGATTCGCAGCAGTTGATCGATCAGATCAATACCGCGCTGGATCAGCTGCGCTCGGACGGCACCCTCACCAAGATCTCCGAGAAGTACTTCGGCACCGACGTCAGTAAGTAAGGGCCACAGCGAGATTCGAGGGCGACTCGACGATGGATCCTGCCACCTGGGCGCTGATCCGGCAGAACCTCTGGCCGATGCTGGAGGCCACGCTCAAACAGACGCTGCCGCTGACCGCGGTCAGCTTCGTGATCGGTCTGGTGCTGGCGCTGTTCGTGGCGCTGGCACGCATGTCGAAGATGCGGCTGCTGTCGGCGGCGGCCCGCTTCTACATTTCGGTCATTCGCGGTACGCCGCTGCTTGTCCAGCTGTTCATCATCTTCTACGCGCTGCCGCAGTTCCATATCCTGATCGACCCGTTCCCGGCGGCCGTCATCGCCTTCAGCCTCAATGTCGGCGGGTATGCGGCGGAGATCATTCGCGCCGCCATTCTTTCGGTGGCGCACGGGCAGTGGGAGGCGTCCTATGCGGTTGGTATGACCTATTCGCAGGCGTTGCGATTGATCATCCTTCCGCAGGCCTCGCGTATTGCGGTGCCACCGCTGTCGAACACCTTGATCTCGTTGGTGAAGGACACCTCGCTGGCGTCCACGATTCTGGTCACCGAGTTGTTGCGCACCGCGCAGCTGGCCGCCGCGCCCACGTTCGACTTCTTCGCCCTCTACGGCGTTGCGGCACTCTACTACTGGGTAATATGCCTGTTCCTGGGCTTCGGGCAAACCCGCCTCGAGACCCGTCTGGCTCGCCACGTAGCCCGCTGACCGGCAGTTAGCTGGAACGTTCGGCAAACTTCGCGTGCCCGCTCAGCGGGACGATGAGCGCAGGTCTAGGGTTGATGATGTGATGCGACGAACGAAGATTGTGTGCACAATGGGCCCGGCGGTGTCGTCGGAGGACCGAATTCGTGAACTCGTCGAGAGTGGTATGGATGTGGCGCGGCTGAATTTCAGCCATGGCGAACACTCCGACCACGCCGAGAATTACAAAAAGGTACGCCAAGCAAGCGATCTACTCGGCCGCACGGTCGGCATTCTCGCCGATCTGCAGGGACCGAAGATTCGTCTGGGCCGATTCATCGAGAACAAGACCGTCTGGGCGACCGGTGAGGAAATTCGAATCACCGTCGACGACATCGTGGGAACCCACGATCGTGTCTCCACCACCTACCGGGAGCTCGCCAACGACGCCAAGGCCGGTGACCGCCTGCTCGTCGACGACGGCAAGATCGGGCTGACCGTCGAACGCGTCGACGGCAACGATGTGGTCTGCCGGGTCACCGAGGGCGGCCCGGTCTCCAACAACAAGGGCGTCTCGCTGCCCGGTATGGACGTCTCCGTACCGGCGCTGTCCGAAAAGGACATCGAGGACCTGGAATTCGCGCTGAACCTCGGCGTCGACTTCATCGCGCTGTCCTTCGTGCGCTCCCCGTCCGATGTGGAGCTGGTCCACGAGATCATGGATCGGGTCGGCCGCCGGGTGCCGATCATCGGCAAGCTCGAAAAGCCTGAGGCCATCGATAATTTGGAGGCCATCGTGCTGGCCTTCGACGCCATCATGGTGGCGCGTGGCGACCTCGGTGTGGAGCTGCCGCTCGAGCAGGTGCCGCTGGTGCAGAAGCGGGCCATCCAGATGGCCCGGGAGAACGCCAAGCCGGTGATCGTGGCGACCCAGATGCTGGAGTCCATGATCACCAACTCGCGGCCCACCCGCGCCGAGGCCTCCGATGTCGCCAATGCGGTGCTCGACGGCGCGGACGCGGTCATGCTCTCGGGTGAGACCTCGGTCGGCGACTACCCGATCGAGACCGTGCGCACCATGGCCCGCATCGTGCACGCGGTGGAGTCCGAATCCTCCACCCGGGTGCCGCCGCTGACCCATGTGCCGCGCACCAAGCGGGGCGTCATCTCCTACGCCGCCCGCGATATCGGCGAGCGGCTCAATGCCAAAGCGCTGGTGGCCTTTACACAGTCCGGCGATACCGTGCGCCGCCTGGCCCGCCTGCACACCCCGCTGCCGCTGCTGGCCTTCACCCCGAACCCGGTGATCCGCAATCAGCTGGCCCTGACCTGGGGTACCGAAACCTTCATCGTGCCGCCGGTGGGTACCACCGACGAGATGATCCACCAGGTCGATTCCGCCCTGCTGTCGATCGGCCGCTACAAGAAGGGCGATCTGGTCGTCATCGTGGCCGGGTCCCCGCCGGGTACCGTGGGCTCCACCAATATGATTCACGTCCACCGTATCGGCGAGGAGGACCACTAGGTGAGTGCATCGCTAGGCGAAGCTGTTTCGGGCCCGGGCGACTCCGTCGCCGGCCCGTCGGCTGATCTGCAAGTACTGCTCGAACTGCTCGATCTCGAGGAGCACGGGCCGGACATCTTCCTCGGTCAGCACCCCGCGAAGGTGTGGAGCCGGACGTTCGGCGGTCAGCTGGTTTCGCAGGCGATCATCGCCGCCGGGCGCACGGTCGGACCCGGGCGCCCGGTGCATGCCGTCAATGCGCACTTCGTGCGCGGCGGCGACCCCAAGAAGCCGATCGAATACCACGTCGACCGGCACCGCGACGGGCGCTCGTTCGCCAATCGCACGGTGACGGCCGTGCAGGACGAACAGGAACTGTTCGTCATGCTGGCGGCCTTCCAGGACTCGGGCAAGGGGCTCGAGCACGGCACCCCGCTGCCCGATGTCGCCGATCCGGAAACCCTTCCGCGCGTGGAGGAGTCCTTCGCCGGGCTGGAGGACAAGCTCGAAATGTTCGTGAAGGCACCGCATCCCATCGATATGCGGTACACGAACGATCCGGCCTGGATCCTCAAGGGCACGGGGGAGAAGCTCAATCACAATCGGGTGTGGATGCGCGCCGACGGGCGGCTGCCCGACGATCCGCTGATCCACGTTGCGGCGCTGGCGTACTCGTCGGACACCACGGTGCTCGATTCGATCATCACCACGCACGGGTTGTCCTGGGGGCTGGACCGCATCATCGCGGCTACGGTCAATCACTCCATCTGGTTCCATCGGCCGTTCCGGTTCGACGACTGGGCGCTGTACGCCACCGAATCGCCGGTGGCCGCCGGATCGCGCGGCCTGGCCCGCGGGCACTTCTACGCGCGCGGCGGCGAACTGCTCGCGACCACGGTGCAGGAGGGCGTGATTCGCCACTTCCCGGCGCGTGGCTAGCTGAGCGCGAGCACACGAAAATCAGGCCGTACCCACGGGGGTGCGGCCTGACCTGTGTGCGGATCCGCGCGAATCAGATGAGTTCGCGGTTCTCTTCCAGCTCGAAGTTCTCGCGCTGGAGTGCGTGCACGATATAGGGGATCGGCTCATCGGCGGACAGGCCGAGGACGAGCCGCTGCTCCAGCCGTGCGATACCCGCCTTGGTGAGCTGGCGTGAATCACCGACCAGGCTGAGTGCTATCTCGTAGGTACGGCGCTCACCCGGATCGGCGTCGGGATTGTCCAGGCGCCACTGGGTTTCGAGAACCGTATGGGTGGGATCGTCGCACTCCACCGGAAGGGTGAAGCGCCAGGCGAAGATGTCGCGATCGTCCACGTACTCATCCACGACGCGGCACACCGTTTCGGTGACGCGGTGGAGGGTCTGCGGTGTCACGTAAACATGGAGCGAAACATCCGAAATTCGCTTCGGCATGTCTGAGTCCTGTTCCTGTGTCGAACCACCGGCGGTGGTGTTCCGCGCGGAAGTGTAATCCCTTACCGGACTTAGCGGGCAGACAGGTGTATTGACACGCTGGGTCCAGCGTAATGCTGGTTACGCCGAAGTGGAATAGGTAAGGGGTCCCGAGATCGCGGAATATGCTCCTACCCGGCGGATTCCGCCGCATGGTGGACGGGTTCGACTGACCGCTTGGGCAATTCGCCCGTATCGACGCGTCCGCCGGGCAAGACGAGTAGCGCCGGGCGCGTCGCGCCGGTGGTGGTGGCGCCGGCGCGGGGCCGGATGGTGGCCTCCGGATGCTGATGCGCGTGCAGGGCCAGCAGCAGCGGCACCAGCGCCTCGGCAATGCGATCGCCGACCTCGCAGAACTGCTGCGCCTTGAGACCGACCGGGTCCGAGATGTTCTCGCGCCCCACATAGGCGAGATCGTCGCGTGCCGCGTGCAGTCCGACCACGGTGCGCGCACCGCTGACCTTCGCGATCCGGTACGCCTCCAGCAGTGTGAAGGTGCGCGCGAGGGCCTCGGGCGTCTGTTCCCGCACCTGATCGCGAATCTTCTCGGTCATGGTGAGCACCAGATCGGCGCGATGCACCATTTCCGGTTTCAGCCGGCGGGCCTTGAAACCGCCGGCGTCGCCGCCGAGTCCGGCAATCGTTTGCGCGGCAAGCGGTTCCGCCGGGAAGCCGACCAGTGCCCGCACGCCCGCGCTTTCGGCGGTTAGCTCCTGTAGCCCGTGTTCGGCGGCCACCGCCAGCGTCAGGCGCTCGGCAATGACAGAACGGCAAACGTTTCCGCTGCACACGAAGAGCACATGCATTCGCTCAACCTATGCTCACGATTCGGTTACGAAAATGCCTGGAAGCGTTTATCACACGGTTCGACCGGGAAGTTCATCCGGCCGCTGAGTGTCGGTCGCCTGCTGTTCGTAATACGAGCCCTCCGCGACCACCGAGGGCACCTCCGGCGCTGCTCCGCGCACTCGCTGGCGCGTGGAGAACAATCGCCCGCGCGCCGGCACCGTCGGTGCGAATCGGGTCAGTCCGGCTACCGGAGACATATCGTCGTAGACCGAATCGATCCCGCCGCGCGCGAAATACGCCTCGTGCCAGAAACCGGTGCCGCCGGAGTTCTTCAGGAACTCCTGCCACCAGATCCGGTGCGGATCGGAGCGGGTCCAGCGTTCGAGGCTCTCCAGATCGCGCCAGTACTGCCGGGCGCCCCAGTGCGGTGGGAACAGCGACCACACCACATCCTCGTGGGAGAGCAAACCGTCGGGCCGGTCCGCGTGCGAGCGGTACAGCTTCGGGCCCACCCCGATCAGCCGGAGGATTCCGCGCGGTCGATGCACCCGCATCCCGAGCAGTATGACGACCAGATCCGGATACTCGGACAGATCCGCCGTCACCCTGTTGACCCGCATGCGGGACCTCCACATCGCCGCGGCCGTGAACTCGGCCTGTGCGGTTATACGAATTATCCCGCTTATCCGGTTCGACGGCTATTTTCGCGGTGTATACGACCGCTCGTGACGGCCCTCCGCACCGGCTGCCGGCCGGTCCGTAGTGTCGTGCCGGTGAGTGCGCTCTTCGTAGAGGTTTCCGAGAAGGTGGACCGGCTGCGGTCCGTGCTGTCGCGTGGCCGCTACCTGCGGGCCGAATTCCCGCCCGGCGTCGAACTGGACGATGCCGAACAGCTCGCGGGTTATCACCGGACGATGGAGTACTACTTCGCCTCCGGGCATCTCCCGTCCGAGGCGCGGGCCGGGCTCGGCGAGCTGACGCTGCCGCGCGCCATGGTGGAGCTGTACCGGATCACCGCACATCCGAAGTCGGGGCGTATCAGCCTGTTCCAGACCTTCGACAAGGGCGAGATCATGGATCCGCACGGCTGGGCGCATCGCGATGACGAGCATTGGCTCGCGGTCGGATCGGTCGCCGACGACAAATTCCTGGTCTCGCTCATCACCGGCGAGGTCATGTTCGCCGACCATCAGTTCTCGCGCCCCGGCGAAGTGGACACCACCCGCATCGTCGCGCCGGATCTGCTGACCTTCTTCGACGAGTGCATGATCGGCCCGCGCTACGGCGAATTCGTCAGCGCCGCCGACCTGACCGATCCGGCCGGCTGGTTCCGCTTCCTGCAGGACAACGACCTCGCATAACCGTTCCGGTTCGCCCGGTTCGGCCGACAGTCGCGCCATTGGCATGCGGCGGGGCCCGTAGGCTGGCTACCCTCCGGTACGTGAGCTCCGCTACCGCCGCCACCCCGCGCACATACAGCCTGCGAGATTTCGCCGAGGCCTACGTTCTCGCGCAAGCGAATTGGTCCGACCCGATCGGCGGTTACCACCAGGACAACTCCGCCTACAACGCCGCCCTCCGCATCCACCGCGAACGCCTCCTCGGCGCCCTGGAGGAGCTGTTCGGCCTGGAGCTGAACATGAAGCGCATGGTCGAAATCCCGCGCGGCACAGTGCTGTTCATGCACTTCAAAAGCACAGTCCTGTCCTGCCTGGCCCTCCGCACCCCCGGCCACCCCGAAGCGGGCCTGCTCCTGCGCTCCCTGGAAGCCGCAGGCGATCCCGGCAAACGCGTAGTCCTGGCCTCCACCCGCATCGACAAACTCCTGAACCTCTCCAAGGAAGCCCACCTAGACCTCCTCGAAGACCTCCTCCGCATCCTCCTGGGCGCCCGCGCCGACGACACCTTCACCGCCTCGGATCTCCGCAGCTGCGGAATAGTCGACACCCCACCCTCCTTCGAGGACTACTCCTGAGGCAGCGACCAACCACAGCGCGCGTGAATGATCCTGCACCGCAAGAGAATTCACGCCGCCTATCGAGTTGAGCCGGACCGCAGCGTCGGCCTCGTGTGATGTGGCGATGGTGACCGGGCCGTCGAATCCTTGCGGCCGCGCGCTTTTCGTTCCGCTGGGACGTTCGAGGGTTACACCTCGCGACGGATCTGCGGGAGGAGGGTTGCGATGTCGGCTGGGGTTGCGTCGGGGAACATCTGCCGGATGGCGATCAGGCTCAGCATTCGCTCGCGTTCCGGGCCTGCGGGCATTTTCGCGGCGGCGTCTTTTGCCGCCTTCATTCGTTTGGAGGTCTCCACGGCCTTGTCCAGTCGTGCGAGGTTGTCCTGTACGACCTTGTCGAGGTCGTCGGCGCGCTTGTAGAACATCGCCGATATCGCGGTGGGGAGCGCGCCGCAGATAGTCGTGAAGATCGCGACGTCGCGGCTGCCGAAGATCGCGATCGCCGCGGCGGTGAGAAGTACGCAGATACCGAGGAGCCCCGACAGCAGGTAGGTCCAGAAATAGATCGCGCTTTGGCTTCTGGCACTGTCGATGTGGTCGAAGTACTGGTGGATCTGCAGGTTGTCGACGTTCGACGGTGATCGCCGATTCGGATCGAGTTGCCTGCCCGCCGGTCTGCGCGCTCGAAGGGCCCGGGGAAAGGTGAACGCGTCGCCTCCGGGATCCCGAACAATGCTCTGCCCGTTGGGTTGTCCGGCTTGGGGCGGTTCTCCGTATACCGGAGGCCCGGGCTGTTCTCCCCATACCGAAGGTTCGGGCTGTGCTCCATATTCCGGCTGCTGGGGCAGTGGCCCGTATCCCTGAGCCTGGTGGTCATAGCCTCGCGCAGATCCGGCTCGCCCCGCGAAGTTCCTCGCGGCATCGCCGTCCAGCCACGGCGGTCGAGCCGCTACCGAGTCGGCATCAGGCTCGCCCGCGTCAACGATCACCTGCGCCATCTGCCTGGCGTGCTCGAGAGCCGCCTGCTGACGAGTTGCCCGGGACAGGGTCACTCCGATGAGCCCGGCCGCCGTCGACACGACGGCCACGCTGAAAACAGTTGCGGAGACGACCGTCTCGAAGCTCATGATGCATCCTGCGTCCCGAGCGATGAATCGTCAATCGCTCAGCCCGAAAGCGGCTATGTGAGTTGCCAATTGGCGGAAGGCGCCCGTATTCCCACCGGAAACGCCAGTGAACCTTGGTGCCGAGTGTGGGAATCGAACCCACACGTCCTTTCGGACAACGGTTTTTGAGACCGTCGCGTCTGCCTATTCCGCCAACTCGGCGCACCGCTGGAAGAGCATAGCGGGTGGGAGGGGGGTTGGCCTAACCGGGGCTCGGCGGGGCGGGGGTGAGAAGTACATCGTTGTGATACTGGTCGGTTTGCGCTGGGTACGTGGGTTGTAGCGGGCGGTGGACGGTACTCTTTGGTTAACTCGGGTACGTGCCGATCCGTTGAGGGTGGCTTCGGACCGGTGTGCCATCGGGTGTTGGTATCGGAGCGACAGGGGTTCATCTATGGGAACGACAGCAGGGGGCGGTTCGAAGAAGGATGCCGCGGCATCGGCCCCCAAGCGGGTGGTGGTTGCCGAGGACGAGGCGCTCATCCGGATGGACCTGGTGGAGATGCTCTCGGAGGAGGGCTATCAGGTGGTGGGAGAGGCGGGTGACGGCCAGGTGGCCGTGGATCTCGCTGAGGAGTTGCGTCCTGATCTGGTGATCATGGATGTGAAGATGCCGCGGCGGGACGGCATCGACGCAGCCGGTGAGATCGCGTCGAAACGTCTTGCGCCGGTGGTGATTCTGACCGCGTTCAGTCAGCGCGACCTGGTCGAGCGGGCTCGGGACGCGGGTGCGATGGCATACCTGGTGAAGCCGTTCACGAAATCGGATCTGGTGCCCGCCATCGAATTGGCGGTCAGCCGATTCCATGAGATCACCGCGCTCGAAGGCGAAGTCGCGAATCTCGCCGATCGGCTCGAAACCCGCAAGCTCGTGGAGCGTGCCAAGGGTGTGCTCATGCAGACCCAGGGCCTCTCGGAACCGCAGGCGTTCAAGTGGATTCAGCGCACGGCAATGGACCGTCGCACCACGATGAAGGCGGTCGCCGAGGTAGTGCTGGAGAATTTGGCACCCAAGTAAGACCGTTTTGCTCGAACTTTGCCCCTCTGTTGCCGTGAATGCGCTGAAGCGATTTACATTCCGGCAACACGAGGGGCTCTTTCGTTTGTTGCGATGTCACATGGATGATCCGTTTGTGATGCGGACCTAACGTAGCGGGGATATGTTCTGTCCGGGCCGATCGATGGGGCGGCCCTCCTCGGCGAGCCGGGGAGTAGAGAACATAGAGGTGAATCGTGCTTGGTTCAATGACGCGCACGTCGGCGCTGCGGCACAGCCGCATGGCCCGGGTGGTGGTCGTCGGAGCTGCAGCAGTACTCGCGCTCAGCGCTGCCGGCTGTAGTAGCAAGTCCACCGACAATTCCAGCACCGGTGCCGCCGGTGCGAGCAATCTGACGATCCAGCCCCTGGTCCAGATCGACGCCAACGGTAAGGAAGTGCCGGCTTCCGACAACTCCGCGGCGGCGAATCCGGCCAGCGACGGCAATGACAAGTGCGCGCCGCAGACGATCGCCATGGCGGGCCCGCTGACCGGGCCGAACGCCAACCTCGGCCTCAATATCGTGCGCGGCGTACAACTGGCGCTGGACCAGCACAACAAGGCCAATCCGAACTGCCAGGTGTCGGTCAAGAAGTTCGACACCGAGGGTGATCCGCAGAAGGCCACCCAGGTCATTCCGACGATCATCAGCGATCCGTCCATCAATGCCCTGATCGGCCCGACCTTCTCGGGCGAGACCAAGGCCACCGGTCAGATCATCAGCGATGCCGGGCTGCTGTCGCTGACGCCGTCCGCCACCAATGTCTCCCTCACCACCAACGGCTGGAAGACCTTCTTCCGCGGCCTCGGCAACGATGGTGTGCAAGGTCCGTCGGTCGCCGCGTATCTGGCGGGCACCGGCAAGTACAAGAAGATCTGCGTCGTGCAGGACGATTCGGACTACGGCACCGGCCTGGCCAAGACGCTCACCGCCGGCCTCGGCCCGATCGCCGATTCCAGCTGCGCCGCCCAGGTCAAGGCTGGTGACAAGGACTTCTCCGCAGTCGTCTCCAAGATGGCCTCCGCCAAGCCGGACGGCATCTTCTACGCGGGTTACTACGCCGAAGCCTCGCCGTTCGTGCAGCAGTTGCGTTCGGGCGGTGTGACGTCCACCTTCATCTCCGATGACGGCACCAAGGACGTCGAGTTCGTGAAGCAGGCCGGCAACTCCTCGAAGGACGCGCTGCTCTCGTGCCCGTGTGGTCCGGCTCCGGACAAGTTCGCCACCGATTACAAGGCCTCCAGCGGTTATGACGCCGGCACCTACTCGACCGAGGGCTACGACCTCACCACCATCGTCCTGAAGGGCATTGCCGCCGGTAAGGTGACCCGCCCCGACCTGGTCGATTATGTGAAGAACTACGACGGCCAGGGTCTGGCCCGTGAATACAAGTGGAATGCGCAGGGCGAATTGTCCAACGCGCTGATCTGGATGTACCAGGTCAAGTAGCCACCCCCCGATTCTGGAGCGGCGTGTGCCGGCGATCCCGGCGCACGCCGCTTCCTCTACGGCGAGAGTATTGAATGTCTTCATCCCTATTGGCCGATGCGGCTCTGCTTGCCAACGGGTCCATCGAATTCAACGTCTCGGGCGTGGTCGACCAGTTCTGGCGACTTACCGTGGACGGCTTGGCATATGGTTCGATCTACGCCTTGGTGGCGGTCGGTTACACCCTCGTTTACGGTGTGCTCCGGCTGATCAATTTCGCCCATTCGGAAATATTCATGGTGGGCATGTTCGGTCAGTATGTCGGCCTGATGGTGGTCGGATTCAGCCCCAGCGGCAATGTCTATTCCGAAGGCGTCGTTCTCACCGTCGTATATCTGTTGGTGGCCATGGTCATCGGCATGCTGGTGTCCGGCCTGACCGCGGTCGGCCTGGAACGCGTCGCCTATCGCCCGCTGCGTAAGCGCGGCGCCAAACCGCTGATCTTCCTGATCACCGCGATCGGCATGTCGTTCGTGCTGCAGGAGACCGTGCACTACGTCCTGCCCAAGCTCACCAACAAGAACATCGGCGGCACCAACGCACAGCAGCCGATCATGCTGGTGCAGCCCACCGAGCAGTTCAAGATCTTCGGCGCGTCCGTCACCAATGTGACCCTGGTGATCATCGTGGCCGCGGTGATCCTGGCCGCCACCACCGAAATCCTCATCAACAGAACCAAATTCGGCCGTGGCATCCGTGCCGTGGCGCAGGATCCCGATACCGCGACCCTGATGGGCGTCTCGCGGGAGCGGATCATCATGCTGACCTTCCTGCTCGGCGGACTGCTTGCCGGCGCCGCCGCGCTGCTGTACACGCTGAAGATTCCGAACGGCATCATCTACTCCGGCGGATTCATCCTGGGCATCAAGGCATTCAGCGCCGCGGTGCTCGGTGGCATCGGCAATCTGCGCGGTGCGCTGCTGGGCGGTCTGCTGCTCGGCCTGGCCGAGAACTACGGGCAGATTCTGTTCGGCACCCAGTGGCGTGACGTGGTCGCCTTCGTGGTGCTGGTGGCCGTGCTCATGTTCCGTCCGACCGGCATTCTCGGTGAGAGCCTGGGAAGGGCGCGAGTATGACACACGCCGTACTACCGAATGAAAAACCTTCTGCCGGAAGGGGTGTCGGCGATGCGATCCGCACGTGGTGGAACGGATTGTCGCGCCCGGCGCAGTGGAGCGTGGGTGTGCCCGCGATCGCCGTGCTCGCCCTGCTGCCGCTGTTCAAGGTGCCGCTGCTCGATACTCCGGGCACCAGTTTCTCCGGGGTGATGGCGCAGTTCGCCATGACGGCGCTCATTGCCGTCGGCCTGAATGTCGTTGTCGGCCAGGCGGGTCTGCTCGACCTCGGCTACGTCGGCTTCTACGCGGTCGGCGCGTACACCGTCGGCCTGCTCACCAGTCCGAACAGTCCGTGGAATCAAACGGACGGCTGGTTGAAACCGGGCTGGGCCTGGATCGTGTGTGTACCGCTGGCCATTGCCGTCACCGCGGTCTCCGGGCTGATTCTGGGCACGCCGACCCTGCGGCTGCGCGGTGACTACCTCGCCATCGTGACCCTCGGCTTCGGCGAGATCGTGCGACTGCTCGCCGACAATCTGGGCGACATCACCAATGGCAGCCTCGGCCTGTCCCGGATCGCGTACCCCCGGGTCGGGGTCTCCGACTCCCATCCGGAGGGCTACTTCTCCTCCGGCAATCTGGGGCAGCCGCACAGCTGGAATCCGCTGGACCGGGCCAACTCCGGCGCCTGGTGGTTCTGGCTGGGCATGCTGTTCGTGGTCCTCATCCTGCTGTTCGTCGGCAATCTGGAGCGCAGCCGCGTGGGCCGCTCCTGGGTGGCCATTCGCGAGGACGAGGACGCCGCCGAGATGATGGGCGTGCCCACCTTCAAGTTCAAACTGTGGGCGTTCATGATCGGCGCGGGCATCGGCGGTATGTCGGGCGCGCTGTACGCCGGGCAGGTGCAGTTCATCAATCCGACCGGGTTCAACATCATCAACTCGATGCTGTTCCTGTGCGCGGTGGTGATCGGCGGCCAGGGCAACAAGCTGGGCGTGATCGTCGGCGCGTTCCTGATCGTCTATCTGCCGAACCGGTTCATGTCGGTGAATATCGGCGGGCAGTCGCTCGGTGACTACAAGTACCTCTTCTACGGTGTCACGCTGGTGGTCGTGATGATTTTCCGGCCGCAGGGGCTGTTCCCCGTGCGGCAGAAGCTGCTCGCCTACGGCAGGCAGATCACGCGTGCCGTGCGGCGTCCCGGTGAGACGGCCGAAGCTACGTCAGGAGCGAACCGATGACCGGGCCGGGTCCGGGCGACGCGATGTTCGACAACGAGGATGTCGCGGCGGGCTACGCGCAGTCTCCGGACTTCGAACCGAGCGCGGGGACACTGGATGTGACCGCGGTACTGCCCGTATACAAGGATCCCGAGGCGGTCGCGGAAGTTGTTGCGCCGCACCGTGAGATCGAGACCCAGATCGGCGAGCCGCTGCTGCGCACCGACGGGCTCACCGTGAAGTTCGGCGGCCTCACCGCGCTGGAGAATGTCACCTTCGATATTCGCCGCGGGGAGATCCTCGGGCTCATCGGGCCGAACGGTGCGGGCAAGACCACCTGCTTCAATGCCATCACCGGCGTGTACCGCCCGTCCGGCGGCACGGTGTACTTCGACGGCAAACCGCTCACCAAGACCAAGCGCAATGAGATCACCCGCCTGGGCATCGCGCGCACCTTCCAGAACATCCGGCTCTTCTCGGAGATGACGGCTCTGGAGAATGTGGTCGTGGGCACCGACGCACGGCACAAGACCTCGGTGCCGGGTGCGGTCTTCCGGACGGCGCGCCATCGCCGCGAGGAACACGACGCGGTCGAAAGAGGTATGGCGCTACTGGAATTCGTCGGCATCGCCCCGCATGCCGTGGAGAAGGCGCGCAATCTCTCCTACGGTGATCAGCGTCGCCTGGAGATCGCGCGCGCCCTCGCCACCGAACCGAAACTGCTGTGCCTGGACGAGCCCGCGGCCGGATTCAATCCGCGCGAGAAGTCCGCGCTCATGGATCTGATCCGCAAGATCCGCGACGACGGTTTCACGGTGCTGCTGATCGAACACGACATGCGCCTGGTCATGGGCGTCACCGATCGGGTGGTGGTGCTCGAATTCGGCCGCAAGATCGCTGATGGGTTGCCGGCCGAGATCCGGGAGGATCCCAAGGTGATCGCCGCCTATCTGGGCGTGCCCGACGAAGAGATGGGTGAAGCCCTGTGACATCGCCGAACCCCGCCAAAACGCCGTACGCGAAAGCGGCCCTGCCGCCCGCCGACCCCAATGCGCTGCTGCAGGTCGACGATATGGTGGTCAGCTACGGGAGAATCCAAGCGCTGCACGGCATTTCGCTGTCCGTGGCGCCGGGTGAACTGGTCACCCTGCTGGGTGCGAACGGTGCGGGCAAGACCACCACCATGCGCGCGCTGTCCGGGCTGCTCCCGCTGGGGCGTGGCCGGGTGCTGTTCGACGGCCGCGATATCACCCGGGTGAAGGCGCACGATCGCGTCGGATTGGGCCTGATCCAGGCGCCCGAGGGGCGCGGTGTCTTCCCGGGTATGACGGTCCAGGAAAACCTCGATATGGGTTGCTACTCCAGGCCTTTCAAGAGCAAGGCCGATTACAACCAGACGCTGGAGTGGGTCTTCTCGCTCTTCCCGCGCGTCAAGGAGCGGCAGAAGCAGGTGGGCGGCACGCTCTCGGGCGGTGAGCAGCAGATGGTCGCCATTGCCCGCTCCCTGATGGCGCGCCCGAAGCTGCTGCTGCTCGATGAGCCGTCGATGGGGCTGGCCCCCATGATCATCCAGCAGATCTTCCGCATCATCGCCGATATCAATGCCCAGGGCACCACGGTCCTGCTGGTCGAGCAGAACGCCCAGCAGGCCCTGACCCGCAGCGACCGCGCCTACATTCTGGAAACCGGCGAGGTCACCAAAACCGGCAACGGCCGCGACCTGCTGCACGATCCGGCGGTCAAATCCGCCTACCTCGGCGTCGGCTGAATCCGCCTGCCCCGGAAAGCATTCGGGCCGGTCACCTGTGAAGGTGACCGGCCCGATCTTATGCAGGGGCGACAGGAATCGAACCTGCAACCTGCCGCTTTGGAGACGGCTGCTCTGCCAATTGAGCTACGCCCCTTGGTTCTCGCGTGGCTACAATATCAGCCCGCGTCCTCCGGTGAAAATCCATTTCCCGGCGAGGCCACTATCCAGCAAAAACCCCGGCCGACCGAGCGCCGGTCGTCCGGTTCGTCCGCTTGGGCGTGGCGAATGCGCCCGGTTCCCGCACGTGTCGGTGCACGTCCCTAGACTCTGTGCCGTGACCCCTGCCTCTACCGATCAGCGGCCGAGTGCCGCGTCCGCATCTGGCGCTGCCGTGTCCGCCGACTCCACCGAGCAGCCGACGCTGCTGCTGCTGGATGGACATTCGCTGGCTTATCGCGCCTTCTACGCGCTGCCCGCGGAGAACTTCAAGACGGCGAGCGGGCAGACCACCAATGCGGTGTACGGGTTCACCGCCATGCTGATCAACCTGCTGCGGGACGAGAAGCCCACGCATGTGGCCGCCGCGTTCGATGTGAGTCGCAAGACCTTCCGGACGGAGAAGTTCCCGGAGTACAAGGCGAACCGGGCCACCACGCCGGACGAGTTCCGGGGGCAGGTGGAGACCACCCAGGAAGTGCTGGGGGCGATGGGCATTCCGGTCATGGCCATCGAGGGGTTCGAAGCCGACGATGTGATCGCGACGCTGGTCACGCAGGCGGTGCCGGAGGGATTCCGGGTGCTGATCGTGACCGGGGATCGCGATGCGCTGCAGCTGGTCAATGACAATGTCACCGTGCTCTACCCGAAGAAGGGTGTTTCCGAGCTGACCCGGTTCACCCCGGCCGCGGTGGAGGCGAAGTACGGGCTCACGCCGGCGCAGTATCCGGATTTCGCGGCGCTGCGCGGCGACCCGAGCGATAACCTGCCGGGCATTCCGGGCGTGGGGGAGAAGACCGCCACCAAGTGGATCAACGAATACGGGGATCTGGAGAACCTGGTCGACAAGGTCGACACGGTGAAGGGCAAGGTCGGAGACGCGCTGCGCGCCAATCTGTCCAGCGTCGTGCTGAATCGGCAGCTCACCGAAATGGTGAAGGATGTGCCTCTGGCGTACACGCCCGATCAGCTCGGCATGCAGCCGTGGGATCGGGACAAGATCCACCGCCTGTTCGACGAGCTCGAATTCCGGGTGCTGCGCGATCGGCTGTTCGACACGCTCGCACCCGTGGAGCCCGAGGCCGAGTCCGGTTTCGAGATCAGCGGCGCGGCACTGCCTCCCGGCACCGTCGGCGACTGGCTCGCCGAACATGCGAAGGCCGGTGTGCGGCACGGACTTTCGGTGGTGGGCGTGGGCACGCCGGTGCACGGCGATGTGAAGGCGCTCGCGCTGGCCGCCGCCGACGGTGAGGGCGGATACCTCGACGTCCACACCCTGACTCCGGAAGACGAAGCGGCACTGGGCGCTTGGCTCGCCGACCCGGACACCTTCAAGGCCGTGCACGAGGCCAAATCCGCCATGCACGCGCTGCGCGGACGGGAGTGGACGCTGGGCGGGCTCAGCACCGATACCGCGCTCGCGGCGTATCTGGTGCGTCCGGGCCAGCGCTCGTTCAATCTGGACGATCTGTCGCTGCGCTACCTGAGCCGGGAACTGCGCGTGGACGACGGCGGGGAAACCCAGCTCTCCCTGCTCGATGACGAGGATCAGGCCGACGCCGAGGTCGCCCAGGCCGAAATGCTGCGTGCGCGTGCGGTGTACGACCTCGCCGACGCCTTCGACGCTGAGCTCGAGCGCATCGAGTCCACCGCGCTGCTGGGCGATATGGAACTGCCGCTGCTGACCGTGCTCGCCGATCTGGAAGCCGCGGGCATCGCGGTGGATTCCGATCAGCTCGAGGAGTTGCAGCAGGAATTCGCGAACCGGGTCGGCGAGGCCGCCAATGCGGCGTACGACGTGATCGGCAAGCAGATCAATCTGGGCTCGCCCAAGCAGTTGCAGGTGGTGCTCTTCGACGAGCTCGATATGCCGAAGACCAAGCGCACCAAGACCGGCTACACCACCGATGCCGATGCGCTGGAGAGTCTTTACGAGAAGACCCAGCATCCGTTCCTGCAGCACATGCTCGAGCACCGCGATGCCACGCGCCTCAAGGTGACCGTCGACGGCCTGCTCAAATCGGTCGCCGACGACGGGCGCATTCACACCACCTTCAATCAGACGGTGGCCGCGACGGGCCGGCTGTCCTCGACCGAGCCGAATCTGCAGAACATTCCGATCCGCACCGATACCGGGCGTCGTATTCGCGACACCTTTGTGGTGGGTCCGGGATTCGAATCGCTCATGACCGCCGATTACAGCCAGATCGAAATGCGGATCATGGCGCACCTGTCCAAGGACGAGGGGCTTATCGAAGCCTTCAACTCGGGCGAGGATCTGCACAATTTTGTCGCGTCCAAGGCGTTCGACATTCCGATCACCGCGGTCGACGCGGAATTGCGCCGTCGTATCAAGGCCATGTCCTACGGCCTGGCGTACGGTCTGTCGGCCTACGGTCTGTCGCAGCAGCTGAAGATCAGCGCCGAAGAGGCCAAGGCGCAGATGGACGTGTACTTCGAACGCTTCGGCGCCATTCGCGACTATCTGCGCGATGCCGTCGACGAGGCCCGCAAGACCGGCTACACCGAAACCCTCTTCGGCCGCCGCCGCTACCTGCCGGACCTCGACTCCAGTAACCGCCAGCGCCGCGAGGCCGCCGAGCGCATGGCCCTCAACGCCCCCATCCAGGGCACGGCCGCCGACATCATCAAGGTGGCCATGATCGACGTCCAGCGCGCCATCCGCGCCGCCGGCCTCAAATCCCGCATGCTCCTGCAGGTCCACGACGAACTCATCTTCGAGGTGGTCCCCGGTGAACGCGACCAACTCGAAGCCCTTGCCCGCGAACACATGTCGAACGCCATCGAACTCTCGGTCCCCCTCGAGGTCTCCGTAGGCGTCGGCCGCAGCTGGGACGCCGCCGCCCACTGAGTTCGGTACCTCTGGATCTCGCAGCCCGTGCTCTGACGAGCACGGGCTGCAGTGTGTAAGAGGGAGATTCGCGGCCGGCGCACATCGAATTGGCCGCGATGTCAGGGAAGCCCAGCCAGTGCCTCAGCGAGCCTCGCGTGTGGCGAGGGAGGAGCCTTCCCGCAGGAGCCGAGCGAGGGAGCCAGCCCGGCTGATGTGGCGATTGCCTCGTCATCCCGGCGCGCTTTGGGCCGGGATCTGCCGAAACCTGTTGCAGCGCTGCCGGGGTGGATCCCGGCCAAAACCATGCCGGGATGACGAGGTGAGTTCGCGTGCCCGCGGTGTCGAGCAGATTGCCCAGGGTCCGCAGTGTGCGGATCGGCGGTCCGGTCCGGTCCGTCCACCGGGCGCGCCGAATTGGCGGTGTCCCTGGTGGTGCGTGCCCTGGGTCGCCGGGCGCGCCGAATTGGCGGTGTCCCTGGTGGTGCGTGCCCTGGGTCGGCGGGATGGCGGCGCGATTCCATGCGGCGTCGATTGGGCGGCTAGGCGGGGATGGGTGACACGCCTTGAATTCGTCCTAGGGGACGGTCATTTCGGGCGGCAGCGGGCTAATGGGGGTGGTTTTACGGGGCCGCGGTGAGTTGGGTGGCGAGGAGGTTGACTACCTCGGCGGTTTCGCGGCAGGTGCGGGCGGCGATGGGTTCGTCGAGGCGTTCGCAGCTTTCGGCGGTGGCGGTGCAGACCTTGGCGGTGAGTTCGCACAGTTCCAGGGCCCAGGGGGAGCGGCGGTCGAGGATGTCGGCGGTGAGGCGGCAGAGCGCGGCGCAGTCCATGAGCTGGGCGATGTGGGCGCGGGCGGCGTGGTCGCCGCCGATGTCCAGGGATTCGCCGGTCTGGCGGACGCAGGTGCGGTGGCAGCCGAACAGATGGTTGATCGTCTGCATGATTTTCGGATCGGTCATCGCGGAGGTGCTCCTCGGAGTTCACGGAGGGTTCGAACGACAGTCCGACAGGGTTTGCCCATTGTGGCATCCGAGGTTGCTATAGCTGGTGACGGAGGTTGCTATGGCGCGCGCCACAGGCGGATGACCTGCGGCAAAGTTACCCGTGAGTCGAAGACGAATATGGTTGCCAATGCCTGTATCAGCCCTTATGCTCGGTGCCGTGCCGAATCCCGCCAACAGCCGCAGCGCAGCGCAGAATGTCGCCGACCGCGACCGCGCCGCGCTTGTTCCGCTCACCGCGATGGTGGCTGTGGCGCGCGTACTCGTAGTTCTCCGCCGCAGCGGGGTCTGATTTCGGACCGGCCCCCCCGCTGCGGGCCGTGTGAATCTTTTTCTTGTGCTGGTCCCCTCTGCCAAATTCTGCGAAGAAGTCGGGAAGACCTAGTCCAATGACACTGACCATCGATACCCACATGTTCATCGCCGCTGCCCCCGCGAGTCTGCGGGCCGAGAGCGCCGGCCTGAGCCCCGCTCAGTTCTACGATCGCTACTGCCGTGATGCGGGCGCGCTCAAACTGAGCGAATGGACTCACCTCCGCGCCGCGAATTTCACCGCGACCCTGGAGTTCGCCGGCCGGCTGCGCACCGTCACCGCGACCGGCAGCCCGGTCGCCGCACTCACCTCGGCGCTCTACGACGAGGGCTATCCCATCGAGATCCTGCAGTTCCATCAGCGCCGCACCGAAATCGGCACCGCCACCTTCGTGCTGTGCGAGTTCAACGGCCGTCGCGGGTGGGGCGCCGCCCTGGCCGACGACAGTGCGGAATCCACCGTCCGCGCCATGATCGCCGGTATCAACACCTTCGCCTGACGCATAAACGAATGCGCCGCAACCCTTTCCGGGGTGCGGCGCATTCGATCGTGTGAATTGTGTACTGCGCGAGGGGGTTTCCCTTACTGCTCAGCACCCTGTTCGGCGCCCTGCTGCTCCGCGAGCTGCTTGCGGACCTCTTCCATATCGAGCGCCTTCACCTGCCCGATGAGGTCCTCCAGCGCGGCCGGCGGCAGTGCACCGGGCTGCGCGAAGACCAGCACGCCTTCGCGGAAGGCCATCAGGGTGGGGATGGAACGGATATTGGCAGCAGCGGCGAGTCCCTGCTCGGCCTCGGTATCCACCTTGCCGAAGACGACGTCGGGGTGATTCTCCGAGGACGCTTCGAAGGTCGGGGCGAACTGGCGGCACGGACCGCACCAAGCGGCCCAGAAATCGACGAGAACGACATCACTCCCGGTGACGGTCTCGTCGAAGTTCTGCTCGGTCAGTGTCTGGGTGGCCATGACGTCCTCTCGTGTCGGGTTTCCCGGTCCAACACCGGTCCCTGCTGTTCTCTTCCCTTTACCCACTACGGTAGCCGCCAACCGCGTGCCGCCGCCCGGCCGTTCGGCCGATTGCGCGAGGATGACTGTCATGAGCGACAGCGAGACTCGGCTACCGGGCGACAGTGATATTCGGCTCCGGCTGGGCCTCATCGAGGGCGACGGCATCGGCCCGGAGATCGTGCGGGCCACCCGTGCCGTGGTCGACGACGCCGTCGAAGTGGTGGGTCTGCCGCCCATCGAATGGGTGCCGCTGCTCATCGGACACGCCGCCATCGAGGAATTCGGCGATCCGATGCCGGAACCGACGCTGCGGGCGCTCGAGGGTCTGGACGCCTGGATCATGGGCCCGCACGACAATGCCTCCTATCCCGCCGACCACCGCACCGGCCTGCCGCCGGGCGGCGCGATCCGCAAACGATTCGGCCTGTACGGAAATATCCGCCCGGCGCGGACCCTGGACGGCGTCCGCGCGACCACCCCGGACATGGATCTGGTGATCGTCCGGGAGAACAGCGAGGGGCTCTACGCGGACCGGAATATGTTCGCGGGCTCGGGGGAGTTCCAGCCCACCGCGGATGTGGCGCTGTCGGTCGGGGTGGTGACGCGCGCGGCGACTGAGCGAATTGCGCACTTGGCCTTCGGAATCGCGCAGACCCGGAGTAGGCGGCTCACCATCGTGCACAAGGCGAATGTGCTGCCGATGACCATGGGCATGTTCCGGGACGTGTGCTACGAGGTCGCCGCCGCCTATCCGGACGTCGCGGTGAACGATGAGCACGCGGATGCGGTGGCGGCGCTGCTGGTGCGCACGCCCGCCGATTTCGATGTCATCGTGACCGAGAATCTCTTCGGCGACATCCTGTCGGATCTGGCCGGTGAACTGAGTGGCTCACTGGGGATGGCCCCGTCGCTGAATTGTTCACAGCACCAGGCGATGGCGCAGGCCGTGCACGGCGCCGCACCGCGACTGGCCGGGCACAATCGGGCCAATCCGGTTGCGCTGCTGGCCTCGTCCGCCATGCTGCTGCACTGGCTCGCGGAACGCGATTCCTACAGCGCGCTGCGGCGGGTGGCCGAGCGGATCGAACATGCGGTTGCCGAGACGTTGCGGTCCGGAGTCGCCACATCCGATTTGGGTGGGTTAGCATCTACCACCGAATTCACCGAGCAGGTGCGGGCCCGGCTGCACCGCTGGTGAGCGCACTTCCGGAACCGGGCGTGTATCGGCCATGCATCGGCGTGTCGCCGATTAATGTTCGGTTACCGACCCGCATGGAATGTTCGACTCGCTTACATTTCAATCGGCGGGCGACGCCCGGTTGTCGCGTGACCGAACTGTGGAGGACTGCTGTGTCTGTTCGTAAAGATTTCCGCGGGCGTGCCCTGCGGGCCGTCTGCGTACTAGCGGGCGGCGCCCTGGCGCTGACCGCGTGTACGAGTAATTCCGACTCCAATGCGCCTGCGGTTTCCAAGGTGGATGTGTCCAAGGTCGACACCATCGCCGCCAAGCTGCCCGCGGACATCAAGAGCAGCGGCAAGATCGTTGTCGGCGTGAACGTCCCCTACTCGCCCAACGAGTACAAGGATCCGGGCACCGGCAAGATCGTCGGATTCGACGTCGACCTGGTGGACGCCGTCGCCAAGGTGCTCGGCGTGTCGGCCGACTACCAGGAGTCGGACTTCGAGAAGATCATCCCGGCCATCGAGGCCGGCACCTACAACATCGGCATGTCGTCGTTCACCGACAACAAGGAGCGCGAGGCCACCGCGGACTTCGTCGACTACTTCAACGCGGGCAGCCAGTGGGCCCAGCAGAAGGGTAAGCCGGTCGACCCGAACAATGCCTGCGGCAAGCGAGTCGCGGTGCAGCGCACCACCGTTCAGGACACCGACGAGATCCCGGCCAAGAGCGCCAAGTGCACCGCCGCGGGCAAGCCGGAGATCACCAAGGTCGCCTACGACGAGCAGAGCGCCGCAGCCACCGCACTGGTGAACGGCCAGGTCGACGCCATGTCCGCCGACTCCCCGGTGACCGCGTACGCCATCAAGCAGAACCAGGGCACCATCGAGGCCGCCGGCGCGATGTTCGATTCGGCGCCGTACGGCTGGCCGGTCAAGAAGGGCTCCACCCTGGCGCCGGTCCTGCAGGAGGCCCTGCAGCACCTGATCGACAGCGGTCAGTACAAGCAGATCGCCGAGAACTGGGGCGTTCAGGACGGCGTGATCACCAAGTCGGTCATCAACGGCGCGCAGAGCTGATAACGCTCGATGTCACAGGACGAGACTAATTCCGCAGCCTCGGCCGTGACGGTCGCGAATTCCACCGACCCGCAGCCGATCAAAGCGATTCCGCTGCGACGGCCGGGCCGGTGGATCGCCGCCGTGGTGCTGCTGACGCTGGTGGGGCTGTTCCTCTACGGTGCCAAGACGAACCCGGCGTATCACTGGGACACGTACTGGAAGTACCTGCGCGACATCAACATTGCCAAGGGCGCCGCGGTCACGCTGGAGCTGACCGTGCTGGCCATGTTCATCGGCGTGCTACTCGGGGTGCTGCTGGCGGTCATGCGGCTGTCGCCGAATCCGGTGCTGCGCTCGGTGGCGTGGGCGTACCTGTGGATCTTCCGCGGGACGCCGGTGTACGTGCAGTTGGTGTTCTGGGGTCTGTTCCCCTCGCTGTACAAGACGGTCACCGTGGGCGTGCCCTTCGGGCCGTCGTTCGCGAATTTCGATGTGCAGCACTGGTCGGCGCCGTTCTTCTTCGCGGTGGTCGGCCTGGGGCTGAACGAAGCCGCCTATATGGCCGAAATCGTCCGCGCCGGAATCAATTCCGTCGATGACGGGCAGCGCGAGGCGTCGGTGGCGCTGGGCATGTCGTGGTCGCAGACCATGACCCGCACGGTGCTGCCGCAGGCCATGCGGGTGATCATCCCGCCGACCGGCAATGAGCTCATCTCCATGCTCAAGACCACCTCGCTGGTGACGGCCATCCCGCTCACCACCGACCTGTACGGCCGGGCGCGGGATATCTACGGTGTGAACTTCCAGCCGATTCCGCTGCTGCTGGTCGCGGCGACCTGGTACCTGCTCATTACGAGTGTGCTGATGGTGGGCCAGTTCTACCTGGAGCGCTACTACTCGCGGGGTACCTCGCGGAAGCTGACCGGACGGCAGGAGCGCGCCCTGGTCGCCGCGCAGGCCGTCGGAGGGGATGGGCGCAAATGAGTCTCGAAGATGCCTCGGCGCCGATGGTGCGCGCCGAACAGGTGTACAAGAATTTCGGCGCACTCAATGTGCTCAAAGGGATTTCGCTGGAGGTCAAGCGCGGTGAGGTGATGTGCCTCATCGGCCCGTCGGGGTCCGGCAAGTCCACCTTCCTGCGCTGCATCAACCATCTCGAGGATGTGAACGCCGGACGGCTCTACGTGGACGGCGTGCTCGTCGGCTATCGCGAGAAGGGCGGCAAGCTGTACGAACTCCATCCGCGCGACGCGTCCAAGCAGCGCCGCGATATCGGCATGGTGTTCCAGCATTTCAACCTCTTCCCGCACCGGACGGTCCTCGAGAACGTCATCGAGGCGCCCACCCAGGTGAAGAAGCTGAAGAAGACCGTCGCCGTCGCCCGCGCCCGCGAGCTGCTGGACCGAGTCGGCTTGGCGGACAAGGCCTACTCCTATCCGGCACAGCTGTCCGGCGGTCAGCAGCAGCGGGTCGCCATCGCGCGGGCGCTGGCCATGGATCCCAAGCTGATGCTCTTCGACGAGCCCACCTCGGCGCTGGACCCGGAACTCGTCGGCGAAGTCCTCGGCGTCATGCGCGAATTGGCGGCCGACGGTATGACCATGGTGGTCGTGACCCACGAAATGGGTTTCGCCCGTGAGGTTGCCGATCAGCTGGTGTTCATGGACGCCGGAGTGGTAGTGGAGGCCGGTGATCCACGCGAGATCCTGGCCAACCCCCAGCACGACCGCACCAAGGCCTTCCTGTCTCGCATCCTGTAGCGAGACAAGAGCTCTCGCCCGGCCCCGCTCCACGACTCGGAGCGGGGCCGGGCTGGTTCAGTGGCCGGTGGCGGGGGTGCGGAGGAAATTGAGCACCGTGTCGGATTGGCCGAGGATGGCGTGGCCGACGCCGGGGAGGATGTCGACCGTGGCGTGCGGGACGAATGTGCTTATGCGCCGGGCGGTTTCGGCGGAGTCGAGCATTACGTCGCGATCGCCGACGATGGTCAGGACCGGCATGGGGAGGGCGGCGAGCTGAGCATCGGTGACGCGGGGGAGGCGTTCGGTGCGGGGATTGAAGTGGGTGAAGGTCAGGGCGATATCGTCCAGGACGGGTCCCAGATGTGCTGCGTCCAAACCGGTTACGGTCTCGGCCGAGCGGCGGATGTCGTGGCGGCCGACCAGCCGGGGGAGCATCTCCTTGAGAATCCAGCCGTAACGCTGCTTGCCGACGCCGCCGGGGCACAGCAGGGCCAGGCGCGTAATGCGCTCCGGGCGGCGGACGGCGTAATCCAGCGCGGTCCAGCCGCCGAGCGACATGCCCACCACGGCCGTGCTCGATATGCCCAGGCCCGCAAGAACATCATCGAGCCACAGGGCAACCGCATCGGAGTCCAGCTTCGGGCGGGACGGTGCGCTGCCGCCGGGTTCGCCGACGAGGTCGACGGCATAGGTGCGGAAATCCTTCGACCACGCGGCGATATCCCCGCGCCAGGTCGAGGAATTGGCCCCGGAGCCGTGCAGCAGCACCAGCGGCGGCGCATCCTGCGGTCCGGAGGCGAGGACGAAGGTCTCGCCCTCGCGAGTCGGTATGCGCAGCTGCTCGGCGGGAATGGGCCAGTCGCCCAGCACTTCTCGGTAGCGGCGCGAGATGGCCTCCGCGCCGGCCTCGGACTTGTAGATCGGTGCGAGAGTCTTCGGCACAGTCGTGCTCATGAGGTGAGCACCCCTTCCATGTATTCGAGCAGCCGGGCCGTCTCGCCCAGGCCGCCCACGATGATGATCTTCAATCGCGCGCGCTCGGCGTCGTAGAAGGTCTGGAACCGCAGCGGTTCGTCCCCCGACTGCCGATTGCCCGTCGCGCCGGTCAGCAGCGTCGACACCCGGTGTGCGGTGGCCTGATCCACGGCGTCCACCTCGACGATGCTGGACACCTCGCTGTGCCGCTCCCGGGCCGCGGACTCGCGCAGCGCCTCGGGCACAGGCCGGCCGGTGAAAGCCTCCAGATCCGCGTGCGCGATCCGGTACTGCTTGCCGATGCGCACAGCAGGCAGTTTCCCGTCCCGCACATAGCTGCGAACCGTCCGGACGTGCAGTCCGAGGCGTTCGGCCACTTCGTCCACCGAGTGCAGGCGTTCATTCACTTGAACTACTCTAAACATCCCTATCAAATAGCGCAATAGGGATGTTTAGGGAAGTTTAGATACGTATGGCGGAGGTCTGTCGCTTCCGGTCCTGGTCGCGGTTCAGGGGTGGCGGAACATTGTGGCCGGATCCTTCCACCCGCCGACGGCGATGCGGAGCTGGCCGAGCAGAACCTTGGCGGCCGGGCTCAATGGCCGCTCGTTGTTCCAGCCGAGGACCAGCCGGCCCGTCATCGGCGGATCGATATCGAGCATGCGCACCCCGAGTTCGGTGGCATCGGCGCCGGCGAGCGGGGGCACGATGGCGACGCCCAGACCGTGCCGGGCCAATCGGATGAGCAGCGGTGGCGCGGCCGCCTCGAATGCCACATCGGGTGTCAGACCGGCTGCCGCACACGCTGTTTCGAGGACGGCCCGAATGCCGGAGCCGGGTGGCAGGCAGATGAGCGGATGTTCGCACAGCTCGGCCAGTCCGATGCGGTCGCCGAAATCGGCATCGAGGGCGACCGCCGCGACAATGGTGGAATCGAAGACGATCTCGGTCGCGACAGCGGGCCCGAGGTCCGTGCTCGCAATGCTGAGGAGCGCGATATCGAGCTCGCCGTGCCGCAGCGCCGCGATCATCCGCTCGGAGGTGTCCTCGGTGAGCGAGATGGCGATCTGCGGATGGTCGCGGTGGTAGTCGGCCAGCACCCGCGCGATATCGATCTCGTCATTGGCAGCGCCGGAGATCAACCCCACCCGTACCCGCCCGCGCAGCAGTCCGGTGAATTCGTCGACCGTATGCGTGATCTGCTCGGTGGCCGCCAGTGCCGCCCGGGCGTGCGGTAGCACCGCCGCGCCGATCGGAGTGAGGCCGACCGTGCGGGTCGAACGATCCAGGAGTGGTTGTCCCAGTTCACGTTCCAGCTGGCGGATCTGCGAACTCAGCCCGGGCTGGGTCAGGTGCAGGCGCGCGGCTGCCCGGGTGAAGTTGGCCTCCTCCGCGACAGTGACGAAGTAGCGCAGCTGACGCAGTTCCATAACTTCTGATTATAACTACTAGAAAAACTAGCTGTTGGAGTTATCAATCAGACCCGGGCAGAGTTGTTGACATGACCAAGACAACGCCTTCGAGCACCGAATTGCCCGCCACCACCGGTCCGGTCCTGCGGCCGGGCGACACCGGTTACGACGCCGAGATCTCGGGATTCCAAACCGCTTACACGCACCGCCCCGCCATTGTTGTCGCCGCCGCACATGCGGAAGATGTGCGCGCCGCCGTGGAATACGCGGCGCGGCACGGACTTCCGGTCGCCGTGCAGGCCACCGGGCACGGCCTGTCGGTTCCTGCGGATGGCGGTGTGCTCATCAATACCCGTCGTCTGACCGATATCCGCATCGATGCCGCCGCCCGCACCGCCCGGGTCGGGGCCGGTGTTCAGGCCGGACATCTCATCGAGGCGGCAGCCGCGCACGGGCTCGCGCCGCTGAACGGCTCCTCCGATTCCGTCGGCGTGGTCGGCTACACCCTGGGTGGCGGCATCGGCCTGATGGCCCGCGAATTCGGTTATGCCGCAGACCATGTGCGCGCCGTCGAGATCGTCACCGCGGATGGGCGGCTGCGCCGCCTGGCGCCCGGTGACGAACTCTTCGGGGCGGTGCTGGGCACCGGAGGCAATTTCGGTGTCGTCACCGCGCTGGAGCTCGAATTGGTGCCGGTCACAACGGTGTACGGCGGTCAGCTGCAATTCGACGCCGCGCTCGTGCCGCAGGCCCTGGAGGCCTGGCGACTGTGGACCGCCGATGTCCCCGAACAGCTCTCCTCCGCCATCACCATGATGACCATGCCGAATATCCCGCAGTTCCCGGAGCGCCTGCGCGGCCGGTATCTGGCGACGGTGAACATCGTCTACACCGGTGCGGAGGCCGAGGGGGAGCGCCTGGTCGCTCCGCTGCGGGCGGTGGGCGAGCTGTTCTCCGACAATCTGCGGGTCATGCCCTACGCCGACAGCCACACCATCTACAACGATCCGCCGAACCCGCACCCGTACACGGCCACCAACGCGCTGCTGTCGGAACTGCCTGCCGATGCCACCGATGCCTTCCTGGAGGCGACGGGCCCGCAGTCTCCGCTCCCGGTCGTCGCGGGTTTCCGGCACCTGGGCGGTGCTCTGGGCCGTCCCGGACCGTCCGCGATGGAGCACCGCGAGGCCGAGTACGTGGCCCGCGCCATCGCCATGCCGGGGCCGGACGATGCCGCGATCGCCGACGGACTGGCGCGGATCCGGAAGACGTTGCAGCCCTGGACCATCGGCCACAATCTGAACTTCCTCTACGGCGGCGGGGCCGACGCGGACGAGGCGCAGACCCGCGCGGGCTACTCCGATTCCGGCTACGACCGCCTGGCGGCGCTCAAGTCGAAGTACGACGCGCGGAACCTCTTCCGCTTCAACCGCAATATCCTGCCGCGCTGATCCGCTGCCGCAGCGCGCCCGCCCTTGCTCCGATGGCGGGCGCGACGCGTTCTCCGGGGGATATCGACCCTTGGCAGCGACCTCGCGAAGCGCTATCGTCGTGATATCACTTCGATACTAGGAGAGTGTCATGGAGATGCGTCGGACGTTCCGGGTGAACGGGTTCCTGATGCTGGGGGTCCTGATACTGCTGATCATCGCGATCGCCGTGGAGATCAACGGGCTCAAGGGCGATGGCGATTCGGGGAGTTCCTCGACCGCGCTGGGCATACTGCTCGCGGTCACGATCCTCGCGGCGGTGCTGGTGCTGAGCGGGTTCGTGGTCGTGAATCCCAACCAGGCCAAGGTGATTCAGTTCTTCGGCCGCTATATCGGCTCCGTCGAGGAGTCGGGATTCCACTGGGTCACCCCGCTCAGCAGCCGCCGCAATATCTCGCTGCGGGTGCGGAATTTCGAGACCCAGAAGCTGAAGGTCAACGATTCGGCCGGTAATCCGGTGGAGATCGCCGCGGTGGTCGTCTACCGCGTGGTCGACAGCTTCAAATCGGCCTTCGCCGTCGACGACTATGTGGACTTCGTCCGCACCCAGTCCGAGACCGCGGTCCGGCACCTGGCCACCACCCACCCCTATCAGACCGATGACGTGGACGGCACCAGTCTGCGCAATGGCACCGAGATCGCCGGTGAGCTCACCGCCGAACTGCGTGCCCGCACCGAACTGGCCGGTATCGACATTATCGAGGCCCGCATCACCCACCTCGCCTATGCGCCGGAGATCGCCCAGGCCATGCTCGTTCGCCAGCAGGCCGATCAGGTGGTCGCCGCCCGCAGCCGCATTGTGGCCGGCGCGGTCGGTATGGTCGGTATGGCCCTGGACAGCCTCGCGGAACAGGGCATGGTCGAACTCGATGAGGAGCGTAAGGCGGCAATGGTTTCCAACCTGCTGGTTGTCCTGTGTGGTGACCGCGCCGCACAGCCCATCGTCAATGCCGGAACCCTCTACTCCTGATGTCGGCGGCCAAACGCGAACCGAAGCGAGTCCTGCTCCGGCTGGACCCGGCCATCCACGACGCGATCGCCAAATGGGCCGCAGACGATCTCCGGAGCATCAACGCTCAGATCGAGTACGCCCTCCGGCTGGCCCTCAAACAGGCAGGGCGAGAACATAAATCCTCCTGATCGGTACGCCCCCTCCCGCGCACGGGAGGGGGCGTACCGCCGTTGGGCCGGGTGTCACGGGAAGAGGTTCGCGCTGTCGATCGCGAAGGTGTCGCCGTTGCGCACCAACTGCGCCTGCCGCTGCTCGGCGCCGGTCCTCCCGTCGGTGTAGGTCAGGTGCAGCCCGTAGGTGACCGTGAGTCGACCGGTATCCACGGTGATGTCCCACGGAACGACGGAAGCGACTGTGCCCCAGGAGGATTGGTATGCGCTGTAGCCGCCGAGAGAGTTCTGGTATCGCGGGGTCAATCGAGTCCACGCCGTCGCCGTATCGCCCGGCAGCAGTTGGTAGTACGTCCGCAGGAAATCGGCCGCCCTGCTCCCGACCGAGGTGGGGGTCGCGGTGGCCGCCGGGCTCGACGGGGGTGTTGCGTCCACGGACGAGGACGCCGGGCCGGGGCGAGACCCGCTGTCGCCGCCCCGGGTCAGCGGTACCAGCACCACACCCGCCACGATGAGCAGCGCCATCGCGGTGGCGGCCGCCCAAGCCAACGCGCTCAGGGATCGTTTCGCCGGATTCGGTGCGGGTGGCCGGACGAGCTGCGTATCGGCTGTCGCACCGAACCCCAGGGGTGGGGCCGCATTCGGTGCCGGCAGCGGATTGATCTGGGTGACAGCGTTACTCGGGAACAGCTGCCCCGGACCACGGAGCCCGCTGTGCAGCGCGGTACGTGCCGCATCGGTCAACGCTCCGGCGGTGGGATAGCGGCCCGCCGGATTCTTGGCCATACCGAGCGCGATCACCTCGTCGAATGCCACCGGGACACCGCCCGCGGCCGACGGCCGGGGCGGCGGCAGCGACAGGTGTGCGGCGATCTGCCGTTCGACGCTGTTGCCGGGGAACGGCCTTGTCCCGGTGAGGCATTCGTAGAGGACGCAGGCGAGCGCGTATACATCGGCGCGGCCGTCGTAGTCGTCGTGAGCGAGCCGCTCGGGCGCCATGTACGCGAAGGTGCCGATCGCCGCGCCGACGGTGGTCAGGTCGCTGTCGCCGTCACCGCGGGCGATGCCGAAATCGATGAGATAGGCGAATCCGTCTGCCGTGGTGAGGATATTCGACGGCTTGACGTCCCGATGCACCAAACCCGCACGGTGCGCGGCGTCGAGGGCCGCGGCGATCTGCGCGAGGAAGTCCACCGCACGCACGGCGGGCAGCCGTCCCGCGTCGGCCAGCACCGAACCCAGATCGGTTCCCTCCACCAACCGCATATCCAGGAACAGGCGGCCGTCGATCTCCCCGTACCCGTGAATCGGAATGATGTGCGGTTCGGTCAGCCGCGCCGCCGCCTGCGCCTCCCGCCGGAACCGGGTGCGGTACACCGGATCATGCGCGAACTGCGGCGGCAGGACCTTGAGCGCCACGATCCGCTCGGTATCGGTATCGAAGGCGCGGTAGACCCGCCCCATTCCCCCTTCGCCGAGCAGCCCGAGAAGTCGATAGCGGCCGAACGGACTTTCCTCCACCCGGTACGCCTACCACATCCGGGCCCGACCGGCAGGATCAGCTGGGCTTCTCGGTAATGCTGGGCTTCTCGGTAATGAAGATGGCTGTGCCAGGGAAGATTTCACCACGCAGGGGACTCCACTGGCCCCATTCGCGTTCCAGCCATTCGGGCCATTCGGGTTCGACCAGGTCGACCAGGTTCAGCCCGGCCGCGACGATTTCGCGGACGCGGTCACCGACGGTGCGGTGGTGCTCCACGTAGGTGGGTTCGCCGTCGGCGTCGAGTTCCACGTAGGGCGTGCGGTCGAAATACGGGATGGCCGCGCGCAGGCCCTCGGGCCCCGGATCGTCCGGGAAGATCCAGCGCATCGGGTGGTTCACGGAGAAGACCCAGCGACCCCCGGGGCGCAGCACCCGGGCGACCTCCGCCATCACCTTGGCGGAGTCCGCGACGAACGGCACGCCACCGAACGCCGAGCAGGCGAGATCGAAACTGGCGTCGGCGAAGGGCAGTTCCTCCGCACCCGCCTGCACCAGCGGCACGCGCGGCCCGCCCGCCGCCATGGCGGCCAGACCGCGGTCCAGCATCCGGCGCGAGATATCGAGCCCGACCGGATGCGCGCCGTGCGCCGCGAGCCAGCGCGAGCAGGGCGCGCTGCCGCAGCCGATCTCCAGAACGCGCTTGCCGACGATGTCTCCGAGGAACCGCCAGTCGCCCTCGTGCAGCCCCTCCGGGCACCAGACGAACTCGCCCGCGGCCGAATCCACGCCCAGGAAATCGGCATGGGTCTCGTGATAGGCCGCCGCGTCCGCATCCCACCACCGGCGACTGGCACGCTGGCTGGCGTCCGAGTCAATCTTGGCGCGAGCCACTCCCACCGTCCCGAGCAGGGAGTTCGCCTCGGCGTGGCGGTCGTCGTCGGGGAGGGCGGGCTGATCTTCCGGCATTGCCCAACCCTATCGACTCGCGACCGAGTACCCGTGTTTGCTTGGTACAACAGACGTCGCGTACGCTGTTTTCCGCGAGTGTCTTCTGTACTCGGATCGGCTCGGATGGTTCGAGTTGGTCCGGGCAGAGCAGATGATCGTGCTGTGAGTCACCCGTGCTATGAGTGCAGCGTTGTGCTCCGCCACAGCGAGGTGCTGTTGCATGACCCAACGTAGTTCCATCGCTGTGTGTTCGCAGCAATACCGAAAGCCCACATGTCCACTACCGACCACAATCCGTCCGGAGCCTCCCAACACATGCCCACTACTGTGACCTCGCCGCAGGTAGCCATTAACGATATTGGCTCCGCCGAGGACTTCCTCGCCGCCATCGACAAGACGATCAAGTACTTCAACGACGGCGATATCGTCGAAGGCACCATCGTCAAGGTCGACCGTGACGAGGTCCTTCTCGACATCGGTTACAAGACCGAAGGCGTCATCCCCTCCCGCGAACTGTCCATCAAGCACGATGTCGACCCGAATGAGGTCGTTTCCGTGGGCGATGAGGTCGAGGCCCTCGTTCTCACCAAGGAGGACAAGGAAGGCCGCCTGATCCTGTCGAAGAAGCGCGCGCAGTACGAGCGGGCTTGGGGCACGATCGAGGAGCTCAAGGAGAAGGACGAGGCCGTCAAGGGCACCGTCATCGAGGTCGTCAAGGGCGGCCTGATCCTCGACATCGGTCTTCGTGGCTTCCTTCCGGCTTCGCTGGTCGAGATGCGCCGTGTCCGCGATCTGCAGCCGTACGTCGGCAAGGAGATCGAGGCCAAGATCATCGAGCTGGACAAGAACCGCAACAACGTGGTTCTTTCCCGCCGTGCGTGGCTCGAGCAGACCCAGTCCGAGGTCCGCTCCGAGTTCCTGCACCAGCTGCAGAAGGGCCAGGTCCGCAAGGGCGTCGTGTCCTCTATCGTCAACTTCGGTGCCTTCGTGGACCTGGGTGGCGTCGACGGCCTGGTGCACGTCTCCGAGCTGTCCTGGAAGCACATCGACCACCCGTCCGAGGTTGTCGAGGTCGGCAACGAGGTCACCGTCGAGGTTCTCGACGTCGACCTGGACCGCGAGCGTGTCTCCCTGTCGCTCAAGGCAACTCAGGAAGACCCGTGGCGTCAGTTCGCCCGGACCCACGCGATCGGACAGATCGTCCCGGGCAAGGTCACCAAGCTGGTCCCGTTCGGCGCCTTCGTGCGCGTCGAAGAGGGCATCGAGGGCCTGGTGCACATCTCCGAGCTGGCCGAGCGCCACGTCGAGGTCCCGGACCAGGTTGTGGCAGTCGGCGACGACGCCATGGTCAAGGTCATCGACATCGACCTGGAGCGTCGTCGTATCTCGCTCTCGCTGAAGCAGGCGAACGAGGACTACAACGCCGAGTTCGACCCGTCGAAGTACGGCATGGCCGACAGCTACGACGACCAGGGCAACTACATCTTCCCCGAGGGCTTCGATCCCGAGACCAACGAATGGCTCGAGGGTTCGGACAAGGTCCGGGAAGAGTGGGAAGGCCGGTACGCCGAGGCCGAGCGTCGCCACAAGATGCACACCGCTCAGATGGAGAAGATGGCCGCTGACGCGGCCGCCGAGGCCGCCAACGGCGGTTCCTCGAACTACTCCTCCGAGACCGGCGCTGCCGCTCCGGCCGCCGCTACGTCGTCGTCCTCGTCCTCTGCCGAGCCCGCCGGTGGCTCGCTGGCGAGCGATGCGCAGCTGGCCGCACTGCGTGAGAAGCTGTCGGGCAACGCCTGATTCGCTGCTCTCGCGATAAGCGATAGCTAGAAGAGCCCCGGGTCCGCAATGGACCCGGGGCTTTTCGCTATTCTCGACACATATGTTCCAGTCCGCCATGCAGTCGGTGTCGCTGTGGGAGCGCCGCAAAGTCGAGGCGATGAGCCGTATCCAGCGGGTCGCGCTGGATCTGTTCGACGAGCACGGATATCGCGATGTGACGGTCGAGCGGGTCGCGGCCGCCGCCGGGGTGTCGCCGAGCTCGATCTACCGGTACTTCGGGACCAAGGAGATGCTGGTCCTCTACGACGAGGCCGATCCGCAGATTCTCGAGGTGCTGCGGACCGCGGGCGGCGGGGAAACGGCCACGCCCGCCGAATTGCTTGTTATGGCCCGGGCCCTGGCGCCGATCCTCATCGCCACGATCATCACGCCCGAGGTCGAGCGCCGCACCCGTCTGCGCATGCAGCATGTGCTCACCATTCCCGAGGTGCGCGACCGGCAGATCCGGCAGATGCGCGAACTGGAGGACCAGTTCCGGGTGCTGATCGCGGAGCGCAGCGGCCGCGACCCCAATGATCTGCCCCTGCGGATCGCCGTCGCCGCCATTGTCTGGGGGTGTGCGGGAGCGCTGGACCATTGGGCCGGAACGGATTTCGCCGAGCCCATGCAGGCCGTTTACACCGCGGCGCTGGAGTCGATCCTGTCGGCGGTGGAGGCGGTACTCGGCTGAGTCCGGCGCAGCGCCGGCAGCCACCAGTTCCAGCGGCCGAACAGCTGCATGAAGGCCGGCACCAGAATCAGGCGCACGAGCACCGCGTCGATGGTGACCGCGACCGCCAGCGCGAAGCCGATCTGCTTGAGCTCCAGCACATTCGCGGTCACGAAGCTCGCGAAGACCGCCACCATGATGGCCGCCGCGGCGGTGATCGGACGGGCGGTGTGCTGCAGCCCCTCCGCGACCGCGGCCGCATTGTCCGGATCACGATCCCAGGCTTCCTTCATGCGCCGCACCAGGAAAACCTCGTAGTCCATGGACAACCCGAACAATACGGCGAATACCAGCAGCGGCAGATACACCTGCAGGAATCCGGTGCTGTGGAAGCCGAGCAGGGATTCGCCGAGGCCGTGCTGGAACACCGCGACCGTAATGCCCAGTGCCGCACCGGTGGCCAGCAGATTGAGCGCAATGGCCTTGAGCGCCAGCACGATACTGCGGAACGCGAAGACCAGGAATGCCATCGAGACGGTCAGCACCAGCGCGATGACCCAGGGAAAGCGGCTGGTGATGAGGCTGGAGACATCGGCGAAGGTCGCGGGGACGCCACCGACCACGATCTGCGCGGACTCGACAGTGCGTGCGCGAGTGCGGATCTCCGAGGTCAGATCGGCCACGGCGGTGGAGTCGAAGGAATCCTTCGGTACGACCAGGGCGAGCATGCGCCCGTCGGCCTGCTGCGGCACCACCGAGGCGATGCGCGGATCGCGATTCAGCTCGGCCACGAAGCGGTTGGCGTCCACGACCCCGCTACCGGACAGGGCGGTATCGGACGGGCCGGTCACCACCACCTGGATCGGGGAGAGCAGACCGGGCCCGAAAGTGTTCTGCACCAACCGGGTCGCCTGTCCGGTGGGGCTGTCGCCCAGCGAGTTCAAACCCATATCGATGCCGTACTTCATGCCGGTGAGGGGTGCGGCCGCGAGCAGCAGCACCGCGACCCCGGCCGCGCCGAAGAGCACCGGCCGGGCCATGACGGTGCGCGCCCAGCAGGCCCAGGCGCTGGAGGTGGTGTGCGCCCGGGTTTCGGCGGGGCGCAGTCGCGGCGGCAGCGCACCGCGATTGATCGCCGGGCCGAGGGTGGCCAGCGCCGCGGGCAGCAGGGTGAATGCCGCGCCGAGGGTGGCGAGCACCGCCGTGACCACCCCGATCGCGATACCGTTGAGCATCGGCAGTCCGACCACCGTCAGGGCGCACAGCGAGATCATCACGATCAGCCCGGAGGCCAGCACGGTGCGGCCGGTGGTATCCAGCGCGGCGCCGACGGCGGCGAGAATCTCGGTGCGCGCCTTCCGGTCTCGCACCCGGCGCCGGGTGAGTTCCTCGTTGAACCGGCTCACGATGAACATGGTGTAGTCGATGGCGGTGCCGGTGCCGATCATGGTGGCGACCGACAGCACCAGCGAATCGAAGACGAGGAAGCTGGTCAATCCGAACAGCAGGCCCACGGCCAGGGCGATCCCGGCGGCGGTGACGGTGATGGGAAGCGCGGCGGCGGCCAGCGCGCCCAGTGCGAGCACCAGTACCAGTGCGGCGACCGGCAATCCGATGCTCTCCGCGCGTTCCATATCGCCGGTTTCGGTCCGCATCTGTTCGCCTTCGACCGCGGCGTAGCCGGTGACCATGGCCTGCACGCCGGAGTCCGCGACGGGGGTCAGCGCCGATTGCAGCCGGGAGACCACATCGACCCGCGCCGACATATCACCGTCGATGCCGGCAATGCCGAAGGCGGTATGCCGATCGGCCGAGATCTGCAGGGCGGCATTGCCTTCGAACGGCCCGACGGCGCCGGCCACACCCGCGGTCGCGCGGGCGGCGGTCAGCGCGTGATCGACGGCGGCACGGAATTCGGGGCTGTCGGCGGTGTAGCGGCCGGAGTGGAAGACGATCAGATCCTGTTCGGCGCCCAGCTGGGAGAAATGATCGGCCGCAAGGCGTTCCGCGGTGGCCGATTCCGATCCCGGGACGCCGTAGTCGGGTGCGCCGAGGCGGTGGTGCAGGGCCGGATACGCGGCGGCGCACACCACGATCAGCAGCAGCCAGGCGCCCAGCACCGCACGGCGATGCCCGGCCATGAGGATGCCGATCCGCCCGGCGACGCCGATCCGATCGCCGGAGTGGACGGGATCCCGCCGGGCGGATGTCGCGGATCGAGTCATCGTTCCCCCTGAACGCCAGATACCTGAAAGTCACTTTCAGGTAGTGCGTCAGCCTAGGCGGACACTCGACATACCGGCAAGGCGCTGCCGGAAATTCGTTGTAGTGTGATCTCCGCCTCGGCGCGGCGCGGCGCCGGAAACCGGCCGGATACCGGTGGTTTGCTGTCCGGACATCATCCGAAGGTTGGATGTAGGTCAAGCGCCCAACTGGAATGATTCGGCGCGTTCAGATTCACCTCTAACGGAAGGCGTTGTCGGAGTATGGGCTTGTTCGCCGGTATCAATCGACGGGATTTTCTGGCGAAGGCCATGGCTGCGGGCGGTGCGGCCTCGATGGCATCGCTGGCCGGTCCGATTATCGAGCGGGCCTACGCCGCGGATCCGGCGGGAATGGGCGGGCTCGGCGATATCGAGCACTTCGTCCTGCTCATGCAGGAGAACCGCTCGTTCGACCACTACTTCGGAACCCTTTCGGGCGTGCGAGGATTCGACGACCCCTCACCGGCCTGGAACCAGTACGGCTATTCGCCAGGCGTCGGCCCGACCCCGGACGGCTTCATCAACCCGTTCCGCCTGGACACCGAGAGCGGCGCGAGCCTCGACGGCGAATGCATCAACGACCCGGACCACACCTGGGCGGGCATGCACAAGGCGTGGAACAACGGGAAGAACGACGGCTGGATGCCGATGTCCATCGCCTCGGTCGGCGCCGGAAACGGCCCTGCCGCCATGGGTTACTACACCCGCGCCGATATTCCGGTGCACCACGATCTCGCGGACGCCTTCACCATTGCCGACGGCTACCACTGCTCGGTGCTGGGTCCCACCGATCCGAATCGGCTGTACTGGATGTCGGGAACCATCGATCCGGACGGGCTCAACGGCGGTCCGCTGCTGCAGACCCCCACGCTCATCCCGCAGAACGCCTACAGCTGGCGGACCATGCCGGAGAACCTCTCCGATGCCGGTGTGAGCTGGAAGATCTACAACAATCGGGATGTCGGCCCGCTGTCCTCGGTGATTCTCGACGGCATGCTGGGCTGCTTCAAGCAGGCCGCCGATCCGGCTTCAGAGTTGGCGCGCCGCGGCAAGGTCCCGGCCTACCCCAGCGATTTCGCCGCCGATGTGGCCGCCAACCAGCTGCCCGCCGTCTCCTGGGTGATCCCGTCGCTGCTCAACTGCGAACATCCGGCGCTGCCACCGGCTTTGGGTGCGGTCGGCATTATGCAGGTGCTCGATATCCTCACCTCGAATCCGGCGGTGTGGGAGAAGACCGCGCTCATTGTCAGCTATGACGAGAACGGTGGCTTCTTCGATCACGTCACACCGCCGACCGCGCCGCCCGGCACGCCGGGGGAGTACGTCACCGTGCCGCTGGAGAAGGCCGAGAAGTCGGAAGGCATCGCGGGCCCGATCGGGCTGGGCTACCGCGTGCCGTGCTTCGTGATCTCCCCCTACAGCCGAGGCGGATTGGTCGCCTCGGAGACCTTCGACCACACCTCGCAATTGCGTTTGCTGGAGCGTCGCTTCGGTGTGGACGTGCCGAACCTGACCCCGTGGCGGCGCAGCGTCACCGGCGATATGACCTCGGCCTTCGATTTCGCCTCGGGTCGTGACGCGGTGAAGCCCGCCTTCGGGCCCGCGGACCGGAAGGTGAATGCCGCACTGGCGCAGTGCGGTCCGAATGTCGCGCTCGGTTATGCGAATGCCGGTATCCCGTATCCGGTGCCGCCGAACTCCATGCCGACCCAGGAGCCGGGTAGCCGTCGTAAGCCCAGCGGCACCGTCTGAGGTCGCTGGACTACTGCCGTCCGGAGTGCACACGAGAGTGGCCCAGTCCCGATCGGGGCTGGGCCACAGTCGTATTCGCAGTCACATGGCGGTGGCCGGAACCCAGCGGACGGTGGCCGAGGTGGAGCGAGAGCGTTTTCGCATGGCGGCCAAACTGTGCCGTGCGGGACTGAGCAGTGCGCTGAACCACGCGCGACGATGCTCGGCCAGCGCTGCCGCGACCGCGGGAATCTCGATGCAGTGCATCGTGCCCGGCAGTCCCAGACGGTGCCGACCCGTCTGGTTGTTTTTGGTGCCCAATGGTGTTCCTTCTCCTACGTGTTTCCGGCCATGGATCGCCTGCGGCGAAACCTTAGCCGAACGAAAGTGTGCGACACCGGATTTTGCACGACTTTCTCCCCGGCGTGTCGGAATGTTGCCGACTAATGGTCGGGATTGGGCGAAAAAGTTGCGAATCGGTCTCGTAAATATCACGGAATGGGAAAACTGTCGGCGTGCCGGTGGAATTGCCCAGGCGAGTGGGTAATCCAACCTTTCGGCTGGTGAGGGGTAGTGCGCGCGGCGGGGGAGGGAAATGCGAGACTGGGGAAATGTTGCGAATCGGTCTCACCGGAGGCATGGGAGCGGGTAAATCCACCGTCGCCCGCATTCTCGTCGAACGTGGTGCGGTGCTGGTGGACAGTGATGTCATCGCGCGCGAAGTGGTCGCCCCCGGTACCGACGGGCTGACGGCCCTGGTCGATGCCTTCGGGGACGGAATTCTCGCGGCCGACGGCAGCCTGGATCGACCGGCGCTGGCGGCCAAGGCATTCGCCAGCGACGGGGCTCGCGCAATCCTCAATGGCATCGTGCATCCACTGGTGGGCAAGCGCACCGCCGAGCTCATCGGCTCCGCACCCGCCGACGGCATTGTCGTACAGGACATTCCGCTCCTGGTCGAGAACGGTCTGGCGCCGTTCATGAATCTGGTGGTGGTCGTCGACGCCGCCGAGGAAACCCGCCTGCACCGCCTGGTGGAGTTCCGCGGTATCGACGAGGCCGATGCCCGCGCGCGAATCGCGGCCCAGGCCACCGATGCTCAGCGTCGTGCCGTCGCCGATGTGCTGCTCGACAACAATGGCGCCGGCGGCGCGATCGACGCCGCGGTGCACCGGCTGTGGGAGGAGCGGCTGATTCCCTTCGAACACAATCTGCGCACCCGCACCCCCGCGCCACGGCCCGCCGAATCGCCCGTGGTGGAGGCGAATCCGGAGTGGCCGGCGGCGGCGCGGCGGATTATCGCCCGGCTCGCGGTCGCCTGCGGGGCCGATGCGCGGAGCATCGACCATGTCGGGCCGACCGCGGTGGCGGGCAAGCCCGCGGAGGATGTGCTCGATATTCGCATCGCGGTCGCCGATGCGGGCGTGGCCGAGGGGCTGCGGGATCGCTTGGCGGAGATCGGTTTTCCGCGTGCCGACGGCGCTGCGGCAACCGGTGCGGAGCTCCGGCACGCTACGGCGGATCCGGGCCGTCCCGCGAATGTGATCGTCGCCGCCGAGGCGTGAATTCGGCCGTCGGCCCCGGCCTGCGCCGGGGCCCGCGGTGATTACATCCAGGTCAGGGTGATGTCCCGGGCCTGCAGCCAGGACTCGAAATTATGGCCGTGCGCGGCGATTCCGTCGATGACGGTGGTGGCGGTCTCGATGGCCTGCTGGGACTCGGACAGGTCCAGATAGCCGGCCGCGTGTGCGGCGAGCAGTTCGTCCACATCGAGCAGTTCGACCTCGCGATTGCTGCGCACCACCAGATCCAGGTAGTGGTCCACCGACTTCCAGCGCTTCGGACCGACCTGCGCGTATTCGCCGATATCGATGTAGTAGTCCTGATCGCGCAGGTGCGCCGGGGTGAAGTGGAAGACCGTGGCGCGAATGGACAGGCTCGGCAGCAGCCAGGATTCGATGTAGTGGAACTCCGGATGATCCGACGTCCGCGCCATGTACAGGCCCCACGGCTCGACCTGGTAGCGCTCGACCGCGCGGACGAAGCCCTTCGGGTCGATATTGGTGAGCTCATCGACGTTGAAGTACTCCACCTTGGGCCGGTGTAGATCTACCGCGGGCGCCTGAGTCATGCCAACAGCATCGCTTGTCGGGCCGTCATCGTCCAGAGGAGCGGGCCCGAGTTGTGGCCGGAACTGGGTAAACAGCGTTTTACGGGACTATTTTCCGGAAAATCACAATGTGAAACGCCGGTGTTCGTTACGGTGCGGCTACCCACACCTGACGTGGGTGGTACATACCAAGAGGGAAGTACACAGTATGAACGCAATGAGCGCCCGCGCTCGCCGCGCCGGAATGGGTCTGACCGCCTTCGGTGCTGCTGCCGCGACCATGGTTCTGGTAGCGCCCCAGGCGAGTGCCTGGGTCAGCGATATCTCGGTCGGCGGCTCGAATCAACAGGTGGGTTGCGCCTATACGGTCACGGCCACCATCGCGATCGACCGCCTGCTGTCGGTGAGCTTCACCGATAACGGCACCGCGATCACCGGCAGCCCGGTCACCCCGTCGCTGCTGAGCAATTCGGTCACCATCCAGTGGACCCCGACCACCGCCGGCGCCCACACCATTCAGGCGACCCAGGACCTGATCAGCAAGTCGACCGTGGTCCAGGTATCCCCGTCCAGCGCCTTCGGCAGCGTGGGCTGCGGCCTGAACGGGCTGTTCCCGAGCCTGTCCGGCTAGTCGGAGGGCGGACAGTAAGCGAAAGCCACCCGGGCCGAACACAATACGGACCGGGTGGCCTTTTCGCGGCGCGCTGGCCGAAGCGCCTTTACAACCAGCTGAGCGCGAGACCCTTGGTGGCGAGCCAGCGGTCGACATCATGACCGCACGCGGCGAGACCGTCCACCACCGCCGCCGCACGCTCGATGGCTCGATGGGTGCGAGCGGTGTCGAAGTGCCCGGCGGCGTGTGCCGCGAGCAGCTCGTCGATGCCGAGGAGCTCGGGCATCTGGCCGGGACGGGCCACCACGTGTAGATAGTGTCCCTCCGCGCGCCACTTCTTGGGCTCGATCTGGGCGTAATCGCCGATGTCGAGGTAGTAGGTCTGCCCGCGATCGTGGCCCGGCCGTAGGTGATACACCGTCACGCGCAGGGAAAGCTCTGGGAGCAACCAGGATTCGATGTAGTGGAAGCGCGGATTGTCCACGATCCGCTCCACATACAGACCCCAGGGTTGCGCGGCCATCCGCTCGACCTGATGTAAGTAACCGTGATAATCGGTCCAGGACAGCGCCGCCAGATTGAAATACTCGAGCCTGGGTCGATGCGGCGATACTGGGGGAGTGGTGTTTCCCATCCGGCGCGGGTCAGCGCCGTTGGTGGAATTCCGCTGTGGCATATGCAGACCGGTCATCGCCCTGCCTCTTCTCCGACTCGTGCAACCAGCCAGATCAGGTTACACCTGGGTGCTGGGAATCGGACGACCGTGCGCGGAACGGAATTTCGCCGACACCTCTTGGGATTTCTTTGAACTTCCTTGGGAGAAACTATAATTCGGACATTTGGTACAGCCGAATCTGTTCGGCGCGGCGCCGCGTGAAAGTAAACGCTGAGAAATATCCTCAGGTCCCGACCGTGCCACGCCCGGGTATCCGAGGCGCTCGGAGCGTTTCCGATGCGGCGTCTCGGGCGCACATCCGCGCGATGAATCGGGCCGCGCCGGGCTGCGCGGGCGTCCGCGGCCCGGGGCATAGGCCGGAGATGTGCGCAGTGTCACCGGCGACTCGGGCGGGTCGGCGCCCCGGTTCCGCCGTTGCCGGCAGCGACTCGGGCCGCTCGGCGTGAACCTGTCGGTGGGTCGTCCTAGGCTGTGAACATGGCTTTCGCAACCGAGATCCCGGACGACCTGCCGCTGGCACATTCCGAGTTCCGGCCCATCGGCGATATCGAGCGGGTCGAGGGCCGGTTCCAGGTGGTCAGCGAGCACGTTCCCGCCGGTGATCAGCCCGCCGCCATCGCGGAGCTGGAGCGGCGCATCAATGCGGGCGAGCGGGATGTGGTGCTGCTCGGCGCCACCGGTACCGGTAAGTCGGCCACCACGGCCTGGTTGATCGAGAAGTTGCAGCGCCCGACCCTGCTCATGGCGCCGAACAAGACCTTGGCCGCCCAGCTGGCCAATGAGCTGCGCGAGATGCTGCCCAACAATGCGGTCGAGTACTTCGTCTCGTACTACGACTACTACCAGCCCGAGGCGTACATCGCGCAGACCGATACCTATATCGAGAAGGACAGCTCCGTCAACGACGATGTGGAGCGGCTGCGGCATTCGGCCACCTCCAGCCTGCTGTCGCGCCGCGATGTCGTGGTGGTGGCGTCGGTGTCGTGCATCTACGGCCTCGGCACGCCGCAGTCCTACCTCGACCGGTCGGTCATGCTGGAGGTGGGCGAAGAGGTGGACCGCGACAAGCTGCTGCGGCTGCTGGTCGATGTGCAGTACACCCGCAACGATATGTCCTTCACGCGCGGCAGTTTCCGGGTGCGCGGCGATACCGTCGAAATCATTCCCTCCTATGAGGAATTGGCGATCCGCATCGAATTCTTCGGCGACGAGATCGAAGCGCTCTATTATCTGCACCCGCTCACCGGTGATGTGGTGCGGCAGGTGGATATGGTTCGTATTTTCCCGGCCACCCATTATGTCGCCGGTCCCGATCGAATGGAACGGGCCGTCAAGGATATCGAGGCCGAACTCGAAACGCGCCTGGCCGAATTGGATAAACAGGGCAAACTCTTGGAGGCGCAGCGATTGCGGATGCGCACCCAGTACGACTTGGAGATGATTCGTCAGGTCGGGTTCTGCTCCGGTATCGAGAATTACTCGCGCCATATCGACGGCCGTGGCGCGGGCACCGCGCCCGCGACGCTCATCGATTACTTCCCCGAGGATTTCCTGCTCGTCATCGACGAATCGCATGCGACGGTGCCGCAGATCGGCGCCATGTACGAGGGCGATATGTCGCGCAAGCGGAATCTGGTGGAGTTCGGATTCCGGCTGCCCTCGGCGGTCGACAACCGGCCGCTCACCTGGGAGGAGTTCGCCGACCGCATCGGGCAGACGGTGTATCTCTCAGCCACCCCCGGAAAGTACGAATTGGGCCAGACCGGTGGCGAATTCGTCGAGCAGGTCATTCGCCCCACCGGTTTGATCGACCCGAAGGTCGTGGT
The DNA here is from genome assembly GCF_035958815.1 of Nocardia sp. NBC_01327. NCBI lineage: Bacteria > Bacillati > Actinomycetota > Actinomycetes > Mycobacteriales > Nocardiaceae > Nocardia > Nocardia sp. NBC_01327. Next base: position 6,885,383 of record NZ_CP108383.1, on the reverse strand, counting down.
CAAGCCGACCAAGGGACAGATCGACGATCTGGTGCACGAGATCCGGCTGCGCGCCGAACGGGACGAGCGGGTGCTGGTCACCACCCTCACCAAGAAGATGTCCGAGGATCTCACCGATTATCTGCTCGGGCTCGGCGTGCGGGTGCGCTACCTCCACTCGGAGATCGACACACTGCGGCGCGTGGAGTTGTTGCGGCAGTTGCGACTCGGCGAGTACGACGTGCTGGTCGGCATCAACCTGCTTCGCGAGGGCCTCGACCTGCCGGAGGTTTCGCTGGTCGCGATCCTGGACGCCGATAAGGAAGGCTTCCTGCGCAGCTCGACCAGCCTCATCCAGACCATCGGTCGTGCGGCGCGCAATGTCTCCGGTGAGGTCCACATGTATGCGGACAAGATCACCGACTCCATGCAGCACGCCATCGACGAGACCGATCGCCGCCGCGTCAAACAGGTCGCCTACAACGAAGAGCGCGGCCTCGATCCGAAACCCTTGCGCAAGAAGATCGCCGACATTCTCGATACGGTCTACCGCGAGGCCGAGGAGACCGAGATCGAGGTCGGCGGCTCGGGCCGCAACTCCAGCCGTGGCCGCCGCGCCCAGGGCGAACCGGGCCGCGCCGTCAGCGCCGGCGTCTACGAGGGCCGCGATATCAAGTCCATGCCGCGCGCCGAGCTCGCGGACCTGGTCAAGGAGATGACCGCGCAGATGATGAACGCCGCCCGCGAGCTTCAGTTCGAGCTGGCCGGTCGCCTGCGCGACGAAATCGCCGACCTGAAGAAGGAACTGCGCGGTATGGATGCCGCCGGGCTGCAATGAGGAAGGCGCCGTGAGTAGTGCGGTGCCGTCGCCGGCGGTGGCCGAAGATATCCATGACGACGCCGTAGTTCGGCATGCCGGGACAGATCCTGGAAGAAAGCGACAGCCTCATGGCCGGTGACGATGCGGTGCGCCCGGAGTCGGATCTGCTCCCGGAGTCGTACGCGCCGCGCCCGGTGCCGCCGCCCGAGACGGCGAAAGGCATTCTGCGCCCGCGGGAACAGATCCGCGCCAGCAACCACAGCCGTTTGCCGGCCGGTGAGCAGGTCAGCCGCTATGTCGAGTTCTACTGGTCGGTGCGCTGGGATCGGCGCGGTCAGCCGCCCTACTTCGCTGAGGTGCTGGGCTTTCCGGTGGTCAATATGACCTTCGAGCACACGCACGAGCGCCGGGGCGGCTTTGTCACCGGTGTATGGACCACCAAGTACGTGCGGGAATTGGCCGGTGTCGGTGAGACATTCGGCGTGAAGTTCCGGCCCGGCGGCTTCGGCGCGTTCACCGGACTGGATGTGGGCGCGCTGCGCGATACCGCTCTGCCGCTGACCGAGGTGCTCCCCGAGGCCGGGGATCTGGCCGAGCAGATTCTGGCCGATCCGGACGACGAGAGCCGGCGCACGCTGGTCGAGGCATTCCTGGTCGAGGCCGCGGCCCGGCGCGCGGTCGCCGATGACACCGCCTATCGCCTGGTGCTGCGCATCATGGACGCCATGGAGTCCGATCGCGAGCTCACCCGCGTCGACCAGGTCACCGAGCGTTTCGATACCCCGATTCGCACCCTGCAGCGGTTGTTTCGCCGCTACGTCGGGGTGAGCCCGAAATGGGTGCTGCGCCGTTTCCGGCTACAGGACGGCGCGCAGCTGCTGGCGCAGGGCCGCACCTCCGATCTGGCCGCCCTCGCACTGGATCTCGGTTACTTCGATCAGGCCCATTTCTCCCGCGAGTTCGCGCAGGAGATCGGGATGGCTCCGCTGGAATACGCACGTCTGAGCCTCTGAACCGACGCTCGGCGAGCTAGTATTGCCCGTCATTGATCGGCCGTACGGAAGAGGAACGCATGAACGTACTCAGCGTGATTCTCGGCTGGTTCTGGGCCGACTATCACGATCTGTGAGATAGCGGTTTTCCGGTCCGCCCGGAGCGCGTGTGCGCGCCGGACGGACCGGTCCGCACCTGGTAGAAATCCTGTGTTGTGACGAATGTCCCAGGGGCGCAATGATGTTCGCGATTTGTGGTGTTTCACACTGCCGGTGGGGAATTCGCTGGTAGCCGATGCCGTATGCGCAGCGTGCTGGGAATGTGCGACAGTCCCGATGCGGCACGCAACTGTGATGTGTTGCGATATCGAAAATTTCCGCCGGTTATGCCGCTATTGTCAGGCGCAGTTGCCGCGGCGGTAACTACGGAACCGTAGACACCGCGGCCCCAACCTTTGTACTTGGAGGAGAGAATGACCGCCTACCGGACGATCGTCGTCGGTACCGATGGCTCGGACTCGTCGTACGTCGCCGTCGAGCGGGCCGCTGCTCTGGCCGGCGCCGCAGGCGCGACGCTGTACATCGCCTGCGCGTACTACCCGACCGACGACCGCGACGTCGCAGCCGCCGCGGACGTATTGAAGGACGAGGCCTACCAGGTGCGCGGCTCCGCGCCGACCAGCGAGATCCTGCGCGTGGCACGCGATAAGGCAGTTGCCGCGGGCGCCGTGAACGTGGTGGAGAAGGCCGTGGTCGGCGAGCCCGTCGAATCACTGCTCACCCTGCTCAAGGAGCTCGACGCCGACCTGCTCGTGGTCGGTAACCGTGGCCTCAACACCCTCGCGGGTCGTCTGCTCGGCTCCGTGCCGTCGGACGTGGCCCGCAAGTCCCGCAGCGACGTGCTCATCGTGCACACCGTGCGTTGACAGGTGGGGGCTTCGCCCCTGCGGAAAGCGGCCGTGACCAATTGGTCACGGCCGCTTTGCGTTCCGGGCCGCAACTCCCGCCCTGATCCGGGAGTTGGGTGCCCGGGTCGGGGTTGCGGCTCTGGTGCGGGGCCGGGCGTTGGGTCGTGGCTCCCGCTTCGGTTGCGGCGCTCGGTGTTCGGGTCGTAGCCGCAGGTTGGGGGTCCGGGGGCCTTGGCCCCCGAACCACTGTCTCACCGCAGCCGGTGCAGGACCTCCGGGAGGTCTTCGCTGTGCGCCACCGAGAGTCGCTGCGTGGAGCGGGTCAGCGCCACGTACAGGTCGTTCATCCCGCGCGGGGATTCGTCGAGGATCTGCTGGGGTTCGACGAGGATGACCGCGTCGAACTCCAGGCCCTTGACCTCGTGCACGGTCAGCACGCGGGCCGAATCATCGGCCAGGTGCGCCAGTTTCGCGGCCGTATCGTGCGGCACGATGACGGCGGTGGTCCCCGGATGCTCGGCCTCGGCGGCCACCAGCCGCCCCACCTCGGCGGCGAGTTCGGTGGCGGGCACACGGTAGGCGGTGGGCTGGAAGCCTGAGTCGCGAATCGAGCGGGGGATGGAGGCGCCCGGATCGATCTCGGCCAGCACATCGGCGGCGACCGCCATGATCTCGGCGGGCGTGCGGTAGTTGACCGTCAGCTCGGTGAGCTTCCAGCGCTTGGCGACATAGGGCTCGAGCACCTGCTGCCAGGAGGACGCACCGGCCGGATCACCGGTCTGGGCGACATCGCCGACGGCGGTGATCCAGCGATTCGGAATGCGGCGCATGACCATTCGCCAGGCCATCTCCGAAAGCTCCTGCGCCTCATCCACGATGACGTGCCCGTAGGTCCAGGTGCGGTCCCCGGCGGCGCGTTCGGCGGTGGTCTGGCTGGTGCGCACCTGCTGGCGCTCGGCGAGCTGGCCGGCGTCGATGAGGTCGTAGGCCATGAGCAGTTCGGGATCGAGATCGTCCTCGAGGTCCTGCGGCGCGGAGCCGGTGAGGATGTCGAGGGCGTCCTGGGCCTCGGCCAGCTGGGCACGCCAGCGGCGGCGGGAGCGCTCGCGCTCCTCGCTGTCGTCGATGCCGAGCAGTTCGGCCAGCTCGTCCAGCAGCGGGGCGTCGGCATCGCTGAATTCGCCACTGTCGGTGCGCTGCAGCTCGGCGCGGTCGGCCGGGCTGAGCTGATTCGCGGCATTGGCCAGGCGCTTGGGGTCGGCCCACAGTCCGCCCAGCACATCCTGCGGTGTGAGCAGCGGCCACAGCGCCGCGATGGCGCGCTGGATATCGGCGTCGGCGCGCATCTCGTCGCGGATCTCGGTGAGATCGGCCTGGCTCAACAGGTTTCGCCCGCCGAGCGGGTCGGCGCCGATGAGCTCGGCGAGCTGATCGGTGAGCGCGTCCACCACACCGGCGGCGAAAATGGGCCGGGCCAGGTTGTGCGGCCGCCGCGAGGAGCGGGCACGGCCGCGCGCCTTGGTGACCACCCGGCGGTCCAGGTTCAATTCGCGCCCGTCGAAGTGCAGCCGCACCGGATCCTTCGGAATCTCCTGCCAGTCCCGCACCGCCCGCTTGAGCACCTCGAGCATGTCGAGCGAACCCTTGAGCTGTCCGGCGCGCAGCGAATCCTCCAGTGTGGCTTGTACTCCGGGATACAGATTGCCGACGGTGGACAGCAGCACGCCGGTCTCACCCAGCGAGGGCAGCACCTGCCCGATGTAGTCGAGGAAGGTGGAGTTCGGGCCGATGATGAGCACACCGGCCTTGTCCAGCTGCTTGCGGTAGGTGTACAGCAGGTAGGCGGCACGGTGCAGCGCGACCGCGGTCTTACCGGTGCCGGGACCACCCTGCACCACGAGCACGCTCTTGTGCTCGGAGCGGATGATCGCATCCTGTTCGTGCTGAATGGTTTCGACGATGTCGTTCATATGCCCGGTGCGTGCGGCATTGAGCGCGGCCAGCAGCGCGCTCTCACTGCCCACACCGCCGTCGCCGCTGATCACACCGTCGCGACGGGCCGCCCCGAGATCGAGGTACTCGTCATTGACCGAGGTGACCTTGCGATTGCGGGTGCGAATATGCCGCCGCCGCGTGACGCCGTCGGGGGCGGCGGTGGTGGCCAGATAGAACGGGCGCGCCATGGGCGCACGCCAATCCAGCAGCAGTGTCTCGTAGTCGTCGGTCTCGTCGAGAATGCCGATGCGGCCGATATAGCGCTTCTCGCCTTCGCCGCCGGCGCTGTTGCCGGAAGCATCGGCCGCAGCGCCGTTGCCGTTGGAGGACCCATTGCCGTTGGATGCGGCGCTGCCGTTGGCGGAGGCGCTGCCGGTGGACGAGGCGCCGTCCGCCTCATCGCTCTCGGCCAGGTCGATGCGCCCGAAGCACAGCCCGTGTTCGGCGGCGTCGTACTTGGATAGGTCTTCGGAGTAGAGCTGGGTGAACGATTCCCGTTCACTCCGGGCCTGCGGCGTGCCGCCGGTCTCCAGCAGGACGGTGCGCAGTCGGCGTTGCGCGTATTCGCGCATCCCGTCGAGCCGCTCGTAGAGCAGTGTCAGGTGCTGCTGTTCACGCTCCAGCTCCGCCGCCGTCTTGGTGGCTTCGGACGGTGACGCGGACACAGAACGCTCCTCGGTGAGGTCGGGCAAAACGGAACTCCTTGTCACCACGCGGTGCCTTGGGCGCACGGCGCGCGAACCATCGAGAACAGAGTTGTCGAGTCTAGTTCGCTATTCCCCGGCTCGCCGTATCGGCTGGTGAAGCGTGACGAGCGGCTCAGGCCGGGCAGGTCGTGCCGGGCAGGTTCACGACGCGTGCGTGCTGTCGCTGCGGCGGGTCAGCGTGTTGTCGCGATGCCCGGGCGGTTTCGCGCGATACATGGCGATATCGGCATCGTGCAGGACGGCTTCGGGCGTGCGTGCGTCGCCCGCGTGCAGGGGCGTGATGCCGATGCTGGCATTGACCTGTATGCGATGCCCGCGCGCGATGATCGGTTCGGCCATGGTCTGGCGCAGCCGGGTGACCAGAGCTTCCAGATCCTCGCCCAGGGTGCGCCCGGACAGCAGCACCAGGAATTCGTCACCGCCGATGCGTCCCACGATGTCGTCGGAGCGCAGGCCGCGCTGCAGCCGCTGCGCCACGATCTGCAGGACCGTATCGCCGATGGCATGCCCGAGCGTGTCATTGATGATCTTGAAACCGTCCAGGTCGATGAACAGCACCGTGGAGACCGGCAGATCCTCACTGGTGCCCAGCGCGCCCGCCAGGCGCGACAGCACAAGCGCCCGATTGGCCAGCCCGGTCAGCGGATCATGGGTGGCCTGGTACTCCAATTGCCTTCGGCTGGCCCGGAATTCGGTGATGTCGTTGAACGAGGACACCGCGGGGGAGTTGGGGTCCTCCGGATTCAGCAGCCGGCTGCTGGCCGAGAGCCAGCGCCGCTGCCCATCGGGCCGATCCACCCCGAAGACGAAGCGCGTCACCGTCTCTCCGGTGGCGAGGGTACGGATGACCGGCGTCCAGGTCGGCGGCATCGGCTGTGCGTTGGCATCGAGCAGGCACAGCGGGAGATCGTCCAGGCGAGTGCCGATCAGATCGTCCGCGTCGTAACCGAATATGCGGCGCGCCGCCGGATTCGCCGATTCGATATGCCCCTCCCGGTCGATGACCACCACCCCCTCCTCCAATTGGGAGACCACGGTGGTGAAGAACTGCTCGGCGCGCGCCTGCGCGGCCTCGGCGCGGCGCTGCGGGGTCAGATCGTGCACCACCACCTGATAGGCGAGCCGGTTCTGCCACGCGGTGAGCACCGATACCGTCTCCGCGTCCAAGGTGCTGCCGTCGCAGCGCACCAGCGCCAATTCGGCGGGCTCCGAAGCGGTTCCGGCGATGGTGAGGCGCCGGATGCGCTCCAGCATGCCGGGAATATCGCGTGCCTCGACGAAGTCGGCGACGGGCGCCCCGACGACATCGTCGACGGATTGTGCGCCGAGCAACCGCAGCATGGCCGGATTGGCGTACACGATGGTGCCGCGTTCGTGGACCACGACCCCGTCGGGGCTGTGCTCCACCAGCGTGCGGTACCGCTGGGCCAGCTGCTCGGCATCGGTCGGGGTATTTGCCCGATCGTTACCAACCACCTCAAGCACCCCCTGATCGTCGGTGAAACGCGTCGTTGGAGCTCGGCCTATGGTGTGATCGGCGAGGTTTGCTGGAGACCGCACCAACCGCTATTGGATCTATCACAGTTCCGCACAGCATCGGCTTGCTACTGGCGATCATTACAGGCACCGGCTCCGGGAAGGAACGATGCAAATGCCTGGCACCACCCCTATCCCGCACACCGCGGAACAGCACCAAGATCATATGACCATTGCCGGAATCGGTGCCGTCACCGGGTACGGCTGGGGTCGAGAAACCCTCTGGGAGGGTTTGCTGAGTGGTAAGCCCGCAGCCCGGCTCCATTCAGGGTACGGCCCCGAACGCGATAGGCAGGGATGGGTTGCCCGCGTGCCGGAAGGTGGCGATCCCGATGTCGGCCCGAGCCGGTATGTCCGGGCTGTCCAGGAATCGGTGCGCGAGGCCGTCGCGGATGCGACCGCGCGCGGCTGGCGGCCCGGTCACACCGTGGGTCTGCTGCACGCCATCGTGCTCGGCAATGTGTACGAGTGGCGCGATTTCTACGTGGAGGATCACGGCCACCGCCGCGCCCGCGATTATCTGCGACTACTGCCGTCCACGCCGATTTCGAACCTGATGCAGGAGTTCGGCTTTCACGGGCCGGCCATGAACGTCACCTCGGCCTGCTCCTCGGCCAATGCCGGGCTGCTCACCGCTCAGCTGTGGCTGGCACAGGGTTTCGCCGACGATGTGGTGGTCGTCGCCACCGATCTGTCCGGAACGCCCGATATGGTGGAACACTTCGAGGCCCTGGGTGCGGCCGTCATCGATGTCGACCCCCTGACGGCGTGCCGCCCGTTCCAGACCGGCAGCCGCGGATTCAGCTGGGGCGAGGCCTCCACGGCGTTCGTGGTCACCCGCGAGGCCGACCGCCCGTACGCGGCGATCCTGGGCGGGGCCATGACCAATGACGGTTATCACGTGATCTCGGTGGAACCCTCGCACGAGCAGATCTTCGAATGTGTGCGCCGCGCCCTCGCCAGTGCCGATGTGCGGCCCGAGGAGATCGCGTACCTCAATGCGCACGGCTCCGGCACCCAGCAGTGCGACGATGCCGAAACCGCGCTGCTGTCCCAGCTTTTCGGCAATCGCCCGCTGGTCTGCGCGACCAAACCGCTGACCGGGCACTGCCAGGCGGCGTCGGCGGGCGTCGAGGTGGCCTCGATCGCGCTCGGTTACGAACGCGGCCTGCTGGTGTCGGCGCCGATTGTCGCGCCCGCGCATGCGCGCCTGGTGGACGGTGTGATGGCGGGCGGCGACGGACTGACTGTGAAGACCGCACTGGGTATGGGCGGCAACAACTCCGCGCTGGTGCTCGGCCCGGTGAACTGACCGTGCCCGTCGTCCCGGCGAGCTTTCGGCCGGGATCCCCAGGTCCCTCAGTGCAGGGGCACGGACCAGTGCAGTTTGGTGCCGGTCTCCTTGACCTCGGTATCGGACTCGTCGCGGCGCGGATAGACGGCGAGCCGGCCGCCGGACTGTTCGGCGCGATGGCGGAGATTGGTGAGCCCGCTGGGCGTGATGCCCTCCGCGATACCGCAGCCATTGTCGGCGACCACGATGGTCAGATCATCGGCCACCCCGATATCGATGGTGATGGTGTCCGCGCCGGAATGCCGCACCGCATTGCTGACCGCTTCGCGCACAACGGCTTCGGCATGATCGGCGAGCGCGGGCTCGACCACCGACAGCGGTCCGGTCACATGCAGCAGCGCCCGGATCTCGGTGGCGGCGGTCTGCTGTTTGATGGCGCGTTCGATGCGCTGGCGCAGCCGGGTGCTGTGCCCGTCGCCGCCGTGCAGATCGAAGATGGAGGTGCGGATCTCCTCCACCACATCCTGCAGATCGCTGATGGTGTTGTTGAGTCGTTGCCGCACTTCGGGAACGCGGGTGCGCGGCACCGTGCCCTGCAGTGACAGGCCGATGGCGAAGAGCCGCTGGATGACGTGGTCGTGCAGATCGCGGGCAATGCGATCGCGATCGGTGAGGATGTCCAGTTCGCGCATGCGCCGCTGCGCCACCGCCAATTGCATTGCCAGCGCGGCCTGATCGGTGAAGGCGGCGATCAACTCCACCAATTCGTCCGGGTACGGCGCGGATTCGGCGGAGCGCACCGTGATCAGCACGCCCAGTATGGAATCGGGCGTGTGCAGCGGCAGGACCAGTGCGGGCCCGATATCGGGGAGGGCCGCGCCCAGATCGACCTGGCGCGCATCGTCGAAGCGCAGCGGGCTGCGGGCGGTCAGGGCCTGCCCGACGGCGGTGTCGCAGGCTCGGACGGTCGCGCTCTCCGGATCGTCGCCGGGCCCGGACCACTGCGCCACCGCCAGTTCGGTGACGTCCTCGGGCGGTGTATCCGGATCGGCGACCACCGCGAGCAGGGCGCGCTGGGACCCGGTCAGCTCGCGGGCGTGCTCGACCACATGGGCCAGCACCTTGGCCGGATCGGTATCGGCGAGGAATTCGGTGGCGATATCGCGGGTGGCCTCGATCCAGGCTTGCCGGGTGCGGGCCGATTCGTACAGTCGCGCATTGTCGACGGCGATACCGGCCGCCGCCGCGAGCGCCTGCATGAGCACCTCGTCGTCCTCGGTGAAGGGGTGCCCGCCGGATTTCTCGGCCAGGTACAGGTTTCCGAACAGCTCACCGCGAATGCGCACCGGCACACCGAGGAAGCTGCGCATGGGCGGATGGTGTGGCGGGAATCCGATCGAAGCGGGATGGCGCGCAAGATCATCGAGCCGGATCGGCTCGCCGTTCACCAGCCCGAGCAGGCCGTGGCCCTCGGGCAGCGCGCCGATGAGCACGCGGGTCCGGTCGTCGATGCCGTGATGGATGAATTGGACGAGTTGCTGATCGTGGCCGCGCACGCCGAGCGCCCCGTAGCGGGCGTCGACCAGGCTGGTGGCGGCGCGCACGATGGTGCGCAGCGTCTGGTCCAGATCGAGGCCGGAGGTGACGGCGAGCATGGCCTCGACCAGTCCGTCGATGCGGTCGCGGGCGTCGATGATCTGCTCGACGCGGTCCTTGACCTCGGTGAGCAATTCACGTAATCGCAACTGCGACAGCGTGTCGCGCACCGAGTAGGGCCCGGTGCGGGGTGCATCGTGCATGGTTTTCCTGGCTGTCCGTCGGGGGCGCCGCGGCATTCGGGATGTTACGCGCGCACTGGTTGCCGAAAGGTTGTTGATGCGTATGCCAGTGTCACACAACCGATTTCACCTGAGGCAACCATTCGCCAACTATTTAACGGAAAGATTTCCAAAAAATAGCCCGGCTTGGGACTTTCGACTCTGTTTGCGGCACTCTCCCGCGTGTTGCCATAGGAGCGGGTTGCCGGGTCGGAAACGAGAAGTGGGTCGGTTATGGGCGCGTATGACGTGTGGACGAGTGGGATCGATCCGGACTTCGTGGTGACCACGCGCGGACCGGTACCGCCGGCGGAGGTGACCCGCGTGGTGCGCAGCCTCGGCAGAATCCTGCGCCGCCACGGGGTGGAAGGGCCGGTGCGGGCACGCCTGCACTGGCCCGACTCCGATGAGGGGACCACCCTCGCCCAGATCTCGATCCGGACGCTGGGGAAGGCGCTCCGGGTACAGGTCGCCGGGCCAGGTCGTTTTGCCACCACTTTCGCGCTAGAGCGCCTGGACCTGCGGCTGGGCTGCTCGCCGGAGGAGGTGTCGCGACCATGGCCGGACCCGGCTCGCCCGAGTCTGGCCATGGTCAGCGGCCCGCGACCGATCGTGCGGCGCAAGGACTGTCGATTACAGGTGGCCACCGCCGAGGCCGCGGCCCGGACCCTGGACGCCATGGATTACGACGCGCACCTCTATATCGATGCCGAGACCGGCGCCGATGCGGTGGCGTGCTGGAGCGGGCAGCTCGGAGTGCGGCCGCTGCGTCAGCACCGCGACCCGGTTCCGGCGCTGCACGAGGACGACGCCGCGGCGCGGCTGTGCATGGGCGGCGTGCCGTACCTGTTCTTCATCGATCCCGACACCCGCCGTGGACGGCTGCTCTACCGCCGCTTCGACGGCGACCTGACCCTGGTCACCGCCGCCGGCACCGAGGATCGCCCCCGTGAGCGCGGGCTACAGCCGCGCGCGATCGTGGTGCCGTGTGTGCGCCGCCACGCACCGGAACAATCGGCCCGGGACGCGTCGTTGTCGTTCACGGACCGTCTCGTTCTGGATTGACGTAGCGCGCAATTTACCCAGTGTGACCAGCGTTTCAGCGCGCGCGGCCGAACTTGTCGGTGGGCACGCCTAGCATGGCGTCGGGGGATTGACTTCTTGATGCCGAAACGTTGGAAGGATGGCCGGTGGCGGATCGCCTGACGGTGCGCGGAGCGCGAGAGCACAACCTCAAAGGGGTCGATATCGACCTACCTCGCGACAGCCTCATCGTATTCACCGGGTTGTCCGGGTCCGGTAAGTCCTCGCTGGCGTTCGACACCATTTTCGCCGAGGGACAGCGCCGGTATGTCGAGTCGCTGTCGGCGTACGCCCGGCAGTTCCTCGGGCAGATGGACAAGCCGGATGTGGACTTCATCGAGGGACTCTCGCCCGCGGTCTCGATCGACCAGAAGTCGACCAACCGCAATCCGCGGTCCACGGTCGGCACGATTACCGAGGTCTACGACTATCTGCGCCTGCTCTTCGCGCGCGCGGGCACGCCGCACTGCCCGACCTGTGGCCATCTCATCGAGAAGCAGTCGCCGCAGCAGATCGTGGACCAGGTGCTGGCCATGGAGGACGGCATCAAATTCCAGGTGCTCGCCCCCGTGGTGCGCACCCGCAAGGGCGAATTCGTCGATCTCTTCGAATCGCTACACGGGCAGGGCTACTCCCGGGTCCGGGTCGACGGCGTGGTGTATCCGCTCACCGAGCCGCCGAAGCTGAAGAAGCAGGAGAAGCACGATGTCGAGGTGGTCGTCGACCGTCTCGCCGTGAAGTCCAGTTCCAAACAGCGCCTGACCGATTCGATCGAGACGGCGCTGCGCCTGGCCGACGGCATCGTGGTGCTCGATTTCGTGGATCGTGATGAGCACGCGCACGATCGGGAGCGCCGCTTCTCCGAGAAGCTGGCCTGCCCGAACGGTCACCCCCTCGATATCGAGGATCTGGAACCGCGCTCGTTCTCCTTCAACTCGCCCTACGGCGCGTGCCCGGACTGCACCGGCCTCGGCATCCGCAAGGAGGTCGATCCGGATCTTGTTGTGCCCGATGCGGAGTTGAGCCTGGGTGACGGCGCCATCGCGCCGTGGTCGCGCGGGCAGACCGCCGAATACTTCACCCGGCTGCTGTCGGGTCTGGCCGAGGCGCTCGGCTTCTCCATGAAGACACCCTGGCAGGACCTGCCGCTCAAGGCGCGAAAGGCCGTGCTGGAGGGCAGTTCCGAGCAGGTGCACGTCTCCTATACCAACCGGTACGGCCGGAAGCGTTCGTACTACGCCGATTTCGAGGGTGTGATGCCGTTCCTGCAGCGGCGCATGGAGAGCACCGAATCGGAGGCGATGAAGGACCACTACGACGGGTACATGCGCGATATTCCGTGCCCGGTGTGCAACGGCGCGCGACTGCGGCCGGAGATTCTCGCGGTCACGCTGCGGGCGGGGGAGCAGGATCTGTCCATTGCGGACATCTCCGAGTTGTCCATCGGCGGGGCGGCCGACTTCCTGAACTCGCTGACCCTGGACGACCGGCAGGCCGCGATTGCCGCGCAGGTGGTCAAGGAGGTGCAGGCGCGCCTGGGCTTCCTGCTCGATGTGGGTCTGGAGTATCTGTCGCTCTCGCGGGCGGCGGCCACGCTCTCCGGTGGTGAGGCACAGCGCATCCGCCTCGCGACGCAGATCGGTTCCGGTCTGGTCGGCGTGCTGTACGTGCTGGACGAACCGTCGATCGGCCTGCACCAGCGCGATAATCGCCGCCTGATCGAAACCCTCACGCGGCTCAAGAATCTCGGCAATACCCTGATCGTGGTCGAGCACGACGAGGACACCATTCACGCCTCGGACTGGGTGGTCGATATCGGCCCGCTGGCCGGTGAGCACGGTGGCCGCGTGGTGTACTCCGGGCCGTATCCGGGGCTGCTGACGAACAAGGAATCCCTGACCGGCGCATACCTTTCCGGGCGGATGACTATCGAGATGCCGCTGCTGCGGCGGCCGGTGGACAAGAAGAAGCAGCTCACCGTGGTCGGCGCCACCGAGCACAATCTGCGCAATGTCGAGGTGAACTTCCCGCTCGGCGTGCTCACCGCGGTCACCGGTGTGTCCGGCTCGGGTAAGTCGACGCTGGTCAACGATATTCTCGCGACGGTGCTGGCCAATAAGCTGAACGGGGCGCGGCAGGTGCCGGGCCGGCACACCCGCATCAACGGCCTCGACCATCTGGACAAGCTGGTGCAGGTCGATCAATCGCCGATCGGCCGTACCCCGCGCTCGAACGCCGCCACCTACACCGGCGTCTTCGACAAGATCCGGACGTTGTTCGCCGCGACCACCGAGGCCAAGGTGCGCGGTTATCAGCCGGGCCGGTTCTCCTTCAATGTGAAGGGCGGCCGCTGCGAAGCCTGCTCGGGCGACGGCACTTTGAAGATCGAGATGAACTTCCTGCCGGATGTGTACGTCCCGTGCGAGGTCTGCCACGGCGCGCGCTACAACCGGGAGACCCTCGAGGTCCACTACAAGGGCAAGACCATTGCCGAGGTGCTCGATATGCCCATCGAGGAGGCGTCGGAGTTCTTCGAGCCGATCTCCTCGATCCACCGCTATCTGGCGACCCTGGTCGATGTCGGCCTCGGTTACGTCCGCCTGGGCCAGCCCGCGCCGACCCTGTCGGGCGGTGAGGCCCAGCGCGTGAAACTGGCTGCGGAACTGCAGAAGCGCTCCACCGGCCGCACCGTCTACATTCTCGACGAGCCGACCACCGGCCTGCACTTCGAGGACATCCGCAAACTCCTCAAGGTCATCAACGGCCTCGTCGACAAGGGCAACTCCGTCATCGTCATCGAGCACAATCTGGATGTCATCAAGACCTCCGACTGGGTGATCGATATGGGCCCCGAGGGCGGCTCCGGCGGTGGCACCGTCATTGCCGAGGGCACCCCGGAAGATATTGCGGCCGTACCGGAGAGCTACACCGGCCAGTTCCTGCAAACGGTCCTGGACGCCCAGCCCGCCGCCCCGGCCAAGGCGATCGCCGCCAAAAAGACTCCGGCCAAAAAGGCAGCCGCCAAGGCCACCGCCGACAAGTCGCCCGCACAGAGCACCGGCACCCCCGCGAAAAAGACCGCCGCCCAAAAGAAGCCCCCGGCAGACGCCGCCGCCAAGAAAGCGGCAGCAGCCCGCCGCAAGGCAGCCGCCCTCCGCTGAGTCACCCGCCCCGGGGCACACTCCCCGCCCCGGGGCGACCACCCACCCCGTCATCCGGGCATGCTTTTGGCCCGGGATCCACCGCTGAGATGCGGCCCGCGGGTGTGGATCCCGGCCAAATGCGCGCCGGGATGACGAGGGATTTTCGTCCGCTGGGCCGAGGGACTCAACCCACAGCAAGGCCCCCGCTAGATCTGGCGGGGGCCTTGTGTTTACGTTCTCGGCTGGGTGCCGGCGCCTACTCCGAGTGAGCTGCCATCCCTGCTGTCGTGCTCGCTTCGGTGAGTTTGCCGAAGTCGAGTTTGACGAGCTGGTCGGCCAGGTGGAAGTAGCGGTCGTCGTGGGTGATGACGATGACCGTTTTCCGGCGGGCCTTGAGGTCGGCGAGGATCTCGGTGTAGAAGACGTCGCGGAACTTGGGTTCCTGGTCCGCGGCCCATTCGTCGAAGAGGTAGATCGAGCGGTCTTCGAGCAGGGCGGTCAAGAGCGCCAGGCGCTTTCGCTGCCCCTGCGACAGATCGATGGTGGACAGTCGCCCGTCCCGCACGGTCACCTTGTGCGCGATCTGCAACTCCTCGAGGTAGTGCTGCACCTCGGCATCGATGCCGGGCCGGTCGAAGCCCAGATAGTCCTCGAAGAGATGGAAATCGGTGAAGATGGCCGACGAGTTCTGCCGGAACCATTCGACATTCTCGTGATCGATCTGCTCGCCATTGAGCGACAGCGACCCGGTGCGCGGCACATACAACCCGGTGATCAGCTTGGCCAGCGTCGATTTGCCGCTGCCGTTGCCGCCCACGATGAAGGTGATCTGCCCGGGCTCGAAGGTGAGATCGATGGGGCCCAGCGCGAATCCGGCATCACCCGCATCCTCCGGCAGCGCGCTCATCGGCACCGGCTTCCCCTCGTGCCCGCCGTGATCGACCCAGCGATGGCCGTTCACATCGGGTCCGGCCGGATGCCCGCCCCGCCGCGGCGGCGGTGGCATGCCGGGCCGATGTGCGCCGACACCTCCGGGGTGAGATCCGGGGCCTCCGGGATGGCCTCCCGGACCCGCGGGCGGGGGACCCTCGGGGTGCGGTCCCGGCCGCCCCGCTCGGGCGCCCGGCTGCCCGGGATGTGAACCCGGCGCGTCGGGATGTCCGTTCGGACCTGCCGGGTGAGCACTCTCCGGGTGTGCGCCGGGCCGGTTCGGCTGTGCGCCAGGCTTTCCCGGCCGTCCGGGCCCTGCCCCCGGATGCGGTCCGCTGCCCGGAGTGGGACTTCCGGGCCCCTCCGGGAACGGTGACGGCGCTTCGAAGCGGTAGGTGTAGCCGACATTCGTCAGCTGCAGCCGGGCCTCGGTCACCGCTGGCCGCTCGGTGAAGGGCAGATCGCTCTCGTCGTGAATGGCCTCCATGGACAGGTTCATGCCGCGAATCTTCGCCAGCGCCACATCCCCGCGCAGCAGGTCCGGAATCCGGTTCATGAAGTTCTGCATGGGCATGGCCAGGAACGTCGTCACCAGGACGTAGCCGAACATGACATCGCCGGGCAATTTGAGCGCCTTGGCGATCACGAACAGGATGAGTGCCATGGTGGCGAGTTGCAGTACCTGGCCGAAGCCCTGTGCCACAGCGAATTTGGACCCGGCTTCGACGTTCTGCGCCCGCAGTTTCTCGGCCGAGCCGAGCAGATGCCGGTCCATGAAGTCCTGGCGCCGGCCGCGGTGCAGCTTGAGTTCCTTGATGCCCAGCGTCACGGCGGTGAACGCGCGCAGCAGTGCGTCGTCGTTCTCCCGCGCCTCGCGGTAGAGACCGCGCACCCGCTTGAGAATCGTTTCGACACAGGCGATTCCGAGCAGCGTGCCCGCGACCGTGACCGCGAAGAGCGGCCCGGACAGGATCGACAGGTACACCAGGCAACCGAGAATGGTGGTCACATCGATGCAGATGCTCGGGATGGCGGTCACCGCCTGCGACAGCGATCGCACATCCTCGGTCAGCGTCGCCATCAGGCGGTGCATGCCGAGCCGTTCCAGGTGTTCCAGTGGCGCCGAGACGATCCCGGAACTCAGGTCCGCCCGCAGCCGGTAGATGGCCTCCTGTGCGAGCCGGATCAGCAGCACCTGCGAGATGACACCACTGACCAGAATGACCACTGCCGTCAGGGCGAAGTGCCCCAGCGTGGCGTCCGGATGCGGTCCGGGCGAGACGACGCCGCGAATGAGCGTCACCAGGTAGGTATTGGCGACACCGCAGACGAGGCCGGCCGCGATAACGGCCGCGATCCGCATCCAGGAGATCGAGATGAGGAATCTGATGAGTTGCATTGGCTGCTGATTTCTTTGAATAGTGCTGTGCGCGTGGACTACTGGCGAACGATGTCGAAGACGATGCCCTCGAGGGTCACCCCGGGCGCGAAGGAGAACGCCACACCGGTCGAGAGGGGCTTGCCGCTGCCGGCCTGCCGGATCATCTCCTCCAGGACGAAGATCAGCGAGACGCTGAGCATATTGCCGTAGCGCGCCAGCACATCCCAGCTCACCGCGGCCTGCTCGACCGGAATGCCCAGGGACTGCGCGGACTGCTCGATGATCTTGGGTCCACCCGGGTGGATGGCCCACAGGTCGATATCGGATTTCCGCAATCCATTGCGGTGCAGCACTTCCGAGACGACGGGATCGACGCCGCGCAGGATGTACTGCGGCAGCTCCTCCGATAGCTCGCAGGTGATGCCGTTATCGTTGACGCCGAGCACGATGCCGTCCTCCGCATCGTCGAACAGGTAGCTGAAGCTGTCCCGGATGACGATCTTGCCGGGCGCCAGCGGCTGCTGCACCTGGCCCGCGCCGATGACGACCGCACCGCAGCCGTCGCCGAACAGGCTGTGAATGATCACGTCGTTGATATTGTCGTCGAAGACGGCATTGACCGAGCTGAGCTCGAGGCAGATGACCATCGCCTTCTTATCCGGGTGTGCCCGAACGTAATCCACGGCGGTGCGCATACCGTTCATGGCGGCCGCGCAGCCCATGAAGTTCACCACGACCCGGCCGACCGACTTGGCCAGTCCGAGCTGCTTGACCACGGCCACATCCACACCGGGCGCGATGAATCCGGTGCTGGTCACGAAGACCAGCAGCCCGATCTGGGTGGCCGGATCCTCCAGCCCCGCGATCGCGCGCCGCGCCACATCCACGGCCAGCGGTACCGCGTGCTCGTAGAACAGGTTCATGCGCTCCCGGATGGTGGCCGGGCGCCCGCTGAACGGAAGGAACTCCGGATCCAGCGGATCGATTGCCAGCCTGCGGGTCTGGATCCGGGTCTTCTGATAGATCCGCGGAATCCGGGCCTGCTGAACAGGATCGGAGAACCGCTCGGCGACGCGCGCCGCGGCCTCGGCCTGATCATGGATCTCGAGCGGCGAACCCGTTGCGATGCCTTCGATGACGCCGACCGTGGTCGGCGGCGCCGGCGGCAGTACAGGCTGAACCAGTCCGTAGCCGCGCTCACCGCCCGTCACCCGAGCCGTCGCCGTGGGCGCAGCGCCCCCCTCGCCAATGGTGATAGTCACGAAATTACTCCCCTTCTTTCGATAAAAATGTGCGCGTCGATCAGCGGAATCGGTTCACACCGTGCCGATTCCGGTGAAGCCCTGAACCGTGTAGACGGCGCAGGTCTTCAAGGCCGACGGCGCGAAATGCTCGCGGAAGAAGCCCCAGTTCTGTTCCTTCGCATCGTCCGAACGTGCCAGCAGGTACGTCTGGATCTGCTTCGGGAAGCGGTCGGTGAAGAAGCTCTTCGCGGGCAGCCATTCGACATCGAATTTGGCTGCCTCCTCGCGCAATACATCCTCGGTGGCGATATTGGCGAAGCCACTGCGCTGGTACGGCAGTACGTGGTGCACCCGGTGCGAGCTGAGCCCGGCGGACAGGAAGCAGTCCACGTAGCGGTTGCCGACAACCTTCAGGTCGTAGGCCTGTTCCAGCTGATTGATACCCCAGTCTTCGGTATTGCTTTCCAGTTCCTCGGTCTCCACCTCGAAGTCGTGGCTGGCCACCACCAGGAAGGTGCTGATCCACAGCGAGATCACGAATTGCAGTGCCCAGGCCCAGAAGTCGCCCATCACGGTGAAGGCGATGAACTCCCCGAGCAGCAGGAACCGCACGCCGAACGATCCGATGAAGTGCGGCAGCGCCCCACCCCAGGTCCCGTACATATCCTTGATGCCCACCTTGCGGGTGAGGCGGCATACGTCGAGCAGGCGGATGGTCATGCCGGTGAGCGTGTGCCCGAACTTGTGGATGGTGTGGATCGGCACCCGGTAGAGCCGGGGGATCCGCGTCATCATGGTGAAGACGTTCTTCTTGATATCGACTTCACTCTGGGTGTGTGGGTGGTGCAGCAGCGCGTGACCGTCCGCGGTGACGAAAGCCAGTGCGACATAATTGAAGTCGAAGGCATTCGTATAGATTTTGTTCATGCCCTTCTGGGCGCGGTGGATCGCGTAGTGACCGAAACCGGCCAGCGAACTGCGCAGCAGCACCATGGCGATCACGAAGACCGGCAGCGGCATCCAGCTGCGCTCGAACAGGCGCACGCCCTGCACCGCGAAGTACGCGATGGCCAGCAGTGCCACAACGATATTGAACGTCTTGTCCATCCGCTTGATGCGCGCGGCGAGCTCCGGCTCCTTGAGCCGCTTCTTCACCTGATGGAGCAGATCGTCCTTATTGTCGAAGCGATACTGCGGGGTATCGCGCCAGCTGTCGAAACCCTCCTTGAACAGGAAGTCCGGCGCATTGGCCTTCGGGTGAATATCCTCCGGAACCGCCACCCGGTCGAGCGCGTACCGCTCGATCAGCTTCCCGATCCCCTCCGGGTTCCTGTGGTACGAACCGATAATCGAGGTGATGTCACGGTTTTTCGTGCGCCCGATGAAGAACTCACCGCCCGGATGCTTGGAAATCCAGTCGCTCAGGTCGTAGGCTTTGCCGTTGTAGACCCAGACGTTGGAAACCGGAGGTGGACCCGACGGCGGGGGTGGACGGAGATCCCGCTCCTCGGTATCCGTGTGGTCGGTTGTCATCTCATTCCTCCGTGTCTGATCAGCCCTGCGCTCCGCTGATCAGGTTTCATAGCTACCCCGAAGCCATACGCACCCACAGCGTTCGAGCGATGCCTCGTTATCGTGCGTGCGGGGCCTTGCATTTCACCAATCAATTTCTTAAGCCCTCGACCGAACTGGACGGTCACGCGCACCGGCACATCACGAAACGCGGTCCGGGACTGCGGAAGACGGCTGTTGCCGCCGTTCCGCGTTCCCGGACCGCTCCGTATTTCGGATGCCAGGCAGGCGCCTGCTGTTTAGCCCGCCGGCTTGGCGACGGTGACGGGCTTACCCCAGCCCGACAGCGTCAGATTCACATTGCCCGCGTCCTTGGTGACCACCGCGCGCACCAGGTTCGGACCGGTGCCCGGCGAGGCGGCCGACGACGGCAGCGCCGAGGCGGAGGTGGTCGGCGGCGCGACGTCCGCGATCCACAGGGTGATGGGCAGCACGCCCGCGGTCTGGCCGATGCGTGGGACGACCGGGTCGATGACCGCGGTGTCGATGGTGCCGGTGACCTTGACGGTGTTCACGCCGTCGATGGTCTCGCGGGCCTCGGCCTTCGGGTTCTGCACCTCGGCGATGACGTGGGCGATGCCCTTGTCCTTGTCCAGGATGACGCCCGGATCGTAGATCTTCTCGGCCGGTCCGACGGGTGCGTACTTGGTGCCGTCACCGGCGTACAGGGTCTTGTCGACGACCAGGAACTTGGTCTCGGTCCAGGTCGGGTCGTTCTCCTTGACGCGGACCTTGGCCTCGCCGAGCGCCTGGCCGGAGCCCTGCGGCTGATTGGTGATATCGGCCTTGACGTAGTCGACCGGCAGGTTCGGGATATTGGTGACCTGCAGGTCCAGATGGACCGACTGCAGCGTCTGGGTGGTACGCGAGGATTCGGCGATGAGCTGCGCGCCGTCCGGCAGCGGGCCGGTGGCCGGCGCTCCGGCGGACGTGGTCGAGGAGGAACCTGAGTCGGACGAGGAGCAGCCGGTCACCAGTGCGCCCATGAGCGCCGCCGCGGCGACTACCGCCGGGACGAGTGCACGGCGGCGTCGGCGCGCGGTATGCGCGCGCGCCGAACTCTGCTCGAAAATGGATTCAATCATGTACAACCCCCGAAGGTTTCGTTCTCTGTATGCGGGCAGCTGCCGCTCCCCGCGTCGTAGTATGCAGCACTTCCCGAGCACCCCGCTCGGTCCGACGCCACCCCAGCATCCAATCAGCACCACGTCCGCAGCGCCAAGGCTTTCCGTCCGAGTATTCGCGAAAAGCCTTCCATCCAAGATGTTTTCACTATCTAACGAATTCGGCCCGGCCCGACCGCAAGTGGTCGTGCCGGGCCGAGGCCGGATTCGTGTCAAGCTCAGTAGACGGGGCCGGTGTACTTCTCGCCCGGACCGGTGCCGGGTGCGTCCGGATGGGAGGACGCCTCGCGGAACGCGCGCTGCAGCGACTGCAGGCCGTCGCGGATGGGACCGGCGTGCGGGCCGAGGTACTCGACCGACGCGGTGACCAGACCGGCCAGCGCGGTGATGACCCGCCGGGCCTCGTCCAGGTCCAGGTGCGGGCTGGCGGACGGATCCGGCTCGCCCAGGCCGAGCTTCTCGGCGGCCGAACTCATCAGCATGACGGCGGCCCGGCTGATAACCTCGACCGCCGGGATCTCGGCCAGTTCGCGCACGACTTCACCGTCGATGAGAGCCGATTCCTGCTCGTTCAAAGTCGCCTCACTCATGGGTAGAGCATCGCACCGACCAGGTTGTCCCTGGTCGAGGGGGCAGCCGATTCGGAGCTGCGGCGCACTGATGTTAGACTTTTCCGCGACGACCGCCCCAGACAGGTTCCTAACCGGCTTGGGGCATCAAGTGGAGCCCGACTCCCACCGTCTGCCGGTCTCGTACCAGGCTCGGCGGTCCGGTCGCCCATCCTTTACCGGGTGGGTATCTGTGTGGGTTTACCCCCGCCACAGGTGCGATGCGAATTGTTCGCGTCGTGGATCGGTCGACTCGGGCCCCGTGTTGGAGAAATACCAACGCGGGGCTTTCGTGTTGAAATTGGGGTTGCAGTTATTGCTTGCGGTCGTTGACGAACCGCTTGACCTAGGAGGCCCCATCAGCACTGAGACTCGCATCAACGATCGCATCCGCGTACCCGAGGTCCGCCTCATCGGACCGGGTGGTGAGCAGGTCGGGATCGTGCGTGTTGAAGATGCATTACGCGTCGCCCTCGAGGCCGACCTCGACCTGGTCGAGGTCGCACCGGACGCGCGTCCGCCGGTATGCAAGATCATGGACTACGGCAAGTTCAAGTACGAGACCGCGCAGAAAGCGCGCGAGTCCCGGAAGAACCAGGTCCAGACCGTGATCAAGGAGCAGAAGCTCCGCCCGAAGATCGATGATCACGACTACGAGACCAAGAAGCGCAACGTTGTTCGCTTCCTGGACGCCGGGTCGAAGGTCAAGGTCACGATCATGTTCCGTGGTCGTGAGCAGTCGCGTCCGGAGCTCGGGTTCCGGTTGTTGCAGCGATTGGCCTCCGACGTCGCGGACCTCGGGTTCGTCGAAACCTCGGCCAAGCAGGACGGCCGGAACATGACCATGGTCCTCGCGCCCCACAAGGGTGCGAAGACGCGGGTGAAGGCACAGAACGAAGCGAGCTCGACGCCGCAGCGCAGCAGTGCGCCCGCGGCTGCGGCTCCGGCTGAAGCCCCGGCTGCAGAAATTGCTGCCCCGGCAGCCGAACCGGCAGCTCCGGCTGCCGCGCCGGCGGCTGAGGCGCAGGCGGCCAGCCCGCAGCAGTAATAACGATCATCCGGCGGCGCGCCCTGGTGCGCCGCCGGCACGAGACAGATTGAGGAATCCATGCCGAAGATGAAGAAGCACAGCGGTGCCTCGAAGCGATTCAAGGTGACCGGCACGGGCAAGCTCATGCGTGAGCAGGCCAACCGTCGCCACCTGCTCGAGCACAAGTCCTCGCGCCGGACTCGCCGTCTGGAAGGCACGGAGGTCGTCGCAAAGGCGGACGTTCCTCGCGTCAAGAAGCTGCTCGGCCTCTAAGGCTGCGTCAGCACCTCGCGTTCTCGAACGCCAGCAACCGACCCCCTCCCGGGCGCAACCGCAGCGCCCGCCGATCGATCAAGGACTGACAAGTGGCACGCGTCAAAAGGGCCGTCAACGCTCATAAGAAGCGCCGTTCCGTACTCGAGGCCTCCAAGGGCTACCGCGGGCAGCGCTCGCGGCTGTACCGCAAGGCCAAGGAGCAGCAGCTCCACTCGCTCACTTACGCGTACCGCGACCGTAAGGCGCGCAAGGGTGACTTCCGCAAGCTGTGGATTGCTCGTATCAACGCCGCCGCGCGTCTGAACGACATCACCTACAACCGCTTCATCCAGGGCCTCAAGCTCGCGGAGATCGAGGTTGACCGCAAGATCCTGGCCGAGCTGGCCGTCTCCGACGCCGAGGCGTTCGCCGGCCTCGTCGCCCTGGCGAAGGCTGCGCTGCCGGAAGACGTCAACGCTCCGGCCGCTTAAGCCGGATTGCGTGACAACACAGCAGAATTCGGAACGACCCGTGGAAGCGCTCTCCGAGCGCAATTCCCGGGTCGTTTCGGCTGTCAAGCTGCATCGGGCTCCGGTGCGTCGCAAGAGCGGGCTGTTCCTGGCCGAGGGCGCGAACTCGGTGGAGTCGGCCTTCGAGACCGGGCGTATCGAGGAGCTGTTCTACTCCGCCAAGATCGCCGGTCGCGAACATCAGCTGGTGGCCGGCGCCGCCGCCTCGGGCGTGCGCACCACGCTGGTGAGCGACCGGGCCGCGGAAATGCTGGGGGAGACCGTGACTCCGGCGGGGCTGTTCGCCGTCTGCCGATCCGTGGACGTGCCGCTGCACGAGGTGCTGAGCGCCGCGCCGACCCTGCTGGCCGTGCCGGTGGAGATCGCCGATCCCGGTAATGCCGGCACCCTTGTTCGCGTCGCGGACGCCGTGGGCGCGAATGGTGTGGTGCTGGCCGGTGATTCGGTCGATCCGCACAATGGCAAATGCGTGCGGGCCGCCGCGGGCAGTCTCTTCCACGTCCCGCTCGCTCGCGAGCGTGATACCGAGAAGGTGCTGTCCTCCCTCGAACAGGCGGGCATCACCATTCTGGCGACCACCGCCAAGGGTGAGGTCGACCTCGACGAGGCCGATGAGCTGCTGAGCGGACCGGTCGCCTGGTTGTTCGGCAACGAAGCGCACGGCCTGGACCGCGCGATCGCCGACCGGGCCACCCATCGGGTGCGGATCCCCATTCACGGGCGCGCCGAAAGCCTGAATCTGGCTGCGGCGGCATCGATCTGCCTCTACGCCAGCGCGCGCGTGCAGTACGCCGCCCGGCGCTGATTTCGCGCCACGAAACCGAATTCCCGGTTTGCTCAAGGGTTTTCGAGGTACGGGCTAATTTGTCGTTCGGCCCCCGATGCGGTGGGGGCCGAACGACAATGAATGGGTTCTCATTTCGTCGGCATCGCTGCTGGGGGCGGCTGGTGCGACTGTGGGCGACCTCTTTCGGCGATCGGTTGGAAGAGGTTCGCCATGTCAGACTCCGATACCTCGGCCTTGCTCAAGGCTGATCGCATCTTCTTCAACGGCTCGATCGTGACGATGAACGAGGGGGAGGCCGCGCCGCCCGAGGCGGTGGCCGTTCGCGGCGAAAAGATCGTCTTCGTCGGTGATCTCGCGGAGGCCGAGGCGCAGTGGAAGGGGAACTCCACGCGTATGCAGGACCTGCGCGGCGAGTGCCTGCTGCCGGGATTCATCGATGCGCACGGCCATATGGGCGGGGTCGGATTGCAGGCCATGCTCGCGAATCTGCTCGCGGAGCCCGACGGAAAAGTGGCCTCGGTCGAGGATGTGGTCGGCACGCTGTCGGCGTGGGCGAAGACGGACGTCGGCAAGCGGTCGAAGTGGATTATCGGTATGGGATACGACGATTCGCTGATCGGCGGTCATCCCACGCTGGAGGATCTGGAGCGGGTCTCCGATGCGGACGGGCAGAATCGGCCGGTGCTCGCGGTGCACCAGTCCGCGCATCTGGGTGTGGTCAACGCAGAGGGACTGCGGTTGCTCGGCTACGACCTCGGCGCGCCCCAGCCGCTGGAGGAGACGGTGTTCGATCCGGCCTTCGATCTGGCCGTGAGCGGACTGAACCCGCTCGACAGCGCCGGTCTCTACGCGGCGGGGCGTAAGGAGTACAACGGATTCGGGTTCACCACCGCGCAGGACGGCGGGGTCAAGCGCCCGATCCTGGATTACCTTCGGGGGCTGCAGAATTCCACCGGTTTCCTGATCGACCTCGCCGTGTATTTCAAGGCCTCGGAGCTGGTAACCGATGCGGATTGGGACCGGCTGGATGTCAAGGACGACTACTTCCGCGGCATGCGCCTGGCCGGAGTCAAGCTGGTGCTGGACGGCTCACCGCAGGGGCGGACCGCATGGCTCACCGAGCCGTACTTCGTGCAGCCGGTTCCCGGTAAGGAGGACGGTTACAGCGGCTATCGGATCCTGAGCGACGAAGACGCGAACGACAAGGTGTACCAGGCCTTCCGGCGCAATATTCAGGTCATCGCGCATGTCAACGGTGATGCGGCCATCGATCAGTTCATCGCCGCGGTCGATGCGGCCTGTCAGCGGCTGGGGGAGCCGAATGCGGTGCACCGCAGGCCCGTCGCGATTCACGCGCAAACGGCTCGACGGGATCAGATCGAGGCATTCGCCCGGCTCGGCATCATCCCGTCGTTCTTCACCATGCATACCTTCTACTGGGGTGAGTGGTATCGCAGCACGGTACTGGGAGGCGCACGCGCCGAGAACATTTCGCCGACCGCGTGGGCGCTGGAGAACGGGCTGCGCTATACCGCGCATCACGATGCGCCTGTGGCGCTGGCGAATTCGATCGCCATTCTGTCCAGTCAGGTCACCCGGGTGACCCGCACGACGTCGGCCGGCGGCGGGACCGTCATCGGCGCCGAACAGCGGGTGTCGGTGCGTGATGCGCTCAGATCATTGACCAGCAATGCCGCGTACCAGTACTTCGAGGAGAAGACGAAGGGCACCATCGAAACCGGCAAACTGGCCGATCTTGTGGTGCTCAGCGTCGATCCGCTCACGCTGGCCGAACCCGAGAACCTCAAGTCCTGGGAGGACGTGCGGGTGGTGGAGACCATTCGGCGCGGGACGACGCGCTTCGGCTCGGGCGAGGTCAAGGAGTCGGAGGCCGGTCCGGAGGTCGCGAATCTCGGTGCGCTGGTGCAATACCACTGCTGAGGCCTCGATCCGCACGGGAGGGCGCCGGGCCGAAGGTC
The DNA here is from genome assembly GCF_035958815.1 of Nocardia sp. NBC_01327. NCBI lineage: Bacteria > Bacillati > Actinomycetota > Actinomycetes > Mycobacteriales > Nocardiaceae > Nocardia > Nocardia sp. NBC_01327. The sequence continues at coordinate 6,859,669 of NZ_CP108383.1, read as the reverse complement.
AGGCGCCTGTACCCCGCAGGTCGTCGAGCATCTCTGTGGCCCAAGGTGTTTCGATGGCTTCGGGTCCGGTGGTCCGCATGGCGGCCAGATCGGTGAGCAGCATGCCGGCGGCGATGAAGTCGCGGGCCTCGGACACCGAGGCTCCGGTGAGATCGCGAATCAGCTGGTAGATCCGGCCGAAGCGGTCGCGGGTCGCGATGCCGATCGCCGGTTCACCACAGGCGGCGAAGCCGTGCAGCAGCATGAGCGGCAGGTCGCGCTCGTCGAGGAAGGTCTCGAACGCCGACCCGAGCGTGTCCAATTTGTCCCGGGGGGCGGCGACGGGGTCGGCCTCGAGGGCGGCGGCCCGGAAGATCTCCTCGATGCGATCGCACGCCAGCTCCAAGGTCGCCAGGAACAGCTGCTGCTTGGTGCCGAAGAGGCGGATGACATATGGCTGCGACACGCCTGCCAGGCGTGCGATCTCATCGGTTTTTGTTGCGGCGTAACCGGATTGGGCGAAGGCGATGACGGCGGCCTGCAGCACTTCCTCGCCACGCTCGCTGGCGGTCATGCGGGTTCTCGTCACGGCTTCGGCCTCCTCGTCATTGGGGAATCATAGTCACTATTGACATGTTATCAGTCAATGCATACTCTCTTGTTATCAGTCGATAACAACAAGGATTTGGACATGACTGGAACACTCGAAACCGCCCCTGGCGCACCCGGGTCGAGCGCTTCGCGCAAACCCCCGCTCGCTGCCGTCCTTGCCGCCGTCGGCATCCCCATGTTCATGGTCACGCTGGATAATCTGGTGGTGACCAGCGCTTTGCCGGTCATCAAGCATGACCTCGGCGCCTCGCTGAGCGACCTGCAGTGGTTCGTGAACGCCTACACGCTCTCGTTCGCCTCCCTGCTGCTTACCGCCTCCGCCCTCGGTGACCGACTCGGTCGCCGCAAGCTCTTCCTGTTCGGCATCGCGCTCTTCACCGCCGCCTCGGCCGCCTGCGCCATGGCGTCCGAACCGTGGATGCTCATCCTGTTCCGGGCGATTCAGGGCTTCGGCGCGGCCGCGGTCATGCCGCTCTCACTCACTCTGCTGTCGGCCTCGGTCCCGGAGAAGATGCGCAGCGCCGCCATCGGTATCTGGGGTGGCATCTCAGGACTCGGCGTGGCACTCGGCCCGGTCATCGGCGGCGCGGTCGTGGACGGCCTGAACTGGCAGTGGATCTTCTGGATCAATGTGCCCATCGGCATCCTCGCCGTGCCTTTTGTCGCACGGGTGCTGAACGAATCCTTCGGTGGCGCACGCCGATTGGATGTGATCGGCCTGCTGCTCTCGGCCGGTGGCGTGCTCGCGGTGGTGTGGGGTGTCATTCACGGCGCCGACGACGGCTGGGGTTCGGCCGTCGTGCTCAGCGGATTGCTCGGTGGCGCAGCGCTTCTCGTCGCATTCGTGGTCTGGGAGCGGCGGGTCGGCGCGCCGATGCTGCCGTTGCACCTGTTCCGGTCCCGTGGCTTCAGCGTGATCAATACCGTCCTGTTCACCTTCTCGATCGGTGTGTTCGGCTCGATCTTCCTGCTGGCCCAGTACTTCCAGGTGGTGCAGGGGTATTCGCCGCTGCAGTCGGGTATTCGGACCATGCCGTGGACCATGGCGCCCATGGTGGTGGCCCCGCTCGCCGGTCTGATCGTCGACAAGGTCGGTCCCCGGGTGCTGGTCGCTACCGGTCAGGTATTGCTGGCGTTCGCGCTGGGCTGGATGGCGCTGATCGTCACGGTCGATGTCTCCTACGGCTCGTTCGTACTGCCGTTCATCCTCGGCGGCATCGGTATGGGCCTGACCTTCGCGCCCGCATCCTCGGTCGTCATGGCCAGCGCTTCCGCGCAGGATCAGGGCATGGCCTCGGGCGCCAACAACACCATTCGTGAGGTCGGTGTCGCCATGGGTGTCGCGATCCTGGCGTCGGTCTTCGCCTCCCGCGGCGGTTATGCCACGCCGCAGAGCTACGTCGACGGCCTGCAACCGGCGATCTACGTCGGCGCCGCGATTGTCGCGGTGGGCGCGGTGATCTCGCTGTTCCTCCCCGGCCGCAAGCGTCCGGCCGCGGAAATCACTGTTACTCAGCGTGATTCAGAGCCCGGGCTCGCTCCACTTCATTGATATGAGTTTCGGTCCACTGCCGCAGCGCGCTGATCGGTTCAGCGAGGCTGCGGCCCAGTGGCGTCAGCTGGTATTCCACTCGCGGTGGAATGGTGGGATGCATTGTGCGGGTGAGGAATCCGTCGCCTTCCAGGCTGCGCAGGGTTTGCGTGAGCATCTTCTGGGAGACGCCGCCGATGCGGCGGGACAGCTCGGTGTAGCGCATGGTGTCCTGCTGCAGCAGGGCGTCCACCACGAGGATCGTCCACTTCCCGGCAATGTGGTCCAGGACCTGGCGGGTGGGGCATTTGGGGGAGTAGACGTCGGCGGGCAGGCCCGAGGATTCGACGAACGTGGTCATGTCCAGGAGAGTAGCGCACTATTTAGTGCCTACTTCACAAACAAGAGTCACTCTCCAATAGTTAGTGGCATGAACACCATGATCTCCGTAGCCGAAGCCATTCGCGCCCGCCGCACCGTCCGGCACTACCGGCCCGATCCGGTGCCCGCCGCCGCCTTGGAAGCCCTGCTGGAACTGGCCATGGAGGCGCCCTCCAGCTGGAATCTGCAGGACCGCTCGATCGTGGTGGTCACCGAACCGGCGGGCCGGGACGGTCTGGCCTGGGCCACCGGTGGGCAGCCGCAGCCGCAGGAGGCCCCGGTGCTGCTGGTCTTCGTCGCGGAAACCCAAGCGTGGCAAGAGGATCGGGGCGATGTGTACGACCACGCCCGCCGCAACGGCGCCTGGAACGAGCAGTTCATCGCCGGATTCTCGGTCGCGTCCACCGAGTTCCAGCAGAATCTGGCCGAGCGCGGGCTGCTGCGCGAGTACGCGGTGAAGGACGCCATGATCGCCGCCGCCTACGTCATGCTGGCCGCCACCGAGCTCGGGCTGGCCACCTCGCCGATGAACGGCTGGGAGGAGGACAGGGTGAAGAAGGTGATCGGCATCGAGGATCGCCCGGATCTGTCCATCGCCCTGCTCATGTCCGTCGGCTATGCCGCCGAGCAGCGTCCGCACCCGGGCCGGCGGGCCGTCGAGCGCACTGTTTTCCGCGAGACCTACCCGGTCGCGTGACCGGGTGCGGGTGGCGCGCACCACGCCGGGAGGGTGCGCGCTGCCTGCGAGAAAAGCGGATGAACCGGGCTGATTACAACGACTACGATTCGACCAGCAAGAATAGGGCAGGAATTTCCGCCCGACCCGCACCAGCCAGGGGAGTGACGAACCATCGTGGCCGACGACAACGACCGTGCCGAGCAGACCGCGGCGCTGACCGAGGAATCCCTCGCAGCCGCCGCGGAGGCCGCTGAGAAGGCGTTCGCCGCCGCCACCGACCTGGAAGCGCTCGCGACCGCCAAAACCGAGTACATGGGCGGCAAGTCGCCGATCGCGCTGGCACAGCGCTCCCTGGGCACGCTGCCCAAGGAGGAGAAGTCCGAGGCGGGCAAGCGGGTGAACGTGGCCCGGCAGCGCGTGACGCACGCCTACGAGGCCCGCAATACCGAACTGCTCGCCGAGCGCGATGCCGCGGTGCTGGTGGCCGAGGCCATCGACGTGACCCTGCCCGCCCGGCGCGGTGCGGTGGGCGCGCGGCACCCCATCAATGCCCTCTCCGAGCGTGTCGGTGATGTGTTCGTCGCCATGGGCTGGGAGATCGCCGAAGGTCCCGAGGTCGAGACCGAGCACTTCAACTTCGACGCCCTGAACTTCCTGCCGGATCATCCGGCGCGCACCATGCAGGACACCTTCCATATCGCGCCCGAGGGTTCGCGGCAGGTGCTGCGCACGCACACCTCGCCGGTGCAGGTGCGCTCCATGCTCTCTCGTGACCTGCCCATCTATGTGGTGTGCCCCGGTCGCACCTTCCGCACCGATGAGCTCGATGCCACGCATACCCCGGTGTTCTCCCAGGTGGAGGGTCTGGCCATCGACAAGGGCCTGACCATGGCGCATCTGAAGGGCACCTTGGACGCGTTCGCGCGTGCGCTGTTCGGCCCGAACACCACCACCCGCATGCGGCCCAGCTTCTTCCCCTTCACCGAACCGTCCGCCGAGGTGGACGTGTGGTTCGAGGACAAGAAGGGCGGTCCGGGCTGGGTCGAGTGGGGCGGCTGCGGCATGGTGAATCCGAAGGTGCTCATTGCCAGCGGGATCGATCCCGAGGTGTACAGCGGTTTCGCCTTCGGCATGGGTCTGGAGCGGACTCTGCAGTTCCGCAACGGCCTGCCCGATATGCGCGACATCGTCGAGGGCGACGTGCGTTTCACGCTGCCCTTCGGCATCCAAGCCTGAGCCCACCCCCACTCCAACGAGGAAGCGAAACGTCAAGTGCGAGTAGCGCAGTCCTGGCTGACGGAAATCCTGCAGCGCACCACCCCCGGGTGGTCGGTGACGCCGGAGGAGCTCGACGCGGGGTTCGTCCGGGTCGGCCTGGAGGTCGAAGAGGTCGAACAGCTGCAGCGGGTGGGCGGCGAGATCGAGCATCCGCTGGTCGTCGGCCGGGTTGCCGAGATCACCGAGCTGACCGAGTTCAAGAAGCCCATCCGGTTCTGCAAGGTCGATATCGGCACGCCTGAGTTGCAGGAGATCGTCTGCGGCGCACGGAATTTCGCCGTCGGTGATCTGGTGGTCGTGGTGCTTCCGGGTGGTGAGCTGCCGGGCGGCTTCAAGATCGCCTCGCGCAAGACCTACGGGCACACCTCCAACGGCATGATCTGCTCGGTCGCGGAACTGGCCATCGGCAAGGACCACAACGGCATTCTGGTGCTCGAGCCCGGTACCGCCGAGCCCGGCACCGATGCCAATGAGCTGCTCGGCCTGGACGACACCGTCATCGAACTGGCCATCACCCCCGACCGCGGTTACGCCTTCTCGGCGCGCGGTCTGGCGCGGGAACTGGCCTGCGGTTTCGATCTGGAGTTCCAGGATCCGGCCGTGCGGTCGCTGCCCGACGCCGACGCCGAGGCGTGGCCGGTGCGGCTGGAACCGGAGGCGCTGTGCACGCGTTTCGCGGTGCGCAAGGTCGCCGGCATCGATCCGAAGGCCGTGAGCCCGTGGTGGTTGCAGCGGCGACTGCTGCTCTCGGGTGTGCGCCCGATCTCCCCGGCGGTCGACGTCACCAACTACGTCATGCTCGAACTGGGCCAGCCGCTGCACGCCTTCGATGCCGCGAAGGTGTCGGGCGGACTTGTGGTGCGGCGCGCCAACAAGGGTGAGACCCTGCGCACTCTCGACGAGGTCGAGCGCACCCTCGATGCCGAGGATGTGGTGATCGCCGACGATTCCGGCGTCATCTCCCTCGCGGGCATCATGGGCGGCGCGAGCACCGAGGTCGGCGGGGAATCCACCGAGATCATCCTCGAGGCCGCGACCTGGAATCCGATCGCCGTGGCGCGCACCGCACGCCGGCACAAGCTGGGCTCCGAGGCCAGCCGCCGTTTCGAGCGCATTGTCGATCCGGAGCTCAATCTGGCCGCGCTGGACCGCGCCGCCGGTCTGCTCGCCGAGATTGCCGGTGGCACAGTCGAATCCGTGCTCACCGATGTGCGGGTGCCGGTTCCGGCCGTCGAGCCCATCGCCATGGACATCGATCTGGCCGATCGCATTGCGGGCGTGCACTACGCCCCCGGCGCTTCCACCCGCCGCCTGCAGCAGGTCGGCTGCGCGGTCGATGTCGGCGTCAGCGAGGCCGGGCACGGCCAGCTGATCGTCACCCCGCCGAGCTGGCGGCCCGATCTCACCCAGCCCGCCGATCTGGTGGAGGAGGTGCTGCGGCTGGAGGGTCTGGACAAGATTCCGTCGGTGCTGCCCACCGCCCCGGCCGGTCGCGGACTGACCGCCGAGCAGAAGCGCCGCCGCGCGGTCAGCAAGGCCCTGGCCTTCGAGGGCTGCGTCGAGGTGCCGGTGCCGGTGTTCATGTCCCGCGAGGTGTTCGACATCTGGGGACTGCCCGCCGACGATCCGCGCCGCAACACCATGCGCGTGCTCAACCCGCTGGATGCGGATCGGCCCGAACTGGCCTCGACGCTGCTGCCGGGACTGCTGGAGGTGGCCGCCCGCAATATCTCTCGCGGTGAGCGCGATCTGGCCATCTACGGGATCGCCCAGGTGGTGCGCCGGACCGAGCAGACCGCACCGGTCGGCCCGCTGCCGGTGGACCGCCGTCCGACCGAGGACGAGATCGGCGCGCTGCTGCGCTCACTGCCCGATCAGCCGGTGCATGTCGCCGCCGTGCTGACCGGTAAGCGCGAACCGCGCGGACCGTGGGGCCCCGGTCGCGCGGTCGAGGCCGCCGATGCCTTCGGCCTGGTCGATGTGGTCGCCGAGGCTGCGGGCGTGGTCATCGAGCGCCGGGCCGTGGCCTTCCTGCCGTGGCATCCGGGCCGTGGCGCCGAACTGCTGGTCGACGGTGCGGTGGTCGGCCACGCCGGTGAACTGCATCCGGCCGTGCTGGAGCGTTCCGGCCTGCCGCCGCGCACCTGCGCCGTGGTCATCGATCTGGATGCGCTGCCGCTGCGCGAAAACCGGCCCACCCCGGTGGTTTCGCCGTTCCCGGCGGTCCTGCAGGACGTGTCGGTGAGTGTCGCCAAGACGGTTCCGGCCGCCTCGGTGGAGGCCGCACTGCGTTCGGGTGCGGGTGAGCTGCTGGACAAGATCTCGCTGTTCGACGTGTACGAGGGCGCGCAGGCGGGTGAGGGCCGCAAATCCCTCACCTATGCGCTGCGCTTCCGGGCCATCGACCGCACGCTGACCGAGGACGAGGCCAGTGCGGCCCGCGATTCGGCGGTGGCGGCCGCGGCCGACGCCGTCGGTGCGGTGCTGCGCTAGCCGGAAGATCGAGCAGCGGCTCGTCGCAGGCACTTTCGGGTGTCGCGACGAGCCGCTGTTGTATAGAGGAGTAGGAAGGCGTTATGCGGCATCCGGCACGGCCTTTTCTCAATGCGCTGACCTACGTCCCCGATCGGCGCATCGTCATGACGCCTGACCAGTTCGGGGTCGAGTACGAGGATCTGTCCCTGCGGACCACCGACGGGGTGACCGTCAATGGCTGGTTCGTGCGGGCGGCGGGGAAACCCCTGGGGCACATCCTGTTCGCGCACGGCAATGGCGGCAATATCGGTGATCGGTCGCCGATTCTGGCGCTGCTGTCGGCGGCCGGATTCGATGTGCTGGTCTTCGACTATCGCGGATTCGGGCGCAGCGGTGGGCGGCCCAGCGAGGAGGGCACGTATCTGGATGCGCGGGCGGCGCGCGATGCCCTGCTCGCACAGCCCGGAATCGATCCGAATCGGATTGTGTACCTGGGTAAATCGCTCGGCGGCGGGGTCATGCTGGAGCTGGCGACGGCGTATCCGCCCGCAGCGCTGGTGCTCATGTCGACCTTCACCGGGCTGCGGGATGCGGCGGGGGCCGTCTATCCGTATCTGCCCAAAGTGGTCGTGCCCAATGCCTATCCGAGTCTGCGGCGGATTCGGCAGCTGCGCTCCCCGGTGCTGATCATGCACGGCGACGCCGATGAGATGCTGCCCGTGCAGATGGGGCGCACGCTCTACGAAGCGGCTCCGGAGCCCAAGGAACTGGTGATCTATCCGGGCGGTGCGCACAATGATCTGGTGCTGATTCCGGGGTGGTCGGGCACGGTCGCGGCTTGGGTCGCGAGGGTGCTGCCGCCCAAGCGGCTGACCTCCGGATAGTGCTTACTTGCGAATGATATTGGCCAGGAACTCGGCATTGCTGCCGGTCCGGCGCAGACCGTCGAGCAGCAGGTCCAGCGCGCGCTGATCATCGAGCTCGGACAGCGTCCGGCGGAGCTTGTCGACCGCGTCGTGCTCGGCGGGAACCATCAGCAGCTCATCGCGGCGGGTGCTGGAGCGGGTGACGTCGACCGCGGGGAACACGCCCCGGGCCGCGAGATTGCGGTCGAGCTTGAGCTCGGCATTGCCGGTGCCCTTGTACTCCTCGAAGATCACGGTGTCGCCGAGCGAACCGGTCTCCACCAGCGTGGTGGCGACAATGGTGAGCGAGCCGCCGTGCTCGATATTGCGGGCCGCGCCGAGGAACTTCTTGGGCGGCAGCAGTGCGGCGGAATCCACACCGCCGGAAAGGATTCGGCCCGAGGCCGGTCCGGAGGTGTTGTAGGCGCGGGCCAGCCGGGTGAGCGAATCGAGCAGTACGACAACGTCATGTCCCTGTTCGACGAGCCGCTTGGCGCGTTCGATGGCCAGTTCCGCGAGTGCGGTCTGCTGCGCCGGTGAGTGATCGAAGGTGGCAGCGACCACTTCGGCGGGAACGCCGCGGGAGAGGTCGGTGACCTCCTCGGGCCGTTCGCCGACCAGCACCATCATGAGGTGTACCTCGGGGTGATTCGCGGCGATGCCGTGCGCGATCGCCTGCAGCACAGAGGTTTTGCCCGCCTTGGGCGGTGCGACGATGAGGGCGCGCTGCCCCTTGCCGATCGGCATGATCAGGTCGGTGACCCGGGTGGTGAGCTTGTGCGGCTCGGTCTCCAGGCGCAGGCGCTCGTCGGGATGAATGGGTGTCAGTTCGCCGAAGTGCGGGCGCGAAAGGGCTTCGCTCGCAGGGCGGCCGTTGACGGTGTCGATGCGCACCAGCGTTGCGGACTTGCCGCCCTTGGCATTCGACTGCTGGGCATTCGACTGATTCGGGGTGCTCGGACGCACCAGTGCGGTCACGAAATCGCCACGGCGCAAACCGAATTCGCGGACGAGCCGGGTGGGCACCGAGATATCGGCGGGGTCGGGCAGGTAGCCGCTGCTGCGCAGGGTCGCCGTATTGCCGCTGATATCGAGGATTCCCGTTGCGGGCGACAGTGTTTCGATGGTGTCGAGGACCGGCGGTGCGGTGTTCTCGACGGGCTTGGTTGGGGTGGACTTGGACGGGGTGGACTTGGGTGCGGCGGCGCGATTGCGGGCCGGCCGGGTTTCCATGGTGGTCATGAGTGTTCTCCTGTGAAAGGCATCCGGTGACTTACGCACCGGGAGTGTGTATGTGGAGCGGCCGCGTACGACCGGAGGCGGGACGCCGGGACGGCGGGCCGCAAGGGGATCCGAGTGGGTGTCAGCGGGTAGCTCAGAACTACTGCCGGAAAACTGACTCGGAAGGGAAGAAATCTCGTGGGAGGGACCTGCGTCTACCTACATCCACGGGCTTACAACACGGCCTACCATACGCCGTACTCGGCGTCAGCGCAATGGCGCCCTCGGCGGGGCGCGCGCTGCGTAGCCTGGTCCGTATGAGCAATGCCGAGGATCTCGTATCGGAATTGGCGAAGTTGCCGGACGCGGAGCTGGCGGCGGCCGTGGCCGAGGCCAGTGCCGGCCGGGCCGCATTGGGTGCGCTGCACGAGGTGGCGGCCGCGGTGGCGGCCACCGCCGGTCATGCACCCGACTACATCGATGTGACTCCGGACACGGATCCGGCGCCCGGCTCGCCGCCGCTGGACGTTCCTGTCACATTGGACCAGGTAGAAGGGGGTCCGGCGGGCATGGTCCCACCGGTACCGCCGGCCGGTATACCGATCGCGCCAGGCATCAGCGGGTATACGACATCGGGCGTCCCTACTTTCGAGTCAGTTCGCGATAAGGTCGAGCAGCGCTACGGCACCGCACAGGGGATGGACGAGCTCGATCGGCAGACGCCCGCGGGTCGTAGCGTCGAGGAACAGTGGGACGCGCGGCAGAAAACCGCGCGGGAACGCCTGGAACAGATTCGAAAATCGATGCACGGCAACGATTCCGACTGAACCGGCGGTCTTTTCTTGACGATGGGTGGAACCCTATGACCGAGCCGCGCGAAATCGCCGAACGGCTGCTCGACCTGCAAGTCGACTTCATTCTCGCCGAGGTGACCGGTGATCGCTTCACCGAGGTGATCGGCCGCGATGTGGAGGCGGTGATCGGCATTGCCGACACCATCATCTTCCGCGATGTGGTGGAGCTCGACCAGGCCAAGGAGACTGTGGCCACAATTATCAATCTGATCGGCGGCAGCCCCGTCCTACAGGAGATGGTCGGCCAGCTGTCGCTCTCGCTGTATGACGATATCGCCGCGAACAATGACTACACCCTCGGCGATGTGGTGGAGCGCGAGCCGGTGGAGCAGCTGCTGGAGAAGATCTTCGGCATGCATCAGGCGCAGGAGCGAATCCTGGAGCGGCTCACCGAAAGTCCGCTCATCGCCACCGTGGCCTCCAAATTCGTGGACAAGCTGATCTCCGATTTCATGGAGAGCAATCGGCAGATGGCGAACAAGATTCCGGGCGTCGGATCGCTGGTCTCACTCGGCACCTCCGCCGCCAAGCAGGCCCGCAAGGCCGCCGAGAAGGCCACCGGCGACGGCACCTTCCTCGGCGAAATGGCCGGTAAGGGAGCGCAATTCGCGCTCAAGCGGACCAATAACGCGATTCGCGAGATGCTGCGGGACGCGCCGGTGCACGATGCGGCCATGGAATTCTGGGATCTGCACGCCGGTGAGCCGGTGAGCGGTCTGCGCGAGTACCTCTCGCAGCAGGATCTGCAGGATCTGGCGCTGATCATCTACCGCATCGCGCTCACCACCCGCGAGAAGGAGTACTTCGGCATCCTGGTCGATCAGGGCGTGGAGGTCTTCTTCGAGAAGTACGGCGATCACACCCTGGCCGCCCTGCTGCCGGAGTTGGGTCTGTCCGGTGCGGACATCGGCAGGGAAATCCTGCGCTACGGACCCGCTGTGGTCGAGGCCGCCAAGCGAAACGGCGTGCTGGCCAAGCTGATTCGTGAGCGTCTGGAGCCGTTCTTCGTCTCCGATCAGGTCATCGCCGTACTGGCGGAGGCCACCAAGTAGTAGCCCGGCGCCCCGGCATCCGCCGGGGCGCCGACCCGCTGGAGGCGATATGGATCTACCGATCACCGGTGAGCGCCTCACAGTGCTGTCGCCCGGCCCCTCCGTCCTCGTGCTGGGCGCGGGCGGCTACGAAATCCACATAGAGGGCGAACTGGTGCTGCACCGCACCGTGGGCCCCACGCTGCACCACATTGCCGGCGAACCCCCCGCCGCAGATCTGGCAGCCGCGCTGGACGGCGTAATAGTCTCCGCCGCAGCCGATTCCGGCGGCACGCTGCGCATGCTCCTGGACTCGGGTTCGCACCTGGCGGTGGAACCCGACCGCTACTACGAGGCCTGGCACGTCACCACGCCCGGCGTCTACCTCGTCGTCTGCATGCCCGGCGGCGAACTGGCGATCTGGTCCGAAAAGTCCTGACCCGCACCATGTCCGGCCTGAGGCGCGCCGTATCCGTTCGTGCCGTGTGCGCTGCGGTCGGTAGGCGTGCTCAGCACGCACACCGACCGCAGCGTGTCCACGGCGTGCCGTATGTCGGTACGGCCCATCGTGGCCGATGCACTGCGGCACGTCCCGCGGGTCGCCCATCATCAGCGACCCGAGTCCATGCCGTCCCCTCCGAGGCATCCGGTAGTGGCCGTGCGGCGTTGAACGACCCTGGTGAGCATCCCGAGTCGGCCCGCCCCGCGTCAATGCGAAGCCCTGTCCCAATTTGTCCCAGTTGCGCGATTTGCGGTTCGGGTCCGCAGGTCGTACAGAGTGCCTGCGGACCCTTTAATACCGAACGGTAGGTTTGGCTGCGGCGGTACGCGGAAGCGTCATCGCGAACGGGTCCGGAGGAGTCACAAGGGTGGTCGAAGCACATTCGGCAATTGCGGGTTTCCTGCGCGTACGACGGGAAGCAGCCGGTTTGACGCGGGCGGAACTGGCGCGCCGCGCGGGAGTCTCGGAGGCCTTGATCCAGAAGGTCGAACAGGGCACTCGGCAACCCACCTCGACCGCGCTCGCCGCCCTGTTCGAAGCGCTGGATGTGCCGATGCAGTACCGCGAACACGCCGCGAGCGTGCTGCAGCCGGAACTGACCGATATCCCGTACGAGGGTGACATACCGGAGCAGGTCGAACTGGACTTCCTGAACGGCCTGCCCTATCCGGCCTGCTATCAGACGCTGCCCGGACTGGACCTCATCGCGGCCAATGACGCCTACCTGCAGGCGTTTCCGGGTCTGACGCCCGGAGTCAACATCATCGCGTGGATGCTGCTGGATCCGATCGCCCGCCATGTCATGGGCGACTGGGAGCGGGAGGCGCACTTCATGGTGTGGGCCTTCCGGCATATGGCCCCGGGCATCGCCACCCCCGAGCGCATCGAACAGATCACCCGCCTGTGCCGGGACGCGCCGGACTGGGAACGCTTCTGGTCGACCGATATCCCGCCCACCGAGATCCGCCGCCGTCCCACCCGCGTGCGGTCGCTCGAGACCGGTGAGTTCATCCGCATGCAGGTCCAGATCTTCCGCTGCGAGTTGCCCCGCCGCCAGTGGTGGATGTATACCCTGGTGCCCGCGCTCGGGCCCGAATGATGCGCTATCGCCCTGCGGCACAGGCCATTCAGGCTCGCCGGTAGGTTCGACGGCGAGCAGCACGCACTGGAGCGACGGATATCGGATACGGAGGAGCGGCGGTAGTGGCCGAGGCGCATACGACAATTGCGGGATTTCTGCGCGTGCGCCGGGAAGCGGCACGGCTGACGCGCGCGGAACTCGCACGGCGGGCGGGGGTCTCGGAGGCGTTGATCCAGAAGATCGAACAGGGTGTCCGCCAGCCCACCGCGATCGCGCTCGGTGCGCTCTTCACGGCCTTGGAGGTCGAGTTCCCGTATCGCGAATGGGCCGCCAGCGCACTGCTGCCGGAACTGACCGGGCTGCACTCCGGCGAGATGGAACCGGCCGAGCTGAATTTTCTGCAGACCCTGCCGCACCCGGCGTGGTATCAGACCGTTCCCGAGCACGACATCATCGCGGTCAATGATGCGTATCGCCGGTGGTTTCCGGGTGCGGAGGCGGGCGCCAACGGCCTCGAGTGGATGCTGCTGGATCCGCGGGCCCGTGCGGCCATGGGTGATTGGGAGCGCGAGGTGCGCACCATGGTCTACGCCTTCCGGCATATGGGGCCCGGCGCCGCCGCGTCCGCCCGTGGCGAGGAGATCGCCGCCGTGTGCCGGCAGTCGCCGGACTGGGAACGACTGTGGTCGGCGAGTCTGCCACCCGAGGGGGTCCCGCATCGCAGCACCCGGGTGCGGTCGCCCGATACCGGCGAGCTGATCGTGATGAACGTTCAGCTCTTCCGCTGCGAACTTCCGCGCCGGGAGTGGCTGATGTACACGATGACGCCCGCGGGGTGATCGCCGATCAGTCTCCGGTGGCGCGGCTGAGCACCGCGATCGGGAAGGTGCGGGTGCTCAGGGCGCGGTAGGTGGCGAAGTCGGGGTATCCGGCGACCAGTGTCTGCCAGTGGTTTTCGTACTCGGCCGGATCGGTGACCACGCGCACATCGACTGGCCAGTTCTCCGCGCCCACCTGGACCCGGGCGGTGGGGGCGGCGGCCAGGTTCAGCCACCAGTTCGGGGTGCCGGGGTGGCCGCCGTTCGAACCGGACACCAGCAGGTCGTCGCCGGAGCGGATCAGCATGAGCATGACCGGGCGTGGTTCGCCGGATTTGCGACCCTTGACGATCAATTGGAACACCGGCTTGCCCTGTAGCGAGGCGAGCTTGGTACCGCCGGATCGGGTGTAGATCCAGCTGTTCACGCGCGAATAGGTGCGTGCGCTCCAGCCCAGATAGACGCTCGAGTAGTGATTGAACCGCCCGCTCAGGGTGAGGGTGCCGGTTCCCGAATTCTTGCCTGCCATCTGTATCCCAATGCTCGACGGGGCGTAACGCGGCTCACTTTACATACTGTCCAGTGAGTCGTCAGGTGGCCGGTGACTACGGCGCGATGAGCTTCTGGATGGCGGCGCAGGCCGGAATGCCGGTGGGGGGAGCGGTCCGGAGGCCACGACGGCCTGGGCGGTGTGCACGGCGGCGGCCAGGGCAGCGCGGTAGAGCAGGGAGCCGGTGCTCCTTTGTCATTGCGCTGCTCCGGTTTTCAGCGGCGGAACCACTCAGTTCACGCAGGGGATATCCGAGCCGATGGTCGTGGTGACCGGCTTGCCGTTGTCGGGGGCGCCGTCGGTGGTGGTCGCGGCCGCCGCGGCGGCGGCCGCCTTGGAGGTGGTCGTGGTGGTGGTGCCGCCGGTGGTCGCCGCGGCCGGGTCGAGGGTTTCCGGAAGCTCGAAGTCGGTGCCCAGGACCAGTTTGATATGCCCCGCGGTGACATTCGAGGACGGGCTGGCGGAGACGCCGCCGAGCATATCGGTCAGCTGCTGGGCATCCGCGTCGGCGCCGGTGCCGTAGTAGACGACGGTCGAGCTGCCGTCGGAGGAGGTGGCATTGCTGACATCGCCGGTGGGGAATCCCTTGGCGCCCAGGGATTTCTGCACCTTGGCCGCCATGCCGGGGGTGCCGGTGGCATTGACCACGTCGAGGGTGCTGGTGGGCGTGGTGCGGGGCGCGGCGGCGACGGCCGGCTGTTCGACGCCGAAGGCGCTGCGCACGGTCTTCTTGATGGCGACCGGATCGATGATGTTGACGTCCTGGCCGTCGACGGTGTCGTAGCGCAGCACGGGCAGGGTATTGAATTCGATCGAGGGCGAACCGGCGCGGCCCACGGTGGTGATGAAATCGGTGAGGCTCCAGCCGTCCGAGAGCACCACATCCTTGTGCGCCACATCCATGAGCGCCTTGAGCTTGCCCACATTGGTGAGCGTGCCGGAATCCTTCAGCGATTTCGCGACCGAGGTCAGGAAGGCCTGCTGCCGGTGCGTGCGGTCGAGGTCGCCATTGTCGAGGCCGTGGCGCTGGCGCACGAAGGCCAGGGCGTCGGAGCCGTCGAGATGCTGCTTGCCGGCGGGGAATTGGGCGCCGGAGTAGTAGCTGTCGTCCACCGCGTGATTGAGGCACACGTCGACGCCGCCGAGCGCGGTCGCCAGATCGTAGAACCCGGCGAGCGAGACCTCGGCGAAGCGGTTGATGGGTACGCCGGTGAGCGCCTTCACCGTCTGCACGATGGAGGCGCGCCCGGCTTCGCGGCCCTGCCGCTCCAGATCGACCTTGTCGGTGACGCCCTGCGCCTTGAGCTTCTCCTCGACCATGTACTTCTTCAGGCCGTACGACTCTTTGATCTTGGCGTGGTCGTAGCCGGTGATACCGGACACCGGCACATAGTCGTCACGCGGAATGGAGAAGGCGCTGATCTTCTTCATATCCTTCGGAATATGCACGAGGATCAGGGAATTGGCGTTGTAGCCGCCCTCGGAGCCGTCGCCGGCGTGCAGCTGGTCGAGGATCTCCTTCGGCAGATCGTTGCCGTTGAGATCCTTTCGGGTATCCAGCCCGATGAGCAGGATATTGATATCGCCGTCGAGGGTGCGGTCCTCCTCGGCGATCGCACCGGAGCGGGTGAAACCCTGGTCCAGGGTGGTCTCCCCGTACCAGAGGACACCGGTGATGCCCATCACCCCGACGGTGACCAGTGACATGACCCCGCGGCCGGCGTACCGCAGCCGCTTCGATTGCGCGGAGGCCGGAGCTTCCGCGGCGCGGCGATGCGAATTCGGCCGGGCGCGGCGCGTGCGCCGGGGCTCGGTCGGGGGCGTCTCAGCTGACCTGCGCGCACTGCCGGTGGGGCGGTAAACGGGGAGCTGTTCAGTGTCGTCGTCGTACATGGCTATGTCGAGTGTGCCGGAGCAGACCGGTGATGTCAGATCGGCCTCTGATTATGCCGGAATAAGCACCCTCGCGTGAATGGAATTGCACAGTCGTGCATAACCATCACGCCCAGCGGCCTAGTCCTCGACGATGGCGACGGCGTCGATTTCGACCAGCATTTCCGCTCGTGGCAGGCCCGTGAAGACGGTGGTGCGACTGGGCAGCACCGTGCCGCGGGTGTGCGCGGTGACGAATTCGCCGTACGCGTCGTTCATGACGCTGAAATCCTCACGCTTGGTGAGGTAGACGCGCAGCATCACCACATCGTCGAAGCTCGCACCGCTCGCCTCGACGATCGCCTTCACATTCTCGAGCGTCCGGATCGTCTGCGCCGCGACATCACCCGGGTACAGGTACTCATTGGTGACGGGGTCGACCGGACCCTGCCCGGAGACCTGGACGAAGGGGCCCTTGCGCACACCCTGCGAGAAGGTGTGGGCGGGCGCGGGGGCCTTGTCGGTGCGGACGGCGATCTTTTCGCTCATGGTCGGCCTTTCACTGGTCGGGGTGTGTGGCGCTCGGACTCCAGCCGAGCTCGGTGGACACGGCCGCGGCCGCGGCGCGTACCTGCGGCAGCATGCCGAGGACCTGGTCGTGATCGAGCAGCATGTCCGGCACCGACATCGACAGCGCGGCGATGACGGCGCCGGTGCCGTCGCGAATGGGGACGGCCACGCAGTTGATGAAGCTCTCGTGCTCCTCGTGGTCCTCGGCATAGCCTTGGGCCGCAACGAGTTCCAGCTCCGTCAGGTACTGCTCGGGGGTGCGGATGGTGCGGTCGGTGAACGGCCGGTACTCGATGCCCTCGGCAATCGCGCGCCACGAGGCGCGCGGCAGCGCGGCGACGAGCACCTTGCCGACCGCGGTGCAGTGCAGTGCGGCGGGCCGCCCGATCCGCGAGTACATCCGGACGCTGTGGGTGGCATCGAGTTTGTCGATGTAGATGGCCTCGCCGGATTCGTAGGTGGCCAGGTGCACGGTCTGTCCGGTGGCGGCATTGAGCGCGCTCAGGTGCGGCCGCGCCGCGATCCGCACATCGCGACCCTCCAACGAGCGATTGGCGAGCTCGAAAAGCCGTGAGCCCAATCGATATTTATGCTCCGGATCGTGGGTGACGAAGCGCTCGCCCTCCATGGTCTGCAGCAGCCGCAGCACGGTCGATTTGTGCACGCCGAGCTGGGTTGCCAACTGGTCCAGGGACTTCGGCTCCTCACCGAGTTGGGTGAGGATGGTGAGGGCACGCAGCAGGCTCTGGCTCATGAGGGGACATTCTCGGGGATGGGCTGCGGCCGGGCGTAATTCATTCCCGCCCATTCGGAAGTACTCGCGGCGGAGCGGGATTCGAGGGTGGCCAGCGGCGGCAGCTCGGCGACGTCACCGGTGCCGGTGAGCGCGGCGGCGGCGCACAGATGTCCGAAGCGCAGCAGCTGCTCGTGCGGGCGGCCCTGCAGCAGTGCCGCCAGATAGCCGCCCGCGAAGGCGTCGCCCGCGCCGATGCGCTCGGTCACGTCCAGACGCAGCGCGGGCACCTCGAGGCGAACATCGCCGATGTATCCGGTCACCGAATGCTTATCGTTCTTCACGATCAGGTGACGGGGCTGCGGGAAGAGGGCGCGCAGCCGCTCGGCATCGCCGACTCCGAAGACCGCTTCGGCCTCGTCCGCGCCGAGGAAGACGACATCACTGCCGCGAATATGACGGGCCAGGATCTCCCCGGCGGATTCGCCGCGCCGCTCCCAGAGCGCCGGGCGGTAGTTCAGGTCGAAGCTGATCAGGCGCTGCCCGCGCGGCTGGGCGAGCAGGGCCTCGGTGAACCCGGTGGCGGCGGGCGAGAGCGCCGGGGTGATGCCGGTGAAGTGGATGACATCGGCCGCGCCGAGCAGCCGTGCCGCCGCGGTGAGATCGGCGGGGGACAGGGCGCTGGCGGCAGATCCGGTGCGGTAGTACAGCATTCGGCTGGCTCCGGCCTCCAGGTCGTCCGCCCGGGAGGAGCCGCTGCCGCGTTCCTTCACGTACACGCCGGTGGGCCGGGCCGGATCGACGGTCACGGCGGAGGTGTCCACGCCGCGCTCACCGAGATGCCGCACCAGATAGCGGCCGAAGCCGTCGTCGCCGACACGGGAGACCCAGGCGGTCTGGATGCCGAGCTGTGCGAGCACCGTGGCGACATTCGCCTCGGCGCCCGCCGCGCCGCGTTCGAAGGTGTGCGAGTCCGCCAGCGGGCCCGGCTGCGCGATCAGTACGGCGAGTCCCTCGCCGACGGTGACCGCGCGCTTAGTCGGCTGGGTCACACCAATCTCCTTAGAACGGTTGCGGCTTGCGGTCATCGTGTGCAGAATAACCACCACTAAACACAATGCGCAACAATCGTTGCAAAATACGCAATGCAACTCGGCTATAAATAGTCGGCTGTGAATCGGTCGCATGAAATCGGAAGGAATGCCGTGGCTCTCGACAATGGCGTCGTCACCGCCCTGGGCGGGGAGCGGCTGGGGCCGCAGCACAAATCGCTGCCGCCCGCCGCCTGGGGGCTGAGCGTGCGTGAATACCTGGCCACCGCACCGCATCTGGACGATCTGCAGACACCGGTGCTGACCGTGGACCGCGCGGCCGTCGATTCCAACCTCGCGGTCATGGCGGCGTGGTCGCGGCAGGCCGGGGTCCGGCTCTCCCCGCACGGCAAGACCACCATGTCGCCGCAGCTGTGGCGTGAGCAGCTCGAGGCCGGCGCATGGGGCATCACCCTGGCCACCGTGTGGCAGGTGCAGGTGGGCCGCTCGTTCGGACTGGACCGCATCATGCTCGCGAACGCGCTGGTCGATCCGATCGGATTGCGCTGGGTCGCCGACGAATTGGCGAATGACCCGGACTTCGAATTCTATTGCTGGGCCGATGGCCTCTCGACCGTGCGCGAGATGGAACGGATCCTCGAGTCCGCGCCCGAGGGCGTGCGGGTGCCGGTGCTGGTGGAACTCGGTGGGCCGCACGGGCGTACCGGGGCTCGCACCCTGTCCGAGGCGTACGAGGTGGCCGAGGCCATCCACGACTCCGCGCGGCTCGTGCTCGCCGGTGTCGGCGGCTACGAGGGTGCACTGGCGCACGACCGCACCCCGGAAGGGCTTGCGGCCGTGCGGCATTACCTCGACGAGCTGGGCATCCTGCATCAGGAGCTGGCGTCCCAGGGCCGCTACGAAGGTCGCGCGATCCTCACCGCCGGTGGCAGCGCCTATCCGGATCTGGTGGTGGAGCGGCTGGCCGGTCTCGCGGACGAGGATGGCGCGCACGGGGTTCCGGCCACGGTGGTGCTGCGCTCGGGCGCGTACCTGATTCACGATGACGGCTTCTACTCCGGAATCTCCCCGCTCACCGCCGGTGGTGTGGCGCTGACCGGCGCCGACCGCCCGCTGCGTGCGGGCATGCACGGCTGGGCGCGCAGCGTCTCCCGGCCGGAACCGGGGCTCGCGCTGCTCGATGCGGGCAAGCGTGATCTCCCTTTCGATGAGGGGCTGCCGGTCCCGCAGCGGATGGCGGGACCGGCGGTGCCATCGCTGCCCGCGGGCGCGGTGGTGACGGCGCTCAATGACCAGCACACCTTCCTGCGGCTGCCGGACGGCGCCGCCGAGGCGGTGCCGGTGGGTTCGGTGGTGCGACTGGGGCTTTCGCATCCGTGCACGGCCTTCGACAAGTGGCGGCTCATTCCGGTGGTCGACGACGCCGATGCCGAGCGGCCGCGCATCGTCGACTTCCTGCACACCTACTTCTGAGCGGACTGTCATGGCCGACTTACTGATTCGTGATATCGACATCATCGACGGCACCGGCTCGAACCGGTACCGGGGCGATGTGGTCGTGGACGGCGGGCTGATCACGCGAATCGCCGCGCCCGGCACAGTGACCGGCGCCGCACGCACCATCGACGAGGGTGAAACCCTGGCGCTGGCACCGGGTTTCATCGATATGCACGCGCATTCGGATCTGCACCTGCTCACCGAACCGGGGCACTTCGCCAAACTCAGCCAGGGCATCACCACCGAGGTTCTCGGACAGGACGGGCTCTCCTACGCGCCCATCGACGATGCGGCGCTGGCCGTGGTGCGTCGTCAGATCGCCGGGTGGAACGGCAATCCCGCCGATCTCGACTTTTCCTGGCGCACCGTCGCCGAATATCTGGACCGCCTGGATTCCGCGCGCATCTCACCCAATGCCGCGTACCTGGTGCCGCAGGGCACGCTGCGCCTGATGGTGGTGGGCAGTCATGAGCGCGCCGCCACCGCCGCCGAGATCGACCGGATGCGCGCACTGCTCGCGCAGGCCCTTGCCGAGGGCGCGGTCGGCATGTCCAGCGGACTCACCTACACGCCCGGAATGTATGCCGGCACTTCGGAACTCGCCGCCCTGTGCGAGGTGGTGGCCGAAGCGGGGGGCTTCTACGCGCCGCATACCCGCTCCTACGGCGCGGGCGCGCTCGAGGCCTACGCCGAGATGATCGAACTGTCCCGGCGCACCGGCTGCGCACTGCATCTCACGCACGCCACCATGAACTTCGGCGTGAATCGCGGGCGCGCACCGGAATTCCTCGCCCTGGTCGATGCGGCCCTCGCGGACGGCTGCGATATCAGCCTCGATACCTATCCGTATCTGCCCGGCTCCACCACACTGTCGGCATTGCTGCCCAGCTGGGCCATGTCCGGCGGACCCGATGCGGCGCTCGAGCGCATTGCCGATCTGCCGACCCGATTGCGCATCGCGACCGATGTCACTGTGCACGGTTCCGACGGCTGCCACGGCGTGGTGGTCGACTGGGAGACCATTCAGATCAGCGGTGTCGCGAACCGGGAACTCGATCGCTGTATCGGGCGCACCGTGCACGAGATCGCCGCCGAGTGGGATATGCCGCCGGTCGAGGTGTTCTTCGATCTGCTGACCCGAGATCAGCTGGCCACCACCATCCTTCAGCATGTCGGGCACGAGGAGAACGTGCGCGCCATCATGCGGCACTCGCGGCATATGGGCGGCAGTGACGCACTGCTGGTGGGGGAGCGGCCGCATCCGCGCGCCTGGGGCACCTTCCCCCGCTACCTGGGCCGCTACTCGCGCGAGCTCGGCGTGCTCGGGCTCGAGGAGTGCGTGCACCACCTCACCGGCCGTCCCGCACAGCGGCTCCGGCTGCGCGAGCGCGGACTGATCCGGCCGGGCTACGCCGCCGATCTGGTGTTGTTCGACCCGCGCACGGTGGCCGATACCGCCACCTTCGACAACCCCAAGCAGCAGGCGCACGGCATTCCCTACGTCCTCGTCAATGGTGAATTCGCCATTGACGCAGGCACACCCACCGATGTGCGGGCCGGTCGCGCCCTGCGCATGAATACGTCTCGGAAGGAGACCCGTTGACCTCCGCCATGGACGTCATTCGCGCCGATCGTGTACTCACCGTGGTGCGGGCGCCGGAGATTCCCGATCCGGTCGCGCTCGCCGAGGCGCTCGCCGGATCCGGAATCCGCGCCGTGGAACTGACTTTCACCACCCCGGGCATGCTGGACTGCCTGCGCAAGGCCGCCGAGGCCGGACGTGGGGTCATGGGCGCGGGCACCGTGCTCACCGGTGAGCAGGCCGCCGCCGCCATCGACAGCGGCGCGCGATTCCTGGTGACGCCCGGGCTGTGCGCGGAGGTGGCCGAGGTGGCGACGCGGCGCGGAATCCCGGTTGTCATGGGCGCTTTGACGCCCACCGAGGTCATGCGGGCCATGGATCTGGGCGCGGCGGCGGTGAAGATCTTCCCCGCCCGCACCTTCGGCCCCGGCTATTTCAAGGACCTGCGCGGGCCCTTTCCCGAAGCGCAATTGATCCCCTCCGGCGGGGTCAATGCGGGCAATGCCGCCGACTTCCTGGCACAGGGCGCGGTAGCGGTCACCGCCGGAACCGATGTGGTCGCACCCGCCGATGTCGCGGCCGGGCGCTGGGCCGACATCGCCACGCGGGCGGCATCGTTCGTTCGCTCTTTGAACTGAGAGGTACACCATGGGCGCCACAGTCGACTGGCTGCGCACCACCACCCCCGGACTGCTGGTGCTCTGCGGTCTGTCCATCGCGGTCCTGCTCTTCGCGATCATCCGGATCAAGCTGGAACCGTTCATCGCCCTGCTGCTCACCAGCCTGGGCCTGGCCCTCGCGGCGGGCCTGCCGGTCTCGAAGATCGTCGGCACGCCGATGAAATCCGGTGACTCCCTGCTGGAGACGGGCTTCGGCGGCATTCTCGGGCATATCGCCGTCATCATCGGGCTGGGCACGGTGCTCGGCGCGATCCTGGAACGCTCCGGCGGCGCGGACGTGCTGACCGACCGGCTGCTGCGGGCCTTCGGGGAGAAGGGCGCGCCCGTCGCCATGGGTCTGCTCGGCCTCATCTTCGGCATCCCGCTGTTCTTCGATATCGGGATCTTCGTGCTCGCGCCGCTGGTCTATGTGGCCGCCAAGCGCGGCGGCGGGTCGCTGGTGCGCTATGCCATGCCCATGGTCGCGGGTTTGTCCATGACGCATGCGTTCCTGCCGCCGCATCCGGGTCCGGTATCGCTGGGCGGTCTGCTCGGCGTCAGCCTCGGCTGGCTGATTCTCATGGGATTCGTCTGCGGCATACCCGGATTCATCGCCGCCGGCATCGTCTGGGGCAGCTGGATCGGCAATCGCGTCAAGGTCGAGGTGCCCGCGGAGTTCCTGGTGGCCGAACCGGCCGGTGACGGCCCCGGCACCACCACGGCCACGGCGGTGCGCCCGCCGCCGTCGGTGGCGCTCATCGGCGGCATTATCGGCATCCCGCTGGTCCTGGTTCTCGGCGCGACCTTCGGCAGCCAACTGCTGCAGGCGAATTCGCAGCCTCTGGAGGTGCTCACCTTCTTGGGTACGCCCGCCGTGGCCCTGCTCATCGCCGTGCTGACCGCCTTCTACGTGCTGGGTCTGCGGCGCGGGCAGACCGTGCAGGAACTGAGCACCCTCACCGCTGAATCGCTGCGCCCGGTGGGCATGCTGCTGCTGGTGGTCGGTGCGGGCGCGTTCTTCGGAAAGGTCATCTCCGCCACCGGAATCGGCACGGCCCTGGCCCAAACCATGTCCGCCGCAGGGCTTCCGGTGATCGTGCTGGCCTACATCATCAGCTGTGGCCTGCGCATCGCCCAGGGCTCGGCCACCGTGGCCATCGTCACCACCGGTGGCATCGTCGCGCCGCTGGTGGTCGGCCACGACTACTCGCAGATGGCGCTGGCGCTGATCGCCATGTCCATTGCCGCGGGCTCGATTGTGCTGAGCCACGTCAATGACGGCGGTTTCTGGATCATCTCCAAGTTCTTCAATCTGACGGTCAAGCAGACGCTGCAGACCTGGACGGTGCTCGAAACGGTGCTGTCGGTGGTGAGCTTCGCGGTGGCGGCGGTGCTGTTCGCTTTTGTGGCCTGACCTGCGACGACCGGGGACGGTAGACCGCTGTGGCCGCGGTCTGCCGGACCCCGCTGTGAATGAGCTTGCACAATCGTGCATAATCATCACATGGCGGATACCTCTAGTGGACCCACGCTGCGGGTCGCGGTCGCTGGTGCGAGCGGGTACGCGGGCGGCGAAGTCCTGCGACTGCTGCTCGGACACCCAGCCTATCGAAGCGGGCGTCTCGAGTTGGGGGCGCTGACCGCCGGATCCAATGCGGGCAGCCTGCTCGGGGCGTTGCAACCGCATCTGCTGCCGCTGGCCGATCGGGTCCTCGGCCCGACCACCGTGGAGGAGCTGGCCGGGCACGACATCGTGTTCCTGGGCCTGCCGCACGGGCAGTCCGCGGCCATTGCCCAGGCGCTGCCGGAATCGACCGTCATCATCGACTGCGGTGCCGATTTCCGGCTCACCGACGGTGCGGCCTGGGAGAGGTACTACGGCACCCCGTATGCGGGCAGCTGGCCGTACGGTCTGCCGGAACTGCCGGGTGCGCGGGAGCAATTGCGCGGCGCGACCCGGATCGCGGTGCCGGGCTGCTACCCGACGGTGTCGAGTCTCGCGCTGGCCCCGGCCATTGCCGCGGGCATTATCGAGCCGAATGTGAATGTTGTTGCCGTGAGCGGCACTTCGGGCGCGGGCCGCAAACTCGATGTGGGCCTGCTGGGTTCGGAGGTCATGGGCTCGCTGCGTGCCTACAGCATCGCGGGCGCGCACCGGCACACTCCCGAGATCGCCCAGAACCTGAAGGCCGCCGCAGGCGGTATCGACGTCGCCGTGTCCTTCACCCCGGTGCTGGCTCCGCTGCCGCGCGGCATTCTCGCCACCTGCACCGCTCCGACGCGCGTGGATGCCGCCGCGGCCCGCGCCGTCTACGAAAAAGCGTATGCCGATGAGCCCTTCGTGCACCTGCTGCCCGAAGGCGTACTGCCGCAGACCGGTTCGGTCCTGGGATCCAATGCCGTCACCCTGCAGGTGGCCGTGGACGAGGCCGCCGGACTGCTGGTGGTGATCGGCGCCATCGACAATCTGGCCAAGGGCACCGCGGGCGCGGCTGTCCAATCCCTGAATCTGGCTCTCGGATTCGACGAGACCGCAGGACTTTCCACCGTAGGAGTGGCACCGTGACTTCAACCTCTGTCGGCAAGCTGGTCCGGACCCAGGGCGTCACCGCACCGCTGGGGTTCCGCGCGGCCGGTATCACGGCGGGCATCAAGGTCAGTGGAAAGCCCGATCTGGCACTGGTATTCAGTGAGGGACCGGAGTATTCGGCGGCCGGCGTCTTCACCCGCAACAAGGTGAAGGCCGCACCGGTGCTGTGGTCGCAGCAGGTGCTCACGACCGGCCGGCTGCGCGCGGTCATCCTGAATTCCGGTGGGGCCAATGCCTGTACGGGTCCCGGCGGCTTCCAGGACACGCACGCCACCGCCGAGGAGCTCGCGAAGGCGCTGAGCAACTGGGGCACCGAGACCGGGGCGGGCGAGATCGCGGTCTGCTCGACGGGTCTGATCGGCGACCGGCTGCCCATGGACAAGCTGCTGCCCGCCGTCACCGAGATCGTGCGCGAAATGGGTGGCGGGCTCTCGGGCGGCGCGGAGGCCGCACGGGCCATCATGACCACCGATACCGTGCCGAAGGAGGTGGCGTTCCACCATCAGGACAAGTGGAACGTCGGCGGTATGGGCAAGGGCGCGGGCATGCTCGCACCGTCGCTGGCGACCATGCTCATCGTGCTGACCACCGATGCGGTCGCCACGCCCGCCCAGTTGGACGCGGCGCTGCGCAAGGCGACCGCCCTGACCTTCGACCGGCTCGATGTCGACGGCTCCTGCTCCACCAATGACACTGTGCTGCTGCTCGCCAATGGCGCGAGCGGTGTCGCGCCCAGCCAGGACGACCTCGATGCCGCTGTGTTCGCGGTCTGCGACGATCTGGCCGAGCAGCTCATGGCCGATGCCGAAGGTGTGACCAAGCGGGTGCACATCACCGTGCGCGGCGCGATCAGCGAGGACGAGGCGCTCATCGGCGCCCGTGCCCTCGCCCGCGACAGCCTGGTCAAGACGGCGTTCTTCGGCTCCGACCCCAACTGGGGCCGCGTGCTGGCGAGCATCGGCATCGCACCGATCGAGCTGGAGGCGGACAAGATTTCGGTGTCCTTCAACGGATATCCGGTGTGCGTCAATGGCATGGGCGCCCCCGGCGCACGCGATGTGGATCTGTCCGGCGCCGATATCCAGGTGCTGGTCGACCTCGGACTCGGCGACGGTGAGGCCACCATCCGCACCACCGATCTCTCGCACGGATACGTCGAAGAGAATTCGGCCTACAGCTCATGAGTTCGGTGCGCGAACAGCTTTCGGCGCTGGACAAGGCGCATGTGCTCGCCGATGCGCTGCCGTGGCTGCAGAAGTTCCGCGACAAGGTGGTGGTCGTCAAATACGGCGGCAATGCCATGATCGACGAGGACCTCAAGCGGGCCTTCGCCGCCGATATGGCTTTCCTGCGCACCGTGGGCGTGCATCCGGTGGTGGTGCACGGCGGCGGCCCGCAGATCAGCGCCATGCTGAAAAAGCTTGGCCTGCAAGGTGAGTTCCGCGGTGGTTTCCGCGTCACCACGCCCGAGGTCATGGATGTGGTGCGCATGGTGCTCTTCGGTCAGGTGGGCCGCGAGCTCGTCGGGCTGATCAATGCGCACGGGCCCTACGCGGTCGGCATCTCCGGTGAGGACGCGCGACTGTTCACCGCCACCCGGCGCACCGTCGAGGTGGACGGCGCGCCCACCGATATCGGCCTGGTCGGCGACGTCACCGAGGTGAATCCCGATGCGGTGCTGGATCTCATTGCGGCGGGCCGCATTCCGGTGGTCTCGACCATCGCCCCCGATGCGGACGGTGTGGTGCACAACATCAATGCCGATACCGCCGCGGCCGCGCTGGCGCAGGGCATCGGCGCGGAAAAACTGGTCATTCTCACCGATGTGGAAGGCCTGTACACCGATTGGCCGGACCGGTCCTCGCTGACCACCCGCATCGATACCGATGCGCTGGCCGAGTTGCTGCCCAGCCTCGATGCGGGCATGGTGCCGAAGATGGAAGCCTGCCTGCGTGCCGTCGAAGGCGGTGTCCCGACCGCGCACGTCATCGACGGGCGGGTGCCGCATTCGGTACTGCTGGAGCTGTTCACCGGGGAGGGCATCGGCACCATGGTGACCCCCGCGGGCGTTGCGAGTTCGAACGGAGTGAAGTCATGAGCACAGCCGATATTCAGCAGCGGTGGACTTCCGCGCTGATGAACAACTACGGCACCCCGAAGATCGCGCTGGTGCGCGGTGCGGGCGCGGTCGTCTACGACGCCGACGGCAAGCGCTACCTCGACTTCCTCGGCGGCATCGCGGTCAACAGCCTCGGGCACGCGCATCCGGCGATTCTGGAGGCGGTCACCAATCAGCTCGGCACGCTCGGCCATGTGTCGAATCTGTATGCCAGCGAACCGGTCATCGAACTCGCGGAACGGCTGCTCGCGCACTTCGGCGACGGGGACGGCAAGGCGTTCTTCTGCAACTCCGGCACCGAGGCCAATGAGGCCGCGTTCAAGATGGCGCGACTGACCGGCAAGACCAAGATCGTCGCGTGTGAGGAAGCGTTCCACGGGCGGACCATGGGCGCGCTGGCGCTGACCGGGCAGGCGGCCAAGCGCACGCCGTTCGAGCCGATGCCCGCCGGTGTTGTGCACGTGCCCTACGGCGACGCACTCGCGCTGGCGGCTGCGGTCGACTCTGATACCGCCGCGGTGTTTCTCGAACCCATCATGGGGGAGAGCGGCGTGGTCATTCCGCCGGCCGATTATCTAGCCAAGGCGCGCGCCATCACCAAACAGCAAGGCGCACTGCTGATCCTGGACGAGGTGCAGACCGGTATCGGCCGCACCGGTGCGTTCTACGCGCACCAGGCGGCGGGCATCGTGCCGGATGTGATCACCCTGGCCAAGGGGCTGGGCGGCGGCCTGCCCATCGGCGCGGTACTGGCGCAGGGGCCGGCGGCCGAACTGCTGCAGCCCGGTATGCACGGCACCACCTTCGGCGGCAATCCGGTCTGTGCCGCAGCGGCTTTGGCGGTGCTGCGGACCATCGACGAGGAGGGTCTGCTCGCACACGTGGAGAAGGTCGGCAAGATTCTGGTCGACGGGATCGACGATCTCGACCACCCGCTCATCGATCATGTGCGCGGTGCGGGTCTGCTCATCGGCATCCAGCTCACCGCCGACGCCTCGGCTCAGGTGGAGGCGGCGGCGCGGGAGACGGGCTACCTCATCAATCCCGCCAAGCCCAATGTGATCCGGCTGGCGCCGCCGCTGGTGCTCACCGAAACCCAGGCCGACAATTTCCTGTCCGACCTCCCCGGCATTCTCGACGCCGCGCAGGCCCAGGTGGAGAAGGAGAACCAGAAGTGACCATTCGCCATTTCCTGCGCGACGATGATGTGAGCCCGGCCGAACAGGCCGAAATCCTCGCCATCGCAGCGGAACTGAAGAAGGCCCCGCTCTCCCGGCGTCCGCTCGACGGTCCGCGCGGTGTCGCGGTCATGTTCGAGAAGAACTCCACCCGCACCCGCTTCTCCTTCGAAATGGGCATTGCCCAGCTCGGCGGGCACGCCGTGGTCGTGGACGGGCGTGATACCCAGCTCGGTCGCGAGGAGACGCTCGCCGATACCGGCCGGGTGCTCTCGCGGTATGTCGACGCGATCGTCTGGCGGACCTTCGAGCAGACCCGGCTCGACGAAATGGCGGGCGCCGCAACCGTTCCCGTCGTGAACGCGCTCTCCAACGAGTTCCATCCCTGCCAGATCCTGGCCGATCTGCAGACGCTGCAGGAGCGCAAGGGCAATCTCGCCGGGCGCAAGCTCACCTATCTCGGCGACGGTGCGAACAATATGGCGCACTCGCTGCTGCTCGGCGGCGTGACCGCGGGTTTGAACGTAACCATCGCCGCCCCCGCGGGTTTCGAGCCGCTGCCGTGGATTGTCGAGCTCGCCCAGAAGCGTGCCGCCGAAACCGGCGCCACCATCACCTTCACCGCGGATCCGATCGCGGCCGCCGAAGGCGCCGACGCGCTGGTCACCGATACCTGGATGTCCATGGGCCAGGAGAACGACGGCCTCGACCGCGTCGCCCCCTTCCGCCCCTTCCAGGTGAACGCGGCCCTGCTGGCCCATGCCGCCCCCGATGTGACTGTGCTGCACTGTCTTCCGGCGCACCGCGGCGAGGAGATCACCGACGAGGTCCTCGACGGCCCGCACAGCGCGGTGTGGGACGAAGCCGAAAATCGCCTACACGCCCAGAAGGCCCTGCTGGTCTGGCTGCTCGCCAAACAGGGCGGTGCCCGGTGAGCGGTGAGCGACGCTCGGCCGCAACGGCTCCCGTGCGCTCAGGTGCGGCAATCGCCCGCACCCGAGCCGGCCGCCAGGCCCGCATAGTCGCCATCCTCTCCCAGCACGAGGTTCGCAGCCAATCCGAACTGGCCGCCCTCCTCTCCGGTGAAGGCATCGACACCACCCAGGCCACCCTCTCCCGCGACCTGGACGAACTCGGCGCGGTGAAACTCCGCGCAGCCGACGGCGGCGCAGGCGTCTACGTGGTCCCCGAGGACGGCAGCCCCGTCCGCGGCGTAACCGGCGGCACCGAACGCCTCTCCAAACTCCTCGGCGACCTCCTGGTCTCCACCGACTCCAGCGGCAATATCGCCGTCCTTCGCACCCCACCCGGCGCCGCCCACTTCCTGGCCAGCGCCCTCGACCGCGCCGCCCTGCCTGAGATCGTCGGCACCATCGCCGGCGACGACACCATCGCCGTCATAGCCCGCGAACCCACCACCGGCGCCGAACTGGCCACCAAAATCGAACTCCTCGCCTGACCCATCATGGCTCTGGCCAGGTCTTTTCTGTTCGAGGGCCCCCGGTTATGAATGGGATTGCATCATCGTGCATAATCATTTGCAGGACGCCGGGGGAACCGACCTACACGTACTAATCGAGGAGCACACGGACTATGACCAAGCGCGTCGTACTCGCCTACTCCGGCGGGCTGGACACCTCAGTCGCGATCAGCTGGATCGCCAAGGAGACCGGGGCCGAGGTGGTCGCGGTCGCGATCGACCTGGGCCAGGGCGGCGAGGACATGAACGATGTGCGCCAGCGCGCGCTCGACTGCGGCGCGGTCGAATCCATCGTGGTGGACGCGCGCGACGAGTTCGCCAATGAGTACTGCCTGCCGACCATCCAGGCGAACGCCATGTACATGGGCCGCTACCCGCTGGTCTCGGCCATCTCCCGGCCGCTGATCGTCAAGCACCTGGTCGAGGCCGCCGAGTACCACGGCGCCGATACCGTGTCGCACGGTTGCACCGGTAAGGGCAACGATCAGGTCCGCTTCGAGGTCGGCATCGGCGCGCTCGCGCCCGAGCTCAAGGTCATCGCCCCGGTTCGCGACTACGCCTGGACCCGCGAGAAGGCCATCGAGTTCGCCGGCGAGAACAACCTGCCGATCAATGTCTCCAAGAAGTCGCCGTTCTCCGTCGATCAGAACCTGTGGGGCCGCGCGGTGGAAACCGGCTTCCTCGAGGATCTCTGGAACGCCCCGACCAAGGACGTCTACGACTACACCGTCGACCCGACCGTCAACTTCGAGGCGCCGGACGAGCTCATCGTCACCTTCGACA
This sequence comes from Nocardia sp. NBC_01327, assembly GCF_035958815.1. Taxonomy (NCBI): domain Bacteria; kingdom Bacillati; phylum Actinomycetota; class Actinomycetes; order Mycobacteriales; family Nocardiaceae; genus Nocardia; species Nocardia sp. NBC_01327. The sequence continues at coordinate 6,829,657 of NZ_CP108383.1, read as the reverse complement.
AGGGTGTTCCGGTCGCCATCGACGGCCGCCCGGTCTCCATGCTCGAGGCCATCACCGAGCTGAACCAGCGCGCCGGACGCCAGGGCGTCGGCCGTCTGGACATGGTCGAGGACCGTCTCGTCGGCATCAAGAGCCGCGAGATCTACGAGGCGCCGGGCGCCATCGCCCTCATCACCGCGCACCAGGAGATGGAAGCGGTCACCGTCGAGCGCGAGCTCGGCCGCTACAAGCGTCAGGTCGAGCAGCGCTGGGGCGAGCTGGTGTACGACGGCCTGTGGTACTCCCCGCTCAAGCGCGCGCTGGACGCCTTCGTACAGGACACCCAGCAGCATGTCTCCGGTGAGGTTCGCATGGTCCTGCACGGCGGCAGCGTGATCGTGAACGGCCGTCGCTCGGACGAGTCGCTCTACGACTTCAACCTGGCCACCTACGATGCCGGCGACACCTTCGACCAGTCGCTGGCCAAGGGCTTCGTGCAGATCCACGGCCTGTCCTCCAAGGTTGCGGCGCGTCGGGATCTCAGCAAGAAGTAGTAGCCTGCGACCGGGTATCCACCGGCCTGAGGAGGCGTCCATGCGAACCGATGACGACAGCTGGGACATCACGGAGAGTGTGGGCGCCACCGCCATCGGTGTCGCCGCCATGCGGGCCAACGAGACCCGTCGAGAGGATGCGGTCTTCCGCGATCCGTACGCGGCGAAGCTGGTGGCCGCGGTCGGTTCGGACGGCTGGAACTCGATCATCGATGCCGCGCTCACCGGCGGTGGCGAGACCGGCGGCACCTATACCAACGGTGTGATGGGCAATTTCCTGATCGCCCGGACGCTGTATTTCGACGATTACTTCACCGCGGCGATCACCGCGGGCGTCCGGCAGTTCGTCATTCTTGCCTCCGGCCTGGATGCGCGCGCGTACCGGATGCAATGGCCTTCCGGCAGTACAGTTTTCGAACTGGATCAGCCGAAGGTGCTGGAATTCAAGGCGACAGCGCTCGCCGATGATGTGCCCGAGGTGGATCGCCGCGAGGTGCCGATCGATCTGCGGCAGGATTGGCCGAAAGCCTTGCTCGACAAGGGTTTCGATCCCGATCAGCCGACCGCCTGGCTCGCCGAGGGCCTGCTGCGCTACCTCCCCGGGGATGCGCAGGACCGGCTGCTGGAGAATGTGGCCGCGCTCAGCGCGCCGGGCAGCCGGATGGCGCTGAATATCGGCACCGGTTCCCGCGCACTGTCGAAGGATATGCGCGAACGTCGCCGGGAAGCCTTGGCCAAGGCCGGGATTCGCATGGATCTCGAACAGCTCTGGTATCCGTGGGAGGGCCGCACCGATCCGCGCAGCTGGTTCGCCATGCAGCAGTGGCTGGTGCGCGAGGGTGATCCGGTCGCCCTGCTGCAGGACCACGGCCGCGCCGTCCCGGAGTCGGCACGGCCCGATATGAGTACACACATCCTGATGACCGCGATACGACCGCGAGGAGACGACACGCTATGACCCAGGGCGGCAGCACCAATGAGGGCGCGCTGTGGGGCGGACGATTCGCGTCCGGCCCGGCCGCGGCAATGGCCGCGCTGAGCAAGTCGACCCACTTCGACTGGGTGCTGGCGCCGTACGACGTCCGTGCGTCCAAAGCCCATGCGCGCGTGCTGCACAAGGCCGGACTGCTGTCCGAGCGTGATCTGGCCGCCATGCTGACCGGACTCGATCAGCTGGCCGCCGATGTGGCCTCGGGCGCCTACGTCCCCGCCGAGTCCGATGAGGATGTGCACGGCGCCCTGGAGCGCGGCCTGATCGAGCGGGTCGGCACCGAACTCGGCGGCCGCCTGCGCGCGGGCCGCTCTCGTAATGACCAGGTGGCCACGCTCTTCCGCATGTGGCTGCGCGATGCCGTGCGCCGGGTCGCCGCGGGCGTCCTCGAGGTGGTCGACGCCCTGGTCGCCCAGGCCGCCGCACATCCGGATGCCGTCATGCCGGGCAAGACGCATCTGCAGGCCGCGCAGCCGGTCCTGCTCGCGCATCACCTGCTGGCACACGCGCATCCGCTGCTGCGCGATATCGATCGCCTGCGCGACTTCGACAAGCGCGCCGCCATCTCCCCGTACGGTTCCGGCGCGCTCGCCGGTTCCTCGCTGGGCCTGGATCCGGAGGCGATCGCCGCCGACCTGGATTTCGATGCGGCAGCGGCCAATTCGATCGATGCCACCTCCTCGCGTGATTTCGCCGCCGAGGCCGCCTTCGTGCTGGCCATGACCGCCGTCGACCTCTCCCGCATGGCGGAGGAGGTGATCATCTGGAGCACACCGGAATTCGGCTACATCACCCTGGCCGACGCCTGGTCCACCGGCTCCTCGATCATGCCGCAGAAGAAGAACCCGGACGTCTCCGAGCTCACCCGCGGAAAGGCCGGCCGCCTCATCGGCAACCTCACCGGCCTGCTCGCCACGCTGAAGGCCCAACCCCTCGCCTACAACCGTGACCTGCAGGAAGACAAGGAACCGCTGTTCGATTCGGTGGCTCAGCTGGAGCTGCTGCTGCCCGCCATCGCCGGTCTGGTCTCCACCCTGACCTTCCATACCGACCGCATGGCCGAGCTGGCCCCCGCCGGTTTCACCCTCGCCACCGATATCGCCGAATGGCTTGTCCGCCAGGGTGTCCCGTTCCGCGTCGCCCATGAGGCCGCGGGCGGCTGCGTCCGCGCCGCCGAAGCCCGCGGCGTCGGCCTCGCCGATCTCACCGACGAGGAATTCGCCGCCGTCGACCCGAACCTCACCCCTCGGGTCCGCGATGTCCTCACCGTCGAAGGTTCCATCGCCTCCCGCAATGCCCGCGGCGGCACCGCCGGCGTCCAGGTGGCCAAGCAGCTCGAGGAAGTCCGCAGCACCGCCGCCGACCACCGCACCTGGCTGCGCTGAACCCGGCGAAAACCCGTAGCCGTCGCCGGATGCGAGGGCTACGGTTCGCTTGTGTCCAAGCGGGAAGCACGGCTACAGGCCGAGATTCAGCCGTTCCTGAAGCAGTACGGCCGTGTGTCGCGGCGGCGCTACGGCGGTGACCCGAACGACCGGCACTACGACCGGGCTTTCGAGGCGGAGCTCAAACGGCTCGACCCACGTGAATTGGATCGGCTGATGAACGGTACAGACGAAGACGGTTGCTGATCATCCTGTACGAACGACGAATGCCCGCCGCGGAAACGGCGGGCATTCGTGATTCTGCCGGGTCATTCTTTGACGAAGTTCGACCGTTTGGTGGCGGGGATGGTGAAGCGGCCCGACTTGATGGGGCCGGCGTCCGACTGCTTGCGAGCAGGCTTGCCCCGGCGCTCGCGGCGCGACATCGGCCGTTCGGCGGTTTCGGCATCGGCTGCTTGCGGCTGCGGGTTCACGGTGTGGTCAGACACGAGGTCCTCCTGGGGGAGTATGACCGACTCGCCGGATGACCGGTCGAGATCGGAGTGCCGCGTAGCGGCGGGAGATCGGCGTTCGGAGCCGGAAATGTGCGAAGGCTCAGCAGCGGTGCTGACAATTCGGCACAGGTGCGCTCTCTGTATTTCAGCGCTGAGGCGGCTCGGAAGTGCGGTGGCATCCACATGCCGTCCCAGTAACCATACGGCGTCACGCCGGGCATCTCCTTTCGGGCCCGGTATGCCCGATAGTGTGCCGGCATGACCTTGTTGTTTCTGGGACTGGCCATAGCGTTCGAGGTGACGGCCACGGTGTCGCTGAAGATCTCCGACGGATTCAGCAAACTGGTGCCGTCGATCATCGTGGTGATCGGCTACGCGTCGGCCTTCGTCTTCCTGTCGCAGGCGCTCAAGCGGGGAATGGCGATCGGGGTCGCGTACGGCATCTGGTCGGCCGTGGGCGTGGTGGCGGTGGCGACCATCGGCGCGCTGTTCCTGGATGAGCGACTGACCATGGTGCAGGTCGGCGGGATCGGGCTGGTGATCGTCGGGGTACTGGCACTGGAGCTCGGCGGGGCGCACTGAATCGTTTTCGGGCGCACTGAATCTCGTGTGGGTACCGGTTTCGGCACGCTCAATCCTGTACGCGCAGTGTGTATCCCGCATCCGCGAGCGCGGTGAGCACCTCGTCGCGATGCGCGGGCCCGCGGGTTTCCAGGGTCAGCAGTACTTCCACCTCGTCGATGGCGAGCCAGGTGTCGGTGCGCGAGTGGACCACATCGAGCACGCTCGCGCCGGTGCGTCCCAGCTCGGCGAGCAGTCCGCCGAGACTCCCCGGCCGATCGGAGAGGGTGACGCGAGCGGCGAGGTAGCGGCCCGCGGCGCTCAGGCCGTGCCCGATCACCCGGGTCAGCAGCAGCGGATCGATATTGCCGCCGGAGAGAATCGCGCATACCGGACCCTGCAGACCGAGTTCGTCCAGATCGCAGGCCATGAGCGCGGCCACCGCGGCCGCGCCCGCCGGTTCGACAATGAGTTTGGCGCGTTCCATACACAGCAGCAGCGCCCGCGACAGCGCATCCTCATCGACGGTCACAATGGTCGGCGCGCATTCGACAATGTGCCCGAACGGCACCTCGCCGGGCTGTCCCACGGCGATGCCGTCGGCCATGGTGATCATCTGCGCCAATCGAATCGGCTTCCCGGCCTCGAGCGATCCGGGCCACGCCGCCGCACCCGAGGCCTGCACGCCGATCACCCGCACCTGCGGCGCCAACTGCTGCAGCGCCCCCGCGACGCCCGCGAGCAGGCCGCCGCCACCGGTCGGCACAATGACCGTGCCGACGTCCGGCATCTGCTCGAGGATCTCCAGCGCCACCGTCCCCTGTCCGGCCACGATATCGGGGTGATCGAACGGATGGACCAGCGTCGCCCCGGTCTGCTCGGCGAATTCCCTTGCGGCGGTCAATGATTCGTCGATGGTGTCGCCGACCTGATACACCGTGGCCCCGTATGCCTTGGTGGCCACCAGTTTCGGCAGCGCCGCGCCGACCGGCATGAAGACGGTCGACTCGATGCCCAATGATGTTGCCGCCCAGGCGACCCCCTGGGCATGATTGCCCGCGCTGGCCGCCACGACGCCCAGCCGCCGTTCGGACTCCGGCAGATTGGCAATGCGGTTGTAGGCCCCGCGCGGTTTGAACGAGCCGGTCCGCTGCAGGTTCTCGCATTTGAGCCACACCTCGTGCCCGGTGCGCTCCGCCATGACCCGCGAGGCCACCATCGGGGTCCGGCGGATGACCGGTGCCAGCAGGTGTGCCGCCGCGTCGATCCGTGCGATCAGGTCCATGGCGCCATGCTGCCAGGCGTCAACCGAACTGTCTCGTCCCCGCCGCGCCGCGTCGCGCCACGCGTACGGACCCCGGCCCGGGCGGACAATCCCGGGCCGAGCCCGCCTCGCGAGCTATCTTCTGACCGATTGAGCATCTGCTCGATTTCGCGCTGACCTGCGCCGATGCCCCACTAGACCGCCGGGAGAGGGAAGCTGTGCCGAATGCAGTGAAGATCGTGACCGCACTCGCCGTTGCCGCCGCTGTGAGCATCGCCCCGGCCGCGGCCTCCCATGCCGCCGAGGTCCCGACCATCGGTAGCTGTTCCGGCGGCGACTTCCGCTGGACCGCCGTGGACGGCGCCATCGATATGACGCCCCGCGTGCTCACCTTCACCTCGGTCGGCAGGCTGTGGGATTGCCTCGGCGTTCCGGGCATCACCGGCGGCACCTTCACGGGAGTGCATGTGGCGGCCTCGGATTGCATGCATCCGGCGGACGGCCCGCTCACCGTCGACATCCTCTGGTCGGACGGTGAGACCAGCAAGCTGTGGGGCCCGTGGCCGGTCGGCATGATGCAGCCCACGATCGGCCCGATGGAGGTGGTCGGCGGTCTGGGGCAGGGCGGTCGCGTCCGCGTGGTCGCCGAATACGAGATGATGACCCCGACTATGGTCATGGGTTGCATGGGCCCGGGCGTTACCACCGGCCCGGGCCGATTGTCCGCCAGTATGTGGTGAAATCGGCGGCAACTTTTCCTGGTTGTGACACCACCGACCGAGAAAACCAACACGGGAAACCTAGCTTGGCAGTATGCCCCCACGTCGACGCTCCGCCCTGCTGGCCACCCTGGTGGTCGACCAACCGGGTCGACCGCAGATCATTCTCGGTGAATTGCGCCGGGTGATCCTGGACGGCGCTGCCCCGCCGGGCACCGTGATTCCGCTGCGTGAGATCGCGGAACTGTTCGGTGTGAGCCACATACCGGTCCGCGAGGCGCTCAAAATCCTGATCGGGGAGGGCCTGGTCACGCATGAGCAGCACGCCGGATACGCCGTCGCCCAGCTGACCGCCGCCGAACTGCGCGAAATGTATATCGTGCGGCAGACCCTGGAGGAGGCGGCGCTGAGCATGGCGGCGATCAACGCCTCCGCCGAGGACCGGGCCGCGCTGGTGGCGGCGAATGAATTGCTGGAGAAGGCAATTCACGAGGACGACCCGGTCGCCTACCATCGGCACTCCCGGGCCTTCCATCTCGCCCTGACCCGGCCGTCCCGGCTGTTCCGGCTCATTCACATGCTCGAGGCCGCCTGGAATGTCACCGAACCCATCCAGCCCATGGTGCATGTCTCGCACGCCGATCGGGAACGGCTGCACGGCGATCACAACCTCATGCTCGACGCGTTCCTGGATCGCGATGTGGATCGGCTGCTCGCCATCGCCCGCCGCCACCACCTGCGGCTCGAGCAGGTGATCTCCACGCTGCCCACCGATACCGGATTGCTGGTGGCCGCCGAAGATATATCGATACCGCAATAAGGGGGCAATGGAGGTGCAATGGCGGGGCAACGGCCCGTTCCTACCTTGAGCCCACCATTGCTCTTCGGATCGGATGCGCCATGACCGATATCGCCACACCCGTCACGGCGGACACACCTCCCACGGTGACCGCCCCAGTTTACGACCCCGCGCTCACCAATGAGGACCTGGCCCCGCTGCGCGAACAGCGTTGGGGCTCATACCATATCTTCGCCTTCTGGATGTCGGATGTGCACAGCGTCGGCGGCTACGTCACCGCGGGCAGCCTGTTCGCGCTCGGCCTGGCCGGCTGGCAGGTGCTCGCCGCCCTGCTGGTCGGCATCACCATCGTCTACTTCCTGTGCAATCTGGTGGCCGCGCCCAGTCAGCGCACCGGCGTGCCGTATCCGGTCATGTGCCGCAGCGCCTTCGGGGTGCGCGGGGCGAATATTCCGGCCATTATCCGAGGCCTGATCGCGGTGGCCTGGTACGGAATTCAGACCTACCTGGCCTCGGCGGCGCTGATTGTGGTCGCCGTCAAACTGTTCCCGAGCCTGGCGCCGTACGCGGTCGCCTCCGATTACGGCTTCCTCGGCCTGTCACTGCTGGGCTGGTGTGCCTATCTGGTGCTCTGGGTGGTGCAGGCGGCGGTGTTCTGGCAGGGCATGGAGTCCATTCGCCGGTTCATCGACTTCTGCGGTCCCGCAGTCTATGTCGTGATGTTCGCGCTCTGCGGCTACCTGATCTACAAGGCCGGCTGGGGTTCGATCAATCTGGAGCTCGGCTCGGTGAAGTACCACGGCTGGAATGCGCTGCCGGTCATTTTGGGCGCGATCGCCCTGGTGGTGTCGTACTTCTGCGGCCCCATGCTGAACTTCGGTGACTTCTCCCGCTACGCCAAGTCCATGCCCGCCGTGCGCCGCGGCAATCTGCTCGGACTGCCGGTCAACTTCCTGGCCTTCTCGCTGCTCGTGGTGATCACCGCCTCGCTGACCATTCCGGTCTACGGCAAGCTGATCACCGATCCGGTCGAGACGGTCTCGCGCATCGACTCCACCTTCGCGATCGTGCTGGGCGCCTTGACCTTCACCATCGCCACCGTCGGCATCAATATCGTGGCCAACTTCATCTCCCCGGCCTTCGACTTCTCCCATGTCAGCCCGCAGCGCATCAGCTGGCGTATGGGCGGCATGATCGCGGCGGTCGGCTCGGTGCTCATCACCCCGTGGAATCTCTACAACAACCCCGAGGTCATCCACTACACCCTGGAGACCCTGGGCGCGTTCATCGGCCCGCTGTTCGGTGTGCTGATCGCCGACTACTACCTGATCCGCAAGCGCACTATCGTGGTCGACGACCTGTTCACGCTGTCGCAGACCGGAAGTTACTGGTACCGAAAGGGATTCAACCCGGTCGCGGTGATCGCGACGGTGGTGGGCGCGGCCGCCGCGGTCTTCCCCGTGCTGGCCAAGGATGTGACGGGGATGTACACCGCGGCGCAGTACAGCTGGTTCATCGGCTGCGGCCTGGCCCTGGTCGTGTACTACGGCCTGGCGAAGAGCTCGCGGTTCGCGATGACCGTGACCCAGTAATCAGCGACCGGCGGTGTACGCCCGGTCGGCGAGCTCGATGACCTGAGCCAGCCACGGTGTGTACCCGCCGGGCGCCGCGGCGACCGCGGTGCGCAGTTCGCCGACGGTCACCCAGGCGATATCGTCGATCTCGGCCGGATTCGGTTTCGGATCCTGGCCGATCAGCCGCCCGATCAGCACATGATCGAATTCGTGCTCGACCCGCCCGGTCCGCCCGTCCGCCGCCTGATAGCTGAAGGTGCCGACCTCGGTCAGCGCGGCCGACACTCCCAGTTCCTCACCCAGCCGCACGGCGGCGGCCTCGGCCACCGCCTGCCCGGGTGCGGGATGCCCGCAGCAGGTATTGGTCCACAGTCGCGGGAAGCGGGTTTTCACCGCGGCCCGCTGCTGCAGCAGTACCCGCCCTGCCCCGTCGAACAGCAGCACCGAGAAGGCGCGGTGCAGTCGGCCGGGTGCGGTGTGGGCCGCCGCCACCGCCAGCGATCCGGCCGCGCGGCCCTGCTCGTCCACGAGCTCGACGAGCAGGGCTTCACGGTCGACTGCCGGTGTGGCGTCGGAAGTGTCGAGAGTGCCGGTCACCGGCCTACCTTATCGGCGGTAATCATCAGGTACTGGAAGCTGCCCTCCTTGTACGAGGTCAGGAAGGGCTTCTCCACACCGGTGGCCAGCTCGGAATGGGTGCGCAGTTCCCAGTACGGGATGGTCGCCGGGGTGAGGTCGGTGACCGCGACCGGCACCAGATTATTGGCGGCGAGCGCCTTGAAGTACTCGCTGCGCGGATGGATATTGCAGCCGTAGTGCGCGTCGATCCAGCTCACCGAGGCCGAGCGGGCACCGAACACATCATTGGAGCAACCGGTGATGCAGACATAGCGCCCGCCGGGCTCCAGCAGCCGGGAGAACTCGGCGAAGAGGTCGAAAAGGTCCACGTACATGGTGGTTTCATTGGTCCAGATGCCGCGCATGGACCCGGTCTCGAAACCGGTGTCGAGCATATTCTTGAAGTGGAACTGCACCTTGTCGGTGACGCCGCGCTCCTTGGCCTGGTCATTGGCGAAGCCGGCCTGGTACTCGGAGATGGTGACGCCGTCCATCCGGCAGCCGAAGCGCTGATTGGCCATGAAGCTGGTGCCACCGCGGCCGGAACCGCCGTCCATGAGCCGATCACCCGGGCGCACATCGCCGAGCTGGTCGAGCAGCACATCGGCCTGAGCGGTTTCGAGGCGGTGCAATTCCCGGACGAGGCGCTCCTGGCGAGTGTCCTCGGCGCCCTCCAGGACCGACAGGTCCGGCTCGCCGATGCCGTAGTGGTGGTGGTAGAGACCGTCCACCTCGCCGAGCACGGTGTTGACTCGATCATCGTTGGGGTTGTTGTTCCAGTAGGCGGCGACCGACTTCTGATAGTCGGTGTGCAGCACGCTCTCGGATTCGGGGCGGAACGTGGTCATGGCAGATCATCCTCTCGATCGCTGAATGAAGATGAGGAGCTGAAAAACCTTGGAGATCAATCGCTTTCGTTGTACCGCCGACTGTCGGCATGCCAGGCGCGATTGCCGCCCATCCAGGCCCACAGACCGCCCAGGAAGCGGCGCAGTTCGGCGGAACCGCCGGCGGCGAGCGCGCCCGCCTCGGCTTCGAAGCGGTGCACCAGTTCGTCGTGCACCTGTGCGGTGCGCTGCACGGCCTCTCGGCGTGAGCACTTCTCCTCGGCGGCGAGCACCGTCGGCAGGTTGAATTCCCTTCCGTTGGAAAGGTCTTCGCGTGCCATGGAGTACAGGTCGTTCACCATCTGACTGGCCAGTGCGGCCGTGGTCACCACCCGCCGGACCCGCGGATCGGTGTATTCCGCGGCAGGCAACTCGTAGCCGCCGACCGCGTCGATGGGTGCCATACACGGCAGGAAGCTGTGCGGCTGCCGGTTGAGCAGGTACTCCCAGACCGGCGGCATCCGCCCGGCCTCCCGCCAACCGGCCTCCGCGCACAGCGCGATGAACCAGCCGGCGATCTCCGTCCGCAGGCGGGCGACCTGGGTGGGCGAGGCGTACCGGGACAGATGTTCGAACGAAGTGCGGAAGGCGCGCAGAATCGGATCGCTCTGCATGGCCTTGTCGACCTGGGCCTGGTACTGGATCGGCAGATGCACCGGATCCATTGCGGCGGCGGCCAATTCGAGCCGGGGCCCGAGTTCGGCGGTGGCGGTCGAGTGACTGCCGTCCGGCGCGAGATCGCTGGCGTCCTCCTCGCAGTAGTAGTCGTCCACCGACCACTCCGAGACCGCGCATTTGGCCGCTGCCAGCAGCCGGTCCGCATCATCGCAGTCCGGATGCGCCAGCATGATCAAGCGCCCGAAATCAGCCTTGCGCAGATCGTCCAATCGGCCCTCGTACAGCCCGATCTCCTGTGCCCAGGCGATGATTCCGGTATTGACCGCCGCCGCGAGCGTGGGATCGTCCCGCACCGGTGGCGGACAGTACAGCGTCGGAATCGCCGACCCCGCCGACTGCGTCCGGATGGCGGACGCGGTGCCGATTCCGCTGGGGCCGTGCGATATCGGCCGTGTACGAGTGCGCACCGCATTGCTCTCGACGGGCGGAGCCACCCCCGCCGCCGTGGTGGCGGCGGGGGCGGCGAGCGGAGTGGACCTCGGTGTGGCGATATCCGAGGCGCTCGGCGCCGCGACTCCCGGAATGCTCGGCGCTGCCGCTCCGGAGGTACTCGGCGCCGCCGCTGCGGGTGCTTTCGTTCCCGGAGCGCGCGCCGAACCGCCTGGTCGGCGGAGCGGCGACAGAGCACCGAGTCCGCTGGGGCCGAGGGGGATTCGCCCCGCCGTAGTGCCGGCCGCCGCCGATGAGCTTGTGGCCGTCGGCGTGTTTTTTCCCACCGGCGCGCTGGTTCGCGCCGGTGAGCCGGCTCCCGTCGGCGGGCTGGTTGCGGCCCGTCCGGTGGCTTTCGGCGCCCCGGTCCGCGCCGGGGCAGGTGGTGCGGGCGCGAATCCTGCGGTATTCGCCCGGGGTATCGGGCGAAGCGGCTGCCCGGCACCGGGTTTCGGTGTCGCGGGCCGCAGGGCCGGTACCGCGCCACCGGCGGGTGTGCTCGGATGGGATGCCTGATCGGCGATTCCCGCGATCGCCTTGAGGGTGGGCAGATTCACCAGCAGGCTCGCGGACCCCAACCCCATGGGGCCGAGCAACCGTTTCGGCGAAAGATGCACCTCGGCGGCATCGGATTCGCCCGGTCGTGGATCATCGAGTGCGCCAACGGAATCCGGGCCCTCCGGAAGCACGAGGGTGGACGGCGCATTCGGGTCGAAGGACTTCAGCAGCGCGGCGACCGCCGCCGCCACCTCGTGGGTGGCGGGCGGCGCCGCGGCGCGTGAGAGCACCGACATGGCCGGCTCCGATCAGTCGGACTGACGGGCGATCGACACATTGTCGAGAATGCCGAGCGCATCGGGGACCAGGACGGCCGCCGAGTAGTAGCAGCTGACGAGGTAGGAGATGATCGACTGATCGTCGATCCCCTTGAATCGCACATTCAGGCTGGGTTCGTACTCGTCCGGAATTCCGGTCTGGTGCAGGCCGATGACGCCCTGATCCTTCTCGCCGGTGCGCATGGCGAGGATGGACGTGGTGGAGGTGTCGCTGACCGGGATCTTGCCGCACGGGAAGATCGGCACGCCGCGCCAGGCGGGCACGCGATGGCCGTCGACCTCCACCGGATCCGGGTAGAGACCGCGCTTGTTGCACTCGCGGGCGAATGCGGCGATCGCCTTCGGGTGTGCCAGAAAGAGTTTGGTGCTGCGCCGCATGCTGAGCAGCTCGTCCATATCGTCCGGGGTCGGCGGGCCGGACTCGGTGTAGATGCGCTGCTTGAGATCACAATTGTTGAGCAGCCCGAAGTCCGCATTGTTGACGAGGTCGTATTCGCGGCGCTCGTACATGGCTTCGATGGTCAGGCGCAGCTGCTGTTCGATCTGGTCCATCGGATCGTTGAACAGATCGGCGACGCGGGTGTGTACCCGCAATACGCTCTGGCCGAGGCTGAGTTCGTATTCGCGTGGCTGCGAGTCGTAGTCGACATAGGTGCCGTCGAGGATCGGCTCGCCGTGGTGGCCGGAGGAGACCACGATCTCGGCCTCACCGAATTTGTTCTGCGGCGCGGCAGGCACATTGGCCACCGCCGACAGATGCTCCTGCAGTGCCGGAATGTTGTCGCACAGCTGCAGCAGCGCCGGGCGGGTCAGCACCAGAACGGTGGTGGGCGTGACGGTTTTGATGGTTACCGGCCAGATGGCGTCCGGATCGATCAGCGTCTCGTCGCCGTAGAAGTCGCCGCCGGCGAGCATGCCGAGCTTGGTGGCCTCGCCGTATTCGCCGGTGCCGATCTTGCTGAGCTTGCCGTGCACGATCAGCAGCACCTGATCCATCGGATTGCCGAATTCGGCGACGACGGTGCCGGGCGGGAGGTCGCGCTGTTCGAAGCGTGCGGCGACGGTGGCGAGCACCTCCTCGTCCTCGAAGCCCCGCAGCTGCGGGAGCTCCTGCAGTTCGAGCGGGATGACCCGGGCGTTCGGGCCGTTGATGATGTATTCGACCTCGCCGTTGCCGACGGTGTGGGTGAGGCGCCGGTTGACTCGATACACACCGCCCTTGACCTGTGTCCACGGCAGATTGCGGGTCAGCCATCGGGAGCTGATGCCCTGCATCTGCGGTTCGGATTTGGTGGTGTGCGCCAGCTGGTGGGCGGCGGTGGTACTGAGGGTTTTCCGATGGCCGTTTTCAGTCTGAAGGGGCATTTCGATGGTCATGCTGCGGTCCTCACCTTCTAAGGGCCACCGCGTTGCACGAGCGGTGGAGTCCACGGCGATACGGCAGGTCCGAACACGGGCCTGCGGAGTTTTAGACATGATGAGTGAAAAGATAAGCGCGACAGTGCGTTCCAGCGATACCGATGGTAGATCGCGCAATCGTGCGAGCGCAGCGAAATGCATAAACATGATGTCTGGCGCATTGCTATCGCTGCCGTGTCGGAGCTTCGCGGCCTCGCAGCAACACCGTCGTAACTGTCCCTGGCGGGCATTGGACGAGCGTGCTGACCGGCCGAGTGTTGCGTCGGATGGGCCGATTCGCATATTCACAGAAATAGCTGAACCGACCGGGCTGTCCGTTTGCTTGAGCTGCCCGACGTGCTCGAGGTGCGGCGCTTCGTGCCCTTAGGTCACATGGGACTGGTCACAGCCGCCGCGCAGTAAGGTGGCCTTATGGCAAGCTCATCAGAACGCGTCGGGGCGGATGACGCAGGTCACGAGCAGGGTAGGTCTGGGAGCAAAGCCGTGAAATTCAATACGAAGTCCGTTGTGGGGCCGCTGGCGCGCCTCGTGGCAACCGCGCAGAACGGGCTCGAGGTGATCCGGTTCGGGGGACTGGTTCACGACATCGAATCCTCGCCGTACGAGATCGTCGAGCGTAAGCGCACCTACCGGTTGCGGCACTACTTCCCCGATGCCACTGCGGCATCCGCGGCGAGCGCCCCTTCGGACCGACCGGTCGCACTGCTGGTGCCCCCACTCATGGTCACCGCCGAGATCTGGGATGTGAACGGCTCGGACGGCGCGGTCGGCATTCTGCACGAGGGTGGAATCGACTGCTGGGTGGTCGATTTCGGCTCACCCACCACCGAGGAGGGCGGCTGGGACCGCGACCTCGCCGACCATGTGCTGGCCGTCAACAGCGCCATCGAGACCGTGAACGAATTGACCGGCCGCGGTGTGCATCTCATGGGCTACTCGCAGGGCGGCATGTTCGCCTATCAGACCGCGGCCTACCGTCTCGGCAAAGGCGTGGAGTCCATCGTCACCTTCGGCAGTCCCGTGGACGCGGTGGCGGGCATACCCTTCGGCATTCCCTACGGACTCGCGCAGGGCGCGGCCGATTTCCTCGCCGATCATGTGCTCAACCGGCTGCCGATCACCGATTCCATGGTGCGCCTGGGCTTTCAGGCCCTGGATCCGGTCAAAACCGTCAAGGCCCGGCTGGACTTCCTGCGCCAACTGCACGACCGGGAGGCCCTGCTGCCCCGGGAACGCCAGCGTCGCTTCCTCGAAGCCGACGGCTGGCTCGGTTATCCGGGGCCCGCGCTCACCGATCTGCTCACGCAGTTCATCAAGCACAATCGAATGATGCTGGGCGGTTTCGTCATTCGTGACCAGCCCATCTCGCTCGCCGATCTGAAATGCCCGATTCTGGCGGTCGTCGGCGAGGTCGACGATATCGGCCAGCCCGCCGCCGTCCGCGGTATCGTGCGTGCCGCGCCCAATGCCGACGTGTACGAATCCAGTGTGGTGGCAGGACATTTCGGGCTCGTCTCCGGTTCCACCGCGACCAAGCAGACCTGGCCGCAGGTGCGCGACTGGGTCAACTGGCTCAGCGGTCGCGGCGAACTGCCCGAGCAGATCCAGCCCATGAGCCACGAGGTGGCCCGCAAGGGTCCGACCACCGGACTCACCCGTGCGGTGCACGCCGTCGGCAGTCTGGCCGAGGCCGGCGCGGAGCTCGGCAAGGCCATCGAGGGCGTGGCCGGGCAGACGCTGCGCGGCACCGTCGAGCTTTCCGGTGAGGCGGCGCGTGCGCTGCCCCGGCTCACCCGCCTGGGCATGATCCAGCCGCACACCCGGGTTTCGCTGGGCCGCCTACTGTCCGAGCAGGCACGGCGCGGTCCCGCGCGGGAAGCGTTCCTGTTCGAGGACCGGGTGCATACGCATGCCGCGGTCAATCAGCGCATCGACAATGTGGTGCGCGGCCTCATCTCCGCCGGTGTACGCCCGGCCACGCGGGTGGGTGTGGTCATGGAGACCCGGCCCAGCGCCCTGGTCGCCATTGCCGCGCTCTCGCGGCTCGGCGCGGTGGCGGTGCTGCTCGCGCCCGGCAGCGAATTGTCCAAGATCGTCGAATTGACCGGCGCCAAACTGATTGTCGCGGATCCGGAGAATCTGGGCGCCGCGGCCGCTACCGGCCGCCGGGTCCTGGTGCTGGGCGGCGGCGATGCCCGCGGCCTGGATATTCCGCAGGACTGCGTGGTCACCGATCTGGAGCAGATCGATCCGGCGCAGGTCACGGTGCCGTCCTGGTACCAGCCGAATCCGGGCTTGGCGCGCGAGCTGGCCTTCATTCTGGTCACCGGCACCGGCGACCGCTTCGATATCAAGTACGTGACCAACCACCGCTGGGCGCTGTCCGCGTTCGGCACCGCCTCCGCCGCCGATCTGGGCCGCGAGGACACGGTGTACTGCCTTGCGCCGCTGCACCATTCGTCCGGTTTACTGGTGAGTCTGGGTGGCGCGGTGGCCGGTGGCAGCCGCATCGCACTGGCCCGCTCGCTCGATCCCGCACAGTTCGCGGCCGAGGTGCACCGCTACGGCGTCACCGTGGTCACCTACACCTGGACCATGCTGCGCGACATTCTCGACGCCGACACCTTCCCCAACGGCCATCCGCATCCGATCCGCCTGTTCATCGGTTCCGGTATGCCGGCCGGGTTGTGGCGGCGGGCGCAGGACCGGTTCGCTCCGGCGCGGGTGCTCGAGTTCTACGCCTCCATCGAGGGGGATGTGGTGCTGGCCAATGTGTCCGGCGCGAAGATCGGCAGCAAGGGCCGACCGGTGCCCGGTACCGCCAAGGTCGAACTCATCGCCTACGACCCGCTCGCCGATGAGATCCTCGTCGAGGACTCGGGTTTTGCCCGCCGCTGCGCCGATAACGAGGTGGGCCTGCTGATCGGCACCGTCTCCGATACGGTCGACCTTTCGGCGGGCGGCCTGCGCGGCGTCTTCACCCCCGGTGACGCCTGGATGCCCACGGAGAACCTTTTCCGCCGGGACAGCGACGGCGACTACTGGCTGATGGACCGCAGCGACACGGTGATTCGCACTACGCGCGGCCCCGTCTATACCCAGCCGATCGTCGATGCCCTGAACGACATCACCGCCGTGGACCTGGAAGTCGCCTACGGACTCCCCGCAGGCAACCGCACCCTGGCCGTCGCCGCCATCAGCATTCGGGAAGGCCACCGCCTGAGCCCGAAGGACGCCACGGAGGCCGTCAGCCACCTGGCCCCCGACCAGCGCCCAGACCTCATCTATGTGGTCGACGATATTCCTCGCAGCTCCACCTACCGCCCTTCCACCCGAGCTGTCCAGGCTGCGGGCCGCCCGCAGCCCGGCGACCGAACCTGGTGGCACAACCGCGAATCCGATACCTACGAAATCCTCACCCAGGACGTCGCGGACCGCCTGTTCGCCTAGTTCGAACCGCTGAGCCCGCACAGCCGAAAGTAGAAACCGCCTTTGCCGACAATTCGGTAGAGGCGGTTTCTACTTCCAGCTTCCAGACTTTGCGGTCGGTACGATCGGTGAGGTGAACCCCCTCGCAGCGCGCGTGTTGTCCACTGTCGCCGGTCAGCTCGGCAATCCTCACGGATTGCTCGGGAAGGGGGCCGCGGTGCTGCTCAATCGCACCAATCGGTTTCTGATCGATGAGGCGGTGCGGGCGGCGGCGCCCGGGGTAGGGGAGACCGTCGCTGATATCGGGTTCGGCGGAGGTGTGGGGATTTCGCTGCTGCTCGAGCAGGTGGGCCCGACGGGGAATGTGCACGGAATCGAGATCTCGCCGGACATGTTGACGCGGGCCAGGTCCGGTTTCTCGACCCAGATCGCGGCCGGACGGTTGCAGGTGGACGAAGGCTCACTGACCGCCCTCCCACTCGATGACGCAAGCCTGGACGCCGCAATCACCGTCAACACCATCTACTTCGTCCCCGAACTCGACCAGGTCTGCGCAGAATTCGCCCGAGTCCTCCGCCCGCAGGGCAAAGCCGTAATCGGCATAGGCGACCCGGAAGCAATGTCCCGAATGCCCTTCACCCAGTACGGTTTCCACCTCCGCCCGGTCAAAGAAGTAATCGCCGCCCTGGAAGCCTCCGGCCTAACAGTCGAAGACCGCCCCCTAGCCCACAAACCCATCCCAGGCCACCTCCTAATCGCGCGCCCCAAGAACTAGTCCCCGAACCACATTCGCGCCCTTCATCTTTGGCTCTCGATCCTTGTCTTTCCGTTTCTTGTTCTCGAGAACGGGACCACAGCCGGTCGACCGAGCTGGTACCGCAGGTCCGCTCCTGACTGCGGAAGGTAAACCGGGTACCCCTCCCCACGTGCCCAGCACGGCCATCTCGGGCTTTGCCCGCACCCCCGTGCTGACCAACCCTGCCCGGGACGCAAGAAACCCAGGTGCACCGACCGTTTCGGCATAGAAACCGTCGGCCACCGGGGATCGAACAGCGGGTGTCTCAGCGGCACAACGGTTATCGGGTCTGTGCCGTGCGGATACCTGCTGTGCGGTCGAGGAGAAGGGTTGTGTAGTGCCCGCTTCAGGGGTTTCGAGGCCGAGATGAGGCCGGTGCACCTGGGTTGCTTGTATCGAGAGGCGGTGGTGGGTCTCTGGGTGCGGGCAGGGCCCGAGATGGCCGTGCTGGTGACGTCGGGCGGGGTACCCGATTTACCTTCCGCGGTCACGAGGGAATCTGCGGTACCAGCCGGAAGACCGGCTGTGGTCCGGTTTCCGAGACAAACACGAAAAGACGAAGAGCGAAAAGAAGAAGATGCCTGGAACACAGGGATCGAAGATCAAGAACCCGAAAGGCCAAGTCGGGCAACGGCCTGCAGCAGGGCGGGATCGGCCTGACTGTGAGGGAGTTGGGCGGGAAGCCCTTTTGTCGCGGCCGAGGTGTCATGGTTCGGGTTCCGAGGGCGAGCCGGTCTCGAAATACCCTGATAGGCAACGACCTGTAGCACCGACAGGATCAACCTGTCGGTGACACCAGGGGCGGGAAACCTATTGTCGCGGTGGCGGTGGGGCAGCCCGGCGCAGCACCCGGTACCGCACCGGGGACAACCCCCAGGCACGACACACCCGGCCAGGCCGCAGCGACGGCGGAGCCTCAGCCATCAACTCGGCCGGGTGATGCAGGTGATTGACCTGCGGAGTACCCGTCGGGTCCACATGCGCAGGGGCGATCCAGGCGGTACGGCCCGGGAAGTCCGAATCCGCACCGAGTTTGATCGTCTTCCACCCGCGCGGGCCGTCCTTGACCAGGGCGTGGCAGTGATCGCAGGCCAGGGTCAGGTTCTCGATATCGGTGCGCCCGCCCTTGCAGAACTCGGTCACATGATGCACCGCCGCCATACTCGCCGGAGCCGAGCAACCGGGGCGGGTGCACCCGCGTTCGGTGGCGATCAACGCCAACCGTTGTGCCGGGTTCGCCAGGCGGGCTTCGCCCAGGTGCAGGGGCATGCCGTCCTTGTTCTTCACCAACACGAACGTCTTCGAGCGGCGGGCCACCAACTTCAACGCCTCGGGAACCGGCACCGTGCCACCGGTCGCGGTGGTAGCCACCCCGGCCACGCGTTCCACGTCCTCGATGCTCATCGTAAGGATCGTCGAGACCGGCAGGCCGCGATGCGAGCCGAGCTTGGCCGGATTGAAATCCGGGTGCAGCACCGCCAGCAACGCATCATGCTGGCGTTGCACCTTCGAACGCTCGTCGCGGGCGGCGCACGCCTCCAGCACGTCCCGGGGTATCGGGTTGTCCTCGTCCTCGGCCCACGGGCTTTCCTTGTCCGCAGGGTTGCACATGCCCGGACGCGCGAGCTTCGCCATGACCGCATCGAAGGCCCCACGCGCATCAGGGGTGAGCTCGACGGTGAGGGTGGACATCAGGTCGTAGCGTTGCGGACTCGCACTCGCACTCCGCAAGCGTTGGCGGTCATCGTCATCGGTGAGTTTGCCGTCCGGGTCGAGGTAACCCAGGATCCGCTCCCCGATCCGAGGCAGATGCGTCGGATCCAACGCGCGGGCCTGCCGGGCCAGTTCTTCTTCCGCGTACGCGCGAGCTTCGGCGGGGACTTTGCTGGGCAGCCGGTTCATGACCTGCCGGATCACCCGCACATGGTCGAGGGAGATCGCCCCGTCATCGAGGGCCTGGGCCGAACACGGCAGGACGGGGGCCGGGTCGGGTTCGTCACCGACGCGGTGCCACACGGCGAGGTCTTCGGCGGTGCGCCACCGGTTGATCGCGTCCCCGTGCGAGATGTGCAGCACCGCTTGCAAATACAGGGCCGGGCTCCCGGAACCGTTCTTGGTGGGCAGGGACCGGGCGCACGCTTGCACGATCAGGTCTCGTTGCACGGATGCCAACCGTCGGGTGCTGGTTTCGATCTGCTGCATCAACGCGACAATGTCGGTGTCGGGCAACGGAATCAACGACAGGGTGGTGAGGGAATCGACCGCCGCGACCAGTGCTTGCGCACTGGTCGTGATTGCGGTTTCTTCCCTTGATTCCATGCCTCTATTCTACTCCGGGGAAACAGACCCGGAAAGGCGAATTCCGTTGTGATATAAGGCTATTCAGAATATCCGGGTTTTATCTTTCGTCTCTTCTTGTTTTGCTTCTTCTTGTCCAGGCGTCTTTGTCTTTGTTCTTATCCCTCAGACAGTGAAGCTGGTTACGCCTTCGACGACACGCGCAATCTGCTCTTCCGTCAGCCCAGGCCAAAGCGGCAGGCGCACAATGGTTCCGGAGAATTCAGCACTGCGCACGCATGGTGTGGGCGTGCGGCCGAGCTTGAGTCCGGCCGGGCTGGAATCCAGCGGAATGTAATGGAATGGAGCTGAGATGCCCTGGGCGCCCAGGTGTTTGATGAGGTCATCGCGGCGCGCTTCGGTGGGTACACGCAGGTAGTACAGATGTGCGGTGTGATCGCGGTCGTCGGGCACCGTCATCAGATGGACATCGTTGCGACCCGCCCACTCCGGAAGAGCGGCGGCGTACGAATCCCACACCCGGTGCCGATTGGCTTGAATGGTGTCGAACTCCGTCAACTGCGCATCCAGCACCGCCGCATTGAGCTCACTCGGCAGATAACTCGACCCGATGTCCTGCCACGAATACTTGTCCACCGCGCCCCGCAGGAACCGCGCCCGATCGGTCCCCTTCTCGCGCACGATTTCCGCACGCGCCATGAGGATTTCATCGGTGAGCAAAAGCGCCCCACCCTCACCGCAGTGCACATTCTTCGTATCGTGGAAACTCAGTGCGCCCACGGTGCCGATGGTTCCCAGCGGCCGGCCGCGCCAATGCCCGCCCAGTCCGTGCGCATTGTCTTCGATGAGCGCGACGCCGTGTGCGTCCGCGAGCTGTTGCAGCCCTTCCATATCCGCCGCCACACCGCCGTAGTGAATGATCACCACGGCCTTGGTGCGCGGGGTGATGGCCGCGGCCACCGACTCCGGGTCCAGGTTGCCGGTCGCGAGATCGATATCGGCGAAAACGACTGTCGCCCCGCGCAATGCCATGGACGTCGCCGTGGAGGTGAAGGCGAAGCTCGGGACGATCACCTCGTCGTCGGGCCCGAGTTCCAGTAGCAGCCCCGCCATTTCGAGCGCGTGCGTGCACGAGGTGGTCAGCAGCGCATACGGCGCGGAGGTGATGTCGCGCAGCTTCGCGGTGGCCGCCGCGGTGAACGGGCCGTCGCCGTGGCTGTGATCGGAGGACAGCACGGCCTCCACATTCGCCAATTCGCGCGTGGCGCGGAACGGACGGCTGAAGATGATGCGGTCAGTGCTCACCCGGGTCGATCCCCCTCGTTCCTGCGTTGCTGTACTGGAAATTTTGCGCCGAAACCGATTGCGCCGGGCGCGGCGTCGGCGAATCTACCGTCAAATACAGCGGTTTGCCCACGAGCACGTGTAGCGCCACACCGAGATACTCGGCGATCAGGCCGAGTGAGAACAGCAGCGCGCCGGACACCAGCAGCAGCACCGTCATGAGCGAGGCCCAGCCCTGCGGATCGTCGCCGCTGTCGGTGAGCGCGTGATAGACCACCCACGCTGCCATCACACCGCCCGCGAGCGCCAGCGTCACGCCCAGCATGCTCACCAGTCGCAGCCCGCGAGTTCCGCTGCACAGCACCATTTTCCAGAACAGCGAGAACAACCGCCGGTAGTTGTACCCGGACTCCTCGCGGCCCTCGGCGCGCAATTGCACCGGCACCTGCGCCACATCGCTCACCACCCAGGTGAGCGCCACATCCAGATACACGCCGTTCGACGCCACCTGCGCCAGCTGCCGCGCGATATCGCCGCGAATCAGCCGATAGCTCTCGAACCGGGTGGAATCGGGGAAGGCGAACAACGTCGCCAGCACGATTTTCGCACCCCGCGAGGTGATATTGCGCAGGAAGCCGTGCGGCCGGGTATTGACCGGTTTGGAGTACACCAGATCGGCGCGCTCCCGCATCGCCGCGTCCAGGAATTCACCGATGAACGCCGGATCGTGCTGTCCGTCCTCGTCCATGGTGACGGTCCAGTCGCCGCCCGCGGCCGCCATGCCCGCGATGGTCGCCGCGTCCTGCCCGAAATTACGGCTCATCCACACCACGCGCACCTGCGGGTAGGACTGCTCGAGTTCCTGCAGCACCACATCGGAGCGATCCGGGCCGTGATCGTGCACCAGGATGATTTCGTCCACCTGAAACTTCGCACCGGCGGGCGTGGTCACCGTGCCGCTCAATTTGTCGAGTTCGGTGACGAGTGCCGCAATGGTGTCCTCGCCGCGGTACACCGGTACGACCACGGACACGGCATGCACCCGCGCTTGTCCCGGAGGACCGGCGGTGACGCTCGTATCGGTACGGGGCCGAGGGGCGTGTGCGGGGGGAATCGGCATCAGCTGAATCGACTTTCGATGACGGTGCGCGCCGGTACTTCACGCCGAACGACAGAGCCCGAGCCGCGCTGAACTCTAACACGGTGCAGGTAGCAGCTTTCGGGGCAGCGGATGATCACCACAACATCATTGCCGCACAGCCTGATGCCAGCCAACGCGACGCCCTGTAGGGTCTGGAACTCGTGGTGGAAAGTGCATTTTCGACGGTGGCGGAGACCACCGGACCCGAGCCCGAGGAGCGCTCGGCCAGGCGCGAGGTGTACCGCTGGGGCTTCGTCACCGCGATCGGTGTGACGCTCGGATACATAGCGGTGCTGCTCGCCAATGCCCGCCACTTCTACACCGATGACACCGAATCCCAATACAGCGGACTATGGGTGTTCTTCGGTCGCGCCTTCCGCAACGGCGACTTCCCGCTGCTGCGTCCGGAGCAGTGGATGTCCGGCAACTACACCAATGAGGAGGCGGGGCTTTTCAACCCGCCGCAGCTGCTGATCGATCTGATCGCGCCCTCGGTGCCGAACCTCGCGGTCTACGCGACCATCGTCAAGGTGATCTTCGCGATCATCGCCGGACTCGGCGTGTACCGGGTGTGCCTGGCCTACGACAGTCGCCCGCAGTGGGCGGCTGTGGCGGGCGTCGCTTTCCCGTTCACCGGCTTCTTCCTGTTCTTCGACGAGGCCAGCTGGTTCACCGCTATGACGGGCACCGCGTGGATGATTCACGCGTGGGCCTCCTCGGTCCGCTATGCGCGCGGCAAGAGCGGGCCCATCCCGGTCTTCGTCTTCCTGTACCTGGCCATCTCGGTGCAGTACGTGTTCCCTGCGGTCGAATCGGCCATCATGCTGGTCGCCGTCGCGGTCGGTGAACTGGTGTGGCGCGGCCGCGCATCCTGGATGCCGCTCGCCCGCCTGACCGCGGCCGCCGCCTGCGCGGGCGCGGCGGGTCTGATCACCTTCCTGCCCAGCATGCTGTCGGCCCAGGTGAGCTGGCGCGGCAATTCGCAGATCAATAACGACCAGTTCCTGACGGTGCCGTGGTCGGAATCGCTGAATGCCAGCCTGCCGAGCACGCTGCCGGCGTTCAACTCCTGGTGGGGTTATGTCCAGCCGCTGCCCATGGTCTACATCGCCTGGTTCCTGATTCCGGCGCTGGCCTTCGTGGATTGGCATGTGGCCCGCGCGCACTGGAAGCAGTTCACCTCGCTTGCGCTGTTCGCGATCATCATGCTCATGTGGACCGCCGGGCCCGGAACCATCGGACCGCTGCGCTGGCCCGCCCGCGTGCTGCCCATGCTGGCACTGGGATTGCTGGTGCTGGTGTGCGTCCTGCTCGGCCGGTTCGGCACCGTGCGCGGCTGGCGTAATCGCGGCATCGCGGCGGGTGTGCTGATCCTGGCGCTGTGGGTGCGCACCTTCTCCGCCGATCCGCACGATGTGCTGTGGCATGTGCTCTCGGCGGTCGTGGTGGCGCTGCTCGGCGCGGCCGTGGTGTGGCTGGCCCGCACCCGGGGCGTCTCGGCCGCGGTGGCGCTGACCATTGTCGCCATGTTCCCGATTGCCTACTTCCAGGTGCTGGGCGTGCAGCCCACACCCATGTCGTGGAACCTGCCCGCGAACCGGGAGGAGGCCAAGGCCGCATTCCCGAAGTTCCAGGGCGGCACCACACTTCAGCTCGGTGATCGCGGACTGCTGCAGCCCGCGGACAAGAGCCTCGACGGTGCGTACGGGTCGCTGGTGTGGGGCAACTACGCCAAGGATCTGGAGCAGAACTACGTCAACGGCTATACGCCCAACGGCTACTTCTACTTCGGCGAAATGCTCTGCATGATCTGGGACGGCGGCGTCTGCCCCGACTCGTACCGCCGCATGTTCACTCCCGAGCCGACCACCGGCCGCACCCTCGCCGATCTCATGCTGATCGACCGAATGGTGTTGCAGAAGGCCATGTTCCCCGATGCCGGCAATCAGCCCGCGCCGGACGGCTGGCATTTTGTCGACGCACCCGGGCACGAGAAGTACATCTGGGTCCTGGAACGCGACAACGGCTTGATCTCCACCGTCAACGGGCGTATCGGTGATGCCCGCAATGTGGACGCGACCTCGATATCGGAGACCGACGCCACCAGCAAGGTGCGTGTCTCGTCGCCGACCGGCGGGCGGATCGTCTTCGCCCGGCTCGGCTGGCCGGGCTACCGGGTCACCCTGAACGGTAAGAGCATCCCGTTCACCACTGTCGCGAAGTCCTTTGTTGCCGTGGACATCCCGGCGGGGACCTCCAATGCCGAACTCGAACTGACCTGGCGTCCGCCGGGCTGGAAGATCGGAATCGGTGCGGCCGCCGTGGGTCTCGTGGGCCTCGGCGTCCTGGAATGGCTCTACCTCCGCACGCGTCGCCGCGGTGACGACGGCGGTGAGGACACCGACCTGCCGGAGCTGGTTGATCCGGACCCGAAACGCGAACTCGTAGACTCGATTTCGTGACCACCACCGACGGCTCGATAACCGCCTCCGGAACCGCCGTGCCCGACGGGCCGGACGGGCCGGACGGGGGTGCAGGGCACGGCCGGGGCCTCGGGCCGGACGGCAGGGCGACTTCGCCGAACGGCAGGGCGACTTCGCCGGACGACAGGGCGACTTCGCCGGACGACAGGGTGACCTCGCCGGACGGCAGGGTGACCTCGCCGGACGGCAGGGCGACTTCGCCGGACGGCGCTGTAACGAGGCCGGCTGGCGCTGTGACGGGCCCGGTCCTCGATGTGACTCCGGCGGGCACCGAAATCGATTCGGGGCAGCCCGCTGTGGGTGAGCCGGACAGTGCTCCGGCCGGGCCGCTGCTGCGCCTGGTGCGCCGGCAAGAGGTCGCCTTCGCCCTGGTCGGCGGGCTGAACACGCTCATGGGCATGGTGCTCACCATCGTCTGGCTGACGGTCCTCGAGGGCGTCGTCTCCAAGGATGTCGCCGCGGCGCTCTCGGTGGCGCTGGCCTATGCCGTCGGCATGGTGGTGGCCTTCGTCATGCATCGCACCCTCGTCTTCCGGGTGCGCGGGCACCTCATGCGGGACTTCGTGGCCTTCGTCGGCGTGAACCTGGTCGGCATGGTGCTGAATATGGCCCTGCTGCAATTCGCCGTCTCGGTACTGCACACGCCGAGCAAGCCCGCCGCCGTCGTGGTCATGGGCCTGGTCGCCTTCGGCAGTTTCTTCGGCCATCGGCACATTTCGTTCCGCCGCAGCCCCCACGATGCGGAGCCCACCCCGGCGGACCGGTAGGTTGTCGATCATGTCGGAGGAAACCCTGGACGCCACCCTGCTCACCCTGCTCGCCTGCCCCCAGGACAAGGGCCCCCTGCAGCTGGTCCGCGACGACCAGGGCGCGCCCGTCCTCTACAACCCCCGCCTGCACCGCGCCTACCCGATCGACAACGGCATCCCCGTCCTCCTCGCCGACGAGGCCCGCGACGTCAGCGACGAAGAACACCTCACCTTCATCGCCCAGGGCTGAGCCTCCACTCAGCCCGGCCGAGCCGCACGGGGTGGCATATGGCGCGGCAGTGAGCACTTTCCCGTTGCCCGGCTCCGAGTTCAGTCGTTTTGCCTTGTCAGGCTGAATTCTGCGGCTGGACAAGGGGATCGGTGACCGACTTGCGCCGCGCCGAGCCGGGGCCGATGGCATAGTCTGCGGCGGTGAGCACTTTTCCGCCGCCCGGTTCGTATCCGAGTCCGTATGGCCCCGGCGGATATTCGAACAATCAGCCGCAGCCGTGGGTGCAGCCTCTGTCCGGAGAGGTACCGAATGCCCCCGTGGGCAGGCGTGGCGCAGACTGGGTGACCGCGGGGCTGCTCGGTGTCATCGCGCCGCTGTTCGTCATCGCGTCGTTTCTGACATTGCTGACGACTGCAAACAGCTCAGATACCAGTGTCGGTCATGTGGACTTCGAAGTGCAGTCGCAGCCCTGGAAAATCAACTTCACAGCCCATGTCGGGTCCAATCCCCAACAATCCCATGGCCAAGTGCTCGGCATCGGATTCCTGCTTGCGGCAGTGGTGGCGGTCTCGGTCGCGGGGCTACTGCTCGCGGGGCTCGGACGACGTAGCCGGCGAGTGCGCGGTTCAGGGGTGGCGGCGGCAGGGCTGGCGACCGGCGTGAGCCTATCCACTGTCTTCGACGTCAGCATGCAGGTTCTGCTCGAGAAGGAGGGTGTCCGCTCCACGTTGGGGCCAGGTTTCCTGGTTCTCGGTCTGACCCTCCTGTTGTCGCTCGTCGCCCTCGCGAGTGCCTCGGTCGCCCTCCGTGCTTCGCCTTCTGTCCCGGCACCGCCGCTGAATCACCATGAACGTCCGGTGACGGCACGGTCGTCGGGTATAGATGTGACGGTGGGGGTGCTTTCCATCTTTCTCTCGGTCGTGTTGACGACCGGTTCTTGCCTCGAATTGCTCAGCGGCAGTGAAACAACAATGTGGTGGAGCGGCGATCGAACGCAGCCAGGCGGTGTGCCACTGGCGTTTTCCGTGATCACTGCCGTGATCGCTGCGATCGTCTTGTTCACCGGTCGTACGCGATTGGGTCGAACGCTTGGATCCGTCGCCGCTGCGTTGGGTTTCGCGGCGAGCCTCACCGTCGTGCTGAAAGTGGTGAACGTGCAGTTGGTCAACCACTCTTCGATTGGACTTTTCGGGCCTGGTTTCTGGGTTCTCAGCGTGGGCGGAGTCTTTGCGCTTGTCGTGCTGGTGCTGACAGTGCTCGCGAAGCCGACCAGCCCCCGAGCGGCGCACCCCTACGGTGCTGCCCCGCAACCGAATCCGCAGTGGATGCAGCAGGGCGGCTACACGCCCGGCATGCCTCAGCCAGCCGGATTCACGCCTCCGCCAGGAGGGTTCGCGCAGGGTGGACCGGCTTACGGAGGTGTGCCACCACAGGGTTGGGGTGCGCCGCCGCAGCAGGGTTGGAGTACACCTCCGCCGCAGGGTCCGGCTACGGAAGATCGCCGGTGAAGTAGCGCTGGAGGGTGGGGCCTACGAGGGCGGCGAGTTCCTCTACCGGCATGGAGGCGATGGGCTCGATGCGGAGCAGTTTGCGGGTGACCATCAGGCCGGCGAGCTGGGAGGCCGCCAGGACCGAGCGCTTCGCGCCGGTGCCGGGGGGTGAATCCACCTTGGGGCGAATCTCTTTGAGGACGATGTCCAGGATGAAGGTGCGTGCCAGCGCGGGGTCCGTGCTGCCCAGCTGGCTGCGGAAGGCGGCGATGACGGGGGTGCCGATGGGGGAGTCCCAGAGGCCGACAACTGCCCGGACTATGGTCTCGCCCAATTGATCCAGTGGTGTGGCGGCGAGCTGTTCCAGCACCACCTGCGGGTCGAAGGGCAATTCCAGTGCGGCGGCGAACAATTCCCGTTTGGTGCCGTAATAGTGGTGCACCAGTGCGGGATCCACGCTCGCGGCGGTGGCGATGGAGCGGATGGAGGCCAGCTCGAATCCCACCTCGGCGAACCGCACCCGGGCGGCGTCGAGAATCGCCTCCCGGGTGCTGGACTGGCCGGGCCGCCGGCCGGTGCGGGCATTGCCGTCGCTCATGCGGTGCGCCGTCGTAGGGTGGCCGCACCGAGACCCAGTGCGACAGCGGCGAATCCGGCGACAACCGCGAGATCCCGCCACATCAGGCCGGTGACGCCGGTGTGCGCGGACACCTGCTGCAGCGCGTCCACCGCATAGCTGAGCGGCAGCACATTACTCACGGCCTCCAGCCAGCCGGGCAACTGCCCGCGCGGCACCAGCAGCCCGCACAGGAAGAACTGCGGCAGCACGATCACGGGCATGAACTGTACGGCCTGGAATTCGGTGCGCGCGAACGCACTTGCCAGTAGCCCCAGTGACACACCGAGCACGGCGTCGACCACCGCGATGAGCACCACCAGGAACGGACTACCGGCGGCCTGCAGATCCAGCAGCCAGAACGCCACCCCGCAGGCGATCGCGGCCTGTGCTCCCGCCGCGATGGAGAAGGCGGTGCCGTAGCCGGCCAGCAGATCCAGCTTCGACAACGGCGTGGTCATCAGTCGCTCGAGGGTGCCCGAAACCCGTTCGCGCTGCATGGCAATCGCGGTGATGAGAAACATGACCACAAACGGCAGCACCCCGAGCATGGTGATTCCGACCCGGTCGAACAGTCGCGGTGCGCCCGGCATGACCGAGTAGTTCTTGTACACGAAGTACAGCAGCGTCATGAGCAGTGCGGGCACCAGCAGAATCATGGCCACGGTGCGGGGGTCCGCGCGCAGCTGGCGCAGAATGCGCACGGTGGTGGCGATATAGCAGCGCAGCGGTTTCGGCCCGGCCGGGCGCGACAGGGTGGCGGTCACGACTTCTCTCCCATTCGGATCAGCGCGAGAAAGGCGTTCTCGAGGCTGGATTCGCCGGTGTCGGCGCGTAATTCGTCCGGACTGAGCTGCGCCAGCAGCCGCCCCTCGCGCATGAGCAGCAGTTGATCGCAGTGCTCGGCCTCGTCCATGACGTGACTGGAGACGATGAGCGTGCGGCCCTGCTTCGCCAGCGCGTGGAACTGCGTCCACAGATCGGCGCGCAGCACCGGATCCAGCCCGACGGTCGGTTCGTCGAGGACCAGCAGTTCCGGATCCGAGACCAGCGCACACGCCAGCGATACCCGCGTCCGCTGCCCGCCGGAGAGTTGATTGCCCCGATTCCCGGCATGCTCGCTGAGCCCCACCGCCGAAATCGCCGCCTCGACCTCGGCGACCGAACATCCGTACATCGCACCGAAATACGAGACATTGTCGGCGACGGACAGATCGTCGTAGATGCTCGGCGCCTGGGTCACATACCCGACCCGCCGCCGCAGCGCGGGTGATCCGGCTTCGTCGCCGAGCACCCGAACGGTCCCGGCCGCGATGAGCTGGGTGCCGACCATGCTGCGCATGAGCGTGGTCTTCCCGCAGCCCGACGGCCCGAGCAGCCCGGTAATACTGCCCTGCGGCACGGTCAGCGAAATGTCCTGCAGTACTTGACGTCCGCCGCGAACCACCCGCAGGTGCTCGATGGCTATGGCGGGCGATGAGCTCGGTGCCGTCACGGTCACCCTCAATTCATCGAGTGTTGAATTCACTACGTGATGAATTGTGCGCCGCCGTCCATCGGAGCGCAAGACCCACCCCGGACCGGCCGTAGGATGCGGCGATTTCGGCGTGCCGGCGGTCTACTTCCAATCGAACCGGCTGGTCGGGATGTCAGAAGGGACATTCCACCTCTACGCTCTGCTGCGTGAACAGTGAGAATCCCGGCGCCGTGGAGGATGCCGCCGAGGGCGGCCAACTACGGGCCTCCACCCTGGAATTGTTCTTCGACCTCGTCTTCGTCTTCACCATCACCCAGCTGACGCATGCCTTCACCCACCATCCGGGGTGGGCGGCGCTCGGTCAGGTGGCGCTGATGTTCGGTGTCATCTGGTGGATGTACGCCGGATATGTCTGGCTCACCAATGAGGTGGCCCCCGACAGCTCCGGCCGCCGCACCTGGCTGCTCATCGGCATGTTCGGATTCTTCGTGCTGGCGCTGTCGATTCCGGGAGCGTTCACCGGATCGGGTTTGGCGTTCGGGCTGGCGTACATGCTGATCACGATCGTGCACGCCCTGATGTTCGCGACCTCGGGCACGGACGGCGCGGCGGGGATTCGGCGGATCGGCCCGTTCAACGCGCTCTCGGCGGGGCTGGTGCTGGCGGGCGGCTGCATTCACGGCTGGCCGCGCTATCTGCTGTGGGCGCTGGCGCTCGGGGTGCAGATCCTCTCGCCGTATCTGGTGCACGGCGGTGGATTCGTGGTGCGGGTCAGCCACTTCTGCGAGCGGCACGGCCTGGTCATCATCGTGGCGCTGGGCGAATCCGTGGTGGCCATCGGCACCGGGCTTGCGGGACAGGACATTACGATCGGAATGGTCGCCACCGTCGCACTCGGCCTCACCCTGGTCTACGTGCTGTGGTGGGCGTTCTTCGGGCTCGACGACGAACGCGGCGAGCACGCCCTCGGTGCGCTGCCCACGGCGGAGCGCACCCAGGCCGCCGTCGCGGGCTACGACTACGCCTTCTACCTCCTGCTGGTCGGCATCATTATGACGGCGGCCGGTATCAGCATGACCATCGCGCACGGTCACGAAGCGGCGAGTAAAGCTGCCGCACTGGCACTTTCGGGTGGCGTGGCGCTGTACTTCGTCGGGCAGGCCTGCTTCCGGCAGGTGCTGGGTCTGCCGCGCCCGTGGGTGCGGCTGATCGCTGCCGTCGCGGTCATGGCGACCGCGCCGATCGGCATGGCCTGGGTGGCGTGGGGTCAGCTCATCGTGCTGGTGGTGGTCGGCTACGGCTTTGTCATCGCCGACGATCTGATGAGTATTCGCGAGGGCGGGGCGGGTAAATACCTGAGCCGCTCGACCATCGTCGCGCGCCGCCCGCGAGAGTGACCAAACGCTGACGAATCCGCGCCACGCCGGAGGCGAACGGGCATAACTGCCCCGTCGCCGCCAGAATCGACCGCATGACCTGGAACCATATCGGGAAGGCATGACCATGCGGGTATTGCTGACGGGCGCAGCCGGTTTCATCGGATCGCATATTCACCGGGCGCTGACGGCGGGCGGGCACGAGGTGATCGCGCTGGACCTCATGCTCCCCGCCGCACACGGCGCCGCCGCGACCCCGCCGCCGGGGGTGCATCAGGTGGATGTGCGCGACCCGGAAGGTCTCGACGCGCACCTGTACGGGATCGACGCCGTCTGCCATCAGGCTGCCGTGGTCGGCGCCGGAGTGAGTGCGCAGGACGCGCCCGCGTACGCCGCCCACAATGATCTCGGCACCGCGGTCCTGCTCGCCGCCATGGACCGGGCGCACTGCCGTCACCTGGTGCTCGCCTCCTCCATGGTGGTCTACGGCGAGGGCCGATACCGCGGTGTCGCCGCCGATTTCGTGCCCGGTCCGCGTTCCCGGGCCGACCTGGACCGCGGCGCCTTCGACCATCGCGCACCGTCCGGCGAGCCACTCGACTGGACACCGATCGATGAGGATGCGCCCCTGCGCCCGCGCAGCCTGTACGCCGCCAGCAAGGTCGCGCAGGAGCATTACGCCCTCGCCTGGGCCACCGCAACCGACTCGACCGTCACCGCCCTGCGCTACCACAATGTCTACGGCGACGATATGCCCAGGGACACACCGTATTCCGGGGTCGCCGCCATCTTCCGCTCGGCGCTGGAGTCGGGCGAATCCCCGCGCGTCTTCGAAGACGGCTGTCAGGCCCGGGATTTCGTGCACGTCCGCGATATCGCCGCCGCCAATGTGGCAGCCCTGGAACGCCCGCTCGACAGCTTCACCACCCTCAACGTCGCCTCAGGCCACCCCATCACCATCAACGAGGTCGCCACCGTCCTGGCAGCGGCCTGCGGCGGCAAAGCCCCGGTCGTCACCGGCGAATACCGCTCCGGCGATGTCCGCCACATTGTCGCCAGCCCGGAAAAGGCCAGACGCGTACTGGGATTCGCCGCGACGATCACTCCCAATCGTGGGCTCACCGAATTCGCGACCGCACCCCTGCGCGCCGTGTCCGGCACCGGCGCCCCGACCTGGCGCTGACCGGCTACCGGCGGTCGATCCCTGAACCGGGCCCACCGATTTCGCCACCGCGCCGTTGCTTGCGGCCTCCGGCGCCGGTGCCCAGCCCGGCGCCGGCCCATCTGGCAACAGGCGTCGACCAGGAACAGGTGGCGGCGGCTACTCGAACGATGCCGCCACCAGTTCCTGGTGATCTTGGTGCCGCGGCTAGTTGGCGTCGCCGGCGGTGAGGAGGGGGAGGCGGACTTGGAATCGGCAGCCCTGCTCGCGGTTTTCGGCGCTGATATCGCCATTGTGGGCTTCGACCAGGCCCGCGGCGATGGCCAGGCCCATACCGCTGCTGCTGCCGAGTTCGGCGGCGGCGGGGGAGCGGGCGGAGGTGCCGCGGTACGCGACCTCGAAAATGCGGGGCAGATCGGTGGGGGCGATGCCCGGACCGGTGTCCTCGACCCGGGCCCAGGCGTGACCGTCGTCGGTGCCGGTGGAAATGTCGATGCGACCGCCCGGCGGGGTGTGGGCGATGGCATTGGCGACCAGATTGGTGAGCACGCGGCTCAGGGCCTGGTCGCTGCCCGCCACCACGATCCGATCGCCGGGTTGCCTGGCCGCCAGCGTGATTCGCGCCCGCATGGCGGTCGGCTGATTGGCGGCCAGCACCTCGTCGATGAGTTCGCGCAGATCCACCGGTTCCAGGGTGAGCCGCAGGGCGCCGGAGTTGATCTTCGACATCTCGAACAGATCGTCCACCATGGCGGAGAGCCGAGTGTTCTCGCGCACAATCTGATTCGCGTACCGCTCGATATCGGCCGGATTGTTCACCACGCCGTCGGCCAGTGCCTCGGCCACGGCGCGAATCCCCGCGAGCGGAGTCCGCAGATCATGGCTCACCCACGCCACCAACTCGCGGCGCGATCGCTCCGCGGCCCGCTCCTGCTCCAGCATCTCCCGCTCCCACACCGTCGTTCGCGCCTGCGCCCGGCCCAGCAGAATGGCCGCGGGCACGGTCACGGCGGTGACCACACCGAGCACCACGGCGAAGCGCTCGAACTCGGCGGTGAACATGAGCCCGCTGACCGCGACCACCCCGCTCAAGGTGGCCAGGGTCGGAATCAGCACCAGCACAGCCATACTCGTGGTCATGGTGCGATTGCGCAGATAGCGCAGCAGTACTGCGCCGAGCCCCACCACCGGCAGCGATGCGGCCAGCGCATACCCGATCAGTCCCGGCATATCAGTCGGCACGGTTGTCCTCCTCGGCATCGACGCGACCCCAGGCGTACCCCCGGCCCCAGACGGTGTCGATGCGATGCGCCGCACCGAGTTTGGCCCGCAACCGCTTGATATGCACGGTCACCGTGGACTGATCGCCGAAACTCCAGCCCCACACCTGCGCGAGCAGTTCATCACGGCTGAACACCCGGCGCTGATGGGCCAGCAGGAAGATCAGCAGATCGAATTCCCGGGCCGTCAGTTCGACCGGGGCGCCGTCGATGGTCACCACCCGCGCGGCCCGCCGCACCTCGACGCCCCCGCTGCGCAGTACCTCCTCCTCGACGACGGGCGGATTCGCGCGCCGCAGTACCGAGGCCACCCGCAGCGCCAGCTCGCGCGGACTGAACGGCTTGGTCACGTAATCGTCCGCCCCGGCCTGCAATCCGATCACCCGGTCGTCCTCGTCGCCGAGCGCCGTCAGCAGAATGATCGGCGTCCCCGGCCGCGGCCCCGACCGCACCGCCCGGCACAGATCGATCCCGTCCGGCGGCGGCATCATCACATCCAGCACCGCCAGGTCGATGTCATTGCGCGCCAGCACCGCCGCCGTCGCGGGGCCGTCCGCCGTCTCGATCACCTCGAGCCCGTCCCGCTCCAGATATCGCCGAACCACTTCCCGGACAACAGCATCGTCGTCGGCCACCAGAATGCGCATGACAGTCACCAATTCGTCAGAATGAAATGAACGAGCACCAGGGCGCCGGTCGCCTGCACCGCCAGCCACACCCGCACCCCGCGAGCGGGCAGCAGCGCGGCCCCGGCCAGCACCCACACATCGAACGGCAGCCAAATCCGTTCCGTCTCAGCCTTACTCAACCCGCTGAGATCAGCCAGCAGCACCGCCAGCAACCCCGCCCCGGCGAGCAGCGCCACCGGATTCACCGCACCCTGCCACCGCCGCACCGCGGGAACGGCGGCCGCACGCGCTGCCCTGAAGATCGACGGGGCAGTGGCGGGAGTCGTCTGCGATGTGGCGGTCGCCGGGGCCTGCATCACCGGGGCCGTCGCGACGGCCGACCTCGATATTGCCGCCTCGACGATGGGGTCCGACCTGAGTGTCGCTGAGCCAGTGGCGATTTCCGGCGGCTGGGCCACTGAACTGTCGGCAGGTTCGGGCGACCACGGGGCGCCGGCAATTCCTGCGCCAAGCATCGAGGTCGTGGCGGCCGAGGGGAGCGATGTCGGCTGCGTCGGCGTCCGCCCGCCCGTGCGGTCCCAGAGCGCGCTGAGCCGCAGTCCGAGCGCGACGCGGTGCAGGGCCGCCATCGGTGCGAGCCCGACCGCGCACACCGTCGCCGCGAGGTTTGCCCACACCCAGTAGGAGAAGGGTCGCTCGCTGGCAATGCCCTGGTAATACCGTTGCACCACAAGGTGATAACCGTCCACCCACCAGAATCCGGCCACCTTGAACGCCGCCACGACCAGCAGCACACCCAACAGTGCTGGCACCGCGGGCCGCAATGTGCGCGCCACAAGCACCGCCGCCGCGGGCACCGCCATCAGGACCAGCCCGTAACTCAGGAACATCCCGAACCCGAACAATATCCCGGCCGCCAGCGCGGTGAGCACCCATTGCGGTCGCTGCCGAGTCGCTATGGCCAGCAAGGTCACCGCCCACGCGGTCACCCCGGCAAAGAGCGCATCCGCCGACACCGCAATCCAAATGACGGCGGGAGCCAGCGCCAGGAACGGCATGACCGCCCGAGCCCGCAGTTCCGCATCACTCGCGAATTGCCCTGCCGCTCGGCCGACTTCGCCCGCCGAGTGTCCGGCGTTCACAGCATCGGCTGCGCTGCTGCTTTCCTGGATCGAGTCATCGGCGCGGAGCCGGTCACCATCCCGGCCCACGAGGATGTCGAGGGCTGACTTGCCATTGCCTGGTCCACGGTCGGCCGAGTTGCTCTCATCGAGGTTGCGGCCGTCCGAGTTGCCGCTGCTTGCGCCGGCCTCTGTGCCGATGCGTCCGGAATCATCCAGGGGGGCAGCATCTTTCGGTGCACCCAGGGACCGGAGGGCGACCGGGACGGCGGCGGCCGCGCTGCAGCCGGCGAGGACGCAGAGCACGGCGGCCCAGGCGCCGCCGTGCAGACCGAGTCGGTCGAGGAGGACGAAGGTGAGCAGGGCGCCCGGGGGGTGGCCGGAGACGTGGGTGGTCCAGGAGTCGGGCTGGAAATCGAGTATGCGGGCGGAGAATCCGCGCAGCATTGCCGGGATGTCGCTGACGCCGCCCACCTCGTGCAGGTATTCGTCGCGGGTGGTGAGCCGACCGGCGAAACCGCGCTGCCAGCCGTCGACCATGGCGAGCGCGAAAGCCCAGGCAACGGCGGTCAGCCAGGTGAGCAGGAGGGCGCGCCGCCAGGGCAGGCGGTACGCCAGGTCCGGTCCGTAGCGCACGACCAGTACGGCCAGCACGAGCGCCGGAACGGTTCCCCAGCCCACGTGCGGTAGCCAGTTTCCGAAGATCGGCGCGGCGCCGGCATAGAGATGGCCGCGCGCTCGTTCGCTGAGGATTCGCGGAACCAGGAAGGCGAGAGCGACGAGTGCCGCGGCCGCCGCCGCGCAGTACACATCGGCGCGCCGCGCGACACGGCGCGGGCGGGTCATGACAGGGGCTTTCCGCACGGAACCCAGACTAGGCCGCGTCACCCCCGTCTTTGCACCGGAATGGGTGTCGGTCCAGCTCTCGTCATACTTTTGTCACCGGTCGCTACCGGTTCATTCGACCCGCGCGGCTCTACCGTCTTAGACGTGACCGAATCCAAGGTGGAACGGGGCGTCACCGTTGTGATCCCGTGCAAGGACGAGGCAGGCGCACTGCCCGGCGTACTTTCGGCAATCCCCCGCGACTATCGGGTAATCGTGGTGGACAACGGATCCACCGATGCCACCGCCGCCGTGGCCCGGCTCGCCGGAGCGCACGTCATCGCCGAACCGGTGCCCGGCTACGGCAGCGCCGTGCAGGCCGGCGTGGCCGCAGCCCGCACCGAAGTGGTGGCCGTCCTCGACGGCGACGGCTCCATGGATCCGCGCGAACTACCGCTGCTGGTAGCCGAACTCGGACCCGACGTCGATATGGTCGTCGGCCGTCGCCGCCCGCACCGGTCCGGGGCCTGGCCCTGGCACGCCCGGCTCGGCAATCAGATCGTCGCCGCCCGCCTGCGCCGGCGCTACGGTCTGGCCGTCCACGACGTGGCCGCCATGCGCGTGGTGCACCGCGCCCGGCTGCTGGCTCTGGGCCCCCTGCACCCGCGCTCCGGCTACCCGCTCGAATTGCTGGTGGCCGCCGCGCGTTCCGGCTGGCGACTCGTCGAACGCGACATCACCTACCGGCCGAGAACCCATGGCGTATCGAAGGTTTCCGGTTCGTGGCGCGGAACTGTCCGGGCCGCCCAAGACTTCTGGAGTGTCCGATGACCATTGCCGCCACCCTGCTCGTCGTCGCGAAGGCCCCCATCGCGGGTTTCGCCAAAACCCGCCTGACCCCGCCACTTCCGCCCCGCGATGCCGCCCGCCTGGCCGCCGCCGCCCTGCTCGACACGCTCGCCTCGGTGCGTTCGTGCGGCTCCGAAGAGCGCATGGTCGCCTGGACCGGCAATCTCGCCATGGCGGAGGAATCCGGCACGATCGCCGCGGCCCTGCGCGGTTTCACCGTCATACAGCAGCGCGGCAACACCTTCGGCGAGCGATTGGCCAATGCGCACGCCGATGCCGCCCGCTTCGGACTGCCCGTCCTGCAAATCGGCATGGACACCCCGCAGGCCGGTCCCGAACTGCTCGCCCGCTCCGCCGCCCGGCTGGCCGCCACCGGTGACACCGTGCTCGGCCCCGCCGCCGACGGCGGCTGGTGGGCACTGGGATTGACCGACCCCCGCCCCGCCCGCCTACTGGTCGACGTCCCCATGTCCACCGCCCGCACCGGCGACCTCACCCGGGAAGCCCTGCGCCGCTGCGGTTATCGGGTACACCGCCTGCCCGTGCTCACCGACGTGGACTGTTACGCCGACGCTCTGTCCGTCGCCGCCCAATCCACCGGCCGCTTCGCCGCCACCCTCGACCTCATCCACGCCGCCTCGACCCCCGCCCTGCTGTAGACAGGGCCGCCACGGCGGTAATTCGATTGTGTGACAATAGATTCCGAGTATTGGAGAAGACAGTGTCGAAGACCCGGGGCGTCATCGCCCCGCTGGAACCGGAGCCGCCGGCTCTGCTCGTGCCTGCCCTGATCGCGTCGCAGGTGTCGGCCGCGCGGGGTCCGGCGGTGGCGGCGCGGGTAGGCATCGCCCTGGGTATCTCCATCACACTGTGTTTCCTCACCGGGCTGATCAGCCACTGGATTCAACACCCGCCCACCTGGTTCTACTGGCCCGCCCATCCGGTGTGGCTCTACCGCGTCACCCAGGGCGCGCACGTGATCTCGGGCGTCATCGCCATCCCGCTGCTACTGGTCAAACTCTGGGCCGTCTTCCCGAGACTGTTCAGCCGCCCGCTCATCGGCAACCCACTCCGCATGCTCGAACGCGGATCGATTGCGCTGCTGGTCGGTTCGGTCATCTTCCAACTGGTCACCGGTCTGTTCAATACCGCCCAGTTCTACCCCTGGAAATTCTTCTTCACCACCACCCACTACGCCATGTCCTACGTAGCCGTCGGCGCTCTCGCCATCCACCTCGCGGTAAAACTCCCGATCATCCGCACAGCCCTGGCCCGCCCCCTGGCGAAACCGGCTGCGGTCTCGGGCCCTGCGCTGGCACCTGAGCTGGAATCTGCTGTTGAACAGGGTGATTCGCCTGCAATGCGGCATACGGAACCGCGCGATGCGGGGGAGCCGCAACAGGGGCAACCCGCAGTCTCGGAGCGGACCTCTGCCCGGGTGCTGCCGGAGAATACCGCCGCGTCGGACCACTCGGTCGCGACGCCACCGGACGTCGGTATCCCGCCCATGCCGGGGGCGGCGGCATCGACCGCCGAGCCTGGTGCTGGGCATAGTCATTCGGACCTGGTGTCGGAGCGTGGAGGTTCGCGCGCGTCGGACAGTTCGCCCACAATGCCCACTACGACACCATTGCCGGAATCTGCTGTTGTGCAGCATAATTCGACGTCTGTCGCGCAGCCCGCTATTTCCCGGCGCGCTGTGCTGAGCGCCGCCGGGATCGCCGCCGCCGTCGCGGGACTTGCGGTGGCCGGCCAGACGATACCGTTCCTGCGGTGGGTGGCAGTGCTCTCACCGAGGAGTGGCGAAGGGCCCCAAGGACTCCCGGTCAATCGCACCGCCGCGGCCGCCGGAGTGGGGGGGCGGGCGCAGGATTCGGCCTATCGGCTCATGGTCGATGTCGGCGGCGTGCGGCGTGCGTTCAGCCGCGCCGAGCTCGCGGCGCTCCCGCAGTCGGAGTCGACGCTGCCGATCGCGTGCGTCGAAGGCTGGAGTGCTTCGGCGCACTGGTCGGGTGTGCGGCTGCGCGATCTGCTCGCCGCCGTCGGTGAATACCGCAGCGGTGACGTGCGTTTCGAATCCTTGGAGTCCGGTGGCCTGTACCGCACCACCGTCCTCCCGCGGCGGCATGCGATCGACGCCTCCACCCTGGTTGCCCTCCGCGTCAATGGCGAGGACCTGGATCTGGACCACGGCTACCCGTGCCGTCTCATCGCGCCGAATCGCCCCGGAGTCCTGCAAACCAAATGGCTTTCGACCATCGAGGTGCTGGCATGACAATCATCCGAGGACTGCTGGTCGTGCTCGGCCTGTGGCTGGGCTGGTACGGAATCAGCCTGCTGCTGCAGATGAACCCTGCCGACCTGCGCTCGATCGCACTCTGGTTCGCGGGCGGAATCCTGCTGCACGACGGTGTATTCGCACCGCTCGCGGCAACCCTGGGCGTGGCCGCCCGCCGGATGCTCCCCGAATCCTGGTGGGCCCCAGTGGCATGCGGTGCGGTCTGCACCGTGACACTGCTACTCATCGCAGCCCCGGTGATCGGCCGAGAAGGAGCCCTTCCCAACCCGACCATCCTGGACCGCAACTACATCCTGGGTCTCGCGGTGGCGGTAGCAGTGGTCTGGGTGCTGGTCCTGGTGGCGCTACGCCGAACCCGCACCACACACCCCTGACCCGCGACTACCTCAGTTGCGTTCGGGCAGAGCGCAACCGTCCGGCCCGCACACCTCACCCTCGGCGACCGTCTGCAGCACCGGAGCGTGATCGGTCCACGCCTGCTGCAGCGCCTGCTCGAACACCTCGGACGGCTGCGCGCCCGATACCCCGTACTTGCGATCGATGACGAAGAACGGCACCCCGCGCGCACCCAGCGCCGCGGCCTCGGCCTCATCGGCGCGCACCGCCTCGGCGTAGGCGGTGGAATCGTCGAGCACCGCGCGCACCCCGGCCTCGTCGAATCCGGCGTTCACCGCGACGCGCACCAGTCGCTCGGCATCGCCGAACAGCGGCGCGTCCTCGGCGAAGTTGGCGGCGTACAACGCATTCAGCATCGCTTCCTGCCGGCCCTCCGCCAGCGCGAAGTGCAGCAGCCGGTGCATATCGAAGCTACTGCCGAAATCGCGGCCCTCGATTCGATAGGTCAGCCCCATCGCCTCGGCCTGTGCGCCGATACCGCGCTCATTGGCGGCGGCCTGCTCCTCGCTGATGCCGTACTTCTCCGCGATATGCGGCACCACGGCGTCACTGTGGTCGTGCGGCAGTGTCGGATCCAGTTCGAAGGACCGGTGCACCACCTCGACGCTGTCGCGATGCGGGAACGCCTGCAGCGCCTCCTCGAATCGCGCCTTGCCCAAGTAGCAGAACGGGCAGTTGATATCGGTCCAGATCTCGACCTGTACGGCCATCACACCTCACTCGAAGACGGAAATTCGCAGGCCGGAGACCCGGCCATCCCCCGTTCCAACCCGGAACGGGGACCGAAGATTCCGCTGTGACCGGCGTCACCCACCCGTGGTGTCACGTTCCGCGGTCCTGGTTTGTCCCATAGCCGAACCACCACGCGACACACTCAGGAGCGCAGCGATGAACACCACCGACACCCACGAAATCGTCGTCCTCGGCGCCGGCTACACCGGCATGCTGGCCGCCCTCCGGCTGGCCCGCCGCACCCGGAAGCAGGCCGTGCGCATCACCCTGGTCAATCCGTCCGCCCGATTCACCGAGCGGCTGCGCATGCACCAGGTGGCCGCCGGTCAGGAATTGGCCGACTACCGCATCACGGACCTGCTGGACGGCTCGGGCGTGGCATTCCACCAGGCCGCGGCCACCGCCATCGATACCGCCGCCCGCATCGTCACCCTCGACGACAAAGCGCAGCTGTCCTACGACACCCTGGTCTACGCGCTCGGCAGCAGCACCGACACCAGCCGGGTCCCCGGCGCCGACCACCACGCCTGGACCCTCAACGATCCCCGCCGGGCCCATGCCTTCTCGGAGCGTCTGACCGAGGTCGCTCGCACGGGCGGCGCCGTCACCGTGTGCGGCGGCGGACTCACCGGTATCGAGGCCGCGACCGAAATCGCCGAATCCCACCCCGGCCTCACCGTCACCCTCGTGAGCCAGGCCGAGCCCGGCGCGATGATGGGCGATAAGGCCCGCGCCCACCTGAACCGCGCCCTGGACCGGCTCGGCGTGCGGCGGATCGTCGGAGTGAAGGTCACCAAGGTGCTCCCCGATGCCGTGCACCTGAGCACCGGTGAACTGCTGACCTCGGATCTGACGCTGTGGACCACGGGTGTGAAGGTCGCACCGCTGGCCGCCGCGGCCGGCATCGCCACCGATGCGCGCGGGCTGATCGTCACCGATGCCACCCTGCGCTCGGTCTCGCATCCGGAGATCCGCGCCATCGGCGACGCCGCCGCCGTCACGCAGGCGTGGGGCCCGATCCACGGCACCTGCCAGAGCGGTCTGCCGACCGCGGCCTACGCCGCGGATGCCATTGCTCGTGAACTGCGCGGAAAGGCAGTGCGGCCCTTCCGTTTCGGCTACATCCACCAGCCGGTGAGCCTGGGCCGCAAGGACGCGGTCATCCAGTTCACGAACGCCGACGACACCCCGAACCGCTGGTACCTGCGGGGCCGGGCCGCCATTGCGTACAAGGCGATGGTCAGCGGCAGCCCGGTGCCGAGCTTCAAGATGAGCAAGCACATGACCGTCTCGGTGCAGCTGTCCAAGGGCGGCCGCGCCACCCGCAAGACCGCATGACACAGCTATCGGACGCCGGGATGCCACAGCGCATCCCGGCCCTCCGATGGATTCGATGCGCAAGGCCCGGTAGATATGAATCCCATGCAGGACCATGACAGCGGCACGCCCGCCCAGCCCGACGCGACGATCGACCCCTTCGTCGAACACCGCCGGCTGCTGTTCGGCACGGCGTACCAGATGCTCGGCACCGTCACCGACGCCGAGGACGTGCTGCAGGACGCCTGGATCAAATGGCATGCCACCGACCGTGATTCGGTCGAGTACCCCAAGTCCTACCTTGTTCGGACCGTCACCAATCTGGCCCTGAACCGCCTCACCTCCGCCCGGGCCACCCGCGAAACCTATGTCGGCCCATGGCTGCCCGAACCCCTGCTCACCACCACCGATGCCGCCGAGGAGACCGAAATGGCCGACACCGTGTCGACCGCCATGCTGGTCGTCCTGGAAACCCTCACACCGGTGGAGCGCGCCGTCTTCGTCCTGCGCGAAGTCTTCGGCTACTCACACGCCGAGATCGCCGGATTCCTGGACCGCCCCGAAACCGCAGTCCGGCAGATCTCGCATCGCGCCCGCTCCCATGTGCAATCCCGCAGACCACGATTCGACGCCGACGACGCCGCGCGACGCGAGATCACCGGAAAATTCATGGCCGCCTGCCAGGGCGGTGACCTGAACGCGCTCATGGAACTGCTCGCGCCCGACGTCACGCTCTGGAACGACGGCGGCGGCAAGGTCACCGCCGCCCGCCGCCCGCTGCACGGCCCCGATCATGTCGCCCGCTGGATGCTCGGCGTCATGGCGAAACCGATCAGCGCGGGCATCTACCTCGAACCCGCCTTCGTCAACGGTGAACTCAGCATTCTCGGCAAGATCGGCGATTACATCGTGGGCGCGCTCACCTACGACGTTGTCGACGGCCGTATCGAGAACCTCCGCTTCCAGGTGAACCCGGACAAGCTCGACGGCCTCCGGCCCGCGAGCGAATAGTCCCGGGGGCAAAACCAACTGGGGGACGAGTGTTTTTCCCCCGGTTGCCGAGGCCGCCCCTAGTCATCGGCCGAACCGTACCGGGCCGCGCGGCCCATGCGGTAGTGTTCGGCGCCTGAGTCGGGGGGCCTTTGCACTCCGGCGGAACCTGTTCTCGTACAAGGAATCTCAGTTGACAAGCGAATACCGCAAGCGCGCTCTGCGCTTCGTCCTGCCCGCCGTGTCCGCCGCGCTCTTCGGCGCGGGCGCACTGCTCGGCGCCCCTGCCACCGCCGCCGCGCCACTGATGCACGCCTCCTGCGCGGCGAACGAATACGACAATGTCGACGGTGACTGCGTCCCGCGCCCACAGCAGGCCCCCAGCGCACCGCCGGGGGCAACCGCCGTCTGCAAGGACGGTGAATACAGCTTCAGTGAGAACCACCGGGGCACCTGCTCCGGCCATCACGGGGTCGCGAAGTGGCTGTAACCGTGTCGGGGGCATAGGACACAATCGGTAGCTGTGCCTGCTGAGGAACTCGTTGTCGAACCGCTCGTCGCCGCGCGCCGGTTGCTCGGCGCGACCCTGTGGTCGGGGCCGGTGGGGATTCGGATCACCGAGGTCGAGGCGTACGGGGGCGACCCCGCCGGTCCGTGGCCCGATCCGGCCGCGCACTCGTACCCGGGCCCCACTCCGCGCAATGCCGTCATGTTCGGTCCGCCCGGAGTGCTGTACGTCTACCTCAGCTACGGGATGCACACCTGCGTGAATGTCACCACCGGCCCGGACGGCACCGCCGGTGCGGTGCTGATCCGGGCCGGTGAGGTGATCGCGGGCCACGACCTCGCCCGCAGCCGCCGGCCCGCCGCCCGCGCCGATGCCGATCTGGCAAGGGGGCCGGGCAATCTCGGCAATGCGCTGGGAATCACCCTCGGCGACTACGGAACCGACCTCTTCGACGCCGAATCCGCGATCCGGCTCGAAATGGCTCCCGAAATCACCGAGCCCGCAACCATTTCCGCGGGCCCGAGGGTCGGCGTCCGGCTCGCCGCCGAACGGCCCTGGCGGCTGTGGCTGGCGGATTCGCCCGCCGTATCCGTCTATCGCCGCAGTCCGCGCGCGCCGCGGCTGGACAGCCCCGCCTGAACCTGGAGCACACCAGCGGATTCCGCGACTGCGGGCCGCGTGCGGGCTACCGTGGAGTGGAAGTCGCTCCACTGGAGGTCTCATGTTCAATCAATTCTCCGACCGGGCTCGCCGGGTGGTGGTGCTGGCGCAGGAGGAAGCCAGGCTGCTGCACCACAACTACATAGGCACCGAGCATCTGCTGCTCGGGCTGATCCGCGAGCACGACGGTGTGGCAGCGCACGCACTCGAGGATGTGGGGGTGAGCCTGGAGGCCGTGCGCAGCAAGATCAAGCAGCTCATCG
Source organism: Nocardia sp. NBC_01327 (assembly GCF_035958815.1). Classification (NCBI taxonomy): domain Bacteria; kingdom Bacillati; phylum Actinomycetota; class Actinomycetes; order Mycobacteriales; family Nocardiaceae; genus Nocardia; species Nocardia sp. NBC_01327. The sequence goes on along the minus strand of NZ_CP108383.1, from coordinate 6,786,068 downwards.
GGGTGGGTGCCCGCGAACCGGACGCTCACATCCCCTTCACCCCGCGTTCGAAGCGGCTGCTGGAGCTGTCGCTGTACGAGGCGAAGGAGCTGGGGGATTCCGAGATCGGCACCGAGCATCTGCTGCTCGGTCTGGTCGAAGAAGGCGAAGGGGTGGCCGCGCAGATACTGAACGGCATGGACGCCGGCGCCGGGCGGGTTCGCAGCCGCATTCTCGAAATACGCGGATCGAATGCCGAATCCGCTACCCCCGCAGTGAAATCCGTCTATGGGGCCAGCTCTATGGCACGGCGCATCGAGGCTCTCGAACGCCGTGTGACCGAACTGGAACAGCGGCTGGGCGACTCCCGGCAGCACGGCGCCGACGACTGATCTGTCGCGGAATCGACTGTGCCGCCGCGCGGTCCGCACCGCGCGGCGACCTCGCGGGGTTACACGTCGACCGTAGCCCGGGAGCGATCCGCCGCTGCCGTCACCGCCGCGCGCCCGGCCTGGGCCGCGGACTCGCCCATTCCGAACGCCCACCGCACCTGCTGCCCGTCCCGATACTCGAGATACGCCACCGCGGCCGCGAACCCGGTGCGGCCCGGCGCCTGCTCGTGCAGTGCCAGCACGTCGATGACGCAACCCTGATCGGCCAGCGCGCGTACGAGCTCCTCCACCGAGCTCTCATCCGGAACTGCGTTGTCCGGCAACCCTTTCAGCTCCCGCGCGTACACCTCCGTGAACAGCTCCCACAGGGTGCGCGCCGAAACCTCGGCGCCGGTGCTGTCGGTATGCCGCTGCACATACCGCGCGAAGTCGATCTGCATCCGCCGCGGCAGGTCCAGCCCGTACTCCTCCTGCAGCAGATACGCGATTCCGCCCTTGCCGGACTGTGAGTTCACCCGGATCACGGCGTCGTACGAGCGCCCCACATCCGCCGGATCGATCGGCAGATACGGTACCTCCCAGGGGATTTCGCTCTCCGGCACGCCGGTGTGCGAGGCGCGCGCCCGGTGCTCGGCGAACCCCTTCTTGATCGCGTCCTGATGCGTCCCGGAGAACGCCGTGTACACCAGATCGCCCGCATACGGATGCCGCTCGGGCACCGGCAGTCGCGTGCAGTACTCCACCGTGCGCCGGATCTCGTCGATATCGGAGAAGTCGATCATCGGATTCACACCCTGCGCATGCAGATTCAAGGCGAGGGTGGCCAGATCGACATTGCCGGTGCGCTCACCATTGCCGAAAACGCACCCCTCCACCCGCTGTGCGCCGGCCAGGACCGCCAGCTCCGCGCAGGCCACGCCGGTACCGCGGTCATTGTGCGGATGCACCGACAGGATGACGCTCTCGCGCCGCGCCAGATTCCGGTGCATGTACTCGATTTGATCGGCATACACATTCGGTGTCGCCACCTCGACCGTCGCGGGCAGGTTCAGCACCACCGGCCGCTGCGGTGCCGCATCCCAGACCGTGGTGATCCGATCGCAGATATCCAGGACGAAATCCGGCTCGGTGAGCATGAAGACCTCGGGGGAGAACTGGAATCGCACATTCGGCAGCTCTCCGGCCAGCTCCGCGATATCGCGCGCACCGGCGGTGATCAGGTCGGCAACCTGCTCACGCGAGGCGCCGAGCACCACATCCCGCCAGATCGGCGCGGTCGCGATGTACATATGGATGACAACATCGTTGGTGATGCCGCGAATCGATTCGACGGTCCGCTCGATCAGATCCCGGCGGGCGGGGGTGAACACCACAATGGTGACGTCCTCCGGCGCCAGCCCCTCGGCGCCGATGAGCCGCACGAAATCGAAGTCGGTCTGCGAGGCGCTGGGATACCCGACCTCGATCTCCTTGTAGCCCATGGCCACCAGCATGTCGAAGAAGCGCCGCTTGCGCGCCGGGTCCATGGGCTCGGCCAGCGCCTGATTGCCGTCCCGCAGATCGACCGGTACCCACAGTGGTGCCACGGTGATTCGGTTCGAGGGCCACTGCCGATCGGTGACGGGTACCGAAACCCGTTCGTACACATCGCGATACCGGTGCGAGGGCATGGCGGAGGGCTGCTGGCGGTTCCACGTGGTGGAAGAAAACATGGTTGCTGTCTTTCGCGTCGGAAGAGAGACCGGCGCAGCAGTTCAACCCGCGGGCAGGGTGCCGGTCGGTCAGACCCCGCCGCGGCGAAGAAGCAGAAGCAGCACACCCTGTGTCATGTGGCTTAGAATAAACGGGAATTACTCCTCAGACAAGTAGAGAGGCGAAAAGGATATGTCGCAGGTCCAGAGGCACCCGCTCGCCGCGCAAGCTGCCGAAGTACTACTGGAACGGCTGCGGGCGGGGGAGTGGGAGCTGGGGCACCGGCTACCGGGGGAGACCACGCTCGCCGCCCAGCTCGGCGTCGGCCGCTCCACGCTGCGGGAGGCCATCCGCGAACTCGCGGGGCGGGGTGTGCTCGAAAGCCGCCAGGGCGCAGGCGTTTTCGTCACCGCGCTCGATGTGGCCGAGGATTGGGATACCGTGCTGCGCCGGGCCGATATCGAGGCGGTCATCGAGGCCCGCATTGCCATCGAAGCCGAAGCCGCGGCCCTGGCCGCGCAGCGCCGCACCCCCGCCGACCTGCGCACTATTCTGCGCGCCCTGACCGCACGCGCCGAGGCCGGCGAGTCCGTCGAGGCACTTGTGGACGCCGACACCGCTTTTCACCGCACGGTCATCGTCGCCGCGCACAACGACATCCTGCTGGAGATGTTCAACGCCTTCGTCCCACGCTTACGCCGCGCCATGGTCGATATGCTCCGCATCCGGCCGATCGCCGATCCGGGCGCCGACCACCATGCGCACGAAGACCTCTATGTGGCCATCCGCGCCCGCAAGCCCGAGACCGCCGCTACCGCGAGCCGCGTCCACCTCACCTCTTTGAAGATCGCACTGACGTAGGCGGCAGACCGTGCGGGCGTGGTCGGCGATCGGCTCGGCGGGGCGTGCCGGGACCGCGTATCCGCCGCAGAGTCCGCGATCTCACGCTTTCCGAGGCACTGACCAGCGCAAAGGTCGAATTCAAGATTTCTTTCGAGATCGCCGATGAGTTTCCGAAACGGGCTCCGTCTCTACGTATGACCGAGTTCGACCCCGAACTCGCAAGCCCCCGAAGGAAACTCACCATGACCGCCATCGCCGCCACCGCCCAGACCTCCGCCACCAGCACCGTCGCCGTCCCGAGCAAGACCCGCAACCGGGTGCTCTGGACCCTGCAGATCCTCTTCGGCCTCTTCTTCATCATCGCCTCGGGTCTGCCGAAGCTGGTCGGCCAGCACGACGCCGTGCAGACCTTCCGCGATATCGGCTGGGGCGAATGGTTCCGCTACTTCACCGGCGTGGTCGAGGTCTCCGGCGGCATCGGCCTGCTGGTGCCCCGACTGAGCGGCCCCGCCGCCGCGGGCCTGTCCATCACCACGGTGCTGGCCGCCGCCACCCAGGTCTTCCTGCTGCACAATGCCGCCCTGGCCCCCTTCCCGCTGGTCCTGGCCGTCATGTTCGCCTGGATCGCCTACGAGCGCCGCGCCTCCTTCGCCACCTTCACCGCACTGCTCAACCGCTGACTCCCTTGAATATTGCTTCGACACCTGATCCGCCCCCGAGGACACTCGGTGGCGGATCAGGCGCGTGCCGGTCACACCGGCATTGACGCTCTCCCGTTCCTCCTCTCGCAGACGGGGCTTGTTCGCGAGGCGAGGCCGGGATGATCCGGATCGGCCACCCCATCGACGCGCCGTCGATGGGGCCGGGGCCGACCTACTGGTCAGCGGGCATTCCGGGTGCGGAAAGATAGGGCGACGTGAGCGGCGACATTATCGATGAACTGACCTGGCGCGGATTGATCGCGCAGTCCACCGACCTGGACGCGCTGCGTGCGGATCTGGCGAAGGGGCCGATCACCCTCTATGCCGGTTTCGACCCGACCGCGGCCAGCCTGCACGCCGGACATCTCGTTCCCCTGTTGGCGCTCAAGCGTTTTCAGCGTGCGGGCCACCGCCCCGTTGTCCTCGCGGGCGGCGCGACCGGACTGATCGGCGATCCTCGCGACGTCGGCGAGCGCAGCATGAACTCCACCGACACCGTGGCCGAGTGGGCGGGCCGCATCCGCTCCCAGCTGGAGCGCTTCGTCGATCTCGACGATTCACCCACGGGCGCGATCATCGCCAACAATATGGATTGGACCGGGCCGCTGAGCACGGTCTCGTTCCTGCGCGATATCGGCAAGCACTTCTCGGTGAACGTCATGCTGGCCCGCGATACGGTCAAGCGCCGCCTGGAGAGCGACGGCATGTCCTACACCGAGTTCTCCTACATGCTGCTGCAGGCCAACGACTACCTGCAGCTGCGCCGCAATCACGGTTGCCGGCTGCAGGTCGGTGGTTCGGATCAGTGGGGCAACATCATCGCGGGCGTGGAGCTGAACCGCCGCGTCGACAGCGAGCACGTGCACGCCCTGACCGTGCCGCTCGTGACCTCCGCCGACGGCAAGAAGTTCGGCAAGTCCACCGGCGGCGGCAGTCTCTGGCTCGATCCGGAGATGACCAGCCCCTACGCCTGGTACCAGTACTTCGTGAATACGGCCGATGCCGATGTGGTCCGTTACCTGCGCTGGTTCACCTTCCTCTCGCGGGAGGAACTGGACGAGCTGGAGCAGGCCACCCTCGAGCGCCCGCACGCGCGGGAGGCGCAGCGCCGCCTGGCCGCCGAGATGACGACCCTCGTGCACGGTGAGGAGAACACTCATTCCGTGCAGCTGGCCAGTCAGGCCCTGTTCGGCCGCGGTGAACTCCGTGATCTGAACGAGTCGACCATGGCCGCCGCACTGACCGAGGCCGCCGTCGACGGCAAGGTCGCCGAATCCACCACCAGTTCCACGATCGTGGACCTGCTGGTGGCCACCGGACTCTCGGACAGTCGCGGCGCGGCGCGCCGTGCTGTCAATGAGGGTGGCGCGGCCGTGAACAACGAGCGCGTGTCCGATCTGGAGTGGACGCCGTCCGACTCCGATTACCTGCACGGCCGCTGGCTGGTACTGCGTCGCGGCAAGAAGAACTTCGCCGGCGTCCGCAGGGCCGATTAGAGCCGATCGACATGACCTGGGTCACATTCCACTGGCCCAGGTCGTCGAAAGGTCCGAATCGCGCCCTCGCGACCTGCGGTTACGGACCCCTGACCAGGCGATTTGACGTGGCGTTTCCCGCCACGTAACTTATTCCAGGTCAGAGCGACACGGACACCGACCGGGAGCCAAACGCCCAGCTCAAAGGCTGGAAATGCGGCCCCGGACACGAGGTTGTACGAGGAGCGCCTGACCAAACAGGTAAAGCCCATCTGAACCCGAGCTTGACTCGCTGGAGCAGAGAAGCTAGGCTGGAAAAGTTGCCTCACTGGAGGGTCGTTAATTCGGCCGGATGGTGTGTGCGCCTGTTCTTTGAGAACTCAATAGTGTGTCGATGAATGTCAGTGCCAATATTATTATTGGTTCCGGCTTCTCATACCCCCCGGTTGAGAGGTCGGACATTTAGTCAGCAAATACTTTTTTGCTGGCGTTTTGTTTTGCCATGGTTTTCGGACTCTGGTTAATTCTTCCGATTGCATCCGTAAGGGTGGAGTTGAGAGTCTTCAACGGAGAGTTTGATCCTGGCTCAGGACGAACGCTAGCGGCGTGCTTAACACATGCAAGTCGAGCGGTAAGGCCCTTCGGGGTACACGAGCGGCGAACGGGTGAGTAACACGTGGGTGATCTGCCTCGCACTCTGGGATAAGCCTGGGAAACTGGGTCTAATACCGGATATGACTTTCGGATGCATGTTCGAGGGTGGAAAGATTTATCGGTGCGAGATGGGCCCGCGGCCTATCAGCTTGTTGGTGGGGTAACGGCCCACCAAGGCGACGACGGGTAGCCGACCTGAGAGGGTGACCGGCCACACTGGGACTGAGACACGGCCCAGACTCCTACGGGAGGCAGCAGTGGGGAATATTGCACAATGGGCGAAAGCCTGATGCAGCGACGCCGCGTGGGGGATGACGGCCTTCGGGTTGTAAACCCCTTTTGACAGGGACGAAGCGCAAGTGACGGTACCTGTAGAAGAAGCACCGGCCAACTACGTGCCAGCAGCCGCGGTAATACGTAGGGTGCGAGCGTTGTCCGGAATTACTGGGCGTAAAGAGCTTGTAGGCGGTCTGTCACGTCTTCTGTGAAAACTTGGGGCTCAACCTTAAGCTTGCAGGGGATACGGGCAGACTAGAGTACTTCAGGGGAGACTGGAATTCCTGGTGTAGCGGTGAAATGCGCAGATATCAGGAGGAACACCGGTGGCGAAGGCGGGTCTCTGGGAAGTAACTGACGCTGAGAAGCGAAAGCATGGGTAGCAAACAGGATTAGATACCCTGGTAGTCCATGCCGTAAACGGTGGGTACTAGGTGTGGGTTTCCTTCCACGGGATCCGTGCCGTAGCTAACGCATTAAGTACCCCGCCTGGGGAGTACGGCCGCAAGGCTAAAACTCAAAGGAATTGACGGGGGCCCGCACAAGCGGCGGAGCATGTGGATTAATTCGATGCAACGCGAAGAACCTTACCTGGGTTTGACATACACCGGAAAGCCGTAGAGATACGGCCCCCCTTGTGGTCGGTGTACAGGTGGTGCATGGCTGTCGTCAGCTCGTGTCGTGAGATGTTGGGTTAAGTCCCGCAACGAGCGCAACCCTTATCTTATGTTGCCAGCGCGTAATGGCGGGGACTCGTGAGAGACTGCCGGGGTCAACTCGGAGGAAGGTGGGGACGACGTCAAGTCATCATGCCCCTTATGTCCAGGGCTTCACACATGCTACAATGGCCGGTACAGAGGGCTGCGATACCGCGAGGTGGAGCGAATCCCTTAAAGCCGGTCTCAGTTCGGATCGGGGTCTGCAACTCGACCCCGTGAAGTTGGAGTCGCTAGTAATCGCAGATCAGCAACGCTGCGGTGAATACGTTCCCGGGCCTTGTACACACCGCCCGTCACGTCATGAAAGTCGGTAACACCCGAAGCCGGTGGCCTAACCCTTGTGGAGGGAGCCGTCGAAGGTGGGATTGGCGATTGGGACGAAGTCGTAACAAGGTAGCCGTACCGGAAGGTGCGGCTGGATCACCTCCTTTCTAAGGAGCACATCTCCAGTAGCCCCTCACATAGGTGAGAGCGGCTCTGGCAGAGACCGTTTCGGACTCACATGTAGTCCGGCGGACGCTCATGGGTGGAACACTGACAACTTTCATCGCATTGCGGTCGGCCTTCAATGGCCGGCTCGCGGTGGATATACCGACACACTATTGGGTCCTGAAAGCACAGACGCTGTCTGCACTTTCTGGATATCAAAACAAACGACAGGATTGACCTTTCGGTCATACCGCGGAACTTCGGTTCCGGCTGGTGCCGAGTAGAAGTGTCTTTCTTGTGTGTTGTTTGAGAACTGCACAGTGGACGCGAGCATCTTTGTTAGTAAGTGTGTAAGAGCGTACGGTGGATGCCTTGGCACCAGGAGCCGATGAAGGACGTAGGAGGCTGCGATAAGCCTCGGGGAGCTGTCAACCGAGCTGAGATCCGAGGATGTCCGAATGGGGAAACCCAGCACGAGTGATGTCGTGTTACCCGCGCCTGAATATATAGGGCGTGTGGAGGGAACGTGGGGAAGTGAAACATCTCAGTACCCACAGGAAGAGAAAACAACAGTGATTCCGTGAGTAGTGGCGAGCGAAAGCGGAAGAGGCTAAACCAGGAGCGTGTGATAGCCGGCAGGCGTTGCGTTCTTGGGGTTGTGGGATCTCTCTTCTCACCACTGCCGTGGTGGGCACAAGTCAGAAACCGTTGTGTTAGCTGAATTGGTCTGGGACGGCCAACCATAGACGGTGAGAGTCCGGTAAGCGAAAACTCAACGGCTTGTGTGAGAGACACCCGAGTAGCAGCGGGCCCGTGAAATCTGCTGTGAATCTGTCGGGACCACCCGATAAGCCTGAATACTACCTGGTGACCGATAGCGGACTAGTACCGTGAGGGAAAGGTGAAAAGTACCCCGGGAGGGGAGTGAAATAGTACCTGAAACCGTGCGCTTACAATCCGTCAGAGCCTTCGAACTTGTTCGTGGGGTGATGGCGTGCCTTTTGAAGAATGAGCCTGCGAGTCATCGGTGTGTGGCGAGGTTAACCCGTGTGGGGTAGCCGTAGCGAAAGCGAGTCCGAATAGGGCGCCCTTTAGTCGCACACTATGGACCCGAAGCGGAGTGATCTACCCATGGCCAGGGTGAAGCGACGGTAAGACGTCGTGGAGGCCCGAACCCACTTAGGTTGAAAACTGAGGGGATGAGTTGTGGGTAGGGGTGAAAGGCCAATCAAACTCCGTGATAGCTGGTTCTCCCCGAAATGCATTTAGGTGCAGCGTCACGTGTTTCACACCGGAGGTAGAGCTACTGGATGGCCTAGGGGGCCCACAAGCTTACCGAAGTCAGCCAAACTCCGAATGCCGGTGTGTGAGAGCGTGGCAGTGAGACTGCGGGGGATAAGCTTCGTAGTCGAGAGGGAAACAGCCCAGATCGCCGGCTAAGGCCCCTAAGCGTGTACTAAGTGGAAAAGGATGTGGGGTCGCGAAGACAACCAGGAGGTTGGCTTAGAAGCAGCCACCCTTGAAAGAGTGCGTAATAGCTCACTGGTCAAGTGATCCTGCGCCGACAATGTAGCGGGGCTCAAGTACACCGCCGAAGCCGCGGCATTCAGACATTATCCCGCCTTCGGGCCAGGAGTCTGGATGGGTAGGGGAGCGTCGTATGGCCAGGGAAGCGGCGGAGTGATCCAGCCGTGGAGGCCATGCGAGTGAGAATGCAGGCATGAGTAGCGAAAGACGAGTGAGAAACTCGTCCGCCGAATGACCAAGGGTTCCTGGGCCAGGTTAATCCGCCCAGGGTGAGTCGGGACCTAAGGCGAGGCCGACAGGCGTAGTCGATGGACAACGGGTTGATATTCCCGTACCCGTGTATCCGCGCCCAATGGCGAATCAGTTGTGCTAACCATCCAAAAGCGGTCTTACCGAGCCTTCGGGCGAGGGGGAGCGTGGCTGCATGGGACCCCGGTTGTAGTAGTCAAGCGATGGGGTGACGCAGGAAGGTAGCTGGGCCCGGTAATGGTTGTCCGGGTGTAAGCCTGTAGGGCGTTGTGTAGGCAAATCCGCACAACATGTAGCCTGAGAGGTGATGCGTAGCCGATTGAGGCGAATTCAGTGATCCTATGCTGCCGAGAAAAGCCTCTAGCGAGCTGGTACATGGCCCGTACCCCAAACCGACACAGGTGGTCAGGTAGAGAATACTAAGGCGATCGAGATAACTGTGGTTAAGGAACTCGGCAAAATACCTCCGTAACTTCGGGAGAAGGAGGGCCTTGTCTGGTGACGGAACTTGCTTCCCGAGCTGGGTGAGGTCGCAGAGACCAGTGAGAAGCGACTGTTTACTAAAAACACAGGTCCGTGCGAAGTCGTAAGACGATGTATACGGACTGACGCCTGCCCGGTGCCGGAAGGTTAAGAGGACCGGTTAGCACTTCGGTGCGAAGCTGAGAATTTAAGCCCCGGTAAACGGCGGTGGTAACTATAACCATCCTAAGGTAGCGAAATTCCTTGTCGGGTAAGTTCCGACCTGCACGAATGGCGTAACGACTTCTCAGCTGTCTCAACCACAGACTCGGCGAAATTGCATTACGAGTAAAGATGCTCGTTACGCGCGGCAGGACGAAAAGACCCCGGGACCTTCACTATAGCTTGGTATTGGTGTTCGGTACGGTTTGTGTAGGATAGGTGGGAGACTGTGAAGCGGGCACGCCAGTGTTCGTGGAGTCATCGTTGAAATACCACTCTGATCGTATTGGACTTCTAACCTCGGACCATGATCTGGTTCAGGGACAGTGCCTGGTGGGTAGTTTAACTGGGGCGGTTGCCTCCCAAAATGTAACGGAGGCGCCCAAAGGTTCCCTCAGCCTGGTTGGCAATCAGGTGTCGAGTGCAAGTGCACAAGGGAGCTTGACTGTGAGACCGACAGGTCGAGCAGGGACGAAAGTCGGGACTAGTGATCCGGCACCGGCAAGTGGAAGCGGTGTCGCTCAACGGATAAAAGGTACCCCGGGGATAACAGGCTGATCTTCCCCAAGAGTCCATATCGACGGGATGGTTTGGCACCTCGATGTCGGCTCGTCGCATCCTGGGGCTGGAGTAGGTCCCAAGGGTTGGGCTGTTCGCCCATTAAAGCGGCACGCGAGCTGGGTTTAGAACGTCGTGAGACAGTTCGGTCTCTATCCGCCGCGCGCGTCAGAAACTTGAGGAAGGCTGTCCCTAGTACGAGAGGACCGGGACGGACGAACCTCTGGTGTGCCAGTTGTCCTGCCAAGGGCACGGCTGGTTTGCTACGTTCGGAAGGGATAACCGCTGAAAGCATCTAAGCGGGAAGCCTGTTCCAAGATGAGGTTTCTCACCCCCTCGAGGGGTTAAGGCCCCCAACAGACCATTGGGTTGATAGGCAGGAACTGGAAGCCCGGTAACGGGTGCAGGTGACCTGTACTAATAGGCCGAGGACTTACCAACAAAGAAGCTACGCGTCCACTGTGCGGTATCTGAAACAACACACAATTCTGTGTGGCGGTGTTTCAGGGGCCTCGAGCTCTTGAACCCCCGGAGGAAGATATCCGAGGCTTTTGCCTCGACCACCCTTACTGGGTGTTCGAGGGCAAGGCCCTCGAATCTTTCTCTGGCACATGGGATGTGACAGTTTCATAGAGTTACGGCGGCTATAGCGGTGGGGAAACGCCCGGTCCCATTCCGAACCCGGAAGCTAAGGCCACCTGCGCCGATGGTACTGCACTCGACAGGGTGTGGGAGAGTAGGACACCGCCGGAACATCCTTCACGAAAGGGGACCCACATGTGGGTCCCCTTTCGTCGTTTTAGACCCGGTGCCGCCTGGACGCTCAGCGGCGCGTGATTGAATTTGTGGTGGCGGGCTGTGCCGCCAACCCTCACGCGCGCCAGCGCCGCGGGCCGGGTACCGCAGGCAAACTATAGAGAGGGATCACCGTGGCGGAGCAGAGCGACGACCGTAAACCTTTCCGCCGTAGCGGCGGATCCGGTGAGGGCGGCAGCAGCCGGCCGGCGCGCGACAATAGTTCGGGCGATCGGCGCGACCAAGGCAAGTCGGGCTTCAATCGAAGCAGCAGCGGCGGCGGTGGTTTCAATCGTGACGGCGGGCGTGACGCCGGGCGCGGTAGCGCGGGTCGCGGTGACAGCGACCGTGGTAGCTCCAATCGGAGTGAAGGCAGCCGAGGTGGCGGCTTCAACCGGGAGGGCGGCCGCGATAACGCAGGGACCCGTGACAGCGGCAGCGCCGGCTACGGCCGTGGCGGCTCCAACCGTGAGAACCAAGCTCGCGACGGTGGCCGCAGCGGTTTCGGCCGTGGCGAGAGCCGGGACAGCAATTCCGGCAGTCGCGGCGGATTCAACCGCAGCAGCGATAACCGGAGCAGTGACAGCCGCGGCGGCGACAGCCGTGGCGGATTCAACCGCGATAGCAATAGCGGTGAGCGCGGTGGATTCAACCGTGGCGGCGCGAGCGGTGGCGGTTTCAATCGCAGCAGCGACAGCCGAGGCAGCAGCGACAGCCGTGGTGGCGGCTTCAACCGGTCCGGCGAAGGCCGTGACAATGACCGCGGCGGATTCCGCCGTTCCGGTGAAAGCGCTGGTAGTGACCGTGGCGGGTTCAACCGTGGTGGCGATAGCCGCGGTGGGGACAGCCGGGGTGGGTTCAATCGCGATAGCAATAGTGGTGGTGGGTTCAACCGCAGCAGCGACAACCGCGGCGACAGCCGGGGTGGCGAGCGCGGTGGATTCAACCGCAGTGAGAGCCGTGACAGTGATCGCGGTGGTTTCAACCGTGGTGGCGCGAGCGGTGGCGGTTTCAATCGCAGCAGCGACAGCCGTGGCAGCGACAGCCGCGGTGGCGACAACCGTAGCGGCGGGTTCAACCGCGGCAGTGACAGCCGGGGCGATAGCCGGGGTGGCGATCGTGGCGGCTTCAACCGCGGTGGCGATAACCGCAGCAGTGAGAGCCGTGGTGGCGATCGCGGTGGATTCAACCGTGGCGAAGGCGACCGCGGTGGGTTCAATCGTGGTGGCGATAGTCGCGGTGGGGACAGCCGCGGTGGTTTCAACCGCGATAGCAACAGCGGTGGCGGGTTCAACCGTGGCGGCGATAGCCGCAGCAGTGAGAGCCGTGGTGGCGATCGCGGTGGGTTCAATCGCGATAGCAATAGCGGTGAGCGCGGTGGTTTCAATCGCGGTGGCGATCGCGGTGAAGGCGATCGTGATGAGCGAAAGAGCTTCGGCCGCAGTGGTTTCGGTGGTGGCGACCGGCCGAGCTCGGGTGGCGGTTTCAATCGCGACCGCGCCGACCGTCCGGACCGTGATCGTGCCGACCGGCCCGCTCGTGACCGCGCTGAGCGCCCGGATCGTGACCGCGCCGACCGGCCGGATCGGGATCGTGCGGAGCGTCCGGATCGGGATCGTTCCGAGCGTCCAGCCCGGGACGATGCGGCGCGTTCCGACCGTAGTGAGCGTCCCGCCCGTGCGGAGCGTCCCGAGCGTTCGTCCTTTGCCGGTCGTGACGATTCGTCCGACCGTCGTCGTGGCGGCGAGGGTGCGCGCTTCGGCGGCGATTCCCGTGGTGGCGAGCGCCGTGCGAGTCGCCCGGATGAGCCGGAGTTGCCGGAGGAGGTGCAGGCCTCGGATCTCGAGCCCGCTGTGCGCCGCGATCTGCTGAGCCTGGACAAGACCAATGCCGATTCCGTGGCCCGGCACCTCATCATGGTGGCGCAGCTGCTGGATGAGGATCCGGAGCTCGCCCTCGAGCATGCGCGTGCGGCCCGTCAGCGTGCCGGTCGTATTGCGGTGGTGCGTGAGACCAATGGTGTCGCGGCCTATCACGCCGGTGAGTGGGCGGAGGCGCTGTCCGAGCTGCGTACCGCGCGCCGCATGTCCGGCGGCGCCGGTCTGCTCGCGGTCATGGCCGACTGCGAGCGCGGCCTCGGCCGTCCCGAGCGTGCCATCGAACTGGGCCGCAGCGATGAGGCCCGCCTGCTGAAGGGCGATGAGGCCACCGAGCTGCGCATTGTGGTCGCCGGCGCCCGGATGGATCTCGGTCAGTACGACCAGGCCGTGGTGAGCCTGCAGACCGCGGAATTGGATCCGTCCAAGACGGGTCCGGCGTCCGCGCGCCTGTTCTACGCCTATGCCGAGGCCCTGCTGGCCGCCGGTCGGGCGGAGGAATCGCTGACCTGGTTCATGAACGCCGCGTCCGCCGATACCGAGGGTGAGACCGACGCCGAGGACCGCGCTGCGGACCTGGCCGAGGGCGGATCCGGGCATTCGGAGTGGACCTCCGCCGTGGCCGACGGCGCTGAATCCGACGAAGACGACGAGTCGGACTGGACTGCCGCCGTGAACGACGGCACCGAGGACGACGAAGACGCGGACGCCGAAGACGACGAGGACGACTTCGCGGAAGCGGACGACTTCGACGATGAAGATGACGACGACTCGGACGTAGTGCCGCACGCCGTCGCATCGACCGAGAAGTCCGCGAGCGCTGACGAGTCCGCGAGCGCTGACGAGTCCGACGAGTCCGACAGCGCCGATGAGGCCGAAAAGCCCAGTGGCGCTGACCCGGTCGAGGAATCCGACACTGCGAGCGCCGCCGACACCGCGGCCGCGGACAAGGCCGAGGACGGCGACAGCAAGAAGTAATCGGCCGCATGCGAGATCTGGCCGTGGCATCGACCTAGTAGGCTGGCCGTCCCTGTATGGGGCGGCCAGCCGATCGGTTTCGGGCGAAGAAAGTGTGAGAGGGGCGTCGTAATGCGGCTACGGGATCGGTTCGGCGCACTGCTGCTGGATCTGGATGGCACCCTGTATCGCGGGCACGAGGTGATTCCCGGTGCGCCGGAAGCACTTTCGGGCGCACCGGAGCAGCGTCTGGCCTATGTCACCAATAATGCCAGTCGCTCCGCCGCCGCGGTGGTGGTGCATCTGCGCGAAATCGGTTTCACCGCAGGCGAAGACGATGTCGTCACCAGCGCGCAGGCCGCCGCCCATCTGCTCGCGGCCCGTCTCGAGCCGGGTGCGTCGGTACTCGTGGTCGGCACCGATGATCTCGCGGCCGAGGTGACCGCCGTTGGCCTGCAACCGGTTCGCCGTTTCAACGGTGTCGCCCCCGCCGCCGTGGTGCAGGGCCATTCTCCGGAGACGGCCTGGCCGGATCTGGCCGAGGCCGCGTACGCCTTGCGCGCCGGCGCGCTCTGGGTGGCCGCGAATACCGATGCGACACTCCCGAACGAACGCGGTCTGGCTCCCGGCAACGGTTCCATGGTCGCCGCCCTGCGCACCGCCTCCGGCCTCGAACCCATTGTGGCGGGCAAGCCCTACGCGCCCCTGCTCGAGGACGCCCTCACCCGGGTCGGCACCCGGGAGGCCCTGGTGGTCGGTGACCGCCTCGACACCGATATCGACGGCGCCCACACCGTCGGCCTCGAATCCTTCCTGGTTCTCACCGGCGTGAGCACCCTCGCGGACCTCCGCACCCAGCCCCCCGGCCGCCTCCCCACCTATATCGCGGAATCCCTTGACGCTCTGAATCATCCGGTCGCCGATACCGCACCCATCGCGCCCGGCGACGGCGATATCGCCGATGTCGTCGGCGCTCTCCTGCAGAAGCACCCCGGCCGCGCGATCGCCGTCGCGGCCCCGCCCGCCGCCCGATAGGTGATTTTCACGGTCCGGCATTCCCTCGAAATTGGTTTGCCGGACTTTCCGGTAAGTGGCCCTGTAGTCATCACTCCGCATTCACTACCGTCGATACGGTGACCGAAGTACGCGAAATTCCCGCAGGACAGACCGAATTGGCCGCTCCGGCCTTGCTGGCGCTGCGCCCCCGCTGGGAAACCGCCGCCGCCATTGTCGACCTGATCGATACCCGCCTTCGCCCGGCAGGTTATCGGCTCGTCGGCATTTTCGACGATGCTTCCGATACCGCCGTCGCGGTCATCGGTTTCCGGGTCGCGTATTCGACGGCCTGGGGCCGTCATCTCTATGTCGACGATCTCAGCACACTGCCGCAGTCCCGTGGCCGCGGCCACGGTGACACCCTTATGCACTGGATTCGGAATGAGGCAGTCGACCTCGAATGTGAAGCGGTGCAGCTGGATTCCGGTGTAGCCCTGGACCGGGCCCCGGCGCACCGCCTGTACATGCGGCACCACCTGGCCATCACCGCACACCACTTCACCCTCGGATTGTGAAGTCCTACTCGGGCTTGCGGGCTTCGAACAGTGTCCGCGAGGAGTGAGCGAGGAACGGTCCCTCGGTGGTGATCTGCTGATGGAGATCGTGCAGGCGATCCCGGTATGCCGCCACGGTGAAGCCGGGGACCATCCAGATGACTTTACGAAGGAAGTAGACGACCGCGCCGATATCGTTGAAGCGCATGGGGAGTCGTTCGGTGTGACATTGGACGATATCCAGCCCGGCGGTGTGGGCGGCGGCGGCTTCGGTCGAGGGGTCTCGGCCCTTGCGGGCCTGCGGCTGCGGTCCGAGGAAGTATTCGACGAGCTCGAACACACTGGCCGGGCCCACATGCTGCGCGAAGTAGGTTCCGCCCGGTTGCAGGACGCGGGCGATCTCGTCCCACCAGATGGTTGCCGGATGGCGGCTGGTCACCAGATCGAAGGCCGCATCGGCGAAGGGGAGCGGCGGTTCGTCCGGATCGGCGACCACCACCGCGCCGCGCGGGTGCAGCAGCCGGGTGGCCTTGGCCAGATTCGGCGGCCAGGACTCGGTGGCGACCATGGTCGGCGGGAGCTGCGCGGCCTCGGCCAGCACCTCACCGCCGCCGGTCTGAATATCCAGCGCCGCGCGGGCGCTCGCGAGTCGCTGTGCCTGCTGCCGCTGATACCCCCACGACGGCCGCTGTTCGCTGGCGCGCCCGTCCAGCCAGGAGAAGTCCCAGCCGGCTACCGAGACGGTGTCGGCTTCGTCGACGAGGTCTTCGAAGTTGCGATCCATTTGCCCGATTCTGCCAGGGCCGTCCACCGGATTTCCGCACCGCGCGGCGCCTCGCGGTGGAGTCGATCGGACACACGAGCCGAACCTTCGTGGCCTGGATACTGTTCGAATGCAAGTTCGGGTAGCGTTGTCGCCACCATGAGTACGCCCACGCCCCACCCGCCGTTTCCCGCCCCGGGACCCCGTCCGGGGATGCCGCTGCCGGGGCAGCATGTGCCAGGTGCGAACCAGGAGTTCGCCGATCCGGCGCGAGTGCGCGCGGATGTCGACGCGCTGCTGACCGAATTGTCGGCGGGCGCCCGGGATTCGGCCTCCGACGGCACCGATATGGTGCGCCGCGCTCGGATTCTGGAGCAGGCGCACGAGGTGCTCGTGCAGGCCCTGGCAACGGTGGACAAGATCTAGGGTGGCCAGACGCGCACGGGTGGACGCCGAACTGGTTCGCCGCGGGTTGGCGCGGTCGCGGGAACACGCGGTCGAGCTGATCGACGCGGGCCGTGTCCTCATCAATGGAACCGTTGCCACCAAACCCGCCACCGGCGTGGAGACCGGCGCTCCGCTGCTGGTGCGCGATGAGCCGAACGAGGTGCAGTGGGCCTCGCGCGGCGCGCACAAGCTGCTGGGCGCGCTGACGGCCTTCGAAGCCGAGGGCGTCTCGGTCGAGAACAAACGCTGCCTGGATGCCGGCGCGTCCACCGGCGGATTCACCGATGTACTGCTGTCCAAGGGCGCCAAGGAAGTGGTGGCCGCGGATGTCGGCTACGGGCAACTGATCTGGCGTCTGCAGAACGATGATCGCGTGCTGGTGCACGATCGCACCAATGTGCGCGCGCTCACTCCCGAACTCATCGGCGGCACAGTCGAATTGGTGGTCGCCGACCTGTCGTTCATCTCCCTGGCCCTGGTATTGCCCGCGCTGGCCGCCTGCTGCGCGCCGGGCGCGGATCTGCTGCCCATGGTGAAACCGCAGTTCGAGGTCGGTAAGGATCGCCTCGGATCCGGTGGCGTGGTGCGGGATCCGGCGCTGCGGGCCGAAACGGTGCGCGAGGTGGCCGCCGCCGCCGCGAAGCTGGGTCTGCGGACCCGCGGTGTGGTGGCGAGCCCGCTGCCGGGTCCGTCCGGGAATGTCGAGTACTTCCTGTGGTTGCGTAAGGATGGAGTGTCGGACCCGAGCGATACGGTGTCCGCTGCGAGCTCTGCGTCCGCCGTTTACAGTGCGGAGGAGCAGGCTCGGGTAGCGACATTGATCGAGCGGGCGGTGGAGGAGGGACCACAGTGAATTCGCGGGAGACCGGGCGGGAGATCCTGCTGGTCGCGCATCCGGGTCGCACCGAGATCACCGAAACCGCGCATCGGGTGGCGAAGATCTTCGACGAGGCGGGCATCGGCCTGCGGGTGCTCGAGGACGAGGCGTACAGCACCCGTTTCGATCTCGACACGCCCAGCGAGGCCGTCGGCTATCCGGTGCGGATCATGCCGCACGGCCCGGATGCGGGTGTCGGCTGTGAGATGGTGCTCGCACTCGGTGGTGACGGCACCTTCCTGCGCGCCGCCGAACTGGCGCGTGACGCGTCGGTGCCGGTGCTGGGAATCAATCTGGGCCGCATCGGTTTTCTGACCGAGGCCGAGGCCGAACACCTCGATGAGGCGCTGTCCCAGGTGGTTCGGCGCGATTACACGCTCGAGCAGCGCATGACCATCGATGTCAGTGTCCGCGTGGACGATGTGATCGTCGAACGCGGCTGGGCATTGAACGAGGCCAGTATCGAAAACGCCGCGCGCATGGGCGTTCTCGAACTGGTGCTGGAGGTGGACGGCCGCCCGGTGTCGGCCTTCGGCTGCGACGGGGTGCTGATCGCCACGCCGACCGGTTCGACGGCCTATGCTTTCTCCGCCGGCGGTCCGGTGGTGTGGCCGGAACTCGAAGCGCTGCTGGTGATTCCGAGCAATGCCCATGCGCTGTTCGCGCGCCCGCTGGTCACCAGTCCGGCGTCGCGAATAGCGGTGGAAACCGTTGCCACCGGCCACGATGCCATTGTTTTCCTCGACGGCCGACGCACCCTCGCACTGCCGCGGGGCGGCCGGGTCGAGGCGGTCCGCGGGGCCGAGCCGGTGCGATACGTGCGGTTGGATTCCGCACCGTTCGCCGACCGGATGGTGCGCAAGTTCCAGTTGCCCGTGACAGGCTGGCGAGGCCGCCCGTCTGCGCGGTCAGGCGCGGAGACGGCGGCCCGTGTAACCACGGAGCGTCCGAGTGCAGGCGAGATAGATAACCGCCGAACGGAGAGCACGAGTGCTGACAGAGATCAGGATTGACGGGCTGGGCGTAATTTCCACCGCCACCGCGCAATTCCATGAGGGTTTGACCGTTTTGACCGGTGAGACCGGTGCGGGCAAGACGATGGTGGTGACGAGCCTGCACCTGCTCAGCGGAGCCCGCGCCGATCCGGGGCGGGTACGACTCGGCGCCTCGCGCGCGGTGGTCGAAGGCCGCTTCACCGTGGACGATGTCCACGAGGGGGCCATCACCGAGGTCGAGGAGGTGCTCGAATCCTCCGGCGCCGAACGCGATGACGACGGCAGCATCATCGCCGTCCGCACGGTGGGCAGCGACGGCCGCTCCCGCGCGCATCTGGGCGGCCGCGGCGTCCCCGCCTCGGTGCTCTCGGATTTCACGACACCGCTGCTCACGGTGCACGGCCAGAACGATCAGCTGCGCCTGCAGCGCCCGGATCAGCAGCTGCACGCGCTCGATCAGTTCGCCGCCGATTCGGTTTCGGGACTGCTGAAGAAGTACCAGAAGGTGCGCCGGGTCTGGCTGGACGCGCGCAATCAGTTGGTCGAGCGCACCGCCCGCAGTCGCGAATTGGCGCTCGAGGCCGATCATCTGACCCAGTCGCTGATCGAAATCGATGCCATCGCACCGGAACCCGGTGAGGATGAGCGCCTCGTCGCCGAGGTGCACCGGCTCTCGGATCTGGATTCGCTGCGCGAGGCGGCGTCGACGGCGCACGATGCGCTCGCCGGTCCCTCGGACACGCCCGGTGAGGGTTCGGGTGCGCTGGATCTGCTCGGCACCGCCCGCGCCCGCATGGAAGCCGCCGATGATCCGGCCCTCGTGGGCCTGGCTCCCCGTCTGGGCGAGGCCATTTCGGTGGTGGTGGACCTGACCACCGAACTCAGCTCCTATCTGTCGGATCTGCCGTCGGATCCGGGCGCGCTCGATTCCATGCTCACCCGGCAGGCCGAACTGAAGACGCTCACCAGGAAGTACGCACCGGATATCGACGGTGTCATCAAGTGGGCCGATGAATCGCGCCTGCGCCTGGCCTCTCTGGACGTCTCCGAGGAGGCCCTGGCCGCCCTGGCCGCGGAGGTGGAGACCGCGGCGGTCAAGGTCCGGGAGGCCGCCCGCAAACTCACCGCCGCGCGCACCAAGGCCGCGGGCAAGCTGGCCACCGCCGTCAGCACCGAGCTCGGCGGTCTGGCCATGGGACGGGCGCGGCTGGAGGTCCTGGTGCAGCCGGTGCCCGCCGGAGTGCAGGATTCCGCCCCGCTCACCCTCGACGGCAAGGAATTGCACGCCGGTTCGACCGGTGTGGACGAGGCCGAGTTCCGGCTCGCCGCGCATTCGGGCGCACAGCCACTTCCCTTGAGCAAGAGCGCGTCCGGTGGTGAGCTCTCGCGCATCATGCTGGCGCTGGAAGTGGTGCTGGCCAGCTCCGAACACGGCACGACCATGGTTTTCGATGAGGTGGACGCCGGCGTCGGTGGCCGCGCGGCCGTCGAAATCGGCCGCCGCCTGGCCCGATTGGCCCGCACCCACCAGGTCATCGTGGTCACCCACCTGCCGCAGGTGGCCGCCTTCGCCGATACCCATCTGGTGGTCGACAAGGTCGATGACGGCAAGGGCGTCAATTCCGGCGTCCGCGCGCTGACCCGGGACGAGCGCGTTGTCGAATTGGCCCGCATGCTGGCCGGTCTCGACGACACCGAAACCGGCCGCGCCCACGCCTGGGAGCTGCTGACCACGGCGGACGCCGAAAAGGTCACCGCCGCCAGCTGATCCGCGAACCAGCAGCGAAACACCGAGGGCCCGCGGAGATTATCCGCGGGCCCTCGGTGCATGCATGATGCGGTGCGTCCTACTTGACGGCCTTGCGGGCGGCGCCGAGGAAGGTATTGATCAGGCTCTTGAGCCCGACCTCGAGCGCCTTGGCCGGAACGGGCAGGCTGGGCTCGGACTCCATGGTGTAGACGACCCGGGTGCCGCCGGGCGCATCGGTCAGGCTGATGGTGCCCACGTGACGCTTGACGGGCGCGCCCTTGACCACCTTGTAGACGATGCGCTCGCCGGGGACCAATTCGGTGGTCTCCTCGGTGAGGCCGAGGCCGCCGAGGCCGATCTTGTACTGGGCGCCGACGCCGGAGGGGCTTTCGGCGCCCGGCCTGACGAGCGAAAACTTAACCGGCAGATAGGCATTGAGCGAATCTCGGTCGCTGAAAAGCTTGTAGACGACATCGCGCGGAGCGGACAGGACAGTATCGACGGTGGTGCTGGCCATAACGGTGGGTCTCCTCTCGAACCGTAGTGCGGAGCTTAGCCTTACCGATGGGTAAGTAGACAGTCCCGTCTGGGACATTCCATCGCAGGCATCACAGTGACGAATGCTGAAGGACCGGCGCGCCTCCACCAATGGTTGAGACTTTCCGGTAAAGATCGATCGTTATGAAGATGCCGGCCCTGTTGACGCGTAGCACTGAAACGCTCCCCGGAATTGTCGGGATGGCCCGGGTCGACCGCAATACCAGGCGTCTGCTGCAGCGCGTGGGACCGGGTGATGTGGTCGTCCTGGACGAAATGGATCTGGATCGGCTCACCGCCGACCGGCTCGTCGAGGCCGGCGTGGCCGCGGTCGTGAACGCCTCGCCGTCCATCTCCGGCCGCTACCCGAACCTGGGGCCGGAGGTGCTGGTGGCCAATGGAATTCTGCTGCTGGACACCCTCAGCTCCGATGTGTTCAAGAAGATCAAGGACGGCACCAAGGTCCGCATCGACGGCAGCGTCATCTACGCCGACAAGCTGACCAGGAAGGAGCCGGACGCCCTCGTCGAGGGCATCGAGCTCACCGAGTCGAGCATTTCCGAGCGCATGATCGAGGCCCGCAACGGCCTGGCCGATCATCTGGAAGCGTTCGCGGGCAACACCATCGAGTTCATCCGCACCGAGAGCTCGCTGCTCATCGACGGCATCGGGGTGCCCGAGGTCGCGATCGACATGAAGAAGCGGCATGTCGTGGTTGTCGCGGACGGTCCCGAGCATGTGACGGACCTCAAGCGCATCAAGCCGTTCATCAAGGAGTACGCGCCGATCCTGATCGGCGTCGGCCGCGGCGCGGATACCCTGACCCGCCACGGCTATCGCCCCGATCTGATCGTCGGCGATCCGGAGGAGATCACCGCCACCACGCTCAAATGCGGTGCGGAGGTGATCCTGCCTGCCGATACCGACGGGCACGCAAAGGGTTTGGAGCGCATCCAGGATCTGGGCATCGGCGCGACCACCTTCCCGTCCTCGGGCGCGCCCGCCGATCTGGCGCTGCTGCTGGCCGATCATCACGGCGCGACGCTGATCGTCACCGTGGGCGCGGCCGCCTCGCTCGACGACTTCTTCGACCGTGGCCGCCGCGATTCCAATCCGGCCACCTTCCTGACCCGTTTGAAAATGGGCACCAAGCTCATGGACGCGAATGCCGTTGCGGCGCTGTACCGGCACCGCGGTTCCGGCTGGGCGCTGGCACTGGTCGTCATGGCCGCGCTGGTGGCCCTGATCGTGGTGCTGCTGGCGACGAATATGGGGGGTGAGGCGGCGACCTGGTTCACCGAAACCTGGCATCGCGGCTCGCACTGGTTGCAGGTTCAGCTCGATCAGCACAGGTAGGGGACAAGTGATTTCCTTTCGCCACCACGCCGTTTCGATCGCCGCCATCTTCCTGGCCCTCGCGGTCGGCGTGGTGCTCGGCACCCGCACGCACAGCGACGGGTTGTTTCCGGGCACGGGGAACCGTCAGCAGGTGGACTCGCTGACCGCTGAGAACAGCAGGCTCACAGAGCAATTGAAGGCTGCCGACAGTTTCCTGTCCGATGCGGCGGGCAAGGTGCTCGCGAACAGCCTCGCCACCAAGAGCGTGCTGCTGTTCACCACACCCGATTCCGACAGCGCCGATGTCGACGCCGTCGCCGCGGCGCTCACCACCGCGGGTGCGGCGGTCACCGGCCGGGTGGCGCTGACGGGGGCCTTCACCGACTCCTCGGAGAGCGATCGGCTGCGCACCGCGCTGACCAATGTGGTCCCGGCGGGCGCGCAGCTCAAGATCGATGCCGCGGACCAGGGCAGCCTGGCCGGCGATCTGCTGGGTCAGGTGCTGCTCACCGATCCGGCCAACAATCAGCCGCGCGGCACCGAGCAGGAACGCGGGCTCGCGCTGGAGACCTTGCGCGGCGGCGGATTCCTGACGTTCGCAGACGTGAAGCCCGCACAGTTGGCGGTCGTGGTGGCCGGTGACGGCGCGCGGTCCGGCGAGAACAATCGCGGCACCATTATCGCCAGGTTTGCCGCGGCATTGCGCGCACACGGTTCCGGGGTGGTGCTCGCGGGTCGCTACGGGGCGGCCGACGGACCCGGTCCGATCGCCGTGGCGCGCTCGGAAGCGCCGCTGGCAACAATCACCACCGTGGACAATGTGGACCACGAGATCGGCCGCATCACCACGGTGCTCGGGCTCACTGAGCAGCTGAACGGCGGCACCGGGCGATACGGCACGGGCGACAAGGCGACCTCGCTCACAGTCGCCGCCATGCCGCACTGACCCATCGAGCCAATCACGGGCAATTTCCGTCGCATGGGATCGGCGCGGACTCGCGTGGCATTCGATCGGCATCCCGAATCCGTGTTACCGTGAAGTCCCGTGGGTCAATCACGGATTCCGGCGCGCGCGGCCACGAAACACATCTTCGTCAGCGGTGGTGTCGCCTCTTCACTCGGCAAGGGTCTGACCGCCTCCAGCCTCGGTCAGCTGCTCACGTCACGCGGTTTGCGTGTCACGATGCAGAAGTTGGATCCGTACTTGAACGTCGATCCCGGCACCATGAACCCTTTCCAGCACGGAGAGGTGTTCGTGACCGAGGACGGCGCGGAGACGGACCTCGACGTGGGTCATTACGAACGGTTCCTAGACCGCGATCTCTCCGGGATCGCGAATGTCACTACCGGCCAGATCTATTCGACGGTCATCGCCAAGGAACGTCGCGGCGAGTACCTCGGTGACACCGTGCAGG
This sequence comes from Nocardia sp. NBC_01327, assembly GCF_035958815.1. Lineage (NCBI taxonomy): Bacteria > Bacillati > Actinomycetota > Actinomycetes > Mycobacteriales > Nocardiaceae > Nocardia > Nocardia sp. NBC_01327. The sequence goes on along the minus strand of NZ_CP108383.1, from coordinate 6,762,589 downwards.
TCATCCCGCACATCACCGATGAGATCAAGAATCGCATCCAGGCCATGGCCGGACCTGATCTGCACGGGCAGGTTCCGGATGTGGTCATCACCGAAATCGGTGGCACCGTCGGCGATATCGAATCGCAGCCTTTCCTCGAGGCGGCGCGGCAGATTCGGCACGACGTGGGTCGCGACAACTGCTTCTTCCTGCACGTCTCGCTGGTGCCCTACCTGGGTCCCTCGGGCGAGCTCAAGACGAAGCCGACCCAGCACTCGGTGGCGGCGCTGCGCAATATCGGTATTCAGCCCGATGCGCTGATCCTGCGCTGCGATCGCGAAGTGCCGCAGCCGCTCAAGAACAAGATCGCGCTCATGTGCGACGTGGAGGTGGATGCCTGCATCTCGACTCCCGACGCACCGTCGATCTACGACATTCCGAAGGTGCTGCACCGCGAGGGCCTGGACGCGTACGTGGTGCGCCGCCTGGGCCTGCCTTTCCGCGATGTGGACTGGACGGTGTGGGGTGGTCTGCTGGATCGGGTGCACAACCCGCGCGAGCACGTCACCGTCGCGCTGGTCGGCAAGTACGTCGATCTGCCGGACGCCTACCTCTCGGTCACCGAGGCGCTGCGTGCGGGCGGTTTCGCCGCCCATGCCAAGGTGAACATCCGCTGGGTGCAGTCCGACGAGTGCGAGACCGAAGCGGGCGCGCGGGCGCATCTGCACGATGTGCACGCGGTGCTGGTGCCCGGCGGCTTCGGCATCCGCGGCATCGAGGGCAAGGTCGGTGCGATCAAGTACGCACGCACCCACGGCATTCCGCTGCTGGGTCTGTGCCTGGGCATGCAGTGCATGGTGATCGAGGCGGCGCGTTCGGTGGGTCTCACCGATGCCAACTCGACCGAATTCGAGCCGGACGTCAAATATCCGGTCATCTCCACCATGGCCGATCAGCAGCAGGCCGTGGCCGGTGAGGCCGATCTCGGCGGCACCATGCGACTGGGCGCCTATCCGGCGATCCTGGAAGCGGGTTCGGTGGTGGCGCAGGCCTACGGCGAGACCGAGGTGTCCGAGCGGCACCGGCATCGCTACGAGGTCAACAACACCTACCGCGACAAGATCGCCAAGAGCGGTCTGAAGTTCAGCGGTACCTCCCCGGACGGCAAGCTGGTCGAGTTCGTGGAGTTGCCGCAGTCCAAGCATCCGTTCTTCGTCGCCACCCAGGCGCATCCGGAGCTCAAGTCGCGGCCGACCCGTCCGCATCCGCTGTTCGCGGCGCTGATCGGGGCGGCTCTGAAATACAAGCTGGCCGAACAGCTTCCGGTGGATGTCCCGGCCGAGGCCGAGCCCGCCGATGGCGAGAAAGTGACCAGCTGACCCGGGAGGGTTGCTCGTGCTTCACAGGGTGACTACTGATTTCGTTCGGTCGGGGTAACTCCTGGGGTACCCCGAAATCAGGTTGGCACCCGACCGCCGGCACGCGTCCCCGACTGCGCACGGCACCCAGCCGTGCGCAGAAGTTCCGGGGAGGCGGGAAAGCTATGGTTGCTGCATGGCTGAATCGGCGCCCGGAACGCATGAATTCGACACCGTCTCGAGTCGCACCGTGTATTCGGGTGCGATCCTGGCCCTGCGGCTGGATCAGGTGGTCATGCCCGGCGGCAAGGTCGCCGAGCGCGAGGTGATCGAGCACCATGCCGCGGTGGCCGTCGCGGCGGTGGACGAGGACGACAATGTGGTGCTCATCAACCAGTATCGGCATCCGATCGGGCGGCGACTACTGGAGCTGCCCGCCGGATTGCTCGACAAACTGGGGGAGGACCCGCTCGAGGCCGCCAAGCGGGAGCTGGCCGAGGAGACCGGCCTCGCCGCACGCGAATGGTCGGTGCTGGTCGATATCGCACTGTCCCCGGGATTCACCGATGAGGCGCTGCGCATCTACCTGGCCTCCGGAATCTACGAAACCGAGCAGCCCGAACCGGAATTGGAAGAGGCCGACCTGCAGGTGCTGCGGGTGCCGCTGGCCGAAGCGATGCGCGCCGCGCTCGCCGGTGAGATCACCAATGCGACAGCAGTCGCAGGTGTGACAGCGCTGATCGCCGCGCGTGCGAGTGGCGCCGAACTGCGCCCGGCAGACGCGCCCTGGCCGGGTATGCCCACCGCCTTCCTGGAACGCAAAGCGGCCCAGCGCGACTGATCTCGCCCACCCAGGCCGCGACTGATCTCCCCCACCCCGGCCGCGACTGCTCTCGCATACCCCGGCCGCGACTGCTCTCGTCATCCCGGCGTGCTTTTGGCCGGGATCCAATCCCGCTGCGAGATCCCGGCCAAAAACATGCCGGGATGACGGGTGCGCGCAACCGGGATGACGAGGGGTCTACGCAAATCGGACGCGCGGGATTCGCGGTAGCGGTTGCCTGTCGGTGACTGCTGCCATGATGTGCACGTGCTGAGCCGCCAGATCGACGTCTACCTGGATCATTTGACGGTGGAGCGCGGGTCGGCCCGGAATACGCTCAGCGCCTACCGTCGTGATCTGAGCCGGTATCGCGGCTTCCTGGACGGCCGGGGGATCGATACCCTGGCACGGGTTTCCGAGACCGATATCTCCGATTTCATGGTGTCCCTGCGCGCCGGCGACGCCGATCATCCGGCGCTGGCGGCCAGTTCCGCCTCGCGGGCCCTGGTCGCGGTGCGTGGCCTGCACAAATTCTCCGCGGCCGAGGGTGTGACCGATGCCGATGTCGCCCATCCGGTGAAGCCGCCCAGTCCCGCCCGTCGATTACCCAAAGCGCTCCCGTACGACCAGATTTCGCGATTGCTCGACGCGGCGGGCGGGGATGCCGCCGACGGCCCGCGCGGTCTGCGCGATCGGGCACTGCTGGAATTGCTCTATTCCACGGGCGCGCGCATCTCCGAGATCATCGGCCTGGACGTCGACGATATCGATGCCGCCGATCGTGCTGTGGTGTTGCGCGGCAAGGGCGGTAAGCAGCGCATGGTGCCCATCGGCCGTCCCGCGCTGGCCGCCGTCGACACCTATCTGGTGCGCGGCCGTCCCGCACTTTCGGTGCGCGGCAAGGGAAACAGCGCCCTGTTCCTCAATCATCGCGGTGGCAGGCTCTCGCGTCAGTCCGCCTGGCAGGTGCTGCACACCGCGGCCGAGCGGGCCGGTATCGCGGCGCACGTTTCCCCTCATACGCTGCGACATTCGTTCGCCACGCATCTGCTGGACGGTGGCGCGGATGTACGTGTGGTGCAGGAGTTACTCGGTCATGCCTCGGTAACCACCACGCAGATCTACACTCTGGTGACCGTCGGCACGTTGCACGAGGTATGGGCGACAGCCCATCCGCGGGCCCGCTAGCCAGCCTGAAGTGCGGGTTTAGGGTGCGTGTCCGAGCGTGGGTCTGGTACTGGCAGACGGTAGCGTCTATCAGTGAACCGGCCGCACACGCGGCCGGGCGCGCCGTCCACCGGCACATTCGGTCGGGCGGAGCAAGGGCAGGAACGTCGAAGGAGTAGCGGACGTGACGAAAGCCGGTGGTGCGGGCCAGCGGATCGAGACCGCCGCGCAAACCCTGTGGGAGGCGCCCGATGTGGACGCCGGCGCGGAACTCGGTCCCACTGGGCGACCGCTGCGCGATATCCCCGATCCGAACCCGGTCGATCACACCGGCGACGCTCTGATCGTGGCCATGTGCAATCAGAAGGGCGGCGTCGGCAAGACCACCTCGACCATCAATCTCGGTGCGGCACTGGCCGAACACGGGCGCAAGGTGCTGCTGGTGGATCTCGATCCGCAGGGCGCGCTGTCCGCGGGACTCGGTGTGGCGCATCATGATCTCGATATGACCGTGCACAACCTGCTGGTCGGGCCGGGCAAGGTCAGTGTCGATCAGGTGCTGATGAACACCAAGGTCGAGGGTATGGACCTGCTGCCCAGCAATATCGACTTGTCGGCGGCGGAGATTCAGCTCGTCAACGAGGTCGGCCGCGAGCACACGCTCGGCCGCGCCCTGGCGCCGCTGCGCAATCGCTACGACTACATCCTCATCGACTGCCAGCCGTCGCTGGGTCTGCTCACGGTGAACGCGCTCGCCTGCGCGGACGGTGTGATCATTCCCATGGAGTGCGAATACTTTTCGCTACGTGGGCTAGCGCTGCTCAATGACACCGTGGAGAAGGTCCGGGACCGGTTGAATCCGGCGCTCACCCTGTACGGCATCGTGGTCACCATGTTCGATGCCCGCCTGCTGCATTCGCGTCAGGTCATGACGCGTGTGGTCGAAGTGTTCGGCGATCTGGTGTACGACACGGTGATTTCGCGGACCGTGCGTTTCCCGGATGCCAGTGTCGCGGGTGAGCCCATTACCACCTGGGCGCCGAAATCCGGTGGTGCGGAGGCGTATCGGGCTATGGCGCGGGAAGTCATTCACCGGTCGGGCCGTTGAACGATTCGCCCGACCGCACGACCGCGCACTCTCCGGCGGACGTGGATACTCCTTTGCCCGATGCACCCGTGGATGTGCCCGAGGCACTCGTGGATTCGCCCGAGACACCTGCGGGGGATGGCGGCATCGTCGCCGATATCGTGGCGATCGAGGAAATCGTCGCCGCGCCTATCGCTGAAATCCCTGCAGATACCGGCAATTCAGACAAAAAGGTCGGCTTTCATCTGCAGCTGACCAACTTTCAGGGGCCCTTCGATCTGCTGTTGCAGCTCATCAGTTCCCGGCGCCTGGACGTCACCGAGGTGGCGCTGCACAAGGTCACCGATGAATTCATCGCCTACACCAAGGCTTTGACCGCGAGCATGTCCGAGGAGACGGGTCTGCGCGCGGACAAGATCCTCGATCAGACCACCGAATTCCTGGTGGTCGCCGCGACGCTGCTGGATCTGAAAACCGCGCGATTGCTGCCGTCCGGTGAGGTCACCGACGAGGAAGATCTGGAATTGCTCTCCGCGCGCGACCTGCTTTTCGCGCGGCTGCTGCAGTACCGCGCGTTCAAGCAGGTGGCAGAGCTGCTGGGCGAGCTCGAGGCGGCTGCGCTGCAACGGTATCCGCGCGCGGTGTCGCTCGAGGAGCGCTACCTGGCGCTGCTGCCGGACGTTACGCTGGGAGTGGATGCCGCGGGATTCGCGGAGGTCGCCGCGGCGGCCTTCACCCCGCGCCCGATCCCCACGGTGGGCCTGGATCACCTGCACAATCACGCCATTTCGGTCGCCGAACAGGCGGCGCTGGTGCTGGAGATGCTCAAGAGCCGCGGGGTCGGCGGCTGGACCACCTTCCGGGAGATCTGCGCCGACTGCGAGGTGGCGGTGCAGATCGTCGCCCGCTTCCTGGCGCTGCTCGAGCTCTATCGCGGCAAAACGATCGAGTTCGACCAGCCCGACCCCCTGGGCCCGCTCCGCGTGAGCTGGCTCGGCGAGCTCGCCGACCAACCGGCGGAACCCGTCACTATCGAGGAAGACTACGGATGACCGACGCGATGCAGCAGTCAGAGGCAGTGCACCAGTCGAGCGACGCTGTGTCCGAATCCAGTGCTGCTGTGTCCGAACAGGGCGGGGTCGTGGCCGGCGTCGGGTCCAGCCCCAGCGATGCATCCGTCCCCGCAGATGCGGTGGCCTCGTTCGGCGAGACGAAGTCGGAGGCGGCAGCGCGCGCGCACGAACCGAGCGCGACGGCCGGGGAATTCGGGCAGACGCGGCTGGATATCGGGGATGTGGTCGAGGACTTCGATCCGGGTGCGCTGGACGAGGACGAGTTCCGGTCGGCGCTCGAGGCGATGCTGCTGGTGGTCGACGCGCCCGCGCCGGTCGATCTGCTCGCAAGTGCGGTGAACGACACACCTGTGCGGGTCGAGCGGGCATTGCGCGAGATGTCGGCGGAATTGAGCGCCCGCCGCAGTGGCATGGATCTCAGATTCGTGGGTGACGGATGGCGTTATTACACGCGGACGGAGTTCGCACCCTACGTGGAACGTATGCTGTTGGACGGCGCACGCACGAAGCTCACTCGCGCCGCTTTGGAAACCCTGGCGGTGATCGCCTATCGTCAACCGGTTACCCGGGCCCGAGTGAGTGCGGTGCGCGGAGTGAATATCGACGGCGTGATCAGGACCCTGCTGGCGCGGGGACTGCTCACGGAGGCCGGAACGGACGCGGAGACGAACGGCACCCTGTACGTCACCACCGAGCTGTTCTTGGAACGGATCGGGCTCGCGTCACTGTCGGATCTGCCGGCGTTGGCGCCGCTGCTCCCGGGCGTCGACCTGATCGATGAGATCAACGAGAGCTTGGACACCGACCCTCGGTACACCAGGCTGAAAAAACCGGCCGAGGCGGATATCAACCTCGGCACCGAAGACTGAAATTAGGACAACGTGAATACTCCCGCTCGCCGAGATGGCACACCGGAACGTAGTAAACGTGGATTCGAATCGCCCCGGGGCGATTCGCAGGCCGCCCGAGGCCGGACCGACAGGTCCGCGCAATCCCGGGGTGGCGATTCATATGGAAGTGGCAATTCGCGTGGTGGCGGCTCCGCCCCACGCACCGGATCACGCGGAGACTCGCAGTCGTGGGGTGGCGGCTCGTCTCGCGGAGGATCCTCGGACAGTTCGCGTGGGGGACCCCGCGGCGGCTCCGGATCGTATGAGGGCTCGCGGGGCGGCTCCGGTTCGTACGAATCGCGCGGCGGCTCGGGTTACCAGGGCTCACGCGGTGGTTCGTCCGATTCCCGTGGTGGCTCCGGTTACCAGGGCTCACGCGGTGGAACGTCTGACTCGCGTGGTGGTTCGGGTTACCAGGGTTCGCGTGGTGGTTCGTCTGATTCGCGCGGTAGCTCGGGTTACCAAGGCTCACGCGGAGATTCGCGTGGCGGCTCCGGTTCGTACGACTCGCGCGGTGGATCGTCCGACTCGCGTGGTTACCAGGGTTCGCGCGGTGGTTCGTCTGATTCGCGTGGTGGCTCGGGTTACCAAGGCTCGCGCGGAGATTCGCGTTCCTTCGGTAGCGGCGACTCGCGTGGTGGCTCCGGTTACCAGGGTTCGCGTGGTGGTTCGTCTGATTCGCGTGGTGGCTCGGGTTACCAAGGCTCGCGCGGAGATTCGCGTGGTGGCTCCGGTTCGTACGACTCGCGTGGTGGTTCGTCTGACTCCCGTGGCGGCTCCGGCTACCAGGGTTCGCGTGGCGGTTCGTCCGATTCGCGTGGTGCTGCGGCTCCCCGTGGCGCGGCGCCGCGCGGCGGACGCCCGACGGCTCCGAGCACCGCTCCCGCGCCCAAGAAGGCCAAGGTGCATCGTCCTTCGCCCGCGGTCGCGGTGATGCTCAGCAATGCCAAGCCCGCCAAGCACCAGAACGTCGACCCGGCGGAGACCGCGGGTCCGAAGAAGCTGCCGTGGGGCGAGGGCGAGCGTCTGCAGAAGGTGCTGGCCAAGGCCGGTGTCGCCTCGCGTCGCGTGGCCGAGGACATGATCGATGCGGGTCGCATCGAGGTCGACGGCAAGATCGTGAAAGAGCAGGGTCTGCGGATCGATCCGGAGAACGCGATCGTTCGTGTTGACGGTGTGCGTGTTGTCGTGCGCGATGAGCAGGTCTACCTCGCGCTGAACAAGCCCAAGGGCTGGCAGTCCACCATGTCCGACGAGATGGGCCGCCCGTGTGTCGGCGATATCGTCTCCGAGCGGATCGCGGCCGGCCAGCGGCTCTTCCACGTCGGCCGCCTCGACGCCGATACCGAGGGCCTGCTGCTGCTCACCAATGACGGCGATCTGGCGCACCGCCTGATGCACCCGTCCTTCGAGGTCTCCAAGACCTACCTCGCCACGGTCAACGGTGAGGTCAACAACCGCAATGTCGGCAAGCTGCTGAAGGACGGCGTCGAACTCGACGACGGCCCGGCCAAGGTCGACAAGTTCCAGGTGCTCGAGGTCGGCCAGGGCAAGTCGCTGGTCAAGCTCGTGCTGCACGAGGGTCGCAAGCACATTGTGCGTCGTCTGCTGGCCGAGGTCGGCCATCCGGTGACCGCGCTGGTGCGCACCCATGTCGGTCCGGTCGCCCTGGGCGATCAGCGGCCGGGCGCTCTGCGTGTGCTGGGCCGTGACGAAATCGGGAAGCTCTACGAGGCGGTGTCGTTGTGAACGGTGTGGGAAGTGTGAAAGATCGGCTTGCCGGGCTCACCGGGTCCTCGTCGCTGGTCGTTGCCATGGACGGTCCGTCCGGTACCGGCAAGTCGAGTGTCTCGCGGAAGCTGGCCGCCCGGCTGGACGCCGCCTACCTCGATACCGGCGCCATGTACCGGGTGGCGACCCTGCGCGTGCTGCGCAGCGGCGTCGATCTGGACGATGCCGAGGCCATTGTGGCGGCCGTCAAGGAGCTGCCGCTGACCATCGGCACCGATCCGAGCCGGGAGCTGATCCTGCTCGACGGTGAGGATGTGTCGGAGGAGATTCGCGGCAATGCGGTGACCAAGGCCGTGTCCGCGGTGTCCGCCGTGTCCGAGGTACGCGACCAGTTGGTCGCGCTGCAGCGCGGTATCGCGACGACCGCGGGCCGGATTGTGGTCGAGGGCCGCGATATCGGCACCGTGGTGCTGACCGACGCCGATGTGAAGATCTATCTGACCGCGTCCGCCGAGGCACGGGCCGAGCGCCGCAATGTGCAGAACATTGCCGAGGGCCGCGGCGACGATTTCCAGGCGGTGCTCGCCGATGTGCAGCGCCGCGACAACCTCGACTCCACCCGCAAGGTGTCGCCGCTGCGTCCCGCCGAGGACGCGATTCTGGTCGACACCAGCGAGCTCAACAAGGACGAGGTTATTGACGAGCTGTATCGCGTTGTGCGGCAGCAGATTTCGGCAGGAGGCGCGCAGTGACGCAGGACACCTTCGCCGGTGACGGCATTTGGTCGGATGAAGCCGACTGGGAGATCGCCGAACTCGAGGGCGAGCATGCGGCGGAAAATCTGCCCATGCCGACGCTGGCCATTGTCGGCCGGCCGAACGTGGGCAAATCCACGCTGGTGAACCGTATTCTGGGCCGCCGTGAAGCGGTGGTCGAGGATGTCCCGGGTGTGACCCGGGACCGCATTTCGTACGAGGCCAACTGGGCCGGACGGCGTTTCCTGGTGCAGGACACCGGCGGCTGGGAGCCCGACGCCAAGGGTCTGCAGCAGGCCGTGGCCCGGCAGGCCGAGGTCGCCATGCAGACCGCCGACGCCATCGTGCTGGTCGTGGACGCCACAGTCGGCGCCACCGCGACCGATGAAGCCGTGGCGAAGGTGTTGCGGCGCAGTAAGACTCCGGTCATTCTGGTCGCCAACAAGGTCGACAACGGCAAGGTCGAATCGGATGCGGCCATGCTGTGGTCGCTGGGTTTGGGTGAGCCCAAGATGGTTTCGGCCACGCACGGTCGCGGTACCGGTGATCTGCTCGACGAGATTCTCGTCCAGCTGCCCGAAACCCCGCGTGAGGGAACAGGTCTGGTCGGCGGCCCGCGTCGTGTCGCGCTGGTCGGCAAGCCGAATGTCGGCAAATCCAGTCTGATCAACAAGCTTTCGGGCGTGGAGCGGTCGGTCGTGCACGATGTGGCCGGCACCACCGTCGACCCGGTCGACTCGCTGGTCCAATTGGGCGGCAAGCCTTGGCGTTTCGTCGACACCGCCGGTCTGCGGCGCAAGGTCGGCAATGCCAGCGGCACCGAGTTCTATGCCTCGCTGCGCACCAAGTCGGCCATCGAGGCCGCCGAGGTCGCGGTCATCCTCATCGATGCCTCGCAGCCGATCACCGAGCAGGATCTGCGGGTCATCACCATGATCTCGGAGACCGGCCGGGCGCTCGTGATCGCCTACAACAAGTGGGATCTGGTCGACGAAGATCGCCGCGAGCAGCTGGAACGTGAAATCGATCGCGAAATGGTGCAGGTCCGCTGGGCGCAGCGGGTGAACATCTCGGCCAGTACCGGCCGCGCTGTGCAAAAGCTCGTTCCCGCAATGGAAACCGCCCTGGATTCCTGGGACAAGCGCATCTCCACCGGCCGCCTGAACAACTGGCTCAAGGAAGTAGTGGCCGCCACCCCGCCCCCCATGCGCGGCGGCCGCCTCCCCCGAGTCATGTTCGCCACCCAGGCCTCCACCCGCCCCCCGACGTTCGTCCTCTTCACCACAGGCTTCCTCGAGGCCGGCTACCGCCGCTTCATCGAGCGCAAACTCCGCGAAGAGTTCAACTTCGACGGTTCGCCGGTCCAGGTCAACGTCCGCGTCCGCGAAAAGCGCGACCGCAAGAAGTAACCGCCCCACCGATAGGCCCCCGGCACCCCACCGGGGGCCTATCGCATACCCACTGGCGGGCTCCGCCGGTCCTCGGTATCGTGGTCGGCGTGACCAAGAGAATCGAGTCCACCCTCCTCCGTTGAGTGCCCCGTACGAGCGCAGCGCGCTCGAGCACCCGGATTCCCTGTTCGACCACATTGCCCGGCTGCACCGGCTGCATCCCGACGGACCGCTGCCCGATGGTGGTGATCCCCTCCCGGATACGGCTGTTGCGCAGCGTAGGTCGTGCGAAACCACCACATCCGAAGAGCGCAGCGCAACCCTTGTCGCTGCGTGGGAGTCATATATCGCCGACCCTGAGGCCCGGCCGGAGCCTATTCGCGATGTGTTCACCCGCCCGGAAATGTCGATATTCGACGGTGAGTATGCCAAGGAGGACATTCCGCTACCCGGGCCTGATCCGGAACGGCTCCGACAGCTCGGAATCTGGCTGGTGCGCAATAGCAGTGACCGCAGGCCTGTTCTGGCCGGCCTGTCGCTACTCTCGGCGACCGGAACGTCGGAAGATATTCCATTGCTGCGCACAATCGCACTGGCTTCATGCTTCGTCCGCGGTGCTGTTGCGGCACTGGGCGCTATCGCCGGTACCGCACCGGATCTTGTCTGGCTGGCTCAGCACACGAAATCGACTGAGCGCCAATGTGTTCTCCAAGGCCTGGTGGACGCCTCGGATCCGGTTGCGCGCCACTGGCTCCTGCGGAATGCGCTGATCTTCTCCAGCCCCGCGCGCAACGCCTACGCCCTCCATATCGCGGAAGTCACCGGGCTGGCGGCCGCGCTGACCGAGGCCGATCGAGACGATCGGGTACGCGATCAGGCAATCGGCCTGCTGCTGCAGATGACCAGCCACGACGATTACGCCACCGTCATCGACCGGTACCCGGATGCGAAGCGTGCACTCGCACTCGTCGCCGCCGAAACCACCTGGATGACACCGACATCGGACCGCTACGCGGACCTGACCGCTCTCGTCGAAGACCTCCGCACCGGCGCGTCGGCCTGTCTCGACTGGGCGGACGATGAGCGCGAAGCCGTACTGGATCGCCTGTTGAGAGTCCTACGCTCCCCGGCATGGACTCGAACCCTGAACGTCTCGGCGGATTCTGACCCGTACTGTTCATGGCGGGCGCGCTGGGCGCGCAATATCGTTGACGCTCCATACGACGCGGAAGGCCCCCGCCGCTTCGAGATTCGCATAAGCATGCCTATACCTCCGCGGCCGGGAGTTCTGGGCGGTGTCGAAACCCGCATTCTGGTCGACGGTCGCCCGATCATCGCCGAGCAATTCCGCCAGGGCGCGGCCCGATCGCCCGAGTGGTTGTTGCTCCGCCACGAATTGCGCGCTACCGAAACGCCTCGCGTGGTGAAACTCGCCAGCGCCTGGTGCGCCGAAGGCTGCTGCGGCGCATTGCATGTCGAGATCGTTCAGGAGGGCGATGAGGTCCTCTGGCGTGGAACGGACCAGGGTATCGGCCCTCTGATACCTGAATTCCGTTTCCCCGCAGCCGAATACGACCGCGAGGTAGCCCGAGCAGAAGCCGACCACGCCTGGGAATGGCCGGCCCGAACCCTGGTCCGCCTGCTCACCACAGCCCTGCGGGAAGACCCCTCCATCCTCGCCCGCTGGAACTGCTCCATCGACTGGATTGGCGCCCACCTGGGCGAATACGACCGCACCACCCTCTGTTTCATCGACGAATCCACCGACCCACGTGAACAATTCAGCTTCGGCTTGCAACTCGGCCCCATCGCCCCCGCCGACCAGGCCCGATCGATCATCGAAGCGTTCAAGACCGCCCACCCCCGAAACCTGTTCGGATACCTCGACGACCGACGCGGGTAGGCCGAAGGCGAACCCCGCAGCCGCCTCTCGACGGCGGCACCGAACGACACAGCCCGTCTCTGTGCCGAGCAACCCTTGCGGAGGGTGTCCCGTCTGGAGACGCGCTGTGTGGTGCGAATGCTGTTGTGGCAGATGCGGGTTGAGTGGTGGGGGATCTCGTGCGGGGGTATCAGTCGGGGGGTGTGGACGTGAATGTGGTGATGAAGTGTTCGTAGCCGTCCAGGAGGCGGTCCAGGGAGAAGCGGAAATCGGCTTCCTCCCAGTGCATGTCGTCATCGTCGAAGGCGCGGTGGGTGAGGGCGCTGGTGATGGCGGGGTAGCGGGTGGGGTCGAGGACCTGGGCGAGGATGGCGGCGTAGTCGGTGTCGTCTTCGGATCGTTCGACGGTGTCCTTGAGGAAGCGGGCGCGGCCGATGACGTACAGCGAAAGGTTTGTCACCATTTGCAATTTGACGGGCTCGGGGATGGGGGCGCCGGCCATTGCGGTGAGTCCGGCTTCGAGCCAGTCCATATTCTTCGGGCCCAGCGGGGGAGTGCTGAGGGGGATGTCCAGCCACCAGGGGTGGACGCGGATGGCACGGAACTCGCCCCAGGCCCAGGCTTCGAGTCCGGCGCGCCAGCCGATATCGGCCGGTATCGCGGGGGGCGCGCCGACTAGGCGATCGAGCAGGAGCTCGACGAGTGTCTCTTTGCTGTCCACATAGCGGTAGAGGGACATCGTGGTGAAGCCGAGCTGTTTGGCGACGCGGCTCATCGAGAGTGCGGCATAGCCCTCGGCGTCGGCAACGGCGATCGCGGCCTCGAGGATCTCGTCCAGGCTCATACCGCGTTTCGGGCCGCGGCTGCCGGGGTCGTCGAGGTCCCACAGCAGCCTGACCAGCTTGGGCAGCGCCTGCTCCTCGGGCGTCTCCATGCGACCTCCTGTCGTTGTTGTCCCCGCACACATCTTGCGCCATCCAGGAAACTGTGTAGCCTATAAACAGAGTGTATCCCATAAACAGTTTCCGATCGGGGACCCCATGACATCCACCAGCCTCCGGCCCGCCATCGAAGTGTCCGGGCTGACAAAATCGTTCGGACAGCACCCGGTGCTCCGCGGCATCGACTTGAATGTCCCTGCCGGAACAGTCTTTTCGCTGCTCGGCCCGAACGGCGCGGGGAAGACCACCATGGTCCGGATCCTCGCCACCCTGGGCAGGCCCGATGCCGGGCAGATCTGGGTCGGCGGCCACGATCCGGTGCGTGAGCCCGATGCGGTGCGCTCGATCATCGGGGTGACGGGACAGTCCTCCGCGGTCGATCCGATCCTGACGGGGGAGGAGAACCTGCGACTCGTGGGACGGCTGCTGCACCTCGGCGCCGCCGAAACCGCAAAGCGCACAACACGATTGCTCAAGCAGTTCGACCTGGTCGAGGCCGCGCGTAAGCGCACCGGCTCCTACTCCGGCGGTATGGTGCGCCGGCTCGATCTGGCCATGAGCCTCATGGGCGAGCCGACCATCGTCTTCCTCGACGAGCCCACCACCGGACTCGACCCGCGCAGCCGCCGTGAGCTGTGGTCGGTCATCCGCGGTCTGGTCAGCGACGGCGTGACCATTCTGCTCACCACCCAGTATCTGGAGGAGGCGGATCAGCTCGCGGACCGCATCGCGGTGCTCGATGACGGCCGCATCGTGGCGGAGGGCACCGCCGAGGAACTGAAGCGGCTCGCCCCCGGCGGCCACCTTCGCTTGAGCTTCGCCGATGAGCAGGGTCTGGCGGCCGCCGCGCGGGCGGTTCCCACCGCGGAGATCGATGCCGAACAGCTGGTGCTGGCGGTGCCCTCGGACGGCAGTGTCGGCGATATTCGCAGACTGCTCGATCGTTTCGACGATCACGATCTCACCATCGGCCAATTGGCCATTCACACACCGGATCTCGACGATGTCTTCTTCGCGCTGACCGGCAATTCCTCGAAAGGTGCACAGCTGTGACCACTTTGGTTCGCGCGGCCCAGGATTCGACCACCATGATCGGCCGCAATCTCCGGCATACGCTCCGCAGTCCGGACACCATGATCATGACCTTCGCGGTCCCGCTCATGATTCTGCTGATGTTCGTCTACGTCTTCGGCGGCGCGATCAATGTCAGCGGCGCCTATATCGACTATGTGGTGCCGGGAATCATCCTGCTGTGCGCGGGTTTCGGCTCCGCGTCCACCGCGGTCGGCGTCTCCACCGATATGCACAATGGCATTGTCGATCGGTTCCGCACCATGGCGGTCTCACGCTCTTCGGTGCTGACCGGCCACGTGGTCGAGAGCGTGCTGCGCAATCTCATCACCACCGGTCTGGTGATCCTGGTCGCGGTGGCCCTGGGCTTCCGGCCCACCGGCGATCCGATCCGCTGGCTCGCCGTTCTCGGACTGCTCGCGTTGTACATTCTTGCGCTGTCCTGGCTGGCCGCCGCACTGGGACTGCTCGCGCCGAATCCGGAGGCCGCCAATGGATTCACCTTCAGCTTCATGTTCCTGCCTTACGTCAGTAGCGCTTTCGTGCCGGTGCACACCCTGCCGACCTGGCTGCGCGGTTTCGCCGAACATCAGCCCGTCACCTCCGTCACCGAGACCGTGCGCGGCCTGCTCATGGGCACACCGATCGGTGACAATGCCCTGACCGCCGTAATCTGGTGTGCCGGAATCGGTCTCGTGGGTTACCTGGCAGCCGGGACGCTCTATCGCCGCCGCGGCATGAACTGAATCGAGGACGACGACCGCACCTGTCGGAGGGGCCCGGGACATCCGGACCCCTCCGATATTCGTCTACACGGATATGCGCATCTAACTATGTGTTGCGGGCATGTCAACCCGGGGGACCCCTCGGGTCAGGTGCATATGCGTCCAGTTGCATTGCGCCGCAAGATCATAGCCACGACGCAAAGAGTCAGAGCAAATATGCATCCTAGGGTTGAGGTACCCACCTTCGCTGAATTCACGCCGGGGATGTTGGGTTTCGCACACTTCCTAACAAGCAATTGCTTGGGTTGATAACCTCGAAAGGGCAGGAGGACGGTGACGGGCACAGGTCGCAACGTTGCGACGCACACGCACTGCCACACTGGATCGCTCCACGCGACCGTCGGGACAATCAATGGGGATGTGGCCGGGGGCAATGAAATTCGGCTCGACGTCGCTCGATCAGCGTCAGTGTGTGTAGTCGCGTGCCGCTCGTCTCCGGCAAGGCAATACGACAGGAACACACCCATGAGTAATACGACGGTACTTCCCGACCCGAACCACCCGCTGCTTCCGGTGGCCCGGGCCTACACCAGCTACTTCACGCCGAAGGTGACCGGCATCGAGAATCTGCCGGCATCCGGCCCGGTGCTCGTGATCGGCAATCACTCGTCGATCTACTGGGCGCCCGAGGTGTGGATCACCTTCATGGCGGCCCTGGACCGCCGCCCGAACGAGCCCACCTACGGTGTGGCACATGAAATCCTTTTGCGCGCACCGGGTCTCGGTGACACGCTACGTACGTTCGGTGTGATTCCGGCCTCGCAGGAGGCGGCCACGAACGGGCTCAAGGACGGCGGCGCGGTCATGGTCTACCCGGGCGGGGACTGGGAGGCGTGCCGCCCCTGGACCGATCGCGGCAAGGTGGATTTCGCCGGCCGCAAGGGTTTCATCCGGCTGGCGCTCAAAATGGGCGTGCCGGTGATCCCGGCGGTCGCCAACGGCGGCCACGATTCGATCTTCGTACTGAGCCGCGGTGAGCGCACCGCCAAACTGCTCGGCCTCGACAAGCTGGTGCGCGCCAAGGTGTTTCCGTACACCGTCGGCCTGCCCTTCGGGGTGGCGCCGATTCTGCCGCAGATCCCGCTGCCCTCGCATGTGGATGTGAGCTTCCTGCCCGCGCTGGATTGGTCGACGCAGCCGGGTGATCCGGAGGATGCGGATCTGGTCGAGGGCTACTACGAGGAGACGGTCGCGACCATGCAGACCGAACTCGATCGGCTCCGGGCCGCGACCCCCAATCCGGTGCTGACCGGTGTGAAGAACCACGTGGCCGGACTGCCCGGCCCGCTGTCGGGGCTGGCGAATCTGTTCTAGCGGCAGCACCGCACGCGGTGCGAATTCGGCTCTCGGAGAACTGCTCCGGGAGCCGAATCCCTCGGGTGGGCACCGGCGTGCATTCCCGGTCGTTGCGCTGGAATGTGGTTAACTCGCGACAATCGTCAGGCGGAGGCTTGCCCGGCCACCGATCCCATTCGGGCGCGTGCCGCTGTGGCCGGCGTACCGCACGGACCGGGAGGCTGGAACTGATGGTGCGTCTTGTTCATTCGGTGGTGCCCGCGCTGGCGACCGTCGGCGCGCTGGCCGCGATCGCGGTGGTGCCCGCGGTGCTGAACGCCGTGGTGCCGACCCGGGAAACCGCCGTTGCCGCCGGCGCCCACATCACGCTGACCGCCACCGGATTCGGCTCGCTGGATTCGAACGCGGATCCGAACAATGCCGTCACCTTCGCGGTCCCGGAGGCGATGCGCCGCGTCGCCACCGGCGACGAGTCCCGGGCGCTGTTCCGCTCCGAGGACGGTGACACGCGGCTCGGCATCTCCGCGGTCTACGGCATCACCGACTTCGATGTCGCGGGCCCGCGAATGCTGCTGCCGATCCGCGCGAGTGATCCGAAGGCGCATTTCGACGGCGGCACCGTCGATGCGGGTTCCTTCCACGGACTGCTGTGTGTGCTGCCCAAGGTGACGGGCGGGGTGTGCGCGGTGGCCAACAGCGGTGATGTCGGGGTGACGATCACCGTCAGCGGTTCGACCCCCGAGGCGGGTCGCGCGCTCATCCAGACCGTGCTCGAATCGAGCCGGGCGGTGCAGGCATGAGGTGGTTCCAGCCGCGGTCGGCTCTGTTCTGGGTGTACTGCTGTGCGGTGGTTCTCGGGCCGCTGTGGTTCGTGCTCCAGGCGGCGGGCCTGATCTGGTTCGGCGGCACGCCGGCGCTGGCGGCACTGCCGATCACCGCCCTGACGCTGTTCGTTTTCGGGGCGATCCTGTTCGCGCTGGACCCGTTTCGGGCCCGCCGCAGGCTGATCGCGCCGATTGTCATGGGATTCCTCTGGGGTTTCACCGTGTGGCCGGGCATGGCGCTGTGGGCCAATGACAATGTGACCGCGGTGATCACGAATCTGGCGGGGGACCGGTTCGCGATCAGCTGGCAGTCCGCCATCGCCGCGCCCATCGACGAGGAGTTCATCAAGGTCATCGGCATCGCGGTGGTCGCGGTGCTGTTCCGTCCGCTGCTGAGCCGTCCCGTGCACGGTCTGCTGATTGGCGGCTTCGTGGGTCTGGGCGCGCAGATCGCCGAGGACGTGCTCTACAGCGCGCAGACCGCGCTGGCCGCGCCGCAGGAACCGGTGGCCGATGTGCTCATCGTGGCGGTGCTGCGCCTGATCACCGCCCTCACTTCGCACTGGGCGATGTCGGCGCTCGCCGGTGTCGGCGTGGTGCTGCTGCTCATCCGTACCGATCGTTCCTGGGCCTGGCGGGTGGGTGTGTTCGCCCTCTTCTACGGCCTGGCCGTCGCCATGCACGCCATTTTCGACGCGCCGCGATCGCACGGTCCCGCGGTGCTGGTGCTGTTCCTGCCGGTCGTGGTCGATCTGATCATCTTCGGCCTGGCCTACCGCTGGGTGCTGGGCACCGAACGGAAATGGTTGCGCGCCACCATCTCTCAGCCGATCGCCCGCACCCTGGGTGCGGAACCCCAGCTGGCGCAGCTGCTTACCCGCCGCAGTCGGCGCAGAGCCCGTG
The DNA here is from genome assembly GCF_035958815.1 of Nocardia sp. NBC_01327. Taxonomy (NCBI): domain Bacteria; kingdom Bacillati; phylum Actinomycetota; class Actinomycetes; order Mycobacteriales; family Nocardiaceae; genus Nocardia; species Nocardia sp. NBC_01327. Next base: position 6,744,633 of record NZ_CP108383.1, on the reverse strand, counting down.
CCGGTCTTCGGTATTCGATGCGGATGAGTCGCCCGCAGGCGCGACGTTTCGAGCGTGATCTGATCGATCGGGTCACGGCGCTGGCGGATTATCGGCCGCCCCCGAACCCCGTCTGGAACTATCAGCAAACCATGCCGCGCTGACTTCGCGAGGGCTTCGACCACCCAGTGTGGAAAATCACGAGCGCGCCGGTTGCCTGCTAGCGGTGCACTGAACGCTAGCTTGGTTGCTATGAGTGACGGCAATTCGCTACCCGATCGGCCAGGGTCCGATCATGCGCAGGAGCTACTGGACCGACGTCAGCAAGCCCTGTGCAACTACCTGGCGGCCAGTGGTGATGTCGCGGCCAGCCGCATTCGCGCCAACCTCGGCGGGTGGCGGCGCTGGTTGCACCGGCTGCCGGGCGCGCCGATCGCCAATGCGTCGGGTCGCCGCGATGTGCTGCTGCGGGAACTGGCACAGCACGGGGTGGGCGCGGACGATCGCCGCTGGGGCGCGCTGTCGGGCGGCTATCTGCGCAGCCGTGACGCCGTGGTCGGGCTGGAATCCACCCTTGCCGAGCTCACCGCCGAGTACGAGCCGACCGCACCGCACTGGGTCCGGCAGCTGCGGGTGATCACCGAGAACAGCGCGGATGCGCGTCCACTGGCCGCGCTGGGCGATCGCATCGCGGTCTCGGATCTGACCGAGCAACTGCTCGTCGTGACCCGCGCCGCCCCCGACGACGGCGCGAGAACACGACTGGCCGATCATCTGCCCGGCGTACTGCGCCCACTGCCGTCGGATATCGAAACCCTGCGCCGCAGTGACCATCTCGTCGACGTGGTGTTCGACGTGTACGCCGACACCATCAAACTCGACAACATCACCGTCAATCCCGAACTGCGCGGCACCGGCCTGGGCACCGCGACGCTACAGCACCTCTGCCGCGCCGCCGACGCCCATCACCTCTACATCGTCGGTCAGCTGGTCCCCACCTACCGCGATGACGATTCGGCGGTTCCCCGGTTGGCGGCCTGGTGCAGGCAGCACGGTTTTGTCGTCAACGAGCGCCTGGGCGGCCGCATTTCGCGCACGCCCGCCAGTGTGTCGTCGTAAACCGGCTCAGAGCGCCTCGATGCCCTTGCCGAGCACGACGCTCCCCATGACCAGCAGCAGAATGGCCATCACCATGTGATTGTTCGCCTGCAGCCAGTTCTTCAGCGAGTCCAGCGTGGGCCGGATGCGCTCGGCGGCGACCTGATACCCGAGCACCGGAACGAGCACGGTGGCGGCCGCCAGCACCGTGAAGATGATCAGGGCGATGAATTCGCCACCGCCGGAAAGGGTTCCGGTACCGATGGCCACGCCGGCCGAGACGCACAGCAGCAGGTTCTTCGGATTGACCGCGGACAGCAGTGCGCCGAGCCCGAGGGCTTTCGGGAAGGTGACCTCGTCGATGGCCCGCATCCACTGCGGTGTCGAGGTATCGGCGCGGGCGCTCCACTGCTTGCCCGCGAGAGCGATGAGCAGCAGGCCGAGCCCGATGCGAATCCAGCCGAAGAGCGTCGCGTGCGCGCCCGTGTGGCCGCCGGTATCGATCGATCCGGCCAGCAGCACGAAGATTCCGGTGGCGATCACGATGCCGCCGACCCAGCCGACCGCGAATCCGAGACTGGCGCCGCCCGCATTACGCGCGAGCAACATCAGAATGACGGCGACGATCGGGATCGGTGAGATGGCCACACCGACGGCGAGCGGTAGCAGATTCCCGATTACTGAGCCCATGCCGGAAACATAGCCCCGGCGTGTGTAAGCGGCATCACCCATTTCGGATGACCCGGGCGTGCAGTATTTGATAGACATGGACACACCAAGATCAAACGGGTTCACACTCACAGCACTCCCATCCGGTAAATTCGCCCACGCAGCAGCGTTGGCGAAGTATCGGCACTCGGTGCAGGAGGCACGGTGACAATTCCGTTGGTTCGGCCCTCTGGCGTTCCGATTCCAGCTTTTCCAACGATTTCCCGGCCGGGTCTGGAGAAACGTCTCGATAGTGCTGTGGATACGGCTAATACGAGTGTGCTGCTGATTTGCGCGCCCGCCGGTAGCGGCAAGTCCGTCCTGCTGGCGGACTGGCTGGAGCACCGCGACGGCGGCCCGTATCTGCGCACCGGCGTCGCCTGGTGCACGGTCACCGACGAGATGAACGAGGGCACGGTTTTCTGGGCCGCACTGCGCCACGCGCTGGGCGTCACCGTCACCGACGCGCCCCGCCGCATGATGCCCGCCACGCAGATCTCCGATGCCGTCGCGCTGGGCGCGGCGCTGGCCAGTCATGCCACCCCGACCGTGCTGGTGATCGACGACGCGCATCTGCTCACCGACGCACACGTGCTCGCGGGACTCGAACACTTCCTGCAGAATTCGCCGCTGACCGTCACCACGATCATCTCCGGCCGCGTCGCGCCGCCGCTGCGCTGGCATTCGCTGGACCTGCGCGGCGGCCTGACCCGGCTCGGTTTCGGCGATCTCACCCTGACCGCCGGACAGGTCGCCGAGCTGTGCGGGCAGCACGGGTGCCGGCTCAGCGAGGCCGAGGTCGCGACCGTGCTGGAGCTGACCGAGGGCTGGCCCGCGCTGGTCCGGATCGTCGCCAGCCAGCTCGCCGATCATCCGGCCGAGCATGCCGCGGCGCTGACCGCGCTGGCCCGCGCACCGCATGCCGTATCCGATTATCTGGCCGACGAATTCATCACCGACCTGCCGGTGCATCTGCGAATGTTCCTGACCTACACCAGCATTCTCGACACCTTCACCGAATCGCTGGCCGACGCACTGGTCGGCGACGGCGCCGAGCATGCGATGCACGAGCTCGGGCGGCTCGAATTCCCGCTCACCAGCACGCTGAGCGACGGTGAGCAGTGGTTCGAATATCACCCGATCCTGCGCTCGCACTTTCGTGCCGAGGCCAATCGCCTGGGCCGGGAGAACCGCTCGGAGCTGCATATTCGCGCTGCCGACTGGTTCCGGGACCTGGGTCTGCGGTCGCAGGCGCTGCGTCAGCTACTCGAGGTGCCCGACCGCGGCGCGCTGACGGAGTTCCTGTCGGACGCCGGCATGGCCATGGTGCTCGATGGTGACGGCGCCGACCTCTTCGAACAGCTGCAGCGGTCCCAGCCCGCGCTCGCGGATGATCCGTTCGTCTGGCTGCTGCGGGTGGTGGCCGCGCTGATCGGCGGCGACACCGCTGATGCGGCGGCCTATCTCGCGGTCGCCCGGGCCCGCGGTGAGCAGTGCGAATCTTTCGTGCCCGCCTGCTGGCTCGCCTCGCTCACCCTGGCCATCACCGCCGATCTCGCGGTCTCGGGCGGTATCGCCCTGGGCGAGTTCGAGATTCCCGAGTCGATTCCCTCCACAGGCCAGGCGGACATCGACTGCTATGCGGCCATCCAGACCGCGACCGCCCTGGTCGCGCGCGGTGAGGTGGAGCGCGGCGAGCAGTTGCTGAAATCCGGTCTGGCCCTGGCCGAGCACGCGGGGCGACCGCGCCTGGCCATTCACGCGGTGACCCGGCTGGCCCTGGCGGCCGGTGTTGTCGGTGCGGTCACCACCATGCGGGAGCGGGCCGAACGCAGTCTCGCCATCGCCACCGCGGATGACGTGCCGCTGAGCGCCGACACCACACAGGCGATGACGCTCGCGGCGCTGGGCGCGTATCTGCATGGTGAGGAACCGAATCCGGACTACATCGCCGCCGCGCTGGCCGGCCACGCCCGCCGGGACGGTTCGATCGGCCCCGTCGGCGGTTGCCATGCGCAGGTGGTCGGGCTGCTGCTGCAGTTCGAGCGCGCCGCCGACAAGGGCGCCGCGGCCGAGGCCGTGCGGCACTGTCTGCTCGAACTGCTGGCCAAGCATCCGGCCCCGGTGACCAGCAGCGGGCTGATTCCGCACGCGGTCTGGGTGATGCTGCGGGTGCACGAGCCGCACAGCGCGCTGCTGCTGGTCGAGCGGGCGCGCATCGCCATCGGCGATACGCCCGAGATCACGGTGGCCCGCGCCGCTCTGGCGCAGGCCGCCAATCGGCCGAACACCACCCGCACACTGCTGGATCCGCTGCTCGCGATCGCGGACACCCTGCACCCGGTCACCGCGATTACCGGATGGTTGCTGCACGCCCTGTCGCAGCAAGATTCGAGTAGTTCGGCAAAGGTGCACAGCGGTATCGAGAAAGCGCTGCGCACTGCCGCGCCGGAGCGAATTCTGCGTCCCTTCTTCGATATTCCGCATGCCGTCGATCTGCTCGATACCTATGCGGGCCGATTCGGCAACTACGATGCCTTCGCCGAGCTGATTCGACGTCACCCCAATTCCCGGCAGCGGGCTTCGAATCCGCCGCTCACCGATACCGAGATGGTCGTGTTGAAGCAGCTGCCGTCCGGTCGCACCGCACAGCAGATCGCCACCGATCTGGGGGTGTCCATCAATACCGTGAAAACTCATCTGCGCGGCATCTATTCGAAGCTGGATGCCAATTCGCGACTGGGCGCGATGGATCGCGCCCGGCACTCGGGCTGGCTCTGATCGACTTCACCCGTGGCGTGTGAAGACAGACCGCCCCCGGTCGACGAGGGTCGAGCAGTGATCGACATCGCCACGCCGACAGGAGGCATCATGGTTGCGCAGCTATTCGGCGGGCTGGGGAACAGATCGTGGTGAGCGCGGTGCTCGCGCGCGCACGCGCCAAGATCGGCAAGCCCACCGCCGCCGATGTGACCGCCGGTATGGCGACCGGGCTGTTCAGCATTCCCGAGGGCATGGCGTACGCCTCCATTGCCGGATTCAGTCCGGTGGCAGGCCTCTACGCCGGTGTGATGCCACCCATTCTGGGTTCGCTCACCGCGTCCACGGTGCTCATGGTCACCACCCTCACCAGTGCCATCGCCCTGACCGGGCAGTCGGTGCTCTCGGATGCGGGCCTGGATGCGCACAGCACCGGAAACGTTGCGGCGCTGGCCATTATGGTCGGCCTGATCATGTTGCTCATGGGGCTGCTGCGACTGGGCGTGGTGCTCAGCTTCGTCTCCAATGCGGTCATGATCGGCTTCTCCACCGGTATCGCGCTGCAGATCATCACCGGGGTGTTCAAGGACGCCACCGATTACAAGCCGGGCGGGCACAACAAGCTGGTGCAGGTGTGGAACTGGCTGGCCGGCATATCGCACTGGCAGTCGACGACCACCTGGGTGGCGATCGCCACCGTCGCGGTGTGGGCGATCGCGCGGGCCATACCGAAACTCGAATCCCTGGCTCTGCTCGTGGCCATGGTGGTGGTCAGTGTCGCGGTCGCCGCGCTGAGCCTGGATGTCGAACTGGTGCGGGGGATTGCGGAGATCCCCGCCGCGCTACCCGGTCTGTCGCTGCCGAACTGGGATGCGATGCCGCATCTGCTGCCCGGCGCGCTGTCGGTGGCCATGGTGGCGCTGGCGCAGGCCGCCGGTGTGGCGCCGTCCATGCCCAATCCCGACGGTTCGCGCTCGAATATGAACGGCGACTTCATCTCCCAGGGTGTCGCCAATATCGGTGGCGGCCTGTTCCAGGCGCTGCCGTCCGGTGGTTCGCTCTCGCGCACCGGTGTCGCCGCCAGTGTCGGCGCGCGCACCCGATGGGCCGGCGTCATCTCCGGCATCTTCCTGGCCGTGGTGGTGCTGACCTGCGCCAAGCTGGCCGAACGCATTCCGGTGCCGGTGATCGGCGGACTCATTCTGGTGGTCGGCGGTGAGCTCATCTGGGGTAAGCGCGCCGATATCGTCATGGTCTGGCGCACCTCGAAACTCTCCACCGCCGCCATGCTCGCCACCTTCGCCGCGACCACCCAGCTGCCGCTGCAGCAGGCGATCGTCATCGGCGCCATCCTGTCGCTGCTGCTCTACTGCGTACAGGCCACGCGCGGAACCGAACTCACCGCACTGCAGCGCGGTGCGGACGGTGTGTGGTCGACCGCCCCGGTGCCCGCCACCCTCACCTCCGGTGAGGTGACCGTCCTCAACTACGACGGCTCCAGCTTCTTCGCCGAACTGCCGCGCCTGGAAGCGGGCCTGCCCGATTTCACCGGCGCGCGCAATGCGGTCCTGGTCCTGGTCCTGCGTGCCGCCCCCGACATCCCGTCCTCCGCCATGCTGAAACTCTTCCGCCGCTACGCCAACCAACTGCACGCCGAAGGCGGCCAACTGATCCTCACCGGCGTGCGCCCAGCCCTGGCCCAGGCCCTCCAACGCACCGGCATCACCGACCTCCTAGGCGCCGACGACATCATCCCCGCCACCACCGTCCTCCTCGGCCCCCTCGACCAGGCCGTCGCCCGCGGCCACGCCTGGATAGCCGCCCACGAAGGCGAAACCCCCACCCCTGACAAACCCTGACCCGCAATCCCAGCCTCCGCTCGAACTGCCGATTACCTACGGGCGCAACTCTTCTCGTAGTGCTGGATCTGCACCCGCCCCGACTTCCGCCTGAGGTGAGTCGGGGCGGGACCGGTCAGGAATCGAGAAGCGCTGGTGGGGGAGGGGTTATCGGCGTTGGTGGCATGACACAGAAGGCAGGCAGTCGCGGGGCGCGTAAGGGTTCGTTGGCGCTGTGGGTGATCCCCGGAACCATGATCCGGCTCAGTCCGCGCTGATCGCCGGGCAGTCAGCAGAAGGTGATGACGGTGTGGTTCTCGAGGGAGACGCGGGCTGCCTCGTAGAAGAGCAGCCAGGTCTCCTTCTCGCGGTACAGCGGGCTGTCGTCGTCGAATTCTTCACACAGCCTGTCGATTTCGGCGTCGGGCAACTCGCCGTCGATGAGTGTGATGCCGAGATACGGTGCGACGTAGACGAGTTCGCGCATCAGTGCATTGCTCGATCCGACCATGCCGCCGGGTAGCCCCGAATCATCGTCAGGGAAGAGAACTTCCGTGAAATCGACCGGCACGTAATAGCCTTCGCAGTCCGAGTGGCAGAGCAGATGCGACTCGAACATATAGGTGAGCTGATCGACCGCCGGATCGTCGGCGGGATTCTCGCCGGCGGCAACCGGTGTCAGCGCCTCATCGGGCTTCTCGTGCGCCCGCGCGTACGCGCGCCGCAGATAGTGCACAAAGCTGTAGGGCACGCCGCCCAGTCGACTCCGCCGGCTCGCGGTCCCGTGGACCTCGGCCTCGGAATGCGCCGGAAGTCCTTCCCCGGCAAGCAGATCGTTGATCGCACGGAACTGCTCCCGCAGATACTCGAGGTGCTCGGGGTCGTCACCGTCCTTCAATGCGTCAGCGAGTACATGCGTTGCCACAGCCAGCCCCATGCGCACGAGGCTAGCGCGCCCGGGTGGGTGCCGCCAATGCTCGATATCGCAGCCGTAGTGCGTGATTGGGTCGTGCGCCGCCGCCCGGGCAACCCCGTGGATAATGCTCTGGTGGGCAGCACGCGGCGGATTTCGGTGGTGGGGACCTCCGGTTCGGGAAAGAGTTCACTGGCGCGGCGCATTTCGCTGCAGCTGGGGATTCCGCATATCGAATTGGATGCCCTCTATCACCAGGCCGATTGGACCCAGCTGCCCGACAAGGAATTCCGGGCCGTGGTCACCGAGTTGATCGCCCAGCCCGGCTGGGTGGCGGACGGGAACTATCGCAGCAAGGTCGGCGACCTGGTCTGGGCCCGGGCGGACACCGTGATCTGGTTCGATCTGCCGCGTCCATTGGTGATGGCGCAGATCGTCAAGCGGACCCTGGGCCGTGCGCTGGCCAGGCGCGAACTGTGGAACGGCAATCGGGAACGCTGGACCAATTTGTTCTCGCTCGATCCGGAGCAGTCGGTGATCATGTGGGCGTGGACAACTCACGCCAAGAATCGCGCGCAATATCTGACCGCGCAGGCTGACCCGGTGTACGGGCACATCGAATTCGTCCGAGTGCGCTCCCATCGGGAAGCGGCCGCGTTTGTGGCCGGCCTCGACATGCACAGCAAACCGGCCTGACCGCTCAGGCCGGTCGGCCGCTCTGCTGCGAGGCGGTGGCACGGTCGAGCCACTCCGACATCAGCGCGCGCTCGGTCGCGGTGAGCATCGGCAGTTCCGGCACCACAGTGCGGAAGGCGACCGCCGCCGCAGTCGGGCTGTCCTCGGCGAGTGCGGGCGCATCGGTGAGGATCGACCGCATCACCGCGTCGAACATGGCATCCGCGAGGTCGAGATCCCGATCCTGCTCCGGCACGGACAGCAGGGCGAGGACCGTGCCCGTGCCCGCGGCGCGAATCAGCTCCACCGCGCGGCGCTCGGGCACTCGGAGCCGGCCGATCGCCGCCACCCGATGCACGCGCGCGCGCAGCACCGCCACGCCCGCGGTGTTGGCCGCGGAGGTTCCGGCATTGCGGGCAGGATCATTGATCAGCCCGAACAGCGCCGCGTTGGCCAGCCCGAAGCCGATATGCGTGTCCCAGCCCGCGTGCAGTGCGACGACCGGGTCGCTGTCGTCTTCGGTGAGCTTCTTCCCGGCGATATAGGCGGCGAAGACGTGCTCGGTGACGGCATCGAGCAGCCCGTCCTTATCGCCGAACAGCCGATAGATCGTCGGTGCCTGCACACCGGCCGCCTGCGCGACGGCGCGCGTGGTGACAGCGGCCGCACCGTGCTCGCGAATCAGCTGTGCGGCGACCTCCACGAGCTGTGCGCGCGTCTCGTCCCTGCTGCTACTGCCTGTTTTGGCGTCCGACATGTAACAACGATAACGCATCGTTGCTATCACTGATTTATCAGTGCTAACGTGAATATGATTCCAGCGATAACAGTTGAAAGAGGCAGAGCATGATCATCGTTACCGGTGCCACCGGCACCCTCGGCTCGCAGATAGTCCAGCAGTTGCTCGAGCGGATTCCGGCGGACCGCATCGGTGTCAGCGTTCGCGATACCGCCCGCGCCGCAGACCTCGCCGCACGAGGCGTGCGCGTTCGCCAGGGCGACTTCGCCGCCCCCGATTCCCTTGTTTCGGCATTCGAGGGCGCCACGCAGCTGCTCCTCATCTCGTCCAATGAAACCGGCGGTTCCGCTGTCGCTCGGCACACCGCGGCGATCGATGCCGCCTGCGCTGCGGGCGCAGCGCGCATCCTCTACACCAGTCACCAAGGCGCAGCCGCTGATTCGCTCTTCGCCCCCATGCCCGACCACGCCGCCACCGAGCGCTATCTCGCCGAAACCGGCACCCCCTGCACATCGCTCCGCAACGGTTTCTACGCCAGCACCGTCCCCCTGCTACTGGGCCGCGCCCTCGAAACCGGCGAACTCGCCGCCCCCGCCGACGGCCCGGTCTCCTGGACCACCCATGGCGACCTCGCCGCCGCCATCGCCCGCATCCTCACTGAAGACCCCTGCTTCGACGGCCCCACCCCACCGCTGACCGCCCCGAACGCCCTGGACCTCAAAGACATTGCCGCAATCCTCACCGACCTCACCGGCCGTCCCATTCACCGGGTTGTCATCGACGACGAAGAATGGGTAGCCGGTCTGATCGATCACGGCGTCCCCGCATCCCAGGCCACCATGTTGCTCGGCATGTTCCACGCCTCCCGAAACGGCGAATTCACCACTACGGGAACAGCTCTCGGCAGCCTCCTGGGCCGCACCCCCACCCCGCTGCGTGCGGTCCTCGCAGGACTCATCACCGCGAACTGACCCCTACCGCGGGCCCTGAGGTGCGATCGGACGTCCGGTCATAGCCAAACCGAATTTTATGAAACATCTGTCTTCCAGAAGTTTGCTGGGTTAGGTTCACGGCTACCGCCGGACAATCGGCGGAGGAGATAGCGGAGGACATCGTGGAATTTCTTGGCTCTGTCGCCGGGCTCGCCCAAATGATCATCGGCACCATTCTGGCCAACACCGGATCAGGCGGTTCCGGCTCCGGCTGGTGAACCCGGGCGGATCGGCTCGCTGCGTGCGGGCCGATCACCGCTACCGCCGCGTCCGGTTCGATATGGCGGGAGCGGTGTCGGACATGGTCAGCTGCACCAGCATTGCGCCCGTCAGCATGATCACAGCGCCCATCATCTGCATCAGTCCGAGCGATTGGCCGAGCAGTAGCCAGGCCAGTGCGGCGGCCACCACAGGTTCCACCACGGCCAGTACGCTGGCCGATGCCGAGGGCAGATCGCGCAGGGCGCGAAGCCCGGCCAGGTAGGGCAGCACGGTGCCGGCCACCGCCAGGATCAGCAGCACCGGCCAGACCGGCGTTCGTAGATCACCCAGTACGGCCGGCGCGGAAAGTAGTGCCGCGGGCAGCGTCCAAGGCGGGGCGAAAACCGCCACTACCATTGCGCCGATAGCCAATCCGGCAGCGGTCAGCCCGATCGGGTCGTGCCTGCTCGCACCGTGTTCGCCGAGCAGGAAGTATCCGGCCGAGCAGATCGCCGAGCCCAGACCGGCGGCAATGCCGAGCAGGTCCAACCGGGCGCCCTGCCAGATCTGTGCGACCAGGGCCAATCCGAGCACGGCGAATCCGATGCCCAGCCACGCCGTTCCGGGCAGTCGAGTGCGCCGCACCACCTGCACCCAGAGCGCGACCAACGCCGGCGCAAGATTGACCAGCACCATCGCCACCCCGACCGGAACCCGTGCCACCGCAACGAAGAACAGCAATTGCACCCCCGCGACGCCGAGAATTCCGTACCCGAGTAGCAGCCACAGATCGGCACGGCGGAATCGCAGCGCCCGTGGCCGCACCACCGCAACGAGCGGCACCAGCAGCCCCGCCGCCAACACGATCCGCGCCGAAGTCACCGCCGCCGCAGGCCAGCCCGCCATCATCACCGCTTTGGCCAACGGCCCGGAACCGGCGAACAACACCCACGAGGTCAGACTCCACCCGGTCGCCCGGGTTCGGATCGATACTCGCCCAGCCTCTTCCCTCCGCGCCACCAGTGCAGTGTGACCACGTGATCACGGACCGCACCACCGGATTTCCCCACCACCGGCCCGGCCGGTCCCCAACATCCGCGCAGTTCGTCACCGCACAGGCCGCGTCGACACCTCATGCCCCTCTCCGACAACTGAAACGACGCTCACCAGGAACTGAGGGCGGTAAACGTCGAGAAGATCCCGCCACCAGTTCCTGGTCGGCGCCACGTTCACGTCACCGTCATGGGTGGGTACGCACGATTCGCGTTTGCTGATGCCACCAGCGTCACCGCTGGCCCGGGGCAGCGATGTGGAGTGCGAATCCGCTGGTGCCGTGGGGTTCTCGACCCGGCACGAGCTCCGAACCGTCCTGATAGGTCAGGCCCGCGTAGTCGCCGCCCGATTCCGAGCGGTAGGGAATCGGTTCGGCGGTGAACGCGGTCGCGAGGTGTTGCCGGTAGCTTTCGGCAATCTCGGTGTAGCGCTGGTCGTTCAGGTGGACCGCGCTGTGCGCGACGAACGGGGGCAGGACATCGAACCCGGTGAAGGACAGCACGCCGTGATTGATCGGGAACAGTAGGTCGTCGATGGGGCCGTTGACTCCGCGGTCGGTGTAGTGCCCGATTCTGCCGCCCACGGTGGTGGCGACCAGAGCGCGTTTACCGGTGAACGGTCCCGCGCCGTAGCGCGAAACCTGTGCGCCGTAGGCGAAGTCGTAGGTGAAGACGCGGTCGATCCAGCCCTTGAGGATCGCGGGCATGGTGAACCACCACAGCGGGAACTGCAGGATGACCAGGTCGGCGTCGAGCAGCTTCTGCTGTTCGGCGCGCACCTCCGCGATCAGCCGATCGGACCGGTAGGCCTCCCCGGAGGCGGACATGAAATCCGGACCCGTAATGCCGTCGAAGTCGGTGAAGTGCGCTGCCGCTTGCCATTTCATGGCATACAGGTCCGTGACCGCGACCTCGTGGCCGTCCGCGCGCAGGGCGTCGACGGCGAAGTCCTTCAGCGATCCGGTCAGTGATTTCGGGTCGGGGTGCGCGTAGACGATCAGTACGTTCATGTCAGCGATCCTGTGGCCGATGCGGGGCAGCCACCAGAGACTTGCGTATCCACCGGACCCGGGTTCCCTGGGACTGACAGGGCCACCGATGTCCCGGCCGCGCCTGCGCATACTGGGAGGTATGGATGATCTCGGCGACCTCAGCGTGTTCCTACAGTCGCGCCGAGCGCGGGTGTCGCCGGAATCGGCCGGCGTCACCGGCGGTGGCCGCCGCAAGGTGACCGGTTTGCGACGCGAGGAACTGGCGCAGCTGGCGGGTGTGAGCGTCGATTACTACACCCGGCTCGAACAGGGCCGGGCGACACAACCGTCGGAGCAGGTGCTGGATGCGCTCTCGCGGGTGCTGCAACTGGACGAGGTGGCCCGTGAGCACCTGCACAGGCTGGTCAAACAGCGCAGCCGCCGGCCGCAGCGGGCCGGCTATCCGACCGTGGTCCGACCGCAACTGCGACGACTGCTGGACTCCATGTCGGACTATCCGGCGCTGATCCTCAACCACCGCATCGACGTGCTGGCCTACAACCGTCTGGCAGGTCTGCTGTACTGCGATCTGGACCAGATGCCGGTCGCGGAACGCAATCTCGCTCGGATGATCTTTCTCGACGCCGACCGCTTCGAGCTGTACGCCGATCGATCCTCGTGCACCGCCGACAGCGTGGCCCACCTTCGTCATGCCGCGGGGGAGTTCCCCGATGACCCGGAACTGGCCGCGCTCATCGGTGAGCTGTCCATCGGCAGCCGCCGGTTCAGCGAACTGTGGGCCGCCGCCGAGGTCAGCGTGCGCGGCCATGGGGCGCAACGCTTTCGGCATCCGATGGTCGGCGTGATCACCCTGCATCAGGAGCGGTTCATGCTGCCGGACGGCTCCGGTCAGGAGCTGATCACCTTGGCTCCGGAACCGGGCAGCATCGTTGCGGACAACCTTCGACTGCTCGCCAATCTGGGTGTGGACGACACCGGCGCACCGCGGCTCAGTGCAGCGGAAAGCCCTGGGCCGTAAGCTGATCGCGCAGCCGGTCGCGTCCCTTGAGGGCGGCGGCCGAGCCGAGGCGGGACAGCACCCGGTCGGTCCAGGAGTGGTCGAGTTGCTGTTCGGCGTAGAACTCCGCGATGCGCGTCTCGTACTCCGCCACATGCGCGCTCTGCCCGCTCGCATCGTAGGTTTCCTCGTGCAGCACCGCGGCCTGCGGCAGGCGCGGCTTCACACGCGCGTCCTCGCTCGGGTCCGGAGTGCCCACGACCAAGCCGACCACCGCGAAAACCCCAGGCGGCAAGGACAATTCGGCCGCCACCTGCTCGGGGTTATTGCGAATCGCGCCGATATAGACGGTGCCCAGCCCCAGCGATTCCGCCGCGACCACCGCATTCTGTGCCGCCAGCGCCGCGTCCAGAAACGCCACATAGCTCGACTCGAGATAGTCGGCCCCGTCCAGCGGAACCGCACGCTCGGCCGCCAGCCCGCGCAACCGCGCCAGATCGGCCGTCCACACCAGCAGTACCGGTGCCTGCCGAATGTGCTCCTGATCGCCGGCCAGTGCCGCGAGCCGTGCCTTCCGCTCCGGATCGCGAACCGCGATCACACTCCACACCTGCAGATTGGAGGAGGTCGGCGCGGACTGTGCCGCCGAAACAAGCAGTCGGAGTACAGCATCCGGCACCGGATCGCTCAGATACCGGCGCACCGACCGATGCTCGTGCAGCACCTGCAGCACCGGATTCCAGCCCGCAGGCGCAGTCGGTGCCGGGTCGCGGTAGCGCTGAGCCACCACCTGATCAGGAGAGGACGCGATCTGGGTCATACCCGCAATAGTCGCCGCCCCGACCCGCCCCGTCAGGTATTGCCCGCACCTCGAGCCGAACCCTCAGACACCGAATACCCTCAGGCCGGCCACCCGCCTCCCACCCCGTGCGGCACAAACTGCTCTCCCTCGAGCCGGAAATGCAACTGCGGACCACGCTCCTGCGGCGTCCACCCCGCACGAAGCGCCTCCGCCACAGCCCTGCTCACCAGCGCCGGCGTAATCACCGACCCATCATCCACTCCAACCACCACCCGCTGCCCATTCACATCCTCGGCCTCGATCACAAACCGCAAATTGGGCAGATCACTAGACGAAACAACCCACCGATACCGCTCCCCATCCAGGGCAAGCACCCGAGTTCCCTTACGTGGCAATGTCACCCACCCATCCAACACGGTCCAACCCCCGCCCTGCACCCGTTTTTTGTAAGGTCCCCTGCCGCAATTGACGGCCGAAACGATGTGTCATCGAGCACTCATACCGGCAGGCGCATCGGGTGGGATGACCCACCGCGAGAAGGTCTGCTCGGGCGAGACGGTAATGACATCAGCGACCGCAAGCAGCGCAGAGGGTGGATACCCGTCGACATGCTCGAGCCCCGGGATGACCACCGCTTCGGCATCGATGGTGCGGACAACATCGATCACCCGCTGCATCGGATCATCGGTGCGTTCACTGAATACGACGGTCTTCGCCAGCACATACCCGAGCCGCCGTGCGAGGCTACGGATTTGAATCTCATCCCAAGGCTGGCGCGAGCGGGAGATATCCGAGCGCAAATAGCCTATGGCAGTAGGTATTTCGAGCACGATCACCACCCCCTGGCAACCGGCAGGAACGTGCGATCGGCCGCCACCCGTGCCCGAAGGTCAGCGACCGTGACTCCGGCGCAGTGGCGCGGCCGGTACGCCGTGCGCCGACCGGCTAGAGCTGCCGCGAGCACTGTCGCAGTGAGCGTGAGAGCGAGGATGAGTTCCATTCCCGATTCCTCCCTGGCCTCGGTTGTCGTTGCGAGCGCCCAGCTCCGGGGCTCCTGTCGAGCATCTCCGAGCGGGATGGCCGATCCCAGCCATGCGGCCACTACGGAGGTCGTACGCTTCACAGACGGACTGTTGCGAGGTCGGAGCAGGGGCAACGATGATCGTCAGCAAATGGACGGGAACTGAGGTTCGAGCGCTGCGCACGGCGGCACTACGAATGACTCAGGAGGAGTTCGCCGAAACGCTCGGGTTCGTGACTCCGACCGTCCAGAAATGGGAGCAGCGAGCCACGATTGATCGGCCTGTAGTGGGCCGATCGGCCGAGGCTCTCGACACGCTGCTCTCAGGACTCGAATCCGCACCGTCAGAGCGCTTTCGGATCGCGCTCGCGGAGGCGTACCTGAATTTGCCACCATCTGGTAGCGAACTGCTCAGCGCGGAGGGCAATGACGAGATGAAGCGGCGGGAATTCGGAATTCTGGCGGGTATTACGTTGGCTGCACCCCTGGTCGACGTGGACGCGCCCCGCGTTGGCGTCAGCGATGCTCAGCGATTGGCGTTGCTGACCGATCAGATTGAGCAGCAGGCGTGTAAAACCGGCGGCGCTCCGCTCGTTCGTGCTGTGTTCTACCAGTTGGAGCAGATGAAGCGGGTACTCGACACCTGCATCTTCGATACTGGCGCAGCGGCGTCGGCGTTCACGGCCGAAGTAGGGAATCTCGCCGCGACTGCCAGCTGGCTGGCGTTCGACGCGACCATGCACCCGCACGCCAAACGCTGTGTCACAGATGCGTTCTCCCTGGGAAATCAGGCTGGTGCCGACGATGTCACCGTGCACGCGTGCGTGGCGGAGTCCTTGCAGACGCTGGCGCTCACCGCGACCGGGCAAGGGAGCGCCCGGCATGCGCTGCGACTGACAGGGCATGCCCGGAACCTGCTGCGTGGCCGTCCATCTGGGCGAATCCATGCGGCAATCGCCACGCGCGATGCGCAAGCCCATGCCCAACTCGGTGATGCGCAGGGCTTTTCGCGTGCCGTCGCGACCGCGTGGCGAGAGCTCGCGGAAGCTATCGACAACGAGCCGATCGAGACCAGCCCGGTGTGGCTGCGCTTCGTCACCTACAGCGAGATCCGGTTTCACGAGGCGCGCGGATACGCGCGCCTCGGAAACACCGACCGAGCTGTCCAGATCTTCAATGAGATGGAACGTGACGCGCCGGGCCGCAATACAACCTTCTACCGTGCGGGCAAGGCAGCGACATTCGCGAGCGGCGGCGATTTCGCGAATGCGATCTCCGAAAGCCTTCCTGTCCTGGCTGATCTCGCCGACGGGTTGGCGTCGCCGCGAACGATCAAGATGCTCGAACCTATGCGGCTTTCGGTAGCGGATCTCCCCGTGGCGGAGGAATTTCGCCGCCGGTTCGATGCGTTGGCGTGCACAGTGACTGTATGAGCACCGACCTCATCCCCGGGCTGCGATTCGACCGATACACCGCCGCGCAGGCGCGTGGGATTCGCGACACTGTCGAAAGTGTCTACCGTCATGCGTATGTCGACCAGATTGCCGCCGGCGATTCGTTTGTCGCGCCGGAGGCGTTCATGCGGCGCTTCGATGCGTATACCGATCCGCATGCGGGCCGGTTCGAGCTTGTTGTGGGGAGTATCGAGGGTGAGCCGGTCGGGCAGGCGTGGGGCTGGCCGCTCGCTTCGAACAGTCGATGGTGGGCGAATCTTGCACTGGGGGAAGGGGATCGCGCGGCTTTCGTCGCTGAGAATGGAATGCGGACCTTTGCGCTCAGCGAGATCATGGTCTGTAAGGAATTCGCCGGGCGCGGGATAGCCCGGGCACTGCACGACGAGTTGCTCGGGGGGCGACCGGAACAGCGGGCGACTCTGCTCGTCGAACCGGACAACGTGCGCGCCTACACCAGTTACATCAATTGGGGCTGGCGGCGAGTCGGCACTCTGAAGCCCAGCTGGCCGGATGCGCCGACGCTGCATGTCCTGATCCGCGACCTGAAGTCGGAGTCGTAGCGCTCGTATGGCGATGTCGTTCTCGATGACCTGATCGCAGCGCCCGCGCTCGCGGAAGCGATTCGCGCCCTGACGAAGCGATAGCGACTCGCAGGCGATCAGGTAGGCAAGCGGTGCGCCCCTGCGTGTCACACGACGAGGCTGATGGTCTTCGGGGAGGGGAGGCTGGTGGTTCTCCGGGGAGAGGAGAGCGGCCTGGCGCGGCCCTACGGGCTCATTCATTGCCGTTCCTTGTCGGCGGTGTCGAACGTGGCTCATTGTTCACTAGGGCGAAGCTACGATGGCCGGATGCCTAGGGTGGATCTTCGATGAGCGTCGCAGTTGCCCTGTTCACGAGGGATTTGCGGGTGCGGGACAATCCGGTGTTGGCGGCGGCCTGTCGTGCCGGTGCGGTGGTGCCGCTGTTTGTTTTCGACGACCGCATTCTCGAGCGGGCGTCGCTTTCGGCGAATCGGATTCGGTTTCTGCTGGCGGCGCTCGGTGAGCTCGAGAGCGAGTTGCGGGCTGTCGGGGGACGGCTTGTCGTGCGGCGGGGTGATATCGCTGAGCAGGTGGCGGGGGTGGTCGCCGAGACCGGGGCGACGGAGGTGCATATCGCCTCGGATGTGAGCGGGTACAGCACCGTGCGGGCCCGGCGGCTGCGGGATCGGCTGGGGGGCAGCGATTGTCGGCTGATCGTGCATTCGGGGTCGGTGAGCGTCGTCGATCCTCCGGATCTGCGCCCGGCGACCGGGCGGGACCACTTCGCGGTGTTCACGCCGTACTTCCGACGCTGGCTGGAGACCCCCCTGCGCAGTGCGGTGGCACGACCCGGCGAGGTGACGGTGCCGGATATCGCCGGTGCGGCACTGCCCGACATCACCGCCCTGAGTTCGGCGGAGAGCTCACCGCAGTTGGCCGTGGGCGGCGAGACGACCGGGCGAAAGCTGTTGCGCGACTGGCTTTCCGGCCCCATCGGCGAATATGCCTCCGCCAGTGACGATCTGGCCGCCGATGCCACCTCCCGCCTGGCGTCCTACCTGCACTTCGGCTGCCTGTCACCCACCGAAATGGTCCGCCGCACCGACCTGTCGACCCCCGGCGGCTACGCCTTCGCCCGCCAATTGGCCTGGCGCGACTTCAATAATCAGATCTTGGCCGCCCGGCCCGAGGTCGCCACCGAGGACTATCGCTCCCGCCCGGCACCCTGGCGCAATGATCCCCAGGCGGTCGCGGCCTGGT
Source organism: Nocardia sp. NBC_01327 (assembly GCF_035958815.1). NCBI lineage: Bacteria > Bacillati > Actinomycetota > Actinomycetes > Mycobacteriales > Nocardiaceae > Nocardia > Nocardia sp. NBC_01327. Next base: position 6,726,631 of record NZ_CP108383.1, on the reverse strand, counting down.
GCGCCGGCCGCACCGGATACCCGGTCATCGACGCGGGCATGCGTCAACTCCTGGCCGAGGGTTGGATGCCCGGCCGCGCCCGCCTCATCGCGGCGAGCTTCCTCAGCAAATCCCTCGGCATCGACTGGCGTATCGGCGCTGCCCATTTCCAGCGCTGGCTCGTCGACGGCGATGTCGCCAACAACCAACTCAACTGGCAGTGGGCCGCGGGCACCGGCACCGACTCCCGCCCCAACCGAGTCCTGAACCCCATCCGCCAGGCCGACCGCTACGACCCCGACGGCGCCTACGCCCGCCGCTGGCTCCCCGAACTCGCCCACCTCCCCGGCGCCGACATCCACAAACCCTGGCGAGCCCCCCTCCTCGCCCCCGACTACCCGCCCCCGCTCATCGAATGCAACGGCATGTGACGAAATGCGTTGCGGCTAGTGCCAGAACCCCTCATGCGCGGCAGCCGCCTCGTCCTCCAGCATCGGCCCGCACACCTCGATGTGGCGCTGACCGCGCGCGAAAACCTCACGGCAGGGGAGCGCGAACGTGGGGTTCTCCGGATTGTCCCCGGTAAGCCCGAGCAACTTCTCCTCCGAGAGCGCGTACACAACCCGCCCGATACCCGTCCAATAAATGGCCCCCGCGCACATCACGCAGGGCTCCGCGCTCGTGTACAGGGTGGCCCGCGCGAGCTCCTCCGACGTGAGGTGCTTGACCGCCTCCGCAGCAGCGGAGAGCTCGGCATGCTGAGTCGGATCACCCTCCGGAGGCGCGGAATTATTACCCCGCCGCGCCACGATCACCCCGTTCTCGTCAGCGACGAGCGCGCCGAAGGGATGCCGCCCCCGCTCCCGAGAGGCGAACGATTCTGCGATCGCCGTGCGCAGCAAGGCGAGATCACCGTCCGGCAAATCGCCGGTGGAGCCCGGACCGGGCTGAGTACTTGCCGTCATGACAGTCATCTTTCAGGACCTCTCTCTGGTCAGGTCGGCGCGCCGCGCGAAGAGTTCTTCGGCGGCATTCTGGGCTCGTGCCCGGACCGCATCGGTGTCGACGGTCAGCACCTTCCCGTCATCGACGACCAGGCGACCGTCGACATACACCTGCGACACATCAGCGGCGGAAGCCGAGAACACCAGGTGCGCCACCGCATTGAAGTCGTCACCGTGCAGCAGCGGCGTAGTGTGCAGGGCGCGCAGATCCACCAGCACAACATCAGCCTTCTTACCGGGCTCGAGCGACCCGGTCTCGCCGTCGAGCCCCAGGGCGCGTGCGCCGTCGATAGTCGCCATGGTCAACATGTCCCACGGGTCCCCCGTCGTCGGATCGAGGGTGGTGACCTTCTGCAGCAGCGACCCGAATTTCATCTCCTCGAGCAGATCCAGATTGTTGTTCTCCTTCTCACCGTCACTGCCCAGCCCAACGGTGATTCCCTTGTCGCGCATGGCGATTACCGGCGCGGGCCCGGAGGACAGCTTCATATTCGAGCATGGGCAGTGCGCCACACTGGTTCCGGTCTCCGCGAGGATATCCATCTCCCGCTCGTCCACCCAGACGCAGTGCGCCACCACGGTGCGGGGGCCGAGAATGCCGCGGTGCAGGAACTCTTCGATCGGCCGGCGGCCGAATCTGCGCAGCGATTCCTCGACTTCGGAAACAGTCTCCGAGGAATGCGTGTGCAGTCCGGTGTCGAACTCGTCGGCGAGCGCGGCCGCAGCGGTGAAAGCTTCAGGGCTGCAATAGAACAGATGCTCGAGCCCGACCCAGGAGCGCACCCGGTCATCGGCGTAGGTGCGATAGTTCTCGAGCAGCGCGCGATTGCTCGCGAGCGTTTCGAAGTAGTCGTATCCCGGCAGATCGGCAACGTACGGGACGAGTGTGGCACGCAGGCCCACCGCCTCCGCAGCGTGCGCGGAACCCTCCATATAGCGCCACATATCCATCACCGAGGTGGTGCCGCCGCGCAGCGCCTCGGTGTAGCACAGCAGCGACGCCGCCTCGGCGATATCCGGTGTCAGCGCGCGATGCGCGGGATCGACATAGTCGCGCAGCCAATCCCACAGCGACTTGGATTCGGCGGTCCCGCGCAGCAGTCCGGAGTGCAGGTGACAGTTGTGCAGACCGGGAATGACCGCGTGATCGGTGGCATCGACGACAATCGCATCGGCGGCCGCGGCGTCGAGTTGCGCCACGGTTCCGACGGCGGTGATGCGCCCGTTCTCGATCAGCACCGAGCCGGGATCGAACACCGCTCTGTCTCCGGCGCAGGGGATGACAATGCCATTGCGAATCAGGGTGCGAGGCGAAATCATGCGGGGACCCTTTCCTGGTCGAGAGCGGTGACCGCGATGTAGGCGAGAACTGCGACAGTGCAGCCGATGACGTGTCCGAGCCCGGCGATATCAGGATGCGCGGCCGCGATCGGCCCGGTGTACACGCTTTGGCTCATGAACGGGATCGACGCCAGCACACCGAGCACGGTGGCGGGCAGCCCCCAGCCGAAACGGCGTCGGCGATCGGACAATTCAACAGCCGTGGCGACGGTTCGGCCGCGCCGGAAGAAGGCGGTGACGGTCACCGCCGCCCACGGCGCGAGCCAGTAGCTGGTGATCAGCAGGAAGTTCTGGAAGGTGCTGACAAAATCGTGCTGCCCGGCCCACCAGGCCAGCACCGATCCGATCAGGCATACCAGCACCACCGATGCCCAGCGCGGTATGCGCACCCCGGCGGCGAGGGCGGCCATCGACCCCGAATGCAGGTCCAGCACCGTCGAAGCGAGGGTGGACAGCAGCAGCGATACGAGCACGACGGTGCCGAAGATCGAGGGCAGGAATTGCCGGACCATGGAACTGGGATCAGCGACCGCGGCGACCGTGCCGAGCGCCGCCCCGAGCCCGCCGATCCAGACCCCGGAGACAATGGAACCGCCTGCGGCAGCGGCGAATACGCGTCGGCTACTGGTGCCTGCGGGTAGATACCGGCTGTAGTCGGAGGCATATGCCGCCCAGCCCAATCCCCGCGCACCGGTGACGGACACCGTCAGCAGGAATGCCCCGACGACGCTCCCCGCAGGATGGGTGGCCGTGGTCAGGCTGACCTGGCCGGTGGCGTAGGCGGTGACCACGGCGAAAACGCAGACCAACCCCGTGGCGAGCCACTTCTCCATCGCGTGGATCAGGCGGTAGCCGATGAGCGGCACGATCAACTGCGCGACCACCATGATCAGCAGCGAGGGCGTGAAGCCGATATCGAGCAAATCTCGCAGGATGAAGATCCCCAGCGTGGTATCGACCACGTACCAGCCGATCCCGCCCACCGCCGTGGAGACGACCGCGGGCAGATTCCCGAACCAGCCGAACGGCCCCCTGGTTTGAATCAATTGCGGCAGACCGGTGGCCGGACCGCGGGTGGACAGCACCCCGACCAGCACCGAGCTGATCAGCGTGCCCAGCACGATGGCGAGAATGGCGGGCACCAGATCCAGCCCGAACACCGCGGTGGACAGTGCGCCCACCGACAGCGTCGCGAACTGGGTGTTCGCGCCGAACCACAGCGTGAACAACGATCTCGGCCCGCCGTGCCGGAGCTCCGGCGGAATGGGTTCGACCCCGAGAACCTCTATGCCGTAGGGATTTTCCCGTGCGGTCGCGAGGACCTCATCGGCAGCGGACATTGGTGACTCCTACGAGCGACAAGCGGCGGACTCCGGCCTGAGCGGCGTTTCCGAGGGGTGCGCGAGATCGGCATTGATCGGGCGACTACTTCAGTCAAGTCTTCTGCCAGGGGGTTTCATCAGAGCGCCGCTGTACGAACCCGAACTGCCGCAGCGGTGCGGGGTTTGTAGAATCCTCCGAACATCGAGTCATCGGTGTGCACATCGCTGTAACACTCGATCCCGCTCGGAGGTGAGGACGATGCCGCCGCTGCTGGTATCGGAACTGCTCGACCGTCCCGACCTCGGTCTGGAATTGCTGAGCCACAGTCCGTCCGATCGCATTGTGCGCGGTGTCTACACCACCGATCTGCCCGATCCGGTCGGCTACCTCGCGGGCGGGGAGCTGGTGCTGACCAGTGCGGGCTGGTACCGCACCGAATCCGATGCGGAGATCTTCTGCGCCGCGCTCGCCGGTGCGGGATCGGCGGCGCTGGTGGTCGGCACCGCCATCGTCGGCCGCGTCCCGCAGGCGATTCGCGATGCGGCCCAACGGCATCGCCTCACCCTGTGCACCGTGCGCGACGATGTCTCGTACGCCACCATCACCGCTGCCGTCCATTCCGCGATCACCGGCGCACCCGGCAGCGGGCTGCATCGGGAGCTGCTCGCGAGTCTGGCGGCGGGAGAAGGACCCGAGGGTCTCGTCTCGGCCCTGCGGCGTGCGACGCGGCTCGACTGCGCCCTGCTCTCGGCGACCGGGCTGATCATGGGCGGTGCGCTGCCGGAACCCGAGGCCGGCCGACTGGATCGTGCCTTCCGGAATGCGCTGGCGGAGGCGGTATTTCCGAGTGTCCAGGCGGTGGGCCAGGGCACCGCATCACTGCATCCCGTGCAGTCGCCGATCGCGCGGCGTCCGCCGGTGGGGTATCTGGTGACCGAGGGCGACTACCGCGACCGTGAACCGTGGATCGTCGACGCCATCACTCAGGTATGCGCACTCTGGGCGATGACCGAAGCCGCGCGGCAGGAACGCCGGCTCATCGAGGAGCGGTTTCTGCGTGAGTCCCTGAACTTCCTGGGCACCGGCGACGACGGAGCTGCCGAAGCGCGGCTGCGCAGTCTGGGACTCGATCCGGATCGCCCGATCACCGCGGTCCTGGCCAGTACCGCCGACACCCGGTACGGCGCCGAACTCGCCGCGGTCGTCCTCGGCGATATCGTGCGCACCCGGCCGGGATCGACGGAACCGATCGGCACCGAGACCGGGTACCTCGTCCTGACCCCGGTCGAATCCGATACGGCGGGAAAGGAATTGATCGATGTGGTGCGCCAGGCCGCCGAACGGCTGCGCCCCCTCGTCGGCGGGGGCCGAGTGGTCACCGGTATCGGTCACGGGGCGACAGGCATCACGGCCCTGCGTCGTTCGCTGCACGAAGCGCGCCACGCACACCGCACGGCAATGCTGTCCAAGGACTGGTTCTCCGCCGCGACCAGCGCCGAATTGTCCTCACACCTGCTACTGCTGGCCTCGGTTCCCGACGATGTGCGAATCCTGTTCCGGCAGCGCCTGATCGGACCACTGGAGGATTACGACCGCGAGCGCGGCGCCGATCTGGTGGCCACCCTCGCCGCCTTCCTGGACGCCTCCGGATCCTGGAGCCGCTGCGCCGCCCATCTGCACGTCCATGTCAATACCCTGCGCTACCGCATCGGCCGCATAGAACAGTTGACCGGCCACAGTCTGGCCGGTCTCAATGACCGCGTCGACTTCCATCTCGCCCTGTCCATCGGCTGAGGTCCGAGCCGGGCGGACCTAGAAACAGTTCGATACGCCTAACCGCTGATCAGAACTGCCGCGAGCGCGATAGCGCCGGGCAGCGCTTGAACCAGCAGGATTCGGCGGCTGGCTGTCGCTCCGCCGTAGAGTCCCGCCACCACCACACAGGCCGTGAAGAAGATCTGGGCGTCGTGACCCACCGGGTCCGAGGCGATCAGGCCCCAGAGCAGGCCCGCGGCGAGAAAGCCGTTGTACAGCCCCTGGTTTGCCGCCAGGACCTTCGTCTGCTCGGCGAATTCGGCTGTGCTGCCGAAGGAAGCGCGCACGCGGGGTGTGGTCCAGAGGAACATTTCCATGACCATGATGTAGAGGTGCAGTACGGCCAGGAGGCCGACGAGAATTTCAGCGACGACCCGCATGATCACCCTTTCGCCTGTGCTCCGAGTAGCTCGGCGCCTGCCCGCTAATCATGACGTGGACAGCGTGCCGAGGATATCGGGATGGTCGGTGAGATACCGATCGAACGTGATCGGCAGGCGCCCGGTGATCGCCTGCACCGTATCGGACACGGCGGCCAGCTCGCCGGTCGCGATGGCCTCGTAGGAGGTGACCCAGCCCGCGACCATCCACTCCGGCGCCCCGTAACCGGCCCGGCTGGCGTACGCCTCGGGAATCGATTCCGGCTCATAGGTGATGGTCCGCCCGGTATGCCTGCTGAGAATGCCGGCGACCTCGGCGAGCGTCAGCGCCTGCGGTCCGGTGACATCGCGGACTTCACCGGGCAGCAGCGTGCCGTCGAGCAGAACTGCGGTCGCCACCTCCGCGATGTCCTCGTGCGCCACCGCGGCGACGCGTCCGGTACCGGCCGGTCCGCGAATCACCCCGGTCTCCGGATCGGCGAGTCCGGGCAGATGCAGCTGATAGTTGTTGTCCCGCAACACCGTGAACTCCACACCCGTCTGCCGGATGTGCTGCTCGGTGTACCAGTGGTCGCGCGCGAAGGTGAACGTGGCCTCCGGCGCCGCGCCCTGGAACGAGATGTAGACGATGCGCCGCACACCGGCGGCGAGCGCGGCATCGATCGCGGTGGTGTGCTCGGCCACCCGCAGCTCACTCTCCATGGCCGACACCAGCAGGAGCGTGTCCACCCCGGTGGTCGCCGCCTCGAACAGCTGCCCGTCGCCGTATTCGGCATACCGCACGTCGGCATCGGGAACCGGCAGCTGTTTGCCGGGACTGCGCGCGATCAATCGCAGATCCGCGCCCGCCGCGGAGAGCCGCTGTGCCACAAGCGATCCCAGCTTGCCGGTAGCCCCGGTCACGCCGATGGTCGTCACGATCGAGCCTCGCCGAGCCAGGTGAGCGCGGCGGTCGTCATGGCCGTGACCCCGACCCTGATCGCCGGATCCACGACCGGAGCGTAACCCGCGGTATGCGGCCCCGGAACAGTCTTCAGATCGAGCCTCCCGCCGATGAGGTCGTGCAGGATCTGCACCGGATCGGAACCGCCGAACACCGACGGATCGAGGACGCCGAACATCCAGTAGCACAAGGGAACTCCGGCCGCGGTCGCGAAGTTTCCGGCATCCTCACTGCCGGTGATCCGACCGGGATCGAACACCTTGTCATTGCCGAACACCGCCGCGAACGCGCCGAGCGTGCGCTGCATCGCATCGGCGTCATTGACCATGACCGGGAAGGCATCGATGACCGAGGTGTCCGGCGCCCACTGCGCACCGGCCGCCGCCGCCTCGGCCCGCACGATCCGGTCCACCGCCGCGAGTACCCGCGTGCGCACCTCCGGCGTGAACGTGCGGATATTGAGTTGCAGCTCAGCGTCATCGGGAATGATGTTGTCCTTGGTCCCGGCCCGCATCGCCCCGACCGTCACCACCGCGGCCTCATCGGCCGCGACCTCGCGGGACACGATGGTCTGCAATCGCATGACCGTGGCCGCCGCCATCACCACCGGATCGACCGTGGCCTCGGGCCGGGAACCGTGCCCGCCGTGCCCGTGCATCACGATGCGCAGCGCATCGGTGGCCGCCGCCGCGATACCGCTGTGCCCGCCGATCAGACCCACCGGAACCGGGGCCGTGTGCTGTGCGAGCACGATATCGGGGGTGCCGAAGCGGGCGAAGAGGTCGTCGTCGATCATGGCCTGCGCACCGCGGCCGGTCTCCTCGGCCGGCTGGAAGACCGCCAGCAGCGTTCCCGACCAGGACGCCCGGGCATCGCCGAGCAGTTTCAGCGCGCCCAGCAGACAGGTGGCGTGCATATCGTGCCCGCAGGCGTGCATCACCCCGTCGATGCGCGACTGGTATGCCAGTCCGGTCGCCTCCTGGATGGGCAGGGCGTCGAAGTCCGCCCGCACCAGCACCGTCGGACCCGGACCGTTCGCCAGCACCGCCATGACGCCGGTGCCGCCGATCTCGGTGGTCACCTCGTACCCGAGCGCGGCCGCCTGCCGCGCCACCTGATCCGCGGTGCGGAACTCGACTCCGGACAGTTCGGGATGCGCGTGCAGATCGCGATAGAAATCGGCCAGCTCGCCGCGGATCGAATCGAGCCCCGCCAGTGCGGAGGTAATGGTCTGAATGGACGTCAAATTCGCTCCTAGCAGTCGTTTCCGTCAGTTTCGGTGCGAAGGTTCACGCCTGTATATCACCGTGCGCTCCGGACGTATGCAGGGCGCTCCGCCTCGCGATGATCCTGAAACCCTCGTCTACGGTCGAGGGGCCGCGACGTATGTCATCGGCTTCGATTACCGATCATGTGAGGACTTCTGATGCCGCGGGAGTTGGCCGACCTGTCGTTCGCACGCCACCTGGTGGAGCATGACGAGATTGGGATGGAGGGGGAGTACGACTGCGCGCTCTTCGAGGGGCTGCAACTGGATGAGGTGCAGGCCCGGGGTGCGCAATTCACCGAATGCGCGATAACAGCGGGCACGGTGTCCGGTGGCACGATGCGGCACGCCCGCTTCAATGACGTGTGGATCCACGGCACCCAGTGGATCCGTACCGACCTGTCGGATAGTTCTTGGCTGGATACCGAATTGGTGATGAATGCCTTCTCGGGTGTCGAGGCGTTCGGGGCGCGGCTGCGCCGGGTCCGGTTCTACAACTGCAAATTCGATTCGGTGAACCTGCGCGGCGCTCATCTCAACGATGTGTCCTTCGTGGATTGTGTACTGCGCCATATCGATATCAGTGAGGCGAAACTGACCGCCGTCAGCTTTCCGGGTTCGGAGGTGCAGGCGCTGTCCATGCGGAAAGCCGAGCTGAAGAAGGTGGACCTGCGCAGCGCGCGCTACCTCAATGTCTCCGATGGTGTCGAGGCGCTCGCGGGCGCGACGATCACCTCGACTCAGCTCCTCGATCTCGCCCCCACTTTCGCCGCCGCGATCGGCATCGTGGTCAAAGACTAGGAGCCGCGCCCGTGGCACGGTGAAGATAACAGCGGGGAAGCGCAGTCGAAACATTTCCGAAATGAACTGTGCCAAGGGCGAACTCGTTGTCAGGGTATGAAGAAATACCCTCCGACCGCACGTGGTTTGTGTAACCATGTCCGCACCGCCGCCGCCGCTTTCGCGCTCGTCGGCGCCTTCGTGATCGTTCCGGCCACGCTGGCTCCGGCCCTGGCGAATGCTTCGTCCAATACCGTCGGCAACGGCCCCTCGACCAATGGCACCACCTTCGGGAACGGGCCCTCGACCAACGGCACCACTTTCGGGAACGGCCCCGCGAGCAACGGCACCACCTTCGGGAACGACACGGGAAATATTCCGAACGTGCCCGATAATCAGCCGAACTACAGCAGCCACTGCGATCTGCATCCGGCGCCGCACACGGCCTACGCCGCTCGCTGCTGAGGCTCAGGCCTTTTCGCTGGTATCCCGGCCGGCATCCAATGAGGAGTTCAGCGCCATCAGGCGCTTGATGTCATCGCCGTGCTCGTGCAGAAACTCCTGCCGGGCAGGCCCGCGCCGGAACATGATGAACGCCCGGCCCGACTCCAATTGCCATGTGTACCAGAAAAGATAGGGGATGGTGAGCACGAAATTCACCACGCCCCATACACGCCACACATCATTGTTGAACCAGCCGTCGGACGGCATCACCTTCGGGAAGATGTGGTGTACAGGAAGTTCCACGCCATCGTGGTGTAGGCGACCAGCTCCGCATTACGTCCGGGCAGCACCGCCCAGAAGCGCGGGCTGTAGGGAATGGTGAGGCACAGTCCCACGCCCACCGCCGCATTCCAGAGATTGTCGAGCTGGAAGTCGCGCAGTGTGGCCTCGGCAATGTTCAAGAACAGAATCGCGTACGGGAACCACAGGAATCGCGGATTGCGCAGTAGTTCCCATACGCGTCCCTGCCGCTGCTCGGCCACCGCGATGCGCATGGCCCCGACCACGGTCAGCGGAATGAGCACAGAAAGGATCTTCGCCCACGAGAACCAATTGATCAGCCCGATATCGCGCCCCGGGCCCCAAATCCACAGTGGAAAAGTCAGCAGCGACAGACCCCACAGCCACATGGAGGCTCGGGTGTGTGTCCGCATGTATTCGACTATCAGCCACAGGATTCCGCAGAAGATGAGCATCGACAGTGCGGTAACCCAGGTGAAGGGCGCCGGATTTCCCGTCACCGCCTCCGATGCCGCACCGATCACGTCGAATACCGCCTTCCGACCTCGTCCGGACCGATCCCTGTGTCATCTTGGATGATTCGGGCCCGGATCGGTTCGGGACGCGCCGCTGCGGCGGGCTGCTACACGCCGTAGCCGCCGTCGATATCCAATTTCTGGCCGCTGATGAAATCGGCGCGATCGGAAGCGAGGAAACATACGGCTTCGGCAATGTCCTCGGCATCGCCGAAGCGCCGGAGCGGAATATTGGCCCGGGTGATATCGAGTGCGTTCTGGTCGAGATCACCGGATTTGATGAGCCGATCGGCCATTCCGTCGGTGGTCATGCCCGGGCCGACACAATTGGCGCGAATGCCGAAGCGGCCCTCTTCGGCCGCGATACCGCGAATCAGCGCCTCGACCGCCGCCTTGGGGGCGCTCGACAGACCGTCCCGAATCGGGAAGCGCGTGGTGGCCGCGGTGGTGATGGCGACGATATTGCCGCCGCAGGCGCGCAGATGGGGGAGTGCGGCGTGGGCGGCATGGAAGAAGCCCACCGCATCGTCGATCATCTGAGACTTGAAGTCCTCCGGCGCGATTCGGCTCAGATGCCGCATCGGAATATGCGGTCCGGCGGCATAGACGAGCGTGTGAATGCCACCGGAATCGGCGGCCACCTGCCCGATGACCTCGGCGGTCTGCGCCGCATCGGTGAGGTCGAGCTGCCACGCCGCGGCCGTGCGCCCCTCGGTCTCGGCCAGCTTCAGCAGGGGATCGAGCTTGCCGGCCGATCGGAAGTAGGTCAGCGCGACATTGCTGCCGCGTTCGATGAGCATGCGCGCCGTGACCAGTCCCAGGCCGCCACTGGCGCCGAGCACCAGTGCGGCTCCGGTGCGATGACCGAAGTCGTCCATCTACTTCCTTCGGTGCGGGCCGCGCCCGGTGGCGCGACGAGTGTGTGGATCGAACCTCATTGGTAGTCCACTCCCTCGAAACAAGCAAGTGCTTGGTCGGTTAGCGGCCTCTCACGAGCCGGTCTTCGGGCGGGCGCGCAGGTGCGCGCGCTCACCCTGTTTGCCGAAGAGACTGAGGAATTCGACCGATTCGCCCTCATCCGCCGGGCCGAACCAGTGCGGCTCTCGGGTGTCGAATTCGGCCGCCTCGCCCGGATTCATCACAAAATCGTGCTCGCCCAGCACAACTCGCAACCGGCCGTTGAGGACGTAGAGCCACTCGTAACCCTCGTGCGTCCGCGGATCCGGCTCATTGCGGGTGTTCGCCGGTATCACCAGCTTGAAGGCCTGGATGCCCCCGGCCCGGCGGGTGAGCGGGACCATGGTCATGCCGCCCCGGCTGACCGGGCGCAGATGAATCCGCGGATCGCCGGTGGGCGGCGCGCCGACGAGCTCATCGAGGGTGACGCCGTGCGCCTTGGCGAGCGGTAGCAGCAATTCCAGCGTCGGCCGCCGCACCCCCGATTCCAGCCGCGACAGCGTGCTGACCGAGATACCGGTCGTCTTCGACAGCTCGGCGAGCGTGGTTTCGCGTTGTCGTCGCAGGTCACGCAACCGTGGTCCCACCGCGTCGAGCGCCTGGTCGAGTTCTTCGTCCATCCTTCGAGTTTGCCGTATCAGCAACTTTCCTTGCCGAAATTGTGGGTGTTCTCGCATGGTCGTGACCAAGGAGGTGGTCACTGATGACAGATCAGTTGGCAGACGGTTATGACGTGGTGGTGGTCGGCGGCGGTGCGGCCGGATTGAACGGAGCGCTCATGCTGGCGCGCGCCCGGCGCTCGGTGGTGGTGATCGATGCGGGCCATCCGCGTAATGCCCCGGCCGGCGGTGTGCACGGGCTGCTGGCCCGCGAGGGCATAGCCCCGCAGGAACTCATCGAGCGCGGCCGGGCCGAGGTGCGGCAGTACGGCGGCCAGGTGGTGACGGGCACGGTGGCTACCGCGGCGCAGGACGGCGCCGGATTCACCGTGACGCTCACCGACGGCCGGGCCGTCCGCGCGCGACGGCTGCTGGTGACCACGGGCCTGGTCGATCAATTGCCGAATATCCCTGGGCTGCAGAGCCGTTGGGGCCGCGATGTGATCCACTGCCCCTACTGCCACGGCTGGGAGGTGCGCGATCAGGCCATCGGCGTGCTGGCCACCGGCCCGATGTCGGTGCATCAGGCACTGCTGTTCCGGCAGTGGAGTTCCGATATCACCTACTTCACCCACACCTCCGCGCCGCCGACCGAGGAGCAGGCCGAGCAATTCGCCGCCCGCGGCATCCGGGTGGTGACCGGCGAGGTGACCGCGGTGGAGATCGCCGGGGATCGGCTTGCGGGACTGCGTCTTTCCGACGGCACGGTGGTCGAACGCGAAGCGGTGGTGGTCGGATCACGCATGGTGGCGGAGGCGAGTTTCCTTGCACCGCTGGGGCTCCTGCCCAAGGAGCACCCCTCGGGTATGGGTGAGTACCTCCCGAGCGATCCCACCGGCCGTGCCGATGTGCCCGGAGTGTGGTTGGCGGGCAATGTCGCCGACCTCTCCGCGCAGGTCGGCGCCGCGGCCGCGGCGGGAGCCTTCGCCGGTGCGCAGATCAACTTCGACTTGGTCGACGAGGAGACCCTGACCGCCGTCGAGGCCTACCGCGCGGGCGTCCCGCTGACCTGATTCGCGAATACGTCGAGAACGGCGAACGTGGCGTCCGGCTGTTCCATATGCGGCAGATGCCCTGCCGCGCCGATGATTTCGAGCCGGGCATTGCCGAAGGCCGCGGCATACGCCGCGCCGTACGCCGGGGTGACAATGCGGTCGCTCTCGCCCCACACCAGCAGCGCGGGGATCGTGATGCCGGACAGCCGCGCCAGCAGTGACGGGTCGTGCATGTACGGATCACTCGCGAAATGCCGCAGCGTAACCATATTCGCCTGTCGCACAGCCAATTGCGCGGCCGGAACATCGGCCGGGTCCTGATAGAAGCGATCCGGATCGTGATAGGAGTACTCGGCGATCGCGCGGGCGTCGAGACCGAAGAAGTCGGGCATCGGCGCCTCGTCGATCCACACGCCGGTGGCATCGATGAGCGCCACCCCGCCCACGGTGCCCGCGCGATCCTGTGCGGCCATCTCGGCGGCGATCCAGCCACCGACGGACGAGCCGATGACGAGCACCTCGTGCAACTCGCGCTCGCGCAGCAGGGTCAGATAGGCGGCGGCGAGATCGGCGATGGTGTCGATCTCGTCCGGTCGCACGGTGCCGTTCCAGCCGGGCAGTGTGGCGGTCAGTACGTGCGCGGTGCGGGCGAAGTGTTCGGCGATGCCGGCCACGCTGAACGGTCCCGCGCCGCCGTGCAGGACGAGAACGGCCGGTCCGCTGCCTGATTCGGTAATGGTCAGAGAGGTCATGGGTAGCGCCTTCGATCGATGACTAAACATGTTGATATAAACAAGCTTAGTCATACTGCTATGGTTCTGTCCATGCCGAGTGACCTGCAAGCTCTGGGACGGGCGGTCAAACAAGCCCAGTACCGCCACCATCGCGCACTGGACCGCGCGCTCACCGGCGTCGGCGCGACCCTGGCGCAGTGGGATGCCTTGCGCGCCATAGCCCGTGAGCCCGGATCCAGCGCACGCGCGCTGGCGGAGGAGACCTTCCAGAGCGAACAGGCCTTCGGCACTCTCGCCAACCGCTTGGCGGCGCGCGGCCTCATCGACCGCACCGCCGGCCACGGCCGCACCATCGAACACCGCCTCACCGCCACCGGCGCTCAGGTCCTGGCGGCCGGAAACCGGGTCGCCGACGAGGTCCTCGCCGATTCCTTCGTCGATCTGTCCGCGGCCGAACACATCACACTGCTGAATCTGCTACTGCGGGTGGGGATTCGAACCGAATAACGCGGCGCGGGCCTCTCCCGGTTCGGTCACGGAATGATCGACAACGCCGGGGAGGTGCTGCGCTGCCTCCGCCTTCGTGCAAGGCTGTATCGGCTCGACATTCTCGAGAACGGAAAGCAGGTTTGTCCATGCAATTCCGAAGTAGAGCACGCGGTGTCCTCGCGGTGGTGGCCCTGGCACTCGGTGTCGCGGTCGCCGCGGCTCCGGCGCACGCCGACCCGCTGCCGACGGTGGTTCTCGTGCACGGCGCCTTCGCCGACACCACCAGCTGGGACGGTGTGGCCGCGAAATTGCGCGATGACGGCTATCAGGTAGTGGTCCCCGACAACCCGCTGCGCGGCCCGGCCTTCGACGCGGCCGCGGTGCAGCGCACCCTCGACACCATCTCCGGCCCCGTGGTCCTGGTCGGTCACTCCTACGGCGGCACGGTCATCACCCAGATCCACGACCCGAAGGTCGAATCCCTGGTCTACGTGGCCGCTTTCGCGCCCGTCCAGGGTGAGGTCGCCCTCCAGGCCCTCGATCCCCTCCGATTCCCCGGCAGTCAGCTGCTGCCACCGGCACTGCTGGTGCGCGTGGTCGATGACCCGCACGGCATCGCCGGCCACAATCTCGACGGCTACGTCGCCCCCGACCTGTTCAATTCGGTCTTCGCGCAGGACGTCAGCCCCGCGACCGCGGCCGATATGATCGCCCACCAGCATTCCCTCGCCGTCACCGCGAATATCGAACCCTCGGCGGCCCCCGCCTGGGCGAACACCCCGAGCTGGTACATCGTCTCCGCACAGGACCACGTGATCCCGCCGGCCTCCCAGCGCTTCATGGCCTCCCGCATGAGCGCCCACACCTCCGAACTCGACGCCTCCCACGCCTCGCTGGTATCGCATCCCCTCGAGGTCGCGGCAGTAGTGGAGTCCGCCGCCGGTCACTGATCGGGGGCACCTGCGACCGCCCTGCGCGGTCGGAAGTCGGGAATGATTCGGTCGGAAGTCGGGTATGGCTCGATCGGAAGTCGGGTATGGCTCGGTGATCTCTCTTGCCGCGCTCCGGCTTCCGGCCGCTCACGCTGGGCGCCGCAGCGTCAGTGCGCCGTGGTGGCAGTCCGGTTCCACGCTGAATTGCGCAGCAGGCGTAGGCCGTTGAGTCCGACGATGACAGTTGATCCCTCGTGGCCCGCCACACCCAGCGGCAGGGGCAGGTGCCCGACGAGGTCCCACGTCACGAGTACGGCGATGAATGTCGCGGCGATGACAAGATTGGCGACCACGACGCGGTGCGCTCGCCGCGACAGCGCGATGACCGCGGGAATCGCGCTGAGGTCGTCACGGACCACGACGGCATCGGCGGTCTGCAGGGTGAGGTCGGATCCTGCTCTGCCCATGGCGATTCCGGTATGCGCGGCAGCCAGCGCGGGCGCGTCGTTGATGCCGTCGCCGACCATCGTCACGTGCGCACCCTGAGCCTCGAGCTCGAGCACCGCGGCGACTTTGTCCTCGGGCAGCAATCCGGCGCGCACATCGGTGATACCAGCCTGTCCGGCCAATTGCCATGCAGCGGCACGGTTGTCGCCGGTGAGCAATACCGGTGCGGCACCGGTCAATTTGGTCAGAGCGGTAACCGTGGCGGCCGCCTCGGGCCGCATCTGGTCGGTAATGCCCAGTACGGCAACAGGTCTCCGATCACACAGCACGAGCACCGCGGTCCGCCCGCTCTGCTGCAGGTCCTCAGCAACAGCCCTCGCGGAGTGTGCTGTCGCATCCAGTAGCGCGGCCGGTGAGCCGACCTGCACGAAATGACCGTCGACCAGCGCGGAGATTCCTCGGCCGGGCAGCGCGGCGAATTCCTCGGCAGTCGGCAGTGCCAATCCGTGCGTCCGGGCCGCTCGGACCACCGCTGCGGCCAGCGGGTGCTCGCTCGAATGCTCGGCGCCTGCGGCCAACCGCAGGATCTGCTCATCGGTGAACGGGCTACCGGGCAGCGTGCGGATATCGGCCAGTTCGGGCGTGCCCCGGGTCAGCGTGCCGGTCTTGTCGAAGGCGACTCGGGTCGTCGCGCCGAGCTGTTCCATCACCACCGCCGATTTCACGAGCACCCCGTGCCGCCCCGCGGTGGCGATCGCCGCCAGCAGCGGCGGCATCGTGGCGAGAACGACCGCGCACGGCGAGGCCACGATCATGAACGTCATCGCGCGCAGCAGTGCGGTTCGCAACGCATCCCCGAACAGCAGCGGAACCACGAATACCGCGAGCGTGGCGGCGACCATGCCGAGGGAGTAGCGCTGCTCGACCTTCTCGATGAACAGCTGTGTCGCGGCCTTCGTGCGACCGGCCTCCTCGACGAGTCCGGCAATCCGCGCCACCACCGAATCCGCGGCGCGCCGATCCACCCGCACCCGCAGCGCGCCGGTGCCGTTGAGGGTTCCGGCGAACACCTCGTCACCGGCGGTCTTGTCCATCGGCAGCGGTTCGCCGGTGATGGTGGCCTGATCCACCTCACTCGCCCCGCCGACCACCCTGCCGTCCGCGGCAATGCGGTCACCGGGACGGATCAGGATCACCTCACCGACCGCGAGATCGATCGCCCGCACGGGCTGCTCGGCGCCGTCGGCGGTGAGCCGGGTCGCGGTATCGGGGGCGAGGTCCAGTAGTCCGCGCACGGAGTCCTCGGTGCGGGCGGTGGCCAGGGCCTCCAGCGCGCCGGAGGTGGCGAAGATGACGATGAGCAGTCCGCCGTCCAGCACCTGCCCGATCGCCGCCGCTCCCAGGGCGGCGACGACCATCAGCACATCGACGTCCAGGGTCCTCTCGCGCAGCGCTCGAAGCCCCGCCAGCCCGGGCTCCCAGCCGCCGGTGACGTAGCAGGCCAGGTACAGCGCCCAAGCCAGCCACGTCGGCCCGCCCAGCTGCTGTGCGGCGAGCGCGAGGATGAAGAGCGCCAATGCCGCTGCCGCCCAACGCATTTCGGGCAGTGCGAACAGTCGTGTGCGCCGCACCGGCGCGACCGGTGGTGCGGCGGCGCGGCGGGTGGGCGTGGCTGTGGACGAGACCACGGGAAGACCTCCAGGGGGCGAGAAAGCCACCCGAGAATAACAGATCATATGAAGAGGTCTTCATAAGTGCCTGTGAGATAGACTGCACGTTCATGGGACACGGGGTAGAGGGCCGCGATCGGCCGGTGGCGCGCCTCGACGCGGAATCGGCTGCGCACGTGGCGACTACGTTGCAGGCGCTGGCCACCCCGAGCCGACTGCTCATCCTGACCGAGCTGCGGCAGGGTCCGCGGCCGGTCTCCGAACTGGCCGAGTCCGTGGGCATGGAACAGTCGGCCGTCTCGCATCAATTGCGATTGCTCCGGAATCTGGGTCTGGTCATCGGTACTCGCGCGGGCCGCAGCATCGTCTACAGCCTGTACGACAATCACGTCGCACAGCTCCTGGATGAGGCGGTCTACCACAGCGAGCATCTGCGGCTCGGTCTCACCGAGCGGCCCGAGGCCGCGGGCTAGGTCAGTCTGAGGATCGGCTGAAGGTTCCCGCCGGCGCAGACGCACACGCCCGATCGCAGGCCGATACTCGGCGCATGGGGTCGCAATCGGTGCAATGGATGCAATGCGCCCGAGTGCTGCGGCGCGCGGGATTCGGCGCGACGGGATCGGAGATCGACGCCGCGCAGACGCTGCCTGTCGCCGACTATCTCCGCGCTCAGCTGGACGGGTCCGCCGATCCCGGTGCGGTGCAGACGCCGCTGCCCGTCTTCACCGAACCGGTGCGACCGGGCCGGGATGCCGCCACCGATGTCCGCAAGCAGTATCAGAGCGCACTCACCGCCGAGCTGCAGACCCTGACCGGCTGGTGGGTGCGCCGCATGGCCACCGCGCAGCGGCCGCTGCCGGAGAAGCTGACGCTGTTGTGGCACAACCACTTCGCGACCTCCGCGAGCAAGGTGCGCAGTGCCACCGAGATGGCGGTGCAGAACGAGACGTTACGCCGGCTCGGCGCAGGCGATTTCGGCACACTGGCGTACGCCATGCTCACCGATCCGGCCATGCTGCGCTGGCTCGACGGCACCGCCAATACCGCGAAAGCGCCCAATGAGAACCTGTCCCGGGAATTCATGGAGCTGTTCGCCCTCGGGCACGGCAATGGGTACAGCGAGACCGATGTCCGCGAGGGCGCCCGCGCCCTGACCGGCTGGACGATTGCCGCGGACGGTTCCACTCGGCTCGATCCGAAGCGTCACGACGCCGGATCGAAAACTGTGCTGGGCGTGACGGGTTCGCTCGGCGCCGGGGAATTCTGTGCCGCGGTACTCGCGCGTCCCGAGTCCGCGCGGTTCGTGGCGGGTCGAATGTGGCAGCAGCTGGCCGCCGACGCACCCCCCTCGGCGGCCGCGCTCGATCGGCTGACGGCGGCCTATGGACCCGACCGCAATATCACCCGGCTGGTGGTCGCCGTACTCACCGATGCCGAATTCCTCAGTGGCACCGGCACTGTCGTGCAGGGGCCGGTGGAATGGCTGGTCGGCGCGGTGCGGGCCCTCGCGGTGCCCGTGGGCACCGATGCCCAGGTGCAGACGCAGGTGAACGTGCTGCGCACACTCGGGCAGCTGCCCTTCTATCCGCCCTCGGTGGGCGGCTGGTCCAGTGGTCAGGCGTGGCTGTCGACCGCGGCCGCGCAGACCCGGCTGCGCGCAGCCACCGTGCTGGCGCGAAAAGCCGACCTGGGCTGGCTTTCCGCGATCGGCGCCGCCGACCGCATCGATGCCGTCGGCCATCGGCTCGGCATCGGGCACTGGTCCGACCGCAGCGCCGCGGTCCTGGCCTCGGTGCACGGTGACCCGATCCGGCTGACCGCCGTTGCCCTGAACACTCCCGAATACCTGACCACTTGAGCGGAAAGGCATTGCCCCATGCCGGAATTCAACCGCCGGAACTTCCTCGTCGGCAGCAGTGTGCTCGGCGCTCTCGGCGTCCTGGGCGCGGCCGGTGTGACCTGGGACGAACTGCACCATCGTGCGGCCACCACACCGCTGGCGGCGGGCTCGGGCGTACTGGTGCTGCTCACCCTCTATGGCGGAAACGACGGCATCAATACGGTAATCCCATACGCGGACAACGCATATCATGCCGCTCGCCCGGAGCTGTCCTATCAGCCGGAGGAGGTGCTCAGGCTCGATGAGCAGCTCGGGCTCAATCCCGCCATGAAGGGTTTCGCGCAGCTGTGGCAGCAGCGCAACCTGGCCATTGTGCGTGGTGTCGGCTATCCGCGACCCGATCACAGCCACTTCCGGTCGATGGATATCTGGCAGACCGCCGCACCGGACGAGCCGGTCAACTCCGGCTGGATCGGCCGCTGGCTCGATGCCACCGGCGGTGATCCCATTCGTGCGGTCAGTATCGGGCCGGTCTTGCCGCAGCTGGCGATCGGCGCGAAATACACTGCCGCGGCGCTGGATCCGGCCTCCGCGCCGCTGTCGGCCGATATGACGGCAGCGCTGAGCGGGCTGGCGACGGTGGATCCGCACGACAGTGCGGCGCAGGCGCTGGTGTGCGCCGGCTACGGTGCGGACGAGGCTGTGCTGCAGGCATTCTCGAAGGTCGAGCCACCCGCGAAATCACCGGACAATCCGCTGCAGGCCCAACTCGATCTGGTCGGCACCTGCATCAAAGCCGGTGTCCCGACCCAGGTCTACTCGGTCAGCCTGGGCGGCTTCGACACCCACGCCGACGAACGCCGCACCCAGGAGCAATTACTGGGCCGGTTGGATACGGCGGTCTCCGGTTTCCTCGCGGATATGGCAACCCATCCGCGTGGTCGTGACGTAGTTCTGCTGGCCTACAGCGAATTCGGACGCCGCGTCGCCGCCAATGCCTCGCAGGGCACCGACCATGGCACCGCGGGACCGGTATTCGTCGCCGGCGCCCCGATCCGGGGCGGATTCTATGGCGACGAACCCAGTCTCACCGACCTCGACAATGGCGATCTGAAGTCCACCGTCGATTTCCGCGACGTCTACCACGAGCTATTGCACAAGGTGGTCGCGACGGACCCCGGTCCGGCCGTCGGCCAGGGCCGCCGCGATATCGGACTGATGGCGTGAAAAGCCCTGGTCACCGGTAGTAGGTGGGCCCACCCATGGAGGCGGTGAAGATTGCCGTGCGGTGGAAGGACGCCCGCATGTTGTGGCGCTCGGCAGCGGTCAGGGTGTGCCGGGCCTTCATGCGCCGGGCCGAGTCGCCCAGTATGGAGAGCACGGTGAGCTGACGCGGGGATACGGTGAAGGTCATGACTTTCTCCTTACGGAAAGTCAGCCGCCGCAAGCTATTTCGCGGCAGGCTGGGAACGAGCGGTGGTACGCCGGACTCGGATACGGACTATCGCCGGACTTCATGTCGTCCCTTCACCTCCTTGCCGCTGGGGCGCACGGGGGCGCCTGGAAAAAACGGGTCAACCGCATTCGTGCAGGGGAGTAGGCCAGAGTCTGAACGGCTCGGCCGGCACCCCTCTCGTCAGAGCTTCGGCACTGAACGACGTATCCCCGAGCGGGGAAGCCACTTTGGATCGACCCTTAATCCGGGATGATCTGTCCTAACCCTGGGCGTCTCTCGACGTCGTCGGATCAGTGGCCTGTGTTCGAACAGGAGCCTCGCCTAGCGAGGTGCTGACCTGGCAATACTGGACCGGTACGGACCGGTTGTCAAGCCGCGGCGGCGCCTGGGCGTGGCCCGCCGGGGCGGCGGCGCACCTACGCGCTGAGCGAACTACCGCACCGCCGGCACGATTCATTGGCATTCTTTCGGGTGGACATCCGCCACTGTGAGGGAAGGCCGACCCTTGACCACTGCCACGCAATCCGAACTGTCTGCGCTGCTGGCTCGGGCCCGCCGACTCGATGGCGAGCTCGTCGACGGAGCCCACCCGCTCGCGGACTCGGTGATCCGGCCACTTACCGCTGCTCTCGGCGAATTCGACGGTGGTGCAACGGAATCCGACGGGTCGATCGAGATTCCGGAGCTGCGACTGTGGGAGCTGGCCAAGGATGCCACCCGCCTGCGCGCGACCTGCGATCTGCCCGAACTGCAGGAGGCCGTGGCCGCGCTACAGCACCTTGCCTGCGTATTCGCCGCGGACGAAGCGACTGTGACGGCGCGAGTAGCGGAACTCACTGAGATACAGGGTGTTTCAGCGACCCGCATCGAGGTGGCCACCGATGGGCCGTACCTGGTCACCAACCCCGAACGCCTCACCAACTGGCTGGGCGAACCGATACGGACCTTCCCGCAGATGGCGCTATGTCGTTGCGGCGCTTCGGAAATGAAGCCGCTGTGCGATGGCAGCCATGCCGGGGCGGGGTTCACCGGCGAGAAGGATCCCGACCGTGTTCCCGACCGGCTCGATACCTACGAGGGCATGTCGGTGACGGTCACCGACAATCGCGGTCTGTGCGCGCACTCCGGATTCTGCACCGACCGGGCGCCGACGGCCTTCCGCTCCGCCGCGGAACCCTTCGTCGCGCCCAGCGGAGCCCGCGCGGACGAGCTGATGGCGGCGGTGCGGGCCTGCCCCTCCGGTGCCCTGGGCAGTCCGCAGGTCGCGTTCCCCGATCGTGCCGCCGCTATCGAGGTCTCCAACGACGGCCCCTACCGGGTCACCGGAAATATCGCGCTCGACGGTGCGGTGCCCCGCGAGCACTACAGCCTCTGCCGGTGCGGCCATTCCCGCAACAAACCGTTCTGCAGCGGTATGCACTACTACGTCGACTTCCAGGATCCGCCGCTGTCGCAGGATCCGAGCCTGTACGAGTGGGCGGGCGGGCTGCCGGCGATCACGCGGATGACGAAGATCTTCTACGGCAAATACGTTCCGCAGGACGAACTGCTGGCGCCGTTGTTCGCGCGCATGTCACCCGACCACCCGGAGCGAGTGGCCGCCTGGCTCGTCGAAACCTTCGGTGGGCCAAAGCTTTACACCGAGCAGTACGGTGGCTACGACCATATGGTCGCCGAGCATGCGAACAAATCGCTCACCGAGCAGTGGCGCGCCCGCTGGGCCCAGCTGATCTCGCGCTCGGCCGATGATGCGGGTCTGCCGGCCGATCCGGAATTCCGAGCCGCATTCGCCGCGTATATCGAGTGGGGTTCGCGTATCGCGGTGGAGAATTCGCAGCCCGGTGCGACGCCGCCCCCGCATATGCCGGTGCCGCGCTGGTGGTGGGTCTGCAATGCGACTCCCGGTTCCCGAGTCTCGGCCCTGGCTCCGGTCGCCGAGCACACCGTGGAACTTCCCGCCGAGGGTGAGCCGGTGGGTTTCGCCGACCACATCAAGCCGCTGTTCCGCGAAATGGACCGCAAATCCATGAGTTTCGTGTTCGATCTGTGGTCCCACGACGATGTCACGCAGCACGCCGAGGCCATCCTGGCCCGTCTTCGGCAAGGCAGCATGCCGTGTGACGGGGCCTGGCCCGCCGAGCGGGTGGATGCCTTCGCCCGCTGGATAGCCGACGGCTGCCCGGCCTGAGGCTCAGTGCGCGCGGTGGCGTACCGCAGCGCGCACCGCCATGGCACCGGCTGCGACGAGCACCGCGCCGATCGCGACGAAGACGACCTGCGGCCGGTCCAGGGTGTTATCACCGGCCACGAGGTACCAGGCGATATTGATCAGCCAATGCCCGATCGAGGCGATCAGGACCCGCTGGCGAACGCTGCCATTGCCCAGGTACCCGAGCAGTACCGAGAACGACATGGCCGCCACGACGAACGCAAGGGCGGCCACGAAACCCGCGGCGAAGGCTTGGACGTGCCATAGCGCCCAGATCGCCCCGGTGAGAGCCACGGCGGCGGCCCGGCGCACGCGCGACTCCAGGAGCGGTTGCAACAGACCGCGCCAGCCGATCTCCTCGCCGCATGCTCCGATGAGCTGCAGCACCACGAATACCGCGAAGGGGGTGCCCGCGACCGCCGCGGGCCCGACCATGGTGTGCCCGGACCAGGCCATACTCGCGGCGGCCAGCAGCCAGATCGATACGCACGCCACGAGGATCGCCAGCAGATCGATTCGCACCCGCCGCCAGGGGATTTCGGCCGGGAGCAGCCCAATAATGCTCTTGCGGAAGGACACCCAGGTGATCACGGCCGCGATGGCGGGGGCGAACTGCACCAGTGACAGGACCGCCGCGTCGATCCCGCTGACGGATTGCGCGGCAAGCAATCCCGCCGACGCGATGAGTGTGATCGCGATATAGAGCGCGATCACAGTCCGCAACCGTGTCTGGACCTGCGGGGTGCTCGTCTCGGGCGCGGCTTCCATCCCGGAATCCTTGCACGAATATCGGCACTACCGCCGGGGGCGGAGCACACTCGGGTGCGGTGCGTCGTAATGGCGTGCCGGTTCGCGTGGCCGGTAGCCTGGGCGATGAAATCCCCGCCCGCAGGTTCGCCCAGCGATGTCCCGAAGCGTGAGGAGCTCGACGCATGACGCAGTTGACCGGCGCAGCAAGTGATACCTCGGCCGATAATATCGGCGGGCAAGGCGGCGAGACCCTCGCTCCGCGGCCCTATCGGCTCGGGGAGGTGGCCGGGCCGCTCGAACGCGACGAGTTGGTGAGGATCGACGCGTGGTGGCGAGCGGCGAACTATCTCTCGGTCGGGCAGATCTATCTGATGGCCAATCCGCTGGTGCGGGCGCCGCTCGAGCCGGAGCAGATCAAGCCGCGACTGCTGGGACACTTCGGCACCGTGCCCGGATTGAATCTTGTGTGGGTGCATGCGAATCGGGCGATTCTCGCGCGAGATCTCAATGCGGTGTTCGTCGCGGGTCCGGGGCACGGAGGGCCGGGGCCCAATGCGTGCGCCTGGCTGGAGGGCACGTATTCCGAGCTGTACAGCCATATTCCGCGGGATGGCGAGGGCATGGCCGCGCTGTTCGCGCAGTTCTCCTTCCCGGGCGGGGTGCCCAGTCACTGCGCGCCCGAGACGCCCGGGTCCTTCCACGAGGGCGGTGAGCTCGGCTACTCGCTACTGCATGCTTTCGGTGCGGCACTGGACAATCCGAGCCTCACGGTCTTCTGTGTGATCGGCGACGGCGAAGCCGAAACGGGCCCGCTGGCCGGTAGCTGGCATGCGAACAAGTTCATCAATCCGGCGCGGGACGGCGCGGTGGTGCCGATCCTGGCGCTGAACCAGTACAAGATCGCGAATCCGACCATTCTGGCCCGTATTCCGGAGTCCGAGTTGCTCTCGCTGCTGCGCGGATACGGCTACGACCCGGTCATCGTTTCCGGCAGCGACCCGGCGACGGTGCATCAGGATATGGCGGCGGCCATGGACAGCTGCCTCGACCGGATCGCCGCGATCCAGCAGGCCGCTCGCGGCGGTGACGGCACCCGCGCGATCTGGCCGATGATCGTGCTGCGCACCCCGAAGGGCTGGACCTGCCCGCCCGTGGTCGACGGTGAGCGGGTCGAGGGCACCTTCCGTGCGCATCAGGTACCGCTGCCCGCCGCCCGCACCGATGCGAAACACCGTGCGGTGCTGGAACAGTGGCTCGAGTCCTACCGGCCCGGCGAGCTCTTCGACGAGGCCGGGCAACCGGTCCCGGAACTGCAGCGCCTGGTGCCGGTCGGCGACCGGCGAATGAGCGCCAATCCGGTGAGCAACGGCGGCATGCTGGTGCACGATCTGCGGCTGCCGGACTGGCGTGACTACGGCGTGGAGTTGCCCGGACCGGGAGCGACCATGCATGAGGCGACCCAGGTGCTGGGTACCTGGCTGCGCGATGTCACCGCCGGCAATCCCGACAACTTCCTCACTTTCGCGCCCGATGAACTCGCCAGCAATCGCCTGCAGGACATCCTTACCGTGACCGGCCGCGACTGGCAGGCCGAAATCGGTGAGTACGACGTGAAATTGGATCGCAAGGGCCGCGTCATCGAAGTGCTATCCGAGCATATGTGCGAGGGCCTGCTGGAGGGGTATCTGCTCACCGGGCGGCACGGCGTCTTCACCTGCTACGAGGCCTTCATCCATATTATCGACGCCATGTTCAACCAGCACGCCAAATGGCTCGACGCCAGTGCGGCGGTGGCGTGGCGGCGGCCCATACCGAGCCTCAATTACCTGCTCTCGTCCCATGTCTGGCGTCAGGACCACAATGGCTTCACCCATCAGGACCCCGGTTTCCTGGACGTCGTGCTGAACAAGTCGCCCGAGATCGTGCGCGTGTATCTGCCGCCGGACGCCAATACCCTGCTCTCGACCTATGATCACTGCCTGCGCTCGCGCCACTACGTCAATGTCGTGGTGGCGGGCAAACAGCCTCAGGCCGACTGGCTTTCGGTGGGCGAGGCCGCCGCGCACTGCGCTCGCGGCGCGGGTATCTGGGAGTGGGCGGGCCACAATGACGATATCGGCACCACGCCCGATGTGGTGCTGGCCTGCGCCGGGGACGTGCCCACGCTGGAGATTCTCGCCGCCGCCGCCATACTGCGGGAACGGCTGCCGCAGTTGCGGATTCGCGTGATCAATATTGTGGATCTGATGCGGCTGCAGCCGCAGGACGAACATCCGCACGGTCTGTCGGACAGTCTCTTCGACACCATGTTCACCACCGACCGCCCGGTCATCTTCGCCTTCCACGGCTATCCGTGGCTCATCCACCGCCTGACCTACCGCCGTGCCAATCATTCCGGCCTGCATGTGCGCGGGTTCAAGGAGAAGGGCACCACCACAACGCCTTTCGACATGGTGATGCTCAATGATATGGACCGCTTCCACCTGGTCATGGATGTCATCGATCGGGTGCCCGGACTCGGGACCACGGCGGCCGGCCTCCGTCAGGAGATGGTCGACGCCCGCTGGAGCGCGCGGGCCTGGACTCGGGAGCACGGTGAGGATATTCCGGAGGTCGCCGGCTGGACCTGGCCCTACTCGAGTAAGTAGCGCTAGTGAACTAACTGCCCTACGCTGTACCGATGACGGAATGGCGGCCCACGGCATGCATCCTGTGCGAGTGCAACTGCGGCATTCAGGTGCTGCTCGGGCCGGACGGACGGTCCTTCGAGAAGATCCGCGGCGATAAACTGCATCCCGCCTCGGCGGGGTACACCTGCAACAAGGCGCTGCGGCTGGATCACTATCAGAACGGGCGCACGGGGCGGATCACCGCCCCGCTGCGCCGGCGGCCCGATGGTGAGTTCGAGGAAATCGACTGGGATACCGCGATTTCCGAGATCACCGCGCGGCTGCAGGAGGTCGGGCTCCGCTACGGCGGGGAATCGATCTTCTATTACGGCGGCGGCGGTCAGGGCAATCATCTGGGCGGGGCGTACGCACCCGCGACCATGGCCGCCTTCGGCATGAAGTACCGGTCGAGCGCGCTGGCGCAGGAGAAGACCGGCGACTTCTGGGTGGGCGCGCGCATGTTCGGGCATCCGGTGCGCGCCGATGTCGAGCATGCCGAGGTGGCGTTCTTCATCGGCAAGAATCCCTATCAGTCGCACGGTTTTCCGCGTGCCCGCACGGTGCTGAAGGAGATCGCGCGGGATCCGGACCGGTCGATGATCGTGCTCGATCCGGTGCGCACCGAGACGGCGGAACTGGCCGACTTCCATCTGCAATTGCGACCGGGCACGGATGTCTACCTGCTGTCGGCGATGGCGGCAATTCTGTTGCGCGACAATCTGATCGAGGTGGACTGGCTCGCCGAGCATGCGGAGGGCCTCGACGAGGTGGTCGCGGTGTTGCGCGGGGTTCCCATCGAGAAGTACTGCGCCATAGCCGATGTCGAGGTCGATCTGGTGGTGGCCGCGACACATCGGCTGGCGCGGGCGACCTCGGTGGCCGCGCTGGAGGATCTCGGCGTGCAGATGAACCGGTACTCCACCGTGGTCAGCTATCTGGAGAAGCTGGTCTGGCTGCTCACCGGCAATCTGGGCAAGCCCGGAACGCAGTACGCGTTCACCGGTATGGCCGCCATCGGGCACGATCGGGGGCATCCGGCGGGGGAGTGGCCCAAGAGTCCGGTGGCCGGCGCGCCCATTATCAGTGGCCTGATACCCGCCAACGTGATCACCGAGGAGATCCTCACCGATCATCCGGCCCGCTACCGCGCCATGTTCATCGAGAGCAGCAATCCCGTGCACTCCCTGGCGGATTCGGCTCGGATGCGAGCGGCGCTGGAAGCGCTGGAGTTGGTGGTGGTCATCGATGTGGCGATGACCGAGACCGCGCGCCTGGCCGATTATGTGCTGCCCGCGGCGACCCAGTTCGAGAAGTACGAGGCGACGTTCTTCAATTTCGACTTCCCCCGCAATATCTTCCACCTCCGCCATCCGGTGCTGCCCGCGCCCGGCGGGGTGCTGTCGGAGCCGGAGATCCATGCCCGCCTGGTCGAGGCGTCCGGCGCGCTCACCGAGGACGATTACGCGCCGCTGCGGGCCGCGCTCGCGGAGGGTCGTGAGGCATTCGCCATGGCGTTCCTCGGCGTGCTCGCCGATCGCGCCAAGTCGAAACTCGCTCCCGTACTGCTGTATCGGACGCTCGGCCCGACGCTGCCGAACGGTGCGGCAGCTGCCGCCCTGCTCTGGGCGGCGGCCTACAACTGTGCGCGCAAGTTCCCCGAGAGTGTCGAACGCGCCGGATACGGCACCGGATTGGCTGCGGGGGAGCGGCTCTTCGAAGCCATTCTCGAGGGCGAGCACGGCGTCGTCATTACCGAGGACGACTACGAGGAGACCTGGAAGCGGCTGCGCGACAACAAGGTGCAGCTGAGCATCGCGGAACTGCTGCAGGTGGTGGCCACACTGCCCGAACCGGAATCCGTCGGCGGGCAGTGGCCGTTTGTGCTCTCCGCCGGGGAGCGCCGGGCCTTCACCGCCAACACCATCGTCCGAGATCCCCTGTGGCGCAAGCGTGATAGCGGCGGCACACTGCGCCTCAGCGTCATCGACGCCGACCGGCTGGGCTTGGCCGCGGGCGATCTGGTGCGCGTGAGCACCCGGCGCGGCAGTGTCGAGGTACCGGTGGAGCCGACCGATCGCATGCGCTCCGGACACCTCTCGCTGCCCAATGGCTTCGGGCTCTCGGTCACCGACGCCACCGGTGCGCAGGTCACCACCGGCGTCGCACCCAACGAACTGACCGAATTCGACTCCCGGGACGAATGGGTCGGCACACCGTGGCACAAGTACGTCCCGGCCCGCCTGGATACCGTGGGCGCATGAAACGGACGACTTTCGCGAACTGGCCGTGCACCGTAGCCCGCACCGTAGACCTCATCGGTGACTGGTGGACACCACTGGTCCTGCGCGAGGCGTTCTACGGCGCCAAGCGCTTCGACGATTTCGAGCGCACCCTGGGCCTCAGCCGCAATGTCCTCACCCAGCGCCTCACCCGCCTGGTAGAGGAGGACCTCATGGAAAAGATCCCCTACCAGGACCGCCCACCCCGCCACGAATACCACCTCACCACCAAGGGCCGCGACTTCTTCCCCGTCATCGCCGCCATGATGCAGTGGGGCGACACCTGGCTCGCCCCCGACGCCGGCCCCCCGATCACCCTCCACCACAACACCTGCCACCACGACACCCACGCCGAAGTAGTCTGCGCCCACTGCCGAGCCCCCCTCCACCACGCCGACGTCTCCGTCCACCTGGGCCCCGGCTTCCCCGACCGCCACCGCGAAACCGCCCTGGCCACCGGAAGATTCACCACTCCCGACTCGGCAGAGAGTGCGATGGACGGTGGATAGCGCTGTCCCCCAGGGAATCCGAACGACCTGAATCTATCGCGTCCCAGGCACGGGTCGGGTTTGGCTAGATGGTTACCGGGATGCGTGCTCGGGGCTCGACGGTTGATTCGCGGCTGCCATGGCGAGGATTTCCGGTACGTCCTCAGTCAGGAGGAAGCCTGCCGTGACCGTCTTGTCGGTTGCCGCGCTGAATGCCGCGAGGTAGTCGTCGGGGGCGGGTGCAGGGAGTGGTCGCGTGCAACCGAACATGATCGCCGGGCCGCCGCCCTCCTGTCCGAGCCCGGACAGCACTGCCAGTGGCACGTCCATCCACGGTGTGCGGATACCGCCCAGCGCGTTGCCATGGACGTCCAGCACCAGTTCTCCGGCGGATACCGTGAGCCGATCGGCCTGTGCCGGAGCGGGTCCGCCGTCGGCCCAGCGGGACAGCGCCGCGATGGCTTGCTGCGCGACGTAGTGATGCTGTGGCCCGGAATTGATCGGCTCGGGGAATTCGACGCCCAGTGGATTGCGTCGTGGCGCCATTCGCTCGGCCAGTTCCTGCGCGGTCAGTGCGCCCGAATCGGTGAACGATGCGCCGACGGTGTAGGAGTCCGCGTGTGCGGCGCCGGCCAGCTCCCAGAGCCGGAAGCGGTCGGAGTCGGGCTGGCGGGAGTCGATCGAGCGCATGAGACCGACCACCTCGAACTCGGTTTGGAGCACGAGCACCGGCGCGGTCGAATCCGCACGCACCCGCGTGCCACCGTCGAGCGCCTCGGGATCCACCAAGCCGGTCAGCGTGGCAGGGCGGCCCGGACGACCGTCGATGAAGTACCCGTCGTACGGCGAGCCATGTGGCGCAACGGCATTCACAAATGTGACGAGCGCGGCCGCGGATTGCGACTGCCCGGCCGCGAGTAGTTGCCGGGTTTCGGGCAGCAGCCTTCGGATCATCTCTCCCGCCTGCCGGTAGATGTCGTAGCAGTAGGCATCCCCAGGATGCGAGAGATAGGCGTATCGCACCGGATTCGCCTGCTTCAGCGGTGGCAGCAACACCGAGTTCCAGGTGTCGTCCTCCTCGGCGGCCGCGGCCATGACGCTGCCGCCGTGGATCGGGGCGTACTGCGCGGAGATCCCGATCCAGGCCATCCGGGCCCGAATGAGATGCCGGTGTGCCAGCAGCCAGATCGGCGGCGTGTCCGCACCCGAGGAGGCGTTGAGCCACTCCACGACAGCCGTCCCGGAGTAGCCCTCGACCGGCCGGTAGACCACGAATCTGGTCGTGAACGGCGCGAGACCGTCCGGCTCGGTCGCCCACTCCCCGTCGTCACCGGCCGAGCCGGTCAGGCGGTAGGACCCGGCTGTGCCGGACAGGAAGTACTCCTCGGCGACGTAACCGACATCGGCCAGTGGGAAAAACGTCGAGATCAGGGTGATCGGACCAGTTGCCGGACCGGAGAGCTCCATCTCGAAACCCTAACAAGTGCTTGGTTTTTCGACAATCGTCGAACTCGCGCCGATCCGGCATCGGGCGGGTCGGCCCCGGCGCACCATTGCCGACGCCGGGGCTGGGAGGTTGGAGTGCTCAGCTCGCACTGTCGAGAGTCAGCACGACCAGGGGCAGGGGTCGGTCGACCTTGGACTGGAAGTCCGCCAGCAGCGGGTTGTTGGCCAGTGCCCAGGCCGCGAACTCGTCGTAGTCCGCACCTTCGAGCACCGCGCCGGTTCCCTGGTAGGTCTCACCCCGGAGCTCGATAGTGACCTGCGGATTGGCCTTGATGTTGTACCACCAAGCCGGGCACTTGTCCTCGATGAACGAGCTCACGAACATGGTGTCACCCCGGTGCAGCGGTCCCAGCGGAGTTGTGTGCCGCCTGCCGGTCCTGGCTCCTGTAGTGGTGAGCAGAATGAGGTCCCCGCCCGCATAAGCGCCACCCACCCTGCCCATGTTCTCCCGGAACTCCTTGATCACATCATCGTTCCAGTTCGCGATGCCGCCCTCCTGGTCCCACGCCTGGTTCCACGGTGCGTTCGGATCGTTGTAGTCGGTAATGCCGACCTGATCCGTCTGTCCTACAGTCGATTCGGTTTCGCTCATGATTCGAGTGTGTCGCGGAGATAGGACAGCTGCGGTCCTAGTTCAACGAGAATTCGTGACGCGATTCGCAACCTCCATGAAGTCGCTGACCGCGCTGACCGAACCGGCCGGCGCCCTACCGCGGAAGAGCAACCGGCGGTAGCCATCCGCGCCCGGCCGAACGTCCACAACCGCCGATTACCGTGCCGTGTCTTAACGCTCACGCGGCAGACCCGAAGGTCGATGAGCAAAGGTCATCTCAGCTGACAGCGCGCCCGATGGTGTTGTGCGGCAGTCAATTACAGGACGGCACGGCCGTATATTCTGGCTCAGCAGGGAGCGGCTACGGCCTAGCGGATGACCATTGCCAAACACAGAGTCTTGCTATCGATTTCCTCGAACGATGCAACCTTGCCGAGGGCAGTGGTGTCCAGCGCTGGGCATTTCGAATCCTGACCTGGGCCAAGTACTGCGGTGACCTGGTACAAGGTTCGAGAGTCCGAACACGATGCGACAAGCTTGTCTGCGATGTCGATGCATTCGCCGACTCGGGCATCGGCCATGTGCACCCCGGAGTCCGGAATTATTACAAACGCGATCAAACCTGTGATGACGGCGATGACCGCAGTACCGCAGACTCGCAGCGCAATCCTCGTCCACAACGGCAGGTCTTGCCAGGCGGTTCCCCCGAGCTTCACCGGATGATCTTAGAATGCGTCGGCTATTCGCGTGGCAGTGTAGGACGGGAGCCATCTACGGGCGGCTGCGGAGCGCGCACTGACATCCTGTGCTGGCGCGTGCCGCTGACCGAACAGCCAGCGCGGTGCCTCGGAAGATCAACCGGCAGCATCCATCTGGTGCCGGCCGAACGCACTGATCTGCCGAATTGTGTGTCCGGAATGACCTACGGATTGCATCGGTGTGGGGTCGACATCGCATTCGAAACAGTTCGTTCGCGGGGGAGGGGCAACATGGCAATCGGAATTCCCGGAGTCCGTGTCGGCCATTGGACAGACCCGGTCGGAGAGACCGGTTGTAGCGTTGTGATCCTGCCCGAGAGAACAGTCGAATCGGCCAACGTGGCCAGAGCTAGAAGATCAACGGGCCGAGCGCATCTCACGCCGCCGTACTACGTCAGTCGGCCGATACCAGCGCAGTAATGCGAGATCTGGCGGGATGATCTCGCCGCGATATCTCGTGCCGGGCTTTCGATGTCGGCGTTACCGATCATCTCGACACGATGGTTGTGGGACGCGGATCAGCAGTGTTCATATTGACGTACGTAGGGCTGCGACTCCGGTAAGACGTTGTGCCCGAGTGTCTGGCAGCGGCCGACTACGACCTCGAACAAGGGGCGGCCGTAGGAGTAGCCGGGGCCGTTGGTTGTGTCGATCGTGTAGTCGACCACAGTGCCGGAGCCGGCCAGGTAGGGAAGATGTAGATCGGCCAGTTGTGTGGTCTGTGCGGCGCTGAATTCCGTACCTAGGGGAGGGAATACGGTGACGCCCAGTGTGCGGCCTTCGAAAGGCGGGTCATAGACGGACATTCGAGCGAGATACGGGATGGGTTGATCGGTCAGGAACCACTGCCACAGGTCGAGTTCGTCATCGGACGGGAAGCGAGGGGTGGGCTCTTGGTGGGGGGTGCTGCGATCATCTGACCATGGATACGACCCGGGGCGCCGTTCCGAATGATTGGTGAACCCACGCTCCCGTCCATGAACGGTGGACACGATCCACTGGTTGGATGCCAGTTCGGGGAAGTCCCGGATGATTCGGCGCATCGCCGCGATGGCGCGATGAGGTTCGCTCTCGGAGCCCGCCCGGACGTCGATGGTGTTGGTTATGCGGTCCGCAAAGCCGCCGCTCGAGTCCCAGTGCACTTCGGTGCCCGCAGCCCACAGTCGCGCCCAGGTGTTTGCGGCATTCACTTCCGTGCCCACTTCGCGACCGAAAATCCAGTACGCGGAATAGGAGTCCGCCATCCGGTCGATGGTGACCGCTATCGGGTCGCCATGGAAGCGGCGCGGAAGCTGTTGAGCGCCCATAACACTCACCACGGACGCGGCCTCGCCCGGTGTGGCGTCGTCGCGGAGCTGAACGTCGAGCTTGGCGTTGAAATGCCTGCCCTTGTAGTGCTCGAAGCGGTGTGACGCGCTCGTCACCCCCGGAAGGGCCCGGATGGCCGCCTCGATCTTGCGCGACCAGCTGTCATGCTCGGCCTGGTCGCGTCCTCGATCGAAATAGCCACATCCGGTCAGCAGAACAGCCGCCATCAGCAGCACGAGGGTGGGCACGCTGGAGCGCATAGTGTTGATCTTGCCAGCAATCGGCCTCACAGCGCTGCCGCCGATGCGCCCCCAGTTCTGTGGTCGTATCGCGAGAATTTCGACGCGGCTGGGGAATTGCGGGGCGAGCGACGGACAGCCCGACCCGACAGTCGCCACGACTTGCCCGCCCGGCTATCTGGAGACTGCCATCGCTCGGTCAATCTCCTTCAAGGATGCTGGTGCGCTCGGTCGATCAGAAGTAATGATCAAGGCCGATGCGCTGTATTGGCAGCGAATATCGGATGGATGAGACTGCCAGGAATCGAACCGAGAGATGAGCGCGTGTGCTCTAGTCGATCCTGCCTCGCAGGATCGAGTTCAGTTCTTCGCGTAGAACATTGGGCGTGGTCGGCCGCACTTGCTGCTGGATGACAGCGCCCATCAGCCAGGACACCAGCATTCGCGCTGTTGCCTCCGGGTCGTCGATCGGGAGTTCTGCGGCGAGGTCGCTCAGCAGAGCTTGCATATCGTTGAGGGTTGCCGCGACAGTGTCGGTCGATCGGCGGCGTCCGGTGTCGACCCAGTATTCGAACCACAGGAACGCGGCATTGGGTTGTTCGGCGAACGTCGCCAGGTAGGTGCGCGCCACCGCCCACAGTTTTTCGGCCGGCTCGGATTCGGTCTCGGCGGCCGAGCGCAGGACCGTGACCATTGCGGTCACGTGTTCACGCATCGCGAGGTCCACGATCTGGTGGATGTCGTCGAAGTAGTAGTGCACCGCACTCTTGGTGAGTGGGCTCGCCTCTGCGACCGCGCGGGTGGTGCACGCGGCCAAACCGTCGTGCGCGAGAACCTGTTTGGCCGCATCGATGATCTGCTCGCGTTTGCCACGCCGGTTGGCCTCGATCACGGGTCTCATCGCTGTCACCTCACCAATCTACCCACTTCATTGCGAACTTGGGACAGTCGACCTAAAGTCAGGACATATGACCCAGGTTTTCGTGTTTCATGATGTTCGCACCACTGACCTCGACGCCTCACGCCGCTTCTACTCCGAGATGTTCGGCTGGCCGATCATTGAATCCCCCGCCGGTGCCGTGTTCGGTGGCGACAACGGACCCTGGGGCGGATTCACCCCGCTCGCCGAGGGCGATTCGCGCCGCCCGCAATGGATTCCGTACGTTCCGGTGCCCGACGTCGATGCCGCCGCCCGGCACGCTGTCGCGCTGGGTGCACGAATCGTCAAGCCTCGCATGGACCTGCCGCCGGGTTCGGTGGTCGTCATCGACGAGCCCGGCGGCGCGACCCTGGCGCTGTGGCAGGCCGCGGAGCAGTAGGAAATGACTTTCACCAGGCGTGATGGAGACAGTTGGGACCTGGCATCCAGCGTCGGTATGACCGCCACGATGGCCGCGGCAGTCCGGGCGATAGCGACTCGCGCGGATCGTCCACTCATCGACGACCCGTTCGCGCAACCGCTCGTGCGGGCGGTCGGCATCGACTTCCTCACCCGGCTGGCGACCGGCGAAGTGCCGCCCAACGACTCGAACGACGTGCCAGGCGGCGCGATTGGGTCCGCCGAAGCCATGTCCGGTACGGCCGGCACCGTCGAGCAGGTATGGATCGATATCGCCGTGGTACGCACCAAGTTCTACGACGAGTTCGTCCTCGATGCGACGAACGCGGACATCACGTAGGTCGTGATCCTGGCCGCAGGGCTCGATTCCCGCGCGTACCGACTGCCCTGGCCAACCGGGACCGTGGTGTACGAGGTCGACCAGCCGCAGGTTATCGAATTCAAGACCCGCGCACTCGGTGAGTTGGGTGCTGCACCCACCGCCGACCGAAGAGTGACGGCGGCCGATCTGCGCGAGGATTGGCCCACCGCACTGCGCGCCGCCGGATACGACCCGGCCCTGCCGACCGCATGGACCGCCGAAGGCCTGCTGTCCTACCTGCCGCCCGAGGCACAAGACCGCCTGCTGGACACCATCACCGAACTCAGCGCGCCGGGAAGCCGGGTGGCCACCGAAAGCAGGCCCAACCCGCAACCGGACGAGGAGGACACGACAAAACAAGGCCTGCACCGCATCTCGGAACGCTGGCGCGCCCACGGGTTCGACAGTGGTGACATGGCGAAGTTGCGATATCTCGGTGAGCGCAACGAAGCGGCTCCCTACCTGACCGCCCGCGGCTGGACGCTGAACGAAATCAGCATCCGAGAATTGTTCGCCGCCAACAACTTTTCGTCACTGAACGACGACCCCCTAAGCATGGGCGACATCCTCTACGTCAGCGGCGCTCTCAACAAGAAGGTGAAGTAGTAGCCCATACAACGACCGACTCGGGCTACAGGTTTGTCGAAGGAATCGATCCACCGCGAGTTGGCTCACCCGTAGCACCTCCAAACGCACTTGTGTGCCGCTGGCTGCGCCGACCGAACCAGCCAAAGCCGTGCGGCGGAAGATTCACTGGCGGTGGCCATCCGAACTGGCCGAACGCACACACATGGCGAGTTCAAGGCGTTTGCGCTCTGGAGGCGACGACGGCGGTGATGTTTCGATGGCTAGCCGATGCGACACACGTACAGCTGCTGGGCGGCTGAGACAACCCTGGTCAGTGCGTGTCCGATGCGACAAGGCGGTCGAAGATATCGGCGATTTCGTTGCTGTGCAGTCGTATTCCCATATGGCTGGTATCGACCGTGAGGACGTCGAAGCGATGTCAGGAGTGAGTGCATCGGCCTCGGCGATCATCTTGTCCTGCAAGTCGATAGGGATGGCCCGATCCTGCGCAAGCCGGATATAGGTTCGCGGAATCCGACCCCACGTCGCCGCGTCCACGCGGGAATCGGCGGCAAGCACCTGAGCGGAGTCGGCCGGTTCCAACGTATTCAAGCAAACACGGAACTGCTCATCGGTGGCATCAGCCATCAGTCCCGCCTTGAGTACCTCCAGCAACTGCGGGTCGGCCGCGCGCCAGTTGACCATTGATTCGGCGACATCGTGATGGCCGAGAGTAGCCAGATATGCTGCCACGCTTGGTAGTTCGACGCAACACCAAGCCGAGATATAGACCATGTGAGATAGGAGACCGGGCACTGTGTTGCCGACGCCGCTGATGGTCGCGCCACCTCCGCTGGTCCCGGCAAGCACGACCGGCCCGAACTTCGCGACCCGGCGAACCATGGACTCGACGTGTGCGACGTTGTCTTCCAGCGTTACCGCGGCCAGTGGTGAGGATTGTGCATTGAACACCGCCAAGTCTTGCGGTGATTGGTACGACAGCGGGAAACACGCGTCGATCCCGTGGCCTGGCAGATCCACCGCGAGCGCACGGTGCCCGAGCAATGCAAGCTCTTGCAGCAGTGATGACCACGCTGCGGCATTGCCATGCGCTCCGTGCACGAGGACGAACGTCGTTCGGCCATCCCAACGTTCACTACCGCTATCACCAGCCAAGCCCTCCATGAACTCCCCTGTCGTCGTAATCGCCACTCAGCCACCCTGACGCACCGCCCCGTCCACAATGGTCGACGCACCGACCACTTAGGACGAGATTGGCTGGGGTACATGCGATTCAGGCGATCCCCAAGTCCAGCCCGTTAGGCCGGTGATATGCGTGATCGACCTAATGTCATGCCGCGACCCGCGCGTTGCTCTGCCGTCCAAATGAGTTGGCCGACAGCGCTTCCGGGTGCGCGCTCATGCCGATGAGCGGGCCCCTCAGTGGGGTTCTACGATCTCGAACATCCGGTCCGCCTCGTAAGTGAAGCCGGCGGAGGCCGCGTCGGCTAGCAGCAGACCGCAACGGTCCGTTCGCACGAAGCCCAATTCGTAACTGTCACCCCGCCACAAGCGAAACAAGGTCAGACCCACCCCGCGACATTTCCCGGCCACTTCGCGAAGGTAGGTATCACCGTCAAGCTGGTCGGGCTGAGTGAATCCGAGGCTCGTGGGATCCAGGTCCAACGACACCTTCCAGTTGCGGGACACGTGACGCAACCGGTCGGAGACGTCGATGGCACCTTCGCTGTGATCACACAGGGCCAGGTATGCCTCCATGCCCCACATGCCTCCCCCTAGGGAGACGATGAGCGCTTCCCGTGCGAGTTCGACAGGGGTGCACGGACGTTCGTCAAGCCAGTTGCGATGCCGCTTTTTGAACTCGTCAGGGTCGTTGAGTGCCTCACCGACCATCTGAACAAGGTGTGACGCCCAGTTCTCGTCCGGGGCGAGCAGCACAGCTGTGGAAATCAGCGCGTACTCAGCGGAACAGGGCAGCGGTGACGGCTGCGGGCGGGAATGCTCGGACAAAGATTCTCCTACAGTCTCTGATCAGGTTGTGCCGCAGTAGCTTAGGACTGGAGGGTGACAGCGGAGATCAACGGATGATTGCATTCGGTGCTCATGCCGATTCCACGACGTTCCGCTCGGTCCGAGGGGCCAACGGCGGTGGTCCATGTCCGTGGCCGCTGAGCAAGGTCACGGCATGGGTGTACCCGGCCGATGGACATGCACCTGGGCCTCTGCGAGTGTGGCGAGCTCCAGAAACCGCTCGATCTTGCCGGTACTCAGGAATCCAAGGGTGTAGCCATCGCCGTCGACATAAATGCCGACCAGCGAAACCCCAAGTTCCAGGCACCGATCGGCCAGAGGCCACAAGAAGTCCTGTAGATCGCTCGAATCCCACTCCTGGTCGGTGCTCCAGTTCCACCAATCCCAGGTCAACCCTTGCGGATAGGCCGGAAGGTCCTTCAGATAATCGCGGATCTCACTCGGGTCCGACTTCCAGTCACAGTAGGTCAGTCCGCTACGGAAAGGTTCAGCGTCCTTGTCGAATCCGTAGAGGGAGTCGATGAGCGCCTCTTCCGGGGTGAAGTAGTCTTCTTCCTCGACCTCTTCGAGCTGTTGTTCCAATCGCTCACGAGCCGCATCTGTATCGGGCGCAAGAAGTTCGACAATTCCGAACAGCGCCCCTCGCTGTTCCTCCCCAATGATCATGGATCGGAATCTAACCGGACGCACTGACATGCCGCATGGCGCGCTGATAGATCCGGTCGGTACCGGACTCCCAAAGATCAACCCGCCGTGCCGATCCGACGTCGGCTGAACTAGGTTGACTGCCGAGCTGAGGGCCTTTGGCCACAGCACGCCACTCGACTGAAGGTCGATGCTGATGGATAGGATTCGCGTCGTGTAGATCGTAGGGTCGTTCGGTGCCGATCAATCGCGTGTGGAGCACAGGCGTTCGGATAGGCACTCAGTTCGGTAGTCGGCTAGCATTCGCACTTCGAATGCATCGAGGGGGACTTCTCGTGATGAAATCTGCGATTCTGTTGCTGGTCGGCATGTCTGCGCTGATCGTCAGCTGTTCGTCGCAATCGACCACTGCTACAACGGCAACCACGGCACTGCCTCCGCCGTCCGCCGCCAGTTCCGCGCCCGCCGCAGGCAATCCGGCCCCTGGTGATGGGACCTTCAGTACCACCACCTGTCGGCAGTGGCTCGATGTTTTCAAATTCGCCAAACAGCGAGCTGCCGGGGATTCGACCTGGACACCAGAGCGTGAGTTGGCAGATAGGCTTGCCGAACTGAAAAAGACTAGCCAGTATACACTTCTGCCGCCGGCTATGCAGGATGCCATGACTACGGGAATAAGCAAGGCGGCCACCGGTACTTGCGATTAGCCGGCACATCGAGTGAGCTGATTGTCGCCGCTGGTCCCTGCTGAACGACTGCGGTCAACACGTCGAGCATAGGCAGCCTATCCGAAGGCGGGCACCAAGCGAACGCACTCATCTGCCGCGACCCGGCGTTGGTCGGCCGACCAAACCGGTTGGCCGACAGCACACTTCCTCGTATCCGCTCATGTCGATAAGCGTGCGGTTGCATACCTAGGCTGATCACCCGGTTCGGGCGATGCATGTCCCGTAGCAGGCGAACCCGCTGTCGGTCGCAGATCGCGCGCGAACTCAACGTGATTCGCCCTGCTCTGGAGGCACCATCATGGACGGTGTGCGCAGCGCAGTCCCCGCCGCTCTGGGCTCGATCAGGTTCTCGAAGGATCGCTGACCACGGTCAGGAATTCTCGCTGCCCAGGCCGAACCGGATTTCCCACAGGGATCGTGAGGATTGCCGCGCCCGGCCCTCATCTGTATAGCCCTCATCTGTCCATGCCTGACTCAGTCGCAATTCCTCTGGCGTCGCGGCGATTTCATGCAGGTGGGCCAGGGTCGCGACTGCTGCGTCCCGGCCGCCCTCAACCGTCAGCGGATAGGTCTGATTGAAAAGCTCTTCGCCGTTGTCCCGCATCTCGATGTAGCACGTGTCTTCATTCGTCGAGAAGATGCCCTGCACAATGCCTTCCGAGCTGCTGCTGTGGATCGTCCACACGATATTGGTGACGTACTCCCGCAGCGTGGGCATATCTGCGCCCAGTGAGGTGAATAGTTCGCTGAGCCTGTTGTCGAGGCCATCCCATGTCGTCGCGGGCGGCTCGGGATGACCCCACGCCGGCAACCCGACATTCCGGCTGCAGTCAGGCCGCACCTGCCAGCTGTCCCGGCTCTGCCATGGTTGCGTCCACGAAGATGGTGTACGGCAGCTGATCAGCTGCTGAGTCTGGCGTAATCCCCGGACAGCAAGGTGGTCACCGCGTGATCCTCGAAGGACCTCTCACAGTCACTCGAAGGAGACTTCACGCGATGACCAATATCCAGCCTATCGACCCGGGCAAGCCGTTCGCCGACCAATTGGCGGTAATGGGCCCGGACCTGCTGCGCGAGATGGTGTCCAGCTTCGTGCAAACCCTGATGAGCGCCGAGGCCGACGCCGCCTGCGGAGCCGGCTACGGCGAACGCTCCGACGACCGGATCAACCACCGCAACGGCTACCGCCACCGCGACTTCGACACCCGCGTCGGCACCCTCGACGTCGCGATCCCGAAACTACGATCCGGCTCGTATTTCCCGGACTGGCTCCTGGAACGCCGCAAACGCGCCGAACGGGCCCTCACCAGCGTGGTCGCGACCTGCTATCTGCTCGGGGTCTCGACACGGCGGATGGAGAAACTCGTCGAATCCCTGGGCATCACAACACTTTCCAAGTCCCAGGTCTCGATCATGGCCCGCGACCTCGATGCCCAGGTCGAAGCATTCCGCACCCGCCCCTTGGATCAGGGCCCTTACACGTTCCTCGCCGCAGACGCCCTGGTGCTCAAGGTCCGCGAGAACGGGCGCGTGGTCAACGTCCACGCCCTGATCGCCACCGGCGTCAACGCCGACGGCTACCGCGAAATCCTGGGTATCCAAGTCACTTCCGGCGAGGACGGTGCCGGCTGGCTGGCATTCTTCCGCGACCTGGTCGCTCGCGGCCTGTCCGGGGTCGCGTTGGTCACCTCCGACGCGCATGCGGGTTTGGTGGCCGCGATCGGCGCGACCTTGCCCGGCGCGAGCTGGCAGCGCTGCCGCACCCATTACACGGTGAACCTGATGTCGGTTTGCCCGAAGAGTTCCTGGCCCTGGGTTCGCACCCTGTTGCATTCGGTATTCGATCAAGCCGATACCGAATCGGTTGCCGCCCAATATGATCGGATGCTCGACGCCCTGACCGAGAAGCTGCCCAGAGTCGCCGCGCACCTCGATGCTGCCCGCGCGGACCTGCTGGCGTTCACCGCGTTTCCCAAGCAGATCTGGCGCCAGATCTGGTCGAACAATCCCCAGGAACGGTTGAACAAAGAGATCCGCCGCCGCACCGACGTGGTCGGTATCTTCCCCGATCGCACCGCGATCATCCGTCTCGTCGGCGCCGTCCTGGCCGAGCAACACGACGAATGGATCGAAGGACGCCGCTACCTCGGGTTGGACGTTCTTGCCCGCTCCCGCGGGCTCACCGACCCCGACGAACAGGAGGACACCACCGCGGCACTGACCGCCTGACCCACTACCGGATCAAGCGATGACCACCGTTGCTACACCACGCATTTGGACTTGACCCTCTGCCATTCCTCGTTCCACTTCCAATCCCAGTGCTCATAGCCGGCCGACGACTGGGTGGGCTCGATGCCGAGATGGAGGCAGGAGTATCTGATCGAACGCGTCAATCTGATGGTGATATCCGGTCCACACCACATCGAGAAGGCGTCGGGTCCACCTACCAATGGTGGCGCGCCGAGCAGTCGCACGCACGCCTCCAGAGCCGCCACGTACGCCCGATGCAGTTGTGCCGGAGCGGCATACTGTGTCATCGACAAGGCATAGAACTCACCGAACCCCCACCGGTCGGGGTCCATATAGTCAGGCGTCACCGACGCGCTGACATACGACCACTGCGAATCCGTCTCGATGACGGCCTTGACCCCGTGCCGATCCTCCTGGACGGGCCATCCCACACCCCCGAGAATGCGGTCGATATCCGCGCGAGACCACGATCCGAAATCCGCTTCCACGAGCAGCGGGATCGCATCGAGCAGATGACGCCCTTCAACCAAGTTCAGGATCCGCTCGGAGTATTTGTCCGAACCACGATTGAGGCGCAGGAATCGCGCTGTGACCTCATCGATCTGGGCCACATCTTGCTGGTGTTCACTCACATGGCGAACCTAGCAACGTCGACTGACACACTGGAGGGTGGTGGAGATCAGCAGGCCGATGCCGCATCCGCTCATGCCGTGACCCGCGCGTTCCGAAGCGGCCTCGCGGGCCTGCCGAAGATCAACGGGTAGAGCGTCGTTCGGCTGCGGGCGATGCCCCATAATGCCGACGAGCGGCAACTCCATACACCCTGTGAAGCTCACGCCATCAATGCTCGAGCTGCTACATATTCGGGGAACCGTTTGCGTCGAAGCCGGCATGAGGCGTTGGATGATCAATTTCGATAACCCAACGGCCGCAGTCGATGTTAGCGCTCGCTCTCGGGCCGCCACGGACCATCTGCACGGATGGCTTCAGCGATCCGCAGGCTGGAGTGACCGAGCCGCTCCGCCTGCGCACGCGTCAGTGAGTCGAATACGAGTTTCCGTACAAGTGCGACGTGCCCAGGTGCCGCCGTGCGCGCTGCATCCCGGCCCGCGCCGGTGAGGATCGCGATCGTAATGCGACCGTCGTGGGGATCGGGTGCGCGCCGCACCCAGTCCCGGCGCTCCAGTCTGGCTACTGCGCGCGACAGGCGCGACAGGGTGCTGTTGGCGTATCCGGCCAGCGTGCTCATGCGCAATGTCTCGTCCGCGGCTTGCGAAAGGGCGAAGAGGACCCCGAACTCGAAGTGGCTCATGCCCGAATCTCGCTGTAGCTGAGTGTCGAGCGCCACGGGGAGCCACTCGAGCAAGGTCGCCAGAGCTGACCACGTCTCTAGCTCGTCCGGGGTGAAGGTGTCCGAGTCTTCGGTGCCTGCCATATTCAGGATCCTACCTCGTAACTTTCCTGGGAAAGTAACTGCGCGTAGGGTTCACTTGCCCAAGCAAGTGAACCGCGGTCGACGGGACCGGGAGGGATACGACCATGGATATGCAGCTCGCAGGCAAGAAGATCTTCATCAGCGGTTCCACGCAGGGAATCGGCTACTCCGTAGCCGCGGCATGTGCGGTCGAGGGTGCTGCCGTAGTGCTGAATGGGCGGCACGAGCAACGTGTTGTCGAGGCGGTCGAACGTCTTCGAGCATCCACGCCGGGCGCTCAGGTCTCCGGGATCGCCGCGGATTTCGCTGCGCCGGAACAGGTTCGGGCACTGCTCGAGGAGCTCGGACCCGTGGACGTGCTTGTCAACAACGTGGGATTGTTCGACGTCAAACCGTTCGTCGAGGTGCCGGATGAGGAGTGGCTGCGGTACTTCGATATCAACGTGATGAGCGCGGTTCGCCTTTCGCGAGGGGTCCTCGACGGAATGCTCGCGAACGGCTGGGGGCGGATCATCTTCATCGGAACCGAATCGGCAGTCGACGTCCCCGGCGACATGGTGCACTACGGAGCAACCAAGGCGGCGGGACTGGCGCTGAGCAACGGGCTCGCAAAGCTCACCAAAGGCACCGGGGTCACCGTCAACACCGTGCTCGGAGGCCCGACCTACTCCGACGGCGTGGCGAGTACGGTCGAGCGGATCGCGACCGCTCAGGGACTCTCGCCGCAGGACCTGAAATCTTCACTCGTACGCGACACCTCGCTCATCCAGCGTTTCATCGAACCCTGCGAGATCGCGAACTTGGTGACGTTCCTCGCGAGCCCGCGCTCGTCGGCGACCAACGGTGCGGCGATCCGGGCGGACGGCGGCGTTCTCCCAACCACTCTCTGAATTGACCGGTGATCAGAGCCTGGCGACGTGACTTCCGACAGCGACGGCGCAACCCGATATCC
This sequence comes from Nocardia sp. NBC_01327, assembly GCF_035958815.1. Taxonomy (NCBI): domain Bacteria; kingdom Bacillati; phylum Actinomycetota; class Actinomycetes; order Mycobacteriales; family Nocardiaceae; genus Nocardia; species Nocardia sp. NBC_01327. The sequence goes on along the minus strand of NZ_CP108383.1, from coordinate 6,683,273 downwards.
GGACCTGCCGCATACCGGGCTGACCGAACCGGCCAGCGCGCACCCCGAAAGATCAACGGCCGGAACGCCGCTCGGTGCCAGCAGTGCGCGAGCGAAGTGCATTCGTCATCGGAAGGCTGTGACTACCAGTAACCGGCTCGGGGCCCCTTCGGCACCCGGTACCGGCGTACGAATTCCGGTTTCGGATCAGGCTGGTCGATCGGTGGTGTACCGGGCGAGCATGGTTTCGACGGCCTGCTCGACGGCGTAGCGGATGTCAGAGGCTGCGGGGTTCCAGTCGGTCAGCAGCATGCGGGGCCACAGAACGTAGTTGGCGATCATCCCGAGGAACTGGTTGGCGGCGCTCTCGGCGTCCGGGACGTCGGCATTACCGGCCTCGTGCTCTGACTCGAGGTAGTGCTGGACCGAGGTGAAGTAGGGCAGCTTGCCGAGCTGAAACTGCATCCGCCCCAGTTCGGGGAAGCGGGGCAGCTCGGCGATGACGATGCGGAACAGGGCTGTCATGCCGGGCCGGCCGATCAGGTCGGCGTAGCGGTGGCCGATGGAAGTCAGGCCGGAACGCAGGTCTCCGACCTCAGGCCGTGCGACAGTGCCGCCGGCATCGCGCTGCCAGGACTCGGTGACGATGGCCTCGAAAAGGGCTGCCTTGGTGGGGAACTGCTTGAACAGCGTGGACTTCGAGACTGCCGCCCCTTCGGCAATGCGGGCGAGGGAAGTGCCGTCGTAACCGCGGTTCAGGAAGAGGTCCGTGGCTGCGGAGATGATCGCCTCACGCTTTTGCTGGGCGAGGCGGCGGTGATGTGTGGAGAGCTCTGCTGCCATGCGTGCAGTATGCCCTAGCTCCGAGGCGAGTCACTTGACTCGCCTCTTTTGGCATGCCTACAGTTGCGATGCAAAGGCGAGTCGAGCGACTCGCATCTGATTGCGGCGCCCGCAGTCTCTCGGGTGCCGTGCAATGAGGGAGCAGCTGATGACAGTCGACAGGATCGCTTTGGTGACCGGTGCAAACCGTGGCCTGGGTCGGAGCACGGCTCTTGCCCTGGCGACGCGCGGAGTGCGGGTCGTGGTCACCCATCGCGGTGATGCGGCCGGGGCCGAGGAGACGGCGCAGCAAGTGCACGCTGCGGGCGGGACTGCCGCTGTCGTGCGTCTCGACCTCAGCGACGTCTCCTCTTTCGGAGCCTTCACTTCCGAGCTCAGCGGACTGCTCGAGCGCTGGGGGGCTTCACGGCTCGACATCGTGGTCAACAACGCGGGGGTCGGCGTCTTCGGCCCGCTGGAAGCTGTCACGGCCGACGACTTCGACACGGTGTTCGGCACGAACGTGCGAGGCACGTTCTTCCTCATCCAGTCGCTTGTGCCGCTGCTGGCGCAGGGCGCCCGCGTCATCAACGTCTCGTCGTCGTTGACCCGCCACACCAGTCTCGCGACCTCGGTCTACTCCGCCTCGAAAGCCGCCGTCGAGGCCCTGAGCCGCACTCTGGCCGCAGAACTCGGCCCCCGCGGCATCCGAGTCAACTCCATTGCCCCCGGGCCGACCGCCACCGACTTCAACGGCGGTGCCATGCGCGATGACGCCCAGATGCGCCAGGGTCTCGCCGGGCAGACCGCGCTCGGCCGCGTCGGCGAACCCGAAGAGATCGGCGACGCCATCGCCACACTGGCATCGGAGGGCCTGCGCTGGATGACCGCCCAGCGCATCGAGGTCTCCGGCGGCGCCCTCCTCTGACGGACCGTCGGGGTCGCGCAGGTACCGAGCTGAAGGTCAACGGCACAGGGCAATCTCGGGGCCGTCGCAGTGTTCGACGCCTGTGAGTTCCGGACCGAGGAGCAGTTGCGTTGGAGCGCACTCCAACTCCTAGGTTCGGACGCATGCGATACATCAAGCTCGGAATCTGGCGACTCACTGGTAGCGGTCGATGTTCGGGGTGCAGCTTTCGATCCAGAACCTGGTCCCCATCTCCGAATGACGCCACCACACATCGACATGGCACACCACGCGAGTACCGTCCGGCACTGTTCCAGGCCGGACCAAATCCATGATCACCTCGGCGGCAGCGTCTTTGACGAACTGGGGAGTCGCGGCCGGCAAGGGCTTGACCGGTAGCAGAGCGTCGGTGTGCGGACCGCTGTCGTGGCCTGCCACTACTTGGAAGGTCATTTCCCCTCCCCAGTTGTCTACTCGGTGGTCATCCCACACCGCCCAGCCGACAAGGCCCGCGATCGCGCACAGCACAACCACGATCGCCGACCGCCTGCGGATCCGCCACCGCCGTTTCCACCACAGTATCTTCGCCGGGTCTGATGATGTGCATTGCGCGCTCACAATGCTTGCCTTCCTTGATGTTTCGGCCGTTCAGGCCGTCTGGCTATTCTCAGCGAGAAGGCAAACCGAATACCTGCCGATCGAACGCGCGCGACTGTCGAAGAGTGGAAGCCCGGGTCGGCCGATGCGGTTCTCAGTTCGCTTCAGCGGACGAAGCCGAGCCGGATACTCGAGAGGCGTTGGCCTACCGGCGCGAATGGAGATCGCCATGGTGGCGGATTCTGTCTCGTATGCGGCAGGACTGGTCAGTCGGAAGAAGACCGAGTGAAATCGACGTTCAAGACTGAACACCACCTGCGGGAAGACCCATCGCGCCCGGATCATCTCGATATCCGTACCGTCGAGAGGGTCACCCCAGGCGCTCTCGAAATATGCGAGTGCGACGGCAATGGCACCGGATATATCGAACTGAAGCGCTTCGTCCACGACACAGACGTTAGCCACCGCCACCGACACAAGAGCCTGATCGGACGTGCTCTCGGCCGATTCTCCGAGAGCTACGAAGACAACGTCAACCCCATGGCCGATACATCGGGCTTCTCGCCGAGGTAGTTGCCGAACGCGGAAAGTGAAAGGTCCTGTGGCGATCGAACACCGACGACATCCCGCAGGGCCGACACGGTCGCCTCGGCCACACCTTGTAACTGTGCGGCGCTGATCGGACGGGGCAGACGACGATGCCAGTTGTGCAGGCCCTCTGGTTCGCGCCAACCCCGTTGCCGCATGTCCGTTCCCGAATCACCCGACTGCGCTGAGGCGTCGTCGAAGCCGATATGACCGACGATCTCTTCGCTGGAGAAGTCGAGGAACTGAACGAGAACCTGCTCGTTTTCCAGGGAGACGCATTCGTCCTCGCGTAGCCGTGACAATGTCACCGCCAGCCGGACCGCGAAATCCTCCCAGGTTGCCGCTGCGCTACTACCTGCGGGCAGTAGCTCTGATGCGAGCGGCCCGGGAATGCGCGGATACGCCACCCACTGATCACTGAAAACCATGATCGTGTTCGTCCATTTCATTTCATCGCAGAACCGCATGCGCCCGAGGCACACCGATCCGTCGATATTCCTTGTGGCGGTATCGGTTCGGGCGGCCAGCCACAGGAACAGCAGCTCGAGGGATTCGAGCTCGTCCGGATCGGGCTCCTGCCAGGCCGTCAGTACCCAGTTGCCCGCCCCCGGGTTTTGGACGAGGTCAGCGAACAGATCGGGATCAGTGCCGCGGCGGTACGCCGGCCCTCGCTGGAAAACGTTCACAGCATCAGCCAGTTGGAGTGGTGGCGCAGGACTGGGCTGCAGTCCCAGATGCCACTGCAACTCGGCGATCTCGTTCTCGGATACTCCCGCATCGAGAGTGGCCGAAAGCTCCATCAGGTAGTACGCGTTCGCCATGACCGTCACCGTACCGAGCCTCACCGTCGTCCGCTCAACGCCAGAACCGTTGCAGTAAACAACATCCGACAATGCCTCCTGGCTCAGGCGACCCGGCCAGCGCAGGCTCGCGACAACCGAAACCTATTGCGGCGCAGCACCGTCGTCGATCAGCGAAGCCGGAGGTCGGTCGCCGAGCTCGGTCACATCGGCCGCAGCGCGGCGACTACTGAGCCGACCTCGGGTCATGGCCGAAACCCGATGCTGATCCTGGTCTGTATCGGTTGCGGGACGCGGTCCTCGGCGATGCAGCTGAGCATTTCACGCACAGCCAGGACGCCCAAGCCGCGATAGACCGCGACGCAGGAATCGACCTGAGATTGCTGGATGATGCGGACCACCACTCGTGCCAGGACCGCGTGTCCCCGGTGCCGGTCCGGATCATGAGTGCCCGCGCCCGCCAGCTCGATCAAAGCTCCCTCGGCGAGGGCCTTCGCGAGTTCCTCGTCCTCGCACGGTTCGCAGGCGAACTCGACAGAAGACGATTCGTCGTCGGTGACCGGCTCGAAGTCCAGCTCGGCATAGCCCCAGTCGGGTGCACAGTTGCCCGGAGATTTCCTGGAGCGCACGGTAACTCCGCGCACTGGCCGCGCGAGCCGAATCGTCATACCCGCAACAATATGAGGACGCGAATGGGCGGTCGCCGATCCCGGGCCGGTGCACTGGCAGATCCGCTACTGCCACTGACTGCAATGATCGAACAGGCTAGCGCGGGGATGCCGAGGATCGACAGGGTTTCAGTAACCGGCGTTGTCCATGGCTTCGCGTATCGCTTCGCACAGTGGGTAACTCAACGCGTGTGGCTCCAGCAGTGAATCGGCCTCGGAGAGAACAGCTTCTGCTCGGGCGGGGACATCCGATGATGGGTGGTCATCGTCGAATTCCTTCACGCCCATGGCCGTCCACAGGATCCTCACGCCGTGGCTGTGATCTTTCTGTAGGTCTCGGATGTGGAACCAGACGTGGTCCATACGCCACATCGCCAAGGTCTCATCGAGCATCCCCAACCGCCAGGCGCGTCCGTAGAGACCCGCGATCACGTCCCAAGGGTCCAGGCGTGGACTGCCGGTGAGGTCGCGGTCGGTTTGTGTGGCAAGGTTTTTCAGTCTCGAGACAACTCGGTATTCCTCGGGTTCATACAATGCCGCGAGCTCGGGAAGGGCCGGCCATCGAAACCCTTGATCGAGAAGGACTCGGGCGACACCGGGCCAGCTTTGCTCCTCGAGCAGACCCTCGCCGGCCAATACAGCCAGCGGATGGATCACCTGCGTGGTCGCGCGATCGCCCGTGTGTATGGTCATCGGCTCAGGCCAGCGTGATGGTGATGATCAGGTATGTCCCGACGGCGATCACCGACCCGATCAACCCGAACAGTATTCCGACGCCGACTTGCCGCGACGTACCTGGTGAGATCATCAGGTACAGGGCGGTCAGCAACTCGATGGCGGCAAGCACTGCGCACAGAGCGGCTGTGTAGACGAGGATCAGAATCGGTGCGGCAGTCAGCACCGTCACCACGGTCGCGGCGTGGAACGAGGACCGTCCGAACCATGCGGTGTCGTCGACCGCGGTGGATTCACGCTGGGTATCGGTCATCGGATCGCGATCAGACCGTGAGCCACAGCAGGGTACCGACCATCGAGATCACCAGCAGGAGTGCCGAACTCGCCAATATCCCCGCGCTCACACCGTGCATCACGTCACGCCCTCGCCCCCGTGTTGCCAACCGAATCACCCCGCCGACAGCTGTGGCCAGCCAGTAACTCGGCATTGGTCCGCCATGGAACCGCCAGTCACAGGCAGCACCAGCGACGAGCCCGATGGCCACCAACGTGCCGAACCCAAGCGTCACGGACAAGGTCGCACCCGTCCAATAGCTGACACCGGTCGGCGTCCCCTCCGACACGTTCCCTCCGCAGATCATGATACGTACCCGCCAACGTTAGTTCATCCTGCGGGCTACAGCGCTGGGTCAGGCATTGCCGCGAGTGATCGCTGACAGGTCCGGCACCCCAGGCAGGCTGAAGATCAACGGGCCGAGCCGATCTGAGGCCAACGGAGCGTCCGCAATTGCCGAGTTGCGTGCGATGAGCCCGCCTGAGACCGCACTGCATAGCGCGCTTACGGATTCGGCCAGCACGAGAAGGCGAAAGAGCAACCGGCCGTACTGATCTGAGGCCGACGGAATGAGCGGCGGCGCAGGCCAGTTGAACATCAACCGTCCGTGACTGGGATGCCTAGAACTGACAGGTCTGGTTCGTCGGCTTGGGAGACGATGTTGTAGCCGTAGACCGTCAGTTCGGTGGGTGAGTTGATCTTCGATGCTCGTAGCCCGATGACAACCTGGTCAGCGAACTGCCGATATGTGCCGATGTATCTGGGATAGCGCGCGGGCATGCGGTATTCCCATACTGGGCCCCAGGATTCCTCGAAGGGAGCCCATCCTTGCTCGGCCAGCACTTGGTTGATCTCGGTGTCATCGCGCGTTGCGTCATCTCGGAGGGATTCCACGGACAACGCGTCTGGTTCGTCGGAGAACTGGACACCGCCTCGACTGCAATCCAGCACTGCCATCGTGCCGACAGGACCGCCGTCCAGCAGCGCAACGATGTTTTCGGCGAACCGTTCCCATTCGGTCATGTCTTGACGCCGCTGCTCGGCTTGGCGCCGCAATTCGGCCAGTTGGTGCGGGCCGTGCTGGGTGTCACCGCCCAGCCTGCTCAGTGAGCCTTCACGAATGATCGACAGGAGCGGGTGGGCTTGAGTGACCACGTCGGCGTTGCGCTGCCAGTGCTTGGCCTCGACGAACCCGACCGCATGGTTGTCGGCGCGGGTATCGAGGCTCACCATAAGCACGCCGAGTTGTCTGCAGTGTTCGGCGATGAGCTCGAGGAGCCGATCGATCCCCTCTCCGTGGTCCAGGAACGGAAGTTCGCTGATGTAGTCGCGGTACCAACTCCAGTCCATATCGCTCGGATAACTGGGCAGTGCACGGATATGGTCGAGGATCGCGCCATGGCAGTCGTCCAGGAGCACATAGGTCACGATGTCTTTGACCCACAGCAGATCCGTCAAACTGTCGGTGTCGTTGGGCAATTCGACGTCCGGGGCGAGTAGTTGGATAACCGCACGCTCGGCGGCGCTCCGATCGATATCGAACGACATGAAATCCCTTAGCTGGAACCAACTCTGCAGCGTGCCCGCCGATGCGGGATCACACGCGACAGGCTATACAGCCTCTCCGACACCGTGATCGAACAGAACGACGGTGCCACCGATGTACGTGCCGACGTTCGGCGACGCAGCACGCGAATCGTGGTGCCTTGAACGCTGGAGAACAGACCGCTCTTGCACGAGACCGGTGACTTCCCGTGTGGGGTTTCAGCACAATGAACTGCAGCAGACGCACGATGATGCCGATCACTGCTGGACATTGGCGCGGGTCGAGACCGTGATCGGGCGTCGTTTCCATGCGTCCTGCACGACCAACGGGTGTCGTTGCTGCTGCATCGACACGGCTGCAGTTGGCAGATGCACGCGCGCCGGGCGGTCGAACGCGATGACGTGACGCGGCGGTGGCCGTCTGAATGAAAGCACGTGGCCGCAGGTAGAACGACTGTGGCGGCGCACGGCGTCCTCGTTACAGACAGCATCTACCTGTCGGTGCAGCGCGCTAACGTCGCGACCGTGATGAGGATTCCGGTGCGAGTGGATGTGATGGGTGCGGTCGAGATCGCCAGGGCAGCTGAGTCTTTCGATTGGGAATGGTCACTCACCGATAGGGAGCGGTTCGCCGGATCCGTGGGGTGGAGTGAGCTGGCCACGATTGAAGGTGCGGACAAACAAGCCTCGTTCGTGCGGACGGCACTGACGGTGTGGGGTGGCTCGGCGGTTTTCTGGCACAGTGACGCCGAGTTACGCCAGGTGCATGTCATCGTTTCCGATTGCCCGAACAGCTTCGAACACGAGACACCGGAATTGCTGGCCGCGGCGGCCGAAAAGGTCACCGCCGCTCTCGCACAGGTGTTCGGCGAGCCCACGGTCGGGGCGATCGGCACCGACCACGGGTCGGTGTGGGAGTTGGAGGGTGTGGCGATCGGCATCGTCACGTCGCGGCACAGCGTCGAACTGATGCTGGTAAACCCTGTGTGGCAACGGTTTTGGGATGGGTGTCAGCAAGAGCGGGTCACGCGGCGTTCCGGGTTGACCGACTGGGACCGGTTCGCCGAAACCCTCGCCCAGTATCTCGAAGACATCCCCAGCGACACCAATTTGATCATCAGCGCGTCCGGCAACCGGTATGCCCAATTCGCCAAGACTTCCGGCACGTTGTATGCCCAGCTGAGCCACTCCTGCTTTGTCGGTCCGGAATGGGAATACGGCGAGGACGTCGATCGGGTACTCATCGCCGCCGGGTGGATACCGCCGGACGGCGAAGACAACTGGAGTCGCGATTGCACCGAGCCGATACGGACGCCGGACTACAGCCACCTCGCGTCGCGGGTCGTTGCCGGATTACAGGCAATCGGTGTGGGATCGCCGAACGAGTTGCAGTCAGAGGGTTGGCGTCGCGGCGGCGGCGCCTTGGACACCACCGCACTCCGACCGGCGGACGACAGGCCACGAGCAGTCTATGCCTCCAATGACCATGAGCTTCCCAGGAATCCGTCGCGGTCGTATCAGGACGACGACGTCGAGCTCGACGTGCCCGGGGGCTTGGATGTGATCCGCGCCGCGTCGAACTTCGACTGGACCTGGACCCGCACCGATGTGGAACGATTCGCTGCACACGCCGGGTGGCGCGACGTCTCGGACCTCAAACTCGACCGCATGATCTACGCCACGACCGGCCTAAAATTGGAAGGCTCCCCGCAGGCCATTTTCTGGCTCGCCGGCGACACGCTCGAGAGTGTCGAGGTCACTATCAGCAGCGACCTGTGCGACTACGACCTTCACAGTGACAGCTATTCCCATCTCAACGGCGAACTGGACCGCGCACTGCAGACCGCTCTCGGCGGATTCCGAGACACGCTGGGAGAATCCGTCCACGGCACTCTGCGACACAGCAAAAGCTTGTGCTGGGAGTTTCCCGTAGCGGTCGTCGGGGCAATCCGCGATCACAACAGAATCGTTGTGGAGCTGGTGAGCCCAGCTCAACGTGAGAGAAGCCGCACCATCGCGCTGCGGCTGGCGGCGGACGACATCGCCCGTGCTTCATGGAACCAGCTGATCGAGGACCTGGCCGCGATGCTGGCCACCGGCATCCCCACCAAATCGAGTCTCGTCCTTGGCGGAGAAGACAACTGGTTCGCTCGCTTCACCTCCCAGCCCGGAGCGCTGGATGTCGAGCTCGGCAGCCCCGACTTCGCCGACCCAGAATGGCGGATGGGCGACGGCACGGAAAGGCACATGATCGAGTACCAAGGCTGGACACCTCCGAACGACACCCGCCTCAACTGGCATCAGCAGCTCTCGTCGCCGGTGATGTTCCGCGACTACCAGCATCTCGCGCACTGTGCGGTATGGGCACTGCGTGCGCGAACGACCAGTTCATTATCGGAGTTGAAGCTCCGCGTGCAGGGTTCGGACACCATCGACACGGCAGTGTGGACATGGAGTTGAGTGCGTCGCAATGAATTCACCAGTCCCTGAAACGCCCTGGTGCGCATGTTGCAGCACACCTTCGTCACCACCATGCTCGACGCTGGCGTCGATCTGCGTGATGTGCAGATCGCCGCCCGGCACGCCGATCCACGCACCACGATGCGCTACGACCGCGCTCGCACCAACCTCGACCGGCACCCGAATTACATCCTCGCGGCCTACATGGCCTCCGCCACATGACATATCAAACATCCGCACATGCCGATGTCAGGATGGTTCTTGCCGATCCTGTCTGATCAGCACACCGGTGACAGAGTGGCCGGGGGACTCGATCCGTTCCGTTCGCGGAAGAGGCACTTCGGTCAGCTTGCCGTCGTAGATCATCCAAAGTCCGAAGCAGTCGTCCTCCTCGTCGCGGATGAGAACCTGCACCGAGTCCGGGCGTGGCCACGGCAAGGCTTCGAGATACGACAACAGCCCACCCCAGGTGTTTCGGGAGAACTGGATAATCCAGGCATAGCACTCGCTAGACCGATACTGAAATCCCGCCCCTGAGAACTTCGTATCATCGATCGCCATGAAGTTTTGATGCCACCGCCGGGAATCATCGTCCTGCTCCAGATGTTTCATGACCTCCTCCGCCCCACGTGCCAGAACAATGACCTCAGCGAATCTGCTCATCCCACGACACCTCTCCGCCACGACTACATATCCCGGCCACGCCGTGACCCTAAAGACAAACCTCCACGTCCGCGACCGGATATCCGCTCATGCCGCGACCCGCGTGGTTCGGAACGGCCAAAGCCGGGGCAGCCGAAGATCAACCGGCGGAGGCGATCTGGGTCCGCAGGCCGCACTACGCCAATGAGCGAGAGCGCGTTCACCTGCCGCTTGCGGGCACCTGAATCAGGAGTCTGCGGCGACTCCAGGCTGATACGGTTTGGGACGACTGTCAGCGCCTCCGGCATCAGCCCGTGTTGAAAGCCGTTGTGTCGCTACTCAATGACCGGCGGTAACGTTCGGGTGTGTCAACCCCCATCGATGTTTGTTTCACTGTCTACGGCCTCGTCCCGCAGGACGCGGAACGTGTGTTCAGAGTGTTCGAAGATGTCGTCCGAGGCTTGGGCATCGAGCACGATGTCGCGGTCGTCCGGCGTACGAGCGACGACGGAGTAGTCGATGTGCGGGTCATTTCGCCGCGGCCGCTGGGGTTCAGTCGGTTTTTTACTTGGGTGCCCGAATTCGAGGAGCAAGTGCAACGGCAGGTGTCTGCAGTAGCACCGACGGCGGTGGTGAGGTTTGAATGGGACTATCCCGATGGCTACTCAGACAGGCGGTCGCGCGCGGCAGAGCCCGCCGCGCCGCCCGTGAGCTGGGAGCACTTCACGGGTCGTCTGGCTACCGTTTTGGAGGAGATACCGTACTGCGGAGTCGTCCAGTTGAACATGCCGAATGGCCAGTGCATCCAGTTCCTGGCCGAGTGGATCTGCTCGATCGGCGGCAATATGACTGATGTCGAGGGCGAGTGGCTTCGTGCGGCAGGGTGGACCGCACCTGATGACAAGGGCATGCCCACCTGGCAGATCGAGCTCGCTTTCGATACCTGGTCCTGCGAGCGTGTTGCAGCGCAAGCGGTCGATGCGATGGTGCGTTTGTTCCGGTTAGCTGCGCCGACAGATCTGACGGTGACGGTCTGGTGCGACGCGCTGGACACTCCTGATCCCGACGTTGCGATCCTCGGGTTGAGGGAAGCCTGAAGGTTCTCAGCTCCGGGCCAGACCTTTGCCACGAGGTGCGCAATCCCCCGCCGCGTGAAGACCGACCCGAGAAGTGGCCCTGCACGCTTCGTTGATATCCGCTCATGCCGCGACCCGCGCGTTGGTCGGCCGTCCAAACTGGTTGGCCGGCCGCAGTTCCGGGCGCGTGCTCTTGCCGATTACACGATGCGGGCGCGTGCCCGAGGCACTCGATTGCCGTAGAGCGGAAGTGGTTGTCGGAAGGTTCATCTAGCTTCAGTACGTGTCAGAGAACATCGATCTCCGTTTGACGATCAGGTTCGACGGCGATGAGGCACTCGCCCGGGCTGTGCTCGCCGCGGTAGATGCCGTATTGCTGCATGAGCGCGTCTACTACGAGGTGCCTACGTACTGCGAAGCGTTCGACGACGGAATATTCGTGGTCCGCGGGGAAACCGATCCTGCACCCATGAGTATCACCCGCTGGTACAAGTGGGGGCCTCGTTTCGAGGCGCAGATCGAACACTCAGTCGCCGAGCTGGTACCCGACGCGCGAGTCACGATCGACTGGGGATTACCCGACCAGGACTGGGAACTACCTGATCCTGCCAGAGATCTCGGGGATGGCCGAAGGCTCCAGCCTGAGCTCGCCGCCCCGCCGGTCGATTGGCCAGATCTCGCTGACCGTTTGGCGCGGGTGCTGGCCGGCATGCCTGCCGATGGTTACCTGACCCTGCGCGCGACCGACGATAGATACGCCCAGATCGTGCACTGGCCCGGAGAGATCTATTGCGAGGTGGCGTCGAACCGCACCCTGGACCCGCGACATCGAATGTCCGAAGAGCAGGAAGCTCTTATGTCCGCGCACGGCTGGTCCGAGCCCCCGGGCAACGGGACAGAAAACTGGGCGAAGGAACTGCACCCACCCCTAACCTCGAGTGACTACACCGAGCTCACCGAGGACGTCGTATGGGCGCTGTCGGGTGCGCTGGCGATAGCCGCTCCCATCGACCTGGAGGTTCAGGCATGGAGAGACGGACTCTCCCAAGCCTTCGCAGTCGATGCCCTCGGATTGAACCGCCTCCCACGCCCCTGTCGATCGCGCGTCTTCGCTGACGCACCACCACGGAAGCAGTCCAAGCTATCCGCTATTGCGACGAGGTACTTGCGTCGGAATAGCGTTCGGCGGAAGTAGTTGCCGCTGCAGTAGGGAGTGACCAACACACTGTCATGCCGCGAGGCGGGCGGGTCGATGCGGCAAACCAGCGGGCTCAAAGATCAATGAGCCGAGGCCATTTCGGTCCCTCGAACACGCTGATCCGCTGGTTGGATGTCGCGTAGATTCGGGTCGTGGTGGCCTACTCGAACTTTCCGGCGAGTCTGTCGACCCAGCGACTCCGGCTGCGGCGATGGCGGCCCTCAGACGCGGAGCAACACCGGCAGTTGTGGATCGAGCGCGATGCGCGGGCCCGGCGAAGGATCGGCGCGGACGGTCGGCCGACCCTGGAGGAAATGCGTGAGTGGTTGGTGGCCAACCCTCTCGGTGCTGATCCTGGTCTCGGGTTGCTTCCCATCGAGGTTCGAGACACTGGAGAGTTCATCGGCTACTGCGGTCTGATCGTCGGCCAAGGGTCATACGCCGAACCGGAGATCGCCTACGAGCTCGTCCGGCGAGCCCACGGACACGGGTATGCGACCGAGGCTGGCCGGGCCGTTGTCGAGGCCGCGGCATGTACGGGGCGACGACGATTGTGGGCGACGGTGCGAGAGTGGAACACGGCTTCGTTCCGCGTGCTGGAGAAACTCGGCTTCGACCGCAGCGGGCGGGTCGACCCGGATCCCGAACGCGGCGACTCGATCTGGATGACACTCAAGCTCGATCCACCAACGGTGTAGATGATTGTTGTGACAGTCCGTCGGATCAGGCGGGTTCAATTGGCAACGCACTCACATGCCGCATACCGCGCTGTTCGAAACGGCCAGCACGGAATTTCGGAAGATCAACCGGCAGAAGGAATCTGGTGTTGGTCGAACGCAATGATCTGCCGATTGTCGTGCTGTAGTTCTGCCGCAGGGTTCGTCAGAGCGGCAGCTGCTCAGCCCAGAAAATGGGGAAACCACCAGCGGTCAGCCGATCAGCGCTCGGGCTTGCGCATATCCGGGGAACCGCTCACACAGCGCCGCATCGAACGCCGACGCCCGCTCGAAGGAATCGAAGACACTGAACCGTCCCGCCTCCAGGTACCAGCCCATCAGCCCGGCCGCGTCCGCGAAACGCTCGTTCAACAAGCACAAAATGACAGCAGCCCTCAACCGCTTGGCATCCGGGTTGACCTGATCCACCGACCGCGGCCTCGCATACTTGGCCAGGCCGAGAAGTTTCGTCAGATCATCACGCTGCGAAAACCACTCGCCCACCGGACCATTCACACACTCCAGGACCACCCAGTCCGCCGCACCGCGCACGCTCGACTCATCACGCAAGGCAAACGAACCGTACGGACCTGCGTTGATGAAGCTGTTAAACCCGGCCAAGTCGACCAGGCCGAGCTCGGTACGCGGGTCCGCGCAGTTCGTCAACTGCGCCGACTCGGGCAGGCCACCGATCACCTCACCAACCTCGGCCGACACCGCGCGCGCCCAGGCCGTCATCCCCATCCAATCCCGCAGAGGCTCGACAAAAACATCAATCACCCTGGTCAACTGCGGGAACAACGGCACCCGGCCACTGAACCGCAGTTCGTCATCGTCACCGCTTCGAGACGGCGATACCTGAAAACCCCCGGGCAGAAGCCTCGGCGCGAGTTCTTCCGACAACAACTCGATGTACCGGCCGGCAAGATTCGTCGCGAACTCGGCCCAGTCGTAGTCGCCCATCAGTACCCCGTGACTCAGTAACTTGGTTGTCGCCCAGCATGATCGCATCACGCACGACACCCCTGCCAGACCTCGGCAAACACTCGGATTCCGCACACCATCAGAAGCACTCGATGAAGTGTTGCGATGACCGCCTGAGCCCGCACAGCTTCCCGCGCGTTGGTCGGCTGTCCAAACTGGTTGGTCGACGGCGTTTCCTGATGCGTGGCAATATGATTCGCTGATGATCTGGGCAGGTAATCGGGTGCGATTCGTTGTGGGGGCGGCAGGATTTCCGTTGCTGTTAGTGGCCCTAAGCGGCATTCTGAAAGGTTCGTCGCGAAAATTTCCCATCCGCCACTCAAAACGTCAGAAATCGATGCAACACCGCGGCCTGGACGATGACCGCCTGAACCCGCATCGAGTTGAGGACGAGGAGCGTCGATAGCAGAACCCGCTACAACCCGTCGATTCAATCGTGTTCCCGAATAATCATGACAGCGAGCCCTCGCTGCGACGCAGGTGAGCGTACTCAGTGAAACGAACCGACATCTCCGCGTCGAAAGCGGACGCCCGTTCCAGGGAATCCCAGTTGTGGAACCGGTCGCGTTGCAAATACCACTCCATCAACGACACCGCCTCCTGGGCACGTCCCTGCGACAACGCCAACATCACGACATCACGCAACCGCCCAGGATCCGGATTGGACCTGTCCATGTCCGTCAAGTTCGGCATGCGAGCCAACTCCACAAGCTGCGCCAGACTCGCACGCTGGTCGAACCATTGGGCGACCGGACCACCCATCAAGCCCATGATCCGGTCCACCCCATAATCGATATCGATCTCGACGCTGATCCAGACCGTCGCCTTCCCAGGGTGGCTCGGATGCGGAAAGAACCCGAACTGAACCGACTCCAGGCACCCCGGCAACCGCACCTTGGCATTCCTTTCCAACGCCTCGGCCGACAAGTCCGCTCGCAATCGAGCGACCGGGTCTGCCATCAACCTTGCAATGCACGTGAGGCCCACGCTCCCGCCGTTGTCTCGCAGCATGTTGGCCTCGACCACCCGCCTCAGCTGAGTATTGCTGCTCGCGGGAGAGGTGAACCATTCTCTGCGGTAGCGCGGATAGCGCTTGCCCGGCTCGGCCGGCGTAAGCCCTTCCGGCACCACCGACGGGGCGAAGCCCTCCGCGGCCAACCGCTCACTGAGACTGACCGTGATCATCTTCATCAACCGCGCCGACCCGCTGGCGGCCATGGCATGTCCCTCCTCGGTCAGCGCGTACTCCGCACCGAACGCACTATTTGCGGCTTCCCGCCGCTGGACAACAGCAGAGTCAGTCAGGGAGTTCTGTGCAGGTCCACCGCTGGTACCGGGCGTCATCCGCGACGCTCCAAGCCAATCCGGTCAGCTCCCAGATGATCTCGAAGATGTCCTCTTCCCCGAGCGGGGTTTCGGTTCGTTCCTCCGCCGTGATCGCTACCCCGTACTCATCCGCCAACTGTCCTTCCGAGTAGAAGACTCGGCGCACCAGCGAACCGTCGACGTACCACGCAAATCCATGCAACGTCACCACGCTGTGGGTCACGAATGCCAACACCCGACCATGAATCGAAAATGCTTCCAGCGCTTCGTCATCGAAGCTTGCCCTACCGTCGCGATCGAGAACAAGAGCCCAATCCCCAGACGACGTGACCGCGTAGTCGATAGCCCCGGTGAGTACATCGTCGATGCCGACGGTCTCCCCGGTGTCCCTCGGGTAGCCTGGTAATCGGGACGGATCCAGCGCACCTTCCACGACCAATCCGCTTATCTTCCAGCCCATCTCAAACCCCATCCCGGCATAACTCGTCCTCCGACGACTGGCCGAACGGTAGCGAACCCCACCGACATGCGCCGCAACAAGCCACGGCGATCTCCCCTGTAGCGCAGAGACATTCCGGTCACTTGCGACCATGAGCGAGAACCGCGCGTTCTGAGCTGGCCGCCGCGCCCGCTGGCCACGCCTGTTCCGGCTGGCGGATGTCAACTGAGCGATCGGGACTGGCGGTTGACACGAAACCCGCTCTCCGCACAGGCTTCTCAGGTCGGCGGGAAGCTCGCAGAAAGGTGACGCGGATGCCAGTTACGTGGATCGCCTTCGATCCTCACACCAGCCCTTACGGGCAATGGAAGACGATCGATGAGTTCACTACGAGCAATGAGATTGTGGTGATCGAGTATCGCAGCAACGAGCGCTGGAGCTCCCTGACCGCCTGTTTCGGGCTCAGTCATCAGCCCGAGTACTCCGACATCACCTTCGGTACGGTCAATTACCGGCAAGTGCGGCACGCCGCTGCGCGTGAAGACGTCACGATGGCCGATACCGTCGTTGTCTACGCCTATGGCCGGCAAGTTGGCCAGTCGTGCAAGAGCACACCCCCGCACCCGGAGGAACTTATCGAACAGGCCCGCCGGTTGATCGTGGAGTGACGCGCCCAGCGAACCCGGCCGCGATGCAGTGCTACACGGGAGTCGTTGCGGCAGAAGAATGTCCGCCGCTGCCCGGTTGCGTATGGTTGTCGGTTCCGCCAGTTCCGAACGCTTATGCACTGGACATGCCGGTCTGCAGTTGCCGTTCAGAGCATTCAAACCGGTGGCGTTCGACCGACATCGGCGACTGTCGCTTGATGGCCCTGCTGGGCCGAATGTTGCGGGGAGCCAGAAGAATCGGTGCCCGGCGGCCCGGGTTGGTACTGGCGGATAATAGTTTCGATCGTGCTGGGGCGACATCCGACTCCGTCATCGCGCGATTGCGTCGTGGAGGAGCAACAGATGTTCCGGAGAACGGGGATCTTCATCGATCCACCTGTGGAGCTGAGCGCCTCCCAGATGCGCTCCGCGCTCGCGGGGGCTCGGCACGCAGCACGCGAGGCTCGCAAGTCGCTACGAACAGCTGGTCGCCAATACCGCCGATATCGACAGCAGTCGGGGGATATCTATATGGATTGGCCGCGGTGGCACTCCGAGTATCTGCGCGAATATCGCCGGGGATCGGATTGGATCCGACCTGACAACACAGGCGGCATCACCGGCGCCACGTCTTCGTTCAACGGGCTCATCTGACAGGAGCGCCCATCGTGAGGTGTGTACCGGCGACCGAATGCGCAATGTTCAGGGGTAGAACACAACACTCACGACTCGAAACATGTTGGTGTGGTGGGATTCTGGGCACAGCTGGCGCACTGCCAAGCAGTGAATAGATCGTCCGAATCGTCGGCCGGTATGCGAATACCCTCTGCCCGCAACCCGAACACACTCTCACGCCGCGAGCAGGGTGAAGCTGGACGCCGACGTGCAACCCTGCTCATCCGTACCGCGGGGCGTTAGTATCCGCTGCGCCGCTGCGGACCGTCCGCGGGATGCAAGAGGGCTGAGCCGAAGTGCGGCCAAACTGGGATGGGATGACGGTGCTTCGAGACCGGGGTGGGTATGACCGACTGGAGTGACTTCGCAGACCGACTCACCCAGCAGGTGGCTGTGCTCCCGGAGAACGCGGTCGTGACGATCGGTAGCGTCGGATGGTCGGTCCCGTACGTTCAAGCACAGCTGGTACGGCCTGGCGGCAGCGTCTGGGCGACCTTTCAGGGTGAGCCGCTATCCGGTGCCTTGGCCTCTTTCGGTACCGATCCTGAGCTCATGTCAGAGGTGGGCTGGCAATCACCGGGAAATTCCGACCACGGTACTTGTTGGTGGATCGAGCTGCCTTGGCCCGTATCGGTAATGATTCACCGCCAATTGGCCAGCATGATCGTCACCGGGTTTCGCGACGTTCACCGCATCGCGAGTACCTCGGCGTTGGCCTACAGTGCCTGGGATCTCGAAGCGAGCGAACGTAATATCGAGCTGCCGCTGCTGGGCCTACCATTACGGGATCTGCCGTGAAACGGTTCTTGCTTACCGTGAACGGGCGACTCGACCAGCCACATCTGGATGCACTGCGTAACGCCTTGGGCCTGAATAGAATCGGCTCTGCTGCGGACCCGGTTGGCACGGTCTTGGGTGCTCGCTCCGATGCCGGACAGTCCGTCCCGACAGCGAAACTGACACTCTGGCGAAGCGATACGGATGTGTGGTCGATCGTGATCGACGAGTCATCGAAAACGATCGACTCGGAATTTCCGGTCTCTCCAGAGGCGTGGCGCGGCCTGGCCGAGCTCGCGGTCCGCGCAGCAGGACTCACGATCGGCGACCGCAAGGAATTTCCTGGCGTTCCGCCGAACCCAGACTCCGGCCAGGCGTGACTGAGCTCAGCCGGATTTCTTGCTTGGCTCTGCCTTGATGTCGGCAAACGCACGCCACTGCCGCCACCCGAGGTCAGCGCCGACATGGCGAAGATCAACGGGCAGTGGAGATCTGGCGATGGACCTGAGAAGGGTCGAGGCCCCGCTCGGATACGGGCGGGACTCGACGCAGTATCGCCTCACGTGTATCTATCGCGATGGTCGGAATCAGCGGGTGGCGTCGGGAACCCACATGAGCCCGCTGACGCCGGTGTCGACGCAGATGACAGGTTCTCCGGTGTTCACATCCCACGTCGGATGCATCGCCTCGCTATGGGGACACCAGGTGTGCACTACCGGCGTCGCTGATGCGGAAGCCGTGCCCGCCAATGCGATGCAGGCCGCGGCGATGATTGCGCCGACCATGGCGGTTCTCTCGAGTACCTTCATTGTGTTCTCCCCTCGTCGTCTGACTGGACCACAGTCCAGGGAAGGCGTTAACGAAACCTTGCGGTTCGCTAATAGACGGGGTTGTACGACGTTCGGCGGCAGTCGGATCCGCAGTCACGCGGAAACGAGCGCAGAGCCTCCGGCAGAGGGCATGGCGGTGGGCCTGGCGTTGGAAGTCGCAGCGGCAGTTGGCGGTGTTCCGGTGTCATCGGATGTAGGTGCGTGGCCCGCGGTGGGCACGTGTCAGCGGGTTAGCGCATTGAGTCTTGAACGGTTGCGATCGCGCGGTCGGGGGGCCAATTCGCGGGGGAGTACCAGGTATCCCGCTGTGTTGATGAAGGTGACGGTGTCGTCGGCTATGCGGACGTGCTTGATCGCCGTGTAGAGGTGGTGTGTAATTCCGGTGGCGGTCGTGAGCTCGATATAGTTCGACGTGTAGCGGGCTTGCATGGCGGCACCGGGGAAGGCGTAGGCGCGTACACGATTCGAGCCGCGCTGGGCGTCTGTCCTGCTGAACAACGCGAACATCGCCAGGACGAGGCCGAAGACAACGACGTAGAGCAGCACGATTCCCGCAATGCTCCAGATATGGCCGATGGGGCTGTACTGACGATGTGCCGCAGCGGTCGTCTTGATGATGAGAACCAGCGTGGGGGCCAAGGCAACCCCGGCGGCGATCAGCCAGATTCCGGGTTGGTGCCATTTGATCGACAGCTCGGACCGGCTGATCTGAACGGCGGTCTCGGGACCGGCGACCCAGCGAACAACCAAGCAGCCGTGCGGATCTCGATGCGTCGTGGCGGAGTTTGGATAGATAGCGCTGCCTCCCTCGAAGACTCAGACTAGTGCTCTGGCCATGAGGTGGGGGAGTCGTTCAGCGGATCATGCTGGCGCTCAACTGCCGCCGCTGGATAGTGGGTGAGAGCAACGCTGTCCGTTGATCTTTCGGTAGGGGACCGCCGACGAAAATACTCGGCCATCAACCCCGGCCCCGAACGGCCCCAATGCGACTTCGTGCGCCGGCGGCCAGCCGAGATCCCGTACCGCGCTGACCGGGCAGGCCAGCCCAAGGCTTGGAAGATCAACTGGGACTGCCGATCCGGAGCCTTCCGAACGTGCGCTACTGGTGATGAGTCGTCTCCTGGCAATTGCTCCGAGTATCCGAGACAGGCTGGCTAGGAGATCATTTCGATGCCGCGGGAGCGCAATACTTCCTTGAGATGAGGCGCAAGCCAATCTGCGCTTACTACACGCTTCAGATTCGGGAGGAGATCGAGGTCGTCGAGACTGGTGACGTCGAACTGCTCGCTCTCACCGTCCCAGTGCGGACAGCATTCGAAATACACGCGGCAGCCGCCGTCGAAGTTCAACTCCTCGATGCCGATGAGTAAGTCGGTGGGTAGCTCCAAGCTTTCGAAGTACGCTCGAGCCTCCGGCACGATTTGGTCTGGGTAGTTTTCGATCGAATACGCCCAGAGATCACCCGTAACCCCCTGTGCTTCCAGCGCATCCGTCAGAGACCAGGGCGGAAGGCTCGGATGAAATCCGTACATCAGTACGTCGATGACGGACAGTTTCAGGTTGAAGTCCGCGAACACAGTCACATGCCCAAACTAGCGAGCGCGCCGCCCGAGTGCCTGGGCGCGCAGTCGATGTCGGTGCCTTCCTCTACTGTCGCAGCACAACGACGAACACATCTAGGGGAATCCGGCCGTGCCGATTTTCATTCGACGTACCCGACTGCTCTTCGCCGCAACGACTTTGGTCACGATGGTGAGTGCTGCGGCGCTCACCGCGGGCGCGCCGACCGCTGCGGCCGCACCCTCGGCAAGTCTGCGAGATACCGCGCAGGCGCTGATCGACGATGCCCTGCACTCCGGTGGTGACGGGCATGTCGTGCTGCCCTACACCAATCCCGGATGTCGCGAGCTCATGAAGGATCTGATGGAAACGCCGGGGGCCACCAATGACAACGGGCCGCTGCCCAAGCGGCTGGTCTCGGCCACCGAGGATGGGGATACCGGCAGCGTCGATGTCGAACTCGCCGACGGCACCATCAATCACACTGTGTGGCACAAGACTGACGGGGTGTGGCTGGTGGACTGCTCGGCGAGTTGACTTCACAGGTGGTTGTGGAGGAATTCGCCGATGCGGGCGACAGCCGTGGTGGTTTCGGGGGTGTCTCGCATGGACTGGCAGACGTGGGGCAGGTTTTCGCCGATTTCGAGTCGAACTAGGACGTTCGAACTGGCGGTGGGCATCAGCGTCTTTCGGTCACCCCTACCGGAGTGGCCGCCCAGGCTGCCTCGATCATCCGGAAGATCTCGTTCACCGTGGCTTCCGGGTCCGGTGACTCACGACCCAAGGAATAGGCGTCGATCACGAATCTGGCGATCGTCCGGCAGGCTGTCGCAGGGGGCGGTTGGTCGAGATCGGCGGCGATGGCCGCCGCCAGCGACTCCGCGTGCCGCAGCCGGACCGACCCGTCGTACTGCCGCAAGGCAGGTGAGCTGTCGATCATGTGCCAGAGCGGGACGGCCTCCGGCGCCGCGCAGTGCCGGACCATGGCCTGGATCTCGTTGCGCAGTGCGGGGATCAGCGGTTCGTGCGGTGCCCGGTCGGTGACCGCGTGCGTGAGGCGGTATTCGAAGTCCTCATCATGCTCGAAAACCAGGGCCTCTTTCGAGGGAAAGTGGGCGAAGAGCGTGGTGACGGCCACGTCGGCCTCGGTGGCCACCTCGCGGATTCCCACCGCGTCGTACCCGCGTTCCAGGAACAGCCGCCGGGCGGCGTCGGCGATCTTCTCGCGGGTCGCGGCCTTCTTTCGCTCCCGGCGTCCGGTCGGCACGTCCACGCCGCCGATGCTATCAGATACGAATATGCATCAATCATGAAACACTATCCGTTGCAAAACACTAACCGTTAGCGTTATTTTGGAGGCATGAGAGCGATACGCTTCGCCGAATTCGGCAGCCCGGATGTGCTGGAACTGATTGAGGTGGCCGAGCCCCATGCCGGGCCGGGCCAAGTACGCATCGCCGTGCGGGCGGCGGGGGTGAATCCGCACGATTGGCGGGTCCGCGAGGGGCAGTTCCAACGAGTCCACCCGATTCAGCTACCCGTCGGCGTCGGGCAGGATGCCGCGGGCGTTGTGGACGAAATCGGTGACGGTGTCACCGATGTGGAGGTCGGCGAGCCCGTATTCGGCCGAGGTTCGAACACGTACGCGGAGTACGCCGTGCTCACCAGCTGGGCGCGCCTGCCCGACGAGCTCACCTTCATCGAAGCCGCCGGGTACCCGTCGGTGGTCGAGACCGCGCTGCGGATCATCCGGATGGTCGGTGTCCGACCCGGGCAAACGTTGCTGGTCAGCGGCGCAGCCGGTGGGGTCGGGTCGACGGTTTTGCAGATCGCCCGCGACCTGGGAATTACGGTGATCGGCACCGCCGGGGCCGCGAACCAGGACTACCTGCGAAGCCTCGGCGCGATCGCCACCACCTACGGTCCGGGCTGGGTCGAGCGCGTACGTGAGTTCGGCCGGATCGACGCTGCGCTGGATCTCAACGGCACCGGCGTCCTGCGCGGACTCCTGGACCTGACCGGAGACCCGGACAAGGTCGTCACCATCGCCGACCTCGAGGCGCCGATGCTCGGTATCCGATTCGCCGGCATCGGCGGAAGCATGCCCGAAGCACTCGCCACTGCCGTCGACCTCATTCGACGCGGGAGGCTCCGCATCCCGGTCGACCGGTCGTACCCGCTCACCGCGGCCGCCGCAGCGCACGCGGACAGCCAATCCGGCCACACTCGCGGGCGCCGCGTCCTGCTCGTCTGACCGGCCCGCACTCGAAGCGGCCATCGCAATACCGCGGAAGATCAACGGGCCGTGCGGATCTGGCGGCGGGTTGGTCGAGCCCCGCGTGCGCTAGCGCTTGAGGCCGACGCCGCCGACTATGCAGTGGCGTACCGCGCTGAGCATGCGCAGGCGCGGGCCGTCCTGCCACCAGTCGTCGCACAGCACCAATCCGGGTTCGATCATCTCCAGATCGCCGAACATGGCCTGGATTTCCTCGCGGGTGCGGAAGCGGCCGCTGCCCATGGGGCTGTGAATGAACTTGTCCTCCATGTTCTCGGCAAGCGTGCTGAGTTCGGGCTCCTCCGGATCCTTCGGGTCGAAGAAGTGGGAGATCACCACGAACGATCCGGACGGGAGTGCGTCGATGTAGGTCTGCATGATCGCCGCCGAGTCGTCGCCGAGGTAGTGGTGCAGTGTCCCCACCTGCAACAGGGCCAGCGGGCGGGTGAAATCCAGATTCTCCAGAACCGATGCGTCCTTGAGTACTTCCAGCGGCTGGAAGATGTCGCAGGTGGAGATCGTGGCCTTGTTGTTCTCGGCCAGCAGTGCCCGGCCGTGCGCGAGAACCATCGGATCGTTGTCCACGTACGCCACGCGGGCATCGGGGTTGACGCGTTGCACCACCTGATGGGTGTTCTCGGCCGTCGGCAGCCCGGACCCGAGGTCGAGGAACTGGTCGATTCCCGCATTGCGCACCAGGAATCGGCACGCCCGGATCAGAAAGTCACGGTTGGCCCAGGCCAAATCGGTGGCCTGCGGTGCGACGGTCTGCACGCGGGCGAGCACTTCACGGTCGACCTCGAAGTTGTCCTTCCCGTTGAGGAAGGCGTCGTACACCCGCGCAATGCTGGCGCGGGTGGTGTCCACCCCGACCGGTGCCGAGCTCGGGTAGTCGGACTCGGTCATCGCAGACTCCTGAGTGTTATGGGTACAGATCGCCACAAGTATGCGACACGGAGGCGGCTAATATCGTGCGAATGCGTTGATCGCCAATAACTTTGACTACGCGCATCGGCCGGACAAGTTGCGGGCGAGTTCCGCACGCGGGGCATCTCGGATGGCCCGAGGAACCGCGCCGCGCCTGCGGAAAGCCCTGGTGCGGCGGGCTTCTCGGGGCCGTCACTGTGGGTCTACATCTCGATGTCGTCGACGAGTCGTTTGATCGCGGCCCATCCGTGCTGGGCGGGGGCGACGGCGATGGTGGGATCGGCGGCCGCGGCGATGTCGGCGGCCTCGCCGGTGGCGTAGAGGTTGACGTGGTTGCAGAAGACGTGGCGGATCTCCCCGCCGGTCGCCGGCGCCAGGGACATATGGGCATCGGGGTGCGAAAGGTTGTCCAGGCCGGTCGAGCTGACGGTGAAGGTGATCTTCTCCCCGGTGACCGGGCAGATCGTTTCCGCGGGGGCGTCGACGCCGAAGACGAGGGGGAACATGATCACATCGCCCATGCACCAGTTGTAGTAGCGCTTGCCGTAGAGCTCGCTGATGTGATCGGCGGTGGGGGCCAAGGAGATTCCCGCGCCGATGATGTCGCCGTTCTCGTTCAGTTCGACATCGTAGTGGCGGTCGGAGTAGTACTTCACGAAGCCGATGTGCCGGTCGGCTTCCGGAAGCGCGGCATCGGCGACGCTGACCGGTACCGGCCCGTGCTCGAAAAGGTAAGGCATGATCGGCATTCCGGCGGCGAGGAGTTCACGGCCGGATTGTGAGGACCATTTGGCGATGAGATCGTCGGTGAGCTTGTCGAAGCGGGCCTGCATGGTGGTGGTCATGGCATGTCCTTTCGTCGAATGAAGCTGTCGGATCATCGAATCGGGGTCAGCAGGTTCTCGAGAACGGCGCGCAGTGCGAGGCGGTCGGGCTCGTCGACGGTGAGCAGGCCCGCGGCCGCGGAGATCCAGTAGCCGTCGGCCAGCAGCCGTGCCGCCAGCAGGGTGGCCCGCTCGCGCGCGGGCAGGTCGTCGGGCAGGCTCACCCACGGTGTGAGGTGACGGGTCCAGGCTTCGGTGAGGGCCGGGTGATAGTGCGCATCGGCGAAGATCGCGAAGTCGCTGCGATCGAACTCCGCTTCCAGCGCGACCTGGGCGTAGACGCTGATCCGCTCGTGTGCGGATACCTCCTGCGGCGGGCGGCCGAGCCGCTCCCGCAGCAGCCGTTCCCAGCGGGCCGCGACGTGATCGACCACGGCCAGCATCAACGCGTGCTTGGTCGGGAAGTGATACATCAGACCCGGTTTGGTCAGCCCGACCTGCCGGGCCGCGGACTCGAGGGTGATCGAGCCGCCCTCCTCGGCGCGCAGCAGATCCAGCGCGCCGTCGAGGATCCGCTTCCGGGAGTCTGCAACCATGCAGCTACTTTACCATCCGGAAGGTAAAGTGCACTGTGACGCGCGGCACTCGTGCACGATCGCGGTCGGCGGCGGTGGCTACTAGGACATGTTCTGACTTAGTTGCCTTCCATGATGAGAGCGACCACGAGGAAGGAATCGATGATGACCACGACTGCCCCCGCCGGCTACACCGCTGTTGCCCCCTGGATCGTCACGAAGGACACGGCTGCGTTGCTCGACTTCGTCACGGCCGCGTTCGAAGGCATCGAATTGGGGAGGGTGCCGCTCGAGGACGGGAGTATCGGGCATGCCGAAATTCGGGTCGGTGATACGGTTCTGCTCGCTTTCGACCAGCATCAGGACTGGCCCGATATGCCGTCGTTGCTGCGGGTGTTCGTCCCCGATGCCGATATCGCGTTCGCCGCCGCTCTTCGAGCCGGTGCTCGCCAGGTGACTGCGTTGTCCGACAATGCTTTCGGCCAGCGTGGCGCCCGTGTTCGTGATCCGTTCGGCAATATCTGGTGGATCACCGCCCTTGTCGAGACGGTCGCTCCGGAGGAGGGGATGCGCCGGCTGGAATTGCCCGTATATCGGGAGCAGATGCAGTTCGCGCAGGAAACCCTCGATGCTGAACTCAGCGGCCGTACCCACGGCCGTGCGAGCGCCGTCGCAATGCCGTAGGCCGGGATCCACACTGCCTGCACTCCAGCAGTTTTCAGTGGATCCCGGCCGATGTGAACGGGTCTGAGGGATTAAGCCCCGGGCAGCAATGCCGTGTGTTCGGCAGCGACCGCGTCGAGTTTGGCGGGGTCGAGGCCGAGGCGGTGCAGGATTGTCGGGGCGATTTGGGCCAGCGCCACCTCGGACTTTTCGTCGTGCTCGGCAATGCCGTTGCCTGCCACTATGAGTGGGACGTGGCGGTCGTCGGGCGTCATGCCGCCGTGCTCGGCGATTTTGGATTTGCCGCCGGTGTAGACGGTGCCGGGGGTGACGCCCGCGTAGACGTCGGGGACGCGGGGGTCGTCGAAGCTCACCCCGAAGAAGGCCGCGGCGTCGGCGCCCACGTACAGCTTGTCCTTGTCGACGCCGGAGGCGGTGAAGGGCTTGGGATTTCCGGCGATATCGGTGCCGGTGCCCGTGGCGGCGAGCAGTTTCTGCTTGACGAAGGCGGCTGCGGCGGCCGAGCGGTCCGCGAGCCACATGAGGAGGGCGGAATCGTCCACCGAATGCGCGATGAGCTTCGGCGTCGCCGGATGTGTTGCGGCCCATTCGGTATCGATCGCGTCGATGATCTTCTTGTCATCGATCCGGGTCAGGCTGTCGGCCTTGATCGGCGCCTGCCCGTGCTTGGCGGTGAGCACAATGGTGGTCTTGTCGCGCAGTCCCGCCTGATCCAGGGCGGTGACCATGCGACCGAGCTGCTGATCGACGAAATCGAGTGCGCCGCTGAGCAGTACGCCGGGCTTGCCATCGGCCTGGTAGCCCTTGGACGCGGGCAGCTTCTGTGCCGTGGAGACGGTCTGGAAGTTCATGCCGAACAGCACCGGCACCCCGGCGTCGGTGGCGCCCGAATGATCCTTGCCCGCAATCTCGTTCACCACGCTGTCCACCTTGTAGGTGTCGTAGCGGCGGGTGAGGGTGTTGTCCTTGTCCCAGCTGTCGGCGGCGGGGTCGTCGGTCGCGCTGCTGCTGATCTCCGGAGTGAACAGGTCGTCGATCGATCGCCCACCGCGACCATTGGCGATCTGATACGCCGGATGCTTGTCCGTCCACGCCGTGCGATCCCCGGCCGCGTGCAGCACCGAGAAGACCGTGTTCACCTTCAGGTAGTCGGCAGGGGCGAGCGGTTTACAGCTTGCCGGATCCACCGGCAGCTTGGCCTGGTCGATCACCGTGCCCGGATCATCGGTCATCTTCCCGATGCTGTCAGGCAGCCCGGTGAGCCCCTGACCACCGTCTATGCGGTGCACATTCTTGTCGAGGTCTTCGGTCAGATCGACCTGCGCCCCCTTGGCGGCATGCGCGCAGTCGGTGGTGCCGGCGGGCAGCAGATCCCGCGCCCACGAATCGTCGTAGTACACCCCGGTGGTCTTCGGGCTTCCGCCGGTCAGCATCGCCATCAGGCCGGGAAAGGAATCCGAGGGAATCGGCGTCTGCGCGTCCGTGTAGTGCACGCCCCGCCCGGCCAGCTTCCCCAGATTCGAATCCGGATGTGCCGCAAGATAATCAGTCAGATCCGACTCGTGCATCCCATCCACCGACAGCAGCAGCACATGCTCATCGCGACCACTGGAATTCGCACCCCCGCTGGAGCATCCGCTCGCGACCAATCCCACGGCGGCACACGCACTCACTACCGCCACACCAACTCTGACCTTCATCACCCGGCGAAAGCTAGCGCCTGGTCATGACGCCTACCTTGCGCCGCGATGATGGTTGCCCGAACTCTGGGTCTGTCCGGCATTCCGCCGGTCTCGACCCCACGGCCGGTGCACAGTGGTCGGATGGATATTGGTATCGCACTGCCCACCATGTGCCGGGGCTATGACCGGCGCTCGACCGTGGATTGGTGCCTGCAGGCCGAACAGGGACCGTTCTCCAGCATTTCGTGCGGTGAGCGGATGTCCTTCCACAATCCGGAGATGTGGACGACGCTGGCGGCGGCCGCGGCACTGACCGAACGCGTCCGGATCATTGCCAATGTTGCTGTGCTGCCGGCACATCCGCCTGCCCTGGTGGCGAAACAAGCCGCGACAATCGATGTCCTGTCGGACGGCCGGTTGACGGTGGGCGTCGGTGTCGGCGCCCGGCCTGATGACTACCGCAGTCTCGCATCGGATTTCGGTTATCGGCACGACCGCCTGGATCGCGGGGTCGCCGAAATGCGCGCGCTGTGGTCCGGTGTCCCGTCCACGCCGGGCGGCGACCCCATCGGCCCGCCGTGTGTGCAAGCGGGTGGCCCGCCGATCCTGGCCGGCGCGCTCGGGCCGAAATCGCTCGCCCGCGCGGCCCGGTGGGCCGACGGCGTGGTCGCCTTCAGCCTCAGCGGCGTGCCCGCGGAGATCGCCTGGGCCGCCGACTCGGCCCGGAAGGCATGGGTCACCGCCGCACGAGATACCGCGCCCCGCTTGGTGAGTGGCTGCTTCTACGTTCTCGGCGTACCCGACCCGACCGCGGTGCTGCGCGAGTTCACCGCCGACTATCTGGCCTTCTTCGGGGCCGAGACCGCCGGGACCACGGCCGCCGCGATGACCACCTTCGATGCCGCCGCGATACACCGCGCACTCGACGGCGCGGAAGCCGCCGGTCTGGACGAATTCATCCTGGTCCCCGGCTCCACCGACCTGGCAGTGCTCGACGCGATGATTACACTGGTCGAATCACGCTGAACCACAGGGAATTCGCCGGGCGATCAGTGCGGTTCGATGATCCGCCCGGTCTCGGCATTGATCGCCTCGCGCAGTTCCGATTCGGACAGATCCTGTAATCCGGTGGCCGAGCGCAGGAACGGTTCGAACAGTCGCCAGCCCATTTCCAGGGCAACGGTATTGGCGACGGCGAGCCGGGCATCACGATCGTTGTCGTGGCGCTCCCTGACCTGGTCGACCAGGCTGGACATGGTCGGGAAGCGCTGCTGCAGCCTGCCGACCTCGTAGCCGTCGAGTATGGCCCGCGCGAGCACCTTCCACTGCCGTTCGACCTTTGCCTCCAGCTCCGCACGGTCGGCCTTGGCCTCGATGAGCTCGGCGGAATGCGCCGCGAGGTAGTCCAGCACGGCCGCGACGAGCTGATCCTTGGCGCCGAAGTGCCGGAAGATCAGGCCGTGATTGACCCCGGAGCGGGTGGCGATATCGCGAATCGAGGTGGCGGCCGGACCGCGTTCGGCGAAGAGATCGGCGGCATGGGTCAGTACCGCCGCGACCACCTCCGCGCGGCCCATCGGGACGTCGGCATCATCCTGAGAGTCTGCTGTAGACGATTGACTACGTGTAGTCATCTGACTACGTTAGCACTCGGGCGTTGTAGTCAATCGACTACGCATGCACGAGGAGATGGTTTTGATGGAAACGACCACGAAGAACTCCGCTGTCCGCACCGGCGCGAATCAGTCGATGCGCCTGGACGGTTACCCGCTGATCGTGGGCCCGTTCACCCATGTGGCCGCCGAACGCGATCGGCTCTCCGCACTGCGCTGGCAGCATTTCGACGCCAAGCAGCTGGGTGCGAGCATCGGCGCCGAGCTCAGCGGTGTGGACCTCACGGCGGAGCTGGCCGACGAGGTGGTCGCGGAGATCCGGCAGGCGCTGCACGAATACAAGGTCGTGTTCTTCCGGGATCAGCCGATGACGCCCGCGCAGCACGTTGCCTTCGCACAGCGGTTCGGCGAGTTGGAGATTCACCCGTTCATTCCGTCCAGTACCACCGAGCCCGAGCTCGTCCGCTTCGAAAAGAGCGCTGAGGTAGCCGGATTCGAGAACTCCTGGCATCACGATGTGACCTGGCGTGCGCAGCCGTCCATGGGTGCGGTGCTGCACGGCGTCTCGATTCCGCCGCTGGGCGGCGACACCCTCTTCGCGGATATGTATGCCGCCTACGAATCCCTGGACGACGACACCAAGGCGCTGATCGAGAATCTCGAGGCGGTGCACGATTACACCCAGGCCTTCGGCCGCTTCGTACCCGATGATCAGCGCGCGCAGATGCGGGAGCGCTTTCCGGCGGTCAACCATCCGGTGGTCTGCACGCATGCCGCCACCGGTCGCCGCCACCTCTACGTGAATCGGATCTTCGTCTCGCACATCGACGGTATGGATCTGGACCAGAGCCGTGCCCTGATCGACCGGCTGTGCCGCCAGGCCGATGCGCCCGAACATCAGTGCCGCTTCCAGTGGGAACCCGATTCGGTCGCCTTCTGGGACAACCGGGCGGTCCAGCACTACGCCGCGAGCGACTACTGGCCCGCGATCCGCATTATGGAGCGGGCCTCGATCATCGGACCGCGACCGGCGCGCTGAGCGCGCGCCGACGGCAGCGGACCTACGCGCCGACCAGGTTCCCGCGCAGGATGGCCGCGGCGGTATCGGCCGGCCATTCCAGTCCCGCGTCGAGCTTGGTCAGCGTCTCCGCCGTGGGCTCCTCGATCAGGCAGCGCTCGATCTGGCTGATCGTTCCGGCCGCCGGTCCGCCCTGCTTGGCGACATCGCCCTGGGTCCAGCTCTTTTCGCGACGGCGCTCCTTCACCTTGTCGGCCAGCGCCTTGATATCCGGAGCACCCGCGGCGGCCGCGGTCGCCTCGACCGGTTGTGCCGCGGCGGCCTTCGGCGCACTCGCCTCGGCGGTCTTCACCTCGGCCGACTTGGCCGCGCGCGCCTCGGCCTTCTTCTTCACCGGCGCCTCTGCCGGCCGGGTGCCCGCACCGGACAGAAACGCCTGCGTGGTCAGTCGTGACCGCTTCCGCCTACCGATCTTCGCCATACGAACCCTCCCAGGTCTGTCGCTGCCCGCTGTCGCGCGAGCTTCGGGAAGACTGCCACGACTGCGCGTCCACCCCGGGCAGGAGTGGAAAGCTCGGCGTGCCGTGGGGCGATCGTGTAGCAAACTGGGAAGGCGCGGGCGACCGCGACGAATGGCTACCGTTCGGTTCCCCGCAGTGTGCGTGGAGGATGTCCGGCGTACCGCTCGATGGATGCGGTGACCTGGAACAGTTCGTGACCGGAGCCTATGGCGGCGAACATGGTCCAGAGCTGGGTGAGGTGTTCGACGGTGACCTCGTCCCGGTAGATCGACCGGGCGGATTCGGCCCACCGCTCGGGGTCGACATCGACGTACGGGACGCCGAGGGCTGCGGCTGCGGCACCGGTGGTGAGGATTTCGCCGGCCAGCCACAGCACCGGATCGACCGGGTCGGCGGTGCGCAGTACACCGACCGCCACGTCGGCGACATCGTCGGCCGCGATCAGCGGCAGCACGGTATCGGGCGAGCCGAGCGGCAGTGCCAGTTCGCCGCGATCGCCGATGGCCACGCGCAGGTTTTCGAAGAAGACCGCGGCGCGCAGATGCACAGCGCCGATCTCCGCGCGATCGAGCACCTGCTCGGCCACCCAGTGCCGGCGCATATGCGGGGTGCCCGCATTGTGCGCCGAACCGAGCTGGGAGACCGCGACCACCCGCTGCACCCCGTTCGCCCGCGCGGCAGCGGCGAAAACCGCTGTGGCATCGAGCATTCCGGCGGTGACCGGATAGGTGAAATAGGCGCGCCGCACGCCCTCGAGGGCGGGCAGGACCGAGGTGATCTCGCGGAGATCACCGACGACGATCTTCGCCCCGAGGTCCTTCAGTTCGGCCACACGGGCATCGTCGTGGTGCACGAACGCCCGCACCGGAAGGCCCGCCCGGAGCAGCGCTTCGGCGACCGTCCGGCCGGTGCCGCCCTGACTGCCACCGGCGGCCCCGGTGACGAGGATCGGTTCGGTACCCATGCCGCTCACCGCTGTTCCGGGAGTTCGAGGGTGAAGACGCCGCGGCCGGCGAGGGTGGTCAGGAATTCCGTCGAGTCGAAAGCTTCGCCGGGACTGGCCACTCCGCTCTTGGCCGCGCCCTCCGTGAGCCGGACCGCGGCCTCGACCGAGGTCAGTGCGGCGGCCAGCCACAGATCGCGCCCGCGCAGATTTCCGGCCGCGGCACCGTGTGCTCCGAGAACCTGTGCGGTAATGGTGAATTCGCTGTCGGCGCGCTCGTCGTCGTCGACATTCTCACTGCTGAAGGCCTGTTCCTCCTCGAAGGTGCGGGCGGTGAGCTGGGCCTCCACGGCCCTGGTGCGCACATGCCGGGGCACGGTGACCGCTTCCGGGAACGGCACCGGGGCGATCATGGTGCGCGGCCCGACCGGTGGCGGGAAGGCGAAGATCGCATTGCGCGGTTCCACGAATCCGAACCGCGGTGCGCCGTCCTCGAATCCGATGCGGTCGGTATCGGCGAACAGCAGCCGGGCCGTCTCCACCGCCCCGTGCGTCATCTTCCAGTTGTGCACCGCGTAGGCCACGGTGACACGGTCGATATCGGATATATCCCGGGCGACCGCGCCCGCCAGCAGATCACCCAGCCCGCCGTAGAAACTCACGCTGGGCAGCATGGTGATCCCGGCCCGCTGTGCCCGCTCGGGGAAGGTGTCGAAAAGCTGCTTCACATAGTGCACTTCGACGGAGTGATCGATGTAGTGACAACCGCCCTCGACCGCGGCGGTGGCGACCGGCAATCCGGTGGTGGAGAAGGGCCCCGCACAGTGAATGATGACGTCGGCCGCCTCGGCGAGCGCACGGAGCGCCCCCGGATCATCGAGTGGCGCGGCCAGCACCCGGGCCTGGCCCAGCCCGGCAAGGGCCTGCGGATCCCGCCCGGACACGATGACATCCTGTCCGCGAGCGAGGAGTTCGGTGGTGACCAAGCGCCCGGTATGGCCGGTGGCCCCGTAAATCGCAAATACAGCCATGAAGATCAACTCTTTACGCTGATAGGCAATGCACAAACGTGCCGATCCAGCGTAAGTCGCCCCACCGACAGGTTCCGCTGATCTCTCCGAGGCAACCGATCAGCGAATCATGCTCGGCCGCAACGATACTCCTCGGGCAATGCGCGCGCTAAGGCTGTAACCGGACCGGTAATGCGGTGAGCCCGTGGATCACCGGATTCGCATACCAGCGCAGCCGGGAGTCCTCGACGGCCAGGCTCAGATGCGGGAAGCGCTGGAGCAGAGTGCTGAAGGCGATCTTGCCTTCCAGGCGGGCCAGGGGAGCGCCGACACAGAAGTGGATGCCATGGCCGAAGGCGAGGTGGCCCGCACGGTCGGCGGTGGGGTCCAGATCATCCGGGTCGGGATAGTGGCGGGGGTCGCGATTGCCGGCGGCCAGGCCGATATAGACGATTTCTCCGGCCGGAATGACGGTGTCGCCCACCGTGATCGGCTCGACGGTGAAGCGGGGCGTCGCCATATCGACCGGGCCGTTGAAGCGCAGGAATTCTTCGATCGCGCCGGGAATCAGCTCCGGATCGGCGCGCAGCCGCTCCAGCCAGGCGCGATTGTGCAGCAGGGCGAGGGTGCCGTTGCCGATCAGGTTCACCGTGGTCTCGTGGCCGGCGACCAGGAGCAGCAGGGCCATGCCCACGATCTCCGGCTCGCTCAGCCGCGCATCGTCATCGGTGAGCAGGGTGGACAGCAGATCGTCACCGGGATGTGCGCGCTTGTCCCGCAGCATATTTCGCAGGAACTGCCCGATCTCGCCGTAGGCGCGGGCCGGGTCGCTGCCGGGATCGGGCGTCCCGACCAGCGTCCGGCTCCAGGCGCGGAAGGTGTCGCGGTCCTGGATGGACACATCCAGCAGGTGGCTGATCACCGTGACCGGCAGCGGGACCGCGAAGGCCTCCAGCAGATCGACCTGATCGTGCCCGGCCATCCCATCGAGCAGTTCGTTCGCGGTCTGCGAGATGATCGGCTGCAACTGTGCCACCCGCCGCGGCGTGAAGGCCTTGCCGACCGCCTTGCGCAGTCGGGTGTGGTCGGGCGGATCGGCATTGAGCATATGGCGCAGCACGATATCGGGCCGCGGATTGCGTCGTGCCCCAGGGCGTTTGCGCGCCAGCACGGTATCGAATCGGCGGATGTCCTTGCACAGTCGCGGATCGGCCAGTGCCGCCCGGCCCTCGTCGTACCCGAGAATCAGCCAGCGGTCGAGGCCGTCACCGAAATCGACGCGACGCACCGGCCCCTGCTCCCGCCAGCGGCGGTAGAACCGGTGCGGATCGGCGAAGAACCAGGCATCGAGCAGTTCGCTCACACTTCGACGCTACGGCAATTCAGCGCCGCGCGAACCCGCGTTCGCGGACACGATTGAGGGTGAGATGCCAGAAGACGGTCGCGATATCCAGCGGAATTCGCGGCCTGGCAGCGTATTTCGTCATCTCGAGGCGGGTCTTGCGCAGCAGATCGGCGGGGGCCTTGTCCGGATGCCCGGTGTCGAAGGGCGGCTGCGGGTCGTACTCGATGCCCAGCTGCACCATCTGCGCGGCTTCGGTTCCGGCGATCTCGCCGACCAGCCACAATCCCAGATCGATCCCCGCGGAAACGCCTGCGGCGGTGACGATCTTGCCGCTGCGCACGATCCGCTCGTGCGGTCGCGATTCCGCGCCGAAGGCGGCCAGCATCGGCTGGGCCGACCAGTGCGAGGTCGCCGGGTGTCCCCGCAGGATGTCCGCCGCCGCCAGGATCAGCGATCCGGTGCATACCGAGGTGGTCCACTGCGTCTTCGGATGCACGCCGCGCAGCCAGTCGATGAGCTCCCGATTGGCCATGGCCTCGGTTGTCGCCGTTCCCGAGCCGCCCACCAGCACCAGATCCGGGGCCGGTGTCTCCGCGAAGGTGTGCGTCGCGCCCAGGACCAGCACGCCGCTGTCGGAGACGATCGGCCCGACTTCATTGGAGACGAACCGCAATTCGCTGTCGGGCAGTGAGCGCAGCACCTCGTAGGGACCGATCGCGTCCAGGACGGTCATGCCCGGGTACAGCACAATGGCGATTTGGAAGGTCATGGGGCACTCTCTCTTTCAAAAGCGGGTGAAGCGAGCGCGATACTCGCCGGGCGGGATGCCCAAGTGGCGATGGAAGATTCGATAGAGCGTCTCGGGACTGCCCAGTCCGACGGCGGCGGCCACCCGATCCATGGGCTGATCGGTCGTCTCCAGCAGCCGCCGTGCCGCGCCGATCCGCACCTGTTCGACGTAGCGGGCCGGGGTGGTTCCGGTCTCGCTCGCGAATACCCGGGAGAAATGCCGGGTGCTCATCCCGACGTGCTCCGCCAGCCCCGCGAGGGAGAGATCGGCGCTGAGATGGTCCTCCATCCAGACCTGCAGGGTGCGAAGCGAATTCCGCTGCGGCGGAGTGGAGGCGAGCGGCGCGCTGAACTGACTCTGCCCACCGGGCCGGCGCAGATAGACGACGAGCCAGCGCGCGACCTCACGTGCCAGATCCGGTCCGTGGTCGGCGGCCACGATGGCGAGGGCCAGATCGATCCCGGCCGTGACCCCCGCGGAGGTCCAGATGTGCCCGTCGCGCACATAGATCCGATCCGGCTCCGTCGTCACCGTGGGAAACTGCTCGGCCAGCAGGTCCCCGCCGGCCCAGTGCGTGGTCGCCCGGCGGCCGTCGAGCAGTCCCGCATGCGCCAGCAGAAAGGTGCCCGTGCAGACCGACCCGACGCGTTCGGCGCAGATCGCCGTCTGCCGGATGCCCGCCACCAGTTCCCGGTCCGCGCTCGCGGTCCAGAAGGTCAGCCCGCCCGCGACGAGCAGGGTGTCCACCGGATCGTGCCAGTCTCCGAGCGCGTGCTCGGCGGTCACCACCACCCCGCTGGAGGTGCGCACCGGCCCGGCTCGCATCGCCGCGACCTCCACCCGATATCCCGGCGTCGCCCCCAGCGCCGCGGCCGCGCTGAACACATCGGCGGGCCCGGCCAGATCGAGCAACTGGAACCCGTCGTAGACGACCATCAGCACCACCCGCATGCCTACAGCCTGCGACTCCCGGCCGATGGCGTCAACGACACAACTCTGGCAATTCGAGCCATTGTGAGACCGCCCGGTCCGAGCCGCCGCGGTGCGGCTTGATAGAAATGCCGGGTGGCCCGACACCTCTTCCTCTGCCCGCTGCGCTGGTCCGATATGGACGCGGACGGCCATGTGCACAATGCCGTCCACCTCCGCTACCTGGAGGAAACCCGGATCGATCTGTTCCGCTCGCGCGGCTTCCGCGGGGCGAGCGTGGTCGCGCAGATGGATATCGACTATCTGACGCCGCTGCGGTATCGGGCGCAGCCGGTGCGGGTGGAGACCTGGGTGAGCAAGGTGGGCACGTCCTCCTTCACGCTGGTGCAGGAGATCCGGGACGAGGATGCGCTCTATTCGACCGCCACCTGCACCATGGTCGCCTTCGATCGTGAGGCGCAGCGCTCCCGGCCGCTGCAGGACAGCGAACGCCATATGCTCGAGGAGTTGAGTGCCTGATGCACACCTATGCCATCCAGCTGCGCCGCACCGATATGGATGCCTTCCAGCACCTCAACAATGTGGTGTTCGCGCAATACCTGGACGAGGCCCGGTCCGATCTGCTGGCCCGGCACGAAGCGGCGGCGGGGCCGTGGCGCGTGGTGGTCGCGGGTCAGCGGCTCAGTTACCGCACCCCGCTGACCTTTCGCGCCGACCCGGTCACCGTGACCACGGCGGTGGAACGCATCGGGAACAGCTCCTTCACCCTGGCGCACGAGATCCGCGATGCCGAATCCCTCTATCTCACAGCGACTTCCACGCTGGTGGCGGTGTCGGACAGTGCTCCCCGCCCCCTGGACGCCGCCGAGCGCGAGTATCTGACGACCTTGATTTCGCCGCAGAACTGAGGCCTGCGCGCGCGGCCGCCGCCCGCCCGGCGCGCATATGATGGATGTACCGCCTGGTCAGCGTTATAAGGGGTGCATCATGGCCAAGATGACCGTCGACGAGTTGCTGGACGTCTTCAAAGGCATGACGCTGCTGGAGCTTTCGGGGTTCGTCAAGGCATTCGAAGAACAGTTCGGCGTCACCGCCGCCGCGCCGGTGGCGGTCGCGGCCGATACCTCCGCTCCCGTCGACGAGGTCGCCGATGAGCAAACCGAATTCGACTTGATCTTGGAATCCTTCGGGGACAAGAAGATTCAGGTCATCAAGGCCATTCGGGAAATCATCCCCGGCCTGGGCCTGAAGGAGGCGAAGGATCTGGTCGAGTCCGCCCCCAAGCAGGTCCTCGAGGGCCTCAGCCGCGACGCCGCCGAAACCGCGCGATTCAAACTGGAGACCGCCGGAGCCCGCGCCACCGTCAAATGAGGGTCGTGGCCGGCGCAGCTGCGGTCGCGCGAGCGGGGTGGGCTCGATTCGTCCACGCGGCGTGACCATTTCGCCGAGTCGCCAGCACGCAGCAGGGTGACGACATCGAGCGTCGCCGGCTGTCTGGTGAACAGCGGCGGTTGTCGTGTGCGCCGACTTCTCGAATCGCGGAGATTGTCTGGGACGGAAGTGGGTCGCGGTCGTCCGCCTCGGCAAAGCCCGCGGGTGGCGTGGCATTCAGTCTCCGCTTGATGCAAACACCCGAGAATTGTGGGCTGGCGCACATTTGAAACATGCACTATTCAAAGAGAGTCCTTCGATCTTGTTCGGCTCCCCGCCGGGCTGCGCGCCGAGACTGCGGCTCCGGTCGGGGGGTGATGGGAGAGCTCTAGTGCAGGTGCTTGGTCCGTGGTCCGATTCGGTGGTGATCGATGAGCTCGCGGGTGGAAAGGCGCGCGGGTTGTACGGGGTGCAGAGCAGTGGTGTGCGGGTGCCGGAGTGGGTGGTGCTCGGCAGGGATGTGTTCGACAGGTTTGTGGATGAGAGTGGATTGTCCACGGCGGTAGCGGAATTCGCCGAGATCGCCGAGGTGGAGCAGGCGGTGGTGCGCGCCGGGGAGCTGCGCGCCGAGCTGGTGGCCGCGGCGGTGCCGGAGGTGGTGCGGGAGCTGATCGCGACCGCGGGTGAGCGGCTGGGCGACGGCCCGATCGCGGTGCGCTCCTCGATGCTCGCCGAGGACGGCGCGGGCAATTCCTATGCGGGACAGTTCGATACGTATCTCAATGTCCGGGGTGAACCGGCGATCCTCGCGCGGGTGCGCGACTGCTGGGCCTCCGCATTCTCCGAGCGGGCCGTCCGCTACGCCTTCGCGCGTGCGCTGCCGCGTGCCGCCGCACCGGCGGTGCTGCTGCAGCGCCTGGTGGCGGCGCGGGCCAGCGGTGTGGTGTTCACCGCGAATCCGGCGACCGGCGCGCGGGACGAGGCCGTGATCAGCGCCGTGTACGGGCTCGGGGAGGGCCTGGTTTCCGGTGCGGTCGACGCGGATTCGGTGATCGTCGACAAGCTGAGCGGCGCGGTGCTGGAGGTCGTGCTCGGTGATAAGGATCGACGCTACGAGCCCGCGGGGGAGCAGGGCTGGGAGGTGCGGGAGGTCGAGGCGGAGGCGCGCGGGCGTGCGGTGCTCACCGATGCCGAACTCGCCGAGCTGACCGAGATCGGCCGCAAGCTCGAATCACACTGCGGTGCACCGCAGGACATCGAGTGGGCCATCGACGATATCGGCGTATGGGTATTGCAGTCACGGCCGATCACCACCCTCGGTGAGGCGGCACCGCTCGGGCGGACCGTGGAGTTGCGCGGTGCGGGGGAGGAGATTCCGGCCGGTGAACTGCGAATCTGGGACAACTCCAATATTATCGAGAGCTTCAGCGGCGTCACCTCACCGCTCACCTACACCACGGCCGCCGATATCTACGGCCGGGTCTATCGCGGTTATGCGGCCTCGCTGGGCGTCCCGGACGAACAGCTGCGCCAGACCGACGCGTGGACCTCGGTGCTGCTGGGCAGCTTTCACTCTCGCGTGTACTACAACCTGCTGCACTGGTATCGGATGGTCGGCATCGCGCCCGGATATCCGCTCAACCGCAAGGTGCTCGAGGCCGCGCTCGGTGTCGACGAACCCCTGGCCGACGATATCGCGAAGACCCTGCGGCCGTTCGTATTCCGCAGTCGCACCGCCCGACTGCGCTCGCGCGCGCTCACCACGGCGATCTATGTGCGGCGGCTGCGCGGAATCGATGCCATGGTCGAGCGGTTCGTCACCGAGTTCTACCGGGTCTACGACGAATACGACGCTCTCGACTACACCGAGCTGACCGGCGAACAAGCCTATGCGGCCTACCGGACGGTGGATCGGGACCTGGTCGAGCGCTGGGGCCCGCTGATGGTGCTCGACGCCCTCCTGCTGACCCTCACCGGGGCCATGTTCCTGCTCACCAAGCTCTTCCTGCCCAAGGCGCCGGAATGGTTCCTGTATGCCGTGGTGGGTCCGGGGGCCGATGTCGAATCCGCCGATCCCGCGCGGGCCATGACGGAGCTGGCCCAGCTCGTGCGCGCCGATCCGGAGTTGACGGCGCTGATCAATTCCAGTGCACCGGAACAGATCTACGCCGAACTGCAGAACTCCGATCGCGCGGAATTCCTGTCCCGCGTGAACGCCTACATCGACCTGTACGGCTATCGCAGCCTGGACGAGCTCAAGCTGGAAACCCCCGACCTGCGCGAGGATCCGGCCAGCCTGTTCGTCATGCTGCGCAGTGCCTCGGGCCGGGTCGGTGATGCCGCCACCGCCAGCCGCTCCGCCGAGGCGGACGCCTATCTCGACGCGAATCTGCGCGGCCCGCGCCGGCGGATCTATGAACGGCTGCGCGCCAAGGCCTCTCGCTGCGCCGCGCACCGCGAGCGGCTGCGCTTCTGCCGCACCCGCGCCTTCGGCATGGTCAAGCGCATGATCCGGGTAATGGGCCGGGATCTGGTGGCGCGCGGTGTACTCGACGAGTTCGCCGATGTGTTCTACCTGACCAATAGCGAAATGCGCGGCTGCTACGAGGGCGAGGATACGACGACGCTGCGCGCCCTCGTCGCCGCACGGAAGGTGCTGCGGGCGAAGGATTCCACCCTGGTCGCGCCCGCGAGATTCCGCACCCTCGGCCCGGCGCTGGGTCGTGCGGAGCTGGCCGAACAGGGCTGGGTGCCGCTCACCACCACCGCGGCCGCCACCGTGGGCACGGTGCTGACCGGAACACCCTCGGCGGCGGGCATTGTCGAAGGCCCGGCAGTCGTGGTGGACGAGCCCCGCGATGTGGCGGGCGGCATTCTGGTCGCCTACCGCACCGACCCCGGATGGGTGGCCGCACTGCCGTCCGCGACGGCGCTGGTGATCGAGCGGGGCAGCCCGCTGACCCATGTGGCCATTGTGGCGCGGGAATTGGGCGTGCCCACCGTGGTTCAGGTCAAGGACGCCGCCACCCGCCTGCGGACCGGTATGCGAATTCGCGTCGACGGCATCAACGGCACGGTCACCGTGCTGTCCGAAGGAGATCAGCCTGATGAAACTCACTGAAGATAGTGCGGCGGTGCGGGACTGGCTCGCGGACCCGTCCGAATCGACCGGAATCCACCTGGCCGACGAGGCCGACGGCTGGGAGTTCCGCAGTTATCGCGAACTGGCCGACCAGACCTGGTCGATCGCCGCGCTCATGCGCGCGCACGGGCTGGGCAGCGGTGACGGCGCCTGCGTCATCATGCCGACCGGATTCCCCTGCGTGGCAGCGTTTTACGCTGTGTGGGCGTGCGGTGGCGTCTTCACCCCGGTCGCGCCGCCCATGTTCGGCGATCTGGACGAGATCGTCGCCCACATCGCGGGCATTCTGCAGCAGGCCACACCGCGGCTGGTGGTGACCTCCCCGGAATTCGAGCAGTTCGTACGGCGTGCGGCGATCGAAGCAGGCCGCACCGACGAGCCGCTGGTGATCGACCCGAAGCAGCTCGAACCGGCCTCCGGCACTCGGGAATTCGGTGTCCCGGCGGAGGTTTCGCTGCTGCAGTTCACCTCCGGCTCCACCGGGACGCCCCGCGGCGTCCGGGTGAGCTGGCGCAACCTGGCGAACAATATCGCGATGATCTCCCGGCTCATCGATTGGCGGCCCGGTGAGGCACTGGTGTCGTGGCTGCCGCTCTATCACGATATGGGTCTGGTGGGCGCCTTCCTCACCACGGTGACCAATCAGGGCGATCTCTACCTCATGCGTCCCGATCAGTTCGTGCGTGATCCCGCGCGCTGGCTGCGCGCCATGGCCCATGCGCAGCACTCGCCGTCGCCGTCCTTCGCGCTCGGCTATGTGGCACACCGGGTCCGGCCCGAGGAGATCGCCGATCTGGACCTGTCCGGCTGGCGCACGCTGGCCATCGGTTCCGAACCGGTCGAGGTATCGGACCTGCAGTCCTTCGCGAATCTCACCGGCCCGCGCGGCTTTTCGATGGGGTCGTACACCCTGGCATACGGTCTCGCCGAGGCCACGCTCATGGTGACCTCCTCGCACACCCGCAGCCCGATCACCGCGCTGCGGGTCGACAATCCGAATCTTCGTTTCGGAGAACCGGTCCCGATCCTGGAGGAGGCGCTGCTCGACGATACGCACCGCGTTTTCGGGGCGGGCTGGATCACCGGCCTCGGGTACTCGACCCCCGAATCGGCGGTCACGGTCGTCGATGACGAGGGCCGTGAACTGCCCGACGGTGTACTCGGCGAAATGGTCGTGACCGGCGGATCGGTGGCGCTGGGGTACTCCGGCGCACCGGGTGCGGGTTCCTCGACGCACATCACCGACGGCAAGCTCTACTCCGGGGACGCCGGATTCCGCTACCGCGACCAGGTTTTCGTCCTCGGGCGCATGGGCTCCAGTCTCAAGGTGCGCGG
Source organism: Nocardia sp. NBC_01327 (assembly GCF_035958815.1). NCBI lineage: Bacteria > Bacillati > Actinomycetota > Actinomycetes > Mycobacteriales > Nocardiaceae > Nocardia > Nocardia sp. NBC_01327. The sequence continues at coordinate 6,642,043 of NZ_CP108383.1, read as the reverse complement.
CCGCTCGGTCTTCATGGAGGACATCGAATCCCGCGTCGCCCAGGAGACGGGGCTGACCAAGGGCAAGCTCGCCGCCGTCGGTATCAGCACCGCGGGGGAGCAGGGCATCGCGCTGTTCGCCGAAACCGCGGCGGGGGACTGGATCGCGGAGGCCCACAAGATTATTCGCGGGCACCTCGGTCCCGCGCAGACCGTGCATATCGTCACCGGCCCGCGCGGACTGATCCGCCGTACCTCCAGCGGAAAGCCGCGCCGCCGGCACATGTGGCAGCTGCTGCGGGACGGCGCGCTCGCCGGTGCGGTGCTGCACGATGCCGAGGCCGCACCGGCTACCGAGCTCGGCCTGCCGGAGCACCGGGTGCGGCAGCTGCTGGAATCTGCGCTCGACCTGGTCGCGGTGCCGGACGAGGCGGCGGTGCTGTTCGAGGGCTCGCTCGCCGAGGGCTTCGGCAATGTCGGGTCCGATATCGATTTCCTCGTGGTCGCCCCGGGCGAGGAGGAGATGCCGACACTGCCGACCGTGCTGTTCCTCGACGGTCGGCGCGTGGAGGTGCGCACACGGTCGGTCGCGCAGCTGCGGCGGCAGCTGGAACAGGTCGCGGCGACGCCGAGCGAGGATCTGCTCAATCGATGCCAGCGATTCCTGCGGGGCACGGTTTTGCGGGCGGGGGCGGTTGATCTCGAGGCACTGCGCGCGCTGATTTCCTACCCCGACTTCACCGCGGTGGCGGCGGCCTGGTGGACCGCACGCGCGGTGCAGGCACTGCGCTTCTCGATAGCCCTGCGGGCCTTCGGATCGCAGGCCGAGGCCGTCGAATGGGCGTGCGACGGCCTGCAGCAGGCCATGAAGGGCTGGGCGGCGCGCCACGGTGAGAGCTATATCGAGACCAAATGGCTGCCCGAACAACTCGATCGAATCGGTTCCGGCGAACTGGTGGATCGGTATCGCGGGATCGCTGATCCGGGAGCGTGGCCGGCGATCGGCCCGCAGGAGCAGGCCCGCTGGGACGAGCTGCTGCGGTTGGCGTCCGCGCTCGGCGTCGACGTCGCCGATGACCCGCATCGCATCCTGTTCACGCGCAGTTCCGGCGTGACCACCTGGTCCATCGGTGGACGCCTCCATGTCCTGCGCGGTGACCGGGAGGTCTTCGTGCTCTCCGATGCGGCCGCCCGCGCCTGGCGCTCGGTGGTCTTCCGGCATTCGGTGCGCGATGTGCTCGCCCGCTCGCCGCACGAGATCGGCGGCGCTCTGGCCGAATTCGTTCACCTCGGCCTGGTCGGCCTGCAGTGGCGCGGTGCGGAGGTCCTCGAGCCCGCCCTGGCCATGTGCAAGCCGGTGCGCCCCTACACCCCGGTGCCGAGCGCGCTCGCACCCGCGCTGGGGCAGACGGGTGCGGCGCGCGAGAGCGGGATCGCCACGCTGGTACCGCTGTCCGCGACCCGATTCACCGAATGCGGCCTGAACCTGGTGTGGTCCAACGTGGTGCTGGAAAACGCCAGGGAGGACCTGGTGGGCGCGATCAAGGGCGCACAGGGCGCGGTCGCCGATATCGCCGCGCATCGTCTCATCGCCATGAGCGTGCGAGTGGTGCTGTCCGCCTTCGGTATTCATCCCCTGCCCGCCGACGTCGCCCCGATCGAGACGGTGCGTCGCCTCCTGCCCGCCCATGCGGCGCAGCGCGAGGATCTGCTGACCCAGCTGGAATCGGCTCGGCGGGTGCGCTTCTCGGACATCATGCGCACCGAGGGCGATCCGCTCGACGGCTTGGCCACACTCGACGACTTCGTCGCCCTGGTGCGCCGCATTGCCGGAGAACCCGATTCCGCCAGCGGTTTCCCGGCCTCGTTCGACTCCCGCGAGCAATGGCAGCGCACTCTCGCCATCGGCTACGACTGGCTGCGCATCGCGGGCTATCTGAATACCGATCTGCCCCTGGACGAGACCCGCGACCTGCTGGCCAGCGGTGGACACCAGCCGCATCTACGCGAAAGCGAGCACTCATGACCGCCGAACCCGCTGTCGCCGCACGCATCCGCGACATCGTCGCCGCCATGGCGCCGCAACCGCCCGCCGAGTTCGCCGACACCCAGCGCCTCATCGAGGATCTCGGCTACGACTCGCTCCGTCTGATGGAACTGACCGTGGTGCTGGAGCGGTCCTTCGGATTGCCCAGGTACCGGCCGGAAGATCTGATGGGCGTCCTGCGCGTGGGCCAGGTCATCGACCTGGTGGCCCGGACGGAGGCCGCATGAGTACCCGTGATCTGGTGCTGGTGACCGGCGCGAGCGGTCTGGTCGGGGCCGAGGTGGTGGCCCGGTTGACGGCAGCCGGGCGACCGGTAGCCGCTGTGGTGCACAGCAATTCGGAGATCACGCGCAATGACGGCACACCGGTGGCAGCCGAGCGTCAGGTGGCCGGCGATATCCGCGCATCGCGCTTCGGGCTCTCGCCGGAGGATGCGGCCGAACTCGCCGGTCGGGTGGACCTGATCGTGCACTCGGCCGCGACCACCGCCTTCGACGCCACGCCCGACGCCTACGAGGAGCTGAATGTGCGCGGCACCGCGCACGCTGTCGAGCTCGCGCTGGAGTGGGGCGTACCGCTCGTGCATGTCAGCACCGCGTATGTGTGCGGTCTGCGCGGCGGCGCGATCGACGAGGGTGCGGCGGCCCCCGGTCAGTCCTTCGGAAACGGCTACGAGGAGAGCAAGTTTCGCGCCGAGCAGCTGGTGCGGACGGCGGGGGAGCGGGGCCTGCGCTGGACGATCGTGCGGCCGGGGATTGTCACCGGTGAGGTCGTCACCGGTGCGATTCGCGAGTACAAGAACCTCTACACCGTCGTCAAGCTCATGGTCGAGGGCAAACTGCGCACCCTGCCCGGCCGCTACGATGCGACGCTCTCGCTCGCACCCGTCGATCACGTGGCGGAGGTGATCACCGCCGCCGCAGTCGATTTCGAGTCCGCCGCCGGTCGCACCCTGCACGCGGTGGGCCGCGACACCCTGTCGCTGCGGGAGGTCTCCGATGTGCTCGCGGAGTATCCGTCCTTCGAGGTGGCCACCTTCGTACCGGAGACGACCTTCCGGCCCGAGGATCTCGACGCGATCGAGCGCGAGTACTACCTGCGCATCGGCACCCTCTACACCAGTTACTTCAAGCGCCGCCTGCACTTCGAGACCACGGTCGCGGACGAGGTGCTCGGCCGGCCCTCGCCGCCCACCGGCAAGGAGTACCTGCGCGTGCTTCTGGATCACTGCCTGGAATCGGGCTACCTCGGCACCCCGCTGCCGTCGATCGAGGACATGCTGGCGCGCACCACGATCGGCGGTGCGGTATGACCGAAGATCCGGTGCGCAAGCTGCTTTCGGAGCTGACGCCGTCCGAGGCGAAGGTCGACGCCTATCTGGGCGACACCTATGTGCTGGAGACGGTCGATCAGCTCGAGCGCCTCGGCCTCGATGCCACCACCTTCGCCCGGGAGCACTCACTGCTGCTGCTCAAGCCCGACGCCATTGTCGCCCGGGCGGTCGAGTCGACGCTGGAATGGTTGTCCGGCAATGGGTTCCGGGTGGTCTCGGCCCACCGTGTGGTGGTGGACCGGCATCTGGCGCGTGCGCTGTGGTACTTCGCGTGGAATATCGCCTCACCGGAGCGGCGTCGCCTGGCCGATCTGCTGGTGGGTATTTCCGATGTGCTCCTACTGGTCGTGCACGGCGCGGACGGCGACCTGCCGGTGCCGGTCCGGTTGGCGGAGGCGAAGGGCGCCACCGATCCCCGCAAACGTCGTCCGGGTGATCTGCGGTATCTGCTCGGGCGGCACAACTATCTGCTGAATCTTGTGCATTCGCCCGATGATCCGGCCGATGTGCTGCGCGAGCTCGCCATCTACTTCGACGAGCGGACCAGGGCGCAGGTGCTCACCCAGGCGGTCACCGGCATCGACCGGTCCGCCGCCGCGGCCGAACTCGCGAGTGAGCTGTACGCCGGGGTGCCCGAGCGCAGCTTCGATCGGGATGCCGCCTTCGCCCGGCTGTACACCGAACTCGGTTCCGTGGCACCGGAATCCGATGCGGAATGCGCCGAGCTGCTGGCGGCCGCCATGGCCTCCGGCCGCGAGCTGGATGCCTGGTCGGCAATCGTGCTCGGTTCCTACGTATTTCCCATGCGCGTCGGGTCGCAGTCGCAGACACTGCGGCCCATCGGCGCGAAAGACTGGTTGGAAGGTCGACCCTGATGCACATTCAAGCCATGACGGCCACGCACGTCCGCACCATTCCCCGCACGCTGGCGCACCGGCACTCCGTGTCGGAGGTATTCGTGACCTCGCTGGACGCCGTCGCCCCCGATACCTTCATCGTCGGCGCGCAATTGCCGCGCATGCACGCCCATTACGGCGATCACGCCGGTGCGCTGGGTCTGCGGCACGATCTCGTGGCGGTGATGGAGGCCGCCCGGCAGGCGTCCATCGCGGTGACCCACGAGTTCTACGGCGTGCCCACCGACCGCGCCTTCCTGGTGCGCACCTTCAACGGCACCGGGGCCGACACCACGGCCTGGGATATCGGCACGGCCCCTGCGGATCTGGAGATGCAGGTGCGGGCGCTGCGCACCCACTACCGGGGTGAGGAGCTGCAGGGCCTGGATCTGGTACTCGATATCAGCAGTCGTGGCGTGCCGATGACCACGGTCGACGGCTCGTTCTCCTGGGTCAGCCCGCGGCAGTGGGGAGCCATTCGAGGTGGCTTCCGGAAACAGCTGGGGCTCGGGGCTTTCGAGGGAGCGATCGATATCGGCGAGCGCGCGCCCGCCGCACTGGTCGGCCGGGAGAACTGGCGCAATGTGGTGATCGGACCGCCGGAGTCGGTCGACGGCGTGACCCGTGCCGCCCTGGTCGCCGACACCACGCATCCGATTCTGTTCGACCATCAGCTCGATCATGTGCCCGGCAATCTGCTCATCGAGGCGAGCCGGCAGGTCGCACTCGGCGCGATCCAACCCGAACTGCGTCGATTAGTCAGCGTGACAAGCACTTTCAATCACTTCGTGGAGCTCGATCGTCCCGCCGAATGCATCGCGACGATCACCGACGCGGGCGTCGACACCACCGTCGTGCGGTGCGAGATTCATCAGAAGGGTGCGGTGGCCTCGCGCATCGATCTCGAATTCGCCGGCAGCGCAGCGGAGTCCGATGCGGAGGCGGTCTGATGGGTATCGATCTGCTGACCACCACCCGCGCCTTCCGGCGGCGGCTGGATCTGAGCCGGCCGGTGTCGCGACAGGATCTGCTGGAGTGCCTGGAGATCGCGGTGCACGCGCCGAGCGGCACCAATCGCCAGCCGTGGCGCTTTGTGGTGGTGCAGGACGCGGAACTCAAGCAGCGGGTCGCGGAGCACTATCGGAAGGGCTTCGCCGCCAACCTTTCCGGTCGCACGCCGCGCCCGGATCAGCTGGCCGACTTGGCTTCCGGCCGGTACCTGGCCGAGCATCTGCACGAGGTCCCCGCGCTGGTGCTGGTCTGTGCGCTGGGTCGCCCACCGGCGGAGCCGACGCCGCTGCGGCTGGCCAGCTTCTACGGATCCATCTATCCGGCGGTGTGGAACTTCATGCTGGCCCTGCGCGAGCGCGGCCTCGGCTCCACCATGACCACCGCGCATCTGGCCTATGAACGCGAAGTCGGCGAGGTGCTCGGGATTCCGTTCGAGGAGGCCACCCAGGTGGCGCTGATACCGGTGGCGCACCTGCTGCCCGGCTCGGACACACCGGCTCGCCACCGCACACCCGCAGCCGAACTCACCGGCTGGGACGGGTGGGGCGCGCCGCTGCCGCAGGAGCCGCTGTCGTGACCGGAATCGCCGAAACCGCGTTCCGCCCGGGACTTTTCGTATCCCTCGGGCGGATCGGCCGGTTCACCCGGGTGATGTACAAGCCGCACTATCTGCTCTACGGGGTGCTGTGGGTGCTGGCGCTCGAGGGCACGGCCGCGCTGGTATCGCGGCCGGATACGCCCTGGCATCCGACCGGCGCGACGGTCGCGCGCATCGCGATCGTGGCGGTTGTGCTGCTGTATCTGCGCATGGTCGACGAGCAGAAGGATCTCGAGTACGACCGCGTGCACAATCCGGACCGGCCGCTGGTCACCGGGGCGGTCAGCGCCGCCGAATTGCGTATGTCGATGGGGGCCATCGCCTTCGGGGCCATCGCCGCGAGTCTGCTGTTGTCGATCGGGTCGGCCCTCATGATTGCCGCCGTGCTCGGGTACGGGCTGCTGCTGTGGGGGCTGGAGCGGCTGTCGGAGTCAGTGCGCACGAATATTCTGCTGAATCTCGTGGTGACGTATCCGGTGCAGCTCTTGGTGACCGCCTATGCGGTGCTCTCGGCCATCGATACCGGTGAGGTGGGCGGGCGGTGGCGGACGGCGCTGGTGGCGGTCGTCTTCGCGGGCGCGTTTCTGCAGTTCGAGTTCGCGCGCAAGACCTCCCGGAGCAACCGTCCCGGTGAACTCCTGTATTCGAATGCGCTGGGCGCGAACGGGAGTGCCGCCGCGTCGATGCTGTTCGCCGTGGTGGCGGTGGTGTGTGAGGTTGCGGTGGTGCAGCCGTGGACCCTCGGCGGTGCGGCGGTCGTGATCGGCTGGATTCCGCTGGCGCTGCTGCTGATTCCCGCGGTGGGGGCGTGGCGGTTCCGGCGTTCGGACGATGCGCAATACCCTGTGGTGCCCGCCGTACTGTTCATCCTGAGCCTGTACCTGGTATTGATCGGCCAGGCGGTGGTCGCTACTCGAAGCTGACCCTCAGTGGTGCGCTAATCGAGCGAAAATGGTTGCCGCACTGGCAAAGCCGATCGCTGCCAATCCCGCACACCACAGGAGTGCGGCGACCCAGTGCCCGGCGCCGCTGGCGTCCAGCAGTCCGCGCACGGTGTCCACGATCGGTGTCGCGGGCTGATGATCGGCGAACCCGCGCATCCAGCTCGGCATGGTGGACGTCCGGACGAATGCGCTGCTGACGTAGGGGATGAATGTGATGGCGTAGGTCAGCCCGCCGGCCGCTTCGGGATTGTCGACGGCCATTCCGAGGGCGACGGCGATCCAGGTGATCGCCAGTACGAACAGGGTGATCACCGCGCCGGCCGCCACACAGCCGACCAGACCGGCATGCGGGCGATAACCCAGGAGCACCGACACGATGACCGCGATACCGATGGCCGCCATGGTGCGAATGACGCCCTCGGTGACATGCCCGGCCATGAGCGCCTGCCGGAACATGGGCAGCGTGCGGAATCGATCGACGCTGCCCTTCGTCATATCGGTGCAGACGCTGGTGGCGGTGATGGAGGCGCCGAATCCCGTGCAGAGCAGCATGATTCCTGGCACCACATAGTTGAGATACGGTCCGCCGACGTCGATCGCGCCGCCGAAGACGTAGGTGAACAGCAGCATGACCAGGATCGGCATCGTCAGCGAAATAACCAGGGTGTCCGGACTGCGCAGCGTGCGCCGGGCGCACCGGCGGAACATGACAAGGGTGTCCGCGACCACCGGTGCGGTCATTTCGCGGCGGCCTCGACGAGATCCGCGGCGTGTGCCACGGTGCCCTCGGTGCGCAGTGTCTTCGCGAATGCGGTTACCCGGGTACGGCGTTCGGGCGTCAGCAGCGGTGCGAGCGCCTGCTCCATGCGTGCCGCGGTGAGTCGCGTGAACGGCAGATGCGCGCCCAGGCCGAGGCGTTCGACCTGACCGCCCCACATGGGCTGTTCGAACGATACCGAGCACACCAGGGTCGGCAGTCCGGCGCGCAGGCTCTCGAACAGCGTGCCGATACCGCCGTGGTGGACCGCGGCCGCGCACCGGGGAAAGACGGTGTCGTAGGCGAACGGCCCGACGATCTTGACGTGGTTCGCGGCCTGCGAGGTCGCGGCATCCAGATCGCTCCAGCCCGCGCTCATCAGCGCGCGCACGCCGAGCCGGGCGGACACCTGCTCGACCATGGCCAGTACGGCCGCCGTATCGCGAATGGGCATGCTGCCGAAGCCGAAGAAGACCGGCGGCTCGCCCTCGTCGATCCAGGACAGGATGCCCTCGTGGTCGCCGGTCAGCTCGCCGACCGCCGCGCGGGTGGCATGGTCGAGGGTGAGGAAGCCGGTGAAGGGCCGCCGATCGTCCCACTGCTCCGGCAGTCCCGGAACCAGTGCCGGATCGTAGATCTGGATTTCCGGGACGTGTGCCCGCGCCAGGGCCGCGGCGGGACTGGTCCACGTCTTGGGCAGGCCGAGTGTGGTTCGCAGGTCGTTGAGGTAGCGCATGAAAACCACGCGGCGCAGATTCTCCGCGACCGTCCAGGTGGCGCGATTGACCAGCGCCGGGGGATTCCACTGCGGTGGCAGGGCGCCCGGGAACGGATAGGCGCTGTTCGCCCGGGCCGGGAAATAGTGCAGGCTCACCAGCGGCACGCCCATCGCCGCGGCGACCGAACTCGCGCGATCCTCGGTGACGGTGCTGGCCACGATCAGCTCGGCCGCCGCGCACACCTCGATGACCTCGTTGTTCATCTGCTCGGCGTACTCGGACATCTGGCCGGCGACCAATTGCATGAGCCGCAGCGTATTTCCGGCGGCCAGCGCCTGCTGACCCGCCTCGGAGCTGTAGAGCTGCTGGATATCGGGTCCGCAGGGGCGGGCGGACAGCCCGGCGGCGGTGACGAATTCGACCAGATTGGGCGGGGCGCCGACCAGTACGTCGTGACCACGTCGCCGCAGTTCGAGCCCGAGCGCCACAACCGGGTGCACGTCCCCTCGGGTTCCGGTCAGCGGGATCGCTATTCGCACAGGGCTTCTTTCGGCGCGGTGGTGGGACGCATGGCGGTGCGGTGGTGCTTCGACACTCGGCGCTGCCCAGCATGCCGTCCAGACCATAGAAATGTGGGCGTTTCAGTTACCGCCCCGCATCAGTACAGTGTCGGTGATGCACATCGCGATGTTCGTGGACTACCACCCGGCCACGCTCGGCGGCGTTCAAACCGCCGTCGACTCGCTGCGCCACGGACTCGAACGTGCCGGTCACCATGTCACCCTGTTCGTCGCGCCGGCACCCGGCGCGGAGTCAGCGGACCCGAATGTGGTGCAGCTGCAACCGCTTTCCGTGCCCGCGGTGAACGGGTTCTCGGTGGTGCTGCCCACCACAGGCAATGACGCGCTGATCGACGCGATATTCGCCGCGCGCGGGCCGATCGATATCGTGCATACCCACACCACCTACGGCGTCGCCATCTCCGGAATGAAAGCCGCTCGGCGGCATCGTATTCCGCTCGTGCACACCGCCCAGAGCCGGGACGACGCCTTCATCGAACGCACCTCGCCCGCACCGTATCCGACCGCGCTGGCGCTGCGCCTGCTGCACGGCCGCTTCGTTCCGCATCGCCATCACATGCCGCGACTGCTGGAAAGCCGTGCGGCGCGCCATGCCTGGTGGACCATTGTCGGGCAGGCCGAGGCGGCGGACCAGGTGATCGCGCCGACCCGTCATTTCGCCGATCTGATGCTGGCGCACGGGCTGACCCGGCCGCTGCGGGTCGTCTCCAACGGGGTCGACGATGCGCTGCTGGAAGACATTGTGGCTCCGGAGAATTCAGCGGGCGGACCGCTGCGGCTGATGTGGTGCGGGCGGCTCTCCGCGGAGAAGCGGCTGCTCGAAGCCATCGAAGCGGTGCAGCGCAATGAGCACTGCGAGCTGGATATCTACGGCGAGGGTGAGCTGCGCGGCGCCGCGGCGGGGTTCATCGCCTCGCATCGTCTTGCCGATCGAATCCGGTTGCACGGCAGGACCACCCAGCGTGAATGCCTGGAGGCCATGGCGGCGGCGGATGCGCTGCTGTTCCCCTCCAGCGGATTCGATACCCAGGGCATGGTGCTGCTCGAGGCCGTCGCGGTGGGTCTTCCGATCATCTACAGCGATCCCGCGCTGGGCGAAACGGTGCCCGAGGGCGGTGGTGTGCTGGCCGCGGATTCTTCCGTGGACGCGCTGGCCGCGAGCATCGCGGAGCTCGCCGCCGATCGCGGCGTCCTCGCGGGAATGCGAAAGGTGCTGGGGGAGAACGGTGAATCCGCGCACCAGTCCCGGCATATCGATGAGGTGCTGGAGGTCTACCTGCGGGCGATCGAGGACAAGGGGCACCCTGCTGTTCCGTCGCTGCCTCGTACTCTGGCCGAAATACCCACGGCGCCGGGGCAATTGCCGGTGCTGGGACACAGTCTGCGGGCTTTGCAGGACGCGCCGGGGTTCGTGAAATCGCTGCCCGAGCTCGGGCCGATCGTGCGAATTCGCTTCGGCAGCAAGACCGGATACCTGCTCACCACCCCCGATCTGGTGCGGGAGGTTCAGCTCAGTGAGGCCGAATTCGACCGGGAGGATCTGCGCGAGGCCATCGAGGATGTCGCGGGCGGCTCGGTCAATGTGCTGCGCGGTGAGGAGCACAAGCTGCGCCGCAGAATGATCTCACCGGCGCTGCGGCAGAGCCGGCTGGCCGAATACTCGCAATCGGCAGCCGATACCGCGAACGTCTGGTCGGCGGGGCTCGCGGCCGGTGAGCGAGTGAATCTCATGGACGAGGCGCACGGGCTGGTGCTGGACACCGTGTCCTCGACCCTGTTCCAGGCCGATTTCGGCAAGGCCGCGCGCCGCGAGATCCGCGACAATGTGCCGTGGCTGCTCAGTCAGGTCATCCTGCGCACCGCGCTGCCCCCGCAGGTGCGCCGCCTGCGCGTCATCGCCAATCATCGCTGGCAGACCAAGGCGCATCATCTGCGCACCGCCGTCGGCGCGGTGATCACCGAATACCGCCGTCGTGACGAGGATTTCAATGATGTCGTGTCGGCGCTCATCCGCCACACCGACAGTGAGACCGGCGCGACGCTCTCCGATGAGCACATTATCGACGAGGCGATTCTGATGCTCGCCGGTGGCGTCGGATCGATGGCATCGTTGGCGGGCTGGCTCTGGCACGAGGTCATGCGGCATCCGGAGGTCGCCGAGCGGCTCTACGCGGAACTCGACGCCGTCATCGGATCCGAACCGGTCCGGCCCGGCCACCTCGACTCGCTGCCCTACCTGAAACAGGTGGTGGCGGAGACCATTCGCTTCTGGGGCCCCTGGATCAGCGCCGCCAACGCCACCCGGGACCTCGTCCTCGGCACCCTCACCATCCCCGCCGGTGACGCGATCATGTTCAGCCCCTACATGGTTCAGCACGACCCCCGCTACTTCCCCAATCCGGAAGCCTTCGACCCCGCCCGCTGGGCCCCGGGCCGATCCGACGATGCCGCGAAGAAAGCCAGCCTCTCCTTCGGCGTGGGCCGCCGCCGCTGCCTCGGTGACCACTTCGCCATGCTCGAAATAGCCCTGGCCTCCGCCGCCCTCTTCACCCGCTGGCGCCCCACCCCCGTCGCCGAATACACAGTCCGAGCATCGAATCGGGACTTCGTCCTCTCACCCTCGGCCCTGCCCGTCACCCTGCACCGCCGCTAGGCCGACGCGGCGCTCGACGGCCAGGCTCGGTCGTCCACCGCGAGCCAAGGTTCACCTGTCGCGGACGTGAGGGGAGCGCCGGTGAAATCGCGGACGTCGCGATAGAGATGGGATTGGTCGGCATAACCGCCGTCGGCGGCGACCTGTGCGGGCGGATGGCCCAGCACCAGCCGGTGCACGGCGTGGTCGAAACGAACCAGCATGGCGGCGCGTTTGGGTGTCAGTCCGATCTGCGTGCCGAAGCGGGACCACAGTCGCTGGCGACTCCACCCGACTCGAGTGGCAAGATGTTCGACGCGGAATCGGCCCCGGCTGCGGGTGATTTGGCGCCACGCCCAGGCGATCTCGGGATCGACCCGGCGGTCCTCTCGCAAGCGCGCCGACAGCGTCATATCCACCAGTGCGAATCGTTCCGGCCAGCTGTGGCTTTCGTGCAGGCGCTCACGCAGGCGCATGGCATCGCGACCCCAAATATCCTCGAGTCCCACGATTTTCCGGCTCAGTTCGGCGAGTGGGAAACCGAGGATTGCGGATGCGGCCACCGGTGACAGGCGTACCTGCACACACTCGATGGCCTCGACGCGCACCGGGGCCGGACTACCGCCGAGGCCGAGAGCCAAACTGCCCGAATGACTTCGGCCGGCCGAATCGCGGACGTCGAAGCAGCGGTCGCCGAATTCGACGACCACGGTGACGGCCGGATGGGGAATGGCGCGCAGTTGCGACGGGCCGTCATCGTGAATACGGAATCCCGCCATATCGACGCCGTGCAGTGCGGATGCGCGCAACGGTCGTGCAATTTCCCAGGCCACTCACCGAGTGTAGGAGTGGTTCATCCCTTCGGGGGAGGCTGACATTTCTTCAATACAGCACCTGCGGTCGTCCGGGAGTGTGGTGGCATCACCGATCGATCGAAGGAAACCCATGGATGAGACCAGCACCGCCGCAACATCATCGAGTCGGCGCCGCCGTGCCGGGCTGTTGATCGTCGCGATGTGGGCCGCACTGCTCACCGGCAGTACGGCGAATGCCACGACCGCCTCGGCGGATGATTCCCAGGAACAGATGGTGCACCTGCCGGACGGAGATATCCACGTCGTGGCCGGCGGAGCGCCCAGCGCCCGCGCGGTGGTGCTGCTGCACGGGCTGGCCGGATCGACCGCCTGGTGGGACCAGGTGATGCCCGAATTGCATGATCAGTACGTAGTGCGGATCGACCTACTCGGACATGGCAAATCGGCTAAGCCGGACAGCGGCTACAGCATGGCCGAACAAGCCCGCCGGGTCGGAGCCGTGCTCGACCGACTCGGCGTGCGCGAGGCGGTTGTAATCGGGCACTCCACTGGCGGCTACGTGGCCACCTCGCTGGCCGAACAACGCCACGATCTGGTGACGGCACTCGCATTGATCGATACCGGCCCGCGGCTGGATGCCTTCACCGATAACGGCCCGGCCGGTGTCCTGCTGTCTATTCCGGCACTCGGGCAATCGTTGTGGCCGTTGCTCCCGGACGCCGCCATCCGATTGTCGCTCAGCAGCGCATTCACTCGCGATGTGCGGATTCCCGACGAGATCGTCGCCGACGTCCGGGGGATGACCTACCGCAGCCTCACCGCGACCTCCGACGCATCGGATGTCTATCTGCGGGACCGTCGCGAACCGGACCGTCTGACCGATCTGGCCCTGCCGACCATGGTGCTCTTCGGCTCCCAGGACCGGCGCTGGCAAGCCGCGTCCTTCCAGGACTACCGCAGCGTCCCGCACGTCCGGATCGAAACCCTCGACTGCGGTCACACTCCCATGATCGAGGAGCCCGGCGCGACCGGCGCACTCATCCACGACTTCGTCGAACATCACTGAACGCGCGTGCTCGAAATCAGTTGGCGGGCTTGCCGAACCAGCGGGCGAGGTGGTTGTTCAGATCCTGCTGGTCCTCGCCGATCCAGGCGATGTAGCCGTCGGGACGGAGCAGGAGGGCCGGAATATCGAGTGCCGCAGTGGGATCGGCGATGAGGTCGACTCGGTCCGACCAGCCGTCGGCGGTCAGGCGTTCGGTCCGGTCGATGATCAGGCCGCGGCCCAGGCGCAGCCGGTCGTAGAGGCGGCCCTGTTTCAGGTCGATATCGCGCAGCCGGCGGCCGAGCAGGTCGGGGCCCTCGCCGAAGTCGTAGCGGATGCCGGTCGCGGTGATCTTCTCGATCAGAGAGCGGTTCACCTCGTCGAAGTTCATCAATTCGGCGAGCAGCCTGCGCACGGCCTGCGGGCCCGGGTCGGTGGATGCGAGCTGCACCTGGGCGCGGGTGTTCTCCAGCACGTCCGCGGCGACCGGATGACGTTCGCCCTGGTAGGTGTCCAGCAAGGTTTCCGGCGCCCAGCCGCGCAGCTGTCCGGCCAGTTTCCAGCCGAGGTTGACCGCGTCCTGAACGCCCAGATTGAGGCCCTGACCGCCGGCGGGCGGGTGGATATGCGCCGCATCGCCGGCCAGCAGCACCCGTCCGACCCGATAGTTTTCGACCAGCCGGGTGGCATCGCCGAAGCGGGTCAACCAGCGGGGGGAGTGCGCGCCGAAATCGGTTCCGGCGAGGGCGCGCAACTGCTCGGTGAAATCCTCCAGGGTGGGCGGCTCCGTGCGATCCTCGCTGACTCCCGCGGCGGGGAGGGCAACGCTGTAGACCCCGTCGCCGAAGGGCCTGACGTTGAATCGCCTGTCGGCGGCGCTGATTTCGGCCACTTGGGCGGCGATCTCCTCCGGCGGCGCACCCAGTTCCATCTCGCCCATCAGCGTGTCGTTGCGCGAGGGCTCGCCGGGGAAGCCGACGCCGAGCAGTTTGCGCACCGTACTGCGCGCGCCGTCGCAACCGACGAGGTAGCGCGAGCGCAGCCGCTCTCCGTCGGCCAGTTCGACGGTCACACCCTCGTCGTCCTGCTCGAAACCTGTTACCGCACAACCGTGCCGGACCTGGGCGCCCAGTTCGGTCGCATGGTCTTCGAGTATCCGATTCACGATCGGCTGCGGGATGCCCAGCAGATAGGCGTACGCGGAATCCAGGCCCGTGGGCGCGGGTGTGGGGATGGCGGCGAAGATGCCGCCGACCGGACGCTGTCTGCCGCGTTCGAGCAGGCGATCGAGCAGTCCGCGCATGGCCATCAGCTCGAGACTGCGAATGTGCAGACTGACTATGCGGACGAACGACGACGCGGGCCCGGTTTCCTTCTCCAGCACCAGTACCCGTACATCATGCAGGCGCAGTTCGGCGGCCAGCATCGCACCGGTCGGCCCGCACCCGGCAATGATCACATCGAACATGAACCACCCGTTCGTGAAATTCGCTCCACCCAGTCACCGCACATCCCGTCCTCGTGCGAAGCCGCGTGTGGACGGCTCGCTGATTCCGGATTTCCGCAGGTCCTGGCATCGGCGGCCATTGTGCGGCACCTTCGGCTCTCATCGCAAGCGATATACGCCGAAGGGCCGCACGGCCGGTAGTGTCCCTAGGTCGCCCAGGGCCCGACACCACCGATGTGCTCGATGGCGATATGGGTCAGGTATCCCGCCGGTGAACCGGGCGGCGGGAAACCGGTGCCGGGCCCGAGCAGTGAGGTGGCGATCTCGTCCAGCAGTTCGGGTGCGCCGCCCTCCTCGATGTGCGCGGTGCCCTTGATCGACAGATACCAGGGCTGCAGCGTATTGCGGTCGGTCGAGACGAAGGTGACGGCAACCCGGCTGTCCCGCCGGATATTGCGAACCTTCTGATGTTCCGCCAGATGCGCGGTGACCAGCTCGTCGTCGCCGTCGGCCGTGCGCTGCACCGCCATCCAGACCAGGCTTATCTGCGGGCTGCCGTCGCGATTGACCGTGACCAGCGTCGCGGGCTCGGAAGCGATGAGTTGGCGTGCGGTGTCGTCGAGTTTCATTCTGTCCTTCTTCGCAATCGAGGTGATTCGAGGTGCGTATGCCCTCGTCTGTACCGACGGGGCGGGCGTTCGAAACTCATCGCTGACGATAGTCCGCTCAAGTAAGATCTGCCGGAAGGCCGAAGACGGGCAGGACCGCGTTTTCGAAAACGGTCATCGCGCCGATTCGGTCGCCCGCGAGAGCGAGGACGACGAGGCCTGCCCCGTGGATGCCGGCCGGGGTGTGGCGGTAGACCCCGAAGGCCGGTTGACCGTTGGCTCGTGTCGGCACCAGTTCGAATCGCTGCACCGCGCCGAAGATGAAGGCGCAGAAGCGGGCCACGCTGTCTCGGCCCCGGTATTCCAGTGGGATCGGCGGCATGGACATGAAGACGTCGTCGGTCAGCAGGGCCACCAGTGCGCCGATATCGGCAGCTTCGTAGGCGCTGACGAACTTCGCCACGATCGCGCCCTCGGCGGGGGAGTCGCTTGCGGGCGGTTGCTCTCGATCGGTGGTCATCGGCAGTCGGCGATCCAGTCCCGCACGGGCGCGTTTGAGAGCGCTTTTCACCGATTCGACTGTCGTGTCCAGCATGTCGGCTACTTCGCTCGCGTGGAATCCGAGGACGTCGCGCAGGATGAGGACGGCGAGCTGGCGCGGCGGCAGGATCTGCAACGCGGTCACAAAGGCCAGGGAGATGGATTCGGTTTGCTCGTAGCGCGCCTCCGGACCGAGCGGCACACTGATCGCACCGGCCAGCAGGGCATCGGGATAGGGCTGGAGCCAAGGGGTTTCGCCGAATCCGGTGGGTTCCGGCGGTTCGATGCCCGGGATATCCCACTGCTGTGCGGGACGGCGGCGCGCGGAGCGCAGCGTGTCGAGGCACCGGTTGGTGGCGATGCGGTAGAGCCAGGTGCGCAGTGCGGCGCGCCCGTCGAACCGGTCGAGGCCTCGCCATGCGGCGAGCATCGTGTCCTGCAGAGCGTCCTCGGCATCCTGGAACGATCCGAGCATCCGATAGCAGTGCACCTGTAGCTCGCGGCGGTGTGGCTCGGTCAGCGCCCGGAAGGCCTCGCCGTCACCGGACCGCGCCCTCGACATCAGGTCCGTTCGCGCCGATTCCACTCCCGCCACCTCATTCCCTGTGTGCAGTTCCATGCCGTATGGACGCCGGCGGAGGCGCGAAGGGGGCGGTCGCGCAGCGCCTCCTTTTCCGATGCCCCGGCGTCGATACCAGTGATAGCCGACAGCATTGTCAAAGGAGTACGGAAATGGGAAAGATCGTCCTCAGCACCAATGTCACCCTCGACGGAGTGGTCCAGGACCCGGACGGCCAGGAGGGCTTCGAGCTGGGCGGCTGGTTCCACCAGTTCGTGGGCAGTGGCGACCTCGAAGCCTGGACCGCCGCCGAGACCGAGGAAGCGCAGGGCGCCGAGGCGCTGCTGCTGGGCAGGCGGAGCTACGAGTGGTTCGCGTCCCGCACGCCGTCGATGGCCGATCGAGTGAGCAGCACATGGGCGGACAGCATGAACAGCCTCCCCAAATACGTCGTCTCGTCGACTCTCGACCATCCGCGGTGGCGCAACACCACCGTCCTCAATGGTGATGCGGCAAAGGAGATTTCGGAGCTGAAGCGAAAGGTGGACGGGCAAATCCTGGTCTACGGCAGCTATCAGCTCGTGCGCACCCTGATCGACCACAACCTCGCCGATGAACTGCGCCTGGTCGTTTTCCCGGTTGTACTGGGGACCGGCCTGCGCCTCTTCGGCGAGACTTGTCGGAGAAAGCCGCTGCGCCTGGTCGACACGCGGAGGGTCGGTGACGGCCTGGTGTCTCATGCCTACGAATTCGTATCGGTAAACCCGGTGTGACACAGGCTGATCCGCAGTGAGATCGGGCCTCGAGCACCGGCGATTAACACGATGATCTTTCTCCGCGATCAATATGCGTTGCCACACTGGCACATTGAAGGGGAGAAATTCAGAATGAAGTATGTGCGCCGTTGCTCCACTGCTCTGCTGGGGGCGCTCGCGGTGTCAGTCGCTCTGACCGGTTGCGGTCCGTCGACCGGGGATGCCGTTGTCACCAAGGCCAATTCGGGTGGACCGGCCGCCGCGCAGGCCGCGCCCGCGAAGGTCGGAGACACCATCGGCCTGAAGGGCATAGCGAGCGGCACCAAGGCCGATGTGACGGTGGTGCAGGTGATCGACGCACCGACGAGTGGTGACGACGTGGACGCTCTGCCGCCCGGGAAGCGTTACTACGCAGTGCAATTCCGGATCGTGAACACCGGCACCGCCGCATACGACGATGCGCCCTCCAACGGCGCCAAGGTGGTGGACAGTCAAGGCCAGACCTTCCCCGCCTCCCTCACCTACGCCGACACCTCGGCGGGCCCGAATTTCGGCACCACCTTGACCATCGCTCCGGGTGACAACGCCCTCGGCTTCCTGGTCTTCCAGGTTCCGGCGGACGCCACGATCGCCAAGGTCCAGTTCGGAATGGACAGCGGCATGTCCGACCGCACCGGCCAGTGGACCGTGGCGTAGCAGCCCGCAGTGCGGACTTCGGGCGCCGGGGAACGCAGCTCCCGCTGCTCTCCGGCGCTCGACTGGATCAAGCGATTTCGACGACTGGCACTATATGGCCGGTCCGTCGCGGGGCGGTTCGGGGGAGCGGCTGACAGGATGGGCGGGTGGTCGCGCCGAATGGTCTGAATATTGTGCGGACGAAGGTTTCTTCGACCTATGCGCTGGTGGTGCTGCTTGTTGTCGGGCTGGTGCTGCAGGTGCCGCTGGCGCATGCGGTGGGTACATCGGCGCGGCTGCAGACGGCGGTCACGATCTTCGCGGGGATGTTCATCCAGGCGGTGCCGTTCCTGGCGCTCGGGGTGGTGGTCAGTGGGGCCATCGCGGCTTTCGTTTCTCCGGCGCTGCTGCGAAAGATTTTGCCGCGCAATGAATCCGCGGCGATCGGGGTGGCGGGGCTGGCGGGGATGGCATTGCCGGGATGTGAGTGCGGCGTGGTGCCGGTGGCCCGGCGGCTGACAGATCAGGGTGCACCGGGGTCGGTGGCGCTGGCGTTCATGCTGTCGGCGCCCGCGACCAATCCGGTGGTGCTGATCGCGACGGCGGTGGCATTTCCGGGCGAACCGGGCATGGTGGCCGCGCGGTTCACCGGCTCCCTCGCCACGGCGATTGTGATGGGTCTGGTGTGGTCGCGCATCGGCCGCCCGGAGTGGATGCGGCCGCGCGAGCGCGGGCACGACCACTGCGCGGCGGGGCGCACCCGGTGGGAGGTCTTCACCGAGGCCGCCCGGCACGATCTGCTGCAGGCCGGTGCTTTTCTGGTGCTGGGCGCGGCAGCCGCGGCCGCACTGCATGTGCTGGTCCCGCCCGCCTGGTATCAGCAATTGGCGGGGCAGATGGTGATCGCGGTCCTGGTCATGGCGGTACTGGCGATCGTGCTCGCGCTGTGTTCGGAGGCGGACGCCTTCGTCGCCTCGAGCATGTCCACCCTGCCGCTGCTCCCACGGCTGGTGTTCCTGGTGGTGGGCCCGGCGGTGGATGTGAAGCTCTTCGCCATGCAGGCGGGCAGTTTCGGCCGCAGGTTCGCACTCCGATTCGCGCCCTTGACCTTCGGGGTGGCCATTGTCTGCGGCAGCATTGCCGGCTACGTATTCCTCGGAGGCGCGCGATGAAACGGGAAGCGCAGAATCTGGTGCTGCTGCTCATCGGCGGCGCGGTCCTGTGGATCACGCTCGACGGCAGCTACGCCCGCTATGTGAAACCGAGCCTGCATCCGTATCTGCTGGTGAGCGCGGCCGGATTCATTGTGCTGGCACTGGTGGCCATTGTTCGCGATATCCGCCGCGGCGCCGCACCCGATGAGCATGACGAGCACGAGCACGGCACCGGCCGAGCGCAGTGGCTGCTGCTCCTGCCGATCGCGGCCCTGCTGTTCATCGCCCCGCCCGCACTGGGCGCGAACGGAGTACAGAGCAGCTCACCGGTCCAGGCCATCACCGGCGATGCGGCCTCGGCACTGCCCGGACAGCGCGCGTTCCCGCCACTGCCTGCCGGCGATGCGCCGGCCGTGCCGGTGGTCGAACTCGTCCAGCGGGCGCTACAGGACTCCACGCATTCGCTGGACGGCAGGGAGGTGACCATCAGCGGATTCATCGTCCGGCCCAAGGATCTCGAACGCGATCACCCGGGCGCCGCGGATGCCGATCTCGCCAAGGTCGTCATCACCTGCTGTGTCGCCGACGCCCAATACGCGCTGGTGCACCTGGCCGGACTGCCGGAGGTGATTCCGGACGACCAGTGGCTGCAACTGCGCGGCATCGTGCGCACCGACAGCGCCCGGCACGACCCGGAACTCACCCCCACCTTCGACGTCACCGACTACCAACTGATTCCGACACCGAAGAGCACCTACGAAGCAGCGCGCTGACCCGGCTATCGGGCGCCCGGCGCAAGCGCTCCGGTAAGTGCAAGTCCGCCAGTGCATTACAGCGGCGCAGATGCGCCTCCAAGATCAGCAGATCATGGTCGGCATCGTGGTCGTCGAGCAGCCCGAGCGCGGTTCCGCGGCGGACAGTGCGGCCAGCAGCCGCCGCGGCACAGGTCCGCCGAGATCGGCCCTGATTCCACCGACCTCGACTTCGATCGGTCCGAGCACCCGGCAGGTAAGCACGCAGGTCACGATAGTCGACGGGGATTGTGACTCGTCGATTCGTCCGAGTTGTCGGGGCTCGGTCGCTCCCTGGGCAGGCGACCCGGTCGCGGTCGCGGATGGTCAGCTCTCGCGGCGTGCGCGGCGGGTGGCGACCTGCATGCGCAGCAGGTAGGCCGGAGAGGGTGGGGCCCAGCCGAGCTGGGTGGCCTGACCGAGATCGTCGCGGTTCGCCCAGTGTTCGATCAACCGGCCGTCGCTGATCCGGCACCAGTGGGTCTGGGTGGCGGCGAAGGATTTTCCGGTCGACGGGAATGCCTGTGCGGGCCGGCCGTCCGCATCGTAGATCACGAAGGTGCCGACGTGTTTGCCGTGCATCGTGGTGTGCAGGACAACGAGATCGCCGTCGGAGACCACCTCATGGATCTCCCAGCTCATGTCGGTATACGCGGCGCGCAGCCACTGTGCGCTGGCGAAGAACGCCTCCGGCCCGGCGCCGCGAGCGGGCGGCGGTTCGGCGGCGGACTCGCGATTGAACCCCTCGGGGTGCACCAGGGCTTCGAATTCCTCGCGAGCGCCGTCGCCCATCATCCGCACGCAGCGAATCGCGATCTGCTCGGCGGTGGTACGGGTATTCGTCATCGGCATATTCCTTGCTCGGCAACAAGACCCATATCATCGCAGTCCGCCATTCCAATCCGCTTACAACGGCCGTCCGCTCAGGAGCCGGAAGGCGCCGACATCGTACCGAGCAGGCCGCGGGCGAAGGCCCGATAGCGTTCCGGGGTGAATCGATCCGGCTGCGAGAGCACCAGGCGCCCGGCCTGCTCGCCGATGGCCAGCAGTGAGATCGCGGTCAGTTCGAGGTCCAGTTCGGCGAGACCCGGGCGGCGATCGCGGCCCCACTCCAGGAGCGCGGTGAGCTGTTCGAGGGCGAACCGCCGTCCGGTGTCGAAGCGGGTGCGGACCGGGGCGGGGGCGTCATCGGCGGGCAGGAAGAGCAGGCGCCACGATTCGGGATTCGCGGCGACGGCCCGCAGCAGGTTGGTCATCGCATCCAGCAGGATGTCGTCGAAGTTGCCGGTGTCCTCGAACACCGGCATGGCGTCGGCGAGCGTCATCAGTGCGCGCTGCTCCTCACGTTCGAGCAGCGCGACGAGCATCGGCTCCAGACCCGGATATGCCGCGTAGACACGGGGTTTGGCGAGATCGACCTCTTTGGCGACGGCCTCCATGGTGAGTGCGCCGTACCCGTTCCGGTTGAGCAGTCGGAGCGCCGCATCCAAGACTTGCTCGCGGCGCACTTCGAGCAGCATCCGCGGCTGGCGGGGGCGCTTGGCAGGTGAGCTCACCGCACCCACGGTAGTCATGGTCAGTAGTAGGCCCGAGCACCCGGGCGCGGCACCGGGATCTGGAGGGGGCCATTGGCGAGCCAGGCGCCGGCGGGCCAGACCCTCGGCGCGAGCCGAGATGCCACTTCTCGCTTCACCTTGGTCACCAGGTCCGTGCCGCGCATGACCCGCAGCGCCTTCGAGGAGATGTCCCGATTGTGCAGACCCCAGTTCCGCCCGTCTTCGGCGCAACGGTCGATCAATTCGCGGCGGCGCGCAGGATCGCCGGTGGACATGGCCGTCGCGATGGCGTCGGCGGCGTCGGCGGCATCGAACACACCGGAGTTGAGGCCGCGCCCACCCCACGGCGCGAACAAGTGCGCGGCCTCACCGACCAGCAGGACCCTGCGGTGCGCGTCGGTGTACGAATCGGCGACGACCTGATGGAAGCGGTAGGTGGAAATCCACTGCACGTGCTGCCCGTACCAGGGGTCCACCACCTTCGAAACCCATTCGCGCACACCATCGGGGCTGGCGAGGTACTCCACGTCGTCGGTGGGCAGGCACTGCAGATCGATCCGCATTCCGGTCGCGAACGGCATATGCATGACATTGCGGCCGCCCAACTCGGGGCTCTCGTAATGGAAGTAACCGGCCATCGGTGTCGAGCCGTCCGGATGCTCGTCCACATCGACAATGATGAATGGCGTCTCGTCGGTGACCCCGTCCATCCGCACCCCGATTGCCTTGCGTACCACCGATCGTGCGCCGTCCGCGCCGATCACATAGGGCGCATGGATCCGATCGCCCGAGGCCAGCGTGAGCGTGACGCCGTCCGGGTCGCTGTCGACGCCCGCGACCGCCGCATCCCAGCGGAATTCGACTCCGTGCGAGACACATTCGGCGAAGATGAGCCGCTCGGTGGTGCGCTGCGGCAGGCTGGCGGCGAGCCGGGTCAGATTCTTGTTGTGCTGGCTGAAGATTCGGCGGCCGCCGTAGAACGCGTCGTAACCGGTCGGCGCGACCCCGGCGGCGGAAATCTGCCGGCCGAGCCCCGGCAGCACCTGGTCGAGTCGCCGCAGTGTCGGGAACATCAGCGCGATCGCCCGGCTGCCGGGCCGGATCCGGTCCTCCGGTTCGGCTTCGAGGACCAGAACCCGAATTCCCTTGCGGGCCAGTGCCAGCGCGGCCACCAGACCCACCGGCCCCGCTCCGACGACTACGCACGGCTCGGCGTCCACGATTCCATCAGACATTGGCGACCTCCATGTCGAGCTACTGACGCACTTAAGTACGGAACCGTAACTACGATTCCGTACTTAAGCTAGCTCACTATCCGCCGACCTGGTCGGTGAACGGTCGATTCGGCTCGCGGTCAGGCGCGTTGGCGGGCCTCCTGGCCGAAGGAGCCGACCGGGAGGGAACCGTCGGGTAGTGCGAGGTCGCCGCTTTCCAGGCGGGTTCTGAGGTAGCGGAAGATCTGGGCGGTTTGGGCGAAGAGGTGCTCGCCGGCGCGGAGGGGCTCGCGTTGCGGGCGGTCGGGGGAGGTGAATTGCGGGAGGGGCTGCACGACGGTGTCGTAGTCGACATTGAAGAACAGGGGGAAGGAGTAGCGCTCCTCCTTCACCTTGCGGACGCGGTGGGTGGTGGCGACGAATTCGCCATTGGTCCACAGCTCGAGCATGTCGCCGATATTGATGACGAAGGTGTCCGGAATCGGCGGCACATCGATCCAATCGCCCGCGCCATTGAGGACCTCCAGGCCCGGGGCGGTCGGCTTGAGCAGGGTGAAGCATTCGAAATCGCTGTGCGCGCCGATGCCGATGGCGTCTTCATTGGCGGGGTTGTAGGGGTAGTGGATGAGCCGGAGCTGGCTCGGGGTCTTGGTGGCGTAGCGCAGGAAGGTGTCCGGGTCTTCCCCGAGCGTGACGGCGAAGGCCCACAGCAGCTGCCTGCCGATATTCAGTACGGCCTGGTAGTAGGCGGTGACGGTCTCGGCGAAACCCGGGAGCGCAGGCCAGACATTGGGGCCGAGCATGGGATTGCCGGCGAGGTGATCGGGATCGTCGGCGGGCAGATCGAGTGCGGTGTCGAAGGCCTCCTTCAGGTCCGGGACGCCTTCGTCGGACCCCTCTTCGCCGGTGGGCACATAGCCGCGATGGCATTGGGACAGCCCGATATACGAGCGCATCTTCTCCTGCAGCGGCAGGGCGAAGAAGGATTCGGTGGCGTCCAGCAGTCCGTCGAAGAGTGCGGGATCGACCCCGGTCCCGCTGATGTAGAAGAACCCGACTTCGCGTGCGGCCTTGCCGATGTCATTGGCGACCGCCAACCGGTCCGCCGCATGGTCGGATCGCAGCCCGCTGACGTCGATCACCGGGACCGAAGTGAACGAGGTGGCCTTATTCATAGCGTCACGCTTCCTTCCGTATAGCGAACCAGCCACTCCCACGTCAGTGGAGCGCCGTATGCGTCGATATCAGTGGTGTGCAGAGTGTTTCGATCACCGTCGGCCCAACGCGGCGCGAGTGCCTGCTGCTCCCGGTACGGCAGCGCGGAATCGCCGATGATCCAGCCGGCGGATACCGAGCCGAGTGAAAGTTCCACGGCGCCTGCGGAATCACGCCGGGCCCAGCCGAAGTGGTCATCGACCCGCAGCAGCAGCGCACGATCTCCGGCGGGTGATTCCAGATCCATGGCCCAGCAGTCCCGGGCCGGTGCATCGCGGGTCCAGTGCTCGAAATAGTCGGCGTGCACACCGATTTCGACCAGGATCCCGGCGGCGTAACTCATCCGCCCTTCGTCGGGATGCGGTCCGGGCGGCTGGAGTTCGATGTGCCGCTGCCAATGGAAGACGTCGTCGTACTGCGTGAGCTCACCGGCGAAGCCGTCCTGCATACGCAGCCAGCCGCGCTGCTGATCGGTCAGTTCCGAAGCGCAGCGCACCCCGCTGAAATCCGGTCTCGGTGTCGGCCTGCGTAAGTCGACGAAGCGGGTCAGGCCCTGCAGCCAGCGCACATCCGTGGTCAGGTCCTGCGAACCGTCGGTGTCGACCAGCAGGGTGCGCTGCCACAGTCCCGCGCACTCCGCCATGCGCACCGGCGTGCCCGCCTCCTGCGCCGTCATCCGGGGAACCGCTCGTGGAAGTGATGCGTCCACTCCGGCCAGGCGTGCGGATCGTGACCGGGAATGAGCGGATAGCCCTTGTCGGCGGCCAGCTTCTTGAGCCGGCGGATCGGCTCGATGGTGTCCTCGTGGCTGACCCCGACATAACCGCCGATGGCCAGCTCGTGCTCGATATTCTCGGTGAGATCGGCTGCGTCGAACGCGAATACGAAGCCACCGCCACCCACCGAGGGATCGAGCTCCACCACAAAACTCTGGTGCCCGGGCGTATGGCCGTAGGTCGGGACCGCCGTGATGCCCGGCGCGATCTCGGCCTCACCGTCGGCGAGCTGCCATTCGATGCGCGGATCGTCGAAGTCCACCCGTGCCATCGCATGATGTTCCGGCTCAGGATGATTCGACAGCCCGTACTCCAGCTCGATGCGCTGCGCGTGCACCGGCACCTTGCCCGCGAACAGCTTCAGGCCGCCGGCATGGTCGTGGTGCAGATGGCTGACGGCGACGGCGTGAATGTCGTCGATGTCGATTCCTATGTCGTGCAGCGATTCCTCGATCGGCTCACCCGGGCCGGGCAGCACCGGAATGTATTCCACGCTCGGGTAGAACCGGCGGTACAGCGCCGGATCGCGGATCAGGGCCGTATTGAATCCGGTGTCGAGCAGCACCCAGCCGCCGTCGGTCTGCAGCAGCACGCCCGGTGTGGGTTCACGCAGGCGCTCGTGGGCCGGAGCGCCGTGCACCGAAATGGATTTGGGGAGGTCCTCCCATCCGAGGGTCAGCAGGACGATGCGGCGTACCAATCCGGTCATGGTTCAGCCCACCGACAATCCGGCGATCCGCAGCGAGTTCGGCTCGGAGACGACATGCGACTCGGCGACTCCCTTGAGCCACGGCTGCGCGACCATGAAGTCGTTCACATCGGCGATATTGAGCCAGCAGCCGGTCGCCGAGGCCTGGGCGGCCGCAGTCGAGAAGACATCCGACGCACCGGATTCCCGGCCCTTCGCCAGCGAGGACGTGACATCGGGCGAGGAGCAGTTGAGGTAGTTCAGGCCGCCGTCGGGGTCGAAGTTGATGTGGCCCCAGGTGTACGGGGAGGGCGCATCCGGCCAGCCCGCCAGCAGCAGCATCTCGGGCGCGTCGGCCGCGGCGGTTCCGGGCCAGCCGTAGATCTGAGAAGTGGGGTAGCCCTGCACCTTCGCGGTAATGCCGACCGTCGCCAGCTGGGTCTGAATCAGATTGCCGACGAGCTGGTTGTCGGGGTTGCTGGAGTCGTATCCGACGGTGACCGTCTTCTGATCGGCGGGCAGGCCGTCGACGATCTTCTTCAGGGCCGAAGTATCGTGCGGGATAGTCTGTTTCGCGAAATCAGCGGCCATCATATTCGGCGGGAAGACCTGATCGGCGGCCTTGCCGCGACCGAAATAGGTCTGCTGCACGATCTGCTGGACATCGATCGCCTGGGTCAGCGCGACGCGTGCGGCCTGGTTGGTGAACATCCCCTTGTGCGGATTCACGTAGAAGTAGTTCGACATCATCGTGGGCAGTGAGTAATTCGCGAACTTGGAATTGCCGATGTACGACGACACCGCGGACGACGGCAAATCGTGCAGTACCGCGGCCAGCTGACCATTGTTGAATTGCAGCTGCTGAGCCGAAGTGTCAGTGATCACCGGCAGATCCACGGTGGTGAAGTACGGCTTGGGGCCCCAGTAGTCGCCGAAAGAGGCCAGGCCGTAATGGGATCCGACCTGCGCGTCGGTCAGCGTGTACGGTCCGGTGCCCAGATCGTGCGTGGTGAGATACGCCTGATCATTGTCCTTCCCGGCATTCGCGGCCAGACCCGTCGGGCTGAGCATGCGCGGCCCGTAGGGCGAGGCGAGGTAGTCCAGGAAGACCGCGTTGGGGGCCTTGAGCGTGATCGTGGCGGCGTAATCACCCTGCGTAGTCACCGAATCGATATCCGACACCATGTAGGCCGGGCCCTGATTCACCGCGAGCCGGCGATCGAACGACGTCTTGATCGCCGCCGAGGTGAACGGGGTGCCGTCATGGAATTTCACACCCTGCCGCAGCGTGAAGGTGAAGACCTTGTTATCCGGCGAGGCGGTCCACGCGGTGGCCAGCAGCGGTTGCAGCTGCGCCTTGTCGGTGCCCGGCGCGTATTGCAGCAGGCCCTCGTACAGGTTGGTGGTCAGCAGCAGGCCCTGCCCCGCGTAGTACACGTCCGGGTCCGGCGGCTGACCCGGATCCTGCAGGAATGACAGGTGCAGCACCTTGTCGGTGGGGGCGGAATTGGGCGTCTGATTACCGGACCCGCACGCGGTGACGGCGAGCAGTGCCGCGGAGGCGACGGCGGTGGCGGCGAAAAGCCTTCGGGCGGAATGGATCATCGGGCGGTTCCTTCGAGAAGACGGTACTGAGGAAGGGGCTGGGGAAGGGGAAGCCGGGATCGGTGTCATACGGCGACGATGCGCGGATCGGCGGCGGCTTGCAGGAGGTCGACAATGGTGTTGATGACGACGTAGACGGCGCCGAGCAGCAGGGTCACACCCGCGATGGCCGGGAAGTCGGCGACCGGAATGCTCTGGGCGATGTACTGCCCGATGCCGGGCCAGCCGAAGACCTGCTCGACCACCAGAACGCCCGAGAACATCAGTCCCACTTGCAATCCCGTCATGGACAGCGCCGCGCCGACACAATTGCGCAGTACGTGCCGGAGCAGGATGCGCGCGGGGCCGAGGCCCTTCGCCTTGGCGGTGCGGGCGTAATCGCTGTCCACATCGGTGATCAGGCTGGATCGCAGTACCCGGCCGATCGCGACCGCGGGGCCGAGGGCGATCACGGTGGCGGGCAGGATGAGATGGCTTATCGCATCACCCACCACATCGAAGCGCCCGGCCAGCAGGCCGTCGACGGTGAGCAGTCCGGTCGGGCCGGTCGGTGCGCCCGAGATCGAGGACCGGCCGTTCGCGGGCACCCAGCCCAGCTGCTGGTAGAAGACGATCAGGCCGAGAATGCCCAGCAGGAACATCGGTGTCGAGGCGCCGACGAACAGCACCGCGCGGAACAGGCCCGAGCCGGGCCAGTTCAATGTGGTGGCGAATGCCAGCAGGACCGCCAGCACCAGCGCGATGAGCAGCGCGCACAGCGCCAGCTCCAGCGTCGCCGGTACGAAGTTCACCAGGTCCGTGCTGACCGGGCGCCGGGTGCGATAGGAGGTGCCGAAATCGCCGTGTGCCGCCGAGGTCAGATAGTGCCAGAACTGCACGGGCACCGGACGATCCAGGCCGAGCTCGTGCCGCCGCGCCGCGATGGCTCCCTGCGACGCGGAGCCGCCCAGCTGGGCGTGCACCGGGTCCAGCGGCGAAATGCGCTGCAGCACAAACATTACGGCGGTCAGTGCGATGAGGATGGCCACCATCGCGGCGATCCGGGACAGAATGAAAGTGCGCACGCTACCCCTCCTTCTTCATCAGGTTGCGCAGGCAGTCGCCCGCGACGGTGCCGATCAGGGCCAGCACCGCGACGCCCAGACCGGGCATGACCGGAATCCACCACTGCTGCAGGAAGTAGCTGAGATTGCGGGCGGCGTCCGCACCGAGTTCCGGTGCGGGCGCGGCCTGCCCGAGCCCCAGGAACGACAGCGAGGCCAGGGTGAGGATGAGGGTGCCCAGATCCAGGCTCGCGGCGACCAGCGCACCGGGCGCGGCGCCCGGCAGCAGATGCCGCAGGGCGAGCCGAATCGGCCCCACCCCACTGAGTTTCGCCGCCTCGACGTGCGGGCGCGCGGCCAGCGCACTGATATCGCCGCGGACCAGCCGCGCGTAGAACGGCCACCAGACGATCGACACCGCGATCAGCGTGTGGGTGAAGCCCGGGCCGAGGGCGGCGACCACCGCGATGGCGAGCACCGGTGCGGGCAGTGCCAGGAACGCATCGGTGATGCGCATGAGCAGCGAGTCGACCCAGCCGCCGACCGCGCCCGCGATCAGTCCGACCAGGCCGCCCACCAGCAGTCCGCTGGCCACCACGGCGAGTGCGGCGAACCAGCTCGCCCGCATGCCGTAGAGCACCCGGCTGAGCAGATCGCGGCCGATATTGTCGGTGCCGAGCAGGAACCCGTGCTGGCCGGGCGCACTCAGCGGCATGCCGACCGGCAGCAGCGGATCGTAGGGCGCGAGGATCGGCACCGCGACGGCGACCAGCGTCACCACCCCGATCAGTGACACCCCGAGCCAGTTCCAGCCACCGGGAAATGCGCGCGGCACCACCGTGATTCGGGCGCCGCGCAATCGCGTGAGCGCGGGCAGGGCGACAGTCATCTCAGCTCACCTTCTGTTCGATACACGCCACCTGATGCGTGCCGCCGGGAATGCCTTCGAGCCGGACATCGAGCTCCTCGTCGGCGCAGGCCGGGATGGCCAGCGGGCAGCGCGGGTGGAAGGAGCAGCCGGAGGGCGGTGCGAGCGGGCTGGCGGGCTCGCCCACGGGTGCGGCGGGCTCGTGCGCCGGATCGGGGATGGAAGCGATCAGCGCGCGGGTGTAGGGATGCACCGGATTGCCGAGAACCTGTTCGGCAGTGCCGATTTCGACAATGCGGCCGAGATACATGACCGCGATCCGGTCGGCGACCACCCGGGCTACCGCCAGATCGTGCGTGACGAAGACGACCGACATATTCAGGCTGCGGCGCAGATCGCCGATGAGGTTGATCACCGCCGCGGCCAGCGAGACGTCGAGCGCGCTGGTGGGCTCATCGCAGAGCAGCAGCGAGGGCGGCACCACGGTGGCGCGGGCCAGCGAAACCCGTTGGCGCTGACCGCCCGAGAGCTGACCGGCGCGCGCCTTGGCGATCTCGGGCATGAGCCCGACCCGCCGCAGCGCCTCCTCGACCTCGGCGGCACGTTCGGATCGCGAGAGTCCCGAGCGCAACAGTCGTTCGGAGATCAACTCGCCCACCGACATCCATGGTGTCAATGACGCGCCCGCATCCTGGAACACCATCTGCGGGCGCTGTGCGCCGGTGAGGGCGAGCGCGCCGGCGGTCGGCTGTTCGAGGCCCGCGATCACGCGCAGCAGAGTGGATTTGCCGCATCCGCTCTCGCCCACCAGGGCTACGGATTCGCCGCGCCCGACCGTCAGCGATACCCGGCGAAGCGCGTGCAGCACCGCCCGCTGCCGAATACCGCCGACCGCAAACGTTTTGGTGATACCGCGCAGCGTGACGACGGCGTCGGTCTCGGCGGCGGTACCAATCGGGGTCTCCGCGGTGTCACCGGCGTTGCCGGGCAGGACATTCGCCTGACCTGTCATACCGGCGTCCTGGTTCTGAGCCGGCGCGCGGTCGATCGCCTCCTGAATGAGGCTGGGGCCCTGCGTATCCACGGACACCGGTACGGGATCGGCGGTACTGATCGGCGGCAGGATGCAGGCGGACACCCGGTCCGGGGCGATTGCCACCGGGTCGGGTGGGGCGGTCGCGCAATCCGGTGTCGTATGCGCACAGCGCGGGGCGAAAGCGCAGCCGGAGAGGGGATTTGCCGGACTGGGCACCTCGCCGGGAAGTGAGGGCAATCGCTGATCCGGCCGAGTCTGCAGCGTCAAACGCGAGCGCAGCAGTCCGCGGGTGTACGGATGTGCGGGCGTGGCGAGCACCTCGGCGGTCGGTCCGATCTCGGCGATCCGCCCGGCGTACAGCACCGCCAGCCGGTCCGAGATCTGCGCCGCCACCCCGAGATCGTGGGTGATCATCAGAATGCCGCAGCCGAGCTCGTCGCGAATCGTCTTGAGCAGTGCGAGAACCTGCGCCTGAACCGTCACATCGAGTGCGGTGGTGGGCTCGTCCGCAATGATCAGTTCGGGATTGCCCGCGATTGCCATGGCGATCATCACGCGCTGGCGCAGCCCGCCGGAGAGCTCGTGCGGATAGCTGCGCATGCGGCGCGCGGGCTCGGGTATTCCCACCGCCGCGAGCAGGCGCTGCGCCTCCTCGGCGGTGCCGGCGGCCTCGATCACCTGCTTTCCGATGCGCATGGTCGGATTCAGCGACGTCATCGGATCCTGGAATACCGCACCCAGATCGAGCCGCCGCACTCGTGCCAGCGTCTTGGCGTTGCCGCCGATCATGTCCGTCCCCGCGACGGTCACCGCGCCGTCGGTGCGGGCGCCCGCGGGCAGCAATCCCAAGAGTGAGAACCCGAGAACGCTCTTCCCGGAACCCGATTCGCCGACGAGTCCGAGGATCTCGCCGCGGCGTACCGTCAGCGACACTCCGCGCAGCGCATGCAGGTCGCGCCCGCTGCGCCGGAACGTCACCCGCAGGTCTTCGACAGCGGCGACATCGCTCAGTGCCGTGTCCATCAATGCAGTGCCCATGAACGCTCCTACCGATCAACCTGTCAACCGATAGTTTTTAGGTGCCACTGCGTCTTTCGATGACGCACACGTATCGCTTGTGCTGCGCCTGGTAACTTCTGGATTGCCGATGGTTTCTATCGAGTGACAGAAAACGCTCGGCTTCGACTGGAGGGGCTGCTTTTCCGGTACTGAGCTGGGCAAACACAGATGCGACGGCGACTGCCGGTCCGCGCTCCCGCAGGACCCGATACGAGATGGCCGCTGTCCTCTCGGAATTCGATCGGGCGGCCGGGGTTGCGCTCGAACCGTTCGAGCGAGAGCGGCTCGTCGCGCTGCCGCTGCGGGCATCGGGCCGTCTCCGTGCCGGCGAGGCGTCTCGCTCAGCTGTCGCGGGAGATGCTGCCGGGAGACGAAAGCCGGATTCGGCGGCGACACTGTTGCGCGGTCGTCAGCGGACAGGTTGAGCCGTCGTCAACTGATATGAGGGTGCGGTCCCCCGATAGGGTGTGCGCATGCGTGATCTGGGGAACGGGTTCGGCTATCTGGTGGCGGGGCAGCGGTGGGTCGGCCGGAATCGGCGGTGGTTCGGATTCGGACTGCTGCCGGGGCTGATCACGCTGGTGCTGTATGTGGCCGCGTTCACCGGATTGGCTTTCGGGGCGGATGATTTCGTCACCTGGGCGACCCCGTTCGCGGACCACTGGAGTGCGCCCTGGCTCGGCCTGTTCCGCGGTTTCCTGGTGGTCGGGGTCTTCGTGCTGGGGTTGCTGCTCGCGGCCGTCGCCTTCACCGCGGTCACCCTGATCATCGGGCAGCCGTTCTACGAGAAGCTCTCCGAACAGGTCGACAAATCCGCATCCCCGGACGGGAAGGCGCCGGAGTCCGGCATGTCCATGGCGCGTGAGCTGTGGATCTCGACGCGCGACAGTATTCGCCTGCTGGCGCGGGCGCTGGTGTGGGCCGTGCTGCTGTTCGCGCTCGGGTTCATCCCGGTGCTGGGGCAGACCGTGGTCCCGGTCATCGGCATCGGCGTCACGGGTTTCTTTCTGGCCCAGGAACTTACGTCGGTGGCCCTGCAGCGCCGCGGTGTTCAGGTTCGTGAGCAGCTCGCGCTGATGCGCTCGCGGCGCCTGCTGGTGTGGGGCTTCGGCGTACCGCTGGCCATGGCGTTCCTGATCCCCGTGGTGGCGGTATTCCTCATGCCGGGTGCGGTGGCCGGTGCGACCCTGCTGGTGCGGGATCTGGATTCGGCCACCGCGTCCTGACCCGGGCCGCCGGTCAGAACGGCTTGGTCGGCAGGTATTTGCCGTCCAGCGTGATGACGGCGCGCTCACCGCCGTCGGGGTCGGCGACCTTCTTCACATCCAGCGTGAAATTGATGGCGCTGATAATGCCGTCGCCGAACTGTTCGTGCACAAGCGCTTTCAGCGTGGTCCCGTAGACCTGGAGCATTTCGTAGAAGCGGTAGATAGTCGGATCGGTGGGGATACCGCTCGGAATCGAGCCGCGGGTCGGGATGGTCTGCAGCAGCAGCGCGGCATCGTCGTCGAGGCCCAGCAGTTCGGCGACCGCGACCGCGGCGGCCTCGGGCAGCGGGTGCTGACCGAGAACGGCGGCGGTGACGAAGGCCACCGACAGACCGGTGACATCGGCAATCTGCTGCCAGGACAGATCCTTTCGCATCTTGGCATCGACGGCCACGATGGCCAGCGTCTGGCGGGCGGCGGGATCGAACTGGGAGTGCACCATGGGGGATTTCCTTTCGAAGGGTGAGATCAGGCCGGGTGGCCGGCGAGGTCGAGTTCTTCGACAGCGCCCGTGGGGATTTCGTACACCCAACCACGGAGGGTGAGGGTCTTCGCGGCGAGCGCCGCGGCCACCGAGGGGTGTGTCGCGAGGTTCGCCAATTGCGCGGATACATTCGCGCGCACCAGATTTGCGACCGACTCGCCGGTGCGGGAGGCCCGGGCCAGGGAGGCATCGGCGTGCCGGAGCCAACCCGCGACCGCCGGTGCGCCCGTGAGATCGTGGCCTTCGGCCAGCGCGGTCATCGCACCGCAGGCCGAATGTCCGCAGACGACGATATCTCTGACCTTCAGCATGGCGACGGCGTATTCGATGCTCGCCGCGACGCCGTCCGAGCCGGGGGAGTAGGCGGGCACGATATTGCCCGCGGTGCGGATGACGAACAGCTCACCGGGCTCGCTCTGGGTGATCAGCTCCGGCACCACCCGCGCATCGGAGCAGCCGATGAACAGGGCGGTCGGGCGGTGCGTGGTCGCCAGTTCGGCGAACAGCGGCGTCTTGGCGGGAAACACGGTGCGCTGGAAGCGCGCGACTCCCGCGGCAAGATCGTGCATGGTCACTCCTTCGGGTGGAATCTGCCGGTGGGGCTGACCAGATCCACTCTGGCTGACCATTGCCTATAGTGTCCAAGACGAAGAAGTCATGGAATCTATTGGTCTCATCTATAGTTCGGAGGTGGCCCTGGAACTCCGGCATCTGCGCTACCTGCTCGCGGTGGCCGAACGCGGCAATTTCACGCGTGCCGCCGAAGATCTGCACATTTCGCAACCCACACTGTCGCAGCAGGTCAAGCAGCTGGAACGCGCTGTCGGCGCGCAATTGCTGGACCGCAGCGGCCGCAGTGTGCGGCTCACCGATGCCGGGGCCGCGTACGTGCACTACGCGCGGCGGGTGCTCGGTGATCTGGCGGCCGCCGACCGCGCCGTCAGCGATGTCGCCGATCTGACCCGGGGCAGTTTGGTTCTGGCGGTGACTCCGACCTTCACGGCCTACCTCGTCGGCCCGCTCGTGGAACAGCTGCACACCCGCCACCCCGGGATCGATGTCGAGGTGCGCGAGGTGCCACAGCATCGGCTCGAAACCGGTTTGCTGGCAGACGAATTCGACCTCGGCATCGCATTCGACGGACCGCACCTAGCCGGTATCGACGCCACCCGGTTGTTCACCGAGAAACTCAGTCTTGTTGTCGGAGTGGGCCATCCAGATGCGGGACGCAACGCGGCAGTCCCGGTGGCGGCGCTTGCGGACTATCGGCTCGCACTGCTCAGCGGCGGGTTCTCCACCCGCACGCATATCGACGCCTACCTCGCCGCCCATCAGGTCAGCCCGCGAATTGCCGTGCAGGCCGACTCGATTCAGGCCCTCATCGAGATCGTCCAGCGGACCGCACTGATCACCGTGCTGCCCGACGCCATCGCCGACAGCCATCCGGGGCTGACATCCGTGCGCCTCGAACCGGCCCTGCCTTCGCGCACCGTCGCCCTGCTCCGCCGTGACGGCGCCTACAGCAGTGCTGCCACCCGCGCCTTTCTCACCCTCACCGGCGAGCTCATCCAGACGCTGGGCTATCCGGCGGGTGGGAGCGGCGGCAGCTCGAGATTGTCGCGGAAGGTTCCGCCCACATAGTCGTCGCCGACAATGCGGCGGCGGCGCAGTTCCGGGAGCAGACCGTTCAGCAGGAAGTCGCGGGTGCGGGGATCGGCCAGGCCGCCGAGGGAGATGACGTCGAGCACGCCCGCGTCGTAGCGTTCGGCAATGGCGTCGGCGAGCTGTTCGGGGGTGCCCGCCGCCGCCCAGTGACCGGTGTCCTTCGCGGCAATGATCAACTCGCGCAGGGTTTTCCCGGAGCGGGCGAAGGCGCTGAAGATTTCCACGCGACCGCGTCGGCGCTGTATCGAACGCACATCGGGCAGCAGGGTTTCCGGGATCGGCTGATCCAGTGGCAGATCGGCGAGATCGATGCCGCCGCCGAACATATCGGCCAGGGCGAGTCGCCCGGCGTCGAAATCGGTGGCCTCGTCCCGCTCGCGCACCAGTCGGCGCACCTCCTGCTCGGTGGAGCCGTAGGTCGCGTGGAAGGAGCTCATGATCAGGGGCAGTTCCTGCGAGCGACCCAATTCGGCTGCGCGCGAACGGATCTTCTTCGTATAGGTGACCGCGTCCTCGAGCGTCGGCAGGGAGGTGAAGACCACCTCGGCGAACCGCGCCCCGAGCTCGATGCCGGCCTCGGATTGACCGGCCTGGAATTGCACCGGCCGCCGCTGCGGCAGCGGCGGAATATTCAGCGGCCCACGCACCGTGAAGTGCTTGCCCGCGTACTCGATCGGACGAACCAGCGCTGCATCCAGTACCGCCCCGCCACGCCCATCCGGCGTCAGCGCACCCGGCCGCCAACTGTCGAACAGGGCATTGACGATCTCGATCGACTCCGACGCACGCTCGTACCGCTCCTCCGGGCTGGGCAGATCCCGGTCGCCGTAGTTCTCCTCGCCGAGGGACGAGGTGACGGCATTCCAGGCCGCGCGCCCATTGCTGACGTGATCGAGCGTCCCGAACAGCCGGGCCAGATTGTAGGGGTGGTGGAAGGTCGTCGTCACCGTGGCGATCAACCCGATGTCGCTGGTCACCGAGCTCAGCGCGGCCAGGAAGATCAACGGCTCCTGCGCCCCGATCGCCCCCTGCGCCCCGAAACTGAGCAGGTCGGCGGCGAACAGCGCATCGAACCTGTGCGCCTCCGCGAGCTTGGCGATCTCGATCGCCGACGCCACCGTCGACCGCCCCGGGTCCAGCGCGTCCGCATAGACGTCCGCCGAACCGCTCACTCCCGTAACCGTTTTCAACGGCCGCCGCCGCGCGTCACCCATTTCATCCACGCTAAGACGCCCGCGGCCCATCCACGATGATTACCTTCGCCGTGAACGAAACCCGGTGCGGCAACGCCTATCGGACGGTATCGATGCCCGCCAGGATGAGGTCGATGCCCGCGAGAAATTGCTCGCGATCGTCGTGATCACGCAATTGCGCCGCCATCCGATTCATGAACGGGAACTTCTCGGGGTCGTGTGTCCAGCGCGCGGAAACGGCCGCGAGGAAGGCCGACCGATCCGTATCGCGCGCGAGCAGCCGAGCGCCCGCGGCGTACTGCCCGGCGAGGCCGAGAATGTAATTCACGAGTGCGGACGCGGAATCGAACTGCGCGCGTTCGGGAACACCGAGCGCCCGGAGCTGCCCGCCGATGCCTTCGAAGATCTGCAGCACCGCGGATTGCCAAGGCTCACTGGAGAGTTGGGTGCCGACCCAGGGGTGGGCGTCGATCGTGTCGAACACCCCGAGGGCAATGGTCCGGATCGCCTCGCGAGGCTCCGTATCACCGACCGCGTCGGTCATGACGCGCGCGATGACGTCGTCGGTGGTCGCGGTGAGCAGTTCGCTCTTGTTCGCGACGTGCCAGTAGATCGCCCCGGCTCCCGTCGCCAGGCGCGCGGTGAGGGCGCGGAAGGTCAGCGCGCTCTCGCCCTCGGTATCGAGGATCTCGATCGCGGCCTCGACAATGCGCTCGCGGGAGAGTGGTTGCTCTCGCCGCTCGGTACGACGTGCCCTCGGTGCCATGGGGGTCATTCTGGCACAAAGCTGGAACGGCGTTCCAGCTTGACATTTCTGGAACGCTGTTCCAGACTATTGGAACAACGTTCCAGAAGGGAGATCATCATGACTACCGACATCACGATCATCGGCGCTGGGCTCGGAGGACTCACCCTCGCCCGCGTTCTGCACGTTCACGGCATCCCGGCGACGATTTACGAGGCGGACGCCTCGGCGGCGGCCCGTACCCAGGGTGGCCAACTCGATATCCACAAGGAGGACGGCCAGTTCGCGCTCGCGGCGGCCGGTCTCACCGACGAGTTCCGCGCGATCATTCACGAGGGCGCGGAAGCGGTTCGCGTACTCGACCCGCAGGGTGTCCTGCTGCACGACGACCCCGACGACGGCACGGACTCGCGTCCCGAGGTACTGCGCGGCGACCTGCGGCAGATCCTGCTCGACTCGCTACCCGAAGGCACTGTCCGGTGGGGGCACAAGGTCACCGCCGTCCGGCCCCTCGGCGACGGCAGGCACGAACTGACCTTCGCCGACGGCTCGACGGTGACCAGCGATCTCCTCGTCGGCGCCGACGGCGCGTGGTCGAAGGTCCGTCCGCTGCTGTCCGATGCCGAAGTCGTCTACACCGGGACCACTTTCATCGAGACCTACCTGTACGACGTCGACAATCGGCATCCGGCCACGGCCGCGGTGGTCGGCGTCGGCGCAATGTACGCGCTGACCCCGGGAAAGGGGATCACCGCGCATCGCGAGGCCGGGGATATTCTGCACACCTATGTCCAGCTGAACCGTTCCGCCGAGTGGATCGCGGATATCGACTTCACCGATGCCGCAGCCGCGACCGCGCGCGTGGCGGCCGAATTCGACGGATGGGCGCCGGAACTCACCGCACTGATCACCGAGGGCGAATCGGCGCCCGTCGCGCGCATGATCCACACCCTCCCCGGCGGACATCACTGGGACCGCATCCCCGGCGTGACCCTGCTCGGTGATGCCGCACACCTGATGCCGCCTTCTGGTGACGGCGCCAATCTGGCCATGTTCGACGGCGCCGAACTCGCGATGGCGATCGCCGCGCACCCCGGCGATATCGAAGCCGCACTCACCGCATACGAAGCGGCCCTGTTCCCCCGCAGCGAGTCCTTCTACGCAGACGCCGTGGAGATTCTCGACCTCTGCCTCGGTGACCGCGCCCCCTTCGGGCTGATCGAGCTCTTCGACAGCGCCCCCGCGGAAGAGCATGCGTGACAAGGCCGAACGGCTCTGCCTACACGCGGTGGGTGCGCCCGATTGTCAGATCGAGGAGTTGGGCCGCATCGTGGCGAAGGGATTCCGCGGCATCGGGTTCGCCGGCGTGATAGCGCAGCAGGGCCAGCTGGAAGAGCCCGTCGAAGGTGGCGTAGGCCAGGGCTTCGCTGACCACCAGGGGCTGATCGCACAGGACGGCGTAGCGCTCGACGACATTGGCGATCATCTTCTGCCGGCGCTTGTCGATATCGACGACGTCCGCACGGAACGATTCCTCGAACAGGCTCTGATTGCGGACGTCGTACCACAGCCGATGCAGTGGGGCGTCGTCCTGCAGGGTGCCGGCCATCAAGGCGCTGAAGGCATTTCGCAGTTCCTCGGCGGTGTCCGAGGTCGCGACGACATCGTCGTAGCGGGTGACGCACACGGCCTCGTACAGCTGTACCGCGTGGGTGAGCAGCTCGACCTTGTCACTGAAGTAGTAGTGCAGCACGCCGTGTGAGAACTCGGATTTCTGGGCGATCTCGCGCAGGCTGGTGCGGGCGTAGCCCAGCTCCGCCAACGTATCCAGCGCCGCGGTCGCCAACTGGGTCCGCCGCTCGGCGAACTTGTCGACTTGGTCGCGGGCCTGTCGCGCCCGCTTCTCGACGCTTTCTTTGATCGCGTTTCTCCTTTATCGCATTCGGCACCCGGTGACGAACCGTCCCGAGTCTATAGCCGATCCCACTGACCCCCCTCGCTCATGGCTTGACAGTCGTCAAAGACAATCTTGACGACTGTCCAGGCTTTGGCGTAGCGTGGGCGGCGCTTCGCAACGCTGGTAGATACATGCGAGAGGCCAACCCGCACACGTCATCTCGATGACGCCTGTGTGTGTGCACGGCACTCAGATCAGTCGGCTCCAGCTCCGTTTTCCGGCAGCAAGAGCTGTAGAACCGCGGGCCGCTTTCTCGGGCCGGCCCGTGGTCGTCGCCCGCTCCGCCTGCAACGGACCCGGTGACGATCGTGAACGGTCGAGGCCCCGGCAGCCGCCGCCGGGGCCTCGCCACCCGCGGCGCCGATCGGCAGCCCCTTCGCATCCCAGCGCGCTCAGAGGGTGAGCATGGCGGCGGCGACCTGGTCGGCGGCGGCGTTCCGCAGCGCGGTACCCATATCGTCGAGAACGAGCAATCGCGCCGCGGGAATCTCGGCGGCGAGGGCTTCCCCGTTGCCGACCGGAAAGAACGGGTCGGCGCGACCGTGCACCACCAGCGTGGGCATATCGAGCTCACCGAGCCGCTCCCGCCATCGCGGGGAGCAGTCGATTCGGGAGAACACCATTCCGAGCTGATTGGCCTGATGCACCGCGGGATCACTCGACGGCGTCCGGTCCCAGATGCGGGCCGCCGTCGCCCGCGCCTGCTCCGGATCATTGCCCATCAGCCCGGCGCCCTCGGCGGCGAAGGCCGCGACCGCATTCCGGTCGGTCCAGTCCGGCAGCGGATGGGAGAACACCGCGCCCATGACCGCGCTGTCGTGGTCCGGCAGATCCTCGTCGACCGGTCCCGGCGCCACCGCCCGGATGCTCCAGCGCGGCGACCTGGGCGACCATCCCACCGACACCGACCCCGCCGAGATGCGCGGCGCCGGTCCCGAGCGCCCCGGCCAGCGCGGCCGCGTCGGCGCTCAGATCCCTCAGGTCGTATGCCGGATTCTCCGGGTCGAGCGTTGTCGACGCACCGGAGTCCCGCAGGTCGTAGCGGACCACCCGCCGCCCGCCGGACGCGAGCCGCTCGCACAGCGCGTCCGGCCAGGACAGCATCGTCGTCCCGCCCGCCAGCAGCACCAGCGGATCATCCTCGCGCCCGAAGCTCTCGATACCGAGATCCACACCGTTCGCCCGCACTGTGGTCATGCCCATTCGAATCGATCTCGCCATGTCCGTACTCCTGTCTGCCGGTACATCCAGAGGTATCGACTACGGGCTCACCCGAAAATCATCGGTGCAGCATCGCCGACACCTCAGGATGGGGTTCGCGCGGGACTATGCGGCGGGTGTGGGCGTAGACCGCGGCGTGTACGCGGTCGCGGACACCGAGTTTGGCCAGGACGTTCGAGACGTGGGTTTTGACTGTCTGTTCGCCTACGCCGAGGGCGCGGGCGATTTCGGGGTTGGTGTAGGCGCTGGCGATCAGCAGGAGGACCTGATGTTCACGGGCGGTGAGGGTTTCGACCTCGGGTGCGGCGGGGAAGGGTTCGATTCCGGCGGTCAGGCGCGCCATCAGGCGGCGGGTGAGGGTCGGATCGATCAGCGCGTCACCGCGGGCCGCCGTCCGGATGGCGGCGACCAGGCCCGCCGAGGGCAGTGTTTTGGCGAGGAATCCGCTGGCGCCGAGACACAGTGCGCGGTAGAGGTTTTCATCGGATTCGTTGGTGGTGAAGGTGAGGATCTGGGTGGTGTCGCCGAATATCGAGGTCGGTCCGCCGGCGGCCGAATAGTCGAGACCGGGCATATCGAGGCAGACCAGGGCGACATCCGGTTGCAGCCGCCGGATCTCCCTGACCGCGGCGGCGCCGTCGCCGACCTCCGCGACACATTCGATATCCGGCTGGCTGCCGATGACCGCTCGCAGGCCGGACCGGAAGACCAGGTGGCCGTCGGCGATGAGCACCGAAATCGTGGACTGCGGCGCCACTTCGGCGGCCGCCGGTGACCGGACCACCTCCGAGTTCTGCGCTACGGGCCACGATTCCGGGGTCGCGGCGTGGGCCGGTGCGATCGTGCCGCCCACCGAGAGCGTCGCCGCGGTAATGGCGAGCGCGAGTGAGGACGCGGCCCGGCGCAACGGGTGGGTGGGGGTATTCGTGGCCATGCCTTCCGACTCTAGGTTCAGCGGAGGAATCCTTCGTAATTCCTGTTCAGAAGCTGGCTTTCGATCTGTTTGACCGTATCCAGCCCGACACTCACCACGATCAGCAC
This sequence comes from Nocardia sp. NBC_01327, assembly GCF_035958815.1. Taxonomy (NCBI): domain Bacteria; kingdom Bacillati; phylum Actinomycetota; class Actinomycetes; order Mycobacteriales; family Nocardiaceae; genus Nocardia; species Nocardia sp. NBC_01327. The sequence goes on along the minus strand of NZ_CP108383.1, from coordinate 6,601,523 downwards.
CGAGGTGCCGCCGAGCGCCAGGGTCTGGGTGGTGCTGGTACCGCCGAAGTGCAGCAGCAGGTTCGGCAGGACGGCGACAGCGCCGAGGTAGATCGAACCGGGCAGGGTGATCCGGCTGAGGACGTAGTTGAGGTAGTCCGCGGTGGGCTTACCCGGGCGATAGCCGGGGATGAAGCCGCTGAACTTTTTCATTTCGTCCGCGCGTTCCTCCGGGTTGAAGGTGATCGCGACATAGAAGTAGGTGAAGAACACGATGAGCGCGAAGTAGATCGCGACGTACACCGGGTTGCTCGGATTGACCAGGTACTTCTGGATGAGCTGCTGCCACTCGGCGGGATTGCCCGAATTCTTCTGGGTCAACTGCGCCAACAGGTTCGGCAGCGACAGCAGCGACGATGCGAAGATGACCGGGATGACACCGGCCTGATTGACCTTCAGCGGCAGATAGGTCGACGAACCGCCGTACATCTTCCGGCCCACCACGCGTTTGGCGTACTGCACCGGAATCCGGCGCTGGCCCTGCTCGATGAAGATCACGCCGACAATGGTCAGCAGTATCGCGCCGCCGATTCCCGCGAGGACCAGACCACCCTTGCTGTCCAGTATCGCCATGCCCTGGCTCGGGATGCGAGCGGCGATTCCGGCGAATATCAAGAGCGACATGCCATTACCGACGCCGCGTTCGGTGATCAGCTCGCCGAACCACATGACCAGTGCGGCGCCCGCGGTCATGACCAGCACAATGCTGATCATGCCGAAGAGCGAGCTGTCCGACAGCACATTCTTCGGGCATCCGCGCAATAGTTGGCCGTGCCCGGCGAGCGCCACCAGGGTCGATGCCTGCAGAACCGCCAGCGCCACAGCCAGGTAGCGGGTGTACTGCGTGATCTTGTTCTGCCCGGTCTGGCCCTCCTTGCGCAGTTCTTCGAACCGGGGGATCACCACGGTCAGCAGCTGGGTGATGATGCTCGCGGTGACGTACGGGATGATGCCGATCGCGAAGATCGAAAGCTGCAGCAGCGCACCGCCGGAGAAGAGATTGATGAGCTGATAGACACCGCCGGAATCCCCGCCGGAAGCGATGTCGACGCAGTCCCGCACCGTCTTGTACTCGACGCCGGGTGACGGAAGGGCGGCGCCGAGGCGAACCAGTGCGAGCAGTCCGAGGGTGAGGAGGATCTTCCGCCGTAGCTCCGGGGTCCGGATAGCCGGCACTAGGGCGGAAAGCACGGAACCTCCTGAGGAACGATGGTGCGGGACAGGCGAATCCCGTGGCGAGCGATCGAACGACCCTGCCCGGGGTCTTCGACGGTACGGATCGCACCTACCCGTCCACGTCGCCCGCGAGTCGGACTTCCGCCTCCCTCGATAGGGGGAACCCGGCGAGAAACGCCCACTTCCAAGCAGTGGCACCGGCTCGACGCCCCGGGTCGGTAGCCTGATCCGGTGGCGTCGATCGACAACGCACCGAGTACGGCGGCGCGGCCGGGCATCGCCCTGGCGGCGGTCAGCGCCGTTCTGTTCGTCACCTTCCTCGACACCACGGTGGTCAGCGTCGCGCTCGGTGATATCCGGCGGGAACTCGATACCGATGTGATGCTGCTGCAGTGGGTGGTCAATGCCTACACGCTGGTCTTCGCCAGTCTCATGCTGGCGGGCGGCTCATTCGGTGACCGGTGGGGGCGCAAGCGCGTGATGATCATCGGACTGGTGATCTTCTGCGCCGGATCGGTGATCGCGGCGCTCGCGGCCGGCGTGCCGATGCTCATCGCCGGCCGCGCGATCATGGGATTGGGTGCGGCCGCTTCGGAACCGGGCACGCTGTCGGTGGTGCGGCAGATCTTCCCGGACGATCGGGCGCGCGCCAAGGCCCTCGGTGTGTGGGCGGCGGTATCGGGGCTGGCGCTGGCGGCCGGGCCGGTACTGGGCGGAGTGCTCGTGCACGCGTACGGATGGCGCTCGATCTTCTGGTTCAATCTGGTGATCGGGGCGGTGGCCCTGGCTGCGGCACTGTGGTCCGTTCCGGAAAGCGCCGACCCCCGGCCGGGTCCGCTCGATTGGCGCGGAATCCTGCTCGGCGCAACCTTTCTCGGTTCGGTGATCTATGCCGCGACCACCGGCGAGGACCGGGGTTACAGCGCGCCCTCGGTGATCGCGCTGTTCGTGCTCGGCGGCTTCGCGCTGGCGGGATTCATTGCCATCGAAATGCGTTCGCGCGCACCGCTGTTCGACTTTCGATATCTCGGCCGGGCGGGGGTGCGCGGTGCGCTGGCGGTCGCCTTCGCCGTCTACTTCGGCATCTTCTCGATCTTCTTCTTCACCGCGCTGTATCTGCAAGTGATGCAGTCGTATTCGGGTGCGCGCACCGCCACGGTCTTCGCGCCGATGGCCGTCGCGATCATCGCCGGATCACTGGGCGCGGGCTTCTGGGTGGCGCGTCGTGGTGCGCGCGGCCCCATGATCATCGGTTGTGTGCTCGGCGCCGGCGGCATCCTGCTGACCCGTCAATCCCTCGCCGGTCCACTGCACGATCTGCCGCTGGCCGGTGCGATGGCGGTGGCCGGCCTCGGATTCGGTATTGCCGTAGTGCCTTTGACGTCCGCCGTGATGTCCGGAGTACCGCCGGAGCACTCGGGCATGGCCGCCGCGGCGACCAATACGATGCGCCAGGTCGGTTCCGCCGTAGGCGTCGCCGTGCTCGGGGCCGTGGTGAATTCGTTCCTCACCTCGGATCTGAAGGCCCGGATGAACGAACTGGGTCTACCGGCTGCACTACAGCCGCCCGTCGTCGACGCGCTCGAACGCGGCCGCATTCCCGAGGGCGCCGACCTCGGCCCGTATCTCAAATATCTGTCGAAGGTGTCCGAGGTGCTCGACACCGGAAAAGCCGCATTCCATCACGGACTCGATGTGGCACTGCTGGTTTCGGCGCTGCTGATCCTGGCCGCGGCGATCTTCGCCGCGCTGGACGAGGCGAAGACCCTGCCGGATCCGGAAGCGCTATTTGGCCGGGGCGGACGAACCGGCGGCGACACCGATCGTATTGATGATGGTGGTCCAGAAGTTGCCCAGCGGCGTGGTGCCATTGCTGGAGCTCATGGTGGTGAGGCTGGAGGAGCCCGAGGCGGGCGTGGTATCGGCGGAGGCGGGTCCGGCGACGGCAACCAGGGCGGCGGCGATGGCGATGGCGGCGAGTCCGGCACGACGAGTGTTGGAGGTCATGGCACGGAACTGTAGTGAAATTGAGACGTTTCAGACTGTGATTGGAGACATTGCCCCCGAGGACCGGAACATCTGCGCCCAGGCGGGGATCACCATCGCCAATCTACGGTGCCGAGACCGCCGGGACCGGTGAAATGAGACTGCCGGGACCGGTGAAATCCAGGCAGCCGGGGCGTAAATCACTGTGGGCAGGTGGATTTGAGGGGAGTGCCGGCGAACAGGTCCCCGATCCACGGCAGCCACTGATCGGACACCTTGTCCGGCGCACCGTGGCCGCCGGGGACGATCAGGTCGTGTACCGGGGTACCCAGGGTGCACATGGCGGCGATCGCCGCGGTCGACCATGCGGTGCTCACCAGCAGGTCGGCGTCGCCGCGGACGATATAGGTGGGCAGGGTGGTGGCCACCTTCGGCAGATTGGTGCGTGATTCGAGATCAGCGACCGTCTGTGCGGCGGCATCATCGGCGAAGCGGGCCTCGGCGGGGGTGGCCGCGGCGCCGAGGGCGAGATCGGCGGCGGTCATATCGCCGGTGCACAGCGACTCCAGATGCGGTGCGGCAGTGAGCAGATCACCGTGCAGCACCCGGTCGTCACCGAAGCCGGGGTTGCTGTAGCGCACGGCTTCCACCAGATACGGCAGGATCAGGTACTGATCGGGGGCGTTGAGCGTACCGCTGCGGACGGCATCGACGAACTTGACCTCCAGCGCCGGGGACAGCAGCAGCACTCCGCGGATATCCAGTTCCGGCGCATAGGATTTCGCGGTTTCGGCGGCCGATTCCGCGGCCCGCCCGCCCTGGGAGACGCCGACGAGCACGGTATCGGCGGCCAGCGGCAGGCCGGTGGCCCGCGCGGCGCGCACCGAGTTCAGCACGTCGTAGCCCGAGGACGGGGTGTCCACATACGGTGCGTTGCCCGGGCCGTCGAGGCCCTGGTAGTTCGTCATCACCACCGCCCGATTGCCCGCCAGCAGTTGCGCGACCGTGGGCGCCGAGCCGAACAGCGTGGGCGAATTGGTGGGCGCGCACGCGCTGACAACGCCGGAGGTGCCGTGCGCGAACGCAATCACTGGCCAGCCTCCGGCGGGCGCGTCCCCTTTCGGCAGGAATACCGCACCCGACACCTCGATCGGCTGTCCGGCCGGTGAGGTCGATTCGTAGCGTATATAGGTGGCCGAGGACAGGGCCGCCGACAGGGCGGGATCGAGAGTGCCCAGAGGTCGCTTGGATATCAGCGTTCCCGCCGATTCCGCCTTCGTCGTCGCCGTATCGGTGGATGTGCCGCACGCGGCCACGACCAGCACCGCCAGTATCGAGAACGCAATTCGCGATCGCATACCGCAAATGCTAGGCCTCAGGCCGGTACGGACTTCCGTTTGGCGTCCTTCTTGGACCGCGCGAAGCGGCGCATGATCGGGGTGTCCACCCAGTGGTACAGACCAGCGGCGATGATGGTCGCGACCACCAGGCACAGCAGGGTGAAGCCGGCCCAGCCGAGAATGCCGAATTCCTTTCCGCCGATGAGGTATCGGGTGATCACGACCATGACCGGGAATTGGATCAGGTAGAAGGCGAAGGACACATTGCCCAGCCAGACCATGCGGGGATGGGAATTGAGGCTGCGGATTCCGTACAGATCGCGGACGGCCATGGTGGCGATGACCGCTGTCATCGGGGGCAGCAGCAGTACCGACATCTTGTAGTTCACCGGGACCACCCAGGTGGCCGCGTAGGCGGCGACCAGCGTCACGAGCGGAAGCGTGAGACTGGTATTGCGCCAGCGCCCCTCCAGGACCAGGCGGGCCGCCAGGACGCCGAGGAAGAACTCCGGCAGGCGCGACGGCGGGAAGTTGTAGCTGAGCCAGTAGGACGGCGAGACCGGAATATCCGGCTGCACGAACCACGCGGGGGAGGCGTGCAGCTCGAAATACGGCGAGGTGTTGCCCGGAACCAGCCGGGGCGCAAAGGCATTCGCAATGCCCTTCGGTCCGTCGGTCCACAGGAAGTACGAGGTGTGCAGTGCGATGATCGCGAGCATCAGCAGCCCGAGGGCCAGCCACAGGCGCCGGGTCGGGATCCGCCGGATCAACGGCAGCAGGATCGGAAAGCTCAGGTAGAAGAGCACTTCCGACGCCAGCGACCACGACGGCACGTTCAGCCCGCCCACCGTGGTCCATTTCGGCACCCAGGTGTGCACCAGCAGCAGGTTCGGCACCCAGACGATCAGGCGCGAGAGCGGCACGCTCGCCACCACGATGAACGCCGCGGCCGCCAGCAGGTGCATCGGGTAGATCTTCAGCACTCGCCGCCGATAGAACGCGCGCGCCGTCATGCCCGGCCGGAACGACCAGTAGATGATGAAGCCGGACAGTACGAAGAAGAACGTGACGCCCGCGGCGCCCAACTGCATCGGCACCCATTCGTGGATATGCCGGAACAGCTCGGACTTCTGGAACGGGTACACCGGCAGAAATACCAAGGCGTGCAAGACGAATACCGCGAATGCCGCCCACCACCGGGAACCGGTCAGCGAGGGCAGCGGGGGCCGCTCCCGGTCCGCCCGCTCGGCGACGAGCGCCCCCGTATCCGGTGGGGCGGCGGGTGCGGCGGGCCGCGGTACGACGGTGGCCGCCTCCGTGGGCCGCGTGGACAGGACCTCCGGTGGGCGGGTCATCGTGCGTACCTTTCGTAGAGCGCGTTCGCGACCACGGAGTCACCCTCGGGCGAGGGGTGGAACGGCAGTCCGTCGAACTTGATCGTCGGATCGAAAACGCCGTTCACCCATGGCTGCGGCGAGCAGAGCCCGTGCCCGGCGGTCAGCGCGCGGGCGTCGAGGTAGTCCAGCTTCAGCTCCGCGGCGGCATCGCGCTGCGCCTGATCGAGCCTGTTGAAGTATTCGACGACCGTGCGGCCGCGCGGCTGCGTGAACGGCACGACGCCGAAGAAGTCGAGGCATACGGTGCTCTGGTCCGCGTTGAACAGCTCCGGATACCCGACCAGCACAATGCGCGCATTGGGTGCGTAGTACCGGATGTAGGTCACGACACCGCGAATGCGGTCCGCGTACGAGGCGCCCGAAATCAGCTGGGAGTCGGGCATCCGGCCCTGATCCACGGCGTCGGTCCCACAGCCGTCGGCCAGATCGAAGACGCACTGCTGCATTGCGTCCCACAGGTTCTGGGCGGAGCCGCCCCAGTGGTCGTTGAGGCCGAACTGCAGCGTCACGAGTTTGGTATCCGGACCGAACGCGCCCGCCTTGTCGGCATCGCGCGCCTCGACGGTGAGCGTATAGCCCGGAGCGTTGTCGATCGACGCGCCCGCACAGGACGAATTGGACACCTGATCACCGTCTCGGAGGCCCATCAGCGTGCTCAATTGTGTGGGCCACGCCGTGTCGCCGCGCAGGCACTTGTGATCGGAGGAGAAGTCCAGGGCGTTCGCAGTGAACGAATCACCCAGGATCACAAGCTTTTTGCCCTCGGGAGCGGTCTGCGCGCCCGATCCTCCGGCGCCCGCCGTGACGGCCGCGACCGCGACCACCGCGGCGCACAGCCACCGTCCACTGTTTCCCGACACGAGAATTCTCCGGATTCCTCAGTAGCCTGCGCGCGGTTCGAAACCGGGCGCGTCCAAGGTCGGCGGCGCCGCCTTGGGCTGCTGGGTCTGCGGCGCGGGCTTCGGCGCGGCCGGCTGGACCACCGGCGCCTGGGGAGCCACGGGGGCCACGGGCTCAGGGGCCGCGGGCTGCGGAGCGGGTGCCTCCGTCGTGGGCGGCGGCGGTGCGTCGGTACTGGTCACCGGGGCTGCCGCACTGGTCGGGGGCGCGATCGCGCTGCTCACCGGTGCCACGACGGCACTGGTCGGCGTATCACTCGATCCGCTGGATGCTTTATCGCTGCCGCAGGCCGACACCCCGCCGATCAGCAAAACCCCTCCGATCGCCGCTGCTGCGAAACGTACGGCGAATGCACCTGGGGTACGAAACTTCATGAGATCCTCGAATCAAGAACTGAAGTGTAAGAATTTCACTTCAGCGGGAGTGTACAAGAGACTTTCGGGTCGATGACCCCGGATTCGGCAAACCACAAATCCCCAGGGCAGTCGACCGGCGTGCGGTAACGGCTACCGGTGGGTAACTTGTCGCCTCCGGTGGTTGGGTCAGTGTCCGTACCTGTCGTAGATCGCGTTCGCGACCACGGCGTCGCCCTTGCTGGACGGGTGGAAGAACAGGCCGTCGATATCGGTGCGCGGGTCCATCACACCGTTCAGCCAGGGCTGATCCGTGCACAGTCCGTGCCCGGTGGTCAGTGCGCGGGCATCGAGGAAGTCGATATTCAACAGCTGCGCGGCCTGCTGCTGCGCCTGTTGGATGCGATCGAAGTACGCGACCACCGCGCCGCCGCGCGGCTGGATGAACGGTGCGACACCGAGGACGTCGAGGCATATGGTGTCGGTTCCCGGCTGGAACAGCTCCGGGTACCCCACCAGCACGATGTGCGCATTGGGTGCGTAGTAGCGAATGTAGGTGATCGCATTGCGCATGCGATCGGCGAACAGCGTGCCCGAGACTCCGTTGTAATCGGTGATCCGGCCCTGGGTCGCGGCCTCCGGCCCGCAGCCGTCGACGAGGTTGAATACGCAGCCCTGCAACGACTTCCACAGAGTTTGCGTGGTCTGTCCCCAATGGTCGTTGAGGCCGAACTGCAGGGCGACGAGCTTGGTGCGCGGTCCGAACGCGCCTGCCTTGTCCGCCTTCGCGGTTTCCACGCCCAGCGTCCAGCCCGGCCCGCTGTCGATCGACGCGCCCGGGCAGGACGGATCGACCATCGCGTCGGTGCCGTACACGCCCATCAGGGCGCCCAGCTGCGCCGGCCAGGCCGTCTTCCCGTGGCGCAGGCAGGCGTTATCGGGGTCGGTGAAGTCCCACGCGTTCGCGGTGAACGAATCACCCATGACCACAAGCTCTTTCCCCTCGGGAGCGGAATCCGCCCCCGCCACCCCTGCTCCCGTCACCGATGCCGAGAGCGCCACCGCGGCAGCACACAGCCACCGTCCACTATTGCCGAACAACTGAATTCCCTGGCCTTTTCAGTAGCCTGCGCGCGGTTCGAACCCGGGCGCGTCCAAGGTCGGCGGCGCGGGCTTCTGCGGCTGCTGGGTCTGCGGTGCGGGCTTCGGCGCGGCCGGTTCGGTCACGACGGGCTGCGGTGCGGCCGGCTCCGGCGCGGCTGGTTCGGCGGCCGCGGGTTGCGGTGCGGGTGCTTCGGTGGTCGGCGCCGGCGCCTCGGTGGTCGGCGCGGGCGCGACCGTGCTGATCGGCGCGGCGGCCGGTGTGACCACCGCGCTGGTGGCGCTGCTCGGCGACCCGTCGGGCGCCTTATCGCTGCCGCATGCCGTCACTCCGGAGAGCAGCAGCGATCCGCCGATTACGGCCGTGACGGCACGTAGTGCGAACGCGTTTGGTGTAACAGATTTCATCGGTACCTCGAATCAGAAATTGAAGTGCCATCTGTTCACTTCAGCGGGGAGTGTACAAAAGGACTCCCCGGATTCGACCCGAATCGGCAAAACTGCCTGTCCTGGACTCGCGGATAGGCGCTCTGAGCGGCCAGGCTATCAATTCACAACGGCCGCCGGTGGCGAATTGCGACTATTGGGCAGCGTGGTGGGGGTGGAACAGCGGATCCCCGGCCTCGGCCCGGCTGATAGCCACCAGATGGTCGTAATCGTTCGCGACGCCGCGCAGGAGTGTGTGGACGGCCTCCTCGACCTGGGCATCGGTGGTCGCGGCGTGGCCGAACAGGGCGCGATAGTGCACCAGCGAGGCCAGGAGATCCAGCAGCAGTTCACGATCGGCGTCGGAGCGCAGATCGCCACGCCCGATGGCGGTGTCGAGTACCTGGGCGACCGCATCCCTGGGCGGGCGGAACAGGGTCGCCATGAAGGTCTCCCGGAGCGCCGGATCGGCATTGCAATCGGCGAGCAGAGCCGCCAGCGCATCGGGTGGCATGCGCCGGAAAACGTTGAGGTGCAGCTTGATTGCATCGGACAGATCGCAGATGGTGCAGCCGGTATCGGGCGGCTCGACATCACCCAGCCGCGCCGCGAGGCCGTCGAGCACCAGGGCGGCCAGGCTCGGCCAGCGCCGGTAGACCGCGGGCTTGTTGGTACCGGCCTGGCGGGCGATGGCCTCCATGGCGAGCCCGCGATAGCCGACCTCGGCGAGCGAGGTCAGCGCCGCCTCGCGCACGGCGTGGTCGATGCTCAGGTCGCGAGGGCGGCCGGTGCGGGTATTGCCTTCTGCCATGCGGTCACTCTACCGTATCTATTACGGTACGGACCGTAATGAAAGTGGAGATGCCATGACTTCTGTTCCTGTAGACATCGCGCCGCCAGGCTGGCGGGCGCTACTCGGCCGCGCACACGGCGCGGTCGTCATCACGCTGGCCGGCGGCGTCGGGCTGCACGCGACCAATGTGTACCTCGCCACGACGGTCATGCCGTCCGTGGTCGCCGATATCGGCGGCGCGCGGCTGTATGCCTGGGCCACTACGGTTTTCGTCGTCGCCTCGGTGCTGGGCTCGGCCACCGCGGGAGCCCTGCTGGCCCACTCCGGACCGCGCTGGGCCTACCGCTGGTCGGCGCTGGTGCTGGTGGCCGGGACGGTGATCTGCGCACTGTCCCCGACCATGGGCGTGCTGCTGATCGGCCGTGCCGCACAGGGTTTCGGCGGCGGACTGCTGTTCGCGCTGTGCTATTCGATTGTGCGGGTGGCGCTGGACGAATCGCTCTGGCCGCGGGCGATGGCGCTGGTATCGGCCATGTGGGGCGTCGCGACCCTGATCGGTCCCGCGCTGGGCGGTATATGGGCGCAACTCGCTATGTGGCGCGGCGCGTTCTGGATGCTCATACCGGTGCTGCTGCTGTTCCTGGTCTGGGGAGCGGGCCGTCTGCCGTCCGCCTCGCAGCAGCAGGGGAGGGTCCGAATCCCCTGGGCGGCAGTCGGTCTGCTCACCGCCTCGGCGCTGGTGATCTCGGTCGCGAGCGTATCGGATTCACTGCCGGTGAATGCGGCGGGACTGGCGGGCGCGGGCGGGCTGCTGGCCCTGTGGCTGCGCCATGAGCGCACCGCCGCCGTGCGGGTGCTGCCCGCCGCCGCGTTCGGGCCCGATCGGCGCCTGCGCCTGGTCTATATCACCATGTCGTTGCTCGTAATCGCCTCCAGCGTAGAGGTTTTCGTCCCGTACTTCGGTCAGCATCTGCAGGGGCTGAGTCCCTTGGAGGCCGGATACTTCGGCGCGGCCATGGCGGCCGGCTGGACCGCGGGATCGCTCCTGTTCAGTGGCGTCTCCGCTCGCCGCGGCCTGCTGATCGGCCTCGCCCCGGTGAGTTGTGTACTGGGCCTGGCCATTCTGGTCACCGCGGGCCCGGCAGCCACGCGGGCGCCCGCGATCCTGCTGATCATCATCACGGGTCTGGTCCTGCTGGGCGGCGGCATCGGCGCGGTCTTCCCGCATCTGCTCACCGATGTCTTCCAACTGGCAGGCGACCGCGACCAGGACCTGGCCGGTTCGTCCGCCACCATCGTGCAGCTCACCGCAACAGCTTTCGGCTCGGCACTGGCGGGCACGGTCGCGAACCTCGCCGGTTTCGCCGACCCCGCCGCCACCGCGCACGCCGCCCGCTGGCTGTTCGCGATATTCCTCGTCCCCGCCGTGCTGGCCTGGCCGGCGTCCCATCTGATCCGGCGCACCCGCCCCGCGATCGATCCGCGCGCCGGGCATCGGCAGCGCGGTGGCACAGTGGACCGGGGGCGGGTCGAGTGAGGAGTGAGCGATGAGCGGACGTATCCCCAGTCAGTGGGAGGAACTCACGGCTGCCGATCCCGCGCATTCGACGTGGTACGTCGAGCGGTTCCGCGCACTCGCGGCCGAGGGCCGGGATATCGCCGGGGAGGCGCGGCTGGTCGATGCGATGCTCGACCGCGGCAGCCGAGTCCTGGATGCGGGGTGCGGTCCGGGACGTGTGGGTGGGTACCTGCACCGGGCCGGGCACGCTGTGGTCGGGGTCGACGTCGATCCGGTCTTGATCGCCGCGGCGGAGCAGGACTATCCCGGTCCGCGCTGGATCGTCGGCGACCTCGCCGAATTGGACCTGCCGGGCAGTGGGATCGCGGCCGACTTCGATGCCATCGTATGCGCGGGGAATGTGATGACATTTCTGGCGCCGTCCACCCGGCAGACGGTCCTGGCCGGATTCGCCCGCCATCTCGCACCCACCGGCCGGTTGGTGACGGGGTTCGGCGCCGATCGTGGATACGAGTTCCCCGAATTTCTGGCCGACGCCGAGAATGCCGGGCTCGCAGTCGATTTGCGGCTGTCGACGTGGGATCTGCGCCCGTTCGCCGCCGAGTCCGACTTTCTGGTGGCGGTGTTCTCGCGGCGGTAGCCGCCATGCGAATTGTCCGATTCGTGGAACTGGCCCTGTGAAAGCTAATATCTGGCAATTGCTTCCCCGGGGTGCTCTGAGGCAGGAATCTCCTTCTCCTGCTCGAAGATTCCCCACATTTCCCACGAACTTCCCGGAAGGATTCCATGGACCACGGCGCCGCACCGGCGGGCCTGTTCTCGGCCGCCCGGCCCGATCGCGACGTATGGCAACCGGTGGTACTCGAACCGGTGCACGCCGCCGATCACGCGGCCATGGCCGCGCTGCTCGAATCCGAGGCGGTACGAGAAGTCCACGACACCATCGAGACCCAGCTGCACGAGCTGATCCGCAGCCGCGAGCCGGGCCGCCGATTCGACCGCGCGCAACTGGCGGCCAAGGTGGAGGAGCAGTTGGCCGGGACCGAGATCTGGGCGTACGGCAGCTGGGTCTGGTATCCCTGGTCGGGCCGGTTGGTGCATGTGCTGCCGCGCGAAGAGTTCCGCCTGGTGCGCACCGATCGCAATCGGGAGAAGATCCAGCGGCCGCAGCAGCGCCGACTGCTCGACAGCCGCATCGGGATTGTCGGTCTGTCGGTGGGCAATTCGGCCGCGATCACCCTGGCACTTGAAGGTGTCGGCGGCGCATTCCGGCTCGCCGACTTCGACGAGCTGAGTCTGTCGAATATGAACCGGCTGCGCGCGGGCGTGCATCATCTGCAGGTCGGGAAGACGGTCATCTGCGCCCGGCAGCTGTTCGAGATCGACCCGTATCTCGATATCGAGATCATGCCGGCCGGGCTCACCGATGCCACCATGTCCGATTTCTTCGAGGGCGCCGGGGCGCCGATCGATCTGCTGGTGGAGGAGTGCGACACCCCGTATGTGAAGATCGCCGCCCGCGAACATGCTCGGGCCCTGGGCATTCCGGTGATCATGGACGGCAATGATCGCGGCATGCTCGATATCGAACGGTTCGATCTCGAGCCGGACCGGCCGCTGCTGCACGGCCGCATCGGCGATATCACCGCGGCGGACCTGCCGGCGCTGTCCGATCACGACAAGATCGAGCTCCTCCTGAAGATGGTCGACTCCGAGCGAATCAGCCCCGCACTCGCGGCCGCGCTACCCGAAATCGGCCGGACCCTGAGCAGTTGGCCGCAACTCGCCTCGGACGTGGCACTCGGCGGCGCCCTCGTCACCGAAGCCGCCCGCCGCATCCTGCTCGCCCTGCCCTGCGAATCCGGCTGCTTCTACCTCGACCTCGAAGCCCTCATCGCCCCCGAGCACAACACCGCCGCCGCCCCCGCAACAGTCTGACCCCGCGGTCTGTGGAGCCGAACCCACCACAGACCTATAACGCCGCCCACTCAGTTCAGGGCGCTGCGCCGATCGATGAGGAAGTCGCGCTCGGCGCGGTTGCGGGTGAGAGTCGCGGCGCGATCGTAGGCGGCGGTGGCCTCGCTGGTTCGCCCGAGTCTGCGCAGGAGATCGGCTCGGATTGCGTGCAGTAGGTGGTGATTTCGGAGGTCGAGGGTGTCCAGTTCGGCCAGTGCCGACTCCGGGCCGGACACCTCGGCCAGCGCCACCGCGCGATTGAGTGCCACGATCGGGCTGGGCGCGATGGTCATCAGGTGGTCGTACAGATCGAGGATCTGCTGCCAGTCGGTATCGGCGGCGGCCAGGGCATCGGCGTGCACCGCATTGATCGCGGCCTGGATCTGATACGGGCCGGGTCGGTTGTGGCGCAGGCACTTTCGCACCAGGGACTGGCCCTCGTCGATCAGCGTGCGATTCCATCGGCCGCGATCCTGCTCAGGCAGCGGGACGAGTTGCCCGTCCGGCGTGGTGCGCGCGGCGCGACGGGATTCGGTGAGCAGCATGAGGGCCAGCAGACCCCACACTTCGGGCTCGTCGGGCATCAGCTCCGTCAGTGCGCGGCCGAGACGAATGCCTTCGGCGCACAGGTCCGCACGGACCAGTTGATCGCCTGCCGTGGCCGTATACCCCTCGGTGAAGATGAGGTAGACCACCGCCAGCGCGGCATCCAACCGCGCCGGCAGTTCGGCCTGCGACGGCACCCGATACGGGATCCGAGCATCGCGAATCTTGCCTTTGGCCCGCGTAATCCGCTGCGCCAGAGTCGTTTCCGGTACCAGGAAGGCGCGCGCGATCTCCTCGGTGGACAGCCCGCCCAGTAGCCGGAGGGTCAGCGCCACCTGCGCATTGCGTGCGAGCGCGGGGTGGCAGCAGGTGAATATCAGGCGCAGCCGATCATCGCGCATGGCGTCCTCCTCCACCGGCTCGTCGCGGGCGTGCAGCAGCGCGGCCTGGGCGTACTTGTCCTGCCGGGCCGCCTCGCGGCGCAGGCGATCCACCGCCCGATGGCGGGCCGTGGTGATGATCCAGCCGGGCGGACTCGGCGGCAGCCCGTCCTCGGGCCAGCGCTGCAGGGCGGCGGCGAAGGCATCCTGTACCGCGTCTTCGGCCATGCCGACATCGCCGAAGACACGGATCAGGGTGGCGACGGCACGACCGTAGTGCTCGGCGAAGACCTCCGAGATCGCCTCGGCATCGTTTGTGCCGGAGCTCATTTCAGCCGGTCCGGCATATCAGCGATCCTGCATCGGCCGCACCTCGATCGGCAGCGTGACCACGCGGGCCAGTCGCCGTCCCCACTCCAGCGCCTCATCGAGATCGCCCGCCTGGATCACGGTGAACCCGCCGATCTGCTCCTTGCCCTCCGCATAGGGTCCGTCGGTGATGAGGACCTCCGACCCGCTGGCCTGCAGCACGGTGGCGGTGCTCGGCGGATGCAGTCCGGCCGTGAATACCCACGCCCCGGCCGCGCGCATCTCGTCATTGAGTACCGCGAGATCGCGCATGATCTCGTCCAGATTGTCCGGCGGATCGGTCTCGGCGGGCTGATAGATGCTGAGCAGATACTGCTTCAACGCTGCTTCCCCTTCAACACTGCTTCCCCTTCAACGCTGCTCCTCTCCGGTGGGCCGATAGGTCGCGATGGTGACGCCGGTTGTGGTGGTGACACTGTCGGACACCCGCAATTGCCCGAGCTCCACACCGTCGAACAGCCGCTGGCCGGTCCCGAGCACCAGCGGATGGATCTGCAGCAGGTACTCGTCGATCATGCCCGCCCGCATGAGCGAACGCAGCAGATCACCGCTGCCGAGCATGACCAGATCCAGCTCCGGCTGCTCGGCCCGCAGCTGCCGCACCGCATCTACCGCGTCACCGGCCAGCAGCGTCGAGTTCTGCCACGGCAGCGGTTCGGTGAGCGTGCGGGACGCCACGAACTTCTCGGTCTTGTCGAGGATCTGACTGAACGGATTATCGGTCCGCCCCGGCCACACCCCGTAGAAGTCCTGATAGGTGCGCCGGCCGAACAGCAGCGCCCCGCTGTGCGTGGCCCAGTGCGCGGCGACGGCCCGCCCCTGCTCCGCATCGGCATACGGTAGTGCCCACCCACCGTGCGTGAATCCGTTCCGCGTGTCCTCGTCCGCCCGCCCCGGCGACTGCATGACGCCGTCCAGGGTGACACTGACAACCGCGACGACCTTGCCCATGTTCGCTCCTTCGGAAGTGCCCGGCACACCACCGGGCTGCACCCTCTACACGAACGGGCCGCCGCGAATACGACAGTGCGCCGAAAATCGGCCCGGGCGTATTACATCCGGCCCGTCGATCAACGATTCCGATGCTGCGATCGACAGGATTGCGCGACCGGGTGGCGCGAGCCGGGCCGCTGTTACGTTCGGTTCGTCGGCTGGTAGCCGGTACTCATCAGGGTTTGGACGGGTGCGATGACTGAGCTTGACGAGAATCCCACACCGCGCAGGAAGACGATCAGCAATCCGTATATCCACCGATTGCAGCGTCGGCATTTTCTCCTGTTCGATGTGCTTCCTATCATCGGCACCGTGGCGGCCTTCGCCTTCCTGGCGGTTCGCCCGTTCGGTGTCGTCGAATTCGCGCTGTTGTTCGGCATGTGGCTGGTCACGGGCCTGGGCGTGACGGTCGGGTATCACCGGCTCTTCACCCACCGCACCTTCAAGGCCGCGCCGTGGGTCGCCGCGCTGCTGGCCATCCTGGGATCGATGGCCGGACAGGGCGGTGTGGTGTCATGGGTCGCGCTGCACCGGCGGCATCACGAATTCAGTGACCGCGAGGGAGATCCGCACTCGCCCAATCTTTCCGGCGGCGGATTCACCGGTGCGGTACGCGGGCTGGCACATTCGCATTTCCTGTGGATGCGCCGCCACGAATACCCGAATATCGTGCACTACGCACCGGATCTGATCAAAGATCGCAAGCTGGTGCGGGTGGCCCGGCTGTACTACTACTGGGTGGCGCTCGGGCTGCTGATTCCGACGGTCATCGGCGGGCTGGTCACCATGAGCTGGACCGGCGCCGTGAGCGGCCTGCTCTGGGGCGGCTTCGTCCGTATATTCCTGCTGGAACACATTGTGTGGGCGATCAATTCATTCCTGCACATGTTCGGCACCCGGCCGTACGAATCCCGGGAGAACAGCCACAACGGCGGCGTGTTCGCCCTCGTGACGCTGGGGGAGTCGTGGCACAACAATCACCACGCCTTCCCGGATTCGCCCTCGTTCGGGCTGGACTGGTATCGGCTCGACCCGGGCTACTGGCTCATCAGAACGCTGGCCGCGACCGGTCTCGCCTGGGATCTGAAGGTGCCGACCTCGGCGCGCATGGCCGCCAAACGTGTTGCCTGAGAACACCTTGTCCTGAAGAGCCCTGAAGCTCTGAAAAGCATTGCCCGAGAGAGGCGCACAGTGGATACGAGTAAAGAAGCGATCGTCGGCTGGTGCCAGGAGTACCTGGCGAACCTGCTGGAGGTACCGGCCGCCTCGATCGACCCGGCCACCGACTTCGACCGTCTCGGCATCGATTCGGCGCTGGCCGTGGCGCTGCTGATCGAGGTCGAGGAGCGCTACGGCGTGGACCTGTCGCCGGAGGACCTGTACGAGAACCCGACGCTGGACGCGGTGGCGAACTACCTGCACGAGCAGACCTCGAGAAACGTGGCCTGAGCATGGTCACGATCGATGCCGGGCGAACCGATGCCGCGGCCGCCGCGATCCGCCACCACTACGATATCGGCAACGAATTCTATCGGCTCTGGCTGGATCGGTCGCTGAGCTACTCGTGCGCACTGCGCGAAACAGCCGAAGACACACTGGAACTCGCGCAGGAGAACAAACTGCGCCATCACCTGAACGCCATCGACGCCGATCATGCTCGCTCGGTGCTCGATATCGGCTGCGGCTGGGGTGCGGTGCTGGAGCGGCTGTCCGGGCGGCACGGCGTGGAAAGATCGGTCGGCCTCACCCTCAGTGCGGAACAGGCGGAATACGTTCGGGCGCAGCAGTATTCCGGCGTCGAAGTGCGGGTCGAGGACTGGCTGCACTATCGGCCCGAGGACAAATTCGACGGAATTATCTCCATCGGCGCCTTCGAGCACTTCGCCCGGCCCGACGATTCCGCCGAGGAGAAGATCCGCGTCTACCGGGAATTCTTCACGCGCTGCCGGGAGTGGCTCACCCCCGACGGCACGCTGTCGCTGCAGACCATCGCTTACGCGAATATGAATGCCGCACAGGCGAATACCTTCATGAAGCAGGAGATCTTCCCCGACGCCGAACTGCCGACGCTGGGTGAGATCACCGCCGCGGCGGACGGCCTGTTCGAAGTCTGCGCGATCAGCAACGGCCGTCTGGACTATGCCTGGACCTGTGCGGAATGGGCCCGGCGGCTGAAGGCCGAGCGACCGGCGGCCACCGCACTCGTCGGCCCCGAGGCGGTAGCCCGCTACGAGCGCTATCTCAAGCTGTCCGCCATGGGTTTTCGGATGGGCAAGATCACGCTGTACCGGCTGGTGCTGCGGCCGTATCGGAGCGAATACTTCGCCGCCCGGGGAGATCGGGTCGCATGACGGTGGCGGCCTCCGATCCGGCCCGCCCGCGCGTCCGGTTCAACCCGTTCAGCGCCGAATTCCGGCGTGACCCCTACCCGATGTACCGGGAGCTGCGCGCGCACAAGCCGGTGCACAAGACCCTCGGCATGTGGGTGCTGACCCGGCATGCCGATGTGAAGACCGTGCTGCTCGACCGCTCCTTCAGCGCCGGGCTGATCCCGCAGCTGGTCAGCACGCAGGCCGAACGGCTCGGACAGGGCGAGGTGGACCGCATCGAGCGGCTGGGCCGGAAGTCGCTGGTATTCACCGACAATCCGGATCACGCGCGGCTGCGCGGGCTGGTGAACCGGGTGTTCACGGCAGCGGCGGTGGCCGAGCTGCGACCGGTGGCGACCGATATCGCGGCCCGGCTGATGACCTCCGCCCGGGCCGCCGGCGGCATGGATGTGATTGCCGATTTCGCTGCACCGCTGCCCATTTCGGTGCTGTGCGAATGGATGGCACTGCCGGAGGACCTGCGTGCGCACGTAGGGTCGTGGACGCACGACATTCGATTCCTGCTGGAACCGGGATTGATGAAGGCCGCCGATTTCGCGCGGGTGCGCGAGGTGGTCGAGGAGTTCGCGGCCGCGCTGGACGAGGTGCTGGTGCAGCGCCGCCGACAGCCGGGCACGGATCTGATCAGCCGATTGCTCGCCGCGCGTACCACCGGCGGCGATGTATTGAGCGACGAAGAACTGGTTTTCGTCTGCCTCATGTGTTTTGTGGCGGGCAATGAGACCACAAAATCCCTGATCGGCAATGGCGCCCTGGCGCTGCTGCGGCATCCGGAACAGGCGGCGATGCTTCGGAGTACGCCGGAGGTAGTGAAATCCGTTGTGGTGGAGGCGCTCCGATACGACAGCCCGCTGCAGCTGACCAAGCGTCTGGCGACCCGGGATGTCGAGATCGGCGACGGGATCATCCGCACCGGCGACCAGGTGCTGGTGTGCCTGGGCGCGGCCAATCGCGATCCCGAAATCTTCGAGCGCCCGGACGAATTCGACCTCACCCGCGATGCGTCCGGCCACCTCGCCTTCGGGCACGGAATGCACGGCTGCCTCGGCGGGCAACTGGCCGAACTGGTGGCCGAGGTCGCGTTCGCGCACCTGGGCGCGGTCGAATTCGCACCGCTCGCCGAGGAATTCGACTGGCAGGAACACAGTTTCATCGTCCGGGGCTTGCGGAACCTGCCCGTGGCGATCCGGAGTGCGGTATGACCCGCGTCGAGCCGGGCACCCGGAACTGGCTGCGCTACACCGCCGATACCGCGGCCGTGCGCCTGATCTGCCTGCCGCACGCCGGTGCGGGAGCCTCCTCGTTCAATCGATGGCTGGAGTTGTTCCCGGCGGAGATCTCGCCGATCCGGGTGCAATTGCCCGGCCGGGAGGACGCGGCCCGAGAACCGGCCCTGCGCCGCGTGCCCGAGGCCGTTGCCGGATTACTGTCCCAGCTCACGGTTTTCGAGCGGGAGCCACTGGCGGTGTACGGCCACAGCATGGGCGCGCTGGTCGCCTACGAACTGGCCCGCGCGCTGGCCGCCGCCGGAACACCGGTGGTGCATCTGTTCGTCTCCGGCCGCCGCGCACCGCAATTGCGCGCCACCCGTCCGCCGATCCACGCTCTGCCGGAGGCGGAGTTCGCCGCCGCCCTCGCCGATATGAACGCATGGGGCGAGGCCGGTCGCAGCTCGGCGTTCCTGCGCTATGCCCTACCGCTCACCAGGGCCGATCTCGAACTGTCCGAGGAGTACACCCATCACGCGCAGCCGCGGCTGACCTGCCCGATCACCGTCTTCCACGGCACCGAGGACCCGATGCTCGACAGCACCGAGGCCGTCGCGTGGCAGCAGCTCACCGACGGCCCGTTCGCGCTGTACGAATTCCCGGGCGACCACCTCTTCCATCACCGGCATCGCGCCGCCATCGCGGCGCGCATGGCCGAGGCCGTGCAGTAAGGACCCGAGATGCCGCAGCCCACAGTGCTTCCCGATATCCTGCGTGAGCGCGCCGCCGCCGAGCCGGACCGCACGGCCTACATCTTCCTCGACGACGCGGGGGAGGAGACCGCCGCACTCACGTACGGTCAATTGCATGCCGCCGCGCTGGGTGTGGCGCAGGAGCTCGCCTCACGCTGCGCACCGGGCGATCGTGCGCTGCTGGTCTTTCCGCAGTGTCTCGAATTCATCGTCGCCTATTTCGGCTGCCTCTACGCGGGCGTCATCGCGGTACCCCTGAATCCGCCGCGCCGCAATCGGATTCAGGACGCCACCCGATCTGTCGTGCGGGACTGCGCACCGACCGCGGTGCTGAGCCTGGAACTCTTCCTGGCGCCGCTGCGGGCCGCGCTGTCGCCGCTGTGCGCCGCCACCCACTGGCTCGCGGTCGACGGGATGCCCGCAGCCGCACCGGGATTCGAACCCCTCGCCGCCGCCCTCGACGACGTGGCATTCCTGCAGTACACCTCGGGGTCGACGGCAGCACCCAAGGGCGTCATGGTCACCCACGGGAATCTGATGGCCAATGAGGAGATGATCCGCCAGGGCTTCGGCCACGATCGCGATTCCACCGTGGTCGGCTGGGCCCCGTTCTTCCACGATCAAGGCCTGATCGGCAATGTGCTGCAACCGCTGTACGTCGGCGCCACCAGCATTGTGATGTCACCGGCCACCTTCATCCGCCGCCCGCTGCTGTGGCTGTCCACCATCTCGCGGTATCGCGCGCACACCAGCGGCGGCCCCAACTTCGCCTTCGAGGCCTGTGTCGGGCGCGCCGCCGCCGCACCCGTTCCGGAACTGGACCTGAGCAGCTGGAAGGTCGCGTTCAACGGCGCCGAGCCGATCCGCCCGGACACGCTACGCCGCTTCGAGGAAACCTTTGCGCCGCACGGATTCAGCACCGGCGCGTGGTATCCGTGCTACGGGTTGGCCGAGGCGACACTGCTGGTCAGCGGCAGCACACCGGGCCGCGGCCGGCGGCTGCTCGAGGTGGACGTCGAGGCGCTGGGCGAGCGCCGGTACGTCGCCGCCACCGGAGCGCGGACCAAGACCCTGGTCGGCTCGGGACACGTCCTGCCGGGCGAGGACGTGCGCATCATCGACCCCGAGTCCGGCGCGCAGTGCCCGCCGGATCGGGTGGGTGAGATCTGGGTTGCGGGCGGCCATGTCGCGCGGGGCTACTGGCAGCACGAGACCGCCACCGAACTGACCTTCCGCGCCGGCGGAAAGTACTTGCGCACAGGTGATCTCGGCCTGCTGCTGGACGGCGAGCTGTACGTGGTCGGCAGAGCCAAGGATCTGGTCATCATTCGCGGCCGCAACTACTACCCGCAGGACATCGAGCACACCGTGCAGTCCGCCCATCCGGCGCTGCGGGCAGGCGCGGGGGCGGCATTCTCGATCGACGGCCCGGAAGGCGAAAAGCTGGTGGTGATCCAGGAGATCCGGCGCACGGCCGAGGCCGATCCCGCCGACCTCGCCGCCGAGATCAAGGCCGCAGTACTGCGGGAACATGAACTCGCACTCGCCGAGGTGGTGCTGACCGCGCCGGACGAGGTGCAGCGCACCAGCAGCGGCAAGATCATGCGGTCCGCCGCCCGGAAACGCTATCTGGCCAAGGAATTCGAACTGTGGACCCCGCAGGTCGAAGCACTCACCGACGCACCGAGGAGCTGAGCATGTCGAATTGGCAGGCACCGAATCCGCATTTCGCGCAGGCAGTCGAGGGCGCTGTGCTCAGCATGCCCGCGGCCCGGCATCTCGGTTTCGAGTTCGGCCGCGTGGCCGCGGGCGAGGTCGAGATCGTGCAGCCGTTCCGGGTGGAACTCACCCAGCACAATGGCTATTTCCAGGGTGGTGTGCTCGGCTCGCTCGCCGACTTCGCCGCCGGTTCCGCCGCGGGCACCCTGCTGCAGCCGGGCTGGGTGAATATGACCATCGACTACACGGTGAAGATCCTCGCCCCCGCCAAGGGTAAGCAGATTGTGGCCCGTGGCCGCGTGCTCAAGCCCGGCGCGCTCCTCACCTCCGCTGCCGCGGACGTCTACTCGGTCGAGGACGAGGGCGAAATCCTCTGTGCCACCGCCCTGGTCACCATGCGCAATGTAAAGCTGGGGTAGCCGTGAGCACCGCGCCCTTCGCCTTCGACCTCTTCGCACCGGGTTTCGCGGAGGACCCCTATCCGGACTACGCCCGCCTGCGCGCCGAAGCGCCGGTGCACGAGCATCCGCTCGGCTTCTGGATCCTGTCCAGGCATGCGGATGTGGCTGCGCTACAGCGCTCTTCGCACTCTGTCGACGAAGCCAATCTGACTCGGCTACCCGCCTGGAAGAGTGACAGCGCCACGCTCGGCAAGGCGAACCGGATCATGCGCGGGCAATCCATTCTCGATCAGGATCCGCCCGATCACACCCGGCTGCGCCGCCTGGTCGCCAAGGCGTTCACCCGCCGCGCGGTGGCGGACCGGCAGCCGAGCATCGTGGCCTATGTGGACGCGGCGCTGGAGCGCATCGCGGCGGCGGGCAGCGCCGATATCGTTGCCGAACTGGCCTTTCCGCTGCCCTTCGCGATCATCTCGGAGATGCTCGGCATTCCGGTGGTGGAGAGCGCCCGGGTGCGTGAACTGACCGCGCTCATGGTGCTCTCACTCGAACCGCTCGCCGATCCCGACCTGCAGACGCGCATCCGGGCCGCCAGCGAAGAATTGCGCGCCATGATCGGTGAGTTCGTCCGGTGGAAGCGCACCCACCCCGGCGACGATCTGCTGACCGCGCTGATCAGCGCCGAGGACGACGGTGACGCACTGACCGAGGACGAGCTGATCGCCCAGGTCATGCTGCTCTACGTGGCCGGGCACGAGACGACCGTCAACCACCTGTCCGGTGGCCTGCTCGCCCTGCTGAACCATCCCGCGCAGGCCGCGCTGCTGCGCGCCGAGCCCGCCCTGGCGGTGAACGCGGTGGACGAGCTGCTGCGCTATGACTCGCCTGTCCACCTCATGCGCCGCATCACCGTCGAGCCGCTGATCGTCGGCGATACCGAAATCCCCTCCGGCAGCTGGGTGCTCGCCTGCATTGCCGCCGCCAATCGGGACGCCGAATTCTGGGGCGAGGATGCGGACGAACTCCGTATCAACCGGCCGAATGCGGCGCAGCACGGCTCGTTCGGCGCCGGCGCCCACCACTGCCTGGGTGCGGCACTGGTCCGGCTGGAGGGCAGCACGGCGTTCGCCGCGTTCGTGCGCCGCTTCCCGCGGGCCGTTGCCGAGGAGGTGCGGTGGAACGGCCGCATCAATGTGCGCGGTCCCGCGCAACTGATTGTCACGGTATAGCTGATTGTCACGGCATTTCCGAGGAGCCTGCCCATGCCGACCGCCCTCATCGACGGCGTCCCGATCGCCTACTCCGACACCGGGATTCCGCCCGAGTATCCGGATGCTCAGACCCTGGTCTTCGGGCACGGGCTGCTGTTCGGCGGCTGGATGTTCGAACCGCAGATCCGGGCGCTGCGCAATCGCTACCGCTGCATCACCCTGGACTGGCGTGGCCAGGGCGAAACACCGCCCACCGCAGGCGATTACGATATGGATACCCTCACCGCGGACGCCGCCGGCCTGATCGGCCTGCTCGCGATCGCACCGGTGCACTGGGTGGGCCTGTCCATGGGCGGCTTCATCGGCCAGCGACTGGCAGCCCGCCATCCCGAACTGCTGCGCTCGCTGATCCTGCTGGATACCAGTGCGGGTCCGGAAGATTCGGCGAAGGTCGGTGAGTACAAACGCCTCGCCATGGCCCTGCGCCTGGTCGGCTTCCGGGCGATCCAGAGTCAGGTCGAACCGCATATGTTCGGCTCCGTCTTCCGTAGCGGGCCGCAGAGCGGCCCGATCATCCGAGACTGGTCCGCCCGCCTGCGCCGCCACGATCGGGCGGCCATCGGCAAAGCGGTTCTCGCCGTGGCCGATCGGAAATCCGTCGAACACGAGCTCCCGGCCATTGCCCATCCCACCCTCGTGGTGGTCGGCGCCGACGACCGTGCGACTCCGCCGCTGCGCGCCCGCCAGATCGTCGACCGCATTCCGGACGCCCGGCTGCACATCATCGAAGATTGCGGGCACACAAGCACTCTCGAACAGCCCGCTGCCGTCACCGCGGTGCTCGAGGAATTCCTGGCCGCCGTAGCGGCCAGGTGACCGCATCAGCCGCAGCGGGTGTCGGGCGGCAGCGCGTCGGTGAGGAAATAGTTCTCGACAGTGCGCCCCACGCAGTCCCCGGTGATGGGCACCCCGTGACCGACGCCCTCGACGGTGATCAACGCCGAGCGTGAACCGAGGGCATTGCGCATCGCCTGCGCTCCGGCATAGGTGGTGGACGGGTCGCCGGTGTTGTTGACCAGCAATACCTTTGCCGGTCCGGTCGAACTGATCGCGACCGGCGGCTCGAGCGGCTTCGACCAGAAGGCGCACGGCCAGATATCGGCGGGGGATCCACCGGTGAGCGGATAGCGCCGCAGATTGTCGGTCACCGCGGCGGCGTACTGCGCCGGATCGGTGGGCCAGGCGGTATCACCGCAGAGCACCGCATCCTGACTGCTCACGAAATTGTCCGGGAACACCCGCGCCACAGGCAGTCCGGACAGCGCCGCTGCCGGCAGGTTCCGCGCGGCCGCACCGCTGATCAATCCGGCCATCAACGGAAAGTACTGCGGCTGTTCGAGAAGCGACTGCACGCCCAGCAGCAGCGCATTACCGGTGAGAGTGTGGTCACCGACCGTCAGCGGTGTCGTGTTCAGCGCGCGGCTCGCCGCGAGCGTCGCACTGCGGACCTCGTCCGCGGTGCTGCCGAGGTGATAGTCGCCATCCCGCTCGGCGGCCCACCGTGCGAACCAGGGGAAGGCCTGATCGACTGCGAGTCCCTTGTTTTCGATACCGTCGCGCACTCCGCCCGGCGGGTCCACGCTATTGAGCAGCACTCGATCGGCGTGATCCGGGAACAGGCTGACGTAGACCGCGCCCACATAGGTGCCGTACGAGACTCCGGTGTACGAGATCTTGTCATCACCCAGCGCGATACGGAACCGGTCGATATCGCGCGCGATATTCGCGGTGGTGACGTGCGGCAGCACCGTCCCGCCGTGCTGCAGGCAGGCCTCGGCAATGCGATGCGCGCGGGCGATGTCCGCGCTGATATCCCCGTCCGGCGCCGGATACGGCACACCCACCAGCGCCTGCCGATCGGATTCGTCGATACCGCACTGAATCGGCGAGCTGTTGGCCATTCCGCGGTAGTCCAGACCGTACAGATCGAAATGATCGCGAACAGCCGCGGGCAGCGTGGTGAGCCCCTCGCTGGGCAGGTCCAGCCCGGGTTCGCCAGGGCCGCCCTGACCGATGATCAGATCCCCGAGGCGCTCGCCCGGTTTGCTGGTCCGCAGGCGTGAAACGGTCAGCGCCAACGTGTCTGCGCCCGGATGGGAATAATCCACCGGCACAGTTATTTTCGCGCACTGCTGACCGGGGTCCACCACGACCGGTGCGGTGGTCGTGGAGGCGGCGGGCGGTGGACACGATCCCCACTCCAGAGCCTGCGCTTTGTTCCCGTCCGTGGCCGCACATCCCGCCGTCACCAGCAGCACACCGGTGAGTGCCGCCACCACCCGAACGCCGGTACCGATCCGCATCATGTATCCCACGGTGCACCAGGGGAATACGGTCGCGGAACCACCCGGAGGCCGGGGCGGCGAGTCTCATTCCCACCCGCTCTCCGTCCGGGGGTGGAGGCGCCCGCGCCGCGCCGACGGTCGGGCGCTGTCCGCCGCCGCGCGGGCGGAGGCTACCCTGGTAGTCAGGGACGGGGATATCCGTGCACTTCTCGGTGACGGGTGACAGCGCTGACATGCGCCGTTGATACCCTCCTCCGGGCAATACCCCGTCTAGGTATTAATCACCAACGAATGTCATAGGAGATCGCGTGTGTCAGCGGATCGTCTGCCAGAGCTGCGGTAAGCCCTCCTTCCAGGGCTGCGGCGAGCATGTCGAGGAAGTCCTCGGCGATGTGCCTGTCGCGCAGCGTTGTTCGTGCTCCAACCCGGTGTCGGGGTCTACCAGCCGGGGGCTGTTCAGCCGGCAGTGAATCACCGGTGGTGATCAGTTCCGTAGGTGCGGCGTGTAGACGACGGACCACGGAGCTGCCGCACCCGGCGCGGCCAGTGGGGTGCGCGCCATATCCCCGGCGACCACCCGGGTGGCCAGCTCGGCGAATCGAGTAGCCGCCGGATGGGTGCCGGTGCTCGGCCACACCATGGACAGGTGACGGCGCAATGGGCGGCCCGCGAGCGGTCGCCATGTCACTCTGGGCTCACGGCGTGCGGTAGATTCCTGATCGAGAGCTACCCCATGCCCGGCCAGCACCAGGCCGAGCAGAAATTCCGGATTCCGGGCGTGCCGAATTCGAGCGGGTGCGAAACCGTGCTCACGGCAGCGCTCCAGCAGCAGATCGTGCCAATCGGGTGCGGTTTCGCGCGGGAAGAGCACCAGATCGTGCCCGGTCAGATCGGCGAGCTCGATCTCCGCCGACCGTGCCAGCGGTGAGGTGCGCGGCAGCACGACGCCCAGCGGCAGTTCGACGCCGCTGCCGTGCTGCAGGTCGGGACGGCCGATCGGATGATCCACCATCCCCACATCCAGGCTCGAGGTATCGAGCATCCGAAGTTGTTCCGCTGTGGTCAATTCCAGCAGATCCACTGTGAGACCGGGTATTTCGGCATCGATGCGGCTCAGTAGCGCGTGCAGCACGGGTGCGGAGAGATCCGGCGGCACCCCGGCGCGCAGCGTCCCGAGATCGCCCGCCCGCGCCTTGCGCATGACAGTGCGCAATCGTTCCTCGGCGGCGAGCATTCGCCGCGCCTCGTCGATCAGCAGGCTGCCCGCCACGGTGAGTTCCACCCGGCGGTGCGAACGGTCGAACAGCGGCACCCCGAGCTCACGTTCGAGTCGCTGAATCGACTGGCTCAGCGGCGGCTGCGCCATCCCGAGCAGCTCGGCGGCCCGGCCGAAATGCAACTCATCGGCGACGACCAGGAAGTAGCGCAGGTGCCGGGCCAAATCCACCCGGCAACGATAGGGCATCCGATACCGGTCGCGCCTGCGGCTACCGTGATCGGGTGGCGGCAGCGGAACGGATTCGAGAAACCTTCGCGGCGATCCCGGTCCGGGGGTGGCTGCATGCCGTCGATATCGACAGCGGTCGCGAGATCGCGGTGGATGCCGGCGACCAGGTGGTGATCGCCTCGATCTTCAAGATCCTGCTGGCGCTCGAATTCTGCCGGCAGTGCGCGGCCGGGCAACTGGATCCGACCGAACGGGTGCTGGTGCGCGCCGAGGATCGACTGGGCGGATGGGGTACCGCGGGCTGTCAGGACGATATCGAGCTATCGCTGCGTGACCTGGCGTTCTTCGCCATGTCGGTGAGCGACAATACCGCCGCGGACCTGCTGCTGCGCCGGATCGGCGCCGATACGCCCGCCCTGCTGGCCGCCGAACTCGGCCTGGATCGCACCCGCGTGATCGGCGGGCCGCGCGAATTGCTGGAATCCATGCTGGCCGATGTGGGCGCGGCCGACGGCGGTGAATTCGCCCGGATCTATCCGGCGCTCACCCGGGAGCAGGTCGCGACCATGCGGGTCTTCCGGCCGGACCACACCACCTCGAGCACCCCGCGCGAGATCACCGATCTGCTCGCCCGGATCTGGCGGGACGAGGCCGGTGTGGCCGCGGCCTGCGCGGCCACCCGGGATCTGCTTCGGCGGCAAGTGTTCTGGACTCGCCTGGCCGCCGGATTCCCGGACGAGGTGCAGGTGGCCTCCAAGACCGGCACACTCCCCGGACTGCATATGGAGGCCGGGGTGGTCGAATACCCGGACGGCGGTCGCTATGCGGTCGCGGTCTTCGCGCGCACCGAGGAATTGGGTTCGCGGCGCATCGATGTCGATCTGGCCATGAGCCGCGCTGCCCGCGCGGCGGTCGATCAGCTGCGCACGCCCGCCGAAGTGCTCTGATCCGGATTCGCCTGAGCCTCCGGTGCGTCGCCCGCGAGCCCCAGCAGCTGTGCGCCCAGTTCGAGCAGCGCCGTATCGATGCCGGGCTGCGCCTGCAGATGGGGCATGACCGCGATGTCGTTCATCACGGTCTGCGCCGCCTGCACCCGAATGCGCGCGGTGACCGCATCCAGGCCCGGATGCACCTGGACGAGCAGATGCACCCACTCCGCGATATAGGCGTGCTGGGTGGACCTGGCTCGATGCCGTTCGGCCTCGGGCAGGTGCATGGATTCGGAGATGAGCAGCTGGATCAGATCCGGGTTCTCGAAGGCGAACGCGCCATAGCTGTGCAGCAGTCGCAGCATGCCGTCGCGAGGATCGGCCGCCCGTGCGAACGCGCGGTTCATCTCCATCTGCAGCCACTCTTCGCCGCGGAATACCGCGGCCATCAGGATGTCGGATTTGGCCGGGAAGTGGTTGTAGACGCTCGGGCCCGAAATGCCCACGCCGGCGCCGATTTCCTCCAGGCTCACACCCGCGAATCCGTTCCGGGCGAAGAGCCGGGTGGCCTCGGCGAGAATGGCCTCGCGGCGGGACTGCCGGGTCAATCCCGCATGCGCGGTGTGGTCGGCGGGCTCGGCCGGCAGCATGATCGGCGCCTCGACGACGACGGTGATGAGTTCTTCGATCAGCGCGAGGAATGCGGGCTCGGGCAGCGAAAGACTGTGGAACGAAAAGCTGTTCGCGGTCGCCAGCGCGGACCAGGCCAGCAGATCGGCCTCGGCGGCGGTGAGGCCGGGCCGGCGCTCGGTGACCAGTTCGGCGAAGCGCGCGCCGATTCGCTTGGTGGACACCCTGATCGAGACGCGATCCTCCGCGGACAGCTGCCGGGATTCGCGCCGCACCAGCACACCGACCCTGCGGTGCTGCAGGGTCGCGGCCGCGATGATCGCGGGCAGATCGGCGGCGGTCGCGGTGCGCAGGACCGATTCCATGGTTTCCAGCGCTTCGCCGACAACGGTGACGAGCAGATCCTGCTTCCCGCGAAAGTGCCGGTACAGCGCAGACGGGCCGATGGACACCGCCTCGGCGACATCGCCCATGCCGACCCTGGCATAACCGTTCTCGTAGAACAGATCCGCCGCCGCACGTAAGATCATTTGCCGTCGATTCGCCGGCCGTGTGCCGCGAACCGGGTCACCGAGGGTCCGCTCGTTCGACCCGCTCACCGCGCCATCGCCTCCGATTCCTCGCCCGTCGGCGAGCGTGTGATGTTACCTCTCGGCCCGGTGCGGCCGAGCCGTGCCCGGCCGACTCGCCGTATTCGCCGTCCGGAGCGGCTCCCGACTGAACCGGCGGTTTCACCTCCGGTTACCGTCGAGGGTGTTCGTTCGAATTGCTGTCTTTCGGAGGTAGTGACATGGCTCGAATTTCCGCTGTACCGACATCGCTGCTGGCCGCCGGTGGCCTCACCGGCGGCTTCGCGCTCGCACAGGCGACCAAGCAGCGGCAGTTGGGCGGGGCGGTGTTCGCGGCGGGCACGGCGGCGGCATTCCCGCAGTGGCGCAGGACGGTCGGCACCGGTGGCGCCGCCGCCCTGACCGGGCTGTCGATCGGCGCCATGGGCGCCTCGCATCCGCTGGCGAAGAAGATCGGCGCGTGGCCGTCGGTGGCGGTCGTCTCGAGCGTCGTCGCGCTCGCGGCCTGGGCGGCAGTCGACCGCCGCGCCTGATCGGCGCTGCCGGGGCTCGGCGACGGATCCGCTGACTGAACAATCGGTCAGAATTCTGCGCTAGGGTGGACTGCCGTCGAACCCTGAACGCCGTGGGAAGTGAGCGAATGTCCCGTCGCACCGACATTCTGGAGGCCGCTGTCCGGGTTGTCGCCCAGCGTGGCATTCGCGGCCTGCGGGTCGAGGAGCTCGCGCAGGAGGCCGGTGTATCGACCGCGCTGATCTACTACCACTTCCGCGATCGCGCGGGCGTGGTGTCGAGCACGCTGGAGTTCATCAGCACCCGCGCCGAGCAGTACACCGAAGTGGACGCCGATCCCGAGGCCGATCCGCGCGGGCACCTCGAGCAGACGCTGCTGCGGGAGTTGCAGGACACCCCGATGGTCGTCGAGAACAGCACGGCCTGGGGCGAATTGCGCGCCTCGGCCATTTTCCAGCCCGAACTGCGCGAGCAATTGCAGGCGGCCACGGCGCGCTGGACGGACTACATCGGCGAACTCATCCGCACCGCGCAGCGGCACGGCAGCGTGCCGCCCGAGGTGGACTCCGGCGCCGCGGCCGAACGACTCACCGCCTCGATCGAGGGCCTGAGCATGCGCTGGCTCAGCGGATCGCTGGAGCTGGATCGGGCGCGAAAGCTGCTGAGCGGTAATCTGATCGCGGAACTTGGATCGTCAGGGGAGCAGCGATGACACGACGCGCGGTGGTCAGCGGTGGCGGTACCGGAATCGGCAGGGCCGTGGCACGACGCCTCGCCGCCGACGGCGATGCGGTGATCATCGTCGGGCGCCGCGAGGGCGTACTGCGGGCTGCCGCCGACGACATCAACAAAGCCCTGGGCGAGGAGCGCGTGACCATCGCCGTCGGCGATCTCGAAGTGCCCGAACAGGTTCGAGCGCTGGGTGCACGGATCGCGGCGGGTGGAGCCGTCGATGTCCTGGTCAACAATGCCGGCGGCAATCCCGTGCAGCAGCCGGACGGGCTGGCCGCGCTCGCCGACGCCTATACCGATACCTTCCGGCTGAACGTCCTCACGGCAGTCCTGTTGACCGAGGCCCTCATTCCCCATTTCACCGCTCCCGGCGGCCGCATCGTCTCGGTCAGCTCCATTGCCGCACTGCGCGGCGCGGGCCCCTACGGCGCAGCCAAGGCGGCACTGCACGGCTGGTCCATGGGGCTCGCACAACAGCTTGCGCCCCAAGGTATTACCGTCAACCTCGTCGCCCCCGGCTTCGTCCCCGCCACCGAATTCTGGGCCGAGCGCCTCACCCCCGAGCTCGAAGCCGACCGCGTGTCGCAGATCCCCCTCGGACGCCCCGGCACTCCCGACGAAATCGCTGCGGGCATAGCCCATCTCGCGTCCCCGGAAGCGGGCTGGACCACCGGCCAGATCCTGCAGATCAACGGCGGCACGCTGCTCGGTCGCGGCTGAAATCAACGAAGGGTGCCTCTGGCCGACCGCACTCCGCTGTGGCTCAGGCGGTTTCGCGTTCGGACTCGTTCCCGGTCCGCACGCCCAGCAGCGGCGTGAAGTCCCGGAATACGGCGGCCATGTCCACGGCGTCGGGATCCAGTAGCCACTGGGTCTGCAGGCCGTCCATGACCGCGACCAGCAGGGGCGCAGCCTGTTCCGGTGTCAGGCCGCCGGGTAGCCGCTCGCCGAATTCATTGCGCAGGACGTCCGCCAGTGCCGCGCGGGCGTCCTCATAGCGTTCCTTGAAGAATTCCCGCGCGGGATGATCGTCGGTGACGGCCTCGCCGGCGAGGGCGGCGAAGGTCTGCACGAGGCCGCGGCGCATGGCGTTGTAGTCCACCAGCTGCTCGACATCGGCTATCCGCCAGGAGCTTTCGGACTTCGCGGGGAACGCGGTGATATCCCAGCGGTCGCGGGCTTCGAGCACGCCGATCAGCAGCAGCTCTTTACTGGGGAAGTAGTGCAGCAGCCCCGGCTGCGTCAGGCCGACGCGTTCGGCTACCGCCGCCAGCGATGCGCCGCGGTAGCCGCGCTCGGCGATGACCTCCATTGCGGCCCGCAGGATGGTCTCCCGCCGGTCCTCCGCCTGGGCGGCCCGCCCGCCACGCTGTCGCTGCCTCACGGCACGAGCTTATCGGTCTGATTTGCCGGGTGCGTCCCGTGTTGGGCTGCGGCACGGTCTGCACGCTGCTCAGGAGACGATATTGCTGATCTGATTGCTCCAGCTTCCGGTTCGGTCGAAGAGTTCGCCGGTGCCCGAGACGAAGACGCTGTGCGCCCGCGCATCACCGGTCAGCTGGTCCAGCAACCA
Source organism: Nocardia sp. NBC_01327 (assembly GCF_035958815.1). NCBI lineage: Bacteria > Bacillati > Actinomycetota > Actinomycetes > Mycobacteriales > Nocardiaceae > Nocardia > Nocardia sp. NBC_01327. Next base: position 6,569,830 of record NZ_CP108383.1, on the reverse strand, counting down.
CGCGGTCGGGTAGCCGAGATAGCTATACACCCCGCGCACGCAAGGGAAGCTCGCCGCCGCGCAATCGGGCTGCCCCTGCACATCGTTGTGGTTGGCGTCGTTCACCGTGGCCCACGCCTTGGCCACGGTGTCCGGAGTCGCCTCGTAATAGGCCTGATCGGACTGCAATCCGCTCGTCTGCCACGGCTGCGGTTGGGTCGAGGGTGAGATGACAGTGTCCTGCGCACCGTTCACGAAGAACACCGAGCCCGCCCCGATCCGCCGGGTGTCGGCGCAGATGCCGGGCAGGCAGGTCAGCTGCACGGGCAGTTCGATCGGGACGGCGGTCTTGATCGCGCCACCGGAGTCGATCATGGCGTTCAGTACGCCGACGGCGCCCTGTGAATGGCCGATGGCCCCGATCTCGCCGGTGTTCAACTTCTGGAAGAAGATGCTCGCGGGCGTCGAGTTCTGCTGCACCAGGTAGTTCGCGGCGGCCGCGATATCGGCGCCGGTCCCGGTGGCCTCGTTCTCGGGGGCGATCACGACAAAACCCCACGACGCCAAATGCTGGAGCAGATATGTGTACTGGCGCGGCAGTGCGAGCGTGCCGTCGCCCCAGGCGATGATCGGATGCCGGAAACCATTGGCGCCCAGATCGGTTGGGTACCACACGTCGTAGGCCGCGCCGGTCGTATCGCAGCATGCGAAGGCGGGCTGCGCGGTCACCTGCCACGGCCCGGGTGCGCTGTAGCCGGATTCGATCGTGCCCGCCGCCTGCTCGTTCGGGGCCGCCGTCGCGGTGGCTGCCGCGGCGGTCGCGAGGCAGGTGGCGGCAGCCAGCGCTGCCAGTGTGCGGGTCAGTGTGCGGGCCATGGGGATTCCTTTCACGCCCACAGAGCATGCAGACTGCCCGGCCCGCTACCGAGTATTAAGTAGGAGTCGTTATATAACCGTTATAGCGCGAACGGCCCGCGAGGGGAACTCGCGGGCCGTGCATTCTTGCGGGTGATCTAGCTGCTGGTCTCCAGTTCTCGGGATTCGTTCTGCGGCAGCGTATTCGAGATTCCCCGCGGTGATTCTGGGGAATAGAACTGGGCATACCAGCGCCGCAGCGCCTTGATGCCCTTCTCGTGCGGAAGCAGTACCGGCCGGGGCCGGTGGATCTTGTGATCCCAGATTTCCAATTCCTCCCGCACCTCGTCCAGCGCGACCATGCGGAAGGCCAGCTTCAGCAGGGGAGTGGCGAACGGTGCGCGGGCCGGGCGCTGGATGTAGTACAGCATCCGCAGCTCGCTGGTGGTGTCGTCGATCGGCGTGGTGAGCGCGATCGCGGTCATGGTGATCAGCAGTCCGCTGGTCCGCACCACCATGACGCCGGGCCCGTACATGAAGACGTCGAAGCTGTTGTCGAGCCAGTACCCCAGCACGGATTTGCGGAACCGGCTGTGGATCTCGGCGAACGGCCCGTCGGGATGCAGGTCCTGCACGGGCGGTTCGCTCTGGCCGTGAATGTGGTGGAAGTGGGATTCGTCGACGATGTTCTCCCGCATCTCCTGTACGTGGATGCGGGCCTGCAGGACATCGTCGATCGGGCGGGCGTAGTCCGGGGCCGTGGCTTCCGGGACGACGGGCACCTCCCAGGCCGGTTCCTCCGACCCGGTGTAGACGAAGATCAGCCCGCTGTGTTCGCGAACCGGGAACCCGCCCAGCGCGACGCGGGGTGCGCGGGCGGCGAACGGCGCGGAGGCGCAGGAGCCGTCGGTATCGAATTGCCAGCCGTGAAAAGGACATTCGAGCTTGCCGTCCACCACCTTTCCGCCGGCGCCCAAATGGGCGCCGTAGTGCGGGCAGTGCGCATCGCGGACGGCGACTTCGCCGTCGCGGCCGCGGAAGGCGACGAGCGCACGGCCGAAGTAGTGCAGGCTGACAACCTTGCCGCGGCGCAGATGTGCGCTGCGCAGGACCGCGTACCAGCCGTCGGGCACGCTGGGCATCGGATATTGGTCGGCGCGCGGATCGCGCGGCAACTCGGATAGGCCGGGACGATCACGTCGTAGGATCACGCTGCCCACCATAACTAGAACGTGTTACTGAATGGTGAACCTGATGTTTTCGAAGTGAGCGAATAGCGTTGTCCTGTAACGCAACTCACTATTCGGGTGGGACGGCTCCCAATTCGCAACGTTCGGTCCGGTGCGCGGGGCGAGGATTGCTTCAGAATTTGTTCAACGGGCGAATGGGCGGGGAGACAGCCGAATTCACCTGTAGCGCGATGATCACGCCGATGCTCAGATAGGTGCTGACGGGGCACAGCGCCACGCTCGCGGCGTACAGCATCTGCACGACGCCGATGCGACGTCGAATCGCCGTCACGTCTTCGGGTGTGGTGGTGTCGGCGAAGAGTTCCGCCCGGCGGGCGTATCGCAGGCCCCCGAGCTGCACCAGGCCGAGGTAGAGCAGATCCACCCAGTAGACCAGCAGCGCCAGGCGTGATTGCGGAAACGCGGCCAGCAGTGCGGTCGCGAAGGGCACCAGGCAGATTCCGAACAGGAACATGATGTGGATCCATGCCAGCGATCGGTCGGCGCGGGTCAGCAGGTTCAGCTGGGTCTGCTGTCCGATCCAGAACATGCCCAGGGTGAGGAACCCCAGCAGGCAGATGACGAACTGTGGTCCGGTGTGGGTCAGGGCGTGCCACACCTGCTCCTCGTCGGATACCGCGCCGGTCGACCACAGCAGTCGCTCGTGCCAGGTCTGCGCGGCCGGTACGTGCAGATCCAGGACCAGCAAAGTCATTGCGACAGCGAATATCCCGTCGCTCAGCGCGGCGAGCCGGCCCAGATCCTGAGCGGCGATGCGGTGATAGCGGGTCACGAACCCCGTACCCCTTCCGGTCGAGGCCACGCGGGTCGGTGGCCGGGTCGGGTCCGAGTATGACGACGATCGCCGACAGCGGCAGTGCGGCGTGCGACGGCCCCGGGTCGCGGGACCCGGGTCCGATAGCTGCGTGATGGCGAATATGCCTGGCGCGTAGGTCAGTTCGTGATCCGCCCGCCCGCCACATCGATGGTGATGCCGGACAGATAGGACGAGGCGTCGGAGGCCAGGAACAGGGCCGCCTCACCGACATCGGTGGTCAGGCCGAGGCGGCGCAGCGGGTGCGCGGCCGCGACCTGCTGCTGCACGGACTCGGGCATATGCGCGGCCACCTTCTCGGTGCGAATCGAGGACGGGGCCAGGGCATTGACGCGAATGCCGTTGGGGCCGAGTTCGGTGGCGAGGTGCCGGGTCAGCATGATCACTCCGGCCTTGGCGACCCCGTAGGCCAGATTCGCCTGGCTGGGCTGGCGGCCCGCGGTGGAGGACATGGTGATGATGCTGCCGGAACCCTGGGCGATCATGCCGGGCAGGAAGGCCTGGATGGTGAGGAAGGCCGAGGTCAGATTCGAATCCAGCGCCTGATGCCAGCGCTGTTCGGTGAGATTCGGGCTCGGCACCGGCTCGCCCACGCCACCGGCGAAGGCGGCGAGAATCTGGACCAGGCCGAGTCGGCTCTCCACGAGCTCCCGGACCTGTTCCAGCGCAGTCGCATCGGTGACATCGGCGACGGCCGCCAGCGCCGTGCCACCGGCCTCGCTGATCTCCGCCGCGACAGCGTCGAGTGCCTTCTCGTCGCGGCCGACCAGGCAGACCCGCACCCCCTGGGCGGCCAGCATGCGGGCGGTCTGTGCGCCGATACCGCGTGAGCCGCCGGTGATTACCGCGATCTTGCCGGAGAGGTCGGAGTAGCTGCTGAGGGACATGGGATCGAGCCTTTCGATGAGTAATAAAGGGATAGAGGTGAATTCAGCGACGGGAGAGCACTACGGCGGTGGCGATCAGCCAGAGCAGGCCGCCGAACCGGACGACCGGAAGCAGATAGCCGAACCCCGAGGCAATGAGCGCCAGCGTGGACAGAGCCGCGGCCACGGCGATGGCGAGGCCGATCCACACCAGCACCGGTGGCAGCGACCGATTCAGCAGTGCCGGAACCGCAATCCCGATGATCAGCAGTCCGAATCCGGCGGAATAGGCGGGCCCGCCGGTCAGGTAGCCCAGATCGGCGATCGCGCGGGCCAGTTCCGGTGTGCTGCTACCGGCCAGATGCCCACCGGCCCAGGCGAACAGCGCGCTGAGGGTGAGTGCGGCGGCAGCGAGCCCGGCGCCGACGACGGCAATGGCCGGAGCGCGCAGTGTGCGCTGCAGCAGTGCGCCCGCAATGGCCAGCGGGGTCGCCGACAGCAACATCAGCACCGCTCCGGCCTTGATCAGTCCGGTGTGCGAGGTCGTGTAGGCGAGCACATCCGCGCCGCTGGCATCGGGGTGCGGGACGCCGGCATTGGTGGCCACGTAGGCGATGGTGAATCCGGCGAAGGCCAGGACGGGGGCGAGAACTACGGGGTTGATGCGAGTGGTGCTGGTGCGAGCGGTGGTGGTGCTCATGGCGGCGATCCTCAAGCTCGGGTGAACCGTACTTCCTCAATAATGATTACAATATGTAACGATTGTCAATGGTTAATCGTATTCACGCTGCTACCATTGCTTCGTGGACACGAAAGAAGAAGCGGGCGGACATCGCACACCCCGGGCGGTCGGCTTCCTGCTTGCCCAGGTCGGAGCGCATGCCGCCAATAGATTCGCCGAGGGCACCGCGGCGCTGGACCTGACGCCGGCTCAGGCCGGTCTACTGCGCGCGCTCGTCTTCCGGCCCGGCCGCAGTCAGCGCGAACTCGCCGATGATCTGGGCATGCCGCCCAGCCGCTTCGTGCAGTTCGCGGACAAGCTCGAGGAGCGCGGCCTGATCGAACGCAAGCGCAATCCGGACGACAGGCGTCTGCACGCGCTGTTCCTGACGCCGAAGGGGCAGGCGACGCTGGGCGAACTCGGGGTGGTCGCCATGGACAACGAGGCGCAGCTGTGCCGTTCCCTGACCGACGACGAGCATCGGCAACTCGCCGATATGCTCGGCCGCATCGCCGCCGATCAGGGGCTCAGCCCGGGCGTGCACCCGGGGTACAAATCGGTGTGACCGGATCCTGAATCAGGCTGCCGGTCAACCGTGTTCAGTGCTGACCGACCAGCTCCCGCTTATCGGGGGTCGTGCGGCGGGTGCGCCGCCAGACGTACGCGAGGAAGACGATCAGGCCCAGCAGCGGCAGGGAGCTCACGGCCCAGCTGACCGACAGCGGCGGACCGGGCTGCTGCAGGACGTTGAGGTCGTGCAGTTCGCCGACCCCCTGACCCTGCGGTCCGTCGATCGTGAAGCGAAACGTCCAATTGCCCTGCTGATCAAGCGATCTGACATCCAGTCCCCAGACCTCGTGTTTACGAGGATGGCGGGAGAGCGGCTGAGATTTGCTGACCTGCCCGTTGGGCCGGATCGTGGTCAGGGTGCCGGACTTATCGGCGATGCCGCCCTCCGGGTCGAAGGTGAAATCCAGCGATTGCATTGCGCGCAAGGGCCATTGGCTGAATCCGATGGTGAGACTGTACGGACCCGCCTGGACGTGCTCGGTATGCACGATATCGACCGGCTGATAGGCGGCGGCGGTGCCGGTGGCGGTGGCCAGCAGTCCGAGGACGGCGAGAAGTGTTGCGGCGGCGGACAGCAGGCGGGCGATCATGCGCGGGCTCCGGTGGTCGGGGCGGCGAGGCGCAGCATGTCGCCGAAACGCCAGCCGAGGAAACCGGCGAGGCCGCCGAAGATCGCGCCGAAAACGGTGGTGCCGACAATGGTCGCGGTCACGGGCAGCGAACCGCCGTAGATGAGAATGTTCTGCCACGGTGCGCACAGTGCGACGATGGCGCCGCCGATCGCACCCGCCAGCGCCGGAAGCAGCCGGATGGTGTGCCCGCTCCGGCGCAGCAGCAGATCGACGACAATGCCGACCGGGATCAGGCACAGCGGAATCAGTGCCGGAGTCGCCGGAATGCCCCGAATGTGCTCGCGCATAGGCAGTCCCACGAAATCCGCGTAGGCGCGCGCGGCCCACGGCGCGAACCACCAGAAGATGCCCTGCATGGCGGCCGCGACCAAAGCTGTGATCGTCGCACCACCCTTGCGGAAGGAGCCGCCGGTGACCAGCAGGATCAACGCCATGAATGCGGTCACCACGACGGTCCACCGAATGGTGCCGCCGCTGAGTCGCTGCACGGCCAGTGCGGTGATGGTGCTGGAGATCAGCAGATTCCCGAGGCAGATGAGCGCACCGAGCTGTCCCCAGCGCTGTTCCCGCGCTGCGGCGAAGACGATGACCGTGCCCACCGAGGTGACGGTGCTGGAGAGGAAGAGCCCGATGTGCGGTGGTGAATCGATGATCGCGTCGAAGCCGTACAGGCTGTGCCACCACAGATCCCACAGGCCGTACAGCAGGAAGGCGGCCGCGCCCAGGCTGGTCACCAGGTAGCCGAGCGGTGCGGTGAAGGTCCGGCCGAAGACGCCGATGCCCGGGCCGCCGAGAGTCGCGTCCACGGGCCGGCCCGCGCGCCCCGCCGCTGTCGTCGCGAGAATCACTGCGAGACTGGTGAATCCGGACATGGCGGCGCTGGCGTAGATGAACAGATGCGGCAGGGTGAAGAAGGTGTCCGGGCCGACGTCGCTGTGCCACTGGATATCCCAGGTGGCGCCGACCGCCCAGGTCATGGTGGCGGCGAGCAGGATCGACGCGGGTAGCCAGGGGCGGAGGGAGGTGGCGGGGGAGGCCACCGAGGTGGTGATCCCTCGCCCGGATGCGGTGAGGTCCATGTGCTGCTCCTGATCAGGTCAGTTGGCTCGGACGGAAGTCAGTTGGCTCGGACGGAAAAGGTGGCGCGCCCGGCGCCCTGCGGGCCGGACAGGTTCACCGCGATCTCCCACTGCCCCGGCATGGGCAGATTCACGGCGGCGCGGTAGTGGCCGGGTGTCACGGTCGTGGCGGTGGCGGGCGGTACCGCATGCCCCATCTGCGGCATGGCAGGTTCCACCGAAACCCGGTCCGGTGCAGCGGGTTTGCCTTGCTGATCGGTAATCTCCAGCTCGGCCGTATTGTCGCCGGTATGCGCCGATCCGCCGCCGACGGTCAACTGGACGCGGTAGGGCCCGGCGGTCATGCGCTGGGCCGGTGCCGAATCGCTCGGCCACACCCACCATGTCACCAACGCCACGATCACCGCGGCGGCGATCAACAGCAGACCTCTGCGGGTGGTCATTGCGACTCCTTCGCCCGGACATCGACGGTGGCGGGCACAGTCATCAGGGAATACCCGCGCTCGGCCTGAGCCCAGACCAGGTATCGGCCGGGCAGTGGAAAAGTGAAGGTGAACGACACATCCGGGCTGTAGGCGGCAACGGTCTCGTCCGGCAATTGTGCGCCCGGGCCGAGCATCGGAGCCATGGCGTGCGCGTGCGCCCAGATCGGTGCGGCCGCTGCGGCCGCACCGGTGGGCGCCTGGTCGGGCAGCGGTCCGACGGCAATGAGATGGCCGACCATGCCGAGCCAGGGTTGCAGATCCGAAGCGCCGCCGAAATGTGCGGTGAGCGTGCCGGGTTCGCCCGCAACCAGTGCCGTGGGGGTCAACTCGGCCCCGCCGGAATCAGGGGCCGCGACCGGTGCGGATTCGCCAGAAACATGCAGTGTGGACCGCAACAGCTGCACCCCGCCACCACGGCGCGCGATCTCCGCCGCGACCCCGTAATCGCCGGACTGGTTGAGGGCCAGGCGAATCCGGTACTCACCGGGCGCGGTCCGGATGGGATGCCGATGCCAGAAGCTGCCGTTCGGGCCGACGATCATCAGGTGCAGCAGTGCGTCATCGTTGACCAGCAGGTCGTCCACGGGCCGCCCGGTGGCCGCATCGGTGAGCGACAGCATGAGCTCGGTCGGGTGACTCGTCTCCGCCGCCCCCGTCGTCGTCAGCGTCAGATTCACCGGCGGCCGTGAGTAATTCGTCGTCAGCGGCAACTGCCGCTCCGGAAAAGGATCGCCGATCGTATCCGAGGTGGGATCGAGCAGACTCCCCGCCGGCCGCGGCAGCGGTGCACTCGCGGACAGCGTCGCCCCTGTGATACCGACCGCCAGCGCCGCGATCATCACCCCCGCAGGCACCAGCGTCGGCCACCCGCGCTTGGACACCATCGCCGTGCCGATCGAAACGAGCAGCAGCACACCGGCTCCGAAGAACCCACCGTAAGCCGCCCGCTCCCACGGAGTCACCACCGTAGCCGCCACCAGAAACGGAATACGCGCCACCTGATCGCCATCCTTGACCGCCAACTCCCACGGCCCCGCATGGTCCACCCGCAGCGTCGCCGAATACACACCCGCCCGATCTCCCAGCACCACAGTGCCCGACGCCCCGTCCCCACCCCGATCCGACGGCGTGACACTCAGCCCGAGAGTGCCCGCCGCCGAACCGGTATGCGTAACGATATCCACCCGCAACGGCCCAGGCACCGGCTCGGCCCGCCGCACGACAACCGTCAACTCCCGACCCCCCAGCGACTGCGCCACCATGAGATCGCTCCCAGCCACCCCACCATCCGCATGCGCCACCGCCCCACCGAAAAAGCCGATCAAACACAGCCACCCAGCAAGCGCCACCCCCACAATCCGCCCCCCACCCATCTACGCCCAGCCCCCCACCACAGCCACCCGCCCCAGCCACAGACAGCCCAATTGTCCGTACCTACCGAAACCCCGAGTTGTCCGCAGCGACTGCACCATTCCGAAGCTACCGAAAGGACGCCCCCCACAACTCCGGGAGAACCCCCATTGCATCCAAGCCCCACGTCCCCCCGACGGGGGAGACAGAGCCCAAACCGAGCCCTGGTCTTTTCGCATTTTGTTCTCGAGAACGGCACCCCAGCCGGTCGACCCCGCTGGTACCGCAGGTATCTCTCCCAGCTGCGGAAGGTAAATCGGGTACTCCTCCCGACGTGCCCAGCACGGCCATCTCGGGCTTTGCCCGCACCCCCGTGCTGATCAACCCTGCCCGGGAGGCAAGAAACCCAGGTGCACCGACCGTTTCGGCATAGAACCCGTCGGCTACCGGGGATGGAACAGCGGATGTCTCAGCGGCACAACGGTTATCGGGTCTGTGCTGTGCAGACACCTCCTGTGCGGTCGGCGAGAAGGGTTGTGTGGTGCCCGCTTCAGAGGGTTTCGAGGCCGAGATGAGGTCGGTGCACCTGGGTTGGTTGTGTCGAGAGGTGGCGGTGAGTTTCGGGGTGCGGGCAGGGCCCGAGATGGCCGTGCTGGTGGCGTCGGGTGGGGTACCCGATTTACCTTCCGCAGTTGGGAAGGACTGTGCGGTACCGGCGGGGTCGACCGGCCGTGGTCCGGTTTCAGAGACAAATACGAAAGACGAAGAACCTAAGATCGCGGACGCCTGGAGGCACGGGATCGGAGATCAAGAGCCTGAAAAGGTGCTGGCTGGCAATGCTTGTGGGGCTTGGGGATCGGTTCTGATGGTGGCGGTGGGTTCGGGTGGGTGCTGGCAGAGTTGGGGTGGGGCGGCGCGGCCTTGGGTGCGGGGAGAAACCGTCGGTCATCGGTGGTGGAACAGCGGGTGTCTCAGCGGCACAACGGTTATCGGGTCTGTGCCGTGCGGATACCTGCTGTGTGGTCAAGGAGAAGGGCTGTGTGGTGCCCGCTTCGGGGGTTTCGAGGCCGAGATGAGGCCGGTGCACCTGGGTTGCGTGCGTCGAGAGGCGGTGTTGGGGTTTCTGGGTGCGGGCAGGGCCCGAGATGGCCGTGCTGGTGGCCTCGGGTGAGGTACCCGATTTACCTTCCGCGGTCACGAGGGAATCTGCGGTACCAGCCGGAAGACCGGCTGTGGTCCGGTTTCAGAGACAAAGACGAAAAGACGAAGACCCGAAAGATCAAGGACGCCTGGAGAGAAGAGATCGAAGAACAGAAGTCTGAAAGGCCCGGGCTGGCAACGCTTGTGGTGCCCGGGGGATCCACTCTGGTGGCGGCGGGGTAGCGCGGGGGTCGGTCGGTGGTAGGGGTAGAGCGGGGTAAGGCTTGCTACTCGTGCGGTTGCGGGTGTGGGGTGGACTCGCCGGCATGGAGTGATGCCCGGTCCCGCTGCCGGGCCGCTCGGTCCAGGTCTGGTCGTTCACCTTGCGAAGACCCTGGTGGGCAACGCCTTGTAGCACCGTCAGGACCAGCCTGACGGTGTCTACAAGGGGGCGGCCCGCCTATTCGCGGACGGGGGTGGTTTTGCGGGCATCGAGCCAAGCTTGCCGCCGCGCCCGTTGTGCCCGGTCGCGGGTGCGGATCTGGGTCAGGGCACCGGCCATCAGCTCACCGGTGTGGTGCAGGTGGTTGACCTGCGGGGTGCCGGTGGGGTCGATATGCGGTGGGGCGATCCACCCGGTCCGGCCCGGAAACGGTGTGTCTTCGCCCATGACGATGGTTTTCCAGCCGCCGGGGCCGTCGTGGATCATGGCGTGGCACCCATCGCAGGCGAGGGTCAGGTTGTCGATATCGGTGCGCCCGCCTTCGGCCCACCCGGTGACATGATGGGCGGCCGCTATCGAGGCGGGGGCACTGCACCCGGGGCGGGTGCAACCCTTGTCGGAGGCGATCAACGCCAGTCGTTGTGCGGGACTGGCCAACCGGTCCCGACCCCGCCCCAAATACAGGGGCAGCCCGGCCTTGTTCAACACCACCAACAGGGGGCGGGTTCCGGCGGCCAGTTCCAGGGCTTGCGCGATGGTCAGGGTGCCCCCGGTCGCGGTGGTCGCGATCCCGGCACCCCGCTCCACATCCTCGAGGCGCATGGTGATGATCGCCTCGACCGGCAGTCCCCGGTGGGAGCCGAGTTTGGGGCGGTCGAGCTGAAACCGCAGCACCGCCAGCAACGCATCATGATTGCGTTGCGCGGCCGAGCGGCTATCACGTTCAGCGGCGGCTTTGAGCTTGTCCCGGTCGAGGGTGCGGTCGGCGACCTTCGGGCTGTCCGGATCGCCCGGGTTGCACATGCCGGGGCGGGCGAACTTGGCCAGCAAGGGTTCCAGGACTTCCCGCAACGGCTCGGTGATCTCCCCGATCAACGGGGACATGGCGTCGGCGCGTTTGCGTCCGAGGGTGAGTCCGCGCATGCGGTCGCGGTCCTTGTCCTGGGTCAAGGTGCCGTCCGGATCGATGTGCGCCAGGATGATCTCTCCGAGATCGATCAGCTTGTCCGGGCTGCCGGTACGCGCGTACGTGGTCAAAACGTCCTGGGCGAGGTCCTTCTGCCCCGGGTCGGCCGCGCACGGGATGCGCTTGAGGACCTGCGTGATCCGGCGCACGTGATCGACCGAGATGTCCCCGGCCCGTTGGGCTTCGGCCACGTAGGCCAGTTCCGGTTCCAGGTCCCCGCCGAGGGCGGGTTGCGGGCTCAGTTGTTTGGCGGCGTTGACCCGGGAGGCGGCGTCGGCGTGGGACAGGCGGAGGGTTTGTTCGAGGAATTTGATCGGTGAGGTTGATCCGGCGCGGGCGGCCAGGCTGCGGGTGCAGGTTTCGGTGACGAAGCGGTGTTTGACGGCTTCGAGTTTGCGCATGCTGGTCTCGACCTCGCCCATGAGCGTGATGAATTGCTCGTCGCACAGTGGGGTGAGGGAGGTGTTCAGGAGGTTTTCCACGGCGGTATCGAGTGCGTGTGCACTCGATACGATTGTGGTTTCTGCCCCCGGATTCATGCTTCTATTCTACCGTCGGGGAACGGGATCGAACAGGTGAATTGTGTTGTGATATAAGGATATTCAGACTGGCGGACCGTCCAGCATCCTTCTCGTCCTTGTTCTTTTCGTCTTCTTTCTTCTTGTCCAGGCGTCTTTGTTTTTGGGGTTTATCTATCCCTCATGCGGGCTTAGTGTGAATCCATGCGGATTGATATCGAACCTGCGGGCTGGGTGCCGGACTCGTGCACCTTGCCTACGGCGGAGCAGCCGTTTCGGGTGGCGGAGTTTGCGGCGTTCTTTGCCGAGTCGGTTCGGGTGGCTACGCGCACGGCGCCGACGGGGCTGGAGCTTGTGCTGGTGGGTGGTGCCGAATCGGTCGCGCGAGATTTGGCCGCACGGGAGAGTGGGTGCTGTTCGTTTTTCAGCTTCACGTTCAGCGGGGACAGCCGTGGCTCGGTGATGTGCATCGACGTACCGGCCGTGTACGTCGAGGTGCTCGATGCTTTCGAACGGCTTGTGGCGCAGGCGAACTCGACCCCGTCTACGTGACGTCGGCGAGGGCGATGTCGATCAGGCCGGGGAAGCGGGATTCGAGATCGTCGCGGCGGAGGGTCAGGTAGAACTTTCGGCCTTCGCGGCGCTGGTGGATGATGCCGCTTTCGCGGAGGGCGCGCCAGTGGTGGGTCATGCTGGATTTCGGTTCGGCGGGCAGGATTTCGCCGCAGAAGCGCTCCTCGCCGGAGGTCAGGGCCCGGATGATTTCGAGGCGGACCGGGTGGCCGAGGGCGGCGAAGACATTGACGAGTTGGATCTCGTCAGCGGCGGGGTGGGGTAGGTCGTCCACGGGTTCTCACTGTACGGGTTTCTCGTATCGGCACTTGACGGGACTCGCGGATTGTACGAACATCTCGTACCGTCACTGTACGAGATGTTCGTACTATTCGGCGATGCAGCGAGGGACGTATGAACACCACCACGACTGAACCTTTGTCCGATGCGGCGCTGGCAGACTCGCTGAAAGGCGGGTTTGTCAGCCGATACGCAGACGTCAGTGGAACGCGATTGCACTATGTCGAGGGTGGGGCCGGGCGGCCACTGCTGCTGCTCGGCGGCTGGCCGCAGACCTGGTGGCAGTGGCACCGGGTGATGCCCGCCTTGGCCGAGCGGTACCGGGTGATCGCGGTGGACCTGCGGGGGATGGGCGGGTCCGGCAAGCCGGTCGGCGGGTATGACAAGAAGACGATGGCCGGCGATATCCGTGAACTGGTCGAGCAGCTCGGCTTGAAATCGGTCAGCATTGCCGGGCACGATATCGGCGCGATGGTCGCCTACGCTTATGCGGCAAGCTATCCCGACGCCACCGACAAGATCACCATGCTCGATGTGCCGCATCCTGATGGCGGCTGGTCGGATTTCGGTCTCCTGCCCGAGCCCGACCAACATGCCGATTCGGTCATCGAGTCCGGCGCCCGTTCGTATCTCTGGTGGTTCGCGTTCAACCAAGTCGCAGAACTGCCGGAGTTGTTGCTGGAAGGCCGGATTCGGCTACTACTGGACTGGTTGTTCGGTCGTCAGGCCGCAGATCCGGGCAGCATCGACGAGTTCTCGCGGCGCGTGTATGCCGAGGCCTACTCGACGCCGGAGGCCATCCGCGCAGGCAATGCCTGGTACCGCGCCTTCAACAAGGACATCCTCGATGAACGCGCCTACGGCAAGGTCTCCGCGCCGATCCTGGCACTGGGCGGCGATCGAAGCAATTACCGGTACCTGCGAAACCTGATGCCCGCCAAGGGAGCCGACGTGCGAGTGGTCGAGGTGGGCGACTGTGGTCATTACATCCCGGAGGAGCAGCCGCGGGCGGTGATCGACGCCCTCATCGGCTTCCTCGGCTGAATTCGCACCGCTGATAATCGCGGTACCTGGGAAGCGTGTCGGCGGCGGGACCCGGTCGTAGAGTGGCGGGGGAGATTAACCGAGCTGAGGGGTGCTTGTGGTGGCGACGCTGGTGAAGGGGCAGAACGCGGCGCTGACCGCTCCCGATGTGGTGATTTCCGTGCAGGTCGCGGCAGCGGCGGAACTGTCCGCACTGCTGGTGACCGAGCAGGGCAAGGTGCGGTCGGACGCGGATTTCGTGTTCTACAACCAGCCTTCGGGTCCGGGGGTGCGTTTGCAGGCCGGGCAACCGCCCTCGGTGGCGGTGTCCTTCGCGCAGGTCCCCGCCGAGATCGCACAGATTCGGGCGGTGATCACCCTCGAGAACGCGGGCAGCAATTTCGGCCAGATCGCTCCGCCGACCGCGATCGTCTCGGATGCGGCCGGGAATCGGTTGTACGAGTACCGGATCGCTGACTTGAGCGCCGAATCGATTGTTGTCGCGGTGGAGCTGTACCGCCGTCAGGGCAGCTGGAAGGTGCGCGCGGTCGGGCAGGGGTATGCGGGCGGATTTGCGGCGCTGGTCACCGATCACGGTGTGTCGGTGGATGATGCGCCGCACACGAGCATGCCTACCGCATCGCCCTATCCCACGCAGCCGCCGCCTACGCCGCCCGCACCACTGCAGCCTGTGGCTTCACCACAGTCACCTGTTGCTCGGACCCAGCCACCCGTAGTCCCGGCCCAGTCGCCCGTGGTCCCGGCCCAATCGCCCGTCGCTCCGCCTCCGCCGCCTTTCGTCCCCGCTCGGCCGCCGATCGCCCCGTCGGCAGCCTCTTACCCTCCCGCATCACCCACTCCTCAATCGTGGGCAACTCCGCCCCCGCACTCCTCAGGCGAGGTCAGCCTCTCCAAGGACCGTCCGGTCAGCCTCGCGAAGGGTCAGCGCGTCACCCTTCGCAAGGACGGCGGCGTCGCATTGACCGCTGTGCGAATGGGTTTGGGCTGGGATCCGGTCAAGAAGGGCTTCTTCGGCAGCCGTGCCGTCGATATCGATCTCGACGCCTGGGTCGCCATGTTCGCGGGCCGCAACCTTGTCGATGTTGCCTATTACGGTCAGCTGACGTCGAAGGACAGCTCGATCCGGCATCAGGGTGACAATCTGGTCGGCGGCGGCCAGGGCGACGACGAGGTGATCCAGGTCGACCTCACGCGGGTCTCGCAACGCGTCGACACCCTGCTGTTCATCGTGACCTCCTACCAGGGGCACACCTTCGAACAGGTGCGAAATGCCTTCTGCCGCTTGGTGGACGGCACCACCGGCACCGAGCTGGCGCGCTTCACCCTCTCCGGCGGTATGCCTTTCACCGCCCTGGCCATGGCCAAGCTGTACCGGTCCGGCGGCGACTGGAAGATGCAGGCGATCGGTGACGGCTTCCAGGCCAAACATCCGGGTGAGGCGGTGCCGCAGCTGGGCCGGTGGGTGACCGACTGAGCACGAAACCGCCGGAGCTAGCGGACCAATCGGCCGAGCAGTGACGAGGCCGAGATGACCCCGAGCACAGCCGCACCGGTGAGCACGAGGAAGTCGAGCCAGAGGTTGGCGGGTGTGCCGACGAGCAGCCCGCGCAGCGCGTCGACCTCGTAACTCAGCGGATTGATGCGACTGATGACCTGCAGCCAGCCGGGCATGAGGGCGATCGGATAGAGCGCATTGGACGCGAAGAACAGTGGCATCGTGATGGCCTGGCCGATGCCCATCAGCCGGTCCCGGGCCTGCACGATCCCCGCGATGGTCATCGACAGGCACGCGAAGAACGCCGTGCCGAGGAATACCGCCGGAATGGTCGCCGCGATCTTCAGCGGATTCATCGTCATCCCCACGCCCATGAGCAGCGAAACGATCACCACCACAATGATTTGCGCAATGGCCCGCACGCCCGCGGCAAAACACTTTCCGGCGATCAGCGCGGACCTGGGCGTCGGAGTCACCAGCAGCTTGTTGAGAATGCCCGCATCACGATCCCAGATGATCTGAATGCCGTAGAAGATCGAAATGAACAGCGCCGACTGCGCGATGATGCCGGGCGCCAGGAAATCCAGATACGGCACCTTGCCGGTCGGAATGGAGCGCAGGCGCGAGAAGGTGGATCCGAAGATCACCATCCAGAGCACCGGTTGCACTGCCCTGGTGAGGATTTCGGTCTGATCGTGCCGCAGCTTCTGAATTTCGACCAGGGCGAACGTCCCGACGCGGGAGGTCAGCGCGGGCACGCGAGCCCAGCCCTGGGGGGCTCGGGTGGGTTCAGCCCATTCGTTGGGCTGAACGGCGAGTAGTTCGGACACTGCGCATCCCCGCTTCCGTCTTGTCGTCGTCGAGACTTTCGCCGGCGTAGTGCCGGAACACATCTTCGAGAGTCGCGGCGGGGCCGATCTCGTTCTTCAGCGCGGTCGGCGAGCCGACAGCGCGCAGTACACCCTTGTGCAGCAACGCAACCCGGTCGCAGAGTTCATCGGCCTCGGCCATGTAGTGCGTGGTGAGCAGTACCGTCATGCCGTAGCTCTGCCGCATTTCCGCGACCCGCTCCCACACGCTGTCGCGGGCGATCGGGTCCAGGCCCACCGTCGGCTCGTCGAGCACCAGAATCGCGGGCCGGTTCACCAGCGCCTGCGCCAGCTCCAGGCGGCGAATCATGCCGCCGGAGAAGGTGCCTGCCATCTGTTCGGCGACATCGATGAGATGCATCGCCTCGAGCGCCTCATCCACCCGCTGCGTCCGTTCCCGGCGCGGCACATCGAACAGTCGCGCGAACCAGGTCACGTTCTGCCGCGCGGTGAGTCCCGCCTCGATCGAAAGTTGCTGTGGCACATAGCCGAGGTTGTAGCGAACGTCGGTGGCCTGTGTGGTGACATCGAGCCCCAGCACGCGAACGGACCCGTGCTGCACCGGAATCAGCGTATTGATGAGCCGGATCGTGGTGGACTTGCCCGCGCCATTGGGTCCGAGCAGTCCGAAGATCTCGCCGCGGTCGATGGTCAGGGTGAGGCTGTCGACCACGGTATTGGCGCCGTAGCGATGTGTGAGATCGCGGCATTCGACGGCAGGTGGCGGTGAAATCATCGAGTTTCGCCCTTCTCCCGCTGCTCCTGCTCGTGGAGCAGATCGGTCAGTGTGGCAATGACATCCAGACCGCGCCGCAGGTCGGCGCGCTGGTCGGCGGTCAATTGATCGACAGCCCAGGAGACCAGCTCCTGCCTGCGCAGCCGGGTGCTGTCGGCGAGCTGCTGCGCATCGGCGGTGAGCGACAGGCGCATCATCCGGCGATCGAGCAGATCGGGTTCGCGCACGACCAGACCGGCCTTGACCAGGGCGGTGACAAAGGTGGACACGCTATTGGCGGCCAAACCCAGTTCGGCCGCCGCGGCCTTCACGGATACGCCGGGCTGGCGACCCACCAGGCGCAGGAATTCCGCCTGTGCGGCGGACAGCTCGGGCCCGTCGAAGGATCGCCCGGCAATTCTGCCGAGCTGGCGGCGCAGGCGGCCCATCGCGCCGAACAGCAGAGAGAACATCTGCCCGGACTCGACACCGTCGTGCCCGACCGGGCGCAGGCCTGGTTCGGCATCAGGGGAAGGTGCTGGCATACACCGACAATACCTCTGCTTCAGAGGTATTGTCCAGGCGGCTTCTCGCGGCTACTCGTACCGGACCTGCCAGCGTTTGATGCCATTGATCCAGCCCGACCGCAGCCGCTCCGGTTCCGACACCTGGGACAGATCGGGCATGACGTCGGCGATGGCATTGAACATCAGGTCGATCTCGAGCCGGGCCAGATTCGCCCCGACGCAGTAGTGCGTCCCGGTACCGCCGAACCCGACATGCGGATTGGATTCGCGGAACACATCGAACGTGAACGGGTCCTCGAAGGCCTCCTCGTCGAAATTGGCCGAGCTGTAGAACAATCCGACCCGATCACCCTTGCGGATGAGCTGTCCGCCGAGTTCGGTATCCGCGGTCGCCGTGCGCTGGAAGGCGGTGACCGGCGTCGCCCACCGCACGATCTCATCGGGCGCGGTGCGCGGCCGCAGCTGCTTGTAGCGCTCCCACTGCTCCGGATTGTCGATGAACGCCTTCATACCGTGGGTGATGGCATTGCGAGTGGTCTCATTACCGGCGACAGCCAGCAGAATGACGAAGAACCCGAACTCGTCCGAGCCCAGCGATTCACCGTCGAGATCGGCGGTCACCAGCTGCGAGACGATGTCGTCCATCGGGCAGGCGCGCCGCTGCTCCGCCAAATTCCAAGCGTAACCGAGGATTTCGACCGAGGCATTGGTCGAGGAGTCGGTGGTCGTCGTTTCCCCGAATTCCGGATCGTCGTAGTTGAGCATCTGATTGGACCAGTCGAAGAGCTTGCGGCGGTCGGCCTGCGGCACGCCGATCAGTTCCGCAATGGCCTGCAGCGGCAGCTCACAGGCCACCTGTTCGACAAAATCGCCGCTGCCCTCCCGCTTGGCGGCGTGCACCACGGCCGCCGCGCGTTCCGTCAGCGCCGCGCGCAGCCCCTCGATCGCCCGGGGGCTGAAGCCTTTCGAGATGATGCGGCGGGTCTTGGTGTGCTTGGGCGGATCCATATTCACCAGCAGCGCACCGGTGAGTTCGATCTGCTCGGGAGTGACCTCACCGGGCAGCCGGATGATGGAGCCCTTCTGCTGCGAGGAGAACAGCTCCGGCTTGCGGGAGATCTCCTTGATGTCCTCGAGCTTGCTCACCACCCAGTACCCGCCGTCGCGGAAGCCGCCCGAGGTCTCGTCCGATTGCGCGTTCCACCACACCGGGGCGGTGCGCCGCAGTTCGGCGAATTCCTTTACGGGATTGCGGGTTTCCCACAGTGCCGGATCGGTGAAGTCGAATCCGGTGGGCATCGATGGCACAGCTGTCTCCTGGGAAGTCACGTCGTTGTGGTCCGGAGTCACCGCTGGCGGCGGCGGTAGCGGACGCGGCACGGCTGCTGCAGCTGCACCACCATCTTGGAGTGATCGTTGCGGTAGGTATCGGACGGCTGCACCATCTCGAATTCCCAGTCCCGCAGCAGAATCGAGAAGATCGCCTTCAGCTGCATGAGCGCGAACGCGGCCCCGACACAGCGGTGCCGTCCGGCGCCGAAGGGAATCCAGGTCCAGCGATTGAGGATGTCCTCCTGGCGCGGATCCAGGTAGCGGTCCGGATCGAAGGCGTCGGGATTCGGGAAATCCTCCGGAATCCGATTGGAAATGGCCGGGGTCGCGGCAACGAGATCGCCAGGGGCAATGCGGTTTCCGCACACCTCGAACTCATCGCGTGCCACCCGCATCAGAATGATGAGCGGCGGATGCAGGCGCAGCGTCTCCTTCAGCGTCGCCTCCAGATTCGGAATCTGGCGCAGCGCATTGTGACTCACGTCGGAGCCGTCCGCGAAGAGTTCGTCCAGCTCGCCGACAACGGTCCGCAGCAGCTCCGGATGCCGCAGCAGTTCGATGACCGTCCACGCCGCGGTGCCGGAGGTGGTGTGGTGCCCGGCGAACATCATGGAGATGAACATGCCGGTGATCTCACTGGCCGAGAAGCGCGGTCCGCCGTTCTCGTCCTTGACCGAGATCAGGATGTCGAGCATATCGCGGTCGTCCTTGGCGGACGGTGCGGCTTCGCGCTGAATCATGATGTCCTGCACCAGTTCCACCAGCTGCACACGGGCCTCGTCCCGCCGCCGGAAGCTGTCGATCGGCGCGTACGGGTCCACGTAGGCGAGGGCATCGGTGCCCTGCTCGAGTTCGTGATAGAGATGCGCGAACCGCCCGTCGAGCTGATTGCGGAACTTCACGCCGATCAGACAGGCCGAGGAGGTGTAGATGGTCAGCTCGGCGAAGAAGTCGAGCAGATCGATCTCGCCCTCGTCGTCCAGGCCGGCGGCCATCCGGTCGACCTCGTGCGCGATGGTGGCGGCGTGCCCGCGCATGTAATCCGCGCGCAGCGCCTGGTTGTGCAGCATTTCGCGGCGGCGTTCCGGGCTGGCGTCGAATACCACGCCCTCACCGAAGATCGGCTTCATGAACGGGTAGGCCGCGCTCTGGTCGAGATCCTCGTCGCCGGAGCGGAAGAAGAACTCATTGGCCTGCGCACCGGACAGCATGATCACATCGCGGCCCGCCAGCTCGAAGGCTCCGACATCGCCGCATTCGGTGCGCACCCGGTGCATGAGGGCGATCGGATCGGTGCGGAACTCTTCGAGATGGCCGTGCTCGACTTCGCCTCCCGAGACCCGTCGCGGCTTGACCAGTGTCATTGGAAATCCTTCCCGGAATAGCTGCCCGGACACGTGCCGGACACGTGTCCGGACGGTACTACGATTGCAGTCCCGCGACAAGACTCGAATCCGGCGTGAACATGTATCCGATTGCGGCATTATGAGATTGGCGAAGCCCCGGACCTGCGCACGGGCATTCCATCCTTGTGCCGGGCCGGACCTTCGAACTATATTCCGAGCACCTGTCCAGACACGTATCGGAGCCACTTATGAACGGCCTTGTTCCCGCCGGCGGCACACCCCTGCTGATCGGCGGCAAACTGGTCTCCGGCGGGGCCGGCGTCTTCGCGACGATCAATCCCGCCACCGAGGAGGTGCTCGGTCACGCGGCCAATGCGTCGGCCGAGGATATGGACGCCGCGATCGGTGCGGCCCGCACCGCCTTCGACACCACCGACTGGTCCCGCGATCACGCCTTCCGCGCACACTGCCTGCGTCAATTGCGCGAGGCCCTGCGCGCGCACGTCGACGAACTGCGCGAGATCACCATTGCCGAAGTGGGTGCGCCCCGCATGCTGACGAGCGGGCCGCAATTGGAAGGCCCGATCGCCGATCTCGGTTTCGCCGCCGATCTGACCGAAAGCTACGACTGGGACACCGATCTCGGGCTCGGGGTGACCATGGGGATCACCAGCCGCCGGCGGATTCGGCGCGAGGCGGTCGGCGTCGTCGGCGCCATCACCCCGTGGAACTTCCCGCATCAGATCAATCTGGCCAAGCTCGGCCCGGCGCTGGCGGCGGGAAACACCGTGGTGCTCAAGCCCGCTCCGGACACCCCGTGGTGTGCCGCCGTGCTCGGGCAGCTCATTACCGAGCACACCGATATCCCCGCAGGCGTGGTCAATATCGTCACCTCCGACCATCACGCACTCGGCGCGCAGCTGGTCGCCGATCCGCGGGTGGACATGATCACCTTCACCGGATCCACGCAAACGGGCCGGGCGGTGATGGCCGGGGCCGCCGCCACGCTCAAGCGCACCTTCCTCGAACTCGGCGGTAAATCGGCCGCCATCGTGCTCGACGACGCCGATATCGCGACCGCGTGCAGTTACACCGCATTCTCGGTCACCGTGCACGCCGGACAGGGCTGCGCACTGACCACCCGGCTGCTGGTGCCGCGTGCCTCCTACGAGGAGGCCGTGGCCGCGACCGCGAAGACCCTGGGCGGAATTCGCGCGGGGGATCCGGAGAAATCCGGAACCGTCTGCGGCCCGGTGATTTCCGCACGCCAGCGCGACCGCGTGGAACGCTACCTCGATATCGCGCGGGCCGAGGGCGGCCGCATCGTGGTCGGCGGCGGCCGGCCTGCCGCGCAGGAGCGCGGATTCTTCATCGAGCCGACGCTCATCGCCGATATCCCCAATACCGCGACTGTCGCCCAGGAGGAGATCTTCGGTCCGGTGCTGGTGATCATTCCGCATGATGGCGACGCCGATGCGATCCGGCTGGCCAACGAATCGCCCTACGGCCTTTCGGGTTCGGTCTGGGGGAGTGATCCCGAGCGGATCGATGCCGTCGTCGCCGGAGTGCGCACCGGGACGCTGAGCGTGAACGGCGGTCTCTGGTACGCCGCCGATGCGCCGTTCGGCGGTTACAAGCAGTCCGGTTTCGGCCGCGAAATGGGCGTGGCCGGGTTCGAGGAGTATCTGGAAACCAAGCTGGTCGCCACACCGGCCTGACCGCGCCGACGAAAAAGTCTGTACCGCAACATATTTAGGAGCTGATTATTTCATGGCCCGTTTTACCGACCGATCCGCCATTGTCACCGGGGCCGCCCAGGGCATCGGTGAGGTCTACGCCCGCGCGCTCGCCGCGGAAGGCGCGAAAGTTGTTGTCGCCGACCTGAATATCGAACGCGGTGAGGAAGTCGCGAAGCAGATCACGGCAGACGGCGGCACCGCTACCTTCTGCCGGGTAGACGTCGCGGATCCCGAATCCGCCGCCGCACTGGCGGAATTCACCGTCGCGCAGTTCGGGGGCATCGACCACCTGGTCAACAATGCCGCCATCTACGGCGAGATGAAGCTGGATCTGCTGCTCACCGTGCCGTGGGACTACTACAAGAAGTTCATGGGCGTGAATCTCGACGGCGCACTGAACGTGACGCGCGCGGTGTGGCAGCAGATGGCGGCGGGCGGCGGCGGTTCCATCGTCAATCAGTCCTCCACCGCGGCGTGGGTGTACTCCGGCTTCTACGGCCTGGCGAAGGTCGGAATCAACGGCCTGACACAGCAACTCGCGGTCGAGCTCGGCGGCTCCAAGATTCGGGTGAACGCGATCGCGCCGGGCCCCATCGACACCGAGGCCACCCTGACCGTCACACCGGGCAGCATTGTGAAGGATATGGTTTCCCGCCTGCCGATCAAGCGCATGGGTACGCCGCAGGATCTGGTGGGCGCCTGCCTCTACCTGCTCTCCGACGACGCGAGCTGGGTCACCGGCCATATTCTCAATGTCGACGGCGGGCAGATCATCCGATGACACTCGAATCCTCCAGTGTCCCGGTCGGATTCATCGGCCTGGGCAATATGGGCGCGCCCATGGCGAAGCGGCTGCTGGACTGGCCGGGCGGGCTCACGGTGTGCGATGTGAATTCGGCCGCGACTCTCCCGTTCACCGAGGCGGGCGCGCGGGCGGCAGCCGATCCCGCGGCGTTGGCGGCCGAGTCGGCGGTGATCTGCGTGACCGTCGTCAATGACGCACAGGTGCGCGAGGTGCTCACCGGCCCGGCGGGCATTCTGCGTACCGCGGCCCCGGGAACCGTGGTGGCCGTGCACTCCACGATCAGCGATGAGACCGCGGCGCAGCTCGCGGCGGTCTGCGCCGAGCACGAGGTCGAGTTCGTCGATGCGCCGGTGAGCGGCGGCGCACCCGGCGCCGCACGCGGTGTGCTCGCGGTGATGGTCGGTGGCAGTGACGCCGCGGTGGAACGCATCCGAGCGCCGTTCGGCTGCTTCTCCGATCTCATCGTGCACGCGGGCGGGGTCGGTGCGGGCACCCGAATGAAGCTGGCGCGCAACCTGTTGCACTTCGTCGCCTTCACCGCCGCCGCCGAGGCGCAGCGCCTGGCGGAGGCGGCCGGGCTCGATATCACCGCTCTCGGCAAAGTCGTGCGGCACTCCGATGCCATTACCGGCGGGCCGGGCGCGATCATGCTGCGCGACACCACCGCGCCGATCGATCCGGCCGACTTCTGGTACCCGATCCTCGGGCATGTCCGCGACCTCGGGGAGAAGGATCTGAGTCTGGCTCTCGAACTCGGTGATCGCCTCGGAATTCCGTTGCCGCTCGCGCAGTTCGCCCGCACCGGACTCGGCAGCGGACTCGGCGTGGGCGACACCGCGCTCAACTCAGACTGATGGTGTGCCCGGTGTGCTCGATCTTGGCGCGCAGGTAGTGCAGATTGCTCGAGGTGGCGTGGACGGCCGTCGGCACGAGGGTGCGGACACCCACTCCGAGCGCACCGAGCTGGCGTGATTTATCCGGATTATTGGTCAGCAGATCCACTTCCGTCACGCCCAGCGCGGCGAGCATCTGCGCGGCGGCGGTGTAGTCGCGCGCATCCTCGGGCAGTCCGAGCGCGGTATTGGCCGCGTAGGTGTCCATGCCCAGATCCTGCAGCGCGTAGGCGTCGAGCTTGTTGTACAGGCCGATATCGCGGCCCTCCTGGCGCAGGTAGAGCAGGACGCCGCCGGCATGGGTGATGCGTTCGGCCGCCTCGCGCAGCTGAGGTCCGCAATCGCACCGAGCCGAGCCGAAGACGTCTCCGGTGAGGCATTCCGAATGCAGTCGTACCAGTGGCGTTCGCGCCGGCCGCTGGTCGCCGAGCAGCAGGGCGAGGTGTTCTCTGCCGTCGGCGAGGCCGTCGAAGGTGACGGCTTCCGCGACGGTCGAGTATCCGTCCCCGAAGGTCAGCGGAATCGTCACTCGGGTGCGAATACTCGCACCCACTGCGGTGGTGGTGTCCATAACTGCTCCGGTGTTCCGAGGACCTGTTCTGTTCAAATTTGAACCTCGGTGATCATCTGCTTATTCCACTTCGAACAATCGCTGTAACCTGGGACTATGGGTCATTCGCGGTGGCTGGACGGGGAGGAGCGCCGGGCCTGGCTGGCCTTTGTCACCACTGCGACCCTGCTGAATCGGCGGCTGGATCAGCAGCTCGAGCACGATGCCGGGCTCTCGCACCCGCAGTACGAGATCCTCGTCCGGCTCGCGGACGCACCCGGGAACGAGTTGCGCATGAGTGAGCTCGCCACGGCCATGTTCAATTCGAAGAGCAAGCTCTCATATCAGATCGACCAGTTGGAGAAGGCCGGTCTGGTGCGGCGGCGGTCCTGTCCGACCGATATGCGCGCGGTCTACGCCGTGCTCACCGATGCGGGCCGGGACAAGCTCGAACAAGCCGCGCCGGGGCATGTCGCAGCCGTTCGGGAGCTGTTCATCGATGTGCTGACTCCGGCGCAGCTCACCGCGATCGCCGACGGTCTCGGCCGGATCACTCAGCGGCTGCGCGAATCCGGTGACTAGGCCAGGGACCGCCAGGTCCACATCGCGGAGATCTCCAGGGGATCGGCAGGCGTGACCAGGCGCGGCAGGGTATTGAGTCCGTTCGGCGGACCGGATTGCGCTTCCACGCAGACCGCCTCGGCCTGCTCGTCGTAGATCACGACCCATTCGGTCCGGCTGGTGATTCGCAGTTCCACCGCACCCGGCCAGGTGAGGGTGACATCCACCCCGCCGGGCATGCCGAAGCAGTCGTCCCACGGGCCCGGCAGCGGGGGAATGCGCCGGCCGGTGGGCAGATGATCAGCACCGCGCTCCTCCTGCCATGCGGGTTCGAAGGCGAGCTCGACATCCTTGCCGCGGGCGAGGTTTCGCAGGAACCACGGATGCCAGCCGGCCTGCGCCGGGAACGAGTCCCCGGCGGCTTCGACGGTCATGGTGAGCGACAGCGAGTTCTCGTTCAGCTCGATCGACTGGGTGACGCGCCCCGGGAACGGCCACGGCTCGACGAGGTCGTAAGTGAATGCGGCGGAACGCCCATCGCTGCGGACAGTGCTCCACGCGGTATTGCGACCGGTGCCGTGAATGGCATGCGGGGCACTGTTGATGGGCATCTGATATTGCTTCCCGCCACTGCGGAACCGGCCCAATTCGATTCGGCCGCACCAGGGCACCATGGGGAATACCCCGAACTTGGCCCCCTGCCGCAGGAGTTCGGTGTCCCGGAGCCGCAGGCTCGTCAAGCGGCAGCCGTTCTCGGGATCGATGGTCAGTCCGGCGTCTCCAGCGGACAGCGAGATGATCGTGTCGGTGGTCACGAATCGACCTTACGACTCGAACCGGCTCAGCCGCGGTGGGCTTCGAGATAGAGCTGCAGGACCAGGCGGCCCTGGCTGACGATCCATTCGTTGCGGGGCGCGTTGCGGTAGGCCTGTTCGATGGTGCCCTCGGCAATGGCGATCGCCACGGCGAAGACGCGGTGATCGGTATGGGCGGGGAGCAGGCCCGAGGTGATCAGCAGGTGGCCGAACGACTGTGCACAGCGCCGCTGGTGGGTGCGGACCAGTTCGCGGTCCGCGGCGGCGAAGTAGAGCGAGACGAACTCCAGGTGCCGGAGGAAGTGGGTGCGGTGCACGGTCGCGAAGACCGCGATCGCGTCGGCGATGCTCGCCGCCCGCAGCGTCTGGATGTCCTCGGCAATGCGCCGGTCGATGCGTTCCATATCGCGTTCGAGCATCTGCTGAAGCACCGCTTCGCGATTGGCGAAGAACTGGTAGAGCGTGGCGACCGGCACCGCGGCGCGCTCGGCGATCGCACGGGTCGTCACGGCGTCGATGCCGTTGTCGCACACGAGCTCTCCGGCCGCATCCAGGATGCGCTCGACCCGTTCCCTACTGCGCGACTGCACGGGTGCGCGTCGCAGCCGTCCCGCCTCGGTCACCCGCTCATGATCTCAGACCGCGGGGCGTTCGTCCCGCGCTTGGCCGCGGCGGCAGAACATGAGCGGAACATGACTTTTCGGCGGATCGGCCAGGTAGCGACGCGACGGAAACATTACAGGCGCTGTGGATTGTTTATGCCGGTGTATGCGGGTCGCGTGAATGTGAAACACCAACTTGCGCAGTGTTGTTGAGCGTGCGAACATAACCGCCAGCGCGGCCGGGTACGAGATATGTTGTCACGCAACAGATTGCCTAGCGTGCCGGCTGAATGGTGAACGCCTGGATGCGAGGAGTTTCGATGATGGCATCTGACGACAGTGCGGCACTGCGGCACGATATGCGCGAGAACACGATATGCGTGAAAATGCTGGGCGAGTTCGCCTTTTCGAATCCCGGCAATGAATGGATGCGGTGGCGTTCGAATAAGGCGCGCTCACTGTTCGGGGTATTGCTCGTCAACAAGAACCTCGTTGTCGGCAAGGATCGGCTGCGAGAGCTGTTGTGGCCGGAAGCCGATCGGTCCAGCACCTCGTTGAAGGTGGCGGTGCATACGCTGCGCAGGGTGCTCGACACCCACCTCGGCGCGGATCGGGACTATCTGCGGGTGGAGTACCGGGACTTCGGCTACGTCATGGATGTGGGCGATGAGGTGATCGTCGACTGTCACGAGTTCGAGCGGCACACCTCGGCCGCCCGGGACGCGGCCGCGCGCGGTCGCCGGGCGGAGGCGGTACAGCTGTATCGGCGGGCCGTCACGCTGTACTCGGGCGAATTCTTCAGCGGCGAGCGGGACGGGTGGGTGACCGAGCAGCGGCATTGGCTGCGCGCGCTGGCCTTGAGCGCCTGGGAGGCCCTGGCCGAATTCGCCCTGGAGGCAGGCGAACTCGGCGACGCGGCCGACGCCTGCCGCCACACCCTTGCCATCGACACCGCCAATGAGGCGGCCTTCCGCCGGATGATGGTGATCCACGCCCGGCGCGGCGAGCTGCAGCAGGTGGAATGGTGGTACGAACTCTGCGCCGAGCGCCTGCGCGAACACTTCGAACTCGATCCCGACCACCACACCCGCGCACTGCTGCGCCGGGTACTCAACCGCGAATTCGCGGTGGAACCGCGCCCCGCTCAGTCGGCGGCAGGTTCCCCCGGCTTCGGCCGGCGGCACCGATTCGTGAGCGCCCTCAACAGTCGATAGTTGCGCGCTACATTCGCTCAACCCACTGTGAGCGGGAGGGTCCGGGGGCGAAGGCATCGCCGAAGTACTGAGTCTCGTGGACTACTTCGGCGCCTTCGAATTCCATGATGCTGACGACGTAGGACGGTTGCCCGTCGTAGTCGATGACGAGTTCGGTGATCCAGAGCCCGCCGCCGCCCTGGATGCGGCGCACGGTGAAGCGTTTCGCACTGGGCTGGGCGGTCCGTGATGCCTGAATGTGCTGCCGGCCGCGGATGCGCTCGCCGGATTGCGGATAGTCGAGAACCGCGTCGGCTCGGTAGATCTGGTGTTCGGTCACGAAATCGCCGGCGTCCGAGGCTGCCCAGTGGCGCTGCAGCGCGGCCCGCGCATCGTCATCGTGCATGGCGCACTTCCCTTCCCGTGGATGGACGTAACCCCCGCGCATATCTATAGCTGTCCCGCCGAGTCCGGTAGGCACTCGGGGCTACCGGGATCGGCGGGGCCCTACTGGAAGGAAATCAGAATGTCACCTCCAAGCAGCAGCCGATCGGCAGCCATAGCGCGGCTCGCCGCGATCGCCGCGTCCATGGCGGCGGTACCGGCCGTGGCCATGACCATTGCCGGTCCGGCCGGTGCGGCAGTGGCCCCGGCGCCACAGAGTTACGTCGTCGGAGCCGCGGCGAAGGAGCATCTGTCCACGCTGCTCGCCCAGGGCGTCACGGCGGACCTGACCGCCGCTTCCCATGGCGTGCAACACGATACGACGGAGCCGAATCCGTTCCACCAGTTCCATCAGTTCAACGAGGGCCCGTTCCGCCAGGGGAGTCCGTTCGGCCAGGACGCCCCGTTCCACCAGGCGCCCGGGGACCCCTTCATGGAGTTGTCCGAGCCCTAGATCGCGCCCGCCGCCAGGTTTGCGCAGACCTGGCGGCGGGTGTGGGCCAGGTTCGTCGATGTGCGAGAAATGAGTGAGCCCAAGTGAATTCGTTCAACCGGAACATCCAGATCGTGGTGAAGGTCTCCAAGTTCTGCAATCTGCGGTGTAAGTACTGCTACGAATACCCGGAACTGGGAAACCGTGCGGCGATGTCGCGGGCACAGGTGACCGCCATGTATCACAATCTGCGCGAATACTTCTCGATGATCGACGAGCGGGACGGACTGCGCACCAAACTCGACTTCATCTGGCACGGTGGCGAACCGCTGCTGCAGCCCACCGAGTTCTACCGGCAGACACTGGCCGACCAGAACGAGATATTCGGTGCGCAGCTCCCGACCTCGAACAGTGTGCAGACCAATCTGATGATCCTCGACGACGAACGCCGCCAATTGCTCATGGACGGCTTCGATTCCGTGGGCGTCTCCCTCGACGTGATCGGGGGCCTGCGAGTGAACCTGGCAGGCCGCGATTCACAGCAGCGGGTGGCCGAGAATCTGGACAGACTGCTGGCGGCACACGCGCAGGTGGGATGCATCTCGGTGCTGACCGCGCAGAACATCCACGCCGTGGAGCAGGTGTTCCGTTTCTTCGAGGAGCGCAGGGTCAACTTCCGGGTGCTGCCGCTGTTCGACACCGGCGAGCCCGGCCAGACCACCCCGTTCGAGGTGAGCGCCGAGCAGGAGCTGTCCGCGCTGGCGCACCTGATCGAACTGTGGCTGGCCAGCGAAACCATGCAGCGCCCGCCCGCGCCCCTGGACAATTACGTTCAGATCGCCGCCCGCTACCTTGCCGGAGCCGGGGGCGCGGAGTACTACGACCGCCGTGAGTGGCTCCCGCTGGTTCTGGTCAATACCGACGGCTCCTGCTTCACCTACGGCGAACCCTACGGCGACCCCGCATGGTCGATCGGCAATATCTTCACCGAACCCTTCGTGGACATGCTGGCCGGCACAGCCTTCGAACGCTGCGCGGTGGAGGCCGAGCGCAGAGTCGCCCGAAACTGCCTGTCCTGCCCGTTCTTCGACGCCTGCGGCGGTTCGCTGGTGGCCGAAACCGAACCCCACGAACGTGATGAGGACGGCCACGGCACCCTGCTGTGCACCGGCCGCCCGGTCATCGCCCATATCGCCGAACTGCTGCGCGACCGGGTGCCCGACACCGTGGAGCAGTGGCGGCAGCAGTACACCATTGCCTGACTTCGGCTGGCGCACAACCTTTCCCGATCCCTCCGCCCTTCTGTCCAGGACACGCTATGACCCTGCGTCAGCACACCGGCATCGCCTACGCCGGACTCCGCAACGGTGTGAAACTTCTTCCCCCGTCCGGAACACAATCCACGGACCGCGTCGAGCTGAGCTCCGGCTTCCTGCCCGCGGCCGCGGGGCCGCTGCCCGGCACCTACGCCGACGGCTCGTTCGTTCCTCGCGCGCCGTGGCGCTCGCCCACCTGTTACGAACGCGGAATCCTGTACGGCACACCCGATCCCGGAGCGCCGCCGGGTGATTGGATTGCCGTCGTGCCCGTACCCGCCCCGGTACTCGACGCGTGCGCCGAGCTACGCGCGGCGGCGGCCGTCGGCGCCGAGTCGGCGCTCGCCTCGCTGCTCGATGGCCCGGCAGGCCGCATGGCACTGGTCGAGTCGATCCGCTGGGCCACCACCCTGACCGATCCGGCCCGCCCCGGTATCGAGAACCCGCTGCTGTACGGCAAGACCCCCGCCGGAAACCTGACGATGACCACGGGCAGTCACGGCCTCAGGGTCGGAATGCATGTCGACAGCTGGTACGGCAATCCGCTGAAATCCCGTGCAGCAGCGGCGAATCGCGTCTCCCTCAACCTCGGCAGCCGCGACCGCTGGCTGCTGTGCGTCAATGCCCCGGTCCAGGTCATGGAACAGGCGCTGCGTGAGGGCGACCTACTCGCGGGTGCGGGTGATCCGCGATTCGCCCTGGGTAAACGCTTTATGGAGGTGTTCCCGGACTATCCCGTCACCAAGATCACCGTGCACCCGGGCGAGGCGTACATCGCTCCCACCGAGAACATGCTGCACGACGCGTACGCCGAACCTCACGGGCAGATCGACCTGCAGTTCAGCTGCCGCGGCTACTTCGCATCCCCGTAGCACTCCACCACCGCGGTCGTGAAGGGGAACCGAACAGGTGTGGGCCCGAAGGCGATTCGCCCCGCATCGTCCGCCGCGGCGGCGATTGCCGCGGCGACGGTGTCGGCCTCCTCGGCCGGACAGTGCACGATGACCTCATCGTGCTGAAAGAAGACCAGT
Organism: Nocardia sp. NBC_01327; assembly: GCF_035958815.1. Taxonomy (NCBI): domain Bacteria; kingdom Bacillati; phylum Actinomycetota; class Actinomycetes; order Mycobacteriales; family Nocardiaceae; genus Nocardia; species Nocardia sp. NBC_01327. Next base: position 6,539,600 of record NZ_CP108383.1, on the reverse strand, counting down.
TCGGCCCGCAGCCCCGCGCGGGTGATCGCATGCCGCAGCCCCGCCAGTACCAGCAGCGTCCAGTCGGCGGCGCTGCCCTGCACCACGAAGTTCCGGGTGAAGCGGCCGCGCGCACGCGCGCCGGGTGTACTGCCGAACCGCCCGGCATTCTCCTGCGAGTGGTCCACCTGATCGGAGGCCGCGGCCACCGGCGTACAGGTGCGGCCGAACCAGGTGCGCACCAGGCGGCCTTCCTCACCGGCACTGGCCGCGTCGTCGACATAGGCGACCGCGGCCGGATAGCGGCGGCGCAGTTCGGCCATATGGGTGAGGGCATCGCCGGAGGTCTGGCCGTACATAGCGCCCAGCATGGCGATTTTCGCCTGGGCGCGATCGCCGCCGAAGGCGCGGGCCGCCAGATCCGCGTACAGATCCTCACCGCGACCGGCCACCTCCATGAGCCCCGGATCGCGCGAGATCGCCGCCAGCACCCGCGGTTCCATCTGATCGGCGTCGGCGACCACCAGGCGCCAGCCCGGGTCGGCCCGGATCGCCTGCCGGATCACCTTCGGAATCTGCAGCGCGCCACCGCCATTGGTGGTCCAGCGTCCGGTCACCGTGCCGCCCGGCACATATTCGGGACGAAAGCGACCATCGTGCACCCACTGCTCGAGCCAGGACCAGCCGTGTGCGGTGTACAGGCGATAGAGCGATTTATAGGCCAGCAGCGGCGCCACCGCGGGGTGATCGACCTCCTGCAGCTCCCATTTCCGGGTGGAGGACAACAGGATTCCCGCGCGCCCGAAGGCCCGGATGATGTCCTGCGGCAGGTCGGGCCGCACCCGCACGCCGTCTCCGAAGGCCCGCGATACCTCCTCGGCCAGCTCCGCCATCCGCCGCGGCTCGGTCCCGCCCGAAATCCGTTCCCCGAGCAGCCTTTCGAGCAGCTCCCGGTGCACGTCCGCATGCCAGGGAATTCCGGCCAGGTACATCTCCGCGGCCACCAGCATGCCCGCCGATTCGGCGGCGAGCAGCATCCGCATGCGTTCTGGGTATTCGGTCCGGGCCGTGCGGGCCACCTGTGCCGCGTAGACCTCCAGCAGCGCGGTGAATTCGTCCGTACCGGGCGGTAGCGGCACCGGGCCCGATTCGAACAGGGACGGCTGGGTCTCGGCGGCCCGCGCGGGTGCGTCCGGTGGTACCGGCAGATTGTGCAATCGCGCCCAGGACGCCGCCAACGAGCGAGCCTGCCCCGACTGGCCCTGCTCATGACCGATCAACAGTGATTCGGCGGCCTCCACGTCATAGCAGCGCTCGACCCGCACACCCGCGGCCAGCAGATGCCGATATATCTCAGAGGTCGAGCGCCAGACCCACCGCTCGACCTCCGGACGCGAGCGCACCGCCTCGGCGAGCGAGGGCTCGTGCAGCACCGCCCCGGCCGGGCGACCGTCCGGGCCCAACGGGCACAGCCGCGCACCCCCCTCGTCAGTTTTCGCCACCGCCCATCGCATATGCCCGAGTCTGGCAGCGGGCACCGACATCACTGTCGATCTCCACAATTGCGGCGGGTTCTACCCGCATGTGGGGCCGATTCCCGCAATACGGACGGGTAACCCCGTGACGCTGTGCATCTGCTCGAAGCGGAGTGCACACTAAGCGGAACCGGGAGTAATCACCCTTGCCCTACCGGGCCAGTGCTGTGGAAAGGAGTCGGCGAGTTGTTCAGCCGCATCGCCATCGTGAACCGGGGAGAGGCCGCTATGCGCCTCATCCATGCCGCCCGAGATCTGGCAGCGGAGACCGGAATACCGATCGAAACCGTCGCTCTGCACACCGATGTCGACCGCAATGCGACATTCGTGCGCGAGGCTGACATCGCCTACGACCTGGGTCCGGCCTCCGCCCGCCCGTATCTCGATCTGAAGGTGCTCGAGCGCGCCCTACTCGCGACCAAAGCCGATTCCGCTTGGGTCGGTTGGGGTTTCGTCGCAGAGGACCCGGCATTCGCGGAGCTGTGCGAGCAGATCGGCGTCACCTTCATCGGGCCCAGCCCGGAAGCCATGCGCAAGCTCGGCGACAAGATCGGCGCGAAGCTGATCGCCGAGGAAGTCGGTGTGCCGGTCGCGCCGTGGAGCCGCGGGGCGGTGGAGACCGCCGACGACGCCCTGGCGGCCGCGGCCGATATCGGTTATCCGCTCATGCTGAAGGCCACCGCCGGCGGCGGCGGGCGCGGCATCCGCATGGTGTCGAACGACGCCGAACTTGTCGATGCCTATGAACGCACTCGTCAGGAAGCCGCGCGCGCCTTCGGCAGTGGTGTGGTCTTCCTCGAGCGCCTGGTCACGGGCGCCCGGCACGTCGAGGTCCAGGTGATCGCCGACAGTCACGGGACCGCGTGGGCGCTGGGCGTGCGCGACTGCTCGGTGCAGCGCCGCAATCAGAAGGTCATCGAGGAATCGGCCTCACCGGTGCTGAGCCCCGAGCAGGCGGCCGAGCTCAAGGCCTCGGCCGAGCGGCTCGCGGTGGCGGTCGGGTACTGCGGTGCGGCGACCGTCGAATTCCTCTACCACCCGGGTGAGCGGCTTTTCGCATTCCTCGAGGTGAACACCCGCCTGCAGGTGGAACATCCGATCACCGAGTCCACCACCGGGTTCGACCTGGTGCGGGCGCAGCTGCTGGTGGCTTCCGGCGGCCGGCTCGAGGGTGAGCCCCCGGCCGAGCGCGGCCACGCCATCGAGGCGCGGCTCAATGCCGAGGATCCCGATCGCGATTTCGCGCCCGCCCCGGGCCGCATCGCGCGACTGGACCTGCCGGCCGGACCCGGAATTCGCGTGGATACCGGTGTCAGCGAGGGCGATACGATTCCCGCCGACTTCGACTCGATGATCGCCAAGATCATTGCCTACGGTCGTAACCGCGATGAGGCGCTGGGCCGGTTGCGCCGGGCCGTGGCGCAGACCCGCGTGGTCATCGAGGGCGGCGCCACGAACAAGAGCTTTGTGCTCGATCTGCTGATCCAGCCCGAGGTGATCGACGGCAGCGCCGACACCGGCTGGATCGACCGCGTGCGCGGTGAGGGCCGTCTGGTCTCGCACCTCAACTCCACGGTCGCCCTGGCCGCCGCCGCGATCGACGCCTATGAGGAGGAAGAGCGGGTCGAGCGGAACCGCTTGCTGTCCACGGCTTCCGGCGGACGCCCGCAGGTGCAGCACGAGAGCGGCCGCCCGCGCGATCTCAAACTGCGCGGCGCCGGCTACCGGGTGCGCGTCGCGCGCATCGGTGCGCACCGGTTCCGTATCGCGGTCGAGTCGGGCAGCGAAATTCGCACCGCCGATGTCGATCTCGAGCGTTTCGATCACCACACCGGGCAGATCGTCGTCAATGGCACCCGGTACCGCTTGACCACCGGCACGCACGGCCCGATCCACGTGGTCGATGTCGACGGTGTCACCCACCGCATCAGTCGTGACGAGGGCGGTGTGGTGCGCTCACCCGCTCCCGCGCTGGTGGTCGCCACGCCGCTGGAGATCGGCGCCGAGGTCGAGGCGGGCGCGCCGATTCTGGTGCTGGAGAGCATGAAGATGGAAACGGTGCTACGCGCACCGTTCCGGGCGCGATTGAAGGAATGCGCTGTGTCCGTCGGCTCCCAGGTGGAGACGGGCGCACCGCTGATGCGGCTGGAGCCGCTGGCCGATGACGACGCGGAGGCCGCGGCGGTCACGGTCGGCGAGCTGGATCTGCCCGCCGAATTCACGGCGGTGCTGCCGCACGAGCGGCTGGCCCGCGGTCAGCAGGACCTGCGCGGCATGCTGCTCGGCTTCGATGTCGATCCGCACGATGAGCGCCGGGTGGTCGAGGACTACCTGGTCTCGCGCCGGGAAGCCATTCTGGACAACCGCCGGCCGCTGGCCGAGGAGCTCGAACTCGTCGAGGTGTTCGCCGATCTCGCCGAGCTGACGCACAACCGCTCCTGGGACGAGGACGGCGGCCACAGCCACGTCCACAGTGCCCGTGAGCATTTCCACACCTACCTGCAGAGCCTCGATGTCGAGCGCGCCGGGTTGCCGGAGACCTACCGGGCCAAGCTCGCCAAGGCGCTCGGGCACTACGGTGTCACCGATCTGGATCGGACTCCCGATCTGGAAGGCGCGGTCTTCCGCATCTTCCTGGCGCAGCAGCGTCCGGCCGACACCATCACGGTCATCACCACGCTCCTGCGTGAGTGGCTGCGCGAGTCGGTTCCGGACCGTGCGCTGCGCGAGCCGGCGGGTCTGGCGCTGGAGCGCCTGGTTGCGGCGACGCAGGTGCGTTTCCCCGCGATCGCGGACCTCACCCGCGGCGTGGTGTACGCCTGGTACGGCCAGCCGCTGTTGCGGCGCAACCGTGCTCGCGTCTACACCAATGTCCGCAAGTACCTGCGCCACCTCGATACGCATCCGGATACTCCCGATCGCGCCGAGCACATCTCGGATATGGTGCGCAGCACCGAACCTCTGGTGCGACTGCTGGGCCAGCGGCTGGTGCGCGGTCATGCCGACAACACGGCCATGCTCGAGGTGCTGACCCGCCGGTACTACGGCAACAAGGGTCTGGTCGACGTTCGCACCCATGAGGCGGACGACTGCACCTTCGTCATCGCCGAGCGCCGGGGCCTGACCCTGGTCTCGGCCGCGGTGAGTTTCGACGCGCTCGACACCGTGCTGCGCGGTCTGAGCGAATTGGCCGGTGGCGCTGCCTCTATCGAGGCCGATATCTACCTCAGCTGGGAAAAGCAGCCGGAGGACTTCGACGCCATGGCGGCGGCCCTGCAGGAGGCGCTCAATGCGCAACCGCTGCCGCACCAGGTGCACCGGATCACCGCTACGGTGGCGGGCAGCGGCGGTGCGGTCATGCACCACCACTTCACCTTCCGCCCCTCCGCCACCGGTCTGGCCGAGGAGCGCCTGATCCGCGGTCTGCACCCGTACATCGCGCAGCGGATGCAGATGAAGCGGCTGCACAAGTTCGATCTCACGCGGCTGCCGTCCTCGGATGACGAGGAGATCTACCTCTTCCGCTGTGTGGCAAAGGAAAACCCGTCGGACGAGCGGCTTGTCGCCTTCGCGCAGGTTCGTGACCTGGCGTCACTGCGTGAGCACGACGGCCGGTTGCTCGCGCTGCCGACCGCCGAGATCACCATCGCCACATGCCTGGATTCGATCCGCCGGGCGCAGACCCTGCGGCCGTCGGCAAAGCGCCTGCACACCAACCGCATTGTGATGTACATCTGGCCGCCGGTCGATATCACCCGCGCCGAGCTGGAGACGATCGCGGCCCGCGTGCAGCCGACCACCGCCGGTGCGGGGTTGGAGGAGATCCTGATCATTGCGCGGCATCGGGATCCGAAGACCGATGAGCTGAAGAAGGTCGCGGTGCGCGTCGTCTTCGGCGCCACCGGCGGCACCGAGGTGATCATCGGTGAGCGGTCCGATGATCCGGTGGAGCCGCTGGATGCGTACCGGCAGAAGGTGTTGCGGGCGAGCAGCCGCAATACGGTGTACCCGTACGAATTGACCGGCATGCTGGGCGATTTCGCCGAGTACGACCTCGACGCGAATCACGCGCTGGTGCCGGTGGACCGGCCCAAGGGTACGAACAGGGCCGCGATCGTGGCGGGTGTGGTGAGCACGCCGACCACGCTGTATCCGGAGGGCGTCACCCGTGTGGTGCTGCTCGGCGATCCGACCAAATCGCTCGGCGCACTGTCGGAGCCGGAATGCCGCCGGGTGATCGCCGCCCTGGATCTGGCCGAGCGGATGCAGGTGCCGCTGGAGTGGTTCGCACTGTCCTCCGGCGCCCGGATCTCGATGGAGTCGGGTACCGAGAATATGGACTGGGTGGCCGCGGCGCTCAAGCGGATCGTCGAGTTCACCCAGGACGGCGGCGAGATCAATATTGTCGTCGCGGGCATCAATGTCGGTGCGCAGCCGTATTGGAACGCCGAGGCGACCATGCTCATGCACACCAAGGGCATTCTGGTCATGACGCCGGATTCGGCGATGGTGCTGACCGGTAAGCAGGCGCTGGACTTCTCCGGTGGTGTGTCGGCCGAGGACAATTTCGGTATCGGCGGTTACGACCGCGTCATGGGCCCGAACGGTCAGGCGCAGTATTGGGCGCCGAACCTGACGGCCGCGCGGGATGTGCTGATGGCGCATTACGACCACACCTATGTGGCGCCGGGGGAGCAGTCCCCGCGACGGGCGCAGACCAGCGATCCGATCGACCGCGATGTCTCCGATTACCCGCATGTGGTGGCGGACAGCGATTTCACCACCGTCGGTCAGATCTTCTCCGCTGCCGCGAATCCGGATCGCAAGAAGCCGTTCGATATTCGGACGGTGATGCGGGCGGTGTCCGATCAGGACCATCCGGTGCTGGAGCGCTGGGCGGGCATGGCCGATGCCGAGACCTCCGTGGTGCAGGATGCGCATCTGGGCGGAATCCCGGTGTGCCTGCTGGGTATCGAGTCGCGCGGGGTGCCGCGGCGCGGCTTCCCGTCGACCGACGGGCCGGACACCTATACGGCCGGCACGCTGTTCCCGCGGTCGTCGAAGAAGGCCGCACGGGCGATCAATGCCGCGAGTGGCAATCGCCCGCTGGTGGTGCTGGCGAACCTGTCCGGCTTCGACGGTTCGCCGGAGTCCATGCGGAAGTTGCAGCTCGAGTACGGCGCCGAGATCGGCCGTGCGATCGTGAACTTCCAAGGCCCCATTGTGTTCTGCGTGATCTCCCGGTATCACGGCGGCGCGTTCGTCGTGTTCTCCAAGGCGCTGAACCCGAATATGACGGTGCTGGCGATCGAAGGTTCGTTCGCCTCGGTGCTCGGCGGGGCTCCCGCTGCGGCCGTGGTGTTCTCGAACGAGGTCAATGCGCGCACGGCCGCGGATGCGCGGGTGCGGGACCTGGAGGAGCGCGCCGCGAACGCCTCCGGCACCGATCGGGCGGCGCTGATCGCGGAGCGCGACGATGTCCGTTCGGCGGTGCGCACCGAGAAGCTCGGTGATGTCGCTTCGGAATTCGACCGCGTGCACAATATTCCGCGCGCTGTCGAGGTCGGTTCGGTCGACGCCATCGTCCGCGCCGCCGAACTGCGCCCCCGCATCATCGAGGCTATCGAGGCGCGGTTGCGGTGATGCTTCCGATCTTCTGATCGGCAGTACGCCGAGGTAGCGTATTCCCCTGCGCCCCAGGCCTTTCCGAGTACCGGTCAGGTCTGGGGCGCAGGGCGTTCGAGGGTGTTCCGCGGGCCGAGTCCTGCGGATGCCCGGCGAAAAGCACCTGGTGAGAGCACACTGGGTGGGGCGTCGTATGCTTCCAGCGCAGCTAGTTCGCTGGTGATTTGCGTTGTCGCGGTGAAGTGTCAGTGCTCGGGGAAGTTGGGAATCCACGGGAAGGAGGGCCACCAATGGGGGTGGACCCGCACCACCAGGCCGAGCCAGACAGGATGTCGGCCCGGATCGCCCACATCCTCGACTGGATGAATCTCGAACCACTGCAGTGGAGTCTGCACACCGAACCCGCCGACGAATGCGGCCTGGGAACCCTCACCGAGGCCCTCGGCGCGGTCCCCGCCGACTACGACCCCGTAGCCGCCGAACTCCTGGCCCTCCAATGGGCAGAAGCCCTCAACCTCCCCGAACGCCCCGCCCTCAAAGGCCGCCGCGAATTCTCCAGATACTGCGACCAATCCGACAACCTCCCCGTCGACCGCATCCGCATCTGGTGCAACACCCTCCTCTCCCAAGACCTCTGAGCCGCGGCCGGTCTCGACGCCTGCGCTCGTAGGGGGTACGCCCGCGACTCGTTCAGAGCCGGGAGCGCCGAGTCTCGTCCGCCCATGATGGGGGGGATGCGGTGTCGCCGCAGCGGGGCGTCCCTCGGGGATCTGCACATGCGGCGCAAGTGAATTCGCTGTTGCGATCGGCCGCGTCTGCGCTATAGTACATATGTCTTAGACATTAGTCTTAGGCGAGAGATCGCACCGGCCTCGGCGCCGGATCGAAAGGACCTGTCATGAAGGTCATCACTGTCACCCGTACAACCTCCGCCGCACCTGAGGACATCTGGGCGTTGCTCGCCGATGTCGCCGGTCGCACTCGCTGGGACGGCGCCCTGGAGTCGATCGAGGGCTCGTTCGAGCTGGGTGCGCGCGGCTCGGTGAAGTTGAAGGGGCAGCCCGTGCGCGTCTGGGAGATCGTCGAATGCATTCGGCCGCAGCGCTATACAGACCGATTCTTCCTCCCCATGGGCGGGCGGATGGACTGGGTCCACAGCATCGAGCCCACCGATGACGGATGCGCGGTCACCTTCGATATCAGCGCACACGGATCGACCGCATTCATCCTGCGCCCGATCATGCGCGCGATTCTTTCGCGCGAACTCCCGCCCACCGTCGATAAACTGGTAACTCTGGCCGAGGCTCAAATCGCAGAACGGGCGAACCAACGCTGAACTATTGCAGGCAGCGATGTTCGGCGATTCCGGCCTACTTCAGCAGTGGTCGGCGATCGCGGTGGCTGTCGGTGCGGCGGCGGCCTGAACGGTCACGTCGAGATGAGTTTTACGTCGCTGATGAGCCAGCGGCCGTCGGGTTGTTCTTCCGCGGTGACCACCGAGGCGGTGAGGGAGACCGCGGGGGTGGGGGTGAGATCGGTTGTGGTGGATTGTTTTACGTAGCCGACGCCGAGGGCGGTGGTGCCGGTGATCGCTCGGAGGCCGCAGTTGAATTCGATGACTTCGCTGCGGCTGTTCGTGGCGAGGAAGTATTCGCGGGTCGCGTTGTTGGTATCGATCAATTGTTGGCGATGTGCGCCCGTTGACGCGTCTATGGCGCCGGTGAAATAGTCGTCCAGCGATTGGGGGTCGTAGGTCGACATGTGATTCAAATAGAGATGGATCGAGTGCAGTGCGGCAATGTGGCGGGTTCCGATTTTCGCTATTTCGGGGACCAGGCCGGCCGGGGGTTCGGTTTGGGTGGGGACGGCGCCGAAGTTCGCCGGCTTGGCGGTAGTACTCGTACTGCCCTGAGCTGCGGTGGAACCGGCATTTCCGTCGTTTCGGGCGTAGTACGTGGCGCCGACGGCGATCGCGCTCAGGGGCAGCACACCGGCGATGGCGGCGAGCTTCCGGCGTGTGAATCCTCGCTTTTCGGGTTGCGTTTCGGGAAAAGGCGGGGGCTCAACCGGGGGGAAGGACAGTTCTGCTTTCTCGGATTGAGTCAAGGGGATTCCTCACTGTTGGGCGGCCGTTGCGAGACGCTATCTGCCGGCAGGCGATTCGGCAGACGAATCGATTGAATCCGAGGCTCGCAACATACGCACCGTCCCCGAGCGGACGCTTGCTCTATGGGTCGGCTTCGGATCGATATAGAACTTTGATAGCGACAAGGTTGCCACACAAGGGCTTTTGTCGGATTCGTCCGCTACAGTCCGCAATTGGATTGCATCCCAAGTCATTTCCCCCGCGTCATCCTGCGGTACCCCTCGCGCTACATCCTTTGAGCCCTGGAGGTCGAATGACTGCTGGTCCGTTCGCGCCTGAAACCAAGACCGCCGCACAGGTACTGGCGCATACCCGGGAACTGGTGGAACCCGCCCATCGCGCTGCGGTGGACCGGCTGCCCGGACCCCTGCGGCACATAGTCGGATATCACGTGGGCTGGTGGAATGCCGACGGCGCCGCCTGCTCCGAATCCGGGAAGGCGGTGCGGCCGGCGCTGACGCTGGCGGCCGCGCGCGCGGTGAGCGGTCCGCTCGGTGATCTGCTCGCCCGGGCCGCGGTGCCCGCGGCGGTGGCCGTCGAACTCGTGCACGACTTTTCGCTGCTGCACGATGACGTCATGGACCATGACCTGACCCGCAGGCACCGCCCATCGGCCTGGTCGGTGTTCGGTGTCGGCCAGGCAATTCTGGCCGGTGATGCCTTGCAGGCCTTGGCGATCGACGTGCTGGCCGAGGTGGCGACGCCCGGCCCCGCCCTGCGGGTACTCACCGAGACGGTGCTGGAACTGTGCGCGGGCCAATCCGCCGATATCTCGTTCGAGAGCCGCACCGATGTCACCCTGGACGAATGCCTGACCATGGCGGCGGGCAAAACGGCCGCGCTCCTGGGTTGCGCGTGCGAGCTCGGCGCGATCGCGGTGGGTGCGGGGCCGCGGCAGATCGGTGAGATGCGTTCCTTCGGAAGGCATCTCGGCACGGCCTTCCAGCTGGTGGATGATCTGCTCGGCATCTGGGGCGATCCGAAGGCGACCGGCAAGCCCGTCGGCTCGGATCTGCGCAGCCATAAGAAGTCGCTTCCGGTCATGGCGGCGCTGTCTTCCGGCACCGCGGCCGGTGCGCAACTCGGCCGCCTGTACTACCGCGACGAGCCGGTCGACGATCTCGCGGTTGCCCGATTGACCGAGTTGATCGAGCGGGCGGGCGCGCGCAGATGGGCGAGCTCGGAGGCGGAGCGGGAGATCGCCGCGGCGCTGGCCTGCCTGGAGCGCGCCGGTGCGGATGCGGAAAACTCCGCGGATCTGCGGGTGCTGGCGGACCTGATCACGCACCGCAACCACTGAGCGACGAGGGCGCGGTCCGCGCCGCATTTGTGGTCCCGAGTGGTTCGGATCACAGTTCCTGCGGTTGCCAGCTGATATCTGGAGTCATATGGTTGGGCCGTTGCGAGACGCCATGGTTCCGTATTATTCGGCTCGGCCGCACCTCGACCCTCGGTCAGAAGGGACAGCGCAGAATGAATGCGACGGACCCGATCTTCTCCCTTCGACCTGGGCGATTCACGCCCGACATTGTTCGAACCGAGAACCGAATGGGTCAGTTGCTGATCGAGGCGAACGATGACCTGCGCGCCCCGCTGACCGAAATCGGCGAACTCGTCGATCGGTATCGGCAGGGCGCGGAATCCGACGGCGATCTGGTGATGGACCGGATCGCCCAGGAGTCGGTGCGCATGCGCCGCATGCTCGACGAATTATTGACCCTCACCCGAATGGATGTGCTGTATCCATTCGAATGGCAGCCCGTGGACATGGGCGCCGTGGCCGATGAGGTCCTGCGCGACGTCCATGTCCCCGAATCGCATAATCGCCTGGCGGCATTGACAATCGAAGGCCCTGATTCCTGCGGGGTGGTCGGCGATCGCATTCGCCTGCGCCTGGCGCTGTCGAACCTGATCGCGTGCGCGATGGCCGCCGCCGAGCCCGGCGCCGTGGTCTCGGTGCGACTCATCGCGGGCGAGCGGGTGATTCGCATCGAAGCCACCACGAATGGTCAGGCGACCACCGCCGGCAGGGCTACCGCCGGGCTGGGGCTGGCCGTGGTTCAGTCGATAGTCGCCGCACACGCGGGCGCGGTGTGGGTCGAGCACGAGGCCGGTCGCAGTGGCACTTTCACCGTCGAACTACCCCGCGCCCTGACTCCGTGCGGTTCCGGAACTCCCGGTGGCATTCGGCCGTGATGCCGGTCGGCCACTGATCGGACAGGTCGTTCAGATCAGCGCCCGCAGCATGCCCTCCGGTTCGATGCCCATCGAGGTCAGCGCGTCGGAGTGGTAGATCGATCCCGGAATATGAATGGCATGCTGCAGGCCCACATGCGCATCCCGCCAGAAGCGCTGCAGCACATGACCCTTGCGCACGGCATTGCCACCGGACCGGGCGAAGATCTCATCGACCGCGGCCACCGCGCGCCAGGCGCAGCGAACCTGATTGCGGCGCACCACGGACCGATCGGCGAAAGTGATCGGCGCACCCGCATCGGCCAGATCGTAGAGCCTGCTGATCCCGTCCAGCAGCTGGGCGCGTGACGCCGCGATCTCCGAGGCCGCCTCGGAAATGGCGTACAGCACGTACGGATCATCCTTGATCGCGGTGCCCATGGCGGTGATCCGGCCGCGCTGATAGTCCAGGTGCGCGGCCAGTGCGCCCTCCGCGATACCGATGACGGCCGCGGTGATGCCGAGCGGGAACATGGCCCAGAACGGCAGCCGGTACACGGTTTCGGTGCGCCCGGCCCGGTCGGCGGCAAGGGTTCCGGAGGAGACCTCCTCCGAGTCGATGGTGCGATACGCCGGGATGAACGCACCGTCGACGATCACGTCCTTACTGCCGGTGCCGCACAGTCCGATGACATCCCAGGAATCGTCCACGATGGTGTAGTCCGCGCGCGGCAGCACCACATGCAGGATCTGCGGCGGCATTACGGGCATGCCGTCGGCGTCACCGACTATGGCGCCCAGAAAGATCCAGTCGCAATGGTCGGTCCCGGAGGAGAAGCTCCACCGGCCCTTCAGGATGTAGCCGCCGTCGGTCGGCGTGGCGATACCCTGCGGCGCATAGGGCGAGGCGATCCAGGTATCCGGATTCGCGCCCCACACCTCTTCCTGCAGCCGGCGATCCATGAGCGCCATCTCCCACGGATGCACCCCGCCCACGCCGCATACCCACCCCGTCGACCCGCAGGCCGCGGACACCGCCATGACCGCCTCGGCGAAATCCCTGGGGTGCGCGGCGAATCCGCCGAAGTCGGTGGGCTGCAGCATGCGCATCGCCCCGGCATCGCGGATCAGCGCGACGCTCTTGTCGGACAGTTTGCCCGCCTGCTCCGTCTCGGCAGCGGCCTCCGCCAACTGCCCGGAAATCTCCGCCACCCGATGAACAACGCTGTGCGACATGCCCGCACCTCCGAACCACTAGCGAGAACCGGCCCCGCCAAGCGGCGAGGCACCCCTCGAAGTTAACGGTGACCACCCTCACAGCGGATGATCTTCCCGCTGATCGGGTCGGCCGATGGTGGTGCGGGCACTGCTGCAGTACGCTTGGCGGCTCTCAGCCGAGGACGAATCCGCCGCTCGGGTTGGTGTGCTGGGTGTCCTCGACGCCGTGCAGCATGGCCGCCATGGCCTGCACCACCTCGCCGAGTGCGGTGACGGCGGCATTCTCCGCCGGATCGGTGGACCAGGATTCGGTCATGACAGGCCTTTCGTGAGGTCGGGCGTGCGCAGATGGTGGTCGGTCAGGCGCTGATAGGCATCGCCGGCGCGCAGTACGGTGGCTTCGGCGAAGGGCCTGCCGCTGAGGGACATCGACAGCGGTGTGTGCTCGCTCGACAGGCCGATCGGCACGGCGAGGGTCGGATTGCCGAGCGGATTCCAGTACGGGGTGTGCAGGGACGCAAGCACATTCAGCGGCTGCAGCTGGTCGATGGCGGCCAGCGGTGGCGCGCCGAGATGGCCGGTCGGGGTGAGAACCAGGTCGACCTCGGTGAACAGCGCGGCCATCCGCTGCTGTGCGATGCGCCGAACCCGTTGCGCCTGAATGTAATCCGAGGCGCTGAGCGCATCGCCCGCGGCGAGGATGACGCGGGTGCCGCGGCCGTAATCGCTCCAGCGGGTGCGCAGATCCTCGCGATGGTAGGTGTGCGCCTCGGCGAGCATGACCACGACATCGATCGCGGACACCTCCGGATACATCGGGACTTCCACCGGCACCACGGTCGCCCCGGCCTCGCGCAGTGCGGCGATCGCCGCGGCGAACAGTTCCGGCTGGGCCGGGTCGATGCCCGCATTGGCGTAGCGGTCGAGATCGTCTACGCCGATGGTGATTCCACGCAGATCGCCGGTGAGCGCACCGGAGTAGTCGTCGACCGCGGCGGGCGAGCTGTACGGGTCGGCGGCCTCGTGCCCGGCGATCACCGACAGCAGCAGCGCGCAGTCCGCGGCCGAGCGCGCCATCGGCCCGACATGGTCGAGGGTGTAGCCCAGGGGGACGACACCGGATTTCGGCACCCGCCCGAAGGTGGGCTTCAAACCGGTGATTCCGTTGAACGCGGCGGGAATTCGGATACTGCCCGCGGTGTCGGTGCCGATGGCGCCCAGGAACATGCCCGCCGCCACGCCGGATCCGGATCCGGAACTGGATCCACCGGCCCACCGGTCCAGGTCCCAGGCATTGCGCGGCACCGGAAACGGTTTATCCGGATCGGGAACACCGATCGCGAACTCCATGGTGGTGGTCTTGCCGGTGACGATCGCCCCGGCCTGTTCCAGCCGGGACACCACGGCGCAATCGCCGGTGGCGGCGCCCCATTCGGGCGCGAGCACCAGACTCTGCGCGGTGGTGGACGCGTGAGCGTGAGCGAGAATGTCCTTGACGCCCAGCGGTATTCCGTCGAGCGGAGCCAGTTCGCCGCCTGCCGCGATCTTCGCGTCCACCCGCTCGGCCTGCGCCCGTGCCCGTTCGTCGAAGCGGGCCAGGAAAACGCCGAGACTGCCGTCGACCGCATCGGCGGTGGCAAGGGCGCCCTCGATCAGTTCGACCGCGCTCACCGCCCCGGAGCGCAGTGCGGCGGCCGCATCGGTGAGCGTCGAAAAGGCAACGGGGACTGTTGTTGTGGTCATGATTGCTCCTCGTTCAGCGGGGGAGTGCACCGGTCAGATCGATGCGGGGGATCGAGCCGATGCGCAATTGCATCTCGCTGCGGCAGGTGCCCAGCGCATAGTCGATCGCCTGCCCGTTGCGATCGCGGATGGTCTGTTCCACCAGCAGCACCGGCTCGCCCGGCAGCACATGCAGCAGCGCCGCCGCGTAGTCGTCGGCCAAAGCGGCCTGGAGGCCGATATCGAAGGTGGTGAAGTCGATGCCGCCGGCATGCAGCAGCGAGTAGAAATCGTCCCGGAAAGTGGTCAGGTCGACCCGGGCGGCTTCGGGAGCGCGCAGGTAATTGGTGAACAGCGCGATCGGCCGCCGGTCGAGCAGCAGCACATACTCGATGCACAGGCAGTCCTCGCCGAGGGCGGTGCCGTCGAGATGGTCGGCGATCACCCGGGGCGCCGGAACCCACGCCCAGTGCAGCAGTCGAGGGGTGATGCGCCCCAGCGCGAGATGCTCCTCGAGCGAACGGCCCTCCGGCGGAAGCGCTCCCGAGACCAGGTAGTCGGCGCGGACCGGTACGGTGCCCACCCCGCGCCGCCGTTCGACGAGACCGTCCGAACGCAGCAGATCCAGCGCCTCACGCACGACATCACGCGAGGCCTGGTACTGATTCATCAGCTCGGGCTCGCTCGGCAGCTTGCCGGAGCCGAACGCGCCGTCGCGCAGGGCCGCGCGCAGCAGATCGTGCAACCGCCGGGCAAGCAGATGCGAGGAGGCGGGCAGGCACTCCTCGACCTGAACGTTGAATTGCGCCCGTTCCTGTGCGAGCTCGGTCGCATCGGCTCGGCGGGGGCTCTGCTCGCTGGGTGGCATATTCGTACTGTGCCCATCGGCACGTTACGCGACAAGGAGCTGGCGTAAATGTCCAGTTACGCGACCGATTGTGGTAGCGCGACCGCTCTGACCTGCGAATTTGTCCGGCGCCGCGAGAGTTTCGCGGTGCCGGAAGGTCAGCGTCGAGTGAGCGGCGGGCGCAATCGGAGATGTTCGCGGAGCGTGGTGCCCGTGTACTCGGTGGGGTAGGAGCCGCGCTCCTGCAGCTCCGGAATCAGCCAGTCGACAATGTCGTCCAAACCGGTCGGCACCAGATACGGGGTGATATTGAAGCCGTCGCTCGCACCGTGCCGGACCCAGCGGGTCAGCTCATCCGCGACCTGCCCGGGGGTGCCCGCGAAACCGAAGCGCGCGGTGGTCTCGATGGCCACCTGACGCAGGCTCAGTCCGCGCGATTCGGCGAGCTCGCGCCACTGCCCGGCAATCGCGACCCGATCCTGGCCGTCGCGTTGCGCGCCCCGGGTGCCCGAAATCACCGACTGCTCAGGGTCTTCCGCGGGCAATGGCCCGTCGGGATCGAGATGGGACAGATCCCGGCCCCAGACCTGGCCGACCAGCGATAGTGCGGTCGCACCGGTGATCTGCTGCTCCAGCACCCAGCGCTTCTTCTCTTCTACCTCCGATTCCCGTTCGGCCAGCACGATCTGGGTGCCCGGCAGAATGCGGATATCGTCGGCCGGACGGCCCGCCGCGACCAGTCGCGTCCGGATATCGTCGGCGAATTCGCGAGCCGGTTCGAAGTTGGTTCCGAAGGGCGAGAAGATGACTTCGGCATGGGCCGCCGCGAAATCGCGGCCCTGGGAGGAGACGCCGGCCTGGAAGATCACCGGATGACCCTGCGGACTGCGCGGCAGAGTCGGTGTGATGGCGACCTGGAAATGATCGGTATCGCGCTCGATGGTCCGCACCGCGCCCGGTGTCAGCCAGGACGAGCTGCGCCGGGACGGGGCAATCGCCCTGTCGGACCAGGAATCCCAGATCTCGCGGGCGGTTGTGAGGAATTCCGTGGCGCGCTCGTAGCGGTGCGCGTGGTCCAGGAACCCGCCGCGCCGGAAGTTCTCGCCGGTCCAGGCATTGTCGGTGGTGACGACATTCCAGCCCGCCCGGCCTTCGGAGAGTAGATCGAGTCCGGACAGTCGCCGCGCCAGATCAGCGGGTTCGTTATAGGTGGTGTTCTGCGTGGCTACCAACCCGATTCGATCGGTGAGCCCCGCCAGCGCCACCAGCTGGGCGATCGCATCGGGGCGGCCCGCGATATCGGTGTCGAGCAATTGCCCGTCCTGCTCGCGCAGGCGCAGGCCCTCGCCGAGGAAGAAGGCATCGAAGAGCCCGCGCTCGGCGGTGGTGGCCACCCGGCGGAAGGTCTCGAAGTCGATCTGCGAGCCGCTGCTCGGATCGGACCAGACGGTGCTGTGGTTGACGCCCTGGAAGAAGACTCCGAAATGCACTCGGGCATCGGGGAAGGGGACCTCGGTCATCGCGTGAGCTCCTTGGCGTAACGGTTGGCAGGCCGGGACAGTCCGAGATTCGCGCGCAGAGTCGAACCGGGAACGGGGCGGTGCGCGATGCCCGCACGCAGCAGGGCGGGCAGGACATAGCGGGCGAGGACGGGGAGGTCCTCGTCGAGAACCACGGGGTGCAGGCGGACGCCGTCGGCGTGTGCGGACAGCTCCGTGAGCAAGACGACAAGATCGGCCGCACTGCCCGAGAAGTGCAGCGGGACGGGGCGATTCGTAGTGACATCGGAGCCGAGATCGGCCAGTCGCTCGGCCGCGGTCTCGGTGGGCGTGTCCAGCGCGACCGTGAGATCGACCAGCACGCGCGCCGCCCCGGACTCTCTCGCACGCTGTACCGCCGCCACCGCGTCCGATGGCTGCGCGCCACTCACCAGCGCCACGTCGATGCCGGATTGCTCTGTGCCGTAACCGAATACCACCACCTGCCCCTGGGGCGGGCGCGGCACTATGGACGGTCCCTTCACCGAGAACGTCTCGCCGATGAAGTCGATATGGTGCAGCCGATCCCGGTTCAGGAACTTGCCGGCGGCATAGTCCCGCACCACCGCATCGTCCTCCCACGAGTCCCACAGCCGCCGCGCGACCTCGATGGCATCGCCACGCTCGTGCCGGATGTCGTCCTCGGTGACCCGCGGCGCCGCACCCCAGGTCCGCGCGGTGTCCGGGTCATCGGCGGCGAGCCAGCCCGCACGGCCTCGGGAGGCGTAGTCCAAAGTCGCCAGCTGCGTAGAGATATGGAACGGTTCGCCGTAGGTGGTGGCGACGACGGGCACCAGCCCGATGGTGCTGGTGGTGGCCGCCACGAACGAGGCCCGGCCGATCGCGTCGATCCGGCCCGCGATCTCACCGGCGGGGGCGATCGAATCGTCGAAGGTCGCGAAGGTGAACCCGGCATTCTCGGCCGCGGCCACCTGCGCGCGCAGTCTGCGCGGGCTAAGTAACAGGGTGGGCTCGTGCCCGGCGCGACGCCACGCCCTCGGGTGATATCCCTCGCCGTCGAGCTCGATTCCCACTGCGAACAGGCTCTTCCGGACTGCGCTTTCGCTCGCCATACGTTCGACGATTGTCGAACTTGGCGACGGTCGCCACGGTTGCCGTCAGCGTGATCCGAACTTGGCCGCGATCTCCTGTGCGGTCACCTTCGCCAGCTCCACGAAGAACGGCACTCGCTCGGGAATCATCAGGGTGATGGGCCCGCGCAGTCCGAGCGCGAAGCGGCACGGGGCGGCGCTGTCGCGCGGATCGAGGAGGGGCAGCCCGATGGTGCGGAACCCGGGATCGAGTTCCTCGTCGTTGTAGGCGTATCCGCGTTCGCGGGTGGTGGTCAGTTCGCGGCGCAGTTCGGCGGGGCCGGAGACCGAGCGCTCGGTGCCCTCTTCGTAAGGGAGGCCGCGCAATTCGTCATCGGTGGTCGCAGACCAGGCCAGCAGCGCCTTGCCGAGGGCGCTGGCGTGCAGCGGCAGGCGCACGCCCTGTAGTGCGTGACCATCGGTTTCCCGCCAGCGGCTGGTGCCCAGCAGTACCGCGTGGATATTGTGCCGCGTCGCCACCGACGCACTGGCGCCGGTGGTATTGGCCAGCTGTTCCAGATGCGGCTCCGCGAGATAGATGCGGTGCTGCCGGTAGGCGATCTGCCCGTATTCGGCGAGTGTGCCGCCCATGCGGTACCGGCTGGACACGGTGTCCTTCTCCAGGAAGCCCGCCTGCACCAGCGCGGCCAGCAGGCGATGGGTGGTGCTGACGGCGAGCCCCTGCTGCCGTGCGATCTCCGAGACGCCGCGCTCTTCGCCGCCTCGGAAACAGTCCAGGACGGACAGGGCGCGGGCGACGGTCTGTACGCCGGAAGCTTCCACGGGGCCGACGCTAACACAGCCGCGGACCCGCAGCGGCCGTTCGGCTTTCCGATAGGTGGAAAGCCAGGCTAATAGCAGGGATTATCGCGCTGTCAAGCTTTCCAATCCTCGGAAAGCATTACCTGGCCGTGACCCCACCGCCGTCCCTACTCTGCGGAGGCATTGATCGACAATCCGGAACAGGAGCCTCCACGATGTCCCGCAGGCGAGCCCTCATGCGTATCGCGATCGCGATCGTCCCCATCGCCGCACTCGTCGCCGGGTGTAGCTCCGGTTCCGGTGGTGGCGGCAATTCGTCCATCGTGCTCAAGGTCGTCGACCCGGGCAACGAGGGGCCGATCGCGGTCGGCAAGCGGGACGGCACCTTCGATGCCGCGCTCGCGCCGCTCGGGGTGAAGATCCAATGGGTCCCCACCACACCGGGTTTCAGCTCCATGCTGAAGTTGTTCAATACCAAGGAACTCGACGTCTCCGGCGCGGCCTTCAGCCCCGTGGTCGGTGCGCTGTCCAAGGATGTCGGCGTGCGGATCGTGGCGGTGCAGGACCCGGCCGGTCAGGATCAGAGCGGAATCATCGCCTCACCGGGGTCCGGCATCCATACGGTCGCCGATCTGGTGGGCAAGCGCGTCGCGGTGAATCCCGCCGCCAAGGGCGAGTACATCCTGCTCAAGGCGCTGGCGCAGGCGGGCATCCCCGCCGATAAGGTGACGCGAGTTCCCTTGCAGCAGAAGGACGCCGCCTCCGCCTTCGCCAGCGGGAAGATCGACGCCTGGGCCTCGTTCCTGATCCCGTACCAGGAGGCCAAGGCCAACGGCGGCGTCGAGATCGCCACCGAGAAGAGCATCGGCTCCAAGGACAACAGCGTCGTGGTGTTCCGCACCGAGGTGCTCGACCAGCATCCCGAGATCGCGGCCAAGTATCTCCAAGTGCTGCAGGGACTTACGGCCAAGCAGCGGGCCAATCCGGCCGACTTCGAGAATGTCTTCGACAAGACCGGCCCCACAGCGCTTTCCGGCGCGCGGCTCGCGGACGCTGTCCGTGTCGGCAGCGAGGCCACCGTGCCGCGCCTGCCCTCCACCGCTGATGCGTCGGATCTGGGTGACGTGGTCACTACGTTCTTCGGCAATGGTGTGATCACCCGCCAGATCACCGCCGGCGATATCTTCTACGACCTGCAGTCCAAGCTGACGCCGGAGCAACTGGCGGCGGTCAAGGTGGGCAGCTGATATGGCGGTGATCTCGGGAGCTGTCACCGACCCCGTCCGCGCTGAGCCCGTACGCGCCGATCCGGTGCTGGCCCCGCCGCGCAGCCGGATCGAACGGCGCAGGCCCGCATGGCTTTCCGTACCACTGCGGTTCCTGCTGCCCGCGCTGATCTTCGCCGCCTGGTGGATCGCCTCGGCGACCGGGACGGTCTCGCCGCAGGTGCTCGCCGGACCGCCCAAGGTGTGGGCGGCCTTCACCGAGCTGGCCTCCAGCGGTCAGCTGGTGGATTTCGCGCTGGCCTCGCTCACGCGTGCGGCCGCCGGTGTCGGCCTGGGTGTGAGCGCCGGGCTGGTGCTCGGCCTGCTGGCCGGGTTGTCCAGTCTCGGTGAGGAACTCGTCGATTCGACCATGCAGATCGTGCGCGCCGTGCCCTTCCTGGCGCTGGCGCCGCTGTTCATCGCCTGGTTCGGCATCGACGAGACGTACAAGGTGCTGCTGATCGCGGTCGCGACCATCGCGCCGATGTACGCCTACACCTATCTCGGTGTCCGCAATGTGGATCGCAAAATGGTCGAGGCGGCACGGAGTTTCGGCCTGCGCGGGCCGCGGCTGGTGCTCGAGGTGATCCTGCCTTCGGCGCTGCCGGGAATTCTGATGGCGCTGCGAGTCTGCCTGTCCATCAGCATTACCGGGCTCATCGCGGCCGAACAGGTCGGTACCCGAGAGGGTGTCGGCTATCTGGTGACGCTGGCGCAGGAATACAACCGCACCGACTACATGGTGCTGTGCGTCGTGCTGTACGCGGCGCTGGGCCTGATCTTCGACGTCGTGGTGCGGATCATCGAGAAGTTCTCGATGCCGTGGCGCAAACAGGTGGCGATTCGATGAGCACCGCCGTATCGATCACCGGATTGCGGAAGTCGTTCGGCGACAAGACCGTTCTCGACGGTGTTGATCTCACCATTCGGCGCGGTGAGTTCGTGGTACTGCTCGGGCCCAGCGGCACGGGTAAGACGACACTGCTGCGCCTGCTCACCGGGCTCGAGGTCCCGGACGCGGGGGAGGTGCTGGTACCGGCGCGGCGCACCACCGTCTATCAGGAGCCGAGACTCATTCCCTCCAAGCGCGTGCTGGGCAATGTTGTTGTGGGCCAGCGCCGTTCTCGCGAGAATCGGGAGGCGGGGCTGCGGGCGCTCGCCGAGGTGAATCTCGACGGCAAGGCCCGGCAGTGGCCGGCCACCCTCTCCGGCGGTGAGGCGCAGCGGGCGGCGCTGGCCCGCGCGCTCGTCCGGGAACCCGAATTGCTTTTGCTGGACGAGCCTTTCGCGGCTCTGGACGCACTCACCCGATTGCAGATGCAGGATCTGGTGGGCGATCTGGTCGCCCGGCACCGTCCGGCCGTGCTGATGGTGACCCACGATGTCGACGAGGCGATTCGCCTGGCCGACCGGGTGCTGATTCTCGACCGCGGTCGCTTCGCCGTCGATCTCACCATCGACCTCCCGCATCCCCGGGACCGCGCGGATCCCGAAACCATCCGCTACCGCACCGAATTCCTCGATCAGCTCGGCGTCCACTGAGACCCGGCTGCTGACACCTTCGTCTTATCAGGAGCGCTCATGACCGAAACCCTTTGGTACACCCGCTGCCCCGTCCCCACCGCCAGCGGTCTCGCGAACAGCCTCGGCTGGCTGGGCGAGACCGCCGGTGCGGCCGGACTGGAATTCGGTGTCCTGCAGGACGCCGGGCCCGAACTGGCCGCGCACCATTTCCTGCATGATCTGTCCGGCCTGGTCCGGGAAGGCGGCAATGTGCCCGCTCTCGCGGCTCGTGCGCAAGGCTCGCCGACCCGGCTGATCGGACTGACCTGGATCGACGAGGCGCAGGCCATTCTCGTCGGGCCCGATGCCGAGGTTGCCGGTCCGGCCGAACTCGCCGGACTGCGGGTGGGCGTCCCCGCCTGGGCGCAGGACCAGGCCCGCAGCTTCCCCCGCGCCATGGCGCTGCACGGTTTCGCGAGCGCGCTGCGCCTGGGCGGGCTCACCCTCGCCGATGTGACCGTCGTCGAGGTCGGCACGGAGCGGAACCCGCAGGTGCGCACCGCGGCCCGCGCCGAGGGCCGCATGACGACGTGGGGCGTGGAGGAGTTGCTGCGCGGCGAGGTGGATGCCATCTACGTCAAGGGCGCGCGGGCACAGGAGGTCGCGCGGGAGCACGGGCTGCGGGTCGCGGTCGATCTCGACGCCACCGAGAGCAAGCGGCTGCGGGTCAACAATGGCACTCCGCGCCCCATTACCGTGCATGCGGATCTGCTGGAATCGCGGCCCGAGGTCGTGATCGGATTCCTCGCGCAGAGCCTGCGCGCCGCCGATTGGGCTGCGGGCAACCTCGAGGCGGTGCGCGAGGTGCTGCAGCGCGAAACCCTGTCCGGCCCCGAAGGTGTGGTCGCGGCCTATGGCGAGAACTTCCACAAGGATCTGCACCCGTCGCTGTCGGATGAGCGCGTCGAGCTGATCGGGATCCAGAAGCAGTTCCTGTACACGCACGGCTTCCTGGCCGCTGACTTCGACCTTGAATCCTGGGTCGCCCGTGAGCCTTTGGAGCGGGCCCGTGAGCTCGTCGAGTCGGGGAAGGTGCTCGCGTGACCGAGTTCCTGTGGCGGCTGCCCACCCAGGGTGACGGGCGGCATGCCGGGGCGGCGACGCGACATCGCGGCGGCTTCGGCGGGCCCGCGCCGGTCACCCCGGCCACCGATGTGCGTCCGGGCCGGTTCGGACCGTTCGATGACCTGCACCAGATCATCGATGCCGCAGAGCTTTCCGGTCTCGACGGCGTACTGGCCCCCTATGATCCGCTCGGCGAGGAATCGTGGATCGTGGCGGGCGGGGCGCTGCGCGCCACCCGGCACGCCCGCGTGATCGTCGAATTCCAGCCCGCCTTCGGTACTCCGGTGTATGCGGCGAAGGTATCGGCGACGCTGCAGCAGATTTCCCGGGGCAGATTGTCGTGGCGGATCGCCGTGGAGACCGAGGAAGCCGATGCCCGGGCGCGGGGCGATCGGGTCACCGGCGACGACCGCTACGCGCGCGCCGCCGAGTTCTTGACCGTGGCGCGGGGGGTATGGAACGAAACCCCGGTCCCCGGTGCGGGATTCAAGGGCACCGGCTTCGAATTCGACGGCGAGTACTTCGATGTGATCGACGGGGGCTTCCGCGGCATTCTGTCCGGGCTGCCGTTCCCGACCGTGTACCTTTCCGGCACGTCGGCGCAGGCGCTGGAGCTTTCGGCGCGGCACGGCGATGTGCACGTGTTCACCGAAACACCGGACGGCATCACGGCATCGGTTACGGAGCTGCGCGAACGTGCGGCGGCCGCGGGGCGGACCGTGCGGGCCGGGCTCGAAATCCCGGTCATCGCCAGGGAAACCGAGCAGGAGGCGTGGGCGCGAGCGCACCGCCAGTGGCGCGAGGTGCACCCCGAAGACCCGTCCGGCGACTTGGCTCTCGGCGACGGCCGCTGGGCCGGATTCGCCGAACTCGGCTACTCCCAGCCGGTGGGCCTCGTCGGAAGCTATGAGCAAGTGGCGCAGCGGCTCTCGGGTTATATCGAGGCCGGAATCGAATCCTTCGTGCTCGTCGGGCATCCCCATATCGAGGAAGTGCACCGCACCGGCGAACACCTGCTGCATCTCGTCGATCCGGCCGGGCGCACCCTGGCCGCCCAGGAGGCCACGGCATGACCATCGACATCTACTGGCGCATCGGCATGGAGGGCGACCACGCGTCGCTGCGCACCCCGCGCCGGTCCAACCGCGGGCACGCGGGTGGTTACGGACCCGGCAATATCGCTCCCGCCATCCGTGACGGCGAACTCGACGGGTACGGCTATATCGACCATATGGCCGCTGTGGCAAAGGCTTCGGAGTCGGCGGGATTCCTCGGCGGGCTGCTGCCGTCGTTCCCGGTCACCGATGACCCGTGGGCGGTGGCCGCCGCGCTGGCCCGGGAAACCACCACCTACCGGTTCATGGTCGCGTTCCAGCCCGGGTTCCTGCATCCGGTGCAGGCGGCGCGTATGTCGGCGAGTCTGCAGCGGGCCACCGGGGGGAGGCTGGTCTACAACATCATCAGCGGGGGCGGCGGTCCTGCCCAATTGTGGTGGGGCGACAAGGTTTCCCACGATGACCGGTATGCGCGCACCAGTGAGTTCCTGGATGTGCTGCGCGGCGTGTGGGACGGTGCACCGTACGACTATGACGGCCGGTTCTTCCACACCGAAGGCGCCGCGCTGCCACCGGGATTGGCAGGTCAGCCGTTTCCGGAGGTGTACTTCTCCGGGTCGTCGGGCGCAGCCGTGCAGGCGGCGGGCCGCCACTCGGATTACTACCTGTCCTGGCTCGAGCCGTATGCCGATCTGCGTGCCAAGTTCGACGGGGCCCGTGCGCACGCCGAAACCTTCGGACGCACACCGAAGTTCGCGGTGCGCATCGATATCGTCGCCCGGCACACCGAGGAGGCGGCCTGGGCGGAAATCGAGAAGGGCTGGGCCTTCGTCGACCGTGACGCGGCGAATCGGGCCGCCCAGGGCGACTCCGTCGGCGCGGCGCGCATCAAGGGCTGGGTGCCCGAAACCATCACCGGCTACCACGATCTCGAGGTACAGCCGAATATGTGGTGCGGCTTCAGCCTCATTCGCGGCGGCCCCGCCTTCGGCCTGGTCGGCAGTTACGAGCAGGTCGCCGAGCGCCTCGACGAACTGATCGACCTCGGCGTGGACGCCTTCATTCTCGCGGGCAATCCGCATCTGGAGGAGGCGTACCGGGTCGGCGAGGAGGTCCTGCCGCTACTGGGCCGTTCCCGCCTCACCGCGCCGAATTCCGAAGCAGCACTGTCTTTCTCCCGCTAACCACTTCGATCCCAGGAGCATTCATGTCCCTTCGTGTCGGTTATTTCCCGCACAACAACTCCCTGTTCGTCCTGCGCCACCGCGGCATTCTGGAAACCCGCCTGCCCGATGTGGAATGGGTCGACCTGCGTGCTCTGCCGGCCACCGAGCGCGTCGACCCGAAGACGGGTCTGCCGTCGCTGCACTCGGATTGGCTGTTCACCGAGGGCGGCTACGACTTCATCGGCACCGGTTTCACCCCGCCGGTCACCGGTCTGGCCAATGGCCGCGACCTCGTGTACGTCGGCATTTCGGGCCCGCGGGTGGAGAACGGCCGTCTGGTCACCAAGGCGGACAGCGGAATTCGCACCCCGGCGGATCTGAAGGGCAAGCGGGTCGGCATCGCGCACGGTTCCTGGCAGACCACGCTGCTGCTCTTCGCCCTGGAGCAGGCCGGTCTCACCTGGTCCGACGTCGAACCCATCGATACCGATGTGCGTGACGGCGCCGCCCTGCTGTCCGGCGACCTCGATGCCTGGGTCGGCGCGTACCCCAGCCTGGCCGACGTCGAAGCCGCCACCGAACTGCACACCCTGGTCGATACCGAATCGGTCTTCAGCCACCCGTCGCTGTGGTTCACCCGTCGCGATGTGGCCGAGAACAATCGCGAAGCGCTGGAGGCGATTATCGCGTCGCTGCAGGAGTCCGACGCCTGGATCACCGCCAACCCGCGCGAGGCGGCCCAGTACTTCGTCGACGATGTTGTCGCCCGTGGCGGCAAGGCCGACCTCGACGCCTGGGAAGCCGCCCTGCGCGGCCGTCCCTTCGGCGTCAACGCGGTGACCGAGCAGTTCCTCGACGAGCAGCAGCACGCGGCCGATCTGCTGGCGGCGAATGGGCTGCTGCCGCAGACGATTCGCGTCCGCGACGCGGTGCTGCCGTGGATCGGCGAGGCGGTCGAGGCCACCAAGTCCAGCGCAGCCGTCTAATCCTTCAGCTTCTGGGCGACATCAGTCCCCAGTAGGCTCGCGGTGGAGCGGATCGACCCAGTACACGGCGTCGGGCCGCTCCACCGGTTCTATATCGAGATTGACGACCACGGCCTCGCTTCCACTGCGCACCAGCACGCATTCCAGCGGCTCCTCGGTGCTGGCGTTGATCTCCTGGTGGGGCACATACGGCGGGACAAAAATGAAATCCCCGGGCCCCGCCTCCGCGACGAACTCCAACTGCTCACCCCACCGCATTCGAGCGCGTCCCCGAAGTACGTAGATCACACTCTCCAGCGCCCCGTGATGGTGCGCCCCGGTCTTGGCATCCGGATGAATCGTGACCGTCCCGGCCCACAGCCGCTCCGCACCCACCCGCGCAGCATCGATGGCCGCCGCCCGGGTCATCCCCGGAGTCTGCGGCGTATTCGAATCCAGTTGATCGGCCCTGACCACACGTACGCCGTGTTCACGCCAGTCATTAGCATCCGCCATCACATACCGCCCTTCGATTCGCCGCGGACTTCATCGTAGTTGTTCGGGTGGGAAGAGGTTGGTGGTGGTTCGGATAAAGAACAAGATAAAAGACGCCTGGACAAGAAGAGAGCAAGACATAAGAACAAGAACAAAAGATAAAACCCGAATATTCTGAATAGCCTTATATCACAACGTGATTCGCCTTTCCGGGTCTGTTTCCCCGGAGTAGAATAAAGGCATGGAATCAAGGGAAGAAACCGCAATCACGACCGGTGCAGCCGCACTGGTCGCGGCGGTCGATTCCCTCACCACTATGTCGTTGATTCCGTTGCCCGACACCGACATTGTCGAGTTGATGCAGCAGATCGAAACCAGCACCCGCCGGTTGGCATCCGTGCAACGGGACCTGATCGTGCAAGCGTGTGCCCGGTCGCTGCCCACCAAGAACGGTTCCGGGAGCCCGGCCCTGTATTTGCAAGCGGTGCTGCACATCTCGCACGGGGACGCGATCAACCGGTGGCGCACCGCCGAAGACCTCGCCGTCTGGCACCGCGTCGGTGACGAACCCGACCCGGCCCCGATACTGCCGTGCTCGGCCCAGGCTCTCGATGACGGGGCGATCTCCCTCGACCATGTGCGGGTGATCCGGCAGGTCATGAACCGGCTGCCCAGCAAAATCCCCGCCGAAGCCCGCGCCTACGCCGAAGAAGAACTGGCCCGGCAAGCGCGCGCGTTGGATCCGACGCATCTGCCTCGGATCGGAGAGCGGATCCTCGGTTACCTCGACCCCGACGGCAAACTCACCGATGACGACGACCGCCAACGGCTGCGGTCGGCGAGTGCGAGCCCGCAACGCTACGACCTGATGTCCACCCTCACCGTCGAACTCACCCCTGATGCGCGTGGGGCGTTCGATGCGGTGATGGCCAAGCTGGCGCGCCCGGGCATTTGCAACCCCGCCGACAAGGAAAGCCCCTGGGCCGAGGACGAGGACAACCCGATACCCCGGGACGTACTCGAAGCCTGCGCCGCCCGCGACGAACGCACCAAGGTCCAACGCCAGCACGATGCCCTCTTGGCGGTGCTGCACCCGGACTTCAACCCCGCCAAGCTCGGCTCCCACCGCGGCCTGCCCGTCTCGACCATCCTCACCATGAGCATCGAAGACGTGGAACGCGTCGCCGGGGTCGCGACCACCGCGACCGGTGGGACGGTGCCCGTTCCTGAGGCGTTGAAGTTGGTGGCCCGCCGGTCCAAGACGTTCGTGCTGGTGAAGAACAAGGACGGCATGCCCCTGCACCTGGGCGAAGCCCGCCTGGCGAACCCGGCACAACGGTTGGCGTTGATCGCTACCGAACGCGGCTGCACCCGTCCGGGTTGCTCGGCTCCGGCGAGCATGGCGGCGGTGCATCATGTGACCGAGTTCTGCAAGGGTGGGCGCACCGATATCGAGAACCTCACTCTCGCCTGCGATCACTGCCATGCCCTGGTGAAGGGCGGCCCGCGCGGGTGGAAGACGATCAAACTCGGTGCGGATTCGGACTTCCCGGGTCGTACGGCGTGGATCGCGCCCGCGCATGTGGATCCGTCCGGGACTCCGCAGGTCAATCACCTGCATCACCCTGGCGAGTTGATGGGTGAGGCTCCGCCGTCGCTGCGCCCTGGCCGGGTGTGTCGTGCCTGGGGGTTGTCCCCGGTGCGGTACCGGGTGTTGCGTCGGGTCGCCCCACCGTCACCGCGACAATAGGTTTCCCGCCCCTTGTGTCACCGACAGGATCATCCTGTCGGTGCTACAGGTCGTTGCCGGACAGGGTATTTCGGGGTTTTGTTCTTTGAGTCTTTGGTTTTTTCGTCCTGTGTCTCTGAAACCGGACCACAGCCGGTCGACCGAGCCGGTACCGCAGGTACCTCCCCTTGGCCCGGGAGGTAAACCGGGTACCCCACCTGACGCCACCAGCACAGCCATCTCGGGCCCTGCCCGCACCCAGAAACCCAACACCGCCTTTCGGCACAATCAACCCAGGTGCACCGACGTTTTCCATGCCGAATTCTATAGTGGTCGGAAGAGCCGTTCGGTCCCGGAATCGGTTGTGGTGTCGATGATTTCGGTCAGCACCGCTCTCACTGCCTCTACGTGTTCTTTGCCCACTCGGGCAATCAGCTTCTGCTCGTAATCGGCGTGAAATCGGCGGACGGTGTTCAGCATGTCGTGGCCATGAGCCGAGAGGTGCAGGAGTTTGGCGCGTTTGTCGGCCGGGTCCGGACGCCGCTCCACATAGCCGTGGCGGACCATCTCGTCGACGATCTTGGCCGCGCCCTGCGCGGTGATACCCAGGCGCTCTCCCAGCTGGCTTGCGGTAAGCGCATTCTCGGCCAGAGTCCGCAGGACATAGCCGTAGGAAGCGCCGAGGACGCGATGGTCGCGCTCGGCCAGATGCGTGTGCAGCTCCTGGACGAAGGCTTGATACGCCTGCCCGAGCAGGACCCCGAAATCCATCCTTGACGCTCCTTCCCTCGATGTGTTCAACTCTAGTTGAACACCATAGTTGAACACCTTGGTTGAATACTAGGAGTCACAGCATGCCACTCATCAAATCCGCTGACGCACCCGTCTTCGAAGGTCCCCTCATGACCGCCGTCGGCCTGGCCGCCCCCAGCAGAGGCTCCACCGAGAACAGCGTGTGGCGCTTCATCATGCACCCCGGCAACCCCGGTCACGCACACTCGGTCTCGCGGGAGGAGATCTTCATTGCCCTCTCCGGCCGGGCCCGCGCCACCATCGACGGCGAAACCCGCGACTTCTGTGCGGGCGATGCCCTGGTGATCCCGGCGCACACCGTCTTCCACGTGTCCGTGCCGGGCGACGAACCGTTCGAGGCCGTCGCGATCCTGCCGGTCGGCGCCTACGCCCAGGCTCCCGGTGGCGACCGGGTCAGCCCACCCTGGGCCCAATAGTCCACATTCGCAGTCGATTACAC
Source organism: Nocardia sp. NBC_01327 (assembly GCF_035958815.1). NCBI lineage: Bacteria > Bacillati > Actinomycetota > Actinomycetes > Mycobacteriales > Nocardiaceae > Nocardia > Nocardia sp. NBC_01327. The sequence continues at coordinate 6,510,407 of NZ_CP108383.1, read as the reverse complement.
AGGAGAGTCATGCCGCACATCACCGCCGACCGCGCCCCGCGCTTCGAGAACGACCACGCGAGCTTCATCGGCCTGGCCGCACCCAGTCGTGGTTCCACCGAGAACAGCGCATGGCGACTGACCATCAAACCGGGCGTGGACGCGCCGGCGCACGCACTGACTCGCGAGGAGATCTTCATCGCGCTGTCCGGCACGATGAATGTCACCATGGACGGCGAAATCCTCACGGTCGCAGCCGGAGACGCATTCATCGTGCCCGCGCACCAGTCGTTCGCCATGTCCAATCCGAACGATGAACCGTTCGAGGCGATCGTGGTGCTGCCCGTCGGCGGGCAGGGCCTCATCCCCGGTCAGCCGCCGATTGTCGCTCCCTGGGCGCGCTGATCCGCCGCCGGGCCGGGCGGCGGATCAGGGGTGTCGCCTTCCGGGCCGAACCAGGACGGGATCACTTCGCGGACAAAGGAACTGATGCATTCTGCGGTCGGCCCGGAGAGGATTTCGCCGACGAAGTAGATGCCGTCCCGGCCCTGGATATCCGACACCCGCTCGAACCAGCCTTCGCGGACCGCGGTCGCGCTGGGGTAGGCGGGCCATTCGGCAATGGTCTCGGCGACGAGTTCCGGGTCGTCGAACAGGAACAGCCCCTCTTTGGCGAGCGCCCAGGCCTGGGCATCCGTTATCGAGGTGTCGGAATTGCTGAAGCAGATCCAGTACGGACCGGGGTGCTGTTTGTTGGCGGCGGTGATGCGGTGCAGGGCTTGTTCCGGATCGGAGTCGGTGTAGCTGCCATACGGCTCCAGCAGCCAGAAGCCGAGAGGCTCAGGGGAATTCGATCGGCTCGGGAAGGTGAGAAGCTCCTCCCGGACCTTGATCAGATAGCTGCGGGTCCAGGTTCGGGGACAGTTCCGCTCGGCGAAGAGTTCGTGAACAGCCCCGGCGGGGAAGATATCCCGAATTTGGGCGGGACGTGCTGTCACCACCACGCGTGAATACATGGCACTGCGATTCTCACCGCCTGCCGTGTACGTAACCCGAACACCCTCTCCCGGAACAGGTTCGATAGAGGTCACTGTGCTGTCGACGCTGACTTCGAGTCGGCAGTCGTCGACGATCTGCCGAATGAAACTGATGAATCCGTGCCGGAAGGCCACGGTGACCGGCCTGCGAGAGTTCATCTGCGCGCGCAGCGACTGCGGCATTCGCTCGAGCAGCGCCTGCTTCTGCGCCGGGTAGAGCGACAGGATCATCTTCGCCAACTGCGAAACATGACCCGAGATATGCGCATTGATATTGATGATGGTTTCGGCGGGCTGCCGGGGCCTGCGCATATTCGCGTACAGCGTGAGCCCCTGCAGAATCTCACCGACCAGTGGGGTGTGGCGCGCCCGGTACGTCTCCCACGTCTCGCCGGGGATCCGATCGAAGGCCAATCCGCTGAGTCCCGGTCCTCGCTTGTCCCGGATTGCTCGCTCGATCAGGTTCCACGCCTCGGCCAGTTGATCGGCCGCCTGTTCGGGCGTCAGCGTCCGGAACAGCGGTAGGAAGTGCGGCGGAACGGTCAATCCCGGTTTGCCGGAATCGGTTTCGGCCACGAAGTGCAGCGCTTCGACCTGCGTCTCCACCGGATGCTTACCGATCAGCTCATCGATCGCGGTTCCTGCCGCATCCTCGCCGAAGTCCTGCTGAATGATGAGATGTGCTTGGAAATCATAGATTTCGCCCTCCGCCTCGGCGGTCTGGCAGTAGCCGCCGAGCTGCGCACCAGCCTCGAGGATATCGATATTCCGGTAGCCGAGATCGCGTAGTTTCGCGGCTGCGAGGATGCCGCTCTGCCCGGCGCCGACGACGCAGATGGGTGCGGTGAGGTCCATCAGGACTCCTTCGGATGGGTCGCGAAGGTGGGGGATGGTCTCGAGTATGCGGGGCCGGGGTTACGCAGGCAGCCCGAATGTGGCAACGTATCGCCCCGGTGAGTGGAACGTGTTCTATATCTGAGGTGGTTCCCCGCCCTATGGTGCAGGTGATCGGCGTGAGAAGTCACTTCGCCGTCTTTTGGGAAGGAGTGTCCGGATGGACATCACTGCCGCGGTCGCGCGTGGAGCGCAAGTGCCGCTCGCGCTCGAAACCATCACCCTCGAGGAGCCTCGCGCGGATGAGGTCGTGGTGCGCATCGTCGCCACCGGCGTGTGCCATACCGACCTGGTGACCAAGAGCGTCTTCCCGCCCGAGCTGCCCATCGTCCTGGGCCACGAGGGCTCGGGCATTGTCGAGCAGATCGGCTCGGCCGTGACCGATGTGAAGGTCGGCGACCACGTACTGCTGACCTACGGCAGCTGCGGCACGTGCACCCAGTGCACCACCGGCGCGCCCTCGTACTGCGAGCAGTTCGTCATGCTGAACACCTCCGGCGGCCGCACCGACTTCACCTCACCGCTGAGCATCGGCGGCGAGCGGGTCATGGGCGCGTTCTTCGGCCAGTCCAGCTTCGCCACCCACGTACTGGTCGGCCGCCGCAATGTGGTGGTGGTGGACGACGATGTGGATCTGGTCGCCTGCGCCCCCTTCGGCTGCGGCGTGCAGACCGGCGCCGGTGCGGTCGCCAATGTGATGCGCCCGGCCCCGCACGAGTCCATCGTGATCTTCGGCGCCGGCGGTGTCGGCATGTCGGCGCTGCTGGCCGCGCGTGCGCTCGGCGTCGAGAATGTGGTCGCGGTGGATCTCTCCGCCGAAAGACTCGCTGTGGCAAAGGAACTGGGTGCGTCGACGGTGATCGACGGTGCGGCCGAAGACGTTGTCGCCCAGGTGCAGGCCGCCACCGGTGGCGGTGCGACCTTCGCACTGGACACCACCGCGGCCAACCCCGTGATCGCCAACGCCCTGCTGGCCCTCGCGCCGCGCGGCACGCTGGTCCTGGTCGGCCTCGGCGAGGCCGCCATGGAATTCGAGATCGGCCACCTCACCGGCAACGGCAAGGCCGTGCGCGGTTGCATCGAAGGCAGTTGCGACCCACAGGAATTCATCCCGCAGCTGATCGCATGGCATCGCGCGGGCAAGTTCCCGATCGAGAAGATCTCCCGCCAGTACCCCTTCTCCGAAATCAATACGGCCATGCACGACGCCGAAATCGGTGCGACCATCAAGCCGATCCTGGTGCTCCCCACCGCCGACTGAGCGGTGCCACATGACCCTCGGCGCGGTGCACGCTGTGCCGAGGGTCGTCACGTCTCGCGACGCCGGGCGACCATTCGCAGGCCGTGCTTGGGGCGCAGGGTCAATGTCGCCTCCGGTTCGACCGGAAATCCGGGGACCAGGTCGAAAACGTAGTGCTGGCTCCACATTGCGGTGATGAGCACGGATTCCATGAGTGCGAAACTCGAGCCGATGCAGATTCGCCGGCCGCCGCCGAACGGCAGGTAGGCCGAGCGGGGGCGGCCCTTGCCCGCGCCGGGGAGGAAGCGGGACGGGTCGAATTGTTCCGGTTCCGGCCACCACCGCGCGTCGTGGTGGATGAAGTGGGAGGGCACGATGACCGTGGTGCCGCGCCGGATGTGATGGCCGTCGATGACATCGTCCTCGATGGCGACCCGCGGAATTGTCCACGCGGGGGAGAAGTATCGCATCGCCTCCTGCACGCAGGCCGAGGTCCACAATAGTTTCGGCAGATCCTCGACGGTCGGGGTGCGGCCCTGTAGGACGGTGTCGACCTCCGTCAGCATGCGTTCGCGGGCTTCGCTGTTGAGGGCCAGCAGGTACCACATCCACGACAGCGCATTGGCGGTGGTTTCGTGGCCGGCGAGCATGAAGGTGAGCGCCTCGTCCCGGACGCGCTTGAGTTGCAGTGTTCCTTCGGAATCGGCGGCGGTGAGCAGATGGTTCAGCAGATCCGGACTGTCGGTGGGGTTTTCGTAGCGGTCGGTCACCACGCGCCAGACCTCGGCGTCGAGAGTGCGCACAATGTGCTGGATCTTGCGCAGCGGCGGCGGCAGGGGAATCGGCGTGAAGGCGACCCGGGCCGCGGCCCGCCACAGTGACTTCGGTGGCGCGGCGACCACGAACAGCCGCTCCAGCCGCTCGGCGAACCGCAGTCCGCCGGTGACCAGGCCCGACATCCGTTGCGCGATATGGCCGAACTGCTGGCCGAACAGTGCGCTGCCGACAACGTTCAGGGTCAGCTGCACCATTTCGCCGACCATATCGATCTCGGCGCGGGCGGGCCCGGTGTCGAGCGCGGCGATGCTTTCGGCGATCGGCTCGACCATCAGATCGAGCAGCCCGTGGAGATGCCGTCTGGCGAACATCGGATTGAGCAGTGTCCGGTGCCGCTGCCAGGACTCGCCCTCATCGGTGAAGAGGCTGATGCCCAGGATCGCGCGCAGCATTTCGTATTCGAAGGCCTTCTCGTACTTCAGGCGGCCCCCGTGCAATACATGGTCGACGTAGTCGGGATGGTTCAGGACCGCATACCGCCGGGTGCCCGCCCGGAATCGCAGCAGATCAGTGTCTTTGGCCCGGCCGAAGATCCCGGCCTGGACGTCGAGTCCGACCGTCAAGGCCTCCAGCGTCGCGGTCGAAGTGCGGGTGCGTTTGCTCGGCCGTGCCGAACTGTAGTGCTGCTCAGCAGCTTCGGGTATGAGTGTGGACATACCGGACCCTCCTTGGGTCGACACCGCATCGTGTCGCTCCGCGCTCAACTGGTGACGACTGTCACCAATGACTGCGCATGTCACCAGTTTGTGAGCGGCCCCCGACCTTGTCAAGATGGAACAGTGTCGACACCGAAGACGTGGGGCGGGCGCAGCGCCGTGGAGCGCCGTACCGAGCGCAGGCAGCGGCTGATCACCGCCGCCCTGGAGATCTGGCGCGAAAACGGCTGGCCCGCAGTCACGATCCGCGCGGTGTGCGCCCGCACCTCCCTCAACGACCGCTACTTCTACGAGACGTTCACCGATCGCGACGAACTGCTCGGGGCGGCCTGGGAAACCGTTCGCGACGATATGCTCGAAGCCCTCGCCACCGCCTTCGAGGACAATCTCGACCGCCCGCTGCCCGAAATCGTCCGCATCGCAGCAACAGTCGTCACCGACCGTATGTCCGCCGACCCCGCCTACAGCAGAATTCTGCTGCTGCACCACGCCGGCAGTCCCGCCCTCGAAGCGTGCCGAGTGAACGCCATGCGCCTCACCGCCGGTCTCGTGGTGGCCGGCGCCCTTCGCGTTCTCGGCCCTGCCGCCGACGAACGCGCACTCCACATGGACGCGATCATCGGCGTGGGCGGCTTCGTGGAACTCATCACCGCCTGGCAATCCGGCTTACTCGATTGCACCGCCGCCGAAATCGTCGATCACACAGTGCGTCTGGTGTCCACCTTCAGCCTCGACCACGCGGATGCCTTCGCCCGCAGAGAAGCCGCCGTCGACAAATAGGACTTCTCAGGACGAATTACGGGTGCAGTCGGCGTACGTAATCCTGATAGTCCGTCACGAACCCGTCCCCGTCGAATTCGATATCGGCGCTGTAATCGCCGGAACTGAAGCCGACCACACCCTTGCCGCGCGGCTGGTAGCGCTGCGCGGCGAGGCGCGAGGTCAGTTGCGGAACATCGACATACCGCATGGTGTAGTCCCGCGGCGTGGCATCCGGCAGCAGCAGTCCGTCGCGCAGCACGGGCAGCGAATTGAAGAACACCGCATGCTGCACATCGAAGAAGTCGGCCCCCTCGAGGCTGTGCCGGACCGGCCCGTCACCGATATCGACGATCAGCTCCGAACCGTCGAGCTGCCAGCGCAATTCGTAGACCAACCCGATCTGCGTGCCGCGAGCGCGATCGAGGCTCTCCACCTGGACGATCTCCATGCGCGGCTCATCGATCCCCTGCCAGACGAATGTTCGCACGCCCCTGAGACTACCGATCTCATGTGCGTGACAGCGTCGAAAACCAGCGGTCGTGCGCGTCAGAAGTGGGCGGCCACCTCGTAGAGGTTGGTGGTGGCATGCTCGACGAGCTGTTGTGCTGCGGCTCGGGTCTTTTCGATCACGGGAAGGTGGGCGCGGGCCTCCTCGAATTCCGCTCTGCCTGCCCAGTGCATGTGGTTGATCACCTGTGTGCCGTCGAGGCTGCGGAGCAGACTGATCGAGCGCAGCCCCGGCACTGCTGCCGGATCGCCCGCCGATCCGATGGTGTCGATCAGCGCCTGCTGGTTCTCGGGCCGGACGGTGAGCACGATCAGTACGAACAGGCCCGGGTTCTCGGTGGGAATGATGTTCACGATGACGCTCCTGGCGTGTGAGGTGAGCACGGTTGAAGTGACCACAGTTGTAGACGGGCGGTGATTCGCCGGAGGCGCTGAAACTGGCTGCGGTGTGGCTTTCTGTCGCAAAATATGGCTAGAGATGAAGGAATCCGGCACGAGGGGGTTCGATGGAGCTCGACGATCTGCGGCTCGTGCGTGCCCTGCAACTGGCGCCGCGGGCAAGTTTCGCCAGGCTCGCGGAGGTGGTCGGGGTCCATGAGCGGACGGCTGCCCGCCGCTACCGCAGGCTGCGCCGGGCGGGGATTGTGCGCATCTTCGGCATGGTCAATCCGATGGCGGTCGGGTACCAGTTCTGGCAGGTGCGGGTCCGCTGCCGGCCGGATGCGTCGGAGTCGCTGGCGACGGCGCTCGCGGCACGCGACGATATTGCCTGGGTGGCAGTGACAGCCGCCGGTTCGGAGGTCTCGTTCTCGGTTCGATCGCTGTCGGCGGAGCGGCGTGATCTGCTGCTGACACGACTGCTGCCACGCTCGGCGCAGGTGCTCGATATCGAGGCCGCGGTGGTACTGCACATCTTCCGGGGACTGAGCTCTCGTGGCTGGTCCTCGTTCGGCGGGGCGCTCACCGCCGAGGAGATCACGCTGCTCACGGCCGAAGAGGTGGCCGAGGGCGAGGCGGCGCCGATTCCGCTCGAGCCGTGCGACTCTGCGTTTTTCGGCGTGCTGGCGGCCGACGGTCGCGCTACCACCGCGCAGCTGGCGGAGGCCGCCGGAATCAGCGAGGGGCGGGCGGCCCGGCGTTTGGCCGTGCTGAGGCAGAGCCGGACCCTCATCATCGATCTTGATCTGGCGCACGAGGTTTTCGGCATCACCGTCGGGGCCCAGATCTATTTCGCCGTCACCCCGGCCCGCCTGCACGAGGTCGGCGAGGCGCTCGCCCGGCTTCCGGAGGTGGGATTTGCCGCCGCCTTGTCGGGCCGCCACAACCTGATGGCATCGGTCGCCTGCCGCGACCTGTCGCACCTCTACGCATTCATGACCGCGGACGCGGGCACCCTCGACGCCATCGTTTCCATGGAGGTTGTGCCGCTGGCGCGCATGGTCAAACAATCCGGTGGGCTCATCGCAGACGGGCGGCTCGTCGACCCCGGCACAGCGCGGGATTGATTGTCGATTTCCGGGGCAATCCGACTACAGACGCCTGTCCCGAGACCGCGGACTCGGGGCGGCATACCGCGTGTCTGGCGTCGGAAGAGCTGAGGAGGTCATCGTGAACCCTGCAGGCCACGACGAGTCGTATGTGCAGAATGTGCCGGAGCCGATGCCGAGGGAGCAGGCGCCGCCCCTGGAACCGGTGCACCCGATCGAAACAACGCCGCCGATCGAAACCACCCCGCCGGCTCGGGTCAAACGGACGAGAGCCGGGAGCGTGTGGGCGAGCTTGAGCGCCGGCGGCGTATTCCTGGTGGTGTTGCTGATATTCGTGGTTCAGAACACGACCAGCACCCGAATCGGGTTCCTGGGATGGCATTTCGCGCTGCCGATCGGTGTCACCATTCTGGTGGCGGCCGTAGTCGGGCTGCTGGTGATGGCGATTGCCGGGGGAGTGCGGATCATCCAGCTGCGCACCGCGTTCACGCGCCTGGCCCGCGGTCACAAACCCGGTGCCCTGCACGACTAGACCTGGCGAGCGCCGGTGGGGTGTCGTACGGTTGAGCCCGGCCGGGCGAAGCGAAATGGGTCATGATGACGGCGATTACGAACCTGATGAAGGGCCAGAACGGGCCGCTGACAGTCGGCGATGTGGTGATCTGGGTTCAGATCGCCGCGCCTGCCGACCTTTCCGCGCTCCTGGTCACCGAGAGCGGGAAGGTGCGATCCGATGCGGATTTCGTCTTCTTCAACCAGCCCAGCGGGCCCGGCGTCAATCTGCAGCCGGGCGCTCCCGGGCAGCTTGCCTCGCTGCGGGTGTCGCCGGCGGCGATCCCGGCCGATATCGCGCAGATCCGAGCCGTCATCACCCTCGACGGAGCGGGCAGTAGTTTCGGCGCCATTCCGGCGCCGATCGCCTATGTCTCCGATACCGCGGGAAACCCGTTGTACGCGTACCGGATCGACGGGCTGACCAGTGAATCCATTGTGATCGCGCTGGAACTGTATCGGCGCGTGGGTGATTGGAAGGTGCGCGCGGTCGGCCAGGGATACGCCGGTGGGTTTGCCGCGCTGGTGACCGATCACGGTGTGCGGGTCGACGATGAGGTGACACCCGCACCGCAACCGCAGTTCCAGCCGCCGCCCCCGCCGCAACAGTTCCAGCCGCCCATGCCGCCGCCGCAGCAGTACCAGTCACCTCCGCCGCCACCCCAGCAGTTCCAGTCGGCTCCGCCGCAGCAATACCAGCCGGCTCCGCCTCCGCCGCAACAGTTTCAACCGGCCCCGCCGCAGCAGTTCCAGTCGGCTCCGCCGCCGCAGTTCCAGCCTCAGCCGCAAGGGTTTCACCAGCAGCCGCCGTTCCCGCCCTCCTCGCAACAGCCGCAGGTGCGGTCGGTGCCGGGGGAGGAGAAGTTGTCGCTGGAGAAGCGGCAGACGCTGAACATGCGTAAGCAAGAGGTCGCGAAGGTATTGCTCACCAAGGGCGCCAACGGTATTCGTGCACGCGTCATCCTGGTGATCGACAAGACCGGGAGCATGTCGCGGGAGTACGCCTCGGGCGTGGTGCATCGGGTGGTGGAACGCATGGTTCCGGTGGCGACACAGCTCGATGACGACGGCCAGCTCGAGCCCTACCTGTACGGCAAGAGCTTCGCCAAACTGCCCAATGTCACGGTTGCCGATGCCGACGCCTGGTGCGAGACCTTCATTCATATGTCGGGCAAGCACGGCGGCATCAACTACAGCAAGATCGGCGGCGTCAATGACGAGCTGCCGATCATGACGGAGGTCCTGAAGTCGCTACGCCCCGGCGACGCACCGACTCTCGTGCTGTTCTTCACCGACGGCGGCTTCTCCAAGCGGACCCAGATCGCCGCCCTGATGCGGGACGCCTCCAGGTACCCGGTGTTCTGGCAGTTCATCGGTCTCGGCCACAGCGGATTCGGCATCCTGCACGAGCTCGACACTCTCGACGGGCGCGTAGTCGACAATGCGGGCTTCTTCGCCGTCGGTGATATCGACCGCATGACCGACGCCCAGCTGTATGCCCAGCTGCTGAATGAATTCCCCGGCTGGGTGCGCGCCGCGCAGGCGGCGAACATTCTGCGCTGACCATACTGATCGGCCGAGTTTTCCGGGTTGCGCTGCGGTCTACCCCGGTTTACCTCACACTGAGCTCCTGGTAAACGCTGTGAGGGCGGCGTTTTTCACTCGGGAGTGCGCATGACCGAAATTCAGCACCAATCCGACGACGAACGCAGGCTGGCCGAGCTCGGCTATAAACAGGACCTGGCTCGATCCTGGTCCGGATTCTCCAATTTCGCCATCAGTTTCACCGTTGTCTCGATCCTGACCGGCGGGCTCGCCAGTTACGGCATCGGGCTCGCCAACGGCGGACCCATCACCATGGCGTGGGGCTGGCCCCTGGTCTCGGTGATGGTGCTGTTCGTGGGGCTGGCCATGGCCGAATTGGCCTCGGCCTACCCGACTTCCGGCGGGCTGTACTGGTGGGCCTCGGAGCTGGGCGGGCCCATCTGGGGCTGGTTCACCGGCTGGTTCAATCTTATCGGGCAGATCGCGGTCACCGCCGCAATCGATTACGGCGCAGCCATTTTCACCACCGTGGTGCTCAATGTGATCGGCCTCGACATCGGAACCGACCGCACCGCAATCTTTTTGGTGTTCGCCGCCATTCTGGTGCTGCACGCGGTGCTGAACGCCATCGGCCCGCACCTGTCCGCCGTCATCAACAATGTCTCCGCCTGGTGGCATGTGGGTGGTGTCGCGGTCTTCGTGCTGGTGCTCGGAATCGGTGCGCAACACCATCAGAGCGTCGGGTTCGTCTTCACCAAGACCGTGGACAACAGCGCGGTCGGATTCGGTGGCGTCGCCTTCAGCTTCCTGCTGGGTCTGCTGCACGCGCAGTACACCTTCACCGGTTACGACGCCTCGGCGCATATGTCGGAGGAGACGCACGACGCGTCCCGGACGGCGGCGAAGGGGATCATCAATACCATCGTCGTCTCGGCGATCGCCGGTTACCTGCTGATCATGGCGGTGACCTTCGCGATTCCGAATCTCGACGATTCACTCGATCCGACCAAGAACAGCGGCTACCCGGTCATCTACATCCTGCAGAACTCGCTCAACTCGTTCTGGTCCGGCCTGCTGTTGATCATCGCCGCCGCCGCGCAGCTGTTCTGCGGATATGCCTCGGTGACCTCGGCCTCCCGCATGCTGTACGCCTTCGCCCGCGACGGCGCGGTGCCGGGATCGGCGCTCTGGTCGAAGCTTTCGGCGCGGCGGGTTCCGGTGAACGCGGTCCTGTTCATCTCGGTCTTCGCCTTCATACTGCTGATTCCGTCGATGCTGGTGCCCGCGGTCAATGCCCCGACGGCGTATGCGGCGGCCACCTCCGTCGCCACCATCGGCCTCTATATCGCCTACGGCATACCGATCCTGCTGCGCCAGCTGCACGGCAGCCGATTCCACACCGGCCCTTGGCAACTCGGCCGCTGGTATCGCCCGATCGGGGTGATTGCGATCATCTGGATCGTCTTCATCAGCCTGCTGTTCATTCTGCCCACCGATGACCACGGCTATCCGTGGGTCGATGGATTCACCTGGAACGCAGTCAATTACGCGCCCATCACCCTGGTCGGCGTGGTCGGGGCCATTGCCGTCTGGTGGTTCGTCTCCGCCCGGAAATGGTTCACCGGCCCCAAACGCAATGTTCCGGAGCCGCCGGAGGCCGAAGCCCCCGTCGGCGCCTGAACGGGTGCTACAGCGGGGTCACGTAGGCGCCGGAGATTCCGCCGTCCACGAGGAACTGTGAGGCCGTGATGAAGGAGGAATCGTCGCTGGCGAGAAACGCCACGGCAGCGGCGATTTCCTCCGGCTCGGCAAAACGCCCGGTGGGAATGTGGACCAGCCGGCGAGCGGCGCGCTCCGGATCCTTGGCGAACAATTCCTGCAGCAGCGGTGTGTTCACCGGCCCGGGGCACAGGGCATTGACGCGAATTCCCTGGCGCGCGAACTGCACTCCGAGCTCACGGCTCATGGCCAGCACACCGCCCTTGGACGCGGTGTAGGAGATCTGCGAGGTGGCCGCACCCATGACCGCCACAAAGGACGCGGTATTGATGACCGACCCCTTACCGCGCTCGAGCATATGCCCGATGGCGTACTTGCTGCACAGGTAGACCGAGGTCAGATTCACCTCCTGTACGCGCCGCCAGGCCTCGATTCCGGTGGTGAGAATCGAATCGTCGTCCGGCGGTGAGATACCCGCATTATTGAAGGCGATATCCAGGCCGCCGTAGGTATCGACCGCCGTCTGGAACAGCGCCTCGACCTGAGCCTCCTCGGTGACATCGACCTTCACGTACAGCCCGCCGACCGCCGCCGCCGCGGCCTCGCCGGACGTGGCATCGATATCGGCGACAACAACTTTCGCGCCCTCCTGGGCGAAACGCTTGACGGTGGCGAGGCCGATGCCGCTGCCGCCGCCGGTGACGACCGCTACTCGATCCTGTAAGCGCTGCAACATATCTCCTCTGATCGGATGGCAGGTACTACTCGGTGGCGATGAAGACGTTCTTGGTCTCGGTGAAGGCGCGGGCCGCATCGGGTCCGAGTTCGCGGCCGAGTCCGGATTGTTTGTAGCCCCCGAACGGCGTCCAATACCGTACGGAGGAGTGGGAATTCACCGACAGATTCCCGGCCTCGACGCCCCGGGCCACCCGCAGCGCCCGGCCGACATCGGAGGTCCAGATGGACCCGGACAGGCCGTATTCGCTGTCGTTCGCGATGCGCAGGGCGTCGGCCTCATCGTCGAACGGCAGCACCGCCACCACCGGCCCGAACACTTCCTCGGTCAAGACCCGGTCATCGGCGCCGGAGGGCAGCACCACGGTCGGCGGGAACCAGAATCCGGGTCCGTCCACCTGTGTCCCGGTGAACGCCACCTTCGTCGACGGCTCCAGGAATCCGGCGACCCGCTCGCGGTGCGCCGATGAGATCAGCGGCCCCATTTCGGTGGCCTCGTCGGCGGGGTCGCCGACCTTCACGCCCTGCACCGCCGGTTCCAGCAGTTCCAGGAATCGATCGAAGACACTGCGCTGCACCAGAATCCGTGACCGCGCGCAGCAGTCCTGACCGGCATTGTCGAATACGCCGTAAGGCGCCGTGGCGGCGGCTTTCTCCAGATCCGAGTCGGCGAACACGATATTGGCGCTCTTGCCGCCCAATTCGAGCGTCACCCGCTTCACCTGCTCGGCGCAGCCCGCCATGATCTGCCGGCCCACCTCGGTGGACCCGGTGAACACCACCTTGCGCACCGCGGGATGGGTGACGAACCGCGCCCCGACAATGGAACCCCTGCCCGGAATCACCTGAAAGACGTTCTCCGGCAATCCCGCCTGCAGTGCGAGCTCACCGAGCCTGATGGCGGTGAGCGGCGTGAGGTCGGCCGGTTTCAACACCACCGTATTGCCGGCGGCAAGCGCGGGCCCGAAGCCCCACGCCGCGATCGGCATGGGGAAGTTCCACGGCACGATGATTCCGACAACCCCCAGCGGTTCGTGGAAGGTGATGTCGACACCGCCGGCGACCGGAATCTGATTGCCCAGCAAGCGTTCCGGCAGTCCGGCGCTGTAGTGCAGCACATCGCGGACATTGCCCGCCTCCCAGCGCGCATTGCCGATGGTGTGCCCCGCATTGGCCACTTCCAGCTGTGCCAGGTTCTCGAGATCGGCGTCCACGGCCTCGGCGAATCGGCGCAGGAGCCGCGCCCGATCTCCCGGTGCGACATCCCGCCAGCCCGGCGCGGCCCGCTGCGCCCGGGCGATAGCGGCATCGGCCGCGGCCTCATCGGCCAATTCCACTGTCGCCACGACCTTTTCGGTCGCAGGGTTGACGACCTGGGTTGTTGTCACCGTCAGCGCTCCTTTCCGTACAGTGCCGCCTGCTCCACCAGGGCCCGCATGAGCCGGTGGTCGGTCGCATTCGCTTCCGGATGCCATTGCACGCCGACCAGAAACGGTCCGCCGCTCGTCTCCGCTGCTTCGATGGTGCCGTCCGTCGCGTGTGCCGTCGCGGTGAGACCGGAGGCCAGCGTGTCGATGGCTTGATGATGGTGGCAGTGCGCCTGCACCTCGGCGCCGGCGATGTCCGCCACCGTGCTGCCCGCGACGGTCCGGATGGTGGTGACCGAGAAGGAACCTGGGCCGCCGCTGTGGCCGGTGTGCCCGAGCACGTCCGGAAGGTGTTGCAGCAGTGTGCCGCCCAGCGCGACATTCACCAATTGCAGTCCCCGGCAGATAGCCAGCACCGGTATCCCCGCCGCCCGGGCCAGCTCGAAGAGCGCGAATTCGGATTCGTCGCGGTCCGGTCGGGTGGCGCGAGTCTCGGAATGCGGCGGCGCGCCGTAGCGTGCCGGGTCGATATCGGCGCCGCCGGTCAGCACCAGTCCGTCCAGCCGCTCCAGCAATTGCGGGCCGGGAGTTCCGGTGGGCGGGAGCAGTACCGGCTGCCCGCCGGCCCGCGCCGTCATATCGACATAGCTGAGCGGCAGCACCGCGCTGTCGACATCCCAGGTGCCGAACCGCGTCCGCTCGGCATACGTGGGCAGCCCGATGATCGGCCGCCGCACCACCTCAGAGTCGTTCGAATCCACGCACGCGCTCCCAATCGGTCACCGCGGCGTCGTAGGCGTCGAGCTCGACCTGCGCCGCATTCCGGTAGTGCAGCACCACGTCTTCGCCGAAGGCCGCCTGCGCGATCTTACTGTCGCCGAACAACTGGGCGGCGTCGCGCAGGTTGTGCGGCACCCGGGGCCGGTGCGAGCGGTAGGCATTGCCGTGGAACTCCGGCTCCAGCGGCAGCTGCCGCTCGATACCGTGCAATCCGGCGGCGATGGTGGCGGCCACGGCGAGATACGGATTCACATCCCCGCCCGGCACCCGGTTCTCGAACCGCAGCGACGGCCCGTGACCGACCACCCGCAGCGCGCAGGTGCGGTTGTCCCGTCCCCAGGCCAGTGCGGTGGGCGCGAAGCTGCCCGCCTGGAACCGCTTGTAGGAGTTGATATTCGGGGCGAGCATATAGGTCAGCTCCCGCAGGCAGTCCAGCTGCCCGGCGAGGAAGTGCCGCATGAGCGTGGACTCGCGGCCCGTGCTGTCGGCGAAGACCGGCTCACCCGCCTCATTGCGCAGGCTGAGGTGAATGTGGCACGAATTGCCTTCACGCTCATTGTATTTCGCCATGAAGGTGAGGCTGCGGCCCTCCTGTGCGGCGATCTCCTTGGCCCCGGTCTTGTAGATGCTGTGGTTATCGCACGTCACCAGCGCCTCGTCGTAGCGGAACGCGATCTCGTGCTGCCCCGGATTGCATTCGCCCTTCGCCGACTCGACATACATGCCCGCACCGGACATCTCGTTGCGAATGCGCCGCAGCAGCGGTTCGATGCGGGAGGTGCCGAGCATCGAATAGTCGACGTTGTACTGGTTGGCGGGGGTGAGATCGCGGTAGCCGCCGCGGAACGCCGCCTCGTAAGTGTCGTCGAAAACCAGGAATTCGAGTTCCGTCCCGGCATAGGCCCGCAATCCGTGCGCGGTCAGCCGATCCAGCTGCGCGCGCAGCACCTGGCGCGGTGAGGCCACCACGGGCGTGCCCGCCGGATCCACCTGCTCCACATCGCACAGCACCAGCGCGGTCCCCGGCAGCCACGGCACCAGCCGCAGCGTGCCGAGATCGGGGCGCAGCACGAAATCGCCGTACCCGGTGTCCCACGAGGACATCGCGTAGCCCTCGACCGTCGTCATCTCGACATCCACCGCAAGCAGATAGTCGCAGGCCTCGGTCGCCTGATCGAGCACCTCTTCGACGAAATATCTTGCCGAACAACGTTTCCCCTGCAACCGCCCCTGCATATCCGTCATGGCGACCAGGACGGTGTCGAGCGTCCCCGCCTCGACCTGCTGCACCAAATCCGCGACACTGAGCATTCCGGCACGCATTACGACCCCTCTCGGCATCAACGTGATCACGCTAAGCGAACCGGGGCCTCGCGCGTGCCCGAACACGCAAGGAGATCGCCCCCATCATGGGCGAGGTGCCGCGCGGACGGGACTTCACTCCCGCAGGAGGTCGATCACCTTGGTCTCGTTGAGATCGCCGTGGCCCGCGTCGATGAGCCGGGTGAAGATATCGAGGGCGGTGTGCCCGAGGGCGGCCGGAGCGTGCACGGTATCGGCCAGTTCGACTCCGATGCGAGTGTCCTTCAGCCGCAGCGCAGCCGTGAAAGCGATATCGCGATCGTGCACGCCGTCGAGCATCAGGCGACTGACGCGCACCACCGTGGGGCTGGCGGCGCCGCTGGTGGCGAGCGTATCGACGACGGTGGTCAGGTCCAGCCCCGCGAGTTCGGCGATGCGCAGCGCCTCGGCGGTCGCGGCGATCTGGACGGAGCCGAGCAGATTCTGCACGAGTTTGTACGCGGTACCGGCGCCGACCTCGCCGAAGTGAACAATGGTGGTGCACAGGGGGTTCAACAGCGGACGAGCGGCTTCGAGATCGGCGGTACCCGCGCCGACGAACAGTGTCAGCGCGCCTGCCGCGGCGGCCTCCGGCAGCCCGGTGACCGGTGAGTCGAGGTACCGGAAGCCCTGTGCTGCGGCATGTTTCGCCAATTCCAGCACCCACGGCCGGGAGATGGTCGAGCATTCGACCGCGAACGCGCCGGGTTCCATGTCCCCGGCCAGCGCCCCGTCCTCCCCGAGCCAGACCGCGCGCGAGGCGTCGTCATCGGCCACCATCGCGAATACCGCCTCGGCCCGCGCCACTGCCAGCCGCGGCGTGGTCGCCAGGACGGCCCCGCCCGCAACCAGTTCCGCCGCCTTCTCCGGCGACCGATTGAACACGGTCACCTCATGCCCGGCGGCCACCATGCGCGCGGCCATCCCCAGCCCCATCCGACCCGCGCCCAGAAACGCAATCTTCGCCACCCGCCGCACCCTACCGAGTCGTGGTTACCGAAGATGATCTTGAATCTGAACTCAACTGTCTTGCTCGGCGTCCGGATGTGGCGGCGTGTGTACCCGGGCGGCGATGGCCGCGGCGCCGAGGCAGGCGGCAGCGCCGACGAGGAGCGCGGCGCGGGGGCCCGCGGAATCACAGATCCAGCCGGTGATCACGCTGCCGATCGGGGTGGTGCCGAGGTAGACGAACACCCACAGGGCCATAATGCGGCCGCGGTAGGCGGGGTCCGAATGCAGTTGCAGGGCAGTGGAAGCCAGGGTGACGAAGCAGAAGGCGGCAATGCCGGTGATCACCAGGGCGGCGCAGGCGGTGAGCAGATTCGGGGCCGCGGCGGTGGCGACCAGGCTGAGGCCGAAAGCCAGTGATGCCGCGACCAGATAGGTTCGGCGGGGATGACGGACCAGTCCGACGGCCAGTGACCCGGCGACCGATCCGATGCTGAGCATGGTGGACATCAAGCCGTAGGTGCCGCCGGAGCCGTGGAAGGTCTGCTCGGCCAGAACGGGCAGCAGCACCGCGAAATTGAAGGCCAGCAACCCGACCAGGGCCATCATGGTGAGCGGCAGCCAAAGCTGTTGGCGGGTACGGGCATAACGTATTCCGGCCAGGACTCCGCCGGCTTTCACCGCGGCCCGCGCCGGAGTATCGAGCGGCTTGATGGCCAGCAGCGCACCGACCACCGCGAGGTAGGACACGGCGTTCACCGCGAAACACGGTGTGGTGCCGATCGTCGCGATCAGTACGCCCGCCAGGGCGGGACCGACCACTCGGGCGCTGTTCATCACGATGCCATTGACGCTGGCCGCGCTGGCCAGATCCGCGGGCGGCACCAGCCGGGCGACAAACGCCTGGCGCGCCGGAGCATCGACGATCTGCACCACCCCGCCCGCCATGGTCACCGCGATGACCAGAGGCACGGACGCATGCCCGGCCGCCGCGGCCGCCCACAGCGCCGCGGCGAGCAGGCCGGAGGCGATCTGGGTGCCGATCAGCAGCCGCCGCAGATCCACCCGATCGGCGACAACGCCGCCCCACGGCCCCAGCAGCAGGGGCGGCAGCCCGCCCGCCGCCAGTACCAGGCCCAGCGATGCCGGTGAACCGGTCAGCCGCAGCACCAGCCAGCCGACTGCGGTCGTCTGGACGAAAGTGCCACTGGCAGAGGCGATCTGACCGGCGAAATACCACCGGAAAGGTTGTGATCGCAAGGCTCGGAAAGCATTCGTCCGGCCGGCGGACCGAAGTTGTTCGGTCGGAGCGGCTTCAGGTACTACCGCCAAACCCTCACGGTCCATGACATCCCGTTTTCTCTTCGAAGCCGCCGTGCCCGGTTCTTCCGCGAGCACAGAGATTCCAGAATCACAGCACCCGCGCCCGCTGTCGAACCAGGGCAGGCACCGGCGCCGGCGGCATTGGGTGTAGCTTGGAGGTGTCTGCACCGTATGTCTACGGCGTAGACCTACCAAAGAGGTGAGGCAGTTGTCGTCCAACGAACAGGTCACCCCCATCGACGTTGCGCCGCTCGAATTCTCCTGTGCGGCATGCCCGCACGATCTGGAAGCGCACGCCGGCGTCGGAGTCAGGTTTTGCTCCGCGACCGCGACGAGCGGGCTGGACAGAGGATGCGTCTGCGTTCTCCCGGCCGAGCACGAGAAGACCTACTACCGGCGATAGGAAAGCAAGGCAATGACCACTAAATCACCTTATGAGAATCGGGTCCAGCGGGTCAGCGACACCGTTCGGAAGCATTCCAAGCTCGATGAGAAGACCGCGAACGCACTCGCGGTGCATGTGCTGCACGCTCTCGACACGATCCCCGAGAAAGTGCGCTGACCGCAGCGTTCAACGCCCCTGCCGAGGCCCCGGGGCCTCGGTGAAATATGGTCGGTGGTCGTGGGTAAGCCGAATCGCAAGCATCGGGCGGCCAAGCAGCAGGCGCGGCAGGGTGGGTCCGATTTCTGGACGGCGCCCGATTCGGGGAATGTCACCGCGGCCGATATAGCCGATGCGATCATGACCACCGCCATGGATTCGGCGCAGAGCGGTGCGCGCAGTAAGTCGCCGAAGGGCGATTCCGTAGTGGCCAAACGCTTCGCCGTCGCGCTCGCGGGCAGCGGTCTGCCGGTTCACGAGGTGGAACTGGGCGCGCACCTGGCCGGGCAGCACATCATCACCAGGGCCTTCCAGAACGGCTGGCTGCCCGCCGACATCCACCAGGCCGCGCAGCGCCGGGTCGACACCTTCGCCATCAGCTTCCTGATCGATGTGATGGCCGCCTACATCCGCCCGTTCGCACCCGCCACCGTCGACGAGACCTGGCTCGGGCAACTCCGCGAACTCGCCGCGGACATCTGGTGGTCGGATTCGACATCACATCTGGCCCAATGGGCGGCCAAACATATGCTGACCACCGCCGAGGCGCTCACCACCGTCATCGAGGCGCTCGCACTGTTGATTCTGCTGCCGAAGCTGGAACTCATCCGGCAGTTGCCCGGCACCGCGCGCCCGCATGCCGAGGTGCCCCATCACATCGATGAGAAGGTGCTCGGCCGGGTCCGAGGTCTGCTCGCCAAGGCCGAATCGACCTCCTTTCCGGAAGAGGCCGAGGCGCTTTCGGCCAAGGCGCAGGAGTTGATGACCAAGTACGCACTCGATCGGGTGCTGGTCGATGCCGGCGCCTCGGTCCCCGATCTGCCTGGGGCGCGGCGCATTTGGCTCGAAACCCCCTACGTGGACGCGAAGGCGCTGCTGATCGATGTGGTCGCCAAGGCCAATCGCAGCCGCGCGATCTTCGCCTCGGCGTGGGGCTTCATGACCATCGTCGGCGATGACGGAGACCTGGAGGCGGTCGAACTGCTGTCCACCTCACTGCTGGTGCAGGCCACCAGGGCGATGATCGCCAGCGGTAATACGGACACGCGCAGCGATGAGGCGCGCAGCCGCACCTTCCGGAAGTCCTTCCTGGTCGCCTATGCCTCCCGCATCGGCGAGCGACTGGAGGCGGCCACCGCGGCGACCATCGCGGAATCGGTGGAGCCGGAACGGCTGCTGCCGGTGCTGGCCTCACATCAGATCGCGGTCGACGCCGCCTTCGACACGCTGTTTCCGCAAGCCCGCACCCGCGGCGTCTCCATCCGCAGCGCGGAAGGCTGGGAGGCCGGTCGTGCCGCCGCCGACCGCGCCCGCCTCGACGCCCGCCGATCGCTCGATCGATAGGCGCTCTCCCGCTGCGGGTTCCGGTCCGGATCCGGATGTTGTCCGTTCCTTCCGGTCAGGAATTGACGTATAGGGGGAATGAACTGCGCAAATCGGGACAATGAGGTTTCCTGCGGGTGCTCGCACGCGAAGTATGAGAGGTGTCTCCAAACAAGCCCGACGGAGTTGGGAAAACCTGATGAGGAACACGATCTCTCGCCACCCGGTCGCCGCGTGCGACGGGGACGGTGTGCGCACGGAGAACCGGCCGGGCTCGGTGCTGGCGGGACGATACCGGCTGATCGAACTGCTGGGGGCGGGCGGCTTCGGCCGCGTGTGGAAGGCGCGCGACGCGCTGCTGGGTGTGGACGTGGCCGTCAAGGAGGTCTGCCTGCCGCCGACGGCCTCGAATGTGGAAAGAGCCGAACGGCTTTCCCTCGCCGAGCATGAGGCCCGCACCGCGGCGCGGTTGCGCGATCACCCGAATATCGTGACGGTGCACGATGTTGTCGTACAGGACCGGATGCCCTGGATTGTGATGCGCCTGGTGCGCGGGCAGTCGCTACAGCAGCGCATCGAGGAACAGGGCCGCCTCACGGTGGAGGAAACCACCGCTGTCGCCAGGGCCATGCTGGATGCTCTCGCCGCCGCGCACGACGCGGGCGTGGTGCATCGAGATATCAAGCCCGCCAATGTATTACTGACCGATACCGGCGAGGTGCTGCTCACCGACTTCGGCACCGCGGCACACCTGTCCGAGGATGCGTTCGCCGAGTGCGGGGCGGTCACCGGTTCGGCCGAATACATGGCTCCCGAGCGCATTCGAGGCGTGGGCCACGGGGGCGCCGGTGACCTGTTCTCGCTGGGCGTCACGCTCTATCACGCGATCGAAGGCCGATCCCCTTTTCTCCGTTCGGCTTTGCCCGCGACCCTGGCGGCGGTGGTGTTCGACCGCGCTCCGGCGCCGAAGTACGCCGGTGGCATCGCCGCACTGATCACCAGCCTCCTGGACAAGGATCCCGCTGCGCGACCGAGTATTTCGCAGGCGCGGGCAATGCTCGCCGCACCGGCTGCGGAAGAGTCCGCCGAGGCGGCGCCGGTTCCGGTCGCCGAGGTCGCGGCAGCGGCGCACGCCGGACAGTCCCAGCACCGCGCAGCCACCCAGATTGTGCGCCGGGCCGAACCGCTGAGGTCGGATCCCGGGTTCCGGCGGCCACCGCTGGAATGGGATGTCGCCCGTGCACGTCGCGTTCCGCAGCTGAGACCTGGTCTATCGTCGTGCGATGAGCGCACGGTTCGAGGAGTTGGGCTGGCGGCTGACGCCGATGGGCGAGATCAGTTTGCGGCGGCGGTTCGATCCGGGAGTGCGGGCGGATGTGTACGAGGTCAAGCTGGGGGACGAATACCTCATGTCGAGCCTGTTCACCGTTGCCGAAGAGGAATTGGCGCGGCTCGGGCTGGCACGGACGCCGGGGGAGCGGCTGGACGTGATTGTCGGCGGGCTCGGGCTGGGATACACCGCGCGAACAGCTTTGGCGGATCCGCGGGTCCGGACGCTCACCGTTATCGAATACTCGGACGCGGTCATCGATTGGCATGAGCGGGATCTGCTGCCCGATACCGCCGGTTTGGCCGGTGATCAGCGGGTTGCGCTGGTGTGTGCGGACTTCTTCGCCGCGGCCGTGGGTGCGGTCGGGTTCGATCCGGCGCTGCCGGGCCGGACCTACGATGCGGTGCTGCTGGATATCGATCACTCGCCGCGGCACGTGCTGCATCAACCGCATGCGGGCTTCTACACCCGGGCCGGATTGCAGGCGCTTTCCGCATATCTCGCCCCGGGCGGAACCTTCGCGCTGTGGTCCGACGATCCGCCGGACGACGAGTTCTGCGCGATCCTCGATACCGTTTTCACCGATATCGAGGCTCGGCAGGTGTTCTTCGACAACCCGCTGACCAGGGGACAGTCGTCGAACACGGTCTATCTCGCGACCAAGTAGGCAGTGCCGCGGCCTATGCCCGCCGGCGGCGGCACTGCCTCGAACGTCCCGCCGGTATCAGCTGCCGGCGTGGGCGGTCGTTTTATTGCCGTGGCGGTGCAGCGTTTCCAGTGCCTCGATGAGGACCTTCGGATTGTGGCTGCCCTTGTAGACCGGCTTGGGCTGGGTATCGAGTCCCAGCAGCGTGGCCACGGCGACCTGGGCGGTGCGGACGGAGTATTCGACCGTGAAGACGACATCATCGGGGACTTCGGCGTACTGGCCGATGAAAGCGAGGTTGGTCGAGCCCGCCGGAACCACATCGGGGCGGTCGCCGTGTGAGCGGACCAGGAACTGACTCGTGATGTAGGGCATGATCGCCGGAATCACGATGGAGTTCTTCATGATCTGTTCGCGATTGTCGATGGTCAAGTGCGACAACGCTTCCTGCAGGATTTCGGCGCCGGTGCAGGCGGACATCGGCTTCTGGACGTGATTGCCGGCCTTGTCCGGGAACAGGGCGTAGCCCCACCAGACGAAGGTGTCCGAAGGCTGCTCCCGGAAGTGCGGCTGGTGGTTCAGCACGATGGTCAGCAGCCAGTTGGAATCCTTGAAGGTGATCAGGCCGCCCTTGCCCGCCTCGCTGCCGCTGAACTTCTCCATCTCGGCGAAGAAGGTCGGGTCCTTGGTGGTCACCGTGAACGATTCCCAGGTGGAATCGGTGATCGAGGAATCGAATACCTCCGGCCTGCCCAGGCCCGGGCGTTTCGCGGCCAGCGTGCGCCACAGCTGCCAGGCGCCCGCCGAGCCGGAAGTATCCAGGACAGGGGCTTTATCGGTGGCGCCGAGCGTCGAGTCGGCCGTCATGGAACCGTTGGTGACCATGACCAGATCGCCGGCGCCGACCTTGATCTCCTCGGTCTTGCCGCCGCTGGTCACGGTGAGCGCCTCGGCGGTCAGCGCATCGCCGCCGGCCAGGCGCACATCGGTGACCCGTGCCCCGAGCCGGATGGTGACACCCTGCTCGGTGAGCCACTTCAGCATGGGCCGCACGATCGAGTCGAACTGGTTGTACTTGGTCCGGTAGATCCCGGACATGGAGTCGAAGGTCTTGAACAGGTGCACGAATCGATTGAGATAGCGGCGGAACTCGATCGCGGAATGCCACGGTTCGAATGCGAAGGTCGTGCACCACATCCACCAGAAATTGGTGGTGAAGAATTCGGGGCTGAAACAGTCGGTGATGCGTTTGCCGTCGAGCATCTGCTCCGGGGTGGCAACACATTTGACGAGTTCGAGCCGGTCGCGTTCGGTGAATCCCATGGAATGCGCGTCGATCGGTTCACCGGCCGCATCGACCAGGCGGGCATGGTCGTCCCAGGCGAAATCCTTGTGGAAGGCGAAGGTGTCATCGGTGACCGAGACGGCGGGGTTGTCCAGTGAGGGGATGGAACGCAGCAGGTCATAGGTGCAATCGAAGTGGATCTCGAACATGCGGCCACCGCGCATGGTGTAACCGGTCTCCGGCGAGCCCGCCGCGTCCAGACTGCCGCCCTCGCGGCCCTGCTCTTCCAGAATGACGATATCGGAACCGGCGAAACCGCCGTCGCGAATCAAGAATGCCGCCGCGGAGAGTGACGCGATTCCGCTTCCCACCAGGTACGCCTTCGCCATGATCAACCTCTTTCAGGATATCTATCACTGTCAGGGTTTCTATCGATGAGCGTTGCACCGGAGACGCCGGTAATTTCGACCCTAATCAATTCGGGCCGGGCCGTACAGCCCTCGATCAATTCGTTCGGTCGGCATAGCCCAGTGGAAGTTTGCCGGGCGGGCCGTCGATGACGGAATCGTCTTCCTGCTCTCGGGTTTCCAGGTAGGTGATGCGCCCGGCCGAGGAGACGAGGGTCAGCGGGTAGGTCGGTCCGAGATCGCGGGCGGCGATGATCTCGTCCAGATTGTCCTCGTAGCGGGTGAGGGTGCTCTCGGGATAGTCGAGCATCCACTGCGGGTACGAAATGCTGGTGTGCACCTGGCGGCCCGTGAGATACACGATGATGACGGTGGTCGTGCCCGTCGGCTCCACCCAGGCCAGTTTGTACAGGTCGTCGCTGAGCTGGATGATCTTCGCCGCCTGGTTCTTGGACCACCGGCCGAACATCGGGCCCATCAGGCACCGGGATTCGATGGTCTCCGCATTGCGCACGTAGAGCTCGTACTTCCAGCCGTTCTCATACACGTAGATCACGTGCTTGCCGAGAATCCCGGTCAGATCACCGGTGAACGCGGCATTCGAGATGGTGGGGCCAGCACTCATCGATAGATCCTCTCGGTCGACCTGCGCGTTCGGGACCTGGGCTTTTACCAGCCTAATGACTCGGACCGGTATTCGCGGGGAAGTGCCCACCATATTCATTTGTGATGGCAGGTAGCAGAACCAGCTATTGGACAGATGGCAAGGCTGCTCGCAGAGTGGGGTCATGACTTTGTTTCGCGATCTGCGGCATTACATCGACAATCTCACCGACACACTGGGTAAGGAGGAGGTGCGGGTGATCGACGGCGCGCACTGGGACCTCGAAATCGGCGCTCTCACAGAGCTTCTCGCCGAAGCGGAGGGACCGGCGCTGCTGTTCGACAATATTCCGGGCTATCCGCCGGGCTATCGGGTGTTCGCCAATTTCATGGGCACCGCGCAGCGGTGTGCGGTCGCGCTCGGATTGCCTTCGGACACACCGAAAATGGAGATCATCCGGGCGTGGAAAGAACTGAGCAGGGCGATCGAGCCGATCCCGCCGGTGGTGGTGCCGACCGGATCGGTGCTCGAAAACGTCATGGCGGGAGACGATGTCGATCTGACCGTGTTCCCGACACCGCGCTGGCACGACGGGGACGGTGGCCGGTATATCGGGACCGCCTGTATGGTCATCACCCGCGATCCGGATACCGGATGGGTGAATGTCGGTACCTACCGGGGCTGTGTGCAGGGCAGGGACCGCCTGTCGCTGTGGATGCTGGGTAACCGGCATGCGCGTGCGATCGCGCAGAAGTACTGGGATCGGGGCGAAGCGTGCCCGATCGCTATTGTCGTCGGGTCGGATCCGATCCTGTCCACGGTGGCCGCAATCGCTGCACCCGAAGGGGTTTCGGAGTACGACGTGGCCGGTGGCCTGCGCGGTCAAGCGGTGGAGGTGCTGTACGCCCCGGGCTCGGATCTGCCGATTCCCGCGCATGCGGAGATCGTCATCCTGGGTGAGATGCCGCCGGTCGCAGAGGAATCGATGCTCGAGGGCCCCTTCGGGGAGTGGACGGGCTATTTCACCCATGCCGGGCAGGAGACCGTGGTGCGGGTGAACCGGATCATGCACCGGAATGATCCGATCATTCTCGGTGCGCCGCCGATGATTCCGACGGTTCCGGCCGGCGATCAGGCGGTGCCGCTGTATTCCGCATCGGTCACCTGGGATCACCTGGAAGCCTCGGGCGTGCAGAACATTCGAGGCGTGTGGGCGTACGCGCGGCAGTTGATGATGGTCATCTCGGTCGAGCAGACCGGTGCGGGCGATGCGATGCACGCGCTGCTGGCGGCGGCCGGTCGTAAGCGGACCGGTGGCATGGAACGCTATTTCGTGGTGGTCGACGAGGATATCGACATCACCGATATCAATCATGTGCTGTGGGCGATCTTCACCCGGGTGGATCCGTCGGAATCGATGCATATCCTCCGGGCTCCGACCACCGCGATCGATCCGCGGCTCTCACCGGCCAAGCGCGCGGCCGGGGATATGTCGATGGGGATCGTGCTCATCGACGCGTGTAAACCGTTCGCCTGGAAGGATTCCTACCCGCGCGCGAACCGTTTCGGGGAACCGTACCGGGCCGAGATCCGCGAGAAGTGGAAGGCCACGCTACCGCTGTAGCGCCGATCGCCGTCCCGTACCGATCGATGAAAGGCCGAATGGTCATGACGATTCCGGACGAAATCTCCGCGCTGCTGCGTGGATTCCCCACTGTCGGAGCCTGTGAGCAGGCATTTCCATTTCTCTCGGTCGATGCGGACGGGTTCCCGCACAGCGCCCTGCTCTCGCGCTCGGAACTCGAGCCCGCGGTCGGCGGCGAAACGCTGCTGGCCGCGGTGGCGAGCAGCCGTACCCGGGCGAATCTGCTGCGATCGGGTACCGCGGCATTGCTCGCCGTGGACGGTACGGTCTGTCACCACCTCAAGCTGGGACTGGTGGCCTCGGTGATCTTCGAGGATGTTCTCGGCTGTGAGTTCGCGCTGGCCGAGCACAAGCGTGACGACATCGGTATCGCCATGCGGCCATTGACATTTCGTACTTCCGCAGACCTCGTCGAGGAAGAGAACTGGGCGCGCAGCGCCATGGTATTCGCCCGGCTGGAAGCCGGCCGGGCCGCCCGGAAGGGGGAATAGTGGCCGAATCGGTACAGCGCATCATCGTCGGCATCACCGGGGCCAGTGGTGCACCGTACGCCGTGCGTCTCTTGCAGACCCTGCGTGAAATGCCGGAAATAGAAACACATCTCGTGATGAGCACCTGGGCGAGATCCAATATCGAGATGGAGACGCCCTATACGGTCCGTGAGGTCGCGGCGCTGGGCGATGTCTCCTACAAGCTGGGCGAACAGGGCGCGGCGATTTCGTCGGGATCATTCCGGACAGCCGGGATGATCATCGTGCCGTGCAGTATGCGCACGCTCTCCGCAGTTCGGTACGGGCAGGCGGACAACCTCATCTGCCGCGCCGCGGATGTGGTGCTCAAGGAACGCCGCCGCCTGATCCTGGTGCCCCGCGAGACGCCGCTCAATGAGATCCATCTCGAGAATATGCTCGCGCTGAGCCGGATGGGTGCGCGCATCGTGCCGCCGATGCCGGCGTTCTACAACCGCCCCGAAACCATCGACGACCTGGTCGATCACGTGGTGACCCGGATTCTCGACCAGTTCGATCTCGATGCGCCGCAGGCGAAGCGGTGGCGCGGACTGGATGCGGCCCGTCAGGAACGCGCCGCGGACGGCGTTGCCGCACTGCCCGGGCGCTGAGCGGCCGGGCGCTTCGATGCCAGCGCGGCGGTGTGCTCGATGAACGCCCGGGCGGCGGGCCGGGCGGCGACGGCCTCGAGCCAGATGATGCCGAGCCGCCCCGCCGGGAGTTCGGGCACCGGTACGCTCACCACTCGATCATTGTGTGCGAGAGCCGATTCCGGAACCAGGGCCATGCCGAGACCCTTCTCCACCATCATGACGAGAATATCGGGGCTGCCCGCCTCGAACGCGATGCGCGCGCGAACACCGGCCTTGGCCAGCGCCCGATCCAGCTGCCAGCGCAGCCCCGAACCCTCGGGGAGGGCGATCAGCGGCCGGTCACTCAGCACGGACAGGGGAAGTGCCGCCTCGAGCGCCAGCGGATCGGACGGCAGCAGTACCGCCACCACACGCTCCCGATGCAATTCCCGGGTGTGCAGTCCCGTCACGGTTTCGTCGATGAGGCTGGTGAACGCGACATCGAGGACACCCTCGCGCAGGCGCCGGACCAGTCCCGCCGCACTGTCTTCGATCAAGGAGATATCGACGCCGGGATGCGCGCGATGGAAGGACGCGAGGGTTTCGGGCAGATCGATACTGCGCGGGGAGATCGAGCTGATACTGCCGACCGCCACATGGCCGCGCAGCAGTCCGGTCAGCGCGTCGATCGCGCCGCGACCGGCGTCGAGTGCCGCCAGCGCGGCCCGTGCGTGCGGCAGCAGCGCATCGCCCGCGGCGGTGAGGACCACCGTGCGCGGGCGACGCTCGAAAAGCGGTTGGCCCAGTTCATGTTCCAGCGCCTTGATCTGGGCGCTGACACCGGACTGGGCCACATGCACGCGCGCTGCCGCACCGGTGAAGGTGCCGGTCTCGACGACGGCGATGAAGTAGTGCAGCTGGCGCAGGTCCATGGTCCATGTCTAGCGAACGGCGGACTCGGGGGATTCTCGGGGTAGGCGTGGGACCTGCGAGCGATGTGCGGACCGGTGCGGGCGTGTGAGTCTGCGGGTATGACTTCGATGCTGAGCGCCGGGCGGATCGTGGCGGGTGGAGTGGCGCTGGTGTGCGCGCTGACCGCATGTACGCCGCGGGCGGATTCGACGCCGCGGCAGCCGCTGTCCGATGCCGGGCGAGCCGAGGTGCAGCGCGCACTGGATGCGGCGGTCGCGGCCGGAACGCCGGGTATCCAGGTGGTGGTCACCGAGCAGGGGAAGGACTGGACCGCTGCCTCGGGGGTGGGGAATATCGCGACCGGCGCGCCCTTTCCCGACGCTGCCCGGGTCCGAATCGGCAGTAATACCAAGGCTTTCGTAGCCACGGTGATGATGCAGCTGGTGGCCGCGGGCACCGTGGATCTGGAGGCCCCGATCGAGCGGTATCTCCCCGGTGTGGTGCAGGGCGGCGGTATCGACGGCAATCGGATCACCGTGCGAAATCTCATGCAGCACACCAGCGGACTGCCCGACTATCTCGAATTGCCGGAGCTGGACGGGGATTACGAGGCAATGCTGAAGCAGCGCTTCGACTCCGCCGCGCTGGTGCACAGCGCACTGAGCACCATGCCCGCGCACTTCCCGCCGGGGGAGAAGGCCGAGTACAGCAATACCAACTATCTGATCGTCGGCATGCTGGTCGAGCGGATCACCGGAAAACCCTTCGCGGACGAGATCACCCGGCGCATCATCGAACCCCTCGGGCTGAAAGCCACCTACATTCCCGCACCGGGTGAGATCGAGCTGCGCGATCCGCATGCGCAGGGCTACGAGATCATCGACGGTCAGCGCACCGACCTCACCCGATTGGAGACCTCCTGGGCGGGCTCGGCCGGAGCGATGGTCTCCACCGGCAGCGAGGTGAACCGGTTCTTCACCGCACTCCTGACCGGAAAGCTGCTGCAGCCGGCGCAACTGGCCGAAATGCGGAGCGATCCGCAGCCGCTCACCAATCGCGAGGGCATCGATTACGGTCTCGGCCTCGCGCGGCTGTCGGTGCCGTGCGGTGCGCAGGTGTGGGGCCACGGCGGTTCCATCCCCGGCTTCCGGACTTACGACGGGGTGACCGCGGACGGCCGCGCGGTGACCGTGCTGGCCAACCTGCGCGCCTCCGACCCGGCCACGGCGGCCGCACAGCAGCACGTATTCGATGCGGCGATCTGCGCGGCCTCCTGAATCAGGCCCCGCCGCTGCCGCTGGTGATCCCCTTGCACGTCACGCTGGAATTGCCGCTGAGGCTGACCGCGATGCCGCCCGCATCGCAGAAGTGCTTGCCGCCCTCCGCGGATCCCGCGGCGAAACCGGTCGGTGACAGCGACGATCCGGCATCCGTACCGGCCACCAGCGTCACGGGTTCCGCCGCCGAATCACCCGCGGCGATCACACCCCCGCCCGCGAAGCAGAGGCTCGCTACTGCAATACCTTCGGCGAGCAATCTCCCGGTCCGGGACGGTGGCATAGTGGTTCTCCTGTTCGCGCACGCCGACCGAGGGGTCGCCGTGCGCGAACTCTAACCGAGGCGGCGCGTGGAAAAGCACCTCCGGAGCTGTGAGTTCCATGTGAACGCATACTCCGCCAACGTCTTTCGACGCGCCTTGACAGGTCACTCGCACCGAGCCTAGCGTCAGAATCTCAGCCACCGATTTCACCCAATTCAAGGGATGATTCCTATGCTTCGTGGCGCGATTCTGTGCAGTGCGGCGGTGGGTGTGCTCGCGGCGGCCGCCTGTTCGACCTCTTCGACTTCGTCCACGTCACCGTCGACCAGTCCTCCGGTGACCTCCGTATCCACTGGTTCTCCGGCCACCGCGCAGGGCGGGCTGCAGCTCGAGAGCATGCCCACCGGGACGGCGGTGCTGAGCTGGGATCCGGCCACGACGCTCGTCACCGCGGCGATCGATATGCAGGGCTTCACACCGAGCAGCAGCCATGCCATGCATATCCATCCCGGTACCTGTGCCGATCAGACGCAGCCGCCGTCGGTGCCGTTCCCGGACATCACCGCCGACGCCTCCGGGGCGATCCGGCAGAGCGTGGTCAGCGGGCCGGCCCCCGGCGGAATCCCCGGCGGGTCGTATCTGAACATTCACCTGGCGCCCAGCGCCCAGCTCGGCGCAGCCACCGACGTGAGCTTCACACCGATCGGCTGCGCGGACATTCCCGCGGACACACCCCAGGCGGGGCCGGTGACGTTGAAAGTCGCTGCGCCACAGAAGAACGGCCAGGCTCCCGCGGGTACGGTCAAGCTCACCTACGACGGCACCCAGCACAGTCTGCAGGTGGTCGTGAACGCTACCGGCCTGCCCGCCGGCAGTGCCCACGCCGTGCACATCCACACCGGAAGCTGTGCGGCCCAGGGCGCAGTCCTCTACCCGCTACCCGATCTGCAGGCCGACGGCGCCGGCGACGGTTCGCTGACGGCAACCGTCGACAATGTCGCCACCGCGCCTCCGGCGACCGGCTGGTACGTGAACGTGCATATGGGTCCGATGAGCCAGATCCTCGACGGAAGCACCCCGACGCTGCTGTTCGCGCCCATTCTGTGTGCGAACGTCACCGGGTAGGCACGAGGATTCAGGCGTTGGGAAATTCGAGGTCTGTCCAGCGGGCGGTGCGGGTGAAGCCGAGCCGCTCGTAGACCGCCTGCGCCGGATTGCCGTCGGTGACCGACAACCCCAGTGCAGTCAGGCCCGCGTCGCTGGCACGGGCCGTCACGCAGTGCAGGAGCAGCGCCCCGAGTCCGGCGTAGTCGGGTCCGGGGTGCCGGAATGCCTCGGATATCCACGGGCCCGCCAATGGCGGCTTGCCCTCGGCATCCTGGACGAGGACCGCCGCGACCACGCGGCGACCGTCCCAGGCGACGGCGCTGCACGGGTGCAGGGGACCCATGAGCGTCCCGTCGTACAGCCCGTCGAGTGATGCGGGCGCATCGTCGTCGTGATCGGGATGCCCCGGGGGATAGGCGGCCAGCAGCGCTTCGTACAGGGCCTCGGGGGGAAATTGCCCGGCGGGCAGGATTTGCAGACCCGAGGGCAACCTCGGTTCCGGAATCGGCGGGGACAGCGACAGCGTGTAGGTGAAGAATGTCCGCAGCCGCCTGGCGCCGGCATCGACGAGATCGCTCCCGAATCCGCCTGCGACCGTGGCTCCCCAGCCCGCCAGGGACCGCACGATCGCGGCCGCAGCGGCACCGGGCGAAACCTCTGCGGCACAGCACAATTCATCCGCCCACGGCCGCCCCCCGCGTTCATCCCGTTCGAAATAGCCGAGCGGGTTTCCGTCGCGATCGAGGATTGCCTCGATGACCTCCCCGCCCGCATCCATTTCGGCCTCCTCCGTGTCGGGCCGCGCGCTCGGCCGCAGGGGATGGTAGCTGAGTGTTCGCGTTTCTAGCGTCCGCCGGAGCCTGTTTCGAGGGAGTCCAGGATTGTGGTCGGTGGTTTCGCGGGCGCGTCACCACTGTGCTGCAGGACAAAATTGGCCAGGCTGGTGGCGGGGACGTCGGGCCGGCCGCCGTTCTGCACCGCGGCCGTGGAGAAGGTGTCCAGATGGCTCGCGCTCGGCGCGATCACGGTGTCCTTGCTGTCCAAGAACCTCGGCAGGCCGCGGAAAGCCCCGAACGATTTGCCGCCGAGAATGGTCAGCACGGGCACGGTGTCCTGCCAATGCGGATTCTTGAAACCTGCCAGTTCACCACCGCGGTAGCCCGCGGCGAGGAATCCGAGATCGATGAGATGACGGAGGTTTTCATAGGAATCGATGAAGCCGACCCCGTCCACCGAGGTACCGACGGAATCGGCGAAATTGGTGGCCGACGCGATCTCCAGTGTGGGATCGGTATAGCGGACTCCATCGACGGTGTACAAGCCCGCCTCCGGTACCTGGTTGTAGTCGAGCCACCGGTAGACGGTCTGGCCATCGGCGGCGAGCGGCGCGATCTTCGTACTCGCACCGCCGCCGAAGTCGACGAGCGTGCCGAGCAGGGGAATCCGGCGCAGCACATCCGGGATCGGGAAGCTCTTCACGCCCACCGGCCCGCCCGGATCCACCCCGCCGAAGCTGGCCTGAATGGCGACGATCGGCGAGGAGTTGTCATCCAGCAGAGTGCCGAGCAGCGCCATATTCGTGGCCCGCAGCTTCGTCGGATCCGTTTGCCCGGTAAGGAATTTCAGATAGTCCTGGGTGATGAACGCGCGCCCGGCCAGTTCGTCGACCAGCCCGGTCGGAAAGTTCTGCAGCCCCTGCGGAATTCGAGTGAGTAGCTCGCTCTCCGCATCCGGTTCGAACCGGGCGGCAATGCCGGCGATCTTGGCGACCTCGGCTATGGCGGGGAACCCGACCTCGCCGAGTCCGACGGCCTGCCCGAGGGCGCCGCCGTCGATGGCGCGCGGGATGATTCCGCTCCGCAGTCCCTCGACGACCAGTGGATAGGGCTGGCCGCCGATCAGGTTCCACGCGTCCTTGACGATGGTGTCGCCGAGGAATTGATAGTCGGCGCCGAGGATTCCGTCGAGCCCGAACATGCCGGCGACCTGATCCTTCACCGCGCCACCGGAAGTCGCGGGATCACCGCCGAAGTCCCAGGCCGCGAAGTGCCCGGCGAGGAATACGCCCTGGGAGTGCCCGCCGACGAAGACCTTCTTCTTGCGGTCGGCGGCGAGCGGTATCTCATGGGTGAGCACGAACTGCATATCGCGCACGATCTGGCCCATGCCCATATCCGCCAGCGCCGGTTCATGCTGCGAGGACCAGCCCTGGAATCGCTGACCGTCGATCTCTTTTCCGTTGTAGTAGTAGTCGATTGCGATCCGGTAGTCCTTCGCCGCGATCGCCGCGTCCAGTCCGGTGGTGTCCTCGGCGCAGTTCTCACGCCGGTCCAGACCCCAGACTTCCGCGCGCTTGCCCTGCGCTTTCAGCTGTCGCAGGGTATTGCGGGCCAGTGGATCGAAGGCGGCGCCGCCCTCCACGGTGCCGGGCTGGATCACGATGATCGCATCGGCGTCATCGGCATCCTCCGGCCCGTCGTCCAGCCGCCAGCGCATGTACTTCGTCCGATCGCACTTCGCGCTGTGCGGCAGCGATCCCGGCAGCATCGGATAGTCGTAGGACACAACGCTTTTGGTGATCCCGTCGCTGTCGCCCGCGGCGGTCTCGTGGCGAATGCCGTCGTCGGCGGAGGCCGCCGGGGCCAATCCGGTGAAGAGGATGGCCGCGCAGGCGCAGAGAGCGGCCGAGGCGAGCAGTGGGTGTTGTTGCATGGCAACCCCGAATACCTTCAAGTACCGCAGCGGTACCGAACAGTGTTATTGATCGTCGAATCTTCCCGCGATCATGTTCCGGTCGTAATGACTGCACCGGCCATTGGATGGACTTCACCGGTCAGGCGGACGGTGGGGCTCTGCGCGGGTGGTAACAAGGTCTTCATCGCATATTCGTTCGGCAAAGGCGGGAAACACACAGCTTCGGCTGGCAAGGTGGGGGGATGACGTCTGTAGTGATAGCCGGGGCCGGTCTCGCGGGAGTTGCGTGTGCGCACAAGCTCGCCTCGGCCGGCGTCGACGTCGTGCTGGTCGACCGCAATGACTACCACCAGTTTCAGCCGCTGCTGTATCAGGTGGCGACCTCGCAGCTCCCCGCCGAGGATGTCGCGCGGCCCTTGGCGGCGATCTTCGCCAAGCAGCCGAATGTGCGATTGATCCAGTCCGAGATCGTGGATATCGATTTCCGCTCCCGGTCGCTGACGACCGGCGAGGGCGAGACCGTCACCGGCCAC
Organism: Nocardia sp. NBC_01327; assembly: GCF_035958815.1. Classification (NCBI taxonomy): domain Bacteria; kingdom Bacillati; phylum Actinomycetota; class Actinomycetes; order Mycobacteriales; family Nocardiaceae; genus Nocardia; species Nocardia sp. NBC_01327. The sequence continues at coordinate 6,476,990 of NZ_CP108383.1, read as the reverse complement.
TACCTGGTGCTGGCCGCCGGCGCGTGCGCGAACTTCTTCGGAACGCCGGGGGCGGCGGAACATTCGTTCCCCCTGTACTCGATCGTCGATGCCGAGCGGCTGCGCCTGCATGTGCGGTCCATGCTCGAAACGCGTTCGGGCCCGCTCGATGTGGTCGTCACCGGTGGCGGGCCGACGGGTGTGGAGACCGCGGGAGCCTTCGCCGAACTGTTCGCCGCGCTGCGCACGATGGAGCATGCGGGCGGCGCGGCCGATGTCTACCTGGTCAATCACGGTGATGCGCTGCTGGCGCCGTTCAGTGAGCGGTCACACAAATATGCCTTCGAGAAGCTCACCGAACACGGTGTGAAGGTGAAACTCGGCGTAGGCGTGAGCAAGATCGAGGCCGGGAGCGTTCAGCTCAGTGACGGGACGGTGCTGGCGACGCAGACCACGGTGTGGGCCGGCGGGGAATCGGCCTCGCCGGTCGCGCACGAATGCGGTGTCGCACCGGGGCACGGCGGGCGCATCGATGTGACCGCGGACCTCACGGTCGACGGGTACTGGGGCGTCTACGCGATCGGAGACGTCGCGAATATTCATGACGGAGAGGGCAAGACGCTTCCGCAACTCGGTTCGGTGGCACAGCAGTCCGGGGTGTGGGCGGCCGAGAACATCATCCGGGAGATCACGGACAAGGACCGGAAGCCGTTCCACTACAAGGACAAAGGCATTATGGCCATGATCGGCCGCGGCGCCGCGATCGCCGAGGTGGGCGAGCATCGTCATCACATCCACGGCCCGGTGGCGTGTGCGGCCTGGCTGGGCGTGCACGCCGCACTGCTCAGCGGTGCGCACAGCAAGGTCGACGCCTTCATGTCGTGGGCCTGGGACTACATGGATCGTGATCACGCCGCACTGGTCGAATGCCACGGTGATCCGAAACGCATTGCCTGGGAAGACGATAAGAAGCCGACCCTGTCGACGGTCCGCCCGCCGCGGTGATCCCGGAGCTCACACCTTGACGCCGAGCGCCCCCGCGACGGCACGGGTGAGGTGGTCGGTGATCTCGGCGCGCTGCCAGTGCCGGTGCTCCGCCAGGTCGTAGACGACGCGTTCGTCGAAGATCGTGATCCACAGCAGCACCGCGTAGGTGACGTCGAATTCGGTCGTCTTCCCTTCGCGCGCCAGCGCTTTCAGCACATCGGCGAGCCGGTCGTGCATGGCGGTGATCGCCTCGTCGCCATCCCCGAGCCGTTCGATGAAGCCATTGCTGCTGCGGATATAGCGCACCGCCGGGCCCCACTGCATGGCCTGTTCGACCCAGGTGCGGCAGAACCGGTGGAAGCGTTCGACCGGATCGAGATCCGCCGCGGCCGCGGCATCGACCTCGGCGAAGGCTTCCAGCAATTGTTCGATGGCGCGGCGATGGAAAGCCTGCATCGCATCCTGCGGGGTCGGGAAGTGCCGGTATGCCGTGGCCACGCCGACGCCCGCCTCGGCGGCGAGTTCGGGTATCGAAAAGCCGATCCGACCGGCCTGCAGCAGATTGCGGACCGCGTCGACCAGCAGCACTCGGCTGCGCTGGGCATCGCTGCGGGTATTCACGGGCACGCTTCCATCCTGCACAAACACCTGCGGCGCCGGGGCGAGTGGGTCGAAATCGGTGTCCTGGGCGCGCCGCGCCGCGTGCTGACGTAGACCATCATCCGCCCTCGAGTAGAGAAGTTCTTCTCAATTGTCTATTCTCTAACCGAGAAGATCTCCTCACTTGGGAGGGTTGATGAGGGCAGCGGTTCCGGGCGCGCTCCTGGTGCTGATCATGGCGCAGCCCAATATGGCGACGGGCATGATGCCGTACTACCGGCACGCCTGGTCGCTGGCGCCGCTGCTCATCACCGTGATCTTCGCGGCCTACCTGTTCGCGCTCACGCCGACGCTGTCGATACTCGGGACACCACCCTCGCGCAGCGGGTGGTGGTGGCGGATCGGCGTGGGCAGCGTCTTCGGGATGGCCGCGGATCTTGCTATGGCAGTGGCGCATTCGGCCTGGCCCGCCTGCGTGGCGCGGATCTGCGCCGGACTCTCGGTCGGTCTGGTGACCGGATCGCTGGCCGGATTGATCCTGGAGCGCCGGGGCGAGCGGGGTCGCACGGCGATGGCGAGCGCGACCGTATTCGGTTCCGCGCTGGGTACCTTCGCGGCGGCGGGCCTGGCGCAGTATCTGCCCGCGCCGGGCGTCACCGTGTACCTGGTGCACGCGCTGCTGCTCGGAGCTGTTGCGCTGCTTGTGCTTTCCGATCGCGCAACACGACCGGCCGCTCCACCGCGCAGGGCGCAGACCCCCCATGTCGAGAGCGAAGCTCCGCTGGCGGGGTATCTCACCGGAATCGCCGCGTGGGTGTCCGCCGGTCTGGTGGTCGCGCTGCTGCCGAGTTACGGTGCGGAGCTGCTGGGCACCAAAAACCTCACCCTGCTGGCGCTGCCGGTGACCCTGTATCTGGTCAGCGCCTGGGTCGCACAGCGTGTCCTGACGCCGAATACCCTGCCCGCCGAGCCGGTTACGGCGCAGCTGATCATCATCGCGGGTGTGGCGATCGCGGCCGCGGTGTCGTGGGTGCCGAGCCTGCCGCTGCTGCTCTGCGGCGGCGTGATCGCGGGGTGTGGTCAGGGCATCGCGTATCGCACCGGGCTCCGGATCGTCAGTGCCGCAACGGCACCCGATCAGCATGCCCGGATCTCCTCGCGCTTCGCGGCCGTCGCCTACCTGTGCGCGGCGGTCGGCACCATCGGTCTGGGCATTGTCGCCACCGTCGCATCGATGCGCGATGCGGTACTGGCCGCGGCCGCGGTTCTGATCGTGGTCGCCGCGGTCACCTCGCTCGTCCGCAGGCGCGCAACGGCGCGCGCCGCGGACTCCCTCCTCGTTCTGCAGCCTTCGACAATCGCATAGACCGGGTCGCCGCATTCCGCACGCACTTATCGGCGTGCGGTATTCGCATGTCTGAAACATGTTGTGCCACAACACATTTCGCTGAAATCACGAAACGGGTTCGTTACTTGCGTTCATCGGCACACAAACTTCGGTTGGTTCACTGAATACACAAGAAACAAATACATTCCCAGCGAATGGATTCCAGTCATGGCAGCACCCACCCGGGTCGGGCCCTCCGCCACGCGGCGGCCGACCGCATTCCGCGTACGCAGTACCGACGCCTCGATCGCTTCGGCGGCAACAACCGATGGGGCGCTCAAACGCACTCTCGGGCGTACCGATCTGATCGCCATGGGGGTCGGAACCATTGTCGGCGCCGGCATATTCGTCACCACCGGCGTTGCCGCGGCAACCAAGGCCGGACCCTCGATCGTCCTGTCATTTCTGCTGGCAGGGGCGATCTGCGTGCTGGTGGCGCTGTGCTACAGCGAGTTGGCGGCAATGACGCCGGTCTCCGGCAGCGCCTATACCTACACCTATTCGACCATGGGTGAGGTCCCGGCTTTCCTGGTCGGATGGAATCTGCTGCTCGAATATGCGGTGGCCACGGCGGCAATTGCCATCGGCTGGTCCGGATTATTCGGTGCGGCCCTGAAATCGCTTTTCAGCGTCACCCTTCCGAAGGCAATTTCGGCGGGGCCCAGCGATGGCGGAGTAGTCAATCTTCCGGCGGTTGTCATCGTCGGACTCATCGTCGCCGTACTGGTCTTCGAAGTGAAGATCGCCGCCGCGGTGGTGAAAACACTGGTGGCCCTGACCATTGCCGTCCTCATTGTGGTGATCGCGGTCGGTGCGCCGCATGTGCACGCCGGCAACTGGGCGCCGTTCATGCCGTTCGGCGTCAATGGCATCGCGGGCGGGGCGGCCATGGCCTTCTTCGCCTATCTCGGCTTCGATGTGGTCGCCACCTCGGCCGAGGAGACCCGTAATCCGCGTAAGGACATGCCCTGGGGCATTATCGGCTCTGTGGTCATCGCGACCCTGCTATATATCGCGGTGAGTGCCGTATTGACCGGTGTCGCACCGTATTCCAGCTTGAACAACTCCGCGCCGGTGGCTACCGCGCTGGCGGCGATCGGCGCCGGGTGGATCGGCAAGGTGATCCTGGTGGCCTCGGTGATCGCGCTGACCAAGGGCCTGCTGATGGTCTTCTACGGGCAGACCCGGCTGCTGTTCGCCATGAGCCGCGACGGACTGGTGCCGAAGGCGCTGTGCCGCACCAGCTCCCGCGGCGCTCCCGTGCGGCTGAGTCTGCTGCTGGGCACGGTGATCGCGGTGGTCGCGGGGCTGACGCCGATCGACACCGTCGCCGAACTGGTGAATATCGGTGCGCTGTTCGCCTTCCTCATCGTCGCCCTGGGCGTGATGATCCTGCGCCGCACCGATCCGGATCGGCCGCGACCGTTCCGGACCCCGCTCATGCCGCTGGTGCCGATTGTGGCGATCGCCGGATGCATCTGGCTGGCAACCACATTCGAGACGCTGACCTGGCTGCGCTTCGTGATCTGGAGTGCCGTCGGCGGAGTTCTCTACCTCACCTACGGCCGCCGGCACTCCGTGGTCGCCGCGGGAGGTGCCGCGTGACCGCGCAGCTGGACAGCTTCTATCCGACCCAGGTCACCTTCGGCACCCACGACGAGATCCACCGCGCGGCGGCCGCGGCGCTGGACTCCGATGTTCTCGACTTCGTCGAAGGCGGTGCGGGCAAGGAGATCACGCTGCGCGCCAATCTGGCGGCGTTCGGCCGCTGGCGGATTCTGCCCGAACCGATGAGCGGTGTCGCCACCCCCTCGACCCGGACCGAACTGCTGGGGATGTCCCTCGAAACCCCGGTCATCACCGCGCCTTTCGGTGGTGACGCACTGTTCCATCCCGACGGTCACCTCGCCGTCGCCCGGGCCGCCCAGCATCGGGGCGCACTGTCGATCGTGCCCGAGGCCGGCAGCTTCTCCTACGAAGAGGTCCACGCGGTCGCCCCGCGCGCCGCGCGCATTGCCCAGCTGCACCCGTTCGCGCATGCGGCCGCGGTGGCGGACCGGGTGCGGCGGGCCGGTTTCGAGGCGCTCTGCGTCACGGTGGACTGCCCGGTCGGCGGCTTCCGCACCCGCAATATGGGTAATCGCTTCGACCCGGACCAGCGCCTGTTCGCGGGCAACCTCACCGGGGAGAACGGCGCTCCGGGTGTTGCCGAGGTATTCGGGCAGCTACTCAAACAGGGTGGCTCCGTGTGGAATTGGGATCAGTTGACCGATGCGGCGGCCGATTTCGGACTGCCGTGGATCGCCAAGGGCATTCTCACGCCGGCGGCGGCCGAACGGGCGCTCGCCGCGGGTGCTTCGGCGCTGGTGGTGTCGAATCACGGTGGCCGCCAGCTGGATCCGGCGCCCGCGAGTCTGGATATGCTGCCGGGTATTCGAGCGGCGGTGGGGACCGAACTGCCGATCCTGCTGGACAGCGGAATCCGCACCGGCAGCGATGTGTATCTGGCGCTGGCACTGGGCGCGGACGCGGTGATCATCGGGCGCTCGGCCATCTATGGACTCGCGGCGGCCGGTGAGGCCGGGGTGGATCGGGTGCTGGAGCTGCTGACCGAGGAGCTGCGGACACTGATGATCCTCTCCGGCGCCGCGACGATCGGCGATATCGACGCCGCCCGCATTACGAGGGCAGTCCCGTGAGCGCCGCGCCGTTCCCCTCGTTCCGCAGTGGTGGCGGGCTGATATTCACCTCCGGCCTCGCCGCGATCGACCCCGCCACCATGGCCCTGTCGGCAACCACCTTCGACGAGCAGGCCGCCGCGGTATTCGACCAGCTCGATGCGGTACTGGCCGAAACCGGCAGTTCGCGCGAGGAGGTACTCGAACTCGAATGCTATCTGGCCGACCGCCGATGGTTTCCGGCCTGGAATGCCGCCTTCAGCAAATTTTTCACGTCAGCCGCACCGGCGCGGACCACGACCGTCACCACCCTGCCCATCGAGGGGCTGCTCATCGAAATCCAGGCGATCGCCATCGCCCCAGCTCGAGGAAGATCATCATGACCGCAGTGACACCGCTCGTGCATCCCCACGCCGGCATCGGCGACTTCACCATCCGCGACGTCATCGAGGGCCAGACCGCCGGTCAGCTCATTGTCGCGGCCGACGACTGGGGCTGGTGGACAACGCTGCTCGGCGGCGACACCATCGCGCCCAGCACCGGTATCCAGCAGACCGTCGCCCACGGCCTGGTCCGGGCGGGCTTCCTGGCCCGGCGCGGCCACCGCTACCACCTCACCCACACCGGCCACGATGTCGGCAAGAACCGCGGCTTCGTCCGGTGCGCGGTCCGCGGCTGGGAACCGACCTTCCGGCGGCTCTCCAGCGCCGCACACGACGAATACATCCCCGCCGCAACCGAACCCGGCGAGGTGGCGCGCGCCTGCACCGATATCGCGCGGCGGCGGCCGGAGATATTCGCGACGATCGGCGCCTCGATTGCCGCCGACACCCCGGGCTGCACCATCGATCTCGGGTGCGCCGACGCCGGACGGGTCCAGGCGCTGGCCGGGCTGGCGCCGCGGGAACAGTTCCTCGGTGTCGATATCGAGGACGAGGTGATCGACGCCGCGACCGTCGACGTCGCGGAACTCGGACTCTCCGATCGGATCACGCTGCTGCCGGGTTCGGTGCAACCGGAACCGCAGCTGCCCGCCTGGCTCGGCAAGATCGACCGGGAGAGCGTCACCACGGCCATGTCCTTCTTCCTGCTGCATCAGCTCGCCAGCGACGGCGACGGCATCGCGGCGGTGCTGCGCGGCTGGATGGAGTGGTTCCCCAATGTGCGCCGCCTCGTCATCGGCGACGGCTATCTGCTCGAGGCCGAGCACTGGACCCAACAGCCCTGGTTCTCACCGACTTACGAGATCTACCACACCATCACCGGTGTGCGGCTGTGGACGCAGCTCGAATACGAACGCGCCTTCGCCGAGCTGGGCTGGTCGGTGACGCGGCGGATGGAGGATCACACCATGCTGGTCACCACCATTCTGGAACGCGGGTGACCACAGCGTTCGACGGCACGCCCTTCGATATCGACACCCGGCCCGCGGTGCTCGATCAGTTCACCGCCGACGAGACCGGCCGCCTCGGCCGCCGCCCGCGTGGCATCGCCTACGCGACCGGTCTCGACGACGTGCTGGCGGTCGTCGGGTGGGCACGCGATACCCGCACGCCGCTGATCGCCCGCGGTGCGGGCACCAGCCTGGAGGGTCATCTGCTGGCTCGCGGAGATGAGTTGATTCTCGATCTGTCGCAGGCGAATTCGATTCTGGACCTGGCGCCCGCCGACTTCACCGCCACCGTGCAGCCGGGCGTCACCCGCACCCGGCTCAATGCGGCGGCGGCCGAATTCGGCCTGCAATTCACCGTGGATCCCGGCGCGGACGCCTCGCTGGGCGGGATGGCCGCGACCAATGCCAGTGGCACCACGAGTGTGCGGTACGGCGGTATGCGCGCCAATGTTCCTGCGCTGCAGGCGGTATTCGCCGACGGCCGGGTCGCGCGGCTGGGCCGGGCGGTGCGCAAGAGCTCCAGCGGCTACGACCTGAAGGATCTGGTGATCGGGTCGGCGGGCACCCTGGCGGTCATCACCGAACTCACCGTGCGATTGCATCCGATTCCGGAATGGTTGCGGTCGCTGCGGATTTCGTTTCCGACGGTACGGGAGGCGGTGGCCGCGGCGGTCGAACTGCTCGGGCTCGCGGTGCCGGTGAGCCGGCTCGAGTTCGTCGACGCCGCGAGCATGGCCGCTGTCAACGTTTTTCGTGGCAGCCGATACGCCGAGTCACCGGCCCTGTTCATCGACCTGGAGGCGGCTTCGTCGGCCGCGGCCGATGCGGACGAGCGTGAGATCCAGCGGGTCTGCCGCGCGTACCACGCGCACGGCATCGATGTGGCCCGCACCCATACCGAGCGCCACACCCTGTGGGAGGACCGCCACCAACTGTTCTTCGCCCTCAAGGCCCGCAGTCCGGGACACCGCTTCCTCGTGACCGACACCGCCGTGCCCTACTCGCGCATTGCCGATGCGGTCGGCACGGCCACCCGGCTCGGCGCGGAACTCGGCCTGGATATCAGCGTCGCGGGCCATATCGGGGACGGCAATGTCCATGTGGTGGTGCCCTACATCGAGACGACGCTGCCGACCGCGCTGCGCTTCTCCGATGAGGTGGTGCGGCACGCTCTCGCGGTGGGCGGCACCGCCTCCGGTGAACACGGCATCGGCCTGACGAAAAAGAAGTACCTGCGCGCCGAGCACGGCCCGGCCGTGGACATCATGACCACCGTCAAACAGGCCCTGGACCCATACGGATTGCTCAATCCGGGCAAGATCCTCGACGCCTGACAAGCGTTTTCCGCCGCGATCGGCCGATCCGCTCAGTGGCGGTGGCTCACCACATTGACGATGCGCCCACTCGGATCGCGTACGAAGAATCTGCGTACGCCCCAGGGTTCGTCCCGCAGGGCATACACGATGTCGGCGCCTGCGGCAGTGAGGGTTTCGTGCACCGCGTCCACATCGGCAACCTCGACGCTGAAGTCCGGCTGCTCGTAGTCCGCCCCCGGCTGGACCAGCGTGACCTGTGCCGTCGGATTCGACGGCGAGGCCATCGTGACCACCCAGCCGAGGTCCATGACCTCTTCGAACCCGATGAGGCCGTAGAACTTTCGACTCTCGGCCAGATCCGCGGTCGTAATGTCGGGCACCACTCGGCGAATGCTCATCCGGCGACCGCCGCCGGCGCGCACAGCATGGTGTCGAGTATCGAGTCCTGCATCCCGACAGTATGCCGCGCGCCCGATATCAGAGCTCGTGCGCGCCCGTGGCCCCTGGTTTCGGCACGGTATCGCCGTGTGGCAGGTCCATGACGGTGTCCCACCAACTGCTCAGCGGACTGGGATCGGGCCACCTGAGCGGCCGATCGCTATTGCCGGTGTGATCGTGCACTGCCTTCTGGGTCATGCGGTCCTCCTAGCCGGCTCGTATGAGCAGCCGTGATGCCTACTGTAGACCTACAGTGTTGACGTGAGGTTACCGGTGCTCTCGACCGCTCCGGGCAGGCGGAGACAGGAGACGAAACCGATCCAGCCGGGATAGCGGATCGAGTGCGCTCCGAAGGATTGGCTGAAGTAGCGGGTGCGGGCGCCGGTCAGGGGGTCGCGCAGCTCCACCGGGATCCGCGCCCGCCCGAAGGCCGCGGCGCTGTGTGCCCACAGGCGGCGGAAGTGCGGGTAGACGCCGTATTCGGTGATCAGTTCGGCGAACCAGGCCGGGCTCCCGGATCCGCCCAGGGTGGCGCGCAGCCGCGACACCGCGAGTGCGGCCTCCTGCTCCCAATCGACCATGACCTGCTTGGAGAGTTCGTTGCCGAACATCCAGTGGACCCAGTTGCCCGTTTCGGTCAGCCCCGGAAGCGCTGCGGCGTAGGCGTTATTGCGCGCCAGCAGATTGAGGCGGATATCGAAGTACGCGGCCGGACCGGGGGAGTGCAGGGCCAGGACGCGGTGCATCCCCGGGGTGATCTCGGCCTGCAATTGCGCCACGGTGGGTACCGCGGTTTCGGCCAGACCCGCCAGATCGTGCAGATGCCTGCGCTCGGTGTCCGACAGCGTGACGACCGTATCCAGTTGCTGTACCAGCGCTTTCACCACCGAATGCGTCGGACGCTCGCGCTGCCCCTGTTCCAGGTGGGTGAGGTAGCTGACGCTCACGCCGGCCGCGAAGGCCAGTCGCTCGCGGGAAATCTGCCGCGCGTCCCGGAGTCTGCGCAGCAACTGCCCGAGAGTGGGTGGCTGCGGCGGATATTCGTGATCCGCGGTCTGCTGGACAGTCACGGCGCATCACTCCTGGAACGACGAACTAGCTGGTGAAGAAGATTTCGACCACCCTTTTATCCGTACCATATCGGCCGTCCGGGTGGTGCACACGCCTCACCCCGAGTGCGGCGGGCGGTAGCAAACTGTTTGCAGCCATCCCAGGCCGGATGTCCCGCAATTACGCGACGAGGGTGAGGTGCGGCTGTGCGATTCGGCCGGTGCCGCCTGCCCGGGTCATCAGGCGGGCGATCGCCTCAGCCACGTGTACCGGCTGTTCGAGAATCACGGAGTGACCGGCGCCCTCGATCATCACGAGATCCGAATACTCGACGGCGGCGGCCATCGCGATGGAATGCGAGGGCGGCGTCATCAGATCGGCGGAACCGCACAGCACCAGGGTCGGGATCCGCGACAGGGCGGGCAGGGTGCCGGTTCGGTCGTAATGCGGGAACGAGCTCAGGAAACTCGCCATGGTCACGATCGGCGTCTCGTTGTGCATCGCATTGGCGAGGCTGCGCACGCGCACGCTGACCTTGCGATTGCCGAATTCGGCGGTGCGGATGACCGGTGCGAAGACCTTGCAGGCCACCAGCTTCGCGTGCTGCATCAGGCGCGGGGCATAGCGGACGGCGCTCTGGAATGCCGAGACGATCGGATTGCGCAGGAGGCGGCCGAAACCGGCGTCGGCGAGCCCGCTCGCGGCGGTCGCGATCAGTGCCACGCCGGCTATGCGGGTGCCGACCTCGTGCGGGTTCTGGCTGATATAGGTCAGCACGGTCATACCGCCCATCGAATGGCCGACGAGGACCACCGGTCCGGTGGGAGCGACGGTGTCGAGGACCTCGCGCAGGTCATAGCCCAGTTGCGCGAGGTTGTAGGTCTGCCGGGGTGCGTTGGCGGAGTCGCCGTGGCCGCGGTGGTCGTAGCAGACGACCCGGGCGCCGGGATACTGCCGCAGCAGCGCGTCGCGGACGTCGGTCCAGGACTCGGTGCGCTGGCAATGCCCGTGCAGCAGAACGACGGTGAGGTCCGCTCCGCGCGGGCCGTATTCGCGAACCGCGAGTGCCACCCGATCCCGCGTCGAGACCGTGACACGACGTTCGGCCGAGGCGGCGATCAGGCTGGATATCGACATTGCGGGCTCCGGTTCGCTGGTGATGACCTAACTGTCCGCCCCGGGCGCCCTCGGTATCAGGACCCCGAGAGCTGGGGTCGTTCCCCCGAGGGGGAGGAGATCACCACCCTGGGTGGGTGCCTCGCCGCCCGGGCGCCGAGATGTTCGCGTAGCTGCGCCGGTGGTGATTTAGGCTGGGGACGTGAGTGAGGCGACGACTCCGGGGGCACAGGGCGATTCCGGCTTCGAGCTGGGTACCGACGGTCCGCTGGTGATCGCGGTCGGGGTCGACGGCTCCGAATCCTCGTGGCGGGCAGCGGCTTACGCGGCCGGGCTCGCGCGGCGGCAGCACGCGCTGCTCGCGGTGGTGTATGTCCAACCGTGGATGGCCATGGCTGCCGGATTGGGGACCGACGTCCGGTCGGTGACCTCCGAAATAGCCGATGAGCTGGTCGGCGAGATCCGCGAAGCCGTCGAGCGGGTCAAGGATATCTACACCATCCGCTGGAAGTTCCTCACCAGGCACGGCGACGCCTATGCCGAACTGGCCAAGGCCGCAGACGAACTCGGCGCCGATGCGGTGGTCGTCGGCGCCTCGCAGCAGGCGGGGCACCGGCTGGTGGGCTCGGTGGCCATGCGGCTGGTGAGATCGGGTCGCTGGCCGGTGACTGTCGTACCGTAGCGGGCGTGACGGAAGCTCGACACGAGGCGCACGAGCGGGCCAGCTGGGCGGAGTTGTTCTTCGATCTGGTGCTGGTGTTCGCGGTGACTCAGGCGGCGCATGTGCCGGTGGTGGAACAAAGTTGGACAGCGGTGGGCCAGACGGTGCTGTTGCTCGCGATCATGTGGTGGTCGTGGGTCGGTACCACCCTGACCGTGCACGGGATCGAGGATTCGGACAGGCAGCGGATCTTCTTGTTCGCCTGCGGTTTATGCGTCTTCGTCATCGCGATCACCGCACCGCACGCGTTCACCGGATACGCCCAGCCCCTGATACTCGCCGTGGCGCATCTGGTGCTGCGGTTGCTGCTGTGGGACGCGATGCGGCGCAAGGGCTCGTTCGCGCACGCCGGGACGCTCGGCAATTGGTTCAACCCGTACACCGTGACCGTCCTCAGCGCCCTGCTGCTGGTGGCGGCGGCGCTCGCGCCCCCGGGAGGAATTCGCAACGGGCTCTGGATCATTGCGGTCCTGCTGGCCTTCGCCGGTCCGGCGCTGCTGGCGCGCCGGCTCGGGACCGTGCAGTTCGGGGCCACCCATCTGCCCGAACGGTTCGGCACCTTCGTCATCATCGCGCTCGGTGAGATGGTGGCCTCGGTCGGTTCCGAAGCGGCACAGGCGAATCTCGGGGTGGTGTCCTGGGGCAGCGTGGTGCTGACCTTCGTCCTCGGTTGCGGGCTGTGGTGGCTGTACTTCGCGTACGGGTTCTCGGCCGTGGAGCATTCGCTGCGCACCAATCAGGTGCGCGGCACCGTGGTGCGGGATGTGCTCAGCTACGGGCACGTACTCCTGGTGATCGGCCTGGTCCTGGTCTCGGTGGGCGCGCGCACCATGGTCGAGCACCCGACGGCGATTGCGCACGGGGTCACCGGATATCTGCTGCCGCTGGGCGCGGCGCTGTACGTATCGGCCTTCTGTTTCAACCGCTGGCGGATGTTCGGCGCGGCCACGGTGGGCAGGACCACCGGGGCCGCGGTGCTCGCCGTCCTGGCGGTCGCCGCGCCGCTGCTGCCGGAAATCGTGATGCTCTCGCTGGTGACCGCGATTCTGCTCGCGCTCAACGGTTACGAACACTGGACGGTCACTACGGGAAGGCCGCTGCTCCTGCTTCGCCGAGCGGCGGTCTAGCTCCTGCGGCGCGGCCGGGTAGCGTCGGAACCGGATGTCGAGGCCACTGTGACGCAGAGGAGGATCGCGATGGTTGTCAACCGGCCGATCGTTGTCGGGATCGATGGTTCGGATGCCGCCCTGACCTCGGTGCGCTGGGCCGCGGTCGATGCCGCGCGGCACGGCTGCCCGCTGCACCTCGTTTATGCCGGAGTGCCGGAGCAGGACGCCCCGATCTCCGCGGACCAGGCGATCCTGCGGCGTGACGGGGATGTTGTCGTCAAGCAGGCGACGGAGGCGGCAATCGCGGCCGCCGCACCGGTGGGGACGGTGGATATCGAGACCTTTGTGGTCGATACGCCGTCGATCTCCGTCCTGGTCGACCTTTCGGAGAATGCCAGGCTCCTGGTAGTCGGCGCGGGCGGGCACGGCCCCGGTGTGCTGGGTTCGGTGAGCAGTGCGGTGGCGCGCCGGGCGCACTGTCCGGTCGCGGTGATTCCCGCCACGTCCGTCGACAGCGGTGCGAAGCCCGGTCCGGTGGTGGTCGGCGTCGACGGATCGGCGTACAGCACCGTGGCCATTCAGATCGCGTTCGACGAAGCGTCCTCGCGCTCGGCGGAACTTGTCGCCGTGCACGCCTGGACACGACCTATGCTGCACGGCACCCGCCCTGAGCTGGAGGAAGAGCCCGAGGCACTGCTGGCGGCGAACCTCGCCGGTTACGGCGAACGGTATCCCGATGTCGTGGTGCACCGGGCCGTCGTCGAGGGCTACGCGGTCGATCATCTGATCGAGCGAGCCGCGAATGCGCAGCTCATGGTGCTCGGCAGCCACGGCCGGAACGCCTTGTCCGCCATGATTATCGGCTCCACCAGCCAGGCGGTGCTGGACGAGATCGGCTGCCCGACCATTATCGCCCGCCCGTCGACCGGTAACAGGGACTGACGCCGCACCTCGCGATGCTGTTCTGCGCCAGCGACTGTCGGTCCGCTGTCGTCGCGCCGAACGTTCGGTGAACAATGGCAGCAATGGAGCAAACGGGACGGATGTCGCGCCCGGTCAGCGTTTTGCCGCCCTTCCCGTTCGGGTAGCGCACCGGCAATCTGATCGGTGCGCAACGAAACAGGCTCTCCGGGAGGTACTCTCGTTGAGATGGGATATCGTGCACTGTTTGCGCTGGTATGTACCGCTTTGGCTGCACTGTGCGCGGTCACCGTACCCGGGAGTGCGTCCGCTGATCCCGGGCTACCATCTGTCGGCGGCAATTTCCTGTGGGGTGTCTCGAGTTCCGGGTTCCAGAGCGAAGGCTCCGCGCCCGATAGCAATTGGAGCCGATACGCCGGATCCGGCCGCGCCGACGCCTACCGCGATTCCGTCGATTTCTTTCATCGCTACGGTGAGGACATCCAGCATGCGGCCGATATCGGTGTCGGGGTCTACCGGATCAGCGTGGAATGGGCGCGCGTGCAGCCGAGTCCGGGCGACTGGGATTTCTCCTTCTACGACAGTGTGATCGCGCGCATCCGTGCGGCCGGGATGCGGCCGATGATCACCCTGGACCACTGGGTGTTCCCGGGGTGGGAGGTCGATCGCGGCGGCTGGCGCAATCCGGGCATGGTCAATGACTGGCTCACGAATGCCCGTGCGGTGGTGGATCGCTATGCCGGATCCGATCCGCTGTGGGTCACGTTCAACGAGCCGCTGGCGTATGTGGGACAGGAGCAGCGGATCGGCGATATCAGCGCGCTCGATGTCGCGCCCATGATCGATCGGATGGTCACCGCGCACCGCGGGATCTACGACTACATCCACTCCCGGCAGTCCGATGCGATGGTCACCAGCAATATCGCCTACTCCGATATCGGTGCGGCGCAGGCCGATGCGTCCTTCGTCGACCGGATCGCCGATAAGCTCGACTACGTCGGCATCGATTACTACTACGGCGGATCGCTGAGCAATCCGCCGAATCTGGCTGCGATGCTGACCAATCAGCCGTCGAGCCTCGTGCTCGAGCCCGAGGGCATCTACTACGTGCTGCGCAGATACGCGCAGAAGTTCCCGGGCCGCCCGCTCTACATCGTCGAGAACGGTATGCCCTCCGATAACGGCTCACCCACCACCGACGGCATGACCCGCGCGGATGACCTGCGCGACACCGTCTACTGGGTGCAGCGCGCGAAGGCCGACGGCATGAACGTCATGGGCTACAACTACTGGAGCATTACCGACAACTACGAATGGGGCAGTTACTCACCGCGTTTCGGCCTCTACACCGTCGACGTCACCACCGACCCCGGCCTGACCCGCCACCCCACCGACGCGGTCGGCGCGTACCACGACATCGCCACCTCCGGCGGAGTCCCGGCGGGCTACCTGCCCACCCGCGCCCCGGCACTCTGCTCACTGCAGGACCTGCCCTCGAGCTGCATCGCCCCGGTCACCGTCCCCGGTCGCTGACTCCGCGCGCAGAGTCAGCGCCGAGGCGCTCGCGGTCTCTCAGGTGAACAGCGAGCCGGTCTGCGGATTGATCCACAGGGGCAGTCCGTCGGCGAGACACACACTGCCGGAATTGATTCCGACGCGGTGGACGTCGATATCGAGGTGCCCGGTCGCGGTATAGCCGTCCGGCTTGTGCTGCCGCACCTCGATGGTGTGCCAGCCCAGATTGCCGGGGGTCCACAGCACCTGCGGATCCCCGTTCGGATCGAGCGTCACAGGTTGCAACGGCGCGCCATTGTCGGTGATCTCGAACGCACTGCCGGCCGGGTCGGTGATACCCGCCTCGATGGTCTGCGGGCAGCCCATGACCGGACCCTGGCTACCGGTGTTGTAGACGATGACGCCGACGATCTCCGCGCCGGGGTGATTCATCTCGGCTCAGCGGGGCAATCATGGCGTGAGCGGGCCAGCCGTATCGGACGATCGACCGCCCGGAAGGAACCATGGACAACTCGACCTCCCTTGCGGGCCGGATCGCGCAGAACAGTGTCTTCGAGCGTTTCGCGCGGGCCGGCTTCGTCATGAGCGGCATCGTCCATCTGCTGATCGGCTATCTCGCCATCCGCATCGCGTTCGGCGGTGCGAGCGATACCGCCGATCAGTCCGGCGCCATGACGGAGCTGGCCGGCAAGCCGGGCGGCACTGTCGCGCTCTGGATCGGCGTGATCGCCTTCCTGATGATGGCGCTGTGGCGGCTCGCCGAAGCTGCGCTCGGCAGTGCGTCCCAACCCGATGCCGACAGCAAGAAGGCCGAGGCGGTCGATCGCTTCAAGGCATTCTGCGTGGCAGTGGTCTACTTCGCATTCGCCTTCTCCGCGTGGGGATTCGCCCGTGGCCGGGGCAAGTCCAGCGGTGCGCAGAGTGCGGGGCTCACCGCTCGCCTGATGCACTCCACGCCGGGCACGATCTGCCTGATCGTGGGCGGGCTCATCATCATCGGGATCGGCGGGTATCACTTCTACAAGGGGTTCAGCCGGAACTTCCTACAGGACCTGAAGGGCGCCACCAGTGCTTTCGTGCGCAGGCTCGGCACGATCGGGTATATCGCGAAGGGCCTGGCCATTGCCGCCGCCGGACTGCTGATCATCCTCGCCGCGACCCAGTCCCAGCCGAACAAGGCCACCGGACTCGACGGCGCGTTCAAAACCCTTGGCGCACAACCCTATGGCGCGGTCATGCTCGTCGTGGCGGGTCTGGGCATCATCACCTACGGCCTCTACAGCTTCGCCATGGCCCGGTACACCAAGATGTAGCCGGGCGTGGCCGACCCGAAATCACCTGGGCGGCAGGTGAAAGTGCAGGAGCGCGGAGACCACTTTCCGGGCATCGGCTCGCTTTTTGGGATCATGGGCGAGCACCGCCGTCGCGACGGCGAGAAGCATGGCGATCGACCAGAGCGAAGCCATGAGTACGAGTACCAGTTGGGTGTCGAATAGCATTGTGGCTCCCGCCGATTCGCCATCGCATCGGCCGTCCGGCACGGAATGTGCCGAGGCCGGCGACGGTTCGTATTCAGGCTAGGCAGGCGCGCGGGCGCTATCGCTCATCCGCGTTGGCGGATATTCGGCCCCTGCGGTGGGGGAACGGCGCGATGGTGGGAATTGATCCAATTCGCCGATGACATTCGGCGCCAATCGAATCTGGTGATTCTGTTCCAAACTATCTGGGACGAGCTATTGGGGATGCGGTGACGGCTCGCGCCGGATGAGCCGGTACACGGCCTGGCCGTCGGCCGCCCGGCGGCACGACACCGCGTGGAAGCCGTCCGTGATGAGATGGCCGAGTACCGCGCAAATCCGCTGCTGCCGCACGACGAGGTCGCGGCTGGGATGCTCGCCGTACACCGAGGGCACCGCGAGCAGCACCGTTCCGCTTCGGGGATCGATGGCGGGGTTCCCGATATCGAGGCCGGCGGGCGGTGGCGGCCAGGGCCGGTGCGGCGGTGCGGTCAGGTCCCACTGGGCCAGAATGCGGTCGGTGGGGCGGCCCCGATCGCGTCCAGTGTCCTCGACGCCGTACAGATTCGGCGCGAATCCGCGGCTGCGGGCGCCGAGTACATCGAGGTAGAAGTAGGCATTGTCGGTGCGCAGCGGATCATAGGCCCAGCGCACGGTATCGACGCCGCGGGCGAGTGAGATATCGCGCAGGCGATGCATCAGGACCCGGCCGACCCCGAGGTTCCGTAGCTCCGCGCGGACCACCAGTAACTCCATATAGTGATAGAGGGAGGCAGCGTGGCCCTCGTCGGTCAGGTCACGGCCCAGGAAGGTGTAACTGAACCCAGCTAATAGCCCATTAACCTTGGCGCCGAGCACAATTCCGCCATTGTGGGTGAGCGCTGCGAGCAGTCGAGAACTCGGGGCGGGATCGTCGGACTTCAAGCCGAACACGTCCCGGTACAAGGTGATCGGGTCGGACCAGCTATCGAGCTCGTTCAGCTCGTTGACTTTGATGAATTCGGTCATGGCTGCCATAACGCGAAAGTGTTGCTCAAAAGGATCATGAAACCGTACCTGCCCCCGGTCATTCACCGATCAGTTATTGATAGGTTAACTTCGGGGACAATGCATTTCGATGTGCTAATTCGTGGCGGCCTGATATTAGACGGAACTGGTCGCCCTGGCTACCGTGCAGACATCGGCATTGTCGGCGATCGGATGCGGGAGATCGGCGCCTGCGACGGAGCGCATGCGCGGCACGAGATCGATGCGTCGGGGCGCTATGTGGTCCCCGGATTCATCGATGCTCATTTGCATGCCGATGCGGTCATCCATGAGCAGGGCCCGCAGTTGGCGCTGCTGCGGCAGGGCGTGACGACCGTCGTCCTGGGGCAGGACGGATTGTCCTTCGCACCGGCCACCCCGGCGGCATTGGCCTGGGTATCAAGGTATTTCGCCGCGGTCAACGGCTATCGGGCCACCAGACCGGAGGAGACCGATTCGGCGCCGAGCGATTCCGGGCAGGTGCTGACCGTCGCGGAACTGCTCGACGGCTACCGGGGTACGACGGCGGTGAACACGGTCTATCTGGTGCCGCACGGCACAGTGCGCTACAGCGTCATGCGGGGATCGCCGAAGGCGCCCGACGAGGACCAGCTGGCGGCCATGGTCCGGCTCGTCGAGGAGGGCATCGACCAAGGCGCAGCAGGCATTTCGTCGGGTCTGGGATATCTGCCGGGCCGCTTCGCGACGGTGCACGAACTCGCCGCGCTCTGCGCTCCGGCCGCGCGCCGGGGGCTGCCCTACGTCACCCATATGCGCGGGTACGGTCGGCAGGCCGATCTGGGCATGGTGGAGGCCTGCGCGATCGGCCGCGAAGCGCGCACAGCCGTGCATGTTTCGCACTATCACGGTCCGAGCGCTCAGCTGGTCGGGCTGGTGGACGCCGCCCGCCGCAGCGGTATCGACATCACCTTCGACACCTATCCGTACGGGCGTGGCTGCAGCATCCTGGCGCGCATGCTGCCGGACTGGTTCGGCGGCGCCGAACTCGACCACGTGCTCGATCGATTGACCGATCGTGGTGCGCGCCGGCGGTTCGCCGCGGAGAGCGATCCCGCGCAGTGGCGGACATTGACGCTCTCGCATGTGCCCTCCGGGTCGTACCGGTGGGCGATCGGAATGCGGATTTCCGATGCCGCCGACGCGGCCGGTGTCGATCCCGCCGATCTGTGCGCCGACGTACTCGTCGATACCGCACTTGACGCCGGTGTGGTGATCGATTTCTCCGAGGACGAGGAATCGATTCGAGAATTGTTGCGCCACAATGCGCATATGGGTGGGTCGGACGGCATCTATATCGGCGAGCAACCACATCCGCGCGGTTACGGCACCTTCGCCCGGCTGATCCGCAGACATGTCATCGAGCTCGGGGACTGGACCTGGGAGGAAGCCGTGATGCACCTGTCCGCCCGCCCGGCCGCGCGATTCCGGCTGCACGATCGCGGCACCATTGCGCTCGGCCAAGCGGCTGATCTAATTGTTATCGATCCGGCCGCGATCAGCGATCACGCCACATATATCAGACCATTCCGTTTGGCCACCGGAATCGATGATGTTGTTGTCGCGGGTATTCCGGTTTTGTACCGAGGTCATCTCACCGGACGATTGCCGGGTGTTCCCCTCTATCCGGGGTGAGATTGTTGGAGCAGAATAGCTTCCGATATGGATCACCGAATACTCACCGCTGGAGAGCGAATCGAGCTGCGTCGCCGACGACTCGGCTTGTCGCGGAGGGTGGTTGCGCAACTGTCCGGCCGCAGCGAGGAGTGGTTGCGCCAGGTGGAAGTCGGCCGCTGCCGCCTCGACAGCATCGAAATGGCCACGCGGCTGGCCGAAGTCCTGCATTTCGAGAGTCCGATGGAACTGGTCGGCTGGTCGTCGCTGAATCGGCCGATCGCTCACGATGTGGGGCTGGACATGGCGCCGCTCACCCGCGCGGTGATGAACCATCCCTCCGTACATCCGGATATCGATCTCGAATCGGGCTCGCCGACAATCGATTCCGTGCGCGATGGGCTGGAGCAGTGCTGGCGGGTGTGGCTCGGCTCGCCCGGCCGGTATACGGAACTGGCCGCGCAGCTGCCGCGGGTGCTGGTGGCGGCGCGAGTGGTTCGCGCTGCGGCGCAGTCGGATTCGACACGGCCGGTCGAGGAGTCGGGCCGGCTGCTTGTCGACGCGTATCAGCTGGCCCGGCTGTTGTTCACCCGTGTCGGTGAGCACAATCTCGCGTGGCTGGTCGCGGATCGGCCCATCGGCATTCTGGCCCGCAACTCCGAGCCGCTCGCCATCTCGATCAGCTGCTGGCATATGACCAGTGTGCTGCTGGCAATGGGTTATCACGCAGAGAGTTTCGACTACGCGACCACCGCGTCGAACTGGCTGCGGCTGAACGCCGGGGACGATAGGCGCGCGGCTTTCGTCGATGGTGCGCTGCTGCTGGTGGCCGCCGAGGCGGCGGCCGCGCGGCTGGACGCCGACGGTGCCGAGGCGCTGCTCGCGGAGGCGGGGCAGCTGGCGGAGGAGCTCGGACCGGACTCCTCGGATCGGCGAGTTCGCTTCGGGGTCAAGGAGACCGCGATCACCGGAATGGATATCAACCTGCGCCTGGGACGGGTGGACGACGCCATCCGATTGGCGGCAGAGACCGATATTCCGGATGATTCCGCCATCGATGTGCGAGTCGGGTACTTCCTGACCACCGCCTACGCCTACAGCCTGCGCGGTGAGGATTTCGCCGCGGTGTTCGCGCTACAGCAGGTCGAGCGGGCCTGTGCGGAGGATATTCGCTACGACTGGCGCGCTCATCGCACGCTGCAGAAACTGGCGCGCCACGATCATCACCTGATCAGGCGTGATCTGGCCAAACTGCTCGCACTGGCAACTCTCGGCTGAGGCGGCCGATCTCATCCGGAGATGATGGGCGCCAGGTACTTTCGCGCGAAGGCGTCGAGTTCCTCGCTGGTGCCGAGCGCGGTGGTGCCCTCCGGTTGCAGCACGAGCGAGTGGACGATTCGGCAGATGATCTCCGCGCGGGTGACCATATCGGCGGAATCCGCGAGCAAGCCGTCCTCGACCGCGCGCTGCAGCGCGCCCGTGGTCGCCGCGAGCGCCATGACGAAGGTAGGTCCGCCCTCGGTGGTGAGTTGCGGCAGAACCCGTTCCGGTTCTAGGGCCAGCATCTTGTTGAGCAGGGGATGGGTGCGCCAGCGGGTGACGACCGTGACGAAGATATCGGCGACCAGGTCCTCGAGGGTCCGGTGGCGTTCGGGGATCTCGGCCAGTTCGGCCAGCACCCGCGCGACCTCGCGGGTCGTGACGTGCTGTACGACATCATCGCGGGAGCCGACCCGGCGGTAGACGGTCACGCGGTCGACGCCGGCGCGGCGCGCGATGTCCTCGATGGTCGTCTTCTTGATACCCACTTGCTCGAATTGGACCAGCGCGGCGTCGAGGATGCGCGATTCGACGGAATCGGCTGCTTCGAGGGCGTTCTTCGAGGTCATAGGCGGAGTGGTCACCCTTCGACGCTAGCAGAAATCACGCCCTCTGCAACATTCTGGAGCAATTTGTTGCTGATACATTGCAATGCAATTTGTTGCGCTGTACGTTCAGGGCATGGCTGACAAGGCTGGTGCGACGAGGCACCACTACGGCGACGAAGCGCATGCGATTCATGCTCGCGACGTCCATTTCGACTTCGCGTCGGTGCCGATGCACTACATCCCCGGCGAGGTGCTGGCCACCCATATCGTCAATGTGATGCACCTGGTGCTCCCGGAGGGGGAGCGGGCGATGGCGAACTGCCTCGCCGAGGCATTGCCGCTGATCGAGGACGAGCGGCTGCGCGAGGAGGTCGCGGGATTCATCGGCCAGGAGTCGATGCACGCCAGCAGTCACGAAGGCGCCCGCCGGCATCTGCAATCGATCGGGCTCGATGTCGAGTCCTACGTGAATATGGTTGCGTGGCTGGTGGATCGGGTGCTGGGCGATCACGGTCTGACCGGTCGCGCGAAACAGGAGTGGCTCAAGGAGCGGCTCGGATTGTTCGCAGGTATGGAGCACTACACCGCCGTTCTGGGCGAATGGTTGCTGAAGGCCGACATTCTCGAAGCGAAGGGCATGCATCCGGCGATGCTGGACCTGGTGCGCTGGCACGGCGCCGAAGAGGTCGAGCACCGGAGTGTCGTCTACGACGCGTACATGTACGTCGACGGCAGTTACGCGCGGAAGGCCCGGACCGCGGTGCTGGCCAGCGCGACGCTGCTGCCGCTGTTCATCGTGTCGACGGCGTACCTCTACCGGCAGGATCCGCAGCCGGACAAGGGCAGGTTCTGGCCGCTGCAGTTCGTCACTGCGACTGTGCGCGGGGTCATTCCGAGCTTCACGACGTTCTTCACCGAGATGCCGCGGTATCTGCGCCCGGGTTTCCACCCCTCGCAGCTCGGGCCCATGGATGTCGCCCTGCGGTATCTGGCGCAGTCGCCGGCGGCGCGAGCGGCGCAGTGACTGCCGTGGTGAAGGAGTACAGGCCGCCGGCGACGATGCGCGCTCTGGTTGCCGCCATGGACACCTATAAGCGGGTATTCGTCTCCGGCGGGTCCGCGCGTATGCTGTCGCGTCCGAATCCGGTGCGGCGCAGCGGGTTCGAGCTGGATCTGATTGTCGACGAGGTGCGCGCCGAGGCCGCGGACGTCATAAGTCTGAGCCTGGTCGCGGGAAATGGTGCGCGGCTGCCCGCCTGGACGCCGGGATCGCATCTGGATGTGTTCCTGCCGTCGGGCCGCCAGCGGCAGTATTCGCT
The DNA here is from genome assembly GCF_035958815.1 of Nocardia sp. NBC_01327. Classification (NCBI taxonomy): domain Bacteria; kingdom Bacillati; phylum Actinomycetota; class Actinomycetes; order Mycobacteriales; family Nocardiaceae; genus Nocardia; species Nocardia sp. NBC_01327. The sequence goes on along the minus strand of NZ_CP108383.1, from coordinate 6,454,418 downwards.
GTGCGGTGATCCGGCGGACCGGCTGCGGTATCGGATCGCGGTCCGGCATATCCACGAGGGCGGCGGCGGATCCCGTGAGGTGCACGAGGTCCTGCGCGCGGGGCATCCCCTGCGAATTCGCGGACCGCGCAATGCCTTCGCGTTCGTCGAAGCGCCCTCGTATCTGTTTGTCGCCGGTGGCATCGGCATCACGCCCATCCTGCCGATGGTGCGGGCGGCCGATGCCGCCGGAACCCGCTGGAAGATGGTCTATCTCGGCAGGTCGCGCGCGACCATGCCGTTTCTGGACGAGCTGAGTGCGTGCACCGGTGGCGAGATAGACATCCGTCCGGATGACGAATTCGGCGTCCCGGATATCGAAGAGTTGCTCGGTCGCGCGGAACCCGGTGCGGCGGTGTACGTCTGCGGACCGCCGCCGGTGCTGGCCGCAGCGGAGCGCACGGCGTTCGTGGTCAACCCGGCAGGATCGCTGCACACCGAACGTTTTTCGGCATTGCCGGTGATCGACGGCAAGGAGTTCGACCTCCGGCTGGCGCGGACCGGGACCACGGTGCGCGTCGGTGCGGAGGAGACCGCGCTCGCCGCGATTCGCCGCGCGCTTCCCGGGGTGGTCTACTCCTGCCAGCAGGGCTTCTGCGGCACCTGCAAAGTGGCGGTGCTCGCGGGAGCCGTCGAGCACCGCGACCGCACCCTGCCCGATTCCGAGCGTGCGACCTCCATGCTCACCTGCGTATCCCGAGCGGCCGACGACGGTCTTGTGCTCGACCTCTGACCGCTCGACCTCTAGAAAGGACGACGACGTCCATGGAAACTCAGACCGGATCGACCGAGCACAGGAATATCGTGATCATCGGCGCCGGGTTCGCGGGCATCGGGCTCGCGATCAAGTTGCGCGAGGCCGGTTTCGACGATCTGGTGATTCTGGAGCGCGCCGGCGACCTCGGTGGCACCTGGCAGGCGAACACCTATCCCGGCTGCGCGTGTGATGTCCCATCGCAGCTGTACAGCTATTCGTTCGCGCCGAACCCGAACTGGTCTCGGACCTACGGCAGGCAGCGCGAGATTCTCGAATACCTGCGTTCGGTGGCCCACCGGAACAATGTCGCCGGCCGAATCCGTTATGGCGCTGAGGTTGTGCGGGCGGCATGGGACGAGGACGCGTCGATCTGGCGGGTGGAGACCATCGCCGGTCTGCTGACGGCGGACTTCGTCATCTCCGCGACCGGCGTGTTCAGCGATGCGAAGTATCCCTCGCTGCCGGGTCTGGAAACTTTCCAGGGCAAGAGCTTTCACTCGCTGCACTGGGATCACGACCACGATCTGACAGGGGAGCGGGTGGCGGTGATCGGCACCGGCGCCTCGGCGGTGCAGTTCGTGCCCGAGATCCAGCCGAAGGTCGCCGCACTCACGCTGTTCCAGCGTTCGGCGCCATGGATAGTGCCGCGGATGGACCGCACCACCTCCGCGCTGGAACGGTCGCTGCTGCGCCGGGTGCCCGCGGTGGGCAAGGCCATTCGCGGGGGCTACTACACGCTGATCGAGGGATTCGGGTTGATCGGCTTCGTGGACAACAGATTCCGGCACCCGTACGAACTGCTGGGCAAGATGCAGCTGCGCCGTCAGGTCGGTGATCCCGAGCTGCGCCGGAAGCTGACGCCCGACTACATGATCGGCTGCAAGCGCGCGATCTTCTCCGATGCCTATCTGCCCGCGCTCGATCAGGACAATGTCGAGGTTGTCACCACCGGAATCGCGGAGGTGCGAGCGCACTCGATCGTGACGCGCGATGGTGTCGAGCATCCGGTCGACACCATCATCTACGGAACGGGTTTCGAATCCGCTCCGGGCGCGTTCGAACGATTCACCGGGCGCGACGGCATCACCGCCGCCGAGGTGTATGCCAAACGGCCGCAAAGCTATCTGGGCGCGGCACTCGCCGGATTCCCGAACTTCTTCTGCACGCTGGGCCCGTTCGGTGCGGCGGGAAATCAGTCGGCGGTCTTCATGATCGAGTCTCAGGTCGCCTATATCGTGGACGCCTTGCGCACCATGCGGGAGCGTGGGGCTCAACGTGTCGAGGTGCGGCCGGAGGTGCAGGAGGCGTTCCTGGACGAGATGGCGGAACGCAGTCGTTCGACGGTATGGCTCACCGGCGGATGCCAGAGTTACTACACGACGGCCGACGGCCACAATGCGGGTCTGTATCCGAACTGGAGTTTCGAATACCGCCGCCGCACAAGCCGATTCGATATCGATTCTTATGAGGTGAGTGCGTGATGGGCATCGGTGTGTGGAACCCGCTCGGCTGGACCGCGGGCCCGTCCTACGACGTGAGCGGCAAGGCGGTCTTGATCACCGGCGCCGGTCAGGGCATCGGCTTGGAGCTGGCGCGGATTCTGTACGCGCGCGGCGCGTCGGTGGCACTGGCCGATATCGATGAGCGGGGCGCCCGTGCCGCGGCCGACGCGCTCGGTGGGCGTGCGCTGGCGATCACCGCCGATGTCGCCGATCGTACGGCGATGGAGCAGGTGGCCACCCGCGTGGTGGAGCGCTTCGGACGGCTGGACGTCGTTGTCGCCAATGCCGGTATCGTGCCCAAGCCCGCGACACTGCGCGTCATGAACGGCCGCGACTTCGATCGAGTGATCGGCGTCAATCTCACCGGGGTGTTCAATACCGTGCGCCCCGCGCTCGAGCACGTCATTGCCGCGAAAGGTCATGTGGTCGTGGTCTCTTCGGCCGCCGCGTTCGCACCGGGTGTGGGCGGATCGCCCTACATGATCAGCAAGGCGGCCGTCGAACAACTCGGCCGCGCGCTGCGGGTCGAGCTGGCCGCCGTCGGCGCGAGCGCGGGCGTCGCCTACTTCGGCGTCGTGGAAACCGCGATGACCCATGACACCCTCGATGACGACGAGCTGGGCCGCCGGCTGGGCGATATGCTGCCCTGGCCGCTCAGTGTCCGGATCACCGCACACCAGGCCGCCCTGACGATCGCCGACGGCATCGCCCGCCGCGCACCCCGCACCATCGCCCCGATCGGCTGGGAGCCCTATGCCCTGCTGCGCGGTGCGGTGAACGTCGTACTGGACAGCAAGCTGGCCCGCGACGCCCGGGTGCACGAATTGGTGAACGCGGTCGAACAGCGAGTGCGCGGGGCCGAGCACAGTCGCGGCCGGGCATCGGTGTGACGGAGGCGGTGTGCTGCCGGAGTGACCGGCGTTACAGTGGGGGGAACGTGAAGGACGACTATTGAGCACTGTTGCGCAGGGCAGCCCGTGGGTTGCCGTTCGGCCGGAGGATGACGTCACGCAGCTGGCGGTGCGGATGTCGTTTGCGCACAGCTCATTCATCGAGGGAACCAGGCTGCCGTCGGTACGGCCGAGTGGTGATTCGGTGCGATCGGTGGTGCTCGATTCGTGGCGGCGCAGCCGTAGCAGTGGGGTCGATCCCGACGGATTCGGTGGCGCGGTGGGAATGGCCGGGCTGGATCTACAGCGGTATCGGGCAACACATCCCACCGCGCTGATCCGGCCGGTGGTGCGCAAACTACTGGTCGAGGATGCGTCGGACGCCGGACTGCTGGTCGCGATCAGTGATGCGCGGGGTCGGCTGCTGTGGGTCGAAGGTGATTCCAAGGTCAAGGATCGCGTCGCGGGGATGAACTTCGTCGAGGGCGCGGACTGGAGTGAGGACCGGGTGGGCACCAATGCGCCGGGGACCGCGCTGGCTCTCGATCATCATGTGCAGATCTTCGGGGCGGAGCATTTCAGCCGGGCCGCGCACGAGTTCAGCTGTACGGCCGCACCGGTGCATGATCCGTTGAGCGGCAAGGTCATCGGTGCGATCGATATCACCGGCGGTCCGCGAGTGGCCGCGCCGGAGGTGCTGGCGCTGATCCGGGCGACGGTGGTGGCGGCGGAATCGGAATTGCGACTGCATCTGCTCGGTGCCCCCACGGTCCCCGATCCCACAACGGCACGGTTGCAGGTGCTCGGTCCCGGCCGGCCCGTGCTCACCATTGCCGGTGAGCGAATTCGCCTGTCGCAGCGGCATGCCGAGATTCTGGTGCTGCTGGCCGATCATCCGGAGGGGTTGAGCGCCGACCATCTGAGCATGCTGCTCGACGAGTCCGAACTCGATCCGGTGACCGTGCGTGCGGAAATGTCCCGGGTGCGAAAGATACTGGGCGCGAACGGTTTGGCCTCGAGGCCGTATCGGCTGCTGATGGACCTCGATACCGACCTCGGTGAGGTGCGGCGGGCGCTGGCGCGGGGCGACGCGGCGGCGGCGATGCGCGCGTATCCGGGGCCGGTGCTGCCGCGTTCGCTCGCGCCGGGCATTACCGAGCTGCGCGCGGAACTGCACGGGCGGTTGCGCGCGAGTCTGCTGGCGACCGGCGATCCGCGCCTGCTGGCGCGCTGGACCAGCTGTGTGGACGGGCGCGACGATATTGCCGCGTGGGCCGCCTATCTCGGCTCGATGGATCGCAATTCCTCGGTATATGCCCAGGTGGAAGCGCAGCTGACGCTGCTCGATCGCAAGCTGGGCATCTGACCAGCTTCTTGCAACGGTGCTGCAACATGCTCGCTCGTAGTGTCCTGGGTCACACCTGACTGCCATACCCGTCAGCAGATCGAGGAGCCTTTCGATGACTGTCTTCGCCCGCCCCGGCACCCCCGACGCCGCGATGTCCTTTCCCTCCCGCTACGACAATTGGATCGGTGGCGAATGGGTGGCTCCGGTCAAGGGTCAGTACTTCGAGAACCCGACCCCGGTCACGGGTCAGACGTTCTGTGAAGTCGCCCGCGGGACCGCGGAGGATATCGAGCTCGCCCTGGACGCCGCGCACGCCGCCGCCCCCGCCTGGGGCAAGACCTCGGTGACCGAGCGCGCCCTCGTTCTCAATAAGATCGCCGATCGCATCGAGGCGAATCTCGAGGCCGTGGCGCTGGCCGAGGCCTGGGACAATGGCAAGCCGATCCGCGAGACCATGGCCGCGGACATCCCGCTGGCCATCGACCATCTGCGGTACTTCGCGGGAGCCGTTCGCGCGCAGGAGGGTTCGCTGTCGGAGATCAACTCCGACACCGTCGCCTACCACTTCCACGAGCCGCTCGGCGTTGTCGGGCAGATCATTCCGTGGAACTTCCCGATCCTGATGGCCGTCTGGAAGCTCGCGCCCGCGCTCGCCGCCGGTAATGCGGTGGTGCTCAAGCCCGCCGAGCAGACTCCGGCCTCGATTCTGTTCCTGATGAGCCTCATCGGCGATCTGCTGCCGCCCGGTGTGGTCAATATCGTCAATGGTTTCGGCGTCGAGGCGGGCAAGCCGCTCGCCTCCAGCCCGCGCATCAAGAAGATCGCCTTCACCGGTGAGACCACCACCGGCCGGCTGATCATGCAGTACGCCTCGCAGAACCTGATTCCGGTGACGCTCGAGCTCGGCGGTAAGAGCCCGAACATCTTCTTCTCGGATGTGCTTGCCGCGAACGATGATTTCCAGGACAGCGCGCTCGAGGGCTTCACCATGTTCGCGCTCAATCAGGGCGAGGTCTGCACCTGTCCCTCGCGCGCGCTCATCCAGGCCGATATCTACGACGACTTCCTGAGCGCGGCCGTGGTGCGCACCAAGGCTGTGCGCCAGGGGGATCCGCTCGATACCGAGACCATGATCGGCGCGCAGGCCAGCAATGATCAGCTCGAAAAGATCCTGTCCTACATCGAGATCGGCAAGGCCGAGGGCGCGACCCTGCTCACCGGCGGTGAGCGCGTGGACCTGGGCGGCGACCTGTCCGGCGGCTACTACGTGCAGCCGACCGTGTTCACCGGGAGCAACTCCATGCGGATCTTCCAGGAGGAGATCTTCGGCCCGGTCGTCTCGGTGACCTCCTTCGCCGATTACGACGATGCCATCAAGCTCGCCAATGACACCCTGTACGGGCTCGGCGCGGGCGTCTGGTCGCGGGACGGCGCGGTGGCCTATCGGGCCGGGCGCGATATCCAGGCCGGGCGGGTGTGGACCAATACCTATCACCAGTACCCCGCGCATGCGGCATTCGGCGGCTACAAGCAGTCCGGCATCGGCCGCGAGAACCACCGCATGATGCTCGATCACTACCAGCAGACCAAGAACCTCCTGGTCAGCTATGCAGGGAAGGCTCAGGGCTTCTTCTGATGCCTGCCCCCGCTCCCCGGCGGGCGCGTGCCACCGCGGCGGCGATGGATCTGCTCCGTCGCCTCCGCGATACGCACGGACCGCTCATGCTGCATCAGTCGGGCGGATGCTGTGACGGCTCGGCCCCGATGTGTTACCCCGCAGGCGAATTCATCATCGGCGATCGTGACGTCCTACTCGGACTGCTCGACCTGCGCTTGCGGACCGGTGAGTCGGCGGACTCCGTGCCCGGGCCCGAAGACGTTGTGCAGGTCTGGATTTCGGGTCCGCAGTTCGCCGCGTGGCAGCACACCCAGCTGGTGCTCGACATGGTCCCCGGCCGGGGTTCGGGATTCAGCCTGGAATCGCCGGAGGGCTTCCGATTCCTCAGTCGCGGAAGGGTATTCGATCCACCCGAACTCGACGTCCTGAACACGGTCGCGATCATCACCGGCGCGGACTTCGAGGCGGGCGAGCGACCCGCACCCTCCACCGAACCCCAGGTCGTCGCCGAGGCCGCCGATGCCTGCCCGATTCCGGGCCGCGAAATGCGCTGACGCCGGCCTCGATCAGAGGACAATCGAGGTATGGCATTCAAACCCGAGGGCTGGCCCACGGTGATACCGCGGATCGTTTCGCCGGATCCCGAGAAACTGGTCGCATTCATCAGGGATGTCTTCGATGCCGGGGGCGAATTTCGTCCCGGAGCACCGGCCGAAATGCGCATCGGCGACTCCCTGGTGATGATCAGCGGCAGTGGGCAGCGCGAAGAAATGCCCGCCTTTTTGTACGTCTACGTCGAGGACGCCGACGCCACCTACCTCCGCGCGATCGCCGCCGGCGCGACCTCGCTCGAGGCGCCGGCCCTGACGCCGTACGGTGATCGCCGCGCGATGGTCCGAGACCCGTGGTCCAATACCTGGCAGATCGCGACCCACGACCCGGCCGAATGACATATCCGGCGGGTCAGGTGGCGTGCCGGTTACCGGGCGCGGTCATCCGGCCGGCTTGGGGACCAGCGAAAGCCCGTGTGTGCGCATGATTTCGGCGACCTTGGTCATATCGCGTGGACCGGGCGGCAGCCGGCTGAGGTCGCGGTAGTACTCCTCCAGCCCCGGCGGGGAGACGACCGCGACAATGCGGGTCTCCTCCTCGAACGGGTTGTAGAACACGTGGGGTACGTTGCGCGGTAGCAGCATGGACGCACCGGGCGCCAGAGTGCGTGCCACACCGTCGAGTTCGACGACCACCCGGCCCGCTGTGCAGAGGAACAGCTCGTCCTGGCGGGTGTGGATATGGGTGGGCGGTCCGCCGAGCCCCGGTGGCACCACGTACTCGAACAGCGAATACGCACCCCCGGTGTCCGCGCCGTCCAGTCGCAGGTAGATACCGAGCCCGATCGCTCCCATATTCTCGCCGCTGTCGGGCAGCACGAGCGCGGTGTCCGCCCGATCGGCCCGGGTCTGCTCATCCACGTCCACAACCGACTCCTTCATTCGTCGCGGCCGGGCCGCGCGGGGCTGGGCTTCCAGCCTGACTCCGCACCGCATCGAGCCCGGCACATCATCCCTCTGGGAGGAACGGTTGTTTGCGGTTCGCCGCCGGTGCGCCGACGCTATGGTGACCGAAATGTCAGGGGTCCAGTCATGCGAATCGCGATCATCGGCGCCGGCGTCGCCGGTCTCACCACGGCCAAGGTGCTCACCCAGGCCGGTCACGCGGTCACGGTCTTCGAGAAGGCCCCGGATGTCGGCGGGGTGTGGAGCCGGACGCGGCGCTATCCGGGCTTGGCCACGCAGAGTCCCAAGGCGCAGTACTCGTTCTCGGATTTCCCCATGCCGCGCGACTTCCCGGAGTGGCCGACCGGCGCGCAGGTGCAGGAATATCTGGCCGGGTACACCGCTGCTTTCGGACTCGGCGCGAACATTCGGCTGAACACCGAAGTGACTGCGGCACAGTCGAATTCCGATGACCGCTGGACCCTCACCTCGGTATCGTCCACCTCCGGGCCCGTCACCGGGACATTCGATCGCCTGGTCGTCGCCAACGGCGTGTTCTGTGAACCCTCCGTTCCCGCCTATCCGGGGCTCGGCGACTTCCGCGCGGCAGGCGGAATCCTCTGTGCCGGCACGGAATTTCACGACGCCGAGCAGGCGCGCGGAAAGCGCGTCCTGGTTGTCGGGTACGGCAAATCGGCCTGCGATGTCACGGTGCCGATCAGCGGGGTCGCGGTGAGCACGGATGTCATTGCCCGGCAGCTGCTGTGGAAGGTCCCGCGCCGGATCCGCGGCCGGGTCAATTTCAAACTGGTGCTGCTCACCAGGCTCGGCGAGGCACTGTTCCGCTATGCGCGGCTGCGTGGTGTGGAGCGGTTCCTGCACGGTCCGGGCAGGGGGATGCGTGACGGCATGGTCAATTCCCTCGGCACCACCTCGATTCGGCAATTCGGATTGGATACGCTCGGGCTGGTGCCGCCCGGCCAGATGGAGGACATCGTCCGGGGCGCAATCGGTTTGGCCACCGAGGGCTTCTTCGAGAACGTGGCGGCGGGAACGATCACCGTGCATCGCGACCGCACCATCACCCGGCTGCTCGCCGCCGACGGCCGCCCCTTCGCCGAATTGAGCGACGGCACCGTGCTGCCCGCCGATCTGATCGTCTGCGCGACCGGATTCAGCCAGGGCGTGCCGTTCCTGCCCGCCGATGTGCAGGAGCGGATATTCGACGAGCGCGGGAATTTCCAGCTCTATCGCCAGATTCAGCCGGTGCACGTGCCCGGCCTGTACTTCAACGGCTACAACTCGTCGTTCTTCAGCCCACTGAACGCGGAGATGGCGGCGGTGTGGATCGCGGCCGACCTGGCCGGTCTGCTCACGCTGCCGGACGCGCAGACCAGAGCCGAGGCCGTCATCGCTCAGCTCGCCTTTCTCGATGCGGCCACCGACCGCCATCACTGCCGGGGTACGAAGATCATTCCGTTCTCCATGCACAATGTGGACGAGGTGCTCGGCGATATCGGCCTGGACATACCCGCACCGGTCCGCGCCTGGCACTGGCTGGCCCCGATCGATCCGGCCGCCTACCGCAGGATCACCCCGGCGCTGGTCCGGCGTCAGTCGGCGAGCCCAACTCCGAATCGGCTGTCGCGCGGGAGCTATCGCGGCACGGAGTCCACGCGCGGTGCGGCCGCGAAGTAGGCTCGCGACGATGCGGCCGCGGCCATGCAGACCGCGGGCGCGATCCGGTCGGCCCGCACCAGGGCGCTGGGCCCGGAGACCGAGACGGCCGCGACGACGTCGCCCAGGGGTCCGAAAATCGGTGCGGCAACACAGCTCACGCCGACATTGCCCTCCTCCCGCTCGCTCGCCCAGCCGCGTGCGGGGACCGCGGCGAGTTCCCGCAGAATGGCCGTCTTGCTGGTCAGGGTGCGCGGAGTGCGTTGCGGCATAGTGGAATCGAGCACCGCGTCGACCGTTTCCCTGCCGGAGTAGGCGAGGATGGCGCGACCCAGCGCCGAGCAGTACACCGGAACGACGCCGCCGGTCTGGGAGAGCATGGGCATGGGCCGGTGCCCGCTGATCTTCTCCACCACCAGGATTCGGTCGCCCTCGAGCACGCCGAGTTGCACCGTGGTCATCGTGGCATTGTGCAGATCGTGCAGGAAGGGGAGCACGGCCTCGCGCAATTGCAGCCGGATCGGCGCGAGGCTGGCGATCTCGAAAAGCCGGCTTCCGATCCGGTAGCGGTTGCCGAACTTGTCCAGCCAGCCGAGCCCGGCCATCCGTTCCGCCGCCCGGTACACGGTGGAGCGGGGCAGCCCGCAGCGGGCCACCAGGCCGGCCAGGCTCAATTCGCGGTGCGTCACGTCGAATGCCTCGAAAATGGCTGCGGCGCGCTCCAATCCGCTCATCGGCGTATCCCGCGCGCTATCGCTGTCGCCGGGTGCTGTGTCGTCTCGCACGGTGCCGCCGTTTCTCCCAGGGGAACGCTTCGATCACATTCATCCCGATACCAGCCAGGCTAATCCGATGGCAAGCAGCGGAAGCGATTTCCAGGTGGCGGACTTTCTCGGCGCGCTCGCGCAGACCGTGCCGCCCGGTGCGGCACGACCGCTCGTCGTGCACGCCGACCAGTTGACGCCACTACCGGCCGATCAGGTGCACAACCCCACCGCCTTGGCGATCGCCGGCCGGCTTCCGACCGTCACCTTCGAGATCTTCCGGCAGACCATCCCGGCCGGGCTGAGCTCGGATATGCAGCGCCACCACCACGAGACCGTGCACTACGTGATCTCCGGCAGCGGGCACAGCGAGATCGAGGATGAGACCGAGCCCTGGGGGAGTGGGGATTTCATCTACACCCCGCCGTGGACCTGGCACCGGCACTACAACGACTCCGCCACCGAACCGGTCGAATTCCTCACCATCGAGAACTCCCGGCTGCTCGGTGCGCTCGGGGTGGGGCGCAGGCAGAGTGCCGGGCTGGTGACCGTCGCCGAGGCCCGCACCCGATTCGGAAAGGAATCGTCATGAACGCGCTGCCCGAGCACATCGGCATCTGGGGTGAATTGTCCACCACCGCACATGAATTGCACTTCGTGGACGTGGCCGGAGTGCGGACGCGGGTGCTGCGCGCCGGGTCCGGACCGGATCTGATCCTCGTGCACGGCACCGCCGGTCATCTGGAGGCATATGCCCGCGATATCGCGGGTCTGGCCGAGGATTTCCGGGTCACCGTCTATGACATGGTCGGCCACGGATGGTCCGACCTGCCCGATTACCCGTACACGACCGATGTGCTCGCGGCGCACCTGATCGGCCTGATGGACACCCTGGGTATCGAGGCGGCGCATCTGTCGGGCGAATCACTGGGCGGCTGGGTGGTGGCCTGGGCCGCGGCGCACCATCCGGACCGGGTGCGGCGACTGATTCTCAATACCCCCGGCAATATCGCCGACAAGCCGGAGGTCATGGTGAAGATGCGGGAGAGCACCATGGCGGCGGTGCGTGACCCGAATCCGGCCCTCGTGCGTCAGCGGGTCGAATTCCTGTTCCACCACAAGGAATTGGTGACCGATGAGCTGGTGAACCTGCGCCGTGCGGTGTACAGCCGCCCCGGCTTCGTGCGGGCCGCCGAGAACATTCTGGTGCTGCAGGATCCGGTGGTGCGCAAGGACTTCGCCTGGCGGCCCGCATGGGTCGGCAGGATCGGCGCACCGACGCTGCTGCTGTGGACCGACCACGATCCGACCGGCGGTCTCGACGAAGCCGAACTGCTGCTGAACTGGTTGCCCGATGCCCGCCTGCATGTGATCACCGACGCCGGGCATTGGCCGCAGTGGGAGAAGCGCGACGAATTCCTGTACGCGCATCGCGAATTCCTGCTGCTCGGCAAGGATCCGGCATGAGCGAGATAGTCGGCCTGGTGGCCGTTTCGCACTCGCCCTTCGCACACCTGCTGCCACCGGACGGGCCCACCGCACCCGGCGCGCGCTTCCTCGCCGACACCGCGCGAGTCGCCGCGGTCGTGGCCCGCCTGGCTCCCGATGCGGTAGTCCTCATCGGCCCCGACCATTTTCACGCCACCTTCTACGACCTGATGCCGCCGTTTGTGCTCGGCGTCGAACAGGCCACCGGATTCGGTGATTTCGGCAGCCGCCCGGGGCCTGTAGCGGTGGCGGACACGCTGGCCTGGTCGATCCGGCAGCAGGTCACCGCGGCCGGATTCGACCTGGCGCTGTCCTATGCGCTGACCGTGGACCACGGCATCGTGCAGAGCTACGAAATGATCTGCGGCACTGCGGATATCCCCATGGTCCCGCTGGTAGTGAACACCACGGCGCCGCCGCTGCCCACCCTGTCGCGCTGCGCCGACCTGGGCCGCGCGCTCGGCGACGCCCTCCGCGCGGCCGAGCACGCGGACCGGGTCCTGCTCATCGCCAGCGGCGGACTGTCGCACTGGCTGCCGTCCGCGGACCCTCGCGACCCGGACCTCGACCGCGAACGCCGCGCGGGCGTGATCCACGGCGGCCGCGATCCGCACGCCTTCGACGCGGCCCGAGAGCCCCGAATCCGCGCCCTCGGAGGCGATCCGAACGCCCGGGTCAATATCGCATGGGACACCTGGTTCCTGGACCGCCTGCGCCACAGCGACCTGGCCTCGATCACCGCTCTCGCCGACACCGAGCTCGAACATGTCGCGGGCCGCGGCGGCAACGAGATCCGCAACTGGCTGATCGGCGCCGCCGCCGCGGCCGCGCCTTTCGTCTGGACCAGCTACGAACCCGTCCCGGAATGGATCACCGGAATGGGCATCGGAACCACTTTTCCGGTACACCAGCAGAATTCGGCATAGTCGGAAGCGATGCCCAGGTCCGGCAGATCGATCAGTTCACCTCTGTCGTGTGGGGAAGGTCGGTGACCGATGTGCCGACGTGGAGGGTGAAGGCGCCGGGTTCGATCGTCCAGCCCTCGGGTGTCCAGTGTTCGAACGCGCGGCGGGGGAGTTCGATGTCGACGGTGCGGGACTGGCCGGAGCCGAGGGTGACGGCGGTGAAGCCGGCCAGCCATCGGATCGGCCGGTCGATCGTGCTGTCGGGGCGGGACAGGTAGGCCTGGTAGACCTGTTTTCCGGTGCGGGTGCCGGTATTGGTGACGGTAATGCTGGCTTTGCGTCCGGTGACCCGTAGATCGCCGGAAGACCACGTGGTGTAGCCGAGTCCGTGCCCGAAGGGGTACGCGGGTTCGGCGCCGGTGCGCAGCCAGGCGCGGTAGCCGATGTGGATGTCCTCGGTGTAGGTGAGGACGCCCTGCTCCGGTGTGGTGCTCAGGACCGGGACGTCGGCGATGGTCTTGGGCCAGGTGGTGGGCAGGCGGCCGCCGGGTTCGGCCACTCCGGTGAGGACATTCGCGAGCGCATCGCCGAATTCCTGACCGGGGAACCAGGTCAGCAGCACCGCGGCGACGTCCTCGCGCCACGGCATCTCCACCGGCGCACCGGAATTGACCACGACGACAGTGCGCGGATTCACGGCCGCGACCGCGGCGACGAGTTCGTCCTGGCGGTCGGGCAGGCGCAGCGAGGTGCGGTCGGTGCCTTCGCTCTCGATCTTCTCGCTGGTGCCGACCAGGACCACCGCCACGTCGGCGGTGCGCGCCAATTCGACGGCGGCGGCGAACTCTTCGTCCTTGGGCCGCTGTGGACGATCGATGCCCAGCAGGAAGGCCAGCAGGACGCCGAGTCCGGGTATGGCCTCGGGGACCGCGATCGTGAGACGCAGGTCGACCTCCTGTCCGGCGGCCAGGATGCGGGCCACCGACCGCTGCGGTGGTTCCAGCAGCGCCGCGACCGGATCGCCCGCGGCATCGACGACGTTCTCGTCGATCGCCGGGGTCCCGTCGATATCGAGTCGCACCTCGCCGGTGCCGCCGAAGCCGAGCTGCCATTCGCCCGCAATATCGGCGCGCAGCCGCGCATGCATTTCGATATGTGTTGCACGGGTGGCCAATTCGTCACCGAGCAGCACCATGTGGGCGATGCTGCGATGCCGGGCGCCGATCTCGGTGGCGCCGTCGAAGTAGCGCACCCGCACTCCGGGCGTTCCGATCTCCGGATCGGTGATCAACTCTGTCGGTGCGGCGATCAGCCCTTCGATCAGGCGGACGCCCGGTGTATGCGTCACGGGCAGCACGGCCCGCAATCCGGCCAGCGGAGTGCTGATGTGGGTCGGGAATACGGTCGCACTGCCGCCGCCCATGATGCGCGGTTCGGCCGCGGACGGTCCGAGCACCGCGACCGTCGTGCCCGGGCTCAGCGGGAGCGTTCCGTCATTGCGCACCAGCACCATCGACTGCGTCGTGAACCGCCGCACCAGATTCCGTGCCTGGTTGTCGGTGAAATCCTGGGTAGGCAGCGGAGTTCCGTCGAGCGCGCCGACACGGGTGGCGAATCGCAGTATGCGCCGGACCTTTTCGTCGATCGCGTCCTCGGAGACCGTCCCGGCGTCGAGCGCGGCCAGCAGCGGCTCACCCCACAGCATCGGCGGGCCGGGCATGCAGAGATCGGTGCCCCCGGAGGCGGCCTCGGTGGTCCGGACGGCGCCCCAGTCCGAGACCACGACGCCGTCGAATCCCCATTCGCCCTTGAGGGGTTCGTCCAGCAGCGGGTTGTCCGACATGGCGGCGCCGTTCACACCGTTGTAGGCGTCCATGATCATCCAGGCGCCGGCCTCGACCGCGCGCTCGAACGGGTAGAGGTAGAGCTCGCGCAGCGCGCGGTCGGAAACCTGGACGTCCACGCTGAAGCGTTCGGTCTCGGAATCATTGGCCACGTAGTGTTTCGGGCACGCGCTCACCCCGTTGTCCTGGACCGCGCGCACATACGCGGCGGCCATCTCGCCCGTGAGCACGGGGTCCTCGGAGAAGGATTCGAAGTGCCGCCCGCCCAGGGGTGAGCGGTGCAGATTGATGGTCGGTCCCAGTACCGCGTACACGTCCTTGCGCCGCGCCTCGGCGGCGATCAGCGCGCCGATCTCGATGAGCAACTCCGGATCCCATGTCGCGGCCACCGCGGTGCCCGACGGCAGGCTCACCGAGGGATCCGGCTCGTCCATGCTCTCCCCGCGCACCCCGGACGGTCCGTCCGAGATCGGCATCTCCGCGAGCCCGATGCCGGGATCGCCCGCCAGCCGGAACAGACCGGCTCCGGAGATGAGTCGTAGCTTCGCCGGTAGGTCGAGCTTGGCCAGCAACTGGTCGATGCGGTCGTCCATATGCGGGTGTTCCCCTTTCAATTGATATTGCTCTGCTGGTCGGACCAGTGCGCGTTGTGCTGGAATTCGCCTGTGCCGGAGACGAAGACGCTGTGCGCCTGCGAATCGCCGGTCAGCCGGTCCAGGAGCCATGCGGTCACATAGCCGAGATAGCCGTCGACACCGTCATTGCAGCCGAAATTGGTGCATCCGGGCTGACCCTGAATGTCGTTGTGGCTGGCATTGATCAGCGCCGCCCGGGCCTTCGGGATCGATGCGGGCAGCGCGTTGTAGACGTCCTGCATGGCGTTCCCGCTGGGCGAATCGGCCGAGGTGATGGGGTCCGCGGTTCCGCTGACGAGCAGCACCGAGTTCGAGATCTGACCGGTGGGGACATGACAGGAGTTCAGGTCGAGGACACCCGGCGGCATGCTGTCGCACAGCCCCTGGCCCGGCATCTCGAGGGTGACCGTTGTTTTGACGAGGCCGTTCGAATGAGCTGCCGCGTTGAGAGCGCCGAGCCCGCCCTGGGAGTGGCCCATGGTGGCGACCGCGGAGGTGTCGATCTTCCCGTAGAACTCGCTGTTCGGATCGCTGTTCTGCTGGGTCAGGAAGTTCACGCCGTCGAGCATCTGCGTGCCCGAACCGGTATTGGTCAGGTCGGGGGCGATCACCACGAAACCCCAGGAGGCCAGGTGCGACAGCAGGAAGTCGTACTCCCTCGGATGCGCCCAGGTGCCGTCTCCCCAGGTGATGACCGGATGGCGGGTCCCGCTCGCGCCCAGATCCGCCGGGTACCAGATATCCCAGGCATCTCCGGTGGAACTGCAGCAGTCGGTCCCGGCGCGCTTGGCTACCGGATGGGGACCGGCCGCGTGATAGGTGGCTTCGACCGGCCCGCCGGGCTGATAGTCGGGTGCCGCCTGGGCCGGGGCCACGGCCGAGATCGCAGCGCAGGAGAGCGCGATTGCCGCTGCGACGGTATGGACACGGCCGCGCTGCCGTGTGGATTTTCGACTGCTGTCATTCACGAACGCAGACGTTATGGCCGTTATGACTGGTCCGGGCCCATCCGCAGCGTTCTGCAGACAGTTGCAGACGGCGGATGCGGTCGGACGTATTCTGGCGAAATACTCGATCCGGGACGAACCGGTCGGCCTGCAGAGAGGCGGGGCGCATGACGGAGATCGGGCGTGCGCTGCGCACCGCGCGGATGGCGGCCGGGCTGAGTCTGCAGGGCATGGCCGCGCGGACGAACTATTCGAAGCCGTACCTCGGGCAGCTGGAAACCGGTGCCCGGATTGCTCGCGTCGAGCATGTCACCGCCTACGAGTCGGCGCTCGGCATATCGCTGAGTCCGCTGTACGCGCAGATGCCGATGCCCGCGCGGTCCGAGGGTGAGCTGTCGATCGAACTGGCGTCGTTCCTGGTGCCCAGCGCTCTTGCCGGTGGCGCGGAAACCGGGTTCACCCTCGCGGAACTGGGTGCGGCCGAGCGATTGGCGAGGTGGGCGCGCGGGCTGCAGTGGTCCGAATCGACACCGCCCCGGCGTGCGGTCATCGACTGGCTGGAGGCGAATCTGCCGCGCCTGCACCAGCTCTCGCCGGGTGCGGGCCGCGCCGAACAGGCCCTGCGCGCCGGTGCGGAACTCGCCGATATCGCCGCCGCCATGTCCTGGGATATCGAGGACACCGACTCGGCCCGCCGGTATTACCTGGGTTCCGCGCGCCTTGCGCATATCGCCGGTGATGCCAGCCTGGTCGCGGCCGCCCTGGCCGGATTGGCCATGCAGTACCTGGACCAGGGCCGTCCCGCGGACGGGCTGGAGGTGGCCCAGCTGGCGCAGTACGTCGCCCGCCGGTCCGCGAGTCCGCGATTGCGCGGCACGCTGGCACATCTGCAGGCCACCGCGTACGGCATCGTCGGCGACACCACCGCGTTCGAGCGGGAAACCGCCTACGCCACGGAATGTCATCTGGAGGCGGCCGCGAGCCCGCCCGCGGATACCCCGGTCGACCGGAGCCTGACCGCATTGAATCTGAGCTTCCTGCTCGGACCCCGGCGCACCTGGCCGAGCCGGGGCAGGCAATCGGAACTGCTCGGCCCCAGTTACCGGCATCTGGTCGCGACGCGTCCGCGGCTGGCCGGTGCGGCCTTCGGCATGGATCGAACTCCCCTGCCCGGCAATATCGTTCCACCGGTGATGACGGTGACCTCCACCGCCCGACTGCATTTGATGCTGGGCGAACCGGACCGGGCGGCCGAACTCGCCGGAGTCGCCCTGGAATTGGCCGGACCGCGAGCCGGTGGTCGTACGGCGGCCCGCCTGCGCGACTTCCAGCACGAATCACTCGAATTCGCCGCGGCGTCCGCCGATATTCGAGAGGTGCGCACCGCGATCGCGGACATCACGATCAACCACTGAGCCGGAGGCAGCACCCGATCGAGCCGGAGGCAGCACCCGATCGAGCCGGAGGCAGCACCCGATCGAGCCGGAGGCAGCACCCGATCGAGCCGGAGGCAGCGCCCAGTGCGGTGCTACCCGAGCCCGGTGCGCTGGGCGAGCAGCAGTCCGATGAAGCCGATCTCCTGGCTCTGGGTGCTGACCATATCCCGCGCGGCCAGTTTGACCGGACCGCCGGTGAGCAGCGCATCGGCGGTCTGGGCCATGGCGACGCCGCCGAAGTGGTGGCGCTGCATCAGTTGCAGGAAAAGGATTTCCGCATCACGCCCGGATGCCGCGGACAGGGCGTCGAGTTCGGCGGGGCTCGCCATTCCGGGCATGGTGGTCGCCGGGCTTGCGGTCATCGGCGCTGCCTGATGCCCGTGGACCATCATGGATGTGGCGGAGTCGTGCATCCATGCCATCGGGTGCGGATCGGTGGGCACGGCATTCGCGAGTCGCAGCCAGCCCAGCATCATGCCGATCTCGACCCGCTGATTGTCGGCGATCTGCTGCGCGAGTCGGCGCACCGTGGGGTCGGCATCGGGACTCAGCCGTTGCACCATGATCAATGCCTGCTGGTGGTGGGCGAGCATATCCTGCGTGAATCCGATCTCGGTGGCATCGAGAATCGGTGTGGGGGAGGGGTTTTCGGAAATGAACAGGGGCCGTGCCGAGGCGCCCAGCACCAGCAGGAGCAGTCCCAGCGAGCCGAGCGCCGCGGCGGTTATCCAGTGGTGCCGTGCCGGAAATCTTCTCATGTGCTTCTCTCGCCTGGTCCTGACCACGTCGAAATAACGTAACAGGCTACTATGTAATGGTGACTTCGGATAACCAGCCGCGCCCTGGTCGGCCTCGTGACGGGGATAAGGACCTCGCGGTGCTCATTGCCGCCCGGCACCTGCTTGCCGAGGTGGGCTACCCGCAGACGACCGTGGTCGCGATCGCCAGACGCGCCGGGGTGAACACCCCGGCGATCTATCGGCGCTGGCCGAGTCGGCAGGCCTTGCTGGAGGAGGCTATTCACGGTCCGGGGGGTCATCCGCCGCCGGAGCCGACCGGTGATCTGCGCGCCGATCTGGCCACCTGGGTGCGGATCTTCCTGGTGCGCGCCGAAAGTCCGGCCGCCCGCGCGGGTGTGCCCGGCCTGCTCGCCGATTCCCAGACCGAGGAGGCGCGCCGCCGACTGCTGGCCATCGGCGCTCCGGCCCGCAAGGCCTTCGCCGAACTGCTCGGCGGCGCGGTGGACGACGGCCGCATACCGCCGGGCGCGGATTCCGAATTCCTGTTCGAGATCCTTTCCGGCACAACCACATTCCATGCCCTGGTGCGCGGCGGTGGGGAGTCCGGCGCATTCGTGTCCAGCCTGGCCGACGCTCTCTACGTGATGGCGTCCCAGGGCGTGGCCGCCCGCCACACCTGAGGCCGAGCGATGGAAGGTACCGCGGTGATGGCTTGGTCACCGGTTGTTCCCGGTGTGGCGCAACAGGTCTGGACGGACATACTGCGCCCGATCGCGCGGGATTTGCGCAGGAACGCTCCGGCGCTCACCCAGCAGGCGGTCGACCGTATGCAGGCTGAGATGGGTGCGCTGTTTCCCGATGCGCAGGCCGTCGAGGAGAGCCGGGGCAGCATTCTCTCGCATGTGGTCCAGCTGGCCGAGACCATGGAGAATGCCAGTGACCCCAGACGATTCGTGCTCCCGGAGCCGGGGTTGTCGCTGATCAGATCGCGAGTGCGGCGCCGGGTGCCGCTCTCGGAGATCATGCGGCTGTACCGGATGGCGCAGGAACGGGTGTGGCAGTGGATGTTCGCGGGCATCACCACCGCCGCGCGGAATGCCACGGAGTTGGCAGACGCCCTGGAACTGGCCACCGGCTGGCTTTTCGCCTATACCGACGGGGCGATGATCCGGGCCGAGCGGGCCTACGAAATCGAGCAGGAAGGCTGGATGCGCAGCGCCGCGGCGGCTCAGGCGGCGGCGATCGCCGATATTCTCGCCGAACGCGAGCGCGATGTGGCGCGGGCATCAACACGCCTGCGCTACGAGGTGAACCGGCATCACGCCGCGCTGGTCGTCTGGGTCGAGACGGTCCCCGACTGCGGCGACCCGCAGGGACTGCTGAGCGAGGCATTCGCCGGGCTCGCCCGCCGGCTCGGCGCCGAGAGCACCTTCACACACCATCTCAGCGCGCTGATTCTCGCCGGATGGGCAAGCACCCGTGATCCGTTCGGCCCTGAGACGGTGGAGGAACTCGGCCGGGTCGAGAACCTCCCGCCGGGTGTCCGGGTGGCCTTCGGCGAACCCGGCCACGGCCTGAGTGGTTTCCGGCGCGGTCATATCGATGCCGAACACGCGCGCCGGGTCGCCGTTCTGGTCGGCGCTCGTGCCGAGCCTGTGACCCGCTATCGGGACGTCGCCGTCGCCGCACTCTGCACCGTCGATCCGGCGCAGGCGCGGGCCTTCGTGACTCGGGTGCTCGGGCCCCTGGCAGCACCGGAGGAGAACACCTTCCGGCTGGCCATGACCCTGGCGGTCTATCTCGAGGAGAACCGCAGCCGCCGTCGTGCCGCCGATCGGCTGACCGTCCATCCGAATACGGTCAGTTATCGCGTGCAGCAGGCGGAGTCGATCCTGGGTCGCGGCGTCGACACCGGACTGCTGGACCTGCAGGTCGCATTGGCGATCTTGCCGTCGTTATCGGGGCTGACCGCCCTACCCGTCGCAGATTTGTGACCCGAGCACAGTTTCCGCCGAAACATTGTCGTCCGGCCACGAGCCGTGGGTATCCGGCTCACCTACGGTGACGTGCGGCGGCCCCTCGGCCGCCATTCCTGCCGGAGGGGCACGCCGCGCCCCTCCGGCGGGGCCTATGGCAAATCCCCAGCGGGGCAGGCGATTCGGGAGCTCCGATGATCAATGCAGTGACGATGGACGACCACCCGCTGACCCTGACCGCTGTCCTCGAGCGAGCCGAACGGTTCCATGCGTACCAGGAGGTCGTCACTCGCCGACCCGATGACAGCATTGCGCGAACCACGGTGGGTGCGTGCGCTCTTCGAGCTCGCAAGCTGGGCACCGCCCTGGCGGTTCTCGGGATCGGGGACGGTGATCCGGTCGCGACCCTGCTGTGGAATCAGGCCGAGCTGCTGGAGCTGTGCTTCGCCGTCCCCGCCATGGGAGCGGTCCTGCACACTCTCGATCCGCGCCGGAGCGCCTATGAACTCGCCGCCATCGTCCACGATGCCCGGGACCGGGTCATCGTCGTCGACGAGTCGCTGCTGGAGGTTTTCGAAAGCTTCCGGCACGGGTTCGACTTCGAGCATGTGATCGTGGTCGGCCGGAGCGGGTCTGCCCCGGCGGGAATGCGCGACTACGAGACGCTCATCGCCCGCGCGGCGCCCATGACCTAGCCGGAGATCGACGAAAGACGCTCCGCCGCACTGTGTTACACCATCGATTTCGCCGGTCTCCCACAGCGCGCATTCTGTTCGCACCGCGCACTGGTACTGCAGTCGCTGGCCGTCGCGCTACCGGATGAGCTGGGTGTCTCCGGACGGGACACCCTGCTGCCGACAGTGCAGATGTTCCATCCCGATGCCTGGGGATTGCCCTTTGCCGCGGTGATGGTCGGTGCGCGAATCATCCTGCCCGGACCGCCGCTGGACCCCTTCGGATTGCTGGATCTGTGTGCCGCCGAAGGGGTTACGGTGGCGGTGAGCGAGCCGCACGTGTGGATGGCACTGCTCGGGACACTCGATATCGCGCCGCGCCGGTGGGATCTGAGCCGGCTCGGGCGGCTGATCGTCGTCGGAACCGTGGTGGCGCGCAGCATGTTCGACGGATTCGAGCGGCACGGCCTCCGACTGCGTCAAGCGTGGGGGATGACCGAGCCGGTCCCGCTGGGCAGCGTCCACCGGATCGTGCCGGACCTGTGTGTCTCGGTGGCGGTGGAGCGACCGGGCGCCCGAGATTTCCGGATATTCGATCAGCGTCTCCTCTGACGAGGACCGATCGAATGCCCGGAGCAGACACGGTGGAACTGGCGCCACCGTGAAGACCCGGACCCGGGTGGGAGCGCGGCCCACCCGGGGACGGTGTCAGGAGCCGACCGTCGAAAGTTGGTCGGCGGGAGGGGAATACACGTCCGGTGACAATTGCAGGGTCAGAAAGCCATTGTCGGCGCAGGTGGCCCACAGCTGCGAGCCGTGCCATTCCGGCGGGGACATGCACCAGTCCGTGGACAGATCGCCGAAGGCCACCTGTCCGCTGCGAGAGCTCAATGCCTTCGCCGGATCGAACGCGCCCTGATTGAGGGCCTGCATGACCGACGGCGCACTGAGCAGCGGAAGTCCGATAATGGAGGCCAGCGCATGCGGCGAGTTCCACAGCTCGGTGTTGTGCCCGGTGCGCGCGCCCGGGTTGTAGTACGCGATCTCACGGACATGGAGCGGATCGCGCACATCGAAGACCCGGATGCCCGAGGAGATCCAGCCGCAGGCCAGCGCCGTCGGATGCACGATCGGCGGCGCAGTAGTGCGAGTCGTAGGAGAAGATCGAGCCGCCCATATCGGAAGCGATTGCCCCGGCCCGGTTTTCGATCAGATTGATCTCCAGCTTGATCGAATTGACCACGCGTGGGCGACTGTCGTCGGAGATGTCGATAACCTTCACACCCCCGGATCCGGCCTCGTCGGCGGCGAAGACATAGGGCTTGCCCCGATAGGTGACCGGGATGGCGTGCTGTGTCGCCCACCCGTCCGTCCAGGTGGTCTGCGACAGCACCGGCACCTGCGGATCCGGATCCCGGCGCTGCACAGCGCTGGTGTCGAGCACACTCATCCCGCCCATATTGTTCGCCAGGTACATGCGATTGCCGTCGGCGCTGAAGCCCATGCCGTGCATGGACGAGCCCGGCATGCCCTGCCAGATGACATGCGGCTGCGACGGATCGGTGAGGTCCACCGCGCTGACGATGCCGGGGATGACCCCCGAGGACCAGTAGGTCCTGCCGTCCGGCGAGAACCCGCCCTCATGGCCGGTCAGCGGAACAAGCATCGACAGATCGGTGCCGGGTCCGGGATTGAGCAGGACGGGATGCGCGCAATCGGAGACATCGTAGATGGCGATCAGGCCGTACCCGGTCATTGCCGGAACCCCGACGCCTACCAGCAGCTTTCGCGTGGCATTGACCTTGAGGCTCTCCCAGGTACCGGCCAGCATGGCCGGGGCGGTGAGCGTATCGGTGAGTACCGGATTCGCCGGATCGGACACGTCGATCACCTGCACGCCATTGGTGGGCCCGACCATATCGCCCGGAAAGAAGCTGCCCATGTACGCACAGTGATCGAAGCTGGTCGAGGTGATGCCGCCACCGCGCCCGGCATATCCGCCCAGGCGAACGATATTGCAGCTGTATCCGGCCGTGCTGCGTCCGCTATCGCGGTCGGCGGCCGAGACATCGCCCTGCAGGCCGGTTTCGGCGAGCGCACCGTCGCCGCAGTTCGCGCGGGGGACAGCGGTATTCGCGATGTCGTCCAACTCCTGTACCGAGTCGGGGGAGCTGAGCGGTGGTTGCGCGAGTCCGGTGCCCATGGGGAGCAGGACCGCGGCCGCGGTGATGACCAGATAGCGCCGGGTGCGGCGGGCTGGGAGAACTCTCATGTCATGCCCTCGTCGATGAGGGCGCCTTCCTGTTCATATGTATGGGAATGGCGGCAAGGCCGGACGCCGCTTCCGCTTGCCGATGTGTCTGTCCGATCCGTGGCCGCTGGCGTAACGGAACGGAGGCGTGACCTCGGGCACATCCGCAATAACGTAACATGGTACTATGTAATTGTGAGAGTCGATCTGCAGCTTGACGGGCGGCCCGGCGAGATAGCCGCTCGCGCAACCGAACTGGTGGCCTGCGGGGCTGATGGGCTGTTCACCTTCGAGGGCGCACACGATGCCTTCCTGCCGCTGGCGCTCGCCGCGGGGGCGGTCCGAACGGACCTGATGACCAATGTCGCCATCGCATTGCCGCGCAGTCCGCTGCATCTGGCGCACGCGGCCTACGATCTGCACCTGCTCAGCGGCGGCCGGTTCCGCTTGGGTCTGGGATCGCAGACCCGGCCGCATATCGAAAAGCGCTACGGCGGAACGTGGTCGCGGCCGGCGGCGCGCATGCGGGAGGCGGTGCTCGCGGTCAAGGCGATTCTCGGCGCCTGGCAGTCCGGCGCGGAGCTGCGCTTCGAGGGGGAGTTCACCCGGCACACCCTCATGCCGCCGACCTTCGACCCCGGCCCGAATCCCTGTGGGCTGCCGCAGATCTGCCTCGGTGCGCTCGGGCCGATCATGACCCGGGTGGCCGCGGAAGTCGCGGACGGCCTGCTGGTCATGCCGTTCAACAGCGCCCGCCACTTTGCCGAGCGCACCAGGCCCGCCATCGAGGAGGGGCTGGCTCGCGCCGGTCGTACTGCCGCGGATCTGGCGATCTACCCGCAGGTGGTGGTGGCGACCGGCCGCACGCGCGGCGAATTGGATGCCGCTGCCCAGGGTGCGCGCCGACTGCTCGCGTTCTACGGCGCGACTCCGGCGTATCGCCCGGTTCTCGACGTGGAGGGCTGGGGTGAGCTGCAACCGGAATTGCGCGATCTCGCCACACGCGGCCAGATCGCCGCGATGGCCGAACTCATCGACCACGGCATGCTCGAGACCCTGGCCGTCTACGGCACACCCGAACAGTGCGCCGCCGCGATAGTCGAGCGATTCGGGGCCTACGCCGACCGAATCTGCTGCTATTTCCCGGGATACGACGTATCGGCCGCACATGTGGCGGATCTGATCACCGCACTGCAGGCCGGCGCATGAGTGACCTGCTTGTCGAAATAGCCGGTGGGGTAGCGGTTGTGACGCTGAACCGGCCGGAGCGGCGTAATGCCTTCACCAGTGCGATGGGTCGCGCCCTCGGGCAGGCCTACCGGGAACTCGACGCCGATGACGCGGTGCGCGTCCTCGTGCTGACGGGAGCTCCACCGGCATTCTGCGCCGGCGCCGACCTCTCCGGCGGCGGGGACACCTTCGGAAGTCCGGACAGCGCGGCGTTTTCCGCCTCGCCGGTCGATCCGCCCGCCTACGCGCTGCGCAAGCCGGTGATCGCCGCGGTCAACGGTCATGCCATCGGCATCGGCATGACCCTGGCCATGCAGGCCGATATCCGCATTCTCGCCACCGACGCCCGATACGCCATTCCGCAGGTCCGGCTCGGAGTCCTGCCCGATGCCACGGCGCACTGGACCGTGGCCCGGGTGGCGGGCATGGCCGTGGCGGCGGACATTCTCCTGTCCGGCCGGGCATTCGACGGTGCCGAAGCCTGTCGTCTCGGACTGGCCTCGCGCAGCCTGCCCGCCGCCGAAGTGCTTCCCGCCGCACTGGAGATGGCCCGGGACATGGCGGTCAATACCGCGCCCATGTCCGCCGCACTGTGCAAAAGACTGCTGTGGGACACCGCGATTCACGGCTATCACCCGAGCTATGTCGCTGAGCTCGAAACCGAGCTGCATCTGCGGGTAATGGGCCGTCCCGACGCCGCCGAAGGCGTACACGCACGCCTGGAACACCGCGATCCCGTCTGGTCGGCGCGGCTGTCGGCCGAATGGAAGGACCTTCCCGATTCATGAACACCTCTCCCGATCACGGTGGCGTGCCCAGAGCATCTCTCGACGGAGCGGTGCGAACCACCGATGAGGTGCTGGAAGGGGTGGATCTCACCGGGCGCACCGCCCTGGTGACCGGGGCGACCAGCGGGCTCGGCGCCGAGACCGCTCGTGCGCTGGCCGCGGCCGGGGCCACCGTTGTGCTCGCCGCCCGGGACTTCGATGCCGCGGTCTCGCGCGCCTGCTGGATCCGCAAGCTGCACCCGAAAGCCGATCTGGATGTCATCGGGCTGGACCTGACCGACCTGAACAGCGTGCGCGCCGCCGCAGGCATTCTGGCGTTCCGGCGCTCGGGTCTGGATCTGCTGATCAATAACGCCGGGGTGATGTACACACCGCTCACCAGGACCGCGCGCGGCCTCGAAATCCAGTTCGCCACCAACCATCTCGGACATTTCCTGCTCACCACCGAACTGCTGCCGCTCTTGGCCGCCACCGGCGACCGGACCGGGATCCCGGCCCGTGTGATCACGCTGTCCTCCGACGCGCACCGCGGTTATCCGATCGATCTGGACGATCTGCAGTTCTTCCAGCGGCCCTACGACAAGTTCGTCGCCTACGCGCAATCGAAGGCCGCGAACGTGCTGATGACCGTAGAACTACAGCGGCGCATGGCCCAGGCTCCGGTCGCCGCGTACGCCGTGCACCCGGGCATCGCGATTACGGGATTGGCGCGCTTCATGTCCCGCGACGACTTCGACCGCATGCGGCAGCTCACCGTCCGCATTCCGGGTCGGCTGGCCAATCCGAAATCCCTGGAGCAGGCCGCCGCGACCTCGGTATGGGCCGCCACCGCAACGGAATTGGATCGGCACCGGGGCGCCTACCTCGCCGACTGCGGCATCGGAAAAGCCGCCGGGCACGCCGCCGACCCGGAAACCGCACACGAGCTGTGGGACCTGTCCACCCGGCTGATCGCGCAACCCTGACGGCGAAATCGTCGGCAGCACACTCTGATTCTTCTCAGGAGTACCTCGATGTCCCTAGCAGTCGATATCGATCAGCGTGCGCTGGCGGAGTCCGTCGCCGCATTCGCTCGCAAGATCGCGCCCTTGTCGAGCACCCGCGAGTATCTGCATCATTACGCGGTCGGGAGCGTGGCCGCCGAAGTCTGGACGGCCCTGTGCGAGCAGGGTTTACACAGATTGCACCTGCCCGAGGCATACGACGGCGACGAGTGCGGGCTCGCGACGCTCGCCGTGGTCGCCGAGCAATTGGGTGCGGCGCTGTTTCCCGGACCGTACCTGTCCACCGTCACCGCGAGTGCGCTGGCAATGCTGGCGGAGTCCGGTGCGGAGCGACTGCTGGAGGACTTTGCCGCCGGGATGACCGGTGCGGTGATCGCCGGGTCCGGGGTGCGCGCGGACCGGCATCCGGAGGGCTGGGTGGTGTCCGGGGTGTCGGATCCGGCGCTCGGTCTGCCGGGTGCGAGGCGGGTGGTGGTGCGCGCCCATATCGACGGCAATCCCGATGCGCCCCTGTGGTTCTGGTTCACCGCCGCGGACGCGTCCGCCGCCGTGCAGGTGATCACGCACGAATCGGTCGACCTCACCCGCTCGCTCGGCAGTGCCGAATTCGTCGACTATCCGGTGCCCTCCGCGCAGGTGCTCGAAGGCATCGATCCCGATGCGGCGGAACTGTGGGCGACGGCGCTGGCGGCAGCGGAGGCAACCGGGATCTGCGCCTGGTGTCTGGACACCACCGTCGAATACATCGGCGTGCGAGAGCAATTCGGCCGTCCGATCGGCAGTTTCCAAGCCGTGCAGCACAAGGCCGCGCTCATGCTGGTGCGGGCCGAGGTCGCCGCGGCGGCCACCTGGGACGCCGCACGCGCCGAGGCCCAGACTGCCGATCAGCAGCGCGTGGCCACGGCGCACGCCGCCCTGACCGCCCTCCCCGCCGCCGTGGATCAGGCGCTCGAGTGCATCAGTCTGCTCGGCGGTATCGGATTCACCTGGGAGCACGACGCGCACCTGTATTGGCGGCGCGCGATCAGTCTGGCGGCGGCGACCGGTGGCGCGGACTTCTGGGCCCGTGAAATGGGGGAGCGGTCCCTCATCGCGGAACGTGACTTCTCCTTTGTCACACCGGAATCGCTGCCCGAACTGCGGGGGCGGGCCGGTGTGGTCCTCGATGCGGTGGCCGCCCTGCCCGATGACGAAATGCCCTCCGCCGGTTGGGCTCCCGCGCGCGGTGCGGACCGGCGGGCACTGCTGGTGGCCGGCGGACTGGTCGCGCCGCACCTGCCGCGCCCGTACGGTCTCGGTGCGGGACCGGCCGAACAGGCCGTGATCGCCGAGGAATTCGACCGGCGCGGACTGACCCAGCCCGAACTCGGCATCGGCGGGTGGGTGCTGCCGACCCTGATCGAACACGGCAGTACGCAGCAGCGCGATCGTTTTGTGCCCGGCACCCTGCACGGCCGGATCATCTGGTGTCAGCTGTTCTCCGAACCCGGTGCGGGCTCGGATCTGGCCGGATTGTCCACCACCGCACGCAGAGTCGAGGGCGGCTGGGTGCTCAACGGCCAGAAGGTGTGGAATTCACAAGCCCAGGAGGCGGATTGGGCGGTCTGCCTGGCGCGCACCGACACCGCCGCGCCGAAACACGCGGGCATCACCTACTTCCTGATCTCCATGGACAGCGAAGGGGTCGATGTCCGGCCGCTCCGCCAGGTCACCGGAATCTGGGAGTTCAACGAGGTATTCCTCGACGAGGTGTTCGTCCCCGACAGCCAGGTGGTGGCCCACCCCGGCGAGGGCTGGCGCATTGCCGTCACCACCCTCGCCAACGAACGACTTGCCATGGGCTCGGCCACCTTCGGGCACGGCTCGAGCGCCCTGGTTCGCCGGCTGCTCGACTCCGGCGATCACACCGGCACCCGCGACGACGCGATCCGGGTGCTCGGCCGCAATACCGCTCTCGAACTCTCGGTCGCGGCACTGAATCTGCGTTATGCGCTGGCCCGTCTCAACGGCCTAGCGGGCGCCGGCACCGCCGGAAACAGCGTCCGCAAGGTCTGGCACGCCATCGCCCAGCGCGACGCCTCCCGCGCCCTGACCTCGATCCTCGGCCCCCGCGCCGCCATCGGTCACCCGGATCAGCCCTACACCTTCGATTTCCTCGGCCTGCCCGCCATCCTCTTCGGCGGCGGCACCATCGAAATCCAGCTGAACATCATCGCCCAGCGAGTGCTGGGTTTGCCCCGCTGACAAAGTAAGGCAAAAGGGGGTGGCCCGGAGGCGATTCGCCTCCGGGCCATACCCCTTCAGTTGTGCGATGTGATCAGAACGCGGTGCCGCCGGTGGCGGGTGTGCGCCCGGACTTCATGATCAGCGCGCCGATCAGTGCGATGGCCGATGTGGCCACCACGAAGTAGAAGCTGAGCTCATATCCTCTGTCGGAGAACAACAGTGGGACGTTCTGCGTCACCGAGGGCGACCCCGTCACCGACACCACCGCCTTGACCGGGTTCGCATTCAGGAATGCGGTCGCCACCGAGATGCCGATGCCCGCACCCATGGCCTGCATGACGCCGAGCATGCCCGCGCTGATGCCCTGCTGTTCCGCGGGCACCGCCTCCACTATGAGGTTCGGCATGGTGGCGTAGTACATGGCGAAGCCGGTGCCCATGACGGCGCCGAGCAGTGCCATCGTCACCCAGCCGTGCCCTAGGGCCGCATAGCCGAAACCGGTGACGACGAAGACGGCCAGTGCGACCACCAGTGGCCGGCGCCCGCCGACGCGGCGCACCCACAATCCGCCGAGGAAGCCGAACAGCATGGAGATCAGCGACTGCGGCAGCGTGACATGGGTGGCGAATTTCATCAGGCTGAAGCCGTTGCCGTAGCTGTACCCCGGATCCAGCTTGACCTGCACCATATCCGGCGGAAGCTGTGCGAGCACCGCGGCCTCCGGGACCTTCACCGCACCCGGCGGCAGCGTGACACCGGGCGGCAGCGATGCCTGTGCCTGCGCCTCGGCCTGCTTCTGCGCCTGCGCGAGCGCCTGCGTCTTCACCTGCTCATAGGTCGCCGCCTTGGCCTGCGCGACCACCTCCGAGGAGGGCGGGGACTGAATCATGTAGCTGGGCCCGTAGGACTGGACGCCGATCATCAGTGAACCCAGCAGCGCGATGAACAACACCACGCTCACGCGCGGGGTGAACAGCAGCTTCATATCCATGATCGGCTGGCGCGCACGCATTTCCACGATCGGGAAGAGCGCGAGCAGTACCAGACCGCCGATCAGCCAGGCCAGGGTGGCCGGCCTCAGCCAGCCCCAGTCCTGTCCCTTGTCCAGGTAGATGAGCGTGAGGGTGGCGCCCGCGCCGAGCAGGACCACGCCGAGCACGTCGAGTCGCTGCGGGGTCCGCAATTTGCTCTCCGGCACCACGAGGATCAGCAGCGGAATCATGATCAGGGTGAAGACGAACAGGAACCAGAACATCCCGCGCCAGCTGTAGTGATCGGTGATGTAACCGCCGACCAGCGGGCCGATCAGCGCGGAGATGCCCAGACCGGTGGAGGCGATGCCCAGGCCGACCGGAACCAGCTTGCGCGGCATCAGGTCTCGGATGAGGCCGTAGGACACCACGGTCGTCGCGATGGCGGTCGCCTCGAGGCCGCGGCCGAGCAGGAACAGTCCCCAGTTGCTGGTGAGGGCGCAGATGACGGTGCCGATGAGGAACAGCACGCCGCACACCAGGAACAGCTTCTTCTTGCCGTAGATATCGCTGAGCTTGCCGATCAGCGGTGATACCGCGGCGCCGATGACGCCGAAAACGATGATGGCCCAATTGATATTGGCGCCTTCACTGGGAAATGACGGAGCGATCTGCCGCAGGGCCGCCGCGACCATTACGTACTGCATCGGGGAGATCTCGGTGAACAGCACGATGATGGCGAGGACCGAATAGATCCTCAGCTTGGAAGCGCCGTCGAGCCGAGCGGAATCGTCGAGTTCGGGGCTCGGAGGCACCGCATTGTCGACAGAGGTGGACATACAGCGTCCTCCAGAAGGGGATGGGTAACACTTCGGCGTGAAACGTGTCACATCCCCGCGGGGTCCGGCTCCGGGCGATTCCACTCACCGGGACTCGAGAACGCAGCCTTCTCTGAAATATGACTATTCGGAATAGACCTGGTTAGGAGTACCGCAGCTCGGAGCCACAAAGCATCACGGCCCGTAACCGCCTGCCGGCGGTCCTCGGGTTCACCGATCCTGCGGTCCTGAGGCCGGATCGAGGGGAATGCGGTTGCGCAGCACGGCTACCGATTCGGAGAGGGCACTCATGCTGATGAGATCGTCGTGGCGGTCGTTGTCCAGGCGCGCGGCTTCGGCGCCCTGTGCGCCCAGTCCCACGGTGTGCTGTTCCACATAGGAGAAGGTGCGGTCGCCGTTATTGCGATAGATCATCGCGGTGGAGGGCGCGAATTGCAGTGCCGCGACATCCTTTCGGCCATTGCCGGTGAAGTCGCCGACCGCGACGGCGCACGGCCCGATCTGCCCGAAGGTCAGTTGCGGCGGGCCGAAATTGCCGTGCCCGTCGCCGTAATTCACCGAGAAACTGAATGCGGCCACATTGGCGGAGATGATGTCGGCATTGCCGTCGCCGTCCATATCGGCGACCTTGAGGTCCTCGTCGGGCAGTGGCAGCAGATTCCAGCGCGGCGGCAGGAACCCGCCGTGATGGTCATTGAGCAGCACCCAGAATCCGGAGGTGCCCAGATCGCCGGTGATGAGGTCGGTGTACCCGTCATGGTCCACATCGGCGGCCAGGACCGTGGAGCGGATCAAACCCGCTGCGAGCCACTGCGGTTCGGCGAAGTGCCCGGTCCCGTCATTGCGCATGACGCCGATCGCGCCGGGCACCGGCACCAGATTGTTGAATGCGATGTCGAGATGGCCGGTGTGGTCGAAGTCCCCGAGTTGCACGCTGAACGGCAGTCCACCGGTGCGATAGGTGACATTGGGGTTCGGGTCGAGCGCGTACTCGCGGTCGACGGTGAAATTGCCGTTCCCGTCGTTGAACAGCACGGTGATGCTGAACTGGTTGGTCACCACCAGATCGAGGCTTCCCGTGCCCCGAAGATCGCCTGCGACTACGGAATTGGTACCGATCTCGGTCCCGATGAACTGGGTGCGGCTCAGATGGCTGTGACCGTCGCCGCGCAGCACGGCCACACCACCGCCGACTCCCGTCGCGACCACGGATTGATTGCCGTCGTGGAAGAAGTCGCCGACCGCCATGGTCTGCGAGCCCACGCCCGAGCCCAGCCCGCCGGCGTAATACTCGGTCGAATCCTCGAATACGGGACTCGGACCGCTGGATCCGGTGAGGCTGGACCCGGTGTCCGGCGCCGCGACGGCCGGGACGGGCATCGCGGCGCCGCTCAGCGTCAGCACCGCGAGGACGGCGCCGGTGGTGAGGGTCTTGGTTACCGACATGTAGTGCTTCCCTACTGAATTCGGCTGCGGAGCGGTCACTGCGGCGTGCAGTCGTGCCAACCGGGACTGGAGGTCAGATTCTGGGCGAAGATCTGCGGGCGGAAGATCTGCTCGAGGGTGGCGCGATCGGGAATGGTGACGCACAGGCTGGGTCCGTCGTGGCCCTGCGGGGCGTATTCGGTGGCCACCGCGCGGGACAGTCCGTCGAAGGGCTGACTCAGCGAGTCGCAGGCGGACCGGTCGGCGTCGGCGCGGCCGTAGCAGTTGAACCAGGCCATGGAGTAATGCACCGACAGCGCAGGCGATTTCACATTGTGCGGGACGCCCAGCCAGTTGATGGAGTCGCCGTGGCTGCCGCCCTCGTAGGTCAGGAACATCATCGGATTGGTGCTGCGCGGATCGCGCCGCTCCATGTCGTAGAGATCCTTGGTGCCGATCGGCCCGTCGGTGGGCTGGAACAGCGGATTCGGGAAGACGATCCCGTACTGGTTGAGTCCGGGAATATCGAAATCGGCTGTCTGCCACTGCACGGCGGCCGAGGCGACATGCTGGGTGAACCCGGACATCAGCGAGGCGGAACTCACCTTCGGTAATGGACGGCCGTCATAGCCGCGGCCCCTGTCCTGGTAGTTCAGGTACGAGGACATGCCGATGGAGCCGACCGATTGTCCCCACAGATTGATGTGGCCGGTATCGAGCATGTCCAGCCACCGATTGCGCGGGTTCGCACCGATCGGCGCGTAGGCGGAATCGGCCCGCACCAGACGAGGATTCTGCCCCCGCAACACATTTCCGATCTCATTGTTCAGATCGCTGACCGGTGTGATGTCCTGCCCGGCCACCCAGCGCACCACATCCTGGGCATCCAGGCAGGAGCCTGGCGCGAAGCAATTCTCCAGTTGCAGCAGCGGAGTGATCAGATCGAGTGCGTTGCCGTCACTGCCGGGCTGTCCGGCCTGGGAGAAGACGAAGCTGACGAATCCGTCCCTGGCCGCGCCCTCCGCGTACATGCCGACATCGCTCTCGTGTTCGGCCGCACCCGGAAACCCCACCGTCACCGGGTATTTCGTGGCGTCCGGGTGGTCGGGGTCCACGCCCGCGGGAAAGTAGGCGCGACCGGCCAGCGAGATTCCGCGTGCGTCGATCATCCGGAACTTCTCGACCGTGCCGAGCGTGAACTGTGCGCCGGAATCGCCTGCGGCACAGGAACCGTCGAGGGTCTCGAACCACACGGTGCCGTCGGAGTTCTGGCACGGCAGCCGGAACTGCGCCTGCGCGTAGTCGGGGTTGTCGTAGTCGTCGTCGTGCAGTGCATCGTCCACGTCGGCGATCCCGAACCGGCCGTTGTGATTCCAGTCCGGGATATAGGCCGGATGGGTGGGGAGGCCGAGGGCGAACGGGGGCACATGCGAGAGCGTGTCCCAGAACTTCTGCGCCGCCGCCGCACCCGCCGCCGCGCCCTGCGGGGTATGCCAGGTCTCCGGCTCGGCGAGGTCCGCGAAGGGCTCGGCCAGTCTGCCCGTGTTGGTCAGAATGCCTGCGCTGACGAAGTATTGGAGCTGCCCGGGCGCCAGCAGATCTGCGGCGGTGCCGGAGAACAGGTCGGCGAATTCGGTGAAAACGTAGGACGGGTCCGGCGGCTGCGGCGCGAGAATGTCATCAGCATGTGCCGGTGCTATTGCGCTCGCCCCCAGCGCGAGAAGCACCGCCGCCGGCACCGCGGCCAGTCCACGAATTCGACGGATTGTGCGCACCTGAACCTCCTGAAACCCGAGTGGATCGACCGGATCCGCGATGGTGATCCACCTCTCGATTCAATGCGCCGGAGCCACGTTCGAGGACCTCGCCATCGGCCAAAGGTTTGACAGTTGCGGACAAGATCGAGGTCTAGTGCGGCCGCACCGTTCCGGCGGTGAAATCGGCAATGGCCACACCGACCGGATCGGGGCTGCCGTCGTTCTGGACCTCGGCCCCGGCCAGCGTGTCGATATGGGTGTAGTGGGGGATGAGGACCCGCTGGAAGTGCGGGGCGGTCGCGATGAGGGAGGCGGCGATGTCCTGGGCGTCGAGGAAGTCGCGCACCACGCTGTCGGTCCCGTTGATGGTCACCATCGGCTTCTGCCTCACTTCCGCGTTGTATGTGATATTCGACAGTGAGCCGGTGCGGCTGCCCGCCAGCGCCAGGAAGGTGTCGTAGAGCACGCGGGTGGGGAAGTACCATTCGGTGAATCCCAAGGGGCCACTGACCATTCGGGCGAAGTCGTCGATATCGACCACCTCCTTGGAGGCGTCGGTGTAGAAGGTCGTGGGCGTGTGGCGGTAGTCGTCCCAGGTGTAGAGCGCCGACGGGTCGGTCGGCCCGATGCGCTTCTCGGGTCCGGTGACGCCGCCGACGCCGAGGCCGAGCAGCGGAATGTGCTGCAGCCCGTCCGGCAGCGGAAAGGTCTTCTCCTCCACCGGACCACCGTCCAGCGCGCCCAGACTGACCTGGTCCAGGCCGATATTCATACCGTTCTTGCTGAGAATCTGCCCGAAGGCCGCGCGGTTGGTGAAACGGAAATTCCGCAGATTCTTTGCGCCGGTGAGGAAGTCGGACCAGGAATCGGAGCCGCCGACCCGGAACGTACTGTCCAGCCCCCAGGTGACCGGCAGGCGCTTCAGTACATCGGATTCGGCGTCGGGCTCGAACTGTGCGGCCAGGCCCAGAATGGATACCGCATTGAAGGTCTGGGGAACTGCGCCGTTGTAGTAATAGTCGATCGCCAGCCGGTAGTCCCCGGCTGCTCGCGCCGCATCGATTCCCGTATTGTCCTGCTGGCATATCCCGCGCCTCGCCAGGGACCACCATTCGGCTTTCTTTCCCCGATTCGCGAGCTGGTGCAAGGTATTTCGCGCCACCCGGTCCATGGAGTAGGCGCTCCCGGTCGCTCCGGGCTGCATCACCAGCACCGCGTCGGCTCGCTCGGGGTCCTCCGGTCCATCGGTGAGCCGATACCGCAGATAGCTGATCCTGTCGCACTCGGCCGGATGCGCACCCGCCGCGGGCAGCATCGGACTGTCCAGCGTGACCTCACGAACCTCGACCCCACCCCAGCTTTCCACGACCCGCTCACTGCGCCCGGGCGCATCGGCCACCGCCACCGCCGCCGTGGACACCATTGCCAGCGCCACCGCGGTGAGCACGCCCAATCCGCGCAGTCGGCTACCCGATCCCATCAGTCGCACACCTTCCGGTCGGCAATCCACCGCCGGAATTCAAGTCGCTTCAGCGGCCGGCCGGTATGGCACGGCCGGACAGATGATTGTCGCGAGCCGCCGGAATCCTCATGGAGATGCCGGTCAGGGAATCAGCACCAGCTTGCCGGGTCCGTGTCCTGAGATGCCGACCTCATGGGCTTTCGCGGCCTGGTCGAGCGGGAAGGTGGTATCGACCAGGACCCGCAGCGCGCCGGAGCCTGCCTGCTCGACGAGGTCGCCACGGGCGGCGGAGCGAACCTCGGTGCCCGCGTCCTGCCCCGGTCCGTAGCCGAGCACCTTGATGCCTGCTTCTGCGCGTCGTGGAGACCCGGCGATCGAGGCGATCCGGGTGCGATCGGCCACCAACTCCAGTGAGACGGCGAGCGCCTCATCGGTACCGGCGAAGTCGACGGCGGCGGTGATTCCCTGCGGCGCAGCGGAGTTCACCCGGTCGGCGAGACCGGTGCCGTAGACGACGGGGACGGCGCCGAGTTCGCGCAGCAGTGCGTGGTTGCGCTCGGCGGCGGTGGCGATCACCGTCGCGCCCGCGGCGGTGGCCAGCTGCACGCCCATCAGGCCGACCCCGCCGGCCGCGCCGTGGACGAGCACCGTATCCCCGGCGCCCACACCGGCGGCGTGCAGGGCGTGCACGGCGGTGGTGCCGGTCAGCATGAGCGATCCGGCTCGGGCCCAGTCGATTTCGGCGGGCTTGGGGAAGATCGATGTAGCCGGAGCCGTGACGTAGTCGGCGTAGGCGGCCGTCACGGGATACACGATGACCTCGTCCCCGACCCGTACGTCGGTGACATCCGCGCCGACTTCGGTGACGACGCCCGCGCACTCCAGGCCGAGCGAGGGCATCGATGCGGCGATCCCGGCGGCGTCCTTATGGTCCTCGTCCACGGCGTGGAAAGCACCGCTGTAGAGCTTCCAGTCGATCGGATTGACCCCTGCGGCACGGACTTCGACGACCACGTCACCGGCGGCCGCGTGCGGCGTCGGCACCTCGATCACGGTGAGCACATCGGGTGTTCCGTAGGCGGTCGGACGCACGATTCTGGGCATGATTGAGCTCCTTGTCTGATGGGTTGCGGTCGGCACTGCCCGTAGCGGGTGGCGGACCATCATCAGTATCGACCCGCCGGGCCATGACCTGCAGCGCAACATCAGCAAGGAATAGTTGCGTGAAACGCAACTGCCCGGCCTGGTCGGCCGGGCAGTGGTGGAACTGCTGTTACTGCATCGAGCCCGCGTGGCAGGCGAGCAATGCGTCCCGCGATGATTCGGTCGGCCAGTTCACGCCCGGGTCGAAGGTCCACTGCGAGATCGGGCCGACGGACTTCCAGTACACGCCGCCACCCTCCGCAACCGCCTCGAAGGTGTATTGCACGCCCATGACCAGTTGATCGCCGACACAGTCGTCGTCGTAATCGGTGCCGGGCTGGCGTGCGCCGGCGCTGAACAGTCCCGCCGGATTCGAGTCGGCGCCCGGAGTGGGCACGGTGCTCGGCTGGCTCGTCGCCTGCCCCTGGGCCCAATGCGGACCTGCGGCATCGGTGGTGCAGGTGAAGTTCGAACCGCCGGCCACGACCGTCTCACCCTGCGGATGGGCGGCGCTCGCCCACAGGCAATCGGCCGGCGCGGCGGTGGCGGTGGCCGTCGCACTCAGGCCCAGGCCTCCGGCCGCCAGTGCGGCGGCGGTGAGCAGGGGCAGTGTTCTCATGATCGACATATCTCGCGATTCCATCCAGCGCAACGAATGTTCCTTATCGGCAGGGTGTTCAGCTGCCCGCGTTGCCTGCTTGCCACTGCTGCCACGGGACTTCCCAGTCACCGTACGTGTCCCACACCGGAAGTGTCGGGCCGCCGGAGTTGGTGATCTCCACGACGTCGCCGATCCCGAAGTGGTCGAAGAACCACTGGGCATTGGCGGGCGCGAGATTGACGCAGCCGTGCGAGACATTGCTACTGCCCTGCTGGCCGACCGACCAGGGGGCGGAGTGGACGAATTCGCCGTCATTGGAGATGCGTTCGTCCAGTGCCACGGTCTCCTTGTAGTAGCCGGCCTGACCTGCGCACACGCCGTAGGTGCAGGAGTCCATGACAATCGAGGGCTGCTTGTCGGAAATGACGTGCGGGCCCTCGTGCGAGGGGAAGCCGGGGGAGCCGAGGCTCATCGGCATCTGATTCACCTGCTGGCCGTTGTCGAAGATGGTCAGCTGCTCGGTATTTCCGTCGGCCTTGGCGACCCAGGCATCGTGGACGGTGTAGTCCGCGCTGTTGTCCTCCGCGCCGAATACGCCGCCGCCCAGATCGACCCCGAGTACATCGGCTTCGATATGGATCTTGGTGCCCGGCTGCCAGTAGTTGGCGGCGCGGTAGTGCACGTCCTTGTCGTCGACCCAGTACCAGGCGCCCGGCTGGTCGGGAGTGACCGTCACCTTCAGATGTTTTTGCACCTCAGCCTTATTGGCGACCGCCTGGGTGAACTGGAACACCATCGGCTGGCCGACGCCGATCCCGGTATTGCTCACCACATCGGGCGCCGGAACGACGTTGGCGTAGGCCGTTTTCTGGGGAGTGATGGTGGTGACCGTCGCGGTGCTGTCGCTCGTCACGTCGACGCTGTTGGCTGCCTTCGTGGTCACGAGGTAACTCGCGCCGTAACCGAGCGGGTCCTTCGATGTCCAGCTCCGCCGGTCCTGCGCGAGGTCACCGGCGATGGCCTTGCCATCGGCCGTATTGGTGACGGTCACGCTGATGAGCAGTCCATCGGTCGCGTTCACCACAATCGGTACGGACGGGTTGACCGGGCCGTGGTCGGCCGCGGGGACATCGACCTTCGCCGGGGCCGTGATCGCGGACCCCGTCGGGGTGGATGTGCCCGAGTTGGAGCTGCTGCACGCGCCGATAAGTATGGCGACCGCCGCCAATGCAGTCGACATCACTATCAGTGATCTGCGCCCGCGCATGTCCGTCATCGTCTCCGCCTTGTACTCCGCCGAAATTCGAGAACAATCCTCAACCGGCAGATGCCGACCCCAATCACGGTAGGCCACAGTCTCTCCGGCTACCACACGAGGTTGGGGCCCAGTCGTCGTTTTTGCAGGTCACAGCTCTGTAATGGCCCTCGGTCCCGAGCGTCCGGATCGAGTGTGGGCGGGGGTGCCGTGCGTGTCGCTGCCTTTTCGGGGGGAATGCGGAGTATTGATGAAGGGCATGAGCGAACCCGTTTGCGGTCCATCGGCTCTGATCTCGACACCACCGGCCGACCGTCAGCAATTGCTGAACGAGGCGGCTTCCCACCACCGCGCAGCATGCGCAGTCGTCGGCAGAGACGTCGACCTCTACTCCGAGCTCGAACTGCAGGTGATTCTGTTCGACGAGCTGGACCTGTCCCCGACCCCCGATCTCATGACCGACACCGGCTCGCTGCGGCGCCTGCGTGAGCACAACGAACTTCCGTTCCTGGAACACCTGCTCGCCTATCGCGAAACCATGGGCGCACTGGGAGATCTCGGATAGGGGAGTCACCGTCCCGGTTCACGTGCTTCGGGTGGCGCTGACCACCCGAAGCGCGGCCGGGGAGACCGGTTCGCCGCCAGGTACCGTTGGGCGGTGAACCCAGCTGATGCGCGACTGCTCAAAGACGGCGATCTCGAGACCCGCAAGGAAAACCTGCGGCTCCTGCTCGCGCGGGCTGCTGAGGGCGACGCATCCGCCAAAGAAGTACTGTGCGCGCTGGTGCGCGACTATCGCGACTACCAAGTGGCGCTCTACAGCCTGGCGCTGAACCGGGCCGCGGTCTTCGGCGACGACAGCCTGAAGGCCCCGCTGCTCGCGTCCCTGGCCGACACTCGATACAACTGCCAGGCGTGGGCGGCGATGGGCTGCGCGGCGCTCGGCTTCCGCGAGGCGGTTCCCGGCTTGGTCGCCATGCTGGACCACCCACAGGAAATCGCTCGCGAGCAAGCGGTGATCGCGCTGGGCATACTCGGCGACGAATCCGTCGCCCCCGCACTCATTCCCGGGCTGAGCGACTCGATCGCAGGCATGCGCGAACGCACCGCCGAGGCCCTCGGCATGATCGGCGGCGAGGCAGCCCTGGCCGCACTGTGGGACGAATTCGACAACCGCCGCTACTACCGCATCGGCTACATCTCCAGTGCCCTGGCCACTTTCACCCCCGACATCATCCCGCGACTGTGCGAGGCCGCCGACAGCAACGACCCCGA
Source organism: Nocardia sp. NBC_01327 (assembly GCF_035958815.1). NCBI lineage: Bacteria > Bacillati > Actinomycetota > Actinomycetes > Mycobacteriales > Nocardiaceae > Nocardia > Nocardia sp. NBC_01327. The sequence goes on along the minus strand of NZ_CP108383.1, from coordinate 6,415,455 downwards.
CCAGCGCTACTGGGCAGCTGTCGCACTCGGTTCAACCGGCGACGACCGCGCAGTACCAACCCTGGAACGTCTGATGGCCCACGACCGCGGATCGACCGTCTTCGACGGCATGGTCAGCGTCGCCGCCAAAAAAGCCCTCCGCACCCTCCGCCGAATCCAAGCCGCAATCGCCGCCCGCGCAGTCAGTTAGGGTCGATTCCTGCGCTTCGTGGACCGGCCACGCGCTTCTTGCCAGGCACGGTGTATCCGAAAACAGTTGGCGGGCACTGAGATACTGAACATTCGATATCCTGTCTCGGCGAAAGGATCATCAGATGAGTGGCGAAAGGATCATCAGATGAGTGCTGCCACTGTCGTGCCGCTGCGTGCATACGTTGCTACCGCTGTGACGGGGGCGATCGTGCGAGCTCGCCCACAGTTGGCGGGGGCGGACCCGGTGGTACGCCGATCGGATCGGGCCGACTTCCAATCCAACGCCGCCTTGCCGCTGGCGAAGGGGATCGGTGTGGCACCGAATCGACTGGCTGCGGAGATCATCGGCGCACTCACCGACCGGGGCGACGCCGTGGTCGCGGACGTACAGGCATCGGGGCCCGGGTTTCTCAATATCACTGTCACCGGCGCGGCGATCTGGGCACAGCTCGCCGCGCGCCTGGGTGATGCACAGCTCGGTGTGGGCGAGCCTGCGCACGGGCAGCGGATAGTCATCGACTACTCCGCGCCGAATGTGGCCAAGGAAATGCATGTCGGTCATCTGCGGACCACCATCATCGGTGATTGTCTGGCCCGCGTATTCGGATTCCTCGGTGCGGATGTGGTGCGCGCCAATCACCTTGGAGACTGGGGCACCCAGTTCGGGATGCTGATCCAATTCATTGACGAACATCCCGAAAAGCACTGGCACGCCAGCGATGTCGGTCCCGAATCGACGGTGTCGGCATTGGATGGTCTCTACAAGGCCGCCCGGGCCCGGTTCGATGCCGATTCCGCATTCGCCGATCGCGCTCGTACACGTGTGGTCGCCCTGCAGGCGGGTGATAGGGAGACGGTGGCGCGCTGGGGTGACATCGTCGCTGAGTCGGAGAAGGCGTTCGGCGCCATTTACGACCGGCTCGGTGTACTGCTCACCCCTGATGACTACGCCGGTGAGTCGTTCTACAACCCTATGCTGCCGGCTGTCACCACCGAACTGCTCGACAAAGGGGTCGCGGTTCACAGTGATGGCGCGGTGGTGGTGCTTTCCACGCAAGTCACCGGTCCCGACGATTCCCCCGCAATGCTCATGGTCCGCAAGGGCGATGGTGGCTACGGCTATGACAGCACCGATCTGGCGACCATCCGATACCGGATCACGGCCTTGCACGCCGATCGTCTGCTGTATGTCACCGATTCGAGGCAGGCGCTGCATTTTCGGCTGATCTTCGAAGCTGCCCGGCGCGTCGGCTGGCTGAGCGACGCGATCGCTGTCGATCACGTCGCTTACGGCACGATCCTCGGCCCGGATGGCACGCCATTCAAAACCCGCGCCGGGGGCACGGTGCGTTTGATGGACCTGCTCGACGCCGCGGTCGCTGCCGCGCGGGCGGTCGTGGCCGAGAAGAACCCCGAGCTGCCCGCCACCGAACTCGATACCATCGCCGAACAGGCTGGCATCGGCGCGGTCAAGTACGCGGACCTGTCCACCAGCCGCGTCAAGGACTACATGTTCGATGCCGCCCGGATGACCGCGTTCAATGGGAACACCGGGGTCTACCTGCAGTATGCGCACGCCCGGGTCTGCTCGATCCTGCGCAAGGCGGACGAGCCCGGTGCTGTTCGGATCGATACCACCGCCACGCTCGAACCGGCCGAGCGGGCGCTGTTGTTCGTCCTCGACGAGTACGCGATGATTCTGGCCGATGTAGCTGAGACACTCGAACCGCACCGCCTCGCAAACTATCTCTACGAGCTCGCACGAGCGTTTACCACCTTCTACGACACCTGCCCCGTCCTGAGCGTCGTAGAGCCTGTCCGGAGTAACCGGATCGCGGTGTGCCAGTTAACGGTTCGCACCCTCGCACACGGACTCGAACTGCTCGGTATCGCGGCGCCGGCACGCATGTGAGCCGTCGGCCTTGACATGCCGGGCCCGCCGTTCGCCTTCGGATGCTACGAATACCGTTGCAGTACAAAGCATCCTGTGAGTGATTTGAGCCAGGACCGAACAATGGGGGGTGCGATGGGTGCGTACAGGCGATCGAGGTGGCCATGGCCGCGAAGATTGGTCGGGGCTGTCGCGGCAGTCAGCATTTTGATTGTGGTTGCGGCCTGTGGCCGGTCGCAAGGTTCGTCGACCAGCTGGGTCGAGGGCATGCAGGTGGAGCGGGCCGGAACCGCGGGGTCTGCTCTCATCCTGCTTCCTGGCTCGATGTGCGGGCCATGGGAGTGGCGCAGCACCATCGAGGCACTGCGCCGCGATCACACCGTCTACGCGGTTGCCTTCCCCGGTTTCGACGACGCACCTGCTCCCGCTGATACTTCCGACCTGATCGGGAGATACACCGACGAGGTCGTGGCATTGATCTCGGCTCAGCACCTGAACAAGCCGATCGTCATCGGCCACAGCATCGGCGGCACCATAGCGCTCCATCTCGCCGCCACTCACCCGGATCTGCTCGCCGCCGTGGTCGCGGTCGATGGACTGCCGGTGTTCCCAGGTACCGAAGACATCCCCGCACAGCAGCGAACTCAGAGCGCCGACGCCATCGCCGCGACTACGCGAACGGCACAAACCCCTGACGCGAAGCTCGTATTCGCGCGGAACTACATGCGCAGCACCGGAGTCATCGATCCGGCACTCGCCGATCGATACGCTCCGATGATGGCACGCAGCGACTTCACCACGGCCGCCGCATATCTGCGCGAGGACCTGCTCATCGACAACCGAGCCGAATTGGCCGCGGCAACCATCCCGATCTGGGAAATCGCCCCGTACTACGCCCCGTCCGACCGCCCGGACAGCACCGCCGAGGACAAGGTTTCCTACTACAGGGAACTGCTCCGTGCCGCACCCCACGTCACTGTCGTGCCGATGCAACCGTCCAAGCATTTCGTAATGCTGGATCAGCCCGGCGTCTTCGCCGACACCCTCCACAGGATCCTCGCCGACCTTCCCGCCTAACCAATTCCCAGGGGAATTGACTTTCTGCCAAGGGGATAGGCCTTCTCGAAGGATCTCGCAGCTGGTGGCAGGATGCGGGGGGTGGGTGATTATTTCGAGCGAATTGTTGACCTCGAGGTGAACTCGGCCGATGCGGGCGTGCTTGCCGAGGGCATGGTGGATTGGATGGTGTCGCGGCGATTGCTGCTTCGGGAGACTTCGCGCGAGGCGATGTACAGCCTCCACGCCGAAGAGGGCTATGTGGCGGGCCCTGATTGGTCGCAGGTTACCCAGGAATGGGGTGCCGACTGGATCCCCGGCCCGGTCGCTGTCGTTGTCGGACGCCATGCCCACTACCCGGGACAGGGCGGCATCGAACCGGCGTCCGTAACATGCCCACGTTGCCAGACGACCACAGTGATCATCGACTATCCACAACAATGGGAAGCAGATCCCGCTGTGTGGCAACCATTCTCGGATGGGATCGATGCCTGGGAACAAACAGGCACGGGTGCGGCGATCTGCCCCTCCTGTGCGATACCGAGCCCCATCACCACCTGGCAGTGGGCGGACGATTTCGCTCTGGGCGCTCTTGCTTTCGACTTCTGGGGTTGGCCGCCACTGGCCGAGGACTTCATTGCCGAATTCGCTGCGCGACTAGGGCACCGAATCGAACACCACACTGGCAAGTTCTGAATGTTTCGGCTGCCGGCCCACGTTGCTGTAAGTGGTTGCTGCACAGAATACTTCGCCGCGCGCTAGGCTATTTTTCGGCGTATCGCGGCTATCGACCGAGGGAGTTCGGATGGACCTGACGGGCATTAGGTTGACCAATGATGCGGGTGACGAGCTCGTCGGGGAGTCGCTGCACACGCTGGAGTCCAGCACCGGTGATCCGATCTATCTGTTTCGTCGTGTGGTGGTGACCCCGGTGTGGCCGAACGCAAACCTGACGTTGACTGCGTCGGCTGCTGGAACAGTGCTGGTGGGCGTGCGTCAGGAGTCCGACGGCGACGACAGCGACGCGCAGGAGGATGGTGCGGAGGATGGTGAGGGTTGGCCGACGACAACCTTGCTGGTGTCCGCGAGCGAGGTCGGCCGGCCGGTGACGGCTTACGGCATTTTCCATTTCCCGTTCGACTCCGGCGTCGAGCAGTGCTGGTTCGATGTGCGGATCGCGGTGTCCTAGCCGTTCACGCACTCACCGTTCCGGCCTGACATGTCACATGATTTCGGGAAGTATCCGAAAGGTTGACTGGCCGAGACACTCTCGGCCGTCGATGGTGGTGTTCGGCGCTGTTCTACGATGGGGGTGTGGAGGACCTACGGGATGCGGAGCGGCGGTTGCAGGCGGCGCAGGTTGCCGGGGATGTTGCGGCGCTGGAGGGGCTGCTGGATGATCGGCTGATTTTCACCTTCGGGGCGGGTGTCTATACGAAGGCCGACGATCTCGAGATGCATCGCACCGGGGCGCAGGTGGTGACGAGGATGGCGGAGGAGGAGTTGACTGTCCTCGTTGACGGATGTGCCGGTGTCACTTGGTTTCTCGGATCGGTCGAGGGGACGGTCGGTGGGGCTCCGTTCGCCGCCAGGATGCGCTATACCCGCACGTGGCTGCACGATGACACGCACGGGTGGCGGATTATTGCCGCGCATGCGGGTACGGCCGATTGACGGTGGTTCGGTGCGGCTACCCGCGCCGCTGCACGCCTCGGATCAGAAGCGGCCGAAGAGCCATGCGCCTGGTTTGTCGGGGGTGGGGTCCAGGCAGAACTGGCGGATGGCTGTGATGAGTTCATCGGTGGTGATCGTGCCGGAGTTGTCGATGTCCAGGCGGTCGAAGAGGATCGTGGCTTCGGCGGGGGAGTGTTCGCAGCCGATGAGCAGGGCGATCAGTTCGTCGCGATCCAGTACGCCGTTGCGGTCGGTATCGGCCAGGTCGATGACGGATTGGGCCAGCGGGGTAATGCTTCGATCGAATTCTTCGTTATCCCAATGGGTTTCGAGCCAGCCCTGGAACTCGGACGGGGTGATGCGCCCGTCCCCGTCGGCGTCCGCCCTGGCCGCCATCGAGCGCCAGAGGGCGCGGTATCCCGCACGTACGGCGGTCGCCTTGGGCGAGCCCACGGCTTCGCCGAAGGCCTGCACCAACCGCAACCCGAATGCCTCGTAGTCATCGGCCATCAGGTAACCATCGCCGGTGATATCCAGTAACCCGAATCCGCTTCGGGCACTGCCTGATTCGGACGCATCCGCAGACGTGGTGGCCGTCATGAGCGCGCCGACCCAGTCGAGCATTTCCGGTGCTGCGGACAGCATGCCCGTATGGTCGGCTCCCGCGCAGGTCGTCAGCTGGATATCCGTTCCCGCACTGCGTATCGCGTCGGCGAATCGCGTGACAGCCTCCATCGGCAGCACGTCATCGGCGGTCCCGGCGGCCAGCATCACCGGTCGATCAAATCGGGCCGACGGGACCCGGCAGGCGCTCAGCATGTCCTCGACGCCGGGCCGCCCGCTCAGACCGGTGGTGCCGATGTCCTGGTTGGTCAATACCGCGACCGCATAGTGGATATCGCGGACCGGTGCGTGCTCGGCGAGTTCGAGCAGTCGCTGGCCCAGGCCGGTCATGAAATCCTGAGTGGCCAGACCTCGGGTGGTTCGCAGCCCGGCCAGCAGGTAGGGCAGAAAGAGCGTGACCGCGGCGGTGTCCTCGGTGGTCTGCAGGCTGATGATCAACGGGAGTTCCACTGGCGGAGCCAGCGCGACCGTGCCTCGAAAGTCAAGCTCTGGAGCGTATTTCGTGGCCATCAGCCCGGTGAAGAGCGCGGCATGGCCACCCTGGGAGAAGCCGACCGCTACCCAGCGCGGACTGAGCGGATGACCGAGTTGGTGGGCGGCCCGAACGATATCGACAACATCGTCGGCGGCGGCCTCACCGTTGAAATACGGATGCGGGCCGGGGGAGGCCAGGCCCTCGTAGTCGGTGACGGTCACCAGGTATCCGGCTTCGAGCCACATGGCCACGTGTCGGCTCTCCGGTCGCGACAATCCGGCGATGGACGGAGCGGTTCGGTCGGACAGCCCGGTCGTCCCGTGTGCATAGCTGACCACAGGCCAGCCGCCCTGAGGTGAGACGCCCACGGGTACGAACACCGATCCGGAGACGATCCGGCCCGAACCGTCGTAGCCGACTCCCTGGTACCAGACGCGATAGCCCGCCGCGGTATGGCCGGGCCAGAACGACGTCGGGAGGTCTTCGCTGCGAACCAGGGTCCCCGCTGGATGCGATACAGCGTCCTGCAATGCGGCATCTTGTAATGCGGAATCCTGCAATGCATTGTCCTGCAACGAATTGCCCGCTGTGATCATCGTCCGCTCCGTTTCGTGGCCGGTTCTTTCGGTGCCGAACTGCGGTAACGCGATCTCGGGGGAATTGTAGAGGTTTCATCAGCGGAAACTCTCGCGATTCCGACATTCCCGGCGGGTTGCCCGGAACCGGCAATGCGCGCAGGTACCGTCTGTCCGCGACAGCAGACTCGGGTTCCTTCGATGCAGGGAGATCGTCGATGTCGTGGGCGTCGATTGCGATGCTGGTACCGGTAGTGACCGTAGGCGGCGGCGTCATGCTCATGCGGCATTCTTTGCGGCATGGTGCGCCGGCCGAGCACAACGAGGTCGCGGGAATGGTTTTCCAGACGGTCGGTGCGCTGTATGCGGTGCTGCTGGCTTTTGTGGTGGTCAACGAGTGGAATTCATTGCAGGAGGCCAGGACCAATACATTCACCGAGGCGAATGAACTCGGTGCGCTGTACTGGAATACCCGGGCATTGCCGCCGGAGGCCGGACGCGATCTGGAAGCGACCACCAAGCAGTACGCGCGAGTGGTCATCGATGAGGAATGGCCCGGGCTCGGTCGCGGCGAATACAGTCCCGAAGCCACCACGCTGGTGTATCGCATGCGCGAGCAGATCAATGCCCTGCCGACCGATACCCCGCAGACACAGTCGATCTACGAGCATTCACTCTCGACAATCAATGACCTCGCCTCGGCGCGGCGCGAACGACTCAGTCAGAGTGGCCACAATGTGCCGACCGTGCTGTGGCTGGGACTGGCTCTGGGTGCGGCGGTGACCGTCGGATTCACCTTTGTATTCGGGCTGCCGAAATTCTGGACGCATCTGTTGCTCGGGAGTTCGCTGGCGGTGCTTGTCGTGCTGGTGATGGCACTGATCCAGATGCTCGATCAACCCTTCGGCGGCGGCATAGCGGTCGGGCCGGAGGCGTTCGAGATCTTCCTGCGCGGCCTGCCGCCACAGCGCTGACTACTGCGCGGCGCCGAACAGCAGGTTTCCCGGTGCGCCGGGTTCCTCGCTGGTGAAGTAGTCGCAGAACGCCTCGTCGAGTTCGTCGATGCTCAGCACACCGTCATTGTTGGTATCCAGCCGCAGTGAGACGGCGTGGATATCGGCGGTGTCGACGCGCAGGGCGGTGAGCAGCGAACGCAATTCGTCCACATTCAGCACCGCATCGCGATCCTGGTCGGCGGCGGCCAGGATCGCGGCGATCGCGGGGAGCACATTCGCGTCGTATCCGGCAGGGTCGGTGGTGAGCCGGGCGAGTGCGTCGACGTACTGGTCGCGCTCGAGCTCGGCGGATATGTCGAAGCCCGCTTCGCGGCACAATCCGGCCCAGAATTCGGCGAACGCCGCGTGCAACCGTCCCCCCGTGGTGCTGTCGATCGGGCAGCCGAACGCGAGGCAGATCCGATCCGCCGCCAGGGTGTATTCGGCGCCGGTGACGCGCTGGTCGCCGTCGATATCGAAGAGGTCGAAGAACCTGGCGAGTTTGGCCCGGACGAGCGCGGATGTGGGGCGGGACAAGGAGATTCGGCGACCATCCCGATCCTGGAGTTGGTGGCGCGGCGAGGTGTGCTCCCTGGTCCGGGACCTGATGGTCGCGGTCTTGCGCTCGTCGGTGGCGTTCAGATAGTCCAGGGTGCTCTGATAGCCGGCCGTGACCCGCCGGTCGAAGACTTCCAGCTGCTGCTGGACCGTGGTGTACAGACCGGTATCCGGTGGTTCGAGCAGATCCTCACCGGTCGGCAGCAGATGGACCGTCACCCCCGGCGGCCGCAGATTGATGACCTGCCCGAGGCGGTGCCGCCGCGAGACCTCGAACACCGTCTGCCCCAATTGCCAAGGCAGGCGTGGCGCTTTCAACGGCAGCTCGCGCTGTCGCAGTCGCAGCACGTAGATCTCCTTCGCCCCGAAGGAAACCGCCCGGGTGAACGGGACGGTCTCCACCACGCCGCCGTCGATGTAGTGCTCGGCCCCGATGCGCAATGGCGGCCACAATCCGGGGATGCAGCTCGAGGCCAGAAGCGCCGGCACCAGCGGGCCGTAGTCGAAATAGCGTGCGGTGGAACGTTCGATCGAGGCGGCCGCGCATTGGAACGGCACCGCGAGGTCCTCGATGCGGGTGTTCGAACCGACGTGCCGCTCGAGTACTTCTCGCAGCGCGTCCTGGGTGGCCAGTGCGGGCCGCAGCCGGACCAGGTTCGTCAGCACCGAGCGCAGCGGGACGCCCATGACCTTCTTCGTGAGCGCGTCGTGCCAGAACGAGGTCAGGGATTCGATGGCGTTCACGGTGCGGTCCGCGGCGAGGATCGCGCCTTGAATCGACCCGACCGAGGTGCCGACGACGAAGTCCGGGGTGATGCCCTGCTCCAAGAGCGCACGCAACATCCCGACCTGGTAGCCGCCCAGCATGCCGCCGCCACCGAGCACGAAGGCGGTGTGTGGCGCGTTCGCACTCGGGTCTGCTGTGGTGTCCGGGTCTGCCATGGCGGTTCCGGTTCCTTCCTGGGGGTAAGTGAAGTGCAGCGAGCCGGACCGGTGCGAAGTCGCTATGTCGGAATCGCCGGTGTCGGATGTGGTAGCGGCAGAGCCTGTTTCATCGTTTCCGGCTGCCGGGTTGTCGCGATCCACGCATCGACCTCCCGCCACTGGTCGCGCAGCCATGCGCTGAAGGCGTCACGCTCGCGCGGCACCTGATCGGCGGGGATGTGCCACCATCCGACATCCACCGTGCCGCACCCGCGTGGCGGATATCCCAGCCCCTCGGCGGCCAGATCCTCGAGCCCGGTCTGCGCCAGTACGACCACGTCGGCGGTCGGGGCGCTGGAGGCGAGCATCCAGGCTCCGGCCGGATGAATCGGCATCACATGCGGGCATTGTTCGGCCTGTTCGGCGTGGGTGTGCCGCCCGTCGGCTCGCAATGTCGTTATGGCCTGATGCCACCGCTTCACCGAATAATTCGTGCCCTCCGGGAACAGCAGCAGTGCGTCGGTGGGCAGCGCGCCGACTGCTTGAGATCGAAGTTGTTGCAGCGCCAGGGTTTTCCCCTCGGCATCGAACCGGCAGAACACCACCCCCGACGCGGTGTACGCATCCCGCAGGCCCGGTGTGATCGCCGCGCACCGCTTGGCGATCGTGTAGGTGTCCCGGCCCAACTCGCTGGCGATGAGGTGCGCCATCAGGGCGCTGTTGAAGGCCCCGGCGTGCCGGGCCAGCACGATCACCGGCCGATCGACCGCGATGCGCGGCGGCGGAGCGCAGACCAGTCGGATCCCGGCCACCGCGAACCCCCAACCGTAGAACCGCCGGTTCAGGGCCGCGAGGCGGTCACAGCCGCCCTGCCGCCCGAATCGCTGGCCCTCGACCCCCGAACTACCCGCGAGCTCGTACACGATCAAGAACGCCGCCCCGAGTAACAACAGGCGAGCTCTGTTGCGTACCGCATTCGGGATTCCCGGCGCCAGGACGACCATTCGGGCGATCACCAGGAAAGGCGCGCCGACGATCAACAGGATTCCGCCGATGACGACTGTCGCCAGACGCGGTAGTAGCGGAGTCATGTCCAAGTGATATCAATGGCGGTCGTGGGAACCGGGGACGCGATGCCGGGTCGCGTGTCGCACCTCGAACAGATGGTAGGAAAGCCGATCGAATATCGCCGCAATGGCGATGTCGCGCCGGGATTCGATCCGATGTTCGGAATTGCGATATTCGCCGTCACCGAGAAAATTTGGCACGGCCCCGCCGGCATGACGTCGGAAAAATCTGTCCGGCAATAGCGTTCGGAATGGTTCGGCGACCACGACCGCGAAGACAACGGCCTCGTCGCCGATCGGCGGGGGTGCTTCGTGCCGCCGGTGAGTGGGTTCCACCGGATTTGCGCAGGTAGAAGTTATTGTTGGCGTGCGCTCACGAGTTGGGAGCGGATTCTCGACTGCCTGACGACATTGCCCGGATCCGATCGGAGGCCGCTGTGGATGCGTCGCGCGACTGGAGCGACGAGTTGGTCGCTTCGGCGCAGTGGTTGCTGATCACGGTGGTGATCGCGGGGGTTGTGTTCCTGTTGGTTGCGGCGGTACTGCTGCGGATTACCAAGTGGGGCAGGCACTTCCGTGCGGTCGCCGGTGCGTATTTCACCGGCGCGGAAGCGTGGCGCACCCTGCCGTTCGCCGGGGTGCTGTTGTTGAGCGCGGTGTTGTCGGTCCGGGTGAAGGTGCTGCTGTCCTATCAGGGCAATGACATGTTCTCGGCGCTGCAGGGCTCGGCCGCGGCGATCGGAAACGGTGACGGCGGTGCGCTCGACAGCGCGGAACACGCGTTCTGGCATTCGCTGATCATCTTCGGCGTGCTCGCGGTGATCGAGGTGGTGCGCACCCAGCTGGACTTCTATCTCGGTCAGATATTCGAGATCGGCTGGCGTGAGTGGCTGACCGAGCGCATGACCGGGGCGTGGATCGATGATCAGGCCTACTACCGGGGCCGATTCATCGCCGCGCCGATCGACAACCCGGATCAGCGCATCCAGCAGGATGTCGGCGACATGATCGCGGGTGCGCGGTCCCTGTCGCTGGGAGCGATCACCGCGGTGGTGTCGGTCGTCTCCTTCACCCGGATTCTCTGGGATCTGTCGGGGCCGCTGAGTGTCGCCGGCGTCGAGATCCCCAGGGCGATGGTCTTTCTGGTCTTCGCCTACGTACTGGTGGCGAGTTCGGTCGCGTTCTGGATCGGCCGCCCCCTGATTCAGCTCGGCTTCGACTATCAGGCCGCGACGGCCAACTTCCGCTATGCCCTGGTCCGGTTGCGTGACAATGCCGAGCGGATCGCGTTCTACCGCGGCGAGGCCACCGAAAGGCGCGGCCTGCGTGCGCGATTCGCGGAGGTGCTGCGCATCTACCGCCGCCTGGTGGTGTTCACCACACGGTTCATCGGCTGGAATCAGGCGGCCACCGAGGCGGCGTGGGTACTGCCGTGGCTGTTGCAGGCGCCGAAGTTCTTCGCGGGCACGCTGACTCTCGGCGATGTCCAGCAGACGGGTGCGGCATTCGGGCAGATCCAGGGCTCACTGTCGTTCTTCCGCAATAGCTACAGCAGCTTCGCGGCGTTCCGTGCGACGCTGCTGCGCCTCGAGGGTCTGCTCGAGGCGAACGAGAGATCCCGCGAGCTGCCCAAGATCGGGGTGCGCGCCCTGGATCGTTCGGTGGAACTGAGCACGGTGAATGTCTATCGGCCGGACGGGATGATTCTGGTCGAGGATTTGAATCTGCGGTTGCGTGCCGGTGACGCGGTGGTCGTCACGGGACTCTCCGGGACCGGTAAGACGACCCTGCTGCGCGCGCTCGCCGAAATGTGGCCCTACACAAGCGGTGTCGTCGGCAGACCGTCGTCTCCCGGCACCCTGTTCATCTCGCAACTGCCGTACCTGCCGCTCGGCGATCTGCGCGCGGCCATCACCTATCCCGCCGCACCCGCCAGCGCGACAGATGCCGCATTGTCCGCCGCCCTGACCAAGGTGCAACTCGGTCATCTGGCGACTCGGCTGGACGAGGAAGCCGACTGGGCGGCCATTCTGTCGACCGGGGAGCAACAGCGTTTGGCGTTCGCGCGAATCCTTCTGATCCGGCCGGCGGCGGCGTTCCTGGACGAGGCGACCTCCGCCGTGGACGAGGGCCTGGAATTCGCGCTCTACAGCCTGATCCGCGCCGAACTGCCCGACCTCATCCTGATCAGCACCGCGCACCGCCGCACGGTCGACCGGCACCACACCGCCCGCCTGGAACTCGTGACCGGTGGTGGATGGTCGTACCTGCCGAACCCTGAAGGGCTGCCATGATTCCGCTGAATGGTCAAGCGCTGCTGGCGGCTTCGGCCACGGGTGGATGGTTCGACCGAATGATCGTGCTGCCGGGCAAACTGCCCTTGGCGATCCTGCTGCTGATGTTCGTGAGCACGTTCATCTTCATTCGCTTCAGCGTGCGGATGATTCGGGCCGGCGTTTCGTGGTGGCCGGGCAATATCACGCCGGGCGGAAAGCATATCCACCACATGGTGTTCGGCGTGGTGTTCATGATCGCGGCCGGATTCGGCGTCTTCAGCCCGATCGGCGGCCACACCCCGTGGCCGGAGATCTTCGCGGGACTCTTCGGAACCGGCACCGCACTGGTTCTCGATGAATTCGCGCTGATCCTGGATCTGAAGGATGTGTACTGGTCCGAGCAGGGCCGGATATCGGTGGACGCCGTTGTCATCGGTGTGGCGGTATGCGCGCTGATGCTGCTGGGGGCAACACCTTTGGGCCTCACCGACAATTTCCGCGGCTGGCAGGTCGTCGCCGGGCTTGTGCTCTTCCACGGCGCGTTCGCACTGGTGACAATGGTCAAGGGCAAGGTCTGGACCGGCTTGTTCGCACTGTTCGTACCGATACTGGGCGTGGTGGGCGCAGTACGCCTGGCGCAGCCGCAATCACCGTGGGCCCGTGCGCGATACCCGGCCGGATCGGCGAAAGCGATTCGGGCACAGCGGCGCGAACGGGAGGTGCGCTGGTTCGATCGGCTGCGCAACGATCTCTACAACGCCATCGCGGGTCGGCCCAGCCAATAGAGTGAACGACTCACTGTCCGGTACCGACCACGCCGGACTTCTCGGCTGCGTCGGCGAGCAGGCGTAGCTGGGTGAGCCGGTCCTCATGGCTGAATGCGGCCGGGATGCCCATGACGGTGTCCACGCCGGCGTCGGCGTAGGCGCTGAGGCGGTCGACGACTCGCTCGAGTGTCCCGGCCAGGCAGACCAGATCGACGAGATCATCGGGTATCAGCGCGGTCGCCTCCGCCTTGTGACCGTCGAGGTACAGGTCCTGCACCTGCTTCGCCACCTTCTCGTAGCCGTAGGAGGCGATCAGTCGGTTGTAGAAGTAACCGAGTCGCTCCGATTCCTGCGCGAAACGCAGTTCCTCGGCGACCGGTCCGAGCATTCCGAAATAGCCGACGTTCGCTCCGAGCAGCATCAGAGGCTGACTCCTGAATCGGTGAAAAACCGGTCACGCGACCGGTAACTGATCAGATTGTAGGCTAACTCAGATTCACTTGAAACGCATCCATGCGCCTCGAGCGCTGTGGAAATTGCAGGCAGAGCATCTATTTAACCGAAATATCGACCGAGTTATCTTGTCTTGCTCGCTGACATGTGACTGCTGTTACACTACGCCGAGTTCACATATGACGTACCTGGAGGATCGATGGCGTTACCCGGCAGTAGTCGCTCCACCCTCGCGAGCCGGTGAGGCACGATGCAGTCGATCAGGGATCTCCGCGGCCCGTCGGTGGCCGCGATGCGGTGGAGTCAGGGGTACTACCGCGACCATCCGGTGCGTTCGATCGAAACCTTCGGCAGGCAGATCACCATGGGCCGCCGAGCGATTTCGCAGCTGATCGGTGACCTGTTCCGGGGCAGGTTCCACTTCGGCGAATTCGTGCGTCAGTGCGCGTTCATGACGAGCGCCTCGGCCGCGCCGACGGTGCTGATCGCGATTCCGATCGGTGTCATTCTGTCGATTCAGGTCGGTTCGCTGGTGGTCCAGGTGGGCGCCACCTCGTTCATGGGCGCCGCGAGCGGGCTCGGCATCATCAAACAGGGTGCGCCACTGGTGACTTCGCTCATGATCGCGGGGGCGGTGGGCTCGGCGATCTGCGCCGATCTGGGCTCGCGGACGGTGCGCGAGGAGATCGACGCCATGAAGGTGATGGGTGTCGACCCGCTGACCAGACTGGTCGCGCCACGACTGCTGGCGGCGATGCTGGTGAGCGTGCTGCTGTGCGGGTTCGTGGTCTTCATCGGATTCATCACCGGCTACATGTTCAATGTCTACGTTCAAGGCGGCACGGCCGGTTCGTTCGTCAGCACCTTCGCTGCTTTCGCCGGACCCGCCGATCTTGTTGCGGCAGTGACGAAATCGCTCATCTTCGGGCTGTTGACCGCGATCATCGCGTGCGATACCGGCCTGAATACGCGAGGCGGTCCCGGCGGTGTGGCGAATGCGGTGAACTCGGCGGTCGTCAATTCCGCGCTCCTGCTGTTCGCGACCAATGTGATTCTCACCCAGGTGTTCAACACCCTGTTTCCGCACCAGGTGGTCTGAGATGGCGGCAACGTATGTGCCTCCGCTGCTGCGCCCGGTCCGCGCGCTGGTCCGGGCGGCGAACGCACCGGTGAACGCGGTGCGGCTGGCGGGCCACCAGGCCTTCTTCTTCGTTCGCTGCCTGGCCGATATTCCCTTGGCGTTCAAGCACTATCGCAAGGACGTGTGGCGGCTGCTTTCTGATGTCACCTGGGGTAACGGGTCGCTCGTGGTCGGCGGCGGGGTGATGGGGGTGATCATCGCGATGAACATCTTCGTCGGCATCACCATTGGCCTGGAAGCGTTTTCGCAGTTGGACCTGCTCGGAATGGGGCCGGTCACGGGCGCGATCACCGCATTCGCCGTCACCAGGGAGATCGGCCCGATGATCGCGGTCGTGGCATTCGTGGTGCAGGGTGGCTGCCGCATCACCGCACAACTGGGCACCATGCGAATCTCCGAGGAGATCGACGCGCTGGACTCCCTGGCGATCCGGCCGATGCCCTACCTTGTCAGCACCAGGATTCTGGCCGCGTGGATCGCCATCGTGCCCATGTATCTGGTCGGGCTCTGCGCCGCCTATCTGTCCGCACGGTTCACCGTGACGCTGATGGGCGGCACCTCCAGCGGGACCTACTTCCACTACTTCCAGCAGTTCTTCGTCAGCACCGATCTGCTGTTCTCGATTCTCAAGGCGGTCGTCTTCGTCACGCTGACGACCTTCATCCAGTCGTACTACGGGTTCTTCGCCGAGGGCGGTCCGGAGGGCGTCGGCATCGCCGCCGGGGCCGCCATCAAGGTCTGCTTCGTCGTGGTGGTGCTCGCGGATCTGCTTCTGACACTGGGCATCTGGGGCATCGACCCCGGCATCCGGTTCTCGGGATAGGGGCGGCATATGATCAAGGATCCAAGCGGGCGCGGGCCGAGCGGCCGCCGGCTGCTGTTCGCCGGAATCGCGCTCATCGTGGTGATCTCGATGGCCACAACGCTTTTGCTGCTGCGCTACAGCGGGGTCTTCACCGATAAGGTGCCGATCGTCGCGGAGCTGACCTCCACCGGCGACGGACTGCCCGCCGGCTCGGATGTGAAGTTCCGCGGGCTCACCGTCGGCCGGGTGCGCAGTTCCGCCTTCGCCGCCAGTGGTGAGGTGCAGCGGGTCGCGATCGACCTGAAACCGCAGTACGCCGACGGCGTGCCGTCCACCGTCACCGCACGAGTGGTGCCCGCCAACATCTTCGCCGTCACCTCGATCGAGCTGCTCGACAACGGTCCCGCGAAACCGGTGACCTCGGGCACCGTGGTCCAGCAGGACAGGACCAGGGAAACCGTTGCGTTGCAATCGGCGTTGACCACCTTCCGCACTGTCCTGACCAAGCTCGATCCGGACAAGCTCGGACGGATCCTGACCTCGCTCTCGGACGCGCTGAACGGGAGCGCCCGCATGCCGGGGTCGACCCTCGAGCGCCTGGACCGCTGGCTCACCGCGGTCGATCAGGTGGACATCGCCGCGGATCTGCAGAATTTCACCACTGCGGCAGCGGGTCTCGATCAATCCGCGCCCGCGCTCATCGATGTGCTGAGCCGGTCGGTCGCCACCGCGCGCACGATCGCCGACCGCCGAGATCGGCTGACCGCGCTGCTGACCGGCGCGGGCAGCACCGTGGACGTGGTCAACGGACTCTTCGCGCGCAACCCGAACACCGGCAAGGAGCTGGTCGGCGGCCTGGCCGACACCTTCGGCGCACTGGCCGCCGATCCCGATGCGCTCCCGCAGTCCATGGTCAATTTCAGCGACACCCTGCGCAAGTTCTCCACGACCTTCCACGAGGGCGCCGGCGGGAAATTGATGTGGCAGTGGAATATCGCGGTCTCGCTTACCCCGTTCCGGCCCTACACCGCCGCCGACTGCCCGCGCTACGGCGCGCTCACCGGGCCGAGTTGCGCGACGGCCCCGCAGGACACCTCGGAAGGAGGCCCGGGACATTGAGTTACCGCAAACCGCTGATCGGATTCAGCCTGTTCGCCATCGCATCGGTCCTGGTGACCTGGATCGTCTGGTCGACACTGCAGCGCACTGTTCCCGGCGATACCAATGACTACTCGGCGACGTTCTCCGATGCCTACGGACTGCATCCCGGTGACGATGTGCGGATGGCGGGCGTGCGGGTCGGCCGCGTGCACTCGGTGGCGCTCGACAGCGATCACAATGCCCGCGTCACGTTCCAGGTGCAGCGCACTCAGTCGCTGTTCACCGATACCAAAGCCATGATTCGCTATCAGAATCTGATCGGTCAGCGCTATGTCGCGCTCGCGCCGGGCAGTGGAAACGGTGCACCGCTCGCCGACCACGGCGCCATCCCGCTGCACGCCGCGGACGGCTCGTTCCAGACCGAGCCCTCCTTCGACGTGTCCGCGCTGCTGGGCGGGTTCGAACCGCTGTTCAGCGCACTGAAGCCCGATCAGATCAACTCGCTGTCGAGCACATTGATCCTTGCCCTGCAGGGCGACAACGTGTCGTTGAGCGCCTTCATCACCCAGGCCGCCGCGGTCGCCGCACAATTCCAGCAGCGGGATCAGATTCTCGGTGATGTGATCGACAACCTGAGCGGGGTCATCACCGGATTGGCCGCGCGCGGAGGGGAATTGGATTCCCTGATCAATCGGACCACCGATCTGGTCACCGGGCTGCACGCCCAGGGCCAGGCGCTGCTGCAATCGACTCAGCAGGTCGCCGATGCCACCGGATCGGTCGCGAACATGGTGGGACAGGTGCAAACCCAGCTGCGCACGGCGCAGAATTCCACGACCGCGGCATTCGACCTGTTGATCGGCAATGGCGCGAAGCTCGATCAAGCCGCGATCGACCTGCCGAAGATTCTGCTCGGGCTGTCGCATCTCACCGAGAACGGCGCCTACGCGAACGCCTATGCCTGTGAGCTCGACATCTCCCTGTACGGCGTGCTGTTCCCGCCGGGGATGCTGCCGGCCATCGTGAAGTCCGTTCTGGGCGAACGTCATTCGGAGGTATGCCGATGAAGATGCCGACAATGGGAAGGCCGGTCCGGTTCCGCCCGGCGCGACTGCTCTCCCGATTCCGCACCGACTCACCGACCGCACGCCATCGGCGAACCGGTCTGCTCGGGGCACTCGTCATCGCCGCACTGCTCATCGGATCGAGCATGTACAACTCGCTCGGCATCGGGGAGAAGACCGTGCTCGCCGAATTCGCCCAGGCGGCGGGGTTGAAGTCCGGTGACAAGGTGCGGGTCGCGGGCATCGAGGTGGGCCGGGTCGTGGGCGCCGAGATCGAGGGCGATCACGTGCTGGCGACCCTGCACGTCGACAGCGGGCTGGAGTTCGGACCCGATGCCAGTGCGGAGATCAAGACCTCGACGATTCTCGGCGGCACCTACGTCGGGCTGGTGACAGGGCACGGGCACGGGTTGCCGGGTGGGCGAATCACGCTGTCGCACACCGTGGTCCCGTTCAACCTCGCCAAGATCGTGCAGGATCCGGACTATCCGTCGCAGTTCGATCGCCTCGATCGGATCGACACCGGCAAGGTCGCCGACATGATCGGCGTGCTCGGCGCCCAACTGGGCGATTCGCCGCAGCTCACCGCGACAGCGCTCGACAGCGTCGGCGCGCTGGCGAAAACCATCGATGCCCGGCGCGGTCAGGTGGAAGCGCTGGTGAGGGGCCTGGACCAGGTGTCGGGCATTCTCGACGACAACCGGAACAACATTCTGCTGATCATGGTGAAAGCCGGTGCGATCGGCGACCGGGTCAATGAGCGCAGGCAGATGGTGCAGAGCCTGCTCGACAATATGGCCGCGCTCTCGCGGCAGTTCCAGCAGATCGGTGCGGAGAACGACGCGCAGTTCGGCCCGATGATCAGCCAGCTGGCCACCATGAGCGCGGGCCTCGAGAAGAACCGGAAGCAACTCGACCAGCTGCTGCAGATCATGCCGATTGCGGTGCGCCAGGTCGACAATGCCTTCGGCAATGGCAATTACGGCGATGTGTGGGCGCCCTGGGGACCCATTACCGACCAGATGCTCTGCGGCGTTCCCGGAGCTCCGATTATCGAGGGGTGCCGGTGATGAGACTTCGCCGAATCGCGATGACCGTCGCCGCGGTCTGCGCGGCAGCGACGACCGGAGGCTGCGGGGCGCTCGCCGAACACGGCCCGTTTGCCGACAAGATCCATGTGACAGCCGATTTCGCGAATATCGCCGGAGTCTATGAGGGCAATGACGTCTCGCTGCTCGGGTTGAAGATCGGCCAGATCGACAAGATCGTGGCGCACGGCACCTACGCCACCGTGTCGATGACGATTACCGCCCACACCCCGGTCCCGGCCGATGCCATCGCCGCCACGCTCTCGCCTTCGCTGGTGACCAACCGGCATATCGAACTCGCGCCGGCCTACTCCGGCAAGGGGCCGAAACTCGCTGACGGAGATCATATTCCGTGCGGCAGTCCCTGCGGATTGGACGGTCCGGCACGGACGCGGACCCCGGTCGACCTGGACCGGGTGCTGGCCACGGTCGACAATATCGCCACCTCGTTGAAGAGTAAGGGCGGCGCCGAAGGCCCGCTGTCGGGTGCGGCGCTCGCGCAGGTGCTCAGCGGTAATGGCGACAAGATCAAGGAGACGATCGCCGCGCTGTCACAGTCGGTGCAGCTCGGCCTGGACAATGGCGACGCTCTCTCCCGAATCGTGGTCCGGCTCAACGACATCACACAGATCATCGCCGGCAATGACCAGGCGGTCCGCGAATTCAGCGGCCAGACCACACAATTGAGCCAGTTGCTCGCCGACCAGGCGCCCGGTATGCAGGCGGTGCTCGCCCAGCTCAACGACTTCCTCGCCAATACTGCCACCGTGCTGCAGCAGAATCGCGGTCAACTCGGTGACGCGCTGACCGGGCTCACCGCCACCACCGGTCAGTTGAAAGACAATGCGCGCAATCTGATCGAGATCGTGGACGTCACGCCACTGCTGTTCCGCAATCTCGACAATGCCACGATGCGCGATCAGGGACAGATCCGGCTGCACTTCCTGGTGGACAAGTCACTGCTCGACGGCGAGGCGCTGAGCGTGTTCTGCTCCCGGATCCAGATGCGCTCCGACGGCTGCCGCACCGGCAAGGTGTCGGACTTCGGACCGGACTTCGGCCTCACCGCCCTGCTGCTCGGATTGACGGGTGACAAATGACATTCACCCGTACGCGCCTGCTGACACCCGTGCTGGTGGCCGCCGCGCTCGGCTCGCTGACCGGCTGCGGTCTGACCGTCGAGAACCTGCCGCTGCCCCGGCCGGGTGTCGGTTCGGACGGCTATACCATCCACGCGATCTTCGGCAATGCCCTCAATCTGCCCGCATCGGCCCATGTGAAGATCGGCGGCTCGGATGTCGGTGAGGTGACCGCCATCTCGACCCGGAACTTCCTCGCCGACGTCCGGATGAGCATTCGCGGGGATGTACAGCTTCCCGCGAATGCGACCGCCGAACTCCGGCAGGCCACTCCGCTCGGTGATGTGTTCGTGGCGATCACGCTGCCGCCGCGCTCGCCCGATCAGCAACTGCTGCGGCCCGGTGACACGATTGCGCAGCAGAACACCTCGGCGGGTGCGTCGGTGGAGGACCTGCTGCTGTCGGTAGCGACGCTGGTCAATGGCGGTGCGCTGAATCGGATCGCGAATGTGGCCACCGAGCTGAATTCGATGGTCGCCGGTCGCGGACCGGTGCTTTCGCATCTGATCACCGAAATGACCTCTGTGACAACGGCATTGAATCAACGCTCCGATCAATTCGATGGCCTGCTCGGCCGGATGAACGGTGTGCTCGCACAATTCGAGCAGCGCCGCGCCGAACTGGGCGCTGTCGCGGACACCGTCCCCGCGATGATCGGCGCGATCGCCGACGACAACAAGAAGATCGGTGATCTGCTGAGCAAGATCGCGGTCACCAGCGCAGCGCTCGACGATTTCGCCAAGACCTCGACGAATGACCTGTCGGCATTGCTCGACAGCACCGAGCGGCTGACCTCCAGCCTGGCCCGCATGGGCGACAATTTCGCGGGCACCCTCGATGCCCTGCACGAGGTCACGCCGAAACTGCTGAGCACCCTGCGCGGCAACACGATGGCCTTCTACGGCACCGCGACCTACCTCGGCATCGGGGCGCTCTACGACCCGGGCAGCAGGGTGCCCGACGGTACCGATGCCACTGCTTTCACCGGCAGTCTGCTCGATGTGCTGCAACGGGTCTACGCCCGCGTGACGGGGGGACAGCGATGAGCGTGCTGCGAAATCTGCTGCGGCGCAAGGTGCTGCTGACCAACCTCGGGCTGGTCTTCGCACTGCTGCTGGGCGGCGGCTACCTGTTCGCGGGGCTCGCCGATATCAACCCGCTGCGCGATACCTATACGGTCCGGATCGAGCTGACTCGCTCCGGCGGGCTGATGGACAAGAGCGACGTCACCCTGCGCGGCTACCGCATCGGCCGGATCACCTCGATCCGCCTGACCGGCACGGGTCTGGAGGCGCTCGCGCAGATCAATTCCTCGGCGCGCGTCCCCGCGGGCGGAATCGTTGCCGTGCAGTCACTTTCAGCGGTGGGGGAGCAGTACCTGGACTTCCGGCCGACCTCCAACGACGGCCCGTATCTGGCGGACGGTGCGGTGATTCGCGCCGAGGACGTCACCACTCCGGTGCCGATGGCGGATGTGCTGCAGAATTCGGAGGCCCTGATCGCCCAGCTCGATCCGGCCACCGACCCGAATCGATTCCAGACCATCATCGCCGAGCTCGACAAGGCGCTCGGCGGCGGACCGGATCAGTTGCGCAATCTCATCTCCGGAATCAGCGCCCTCACCGTCGGCATGGACAATCTGCTGCCGCAGACCGTCGCGCTGCTGCAGAATCTGCGCACCATCGCGGCGACGACCGCTCAGATCCAGCCGGATCTGGGCACCCTCACCCGCAATTCGAGCACCCTGTTCGGGCAGCTCACCGCCGCCGACGGCGAATTGCGCCGCATGCTCGACCTCGGTCCCGGTGAACTGGCGACGCTCGGCGGGGTGCTGAGTGAAACCTCCGATCCGGTCACGAATCTCGCGACGAACTTCCTGGCCATCGCGCGCTCGGCCCGGCTGCGCACACCGGCGATTCGGGAGTTGTTCCCGGCGCTACGGGATGGGGCCGGGGCGCTCGGGGTGCCGATCCATGACGGCGTTTTCAATACGCTCGTCGATATCTGGCCGCGCCAGACATGCGAGTACGAGACCGTGCCGGTATCGCCGACACAGCTGAGCGGGCCGACCGTCCGCCGCTGGAACTACTGCGTCACCAATAATCCCGCCCTGCAGATCCGCGGCTCCGCCAATGCGCCCCGGCCCGATCTGCCGGACAACGGCGCGACGCGGCCGCCCGGGGTGGACCCGGACGAGCGCTCGGTACCGGTCGACACCGCAAGTCCGCCACGCTGACCGGCCGCGCATGTCATGCCCGGCACTACCTTCGACCCAGAGCGAGACCAGATGACCTCCACCGATACCGAATCCGCCGAACCGACCGAACCTGCGGAAGAACCGACGGCCGCGGCCGGGCGCCGGTGGTCTCGGCCCGTCCGAATCGCCGCCGTGGCTCTCGCAGTCCTGGTGCCGATATCGCTTGCCGCCCTGGCATTTTCCCGCGATCACAGCAGCCGGGAGACCTTCGACGCGGAGTCGTCCGCGCGCGATGCGGCATGCGCTTATGCGAAAGCACTGACCAACTACGACGCGCAGAGCATCGACACCTACGTCGCGACCGTATTGGCCGGCGCCACAGGGGATTTCAAGACCGAGTTCGGCAAGACCAGTGGCGAGCTGAAGGACGTGATCGTCCAGGCGAAGATCCAGTCGCAGAACCGCGATGCGCGATGCGGTGTCGACACCGCGAACGGCACCCACGCGGAGGTGGTCGTCGCCATGAGCGTATCGATCAGCAGCCTGGGCACCCAGGGGAAACCGGTGCCGAGCCAGATCTCACTGGTGGCATCGCTGGACCGGATCGACGGTCGATGGCTGGTGAGCAAGCTCGACGCGCCCGCACTGCAGCCGCTGCGGGCAGCCGATCCGCCGGTCGAGCCACATGCTAATTGACATTCACATATGAAGAGAAATAGTGCCACGGTGCTGTCCTATTGCCATGTTACATGCAGATGTGTATGTTAACTGAGAATCCTGAACCGCACGTCCGCTGCGGGTTCGGGTAGGCAACAGGAGGTGTGCAATGGCGAACAAGGTCTATGTCGTCGGGGTTGGCATGACGAAGTTCGAGAAGCCCGGCCGTCGGAAGAACGAGGACGGCAGCGCCTGGGACTATCCCCAGATGGCCCGGGAGTCGGGCACCAAGGCTCTGGCGGACGCGGGCATCGACTACCGCGAGGTGCAGGAGGCCTACGTCGGTTACGTCTACGGCGAATCGACCTCCGGACAGCGCGCGGTGTACGAACTGGGCATGACCGGTATCCCGGTCGCCAACGTCAATAACAACTGCTCGACCGGCTCCACCGCGCTCTACCTGGCGGCGCGGGCCATCAAGGGCGGTCTCGCGGACTGCACGCTGGCGCTCGGTTTCGAGAAGATGAACCCCGGCTCGCTCGGCGCCATGTACGAGGACCGTGAGCAGCCGATGGCCAACCATATGGAGAAGCTGGCGCAGATCTCCGAGGTGCTCTTCCCGCCCGCGCCCTGGATGTTCGGCGCCGCCGGTCGTGAGCATATGAAGGAATTCGGTACCACCGCAGAGCATTTCGCGAAGATCGGGTACAAGAACCACCGGCATTCGGTCAATAATCCGTATGCGCAGTTCCAGGACGAGTACTCGCTCGACGAGATCCTCGGCTCGCGGATGATCTACGATCCGCTGACGAAACTGCAGTGCTCGCCGACCTCGGACGGTTCCGGCGCGGCCATTCTGGCCAGCGAGGCGTTCGTCGACAAGCACGGGCTCGCCGGCCAGGCGGTGGAGATCGTCGGGCAGGCCATGACCACCGACTTCGAATCCAGTTTCGATGGGTCCGCCAAGAACATCATCGGCTACGACATGAATGTGCAAGCCGCACAGCAGGTATACCGGCAGTCCGGCCTCGGCGCCGAGGACTTCCAGGTCATCGAGCTGCACGACTGCTTCTCCGCCAACGAACTACTGCTGTACGAGGCGCTGGGGCTGTGTGCCGAGGGTGAGGCGGGTGCGCTGATCGACGCGGGCGACACCACCTACGGCGGTCGCTGGGTGGTCAACCCCTCCGGCGGGCTCATCTCGAAGGGACACCCTTTGGGCGCAACGGGTTTGGCGCAGTGCGCCGAGCTCACCTGGCAGCTGCGCGGCACCGCCGACAAGCGTCAGGTCGACAACGTCACCGCCGCCCTGCAGCACAACATCGGTCTCGGCGGCGCTGCCGTCGTCACCGCCTATCAGCGCGCGGAACGCTGAGCTCGCGAAGCTCCGGCACTGCGCTGACCACTATCGAAATCTGTACGAGGAGAATGCAAATGGGACACGTCGAATCCACCAGGGACCTTTCCGCCACCCCCGCTGCCGTATGGAGCGTCATCTCCGATCCGCAGACGTGGGACAAATGGTTCACCATCCACGACGGCTGGCTCGAACAGCCTCCGGTCGGTCTGTCGGTCGGTACCCGGCTGGTCGAGAAGATCGTCATGCTCGGCATGGCCAATAAACTCGAATGGGATATCACCGCATTCGACGAGGGCTCGAAGATCACGCTCGCGGGCACCGGCATGGCGGGCGTCAAGGTCGAATTCTCCTTCCTCGTCGCGCCCGCCGCGACCGGCTCGACCTTCTCCGTCATCGGCGATTTCGAAGGCGCGCTGATCAAGGGTGCGCTCGGCAAGGCGGTCGAGAAGGACTTCGGCAAGCAGCTGGACAAGTCCGTCGCGAAGCTCGACCAGCTCGCCGTCGGCGCAGCGGCCTGATCCCGGGATCGGAAGGACGGCAGTGATGTCCGAGGAAGAACTGGCATTCGACGATGCCGGCCTGAATGTATGGAGCGATGAGGAGAAGTTCACGGTCGACCGTGAACGCCTGATCGACTACGCGAAGGCGACCAATGACCCGATCGCGGCGCACCTGAGCGGTGATCTCGCACCGCCGGTCTTCGCCATCGTCCCGGTGTTCGATTCGATGCTCTCTCCGGCACTGGATGTGGTGCCGCTCGAGCTGATCGCGCGCGGTGTGCACGGCGAGCAGGATTTCCGTTTCCATCGGCCGATCCAGCCGGGCGACGTACTGATCTCCCGGGCCAAGATGACCGGCTACGAGGGTCTGGCGAACGGCACTCGCGCAGCGGTGTTCATCGAATGCCGCACCGAATCGGGCGAACTCGTCAACGAGCAGTACGTGACGATGTTCTTCCGGGGCTTCGACGCGGGCAAGATCGAGGGCGAGCTCAGCCCCGGGCACAAGTTCGACGCGAGTCTGCGTGAGCAGGCCCCGCTGGCCACGCTCGTGCAGCATGTCGATGCGGATCAGACGTTCCGGTACTCACCGGCGTCGGGCGATCCGATGCCTATCCACCTGGACGCGGAAGTCGCGAAAGACGCTGGGCTGCCCGGCATCATCGCGCACGGTCTGTGCACCATGGCGTTCACCTCCTGGGCGGTGCTGACGCAGGTCGGCGGCTCGGATGTGCGGCGGCTCAAGCGATTTGCGGTGCGCTTCTCGAAGATGGTCATCCCCGGCGACGACCTGGAGACCCGGATCTGGCGCAAGGGGTCCGAGAACGGTGTGACCACCTACGCCTTCGAGACCGCGCGCGGCGGCGACCTTGTCATCACCGACGGCCTGGCCGAGATCGCGGACTGAATACCAACCTTTCGGCGCCTGGCGCACAAGGAATTTCGTACTGAGGAGTGGAGAACCATGGGTGCACTGGCAGGGCGCGTCGCCGTCATCACGGGCGCGGGGCGCGGTATCGGCCGTGAACATGCGCTGCTTTTCGCGAAGGAGGGCGCGTCGGTCGTGGTCAATGACCTCGGCGGCAGCAACTCCGGTGAGGGTTCCGATGCCGGACCCGCGCAGGACGTCGTCGACGAGATCATCGCGGCGGGCGGCAGGGCCGTCGCGAACACGGACAATGTCGCGACGTGGGCGGGCGCGGAAGCGCTTGTCACACAGGCGATCAGCGCATTCGGCGGTCTGGATGTGGTGGTGAACAATGCGGGCATCCTGCGCGACAGCTTTATCGCCGCCATGACGGAGTCGCAGTGGGATTCGGTGCTGGCGGTGCATCTGAAGGGTCATGCGGCGGTGCTGCATCATGCGGCCGCCTACTGGAAGGCGCAGTCCAAAGCCGGAAATCAGCCCAATGCCGCTGTCATCAATACGGCATCGGCCTCGGGAACCACTGTGCCGCAGGCGGGTCAGACCAATTACGGCGCGGCCAAGGCGGGGATCGCCGCGCTGACCCTGGTCGCCGCCGATGAGCTCGAGCGCTACGGCGTGCGGGTGAACGCGATCGCCCCGATCGCCCGCACCCGGCTCACCGAGGCCACCCCCGGTATGGGCGCGATCTTCTCCGCCGAGGTCGAGGAGGGTGAGTACGACTACTTCAGCCCCGCCAATATCTCGCCCGTGGTGGCCTATCTCGCGACCGAGAAGTGCCCGCTGACCGGTCAGGTCTTCGCGGTGCAGGGCGGTGCGATCTCCACCCTCGCCGGCTGGCACGACGTCAAGACCATCGAGGCCGAGGGCCCGTGGGTGATCGACGATATCGCCGCCCGCCTGCCCAACTGAATAACCTTCTCGTACAAGGGAGTACGTCATGATCGAGTGGTCCGAGACCGACCTGATGATCCGCGACAGCATCAAGGGATTCATCGATCAAGAGATCCGGCCCAATATCGATGAGCTCGAGCATGGCGATCTGCCGCCGTACGAGATCATCCGGAAGATGTTCACCGCCTTCGGCATTGCCGATATGGCGCGGGAGAACTTCTTCAAGACGATTGCCAGGGAGAAGGCGAAGGCCGCCGCCCTGGCCGCGGGTGAGGAACCGGCGCCGAGGAAGAACAGGTCCGGCGGCGGGATGCCGATGTCGATGGCATTCGCCGCGTTCTCCGAGATCTGCAAGGTGGCCATGGGCGTCTCCACCGCCGCGGGCGTGAGCGTCGGCATGGCGGCGACCACCATTATGAGCCGCGGCACTACCGCGCAGAAGGAGCGGTGGGCACTGGACCTGCTGACCTTCGATAAGGTCGGGTCATGGGCGATCACCGAGCCCGAGGCGGGGTCGGACGCGTTCGGCGGCATGAAGACCACCGTCAAGCGGGACGGTGCGGACTACATCCTCAAGGGGCACAAGACCTTCATCACCAACGGTCCCTACGCCGACACCATCGTCGTCTACGCCAAGCTCGACGACGGCACCGGCGTGGACAAGCGGTCGCAGCCGGTGCTGACGTTCGTGCTGGATGCCGGAATGCCCGGACTGACCCAGTCCAAGCCGTTCCGCAAGATGGGCATGCACTCCTCGCCGACCGGCGAACTGTCCTTCGACAATGTGCGATTGAGCAGCGACCGGTTGCTCGGTGAGACCGAGGAGAACACGGGCGGTGACGGCCGCGCCAGCGCCCGGGCGAACTTCGTCTTCGAACGCGTCGCGGTGGGTGCGATGTCGCTGGGCATCATCGAGGAGTGCCGGCGGCTGAGTATCGACTACGCGAAGTCACGGCAGCTGTGGGGTAAGCGAATCGGCGACTTCCAGCTGATCCAGCTCAAGCTGGCGAAAATGGAGATCGCGCGAATCAATGTGCAGAACATGGTGTTCCGCGCCCTCGAGCTCGGCGCGGCGGGTACGCCCATGAATCTGGCCGAGGCCTCGGCCATCAAGCTCTACAGCTCCGAGGCGGCCACGGATGTGGCAATGGACGCGGTGCAGCTGTTCGGCGGCAATGGCTATATGAGCGAGTACCGCGTGGAACAGCTTGCGCGGGACGCGAAGTCGCTGATGATCTACGCCGGTAGCAATGAGGTCCAGGTCACCCATATCGCGAAGGGGCTACTCGGGAAATGATCACTGAGACCCGCGCGTCCTACAACGGCGTGCGCACGCGGGTGCTTTCGGTCGCGGGCAATGGCCTGCCGATGGTTCTGATGCACGGCTTCGCGGACAGCGCCGATACCTGGCGGGGGCTGCTGGCCGAATTCGAGGCGGCGGGGCGATCGGCGATCGCGGTCGATCTGCCCGGGTTCGGCGCGGCCGGAGCGTTGGCGCCCGGGCCGAGACTGCCGCAGCTCGACGCCTTCGCCGATGCGCTGATCGCCGAGATCGGACCGTGCGTACTGGTCGGCAATTCTCTCGGGGCCTGTACCGCCGTCCGGGCGGGAGGCCGGGGGTCGAGCGAAATCCGGGGTGTTGTCGCGGTGGACGAGCCGGTGCTGGCCTCGCATCTACTCGCGCGCATGGCGCGCGGGCGCCGAGATCCGTTCCGGCTGTTCACCGATCGGCAGTGTGTGCCGAAAGTCGTGCACCAGCGCATGGTGCGGGCGGCATTCGCCCGGTTGCTCTACGGCGATCCGAAACAGGCCGATCCCGAGGTGGTCGCGCGATTTGTCGACCAGGTTCCCGACGCGGCCCATATGAGAGTCATGCTGGCGGACGCTCGCCGGTACGGGCTCGAAACCGCCTCCGGTTACGACCTCGCGCGTTTCGCCTGCCCGCTGCTGGTCGTCCACGGGCGCAAGGATCGAATAATTCCGGTGCATGCCGGTGTGCGGCTGCACCAATCCGTTGCCGGCAGCACGCTGATCGTCATGCCGGAATCCGGGCATTGCCCGCAGATCGACGACCCGGCCGGACTTGCCGCGCATGTGCTGCGGTTCCTCGATTCGACACTCGACGGCCGGAACCATCAGGTGGGATAAGTGGGAGATTTCAGAGTGACCGAAACGATTGCCGCCGCGCCCGGCACACTGTGTGCGGCGTTCCAGCTCAATGTGATTCGATACGCGGAGCGGGTGGCGCTGCGCACTCCGGGCGGCGATGTCCGGATAACGTGGCGCGAGTACGGCGAGCGGGTCCGCACCCTCGCCGCCGGATTGGCCGGTCTGGGAGTACGGCCGGGGGACACCGTCGCCTTGATGCTGACCAACCGGCCCGAATTCCATGTGTGCGATACCGCGGCGCTGCACGCCGGGGCGACCCCGTTCTCGATGTACAACACCAACCCTCCCGAGATGCTGGCCTACCTCTTCGAGAATTCCGGGTGCCGGGTGGTGATCTGTGAGCGCCAGTTCGTGCCGCAGGTGCTCGCGGCGACCGCACTCGGCGGCAAGGTCGAGCACGTGATCTGCGTGGACGGCGAACCCGAGGGCACACTCGCGCTGGCCGCCGTCGAGGCCGCGCCCCTGGCGCACTTCGACTTCGACGCCGCCTGGCGATCGGTGGAGCCCGGCGACATCCTGACCATCGTCTACACCTCCGGCACCACCGGAATGCCGAAGGGCGTCGAACTCACCCACGCGAACTTCATGGCGAACGCGCTGCTGATCGATGAGCTCGGCGGCTGCGGCCCGGACGATCGCGTGGTGTCCTACCTGCCCGATGCGCACGCGGCGAACCGGTGGATCGCGCACTACGCGAATTTGCTTCGCGGAGTGCAGATTACGACGGTGGCCGATCGCAGGGAGGTGCTCGGAGCATTGAGCGATGCGCGGCCGACCATGTTCGTCGGCGTTCCGCAGATGTGGATGAAGGTCAAGGCGGCCCTGGAAGGATCGGTGGCAGGCGAGTCAAGTCCGGTCAAGCGCGCGCTGGCCGGCTGGGCGCTGCGCACCGGGCAGGAGCGGGCACGCCGGGAATCGGACCGGGAGCCGATTGCCTTGGCGCTCAAGGCTCAACATCTGCTCGCGGACAAGCTGGTGCTGTCGAAGGTGCGGGAGAAACTGGGCTTGGACCAGGTGCGCATCGGTGTCTCGGGCGCCGCGCCTATTCCGCCCGAGGTGCATCGGTTCATGCTGGGGCTCGGCATTACAGTGTGCGAGGCCTGGGGCATGTCCGAACTGACCGCGGCGGCGACGGTCAATCGGCCCGATGACATTCGGGTGGGGACGGTCGGCCGCGCGGTCCCCGGCGCGGAGATCGAGGTCGCCGCGGACGGTGAGCTGCTGGTGCGCGGTCCGATGCTGATGAAGGGATACCGCAACGATCCCGAAAAGACCGCCGAGGCAGTCGATTCCGGCGGCTGGCTGCATACCGGTGACGTCGGGACCATCGACGAGGCCGGCTTCGTGCGAATCATCGATCGCAAGAAGGAATTGATCATCAATTCCTCCGGCAAGAACATGTCCCCGACGCATATCGAGAACTCCGTCGCCGTCGCCTGCCCGCTGATCGGCTCGGTGGTCGCGATCGGCGAACAACGCCCCTACATCGTGGCATTGGTGACCCTCGACCCCGACGCCATCGCGGCATTCGCGGAAAAGCACTCTCTGACAACAACATCAGTGCCCGAACTGGCAGCCCATCCGCTCGTCAAGGCCGAGATCGACGCGGGAATCGCAGCGGCCAACAACACCCTGGCAAGGGTCGAGCAGATCAAGAAATACACAATCCTGCCCGACACCTGGGAGCCGGGCGGCGACACCCTGACCCCCACGATGAAACTCAAACGCACACCGATCAACGCCAAATACGCCACCGAGATCGACGCCCTCTACCGCTGAACGCCCTCCGGGGCAGCGGCGCTTCCGGCGCTGCCGCCCCGATCGGTGGTGTCATGAATCCGATTGTGAAGAATTACTTCTTCGGGACCAGGATGCCGGTCAGGTCGGCGTTGCGGATGGGGGTGTCGGGGTTGGCCTGGGCCTTGCACATCAGGGTGATGGCGGTGATGGAGCCGTCTACGGTGTCGGGGCTGGGGGTTGGGGTGGTTTTGGTGTCGTTTTCGATGTATTTGCGGACGGTGATGCGCTGCTTGTCCTGATCTTGTGCGGTGAATTCACTGCAGGGAGTGTCGCCGCCCTTGTTGACGGCCTCCTTCGCCTGCTCGCACGCGCTCAGCAGCACTGTCGAGCTCAATGCCGCCAGTGCGAGGTAGGTGCGGTATCGACGGGCCATGGTGGCACTCCTCTGAGGTAGGGGGTTCTCCGTGCGCTGTATGCCCCGTGAGTCGATCGTGAAACGAACCTTCCGGTTATAGTGCCGACCGTGAACGAGGATGGGCAGGAACCGCGGGCGTCGGAGTTGCGAGTCGAGCATCGGATGATCGGCGAGGTCGCCGTGGTGGAGATACAGGGGGAGGTCGACGCCTCTACGGCCCCGCAATTGGCGGCGGCGGTGCTGGCCGGTCTCGAACGCACCGGGGTCCCGTACTGCATCCTCGACCTGACCGAGGTCGAATTCCTCGGCGGCGCGGGGTTGAAGACCCTCTCCGAGACCAATCGCGCGGCCGAAATCCGCCGGGAGCCACTGCGGATCGTGGTCGATGCGAATCGTCCTGTCATCCGTCCCCTCGAGATCTCCGGGCTCGAAGAGGTGCTCGCGCTCTATCACACCGTCGAAGAGGCCCTCGCCGGATGATGCGGATCGCCGGGGCTGCGAGCTTCGCGAAAGAGGCTGGCGGCCAGGCGGATCAGGCGCTGCTCATGGGGGAGTAGTTCGGCTTGTCGAGGGGCAGTTCTGCCCATACCGTTTTGAATTCCGGGTGACGGATGACTCCCCATGCGGTGGCGAGGCGGTCGATGACGATCATGCCGCGCCCGCCCGCCGAATTCGGGGTGCGCACCCGGGGGTCATCGGCTCCGCTGTCATCGACCTCGATCCGCAGTCGATTCGGGCCGCTCTGCAATCGGAGTCGGCAGCGCCGCGGCGAACCGCCGTGTTCGCGGGCATTGGCGACCATCTCCTCGACGACCAGGACCGCATCCTCGACGACGACACCGGTGTCCGGTGCGAGCAGCATCCGCACAGCATCCCTGATCAGGCGGCCCGACGTCGTATCGACGTCGAACTCCGGCGCCCGCTCATCGTCGCCGGAATGCGACCACAACGGTGAAGTCATCGCGTTCTCTTCCCGCTCTCTGCCGGCCGGAGTGCAGATGGCGTCCGGCTACCCAGAAACCTAGGTCATGCCCGCCGGACTGCGTTGAGCGCATCCAACCCACGCACCCCGGACAAGGTCACCCGAGGCGGGCTGGATGCCCACCACGGCGGTACCCGACCCGGCACCGGGCAAACAGGAGGTTTGCCCGATGTCAGCTCTGCGGTTACTCGTCCTTGTCTTGGAGCAGCGTATTCAGCAGCGGGCCGATTTCCGCGGCGGCCTTCGGATTCATTATTCCGGTGTGCCATTCGTCGATCGGGATCTCGTGAATGGGTCCGGTGATGTGCCCGTGCCAGGTTCCGGCGATCTGGTCTCGGTAGGACTCGCGGGCGGCGATGAACAGGACGGCATCGCCGTCGAAACGTCCCGGTGTGTGTGAGACCGGTGTGGTGAAGCACTCGGTTACTCGCTCCACCTGCTGCGGGGTCAGGATGCCCTCGCTGCTGAGTCGTTCCGCGATGAGCGGAAGCAACTCTGCCGGGTTGTCGATCTGCTGATCGTCTGTCATGCCGAGGAATTCGCGCCAGCCGCGGAGGAATTCGGTCAGTGCGCGGTTGCTCTGCACATCATCGGGTTCGGCATCCGGTGTCGGCGCGAGATTCTCGGCAATGCCCGCATCGACGAGGGCGAGAAGTCCGACCGGGTGGCCCAGTTGCTGCAGCCGCGCTGCCATGGCGTGCGCGATCTTCCCGCCCAGTGACCAGCCGAGCAGGTGATAGGTGGTGTCGGGGAAGGACTTCAGGATTTCCTCGACGTAGCGCTCGGCGTACGCGTCCACCGACTCGAGCCGGGGACCGTCCTCGACGATGTAGGGATCCTGCAGGCCGTAGACCGGGCGATCCGGGTCCAGGTGACCGGCAAGCGCGCCGTACACCCAGGCGAGACCACCACCCGGATGGACGCAGAACAACGGTGCTTTGTGTCCCGTCGAACGCAGCGGTGACAGCACACCGAGGGATACGCCCAACTCGGACTGCGGTTTTGCCAGGTACCGCGCGAGCGATGCCGGTGTCGAATCGGCGAAGAGCAGCCGATAGGGAACGGCTGTTCCCGTGCGCGCACGAAGCTGGGACACCAGCTGCATGGCGACCACCGAGGTCCCGCCCAGGCTGAAGAAGTCGTCGTCGACCCCCACCCGTGCGACTCCCAGCACCTCCGAGAACACCGTGACCACAATGTCCTCGAGCGGCGTCGAGGGCGCCCGATATGTCGCGACCACCCACTCCGGGGCAGGCAGCGCCCGCCGATCGACCTTCCCGTTCACGGTCAGCGGCAACGCATCCAGCACGGTGACGGTGTCGGGGACCATGAACGAGGGCAACCGCCGCGCCACCGCCTGCCGGATCGCCGCCGATTCGAGGCCGCGCCCCGGCTCCGCGGTGACATAGGCGGCCAATCGCGCACCGCCGACCCCTGTATCGGAGGTGTGGACGATGACAACCGCCTGCCGTACCTCGTCCACACCCGCCAGCGCAGCTTCGACTTCGCCGAGTTCGAGCCGCTGACCTCGAATCTTGACCTGGAAATCGGCGCGGCCCACGAACATCAACACCGCATTGCCGTCGTCGCGGGCCATCCACCGCACCAGGTCTCCGGTGCGATACATCCGCGACCCCGGCGACCCGAAGGGATCGGCCACGAACGACACCGCGGACGATCCCGCCCGATCGATATAGCCGCGCGCCACACTCGGACCGGCCACGTACAGCTCTCCGGCCGCACCAGGCGGTACCTGCCGCAAGGACGAATCCAGCACCACGAGGCGAACTTCCGGAATCGGAGCACCCACCGACACCGGATCACCGCAGTCCAGGAACGTGCCGGTAATCCACATCGAGCACTCGCTCGGCCCGTACACATTGTGCAGCCTGCGGACACCGGCGGCGTCCGTGCCCGACCACCGCCGCACCAACTCCGGCGTACTCGGCTCGCCACCGCTCAGTACCACCCGCAGGTCATCGAGCCCGGCGGGATCGACCGAGAGGGCGACCGCCGGTGCCATGAAGGCGTGCGTAATACGCTCGGCGCGCAGCAATTCCGCGAGCGGTTCCCCGGCGAAGACATCGTCCGGAGCGACAACCAGTGCCGCGCCGGCCGGTACCGCCAACAGCACCTCCAGCATCGCCGCATCGAAAGTGCGTGCGGCACCGGCCAATACGCGGGAGTCGGGGCTCAGCAGGCAGCGCGAATACTGGACAGCGGCAACGGCGGCCAACCCCGTGTGCGTGACCGCCACGCCCTTGGGCATACCGGTCGATCCCGAGGTGTAGACGACATAGGCGGTATTGACCGGCCGTATCGCCCCACCCCTGTCGGTATCGCCGACCGGTGCGGCGCTGTACCGGGACAGGTCGAGCCGGTGCAGGTCGATCACCCGAATTCCGGCCCCGACCCATTCAGCGGGATCTGCACCGGCGGAAGTCGATCCGGTTGTCCGCGAGGGGATCGCACTGTTGGTCAGCACGATGGCGGCCGCGCAATCGGAGAGGATGAACCGATTGCGCTCGGCAGGCTGGCCGGGATCGACGGACAGGAACGCGCCGCCGATCTTGGCGACCGCCCACAATGCGCGCACCCACTCCGCTGATCGTGGAATTGCCACCGCAACAACGGATTCCGGCCCGGCGCCCGACTCGATCAGCATGCGCGCGCACTGATTCGACCACTCATCCAGCTCCCGGTACGTCCATCGGCCCCGGGAATCGGCGACCGCGAGCCGATCGCCATGCTCGGCGGCCGCTCGGTCCAGCATCTCGGTCAGGGTGACCCGCTCCGGGCCCGCGCCGCCATCTCCCCACTGCGACAACAGCAGTCGCTCGTCCGCATCGAGCACATCGATATCACCCAGTCCCACTGCGGGATCAGCGGCCACGGCACCGATGACGCGCTGCAACCGCCGTGTCATCGCGGCAATCGTCGACCGATCGAAAAGATCGAGAGCGAAGCTGACCCCGACCATCAGGCCACCGTCGGTGTCCGGGGCATCGGAAACGGTGACGGTGAGGTCGAACCGCTCGACCCCGGCGCCGAGATCCATCGGTGTGCACCGAATCCCCGGCAGCAGTGCATCCGTCGGATCGAGGTCGAGGTTCTGGAACGCCAGCATCACCTGGAACAGCGGGTGATACGCCTGAGTCCGTGGCGGATCGACCACCTCCACCACCCGCTCGAACGGAATATCGGCGTGGGCGAACGCCTCCAGATCGATACGCCGGCACTCCTCCAGCAGCTCGCCGAACGAGGCGGTCTCATCGACCCGGGTACGCAGTACCAGCGTATTGACGAACATGCCGACCAGACCGTCCAAGGCCGCGGCGCCGCGGCCCGCGATCGGAGTACCCACCGCGAAATCGCTACTGCCCGACACCCGCGACAGGACAACCGCCAAGGCCGCGTGCATCACCATGAACACGGTCGCATGGTGTGTGCGCGCGACCCGGTGCAATCCGGCCGCCGTTTCCGCGTCCACCGCAAAGGAATACGTGTCACCGCGGTGTGAGGCCGCCGCGGGCCGCGCCCGATCGGCAGGCAACTCCAGCCGATCCGGCAATCCCGCCAACTGCCCGGTCCAGTATCGGACCTGCCGTGCCGACACACTGTCCGCCTCGGACTCCGACCCCAACAGCTCACGCTGCCACAGCGTGTAGTCCGCGTACTGCACTGGCAACGGCGCCGCCCACTCCGGCTCCCGCCCGGCCAGGCGGGCCGAATACGCCAGTGACAGATCCTGCGCCAGCGGCGCCAAGGACCAGCCGTCCGCCGCGATGTGATGCATGACCAGCACGAGTACGTACTCATCGGAACCGCTGTCCAGCAGGGTGACCCGCAGCGGCGGCGCACTCGGCAGATCGAACCCGCGCCGCACCAGCGGCAGCACCGCCTGCTCGATCTCGCCCGCATCGACAGTCCGCACCTCGACGGTCGCGGCGGCCTCGGCCACCGGCACGATCCGCTGATACGGAGTGCCGTCCCGGTCCGGGAACACCGTGCGCAGGGTTTCGTGGCGCGCTACCAGATCACCGATGGCCGCGGTCATCGCCGCGATATCCACGGTGCCGGTCAATCGCAGCACGAGTGGAATGTTGTAGGCCGGTGAGTCCGGTTCGAGCCGGTTGATGAACCACATTCGCCACTGCGCGAACGACAGTGGCGGGTATTCCGGCCGCTCCCGGACCACCAGCCTCGACCACACCGGATCGGCGCCGGTCGATCGTTCGGTGAGCATTCGCGCCAGCTGGGCCGCGGTCGGCGCGTCGAACACATCCCGCACGCCCACCTCGGCGCCGGTCGTCGTGGCCACCCGGGACGCCACCCGCGTCGCCGACAGCGAATGTCCGCCCAGCGCGAAGAAGTCATCGTCGACCCCGACCCGGTCCACTCCCAGCACCTCGGCGAAGACCGAGACCACGATCTCCTCGAACGGTGTCGAGGCGGCCCGATACGGCACCGCCACCCACTCCGGGGCGGGCAGGGCGCGCAGATCCACCTTGCCGCTCGAGGTCAGCGGCAGTTCCTCCAGCACCGTGACGGTGTCGGGGACCATGAACGAGGGCAGTCGTTGTGCGATTGCCCGCCGGACCGTGCTCGGATCGGGCAGCTGCCCGGGCGCCGCGGTGACATAGGCGGCCAATCGCACTGTGGCGCTGGGCTCGTCACCCGTGGCGGCGTGCGTGACGACCACCGCGCTCCGTACCTCGTCCAGCTGAGCCAATGCGGTTTCGATTTCGCCGAGTTCGAGACGCTGGGCCCGGATCTTGACCTGACGGTCGGCGCGGCCGGCGAACATCAGCGCACGATGCTCGCCGATCGGCATCCATCGCACCAGATCTCCCGTGCGATACATCCTCGACCCGGCCGGACCGGAGGGATCGGCGACAAACGACGCGGCCGTCAATGCCTCCCGATCCAGATATCCGCGTGCCACACCGGGACCGGCGGTATACAGCTCTCCGACCACGCCCGCCGGAACCGGACGCAGCCACGAGTCCAGCACCGCCAACCGGACTCCCGCGATCGGCCCACCCAGCGAGACCGGTTCGTCCGCAAGCAATTCGGCCGCGGTGACCCAGATCGTGGATTCGCTCGGCCCGTACAGGTTGTACAACCTGCGAACACCGGCGGCGTCGGTACCCGACCACTGCCGCACCAGCGCCGCCGGACACGCTTCACCGGCGACCATCAGCACGCGCAGACTGTCCAGCCGCCCGGCATCCATCGTGGCCGCCACAGCCGGAGTCATACAGGCGTGGGTGACACCCTCGGTGTGGATCAACTCCGTCAGCGGCGCACCGGCGAACGCGTCACCGGCGGCGACCACCAGCGCCGCACCGACCGAAACCACCGACAGCAATTCGAACACGGCCGCATCGAAAGTGCGTGCGGCAACCACCAATACGCGCGAATCGGCGTCGAGGCCGAACTGCCGGCACTGCGCGGTCGCCACCGCGGCCACACCGGTATGGGTGACGGCGACGCCCTTCGGCGTACCGGTCGTCCCCGAGGTGTACACGACGTAGGCGGTATTGCCCGGTCGCACGCCACCGCGCCGATCGGTATCGGTCACCGGTGCGTCGCTGTGCCCGAGCAGATCGAGCCGCTCCGGATCGATCACCGGAATTCCGGCATCGTCCCACTCGCCACTCTCGGCGAGCACCACCGATGCGGCGGCATCGGTCAGGACGAATCGGTTCCGCTCCGGCAGCTGTGCCGGATCGATCGAGACGAAGGCGGCGCCGGTCTTGGTGACCGCCCATACCGCCCGCACCCATGCCGCCGAGCGCGGGAGCGCGATCGCCACCACCGTTTCCGGCCCGGCCCCCTGCTCGATCAGCATCCGCGCGCATCGATTCGACCAGTGATCCAGTTCCCGATAGGTCAGTCGATGCCTCGCATCGACGACCGCGAGCTGATCCGGGAACCGCGCGGCCACCTGGGTGAGCATCTCGTTCAGCGTGATGGGGTCGGGCCCGTCGCCGCCGTCACCCCACTCCCGCAACAACTTCCGCTCGCTCGGTTCGAGCACCTCCAGTTCACGCAGTCCGGCCGTGGGATCGGCCACCGCGGAGCGCAGGATTCGCTCCAGCCGGTGAGCCATCCTGGCGACCGTCGACCGATCGAACAGTTCCGTGGCATAACCGATGCTGACCGGGATATCGCCATTCGAATCCGGAAGGTCGGCAACGGTAATGGACAGATCGAACCGTTCGACCGTGGCGCCGAGGTTCATCGGCGTGACCGTTATCCCCGGCAGGCGCGCGGACGCAGGATCGAGGTCGAGATTCTGGAATGCCAGCATGACCTGGAACAGTGGATGGTGCGCCTGGGTCCGGGGCAGATCGATGGCCTCCACCAGTTGCTCGAACGGAATGTCGGCATTGGCAAAGGCATCGAGGTCGACCTGTCGAACCTGGTCGAGCAGATCCGTGAACGAACCGGCCTCGTCGATGCGCGTCCGCAACACCAGGGTATTGACGAACATGCCGATCAATTCGTCCAGGGCCGCCGCACCGCGCCCCGCGATCGGTGTGCCGACGGCGATATCCCCGGCGCCGGACAACCGCGACAGCAGCAGCGCCACCGCCGAGTGAACGACCATGAACACCGTCACCCCGCGGGCATTCGCCAGTTTGCCCATCTCGGCGAACAATCCGGCGTCCAGCACGAACGAATGGCTGCCGCCCTCGTGTGAGGAGGCCATCGGCCGCGGCCGATCGGCAGGCAATTCCAGCCGGTCGGGCAACCCCGCCAAATGCGCTGTCCAATAGGCGAGTTGGCGCGCGGACGTCGACTCCGGATCGGCGGGCGCACCCAATACCGCACGCTGCCACAGCGTGTAGTCCGCATACTGCAGCGGCAGCGGCACCCATTCCGGGGACCGTCCCGACCGCCGCGCCGCGTACGCGGTCGACAGGTCCCGCGCGAGCGGTGCGATGGACCACCCGTCGGCGGCGATGTGATGAATCACCATCACCAACACGTGTTCACCGGAACCGCTGTCCAGCAGGGTAACCCGCACCGGCAGCTCGGCCGACAGGTCGAATCCGTGCCGGGTCGCCGCGGCGACGGCCGCCTCGAGCTGTACCGGATCCACCGACCGCACCTCGACGCCGACCACAGCCTGATCGACGGGCAGCACCTGCTGGAACGGCGTCCCCGCCTCATCGGGGAATACCGTGCGCAGACTTTCGTGCCGCGCCACCACATCGCCGATCGCCGCGATCAATGCATCGCTGTCCAATTCACCGGTCAACCGCAGCACCAGCGGAATGGTGTACGCCGCTGAGGCCCCGTGGAATTGGTTGATGAACCACATTCGCAATTGCGCGAACGACAGCGGCACCCGCTCGGGGCGCTCCCGGACGACCAGCGCGGTGTCCGCCGAACCAGCGGCACCGGCAGCCGATGCACCGGCATCCAGCACCCGCGCCAACCGCGCGGGAGTCGGCGACTCGAACACATCGCGTACGCCTATACGCACACCCGTTACCGCGGACACCCGCGAGGTCACGCGCATCGCCGACAGCGAATGTCCGCCCAGCGCGAAGAAATCGTCGTCCGCGCCGACCCGGTCGACTCCGAGCAGTTCGGCGAACACGTCCGCCACCAGCTGCTCGGCCGGTGTCGACGGCTCGCGGTAATCCCGCGTCAGCGCTTCCGGTTCCGGCAGGGCCGCGCGATCCACTTTGCCGCTCACCGTGAGCGGCAGCTCGGCCAGGACCGAGCACGCATCGGGCACCATATGCGCGGGCAGCCGATGCCGGGCAGCGGCCAGCACCTGCGCCGCGTCGATGTCGGCGCCGACGAGATAGCCGATGAGCCGATTCGATGTCGCGTGCTGCACCACGA
The DNA here is from genome assembly GCF_035958815.1 of Nocardia sp. NBC_01327. Taxonomy (NCBI): domain Bacteria; kingdom Bacillati; phylum Actinomycetota; class Actinomycetes; order Mycobacteriales; family Nocardiaceae; genus Nocardia; species Nocardia sp. NBC_01327. The sequence continues at coordinate 6,375,885 of NZ_CP108383.1, read as the reverse complement.
TGGCCCGGCTCACCCCCGCCTGGTCGGCGAGCACCGCCTCGATCTCACCCAGCTCGACTCGCTGTCCGCGCACCTTGACCTGGAAGTCGTTGCGTCCCAGGAACTCCAGGGTGCCCTGCGCGTTCCAGCACACCTGATCGCCGGTGCGATACAGGCGCGAACCACTGCGCCCGAACGGATTCGCGACGAAGGACGCCGCCGTCAGCGCCGGCCGGTTCGAATACCCGCGCGCCTGCTGGATGCCGCCGAGGTACAGCTCACCACGCACACCGGCCGGTACCGGGCGCAGCAGTGCGTCCAGGACCACCGCCTCGATGCCGCGGATCGGCCCGCCGAGCGTCACCGGCGCGGAGGGCTCCATCGGATCGCTGATGAGGGTGACAATCACCGTCTCGGTCGGTCCGTACGCGATGTACAGTCGCCGATCCGGCGCCCACGCCGCCACCAGCTCCGCGGGCACCCGCTCGCCACCGGTGACGAGCACCCGCAGTGAGTCCAGCCCGGCCGGGGACATGGTCGCCAGGACGCTCGTTGTCACGAAGGCGTGCGAAACCCGCTGCTGCCGAACGATGTCCGCGAGGGCCGGACCACCGAAGATGTCCGGCGGCGAGACCACCAGCGCGGCCCCGTTCGGGTGCGCCATCAGCAGCTCCATCATCACCGCGTCGAAACCCGGCGCCGATACGGCCAAGACCCGGGCGCTCTCGTTCAGGTCGTAGCGCTCGCGCTGCTCGGCGGTGAAGTTCGCCAAGCCGTCATGGGTGACCACCACACCCTTCGGGGTGCCGGTGGATCCGGAGGTATAGATCATGTACGCGGTATGTTCCGGCCGGAGCGGGCGAACCCGGACCGCGTCGGTCACCGCGGCCGCGGAGAACTCCGCCAGGCGCGCCGGCAGATCCGGCTCGTCGAGCAGCAGCCGATCGGTGGCGCCCGGCAGCGTGGACATTGTGGCTTGCACTGACAGGGCAAGGCGCACAGCGGAATCGGCGACCATGACCGCGACCCGATCCAGCGGATGGCGTGGATCGATCGGAACGAAGGCCGCACCGGTCTTGGTCACCGCCCACAATCCGACGAGGAACTCGATACCCCGGGGCAGCGCGAGCGCGACCGCATCGCCCGGCCCGATACCGCGCCCGATCAGCAACCGCGCCAGCCGGTTCGAAAGACTGTCCAGCTCACCGAAGCTCAGTGTCACCGCACCCGACACCACCGCGGGCGCGGCCGGATCGAAGGCGGCGCCCGCGACGAGCAGATCCGCCAGCGGTCGCGGCGGCTGCGCCGGCAGACCGCGCACCGGCACGAGCCGCGCCCGCTCGGCGGCGGACAAAATGTCGATCGCCTCGACCGTGACCGACGAATCCGTGGTCATCGCATGCAGCACCCGTGCGAGCCGGTCAGCACAGGCCTGAACCCACTCAGGAGCGAATACCCCGGGCTGATACTGCAACTGGGCCCGGAACGGCTCTCCCTTGACCACGATCAATGCGAGGGGATAGTGCGCGGAATCGTTCGACCGCAGATCCTCCACGGCCATGCCGTCGAGCGCCGCGGCCTGCTTCGCGAGCGCGGCCTTGTCGACCGGATAGGACTCGAATACCAGCACCGTGTCGAACATGGACGAAACATCCAGTGCGGCATGGATATCGGTGAGACCGATGTGATGGTGTCCCAGTAATCCCGACTGTTCTGCCTGCAGCCGGTTCAGCGCCGCCGTGATCGGCTCGCCGCAGGAGTGGCGCACCCGCACCGGAATGGTGTTGATGAACAGGCCCACCGCGGACTCGATACCGGGCAACTCCGCGGGCCGCCCGGACACCGTCGCGCCGAACACGACATCGTCGCGCCCGGTCAGATACCCCAGGACAATTGCCCACGCCACCTGGAACACGGTGTTCGCCGTGACCCCGGCCGACGATGCCGAAGCGATCAACCGGTCGGTGAATCCCTTGTCGAAATCGACTGCGACAGTGCTCATTCGCGCTGTCGTCTCGGCAGCCGCGGCGTGCGGAGCCACCAGCGTCGCCTCGGCGCCGTCGAGCGCTTGCTGCCACACCCGCAGCGAGGCGTCGGAATCCTGCCGGCCGAGCCAGTCGAGATAGGACCGGTACGAACCCGCAGACTCCGCCATCGCGGCGCCGCTCGGTGTCGCATACTCCGCCAGCAGGGCGCGCAGCAGCGACGGCATCGACCAACCGTCGAACAGCACATGGTGATACGAGAGCAGCAGGGTGAACCGATCCTCGGCCACCGCGATCAGCGTGAAGCGCAGCAGCGGCGCAGTTTCGATATCGAACGATGCGGCCTTGTCCCCGGCGATCACCTCCGCCAGCGCGGACTCCGCGTCCGGCACCGCGCGCAGGTCGATCTCGCGCCACGGCACCACCACACCATCGGCAATGATCTGCACGCCTTCGCCTTCGGCAGTGGCGCCGAACGCCACCCGCAGATTCGGATACCGCTGCAGGAGCGCCCCGGCCGCGTGGTGCAGCCGTGCGGCGTCCACCGCACCGGACAGCGTGATCGCGAGCTGGACCGCGTACACATCCACCCGCGACTCGGCCAGCCGGGCGTGGAAGAGGAGTCCGGTCTGCAATGGCGACAGCGGCCACACGTCGACCAGGCTCGGGTAGCGCGCCTCCCAGGTCGTGATATCCGATTGTGTTGCCCGCACCAGCGGGAAATCCGAGGGAGTATGCCCACCGGAGTGCGGGTCTCGCTGCCGGGTGACGACGGCCTGCAGTGCCTCGACCCACAATCGGGCCAGCTCATCGACCTCCGCCTCGTCGAGCACGGCTTCGGGGTAGCCGAAGGTGGCCGACAAGCGGCCCTCGGTGACCACCGCCGTGATATCGACGACGGCTGTCGCCAGGACGTGCAGATCCTCATCGGCGATCGGAGCGCCGAGTGCCTCGGTGACGCCGAATTCGCCTGTCCCGCCGGAGGATCGGTTCGGCGAGAGTTGACCGAGGTAGTTGAAGGCGACCTGTGCGGGCTGCCCGGCGGGCAGGGCCTGCGCCGTGTCCGGGTTGAGATCGCGCAGCAGTCCGTAGCCGATGCCGTGGTCCGGAATCGCGCGCAGATGTTCCTTCGTATTCTTGACCGCGGTCTCGATCGCCGGTCCACCGGCGTAGGCGTCCTCGAGATCGATTCCCGCCATATCGATTCGCACCGGATACACCGTGGTGAACCAGCCGACCGTCGCGGTCAGATCCGCGCCCTCGAGTACCTGTTCCTCGCGCCCGTGTCCCTCGAGCCGCAACAGCGTCGAGGATTCGAGCACGCCGCGACCGGCTCGCCATCGCATCACGGCCAGGGCAAGTGCGGCTACCAGCGCGTCCTGCACGTCGCCGTGGAAGGCCGCGGGCACCCGTGTCAGCAATGCCTCGGTGATCTCCGGTGATACCTGTACGCGCCGCAGGCGTATCCCGCCCGCATCGCGCACGGGGTCCACCGCACGCGACCCGAGCAGCGGGTCCGGCCCATCGACAATCCGCTGCCACAGCGGCAGTTCCGCCACCCGACGCGGCGACCGCGCCTGTTCCACCAGGCCGTGGGCCCAGCGCCGCATCGACGTCCCCACCGGCGGCATCGACACCTCACCACCGGCGCGGTACCGCTGCCATGCCGACATCAGGTCGGGAAGCACAATGCGCCACGAAACACCGTCCACCACAAGGTGATGCGCGACGATGATCAGCTGCCCGGCCTGCGCCGCGTCGGCGGGAGCGAACCAGAGCACCTGCAGGACAACACCTTCGGCCGGATCCAGGCGGTGCAGCGCGGCCGCGACCTCCGCCGTCACGAGCTGATGGCGGCGCTCCGGATCGATATCCGGGGCGATGACGACCGGACGCACCAGCGACCCGACGTCCACCGTCCCGCGCGCCCGCGTCTCGAGCTGCCAGTCCCGGCCGTTGTGCCACAACCGGGCTCGCAGCATGTCGTGCCGGTCGATCACCGCTGTCAGGATCGCGATCAACCCGGCGCGATCCACTCCGACCGGGGCCGTGAGCGCCAGGGTCTGATTCAAGCGCCGGAAGTCGCCCTGCCGCACCATCCATCGGACGATCGGCGTCAGCGGCAGCTCACCGATGCCGCCGCCGGGCAATTCCGCGAGAACCGTTGCCGGCTCGACCGATTCGGCCAGGGCCGCCAGCGCGGCCACCGTGCGCGCCTCGAACACCTGCCGGGGCGTGAACACCACACCGCGGTCCTTGGCCCGGGCCACGAGCTGGATCGATACGATGCTGTCTCCGCCCAGGGCGAAGAAGTCGTCATCGGCTCCCACCTGATCGAGTCCGAGGACCTGCGCGAATACCGCCGCCACAGCTTCTTCGGTGGCGGTGGCGGGCGCCCGGTACGTGGTGGTCGCCCACTGCGGTATCGGCAGCGCTCGCCGGTCGACCTTCCCGCTCGTGGTCAGGGGCAGCTCGTCCAGGACGGTGACGGTGTCGGGGACCATGTACGACGGGAGCCGCCGCGCCGCCGCCTGCCGGACGGCGATCGGATCAGGCACCCGGTCCGGTGCCGGGGTGACGTAGGCGGCCAGCCGCGCGGCTTCGCCGGTGCCGCCGTTGGTCACGTGAATGACGACGGCGCGCCGCACCTCGTCGAGTTCCGTGAGCACGCTTTCGATTTCGCCGAGTTCCAGGCGCTGGCCGCGAATCTTGATCTGGTTGTCGGCACGGCCGACCACCGCCAGCACCGCGCTCTCGGCGCCCTCCGGCATCCACCGCACCAGATCCCCGGTGCGGTACATGCGGGATCCGGCAGGTCCGAACGGATCGGCAACGAAGGCCGCCGAAGTCATCCCGCCGCGGTTGAGGTATCCGCGCGCCACGCCGGGACCGGCGACGTACAGCTCGCCGACCACACCCGGTGGCACCACGTTCAGCCAGGCATCCAGTACCACCGAGCGGATGCCGGGAATCGGCGTTCCCACCGAAACCGGTGCACCGGCACTCTGTTCCGCGCCGGTCACCCAGATGGTGGCCTCGCTGGGTCCGTACAGATTGTGCACCCTGCGAATACCGGCGGCATCGGTTCCCGACCACCGCGCGACCAGTTCCGGAGGGCATGCCTCGGCGCCGGTCGACAGGACTCGAAGGTCATCGAGCCCGTCGGACTCGATCGACAGCGCGACCATCGGCGAAAGGAAGGCGTGGGTGATGCGTTGCGCACGCATCAATTCCGCCAGCGGCGGCCCGGCCACCACCTCGCCGGGAGCGATGATGAGTGCGGCGCCCGCGGGTACCGCGAGCACCAGTTCGAAGATCGCCGCATCGAAAGTGCGTGAGGCAACAGCCAATACCCGCGACTCGGCATCCGTCCCATTGCGGTGACGCTGAGCCGTGGCGATGGCGGAGAGCCCGGCATGGGTGACCGCCACGCCCTTCGGCGTTCCGGTCGACCCCGAGGTGTAGACGATGTAGGCGGTATTGTCCGGCCGCATCGAGCCGAGGCGTTCACCGTCCCCGATCGGGGCGGCATCCCAGGCGGACAGGTCGAACCCGTCCAGCGCGAACTCGGTTGTCCCGGGCAGCTGCCATTCCCCGGTTATCGCTCGTGTGCCTTCGTCAGCGGTGAGCAGGACCGAGGCCGCACAATCGGCGAGGATGCCGCGATTGCGCTCTCGCGGCTGGGCCGGATCGAGGGAGACGAAGGCGGCTCCGGTCTTCGCGACCGCCCACACCGCCTTCATCCAGGCCGCCGAACGGGGAATGGCGATCGCCACTACGGTGTCCGGGCCGACCCGCTGCTCGATCAGCGCCCGCGCACACCGATTCGACCACGTGTCGAGATCCGCGTAGGTCCACTCCTGCCCCGCGTCCACGACCGCGGGCCGTGCCGGGAATTCCACCGCGGCGCGAGCGAGCATTTCGCCGAACGCCTCCGGCTCCGGACCGGGCCCGCCATCGCCCCACTGGCGCAACAGCATTCGCTCATCCGGTGCGAGCAGATCCAGATCGCGCAGGCTGATCGCCGGATCGGCCACCACGGCACGCACGGTGCGCTGCAGGCGGTGAGCCAGCGCGACGATCGTCGGCCTGTCGAACAGGTCCAGCGCGAAGCTGATGGTGATCGGTACGCCGCCGTCGATATCGGCGGTGGTGGTGTCCGGGATATCGGCGACGGTAATGGTGAGATCGAATCGTTCGACCCCGATATCGAGACTCCGCAGTGGCTCGACCTCGAGCCCGGGCAGCTGTGCCATCGCCGGGTCCAGATCGAGGTTCTGGAAGGCCAGCATCACCTGGAACAGCGGATGATGGGCCTGGCTCCGGGGCGGATCGAGGGCCTCGACAACTCGTTCGAACGGAATGTCGGCGTGTGCGAACGCCGCCAGGTCCACCTGACGGCACTGATCGAGCAGATCGGTGAACGAACCGGCCTCGTCGACCCGGGTGCGCAAGACGAGCGTATTGACGAACATGCCGATCAGCCCGTCCAGCGCCGCCGCGCCGCGACCCGCGATCGGAGTACCCACCGCGACATCGGCGCTGCCCGACAGCCGGGACAGCACCAGCGCCAGTGCGGCGTGCACGGCCATGAACATCGTCACCCGGTGCGAGCGTGCCAGCGCCCCCAGCCCGGTCACCGTCGCGGCATCCAGCGTGAACGAATAGCTCCCACCGCGCTGTGAGGCCGCCACCGGCCGCGGCCGATCGGCGGGCAACTCCAGCCGATCCGGCAGACCCGCCAGATGGCCTGTCCAATAAGCGATCTGACGCGCGACGACGCTGTGCGGATCGGACTCCGCACCGAGCACCTCGCGCTGCCACAGGGTGTAATCGGCGTACTGCACCGGCAGCGGCGCCCACCGCGGGTCCTGCCCCGCCCGGCGCGCGGTGTAGGCCAGCGCCAGATCACGCACCAGCGGTGCGATCGACCACCCGTCGGCGACAATATGGTGGAGCACCACGACCAGCGAATGGTCATCGGATCCACTGCGCAGCACCGTGACTCGCCACGGCGGCTGTGCGGACACATCGAACCCCTGCCGCACGATGCTCGTCACGCGGTCGGTGAACTCGGTCGAATCGACGGCCTCCGTCGCCATCTCCACGCCGCCGGCAGGCAGAATCCGCTGGCACGGAATCCCCTTCTCATCGGGGAACACCGTGCGCAGGCTCTCGTGCCGGGCCGCGACATCACCGATCGCGGCGGCCAGCGCGGCCGAATCCAACTGCCCGCGCAAACGCAGCACCATGGCGATGTTGTACGCGGGGGAGTCCGGCTCGAATCGGTTGATGAACCACATCCGGGACTGCGCGAACGACAGCGGTATTCGTGCGGGCCGGTCCTGCGGCGCCAACACCGAGCTCGGCTGTTCCGTGGTGGACCGTTCGGCCAGTACCGCGGCCAATCGGGTAGCGGTCGGTGCGTCGAACACATCGCGCACCTCGACCGTGAGGCCGGTGGCCGCCGCCACGCGTGCGGCCACCCGCGTCGCCGAGAGCGAATGCCCGCCCAATGCGAAGAAGTCGTCATCGGCGCCGACCCGGTCGGCGCCGAGTACTTCGGCGAAGACCGCGACGACAATCTCCTCCATCGGTGTCGATGGAGCCCGATATGCCAGGGTGAACAGCTGCGGGGCGGGCAAGGCGCGCCGGTCCACCTTGCCGTTGGGCATCAGCGGCAGCTCGTCGAGGATGACGATGGCCGCCGGAATCATGAACTCCGGCAACCGTTCTGCCGTGAATTCCCGGATCTCGGCGACCAGATCGCCGATACCGGGATCGTTCACGTAGGCGCCCAGCGAATCCAGGGGGCCCGCGTTCAGGTAGACGTCGTCGAATACCGTGGTCTCGCCCGCGCCGCGGACGAGGACGGCGTCCATCCGGCCGGGCACCGGCGCCCAGGTGACAGCCACCGTGAAGCCCAATTCCGCGCCGAGGGAACGGATCTCGTGCGGCAGGACCGCCGCGGTGGTGGTGTTCAGGTCGAGATCGGCCACGCGCGCCTGCTCGGCCGCGGTGTCCACAATTCGAGTGGCCGTCACATCCAGAATCGTTCCGGCCTGCGGTATTCCGGTGATTCGCAGACTCTCGGGCCGCTCGGCGGCGAGCTGGTCGCGCAGTCCCCGCAGGTCGCCGAATTCGGACCAATCGCGTTGCGGCACGTCGGCAAGTGAGCGAATTCGCGCCGGGGCCTTGTGCAGGACGATGTCGTAGCGGTAGCGCGTCAACTCATTGTCGACCGGCGCGTACTTCAACTCGATATCCACCGCGGCCACGGCGGCGACCCTGTCCCGCACCGCGAGGAAGAACTCGGGGGCGACCAGCAATTCCTGCTCCGCCATCAACGCGCGGCGTGCGCGCTCCCGCACCGCCGCCACCGTGTCCTGGTCCTCGCCGCCGGCCAGTTGGGTGCCGGTGGCGAATTCTCGCAGCAGTGTCAGATTGCGGATATCGCCGAGGAAGAACGCGCCACCGGGCGCCAGCAGCGTCATGACCTTGTCGATCACGTCGATCAGGTAGGCGGCATTCGGGAAGTACTGTGCCACCGAGTTCAGCACCACCACATCGAAGCGATCCGGCGGCAGGTCCGTGACGTCGTCGGCGGACTGCACGCGCAGCAGGACCCGATCCGCCCAGTCCACCGCCGATTCGCGCAGTCGCGATTGCAGATTCTCGATGGTCGCCGCCGAGAAATCGGTGCACCAGTACTCGTCGCACTGCGATGCCAGTCGCGACATCAGCAAGCCCGATCCCACACCGATTTCCAGCACCCGCGCCGGCCGCAGACCGAGAACCCGGTCCACGACCGCGTCCCGCCACTCCCGCATCTGCCCCACGGGAATCGGTTCTCCGGTGTAACTGCTGTTCCAGCCGCCGAAATCGGCATCCAGGGCCATCGGCTCGGCGAATTCACGGCCGTTGCCGAGGTAGCTTTCCTTGCCCGCGTACAGGTTGTCGTAAACGTCTCGCCAATGGCCGACCAGTTCGGCCGCGCGGTCGCTGTCGTCGCCGACCGTGGTTTCGCGATCGCGAACGATGTAGGCGACCAATTGCTTGTCGGCCACGGCGTCGGCGGGGGCGGAGGACATCGCGCGGGCGACGACCACCGCGCTCGACACGGCCGGATGCGCCATCAATGCCGCTTCGACCTCGCCGGGCTCGATCCGATACCCGCGCACCTTGACCTGATCGTCGGCCCGGCCGGCGAATTCGAGCACCCCGGCGCCTTCGCCCGAAGGTTTCAGCCACCGCACCACATCTCCGGTCCGGTACATCCGCTCGGCGGCGCCGAACGGGCACGCCACGAACCGCTGCGCGGTCAATCCGAGCCGGCCCGCATAGCCTCGCGCCAATTGTGCTCCGGCGACATACAATTCGCCTGCCACGCCCACCGGCACCGGCCGCAATCGCGAATCCAGAATGAACACCCGCACATTCGCCACCGGAGCGCCGATCGGTATCCGCGCATCGGCAGCCCAGGGCCTCGATGCGAGGATCTCCTGCGTCGATACGCAGACCGTATTCTCGGTCGGCCCATAGGCATTGGCGATATCGACACCCGGCCAGCGATCCCGGAACCGGGCCACCGCCGCCGAACCCAAGGCGTCGCCACCGGTGACGACCTGACGCACCGGATCGATATCGAGCTCGGGTCCGGCCGTCGAGAGCAGCTCGAACAGAGCGGTTGCCACGAATATCGTGGTGACGCGATGGCGGGAGATCGTGCGCATCAGCGCGGACAGGTCGAGCCGGGCGGGCGGTGCGATGACGAGGGTGGATCCCGCCAGCAGTGCGGGCCACAGCTCGTATGCGGACGCGTCGAACGCCATGGACGAATGCAGCAGCACCCGCTCGCCCGGTCCGCCGGGCCACCCGTGCACCGCCATATTGATCACGCCGCGGTGTTCGACCACAACGCCTTTCGGGCGGCCTGTCGAACCGGACGTGTAGATCACGTACGCCGCATCGCTCGGCGACAATGACGGCAGCTCATGGCCGGACGACTCACCGCCGAGGTCTGTGGCATCCAGGCACAGCGCCGCGCGCTCACCCAGGGGCAGGTCCGCCGCGGTGGCGACTGTCGTCAGCACGAGCAGCGGATCGGCGTCGGCAAGGATGAATTCGATACGGCTACCGGGATATTCGGGATCGATCGGCAGATACGCGCCACCGGCCACCACGACCGCCAGCACCGCGGTCACCAGATCCACGGACCGTGGCACGGCCACCGCCACCACGGAACCCCGGCCCACGCCCCGATCCCTCAGCACCCGCGCCAGCACACCCACCCGCGCGGCCAATTCGCGATAGGTCATATCGCCGTCCGCGTGTGCGACGGCGACGGCATCCGGCGTGGCCGCTACGTGCCGGGCGAACAGGCGGGCAAGCGAGGTCTCCTGCGGCACCGGCGCCGCGGTGTCGTTCCAGGTTCGCAGCAACCGGTCGCGTTCCTCGGGCGCGAGAATTTCCATGCGGCCGATGGGCATTTCCGGGTCCGCGGTGACGGTGTCCAGCAGTCGCAGAAATCGCGCGGCGAGGTCGGTCACGGTGGTGCGATCGAACAGATCGGTGGCGTATTCGATCCGGCCCGCCAGTACGGGGGCGGCGGCGGTGTCCGCCGGATTCAGTCGTTCGGCCACATCGATGTGCAGGTCGAATTTGGCTGTTCCGGTGATCGCCGGAACGATCTCGGCCTCCAGCTCCGGCAGCCGCAGATCGGGCAGCAGGTTGTTCTGCAGTGCGAACGACACCTGGAACAGCGAGTGGTACGCCGGAGAACGAGTGGGTTGCAGCAATTCCACCAGTCGCTCGAAGGGAGCGTCCTGATTCTCGTAGGCGGTCAGGGCCTTGCGGCGGACCTGGTCGAGGACCTGCTCGAAACGCGGGTTACCGGACAGATCCACCCGCAGCACCCAGGTATTGACGAAGAATCCGATCAAATCGTGCGTCGCCTCTTGGGTACGCCCGGCGACCGGACCACCGATGCTGATGTCCTCGCCCGCGCCCACCTGTGACAGCAGTACGGCCAGCGCCGACTGCAACAGCATCGACACCGTCACCTGGCGATCATGGGCGAGTCGATACAGCCGCTCGCACAGCGCGGGCTCGAAGGAGAACTCGATGACATCGCCGCGATTGCTGGCAATCGCCGGGCGCGGGCGGTCCAGCGGCAGTGTGATCGGCTGCGGGGCATCGGCCAGTTCGGTTTCCCAATAGTGGAATTGGGTGGCCAGCATGCTGTCCGGATCGGACTCCGCACCCAATGTCTCGCGCTGCCACAGCGTGAAGTCCGCGTACTGCACGGGCAAGGGCGCCCACTGCGGTGACCGGCCTTCTCGGCGCGCGGCGTACGCCGCGGTGAGGTCCCGCACGAACGGTGCGATCGACCACCCGTCCGCGGCGATATGGTGCAGCACCAGCACCACGGTGTGGTCGTTGAAACCATTGCGCAACAGCGTCACTCGCAGCGGCAGCTCCGACGAGACATCGAATCCCCGGCGTACCAGAACCGCCAGGGTCTGCTCGATCTCGCTGGGATCTGCCGTACCGGTCTCGATGGTCGTCGTGGCCAGGCCGACCGGCAGGATTCGCTGGAACGGCACCCCGTCCTCATCGGGGAAGATGGTGCGCAGGCTCTCGTGGCGCGCCACCACATCGGTCAGTGCGGCAGACAGCGCGTCCTGATCCAACGGCCCGCGCAGGCGCAGCACCATCGGAATGTTGTAGGCCGGGGAATCCATTTCGAATCGGTTGATGAACCACAGCCGGGACTGGGCGAACGACAGCGGCATCCGCTCCGGCCGCTCTCGAACAGTCAATCCGGGTCGTGCCGGATCGAGGTCCGCTCCTCGCTCGGCAAGCGCGCGCGCCAGGCGAGCGGGGGTGGGAGCCTCGAACACGTCCCGCACGCCCACCTCGGTACCCAGCACCGCGGTCATTCGCGAGGCCACGCGCATGGCGGACAGCGAATGCCCGCCGAGCGCGAAGAAGTCGTCGTCGACCCCGACTCGATCCACGCCGAGCACCTCGGCGAAGACGGTGACAACGATCTCCTCGGCCGGTGTCAATGCGGCGCGATAGTCCGCGACGGCGAAGGCCGGCGCGGGCAGTGCGCGCCGGTCCAGCTTTCCATTGGGCGTCAACGGCAGTGTGGCGAGGACGACGATGGCCGAGGGCGTCATGTACTCCGGCAGGCGATCGGCGACGAAGCGGCGAATCTCGCCGATGAGAACGGCCTCGTCGCGCACCTCGCCGGTGCGATCGAGCACCACGTAGCCGACCAGCCTCTTGTCCGCCGCACTCACCGAATCCGCGGTCGCGGAACCGATCTCACGCGCGATCACCGCCGATTGCGAGACCAGCGGGTGCGCGGTCAGTACGGTCTCGACCTCGCCGGGCTCGATCCGGTACCCGCGCACCTTGACCTGTTCATCGGCGCGAGTGACGAATTCCAGCACGCCGGTGCCCTGGTTCGGATCTTTCAGCCACCGCACCACATCACCGGTGCGATACATCCGCTCGCCGGTTCCGAACGGACAGGCGGAGAACCGCTCCGCGGTCAAGCCCGGACGGTGCCGATACCCGCGCGCCAATTGCACTCCGGCGGCATACAATTCGCCCGCCACGCCCGCCGGTACCGGCCGCAGCCGCGAATCCAGCACGTACAAGCGCATATTGCCCACGGGGATGCCGATCGGCACGCTGCTGCCGCCCGTCCACTCCGCCGAGTCGGGGATCTCGTACGCCGCTACGCACACCGTATTCTCGGTCGGCCCATAGGCATTGACCACGCCGATTCCCGGCCACCTGTCGTGGAAGCGGGTGACGGCGACCGGCCGCAGCGCATCTCCGGCGGTGACCACCCGGGATACCGAATCGAGCGTCAGCTCCGGCCCGGAGCTCGCCAGTATCTCGAACAGCGGGGTTGTCACATACAGTGCCGTCACGCCGTGGCGGGATATGGCCCGGCTCAACTCCGCGATATCCGATCGGCCGGGCGGTGCGATGACGATGGTGGATCCGGCCAGCAGTGCGGGCCACAGCTCGTAGGCCGATGCGTCGAACGCCATGGACGAATGCAGCAGCACCCGCTCGCCGGGTCCGCCGGGCCATCCGTACCTCGCCATATTGACCACGCCGCGGTGTTCGACCACAACGCCTTTCGGGCGGCCCGTGGAACCCGATGTGTAGATCACATACGCCGCGTCGGTGGGCGACAGCACCGGCAAACTCGTACCGGACGGCGCACCCGCGAGGTCGGCGACGTCCAGGTACAGGGCCGCACGCTCACCCAAAGGCAGTGCCGCTGCCGTAGCAGTCGTCGTCAAGACCAGCAGCGGATCGGCGTCGGCGAGAATGAATTCGATACGGCTACTGGGATATTCGGGATCGATCGGCAGGTACGCGCCACCGGCAGTCACCACCGCCAGGACGGCGGTCACCAGATCCGTCGATCGAGGCATGGCCACCGCGACCACCGAACCCCGGCCGACGCCCCGATCCGCCAGCACCCGCGCCAGAACATCCACCCGCGCAGCCAATTCCGCGTAGGTCAGCTGCTCGTCACCGAAACGCAGTGCGACGGCGGTCGGTGCCGCATCGACGCGTCCGAGGAACGCCGCCACGATCGTGGTCTCCGGGTTCGCGGTCTCGAGCTGCGGGTTCCACTGCGTCAGAAGTTGTGTGCGCTCCGCCTCGTCCAACAGGCCGATATCGGCGATCGCCTCGGACGGGTCGGCGCTCACCGCGCTGAGCACCCGGAGGAAGCGGTCGGCAATGCCGGTCACCGTGGAATGGTCGAACAGATCGGTGGCATATTCGATTCGGCCCGCAAGTACCGCGGGAGTTGCTGTGGTGCCGGGGATTTCGATCAGATCGACATGCAGATCGTTCTTGGCGCTTGCGGTGGAGAAGGGGAGGAATTCGGCAACCAGATCGGGCAGTTCGAGTGCGGGCAGGCCACCGTTCTGCAATTCCAGCGATACCTGGAACAGCGGGTGATAGGCCGTCGACCGGGCCGGGTTGAGCAGTTCCACCAGCCGCTCGAACGGCGCGTCCTGATTCTCGTAGGCGGTCAGGGCCTTACCGCGGACCTGGTCGAGCACCTGCTCGAAACGCGGGTTGCCGGAAAGGTCCACCCGCAATACCCAGGTATTGACGAAGAAGCCGACCACATCCCGCAGGGCCTCATCGGTGCGCCCCGCGACCGGACCGCCGATCGAGACGTCCGGTCCGGCTCCCAGCCGCGACAGCAGCACCGCCAGCGCGGCCTGCAAGACCATCGACACGCTGACCCGGTGCTCCCGGGCGAGCCGATGGATCGCCTCCAGCAGCGGTGCGTCGATGGTGAATTCGACGACGTCACCGCGATTGCTCAGCACCGGCGGGCGCGGCCGATCGGCCGGCAGCGCTATCGGTTGCGGCGCATCGGCCAATTCCTGTTCCCAGTACCGGCATTGAGCCACGAGCGCACTGTCGGCGTCGGACTCCGAAGCCAGCAGTTCACGTTGCCACAGAGCGTAATCGGGGTATTGCACCGGCAGCGGGGTCCATCCCGGCTGCTGCCCCGCCGAATATGCCGCGTACGCCGTCGACAGGTCCCGCAGCAGCGGCGCCATGGACAGACCGTCCGCGGCGATGTGATGCAGCACCAGCACCACGACGTGCTCGAGCAGGCCGCTCCGCACGACCGTGGCCCGCAGCGGCATATCCACCCGCAGGTCGAATCCGCGCCGGACCTGCTGCGCCACCGCATCGTCGAGCTGGGCCGGGTCGACGCCGGTCACCTCGAGCACCGGGACGGCTGCCGCGCTCGGCACAACCTCCTGGTGCGGCACCCCGTCGAGCTCGGGATAGCGGGTCCGCAGCACCTCATGGCGCGCGACCACCGCCGCGAGCGCCGCGGCCAATGCCTCGGTGTTCAGCGATCCGGCCAGCCGGAAGACCAGCGGAATATTGTAGGTCGGCGATTCGGGTTCGAACCGGTTGATGAACCACATGCGCAATTGCGCGAACGACAACGGTATGTGCGCGGGCCGCTCTCGCACGACCAGCTCCGACCGCGCTCGGCCCGGCCCGATCTCGCGTCCGGTGAGCACCCGGGCCAGCGCGGCCGCAGTGGGGGCGTCGAAGATGTCACGGACGCCGACCGTGCGCCCGGTCGCCTCGGCCAGTCGCGCGGCCACCCGCGTCGCCGAAATCGAATGCCCGCCACGGGCGAAGAAGTCGTCGTCGGCCCCGACACGCTCCACATGGAGCACCTCGGCGAACGCCGCGGCGACAATCTCTTCGAAGGGGGACGAGGCGGCACGGTAGGTCGCCACCGGTCGCTGCGGTGCCGGTAATGCGCGGCGATCCACCTTCCCGGTCGCGGTCATCGGCAATTCGTCGAGCACCGTGACGGTCTCGGGGACCATGTACGACGGCAGTCGCCGCGCCACCGCCTGCCGGACCGTGCCCGCGTCGATGGCGTAGCCCGGTGTCGCGGTGAGATAGGCCGCCACCCAGGCGGTTTCGGAATCCTCGCCGGCGGTGGTGACGATGGCGTGCCGCACCTCGTCCAGGCCGGTCAGTGCGGCTTCGATCTCGCCGAGTTCGAGGCGCTGGCCACGAATCTTGATCTGGGAGTCGGCGCGGCCGACGAAGACCAGCATCGCGCCGTCGGCGCCGCGGCGCTCCCAGCGCACCACGTCTCCGGTGCGGTACATACGCGCACCGTCCGGACCCTGCGGGTCGGCCACGAACGATGCCGCGCTCAATCCGGAACGGCCGAGATATCCGCGCGCCACACCGGGACCGGAGACATACAACTCGCCCGCCACACCGAAGGATGACGGGCGCAGCCACGGATCCAGCACCGAAAGCCGGATTCCGGGGATGGGAGCACCGAGCGACACCTCGTCGCCCGGACGCAGTGCCGCGCTGGTGACCCAGATCGTGGCCTCACTCGGCCCGTACAGGTTGTACAGCAGGCGAATACCGGCGGCATCGCTGTCCGGCCACTGCCGCACCAGTGCGGGCGGACATGCTTCGCCGGCGACCATGAGCACGTGCAGATCGTCGAGTCGCCGCTCATCGAGCGTGGCGGCGACGGCCGGAGTCAAACACGCATGCGTCACTCTCTCGGCACACATCAACTCCGTGAGTGCCGCACCGGCGAAAACATCGGCGGGAGCGACGATCAGCGCCGCACCGACCGGTACGGCCGAGAGGAGTTCGAATACTGCTGCATCGAAAGTGCGTGCGGCGACGGCCAATACGCGAGAGTTGCTGTCGAGCCGATACTGCTGCGCGAGGGTACCGGAGACTCCGGACAGCCCGGCGTGGGTGACGGCAACGCCCTTCGGGGTGCCCGTCGAGCCCGAGGTGTACACGATGTAGGCGGTATTGCCGATTCGTACCGCACCGCGGCGATCCGCGTCGGTGATCGGGGCAGCGCTGGCCTCGCGCGGTTCGAGGCGGTCGATATCGACCACCTGAACTCCTGGACCATCCAACCCGGTTGCTTCCGTGCTGGTTTCACTGCTGATCAGCAGGATGGTGGCAGGGCAGTCGGCGAGAATGAACCGATTTCGCTCGACCGGCTGGGTGAGATCCAGCGTCACGAACGCGGCGCCGGTCTTGGCGACCGCCCAGACCGCATGCACCCAGGCCGCCGAGCGCGGCACCGCCACCGCCACCGTGGTTTCCGGGCCGGCGCCGCGGTCGATCAATGCCCGTGCACACCGATTCGACCATTCGTCGAGTTCGCGGTAGGTCCAGGTGCGCGCGGCGTCGTGGACCGCGAGCCGATCGGCGTGCGCTGCCGCTGCCCGGGACAGTATGTCGGGCAACGTGTTCTGCGCGGGGCCCGAAGCGCCGGCGCCTGATTCCTGCAACAGCCGGCGCTCGTCGGGTTCGAGCAGTTCCACCGAGCGCACCCGGGTCCCGGAATCGGTGAGCACGCACTGCAGGAAGCTGTCGAGGAACTGCGCGAAACGCCGGTGGTGGTAGGCGACCTGGTCGGAGGTGTACACGCTCGGGTTGGCGAAGAAGTCGAGCCGGGTGCTCTCGCCGCCGACGGCCGGATAGACGTTCACCGAAAGATCGGGAACCAATCCCGGGGTCAAGACCTGCAACCGGGCGGTGATATCGCCGAGGACGATCTTGGTATCGAGAATCATCAGATCGACCATCGGCCCGGCGGCCTGCGGAAGATGGCGGGCGGCAACCGATTCCGAGTCCGCGAGCATATCTTCGTGCCGATAGCGTTGTCCGCGAAGGACATCCATCAGCGTGCGCTGGGTCTGCTCGAGCAGTGACCCGACGCTGAGGCCGGGGGTGACGGTAATGCGGAACGGCACGATATTGGCGGTCATGCCGCCGGAGCGGCCCATGGCCGCCGTGACGCGCGCGGACACCGGCAGACTCAGCACCACATCGTCGGAGCCGGTCATGCGCGCCAGATACAGGCCGAACGCGGCGAGCACGAAGACCGCCGGTCCGGAGGATCGCGTCGCGACGGCGGCGCGGAGCGCACTGTCGGTGTCGGCGGACAGCAGCGCGCTCACCGACAGCGGATGCTCCTCGGCGAGGGCGACCTGATCGGTCAGCGTCACCGGCTGGGGGAGCTCTGCCACATACTTGGACCAGAACACGTGATCGTCGTGGAAGCGGTGCGAGGCGCGATACTGCTCGTCCGCGGCGACGATCTCGCCCAGCGAGCGAATCGCCTGTCGCCCAGGCTCTTTGCCCTCCAGCGCGGCGGTGTGCAGCTGTGCGCTGCGCGTGAGGATGTTCAGTGCGGCGATGCCGTCCATCACGATGTGATGGGCACGCAGGTACCAGAACCACCGCCGCTCGGCGACGCGCACCAGCGCACCCATCACGACGGGGCCGTTCGGCAGGTCGATGGGTGCGCGGTAGTCGCTGCGCATCCACTCCAGCGCCGCGGCGACAGGATCGGGCGCCGACGTGTAGTCCAGGCACTGCACCGCGCCATTGGCGGTCTCGTCCACCACCTGCCGCAGCTGTCCGTCCACCTCGACGACGCGCACGCGGCTGACTTCGAATTCGTCGAGCGCCTGCCCGAACGAGGCGATCAGCAGTGCGGTATCGAGTTCACCGGCCAGCTCCAGATACAGCGCGTTCGACACCGGTGTGGCGCCCGCCAACTGCTGAAGCAACCGAATCGCACGCTGTGCCGCGGTCAGCGAATAGGTAGGCGGGTGACCGTCGCGGGCATGCAGGGGTGATCCGTGGTCGTGCATCCCGCCTCCTGATGAAGATCCGACGCTCAAAGAGAACGTGCTTTGTGTGCGAGGGTGGCCAGCGATTCGAGACCGTCGAGCACGGTCGGCGCGGCCACTCCGAAGTCGATGAGGCAGGCGATCTCGTCGGCGCCCGCGTGGTGCAGGCTCTCGACCATCGACAGCGCCGAATCGGGCGTGCCGAACAGTCCGCTGGTTCGGTAGTACCGTTCGAAGGCGAAGTCCAGCACCTTGTTTCGCGACCTGTCGTCCAACTCCTCGAGGGACTCCGCACCGCGACGCCACAGATCGACGGAGTCCGCGAGGTAGCTCTTGAACGGACCGTGCACCGTCCGCCGCACCGCGGCGTCGTCGTCTCCGACGAAGGTGTGCAGCATGACCGTGACTTTTCCGGCGTCGGCATCGTGGCCGTGGTGGGCGCGCGCCTTGCGATAGGCGGTGATCTTCTCCGCGAGTTCGTCCACGGTCTGAAAGAGCAGGGCGGTCAGCACATTCGTGCCGAGCTCACCCGCCATCTCGAAGCGCTCCACACCGCCGCTGCAGGTGACCCAGGTGGCGAGGTCCGGCTGGATCGGGGTGGGGAAGATGCGCACCGACCGGGATTCGCCCACGCCGTTCGGCAGCGAGATCGACTCACCACGCCAGAGCTGCTCGATGCTCTGCATACCGGATCGCGTGACGTCGACCCGCGTGCGGTAATTGTCCTGCGCCAGGACGAAATCGTCGGGGTTCCAGCCCGTGGCGAACGCGATATCGACCCGGCCGTTCGACAGATTGTCGACCACCGACCAGTCCTCGGCGACCCGCACCGGGTTGTGCAGCGGCAGCACCACACTGCCCGCCCTGAGGCGTACCCGCTGTGTGATCGCCGCCAGGGCTGCCCCGAGAACCGCGGGATTCGGGTACAGCCCGCCGAACTTGTGGAAATGCCGTTCCGGCAACCAGATCGAGCGGAACCCGTGCGCATCGGCGAAGCGAGCGCTGTCGAACAACAGCTGATAGCGCTGCGAAACAGCTTGCTGTGCATCGCTGGCGAAGAAGAACAGACTGAAATCGATGCCCGCGCCGGCGTGGTGAGACGGCGCGCTCGCGCCGGGCGATGCCTCGGCGAGCCGGACGCCGGGATCACGGTGCTTGTCGACCGCCTCGACCAGGTCGTCGATGCAGATGCCGCCGTAGACGTCCTCGGCGGAAATCTCGACGCCGAATCGGTCCTCGAGGATCGTCAGCAGCTCGGCGGCTTTGACCGAATCGAGGCCGAGCGCGGTGAGCGGTGTCCGAGGGTCGACGGAGTCGAGACCCAGGCGCTGCGTTGCCCATTCGAGGAAGAAGGTCGTGGTGTCTGCGTCGTCCTGTGGCTCGCTCACAGGGCCCTCGATTCGAATTCGTTGGCGTACAAGTGGCGTAGGTGCGATCGGCGGATCTTGCCGCTGGTCGTTTTCAGCACTTTGCCTTTGTCCACGAATATGACTCGATACAGCGATACACCGTGGGCGCGACTGACAGCGGACTTGATGGACTCCTCGAGGGCGGCCATATCGCCGGCCGCGATTTCCTCTTCGAGCTCCTGCAGGACGATCAGACGTTCTTCTCCGTCGATCTCGATCGACAGTGCGGCACAGCCACCCCGGCGGAGCGCGGGATGGGTGGACTCGATACTCCATTCGATGTCCTGCGGGAACAGGTTTCGCCCGTTGATGATCATGACTTCTTTGAGGCGTCCGCAGATGAAGAGATGCCCGTCGACCATGAATCCGAGATCGCCGGTACGCAGATAGGGTGTGCCGCCTTCATTCTCGATCTGCGCCGAGAATGTCCGCTCGCTCTCCTCGGGTTTGTTCCAGTAGCCCGCGGTGACGCTCTCGCCGGACAGCCAGATTTCGCCGACTCGACCGGGTTCGGATCGCCGCAGTGTCCGGGGATCGATCATTGCCGCGGCACCGGCCCGGACCGGGCCGTAGTCGACCAGCTCCCGGCCATTCGGCTTTTCCACGACGAAGCCCTTTTCCAGTTCCTCGCTGGAGAACGAGCACGTGCGCAGGCCCGAGCCGGAAGGTCCGCCACTCACATACAAAGTAGCCTCGGCGAGACCGTAGCCGGGAAAGAAACTTTCCGGGCGGAAGCCGCTTCCGGCGAATTTGTCGGCGAACGTTCTCAATATGATCGGATTGACCGGTTCGGCGCCGACGAAAGCAATGTCCCACTGCGACAGATCCAGCTGCTCGGCTTCCGCGCGCGAGACGCGCTCAGCGCAAATTCCATAGGCCAGATTCGGCCCGCCCGCAGTGGTATTCGTGTTTTCCGATATCTCGCGCAACCAGATGAGAGGATGGCGCAGGAACGTCAGCGGGGACATGAGCGTCACGGGATATCCGACGAACAGCGGCGAAAGAATGCCCAGAATCATGCCCATGTCATGAGACGGCGGCAGCCAGTGGACGGCCGAGGTGCTCTCGTTGTGCCCGAGGGCGCGCCGCTGGCACTCGAGGTTGTGCATGAGATTGCGGTGGCGCACCACAACACCCTTCGGGCTTCCGGTGGAACCCGAGGTGTACTGCAGGTATGCGACCTCGTCCGCTGTGGGAACAGGGGTGTCGAGCAGCTGCAGCGAATGGCCGAATTCGGTTGCCGCGCTGTCGATGATCTTCTCGTCGGGCCAGCCGAGCAGGTCGCGTGCGACCGATGCGACCGACTGCGGCGCGATGACGGCAACAGCGCCGCTGTCCCGCGTAATGGCCGCCACGGTCTCGGAATGTCGTTGTGAGGTCGGCACATACAGCGGCACGGCAATGCGCCGGGTCAGCAGACAGGCGAGAAATGCGTGAATCATGTCCAGGCTCGGTGGACAGAGCAGCAGGATTCGATCGCCCGGCGCGCTGACTTCCTGTAAACGCGCCGCCAGGCAGACCACGCGGTCCAGCAGGAGTGCATAATCCTCGACTTCGCGTTCACCGCGGCCGTCGATAAATGTGTAGCCGACTCGCCCGGGTTGTTCGGCAGCGCGACTCACAAGTATGTCCGCCAGAGTCGACGGACGCCCCGATATTTGTTCAAAACTCATCGACCTTCGACCTCTCGAGTCAGCAGCTTCTAGCTACACTGGATTAACGATATTCAGGCGAAACGCGTTACGCGCGGCCTGCAGAAAGTCACCGCGGCAGCGGTGCGGATACGCTCCGCGCGCAGGACATTCTCGGGCACGATTCGATCGACCGAGCGGCGCTCGGAGTCCCACCATGTGAGGACTCGGCGACCAGAACTTCGGCGATACGTCGAGCATCTCCATCACCAGGTAATTGATTCTGGAACCAGTCAGTAGAAAATCCGGAAATTGGTCTAATGACCAATTGCGGCGAACTCGAACACCGCGCCACAGCTGCCGGCATATGATCGCCACCATCTCTGACGTCGAAAGGTAGTACACCACTGCGGATTACACGCGCACCGCGCTCTGTTGGAGTGTCTCGAAAAGCGATTCTTCAGCGGCGCGGTAGGGCGACGGGACCTATTGAACCGATGCGTTTCACATTGCTCCTTTCATGGTGCGGCACAACGGCAGTGGTCCAGTGTTCTTCCTAGTTCGTCGCCGCGAGTGTTGTGGATGGGTCAAGTTTTGAACCGAATCCGCAAGGCCGCGTCGGTAGCCGTCAAGCACATATCGGGGGAATTGACGTGCTGCCACGCCGGTGTTATTCGATCGTTGCCGAGACGTCGCGGCGATTCCGTAGAGAGGGGTAGGTCAGCCATCGAGTGTGATGATGTGCGGGGGTTCCGCCGTGCCCCACGCCGCCACTGCGCGACCCCGCCCGATGATCGTCGCGCGAACGAACAGGCCGGAGTCGAAGGCGGTTATCGTGCCCGGCCGGTAGACGGCGTCGACGGCCATCGGGGCGCTGGTGGTCGTTGCGTTCGCTCCGTGCGCGCTCGGTTCGCGCAGCAGTGCCGCCACCGCGGATGCGATGGCCGCACATGACGTCGGGTCGGTTGTGACGAACGACGGCCACGGGAGAGTGACCGCACCGAACACTCGGCCCTGGCCGTCGTGATAGCGCAGCCATGTGTGCGGCGGCTTGGGTGTTGTTGTGGCAATGGGGCTTCCGATCGCCACCAGCTCGAGATCCGGTCCGATCAAGCGTGCGACCCGGTAGCCGACACCGTCGATCGCGTCCTCGGGTGATGGCCAATAGGCCCACGCGGCGGATTCCGGACTCGTTACGCGCGGTGGCAGGCCGATTGTCATTCCATTACCTGCGAGAAGGACCTTCGGGAACCCTAGCGCAGTGCTGTGACCGCCGCCGAAGTGGCGCTCCAACCGGTCGGTTCCAATGGTGTTGGCCTGCAAGGAAATCGGCGAGCCGGGTACTGGATGGTGTTACCTTCCAGGGAGTCTCCGATGTGGTAGCGCACCGGCAGTTGAGCCTTCGGGAGGAACCCCATGGGTCTGTTCGACTTCTTCGGCAACGACAGCGCCAAGCGCGATCAGGTGTACAACATCGACCCGAACAATGATGACCACAAGGCGAAGCTGTCGCACGAATTGATCGGCGGCGCCGCCGGATTCGAGGCGATGAAGGCCTACGAGAAGCACTGCGCCGCCAACGGCAAGCCCCCGTCACACGCGCTCGCCAAGGAGTTGATCGCAGGCTTCGCCAGCGCCGAATGCGACAGGCTCTTCGAGACCAAGGGCCTGAACGCCTGGGACCGAGAAGAGGCCAAGCGGCACGCGACCAGCCAGGCCCAGCAGGCCCTGGACCAGTCCGGCCAGTTCTAGCCACGGATTCGGCTCTATCCACGCCGGTGCGGATCGTGGCGAGCGAAAATGGCCGTCGCTGTCGCTGGCCCTGCAGCCAGTCTCGGTATGGGCGAACTATTCCTTGCTGCCGGTGTGGTGGCCGCGCCACGTCCGGTAGCAGAGCGCGACGGCGCCGCCGGCCGCGGCCAGGACGGCGGCGGTCGCGCTGCCGAAGACCACCAGGGCGACTACCGCTGTCAAGATCAACGCCAGCGCGGCGAGATCGACCATGGTGGTGGGGCAGCTGTGCGGTTCTGGTTGTTCGTGCTGCGGGCCAACCCATTTCGGGGTCATACTGGGTCATCTCTCCGTGAGGTATCGGTGCACTCGTTGACGTGGGTGCGTGGGCACAAGCTCCACGTGGCGCACGGTCGTCCTACAGGCCGTGTGTCACGGACCGAGCTCTCGCGGTTTCGTCTCTGGGGGTGAGACTTTCGTCGGTTCGGCGGGGGACACGTTACTGAGCGGGTAACCTGCAAATCTACTTAAACCGGGCTGTGCGCCTCGATCGCACGCTCTGTTGCGTCGAGTTGTGAGAGGGCGTTGCGTCAACTCCAACTGAGATCGGTGGGAGGCTGACCAGCCATCGTGCTAAGTCCCGGGCGGATTGCCGCGGACCAGGCGAAGAATCAGGCGACCAGACAGGATCTGCTACAAGCCGCCTGGGCCATCGTTGTCGAACACGAGCGCGCTGGGCGCGATCTACCCCTGGTCACGATGACCGCCCTGGCCAAGAAAGCCGAGCGTTCGGTAACAACGGTTACCCGTAAGCATTTCAAGGACTGGCATCAGGTGTGTGCCGCGCTGGTTGCGTGGCTGCGTCAGCAGGGCATTGGCGTACCGCCGGACGTCCTCGCCTACGCGCAGCGCGAATACACCCGGGCCCGGTTGCGAAATATCCGGCAGGGTCGGCCTCGTACCGACGAACAGTACCGATCCGAGTACGAGGCGGCCGTCGATGCCGGTGACGCAGGTGCGATCGCACACTCAGCGGACAGGCTGATTCGGACATTGCATCAGCACCGCCAACGGCGAGACGAACACGCCGCAGACATCATCGATATCGCCGAGCAGGTCCTCACTCGCCTCGATCTCATCGATGTCACGTCAGGGCCCGAAGACATGGAAATCTGTCTGCGAGTCATGGACGCCGCCGTGGACGCTCACCGTGCTCTCGCAGTCGGTGATGCCGAGAGTGCGCATCTGGGTGAGATCATGCGCATCAAGAGGCTGGACAGGACTTACAGCCGCCGCATCGGACGATTTCTGCGTGACGAGATCGCCAAATTCCACCTCGAGAGAGCAGAGGCTCTGGTCGTGCACAGCGCTGATGGGGAGATCAATGCACTGGTCTCAGTCGTTCAACGTGTCAGCGAGCGAACCGATGAGATAGGCAAACCGAACTCCGAGACGACGCTGATGCTGTTCACCCGTTTGTGTGCGATGGCCATTGCCTATTCGCACCCTGACGTCAACCGTCGCCTCGCACCGGTGCGAGAGGAGTTGCTGCGCTGGTTCGGCAAGAGTCACGCGGAACGCGACGCGCGTCGAGATGCCCAGGCACTACTGAAGTTGATGGCCAATCATGGTGTGCGGGCTGTGGATCTGCTACGTGTGTCACGGTTTCTCAGCATCGGGGACTTCCTCATCGCGCGCCAGCTTGCTCACTGGGCGCAAGCCGGCGATTCGGAACTGCAACGCCGTTTCGCACCGGACGGTGGTGCCGATCCGAATCAATTGCGGATCTATGTGCTCGAACGAGCCGTAGATTTCTACAGCAAGATGCAACGCAACTCCCGGTCCTCGGGCTGCGCGGGGGTGCTCTCCAAGCTCGCTCGTGAAGAAGCCCGCCTCTTGAACGTCACGGTCACTGAACTGCTTGTACGGATGCCTAAAAGGCAAGTGCCAGCATGGAATCCGCCACCACCGCAAGATGTTGATCTGATCCGTGGACAGGTTGACAATATGGTGCTGCAAGCCATTATCGGCGTGCCTCTCGACAAGTATCAGGTCATGCGGTTGCGTCACGATCTCGACCCGATCCTCGCCTTCCTGAAAAGGCCCGAGATATATGGCGTAATCACCATCCGCACTGAGGATATGCGGTCACCGATTCGCCGCGAGATTGCTCGGGATGGCGATGAAGGCGACGACGAAGACCCACCCACCAGGCGCACAAGCCGCTTCGACATGTTCGGCACCCCGCTCGACAACGAGCTTCTTTCGGCGGATGAAGAGCTGCTGTAGTCATTCTGCCCGGCCCGCTCGTCCCCGTCTGCCGATTCGGTCGAGATCGCGGCGCTGATCGTCGGGCAGGAGGGGTTGGAATACCTCCGATTTGCTGCGGGGTTGCTGCATAATGATGCAGGATTCACTTCGAAGGTCACGATGAGCGCTGAATTTGGGAACCTGCCGGACGTCGACATGCGGAGGTTTTGGAGAATGAGCGTTGACAATACCGAGGTCGACCGGGCTACCGAGAAGAAGTACGAGCAGCTCAGCCCGTTCGAATTGAAGAACGAACTCATCGATCTGGCCGACGAGAATCTGAAGAAGACCGCTCATACGATGATCAACGCGGGGCGCGGCAATCCGAACTGGACGTCCATCGTTCCCCGTGAGGCGTTTTATCTGCTGGGGCAGTTCGCGGCCGGTGAGGCCAGGCGGGACTGGGGTGAGTTTCCCGAACTGGCGGGGATGCCGCAGGCCGACGGTATCGCGGGACGGCTCGATCAATTCCTCACCGCGCAGGCGGAGACCCCGGCCGTGGCGCTGCTGCGCGGCGCGGTCGACTACGGCACCGCGCGGGCGGGTTTCGACGCGGACGCCTGGGTGGGTGAGCTGGCCGATGCGATCCACGGTGACCACTATCCCGTCCCCGATCGCATGCTGACCCAAATCGAGAAGGTCGTCCACGACTATCTGGACCTGACCATGGGCGGAGCCCCGGCGGGCGGATGGGACCTGTTCGCCACCGAGGGCGGCACCGCGGCGATGTGCTACCTGTTCGACAGCGCCGTGGTGAACGGACTGCTGGCGCCGGGGGACCGCATCGCGATCATGACCCCGATCTTCACGCCGTACCTGGAAATCCCTGAGCTGGAACGCTTTCACTTCGATGTCGTCGAATTGCAGGCCTCCAGGGAGACCGCGACGGGCATGCACACCTGGCAGTACCCCGCCGCGGAGATCGAGAAGCTCACCGATCCCACGATCAAGGCGCTGTTCCTGGTCAACCCGTCGAATCCGCCGTCGGTGATGCTGGATCACTCCACCATCGAGCGAATCGCGGAGATCGCGGAGAAGGTGAACCCGAACCTCACCATCATTACCGACGATGTGTACGGGACCTTTGTCGAGAACTTCCGATCGCTGATGTCGATCGCCGCGGCGAACACCATCGGCGTCTACTCCTTCAGCAAGTATTTCGGTTGCACCGGTTGGCGTTTGGGCGTGATCGCGGTGGCGAAGGACAATTCCTTCGACAAGCGGATCGCGGCGCTGCCGCAGGCGGAGAAGGATCGGCTGACTCGGCGCTACTTCTCGATCGCACTGGAACCGGAAAAGCTCAAGTTCATCGATCGCATGGTCGCGGATTCACGGGACGTGGCGCTCAATCACACCGCGGGATTGTCTACGCCCCAACAGGTTCAGATGGCATTGTTCGCGCTCTCGGATCTGCTGGACAAGGATTCGCAGCATCGCAGGGACTGCGAGGCGATCATCGCCCGCCGCCTGAAGGCCCTGTGCGACGGCCTCGAGATTCCGGTGCCGCAGGATCCGAACGCGGCGAACTACTACGTGGAGATCGACCTCCTGGTCTGGGTGCATCAGAACTACAGCCCCGAGTTCGCGACCTGGCTGCAGGCCGAGCACGAGCCGGTCGATCCGGTGTTCCGGCTGGCCGAGGTCGGATCGGTGGTACTGCTCAACGGCGGCGGGTTCGACGGCCCGCAGTGGTCGGTGCGGGTATCACTGGCCAATCTCTATCAGCGCAGCTACGACACGATCGGTGCGGCTCTGCGGGCGGTCATGAACGACTATCACGAAGAATTCCGGAGCAGCACCGCGAGCCACTGACCGCGCCCGACCTAGGAGGGATTCATGGACGCTGTCAAAAGGCTGCTGCAGGACACCCCCGAGCTGGCGCTGTTCCTTTGTCTGGCAGGGGGTTACGCGGTCGGCAAGATCCGGGTGTGGAAGCTGTCGCTGGGTGGAGTCGCCGGCACCCTGATCGTGGCCATCTTCGTCGGCATGGCAGGGCACATAGTCCTGAACGACCAGGTCAAGAATATCGCCTTCGCCATGTTCATCTTCACCCTGGGCTATATCTCCGGTCCCACATTCTTCGCCAGCCTCAACCGAAAGAGCCTGCGGTACGGCACATTCACCGTGATCGAGGTCGCCAGCGTCCTGAGTATCACCGCGGCCGCGGTGCTCATTCTGAATCTCGACCCCGGTACCGCGGCGGGTCTGATGGCCGGTGGCGCGACGGAGTCCGCGGCGGTCGGTACCGCCACCGACGCCATCGCCCGCCTCGATCGGCCGGCCGTCGAGATCGCCACGCTGCAGGCGAATGTCGGTACCGCGTACTCGATTTCGTATATCTGCGGACTGATCGTGGTCGTACTGCTGTCGAGCCAGATCTTCCCGCTCGTCATGCGCGTCAACCTGCGCACCGAGGCGGAGAAGCTGTGGAAGCAGCTCGGCGGCGGCGATGACGACGATGACGGCCAGCATGTGGCCGCCGCGCCCGAGCTGGTCGGCCGCGCGTTCAAGGTCGAGCAGGTCGCCGGGCGCACCATCGGCGGGGTCATGTCCGACCTCGGTGGCAATCTGACCGTGGAACGGGTTCTCCGGAAGGGCGATTCGGTCAGCGCCGCCGCCGACACCGTCCTGCAGCCGGGGGACGAGGTGCTCGTGGTGGGGCGGCGCGAGGATATGGTGCCGGCCGAAGGCGCCATCGGCACCGAGATCGTGCCCGGTGCGGCGCTGGGGACCAGCCTCGACATCGCCCAGGTGGTGCTCGATCACCGCCACGTCAAAGCCACGACGCTGGGTGAATTGGGGCAGCACCTCGGGACCGGGCTCTACGTCACCGGCCTGGTGCGCGAGGACAAGGAACTTCCGCTGCGGCCGAACACTCCCGTCCAGCGCGGCGACACTCTCAAACTGACGGGGGCGAAGGCGGATCTCGCCAAAACCGTTCCGGCGCTGGGCTATCGGCTCGACCCGAGTGTCAAGGCCGACATCATCTACATTGCGCTTGGGGTGGCGCTGGGGTTCCTGATCGGCAAGGGGGTGGTGCAGCTGGGCACCATTCCGCTGACGCTCGGCACCGGTGGCGGCTGTCTGCTGTCCGGATTGCTGTTCGGCTGGTTCCGATCGAAGAATCCGGTGATCGGCCAGTACGCTCCGGCCGCCGCGGACGTCATCAAGACTCTCGGCCTATCGGTGTTCATCGCGGTGGTGGGTTTGACCTCCGGCCCGCAGGCCGTGAGTCTGGTGCAGAAATTCGGCTGGGGCCTGCCGATCACCGGTGTGCTCATGACCGGCATCCCGGCGTGCATCTCACTCGCGGTCGGATGGAAGCTCATGAAGCTCCCGGCGCCACTCGTACTGGGCGCCATCACCGGTCAGCAGTGCTCGACGCCCGGCATCACCGCCGTGCAGCAGGTCGCGGGCAATACCACCCCGCTCATGTCCTACACGATCGTCTACGCCCTCTCCAATGTTGTCCTGCCGCTGCTGGGACCGGTCGCCGTGGCAATGGCGACAACTCTCGGCTGACCGACCGGAGTCGGAAGGAGTGTCGAATGGCGCGAAAGTCCGCCACTGTATTCGCGAGTGTTGTCGCCGGCGTTGCTGTTCTGGTCGTGGGGTGCAGCGATCCGGCCAGTGACAGTGCTCCGGCCTCCACCACGGCCACCTCCGGCCGGGCCGCCCCCGCGCCCGCGTCCGGTCAAGCCGCCCCCGCGCCCGGCAACCTGCCGCGGATCACGATCCTGGCCACCGGCGGCACCATCGCCGGCAAGGCCAATGCGAACTCCGCGGTCGGCTACACCGCGGGCGAGGCCAGCGCGAAGGACCTCATCGACGCGGTCCCCGGCATCGACAAGATCGCCACCCTCTCCACCGAGCAGATCTCCAATATCGGCAGCCAGGATATGAGCGATGCGGTCTGGCTCCCGCTCGCCCGCCGGATCAATGAGATCTTCGCCGGCAACAAGGCCGACGGCGTGGTGATCACGCACGGCACCGACACCATCGAGGAGACCGCGTTCTTCCTCGACAATGTGGTTGCCGCCGACAAACCGGTCGTGCTGGCCGGATCGATGCGGCCCTCCACGGCGCTCAGCGCCGACGGCCCGGCCAATCTGCGCTCGGCGGTCCAGGTGGCCGCATCGCCCGACGCGCGGGGGCACGGCACGCTGGTGGTGCTCAATGACACCATCCACGGCGCGCACGATGTGACGAAGACCAATACCACCAGCCTGCAAACCTTCGTCTCGCCCAACGACGGCCCGGTGGGTCACGTCGATGCCGCGGAGGTCCACTTCTACCGTCCCGCAACCGAACAGCACCGTCCCCGCTTCCCGGTCCCGGAGAATTCGATGCCGCGCGTCGACATCGTCTACTCCTATGCCGGTGTGGACGCGGACCCGGTGAACGATGCGCTCGGCCATGACGCCAAGGGCATCGTGCTCGCCGGTGTGGGCGACGGCAATACCGCCAAACCGGTCCTGTCCGCCCTCGGCGACGCGGCGAAGAAGGGCATCATCGCGGTGCGCTCCACCCGGGTCGGTTCGGGCTCGACGGTCCGCAATGCCGAAGTGAACGACGACGATCTGGGCACCGTCGCCTCCCTCGACCTGAACCCGTCCAAATCCCGAATCCTGGTGCAGCTCTTGCTCGTCAACGACATCACCGACCCGCACAAGGTCCAGGACGCGTTCGCCACGCGCTGACCGCGACCGCAGCGTCGGCTGAGGTCGCGGCAGGGCGCGGAGCCGGAGGAATCCGGGTGCCTAGAGCGCGAAGCTCGACTCGGTCTTGGCGATCATGTTCGCGCCGGAGGTGATGGGCTCGAACAGGTCTGGCGTATCGGTGTCCTTACAGGTGGGCAGGGTTTCGATGAGGGTGTCGTAGTTGGGCTGACAGAAGAAGGGGAAGCTCAGCCGGCGGGCGGCGGGGGTGCCCGGGGGTGGATTCTGGACTCGGTGGAGAGTGGAGACCCAGCGATTATTGCTCCAGCGCTGCATGAGATCGCCGATATTGATGACGAAGGAATCGGGGACGGGTGCGACCGGATGCCAGCGGCCGCCGGTGTGCACTTGCAGTCCACCGACCTCGTCACGCTGGTACAGCAGGGTGAGACTGCCGTAGTCGGAATGCTCGCCGACGCGGAGCTGGCCCGGTTCCGGGTCGTCGTCCAGCGGCGGGTAGTGGTTGGCGAAGAGATTGGAGATATGGCGATCGATGTGGTTGTCGAAGAACGCTTCCGGTAACCGCAGCGCCAGGGCGAACAGGCGCATGAGGTCGGCGGCGAGGGCTTCCATGGCGCGGTAGTACTCGCTCCACACCTCGCGGAATCGTGCGGAGTGCCGCGGCCAGATATTGGGGCGGAAATTGACTCCGGCCTGTGCGGGGGAATAGTACGGGTCGTCGGGCGGAATCGTCAGTGCGCCGATGGAATAGAACTCGACCAGATCGGCGGGAGTCATCCTGCCGCGCGTCTGGGCGAGCGCCCGGGATTTCGGCGGCATATAGCCGCGGCTGATACCGGGTTCGATCGAACGGTAGCGGAGCTTCTCCTCGATCGGGAGATCGAAGAATTCGGTTGTCACCGTGTACATTTCGTCTAGCAGATGTGGATCAACGCGGTGGCCGACGATGCCGAAGAATCCGACCTGATGGTTGGCCTGGTCGATCTGTGCCGCCACACGCTCGCGGGGTAGCGACAGATCGATGAGCGGAACGACGGTCACAGGGTGGCCCCTTTCGCGGGACGAGTGTGGATGTGTGTGCTGACCGGCCAGCCGGGACGCGCTTTCGGCATCGGCGGGGCGTAGCTCGCGGACTTGGCGGTGCGCAGACGCAGATCGACCAGTCCCTCGGCGATCTTCACCGCTGCCGCAACGCCGTCGATCACCGGAATGCCGAGAATTCCGCGCAGCTGTTCGGCGACGTCGGCCATGCCCGCGCATCCGAGTACGACGGCCTCCGCGCCTTCGGCGATGACTCGCTCCGCGGCTATCCGGACGGCCGCGAGGGTGCGATCACCGTCCGAATCCAGTTCCAGCACACCGAGTTCGGTGGCATCGATGGCGGCGCAGCGGGACAGCAGCCCAGCCGTGAGCAGACTGTCGTGAATCTGCGGCACCGATCGCCGCAGCGTGGTGACGACTCCGAATCGGGGACTGATCAGCATTGCTGTCATGGCCGCCGCTTCGGTGATGTCGACGACGGGGACATCGAGCAGTTCACGGGCGCCCTCACGACCGTGCTCTCCGAAACCCGCCATGACGAGTGCGTCGAATTCGAGGTCGAGAGTCGTGATCCGGTCCAGCACCGCCGCCGCGCTCAGGAAACTGTCGTAGTAGCCCTCGGCGGAGGACACGCCCCATTCGGGTTGCAGGGCAATGATTTCGGTGCCGGGTCCGGCGGCCGCCGCAGCGGCCGCACCGATCGATTCGGTCATCGCCGCGGACGTATTGCAGTTCATCACAACGATTCTCATGACACCGGCGCCAATTCCGGGCTCGGGTCCACCGTGATCTGGACCGGCGCCGCGTGCCGGCCCGCCCAGGACAGCGGCAGATACACCAGCACGGCGAGCACGACGCCGATGCACCACGAGAACGGCGCGGCATCGGTGAACGCCGGAACCAGCGCCGTCACCGCCGCGATCACGGTGGCCGGGACGATGGCCGCCACGGCCCGCGGATTCACGCCCTTCTCGAAGTAGTAGGGGCCCTCGGGATCTGCCGAATACAGGGCGTGCACGTCCACTCGACCCCGCCGGATCAGCCAGTAGTCCGCGACGAGCACGCCGAACAGCGGGCCGAGGAACGCGCCGAGTCCGCCGACGAAATACTTGATGGAATCCGGATTGCTGTACAGGTGCCACGGCAACGGCAGAATCGACAGCACGGCCGCGATGAGCCCACCGCGCAGGAAGGTGATGCGCCGGGGCGCGAGATTGGCGAAATCGTAGGCGCAGGAAATGAAGTCGGCCACGATATTGATGCCGATGGTGGCGATGACGAATACCATCGCACCGACCAGGATCACCGGCGTGCTGTCGGTCCTCTCGATCAGCTTCACCGGATCGGTGATGGCATCGCCGTAGACCACGATACTGGCCGAGGTCACCGTGACCGCGACGATGGCGAACAGCGTGAAGTTCACCGGCAGCCCGAAGAAGTTGCCCCACACCACCGTTCGCCTGTTCGGCGCCAGTCGCCCGAAATCGGCGAAGTTCAGCAGCAGCGTCGAGAAGAACGACACATTGAGCGCGACGGCGGCGAGCATTTCATAGCTCAGATGCCACCCGGTGGCCTGATCGGGGGACAGGTTGAAGGAGATGTGGCCGTGCGATTTCGCGACCATCCACAGGGCAAGCGCGAACATCATGATCCACACCGCCGGTCCGGCCCAGTCCTGGAAGCGGCGCACGGTGTCCATACCGTGGCGCACCACCAGGAGCTGGATCACCCACATGACCGCGAAACACAGCCAGCCCAGCGCGTGCAGGCCCAGAAAGGAGTGCGCTGTCAGCGATTTCAGTCCCGGCGCCATCCGCAGCACAGCGATCTGCAACCCGACCGAACCGAGATAGGTGAGGATGCCGTAGTAGATGACCGCGATACCGGCCCGGATCATGGCCGGAATATTCGCGCCGAATACGCCGAAACTTGCTCTGGCCAGCACCGGAAACGGAACCCCCGTGCGCTGTCCGGCAATGCCGGTGAGGTTCATCAACCCCCAGATGATCAGCACGCTCACCACGAGCGCGATGAACACCTGCCAGCCATTGAGTCCCATGAAGAACAGTGCGGCGGCGAAGGTGTAGACGGTGATGGAGTGGATGTCCTGCATCCACATGGCGAAGATGTTGTAGATACCCCAGTTCCGCTTCTTGGCTGGGGCGAGGTCATCGTTGTAGAGGGCAGGGCTGTACCCCTCGGGCAGCCCGCTGGGCAAATACTCGGACATGGCAGAACTCACTGTTCGTGGGCACGGCGCATCGACGCCGTGCGAACGGAGCGGGCGCGACTGCGCCGCGAATGCGGGTCCACAACAGAACCCGGAGCGTGCCGGGCATGACCCGGCCGGAAGCAACGAACGAAGTGAGGGTCTACCAGACCCGGCCGAGATCGACCGAGAGCAGCGCCAATCGAGGCGTCTGCGCAGCGACGGCGCGCAGGCAATCGGCAACCGTGAACGTAATACGTTGTCCGCTCATCGAATTCGCCACCACCCTCCACCGTGCGTCTCAGCGAGATATGCGCTGACGATACGGCGGCGGCGTTACGGCCCGGCGGTGGTGTGTTACATCCATGCGAACACGGCGGGCAGGTCGGCGGCGTTCGGCTGCTGTCGCCCGAGACTTCCGGTGTTGCGGTCGGTAACCTCGGAGTAGCGTCGGCAGCTGTGCCGTGGTCTTCCTGCGCGAGGAGCCTGACATGAATGCGACATCGACCCGTGCCGACGCGTTTGTCGTCTTCGGGATCACCGGGGATCTGGCGGCGAAGATGACCTTCCGGGCGCTGTATCGCCTCGAAGCGGCCGGGCGGCTGAACTGCCCGATCATCGGGCTGGGACACGCGGATTGGTCCCACTACCGGCTTGTCACCGCGGCGCGGGAGGCGCTGGCGGCCGGCGATCAGAGCGTGGACCCGGAGGTATTCGAGCGGCTGGCTCGGCGCCTGAGCTATCTGCGCGGGGATTTCAGCGATCCGGCCACGTACCGGGAACTCGCCGAGCGTCTGGAGAATGCCTCTGCGCCAGTGTTTTACCTGGCGATACCACCCGCACTGTTCGGCCCGGTGGTCACGGCGCTGGGGCAGGCGAAACTCACGAACGGCGCCTCGGTGCTGATCGAGAAGCCGTTCGGACACGACCTCGACTCGGCTCGCGCTCTCAACGAGGAACTGCACCGCACCCTCGACGAAGACCAGATTCTGCGGATCGACCACTTTCTGGCCAAACAACCGGTGCTCGACATCGCCTTCCTGCGCTTCGACAACATCATGTTCGAACCGGTGTGGAATCGCGATCACATTGCCGCCGTGCAGATTACGATGGCCGAGGACTTCGGCGTCGAGGACCGCGGGCGGTTCTACGATTCGGTCGGGGCATTGCGCGACGTGGTACAGAACCACCTGCTGCAGGTGCTGGCCCTGCTCGCCATGGAGGCCCCGGCGGGGCCCGGTTCGCGTGCGCTGTGGGACAGCAAGGCCGATGTCTTCCGGGCCACCGCGGACGTCGACCCCGCCCACACGATCGCCGGCCAGTACGAGGGCTACCTGGACGTGACCGGTGTGGGCAGAGAATCGGTGACCGAGACGTACGTGGCCCTGCGCCTCGAGGTGAACACCCCGCGCTGGGCCGGTGTGCCCTGGTTCATCCGGGCGGGCAAAGCGCTCGCCACCCGCGCCACCGAGGTCAGGATTGTCTTCCACCGCCCGCCGCCGCTGACATTTCTGCCACGGCCGCAACCGGTCGCCGCCAACCAACTGGTACTGCGGATCGATCCGGACCCCGCTCTGCGGCTGATCCTCGCCTCGCAGGGCGCGACCGGCACGACCGAACAGGCTGTGCACATGGATCTGCCCTTCGCCGCCGAACTCGGCCAACCGCCCGAACCCTACGAGCGCCTGCTGCACGATGCGCTGACCGGTGCGCATTCCCTCTTCACCCGCGAAGACGTGGTGGAGGAAACCTGGCGGATATTGCAGCCCATGATCGATCATCCACCGAAACCGGTGTCCTACCCGCGCGGGTCGTGGGGGCCGGCCGGTGCCGACGAACTGCTGCGTGGTCACCCCGGCTGGCAGCTGCCCTGGCTGCCCGATACCGGCAACACCGGCACCTGAGCGCACACGGGCCCGAGGCGACCAACACTACGAGCGGAGATCTGACGATGACCTCACCCGATCCGCAGGAACTCGGCGTCCTCGGACTGCCGCACGGCATCCGCGCCTGCCTGTTCGACCTCGACGGGGTGATCACCCAGACCGCGAAGGTGCACGCCGCCGCGTGGAAGGAAATGTTCGACGCCTATCTGAAGACCCGGGCCGAGCGCGGCGAGGAACCGTTCGTCGCCTTCGACCCGATCGAGGATTACGACACCTATGTCGACGGCATGCCGCGCGCCGACGGGACCCGGGCATTTCTGAAATCCCGGGGAATCACTGTGCCCGAAGGCAATTCCGACGACCCGCCCGACGCCGAGACGGTGCAGGGCCTGGGCAACCGCAAGAACGAGATCGTGCTGCGCCGCATTCACGACGACGGGGTGCAGGCGTATCCGGGCTCGGTCACCTACGTGAATGCGGTGCGGGCGGCCGGGTTGCGGCGCGCGGTGGTGTCCTCGAGCACGAATTGCCAGGACGTGCTCATCGCCGCTCATATCGAGGAGCTGTTCGAGGAACGCATCGACGGCATCACCGCACAGCGGGAGCATCTGGCCGGTAAGCCCGCCCCGGACATGTTCCTCGCCGGAGCCCGGGCGCTCGGTGTCGAGCCGGCGGAGGCGGTCGTGTTCGAGGACGCTCTGGCCGGTGTCGCCGCGGGGCGCGCCGGTGGATTCGGTTATGTGATCGGGGTCGACCGGGCCGGGCAGGCCGAGCAGCTGCTGGCGCACGGCGCCGACCGGGTCGTGACGGATCTGGCCGATCTGCTGGGCAGCAAATGATCCACCACCCTTCGTTCAAGGTCGAGCCCTGGTGCCTGCGGGCGACCGGATTGGATCTCGGCATCATCGCGCAGGTGGAGTCGGTGTTCGCGCTGTCGAACGGGCATATCGGCTGGCGCGGAAATCTCGACGAGGGCGAACCGCACGGGCTGCCCGGGTCGTATCTCAACGGGGTGCACGAATTGCGCACGCTGCCGTACGCGGAGACCGGCTACGGCTATCCGGAGTCCGATCAGACGGTCATCAATGTGACCAATGGCAAGCTCATCCGGCTGCTCGTCGACGATGAGCCCTTCGATCTCACCTACGGCCGGGTGGATGCGCACGAGCGGTGCCTGGACTTCCGGGACGGGGTGCTGCACCGGAGTACCGACTGGGTATCCCCGGCCGATCGTGGTGTTCGGGTGTCCTCGATCCGATTGGTGTCGCTGGTGCAGCGTTCCATCGCCGCGATCCGGTACGAGGTGCAGGCGCTGGATCGGCCGGTGCGGGTGGTGGTGCAGTCCGAACTCGTTGCCAATGAAGAACTTCCGGCGCCGGACGCCGATCCCAGGGCCGGGCCGACGAATACCGCGCCGCTGGTGGGGGAGGAGCATGCGGCGAAGGGCACCCGCGCCGGGCTGGTGCATTCGACCCAGCGCAGCAGGCTGTATCTCGCCGCGGTGATGGACCATATCGTCGACGGGCCCGACTCCACCCAGGTCGAGTCGGAGAGCTTCCCGGATCTGGGGCGGGTGACCGTGACCACGGACCTGCAACCGGGACAACGGCTTCGGATCGACAAGTTCGTCGCCTACGGTTGGTCGGCGACCCGCTCGCTGCCCGCCGTGCGCGATCAGGTCGACGCCGCTGTCGCCGGTGCGCGCCGCACCGGGTGGGATGCCCTGTGCGCCGAACAACGGGAGTACCTCGACGAATTCTGGTCTCGCGCCGACATTCTGCTCGAGGGTGATCCCGAAATTCAACAGGCGCTGCGGTTTTCGCTGTTCCACCTGCTGCAGGCCGGTGCCCGGGCCGAAGGCCGGGCCATCCCCGCCAAAGGTCTCACCGGGCCCGGTTACAACGGGCATAGTTTCTGGGATACCGAGTCGTACGTGCTGCCGGTGCTGACCCAGGTCGTTCCAGATGCGGCGGCGCACGCACTGCGGTGGCGGCACGCCACGCTGCCCATGGCCACCGCGCGGTCCGCCCAGCTCGGCCTCGCGGGCGCCGCGTTCCCGTGGCGCACGATCCACGGCGAGGAATGCTCGAGCTACTGGCCCGCCGGGACGGCCGCGTTCCACATCAACGCCGATATCGCAGACGCCGTTCTGCGGTACATCGACACCACCGGCGATCACGGCTTCGAGCGTGATATCGGTGTGGAGTTGCTGGCCGAAACCGCCCGGCTCTGGGCCAGTCTCGGTCATCACGACGCCGACGGCCGGTTCCGCATCGACGGTGTGACCGGACCCGATGAGTACAGCGCCGTCGCCGACAACAACGTCTACACCAATGTGATGGCGCAACAGAACCTGCGCGCCGCGGCCGACGCCGCCGCCCGGCACCCCGATATGGCTCGCGCACTCGGGCTCCACGAGGAGGAGACCGCCTACTGGCGCGACGCCGCCGAAACCATGTACATCCCCTACGACAAGGCGCTGGGCGTGCACCCGCAGGCCGAGGGTTTCACCGACCATCAGGTGTGGGACTTCGCCGGTACGCCCGCCGACGGCTATCCGCTGCTGCTCAACTATCCGTACTTCGACCTGTATCGCAAACAGGTCGTCAAACAGGCGGACCTCGTGCTTGCCCTGTATCGCCGCACAGATGCCTTCACCGCCGATCAGAAGGTCCGCGACTTCGACTACTACGAGCGGCTCACCGTCCGGGATTCCTCGCTGTCGGCATGCACGCAGGCGGTCATCGCCGCCGAAGTCGGACACCTCAGCCTCGCCTACGACTACCTCGCCGAGGCCGCGCTCATGGACCTCGACGACCTCGAACACAACACCCGCGACGGTCTGCATATCGCCGCCCTCGCAGGCTCCTGGATCGCCGTCATCGCCGGACTCGCCGGCATGCGAGATCAGAACCGCGCCTTGACCTTCGCACCCCGACTACCCGAAACCGTGACCCGCCTCGCCTTCACCCTCCACTGGCAGGGCCGCCGCCTCGCCATCGACATCACCGCGCAGGCGGCGACCTACACCCTGCGCGAGGGCGACCCACTGCACATCACCCACCACGACCACACACTCGTCGTGACCACCGACCACCCGATCACCCAGCCGATCACCGACTCTCCGCCGCCAACCCCCACACCGACCCAACCTCCCGGGCGAGCCCCGACCCGGCGACGTGCGTGACCCGCAGCGGCATCCGGGACGGCGACCCGGCTGCCGCTGCAGGTCACGCGTTCAGATGCCGCCGATAATGCATGTGCCGTTGCTGAACTGGTGCCCGCCCAGCGTGCACTCCAACTGGTCCAGTGAACGCGCCAGCGCCGAGGACCCGGTCTGCTGGAGAAAGATCTGGATCAGATCCACCCCGTAGGCGGCGGCCGAGCCGGTGACGTTGGAGGAGCCGGAATCGGCAACCGGCACAGCGGTCGAATCCGGTACGGCCGCAGCTGCGACCGCAGTGGCGCCCGCGGTCAGCGCGGCGCAGAGGGCGGCGGTGGCGGTCAAGCGGGAAAGAGATGGCATCACAGTCCTGCCGATAGCGAATGGTGTTGTTGCCCTGGCTATTACGAGTGGCAAACTCCCCGGACGGGCTAAACGCTACGCCAGGGGCGCGCCGCGGAGGCTCTCGAGCAGTGCCCCGAATTGGAGTGCCCCGAATTTCGTTGGCGTGTCGGCCGCAGCGTTCGGCTCGAGTTCGCGGACAAATGGCGTGCGTTAGGTCGAAACTCGAGACAATCGGGTATGGCGAGCAATGCGAACGCCGGTAGTGTCGGTGCGAGAGTTCGCCGATCACGGTGCGCAAGAAATCTCAGCATCGCCCAGCTGGGCGGATTAGGCGATTGGCCGGAGTCGTGGGTGTGGGCCGTCGAGCACGATCAGGTTGCGCTGGAAAAGCATTCGGTGATCGACAAGCTGGCCGGGCTACTGGAGATCGATGTCGGCTGGTTGCTCGGCCAGCCGTATCAGCCCGCCGCAGCCGCCCAGGATGGTGGACACCACGCGGTGCCAGCCCTCCGTAGCGCCCTACAGCGAACCAGCCTGATTCTGTCCGGCTACCCGGCGATCCGGGCAGCGACCGAACCGCAATCACTTCCGATATTGCGTGCCGAAGTCGACCGGGTGGTCCGCATGCGCCAGGCGGCAAGCCTGCCCGAGGTCATGCTCGCCCTTCCGAATCTGGTGGCCGAACTGAATATCCGGGCTCTCGGTGCGGCCGGCGCGAACGAGTTGGATGTCATCGGTCGACTGATCGTGGAGACGAGCCAAGTCGCGCGAATGGTGTTGAACAAACTGGGCTACCACGATTTGGCGTGGACCGCGGTCGAGATTGCCGCCGCCGCCGCGGCCAGGTCCGGCGATCCGTTGATGCTGGCGTGCGCGGCGTGGGAACGCTGCGGCGTGCTGCTACACACCGGATCGCCGGCGCAGGTCCTCGTGGTGGCCGAAGCCGCCATGGACGACCTCGCAGATCAAATGGGCACGCATTCGGCGGAGGTTCTTTCGCTGTACGGAGCGCTCGGTCTGCGGTGTGCGGTTGCGGCGGCCCGTCACAACGACTCCGCGTCGGCCTGGCAGTATTTGCGCGAGGCCGAACGTACCGCGGCCCGGATCGGCCTGGACCGCAATGACTTTCAGACGGTATTCGGTCCCGGCAACGTGGCCATTCATGCCACCGAGATCGCAGTCGAACTCGACCAGCCCGAGCTGGCTCTACGCCATCACACCAGTGTTGCTCTCGAGTCGGTGCCGAGCCGGGAACGCCATATCCGGCACGGCATCGACGTCGCCCGGGCGTACGGACAACTCGGCGACGACACGACAGCGGTGCGAACACTACGGACAGCGGCGGGTACCGCACCGCACTATGTCTACAACCATCCGCTCGCCCGCGGGCTGGTCGAGAATCTGCTGCGGCGGGCGCAACCCAGCGCCTTCGATGCCGGCTTGGCCGGCGTAGCGGACGCCATGTGCCTGGGTATCTGAGTTCAGGACGTTCGCCGTGCACTGCCGAAAAGCGCGGTGGCGGAGAGGAACACCAGCGCCCCCGTATTCCAGTCGGTGAGCACTCCGGCAATTGTGGCGAGTGTGGTACTCAGCGATAGCGCGACCAACGGGTGTGCCGCTGATTCGAAGCTGTGGGACGTCGACCGAGGCTCGTTTCCCTCAGCCGGATTGTGATCGGTAGTCATGTGCGCGGTCCAAGATCTGTAGTCGAGTTCGTCTCGTTCGAATGATGACGAATCCGCCTGTACCGCATCGTCAGATTATTGACGGTTCCGCGGAAACATTCCGAACCGTCAACTATCTGACGGTTTGAGAGCGTGTCCGAAATAGACTTGAGAAGTGGCCCCAAGCACCAACGCCGTGACAAGCATCGGCGCTCGGATACGACGGTCCCGGCGGACCAAGAGGATGAGCCAGGCTGCGCTCGCCGGTCTCGTCGAGCGTTCCGAGTCATGGATGCGAGGAGTGGAGGCCGGTCGGATCAACCTGGACAAATACTCGGTGATAGATCGTCTGGCCGATGTTCTCGAGGTTGATGTCGCATGGTTGCTCGGGCAGCCGTTTGGGTTCAGTCCGGATCCTGGGCACCATGCGGTACCCGCACTGCGAATGTCGCTGCGGCGCACCAGTCTCGGTTTGTCGGGGCATCCGGGCCTGCGGCCGATGACACCGCCGCCGTTGTTGACCGATCTACGGGCCGATGTCGATCGCATCACGCGCCGCCGACAGGCGGCGAATCTCTTCGAGGTCATGCGCGAGCTGCCCGAACTGGTCGAATCGCTGAATACCGCCGCCTTCATAGCATCCGGACACGGGCGGGACGTGGTCGATGGACTGATCGTCGAGACATCGCATGTCGCTCCCACGGTCCTCAATCAACTCGGTTACCACGACCTGGCCTGGACTGCGGTCGAGAATGGCGCCACCGCCGCTGCGAGACTCGGGGATCCGCTACTGCGTGCGTGCTCGGCATGGGAACGCTGCGGGGTGCTCCTGCACACCGATACCGCCGACGAGGTGTTCCCTATTGCCGAGGCGGCACTGACCGAGTTGCAAGAGGTCATGGGAATGCCTACACCGCAGGCGATCTCGCTCTGGGGAGCTTTGCACCTCCGGTGCGCTGTGGCCGCGGCACGCCGCCATGACGCGACCTCGGCATGGGCACATCTGGCTGAAGCGGAGGCGGCTGCGGCGCGACTGGGTGTGGACCGCAATGATTTTCAAACCGTGTTCGGCCCCACCAACTGTCATATTCACGCCGTCGAGATCGCGGTGGCGCTCGATCAGCCCGATATCGCACTGCGGCGGCACTCCGAGATAGATCTGGCGGGTCTGACGTCGAAGGAACGCCACACGCGTCACCGAATCGAAGTCGCGCGTGCCTGTGGTCGGCTCAAACGCGACAGCGCTGCGGTCGATCAGCTCAAACGGGCGGTCCGGCTAGCCCCGCAATATGTCTACAACCATCCGACGGTGCGCGATCTGGTCGACGAACTGTGTCATCGCGCCCAGCCCAGCGCAATCGATGCCGGGTTGGGTGCGATTCAGCGAGCTATGCGACCGATCTGACGAAGGTCCTGCTACGCCATGGAATGCTGACGTTTGCTGCCGGTGGGCGCTCGATCTCCGAGGGCAGTGGCGTTGCGGTCCTCTGGTGCGAACTGTATGTGGTTGGCCTCGACGTATGCCGTGACTTGGTGGAGTTGCCGCTTCTCCCGGTCGGTGAGTGAATCGACGATGATGGTCGGCATTCCGATGTTCTTCGCTGCCCCGTCACGGGAGAGCCGATCGCCGACCATGAGGGTTTCCCCGGCTCGGGTCCCGAGTGCCTCGAGCATCATCTCGAAGATCGCCGGATCGGGCTTTTGCATATCGACCTCGTAGGACAGGACGAAGGTCTCGATCGAGTCGAACGGTGAGGTGCTGAAGTAGGGCCGGATGTCGAAGTGGATATTGCTCAGTACGCCTATCTTGCAGCCGCTTTCGAGCAGGACGGAGATGGTCTCGGCAGCGTCGGCGGCGAACCGATTGTAAGTCGGGTCGGTGTCTACGTCCCAAAGCGCTTGTGCGAGAGCATCGTCGAGTCCAGCGTCGCGGAACACTCCGAAGTAGGTCTGGTGGTGGCGTTCAGCGTTGATATTCCCATCCGGCGACTGCAATCGACTCAGCAGCTCGGGTGTGTGAATCGCCCGTAATACCGCGTCGACGGCATTGTCGTCATGTTCTAGCCTCGCTAGCTGGAGCGCCTCCCGGACCCACTGCCGAGAGTCTAGTTCTGTGACAAGCGTGCCGCGCCAATCGAAGACGACCGCTTTGATCCGGAGTGCGTGAGAATGTTGTGGATTCGACATGATGGCCGCCATATTAAGGGCGAAAGTCTCAGTAGGACCTGCCGAATCGAGAAACAGTCCGATCGGTTCAAACTTGCTATCAACAGGCTACCGTCCAGTCCACTACTAATTCGGGAGATAACGGGTATTTCCAACCCATTCGACCGACGCCTTGAGGTGTGGGAACCGATCGACCCTGTGCGCACTCTGGTCAGGGGTTCGCCTATTCGTGGTGGGTGCAGGATCGGGCGGACTCGTTGCCGCCGATCATGAGTGTCGAGCAGATGGTGGGCATAGCGGCGGCGGGGGTGTCGCCCAGTACGAGGTAGGGGAGTGGGATTCCGCAGCTCTCGCCTAGCGGTAGGTCGCGATCCGGGCCGGTGGCGGGGTGTACGGAGATTTTGCCGTCGGCGCAGGTGCTGTCGAAGGGGGCGAGATCGATGATGAGGCCGAAGTAGACGGGTGGGAGGTTCTTGCCCAGCCGAATCTGATTGCTGCCCAGCAGGCCGCCCGGGGCGATCTCGTCGGTGTGATCGACGGACA
This sequence comes from Nocardia sp. NBC_01327, assembly GCF_035958815.1. NCBI lineage: Bacteria > Bacillati > Actinomycetota > Actinomycetes > Mycobacteriales > Nocardiaceae > Nocardia > Nocardia sp. NBC_01327. The sequence continues at coordinate 6,332,915 of NZ_CP108383.1, read as the reverse complement.
GGTCGCCGAGGGAACCGTTGAGGTTGAGTACGGTTTCGGCCTGGGGCGCACCGGCTCCGGTGATCGCGGTGAGGGTGGCGGCGCCGAGCAGGGCGGCGAGCAGTGCCGTGTACGAGCGCATGTGTTCGTCTTTCATCGGTCAGGGCTTCGGGAAGCAGGTTCGAACGGGCTGGGCCGCATCGGATGTGCCTTCGAAGCAGATCCAGGCGTAGTCACCGTTGGGGCGGTTGCCGGTGTTCAGGAAGACTGCGGGCAGTCCGCATGCCGAGCCGAGTTCGTGCACCTCGGGGGGACCGTCCTTGGGCTGCAGGATGACTCGGCCGTGGGAGCAGTCGGTGTCGAAGGGCCAGTCGATGATGAGACCCAGGAAGTAGGGGACCGCGCCCTTGGTGAGGTTCAGGACGTCGGCGTCGAAGATTCCGCCGGGGAAGAACTGAGTGGTGTGGCTGCCGCCGAGGCCGTCGAGATCGACATTGAAGGTGACGGCGGGTTCGGCTGCGGCGGTGCCGGATCCGCCGGACAGAACGGCCCCGGCGGCTGCGGCGACGCAGACGGCCAGACCGAGCGAGATGGTGGTGATCGGGGTTCGCACGCCGATTCCTTTCGGGCTCAATTGAATCGGAAACAGGCGCGCTGGCCGATATCGGTCTCGCTCAGGAACTCGACGACTGGCACTTCATCAATTCGCACGAAATGCCGAGTCATGACATGCGGCAGCGGAAGCTGTTCATCGCCAGTCACTCGCTCGGCGGTCCGGTGACCGCGCTGTACCTGTCCACGGACTTCGGCCCGGCGCGCACCCAGCAGGAGAACACCTTCGGTGATCGGTACGCCGGATACAACGACTGCGCCGGCTGGTTCGCCTACGACGGTCCGATCATCCCGTTCGACACCAAGGTCCTCACCAATCTCGTTCCCGGACTGCAGCAGGTGGGTGACGCGCTGGCCGGGCCGCTCGGCAACCTGAGCGATGCCCTGTTCACATCGGGCCTGCTGCCGGGCTCGGCGAATCTGACGAGCGAGCTGAGCGCGTCGTACTACCTGCGCATGCTCAATATCTACGGCCTCGCCGCGCGCCTGTATCCCGATGAGCCGAGCAAACTGCTCGCCCAGATGCCGGAGAACCCGCAGTCGAATCTGCTGGAGAATCTGGCCGGTTCGGTCGTGCGCCGGATTCTGCTGTCCAAGGACTACGTCGACTTCTTCACCGGCCAACCGGATCTGCGTACCTATCGGATGAGCAATATGGCCGCGCTGGGCACGCTGGTCGACAACAACAGCCTGCCGACCTGGTTGAACTACGGCATGGGCACCCTCGACGGCGGACCGGTCGCGGAGAAGACCTTCCCGCTGCCCGGCTCGATCTTCGGTTGGCTCCCCGCGCAGCTGCTGCCGCTGACGGTCAATATCCTCACCCCGGTGCCGCGCCAGGTGCCGACCGATCCGGGCAAGTTCTACACCTGGCGTGACTACGACAAGGTCGCCGACTCCTACGATTACGCCCACACCGATCTGCTCGGCCAGCCGATCAGCAAGCCCGAGACCGAAGTGACCGCGGCGCACGACGCGGCCTGGACCATGGGCGCGCCGACCTACGATTTCACCGAGTACTACTACTCGCTGAAATCGTTGGTGGACATGGCTTTCGGATACACCGGCACCGCAGGCTCGGGCGTGCGCACCTGGCATACCGATTTCGGCGGTAAGCGACCCAATGCCGCGGTGCTGACCCGCAATGGTTTCGGCATCTTCAAGGTCGGTTTCGATCTCGCCGATCTGGTCCCCGGGGTGAAGGGGTTGCAGGATCTGATCGCCAAGGATGTCATGCCCGCCAACAGTGCTGTGGCGGAAGGGTATTCGCACATGGACATCGGCAATGCCGCGGAGAAGCAGAACAACGGCAAACCCGAGATCGCCACGTACATGATCACCAACATGATGATGAACACCCTCAACGGAGACGGCTACAAGGTCTATACGCCGTATACGTTCGGCAGATAAAGGACGGTTAGCGCGGTGCGGTCGCGGCGGGGAACACCGTCGCCCAGTCGTTTCGCACGCTGACCGTGGTCCAGCCCTTGTCCGCCGCGGTCTTCAGCGCCTCTTCCGAGCCTGTGTCATAGGCGAATTCGCGGTCGGCGTCGTCATGGTGGACGAGCAGTCGCAGCGCGTCGTCGCGCGCGAATTCGAGCATGGGCAGGTCGCCGTTGGAGTTTCCGGCGGCGAGCAGCGGTCGGCGCCCGATCCGACTCCAGATCCGCACCGGCTTCTCCGGCCCGTCGTCGAAGAAGCCCATGTCCGAGGTGTAGGTGACGGCGCCGTCCGCGTACCGCAATCCGAGGCTGCTGCCGATGACCCGTTCGCCCGGTATCCCGTACAACTCGCTGCCGGCGGGACGCATGAAGTCACGGTCTCCGCCCGAGGCGATATAGGTCGTGAAGCCGTGCGCCTCGAGGTAGCGCAGCAATTCCACCATCGGCGCGAAGACGCATTGCGCGTAGGGCAGCCCGAGTACCGGGTGGGTGCCGCCGTCGAGGAAGGCCTTGGCCTGCGCGGTGTAGGCCTCGACCTCCTGGCCTGCCGAGGCCTGTACGACACCCGCCATGAGGGTCTGCATATCGGTGTCGTCACCGGCGTAGTGCTTGTCGACCGCTGCGGAGAGCCATGCGAAGTCCTTGTCCACCACCGCCTTGAACGGCTGCCGATCGGCGAGAGCCGGATCGGCAGCGGCCATTTTCGCCCACAGCGCGAAGATGAACTGCAGTTGGATCTGCAGGGGCTTCTCGGTCCACAGGGTGCCGTCATTGTCGAAGACGGCGACCCGCTCGGGCAGTGGCACACCCGCGGCCTCGATCCGGGCCACGAATTCGACGATCGCGGTCCGCGTCGGCCCGTCATGCCACGACATCAGTTCCGACCGCGTCATCGCGCCTCCTGGATGGGTGATATCGAGGAGTCTGGCACGCGCGTGCAGATCGGTGATCGATCCACGCCGACGCCGTGATTTCACCCGCGACGGGTGAGGTCCGAACGGTGCGAGTCCTCGAGAATGTGGGGGCGAGGGAAGCCTTTCCGAGTGTTTATCGCAAGCAATGCGTGTTCACGGCAGTGGAACGCGCAGGCCGTTGCCGAGACGAGGAGAACGCTGTGCCGGATTCGAAGCCCAATATTCTGGTCATCTGGGGCGATGACATCGGAATCAGCAATATCAGCTGCTACAGCGACGGGTTGATGGGTTATCGGACACCCAATATCGACCGGCTCGCGGCCGAGGGCATGAAATTCACCGATTCGTACGGCGAGCAGAGCTGTACGGCCGGCCGGGCCGCGTTCATCACCGGTCAGAGTGTGTATCGGACCGGAATGAGCAAGGTCGGTGCGCCGGGCGCGGATGTGGGCTTGCAGGCGGGAGATCCGACCATCGCCGAACTGCTCAAGCCGCTCGGATACGCCACCGGGCAATTCGGTAAGAATCATCTCGGCGACCTCAACAAGTACCTGCCGACCGCGCACGGCTTCGACGAGTTCTACGGCAACCTGTACCACCTCAATGCCGAGGAGGAGCCCGAGCTCCCGGACTATCCCGACCTGAAGGATTTCCCCCGGCTGCACGAGATGGTGCTACCGCGCGGCGTCATTCATTCGTGGGCGACCGAGGAGGACACCGGGGAGGTCGACGAGCGTTACGGGCCGTGGGGTAAGCAGCGCATCGAGGACACCGGACCGCTCAGCAAATTGCGGATGGAGACCATCGATGACGACATCACCGAGCGCGCAAAGGATTTCATCGGTCGTCAGCACGCGGCGGGCACCCCGTTCTTCGTGTGGATGAACACCACCCATATGCATCTGCGCACCCACACCAAGCCCGAGAGCATCGGTCAGGCCGGGCGCTGGCAGTCGCCGTACCACGACACCATGATCGACCACGACCGCAATGTCGGCGATGTGCTGGACTACCTCGACGAGCTCGGCATCGCCGAGGACACCATCGTCATCTACAGCACCGACAACGGCCCGCACGCCAACTCCTGGCCCGACGCCGCGACCACACCGTTCCGCAGTGAGAAGGACACCAACTGGGAGGGCGGCTTCCGGGTACCCGAGGTCATCCGCTGGCCCGGGCGCATTCCGGCCGGTGTGGTGTCCAATGAGATCGTGCAGCACCATGATTGGCTGCCCACCTTCCTGGCCGCCGCCGGTGATCCCGATATCGTCGAGAAGCTGAAGAAGGGGCACACCGCCGGGGACAAGAATTTCAAGGTGCACATCGACGGCTACAACCTGGTGCCGTATCTGACCGGCGAGGTGCCCACCTCTCCGCGCAAGGGCCTGGTCTACTTCTCCGACGACTGCGATGTGCTCGGCCTGCGATTCGACAACTGGAAGATCGTGTTCATGGAGCAGCGGTCGCAGGGCACGCTGGGCGTCTGGGCGGAACCGTTCACACCGCTGCGGTTGCCGAAGATCTTCAACCTGCGCACCGACCCCTACGAGCGTGCCGACACCACATCGAACACCTACTGGGACTGGTTCCTCGACCACGACTTCATCACCGCGTACGCCACCGCCATCGTCACCCAGTTCCTCGACACGTTCAAGGAGTTCCCGCCGCGGCAGGAACCCGCTTCGTTCACCGTCGACCAGGCGGTGAAGAAGCTGCACGAGTACCTCACAATGCGCAGGCCCATGATCACCGAGGCCTGATCGCCGGGAAGGATATTGTGGAGACCCTGGGCCTCACCGAGGTGAAATCCGTTCCCGCGCAAACCTTCACCATGGGGTCCGACGACCACTATCCGGAAGAGGCGCCCGCGCACCGGGTCGGTCTCGATGCGTTCGGCATCGAGGTCGCCCCGGTGACCAACGCGCAGTTCGCTCGGTTCGTCCGGGACACCGGCTACCGCACGGTCGCCGAGCGCCCGCTGGACCCGGCACAGTTTCCGGGCGCACCGGCGGAGAATCTGCTGCCCGGATCGATGGTCTTCACCCCGACGCCGGGGCCGGTCGATCTGCGCCACCTCGATCAGTGGTGGACGTGGGTGCCGGGCGCGCACTGGAAACGACCCGAGGGACCCGGCTCAGCGCTCGCCGACCGGGCAGATCACCCCGTGGTGCACATCGCGTTCGAGGATGCGGCCGCGTATGCGGACTGGGCCGGGCGCGCGCTGCCCACCGAAGCCCAGTGGGAGGCCGCCGCGCGCGGCGGCCTCGCGCACGCCGAGTTCACCTGGGGTGAGCATTCGGAGGACGGTGATACGGCACTGGCGAACTACTGGCACGGCGACTTTCCCTGGCGTGCCAGGCGCGGATACGGGAGGACCACACCGGTCGGCGCCTTTCCCGCCAACGCCTACGGATTGCACGATATGGCCGGCAATGTCTGGGAGTGGACAACCGACTGGTACTCCCAGGGGCACCGTGAATCCGCGGGCGGGTGCTGTGCGCCGCGCAATCCGCGCGGCGCCGCGATGACCGACAGTTTCGACCCGCGCCAACCACAGTTCACGGTGCCGCGCAGGGTGATCAAGGGCGGCTCCTTCCTGTGCGCCGACAGTTATTGCCGCCGTTACCGTCCCGCCGCGCGCCGCCCGCAGATGATCGATACCGGTATGAGCCACATCGGATTTCGCTGCGTCACCACGGTCGCTCCATAGCCGATATCGACAGGGACAGAGAGCAGACGCCATGACCTCCGAAATCAGTCCCTCCGAACGTGCTGCGGCATGGGCGATTCCGCGTGGGCTCATCGTTCTGCTCGCGGTGGCCGCGGCCGTCGTGGCGGTCGCCGGCGCCAGGGCGTTCGCGGCAGTGCTCGGCCCGCTGTTCCTCGCCATGATGCTGACCATCGCGGTGCAGCCGGTGCAGAATTGGGCGCAGCGACGCGGCTGGCCCGCGTGGGCCGGGATGCTGGCCGCCTTGACCGCGGTGAATCTGATCCTGGCCGCGCTCGCCGGAGCTCTGATCCTGTCGGTCGCGCAATTGGCCGGTGAGCTGCCGCAGTATTCGGACCGGTTGAACGATCTCCTCGATCAACTGCGGCACCTGTTGTCCGATGTCGGGGTGAGTCAGGACAAGGTGCACGAGATGCTCAGCGGCATCGATCTCGGCAAGCTGGTCTCGGTCCTGGACCACACCTTGCGCGGATTGCTCGGCGTGGTCTCGAATCTGGTATTCGTGCTCGCCCTGCTGCTGTTCATGGCGGTCGACGGAATGACCATCGGCCGGCGCATGGAGTTGATGCGCCGCGAAAGGCCGGATATCGCACAGGCTTTCGACATCTTCGCGCGGGGTACGCGCAAATACCTCGTTGTCACCACGGTATTCGGCGCCATTGTGGCGGTGCTGGACGGATCGGCGCTGTGGCTGCTGGACGTTCCGCTGCCCGTGCTGTGGGCGCTGCTGTCGTTCATCACCAACTACATCCCCAATATCGGCTTCGTCATCGGGGTGATCCCGCCTGCGCTACTGGCCCTGCTCGACGGCGGTGTGGGGCGGATGGTCTGGGTGATCGTCGTCTACATCGTGCTGAATGTGCTGGTGCAGTCGGTCATTCAGCCGAAGTTCGTCGGGGACGCCGTCGGACTGGGCGTCACCCTGACCTTCCTGTCGCTGGTGTTCTGGTCCTGGGTGCTGGGCCCGCTCGGGGCCCTGCTCGCCGTTCCGCTGTCGCTGCTGGTCAAGGCGCTGCTGCTGGATATCGACCCCGCCACCCAATGGCTGGATGTCCTCATCGGCGACCGGATACCCGCCCGGCTCGAATCCGATGCCGATTCCGCGCCGACGACGTAGCGACGCACGAGGGGTGGCGGTCACAGCCACAGCGTACGCGGTTCGAGGCGGCCCGGTCTGCCGCTATCGTCGGAACGACATTCGGAGATTCCGAGACTGTGCGATGTGCGGAACGGAAGAGCGATGACCGAAGCGAGTTCGACCATGCAGTCCGCGGCTGGAACTCGCCTCAATCGCAAGGGGCGGGAGACCCGGCAGCGGCTGCTCGATATCGCCATCGTCACGCTCGCGGACGGGTCCGGGGAACCGTTGTCGGCGAATCGGATTGCCCGTGAGGCCGGGGTCAGCTGGGGCACCCTGAAGCATCAGTTCGGTGATATCGACGGATTGTGGGCCGCGGTGCTCATCGAGTTGACCGATCGAAGCGGGGCCAACAGCCCCGAGATCTGGCCGCAGGTGACCGGCTCGATCCGGGAGCGGGTGTGGGAAATGGTCGACGCCATCTGGACCATCCTGGATACGCCCGAGGGCCGAGCGGTCGAAGCGCTGCGGGCCGGACTGCCCAATGGGCAGGATGAGCGGCTCGAGGTCTTCCCCCTGACCACGGGGGCGATGGCCGGATACGAGGAGGCCTGGCGCAGGGCCTTCGAGTACTTCCTGGCGGGCCTGCCCCTCGAGGCCGGAAAGGTGCATCGGGTCCAAGCCCTGATTCCGATGGCCATGCGCGGCATCAATAACGAGCGCCGGCTCTCCTCGCCCGCCGAGTTGACGAACGCGCGCCACTGCCTGGTCGATGCCATGGCGGTCTACCTGCAGTGACTCATATTCTTTGAGAACCCTCGTTGACAATTGCGAAGGGGAGGTCCACTGTTACCTCCACCCTTAGCAATCCAGTCAGGAGTGATCCATGTCTCCGTCTCCCGATGACCAGGGCATGCGCCTACAGCGCAGCAGCCGCGACCCCGCCGCCCTCGTCCCGCGCCTCACCGAATGGCTGGCGACGCAGCTGCCCGACGGGGCCGATCCGGAGCTCACCCTGGGGTCCGGCATCGACAGCAACGGCATGTCGTCGGAAACCCTGACCCTCACTCTGCGCTGGCGAGAAGGCGGACAGACGCAGGTCGCCGATCTGATCGCGCGGGTGGTGCCGTCCGCCGGCGACTTCCCCGTCTACGAGCACTACAACCTGCCGGACCAATTCGACGTCATGCGCATCGTGGCCGAAGCCACCGATGTCCGCGTCCCGCGGGTGCGCTTCCTCGAGCCGACCGGCGACGTGCTGGGCTCGCCGTTTCTTCTCATGGACCGCGTCGAGGGCGAGGTGCCGCCCGATGTCATGCCCTACACCTTCGGCGGCAACTGGCTCTTCGACGCCACCCCGGAGCAGCAGCGCCGAGTGCAGGAGGGCACCGTCGAGGCGCTCGCCAAACTGCACGCGATTCCTGATGCGGCAACCACTTTCGCGTTCCTCGACCCGCGATATCCGGGGGAGAGCGTGCTCGAACGAAACCTGAACCGGGCCCGGGCGTGGTACGAGTTCGCGGCGCGCGATATCGGCCCCTCGCCGCTGGTGGAGCGAATCCTGGCGTGGCTCAAGGCCAATCTGCCGGAGCCCTCGTCGTATGACACCGTGCTCTCCTGGGGTGATGCGCGGCTCGGCAACTGTATGTACCGGGACTTCGCACCGGTCGCGGTGCTCGACTGGGAAATGGCGTCCATCGGCCCCCGCGAGCTCGATGTGGCCTGGATCGTGTTCGGGCACCGCGTCTTTCACGTCATCGCCAACAACTTCGGGCTGCCGGGCATGCCGGACTTCATGCACGTGGACGATGTGCGGGCGACCTATGCCGCGCACTCGGGCGTGGATCTGGGCGACCTCACCTGGTACACGATGTTCGCCGCCCTGAACTACAGCGTCGTCTTCCTGCGCGCCGGTGGCCGGCAGATCCATTTCGGCGAGATGGAACGCCCCGGCGATATCGAGGTGCTGCTGCACCACCGGGCGCTCGTGGAAGAACTGCTCGCCGAACTCGGCGCCTGACAAACAGCATTGACCGTCGCCGTTCCGAACACTCTTGGGGAAGAACCACTCTCGTGACCGATCAACTGAACGAACTTGCCTACTACTGCATCACCCGGCACCCTGCCGACGCTCGTGTACTGCTGCCCGAGGCCCGCGACGCGGAGCGACTCGGACTCGGCTCATGCATGATCGGCGAGCGTATGACCGTCAAGGACTCGGCCGTCCTGTCCGGCGGCCTCGCCGGATGCACGACCGATCTCGGAATCGCCGCGGCGGCAACAAATCACCACACCCGGCATCCGATGGTGACGGCGACCATCGGCTCGACCATGCAGGCGATCACCGAGGGTCGATACGCCATGGCATTCGGACGGGGGATGGCGGCGAACTGGAAGGCGATCGGCCTGCCTCCCGTCACCGAAGCGCAGCTGCGCGATTTCGTCGGCATCCTGCGCCGCCTCTGGGCCGGTGAGACCATTGTGAATCACGAAGGGCCCGCGGGCACATGGCCTGTCCTCTACCACCAGAACGGTCTCGACGACGCGCCCCCGATCGGCTTTGTCGCGGTGGGCCCGAAGACCCTCGAACTCGCCGGTGAGATCGGCGACTTCGTCGTTCTGCACACCTTCTTCTCCGACGAGGCCACCGCGAATTCCGTTGCGGCGGTGCGGCGCGGCGCCGAACGGGCGGGCAAGGACCCCGACAGTGTCCGCATCTGGTCCTGCCTGGCGACCGCGAGCGACGCACTCTCCGAAGAGGATCAGCTGCGCCGGCGAACCGGGCGGCTGGTGACCTACCTGCAGGCGTATGCCGACATTCTGATCAGCGCCAATGGCTGGGATCCACAGGTGTGGGAGCGAATTCGCGCCACCCAGCTGTTCCAGGACGCCGCGGCGGCGGGCCCCATCGACGCGTCCGCCTCCGTCGAGGTGCTGGAGCAGTTCGACGCTCTCATCCCGGACGAATGGCTGAACTCGGCCGCATACGGCACCCCGGAGCAGTGCGTGCGGAAGATCTCCCGCGAATACGACCTCGGCTGCCACTCGGTCATCATGCACGGCGCGAGCCCGCACGAGCTGGCATCGGTGGTCGACGCCTACCGCGCCGACCGGCCCACGCTGCGCCGGGCTGTGGCGGCGAACCCGGGAAAGTTCGCCTGAGACAAGGACTCTCGTCTCCCGCCGAGCCGATGACCACCTGTCGGCTCGGCGGCACACATTGCGGCCGAGGTGTCGAGGTCACCTGAAGAGGGCGTCGATGACCATCACCGAGCCGGCTCCACCACTACCGCCGCCGACTGATCCGGCATTGGCGGTCTGGCGTGTACCGAAAACTATTTGCTGACCTGCCCCTGGGCCGCTCATGACGCCGAGCGTGCTGATGGCATTCTGCCCGACCGGGGAGGTAACCCAATTGCCCGATACGACACTGACTGATCCGTCGGACCAGGCAATGGTCCCGCCCGCCGGATTGCCGCCCGCTCCGGTGCCCGACGAACTGCCGGTGACGACATTGAACGGATAACTGATGTTCAACATGCCGCCGGTGACGTCGGGCAGCTGTGCGCTACCACAGTCGGTAAGTCCCCCGGTCACATTGGTGTTCATCCCGGCACTACCGCTACCCGGAACGTTGGTGGTGGTGAGCTGACCGCCGTAACAACCGCCGATGACCGGATCGGCGGTTGCGGGGGCCGCTGAAGCTATCAGTACCGGGACCGCAAAAGTTGCACCGAATAAAACCGCTTTACAGCGCTGGAATCGCATTTCAGTACCCTTCGCCGTGATGCGCCGTTGCATCTCGATGGCAGTACAAACGACCATTCCATCGTAGGCCGATACTTCCGGCGATGCGATCGAAAAGTTCGTCCCAGCGTAAAGGCGAATTCTAGCCGCGAAACTTCATTGCTGTAATTTATGCGGTCGCCCCCGGTCGCAGCCGACGGTGCGTGGCCTTTCGTACCGGTGCGTCCTTCAACTCGCGCAAAGCCGTCCGCAGCCCACGGCGCTTACCGGTTTCGGGGTCGATGCCGAAGTGGGTCTGAATGCCCTCGCGGATTGCGAACCGCAGTTCCGACGCCGTTTCCGGTGCATCGTCGGAAGTCGCCTCCAGCAAGGCATTCGGCAGCGCGAGCTTGGCGATCGTCCGGAACGACTGCAGGTACTGGCCGCCGAGTGAACCGGTCGTATAGGGGAGGTCGTATTTGTCGCACAGCTCGCGCACGCGCACACCGATCTGCTCGTACCGATTGCTCGGCAGATCGGGGAACAGGTGGTGCTCGATCTGGTGGCTGAGATTGCCGCTCATGAAGCGCATCAGGGGCCCTGCCCGGAAGTTGGCGGATCCCAGCATCTGTCGCAGATACCAGCGCGGCTGGTCCTCGGATTCGAACTCCGCCACGGTGAATTTCTCTGCGCCGTCGGGAAAGTGGCCGCAAAAGATCACCATGTAGGTCCAGTAATTGCGGACGAAGTTCGCGGTGGCATCGGCTGCCAGCGTCGTCTTCCAGTTCGGTCCGGCCAGCGCCGGGAAGATCAGATAGTCCTTGGCCGCCTGCTTGCCGACCTTGGTGCCGATGATGCGCAGATCCTTGAACGCCTGGCGCCAAGTCTTGTCGCCGCTGCGGAGCTTCTCCACCTCGAGATGGTGCAGGGCCACGCCCCACTCGAAAAAGGTTCCGAGAATCAGGTTGTAGACAGGGTTTCCGACATTCCACCACTCCCACCGCTGATCACGCGTGACGCGCAGAATGCCGTAGCCGACGTCGTCGTCCATCCCGACGATATTGGTGTACTTGTGGTGGACGAAGTTGTGCGAATGTTTCCACTGCACGCTGGGGCAGGTGGTGTCCCACTCCCACGAGGACGAGTGGATCTCCGGATCGTTCATCCAGTCCCACTGCCCGTGCATCACATTGTGGCCGAGCTCCATATTCTCGATGATCTTGGCGAGCGAGAGCAACGCCGTGCCCGCCAGCCACGCGGGCTTGCGGTTGCTGAACATGAGGGCGATTCGGCCGCCGACCGCGAGCGTGCGGTGGAGCGTTATGGCGCGACGGATGTACCGGGCGTCATCGTCGCCGCGCGAATCCTCTATATCGCGGCGTATGGCGTCGAGTTCGGCACCGAGCGCTTCGATATCGTCGGCGGTCAGATGGGCATAGGTGTCGATGTCGGTGATGGCCATTCGGCCTCCTAAATATCGAGAGTGCATTCACCGGAGACGGTGCTGATGCACGTTTGAATTCGTTCTCCTTCGCGGCGCTCCTCGCCGGTACGCAGGTCGCGGACGTATCCGCCGGCAAGCGGAAGGACGCAGGTCTTGCAGATGCCCATCCTGCAGCCGAACGGCATGGTGATGCCGAGATTCTCACCGGACTCGAGAAGCGTTGTGGCGCCGTCAATCTCGGCCTTCTTGCCCGAGACGGCGAACCGCACTGTTCCGCCCTCGCCGCCGTGATCGGTCCGGGAGATGGCAAACCGCTCGACGTGCAGGCGATCACGCAGCCCGCCGCCCTCGTAATGGGATTCCATCGCATCCAGCAGGGCCGCGGGCCCGCATGCCCAGCATTCGCGCTCACGCCAGTCGGGTACCCACTCATCGAGCCGGGACACAGCGACCTTGCCCATTTCTCGCGTGAGTTGAAGTCGCAGGTCGTAGCCGGGCATCTTGTCGGCGAGGGTCTCCATCTCCTCGAGGAAGATGACATCGCCGCGCGTCGGCGCGGAATGGATGTGGCAGATATCGGGCCGCCGTCCGTGCGATTCGAGCGACCGCAGCATCGCGATCACCGGCGTGATGCCGCTGCCCGCGGTGACGAACAGGATCTTGTCCGGAACCGGCTCCGGTAGATGGAAATCTCCGCGCGGTGCGGCCAGCCGGATGACGGTGGAGGGCGCGACACCATCCACCAGATGGGTGGAGAGGAAGCCGTCGGGGTTGGCCTTGACGGTGATCGCGATGGTCTTCTTCGCGGCCGAGTCGATGGACGTCAGCGAATACGAACGCCAGCGCCAGCGGCCGTTCATCTGTACACCGATGCCGACATACTGGCCAGGTTTGTAGGCCGCCGGAAACCCCCACCCCGTACGGATCGTCACCGTGGCGGTGTCCGCTGTCTCCCGGACGTGGCCGACCACCTTCCCGCGATGTTCGCGGGCGGTCCACAGCGGATTGACCAGGTGTAAGTAGTCATCGGGAAGCAGCGGCGTGGTAGCTCGCGCCAACAGTCCACGCAGAATATTGACCTTCGGCTTCTTCGCGCCGACGCCTGCGGCCGGACGGATACTCCACTTCACGAGGCCCACAGCAGCTCCCTCTAGTTTCTGTGTACAACTGTACACTGAAACTAGGTCGCCCAGCGGGAGCATCCCATCGGGCCAATCGCCTTGCCGGGCCTGTCGTTTCGTCGTTCGGCGCGAGGATCGATGAAAATCTCGCCGTCGCTACGTGTCTGTGGGCGGGCGCGTCAGTTTCGCCAGTGAATTCGCCGCCTGCAATAACCTTCTCGCCACCCCCGGTCCCGAAACAGCAAGGGGCCCACCGATCTGAGTGGGCGGCAGCGTTGAGCCCGCCCTGTGCCGCGCTCTTGCTCACAACGGCACGCCTGTTCCGGCGTCCAGGACGCCCAGGAATGGGACGTTCGGGCCGATCGCGGGCGAGCAGTTAGGCGCAGCTGAACTTCTGTGCAGGGAACTCCTTTGCACTACAGTCACTTTCGGTCGATCTCAGGTGCGCGGACATCGACCCGATGAATCGCGCTACGGATCGCCGGTGGGGCGATCTCCAGGGGGAGGGCTGACATGGCGAGCTATGGAATGGACCGGATCGAGCGTGGGCCGGGGTGGAGTTGGATCCGCGTGGACTGGCCATGGGAGGACGAGCTCCCACTTGATCGGAAGTATTCGCACAGGGCGATTCCCAAAGGATTCTTCACCGCCGCCGAGGATGACTACGCGTGGGCGGTCTGCGGCACGGTGGGTGAGGCCCGTGACGACCTTCGGCAGTACTTGTCTCAGGGCTGCCCGCACGAAGGCTGGGAGGGCTTGGTCCGGGTGTTGCAGACCGGGGCCGGGGCCGGCGAGCTGATGATGTCCTATACGGCGCAGCTGGTTCCGCAGCTCGGGGCCGCTCCGTACGCACCGGCGTTCGTGTACTGCGTTTATACGGTCGGCCCTGATCAAGAAGCACATCATGCGGGCATGAAGTTCTTCGAGCATCGGCGGAGGAAGCTATCCCGCCGGGTTCCTCCTCGCGCCGTGCCGAGCCCGGGGGCTGCAGTGTGGGTGATTGCTCGCTGACCGATTCCGGTTGTGATCACAACTGTCGGCCCGCGGCGCGCCCGGTTCGCATTGGACCGGCGCGGCGTCGAGGAGCGCGATTCGAGAGAATCGGCTGGCCGACCGTGTCTTTGGAGGTTGGCGGCGTGGCGGTCCGCTGATCTGATCTTCGGCCGGGTGTGTACGCTCCGGAATTCGGCAGCGCTGATTCACAAGCCGTGAAGGAGATCCGGATGCCTGTGAGGTCCGAGGGATTCGGGATGAGGAATCGGAGCGGTGCGGCGTGAACGCGGCGTTCGAGCTGTTCGGGGAGCATGTGCTCTGGACCGACGCGATCGGGAATGTGCTGTCGCTGGCGGTGGTGTGGCTGGCCATCCGCAAGACGGTGTGGACCTGGCCCGTGCAGATGGCGGGTGCGCTATTGCTGCTGTCCGCATCGCTGCACGCGCACGTGCCCGGCAATGTGCTCAAGCAGCTGCTGTTTCTCGTGCTGGCCTGTTACGGCTGGCTGACGTGGACCCGCGGCACCAGGGACCATCGGGAGCTGCTGGTGCGGCCGGGTTCTCGCCGGGAGCGGGTAATTCTGCTGGGACTGCTCGTGGTCGGAACGGCGCTGGTGGCGGAACTGTTCGCGCATCTTTCGTGGCTGCATATCGCGTGGTCGCCGTGGGCGAATGCCTATGTATTCGTCGGCAGCGCCATTGCGACATTCGCGCAGAGCCGGGCGCTGGTGGATTTCTGGATCATCTGGATGCTGGTCGATCTGGTCGGTGTGCCGCTGGCGCTGAAGTCCGGGCTGTACGCCTCGGGAGCCGTATACGGAGTCTTCTTTGTGCTGGTGCTACTCGGGTTCATCCGATGGCGCCGTGAATACCGCGCTCGCCGAGACGGTCTCGTGGTCGCCGGGAATGGTCGCGAATAATCTGCGTGTCCTCTTCGTGCTTCATTTCCCAGCGAATACGATAGCGGCGGTGTTGCTATAACGCTCGGCTCCATCCGATCGTAAGCGCAAGGGGAGTGAATGAGGCCCTCGGCCGGTGTACGGATTCGGTTTCCTATTCTGCGTCGAAAGTCATCGTTCTACACCCGGCGAATCGGGAGGTTCGGCGCGCTTTCCGTGTGGCTGGGAGTGATCGCGGCAGCCGTCACTCTGATCAACCTGCCTGCCGGGATCGCGAGCGCGGACTCCGGATCGTCGTCGGGGTCGTCCGGATCGTCGTCGGGCTCGGCATCCGGGTCGTCCGACTGGGCCGACGAATTCCCGTCCGGACCGCTGCCCGCTCCGCGCGGGCCCGCCACCGCGATCGTCGTACTGGGCTACGGCCTGCTACCCGACGGCGCGATGCGGCCGGAACTCATCGAGCGGCTACAAGCCGGATGCATCCAAGCGTTGCTGGCGCCTGCCTCGCCCGTCATCCTCACCGGAGGCAATGCGCGCAACGGTGTCACCGAAGCGCAGGCGATGGGGGATTGGTTTATGTCGCACGGCATTTCGGCAAATCGGATCCATCTGGAGCAAGACGCTCAATCCACCGTGGACAACGCCGACAATTCCGCCGCGATCATCCGTGAAATCGGCGCACGCGACGCTGTCGTAGTGACCTCGGCCGACCATATTGCCCGTGCCGTCAGGACGTTCATCGAGGCGGGGGTGGACGTGGTCGGCACGGTGACCCCTGAGCAGGTACCCCGGTTCGATTGGCTCTACCAGTCGATGACTCACCGATAGTCCCGACCGCAGGGGCTCAACGGGGGTTTGGACGAGGCTGGCCCGGGTAGCCGCGACAAAGGGATCGGAAACCGGGCGGGTGAGGCTGCTTCACCTGCCCCGCAAGGGTATTGGAGGCGATCGGGATGCCACGGTGCCCATCGCGGGTGACACGGATTCGACGAATGGCGCCGTGGGGCCGCAATCCACTGATGCGTGGTTCGGACCGATTCGAAGGATCGATCTGCCTCCTCACCGTGCTGGTGATGGTCGCCGCGATACCGATATCGCTGCTGATCGCCTGTGCCACACACTCATCCGCGGTGGCACGAATTCGGCTCGACGATGCGGGCAAGGTACCGGTGACTGCCACGGTGATCACTGCGCCGCTGAAGGAGCCGGTCGTGGCGGGCGTGCCGAGCGGCCGTCCGCAAGCGCCGGTGCGATGGAACCAGCGCGACCGCCTCGTCCAGACCCTGACCGAGGTTCCCGCGACAGCGAAAGCCGGTGATCGGATCACACTGTGGCTCGCACCGGACGGACATCCGGCAGCACCGCCGCAGCAGTTGGACGCGGCCGTGATCGCGGGAATCGGCACGGGATTCGCGACGCTGCTCGGAGTGTGGTTCGGTGCGGGCGTGCTGTACGTACTGACCGGCTTGGTACTCAGCCGGCGTCGCAGCATCGGCTGGGCGCGCGAGTGGTCGCAGATCAGCGGTGCGGTGAGACATCGCAGGCAATGATCTCGGTGTATCCGACGGGAGCGCATTGGAGCGCGCGCCGGTAGTGGCCGTTCGCCGGAACGAGCCCGGTTACCACCCGCCCGCGAAGAAGCCGGCCAGGGCGGGCGCGGAGTGGGCGGCGGTGGAGGCGTTGACCGCGGCCAACACGATCACCACCAGCGACAGCAGGGTGGAGCAGGCGCCGAAGGACGCGAGCACGCGCCGGGTGCGGCCATCGCTCGAGCGCGCGAATCGACGCCAGAACAGGATCGTCGTACCGATCAGCGCGATCGCGACGGTTGCGGCCACCACCGCGAGGATCGCGTGATAGCGGGCGAAATCACTGATCATGGCATCGAGTGGCGGCGTGTGGGCCGGAGCGCCGGGGGAGTCGGCGAGCTGCTGGTTGATCTGGGTGAGAGTGCGCGCCAGTTCCGGATCGGCGGTATGCATCGGGAGCATGGACAGCAAGGACGAGAAGGGCGCGAACGTGCCCTGAATGTTGGCTATCACCAGCAGAAGTGCGAACAGCGCGAGGAGCCCGGTGACCGCGCCGGTCGAGGCGAGAGTGGATCGTCTTGCGGCGCTCAGGGTTTCGGAACGCAGGAACGCCTTCCAGAGCAGGACGCTCAGCGTGACGAGTACCGCGAGGAGAGCGAGGGCGATCACGGCCTTGGCGAGATGGAACCGCATCCAGTAGTCGACGGTCTGGTCCAAGGCCGGTGTGTAGTCGCGCTGACCGGCGGCCCAGTACTCGACGAAGGCTTTCGTCAAGGCATCGCGCAGTGCGGACTCGCTGGAATAGCCGGTCGATCCGATCGAGGCCAGCAGCGGTGGCGCGAGGAAAACGGCGGCGCCGAGCACGACCGCGAGAGCCGAGAGCAGGCCCAGGGCGCGGGCGGGCAGAGTCGAGGGGCGCGAGGAAACGGCGGTGGGGGACACGGGATTCCTTTCGTCCGAGGTCGGGGCGAAAGCGCCTGCCGGTCTCCGCTTTCGAGCGATCCCCGGCACGGTGCTATCGCCGAGAGTAGTGACTGAGGCGCAGCGCGGACAGTGCTGATTGCCGCGTGGGTCAGAGCGCTGGGAGCCTCGCGCTCCGCAACCGAGCCCGGACGTCAGCCTGCGGAGTAGCACCGGGCGCCAGGAACTGATTGACATCTAATCATTCGATATCTAACGTTTAACTCGGGTTGAGACGATCGAGGAGGACTGTGATGAGTAGCGACAGAGGCGGGTCGGGGCTGCCGCTGGGGGAGGTGGCCGAGGCGCCCCGGGCGAGTGCGCGGCAGTGGAGTGTGCTCGTGGTTGTTTCCTTGGCGCAGTTGATGATTGCGCTCGACGCGACCGTGATGAACGTCGCGCTGCCCTCCGCGCAGGCCGACCTCGGGTTCTCCGATTCCGACCGGGGATGGGTGATCACCTCCTACACCCTGGCTTTCGGCGGGCTGCTGTTGATCGGTGGCCGGATCTCCGATCTGCTGGGGCGGCGGCGGGCCTTGATCATCGGGCTGACGGGTTTCGCGGTGTCGTCGGGGGTGGCAGGGGCCGCGAGGAACCTTGTCGAACTGGCGGCGGCGCGGGCGGCGCAGGGCGCGTTCGCGGCATTGCTGGCGCCTGCCGTGCTCGGGTTGGTGAGCGTGACGTTCACCGATCCGCGGTTGCGCGCCAAGGCATTTGCGGTGTTCGGCGCGATCGCCGGTGGTGGTGGCGCGATCGGGTTGGTGCTCGGCGGGCTGCTGACGCAGACACTGAGCTGGCGGTGGTGCTGTTATGTCAATATCGCATTGGTGGGGCTTGTCCTCGCGGCCGGTTGGTCCGTATTGCCGGGCGATCGGCAAGTACGCCGGGAACGGCTGGACATCACCGGGGCAGCCCTGGTCACCGGCGGTATCACGGCGGTGGTCTTCGGGTTCTCCCAAGCCGCGAAGACCGGCTGGACCTCGATGTCGATGCTCGCGCCACTGGCACTCGGGGTGGTCGCTCTGGCGCTGTTCTGGTTATGGGAGGCGCGGGTCCCGAATCCGCTGCTGCCACTGGACATCTTGAGAAATCGCAATCGGATCGGGGCCGTGCTGACGGTGGCCTGCGCGGTGGCCGGACTGCTCGCACTGTTCCTGTTCCTGACCTACTACCTGCAATCGGTCCTCGGATTCAGCCCACTGCGGGCCGGAACCGCTTTCCTGCCACTGTCATTGGCGGTTTTCGTCTCCGCGCAGCTCATCGCCGGACGATGGACGCCCCGCGTGGCGCCGCGCACGCTCATCGTCCCGGGTCTGCTCGCCGCCGCCCTCGCAATGCTGCTGCTCACACAGCTGACACCGACCAGTCGCTATGTCACCGGCGTGCTTCCCGCCCTGGTGCTCCTCGGCGCGGGAGTGGGATGTGTCTTCGCACCCGCGATCAGCGTGGCGACCGCCGATGTGCCGCACAGCCAAGCCGGTGTGGTCGCGGCCGTCGTCAATGCTGGTCAGCAAGTGGGCGGTTCACTGGGTGTCGCCGTGCTCAATACCGTCGCCGCCGGCGCCGCCGCCCGATTTCTCGCGCACCGCCCTGATCGGTCCGCGATCGCTGCCGTGGTCCACGGCTATACGACCGCGACCGCCTGGGCAGCCGCGCTCCTCTTCCTCGCCGCGATCGCGGCAGGTCTGCTCATCAACGCACATCCACGAAGGGAACAGCAATGAATACGCACGATCAGGTACGCGAACTGTGCCGGCGCTGGGCCGCGGCCGAACAGCTCGAAGATGTTGTCGCACTGGACAAGATGTCCACGCCTGATTTCGAGGTGGTCGGTCCCGCCGGCTTCGTCCTCGACAAGTCCGCATGGCTGGACCGCTTCCGCACCGGCGCCCTCCACATTCGATCCGTGACATGGCAGGACGAGATCGGCGTGCGTGCGTACGGCACCGCCGCGCTCGCGATCGGCCGGTACGTTCAGGACGGCGAATACCAGGGCAATCCTGCCAATGGCCGGTTCCGGAGCACACACTTCGCAATCCTGCGCGACGGCGCCTGGCTACTGGCGGGACTGCACCTGAGTACCAGCGTCGGACCCTAGCGGCGCGGATCCACCGAGGTACGTTGAGGGAATGCCAAGACCCACTGGAACACCCGTCGGCCTAGCCCTGGCTCGTACAGCCAAAACGGTCAGTCGCGCCTTCGATGAGACGCTGGCGGCCGCGGGTGGCTCGTTACCGGTCTGGCTGATCCTGCTGACCTTGAAAACGCGGGAACTCGGCAATCAGCGGGAGCTGGCGAAGGCGGTGGGCATCGAGGGCGCCACGCTCACCCATCACCTCAATGCGATGGAGAGCAACGGCCTGGTCACCCGCCGCCGGGATCCCAGCAACCGCCGAGTTCATCAGGTGGAACTCACCGACGACGGCGAAAGTCTGTTCCGCCAGCTCGCCGGTGCGGCCACCGCCCACGATCAGCGCCTGCGTACCGGATTCAGTGACGCCGAGATCGACACCCTCGTGAGTCTGCTCGAACGATTGCAGCGCAATATCACCACGCCGATCGTCCCCTGACCTCTGGCGCGAGGTCATTTCGGACGACGGCGCCGTCCGAAATGAATGGGAGCAACCCCGTGAACGCCGAGTTGATCGAGAAATTGGTGCGGTTCCAGCAGCCGGAGAAGGCGCTGCCCTATGTGAATGGGCTCGACGACGCCCGTATTGCCGGACTCTTCGGCCTGGATCTCCTCCAATACCGTGACCTGCGTGCGGGATTCGCCGATCAGGCCCGCCGCGCCGCCGAGGCGCTATTGGAAGACGCGCAGTTCGCGGCGCAGGTGGATCGACTGCCGTTCGAGCTGGGCCAGCATGTACTGGCACTGGGGGAGAGCTCCACCGCAGATCGTCTGTCCTGGTTCGAGATTCTGCGTGAACTACTTGCCGTCCGCCGTCCCGGCGACGCCGTAAAGCTGACGAATGCGGCCGTCACCGGTTGCTCCACCACGCAAGCGCTGACGATGCTGCCCGCCCTGGGCTTCCAGCGTCCCGACTGGGTGCTGTGCCAGCTCGGCGCCAATGACGCGCAGCGTCTGGGGAGCGCCCGGACCAGGCTGGTCAGTGCCGCCGAGACCGCCCGCAACCTGCTTCTGCTGCGCGACCGAGCGCTGGAACTGACCTCCGCGCAATGGGTCTGGCTCACTCCCACAGCGGTGGACGAGGGCCGCGCTGCCGCCTTCCCGCATTTTCAACGGGCTGGAATCTCTTGGGCCACAGCCGATATGGCGGACACCGCACGCATCATGTACGCCCAGCCGGAGCCGGCCGCTGATGCTCTTTCGGTCACCATGCCCTCCTCGGGCGTCGGGTTGCATCTCGATGACGGCGTGCACCTGACCCTGGCCGGTCAGCAGGCCGTCACGGTCGAGGTGGTGAGGAAACTGGCACATCTGGACACCAGGGGTGGATCGGATAGGGGCATGTAGGTGATTGAGCAAACGTCCAGTATGGATTGCTCCCGGATTGCCATAGCTTTCGTAATTTCGAGCGGATCGAGGTAACACAAGGCCCGATACATTCGAAAGAAGGGTGTCGGGTTTCAACGTCTGGAAGTGAATTCATCATGTCGGCAAGGACATTCACGGTCGTGGCGGCCGTTGTGGCTGCGGTTGCGCTTTGCGCGTCCCCGGCCGTCGCGGATCCCGCCACGACCACGACACCCGCACCGGGCATCGGTCTGGGCGTCGACGTCGGCATCGGCGGCAATGGCGGGGCGAACGCCGGGGGCGGCACCACGGCACCGGGTGCGGCGGGCGGCGGCGGAGTCGGACTCGGCATCGACGTGCATGCCGGGGGCGGGCTCGGCGGCAATGCCGGTGCGACGGTGCAACCGAGCGTCGGCGCGACTCCCGGCGGGAACGCCGGGGGTGGTGTTCAGGTCGGCGGCGGTGTGCAGACCGGGGGCGATGGGCAGGGCGGCGGGACCGCCGGAGGCGGTATCCAGGGCGGCGGCAACGGGGATCTCGGGGGCGGCGTGCAGACCGGCGGGACCGTTGGCGGTGGTGTGCAGGTCGGTGGAAACGCGGGTGGTGGAGTGCAATCCGGGGGTGGTGTGCAGGGCGGCGGGGACGCGGGCGGTGGTGTGCAGACCGGTGGTGGTGTGCAGGTCGGTGGGACTGCGGGTGGCGGTGTGCAAACCGGAGGTGGTGTGCAGGTCGGTGGAAACGCGGGCGGTGGAGTGCAGACCGGTGGTGGGGTGCAAGTCGGCGGGACCGCGGGTGGCGGTGTGCAAACCGGTGGCGGTGTGCAGGTCGGCGGAAACGCCAGCGGTGGTGTGCAGACCGGAGCGGGCGTGCAGGCCGGTGGTTTGGGCGGCATCGACCTGCTGGCAGCCGGCGCTGGTGCCGCCGGGGCGGACACGGTGTACGGCATGACAATTCCCCCGGCCGCGACCGTCGGTATCGGTGGCGGCACGGCGGTCACCGATCAGGTCCCGGCGGGCGGTTACGTCATCCCGAAGGGCGCGCCGGAAACCGGTGCGGGCGGCATGGCGCACGCGGTGAGTGCACAGTGATTCCCTCGGACGCGAACACCCTGAGCACGCGGAGAATCCGTCGCACACCGCTCGTTGCTCTCGCCGCAGCGGTGGCGATTGTCGCGACCCTCGTCGCGGGCTGCACGTCTTCCGACAAGACGACCTCGGCGTCAACCACGACGGCGGCATCATCGACCACCGGTGTGAAGACGGCGGCGGCGATCAGCCGCTCGACTCCGACGTCGTTCACGATCTCCTCGATCAAGGCCTCCGGTTCACTGATCTCGCTGGGCCGCAACACCGATGACTCGGTCCAGGTCCCCGCGGACTATCAGCAGGCAGGCTGGTATCAGCAGGGCCCCGCCCCCGGCGAGCAGGGCTCCGCGGTCATCCTCGGCCACGTCGACTCCTACAAGGGCACCGGCGTGTTCTTCTCCCTCAAGAAGGTCAAGGCCGGTGACATGATCGATGTGACCCGCGCAGACGGCAAGACCGCCCATTTCAAGGTCACCGACGTGCGCATGTACCTCAAATCCCAATTCCCCGACCAACTCGTGTTCGGCCCCCGCGGCGGCGCAACCCTGCAGGTGGTCACCTGTGGCGGCGATTTCGACCAATCCGCCAAGAGCTACCTCTCCAACGTGGTCGTCTTCTCCTCCCTCGACTCGGTCACGTAGACGCTCCGCACGTGCGTTCTATGCCGTGGAGGCCCGGTTCGGGCGGGAAGTCGAGGCGTCCAGGTCGGTGATGAACTGCTGGATTTGGTCGAGGGCTTCTCGCGCTTCCGGCAGGATGCGGTAGAAGAGTTGGAAGACATGCATTTGCCCGGACCAGATCTGCAAATCGCAAGTGCCGCCGGCGATCCGGAGGGCGGCTGCGTACTGTTCGGCGTCGGCGCGCAGGATTTCGCGGCCGCCGGCCTGGATCAGCATCGGCGGCAGATCCGCGCCGACGTCGCGGCGAACGTCCAATCGGGGGTCGGTGGTGTCGGCGCCGACGGTGTAGAGGCCGGTCAGCCGGCGCGCGATGCCGACTCCGATGAACGGGTCGCGCGATACCGACTCGTATTCGGCGGCAACGTCGTACGTGGGATCGATCAGCGGGGACATCAGTACGAGGCCTGCGGGTTGCCCGATGCCGCGCCGCCGCAGCTCACCGCACAGTGCCACCGCCAGATGTCCTCCGGCGGAGTCTCCGGCCACGACGATGTCGGACGGATCGAAGCCCTAGTCCAGGAGCCAGAGGAAACCGGCGACCGCGTCCTGGTGGGCTGCCGGGAACCGATGTTCGGGACCTCGGCGGTACCGGACCACGAAGGCGGGTCTGCCGGTACGGGAGGTCAATTGCGCGACAAGGCCGCGGTGGGTGGCAGGCGAGCATCCGATATAGCCGCTGCCGTGCAGGTAGTAGAGCACCCGCTGTCCCGGACGGGCCGGACCGCTGACCCATTCCCCGCGAACCGCGCCCGGTTCGTCGACGCGGCGCACCAGCGACCTGCGGGGGCGTTGATATCCGATCACGGTCACGGCATTGAGCAGTCCGCGTCCGGCGTACGCGCCGGCCCGATTGCCCGGAATCAGCGGCGGCAGCCAACTCGCCATCGATGACAGGGTCAGGATCCGTCGGCTTACCCGTGATGCCGTCCACAGTGACGGCCCAGCAGAACTGGTCATGCCACGATTGAACCACGTCCTGACGCTAAGCGGAACTAATAGGCATTCACATCATGGATCCCACGAGGTCCTGAAGATGTGATCGATGATCGTCTTATTGTGTTGTGTAACAGCATAATTAGGCCATCTATGTCCTAGATTGCGATGCCATTCGAGCGCTTCAGATGCCTGTTGGTTGGCAATCTTACGTACACTTGATGACCGTCCCGACCTCGTCGGCCGCAGGACGTCGCAGGCGTCGGTGGACGGCGCGGCCACCCGACGCGACAGGTCGCGAATGCCTGTTGCGGCTCGGGCGAACCCGAGCCGCGAGTGTCGATAGACCGTGCGGTTCAAGCATCAAGCGGCGGATCGGGTGCCTCTTGGGTTGTTGCATAATTGCGGCTGTATCAAGCCTTCTCGTAATTTTGCCGATAGTGCGACCAGCTCGTTCCTGTTTTCCACGCCGAGCTTGGCGTAGAGTTTCGTGAGATTGTTCCTGACAGTCTTCTCTGCAATGCCGATGCGCTCGGCGATCTGCTGGCTGGAATGGCCGTCACTCACTGAGTTGAAGAGTTCCAATTCGCGGAAGGTCAGCTCGCGAAGAGCGCTCTCGATCGCAGCTGATTGGCGAACATGCCTGATGAGAATCTCGATCAGGCGCTGGTCGAAGGCGAGTCGCCCTGCTGAGACCATGTGCATTGCCTGGAGGATCGTCTCGCCGGGAAGGTTGCTCGTGAGATATCCGAAAGCGCCGGCCAGGGCTGCCCGCGTCAATGTTTCGGCGTCGGCGGGGGCGCTGAATATCACACACTTGATACCCGGGAATTCCACCTGCAGTCGGCGGCATAGCTCTATTCCGCTTCCATCGGGGAGGTCGAGTCCTACGATGGCGATATCTACCGACTTCGGATCTATTGCTTTCAGGGCGCCTGTCATATCGCGAGCTTCCCCGGTGACGATCAGTGACCGGTTGTTTCTCAGGAACGACTTGAGACCGGCTAGGGCGACGTTGTTATCGTCGACAATGAAAATTTGGATCATCTCGATATTTACCCTCGGCTGTGCCGTTCGGTGCTCCGGCAGGTGTGTATTTCTTTCAGTGGTCTGTCTCGAGCGTGTGCGGTGACAGGCCGAGTTCTCGTTCGGCGGTTGCCAGGACGAAATCGGCCACGAGCAGGAATTGTTCGTCGGTCTGCATGACGGCTTGGATCGTGACGGCGTGGGCGGTCGCGAGAATCCGAGTGGCCGAGCCTCGCACATCGGTGGTCGAGAACTGACCGGCATCGACGCCATCGCTGATGATCCGACTGATGATGGCTCGGGCATGGTCCATCTGCCGTACCACCTCCTTGCGCATGTGCGGTTCGCTGTAGGCGGCTTGCCATCCATCGACCCACAACAGCGGAACCGGGAATTCCTCGCGGTGTCGCCTGTAGTCGAGCAGCCGGCGGAGTTGGTCGACGGGGGCCTGTGCGACCCGGGCGTAGGCGTCCCATGCGTCGAGGGAACCCGTGCCCGCATGGGCGAAACCTTCGGTGACCAGATCGTCGATCGACACGAAGTAGTGGCTGATGAGTCCGGTGGCGACACCGAGTTCGTCGGCCACGCTGCGGAGGGTGAGGTTGCGGACCCCGGTGGATGCGATCAATCGACCGGCGGTGTCCACGATTTCGGCGCGTCGCTGCGCCGGCGGTAGGCGTCGCCTGCGGGGTTCGCTCGGCTCCGGAGGCGAATTCGCTTTCGGCATCAGGCTCCTTATTGGTCGAGCTACCAATAAGAGCACATTATCAGCTATTGGCAATCTAGCCAATAGCCTGGGTAGGGGTAGGGATGAAAGTCTGCAATGACGTGCGGGCTACGGTGTAGCATCCGCCGAAATGTTACTTTTCGGTGATGGACGCGTGATCGAGTCGCGGTCCCTATTGATCCTGATCGCTGTTGTGCTGACTGCTGTGGCGTTGACGGGGATCGACCGGGTGGAGGCCGTCGATGGGCGGCACGATTTCTATCTCAGTAACTCCGGAGATGACGGTGCGGACGGCCGCACGCCGGGCACCGCATGGCGGACGCTCGAGCGGCTCGCTCGGCAATCTCTCGAACCGGGCGTGCGAGTACTGCTCGAGGGCGGCGACACGTTCGAGGGCACGCTGCGGCTGGGCGCGAGCGACGCGGGTGACGCCCGTCGTCCGGTGTGGATCGGGTCCTACGGAACCGGGCGCGCGGTGGTCGCCGCCGGTGCAGGTCCCGGAGTGCTGGTTCAGGACACCGGCGGCGTCAGGGTCGGCGATCTCACGATCGTCGGCACCGGTGGCGGCGCGGCCGACGGGGTCACGGTCTACACCGATCGACCGGGGACCCGCCCCTCGGGAGTCGTGTTCGAGGACCTGGAGGTCAGCGGTTTCCGTAACGGGGTGTCGATCGGGGCCACACGATCGGACTCCGGTTTCCACGGCGTGCAGGTGCGCCGGGTGGTTGCCAGGGACAACCGTGAGTCCGGGGTGACGACCTATGGGCCCGCGTTCGACGCGGGCGCCCCCGTGTACGTCAATACCGACATCACGGTGTCGGAGGTGGTCGCATACCGCAACCTCGGAGACCCTGCGGCGCAGGTGAACACCGGCAACGGCATCGTGCTCGGCAGCGTATCCGATGGCCGCGTGGTCGGGTCGGTGGCGTACGAGAACGGCGCGCAGTCCGTGGCATCGGAGGGTCCGTACGGCATCTGGACCTACGATTCGACCGGAGTTGTCATCGAGCGCAATATCTCTCATCACAATCGCACCGGCGGCGCGGACGGCGGGGGATTCGACCTGGATCAGAACACCTCGCATTGCGTTCTCCAGCACAATCTTTCGTACGCCAACGACGGGCCCGGTTATCTCCTGTTCAGCAATGCCGCCAACCGTGCCAATACCGGCAATGTGGTGCGTTTCAACAGCTCGGTCGATGACGGGCGGCGCGGGGACTTCTACGGCGGCGTCACGATCATGGGTGGTCTGTCCGGTCCGGCCTCGACCACGGGGGTATTCGATGCCCAGGTGTACGGCAATGCGGTGACCGTGGGTAGATCCGCGGCGAAAACTCCTCCGGTGGTGCGCATCGCGGGGACGCTGGGCGGAGTCGTGGTGTACGACAACGTGTTCACCGCGTACGACGATGCCGATCTCGTCGAGGCCGAGAACTTCACCGTCGAGGGAATCACATTGCGCGCCAACACCTATCATTCGCCGTCCCCGGCCGTCGGCTGGGCCGGAAATCGGTACGCCACGACGGCGGACTGGCACTCGGCTACCGGGCAACACTGACCTGCAGCCGACCGCGGAACGCGCTGTCAATAACGACCGAGACCACGATAGGTCCAGCCGGCCGCGGTCCAGCGCTGGGCGTCCAGGCAGTTTCGCCCGTCCAGCATCCGCGTGCTGCGGACCAGATCGGCGAGAGCCGCGGGGTCCAGCTCACGGAACTGCTGCCATTCGGTGAGTACCAGCACCGCATCGGCGCCAGCGCACGCCTCGGTCAGGCTCGTAGCGTACTCGAGCGTCGGGAACAGTGCGCGGGCGTTGTCCATGGCCTGGGGGTCGTACACGGTGACATTGGCGCCCTGTAACTGCAGCTGACCGGCGACATTGAGTGCGGGGGAGTCGCGCACATCGTCGGAATCGGGTTTGAACGCCGCACCGAGCACCGCCAGCCGGGTGCCGATCAGTGAACCGTCGAATGTCTCCCGGGTCAGCTCGACCATGCGTGTCCGCCGGCGCATATTGACGTTGTCGACCTCGCGCAGGAAGGTCAGTGCCTGGTGCGCCTGCAATTCGCCCGCGCGGGCCATGAAGGCTCGGATGTCCTTGGGCAGGCAGCCACCGCCGAATCCCAAGCCGGCGTTGAGGAATCGGCGGCCGATGCGCGCGTCGTGCCCGA
Organism: Nocardia sp. NBC_01327; assembly: GCF_035958815.1. NCBI lineage: Bacteria > Bacillati > Actinomycetota > Actinomycetes > Mycobacteriales > Nocardiaceae > Nocardia > Nocardia sp. NBC_01327. Next base: position 6,305,391 of record NZ_CP108383.1, on the reverse strand, counting down.
TGGCGTCGGCCAGGACGGTCACATCGGCATCGGCGGCCTCGCACAGTTCGGCCATGGCGTTGATGAACGAGATCTTGGTGGCGAGAAAGGCATTGGCCGCCACCTTCACCAATTCGGCGGTGGCCAGATCGGTGACGAGGAAAGGAGTCTGCGCGGCGATGGCCGTGGCGTAGATCTCCCGGATCAGTTCCTCGGCTCGGCCGGGCCGCTGCGGGTCGATGCCGACCACGAGCCGGTCCGGATGCAAGGTGTCCCCGACCGCGAAGCCCTCGCGCAGGAACTCCGGATTCCAGGCCACCTCGAGCCGCTCACCCGCCGGAGACAGTGCGCGCGCCCGCTCCCCGAGCCGGGCCGCGGTGCCGACCGGAACCGTGGACTTGCCGTAGATGACAGCGGGTTCGGTGATGTGCGGCGCCAATTCGTCGATGACCGATTCCACATAGCGCAGGTCGGCGGCGTACTCGCCGCGCTTCTGCGGGGTGCCGACGCACAGGAAGTGCGCGGCGCCCCATTCGGCTGCCTCCCGATACGAAGTGGAGAAGCGCAGTCGCCCGGCCTTGATATTGCGTTGCAGCACCTCTTCGAGTTCGGGCTCGAAGAACGGTACCTGCCCTTCCTGCAGCTTGGCGATCTTGCCTTCGTCGATATCGACGCCGAGTACCTCGTGACCGAGTTCGGCCATGCACGCCGCATGCGTCGCGCCCAGATATCCGGTTCCCAGAACAGTCAGCTTGGTCATGGTCTTTTCCTCAGATGGCGGTCAGCGCACGTAGCCGTGCGGGTTCGTGCGGGTGAATTTCCAGGCATCGCGGCACATGTCGGCCAGGTCGTGGTGGGCGTGCCAGCCCCATTCGCGATGGGCCTTGTCCGCGTCGGCGATCAGCGCGGCCACATCCCCCGTGCGACGGTCGCGCACGCTGTAGGAAATCGGATGGCCGGTGGCCCGGGCGACCGCTGCGCGCAGTGCCAGCACTGAAGTGCCCTGTCCGGTACCGAGATTCACCACTCGATGCCCCGGTGCGTCGTCGATATGGCCGAGTGCCGCGAGGTGCCCGGCGGCGACGTCCGAGACATGGATGTAGTCGCGGATCGCCGTGCCGTCGGGTGTGGGGTAGTCCTGTCCGTACACGATGAGCTCGGGGCGACGGCCCGTCGCTACCTGCATCAGGTGCGGCATCACGTTGCGTGGTTCACCGAGCGGATCCTCGCCGAGCAAACCGCTCGGGTGCGCGCCGATGGGGTTGAAGTAGCGCAGGCTGATCGCCCGCAACGCCGGATGGAATGTGCAGCCCTGCTCGATCATCTGCTCGCACACCCACTTGCTCCACGCGTACGGGTTGGTCGGGCGAGCCGGCGTGGTTTCGGTCAGAGGAGTGCCATCCGGCGCGCCGTCTCCGTAGATCGAACACGAGGAGGAGAACACCAGCCGGTCTACTCCGTGTACGTCCATCGTCCGCAGCAGGCTGGTGGTTCCCCCGAGGTTGACGTCGAAGTACTCCAGCGGAATCTCGGTCGATTCGCCGACGGCCTTGCGGGCGGCGAAGTGGATGACCGCGTCGATCGGGTGTGCCTCGAACACCCGGTCCAGTGCCGCTCGATCGTTGAGGTCGAGTGAATACAGCAGCGGCGCAACACCACTGATCGCAGCGACCCGGTCCAGTGCGAGCGGTGAACTGGTGGAATGGTCGTCGACCACGACCACCTGATGCCCGCGTTCCTGCAGCGCGACGACGGTATGACTGCCGATGAATCCGCCACCTCCGGTGACGAGAACAGTGCCGGGTTTCATGCGGAGAACTCCTTCAAGGCGAAGACGGGAAAAGCGCCGACGGTGAACGAGACCAGCGGTACCGCGAGCGCGACCGCGAGCAGGGGCCGCCAGACCAGGGCGGAACCGGTGTGGGTGGCGCCGGTGAGCCGGGCGGCCTCACGGGCATGCAGGCTCACTACCGACGCGGCGACGGTGAGGTAGGTCAATGCACCGAGTGCGCACAGTCCGATGTAGCCGACCGGTCCGCCGGTCCGCATGCCGATGTCGGCGGACAGGGCCAGCAGACTCGCGAACAGTAGGTACGGGGCTGCCAGGCGTACCGGCATCGCTTGCACCGCAACGTCTTTCGGGGTGACCTTGAAGTCGAGGGGGCGCGGGCTGAAGCGCTGCGCCACCGCAGCGAGGACGCCCCAGGCATTGAACGGCCATTTGGCGAAGATGTAGAGGGCCTGCTCCCAGCTGAGCAGCGGGGCGTTCACCGGCCGAAGTAACCGGGCTCGCCGAACCACCGCGACGATGCTCATCAGGCACACCCCTTGTGCCACAACGAATCCGATGAATACGCCGTAATTGATGCTGACCCACGAATTCCCGGTCACCGCCGCGACCGCGGGCATCAGGACACCGGCCGCTGCGGTGAGGACCGACAGTGGGTAGTACAGCAGGGCGAAGCCGAACCGCAGCCGCAATCCCCACGGCAGCAGACGCAGCGTGCGGGGCATGAGTTCGAGCAGTTCCGTGCTCAAACTACGGGACCACTGGAACTCCTGGGTCAACATCGCGGCGAAGGTGGCCGGCCCCTCGCCGTGCGCCTCGGCATCGATCGCGAACGCACTGGACCAGCCTGCGATCGTCAAGAGGTAACTGGTCGAGAAGTCTTCCGCCAGTTCGGGTCCGAGTCCGCCGATGCTCCGTACCGCCGCGGTGCGCACGGCGTAGTGCGAACCGATGCCGACCGGGGAAAGCCCGCCGTTGTGTCCGAGCTGATGCGGACCGTGGAACGTGGCTTCGTGAAAGAGCCGCCCGCGCACCGCCCAGGAGGTGCGAACGTTCGAATCGCAGATGCTGGGAGCTGCGACATACCCGATCGCGGGATCAGCGAAGGGGCGCACCATCGCGGCGAGGTAGCCGGAATCGGGGACATGGTCGGCATCGAGCTGGCTCACGACGTCGTAGTCGCGATAGCCCCAATTGTCATAGAACCACGCCAGATTGCCTTCCTTGCAGCGCCTGCGTCGAGGCCATATCGTGCGCTGGTACTCCTCGACCCCACGGCGGGTCGACACCCGGATCCCGTGCCGCCGTGTCCATTCCAGCACTTCGGGCTGCGGATCCTCATCGGCCAGCCAGATGTCGAAACGATGGGGGTAGCGCTGGGAGAGCATGGCCTGCAACGTCTTCCGCACCATGGGCCAGGGTTCGGACGGGGCTTTGGTGACGACCATCGCGACCCGCAGTGGCGGTACGGCCCGGCCGGTCCACACGCGGCGCAGCCGATTGACGGTGATGAGGAAGTAGATCGGCAGCAGTGTCACGTAGGCCACCAGCAGGGTGGTCACCACGAATCCGACGAGTCCGAGCCGGTGCTGTGGCTGCATCCACCACACCCAGAACAGCGCAATGACGATTGCCCAGGCGAGCGTGCCCACGACCACGGCAAGCCGCGCGCGGATCCCGAGGGCGGGTGCGAAGGTACGCGCGCGGGTGCGCCGCCGCTGCGGAATCGGCTGGGCGAAAACGGGTCCCGACGGTTCGATGGTTCGGACGGCGCCGCCGGAGATCCGCCGCACATAGGATTCGACGGCCTCCGCCGCGGGCTCCAGGGTGAGTGAGTTCGTCATGGTGGTCCGATCAGCTCGCCAGCGGCACGGCGGATGATGGGTGGACCCGAGCAGTCGGATGATTGTCGCGTTGCCAGGTGATGGTGCGTTCGATGCCGGTCACCACCGCGGTGGCCGGCTGCCAGCCGAGTCGTTCGGCGGCACGGGTGATATCGGGCCGGCGCCGCACCGGGTCGTCGATCGGCAGTGGCCGCCACTCGAGCCCTGAAGGCGATCCGGTCAGCCGCAGCACCAGGTCCGCGATGGCCCGGACCGACATTTCGACCGGATTGCCCAGATTGATGGGGCCGCGCTCGCCGCGGGCATCGATCATCGCGATCAGACCTCGCACGAGGTCGTCGACATAACAGAGGCTGCGCGTCTGATTGCCGTCACCGTAGACGGTGAGCGGGCGTCCCTCGAGTGCTTGGGCGATGAAGTTCGACACCACCCGCCCGTCTTCCGGGCGCAGCCGCGGGCCGTAGGTATTGAAGATCCGGACGATGCCGGTGTCCACGCCTCGGCTGTCGCCGAACGCGGTGGTCAACGCCTCGGCATAACGTTTGGCCTCGTCGTACACCGCCCGCGGGCCGACGGAATTCACATTGCCCCAATAGTTTTCGGTCTGCGGATGGATCTCCGGGTCGCCGTACACCTCGCTGGTGGAGGCGAGCACCACCCGGGCGTGTTTGCGTGCGGCGAACTCCAGCACCTGCTGGGTGCCCAGCGCGCCGGTGGTCAGGGTGAACACCGGTCTGCGCAGGTAGTCCGGTGGGGAGGCCGGGCTGGCCAGGTGCGCGACCGCATCGAAAGGTCCGTCGAGCAGCAGCGGAGCCCGCACATCGGCGTGCACGATCGTGAGCCCCGGGCGCGCCGGGCGCAGGTTGGCGGGATTCCCGGTCGACATATCGTCCAAGACGACTGCCTCGTCGCCGCGATCGAGCAGTGCGTCCGTGAGGTGTGATCCGAGAAAGCCGGCTCCACCGGTTACGAGAATTCGCATGAGATCCTCCGGATTCGGAAAATGGGGTGTCGAGTCGATCCAGAGTTTCAGGCGGTGCCGGTAACTGCTGGTATTCACTCAGCGAACACTCATGCAATTCGTCTTGCAACGGAAATCGGGGGCCGTCACAGTATTCGAAATCTGTGTTCTGAATAACTTCTCGGACGCACTATCGCATCTGGACCGGGTGGCATCGCGAGGCCTTTCCGGTATATCCGGCACCGGTGTGACTCTGCGTGACATAAACGTTAGAAACGGCTGGAGCGTATGTCCCGTATTCAGGGACATGCGATTGCCGATTGGTGAATGGAATGCTTGTAATTGAAATGTTCCGCCCATATATCAGATCGGAAGAAAGGTCGTCCACAATGTCGAACATCCGAGGGGTGGCTGTCCGCCGCTGGATAACGGCCGCGGCAGTCGTGGTCACCGGCGGGGTGGTGGCGACGGTGACCGCCGGATCGTCGTCGGCGGATGCGGTGGCAGACAAGTCCCGCACCATCGTCACCGAGGACGGCTGGTCATTGTCTGTATCCAAACTGGGCGAGACCGTAGATCGGGTCCCGAACCTGGCCTCGACCCCGTTCACCAGGGAGGGCTTCGTCTCGCTTCGCGCTGCCGCGGATATCACCGGCCACGGCAAATCCGACGTCAGATGGGGAGTATTGGATACCGGCTACCAGATCGGGTGCCAGGTAGATGTGTCCAACGGACTCCATCTGGGTCTCGGGTTCTCCATCGGACCCTCGGTCGGCCTGAGCATCATCGGCCCCGATGTCGGCGCGCACGCATCGGTCAGTCCCAATGTGTCGACAACTCTGAAACCGGGCTCGATCAACACCGTCTCTTTCGCGACCAAGTCAGTGGTCGACCATCACGCCTCGGTTGCCGACGACCAAGCGGAGGTCAAAGTCGACGGGTGTATGGGTCCGGTCACTTTGCGTTCATTCGCCACCATCACGATATCCACCGACACGGCCGACAATTCCACAACCGTGTACGGCGATCCCATATGGCTCTAGCGGCGGTGCTCATACCACGAAATTCTCGTTGGTCAGGCTTATATGAATCGAAGTCTGTGTCGAGAGTAGATCTTGATCATGCTGATCGGCAAATATTGCGGCATTCTTGTCCCGACCTGAGGGATAACTTGTCCCGATATTAGGGACGTCCTGAATTCGGGGTGCCACACCGATGTCGATTCGCACGTCTTGCCGGACGGCGTGCCGTTGCGTCTGTATAGAGGCTGTCCACATCGCACGGGATGATCGAAGTCTGTCCGGTCGGCCAGAGGACCTGGTTCAGCCGAGGGAGGTGAGCAGGGTTGTGAGAGTTTGGCTTTCGGTCACGGGATCGGGAGTGTTCGCGCGTACGGCCTTGAGGGCGTGGTCGATCTGACTGTCGAGGACGTCCCAGGCGGCTTTGTCCATGGGCTGCAGGGTGTCCTGGTCTTGGTCCCATGCGGTTTCGAGGTCCTTGATGCGGGTCTTGGCGTCGTTCTGTTGTCCGGCTTGCACTTTGGTCAGGGTGTCCTGGGTGATGGTGCGGAACTTGGTGATCTCGCTGGCCGGGAAGTGCGTTGTGGTCTGCTGCGGTGCCAGGCTTGTGGTGGCGGGCGCGGATTCCTCGTCGCCGGCGGAGGTGTCGGCGTGCGGTTGCGCTGATGCCCACACCAGAAGCGCACCGGCCAGTACCGCGACGACCCCGTAATAGCCCAGCATGAGACGTTCGCGGGCCGGCTCGGCAGGGGTGACCGCCGCCGGTTGCCCGGCACTGATGACGTCGCGGCGGGTGCGGGTGAGGTAGAGGACGGTGGCCAGGATGGCGACGAGGAAGATGACGCTGGTCGCGGCGGTACCCACGCCGAGGCCGTGATCAGCGGTGGGGGAGGCGAACCAGTCGCCGAGGTTGGCGCCGAGCGGGCGGGTCAGGATGTAGGCGAGCCAGAACGCCAGCACGGCGTTGGCGCCCAGGCGCCAGCCGAGCGCGACGGCGGCGATCAGCCCGGCCGGCAGCAGCACCGAGACTCCGGGGCCCCATCCGGTGATGGTCAAGGTCCAGTCGCCCGCCGCGGTGCCGAGGGCGAAGGTCACCAGCACCGCGAGCCAGTAGAACAGCTCCCGGGGCGTCGAGACGATGCTGTGGATCGACAGTGTGCGCTCCCGCACGAACCAGATGCCGAACACGACCGCCAGGAGTGCGGCAAAGACGCTGGTACTCAACGCAAGCGGGACCGACAGGTTGTCGGTGAGGATGTCGGTGTAGAGGGTGCCGGTGACACTGACCACGACGACCGTCAGCCAGTACACGAACGGCACGTAGCGGTCCAGGCGCAGCTGCCAGCCCAGTACCGCGGCGAGCACCACGGTGAACAGCAGCGCGGTCAGGTTCAGGCCGACGCCGAGGGTCGTGTTGATCCAGTCGGCGAAACTCTCTCCCACCGTGGTGCACAGGATCTTGATGATCCAGAACCACAGGGTGACCTCGGGCACCTTGCTCAGCATGCGCCGGGTCGCGCCGACCTGGGAGTTCGTCGTCTCAGTCACAGCAGGTGACCGTACGCAGCGGTGCCTGTGACCGCGCTGAGAAACCTGGTCGGGCGCACGTCTCAGCGTGCTCTCAGCGCCCGTCGGGCACACTGCGGAGCAGCAGCGAGGTCGTCGGCCGGCCCGTCGATGCCGACGCCGTTCCGACCGAACCGCACACGAGTTGCGTTGTCCGCCTGCATCTGTCGACACCGCCCTGTGCCGTCGTTGTCGATGTTCTTGTCTGTCTTAACTTTTCGCGAAGGTGGCCCCTTGAACTCCCCATCCGGCCCAGACCGTTCCTCGTCCTCCCTACTCACCCGCGCCGGTGCCCTGCGCGTGCCCGAGATCGCCGCCGCGTTCTGGATCGTCAAGGGCCTGTCCACGGCCATCGGCGAATCCGGTTCCGACTTCCTGGTCACCGCCATGGATCCGCCGATCGCGGTCGCGCTCGGGTTCATCGGATTCGTTGCGGCGCTGGCCTTGCAGATTCGGGCGGGTCGCTATATCGCGTGGACGTACTGGCTCGCGGTGGTCGCGGTGGGTGTCTTCGGCACCATGGCGGCCGACGTGATGCATGTCGCGCTCGGCGTGCCGTACCCGGTCTCGACCGCCTTCTACGCTGCGGCACTGGCTGCGGTGTTCCTGCTCTGGCAGCGCACCGAGCACACCCTGTCCATTCACACCATCGACACACCGCGACGGGAACTGTTCTACTGGGCGGCGGTCGCGGCGACCTTCGCCATGGGTACCGCCCTCGGTGATTTCACCGCCTACTCCCTGCATCTGGGGTACGGCGCGTCGGTGGCGATATTCGCTGTCCTGATCACGATTCCCGCGATCGGGTACCGGTGGCTGGGCTGGAACCCGATCCTGTGTTTCTGGACCGCCTATGTCATCACCCGGCCGCTGGGAGCCTCCGTCGCCGACTGGCTGGCGAAACCGCGCGACGTCAGTGGCGTCGGCCTGGGGGACGGTCCGGTCCTGGCGATTCTGGGTGTGCTGATCGTGGCTCTGGTCACCTATCTCGCGGTCACCAAATCTGATGTCCAACAGTCTGATCGGGCGGAGTCAGCGCCGCGTGAGGACCCTGTCGTGCGGCGGTAGCCGCCCACGCTGTGGCCGAGGGGATCGGCCACAGACAGCGGCTTGCCGCCAGGCAAGCGTCCGTCGTTGTCGCGCAACGTCATCAGGGCTCAGGGTTACAGGCCGAGACGGTCGATCGATCGCGGGCGCTGAAACATCGGTTGCACGATTCCGCAGAACGAGGCGGCATAGTCCGCTTGCATCCGGCGGCGCACAGAGTCGAAAACATCGTGGGAAGAACTGTGCGACAGCAGGACTCGTGACGCAAGTCGATCGACTTCTCCGGGCTGCCGACCGGGGCACTGCGGGGACAGGGCATGCACGGCGGTGAGCAGTGCGACGAGGACAGCTGTTCGCAGATCGCTGTCCGCGGGGTCGATCAGTGCGCGGTGGATCGATGTGCGCAGCGCATATTTCCCGGGGCAATCGAGCGTCGGCCAACTCCACCGGCGGAACAGGCCGAATCGACGCGCGGGCATCGCGCAGGTTCGGCGATCGTCGGCGAGCCGCGACAGCACGTCCTCGAGGCTGTGACGTTGCGGCTCACGGACAGCGAATCGTAGAGACTCGCCGGTGCCCTCTGAGGTCGGTGTCGCTGCCTCGAAGTGGACGGCCGCTTCGAGGGCGAAAGCGACGTGAGCGCGGTCGACGAGGAACTCCCCGGTGTGGTCATCGAGGAGCAGCCACAGCAGATCATCGGCAATCGAGGTCATGCAGCCGAGCTTGCCGAAGGCCCGCTGTGAGCACGCTGAGACTCACCGCCGGCACAGCAGAATTCAGGTGATCAGCGATCCAGTGCGCGCAGCCGCGCGGTGAACGGAGGGTGGCTGCTCCACCAGCGGTTACGCAGGGTGAGTAGGCCGGTGGGCGGCAGGTCGTCCAGCGCCAGCCGGTGCAATGCGGCGGCGTAGTCCTGCCGGTACCCGAGATCGACCGCGGTCTGGTCGGCGGCGAATTCCTCACGGCGTCTCAGAGCTGCCCGGGCGAGGGGTTCGATGATGAACAGCGCGGACAGCGATAGCGCGACCGGAACCCCGGTCGTGGATGCCAGGAGGAACGGTAGCGAGGCCAGCGCGGCTGTAGTGAGCGCGAATCGAACGAGGATCTCGGAGTTACCCCTGATACCAACGGCATTCATGAGCAATGCGGGCCCGCCGGCGAGGCGTTGCACCACTGTTGTGGGTATCGAGCTCCAGGCCGCGAGCAGCCGAAGGCGCTGGTCGGTGTGCAGTTGATGGCCCAGTTCGTGGGCGAGGACAGCCTCGAGCTGGCGTGGCTCCAGCGAAGCGACGGCCCAGCTGGTGACCGCGACGATGCGGGTCGGTGCGGCATAGGCATTCAGGAATGACGATTGCTCCACCCACAGCGAATACGGCCACCCGTCCACCCCGGGCGCGGACGTGACATTCGTCCAGGCGGTAGTGAGGATTTCCGTTTCGGGGGAGATCGGCCGGCGAAATCCGAAGATCTTGGCCAGCGCGGCACGATTCGGAGTGAACCATCCTAAATCGAAGAGCGTGACTCCGGCGAGCAGCCACAATCCGGTGGCTATCGCGAAAAGCCATGGCCCCATGCACATTTCGATGACAACCACGATCAGCACACTCAGCGCCGCCGTCGGCGATGCGAGCAGTAGGGTGATCGAGCCCGACAGGAGCGCTCGCTCACGATGCCGGAGTGAATCGTCGAGTTGCCGCGACTTCCGCAATGGCCGCATACGTCTCCTGATTTACGGCAGACGCCACGCTATGGGCTGCATATCGTTCAGGTTCCTTGGAGCGCAGGGTCCTTCAGTTGCCAAGGCTAGAGGCCGAATCCTCCCAGGCACCAGACCATGAAAGTTCCGGCAACAGAATTCATGGATGCTCTCCCGACACGAGCCTGCCGTACCAAGTACGGAGGTCTCGTCTCGGTCGCGTGCCCGCCGGAGTAGCACCAGCCCTGGGTGAATCAGGCGGACTCGAGCACCTTCTTGAAGAGGGCGAGCCCTTGTTCCATGGTCGCGGTGTATTGGCCGGCCAGACCATCGGGCAGGATATCGCGGGACCAGACGAGCCGGGTGGATCCGTCCTCGCGAGCAAAGACCTGCAGCACGGAATTGTCATGCTCGGGCGGCGTGGTGCCGTCGTAGACCGAGTAGACCAGGCGGCGAGCCTCGTCGTCGAGGGTGATCCGGCGCTCCTGCACGATCGTGCCCCCGAGGAAGGCCACCTCCCGCGTGTCCTCCCCGGTGAGATGACTGTCCGTCACGAACCCCGGAGCCATACGCTGCGGCCCGGCGCCGAAATCGGACACCAGCTCCCAAACCTGTTCGGGCGCAACATCGATCAAGACTTCCCGCACTATCGACGCTATAGCACTACCTCCTGTAGCCGTTCCCCTGCGCCGCGTGCCGCGGCGGCTCGGGGGAATTTTCGTCGCCGAGGTGCGCCGTAGCGAGGTTACTTACCTGGCATGGAGATGAATTCGTAGTTGCCGAGCGGTTCGCTTCAGAACATCGCGCATCGCCGGACTACCTCCATCGCCGCGCCGCGCACACCGCAGGAGTGTGCTCGCCGGCAAGCTGCAGAAGCTGCTGTAGACCACCCACTTTCGCCGATTCCGGCCGCAACCTGATTTGTAGCTGCGCATTCGCCATCGCCCCGCTATGCTGAGAAGGCCTAGTGAACGCAGCGAAAACTTCAGTGCCCCAAGGGAGCCGGTCGGTGCCGAGCTGCCGGTTCAGGTTGCCGAAGTGGTTCGGAACCGATGTGGCGACGGAACTTGCCGGGTTTCGGTTCGTCCCCTTCACACGCGGGCTGTCCGAATAGTCGGCGTCGGTCGCGGTGGGACAGCTGATCTCAGACAAGAGTCCAGGAAGGGGCGATTTGCTTGCACTCTCACCCGGAATCGTCGAACAGTGATATCGAAGCCCACCTATCGGGACTGCGACAGCGCGTTCCCCACCTGGTCGGCTCGGTCGTGGCCTCGAGTGACGGTCTGCTGATCGCCGCCGACCTACCCGAATCGATCGAGCCCACCGGTATCGCCGCTCTAGCGGCCGCCCAGCTGTCGTTGTCGCTGACATTCGTTGCGACTACCCATGGTTCGAGCCTGCACGAGGTGACCATCGACAGCGGCGGGGGACACGTGGTCGTCTACGCCGCCGGCCCGACCGCGCTGCTGGCGGTCTTGACCGACCCCGACGCCGTCCTGGGGCGGGTGCATCTGGAAGCGCGCCCGGTAGCCCGGGCGATCGCGGATCTGTCGACTCCGTCCGCCCCTCCGGCGGAAATGATGATGACCGGCAGCGGATTCGCGCTGACGTCCAACGGATCCGGGCCCGAGGTTCCGAAAATCCACTGAGCCGCAACACAATGCGGGAGAGAGGCAAGCGATGTCGAACCTGGATGTGGCACTGAAGGACATGATGAACATCGACGGTGCGCTGGGCGCGGCGGTCGTCGACTACACCAGCGGAATGACCCTGGGCACCGCCGGAGGTTCACGGACACTGGATCTTCAAGTAGGTGCGGCCGGCAACACCGAGGTGATGCGCGCCAAGATCCGCACGATCGAACAGCTCGGGCTGAACGAGGGTATCGAGGACATCCTGATCACACTCTCCGGTCAGTACCACATCCTGCGCCCACTGAGCGCCCAGCGCTCCACCGGACTGTTCCTCTACCTGGCGCTGGACCGAGTCCGTGCCAATCTGGCTCTGGCCCGCCATCACCTGCGCCAAATCGACGACGAGCTCGAGATCTGACCGGCTTCGGTATACCGGCAGGCAGGATGCGATCGGACGAGAGAACAAGGGCGAGGGGCTATTTCGCGGTCCACGCCGCGGCCGGTGCACTTCGTAGCGACGCGCTGAGACGAGATGGTCACCGCGCACGCTGACAGCAGGTACCACGGAAGAGCCGGGACGTCTTGCGAGTGATGGTTCTACGACGGCGTCACCTGCTGTGGCCGTCGTCGATGCTCTGGTAGACCGTGGTCCAGAAGTCGTGCATGAGCTGCATCGAATCCGGTGTGGACGCTCCGACCTGTGTGAGCAGGATCCCGGTGATCCCATTGACCGGGTCGGCGTAGGTCGAGGTGCCGCTTCCGCCGTCCCAGCCGAACTGGCCGACCGGGGCGTAGTCGCCGCGGTAGGTGCGCACCGCCATGCCGAAGCCCCAGCCGCCGTGCTGGCCTTGGCCGAAGGAGATGTGGACATTGTCGCGGGCCATCGTCTCGCGGGCGGTCAGCTGTGCGGGTGTGAGGCGATTGGTGGTCATCAACTCGACGGCGGGCCGGGAAAGGATCCGCCAGCCCTCGTGCACTCCGTGGTTCAGCAGCATCCGGAAGTAGGCGTGGTAGTCATCGACCGTGGAGTTCAGTCCGCCACCACCGCCGGCGAACGCCGGTGGCCGGCTGTGCCGTCCGCCCACGGCCTCGTCCCATACGAGGAATTCCCCGGTCTGCGGGTCGGGGGAGTACAGCGGCGGCAACCGGTGGATCTGGTCGGCGGGCAGCCGTACCCATCTGGGCGTATCTGGGCATCGCGACCGGTCAATGATGTCCAAAAGACATTGGCGCATTGCCGTGTTGGTGTCATCGCGATCGGGGAGAAGGGGGAGGTTTGCGGCAGAATCCCCACATTACTGTCCTCAGAATGGGAAACCTCCCTCAGTTCCTCAGCGCTGCAACCTAATTGGCAGCGATTGCTCAGTCGTGCGCGTGTAACATCCGGACGGGGCGTCCAGGCGTAGGCATTGACGACCAGCGTCGACAGGAGAGGAATCGATGACGGGTGCGGGGGCGCTGCCCTTTCCAGCTGAGGAGTTGCTCCGCGCGACCAAGGTCGAGATCGCGGCGATTCTTGACGATGGTTCGTCGTCTGCGGAGAAGGTTACGTTGCGGGATGGCAGTCGAGTCGGCCCGGACGAATATGTATTCTCCGATGCCAAGTGGAATGATGCCCTGTCCGCTGGCAACCTGCTGATCCGGGCGGGTCGATCCGGCAAGTGGACGCGGGCCACCGTGTCCCGTGACCCGGATGGCCGCCACATCCGGGTCACGACCGATGCCCCTCTGGGACAGAAGGTTCCCACTGCGACCATCATCCCGGATGAGACAACTGGGCACGAGGTTCTCATGGAGCGCCTGCGACACGCTGCGGAAAACAACGGTTCCTTCTCTACCTCGAGCGCTGGATGGCTGTTCGGTCTCGGGCGTCCACAGATCGCGTTGTGCCCAGACCCTGGCCGTTTCGTCAACGGCTACCACGGACGGCAGTTGAACGCCCGCCAGCGCAGAGCTATCGAGCATGCGCTCGCCAGCGAGGTTACCTTCGTCTGGGGGCCGCCCGGCACAGGGAAGACCGATGTTGTCGCCTCCATAGTGGAAGGCTGCTATCGACAGGGATTGCGCACCCTGTTCGTCGCACCGACCCATATCGCCGTTGATCAGGCTTTGGAGCGCATATGTGACTTGCTGTGCGGTGAAGAACAATTCGAAGACGGTCTTGTCCAGCGGAAGGGTGCCATCGCTGCTCCCGCACTGGACCGCCGCTACGGAGATCGCATCGTTGCGGAGCGGATCGCAGACCGGGCCGCGAGCAACCTCGACGAGCAGATCGTGCAGGCGAAGGCCCAACTGCACGCGGTGGAATCCGATATTCGCCAGTACGACGAAGCCTCAGAGTTGTCCGCGGAGCTGTCGCGAATCGGTGCTCAACTGAGCGAAATCGATCGTCAGGTCGTCGCTTTCGATACCGAACTCGAAGCCGCCACCAAATCGGTTGCCCAACTGCGTCAGCAGATCGACGAAATCGGCTCGCCCTCAGGGCTTTTCGCGCAGCGCAAACAAGCCAAGCTCGACGACCTCCGCAGACGAAAGTTCAGGGTGGAACAAGATGCCGAGGGCGTCCGTCAGCAGCGAGCCGCGGCCAAGGCGCCGAAACCTGGCCTCCTCGCCGACTCTGCGGCCGTCGCCGGCCGCCTCGAGCGAGCGAGCGCGGCGCTGATCGGCAAGAGTCCCGCCGACCAGTTACGCCCCCTACGGGACCGCATACGAGAGCATCACGGACAACTCCAGGAGCAGCGCCAAAAGCTTGCCGATTACGTCAGGAGTCAGTGCCGTGTCATGGGAACGACAGTCGCCAAGGCGGTCCAGTCCCGGACGTTGATGGACTCGATCGATGTCGTGGTCATCGATGAGGCTGGCATGGTCGATCTGCCGTCGGCCTGGCTGGCCGCCGGTCTGGCCCGGAAACGTGTCGTCGTGGCGGGCGATTTCCGGCAACTATCGGCCGTCACCCGTGGGTCATCGAACCGGAATGCCCCCGCCGAGGACCGAGAACACTCTCGAATCTGGATGGACCGGGACGCATTCCGGGCCGCGGGCCTGGTGACCACTCACGGATCCGTTCGCACCGACGATCCCCGGATGATCGCCCTCAACGAGCAGTATCGAATGCGACCCGCGATCTGCGCGGTCGTCAACAGGGTCGCATATGAGGACGCGCCCTTGTCCACTGGGCGCTCGAACGTCAGCAGCCTGGCGGCGTCTCCACTGCTGGAGCTACCGCTGGTCCTGATTGATACGTCGCACCGAACCATCGAAAGCGGCGGAAATCAGGCGCACCTCACCAATCCGGTGCATGAGGCGGCGATCCACGAATTCATCCGCGGCCTTCAGTACGACACAGTGCTGCCCGCACGGAAGGCGACCGACCCAGCCGACGGTCACCGACCGACCGACCTTCTAGCGGTCATCGTCCCGTACAACAACCAGAAGCGAACCCTCGCAGCAAGTTTGAAATATCGTTTCGGCGAGAGCTATGACGCGCTGGTGGACACAGTGCACCGGTTTCAAGGCAGCCAGCGTCCCTTGGTGGTGATCGATACAGTCGCCGGTGCCGGTGAAAAGCTGGGCAATTTCTACGAGGGTGTGAATCTCGACTCGTCAACATGCCGACTGCTCAACGTGGCATTGAGCCGGGCACAAGACCAATTGGCGGTCGTCGCGAACGTGTCCTTCCTGCGCGCGAAGTTGAGGCAGGGCCCTGTCATTCGGATGCTCGATCATCTCGAACAGCACGCCCAGCGCTTGTCCATCGATGAGCTGATTCCGATACGCGCCGCTTCCGACTTGGCTGCCATGGACCAGGAGCAGTTGGCCCGGCCAGCGTTCTTCCCTGCCGACGAAGTGCACCGCGCCGTGGAATGGGATATTGCCAAGGCCCGCCGAAGCATCGACATCTACTGTGCCTTCCTGAACCGAGGTCCGGTGGCGCGGTGGTTGAGGACCCTGTCGGAGCCCATTTCCCGAGGAATTCGCGTTGTTGTCCACACCCGGCCGCCCGAACCCGATTCCAAAGAAGTCGCACTGGTCGAAAAGCTCCGGACCAGCGGATGTCAAATCAACTACCGTGAGCGGATGCACGAAAAGGTCATGATCGTCGACGATTCCGTGCTCTGGCACGGGTCATTGAACCTGCTCGCCAACATCGGACCCACCGACCTCATGATGCGCATAACCGACCCGACCTCGTGCGAGCGCGTCAAGCGGATCGTGGACCAAGCCAAGATGGAACGTCCCGCCCGGCCGCCTTACGGTCGAACGGCCACTGGCGGAGCCATAAACGGCGAGATCAAAGTGGGTGACGTTCGGGACGGCCGTCGATATTTGAACGTCCCGCGCGAGGAGAAGGACGAGGCAAAGCGCGCTGTGAAAGCGCATTGGAACCCCACGCTGAAGCTCTGGCATGTCGCTGCCGATATCCCGCTCGATCAGCTGAGCCGCTGGCTGCCGCAAGCGGGTGACGATCGTTGAGGGCGGCAGTTACCCTCACCTCCCGGATCCCGTACTGGGCGTTAACTTTCAGCCACAAGGATCCCTTGCTGCTCGAAGCGTTCAAGTCGATTGTGCCAGCAGACAAACGCCGGTGGATCTCGGCCAGTGTCGAATGGCGTTTCGATGCCGATGACATCACGCGTCTTCGCGCCGTATTCGAAAGCCTCGGCGCGACGGTCACCGTGCTCGACCAGCCTCGCGAGGAGAAGGCTGAAAGCACAAGTCATTACAGTGCCGACCATTGGAAACGGAAATTCGAGGCGATGGAATCCGCAGCTAAGAGTCTGCACGAAGAAGTAGTGGAACTACGAGATGAAGTAGAACGCCTTCGAGCGGCCGCAGATCGTGACCGCCACACAGCTGCGTCGGGCAACTGGGCGGAGCTGCTGTTCACCACTGTCGGCGCGGAGCCCGCCGAGGCGGCGTTCAAGACCCTGACGAAGTTCCTACATCCAGACCGTCCTACTGGAAGCACCACCCTGATGCAGCAGTTGAACGCTGCGCGCGACAACGCTCGCAGAATGTGAACGCCCGGTCAGAGCCAGTTGAATGTGCGGCCAATGCTGCTGGTCCGAAACCTGCAACGCCGTGCTGATCGAGTGCACGGGATCTCAATGCAGAAGGAATGAGCCGTGACAATTCTGCCCGGTACGCCTTCGTCGGGAATGTCGTCTACCGACTCTCCTTCCAGTTCCGAAGCTCTTCTCCAACCAGTGACAGAGTGGGTCGGCGGCAGCAGTGCCAGGTAGGTGGCGGAGATTGCCTCGACGGTCCGATGAGCGGCGACCTGTGGTGGTTGGCCTGATCGGTCACAAAATCCACCTTCACGTCGAAATATGGCCTCTGGAGACGATTTCTGACCGCTCAGGTCGAGTTCTCCACCGACAGGGCGTTCTTAGTGGTGGCAAACCCGGTCCGGTGAGAACAATTGGGCTGTAGAGCAGTCTCTTGTCATCGTGCCCGGTTGTCGGCATAACGGGATGTACTGCGAGGCAGCACATCCCGAACACTCCGAAGCGCCGTGACGCAAGCCGAACCAGTCAGCAGGTTGTCAGAACTTCATGCACGGCTGAGTGGGCACGGGGGCCGCACTCTTCGGCTAGAAACGCAGAAACCGCCCCCCACATGTTGGCAAGTTCTTGGCAAGTTACCTTGCGTAGAACCGCCTCGCGGAGGACGGAAACCGCCTCTACCTGGTCGGGCTGACAGGATTTGAACCTGCGACCACTTGACCCCCAGTCAAGTGCGCTACCAAGCTGCGCCACAGCCCGTTGCACTCGCTTCGCTTCGTGCTCGATGAGATTACATCAGTACCCCCTGGTTCCTCCAAATCGGCACGTTATGGGCGTGTGGGGCGGGATTTGGGGGTGTCGATGGGGGAGTGGTTCGGAGGTTGCGGTCGGGCGCTTTGGGGTTCGGGGCCCACTTGGCTGGGGGGCAAGTGGGCTGTGGGTGAATTGTCCTGACTTACTTGGCGTTTGCGTCAGTAGAAGACTGGTCCCGGTACCCCGCCGCCTGCGGCGATGGCGTCGCCGGTGATGGCGCCGCTGCGAGGGGAGGCGAGGAAGGTGACTACGTCGGCTACTTCGCTGGCGTCGATCACTCGGCGGATGGAGTTTGCGGGGAGGTCGGCTTCCAGGGCTGCGACGGTGGTGCCGGCGGCTTCGGCCTGGGTGGTGAGGCGCTGGGTGAGGCGTTCGGTTCGGGTCAGGCCGGGGTGGACGACGGTGACGTTGATGCCTTTGGGGCCGAGTTCGTCGGCGAGGTTTTTGGTGAGTGCGGAGACGCTGACATTGCGGATGGTCTGGGCGATCGAATTGGCTTGGCGGGCACCGAGTCCGCTGATATTGATGATGCGGCCCCAGCCCTGTTCGATGAAGTGCGGGGCGACGGCGCGGGCGGTGCGCAGGTAGCCGAGGACCTTGATTTCGACTTCGTGGCGGAGCACCTCGTCGGTGGTGGCGTTCAGGTCGGTGGGGGCGCCGGCGCTCCAGGGCGTGGCGGCGGAGTTGACCAGGATGTCGACGCCGCCGAGCTCCTCGACGGTGCGCCGGACCAGCTCGCGGACCTGGTCGTCGTCGCCGGTGTCGGTCGGGATCGCGAGGATGCGCCTGCCGGTCTCCTCGGCCAGTGCCTGTGCCGCGGCTTTGAGCGGTTCGGCGGAGCGGGCGGCGAGTACGACATCCACGCCCTCGGCCGCAAGCCCGCGCGCAATGGCCAGCCCGATGCCTTTGCTGCCGCCAGTGACGATGGCGCGTTTTCCAGTCAGATGCAGATCCATCCCAGCCACGCTAACCACGCCGGCCCCGCCGGTCGCCGATTCGGCTCGAGCTGAGCCCATCGAAATCGCGGTGAGTGCAACCGATGCCCGATGTGGTGCGCCTCGCTAACGTTCACTGGTCGGACGCTTAGCGGAGGAGTGTGCATTGACCACGGAGTCGACCATCGACGTCGATACCTCGCTGCACCCGCTCGATGACCCCGTGCGGGCGTCGTTGCGTGGTGAGCACAGGCGGTTCGCCCACTGGGTGGGTGAGATCGGGCGGTACGACCCGGAGGTCGCCCGGTTCGTCGGGCATCCGCCGGTGCTGGAGCAGCAGGACTGGGTTGATCTGGCTGAGGTGGTCGGGCCGGGTGGGGTGACCGCGCTGCGCGGGCACGGTCATGTGCTGCCGGAGAGCTGGTCGCTGCTGGATCAGTTCGGGTCGGTGCAGATGGACGGCACCGGGCTCGAGGTCGCCGCCGATCCGGAGCTCGCGGAGCTCACCGCGGCGGATGTGCCCGAGATTCTGGAGTTGATCGCCCGTACCGAGCCGGGTCCGTTCGCGCCGCGGACCATCGAAATGGGGACGTATCTGGGTCTGCGGGTGGAGGGCAGACTGGTCGCGATGGCGGGGGAGCGTATGCATCCGCCGGGGTGGACCGAGATCAGTGCGGTCTGCACCGATGCCGAGTTCCGGGGCCGGGGTCTGGCCAGCCGTCTGGTGCGGGCGGTCGGTGCGGGGATTCGGGCGCGCGGTGAGACGCCGTTCCTGCATGCCGTCGCGCACAACACGACGGCGATCAGCCTCTACGAAACGCTGGGATTCACTCTCCGCAAGCGCGGGCAGCTGACCCTCGTCCAGGCACCCTGACACGGAAGCGAAATCACCCGATGACCCACGGCCCTTTCGAACTGACCTACGCCGCCGCACCGGACCGGTACGAGCGAATCCCGTACCGCCGCACCGGAAACTCCGGGCTCGATCTGCCAGCCTTCTCCTTCGGCCTGTGGCAGAAGTTCGGCACCGACTACGCCTTCGCGACGCAGCGCGAGATCCTCCTGCACGCCTTCGATCTGGGCATCACCCATTTCGACAATGCCGACCGCTACGGCCCGCCGCATCGCGCGGCGCAGCAGACGTTCGGCAGGGTGCTGGCCAAGGATCTCGCGCCCTATCGCGACGAGCTCATCCTCTCGACCAAGGCGGGCAATCCGATCGGCCCGAGCCCGTATCTGCGGGGCGGGTCGCGTAAGTCGATCCTGACCTCGCTCGAGCACAGCCTGCGCGATCTGGGCACCGATTACGTCGATATCTTCTATCACCACAGCCCCGATCTCGAGACGCCGCTGGAGGAGACGGTCGGCGCTCTGGTCAGTGCGGTGCAGCAGGGCAAGGCGCTGTACGTCGGCATTTCCAACTACCTGCCCGATCGTGCCCATGCGGCGGCCGAGCTGCTGCGGCAGGCCGGTGTGCCGCTGCTCATCGATCAGGCCCGGTATTCGATCTACGATCGCCGTCCGGAGCGAAATGGCCTGCTGGACACTGCCGTACAGGACGGCTTCGGCCTGATCGTGTATTCGCCGCTGGCGCAGGGGCTGCTGACCGATAAGTACCTGGAGTCGATTCCGGTCGGCGCGCGGGCGCGCAACAGCACGTTCCTGTCGCCGGACGTGATCGACGAGACCTACCGGCGGCGCACCGCCGAGCTCAACAAGATCGCCGAGGCGCGCGGGCAGTCGCTCGCGCAGCTGGCACTGCAGTGGGTGCTGCGGCGGCCGGAGGTCACCTCCGCGCTGATCGGCGCGAGCTCGACCGCGCAGCTCGATCACAATATTGCGGCGCTGAACTTCCCGGACCTCACGGCGGAAGAACTCGCGCTCATCGAGGAGTACGGCGTGCACGGCACCGGCCTCGGGCTGTAGCACCACCGGAAGGGTTGGGAGCTGGGCTCCCAACCCTTGTGCCGTACTTGCCTATTCGTGCAGCAGCGGCAGCAGTTGGTTGCCCTGCCGCTCGATCTCCGTCAGATACGGGGTGTCGGACAGCACGAAGTGCGTGATCCCCAGATCCCGGTACTTGCGCAGCGATTTGGCGACGTCCTCGGCGGAGCCGACCAGCCAGGTGGTGCCCGCGCCACCGCCGCCGAACCGGCCGGGCGCGGTGTAGAGATTGTCGTCGAGCACGTCGCCGCGGGCGGCCAGATCGAGCAGCCGCTGCTGCCCCACGGCGGCACTGCGCAGCGGATCGCGCAGCGCGCCTTCGGTGCTGGCCATCTGCGCCACCTTCGCCTCCGCGTCCGCCCACGCCTGCTCGGTGGTGTCCCGGACGAAAGTGGTTATCCGCAGCCCGAATTCGAGCGGCGCGTGTTCGCGCCCGAGTTCCGCGCTCAGTGCCCGCAGGCGCTCGATCCGCTCGCGCACACCGTCGAGCGGCTCGCCCCAGAACAGCTGCACGTCGGCTTCGGCCGCCGCGACCCGCTCGGCCGCCTCGGAAGCGCCGCCGAAGTACAGTTTCGGGTGCAACCGGTCCCCGCGCGGGGTGATGCGCGGTACGACGGTGGAGTCGGTGACCTGATAGTGCTCACCGCGGTAGGTGACGTTCTCCTGCGTCCACAGTTTGCGAATGAGCTGCAGGAACTCCCTGGTCCGGCCGTACCGCTGCGCCTGGTCTTCCTCGGCCGCACCGTAGGCTCCGAGATTGTCCTTCCCGGACACGATATTGACGCGCACCCGTCCGCCGGACAGCTGATCCAGAGTTGCTGCGGCGGTGGCGAAGTGGGCCGGTTGCCAGTATCCGGGCCGAATCGCGACCAGCGGTTCGAAGCTCGTGGTCCGGGCGGCCAGGGCGGTGGCGACGGTGAGCGTGTCCGGCCGGCCCCAGCCGGTGCCGAGCAGCGCTCCCCGCCAGCCGTGCTCCTCGAGGGCCTTCGCCTGCGCGCTGAGGGTTTCCAGGCTGTTGTGATCGGTCGTGACCGGCTCGCCGCGGTGCCCCGGGGTGACCTGATTCGGGATGTACCAAAGGAATTCGAGACTCACCTCGAAAGTATCGACCTCGGCTCTGCCCGCGGCCCCGGCCCGGCGTCCGGCACCCGGTCAGAAAATGCGCCTGACCAGCAGCGGATCACAAGGCTGAGACATTAATTCGTCGAGATTCCAGAACCCAGCTCGCCGAGCAGCTTCCAGGTCCGCCGCTGATCCTCCGGCCCGGCCAGATCGGTGCTGGTGAGCACGACCTCGGTGGCACCGGCCTCGAAATAGCGCCGGATCTGGGCGGCGACGGTCTCCTCGTCGCCGATCACGGCCAGGTCCGCGGCCCGGGTCGCGCCTTCGAGTTCGATGACCCGGGTGTAGGAGGGCACCTGGTCGTAGAACGAGAGCTGCCGCACCGCCTCGGCGCGCGCCGCCTCCACATCGGCGGTGACCACCGCCGGTACGAACGCGACAATGCGCGGCGGTGTCGAGGATGCCTTGGTAATGGCCGGAACGATGTGCTCGCCGAGGGTTTTCGGGCCCGCCAGATACGGCAGCGTGCCATCGGCGAGTTCGCCGGTCACCCGCAGCGACTGCGACCCCATGGCCGCGACCAGCACCGGCACCCGCGGCTGCGCGCCGGGCAGGGCGGTGGGCATCGGGGGAGTGGCGGTGAGCAGTTCACCGTGGAAGTCGGCCGTGCCGGTATCGAGCAATTCCCGCAGCGCGGTGAGGAATTCGCGCAGGCGGGTGATGGGCCGATCGAACGGCACGCCGAAAGCGCCTGCGGCAAAGCTGGATCCGACCGCCAGCCCCAGGTGATAGCGCCCGTGCGTGGCCGCCTGCGTGGTCTGGGCCTGTGCGGAGACCAGCAGTGGATGGCGCCCGACCACCGGAATCGCCGAGGTGCCCACCTGTAGCTGCGGCACCTCCCGGCCCACAATGGCAGCCAGAGCGGCCGAGTCGTAATCCATCCGCTGGCCGAACCACACCGATCGCACCCCCGCCTGCGCGGCCTCGCGTGCCGCGAGCACGATCGCATCGACATAGTTCGTGGTATTCGCCTGGGCGAGAGCTATTCCGAGGTTCACGACCCAGTGCAACCGCATGCGTTCGCACGATGTTCCGGCTTCGCGCTTACGAATTGGGCAGGATCACCGCACGACCATCGATCGTGCCCGCGTGCAATCGCTCATAAGCCAGGGGCGCTTCGTCGATGCCGAAGGTCTCGACATGCACCTCGACCTCACCGCCGCGGGCGATGTCGAGCACCTCGATCAGTTCCGCCCGAGTGCCCCAGTAGGGCGCGGTCACCGCGGTTTCGTAAGGCAGCGAACCGAATCCGACGGGTACCGACCCGCCACCGATGCCGACGATGGTGAGATCGGATTCGACCCCCGCGCAGGCGGCGGCAATGGATGCGGTGGGCGGCGCACCGACGAAGTCCAGCACCACCTCGGCGCCGCGGCCGCCGGTGAGCGCCTTGACCTTGTCCGGTGCGCTGGAATCGGACAGCAGCGTTTCGTGCGCACCGACGCGGCGCGCGAGGTCGAGCTTGTCCTCGGACACATCCAGGGCGATGACGCGGGTGGCCGTCATGGCGCGCAGCAGCTGAATGGCCACATGGCCGAGTCCGCCCGCGCCGATCACCACGGTGGTGCTGCCCGGAATCAGTTTGGGCACAGACCTTTTGATCGCATGATAGGGCGTGAGCCCCGCATCGGTGAGCGGCACGCTGCGCACCGGATCGAGATCGCCGAGCGGCACCAGATGGCGCGCATCGTCGACGATCATGTACTCCGCCATCGCGCCCGGCGCGCCCAGACCCGGCGGGAAGATCCGCAATTCGGTCGCGCGCAGGCAGTAGTTCTCCTTGCCCTCGGCGCATTTGTGGCACGCACCGCATCCCCACGGTCCGTACACGGCCATCATGTCGCCGATCCGGACGCCCTCCACGCCGGATCCGAGCGCCGCCACGGTGCCCGCCCCCTCGTGACCGAGCGTGAGCGGCAGCGGAAATCGAATGGCCTCGGCCGGCAGGCTCATGACCATGACATCGGAGTGACAGACTCCGGCGGCCGCGACTTTCAGCAGCACCTGACCCGGTCCGGGCTCGGGATCGGGCACGGTGACCACTTCGGGCGCTCCGCCCACGGTCCGATATTGCACAGCTTTCATGCCAACCTCCGTTCGGAAAACCTCTCGGAAGAGCTGCCGGTGTGTCCGCGAATCGAAGGCTACTCCGGTGCGCGGGGCCTGCGAATGCTGGTGTGTGGAGGCCCCGCTCAGCTCAGCGAGTGCTCAGCGCCTGAACGGCGTGCGCGCCGGCCCGGCGGCCGGAGAAGACGCAGTCGGCCAGCGAGAGTCCGCTGACATAGGAGTTGGAGCAGACCCCGACCGCTGCCCGGCCCGCCGCGTACAGGCCGGGAATGGTGCCGCCGTCGGTATTGCGTACCGCGCCGGTGTCCTCATCGACCAGCAGCCCGCCCAGTGTGAGCATCGGCATCGGGTAGGTCAGCTTGGCCTTGAAGGAGATGTCGAGGAGCTGGAACGGCCCATTGCGCAGCGGGCGGCGAATATCGGACGGCTTGCCCATCGGATCGGGCAGGTTCTCCGCGATCGCGCGATTGTGCGCGTCCACGGTTTTGCGCAGCGCGGCCGGTTCGATGCCCGCGCGAGCCGCCACATCCTCGATCGACTTACCGGTGATCGGGCTGAGCCGCATGAGCCGCTCGGCCTGCATGCGCTGGAACCACACCGATTGCGGCCCGATCTGCGTGCGGGATTCGGCGACCAGATCCGAATCCAGCAGCAGCCAGGCCCGGTTGCCGGGGCTCGTGGCGATCGCCGCGCCCATGGCCGCGCCGTAACGGGATTCGTCGATCATGCGCCGGCCGTCGGCATCCACGGCGATGGCGCCGAAGAACGCGCTCGGCGGTGCGATGAACCGCCAGGTCGACATGGCATCCATCTTGCCGGTGGCCGCGCCGATCGCCTCGGCCATGGTGATACCGCTGCCGTCGTCACCGGCGGTGCCGAGCGGCAGGCCCTCGGCCCACGGATAGGCCGGGGCATGGCGTGCGACCATCGCGCCATTGGCAATGAACCCGCCGGTGCTGAGAATGACGCCGGAGCGCGCCTCGATGCGCACCGGCACGCCGTAACGGCGCTCCATCCGATCGAGTTGCGACTGCACCAGCTGCCGCAAACCCGGGTGGTACACACCGGGTTTGGCGGAAATCTTGGCCAGCGCCGTGAATCTCTTGAGCACCGCCTCGGAGGCGCCGGCGAGCGTAATGGCCTCCACACCGACCACGCGGCCGTCCTCGACCACGAGTCCCGTTGCGCGGGTGGCGGTTTGCGTCCGAACACCGTGCTTCGCGGCGGAGGCCGCCAACGGCCCGAACAGCTTCTTACCCGAGACGCCGCGCCCGTGTGCGCGATGTCCGCGCTGCCGCGGTGCCGCCAATTCCCGGAAACCGCCGGAGTTTTCGCTGCCGGAGTAGTACAGGTAGTGCTCATCGGTCGGGTACGAGGTCTTGTACGGGCACAGCGAGGGCTGGAACGGCACCCCGTGCCCGGTCAGCCAGTCGATCATGGCCGCCGATCCCTCGCAGAACCGCCGCAGCGTCTGCTCGCTCACCGCATCGCCGACCTCGGCGCGCAGATAGGCGAGCATGGTGTCGACATCGTCCGTGACCCCCGCGGCGCGCTGCACCCAGGTGCCGCCGCCGGCGTAGATGATGCCGCCGGACAGTGTGGTCGCGCCGCCGCCGATGAACCGGTCGAGGGCCAGTACGTCCGCGCCGGATTCGCGCGCGGCCAGTGCTGCCGCGACGCCCGCGCCGCCGTAGCCGACCACCACGACATCGGCCGAAGAATCCCAGGTCCGCACCTTTGCGACCACCTTCCAGAACGAAGAACGCCCACCCATGACAAGCGTGCCGAACTATAACGCGTTCTAGTTCATGATGCTATCGGAGGACACGGCCGGCAGGCAGGCGCGATTCAGGCCGATATGCGTTCGATGAGCCCGTCGACGTAGGCGCGGAACAGTTGCGCCATATCGACGCTGTCGGGCTCGAGCAGCCACTGCAATTGCAGGCCGTCCATCATGGCGAAGATCTGGCGCGCGACGGCCCGGGTATCGACCTCGGGGCGGATGGTGCCGTCGGTGATGCCGTCCTCGAGCGCGCCGGCGAGGTAGGTCTCGAAGGTGCGGTACCGGTTGACCACCCAGTCGCGCGCCGGATGGTCGGTGGTGACCGCCTCGCTGGTGACCACGGTGAAGAGCCGCACCAGCCCGGGTACGTGCATATTGTGTTCGACGAGCACGGCCAGTCGTTCCAGTGCGTCTTTGCCGCGAAGTTGCTGACTGAAGCCCAGGCGGTCGTAATCGAGGCGGTCGCGATAGTCGAGGACCGCGGCCAGCAGTGCCGCCTTGTTCGGGAAGTAGTGCAGCAGACCGGGTTGCGAGAGCCCGCAGCGCGCGGCGATCTCGGCGATCGAGGCGCCGTGATAGCCGTTGTCGGCGAAGGTCTTCAGGGCTTCGTCGATGATCTGCTCGCGGCGGTCCTCGCTCCGTCGGCGGCGTTGCGGGTGCGGGGCCATGAGCAGCGACACTAGTCGCGGCGTCGGGAGCTGCGACTTCGGGTCATATAACAAAACGGTCACAGTACCGAGTGAGTACTCGGTAGGTGGGTTATCCGCTGGCAGACTCGGGGCCAGCCGTACAGGGCCGTACGAGGAAGGACAGCCGATGACTCAGGGCACCGAAGCACCGATCGAATCGATCACGCTGCAGGGCGGGGCGGGCACGCTCGCCGGATGGCAGACCAACCCGCCGAGCGGCGCCGGCAACCGCGGCACGGTGGTGCTGGTGCCGGGCTTCACCGGCTCCAAGGAAGACTTCGAGTACATGCTCCCGCTGCTGGCCGCGGCGGGTTATCGCGCGGTCGCCTACGACCAGCGCGGGCAGTGGCAGTCGCAGGGCCCGGACGATATCGCCGGGTACACCATGGACGAGTTCACCGCCGACCTGCTCGCGGTGGTCGACCAGGTCTCCCCGGATGCCCCCGTCCACCTCGTGGGCCACTCCTTCGGCGGCTACGTCGCCCGCGTGGCGGTGGTCGCCCGCCCCGAGCGCTTCCGCAGTTTCACCCTGCTCGCCTCCGGGCCGTCCTCGGTCGAGGACATCAAGTTCCCGCCGCCGCAGGCCGTCGCGCAGATTGTGGAAAGCGCTGGGCAGGAAGCGATCTGGCAGCAGATGAGCGCCGCTATGACCGCAGCCGGGCAGCCACCGTCGCCGGAGCGCATGGAGTTCCTGCATCAACGCATTCTGCAGACCAAGAAGGCCAATATCCTCGGCATTCTCAAGAACATGGAGACGCCGCCACTCGCCGATGCCGCGACGCTGCGCGACGCCGGTGTGCCGCTGCTGGTCGCCTACGGCGACACGAACGACCTCTGGGACCCCAGCGTCCACGAGAAGTTCGCGCAGCAGTTGCAGGCTAGGACCGCGGTGTATCGCGGCTCCGGGCATGTGCCCAATGAGACCGTTCCCGATCAGGTGTCGGCGGATCTGGTGAACTTCTGGGAGGAACTGGCATGAACGACGTCATCGGCGACCTACTCGCCAAACTGGACCTGGCGGCCAAGGTCCGGCTCATCTCCGGCTCGGGCGTCTTCCGCTTCGCCGGTGATACGAGCATCGGCCTGGCCGAAATGCCGGTCTCGGACGGCCCGACCGGTGTGCGCGGTGAACTCTGGGATGAGCGCGACCCCTCGGTGAGTCTGCCCTCGGGTACCGCGCTGGCCGCGACCTGGGACCGCGAGCTGCTCGGCCGGATCGGCGGGCTCATTGCCGCCGAGGCCCGGCGCAAGGACGTCTACGCGGTGCTCGGGCCGACCATGAATCTGCACCGATCCCCGCTGGGCGGCAGGCATTTCGAATGTTTCTCCGAGGATCCCATGCTCACCGCCGAGATCGCGTCGGCCTATGTCGACGCGGTGCAGGCGCACGGTGTGAGCGCCTGCCCGAAGCACTATGTGGCCAATGACTCCGAGACCGAACGCTTCACGGCCGATGTCATTGCCGACGATCGCACGCTGCGCGAGCTGTACCTGTACCCGTTCGAGCGGGCGGTGCAGGCGGGCACCTGGATGATCATGGATTCCTACAACTCGGTCAACGGCACCACCATGACCGAGAACGCCCTGCTGGACGAGCCTTTGAAGGGCGAGTGGGGTTATGACGGTGTGGTGGTGTCGGACTGGACCGCGGTGCGCTCCACCGCCGGCGCCGCCCACGGCACCGATATCGCCATGCCCGGCCCGTGGGAGCTGTGGGGCGCGCCCCTGATCGAGGCGGTGCGCAAGGGTGAGGTCCCCGAGTCGGCCATCGACGAAAAGATCCGCCGCATACTGCGTTTCGCCATTCGTGTCGGTGCGCTGAACGGAACCCCGCAGCAGCCCCCGGCATTCACCGACGAGTCCGCCCAGCGCCTGGTGCGTGAGGCGGCGGCCCAGGCCATGGTGCTGGCCACCAATGACGGCACCCTGCCGCTGGGCAAGCCCGCCCAGGTCGCCCTGCTGGGCGCGGCCGCGACCGAGCCCCGCTTCATGGGCGGCGGTAGTGCCACAGTCATTCCGGCGCATACGACTTCGCCGCTGGAGGGCCTGTCCGCGGTGCTGCCGGTGCGGTACACGCCGGGTGTGCACCTCAACGACCATCTGATCGCGGTCCCGCTGGATCTGGTCACCGATCCCGAGACCGGCACGCCGGGTCTGTCGCTGCGCTACCTCGACGGTGATTCGGTCCTGGATACCGAGCATCGCACCGCGGGCGGGCTGATGCTCTTCGGCAATGCGAATGCCATGGTGGCCAAGTCCTTCGAACTGCGCGGCACGCTGCGCGTCGATACGGCGGGGGAGTGGCGGATCGGTTTCGCCGGTGTGGGCACGCTGCGCCTGGATATCGACGGCGAGACCGTGCTCACCGAGACCGTCATGCCCGACGGCGCCGATCCGGTGGAGATGCTGCTGAATCCGCCGCAGCGCTGGGTGACTCGCACGCTGGCCGAGGGTGATGAGCTCGAGGTGCTCATCGAGCTGGCCCCGGTGCTGGATTCGGGTCTGCCCGCCATGGGCCTGACCTTCGCGGTCGGCCGCCCGCGCCGCGCCGCCGACGAAGAGTTCGCCGCCGCAGTGGAATTGGCCCGCAGCTCCGAGGTCGCGGTGGTCGTGGTCGGTACCACCGAGCAGATCGAGTCCGAGGGTTTCGACCGCAAGGATCTGCGCCTGCCCGGCCGTCAGGACGAACTGGTGGCCGCGGTCGCCGCGGTGAATCCGCGCACCATCGTGGTGGTGAATTCCGGTTCGCCCGTGGAGATGCCGTGGCGCGACGATGTCGCCGCCGTGCTGCTGACCTGGTTCCCCGGCCAGGAATTCGGTGCGGCCCTGGCCGATGTGCTCACCGGTGCGGCCGAACCCGGCGGTCGCCTGCCCACCACCTGGCCCAAGGTCCTGGCCGATGTGCCGGTGGTCGATACCAAGCCCGCCGCCGACAACTCGCTGCCCTACACCGAGGGCATCCACATCGGTTACCGCGCCTGGCTGAAATCCGGTGTGGCACCGGCCTATCCGTTCGGGCACGGCCTCGGCTACACCACCTGGGAGCTGTCGGAGGTGACCGTGAGCGGTCACACCGCGACGGTCACCGTCCGCAATACCGGTGAGCGGACCGGCCGCCAGGTGGTGCAGGCCTACCTGTCCCGCGCGGACAGCGCCGTGGATCGCCCGGTGCGCTGGCTCTCCGGCTTCGACCTCGTCGAGGCCGCCGCCGGTGAAACCGTCACCGCCACCATCGATCTGCCGCAGCGTTCGTTCCAGCACTGGACCGATCAGGGCTGGGCCGTCGAACCCGGCGCCTTCACCCTGCATATCGGCACCTCGGTCGAAGACCTGCCCCTCACCGCCCAGATCGCCTGATCACCGGTTCCGGGCCCGCCACCCGCGGGCCCGGAACCGTCCCGTCATCCCGGCATGCTTCTGGCCGGGATCCACCGCACCCGCTGGACCACAGTCGGGTATGGATCCCGGCCACAAGCGCGCCGGGGCGACGGGGAGCCGCGCACTATTTATCCACTTTCACTCGCACACTTTGGATTTCACCGTGGCTCACTCTGACGCCGATGTCTCCCTCGGCGGCAATTCCGCTCCCGCCGGCACGCCCACCCGTGGTCTGCTGCCCCTGCTGTTTCTCGGCAATGCGGCCATGTACGCGATGTACTCCGGCGTCGGCGGTGTGCTGCTGCCGCTGCAGGTCGAACATATCGACGCGGCCGACAAGGTCGCCAATCTCGGTCTGGTAGCGGGTATTTCGGCGATCTTCGCCACGATCTTCAACCCGGTCGCGGGCGCGCTGTCGGACCGGTCCGGGCGGCGCAATCCCTGGATTCTCGGTGGCGGTCTGGCCGCGATCGCGGCCATGGCGCTGCTCGGCAGTGTGAATACCGTGCTGCTGGTGACCCTCGCCTGGTGTGTGGGCCAGGCGGTCATGAACATCTATCAGGCGGCCATCACCTCGGTGGTCCCGGACCGGGTGCCGCTGGCACGCCGCGGGATCGCCTCTGCGGCAGTGGGTCTGGGCCTGCCGTTCGGAACAGTGGTCGGTGTCGGGCTGGCCTCGGCCTTCAGCTACCGCACCGGCTACCTCGTGCTCGGCGTGTTCGTCGCGGCGGCCGCCGTCATCTTCACCGCCGGCGCCCGTGAACAGCGCATGCCTGCCAAAAAAGCGGCGTCCCTACGCGATCAGGGCCGCGCCTTCCTGAGCGTCTTGCGCGAGCACGACTTCCGCTGGGCCTTCATCGGCCGCTTCCTGCTGGTCCTCGGCTATTTCTCGGTCGTCGGCTACCAGCTCTACATCCTGCAGGACCATATCTCCCTGCCCGGTGATCTGAAGCCGTCGACGGCGGTGGCGGTGCTGACGGGCATTTCCGCTGTGGGCATGACGATTTCGACGGTCGTCGGTGGTGTGCTCTCCGACCGTTTCAACCGCCGCAAGCTCTTTGTCGGGCTCTCTGCGGGCATTGCGGCGGCCGCGCAGCTGATCCCGGTCATTACCCCGACCTGGCCCGGCATGCTGGCCTTCGCGGCCGTCAATGGTGTGGCGTTCGGCTGCTATATGGCGGTCGATACCGCCCTGGTCACCATGGTGCTGCCGAAGGCGGAGGACGCCGCCCGCGATATGGGCGTGCTGAATATCGCGAACGCCGCCCCGCAGATCCTCGGCCCCTTCGTCGCCTCGGCCGTGGTCAGCCTGGGCGGCTACGCCCCGCTCTTCCTCTTCGGCGGTGTGCTGTCGGTGCTCGGCGCGCTCGCCGTCGCACCCATTCGCTCGGTGCGCTGACCGGATTCAGCGCAGGCCTCGGCGAGACCCGCCAGCCAGTCGCGAATCGATGCCTGCTGTTCGGGCGTGAACCGCGCCTCCAGCTCGGACTCTCGCGCGGCGACCGCGATACGCGCCGCTGCCAACCGTTTTCGCCCGGATTCGGTGACATGGATCTGGTGGGTGCGCCGATCGGTGGGATGCGGGCTGCGTTCGATCAGGCCCTCCGCTTCCAGTCCGCCGAGCATTTCATTGGCGGCCTGCCGGGAGCTGGCCACCTCGCGGGCAATGTCGGCGACCGAGAGCCCGGGATGCGAATCGGTCATCATCAGCGTCGCATACTGCGAGGTCGAGAGCCCGAAAGCCTTGAGCTCCTCACCGATTGCCGCGCGCATGGTCAGCCAGACCGTGCGGACCATGAAGGTCAGGGAACCGCCCTCGCCGCTATACGAACCCACCGTCCAGCCTTCCCTAGAGATTGACAGGTTCCTGACGATTCTGCATTCTTAGATCGTCAGGTTCCTACCAATCGTACCGAAGGTGCCCATGACTACGCCTGCGACGCTGCCGAAATCCCGGCAGCGGCTGATTCTCGCCGTACTCCTGCTCTCGTCATTCCTGATCTGGATGGACAACACCATCCTCGGCATCACCGCCGAAACCCTCGCCGACCCGGTCCGCGGCCTCGGCGCCACCCTGTCCCAACTGCAATGGGCCACCGGCTCCTACACCCTGGTCTTCGCCGCCCTGATGTTCACCGCGGGCGCGCTCGGTGACCGCTTCGGTCACCGGACCGTGCTGGCCACCGGGATGGCGACCTTCGCGGCCGCCTCGGTGTGGGCGGCCTTCGCCGGCGATGCCGGAGAGCTGATCGCCGCGCGCGCCGCCATGGGCGTGGGCAGCGCGATGATCATGCCCGCCACCATGGCCATCCTCACCTGGACCTTCACCGGTCCCGCGCGCAATACCGCCATCGGCATCTCCTCGGCCTCCGCCGGTGTCGGACTGGCCGCGGGCCCCCTGATCGCCGGAGTACTCCTCGACCACTTCTGGTGGGGCTCGGTCTTTCTCGTCAATGTCCCGGCCGTGGCGCTGGCCCTGATCGGAATCATCGCCCTGGTCCCGCAATTCCGCAGCCCCACCACACGCCCGCTCGATCCCGCCGGATTCGTCCTATCGATCAGCGGCCTCGGCGCACTGGCCTACGGACTGATCCGAGCGGGGCAGGTGGCCTCCTGGACCCCGCTCGATGTATGGGCGCCGATCGCCTCCGGAGCGGCGCTGCTGACTGCCTTCGTGACGGTCGAATTGCGTATGCGGCAGCCCAGTTTCGATCCCCGGCTGCTGGCGGGCCGGATCTTCGGCGGCGGCAATGCGGCCCTGGGCCTGCTGCTGTTCGCCATGACCGCCGCCGGTTTCTACGGCGCGTTCTATCTGCAAGGCGCACGGGGCTTTTCACCACTGGAAGCCGGCCTGGCCAGCTCTCCGGCCGCCTTCGGCGCGATGATCGGCGGCCCGCTCGGCATTCGCCTGGTGCGCCGCTGGACGATTCGCCCGGTGACCGCGACGGCCGTGACCGTCGCGGCGCTGGCCATGGGTAGTTTCGCCCTGTTCGGACTGCATACCCCGCTGGTGTGGAACGAGATAGTGCTTGCGGTGCAGGGTATTTCGATCGGCATCGTCATGGGTTCGGTCACCGCCGCCCTGATGAACACCCTCCCGCTGGAACGCGTCGGCGCCGGATCCGCGGTCACCAATACCGTGCGCCAGACCGGTAGCGTGCTCGGAATCGCGGTGGGCGGCACCATCATGTCCATCACCTACCGCCGCGCCATCGACGGTTCGCTGCAGGACGTGCCCGGCCCGGTGCGCGATCAGGCCCGGGTGTCCGCCGAACAGGCCCGGCATATCGCCGCCACCCTCGGGCGGCCCGAACTCGCTCATGCCGCCGATGACGCCTTCATCCATGCCATGCATGTCGGTTCGCTCTGGACCATGGTGATCGCACTCGCCGGAGCAGCCGTGCTGGCAATCACCATGCGCCCCACGCGAACTCCCGCCACACCGGCCCCGGAGCCGGTGCGGTCAGAGGAAGTTCTTCTCCAGCAGTAGTCCGAGCACATTCGGGAACAGGTCCGGAAAGTCCATGGGGACAATGCCGAAGTGACCGGCCTGGGTGCGGTGCGCGGTCAGATAGCGCTCCACCTGCGGCATGATCGCATCGGCATTGTCCCTGGGCCACGCATTATCGGAATAGCTGGTGAAGTTGATGTACATCAGCGAGTTGTTGCTGTCGGCGGCCGCCTTGTCGAAGCAGCTGCTGACATAGGAGAACTTGTCGCCGCCGGAGGACCCGACATCGGCGGAGCCGGTGCCGCCGATCGTCTTGCCGCCGCCGAATGATCCTGTCCCACCGGCGGATCCGGAATCGATACCCATCAGGCCGTTGGCCGTGTAGTGGTCCTGAAGGTAGAAGTAGCTGTTCGACAGATTCCCATTGTCGCCGCTGGGCCACTGCAGCACGGGCAGCTGATTGGCGAACTGCGCGATCAGCACGATCCGCCCGCGCGCCTCACCGAGAGTCGGCACGTGGGCGCCGATCCAGAACAGCGGCCGGTACCCCTTGGCATCGAGATAGCCGTCGAAGATCTGCTCGAAGTTGCCCCCGACGTCATTGTCGGTGCCGTCCTCCTTCTTGACCCGCATGACGATGACCTCACCGGGATTGCGGGCCAGGAAGTTTCGGCAGGCGTCGAGCACCCCGTCGAAGGTGATGCCCTGGTACGCCGACGAGTGGTACACCCCGAACGAATCACCCATATGGTCCTGCAGGCCGTTGAGGCGCATATCGAGGAAGCGAATGCCCTGCTGGAATTGATCGGCGAGAGCCCAGTTCTGGGTCTGGGCCCAGGGCGTGCCGTGCAGCGCGCTATTGCAGCAGGAATCGTGGGTGCCCGGAATCGTCAGCCGCAGTAGTGAAGTGCTGTCGGGCAGTGCGCCCATCCAGGCCTGCGGGGCGCCCACGCTGCGCCGCAGTGGCGACGGTATGGCTCCGGCTCCGGGGGCGGTCAGCCCGGCCACGGCGGCTCCGGCGGTGGCGGCCACGGCGGTGCGCACGAATTCTCGGCGAGTCAGTCTCATCAGGTCCCTCGTTCTGCATGCCCGGAATGCGAGCATGCGTATCGAGCGGGGAGCCTAACTTGGACAAGAGACCAAGATCGTCGGTTTAGTGAATTTCCCTGGTGAGAGTGATGGTTGTCCAGCCGCCCACATGGATTCGGTCACCCGGCTGCACCGGGACGGGGGTTTTGGCGGTGATCGGGGTCGCACTGTCGTTCATGCAGGTGCCATTGGTCGATCCGAGGTCGGTCACCGTGACCGTCTCCCCGTTCAGGTGCAGCAGGGCGTGCGAGCGCGAGACCGCGATATCGGCGGGGGCGATCGCCAGATCGATCTCCGGATACAACCCCTGCGTGGTGCTGTGCTTGCCGATGAGAATATCCCTGCCGTGCAGCGGGATTCGGCGCTCGGGGTAGTAGTCCGGGAAGTCCACCCGATCGACATCGGGGCCGTTCTGGGCGAGCATGCGGTTGTAATGCGCGAGGTCCGCGGTGACGATGGCGACCCAGATCGTCGCCGTGCCACCGGGATCGGCCTCCGGCACTGCGGGGTTCACCGTCGTCGCGGCCTGTGCCACCGGTGCGGGCAGCGCCGAATCGTGGCCGCAGTCCTCACAGAACCGGCCGTCGATGGCCGCCCCGCAGGCCGGACACCGGCCGAGTTGCGTGGTGGCGGCCGCGCTTTCGGCCGCCGGTGCGGCACCTGTCAGTGGCGACCCGCACACATCGCAGTAGTCGGTCGCCGTCGAGGCATGTCCTTCGGGGCAGGTCGCCATTACGAACCGCTCTCCTTGCGAACGCGCGCGGTCTTGCTCGAACGCACATCCAGGGCGATCTCGTCGGCCGCGTCGATATGAGCCCGCAGCCGGACCGTCCCGGTCCGATCATCCACCTCGACAACGGCTTTGAGCAGTTTCGCGGTGTTCTCGTTGCCGGACTCGTTGGCCAGCTGCACGGCCCGCTGCAGTTTGGCGGTGGCGGTGGCCAGATCGCCCACCTTGCGCGCCGTCAGGCCCTCCTGCACGGCCTCGGCCAGCTCGGCCTGGCCGGTGTAGTGGGCCACCCGCCGGCTGATGCGCGCGGAGAGATCGGTATCAGTGGTCCATGCCGCCTTCACCAGTCCCTGCCCCAGCACCTCGCCCTCGGCCACGAGACTGATTCGGGCAGCAAGTTTTTCGCGTCCCGGCGGTGCGGGCTCCAACTCGATCTGCAGGTGATATTCGCGCTCCTCGGCGCCCCAGGCCCCCAGCGGGTACTCCCCGATCTGGGCGGAGGTCTCGGTGCGGCGCGCGGTGAAGTCCGTGATCGACGGATCCACCTGTTTGACCATGCGCACCGCCGCCCCGACCGGTGTCCACACCCGCAGTGTGAGTTCCGGAATGGCCTTCGCCATGGAGGTCTGCATCATCTCGGCGAAATCGGCGGCCAGCAGATCCGGCGTCCGCACCACATCGAGCGTGCCGTGCAGCGCCCCCGCGATGGCCCGCAGTTCGTTCGGCTCCCAATCGGCGCCGACACCGCGGCAGTCGCAGGTGAACAACCCCTCCGAGGCTTTGATCTCCGCGGCGAGCTGCTGCGGCTTCTCGTGTTCGTTGCGGCCGTCGGTGAGCAGGATGGCGTGCGCCATGGCGCTCGGATGCCGCTGCGCGATCATGCGCGCGAGTCCGAGCCAGGTGCCCATGGCGGTGCCGCCGTGCGGCTTCAACCTGTCCAGCGCGTGCCGGGCCTCGGTGCGAGACCTGTTGTCGGCCACCGCGGTAGCGCCGTCGCGGGGATAGACGACCTCGGCCTTGTCTGTGCCCTCGACAATCGCGAACCGGGTACCGTCGGCGATGACCTGCAGTGCCGCCAGGGTGGCATTGCGCGCGCCCGCGAACTTGTCGCCCGCGCCCATGGAGCCGGAGCAATCGATGATCAGGATCTCGACCCGCTCGGCCGGGGGAGCGGCGACCATCAGCTCATCGGTGGTCTCGACCGAGATGACGGCGTCCACCGTGCGCACGCCCTCGGCCAGATACGGGTTCTGATCGACGCTGATCGAAATGCCTGTGACGGCAGGGGAACTCATGGTGCTTCTCCTGGTTGCTCGGAGAACGGAACGGGAACGAGCGCGACGGTGATGTTGTCCTTGCCGCC
The DNA here is from genome assembly GCF_035958815.1 of Nocardia sp. NBC_01327. NCBI lineage: Bacteria > Bacillati > Actinomycetota > Actinomycetes > Mycobacteriales > Nocardiaceae > Nocardia > Nocardia sp. NBC_01327. The sequence continues at coordinate 6,269,486 of NZ_CP108383.1, read as the reverse complement.
GGCGGCCAGCGCGTAGTCGACGAGAGCGCGCGCGGCGGGCATGGGTGCGTCGGCGGTGGCGATCGCGGCCAGCGCCGGGGATTCGGGCAGATAGTTCCAGAGTCCGTCGCTGCAGATCAGCAGGACGCCGGGTGCGCGGGCGTGCAGTGTCCGCACACAGTGGTCCGACCACGGCCGGGGTTCGCCGTCCGCGCCGAGCCAGCGGGTCAGCACGTGGGCGTGCGGGCTGTCCATGGCGCTGTCCGGGTCCATGGCGCCGGTATTGACCATTTCCTGGGCGAGGGAATCGTCCAGAGTGAGGCGCTGTGAGCCGTCCGGATCCGCCTGCAGCCAATAGGCCCGGCTGTCACCGACATTCGCGACGGTGAGATGCGCGCCGCCGGATTCGTCGAACTGCACCACCGCCCCGACATAGGTGCACGACGGGGACCGTCCGTCGGTGCCGATATCGCGGACGGCCTGCGCCGCCTCGCTCAATCCGGCCATGACGCTGTCCTCGGCGGAACTGCCCGCGGCCAGGGCCGTCAGGCAGGCGTCGACCCCGGTGCGCACCGCCGCGCCCGAAGCGGCCTGCGGATCCTCGGAGGTCGAGACCCCGTCGCAAACCGCGATGATCAGGGCCGGCGGTGTGCCGGGATTGGAACTCTCCAGCACGGCCACGGCGACAGCATCCTCGTTGTGCGCGTGCACGTTTCCGCGATCGGTGACCAGCGCGACCCCGCCGAGATCGGCCTCGAACCGATCGTGTTCCGGACCGCGCTGCCCGCAGACCAGGCAGAAACCGTCGGCGTCGAAATTCTCACCGCCGCACCCCTGGCACGCCGGCGCCGCCTCCGAGTCGTAGGTCAGCGTGGTGCCGGTGTAGCGCTGCACGGTGGCGACGGCGGGCCGGACCAGCATCGTCGGACGCGTATTGTCGCTGTTCGCCGTCGGTGCGGCGGTCGGCGGCAGAGCGATGCGCTGGATCCCGAGCTGTCGCCCGCATTCCTCGCAGAAACGATCGCTCACCGCGGCGAAGGTGCCGCACGCCGGGCAGCGGGCGGTCACAGCGTGGTCCTCGGGCGAATGGTGTTGGCCTGCTCCACGAGGGCGATGCGCTCCCACATGTCGTCGGTGTCGTGCGCGAGATCGCGATAGCAGCGTTCCAAACCGGTACGCACCCCCTGTAGATCGAGTGTCACCCCCAGCAGCGGGGAGTGATCGGTGGGTACGCGTCCCAGATGCAGCCAGTGCAGCGCCGCCTCGAGTACGCGCAGCCGGGCCTGTGCGGCCCGGCGTCGGGAATCCAGGGTGAGCCGTTCGATCCGCCCGCCGGCATCGCGTAGCAGGTGTTCGGTGAGCTCGCCCGGGCGTTCCACGCTCAGCAGCGTATCCACGGCCGCCACACCCGCTTCGGTGTGCACCGCCGAAGCCGGGTCCACCTGATCGAGTACGGCGACCGCGCCGTCGCGGTCGCGGGCCGAACGCCGCAACCGCGCCAGCCCGAACGCGGCGCTGGTGTAGGAGTGATCGGTGCGCCACACCAACTCGTAATACCGTGTGGCGCTGCGCAGTGCGGGCTCCGGATCCGGTTCGTCACCGTCGCGGGCCAGGAGCTCCGAGGTGACGGCCAGGGCCAGTTTGGGGGCCGGATCGCCGGGCAGCGCGGTGTAGAGCGCATCGAATTCCGCTGCGGCCGCGAACCAATTGCGGCGCAGCAGCATGGCCTGGCCACGGAACCAGATCAGTCGCCAATCGCCTTCGAGGGTCTGCTCCAGCGTGTCGATCCGGCGCAGGGCGTCGGTGGCGTCACCGAATTCCAGTGCGGCGCGGATCAATCGGAGCGGAATCTCCACCGATTCGTCCTTGCCGGTCACCACCGAGAGCAGTCCCGCGGTCAGTTCGCGTTCCAGATCCGCCGGGGTGACCGCGCTGGTGCTCGCCAGCAGCGCGGCCCCGCTGTCGTTGGGGTCGATCATCGGAACCGGCAGTGCCGCAATGAGTCTGCCGGGATCATCCGGCAGCGCATCGCCGATGCCGAAGACCCCGCGCGGCGGTCCGAAGCGGGCGGACAATCCCGGCCGGGCGCGCCCGTCGTCGATCGAGAGCACCTCCCGCAGCACACCGGTGAGCTGATCGGTCATCTCGTCGGTGCCGCTGAAACGCTCCCGCGGATCGGGATGTGTTGCGCGCAGCAGGAATCGGTACAGCGATTCGTATCGCGCCAGCAGCGGCTCGGTCTCGGGGGTCGGCAGCGGGCCCAGCTGCCCGTTCTCCTGCGGGACCTTGAGCAGCAGCACCGCCAGGGTGCGGCCCACGGTGTAGACCTCGGAGGCGATGGTCGGCCCGGTCTCGGCGATCTCCGGCGCCTGATAGCCGGGTGTGCCGTAGATGGCGCTGTGCTCATCGCTCATGGCGATGACCGCACCCAGATCGATGAGCTTGAGTTGCTCCTCGGTCTGCATCACATTGTCGGGCTTGAAATCGCAGTAGGCCAGCCCGCGCGAATGCAGATAGCCCAGTGGCGGCAGCATTTCCAGGACGTAGGCGATGGCCTGTGCGGCGGGCAGCCATACGCCCTCCGCCTCGCGGCGCCGGCGCAGCAGCTGTTTGAGCGAGGTGCCGCCGACGTACTCCATGACGATGTACCCGGCCGGCTCACCGTCCGCGCCGATATCCTCGGCGAAGTTGTAGATGCGCACGATATTCGGATGATCGACCTGCGACAGGAAGCGCCGCTCGGCCACCGCCGCCCGCATGGCATCCGCGTCACCGGTATTGAGCAGACCCTTGAGGACCACCGGCCGCCCGTTGACCTTGTGATCGAGCGCCAGATAGATCCAGCCGAGCCCGCCGTGCGCCAGCGGCCCCAGCACCTCGTACTGCCCGCCCACCACATCGCCGCGAACCAGCTTGGGCGTGAAGGAGAATCGGGTGCGGCAGTGCCCGCAGAAGCCCTCGCTGCGCCCGGGCTGATCGCCCCTGCTGCGCCCGACCGGCCGATCGCACTTCCCGCAGAACCGCTGCTGCTCCGGCACCACCGGATCGGCCATGACCGCCGCGGACGGATCGATCGGCGCGACCGGCGGCACCGTGACCATGCCCGCGCCGAGCCGTCCGCGCGTCCCGCCGGAGGAACCCGTCCCGGTCCGCACCGAGCGGACGCTGCCGCGCCGCGATCCGCCGACCGAAAAGGATTGGGAGCCCGCGACACTCCGGCTGCTCTGCGCGCCGGATACGAGCGTGGCCGCGGCGCTCGGCGCGGTACCGCAGATTTCGCAGTAGCCGTCGGAGACCGTGCCGCCGCACCCGGGTTCGGCGCACTGCAGCGGCCCATCGGGCACGTTCGGCGACAGCTCGCCGCCGCGCGCCGGTGCGGTGCCGCACACCGTGCAGTAACCGTCCTCAATCGTTCCTGTGCAGCCGGTTTCGGTGCAGTTCACGGTCGTCTCCCCGATTTCTGAGCGATGAGCTGCCGGTAGTCGGTAATGGCCCGGGTGACGGCGGCCAGATCGCACGGCTTGCGGGTCAGCAGTCCGGCGGCAATCCGATTCGAGGCCAGGACCTCCCGCTCCTCGCTGACACCCAGGCGCGCGGCCTTGGCGCTGTAGGCCTCCAGCCGGCCCCGCAGTTCGGCCCGGCGATCGAGCAGACCCTGGGCCAGCTGCTCGGACTCGGCGGCGGTGGTCAGCGCGGCGGCAATGCGGCCGCGCAATTCCCAGAGCGCGGTGGGATCGCCCGCAGCGGTCGCCAGTGCGGACAATTGCGCATCGAAGACCGCGCTGTTGTCGGGAGGTTCGGGCAGCGGTCCGGTGAGTATGGTGCGCTGCACCGCGATGCGGGCCGACCGCGCCCGCTCGTAGGTCGTGCGCAGTGTCTCCACCTGCGTGCGCATACGCGTAATCGTCCCATCCCGGTCCGCGGCCATGGCGGCCAGCTCACGGCGCAGCACCTCCGCATCCCGCATGCGGCGGGTGATCTCGGCGAGCCGGCGATCGATCTCGGCCGGGGTCAGGGTCAGTGGATCGGCGGTCGCCCGGGTACTGAGATCATCGATATCGGCTGCGAGGGAACGCAATTCGGGTATGCCGGTGCCGATCCGCCCCAGCTCCGTCCGTACCGGCGCGATATCGGTCATGACCCGGCTGTTCACCGCGTCGACCGCGTCGAGCACCTCGACGATCTGTGCGAAGGCGGCCCGCATCCGCGTCACCAGTTCGGTGAACCCGATGTGCACCACCTGCTCGCGCGGCCCGATCAAGGTCCGCTGCGCCAGCGGAATCGTGGTGCGCGCCACCTCCATCGGCTGTCCGCGCAAGAGCACGGTGAGCTCCTCGCGGTCGAGCGCGTCGAGCCTGCGGCGGGTGCGCGCGGCATGCGCCTGATCGAGAATCGTGCGCAGGCGGCCGAAGTCCTCCCACATCAGGTCCAGCGCGTCCTGCGCGGGCGCCCAGCGCTGGGCGGTGACCCCGGTGGGCGGGAAGCGGCGCAGCAGCACCAGCCCGGGATGCTTGTCCAGGTCATACAGAGTGGAGGCGATGGCGTCGATTTCGCGTTCCCGCGAGGCGATATCGCGGTCGATTTCGGCGACGGAGAGAATATGCGGGGGATTCTCGGTCATGGCCGCTCACCCGATATAGCGGGGTGCGGGCGGTCCGGGCGTGGGGCCGAGCGCGCCCAATTCATTGTTGTAGAGGCGCTGCCAGGTCCCGTCACCGCGGATCCGTTCGAGCACCCCGTTGACGAAGCGCACCAGATCCTTCGTCTCCTGCTGCACGCCGACAGCGTAGGGGTCCTGCGCCAGCGCGTCGCCGACCATCTGCAGATTCGGATCCTGCTGCTTGAGGCCGTAGAGGATCGGGGTATCGGTGCTGGCCGCGTCCACCTGCCCCTGCTGCAGGGCGGTGAGGCAGTCGAGCCAATTGCTCATACCGATCACTGTCGGCCGTTGCGGGAGCGCGAGGATCGGATTGAGCGTAATCGTGCCGACAACGCCGCAGACCTTCTTGCCGGCCAGATCCGCGGTGGACTTGATTCCGGAGTTGTTCGGCACCAGCAGCCGCTGATCGGAAACGAAGTAGGCGGAGGAGAATTCGATGCTCTGCCGGCGTTCGCAGGTCGGGGTGAGGGTCTCCACCACGATATCGACCTGCTTGCCCTGCAGTGCGGTGAGGCGGTGCGCGGAGTCGAGCGGATGCAGTTCGATACGGGCCGGGTCGCCGAAGATGTCGCGGGCGATCTCGCGCGCGATATCGATATCGAAGCCCTCGATCTGACCGTCGGCCGGATTGCGGTAGCCGAACAGGAAGGAGTTCTGGTCCACGCCGACGCGCAGTGTCCCGCGCTTGAGGATGGCCGCCATGGTGGATCCGTCCGGCATCTCACCGGGACGCGGTGGCGCGCCCGGGCGCAGACTCGCATTGGCATCGCAGGTATCGCTGCCGCGCTGGGGCGCACTGGTGATTTGGGTGGCCCCCGGCGGGAGCAGTGTCTCGGCGGGCAACTGCATGGGCTGAGAACTCGGGGCGTGCGCGCTGCAGGAGGTGACCAGCAGCGCGGCGCCGGCCATCAGCAGCATTCGAAAGCGCGTGCTCACAGGAACTCCTGTAGTCGCGGCCAGACGCCGACGACGATGGCGACGGCCGCGGCGAGCAGCAGGACCAGGGTGCCGAACGGGCTCAGGGTGAAGGCATCGCCGGCGGCGTCCACATCGTCGCGCACCTGCTGACGCGTCCGGTCGAGTTCGGCGCGCAGCGAATCGTCGAGTGCGGCGAAGCGGAAGGCGGACCCGTCCGCATCGGTGCCGATGGCCTGGCGCACCGCGCCGTTGTAATCATTGTTCCGATTCGAGGCGAGCTGGGCGCGATGGCCGGCCTGCCAGCTGGAGAAGGCCTGTGGCGCAGCCGATTGCGGGGCGACGACGGTCAGCAGCTGATTCTGCAACTGCGTGGTCTCGGCGGTGAAGATGTCCTCGCTGGCATCGACATCACTGCGGGTGATGAGCTGCATCGTCTCCTCGGTTCGCGCCTGCTGCGCGAGAATCCGTGCCCGCGAGAGGGTTTCGAATCGCACGGTGGCCCCCGCGGGTCCGGTGTCGATGACGCCGGTCGCGGCGATGCTCGCGGCGCCGATCCACAGCAGCGCCAGCACGGTCGCGCCCGCGGCGATGGTCACGCCGAGATTGAACCGGCGGTTGGTGCGGCGCAGCAGCACCACCGATCCGGCGATGAGCGCGATCAGCAGCACCAGCAGCACCGCGACGCTCAGCAGTGGCAGCGCGGAGATATCGCGCTGGTCCGCGCGCAGCTGACCGAGCCGATTCTGTTCCAGCTTCTCGGCATTGGGCAGCACCGAATGCTGCATGAGCACCGACGCCTGCCGCAGATACGCCGAGCCCACCGGCAGCCCCTGGCGATTATTGGCCCGGGCGGCTTCCACGAGTCCGGTATAGGAGGGCAGCTCGGCGGCGATGGCGGCCACGATCTCCCGGGTCTGCACATCGGAGGCGCCGGTGGTGGCGTCCGCGAGCGCCGCCGCCGCGTCCGCCAGGGCCTGCCGGTATTGCGTGCGCACCCCGGGTGATTCGATGCCGCCGGAGAGAAAGGCCGTGGAGGCGGCCGCATCGGCCGCGGACAGCGCGACGTACAGACGCTGCGACGCATCGGCGAGCGGTTCGGTATGCCGCAGCACGGAATCACGCCGAGTCTGCTTCTCGCCCAGCTGATTCACGCACACCAGACCAGCGACCAGCGAAACCAGGACGAGTCCGGCGACCACCGCACTCAGAACGCCCGGCGCGGTGCGCGCGAAACGTCGCGCCCATCCCGCGGCATTGCGGACGGTCGTCGATAGACGACTCCTGCGCACCCCTGCCCCCGTTCAACGGCTCATCTCCCCGTAGGGCGATGGTACGGGAGCTCGCCCGGTTGTGTCGATCGAGTTCCGACCAGTTGGAATTGCATTGCCGAGTCAAGCTTTTCGCATACTCGGCGAATGCCGAACGGGCCGTGAAATCCAGATTTAACCGTGCGTAATAGCCGGGAAACGTTGCGGCACAACACTTGGTTCACCAAATGTGACGCCAGACACCATTCGTCACAGCGATTTTAGTGCCGGAAGCGGATTGGTGCCTGCCCGCTCCCGCGGTGAGGTAGCGCTGAATCATGTCACCGTATCCCGATTGGTTGAACCCCGGCGACAATGCTTGGCAGTTGGTTGCTGCCACGCTCGTCGGACTGATGAGCATTCCCGGTATCGCCATCCTCTACGGCGGTATCGTGCAACGGAAATGGGCCGTCAACACCATACTCATGGCCTTCACCGGATTCTCCCTGGTGCTGGTCGTGTGGGTGCTCTGGGGCTTCAATATGGGGTTCGGCGAACCCGTCAAGATAGGACCAGGAATTCTGCGGGCCGCAATCGGCCACCCGCACACCATCCTCGGCGCCAATAATCAGAATCAGGCGGTCATTCCGCTGCTCGACGGGTTGATGCCGAAATTCCGTTTCTCACAGACGACGCTGGCGTACTTCCAGTTCGTCTTCGCCGGTATCACGCCACTATTGTTCCTGGGCAGCGTGATCGGCCGAATAAGTTTCAAAGTGTGGTTGATCTTCGTACCGCTGTGGACGACGCTGGCCTACTCGGTGAACGCCTTCCTGCTGTGGGGCGGCGGCTGGTGGTCGCAGATGGGTGCGATCGACTACTCCGGCGGCTATGTCATCCACTTGGCCGCGGGCACCACCGGATTCGTGGCGGCGGCGGTCATCGGCCCTCGGCTGGCACGGGACCGCGAACGCGCGGTCCCCAATAATCTGCCCATGGCGGCGGCCGGCGCCGGCATCCTGTGGCTGGGCTGGAACGGATTCAATGGCGGTGACCCGTATTTCGCGGGTGCGGACGCGTCACTGGCGGTGCTGAACACCAACCTGTGCACGGCCGTCGCGCTGCTGACCTGGGTCATCTGGGATATGTTCGCGGGCCCGTCGCGGCGGCCGAACTTCCTGGGCGCCATCAACGGCATGATCGCGGGCCTGGTCGCCATCACCCCGGCGGCCGGTTTCGTCAACAGCTTCGGCGCGATGGTCATCGGCCTGGTGGCGTCGAGCCTGGTGTGGCTGTCGTGGAACAAGCTGGGGCGCACCCGATTGTTCCGCAAGGTCGACGACACCCTCGGCGTGGTGCATACGCACGGTGTCGCCGGACTCGCGGGCGGTCTGCTGGTCGGTGTGCTCGCGGACCCGCATATGAAGGTCTATCTGGGCAATGGCGCCGATGTCTCCGACGCCACCTACGGCGGCTGGCTCTACGGCCACAATCCGAAACTGCTGCTGTGGCAGGCAGGTGCGGCGCTGACCATTATCGTGTGGGACGCCTTCATCACCTTCGCGATCCTGAAGATTCTCGGCCTGTTCATGAACCTGCGACTACCCGATGAAGTGCTCGAAGTAGGCGACGTCGGCGCGCACGAGGAAGAGGCCTACCCGGACGACACCCTTGTGAGCTCGCGGGCGGTGCTGAAGCAACCTGTCCGACAAGCGGAACCGGAGCTGCCCAGCAAGGAATCCTGATGACGGCGCCGCTACAACTCGGCGGCTCGATCGGTTATCACGATATGGATCCGGGCGGCGAAAGCGACGCCAAACTCATCACGCTGGTGCTGCCGCCCGGCCTGTTCGACGAGATCAAAAGAGCCCTCGCCACTTTCGGGGTGCGGCGGATGGTGGTCACCCAGGTGTATCGCGTGGACGACCGCGACAGCAAGGTCGAGAGCTATCGCGGCCGCCGGTTCGAGAGCGATGTCTCGGCCGGGCTTCGGATCGAAGTACTCGCCAGGACGGAGGACGTCACCGATCTGGTCCGCATGGTCAGCCGGATCGGGGCCAACTACGAGTTCTCCAATATCCAGATCTGGATGATCGACGCCAGGAGGCTGTGACTCGAAAAACTGTGGGGCCGTGCACATATGTGCACGGCCCCACAGTTGTACCTGCGTCAGGCGTCGCCGGCCTGCGCGTCCAATGCGTCGAGCACATCCTGTGTGGTCGCGACCAGTCCCAGTCGGGGGAAGATCTTCCCGAACGCATGCTCGTGCGAGGCGAGATCGCGGTCGGCGCTGGCGTCCTCGACGACCACGACCGAATATCCGTGCTCCTGTGCGGCGCGCGCGGTCGACTCCACCCCGATGCTGGTGGCAATGCCGGTCAGCACGATCCCGGTGATGCCGCGCCGGCGCAGCTGCAGATCGAGTTCGGTGCCGTAGAAGGCGCCCCACTGCCGCTTGGTGATCTGAATATCGGTGGGCTGGATCTCGAGGTCGTCGACCAGCACATCCCAGCCCTCGGGCGGGGTGAAGGCCTGGGCGCCCGAATCGGTGGTCCGGCCCGGAGCGGCATCCGCCCGATCGGCCGAGAACGACACGCGCACAAGCACAACCGGCAGATCCCGCTTCCGGAAGGCGCGCGCCAGCGCCACCGAGTTCCGCACCACCTCGGCGGCGGTGTGCGGCAGGGTCTGCATGCCGACCACACCCTGCTGCAGGTCGATCAGTACCAGAGCGGTGCGTGGTTCCAGAATCGTCGAAGACACGAAGCGAATCCTTTTCTACGGGTGCGAAACAGTGGTCAGGGCCCGACCAGTCGATCGAGCAGTGGAATGGCGGCGATCAGCGAATCCTGTTCGGCCGGAGAGAGTTTGGTGGCAATGGCGGTGGCGAGCCAGTCTTCCTTCGCCACATGGGCCTGCGCGAGCAACCGCACACCCGCGGGGGTCAGCGACATGAGGACCTGACGCTGATCGGAGGGATGGGGCGACCGGATCACCAGGCCGCGCTCCTCCAGTGCGGCGAGGGTGGTCCGCATGGACTGCGGCCGCACCTTCTCCGCACGCGCCAGATCGGCCACCGACATCGACCCGTCGGTGCCGAGGCGGCTCAGGGCCACGGCCTGGGACGGGGTCACATCGATCGCGCCGCGGGCGGTGCGCAGATGTCGCAGTATCCTGCTCGTCACCACCCGCAAATCGGCAGCAGCTCCCGCCAGCTCCTGCGCTGACCTGCGTGTGCCGGGTTCACTCACTCGGCCAGCTTGCAGTACCTCAGTAAAACTTGCAAGTTAACCTGTTCAGTTTGCGGAAAATGTCACGTCCGAACTCCGCCGGTCCCGTGCGTCGGGCTCCGGCACAGTAGGGGAATGGTCAGGACGAATCCGCGAAAGCACGATCGATGACGGCAGGTATCCAGTTGCCGCCCGTGCGCGCCGCCCGCATCGCCGCCCAGGACTGGCCCGCGCTCGCCGCCGACCTGGACGACCACGGCCACGCGCTGATGGGCCCGCTGCTGACAGCCGAGGAATGCCGCGATCTGGTGAATCTCTACGACCAGCAGGACCGCTTCCGCTCGACCATCGATATGGCCAGGCACCGTTTCGGGTCCGGCCAGTACCGCTACTTCACCCACGATCTTCCCGAGATCGTCGCGGACCTGCGCGCCGCGCTGTACCCGAAACTGCTTCCCATTGCCCAGGATTGGGCGGCCCGCCTGCGCCGCCCCGGAACCTGGCCCGAGCGACTCGACGACTGGATCGCGCAGTGTCACGCGGCCGGACAGCAGAAATCCGCGCAGATCCTGCTGCGCTACGGCCCGGGGGACTGGAACGCCCTGCATCGAGACCTGTTCGGCGACATGATCTTTCCGCTCCAGGTGGTCATCGGACTCGATGTCCCCGACGTCGACTACACCGGCGGCGAATTCCTCATGGTCGAACAGCGCCCCCGCGCCCAATCGCGTGGTTCGGCCCTTCGTCTCCCGCAGGGCCACGGCCTCATCTTCACCACCCGCGACCGCCCGGTCCCCAGCGCCCGCGGCTGGTCCGCCGCCCCCATGCGCCACGGCGTGAGCCTCGTCCGCTCCGGCCGCCGCCACACCCTCGGCCTCGTCTTCCACGACGCCTGAGCTGCCATGGCCTCCGGTACCTCACGCGAGGTACCATAGGGCAGGACATGGGTTACTACTGGTTGCATCGAGCATTGCGAATGGCCGCCGAGTTGGGATTGTCTCCAGCCGATATCGACGACGTCGTGTACGGCCGGCGCAGGAAGGTTGTTCCCGCCGGCGGGCACGACGTCACCGCCCTGACGTTCTGGGGCCGCACCCGCGCCGGGCGTGCGGTCATCGTGTGGACACGGCGCCTACCGGCTGACGACGACGAAGCATCGGCCCTGACCGACCATCAGATCATCGGCATCACCGATATGACGCCGCCGCAGCTGAAGACCTTCACGGAATGGGAGGACGAACAATGACCAGTGAAATCCCCGGCACCGCTTCCGAATTCGCGGCATGGGCCGAAGGCATGACATTCGATCAGGACGCGCCCGCGCCCGCGGGACTACCGGGCCCGGCCGATAAGCCGGGGGACGGCATCCCGGTGAAGCGGTCGGTCAAGTGGTCGGTCGACCTCGACGAGCGATTGAAGGCCACCGCCGAGGCCAAGGGCATTACGCAGTCCGAACTCATCCGCCAGTACATGGAGATGGGCCTGGCCGCCGAGGGGTCCGGCATGGTCGTCAACCTCGCCGACGCCCTGCGCGTCCTGGCCACCGTCGCCCACCGTCCGGCCGCCTAGTCGTCGCCCACCGTCCGGCCGCCTAATCGTCGCCGGCCGTCACCGCGTTATTGACGGGGCAGTTGCCCTCGTTTCGTCCGCAGGCGGCGAAGTCGCAGGGGCGGCACAGCCAAGGCTGTGAACGGTTGTCGGTGCGGGCGGAGCGCTGCTCGGCTCTGACGAGGGTCACTGTGGTCGGCATCGTGACCGGATCACCACACGACCCGGGAGCCGGCCGGCAGGACCTGGGGGGTGACCTGGCTCATTGCGGCGGTCCGATTGCTGGAGGGTGTCTGCTGCCATCAATAGGGTGGTGGCATGTTGACCACGCTCGCCGTCGAGAACTATCGGTCGCTGCGGCGGTTGGTGGCGCCGCTCGGGCAGTTGAACGTGGTCACCGGGGCCAATGGCAGTGGCAAGTCGAGTCTCTATCGGGTGCTGCGGCTGCTGGCTGATTTCTCCCGCAATGGCGCGGTGGCCGGGCTGGCGCGGGAGGGCGGGCTCGATTCGACGCTCTGGGCGGGGCCCGGGCGGACCGCGCGCGGGGAACCGCTGGCACTGCGGCTCGGGTTCGCGGGCGACGACTTCGGTTATGCGGCGGATCTGGGTGTGCCGGTGCCGGACAGGTATTCGATGTTCAACCGGGATCCGGAGATCAAGGCGGAGGCGGTGTGGGCCGGACCGGTGCTGCGCCCCGCGACCATGCTGGCCGAGCGCGGTGGGCCGGTGGTGCGACTTCGGGCGGACAGGGGCGGCTGGCAGATGGTCCCGCACGCGCTGAAACCGTTCGACAGCATGCTCGCCGAATTGGCCGACCCGCAGCATGCGCCGGATTTGCTGGTGCTGCGCGAACGCATCAGAGGGTGGCGCTTCTACGACCACCTGCGTACCGATGCGGACGCTCCCGGCCGCACATTGCAGATCGGGACCCGGACCATGGTGCTCGCGCACGACGGCTCCGACGGCGCGGCCGCATTGCAGACGATTCGCGAGATCGGTGATGCCGAGGGCCTGAATCAGGCGGTGGACCATGCCTTTCCGGGCAGTGAGATCGAGATTGCCGGTCGGGACGGGCGTTTCGAACTACTGCTGCACCAGCCCGGACTGCACCGCCCGCTCGGCTCCGGGGAACTCTCCGACGGCACCCTGCGCTATCTGCTGCTGGTCGCGGCACTGCTGTCCCCGCGCCCGCCGGAACTGCTGGTGCTGAACGAGCCCGAGACCAGCCTGCACCCGGAATTGCTCGGCCCCCTCGGCGAACTCATCGCCAAGGTCGCCGAGGACACCCAGGTGATCGTGGTGACCCACGCGCGGCAATTGCGCAACGTACTGGCCGCGCACGCCCCGGACCTGCATACCATCGAGCTGGTCAAGGAGGACGGCGCGACCACCGTCTACGGGCTGCGACCCCTGGAGGAACCACCGTGGCACTGGCCCAAGCGATAGCGGGCATCGGCGATCGGCGGAAGGCCATAGTGTGGGCGAGGTGAGTGTGGAGGGTGCGGGGGCCGCGGGACCACTGCCGCGCGGGCGGCACGGGCTCAGCCGTGAACAGGTTGAGTCCTCGCAGTATCAGCGATTGTGCACCGCCGTGCTGGAGGCGGTGGGGGAGCTGGGGTACGGGGCCACGACGGTCGCCGACATCGTGAGCCGGGCGCAGGTGGCGCGGCGGACGTTCTACGCCGTCTTCGGCGGCAAGGACGAATGTTTTGCCGCCGCTTACGATCTCGCGGTGGGTAAGGCCCTGGACCAATTGCAGGACACCGTCACCGGAATGGTCGGCGTGAGTTTCCCCGACCGCGTGCGGCTTTCGTTCGAGATCTATCTGCGGGTCCTGGCCGACAAGCCGGCCGCCGCTCGCGCGCTGTATGTGGAGACCATGGCCGCCGGCCCGGGCCTGGTGGCGCATCGGGCCCGGGTGCACCGCCGTTTCGCCGAATACATCATGGCCGTGGTGCGCATCGGCGTGCGCGACGGCGAACTCGCCGCGGAGCCGGATCCGGAACTGATCGATATGTTGCTCGGCGGCATCGACGATCGGGTGCGGTCCTGCCTGAACGAGCGCGATGCCTCGCACCTGCCCGAACTTGCCTCCCTGTTCACCCGCACCGCCATCGCCATCTCCCGCCCGCCCGCGTGAAAATGGGTGGCCAGGACCGGATGAGGCTGATAACGTCCGGCGCACCGTGACATCACGCAAGGAGGTGAGACCCATGAACGCTGTACCCGTGTGGGTGCTCCCCCTCGTCGTCATGGTTGCGCGAACGCTGTAGCTGTCGCCGGGAGCGCCTGCGAGACAAGGCAATCTCGAAAGGCGACACCATGAAATCTGCTAATTCCACCTCGGCCAAAAAGGGCGGGGGCATCGAAATCGACGGCATCGTCGTCGAATGTCTGCGCAATGCCACCTTCCTGGTGGAGCTTCCGAACGGTCACCAGGTGCTCGCGCACATCAGCGGCAAGATTCGGAAGAACTACATCAAGATCACGCTCCAGGACCGGGTGCTCGTGGAGCTGAGCCCCTACGACCTCACCCGCGGCCGGATCCTGTTCCGGTACCGGACGTAGTAGCTGTCCCGCACCACAATCGGCGGCCCGCTCATGGCGGGCCGCCTTGTCACCTGCCACAGGGTCAGTGTTCCAGGTCACACCACACCCCTACTGTCGCAAGCGAATTCGATGTAGTGGGAGAGGTTCGATGAGACCGAAAATGCGAGCGCTCGGTGGCGCTGTGTGTGCCGGAGTCACCGCGATGGGGATGGCGCTGTCCGGTGGTGTGGCGAATTCCGCGCCCGAGGTGCTCTCGCCGAGTACGGCATCGGACACCGTCGGCGCGGGTCCCGAATTGTCCGCGCCGCTGGCGGCCTTCGCCTACGGATTGACCCATCCGGATGCCGCGCCGCCCGGAGCGAACGATTGGACCTGCAAGCCCAGCGCCGAACACCCGCGCCCGGTGGTGTTGCTGCACGGCACCTGGCTCAACGCCTACGACAGCTTCGCCTATCTGTCACCGCGCATCGCCCGCGCCGGATTCTGCGTCTTCGCCTTCAACTACGGACGCGAGGGCCTGCTCGAGGGTGGTGGACTCGGGCCGATCCTGCCGGGCCGCTACGGTGTAGGGCCGCTGGAGGATTCGGCGCGGCAGGTAGCCGGTTTCGTGGACCGGGTGCTGGCCGCCACGGGTGCGCCCGCCGTCGATGTGGTGGCGCACTCCCAGGGCGGGCCGGTGACCAGCCAGTACCTGAAATTCGACGGCGGACAGGGAAAGGTGCGGAAGGTGATCTCGCTCGGGGCGACCAGCCACGGCACCTCGCTGATGGGCATCGCCACCCTGGGGCGCTGGATCACCAATATGGGTGTGAATATTCTCGGCTTCTACGAACCGATTCTCGGGCAGTCGAATATCGAACAGACGGTGGGCTCGCCGTTCTACACCAAACTCGATGCCGACGGCGATACCGTGCCCGGCGTCGACTACACCGCCATCGGCACCGAGCACGATGAGGTGTCCAATCCGTACCAGTGGACCTTCCTGCAGCAGGGGCCCGGCGCCACGGTGGACAACATCACGCTGCAGCAGGACTGTGCGCAGGATCTGTCCGACCACCTGACGATCATGTACTCGCCGCGCGCCGCCTCGATTGCCTTGCGCGCCTTGGATCCCGCCGCGCATCCGGACCTCGAATGCGCCTTCAACCCCTGGATGATCGGTGGTGATGGGCATCTCTGAGCCGCAACTGCCGGGCGACGACCCGTTCTACCACTCACCGGTGCCGCTCGGCCGCCTCGCACCGGGCACGATTCTGCGCTCGCGGCAGGTCAGGCTGGGGCTGTTCGGGCTGGTGCCGCAGCAGATCGAGGCGTGGCAACTGCTCTATCGCACCACCGATCTGCGCGGCGCTCCGGAGGCGGCGGTCACCACGGTGCTGCTGCCGTGGGGCGCCGATCCGGCCGAGCGGCGGCCGCTGCTGTCGTTCCAGTGCGCGATCGACGCCGTCGCGCCGATGTGCTTCCCCTCCTACGCATTACGGCACGGCGCTCGCGCGCTCGGATCCATACCGCAGCTGGAATTGCCGCTCATCGCCAGTGCGCTGACCCGCGGCTGGGCGGTCTCGGTGCCCGATCACGAGGGGCTCGGTGGGCATTTCGGCGCGGCCCGCGAACCCGGCTATCGGGCCTTGGACGCGGCGCGCGCCGCACTGCGATTCCCGGCCCTGGGTTTGGCCGCCGATACTCGAATCGGGTTGTGGGGCTACTCCGGTGGCGGTCTGGCGACCGCCTGGGCGGCGGAGCTGGCCTCCGAGTACGCGCCCGAACTCGATATCGTCGGCGCGGTGGCGGGATCGCCGGTCGGTGATCCGGCCGCGGCCTTCGTGCGTTTGAACGCCTCGCCGTACGCGGGCTTCGCCATGGTGTTCACCGCCGGACTGCGGCGGGCGTATCCGCAACTGCGTGCGGTGCTGAGCGATCATCTCTCGGCCGCGTATCTGGCACTGCTGGATACCGCCGAGCGCACCCCGACGCTCCCGCTGCTGGCCCGCTTCGCCGGACGCGATGCCGATCGCCATGCGCGCGAAGGGCTCGCGGCCATGCTGGACCATCCCGAGCTCCGTATCGTGCTCGACGACATCCGGCCCGGCGCACAGGCTCCCGCCATGCCCATGCTGGTGCTGCAGGCGGTGCATGACGAGGTGATCGCGGTGGCCGATATCGATGCGCACGTCGGCCGGTATCTGCGGCGCGGGGCGCACGTCGGATATCTGCGGGATCGGCTCAGTATGCATCTGCCACTGCAGTTTTTGGGCGCGCCCACCATGATCGACTGGCTTGCCGATCGATTCGAGGATCAGCCGCTGGGTCTGCCTGGGCGCGAGACGGTGTGGTCGGTGGCGCTGTCACGGCGGTCGCGTTCACAGCATGTGCCGTTCCTGGCGTTGCTGCTGCGGATGCTGTGCGGCCGCCCGGTGCTGGGCCGTGCCGGCAGCCGCGAAGTGCGGCGCCGGATCGCGGTATGAGGTAGTCGCTAGGTGAGTGTTTGCTCGAAGTACCTGTGCTGCTCCGCATTTCGATAGGTGCGGGCCACCAGCGCGGAGCGCAGGTACCACAGCCCCGCCGATTGGGCGGGATCGAAACCGGTGAGCTGACCGATGCGCTTGAGCCGGTAGTCGATGGTATTGGTGTGCACGCCGAGCCCGCGCGCGGTGCGGCGGCGGTTCAGGTCGTTGCCGAGGTGCCGGCGCAGGGTCTCGAGCAGCTCCGGGTACTCGTCGAGCGGATCCAGTAGCGCCCCGAGGTATTCGCGGCCCGGACCCGGCCGGGTCAGCTGATATTCCATGGCCAGCTCGTCGAACCGGTACAGACCCGGTTCGCACTGCAGGCGGTGCACCATATCCAGCAGTTCGTGCGCCTGATCCGCCGCCGCCGGAATCGCCTGTGTCGCAGCGTGCATGACGGTCGCCGTGAGGGGAACCGCTGCCGCAGCGGACAGTCCGGCGATGAGATCGTCGAGAGTCGCCGGGTCGGTGCAGGATTCGGGCAACAGCACGGTGCCGCCCTCGACGCTCAACAGCGGCAGCGCCCGTCCCGCGCTGCGCACGGCCAGCCCCGATTGCAGGCGCCGCAGGGTGCGCCGAGCCAGCACCGCCGCGTCGACGGCCGGTGTGGCGCCGCGCGGCCGCGGTGGAATGCGCAGGGCCAGCACAAAATACGACTCCTCGATCTCGATGCCCGCCGACCGCGTCCGGGCCGTGGCGGGCTGCCCGCCCAGCAGTGCGGAGGTGACCGCGTGTACGGCGGTGTGGTGTTCGGCCAGCACCGCGGAGTCGACGGCCGCGAGCACCTCCAGCAGTCGTTCGAGGACATCGGCGGTGAGTTCGAGGCAGGTGCGGGTGACGACGGTCGCGGGGGCTGCGGTGGTCGACACGGCGGTGGCGGGTGTTGGCATGTGCGACTCCGTATTTCAGGGAACGCTGGAGTTCCTACTGGAGCGTAACTGTAATGGCGGTCACGTCGAGGGGCAATTGATGCCCTCTTGTTTCATAGATACGTACGACCGTATGCTTAATTCATGACTGTGATGGTGGAACCGCTCACCGAGGCGACGGACCCGTACTGCCTAGCGCCCTCGGCGGCCGCCGGCCTGCTTCACGACGCACCGTGGCGGCGTTTCGCCTCCGTCGGCGACAGCCTCTCGGTGGGCGCGGGCGATCCGACCCCCGGCTATCTGAATCTCGGCTGGCCCGAACGGATTCGGCAGATTCTGGCCCGGGTGCGGCCGGAGCTCGCATACCTCAATACCGGCCGGATCGGGGCCACGACGCGGCAGGCGCTGGACGAGCAGAGCGCCCGGATCCTCGCATTCCGCCCGGACCTGCTGATTGTGCCCAGCGGTGCGAACGACATCGTGCGCCGCGAACCCGACTGGGCGCAGATCGAACAGACGCTGCGCCGCATGTGGGAACTGGCGGCCGGAACGGGCGCTCAGCTGGCCGCCTTCACCCTCGGCCGCGCCTTCGTCATTCCGGTGTTCCCGGATTGGGAGGACCGGGTGCGGGCGCTCAACGAGATCACCCGCACGCTGGCGTCGGAGTACGGCGGCGTCATCGCCGACTGTGAGGAGCACCCGTTCAACGACCGTCCGAACCTGCTCAGCGCGGACGGGATTCATTTCTCGACCTCCGGCCAGGCGGTGATAGCGACATTGCTGGTGCGACAGCTGGCCTACGTTCTCGGGTCGGCATAGTCCGCCGGAGTACGATCGACCGTATGGACAATCCGGCGTCCGCGTCCGAGATCACCGATAAGCGCCTGCTCCGCGGCGCCCGGACCCGGCAGATCGTGCTCGGCCGGGCCGTGGACATCGCCTCCCTGGAGAACCTGGAAAGCCTCAGCTTCGGCCGGCTGGCCATGGACGTCGGGCTCAGCAAGGCCGGCATCCAAACCCTCTTCCGCACCAAGGAAACACTGCAGCTGGCCACCGTCGACCATGCGCGCCGCATGTTCATCGACGCCGTCGTCCGCCCCGCCCAATCGAAACCCCACGGCGCACAACGCCTTCGAGAACTGATCGACCGCTGGATCGACTACGCCGAAGCCCCCCTGTTCGCCGGCGGCTGCTTCCAGGCCGCCAACCTCAGCGAATTCGACAGTCGCCCAGGCCCGGTACAAGACGCGCTGGCAAGCTACCAGCAGGAATGGATCTACGTCCTCTCCCACGAACTGCGCCAAGCCATCGTCGCCGGCGAAATCACCGACCTGGACACCGATCTCGTAGCCTTCCAACTCGACGCCATCCTCCGCTCCGCGAACACCGCCCTGCGCCTGGGCGATACGACCGCCGTCGAGAAGATCCGCCGTACAGTCGACGGCGTCCTCGGGTCGCGGTAACGGCAAACCGAAACCCCTGCGCCGCGTGGCGCAGAGTTGCTGTGCCGCCCCCACACCTGCAGCTGCGGCGGGCGGGTTGTGTAGTGCCACCACCGCATTCGGCATCGGCTCGCTGAACGCCCTGTCTGATCAGCAGGCCGGGGCGAGGTCGAAGAGCGCGAATATTTCGGGGTCCTGGTAGACGGTGGTGCGGGCGATGCGATCGCCGGACAGGGTGAAGATCTGCAGGGTGTGTAAGACGTACTCGCCTGCGGGGTTTCGGACGTAGGCCGCGACGGCGGGCTGGCCGTTCGCGGCGGCGGGCAGCATGCGCCATTCGGTGCCGCGCAGTGCGAAGGCGCGGGCGAGGAAGGCGGTGTAGTCGGCGGGGCCCCGGTACCAATTGAGGTAGGGCGGCATTTCCAGGATGACGTCGTCGGTGAGGAGCTTTTCGATGGCGGTCAGGTCCGCGTTCCGGAAGGCGATCACGTAGCGGTCGATCACGGCTTTGCGGTCGGTGGGTTCGGTGATGCCGTCCTCGTGGATACCGCTTTCGGAGAGCGTCTTTCGTGCTCGCTGCAGGGCGCTGTTCACCCCGGCGGGTGTCATCTCCAGCGCCTCGGCGATCTGTGTGGCGGGCCAGTCGAGCGCCTCGCGCAGCACGAACACCGCGCGCTGCCGGGCGGGTAGATGCTGCATGGCCGCGACCAGCGCCAGGCGCAGACTGCCCTGTGCCGCAGCCACTTCCGCAGGATCGCCGATCATGGCATCCGGAATCGGTTGCAGCCACGGCACTTCACCGCCGTGCACCAGCGCCTCGCGCGGGTCGTCTCCGGGCGGGCCGCCCAGCCCGGCCGGGAGCGGCCGCCGCGTCCGCTGCTCCAGTGCGGTCAGGCAGGCGTTCGTGGCGATCCGGTGCAGCCAGGTGCGCAGTGACGCCCGGCTCTCGTCATAGCTGTCGCGGGCGCGCCAGGCGCGCAGCAGTGTCTCCTGCACCAGATCCTCGGCATCGTGCACCGATCCGAGCATGCGGTAGCAGTGCGCCAGCAACTCCCGGCGGTAGGGATCGGTGCGGGTGGTGAATTCCTCGGCCACCTCCCTGTTGTACGCGACGGCGGTGACATGCACGCGGCACCGATGAGTTTGTGCGCCCGCGCCGGTAGGTACTCACGAGCCGCTGAATCGGCGGCGCGAATTCGAGGAGGATCACCATGAACGACATCGCAGTGCAGACCGATGAGCGGGCCGCCGTGCTCGCCGTGATCGACGGCGTCTACGGCGCCTGGGCGAACAATGACGCCGATGCGCTCGCCGCCAATTTCGATACCGACGCCAGTTCGGTGACGCCGGGCTGGCCGGGTGCGGGCCGCGAGGCGGTCCGGGCTCGCTTCGCCGCCGCCTTCGCGGGGCCGTGGCAGGGGTCGCGGGTCGTGGACGAGCCCTCGACCGTGCGGTTCCTGAACCCGGATACCGCAATTGTGGTGGGCCGCAGCGCAGTACAGCTGCCCGGGAAGTCGGGCACCGAACCGGCGGTGCTGGGTACCTGGGTGATCGCCCGGCCGTCCGGGCAGTGGCTGGTGCACGCCTTCCACAGCTGCCCGGCCTGACCGGTGAAAAGCCCCCTCCCCGCACCGCGGGGAGGGGGCTTTTCGAAACAGATCGAAACAGCGTCGACGACCTACGGCACGACCTCGACCACGTCGCCGGGGTTGAGGTAACTGAAGAACTGCTTGGCGCCGTCGGGCGTCATGCGAATACAACCGTGCGACTTCTTATCCGTCGGCCCGATGTGGAATGCGATGTCTCCATTGAAGAAAATCGCGTACTCCATCGGCGCCTGGTGCATGGTGCTCCAGTGGAACGGCTCCTTGAACGCCACCTTGAAGACACCCGGTGGGGTTTCGAAGCCCGGCATACCGTGGGAGATCGGGGTCGGGCCGAAGGTGACCTTCCCATTGTCCATCAGCCACGCCTCATTGGTGCCGAGCCGCAGGCAGGCGCGAGCCTGCGCCGAGCACGGCGCCACGGCCGGAAGTGACGGAATGATCGCCGGCACACCCGGTACTTCCGGACCGCCCGGCCACAGTGGATCGGCCTGTGCGGGTGCGGCCGTCAATCCGGCAGCCGCGACACCCACGAAGACAACTGAACGCGCTGCCAAGCCGAGGGAACGCTTGCTCATCATCGAGACATCTGACCTCTCTAGCCTTGCCCGCCACCCTGTCGACGCGGCTGCCAGGGCGAGGGGACATCACGTTGGCACAGCATGGAACCCCCTCGGGAGGTACCAAGTGATCATTCTGAAGGTTGCAGGGTGAGATTTGCGGGACAACTCGCGACGGGCGCGCCGACACGCGTGCGAATCACCGAACCGGCGGCAGGGTGCGCTCGTTCGGATCGGCCCAGGTGGGCATTTCGGCGCCATTGTTCGGAATGTCCGGTCGCGGGGCATTGCCGGACCCGCGAATCTGCTGTTCGGGCGGGGGATTGGTGCAGTAGGCCCAGCGGGCAAGGGTGCCGTCCTGCACCACATAGGGCGCGGTGTCCTTGGTCGTGTACCGGCACCACGGCCGCGGCCAGATATCGGCGATCGTGTAGAACTCGTTGTCGTGCGCGGGCACACCCATTGCCGAGGTCCCGATCACCAATGCCGGGAACAGCGCGTGTATCGCCGGAATCCGCAGCATCGCGGAATTCACGATCGCCGCGAGGGTGGTCGTGAGGCTCTGGATCGGGTCCGCATCGCGATCCAGCGTCGCCGAGGCGACGGCCAGCTGGCCCGGTGCGCGTTCGAGCAGCTGCCGCAATTCGGCATTGGCGGCATTGGCCTGATCGAACAGCAGCTGCGAATTACGGGTCAGCGTGCCCAGATCCGGCTGCGCGTGCGCGGTAGTGCCCGCGATCAGGCGCAGGTTCTCCACGAGGCTCTCGGTCTGCGGCAGCAGCCGGTCCAGACCCGCCGTGGCCAGGCTGATGCCGTCGATGAGATGCCGAAGCTGATCGGGCCCGCCGCTGAGCGCGGTGTCCAGCTCGGTGAGGATGACGCTGTACTTGTCCGGATCGATCTGGGACAGCAGGCCACTGGTATCGATGAGCGTCTGCGAGATCGGGGTCGGCGTCGTGATCCGCTTCGGATCGAAGTGGATGACCATGCCGTCCTTCAGAAATGGCGCGCCATCGGAATGCGGCTGGAAGTCGATGTACTGCTCACCGGCTCCCGACAGCGCCGCCACCTTGATATCGGTATCGGCCGGAATCCGGTACCGGTCTTCGATTTCCGCCACCGCGGCAACCTGCGCGCCACCGTCGATGATCGAGACCGACCTGACCTTGCCGACCCGATATCCCCGCCAGGTCACATCATTGCCGGGTTGCACGCCGCCGGATCGATCCAATTGCACGGTGACCGCATACGACCCACCCGGCCGCACCCGCGCGATATCGAACGCCAGGTAGCTCGCCCCTGCCAGCATCATCGACACCAGGGCGACATTCGACACGAGTGTTTTGTGGTTGTGCAGAATGCCCACGGGCCCGCCTTCATCGCCGATCACGGACAATTCGGTTCGGTGCACTGTGCTGCGCAGGAAGAGCGACGCAGCAAACTCTTGGCGAAACTGCGGCAATACTAGCGACGGTATCGTCGAAGACCGGACCGGCACGACGGGCGAGCCCTCAGGGATTGAAAATGACTGGCGCGCTCCGGTAATCGTCGGGCACTCTGGTCCGCATGTTCACGCAGCCCATCGTCGCCACACCCGCAGTCGCGGGTGCGATGGCCGCTGCACTCGTGGTCTCCGCATTCGACGGCGCACGAAGCTGACCTTCTCCGGGATGTCCCGGGACCTCAGGCGGGGAAGGTCGCTCGCCGCTGAGGTCCCTCGAATCACGCTGTGTCATTTCACGCTGTGTCATCGCTGCAGCCGCAAGACGGAGAAATCATCATGGCCAAGCAGGCCTACATTCGCACCAAGCCGCATCTGAACATCGGCACCATGGGGCACGTCGATCACGGCAAGACCACGCTGACCGCCGCCATCACCAAGGTGCTCGCCGAGCGGGGCGGTGGCGCGTTCGTACCGTTCGATCGCATCGACCGCGCCCCGGAGGAGATCGCGCGCGGTATCACCATCAATATCTCGCACGTCGAATACGAAACGGCCACACGGCATTACGCGCATGTGGACATGCCGGGGCACGCCGATTTCGTGAAGAACATGATCACCGGGGCCGCCCAGCTGGACGGGGCGATTCTGGTGGTGTCCGCGCTGGACGGCGTCATGCCGCAGACCGCCGAGCATGTGCTGCTGGCCCGGCAGGTCGGGGTCGAGCACATTGTGGTCGCCCTCAACAAGGCCGATGCCGGGGACGGCGAGCTGCTGGAGCTGGTCGAGCTCGAGGTGCGGGAGTTGTTGTCCGCCAACGGGTACGACGGCTCCGGGCTGCCCGTGGTACCGGTCTCCGGGCTGCGTGCGCTGGAGGGTGACGCGCACTGGTCGCAGGCGCTGCTGCGACTGCTCGATGCGGTGGACGAGTACATACCGATGCCCGTCCGCTACACCGATGCGCCGTTCCTCATGCCGGTGGAGAACGTGCTCACCATTACCGGTCGCGGCACCGTCGTGACCGGAGCCATCGAGCGCGGCCGCGTCCGCATGGGCGACCGGGTGGCGGTGCTCGGCTACGGGGACAGCCTCGAATCCGTGGTCACCGGTGTCGAAACCTTCGGCCGCACCATGGAATCGGCGGAGGCGGGCGACAATGTGGCGCTGCTGCTGCGCGGCGTGCAGCGCGGACAGGTCACCCGCGGGCAGGTGGTCGCGGCGGTCGGCAGCATCGCGGTGCACACCGAGTTCACCGCCCGTGTGCATCTGCTCACGGCGGCGCAGGGCGGGCGGCGCACGTCCATCGTGACCGGATACCGGCCGCAGTTCTATCTGCGCACCGGTGATGTGGTCGGCGATGTGGTGCTGGCCGAGGGCCGGGCGCAGCCGGGGGAGACCGTCGAGATGGCGGTGACCCTGGGTCGTCCGGTCCCGCTCGAGCCGGGGCTCGGCTTCGCGATTCGCGAGGGTAGCCGGACGGTTGCGGCGGGCACGGTTCTTGCCGTGAGCGAATAGGGCGTTTCTAGGCCCCGGGCATGTGCCCGGGGCCTAGACTCCCGTCCACCGCCGCCCCCGCGCATCCGGGTGGTGCGTTTTGTCATGCAACCGCTCAGCACATTCCAAGTTTGTTCACAGAATGCACATTTCGGACATTTGATCGAAATATTTGCTGCGGGATAGAGGATCGCAACCCTCCGACCGGCGGTTCCTCGCGATTTCCCACAGCTGGGAGGCCGCTGTGCCCGCGTCGAATGTTCATGTGCACAGGTCACCGCCCGCCCATATCATCGGTCCTCGAATGCTGTATGAGATGTGAAGGGTCGGCGGAGGTTTGGTTTCGAGGACAAGCGGACGGATCGCTGGGGTGGGTGTCGGTCTGACCGCGCTGATTCTCGGATCCGCCGTGGCACATGCGGATACGACAGTGCCGCTGCCGGACGGTCGAGAGGCGCTCACGACCGCTACGGGCGTGCAAGTGGATCTGACCCGGACGAATGAACAGGCGGTCATCGCCCCCTCCCTGGCTGCCAATGGCACCTCGCGGACCGCGAGCGTGACCGGAGTCGTCTTCGCCAAGGTGGACAATGCGACCAAGGGCGCCCTGGTGACCGGCTATCTGGTCGGCTGTCAGGTCGATCTGAGCGGGGGGCTCTCGCTGGGCGGGGATGTCTGGGTCTCACCGAGTTCCGTGACGCCCGAGCTCTCACCCAGCATCAGTCTGGTTCCGGGCGGGGTATCGGTGGTCAAGCTCGATACCAAACAGCTCGATCCCACGGCGAACGCCGTCGGCATCGCGTATTCCAGTCGCGGCATCCAGATTTCGGGCTGCGCCGGCTATGCGCAGGCACGCGCGTTCAGCACGTTGACGGTGCAAAACCAGCAGGGGTCGGCCGAAGTCACGCTGTACGGCGATCCGTTCAGTGTCGGGTGAGTAGGACAGGCGCAATGCGGAATTCGATAGGAATCGCGATCGCGGCGTGCGGTTTTCTGCCCACGGTCCTGATCGCGGCCGGTCCGGCCGGAGCGGACACCCAGGTGGCGCTGCCGGATGGTCAGGGGCAGTTCACCGCCCCCGACGGTGTGCTCGTCCAGGTGGCCCGCAGCGGTGAGCAGGCCACACTCTCGGGATCGATGGCCGCGAGTCCGCTCTCGCGCAATGCCATGGTGTCGGCCGTGACCTCGGTGACGGTGACGCCACCGTCCGGCGTCACCGTCACCGGCGGTCATATCGAGACCGGCTATCTGGTGGGTTGCCAGGTCGATCTCAATAGCAAGGTGACCACCGAGGGCAGCGGCAATACCGCGGGCAATGCGACCAAACCCGGTCAGGGCGGCGGCGGCAACTCGGCTCCGGCCACCCCCGACAACGGTGGTGGCGGTGGCGGTGGTGACAACGGCGGCGGTGGCGGCGACAACAGCGGTGGTGGCGGTGGCGGCGGCGGAGGTGGCGGCGGCTACTCCGGCGGTGGTGGCGGAGGCGGTGGCGGCGGACTCTCCGTCGGCACCGGTGACCTCGGCGCGGGTGTCGCACCCACCGGGATCAGCCCGTACGCCGACCCGAATATGACGCTGTCGCTGAAGCCGGGCAAGGTCGCCACCAAGGCGATCCAGACCTACAACTTCACCGGCACCTCGGGCATCACCCAGTACGTGAACCATACGATCGCGGTGGACGGCTGTGCCGGCTACGCCGAAGCCCGTTCGTACACAACGATTCTGGTGCAGGACAATGTCATGGACGTCACCCAGACGCTGTGGGGTCAGCCCTTCAGTCTCGGATAACCGCCTCGGACACGAGGCGCATCAGGCACGCGATCGCGGCGCCGCGGGAACGTCCGCGGCGTCGCGATCGTGTACGACGATGAGCACCTCCGCCCGCTGCGCCGAGATCGAGCGCAGCTGATGCGGGGTGTCGGCGTCGAAGTAGAGGCTGTCGCCCTCGTTCAGCGTGATCACATTGCCCGGGATGGACACCTCCACGGCGCCCTTGTGCACGAAGACGAATTCATCGCCGTGATGATCGACATGGCTGGCGCCCGGTTCGGTGCTCGGCGTGACGACGAAGGGCTGCATGGCCTTTCCCACGATCTGGGTGGCCAGGGGCTGATAGTTCGCCGGTCCGCTCGGCGCGGGCTCGGCGCGTTCACTGCTGCGACCGATAGCCAGTAGTGCGCTGCGATCCGGATTCTCGGAGAACAGCTGGCTGACATCGGCATCCAGGACATGCGCGATGCGCAGCGCCACCGCGATCGACGGTGTGCTCAGGCCGCGTTCGATTTTGGAGATGTAGCTCTTCGTCAGACCCGTGCGCTCGGCGAGGGCGTCCAGCGACAGACCCGCTCGGCGGCGATGCGATCTCAGGAACGCGGACACATCCACTCCTCGGTTTCGTGCGCCCGGTTGCGCAGCAGGAAACTCAGGGTATCGTGATGACACAAGGTGTCCTATTGTGCACGATGTGTCCTGAAGGAGCTGGCTCTTGGCAACAACGATGAATCTGGGCAAGGCCGAACTCATGGCGGCCGCCGAGCGCGCCATGCGCACCGAGATTCCGGTCAGCGGCTGGACCGACCGGCAGAAGATCGCCCTGACCTGCCGGGCGCTGTCGGATGCCGGACATGATTCGGCGCTCGCCGGGCAGATCTCGGCCCGCGGGCAGGCGCCCGGAACATTTCTCACGCAGCGGCTGGGCCTGGGTTTCGACGAGATCACCGCGGCCAATCTGCTGCTCGTGGACGAGGATCTCACCGTGCTCGAGGGTGCGGGAATGGCCAACCCCGCCAACCGTTTTCACAGCTGGATCTACCGCGCGCGGCCCGATGTGAACTGCATCGTGCACACCCATCCGCTGCATATCGCCGCACTGTCCATGCTCGAGATTCCGCTGCAGGTCTCGCAGATGGATATCGCGCCGCTCTATGACGACTGCGCGTTCCTGCCGGATTGGCCCGGAGTTCCGGTCGGCAATGAAGAGGGCGAAATCATTTCCGCGGCCCTGGGCGACAAGCGGGCGATTCTGCTGGCCCATCACGGGCAGCTCGTGGTCGGCGCCACCATCGAAGAGGCCTGCTCGCTGGCGCATCTCATCGAACGCGCGGCGCAACTGCAACTGCTCGCCATGTCGGCGGGCGAGATCAAGCCGCTGCCTCCACGTCTGGCCGCCGAAGCCCATGACTGGACGCTCCGCCCCAAACGTAGTGAGGCGAATTTCGCCTACTATGCGCGCCGGGTGCTCCGGCGTCATCCAGATGTGTTCGAGCTCGACAATTCGGAGTGATCAATGCCTGCAACTGTTTCTGGAATCGTGGCGTACCCGGTGACGCCGTTCTCGGGCGACGGGGAGAAGATCGACGTCGCCGCCCTGCGCATACTGATCGATCGCATGATCGATGCCGGCGTCGACGCCCTCGCGCCGCTGGGCAGTACCGGCGAGAGCGCCTATCTCGACGATGACGAATGGACCCTCGTCGCAAGCGAATCCATCGGCCACACCGCCGGCCGGGTGCCGACCGTGGTCGGGGTCTCGGAGCTCACCACCGCGGGCACCGTCAAGCGCGCCCGGATCGCGGAAAGCTGTGGCGCAACGGCGATCATGGTGCTGCCCATCTCGTACTGGAAGCTCAGCGAGCGCGAACTGCGGCAGCATTTCACCGCCGTCGCCGAGTCGGTGGGGATTCCGGTCATGGTCTACAACAACCCGGGCACCACCGGCATCGATATGTCACCGGAGTTCCTGGTGGGGCTGGTCGACGCGGTCGACAACATCACGATGATCAAGGAGTCGACGGGCGATATCGGTCGTATGCACCGCATTGTCGAACTCGGCGGAGGCGGCGTGCCGTTCTTCAATGGCAGCAATCCGCTGGCGCGCAGTGCCTTCCAAGCCGGTGCGGCCGGGTGGTGCACCGCCGCACCGTGCCTGGTGCCCGACCAGATCGTGCAGTTCTGGAAGCTGCTGCGCGCCAACGAGATCGATCGGGCCGATGAACTCTTCACGCGGCTCGACCCACTGCTGCGGCTGCTGGTCAGCCGCGGCCTGCCCGCGACGGTGAAGGCGGGGCTGCGCGGACTGGGCTTCGAGGCCGGTGACCCGCGCCTGCCGATGCTGCCGCTGGAAACCGATGTCGCCGAAGAATTGGAGATTCTGATCGCCGCCGTGCGCGATTGATCTAGGGCGCGAAATATAAATAGCGAAAATTGGGTCCGCCGATACGAATTCGCCCATCGTATCGACGGCCCTTCGGCATGTCAGTTTCATTGCCGGACAATGAAATTGCCACGTGAGATCCTATTTACGACTCCTTAACGGCGAGCTGCTTTCCGGAAATGCGATGTGGTCACACTCGTGTGTGCCAGATATTCCCGGGGGAATGAGCAAGGAAACGTCGCATGAGTTATACAGAAATCGAACCGTCGACACCGGTGACCGCACCCGCCACGGGACTTCGGACGGGAGCGCTGGGATTTCCGGCGCTGCTGGCCCAGTCGGTGGCCCTGATCTCACCGACGATGACCGCGGCCCTGATCATCCCGCTGGCCTTCTCCTCGGCCGGTTCGGGGACCTGGATGGCGTACCTCTTCGGCACCGGCATGCTGCTGTTCGTCGCCTACAACCTCAATCAGTTCGCCCGGCGTTCCACCTCGCCGGGATCCATGTACGCCTATATCGGCCGCGGCCTCGGACCGGTCAGCGGTGTGCTGTCGGGCTGGACGCTCATCTGGTGCTATCTGTTCATCGGCATTGCCGGGATGACGGGTTTCACCATATTCAGCCGAGAAGTGCTGAGCCTGCTGGGTATTCATTCCGCCATTCCCTCGGTGGTCTTCTTCGTCATTCTCGGAGTGGCCGCATGGGCGCTGGCGGTGAAAGACGTCCGGCTGTCGTCCATGCTGACCCTGGCGCTCGAGGGCATTTCCGTTGTCTGCATTCTGGCCCTGGCGTTTGTTGTGGTCTTCGCGCACGGGGTGCATATCGACACCGATCAATTGACCCTGCACGGCACCTCGCCCAGGGGTATGAGTCTGGCCGTGGTCGCCTGCATCTTCAGCCTCGTCGGATTCGAGAGCGCCACCGCGCTCGGCGGTGAGGCGCGCAATCCGCTGCGCACTATTCCGCGCGCGGTGGTGTGGAGTCTGGTGATCGCGGGGTTGTTCTTCGTGGTGATGAGCTATGTCGAGGTCTACGGCACCCGCAATTCGAGCGCGAGCCTCGACACCCTGGCCATGCCGTTGAACACCCTCGCCGATCTCGACAATGTGGGTTATTTCAAACTGCCGATCGACCTCGGCGCGATGATCAGCTTCTTCGCCCTGTCACTGTCGTGTCTCAATGCCGGTGCGCGGCTGATCTATCCGATGGCCCGGCATTCGGTCTTCCCGGCGGCGCTGGGAAAGGTGCACGCCGCCAATGCGACTCCGGCGGCCGCGCTCACCGGCTACATCGTGCTCATGGTGGGGGTGCCCGCGCTCTGGTCGTCGCAGACCGATGTCCTGACGATCTTCAATGACGCCGGAACGCTCGCCGCCTTCGGATTCCTGCTGGCCTATTTCATGGTCGTGGTGGCGGCCCCGGTGTATCTGCGCAAGCTCGGTGCGCTCTCGCGGCCCGCCGTGGTGGGTTCGGTGCTGGCCTTCGTCTTCCTGCTGGTGCCGACGGTGGGCAGCTTCTATCCGCTGCCGCCGTGGCCGGTCGACCTGTTCCCGTACATCTTCCTGACCTATCTGCTGATCGGCGCCGGCTGGCTGTGGCTGGCCGCTCGCCGGCGGCCGGGCATTCTGGCCGAGATCGAAGCCGATCTGGAGGCCCCGGCCTGAGCGTCAGTGCGCGCCGAGGGCATCGAGGATCATCGGATGGGCCGTGGTGAGGGCCTGCTGCCAGTAGGGCCAGGTGTGTGTGCCCATACCGATGTCGATGCGAGCGCCGATTCGCAAGGCCGCGAGCCGATCTCCGAAAATCCGGGTGGCGGTCAGTGCCATTGCCTCCAGGCCCATCGCATTCACGGTATTGCCGATTCCGTACGGCACGTCGGGCAGACCGGGCACACCATTGCCCGACGTGACGTACATCGGCAGGCCGCGCAGCGATTCGGCCTGGTCGGTGGCGTCGTTGCGGGTCCAGGCGGGATCGCCGGCCGGACCCCACATGTCGTCGACGTCGAAATTGCCCTCGTCCCGCATGGCCGCGCGCATCGCTTCGCCCCAGAGCGGGAAGGTCGGATGCAGGAATCCGGAGAAGGATCCGGCGAAGCGGAACTGATTGCGATGGTGGGCGGCGAGTATCAGCGCCGCATTGCCGCCCATGGAGGCTCCCACAATGGCGTCATTGGTGCGCGACACCCCGTACTTCGCGAGGAAGGCCGGGAGCTCCTTGGTCAGGAAGGTTTCCCACTTGTACGTTGTCGCTTGATGATTGGTGCTGCTCGGCCGATACCAGTCCGTATAGAAGCTCGAGTGGCCGCCGACCGGGAACACCAAAGTGACATTGTCACCGGCGAATTGGCGCAGCGCATCGGTATCGGAGGTCCACTGGCTGTGGTCGCTGGGCGCACGCAGCCCATCCAGCAGGTAGAGCGCGGCGCTGCCGCCCCGAGCCGCCCACTGCACCTGCACCTTGATCTTCCCCATACTGGACGGCACCCAGAGATCCTGCGTACCGCCCGCCGGTGCCCGCACGATCGGCGCGTGCACCGGCCCCGCGGCAGCCACCCCCGCCCCGATCGACAAGACCAGCACCGCCGTCGTCACCACCGTGACGGCCTGGCGCAACCAGCGGAAACCCACCCGCCGCTTTCCGGTCAGCGCAGCTGTATCCACCCGTATACCTCCCACCTGGCCCTCTCAAAGTAACCGACGACCCCGAATCCCGCTGTCGCTCAGGCAAAGCCGCTGCACTTCCGTGTCCCGGCCCGAAATCCGCCGCAAGCCGCCTGGCCGATGGTCGTGCGCGGCTGGGTCACAGGCCGGCCGGGTCGGTGCGGGTGTTCATCTCCGCCAGTGCTCGCGTTCCCAGCGCGAGCAGGCTCGACTTCTCGAAGGCGTACTTCCTGACCGCCGGAATCGCAGGCACCCCACCTGATCAGGGCACCCTTGGCTCAGCCGTGTGGGCGCACCGACTGGTCGACTCCGACACCGCCCGCCGCATCATGACCCTCCGCACCAACTCCCAGGGCATCTACTGCACCACCCAAATGGAAGACAACGCCACCGCCACCGCCCTCAAAGCCCACGGCTACCTGAACCGCTACCTATCCCTGCGCACCGTAAGCAATTTCGACCAGCCCCATCCCGGCCAATCAGTGCTCGACCATCTCGACCACTCCACCGCCGGCTTCCCATTAGCCCTCGACAACGCCTACACCGTCGCCCGCACCGCCACCGACTACCTCCTGAAGAACCCACCTCGGCAGTAGTGGCCAGCGGTCATCCTGGCCGCGATTGTCTGGTATCCGAGTGTGCGGAGGCCGGACGATGGGGGTATGGAACGTGGGCATTACGAGGATGATCACCGGGCGTTCGCGGAGTTGGCGCGGGGGTTTGTGCGGAAAGAGGTTGCGCCGCACTATGTGGAGTGGGAGGAGGCGGGGATTGTGCCGCGGGGGGTGTTTGCGCGGGCGGGGGAGCTGGGGCTGGTGGGGTTTGCGGCGCCGAGGGAGTACGGGGGATTGGGGGTGGGGGATTTTCGGTTCAATCAGATTCTGATCGAAGAGTTCATGGATGCGGATTGTGCCGGGGTGGGGCTGAATCTTGCGCTGCACAATGACATTTGCACGCCGTACTTCACGCAGTTGACCACGCCGGAGCAGCGGGAGCGCTGGGTGCCGGGGTTCGTGGCGGGGACGAGCATTGCCGCCATCGGGATGACCGAGCCGGGAGCGGGGTCGGATGTGGCCGGAATCCGCACGGCCGCAGTGGATATGGGTGATCACTTCCTGGTCAATGGGGCAAAGACGTTCATCACCAACGGAATCAACGGTGATCTCGTCATCACCGCCGTGCGCACCTCGCCCGATCGGCATCGAGGAGTGACCCTGCTGGTGCTCGAGCGCGGTATGCCGGGGTTCGAGCGTGGGCGCAATCTCGACAAGCTCGGGCTGCATTCGCAGGACACCGCGGAGCTCATCTTCACCGATGTCGAAGTGCCGAAGGAGAATGTGCTCGGCGAGGTCGGGCGCGGTTTCGAGTATCTGATGCGGAATCTGCCGCAGGAGCGTATGCAGATCGCGGTGGCATGTTTGGCGCGAGCTCGTGCCGGACTGCGCACGACGATCGAATATGTCGGTGGCCGAACGGCTTTCGGTCAGCCCATCGGCGGCTTCCAGAACACCAAATTCGTGCTCGCGGATGTGGCGACCGAGGTCTCGGTGGCCGAAGCCTTTGTCGACAGGTGCGTCCTGGAACTCAATGCCGGCCGTCTCACCCCCGCCGATGCCGCCAAGGCCAAACTCTGGGCCTCGGAAATGGAATTCCGCTGCCTGGACTGCTGTCAGCAGCTCTTCGGCGGCTACGGCTATATGCGCGAATACCCGATCGCCCGCGCCGCCGCCGACGCCCGCGTCACCCGGGTGTACGGCGGCACCTCCGAGATCATGCGCGAAATCATCGGCCGGGACCTGAAACTCACCTAGGTCAGCGCTTGAGGCCGTAGGAGGCCGCGATGAGCCGCTCCATCACCGTGCGCGGGACCAGTCGCCGCACCGCGAACATGAGCGGCGCATTGCTGCCCACCGCGTACAGCGGCTTGGGCCGGTCGGCCTCGACCGCGCCGGCAATCGTCGCGGCCACCTTTTCCGGTGCGATGCCCTGACCCTGCTTCTCATCCATCTTGGCCATGAAGCGCGTGAATTCCGCTGTGTGCGCGGAACCTTCGTCGATGTACTTGGTGCGCCGCTCGCGCAGTCCGGTATCGATCTGCCCCGGCTCGACGGTGGTGATCCACACGCCGAACGGTGACTCCTCGAAGCGCGCCGCGGTGGCGAAACCGCGCAGCGCGGCCTTGGCCGCCGCATAGGACGAGCGGTAGGGCATGGGGAAACTGCCGAGCATCGATCCGACCATGACGATCCGCCCGTAGCCGCGTGTGCGCATACCGGGCAGCACCGCCTGGGTGAGCGTCACCGCGCCGAACACATTGAGCTGGAAGAGCCGTTCGATCGCCTCGGTCGGCAGCTCCGCGAGCGGCCCGGCCTGGCTCTCACCGGCATTGTTGATCAGCACGTCGACCTCACCCAGCGCCGCGGTGAAGCCTGCGATGGATTCGGCATCGGTGAGATCCAGTGCCCGGTAGTCGACGCCGGGCACGCGATCCGCGTCGGCTATCGAGCTCGGAGTGCGACTGGTGCCGATGACCTGGTGGCCCCGCGCCGCGAAGGCCGCGGCGGTCGCCTTACCGATACCGGACGATGCGCCGGTAACTACCACGGTGCGGGTCGAATTCGCGCTCATGTATCAGCACGTTAGCGGGTTCGCTGTCGGCCCGCCTTCGGCGCCGCTCACAGATGGTCGAGCGAATACCGAGCCACACACCGATTCCGAAGGCCGCGAGGGCCAGAGCAGGCATTAACAGGAGAGTGTGTGAATTCATGCTGGAGCTTCCCTCGGGTAGTCACCGATCCGGCAAACCGGATGCGTATCCCATCGCGGGCGGAAATGCTTTGTTACGTGACGAAACGAGACCGCCGAGCAGGTAATGCCCTAGTTGGGCAGGGGGTAGGTCTGCGCGGGGAGGTCGGTCGCGGTCACCGTGATCCG
The DNA here is from genome assembly GCF_035958815.1 of Nocardia sp. NBC_01327. NCBI lineage: Bacteria > Bacillati > Actinomycetota > Actinomycetes > Mycobacteriales > Nocardiaceae > Nocardia > Nocardia sp. NBC_01327. The sequence goes on along the minus strand of NZ_CP108383.1, from coordinate 6,235,687 downwards.
GCTGAAGTAGCCGTCGACCGGGTCGGTCAGTTCGACTGTCACAGGTAGCGATTCATGTGTGCCCGTCGCGCAGGAGGGTTCGCAAGTATTGCGATTTTGTGTGCCCTTCCCGCGTGCCGAATCGCCGGTCCAGCTCTCCCAGTCGATTCCGGCGACGGACAGATCGGCGTCGGCACAGGTGATGGTGATGTCCTTCGGATGCGACTCCGGTTGGGACAGGCAGTCCTTGACGCCCACCACGGCGGTGGAGGCGGTCGTCGGTGCCGGCGTCGAATCGTCGCCGGACGAACAACCGGCGACCATGAGCCCGAATGCGGCAATGGAGACAGTGGTGAGCAGTCGCATACCAACCGAATCTAGCTCAGGCCCTGCTGAACTCCCCGGAGGCGCCGCGATCAGGGCGCCGTGGGCAGGGTCTCCCTCGCGGTCTCCCGTGCTCGACTGCCCCGATGCGGTGGCTCCAGGGTGGAAATTTGGCGCAGCCACTGGAATAACTGACCCAGACACGGCAGGATCAGCACATGGTCCGGCGGCCGGAATCACACTCGATACCGCCGGAAGCACTTGTTGTTGTGGAGTCGATGAGGACTACAGGTATATGTTCGAATGGGATCTGCTGAGGAATACGTCCAGCGTGCACGCCATGACGCAGCTCGCCGAGGAACGTGGAATGCCTGCCGCGGCCTGCCTGTCCGGGACAGGTCTGTCGCCCGCCACCGTGATCGACCCGAATTCCGAGGTCACCGCGCGCCAGGAAGTCATGGTGGTGCGTAACCTGCTCGCGCGCTTCGGCTCCGAACCCGGGCTCGGCGTCGAGGCCGGCAGCCGCTATCACATTTCGCTGTACGGGCCGTGGGGGCTGGCGCTGCTGGCCAGCCGCACCCTGCGCGATGCGGTGGAGGTGGCGCTGCGGTACGTCGGGCTCGCCTTCGCGTTCGGGCAGATCTCCTTCGAGGAGTCCGGCGGCGAGGCGCGGCTGAGCTTCGACGATCGCGAGGTGCCCGAGGATGTCCGGGCCTTCCTCACCGAGCGCGTGCTGACCGGTATCCAGATGATCGGCCGGGAACTGTTCCCCACCGGCGTGCCGTTCCACCGGGTCGCCTTCCGGCATCAGGGGCCGTCCGATACTTCCCGGTACCGCGAGGTGTTCGGCGTCGAACCGATTTTCGGCGCTCCCGCCAATGTGGCCGCCTTCGACAGCTCCTATCTGGATGTGCCGCTGCCGCAGGCCAATGAGTGGGCCCGCAGCACCTGCGAACAGCTGTGCCGTGATCTGCTGGCCCGCCGGCAGGCTCGTACGGGCGTCGCCGGATCGGTGCGCGATCTGCTGGTCCGCAATCCCGGTGAGGTACCCGATCAGGCCGCGGTGGCGACGGAGCTGTTCATGAGTCCGCGCACGCTGTCGCGCCGGCTCAATGAGGAGGGCACCTCCTTCCGGGCTCTGCTGGACGAGGTCCGCCAACTGCTGTCCGAGGAACTGCTGGACCACACCGATATGACCACCGAGCAGGTGGCGGCCCGCCTCGGTTATGCGGAGGCGGCGTCCTTCATTCGCGCCTTCCGCCGCTGGAAGGGTTGTCCGCCACAGGAATACCGGGCACGAGGGGTGCGGGCGCGGGTGCCGGAGGCGGTGTAGCGATTCGGGGTGACGCACGGGTCGGCTCGCGGAACGATCCTGTCGCCGCGAACGCGGCTACGATTCCGGCAGCAGCCTGCCCGCCGATCCGTTCAGGAGACCGTCCGTGACGAAGTCGTCGCAGCCCATGCAGCATCCCGCCGTCATCAACCTGCGTGAACAGCGTGCCGCGAATCTGCAACTGCGCATTGCGGACTGGATCACCAAGTTCGCGGGCTCCATGCTGTTCGTCTACATCCATGCGGTCGGGTTCGCCCTCTGGATGATTCTGGTCGAGAAGTCGCCGTGGCCGACGCTCACACTGGTCGTCTCGCTGGAAGCCATCTTCCTGTCGACCTTCGTCATGATCGGCCAGAACCGGCAGGCCGAATTCCAGCAGATGAAGGCCGATCACGATTTCACCGAGCAGGAGCTGGAGCTCAAGACCAATACCGAACTCACCCGGGCCATCCATCAGATGACCACCGAACTGCACCGCCGCCTGCTCGATCAGCCGGACAGCAGCCAGTAGCGGTCGTGCCCGTGCAGGGCGCAAACTGAGAGGCGTGAAAGCTTTCGGGCGGAACGGGTTTCGACGCGGTCATGCGGAGCAGTTTCTGGTCGGCCACGGTGCGGACCGCATACCGCACCCGGGCGGTACGCTGCTGGCGCACCTGATCCGGGTGGCCGATGTGCTGGCCGGCTGGGATGCGGACGAGAACATCCAGCTCGCGGGTCTGTGCCACGCCGCGTACGGCACCGACGGCTTCGCGCAGTCCCTGCTCGAACTGCCCGAGCGCGCCACCCTCGCCGCGCTCATCGGCAATCAGGCCGAAGCCCTCGTCTACTTCTACGGCAGTTGTGACCGCGGCTTCGTCTATCCGCGCCTCGCGACCTCCCCCGTGCTGTTCCGAGACCGCTTCACCGGTGCGGATTCTCGCCCGCCGACGCCCGCCATGAGCGCCTTCCTGGAGATCACCGCCGCCAACGAACTGGACGTCATGGCGCATAACGAGGCGCTGGCGGCTCAACACGGCGCAGCGCTGCACGCTCTCTTCGCGGGCGCCAGGCAATACCTCTCGCCGAAGGCGTGGGAGGCCTGCGACGCGCAGCTCAGGCCTGAGTAGTGCCGAGCGCTCTGCGAAATTCGTGATCGTCGAGAGCGCCGCTGGGCCGATACCACTTGCCTCGAATGTCCATATGCCTCAGGTCGGCGAGTCCGATCGGCGATGCTCGCCACGACGTTTCGCATCCTCGGCGCGCGATCAGCTGGGAAAGGTGAGGCGGAATTCGGATCCTCGGCCGGGTTCGGAGACTAGGCCGATTTCCGCGCTGTGCAGTTCGGCGACCTGCGCCACGATGGCCAGGCCCAGGCCGTGGCCCGCAGTGGTGCGGGCGGTGGGGGAGCGGTAGAAGCGGTCGAAGACGTGCGGTACGTCTTCGGCGGCAATGCCTGCGCCCGTATCGTGAACTGTCAGCTGCCGGTGACTCAATCGCACGTGGACGGTCGCGCCGGGCGGACTGAATTTGGCGGCATTGTCGAGCAGGTTGGTGACCGCGCGGGCCAGTCGGGCGGCCGCGCCCTGGACCGTGGTCGGCTCCAGTTCGGTGTCGAAGATGATTGCGGGCCAATGCCTTCGGGCGGTCTGCACCCGCTCTGCGACCAGCGCATCCAGCCGCAGATCTTCCAGGACTTCGTGTGGCGCGGCAGGATCGTCGGCGCGGGCGAGGTCGATGAGATCGGTGACCAGCCCCGACAGCTCTTCCGACTGCACCCGCAGCGCGGCGACGGTGTCCCCGAGCTGGCTCGGCGTCAGGCGTGCAGAGCGGCGCAGTAGATCGATATTGGTGCGCAGCGCGGTGAGCGGCGTGCGCAGCTCGTGTGAGGCGTCGGCGATCAAACGCTGCTGTGCCGCAAGGGAATTCCGCTCGCCCGTGAGTGCCGCGTCGAGTTCGTCGAGCATGGTGTTGACGCTGGTCCCCAGCCGGGCCAGCTCATCGGAGCCGGTAATCACTATGTGCTCGTTGGGATCCCGGGTGCGCGCCACCCGCTCGGCCGCCCGGGTCAATGCCGCCACCGGCGCCAGTGCCCGCCGCGCGAGCACGGTACCGATGGCCGCCGCCAGCAGTATCCCTGCCGCGGCGGCGGCGAGCAGTGCGATGCCGACCCGCCGCAGACCGGTATCGACCGTCTCGGATCGCTGTGCCACCTGCACGGCGCTTCCCGGCCGCAGCGGTGCGGTGTACATGCGCATGCGATAACCGGCCAGGGTGATATCGCTGAAGTACCCGTCCGCCGAACCTGTTGCGACATCCCGTGTTCGGGCGTTTATCGGCAATGTGGCGTCGGGTGCATGCTCGGATTCGATGGTCCCGTCGGCTGCCACCACCTGCACGCAACTCGGTGCCGCCAAGTACTCGCACGGCCCCGACATGGCGGCCACCTGCGGTTCGACCGGAAACTGCCGAATGATCCGCGTGGCCTGCCGGCGCAGCCCCAGATCCAGCGCACTGTTCAACTCGTGCCCGGTCACGACATATGCGGCGGTGCCCATGCCCGCGAGCGCCAAAGCCATTGCCAGCACGAAGAATACGGCGATCCGCCCCCGCAGCCCGAGCCGCTTCATACTGCGCCCAGCCGGTAGCCGACTCCGCGCACCGTATGGATCAGCGGCGGTTCCCCGGCGGTTTCGACCTTGCGCCGCAGATAGCGGATGTAGACCTCGAGCGAATTCGACGAATGGTGGCCCCACACGCGGTCGATGAGCATCTCGCGCGGCAGCGCCTGCCCCGCATTGCGCAGCAGCACCTCGAGGAGCGCGAATTCGGTTCGGCTGAGCTCGATCTCGCGCCCGGCGCGGCGCACGGTATGCGCGGCGGTATCCATGATCAGATCCGCCGCCGACAGCACCGCGCCGTCCTCGGGATAGGTGCGCCGCACCAGCGCCCGCACCCGAGCCAGCAATTCGTCCAGATCGAACGGCTTGACGAGATAGTCGTCGGCGCCCGCATCGAGCCCGGCAATGCGGTCGGCCACCGCATCACGCGCGGTGAGCATGAGAATCGGCGTGCGGTCACCGCGCCCGCGCAGGGTGCGGCAGGCCGTCAGCCCATCCATGAACGGCATCAGCACATCCAGCACCACAACCTCCGGCTGCCACCGGGCAATCGCCTCCAGCGCGGCAGCGCCGTCGACCGCGGAGTGGGTCTCGTAGCCCTCGCTGTCGAGGGCGCGCACCAGCGCCTCCCGCACCGCCGCTTCGTCGTCGACCACCAGTACCCGCACGCCTGGGACTATACGTAATACCTCTGCCTGCGCCTTCTCATCGGACTCTCATCTCGGACCGAGAGGGTGGCGACCATGAGACTTCGGAGATCGCCTCGAGCCGTGGCCGTGATCGCGCTGCTGAGTCTGACGGCCACCGGGATCACGGCCTGCGGTGAGGACACATCTGCCGCCCGTCCGAAAATTGATGGCAATCGTGTGGTTATCCCCATGGGCGGCGGCAGTGCGGACGTCGACACCACTTCGCTGGCGGTCACGGCGACCGCCGACGGACACAGCGTCGAACTGTCCGCGGCGGCAGCCGACCCGCTGGGCGCGCCCGGCCCGGTGCGGATCGACGGCACCCAGGCGCACTGGGCTTACCCGGACCGTGCGCTGACGGTGACCGCGACCACCGAGGACGGGCGTCTGCGAATCACGGTGCACAGCGACCGCGACTCGACACTCACCTGGCCGGTCACCGGCGGCGATACGAGCGCGACCGCGCTGCAGATCCCGCGCGGCGAGGGGCTGTCCCTGCCCGTGCGGGACCCGTTCTGGAACGGCCCCGATACCGGACTCATCGGCGAGCCCCTCGCCTTGACCTCCGGTCTGACCATGCCGTTCTGGGGCTACACCCTCGGCGCTCGCGGAGTCGGCTATATCGTGCCCACCGATATCGGCAGCAGCCTGACCGTGAATTCCGTTGCGGGCAAACTGCTCTCCAGCGCCGCACACGACTTCGACGAGCGCGCGGGCACTCGCGACTACTCGGTGAGTTTCGCACTCACGGATGGGTCACCCGTCGCCGCTGCGAAGGACTACCGCGATGAGCTGATCAAGCATGGCGGGTTCGTGTCGATGACGGACAAGATCAAGCAGAATCCGCGGATTGCCAAGCTGCTGGGCGCTTTCCACGCGTACCTGTGGGGCGACGGCCGCAGCCCGGAGGCCATCGCGCAGATGCGTGACCTCGGGCTGAGTCAGATGTGGCTGGGCTATGACGCCGATGACCACCCGATGACCAAGGCGGCGATCGACGCCGCCGAGAACGCCGGATACCTTGCCGGACCCTACGATTCGTGGGACAACGCCCAGGATCCCGCCACCGCCGACAACCCCGGTTCGCGCTGGCCCGGCCGGATCTGGCCGGAGGGCTGCGTCCACGATGCCGAGGGCAAGCCCGAGAACGGTTTCGGCGGCCGCGGCTGCTATGTGAGTTCGCAAGCGCTGAAACAGGATCCGGCGCTGTACCGGGATCGCTACGCGCAGATGTCCGCCAATGGCGCGAACACCTACTTCCTCGATGTCGATGCCGCCGGCGACTTCTTCGACGACTACGCCGCCGCGCACCCGATGAATCAACAGCAGGACCGCGCCAACCGCCTCGACCGCATGCGCTGGCTCGCCGAGCGCGGGCAGGTGCTCGGATCGGAGGCGGCGGGGGCCTGGGCGGCACCGGTGCTCGCGTTCGATCACGGTGCGCAGAACCCGATTTCGGATGAGCTCTGGAAGTTTCAGCGCGATCGTCAGGTCTGGGGCGCCTACTACCCGGAGCAGGCGCCGCAGGTGTTCTTCAAGCCGGTCGACCTGCCCGAGAATCTGGTGCGGTCGATGTTCGATCCGGTGTACCGCGTGCCGCTGTACGAAACCGTCCTGCACGATTCGCTGGTCAATGTGGACCGGTGGGAGCTGTCGTACTACAAACTCCCGCAGCAGCAGACCATGCGCGCCCTCACCGCCATTCTGAACAACACCCCGCTGAACTTCGCCCTGGACCGCGCCACCTTGACCGCCCGCGGTCCCGAAATCGCACGCCTGCAACAGTTCTTCGCACCACTGCACCAGGCGGCGGGCACCCTGCCCATGACGGACTTCCGGTGGCTCACCGATGATCATCTGGTGCAGCGCAGTGTCTTCGGCGACGGCGAGCTCACTGTCACCGCCAATTTCGGTGCGGCCGATTCCGGTGGTCTGCCTGGGGGGTGTGTGGATGCGCAAGTGACGGGCGACAAGACGCCGCGACGACTGTGTCCTGTCCAGTGAATCAGCTGCACGACGTGAACAGGGTCAGCATCGGCAAGATCGCCGTATTCGCGAGTGCGGCAGCACTTCTCACGTTGCTGCTTATCGCGCACACCAGGATCCCGGATATCGGCGGCCTCGGCGTCGCAATGGATACCGCAGCGCCGTGGCTCGGCGCGCTGATCCCGGTGTTGGCAGTGGTCGCCGTCCTGTGCCGATGCCCGGCAGGTGCGGTCGCCGCCTTGGTTCCACTGATGGCCTGGGCCTATCTCTTCGGATCGTGGTGGGCGCCCGGTGCGCCGGCCGTCCCGGAGTCGCAATCGGTCCGAGTCGTATCGCAGAACCTGTTCGCCGCCAACACTTCTCCGGTAGCAACCGCTCGTGCGCTCGCCGCCATCAATGCTGACATCATCGCGGTGCAGGAGCTCGGCGGCAGCAATCGTGAAGCGGTGCTCGGCATCCTGGACGACGATTACCGCTACCACGACGAACTCGGCACCGTCGGGCTGTGGAGCCGATACCCGATCTCGGATACCAGTGCCGTCGACGTAGGCGTGGATTGGCATCGCGGGCTGCGCACCCGAATTGCCACTCCGCACGGAGAACTCGTCGTGTACGTCGTGCACCTGCCATCGGTTCGCCCGGGCGACACCGCAACCCGCAACAACGGCCTGAGCGTCCTTTCCCGCGCGCTGAGCAAGGAAGGCGCAGACCGCGTCGTGGTAGCCGGTGACTTCAATACCGCAGGCACCGACCGGCACTGGTCCGCCTTCGCCCCCGGCTACCGGGACAATCACTCGGGCGCGGGCTTCACCTGGCCCGCCTCCTTCCCGCTTGCCCGCCTGGACCACATTCTCGGGCGTGGTGTGACGATCACCGATCCGGTGGTCCTGCGTGTCCCCGGCCCTGATCACCGTGCGGTATCGGCGGTCATCGGGCTGGGCTGACACCGTGGTGACCGGCACGTGATCGACCGGCCCCGGAAACGCGCCTACACTGTCTGGGACGGGAGTCGGGCGGGCTCGGGGGAGCGCTCCGGAGGAAAGGATCGGCAACGTGGCCGGACTCAGAAGAAAAGGCATCGCCCGCATGGCCAAGGTGGCGAGCATTCCCGCGACGCTCATGGCGCAGCGCGTGGCCGCCACCGGACGCGGACTGCTGTCAGGTGCGGAACGCGGCGGCATTACCGACGAGATGCTCGACGCGGCCGCCGATCAGGTCTTCGCGGTGCTCGGTGAGCTCAAGGGCGGAGCCATGAAACTGGGCCAGGCCCTCAGCGTCGCCGAGGCGGCAGTGCCCCCGCGCTTTTCCGACCACTTCCGCGAGGCGCTCACCCGATTGCAGCAGGAGGCCCCGCCCATGCCGGTGGCCGACACTCACCGCATGCTCGACCTGCAACTGGGCACGGCCTGGCGCAAGCGCTTCACTCACTTCGACGATCAGCCGATTGCCGCGGCCAGTATCGGCCAGGTGCACAAGGCGATCTGGCACGACGGGCGCGAAGTCGCGGTGAAGGTGCAGTATCCGGAGGCGGAGGAATCGCTGCGCGCGGATCTCAAAATGCTGCAGATGGTTTCGGGCGCCTTCAACACCCTGCTCGCCGGAACCAATGCGCGCCAGCTCATCGAAGAGTTCCTGGCCCGCACCGACGACGAACTCGACTACCGCATCGAAGCCGCCTACCAGCGCCGCTTCGCCAAGGCCTTCGCCGGCGACCCGCAATTCTTCATCCCCCGCGTGGTAGCCGCCGCACCCAAGGTCCTGGTCTCCGAATGGATGGACGGCGTGCCGCTGTCCCGCATCATCGCCAATGGTGCTCGCCCAGAACGCAATCGCGCCGGGCTCCTGCTCGCCGAGTTCGCCCTCTGCTCACCCTCCCGCGTCGGTCTGCTGCACTGTGACCCGCATCCGGGGAACTTCCAACTGCGCCCCGACAACCGCCTCGGCATCATCGATTTCGGCGCGTGCGCCCTGACTCCCCACGGAATCCCCCGTGCCGTAGGCCGATTGGCCCGCTGCGCACTGACCGAGGACTACGCAGGCATGGAGCAGGTTCTCCGCGAGGAAGGCTTCATAAAACCCGGCGCACCCATCGACATGGCTCCCCTCCAAAACCGCATCACCCCCGTTCTCGCCCAGATCAACGGCACCGACTTCCACTTCACCCGAGCGTTCCTCCAAGAGGAGGTAGCCCGCTCACTAGAGCCCGAAAACATCTCCCTCACCAACGCCCGCGCCATGCGCGCACCCGCCGATCGCCCCGAATATGCAATGCTCGGAAGGGTTCTCGGGGGAGTGGTAGGGATATGCGCCCAACTCGACGCCGAGGGCCCATTCATCGCACTGGCCGAGAAATGGATCCCAGGACTAGGCGACAGCGAGTCCGCGGCCTCATAGTGTGTCGCTCCCCGGTGTCATACAGAACAACAAGAAGCGTGGGAATCCTGGCAGCCGAACCCGACCTTAGCTCCCCAACCAGGGAGGAACCTGCAGCCCTGTACAGGGTGACCCGCTGGGTCCCGCTTCAGAGCACCTGAAAGGCCAAGTCCGGCGGCGGGCCTGTAGGCCGGGGCGAGAAATCCACGGTGCACCGGCCGTTTCGATGGCGAGAACATCGACGGCTGGCGACGAAACAGCGGGTGTCTCAGCGGCACAACGGTTATCGGGCCTGTGCCGTGCGGATACCTGCTGTGCGGTCGGGGAGAAGCGCGGTGTGGTGCCCGCTTCAGGTGGTTTCGAGGCCGAGATGAGGTCGGTGCACCTGGGTTGCGTGCGTCGAGAGGCGGTGGTGGGTCTCCGGGTGCGGGCAGGGCCCGAGATGGCTGTGCTGGTGGCGTCGGGTGGGGTACCCGATTTACCTTCCGCAGTATGGAGGTACCTGCGGTACCGGCGGGGTCGACCGGCTGTGGTCCGGTTTCCGAGACAAACCCGAAAAGACAAAACCCGAAAGGCCAAGTCCGGCGGTGGGCCTACAGGCCGGGGGCGAGAAGTCCAGGTGTACCGGCCGTTTCGGCATAGAACCCATCGGCCACCGGGATGGAACAGCGGGTGTCTCTGCGGCACAACGGTTACCGGGTCTGTGCCGTGCGGATACCTGCTGTGCGGTCGGAGAGAAGGGTAGCGTGGTGCCCGCTTCAGGGGGTTTCGAGGCCGAGATGGGGCCGGTGCACCTGGGTTGTGTGCGTCGAGAGGTGGTGTTGGGCCACGGGGTGCGGGCAGGGCCCGAGATGGCCGTGCTGGTGACGTCAGGTGGGGTACCCGATTTACCTTCCGCAGTAGGGAGGTACCTGCGGTACCGGCGGGGTCGACCGGCTTTGGTCCGGTTTCAGAGACAAAACCCGAAAAGACAAAACCCGAAAGACCAAGAACCGAGAACCAAGACCCCGAAACCCCCACTCGCACAACGACCTGTAGCACCGACGGGAACGAACCCCGGCGGTGGAACAGGTACAGACAGGTGTCAGCAGGCGGGTGTGGAACCTACTGCCGGTAGCGCTGTAGTTCCCGCTCGTTACGAGCCCGGATCCGCGCCACCGCAGCAGCCTTCAGCTCGAGCGGGTGGTGCAGGTGATTGACCTGTGGTTCCCCGCTGGGGTTGATGTGCGGGGGCCCGATCCACCCGGTCCGCCCCGGAAACTCCGACTCCGGTCCCATGACCACCGTTTTCCACCCTCCGGGTCCGTCGTGGACCTGGGCATGGCAGTGATCGCACGCGAGGGTGAGGTTGTCGATATCGGTGCGCCCACCGTTGCTCCACTCGGTGATGTGATGCACCGCGCACATCGTCGCCGGGGCATCGCACCCAGGGCGGGTGCAGCCCTTCTCGGAGGCGATGAGCGCCAGTCGTTGTGCGGCACTGGCCAACCGGGGAACCCGCTCGGTCCCGAAGGACCGCGGTCCGAACACCAAGCAGGCTGGCCGGGTGCCGTGGCCGGTGCTCGCCGATCCTGAACCATCCTCGTTGCCAGCTGCACAGAGGTCGTGGCTGGAACCGTCTGCCCGCGAACCGGTCTCGGCGCTGACAGTGCACGCACCGGTACCGCAGCTTCCCGACTGGCAGTCGCATTCGGTGCCCGATGAGCCGGGGGCATGGTCGGGACCGGCCGTACCCGGAACCCTCTCGGCGCCGGTAGGCAGGGCGCGGTGTCCGAGATCAGCCGACCCGCACTCGCGATCGGCATCACCTGTCTGCGAACCGGGCTCGAAACCGGCCGGGTGAGCACCGAAATCGAGGCCCGCCGTACGGGACTCGCACTCGATGCTCGAGGAGTTGCGGGTGTGGTCCAGGTTCACCGAGCGGGTACCGCGACCCAGATACAGCGGCAACCCCACCGGGTTCAGCACCGCCAGATACTTGTTCGACTTCGCCGCCAACTCCAAAGCTTCCGGGATCGACACGATCCCACCGGACGCGGTCGTGGCGACACCGGCGTCGGCTTCCAGATCCGTCACGCTCATCGTGACGATCACCGACACCGGCAGACCACGATGCCTACCCAACTTCGCCGGGCCACCGAACTCCGGGCGCAAGAACGCCAGCAGCGCATCATGATTACGCTGCGCCGGAGTACGGGTATCACGCTCGACACACGCCGCCATCGCCTTGGCATCGAGCTTGTGCTCGGACACCCACGGGCTCTGCGGATCCTTCGGATTGCACATACCCGGGCGGGCCAGCTTCGCGAACACCGGCTCGAGGACCGAGCGCAGCTTGCGGTTGATCTCCCCGTTCCACGGAGACATCCCATCCGCACGCTCGGCACCCAGGGTGAGACCGCGCATGCGTTCACGATCGGCATCGGAACTCAACGAGCCATCCGGATCCAAACCCGCGAGCAACACTTCACCCATCACCGGCAACCCTTCCGGGTACCCGGTGGGCGCGAACTCGGTCAACTGCAACTCGGTGGCCTCACGAACGTCCATGTCGAGACTGCCGGGCAACCGGTTCATCACCGTCATGATCCGCCGCACATGATCGACACCGATCACCCCTTCACGGTGCGCGGCAGCCACGTGCGCCAGGGTCGGTTCCAGCTCCACACCGGAGACGATGCGCGGACCGGTTTCCACCGCGACGCTGACCCGGGACGCGGCGTCGGCGCGGGAGATACCCAAGGTTTGACGCAGGAACACCTTCGGGGACGCGACCCCACCCCGCTGGGCCAGGCCACGACTGGTGGTTTCCACGACGAAACGGGTTTTGACTGCTTCGAGTTTGCGGGTGCAGGTTTCGACTTCCCGCATGAGTGCGATGAATTCGTCATCGTGCAACGGAACCAGGGACGCGTTCAGGAGGTGACCGACCGCTACCGACAGTGCGTGCGCACTCTCGGTGTTCACGGTTTCTCCCCCTGGATTCATACCACTATTCTACCGCCGTGAGATGGGCACGGAAAGGTGAATTGTGGTGTGATATAAGGATATTCAGACTGGCGGACCGACCAGCCTCTTTCGCGGCTTTGAGGAGCCGGAAGGAATTCGGACAGTGAGGGTTTGGTCTGTCAGGCTGCCTGGTTCTGTTCGGACCATTCGGACTCTACCTCGTTGGGTGTGCGGTAGCCAATCGCTGAGTGCAGCCGAATCTGGTTGTACCGCAACTCGATATAACGAGTGATGTCTTCCTCGGCAGCTGCCCTGGTCCGATAGTGCGTCCGGTAGACACGTTCATTCTTCAAGGTCCCGTTGAATGATTCGGCCCAGGCGTTGTCGTAGCAGACCCCGGTCCGCCCCACCGACCGGAGAATGTTCAATTCCTTCGCGACACCGGCGAACGCCGCGGACAGATATTGAGTACCGCGGTCGGAATGGAATACCGTGACCCCTGGCACGAAACTAACTGTGCGGCAGGCCATTCGCAACGCGTCTGTGACGAGTTCGGCACGCATGTGTTCGGCCATCGCGTAGCCGACTACCTTCTTGGAAAAACAATCCAGCACAGTCGCGAGATAGAGCCAGCCCTCCGCAGTGCGAACGTAGGTGATGTCGCCGACCAGCTTGAGGCCGGGCCGGTCGGCGGTGAAGTCACGCCGTACCAGGTCCAGCAACACGCCTGCGTCGCCGGCGAGGGTCGTGACCGGCCGGAACGGGCGCGGCTGGCAGGCCACCAAACCCAACTCACGCATGATCGACCGCACCGTCTCCGGATCGGCGATGGTGCCCCACCGGGCGAGCTGAGCGTGGACGCGACGATACCCATACGTGCCGTCGGAATGTTCGAACGCGAATTGAACTTCAGCAGAAAGGATCTCGCGCCGAACAGTGGTCACCGAGACCGATCTGCTCTTCCAGTCATAATAGCCGGACCTGGATACTTTCGACCACCTGCACATCCTGGAGACCGGGTAGTTTCCTTCTTCGGATTCGATGAACGCGTACTTCGCGGTCACCGGAACCTCTTCGCGAAGAAGGCCGCCGATTTTCCCAGGAACTCGTTCTCCGCCTCCAACTCTCGCACCCGGCGCTCGAGTTCGGCCAACCGCGCCTTATCAGGTATCGACAACTCCGGCTCCACGACCACATGGGTTTGCCGATAGTTCTTCACCCAGTAGTTCAAGGTCTGCTCGATCAACCCCAACTCGCGCGCAACCTCGGCCACCGTCCGTGACCGCTCGACCACTTCTCTGGCCGCCGCCTCACGAAACTCCGGCGAATACCGCGTATTCTTCCGTGCCACAACAACTCCGTTCGGTGAACCCCGACTCTACTTCGGGGCCACTGTCCGAGAACCTTCCAGCGCCTCATTCGCGGCTTTGTTCTTTTCTTGTTTTGTGCTTTTGTCGTTTCTTTCTTCTCGTCCGGGCGTCTTTATCTTCTGTTCTTTGGTCGTCTTGTTCTCTACTGAACCGGGTTCTCCTCCAGCACAACCAGTGGAATAACCCGCGTACCCGACAGAGCCAGCTGCGCTAGCAGCACAGGAATCCCATACCCCCGCAAAGCGAGCTTCCCTAGGATCTGCCGCCTCTCGTCACCAGCGGCAACCCGGGCGACCATATGACGGCTACGCCCACCCACCGTCGCAATCACCCGCGGATCGGCAGAAATGTTGTAGAACCAATCGGGTTGCCGCACAGCCGCCCCATGCGTCCCCACCACCAAATATCCGTCTCCAACCCGCATATACGACGTCAGAAACACGCTCCGGGGCTGCCCACTGCGCCGCCCTACGGTCGTGAGCTCCACCAACCGCGCGGGTCCGAACCGCACATTCCCGCCGGCAGCGCGGAACAACGGCGTCGATACCGCATCGAGTAGAGCGACACCGGATCGAACCAGCGCCCGAGGTGTTCCTGTCATGACCTACTCCTCATCTGCAATTCTCAGAGCGCTGGGGCGGATGCTCGCTGCCCGTCGGCACGTGTGCGAACCGGCCGCGCGGTGGTGAATTGATAGTCATCGATCGGGAAATGTCGATTCTCCCAGTACATTTCGAGCTGCGTGGAAGGCCGGAACGCCGCTCCATCTCCCTGGTAGTTGATGTAGTACGTGTTCGAACTGGCGCATCCCTGACTGAATAGGTGAGTCTTCTTGGCTCGCTTGTCCATCCGGGCGAAATAGCGATCATGCGGCTCCTGCCGCACCTCGACGCAGGTGGCCCCTCGCCGACCTGCTTCGGAGATCACCCGCGCGGCATGCGCTGAGGTCGACTCGATCAGCGGGATGTACGACCCGGGCGCATACGCATACGGTCCGACGATCAGGAACGCATTCGGGAACCGGGGCACCGAAACTCCCTGATACGCCTGGAACCTATTGGTGTCCCAGAACTCTCCGAGCTCCAGCCCCTCCCGTCCGTAAATCGGATACGGCGGCGTGAACCCCTTTTCCATGACCTTGAACCCGGTCGCCAGCACCACCATGTCGAAGTCCTGCGAGCCGCCATCGGCGGTGACGATCCCGGTGGAGGTGAACCGCTGGATCCCCTCGGTGATCAGATCCACATTCGGCTGTGTGAAGGTCCGGAAGTAGGAGTTGGAGACCGACGGCCGTTTGCAGCCGAGCCGGTAGTCGGGCGTGAGCTTCTCCCGCAGCTTCGGGTCGCGCACTTGAGCGAAGAGGTAGCTCTTGAGAGCGGTTTCGCCGACGGTCAGCCCAACGGATGTGAGTCGTGGATACGCCGAGACCGCCAATCCCGCACCGAGCCCGGCATTCACACCCACATTGCCGACGAACCGCACCGTCTGCTGCACCGGCGCGAAGTTGAGCACCGAATTGAGCACCGGTCCCATCCGGAAGTCCGGCTTCGGCGCGATCCAGATGGCGCGGCGCTGGTACACCGTCAGCTGCGCGACATCCTTGGCCAGCTCGGGGATCAGCTGTAGGGCACTGGCCCCGGTGCCGATCACCGCCACCCGCTTGCCCCGATAGTCGTACTCATGGTCCCAGCGAGAGCTGTGCATGAGTTTGCCCCGGTAGTCCTCGATTCCCGGAATCTCCGGATTGTGCGGCTGCTCCAGCCCACCCACCGCGCCGATCACGAACCGCGCGGTAATCACCGTGCCGTCCTCCAGCGTCACCCGCCAGAAGTCGTGGACCTCGTCGAAGACGCCCTTGGCCGCCCCTGATCCCAGTCGCAGCTTGTCGCGCAGTCCCTGCTTGTCGACGACTTCCTCGGCGTACCGCTGAATCTCTTTCCCCGGCGCGAAGAACCGCGACCACTTCGACCGCTGCTGAAACGAGAAGTTGTATACCGGCGACGGAACATCCACGGCCACACCGGGATACGTATTCGCCAGCCAGGTCCCGCCGACGCGGGACCATTTGTCGATGATGACGAAGTTCTCGACGCCGGCCTTGCGCAGGGCCACGCCCGCGCCTATGCCGCCGAGACCCGCGCCGATGACGGCGACCTCGTAGGTGGGGGAAAAGGGGGAACCATTGGTGGAGTTCATGACTGGGACCTCGCGTCCTGTGATTCGGAGATGATCTCCGGAAGTTGTTGCCGGCGCAGCTTTCCCGCGGTGGTGCGGGGCAGCTCTGCCACGAACACGATGTCGCGCGGCACTTTGTAGTTGGCGAGTGTGGATTTGATGTGCTGTTTCAGCTCGTCCGCGGTGGCTTGCGCGCCACCGCGCAGGACTACCGCCGCGATGAGCCGCTGGCCGAAGTCGTCATCGGGCACCCCGACGGCGCCGGCATCGGCGAGCGCCGGATGCGACAGCAGTGCGGTTTCCACCTCCTGCGGGAAGACGTTCTCCCCACCGGAGACGATCATGTCGTCGGAGCGACCTTCGATGAACAGGCGTCCGTCGGCATCCACATGCCCGAGATCGCCGGTGTCCATGTACTTTCCGACCATGGTTCGCTGCTTGCCGTCGCTGTAACCACGGAACATGGTGGGGTTCTTGTTGACGATGCGCCCGGTGGTTCCGGCGGGGACCTCGCGGCCCTGATCGTCGACGATCCGAATATCCACGAACCCGGTCGGCGGCTTGCCGACCGTGCCAGGCGCGGCGCGCAGATCCGCGGGCGTGGCCAAGGCTCCCGCACCGGATTCTGTGGATCCGTAACCGTTGAACAGCACGTCCCCGAACTCGTCCATGAACGCGACCGCCAGCCACGGCGGCATGGGTGCGGCTCCGCACAGCACCATCTGCAAGCGCTCGGTGTTGTAGTTCTGCCGCACGTCCGCAGGCAATTCCATAATGCGTTTGACCATGGTCGGCACCAGGCAGGCGATCCGCACACTGTGGCGTTCGATATCGGCCAGCGTCTGCTCGGCCTCGAATCGCTCGTGCACGACGGCGGTGGAACCGGTCAGGAAGGCCAGTAGCAGTGCCCCGAACCCATAGGTGTGATGCAGCGGCGGTGCGATGACCATCGGACTGCCCAACCGCGGAATCGGCTCGACCTTGGCCAGATCCCCGATGGCCAGCACCATGCGCGGGTGCAGCCCGGCGATCAGGGGAACGGCCTCCCGCACACCGAGTTGCCGGGGAGCGCCCTTGGGTACACCGGTGGTGCCGCCGGTCAGCAGTACGACCGAGCCGCCGTACGCCGGAGTGCGCACCGGCGGGCCGCCCTCGGCAACAAGCTCTTCGACGGTCGGCAGCCCACCGGCGGACCCCCGCACCAGCACACGGCGACCCTGATAGCCGGACTTCTCTATCTCGGTGTGGAATTCGGCGTCGTAGAGCAGCAGATCCACCTGCTCCCGCGCCAGCACCTCACCGATCTGCGGCCCCGCGAACCCGTAGTTCAGCGGCACCAGATCAGCCGAGAGCCGCGCTGCCGCAAAGGAAGCCACCACAAACCCGCGATGATTGCGACTCAGCACCCCGATTCGCTTGCCCCGCCCGATATTCCATCGAGCCCGCAATGCCGCGGCCAGACGCCGCACCTGGCGATGTAGTTCGGCGGCGGTCACCGACCCGCTGTCGTCGATGAGGGCGAGCCGGTCGGGAAACCGTGCCGCGAAGGACGCCAGCACCGTCGCCAGCCCGGCTCCATCGCGCAGCGAGAGCAGCAGCTGCGGAATGCGCTGCGGCGGCAGCAGATTCCACGCTCCCGCCGCCGGCACCCAGCCTGCAATAGTCACCGCGTCATCGAGCAGATTGGCCGCCTGCTCCACCCGCCCGATCGGCCCGGCCCAATCCGTCGGCCGGTTGTTCCAGTTGCCCGCCTTCGCATACACCGCCAGGGCCCGCTGCGCGGTGTGCGAACTGTCCAGCGCATACGACATCGGCGCGGCCGCGCGCTCCCACCACGGCCGGATGGCCAGCGGCCGATCCACGATCGCCCGGCACACCAGGCTCGCCGCCTCCTCCGGTGACATGCTCGGCGTATACCGGTACATCCGGAACGGCCCCAGCATGTCCGAGCGCACCAGTTGCAGGTGCACGGCGGTAGTCGTTATGCCGTCGGCCCGCAATTCCGGTGCGGCGCCGCGCATCCAGGAGTTGAAGGCCGCCTTGGTGGCGATGTACGCGGTCCAGCCGACGCTCGGCGCATGCACCCCGGCGGTGCTGATATTGACGATGTGCCCCTGATGCCGGGCGCGCATGGACGGCAGCAGACTCAGCACAAGCCGCACCGGTCCCAGGTAGTTCACCTTGGCGGTGTCGTCGAAATTGTCCCAGCGGTCCAGTGAATCCGAGAGCCAGCGGCGAATCGACTTGCCCGCATTGTTCACGAACACATCGACGCGGCCGTGCTCGGCGAGCACGCGATCGATGAGCTCCGCACAGGCATCGGTATCGCTCAGATCCGCAGGGTAGACGTAAACCGTTCCAGGACAGTCGAACACCTCCGCACGCAGTTCCTCGAGCAGTTGCGCGCGCCGGGCGACCGCAAGCACCGTCGCGCCGTTCGCGGCCAGTCTGAGGGCGGTGGCGCGCCCGACACCGGAGGACGCACCGGTCACCAGAATGACCTTGCCCGCGACCGCCGGACCCAGCCTGCGATCACTGATGCCGTAACCGGTTGCGCCCAGCGCGATCCGGACCGACTTCGGTAGTTCGATCATGGCTCAACTTCCTTGTCGAGCAGGAATCACGCGGGGCTGTCGGTCTTGGCGCGCCGCGTGCGTTTCGGCTTGGCGCCATTGGCCTGCGGCTTGACCGGCTTCGGCCGCAGTACGTCGAACCGATAGTCGGAGAACGGGAATCGCCGATGCCCGCGCCGCGCCGCGAAGAATCCGGTGGGACGGATATACGTGCTGTCCCCCTGCGAATTCCGGTAGTACGTCGGCACATGCGCATTCAGCTCGGCCAGATAGAACCGCATGGCCGCACCGTGCTGATAGATCGCGCGATGGTAGGCGTCGTGCGCATCCTGCCGGACCGCCACGAACGTGGCCCCGCGCCGCCGCGCCTCCGAAATGGCCCGCACCGCATGATCGGCCGTCATCTCCACGAAGGCATGCCAGCCGCTGCCCGACCACGAGTACGGCCCGACCAGCGTCCACCGATTGGGCAGACCCGGCAGTGCCACGCTCTCGTAGGCCTGCAGACCGTGCTCGGTATAGAACTTGCCCAGGTCGAGCCCGTCGCGGCCCACCACCATGCCCGGGGTGTAGGTCTCCGGATCGGAGAACACGTGGTACCCGGTCGCGAGCACCACCATGTCGAATTCGCGTTCGGTGCCGTCGGTGGTGCGGATGCCGCCCGGGGTGAATCGCTCGATCGATGTGGTGACCAGTTCGACATTGTCGCGATTGAAGCTCAGCAGATAGCCGGTATTCGCGGTGGGGCGCTTGGCGATCGGCCCGTAGTCCGGTGTCAGCGCCGCGCGTGTCTGCGGGTCGCGCACCATCATGCGCAGTAGCCCCCGGTACCCGGCGATAGCGGATGCGTCCACGGCCCGCATGGTCGGCCGTACTACCGCCATCGGCGCGTTCGACATGGCCCGCAGGACGAGATCCACAGCCACCAGCACCGCGCCGTGTGTCGCGGCCTGCAGCCCCGGCGTCTGCAGGACCACCTTCACCGCATCGGGAATCTTGGGATTGGGCTTGGGAATACACCACACCGGCGTCCGCTGGAATACCGCGAGAGTGCCCACCTGTCCGGCGATCGACGGCGTGATCTGCACCGAACTCGCGCCGGTGCCGATAATGGCGACCCGCTTACCCGTGAGGTCGTAGTCGTGATCCCACGCCGAGGGCCGCTGCAGCTCGCCCCGATAGTCCTCCAGCCCCGGAATGCCGGGATCCTGCTTCGGGCTGACGAACGCACCCACCGCACTCACCACGAAGCGCGCGGTAATGACCTCGCCGCCTTGGATATGCAGTTTCCACCAGTGGTTGTCCTCGTCCCATTCCTCACCGGCCACCTCGGTGCCGAACCGCAGATGCGGATACAGCCCGAATCGCGTGGCCACGTCGATGTGGTACTGCTTGACCTCCGCGCCGGGCGCGAACAGCCTGGTCCACTTGGCATTTCGGGCGAACGAGTATTGATAGGCGAGCGACGGGATGTCGACTTCCAGTCCCGGGTAATGGTTTTCGTTCCAGCTGCCGCCCACCTCGTCGGCGCGCTCGATGATCACGAAATCCGTGACACCCGCCTTCTTCAGCTTGACGCCGGCGGCGATTCCGCCGGGTCCCGCGCCGATGACGGCGACCTCGTGATCCGGAGCGGACCCCGATGCCGACGGATTTCCATGCGATGCGCTGCCCACCATGTCCGGCCTTTCGAGAGCGAAGCGGCCGACCGCCTGTGGAGTAGCTGCGGCCAGCCGTCGGCGGCCCGTTGCGAGGCCGTCGTGGACTCGTCCCGCACGAGGCGGGGCTCCACTCCAGACTAGAGCTGTCTGGGACAGTGATCAAGAGCTATCGGGAAACCGGGAGAATCACCCGGTGGCAGCATCCCGTTTCGCTGCCGCGGCGCGGCGTGATCGTGCGGCGGCGAGGTCGGCGGGCCCGCCGGTCCGGGTGTGATGCCGAGCCATTGCCGCGGCCAATTCCGGTGACCAGCGCAGTATTTCGTCGCGCAGCGGACCGGTGACTTCGAGCTGACTGAGCAGGCCGAGCAGTGTGGCGATGGCCCGGGCGAACGGGGTGTAGTAGGCGGGCAGGGTGAGCTGCCGGTGCACATTGCTCAATCGGGGGTTCAGCGCGACCAGCACTCGCTGCCGCAGCCAGGCGCGGTCCACGCGAGAGTGCTCCTGCCGCAACAGTTCCACGTAGGGGAGCAGCTGCTCGGCCAGCGCCTGCACATCGTAGGTTCGCAGCCGGTCGGCGAAACCGTGCCGCCGCATGGCCGTATCGAGCTCCGCCGCACCGCCATTGAGCAGCGCCTCGGCAATATCCTGGACCAGGGGCGCGAACTGCGGTGGGGGCCAGGCCGGGCAGGCGCCGAAATCGACGACGCCGAGCCGGCCGTCGGGCAGCACCCGGAAGTTCCCGGGATGCGGATCGCAGTAGAGCAGCCCGGTGCGCTCGGCCGAGGACAGGACGAACCGCAGTGTCAGAAGTCCGACCCGATCGCGCTCGGATTGCGCGCCGGAGGCGATCAGCCTGGAAACCGGTATGCCGTCCAGCCATTCGCTGACAATGACGTCCCCGCCCTGCGTCACCACCTCCGGCACCCGGAAGTCCGGATCCCGCGCGAAGGCGGCGGCGAAGGCGCGCTGACTGTCCGCCTCGGCGGCGAAATCCAGTTCCGCGCTGACGCATTCGGCGAGCTGATCGGTGACCGCCCGAATATCGGCATTGGGCGCGAAGACCGACAGCAGGCCCGACATGCGCCGCAAGTGCTCGAGATCGGCGTGCACGGCGGCCCGGGCGCCCGGATACATGACCTTCACCGCCACACTGCGGCCGTCGTGCCACACCGCGCGGTGCACCTGGCCGATGGTGGCCGAGGCGGCGCGGCGATCGTCGAACTCGCGGAACTGAGCGCGCCACTGCGGGCCGAACGCCTCCGCCAGCACCGCGTGCACCGTGGCGGGGAGCATGGCGGGCGTCGCATCCTGCAGGCGGCTCAAGGCGATTCGGTACGGCTCGCCCAGTTCCGGGGGCAGGGCGAGTTCGTAGATGCCGAGTATCTGACCCAATTTGGCGGCGAAGCCCTTCAGCTCGCCGAGTACCTCGAAGAGGTGCTGTGCGGTGCGCAATCGGATATCCCGATCCACCTCGCCCGGCGATCTGCCCAGTGCCCGTTTGCTCGCACCGGCCGCTCGACGGCCCGCGAAGGCAATGGGCAGCGCCGCCAGCTTGGCCGCGCGCACAGCCGGGCGCGCAGGCGGATGCCCGCCGGTATCGTGCTGTCGTTCCCCCTCGCCCGAGCTCCTCCGCTGCGCGCCGATACGCCGAACCGCCATCCGATCATCCCCTTGCGCCTATCGCCCTGTGCGCCAGGAGCAGTGTGCCACGATGCGAAACCGGGCAGCCCGGATTGACGGGATTGCGCGGATCGGCCCTGGATGCGGTGCTGATCAGCCTTGAGGGGCGGTGCTGGTCAGCCTTGAGGGGCGGTGCTGGTCAGCCTTGAGGGGCGGTGCAGTTCAGCGTTGAGGGGCGGTGCAGTTCAGCGTTGAGGGGCGGTGCAGTTCAGCTTTGACGGGCGGTGCAGATCAGCTTGGAGGGGCGGTGCAGATCAGCTTGGAGGGGCGGTGCAGATCAGCCCTGTCGGGAGGTGGAGCTCAGCCCTGTCGGGAGGTACAGCTCAGCCCTGTCGGGTGGTGGAGCTCAGCCCTGTCGGGCGGTGAGTCGGGCGAGATCGGTGAGCCGGTGCGCGCGAGCGATCTCGGCCGGGGTGAACGGCTCCTCGGGGCGCACGAAGGTCATGGCGTCGATTTCGATATCGGCGGAGATCTCCAGAATCGTTCCGGCCGGGGCATATTCCGGATCGACGGCCGAAACATACTGCGCGCCCAGCAGTTCCGCGATCACCAGGGGCAACTCGCCGGGATCGCCGGCGACCCGGGTGGCCAGGCTCAGTGCGCGGGTCTGACCGTCGACCAGAGTCAGGGCGGAGGCGGGCCAGATGCCGACCGTCGATCCGCCCGCTTTGGTAATGGCATGGGCCAGCCGCGGCGGCCCGACATCAGCGGGTGTCGAGACCACCAGTTCGTCCAGCACGCCGTCCTCCAGATGGTGCACGTGCACCGTGAGGATGTTCGCGCGGCGATAGGTGAGCTGTTTGGCGAGCAGTTCCAGGCGACCGGGGGTGTTGTCCAGGCGCACTCGAATGCGCCACAGCAGCTCGGCGCTGTCCAGGCGCTGCCGCTGATCGAGTTCCGGCCCGTGCAGCCAGCGGGCCAGATAGCGCATGGCGCCCGGCTCGACCACCCAGATGACGAGAATCGTGGTGGTGATGGTCAGTAGCGCGACGGTGACCAGATACGGCAAATCGAAATGGATGACCAGCGCGTGCAGCGCCAATTCGACCGGGAACACCGCGGCGAGCTTGGCCAGGGTCAGCCGGGTGCGACGAGGATGGGGCAGGCGACCGCATACTTCGCATGCCAGGGCATGTACCTCGGTTTGCCTCATATTCACCAGGGTGCGGGGCCGAGATTTCCGCGCTGTGCTCCGGTGTAAATAGGTGGTGACACGCGGCGACAAAAGGACTGCGCCAGCGGCATTTTCAGTGAAGCGGCCCACACGAATTCATTCGATGTGCCGCACCGCACACTATTTGCGGCGGCCCTTGCCCGCGGCCTGTTTCACCGGAAGGCTGCCCGCGTAGGCGACCCCGCGCTCCACCCACTCGATGAGCGCCTCGTCCTCCTCGACGGTCTCGGTGGTGACCCGCACCCATCCGCGTGTCTCCCGTCCGCCCATCACCATCGTCTCGACCGATCCGGGCACGAGCAGATCGGTGTAGTTCTCCGGGTCGAGGCGCACCATCAGGCCTCCCCGCCCGCTGGCGGCGACGGCCATATTGCCGCCGATCAGGAATGCCAATCCGCCGAACAATTTCTTCTCGACCACTTCCGGCAGCGCCGGCCCCAGCGCATCCCGAATCCGGTCGGCAAGCTTTTCGTCATAGCTCATCTCCGCATTGTGAACCTGCCTACCGACAAGTTTGCGCCGGGGATACCAGAACGAAACAGACCATTCCGGCAGGTGTCATGCGCGCGGCAATGAGGTACACATGACAGGTGGAAGCCCCGCCGACGGTGGGTGTCGAAGAGGAGTTTCTCCTCGTGGATCCGCGTACCGGTGCGCCTGTCGGCAGGAATGCCGACGTCGCCCGCACCGCTGCGGATTTCGGCATCGATATGCAATTGGAGATCATGCGGTGCCAGGTGGAAACCAGCACCCGTGTGCATACGAATACGGTCGATCTACTCCGGGAATTGCGTGAATTGCGGCGTGGCGCTGCGGCTTGCGCGGAGAAGAATGACGCATTACTGCTGGCAGTCGCCGTGCCGCCCGCCCTTCCTGAGGAACTGCTCACCTTTACCAGCACCCCGCGCTATCACCGGGTCGTCGAGACCTTCGGCAGGCTCGCCCGGGAGCAGGGTCTGTGCGGCTGCCATGTCCATGTCGCGGTGCCCGATCGTGAAGTGGCACTGCAGGTCAGCAATTTCCTGCGGCCCTGGCTACCGCTGCTGCTGTCGCTGACGGCCAACTCCGCCATCTATCACGGTGACGAAACCGGTTATGCCAGTTGGCGAAACATTCTCTGGCGGCGCTGGCCCAGCGCCGGGCCGCCACCCCACTTCGGCACGGTCGTCGAGTTCGACGCCGCGGTCGAGTCCATGCTGTCGCTGGGCGTGATCCTGGACCGCAAAATGGTGTATTGGGATGTGCGCCCGTCGGTTACGTTCCCCACCGTCGAGGTCCGCGTCAGCGATGTACCGGCCACCGTGGAGGAAACGGCTCTCCTGGCCACCCTGGTGCGCGCCGCGGTCATGACCGCCCGCCGTGCCGCCGTGACACCGGTGATAGCGGAAGACACACTGCGCGCGGCATATTGGCGCGCGGCCCACGAGGGTATGGACGGCCCGGCCATCGACCCCGCGGACGGCCGGACCATCCCGATGCAGGATCTGCTCGCGAAACTCATCGATCTGGTCCGGCCCGCCCTGGAAGACCTGGGCGACGTCTCCTTCGTAGACGACACCCTCACCGCCCTCCTCGCCCGCGGCAACGGAGCCCGCAGACAGCTCAGGGCTTTTCACGCGCGCGGCGAAATATCGGACGTAGTCGAGGAACTCGCCGAAGCCACCCTCCACACCTGCCGCTGAGCCGCCCATTCCACTGAGGCAGATCGCGAAGTCCTGAAACTGCCGCTACGGCATGGGCTGGTCGTCCACGACCATGTTGTAGTTCACCGTTTCACCCTCGACATTGGTGGCGGTGACCGTGACTCCCCAACGGGTGGCGTCGGTTTCGGTGATCACGCAGCGGACGCTGGCGCCGGTGGCCCCGCGTAGCAGGCCGTTGCAGCTGGTGGAGGTGGGCGCGGTGCCTACCTTGTCCTGATAGAACTTGGAGACGTTGGTGGCGATATCGTCGGGGCCCAGGAACTTGTCGGCGAAGACGATGTCGTACGAGGCGGTGTCGCCGTCGACCTTGGTGACGGTGGCGGTGGTCTTCCAGGTCTGATTATCGGCCGAGGTGACGGTGCACTGCTGGGTGGCGCCGACCTCGGCCTTCAGACTGCCGTCGCACACAGTGGATTTCGCATCCTCGTGCGATTTGTCGTGGAACACGCCGGCGGTCTTGGTCTCCACATCGCTCTTGCTCACCGACCCAGGGCTGGAGGAGCAGCCGATGGCGAACAGCGGGATAGACGCAACGGCTATAACAGCAGCTATTTTTCGCATGGCGGGAATTATCCGGTCGCAGACCTGGGCGATAAGCCGGATTTGCCAGCAAAGACTGTGAACACGGTGTGAGCCCGGCGAGTCGGGCCCACACCACGTTACAAATGACGATTAGTTGTCGCGCGCCCGCCACTCTTCGAGCTGCGGCGCCTCCGCGCCGATGGTGGTGGAGTCGCCGTGACCGGTGTGCACGAGGGTCTCCGGCGGCAGCGCCAGCAGCCGGTCGGCGATCGAGGCCACAATGGTGTCGTAGTCGGAGTAGGACCGCCCCGTCGCGCCCGGACCACCGTGGAAGAGCGTATCGCCGGTGAAAACCACACCCAGATCAGGGGAGTGGAAGCAGACCGCGCCCGGTGCATGGCCGGGAGTGTGCAGCACATGCAGTTCGGTGCCGCCCACCGCGATGATCTGCTTGTCCGAAAGTTCGCCGTCGGGAGCGATATCCGGATGGGTCAGCCGCCACAGCACCAGATCCTCCGGGTGCAGCAGAATCGGCGCACCGGTGGCCGCGGCCAGCTCCGGCGCGACCCGGATGTGATCGTCGTGCGCGTGCGTGGCAAGAATCGCCCGCACCTTGCGTGTGCCCACCACATCCAGAATGGCCGGAACACTGTGCGGCGCATCGATGATGACGCACTCCAGATCGTCGCCGACCACCCAGACATTGTTCTCGACCTCGAAGGTCTCACCGTCCAGGCTGAAGGTGCCCGAGGTGGTGGCGTGATCGATATGCGCCATCAGAACACCACGACCGAGCGCAGCACTTCGCCGTCGTGCATCTTGGTGAAGGCGGCCTCGATATCGGTCAGCGAAATGGTCTCGGTGACAAAGGCATCCAGATCGAACCGGCCCTGCTTGTAGAGCTCGATGAGATACGGGAAGTCCCGCGAGGGCAGGCAGTCGCCGTACCACGAGGACTTCAACGATCCACCGCGCGAGAAGAAGTCGATGAGCGGCATCTCCAGTGTCATCTCCGGAGTCGGCACGCCGACCAGCACCACGGTGCCCGCCAGATCGCGCGCGTAGAACGCCTGCTTCCAGGTCTCCGGGCGCCCGACCGCATCGATCACCACATCGGCGCCGAAGCCGCCGGTCAGTTCCTGAACCCGCTCCACCGCATCCTCTTTCGAGGCGTTGACGGTGTGCGTGGCGCCGAAACCGGTGGCCCACTGCAGCTTCCGCTCATCGATATCGACGGCGATAACGGTCGTCGCTCCCGCCAGCTTCGCACCCGCCACGGCGGCATTGCCCACACCGCCGCAACCGATCACGGCCACGCTGTCGCCGCGGCTCACATTGCCGGTATTGATGGCGGCGCCGAGTCCGGCCATCACACCGCAGCCCAGCAGGCCGGCCGCGACCGGCGAGGCGGTCGGATCCACCTTGGTGCACTGTCCGGCGTGCACGAGGGTCTTCTCCGCGAACGCGCCGATGCCCAGCGCCGGGGTGAGCGGCGTGCCGTCGGTGAGCGTCATCGGCTGTGCCGCATTGTGAGTGGAGAAGCAGTACCACGGCTTGCCCTTACGGCAGGCGCGACACTCGCCGCAGACGGCACGCCAGTTCAGGATGACGAAATCGCCGGGCTCCACATCGGTGACGCCCTCGCCCACCGATTCCACGATGCCCGCCGCCTCATGGCCGAGCAGGAACGGGAATTCGTCATTGATACCGCCCTCGCGGTAGTGCAGATCGGTATGGCACACCCCGCACGCCTGCACCTGCACCACGGCCTCGCCGGGTCCGGGGTCGGGAATGACGATCTCGGTCACTTCGACGGGGGCATTCTTCGAGCGTGCGATGACGCCGCGCACAACTTGGGACACGTAATGCCTTTCTCTGCAAAGCACAATCTCGATCGACTATGGCATGCACGGGACCGAACGTTCATAGCAGTGGGCTGTCAGAGCAGCGCCGCCGCCGCGGCTTCGGCAATGGTTGCCGCGACCATACCGAGTGCGGGGGAGTCCAGTCGCCACTGCTGCCAGTAGAGCGGAACATCGATGTGGACCGCGCTGTCCAGGGGGACGAGTTTGTCGCCGGGCCGGGTCTGCAGATCCGGCATCATGCCCCAGCCCAATCCGAACCGGATGGCGTCGGAGAATCCCGCCGAGGACGGAATGTAGTGCCGGGGCGGATCCACGGGCCTGCGGGTGTACCGCCGCATGAGCCGGAACTGCAGATCGTCCTTGCGGTCGAACAGGACCACCGGCGCGACCGCGAACGCCTGCGCGGTCGGTCCGTCGGGGAACCAGGTCCGGGCGAATTCGGCGTTCGCCGTGGGCCGATAGCGCATGGCGCCGAGCCGCCGGACCGTACAGCCCTGCACCGGTGCGGCGGTCGAGGTGATGGCCGCCATGACCGTGCCGTCGCGCAGCAGCCGGGTGGTGTGCTCCTCGTCCTCGCGATGGATCTCGAAGGTCACGTCCGCGGCGGCGCGGCCCAGCGCGGGCATGACCCAGGTCTGCAGGGAATCGGCATTGACCGCGATGGGGATATTGACCAGGCGCGCGGCGGGCTGGTTCGCATCTCCCAGCTCCCGCGCGGTATCGCTGGTCAGCAGCTGCACCTGTTTGGCCAGCCGCAGCACGGTCAGCCCGGATTCGGTGGGCTGCACCGGTTTGGTGCGCTGCACCAGAATCCGCCCGGCGGAATCCTCCAGCGCCTTGATGCGCTGGCTGATTGCCGACGGCGTCACGCTGAGCCGGCGCGCGGCGGCCTCGAAGGTGCCCTCGCTGATGACCGCATCGAGTGCGCGGAGCTGATCGAGCTGCAGGTCCATAGTAAGCAACTCTAATCATGCTTCAGAATGATTAGCTGGCCTGGTGCTGGGCATCCGCCTAGTTTCGAGAGGGTGAACGTCTCATCGGCGGCCCTGGCGGCCATTTCAGGACTCGGCTTCGGTATGTCCCTCATTGTGGCGATCGGCGCGCAAAACGCGTTTGTGCTGCGCCAGGGCATCCGCCGCGAGCATGTCCTGGCCGTGGTGGCGGTCTGCGCGCTGTCCGACGTGGCTCTGATCACCATCGGTGTCGCCGGCTTCGGCGCGGTGGTGCACGCCGCGCCGATTGTGCTGACCCTCGCCAAGTACGGGGGCATCGCGTTCCTGCTCGGCTATGCGGCGCTGGCGGCCAAGCGCGCGTTCTCGGCCTCGGCCCTGAGCGCGGGTGGCGGTACCCCGATCGCTTTGGGCGCGGCCATCGCCACCTGCCTGGCGGTGACCTGGCTCAACCCGCACGCCTATCTCGACACCATGGTCCTGCTGGGCTCCTTCGCCAGCACCTACGCCTCCCCGGACCGCTGGTTCCTGGCGGCCGGGGCCATGGTCGGCAGCATGATCTGGTTCATCGCACTGGGTTTCGGTGCGCGCCTGCTCGGTCCGCTGTTCGCCAAGCCGATGGCCTGGCGGGTACTCGACTCGGTCATCGCCCTCGTAATGACCGGTCTCGCAATCGGCTTGCTCGTAAGCTAGCCCGATGTCTGGAATCCCTCGCCCGCCGTTTCGCACCGCCCTCGTCCGCGCGCTGGCCCTCGCCGCCGTACTGCCCGCGGCGATGCTCGCCGGAGCGGGTCCGGCGGCCGCGCAGGCGAACGGTGCGATCGCCAACCCGCGCAGCGGCCTGTGCATGGATACCAACGGAGATCCGGGTGTGGTGAATACCGTTCTGCAGGTGCGTGATTGTGGTGACTTCACCGGGCAGGTCTGGTCGTTCGACGCGGCGTCCGGCCGAGTGTCGAACATGTCCAGCGGGCTGTGCGTGGATACGAACGGTGATCCGGGCGTGGTGAATACCGCCCTGCTGCTGCGCAGCTGCGGCGACTTCACCGGGCAGTTCTGGACCTATGACGGTGCGACGGCGCACATCTCGAACGTGCACAGCGGATTGTGCGTCGATACGGCCGGTGATCCCGGTGTGGTGAATACCGGCCTGGTGTTGCGGAGCTGTGGCGACGGGATCGGCCAGCGCTGGACCGTACCGGCGGCCTAGCCGGCGTCCGGACGGAGATTGCGCGGCATGCCTTGTGGCACGCCGCGCAATAACAGCCGCATTTTCGGTGCGCGGCCGCCGAAGACCGCGCGAACGCCGAATACTACGCAGCCGCCGAAGACTGTGCGGCCGCCGAAGACCGCGCGGCAGCGAGAATTGCGCGGTATGCCAAGAATGCGCGGTATGTCAAAATGCGGTGATTGCGGTCGGACCCGCTAGCTGCGGACCTCGGCGATTCGTACGGGCCTGCCCTCTCGGCGGGAGAGTTCGCAGGCCTCGGCAATGTAGAACGCCTGCAACGCCTCCCCGGGCGGGCACGGGTTGGCGGCCTGTCCGGTGGCTACGCCCACGAAGGTGGTCAGCTCCTCGACGTATGCGCCGTGGAAGCGGTCCATGAATCCGGGATACACGGGCAGCGCCGAGGCCGGATATCCGGGCTCGACCGAGCGCAGCGGCGCCCGGTCGTCCAGGCCCACAATGGCATTGCCCTGTGATCCGAGCACTTCCAGTCGCACGTCATATCCGGCCCCGTTGTAGCGGCTCAGCGAAACCGTCGCCAGCGCACCGTCATCCATGCGCAGGATTACCGCGGCGGTATCCACATCGCCGGCATCGGCGAACATCTGCTCACCGCGATTGGCCCCGGTCGCGTACACCTCGGTCACCTCCCGCCCGGTCACCCAGCGAATGATGTCGAAATCGTGGACGCCGCAATCGCGGAACACCCCGCCCGACCGCGGAATGTATTCCGCCGGTGGGGGAGCCGGATCGAGCGTGGTGGCCCGCAGTGTGTGCACCCAGCCGAGTTCCCCGGACGCGACAGCGGCGCGGGCGGCGCGATATCCGGCGTCGAAGCGGCGCTGGAAACCGATCTGCACCGGCACCGTCGATCCGGCGACGCGTTCGACCACGGCGAGGGTGCCGAGAATATCCGCGGCAATGGGCTTTTCGCAGAAGACGGGGATACCGCGATCCACGGCGGCGGTGATGAGCTCCGGATGCGAGTCGGTGGCCGTGGTGATCACCAGCCCGGTGAGATCGGCCGCGAGCAGGGCGTCGATATCGGGTGCGAAGTCGATATCGAGTTTGTCTGCGGTGGCCCGGGCGCGCTCGGTGTCGGCATCCGCGACGATCACCGCATCGACACCGGGCAGGGTGGTCAGCGTTTCGGCGTGGGAGCTGCCGATACGGCCGGTGCCCGCGAGGCCCAGTCTGATCGTGGACATGTGTGCTCCTTCGAAATCGGTGGTGGCCCCGGGTCAGTCGCGGGGTGCGGCCGTGGTCGAGCGGACGACCAGGCTGGGTTCGAGGCGACTGCGCACCGGTTCGGTGCGGCCGTCGCGCAGTCGTTCGGTGAGGGCGGCGACAGCCAGCTGCCCGATGCGATTGCGGGGCTGATCGATGGTGGTCAGTGCGACATGGCGCAGCGCCGCCAGCGAGGTGTTGTCGTAACCGACGACCGAGACATCCTCGGGCACCCGCAGTCCGGCCTCGGTCAGCGCGGACATGGCGCCCACGGCATTGAAGTCGTTGCCGCAGACCAGTGCGGTGGGAAAGTTGCTGGGGGAGAAGAGATTCAAGAGGCTGCGCACCGCCGCCGCCCCGGCCTCGTCGGTATGCTCGCTCGCGATGACCATGGGTTCGAGCCCGTGCCGGACCATGGCCGCGGTGTACCCCTGGCGCCGGGGTGCGGCGGTGAAGGCGCCGCCGCCGTCCAGATGCACGATCCGCCGATGACCCAGCGCGACCAGGTGATCGACCGCCAGCGCGGCCCCCAGTTCGCCGTCGTCATTGACGGTGTCCACCTCGGGCAGGCTGGATGCGCGGGACACCAGCACCACCGGACACCGCTGTGCCGCATCGCGAATCGAGGCGGTCGGCAGGACCGGTGAGAGCAGGATGATCCCGCCCGGCCGGAAGGCCAGCAGGCTGGTCAGCGCCGTGCCCTCCCGATCCGCGCTGCGCCGCCCGGTGGTGAGAATGAGTTCGAGGCCATTGTCCTGCGCGGCCTCGTCCATGCCCTCCACCACATCGGCGAAGAAGGCATTGCGCAGATCGGACACCATGACGCCGACAATGTTCGAGGTGCGGCTGGCCAGCGAGCGGGCCATGAGGTGCGGCTGATACCCGAGATCCTGCGCGGCCTGCAGCACCGCACGCCGGCGATGCTCGCTCACCTTGGGGGAATTGCGCATGACCAGTGAGACCAGTGCGCGGGAGACACCCGCTCGGGCGGCGACGTCTTCCATGGTCGGTCCTGTCATGCTGCCTGACGCTACCGTGCCGAAGTGCTCACAGCAATAGAGCGCTCTAATCGCGTGATTCGGACATTATTTCTCGCGCGCAACGGCCCAGGTGAGACCGAATATGCAAGGTGGAACACCACTTTGCGAGTCGCGCCAGGCTCTTGACACCGTTGTGATTGGGGTTACATTGTTGGAGCGCTCCAATAGAGCGCCTCTCCATGATGGCTACCGACGGGTCTGGGAAGTGCCGATGACCGAACCGCTCCAACCCCTGCGTTCCGCCCCCCTGCGTATTGCCGCCGCCCCCATCTCCTGGGGTGTGTGCGAAGTTCCGGGCTGGGGTCACGTCCTCGATTCAGGCACCGTCCTGTCGGCCATGGCGGGCCTGGGTCTGACCGCCACCGAGTTCGGTCCACCCGGATATCTCCCCGGCGATCCGGTCGAGCTGGGCAATCAGCTTGCCGCGCACGGCATCGCGCCGGTCGGCGGTTTCCTGGCGCTGGCGCTGCACCGCGAACCGGACCTCGCCCTCGCCGCTGCCCGCGTGACCGCCGAACTGTTCGCGGCCACCGGCGCGGAGGTGCTGATCCTCGCCGCCGCCACGGGCGCGAACGGCTACAACTCCCGGATGCCGCTCACCGACGACGAATGGCGGACCCTGATCGAGACCGCCGCCGCCATCGGCGATATCGCGGCCGAACACGGTCTGCGCGTCACCCTGCACCCGCACGTCGGCACGCACATCGAGGACGAAGCCGAGGTGCGCCGCTTCCTCGCCGACTCGGAGCTCGACCTGTGCCTGGACACCGGGCATCTGGCCATCGGCGGTACCGATCCGGTGGCGCTGGCCCGGCAGTACCCCGAACGCATCGGGCACATCCATCTCAAGGACGTACGTCTCGAGATCGCGAACGAAGTGCGCTGCGGCCGAATGGAATACAGCGACGCCGTGCGCGACGGGCTCTATGTCCCGCTCGGTGACGGCGATGTCGATATCGCCGCCCTCGTGCATGCGGTGCAGTCGGCGGGCTACGACGGCTGGTACGTCCTCGAGCAGGACACGGCACTGCTTCCCGGTGACTCCGCGGACGGTCCGACCCGAGATACCGCACGAAGTCTGCGACACCTGGTCGAAATCGGGGCCCAATCGACCCCGACCCGGATTTAGTGGGGAGGTGATGACAATGAGGTCCCCATCTGTACGAAGCGGCGGGAAGCGCTGGCGTCGACTGGCGCCGTGGATCGCGGCCGCCGCGGTCCTGGCGGCCTGCAGTGGTCCGGGTTCCGATCAGACCACGCCCGCGCAGGCGCCCGTCGAGGTCGGCAAGCTGAATACGGTCGCCGTGGTCACGCACGGTTCGCCCGGTGACGCCTTCTGGAATGTGGTGAAGAACGGCGCGGAGGCGGCGGGCACGCAGCTCGGCGTGCGCGTGGAGTACAACTCCTCCGGCGATCCGGGTCAGCAGGCCAAGCTCATCGACAATGCGGTGGCACAGGGCGTGGACGGCCTGGTGGTGTCCATGGCCAATCCGGAGGCGCTGCGCACCTCCGTCGAGAAGGCGATCTCGGCCGGTATTCCGGTGGTGACCATCAATTCCGGTGAGGCAGAGAGCGTCCAGTTCGGCGCCATCGGGCATGTCGGCCAGAGTGAGCGGCAGGCCGGAGAGGCGGCGGGCAAGCGGCTCGCGGCCGCCGGAAAACGCAAGATGCTGTGCGTGATCCACGAGGCCGGGAATATCGGCGCGAACGAACGCTGCGCGGGTGCGACCCAGGGCTTCGGCACCGCGGTCACCCTGCAGGTCGATATCAACAATCCCACCGATGTGCAGGCGCGCATCCGGGGCGCGCTGGAATCGGATCCGTCCATCGACGCGGTGCTGACGCTCAATTCGCAGATCGCCGCGCGGGCGGTGGATGCGGTGCGGGAGTCCAAGTCGAAGGCGGGCATCGCCACCTTCGATCTCAATGATGATGTGGTGGCCGCCATTCGGGCCGGCACCCTGTTGTTCGCGATCGATCAGCAGCAGTACGAACAGGGCTATCTGCCGGTGGTCATGTTGAAGCTGTACCGGTCCAACCTCAATAGCGTCGGTGGCGGCCTCCCGGTGCAGACCGGTCCCGCCTTCGTGGACAAGACCAATGTCGATGTCGTCGCCGGGCTTGTCGCCCAGGGCACGCGGTGAGTGTCGGGAGTGAATGACATGAGTGTTGCCACAACGGCTTCCGAGCCGGACACCAAGCCCGCCGGGCTCCGCGCCTCGATACTGCAGCGGCTGATCGTGCGGCCCGAACTCGGCGCGTTCATCGGCGCGCTGGTGGTGTTCCTGTTCTTCTCCATCATTACCGACAAGTTCTTCAGCGCCCTCGGCGTCTCCAACTGG
The DNA here is from genome assembly GCF_035958815.1 of Nocardia sp. NBC_01327. Taxonomy (NCBI): domain Bacteria; kingdom Bacillati; phylum Actinomycetota; class Actinomycetes; order Mycobacteriales; family Nocardiaceae; genus Nocardia; species Nocardia sp. NBC_01327. Next base: position 6,201,947 of record NZ_CP108383.1, on the reverse strand, counting down.
CTCGACGACGCCTCGACGCTCGGCATCATGGCCGTGGCGGTGGCGCTGCTCATGATCGGCGGCGAATTCGACCTCTCCGCCGGTGTGATGACCGCGTCCACGGCACTGGTCACGGCGCTGCTCGCGGTGAACGCGGGCTGGAATGTCTGGCTGGCACTGGCGGTTTCGCTGGTCTTCGCACTGGCGGTCGGCGCGCTCAACGGCTGGGTGGTGATGCGGACCGGTCTGCCCAGCTTCATCGTCACCCTGGGCACCTTCCTCGCGCTGCAGGGTCTGAATCTCGGTGTTACCCGGTGGATTACCGGCACCGTGCAGGTATCGGGCATTCGCGGCGCGGGCGGTTACCAGTCCGCGGGCTGGGTCTTCGCCTCCACCACGAATATCGGTGACGCGCATATCCAGGCGTCGGTGGTGTGGTGGATCGTGCTCACCGTGCTGGCCGGAATCGTGCTGGTGCGCACCAGGTTCGGCAATTGGATCTTCGCCGTCGGCGGCTCGCTGCCGAGTGCCCGCGCGGTGGGCGTGCCCGCCGCGCGCACCAAGATCCTGCTCTTCATGACCACGGCCTTCGCGGGCTGGGTGGTGGGCGCGTGCAATCTGCTGCGCTTCTCCAGCGTGCAGGCCAATCAGGGTGTGGGACTGGAATTTCAGTACATCATCGCCGCGGTGATCGGCGGCTGCCTGCTGACCGGCGGCTTCGGCTCGGTGGTCGGTGCGGCGCTGGGCGCGCTCACCTTCGGCATGGCACGGCAGGGCATTGTGTTCGCGGGCTGGAACAGCGACTGGTTCATGCTGTTCCTCGGCGTTCTGCTGCTCGCGGCCGTGCTGGTCAATACCGCATTCAAGAAGCGAGCGGAAAGGGTACGCCGATGACTGTGCCACTGATAGAAGCGGTGGATATCGGCAAGAGCTACGGAGGTGTCGTTGCGCTGCACGATGTCTCGATGGTGGTGAATGCGGGGGAGGTCACCTGCGTACTGGGCGACAATGGTGCGGGCAAGTCCACGCTCATCAAAATCCTGTCCGGCGTCCATCAGCACGATACGGGTGAACTGCGCATCGACGGCGAGCCGACCCGATTCTCCTCGCCCCGTGAGGCATTGGATCGCGGTATCGCCACCGTCTACCAGGATCTCGCGGTGGTCCCGCTGATGAGCGTGTGGCGCAATTTTGTGCTCGGCTCAGAACCCGTCACACGCTACGGCCCGATCGAACTGCTGGATCGGCGCACCGCCAAGGACATCACCCGTAAAGCCCTGTCGGATATGGGAATCGAACTCAATGACCTGGAACAGCCGGTCGGAACCCTCTCCGGCGGTCAGCGGCAGAGCGTCGCCATTGCCCGCGCGGTGCACTACGGGGCCAAGGTGCTGATCCTCGACGAGCCCACCGCCGCACTGGGTGTCAAGCAGGCGGGTGTGGTGCTGCGGTATGTGGTGCAGGCCCGCGAACGCGGTCTGGGCGTTGTGCTCATCACCCATAACCCGCACCACGCCTACCCGGTGGGCGACCGCTTCCTGCTGTTGCAGCGCGGCGGCCAGCTCGGTTGCTACGAGAAGTCCGAGATCGACCTGCCGGAACTGACCCGGCAGATGTCCGGCGGCGCGGAACTGGAAGCGCTGCAGCACGAATTGCAGCGGGTGGTGACGCCGTGACCGATCTGGAAGTGCTGACGATCGGCCGGGTCGGCGTCGACCTGTACCCCGAGCAGAGCGGCGTATCGCTGGCGGAGGTCACCACCTTCGCGAAATTCCTCGGCGGCACCGCCACCAATGTCGCGGTGGCGGCCGCTCGGCTGGGCCGCCGTACCGCCATTCTCACCAAGGTCGGGCCCGATGGTTTCGGCGACTTCGTGCGCACGGCGCTGCGGGACTTCGGGGTGGTGAACGAGTTCGTCGCCACCGCGCCGAATCTCCATACCCCCGTGGTGTTCTGTGAGCTCAATCCGCCCGCCGATCCGCCACTGCTGTTCTACCGTGCGCCCATCGCACCGGATCTCACCCTCACCGAGGACGAGATCCCCTGGGATGTGGTCGATTCCGTCCCGCTGCTGTGGGTGACGGGCACCGGCGTGAGCGCCGAACCCGGCCGCACCACCCAGCGCGCGGTCCTCGAGCGCCGCGCTCGCCGCGGCCACACCGTGCTGGACCTCGACTACCGGCCCATGTTCTGGCCCGATGTCGAGACCGCACGCGCCGAGATCGGCTGGATGCTCGATCACGTGAATGTGGTGGTGGGCAATAGAACCGAGGTGCAGGTGGCCACCGGTTCCGCGGATCCGGACGAGGCGGCCGATCGGCTGCTCGCGCGCGGTGTGCGCCTGGCCGTCATCAAGCGCGGCGCCGAGGGCGTCCTGGTCGCCACCGAGCACGAACGCTGGACGGTCGAGCCCTGCCGCATCGAGGTGGTGTGCGGGCTGGGTGCGGGTGACGGCTTCGGCGGGGCCCTCATCCACGGGCTGCTCTCGGACTGGGACCCGCACCGGATCGCCACCTATGCCAATGCCGCCGGGGCATTGGTGGCTTCGCGATTGGCCTGTGCCGACGCCATGCCGACCGCCGCCGAGATCGAGGAGCTGCTGTGCACCTGACCGATGAACGCTGGTACCGACTGCTGCGCGCCCGAGCCACCGAACCCGAGGCCATTCGCGCTGCCTACGCCGACCGCCGCCGGCGGCCGAACCTGCTGTCGGACAAGGGCACCCTGTTCCTGGTCGCGGCGGACCATCCGGCGCGGGGTGCATTGAGTGTGCGTGCGGACAGCACCGCCATGGCTGGTCGGCGCACGCTGCTGGAGCGGCTGCTCATCGCGCTCGACAACCCCGCCGTGGACGGTGTGCTCGGGTCTCCGGACATTGTCGAGGAGCTGCTGCTCCTGGACGCCGTGCACGACAAGATCGTCATCGGCTCCATGAACCGCGGCGGACTGGCCGGGGCCGACTGGGAGATCGACGACCGCTTCACCGGGTACGACGCGGAATCGCTGGTGAAATACCGGCTGGACGGCGGCAAAATGCTGCTGCGCCTGGTGGATTCGGACCCCGGTACCGTGCCCACCCTGGAAGCCTGCGCCCGCGCGGTCTCGGAATTGGCCGAGCACGGACTCATGGCCATGGTCGAACCGCTGCCCTACGGGCGCGATCCCTCCGGGGCGCTGGTCATGCACCGCGATGCCGCCGCGCTCCAGCGCGCGATCACGGTGGCGTCGGGCCTCGGAGTGACCTCGGCGTATACCTGGCTGAAGATTCCAGCGCCGCAGGATATTTCGGCACTGGATGCGACAACTCTGCCCGTGGTCGTTCTCGGTGGGGCGCCCTCCGGCGACCCGGCCGCGGACCTCGCCTCCTGGGGCGCGGCCCTCACACACGATGTGGTGCGCGGCCTGGTGGTCGGCCGCAGCCTGCTGTATCCGCCCGACGGCGATGTGGCGGGCGCGGTGGACAAAGCCGCCCGGGTACTGGAGGCGGCCTCATGAGCAAGCTCCACCATCGCGCCGGAACCCTGTGTGACGGAGCGGATCCGGTATTCCTGACGCCCGCCGATGCGGGCTGGGCCTACACCGGGCTGCGCGTGCTCCAGCTGGCCGCAGGAGAATCGCGCACCGTGCACACCGGTGACTTCGAAGCCTTCGTACTGCCGCTGTCCGGGTCGTGCACGGTCCGCGTGGACGGCCGGGTATTCGAACTGACAGGCCGCGAAACAGTTTTCACCCGGGTGACCGACTTCGCCTACGTCCCTCGCGACGCCGAGGTCGAGCTGTCCACCGTGTCCGGTCTGGAGGTCGCGCTGCCGATGGCGCGCTGCACCCGCCGACTGACCCCGAAATACGGCCCGGCCGAACAGGTTCCGGTGGAGGTCCGCGGTGCGGGTCCGGCGACCCGGCAGGTCACCGGTTTCGGGGTGCCCGGCGTCTGGGACCACGCCGACAAGCTCAATGCCTGTGAACTCATCACCCCGGGCGGCAACTGGTCCTCCTATCCGCCGCACAAGCACGACGAGGCGAGCGACTGCGAGGTCGTCAACGAGGAGATCTACTACTTCCGCATCGCGGGAGCGGATGGAACAACGCCCTCCACAACAGGTTTCGGCATGCATCGCACCTACACCGCCGACGGTGACCTGGACGAGAACGTCGCCGTACGCGACGGCGACGTCTTCCTGATCCCGCACGGCTACCACGGCCCCTGCATCGCCGCGCCCGGTTATCCGATGTACTACCTGAACGTGCTGGCCGGTCCCGCCCCCGAACGGTCCATGGCCTTCTGCGACGACCCCGCACATGCCTGGGTCCGCTCCCGGTGGGCCGACGAACCGCTCGATCCGCGCTGCCCCGTCACCTCGCACGAAGGACGACTCGCATGAGACTCACGACCGCACAAGCCCTCGTGGCCTGGCTGGTCGCCCAGCGGTCCGAAACCCTCGACGGCGCCGAAGTCCCGCTGTTCCCCGCGGTTTTCGCCATCTTCGGGCACGGCAATGTGCTCGGGCTCGGCACCGCGCTGCAGGAGCGGCGCGACGAGATCCCGGTCTGGCGCGGGCACACCGAACAGGGCATGGCCCTGGCCGCGGTCGGTCTGGCCAAGGCCGCACAGCGCCGGCAGGTCGGCATCGCGACGTCCTCCATCGGTCCCGGGGCGCTCAATATGGTCACGGCAGCCGGTGTGGCACATGCCAATCGGCTGCCGCTGCTCCTGCTGCCCGGTGACACGTTTGTCAGCCGCGCGCCCGATCCGGTGCTGCAGCAGGTGGAGCACTACGGCGACCCCACGATCACGGTGAACGACGCCTTTCGCCCGGTGAGCCGCTACTTCGACCGCATCACCCGGCCCGAGCAGCTCATTGCCACGCTTCCGCAGGTGGCACGGGTACTCACCGATCCGGCCGATGCGGGGCCGGTGACTCTCGCGCTGCCGCAGGACGTTCAGGTCGAGACCTACGATTTTCCGGATGCGCTGTTCGAACCCGTGCTGCACCGCATCCGGCGCCCACGCCCCGACCGCCGCAGTCTGGCCGAGGCGGCCGACGTACTGCGCGGCGCACAGCGTCCCCTGGTGATCCTCGGCGGCGGTGTCCGCTACTCCGGCGCCGGTGCCCGCGCGGTGGAATTCGCTGCGCAGCACGGCATTCCGGTGACAGAGACCACCGCCGGCCGCACCCTCGTACCGCATGATCACCCGCTGTACGCGGGGCCGCTCGGCATCACTGGCGCGGCGTCGGCCAATACCCTCGCGAGTGCGGCCGATGTGGTGCTCGCCATCGGTACCCGCCTGCAAGACTTCACCACCGCCTCCTGGACGGTCTTCGATCCGGAAGTGCGCCTGGTACATATCAATGCCGCCCGATTCGACGCGGTGAAACACGGTGCGCTCGCGGTGGTGGGTGATGCCGATGCCGCACTGGAGGATCTCGCGCCGCAGCTGGGGCAGTGGCGTGCGGATCCCGCCTGGACCGCTCGCGCGCTCGCCGTCCGCACCGACTGGGACGCGCATATCGACAAACTCCGCAGCCCGGCTCTGGGCGCACCCAGCTATGCCCAGATCGTCGGCGTCGTCAATGACCTCAGCGGCCCGCACGATTACGTCATGACCGCTTCGGGCGGTCTGCCCGGTGAACTCGTCGGCGGCTGGCGCGCCACCGGCGGCGAACCGGCCATGGACGTCGAATACGGTTTCTCCTGCATGGGATACGAGCTGTCCGGGGCCTGGGGCGCGGCCATGGTCGTCTCCGACGAGGCACGCTCCTATACCAGCGGCCTGGTCACCACCCTGCTCGGCGACGGCTCCTACCTCATGCTCAACTCCGAACTCTTCTCCGCGGCGTTCGCCGGACACCCCCTGGTCGCCGTCGTCTGCGATAACGACGGCTACGCGGTGATCGCCCGATTACAGGAGGGCCAGGGCGGCGAGCCCTTCAACAACTTCTACGCCAATTGCCGCACCCACCACACCGAACCACCCCGCGTCGATTTCGCCGCCCACGCCCGCTCCCTCGGCTGCGTGGTATTCACCGCCGGCGAATCCACGGAATTCCGCGACGCCTACACGCGCGCCCGCAATGCCGCCGTCGCCGAACGCCGCCCCGCCGTCGTGGTGGTGCGCACCCAGCCCTCGTCCTGGACCGAAGCGGGGGCCTGGTGGGAAGTGGGTGTGCCCCAGCATCTCTCGGGCCGCGAAGCCTACGACCAGGAGAAACCACACCAACTCCGCTACGCCCGTCGCAGGTAGGGCGAGGTTGCCCGTCCGATCCAGGATCCGGTAGATCAGCCCGGCGTAGGCGGGTGGGTGAGGGGCAATGGACGGCTGCCGACCACAGCCCCCTGTTCTCCGGTCAGTCGGAATTGGGGCATACCGGTACTCGGCTGACCCGGGCGCGGGATATATGGCAGACTCGGCGCAAACATGCGAGGCGGCCGTACCGAGGCCGCACGTGCACGGTGATGCGGGAGTTTGAAGGTCGCAATGGATCTCAGCGCCATCGAGCGCCAGGTAGCTTCGGATCGCGGAGCTGCCCAGGACCGTTCGCTTCAAGCCGAGCTGCAGCTCGCCACCACGCTCTGCGCATTCGCGCGGGGGCTCATGGCCACCAAAAACGATCCGGCGCAGCGGGATCGGTCGGCCTCGGCGCTCGAACCGGCGCAGGAGGCGGTGCTGCTGCGGCTGCGCTGGCTGACCGCCGGTCATGTGAATGCGATCTTCGCGAACGAGGTGCAGGAGGCGCTGCGGCTGTTCGAGGAGGCCGCCCGCCTCATCGGCCACCGTGAGCTCGCCACCGCCACCATTCGCAATGCGTGTAATGCCTACCGCCAGGTAGCGCACAATTATCCGAATGCCGCGGCCGTGTGCGCGGACGCGCTGGCCAAGTGCGGTGTGTGGCTGTGCCGCCTCGACCCCAGTGCGGCCGTCGCCGCGGGCCGGGACGCCGTCAGCATTCGTGCCGCGCTGTTCGCCGCTGATCCCGAGCAGGCCGCCCGGTATCTCTCCAGCCTCAATACGCTGCTGCGCACGCTCATGGTGGGGCAGCAGCGCAAGCCCGCCATCGCCCTGTACCGCGAGCACTATGCGCAGGTCACCTCGCCGGTCATGGCCCAGCAGCTGCGGAATATCAAGGTCGAGGACATCGGCTTCACCGGCAAGACGCTCACCGCGCTGCGCAAGCTGGAATGCGCGACCCTGGAGCGGGCCGGGTACCTCACCCAGCAGCAGATCCTGTACCAGAGCGCCGGTGACCTCTCGACCATCGAGGAGGTCAACTGGCAGTTGGCGCTGGTGGGTCTCAAGCCGCTCGCCGCCGGCGCCATGCCCGATCAGCCCTCCAAGCCGATGGAGATCAGCACCTCCTTCGGCGCGCTGGGCGTGCGCTGCTCCTCCCGCAATGCCGTCACCCTGGTGCGGGCCGCCGTGCTCGCCGCCTACAGCGTGGACGGCGCGCAGACCGTGCCCGCCACCGCCTATCTCGGCGTGGACGAAAAGCATTGGAGCACACCGGACCCCGAGGCCAATCGCGCCGAGCGGCTGGGCCAGGACGTGGTGCTCATCGAAAAGGTCTCCGAGCACTGGGTTTCGGTCAAGAGCCTGAACTGGGAGGTGGCGCCGGTCGGTAAACATCCACTGGCACTGCGGCTTTCCCATGAGTGGCCGGTGGTCAGCGTGACCACCACCGAGAACATGTCCTACGAATTGTGCTGGTACGAGGGCGGTTCGGCGATCCAGTACGCGGCGCTCGGACTGCCCGCGGGACAGGTGCCGCTCGAAAAGCCGCTTGCCCCGTTGGATTTCAAGGCGCTGGCGGACCACGGTGCGGACTACGCCTCCGAGACGCAGGTGCGGTCCGCGTTCGGCAACACCACGATGTTCACCAAGCTCACCATGCTTCCGGGCAGCGGTATCCGGCAGGCCGCCGAAGCCGGGCCGCTGTCCGCACACGGTACGAACATCCTGTATTTCCGCGACGGCAGCGCGTAGATCTCGGCGCGGCGGAGATCTTGAAATAGATCTTGATTCGCGGTAACAGTGATGCGGATCACTTGTGACCGCTACCCTGTGATCACCTCGGCTGCTCGTGGCGAATCACAAGGGTCTTCCGCCTCCACGAAATGCCTGGGATAGAAAGGCATCTCGATCATGAGTTCCACTCCGACCGCCGTCCCGTCCGCGGCCCCGGGCCTGCAGCAACCTACGCTGCTCACCGGCCTCTGGCAGCGCAAGATCCCGCATTATCCGGATACCCCGGCCCGGTCCTGGTACCTGTTCCTCGTGGTGATCACCTCGGTCGCCCTCTATTACCAGCTGTTCGTGTCGGGTGCGGTGGGCAATCAGCTCATTGCCTACTTCCATCTCTCATTCCGGTATTTCGTCGGAATCTTTATTATCGGCGCCGCATTCGGCGCGGTGGCCTCGGTCATCGCCGGCCTGCTCGACAGGTGGGGGCGGGCCAATATGGTCGCCTACGGCACGGTGATCTGCTCGCTGCTCACCTTCCTGGCGGTACCGGCCTGCACCACCAAAGAGGCGTACCTGATCGTGTACTGCCTGGTCGGCATTGTGGAAGGCGCTGTTCTGGTGGCCACCCCGGCCCTGGTGCGCGACTTCTCGCCGCAGCTGGGCCGCGCCTCGGCCATGGGCTTCTGGACACTGGGCCCGGTACTCGGCGCACTGGTGACCACCGAGATCTCCACCCACACCCTCGACGCCCACCCGGATTGGCAGTTCCACTACCGGTTGTGCGGCGTGATCTGCATTGTGATCTCGCTGATCGGCCTGGTCGGCCTGCGTGAGCTGAGTCCCGCGCTGCGTGATCAGATCATGGTGTCGATCAAGGACCGGGCGCTCGTCGAGGCTCGCGCGCGCGGGCTGGACGTGGGCAGTCTCGAGCGCGATCAGTGGAAACAGATGCTGACGTTCAATATCGTCGGCTCCGCGTTCGCCATATCGATATTCCTGGCGTTCTTCTACACGATCGTGTCTTTCCTACCGGTCTACCTGGCGACCAACTTCGGATTCACCTCGGCGCAGGCCAATGCGCTCGGTAACTGGTATTGGATCGCCAATGCGCTGAGCCTGGTGCTGACGGGCATCGTCTCGGACTATCTGAAGGTCCGAAAACCCTTCATGATTTTCGGGGCCATCATCAGCATCATCGGTGTCTACGCATTCCTGGGGTACACCGATAAACCCGGCACCGACTACTACACGTTCGCCATTGTGCTGAGCCTCATCGCGGTCGGCAGCGGTATCGCCTACGCCACCTGGATGGCCAGCTTCACCGAGACCGTGGAGAACCGCAATCCCGCGGCCACGGTCGCCGGTCTCGCCGTGTGGGGCGGAACTCTGCGCACGGTGGTCACTTTCGTGCTGCTGGGCCTGCTGCTTGTGGTCACCGCGGCGGGCACCCTGGTGAACTACGGTCCGCGGCTGCAGGAGATCGCGGCCAAGTATCACACCGAGATCGCCACCATCCAGACGGTCGGCACCGACACCATGGCAAAGCTCGGGGCCAATCCGAACGATGCGGCGGCACAGGTCGCGGCGCTGGTGAAACTGACGGGCGCCGCACCAGCGGATGTCCAGACCACCCTCGCCCTCAATGCCAAATACCCGCAGGAATTGGCCACACTGCAGTCGATCGACCCGGCGGTGCTCACCAAACTGCTGATCAATCCCAATGATCAGCAGTCCGCCGCGACAGCGGTCGGGCAGGTGGCGAAGAAGTTCAATATTCCGCCGGATCAGGCCATTGCGCGCATTACCGCGGCGAAGGTGGTGCCGGTCAACGATCTGGCCGTGGCCTCGCAGGTCGGTCCGCAATTGACCACTGCGAGTGAGCAATTGAAGGCGGTGAGCGCCATCCCGACGGCTGATCAGCAGTATCTGTCCGATCATGCCAAGGAGGTGCAGCAGGCCCAGGTCGATTCGCCGAAGCAGTGGCGGACCTGGTGGTGGATCTGCCTGATCGCGCAGGTCATCTTCCTGCCGTTCGTGTTCGCCATGTCCGGCTACTGGAGCCCGAAGAAGGCTGCGGAGGCGGCGGCCGAACATGAAGAGGCCGTCGAACGCGAGATGGAGTCGCTGTCGCTGTGACGGTGGCGCTGTGATCCCGGTGGGCTCGGCTGTGTCGAAAGGCAGCCGGGCCTGCCAATCCAGTACAGTTAACGAAGTGTTATCGAATTCCGTGGCCGCCACCTTCGATCTGCTCGGCGACCGTTTGACCTTGACCATTCTGCGATTGGCCTTCGTCGAACACGCTCGCCGCTTCAGTCAGTGGAGCGACCGCACCGGGGCGCCGCCCGCCGTGCTCACCGCGCGGCTGGCGGCGCTCGTCGATGCCGGGGTGCTGGTGCGCGATCGCGCCGAATACCGGCTCACCCCGCTCGGATTGGACACCTGGGAAATCCTGGTCTGCGTCTGGTCCTGGCAGCGGGAGTGGACGCCGGAGTGGGCGCTGCTCCCGGAATTCGTGCATTCCGAGTGCGGCCATCGTGGCCCGCCGGTGCTCATGTGCCGTGGTTGCGGGCGCACGGTAACCCCCCACGACACCGATGTGGAGCTGGACCGCGACGCGCTGTGGCACATCACTTCGGGTCGCCGGCGCTCCGCGGCGCGGTCAGCCCCGCTGGCCCGCGTGGACGCGCGATTCGACGAGATCATGGAGGCTATCGGCGATCGGTGGAGCGCCGCCGTCACCGGTCTGGCACTGGCCGGCGTTCGCCGCTTCTCGGAATTCCGTGTGGCCCTGCATATGTCGCCGACCACCCTGACCGAGCGACTGACCCGCCTCGTCGAGGCCGGGATCCTGCACCGCCCCGAAACCGATACGCGCGAATACCGTCTGACTCCGCGCGGCCGGGCCCTGTTCGGCGTCTTCGCATTTCTGCTCGCCTGGTCCAATCAGGCGCACCCGCAGAGTCCGGAGCCCGGCCTGCGCATTCACCATCGCGAGTGCGGCGCCGTACTGCTTCCCGCACTGCGGTGCCGGGGCTGCGAGGTGGTGCTCGGGCGCACCGATGTGCGGTTCGAACGCCCTGACGGCTCTTGACAGCTCTCGCTGAGACGCGTATCACTTCATTAACTGTAGTGAAATTCGCCGGGTCGTCTGTGCCCGGCCACTGGAGGCGCCTCTCATGCCGCTCAATGAAGAACTCATCGCCCCGGCCGCCGCGGCCCTGACCAATCCGTATCTGGAGGGTCCGTACGCCGCCACGGCCGACGAGATCACGGCCACCGACCTCACGGTCCTGTACGGCGAGCTGCCGGTGGATCTGGACGGCGTGTACGTCCGCAACGGGCCCAATCCGCAATTCGCGCCGATGGGCCGCTACCACTGGTTCGACGGTGACGGCATGCTGCACGCGGTGCACTTCGACAACGGCCGGGCGACATACCGCAATCGGTACATTCGCACCGCGGAGTTCGATGCCGAGAAGGCCGCCGGCACCGCGCTGTGGCGCGGGGTCATCGAGCCCTGGGACGACAATCCGGCGGGTGACCGCCGCGAGCGCAATTCCGCCAATACCGATGTCGTGTACCACCACGGCAATCTGCTGGCCCTGTGGTACCGCGCGGGCAAGCCCTACGCGCTGGATCCGGTGAGCCTCGAGACCCGGGGCGTCGACAACTTCAACGGCACACTGCCGGGCGAGGTTTCGGCACATGCGAAGGTGGACGAGCGCACCGAGGAACTGCTCTTCTTCGACTACGGCATCAATGCCCCGTACCTGCGCTACGGCGTCGCGGACGCGGCGGGCACCGTCACCCATTTCACCGGGCTCGAACTGCCCGGACCGCGCCTGCCGCACGATATGGCGATCACCGAGAACTACTCGATCCTGATGGATCTGCCGCTGTACAACGATCCGCGCGCCGCCGCGGCTGGCCGGTTCAAGATCTTCTTCGACCGCAACCTGCCCAGCCGTTTCGCTGTCCTGCCGCGCTATGGCGTTGGCGCAGAGGCGAAGTGGTTCGAGGCCGCGCCCGGCTACATCTACCACACCGTCAACTCCTGGGAGGAGGGCGAGGAGATCGTGCTGGTGGTCTGCCGGGTCACCGAACCGAGCCCGGTCTCCGATCGCGCGCACCCCCTCGCGCAGCTGCTGGCCTACCTGCGGCCGGAGGCGAAGCTGCACAAGTACCGGTTCAATCTGCGCACCGGCGCCACCACCGAAACCCCCATGGACGATGTGAACACCGAATTCCCGGCGATCGATCAGGGCATCAGCGGACAGCGCGGCCGGTACTCGTATCAGATGCGGCTCTCGGTGGACAGCGCCATGATCTTCGACGCCGTCATCAAATACGACTTGCTCACCGGCGCAAAGGAAACCGCGCCTTTCGGTGACGGGATGTTCGGCAGCGAGCTGACCGTGGTGCCGCGTCCCGGTGGCGACCGCGAGGACGACGCGTGGCTGACCATGTTCGCCCACAACAACCACACCGGCCTGGGCGAGGTGTGGATCTACGATGCGGCCGATCTCGGCCGCGGACCGGTCTGCCGGCTGGGCCTGCCCACGCGCATCCCGCTCGGGTTTCACGCGACCTGGGTGAGCGGCGACCGCATGCGCGCCGCTTCCGAGCCGATCGCCTGAACGGGTTGCGCGCGTGCACAATCCACGATTGAGCGTCAGCCTGCCGTACTGGCAGGACCGTGATCCACTGGACGCGCTCCTGGTCGCCGAAGCCGCCGACAAACTCGGCTTCGACCGGCTCTGGATCGGCGAGATGGCGACCTTCGACGCCTTCGCGCTGGCGACCGCCATCGGGCAGGCGCCCGGACGTATTCCGCTGTGCATCGGGCCGCTGGCGGTCGCTGTGCGCAGCCCGATGACGATCGCCATGGGAGTGGCGAGCGTTGCCGCTCTCACCGGCCGTCCCGTCGACATAGCGCTCGGTACCTCGAGCACTGTGGTGGTGCGGGACTGGCACGGCAGGGAAAGACAGCGCACCGCGGTGCATTTGGAGGAGTCGGCGCGGATCGTCCGTCGCCTGCTCGATGGCGAGAAGGCCGAGTTCGACGGGACAGTGGAGCGTATACGCGGCTACCGGCTGCGCCTGCCCGGTCTGGGAGCCGCGAAGGCTGGACCCCCGGTGCCTCCGGCTACTTCAGATGCTGAACAGCATTTGGACACAGCGCATTCCGAGTCGGGTCAGCTGTCGTCCACCATCGCCAAGGGCGCAGGGTATCCGGTGGTTTCTCTACCGGCCGAGCCCGAAACGGCGGTTCCGCGCTATGAACTGGTCGTGGCGGCTTTCGGGGAACGGGCATTGGCCGCCGCCGCACGTACGGCCGATCGAGTGGTGCTGAACCTGGTGACACCTGCACAGGTGGCCCGATGTACCTCGGCGATAAAGGAATTCGCCGCCGAGGCGGGCCGTCCGGTGCCGGCGATATCGGTATGGGTGACGGCGGCGGCCGACCCCAGCGCCGAAATGCTCACCACCGTGCGGCGCGGAGTGGTCGGGTACCTGCGCGCACCCGGATACGACGCCATGTTCACCGAGGCCGGGTTCGGCGATGTGGTGCGTCTGGCGCAGCAGGGTGGACATCCACGGGAAGTGCTCGCTGCCATCCCCGATGAATTGGCCGCCACAGTGGGCATGTTCGGTGATGCGGCCACTCTTGCCGCACGACTGTCGGCCTACCGTGCGGCCGGAGCCGACGAAATCGTGGTGGTTCCGGTGACCTCGGCCGAGGATCCGGCCGCCTATCGCACCCTGCAGACGCTCGCGAGGATCGACCATGACTGAGGCCTACATCTACGATGCGGTTCGACTCCCTCGTGGCCGAGTGCGCAAAGCAGGCGGCACCCTGGCCGACGTTCCGTCCTACGAGCTGTTCGGGCAGTTGCTCGCCGCGCTGGAGAAGCGTTCGTGTCCACCGGAATCCGTGGACGACATCATTGTCGGAGTGAGTACCGCGGTAGGGGAGCAGGGCGGCGATATCGCCCGTGCTGCCGGATTATGGGCGGGCTGGCCGGATTCGGTGCCCGGCGGGGTGGTCTCCCGGCTGTGCTGCTCGGGATTGGACGCGGTCGAGAGTGCGGCGGCGCGCATTGCCGCCGGATACGCGGACATCATGATTGCCGGTGGCGTGGAATCGATGTCACGTGTGCCGATGTTGTCGGACCGGCCCGCCATTGCCACCGACAATGATCTGGGGGAGCGCACCGGCTTCGTCACCATCGGTGTCTCGGCGGATCTCACCGCCGCCGCGCACGGATTCACTCGCGCGGAACTCGACGCCTATGCGGTGCGGTCGCACCGAAGAGCCAGTGTCGCAGGCATTTCCGACCGGGTGATCCCGGTTCGCAAAGGCGGGACACTCCTACTTGCGGCCGATGAGGGAGCACGTGCGGACGCCACTGTCGAGGCTTTCGCCGCGTTGCCCGCGCTGTTCGGTGAAGACCCTTCCTGGGAGCGAGTGGCTCGCCGCCTGCCCGACGTACCTCGGCCGGTCGCGGGGCTGCACACTATCGCCACCGCACCTCAGCTCGCGGACGGCGCCTCGGCGGTGCTGCTGGGCAATGCCCAGGCGGCGCGCACGCTCGGCCGAAGTCCGTTGGCCGCCATTGCCGGAACCGCACAGACGGCGGTTCGCTCACCCCTGCTGACCGCACCGGTGACAGCTGCCCGCACAGCGCTGCGCCGCGCCGGAATCACCGCCGCCGATCTCGATGTGGTGGAGGTCAACGAATCCTTCGCGGTAACACCCCTATTGCTGACCCGCGAGCTGGATCTCGATCCGGCGCAGGTGAATCCGTCCGGCGGGGCCGTCGCGGTGGGGCACCCGCTCGGTGCGTCGGGCGGCATCCTCATCGCGCAGGCGCTGGATGCGCTGCGGCGCTGCGACGGCGAATACGCGCTCGTGACGATCCCCGCCGCGCTGGGGCTGGGGTCCGCCGTGGTCGTGCGTCGTCTGTCCTGAGAACTACGAGTCCTAGGGAACTTCATGGCCGAATCACCCGCTCCCGCAACTATTGCCGTAGGTCGCCGTGCGGCCGGAACCCTTCATCCGGTGCGCGCCTGTCACCCGGAGGACACCGTTCGCTCATACCTCGACCGCGGCTGGTGGGAGGACGAGACGATTCCGGAGATCTTCCGCCGCCGCGTCGTCGCGGGCCCCGATGAACCCGCGATCACCGACCCGGCGAACCTGGCCGATCTCACCGGTGCTGTCCCGCGCACGCTGACCTGGCAGGGCTTGGACGACCACGTCATCGATATTGCGGCAGTCCTGTTCGCGCACGGCATCCGCCAGGGCGACACCGTGGCAGTGCTGCTGCCCAATTCGGTCGCGCTCACGGCCGCCTATCTCGCGCTGTGGCGACTGGGTGCGGTGGCCACACCGATGCCCGCCTCGTACCGGCGGCACGAGATCTCCGGCATCGTCGCTGCGACGGAGGCCGATGCGATTATCACCGCCGGTGCGTTCTCCGGCCGAGAGTTGGCGCGAGAGGCGCTGTCGGTGATGGATAGCGCAACCACCGTCTTCGCCTTCGGCCCCGGCGTCCCGGATGAGGCTGTGGCACTGGGCGATCCCGCCGACCTGGCTGCCCGCACCCGCATGCGCGATTACGAACTCGCGCTGAAGGTGACCGTCAACGACCGGATCACCGTCTGCTGGACCAGCGGTACGGAGGCTGCGCCCAAGGGCATTCCGCGCTGCCACGGCGACTGGCTGGCGGTGGCCCGCAGCGTCCAGGACGGCCTCGGCATCACCCCGGACTCGGTGGTGCTCAATCCCTTTCCCATGGTGAATATGGCCGGATTCGCCGGCGCCTTCCTGCCCTGGCTGCTGGCCGGCGGCCACCTGGTCCAGCACCATCCGCTGGATCTGCCCGTCTTCTTCCGGCAGATCGCCGAACACCGGGTCACGCACACCAGCATGCCGCCCGCTCTGCTGACGATGCTGCTGCAGAACGAGGCCCTGCGCGCTCAGGCGGACCTGTCATCCCTGCTGACTGTCGGCTCCGGCGGGGCGCCGCTGCCGCCGCCGGTGGTCCGGCGCTGGCAGGAGGAATTGGGTATCCACGTCCTGAATTTCTTCGGCTCCAATGAGGGCGTGAGCCTGCTTGGAGCCCCCGCGGATATTCCGGATCCGACTGTGCGAGCGCAACATCTGCCGCATTACGGTGCGCCCGGCGTCCAGTGGTCCACGCGGCTCGCGGAACGCACGGCGGTGAAACTGGTCGATGTCACCACGGGCGAGACGGTCACGACGCTGGGCGGCCGGGGAGAGCTCCGATTGCGCGGTCCCGCTGTCTTCGGCGGCTATCTCCCCGGCACTGCCACCTCCGAACCCTTCGATGAGGAGGGATTCCTGTGCAGCGGCGACGTTTTCGAACTGTGCGGTGAAGGCGGCCGGTACCTGCGCTTCGTGGATCGGGTGAAGGAGATCATCATTCGCGGCGGTATGAATATCGCCCCCGCCGAAATCGAGGGCCTGCTCTCCGATCATCCGGCCGTTGCCGACGTGGCCATAGTCGGCTACCCCGACGAGGTGCTCGGTGAAAAGTGCTGCGCCTTCATAGTTCCCAAGCCAGGATCCACCGTCACTCTCGCCGACCTGGTCGCACACCTGCGTTCTCGCGAAGTGGCCTCGTTCAAGCTCCCCGAGCGCCTCGAAGTTGTCGAAACTCTCCCACGCAACCCGGTCGGCAAGCTGCTGCGCCGCGAACTGCGCGACCAACTCTGAACCGTCACAACACTATTCAGGAGTCCCAGTGTCCGTCCATATCCTCGGCGGCAGCCAAACGGATTTCGCCGTCAACTGGCATCGCGCGGGCCTCGGCTTCGACGCACTGATCCGCACCGTCATCGAACAAACCCTCGAATCCACCCACCTCGACCCCGCCGATATCGAAGTGATCCACGTGGGCAACGCCTTCGGCCAGCTCTTCACCGGCCAGGGGCACCTGGGCGGGATGCCCGCCACCGTCATCCCTGAGCTCTGGGGCATCCCGTCCACCCGTCACGAGGCCGCCTGCGCCTCCGGCAGCATGGCGATACTGGCGGCGATGTCCGACCTCGAATCGGGCCGCTACGACTGCGCCCTGGTCATCGGCGCCGAGCTGGAGAAGACCGTCCCCGGCAACCAGGCCGCCGCCTACATGGGCGCGGCCGCCTGGACCGGCCACGAGGCTCAGGACACGGACCTGGTCTGGCCCACCATGTTCGCCGCCATCGCCGAAGAATACGACCGCCGCTACGGCCTGGACCCAGCCCACCTGCACGCCATCAGCGAACTCAACATCACCAACGCCCGCCTGAACCCACTGGCACAGACCCGCGGCTGGAACTACACCCCGGAGAGCTTCACCGCCGACGACACCGCCAACCCGCCCGTAGCGGGTCCGCTGCGGCGTCAGGATTGCAGTCAGATGACCGACGGAGCGGCTGCGGTGGTTCTGGTCTCGAACCGATTCCTGGAGCGCCACAGCGATTTCCAGCCCGATCGCCGCGCCACCATCGCCGGTTGGGGACATCGAACCGCCGGCCTGTCACTGGCACAGAAACTCACCATGTCCGCCGACGAGCCCTACGTCTTCCCGCATATCCGCCGCGCCATCCAGGACGCCCTGAGCCGCGCTGGACTCGCAGACATCACCGACGTGGATGCCGTGGAAGTCCACGACTGCTTCTCCATGTCGGAATACCTCGCCATCGACCACCTCGGCCTCACTCCCCCCGGTAAGAGCTGGAAAGCAATCGAGTCAGGCGACATCTCCCGCAACGGCACTCTCCCAATCAACCCCGGCGGCGGCCTGATCGGCATCGGTCACCCAGTAGGAGCAACCGGAACCCGAATGCTGCTGGACGGATACAAACAGGTGACCGAACAGGCAGGGGAGTACCAGCTCGATGGAGCCGCCCGCATAGCCACACTGAATATCGGCGGCAGCACAACAACAGTAGCCACCTTCATCGTCGAAAGAAGCAACACCTAACCCCCATACCCAGCGAATCTTTATCCGTTGTCTCTTGTTCTCGAGAACGGGACCACAGCCGGTCGACCGAGCTGGTACCGCAGGTAATCCGTCCCAACTGCGGAAGGTAAACCGGGTACCGCACCTGGCGTGCCCAGCACGGCCATCTCGGGCTTTGCCCGCACCCCCGTGCTGATCAACCCTGCCCGGGAGGCAAGAAGCCCAGGTGCACCGACCGTTTCGGCATAGAAACCGTCGGCTACCGGGGATGGAACAGCGGGTGTCTCAGCGGCACAACGGTTATCGGGTCTGTGCCGTGCGGATACCTGCTGTGTGGTCGGGGAGAAGGGTTGTGTGGTGCCCGCTCCAGGGGGATTCGAGGCCGATATGAGGTCGGTGCACCTGGGTTGCGTGTGTCGAGAGGCGGTGGTGGGTCACGGGGTGCGGGCAGGGCCCGAGATGGCTGTGCTGGTGGCGTCGGGTGGGGTACCCGATTTACCTCCCGCAGTAGGGAGGTACCTGCGGTACCGGCTCGGTCGACCGGCTGTGGTCCGGTTTCAGAGACAAATACGAAAAGACGAAGACCCGAAAGATCAAGGACGCCTGGAGACAAGAGATCGAAGACCACGAGCCTGAAAGACTTCGGCTGGCAAATGCTTGTGGTGTTCGAGGATCGGCGCTGATGGTTGAGGCGGGACAGGGCGGGTGCGGGTGGGCCATGGCAGTGGACAGTGCGGGTCGGGGTGACCGGGGACTGGGGCATTTGGGTATGTGCGGAATTCGGACCGGCAGTCGCGTCGGCGGATCCACCTGAGGGTGGTGTGCGGGGTGGCCTGCTATTCGCGGGCGTGAATACCAGGCCCTCTCATCGGTGCCGGTGCCGGTGCCAGTGCCGATGAGCTGTGGGAAGTGGTTTGTGGGCATCGAGCCACGCTTGCCATCGCCGCAGCCGCTGCTGCCGCTGTCGGTCTGCTCGGTCCGAGCCCGTTCTGGTCGCACCTCGGTCGCCGATGCCTCTGGAAGCTTTGGCGGGCTCTTTGGCATCGCTGGGAGGGATCGCTGCGCTGTCCTGCTATCGAGTTGGTGGTAAGGGAGACAGCCAGCCGCCGACTGCTGTTGTCGCCGTTCCCGGGCCCGGGCCAGATCTGGTTGATCGGGGGTCGATGGCCACGTTGATCGGTGTCGATGGCCACGAACACCTTGGTGGGCAACGGCTTGTAGCACCGTCAGGACCAGCCTGACGGTGTCTACAAAGGGGTGGCCCGCCTATTCGCGGACGGGGGTAGGGGTGGTTTTGCGGGCATCGAGCCACGCTTGTCGCCGCGCCCGTTGTGCCCGTTCACGGGTGCGGATCTGGGCCAGGGCACCGGCCATCACCTCACCGGTGTGGTGCAAGTGATTGACCTGCGGGGTCCCGGTCGGGTCGATATGCGGTGGGGCGATCCACCCGGTCCGGCCCGGAAAGGGTGTGTCTTCGCCCATGACGATGGTTTTCCAGCCGCCGGGGCCGTCGTGGATCATCGCGTGGCACCCATCGCACGCCAAGGTCAGGTTGTCGATATCGGTGCGCCCGCCTTCGGCCCACCCGGTGACATGATGGGCCGCGGACACCGACGCGGGGGCACTGCAGCCGGGGCGGGTGCAGCCCTTGTCGGAGGCGATCAACGCCAGTCGTTGTGCAGGACTGGCCAACCGGTCCCGACCCCGCCCCAAATACAGGGGCAGCCCGGCCTTGTTCAGCACCACCAGCAACGGCCGGGTTCCGGCGGCCAGTTCCAGGGCTTGCGCGATGGTCAAGGTGCCCCCGGTGGCGGTGGTCGCGATCCCGGCACCCCGCTCCACATCTTCCAGGCGCATGGTGATGATCGCCTCCACGGGCAGTCCCCGGTGGGAGCCGAGTTTGGGGCGGTCGAGCTGAAACCGCAGCACCGCCAGCAACGCATCATGATTGCGTTGCGCCGCACTGCGGGTATCACGCTCAGCAGCAGCTTTGAGCTTGTCCCGGTCGAGGGTGCGGTCGGCGACCTTCGGGCTGTCCGGATCAGCGGGGTTGCACATACCCGGGCGGGCGAACTTGGCCAGCAAGGGTTCGAGGACTTCCCGCAATGGTTCGGTGATCTCCCCGATCAACGGTGACATGGCGTCGGCGCGTTTGCGGCCCAGAGTCAACCCGCGCATGCGGTCGCGGTCCTTGTCCTGGGTCAAGGTGCCGTCCGGGTCGATGTGCGCCAGGATGATCTCCCCGAGGTCGATCAGTTTGTCCGGGCTGCCGGTACGCGCGTAGGTGGTCAGCACGTCCTGTGCGAGGTCCTTCTGGCCCGGGTCGGAGGCGCAGGGGATGCGCTTGAGGACCTGGGTGATCCGGCGTACGTGATCGACCGAGATCGCCCCGGCCCGTTGGGCTTCGGCCACGTAGGCCAACTCTGGTTCCAGGTCCCCACCGAGCGCGGGTTGCGGGCTCAACTGCTTCGCCGCGTTGACCCGGGAGGCGGCGTCGGCGTGGGACAGGCGGAGGGTTTGTTCGAGGAATTTGACGGGTGAGGTTGATCCGGCGCGGGCGGCCAGGCTGCGGGTGCAGGTTTCGGTGACGAAGCGGTGTTTGAGGGCTTCGAGTTTGCGCATGCTGGTCTCGACCTCGCCCATGAGCGTGATGAATTGCTCGTCGCACAGTGGGGTGAGGGAGGCGTTCAGGAGGGATTCCACGGCCGTGTCCAGTGCGTGTGCACTGGTGACGATTGTGGTTTCTCCCCCCGGATTCATGCTTCCATTCTACCGCCGGAAAACAACTCCGGACAGGTGAAAGCTATTGTGATATAAGGATATTCAGACTGGCGGACCGTCCAGCATCTTTCTCGTCCTTGTCTATTTCTCGTCTTGCCCTTTTTGTTTCCTCTCTTCTCGTCCAGGCGTATTTGTCTTTTGTTCTAGACCGCAAGCTTTTCCACGTCTCGGACCGCACCACGATCAGCAGATGTGGCCAGCAATGCGTAAGTGCGGAGAGCGACTGACACTTCTCGGTGCCGGGACTTGGGGCGATATCCGCCTGCGGCTTCCAATGCCTGTCGCCGCTCGGTCAGCGCGGCCTCATCGACGTGCAATGTGATGCTCCGCGAGGGGATGTCGATGGTCACCTGATCGCCGTCGTGGACCAAGGATAAAGGCCCACCTGCTGCGGCCTCGGGTGACACGTGGCCGATCGACAGGCCGGACGAGCCGCCGGAGAATCGACCGTCGGTCACCAGTGCGCATTGGCCAGCGAGGTCGCGGCCCTTGAGATAGGAAGTGGGATAGAGCATTTCCTGCATTCCGGGGCCGCCGCGTGGTCCTTCGTATCGAATCACCAGCACGTCGCCGGGCTGCAGGCGTTTGGAGAGGATGGCGTCGACTGCGTCCTCTTGTGATTCGACTACCACGGCCGGTCCGGTGAAGGTGTGCATGTGGGCAGCCACGCCGGCGGACTTCACGACTGCGCCGTCGGGGGAGAGGTTGCCGCGGAGGACGGCGAGGCCGCCGTCGGTTGAATGTGCGTGGGCGTGGTCGCGGATGCAGCCTTCGGCGGCATCGGTGTCTAGTGAGTGCCATCGTTCGGATTGCGAGAACGCTGTGGCGGAACGCTTTCCGCCGGGGGCGGCGTGGAACAGTTCGATCGCCGGGGGTGATGCGGTACCGCTGCGGATATCCCATTCGGCCAGCCATTCGCCGAGTGAATCCGCGTGCACCGCAGTCACATCGCGGTGCAGTAGCCCGGCCCGGTCCAGTTCACCGAGGAGGGCGGGGATTCCGCCTGCTCGGTGCACATCCTCGATGAGGTAGTCGCCGTTCGGTGCGACCTTGCACAGGCACGGAACCCGCAGTGACATCTTCTCCATGTCGAGGAGGGTGTAGTCCAGCCCGGCCTCCTGGGCGGCGGCCAGCAGGTGCAGCACTGTATTCGTGGAGCCGCCCATTGCCAGATCCAGTGCCATCGCATTGTCGAAGGCGTTGCGGGAGGCCAGGTTACGTGGCAGTACCCGCGCATCCTCCTCGTCGTAGTAGCGCCGGGTCAGGTCCATCACTGTGCGCCCGGCCGCTTCGTACAGATCGCGCCGCGCGGTGTGGGTGGCCAAGGTGGTGCCGTTTCCTGGCAATGCCAGCCCAAGCGCTTCGGTGAGGCAGTTCATCGAGTTCGCGGTGAACATTCCGGCGCAGGAACCGCATGTGGGACAGGCGTTCTCCTCGATGAGCTCCATATCTTCGTCCGACACCAGCGGCGACACGGCCTCGGACATGGTCACGATGAGATCCAGACGGCTGCGCACGGTGCCGTCCACGAGCACCGCTTTCCCGCCCTCCATCGGACCTCCGGAGACGAATACGGTCGGGATATTGAGCCGCATGGCGGCCATGAGCATGCCTGGAGTGATCTTGTCGCAGTTCGAGATACACACCAGAGCGTCCGCGCAGTGCGCGTTCACCATGTACTCGATGGAGTCCGCGATCAGGTCTCGGGAGGGCAGCGAGTACAGCATGCCGCCGTGTCCCATGGCGATTCCGTCGTCGACGGCAATGGTGTTGAACTCGCGGGGAATTCCGCCGGCCGCGCGTACGGCCTCGGAGACGATTCGCCCGACCGGCTGCAGGTGGGTGTGCCCGGGTACGAATTCGGTGAAGCTGTTGGCGATCGCGATCACCGGCTTGCGGCCGATATCCGCCGACGGCACTCCGCTGGCCCGCATGAGCGCGCGGGCCCCTGCCATATTCCGGCCGTGTGTGACCGTGCGTGAACGCAGTTCCGGCATGACGCCACCTCCCGCAGTAATTGCAACCGTGCGGTTGGAGTTTGGCACAGCGGGTGGATGATCCGCAACCGTGCGGTTGGAGATGGTTGGATGGACTCCATGGCGTGGGATACCGAGGGAACCAAGCGGCGGCTGCTGGAGGCCGCGGTGCAGGAGTTCGCCGAGCGCGGGCCGGACGGGGCTCGGGTTGCGGCCATCGCGGCCCGCGCGGGAATCAATAAAGAGCGCATCTACCAGTACTTCGGCGATAAACAGGGACTGTTCGAGGCCGTGCTGACCGACCAGTTGGAACAGCTCGCCGCCGCCAGCCCACTCTCCGCGGACAAGGCGGGGGACCTCGCCGAGTACGCGGGGCACGTCTTCGACTACCACCGCACCCACCCGCAATTCCTGCGGCTGCTGCACTGGGAAGGACTGCAGACGCAGGGCGGTGAGCTACCCGCCGAATCCGCTCGCGCCTCCCACTACGCCGAGAAGGTCGCCTCCCTCGCGGCCGCCCAACGTGCGGGCGCACTTCCCGATGACGTACCGGCGGGCTATCTGCTCTACGCGGTGGCAGCTCTCGCGGCCTGGTGGTTCTCCGTACCCCAGGTGGTCCGAATGCTGCTGGGAGCCGACGCCGACAAACCGGATGCCATGCGAGCAGGTCTGGTCACGATGGTCCGGAGGCTTGAACTACGCGATTAGCATTGCGCGAGTTCCCTTGGACCACGGATGATTTCGATCGGCGACTCTTCCATGAGGGGTCCGCAGGTGATCCGCTCGGAGCTCGAGGCCGGGAGCCCGGCTCGGCCGGCTCTGATCACCCTCGGGCCGGTTGCCCACCACTGGCGGCCAGCGGCGCAAGCGCATCGGCCAACCCGGTGAGCACCGTCGAGCAACTGGCGTCGACGGTGAGGGTCGCCAGTTCATCGCCCCGAGTCGCGCCCCGGTTCACGATCACGACATCGCGCCCGGATTTCGCGGCCCGCCGGGCGAATCGCAGGCCCGACATGACGGTCAGCGACGACCCGGCCACCAGGAGCGCTTCGGCCGATTCGACCATCTCGAACGCCTTGTCCACCCGATCCTTCGGGACGGTCTCTCCGAAGTAGACGATGTCCGGCTTCAGCATGCCGCCGCAGCGGTCGCAGTCCACCATGCGGAAGCTCTCGGTTTCGGTGACCACCGCATCGGCATCGGGCGCGACCTCCAGGCCGCTGAGGGTGGACGCCTCCGCGAATCCTGGATTCGCTGCCTCGAGGCGTTCGGCCAGGGTCATGCGAGAGGTGAGTCCGGCGCACGTCAGGCATCGCACGCGGGCGTAGACCCCGTGCAGATCGATGACCGCGCGCTGTCCGGCCTTGGTGTGCAGCAGGTCCACGTTCTGGGTGATCAGCCCGCTGACCACGCCGCCGCGTTCGAGCCTGGCCAGCGCCCGGTGCCCGGCGTTCGGCCGTGCCGCATCCATATACCGCCAGCCGACGTGATTGCGGGCCCAATAGCGCTGCCGGAACACCGGATCGCCGACGAACTGCTGATAGGTCATGGGAGTGCGCGGCGGTGTGTTCGGGCCGCGGTAATCCGGGATACCGCTGTCGGTGGAGAGGCCCGCGCCCGTCAGCACCGCTACGCGGCGGCCGGCGAGCAGTTCCAGCAGCCGATCCATGGAGGAATCCGACATGAGGACAGCGTACGAGGCGGGCTGGGGTGTGCGCCCGCACGCACCGTTTCGGAGGCAGTGGCCCCAGGTCGGCGCCCGACTTCGGGACCGTGTCAGCGTGGACCGTTGGTATTGAGGAACACGATCGGGCCGCGCCCGAACCGGCCGTGCGCGCTCATATCCAGTACGGCCGCCATGGCCTTGGCGGTGTAGACCGGCTCCAGATTCAGATGCTCCAATTCCGCCGAAAGAGTCTGGGCGGTAGTGGCTTCCGGGGTCGGGTGGCCGTAGCCGGGGCCGATCCAGTCGGTCACGATATCGAGATTGCCGGTGGGGGAGACGTTCTCGGGCAGCTTGCCGCCCCGGTCGCGCAGCAGGCGCGCGGTGCGATCGGCCAGGCGGGTCAGCGACGGCTCGTCCAGGCGCAGGGTGTCGTTCACCACGACACCGACCACCCGTGTCGGCAGACCCGCCAGCCGCATGCCCAGCGACAGCCCGGCCACCGTGCCGCCGGAGCCCACGGCGGTCACGATATGTGAGGGCTCGGGCAGCTCACCTGCCCGGATCTGCGCGGCCAGCTCCAGTGCGGCCTCGACATAGCCGAGCGCCCCGACCGGTGAGGATCCGCCCGCGGGAAGCAGATACGGCGGCCGCCGCCCGGAGAAGTTGCGGGCCAGAATGACTGGCGCCGCGAGAATCGTGCGGGCCTTGGTGTGTGTGAAATGCAGTTCCGCCCCGGAGGCGCGCAGGCGTTCCAACTGGCTGCGCACATGATCGTCGACCGGTTGATCGACCAGTGCCAGAACGGTTTTCAGCCCGTGCTCGCGCCCGTACAGTGCGGTGGCCAACCCCCAGTTGGTGCCCAGCCCGCCCACGGTCACGATGGTGCGGCGCCCGAGCCGCAGGGCATCGGGCAGCAACCACTCCAGTTTGCGCACCTTGTTGCCGCCCCAACCGCCCGACCCGAAGACGCTGTCGTCCTTGACCCATAGCTCCGCGCCGGTGGTATCGAGTGCGGACAGCCGCCGCACGGGTGTCGGACTCGCCCCCAGCGCGATATGCGGGACGGCGCCGGCCAGGTCCGGGAACAGCTGATGGAGGTGGGGCGTCACACCCCCAACGTATCGACCGGCCGGTACCTGTACGAGCGTGGCCCTGCTCCGCACTCCTGCACACGCCGAATTGCGGGTGTGCACAGGCGTTTCCGTCATTTGTACTGTCAACAGGAGCTTTAGGCCGCGTAGAATGATCGGTGGCGGGCAGCGGCGACCGTACACGTGGCGAACGAATTGCGGAGTTGTTCGCCCAGCGTCACCTAGGAGCATCATGCCCGGTGTTACCGATCGAGTCGTCATTGTCACCGGAGCCGGCGGTGGTCTGGGTCGCGACTATGCACGGCTACTGGCCCGGGAGGGCGCACGGGTCGTCGTCAATGATTTCGGGGCCGATAGCGACGGTACCGGATCCGGCAGTGCCGTGGCGGATGCCGTGGTCGCCGAGATCCGCGCGACCGGTGCGGCAGCGGTCGCCAACTACGACAGCGTCGCCACCGAAGCGGGCGCGGCCGCCCTCATCCGCACCGCGCTGGACGAATTCGGCGCGATACACGGCATCGTCAATAACGCGGGCATCCTGCGGGACACCAGCTTCGCCAATTTGACCGGCGAGGACTGGGAGGCCGTGCTGCGGGTGCACCTGTTCGGCGCGTACAACGTCACGCACGCGGCGTGGGGGTACTTCCGCGAACAGGGCCACGGCCGCATCGTCATGGCGACCTCGACCTCCGGTCTCTTCGGCAATTTCGGCCAAGCCAATTACGGCGCAGCCACACTGGGGCTCATCGGCCTGCTCAATACCCTCGCCATCGAGGGCGGCAAGTACGACATCACCGTCAATGCCGTGGCCCCGATCGTCGCCACGCGCCTGACGGCCGAGATCGCGCCCGCCGATCTGCTGCAACGACTTCCACCCGCGCATACGGCTCCGGTGGTCGGACATCTGCTGAGCCGTGAGTGCGAGGACACCGGTGTCGTAGTGATTGTCGGCGACGGTTCTGTACAACGTGTACAGCTGTTCGCCAATAAGCCGGTGTTGTTCCCGGACGTCCCGAGTATTGCCGAGGTACGGGAGAATTGGAGTCGCATCACCGATATGGCCGACGCTCAACCAGGGCTGAACCCCGCCGGCTGAGCCTTTCTCCAGGGAGCCTCGCCATGAGCGAGAACCATTGGGACGCACTGGTTGTCGGAGCCGGGGCAGGTGGCCTCTGTGCCGCCGCCCGGTTATCGCACCACGGCTACCGCACACTGGTGGTCGAACGTCTGGACCGGGTCGGTGGCCGCGCCTCCACCGAGGTAATCGACGGATTCAAGATCAATACCGGTGCCATCGTCGTCGAACTCGGCGGCAGCACCGAACAGACGTTCACCGATGTGGGCGCGAAATTCGAAGTGCGACCGGCCAATCCGTCGATCCTGTATCGAATAGGCGGCCGCACGGTGGATGTCACCAGCGGCGGCTGGGGTCTGCTGCTGTCCCAGCTCATCCGGCAGGGCGCGCCCCTGCTGAACGGCATCATGGAGCGCGAGGACGGTGGCCCGTACGGCATGCCCGATCGCGAGCTCTCCACCGCCGACTGGGTGCGGCGGCATACGAAAAACGTTGCGGTGCAGGGCGTCTTCCGAGCCATGTGCGGTGCGGGCTTCGCCGTCAGCTCCGATGAACTGCCCGCGCGGGTATTCCTCACCCACTTCGCCGAACTGACCTTCGGAAACTTCGGCTTCTGTCCCGACGGCACCATCGGCCTGTGGCGCGCACTCGCCGACGTGGTGGAACGCAATGGGGGAGAGGTCCGGCTCGATACCGAGGTCTCCCGGCTGCACGTCGAAAACGGCCGCATCACCGGTGCGCGTCTGCTGCGCGGCGGCGAAACAGTAGATCTCACTTGTGATTTCGCGGTCAGTGATATCGGCCCCTCGGCCACCCTGGATCTGGTCGGGCCGGAACACTTCTCGCCCGGCTATATCGGCACGGTGCTGCAGGGCGACCTGCCCAGTGCCATGATCTCGGTGAACTTCGCCAGCCGGGAGCGTCTCATCGACGCACCGGGGCTACTGAGCTTCGTGAACACCCGACGGCTGTGCTACGTAGCGGATTTCACCGCCACCTGCCCGGAAATGGCGCCCGACGGCTGGCATCTCTACGTGGGCACCGGCGTGCCGAAACCCTCGGTCGGCGATTTCGACACCGACTCCGAAACCGCGCTGGTGCTACAGGATCTCGGCCGCGAGATCGACGGCTTCGATCGGGCGCGCATCCTGTCCATCGCCGTCACCCGTGACGATTGGCCCCCGCAGCGGACCGTCTCCGGCTACGACCTGCCACACGACACCCCGATCCCGAACCTCTGGAATGTCGGTGACGCCGTGAAGGAGTACGCGCACGGCGGCACCACCGCCTGTGCGGAAACCGCGAAAATCGTGGTGGACAAGATTCTCAGCGCAACTTCGCGGCTGTCCCCGGCAGCCGATCCACCATAGCCACCACATAGTCGGCCACGATCTCGATGAGCACCGGCCGCTCCACCTGCAGCCCGCCGTCGAGCCACACCAGAATCAACTCCGCGGCGCCGCCGGTGATGAGCTGCGCCAGCGCGGTGAGCGCGGTGTCCTGCCCCTCGGGGATGTCCAGCAGCATGCGGGTCTGCTCGATGATCGTCTCGGCGACCTTCCGCATGCCCGCGAATCGCCGCCGCATGAGGGCCTCGCTGCCGTAGGCCTGTGCGAAGGCGATATTCGCGCGCCGCGGATCATCGGTCATGGCGATGATCAGCGCGGCCACCCCGGCCCGAATCTTGTCCTCGGGTTCGCCGGGCGTCTCGGCCATGGTGAGCTGGGCCTGCTCCAGCGCCGCCTGCTGCACCTCGTCGAGGAGGGCGCCGGCGAGCGCATCGAGATCCGGGAACGATTCGTAGAAGAAGCGCGGCCCGACCCGGGCCTGTTCACACACCCCGCGCACGGTCAGTGCGGCCAGGCCCTGGGTCCCCACAATGTCGAGTGCGGCTTCGAGGAGCCGCCGCCGTCGCTGTTCGCGTCGTTCATCGGTGGAGGTTCCGCGATAGGTCCCGCTGAAGGCGCGCGTCACCTTCACAGCTTCGCACAGATATTGGGAAACGAGCGTTTACGGAAACATATGTTTCCGCTAACGTGAATGCATGGTGCCTCGTAAAGCCGTGCTGAACCATCGAATTCAAGGTCGCGCCGCCGGGGTGCTGGAGCGCTACCCGTCCGCGCCCCGGGCACTGGCCACCCCGCCGCCCGGCAGCGGGCTCAAACCTGTCATGGGTGATTACGGTGCGCCGGGCATCGGCCACATCGTGAGCATGCTGGCCGATCCGCTCACGTTCTCGCGCCGGCGGATGCGCCGCTACGGCCCGGTGCAGTGGACGGGCGGTTTCGGCCGCCGCATCGTCGGGGTGAGCAGTCCGGAGGCCGTCGAGGAACTGGTGCTCGATCGCAAACATGTGTTCTCGGCGCAGCAGGGCTACGAATTCCTCATCGGCCCGTTCTTCCGGGGCGGAATCCTGTTGCGCGACTTCGACGAGCACAGCTACCACCGTCGTATTCTGCAGCAGGCCTTCACCCGCCCGCGCCTGATCGGCTATCTCGACCTCACCACGCCCCGCATCGTCCGCGCCGTCGACGGCTGGCGGCCCGGCCGCGATTTTCCGCTCTACGACCACGTCAAACAGCTGCTCCTGGAGCAGGCCACGGTGGTGTTCGCGGGCGCCGAACTGGGTCCGGAGGGCACCCGGCTGGCGCACGCCTTCGAGGATGCCGTGCGCGGCGGACAGGCCGCCATTCGCACCAATATGCCCGGGGGAGTGTGGAATCGGGGACTGCGCGGGCGGCAGACGCTGGAGGAGTACTTCCGCCGGGAAGTGCCCGCCAAGCGCGCCGGCGACGGGGACGATCTGTTCAGCGTGCTCTGCCGCGCCACCACCGAGGACGGCGAATCCTTCAGCGACGCGGACATTGTCGACCACATGATCTTCACCATGATGGCCGCGCACGACACCAGCACCAATGCCATCTCCATGCTGGCCTACGAGCTGGCCCGGCACCCGCAGTGGCAGGACCGCCTGCGCGAAGAGTCCCGTGCGCTGGGCAAATCCACGCTCGACTACGGTGATGCGGACCGTCTCACCGGCTTGGACATGGCCTTCCGGGAGACGCTGCGGATGTACGCGCCGGTCGGCCAGATCGTGCGGCAGGCCATCAGCGATACCGAGATCTGCGGGTACTTCATCCCCGCCGGGACCCTGATCATCGCCGGGGCGTTCACCATGATGCGCGCCGAGCAGAACTGGCACGATCCCGACGTCTTCGATCCGGAGCGCTTCGATCCGCAACGCGCGGAAGACAAATCGCATCGCTACGCCTGGCCGCCGTTCGGCGGCGGTGCGCACAAGTGCATCGGCCGGTACTTCGGCGGTATGACGGTGAAGGCCGTCCTGCACCGCATGCTGCTCGAGTATCGCTGGAGCGTGCCCGCCGGCTACGAGGTGCCGCTGGTCGCCGGTACCGGTCCCAAACCCGCGGACGGGCTTCCCATCCACCTGCAGCGACTCTGACGCCGGTGAAAGGGGCTGCGGCTCAGCGCACGTCGCGCGGCACCCCGAGTTCCGCATCGAGATAACGCAATTCGGGATCGCGCCGCCGGCCGTTGCGGAAGGCCCGGAACACCAGATCCTGCGGGTGCTGCACCGCGAACACCTCCCGGAAGGTGGTCACCGTGCGCCGCGGCGCACCGAGCAGTCGCGGATTGTGCCCGGCCCTCGCCTGCGGACCCTCCCAGATGAGCGCCGCGCCGCCGGGCACACTGTGCGGTGCGAAGCTCCAGCCCAGATCCCGCATGCGCCGGTCGAATTCGCCCGCCCCGAGCCCGGCGACATCCCATCCGCTGGCCTCGTTGAACAGCTGCCGCCCGTGCAGGAATTGCACGAAGCACGGATCGGGTCCGGGATGCGGGGTGCTGAGATTGATCACGCCGTCCCACGGCAGCGTGGTCAGCGCCCAGGCCAGCCGGATCTCGAAATCGGCCCAGTCGCCGCACAGGGTGGCCGCAGTGCGCTCACTGGGCCGTTCGGCGGGCAGTCCGTAGGCGCCGACGGTATCGGGCGCGTCCAGACTCCAGGCGCTGAAGCGCAGCCGATCCGGTGTCATGGCCAGACCCCGATCCAGCACCGCCACCACCGATTCCGCGATCTGCCTGCGCTGGTCCAGGGGCGCCCCGCGCCGCCAGCCGGCGGCCCATTCGCGCGCCAGTTCCGGTTGCTCCTGGACCCGCTGCACCGCCCGCCACTGCGGATCCGGTGTGGCGCTGTCGGATTCGAGCGGCAGCGGGCACGGATCCCAGGTGCCCTCCGGCTGCGCCCGCAGTGCGGTGCGTAATCGCTCGGCATCGGCGGGATCGTCGGGGACGGTGATCAGCACCTCGATCTCGCTGCCCTGCTGTGCGAAATGCGCATGGCGCCCGGTGTTTTCGTCGCGTGCCTGCATGAAACGCGGATTCCAGTCCAGGCCGAATCGATCGGCCGCCTCCTCGTCCTCCTCCAGGAAGAACGGCATCCACTTCAGCAGTACATCCCAGCCCTCTGCACCCATCTACGCCTCCCTCCAGGCTCCCGCCAACCTACCGGGCGGTTAGGTGTGATGCCCGCGTATGGGTACCGGATCGCATGCCCGGCGTGGTAGAACCTGTTCTAGTTTTACTACGAAGGACCATGAATGAACTGGTATACCGGTAACACCGTCTACGACACCGTGCTCACGATCGCGTTCGCATTCGCCGCGTTCGTGCTGGTGGGCGGGCTGTTCGGGCAGAGCCCCTACGGCCGATTCGCCACCGCCAAGCTCGGCCTGAACCTGAACCCGAAACTCGGGTGGTGGCTCATGGAGATTCCGGCCACCGTGGTGTTCGCGGTCGCGTACCTGACCGGACCGCACCGGTTCGAGCCCACCTCACTGGTGCTGGCGGGCATCTGGATCCTGCACTATGCCAATCGCGGCTGGTTCTTCCCGCTCTCCATCCGCCAGGTGCCCGGCAAGACAAGCAGTTTCAATGTCTCGGTGCTCGGCATGGGCATGCTGGTGACCTGTATGCACGGGTACCTCAACGGCGCGCTGTTCAGCCACGACTACCTGGGGCAGTACGGCACCGGCTGGCTGACCGATCCGCGCTTCCTCATCGGCCTGGTGGTGTACCTGTGCGGTTTCGGGCTGCTGGTCAGCTCCGAGTGGATCGTTCGCAATCTGCGGGACAAGAACAATCCGGGCGCAACGGAATACAGGATCCCGTTCGGCCTGGGCTTCCGATTCGTCACCAGCCCCACCTATCTCGGTGAGCTGCTGGCCTGGGCGGGCTTCGCGCTGCTGACCTGGGCGCTGCCGGGTGTGGTCATCTTCCTGATCACCTTCGGCAATCTGGTGCCGCGCGCGTTCGCCACGCACAAGTGGTACCGGGAGAAGTTCAGTGATTATCCGGCGGAGCGAAAAGCGCTGCTGCCCTTCGTGATCTAGCGGCCTTATCGCGGTACATGGCGGTGTCCACGGCATGCATGAGCTCGTCGATGGCGGTCGAATGGGTATCCACCAGCGCGGTGCCGATGCTCGCGCCGACCGTCACCGACAGGCCCGCGACATCGAACGGCTGTCGCAGCGCCCCGAGGATGGCGTCGGCCACGGCCGTCAATTCCTCTCGGCCCGAGCAGTGTTCGACCAGGACGATGAATTCGTCACCGCCCAGCCGCGCGGCGACGGCGTTCTCCGGCAGGACGGCGCGCAGCCGCTGCGCCACATCGCAGAGCACCCGGTCCCCGGCGGTGTGGCCGCGGCGGTCGTTGATCTCCTTGAACCCGTCCAGATCCAGATAGCAGACGCCGACCTGACCGTCCGCCGCGGTGAGCCGGTCGAAGAACAGCAGCCGGTTGGGCAGTCCGGTGAGCGAATCGTGGTGCGCGTCGTACCAGAGCTGATCGGCGAGCTGTTTGCGCTCGGTGACATCGACGGTGACCCCGATGAGGAAGCGCGGATTGCCGTCGCTGTCGCGCACCACGGACATGGACAGGTCGATGATGGTGATGGTGCCGTTCGGCCGGGTGTGCACCGATTCGACGCGGAAGCTGTCCACCTCACCGGAGAACAGCTGCTGGAAGCGGGCGAAGGCATCGCCGATATTCATCGGCCCGAGAATGTCGGCCACCGAGCGTCCCGGCATGGATTCGGCTGGGACGCCGAGCACTTCGGCCATCGCATTGTTCACATCGACGACCTGGCCGGTGGTGATATCGATGGTGCCGATGCCCACCGACGCGCCCGCGAAGATGGCCTGGAACCGCGCCTCCGACAGTTGCCGCCGCGCCTCGGCCTCCCGGGCCGCGGTCAGGACGGCGGCCATGGTGCTCTCCTGCTCGGCCAGTGCGGCATTGCGCAGGCCCGCGGTGAACGCGGCGGCGAATTCGGCGGCCACCTCGATGGCGCGGTCACGGACCGGGAGGAACTCCCGGCTCTCGGAATCGGGGCAGACGGCGTCGACGAGGTCCTTGCAGAGCACCAGCACCGAGCGGTGGACGGCGAGCGGGTCCCGGTAATTCGCCGCGACCAGCGCCTCGGCCGCCTCGGCAGCGACCGTGGTCACGCCGGTGCCGCGCACCGCCTCGATCAGTCCGGCGGCATAGGGATCCAGCAGTTCCTCGACCTGGGTGCGGTTGAGTGTGGGCGCGACGGCGCCGTCGAGCATCGCCGCCCATCGCACCGCCAGTTCGTGTGCCGCACCCACCGCTAACCCCCTGCCCCGAAAGTCCTACTCCTGCTCAGCCTTTGCGCCCCACACCGGCCAAACCGAGTGAGCGGCCGGGTGCTTCGTGCTGATCGCGTTCGGATTCGGGCCGCCACACCGGCAACTCGACCACACCGGGCTCCACCAGCTCCCAGCCCTCGAAGAATTCGGTGATCGCCTCGCGTGAGCGGAAGTGGATGCCGACATTGCTCTTCCCGGCCGCGTTCGCGCCGAGTTTGGCCGCATCCTCGGGCCGCGAGGCCGAGGACAGATGCGAGAGGGCGACGTAACTGCCCGCGGGCACCGCGGCGCGCACCGTGGCGACGGTATCGGCCGGACGGTCGTCATCGCCGAGCAGGTGCAGGACGGCGAACAGCAGGACGCCGACCGGCTGCTCGAAATCGATCATGCCGCTCTCGCGGGCCGCGGCGAGCAGATCGACCGGCTTGCGCAGATCGGCCTCGATGGCGGCGGCGTGGTCATTGCCCTGCAGAATGGCCCGCGCGTGCGCGACGGCCACCGGATCGATATCGGCGTACAGCACCCGGCAGTCCGGATCGATCTCCTGCGCGATCTCGTGCACATTGCCCGCGGTCGGAATGCCGGAACCGATATCCAGGAACTGCCGGATCCCCGAATCCACCAGGAAGCGCACCGAGCGGCGCAGGAATGCGCGATTGCTCAGGGCCAGCCGCGGCAGATCCGGTACGAGCGCCTTGCCCATTTCGGCGGCGCGCCGATCGATATCGAAATTGTGTGAGCCACCCAGCAGCGCGTCGTACATGCGAGCCGGGCTCGCCTGCGCCATGTCCACGCCCTCCGGGGCCCATGCCGGTCTTTCCATCCCACACCCTCCTGCACTGACGATCGAACCCGGCCGGACGATCGAGGAAGGGGTTTCGCCGTGTTCCCGATCACCCGGACGGTGCACCGCGAATGTTAGCTCGCATTCTCCAGAAATCTTGTAGCGGCGTCGATCTCGTGATGTTCCGCGACGTTCGTCACCGCTCGGCGGACGCGGAACACGTGTTGTGAGTGAGCGGCGGCACGCACACTCCGGTCACGTCGTTCAGCAACAGCCGGGCGCCCAGCACCAGCGAGCACAGGGCTACCGCTCCGAACGCCACTACCCACACTAGTCCCGGTACGCGAGTGAGGCGCGCCAGCTGATCGGCATCGGAATTGGGTTCGTTGCGGCGATTACGCTGCAACTCGATCACCGGTCGCACTGCGGCCAGCAGGAGGAACCAGGCCGCCAGATAGGCCACTGCCGCCTGAACGGTGTCGGTGCCGAACCAGGAGACCAGGAAGATCAGCCCGCCGGTCAGGAGGACCGTCAGGAGGCCGTATCCATTGCGCACCTTCAGCAGCAGAACCGCCAGCAGCGCGATGGTCAGCCACAGCATGAGCGTGATGCGATGCGCGCCCAGCAGTGCCGCGTAGCCCAGGCCCAGCAGCGCGGGCGCGGGATAGCCGGCGGCGCTGGTGAGAATCATGCCGAGCCCGTACGGCTTTCCGCTCGATACGGTGAGTCCGGAAGTGTCCGAATGCAATCGGATGCTGTTGAGGCGGCGGCCCGTCAGCAGTGCGGTGACCGCATGCCCGCCCTCGTGCGCGATGGTCACCACATTGCGCAGAATCCGCCAGGCCGGGCGGAAGGCCACCAGTAGCAGCGCAACAACTCCCGTGCCGACCACCAATTGCCACGGCTGTGCGGACTGCTGCGATGTCACCCGATCCATGATCGTGCTGCCGCGTTCGATCAACTCTGCGCTCTGCATCGCCGAACCATAGCGAGTGTCGCGATCCGGGGCCAGATCACCGCTGGACAGATGGCTTTTCGCGGGGTACGGGCGCGGGGCCGATGCGCGCAATCACCGGACGTGGCAGGGGGATCGACGCGATAATCGGCGAGGGCCCGATTCCGGTGTGCCCGCCGAGAGGAGACCATCGTGTCGGACTCGCAGCAGAAATCATTCGCGGTAGGCACCCTCGCCGGTGTGAATCCGCCCTTGGCCGCCGCGCGCCTCATGGTGCGGATGGCGCGGCTCGGACGGCTGGATTCGGTGCTGGCGCCGGATCATTTGATCGGCGTGTTCCCACGTTCGGTGTGGGACAGCGACTTCACGCCGCAGGCGAAGGCGGTCGCGAGTCCGGACGAACAGTTCGACTACGCGCCGTTGCTCGCGCATCTGGCCGCCGGGGCGGGCCGGGTTCAGCTGGGCGTCGGTGTCACGGATCCGCACCGCCGGCATCCGGTCCTGCTGGCGCAGACGTTTCTCACCCTCGCGCATATGACGAAGGCGCCGCCCATCCTGGGGATCGGATCCGGTGAGCGGGAGAACCTCGATCCGTACGGGTTCACCTGGAATCGTCCCGTGGATCGCCTGGAGGAGGCGCTGCAGGTGCTGCGCGCGGCCCTCACCGCGACGGAGCCGCTGGAATTCTCCGGCAAGTACTACGCAATCGACAGGGCGCCAATGGATTTGACGGCGCCGCCCGGGCGGATGCCGCAGGTGTGGATCGGCGCGCACGGGCCGCGCATGCTGGAGTTGACAGGGCGCTATGCCGACGGGTGGTATCCGTGGGAGTCGATGTCACCGGACGAGTACCAGCGGCGACTGGGGCTGGTGCGCACTGCCGCCCGTGCGGCCGGCCGCGATCCCGAGGCGATCGTGCCCGCGCAGATGCTCTCGATCGTCACCGCGCGCACGCGGGCGGGAATCCGGCGGCTGCTGCGCAATCCGTCGGTGCGCTATCTGGGCTTGATGGCTCCGGCCGCGGTGTGGACGCGCTGCGGCGCGAAACATCCCTTCGGAGAAGACTTCCGGGGCCTCATCGATCTGATGCCGCACCAATTGACCAGAGCCGAGGTGCAGGCGGCGATCGAGGAGGTTCCGGACGAGGTCCTGTACGAGTGGCTGGTGATCGGCACGCCCGCGGAGGTGCTCACCCGCGTGCGCGCCCTGGCCGATGCGGGACTGCGGCACGCCGTCATCTTCCCGTCCTCGGCATTGGTGTCCAATGCCGATGCGGCTTTCGGCTACGGCGTGGTGCTGTGGCTGGCGGCCCGGCTGCGCCGCCCGGCGGGGGAGTGACCTCGGCGGGAGAGTGACATGGATTACAGTCCGTGCGGTTGCTGCATTATGGCTGAATAGACTGCGATACGCAGCCGGAGCGGGGTGTCCGGTGGTGTGCAGGTCGTCAGTGCAGGAGGGTTCGTCCGGCGCCGAGGGGGCAGTACATGCGTGTTGGTCTGCGATTACTCCGCGATTGGTGGCGTGAGGACGTCGACTACGGATGGGTGGTCGACGCGATCGCGTCCCGGTCGGCACTCGGGGTGCTCAAGGTTGCCATCGGTATGTGCGGGTTGGTGGCGCCGATGATCTGTGTGCTGATGCTGCTGTCGCCGCAGGCGCCGGAGGCGCCGCTGGGTCGGGCGGTGCTGTGGCTGCTCGTCGCGGCGGGAGTGGCCTGGGGTGTGCGCTGGTGTGTGCTGCCCTGGCCGGCCGAGAGGGAATCGCTGGTGCTGGTGGCCATCGCCGATGTGTCCGTCACCGTGGTGTGCGCACTGAGTCCCGGCTATGTGGTCCGGTCCGTGGGAATGATGCTGCTGTTGATCATCGGCATCTACGTCAGCGCCTTTCACGCTCCGAAAGCCCTTGCCGCGCATACGATATGGTCACTAAGCGCGGCCGCGCTGCTCTCGGCTCCGCTGATCGGCAGCGGTGATGTCACCTCGGCGGCGATCATGATGCTGGGTATGGCCGCGGCCGTCGTCGTGCCGCCCGGACTGCAGTTCTGCTACTGGGTGCTGCGCAGCGAAATGCTTTCGGACCCACTGACAATGCTGCTGAGCCGGCGCGGGCTCGACTACCATTCCGCGGCCCTGCTCGCGCGTCCGTCGCCGCTGCCGGTATGCGTGATGATGATCGACCTCGACCGGTTCAAATCCGTCAATGACAGCCTCGGGCATACCGCCGGTGACGAGGTGCTGGTGTGCATTGCCGATCGATTGCGCCGGGCCGCACCCGCCGGCAGCATCGTCTCCCGCTTCGGCGGTGAGGAGTTCGCGGTCATCGTGCGGCTGCCCGATACGGCGGCCGTGGCCGCGGCCGAGCGATTACGCGGCGCCGTTGCCGCGCCCATCGGTTCGATATCGGTCACCGCCAGCCTCGGGCTCGCCATCGTCGATATGGCGGCGACCGGTGATCGGGGCCGTACTCAGGACTCGCTGCGGGAGATCCTCCGATCTGCCGACCGGGCCATGTATCTGGCGAAACAGCAGGGTGGTGACGCCGTCCTGGCGGCGCCTCATTCATGCAGTGCGCAGGCGAGTTCGGCGAGTTGACCGAGGGTGCGATCGAGCTGTTCGTAGCCGTGCTTCTCCAGCACCTTCGTCACCGAGTCGGTGATCAGCAATCCGGTGAAGGTGATGCCCGCGGTGACGGTCGTGCCGGTGGCCGTCGCCTGCAGCCAGTAGGTGAAATCGCATTGCACACCGGTCTGCCCGATGCCGCGCAGGACCACGCGATGGGGCTCGTCGAGCCGCCGCGCGGTCCATTCGACCTCCTCGGCCATGCCGTGAATCAGCACCTCGGAGACCAGGGTCGAGCCTTCGATCAGGCGCTCCGGCGGTTTGCCCACGAACTCACGGTGAATGCCGAACCAGTGTTCCCACGTGGTCGGCGAAATAATGGTGTTGAACAGTGCCTCGGGTGTTCCGGGCAGATCTCGGCTGAGAAGTATCGCTCCCAATGCGGCTCCTGATGGTATTGGCAGCGCCCTGTTCTCGAATACCAGTTACTGTGTGCCACAGATACTTTCGTGGTGCACCACAAACCATTCGATCGAATGTGCTTGAAGTCAAAGGGAAGTAGCCCTCCACGGACAAAGAGGTGGTCGAGAGTGGTTGCGCTGGTGCGGATTGCCGACCGCCTCTGATTAATTCCCCCCGAGCCGACGCGGTTGATCTTGGCATACGGAAAACGGCAGCACAACAGGGATGTAAACCCAGATTAACGGTGATCTTGCAAATGAAATCGCATTCTGATGATGATGTGGCACAGGCAGTTTCGGACGCCTCGGTCAGCGGGTCTGACGGCGCAGCGTGGCCGCGCCGCCGAGCAGGGTGGCCACGGCGAACAGGGCGATGGCCAGCAGGTCCAGCCAGAGCCTGGTGGTGGGGAGCGGGAAGGTGCCGACCTCGCTCATGGCCTCGGCGGCGTAGCGCAGCGGCATGACATCGCCGGCCCACTGCAGGGCGGTGGACATTTCCTCCCGGGGCCAGATGAGTCCGCACAGCAGGATCTGCGGGAACACGATGGCGGGCATGAATTGCAGGGCTTGGAATTCGGTGCGGGCGAAGGCGCTGGTCAACAGTCCGGTGCAGCAGCCGAGAATGGCCGTGCTGACAGCGATGAGCAGGACCGTCGCGATATTTCCCTGGGTGCGCAGGCCGAGCAGGCCGTAGGCGACTGCGCAGGCGACGCAGGCCTGCACGGCCGCCAGCGCGGCGAAGGCGATGGCGTATCCGAAGAGCAGATCGAGTTTGTGCAGGGGAGTGCTCAGCAGGCGTTCGAGGGTGCCGCTGACCCGCTCCCGCAGCATGGCGACACTGGTGATGAGGAACATCGAGGTGAAGGGGAAGATGCCCAGCAGCATCAACCCGATCTGATCGAAGATGTCGAGGCGGTCGACGAAGATGAACCGCAGCAGGGCCAGCAGCAGACTGGGAACGGTGATGACCAGTGCGATGGTGCGCCGATCGTGCCGGACCTGAGTGAGCACGCGCGCGGTGGTGGCGAGGGTGAGCGAAACAGACATCAGGCGAGCACCTTTCGGTCGTCGGGGTCGCCGGCCTGCTGCAGGATCAGGCGCAGGAATGCCTCTTCGAGATTCGGTGCACCGGTGGCGGCGCGCAGGTCGTCCGGCGCCTCATCGGCGAGCAGTCTGCCGTCCCGCAGCAGCAGCAGTCGCTCGCAGCGGTCGGCTTCGTCCATGACATGACTCGAGACCAGCAGGGTGGTGCCCGCATCGGCGAGGGTGTGGAACTGTGCCCAGATATCGCGGCGCAGTACCGGATCGAGGCCGACGGTCGGTTCGTCCAGGACCAGTACGGCCGGGTGCGCGAGCAGTGCGCAGGCCAGCGAGACGCGGGCGCGCTGACCGCCCGAGAGCGCGTCGACCATCCGATCGGCGATATCGGTGAGGCCCACATCGCCGATCGCGGCCTCGGCGGCGGCCGCGCCGGTGCCCTGGATCTTGGCGAAATAGCGGGCGTTCTGGCGGATCGTCAGATCGCCGTAGACCGAAGGCTGCTGTGTCACATAGCCGACCTGCCTGCGCAATTCGGCCGTCCCCGCGGGGTGGCCCAGGACGGTGACGGTGCCGGACCGGATGCGCTGTACGCCGACGATGGCGCGCAGCAGTGTGGTCTTGCCCGATCCGCTGGGGCCGAGCAGTCCGGTCACGCTGCCCGGCGGCAGCGCGAAGCTGATATCGCGCAGCACCTCCTGCTTACCTCTGCTGACACTGAGATTCAGCACATCGATTGCGCTGTCGGTCATTTCGGGATCCTTCATGATTGCTTGCCCGGTAGGGAAACCGCCTGTGATCTGGACACCGCGACATTCAGATGAGCGCCGGGGTGCTCCGGAAATCCGAGAGTGGTCTGCAGGGGGAGGTGGGCGCCCCGGACGCGGATCCAGAGGGTCAGGGTCGCGTCCTTCGTGGCGCCCGGCAGTATCGCCGCGAGCGATTCGGCCGGTACCACGGCCTGGATCTTGAATGCGTCGATGCCGGTGAACTGTTCGCGCCCAACGGTTTCCGGATTCCGCAGGGAGCGCAGCAGTCGCGCGAGCCCGCCGTCGCGGCCGATCATGCCGCTCGGGCTGGGGAACCCGGACGGCAGCGGGACGAGGGTTCCGTTGTCGGACTTACTGAAAACCTTGCCCTGGGAGGCGACGAATCGCGTCACCGATCCGGTGGGCAGGGTGGCCGTGCCGGTCGCGCTACCGCCGTCGGTCGCGGCGACATCGGCCTCCAGCCCGCGCAGTGGGAAACCGGGCACCGATCCCTCGGCCTGGAGCACCAGATGCGCGGAAGCTATTGCGCCGGCGGAGATTGCGGCATCGCGCATCATCAGTCCGGCATCGGGTAGTCCCCCCGATCCGTCGGCGCAGCCGCTCACCACGGCGGCCGTGGTGAGCGCGAGAACCGCGCTCGTAATCCTGTAGCGCACCGGGACCTCCTATGGGTAGGGACGCTACCCATAGGCTAGGGCACTTTCGTCCTGAAGGGTAGGCTTGCTACCCATGAGTGCAGAAGTGCTGAAGGGGCACCTGGACGGCATGATCCTGGCCGTGCTGGCCGACGGCCCGCGCCACGGCTACGGCGTCATCGATGCCCTGCGCACTCGCACCGGAGGCCGTTTCGATCTGCCCAAGGGCACCATCTATCCGGCCCTGCACCGGCTCGAACAAGCGGGGCTGATCGACGGCGCGTGGTCCAGGGAGGGCGGCCGGCAGCGGCGCACCTATACCCTCAGCCTTGCCGGGCATCGGCAGCTCGGACAGGAGCGGGCGTCCTGGCGGGACTTCGTCGCCGCGGTCGGCGCTCTGATGGAGGGGAACGCTGTCATGGGGGAAGAGCCTTGGCCCGCACTGTGATCGACGATTATCTCGACGACCTGGGTACCCGTTTGACGGGCACCTGGTGGGAGCGCCAGGCCATCCTGGCCGAGATCGGCGACGGACTGAACGATGCCGTGGAACATTATAGCGCGCAGGGGCTTTCGCTCGAGCGAGCCGGTACCGCCGCCATCGAGGAATTCGGCGGTCCGACGGTCATCGCCGCGGAATTCGTGCCTGTGCTGTCCTCCAAGCGGATTCACCGCTACGGCTGTACCTTCACCGCGATCGGCCCGGTCATCGGCGTGCTGTGGGGCACCGCCGCGCTCCTGGGCTCGTTCAGCGCGGTACCCCGGTCTCTGACGATCGCCGGTCTGGTGCTCATGGGCCTCGCGGTTGTCCTCGGCGTGCCGTGCACCGCCCTGGCCATCGCGTCCACCGGCCGCGCGAGCCGCCTGGTGCGCATTCCGACGCGACTGGCCGCCAGGGCGCTACTGGTCACCGCGACGGTATCGGTATTCATCGACGGAACCCTGCTCATCACCCTGCTGACCCTGCTCGCCGAGGCGCCCCGCGATCTGGTGATCCTGCCGGTGACATTCGGTGCGCTGGTGAGCATTACGCGCATCAGCATCGCGGTGACCAGCGTGCCGCGCCTCGGCCCGGCCCGCTGCGCACCGGCCCTGTGGCCCACTCCGCCAGCTTAGACAAGCCGACTGCCCACCCCCGTGGCCAGATTGCCGCTGGACAGATCGCTGTTCAAGGGGTATCTGAATGGGTACTGCTACCGGTGAGATCGGTGCCAGTCGTGCCGTGGAGGGAGGTGGTCCAGGTGCCGGAGGGTCCTTCAGCCGTGGTGCGGACATGGCGGGTTCGACCGTGGAACCCCAATCCGCTCATGCGTGTTTCGGATCGGTTCGAAGTCCTGGTGCGGGTGCTGGCGGTGCTGGCCGTGGTGGTGGCCGTGCCGATTTCCGGCGCCATCGGGACCGTGAGCTACACCGGCGCGGTGGCACGAATCGCCGCACAGGACGCGGGCAAGACACAGGTGACCGCCACGCTCACCGCCGATGCGCAACTGCTGCCGACGGCGGATCACTATGGCGCCCAGCCGGACCGATACCAGGTGCCGGTGCAATGGATGGTCGATGCGCACGCCAGGACCGCCACCATCGAGATTCCGAAACAGCAGCTGTCGGGGTCGACCACCGCGCTGTGGATCGGGCCCGACGGAAACCCGGCCACGGCTCCGGCGCGACCGGGCTCGGCCGCGGCCGAGGGCGTCGGCACCGGGCTGGCCATTCTGGTCGAAAGCTGGTGCGCCACTGCCGCATCGGTGTGGATCACCGCCACCGTCCTCGATGCGCGCCGCAGTGCGCGCTGGGAGCGGGAGTGGCGGATGCTGAATCGGCCCATCGGCAAGGATTCGCTGTAGCCGCAAGGATTCACCGGAGCCGCCCGGCGAGATCAGCCGGGGGAGATCAATATTCGCCGTGCACGAGATTCTCCGGCGCCTCCCCGGCCAGGTACCGGCCGATCTGGCGGGTAGCGATGGCCCACCCGCGCTCCTGGGCGCCCCGGCTACTACCGCCCACATGCGGGGTGAGCAACAGTCCCGGCGCATCCCACAGCGGATGGCCCGCGGGCAGCGGTTCCGGATCGGTGACATCGAGAACGGCCCGCAGACGGCCACTCCGGAGTTCGGCCAGCAGCGCATCGGTGTGCACCACCGGGCCGCGGGCGGCATTGACCAGGATCGCCCCGTCGGCCATGCGGGCCAGGAAGGCCGCATCCACCATGCCGATGGTCTTACTGGTCACCGGCACCATGAGCACCACGGCATCGAATTCGCCCAGCAGCTGCGGGAGTTCGTCCACCCCGTGCACTCCGTCGCGGGCATGCGTACCGACCAGGACGCTCGTGGCATCGAACGGTGCGAGTTTGCGCTGCAGCTCCGCCGCCAGATCACCGGCGCCGACGATCAGAATCCGTTTGCCGGACAGGGTGTCCGTCTGATGCTGCGTCCAGCGGTGCTCGCGCTGCGCGGCGGCGAACTCGATGAATTCCCGGTACACGGTGAGCAATCCGGTGATCGCCCACTCGGCGGTGCTCGCCCCGTGCGCGCCGCGGGCAATGGAGACCTGCACGCTCGCCGGGACCTTCCCGACCCAGGCCTCCGCCCCGGCGGTCAGCAGCTGCACCAGCCGCAGTTTCGGGAGCGCCCAGGTCATCTGCACCGCGTCGGCGCCGACCAGGAAACCCGGCACCAGGATCTCGGCCTCATCGGCCCCCGCGGGCAGCGGCTCACCGAGCCGGAAGCGCAACGCCCGCACGCCCTCCAGGCGCGAAACCGCCGCGAGGCCGTAGTCATCCGAAACCAGCACCGTCACCGTCATAGGTTTCAAGCTAGTGGATGGGCCTCGCGGCGGTCGCGAGCGTTGCCTAGAGGTAGTTAGTAGTACCAGCGCCTGCCGCCGACCGGGCGGCCCATCGAGCCCAGTGCCCACAGCACCAGACCGGCGACGATAGCGATGACACCCAGCGTGGTCACGATCGGAATGCCGACCAGCCAGCCGATGACGAGCAGAACGATACCGAGAGCAATCATGGCGAATACCTATTTCGTTTTCGTGAGCGAAGGAGCCGGCTTCGCGGGTGTGGATCGGTTCATGAACCGGTTGAAGGACCAGGTGGGCTGCGACGGCGCCGCTGCGGCCGCCGATTTCGGATCCGCCGGCAGGGCAGATCGTTTGGGCGGCTGCGGTTCCGGTACCGGCTTGGTGGTCAGTTCGCGCCGGGCCGCAGCCATTTCGCGACGCGAGTTCCGGAGATCGCGACGTGCGGCGACCCCGCGCCGGGACGTGGCCCACGTCCCGGCCAGCAGCATGATCAGCCCACAGGTGCCGATCGCCCCGATCAGAATGCCGTAGGCGAACAACAGGCCGGACGATCCGGCGTAGGTGTGCTCGAAGACGGTGAAACCGCCTGGAATCAGATGATTTTCGCCGCTGTTGGCGGCAATGCCGGCAACCCCGACGACCACAGCGCCGATGAGGACGATGAGCCCGATGATGATGAACATAGGGCGGCAATTCCCGCTCCCGGCAACATCAAACGTGCAGGAAGTGGTGTTGTCCACTGTTGCCCGCACCGGAGTCTCGCCAGGGTCTACCGAACACCCATGCGGAAGAGGATGCCGGCGAAGAGCAGAACCAGATCGGAAATGACCATGACACTTCCTCGCTGTAGACGGGCACGCCGATGCTCCAGCGTCTCCCTTTCGGAGTAGCCGGAACGATCATGTCCAAACGTGCCGGGTCCTGCCCGGCACGCCGGTCCCGGTCAGCGCGTCTTTTCGCCGATGGCGGCAAGCAGGTCTTTGAACACCGGGTACTGATACACCATGCTCAGGGGCATCGGGACCGCGTTCTTACCGAGCTCGGTGCTGAGGTGGATGGCCGCGAGTGAGTTGCCCCCGGACAGGAAGAAATTGTCGTCGGCGCTCGGCTCGACGCCCAGGACCGAGGACCACACCTTGGTGAGGATCGGTTGCGTCCCGGTGGTTTCCGGTGCGGACTCCGACTCCGGCGCCGGATCGGCCTGCTGCGGGCCGCTGTCCGGCGCCGGCAGGCGTGCGATATCGGCCTTTCCATTGGTGGTCAGGGGAATCTTGTCCACGACCGTGTAGAACGCGGGCCGCATATACGAGGGCAGCATGCGGGCGACCGCGCCGCGCAATTCCGGCAGATCCAGCTCGTCGCCGACCAGATAGGCATCGAGACGGGCGGTGGCGAACTGACCTTCGCCCCTGTGACACACCACGATCGCGTCGCGGACTCCGGGTTGGCGCCGCAGGCAGTTGCGGATCTCGTCCAGTTCGATGCGGTAGCCGTTGATCTTGACCTGGTGGTCGATGCGGCCGAGATGTTCGAGCGTGCCGTCGGGGCGGATGCGCCCGAGATCGCCGCTGCGATACCACCGCTGCCCGCCGGGGCCCGCCACGAACTTGGTTGCGGTCAGGGCCGGTTTACCCGAGTAGTACAGCGCCAGACCGGCGCCGGCGACGAT
This sequence comes from Nocardia sp. NBC_01327, assembly GCF_035958815.1. Classification (NCBI taxonomy): domain Bacteria; kingdom Bacillati; phylum Actinomycetota; class Actinomycetes; order Mycobacteriales; family Nocardiaceae; genus Nocardia; species Nocardia sp. NBC_01327. The sequence goes on along the minus strand of NZ_CP108383.1, from coordinate 6,157,077 downwards.
GATCTCGCCCGGAAATCCCGGGGGAGCGGGCCGCAGATCCGGGCCCAGCACGGCGGTGTGCCAACCCGCGATGGCATGCCCCACCGATCGGGGCGCGCGCAGTGTGGTGTGTTTGGTGACCGGTTGCACGGTGACGTGGACGGTGGTCTCGGTGATTCCGTACATATTGATCAGCTGGCAGCGACTGGCCGGATAGCGGTCCAGCCAGGCGGCGGAACTGCCGGCCTGCAGCGCCTCTCCACCCAGGATCACCAACCGGACCGTGTCGAGCAGAGCGGCCTGCGCATCGAAACTCACCAGGTGCGCGAAGGCCGACGGCGTCTGATTCAGCACTGTCACACCGGTATTGCGCAGCAGCTCGTGGAACTGGCGCGGATCGCGCGCCGCGCTCTTGGGCACGACGGCCACGGCGCCGCCGGTGGCCAGCGCGCCCCAGATCTCCCAGACCGAGAAATCGAAGGCGGGCGAGTGGAAGACGCTCCACACATCGGTCTCCGAGAGCGAGAACCGCTCGGTGAGCGCGTCGATGAGTGCGAGTGCACTCCGGTGGGCGATCACCGTGCCTTTGGGCCGGCCGGTGGTGCCCGAGGTGTAGATCGCGTAGGCGGGCGCGTTCTCCGACAGCCCCTGTGGCAGTGCGGCATCCGAGGTTTCCGAGGTTTCTGGGGCTGCCAGGGTCGAAATGTCCACGGCATGAGCAGAATCCGGTACCGCGCCTAGCAACTGCGCCTCGACCGCGGCCACCCGTGCGCCGGAGTCCTCGATGATGTACCGCAGCCGCTCCATCGGGAACTCGATATCGACGGGAACATAGGCCGCGCCGCACTTCCAGATGCCCAGCATGGTGGCGAAGAGCGTCGCGGATTTCGCCGCGGCGACCACCACGAAATCGCCCGGCAGCACCCCGAGCTGCCGCAGACCCGTTGCGATGCGCTGCGATTGCGCCTCGAGTTCTCCGAACGAGGTCGACGTGGTTGCGTCCAGTACCGCGGTGGCGGAGGGGCGGGCGGCCGCATGCGCGGCAATGCGCTGCTCCATTCGGCCACCCGCACCGGGGGTGCGTGCGGCCTCGACCGAGATCGGTTCCGGGACATCGGTATAGGCGATATCGAGTAGTCGCAGATCCGGGCCCTTCGCCCGAATCTGCGCATAGACGAAGCCGAGTACCTGGGCGATCGGATGAATGAACTCGGCCGCTTCCTCCGACCGGCTCCGCAGCAGCACCCGGGCGGTACCGGGATCGGACGTCGGATGGATCGCGATGTCGAAGTCGTGCGATGCGAGCGGCATCGGAAGGAAAACCCCTGGCGCGCCGGTGTAATCGACGATTCGCACCGACCGCAGGCCATGGTCGGATTCCGGCGTCGCCGCCGGGGCGGTTGCCTCCCGCACGGCCGCCAGCTGGGACACGACCTCCCCGATCGAACTGTGCACGCCGAATTCACAGGCGCGAGCGCCGGATTCGGAGGCCAGTCGCGCCCGCACGGCGGGTGACCGCAGCAATACGTCAGCGGTGGCCAGGTCGACCGCCAGCGCGGTGGTATCCAGGAATCGGCCCAGCACGATGGCGACCGCGGCGGCCAGTTCCTCGGTCCGGTACGCATCGCCGAATTCGATATCGATCGCGCCGACGAGGGCATCGGAGGTCTCGGGCAGGGCCGATAACGACTGTGCCCCGGCTCGATTCAACTCGGCGAGCACACCGTGCAGGTCACCGTCCGCCAGCAGCACCACATCGGTGACACCGTCGATATACCCGGTGCAGGTCAGCCGGGCCGGCAGTGCCGGGGGCAGCGGATGCGCCCGCTGCTGGCGCACGAGTCTGTCCGCCGCTTCCGATGCTGAGTCGAAAGGGGCGCTCTGGTACCAGATCCCGATGGTGTCGGGATTCCCGCCGAGCGCTTCGGCACACCGGGCGGCAAGCGCGTCGACATCGCCCGGCGCCGCGACACGAACCGCGATTCCGGCCGGGTGCGAGGGGATTTCGAGTCCGTCAGCGGTGACGTCGTGCATTGTTTTCATGACCGCAGCTTCTGTCCGAGGGCCGATTATCGAGAGGTGAAGCCGCCGTCGACGGTGACGATCGAACCGACGACGCTCCGGCTTCTACTGGAAGCCAGCCAGGCGACAGTCTCGGCAATGTCCTCCGCGGCGACCAGCGCGTTGGAGGGCTGATCGCGCAGGAACATCTGCTCGTGGTCGCCGTTGAGGTCGAGTGCGTTCGCCACCTCGCGCAGCATTCTTCCTTCGAGTTCCGGTGCGTCGTGCACCGATCCGGGGCAGACCGCATTGACGCGGATTCCATGGGGAGCCAGATCCAGGGCGGCGGCTTTGGTCAATCCGACCAATCCGTGCTTGGAGGCGACGTATCCCGCGAAATGCCGATAGCCCACCAGACCGGCGGTGGACGCGATATTGATGATGCTGCCCGAGCCCTGCGGCTTCATTATTCGCGCCGCCGCGGACAGGACCTGGAAAGGTCCGGTGAGATTGATATCGAGCATGGTCGACCAGTCGTCGGAGGTCACCTCCTCGACACTGCTGCCCGAGGGACTGACAATGCCCGCGCAGTTGACGACCACGTCCAGACGCCCGAATCGCCGCAGGGCCACCTGCATGGCCGCATCGATATCGTGCGTATTCCGCACATCACCGATGGATGTTTCGGCATTGGCGCCCTTTTCGACGCACAAACGCCGGGTGTGCTCGAGCTGGCTCTCCGAGCCCAGTGGATAGGGCACCCCGGGGGTGTCCTTGCCGATGTCCATCAACACCAGCGACATATTCGACTCGGCCAGTCGAACGCCGCAGGCCCGCCCTATTCCGCGTGCCGCGCCGGTGACCAGCGCGACTAGATGATCCTCACTTGCCATGGGTGATACGCGTGGTTTCCGCGATGAACTCCAGGGTCTCCTCGAGCCGGTCGGCGAGGTACATGTGGCCGCCCTCGACCGTCTCGATCGAGAAGTTGCTGGTGGTCGCATTACGCCAGCCGCGCATATCGGCCTCCGACACCAGGGCGTCGTCGGCTCCCCGCAGCGCGGTGATCGGCACATCGATGACGGTGTCGCTGCCGGCGAGGTACGACTCGTGCATGAGCACGTCGGCCCGCAGAATGGGCAGAATCAGCTGCCGCATTTCCGGATTGGCGAGGGCGGGATGGGTGTACCCCGCAAAGGCCTCCACCTTGGCCATGAACTCTTCATCGGTCAGTGTCGAGGCGCGCTCGCTGCGCGGATGCCAGGGATCGGGCGACCCGCTCACGAAAACGTGATCGACCATGGCTCCGAGGGCGAGGGCCGTCTCGAAAGCGAGAATTGCTCCCATGCTGTGGCCGAAGACCAGTATTCGGCTGTCCGAGTCGCTCTCTGCCCGAACGTAGTCCGCAACCTCGGCAGCCGCCGTCCGGACGTCTACGAAGGGCGGATCGATGAACCGCTCCTCGTGACCGGGCAGCTGGATCGGCAGGAGATCGATCCCCTCCGGTGACTTGGTGTTTCGAAAGAACGAAGCGCCGGAGCCAGCAAACGGAAGACAAACAAGCTTGAGATTCGACACTCGGCGATGATTGCATACGCCCGTGGTCGAGTCTCGAATTCGGAGTTCAGGCAGTACTTCCCTGCTCGGGGCCACTGCCACCGCGGGGATCGGATTGCGCCTTGATCTGTCTTGATAGTTGAAACGAATCAAAGTCACTGTGACGCAGATCACTTTGTTGACGAGGGTAGGCAATGAGACCGCCCGCCGGAAGCGTCGGCAGCGGCCTCGGGAGCAGCTCCTCCGAGAGCCGGCGCGCAGCAGGTCCACAGCCTGTGCGCCCGGGTGGAATTCGGCGTCGGCTACCGCGCTGTGCTCCCGCGCCACGGCAGCAGCCTGCCCGATGAACCGTTTGTGATTGGCGCCGAACGCCCACTCGGAAAAGCCACGCAACGTAAATTACGCGATATTCCCGAAACTCGCACAACATAGTTCGCGGCCTGCGCTGGACGGCTTCGTTGTCTTACGACCCGTGAAACTTTGTGGGTGACAAGTGAATCGGAATGGCCCGGCGAGCCGCCGATATGTATTGGCAATTATTTGGCAAACTACCGCCATGTCTTCTTTGCCTGATTGCCTACCCGGGTAGCGGCGCACCGTGCCCTGGCCGCTCCCCGGTGTTCCCGCGCCCATGCTGGCGATCGGGGGAGTGCCGCCGGATGCGGCCGGATGGGCCGTGGAGATGAAATGGGACGGGGTACGGATCATCGCGACGTGCGAGGCGGGGGAGTGCCGCCTGTACAGCCGCAACGGCAATGACGTCGGCGGGTCCTATCCCGAGGTGGTCGCCGCACTGAAAGTGCTGTCGGGGAACGGGAATCTGATACTGGACGGCGAGATCGTGGCGCCGGAACCCGATGGCGCGCCCTCCTTCGGGCGCCTGCAGCGCCGCATGCATGTGGCGCTGCCCGCGGAGCAGCTGGTGGCGGAGGTTCCGGTGCAGTTCTTCGCCTTCGACATATTGCGCATCGGCACCCGCGACCTCATGCCCGAGCCCTACCTCGGGCGCCGGAAAAGGCTGGCGGAATTGGACTTCGCCGCACCGCTGTCCGCACCCCCGCACTGGATCGAGGTCGATGCCCAGGCGCTGCAGCGGGTGGCGCTGGAGCATCGGCTGGAGGGAATCGTCTCCAAGCGTGTCGATTCGGTGTACCTGCCCGGGCGCCGATCGCCCGCGTGGATCAAGACGCCGCTGCGGCAGCGCACCGAGGCCGTGGTTGCGGGCTGGACGCCAGGCTCGGGCGCGATGGGATCCACCTTCGGTTCACTGGTGCTCGGCGCGTATGACGAGAACGGCCGTTTCGTCTACATCGGCAATGCGGGCACCGGGTTCACCCAGGCGGCCCGGCGCATCATTCGCGCCACCCTCGGTGAAATCGAAACCTCGGCAAGTGCTTTCGACGAGCCGCCGCTGGAAGCCGCTGCGGCAGGCTGGCGCTGGGTGGACCCGATCCTGGTCGGAGACGTCGAGTATCGCGAATTCTCCGGTGCGCGCCTGCGGATGCCGAGCTGGAAGGGATTGCGCACGGACAAGGTTCCGGCGCAGGTCGACGTGCCGCCGCTGCGCTGAGCGGACGTGCGAACACCCGCTTGCGGCAACACAATTGGCGAAACTCCGCGAGATCGACCACAATTGGAGGGATGGGTGGCGAAGGGGCACGAAAGCTGCGCGAGCTCTCGGCTGCCGATTCGCTGAAGCGGTTGGCCGGCGCGCAGTACGGGCGAATTGTTTTATCGCGCCGGGGAATTCCGATCATTCGGCCGGTGAACCACATCGTCGAAGAAGACGCGGTGCTGGTGCGCGCGAATTTGGGCGCGAGTCTGCTGGGTGGTGACGGGCAGATCGTCGCCTACGAGGCGGACGACTTCGACGAGCACACCCGCCGCGGCTGGAGCGTCATCGTCACCGGGGTGGCGCGCGTGATCACCGATCCCGAACAGGTGCAGCGCTACGAGACCCTGATCGATTCGTGGATCACCATGCCCATGGATCATCTGATCCGCATCGAGACCGAGGTGGTCACCGGTGTCGAGCTCGTCGATGACGTTACCGATGAGTAGCTCCACGGCCAGCCCACTGTGACGGCCACTACGTCTCCGGTAGCGTGACACGCCGTTGGCTCGAGCACGGCAATCCGTCGGCAAGCTCGGCGCGGCCCACGCATCTGTGCCGATGACGGCCGGGATGCGGTGCGGCCGCACGCACGTGGAAGGAACACATGACAGCCTCTGAGAGACAGACGCCGATCGAATCGGCCGAACTACCCGGGGACGAGGGCTACTCCCGGGGACTGTCACCGCGCACCATCCAGATGATCGCCATCGGCGGCGCCATCGGCACCGGCCTGTTCTACGGCGCGGGCGGGGCGATCGCACAGGCGGGCCCCGCGCTCATCCTCGCCTACCTGGTCGCGGGCCTGGCCATCTTCATCATCATGCGGGCACTGGGCGAGCTGCTCACCTACCGCCCGGTCACCGGCAGCTTCGCCGAATACGCGAACGAATTCCTGGGCCGCTTCGCGGGCTTCGCCACCGGCTGGACCTACTGGGCCGTCTGGGTGAGCACCTGCATGGCCGAGATCACCGTCGCCGGCAAGTACGTGCAGTACTGGTTCGACATCCCGCAGTGGGTCACCGCGCTGGTGGTACTGGGCATTATGTTCGGTCTGAACCTGGTGTCGGTGAAGCTGTTCGGCGAGGGCGAGTTCTGGTTCTCCATCATCAAGGTCACCGCCATCGTCGCCATGATCGCCATCGGCATCGGCGTGCTCATCTTCCACTTCGGCCATGCCGTCAATCCGACGCCCGCCAATCTGTGGAACGACGGCGGTGTGTTCCCGAACGGCTTCGGGCAGGCGCTGCTGGTGCTGCAGATCGTGGTCTTCGCCTATGTCGGTGTGGAACTGGTCGGCGTCACCGCCGGTGAGGCCCGCGACCCGAAGACCACCCTGCGCAAGGCGATCAATACCCTGCCGTTTCGCATCGGCCTGTTCTACGTCGGCGCGCTGATCGTCATCATGTCGGTGTCCAGCTGGCGCAATTTCCATGCCGGGCGCAGCCCGTTCGTGGAGGTGTTCGAGCAGATCGGCATTCCGGGCGCGGCCGCCATCATCAACTTCGTGCTGCTGACCGCGGCACTGTCCTCGTGCAATTCGGGCATCTACTCCACCGGCCGCATGCTGCGCAGTCTGGCGCAGCGCGAGGAGGCGCCCGCCAAGCTGGGCGCCCTCAGCACCCGGTCGGTGCCCGCCACCGGTATCGCGGTATCGGCGGCGGTCATGGTGATCGGCGTGGCCGTGAACTACTTCTCCCCGGAGAAGGCCTTCGGCTACGTCACCTCGGTCTCCACCATGGGCATTATCTTCGTGTGGGGCATCATCCTGGTCTGCCACCTGATCTATCGCGCCCGCGTGAAAGCCGGACTGCTCCCCGCGAGCGACTATCGCCTGCCGGGCGCACCGGTGACTTCGGTACTGGCCCTGGCCTTCCTGGCGCTGGTCGTGGTGCTGCTGTTCTTCACCGATTCGGGCCGCACGGCCGTCGTCGTCGGTGTGGTGTGGGGTGTGCTGGTGTGCGCGGCGTATCCGGTGCTGTCGCGTAAGCGCGCGTAAACGGCTGCTCCACCTCGCTTTTCGGGCGAATCGGGTACGCCCGCCGATGCGGCGGGCGTACCTTCCCTTCTGTAGGTTTCGGCTACGGGAGCGCGCATGAACGATCCGCGACGGTATGTGGTCATCGGGGGCGGACTCGCGGGGCTCGCCTCCGCGGTGTGGCTGGCCGAAGCCGGTAAACAGGTCACGCTGCTGGAGCGGCGCGGACGGCTCGGCGGGCGCACACATGCCCTGGAAGTCGCCACCCTGCACGATATTCCGGACAATGGCCAGCATGTGATCGCCAGCGGTTACGAGCATCTGTTCCGCTACCTGACCAGCGTCGGCACCCGGAAATTCGTGGAGTTCCCGCACGGGGGCGTACTGCGCTGGCCGGGCGGACGTGCGACAACCATGGGCACCAAGGGTTTCCAGGCGCTGCGCTCGCTCCTGGGCGCGCATCCCGATGCCGGTCCGATGGACCGGGCCCGCGCGGCGGTCGCCACCGTGCGCCTGGGCTGGCAGTGCCTCAACCAACCCGGCGATCTGGCCGATCTCACCACCGATCAATGGTTCCGGCGGCTCGGCATGCCCGCCACCGCGCGGGTGGCGCTGTGGGACTGGCTGGCACTGGGCATTGCCGCCGAACCGGTGCGCCAGGAGTCGGCGAAGGTCTTCGCCGATGTGCTGGCCACCGGAATTCGCCTGGGCATCAAGCACCGGCGGCCGGTCTCCATCGGCTATCCCACCACCGATCTCGACACCCTGTTCGTCACCGGCGCGCATCAGGTCTTCGAGAAGTACGGCGTGGAGGTGAAATACCGTGCGGTGGCGAGGCATATCGATATTCGGGACGGTGCGGTGACGGGGGTGACGCTCGCGGACGGCGAGACCGTGCCCGCCGACGCGGTGGTGTGCGCCGTCCCCAACTCGTATCTGGGCGGGCTGCTGGACGAGCTGCCCGAGCACGACGAGATCTACGCGGCCGCAGACAAATTGGGCTACACGCCGATCGTCAGCACCAATCTGTACCTGGATCGCCCGCTCGGCACCGAAGGCACCATGGAGGCGCTCATCGGCGGTGCGGAGGTCATCGACCAGGTCTTCGATCGCCAGCGCATGCACGGCCGCAGCACCGAGCACGGCTGGTTGTACTGCCTGACCACCAGCGGCGCCTACGAGCAGATCCACAAGCCGCACGATGTGGTCGTCGACGAGCAGATGGCCCTGCTGCGCCGCTACTATCCGGCCGCCAGGGCGGCGAAAGTGCTGCACGCCCAGGTGGTTCCGATGCCGCGCGCCACCTTCTCGCAGGTGGTCGGCACGGATGGGCTGCGGCCGGGTCAGGGCACCTCGGTGCCCACCCTGGTGCTCGCGGGCGACTGGACCCGCACCGATTGGTCCGCCACCATGGAGAGTGCGGCGCAGAGTGCCGCCCGCGCGGTGGAGTTACTGCTGGCCCTGCCCGAGTACTCGCATCAGGCTCGCGGCAACGGTTCCCGGAAGTAGTTGAGCACCAGCCGGGTGATGTCGGCCAGGAAGCGGTCACGGGGGATCGGCGGATCGTCGAGCAGATAGCGAATGGTGAGATGTTCCACCGCGCGCACCAGCATCCAGGCGGCGGCATCGAAATCCACATCCGCGGGCATGGTGCGTGAGCGCATCGACAGCCCCAGCCGCGCCAACTCGCCGATCTGCTGTTCGAACGCGAATACCGTCGCACCGGAGGACAGGCGCGGGGTCTGCTCGACCACGGCGCGCAGCAGCTCGCGGTGGGTGCCCAGCGCATCGAGCAGCTCCGAAATCGTTTCCGGCACCGCCAGTTCCGGATTGCGGGTCATATTCGCCACCACTCGGGCGCGGACCCGGTCGGCGACCTCGGTGGTGTAGCGCTCGATCACCGCGGCGACCACGGCGTCCTTGTTCGGGAAGTACTGGTACAGCGATCCGGGACTGATACCGGCCGCCTCGGCGATGCGATTGGTCGAGGCGCCGTCGTATCCGTGCCCGATCAGCACCCGCTGACCAGCGTCGACAATGCGCTCGACCATGGCGCGCGAGCGTTGCTGCTGCGGCGATTTCCGGGGTGCGGCAGGGGATTTCGGGGGTGTGCGTTTCGGTGGCATGGCGTTTCCGCAGCGGTTGGGAATGCGAATTGAATGCGAGTAATTATTCGTGTCAGCCTGTGGCCATGGTGTCACAAGCAGCGGTTTCGCACGAGCCCCATTCCGAGCCGAGGCCGCTCGGACCGGATTCTCTGACCTGGAAGATTTTCGGTTCCCTCTACTACGGGCCGACCGGATTCTTCATGGGCATGGTGCAGAACATGCATCCCGGACTCGGTGCGGGCGTGGAATTCCACTCCGAGATCGGGAGTGAGCCGTATCAGCGCGTGCTCCGCTCCTCCTATCCGATCCTCGGCGTCGTCTTCGACGGGCCGCGTGCCCGGCAGACCGCGCAGGAGATCGTCGGGTACCACCGAGAGATCAAAGGCGTCGACGCGCAGGGCCGCAGATACCACGCGCTCGACCCCGGCACCTTCTACTGGGCGCATGCGGTGTTCTTCATGCAGACCCTGCGCACCGCGGAACACTTCATGGGCGGTCTGACCGATCCACAGCGCGAACAACTCTGGCGCGAGCACTACCAGTGGTACGAGATGTACGGCATGAGCATGCGGGTGGTGCCGCAGTCCTGGGCCGACTTCCGCCGCTACTGGCGCGATATGTGCCGCGACACCCTGGAACCGACGCAGGCGGCGTGGGATGTGTACAACCTCATCGATACCGCGCCGGTGCCGCCGTTCCCGGTACTGCGGCGACTGCCGGAACCGCTGTGGGAAAAGGCGATTCGCCCGGCCGGAGCCGGTCTGGTCAAGTTCATCACCGTCGGGCTGTGTGATCCGGCCGTTCGCGACACCATGGGCTTCACCTGGACCGCTCGTGATCAGTGGCTCTTCGATCGGCTCTGCCGGGCGATATCCGCGCTGAACCGCGTGACGCCGGACGAGGTGAAGTACGCCGCCCCGCGCGTGCGGGCCGCGCGCCGCCGGGCGGCGGGGAAGCGGCCCGCGGATATGCCGCCACCGGAGGCGCCCGAATCGCTGTGGCCCGCACCGGAACACCGCGCCGACCCCAAGCACTACTGCCCCGTCCACGCCGATCCGGGCGGTGCCACATTCCGTCAGCTCACCGGGTTCTAGAGCAGAAGGTGTCCAGCGCAATGCAGCCACTGACCGAAGTGCAGCCCGTCGAGGGCAGGCATCCGTACGACTACTACTACCGCCCCGGCATGCCGCTGCGCCCGCCGCCACCGCGCGCGGTCGCCTCGGAACTCTGGTTCGAGCCCCGCAAATCCATGCTGTCGCCATGGCTCGAGGTGCGTCTGGAACCCCTGGAGACTCCGCGCACCCGGCTCATGGCCGACCACCTGTGGCAGGGCGACGAACCCATGGACAAGGTGGTCGCCGCCTTCCGCCGGCTCGGCGCCGCGGGGGGCCGCCGCATGCTGAATCAGGCGCTCGCCCACGGCATCGACAGTGTCGACGAGCCGCCGGCGGAGCTGGTGAATCTGTTCGCGCGCATCGACAATCCGCCGGAGTGGTACGACCCCGACCTGTGGGAGTACGGCCGCCGACTGTGGATCAATGTGTCCACGGCCGGGAAGATGGCCATGGGCGTACAGGATTTCATGGGCACCTTCGTCGGCGCCGAGGTCGCCTCGGCAGTGGGGGAGACAGGGCGTTTCGTCAAGGACCCCTACCGCCGCAATCTCGAATCCGCCGTGTGGTTCGGCAGTGTCACCGCACCCGGCGCACTCGAGCGCACCTCGCCGATTCTGCACGACACCGTGCGGGTGCGGCTCATGCACGCGCAGGTCCGGGCCATGCTGCGGCGGCGCTGGGGTGAGGAGCATTTCGCGCTGCACGGCAATCCCATCTCCAATGCCACCACCATGGGCGCGGCCGTCACCTTCGGGCTGACCCCGATGTGCTTCGACCATGTGCACGGACGACGTTGCAGCACACGGCAACTCGATGCGGTGATGCACTACTGGGCGTATATCGCCTACTGCTTCGGGGTGGCCGGGGAATTGATTCCGCACTCGGCCGCCGAGGGCATGGAGATGGTGGACTATATGGTCGCCACCGCCGGGGTCGCCCCGGAGCGGACGGCGAATATGGCAGGCGCCGCGACTCGCGGATTCGATCCCGATACGTTCCTGGGCCGCGCCCAGATCGCGGCTACCGCACCGGCATTGGGTGTGTTCGCGTACTACAGCGGCCGGCCGCTGGTGCGGGCGCTGCTGGCGGATACGCCGCTGCGCTCGGTTCCGCTGCAGCCCTGGTCCGCCGCGACCGGCATGGTCACCACGGCCGCCGTGCGGTTGCGCGCACTCGATGATCAGCTCCCCGGCGCCCGCCGCCGCATGATCCGTCGCGCCGAGCGGGTGGATCCGTTCTGGGACCGCAATATTCGAGTCGCCCGATTCCTGGCCGCGCGGGTCGGGATTCGGGGCACGCCGTTCGACCATCACGATGTGTCCGCGGAGGGAACGCCGCGGTGCCCGGTGTGAACCGACGGAGGCGCCCGGTGTGAACCGACGGATCAGCCCGCGCCGCCCGCGATGCTCAGATAGATGACCATGGTGGTGAACAGGAACCATCCGGCGCCCTGCCAGATCGTCCACGGCCGCGCTGCTCGCCACTCCCGGAACGTGATGACAAACGCGCCGAGACCGCCCAGCAGCAGCACAATGGCAGGTCCCAGGGCGACGGCGAGACGCGCGGCGGAATCGCACATCAGCGAGGCGTTCAGGCATTGCGGTCGCGAGGCGGCCCACACCAGGGCCAGCGCGACCACCGCGCCGGTGAGAATCAGGACCGCCACCACATAGCGCACCGCCCGCCGCAATGTGGGCGGATCGTTCCAGCTCCTGCCGACGTCGTCGACCATGCCCGCACCTCCTCGCCGCCGCAGTACCCGCTCGAACCCGCGGTCACCCACAAACACTAGGCCTGCGAACGTCCCCGGGCCGCCTCCCGCCGGCTCAGCGCGCCTCGGCCGCGAGACCGAGGCCCAGCCCCACCAGTACCGCGGCCAGCGCCCGCTCGACCCGCTGCCGGATCGCGGTGCGCCGCAACCAGGCTCCCGCCCGATCGGCGGCCAGCACGACGCCCACGCACCAGAGGGTGTCGATGACGAGCTGGATCACCGCCAGCGCCACAACGGTCGCCAGCACCGGGCCGTCGGCCGGCAGGAATTGCGGCAGAATCGTCAGCCCGAAGACGGCGGCCTTCGGATTGGCGGCAATGGAGACGAGCGAGGCGCGGAAGGCGGCGGCAGGTGTGCGGCCACGCGGCAGCGCCGAGGTCAGGGCCGCCCCGAAAGTGTCCTCGGCCGCGGACCGGCGTGCACCGCGCCAGGCTTGGATACCGAGCCAGATGAGCACCACCGCGCCCACGATGTGGATCACCAGACTCAGCATGCGGTTGGCGATCAGCAGCGCGGACAGGCCCGCGCCTCCTGCCATGGTCCATCCGAAGACGCCGATCTCATTGCCGACCACCGCCGCCAACCCGGCCCGGCGGCCGTCGCGCACCGAACGCTGCAGGAACAGCGCGGTGGCGGGGCCGGGCAGCGCGGCCAGGATCAGGCATGCGAGCAGGAAGGCGGGAAGGACGTGGACCAGGTGCGGCATCGAATGATGCTGTCATGCGGCCGCAATGCTCACCAGCTGTTTTCCGCGGCGGGCAGGGCGAAGTCCCGGCCGCCGACGTACACGGTGTGACCGGGCTCGGTATCGGCGAGTGTCGCATCGGCGACCGCGGTCGCGAATTCCTCGACCGTCGGCAGGGAACCGTGCTCGCGTCGCGCGGTCACCGCCTCGGGATCACGGCGTTCCAGCAGTCGCACGATGATCGTGCCGTCGATCATATCGCCGGAGACGACCGTGAAACCGATTCCGCGACTGTCGAATTCGGGGATCATCTCGCGCAGCGCATCCTCCCCGGCGCGCTTGCTCGCGGCAATCGGCTCATAGCCGGTGGGCACGGGCCGGGTCGCGGAGAAGTGCGCCTGATGGCTGGTGACGAACACGAGGCGCCCGCCCGGCGGGAGGTGTTCGAGCGCGTGCCGCGCCAGCCGGGTCTGCGCATCGCGATTGAGCCGCATGGCGTACTCGGGCGCCGCATCACGTTCCAGCCCGCCGGAGGCGTTGAGCACCAGCACATCCAGCCGCCCGAACTCGCCGGCCACGGCATCGATGAGCGCCCGCGCACTGTCCGGGTCGGCGATATCCGCACCGGCCACCGAGGCGCTGCCCCCGGCGGCGGCGATCTCGGCCGCGATCACCTCCGCGCGCTTGCGCTTCTCCCGATAGTTGACAACCACGTGATCCCCGCGTGCGGCCAGCACCCGTGCGGTCTCCGCACCGATACCGCGAGATGCGCCGGTAACCAACACGATTCGCTGCATACCCAGTCCTTCCAGCCCCCGACGAACGCTTCTGATTCAGAACCAATATGGTGGTTCGAAATGAGAAGCGCAAGGCAACTCGCGGCGGGCAAGAGCCGCGCCCAGCACTCGGCGGCGCCTGTGCTCGCCGCCATGGACCTGCTCGGACAGCGCTGGATGCTGCGCGTGATCTGGGAACTCGAGCCCGGTCCGCTGGGCTTCCTGGAACTGCGCCGCCGCATGGGCAATTGCTCGTCGAGCATGCTGTCGGTGCGCATGCAGCGGCTGCAGGAGGTGGGCGTGGTGCTCAAGAAACCCGACAAGTCCTACGAATTGACCGATGCCGGAAGCGAACTCGGGCTGGCACTGGAACCGCTGTGGCAGTGGTCGGAGCGGTGGAATTTCGAGGGTGCGGGCGAGGACGAGTAGGGGTCAGCGCGGGTCGCCCGGACCGGTGATGCCCCGCCGCACCTCGCCCGCGCGATGCTCCACCGCGTGGAAGTCGCGGTTCCGCGAGGACTGCAACTGGAAGGGCACGCTGGTCACCATGACACCCGGTTCGAAGAGCAGCCGCGCCTTGAGCCGCAGCGAACTCTGATTGTGCAGCAGGTTCTCCCACCAGCGGCCCACCACGTACTCGGGGATGAAGACGCTGACCACATCACGCGGGCGGGACCTGCGCTGCCGCTTGATCTCCTCGACGACCGGGCCGGTGATCTCCCGATACGGCGATTCGATCACCTTCAGCGGGATGCCCACATGATTGCGATCCCAGGCGTCCGCGAGCCGGCGGGTATCGGACTCGTCGACATTGACGGTGACGGCGGTCAGCGTGTCCGGCCGCGTCGCGCGGGCGAACTGGATGGCCCGGTGCGTGGCCTTGTGCCAGCCCGAAACCAGCACCAGGGCATGCACCCGGCCGGGCAGGGTCTCCAGATCGTCCGGGTCGATGTCCAGTTCGGCCCGCACCGCCGTGTAGTGCCGGTGGATGAGCCACATGATCGCCACCAGGATCGGCATGGCGATCACCACCAGATACGCGCCGTGGGTGAACTTGGTGACCATGACGACCACCAGCACCACACCGGTGAAGCACGCGCCGAAGGCATTGATGGCACGGGCCCGGTGGATGCGCAGGCGGTCGGCTTTGCTCTGGTCCGAATTGCTCTGGTCCGAACGCAATTCGCGGTTCCAGTGCCGCACCATGCCGATCTGGCACAGCGTGAAGGAGGTGAACACACCCACGATATAGAGCTGGATCAGCCGCGTGGTCGACCCGTGGAACGCGTAGATCAGAATCCCGGCGACGACGGCCAGCAGAATGATGCCGTTGGAGAAGGCCAGCCGGTCGCCGCGGGTGTGCAGCTGCCGCGGCATATAGCGGCGCTGCGCCAGAATCGAGTTCAGCAGCGGGAAGCCGTTGTAGGCGGTATTGGCGGCCAGCACGAGGATGAGCGCGGTGGTCACCATGAGGTAGTAGAAGGCGATGCTGTGCCCGCCGAAGACCGCGGCGGTGATCTGCGCGATGACGGTCTTCTGCGCGGCGCTGTGGCAGTCGCCCGGGAAACCGATGAGATCGCAGGCGTTCTCGGTGACCTTGGTCTTGGTGATCATGGCCAGTGCGGTGACGCCGGTGAACATGACGATGGCGATCACGCCCATGGCCGTCATGGTGCGGGCCGCATTGAGCGCCTTGGGTTTCCGGAAGGCGGGCACACCGTTCGAAATCGCCTCCGCGCCGGTGAGCGCGGTACAGCCGGAGGAGAAGGCGCGCAGCAGCAGGAAGGCCAGACCGGCGGTGGAGAGCCCGACCTGCTCGGCATGGATCTGATAGTGCGCGCTCTCGGCGACGGGGGTGTGCCCCAGCAGCATCTCGCCGAACCCGAACACGATGAGCACCAGCACGCCGATGATGAATCCGTAGGTGGGTATGGCGAACAGGCGACCGGATTCGCGCACGCCGCGCAGATTCATGGCGGTGAGGAAGGCGATGAAGGCGAGATTGATCGCGACCCGATACGGATTCAGGTCCGGGACCGCGGAGATGATGTTGTCGACACCGGCCGCGACCGAGACAGCCACCGTCATGACATAGTCGACGAGCAGCGCCGCCGCCACGACCAGTCCGGGCAGCGCGCCCAGATTCTCCGCCACCACCTCGTAGGAGCCGCCGCCGGACGGGTACGCCTGCACCACCTGCCGGTAGGACAGCGCCACCACCGCGAGCAGCACCACCACGCCGCCGGCCACCAATGGGGTGAAATGCAGATAGCTCAGCCCACCCAGGGTGAGAATGAGCAGGATCTCCTGGGTCGCATAGGCCACCGACGACAGCGGATCGCTGGCGAAGATGGGCAGGGCCAGCCGTTTCGGCAGCAGGGTCTCGCCGAGTCGATCGCTGCGAAACGGTCGCCCGAGAACAAGTCGTTTGGCGACATCGATCGGTGAAACCACGGTGGCTGAGCCTAAGCGGGAAATCCTGACGAACCGGTGCGCACGCCGTATGGATTCCGTAAAGATGCATTGAATCGCGGTGCTTCTCCTTGCGAGCTCCGAGACTTGTGCAGTTGTCCGACTAACCACATACACTGTCTGGGACGTGAACCAGATTCAGGAGAGGTGACACGATGGGTGACCGGACGGTCGTCGCCGACGTTGCAGACGAGTTGGCGCGCCGCGTGGCATCCGGGCAGTACACGCCCGGTGGCCTCATGCCGTCCGTTCGACAGGTCGCGGATGAGTTCGACCTGAATCGTGCGACGGCGCAACTGATTCTGGGACGGCTGGAGTCCTACGGATTCGTGGATGCGCACCGCGGCAAGGGATTCGTGATCCGCGATGTCCGCGCCGAGGGCGGGGTGGATGTGTACCGGCGACTGTTCCGGCTCTCCATGCCGGAGCCCGAACTGGTCGCGGACATGTTCGGCAATATTGTCGAGGAGGAGCGCGGCATCGCGCTGGAGGCGCTGCTCGCCTACACCGGCAGCGATCGCGCCATCGATCCCGGCGAATTCAAGGCCGATATCGACGAGCTGGAAACCCTTGCGCGCAGCGCGGATCCGGACCAGTACCGCATGCTGCGCATCGAGCTGGGCCTGCTGCGCCGGATGCTGACCGCCCTCGGGCACGTCATGCAGCGCGCGGTCCTGAACTCCATCGGTGAGATGGTGCTCGAGGTGCCGGAGGCGGTGCAGGCCTACTTCGCGGTCTCGCCGGATCTGCATGTGCTGGTCTGGCGCGCGCTGGTTGCGGTGTGGGAATCGGACAACGGTCCGAGTGAGGCGCAGCTGGCGCTGTTCGAGGATCTGTTCGGGCTCTACCACCAGAAGGTGGTGGCGCGATTCGAGGAGCTGGTGGGCACCACCGGGCTCGAAGAGGAGACCGTGCACGCCGCCACGGCGTAACGGATTCGGCCGGTCTTGTCTGAGACGACAGCGCTTATTGCCCGATGACGGCATTCATAATGGTGCCCGCGCTGGTGGCGATGATGCCGCCGATCAGCGCGCCCGCGATCTGCTTCGGGGCGGTGAGCGAGCCGCCGTTCCACTTCTCCCAGGCGAACTTGCCGCCGGCGAAGATGATGGCGAGGACCCCCGCGAGTAGTACGAACCAGGTGAAGTAGCGGACCAGCCGCATGAGCTTGTCCGCCACCGGTGGCGTCTCGGGCGTGGGGTTGCCCAGCTGGGCGAGGACGCTCTGGGTGAGCAGGTGCTGAGTGAGCACTTCGTGGGCAGCAGTCAGAATCATCTTGGCGCACTTCCACGAGAGGACGGGGTTCTCTATCCGGAGTACCCGCCCGGAGCCGTGTTGCGCAAGGGGAAGAATTCAGTTGCCGCACACAGGAATCAGCTGTGCGCTGGATCGGATCGGTCGTGCGGCGGAATCAGTCGACGTCGTTGTCTGCCGAAAGATACGCCACCGCAGCGAGATACTGCCGGCAGGCGAAGTGCTGATCGTGCACACGCAGGAGTGCGCGCGCCTTGCGATAGGTGAGACTGCGTGGTTCGTTCTCGCAGCCGTCACCGGAGATATCGGTGCTGTGGGCGAGCATCTGTGTCATGGGATGCCTCTTGCCGAGGGTGAATGGTTCCACTGAGTGTATGAGGGTGAAAGAGGCAGATGCAAGTACATCTGCACGGTCGAACGCTCGTGTCGTCGGGTTTCGTCCGTTTCGGTGTTGTTGTGGCGCCAGGGATTACGTGCCGGACGGCCGGCGTTCGAAATGTCCGCAACGGCGCCCGTGTTCCGCCTCGGCGTTCCGTGCCGCCCGAAGGTTCGCCAGGTATTGCCCGTTGGCGGGTAGCCAGCCCAAATGTCTTGATAAATAAGACCTACCGGTACGTATTGTCGAAATTTCTTCACAACTTCGCATCGCAACCTGGCTGAACAAGATCAAACCTGTTGTGTTGCAAAGGATATGCCCGATTTATGCCATCGATAGCGGGCTACCCGCGTGCTATCGTCGTTCTTGCGGTTGCAACTGCAAGAACATTTGGCCGAACATTTGCAAGTACTGGACCACCGTCTGCGGGCGGTACTGGCAAGGAGTCTGAAATGATGGAAATCCCGGCAACCCATCTCGACATCAACCCCAACGAACTCTCTTGGCGCAAGAGCACTTTCAGCAACCCCAGCGGTAACTGCGTGGAACTCGCGAAACTGGCGAACGGCGAGGTAGCCATGCGGAACTCACGGGACCCGGAAGGATCGGTGCTGGTCTACACCCGCCCCGAGATCGAATGCTTCCTGTTGGGCGCCAAGAGCGGAGAGTTCGACGATCTGGCGTTCTGAGCGGTAGCATTGGCAATCGGCGCGGTGGTTCGCGACGTGCGGTTGTGGCCCACTGCCGGCAAATCCGAGCATCGGAGTGGACCCCATGATCGCAGAACCCGTTCCTCACGGTCGGGCGAATTCCGCTGTCGTAGACCGTGGCCCGACCGCACTGCGTATTGCAGTGGGCGGGCAGCTACGAAAGCTGAGGGAACTCAACGGCATCACCCGGGAGGCCGCGGGTGAGCATATTCGCGGTTCCCATGCCAAGATCAGTCGCCTGGAACTCGGGCGAACCGGATTCAAGGAGCGTGACATCCGGGATCTGTTGAGCCTCTATAAGGTCGACGATCCCGGTGAGCGTGAGCAGTTCCTCGATCTGGTCCGCAAGGCCAATGAACCAGGCTGGTGGCATCGCTACAGCGACCTGCTGCCACCCTGGTTCGAGACCTATCTAGGCCTGGAATACGCGGCCAAGTCCATCAGGACCTATGAGGGCCAACTGGTTCCGGGTCTGCTGCAAACAGCCGATTACGCGCGCTCCATCGTCGCTCTTGGTCATGATGAGGACGGTGAGCGGCGCGTATCGCTGCGTCGGCACCGTCAAGAACTGCTGACCCGTCCGAGCGCGCCCAGCTTCTGGGCCGTGCTGGACGAGGCGGTCCTGCATCGCCCGGTCGGCGGTGCAGCTGTTCTGCGTGAGCAGATCAATCAGCTCATCGAGATGTCGCAGCTGCCCAATATCACCATTCAGGTGCTGCCCTATTCGGCCGGCGGGCACGCGGCCGCGGGCAGCTCGTTCACCATGCTGCGATTCGCCGAGGCCGAACTGCCCGACATCGTGTACCTGGAGCAGCTGACCAGTGCCCTGTATCTGGATCGCCGGCAGGATCTGGAACTCTACCGCCAGGTCATGGATCAGCTGAGCGTCCAGGCGGAGCCGCCGGAGCGGTCCCGCAAACTTCTGGAGAAGATAGCTGCCGAGCTGTGAGTTGAGATTCCAGCTCGCTTCGGCGAGCTGGTTCCACCGGTTCGAGAGTCGGTTCGAGACAAGGCTGCGGGGCCCCCTGTAAGGGGGCCCCGTTAGCTTGTGGCGGGTTATTTAGTTCATTGCCTGATGAAGCTGGAGGCGATACGCCAGAAGGCTTCTGGCTGCATCACATGCAGATCCCAGTCATTCACCATCGCATGCGCGGTGGCAACTATTCGCTCGATATCAAAGTCGTATCGAGTCGCCGCTCCGGTCGATTCGACCTGGTCAATGACGAAAGCGGTTGCAGTCTCATGTGAATATGACTGCTCCGGCTGGGTTCTTTCGGCAAACCCGAGTCGGCTGAGGTTGATCGGCTGATTCATAGAACGCCCCTGATGCCAAGCCGAGGGTTAAAACCGATGGCGCGGAATCGCCGGTGATCCACCGCTCGGCTCCCTGGTTGTCCCCTACGGTGCCTTGCACGATGAGTCTATGACCGTGCTCCGCGCAGATGCAAGTGCATCTGTAACCTCGAATATGAAGGGCCAGCAGCGATTTCGGCTTGCTAAAAGTTTGCGAGCTAACTTTTTCGGGGCAGTTTCCGGCGCTCTTTCCGGCCCGTGGCCCGGCGGCGCTCAGCGCGCGTCATTCGCCGCGCTCAGTGCGTGTCATTCCCCGTGCAGCGGGTGCGATGCTGTTTGCGCACGCAATCGCGATTGTGTTCGGCCACCACGAGTGTGATTCCGAGTGCCAGGCACAGCCCGCTGACCGCAGCGCCCAGGAGCGCCACCATGGCGAAACCGTAGCCACCGATGGTCAAAGTCAGTGCTATCGAGACGATTCCGATGGCAGCCAGTGTCAGTCCCGGTGAATTACCGGACGGGTCGTCCATCGTGGCAGGCATCATCGCCACCCTTTCCGCCCTGCCCTTCAAGGCTGATAAGCCGTGGGATACCCGCCCGAGCGCACGGTCAATCCGTGCCACGGCGGTGATGGTCCCGAGATGGCGCCGTGGGAAATGACCTGCTGTGGGAAATGACACGGGCCGCTGGGCGGGCGTCGCATTGAAACGGGTTCTAGCTGTGTGTTAGGTCTGGGAGCAGTGGATTGATCGATTGATGTGGACAGGTGGACCCGTGGTGGATGTGCCGGCGTATTTCGATGTGGTGGACGGCGGGTTCGAGGCGACGCGTTTCGCGGCCAGTCAATGGTCCTCGGCGCAGGTGGTGGGCCCGGCGATCTGCGGCCTGATGGCACGGCAGCTGGAGCTCGAGCACGCCACCGACGGTTTTGTCCCGGTGCGGCTCACCGTGGACATGTTCAGCGCGGCGCGCTTCGAGCACACCACCATGCCCACCGTGCGGGTCCGGGACGGGAAGCGGATCCGGGTCGCCGATGTGTCGGTGGTGCAGGGCGGCAAGGTGGCGGCGCGCGCCTCGGTGGTGCTGTTGCAGCCCTCGGAGCAGCCGCCCGGGCAGCTGTGGCAGCGCGAATTCCAGCCGCAGCCGCCGTCGCTGGAGATCGCGCCGACCACCTCGCTGCCGCAGGTGCCGCTGTTCAACAGCGATGCGAATCCGGGCGAATGGTCGTCCGTGCCCACCGCGCACGAGAACAATGCCCGCAAACGCACCTGGCAGAACCCGATTCGGGTGGTGACGGGGGAGGAGCTCTCGCCCTTCCAGCGCGCGGCCCTGGTCGGCGAGGCGACCAGCATGATGACCAACTGGGGTGATGCGGGCATCGGCTTCATCAATACCGATATGACCCTGGCGCTGTCCCGGATGCCGGAGGCCGGGCAGATCGGCGTCGAGGCCGACAGTCATATCAGTGACCGCGGTATGGCCGTCGGTGTGGCCACGCTGTTCGATCGCGCGGGCGCCTTCGGCAGCTGCATGGTGACCTCGGTGTCCAATGCCGGGCGGCAGATCAGCAGTGCGCAGCTCGATGCGGTCATGAACGCGCGCGCCTGAGCGGAACCTCGGGCGCCGGAGCCGGCGCAGATCGGGTGGGACCGAGACTGTTTCGATCCCGCCGATCCGCTACGGGAAGCACATGCGGCGACGGATACTCGTCAGGTGGCCTGTTACGGGTTGACCACAATGCTCGACGACTCGCCGGGTGCGGGGTGGGTCCGGGGCAGGTGCGATCGTGGGAACAGGCGTTCGATATCCACATGACCGGGGATCGGGCAAATGGGATCGGCACGGACCGGTCTCGATGTGGACTCGAACAGACTACGTCGGAGTGTCGCAGGTAGACGCCCGTCTAGGCTCGCCAGGTCCGCCGAGCTACTGATCCTGTGGGGGTGTTGTGCTCCGTTGTCTGCGAATCGTCGCTGCCGCCTTGATGATAGGCGGATTTGCTGGCGTGGCGCATGCGCAACCGCCGGTGCAGCAGCCGTCCGGTGCGCCGATTTCGGGGCTGCTGCCCGCGTTTCAGCAATTCGTCGAGGCGGTTGTACCGCCGCCCCCGCTGCCCAATGCGCCGGCGACGCCGCTGGTGGACAGCGGGGGGCTGTCGCCGGAACTCGCCGCCCTGCGCGCGGCAACGCTGCCGGATCCGATCGGTGACGCGTTCATCGACGACTGGCCGCCCAACCTGGACGATTTCAGCCCCGGGCAGCTGATCCAGTGGCGCGATGTGACCGCGACGGCCGCACCCGCCGTGATCGCGCCGGTGGTTCAGGTGGTGCAGTTGAAGTATCGGACCACCGATTCGCACGGCGCACCGTCCTATGCCATTGCGTCGCTGGTGATTCCGACCGGCGCGTGGACGGGCCCGGGGCAGCGGCCGGTGGTGGTCAATCTGCTGCCCATCAATGGGCTCGGTCGCACCTGCAATCCGAGTTACACGCTGGTGCACGGCTTTTCGGACGCGACCAATCTCTCGGAATATCTGCCTCCGGCCACCCAGCTGCCGCTGCTGCGCGGATACGCGGTGCTCATTCCCGATCACGAGGGCCCTCGAATGGCCTATGCCGAGCCGTTCGTGGCCGGGCACGCGGTGCTGGACTCGATTCGCGCGATGCGCGGGTCCATGCCGAAGCAGTTCGGGGACAGTCGATTCGGCCTGACGGGGTACTCGGGCGGATCCATCGCCGCCAAGGGCGCGGTGAAACTCATGTCGGAGTACGCACCGGAGCTGGCCGATGTGGTGGTCGGCGCGGCCATGGGCGGCGTGCCCGCCGATTACGAGATTCTCTCGCGCAGCATGAACGCGAATCTGGCCTCGGGGGTGTTCTTCGCCGCCACCTTCGCCATCGGCCGCGAACGGCCGGAAATCCTGGCGCACATGAACAATCTCGCGCAGTGGATAGCGGTCGCGTACAAGAATCAGTGCATGTCCGCGTTCGGGCTACCCGGCGTGCTGCAGCTGCCGCTGGATGTCGCCGCCGATTTCCCCGACCCGCTGCACAGCCCGCTGGCGCAGGACATCTACCGCGTCACGCGCATGGATGGGCGCAAATCACTTGTGCCGCTGTACATCTACAATGGTGCGCAGGAATTCTGGGTGCCCTCGGAGGGTGCGAAGAACCTCTACAAAGAACAGTGCGCCCTGGGTGTGCCCGCGGTGTATCGCAGTGTGCTCGGCGAGCACATCACCGCCGCGTTCACCGGATTCCCGGAGGCCATGCTCTGGCTCGACGCGCGATTGCGGGGAGAACCCGCGCCCAATGAATGCTGAATGCGCTCAACGCATTCCGGAATTCGACGCTGCCCCCGGCCGATCCGGCCGGGGGCAGCGCCCGCTGTGCGTGCCGACCTACATCGGGAACAGGTTGTGCTTACGCGGGTTCGGCTTGCGCACCGCGCCCTTGTCGCGCAGCAGCTGCAGCGCCTTGCGGATCTCCAGGCGGGTCGCGGAGGGCTCGATGACCGCATCGATATAACCGCGCTCGGCCGCCGTCCACGGGGTGGCGACGGTGGCATTGTAGAAGTCGATCATGCCCTGCCGCACCGCTTCCCGGTCCTCCGGTGCCGCGGCCTCGATCTGCCGCTTGCCGACGATCGGGATCATGGACTCCGCGCCCATGACCGCGAGCCGCGCCGTGGGCCAGGCCAGGCTGATATCCGCGCCCAGCTGCTTGCAGCCCATCACCGCGTAACCGCCGCCGTACGCCTTGCGGGTCACGATGGTCACGATCGGCACGGAGGCCTCGATGAGCGCGCGGAACATGCGGCCGCCGCGCTTGATGACGTGATTGCGCTCCTCGTCCACGCCCGGCAGCACGCCCGGGGTGTCGACCACATAGATCAGCGGGATATTGAACGCATCGCAGAGCCGGATGAAGTGCGCGGCCTTATCGGAGCACGCCGCGTCCAGCGCGCCGCCCAGCACCAGCGGCTGATTGGCGATCACACCGATCGGACGGCCGTCGACACGCGCGAACCCGGTAATGAGATTTTCCGAAGTCTTGGCGCTGATCTCGTGGAACGCGCCGTCGTCGAAGATGCGCAGCAGGATGTCGTGCATGTCGTAGCCGACCTTGTCGGCATCGGGCATGAACTTGTCCAGCTCACGGTCGTGATCGGTGAGCTCGGGCTCGAGGCCCGGATTCACGATCGGCGGCTGTTCGAGGCAGCTGGTCGGCAGGTAACTCAGGTAGTCGCGCACCCACTGGAAAGCTTCCGCTTCGGTCTTGGCGACGTGGTGGACGGTGCCGTTCTTCTCCAGCGCGCGGGCGCCGCCCAGCTCCTCGGCCGAGACCGACGCACCGGTCACGGCCCGGATGACCTCCGGACCGGTGACGAACATGTACGAATCCTCGGTGGCCACCAGGACATCCATATTGATGGGCCCGTACACCGAACCGGCCGCGCACTTGCCGAGCATCACGGCGACCATCGGCACATAGCCGGACAGGTCCTCCTGCAGGCGGCACATGATCGCGTACCAGGCCAGGGAGGCGACGCCGTCCTGAATGCGCGCGCCGCCGGAGTCGTTGATGCAGACCACCGGGCAGGCATTGTTGTAGGCGAAATCCATCGCGGCGCGCACCCGGCGGCCGAACATCTCGCTGACCGAGCCGCCGTAGACGGTCTGATCGTGCGAGATCACCACAACCGGGCGGCCGTCGATATAGCCGCGGCCGGTGACCACGCCGTCGCCGTAGAAGGCGTTGGAGTTGCCCGGCTGGCGCATGAGCGCGCCCATCTCGACGAAGGTGCCCGCGTCGAGCAGCATCCGCGCCCGTTCCCGGGCGCTGGGAATGCCCTTCACAAGTCTCTTCTGGATGCCCTTCTCACCGGAAGGCTCTT
The DNA here is from genome assembly GCF_035958815.1 of Nocardia sp. NBC_01327. NCBI lineage: Bacteria > Bacillati > Actinomycetota > Actinomycetes > Mycobacteriales > Nocardiaceae > Nocardia > Nocardia sp. NBC_01327. The sequence continues at coordinate 6,132,494 of NZ_CP108383.1, read as the reverse complement.
CGGCGATCTCCAGGAGCTTGCGCAGTTCTGCCAGCTTCTCCGCGGTACCCGTCATTACTTCGGTCTTGCCTTTCGCCTACATCAGGTGGAGCCGGATCACTGCCCAGCCCGCCACGGTACCGTGCGCCACCCATCCCCAACCACTGAACGGGTGCGTAACCTATGACGGGCACCACAGCAGACCGACCGGCTGGGACAGAGATACACTGCGGCGCGTGAGCTCACCGATGACTGTGCGAGCGGGGGCGCCCGAGGTGATCCGGCCGGATCTGGACACGTTCGGGTTCTCCGAAATGCGGCGAACGGTAATTGTCGGCGCGGTGCTGGGCGGAGCGGTCACCCGCAGCGTGCTGCGTGGCGGACTGCGCAAGGCCAAGCGTAAACGCGCCGTGGCCGAGGGCGTGGTGAACGGTTTCGAGTCGCTGGGCCCAATGTTCGTGAAACTCGGCCAGCTCATCGCCTCCTCGCCCGGCGCCTTCCCGCGCGAGCTGGCCGACGCCTGCCTGCGCTGCCTCGACGATATGGCGCCGTTCCCGTCCGCCGATGCGCGCTCGATCATCGAAGCCGATCTGGGCAAGCCGATTTCCGAGCTGTTCCGGTCCTTCGAGGATGAGCCGCTGTCCGCCGCCTCCATCGCCCAGGTGCACGCCTGCGTCCTGCACGACGGCCGTCCCGCCGTGGTCAAGGTGCAGCGTCCCGAGATCGGCCGGCGCATGATCGTGGATCTGCGCGCCGCCATGCGGCTGGCGCGCACCATGGAGAAGCGTTCGGAGAATGCCCGCGTCGCCAATACCCAGGGCGTGGTGCGTGATCTGTACGAGGCGACCGTCGCGGAGTTGAACTTCCTCATCGAGGCCGATAATCAGACCCGCGCCCGGGAGAACCTGGCCGCGTTCGGCGACAATGCCAATGTTGTTGTCCCCGAGGTCTATTGGGAACTGTGCGGCCCTCGTGTGCTGTGCATGGAGCGCATGCGCGGCATGCCGCTGGACCGCTTCGACGATATCCGCGCCGTCCACCCCGATCCCGAACTGCTCATCCGCCGCCTGGTCAAGGCGTGGATGGAAAGTGTTGCGGTGCACGGTCTCTTCCACGGCGACGTGCATGCCGGCAATCTCTGGCTGCTCGACGACGGCCGCGTGGCCATGCTCGATTTCGGCATTGTCGGCCGCATGGAGACCGAATGGCGCGAGTTCGTGCGCGCCCTGTTCTACGCCAGCTCCATCGACAATGACTTCCGCCCGGTGGCCCGCGCCCTCCGCAAACTCGATATGGTCACCGACGACAGCGGCGACGACGCCACCATCGGCCGCCAGCTCGCCGTGGCCCTCGGCCCCGTTTTGTCCGGCAGCCTCGACAAACTCGACCTGGGCGTGGTCTCCGCCCGCCTGCTGGAATTCGGCAAACGCCGCGGCGCCTCCGGCCCGCAGCAGCTCATCCTCATGGGCAAACAGCTCGGCTACTTCGAGCGCTACGCCGTAGCCCTCGCCCCCGGCTGGAAACTGGGCCGCGACCTGTTCCTGTTCCGCAATGTCTTCCCCGACGAGGTAGCCGCCAAGCTCGCCGCCGAAGGCACCGAACTCCCCGACTGAGGTCTTTCGCGGTGTGCGGGTCTGCCCTACCTTCGACGCCGGGCGGGGTTGTGGGTAAAACTGGCGGCATGCACATCGTTGTGGTGAACCGTGGGGAAGTGGCTGTCCGGGTGGTGCGGACTGCGCGGGAGGGCGGGTTCGCGACGCTGGCGGTGTATACCGAGGACGAGGCCGGGGCCCTGGTGGTGCGGCTGGCTGATGAGGCGGTGCGGCTGGCAGGGAGCGGGGCGGCCGCGTATCTCGATATCGGTGAGGTGGTGCGGGCGGCGCGGAAGGCGGGGGAGGGCGCGCTGGTGCATCCGGGGTACGGGTTCCTCAGCGAGAGTGCGGAATTCGCGGAAGCCTGCGCGGCGGCGGGACTGGTGTTCGTCGGGCCGCAGGTGGAGGTGCTGCGGTTGTTCGGGGACAAGGTCGCGGCGCGGGCGGCGGCGGAGCGGGCCGGGGTGCCGGTCCTGCCGGCGACGAGGAGTGTGGCCACGCCGGAGGAGATCGCCGAACTGCTTGCCGCGCATCCGGACGGGATCATGGTGAAGGCCGCGGCCGGTGGCGGTGGGCGCGGTATGCGGATGGTGCGGGATCCGGCGCAGGTGGCGGAGGCGTTCGAGCGCTGCCGGGCGGAGGCGCTGGCGGGCTTCGGCGATGATGCGGTGTATGCCGAGGCACTGGTGAGCGAGGCTCGGCATATCGAGGTGCAGATCGTCGCCGATGGGGTGCGCGCGGTGGCGGTGGGGGACCGGGACTGCAGTGTGCAGCGGCGGCAGCAGAAGTTGGTGGAGATCGCGCCCGCGCCGAATCTTCCTGCGGCACTGCGGGAGCGGCTGCACGAACAGGCGGTGCGGCTGGCCGAATCGGTGGGCTGCCGCGGGGTGGTCACGGTCGAATTCCTGGTCAGCGGCGAGGATTCCTGGTTCCTCGAGGTGAATCCGCGACTGCAGGTGGAACATACGGTCACCGAGGAGGTGGCCGGGCTGGATCTGGTCGCGATCCAATTCGAATTGGCGCAGGGCCGCACGCTCGCCGAGTTGGCGCTGACGGCGACCGCACCGCGCGGGTACGCGGTGCAGGCGCGGGTGAATGCCGAAATCATCACCGCCGGTGGGGATGTGCTGCCCAGTACCGGAACCCTCACCCAGTTCGCCGCCCCGACCGGTGTGGGCGTGCGCGTGGATACCGCCGCATTCGGCGGCATGCGGCAGGGCGCCGAATTCGATTCGCTACTGGCGAAGGTGATTACGCGCGGATCCTCGTATCCGGCCGCGCTGCGGCGTGCGGCCGACGCCCTGGCCGAGACGGTGATCGTCGGCATCGAAACCAATCTCGCGGTGCAGCGGGCGGTGCTCGATGAACTGGTCACTGCCGGTTCGGTGTCGACCTCCTGGTTCGAACAGCGCATGAGCGAATTGGTTTCCAGGGCAGCCGATTACGCTCCGGCACTCGTGCACGTCCCGGACCTCGATCAGCCGGAGTCGACGGCCGCGGCCGATCTGGCGGAGGGTGAGCAGGCGCTGCGCTCACCGATGGGCGGCACCGTGGTTTCCGTGGTGGAGCCGGGCACGCTCGTTGCCGCCGGAGCCGAGGTGGCGGTCCTCGAAGCGATGAAAATGCAGCATGTGGTGCGTGCCGAACAGCCGCTGCGGGTGCTGCGACCACTGGTCGGTCCGGGCGATGTGATCGATCCGCACGCACCCCTGCTCGTCTGGGTCGAGGCCGATCACGACGGTGAATCCGTGGAAAGCGCGGCGGTAGACCTGGATTCGATTCGGCCCGATCTCGCCGAGGTGCTCGACCGGCACCGGATCGGACTCGACGAATCCCGTCCGCAGGCCGTCGCCAAACGGCACCGACTGGGCCGCCGCACCGCGCGGCAGAACATCGCCGATCTGGTGGATGACAACAGCTTCGTCGAGTACGGCGCGCTGGCGGTCGCGGCCCAGCGTTTGCGCCGCAGCCCGGAGGACCTGATCGCGAACACCCCGGCCGACGGTCTGATCGGGGGCGTCGCAACCGTCAATGCCGATCACTTCGGCGCGGACGCGACCCGGGTCGTCGTCATGTCCTACGACTACACGGTGCTCGCGGGCACCCAGGGCATGCGCAATCACGCCAAGACCGATCGCATGCTGGAACTGGCTGCCGCCCAGGAACTTCCGGTCGTCTTCTTCACCGAGGGCGGCGGCGGGCGACCGGGTGATACCGACTACGCGGGCATCTCCGGTCTCGATGTCACCACGTTCCGCGCCATGGGCGCACTCTCCGGCCGGGTCCCGTTGATCGGCATCGTGTCCGGTCGCTGTTTCGCCGGCAATGCCGCACTGCTGGGGATGTGCGATGTTGTCATCGCCACCCCGGACGCGAATATCGGCATGGGTGGTCCCGCCATGATCGAGGGTGGCGGCCTGGGCGTCTACGCTCCCGAAGATATCGGCCCGATCGATGTGCAGCGCCGAAACGGCGTGGTGCACATAGTCGCCGCCGACGAAGCGGAGGCGGTGGCCATCGCCCGCCGCTACCTCGCGTACTTCCAGGGGGCCGAGTCCGAGTGGGCCGCACCGGATCCGCGCCTGTCCCGTCACGTCGTTCCGGAGGATCGACTGCGCGCCTTCGATATTCGCGCCGCCATCGAATCCGTCGCGGACACCGGCTCGGTGCTGGAATTGCGCCGGGACTGGGGCATCGGCGTCGTCACCGCCCTGATCCGCGTGCAGGGCCGTGCCTTCGGCCTGATCGCCAATGACTGCCACCACCTGGGCGGGGCCATCGACGCTCCCGCCGCCGATAAGCTCAGCGCCTTCCTGCGCCTGTGCGACGCACACGGCCTGCCCGTCGTATCACTCTGCGACACTCCAGGTTTCATGGTGGGGCCGGAGGCCGAGACCCAGGCCACCGTCACGAAGTTCAGCCGCCTGTTCATCGATGCGGCGGCCCTGTCGGTGCCGTGGGGCACCATCATCCTGCGCAAGGGCTACGGCCTGGGCGCACAGGCCATGGCGGCCGGTTCCTTCCGCGCGCCACGCTTCGTGATCGCCTGGCCCACCGGCGAGATCGGCGGCATGGGCCTGGAGGGCGCCGTCCGGCTGGGCTTTGCCAAGGAACTCGCCGCCCTCGAAGATCCGCTCGAACGCCAGAGGGCCTTCGACAACCTGGTGAAACTGGCCTACGCCAATGGAAAGGCCCTGACCGCCGCCACCGTCCTCGAACTCGACGACGTCATCGACCCGGCCGATACCCGTCGCTGGATCGAGACATTGAGGTAGTGCCGCAGCGTTACTCTCGTTCTATCGACGAAGGAGCGCGGCGTGAACTACAGCAGCGAGCATCAGCAATTCCGGGCCACGGTCCGCCGTTACGTCGAGCAGAACATCAATCCGCACGTCGACGAATGGGAACGTGCCGAGATGATGCCGCTGCACGAGATCTTCGCCGATATGGCGAAACTCGGCATGCTCGGCCTGGAATACGATCCGGCCTACGGCGGCCAGGGCGCCGATCACCTGTTCACCATGGTGCTGTGCCAGGAGATGGGCCGCGTCGCGCACGGATCGTTCCCCATGGCATTCGGAGTGCAGGTCGCCATGGCGACACCGTCACTGCACGAACACGGCAGCGATGAGCTCAAACTGGAGTATCTGGCTCCCGCCATGCGCGGTGAAATGGTCTGCGGCGTCGCGGTTACCGAACCGGAGGCGGGTTCCGATGTCGCGGGCATTCGCACCCACGCCCGCCGGGACGGCGACGACTGGGTGATCCACGGCTCGAAGATGTTCATCACCAATTCCGTTCAGGCGGACTGGCTCTGCACCCTGGTGCGCACCTCCGACGAGGGCGGCTACCGCGGTATGAGCCAGATCATCGTGCCCACCGCCACTCCCGGATTCAGCGTCGCGAAGAAGCTCGACAAGCTCGGTATGCGCGCCTCCGACACCGGTCTGCTCACCTTCGACGATGTGCGAGTTCCGGTGCGCAACACCATCGGTGCGATCGGCCGCGGCTTCCAGCAGCAGATGTCGCAGTTCGTCATGGAGCGCATGTTCGGCTCCTACGGCGCGCCCATGAGCTGCGCCCTGCAACTGGAGCTCACCCGCGACTACGCCCGCCAGCGCAAACTCTTCGGCCACCCCCTGACCGCGAACCAATACCTGCAGTACACCTACGCCGAACTGGCCGCCCGCGTGGACATGCTGCGCGTCTACACCGAATCCATTGCCGAGCAATACATGTCCGGCACCGACGTCACCCGCATGGCCACCATCGCCAAACTGGAAGCCGGCCGCCTCACCCGCCAGGTAGTCGACTGGTGCCTCCAAATCCACGGCGGCATGGGCTACATGGAAGAAACCTGGACCGCCCGAGCCTTCCGCGACAGCCGCCTCCTCAGCATCGGCGGCGGTGCGGACGAGGTCATGCTCCGCGTCCTGTCCATGATGGACGGCTGGTAATCGCTCGATAGCAGCGATGGCGGTCCGGCCGTTCGGCGCCTGTCGGTGCCGGATGTTTCTATACCTGTGACAGCGCAGCCGACGGCTGCCGATTCACGGGGGTAGTTGATGAGTGACCTTGCCGCGCCGCATAACTGGGATGTCATCGGCGATCATCCGATGGATCATCCGGGCGAGCTGTGGCTGGCGCTGACGGGCCGCCAACCCGACTGGGAGGATCAGCATGCCAAGCGGGGAATGCTGCACGATATCCGGCTGACTTCCGCGCAGTTGACCATGCCGACGGCGTCGGAGCTGCTGAACGGCCGAGGGCTTCCGGTCGGAGGCGGGGCCTGGGGTAAGTACGTTCTCGGCATCGGGGAGGTGGCGGTGCGTGCCGCGTCGGCCTTGATCTCCGAGCGCGAGCGGAGCTATCTGCTGGCGCTGCTCGACATCTGGGCAGAGACTGTTTTCGCGGATCGGTCCGTACGGCTGTGGGTGGGAGCGGGCGGGGAGCGTCCCTGCGTCCTCGCCGAGGCCGACCGCACCTCGGTGGCGATCGGGGGAAATTGGAAGGAAAGGCGTTTCGTCGCGGCGTCGCATGGTCCGGTCGATGCGGCCGAGGAGCTGAGCGCGATCGAATTCGGCTGGGGAGATGCAGCGCAGCTGCTGAAGTTCACCGCGCTGGTACGGGATCGAGGGGCGGCGCCGTGGAATCCGCGTGCCTGTCAGGTGCTCTCGGAGATGTCCGGCCTGACCCGGGTGGCGGCGGCGCTCGTCCTGTCCGGCTATATCGAGTGGACCGGTCGACAGGAGCTGCTGAACGCGCAGCAGCGTGCGATTCTCGATGTGACGGCCGCGGAGGTCGTGGAGGCCAAACGCGAGCTGGAGGAATACCTGGGGAAGGAATTCGGCGCCGCGACAAGACTTCTCACCCGCGCGCTGCCGGAGGATCCCGCGCGACTCTGGGAACCGGACGGCCTGTGTGTGCTGGCCGCACGCATTGCCGAGGTGTCGAACGCGCACTACGGCCGTCGCATCACGCTCTCCGAAGGTACGCTCGCCGCCGCGGAGGTGATCCGGGCGGAGCTGGCGGTTCGGGGCGGAAGCCGTTCGGCCGCCGGACTGTGCGCCACCGTGGCAGCGCCGGCCTCGGACCGTATCCTGACCGGCGTACTGGATGCGCCTGAAGCAGTACGAGCGTGGGCACTACATCACCGACAACACCGGGCTCGTGCGGGAATTCAGCGACCGATGGCACTCGGTGGTCGAAACCTGCCGCTGGGCTTACGCTTTCCTGCCCGCCGGAGACCCGGTGCGTGCGGGAGTCCCCCAGACAGTGCGGCTACTGCGAGCGCAACTCCGCCGGCCCGGCATGCTGCTGTCCCTGGGGTGGATACCCGACCGGACGATCGAATCACTGCGCCATCGGCGTACGTCGGCGCAGTGGCCGGAGTCGCCGCACCACGGCGCCTTCGACGACGGCTTGATCGTGGCAGAGCCCCGAGATCAGGACAAGCAATGGGATCTGTATGTGCGTCCCGCGAACTATCTGCTCGATGACCGCACGACTGATCTCCGTGCCATGGTGGAGGACTACTTCCGCGACCCGATCCGCTACCTCGACTGGCTGTTCGGTGCGGAATGCGACCGCATGGTCGCGCGCATCGACTCCGGCGTGCTGCCGGACGGCAGTTTCGAGACCGACCCGGCATCGAGTGCCGCCGCACTGGTGGCCGAGGTGGCGAATGAACTCGGCGTGACGGCCGATGCCGCGGCGTTGTACCTGCAGCTGGCGACATTGACGGTGCCTTCCGATCGCAATATCCGCCTCTGGAACGGGTGGAAGCCCGCCCGGCACCGGGCCGCTGAGGCCGTGCTGGCCGACAATGGGCTGGTCGTTCGCGATAAGCGTGGTCGTGTGGGGCGCGGAGTTTTCCTGCCCGGCAAGTGGATCGGCAAGCCGGGCATCGAAGACTGGAAGTGGCAGCTGCACGCGCTGGAAAAGCGGTACTCCGACAAAGGGGTGCGCGGTGTCTCGACCCCGCATGTCATTCTGCCGGAACTGTTTCGTGCCGCGTGGCAGCTGACGAGTGAGCTGCGCAGTCGTCCGCCCAGCACCGACGACACGGATGCTGCTGTGCCGGAGAGTATTTCGCCGCTCGAGTCGAATTCCGAGACCGTTGAGCACTCCGCGGTCCACGCCGTCCAACCGGCGGGTCCCGATGCCACTGCGGTCGAGGAGCATCCGCTGGACGACTACACCAGCCTGGGCGAGGCGGTGTGCGGCCATCACTATCACAACGAGCCCGCCGGCCCGAAGATGTTGCGCGCCATCCGCATCACGTCGAACCTATTGCGAGGCGGCACTCTTCCGCCCGCGGCTGATCAATGGATTCACGCCTCCGGCGATCGCGTATGGACCAATCTGCTGCCGGGCATCGGTGTGGTGGCTTTGCGTGCTGTCTCCCCGGTGACCTCCGGACATGACCGTGAGTATCTGCTCGCGCTGCTCGAGGTCTGGGCCGACACCGTATTCGCCGATCCGGCAGTGGATTTGCTGGTCGGTCGCGTCGAGACCACAGTGCCCGTCCTGGGCGATGCGCGCGGCGTCGCGGTGGCGCTCGGTGAATCACACAGCGACACCCGCGGTTTTGTCGCGGTGCGCCCGGGTGAAGCCGATCCGCCGGCTCTGGGCGTCATCCATGAGGTCACCTCCATCGGTCCGCGCTGGGGTGACGCCGGGCAATTGCACGCCTTCGTCGCTGCCGTCCGGGAACGGGGCCCAGCGCCGTGGGACGCCGTCGCGGTGGAGATATTCGTGCAGCGCACCGGAATGAGCCCGGCCGCTTCGGCATTGATCCTCGCCGGTTATCTGGGCTGGTACCTGCGCCCGAAGGAGGATCTGAGCGCGGACCAGCGCCGCATCCTGGGCATCGGTCCCGCCGCCGCGGAGGATGGCGCCGGCGAACTCAACGAGCTCGAAGGCAGGCAGCAGTCCGCCGCACTGTTGGCGCGGATCCTTCCCGATGATCCGGACGAACTATGGCAGGCGGGCGGAATGCAGCGGGTGGCCGGTCGCGCCGCGGACGCCTGGGTCGCCCGCCACGGTCGTCGTCCCGCCGTGCCCGAGTCGACTCGGGTCGCGGCCGCTGCGCTGCGAACGGAATTGAACGACACGGTCTTCGGCCCCTCGGGTGCGGGTCTGTGCGCGATCCTCGCAGCGCCGGACAGCGCGCCGGTCCTAGTCGTACCGCAGCAAATACTGGCCGAAAAGCGGAACGGAAGGTACGGACTCGCCGATGTCGGCGCCGGGCGCGGATTTCTGTTCCATAGGTCGTGGCGTCCGCTGATCGAAGCGAGCCGTTGGGCGTATTCCCATGTGCCCGCAAGTGATCCGGTGCACGAGGGCGCCCGTCGCACCCTGGAGCTGCTGCGGCTGCGGCTGCGCGATCCGGGCCTCGTCCTGCGACTGACGTACGCCAACGATCGGGAGATCGGAGCGCTGTCGGAATTGAGCGGTATCAGTCCGGTCACGGATGCCGACGGCGGCCGGCTGTATGACGACGGTTTGGTGGTCGCGTGGACCGACGATGCCGCGAACGCCTCCTGGACAGTGCACTTCCGTCCCGCGAACTACGGTTTCACCGCCCACAGCGATCTGCTGCGCGCTACGACGGACCGCTATCACCGCGAACTGTCCTATGTGGATTGGCTTTTCGGCCCGGACTGCGACCGCATCCTGGCCCGGCTCACCGCCGCCGATCTCCCCGCCGGCGGCTATGAGACCGACCCGAGGCTCACCGCCCCGGCGTTGGTCGCCAATATCGCCGACAAGCTCCAGCTCGATACCGACGCGGCCACGTTGTACCTGCAGCTGCTCACCCTGCTCGATCCCACGGACCGCAATATCCGCCGCTGGAACGGCTGGAAAACAGCCCATCACAAGACAATCGAGGAGCACCTGATCACGCGGAATCTGCTCCTCCGCGACGAACGTAAACGCGCGGGCCGCACCGCCTTCCTGCCCGGCCCCTGGGTCGGCAAGCCCGGGATGGAACTCTGGAAACTCCCGCTGCACGACCTCGTGATGCAGTTCCGAAACACGGTCGAAAACCCGGGCCTATCCACACCTCGCCGTGCCCTCCCCGACCTGTTCCACGCCGCCTGGCAACGCATCCGTACCGGCGACCTCCCCGCCTGACGGCCATCCGCCCTCGCCTTCGAGGGATGCAGCCGACGGTGAGTGCCTTCAGCTCCTGCGTGCGCAGCAGGATCCGCTGAACGCACCGCAGCGCTAGTCGGCGGTGAGTGCGGGGGCGATGGTGCTCGCGATGACGACGCCGATTTGGTCCACGGCCCGCTCGATCGAGCCGGTGGGCTGGAACAGGTGGCTGAGGGCCAGGCGGACAAGGGTTTCCGTCAATGCGGCCAATTCGGCGTCCGGCAGCGACGTGAGTTCGTACTGGGTGCGGATCATGGCGGCGACCGCCTCGATCGCGCGGCCGAGGACCGGTTCGGGTTCGGTCATCAGGACCGGGAGCAGTGCGGTGTCCGGTGCGGTTCGCCCGGCGAGGACGGCTTTGAGCAAGGTGTTGTCCGCGCCGGTGCGCAGGGTGAATTCGACGGCCTGACGCAGGCCCGCGACCACATCGTCCGGGTGGATGGCGAGGCTGTCGGCGATGCCGACCAGGAAGGTGTCGACCTCCTGCTGGATGACGACCTCGGCGAGTTCGTGTTTGTTGCCGAACTCCTTGTACATGACCGGGCGGCTGACGCCCACCTCCTTGGCCAGGCGGGACATGTTCACCGCGCCCCAGCCCTCGGCGCACACAATGCGCCGCGCGGTGTCGATGATCCGTTCGCGCAGGAGTTGGCGCATCTCGGTCTGGAAATTCGGCGCTTCAGCCACGATCCGATGGTACATGAGCTCGTCTTTCGTCTCGCCCGTTGACAATCTTCCTTGAAGTGTATCTACTGAATACACTTCGTCAAGAAGTGTAAATGGCAAGGAGATCGACAATGACGACGTCTCGAATCAGTGAGCCGGCCCCGGTAGCCCCGCCGCCGCAGTGGCGTGACCGCAAGCGCTACCTGTGGCTCTTCGGCCTGATCGCACCGACCGCCCTCTTTCTGGCCGCAGCCCTGGTCTGGGCCTTCGACCAATTGGGCTGGCAGGCCGTGGCGCCGGTGTGGTGGTGGATCGGCCCACTTCTGGTCTACGTGCTGCTGCCGCTGCTGGACCGGTTCTTCGGCCCGGACGGCCAGAATCCGCCGGACGAGGTGATGGAGTGGCTGGAGAACGACCGCTACTACCGGTACTGCACCTACGCCTATATCCCGTTCCAGCTGCTGAGCCTCGGATTCGCCTGCTACCTCTGGACGGCCACCGATCTGGCCTGGCTCGGCATCGACGGCGGCCTGGGTCTGATCTCGAAGATCGGCCTGGCGCTCAGCATCGGCGTGGTCGGCGGCGTCGGCATCAATACCGCGCACGAACTCGGCCACAAGAAGGACGAATTGGAGCGCTGGCTGTCGAAGATCACGCTCGCCCAGACGTTCTACGGCCACTTCTACATCGAGCACAATCGCGGCCACCATGTGCGCGTCGCGACGCCGGAGGATCCGGCCAGTTCCCGCTTCGGCGAATCCTTCTGGACCTTCCTGCCGCGCAGTGTGCAGGGCAGTCTGCGCTCCTCGTGGGAGCTGGAGGCGGCGCGGCTGCGGCGACTGGGTAAGCGGCCGTGGACGATCCACAATGACGTGCTCAATGCCTGGCTCATGTCGGTGGTGCTGTGGGGCGCGCTCGCGGCGGTCTTCGGCCCGATGGTGCTGCCGTTCCTGGTCCTGCAGGCCGTCTACGGCTTCGCCCTGCTGGAGACGGTGAACTACCTCGAGCACTACGGCCTGCTGCGTCAGCGCACCGCCAGTGGTCGCTATGAGCGCTGCACCCCCGAGCACAGCTGGAACTCCGATCACATCGTCACGAACATCTTCCTGTACCACCTGCAACGGCACAGCGATCATCACGCGAACCCGACCCGCCGGTATCAGACATTGCGCAGTATGGACGGCGCGCCGAACCTGCCCAGCGGCTACGCCTCCATGATCGGCCTGGCTTACTTTCCGCCACTGTGGCGCAAGGTCATGGACAAGCGGGTGATCGCTCACTACGAGGGCGATATCACCCGCGTGAACATCCAGCCGGGCAAGCGTGACCGCGTGCTGGCACGGTACGGAGCCCGGTGATGGCCGCCTACCGTTGCCCGGTCTGCGACTACGTCTACGACGAATCGAAAGGTGCTCCGCGGGAAGGCTTTCCGGCGGGCACCCCGTGGTCCGCGGTCCCCGATGAGTGGTGCTGCCCCGACTGCGGTGTCCGGGAGAAGCTCGACTTCGAATCCACCACGGCCCCCACCGGCTCCGATCGAACAGGACGCGATCATGACCACTGATTTCAAACTCTTCCGCTGCCTGGTGTGCGGGTTCGAATACGATGAGGCGCTCGGCTGGCCCGAGGACGATATCGCCCCCGGTACCCGCTGGGCCGATATTCCCGAGGACTGGTCCTGCCCGGATTGTGGTGCGGCCAAGGCGGATTTCGAGATGGTCGAGGTCAGTCGCTCGTGATGCGGCGAATCGTGATCGTGGGCGCCGGGGTGGCCGGAGCCACCGCGGCCAAGACACTGCGCAGCTCCGGCTACCCCGGTGAGATCGTGCTGCTGGGCGCGGAGGGCGGCCTGCCGTATCGGCGGCCCATGGTCTCGAAGGAACTGCTGGCCGGAACGGCCGTCGAACGGCGAATGCTGCTGGAGGCGGCGGACTTCTGGTCCGCGCAGGATATCGACCTGCGCACCGCAACGGCCGTGCGCGGGATCGATGCCGAACGCGCCCGCGTGCATCTGACCGATGATTCCGAGATCGACTACGACGCACTGCTTCTCGCGACCGGAGCCCGGCCGCGCCGGCTGCCGGGTGTCGGGCTGGGTGCGCATACGCTGCGCGGCCGTGGCGATATCGCGCCGATCCGCGCGGCCATCGATGACGGATCGCTGCTCATCGTCGGCGCCGGGCTCATCGGATGTGAGGTCGCCGCGACAGCGGCCGGTCTCGGCGCGCAGGTGACCGTCGTGCACGCCGGACCCACGCCGCTGGACCGCGTCGCACCCGAGACCATCGGTGAGTTCTTCCGAAAGCTGCACGCGGACAATGCGGTCGAGATTCACACCGATGTCGTGCTGACCGATATCGAGGATGTCGCCGGCGGGGTGCTGGCCACTGCCTCCGACGGCCGCCGGTGGCGCGCCGGTGCGGCGCTGATCGCCATCGGCGCGGTGCCCGATATCGCACTCGCCGACGCGGCCGGGGTGGCGGTCGGCGACGGCATTCTCATCGACCAGGACTATCGCACTTCGATTTCCGGGATCTACGCCGCCGGCGATGCCGCCGCCCGGTTCGATCCCGAACTCGATGTGTATGTGCGAGAAGAACATTGGAACAGCGCGCAGGCGCAGGGCGCGGCCGCGGCGAAGGCGATGCTCGGAATATCGCCCGACCGTGCGCAGGTGCCGTGGGGCTGGTCCACGCAGTACGGCTTGAATCTCCAGTTCGCGGGCCGGATTCGCCCGGGGGACGACCTCGAGGTGCGCGGTGTGCCCGGCACCCCCGATATCGCGGTACTGGGCAGGCGGGACGGGCGGATGACCGGCGCGGTGGCCATTGGCCGCCCCGCTGATATTCGCGCGGCGCGCGAACTGATCGGTGCACCAGGCTAATTGCTCGCAAAAGTGAAATGCCGTCGAATCAATTCGAATTGATTCGACGGCATTTCCGTTTGCCGAGCCATTGCCCACTGCTGTCGCAGCAAACGGCTATTACTGTCTGGGTCGCGTATTCTGCCCCAGACCTGGCTACTTGGTCAAGCATTCGAATGAAACCAGTGAAGACTGACACGTCAGTCCGAAAGCTGTATTACTGTCTCGGTCAGTCGGCAGCGGTCGAACAAGGGGACCGGTCGGCAGTGACCAGCAGTGGCAGTGGGGTGGTAGGCATTGGTCGACAAGGCCATTCGGGGGCCGGAGCCGTTCGTTCGGCAGGCAGTCGAGTTCGTTCTTTCCGGGTTGCGCACGTTCGGGCGCACCATTCAACTGGCGGTGGCGGCATTTCGCTACCTCGTCACCGATATCGTCGCCCTGAAACATCCGTGGCGTGACACCCTGCAGCAGGGGTGGTTCATAGTCAGCGTGACCGCGATTCCCGCTGTGCTGGTATCGATTCCGTTCGGCGTCATTGTCGCGGTGCAGGTCGGCAGCCTCACCCAGCAGGTCGGCGCGAGCTCCGTCTCCGGCGCGGCCGGTGGTCTGGGCGTCATCCGGCAGGGTGCGCCCATGGTGACCGCACTGCTGCTGGGCGGTGCGGCCGGATCGGCCATCGCCGCCGATCTCGGCGCCCGCACCATTCGCGATGAGGTGGATGCGCTGCGCACCATGGGAATCGACCCGGTGCGCCGGCTGGTCGCCCCGCGGCTGGCGGCCATGCTCGTGCTCACGCCCCTGCTCTGCATGCTGATCATCTTCATGGGCGTCTTCACCGGATATGTGATCGCGGTCGGCTTCCAGGGCGTCACGCCCGGCAGCTATCTGTCGGCCTTCGCGGCCTTCGCCAAGATGAGCGATCTCGGGGTGGCGATCCTCAAAGCCGTGCTGTTCGGCGTGATCGTGCTGATCGTGTCCTGTCAGCGTGGCCTGGAAGCCATGAACGGTCCCAAGGGCGTTGCCAATGCGGTGAACGCCGCGGTGGTGATCGGCGTGATCGCGGCCTTCGGTGTGAATCTTGTTATCACCCAGCTGGTTTCGATGTTCCTACCGACGCAGGTGGGCTGATGACCCAGGTTCCCGCACGCTATCAGCCGCTCGGCGCGGCCGGTCGGATCGTCGAACGCGGTGCGCAGGCCCCGCTGGGGGTCTTCGAATCCCTGGGCCATCAAGCGACTTTCGTCTATGAGGTGCTGACGGCAATCCCGCATACGCTGCGGTTCTATCGCCGCCAGACCATGCTCATCCTCTCCGATATCACCTGGGGCTCGGGCGCGATC
This sequence comes from Nocardia sp. NBC_01327, assembly GCF_035958815.1. Classification (NCBI taxonomy): domain Bacteria; kingdom Bacillati; phylum Actinomycetota; class Actinomycetes; order Mycobacteriales; family Nocardiaceae; genus Nocardia; species Nocardia sp. NBC_01327. The sequence continues at coordinate 6,117,393 of NZ_CP108383.1, read as the reverse complement.
ATCGTCGGCGGCGGCACCGTGGCGGTGCTGGCCTTCCTCGGCATCGCGGTCGGCGGCTCCATCGGCGTGGAGGGTTTCACCGCGCTGAATATGGTCGGCATGGGCCCGCTCACCGGGTTCGTCTCCGCGTATGCGAATACCCGGGAAATGGCGCCCATGGTGGCAGCCATCGGATTCGCCGCGCAGGCCGGCTGCCGCATGACGGCCGAGATCGGGTCCATGCGCATCTCCGAGGAGATCGATGCGCTCGAGGCCATCGGCATCCGGCCGATGCCGTTCGTGGTGACCACCCGCGTGATCGCCGGTGTCATCACCATCGTGCCGCTGCACCTGCTCACGCTGATTCTGTCGTATCTGTCCTGCGCGACCGTGGTGAATGTGCTGCACGGGCAGTCCTCGGGCACCTACTACCACTACTTCGACGCCTTCCTGCAACCGAGTGATGTGCTCGCCTCGCTGCTCAAAGCGACGATTTTCGTGATCACCATCATTCTCATCCACGGCTACCAGGGCTTCTACGCCACCGGCGGACCGGAGGGCGTGGGCCGCGCCTCGGGCCGCGCCATTCGCGCCAGCCTGGTGCTGGTGGTCATTCTGGACATGATCCTCACCATCGTGATCTGGGGCTTCGATGTCGGCATCAAGATTTCGGGGTGACCGATGAGCATGTTCAAGGATCATTCCGGGCGGAGTGCCGGACCGTGGATGCTGCGGCTGCGCGGTCTGGTGATCGCGATCGTCCTGGTCACGGTGACGATCGTCGTAAGTTCCTATGCGCGTGGATCGTTCGCCGACAGGTTCGACCTGACCATCGACGCCGCGACGCTGGGCGAGGGGCTGGCGCCGGGCGCGGAGGTGAAATTCCGCGGCTACGCCATCGGCACCGTGCGCGAGGTGAATACCGAGGGTTACGGCCATCAGCGCATCGAGGTGCAGATCGACCGTAAGCAGGCCGCCGCGCTCACCGAGGGTGTCACCGCGCGCTTCACCTCCTCGAATGTGTTCGGCTCCAGTGCGATCGAGCTGGTGGCGGGGAGCGGCACCGCGCCGCTGCACGAGAACGCCATCCTGCAGATCGGTGAGAACGCCACCAATGCGACCGTCGCGGGCGTCTTCCGGCGGGCGGCCCGGCTCACCCAGGTGCTCGACTCCGCCACCGTCCATAGGCTTTTCGACCTGCTGCTGGACAATGCGGGCAGCCTGGAACCGGTACTGCAGTCGTTCTTCGACACCGCGCGCATGCTGGCCGATGGGCAGCAGGCGCCGGTCGGTCACTACCTCGGTATCGGCGCGGATATGACCGGAGCCTTCGCGGCTCTGACCCCGTCGGCGGGTCATGCCGTGCTGGGGGTGCTGGAGCAGGCCGCGTACTTCGGTGATCCGGCGAATCAGGATCGCACCAACAAGGCCACTGACGGGGTGAATCAGGCGGTGCTGCTCGGGATTTCGAATCTGCTGCAGCGCAATAATCCCGAGCTGGAGAGGGTGCTGAGCGGCGTGCTGGATCTGGCGGTGCCGATCAGCGTCTCGCTGGGCACCGTCGCCCCGGCCTACAACCGGATTCCGAATCTGCTGCGCGCCATGGACGGAGCCTTCCCGGTGGTGGACGGCCGGGTGCAGCTGCAGCTCGATCTGATCGTGAAAACCATGCCGTACCTGGCTGATTCACTCGGGGGAGTGCCGAAATGAACGATGTCGTCAAGTCCTCCGTCAAACTCGTGATCTTCCTGCTCATCGTTTCGGCCTGCTCGGTATTCATCGTGACCGCCCTGCGCACTCCGATTCCGGGTGACAAGGTCGGATACGACGCCGTGTTCACCGATGTATCGGGGTTGTTCGCCGGTGATTCGGTGCGCATGTCGGGTGTCGCGGTCGGCAAGGTAGAGACGGTCGCACTGGACGGTGCGCAGGCGCGGGTGCACTTCACCGTGAACACCGACCGGCCGATCTACGACAACACCCAGGCGGCGGTGCGCTACCAGAATCTCATCGGGCAGCGGTATGTCGAGCTGCTCACCGACGGCACGGGTGGCGCGAAACTCGCTCCGGGAACCACGATTCCGGTGCAGCGCACCATCCCGAGCTTCGATGTCTCCAAACTGTTCAACGGCTTCAAACCGCTGTTCGACACCTTGGATCCCGCGCAGCTCAACCAGTTCGGCGACAATCTGCTGCGGGTGATCCAGGGCGACGGTTCGGGTATCGGGCCGGTGCTCTCGGATCTGGATACGCTCACCAAACACGCCAGCAGCAGTGAAGCGGTCATCGTGCTGCTGGTCCGCAATCTGGGGCTGGTGTCCGATGAGATCGGCGGCAAATCGAAGGCCGTCGGCGATCTGGTCCAGCAGCTGGCGGATATTCTGCGCGAGTTCACCAGCAAGAACCAGATCATGCTCAGCGCCATCGATACCGCCAAAGCCGTTCTCGGGCCGATCGTTCCGCTCCTGGAGCAGGGGCGCGACGCCTACGACCAGGCCTACGGTCCGATCGACGGTCTGCTGCGCCGGCTGGTGCCGGCGACCGACCAGCTCACGCAGCTGCTCGCGATCACTCCGCAGGTGGTCACCGGCCTGAACCAGGCGGTGCCGGGCAATGGGGTGAAGCCGCGGATTACCTGTTCGCACGGGGAGGCCGCGGTATCCGGTATCGCGGGTGTCGTCCTCGCCAACCAGAACCTGGTGGTGTGCAATTGAAAGCGCTGGTGAAGTATTTCGGCGAGCTCATTCGTGAGGTGCTCGCCGGGCGCGGCGATCAGCCGACCCAATTGCGCTGGGGCATAGCGGGAGTCTCGGTGTGCGTGGTGCTGCTGCTGGCGGCGGGGGCGCTGTATGTGGTGCCGTTCGGACAGCGCACCTATACGGCCGATTTCAAGATCTCCGGTGGGGCGCGCTCCGGTGACGAGGTCCGGGTGGCGGGCATCAATGTCGGCAAGATCCGGTCGGTGGATCTGGTCGGCGATCATGTCGAGGTCAGCTTCACGGTGAAATCCGAAGTGCACGTGGGTGATCGGGCGGCGGTGGAGGTCAAGATGCTGACCCCCATCGGCGGCCACTACCTGGCGCTGGCGCCGACCGGCGATAAAGATTTGGGGCGCAAGCACATTCCGCCCGACCGCACCGGAACGCCGTTCGAGCTCAGCGACATTCTCGACAAGGGCACTCCCATCTTCAGCAAGGTCGATGCCGGCACCATGCGCAGCACCCTGGGCCAGCTCGACAAGGCGCTGGCCGGGCAGCCGGACGCGCTGCGCAGTCTGGTCACCAATGCCAATGATCTGACCGGTGTGCTGGCCGACCGTACGCAGCAGTTGAATACGACGCTGCAGATTTCGGACGAGTACATCGGCGCCATTGCCGACGACAAGGCGCTACTGGCCGACTTCGTCCGTCAGCTCGGCGGTGTCGCCGATTCGCTGGGCAATCGCAAGGACCAGATCGTGAGCATGTTCAACCTGGTCAAGCGGCTGCTGGTGGTGCTGCACCGCCCGATCATGGCCTACGGCGACAGCATCGAGCCGGCGGTCACGCAGTTCGAGCAGCTGTTCTCCAAGATCATGGAGGATCCGAATCGGATCGACACCGTCGTGAACGGGATGCGCGATGTGATCGCCAAACTCAACGGCATGCTCGGCACCCAGGTGAAGGCGGATCAGCCCGCCGACGGTGTGCAGGTGTGCATTCCCTACGAAGGCAAGGCGTGCTGATGCAGTGGATTCGCAAAGCGCGGGGTAGAGCGGTATTGGCCATCGGGGTCGCGGTCGTGGTGATCGCCACGGTGGCGGCGGGAGTGACCTGGGCGAGCGCGGTGCGTGATTCCGAGCAGGACGTCTGCGCGGAGTTCACCGATACCGTCGGCCTCTACAAGGGCAATAGCGTGACCATGCTCGGGGTCGATGTCGGCACCGTCTCGAAGATCGAATCGCTCGGCGATCGCATGCGGGTCACCATGAAGGTCGGCGACAAGGTGAAACTGCCCGCCGATATCCAGGCCGTCACCATGTCCAGTTCGATTGTGACCGACCGGCATGTGGAGTTGACCACGCCGTATACCGGCGGCGCGCGCTTCGATACCGCGAAATGCATTCCGCTGGACCACACCAAGACCCCCATCGGCATCAGCGAGGCGCTCGATTCCATGGGCAAGCTGGCCGGGGATCTGACCGGGCCCGGGGGATCGGATGACACGCTGATCAATGACACCCTCACCGCCGCCGACAAGGCCATCGACGGTACCGGGCCGCAGTGGAATCAGCTGCTACAGCGGCTGTCCGCGGTGGTCGGGGATCCGTCCCAGCGGGATGTGGTGTTCCGGCGGTTGGTGGACAATCTGGATCAGCTCACCACCATGTTCGTGAGCAATTGGCCGGATATGCAACTGGTACTGGACAATCTGCGGGCCGGGTTGCAGCTGATCGGTGAATTCTCCACCGAATTCGCCGGCGCCGTGGATATCGCCGTGGAGTTCCTGCCGGTGCTGGCGCGCAATGCGGGTAAATACGATCAGCAGGTCTACGCACTGCTCGATCAGTATCTGCCGCAGGCGCACGACTTCCTGCAGCAGCATCAGGGTGATATCGGCAGTCTGCTCGCGCAATTGCCGCCGCTCGCCGCGCAGCTACCGCAGGCGGGTGCCCGGTGAAGCGTGTACTCCTGCGGCTCGTGCCCGCGCTGACCGCCGCGACCCTGCTGCTCAGTGGGTGCGGAGTGCGGGCCACCGACCTCCCCATCCCGGGGACCTATCCGAGCGGTGATACCTATACCGTCCGAATCGAATTCGGTTCGGTGCTGAATCTGCCGGACCGCGCCAAGGTGATCGCCGACGGCGTCGAGATCGGCATGCTCGACCATATCGATCTGATCGGCACCACCGCCGTCGCGACGGTGAAACTGCATAGCGATGCCAAGCTGCCGAAGACCACCACGGCGGAATTGCGGCAGAGCACCATCCTCGGTGATATCCATATCGCGCTGGAGGCGCCGAAGAACGCCGACAGCGGCTTCCTGCACAATGGCGATGTCATCCCGATGTCGCAGACCGTGCCCGCCACCAATGTGGAGGACATCCTGCGGGCGCTGTCGAATATCATCACCGGCGGCCGGTGGACGGATCTGCAGAAGCTGGTGACCGACGTCAATGCGGCCTTCCCGTCCGATCCGGCCGAGCTGGACCGGATCAATAACGCCGGGCGGGCCGCGCTCCGTGATATGGCCTCGCACACCGCCGATATCGATCGGATTCTGGCGGGGGCGCAACAGATTACGACCAAGCTCGCGGACGGGCGCCAGTCGGTGGATCGCATCCTCACGCTGGGGCCCGCGCGGGCGGCCGGTCTGGCGGATGTGCTGTTCAATGTGATCAAGCTGATCATCAGTGGTGGTCAGCTGGCGCAGAATGCGGGGGATCTGCTGCTGCCGCATGTCGGCGACTTCCGTTCCATCGTCTCGATTCTCGCGCCCACGGCGGTGACGCTCGGCAACTCCGATATCACGCTGTCCGGCAACCTCGACACATTCCACACTCTGTTGCGGGACAAGCTGATTCCCTTCCTGAACTCACCGGATGTGCGGGTGCAGCAGGTGTCGGCCGATGCGCAGGCGGATCAGCTCATTTCGACCCTGCGCTCCATCGGGATGGTGCCATGAAACTCTCACTCTCCGGGCCGGTCTCGCTGGTGCTGCTGACGATACTGACGCTGATCTGCGGTAGCTATATGGCGGTCGGTGTGCTGAATTTGGATCCGAGGCGCCAGAACAACACCGTCACAGTGCTTTTGGATTCCTCCGGCGGACTGATGAAGACCTCCGAGGTGACGCTGCGGGGCATGCCCATCGGGCGGGTGCGCGATATCGGGGCCACGATTCACGGACTGTCGGTGACGCTGGAATACGATGCGAAGTACCGGATTCCGGTGGACAGTCAGGTGCAGATCGCCAATCTGTCGGCGGCCGGGGAGCAGTTCCTCGACTTCCGGCCGACGGGAACCGCCGGGCCGTTCCTGCATGACGGCAGTATCGTGCCGAACCGTCAGGTCAAGACCGCCACGACCGTCGGTGACGCACTCGCCAAGATGGACGCGCTGACAGCGCAATTGGATCCGGCGCGACTGCAGCATCTGGCGACCACCGTGGCCGCCGGATTCCAGGGCCGCGACGCCGATGTGGCCAATCTGACCCGGGCGCTCGTCGGCACCGCGAATCTCCTGCACGACAAGCGGGATGAGATCGCGCGGCTGTACGCCAATGTGCAGACGCTCGGCGACCGTTTCGACGGCCGCGCACCGTCGCTCAGTGCCGCCGCGGGTGATATCGACTCGGCACTGCCGGAACTGCTGCACATCATCGGCGCGTTCCAGAACTACTCCTACATCGGTGAGCATATTTTCGACGATCCGCTGGGGCCGCTGGTCACCAAGATCGACCAATACCTGTCCGAGATGGGACCCGACCTCGGGTTCATCGCCACCGCACTGAAGCCCTCCACCAGCGCCCTCAAGCCGTTGCGCGTGGATGCCGGATCGATTGTCGATCTGCTGGCCACGGTGTTCCCCGGCGATGGCGCGGCCCATGTCGGCGTCGAATTTCCTCGTTAGAGAGAAGGCAATCATGAGTGAAACGGAAGAGAACACGGAAGTGGTTGTGCTGGTGAAGGATTCGGTAAAGGCGAACGAGCCCGAGACTGCTGATGCTGCCCCTGTGGTGACTGATGCTGCCCCTGTGGTGACTGACGCTGCCCCTGTGGTGACCGACGCTGCCCCGGTAGTGACCGACGCTGCCCCCGCGATGATCGCTACTGCCCCTGTGGTGTCAGAGCCGCCGGTTGATCCGAAACCGTTGCGACTGCGGGGATTGCGCACTCGGGCCTATCCGATCGCCGTGGCCGCCGCCGCATTGTTCGCGGTCGTCGCGGTGGTCATGGGCGTGTTCTGGCACAACTCCACCGGTGATCTCGACGCCCTGCGCACCAGCGATTCCGACCGTGCCAGGGCGGCCGAGGTGGCGAGCGATTACACCGTGCGCTCGCTGAACTACGACTATAAGAACCTGCCCGCCTTCTTCGACGGCGTGCAGCGCGGCACCTCGGATGCCCTGCGCAACAAGTACACCCAGGTGCACGACACGCTGTCCAAGATCATGACCGGCGCGCAGGTGGTGGCGACCGGCAAGGTGGTGGGTAGCTCGGTGGAAGCGAAGGGCAACGATCAGTACGCGGTGACCGTGTACGCCACCCAGCGCACCCAGAACATTCAGCAGACGGATCCGGCGACGGTGCCGAATCTGCTGCTGGTCACCGTCGCCAAGAGCGGCGGCGACTGGGTGGTCGTCGACTACGGCCCGAAGGATGGGGATGCGAAGGACGGCGGCGCGAAGGACGGGGCCGCGAAATAGTCCCGCGCACAGGCCGGCCGCCGCAGCACGAGCTTCCGCTGCGGCGGCGCCGGCAGATCATCGAAGCCGCCTACGAGGTGTTCACCGCTCACGGATACGAGGCCACCGCCATTTCGGCGGTGGCCGCGCGCGCCGGGATCGGGCAGGGCACGGTCTATCGGTACTTCGGCAGTAAGCGCGAAATCCTCGACCACGTCATCGATTTCGGTGTCGAGAAGATCCTCGACTCGGTGCGGATCCCGGAGTTCTTCGGCACCTCGAACAGTATCGACGAGCTGCTGGAGTCGGTGCGGGCGGCGGCCGCGCGGTTCTACGAGCTGATCGAGCGCGAACCGGAGCTGCTGCGGCTGTTCTTCGTGGAGGCCGGGGCCATCGATGACGAACTGGCGCAGCGGCTTCTGGGTTTCGAGGCGATGGCCGCCTCACTGGTGTCGGTCGAACTGGCGCGCGGCGTGGCGGGCGGCTGGATTCGCGCCGATGCCGATCCGGAGGTGCTCGCGCACACCATTCTGACGCTGGTGGGTCCCGGTATGGTGCGGGAACTGCTCGGGTCCTCCGACCCCCGGTTGCGCGAGCGCAGCACCAGGGTGGTGCTGCACTTGCTGGAGAAGGCACTGCGTGCGAGGAGAGTGGCTTCGTGAGTGAGCCGGTGAGAACCGCCCGGCAGGCCGCCCGTGCGGAGTTGCGCCGCACCGAATTGGTCAGCGCCGCTTACGGTCTGGTCATGACGCGGGGCTTCCGCACCATCGGCGTGGACGATATCGCCGCGGCCGCGGGCGTGAGCCACGGGACCTTCTACAACTATTTCGACAATAAACGCGACATCCTCGACGCCGTCATCGACCACTGCTTCGACCATATCCGCGAACGCCTCCTCGGCCCCGACGCCGACGCCGATCCCGCCACCATGGAAGCCTTCTGTGACCGCTACGCCCGCGTCATAGACCGCGGCTACGACCTCGTCGCCTCCGAACCCGGCCTGGTGAATTTCCTGCTCCTGGAAGCCTCTTCGATAGACGACGGCGTCATAGAACGCTGCCTGCACAACGCCCGCCTCTTCGGCGTCCAAGCCGTACACCAGGTCAGCCGAGGCATGGAATACGGCTTCCTGGACCCCCAACTGGACGTAGCCATCGCCGGCGAAGTCCTCCTCTCCGTCCTGGTCTCCGCCCTCTTCTCCGCCCTCCGCGCTGGCCAGGACGGCCTCACCCAGGACCGGGTCCGCCTCCAACTCATCACCTTCCTCTCCTCAGCCCTGACCGCCGAGCCCTAGCCCCGAGCATGCGGGTCGTGGAGTGAAGAGGGGAATATCGGCTTGAGTCTCCACCAGGGGGAGGCAGCAAGCTGTGGGTATGGACGATGATGCGCTGTTGACGATCGGGGCTCTGGCCGAGCGGACCGGGTTGACGGTCAAGACGATTCGGTTCTATGCCGATCGCGGGGTGGTGCCGCCGACGCAATACAGCGCGGCCGGGTATCGGCTGTATGACGCTCATGCGGTGGCGTGTCTGGAATTGGTGCGCACGCTGCGGGAGCTCGGGGTTGATCTGGCGACTGTCCGGCGGGTGCTCGCGCGGGAGACGTCGGTGGCCGAGGTGGCCGCGACCCATGCCGAAGCCCTGGATATTCAGCTGCGCATCCTCCGACTCCGGCGCGCGGTATTACGCGCGGTGGCCAAACGCGAATCAGACCCACAGGAGATGACTCTCATGCACAAACTGGTTCAGCTGTCCGATGTCGAGCGGCAGCGGCTCATTCACGACTTCGTCGACGACACCTTCGGCACCGCCGACGCCAATCCGGAGATGGTGGAGCTGGTTCGCTCCACCATGCCCGAACTTCCCGACGATCCGGAACCGCACCAGGTCGAAGCCTGGATCGATCTGGCGGAACTGGTGCAGGACAGCGACTTTCGCGCCGCAGTGCGCCGGATGGCCGAGTATCAAGCCAAGGAGCGGGCCGACGGCGAAACCACCGGTTTGCATCATGCGCTCACCGAGGCGGTGCGCGAGGAAGTCGCTGCGGCGCTGCGGGACGGCATCGCCGCGAATTCGACGGCCGCCGCGGCCATTGTCGACTCGTTGACGGCACGCTATGCCGATACCTTCGGCAAGACGGATGACCCCGAACTGCGCCGCTGGATTATCGAGCGACTGGAGGTAGCCAACGACGTTCGAGTGGAACGGTATTGGCGTCTCGTCGCAACCATCAACGGCTGGCCCCCACTACCCGACCTCGGGCCGGTCTTCAGCTGGTTCGGTGCCGCGCTGCGCGCTGATGCCCGAATCGGCGACCGCCGATAAGGTGGATGGGGCGGCATGCGGACGCCGCGGGAGTAGCGGGCATGGGAGGCTGGCGTGAATTCTGGTTTGTCAGAGGCTGGTTCGAAGATCGCGGTGACCGGTGTTCGCGTTTTCGACGGTCGAGAGCTGAGTGAGCCGACGACCGTGGTGATCGACGGGGACGTTATCGGCACCGATCCCGGCGGGGCGGAGCTGATCGATGCGGGTGGTGCGATTCTGCTGCCGGGGTTCATCGATGCCCATATCCATCTGCATGGGCCGCAGACGCTGGCACAGCTGGCCGACTTCGGCGTGACCACCGGACTCGATATGGCGACCTGGCCGCCGGAACGGCTGGAGGCGCTGCGAAAAGAGTCCGGCGCCAGCGATATTCGCAGTGCGGGTACTCCGCTGATCGGGGCGGGCGGTATGCACGCCAGGGTGCCGGGGATGTCCGACGCCGCGATCATCACCGATGCGGCGCAGGCCGATCGCATGGTGGCCGAGCGGGTCGCGGCGGGGTCGGATTATGTGAAGATCGTGCTGGAGGCGCCGGGTGGCGGCGGACCCGATGCGGATGTGGCGGCGGCGGTCGTGCGGGCGGCGCATGCGCGTGGTCTGCGGGTGGTCGCGCACGCGGCATCGCTCGGCGCCTACCTCACCGGCCTGGACGTCGGCGCGGACATCCTCACCCATGTGCCGAGGGAAGCCGAAGTCTCCGCGGCCGATGTGCGGCGCATGGCTGAACAGGGCGGTATCGCGGTGCCCACCATCGTCATGATGGAGGGGATCGCCACTGCGCTCGGCGTCGGCGGAATCGACCACTGCCTCGCGACGGTCGGCGCACTGCATGCCGCGGGTGTGCCGGTGCTGGCGGGCAGCGATTCCAATGATCAGATCGGGGTGCCCTTCCAGCCCGAGCACGGCGCGGCCCTGCACCGCGAACTCGAACTGCTGGTCGCCGCGGGCCTGACCCCGGCCGAGGCGATTCGCGCGGCAACCAGCCTGCCCGCCAAGCATTTCGGACTGACCGATCGCGGCGTGATCGCACCGGGAATGCGCGCCGACCTGGTACTGATCGAGGGCGACCCGCTGGCGGATATCCGTGCGACTCGTGCGATCGCGCGGGTCTGGTGCGCCGGAAACGAGCATGTATTACACGGGTGAAGTCGGCCATTGCGACCGGGTCAACCGGATGCGGCAGATGTAGCCGCGCCATTACGATCTCTCACCGCGAAGCCGCCCGCGCTACGGCAGCGCAGACGCCTCGCGAACGTGAATCGCGAAGCCGCCCGCGCTACGGCAGCCACTGCAGCGCAGACGCCTCGCGCACGTGAATCAGGATGTCGAAGGCGGCGGCCGGATCGGCGAACACCATATGCGCCGCGGCATCGTTCGACGGGTCGTACACGCCGCTGATCACCCGCATCTTGACCGGTCCGAGCGCACCGTCGTGGCCGCGCAGATCCACCCAGTGCGCCGCAGGTCCGGCCGCGCCCAGCACGGCATCCAGGAAGTCCGCGGGCGGCGCGGGAACATCGACGATACCGAGGTCGCCGTGGTGGAATCCGATCGCCACCGAGGCGTACCGCGCGCCGTAGTGCTGCCGCAGCACACTGCCGGCGGTGGGATGCTCGCCAGAGCCTGCGGCGAGTGCCGAGCTGTGGGCGATGCCGTCCCAGTAGATGATTCGCTGCCCCGTCCGCGTCTGATAATCGATCATCGCGGCGCCCCACAGATCGTCATCGCCGACGAACGACCCGCGCCCGGCGACGCTGCGCTCGTGGAACTCGACAATGAGCCGCATGCGGGACCGCACGTCCTCGGGCACCCCGGCCAGTGAATCCAGCAGGGCCGCAGCATCTCGCGCGTCTTCCTGGAACGCCCGCCCCGGGTGGATTCCGCGTGCGCGCTGCACATGCTCATCGGTGGTGTGCGCACTCCGGATCGGTTCGAGATGCGCGGAGATCTCGGCCAGCCGGTCCGGCGCGATCCGCCGCACGGCGTCCAGCACCACGTCGTAATCCGCCGAATTCGCCTGTGCGGGTTTGACGGCGATGATCCGGACCGGATCCTGGCCGTGGTCGCGGTTGAAGTCGCGAATCCACTCCAGCGCCGCGACCGTCTCGCCGGTCCGCCACGGCCGCCAGGCGGTGTCGAGCGCGGCCTGCGCCGTCCCCTCCCCGGTCAGCACGAAATGGTCGAGAACCGCGGCGACATCGGCACTGTCCTGCAGAGCCACCACGCGGAAGCCGTACTGCTGCACCAGAATTCGGAACAGACGATCACGCACCGCGAAGGTCTCCCGCGCGAACCGCGTCGATTCGCCGATTCCCACCACGGTCGCCTGCGACAGCGAGCGCGCGATGTCGTCGAATGCGGCGTCGTCGAGGGGAGCCGACGGCAGGTCGGACACAGTGATGCCGGTCGAAGTTCCCGCCGGACTGGAGATCGCGTTCATGAACCCAACTGTCCTAGCTCGACTTAGGTTGAGGTCAACCCGATGTGACCGGCCGCACTCCGGGCACTCGGCGATCGTCCGGCCGCAGCGCCCAGGACGCCACCGTCAGCACCGTGAGCACCGACAGGATCCACAGTTCACCGAGTGCGTATCCGGTGGTCAGATGCGAGGCCATCGCCCCGGTGTACACGAAGAAGGTCCCGGCATAGGCCCACTCCTTGACCAGCGGAAAACGCGGCGCGAGCAGTGCCAGCGCCCCCAGCACCTTCCATACGCCCAGGAGAACCAGGAAGTACGTCGGATACCCCAGATGCGTCACCAGATCCCGCACGTAGTGGATCCGTGCGATATCCCAGATTCCGCCGACCACCCCTTCGGCGCAGATCAATACTGTCGCCGACCAGTAGGCGTACCGACGGTAGTGAGTCCAGCCCGTCATCACTCCATTGTGGCGCAGAATTGTGCCGGAATCCGGCTACTTGACCAGGGTGAACTGCATAATGTCCAGGTGCCCGGCGTGGAAGTAGTGCGCACAGCCGGTGAGGTATTTGACGTAGCGGGCATACACCTCCTCGGAGGTGAGGCGGACGGCCTCGGTGCGATGCGCCTGCAAGGACTCGGCCCACAGGTCGAGCGTGTGCGCGTAATGCGCCTGCAGCGAATGGATGCGCTGGGTATGGAATCCCGCGGCCACGGCGAGTCCGGTCACCGTGGAGGGCTGGGGGAGTTGCCCGCCCGGGAAGATCTCCCGCTTCATGAAGATGTGGAACCGGGCATCCTCGCGGGTGACGGGGATATTCAGCGTGCGCAATTCCGCCAGTGTGCGGCCGATGATGGTGTGCAACAGCAGCCGTCCGTCCGCGGGCATCATGGCATGGCAGCGGGCGAAGAATTCCGGATAGCGCTCCTTGCGGAAATGCTCGAACGCTCCGATGCTCACGATCCGGTCGGCCTTGCCGCGGAACTCCTCCCAACCCTGCAGCCGCACTTCGGCATCGGTGAGGCCGAGCCGCGCCAGGCGCGCCCGGGTGTAGTCGAACTGGTTGCGGCTCAAGGTGAGTCCGATCACCCGCACGCCGTAGTGCTCTGCGGCGCGAATCATCGTTGCGCCCCAGCCGCATCCGATATCGAGCAGCGTCATACCCGGCTGCAGCCGTAGCTTCCCCAGCGCGAGATCGATCTTGGCGACCTGCGCCTGCTGCAGGCTCATGGTGGCATCGGGGAAGTAGGCGCAGCTGTAGGTCATGGAGGGGTCGAGGAACAGCGCGTAGAAGTCGTCGGAGACGTCGTAGTGCGATTGGACCTGCCGATAGAACGGCGCGAGATCGGGCATGAGGGGTGCTCCTGAAGTCGGTGTACGCCAGGAGATACGGAGTGCGGCGGCGCTCCGTTCTAGATCCATGACACACCGGCGACTCGCCGAGTTTTTCACTCCGAGTTTCCGATTCGACCTCGGCGCGACCGGCGCTGCTGCTTTCCTGAAGGGGGTCAGCATCGTTGCAGCAAACACAATTCGGAGGTTGGGGAGCGGCCATGCACCGCACAGGATACGAAGTGGTTCGCTCGAGCAGACCCTGGTTGTGGACGGCCCTCGCGGCGGCCGTGGTGGTGGGGACGATAACGTGGGTCATGCGTCCCGAGCCCGTCGCCTGCCGCTCGGCCGCGCCGATCACCACCGTCATTACCGAGCCCGCACCGACGACTCCCAGTTCGGTTACCACACAGCAGCTTCCGCCCTCGCCGCCGCCCCCGCAGATAGCACAGGCCCGCTTCTACGCCTTCAGTCCGGGCGTGGCGTGCTCACTGCCGGATCTGCCCCTCGACGGCTACTACGTCGGCGTGCCGACCAGTGAGTACGCCGACTCCTCACCCTGCGGCACCTACGTCAATATCGACGGCCCCCTCGGCAGCGTGCGCGCGCAGATCGTGGACCGCTGCCCGGGGTGCGCACCGCATCAATACGATCTGAGCCGCGCCGCCTTCGAGGCCATTGCCAACAGCACCGACGGTGTGGCGCAGATCAAGATCAGCCAGGTGGTCGACCCCGATCCCGCACCGGAGCTGTTCTACCGGGTGCAGCAGGGCTCGTCGGCGGACTGGATCGGGATGCTCTTCTCCGGCGGCGGCAATTCCCTGCGTGCGGTCGACCTGCACTCGGACGCGGGCGGCGACTGGAAGCCGCTGCACCGCGGTTACGACAACTACTGGACCATTTCGGGCGCCGGTCCGGGCCCGTTCACCGCCCGGGTCACCGATGTCTACGGCCACACCGTGGAGGTTCCCGGCATCACCGTCACACCGGGGCAGTTGCGCTACACCGGAATTCGGCTCTACGACCCGGATCCGCCGCCGGTCACCACGGTGGCCGCGCCGCCGCCTCCGGTGGTCGTCACGACTGTGGTCCCGGCCCCATCGCACTGCAATTCGTGACGCGACGTACTCCTGCATCACACCGGGATTATGGCATCATCAACTGAAACGTGTTTCATTTTTGACCGTTGATGCGGCTTCCCGGGAGGCATTCGATGACGAAACCCAGCGTGGACCATTCCGCGGCGACCCAGTCCGGTGAGGGGGCGACCCAGTCCGGCGAGCGCCGGCGCAACCGCCGTCTGTCGCCGCGCATTTCGCGCCTGACCGAGGTTCCGCAGGGGTCGATGGTGGAGCTGCCCGGGCGGGGCAGCACCTACGTGGTGGACCTGGCGGGCCCCGCCCCCGATTCGCCGACCATCCTGCTGCTGCACGGTATGGCCACCACCGCCATGCTCAACTGGTTCGCATCGCTGAGCGAGCTCAATGAGCTCTACCGCGTCGTACTCTTCGATCAGCGCTGGCACGGGCACGGAATCCGTTCCGAGCGCTTCGATCTCGACGATCTGGCCGATGACGCGATCGCGGTGGCCGAGGTGCTCGGCCTGGACCGCCCGGTGCTGGCCGGCTACTCCATGGGCGGGGTCATCGCGGAGCTCGCCGCGCACCGGAATCCGGATAAGGTCGGCGGAATTGTGCTGGCCGCCACCACCTATCGCTTCCAGGAGACCCGCCGCGAGCGGGCCTTCCACAAGACCTGGGGCCTGCTGGCGGCCTCGTTCGCCGAAACGGCCATGCGCCGCACCGAAGTGCACAAGCAGAAGCTGCCGGTGCTGCCGGAGGCGTCCTGGCCGGTGGGCCGGATGGATCGCTGGGCCATGGCGGAGATGCGCAGTACCAGCGGCTGGGCGCTGGCGCAGGCCCTGGCGGTACTGGGGAATTTCGATGCGACGGAATGGCTCTCGACGCTGAAGGTGCCGGCGGCGGTGGTGATCACCACCCGAGATCGGGCCTTGCCCGTCTATCGGCAGTTGGAGATGGCGAAAATGATTCCGGGAGCGGAGATCTTCCTCGCGAAGGCCGGGCATGCGGCCTGTGCACTCGAGGCGGACGTCTTTGTCCCGGTATTCCTCGAGGCCTGTCGATCGGTGGTCGAGCGGCTGTAAGCGCTGGGGCTCAGTGCTTTTCGCCGGCCGCCTTGAGCAGTTCGGCGATCACCTCGGGGACGGCGTCGGCGATCTTCTCGACATCGGGCACCAGTTCCTTGGCGGCGATGAAGCCGAAGTCCAGGTTGCCGTTATTGGAGATGACGGTGGCGGTGAGCCCGGCGCCGTGGAATACCGGGCCGAACGGATACATCGAGGACACCCGCACGCCCAGGAAGTACATGGGGAAGTTGGGCCCGGGCACATTCGAGACCACCAGATTGTGCACGACCGGATGGTGCGAGGCCAGCTTCAGCGAGGAGTAGGCACGCGCCGCCAGCTGAAAAGTGTTGGGCGGTGCGTACTTCGCCCAATCCTGCAGGAAGTCCGCACCGATGAGATCGTGTTCCTCCTTGGCCCCGCGATTGTCCGCGGCAATCGCCTCCATGCGCTCCACCGGATCGGCGAGATCGGTGTAGAGCCGCGCGAAAATGGTGGAGACCTTATTGGTGCCCGCCTCGTGCCGGGAGGTTTCGTGCACCGATACCGGAACCGAGGCGATGAGCGAGGTTTCGGGCAGCTCATCGTGCAGTTCGAGATAACTGCGCAGCGCACCGCCGACCACGGCGAGCACCACATCGTTGACCTTGACCCCGAACGCGGACTTTATCTCCTTGATATCAGCGAGGTCCGACTGCACGAAGGAGACCGAACGATGCCGGGTGATTGCGTGATTGAACGGGGTGCGCGGTGCGGTGAACGGCAGTGCCATACCGCGGGTCTCGCCACCGCCGCGCCGGCGCTGCACCAGACCGGTCAGAATTCCGACGGTCTGCGGCACCATGCCGAACATGCCGAGCTTGCCCGGGAATTTGGCCAGGCCCTCAGCGGCCAGTACCAGATCGTTCGGTTCCGCTTCGGCGGCAGGGGTTTCGGCGGGCGGCGAATAGGTCACGCCCGGTTCCAGATCGCAGAGGTGCATCATCATATTGGTGCCGGTGATGCCGTCGACGATGGCGTGGTGGTACTTGGAGATGACGGCGACCTTATGGTCCGGGAAGCCCTCCACCACCCACATCTCCCACAGCGGGCGGGTGCGATCCAGCGCCCTGCCTGCGATATCGGCGGTGATCTCGGCCAGTCCCCGTCGGCCGCCCGGTGCGGGCAGGCCGACGCGGCGGACGTGGTAGTCCAGGTCGAAGTGTGAATCCTGCACCCACACCGGATGATCGAGATTGAACGGCACATTGTGCAGGCGGCGGGTCATGGCGGGAATGAGGTACAGCCGGCGGCCGAGTTCGGCTTTGAAGGTGTCGTAATCGAATTCACCTCCGTCCGCGGTGGGATCGAGTATCAGCAGTGCGCAGACGTGCAGGAGTTGGGTGTCCGTTTCGAGATAGAGGAAGCTCGCATCGAGTCCGGTAAGTCGTTCCATACCAACACCCTATGAGAACTGGTTCTACTTTGCGCCCCGATTGCGGTACCTCGCAGGACCGTTCCGAGGCCGGTTCGTTGCCTCAAAGTAGCTTGTAGAGCGCAAGTTTCGTAGTGATACGGATGCGCACCGATTGGGTATCTCTCCGGTAGGACTCGTTGCCGCGCGCTCAGCTTCTCCCTACCTTGGGTCACATGGCCCGGCGGTTTGTCACTTGTCACTGACAAGAGTCACCGGGCCTCTCACAACGGCGTGAGAGGGTGAGAACAATGGGCGACCGAAGGGTTGTGCTGACTGGAAAGTGGCGTATAGCTTGGGTTCTCGCCGCCATATTGCTGGTGGCGAGTGTGTTCTTCCCACTACCTCGGGCCCACGCGGACGCATGTACCGACGTGGACGTGGTCGTGGCGCGGGGCACGGGTGAACCCGGGTGGCTCGGCGACGCGGTCGGCGATCCGCTATACGGAATGCTGCAGGACCGGTTGCCCGTGAGTACGAGTGCGTACTCCGTGAACTATCCGGCGGACTACACGTTCAATCTGGGTGCGGGCTCGGCGGATCTGGTGGGGCACTTGGCCGCTCAGGCCGCGGCCTGCCCGGCACAGCGGTTCATCCTGGTGGGGTACTCGCAGGGTGCGGCGGTCGTGCACGCGGCACTGGGCACCGGCGCGGTGTCCTGGTATCCCGGCCGGGTGCAGCTGCCCGGCGATCTGGGCGACCGCGTCGCGGCGGTCCTGCTGTTCGGTGATCCCATGCGGGCCATCGGCTGGAATGTGCCCGGCGCGTACGCCTCTCGCACCGGCGACTGGTGCACCGGCGGCGATCCCATCTGCGGAGCGGGTGTCGATGCCAATGCCCACGTCGCCTATGGAAGCAGTTTCGTGGGCGCGGTGAACTTCGCGGCGAACCACGTCTGAGAAGACCACGGGAGGGGCTCCCGAACGATTCGGCCCGGTGAGAACTTCTCACCGGGCCGAATGCTGTTGAACGGGAATGGCTTACCAGTGCAGTCCCGGAATGCGGTTGGCAATGCGGGCCGCCGGGGCGGGCAGGCCCATCAGCGGCTGCACGATCGGCGCCAGGGCCAGCAGCGGGCTGCGGGACTCCTTCTTCGCGGCCGGCGCGGCATCACCGTCGCGAACCGGCTTGGTGGCCTTGGAGTCTCCGAACATATGGAAGCCCTCCGAGAGGATGGCGCGCTTCACCGACGGCATGACCATATCCACGATCTGGGCGAAAGTGCCGATGGGCGTATCGATTCGGCTGGGCCGGTGCTCCAGCGCCCGCACCACGATATCGGCGGCCTGATCGGGGGAATGCACCGGGATGGACTTGTACAGGTCCGTCGGCGCGATCATGGGCGTGCGCACCAGCGGCATCCGCACCGAGGTGAAAGTGATACCGGCATCGGCATTCTCGACCGCCGCGATCTCGCTGAAATTGTCCAGCGCCGACTTGCTCGCCACGTAGGCGGCGAAGCGCGGCACCTTGGTCTGCACCGCGATGGAGGAGATATTGACGAAGTGCCCGAAGCGGCGCTCCCGCATGGACGGCAGCAGTGCCAGGATCAATCGCACCGCACCGAAATAGTTGACGGCCATGGTGCGCTCGAAGTCGTGCATGCGATCGGTGGAATTGAGCACCGAGCGGCGGATCGAGCGGCCCGCATTGTTCACCACGAAATCGACGTGGCCGTGGTCGGCGAGCACCTGCTTGACGAGCAGCTCCACCGACTTCTCATCGGTGATATCGCAGATGTAGGCCTGGGCCGCACCGCTTTCGGCGCGCACCGCCGCCGCGGCGGCGTCGATGTCCTCGGGCGTGCGAGCCACCATGAGCACGGTCGCGCCGCGCTTGGCGACCGCATGGGCGGTGGCCAGGCCGATACCGGAGGACGCACCGGTGACCAGCACGATCCGGCCCTGCAGCGGCTCCTTGCCACCGCGGCGGGCGCGATCGGGGTCCAGGTGCGCCTCCCAGTAGCTCCACAGCTTGGCGGCGTAGGTATCGAACTTCGGCACCTCGATGCCGGTGCCGCGCAGCTGCGCCCGGGTGAAGTCGGAGGAGAAGGCCGAGGCGAAGGCGGTATGGGGGGCGACCTCGGCGGGAATGCCGAAGCGCTCGAGCACGAAATCGCGCACCGCCGGAACGCCCGGCAGTCCGCCGAGGGCGTGCAGGGCGGCATGGCTGCCGGGCAGCGTGCCGAATCCGGCGGGTGCGCCGGCGGCGCGGGCCAGGGAGGCGTAGATCTGGCCGAACGGCTGCGGTTCCGGATTGGTGAGGTGGAAGGTGCGCCCGATCAAGCCCGGCTTGTTGACGAGTTCGACCATGGCGGCCG
Source organism: Nocardia sp. NBC_01327 (assembly GCF_035958815.1). NCBI lineage: Bacteria > Bacillati > Actinomycetota > Actinomycetes > Mycobacteriales > Nocardiaceae > Nocardia > Nocardia sp. NBC_01327. The sequence continues at coordinate 6,098,037 of NZ_CP108383.1, read as the reverse complement.
CCACATAATCCACCGGAACGATATTGGTGGCGCCCAGATCGGGCAGTGGCATCGGCAGTTCCGACGGCAGTGCGGCCAATCCGGCAATGGCGGGGAAGAAGTAGTACGGCCCGTCGATCTTGTCCATCTCGCCGGTGCGGGAATCGCCGACCACGATGGCCGGGCGGTATACCCGCCAGCGCAGGCCGCGGCTTTCGCGCACGAGTTTCTCGGCCTCGAATTTGGTGCGGTGATAAGGCGAATCGAGATGCTGTCCGAGATCGAAGTCGTCCTCGAAGAACTTGCCTTTGTGATCACCGGCGACGGCGACCGAGGAAACGTGGTGCAGCACCGCGCCGATCTCGGTGGCCAGCTCCACTACGGCGCGCGTCCCCTGCACATTGGCGGCGTAGGTGCTGTCCTCGTCGGCGGTCATATCGTAGATGGCGCCGAGGTGGATGACATGGTCGGCGCGGGGTGCGTCCAGCTCGCCGGTAATGCCGTCGCGCAGTCCGAGTCCGGGTGCGGTGAGGTCACCGACCAGCGGGAACACCCGATCCTCGGCATCCCAGCCGAGGGCCATCTCGTGCAGTTTGGCGACGGACGCCTCGCGAACCAGCGCGTGGACAACAGCGTGCGGATCGCGGTCCAGCAGACCGGCGACGACGCGACGGCCCAGGAACCCGGTACCGCCCGTGACGATGTAGGAAACCATCGTCCCCTCCTTAATGTACGAACATGTTGGTGCTCAACGTTGTTCGTCCGACATGCGTCGGTGGATGTGGACGATGAATAGAGAACGGCCCCCTAGCAGAATGTCGGGCCGAGGTAGGGACACCATCGTGCCTAACTGGTGAGTAACTTTACGGGGCGCTCATAGTGCCTTCAACCGAAACGGGGATTTCGGGCGTGTGGGACTGGTCACCCGGTAGCAATTCGAGTGTTTGTGTGTAACAACGGGTTTGGTGTAACCGTCGGTGCAGTGAGTAATTCGGGCGCAACTGGTCAATTGTCCTGTGTGGCCCGTCACTTGATTTGCCCGAATCGCCCGGCTGAGCGGTACACGCATCCGCGCGTGTCTTATATGCCTGATCTGACGTTATGGTGTTTCGGTCTCGTCAGGTAAGAGCAGGCGATTGGAGCTGACACTCATGCCGGTCACGTTCTGGTACTCCCGAATCGTGTTCAGCGTGCTCGAGTTCTGGAACAACCTCGGCTACGAGATCGCGGGTGATCAGTACATCGCCGGCAGCGGCTTCGCCCCCGATGACATCGGCTTCCACAACTTTGTCGCCGACGGCGTGGTCTTCCGGCCCGGGCACTGCCCGGCCAAGAACAGCACGGTGCACGATCCCGCCGACCTGTTCGCCGTCGTGCAGGCCGTGCACTCGGAGAGTCAGGTCGGCGAGGCCATCGACAAACTGCGGGTCTATGCCATGCTCGGCATTCCCACCTACTGGATCGTGCGCGGCGACCAGGATTCCGACGATCTCGACGGTTTCATCAGCATGTACGAACTGATCGGTGCGGACTACAAACTGACCGGCAGCCGCCGCGTCTCCCAGCTGCCGCAACCCGAGCACCTCTCGATTGCGCGCGTGGCCGCCGCGGTCGAACGACTGGGCGGGCCCAGAGAGCGACTCGGCGGATCCAGAGAGCGACTGGGCGGCCCTAGAGCGTGAGCCCGTAGGTGTCGGATGCGTTGGTGCGGTAGAAGAATTCGGCTTCCTGATCGGTCGCATCGGTGCTGACCATGTGGTCGACGGTGGCCAGCAGGTCCGGATAGCTGCCCGCGATCGTCTCGACGGGCATATTCGAGCCGAACATGAGCCGGCGCCAGCCCCACAGGTGGACGCTGCTCTCCAGCCAGAAGCCCAGCGCTTCCCAGCTCAGGTCGGGGCAGATCAGGCCCAGGCCGGAGACCTTGCACAACCACTGGGTTTCCTTGGCGGCCAGGGAGAGCGCATTGTGCCAGGCGGTGCGGTCGTCGGGGGCGGTGCTCCTGGGCAGCCCGAGGTGTTCGAGCACCACCCGCAGTTTCGGGTACCCGGCGAGGAAGTCGATCCAATCCAGCATGTCGTCCGGGCGCGTGACCAGATCGAAGACGGCATCACGATCCTGCAGCCAGTGCGCGAGGGTCTCGGCGGCGGGCGTGGCGGGGGACAGGCCCTGGAAGACCCGGATGCCGCGGAAATGCGCGCTGCGGGACTGCTGTTCGAGATGGTCCAGCAGCTCGGCCGCCGGGAGGGTGGGGTCCACCGTGGCGATGAGTGCGAACGGCCGCGGGTCCGCGGTCGCGATCTCGTCGATCCAGCGGGTCTCGGCGAGGTAGGCCTGCGGCGCGGAGGTCGCCGAGACGTGCACCAGGCCCGCGATCTCGGTGCCCGCGGCGCGGTCGTAGTCGGGCAGTAGGAATCGGCGGCCCAGATCGGGCTGTCCTGCGGCGCTGCCGAAGTCGCGTAGCTGCGGGTACCAGGGATTGGCCGTCGTGTCCCAGAGGTGCAGGTGGGCGTCGACTATGGGGAGGGTGGGCATGGTGGCGTCTCCTTCACTGCATGGTGATGCCGCCGCTGACGCTGATCAGCTGGCCGGTGAGGTAACTGGCTTCCGGGCTCGCCAGCCAGCAGATGAGGGCCGCGACCTCATCGGGCCGGCCCAGGCGTTTCATCGGAATGGCCTTCTGGAGGGCTTCGAGCTTGCCGCGGTGCTGCGCCATGGTGTGGGTGACCATGCGGCCCTCGATGGGGCCGGGGCACACCACATTCACCGTCACCTCGTGCCGGGCGACCTCGCGAGCGAGTGATTTGGCGAAACCGAACAGCCCGGATTTCGAGGCGGCATAGGCGGATTCGCCCGCGGCGCCGGCGCGTGCGCCGTCCGAGGAGACGAAGACCATGCGTGCCCCGGATGCTTCCTGCAGGGCGGGCAGCAGGTGCTGGGTGAGCTGCATGGGGCCGCGCAGGTTCACCTGGTGCATGAGGTCCCAGTGCGCGACGGTGCTGTCCAGGAACGGCTCCACGATCGCCGCGCCCGCACACTGCACCAGCGCCGAGATCCTGCCGCGCACCGCGTGCGCGGCCGCCTCGATGCTGTCGTCACTGCGCAGATCCAGGTGCAGCGCACTGGTTTTGGGGCCGAGTTCGGCAGCCAGCTGCTGCGCCGCCGCCACATCGACATCGGCGATGATCACCTCGCGGCCGGTCGCCGCCAGCCGCCGCACCACCTCGCGGCCGATATCGCCCGCGCCACCCGTCACGAGAGCGCCGCCAGCGCCATCGCCTTCACCCACAGCCTCACCCGTCATTCATGAATTGCTTCGCAATCCATGAATAGTCTTTCAGCGACTGATGTGCGACACAACTTCCGCGATTCGTGTGCGAAATTCCTCCGGCGCGAACGTGGCGGCGTGCTTGCGGATGGTCTCCCGGTCGTAGGCGGCGGGGTCGAAAGCACCCATGGCACGGGCGAATCCGGCGACGACCTGTTCGTCCGTACCGTGCGCTATGTGCTCGCCGGAGACGCCGGGAATCACCGTGTCCAGCGCCCCGCCCTCGCCCACCGCGAGGACCGGCGCGCCGCAGGCCATGGCCTCCACCGGAACGATGCCGAAGTCCTCCACGCCCGGCATGAGCAGTGCGCGGCAGCGGCGGTACATATCGAGCAGCACCTCGTCGGAGGCCGGACCCAGGAAGGTGGTCTCGGGACCGGCCAGGGTTTCCAGCTGGCGGCGAAAGCGCCCGTCGCCCAGGATCACCAGCCGCACCCCGGCCCGCTGCGCCGCGAGAATGGCGAGATCGGGCCGCTTGTAGGGAACCAGTCGCCCGGCGAAGAGGAAGAAGTCCTCGCGCTCGATGGTGGGGTCCGGTGAGAAGCGCTCCACCCGCACAGGCGGATTCACCACCGACGCCGGAATGCCCCACCAGTCCCGCACCCGCTCGGCCACCGCCTGCGAATTGGCCACCACATGCGCCAGCCGGGGCGCGGCCCGCAGCTCATGGTGCCGGGCCAGTGCGCCCAGGGCCGTCAGCGCCAGCTGTCCGGCCGGACCACCGCCCTCCTGTGCCCGGAATGCCTTGTCCCACGCCCACCGTGCCGGGCTGTGCACATAGGCCACCACCGGAGCGGTGGTGGCGAATGCCGCCTGGGTGGCGAAGGCGTGATGGCTCACCACGACCGCGTCGTAGTTCTCCGCCAGCGGCAGTCCGCGCAGCACCCGCGGCACGAAGGGCAGCAGTGGTGCGTGCGATCTGCGCCCGGTGGCCGCGTACGCCCGCGACAGCCACGTGTGGTGCAGCGTCCCGATCGGCTGATCAGCTCCGGTGGGCTCGCCGCTGGTAGCGGAAAAGCGTGTGCCCGCAGCGGCTTCGGTGGCTCCGGTGCCCTCGGAAGACATGCTCGCCGCCGCCAGCAGCGCCAGCGTGCAGGGTTCGTCGACGATCGGCGCGAAGACCGGCGCACCCGGCCAGGTCTTCATGAATTCCGCGACCACCGCCTCCGAACCGCCGTACTCGGTGAACCGCTCGTGGACGATCGCAATGCGCGGGGCATTCATCGGTGTACCTCTCACAGATCGGGCAGGCGGCGAGGAAAAGCATTGCGGCGCAGGGCGGGAGCCACCGGCCGCCCAGTGAGCAGGCCGTCCACGGTCCCGTGTTCGAGGGCCTTGCGGTACACGGTGGCGGCTTCCGCGCACGCGTCGACGGTGTGGTCGATATCGGCATCGGTGTGTGCGGCGGACAGGACGAAGGACTGCCCCAGCACACCGCGCTCGAGGAGCTCCTGCAGGAAGAGCGTCCGATAGGGCTGGGACGGCAGGCCTTCCGGATCCTTGGTGTGGAAGACCAGACAGGACGGGCGACCCAGGACCCGGAGGTGTTCGGCGATACCGAGATCGGCCGCGATGGCATTGACGCCGTCGGCGAGGCGCCGCCCGGCGTATTCCATTCGCCCGATGGGGTCCGTGGTCCGGTAGGCCTGCACCACCGCGCGAAACGCTGCGAGAGAGCCGGTTTCGGGTCCGTGGGTGGTCGAGAGCAGGAACACCCGGTCGGAGTCGGTCCGCAGCCCGCCCAGCTCCATGTACTCACGCTTACCGGCGAGCGCCGAGAGCGGAAAGCCGTTGCCCATGGCCTTGCCCCAGCAGGACAGATCGGGTCGCACTCCGTAGAGCTGTTGTGCGCCACCGGAAGACCAGCGGAACCCGGTGATCATCTCGTCGAAGATGAGCAGCGCGCCGTGCCGATCGCACAGTGCGCGTACGCCTTCCAGGAACCCCGGTGCGGGTTCGGCCAGCGCCGTGCCCTGCTCCAGGATCACGCAGGCGATCTCGTGTGCCGTGAGCGCCGTCTCCAGTGAGGCCAGATCATTGAAATCGAAGGTCACCGTGGGTGATCCGGGAATGCCCGCGTTCATCTCGGTGGTGCCGATGAACCAGTCGTCCACGGAGAAGAACGGCTGATCGCAGATCGCCACCGTCTCCCGCCCGGTGGCCGCGCGTGCCAGCCGCACGGCGGCCGTGGTGGTATCGGAGCCGTTCTTGGCGAACTTCACCATATCCGCGCCCGGAACCAGGCTCAGGAAGTCCTGTGCGGCAAGCAGTTCCAGCTCCGTCGGCCGGGAGAAATTGACTCCGTCGGCAATGGTGCGTGCCACCGCCTCCACCACCGGCGCGTATCCGTGGCCGAGCGTGACCGAGCGCAGCCCCATCCCGTACTCGACATATTCGTTTCCGTCGCAGTCCCAGACCCGGGCGCCCGCGCCGCGCACCAGAATCGGCGCCATGGATTCGGGGTACTGGTCGGCCCCGCGCGCATAGGTGTGCGCGCCGCCCGGGACCAGCTCGTGCAGCCGGGACTGAATCGCATTGCTGCGGCTGAAATCACGCATGCGGTGCACCCCCGGTCGTCACGGCCCACAGGTCGTGATCGGTGCGGTGCCCGGAGCGTCCGACGAATCCGCGCATGGTTCCCTCCTTGAGCAGTCCCGCGTGCGCGGTGACCGCGGCCGATGCGGTGTCCCCCGATTCGATCTCCGTCGCCACCCGGAACAGGCCGAGATCGTGGAACGCGTAGTCCAGCAGTGCGCGCAGCGCCGCCGACCGCACAGCGTCATCGGCGCGGGCCGGATCGGCCCAGACCTGGATCCGGGCCCGGCGATCGAAGAGATCGAGATCGAGCAGCCGGGCTTCCCCGGCATAACTGCCATCCACATCGATGACCAGCAGTAGGCCGTTCGGTGCGCGCACACCCGCGGTACCGCGGAGGAACTCCCGCCACCAAGCGAGATGGCCACTACTGCTGGGGAATTCGCTTCCGGCGGCAATGGCGTTACGCCGCGCGGTGCGCCAGGCGGCGCCGTCGGCGGGCCGGAGCGTGCGCAGTGCCGCACCGTCGACGCCCGGCACCGGCAGCGTGAGGGCGCCCGCGGGCCATATCCGCCGGACGGACCGCCACAGCTGCCCGGCGCGATAGCGTGCCGAAACCAGGGCGATCGTCGATGCGGCGGGCATCCGGTCCGGCAGTCGTTCACCCGGCGGGACCGGCCCGGCACGGCTGGCCAGCACCCATTCGATCCAGGTCTCGGTGAATCCCTTGGGCGGCATATCCGCACGCGTCATGGCCCACAGATCATGGTCGGTCCGTGCCCCGCCGACGTCGAAGTGCAGCACCATCCGGGCCTCCCTGGTGAACCAGATCTGCGCCGCGCCCTGTGTGGCCGCCCGATTGCCGGGTGAGATGGGCGCGGTGATCCGCTCCAGTCCGAGGACATCGAAACCGAAGTCGAGAATCGACGCGACGGCCACACCGGCGAATCCGTGTCGCGCCACCTCCGAGTCGATCCAGATCCCCATCTCACCCTGCCGGGACCGCTGATCGATGCCGCCGATCTCCACCTGCCCGGCGAATCGCCCGTCGATCTCGATGACGGTGGCGATGCGCTTTCCGGTGCGTGCGGCGGTCGCGGCCTCCAGACACTCACGCACCCAGAGCGTTTCGGTGTGCCGCTGCTCCCAGTCCAGTGGTGAGGTATGCCAGAAGGGTTCGATGAGGTCCCGATCGCGCAATCGCAGCCGCCGCCACATGGTGAAATCGGTGAAGCGCGGCGGCCGCAGGACCACCGTGCTGCCGTGCAGATGCGCCGGTCCCAGCCGGACCCGGCCGAGCCCGGCGCTCATGCGGTGGGCCGCTGCTTGCCCAGTGGCGAGGTCTTGACCGCACCGTCGGTCCCCACCGACAGCCGCCAATACGCACCCGCCGAATCCTTCATCACGATGCCCCCGTCGCTGCGATCGGAAAGATATGCGCCACTGGGCAGCAGGGCCGAGACGACACTGCCGCCGGGATCCTGCGCCTGGAACACGTCGGCGCCGAGCTGACTGGCCTGGGCCACCATGGTCCCGGAGAATCGCGCGCCGTGAATGCGCCCGCGCCCGATGACGTGCCAGCCGTCCGGAAAGGAGTGCGGGTCCACATCTTCGAAGGATCCGGAGATGAGATTGATGGCGGTGCCCTCCGGCGCGCCCGCCGCATCGATGCGGATCTCCACCGGCGGTGCGTCCAGGTCCGGATCGAACTGCACATTCGCCAGGTACGGCTGCCGGCAGTAGATCAGATCCAGGCATACCTTGCGGGCCGCCACCTTGCAGTTCACCATGCCGAACTGGGCGGGCCCGCCACTCTTCGCACCGATGGACAGGGCCGTATCCGCCCCCTCGAACCAGACATTGGTCAGCCACCAGTCATTGGCGGGGCCGTCCACCACCAGGTGCTTATCGGTGGTGCGCGGATCATTGTCGGAGACGAATTCCACATTGGCGAAGGCCAATCCGGCATTGTGGTCGCCGCCGGTGCCGAGTACGCCGATGTGATTATTGGTCAGCTTGGAGGAGGTCACATAGTTCTGAATGCACGAGGTGACGATGCCGTAGCCGAAGTTGTTGATATCGCAGTTGATAATGGCGGTGCCGCCGGTGTTCTGGTCGAGCACCACCCCGCGCTGGTCGAAGTAGCGGGGCGCGTTATCGCTGAGGTGATTGCCGCGCAGCACCACCGAATCGAACGTGCACCGGAAGCAGTCCGAGAGCCGCACCGCCGTGGCCTTGGCGCCGGAGAGGTAGAAACCCATGCGGGAGAACCGAACCCGCTGTCTGCGCTGCAGTGAGATGAGCGTGTCATCACCCTCGTAGACAATGGTGGTGACATCGCCGCCGTCGCCGAGCACCGTGGCGTAATCCGGCAGTGCCGGAAAGCTTTTCACCACATATTGGCCGGCCGGCAGATAGAGGACGAGCGGTTTGCCGCCCACCGCCGCGGCGGCCGCGAGCGCCGCGGTGTCGTCCGCCTTACCGTCGCCGACCGCGCCGAAATCCTTGACATTCCGGGCCGAGGGCGCGTCGGTCACATGCGGCGACCGGAATCCGGTATCGGGGGCGTCGTCCTTGGCGCAGGCGGCCGCCACCGGCAGCAGCGCCGCCACCCCCAGTCCTGCGGCCAGCATTCGCCGCCGGCGCACCCCCGCGTCGCCCGGCGTGCGCTCGTCTCCGAGCCCCCTGTTCTCCTCGATCACCGTTTGACCAGGGCCAGCGGACGCTGCAGCAGCTCCCGGAAGGCATGGCGCGGACGCGAGAACACCACCGCTCCGATGAGCCGCCGATTGTCGTGCCCGAAGGTGGCCAGCGACCCGCGCACCTGGTTCGAGGTGGTGTGCCCGAGCTCGATGACCCCGATGGTGGCATCGCAGCGGCGCGCCAGGGCGATGGCATCGGCGGCCGTGCTCACCGGGGCCGCCTCGACCAGGATGAAGTCGAACTCGCTGCGCAGCTTGGACATGATGTCGCCGAAGCGATCGGAATCGAGCAGATCCGGGGTGCGGAAATCGAGCCCGCCCAGGGCCAGCACGCTGATGCCCACCTCCGGCCAATAGGTCACCGCGCCCACCGGGGAGGAGCTGCTGCGCAGCAGTTCCGACAGTCCCGGTGCGGCATTCACCGGAACCAGCGTGCTCGAGCCCCGGCCCGAGGTGTCGGCATCCACCAGCACCACGCTCGCGCCGGTATCGGCGAAGGCCCGGCCCAGCCCGATTGCCACATCCGGCTCCGAATGCGGGGACAGCGAGGTCAGCAGCACGGTGGTGCGCTCCGGGTCCTCAGTGAGCCGGGTGCGCAGCCGCCGCAGTTCCCCGGCCGCGCCGGGACGGCCGTCATCGATGATGCCCAGAATCGGCACCGGCAGAATGCCTTCCAGATCCGAGGAGGTGTGCAGCCGCTTGTCGAGGCGGTCACGGACGAACGCCGCGCCCAGTCCCAGGGCCAGTCCGGCGAGGATGCCGAGCAGATACAGCCGCTTCTTCTGCGGGCTGGTCGGCGCCGTCGGCGTCTGCGCCTTGTCGATCACATCGACGCGTGCGGCCGGAGCCGCATCGGTCTGAATCAATTCGAGCTTCGAGACCAGCGCCCGGAACTGCGAGACCACCTCATCGGTGATCGTGCGTGCGCCGTTGGCGGTGGAGTCGGTCGCCGAGATGACGATGATGGTGGTGGCCGGCGGCGAGGCCGCGGTAATGCGCCCGCGCAGATCGTTCACCGAAGCGGTCAGGCCCAGTTGATCTTTCACGTAGGTGGCGACCGTGACGCTGTTGGCCAGGTCCACATACGAGCGCACCCGCTGCTCGGCGGCCAGCCCGCCCTGATAGGAGTCGTTGACCGAGGTGCCGGTCGCCATGGACACGTACACCGAACTCGAGGCCGTGTACACGGTGGGCAGCGTGCCCGCGTACGCGTACGCGCCCCCGCCGCACACCAGGACCGCGACCACGATGATCGGCCACCGCCGCCGCACCAGGTGCCAGTAGTCCATCAAACCCATTGCGCTGTCCTCGTTTCCGCGGGTGGTATCGGTGCACTCGAAATTTCGTCCACCCGTCTTCGGTATTCACCGACGACCAGATATGCCAGCCAGGCCAGCACCACGGCCTGCAGATTCTTGCCGACCGTTTCGACGGTCCCCAGAATGCCGCGTTCGAACAGCACCGGCACCTCGATGAGCGCCAGCCCGAGCACGGCCATGCCGATATAGCGGCTGTAGAGGGAGTGGATCCAGATGATCAGCATGACGAAGGTGAACGTCACACCCAGTGCCACACCGGCATAGCCGCCTAGCACATATCCCTCGCTGATATTGCCCTCGGCCAGCGATACCTGCACCGTCGACATATCCACCGAGGCGCCGCGCACCTGATCGGCCCAGGCCGCGCCGGATCGGAACTTCTCCGCGCCCAGCAACTGGGTGGGCACGAGACTCTGCAGGGCATGCTGGGCCACCTGCCCCGGCGTGAGCCAGGAGTGCGGCCCGACATACCAGGCGTCGGTGGCGGCTTCCAGTAGATCGAAGCGCCGCAGAATGCTCAGGAATGGTTTGACGACCGCCGGGTACTGTGAATCGACCAGCGCTGCTTGGGATTTGGCTTCGGTGGTGGTCTTGAGAGATTGCAGCCAGCCGAACGCGCCGACCGCGATTCCGGTAATGCTCAGCACCCCGGCCACTTTGCCGCGCGTCCAACCGGTCATTGCGAAGCGGACCGCGATGGCCAGCGCCGCGCCCATGATCGGCGTCTTGGATTGCACCATCGCCGTCCAGACCAGTTCACCGCAGGTGAGCGCCCCGACCACCAGTGCGGTGGTGCGCGCGCTGTCGCTGCGGAAGAACACGATCAATCCGATCGCGCCGAGGGTCGCCAGAATGGAGACCAGGTTCAGGATCGGATTGGGGCTCTCGAGTTCACCGGCGCTGCCGCTGCTGCCGCTGGCGACGGCGGCCAGCCGGCCCAGTGTGCCGACGCCGTAGAGCAGGAAGAGAGTCTGGGTGAAGACCGGATTGCCCGCGAAATATGCGGCGCCGCCGGACTTCTCGTTGATATTGTGCTCGGGTCGCAGTCTGGTCCACACCGCGTAGGCGACAACCAGCGCGGCGTACACCCACAATCCGAACACCACCGGCTTCAGCACCAGGGCAATGCTCGCGTCGTAGCCGTAATCGGCCAGTCGCGGATCGGGCACATTGTCACCGAAGTTCGGCTGCGGCTGCACCCACAGCAGGACCGCCGGGCGCGCGACATAGGAAAGCGACCAGTGCGCACTCTGTGCGATCAGGAACACCCGGGCCACTCCCGGGAGGTACATGGCGGCAATAACCATGGTCGCCAAGGCGCCGGCGACAAGCAGAACTTGAAATTGCGCGAGGGCCATCAGCTCTTCTCCATCACCCATATGTTCGCGCCGGGTGGCCCACCGTTACTCATTCCAGGGTGTCGACGATCTCGCGCGCACGGTCCAGGTAGCTGTGCCCGCCGCCGACTATGCGGCGGTAGCCCGCCTCGGCGACCTTGGCGACCTGATCCGGGTACCGCGCGCAGCGCGTGAGGATCTCGCGCAGTTCGGTCGGGCCGGAGAACAGGAAGCATTCGGACTCGTCCTGCAGCAGCTCGGCGTGCTCATCGGTGCGCTCGCCGACGAAAAGCCCACCGGCGGCCGGAACTTCGAAGGTGCGGCAGGTGTGGGTGTCGCGGTTATCGGAGTTCAGCAGCACCAGATTGGCGGTGACCGAGGCGACGGCGGTGGAGAAGTGCTCACCGTAGGCGGGGCCGCCGACTTCCGCGGCGGTCTGCCGGAGCGCGGGGATGCGCCCCCAGCCGGGACCGCGTAAGAGCATGCCGCCCTGGTACTCCTGGGCGAGAGACACCAGCAGATGCTGGCGGTCCGGGCGCACCGCGCCGATGAAACCGAGCAGAAAACGCCGTGCCCCGCGCTGGGCGCACGGGTGATGCCAGGCCGGATCATAGGCGCTGCGAACGAATTTCACGGCACGTGCGCCCCGGGCCCGCAACTCCGGGACATTGTGCCATTTTGTGGTGACGATGAGGTCCCACTGCGATTCGCAGGCCAGGTACGCCGGACTGGTGTTGTACGGATTGGACACGTCATCGGGGCTGTAGTGCACATGCTGCCCGGCCGGGGTGTCCAGCAGCCGGTGCTGGTCCAGGTGGACGGATTTGAACGCGAACAGCACGTCGGGCTTGAAATCCGCTGCGGTGGACTCGATCCTGGCGTGGATGGCCTCCACATCCCAGGGCGCGCGCCGGCGTGCGATCTTCGAGTACACCCACGGCGGCGACAATCGCGCGGGCAGGGTGACCGCGGTGGTATCGATCACCACCACCTCGTGCCCCGCCTGCCGGAACCCGTCGGCCAGCGAGCGAGCGTTGCTACCCACCCAGTCGTCCCCGACGAAGAGCAACTTCACGCCAAATCCCCCTTGCGCAACAAGACGGCGGCGGCTTCGAGCGCCCCGCTGCGCACCGCCCGCTCCCGGACGATGAGCCACCGCATTCGGATGATGTACCACACCGCGACACTGATTTCCGCGGACACCGTGCCGTAGACGAGCGTCCACACCGACTGGGTGCGGGCCGCGGCGGTGAGCGCGACCAGGGCCACGCAGGTGCCGATGATCGCGCCGACGAGCACCCCGACGGTGTCCTGCTTGACCGGCAGGATCGCGGTGGTCACATAGGACGAGATGGTGGTGGCGGGCAGGATGAGCACCTCGACCCGCAGCATCGGGATCGCGCCGTTGAAATCATCGGTGTAGATCAGGTGGATGAGCACCGGGGCCAGGATCCACACCGCGACCACCGCCAGGCAGGCGGCGCAGACGCAGGCAGCGAGCGCTTGAATCGAATTGCGCCAGAAGGATTCATGCGTGCTGCGCCGCGCCATACGAGGCAGCAGGGCGAAGCCGATGGGGTCCAGGGTCGACTGGATCGCACGGACCAGGCGATCGCCCGCGGAGTAGAGGCCCAGGGACGCCGCCGACAGGACCGCGCCGTAGACCGCCGCCGAGCCCTGCCCGTATCCGGTCACCAGCAGCCGGGAGGTGAAGATCGGCGCGGCCATGCGCAGCATGGCCTTCAGCCCGTGCGGCCGGGTCGGAGGTCCGTAGGTGTGCAAGGAATCCCACCAGGTCAACCCGACCGGGGCGATGGACGAGACGAGCAGGCAGATGACGGCCAGCGAGGCATTCGGGAAGCGGGGGAGCAGGACCACCAGCAGGACCAGATAGCCGATCCGCCCGATCCCCTGATACATGGTCGAGCGCCCGAACCGGCCCTGCCCGATGAGCAGCCAATCCTCCGAGAACGACCAGAACCCACCGGCGAACAGGCCCAGCAGTGCCATATGCGCCTGCGGCGGGACCCCGATCACCAGACTCGCCAGCAGCGCGGCCCCGAGCACGCCCAGTGTGGTGCCGCGAACCACGAGATACGTTCCCCGCATTCGATTCACCTCGATGCGGCTGGACACCTCATCGTGCACCCGCGCGGCCAGAAACGAGGTGATCCCGAGGTCCACCATGAGCGACCCGATGAAATACGACGACATGCCGATCGCCAGCAGGCCGGTGCCGTGCGGCCCCAGCGTCCGCGCCAGCAGCGGCACCGTCACCAGCGTGATGACGTACTGCCCGTATTTGCCGAAGGTCACCAGCCCGATATCGCGCAGAATGCTGCCGATGCTCCCGAGCCCGTGCCGCGACGGTTTCCGGTGTCTCCCATGGCCCGACCGCTGCGACGCTTCCGCACCGGGCGGCTCGACCTGCACCGCCGACGGCGCATAGGCCCCGGTCTCATCCCGCAGCGGTGCGGGTCCGACCTCGGATCCCCCGAGCACCGCGGCACTGGCGGCGGCCGCCCCGTCCACGAGACCCACTGCGTCCATGAACAATTGCGCGGTGTCCGGCCCGGCGGCCGGAGCCGAGCGCCCGGCCCCGTTCACCGGTACCGGCACGCCTCGATCCGGGGGAGCGCCGTTCGCTGGCGGCCCACCGGGGTGAACACCCCCGCCCGGTGCAGCGTTGTCGCCTGAGCGCGAACCGTTCGCGGGCGGTACGCCGGGCTGCATGCCATGGTCTGGCACGGCACCGTCGCGTGAGCGCGAACCGTTCGCAGGCGGTCCGCCGGGCTGAATGCTGTGGTCTGGTGCGGCACCGTCGCGTGAGCGTGAACCGTTCGCGGGCGGTCCGCCGGGCTGAATGCTGTGGTCTGGTGCGGCACCGTCGCGTGAGCGTGAACCGTTCATGGGTGGTCCGCCGAGGTGGATGCCCAAGCCTGGTGCGGCGTTGTCGCCTGAGTGCCCACCGTTCGCCGATGGCCCGCCGGGGTGAATGCCCCAGTCCGGCACGGGATTGCCTGCGGAGAACGTGCCCTGTGCAGGCAGCTCGCCGGGTTGGACGGCCCTGCCGGGCACAGCGCTGTCGGAGTACTCGACGTCCGCGATGGAGTCGGCGTGCGTGGGTGGTCCAGCGAAGGGCGCCCAGCCGTTGCGCGGTCCGGCGAAACCTGAAGCGGTGCGGGGTATTCCAGGCGGTGCCGGAGTAGCTCCGCGGCGAGGGTCCGCGTCCGAGTGGCCCGGCGGTACGGGTGCGGCGCCGGGGGATTCGCCGGAGGCCCGGTCGTCCTCGGCGGCCAGGCTGTGGCGCATGATGCGGCGCTGCCGGAGTCTGGACAGGGTGTAGAGCGGTGTGGTGGGTGGGTCGTACCCAGGCGGGGGGTCGGGTTGGTCATCCACGGCGCCACCGGGTTCCGGGTAGCAGCGTCAGGAAATCGGTGACCGCGCGGGCGGATTCGGCGATATCGAAATCGCGGGCCCGATAGCGGGCGGCCTCGGCGAGTTTGGCGCGCAGTTCCTGATCGGCGATGAGGGTGTCGAGGGCGCGGGTCAGCTGGGCGCGGTCGCCCGCATCCACGAGCAGGCCGTTCACGCCGGGGTCCACGATCTCCTCCGGACCGCCGGGGCGGGTGGCGATGACGGCGCAACCCGCGCGCATGCCCTCCACGACCACCTGTCCGAAGGGTTCGGGCAGCACCGAGCAGTGCACGAGGATATCCGCGTGCCGCAGATAGGGTTCCGGGTCTTCGACATGACCGGTGAAGGTCACGGGCAGATCCAGCGCGGTGGCGTGCACCTCGAGCTCGTCGCGGTAGGACTCCTCGTCGAAGAAGGTGCCCCCGACCAGAAACACCTCGCGCGGCAGGATTCTCACGTCCGCCAGGGCGCGCAGGAAATGGTCCTGGCCCTTCCACGGTGCGAGGCGGCCGACCACGGTGACGACGGTTTCGGTGGCCGGGCGCTGCTCGGCGCGGGTGATCGCCGCGCTGCCCTGTGCGAGATCGGCGAACTCCGGTGTGTCGAATTCGACTCCGGGATAGGCGACCAGCGCGCGCCGCCGCCAGGTGTAGAGCGAGGCCAGGGTGCCCCGGCTGTTGGCGATGCTGCCGCGCGCCACCAGCCAGCCCAGCAGTCGAAGGGCCGGCGCCAGCCAGCGCCCGAAGTAGTCCGCCGAGATCCGGTCGTGCACATGCCAGATCAGCGGCACCCGTGCGCGCCGCGCCGCCACCGCGCCCATGAGCAGCGCTTTGGTGCTACCAGCCACCACCACTGTCGCCTCCAGTTCGCGGACTGTGGCGCCCAGCGCCCAGCCCAGTCGAACCAGTCCCGCACAGCCGTTGAGCAGACTGCGGAGACCGGCCTTCTGGATGGTCATCGCTCGGGAGTCGAAATCATTGCGCACCAGTCGGGTTTCGATCCCGCGCTGTTGCGTACGCCGCACCATGGGACCGTCCTCGGTGTAGATCACCGCGGTGTGCCCCGGGGGCATGGCTGCGACCAGGCGCAGCGTGGCGAGTTCGGCGCCCGAGGGAGCCGCGGTATGGGCGAGGAAGACGGCCTTCACAGCGTCACCCCGCCAGTTCGGCGTAGATATCCCGATGCCGGTGGGCGGCTACGTCCCAGGAGAAGGTCTCGGCATGGGCGCGGCACTTTGCCGGATCGGGCCGGGTGCCGGACAGCGCGTCGGCGATACGGGCACTGAGGGCCTCGGCATCACCGGGCGGCACAATTAGCGTGGCATCGAGGTCACGGACCGAATCCGGTAGTCCGCCGCAGTCGGACACCACGGGAGCTCGGCCTGCCGCAAGCGATTCCAGGGCGATGAGCCCGAATCCTTCGAGCGCGAGCGACGGCACGACGGTGAGATCGGCCTCGAGATAGAGCGCGGTGAGTTGCTCGTCGGTGACCGGCCCGGTGAAGATTATCGAGCTGTCGCCGGCTGCTGATTCACGCAATTCCGTTTCGGCAGTACCGGTTCCGACGATCACGAGTCTCGCGTCGGGATGCGCGGCCACAACGTCGGGCCAACCGCGGATGAGTACATCGATACCCATGCGCCGTTCCAGTCGCCGCACGCAGAGCACCATGCCGGTGGGTTGCGTGGCTTGCGGTGGCGGGAACCGGCCGAGGTCGACCCCCGGCGGAACGACCAGCACCTTGTCCTCGCTCACGCGGTAGTCGTCGATGAGCAATCGCCGAAAGTGGTTGGACAGCACGATGAATCGATCCGCTCGCGCATACCGCAGCCGCTCGACCAGGTACTTGGCCCGCACCGACCGATCGCCCTCTCCGGCCATCCGGCTCTCCGCCGCCCATGGTCCGTGAAAGTGCACGACCAGCGGGTTCCGCCCCAGGGGCGAGGCCCCGTACAGGGCGAAATGTCGATCCAGCACCGTTCCCCGCTTCAACTCCCCGCGATCAAGATACGAAGTCCGCACCCGCCACCCAGTGGACCGACCGGTCGGACCCCATGAGCCCGCGCCGAGAGGCGCAGCACCGAAAGCTCTTGCGGTAACCGATATTTCCGGAATCCGCGCCAATGCGGAATAGAGATCGGTGAAGTACCGATTGAGCCCACCAGGTGCTGCGGAAAACCACTCGGACCCGTGCATATGCACCCGAAGCGGCTCAGCCAACAACCCTCACCCCCGGGTTTGTCACCCACCCGGACCGCGGTTGCGGCCCGAACGCCCTTGCAGCGCAAGTGTATGTCAAGAGGCTCGACCCGGCGAGCTATCGATTGGCAACCAACTGGACCCCTCGGTTTCCGCCGCCCGGGAGCCGCTGCCGCACCCTCACCTGTTCCCCGTGTGCGTTACGGTGATCGGCAGCATGTAGCAGTCGGAGGTAGTGAGGTCGTGGCGAGGACACTCGCGCAGGGACAGACATTCGCGGGCTATGTGATCGAGCGTCTGCTCGGCGTCGGCGGAATGGGCGAGGTCTATCTGGCCCGCGATCGAGACCTGCCGCGCTCGGTAGCACTGAAGCTGCTCAGCCCTGCCGTAGCCGACGACGCCGAGGTCCGCGCCCGATTCCTCCGCGAAGCCGATACCGCGGCGCGACTGGCACATCCGAATATCGTGGCCGTCTACGCCCGCGGTCGCGACGAGGACCGGCTGTGGATGGCCATGCAGTACATCGAGGGCACAGACGTCGCCGCGGCCCTGCGCGACGGACCGATGCGCCCCGACCACGCGGTGCGCATCCTCGGCGAAACCGCACGAGCGCTGGACCACGCCCATCGCGCCGGCGTCCTGCACCGTGACGTGAAACCCGCCAACATCCTGCTGGCGTGGGGCCCTGAACAGCGGGTATTCCTGGCAGACTTCGGAATAGCGAAAGCCCTCGACCAGACCAGCGCGCTCACCCGCACCGGTGAGATGTACGCCAGCTTCCAATACGCCTCACCCGAACAGTTCGAACTGCGCACGGATATGGACCAGCGCGCCGACGTATACGCACTCGGCTGCACGCTGTTCCACATGCTCACCGGCGCACTGCCGTACCCCGGACCGACCACCGCCCAGCTGATCAACGGGCATCTCAACGGGCAGATACCGCGACCGAGCGAACTGAATCCGGCGGTACCCACCGCGTTCGACGAGGTGATCGCCTGCGCGCTGGCCAAGGATCGCACGCAGCGGTACGGCACCTGCGGGGAATTGGCGGCCGCAGCTGCTCACGCGCTGACCGCGACGAATCGCGGTGGTGCGCCGTGGACTCCGCCGGTATCAGCGCCGAGGCTGGCCGTTGTCGAGGGTGCCGGGACAACGCAGCATCCGCGAACGGCTTACGGGCAAACGACTCAGCACAATGCCGCGCCGTTGCAGTACGGACCGGCGGTGACCCAGTTAGCGCCGGGAGGCTTCCGTCAAGACGGTTCAGGTCCGTCGCCCGCTGTGCACGAGGTGCCCTCCACTCCTCGGCCCCGTCGCAAGGGACGAAAGCGACTCATCGTCGCAGGTTTGCTCGCCGCGATCGTGGTCGCGGGTATCGGTGTCGGATTCGGCAGTGGAGCCTTGCGATTCACGATCGGCGCAGGTGCGGGGGCCGGCCCCGGCGCGCTCGTTCCCGGCGTCACCCAGACCGATGCCTCCCGCGACGCTGCGACCAAGGCTGCCTGCGACTACGGCATTTTGATGACGACCTACGACTACACCGACGGCGACGGATGGCAGGCGAAAGTCGAAAACGGTGCCACAGGAACATGGAAATCCCAGGCACAGCAACTACTCCCCGCCATCCGACTGCTTCTCGAGTCAGACTCCGAGCACACCCGCGGAACAGATTCGAAATGCACTGTCACTTCCGGTAACACCACACACTACGAACTCGCAGTGGATATCACTCAGGTGAACTCCACAAAGGGCAAGGCCGACACAACCGACCACCAAAACGTCACCATGTCCATGGACTACGTAGACGGTAAGTGGTTGTGCAGCAAGTGGGTCAGCCCACTCTTCCCGTCCTGATGCTTGCGGTAAAAGAACAAAAAGATAAAAGACGCCTGGACAAGAAGAAGAGAAACCAAAAAAGAACAAATCGGGAATCTGAATAGCTTGATATCACAACGCATTTCGCCTTTCGGAGTCTGTTTCCCGGCGGTAGAATAGAGGCATGAATCCGGGGGGAGAAACCACAATCGTCACCAGTGCACACGCACTGGACACGGCCGTGGAATCCCTCCTGAACGCCTCCCTCACCCCACTGTGCGACGAGCAATTCATCGCGCTCATGGGCGAGGTCGAGACCAGCATGCGCAAACTCGAAGCCGTCAAACACCGCTTCGTCACCGAAACCTGCACCCGCTCCCTGGCCGCCCGCGCCGGATCAACCTCCCCGATCAAATTCCTCGAACAAACCCTGCGCCTGTCCCACGCCGACGCCGCTTCGCGGGTCAACGCGGCGAAGCAGTTGAGCCCGCAACCCGCCCTGGGTGGGGACCTGGAACCGGAGTTGGCGTATGTCGCCGAAGCCCAACGCGAGGGCCAGATCTCGGTCGATCACGTGCGCCGGATCACGCAGGTCCTCAAGCGCATCCCCTGCGCCGCCGACCCCGGGCAGAAGGACCTCGCCCAAGACGTTTTGACCACCTACGCACGTACCGGCAGCCCCGACAAACTGATCGACCTCG
Organism: Nocardia sp. NBC_01327; assembly: GCF_035958815.1. Classification (NCBI taxonomy): domain Bacteria; kingdom Bacillati; phylum Actinomycetota; class Actinomycetes; order Mycobacteriales; family Nocardiaceae; genus Nocardia; species Nocardia sp. NBC_01327. The sequence continues at coordinate 6,078,703 of NZ_CP108383.1, read as the reverse complement.
GGGAGATCATCCTCGCCCACATCGACCCGGACGGCACCCTGACCCAGGACAAGGACCGCGACCGCATGCGCGGACTCACCCTCGGACGTAAGCGCGCCGACGCCATGTCCCCGCTGATCGGGGAGATCACCGAACCGCTGCGCGAAGTCCTGGAACCCTTGCTGGCCAAGTTCGCCCGGCCCGGTATGTGCAACCCCGCTGATCCGGACAGCCCGAAGGTCGCCGACCGCACCCTCGACCGGGACAAGCTCAAGGCCGCTGCCGAGCGTGATACCCGCAGTGCGGCGCAACGCAACCATGATGCGTTGCTGGCGGTGCTGCGGTTTCAGCTCGACCGCCCCAAACTCGGCTCCCACCGCGGTCTGCCCGTGGAGGCGATCATCACCATGCGCCTGGAGGATGTGGAGCGGGGTGCCGGGATCGCGACCACCGCGACCGGGGGCACCCTGACCATCGCGCAAGCCCTGGAACTGGCCGCCGGAACCCGCCCGTTGTTGGTGGTGTTGAACAAGGCCGGGCTGCCCCTGTATTTGGGGCGGGGTCGGGATCGGTTGGCCAGTCCCGCACAACGACTGGCGTTGATCGCCTCCGACAAGGGCTGCACCCGCCCCGGGTGCAGTGCCCCCGCCTCGATAGCGGCGGCCCATCATGTCACCGGGTGGGCCGAGGGCGGGCGCACCGATATCGACAACCTCACCCTCGCCTGCGATGGGTGCCACGCGATGATCCACGACGGCCCCGGCGGCTGGAAAACCATTGTCATGGGCGAAGACACACCGTTTCCGGGCCGGACCGGGTGGATCGCCCCACCGCATATCGACCCGACCGGGACTCCGCAGGTCAATCACCCGCACCACACCGGTGAGGTGATGGCCGGTGCCCTGACCCAGATCCGCACCCGCGAACGGGCACAACGCGAACGGCGACAAGCATGGCTCGATGACCGCAAAACCACCCCCACCCCCACCCCCGTCCTCGAATAGGCGGCCCACCCCTTTGTAGACACCGTCAGGCTGGTCCTGGCGGTGCTACAAGCCGTTGCCCACCAAGGTGTTCGTGGCTATCGACACCGATCAACGTGGCCATCGACCCCCGATCAACCAGATCCGGCCCGGACCAGGGAACGGCGACAACAGCGGCCGACGGCTGACTGTCTCCCTCATCACCGACTCGATAACAGGACAGCGCAGCGATATCTCCCAGCGGTGTCAAAGACCGTGCCCACCAAGGCTTCCGCAGGCATGGGCCGCCGAGGTCGAACGACCAGAATGTGCCCAGACCGAGCGGACCGACAGCAGCGGCGATGGCAGGTGTGGCTCGATGCCCGCACCACCCCCACCCCAACCCGCGAATATCGACTCGCCCCGCATAGGCACCGTCAGGCCGGTCCTGGCGGTGCTACAAGCCATCGCTCACCAAGTGCCCGCAGGCGCTGGCCGCTGAAGTGAACGATCAGAACGGGTCAAGACCGAGTAGACCTGCAGCAGACGTGACTCGATGCCACAAACCCACTCCCACAGCTCATCGGCATCGATGAGAGGGCCCGGTATCCACGCCCGCGAATAGCAGGCCACCCCGCACACACACCCTCAGGTGGATCCGCCGACGCGACAGCCGGTCCGAATCCCGCACATACCCAAATGCCCCAGTCCCCGGCCACCCCGGCCCTGCACTGTCCACTGCCATCGCCCACCCGCACCCGCCCAGTCCCGCCGCGGCCATCAGCGCCGATCTTCGAACACCACAAGCATTTGCCAGCCGAAGTCTTTCAAGCTCGTGGTCTCGATCCCTTGTCTCCAGGCGTCCTTGATCTTTCGGGTCTTCGTCTTTTCGTATTTGTCTCTGAAACCGGACCACAGCCGGTCTTCCGGCTGGTACCGCAGGTATCTCCGTACTGCGGAAGGTAAATCGGGTACCCCACCCGACGCCACCAGCACAGCCATCTCGGGCCCTGCCCGCACCCAGGGACCCAACACCGCCTCTCGGCGCACACAACCCAGGTGCACCGGCCTCAACTCGGCCGCACAGCAGGCGTCCGTAGGTCACAGACCCGATAACCGTTGTGCCGCTGAGAGACCCGCTGTTCCATCCCCGGTGGCCGACGGTTTCTATGCCGAAATGGTCGGTGCACCTGGGTTTCTTGCCTCCCGGGCAGGGTTGGTCTGGCAGGGGGTGCGGGCAAAGCCCGAGATGGCCGTGCTGGGCACGTCGGCATAGGTACCCGGTTTACCTTCCGCCGTTGGGAGGGATACCTGCGGTACCAGCTGGGTCGACTGGCTGTGGTCCCGTTCTCGAGAACAAAACACGGAGAGACGTGGGGCGAACCTACCCCCGGCGCAGTTCACGTGGCTTTCCGGTTGATTGCTACTCGCTCTTCTGAGGGAGGCCAGATGTGTCGCTGTCCTGCAGTACTCCAATCTCTTGGAATCCTGGTGGCGACGGCGCTTATCGGTCTGGGGGAGTGGGGATTGGCGCGGCGGATCGGATCGCGAGTAATGCCAAGTCCTTTGTCTCTGCGGTGATGTTGCAGCACACCAGTGGGATTCCGGATTACGTCCTGGGTCTCGACCTGTAATCGGTGGTAGCCCTGGGGGAGTCGCGGTCGTTGGACGAACTGATTGGCTTGCTCTGGCCACGACTGCGGAGTTCGCACCGGGGGATCGCTCCGAGTGCTCGAATACGAACTATCTGATCGCGGGGAAAGTCAACCTCATCGACGTCACCGATATCGACCCCGGCTGGGGGTCTGGCCGACGGGGCCATGGACTCCACCGATGCGGATATGAATCGCTTATGGCGGTGCTGGCTGGGCGGGTGTTGGGCGCCGCGGAACTGACCGAGGTGGAACGGAGCGTTCCCAGTGGAGATCTGCGTCGCTCAGAGGATTTCGGGCTGGGCCTGTTCCACTGGACGACCTCCTGCGGTGTCGAGGACTGGGTCACGGTGGCACCGTGCATGGCACCTTCGTCTACGGGGGCGCGACGGCCGGCCGTTCTGTCACCGTGAGCATGAACGGGCTGCCGGATTCGTCGCAGCGAAGGTGCACGATATCGACCTGGACGATGTGGGCGATGCCGCCCTGTGTGCTCCTCGATGAGGCCATAGCGCGAACGGGACGCAGTGCGATAGATTCGCTGCGGATTCGTGCTCGGCACGAGGGGGTCCGTCTACTCCGGTGGTTGGGCTACTGCGGCAGTGCTGCCCCTCCGAACAGAACAACCGGTATTTACCGGGGCTCCGGAAGGAAATTCAGAGTGGGGACGTCTGGCGCGGGGGACAGTGCCGGGAAAAACAGTGCCGGGGGATTGAGGGTGCTGGTCGACAACGGAGAGTATTGGCTGCGTAATCGCGGCGATATCGCCATGATGGTCATGACGGTGGACCGGCTGCGCGAGCACTGGCCACAGGCCCGCATCGGAATGCTCACCGACGAACCACGGGTGATGCGCGCGGTGCTGCCGGAGGCCGAACCGGTCTTCGCGGGCGGCGGAGGCCATTGGGGCAGAAGCGGTTTGGGCGGTCAGCTCGATCAGGTCACCGGCACCCGGTTCCTCGGTCCGGCGGCGCTGCACTGGCGCGCCGCCACGGAGGTGCCGAAGCATCATCTGCGCGGGGTGCGCGATTGGGTGCGCACCGAGGCGAGTGCACTGATCGGCGGGGAGCAGGCGTCCGAGTCCTCGGGGATGCCGCCGCTGCCCCCGGTTCCGGCTGCGGTCAGCGACGCCTCCCTGGTCATCGCGCAGGGCGGCGGCTATATGACCGATGTCGACCTCTACCAGGCGCACCGCACCCTCAACCTGCTGGAATACGCTCAGGGCCTGGGCATTCCGAATGTGATGATCGGCCAGGGCATGGGCCCGATGCGCGATCCGGAGCTGTTGCGGCGGGCGGCGGAGGTGCTGCCCAAGGTGGACTTCATCGGCCTGCGCGAAGGCGTGCGCGGTCCGAAACTCCTGGCGGAGCTCGGTGTTCCGGCGGACCGGATACTGGTCACCGGCGACGACGCCGTCGAATTCTCCTACCGTATGCGACGTCCCGAGATCGGCGGCGACCTCGGCCTCTGCCTGCGCATCGCCGACTATTCGAAGGTCAGCGACTCCGCGCGCGACACCCTGGGCGCGGTCGTGCGCGCCCGGGCCGCCGAATTCGGCACGGCCCTGGCCCCGCTCATCATCTCCGAGTACGACGATGAGGATCGCACCCACACCCTGCCGCTGCTGACCGGCGCCGCCAAGGTGCGCGCCGTGATCGGCCGCGCCGGCACCGCCCAGGATGTGGCGCGTCAGGTCTCGCGCTGCCGGGTGCTGGTCACCAGCGCCTACCACCTGGCGGTTTTCGCGCTGTCACAAGGTATTCCGGCGGTCGCTGTAACGGCGAGCCAGTACTACGACGACAAGTTCTATGGATTGGCAGATATGTTCGGCGCCGGATTACGGGTCGTTCATCTCGACGCCGACAACCTCGAGACCGAATTGACACGTGCTGTCCGGGAATTGTGGGAATCGGCGCCCGAATTGCGAGATACGCTGCAGCAGAAGGCAGTCGAGCAGATCGATACCGGCCGCACGGGCCTGGACCGAGTGTTCCGTCTCGTGGAGGAGGGGCCGGGGGGCCTGTCCGGCTAACCCACCGCCGCACCAGCTCAGGGGGAACGATGGTCAACCTGTCGGTGTGCGTTCCGGCCTACAATTCCGGACGCACACTGGGCGCAACACTGCGCTCGATTCTCGACCAGGACACCGCATTCGAGGTGATCGTCCTCGACAATGCCAGCACCGACGATACCGGCGCGGTGGCGAGATCCTTCGATGATCCGCGCATGCGCATCGTCCGCAACGAAGAGACGCTGCCGATCGGCGAGAACTGGAACAAGGCCGTCTCGCTGGCCAAGGGCCGCCTGGTGAAGGTGGTCTGCGCCGACGATATCCTGCTGCCCGGCTCGCTGGAGGCGCAGCTGGAGGTCATGGGCGACAATGGAATCGCCATCTGCGCCTCGAAGTTCCAGGTCATCGACGAGGGCGGCAATATCGAGGAGACCGATCTCGGTCTGCCCGATCTGCTCGGCCCGCGCAATGCGCAGGCGCTCATGCGCACCATCGTGCGCCGCGGCCCCGCCGATTTCGGGCCTACCGCCGCGGCCATGTTCCGGCGCAAGGATTTCGAGCGCGTCGGCGGCTTCCGCGGCGACCTGGTCTTCCCCATGGATGTGGACCTGTTCGCGCGCGTCAGCGCCTTCGGCATGTTCTACGGTATGCAGCAGGTCCTGGCGGCCTGGCGCAATTCGAGTTTCAACCTGTGCAGCAATACCTCGACCGTGAGCAAGCTCAGCGAGATGCTGCGCTTCCATCATCGGCTGGGCCAGGAGTACCCACAGCTGATCGGCCGGGGCGCGGTGCTCGGCGGCGATCTGCGCCTGGCCCGCGCGGCCGCCGATCGAGCGCGTATCCGGGCGACGGCAACACTGTTGCGCCGCCCGGAGCTGCTGCACTGAACCGGTTTTCGGACTGTACCGGCGGCAGGCCGACTAGCTGTGCGACAGCGGCCCGTAGGCGACGACGGTATCGCCGCCGCTGCTGGTGAGCCGGACGAACGGGCGGATGGTGGTCTGACCGAGAACGCCGGTCACCGTGCCGTGGAAGCCCGACATGGTGAGGCAGCCGTCCTTGCCGGACACATCGCCGCCGGCGGCGTCCACCGACTGAATACCCGGCCCGAAGCCCACATCCAGCTCGCCGCCCACCGTCGGAATGAGATTGAAGAAGTTGAGCGCGGGCGGCTGGGTGATCTGGAATTCGAGGCTGGGCGTCTGGTACTGGAAAGAGATCTTCCCGGTCAAGGTGGCCGGATAGCCGACCTGATAGCCGATGGTGACGTGGCCGGACCACTTGTCATCGTCGGGCGAGGTGACCCTGAAGCAGGCCTTGCCGCTGTGGAACCACTCGCGGGTGAGCGGGTTGCCGTCCAGCGGTGCGACAAAATCGATACGGGTATCGGCGGAGATGGCTTCGACGGTGCGACCCTGCTGATCGACGATCGAATTATCGGCATCGACTGCGGCGGTGGACATTCCGCCGCCCAGTGTCAGAAAGGCAGTGGCGGCGACTGCGGTCGCCGCGGCGCGCGTGACCACCACGCGCTGTGTGTTCCCCATGGTTGTTCCGTTCCCTCATCAGATTGAACTGCGTAATCCCTACGCGTGCAATAGATTCCCCACTATTGATACACCACAGACTCCACATCGCCTGCGGGTTGATCCTGTTGCCGCTCAGATTGTCTCGGGGATGTCGACCACCCACCTTCCCTCCAGCCCGGGCCATCGCGACCGCACCTCCTGCAGTAGGTCCGGCAGCGTGAGAAGTACTCGATCCGGTTGAGCGGCAAGCAGTTCCGCCGGATCGATGATCGGAATATCGGTACCGGGCATGCGCCGGCCCTGTTTGGCGGGCGAGGCGTCGGCGACCGCCGCCAGCAGCCCACGGTGTGCTCCGGCCAGATGCAGTAGTGCGACGGCTCGGGATGCGGCGCCGTAGGCGAAGATTCGGCTACCTGAAAGTGTTTCATACTCGAGCCAGCGGCGCAGAGCGGCGGCCTGCTGGTCAGCGGCGTGCTGAAGACTTCGCACGGCCTCGGCGGCGGTATCGGGCTCGGCGCCGAAGAGGCTGATCTCCGCCTCCAGTATCCGGGCGACCTGCGCATCGCCGGTCGCCTCCGAGCTTTCGGCCGGGGCGTGCACGGCGGCCACGAGAACCGTTCCGCCGTACAGGTCGAACCCCCAGGCCGCCGCGATCCGCATCCCCGCATCCGCGAGCAGTCGCCGCAGCGCGGTCAGCGAGTAGTAGGCGAAGTGGCCGTGCCGCAGGGCATTCCACTGGCCCTGCTCGACGATGGCATGCAGCGAGTGGAACTGCAGCAGCAGCACCCCGTCCGGTGCGGTGGCCGCCGCCCGCCGCGCGAAGGCGCCCCGCTGATCCGGTTCGTGCATGATGCCGAAGCAGTCGATCACCACATCGGCCGGATCCTCGGTCTCGGTGAAGCCGGTCAGCAGCGGCAGCCAACTCCCGCCGTGCGGACTGCCGAATTCCCTGGTGGTGCGGCCGGTCAACCACCCGGCGGCCGAGACCCGGGCCAGGGCGTCGGCGGCTTGATCACGAAGAGCCTGCGGCTCCACCCCGCGGGGTTCGGCCGTGACGGTGTCGTCCTCGGCGAGCTGCGCCAGACCGCATTCGGTGCACAGATCCATGGCCAGCGGATGGGTGCTGTCGACCGCCTCGGCAGGCGCGCCGACAGGCGGAAAATGGTCTGCGGCAGGCATTTTGCCCAGGTCCAGTACCCGGATCAGTGATACGGCACCACAACCGCAACATCCCCGCGTCGAATCGGCGCTCATGGCACGATGACCTGGTGCGTATCGAAACCACCGAGCTCGCCGACGTCCTGGTGCTCTCGCCGCAGCCCTTCCGCGACGGCCGCGGCCTGTTCACCCGGACCTTCGACGCCGAGGAGTTCGACAGCTTCCTGCAGGCGCCCGGCTACTCGGCGACCTTCCTGCAGGATTCGCAGTCGCGCTCCTATCGCGGCGTGGTGCGCGGCATGCACGGGCGGGCCGGGCGCGGTGAGGCGAAGCTGGTGCGCTGCTCGCACGGTTCGGTGCACGACGTGCTGGTGGATATTCGCCCGAACTCGCCGACCTTCGGGCAGCAGCAGGCCTTCCTGCTGGATGACACCGATTTCCGGAACCTGTTCGTGCCGGCCGGATTTCTGCACGGCTTCCAGGCGCTGAGCCCGGTGGCCGACGTCTGCTACCGCATCGACCGGCCGCACGATCCGGCCGAGGACATCGGCATCGCCTACGACGATCCGGATCTGGCCATCGCCTGGCCGCAACCGGTCACGGTGGTCTCCGACCGCGACGCCGCCGCCAATTCGTGGCAGCAGCTGCTCGCGGCCTTCGGGCGCTGAGGGCATTCAGGCGCCGATCCGGATGCGGCGTAGTTCGTCGTCGAGCACACCCGCATCCTTGAGCGAGGTCAGGTGCGCGAGCCGGGTGTAGCGCTGGAAGAAGGCGTCGGAGGTCAGTCCGCGTGCCACATACTCCCGGTAGAGCTCGGCCGCGCCGTCCGGAATGCTCCAGATCGCGTCGAAGCCGAGTTCCTTGCGCGCGTAGGAGAAATCGACCCGATAGGAACGCGGGTCCGCGCCGTTCTCACCGGTGATGGCCAGCGTGGAACCCGGGACCGCCTCGACCACGGACTGCGCGATCTCGGCGACGGTGAGGTTATTGGTCTCGGTGCCCACGTTGTAGGCCCGGCAGTAGATGGCCTCGGCGGGGGCCTCGAGGCAGGTGGCGAACGCGCGGGCAATATCTTGCGCATGCACCAGCGGCCGCCACGGGGTGCCGTCGGAGAGCACCTTCACCTCACCGGTGAGCACCGCGTACCCGACCAGATTATTGAGCACGATATCGGCGCGCAGCCGCGGCGAGAAGCCGAAAGCGGTGGCATTGCGCAGGAATACCGGAGCGAAGCCGGAGTCGGCGAGCGCGGCCACATCGTCCTCGACCCGCACCTTGGATTCGGCGTAGGGCGTGAGCGGCCGCAGCGGTGCGTCCTCGGTGACCAGATCCGCACCGGCCGCCCCGTACACCGAGCAGGTGGAGGCGTAGAGGAAGCGCTGCACGCCCGCATCTTTGGCCAGCCGGGCCAGGCGCACCGAGGCATGATGGTTGATGTCGTAGGTGATCTGCGGCGCCAGCGCGCCCAGCGGATCATTCGACAGCGCCGCCAGGTGCACGACGGCATCGAACCCGGCGAGCTGATCGGCGGTCACCTCGCGCAGGTCCACGGTGAGAGTCGGTGGTGCGGGCGGCGTTTCCCCGAGCACGCAGTCGGCGAAGTACCCGATATCCAGGCCGGTCACCTCGTGACCGGCCCGCTGCAGCTCGGGCACCATGACCGTCCCCAGATATCCCTGATGTCCGGTGACGAGTACGCGCATGGTCATGCACCTCCGAATGTGATGGTGGCCTTGTCGAGCAGGAATGCCTCGGCGTGCTGCGCGCGGCACTGGACGCCGCGCAGGCGGGAGAGGGCGAGGAAGGACTGCTCGTCGAACCAGTCCCGATTGCGTTGTGAGGGATAGTGTTTCAACAGCAGCTCGGCCTTGAGCTCGGCAATGCCGGGGGGCAGCGGATGGAAGAGGGCCGGCTGCGGAGTGTCGTTCTCCCACTTGAGGATCTCGTAGCCCAGCACCAGATGATCGCGGAACTCGGTGGGTGTCAGCTCGGCCAGCAGGCGGTGATCCTGGTGGGCATCACCGCGCTGCGGGGCGAACACCACCTCGGGACTGCTGCCGCGCCGCAGCGCCGCGACCGCATCCTTGACCCGCTCCCAGTGCGCCGGGGCATAACCGTCCGGGACATCGAGAATGCGCAGGTCCAGATCCGCGCCGGGGCAGAAGGCGGCGAGCGCGTCCTGCTCCTCCCTGGCCCGCTCCGTGCCGGCCCCGGAGAGCACGAGGGCTCGGATGCGCAGGCCGGGAACCGTATTCGCCAGCGCCAGCAGGGTGCCGCCGAGGCCGATGGCCAGATCGTCGCAGTGCGCCGCCACCAGGGCGATCTCACGGACCGCGCCCGTGCCGAGTCGAATCATGGTGTGGGCTGCTCCCACACCATCCAGGGGCGATCGCCCGTCATATATCCCGCGTCGAGTTCGGCGCGCTCCTTGAAGGTGTCGGCGGGCTTCCAGAAGCCGTGATGCTGATAGCCGAAGAGCCGGCCCTGCGCGGCCAGCGCACCGCAGGCGTCCTCCACCAGATCACCACCGGGGGGCAGATGATCGAAGATCTCCTGGGTGAGCACGAAGTAGCCGCCGTTCTCCCAGATGGGCAGGCGCGATACCGGAGTGATGTTCTTGACCTCGCCGGCCGAGTTCACATCCACGCAGTGGAAGGAGGACTGCGGCGGCACGATCATCATGGAGGCCGCGGCCCCGGATTTGCGGAAGTCCCTGACCACCTCGTCCAGCGGGGCGTCGGTGAGCACATCGGCGTAGTTGGCCAGGAAGTAGCGCTCGCCGTCGAGATGGTCGCGCACCCGCCGCAGTCGTTCCCCGATAGGCGATTCCACGCCGGTGTCGACGAAGGTGATCGTCCAGTCGCTGATATCCGATTGCAGCAGTTCGACCTGGCCGCCGCGAATGACGAAATCGTTGGACACCGACTCCTGGTAGGTCAGGAAGAAGTTCTTGATATGGGCGGCCCCGTAGCCCAGGCACAGAATGAAATCCTTGTGCCCGAAGTGCGCGTAATAGCGCATGACGTGCCAGATGAGCGGGCGTGGGCCCACCATCTGCATGGGCTTCGGGATCATGTCCTCGGTGCCGTTGCGCATGCGCATGCCGTAGCCGCCGCAGAACAGTACAACTTTCACTTCGCTTGCCTCTCTGCATGATTCGATGCGGCGGCGTCATCGAGCGTCGCAAAGGGTTGTGCGTGATGCAGGGCGGGGAGCGGGTAGACCAGCTCGCCGCCCCGGTCGATCACCGGGCGCAGTTGCGCGGTGATCTCGGATTCCAGATTCCACGGGAGCACCAGCACCACATCCGGTTTGTCGGCGTCGATGCGCTCGGGCTCGTGGATCGGAATGCGGGTGCCGGGTGTGAATCTGCCGTGCTTGTACGGGTTCCGGTCCACGGTGTACTCGAGCAGATCCGGGCGGATGCCGCAGTAGTTGAGCAGGGTATTGCCCTTACCGGGTGCGCCGTAGCCGACCACTCGTTTGCCGGCGGCCTTGGCCTCGAGCAGGAAGCGCAGAAGTTGCTGGCGGACCAGCTCGGTGCGTGGCCGCAGCGCGAGATAGCCGGAGACGTCGTGCAGCCCGGCCTCGGCCTCCTGGCGCAGCACCTCGGCCACGCGCTCGGAGGGCTCGGCCACGGCATCCGGCCGGGCCCACAGGCGCAGTGAACCGCCGTGCGTGCCAAGCAGTTCCACATCGACCACGGTGAGGCCCGCGGTCGCGAGCGCTCGCTGCGCGGACAGCACGGTGTAGTACTGGAAATGCTCGTGATAGATGGTGTCGAACTGGCCCAGCGCCACCAGATTGAGCGCGTGATGCACCTCGATGGAGAGCCAGCCGTCGTCCGCGAGCAGTGCGCGCAGCGACCGGGTGAACCCCAGCAGATCCGGTATGTGGGCGTAAACATTGTTGGCCACAACAAGATTCGCGGCGCCGTGCTCGGCGCGAACCTGCGCGGCGAGGGCCTCGTCGAGGAAGGCCGTCACGGTCGGCACGCCCTTCTCGCGGGCCGCGGCGCCGACGTTCACCGACGGTTCGATGCCCACGCAGGGGATGCCCGCGGCGACCGCGTGCTGCAGCAGATAGCCGTCATTGCTGGCGACTTCGATCATCAGCGATTCACTGTCGAGCCCCAGACGTGCGGTCGCGTCCTCGACGAAGAGTTTTGCGTGCTGTACCCAACTGTCCGAATAAGAACTGAAATACGCGTATTCCGTAAATGTCTCCGCGGGCGTGATGAGCGCCGGAATCTGGAGCAGCAGACAGTTTTCGCAGACCCGCAGATGCAGCGGAAACGTGGGTTCCGGTTGGTCGAGTTCCGCCGCGGTGAGGAATTTTTCACACGGCGGAGTAGCCCCCAGATCGAGCACGCTGACCAAACGTTCGGACGCGCATAGACGGCATTGCACGCAGAATCCCCACCTTTCACCGAGACCGGCACCGGCGCAAGGCCGGCTGCACTGTGGTCGGCTCGATCCGGCCTTACGTTACAACAGGATTCGCCAACTTCGCTGGGCTCGGCCGGTGACAGGTGAGCGCTGGGGCGGCAATTTTCTGCGGGTCGCAGAACGGGGCAGGCGGTCGGCAACCGCCCGAGTCTTGCAATTCAAGGGTTACTCCCACCTCACACGGGGTGTGGCACCCGGCGCAACCAGTGCTTTCGTGATTAGGGGAAATCCGGGGAAACGACCGGGAAACCGGTTGCGATGCTTCCGGCAACCTCGTGGAAACATTGGTAGCACACAAGTTTCACCGACGTCGGTGGCGCAGTTGTGTAACATTCGGCATCTGGCCACCGAAAGAGTCGGCGGTCCCCCAGGTTGGCGCCTTGCGAAAACCCTTGGGGAGCCGACATTGTTCTGTCTTCTGTGGAACTGATCAGTGGGGATCGGAACCGAGTTCTCCCGTGGGGGAGGTGCGTTCGTTTCATGAGTTTCGAAGTTTCTTCTCGTCGAGCAGTGCGCGTAAATCGGCTGCCCCGACCGTTGCCACGCTCGGATCGCGAACGCTGGCAAGGCGATTACGCACGCCGTCTGGCCGGTAGCGACCTGTTGGTCGTATGCCTGGCCGTCGGAATGGCCCAACTCATCCGCTTCGGCGGGCCGGCGGATCCGACGCTGGCTACCAACCTGCCGCTGGAGGTGCGCTACACGGTGGTCTCGGCGGTGCTGGTGCTGGTCTGGTACCTGGCACTCTCGCTCAGCGGCACCCGCTCGCTGCGGGTAATCGGCAGTGGCACAGAGGAATACCGACGGGTCGTCTCTGCCACCCTGCAGCTGTTCGGTGGCGTAGCCATTGTTTCGCTGCTGTTGCGCGTGGATGTCGCCCGCGGTTATCTGGCCATTGCGTTGCCGCTGGGCATGTTCGGGCTCATGGTGGAGCGGCGGCTGTGGCGCGGCTGGGTAGCCAGGCGGCGCGCCCGTGGCGAATATCGCACCTCCATGCTCGTAGTCGGCAGCCCGGATGCGGCGCGGGCCATGGTCGCGGCCTTCTCGCGCGATCAGGAATCGGGCTATCAGGTCATCGGTGTCTGCACCCGCGACGAGGGCGACCTCGTCGAGCGCGGGCTGGAGGTCGGCGGCCGGGAGATTCCCATTGTCGGCACCGACCGCACCGTCATCGACGCGGTCCGCCGTACAGGGGCCGATACGGTTGCCGTCACCGCCACCGACAATCTCGGCCCGGCCGACTTCCGGCGCATGGCATGGGAATTGGATCCGCTGGGCGTGGAACTGATCGTCACACCGGGTCTGGTGGACATCTCCGGGGCCCGGCTGACCCACCGCCTGGTCGCCGATATGCCCATGCTGCACGTGGAGAAGCCGCAATACGACCGCGCCAAATCGATTCGCAAGGCGCTCTTCGACTTCGGCTTCGCACTGTGCGCGCTGCTGGCCATCGCGCCGGCGCTCATCGGCATCGCCCTCGCGGTCAAGGTGAGCAGCCGGGGGCCGGTGTTCTATCTCTCCGAGCGGATCGGGCGCGACGGGCACCCGTTCCACATGATCAAGTTCCGCAGTATGTACGCCGACGCCGATGCGCACATCACCGCGCTCATCGCCGGCAACGGCGGCAACCCGCTCTTCTTCAAGATGCGCGACGATCCCCGGGTGACGCGGGTGGGCCGGATCATCCGCAAGTACAGCCTCGACGAGCTACCCCAGTTCTTGAATGTGCTGCGCGGGGAGATGAGCATTGTCGGCCCGCGCCCGCAGGTGCGCCGCGAGGTCGATTCCTATGACGGGATGATGCGGCGGCGGCTGCTGGTCAAGCCCGGCGTGACCGGGCTGTGGCAGGTCAGCGGGCGCTCGGATCTGGCGCCCGATGACGCCATGCGGCTGGATCTGTCCTACGTCGAGAACTGGTCGATGGTCTTGGACCTCCTGCTGATCTGCAAGACGATAGGAGCGGTGACCAGGGGAGATGGCGCGTACTGAGATCGCCTCTACACTCAAGTGAACATGATTTAGTAATAGGTGTTCACAAACGGGGCTGTGGTGTGATTCACTTCTCCGGAACGTGTTCCAAAGGAGGTACCGTGTCCGCGCCGTCCATTCCCTCCGGGTTCGATTTCACCGATCCCGACCTGCTCGCACAGCGTCTGCCCGTCGAGGAGTTCGCCGAACTCCGCCGTACCCAGTCCATCGCCTGGGTGCCTCAGGCCGGCAGTGGCTTCAAAGACGACGGCTACTGGGCCGTCACCAAAATGGATGACATCAAGGAGATCTCGAAGACTCCGGAGGTGTACTCCTCCGAGGAGAACACCGCTGTCATCCGCTTCTACGACGACATCATGCGTGAAGAGATCGAGGTCCAGCGCTATCTGCTGCTGAACCAGGATCCGCCGCGGCACACCAAGCTGCGCCGCATCGTGTCCAAGGGCTTCACCCCGCGCGCCGTCGAATCGCTGCGCAATGCGCTGCGCGACCGCGCCGAGCGAATCGTGCACGAGGCCAAGAAGACCGGCTCCGGCGACTTCGTCACCCAGGTCGCCTGCGAGCTGCCGCTGCAGGCCATTGCCGAGCTCATCGGTATTCCGCAGGAAGATCGCGGCAAGATCTTCGACTGGACCAACCAGATGATCTCCTACGACGATCCCGACTTCGAGGGTGACCACAAGGTCGCCACCGCCGAGGTCATGGGCTACTCGTGGAACCTCGCCGAAGAGAAGCGCAAGTGCCCGATCGACCTCGACGGCCACGCGGACATCATGTCCACGCTGCTCAATGCCGACGTCGATGGTGAAGCCATGGGCTCGGACGAATTCGCCTGGTTCGTCATCCTGCTCGCCGTCGCCGGCAACGAGACCACGCGGAATGCCATCACGCACGGTATGAAGGCGTTCGTCGACAATCCGGAACAGTGGGAGCTCTACCGCGAGCAGCGTCCGCGCACCGCTCCGGACGAGATCGTCCGCTGGGCCACCCCCGTCATCGCCTTCCAGCGCACCCTGCTGCAGGACACCGTGCTCAGCGGCCAGGAGATGAAGAAGGGCCAGCGCGTCGGAATGTTCTACTCCGCCGCCAACTTCGACGAAGAAGTCTTCGAGAAGCCTTTCGAGTTCAACGTCCTCCGGAATCCGAATCCGCATGTAGGCTTCGGCGGCACCGGAACCCACTTCTGCGTGGGCGCCAACCTCGCACGCCTGGAGATCGACCTCATGTTCAACGCCATCGCCGATGTGATGCCGAACCTGAGCCAGGTCTCCGATCCGGTCCGGCTGCGCTCGGGTTGGCTGAACGGCATCAAGAGCTGGCAGGTCAAGTACGAATGAGTGAACCCCGTCGACGCGGCCGGATGCCTGCGGTAAGCGACGCAGACATCCGCCGCGTCGCGCGGTCACTGCTGGTGGAGCAGGGCCCCGACGCAATCACGCTGCGGGCCATCGCGCGGGAGCTGGGCGTCACCGCCCCCGCGCTCTACCGGTACTACGAATCCCGCGACCAATTGGTCGCGGCGGTGCGCACCGATGTCTGCGGCGATCTCGCCGCGGACCTCGAGGCGGCGGTCGCCGGGCTGCCCGACGACGCCGGTATCCGATTCTTCGCCGTCTGCCGCGGCTTCCGCAGCTGGTCCCTCGCCCACGCGCGCGAGTTCACCCTGGTCTTCGCCTCGCCGACCGTCGCCGGAATCGGCAGCGCCATGCAGCAATTCGGCGAACCGGTCGGGCGGCTCTTCCTCGGCGCCGCCGGTCGACTGCTCACCGAATACGAGATCGTCACCCCCGCAACGGAACTGATCCCGCCGGAACTGCGCGACGACCTCGTCCGCTTCCAGACCGACCTGCTGCGCGTGCTCGCCGAATCCGGCCAGAAGTTCCCCGCCGAGAAGCTGGACCTCGGCGTGAGCTACGTGATGATCCAATTCTGGGCGCGCCTCTACGGCCACGTCACCCTCGAGGTCTTCGGCAACTACCCGATCCCGATCACCCACCCCGACGTCCTCTTCGACGCCACCCTCGTCGATATCGGCCGCAGTATCGGCATGGTCGTCTGAGACGTCCTGAGCACGGGGCGTTCGGCAACCGCCGCCTTACGGTGAGCTGGTCAGGCGCGCTGTTGCCGATTCGCCTCGGCTGCTTGCAATTCCTGCAGAATCAGCCGGAAGTGGTTGGTGTTGGCCTGGTCTCGTTTCCTGATCACCCGGTCCACCTGGATCAGAATCAGTGCCACGACAACTGCGCCGACCGCGACGGCCGGCCAGCCGATCCAATCGGCGATCGTCGACATACCGGGCACCGCCAATGCGGCCGCCGCGCAGCCTGTGACGATCGCGGTCGACCGCCACAGGGTTTCGAGATCGGCCGTTACGATGACGACTTCCTCCAGATACCAGGCGATCGAGGCCGAGACGGCGAATACGGCGAATACGATCAGCATCGGCCAGGCGAGCCATATCGGCCCCCATGCCCAGGTGTGCGCGATGGTCGCGACCGCACGATATATCCCGGCGCCGGTAAATATCAGGGTGGCGACCCCGGCCATCCCTCGCCACCACAGTGTCAGTCCCGCCGTACTGTGCTCGACGTCTTGTGTTGCTCGCGACCACAGTTCGGCTCGAGCCGCATCGTTTGCGGTGAATTGGAACACCAGCATGTACCTGATGAGTGCGCGCTGAACCGGTGGCGGCAGCGTGTCCAGCATTGCGATCTCGGACGCGGTGTACGAGAACCGTTGCAGGTATGTGTGTAGGAGCCGCCGCGAGTTCGGGCCGTATCCGAGTCTGTCGCTGCGGATGAACAACTCCTGGTTGAGCTGTTGATCGCTCATCGCGATGGTGAGGGCTTCGCTTCCGGGCGGTCGACGGCGTAACAGAGTCAGGCTCGACAGCAGTACCACGATCCGTGGGTCCAGCCGTTCGATGAGGAAGTCCGGTGGGCTCGAGGTATTCGTCAGGTGGGCGACCCTCCGCATGAGCCGTGCGAATCGCCCCTGCGGGTCGGGTGTGAAGGGATCCCAGGCGCCGTCGAGTCCGGCGTAGGTGGTCGCCTCGGAGCCGAGCGGCGTGTGATCCTCCAGTGCCGCTTCGATATTCGGTTCTCGAATCAATGCACACAGCCACCAGGCCGACGAGGTCGCGCGCACATCGTCGGACCACACCATGCGTGCGAGTTCCATTGCCGCACTGGGTGTACCGATACCGCCGAGCGTGTCCACCGGCCAGAGCCGATCAGCCGCCACCGCATCGGCGAGGGCGGATACCGCGACTTCGCCCATCGACCCCGCGCACTCCTTGGTCAGCGCATCGTCGTTACGGACGGCCAGATTCACCAGAAACTGTGCGGCATCGGCACGACCGGACCGGGCCAGGGCGCGCATGGCACGCTCGGCCCCCGCCTCGGCCTGTGCTTCGAGGTGCCTGCGCACCCTGCGGCCGCGATCGGTGTCTCTGGAGGCCACGCTGCCGAGCGCCTCGACAATGCCTGCTGCTTCACCGATCGTCGCGGGCTCGGGAGTCCGGGGCAGTTCGGTGAGGAAGTGCGTCACAATGCGATCTGCGAGCAGAGTGTCGATTTCGCTTGCCTCGGAAAGGCATTCGAGCGCCAGCACGCGATGTTTGAGGTCGTTCGATTCGAACAGCCGCTGGACCACGATGGTGCTGTTGTTGCCGTCTCCGCACCAGAAGCGGACGGTATCGCGCCAGAAGGCCGGATCGGACCAGTAGCCGGCGAGCAGGCGAGCGGCCCCCACCGGACCCTCGAGTGCTCGCGCCGTGAAGTACTCCTGAAAGCTCCTGTGCGGGAACCAGAATCGTTCCCCGGTATCGGAGCCGACCAGCATCTGACTTCGATCGGTGAGATCGCGCACCAGCTCCCGCCCGTGCTCGGGGCGCAGGTCCAGTGCTGCGAGGGTGGTGGTGAGGACCTCCCGGAGCCTTTCCTGAGACAGAATGAGCCGGTCGCCCTGGTCGGCCGGAGTCTCGGTCATGAACACGGCGATTCGTTTCAATACCGCGAGTTTGTCGCGTGGCTGGTACGGGGAGGCGCGTTCGCCGCGATCCAGCAGCAGATCGCGCATGACCATATGGTCGGTGACCCGTGCGTAGAAGTCGGCTCGGGAGGACGGCAACGAACGCCCCTTGTGCACCAGGCTGCCGGTGTACAGGTCGGCGAGCAGGCTCAGCAGCAGGGGGGTGCGGGCCAGTTGGAGCAGCTGCGGATTCTGCCGGATCTGCTCGAATATGCGGTCGGCTGTGCCTAATTCGGCAATATCGGCCGCGGTCAGCCCGCCGGCGGCGGAACGTTCCAGTACCAGCCAGCGGCCGAGGAATCGAAGGATCGAGGAGTCGTCGAAACCGGCGATCTTGATGACCTCGAAGGCGCTCAGACTGCCGTTGTACGCCGAGCCACGGCCCGTGACCACGACGGAGTTCGCCTTGTCGCCGCTGGCATGGTCTCGCCGGAAGGATTCGATCGCCGCGACCACACCGGCGTGTTCGTCGGCACTCACCTCGTCGAGGCCGTCGAACAGCAGTCGCATAGAGCCTTCATTCAGGCGCTGAGCGACGAATTCCACTGCGCGACTGTCGTTCTTGTCGTGCGGTAGTCGGAAGTGCGCCGCGATCAGTCCGGGCAGATCCACCGATCCGTCACAGCGGTGCAACTCCACCAGTACCGGAATCTTCTGCCGCTGCTTGGCTTTGCGCGGTTGCGCTGCCCAATGCAGGAGAAAGTGCTTCGACAGTAAGGACTTTCCGGCGCCGGCCTCGCCGAGCAGGAGCACGGCCTTCTCCTGGAGCACCTGCCGCCGCAGGTCGTGCCGCCGCCCACCCCTCTCGTACTGGAGGTGCACGTAGACCGACTCGACGGCGATCTGCCGCTGCAGAGTCAGGACATGTCGTCCGTACTCATCGGGAATCTTGGCCCGGTAATGGGTGATTCGCCGGTCCTCGCTGAAGCGGATCGCGATTCGCTCGTAGCCCCGGCGGAGCAGCGTAGTGAGCGACGCGTACAGGCCCTCGCCGAGCTTGTCCCCGAATTTTTTCAGCGCGGCGGCGGCGATCCCCACGATGATCGCCCCAGCGGCGACCCCACCGAACACCGCGGTGAGGCCCTCGGTGATCGAATCCTGCTCGGCCACGATCAGATGCTAGGCCGCATTCCAGGAGTCTGCCGGGTAATCGCCTGGCTACAGGGGAGATTGGGGGATCGGTCCGCGCTCCTCGTCCGGCCGGGGGTCAGCGCGCGGCCCCGACGAGTTCGGAGACCGGGGGCGGCGGCGGCTGCTCGTCGTCCAAGACCGGTTCACCCAGGCCGATGCGCTGCTGGATGCGCTTCATCCAGGCCGGAGCCCACCAGACTCGGTCGCCGAGCAGTTTCATAGTGGCGGGGACCAGGAGCATGCGGAGCAGGGTGGCGTCGATGAAGAGGGCGGCGATCATGCCGTAGGCGATGTACTGCATGAGTACAAGATCGGAGAAGGCGAAGGCGCCGGTGACCACCAGCAGGATCAAGGCCGCCGCGGTGATGATGCCGCCGGTCTGGGCGGTGCCGGTGCGGATGGCTTCGTCGGTGGTCGCGCCCCGGGTTCGGGCCTCGACCATGCGCGATACCAGGAACACCTCGTAGTCGGTGGACAAGCCGTAGACGATCGCGATGATCAACACCAGCATGACCGCCTGGCCGGGCTGCGGGGTGAAGTTCAACAGGCTTGCGCCATGGCCGTCGACGAAGATCCAGGTCAGGATGCCGAGCGTGGAACCGAGCCCGAGGCCGCTCATCAAGGCGGCCTTGATGGGGAGCACGACCGAGCCGAACGTGAGGAACATCAGCAGGCCCGTGATCAGCAGAACCAGGGCGATCATCCACGGGATTCGGCTCAAAAGGGCGTCGATGCTGTCCTTTTGGAGTGCGGGCACGCCGCCGACGAGCACGGTCATGTCATCGGGCAGATTCAGTTTCCGGAGATATTCGATAGTGGCGCCGGCATGGTTGATATCGCCCACCGGTGCGGTGGTTCGGTAGACGTCGGGATTGGACACCGAGCGAGACGGAATCTCGAACTTCGCGATCAGCCCCGGCGCGTTGTTGGCCTGATTCCAGACCGGTCCGACGGCACCGGAACTGCCGGTGACGAAGATGAGTTCGATCGGATCGGATTTCCGCAGCGGGAAGTACCTGTCGATCTCCTCCTGCGCCATGCGGGTCGGATTGTCCGGCGGCAGATACTTCTCGCCGAAGCCGCCGAAGACCAGATTCCGGATCGGCAAGGTGAGCAACACCAGGCCGAGCAGCAGTGGGATGGCCACCTTTCGCGGATGCTTCATCACCCACCCGGTGGTACGGCCCCAGAACCCGCTCTCCATCGGTGCGGCCGACTTGGTTCGCCGAAAGCGGTCCAGCCCCAGCATGTCTACGCGCGGCCCGAGAATGGCCAGCACCGCCGGCAGCACGGTGAGAGCGGTGAGCGCCGCGATGGTCACGGTCGCAATCGCACCGTACGCAATGGATTTCAGGAAGCCCTGTGGGAACAGCAGCAGGCCACCGAGACTCGCGACGATCATGGTCGCGGAGAACACCACCGTGCGCCCCGCCGTCATCACCGTGCGCCGCACCGCCGTCCGGGTGTCGTACCCGGCGGCCAGTTCCTCACGGAAACGGCTGACGATGAACAGCCCGTAATCGATGGCCAATCCGAGCCCGATCATTGAAACCACGGGCGAGACGAAGGAATTCACCTCGGTGAAATTGGCGACGAACCGGACGATGCCGAAGGCGCCGAAGATGGTGAGCAAACCGATGATCAGCGGCAGCGCGGCGGCGACAACACCGCCGAAAATGAAGAACAGCAGCAATCCCACGAGGGGAATGGCCATCAATTCCATACGGTGCAGATCGACGGCGATGGTGTCGTTGAGCGTGCCCGAAATCGGCTGCAGCCCACCCACCTGAACATTGATGCCCGGAATCGTGAAGTCGTCCTTGACCGTCCGGTAGTTGAGAAGCAGATCGGTGTCGTTCTCACCGCGCAGCGCGATGGCGGCGGTCGCGCGGGTCTTGTCCTTGGTCACGAAAATCGAGGAGACCGCGCCGGTCTCGGTGGGCCAGTAGGTGCCCACGATGCGTGCGATCTGATCCGGGTGATCGCGCGGCAGACTGTTGAGATGATCGACAACGGTGCTGCTGAAGTCGGGATCGTCGACGGTCCTGCCCTCGGGTGCGGTGAAGAGCACCACCACATCGCCATCGTGATTGCGACCGAACGACTTATCGGCGAGCGCACCCTCCTTCGACGACTCCGCCGACGGATCGAACAGTCCGCCGGAGCTCAGATGGTCGTCCAAACCGAGGCCGTACCCACCCAGTGACAGCAGCGCCGCCACCATCACTCCGATGACCCCGAACCGCCATCGGCAGGCCAGATCACCCCATCGCGCGAACAGGTTCATATGTCACGGTAACAAGCAAGATCGCGATCGGCATTATCGTGTTTCGCTCTTCGATTGCGGCACAGTCATTTACATGCTGTTATGCGCAATACGAGTCTATTTGCAACCGTCGGTCTGCGGCAGCGGATGGCTCGGGTCGAAGTAGTAGTCGGAGTCGTGTCCGGACCCGGTGGCGCCGCCGCCCTGTGCCGCGCCGATGGTGGGGGCGAGGAACCCTTTCCTGGACCAGGCGCAATCCATCGAGTAGATATCGCCCTGCCCGTGGTCGAGCCACAGCCCGAGACTGTCCGCGGCGTATCGGCGATCGGTGACCACCGAGTAGTCCACTTCCCAGCGCACCACGGCGACCAGATCGAGCGCTCGCCGGACGCGCTGCGGATTACCCGGGTCGAAGGCGTAGGCGACGATGTAATTGGTGTGCACCACCAGGTTGCCGTCCTCATCGACTCCGGCGGTCATGCTGCCCTTGACCTTCGGCGAGGACGGCAGCAACTGCGTGCCGGGCGCGAGGGCGGTCACGTAGTAGTTGCCGTGGTCATCGGGGTTGTCCCGCGTCCGCTGCAGTGCGTCGGCGCGGAATTTCGGTGCGAACAGCGATAGGGCAGGTCCGGGGTCATCGGCGGCCATAGCCGTCCGATCCAGCCGCTGGGCGATCATCGCCCCTCGCACCTGCTCATAGGCCGCGGACACCGCAGCGGCGTCGTACCCGGCCACCGGTGCGGCGGGCGGCGGCTGGAACCCGTCCGCGCCGTCGGCCCAATCCGCCGCGGGCGTATTGAGAAACGGCATATTGAGATTCACCCGCACCGTTTCCGGCGCCCGCGAGGTGGCGGTCGTCGCGGGCGTGGCCGAGGACTGCAGCCCCACCGCCCCCGACGTCTCGTGCCAGATCGCCAGCAGCCCCACCACCACCGCTATCACAGCGATGATCGGCAATTTGCTGCGCAGCTTATGCTTTCGCACTCCCCAGCTCTGCCGCCGGGAGTACTCCTTCTCGATGCGCGAAATGCGCTCACCCCACTCCGGCCCGGCGAAATCCGGATGCTCGGAGAGGTCATCGTGCTCGTTGAACATATTCCCCCGACTCGGCGTTGCGCGCCAGACGCTAACCGACCCTGTGGATTCGATCAAACCGAGGTACCGGTACATCAGTAGTCTCGGTGGCTGTGAATGATTCGGGGCGGGCACAGGCCTTCAGTGACGGTGTGTTCGCGGTGGCGATCACCCTGTTGATCCTGGAGATCAAGGTTCCGCTGAATGCGGGCGATCATCTGTGGCAGGAGCTGGGGCATCAGTGGCCCTCGTATGCGGCGTATGTGGTGACGTTCCTGAATATCGGCATCATGTGGGTGAACCACCACACCGTGTTCGGGTTTGTCGAGCGGGTGGATCGGACGCTGCTGTTCCTGAATCTCTTGCTGCTCATGGGCGTTGTCGCGCTGCCCTGGCCCGCGGCCCTGGTCGCGGACTACCTGACCGAAGGTCACGGGGGCGGGTCGGTGAGCGCCTGGACCGGGAGCCATGCCGCGCGTATCGCGGTCGCCATCTACGGCAGTTTCATGGTCTACCACGGCATTCTGTTCCAAACGGTGTGGTTGCACCTGACCCGCACCGGCAACCTCTTCTACCCGCGCGTCGACGTCGAGGCCGCCCGCGCCACCCGCTGGCGCTTCG
Organism: Nocardia sp. NBC_01327; assembly: GCF_035958815.1. Taxonomy (NCBI): domain Bacteria; kingdom Bacillati; phylum Actinomycetota; class Actinomycetes; order Mycobacteriales; family Nocardiaceae; genus Nocardia; species Nocardia sp. NBC_01327. Next base: position 6,055,851 of record NZ_CP108383.1, on the reverse strand, counting down.
GCCTGGGCATAGCCATCTACCCGACCACCGTCGCCCTGGCCTTCGTCTCCGCCCCGCTGACCCTGGCACTGCACGGGGTATTGGCGGTGTACTACGCGCTCAATCAGATTCCGGTGCCGGTAGTCGACGAACCGCGAGCATCATCCGTCTGAACGAATCCCTCACGGGCGTAACAGGTTCCTCTGCCGCTCATCGCGCAAGTCCGATGAGGCGACTCCAATCGAGTTTGACCGCGATCGGCAGATCGATCTCGGCCACACCGTCGGTGTGCTCGAGTGTTCGGTGCGGTCGATACTGGTTCAAAACGTGGTCGAGTACGAAGGTTTCGATGACGGCTACCTCGTTGTCGGCAAGGTGCACGATCCAATACCAAGGGATCCCTGCCAACGCGTACTCCGCCATTTTGTCGGCGGTGTCGACTCGTTCGGTGCCGGGGGAGACGACTTCGACCACAAGTTTGACCATCGATGCGTGCAGCGGACGGAGATCCGGCGGAGCGCACGCGAACAGCGCGGCATCCGGCCGCCGGATCGTCGCGCGCGGCAGTTCCCAGAGCAACACATCGAAGTCGGTGTCGACATCCAGGCAGCCGTCGTTGTACCGGCTCATGTGTGCGTCGGCTGCCGTTTCGATGAAGTCGGCAATGCGGCGGGCCGCTTTTTGATGTGGGCGGGAGCGAGATTCGGCGCGAACCGCCTCACCGTTGACGACCTCGACAAGTCGGCAGAAGTCTTCCGGAAGGGTCTTCCAGATCTCCACGGTGATCGGGGCAGGCTGTAGGTTCTCCTTGCGAGCCCAATCCAGCAGTTCGGACACCATCCACTCCTCGTCCAGGCGACGGTACCGATCGATCCTATCGGGCGAGCCGAGCTGGGACGTCAAGCTCCGCCCGAGTCCGGCAGCAGGTCGTTCGCTGAGCGGGCATAGGTAGTCTCCGGGTCGACCGTGATGACATCGCACACTTTCGCCAGAAAGTCGGGGACCTCGCCGCCGAGGTGCGCGAGGCTGGGGGTTACCACGGCGTCTACGCCCAGGCGGCTCACCACCGTGCGCAGGCGCAGGTCGGGGCGGTCGGTGTGGGGGCCGAAGACAACGGTTTTGCGCAGGTCGTAGCCGAGGCGGGCGGCGACGCTGCGGATCTGCGCCTCATCCCACACCTGCCTTGCCTTCGAGATGTCGTGCCGCAGATAGCCGATCGCCGATGGTGCGCTCATCATTGCCCTTGCTGTCGGTGGTTTCCGGATTCCACGGTATGGATCGCCGTGCCCCGGCGGCAGCAGATTGCTCGAGGTTGCTCGAATCTCCTGCTGGAAACGTCCTGGCACCAGCGATAATGAGATGTGTTCGTAGTTGCCTCGAGCAAGGACACGGCATCATGGAGATACGGCTTCTGGGCGGACCCACCGGCGGCAACGGATCACCCAGATTGTGGGCAACCGACCGCGACAGCATCATTGTGCAGGGGTGGCGCACCGGCCACACTCCGGGCACTGTCGAGATACCCCATCAACTGCTCGGCTTTCTGGAACTCGAAACCTGTCTGGGTGCAGCGCTGCACAACACCGGCAACGGGACCTTCACCCTGTGCGGTGAGGTGGTCGACGACCCCCACGTGCTGTCCGCCATGCAGATTCCCGACCACGAGACGGCCGTGGAAGTTCGTGCGTTGAAAGCGAGTTACCCGCATGCTCTATCGCTCCGAATTCGATGACCTGTACCGGTCGCATCGTCGCGCGTTCCACCTGGAGGTGCAGGACACCTACGGTGTGGCCGCCGAGAACGAGCAACTGGAACACTTCGTGGCGGGGGAGCCGACCAGCTATCCGGCCGACTGGCAGGAGTGGGATGCGCTTGTGCGCGAGGTGACCGAGGAGGGCACCCTGATCCAGCGATTACGCATTGTGACCGAACCGCACACCGACTACACCCGCTTCCTGCTGCATCACACCGATCGCAATGTCGAAGCCGGGGAACAGGTCCGGTACCTGCCCCGGCATCGCGTCGATCCGGCCGACTACACCGCCGACGACTGGTGGCTCTTCGACGACGGCCCGCTGGCATTCTCGATCTTCTCGCCCGAGGGCGAATGGGCCGGTGGTGCGGTCACCGAGGATCCGGTGCTGCTCGCCCGCTGCGCCCAGGTCCGGGATCAGCTGTGGCCGTTGGCTGTTCCGTTCGACGTCTATCTCCGTGACCAGGGTTGACGAGGGGCGGCAGGCGCTCGGGGTTCGGTTGCGGGAACTCCGGGTGTCCGCCCGCATATCCGGCCGGGACCTGGCCGCGCGCGCGGGCTGGGGGCCGACGAAGGTATCGAAGATAGAGCACGGCCGGCAGCTGCCGTCCGAGGAGGATCTCGCCGTGTGGTGCCGGATCACCAGGAATGAACTCGCCCTGCCGGATCTCGTTGCGACCGTGCGCAATGTGAATGCCGCCCACCTCGAATGGCGCCGCATCGCGGCCACCGGTCACGCCCGCAGGCAGCGGCAGAGCATCGAGCGCGAAGCCGCCACCGGCCTGGTGCGCGGCTACGACTGCCTGCTGCTGCCGGGACTGCTGCAGACCCGCGATTACGCGGAAGCGGTGCTGCGGCGGTGCATTCGGTTCCTCGGCAGCCCCGACGATCTCGAACATGCGGTGGCCGCGCGGATGGAACGGCAGCGCGTGCTGCGCGAAGGCAGGCACCGCTTCCACTTCCTCATCGGCGAGGCCGCGCTGTACACGTCCGTGGGCGACGGCGCGGTCCGCAGAGCGCAACTCGAGCATCTGCAGACAATGCTGGCCGCCGAGCGCGTGGTTGTCGGCGTCGTCCCTAACACCGCTGAATTCATCTATGAGACAACAAATTTCACCTTCTTCGATACCCACCTGGTGCAGGTGGAGACAATCTCCGCCGAGCTGACCATTCGGCAGCCGCGCGAACTCGTGCTGTACGAGCGGGTCTTCCGCGCCCTGGCCGAACAGGCCGCCTACGGCGACGCCGCCCAGACGCTCATCAAGAGGGCTTTGTCGGAGGGCGAGTTGTAATGACCGATCCCGTGCGCCGGGAGATTCGAATGGTGGTGAGGCGCGGGATTATTCGAGGTCGCCGCAGATCCCGGGCAAACCATTCGCCCAGCGTCACACCGGCCGCCAGCGCACACCCTACGGCGAACGCGCTGAAGAGCTGGTTGATGCCGATGAGCTGTTCGTCATTGAGCAGGGCATACAGGCCGCGATAGACGCGCAGGCCGGGAAGCAGGGGAGTGATCCCCGCCAACGCGACCACCAGCGGCGGCGTCAATGCGCGCCGGGCGAGCAGACCACCGGCCAGGCCGACCACGATCGCGGCGACACCGGAGGAGACGATCGGCCCGAAACCGGCGTTCTGCACCACGAGATAGACCGCGATGGCCGCCGCGCCGCTGAACGCCGCGGTCGTGAGCGCGCGGCGTTCGGCGTAGCAGGCCAGCGCGAAAGCCAACGCGGTGATCGCGCCGGCCGCCACCTTCATCGGCAGATTGGTGAGATCCCGGCCGGGGGCCATATCGACGGTCGGCGTCGTGAGGTTCAGGACTTCGGACACGCGCAGCGTGAGCACGATGCCCGCGATGATGCCGCCGGTCATCATGACCACCTCGAGCATGCGCGCGGCCGCCGTGATGGGCGCACCGGTAATGGCGTCCTCGACCGCGCCGAACAGCTGTAAACCGGCCAGCAGCACGGCGATTCCGGCCGCGATGATGAGCGCCGGATCCAGATGCAGATGGCTGGCGAAGGTGGAGACGAGCACCGCCGGTATCGCGGCGATCATGCCGCCGACCATGTGCTGGAAGAAGAACGGCAGGCCGCGTCGATTGAGCCGCCGATTGGTGCGGTCGATGAGCGCGGTGGTGGCGAAGCTCAGTGCGGCGATCAGCAGACCGCCATTGAGCAGTAGCGCCACCGCCGCTGCCATGAGTGACCAGCCGAAGGTCGAGATCCAGCGGTGATAGGGATGCGGCGCGGAGGTGATCTCCTCGAGCGCCGCGAGAGCCTCCTCCGGCGACACCAGTTCGCGGCGGATCCGCCGGGTGAGGCGGTCCACGGCGGCCAGGCGGGTGAAATCCAGGGATCGGTACTTGACCACCCGCATGGTGCTGGCGGGCGGCATCCGGGTGCCGCGGTCGACCGAGATGCGGATCGAGTTGTACGTGACGTCGATATCGCATTTCGACAAGCCGTAGGTGGAGGCGATGAATTCGATCTGCGCGGTGGTGTCCATGACGGCCGTACCCGCCGAGAGCACCACTTCGCCTACCCGCTCGACCAGGTCTAAAACCTCGGTCACCGCGGCATCGTCGGTGAGGTCGATGGGCTGCAGCGGTGCGGGGGCCTCGGTCACGACGTCGGCCACGGCATTGCGGTCCGCGACCGCATGCCCGACCACGCTGGTCAGTAGCCGTCGCGACCGCCCGAGAATGCCCTCGGGGGCACCTCCGGTCTCGATTGCCAGATCGTTGCTCACAGGAGAAAAGTACACGGGTGCGATAGATCACCGGGTTGAGCAGGGAGATAGCAGTAGTGTTTTGGAGCATGGCGAACGATGGCGATCCGATAGCGGAACATCTACGCGCGGCTCTCGACGGACCCTGGCGGGACGTGCGCGAACAGGCCCGGGTGCATCTCGACGATGCCCGGCTCTACGGCGACCCCTACCTCGATTACAAGGCCGCGAGAACGCGGGTACTGGAGCAAATGCATCTGGTGTCCTCCTTCGGGTGGGCCGAACGCGGTTTCCGCGAGGTCGAAGGCGGAACCGGCGACCCGGGCGGGGCTGTCACCGCACTGGAAATGCTTGCCTACACCGATCTGTCGCTGTGGGTGAAGTGCGGTGTGCAGTGGGGTCTGTTCGGCGGTGCGGTCGAAAACCTCGGTACCGAGAGGCACCGCCGGTACATCGAAGCGCTGCTCCCGCTGGAGCTGCTCGGCTGCTTCGCGATGACCGAAACCGGTCACGGAAGCGATGTGGCCAACCTGGAGACCACAGCCACCTACGACCCTGCCACAGAAGAGTTCATCGTGCACAGCCCTACGCCTTCCGCGCGTAAGGATTACATCGGCGGCGCAGCCGAACATGCCCGCATGGCAGCGGTTTTCGCGCAGCTGGTGACCGGTGGCGAATCGCAGGGCGTGCACTGCTTCCTGGTGCCGATCCGGGATGCGGAGGGTAAGGATCTGCCCGGCGTCACCACCTCCGACGACGGTCTCAAGGGCGGTCTGCCGGGTGTCGACAATGGCCGAATCCTGTTCGACCAGGTGCGAATTCCGCGCGAGAACCTGCTCAATCGCTATGCCGACGTGGAACCCGACGGCACCTACAAATCCGAGATCGCCAACCCGAGCCGGCGGTTCTTCACCACGCTCGGCACCCTGGTGCGCGGCCGGGTCAGTGTCGGCGGCGCGGCGGCCGCGGCGGCCCGGGTGGCCCTGAGCATTGCCGTCCGCTACGCCGAGCAGCGTCGCCAATTCGCTGATCCCGATACGGGTGTCGAGACCGTGCTGATGGACTACCGCAGTCATCAGCGCCGCCTGCTCCCGCTGGTGGCCCGCGCCTACGCACTGCAATTCGCGCAGAACGATCTGGTGCAGCGCATGCATCTGGTGCAGACCGGACAGGCGACCGAGGAGTCCGCACAGCGGGCGCTGGAGAAGCGCGCGGCAGGTTTCAAGGTCGCGCAGACCCGGCACGCCACCCAGGCGATTCAGGAATGTCGCGAAGCCTGCGGCGGCGCAGGGTATCTCACCGAGAACCGCCTGGTCACGCTGAAGGCCGACAGTGATGTCTTCACCACGTTCGAGGGCGACAATCTGGTCCTGACCCAGCTCGTGGCCAAGGATCTGCTGACCGCCTACTCCGATGAGGTGCGCGATCTCGACGCCATGGGCTGGGTGCGCTTCGCCGCCACCATGGCTCGGGACGCGGTGCGCGAGGCCTCGGGTGTGCGGCAGCTCATCCAGCGGCTGCGTGATCGCGGTGACGACGGCGTCGACGATCAGGACCTGTCCCGCCGGTCGGTCCAGCTGCAGCTCTTCGCCGACCGCGAGGACTATCTGGTCCGCACGGCCGGGCATCGACTGCAGGCCCGCGCCAAGGACACCGGGCCCTTCGAGGCGTTCAACAATGCCCAGGACCACATTCTCGCCGCGGGCACGGCGCATATCGATCGTCTGGTCCTGGAGGCCTTCATCGAAGGCATTGCCGGAATCGAGGACGAGGCCGCTCGCGAACTGGCCGGCTCCGTCTGTGATCTGTACGTGTACAAGACCATCGAGGAGAACCAGGCCTGGTTCATCATGCACCGCTTCATGTCCGTGGAACGGGCGAAAATGGTGCGGCGCGGTGTGAACGAACTCGTGGACCGGCTGCGGCCGCACGCTCTCACCCTCATCGAGGGCCTGGGCGTGCCGGAGAAGATGCTGCACGCGGCCATGTTGAACGGCGCCGGAGACGCACCCGTCCCCTCGTGATCGGCAGTGCCGCATCGGGTTGAACCCCGGTGCGGCAGTACATCGTTATCGAGGTAGCGAGCTCATGCAATGGGGCATCGGCCGATCGGTGACGGGAGACGCGATGATCACGACGCTGATCGGACCGGCCATGCGCGCGCCGAAGCTCGTCCTGGTTCTGGTGGGCGTGGCATTCCTGGTCTGCGGTGCGCTGGGTTCGCAGGCCTCCGCGCGGCTGTCCAATGGCGGATTCGTGGCCACCGACTCCGAATCCGCGCGCGTCGCGGACATTCTCGGGCGCGACTACAACATGTCCGGCATGCAACTCGTGCTGACTGTGGAATCCGACGGCGGGGTACAGGGCGCGGCCTCCACTGCCCGCGGCCGCGATATCGACGAACAGCTCCGGGGCGATAGCCGTGTCTCGAAAGTTGTTTCGCCGTGGACCGATCCGCAGCTGAGCGGTCTGCTTGTCAGCCGCGACAAGAAGATCGGGCTCATTGTCGCCAGCGTGCGCGGTGACGAGAACACCGCACCCGCGGCCGCGCACGATCTGGCCGGCGCTTTTGCCGGCAGCCGGGACGGAGTCACCATCCATGCCGGTGGCCAGGCCATGGTGTGGGCCGAGACCGGGCAGCAGACGGAAAAGGACCTCGCCATCGCCGAGGCCATCGCGCTGCCGCTGACCGTGCTGCTGCTCATCTGGTTCCTGAGAAGTGCGGTGGCGGCGGCGATTCCGTTCATCACCGGGATCGCCGCCATCGCGGGCACCAGCGCGGTGCTGTACCTGCTGACCTTCGTGGTGGAACTGTCGGTCTTCGCGCTGAACATCACCACCGCCATCGGATTGGCGCTGGCCATCGACTATTCGCTGCTGATCATCGGCCGCTATCGGGAGGAGATAGCGGCCGGCCGGGATCGTGACGCTGCGCTGGTGCTCGCCATGCGGCGCGGCGGGCGGGCGGTGGCCTTCTCCGGGACCACGGTGGGCATTGCGCTCATCGGAATGTCGTTCTTCCCCATGGCTTTTCTGCGCTCCCTCGCCTATGCGGGCCTGGCGGTGGTCGCGCTCTCGATCGTGCTGACGCTCACCATGGTCCCCGCGCTGCTGACACTGCTCGGCGAGCGGATCAATCGGAAACCGCTGCGCGAGGCCCGGCCGGTACAGGAGGGCTTCCTCTACCGGGTGGCGCGCACGGTGCAGCGGCGGCCCGTACTGTGCGCGCTGCCGGTGCTGGCGCTGCTGGTGCTGTTCGGATCGCCGATCTTCGGGCTGAAACTCGGTCTGCCCGATGATCGGGTGCTGCCCGCCGCGGTGGAATCGCGTCAGGTGGGTGATCTGCTGCGGGACCGGTTCGCCGACAATGCCACGGGCACAGTGCAAATCGTGGTGAGCCCCACCGGCGGCGGCACCGATCCGGGTGATCTCGGCGCGTATTCGGCCGCCTTGTCGACGGTGCCGGAGGTCGAGGGCGTCACCGGTCCGGCGGGTTCCTTCGCGGGCGGCCAACCGGCCGGTCCCGCCGATCCGACCGCCAGACACGGCGACAGCGCGCATCTGACGGTCTCCTCGAAGGTCGATCCGTATTCCGAACAGGGGCAGCGGCAACTCGGCGCGCTGCATGCCGTGACGGCACCGGCGGGCACGCACGTACTGTTCGGCGGGCTCGCCCAGCAGACCGCGGACTCCACCGCGGGCATCAGGGAGGGGTTCCCGAAGGCCGTCGTCTGGATCGCGGTGACCACCTTCATCCTGCTGCTCCTGCTCACCGGCAGTGTGGTGCTGCCCTTGAAAGCGCTGGTGCTCAATGTGCTGTCGCTGTCGGCGACCTTCGGCGCACTGGTGTGGATCTTCCAGGAGGGTCACCTGGGCGGCCTCGGCACACTGGCCACCGGATACACCATCGCCACGCTGCCGGTGCTGCTGTTCTGCGTGGCGTTCGGGCTCTCGATGGATTACGAGGTCTTCCTGCTGGCCCGCTTCACCGAGGAGTGGAAGCGCTCCGGCCGGACGCGTGCCGACAATGACGATGCCGTCGCGCTGGGCATTGCCCGGTCGGGCCGGATCGTCACCGCGGCGGCGCTGCTCATGGCGGTGATCTTCGTGGGCATCGCCAGCAGCGGGGTGACCATGAACCGCATGCTCGGCGTCGGCCTGGCGCTGGCGGTGCTCATGGACGCCACCCTGGTGCGAATGGTGTTGGTACCGGCCTTCATGCGGCTGCTGGGCACCGCGAACTGGTGGGCTCCCGCCCTTTCCCGGCCGCTGCTGGAGCGGGCCGCACTGCGGGAGTGAACGCAGCGCTCACGGTGACCGCCCTGCGGTCGCGGCTATCGTGGCCGGGTGATCCGATCGCCCGCGCCCGCCCCGACCCGGCCCGATACCCTGATCCGCCGGGCCGCGCTGCCCGCGCTCATCCTGGTGGCCATTGTCGTGACTGTGGTTGTGCCGCAGTTCTTTCCGGCCGACGGCGGGCCGACCGGGCTGGACAGCTCCCTGGAGGGGCATATCCACTCCGCGCTCGACGGGCATCGGTGGCTCTACCGCGTGCTGGTCGCGCCGAGCAACAACAGCATCATCATTCCGGTGCAGCTGCTCGCGGCCGCGTGGTTCGCGTACCGGCGGCGGTGGTGGTCCGCCGGGTTCATGATCCTCGGGCCGGAGTTCGCGATCCTGGTGAATTCGTTTGCGCTCAAACCGTTCTGGGACCGGCAGCTGCATCACTACCTGGCGTATCCGAGTGGGCACACCGTGCAGTTGATCGCCGTCGTCACGGCGCTGGTGCTGGTCACCGAGTCGGTGCGGGCACGGGTGACGATCGTGGTGGTGACGGTGGTGCTGCTGCCGGGAGTGCTGGTCGGCATGGTGGGACTGGGATATCACCACCCCACCGATGTCCTCGGGGGTACGACGGCCGCCATCGCCCTGGTGACGGCGGCCTATCTACCGTTCCGCGCTGTGGCGCTCAGCCGTACGCGACGACCGCGGCAATGATGAACCACAGCACCCACAGCACCACCACGATCATGCCCAGCGAGAGCATGACCCGCATGAACCCGCGACCGAAATCGATCTGACCGGTCCGGCGCGGATAGAGCTTCCACGGGCTGTACCAGGGTGCGGGCACCCGCAGTCGGCTGCCGGCCGCAGCGGCCTCCTGCTCCAGGCGCGCCTGCTCCTCGGCATAGGCCTCGGCCTGCGCCTGCTGCGGTCCGCCGTGCCAGAGCGTGATGTCCACCGGGCCGAGGAAGCCCTCGTTCAGCAGATCCTGCGGGGCGGGCAGATACGGCAGAATGCCCAGCCCGCGGAAGGCCCACGCCACATCATTGGCCGACCACTGCGGGCGGCCGCGCGAGGACAGGCCGATGAAGTAGTCGTGCAGCCGGCGCGGGTCATCGCCCACCAGCACCTCGAAGCTGGGATCGCTCCACAGCTGCTGCACCCGCAGATTCGAATCCGGCGGCGGCACCACCAGTACCGCGCCGTGCACCACCCGCTGCCCGAGACCGCGCTCGGCCAGCCAGTTCTGCAGTGCGAAGGTGTGATCGCGGGATTTGTCCAGCGGGGTGCGCTTATCGGTGCCGTCGAAGGTGATGATCTTCTCGGCCACCCGCCACGGGCCGTTGAGCGGCACCTCCAGCTCGCCCTGCAGATTCTCCGCCAGCGACTCGGCCTCGATCACCACACAACTCGTCGGCGTCCAGACGACCGCGTCGAAGGGGTAGAGCCGATCACCGTGGAAGAGGCTGCAATTGACGGTGGCGACGCCCTTGGGGTCGCCGCGGCCCTTCCAGGTGCGGAGCCAGTCGATCAGCAGCTTCTCGGCATGCGTACCAGCGGGGTTCTGTACTCGAACGAGCATCGGCGCTGCACCTCTCTCGTCGAATCGATACCGGCTGAACTACTCCGGGCCGTGCCACTCCACAGCTGTGCCATTCCACAAGAATGGTACGGACGGTCCGCGCCCAGCGCCCAGATTTGCCGCCTGTCGTGTGTCGGTCGGGTAGCCGGGCGGAACTCAACTTACCGTCGAGCGCAATCGTGCGCTCGACTGGGGGAAATCCGCAGTGGCTCAGCGGTTCCCGTCAGTTGGCATCCACCGGGAAGATCGGCAGGCGCAGCGCGCCCGAGGCGAAGTCCGGGACCGTCGGCTGCTGCGGCCGCACGGGGCTGATACGGCGGTAGGGGTTGCCCAGGCGCGGCCGGGGGTCGGGCTCATTCCTGTTGGGCCAGAAGGCCATTGCGCGCTCGGCCTGTGCGGTGATGGTCAGGGACGGGTTCACGCCGAGATTCGCGGTGACCGCCGAACCGTCGGCGATGTGCAGCCCGGGATGGCCGAACACGCGCTGATACGGATCGACCACACCCGATTCCGGGCCCTCGCCGATCACGCAGCCACCGATGTAGTGGGCCGTCGCCGGAATATTGAACACATCCATGATGAGGCTCTGCACATCGCCGTCGACCTTCTCACCGAAGCGGCGGCCGACATCGTGCGCCATCGGAATCCACGTCGGATTCGGCTTACCGGTGCCCTGTCTGGTCTTGAGCTGACCCCAGCGCCGATAGGAGGTCAGCGAATTGTCCAGGGACTGCATGACCAGCAGGATCACCGATTTGTCCGAGGCCCGCCGGGCATTGAGACTGCGCGCGAACACCAGCGGATGCAGCACCATCGCCAGCAGGAAGCGCAGGAAGCGGAACGCGCCGCCGTCCACGATCGGCACCGACAGCGGGAACAACCCGTTCTGCCCCGCGCCGTAGTGGCACACCTCGATATGGGTGTTCGGCTCCGGATGAATCGAGGAGGTGATGGCGATGCCCTGCGCGAAATCGTCGCGCTCGCGGCTCACCACATTGAGGATGGCCTCGGAATTGGAGCGGGTCAGCTCGCCCAGGCGGGGTGACAGATTCGGCAGCACCGCCTCGTCGCGCATCTTGTGCAGCAGCTTCTGGGTGCCCAGCGCGGCGGCGGCGAAGACCACCTGCTCGGCGGTAAAGATCTTGCGGTCCTTGCGAACCCAGCGATCCGAGCGCACCGTGTCCAGGGCGTAACCGCCGCCGGTCATGGGTCGCACCTTGGTCACGGTGGTCAGTGCGAACACCGTGGCGCCGGCCTGCTCGGCCAGGTACAGGTAGTTCTTCGGGGTGGTGTTCTTGGCATTGTGCGGGCAGCCGGTGAAGCAGCGCGCACAGTGGATACAGCCGTTGCGGGCCGGTCCGGCGCCGCCGAAGTACGGGTCCGCCACCTCCTCGCCGGGGGCTTCCTCATTGAAGAACACACCCACATTGGTGGCATGGAAGGTGTCCGCGACGCCCAGGTCCTCGGCGACCGAGCGAATCACGTCGTCGGCGGGCGTCATGCGCGGATTGGGCGTGACGCCGAGCATGCGCTGCGCCTGGTCGTAGTAGGGCGCGAGCTCGGATTTCCAGTCGGTGATGTGCGACCACTGCTTATCGGTGTAGAAGTCCGGCAGCGGCTCGTACAGGGTATTGCCGTAGATCAGGGAGCCGCCGCCCACGCCCGAGGCGGAGAAGACGGCGCATTTGCCGAGCACGCTGATGCGCTGGGTACCGGTCAGGCCCAGCCGCGGGGCCCAGATCGCCTTGCGCACATTCCAGTTGGTATTCGGGATGTCCTCGGCATTCCAGCGGCGGCCGGACTCCAGCACGGCCACCCGATAGCCCTTTTCCGTCAGTCGCAGTGCGCTGACGCTTCCCCCGAAGCCGGAGCCGATCACCACGACGTCGTAGTCGAAGTCTGGCATGGTGTTTCCTCTCGCATGCCGGGGATGACAGATGAGAAGCTTCCCCACTCATTCTGTCATCCACCTGTATGGCGGAGACGATATCGTTTCCGCTCCGGACCGGCCAGCGGCGTGCCCGTATGGAGACTCGCCGGTGATTACGGTAAGACCGGGTTGTGACAACCGAGCGGAACGCCGAACCGGTGTACAGCGACCGCATCCTCACCGTGCCCAATGTGCTGAGCGTCATCCGGCTCATCGGCGTCCCGGTCTTCCTCTGGCTGCTGCTGGTCCCCAAGGCCGACGGCTGGGCCTTCGCGCTGCTGATCGCCAGCGCCTTTACCGACTTCCTGGACGGCAAGCTGGCCCGGCTGCTGGACCAGTCCTCCAAACTGGGCGCCATCCTGGATCCGCTGGTCGACCGGCTCTTTCTGCTGGCGACCCTGGCGGGCTTCCTGATTCGCGGCATCCTGCCGTGGTGGGTGGTGATCGTTCTTGTTGCGCGCGACGGCATCCTGACGCTGACGCTGGGCATCTACAAGCGCCGCGGGCTGCCGCCGCCCGAGGTCATCTACCTCGGCAAAGCCGCCACCTTCGCGCTCATGTCCGCTTTTCCGTGGACACTCGCAGGTCAGATGGATTGGCCCGCAGCAGGTTTCAGCAAGGCCTTCGGCGGGGCATTCCTGATCTGGGGTGTGGCGACCTACGTCTGGACCGGCATTCTCTACGTGGGCAAGGCCGTTGCGGTCGCCCGAGCCATACCGGCCCCGTCGACGACAGATCACTAGCCATTAGGGTGTGTTGCACACGGATCGACGCCGATCCCGAGAGGACCACCCGCCCGAAAGGACATCGCCTGTGAGCGACCTACCCGACGACCTGCGCTACACCGAAGAACACGAATGGGTGCGCATCGCCGGCCCGGCCCGCGTGCGGGTCGGAATCACCGACTACGCCCAGTCGCAGCTCGGTGACGTCGTTTTCGTGCAGCTGCCCGAAGCGAATGCCGATGTGGCCAATGGCGACAGCATCGCCGAAGTGGAGTCCACCAAGAGTGTTTCGGACATCTACGCTCCGCTGGCGGGGAAAATCGTTGCGGTGAACGAGGTTCTGACTGCCGCGCCGGAGACCCTCAATACCGACCCTTACGGTGACGGCTGGATCTTCGAGCTCGAGCTCGAAGACGCCGAAACGCTCGACTCCGCGTATGGTGACCTGCTCGATGCCGCAGGTTATCAAGGAGTTATCGGAGGCTGAAGGAGCCTTCACAGTTCTACCTGCACGGGTACGCCCTGGCAGGGTACGGTCAATGCCAACAAGCACACGCTGAGGGCATCAACTGCTTGCATGGATTAATTCGGTTCGAGGAGGAGAGCAAGGGTGAGCGAGAACAAGGACCCGGGTTACCAGGAGACGGCAGCAGAGACCACTTCGGTGTTCCGCGCTGATTTCCTGAACGAGGTCGACACGTCGCGCACCGAGCAGACCGGCGAGCAGCCGGTGCAAGGGGTCGAGGGTCTGCCCGCGGGCGCAGCCCTGCTGGTGGTCAAGCGCGGCCCGAATGCCGGATCGCGTTTCCTGCTCGATCAGCCCACCACCTCCGCGGGTCGCCACCCCGACAGCGACATCTTTCTCGACGATGTCACCGTCAGTCGTCGGCACGCGGAGTTCCGCCAGGATGACGACACTTTCCAGGTCGTCGATGTGGGCAGCTTGAACGGTACCTACGTGAACCGGGAGCCGGTGGATTCCTCGGAGCTGCAGAACGGCGACGAGGTGCAGATCGGCAAGTTCCGTCTCGTGTTCCTGACCGGCCCGCGGCCGCAGAACAGCGACGCGGGCGCACTGTAGGCCGACGGGAATGACTGGCGCAGCGCAGCAATGGACACGCGGAGGAATGTCGATCGGCTCCGTGTTGGATCTGCTGCGTCCGGACTTCCCGGACATCACGATCTCGAAGATTCGGTTTCTCGAATCGGAGGGATTGATCAGTCCGGAGCGCACGCCCTCGGGTTACCGCAGGTTCCACGTCGCCGACGTGGAACGCCTGCGGTTCGTGCTCACGGCACAGCGGGACCAGTACCTGCCCTTGAAGGTGATCAAGGAACAGCTGGAAGCGATCGACAGTGGCGCCGCGACGCTCGGGGTACGGGAAGCCCGTGCCCGAGCGGGCGGCGCCGGATCCGGCGCCGCAGGCCCCAATGGGGAGAGTCGCCTGCGGCGGCTCGGTGTCGTGCCAGGTGAGGTGTCGCCCGAGGAATTCCTGTTCGATCACGAGATCCGGGTTCCGCGGGCAGATCTGTTGCAGCAGGCGGGAATCGACGAGAAGTTCCTCACCGAACTGATTCGCGCGAATCTCATTACGCCCGGCGCCGCGGGCTACTTCGACGCCGATGCGGTGACGCTGGCGCGCACCGCCAAGGCGTTGAGCGAATTCGGTTTGGAGGCAAGGCATCTGCGCGCCTTCAAACTGGCCGCGGATCGGGAGGCGGCCATGGTCGCGCAGATCGCCGCGCCCATCGCCAAGAGCCGGGACGCGGATGCTCGCGCCCGCGCGGAGGAGACCGTGCGAGAGTTGGCGGCGCTGTCGCTGACACTGCACACATGCCTGGTGAAGACCTCGGTGCGTGCATCGCTCGGGGGCTGAATTCTTCGCCTAGACTCGGTGTTACGGCTCGCCCCGCTGCGTCGTGTGCTGGGGGCGGCCGAGCGAGTATGGGAGGCAGTGCGATGAGCGAAATGCGTGTGATCGGCATACGTGTCGAACAGCCACAGAACCAGCCCGTGCTGTTGCTCCGTGAGGTGTCGGGTGACAGGTATCTACCGATTTGGATCGGGCAGGCCGAGGCGACCGCAATCGTGCTGGAACAAGAGGGTGTCACGCCGATTCGGCCGCTGACCCACGATCTCATCAAGATCCTCATCAAGGATCTCGGCCACACCTTGAAAGAGGTGCGGATCGTGGATCTGCAGGAGGGCACCTTCTACGCCGATCTGGTGTTCGAGAACGATCTGCGCATCTCCGCCCGTCCGTCCGATTCGGTCGCCATCGCATTGCGCGTGGGTTGTCCGATCTACGCGGAGGAGCCGGTGCTGGAGGAGGCCGGGCTGGTGATGCCGGACGAGCGCGAGGACGAAGTGGAGAAGTTCAAGGAGTTTCTCGAGTCGGTCTCGCCGGATGATTTCAAGGCCACCGACAGCTGACCTGGGCGTAGTCGAAACAATCCCTCGACCTGTACTTCAGGTATAGAAACACGCCGCTCGGCAGGCTTGGTTCGAGGCCGATGCTGCCTGGAGAATCGGGGGAGTAGCCTCGACAGTTAGGCCACGCTCCGGAGTTGACGCAGTGCGTCTTGATGGCAGTGCGTCTTGATGAGAGACACGAGCCCTGATAGGCCAGCAGTAGGGAGTAGTCAGTGGGAGATCAACCGCACACGCAGGATGTGGTGCAGCCAGGGCTGTTCCCCGATGACTCGGTGCCAAGCGACCTGGTCGGGTACCGCGTACCCAGCGCCTGTCAGGTCGCCGGTATCACCTACCGGCAACTGGACTACTGGGCTCGCACCGGGCTGGTCGTACCGTCCATTCGCAGCGCGACCGGATCGGGTAGCCAGCGGCTGTACTCCTTCAAGGACATCCTGGTCCTCAAGATCGTCAAGCGGCTGCTCGACGCCGGTATCTCGCTGCAGAACATCCGCATTGCCGTGGATCATCTGCGCAGCAGAGGCGTCGAGGATCTGGCCGGCATCACGCTCTTCTCCGACGGAGCCACAGTGTACGAATGCTCCTCGCCCGAGGAGGTCGTCGATTTACTGCAGGGTGGGCAGGGCGTTTTCGGTATCGCGGTCGGCGGCGCCATGCGCGAGCTCACCGGTGCGATCGCCAATTTCCCGGCCGAGCGGGCCGAATCCGCGACCGCCACCGAGCGCCCGGAGGACGAGCTGTCCTATCGCCGCAAGGCCAGATTGAACGCCAAGACCGGTTAGCCGATTTCGAACGCAACACTCCCGTACGCGAGCGCGCCGCCCACAGGTGGTGCGCTCGCTTTGTTGTGCGGTAGTGATCTCTAACGAGCCCAGGCAACATTCCCGTAACCTGCTGCCCCTTAGACTTGGCAGTGCGTCGCAGCCGTGCGGGAGAGTCCCGAGCCTGATGCCCTTCCCCGAGGGCTCAGACCGGGCGCCGAAGGAGCAGCACCTCCCCGTCAATCTCTCAGGCACAAGGGACCGCGCGGAGTTTCGACGCCTCTGGAAAGTGGTGGCCACCGAGCCACCCGCCCATGGTGAAAGGGGCACGGCCACATGCTGGCCGGGACCCGAATCTCTCAGGCGCCAAGGACAGAGGGGGAGGGCAGACGACGCGTCGGCCATGTGGCCGGCCCCCCGCCCACCCTTGGAGCAGCCGTGACCTGGACTCGATCCTTCGCTGATCGTCATATCGGACCCGACAGCGGCGAACTCGAGCGCATTCTCGCGACCGTCGGCGTCCAGTCGCTGGACGAACTGGCCGCGAAAGCCGTGCCCGCGAGCATTCTCGACGCCGCCGCCAATGGTCTCGACGCCCTGCCGCCGGCCGTCTCCGAGCACGAGGTGCTCGATGAGCTGGCCGCGCTGGCGAACTCGAATACGGTGGCCACCACCATGATCGGGCTCGGCTACTACGACACCCTCACCCCGCCGGTGCTGGTGCGCAATCTCATCGAGAACCCGGCCTGGTACACCGCGTACACGCCGTATCAGCCGGAGATCAGCCAGGGCCGGCTGGAGGCGCTGCTCAATTTCCAGACCATGGTCTCGGAATTGACGGGTATGGATGTGGCCAATGCCTCCATGCTGGACGAGGCGACCGCGGCCGCTGAGGCCATGACGCTGCTGCAGCGGGCCAATCGGCGCAGTAGGTCGCAGCGGCTGCTCATCGACGCGGATCTGTTCCCGCAGACGCGGACCGTGCTGCTGACCCGGGCCGAGCCGCTGGGCATCGAGATCGTCGAGGCGGATCTGTCCGGCGGCGAGCTGCCCGAGGGCGAGTTCTTCGGTGTGCTGCTGCAGCAGCCGGGCGCCTCGGGCCGGATCGTGGATTGGGCTCCGGTGATCGAGTCCGCCCATGCGCGTGGGGCATTGGTGGCGGTGGGCGCGGATCTGCTTGCGCTGACCCTGATTACGTCGCCGGGGGAGCAGGGCGCGGATTGCTGCTTCGGCACCACCCAGCGTTTCGGCGTACCGCTCGGCTACGGCGGGCCGCATGCCGGATATCTCGCGGTGCATACCGCCCATGCGCGGCAGCTGCCCGGCCGTTTGGTCGGCGTCTCCGTGGACGCGGACGGCAATACCGCCTACCGGCTCGCGCTGCAGACGCGTGAGCAGCACATTCGCCGGGAGAAGGCGACCTCCAATATCTGTACCGCGCAGGTGCTGCTGGCCATTGTGGCCGCCATGTACGCCTCGTACCACGGTGCGGACGGGCTGAAGTCGATCGCCCGGCGGGTGCACGGGCACGCGCAGTGGCTGGCCGCCGGGCTCGGCGATGCGGTGGTGCACCAGTCGTTCTTCGACACCGTGCTGGTGAATGTGCCGGGCGGCGCGGAGACCATTGTGGCCAAGGCGAAGGGCGTGGGCATCAACCTGCGCCTCGTCGATGCCGATCACGTGGGCATCGCCTGCGATGAGGCGACCACCGACGCGCATGTGGTGGCGGTGCTCGACTGCTTCGGCGCGGAGATTCCGGTCGGCCCGGAGGGCGCGCTCTTCCACGGCAAGCAGCGCCCGCATATCGAGAACCGCACCTCGGAGTTCCTGACCGCGCCGGCCTTCACCCGGTACCGCACCGAGACCGCCATGCTGCGCTACCTGCGCGCGCTGTCGGACAAGGATATTGCGCTGGACCGCAGCATGATTCCGCTCGGTTCCTGCACCATGAAGCTCAATGCGGCGGCGGAGATGGAATCGATCACCTGGCCGGGCTTCAACCGGGTGCACCCGTACGCGCCCGTCGAGGATGCGCCCGGCCTGATCCGCCTGGTCGAGGATCTCGAGGGCTGGCTGTCCGCGGTCACCGGATACGACCGGGTTTCCCTGCAGCCCAATGCCGGCAGCCAGGGCGAGTACGCCGGACTGCTGGCCATTCGCCGCTACCACCTGGATCGCGGTGATACGCACCGGGATACGTGCCTGATCCCCTCCAGCGCGCACGGCACCAATGCCGCCTCGGCCGCCATGGTCGGTATGCGGGTGGAGGTGGTGAAGACCCGCGAAAACGGCGATGTGGATCTGGACGATCTGCGTGCCAAGATCGCCGATCATGCCGATCGACTGGCCTGCATCATGATCACCTACCCGTCCACGCACGGCGTGTACGAGCACGAGGTGGCCGAGCTGTGCGCCATGGTGCACGATGCGGGCGGTCAGGTGTACGTGGACGGTGCGAATCTGAATGCCCTTGTCGGACTGGCTCGTCCGGGTCGGTTCGGTGGTGATGTCAGCCATCTGAACCTGCACAAGACCTTCTGCATTCCGCACGGTGGCGGCGGTCCGGGTGTGGGTCCGGTGGCGGTGCGCGAGCACCTCGCCCAGTACCTGCCGGGTGATCCGCTGGAGGCGGGCTCACATGCGGTGTCCGCGGCCAAGTACGGTTCGGCGTCCATTCTGCCGATCACCTGGTCCTACATTCGCATGATGGGTGCGGACGGCCTGCGCGCCGCGACGCTGACGGCCATCGCGTCGGCGAATTACATTGCGCGACGGCTCGATCCGCACTTCCCGGTGCTGTTCACCGGCGAGAACGGCATGGTCGCGCACGAGTGCATCCTGGATCTGCGGGAGATCACCAAGCGCACCGGCGTCACCGTCGACGATGTGGCGAAGCGGCTGGCGGACTACGGTTTCCACGCGCCGACCATGAGTTTCCCGGTCGCGGGCACGCTCATGGTGGAGCCCACCGAGAGCGAGAACCTCGAGGAGATCGACGCCTTCATCGAGGCCATGATCGCCATCAAGGGTGAGATCGACCAGGTCGAGGCCGGTGTCTGGCCGGTGGAGGACAACCCGCTGCGCGGCGCCCCGCATACCGCCCAGTGCCTGGTCGGCGAGTGGGATCACCCGTACAGTCGCGAAACCGCCGTCTACCCGCAGGGGCTGCACAACCCCCGGCCCAAGGTGTGGCCGTCGGTCCGTCGCATCGACGGCGCGTACGGCGACCGCAACCTGGTCTGCTCCTGCCCGCCGATGGATTCCTACAACGACTGATATGGGATAACCGAACACCTCAGCGCCCCAGCGAGTTCCGAGGTCGACACGGTCGCCGCAGCACTCTCGATGTGAGAGGTTGTGGCGACCGTGCCGTTTCCGAGGATGGTGGGCCGATCCGGCTCCCCGGCCGGGCGGACTAGTCCATACCGCGCTTGCCCGGTGTCCAGAAGGGCTTGGTCAGGATGGCGCGGCGGGGCCACTGGCGTTCGCGGACCAGGTATTTCATGATCTGCTGGATGGTGCGGGCCTCACCGGCGAGGTAGGCCACGCCCGGGGTGGGCGGCAGGTCGAGGCCGCGGACCGCGTCGAGCAGGATTTCGGAGCGGGCGGCGGAGGCGTCGCCGCGCAGGGGATGGGACAGTTCGGCGGCGCGCGGTAGCGCGAGACGATCCTCGGCCGTGGCCGTTTCGATCGCGCCGTGGACCGGGATATCGTCGGGGACCGCGCGGAGCATGGCGCCGAGGGCGACCGAGGCGGTCTCCTCACCGGCGAACAGGTGGTACGGCGCGTCGGTGCGCAGGGTGAACGACCCCTCGGGGCCGCGGAATCGGACCTGCTGTCCGACAGCGGCATGGCGTCCCCAGCGGGCCCCCGGGCCGTCACCGTGGTCGAGTACGCACAGGTGCAGTTCGCTGTTCTCCCGGTCGAAATGCCACACCGAGTAGGTGCGCAGATCGCCGACGCGGGCGAGCACATTGCCGGATGCGCTGTCGCCGGTGGCGACCCGCACGTGCTGGCCGGGTAGCCAGTCCAGGTTCTGCAGTGCCGGTCCGCCGATGCGGATGCGGGTCATGCGGGCGGCGATGCGCTCGGTTTCCAGGATGCGGCCGCTGGTGAAGAACTGGTCCAGGAGCAGATCGCCCAGTCCGCGCGATTGCGGGGCGGCGACGGCGGCTTGGGCGGGATTGTCGGTGTGCGCCATGGGAATACCTTCGATTCGAAGAGTCGTTCAATCGGTCTGCCGGCCGCGCCGCCGGCGGTGTTCTCGCTTGCTGTCGATCTTCACCTGCTGCAGTTCGCGTGTGGTATCGGCGAGGATGCCGCGGACCTGATCGATCACCGCGGGATCACCGTGCGAATGCACCACGGCCGAGACCGCGGTTTTGAACAAACGCAGTGCGGGCCCGATGATTTCGGCTGCGTCGGGATCGCGGAACAAACCCCACTGTCCGCGTTCGTCAGCGCGCGCCCAGATCCGATCGATCTCGCCGAGGTGCTGGTCCACCTCGGCGCGCCCAGTCGCGCTGATATGGAAAACCTTACGGCCACTGTCGATTTCGAGAGTGGTAAGTCCCTCATCCTCCAATTGCTGGAGCGTCGGGTACACCGCACCGGCGCTGGGGCGATACGCGCCGCCGCACCGTTTTTCGAGCCGGGACATCAGTTCGTACCCATGTCCGGGCTGTTCGGCGATGAGTGCCAAGAGCGCCCATCGCAATTCGCCGGCGCCGAAGAAGCGCCCGCTGCTCGGCTCGAAGCCGCCGAAACGTCGTGGTCCCACGTACTGAAGCTATATCGTAAGATATAGCTGAAGCAAGGGTCACTTTCGCGGATCGAGCCGCACTTGCCTTTACCTGCAAGGTAATTGCCGCTCGGCCGGTTGCCGCCGAGGATCATCTGTATGACTCAGATCGGGGTACTGCTACCGAGCCGTGAAACCGCGATGACCGGTAGTCACGATGCCGCGGGGCTGGTGAGATTCGCCGCGGCCGCCGAAGACGCGGGCTTCGACTCCGTATGGATCGGTGACTCGCCGCTCGCGCGCACCCGGGTCGATCCGCTGCCGCTGCTCGCCGCGGTCGCCGCCACCACATCCCGGGTGCGGGTGGGTACGGCCGCATTGACCGCGACCCTGCGCCATCCGCTGCTCGGTGCGCACACCGCGGCCACTGTGGATCAGCTCAGCGCAGGCAGGCTGGTACTGGGTGTCGGCGCCGGATTCCCGCTGCCGGAGAGCCGGGAGGAATTCGCGGCCATCGGGGTTCCGTTCGATGAGCGGGTAGGCCGACTGGACGAGACGGTGGCGATCTGGCGCGAGAGCTGGTCCGGCGGTGGCCGTTTCGACGGCCGCTACTGGAAGTTCGAGGATCTCTCGGGTGCGCTGCCCGCCGCGAGCGTCGCCGGGCCGCCCCTCTGGCTCGCCGGTGGCGATACCCCTCGGGTATTGCGGCGCGTGGCACGGCACTACGACGGCTGGTTGCCGTTCCTGCCCGATGCGGGCGCATATGCCCGGGCCTGGGCCACCATCCGAGATCTCACGGACCGCCCGGTGACAGCCGCCATGTACGCGACGATCAATCTCGACCCTGATTCGGCGAAAGCGCATGCCGAGCTGGACGGCTATGTCCGCCAGTACTACCGCCGTCCGCTGGACGTAATGTCCACCGTCCAAGCCTATTTCGGTGGTTCCCCCGCCCAGTGCGCCGACTGGCTGGGCCGCTACCTCGACGCGGGCGCCGAACACCTGATCCTGCGCGTCGGTTCCCTCGACGCCCGCCGCCAACTCGACGCCCTCGCCGAAACGCTGCCCGCATTGCGAGCAACGCGGTAGGCCGACATCGACAGGAACTGGTGGCGGCCGCTTTCCGGCGTGGCCGCGACCAGTCCTGATCGATGATCGGGTGTGACCCGGGTTAGACGGGCGCGGGGGTGAAGACGCCGAAGTGATTGCCCGAGGTGTCGAGGAGTTCGGCGAAGATCAGGCCTGCGGGCGTGGTGGTCACCGGGACCTGGACCTTGGCGCCGAGGCGTTCGGCGGCGGCCACGGTGGCCGCGACGTCGGCGACGATCACGCTGAAGATGGCATGGTTCGCCGAGGGGTCGGGGGTGCGGGCCACGCCACCCTGGGGGCGGTCGCCGCCGGAGTAGGTGACCAGGTCGTAATTTCCGCCGAATTGCGGATCCGAGGTGAAGGTCCAGCCGAACAGGTCGCCGTAGAACTGCTGAACCTGCTCGGGCTCATTGCTGCCGATCTGGAACCAAGCGACGGTGTTGTGCGCGGGCGCGGTCATTCGTCCTCCGGGGATGTTGTGGTGCGGTGTGCACCAACGATCTCGCTCCCCGGCGACAACCCCCTGTCGGTCTTTCCGAACTCATCCGAAGGCGACAATGCGGAGTTTGTGCTCCGGAATATCGAGATCGCAGCCCTCCAGCGCGCGCACCGGCATCGGCTCGTCGGTGAGCACGATGTCGACCATCCGATCGAGCCGGAAGCAGCGCGGCGCCTCCCGCAGCCGGCACCAGCTCACCAGGCACCACCCGCTCTTCCCGTGCAGCAGCAGCATCGGCTCGACCCGCCGCCGCGTGCCGGCCCCGAACCGATCCCGATACCCGAACTCGAGCACCCGGCGGCCCAGCACCGCCTCCTCGACAAGTGCCGGAATCCCTTGCGCGACAACCGGATCATGCCGCTCGATCAGCCCGACCCGCCCCACCAGCTCCCGCGCCGACGCCGCATCACTGTCCGACATGGCCGCCAGAATCTTCCGCAGCGCACTCCGCCCCGCATGCGCGAACGGCGTATCCACACTCCGCTCCAGCGCCACGGCCAGCGCCACCGACTCCGCCGCAGTGAAATTCAACGGCGGCAACGACATCCGCTTATCCAGCGCATACCCACCCCGCCGCCCCACATCCGCATAAATCGGCACCCCCGACTGCTGCAGCGCACTGATATCCCGCTCGATGGTCCGAACACTCACCTCGTACCGCCCGGCCAACTCCCGCGCCGTCCGCACCCGAGGCGCCACCGCCCGCAAATCCTCCACCAGCGCATAGAGCCGATCAGTGCGATTCACCGCCCCACCGTAGTTCCACCCACCGACAAGTCAGGGTGACAACAGCGAAGCGCCCCACCGGAACTCCGGTGGGGCGCTTCGGGGTGGGGTTAGACGGTGACGGGTTTCCAGGTGGCGACTGCCCAGATGACGAAGATGTCGAGGGCGATGATCAGGAGGGACCAGGCCGGGTAGTAGGGGAGCCAGAGGAAGTTTTCGACGATGGAGATGGCGGCGATGATGATGGCCGCGGCTCGGGCCCAGGTGGCGCCGGTCATCAGGCCGAGGGCGGTGAGGACCACGATGATGCCGATGACGATGTGGATCCAGCCCCAGGCCGAGGTGTTGAATTTGTAGATGTAGTCGTTGGTGCCGACGACCAGCAGATCGTCCGAGCGGGCGGCGGAGATGCCCTGCAGGATCGACAGCACGCCGATGACCAGGAGCATGACCGCCGCTGCGAACGAGGTGCCTGCCGCGAAGCCCTGCTTGACCGGATGTTCGGTGTCCGTGGTGTGAGCCATGAGAACCCCTTCGATGGTCGGTGAAGCATCACGAAACTTGAAACTCGTGGTCACGGCCGTTTCCGGTCGGAACCACGTCTGTTTCGAATGTCCCACGGGGTTCGGGCAATACGGTGACGACATGCCGGAGCGCAGTCGTCACCGAGGGGGATCGGTACTGGTCAGGGCCTAGCCGGCGTCGATCAGGGTGTGGTCAGCGCATGCGAGACCGCGGTGCCGAAGGCGAGGCTGCCGCCGGTGTCGACCTTGGTGTACGCCCCGCCGGTGCGCTGCGCGAGGGTTTGCAGCGTCTGGGTCCCGGCGCCGCCGAGGACGATGACGTCCACGCGCACCGGATGTGCCGGATCGGTGACCGCGGCGATATCGGCGAGCAGTTGATCGCCGGTCACCGTGGAATCGTCCTCGGGCCCGTCGGTGATGAGCAGGATCGAGTTGGTGCGTGCCGCAGCATAGTTGCTCAGTACAGCGCGGTAGGCCGCCTCGACGGTCGGATAGGTGCGATCGGTTTTCGAGGTGCTCGCGGTGACATTGCCCAGGTTCTGCCCGATCTTGTCGCGCTGGGCGTCGGTGAGCGGCGCGGTCGCGGCGACGACGCGATACGGATTCGCGCCGTCGAGATCCTTCGAATACGCCCAGACGCCCATCCCGAACTCCGGCGGCATCACACCCATGGTGGATTGCAGGGCCGCAAGGGAATTGGCGAGGCGTGTGGTATTGCCGTCCGCGGTGGTCATGGACGAGGAGATATCGAGCAGCACCGTGGCACTCACGCCCAGCACCGGATGCGCCAGCACCTGGTTCACCTGCTCGAGCACCGCGCGGGCGGCGACCGGCACGGTGACCGGGGGAGCGGCGCCGAAACCATTGTCGGTGAACAGTTTCGCCTGATCGGGCGCGCGCAGGAAGTCGGCGAAGAGCCCGGCCACCGAATTCTGCGTCTGATCCACCCAGGATCCGGTGATCGTGGCTGCCGGGAAATCGTCGACGGGCCCGTTCTCGCTGGGCCGGAACGCGGTCAGACCGGGATAGGCCTTGAGCTGCTGCTCATTGGCCGGCACCGCGTGCACAGTTGCCTTCGCCGCATCGGTCACCGCCGCCAGATCGGTGAGCGCGCTCTGCTGATCCTTCGCGGCGGGCGCATTTGCCGCCAGCAGCGAGATCGCCGAGGTCACCTGACCCGAATGCACCGCTTTGTCATCGAGCGGATCGGTCCCCGAGACACCCGAGCCGACGGCGGTCGCCACGGCGAGCGAGGCATCACCGGACGGCATGGCCAGCCGCAGATTGCCCCAGGCCGCGAGTCCGGCATCTCCCAGCGAACCCTGTTGCAGCTTGGCCAGATCCGCCCAGTGCACCTGCGCGGTCTCGAGCGCACGCCGCAATTCGTCCGGTACCGCGAGCACGATCGGACTCTCCGCGACTGACGCGGGGGTGCCGCCGATGAGCCCGGGCACCCGCATCAGCTCGATCGAGCGGGAGGAGTCCGGAATCCACAGCGCGGGCTGCGGCCCGAGCGCCGGATTCCACGCTGCGTTCGAGGTGAAGGCGGCCACCATGGCCGCGGACGCCTGCGGATTGACCGCGACCTGAGCGCAGTGATCGCGCACCCGAGGCTTGGCCTGATTGAACTTGTCGGCGGCGGCCTTGACCGGTGCCGCGATATCCGGATCGACCGTCACATTGAGCGTCACGGACCCGCCCGCGCAGGACGAGGCGGCCGCACTGTCGCGATCCTTGGACCGCTGTTGTAACCAGACCCAGCCGACGACGGCCAGGGCCAGCACGATCACCGCTACCACTGCGAGAACTGGTCCTCTGCTGACACCTCGTGACCCGCCATCGGCGCGATGAGTACCCACGCCGCACAGTGTATGTTCACGCGGCTTTAACTACTTTCACCAGGCGGTTGAGCCAAAGCCGATCGGCACCGGTACAAACGGGGACGGCCACTCGTCCCTGAGTGGAACGAGTGGCCGTCACTCGGATTCGCTAGTCGCGAATCAGGTTGCCGCGGTCGTACTCGTGCCCGCCCCACACACCGGACTGACCGGTTCGGGTGGCGAAGTCACCGCACTCACGGCGGATCGGGCAGCCCGCGCAGATCTGCCGCGCGTAGTCGAAGTCCTGCGACGGGAACGGGAACCACGCCTCATGGTTCGGGTCGCCCTTGCAGGCGGCGTGCTGCCAGTAGTCCTTGGAATCGGAGATGGGGAGCAGATCCGCCAGGGTCGGCTCCAGAAGTGCTGTTTTCGTCATCGGATCTTGCTCCTTTCATTCCCGATCACGCGTGGTGGTGCTCTTACGAGGCGGCGAGGTCCTTCCAGAGCTGCCGCTGTCGCTTCTGTAGTTCGTTGGGTGCTTTCGGCTCCCACAGCAGGCGCATGCCCGCTTCCTCGGGAGTCCGGTCCGCCTTGGAGGTATTGCACGGTCCGCACGCGGCAACCAGATTGGCCCAGGTATTCGGGCCGCCCCGGGAGCGCGGGCGAATGTGGTCGACGGTGCGGGCCCACCCGGCGCAGTAACCGCACTTGTACTGGTCACGACGCAGGATGGCGGGGAGGGTGGCGCGGCTGTTGTCGTCGTGCACCAGCAACTTGTGCTCGAGGTAGACGTAGCGATGCAGCCGAATGGTCTCCGGCAGCACGATCTCGACATGCTTCGAGCGGATCGGAAAGTGCGGCTGCCGATCGATGACGGCCTCGGCGGCGCCGCTGAGCAGCAGCACCACGGCGCGGTCGGC
This sequence comes from Nocardia sp. NBC_01327, assembly GCF_035958815.1. Lineage (NCBI taxonomy): Bacteria > Bacillati > Actinomycetota > Actinomycetes > Mycobacteriales > Nocardiaceae > Nocardia > Nocardia sp. NBC_01327. The sequence goes on along the minus strand of NZ_CP108383.1, from coordinate 6,029,354 downwards.
GCGGATCTCGGTCAGCGCCTCGTAGGAGGCGTTGAGCAGCAGTACACCGGTGTGTATCCAGTTGTCGGTGGTTATCTCCGGGTCTTCGGAATGACGCAACAGCATGGGGGTCACCATGTTTCGTGAATAAGGCACAGCGTGGGGAAGAGCAGAACAGGAAGGTGAGAAGGGGTGCTTACGCGAGCACCGGGAGGCGGTCGATCTGCATAGCTCGCCGTCCTGCCAGATACGAAATCTGCTCGGGGAACACCGGATTCATTACCGCCTCCTCCTTCCTGCGTGCCGCGGCCGGTTGGGCCGGTTGATCATCGTCGAAACCTATGGTGGCACAACGTGCATACCGTTGTCGGCTGATTTTTTCGCCCTTGCGCCCTTGGTGTGGTAACGACCGGGACCGCAGGATTGTTCCTGCGAGACACGAATCACAGGGATGAGCCGTCGCGCATCCTCGAATTACCCTGTGGCCAGCGGTTTCGCCTACCACGCCGACCCGTTCGGCACAGGAGATTCACAGGCTGGCAACCGAGTTGGTTTCGGCTGTGTGGTTGGGATTCATCGCCGGTTATATGCCGTGGCTAACGTAATGAGCACCCAGAAGGAGCGGCGTCATGGAGTTCCGGCATTTGCTTTCGTTCATCGCCATAGCCGAAGAGTTGCACTTCGGCCGCGCAGCGCAGCGCCTTCACCTCACGCAGCCAAGTCTCAGTGCCCAGCTGCAGAAGCTGGAGAAGTCTCTGGGTGTTCAGCTGGTTGCCCGGAATTCACACGAAGTACGTCTCACCCCCGCGGGCCGGGAGTACGAACTGCAGGCACGCCAGATCGTGGCGCAACTCGAGCGCGCGGCGCTCTCGGCGCGGGCCACGGCCGAAGGGCGTTCGGGCACCCTCAATATCGGGTACAACCTGCCCGCCAGCCGTCATGTCCTCCCGGACGCGCTGGCGCGCATGACCGACCGGCACCCCGACATCGTGGTGTCGCTCTGGGAGAAGCGGACCGGCCCCCAGCTGTCCGCGCTCTCGGACGGATCGCTGGATCTCGCACTCGTCTACGGCCATCCGAGCACCGCCGAGTTCCGATACCGGCGACTACTCCACCGGGTGCCGCTGGTCGCGGTCGTGGGGAGACAGCACCGCTGGGCCGACCGCCCGGGGGTGCCGTTCGCGGAATTGCAGGATCAGGAGTGTGTGCTGTTCTCCCGGGAGCAGTGTCCGTCCATGTACGACACCATTTTCCGGGCGGCCGCACAGACGCGGATCTCCCTGTCGGTGGCACAGCATGCGGATGATCCCGGTGCTACCGCGCATATGGTCTCGGTGCGCCCGCTGGTCGGGTTCGCCTCCCTGCCCAGGGCCATATCCATGGGCATGTGCACGCCGGGCAGTAAATCGGTCGCGGTGAAGTTGTCGGATCCGGTTCCCACTCTGGATTTGTATGCGGTGTGGCGGTCGTCGGAAACGAATCCGGCGGTGTCCGCATTTCTCGATTGCATCGATTTGGAGGAACCTGCGCAGCTCGATGATGCCCGACCGGTTTCGGTTCCGGTGTTTCGATAGGCGTTGACTTTCGCGCGGTAGGAACAGCGATACAGGCCGCGACGGGAACCATTGTTGCGTACCAGAATTCGTATTGTGAACACAGTGTCGATCACTGGGAACGGATTCGATCCGCCCGCGAACGCGAGTTTGTATTCGATCATCTCCGATGCGGCCCGCAGCCATCCACTGCGGGATTCGCTGGGTGGTGCCGAGGGTGCGCCCCTGACCTGTTCGGAATTCGACACCCGCGTGCGGGCGGTGGCTTCGGCCCTGCTCGGGCACGGTGTGACCGCCGGTGACCGAGTGGTGGTGCTCGGGCGGACCGGTCTCGAGTGGGCGCTGCTCGATTGCGCCGTGCTCGCGGTCGGCGCCGTGGTGGTGCCGGTATATCCCACCTCGTCCGCCGCGCAGATCGAGCACATGCTGCGCGATAGTGGCAGCACGTATTTCGCCGCCGAAACGGCCGAGGACGCGACCCGTTTGAAAGAGGCGGGCGCGGACGCGGTGTGGAGTTTCGACGATATCGCCGAGTGGTCGCAGGGTGCGATTTCGGCGGCGCTGGACGAGCGCACCGCGCAGGTCTCCGCCGATGACCTGGCGATGATCGTCTACACCAGCGGCACCACGGGATTGTCCAAGGGCTGCATGATCACCCACCGCAATATGTATGTGTCGTCGGCGAATACGGTCCGGCAGACCGGTGCGCTGTTCGAGGGCGTCACCGCGCTGGCGCTGCCCCTGTCGCACGTCTTCGGTCAGACCATGCTGTTCGCCTGCCTGGCGGGCGGTGCGAGCACCGTACTGCTGCCGGGCATTCCGGAGTTGGTGCCGGCGCTGGCGCGGGTGCGGCCGACGTTCCTGGCGCTGATTCCCTATGCGCTGGAGAAGATTCGCAAGCACTGCCGTTCGATGCTGACCGAGGAGGGCGAACGCCAGGCCGTGGTCAACGGCCTGCGCGCGCTCGCGGCCGGTGAGACGCTCGCCGCCGATCATCCGGTCGGCGCCGCGCTGGGCGGCAACCTGCGCTACGTCATCTCGGGCGGCGCCTCGCTGGACGAGTCGACGGCCGGGTTCTACGCCGGATTCGGTGTGACCATCCTCAATTGCTACGGCCTGACCGAGGCCGCGACGGCGGTGACGGTCAGCGCGCCGGAGACCAACCGGGTCGGCACTGTCGGCCGGCCCATTCCGGGAACGGCCGTGGCCATTGCCGACGCCGATGGTGAAGTGCTGGTGCGCGGTCCGCACGTCTCGCCCGGCTACTGGGGTGCGGCCGCGGACAACCGCCCGGTGGACGCGGACGGCTGGCTGCACACCGGCGATATCGGTGAGCTCGATGACGGCCACCTGCGAATCACCGGTCGCAAGAAGGAGATTCTGGTGACCTCGGGCGGTAAGAATGTCGCGCCGACGCCGCTGGAGGATCGGGTGCGGCTGCATCCGCTGGTCAGCAATTGCATGGTGGTGGGCGAGGGCAGATCCTTCGTGACCGCGCTGGTGACCCTGGATGCCGCACAGGCCGAGCAGTGGCGGAGCGCACATCCCGGCGAAGATCCGGCGACCGCGATTCAGTCGGCCGTGGACGAGGCGAATTCGCTGGTTTCCCGGGCCGAATCGATTCGTGAGTTTGCCATTGTGGCAGGAGATTTCACCTCCGCCAATGGATTGTTGACTTCCTCACTGAAACTGCGCCGCGCCGCCATTGCGGAAACGTATTCGGCGGATATCGATCAGCTCTACATGTCGCGCGGGTAAACGTCCGCGAAATAGCTGTGCCTGCTGTACGGCGATAGCCGGGGCCGATCGGCCGATGAATTGCGTTGACTCATCGGCGTTCTCGTGTCCCGGCGGCCACAGACTCGAATCGGAATTCGACCACCGAAAGTGATCACATCATGTATGACGTCATCGTTGTAGGTACTCGCGTGGCCGGTGCGCCGCTGGCCATGCTGTTGGCTCGCAGGGGATATCGGGTGCTCGCGGTGGACCGCGCCACGTTCCCGAGTGATACCCCCTCCACCCACTACATCCACCAGGCCGGGCTGGGCTTCCTGAAGTCCTGGGGCCTGCTCGACGAGGTGATCGCCACCGGCTGCCCGCCGGTCCGGCAGTTGAACTTCACCTACACCGACATCGTCATCACGGGTATGGCCGATCCGGCCGACGACGGCATCGACGCCGTGTACTGCCCGCGCCGCACCATCCTGGACAAGATCCTGGTCGACGCGGCGGGCAATTCCGGTGCGGAGGTCATCGAGGGATTCACCGTCACCGAGCTGGTGCGCGACGGTGACCGGGTGGCGGGTATTCGCGGCCGGGTCGGCGAGGGCCCGGAGCAGGAGTTCCGCGCGCAGCTGGTCATCGGCGCGGACGGCGCCAATTCCACGGTCGCCAAGTCGGTCGGTGCGCAGACCTACGACGGTTCGCCCGCCGCGTGCTTCGTCTACTACTCGTACTACGAGGGCGTGGACTGGGGCATGCAGCACCGCACCGGTTTCGGTGAGCAGCAGTTCGCGTCCTGGCCCACCAATGACGGCCTGGCCCTGGTGGCAGTGATGCGCAAGCGGGATCGCTTCCGTGACTTCCGCACCGATCCGGATGCGGGCGTGCAGGAGATCGTGTCCCAGATCGATCCGGAAATCGGTGCGCGCCTTGCGGATACGGGCCGTCGCGTGGAGCCCTTCCGTCCCATGCTGTACCCGGACAACTACCGCCGCCAGTCCTTCGGCCCGGGCTGGGCGCTGGTGGGCGATGCCGGCTACCACAAGGATCCCTTCACCGGCTGGGGCATCACCGACTCGTTCAAGTACTCGCAGCTGCTCTCGGATCTGGTCGACGAAAGCCTTTCCGGCGTGCGGCCTTTCGAGGAGACCCTGCCGGAGTACCAGCGCGAGCGCGATGCGCAGAGCGCCAGCACCTACGAGTTGACGCAGGCCATCTCCGAGCTGTCGCTGACGCCGTACTACGACTCGGTCTTCCGCGCCACGAGCCTGGACCCGCAGTACACCAAGCACTTCTTCGGCCTGATCGCCGGCCTGTACTCGCCCGATAAGTACTTCGGTGAGCAGGAACTTGCCGATCTGTACGAGCTGGTCGACTTCCCCGTCGCGGACCGGCACGTCAGCAAGAGCGATGCCGGAGCCGTGCGGTGATCGGCCTAGGCCTGACGGCCCTCGGCGACAGCTTCGTCGAAGGCCGCGGCGACCCGGCCGCGTCCGGCGGCTACCGCGGCTGGGTGTCGCGGCTGGGCGGCCAGCTGGGGCTGCGGCCCAACGCGATTCGCAATTACGGCACGCACGGGGCCACCACCTCCGATGTGGTGCGCGTGCAGCTGCCCGCGGCGGCGCGTGCGGAGGTCTACGGCGTGGTGGTCGGGGTCAATGACCTGGTCAGCGCCTTCGCCCCGGAGGTGTTCGAGGCCAATATGAATACGATCTTCGGCACCCTGTGTGCCGGTGGGGCAACGGTGGTCACCGCTGACTACCCGGATATCCCCGCGCGGCTGCCGGTTCCGGAGAACTTCCGCGGCCTGCTGCGTGAACGCTTCGACTTCGCCAATACGGTCCTGGCTCGCGTCGCCGCGAATCATGGCGCGCTGCTGCTGGATCTGGCCGCCCGTCCCGAATGGGAGCGGCCGGAGATGTGGACCGAGGACGGTCTGCACCCGAGCCCGCTGGGCCATCGCCTGTTCGCCGTCGCCGCGGCCGAACTCATTTCGTCGACCACCGCCACCACCGTTGCCGCCTGATCGGCGCAACGACGGTTCGAGAGGAATTTCCGTGACGGACGACAGACGCCTGGCACACGACCCGATCGCCATTGTCGGGATGTCGGGCCTGCTGCCCAAGGCACGCAATCATCGCGAGTACTGGCAGAACATCGTCGACGGTGTGGACTGCACCGAGGAGGTGCCTGCCTCGCGCTGGAGCCTGGACGACTACTACGACCAGGACCGGGCGACACCCGACAAGACCTATTCGCGCCGTGGGGCTTTCCTGCCCGACGTCGAATTCGATCCGCTCGAGTTCGGGCTGCCGCCCAATCAGCTCGAGGTCACCAGCACCATGCAGACGCTGAGCCTCGGCGTGGCCCGCGATCTGCTCGTCGATGCGGGCGCCACCGATTCCGAGTGGTACGACCCGTCGCGCACCGGCGTGGTGCTGGGCACCACCGGTCCGGTACCGCTCATGCACCCGCTGGCCGCCCGGCTGTCCACGCCGGTGCTCAAGGAGGCGGCGCGTTCGGTGGGTCTCACCGAGGGTGACGCCGACGCCATCGCCGAGCGCTTCGTCGCGGCTTTCGCACCGTGGGAAGAGAATTCGTTCCCGGGTCTGCTCGCGAACGTGGTCGCCGGGCGGGTGGCCAACCGCCTCGGTCTCGGCGGTATGAACTGCACCGTGGACGCCGCGTGCGCCGCCTCGCTGGCGGCCATTCGCACGGCCATCGCGGAACTGCGGGACGGCCGCGCCGATATGATGATCACCGGCGGGGTCGACACCGAGAACACCATTTTCATCTACATGTGCTTCAGCAAGGTCGGTGCGCTCTCGCCGACCGATCGCATCAGCCCGTTCGCGTCCGACGCCGACGGAACCATGCTGGGCGAAGGCATTTCGATGCTGGCGCTGCGCCGCCTCGAGGATGCGCGCCGCGACGGGAACCGCATCTACGCGGTGATCAGCGGTATCGGATCCTCCAGTGACGGGCGCGCCAACAGCATCTACGCCCCGCGCGCGGAGGGTCAGCGGGTCGCGCTGGACCGCGCCTATGCCGACGCCGACTGCTCCCCGGCCGATGTCGAGCTGATCGAGGCGCATGCCACCGGCACCGCCGTCGGTGACAAGACCGAGCTGACCGCGCTCAAAGGGCTGCTCTCGGACGCGACTTCGGAGACCCGCTTCGCCGCGCTGGGCAGCGTGAAATCGCAGATCGGGCACACCAAGGGCGCGGCCGGCACCGCCAGCGTCATGAAGCTGGCGCTCGCACTGCACCAGAAGGTGTTGCCGGGCACCATCAATGTCGATGCGCCCAATGCCGCGATCACCTCGGGCGCGGTGCCCTTCTATGTGAACACCCGTACCCGGCCGTGGATTCTGGACCCGAACCGTCCGGTGCGCCGCGCGGCGGCCTCGGCAATGGGCTTCGGCGGCACCAACTTCCACGTTGTGCTCGAAGAGGCGACCACCGGCCGGGACGAGCTCGAGATCCTGCACCGCACCCCGCAGGCGCATATCTGGCATGCCCCGGACGTATCCGGACTGATCGACGCGGTGCGCAGTACCGAGGGCGCCGACGGCGGCGACATTCCGGAGAATCACGCGCGTGTCGGGTTCGTCTCGCTCGATGACGACACCGCGGCGGACCTGCGCACGCTCGCGGTGGACGAGCTGGTGCGCAATGCCGATGCGGCGCACTGGGATCACCCGGAGGGCGTGTACTTCCGCGCCGCGGCGCTGCCCGACCGCAAGGCGGGCGCGCTGTTCGCGGGTCAGGGCAGTCAGTACGTCGATATGGGACTGGATGCGGCACTGAACAATCCGCCGGTCGGCGCGGCGTTCGACGCTGCCAATGCGGCGTTCGCCGAGGCCGCCGTGCGGCTGGGCAGTGTCGTCTTCCCGCCCCCGGCGTTCGATGACGAGACCCGCGCCGAGCAGGAAATCGCTTTGCGCCGTACCGAATTCGCGCAGCCCGCGATCGGTGCGCTGGCGGCCGGTCAGTTCGGCGTGCTGCGTGAGTGCGGCTTCCGGCCGGACGGGTACCTGGGCCACAGCTTCGGTGAGCTCACCGCACTGTGGGCCGCCGGCGCCGTGGCCACGACCGACTTCTTCGCCCTGGCCCGCGCCCGCGGCGCCGCGATGACCGTGCCCGAGGGCACGGATGCCGGGACCATGGTCGCGGTCGGCGCCACGCGCGCGGATATCGAGGAGATCATCACGGGTGTCGAGGACGTGTGGATCTGCAATCACAATGCCGTCGATCAGGTGGTCGTGGGTGGTGGCGCCGAGGGCATCGCCGCGGTGAATGATCGCTGTGTCGAAAAGGGCTGGGTCACCAGGTATCTGCCGGTGTCCGGCGCTTTCCACACGCCGTACGTGGCACATGCGGTGACGGCCTTCGGAGAGGCGGTGGCGGCGATCGAGATCGGCGCTCCGGATGCTCCCGTATACGCCGACACCCGGGGCGCGTCCTACGGCGACGATGTCGAGGGCAACCGCGCCACGCTGACCGCTCAGCTGAGCAATCCGGTCGAGTTCTACGACGCGCTCACCGCCATGCGGGCCGACGGCTGCACGGTCTTCGTCGAATTCGGCCCGAAGCAGGTGCTGACCTCGCTGGTGCGGCGCACCTTCGGTAGTGAGGTCATTGCCATCGCCACCGATCCCGGACCCATCGGCAATGGTGACCTCGCGCTCAAGCGCGCGGCGGTACGGCTGGCCGTGCTCGGCTTCGAGGTGCGCGGCATCAACCGCTACACCGCGCCCGGAGCGCCGGTGCGCACCGGCAAACCTGCTATGGCGGTGACCCTTTCGGCGCCGGAGTACGTGCCCGAGACCCGCCGCGCCGCGCACGCGGCACTGCTCGCGGACGGCTATCGCGTCGTCACCGACGCACCCGCACCGCAGCTCGCCCCGGCGGCCTCGGCACCGCAGTTCGCCGCAGCCCAGGCAGCACCCGCACCGCAGTTCGCGGCAGCCCAGGTGGCACCTGTACCGCAGTTCGCGGCGGCAGCCCAGGCAGCACCCGTGTCGCAGTTCGCCGCGGCAGCCCGGGTGGCTTCCGCGCCGCAGCACGTCCCCACGGCCCCGCTGGTGGCCGCACCCGTTCCGGCACCTCAGCCCGTGCCCATCCTGTCCAACGGACACTCGGAGAACCCGGAGAAACACGTGTCAGCCGACCCGCAGTACCGACTTCCCGCACCGGGCGCTCTCGACAGCGCGCTGGTGCAGCATCTGGACACCCACCGCCACTACCTGGACGGTCAGCTGGAGCTGGCTCGCGATCTGGCGTGCGCCCTGCGCCACGGCGGGCTCGACGAGCTGACCGTGCGCGCCATCGAAGCCGTGAAGGACCACGGCGTCGCGATCAGTGAAAGTCATTCCCGCGCCGGTGATGTGGTGGCGCAGCTGGCCGAACTGGAGACCGGTGCGGAGGTGACCCGCCCGCGTTCGGTGCCCTCGTACGTCGATCGGGCGGCCACCGATCCGGCGCTCGGCCGCAATGGCGCGCACGCGAACAGCATTGCCGCCCCGGTGAACGGCACCGCCGCTCCCGTGAACAGCTCTGCGGCGCCCGCGAACGGTGCGGCCGCGCTCGCTCCCGCCGCGACGGCCGGCCATGCCGCGCCGACCGCGTACGCGGCGCAGTCCGCTTCCCCCGCAGCGGTATTCGACCAGCCCGCATCGGCACCCGCCACGGGTTCGCCCTCGGTGCAGGCGGCGGCCGCCACGACTGCTTCCGCACCGTCCGCGGTGATTGCCGCGGCGGCGGCGGTTCCCGCCCCGAGCGCGCTTTCCGGCGATGCCCTGCGGCAGGCCCTGCGCGAGGTGGTCGCGGACAAGACCGGTTATCCGGTGGAGATGGTCGATCCGACCATGGATCTGGAAGCGGATCTGGGTGTGGATTCGATCAAGCGGGTGCAGGTCATCGGCGCTCTGCAGGAACGCTTCCCGGAGCTCCCCGTCCTGGGGCCGGAGAAGCTCGGCACGCTGCGCACCCTGGACCAGATCGTGACCGAGCTGGCCGGGGCCGAGGTCCAGCCGACGGCTGCGGTTGCGGAGGCTCCCGAGAACACGGTGGCCCCCGCGAACGCTGAGGTCGCCGCGAACACTGTGGTGTCTTCGAATACTGTGGCCCCTTCGAACGGTGTAGCCGCGGGTGCGGTCCACGCGAACGGTTCGGCCGATGCGCCTTCCGGCGATGCCCTGCGGCAGGCACTGCGCGAGGTGGTCGCGGACAAGACCGGGTATCCGGTGGAGATGGTCGATCCGACCATGGATCTGGAAGCGGATCTGGGTGTGGATTCGATCAAGCGGGTCCAGGTCATCGGCGCACTGCAGGAACGCTTCCCGCACCTGCCGGTGCTGGGACCGGAGAAACTCGGCACGCTACGCACACTCGATCAAATCGTGGGCGAGCTGGCCGGGGGTGATGTCCACCCAAAAGCTGAGGCCGCGGCCGAAACGCCGCGGCATGTAGTCGAACTCGTCGAGCTGCCCGCGGTGGATCTGGCCGTGGACCCCTACCGTCCGGCATGCACCGCCCTGCTGGTCTGCCTGGACGACTCCGCGGAAACCGATTGCGAGGCAATCGAAGAGGAGCTCCGGGCGCGCAGCTGGACCGTGGTCCGGGCCGCAGGGCTCGGCGCGCTGACCGGGACCGGAACGGTCGACGCCTGCGTGGTGGTCGCCGGTGTGGCCGCCGAATGGGAACAGGCGCAGCGCATTCTGTCCGAGGCCATTCTGGTGGCCGGACAGGCACTGCCCCGCCTGCGGGGCGCGACCGGGCGGGCCGGTTTCACGACCGTCACCCGGCTGGACGGACACCTCGGTCTGCGCGGTGATGCGGAGCCGGTGGCCGCACTGCTCGGCGGACTCGGCGGTGTCGTCAAGAGCCTTGCCGCGGAACAGCCTTCGCTGTTCTGCCGGGCGCTGGACATCGATCCGGCGGTCCTGCCGCAGCGGCTCGCCGAACATGTGCTCGAAGAGCTGTGCGATGAGGCATGGGACACCCCGGAGATCGGCATCGACAACACCGGTGTGCGCCGCACCCCGGTACCCGGACGGCACGCTCCGGCGCAGGTCACCGAGATCGTGCGTGCCGGAACCGAATTCGGCCCGGTACTGCTCACCGAATCCGATGTACTGCTGGTCACCGGCGGCGCACGCGGCGTCACCGCGACCTGCGTGCTGGAGCTGGCACGACTGTCCGACTGCCGCTTCCTGCTGCTGGGCCGGACCGTCCTGGTTCCGGAACCGGAGTGGGCGCAGGGAACCGCCGATACCGGGTTGAAGCCCGCGGCGGTCCGGGCGCTGGCCGGAACCGGTGTCACGCCGCGGGATATCGACCGGGCCTGTGCGGAGGTGCGCGCGGTGCGCGAAATCCGTGCGACCCTGGCCGAACTGGGCGATCGGGCACAGTATCTCGCTGTCGACGCCACCGATGCGGCGGCGCTCACCGAGGTCCTGGCGCCATGGCGCGACACCATCACCGGTGTGGTGCACGGCGCGGGCGTACTGGCCGATTCGCTCATCCCCGACAAGACCGCAGCCTCCATCGAACGGGTGCTGCGTCCCAAGCTCGCCGGACTCGGCGCGGTACTGGCCGCGGCCGGTGAGCCGAACCACCTGGTGCTGTTCACCTCGGTGGCCGGATTGTTCGGCAATGCCGGACAGGCCGACTACGCGGCGGCCAATGAGGCGCTGTGCCGGTTCGCGGTGAGCTGGGGCCAGCGCAACCCCGATCGCTACGTCACCGCCCTGGACTGGGGCGCATGGGACGGCGGCATGGTGACTCCCGCACTGCGCGAGCACTTCAGCGCCAAGGGCATCCCGCTGCTGGCTCCGGCCGCCGGGGCGGCCGCCTTCACGGCGCAGTTCACGACATCGCGCCGGGAAGAGCCGGTGCTGCTGGTCGGCGCGGCGACCGCGCTGTCGACAGGTGAGGCGGTGACCGCACCGCTGCGGGCCCGCCGCGGCATTCTCGGGCTCACCGACGAGCCCGTGATCGCGGCACACCGCGTCGGGGAGCACATCGTGCTGCCCGCCACCTTCGGACTGGGCGCCATGATCCACCTCGCCGAGCGCACCCGGCCCGGTCGAATCGTGGTGGGTGCGCGGGACTTCCAGGTGCTGCGCGGGGTGGTCTTCGACCATCCGGTGGCGACGCTGGATATCGAGCTGACTCCGATCGAGCCGGTGGACGGCCGGACGGCGGTCCGCGCGACCGTCTTCGGTGATGACGCCGCCCGTTTCCGGGCAACACTATTGCTCGCCGAGGCGCCGGATTCCGCTCCGCGTGAACAGGTTCCGGCAGGCCCCGGCGTCAGTGCCGAACGGATCTACCGCGAGGCGATCCAATTCCACGGTCCCGCTCTGCAGGGGCTGCGGTCGCTGCGCGCGGAGAGCGACGAGGCTCTTGTGCTGGAATGCGCACTGCCTGCGGACCCGGTGGCGAACGGCGCGTACGCGGGCCGTCTGCACAATCCGGTGCTCGCCGACCTGATCCTGCAGGTACCCCCGGTGCTGGGGCATCGCCTGCTCGGCACGGCATGCCTGCCGCTGGGCGTCGGGAAGATCGACTACTTCGCTCCGCTGCCCGCAGGTGATCCCTTCCTGGTGGTAGTGGACAACCCCCGCGCGGCACGCATGGAAGCGGTCATCGACGCGACGGCGCTGTCGCTCGACGGCACAGTGCTGCAACGGTTCTCGGATGTCACCGTACTCACGACACCCGATCTGACGGATAAGTTCCGAATCTCCGTGAAGGGGTGGCAGGCATGACAGTGCTCGAATTCGACGGCATTCCCTTCGACCCCCTGGGCGCACCGCAGGCCCGGCAAACAGCGGATTCCGTTGCTACGGCGGCGAGTTCACCTGATGCGAATCCCGCTCCAGTGTCGGGCACCGCCTCGGCAGCGGCTCCGATCTCACCGGTAGGTACCGATTCGCCCCAGCAGTCGTCCTCGGTCGCGGGTGTTGCGCCTGCGTCCGATCCGGCCGCAGTGAGCGGCGCGGACCCTACGGGCGCTGTCGCTCCGGTGAACCGCGCTTCTCTGTCGGCAGGCGCGGTTCCCGCGGTGCCCGCAGTTCATCGAATCGATCCCATCGCGGAGATTCGGGCGGGTGTGGTTGCCGCGCATCGTTCCGCGCTGTCCGCGCAGATCGCACTGCAGCGGGGGATTTGGCGACAGGCCCTGCTGCGGCAGGGCGCGGGCGATACTCTTGCGGCGGACGCTTCGCCGGTGGCGGTGGTCCCTGCGGCCGCTGTCGCGCCGGAGGGTGCGTTCAAGGCGCTGGCCCGCACCGATCGGGTGTGGCTGGATCGGGCGGCGCTCGAGCAGCTGGTCCATGGTGAGTTCGGCGCCGTGTTCGGTGCCGGGTATCACCGGGCCGGCGTCGAGTCGGTGGCTCGTCTTGCGGCCACCACCGCCCTGGTGCTGACCGAGGTCAGCCGGATCGATCTGTACGGCGGCGGCGGAAACGGTTTTATCACCGCGCAATTCGAGAGTGACCCGCGTGCGGCCGCGCTCCAGGCGGCAGAGGTGTTCGCGCTGTACACCGGGATGCCGCTGTGCATTTCGGGTAGTGCTCTCACCGGCGGTGTTTCGGAATCCGCCGCCGGAAGTACCACCGGCACGGTCGAACTCGTCATCGAGAGCCTCGACCTGGTGCCGCGACCGCATCTGGTGGCGACAGCCTCGTTCGGGCCGGGCATCGCGCCGGTCGGCGTGACGGTCACGGTCGTCGAACCGCAGGGTGCCGACGTCGGCCCCGGCAGTGCGGCGGGCGCCCTGCTGCTCAACGAGTTCCATATGGCGCACCTGGCGCGCGGCGATCAGAGCATTGCCATGGGCCCGGAATTCGCCGAATACACCGGCATCCGGGCGACCCGGCTTCCCACCGGCGGGCTGCTGCTGGTGGACCGGGTACGCGAGTTCGACGGTGCGCGCGGCAATCTCGACGGCGCCACGTATATCACCGAATACGATTCACCTGCCGACTCCTGGTACTACGCCGATACCGCGAACGACTCCATGCCGCACTTCGTCTACATGGAGACCTCGCTGCAGGCCGCGCTGCTCATGGGCTATTACGCCGGGCCCACGCTCACCCAGCCCGGTGTGACCCTGAGCCTGCGGAATCTGGGCGGCACCGCGACGGTGCTGCGCCAGGTGGATCTGCGTAATGCCACCATCGAGCAGACCTCGCGATTGCTCTCGACCACGATCCTGCCCGGATCCTCGCTGCAGACCTTCGATTACACGCTGAGCGTGGACGGTGAGCCGTTCTACCGGGGCGAAACCATGTTCGGCTACTTCAGCGATGAAGCCCTGGGCAACCAGACCGGCTTGGACGCCGGGCGTTTCGTGCCGACCTGGCTGGCCGGTCAGCCGGGCGTGCAGCCGCGCGTCATCGATGTGGCTGCTCGGCGGGCGGATCCGGCCGCAATGGCGTGCTCGCACGACAGGTTAGCCCTCATCGACCGCGTCGAGGTCGTCGACGGCGGCGGCAATTACGGTGCGGGCTACCTGCGTTCGCTGCGCGCCATCGACGACTCCGACTGGTTCTTCACCCGGCACTTCTACCTGGACCCGGTGATTCCGGGCTCGCTCGGTGTCGAGTCGGTCATCCACGCCGTCCAGGAGTGGATGCTGGACGCCGGATTCGCCGAGGGCATGGCCGATCCGGTGTTCCGGATTCCGCAGGACCTCGCGTTCAGCTGGCGCTATCGCGGTCAGTTCCTGCCCAGCGACGGCAGCGTGGAACTCGAGGCGCACATCAAATCGGTGCGGCGCGGACCGCACGGGGTGACCGTCGTCGTGGACGGCTCGCTGTGGAAGCCCGGACTGCGCATCTACGAACTCGTGGATCTGGCAGTCGAACTCGCCGATCGAAAGGCGCGCCCATGACCACCTTCCGCAGTCCGGCCCTGGCCGAGACGCCCGCGGATATCACCGCGCGGCTGCTCGAACTGGACCGCCCGTGCTGGATCGTCCGGACCGACAGCGGCGCGGTCGCCGCCACCACCGACGACTGGGCCGCCGGCGCGCGCGGGCAGGTGCTCGCGGCGGTGCCGCCGCTGCCCGCGCATCGGCTGGGCGACAGCGCCTTCCGGGCCGCACACGCTGTGCGTGCGGCCTACGCGGCGGGAGCTATGGCCAATGGCATCGCCTCGCCCGCGCTGGTGATCGCCATGGCCGAGGCCGGGTACCTGGCCAGTTATGGTGCGGCGGGCGTGCCCCCGCCGGCGGTCGACGCCGCACTCGCCGAGATCTCCGGGCGGCTGGGCGATAAGCCATTCGCCTGCAACCTGATTCACAGTCCGTCCGAGCCCGCGCTGGAGCGAGCGATCGTGGACGCCTGCCTGCGATACGGCGTGCGCTGCCTGGAGGCCTCGGCCTTCATGGATCTCACGGCGGAGGTGGTGCGCTACCGGGCCTCCGGGTTGGTGGCGGACCGGCAGGGCGGCATCGAATGCCGGAACCGGCTGATCGCCAAGGTTTCCCGGGTCGAGGTGGCGGAGCTGTTCCTGCGCCCCGCCCCGGCGCGATTGCTGCGCCAGCTGGTCGAGAGCGGTCAGATCACCGCCGAGCAGGCCGAACTGGCCGAGCGGGTGCCGATGGCCGATGACATTACGGCGGAGGCGGATTCGGGCGGCCACACCGATCGCAGGCCGCTGCTGGTGCTGCTGCCCGAACTGGTCGCGGCCCGAGACCGGATCGCGGTCACCGTTCCCGGTGCGGCCGCGGTCCGCATCGGCGCGGCGGGCGGCATCGGCACCCCGGATGCCGCGGCCTCGGCCTTCGCCCTGGGCGCGGCCTATATCGTCACCGGTTCGGTCAATCAGGCCGCCCGCGAGGCGAATCAGTCCGCGGCCACCAAGAAGCTGCTCGCCACCGCGCAATTCGCCGACTGCACCATGGCGCCGTCCTCGGACATGTTCGAACTCGGCGTACAGGTGCAGGTGCTGCGGCGCGGCACCATGTTCGCTGCCCGGGCGCACCGGCTCTACGACCTGTACCGGGCCTACGACGGCATCGAAGCGCTGCCGGAGCTCGTGCGAAAGGAGCTGGAGGACAAGCTCTTCCGGCGCCCGCTCGCGGATATCTGGCAGGAGTGCGTCAGCTACTTCACCGCACGTGATCCGGCGCAGCTGGTCGCCGCCGAGGGTGATCCCAAGGCGCGCATGGCGCTGGTGTTCCGCTGGTACCTGGGCCTGTCCTCGGGCTGGAGCATTCGCGGCGAGGCCGATCGCCTCGCCGACTTCCAGATCTGGTGCGGACCGGCCATGGGCGGCTTCAACAGCTGGGTGGCGGGCACCTACCTCGCGGCGCCGGAACACCGGTCCGTGGCCGATATCGCGGACCAGCTCATGACGGGCGCGGCCTACCTCACCCGGGTCGCGCAATTGCGTGCCGCCGGTGTGCGGCTGCCGGCCGAATGCGCCCGGTACGCGCCCCGTCCGACGGAGGAATGATGACGATTCTCGAAACCGCAACGGCGGCGGGCACATCCTGGATGCTGTGCCCGGGGTGCGCGGCGATGATCTACGTCAAACGCTATGAGCGCGCCGACCGGGTCTGCCCCGAGTGTGACAACCACGGCATGCTGACCGCTGATCAGCGCATCGAACTGCTGCTGGATCCGGGCTCCGCGGAGCCGGTGGAATATGCCGAGACTCTCGCCGATCCCCTGGGGTTCACCGATTCCCGGGCCTACCCGGAGCGCCTGGAACAGGCGCGCGACCGGACCGGGATGTCCGATGCGGTGCGCTGTGTGCGCGGCACTCTCGGTGAGACGCCGGTGGTGCTGGCGGTCATGGACTTCCGCTTCCTCGGGGGCAGTCTGGGCAGTGCCGTCGGCGAAGCCATCACCGCGGCCGCCGAAGCCGCACTGGCGGAACGCCGTCCGCTCATTCTGGTGACCGCCTCCGGCGGGGCGCGCATGCAGGAGGGCATTCTCGCGCTCATGCAGATGGCCAAGACCAGTCGCGCGCTGCAGCGCCTGGACGAGGCGGGCGTGCTCACCGTCTCGGTGATCTCCGACCCCACCTACGGCGGTGTCGCGGCCTCGTTCGCCACCTCCACCGATGTGATCGTCGCCGAACCCGGTGCGCGCCTGGGGTTCGCGGGTCCGCGGGTCATTCGCCAGACCATCGGGCAGACGCTGCCGCCCGGCTTCCAGACCGCCGAATTCCTGCTCGAGCACGGCATTGTGGATATGATCTGCCACCGATCCGCCCTGCGCGACAGGCTGATCCGGCTGGTGGCCATGACGGTGCGCTCGGCCCGGCCGTACTCGAACGATGCCGATGCGGTCATCACCGATCCGGCGGCGCTGCCGGTGGTCGATTCCTGGGAGCGGGTCCGCGCGGCCCGGCGACTGGGCCGGCCCACCACGCTCGACCATGTGGCCGGCGCCTTCGAGGAGTTCGTCGAGCTGCACGGTGACCGCATGAGCGCGGACTGCCCGGCCATGGTGACCGGACTCGCTCGCCTCGACGGCGTACCGGTCGTGGTGCTCGGCACCCAGAAGGGGCATACGGCCGCCGAGCTGCTGCACCGCAACTACGGTATGCCGATCCCCGCCGGATATCGCAAGGCCGCCCGGGTGCTGCGGCTCGCGGCCAAACTCGGACTGCCGGTGGTCACGCTGGTGGACACCGCCGGTGCGTATCCGGGCATTGCCGCCGAGGAGCAGGGCCAGGCGGTGGCCATTGCCGAGAATCTGAAACTGCTTGCCGGACTACCTGTACCGGTGGTCGCGGTGATCACCGGTGAGGGCGGCAGCGGGGGAGCGCTGGCGCTCGCCGTGGCCGATCGGGTGCTGGTGTGCGAGAACGCCGTGTACTCGGTCATCAGCGCCGAGGGCTGCGCGTCCATCCTCTGGCAGGACGGCGCCGAGGCGCCCCGGGCGGCGCGTGCGCTGCGTGTGGATTCGGCGGCACTGCTGGAGCTGGGCATTGCCGATGCGGTGATCCCCGAGCCCGAGGGCGGCGCGGATCAGCATCCCGCAGCCGCCACCGAACTGCTGCGCCGGGCCCTGCGCCAGGCCGTCCACGAACTGCGCGCCTGGTCCGCCACCGATCTCATTGCGCACCGGCACGCCAGATTCCGAGCCTTCGGCGTGGCCCGACACGATCTCCAGGAGAACTGATGACCGACTCCGTCACCACCGAATCCTTTCCCGACACCGTGACCGGCGGTCGTGGTGTGAGTGCCGCCGAGGCCGATCACAGCCTCACGGTGCTGACCCGGCATGCGCTCGCCGTCCGGGCCGACGCCGCTCCGTCCTCGGTGACCGTGGCCAACGGTCCCGTTGTGCTGCGCGTGAGCTGGGACGGCGGCGCCAACGGCCTCGTTCCGGCTCCGGCCGGGGAATCGCACCGGGCCGCAGCTCCCGCCGCCGAGAACGGCTCGTCGCACGGCAATGGCTCCACCGGTGAAATCAAGTCGCAGACGGCGACTTTCGCATTGACCGCGGAGACCGTCGGCGTGTTCTATCGCTCGCCCGAGCCGGGCGCCGCACCCTTCATCACCGAGGGCGATCCGGTGCGCGCCGGTCAGCAGGTCGCGATTGTCGAGGCCATGAAGCTGATGATTCCGATCACCGCCTCCCGCGAGGGTGTGGTGGCGGAGTTCCTGGTCGAGGACGGCGCGGCCATCGAGCACGGCCAGCCGCTCATCGAGTTCGAGGCGCTGCGGTGACGCGGCCCATTCGCAAGGTCCTGGTGGCCAATCGCGGCGAGATCGCCGTCCGGGTGCTGCGCACCTGCGCGGAGCTCGGAATCGCCACTGTCGCCGTGCATTCGGCGGCGGATCGCGATTCCCTGGCGGTGCGCATGGCCGACGAGTCGGTGCAGATCGGCCCGGGTCCGGCCAAGCGGAGCTACCTCTACATTCCGGCGATTATCGAGGCGGCCCGGGCCACCGGCGCGGATGCGATCCATCCCGGATACGGATTCCTTTCGGAGAACCCGGATTTCGCGGAGGTGTGCGAGGCCGAGGGCTTCATTTTTGTCGGCGCTCCGGCCGAGGTCATGGCCCGGCTCGGTGATAAGTCGACCGCGCGGGCCCTGATGTCGGATGCGGGTCTGCCGCTGCTGCCCGGCAGTCGCGATCCCATCGAGAGCGTGGACGAGGCGCGAGAGCTGGCCGCCGACATCGGCTATCCGGTGATCATGAAGGCCGTCGCGGGCGGCGGCGGGCGCGGTATGCGGGTGGTGCGCGAGCCCGGCGATTTCGCCGCGGCGTGGCAGCAGACGCGCGCCAACGCCACCGCGATCTTCGGTGACGGGCGACTGTACGTCGAACGGTATCTGGAGCCGGCCCGGCACGTCGAGGTGCAGATTCTGGCCGATACCCATGGCAATGTGGTGCATCTGGGCCTGCGGGACTGCTCACTGCAGCGACGGCACCAGAAGCTGGTGGAGGAGGCGCCCGCGCCCGGACTGTCCCCGGAGCTCGTCGAGCAGATCGGCGCGGCCGCGGTGCGCGGGGCGGCCGCGGCCGGGTACGTGGGTGCGGGCACGGTGGAATTCCTGCTCGATGCCGACGGGCGGTTCTACTTCATGGAGGTGAATTGCCGTCTGCAGGTGGAGCATCCGGTCACCGAGATGGTCACCGGCATCGATCTGGTGGCCGAGCAATTGCGGATCGCCTCGGGTCTGCCGCTGTCGAGTGAGCTGAACGCACGACCGCAGGGCGTGTCCATCGAATGCCGGATCAATGCCGAGGATCCGGAACGCGAATTCGCCCCGGCGCCGGGAACACTCACCGAATGTGTGCTGCCCGGCGGGCAGTTCGTGCGCGTCGACACCCACATCCACACCGGTTATGCCATTCCGCCGCACTACGATTCGCTGCTGGCCAAGATCGTGGTCTGGGCCCCGGACCGCCCCGCCGCGATCGCCCGCATGCGCCGCGCCCTCGCGGAGACCAGTATTCGCGGCGCGGGCGTGGCAACCACCGCGGAGTTCCTGCACGATGTGCTCGATCACCCGCGCTTCCGGGCCGTCACCCACGACACCGCTCTGATCGGCTCGCTCACCGAAGCCGCCACCGCGTCGGTATAACGGAAGGGCGGTGGGCTGAGGGCCGTGATGGTCGGTCCTCAGCCCACCGTTTTCCGGTGCGAGCCGTTCCCGGATCAGGCGACCGAGTCCTCGAGTTCGGGAAGTGATATCCGCACCCAGTCGTACGGGGCGATCACCGCGACGAGTTGTGCGGCGGAACCATCCTTGAAGAGCGTTCCGTACAACTTCCGGATCAGGGTGTGCTGCCCGCCGCGATGGGCGGCCATGCGGACGGCGCGCAGGCTGCTGCGTGCGTCCGAGGCCGCGCGCAATCGCTGATTCGTCTCGGGCACAGGGACTCTCGTACAGCCGAGCAGCCATTTCGATTCGGACAGCAGTACGGCCTCGGGGCGGCCCCACTGCAGAATGACGAACTCCTCCGAATCGGTGCAGGTTGCTGCGAGTACGTCACGCCAGGTCGCGCGCAATGCCGCGGTGTCGATGCTTTTCACGCTGATTCAAATAGTCCTGCATCGTTTCGGCTGTGTGGGTGCCGGCTCAGCGTAGGGATCTGCGTTCGTATCGGCTTGTCTCCTCGCCACAGACATCGGCGTGCTGGTAGTGACCGCGTAACAACGTGCCGGTGTGGTTCACTCGGGCGATGGATCGGCTCAGTATCGAGGCTCTCAGCGTGTTCGGTTTGCCACCTCTGGAATTCGTTGATCTCGCCGCAGATCTGGGATGTCGCCGCATCACCGTCTTTCTGCATGATCTGGCGTCGATACCGCTCGGCTATCCACCGTTCTCGCTGCGGGACGATGCCGCACTGCGAAAAGACCTGCTGGCGGCGATGGATTATCGCGGCGTCTCCCTCTCGCTCGGTGACGGATTCCTGGTGCTACCGGGCGCCGATATGCGTTCCTTTCGCGGCGATCTCGACATTCTCGCGGAACTCGGAGTACCTCGGATCAATGTGGTGAGCCTCGATCCGGACCGCCTGCGCTCCTTCGATCAATTCGCGACACTGGCCGAATCGGCGTCGCAGCGGCACATCGAAACGGTGATCGAACCGGTGCCCGGCCTGACCGTCGGCGACCTGCCCACCGCCCTGGCAGCGCTGAACCACGTCGCGAGCCCCGATTTCCGATTGCTGATCGACACCATGCACCTCGTGCGTTCGGGGTCCACCGCTGCCGACCTCGCCGCGCTGGATCCCCACCACATCGCCTACGCCCAAATCAGTGACACCACCCTGCAACCCCGCACCGTCCACTACGCCGAGGAAGCCATGTACGAACGCATGGTCCCCGGCGAAGGCGAACTTCCCCTCCACGACATCCTCGCCGCCCTTCCCCCCGACATCGTGATCGGGCTCGAGATACCGAGACGGGCATTGGCCCTGGCAGGCGTCTCTCCCGCCGACCGCCTCCGCCCCTGCCTCGACGCCACCCGCGCCCTACTGGCCGGTGCTTGAATTGCATTCGTGCCCATAACTTTTGGGGCATACGAACCGGCAATGCCCCAGTAACACCGGTTTCGCGGGCGTCGATGTCCAATTGTCCTTCCATTCGGAATGGGGGCGGGTAGATGCCGAAGAGTCATCGGCCATCCGGGTAGAGCTCCGATCGAACCGAGGGGAATACATGAAAGCGACAACGGTGCTGTTCGCAGCGCTAACCGCCGGTGTGATGGTATCCGTGAGCGGGTGCGGAAGCACGACGTCCACCCAGTCGGGAACGACCTCGGTGCAGTCGACGACCAGCGGTGCGGCACACCCGACGCAGGGAACACAGCCCGCGCCGGGACCTTCCTCGGCACCGGGCGGGCAAACCGTGCAGTCGCCCGCAGGCGACGACAATCCGCCGGAGACCGTGCCGGACAAGGCCGGTCAGACGGAGACAGCCCCGCCCACGG
This sequence comes from Nocardia sp. NBC_01327, assembly GCF_035958815.1. Classification (NCBI taxonomy): domain Bacteria; kingdom Bacillati; phylum Actinomycetota; class Actinomycetes; order Mycobacteriales; family Nocardiaceae; genus Nocardia; species Nocardia sp. NBC_01327. The sequence goes on along the minus strand of NZ_CP108383.1, from coordinate 6,008,172 downwards.
TGGCGCCGGTGACCTCGGCGCCGAACGGCAGCGGGCACGGACTGTGCTTCGACCTCAATTCCAGGCTGGCGGACACCGCGATCAAGGGGCTCGCGGTGCCGTCGACCGGGGCGTGGACCAACCCGTTCGCGAGCAACGACCCGATCTCAGCGGGCTGTGACGGCGTGCTGTCGTGGATGACCGTGGAATCAGGCAATATTCACCCCTACACCCACGTGTTGTTCTTCACCAACGGCACCTACCTGGGCACCGCCACCTCCAGCCCGTACGGCTACACCGAGGTGCTCGGCAAATCCGCGAACGTGGTCTCGGTCCGGTACCGCTGGGCAAAGTCCGACGACGCCCTGTGCTGCCCCACCGGCGGCCCCAGCGTGGTCACCTTCACCCTCTCGGGCGGCAAGGTGCAGGCCAGCGGCCAGTTCCCCCCGGCCAACTGAGCGGCCTGCCGGAATCGTCAGTGCTGGAACGATTCCGGCCACCCACGCCGCGCGCAGACGACGCACTGTCCCGACGGCATGTCAGGGGTCGGGGAGCGTGGACAGGGTGATTCCTGTCCAGTCTTCGAGCACCTCGAGCACGTGTTCCCGATCGATCGTCGTTCCCGAAGTGCTGTTCTGCCAATCCTTCTCGCGTGCGGCGCGCTCGGCGATCAACCGCTGTTGGGTGTCGCGGAACCGGGCGGCCTTCGTCCAGTCCCCGGCCTCGGCGGCAGCGTGCTGATCTCTGCGCGCGGCGGCGATTTCAGTGTCGAATCCGTGTAGGTCCGGCGGATCGGTGAGGCGTGCGCGGGCGGCGGCTTCGTCGATCAGGTTGATCGCCTTCTCCGGAAGCCTTCGCGCACCGACAAAGTGGTGAGACTGGGCTACGGCGGCGGTCAACGCCGCATCGGTGATGATCACGTCATGATGTGACTGGTACAGGGGGCGCAGCCCGCGCAGCATGTCGATGGCCTGATCGATACTCGGTTCGGGGATATGGATCGGCTGAACTCGATGGCGCAGGGCGGGAGTGACCGCGATGAGCCCGTCGTAGGCGTCCGGGGTGGTCGCGCCGATGAATTGCAGCTCACGCTGGGAAATCCTGGACCGCACGGCCTCGGCCAGAGGCCTCGCCGCGGGGCTCGGATAGGTGTCTCTCGCCCCGATGAGCGTGTGCACATCGTCGAGGAACACAATGATGTTGCCGCGCCTGATGATTTCCTCGAAGACCGGCTCCAGCCGCGCTTCCACCTCATCGCGATCGCGGCTTCCGGCAACGAGGGAATCCAGCTCGAGAGTGTAAATGTGCTTGCCCGCCAAGCATTTCGGGACAGGCCCGGAGGCGATTGCCCGCGCCAGCCCCTCGACCACCGAGGTCTTGCCGACGCCGGGCTCACCGATCAGGATCGGATACGGTGTCGCATGTCGCAGCAGGACGCGCATCACCTCACGGATCTGCTCGGTGCGGCCGATCACCGGCTCCAGCCGGCCCGTGCCCTCCATCAGATTGCGGCCGAAGCGTTCCAGCGGCGATTTCTCCGACCACGCCGTTCCATTCGATCTCGGCCCCGGCCCGGCGTAGGTCATGAGCAGCCGCAGAATCCCCTCACGCACCCGGCCCAGATCCGCACCGAGCCGCAGCAGCAGGTGCGCCGCACGGCTGTCACCCTCGCGGACCAGACCCAGCAGGATCGTCTCGCTGCCCACGAACATCAGCCCGATTCGCTGCCCTTCCTCGAGCGCCAACTCCAGCACCTTGGTCGCCCCCGCGGTGTGCGGTATCTCGCCGAACGGCGGCCCCGGCTCACCCCGCCCGATGACCGCATCGACTTGCCTCTGCAAATCCTCGAGCGAAATATCCAGCCCTTCCAGGGTTTTCGCCCCGACGCCCTCGCTGTCTTCGATCAGGCCCAACAGCAGATGCTCGCAACCGACATGGTCGTGTCCGCGCGCCCTGGCGTCCGCCTCGGCGAAATCGACGATGCGACGGGCGCGATCGGTGAATCTCTCTGACATACGCACTCTTTCGACATACGCACTCTTTCGCTGACCGAGCCGCACACCCCGCCGGGCCGAAGCCGTTGTGGCCCAATATAGGGCCGCGACGAGGCTGGGTTCCAGCGGAATGTCCTGCACTGCTGTCTGCTGCGCGGGGTCGCCGCGATCGGCAGACGCTGAACGTGCCGATCGTGGTCACGCTGGCGTTGCTGGTTGTGGGGTGTAATGATCCGCAGAATCGGCCGAGGTCTCGGCCGAGTCCGAGGCAGCTGGCTATCGGGCGAAGCACTGGGCGCAGAGGGGGTGATTATGGCCGAGGATCTGATGGTGACTCGGACGCTGGTGATACCTGGTTCGGAGTTGCGCGAGCGGTTTTCGCGTTCGTCCGGTCCGGGCGGGCAGCATGTCAACACCACGGACAGTCGGGTCGAGCTGTCGTTCGATCTGGCCAACTCGCCTTCCGTGCCGGAGTCGCTGCGCGTCCGGATGCTCGATCGCCTGGCCACGCGGCTGGTCGATGGGGTGGTGACGATCGCCGCGTCCGAGCAACGCGCGCAGTTGCAGAACCGGGCTGCTGCCCGGGAACGCCTGGCCTCGCTATTACGTGACGCGGCTGCCGCACCACCACCGGTTCGCCGTGCGACGAAGCCGTCGCGTGGAGCCAAGGAGCGGCGCATTGCCGCGAAGAAGCGTCGTGGCGTAACCAAACGCAACCGCCGCGCTTCCCCGGACGACTAGCGGCAGTACTCTTTACCGATCAGCGTGCGATCGCTTGTCTTGCGGCTTCGGCGTCAGCTCACGGTGGTGAACTGATCCCGGTGGGACTCGATGAATTCCGGGAACGACAAAGGCTCGTGCCCGATGGCCTGGGTCAGGGCAGCCGGGTTCGGAGCAGACCTGGCCGAGGGGCCGAGTTGGGCGATGGTCTCGCCGATCGCCGAGATGTGCTGGGCCATAGGGATGTTGATCGTGGCCGATGCGTCCGCTCGGGCGAGGTCTTCCAACTCGCTCTGCCACTGCTCTCGGGAAATGTGTTCATACCGGATCGGCCGGCCGGTCTCTGTGGCGATCATCTCGGCGATCGCGTTGTGGCTCAGCGCAACTGGCGCCTGCGGATACAGGGTTGAGCCCTTCGGAAACCGGTCCGTATCGGTCAGTGCGGCAGCGGCCAGGTCGGCGGCGTCGCGGCCGCTGATCCAGGGCACTGTGCCGTTCCCGAAGCTGTTGGCAATCCGGCCGGTACGGCGAATCTCCGCGGCGTGCAGGAGCAGGATGTTCTCGTAGAACAATGCCGCGACCCGCAATACCGTCGGCTCCAGTCCTGCCCAGGTGAACACCTCCTCGGCCGCCCACTGCGCCCGGCCGAGGCCGCTGGGGCTCTCCGCAGCCGACGCCGCCATGGACATGACCACCAGATGCGGCGTCCGGTCCGATCGGCGCAGTGCCGATGCCAGATTGGCCGCGGCGGAGACCACCCCGGGGCCGACCGGATAGGCGAAGTACACCGCATCCACACCGTCGACGGCGGCGTCGAGGGTCCGCCGATCCTGCAGATCTCCGATGACGACGCCGACGCCGTCCTGTCGAAGCCGCTGCGCGCGACCGTCATCGGCGCGAAGCAGCACCCGGACCCCGCGGCCTCGTTCACGGAGTTGCTCCACCACCCGGGAACCTGTGCGGCCGTGGCGCCCACCTGCTCCGATCACCAGAACGGTCGACTCGGAATCGTGTATCGAAGTCATGTGACTACTATAATGCAAGTAACCCAATGTGGAAGGAGCGGTGATGCGGCGGACGAGTTTCGAACCGATGGGCTGCCCGGTGGCCGGAACGCTGGAGCTCGTCGGTGAATGGTGGTCGCTGTTGATCATGAGAGACGCCCTGGACGGGTACTCCCGATTCGACGAGTTCGAACGCAACCTCGGCATCGCTCCGACAATGCTGACCCGGCGATTGCGCACCCTGGTCGAGGCGGGCCTGCTCGAACGCAGGCAGTACTCGGCTGCGCCGCCGAGGTACGAATATGTCGCGACTGCGAAGGGCCGCGATCTTGGACCGGTCATCGTGGCCCTGTATGCCTGGGGCAGAAAGCATGTCGATACCGGTGCGCCGAGTGTAGTCATGATCGACCAGGACACCGATGAGGAGATCCTCCCGGTCATGGTCGATCGGAACAGTGGGCGGCCCCTGGCGGATTTGAACACCGCGTTTCTCGCCGGGGCGGGCGCCGACGAGGACATGCGTGAGCGACTTGATCCCGACCTGCGCGCCGCGCGCCGACGCCGCTCCGGCACGGAAAGTTGGGATCGGTAGGAGGAGCGCGCGTCATCTACTCGACTCATGACATCTTCTCAGCACCCCATGAACCAACCGCAGTCCACCGGCTTGGACAAGAAGACCAGCGCCATCCTGTCCTACGCGCTGGGCTGGCTCACCGGAATCATCTTCCTATTCATCGGAAAGAACGATCCCGATGTGAAATTCCATGCCTCGCAATCGATCGTCTTCTTCGGGGCGGTCTCGGTGATCAATATCGTGCTGAGCATCGTCGGCTCGCTCCTCGGAGCCCTGGGGATCATCTTCAGCCTTATCGGCCTCGCAGTCGGGGTCCTCGCAGTCGTCGTCTGGATCATGGCCATGGTCCAGGCGAACAACACCGGCGGTGTCCGCGCGCCGCTTCCCATCGTCGGGAAATTCACCGCCCCGTACGCCGATCAGCTGGCCAATTCGATCAAGTAGCGGCACACTCGACATCCGAACATCAACGGCCCGAGGCGATCTCGGGCCGTACGGCTGCCGTCGTCGAAGTCCTCAGCGGCTTGCTCGCAGGATGCGGACCGGGCGCAATGACCGGGGCGGTTCGCCGTCGAATTCCGCGGATCCCTCGAGGTATCCGGTGATGAGGTCCGTCGCGGAGTGGTCTTCGACCTCGGTGAAGCCGAGCGAGCGCAACTGTGCGGCGATGTCATCGGGAGTGAAGTAGCTGAACCAGGGTTCGCCGACGGCTGCTCCTCGATGTGCGCGCGCCTTCAGCTGCGCCCGCTCCTCATCGGTGTCACCCGGCTGCAGATAGTCGAAGATCACCTCGACCGCTTCGGATTGACCGGCAATGTATTCGAGGGTGGTGCGGGCGGCGTCGGGGGTCAGATAGAAGACGACACCGAGCCACACGAATACGGCCGGATCCGTCCGGCTGAATCCGGCGGCCTCCAATCGTGCTGCCAGCGTGTCGGTTTCGAAGTCGACCGGCACGAACGTCAACCGCTCAGGCAGATCCATACTGGATGCGGCGAGCCGCTGGCGTTTCCACGCTTGGGTAGCGGGATGGTCGACCTCGAATACCCGCAGTGAGGGATGCGGGTTGCGGAAGGCGAAGGTATCCAGGCCCGCACCGAGAATCACGACCTGTCGCACGCCGGCGGCGACGGCTTCGGCCACACGATCCTCGGCGAAACGCGCACGAGCGGCAAAGAACAAACGGCGCGGCCGATCACTGACCCCCATCCGCAGTATTCCCAGATCGATCCCGCTACCAGGACGCTCCTGTACGGCCCGTCCCAATTCGGTCAACTCCTCAACCGTGGCACCCAGCAGACGCGCCGCCAGCGGATCAGTGAGAATCCGCGGCCGGTCCGCAATCTGGTGATAAGCCCGCGCATAAGCAGTCACGAGCGCCGTCCGACTGGGTCCCTCATTGTCCATACACAGAAGCTACTCACGATCATGACCCAGGTACCGCGAACTCGGTCATCTCACTCCCGAGCCCAGTTGGGCGATCAGAGCGACGAATCCGCGGGATGATCCGTTCCCTCCTTCTCGGCTGGGATCTCGGCGTTGCCGCTCGTAGCCGGATCGGCGTCGTTGATCGTGCGGGTCAGGCGTGACGCGACCTCGCTGACGTCGTGAACTGATAAGGCCTGGTTGACGATCAGCCAATCCGGTATGTCGCCGCCGCGGACGTACTTGCGGAAGCAGTTGTAGATCGCGTAGTAGGCGAACTCGACGGGGTCGGGGAAGGTCAGATCGTTGTCTTGCAGTGCGGTGATGGGCTCTAGGTATCGGGTGCCGACATCCGCGAGATCCACTCCGGCGCGTGCGGACCGAAGGGCGTCGGCCGGAAGCTCGAGATCCACGTGGTGCCGCATCCCGACAAGCGAGTCGCGGTAGCGAAGTGGGGTGGCTTTGTTCCGGATGTAACCGATCCAGGTCGGCAGGGCATCCTCGCACAGCGAAAGGTGAACCTGCCGTCGGTGATCGGCGTCCAATCGGAAGAACAGGTCCCTCGGCGTCATGAGCAATTCTAACGAAACGTCAGGACCCGCACACACGTGCTGCTGTCTTGGGTCAACCCTAAGCCGTGGCCGAAACGCAACACACAGAAATCATCTCGACCTGCTGAGCACACTGAACTGTGGAACGCACTGATGAGTTGATCTTTGTCCTGCGCGGCACCGAGTCTGCCGGGGTGGGGGTTTGACGGTGGGTGGAGGGCGAATTAGGTTCGGCTGATGGCGGTCGATGGGGACGGTGGCGGATACCGCTGGGGTGAGGTGCCGGGGGATGAGTTGCGGCGGGGGATTGCGGAGGCGGTGGGTGGGTTTTCGCGGCGGGGGGTTGATCCTGTCGGTCGTAAGGCTGCTGCGGTGTTGATTGCGATTGCCGAGCGTGGTGGGGAACAGGGGATTTGGCTGACGGAGCGGTCTTCGGGGCTGCGGGCTCATGCGGGGCAATTGGCATTGCCGGGCGGACGGGTGGATCCGGGGGAGGATGCGGAAGAGGCGGCGTTGCGGGAGTTGCATGAGGAGTTGGGGATTGCAGTGGAACGCTCTACGGTGCTCGGGCTGCTCGATGACTACCCGACTCGCTCCGGGTATGTGATGACGCCGGTGGTGGCCTGGATCGGCGATTCGCCGACCCCGACCCCGAATCCCGCTGAAGTGGCTGTGGTGCACTGGATTCCGCTCTCGGATCTCGATGTCGAACCGCGCTTTGTGCCCGTCCGGGGTTCCGACCGGCTCGCCATCCAGCTGCCCCTGCTGGGCGGCCATCTCCATGCCCCGACCGCTGCGATCCTCTATCAATTCCGTGAAGTGGCCCTGCATCACCGCACCACTCGCGTCGACCACATGGACCAGCCCCGCTTCGCGTGGGAATGAGCGCTGGCGAGGCCTCATTGGTCACGGGCTCGATCGGGCCGCTGGAGGTTTGCCGCGGGTTGTGACTCGGCAGCGGCTCGCAGGCTGGGTGTACGTTTTGCGTGGTTGCGCGGTGGTCATACGGCGCGTCGGTGCCGTGTCGTGTTGTGTGGACGGCGTATTCGCGTGGGGAGGGCGGTCGTGCCGGTACGGTCTGGCGCATGCGCGACTACAACGTGCCAGTTCAGGGTGAACCGTACGCACCGCGAGCCGACTCCGGGCATGAGGAGCCGGGGTCCGACCGTGGCATCGATTTCGGCAAATTGTGGGCCGGTGGTGTGGGGGCGGCCATTGTCGTGGCATTGGTGATCGTGGTCGGAGTGCTGCTGGTGCGCGGGGTGTTCGGGTTCGCGCTCCTGGCTCCCGAGGGCAATGGGAGCTACGGCAATGCGAGTACGACCGGGTATGCGCTCGGCGGTGCGGCGGTGGCGCTGCTGTCGACGGCGCTGCTCACACTGTTGCTGCTGTTCATGCCCAATCCCATGACCCTCTTCTATTGGATCGTGGCCCTGGTCACCGCCGTCGCGGTGATCGTCCCGTTCACCCTCACCGCCGACCAGACGTCCCAAATCGCCACCGCCTGTATCAATCTCGTCGCCGGTTCCGCCCTGATAGCCGTGCTGGGCTCTGCTGCCCGCGCCTCGATCAGCGAACCGAATTATTGAGTGGCATTGTTCGGATCTCACCGTTAGAGTGATCGCCGCGACGCGGGGAAGCTCCTGGATCTATAGCTGGGGGCCGAGTTGAGTTCCCCTGCGTCGTCCAAAACTCCCCGGTCACGGCTGGATCGGTCACATGCCCGCGGGCATCGGTGTGGAGCCTGCGGCGGTGAGCGTGGCGCGCAGCCAGCGGTCGGCATGGACGGCATCGGTGGCGAGGTGATCGGCCAACTCCACCTCCACCGGATGCAGCGCCGGGCTCCAGCTCGGAATGGCCAGCACTCGCATACCCGCCGCGTGCGCGGACCGAATGCCGGCAGCCGAATCCTCCACTGCCACACAGTATTGCGGATCGACTCCCAGAAGGGCCGCAGCGTGCAACCAGGGGTCGGGGTGTGGTTTCGTGGCTGGTTGGTCCTCGCGGGCCACCACGACCCGCAGGAACCGGTCCAGCCCGAAATGGTCGAGCGTGGCATGCACGAATCGGCGCGGCGACGCCGACACCACACCGGCCATCGCACTGCTCACGGCCGTGGCCAGCAGCGCCTCCGCACCCGGCAGCAAGGCGATTCGCCCGGACCGCACCTGGCCGACCATCAGATCCACACAGTCGGTGACCACTCGATCGGCCGGCTCGACACCGCACACTCGCGCGAGATACCGGTCCCAGTCACCGTGGCCATGTGTCCGGCGGCGGTCGCCATCGGACCAGTTGTGGCCATGGCGGGCAGCGTAATCCGACCAGCAGCGGTCCCACGGCTCCATGGTCGCGGCCAGCGTCCCGTCCAGATCGAACAGGACCGCATCGACGCGCCCGCTCATGCCGGAACGATCACGTCGGACTCGGGATGAGCCGCTGCGGACTCGGGACGAGCTGCTGCGGACTCGGGATGAGTTGCTGCGGACTCGGGACGAGCTGCTGCGGACACAGGACGAGCGGTTGCCGACACGGGACGAGTGGCCGCGGCGATGAGCTGATCGATCGAAATCAGTTTCAGCCCATGGGTATCGGCGAATACCCGAAGATCGTGCAGCCGCATGACCGACCCGTTGTCGTGGCACACCTCGCTGATCACCGCGACCGGCGACAATCCGGCCAGCCGCATCAACTCCACGCCGGCTTCGGTGTGACCCTGCCGCTCGGCCAAACCTCCCGGGTGCGCGCGCAGCGGAAACACATGCCCCGGCCGCTGCAGATCACCCGCAGTGGTGCCCGCGCCCGCCAGCGTCCGCAGGGTCGCGGCCCGATCGGCAGCGCTGATCCCGGACACCACGCCCGCCACCGCATCGACGGTCACCGTGAACGCGGTCTGCTTCTCGTCCTCGTTCGCCGAGGTCATCAATGGCAGCCCGAGCAGATCCGCCCGCTCGGCCGGCATGGGCGCACACACCACGCCACCGGTGTAGCGGATGAAGAATCCCAGTGCCTCGGGCGTGGCCATCTCGGCGGCCATGATGAGATCGCCCTCGTTCTCCCGGTGCTCGTCATCGACCACGATCACCGCACGACCGGCGGCTATCTCGCGCACCGCATCCTCAAGCTCGTCGAAGAGATTCACCCGGTACTGCATGCTCGCTGAAACGGTCATCGTCAGTGGCCTCCGCCCTGTCTCGGGATGGAATCACACGCACAACGCAGCAGACGGCAAACAAACCAAGATCATTATCCTCACCACCTCACACGATGCGAGCACCCCCTCCCGAGTAACCCGCAGGACCACGTTGGTGGGCCACATCCGGGTCGCTTTGAGTTCGATCAGCCGCTGCGGCAACAGCGTCTTCAAAACTGATCGATCTACGGCCATGATGGACACGAGGTCGAAAGGAGCACCGGCGCATGACGATCGACGCTTGGGCGCAACATCCCACCGCCCGCTTTCTCGCACAGGACATGTTCGCCTCACTGCGGAAGTGGACCGGTGATGCCATCCCCGCGGGTGAGATCCCGCTGTCGGCGACCCTGGCGGTGATGGATGCCGCCGGTGTGGACCGGGCGCTCATCTCGGCCTGGTCGGCGCCGGAGGGCGTGCTGATCAGCAATGACGAGGTCGCCAAATGGGTGGCCGAGGCGCCCGACCGGTTCTCCGGTATCGCCTCGGTGGATCTGCGCAAGCCCATGGAGTCCGTGCGTGAGCTGCGCCGGTGTGCCGAGCAGGGTTTCGTGGGCCTGCGGGTGCTGCCGTGGCTGTGGGAGGTGCCGCCCACCGATGCCCGCTTCTACCCGCTGTACGCCGCGTGTGTGGACCTGGGCATTCCGTTCTGCACCCAGGTCGGTCACACCGGCCCACTGCGCTCCTCGGAGCCTGGGCGGCCGATTCCGTATATCGACCGCGTGGCGCTGGATTTCCCGGAGCTGACCATCGTCTGCGGCCATATCGGCTACCCGTGGACCGAGGAGATGATCGCGGTCGCCCGCAAGCATGAGAACGTGGTCATCGACACCTCGGCCTACACCACGAAACGCCTTCCGCCCGAGCTCGTCTCGTATCTGAAGACCCGCAGCGGCCGCCGGAAGGTGTTGTTCGGCACCAACTATCCGATGATCTTCCCGCAGCACGCGCTGGCCGGTCTGGACGAGCTCGGCCTCGATGACGGGACGCGCGCACTGTATCTGGAGGGCAACGCGCGCCGCGTCTTCGGGCTGTAGCGCCTACTTCAGTCCGGAGCGGACGAAGGCATTGACAATGTGCCGCTGCAGCAGCAGATAGAGCGCGAGCACCGGCAGGCAGGCCAGGCCCGCGACGGCCATCATCGGCCCCCACTGCGTGCCCTCGGTGCCCATGAAGCTGCGCAGGCCCAGTTGCAGCACCCCATTGGACTTGCGCAGCACCACCGCGGGCCAGAAGTAGTCGTTCCAGGCATTGATGAACAGCAGAATGCCCAGGGCCGCCAGGGCGGAGCGCAGATTCGGCACCACGACCGTCCAGAGAATCGACCAGGAGGAGCGCCCGTCCATCTTCGCCGCGGCCACCAACTCCTTCGGAAAGGCTGCCATATGCTGTTTCATCATCAGCACCCCGAGCGCCGAGCACAGCGTGGGCAGGACGATGCCGATCAGGGAGTCGATCAGTCCCAGCCGGGTGAGCAGAATGAAGTTCGGCAGCATGGTCACCTGGAACGGCACCAGCCAGATGCCGACGAACGCCAGATACAGCAGCTTCTGCAGCGGGAAGGTGTACATGGCGAAGGCGTACGCGGCCAGCAGTGCGACCAGCAGCTGTCCGGTGGCCGAGAGTATCGCCACGAAGAAGGTATTCGCGATCAGGCCGGCGATGTCGACCTCGTGTGCCGCGGTGGAGAAGCTGCTGAACGACAGCGGCCACGGCAGCGGTGACTGCGAGTTGACGTCCTCGGGCCGGCGCAGAGCCGTGGCGAAGAGCCAGTAGATGGGGAAGACGCACAGGAGCGCGGTGACCGCCAGCAGCAGATGACTGCTCGCGGTCCGCACGCGTGCACCGATCGAGGTGTCGGTGATCGTGGCAGGCGACGTATCAGTCATCGTTGAAGGCAACCTTTTCCGAGATCCAGACGAGTATCCCGGCCACCACGCCGAAGCCGAGGAAGAGCAGAACGCCTGCGGCGGCGCTCAATCCGGCGTCGAAGCTGTGGAATGCGTAATCCCACAGCAGGTAATAGATATTCGTGGTGGCCTGCGCGGGCCCGCCCTGGGTCATCGTATCGATGAGCGGGAAAGTCAGTGTGGGACTGAGCAATACGGTGGTGAGCACCAGGAACATGAGGGTGGGCGAGAGCATCGGCAGGGTGATCCAGCGCAGGATCTGGCCGGGGCTGGCGCCGTCCACCTGGGCCGCCTCGTTGTAATCGCCGCTGATACCGGCCAATCCGGCCCACACCACCAGCACCGCGAAGCCCAGCAGCTGCCAGCCGGTGATCACGATGATCACCCCGTGTGCCGTCGAGACGTCGTACACCCAGTTCCGCTTGCTGCCGAGCAGCTGATCGACGAATCCGCTGCCCGGATGCAGGAGCCAGCGCCATACCGCCGCCGCGGCGACCGGAGCGACGAGGAAGGGCGCGAAAATGAAGGCGTGGTACAGCGTCTGGGCGCGGCCCCGCACCCGCTGACTGGCCAGGGCCACGAGCAGCGGCAGCGCCACCGTGAACGGCAGCAGGCCCGCGATCATCTCCGCGGTTCGCCGCAGAGACGCCCAGAAGGTCGGAAGTTCCAGCAGCCGAGTGTAATTCGCGGCGCCCACCGGCTTCATAGGCGAGGACGGGAGCAGATTCCATGAGTAGGTGGACAATTCGAACGCCTGCAGCAGCGGCCGATAGGTCCACACCACGACCAGGAACAGCGCCGGCGCCAGATAGAGATACGGCGAGACAATGCGCAGCACCCGGCGAGCCAGGATGCGGCGCGGCCGCGCCGCCGGTGCCGTAACGGTCACCAGCGGCGCGGCCTGCGGAGCGTCTACGACGAACACCGCATCACCCGGAGTGTGCGACCACGGTCGCCAGTCGTTCGAGCACGGCGGCCTCGTCATTGTTGTAGATCTCGGTCGCGGGGGTGGTCTCCACGGCGGTGGCGATCACCGCCGAGGGCAGCACATCGATTCGGCTGTAACCGGATCCGGTGATACTGCGCTGGCGTCCCACCGGCGACATGGCGTCGAGGCGGTAGGCCAGGGCCGGACCGACCCACACCGGAATTCCGGCCAGTGCGGAGGCGGCGGTCATATGGTTGTGCCCGCACAGGATCATGCGCACATCGGTGCCCGCGACCACTGCCGCCAGTTGTTCGGCATGCTGCAGCTTCAGCACCTGCGCGGCCGCGATGGCGGACGGCAGCGGCGGATGGTGCAGCACCAGCAGCGTGCCCCGCGGTGCGGGGGTGCGCAGTTCCTCGGCGAGCCAAGCCAGCTGCTCGGGCTCCAGCCTGCCGTCGGCCAGACCCGGAATGGTGCTGTCCAGCGCGATGATTCGCAGTCCGGATACCTCGGTGACCCGATCGTGCGGGGCTGCCGGATCGACCGAACCCGGCTCGCGGCCGAGCAGTTCGACGCCGAACGCGGTGCGCTCGTCATGATTTCCCATGACGTAGACCAGTTCGGCCCCGAGCTTCTCGGCCACCGGTTCGACGGCTTCGCGCAGGCGGCGGTAGCCCTCGATCGAGCCGTTGTCGGTGAGGTCACCGGTCAGCAGCAGCGCGTCGATGTGCCGTCCGCTCGAAAGCAGTTGCTGCAGTGCGCGATCGAGTGCGGCGTAGGTGTCCACCGTATCGAGCACCTGCTCACCGCTGGCGCGAATATGGGTGTCGGTCAGCTGGATCAGCGTCAATTCGTTCATGATGCCGGCAGCAGTTTGGCGCCCTCGTTACGAGCGGCGGTGAGTGTGGACTGCGGATCCTTGCCCTGGAAGACGATCGACTCGACCGCGTCCATCATGCCGTCGCGGACCTGCAGATAGTTATTGCCCGGCATGGAAACCCACGGCTCCATATTCGCCAGCTGCGCGACATTCGGGGTGACCAGCGGATTCTTCGCGGCCCAGTCGTGCAGCACGCCCGGCGCGGTGAGCATATCGCTGCGCAGCGGCAGGTAGCCGATATTGGTGGTGATCCTGGTGTAGGAATCCTCACTGGTGAGGAACTTGATCAGCTCCCAGGCCGCCCGCTGCTTGGCCGGGTCCTTGGACAGGATGTGCAGGCCCGCACCGGAATTGGTGGGCACGGTCGGCTTGGGTCCGAAGCTCGGCATGGCCGCGGCGCGCAGATCCCACTTGTCCTTGGCGCCCGCCGTGAAGGTGCCCTGAATGGAGCTGGTCTCCAGGATCATGCCGATATCGCCGCGAGCGAACGCCTCGTAGCCCTGCTTCTGCGCCAGCTTCGGCATTTCGCCGGCATTGACCAGATCCTGGGCCATCTTGGTGACCTGTACGGACGGATCGTCGGCATAGGTCAGCGAATGGCGATCCTCGGAGATGACCCGCCCGCCATTGGAACGCACCATGGACTGGAAGCACCAGTCCTTGGCGGCCTTGGTCAGGCAGTCGATGTAGACGCCGTCCTTACCGGTCTTGGTATTGATCGCCTTGGACGCGTCCGCGACCTCCTGCCAGGTGGCCGGCGGCTTGTTCGGATCGAGCCCGGCCTGGCTGAAGAGGCTGGCGTTGTAATACAGCACCGGGGTGGAGAAGACGAACGGCACACCGTAGGTCTGCCCGTCCCAATCGTCGAGGGTGCGGGCCTTCGGGGCGAACGGGAAGGTGGCGCCGTCGAAATTCGCCTGGACCGCCTGCTTGCCGAATAGCGTGTCGAGGGATTTCGCCTGCAGCTGGTGGATGGTGAAATCCAGGTCGCTGAAACCCAATTGGGCCACATCCGGCGGCGTGCCGGCGACCATCTGGTTCTGAATGCTGGAGATGGTGTCGGTGGCCGGGTTCGGGCTGTTGCCCTGCGGCTTCTGCGCGGTGACCTTGATATTCGGGAATCTCTTGCCGAAATCGGAGATCAGCGAGTTGAAGGTGTCGGTCCACGCGCCGGCCAGGCCGTAGTTGTAGGACTCGAACACGATCGACACCTGCTGGTCCGGCTTGAGCTCGGGGACCTGTCCGGTGGCGGTGGAGTCGGTGGAGGTGGTGCCGCCGAGCCCGCAGCTGGTGAGCGCGAGCGTGGCGGCGAACACCAAGCCCGCAAGGGGCAGGGTGCGTTTCACGGTATTTCTCCTCATCGAATGGGTCGTACGGAAGTCAGGCGACGGACACGGCCGTCGCTTCGGGAACGGGTATCTCGAGCTGCTCGGGCTGCTGCCACGAGAGTCGGAGCCCGGAGTCGGCTTCGAAAAGGTGAATATCGCTGGGGTGCACACTGAGACCGATGTCCTCGCCCGCGCGCACCCCGGCGGGCCGGGCGGCGCGGACGCACAATTCGACCGAGCCCGCCGTGACATGGACGAGCTCCTCGCTGCCGAGGTTCTCCACCATGGTCACCTGCCCGCGTACGGCAGTGGCGGCATCGTCGATGCGCAGGCGTTCGGGGCGGATTCCGGCGATGACCGACGTCTCTTCGTCGTTCTCGGAGGCGGTGATGTCGAGAGCCGCTTCCACCCCGTCGGCCCGCACCCACAGTTCGCCTTCACGCCGGATCACCTGTGCCGGAAAGAGATTCATCGGCGGGGAGCCGAGGAATCCGGCCACGAAGGTTGTCCGCGGCCGGTCGTACAGCTCCTCGGGGGTGCCGACCTGTTCGATCCGCCCCCCATTGAGCAGTGCGATTCGGGTGGCCATGGTCATGGCCTCGACCTGATCGTGGGTCACGTACAGGAAGGTGGCGCCCAGGCGGCGGTGCAGGGCGATGAGCTCGGCGCGGGTCGCACTGCGCAGCTTCGCATCCAGGTTGGACAGCGGCTCGTCCATCAGGAAGGCGCCCGGATCGCGAACCATGGCGCGCGCCAGGGCAACTCGCTGCCGCTGGCCGCCGGAGAGCGCGGCGGGACGGCGGTCGAGCAGTTGCGAGAGCTCCAGCGTGGCCGCGACCTCCGCGACCCGCGCGGCAATGGTCGCGCGGGGACGGCGGCGGGCGCGCAGCGGGAAGCCGATGTTCTTCGCCACCGTCAGGTGCGGGTACAGCGCATAGCTCTGGAACACCATCGCCAGATCCCGGCGCTGCGGGGCCTCCTGCGTAATGTCATTGCCGTCCAGCAGGATTCGGCCGGACGACGGCTGCTCCAGCCCCGCGATCATGCGCAGCAGCGTGGATTTGCCGCAGCCGCTGGGGCCGAGCAGCACCAGGAATTCCCCATCGGCGATGTCGAGGCTCACCTCGCGCACCGCGTAGTCGGCGCCGAATTGTTTCGACACCGTGTCGATCTGCAGGCGTGCCACGTTTCTCCTTCAGACCGGCTGTGCGCCGGTCGTGATCCATCCCGCCACACCCGCCGCGACGGCCGGTGCGTCCTTCACCCACAGGAAGTGATCGCGATGCTGGATCGGCGAGTTCTCGTCGATATGCCACTGGGTCACCTGGGCGGCGGGCATGCGCGACACCAGGAAGTCCACATTGGATTTCGGGCCGAGCACGTCCTGATCCAGCGAGATGACCAGCACCGGCAGCTTCAGGGCGGCGAGCAGGGTGTTGTATTTGCGGCTGGTGCCGCGCGGGCGGTAGTAGCTGGTCAGCGAGTGGATCGACCAGTCGATCATGACGCCGCCGGGCATCGGGGCCGGAATCAGCACACCGCCGGGCCAGTGGCCCGAGATCCGCGATTTGATGCCGATCCACTGGATCTGGCTCAGCGCCTCGAACCAGCGGCGCGGGCCGAATGCCCACCAGAACACCGTGCCGGTGCCGATGACGGTCACGCCGGCGACGCGGCCGGGTTCGGCGGCGGCGAACAGCAGGGCGAGCTGACCGCCCAGACTGTGGCCGAACAGGTGGACCGGCGCTCCCGGGAAGCGCTCTTCGACCGCGGCGACAATGGCGGGCAGATCGATCTCGATCATCTCGCGGTAGCCGAAGTCGGTGTGATCGCCCAGTGCGGGCCGGGCCTCACCGTGTGCGCGCAGATCGACAGTTGCCACCGAAAGGCCCTGCGCCTGAAGTCCTTTGGCGAGCGCCAGGTAATTGCGCGCCTTCATCGCCATGGCGGGCAGGATCAGCACGACCGGTGCGTCGGCGCGCTCGGCGGGCAGCCAGCGGAGGGTGAACTCGATACCGTCGGCGGGGGAGACCCGCGTGGATTCCAGAGTGCTGAACTCCGACGGCGGTTTGGGCGTCGCGGTGGTCACGACAGTTCCGTTCCGGCGATGGTCACCATGCAGACGTAGTCGAAGGTGAATTTGGCGACCGCCACCTCGTTGTCGTCGAGAAGTACTGCCTTGCCGGACAATTCGAAGCGCGAGGAGGTGGTCGCGGCGAGAATGTCGGCGAGTTCGCGCAGATCGACGGTGGCGACGGCACGAATGCGGCCCTGCGCCGGTTTGCGGTACGAGGCGGTGCCGCCGCGCAGCACCAGCGCCTCCACGGTGTGCAGGCGAGCGGCCGCCGCGCCGACAAACGCTGCCGCACCGGCGATATCGGCGGCGGTGAACAGCGCACCGGCGTGCACGGTGCCCATGTGATTGCCGACGGTATCGCCCGGCGGGATCTCCACGACCGAGCGGTCGGGGCTGATTTCGCTGATGACGGTGCCGACGTGGCGGCCGAAGGGGACCAGGGCCTGCGACACCGCCCGCAGGTATTCGTAATCGATGGCGGCGGGATCGAGGTCCGGGTAGGCGGCGCCGAATCCGGGGAGGGTTCTGGTGGTCATGATGATCGTTCCTTTCAGCGCGGTCCGCGCAGTACGCGCCGGGCGATCGACCAGCGCAGTACCTCGGACGGACCCTCGTAGATGCGGAATGCCCTGGCCTCGACCAGGAATCGGGCGACCAGGTGGTCTTCGGTGACGCCCAGTGCGCCGTGCAGCTGCACCGCGCGATCGAGCACCCGCCAGACCGCCTCGGAGACGAAGGTTTTCGCGATCGAGGTCTCGTGGCGGGCCTGCGGGGAGGTCGGTCCGTGGATATCGATGGTCTCGGCGGTCGCGCGGACCAGGCTGCGGGCGGCGGCGATATCGATCTCGCTGTCGGCGATGAGGCCCTGCGCCAGACCGTGTTCGGCGATCGGAACACCGAAGGAGTGCCGGCCGGTGATGTGGTCGATGGTCAACTGCTGCGCCCGCACCGCGAGGCCGAGCCAGTTCATGCAGAAGGTCAGGCGCGACGGGGCGAGGCGGACCTGCGCCAGCTCCAGGCCGCGGCCCACCTGGCCGAGCACCGCGGCGTCGGACACCTCGCAGTCGGCGAAATTGACCTCGCAGTGCCCGCCGGGAGCGCTGGTGTGATCCAGGGTGCGCATGCGGCGGCCCACCTGCAGACCCGGATTGTCCTGATCGACCAGGAACATGGTGGGGCCGTCGGTGGTCATGGCGACACAGATGATGAAGGCCGCGCCGTTCGCACCGGTGGTGAAGTGCTTGGCGCCATTGATGACCCAGCCGGTGTCGGTCTCCTGCGCGGTGGTCTGCAGCATGCGCGGATCCGAGCCGGCGCCGGGGGCGGGCTCGGTCAGGGCGATGGCCGAGCGGACCTCGCCGGAGGCCAGCGGGGCCAGATACCGTTCCTGCTGTTCGGCATTGGCGACATGCGCCAGCAGGTGGATATTGCCGTCGTCGGGGGCCCAGGCGTTCACCGCCAGGGGGCCGAGCAGGCTGGCGCCCGCGGCCTCCAGCACCTGCGCCTGGCCGCGGGTGTCCAGGCCGAGACCGCCGTAGCGCGGGTCCGACAGGGGACCGAAAACCCCTGCGGCCTTCGCCTTCTTCTGCAGGTCCAGTCGCATCTCGTCATCGGTGACGCGACCGTCGACCACCACCTCCCGTTCGACCGGTATGACGTGATCAATAACGAACTGTCTGGTCTGCTCGACCAGCTCCGTCACAGCGCTCATGGGGTCAGTGTCGGTCCGCCGCAGCGTGTCAGGTCCGGGCGATAGGCAGAGCCGATCGTACGAATCGACTCCCGCTACCGGCGCGCGATCAACGGTACTGCTCGGTCAGGGTGATCCCGACGCTGATTCCACCGAGGGGATGCGATGACCGACCTGACGGTTCGGGTGACCGATCGACGTGATGTGGCCGAGGGTGTATTCGCTCTCGAGCTGGCGGACGTCGATGGCGGGCCGCTGCCGCACTGGACGCCGGGCGCGCACATCGATGTGAGCGCCGGTGCGGCCGGTGTGCGGCAGTACTCGCTGTGCGGCGATCCTGCCGATGAGCGGCACTGGCGCATTGCCATCCTGCACGAACCGGCCGGGCGCGGCGGTTCCGATCATCTGCACCGCACCGCTGAGCCCGGGACGCAGCTCCGGGTTTCGCAGCCGCGCAACAACTTCGAACTGGTGCCCAGTGACGCGTACCTGTTCGTAGCGGGCGGGATCGGCATTACGCCGATCCTGCCCATGCTGGCGGCGGCGCAGCGTGCGGGAGCGCGCTGGTCGCTCTACTACGGGGCGCGGACGCGGGCACACCTGTCCTTCGAGAGCGAATTGCGGCACCAGCGGGTGCATCTCATGCCGCAGGACGAGAGCGGGCTGCTGCCGATCGCGACGATCCTCGCCGAGCATGCGGGCAGCACGGTGTACTGCTGTGGACCCGAGCCGCTGCTGAACGTCGTCGAAACCGAAGGCGCGCTGGCGGGACTCGAGGTGCGCACCGAGCGATTCGTGCCGAAACAGGTGGATACGACCGGTGATCGGGCGTTCGAACTGCGACTGGCTCGCACCGGGCGCACGCTGCGGGTCGCGGCGGACCGGACCATCGTCGAGGTGCTGGAGAGCGCGGGCATCGAGGTCATCACCTCGTGCCGGGAAGGCACCTGCGGCAGCTGTGAGACGCCGGTGCTGGAAGGCGAGATCGAGCACCGCGACACGGTGCTGACCGCCGCCGAGCGCGAGGCCGGGGCGACCCTCATGCCCTGCGTCTCCCGGGCGCGCTCGGATCTGCTGGTCCTGGACCTGTGACGGCGAAAGGCCCTGTCCCCGAGGGAATCACGCGCGACAGACAAGCACGTAAATCCACGTGCCTAGTTCCCGATTCGGGGAATGACAGAGAGAAGAAGAAACCAAGATGAGGAAGACTGCTGCGGCGTCCGCGCTGCTCGTCGCCGCGCTGGGCTTTGCCGCCGGGGCCACCGGAGCGGCCCAGGCTGATCAGAACGAGGCCGTGAACTTCACGGCGACCAATACCGAGAAGTCGACGATCATCAAGACCGATGCCGGCTCGCTGACCAATGAGAACGGCGTCTTCAAGATCAAGGCTGCCAATGGCGCCGTGCTCGGCGGCACCGAATTGTCCTTCCGGGTGGACGATTTCGTCTTCCCGATCGCCGCTGAGATCAGCGACCACACCGCCACCCTGACCCCGGAGCTGGAGATCGACAAGGCTGTCTACCAGCCGGTCGCGCTGCCCTTCGACGACACAGCCCCCTGGAAGACCCCCTACGACCGCGAGCAGGCCGCCTGGGGCCGTATGCGTGACACCATCGCCACCGGTGCCGCCATCGGCACCCTGACCGGTGGTCTCGGCGGCGGCGCTGTCGGTTGCATCATCGGCGGCGTTGTCGGCGCCGGCGCTGCCGCTGCCGCCATCGTCGGTCTCTTCGGCCCCATCGTTCCCGCCGCCGTCCTCGGCTGCATCGGCGGCATGGCGGCCATCGGCTTCCTCGGCACCCTCGCCGGGCAGCTCCTGATTACCGCCCCGGTCGCCATCCTGGCCGCGGTGCAGTACTTCACCACGATCAACCAGCCCTTCACTCCCGCGAAGTAGCTGGCCTGACCCGGCGAACCTCGCCCGGGGGACACGGACCCCGCCCGGACCCTACATCCGGGCGGGGTCTTTCGCGTGCTTCGGACCGGGTTCGTCAGCGTCCCGGCCTCTCTCGTCGCCAGCGCGCGGGTGGTGTGCCGTAGCGGTTCTTGAACGCCCGGCTGAATGCGGCCTCCGAGGTGTAGCCGACGCGCTCCGCGATGAGCGTGACCGGCAGGGAGGTGCTGCGGAGCAGTTCGGTGGCGGCATCGAGGCGGACGTGCGCGAGATAGGTGGCCGGGGGCTTCCCGACGCGAGCGACGAACCGTGCGGCGAAGGTCGACCGGGACAGGTTGCAGGTGTGGGCCAGCTCCTCGACTGTCCAGTCGTGGCCGGGGTTTCGGTGGATCGCGCTGAGGGTCAACCCGATCTGCGGGTCGAATGCACCGGCGAGCCAGTTGGGTTCGGCGTCCTTGCCCGCGGCCCAGGCGCGCAGGATCTGGATGAAGATCAGATCGAGGATGCGGGCGATCATGACCGCCGATCCCTGTGAGGGCGAATGCATTTCGATCAGGAGCATCCTGCGCGCCACTGCGAGGCCCTCGGGGGCCGGGGCGCGGGCGTCGCCGAGGATGATCACGGGCGGCAGGCTCCCGAGCAGGTGGCTCGCCTGTGGGTCGCCGATGGCGAATGTGCCGCAGAGCCAGCGCGCCGGCTCGGATGCGTTGTTCTCCGCGGCGCTCGCTGATGTGCGGTTGCCCGCATTGCTGATGTGGTGGGGGTCGCCGCGCGGGAGCAGGACAACATCGCCGCACCTGAGTTGTTCGACGTGGGAATCGCCGTCGATTCGGAGCTCGAGCTCGCCCGCTTCGATGATGTGCAGGCTGCCGGTATCGGCGAAGCCGATCGAGAAGGTGTGCGGCGGACCGTATTCGGTGGTCCGTTCACCGCTCAGACGCACGCTCCGGAGTAGTTCCGAGAGTAGGTCGTCCGACTGGTCAGCTGGCGAATCAGCCTGTGTCGCTGGACGATCGGCAAGATTTACCGGCGGTTGGGTCATAGTCGCTACCCATTCCTCTGGCTAGTGTCGACAACCGTGAGCGGGTGCGCTCGCTGGTATCAACGGAGACTAACGGAGAGGTCAGCAATGACCGAGCACGGCAATACCACCAAGATCACCTTCGTCTATTCCAATCCCACCGACCCCGGCGCCTTCGAGTCGGCCTACCCCGACCAACTCACCCTGGCGCGCAAACTCCCCGGTCTCACCAAACTGCAGACCTCCAAGGTCTGGCCCAAGGAAGACGGCAGCCCAACCCCCGCCTACCGACTCCTGGATCTCTACTTCACCGATTACGCCTCCGCCAGCGCCGCTGCCTCCGAAGCAGGCCCCCTGGTCGCCGCCACCCTCGAACACGCCACCGGGGGCGTGATCATCGCCTTCGCGGAAATCCTCGAGGACGACTGACCCGCCCCTCGAAAGGCAGCCCGATATCCAGAGCGGCTCGGCCTGAGCGGTCAAATATCTCGACATCCCGGCAATATTTGTTGCCCGGGAACGATTTCTGACCGCTCAGGCCGGTGTTCAGCTGCGGTCGTAATGCGAGCTGACGCTGTCCTGTCCGGTGTAGTTCGGCCCGGCGTGGTCATCGGCGCCGAGATACCGGAACTCCCATCCAGGAATCGCGTGCCCGGTGCGGGTAAGTCTTCGATTCCGGGCGTCGTAGTGGAATCCGTTGCCCCGCAGGGCGGTAGTGAATCTCCTGCCGATCGGGGAGCCGTCGGCCCAGCGCACCGAGGAGGCATCGAAGTTGGCGGCGAATTGTCCATCGGTGGTGAGCCAGGACGACATTCGTGTCAGCGCTTCGAGTTTGTCGCCGATGTAGTGCAGGCTGTGGACGGCTGTGATGAGGTCCACCTGAGTGTCCGGGGTCCAGGTCAGCACCGAACCGGTGACCAAATCGATTCCGGGGCACGGGGATCCGGCAAAGTAGCCGACGAGGTCGAGGCCGATGATCTGGACCTGTCGGGGCAGCGACCGAGCTGCTTCGAAGAGGGCGTGGCCGCTGCCGCATCCGATGTCCAGCCAGCGCTGGGGCGCCTGTCGTGCGGCCAGCCATGCCACCGGGTCGAAGCCGAGTTCGCGGCGGTACGCGGGGAGTCGGCGGTCACGGTTCATCGCGGAGTTGGCCACGACCGAACTCTGTTCCAGCCGCGTATCGTCGAGAAACTCAGTCACATCGATATCCTGCCGCACGGCCGTATTTCCGTCTCTCGACGGCAAGGCGGCTGCTACTCGGGGTCGATGAGGAGGACGACTCGATCGTGGGTCCGGGGGTAGGGGGAGCCGGTGTACTTCATGGCGATTCGGTCGACGATGGTCCAGGCAGCATCGCCGTCGAGCCACTCGACCACCCTGCCTCGAATGATCACCGGGTGGAAGAAGTTGTCGGCGGGGGTGATCGAGAGGGCCACTCGTGGATCTCGGCGCAGGTTGCGAGCTTTGCGGGAGCCCGGGCCGGTGAACATCGCGATGCGGTCGCCTTCGGTGCCGATGTAGACGGGGACGGCATGGGGAGCGCCGTCGGGGAGGACGGTGGCGACGTGGGCGTGCGGGGCGCCGTCGAGTACGCGGCGCACATCCGGATCGAGGCTCATCGCCGCACCTCGTAGTGCAGATGGGTGACGCCCGGGGCCGGGATGGCTTCGACCAGGTGCAGGCGCACGTGCTCGGGGAGTGATGGGAAGAAGGGGCGCCCGCTGCCGAGCAGGATGGGGACCTGATGCAGGATCACCTCGTCGACCAGTCCGGCCCGCAGGGCCGCGGTGACGACGCCGCCGCCCATGAGAGCGACATCGCGGTCGCCTGCGGCCGCGCGAGCTGCCGCGATCGCATCCTCGATTCCCGTGGTGACGAGCGTCTGCCGCTCGGTGATCTCCGGTGCGGGGCGGTGGCTCAGGACGTGCAGCCGGGCAGACGGGTGCGGGCTGCCGCCGCCGAAGTGGCTGGAGTCCTCATACGTATTGCGCCCTGCCACAACCGCTCCCACGCGCGCGGCCAGGGTGTCGAAGACTTTTGCGCTCGGCTCGCTCAGTGCGAATCCGTCGAATACCTGACTAGGGGTATCGCCGTTGAAATACCAGTCGAAGAGCATTCCGCCGTCACCGAGTCCGTGTTCGGCGTCGGGATTGCGGCCGGTGATGTACCCATCGACCGACACGGCGTGGGCGCTGAAGACTTTGGTCATCGCCAGGTTCCTTTCTAAGTTCCTTCAGGAGACTCCAAAACTGTAGCAACTGAAGTTCCCTAAGGGAACCCCAATGGTTAGACTGCTGATATGCAACGGACGAACTTCGGCGAGATGGCGTGCTCGATCGCCCGCGCCCTCGACGTCATCGGCGAGCCGTGGTCACCCTTGATCCTGCGCGACGTCTGGGTCGGCTTCTCCCGCTTCGAGCAGATCCAGGCCGACCTGGGCATCTCCCGCAAGGTCCTGACCGAGCGGCTCAACCACCTCGTCGAGCAGGGCGTACTGGACAAAAAAGCCTACGACCAGCGCCCACGCTACGAATACGTCCTGACCGAGAAGGGAACAGAGCTCATCGACCTACTCCTCGTCATGAAAGGCTGGGGCGACAAATGGTGCGCAGGCGACGCCGGCCCGCCCGTCCTATACCGCCACCACACCTGCGGCGAGATCAGCGACGTAGACCTCCGCTGCACCCACTGCGGTCACCCGATGCACGCAAACGACATCGACGTCCTACCAGGCCCGGGCGCGGCCCGATGAATTGGAGTAATCCAAAGCAACGCAACGCCTTTCCGCGCCACCGTGCCGTGGATCCTGCCTGATCCGATCCGATGGTCACGCAGGAGTCCGTAGGTAGGCTCCGGTCGTGAACGCTTCGGAGAGTGGACATTCGATTCTGGCCATGGCGGATCTTGCGACCCCGATGAGTATTCGGGTGGCCGCGACGCTCGGCTTGGTGGAGTGCGCGGGCGCCGTGGGTGCGACGACTGAGGAACTCGCCTCCCGCACTGGAACTTTCGGACCCGCACTGCGGCGGTTGCTGGACCATCTGGTGGCGATCGGGGTGTTCGATCTCGACCAGGAATCCGGTCGCTATCGGCCCACTGGCCTCGGCAATCAGATGAGCGGGGACTCACCGGAGGGGGTCAAGGTCCTGCTCGATATAGATAGCGCGGGCGGACGTGCCGAACTGGCCTTTGTCGAGTTGCTCGCGACAATCCGAACGGGCACAACGGCTTACCCGCGGCGGTACGGGCGGGAGTTCTGGGCCGACCTCGATGCCGAGCCTGCATTGCGGACGTCCTTCGATGCACAGATGAACTGGCGCTTCCGAATTCAGGCGACCCAGATCGCCGAGCGATTCGATTGGGGCCGTTTCTCCGACATCCTCGATGTCGGCGGCGGCGACGGGACCCTACTCGCAGCGATTCTGTATGCCCATCCCGCTGTTCGGGGCCGGGTGCTGGATCGTGCTCCGACCGCCGCTGCGGCCACCGAGAGATTCACCGCAGCAGGGCTTTCCGGCCGGGCGGACGCTATAGCCGGGAGCTTCTTCGACACGCTCCCGACCGGGGCCGAGGCCTATGTCCTGTCCGACATCCTGCACGATTGGAATGACGAGCGCGCACACGCCATCCTCTCCGCGTGTGCCCAGGCGGCCGGTCCGAACGGCGTCGTCGTGGTGATCGAGCCCATCCGGGGCAAAGGGGCCGACACCGCGATGGACCTGTTCATGCTGATGTGTTTCGACGGTCATGAGCGCTCAGTGGAGGAGTTGACCGCGATGGCCCAGAAATGTGGCCTGATGCTCCACGCGTCAGTTGCTGTGGCAGACGGGCGAACCGCTCTGGAATTCCGATTGACACCGCAACACCACTCGTCGTCAGTGGAGGCGGACCGGTAGTTCCAGGAGTCCGCGGATGAGGGTGCTGGATTGCCAGGTGGGGGTGGGGGCGGTGGGGGAGAGGTGGAGGTTTGGGAAGTGTTGTAGGAGGGAGGTGAAGGCTGTGTGGGCTTCCATGCGTGCGAGTGGGGCGCCGAGGCAGAAGTGGATGCCGTGGCCGAAGGCCAGGTGGGCGGAGGTGTCGCGGGTGGGGTCGAGGGTGTGGGGGTCGGGGTAGCGGGCGGGGTCGCGGTTGGCGGCTTCTAGGGCGATGTAGACGAGTTCGCCTGGGGGGATGGTGACGTCGGCGATGTGGATCGGTTCGGATGTGAAGCGGACGGTGGAGAGGTTGACCGGGCCGTCGTAGCGGAGGAATTCCTCGACGGCGGCGGGGATGGCGGCGGGGTCGGAGCGCAGGGCATGCAGTCGATCGGGGTGCAGGAGCAGCGCATATGTGCCGTTGGCGATGAGGTTCACTGTCGTTTCGTAGCCGGCGACGAGGAGCAGGAAGGACATTGCCACCAGCTCGGCTTCGGTGAGGGCGTCGCCGTCCTCTCCGACCTGGACCAGCCCGGAGAGGAGATCGTCGGCGGGCGCGGCCTGTTTCGCGCGGACCAGCCTCGTCAGGTAGGCGATCATGGCGAGGGAGGCGCGGGTGCGTTCCGCTTCGCGGCCTACGACGCCGACGATGTCCTGGGTCCACTGCTGGAAGTCGTCGCGTTCGGCCGGTGGTACGCCGAGTAGTTCGCAGATGACCGTAATAGGCAGTGGCACAGCGAATTCGCGCAGCAGATCGACTTCGTCACGGTCGGCGATCCCGTCCAGCAGGGCATCGGCAATCTGCTCGATGCGCGGCCGCAACGCTGCCACACGGTGCGCCGTGAATGCCTTGCTGACCAACTTGCGCAGGCGAGAGTGGTCGGGCGGGTCGATATTGAGCATGTGCGTCAGCAGCGCGATCTGCCGCGGATCCATGGGCGGCGTCTGACGTTTGCTGCTCACCAGCGCTTCGACATGCGCGATGTTCTTGCGCAGCCGCGGATCCGCGAGTGCGGCGCGGCCCTCCGCGTGGCCGAGGATCACCCAGCGAATCACGCCGTCGGGGAAGCGAACCCGCCGCACCGGACCGTATTCGCGCCAGCGGCGATAGTGCCGGTGCGGATCGGCGAAGAAGTCCGCGCCGATGGTCTCGATCCGGTCCGGTGTTTCGATATCGACCATGGCGCGACGCTATCGACTGGCGTGCGGGCGGACGCGGGGGTGCACCGGTCTCGATCAGCCGATCGGATATTGAAATGGAATGGGTTGCCGGCAGACGGAATTCACCGCCGACTGCTCGAATGAAGGGAATCGTTCGGCAGGAAGGAAGAATTCATGACCAGCATCGACAATCACGTCGAGGACAAGGTCGCCAAGCGGGTCGGTGAACTCACCGAGGTATTCCAGCGCGGGCTCGACGAGAAGCTCGGCGTCGGCGCCTCGCTGGGGATCCGATTGGAAAGCGCGGGCGCGGGCTGCACCCGCTACTACCTGGACCCGAATGTGGCGACCATCAATGCCATGTTCACCGTGCACGGCGGTGTGATCGCGACCCTCATGGATACCGCCATGGGCAGCGCCGTATTCACGAAACTCGATGACGGCGTTGCCTATACGACGCTGGAACTGAAGGTGAACTTCATTCGGGGCGTGACCCTGGACGGCTCCCGGCTCACCTGTGACGCCACGGCCGTCCACGTCGGCCGCCGCACCGCCACCGCGGAAGGCCGGATCACCGACGCCGCGGGCAAGCTGATCGCGCACGGCTCGACCACGATCCTGATTCTCCGCGCGGACTAGCAATCCACGAGAAAGGCCCTGCCCCCGGGGAAGTCGGGAGCAGGGCCCTTTTTCTGTGACCGCCTCACTCAGTGCGCAGCTGCTCAGCCCAGCGTGCGGCACTGCGCGACGAAGTCGGCCAGTTCGTCCACCCGGTCGGTGCGCGCATCCACCGCCCGGTCGATCACCTTGATCAGATGGTCGTATGCCGCGGTGTGGTCGTAGTCCGCGACATCGGCAATGCGCAGAGCCCATCGCCAGTAGCCGCGCAGCGTATCGGCAAGGGGCATACGGAATCCCGCGATTACCTCGCGAATCGGCTCCACGGCGTCATCGCCCTGCGCCCGCAGATACCGGGTCACCACATCGGCCATGAAGCTGAAGTGCCGCGCCTCGTCCCGCGAGAGCCGGGTGAGCACCGCCCCGAGCACCGGATCGTCCACCACATCCCGCAGCTGGTGGTAGTACATCTGAGTTGCCTTCTCCTGCACCAGCGCATAGGCGAAGTACTGCACCGGATGGGTGTACGGCAGCTCGAAGGACTTCTGCCCCTCCACCGCCAGCTCACCGCGCAGTGCGCTGCGATCGGCCATACCGGAGGCTTCCTGATATCGCGCCAGCGCCCGCGAGTGCGTGTCCTCCTCGAGCGCCCAGCGCACGGTGAAGTGGTGCAGCTCCCGATTGTGAATGAAGGTCGGCAGGTCCACCGTGTCGTCCACCGGGAAACTGCGCTGGTACACATCGAAATACCCGGGCAGATGATCCTCGATGAGGGTGACGAACTGCACCGCCGACCGCTGTCCCTCCGACAGCCGGCCGGCATCGGCGGTGGCCCAGTCGAAGGCCGTCTCCACATCCCAGGCGCGCGCGGCGGGGGAGGCCGCCAGAAAGCTGTCGACTGCCACCACCAGATCCTCCACCGGCAGCAGTGCGGATTCGATCGTCATGACTGCTCCTGACAGCTATCGGGCCTTGCGGCAGACCAGCGCGTAATGCTTTGTGGTGTAACCCCATCCGGCATTGGCGACCTCCAGGTAGTGCCGCAGCTTCGCGGCCAGGCCCGGCTGATGGGCATCGATGCGCTCGGCGGCGATATCCACATTGTCGATCCAGTGGTCGATGGTGCGGCGGTAGTCATTGGTGAGATCGTCGACCGAGGCGATGGAGAACCCGGCATCCTCGGCGGCCGTGATCAGATCCGACAGCGGCCGCAGATCACCCCAGCCGAAGATGTCCGAGCGCACGAACTCGGTCCCCGCGCGTTCGTCGAAAGCCCTGCGGGCGGCCGCATTCCGGAAGCAGCTCTCCGAGACGTAGAGGCTGCCGCCGCGCCGCAGCACCGCGCGCGCCCGCCGGAACACCTCGTCCAGATCGGGCATGTGCACGATGGATCCGAGCATGGTGACCGCGTCCACGCTGGCATCGGGCAGGGTGAGCTGCTCGAAATGCCCTACGCGAGTGCGCACCTGGTTGGTGACGCCCCGCGCGGCCGCCTGCTCGGCAATGTATTCGTGCTGCCGCGGGGCCGGGCTGATGCCGAGCGTATCGCAGCCGTACTCCTGCGCCATGAACAGAATGAGCGATCCCCAGCCGCAGCCGATATCCAGGAGCTCTTCACCGCCATTGAGGCCCAGTCGCCTGGCCACGAACCGCAGCTTATTGCGCTGCGCCAATTCCAGTGAGTCACTGTCATTTTCGTACAGCGCCGAACTGTATTTGCGCAGCGGATCCAGGAACTGCCCGAAAATGTCGGGATCGAGATCGTAGTGCTGATTGGTATCGGCGGTGACGGTCACCTCGGGCGCGGACATCAGGCGGCCGTCCGCACAAGCTTGTCCACCACGGCCGTCACCTCGGACAGCGTGGAGGTGCCGAACACATCCTTGTCCTCGAGCTCGATGTCATAGGTGCGCTCGATGCGCGCGATCATGCGCAGCACCCGCACCGAATCCACACCCGCCATGGCGCGCAGATCGGCGTCGGGCGCCAGCACGGTCTCGGGCAGACCGGTTTCGGCCGCGGCGATTTCGGTGACGGTACGCAGGATGTCGTCGGTGGTCATGGCTGAACTCCATTCGATGGCACGGCATCGGCCGTGGTCAGGGCGTGCGAGAGCAGTGCGACTTCGTCGTCGTCGAGGGAGAGCTGATGGCGGACGTCCGCCAGCACGAACGGCTGGTAGGTCGCGCTGGAGGAGGCGCAGAGATCGCCGTCGGCGTCCAGGATGTCGGCGGACGCGCGGATCGGGGCCTCGGCGCTGTTGTCGGAGAGTGTTGCGATACAGCGGTATTCGCGGTCGATCAGCAGCGGGGTCAGGAATCGCGTGCGCTGCGAGATGGTGAAGGCGGGCACATGCCGGACCAGCACGATGAGATTGCCCATCACCTCATCGCAGATCACGCCGGTGAGCCCGCCGTGCACCACCCCGGGATAGGACTCGAAGGACCGGTTCAGGCGGAACCGGGCCTGCAGGCCGTCCGGGTGCGGGGTGAAGGTCAGCCGCAATCCGGACGGATTGTGCGGGGAGCAGCCGAAGCAGTGATAGTCCGGAATCACCGACCAGGGCACCGCGACGGCGGGCGGATCGGCCGGATGGGCGCAATGCTCCACCGCTAGGCGATCGCGTCGGCCAGCGCGCGGCGCACCTTGGCATTGCTGGACAGATCGAGCCCGGTGAGCGTCGCGAAGGTGCGGCGCACCTTGTCGTGCAGCACCTCCAGCTCACCCTCGGCCGCCACCTGCTCCAGGAACAGATCGAAACCGGTGTCGATGGTCTCGTGATCGCCGAGTTCGGTCAGGCCGGCCTTGAAGGTGCTGACCGGATGCTTGATCTTGGCCTCGGAGCTGTACACGTACAGCGTCTCGAGCACCGAGGGCAGCTCCTCCGGACGACGCCGCAGCCGCTCGGTGGCGTAGTGGATGAATTCGCGCGCATGCCCGGCCTCATCGCGACTTGCATTGAGCAGCAGGGCTTTCAGGATCGGCTCCTCCACCCACGCCGACACCGCGCGGTAGATGTGATTCACCGTGAGCTCGGAAATGATATTCGTGGCCAGCGTGGCCGACGGCGTGCTGCCGGGCGCGTACGGCTCGCGCATCGCATCCACGGCCTTGTCCTGCACGTCCTCACCGATCGCGCGCAGCCAGGTGCGGAAAGCGTAGTGGTGCTGAACTTCCTGATAACCCCACACCACCGCGAAGGTGGAGAAGTCGTAGTCGTCCACGAACTCCGCGAGGAATCCGTGCACCGCCGCAATGACATTGGATTCGCCCATGGCCGAACTCTTGGCCAGGGTGATGTACTCCGGCCGCACCAGGGTGGGGTCGACGGCATCGAAGTTGAGGTCGGTCAACTTCCAGTGCAGGCGCTCGTAGTGGCGGAAGACGTCATAACTGTGCACGGGAGACTCCAGTTCGTGAGAGGCGAAAACCACTGGGCTTCAGCGTTGCTGGGCGATGAGTTCACGGGCGGCGAGCCGCTGCAGCTTGCCGCTGCTGGTACGGGGAATGCTGCGCGGCGGCACGAGGTACACCGCCACGGCGGCCAGTCCGAGTTCGGCCGCGACCCGGTCCCGAATGGCGCGGTCCAGGGCCTCGGCATCGGGGCCGGTGAGTTCGGATTCGGCGATCAGGGCGATGACGTCCGCGCCGTCCGGATCGATGGCCGCTGTGCAGCGGCCCTTGTAGATTCCGTCCAGGTCGCAGACGACGGCCTCCACATCCTGGGCGTAGTGATTGACCCCGCGCACGGTGATCATGTCCTTGCAACGACCGGTGACGAAAAGTTCACCGTCGCAGAGGTATCCGAGATCGCCGGTGCGCAGCCAGCCGTCGATGAACCGATCCGCGACCGCCGCCGGATCGACCGCCAGATAGCCGTCGGTGACCGAGGCGCCCTGGATCAGGATCTCGCCCACGTGCCGGTCCGGCAGCTGCGCCGCGGTCTCGATATCGACGATGCGCAGGGACAGGCCCTCCACCGCCGAACCCACTCCGGCCACCGCTCTCGCACCGGGGCGAGTGGCGGAAACCGGTTGCGCGAGACTGTCATCCGCGAGCGTGGCGCGATCGACCCATTCGAAGACCGTCTCGCGCCCCAGCGGCGGGAAGGCGACCGCCAGGGTGGCCTCCGCCATCCCGTACACCCCGAACATGGTGCTCGGCGCGAACCCCGCGGGCGCGAAACGCTCGCAGAACCGCGTCACCACATCGTGCGAAATCGGTTCCGCCCCATTGAAAGCGATGCGCCAGTGCGACAGATCGTATTCGGCCACCCGCTCCGGGGGCACCGCGGCGAGCAGCGCCTCGTAGCCGAAGTTCGGCATGGCGGTGATAGTGGTTCCGCTGGCGGCGAATTCGCGCAACCAGCGCGCCGGATCCTTGACGAAGGCCAGCGGCGACCAGACGTGCGCCGGAATCCCGCGCAGGATCGCCGACAGCGTGCCGAACAGGCCCATATCGTGGAACAGCGGCAGCCAGAACCCGCCCTGATCATCGAGATCGAGGGCAATGCCCGTGCGGATGGCGGCCAGCCCGCTGGTCACCTGGCGGTGGGTGAGCTGGACGCCCTTGGGTGCGGCGGTGCTGCCGGAGGTGAACTGCACGACGGCGAGATCGTCCGGTCCGGGGGTGGGCAGCGCCGGGGCATCCCCATCATCCGGTCCGGAAAGGGTTGCGGTGTCGACGAATTCGACATTCACCCCCGCGAGCAGCGGCACCAGTTCGGCGAATGCCGGTGAGACCAGCACGGTGCGCATCCCCGCCGCAGCCGTGATGGCGGCCAGCTGCTCCGGATATCCGGCGGCCCGGCGGATCCCCGCGGGCAGCGGCAGCGGAGTCGCCGCACCACCGGCGGCGGCAATGGCGAAGAAGCTCACGATGAACTCCGGGGCGTTCGGGCACAGGATGCCGACCGGCTCGCCGCGCCGCACCCCGCGCTCGATCAGCACCGCCGCCGCACTGCCGGCCGCCCGGTGCAGTTCGGCGTACTCGATGCTCTCGGCCGTGGACCAGAAGGTTGCCGCTACCCGGGGATGCGCTGCCGCAATACCGGCGAGCATCCCCGGCAAGGTGCCCGAAGAATCCGAGGAATTCATGGGGCAACCACAACAGCGAATTGTGTCCAGCCGCTGAACGCATTGTGAAACCCGCGCTGTGATAAGCAGGCTCGATCAACCAATTACGTTGCACGATAAAGGGACACGGTGATCGCGCGATAGCTTCCGGCGATAGCCGGGTAACCGCACCCGGCCGGGCGGCGAATATGAACGGCGGAATTGTTCGAGTATCCGATATCGCAGTGATTTCTTTCAGGAGTTGCCGGTGAGTTCCGACCAGGCCACCGCTCCGGCAGTGGTAATTCCAGACGTGACCCCGGTACAGCTGGCGGTGGTCGAGAGCGTCGCACCGCACCTACGGCACAACCCCTACGACAGTTACGAGACACTGCGCACCGCCGGGCCGTTCGTCCCCGGACCGCACGACACCCACCTGGTGCCCAGACATGCCGAGGCACAGGCCATTCTGCTGGATCCGCGCTGGAGCCACGCCGAGGAACCGGAACTGCTGCACGGCGACAGCGAGGTCGAACTGCCCGGCTCGTTCCTGTGGATGGAGCCGCCGGACCACACGCGGCTGCGCGGACTGGTCGGCAAGGCGTTCACCGCGCGCACCATCACCGGATTGCAGGCGCGCGCCGAACAGCTGGTCGAGGAACTCCTGACCCGAATGCTCGCCGCCGGTGAGGTGGATCTGCTGGAGGCGCTGGCATATCCGGTGCCGCTCACGCTCATCTGTGAATTGCTCGGCGTACCGGTCGAAGCCCACGAGCAGGTGCGGTTCATGTCGGCCGGAATTGCGCGCGGCCTGGACCCCGATGTGCTGCTGTCCGCGGAAGAACTGGCGGCGCGTACCGCGGCCGTGCACGAATTCACCGAATTCTTCGGCGATCTGGTGGAGCAGCGCCGCCGGACGCCGCGCCCGGATCTCATCACCGCGCTGGTGCAGGCCGAGGACGCCGGGGTGCGGCTGACCCACACCGAACTGATCGGCACCCTGCTCATCCTGGTGGTCGCGGGGCACGAGACCTCGGTCAACCTGATCGGCAACGGCGTGCTCGCCCTCATTCGTCATCCCGGCGAATTCCAGCGGCTGCGTCAGGATCCGGACCTGGCCGCGCCGGCGGTGGACGAGGTGCTGCGCTACGACGCGCCCGTGCATCTCACCACCCGCACCGCACGCGCCGAAATCATGGTCGGCGGAAGGGCATTCGCGCCCGGCGATGCCGTCATCGTGCTGCTCGGCTCCGCCAATCGTGATCCGGCGGCCTTCCCCGAACCCGCCCGCTTCGATATCCGCCGGTACCGGCCGGGCCGCCGCGCCGAACGGCACCTGTCCTTCGGTCTCGGACTGCACTACTGCCTGGGCGCACCGCTGGCCCGCCTGGAAATGCGCGAGGTATTGCACGCCCTCGCCCTGCGCGTGGAGAACCTGACCCTGCTCGAGGAACCGCCGTACCGGCCGAATGTGGTCGTGCGCGGCATGTCCGAACTTCTTGTCCGTGTGGAGGGCCGATGAGCACTGCCGAAATCACGTTCGACGCTTTCGAATCGAGTGAGCGCGCCGATCCCTATCCCGCCTACCGCCGCGTGCGCGATGCGGCCGCACTGTTCCCCTACGCCTTCGACGAGGTGCCGGTCACCCTGGTGACACGGTACGAGGAATGCTCGGCCGTACTCACCGGCGCGGACTGGGGCCACGGATATGCCGCGGGCATCAGCCCTTTCCGCGATACCACCGCCGCCATTCCCGGCTCCTTCGTCCGTATGGACCCGCCCGAACACGCCCGCTATCGCAAGCTCGTGGCCAAGGCGTTCACCCCGCGCATGGTCGGCGAACTGGCGCCCGTCGCCGGACAGGTGGTGAACGAGCTGGTGGATGCCGCGGTGCGGCGCGGTGAACTCGACATCCTGGCCGATCTGGCCATCCCGCTCGCGGTCGCCATGATCCCGGTGCGGCTGCTCGGCGCCGATCCCGCCGACGGTGCGCGATTCCGGGAGTGGCAGTTGGCGATTGCCCGCGGCAGTGATCCGGACGCGCTCCTGGGCGAGGCCGATGTGACCGCGCGCGGTGCGGCGGCCGTGGCCTGCATGGGCTACTTCGCCGAGCTGATCGCCCGCAGGAAGCACAGTCCGACACCGGATCTGCTCAGTGAACTGGTGGCCGCCAGCGTGGACGGCGACATGCTCACCGAAGCCGAGGTGATCGGCATATCGCTGCTGCTGCTCGTGGCGGGTATGGAGACCTCGATCAACCTCATCGGCAATGGGATGCTGGCGCTGCTGCGGCATCCCGAGCAGATGCGGTTGCTGCGCGAACGGCCCGAGCTGATCGGCTCGGCGCTGGACGAGATGCTGCGTTATGACGCGCCCACCCAGTTCACCATCCGGGTGGCGCTGGCCGACACCGTGGTCGGCGGACGTGAGTTCAAGCGCGGTGACGGCGTGGTGGTACTGACCGCCTCCGCGAGCCGGGACGATCGGGTCTTCCCCGACGCCGATACCTTCGATATCACCCGCTATGCCGGAACCCGCCCCGCCCGTAAGCATCTCGGCTTCAGCCTCGGCATCCACTACTGCGTGGGCGCGCCGCTGGCGCGGATCGAAGCCGAGGCCGCTGTGCTCGCACTGCTGGATCGGGCGCCGGAACTGCGCCTGGCCTCCGACGCCATCGAATATCGCCCCAGCCTCATTCACCGGGGCGTCACGGCATTGCCGGTGACATTGTGACCACCGGACGGCACGCGGTTGTCCTCGGCGCGGGTATCGCCGGTCTGCTGGCGGCGCGGGTGCTGTCGGAAGAGTATGCGCGCGTGACGATTCTGGAGCGCGATCGCTCCGAGGGCGTGCAGGTGCGCCGGGGCGTACCGCAGGGCCGCCATCTGCACGGGCTGCTGGACAGCGGCCGCGCCGTCTTCGAAGAGCTGTATCCGGGATGTACGGCGGAACTGGTGCGGCGTGGTGCGACCGCTGCCGAGGTGCTGGTCCAGACGCGCTGGTATGTGGGCGGTGCGCGGCTCACGCCCACCTCGACCGGACTGACCTCGGTGATCGCGAGTCGCCCGCTGCTGGAGGCCGTGCTGCGCCAGCGCACCTGTCAGATTCCGAATGTGCGCTTGCGCGAGGGCATTACGGTGCGTGGCCTGCTCGGCAATGCCGATGCCGTGACCGGGGTGGCCACTGTCGCCGACGGTCGCGCCGAGGACATCAGCGCCGAACTGGTCGTGGATGCGACCGGTCGCGGATCGCGAATCGACGAGTGGCTCACCGATATCGGCGCGGCGCTGCCCGATTCGGAACGGCTCGATGTGGATCTCGGCTACGCCTCCCGGATGTACCGGCACCGGCCCGGGCAACTGGGCGGGCACTCCTCGGTCATCGTCTCGACGGGAACGAACGGGCGCGGCGGCGGGGCGGTGCGCATCGAAGGTGACCGCTGGCTGGTCACCCTCGCGGGCATGCTCGGTGACCATCCACCGGCCGATCCCGCCGAGTTTCCGCACTACGCCGCCACCCTCGCGGCCCCGGATATCCACGACATCGTCATGGAGTCCGAACCGCTCGACGATCCGGTGCCCTACCGGTTCCGGGCATCGGTGCGCCGGCATTTCGACCGTATGACCGCCGTGCCCGCGGGCCTGCTGGTCGTCGGTGATGCGCAGTGCGCCTTCAATCCGCTCTACGCGCAGGGTATGACGGTGGCCGCCCTGCAGGCCGCCGCACTGCGCGAATGCCTGGACGGCCCACCCGACACCCTGTCCGCGCGGTTCTACGCCGCGGCCGCCGAGCCCGTGGCCGCGGCCTGGCGGCTGGCCGCCTCCTCCGATCTGAGCCATCCCGGTGTGATCGGACCGCGCTCGCTGCGGACCCGGCTCACCAATGTCTATGTGGCCCAGGTGCAACGAGCCGCCCACCACGATGCGGTGGTGGCGCGGACCTTCATGCGCGTCGCCCATCTGGTCGAACCGCCCGCCGCACTGGCACATCCGGTCACAGCAGGCCGGATCATCCTGCGCGGCAGCGGGTTCGCCCAGGTCAAATCCACACCGAGCTGAACCACCTATGTCCAGTCGAACGTCATCGCCGCCGTCGACCGTCATCGCGCTGTCGAATTCAGGAGGATACGCATGGCCGCACCAGACGTGAACACCGTTGCCGCCGACCAAGATCCCGCCATTCTCACGGCAATGGCACAGCTCTTCGGACCCGATGGCCGGGCCGATCCCTACACTCCGGCGCGCGTGCTGCGCGAGGCCGGGCCCATCCATATGACCCCGATCGGCCACCACGTCCTCACCCGGTACGAGGACTGCGCCGCGGTGCTGTCCACCACCGCGTGGAGCCATGCCGAAGAGGCCGGGATGATGCACCCGACCGTCACGCCGGAGAGTGCCGCCGACGAACTGCCCACCTCCTTCCTGTGGATGGAGCCGCCGGACCACACCCGCCTGCGCAATCTGGTCACCAAGGGCTTCACCCCGCGCATGGTGACGCGGCTGCGCCCGCGCATCGAGGAACTCACCGAACAGCTCGTCGACAAGGCCCTGGAGGCCGGGGAATTCGATCTGATCGAGTTCATCGCCTACCCGCTGCCGCTCATCATCGCCTGCGAGCTCATCGGCGTCCCGCGTGAGGCGTACCAGCAGGTGCACCAGTGGTCGCAGGACCTGGCGCGCGGTTTCGACCACGACTACACGCTTCCGGAGGAATCCCTGAAGGCGCGCAGTGCGGCGTCGCGTGGATTCATGAACTACTTCCGCGAACTGCTGAACGAGCGCCGGGTCAACCCGACCGACGATCTGCTCAGCGTGCTGTCCCAGGTCGAGGACCGCGGGGATGTGCTGACCGAGCAGGAACTGCTGGCCACCTGCATCACCACCTTCGTCGCCGGGCACGAGACCACCGCGAATCTGGTCGGCACCGGCATGCTGCGCCTGCTGCGGGAACCCGGTCAGGTCGAACTGCTGCGCGCGCGGCCCGAACTGGTGGCCGTCGCTCCCGACGAACTGCTGCGGCTGGAGCCGTCGGTGCAGATCACCACCCGCGCCGCGACCCGGCCCATCACCGTGGCGGGCCACGATTTCGAGAAGGGCGAAGGCGTTGTGGTGCTGATCAATTCGGCCAACCACGATGATGCCGCCTTCACGAATCCGGACCGCACCGATGTGACCCGCTACTCGGATCCGATGAATCCGGCCAAGAAGCATCTGGGCTTCAGCCTCGGCATCCACTACTGCCTCGGCGCGCCGCTGGCGCTGCTCGAGATGGAGGTGCTGCTGGAGGTGCTGCTGCGCAAAGTCGGTGCGATGGAACTGCTTTCGGAGAATCCGCCGTTCAAGCCGAATGTCGTCATCCGGGGGCTGGAATCGCTGCAGGTCGGATTCAAGCCTGCCTGAGCCGGATCGGGCCATGTAAAAAATTGTTTACATGGTGTCTGAAGTTCTTTACACTGAGCGCATGCCGTTCGAGGAGAAGCGCACCTGGATACTGGGTGTGGCCGCGGTCGTCTCGTACACGATCTACCTGGTCGTGGTACTGATTCGGGCACGGCATGACGCATTGACGATGGTGGCCTACGTGTGGCCGCTGCTGTGGGCCGTAGCCGGCTCGATAGCGGCGTCCATCGTGGCCACCATTGTCGTTTCGCTGACCTCCCGGGACCGCGATCGCAAGGATCAGCGCGACCGCGAGATCGACCGGGCGGGCGCCCAGGTCGGCAATGCCTTCGTGGTGCTGGGCGCGGTGGCGGCCCTGCTGCTTGCCCTGGCCGACGGCGATCGGTTCTGGATTGCCAATGTCATCTACCTCGGCTTCACACTGTCCGCGGTGGTCGGCGCCGTCGCCAAGATCGTGGCCTACCGGCGGGGGCTGTGGCCGTGGTGAAACCGACCAGGGTGACCAATAACATTCGCGCCCTGCGCTTCTCGCGCGGTGAGATGACCCAGGCCGAACTGGCCGACCGCCTCGGCATTACGCGGCAGACGGTCATCGCCATCGAACAGGGCAAATATTCGCCGTCACTCGAGGTGGCGTTCCAGATCGCCAGGGTGTTTCGCGCATCGCTGGACGAGGTTTTCGAATACCCGGAAGAAGAATCCTGATGAAAGCCATTGTGCAACAGGCGTACGGCTCCACCGAGATGCTCTCCTACGCGGACGCGCCGATGCCGGTGGTCGGCCCGGACGGCGTCCTCATCCGGGTGCGGGCCGCGGGTGTGGACCCCGGCGTCTGGCACATGATGACCGGATTGCCGCTGGCCGGGCGGCTGGTGCTGGGACTGCGCAAGCCCAAGGTCGCCATTCGCGGCTGGGATGTGGCGGGCATCGTCGAGGGCGTCGGCGCGCAGGTGACCCGCTTCCGGCGCGGCGATGCGGTCTTCGGCACCACCGACGGTTCCTTCGCCGAATTCGCCTGCGCCCCAGAGCGGAAGCTTCAGCTCAAACCCCCGAATCTGAGTTTCGAGGAGGCGGCGGCACTGCCGGTATCCGGTACCACCGCGCTCACCGGACTGCGGGACGCCGGTGGTATCCGGGCCGGGCAGCGGGTGCTGATCATCGGTGCGGGTGGCGGTGTCGGGCATCTGGCGGTACAGCTGGCCAAGCACTTCGGTGCGGAGGTCACCGGCGTGTGCAGCGCCGCCAAGGCGGAGTTCGTCAGCGCGCTGGGCGCCGACCACATCATCGACTACACCGGTGAGAAGCTCAGTGGCAGTTACGATCTCATTCTCGATATGGCGGGCGGCCGATCGCTGACCGAACTGCGGGCGCTGCTCACCCCGGCCGGAACCCTGGTGCTCGGCGGCGGCGAAGGCGGCGGCCGCATCCTCGGCAGCACCGAGCGCTCGATCCGCGCGCTGTTCGTCACCCCCTTCGTGCGGCAGCGGCTGCGCGGCCTGCTCTCCCTGCCCAAGCCCGAATCCCTTTCTGTCCTAGCCGAACTCGCGACAGCGGGCGCCGTGCTTCCGAAGATTGACCGCACCTTCGCACTCCCCGATGCCGCCGCGGCGGTCGACTACCTGGTGACGGCGCACCCTCGTGGGAAGATCGCGCTCACCCTCGGCTCCGATTAGGCCGCGCGACACTCGGGAAATATGACTGTGAGATTTCTGAGAATCTGGCAGTGAATCAGCTACGAGTACGCCGACTTGCCGCAGATGACAGCGTATTGCCGCCACCCGCCTGCTTCGCTGTATCTCGACGCGGCCCACGGCCGTCTTCGAAATCACCGATAGGAGATGGACATGCAGAACTTCGCAACCAATCTCGGAACGATCGGGTATGACGTGCTGTCGATCGGACAGGGGATGGTGTCCCTGTTCGGCGATGTTGTCGGAATGGGCGGCACCGGCGGCGCAGGGCAGTACCCGCTGAGCTGAACCCGCACCCGTGCGGACTGTCGCCCGATTTCCCCATGGGCCGGTGCGGATGCTCTTCGTGCGCAGTGCATCCGCTGCTGCGGCCCAGGCCGACGAGCCGTCGGGGCCGACAGCTCCGCATACGGCGACCCCCTTCGCCCGCACACCGGTGGAGGGGGGCGTCGTCTCCGATGGAACTTCGGTCATCCGCGAATATGCTCCTGGTGTCGGTCGATATCTGTCGTGTGCGCCGATGTGAGGGCGCCGTCGGCGATATCGCGCAGCATGCGCCGATAGCGCACGCACCCTCGATCGCCCTTCGTGTGGACCTCCGCCGTCAGGTCGATCGGGATCTGCGGATCGGGCATGGATTCCAGAATCGCGAGATCCTCGAGACCGACGGCCCGCTGCGTGCGCGCCGCACGGTCGATCATCTCCCCGTCGTGGTGCAGGCCGCCGTAGGCCTGGACCATGTACCACGTTGTGCGGCCGGTGGTTTCGGGCTGGCAGAAGGACCAGATGTAGTCTGATCGCCCGTCGTCGTAGGTGATCTTCAGCTCGGCGCTGAACGGTGCGCGCACGATGTAGTCGTAGGTGACGTCGATCGGTGCGCCGGTCGACTCGTCGGCGAGCAACCCGGGCGTGCGCTGCCGAATCGTCCAGCCGTCCCGGCTCGCATGCAGATCCGATATGCCGCTCTCGTGGCCGGCGAAGGTCTCCGCATGCAGGAAGGGCAGATGGGTGACGTCCATGAAGTTATCGGTGATCAGCCCCGCGCCCACCGCGGTGGTGAACGGACCCGCCAGGAATGTGTCGAAATCACTGTCCAGGTACGGGGATTCGGAGAAGTCGCTGTCGATCGGATCGGGATCGGTGGTGAGCCATACCAATCCGAAGGCCAGCCGGACGCGGGCCGCGTCCGTGCGCGCGCGAGCCGGAATCGGGCCACCGGGGCCGACCGCCGGGATGTGCACGCAGCGGCCCGTGGCATCGAAGCGGTAGCCGTGGTACTTGCACTGCAGGGTGGCGCCGACGACGGTGCCCTCGCTCAGCGGTACCAGCCGGTGCGGGCAGCGATCTCGCAGTGCGATGAGCTCACCGTCGAGCCGCGCCAGCACCCAGGGCTCCCCGAGCAGCCACACCTGTAGCGGATTGGCGGCCGCGACGGCCTCCTGGGTGGCCACCGGATGCCAGAACCGCCGCAGTCCCGGATCAGTATTGGAAAACGTCGTAGTCATGATGCTCCGTAATCGGGTCGTGGATCGCGCGTGCGGCAGCGGCTTCGGTAGGGTGAAACATCGAATACCAGACAGCACAGCGAGTGGACAGGCTTCGCTTTTGACCAGGAATGCGGGTGCGGACCTCACCGATGACCGCTCGAATCTGAGCCGGGACGTCGGTGTCAATGTGCGGGCGCGGCGCACCGCGCTGGGTTTGTCCGTGGCCGAGCTCGCACGGCAATCCGGGGTGTCCGGGCCGTTCCTGAGCCAGCTCGAAACCGGACGCTGTTCCATCAGCATCCCCACGCTGTACCGAGTGGCCGAGGCCCTGAACACGACCCCGAACGAACTGCTGCCGCAGGCGCCGGGCAGCGTGCTCGTCACCCGCGCGGGGCACGGGCCGATGATCGAGGCCACCGAATCCGAACATCCGCAACGGCCCAGACTGCTCACTCGCCGGGGGCCGGGAGTCGCACTCGAGGCCTTCCACTACCGCATCGAGGCCGCCGAAGACGAGCAGCAGTGGTATCAGCATCGGGGCGAGGACTTCGTGCATGTCATCGCGGGTGCGATTCTCGTCGAATTCCAGGACGGCAGAACCGTGGAGCTGGCCACGGGCGATTCCCTGCATCATGACGGCGATGTCCCGCACCGCTGGAAACTGCTGGGGGAGGGTCCGGCGGAGGCTGTCATCGTGGTCACGATTCCACCGGGGGCGCAGCGGTAGCCGAAGCGGCGCTGCGGAATTCGGCGAGTTCGGCGACCAGACGCGAGCGCAACGCCGCTCGTTCACCGGCGGCGAGGAAGGTCGCATCGACCGCGTCGAGCACGCATTGTTCGGCATCGGCCACGGTCCAGCCGAGATGCGCTCCGGCGCGGACGTATTCGGTGCCGATATCGGTATGCAGCATCGGCGGATCATCCGAGCTGATCGAGACGCTCAGCCCCGACTCGATCATGTCCCCGATCCGGGACCGCGACACCTCGCCGCCGACATGGAACAGCGCGGTCTCCCAGCAGGTCGCGTAGTGAATACCCGCATCGATACTGCGACGCACCTCGGCGGGCGCATCGAGCACGGCATAACCGTGATCGATCCGTTCCACGCCGAGAACATCGATGCACGTGGTGATTTCGGCGTGATCGCCACGCTCGCCGGAGTGCGCGGTCCGATGCAGGCCGAGCCGCGCGGCAATCGCGAAGGCCTCCTGAAACGCTTCCGGCGGTCCGACGAGTTCATTGTGATCGAGACCGACGCCGACAATGTGATCACTCCGGTGAGCGGCGACCGTGCGCAGCAGATCGGCTGCCGCACCGGGTGAATGCTCACGGTTCACCGCGACGATCAATCGGCAGTCCACCCCGAAATCGGTGGCCGCGGCCGACAGACCGTCGGTGAGCCCGGCCAGCATGTCGCGATAGCTTAGGTCCGGGTGGTTTGTCGGGTTGAACGCCATCTCGCGGTAACGCAGATTACCGGCCTTCGAGGCCTCGGCCAGGCAGTCATAGGCGACCAGCGCGAAGTCCGCGGCACTCACCATCGACCGCGAGACCGCCTGATAGGTGATCAGGAACTCCTCCAGATCGGCGAACCGGTAGAGCGCGTCCGGATCATCGGACGGCAAGGTGATGTTGTTGCGCCGGGCCAGCTTTCGTGCCGTCTCGACGGGAACCGATCCCTCCAGATGGCAGTGCAATTCGATCTTGGGCATCCGGCGCAGATAGTCGGCGGGCGCGAGTTCCTGTGGGCCGAGGGGCTGTGTGGCAGGCAATTGTGGTGCGGTGAAAGTCATTTCGATACTCCCTGTGCGGCGAGGATACGGGCGGCCTCGCGGGTGGCGCCGGTATTGATCACTCCGCCGCGAGAACCGTTGAGTTTGGCGGTGATATGCGCGTCCACGGTGATCGGCGGGTACCCGGGCGAGTGCTGATCGAGGCAGGACGGGATGGTCGTGATGAGCGCATCACTGTTCCCGTCATGGAAGAACGCGGCCGAGCGCCGGCGCAGCACCTTGCCGTCCTGGACCGGTGGTTTGACCCGGTGCAGTGTGGAGAGCCAGCGGTCGCTGGTCCAGCGCGACATCAGATCGCCCAGATTGACCAGCAGCGCGCCCGGCGCGGGCTGCACATCGTGCCAGTGCTGATCGGCGCCGAGCACCTGCAGACCGGGAGCGGCATCGGCCCACAGCACGGTCACGATCCCGAAGTCGGTGTGCTCACCCATGCCGTTCAGATCGCCGTCGACGGTGATCTCGCCGGCGGGCAGCGCGTAGTTGTTCATGCGCAGCACGTCGATCGAGTGGTCGGTGTACTCGGTGAAGAAACCGGGCGCCACGCCGAGCGCATCGGCGAAGATTGTCGTCAGCGTCCGTGCGACCCGTGCGGCCTCGGCGTAGTAATCGGTTACCGCAGAACGGAATTCGCCGCTCTCGGTGGGCCACACATTGTCGGCATAATGTTCGGCGGGCAGGTGCGCCGCCGGGTAGTCGCCGGTCTCGGCGCCGATATTGAATGCCTCGAAGAAGTCGTTCATCCGGGATGCGGGCGTGATACCGGCGCTCAGGCTCAAGGCCTCACTGCGCGGGGGACTGTATCCGCGATTGCCCGTCGCCCGGGTGCGGTAGGCGAGTTTCGTGGTGGGCGGCAGTGCGAAGAACTCGTCGATCGACCGGGCGAGCCCGGCGATAACCTCCTCGGGGACACCGTGATTGGTGATCTGCAGGAAGCCGACGGTGCGCAGGGCGTGGTCGAGTTCACGGGCGACGATGCCCTGTTTCGACGGGTCGCCGAGCCCGGTGTACGGGCCGATATCGATGACGGGGACCTGGAATCGAGTGTG
Source organism: Nocardia sp. NBC_01327 (assembly GCF_035958815.1). Classification (NCBI taxonomy): domain Bacteria; kingdom Bacillati; phylum Actinomycetota; class Actinomycetes; order Mycobacteriales; family Nocardiaceae; genus Nocardia; species Nocardia sp. NBC_01327. The sequence continues at coordinate 5,964,841 of NZ_CP108383.1, read as the reverse complement.
CTGGTCGTGTGGCTCACCGCTGACCCGGCGGCGTGCGAGCAGCCAGTACAGGCCCGCCGCGATGATCGCGCCCGCCGGAATGCTCAGGTCGCTGCCGCCGAGTGCTCGCGCGATCGGGCCGACGTACAGCGTGGTATCGATGCAGGCCAGCGCGGCCGCAGCGCCGGCGCCCAGCGCGATGAACGCGGAGGTGCGGAAGCCCGCGGTATGCCAGTATGGGCCGGTTTTCGAGAACAGTCCCGCGCGGTGGTAACTGCCTCGGCGCAGTGCCCAATCGACCAGGAAGATGCCGCCCCACGGCGCCACCCACACCATGAGGAACAGGATGATGTCGGCGATCGTGGAGTTGAACGAGGACGAGAAGATGACGGTGGTCGTCAGGGCGGCGGTCACGACGCAGTCCACGATGGTCGCCTGCCACTGTTTCAGCGGAATGCCGACGGCCTGCAGCGAGAGGCTGGAGGAATACAGGTCGATCGCATTGATTCCGTACATCTGGACGATCACGAACAGCAGATAGGGGACGACGAACCAGGCCGGGAAAACAGCGGGCAGCCCGGAGATCGCGTCACCGGCGAACGCCGGAATCGACGCCACCGCAGCACCCAGGATCATCAGCGGGGTGGTCGAGAGGTATCCGCCGAGGGTTACCGCGGTGACAATCCCGCGCCGCGAGGTGCCCGTCGGCAGATACCGCGAATAGTCCGAGGCATTGACGATCCAGGCGAAGCTACCGCCCGCGAAAACCACTGCGAGCCCGCCGAATACGGCCGGGGCGCCACCGGAATGGCCGCTGAGCGTGACCTTCGAGGCGGTCAGCGCGGCCAGTGCCACGAACATGACGATCATCGGAATCACCAGCAGCCGTTGCATTTTCATGATGTAGCGATGGCCGAACAGAGGCAGGATCAATTGCAGCACCGCCGCGGCCGCGATGACGCCGACCTTCAGCGCATCCGATGTCGCCACCCCGGCGCGGTCGAGGAGTGCGAGCGTGGCCAGCGTGATGAGCGCGAGTCCGGTCGTTTCGTACATGACCTGTGTAATCCAGCTGAGCAGGGCGACAACGCGGCCGCCCCGCATTCCGAACGCGGCGCGACTGATCGCGAAGATCGACGTCCCGGCGGCGGGGCCCTGCAGGCTGGCGTATCCGACGATGATCCAGCTGAGATTGCCCAGCACGATCAGCGCGACCGACTGGGTGAACGACAAACCCAGGAACGGCAGGAACGATCCGAAGACGACCGTCTGGACATTGAGATTCGTGCCCGCCCACAGCCAGCCGAGATCGGCTGCGCGCCCGCGCCTTTCGTGCTCGGGGATGAGGCTGATGCCGTGCTGTTCGATCGAGAGACCCTGGGGGGAGGAGGGCGGGCTGGTGCCTGGCGCAGCGACGCTCATGGCGACTCCTGAAACTGATGATCGAGCGCCTTCGAGCGGCGTCCGTAAGTGTCACTTACCGTAAGTGGCACTTATTGCTCCAGCGTAAGTCGTTGGTTACGGGCCAGTTTCCGTGGAGTCGCCGGTTTTCGGCGGCTACCGCGCGGCCGGCGCCCCGGGCAGCGCGGCGATCATGCCGTCGATGAGATGGGCGACGGCGTCGGCGCTGCGGTAGTCGTCGCGCATCGGGGTCAATTTGCGCAGCAGGCGGCTGGCGGTGGGGAATTCCTCCAGCTGATCCGGCGCCAGATCGGTCCAGCGCGGCCGGGGGCGTCCGGCGGCCGCCTCGGCCGCGCGCTCGTCCTCGGCGCGGCGGGTGATGAGTTCACCGAGCGTGAATCGCCAGGCGGCGTTGTACATGAACCCGGCGTACTCGTCGGAAGCGCCCAATGCGAGTGCGGCGGAGAGGAATTCATCGAGTATCCACAGGGCGGCACGGCCGAAGGATTCGCCGCCCACCAGGATCTCCGCGACCCAGGGCAGCTGGTGCAGCACCTCGATCAGATGGTTGATGATCACGACCAGTCGATCGCGCGGATCGGCGGGCAGTTCGGGGCGGTCGAGCTCCGCGGCGCGGGCGCTCAGCACCGCGATGAAAAGTGCTGCCTTGGTGGGGAAGTGGTGATAGATGGCGGCGGTGCTGACGCCGAGTTCATCGGCCAGTCCGCGCATGCTGAAGCCGTCCTGTCCGGAGGTGCTGAGCACGCGCAGGGTCGTATCGACGATCGCCTCGCGGCTCATCCGGATGGGTCGGCCGCGTTTGGGGGCGGTGCTGGCTGGCATGCGCCTCATTCTGCGGACCTGACCTCTCGACACAGGCGTTAGGGTGTGCTAACTCTTATTAAAACACGCGTTATTAAAAGAGGAGGCCGCCATGGCGGACCTGTCCAGACCGCACCCCCGGGCGACGCTCGCCGTCGTCTTCCTGGTGATGTTTCTTGTCTCCCTGGATCTTTCGATCGTGAACGTGGCGCTGCCGAAGATCGATGAGGCATTCCACTTCGGTCCCAGTGGGCTCAGCTGGGTGATCAATGCCTTCATGCTGCCGTTCGCCGGCCTGATGCTGCTGGGCGGCAGGCTCGCAGACCTGACCGGACGCCGCACGCTGCTCCTTGCCGGATTGACCGTCTTCGCCCTGTCCAGCGCCTGGGGCGGAGCGGCGCAGCACGGCTGGGAACTGCTGATCGGCCGGGCCGGGCAGGGCATTGCTGCGGCGGTACTCGCGCCGATGTCCTTGGCCCTGGCCACTTCTGAATTCGAGGAGGGTCCGCAGCGCGCCAAAGCCATGGCCGTGTGGGGTGGCGCCGCTGCGGCCGGGGGCGCGGTGGGGGTGGTGCTGAGCGGCGTGCTCACCGACCACCTCGGCTGGCGCTGGGTCATGTGGGTGAATCTGCTCTTTGTTGCCGCCACGGTGCTGGCCGTGCTGCGCGGGGTGACCGATACCGCCCCGGCTCGGCGTCCCCGGGTCGATGCGATCGGTGCGGTACTGGTGACCTTCGGGGTGAGCGCGCTGGTGCTGGGCGTCATCACCACCGACCACCACGGCTGGGTCTCCGCGCCCGTCCTGGGCTGGTTCGTGGCCGGGATCGTGGCATTGGCGCTGTTCGCGGTGGTCGAGGCGCGGGTGGCGGAACCGCTGGTGCCGCTGGACATGCTGCGCCGCCGTTCGCTGGCGGGCGCGACCGTCTTCGGATTCCTGCTGGTCAGTGGACAACTCGCGAGTTTCTACTTCGTCGCGCAATTCCTGCAGCGAGTGCTCGGCTACAGCCCCACCCGCACCGGCCTGGCCTTCCTGCCGTTCTGCGTCGGAGTGGTCGTGGGCCTGCGCATCGCCATGGCGCTCACTCCCCGCACCGGGCCCCGGCCGGTACTGCTGGCGGGCGGACTGGTCGGCGCGGCCGGACTGCTGTGGTTCGGGCAGTCCGGCCCCTCGACCACCTTCCTGCTCGGTATTCTCGCGCCCTCGCTGGTGTGCAGCATCGGAATCGGCGCGGCCATGGTCGCCATGGGCATGGCCGCCGTCACCGGAATCGAACCCGCGCGATCCGGCCTGGCCTCCGGAATCCTCAATAGCGCACGGCAATTGGGCGGCTGCCTGGGCTTGGCGGTACTGGTCACCCTCGCCACCCACAGCATCGGCGACGCCACCGATCCGGCAGCCCTCGCGCACGGCTACGACATCGCCCTGCGCTGGGGTGCGGCACTACTGGCCGCCGGAGCGATCGTCGCGACGCTCATCCTGCCGCGCCGTACCGCGACGCCGGACACGGCCGCTGTGCCTGCCGCGGTATCGAACTAGTTCGCGGACCCGAGCTTCTGTTCGAAGCCGGTGACGAAGGCATCCAGGCCCGTGGTGAACCAGTGGTCGTAGAACTCTGCGTCCGCCGCGGGCGTGGGTTCGTCGGAGCCGGGCGGGGTGCCGGCCTGGGCGAGAGCGTGGCCCAGGACGAAGGTCATGACGGACTGGATGGTGGTCAGGGCATCCTGCTGGGTGATGCCCTCCGCCATGAGGAGGATGAGGACGTCGGACACCAGATGGGTGCCGATCTCGATATCGACGGGGTGGGTGGCAAGCAGCACAACAGCATTGGGGTGGCTCAGCAGCATCCGGCGATAGTTCCCGGCGAGCGTGTGCAGCGCCAGCGGCCAGGTCACGCCGGGGGCCATTGTCGTATCGGTCTGTGCCACAAGGTGATCCACGATCGCGGCCAGGACCGCCTGTCGATTGGGCAGGTGCCGGTAGAGCGCCATGGCGGAAACATTGAGCTGGGCGCCGATGCGGCGCATGGTCAGGGCCTCGAGGCCCTCGGCATCGAGCACGGCAACCGCCGCGAGGACGACGTCCTCGCGGCTGAACTGTGCCGGGCGACCGGGCTTCGCGCGTTCGGATGGGGCATTCACCGGGGCTCAGCCTAGGGTCTGCACCACGGTGGCGGCGATCATGGCCACGGTGAGTGCACCCACGATCATGTGCTGCACATCCGGTACGACGCTGTGACCTGCGGTCGGCAGGATTTTCAGGGTGCGCGAATAATCCCGGACATAGATATCGCGCTGTGCCGCACTGGAAATCCCGAAGTAGGGGAGCCACCAGCTGGTGAGGTGCCCGGCCAGGATCAGCATGCACAGTCCGAAGGCGGTCCAGAGCGACCAGGTCTGCCCGAGTGCGATGCCGCCCGCAATGGCCAGGGGGAACGGGTAATTGATGCTCGCGGCCAAGAGACGGGGTCGCACATTGCCCGGGGTGAGGTCGTTGAGCGGGCGCATCGGAATCCATTCGGTGGCGATGAGCCAGGCGAGCCAGATCAGGGGAAGGGCGATTGCGAGGGGTTGACAACTCTTACGTTGTAAGTCAAAGTTGTGCACAACGAAGAACTCTTACGACGTAAGAGTCTGAGATCGAGCAGGAGATAGTCATGAACAGCACGGTTGCGGACAACAAGGCCACCATCACCTCGTTCATCAACGCGCTCAACGAGGGCATCGACGGGACCGCGACGGACTGGATCGCCTATCTGTCACCGCAGGTCATCGACCACAACCAGATCATCTTCGGCGAGGCCGACGAGCCGGGTGCGGCCATCGAGGGCTTCCGGCAGCAGTTGGCGGCCTTCAGCAATACCGATGACGGTGAGGGCGGGATTCTGATCCAGGATCTGATGGGTGAGGACGGGCGGGTCATGGCGCGGCTGCGGGTGGTCGGCAAGCACACCGGCGCGCATGCGCGGATGCCCGAGCCGACCGGCCGTAGCTGCGATGTCGAGCAGATCTGGGTCTTCACCCTGGTGGAGGGCCGGATTGCCGAGATTCGCGCGGTCAGTGACCGGCTGGGTATGTTCCTGCAGCTGGGCTGGGACTGGCCGACGGTCGACTGATCACGATCGAGGCGATCAGGCGGCGGGATCGATGAAGTGGTCGAAGGTGAACCAGGGCCCGCCGAGCGGGGTGTAGCGGTCACCGACGAGGGCGGTCGCGGGCAGTTCGGGAGCCGCACCGCTCGGAATGTAGGCGAAGCCGTCGGGGCCCAGGCCGGAACCGGCCAGACTGAACGTGCAGCCCTCGGGCGTCTTGCGGATGTAATCGAAGGTGTAGAGCCCGATCCGGGTGTCGGAGCGGGTATCCGCACAGGCGGCGGCCGCCTTCTCCAAGGCGGGCCGGGACATTCGCCAGCCGAGGTCCTGCGGAATCTGCAGGACCAGCAGCACCGCCGTCAGCACGATGAGCGCGGGCGCCAGCACGCTGAGTAGGTATGTGCGATAAGCGATTCCGCCGATGAGGGCGAGCATCAGCCAGATCACGCCCAGGACCAGCAGCCCGCCGCCGGCATAGAGCAGCGCGGTGAGGGCATCACTGCGAGTGGCGAAGGCCCACAGCAGTCCGAGGCAGCACACCGCGATCAGTAGCAGGGTCGCGACCATCGCGAACACCCAGCCGAGCGATGTGTTGTGCATCGGCTGCGGGTACACCGGCGGGGGGAGGGCGGTCACGAGTGTCCATCTTGCCCGATTAGTCAGGTTTCCCGGGAACCGCCCACGTAGCGGGAAGTCGGGCGCCCTGCGGCTTGTTTGCCAGTGATCTGCCTCGGATGGCGACGGCGATATGCCGCATGACCCTCGGGTAGTCGCTTACATGACCGACGGAGATTGCATGGATTCCGTTGGGGCGGTGGAACTATCGGCTGGGTGTCACTCCGCCGCCGCGGTGTGGTTATGTGTGCGGTAGCTGCCGATGAGGGCGAGCGCGCCATCGAGGGCGCCGCGCAGCGCTGCGGGATCCCGGCGAGCCTGTGCGAGGACCAGACCCCCTTGGAGGCTGGCCAGCGTGGAGGTGGCCAGCCAGGCGACGTCGGTTTCCGTTCGCAACTCTCCGGATTCGTACATGGCCGCGAGCCCCGCGCGGATGCTCGACTCCCAGCGGTCGAAACCGGATGCCAGTACGGCGCGGATATCGTCGTCGCGCTCGCCGACCTGTCCGAGCAGGTTGGCGATCGGACAGCCGCCCCTTCCTTCCCGCTGATGTTGGAGTGCGACAAGGGCATCGGTCCAGCGCAGCAACCCCGGCCAGGTACCGAGATCGGCGAAGAGGTCGTGCTGGGCGTCGAGCACCATGTCGTTGGTGGCTTCGGCGACCGCGCGCAGCAGGTCGTTCTTGTCTTCGAAGTAGTGATACAGCTGGCTGCGCGATGCGGGGGCGCGTGCGCCGACCTCGTCCAGGCTCGCCCCGAGCGCCCCGTTCTCGGCCACGACCTCGAGGGCGGCGGCCACGATCCGGCGGCGGGTGAGGCGTCCGCGCTCGGTGGTCGGTAAGGCTCCCATCGGCCCAGTATTCCCTGAGTGGACTTGACAGTCCAGTTCCGGGCGTGGTCCTCTGGTTATTGGACTAGGCAGTCCAGTCAATCCGATCAACCCATGTGGAGATCCGATGTCACCCAGCATTCGCGAACAGTCCGACCAGCTGAAGGCGGTTGCGGCCGAGCGTCTTCCGGCCGACGTGGTCGCCGTCTTCGACCACAGCATCCAAGAGTTCCTGGACCAGGGAGTCCCCGCCGGCGCCATCCAAGCCGGACAGCGGTTGGAGCCCTTCACCCTCGACGACGCCACCGGCACCCCGATCACCCTGGACCAACTCGTGGCGACCGGGACCGTCGTGATGGTCTTCTACCGCGGCGGCTGGTGTCCCTACTGCAATCTCGCGCTGCGCACCTACCAGCAAGAACTATTGCCGCAACTGAGCGATTTCGGTGCTCGGCTGGTGGCCATCAGTCCGCAATCCCCGGATGATTCGCTCTCGACCGCGGACAAGGCTGGGCTGGAGTTCACCGTTCTGTCCGACCCCGGTAGCAGCGTGGCCGCACGGATCGGTATCGACTTCCAGCAAGCCGACGAAGTCCTGGCGGCCCAGCGCAAGATCGGCCTCGATCTGGCTCAGGTCAATGTCGAGGGCTCGACCCGACTTCCGCGCCCCACCGTCCTGATCGTCGATCAGAACCGTGTGGTGCGTTTCGTCGACATCCAGCCCGACTACACCGCCCGTACCGAGGTCGCCGACATCGTCGCGGCGCTCACCGACCTGCGGTGAACGATTCTCGGGACCGGGCAGCGGAGTAATCGCTGAGTGGCGCCACACCGGCGGCGTGTACGAATGTCCGCACACGGCGCACACCGTGATCAGGTCGCGGAGTCGGCGCGCGGACTGGAGCGTCTTGGCGGCACCGGGAATCGATTCCAGGAGCAACCGGTGTATATGACAACGGGTTTCGGTGCGGGCGCGTCCGAGTTCGTCACGGTGATCGGCGGATTGATCTCGACGTAGTCGGCGCTCGATCACGTTGACGGAAACTATGATTCGCCGCCCCTCGAGGGCGTAGTCGACGTGATCGGCACTGCGGGCCAGTCGCCGAGCCAGCTCCGGAGAGCGCTGTAGACCGCCTCATGGTTGAGCAGGCTGAAATGGTTCGCGCCGGTCAGGTGTAAGCCGTTGGCGTCGTCGAATCCGAGGCGCCGGGCACGGTTTCGCCCCGACCCGCTGCTGGGCAGGACCAGGCCGTCGCCGATGAGGCGGCCGAGTGGGTGTCGTGGACTGCGGGTGATGGATGCCGTGACGAAATAATGGTCGGCGCTGGGCAGCAGCGGAACCTCCTGAATGGCTTTGCGCCGCAGAGTATCCACGTCGAGGTCCTGCCAGTCCTCGTCCACCAGTGAGCCCTGGCGCAGATCGCGGATTCCGGCACTGCGACGGCGCAGCAGGCGGGCGAACGGGCGGGTCTCGGGCAGTTGGTCCAGGACTGCGGAGGCGTAGTGGACAAACTGTTCGAGGGGCGCGCCCAGATGCGGGGAACCCAGGCAGACGATCTGGCGGACTCGGCGCACCCAGTCCTGCTGTTCGCGGTCCGCTTCGTGGCACGCGCCGCGTGCGATCAGGCCACCCATCGAATGGCAGACCAGGGCGATCTCCTGCACCTCGACCGGCCAGTGGGCGAACAGTTCCCGCAGGAGTGTGTCGAGCTGGCGGGCGTTCTCGGCGATGTGCAAGCCGCTGTTGTATCGCACCATCAGGGTGGTGCGGTCGAGATCGGAGTCGAGTCGCTCGGCATAACTGGGCCGCCCGCCGAGGCGCCACGCATGCTCGGTCTCCACCAGCCCATGGAGGAAGACCACGATCCGCGGGCGTGGATTCGCCACCACCGCACCGAGGCCTCGCGGGCCGACAGGTTCCCCGTTGACGCGAAAAGTCATGGGCGAGGCCAGGATCGGCCGCTCCTGCTCGAGATTGTCGCCGATCAGCCCCTGGAGTGTGGCGATCAGGCCCGATCCGTACACGGTGCGCGAGGGGGTGGGAAGTCCGGGGAGCTCTGCCGTCAGTTCGGCCACTGAGCCGGCCGCGACCGCGCCTGCGCTCACCACCCGGTACACGCCCGAGGTGATGGCGTCGTGCACAGTCTTGACCGGACGCGCGGCCGGGCCGATGCCCCAGGACACCGCCGCGAATACATGATCGCTGACCGCTCGGTGCATGGTCCCGATCCCATTGATCGCACCGCCGAGTTCATCGCCTGCGAGATGCGCGAGTGCTCGGATCTCCGCTCGCCGCTGTTTCGACTCCACCATGAATTCAGTGTACGAGTGTGCACTGAATGGCGCCCGCCGGCGAGAGTCCTGCGCCCGCAGGTTATCCAGAGTCATCGAACAGTCCTTCCTGAACATGATGCGGTGTCGTAGTGCCCGGTGTGGAGATCCCGGAATCGGCTTCCCGCGGCACGGGTGGCGCTCAGTGGAACGGAAGTTCGGGCAGTTCGGCCGCCGCGATCTGTTGTGCCTCGAGAGGTTCGATGCCCAGCGCTCGCAGTAGCAGTTCGGCGGCGCTGGAGCCGGCTTCACGCCAGCCCTGATGGCCCTCGAGGACGACCCATGCGGTGCTGACCACGGTGCCGATGATGAGGGATGCGACGCCGAATTCTGTTGCGCCGCCGAGGTTGTAGCGTCCGGTGGCGACTCCCTGTTCGACGTCGTACATCGGTGGGCCGGACAGGATTTCGCGTAAAGCCTTGTCGGTCATGCCGAATCGGACGATGAAGCGGCCCAGTGCCTGGTTCTCGTGCGATAGCCGTATGACCAGGCGCAGGCCGGTGGCCATGCGAGCGGCCGGATCGGAATCGCCGTGGCGGTCCATGGCTACCCCGATGCGGGTCAGCCATTCGGTGGCGAGGTCCTCGATCACCTGATCGAAGAGCCGTTCTATGGATTCGACGTTCCGGTAGAGCGTGCCGCGCGATACCTGGGCTGCTTCGGCCAGCTCGCTCATGGTCAGGTCCAGACTGCCGCGCTCGGCGAACAGTGTGATCGCCGCGGCAGTGATTCGTTTGTTCGTTGCGCGCATTCGCCTACTCCGGACCGGAACTCGGTTGTTCCACATATGCCTCGTCGAGGTGTTCATGCATGTCAGCTATCAATTAATTAGAACATCATTGCCTGAAATAGAACACAGTTGTACCGTTCTTGATGGAAGTCTTGCATATCCCACCCGAGGAGGAAGTCATGCCCGCACCCGCATTTCCGCTCCACCGGGCCCGCAAGGACTTGCCGGCTGGTCTGCTGTCGGACGTCGAGGACTATCAGGCTCTCGGTATCGGGACAGACGGCCGGGCGCCGGCGGTCGCCGAGGACGGAATGCGCACCAGCGGCGCGTCCGGGACCTGGGAGTGGTGGTACTTCGACAGTCACCTCGCGGACGGCTCCACGGTGGTGATCGTGTTCTACACCAAGGACTTCAACACCCCGTTCAAGGGCATGGGCCCGATGATCACCGTCGAGATCGACCGGCCCGACGGCACTCATATCGAGCGGGAGTTCAAATTCGATGCCGCGAAGTGGTCGGCGAGCGAGACCTCGTGCGATGTCCGTATCGGCGAGAACTACTTCCGCGGCGATCTCGAGCATTACGAGATCCGGGTTGTGGACGGTGATTTCGACATCGAGGTCAGCATCGACCGCACCAGCAACAGCTGGCGGCCCAAGACCGGGATCATCGCTTTCGGCGAGGACGACAAGTTCTTCGGCTGGGTTGTCGCTGTGCCGCAAGGCAAGACGACGGTCGATGTGAAGAGCCCCGAGGCGACGTTCACCGAGTCCGGTTCGTGCTATCACGACCACAACTGGGGCACCGTGATGATGCCCAAGGTCATCAACCACTGGTATTGGGGCCGCGCCGAAATCGGCCCGTTCACCTTCATCGTCGCGGAGATCATCGCCGAATCCGAATTCGACAATGTGCCCATCGTCGTGTTCAACCTCGCTCGCGACGGGCATACCGTCGCCGATGACGAACGCAACGTCACCGTCTACCGAACCTATCCACGGGTCGGACCGGATAGTCCCAAACCGATCAGCGACCGGCTCCTGTTCGAGTACGAGGTGCCCGATGACGACCTGCGATACGAAATCACCCTGTGGCGCAAGAAGAATCTGCTGGTCGCGAAGTTCCTCGACAAGATCATCCCGAACTCGTTCGCGCGCGGGGTCGTGTCCCGGCTGACCGGTTTCGACGGCGCCTACCACCGCTTCACGGGTGAGGCCACGGTGCGCGTCTTCCGTGGCGGCAATGTCGTCGAGGAGTATTCGAGCCCGACCGCGGTCTGGGAACTGATGTTCTTCGGCAAGTGATTGCGCCCCGCCAGATCCCGAGCGCACGGCGGATGGCCGGTAAAGACAGGCCTGGCCGTTGTCCACTCTTCGTGAGGTGTTGTGCGGCAACCAGATACGACGTTCGCATCGTACCGCGTCGCCGAGCTGCGCGAACGTCTCTTGCGAGCGAGGTAGGGGTCAGCGGGGTGTGCGCACACCGACGGATCTGCGCCGGCGCACATGCGGGTTCCGCGCACGTGGATGACACGGCGTAGGGGACCGCTGGGCGGCGAGCGGGGCGGGCATCGCCGGGCCCATGACGGTGTCCCACCACGGGCGTAGCGGGCTGGGATCAGGCCAGCGCACCACCAGTGGATCCCGGTCCGGGTCGGGGCGAGTGGTCGTGCGGTCGGTATCCCGAGAGGTCCTCGTGCTCACGAATCTGTCCGATCAGGTGGGGTGTTCAGGCCGCGCGGTGTTGGGCGCGGCAGCGGTGTGGGGCGCTGCGGTGGCCGCGGACCTGAGGCACCGGCGCCGGGGCGGGTGTGGTGCCGGTATCGGTGCGCGAGTAGGGCACGACGCGGGTGGCTTCGGGCCCGCGAGGAGTGTCGGTGGCGGTGTAGATGACCTGCTGACCGGCCCGGTACCGGGAGTCAGGAACCCGAACCCCTTCTCGGCGTCGAACCAGGCCACCCGGGCGTGCTGCCAACGAGCAAGGGTGCGGTCACGGGTATGCGGGTCGAGAGTGCGGTCAGTAAGCGAGGCAGTAGAAGTCGTCATCGGCATGGGGGTGATCTATACGGTCGGCCAGGTCGGCGGTGTCGATGCTTTCCGGCGGGACGGGGTGGTGTGTGTGGGTCAGGTCGAGCTCTCCAGCGGTCGCGATGGTGGTCATCTGCGAGGGGTGGGCCCGGCCGGAACCGGCCGGTCGGGCCCACCGTGTGGAACGAGCGGATCGACATGATGTTGCGTTGATACCATCGAGGGCGGAAACAGTCACCAGACTCGGTATGCCACCAGGTGGCCGTGCGCGCGGACCGCGAGGGTGTCCGCTGTGCGCGTGAGGTGGGTATCAGAACCGGTGGCGTCGCCCCTCGGTGGTGTGCGTGTGGTGTTCGGGACGGGCATCACCTTCCTTTCACGGTTCAGGCGTTGATGACCTGGCGTTCGGGTTCGCGTTCGGGTCTGGCGATCTCGATCTTGCGAGGTTTGGCCTTCTCCGCCACCGGAATCGACAACCGCAGCACCCCATCGCGGTAATCAGCGCGGATCTGCTCGGTATCCAAACTCTCGCCCAGCACCAACTGGCGGCTGAACACCCCACGCGGGCGTTCCGCGGCCAACATGGACCGGCCGGGGTCCAGTTCCGGACGCGAGGCGCGCACGGTCACCACATTGCGTTCCACATCCAGGTCCAGGGAATCGGGATCGATACCCGGCAGATCGAACTCGACCAGGAACTGGTCGTTCTCACGCCAGGCGTCCATCGGCATCGCCGCGGGTCGGGCCGCGGTGCCGAACACCTGTTGCGTCAAACGATCCAGATCACGGAAGGGATCAGTACGCATCAGCATGGTCGCCACCTCTCACTCACTCCATTCTCGATAGGCGCTTCACCAGATAACCTCTGCCATCTGGCATAGATATTAGATAGCACTCGGTGCAGGAGAGTGCAAGACTCGACAAGAGGTAATCTTTTGACAAGTAGTACGAGCCAGGAGGAGTGTGTCCATGCGTTCACAGCCCGAGGGCACACACCTGCCCCGCTCCGGACAAGGCGTGTACGCGATCTCCGTCGCCGCGGAACTGGCCGGGATCGGGGTGCAGACCCTGCGCCTGTACGAGCAGCACGGCTTGATCACCCCCCACCGCAGCGCGGGCGGTACCCGCCGCTACAGCGGCGACGATCTCGCGCGCCTGCGGCGTATCACCGCCCTGGCCGAGCAGGGAGTCAACCTCGCCGGTATCGGGCGCATCCTGGACTTGGAAGACGCCAACACCGCCCTGGCCGATGAACGCGACCAGCTGCGCGCCGGCCCCGGCAGCACACACGCTCTCTGACGACCGATTCACGCACACAAAGAATCTCGATTGCTCACGGACTGATTGGCCCCCATCCGATATCGGATGGGGCCCAATCATTTTCGAGGGTATCGGGTTAGTTGGTGCTTTCGGTGAGGTCGACCCGGGTAGCGCCGGCAGCGTTGGTCTGCCGCTGCCGGTCGGTGCAGGGCATGAACATGCCGCAGTTTCGAGCGATCAGAACTCGTCGCGGAGCCGGTGCCGTCCGCCGGTCGCGGGGATCCCGGTCAGGGCTGGTAGCTCGGTGGTGGCGTAGTCCAGCCATGTTGGTCTGCCCGGTGACCTATTTGGCGTCGGTGACGACGGCGATCTGACGGATGAAGGTGTCTTCCACAGCGGAATGGAGGAGGAAGTCTGCGACGTTGGCGCGAGAGGTTGAGGGGAAGATCGGCAACTTCGTGGCGTCCGAGAGCGCAACGGTGTTGTAGCGGGTGCTGTCACCGTTGTTCAACGCTCCGGGATATTCGAGGGTCCACTGCAGATCGCTGGCTCTCAGGAGCACTTCCGATGCGGCTTTGTCTGCGTAGGTTTTCCGAAGCAGGGTTCGGAAAATGGGGCTGACGAGGAATGAGGCTTTGGCGAGGGAGTCGCCGACTCCGAACGCGGACAGAATGACGAAACGGTTTACGCCTGATGTTTTCGCGGATGTGATGACTGCGCGGACGGTGTCGGTGATCAGCGTGGGGGTGTCACGGGCGTTCTTCACTCCGAGCGTGCTGATGATCGCGTCGTGGCCTCCGGCGGCCGTTGCGATCACGGTGGCATCGGTGACGTCGCCGACGACGATTTGGGCGCGCGGATCAATGGGTGCGTCGGCCCGCCGAACCAGGGCAGTGACCTGGTGTCCCTGGTCCAATGCTTTTTTCACGAACAGGACGCCGGTGCGACCGGTTGCTCCGAGAACAAGAAACTTCACGATAGTTCGCTCTCTGCTGAAGGAATGAATGGGCGTGCTTGTGTTGTGCCCCAGCGGCATTGGGGCCGATTCCTGCCCATGTTGTGGAGGACCCCTCAGGCCGTTGCTGATGGCGGCCTGTGCGGCAATGGTCCGGCTCACGTCTGCGCACTGCTGCTATCGGCTGCGCATCACCGGAACATCGTCAGGATCATCACCCAATTTAGTAACTAAACCTGACTATGTCAACGCGGAGTCGAGGCCTGTTGGCGCCCGCCGGATCCAGGAGGCTCGGGGCCGGCGGGAATCGGTGCGAGCGGCTCGGTGCGGACGGGCCTACCGCGCGTAGGGGTCGGTGATCTCGCGGAGTTGATCCAGGATCTGCTGCAGCAGGGCGAAGTTGCGGGTGCCCAGGTATTCCTTCCACTCCGCGAGGATCTCGTCGCGTGTCGCCTTGGCCACCGCGACCGCCCGCCGGCCACGCCGCTCGATCACGATCAGCCGGGCGCGGCCATCCGCGGGGTCGGGGACCCGGCGGACGTAGCCAAGGCTTTCCAGCTGGTCGACCATCGCGCTGGCGCTCTGCTTGGTCATTTGCGCCTGGTCAGCGAGGTCTGTGAGGCGTGATCCGTCCTGAGCGATGCGCTGGAACACCCGGCACTGAGTCAGGGTCCAGTCGTCGAACCCGGCATCCTGCAGGGCCCGGAAAATCCGGTCCTCGGTGTACCGGTACGGAATGAACAACGACGTCCCTAGATCAACCCGCTGCTCGTCGTCCACGTCGCTCCCAACTCCATCGCCCGCCTGATTTCGCGAGGTTCACACCCTACGCCGCCGCCGATTCGCCTGCGGTGGGGGCGCGCGCCGCGGTGCTGTGCACGCTGCGTCCCGCATGTGCCACCTACCCCCTGGGCGGACCTCGTTCCTGTCACTCTTGTCATCGGTTCGGACGTATGACTATATTAGTAATGAAAGCTGACTAATCTGGTGGAGCCAGTGATCAGATGTTCGCAGACGCCAATCAGCTTGTCCGCACGGCGGACTGGGTCGGTGGGATCGTACGGCTTCCCGTCTGAAAGCACCCGAGTCGCCGGATCGTGATAACTCCGATCGCAGTCTTCGTGGCTATAGGCGGCCAGTAATAGACGAGGCCCCGCTCCGGAACGTTCCGGAGCGGGGCCTCGAGTAGAAAAGAGCTGCTAGGAGCTACTTTTCAGGGGTTAACAGCGCCCTACTTGCAGGCCTCCTTCGCCTCGCGGCGACGGCGGTGCAGGATGGGCTCGGTGTAGCCGTTGGGCTGCTTGGTGCCCTCAAGCACCAGTTCCTTGGCCGCCTGGAAGGCGATCGAACCCGCGAAATCGGGGGCCATGGCGCGGTAGTTCGAATCACCGGCGTTCTGGTGGTCGACCACGGGGGCCATGCGCTGCAGGCTCTCGAGGACCTGGTCCTCGGTCACGATGCCGTGGTGCAGCCAGTTGGCCACCTGCTGGCTGGAGATGCGCAGGGTCGCGCGGTCCTCCATGAGGCCGATGTCCTTGATGTCGGGCACCTTCGAGCAGCCGACGCCCTGATCGATCCAGCGCACCACGTAGCCGAGGATGCCCTGGGAGTTGTTGTCCAGTTCCTGCTGCTTCTCCTCGGCGGACCAGTTGGTGTCCTGCGCCAGGGGGATCTCCAGGATCTGATCGACGGTGGCGCGCGGACCGCCCTTGGCGATCTCGGCCTGCCGCTTGAACACATCCACCAGGTGGTAGTGGGTGGCGTGCAGGGTGGCGGCGGTCGGCGACGGCACCCAGGCGGTGTTCGCGCCGGCCTTGGGGTGGCCGATCTTCTGGACCAGCATGTCGGCCATCAGATCGGGCATGGCCCACATGCCCTTGCCGATCTGCGCCTTACCGGGCAGGCCGGCGGCGATGCCGGTGTCGACATTCCAGTCCTCGTAGGACTTGATCCACTGCTGCGACTTCATATCGGCCTTGCGGACCATCGGCCCGGCCTCCATGGAGGTGTGGATCTCGTCGCCGGTGCGGTCCAGGAAGCCGGTATTGATGAAGACCACGCGGTCCTTGGCGGCATGGATGGACGCCTTCAGGTTCACCGTGGTGCGGCGCTCCTCGTCCATGATGCCGACCTTGAGGGTGTTGGGGGTCAGGCCCAGCACCTGCTCGATGCGGCCGAACAGCTCGCTGGTGAAGGCGACCTCGTCCGGGCCGTGCATCTTGGGCTTCACGATGTAGACCGAGCCGGTGCGCGTATTCGACACGCGCGCTTCACCGTTCAGTGCGTGCTTGGCGATGAGCGAGGTGAGCAGCCCGTCGAGAATGCCCTCGGGAACCTCATTGCCCGCGGCGTCGATGATCGCGTCGGAGGTCATGAGGTGACCGACATTGCGGACGAACAGCAGCGAACGGCCGTGCAGCACCAGATCGGACCCGTCGAGCGCGGTGTACACGCGGTCCGGGTTCATGGTGCGGGTGAAGGACTTGCCGCCCTTCGACACCTCTTCGGACAGATCGCCCTTCATCAGGCCGAGCCAGTTGTGGTAGCAGAGGACCTTGTCCTCGGCGTCCACGGCGGCGACCGAATCCTCGAAGTCCATGATCGTGGTGATCGCGGACTCCAGCACGACGTCCTTGACGCCGGCATCGTCGGTCGAGCCGACCGGCGAGGAGGGGTCGATCTGCAGTTCGATGTGCAAACCGTTGTGCTTGAACAGGATCGAGGTCGGGGCCTCGGGGGCGCCGAGGTAACCGACCAGCGCGTCGGCATCGGCCAGGCCGATATCGGTGCCGTCCTCGAGGGTGACCTCGAGCTCGCCGTCGACAATGGCGTACTTGCTGGTGCCCAGGTGTGAACCGGTGATCAGCGGCAGCGCGTCGTCGAGGAAGTTACGGGCCCACTCGATGACCTTGTCGCCGCGAACCTTGTTGTAGCCCTTGCCCTTTTCCGCGCCGTTGGCCTCGGAGATGGCGTCGGTGCCGTACAGGGCGTCATACAGCGAGCCCCAGCGCGCGTTCGCCGCATTGATGGCGAAGCGGGCGTTCATGACCGGAACCACGAGCTGCGGGCCCGCGGTGATGGCGATTTCGGCGTCCACGTTTTCCGTGCCGATCTGGAAATCGGCCGGTTCGGGACGCAGGTAGCCGATCTCGGTGAGGAACTGCTTGTAGGCAGCCTTGTCGTAGCCGGCGCCGGGGTTGGCGCGGTGCCACTCGTCGATCTTGGCCTGGATGTCGTCGCGTTCTGCGAGCAGAGCACGGTTACGGGGGGCGAGGTCGTTGATAACGGCCTCGGCACCCGACCAGAACGCGGCGGAGTCTACGCCGGTACCCGGAAGTGCCTCGTTCTCCACGAAATCGTGAAGGACGCGCGCGACCTGGAGTCCGCCGACCTGAATCCGCTCTGTCATCTACTGCCTCGTTTCGAGAAAGCCGGGTGGGCTGTGATGTTCGGGAAAAAGTACGCCTGTCATGTTACTCGCGGGTACCCGTCGGGATTTCGCGGTACCGGTGTTTCGGTGTCCTGCGGCGGGTCTTGATTGTATCGTCCGGTACATTTAATGTACTGATCGGAACATTTCCGAGGTCAAGCACGTGAAGGTGTCGCGCATGGGAAACACGTTGTCCGGCAAGGTCGTCGCGGTCACCGGCGGTAGCCGGGGCCTGGGCCGGGAGATGGTGCTGGCCTGCGCGGACGCCGGTGCGGACGTGGTCATCGCCAGTCGCAAGTTCGACGCATGTGACGTACTCGCCACTGAAGTGCGAGAAAAATACGGGCGGCGCGCGCTGCCGGTGGCCTGCAATGTGGGGGAGTGGGCGCACTGCGAGGCCCTGACCGAGGCCGCCTACGCGGAATTCGGGCAGGTCGACGTGCTGATCAACAATGCGGGCATGTCGCTGCTGTACCCGAGCCTGGATCAGGTGTCCGAGGCGATGTTCGACAAGGTGATCGCCACCAATCTCAAGGGGCCGTTCCGGCTGTCGGCGCTCATCGGGGCGCGGATGGCGGCGGCGGGGTCCGGATCGATCATCAATATGTCCTCGATCGAAGCGGTCAAGCCCGAGCCGATGGCCGTGCCGTATGCCGCTGCCAAGGCCGGGCTGGAGGCGCTCTCGAGCGGGCTTGCCCAGACCTACGGCCCGGCGGTGCGGGTCAACACCATCCGCTGCGGGGCCTTCGACACCGATATCGCCAAGGCGTGGCCGGACGCGGTGCGCGACTATCTCACCCAGCACAATGCGCTCGGGCGGATCGGCGCACCGGCCGACATCGTGGGCGCCGCACTGTTCTTCGCCTCCGATGCCTCGGCCTTCTGTTCCGGCGCGACGCTCGCCCTGGACGGTGGGTGGCGATGACCGCGGTGCCCGCGCGCCGGCGTGGACGGCCACCGGCCTCGGAATCCAATTCCGGGGAGACCCGGGAGCGGATTGTACGGGCGGCGCTGGAACTGTTCGCGGAGAAGGGATTCCACGCCACCAGCGTCGGTGAGATCGGTGATCGGGCCGGGATTCAGCGCGGGGCGCTGTACTACCACATCGGGTCCAAGGAGGAATTGCTCTTCCAGATCCGGCGCGGTTACACCCAGCTCATGCTCGAGGCCGCCACCGGTATCGCCGAGACCGGCGATGCGCCGATGGACAAGCTGCGCAAGCTGATTCGCAGTCATGTGCGGCTCATTCTCGAACACCGGCACGAGGTCACCATCGCCCTGCGTGACGCCGGTGCGCTGACCGGCGAGCGCCATGCCGATCTACAGGAACTGCGGGACGGGATCCAGCGCAGCTGGCAGCGGGTCTTCGACGAGGGTCATGCGGCGGGCGTCCTGCGCACCGCTGATCACGTCGTCACCAAAAGCGTTGTCGCCATGCTCAATATGACCAGTTCCTGGTACCACCCCGAGGGCGAGTACACCCCCGATCAGATCGCCGACATTCTCATCACCACCATCCTCGACGGTGTCACCACACCGGCCGGAATCAAGTGAAAGGCTGACCATGGCTTGGGATTTCGAGACCGACCCGGAATACCAGAAGAAACTGGACTGGGTCGCGGAGTTCGTCCGGACCGAGGTGGAGCCGCTGGATCTGCTCTACCCGAACCCGTACGACCGGCAGAACCCGGAGATCCGGGCGCTCATGAAACCGCTACAGGAGCAGGTGAAAGCGCAGGAGCTGTGGGCCTGCCATCTCGGCCCCGAGCTCGGCGGGCCCGGGTACGGTCAGCTGAAACTCGCACTGCTCAACGAGGTGCTCGGCACCTCGCAGTGGGCGCCGCTCGTCTTCGGTTGTCAGGCACCGGATTCCGGCAATGCGGAGATTCTCGCGCACTTCGGTACCCCGGAGCAGAAGTCGACGTACCTGGAGCCCTTGCTCGCCGGTGAGATCGGCTCCTGCTACGTCATGACCGAACCCACCGGTGGTTCGGATCCGACGTCCTTCAAGACCCTTGCCGTCCGCGACGGTGATTCGTGGGTCATCAACGGCGAGAAGTGGTTCAACTCGGCGGCCGCCTACGCCACCTTCCATATCGTGATGGCGGTGACCGATCCCGAGGCCGCACCGCATCAGCGGCTCTCGATGTTCATCGTGCCCGCCGATACCCCCGGCCTGGAGATCGTCCGGAACTTCACCGTGCCCGGCTTCAGCGATACCGAAGGCCACCTGCGCTTCACCGATGTGCGCATCCCCGCCGACAGCCTGCTCGGCGCCGAGGGGCTCGGCTTCGTCGTCGCGCAGACCCGCCTCGGCGGCGGGCGCGTGCACCACGCCATGCGCACGGTTGCCCTGGTGCGCAAGGCTTTCGACATGATGTGCGAGCGCGCCGTGTCCCGGCCCATGCGCAAGGGTGTGCTCGGCGGCCTGCAGCTGACGCAGGAGAAGATCGCCGAATCGTGGATCGAGATGGAGCAGTTCCGGCTGCTCGTGCTGCGCACGGCCTGGCGCATCGACAAGGAGCAGGACTACCGCAAGGTGCGCCACGATATCGCCGCCATCAAGGTGGCCATGCCCAAGGTCATGCACGATATCGCCCAGCGGGCCATGCACCTGCACGGCGCCATCGGCGTCAGCACCGATCTGCCGTTTGTCGACATGATGAACTACGCCCAGGTCATGGCGATTGCCGACGGTCCGACCGAGGTGCACAAGATCACCCTCGCCAAGGAGGTCCTCAAGACCTACGCGCCCGGAGATCCGGTGTACCCCAGCGGTTACCGGCCCGCGCTTCGTGAGGCGGCGCGGGATCTGGTGGCTCGTCGGCTGGAACACGCCGTCGGCAACCTGTAGGCGCCGAATGTGGTCGCGCGCGGGCTATTCCGCGCGCGGCTCGATCCACAGGGCCTCGGCGAGCGCGCACAGCTCGCCCTCGGCGGTCGAAAGTGCCACGCCCACCGTGTGTTTGCGACCATCGCGGTCGATCGGCCAAGCGTGTGAGATGTATTCGGTCCCGGCGAACATCGGGCGCAGCTGCCTCGCCGTCAGGGCCGCGGTGAACGCGCCCATGCCCATCTCGGAGTAGACCCACGCGGCAATGCCGCCCGGGCAGTCGAGCGCGGACCACACCGTCTCGGGCGGCAGTTCGCCGTTCTCTCCGGCCAGACCCGCATCAGGGGTCCATGCCGCCGCCATGACACGTCGCTCCCGGATGCCCCAGGCGAACAGGCGTAAGCCGCGTCCGGGCGGGCAGGCGACACCGCAGCCGTAGCAGTCGGTGACCCGGCGCTCGGGAGCGGACAGTGCCCGTGCGGTCGCGGCTCTGGCCTCGGAGAGAGGCGGGGCCGGAACCGCATCGATGCTCAGCATCGACGGTGTGGCTTCGACCAGCAGCGTGCCGTCCGGTGTGCGCAGGCTGGCGCCCTCGTCCTCGGTGGTGAGCACCACCGGGGTCGATACCGACACGGCTCGCCGGAAGTCCACCCGGAGCGTGTCCCCGGTCGCCCGCGCGGCCAGCATGCCTGCCACGTACCCGCCGAAGGCCAGGTCAGGGTATCCGTGAATATGTTCGGGGATGGTCTGCGTATCGAGAGGAATCGTCATACTGCAGCAGTCCTCCGCGTCGCGACATTGATCAACACTTCGACGATAACGCCGCCCCGGTTCGCCGAGCACACGAGATTCGCGCAAGTGAGAAGTTCCACAGCCCCGGTCGACGCGGGCCCGGCGAACGGTGCGGGTCAGCCGACGGTGGCGCTGCCGCCGTGAATGTTCATCTTCTGGCCGGTGATGTATTCGGCCTGCGGGGAGACCAGGAAGCGGACCATATTCGCGATGTCCTCGGGCCGGCAGACGCGGCCGAAGGGGGAGTTCTCGTCCAGCTTGCGGATATCGGTGATGCCGGTGACCGCCTTCACGAGCCGCCTGCCCATATCGGTGTCGACCAGGCCGGGCGCCACGACATTCACACGAATACCGTTGTCGCGCTCTTCTTTCGCGAGAGTGAACGCGAGGGCCTCGAGCGCGGCCTTGGCCATCGTGTACGGCGCGCCGCCCGGTGCGAAGCCCAGGGAGGCGACGCTGGAAATCATGATGATGTCGCCGCGCGGGCGCGAACGCATGGAGGGCAGGACCAGGCGGGAGACGTGATGCGCGCCCAGCGCGTGCGTGGCCATGACGCGCAGCAGTTCATCGGGATTGGTATCGGCGACAAAGCGACCGCGGCTGGCAATGCCGGCATTGTTGACGAGGATGTCGATATGGCCGAACTCGTCGATGACGTGGTCCACCATGCGCTCGTCGTCCTCGACCGAATCCACGCTGGCCTGCACCGCGAGCGCGCGGCGGCCCAGTTTCTCGATCGCCGCCACCGTTTCGGCCGCGGCCTCTGCGTCGGAGCGGTAGTTCACCGCGACGTCCGCGCCGTCTTCCGCCAATGCCAGCGCAATGGCGCGCCCGATCCCGCGACCGCTACCGGTGACCAGTGCGACGCGTCCCTCTGAACTCATTCCGCCGACGATACCCATGGCGCACACTTTCTTTCGAGGAGACGTCCGGGATTTCCGGCGCAGTGTCACAGTGCGCGCACTGTGCCGTTCACGCGAGCGGCTGGGCGCCCCGCTGGGCCAGCAGCAGCGTCATGATGCCCGCCTCCTGGGACTGTGCGGTGATCATGGCGCGGGCGGTCTCCTTGACCGGACCGGAGGCCACCTGCTTATCGGCGGCCTGGGCCATGGCGACGCCGCCGCGGTGGTGGCGCAGCATCAGTTGCAGGAAAAGGGTTTCGGCGGCGGCTCCGCGCGCGGCGGAGAGGGCATCGAGTTCGGCCAGGGTCGCCATTCCGGGCATGGTGGCGCCCGCTGTCGCCGCGGTGGTCATGGTCATCGCCGAATGGTCGGTGCCGCCGGGCATTCCGGTGCTGCGCATCCAGGACATCGGGTGCGGATCGGTGGGGGAGGCGTTGGCCAGGCGCAGCCAGCCGAGCATGGTGCCGATCTCCATGCGCTGACTGTCGGAGATCTGCTGTGCCAGTCGGCGAATGGTCGGATCGGCGGCCGGGTCCAGGCGCTGCACGATGATCAGCGCCTGCTCGTGGTGCGCCATCATGTCTTGTGTGAAGCCGATCTCGGTCGGGTTCAATATCGGCGGCGCGGACTGCGTGTCGGGAATGATGAACGGCCGCAGCAGCATTCCGCTGACGCACAGGAGGACGGCGAGCGCGGCCAGTCCGGCCGCGCGGACCCAGCGGGTGCCCGTCACGAGCCCACCACGGAGTGCTGATCATCGGGCGGGGTGTACACATCGTTGCCGAGTTGCAGCACCATGAAACCGTTGTCATTGCAGCTGGTCCACAGCTGGCTGCCGTGCCACTCCGGCGGCGCGAAGCACCAGTCGGTGGACAGATCACCGAAGGCGATCTCACCGGTGCGGGACGAAAGCGCCTGGGTGGGATCGAATTTGCCTTCCAGGATGGCTCGAGCGGCGGCGGGGAACTGCAGCAGCGGGAGACCGATGATCGAAGCGAGTGCATGCGGCGAGTTCCACAGTTCGAGATTGCGGCCCTTGCGCGCGGGCGGGTTGTAGTAGGCGATCTCCTTGGCGTGGAACGGATCACGCACATCGAAGACGCGGATGCCGGACTCCTCCCAGCCGCAGGCCAGGGCCGTCGGATTATCCGGGCGGTCGGCCGCGCAGTAGTGTGCGTCGTAGGAGAACACCGAACCACCCATGGACGAGGCCATGCCCGAATCCAGGTTCTCCTGGAGTTCGATCTGCAGTTTGATCTTCGAAACGACCTTGGGATTGGTGTCATCGGAGATATCGATGAGCTTCACGCCGCCGGCCCCGGCCTCGTCCACCGTGAACAGGAACGGCTTCCCGTCATAGGTGACCGGAATGCTGTGCTGGGTCGCGATGCCGTCCGTCCAGAACACCCGGCCGATGTGATTGACCTGCGGATTCGGATCGCGCCGCTGGACCGCGCTGATATCGAGGGTGGTGAAACCGCCCAGCGCCGAGAGATACATGCGATTGCCGTCGGGGCTGATGCCGAAGCCATGCGCTTCGATACCGGTGAGGCCCTGCCAGATCACGTGCGGATTGGCCGCATCGGTGAGATCGACCGCGCTCACGAAGCCGGGGGCGATGCCGGAGGCCCAGTAGGTATTGCCGTCCGGTGAGAATCCGCCCTCATGGGTCGTGATCGGCAGCGGCATGAGCAGATTCGTGCCCGCGCCCGCATTGAGCAGCTTCGGATGCGCACAATCGGAGATGTCGTAGACCGACAGGTACCCCGCGCCCTCTCCGACGGGAACACCGGTGCCCACCAGGAGCTTTCGCACCGGATTGACCTTGAGCGATTCCCAGGTGCCCGCGAGCATGGCGGGTTCGGTGAGGTTGCCGGTCAGTACCGGATTGGCCGGATCGGAGACATCCAGGACCTGGACGCCCTGCGCGGGCCCGAGAATATTGCCCGGGAACATCGATCCGGTGTACGAGCAGTGGTCATAGGTCGCCGAGGTGATGCCCGCGCCGCGGCCGACATAACCGCCCACGAGCGACATATTGCACCGGTAACCGAGCGTGCTGCGGCCGCTGTTGCGGTCGTCGGCAGGCACATCACCCTGCATGCCGGTCTCCGGCAGCGAGTCCGGGCCGCAGTCCGCCCGGGGTACCGATGTCCGCCCCACATCGAAGAACTGCTGCACCTGATTCTGGATATCCGATTGCAGATCCGCCTGCGCGCCGGTCACCGGGAGCACGGCCCCGCACATGAACGCGGCTGTCAGCAGGATCGCCGGTTTGAACCGCCGTACTTCCGAGAACCGCCACATTGCGGTGCCCCCCATTCCCTCAGAGCAGCTATGCCGATGACCAGCAGCACAGTCGGGTGCCCGGTGTGGTCTCGGTTACATCTCGGAACCGTAACCCATGAACTGACCGCTCGGTAGGGTTCGCCACGGAAATCAAGATCACCCGCTCGAATTGGCGGATTCTGTCAAACACCCGGCGCATGGGCGTCCACCGCCGATCTGCCTTGCCGCCGCCCCCGTCCGCAGCGCCCGGGTCAGTATTCGGTCTGCTCCAGCGCGTACTTGCGCAGTCGGCCCTTGATCACGGCTATCAGGGTGAGAACGAAGCCGGCGCCGATGCTCGTTATGACGAACGAGATGAGGAAGCATTCGATCCAGATCGAGCGGGGGCCACCGTATTTCGCATTGGGGGAGTTCCAGATGGTCGCACCGGCGCTGTGCACGATCAACCCGCCGAGCGAGAGCGCGATCAACCAGTTGATGAAAACGAACAGTCTCGCGGTGAAGAAGACGATCCGCTGATTGGGTGTCAGCACATACCTGTCGTGCGTCCAGTCATGCGAAGGGTCTTCTAGTTCCTCCCGTGGTTCCCGCTCGTACGGTTCCCTGACTGCTGTCCGAGTGCCATGTGGCTGACGCGTCACTAATTGCTCGCTCTCACTTCAGATCTGCCCGTGTGGAGACGTGCCATCTCCGTCTCCGGAGCCTTCGGTTGTCGGTCGACATGAGAGGTCCCAACCTGATCGCTCCCGAGTGAGTGCGAGGATCGTATCCAGCGCAACGGCTTTCGTGTGTGGACTCGCAAGAATGCGGGAGATGCCACATTGTCGCCGCATCGGCGGGGGTGTGATGATCTTGATTGGGGGCAGGACGTCTCTTCGGTTCTACAGAGAAGAAAACATGCGAACACTGATTACGGTTGCTGTTGCCATCGCGGTAGCGACTGGGGGCGCGGCGGCAACGGCCGACGCGGGAGTGAATGAGGAAGCCGCATTGAAGGCGGCGCTCGCCGACTGTCGTGGGCACATTGCCGAGCGGTACTGGGTGTACGGCTGGGTGACTACCGCGGGTGGTCCCCGGGAAAGCTCTTTCCATGCGTACCTGACCGCCGATGAGAGCGCTGATCCCGAAGCGGACGGGACGCTGGTGACAGTTGATTTTCCTGCGTGGAACAGAGGACTTCAGCAGGGCGACGTGTTCCACGCGGAGGTATCCATCGTCGGGGATGGATATGACGGTCCCAATGTCTTGATGGGCTCGCTCGACAAGCCCGAGGTTGTCGGTCACCACTAGCCGAGGGAGCTGTGCGCCCGCTTCCGGCGGGCTGCGCGAGTGCGGGCAGCTACGGCTGCCCGCACGCCACCTCGTTTGCCCGGGTCTACTGCTTCAACAGCGTGGCGACCTGGATGTGCGGCTGAATCCGGACCCCATCCAGGTGCCCGGCAGGTTCTGCAATACGCCGAGCCCGGCATTGGAAACGGGTGCGGGCGCGGCGGCGCGAAAGCGCAATGGCATGACATCTCCCCCGTAGTGAAATTCCTCCCACGGACCAGGGTGCCACTGCGCGGTGATTTACGCCACGTCTATCAACGCCCGGCAGGCGGTCAGCAATCGCTGTCGAAGGGTTTCGCCGCGGGCGGCGATCTCGACCTGGCGGCGGACGTATTCGGCACGGCCCGACGGGGTTTCGATCCGGATGGGCTCGTATCCGTATTCGGAGAGGTCGTAGGGGCTGGCCTTCATATCGAGTTCGCGTGCGGCGCAGGCCAGTTCGAAGCAGTCGAAGAGCAGGTCGGACGCGATCAGGGGGGTCAGCTTGAAACCCCACTTGTAGAGGTCCATATTGGCGTGCAGGCAGCCGGGTTGTTCTCGGTGCTCCTGGGTTTCGCGGGTCAGGGGCTCGATATTGAGCGGGATCGCCTCGGGGGTGAAGAAGCGGAAGGCGTCGAAGTGGGTGCAGCGCAATTGCATTGATTCGACGACCGCATCGGTGCCGGCGTGGCCCAGCCGCAGGGGAACCTGCTGGTGGCGGACATCGTCGGTGCGGTACACCATGGCCCACTCGTGCAGGCCGAAGCAGGAAAGCTGAGCCGGGCGGGTCGCCGTGGCCGAGAGCAGGCGCGCGACGAATTCGATGGTGTCGCGGCGCTTCTGGAGGAATGCCGGGTCTGCCGTCCATACGACCGCGTCCGGGGAGTCACCCGGAACCTGGTGGTAGCCACGGGCTTCCGAATAGTCGGCGCCCTCCGCCAGCGCCACGCCGAAGCCGGGATGCCAGCGTCTGAGCTGTGCGGGCTTATTGCCGTAGTAGGTGAACAGGAAGTCGATGACCGGATGTTTCGACCCGACGGCCCGCTGCTGCAGATACGGGCCCACGAGCGCGTCGACCCGTTCCCGGTGTGCGGCGGCTCGCGCCCGCCAGTCGGCGGGCGCGAGCACTGGGAGATCCGTGAGCACGTTCAGATCACTCCGCGACCCGGTGGGTGCCGTCGCGGACGGTGCCGACGAACTCCTCCACCAGATCCTCCAGGGCGACAATGCCGATGGTATTGCCGCGACTGTCCACCACCCGTCCCAGATGGGAGTTGGTGCGGCGCAACCGGGCCAGGGCCTCGAAGAGGGTGGCGCCGGTGCTGACCGTCGGCAGCGGGCGGATATCGGTGCGGGGGATGGGCGTGGACGGCCCCGCATCATCATCGGCCACCAGGTCCAGCACATCCTTGACGTGCAGATAGCCGACCAGGGAACCGTCCCCCGCCCGCACCGGATAGCGCGAGAAACCCGTTTCGGCCACAGCGTTCTCGATATCGCCGAGGGTGGTGCCGTCACCGCGCAGCGGCACCGAGCGGGTCTTCGCCAGTGCCACCATCACATCGGCGACAATGCTGTCGCTCGAGCCCAGCGCCTGGGTGAGGCGGCGGTGCTCCTCCTCGTCCAGCAGTCCCTCCGACCGGGATTCGCCGAACATCTCGGCGAGCTCCACCGAGGAAACAGTGGAATCGAGTTCATCCTTGGGCTCGATGCGCAGTGCCCGCAGCGACAGATTCGCCGCCAGGTTGTAGATCGCGATGAGCGGTCTGGCCAGGCGCAACCACATCAGATGCATCGGAACCAGCAGCAGCGCACAGCGTTCCGGCCCGGCCAGCGCGATATTCTTCGGGATCATCTCACCGAGCAGGATGTGCAGGATGACCACGATGGTCAGCGCCAGCGCGAACGAAATCGGATGCAGCAGTTGATCGGGCACCCCGACCAGATCGAACGGGCCCTGCAGCAGATGCGCCACGGCGGGCTCACCGACCCGGCCCAGCAGGATCGAGCAGATGGTGATGCCCAACTGCGCCGCCGCCAGCATCATCGACAGGTTCTGCCCCGCCTCGATGACCGTATTGGCACTGCGCTTGCCCTGTGCCGCAAGGGCTTCCAGGCGATCCCGGCGGGCGGAGATCAGGGCGAACTCCGCGCCGACGAAGAACGCATTGCCCAGCAGCAGCACCAGGGTGAGCAGGACCGCGGTGATATCACCCATGGTTGTGCTCCCACTCCGCCAGGCCCTCGGCATCGACGGGGCGCAACAGCACCCGGTCGATGCGCCGGCCGTCCATGCGTTCGATCTTGGCGATCCAGCCGCCGCTGGTCGGCGTTTCCATGCTGTGCTGGTTGCCGGGTTGCGGCAGCAGCACTTCGTCCCCGGTGACGGGGATGCGGCCGAGGCGGGTCAGCACCAGGCCGCCGAGCGTTTCGTATTCGCCCTCGGGCGCGTCGTATCCGGTGGTGCGGGAGACCTCGTCGATGCGCAGCAGTCCGGAGCAGTTCCAATCGTTGCCGGTGCGGCGCACATCGAGTTCTTCCTCATCGTGCTCATCGCGGACGTCACCGAGAATCTCCTCGATGATGTCCTCCATGGTGACAATGCCCGCGGTGCCGCCGTATTCGTCGACCACGAGCGCCACCTGCATACCGTCGGCGCGCACCCGCTCGAGCACCTCGTCGCCGTCCAGGCTGGCGGGGACTATCGGCACCGGCTGGGCGATGTCCTTGAGCTTGATGACGCGCCGATCCTTGGCCAGGTGCATGAACGCCTGTTTGACGTGCACCACGCCGAGGGTGTTGTCGAGATCGCCGTCGATGACCGGGAAACGCGAAAAGCCGGTGCGGCTGGCGGTTTCGATGAGGTCGGCGATGGTGTCGTCCTGATCGAGGGATTCGATCTTCACCCGCGGCGTCATGAGTTCCTCCGCGCTGCGCTCACCGAACTGCAGTGAGCGATCCACCACCTGCGCGGTGCGCTGATCGAGCACGCCGTGCAGGGCGGATGTGCGCACCAGCGAACCCAATTCCTGCGGTGAACGGGCCGAACGCAGCTCTTCGGCCGGTTCGACACCGAGCCGCCGCACGGCCCAGTTGGCGGTGCCGTTCAGGAAATTGATCATCCAGCGGAAGGCCGTCGAGAACCACATCATCGGCCCGGCGGTCCAGCGCGCGGTGGCCAGCGGTGAGGCGATGGCAATGTTCTTCGGCACCAGCTCGCCGTAGATCATCGAGAACGAGGTCGCGATGATCAGTGCCAGCGCCAGCGAAATGCCGTGCGAGGTACCGATATCCACGCCGAACGCGTTGAAGATGGGCTCCAGCAGCCGCGCCAGCACCGGTTCGGCGATATAACCGGTGATCAGCGTGGTGATGGTGATGCCCAGCTGCGCCCCGGACAGTTGGAACGAGAGCGTGCGGTGCGCCTGACGCACCTGCCGGGCCCGGCGGTCGCCCTCGCGGGCGTGCGCCTCCACGGTGCTGCGTTCCAGGGCGGTGAGGGAGAATTCCGCGGCGACGAAGAGAGCCGTGCCTGCGGTCAATGCGACAAAACCGAGCAGACTGAGAACGGTGAGCAGGGCCGACACGGTCAGCACCACCCGGCCGTCTGAAGATCTTGGGGTGAGATCACTGGGGCTGGGGCAACGATGGCGCCGGGTTTGTCACCCGGCTCGGTAGAGGAGCCCTCCTGAGTGGCGCCCTCGGACGCGGGTGACAACTGGTTCCTTTCGCATGGGGTGGGCCGTGAAACGGGTCGTCACGGTCCGGCGTCGATAATGCTACCGGCTGGTCGCGCGGGTTTCCGCGCGACCGCGCCGGACACAGCCGAACCCGGCGGGTTCCACGAGGGTTCCCGCCGGGTTCGGCTGCGGAGATCTACCGGTCGATGACCGCTTACCAGCCCGAAGGCAGCGGGCGGCCCTCGGCGAAACCGGCGGCGGACTGCACGCCGAGCACGGCTTTGTCGTGGAACTCACCGATGCTGCGCGCACCCGCGTACGTGCAGGAGCTGCGCACGCCGGAGGTGATGTAGTCGAGCAGGTCCTCGACACCCGGGCGCTCCGGGTCCAGGCGCATGCGCGAGGAGGAGATGCCCTCCTCGAACAGCGCCTTGCGGGCCCGGTCGAAGGCGGAGTCGGCGGCGGTGCGGGCGGCGACGGCGCGCTTGGAGGCCATGCCGAAGCTCTCCTTGTAGCGGTTGCCGTCGCGGTCGATGCGCATATCGCCGGGCGACTCGTAGGTGCCCGCGAACCAGGAGCCGATCATGACGTTCGAGGCGCCGGCCGCGAGCGCCAGCGCCACATCGCGCGGATGCCGGACGCCACCGTCGGCCCAGACGTGCTTGCCGAATTCCGCGGCGGCAGCGGCACATTCGGCCACGGCGGAGAACTGCGGGCGGCCCACGCCGGTCATCATGCGGGTGGTGCACATGGCGCCGGGGCCGACACCGACCTTGATGATGTCCGCGCCGGCCTCGATCAGATCGCGGGTGCCCGCGGCCGAGACCACATTGCCCGCGACCAGCGGCACACCCAGATCCAGTGCGGCCACCGAGCGCAGCGCCTCCAGCATCTTCTGCTGATGGCCGTGCGCGGTATCCATGACCAGCACATCCGCGCCGGCGTCGACAAGGGCCTTGGCCTTGGACGGGATATCGCCGTTGATGCCGACCGCGGCCGCGATGCGCAGCTGGCCGCGGGCATCGACGGCGGGCTGGTAGATGCCCGCGCGAATGGTGCCGGTGCGGGTCATGACGCCCGCGAGCGTGCCGTCGGCGTTCACCAGGACGGCCAGGCCGGAGCGGCTGCCCTCGAGCAGGCCGAAGACCTCACGCGGGGAGGCATCGGCCGGTGCGCTCACAAAATTGGTGTCGGCGACGGTGCTCAGGCGCGCGAAACGGTCCACATCGCTGCATGCCGCCTCGGTGACGACGCCGACGGGCTTACCGCCCTCGACGATGACGACCGCGCCGTGCGCACGCTTGTGGATCAGCGCGAGCGCATCGGAGACGGACTGCTCCGGATCCAGCGTGACCGGAGTGTCCGCGGTGAGCGAACGACTCTTCACGAAGGCGATGGTGTCGGCGGCGGCCTGGATCGGAAGATCCTGCGGCAGCACCACGATGCCACCGCGGCGCGCCACCGTCTCGGCCATGCGGCGGCCGGCGACCGCGGTCATATTCGCGACCACGAGCGGGATGGTGGTCCCGGTCCCGTCACTGCTGGACAGGTCGACATCGAACCGCGACGCCACATCCGTCCGATTCGGGACGAGGAAGACATCGTCGTAAGTCAGGTCGTAGGGCGGGTTCTGCCCGGGAAGAAACTGCACGTTCGTAGCCGCCTCATGGTTTTGACGTGGGGTTTTCGTGTTATCCATGCTTCGGTGGCAGGTATATGGCACGAATCACCCGAAGGTTATCCGATGAGGTGGACACCCTTCGTGCGTTTACCTGATGTCACGCATGCAGCGACCCAGTGTAGTCGGCCCGCTCGGGAACAGTCGGAGCGTGGGCTCCTTGCCGCCGCGGATCAGGCGCCGGCCGGAATGAACAGTGCCTCGAACGGCGGTGCGCCGACCGCCACGGTGGTGTGACCTGCGCCCTCGGTATCGGTGACGAACAACAGATCGCCGGGCCCGAATCTGCGCTCCTCACCGTCCGAAGTGGTCACCTGGAGCACCCCGCGAAGCAGTACCACCCACTGCCGCGCCGGGGCCGGATGCGGCGCACTGTCGAACCCGGCACTGCGCAGAAAAGACACTCCGGCCGCCGATGGCATCCCGCCTACCGACATGGCGGGCACACCGACCGCGAGAGTCCTTTCTGCCAGCGAGATTTCGGCCTCGACGAACCGGGAGCCGCCCTGGGCGGTGCTGTCGATGCGGGTGTAGCGCAGAGTCTGCTCGTCATTCACGAGGACGACTGTGCGCGATCCGGTCGGAGGGTGCGATTCCCTCTGGGGAATAGCCAGTGGTGCAAACCGGGTAGGCGGCATCGCGCCGACCGGATTGCCAGATGTTTGCTCCGATGGATCAGCGGCAGCTGGCAATTGGCGTGTCGGTGTCGAAAACAGGTGTGTTGATGGCGATTCGCGCGGTGCCGGGCGCGTCGGGTAATCGGTTCAGAGTGAACCGTTTTCGATGTCTCGCTTGAGGGCGGCCTGGTAGGCGCGGTGCGAGGATGCGCCGTTGTCGGCGGTGAACTGGATCAGGGCGGGGTCGGCGAGGAAGGTGATGTGCTCGTTGACCGTGGTGGTGCCGTCGCCGTTATCGGTGAAGGTGATCAGCTGGTGGGTGGTGATATTCGGGATATCCCAGCTGTCGGAGGTGTAGTAGTGCTCCGCGGCGTGGATGCGCTGCTCGGCCTGGGTGTGGCCGGGGAAGGTGATCGGCCCCATCGGAATGTCTTCCAGCGCGGTGAAATCCACCACTTGTGCACTGCCGTCGTCACATGTGCGATGAACGATCTCGTCCTTCAGGAACGGATGGCGGCCGAGATCGTTGTGCAGATTCGAATACACCGACCACACCTTCGGCAGCGGGGCGCTGATCGTGATCGGCAGATCGACTACCACCGAGGAGCGCGCATCGGGCTTACCCTCTTCGGCTTGATACACCGCCCAACTGGCCTGCCACTCGGCCTTGTAGCCATTGTCCGAGTCGACGCACGAGGGCGTCGGCGCGGTATCCGCGTGCGCCACAGGCAATCCCACACTTGTGCACGCGACGGCCAGTGCACACCCCATCATGAACTTCACGCGGCGGACTTTACCCGGCACCGAATGCACCGGCAGCGCGAAGGGCTGCCGGTCAGAGTGCCTGTCCGGCGGGTATTTCGATGCGGCAGTGCGGGTTCGGCGGTCAGCGGCCCTTGCGGGTGGTATTGGTCTTGCGCTTCTTGGAGTGCTGACGACCGCCGGTGCGGGGATCGATGCGGTGGCGGGGGCGTTCGGGAGGTGAATCGGTCGCGGCCGCAGCGGCTTTGGCGGTCGCCGCGATGGTGGCCGGATCGGCGAGCGCGTGGCCGGACGGGCGGCGGGCGCCGGTGATCTCGGCGAGGCGGCGGTCCGCGGGACGGACTTCCACATCGGTGACGGAAACGCCTGCGCGCCGGGCCAGATCGGCGGCTTCCTGCCGGTCGTCCGGGCTGACGATGGTGACCACCGTGCCGGAGGCGCCGGCGCGTGCGGTCCGGCCGGTGCGGTGCAGGTAGTCCTTCGGATCGGCCGGGGGATCGACGTGCACGACCAGTGAGACATCGTCCACATGGATGCCGCGGGCGGCGATATCGGTGGCGACCAGTACCGGCCAGGTGCCGTCCGCGAAGGCCGCGAGGGTGCGGGTGCGCTGGTTCTGGCCCTGGCCGCCGTGCAGTGCGGCGGCAGCGATGCCGACCTCACGCAGCTTGCGCGCGAGCTTGTCCGCACCGTGCTGGGTGCGCACGAACAGCAGGGTCCGGCCCTTGCGCGCGGCGATTTCCGTGACCACCGGCCGCTTTTCGATGCGCCGCACATGCAGTGCGTAGTGCGCGATATCGGGAAGCTCTGTCTCGGTCTCCGCGACAGCGGAATTCGAGGGTGCGGGCGCATTGGGCTGTGCGACGACCGCATGACTGACGGGCGAGCGCAGATAGCGCTGCACCAGGGCATCGATGGCCTCGTCGAGCGTCGCCGAGAACAGCAGCTTCTGCGCCTCACCGGGAACACGATTGAGCACTGCCGTCAGCTGCGGCAGGAAGCCGAGATCGGCCATATGGTCGGCCTCGTCGACGGTGACGATCTGAACATCCGAAAGATTCACGGCGCGACGGCCGATCAGATCGGTCAGGCGCCCGGGCGTGGCGATGAGCAGATCGACACCGCGACCCAGCTTCTCGTCCTGCGTCTTGATCGCCAGACCACCCACGGCCGAGGCGAGCCGCAGCCCGAGCGATAGCGACGGCTCATCGAGCGCGGTCTCGATCTGCAGGGCCAGCTCCCGCGTCGGCACCAGGATCAGCCCGCGCGGCCGGCGCGGCGCGGTGGGCGCACCGGAGAGCCGGACCAGCATGGGCAGGCCGAACGCGAGGGTCTTGCCGGAACCGGTTGCGGCCCGGCCCAATACATCGTGACCAGCCAGAATGTCCGGAATAACGGCAGCCTGAATGGGGAACGGAGTGTCGATGCCATTGCGCCGCAACGCCTGCACCAGCAGCGGTGGCAATCCGAGATCGGCAAAGCGCCGGGCGCCAGCGGCAGAGGAGGCGAACCGCGGGGCGGTGACCACCGAATCGGGAGTGGTGCTGCGCGGCTCAGGCACGGTTCAGCAACCGGGTGAGCTCCTGCAACCACGGAATAGCCACTGCCATCGTGGGCACCACGAGAATGGCGGCGGCGGCCAGATAGGCCACCGCGGCAATGCGCATATCACCCATCGGCCCGGCCAGCCGCTGAATACGGATCAGGGTGGTCGGCCCGCCCACCGCCATCGCGCCCTGCGGCGCAGGCGAATTGGAGCAGGCCACCAGCGCGCGCGCCAGCGGGGTCGGCCCGGTGACCTTCACGGCGGAGTCGTCGGCCAGCAATTCGATCAGCAATTTCACCGAATCCAGGGCGGATTTGGAGCGCACCACCCGCGGGAACGCCTCGTGTGCGGCGGTGAACGCCTCCAGCACCAGGTCGTGGCGGGCTCGCAGATGCGAACGCTCATGGCTGACGATTGCGGTCAACTCCTCATGGGAAAGATTGGTCACCGTGCCCTGACTGAGCACGACGCGGCGCCGAATGCCGGGCAGGCAGTAGGCGATCGGTTCGGTGGCGGCGAGCACCCGGATATCGGCGGAATTGCGCGCCACCCCGCTCTGATCGAGCAGATCGACCAGCATGCGGTGGCGGGCCCGCCGGCGACGGGTGTGTATTCCGACGCGCACCACCGAGAAAATGAGGCGCGCGCCGACGAGCAGGGTGAGCGCGAAGACCGTGACCAGAGCCAGCCACAGCGGCAGGCCGAGCGCGGCGATCTCCTTGCTCGGCGTGGTGGTGGGCCGGCCGTGGGCTCCGGGCACCAGCAGTCGGCTGGCGATGGCGAGTCCGGAGCCGAAGGCGCTCAGCACGGCGGCCAGGGCGATGGCCTGCCAGAGCACCAGCGCCGCACGCGGACTGCGATAGGGCCAGGTCGCTCGGCTGAGCAGCGCTGGAACCGGTCCCGCCAGCAACAAGGCGAGACCGGCGAAAACCGGCGCTGTTACGTCCATTCCTCAGCTCACTGCGTTGTGGGGCCTGGGCCGAGGCTGAAGCTACAGGGAGTCTTTCGGCTCCTTGCGTGCCGCCTCGGTGGCTTCGAGCTTAGCGAGTGCATCGCGCAGCGCGGCAGCCTCATCGGCTCCGACCTGTTCCACGAAGTGCACGAGCGCCGCTCGACGGCTCCCGACTTCATCCGCCTGCTGCAGTGCGTCGAACATCAGACTCGCGACGAGTTCGTCGCGCGTATGCACCGGTGCGTACCGGTGCGCGCGGTCATCACGCTGCTGTAGGACGAGATTCTTCTTCGCGAGACGCTGCAGAACGGTCATCACCGTGGTGTACGCGAGCTCGCGGCGCTGAGCGAGGGCCTCGTGCACCTGCCGCACCGTTTGGGGTTCATCGGCCGACCACAACTGGTCCATGACCGCTTTCTCGAGTTCACCAAGACCTGCCATCCCACAAGTTTACGGAGACAACGACACGAATGCGTACTACAAGTCGTCGTAACCGGTCGGTAGCTGTGTGGTATTGGTCATAGCCGGGCAGGGGAAACGGCATCCTGGCCGTCGGCGCCGTGCACATGCCGTGTGCCGATCGGCACAATCATCGGCCGGCCGGAAACCGGATCCTCGAGCACCTCGGCGCGCAGGCCGAACACCTGCTGCAACAACTCGGCGGAAATGATGTCGCCGGGCCTGCCCTGCGCGACGATGCGGCCCGCACGCATGACGATGAGCTGATCGCTGTAGCGGATCGCCAGATTCAGATCGTGCAGCACCATCACGACCGTGCGGCCGAAATCGGCGTGCAGGCGGTCGACCAGATCCAGCACCTCGAGTGAATGCGCCAGATCCAGATAGGTGGTCGGCTCGTCCAGCAGCAGAATATCGGTGCCCTGCGCGAGCGCCATGGAAATCCAGGCGCGCTGACGCTGACCGCCGGAGAGTTCGTCCAGCGTCCGATCGGCCAGATCGGCGATACCGGTCTGCTCCAGCGCGCGGGTCACCTCCGATTCGTCATCGGCGGACCACTGTCGCAACCAGGACTGGTGCGGATGACGGCCGCGCGCAACAAGATCGGCGACGGTGAGGCCCTCGGGGGCGATCGGGGTCTGCGGCAGCATGCCGACGATGCGCGCGATATCGCGGGTCTTCATGGACGAAATGGCCTTGCCGTCCAACAGGATCCGGCCCTCGCGCGGCTTGAGCAGTCGCCCGAGCGAACGCAGCAGGGTGGACTTGCCGCAACCGTTGGGACCGATGACGGTGGTGATGACGCCCGGCGCGATATCCAGCGACAGTCCGTCGACAATGACGCGGTCGCCGTATCCGAGGGTGATGCCGGACGCTTCCAGCCGGTGCCCGGGGGCCGGAACCTGGTGATCCGCAGCGAGTGTCACGGTCTTGCTTTCCGTTGTCACAGCGTCGCCTTCCGATTGGTGCGCACTAGCAAGTAGAGCAGGAACGGGCCGCCGACGCCCGCGGTGATCACACCGACCGGCACATCGATGGGAAATATGGTGCGGGAGATCAGATCCGCGCCCACCACCGAGATCGCGCCGACAAGGGTGGAGGCGATGATCGGTTCCCCCGGAGTGCGCAGCAGGCGGCGCGCGATCTGCGGCGCGGCCAGGCCGACGAATCCGAGCGGTCCGGCCGCGGCGGTCGCCAGGGCGGCGGCGATGACGGCGGCGGCGAGCAGAATCGCCTGCTGCGTCTGAATTCTCACACCGAGTACCCGAGTGGTATCGGTGCCGAACCGCAGTGCGGCGAGCGTCCGCGCCGATACCGCGGCGACCACCAGGGTCACGGCGAGACCGAGGGCGGCGGGCACCAGGGTGGACCAATCCGAACGGTCCAGCGACCCGGTGAGCCACAGTTGCGCGTGGGCCGCATCGCTGAGCGTCGCGCGGGTGAGCTGCCAGCTCACCACCGACAGCAGCGCGGCATTCACGCCGATGCCGATGAGCACCAGGCGAAATCCCATCACCCCGCTGTCCCCGGTGGTGGTGCGTCCCCAGGCCAGCAGATAGATGACGATGGCCGTCAACAGGCCTCCCGCCAGCGCGGCGGCCGGAACGCCCAGTGCCGCAGCCACTCCGGTGGCCGTGCCGCCGGTGCCGACCATGACCGCCACGGCTCCGCAACTCGCGCCCGTGGTGATGCCGAGAATGTCCGGGCTGGCCAGCGGGTTGTGCAGGATCGACTGGGTGATCGCACCGGCCAGGCCGAGCGCCGCGCCGACGACGACCGCCGTGAGCGCCCGGGGCAGTCGCGAATCCATGATGACGAATCGCTGGGCGCGCGAACCACCGCCGGTCAGCACATCCAGTACCCGGCCCAGCGGAATCTGGAAGTCGCCGGTGGCGATATCGAGTGCGAACAGGGCCAGCAGTACCGCGATCAGCACCGCGATGATGAGCAGCGCACTGATGCGGAGCACCGTCGAGAAGCCGTGCACGCGCAGTGCCGGTCGTACCGCGCGCACGGTGCGGGCGGGTGGGTCGGGCACGACGGCAGGGGGCGTCGGAACAGTCACAGGCTCACCAGCTTTCGGCGGCGTACCAGCAGAATGAAGAACGGGGCGCCGAGCGCGGCCAGCGTGAAACCGGCCTGTAGTTCGCCGGGGCGGGCGATCAATCGGCCGGTGGTGTCGGCCAAGAGCAGGACGATCGCTCCGAGTAGTCCCGAATAGGGAACCAGCCAGCGGTAATCCGGTCCGGTAATACTGCGGGCCAGGTGCGGAACGATCAGGCCGAGGAAGGCGATCGGCCCGACGGCGGCGGTGGCCCCGCCCGCGAGCAGGACGACCGAGGCCAGGCCGAGCGCCCGGCTGCGCCCGAGCTTCACCCCGAGCCCGCGTGCCACATCGTCGCCGAGTCCGAGCAGATTCAGGCCCGGAGCGGCGATGAGAGCCAGCATCGCACCGAGGATGAGGAACGGGAGGACCTGCCGGAACACCGAGGCATCGTGCCCGGCGACATCGCCGACCACCCAGTACCGGTAGCTGTTGAGCGCTGTTTGATCGAGCAGTACAACCACATTGGTCATGGCTTGCAGGAATGCGGTCACGGCCGCGCCCGCCAGCACCAGGCTCAGCGGGCTGGCCTTGCCACCGCCGATGGCGGACACGCCGAACACGACCGCGCCCGCGATCAATGCGCCCGCGAAGGCGAACCAAATGAACTGCGCCGGAGCGGTGAGCGCGAAGAGATGGATGCTCAGCACGGCCAGAAAAGCTGCGCCGGCATTGATTCCGAGTAATCCCGCGTCAGCCAACGGATTTCGGGTATAGCCCTGAATAAGAGCCCCCGCCATCCCCAGTGCCAGACCGGTGATGAGCGCGAGTCCGGTTCGTGGTAACCGCAATTCGCGCACGATCTGTCCGGCCGTTCCGTCGGCGGGGCATGACAGCGGTAACCCCGCCGGACAGGTGAGTGCATCGAATACAGCAGCGAGTGGCAGTGAACGCGATCCCAGAGCGATGCTCGCGATCACGGCGCACACCAGTAGCGCGGCGAGCAGGACCAGTCCGGTCAGACGTCGCCGTCTGGTGGTGGCTACGGCGGGCACGGTGACGAACCACTCCTGTTGTGTTGATTGCTCTCGTTAGCTTGGTAAGCCTAACCTATCTTCTACCTCGTTGCGTACCCACTGGCCTGATTTTCGATGAATGAGGAGGTTCGATGCTCGAACCCGTAACCGTGTGCACGCCTCGCGATTCCCGGATCGCTTTCGGCCGGGCCAGCGCCCGCCTGCGTGGCCTGCAACCGGAGCACCCGCGCGTCTATGCCGTCGCCGTCATGGCTGAACAGGGCAAACGGCGCTGGTGGCGATTGGCCGATGGAATTCGTGAGGGTCGCATCGAACTGATGTACCGCCGCCATGTCGCCGAGATGGCCAATGCCGAGATCGCCGCCGAGGTGGTGGCCACCGCGCTCATCCACGCGGTGGTCGGCCGGGTGATGGCCATGCTGGTCTCCGAGGGCCGGGCCTGGGATCCGGGCCTGGAGAATCTGTGGATCCATACCGACAACGACGGCGGGATCGACTGGGCGGGCCTGGTGGACACCACCATTCGCGTGGTGGACGGCGATCGCCTGATCGGCCAGCCGGGTGTCGTCGCGCTGCCGTGCGAACAGGCGCTGTACGTATGGCTCGCGCATCGCTGTGAGCCGGGGCTGGCGCTGGTGCAGGAGGCGATGGCGCGCTGCGCCGGACTCGGTGTGCGGCGCTTCTGGTCGCTGGTCGCGGAGTCCATTGTCGGTGCGGCGACCTATGTCCCGGCGCTGGCGGGCACGTCCTCGTCGGAGGGCGCACAACGTGGCCAGGCCATGCTGGCGGCGCTGGAGGATCGCGGTCTGCCGGTGCGCCGGACGTGCTTCGTCCGATAACCGGCGGGTGACCGTAGAAGTCACTCACAATTCACTAGACCCGCCCCATCGAGACAGAATCACTGCTTACCGTCACCGCCTATGTCGGAAGCGGACCATATCGGAGCACGGGTTGTGGTGGAGGGATTGTCCCGCACCTACGGTGACGGGACGGGGCTGCAGCCGACCGATCTGGTGATCGAGCCCGGTGAATTCCTGTCCGTCCTCGGCCCGTCCGGCTGCGGTAAGTCCACCCTCCTGCGGTTGCTGGCCGGGCTGGACGAGCCGCAGCGGGGGCGGATCCGATTCGGTGACCAGACGGTGTGTGATACCGAGTCGGGGGTGTTCGTTCCCCCGCGGGCGCGGCGGCTGGGCATGGTGTTCCAGGATCTCGCGCTGTGGCCGCATCTGACGGCCGCCGCCAATGTCGGTTTCCCCTTGCGGGTTTCGGGCGTCGCGCGGACCGAGATCGAGACGCGGGTCGCCGATGCGCTGGCGCGGGTCGACCTCGCCGGTGCGGCGGGCAAGATGCCGCACCAGCTTTCGGGTGGTCAGCAGCAGCGGGTGGCCATCGCGCGCGCCCTGGTGGCGCGGCCCGCGCTGCTGCTGCTCGATGAGCCGCTCTCCGCACTCGATGCCGCGCTGCGCGAGCAGTTGCGCACCGAAATCCGTTCGCTGACCACGGAGTTGGGGGCGACGACGGTATTCGTCACCCACGATCAGGCCGAGGCAATGAGCATGTCGGACCGCATTGTGGTGATGCGGGCCGGTCGTATTCTGCAGGTCGGCCGGCCCGAGGAGCTCTACCACGGGCCCGCCGATACGTTCGTGGCCGGATTCGTGGGGACCTTCAACCCGCTGCCGAGCGGGGGAGGCGTACGCGCCGAGCGCGTGCGAGTTCTTGCGGACGGCAAGGCGACCGGGTCGGCGAATGGTGTTCTCGCGCACCGTAATGGCACTGCCGCGGAGGCGCTCACCGTGCCCGCGACCGTCCGCTCGGCCGTATTCACCGGCGGCAACTACCACCTGCACTGTGAGGTCGCCGGAGTCGACCGGCCCTGGATCGTCCCGCACCCCAGCGCGCACGCGCCGGGCACCGAGGTGCGCCTGACGCTGGACGCCGCCGATGTCATCGTCCCGGCCTCCTGAGCTTTCGCTGTACCGCTTTTCGAAAGGAATCATTCCGATGTCTCTGTCTCGCCGCGCCTTTGCCGCGGCCGTCCTCGCCTCGGCCCTCGTGGTCGCCGGGTGTGGTTCGGCCGACGACTCCGCTCCGGCTGTCAAGCCCGCGGCGACGTGGACCGCTCCGGCCGGGTTGTCCGGGGATCTGACGCTGTACTCGGCCAATCCGCAGGAGCTCACCGACGATCTGGTGGCCGCGTTCACCAAGGCGTCCGGGGTGAAGGTGAAGACCTTCGGCGGCGAAACCGGCAAGATCACCGCGAAACTCGATGCGGAATGGCAGAACCCGCAGGCCGATGTGGTGTACCTGGCCTCCTGGACGCCGGTCGCGAAGTACGCCGCCGACGGCAAGGCGCTGGTCTACAGCCCGCAGGACGCGGACAAGATCCAGCCCGGCTGGGCCGATAAGGGCAATGCGTTCACCGGCCGCGACGGTTCGGCGCTGACCATTGTCGTGAACACCAAGGCCGCTCCCGGCACGCCGAAGGACTGGTCCGATCTCACCGCGCCCGAATACAAGGGCAAGGTGATCATGCCGGATCCGCGCGAATCCGGTACCGCCGCAGACCTGGTCACCGCCATGACCATCGCCTGGGGCAAGGACAAGACCTGGGAGCTGTTCGACAAGCTCTTCGCCAACGGCATGGTGGTGCACGGCGCCAACGGCCCGGCGCTCGACGATGTCACCGCGGGCTCGCACGCGGTGGTGCTCGGCGGC
The DNA here is from genome assembly GCF_035958815.1 of Nocardia sp. NBC_01327. Classification (NCBI taxonomy): domain Bacteria; kingdom Bacillati; phylum Actinomycetota; class Actinomycetes; order Mycobacteriales; family Nocardiaceae; genus Nocardia; species Nocardia sp. NBC_01327. The sequence goes on along the minus strand of NZ_CP108383.1, from coordinate 5,923,757 downwards.
GTCGACTACTCCGCCTACGCGGCCATCGACAAGGGTGAACCGCTGCAGGTGGTTTCGCCGGCCTCCGGTACCACCATCACGCCGCGACCGGTGTTCATCGTCAAGGATTCCAAGAACCCGGCCGCTGCTAAAGCGTTGGTGGACTTCATGTTCTCCCCGCAGGGACAGGCGATCTCCGCCGCCCGCAAGATGATTCCCGCGCGCACCGATGTGCCTGCCGCCGCCGGTACCCGCTCCTACGCCGACGTCAAGCAGCTGAACTTCACCTGGGATCAGGCCAAGGCCAGTGGTAAGGACGTGCTCGCGGAGTTCACCAAGCGGTACCTCGGCTGATTGTGACCACTGATATCGACTCCGGCGGAACCGATCTCGGCTCCGCCGGAACGAAGACTCGATTCCGTTCCGGTGCGGGGGTTTACGCCCTGCTGGCGCTGCTGCTCGTGGCGGTGGCGGCGCCGCTGATCGCCATGCTGATCCGGGCTGTCACCGGGTACAACGGTGATCCGTCGGCGCTCGGGCAGCTGCTGCGGCCGGAGAACCTGCGGATCGTCGGCAATACGGTGCTGCTGGGTGTGCTGGTGGTCGTCATCTCGACCGCGATGGCCGCGCCGCTGGCATTTCTCATGTCGTGGACTCGGCTGCGGCGGCATCGCTGGATCGATATCGCGGTCATGGTGCCGTTTCTGACGCCGCCGTATGTGGCGGCCATGGCGTGGCTGGATTTCACGCGCATCAATGGGCTGGGGGAGCGGTGGCTCGGCGCGTCCGGTGGCGCGCTGGTGCGCTCGGTGGTGGAGTCTCCGGTCGGCATGGCGGCGATCATGTCCTGCGAGATCTTCACCTTCCTGTACCTGCTGCTGCGCAATCGCCTCGATGCGGTGCCCGCCTCGCTCGATGAAATGGCCGCGGTGGCCGGGGCCTCGGCCGGGCAGCGGTTCCGGCTGGTGCTCGCACCATTGCTCAGCCCCACCTACGCGCTCGGCGCGCTGATCGTATTCATCCGGGCCGCAGGGGAATTCGGTACTCCCGTCACGCTCGGCAACCGGATCGGCTTTCCGGTCCTGGTTTCGGAGATCTACGGCAATGTCACCATCGACCCGCTGAATTTCCCTCGGGCCGCGGCGTTTTCGACCGTGCTGCTCACCATGGGCATGACGGTCTGGGGTCTGCAGCAGTGGATGAGCCGGCGGGAAGTGCCGTTCGGCGGCCGGGTGGCGCGCCGCACGCGGGTCGATACCGGCTGGTGGACCGCGCCCGGATGGCTCTGGATCGGGCTGGTGCTGCTGATATCGGTGCTGGTGCCCTACATTTCGATCATTCTCGGGGCGATGACCGTGCTGCGGTCCAAGCCGCCGTCGATGGACAATCTCACCTTCGACTATTTCGCGCGGGTGCTGCGACCGGGCCGCGGGCTGGATGCCCTGCAGAACAGCATCACTTTGGCGCTCATCGCCGCCACGGTGGCGACGGTGCTGGCGGTGGCGTGCGCCATGGTGATCGCCCGGCGGCGAGGCGCCGAAACGCGGGCTCGGGCCACCGCGCGACGCGGCATCGATCTGCTCGGCATCGCCCCCGATACCGTGCCGACCATCGTGCTGGTGATCGGGTTCATCTTCCTGTGGAATGCGCCCTGGTTGCCGTTCACGCCGTACAACACGCGCGCCATGGTGGTGCTCGCGTATGTCGTCATCACCTTGCCGGTGGTGCTGCAGAACGTGAAGGTGGCCTACGCGGCGGTCGACGACAAGTTCCTCGAGGCGGCCGCCACCTCCGGCGCCACCGCGTGGCAGACCCTGTGGCGCATTACGATTCCGCTGCTCATGCCCGGCATCGTGGCGGGGTGGCTGCTGGCGTTTCTGCTCGGGGTGCGCGAGGTTGTGGCCTCCTCCATGGTGCGGCCGGCTTCGCTGCAGTTGCTGTCGCCGTGGATTCTCGGCCAGTTCGACCAGGGGCACCGTGCCGAGGCCATGGCCATGACTGTGATCGGCGTCCTCGGCTCCACCGTGGTACTGGTCGTCCTGGAGTGGTGGCGAAACCGTATGAGTGAGAAGCGATCTCGATGATCCGCCTCGCGCATCTGGCCGACCTGCACCTGGGTGCGCGATTGCGTGCGGTGCCCGAGTATCCGGGCTGCCCGCCGATCGACCCGGTGCAGATGGCCTACGACGCCTTCGATGCCCTGCTGCGTCATATCCTCGACGGCGGTTACGACGGCGTGCTCATCGCGGGCGACCTCTTCGATCGCCACGAGGCGACCTCGCGCGCGGCGAATACGGCGAACGCGGCACTGGCCGACCTGCACGACGCGGGCATTCCGGTAGCGCTCATCTGGGGTAATCACGACGCCGAATCTCCACTGCCCGAACAGCTTCGCCCACCGCCGAGCTGCTGGGTGGCGCCGATCGAGGCGCCGGGCACGCACTACTGGCCGGACAGCGGGATCGTGGTGCACGGCCGGTCCATCGGTGACCCCGACGAATTGCGCGACCTTGCCGCCGATTACCCGGAACCCGTCGACGGCTGGACCAATATCGGACTGCTGCACACCAGCCTGACCGGAGGTGACAGCCGTCGTCCCTGCGCGCCGACAACACTCACGACACTGACCGCCAGCGGCTATGACTACTGGGCCTTGGGCCACGTTCACCGGCGACTCCAGCTCACCGACAACCCCACGGTGGCGTACGCCGGAAATCCCTACCCGGCCCGAAAGACCGAATACGGCCCACGCGGATTCCTCGAGTTCCGCCCTGCCGAACCCGCCACGGCAATTCCGATCGACACCACCCCCGTAGTCCGCGAAATCCTCACCGCCGACACCGAATCCGACATCTGGAAACGATTCGCCGACTACCTCCCGAACAACCGCACCACCATCTGGACGCTTTCCGGTCCGCCCGAACTCCTCGATTCCGCCCGGGAAGCCGCCCGTCACTACCCCGGATTCGCCGTCGCGGACGGCCGAGCGAAGAACATGCCCGGATAGGTCCCCGATCGTCGGTACTGTGCGGGTATGGGTTCGCCTGCCGCTCGTAGTCCGATCATCACCAGCCACCCGATCGTCGACGCCGTCCTGGACCGCTACCGCCCGCAACTGGGTGAGGAGTACGACGCCTACCGCAACCACGTCCTGCGCGGATTCAACTACCAACTGCGACTTCTCGGCGTCGATTCGCTCCCCGACTCGGCCGCCCTCGCCTGGGCGATCCACGACCTGGGCGTCTGGACAGCGAAAACAATGGACTACCTCGAGCCCTCCGCAGCCCTGGCAGACGAGTTCGTCGACAAGTTCTCCATCGCCGACCCCGACCTCGTGCACCGAATGGTCATGGACCACCACCGCATTCGCCCGGTACAGGAAGACCGCCTCGTCGAAACCTTCCGCATCGCCGACCTCGTAGACGCCAGCCACGGCCTGCTCCGCAACCAAATCCCCCGCGCCACAGTACATTCCGTCGTAGCCGAACTACCCTACGAACACTTCCACCGAATCGTGCTCACCGGCATCATTCGTCATGCGGTACGCCACCCACTCACCCCCGCACCGATGTTGCGCTGGTAGCCGTATCGAGTGCGAGCGGTCGGTCACTCCCAAGCATTATTGAATGCTGTCGAGATAACTCTCTGTAGAGTCTGCTTCGGCGGCACCGATGCGGCGGTAGATCGTTATTGCATCTCGCAGCTCAGTCAAGGCGGCTGTGTGGTCGCCCAGCTGTATCCGGCAACGGGCAGCTCCGTCGAGACCTCGAGCCTCCTCTATCGGGTTCTTGATCTCGCGCGCCAGTCGCAACGCAGCGACGTGCGCTCGCAGCGCGTTCGGGTAATCGCCCGAATCGATCAGGACTCTGCCTATACGATTGAGTACCTCGGCTTCGCCGAACCGAGTGTTGGTCTCGCGGTAGATATCAAGCGCTCGTTGAAGTAGGTCCGCCGCTGCCGAGTAGCTACCAGTCAGAAACTGGACCCAGCCGAGATTGCTCAATGAATTGGCCTCACCTAAACGATTGCCCATCTCGCAATAGGTGGTATTCGCTTTTCGGAGCGCTACGGTTGCGGCAGCGTAGTCTCCCACTAGATATTGGATGGTGCCGAGCTCGTTGAGGATATCGGACTCCGAGAGACGGCGTCCGATGTCCTGGACAATCGTGAGAGCTCGCTCGTATAGATCTATCGCCGCTGGGTAATCACCGATCGTATGCGTCACCCACCCCGAGTTGCAGAGTGCATCGCCTTCGTTGGCGGTGCTGCCGATTTCCTGGTAGATCATCGTTGCCTGCCGGTAGAGGTCGGCTGCCGTCGAGTAGTGGCCCATTCTCTGCCATGTCCGGCCCAGCTCGTTGAGCGCGGTGGCTTCGCCCAGGCGGTCGCTGATGTCGCGGTAGATCGCGACTGCCTCTTGATAAAGGCGTCTGGCCACGGGGTAGTCACTCGTCAGGTGCCGGACCAGACCCAGACCGAACAGCGAGTTGGCTTCACCTACACGATTACCGACCCGTTGATAGATGGCCAGCGCACGGTCGAACAATCCGGCCGCAACTGGGTAGTCATCGGTCCAGACTCGGATTTCGCCGAGATTGTAGAGGGCATTCGCCTCGTCAAGGCTGTCACCGATGTCATGGGCGAGACCGACGGCGCGTTCATGTAGTGCAATGGCCTCCGGCCAAAGACCCGCCAGGTTAAGGAATTCCGACAGGCCACAGGTTAGCTGTATAGCGCTGGGCACCAGGTCGTTCGCTACGGCGTATTCCAAGCAAGCCAAAAGGTTAGTGTGGTCAGTGCCCAACCATGCCATCGACTCCGAGCAGGTGTCGAGGCTCGGTGCCGAAGTCGGTGTGACTGCACCCAAATCCGGTCTCGGGCGGGTGACCCGTGCAAGGCGACGGCCAGCGACGTGAGCGGTGTGCTGGTAGTAGTGAAAGAGCCTGCCGACCGCTTGTGACCGCTCGTGCGCGGGATCTTCTTCTGCAAGAGTGCGGGCATAGTCGCGCAACAGGTCGTGCAACCGGTAGCGACCGGGTGCCGTCTCGTCGATGAGGTGGACTGTGTACAGCGCATCGAGTTCTCGCCGTGCGGTGGAAACGGGGATGTCGTCCAGGGCGGCGGCCGCAGAGGCGTCGATATCTGGGCCTGGGTGCAGCCCGAGTCGCCGGAATAGGCGCTGTTGATGCGCGGGAAGGTCTTGGTAAGACATCGTGAAAGCAGCATAGACGGCACGCTCTCCTACGTCGAGCTCCCCGAGTCGGTCTCTCGCAGAAGCGAATTCGATCGCCGTCGCTGCGATCGTCCACGCTGGATGGTGAGCGAGGCGACCGGCAAACAATACAATCGCCAAGGGTAGGTATCCGCACAGCCACACGATCTTTCGCGCCGCGACGGTGTCGCTGGCGGTAGGCGTGCGTCGGGCTAACGCGTAGAACAATTCGATTGCAGCCCGAGGTGTCAACGGGTCCAAAGGTACCGACATTGCGCCGTCCAGGGCGATCAGCCGGCGGCGGCTGGTCACCAACGTCAAGCACTGCCGCCCGGTCGGCAAGAGTGGCTCGATCTGTGCGGTGTCCTTGGCATCGTCAAGAATGAGCAGAACACGTTTGCCTGCCGAGCGAGTTCGCCACATATTTCGGCGGTCCTGCAAACTTTTGGGGACGACGCGGGGATCGACGCCGAGATCGGAGAGCAGTCCGGCAAGCACGTCAATAGGTTCTGCTGGGGCCTGACCCGGGGTATGGGCGTTGAGCTCCACGAAGAAGCGGCCGTCGGGAAATTGATCTGCTAGCCGATGGGCTGCACGGGTGACCAGCGCAGTCTTGCCGACTCCCGGCATACCGTCGACAGCGCAGACCGATACAGTCCGGCCCGGTTCCGCCGCATCGACGATCCACTGGAGCTCCTCGTCCCGGGCGACCAATGTCGATATATCCCGGGGCAGGGTATCCGTCACTGTGCGCTGCGGTGGAGTCATCTGCATGTTGATCGGACCGTCGTTGTCACCAGCGATATTCGCTTGTCGTGCTTGATCGTTGGCGCCGGGATGGAACTCGGTCATCGTTACTCAGAGGTTGATCTGGCCGAGGTTATCGCCGCGGAAATTGACCTGTTTTGCGTTGTCGAAAGCCTGTGCCAGGAAGCTGTCCACCGTCCGATCGCGACGAGCGAGGGTCACGAGCCGCTCAAGTTCAGCACCGAAATCGGAGTCTGTCTTCGCGGCTTCGGAGATCCGCGTCGCGACGAGTGCTCTGGCTGCGTCTGTCGAAGTATCCGCCAAAGCAGTTACTGCGCTTTCGGTTTCGCTGTCGCCACGGAACTTTGCGGCCACTACTTCTCGTAAACGCTTGACCGTTGTCCAGGTGCTTTCTCCCGCCTCCTGTGCGAAGCGTTCGCCGAATTTCGACGCCAACAACGCTGCTGCTGCGATTCCCAACGACACCGGCTCCAACATGGTCGTCCCCTTCCCCGACGGCAACTGCATGCCGAGACTTGCCAGCGTACTGCCAGCCTGGTCTCGAAGCGAGTACTCGGGTCGGGCCGCTCGGCCAAGGGATGTTGCGAAACGGGTTGCGGCACAGACAGGTTGCTCGATCCTTCCCTAGAAGCTGCGTACGTGGCGCCTCTACGCCAAGAACACACACTGACCGACATCGGTGTGCGGGTACTCATTTTCGGCGGAAAGATGCTCGTGCCCAAACGGGATCGTGCTCGTCGCCCACGCAGACAGTTGTTGTTCCGACCAGCCGGACGGCCAAGCATGGAACTTGTTGTGAGCTACTCGTCCGGCAGCACATGGACACGTGCGAACCAGTGACTGATGTGAGCGTTGTACATGTCCGGAGGTCGCTAGGTTGCCGTGAACGGGTATGGGCGCGTGCTCATGCGCTTTCCGTCGCGGATGTCGACTGGGGCACCGTGCACCGAGGTGACGTTGCGCTGGTAGCCGCTACCGCGCGTATGCGGCTTGTAGTGTCCGGAGGCACGCGGTCCCAATGAGCCGAGAGGAAGTCAACCCATGAAAGCCGTCGTGTTCTACGAATCCGCAGACGATCTCGCCGAGAAGGCCCCTCAGCATTTCGCCGCGCACGTGGCCCAATACCAGCCCTACATCGACCGCGGCGACCTCCTCATGATCGGAACCTTCGCCGACCCCCAGCAAAACGGTTCCATGGGCATCTTCGCCACCCGCGAGGCCGCCGAACAATTCGTAGCGAACGACCCCTTCGTCCTGCACGGCGTCGTCAAGAGCTACCGCATCCTGGACTGGAACGAGGCCCTCGCCGAGTAGCTCCGTGCCTCTCGTGTGACCGATTGTGCCGATCGTTTGCTGAGCCCTGTACGCCCGCGTCGACAGCGCGGATCGTTCATGGTCCACGAACCTTCCAATAGCAGTGTGTTTGCTCGTGGCAGGTCGAGTTCAATCGATGAAGGATCACTCGTGTCAGCGCTACGACAAGGCATTCTGGTCGCCGCAGCCATCGCTGCGGGCGTGGTACAGATTTCAGCCTGCGGATCGGCGACAGAACCTTCGTCCGCGACGCGGACGAGCATTGTCGCAGCGGTAACTACTGCGGTTCATGCCATGAGCCCGCTGTCCGCCACGGCGACGCCGGACAGCACCACAGCGACCACAGAAACTCTCCTCACGACATTCGCTCCAGCGCTCCGGCAGCCCGAAATCACCACCGTGCCAGAGGTTCCGCTCCCGCCCGCGCCACCACCGGCAGTCGTGCCGACAACGGATGCGCCCTCGGCGTACTACAGCAGTTGTGCGGAGGCGAGGCGAGCCGGCGTCGCCCCTCTGCGCAGAGGTGACCCTGGCTATCGGCCGGGGCTCGATCGCGATGGGGACGGCATCGCATGCGAGAAATGAGCCCCACCTTCATGGTGACCCCGGCTGTTCCGTCGGCGTCGCCGCAGAGGACTTGCTTTGTTAGGTAAGCCTGACCTACACTCGGAATCGGCGTTAGGACCGAGTGAGTGTTCCGGAGGGCTGCCGAGAACCCCCGGTCCCTTGCCGCGGCGGGTTCCCCTACCAAGGGGAGCCCGCCGCTTCGTATTCCGAGCACGCATGCGCAGCTGGGTGATCGTGAGCCCAGCCGTCACCGCTCACCTCTTGATTCGGTACTCCGCGTGCGGTGTCGCCAAGCTCCACACGCGATCACGGACACGGCGGCAGTACCCACTGATTCTCGGGTCTTTGGTGACGGCAAACCCTCCCAGGGTTTCGTCTGGCCTGAATGCCGTGAATGCCACGGTGTTGTCGTCGAACAGCCACCAATCATCTGCGGTCAGCTCGTCAGGATCGATCGCATGGCGTGGGAGCCAGCGGATTTCCTCGCCGGAGTCGACGTTGCTTCCGGTTGTGGCGTAGAGGAATCGCGTGTAGTCGGTGTGGGGTTCGGTGACCACTCGGACACGCTGCACTGCCCGCCCCGATTCCGTGACCTCACGAACGAGGTCGTCCCAGTGCAACCACTCGGGGTCATATTCGAACTCGCCGGTTTCGAGGAACTTCGCCAGCGCTTCGGCTTCGTCCGTAACCGCGTAGCTGTCCTGAACCTCCAGATGAAAAGCGCGCCGGCATCGCCTGAGCAGCTGTTCTTGTTCATCAGCAGTGAGTAGATACATCGTCCGGGCGGACTCCCTTCCATCCGATACCTCGACAGTCCGTTCCTCGGTTAGCGGATCAATTGGCTCTGGAGTCGAGGATCTTGCGGACCAGTTCTCTCGCTACCTCGCCGTAAGAAGCTTGCTCGGCGAGTCTGGCGAAGGTCTTTTCATACAAGGAAACTTCGCCGGGCTGGGTAATGGTTGACTCTGCGGTGATGGTCTCGATCAGCACCCTGGACTGGTCGTAGATTGCAAATTCTGTTGTGCGATAGAAGAAGGGGGCCTGTAGGGGCACGATCCCTACGACGACGCTCGGCAGGGTCATGATTTCGAGCATGTGCGAAAGCTGTTCTTGCATAACGGCATTACTTCCAACGGTGGCATACAGTGCTGGTTCGCCGATCAAGAAGTAGAAGCGGTGGCGACCTTGGCGTAGGACTGTCTGCCGCTTCATGCGCGCTGTGACCGCGACGTCACGGTCTTGGCTGATGTGGAGGAAGTCGGCAGCGGCTGACAGGATCGCGCGGGCATAGTCTTCGGTCTGCAGTAGTCCGTGCATGACCTGGGGGTCGTAGCTGCGTATGAGCCCTGTACGGGTTTCGAGGCCACCTATTTCGGCTTGGTGGCGAGCGTGGCCGGTGCCGACAATCCGTCGCCATTCCTTCCATGCGGCGTTGACATTGCGGAGCGTCGCACGCAGGTCGGGGTAGGCGAGTTCGGCGCCGGTAAGCCGGCACCAGGTCTCCAAGTCCGCTTCGGTGAGCGAGTGCGCCCCGCTCTCGATTCGGGAAACCTTCGACGCTGACCACCCGGCTTGTTCGGCGAGTTGATAGGCGCGTAGGTGTGCCGCGAACCGGAGGTCACGGAGTCGAGCCCCCAGATCGCGGCGACCTTGGCGAACATCTGTCACGTCACGTAGTCGTTGTGTCGAATGGCCTTACCCCACAGCTGATCACGCAGTTGGGCACAGTGGCCGGCGATGGCCGGATCATCGCTCGCAACCCATCCCGGCAAAGCGGTGCCATCCTGCTCGAAGACAGTCCACGCGACAATGCGGTCATCGAACAACCACCAATCATCATCGGCTAGCCCAGGGGGTGCATCTGTCCTGGGAAGCCAACGAATGTCCTCACCGGCAGCGAGACTGCCTGGGGTAGTGGACAACGCGAATCGAACGTAGTCGGTGTGGGGTTCGCTGACTACGCGGACACGTTGCACCGCCGTGCCTGTGGTGGTGGCCTTCCCAACTAGGGTGTACCACTGAGCTGTAAATGCCGGGTCGAGCGTCTCTCCGGCCAGGAACCGTTGTAGCGCTTCGGCTTCCCCGGGTACACCGGTGTAGTCATCCCGCACCTCCAGGTGGAATGCGCGTTGATGATTGCCGAGGGCCGCAGCTAGTTCATCGAACCCCATTCGGCGCATCAGGCCTCCGTTCTGCGGTCACGGACACTTCCACGACGGTTTCGTGGGCTGGTGGCCGCACCTGATCCAGAGCTTCGATATCGGTGACCGAATCTCCGGTGAGGGTGAAAGTGCCGTGCCCACTGTCGTACAGCGTGGCACCGAGGCAGGTTCCCGGCTGTAGAAACCTGATCAGCCGGTGTGGAATCTCGATGGTGGCGGGTTGGCTGGTCCGCCATCCCTGAACGAGGTAGGTATCTCGATCGCTGCGGTACAGGGTGGGAGATTGTCCGTTGACGGAGTCTCCGCCGAGTCGTTCGAGCTTCATGGGAGCTTTCCCCCTACTGGGTGTCGTGAACTTGCACTGACATTGCAATCGTCCTCAGCTTCAGCAGCATCGGTCAACGATCCATGCAAGAAACTGCAAGATGCTCGCGTGCTGAATGCCCTCGTTCGTACCTTCGAAGCAGGCGTTCGGGGCTGGTGTAGCCGTCCTGGTCCCGAGCGGCCTCACCAACTGACGACAGGGGCCGGTCATGGCTGACGAAGCGGAGCGCGCGCGACTGTTCAGGTTCCCCGGTGGGGTGCTCGAACTCCGAAGCGCCGGAGATGTAGGCGATGACTGTACCGGGTTCTATCTCGAGTTCTGTGGGCAGGCTGGAGATCAGGAAGGGGCTGTAATGCGTTGGAAGCCAACATGTATCGGGTACTTGCAGGCCGATGTGTCGGGGCTAGAGCAGCTTTGGGATCAAGCCCGAATCCGGAGGCTTGCAACGCGTCTCGGGTATGACTTCGCGGACATGGTGGTCTATGACCCGAAGTTCATCGGTCGGCCACCATTGGCGCGGTTGCGGGCGCAAGCCAGCCGGTTGGATGCCGAGGCGGTCATAGTTCCTACCCCGGAGCATTTCGAGGGTGGGGAGATACCGAGGGCGCTGGTGCAGCAACTTGACGTCATCACTGTGGACCCTGAAGAGACCTACGCGCGGCGCGAGATGCTGAGCAACTCATAGGGGCTACCGGAAGCTGAGTAGTCGCGTTCTGCACCCTGAGATTCCCCGGACTCGCTCTGCTGATCGCCGCGAAAACGGGGCTGGTTAAGCTCCAATGTATGAGTGCTGATGAGCATGTGACCACGGGTGTTGACGACTTCTCGTCGCTCAAGTCCATGGCTGATGTGACGCCCGAGCTGATGAACAAATTCAGTGAGGGCTTCTTCACCGATACGTTCGGGTTGAAGCTCACCGAGATGAGTGCGGACCGGGTGACGGCGGAGTGGGTTGTCACGCCGCAGCAGTTTCAGCCGGCGGGGATTGTGAACGGTGGCGTGTACTGCACGGTGATCGAGACCCTGGCGAGTATCGCGGGGAGTGTGTGGCTCGGCGATCGCGGGACCGTGGTCGGGGTCAATAACAACACCGACTTCCTGCGTGCGGTGCGCGACGGTGTGCTGCGCGGGGTGGCCACGCCGGTGCACCGGGGCCGATCGCAGCAGTTGTGGGTCGTGGTCATTACCGATGAGCAGGATCGTACGGTGGCGCGCGGGCAGGTCCGGTTGCAGAACCTCAGTCCGCAGGGCTGATTCGGCCGCTGCTCTCAGTTGCTTCTCAGTCGCTGTGGGCAGCATGGAGGTATGCGCAATTCTGGTGCTCGCGGCATGCGCTCGTGAGTAGAACCGTCCCACGCCGTCCGGTGGTCGCCGGGCTCGGGAACGCACCGGAATCCGATCCGCTCCCGCCGCTGCCGTCGGCCCGCTCGGTCTCGCTGCGCTGGCGCGTCATGCTGCTGGCCGCATCGGTGGTGACGGTCGCCGTGGCCTTCACCTCCATCGCCGCCTATGCGATGGTGGCGCGCTCGCTGTACGCGGATGTGGATTCGCAATTGCGGACGCGGGCCTCGGTCATGATCGCCAACAATGTCGACAGCATGAACTATCTGGAGGCGCTCACGCTCGGGAGCCTGTTCTCGAACGATATCGGTGTCGCGCTGATCTATCCGGACAGCAAGTCCGAGGGCTATGTGATCGGGCAGGATGCCGCACCACCGATCGGCAGTCAGGAGCTGGCGGTGGCGCACGGGGATATCGCCTACTCGCTGCGCACCGTCGGCAATCAGCGGGTGCTCGCGGAGCGGACGCATTCGGGCTCCACGCTGGTGATCTCGCAGCGGCTGCAGCCCACCCAGAAGGTGCTGGATCGGCTGGCGTGGCTGCTGTTCGTGGTCGGCGGTTGCGGAGTCCTGCTCGCCGCCGCGGCGGGAACGGCGGTGGGCCGCACCGGTTTGCGGCCTATCGCCCGGCTGACCGCGGCGACCGAGCGGGTGGCCCGCACCGATGACCTGACCCCTATCCCGGTGACCGGTGATGATGAACTCGCCAGGCTCACTGAGAGTTTCAACACGATGCTGCGCGCGCTCACCGAATCCCGGGAGCGGCAAAGCCGTTTGGTGGCCGACGCCGGTCACGAACTCAAGACACCGCTGACCTCGTTGCGCACGAATATGGAGCTGCTGATCGCCTCCTCTCTTCCGGGTGCACCGCGTATTCCGGACGAGGACATGGTCGAACTGCGCTCGGACGTCATGGCGCAGATCGAGGAATTGTCCACGCTGGTGGGCGATCTGGTGGACCTGGCTCGCGAGGACGCCCCCGACACCGTCTACGAGCAGGTCGACATCAGCGAAGCGGTGGATCGCGCCCTGGAACGCGTCCGCAGACGCCGGGCCGGAATCGATTTCAGCGTCGAACTGCGCCCGTGGCTGGCCTACGGACACGAGGCCAGCCTCGAGCGCGCGATCATCAACGTTCTCGACAATGCGGCCAAATGGAGCCCCGAGGGCGAACAGGTGCGGGTCGGCATGCGGGAGAACGACTCGGGCCTGATGGAGCTGATCGTCGACGATGCGGGCCCCGGCATCCCCGCCGCGGAGCGGGAGCTGGTCTTCGAACGCTTCTACCGGGCGACGACCTCGCGCTCGATGCCCGGCTCGGGGCTGGGCCTGGCGATCGTCAAGCAGGTGGTCATGAACCACGGCGGCACCATTGCCGTCGAGGCCTCCGACCGGGGCGGGACCGTGCTGCGCATCGTGCTCCCGGGCGAACGCGGCACGCCCGCGGCCTACGAAACATCGAGGTAATACGGGTCGTGCCAGAATGTGCGACGACCCGCCCGCAACCTCGGTGAGGAGCCCGAATGCGACTGTCGCCGCACGAGCAGGAACGCCTGCTCCTGAGTTATGCGGCCGAGCTGGCTCGGCGACGGCAGGGCCGCGGGCTCAAGCTGAATCACCCCGAGTCGATCGCGCTCATCGTCGATCACGTGCTCGAGGGCGCGCGCGACGGCCGGACCGTCGCTGAGCTCATGGCCTCCGGGCGAACCGTGCTCACGCGCACCGACGTCATGGACGGCGTGCCGGAGATGATTCACGACGTCCAGGTCGAGGCCACGTTCCCGGACGGCACCAAGCTCGTCACCGTCCACAATCCGATCGGCTGATACCTCGTGATTCCTGGTGAGTACCTCTGTGCCGAGGGCACGATCGAGCTCAATGCCGGCGCCGAACGCATCGAACTCGATGTGGTGAATACCGGCGACCGCCCGGTGCAGGTCGGCAGCCATGTGCACTTCCCGCAGTCGAACTCGGCCCTGGACTTCGATCGCGAGGCCGCGCACGGCCGCCGCCTCGATATTCCGGCCGGTACCGCGGTGCGCTTCGAACCCGGTCTGGGCCAGCGGGTTTCGCTGGTCCCGCTGGGCGGCAATCGTGAAGTGCACGGAATCAGCCTGACTCCTCCCGGAAAGCTGGATGCCTGATGGCCGAACTCTCCCGCGCCCGGTACGCCGAACTCTTCGGCCCCACCACCGGCGATCGAATTCGCCTGGCGGACACCGATCTGCTCATCGAGATCACCGAAGACCGCAGTGGCGGACCGGGACTCGCCGGTGACGAGGCGGTCTTCGGCGGCGGCAAGGTGCTGCGCGAATCCATGGGCCAGGCGCGGGCGACCCGCGCCGAGGGCACTCCCGACACCGTCATCACCGGTGCGGTGATCGTCGATCACTGGGGAATCATCAAGGCCGACATCGGTATTCGGGACGGGCGCATCTGCGCGATCGGCAAGGCCGGCAATCCCGACACCATGACCGGGGTGCATCCGGATCTGGTGGTGGGCCCGTCCACGGAGATCATCGCGGGCAACGGCCGCATCGTCACCGCGGGCGCCATCGACTGTCACGTGCACTTCATCTGCCCGCAGCTGCTGGAGGAGGCGATGGGCGGTGGCATCACCACCCTCGTCGGCGGCGGCACCGGCCCGGCCGAGGGCTCCAAGGCGACCACCGTCACGCCGGGCGCCTGGCATCTGGGCCGCATGCTCGAGGCCACCGACGGATGGCCGATGAATATCGTGCTGCTGGGCAAGGGCAATACCGTGCGCCAGGAAGCCATGTGGGAGCAATTGCGCGGCGGCGCAGCGGGTTTCAAGCTGCACGAGGACTGGGGGACCACCCCGGCGGCCATCGATGCCTGTCTCACCGTGGCGGATGCCTCGGGCGTGCAGGTGGCACTGCACTCGGACACCCTGAACGAGGCCGGATTCGTGGAGGACACCCTGGCCGCCATTCGCGGCCGGGCCATCCACTCCTATCACACCGAGGGTGCGGGCGGCGGGCACGCGCCCGACATCATCACTGTCGCAGCGCATCTCAATGTGCTGCCCAGCTCCACCAATCCGACGCGGCCGCATACGGTCAACACCCTCGACGAGCATCTGGACATGCTCATGGTGTGCCATCACCTGAGCCCGTCCATTCCGGAGGATCTGGCTTTCGCGGAGAGCCGGATTCGGCCCTCCACCATCGCGGCGGAGGATCTGCTGCACGATATGGGCGCGATCTCCATGATCGGCAGCGACTCCCAGGCCATGGGCCGTATCGGCGAGGTGGTCATGCGCACCTGGCAGACCGCGCACGTGATGAAGCGGCGTCGCGGCGCGCTGCCGGGAGACGGTGCGGCGGACAATAATCGGGTGCAGCGCTATATCGCGAAGTACACCATCTGCCCGGCGGTCGCCCACGGTCTCGATCACGAGATCGGTTCGGTCGAGGTCGGCAAGCTGGCCGATCTGGTGCTGTGGGAGCCCGCGTTCTTCGGGGTGCGCCCGCATGCGGTGCTCAAGGGCGGCATGATCGCCTGGGCCGCCATGGGTGATGCGAACGCCTCCATTCCGACTCCGCAGCCGGTGCTGCCGCGACCCATGTTCGGCGCGGCCCCGGCGGTGGCGGCGGGGACCTCACTGCATTTCGTGTCCGAGCAGGCCATCGAGGACGGTCTGGCGGACCGGCTCCGGGTCAATCGGAAGCTGGTGCCGGTGGCCAATGTTCGCAAGCGGACCAAGGCGCATATGCCGCGCAATGACGCTATGCCGCGCATCGAGGTCGATCCCGACACCTTCACCGTGCGCATCGACGGCGAGGTGTGGGCGGAGGAGCCGGCCACGGAACTGCCGATGGCGCAGCGCTACTTCCTGTTCTGAGTCACCCGATCACACCGAATTAAAGGGAGGCCACCCGCGCCGTGCGGGTGGCAGACTGGCCGGTATGACGACATCAGACTGGGCCGAAGTTGATCGTTATCTGGTGGACACCCTGGTGGGAGACGGGGATTCGCCGACCTTCGCCGCCAATGCGGCCGCCGGGCTGCCCGCCATCGATGTATCACCACCGCAGGGCAAGTTCCTGTATCTGATCGCCAAGTCCGCGCGGGCGCAGCGGGTGCTCGAGATCGGCACGCTCGGCGGGTACAGCACCACCTGGCTGGCGCGGGCCGTGGGCAAGCAGGGGCAGGTGCTGACCCTGGAGTACGAGCCCAAGCATGCCGAGGTGGCGCGGGCGAATCTGGATCGGTCCGGGGTGGGGGACCGGGTCGAGATTCGGGTCGGCGCGGCGCTGGACAGTCTCCCGGTGCTGGCCGAGGAGGACCCGGAGCCGTTCGACCTGGTGTTCATCGATGCCGACAAGGTCAATAACGCGAACTATGTGCAGTGGGCACTGCGGCTGACCACGCCGGGTTCGGTCATCATCGTCGACAATGTGGTCCGCAATGGCGGCATCGCGAATCCGGATTCGCCGGATGCGGCCGTGCGCGCCAGCCGCGAGGTCATCGAATTGCTCGCTGCCGAACCGCGATTGGAAGCGACCGTGCTGCAGACCGTCGGCGGTAAGGGCTGGGACGGATTCGCCTACGCCATCGTGACCGACGGCGAGTAATCCAGTTCCGACGGCGAGCAATCAGTTCCGGGTACCCGGCTCGCCGTCGGGATTCGCGGCCAGATCCTCCCAGAAATCGACGTAGGCCTGCTCGTGGCCGATGCCCAGCCGCAGGATGCGCGCCCGTGATACCGCCCGTTCGCTGTCGTCCGGATCGATCTCCGTCTGCAGCTTCCGATAGAGATCGAGCCAGCGGCGGTGTTCGGCGGCCTGCCTGTGTGCGAGTGCGACAACATCTCCGGGCCCGCCGAGATCGGCGAAGAAGAGTTTCACCTGCGCCGGATCCCGGGTCTCGGGCGGCGGTGCGCTGGGATCGGCCAGCCAGCGGGTCAGTTCGGTGCGGCCGGCGTCGGTCAGATGGAAGACCCGCCGGCGTCGGCCACCGGTCTCCGCCTCCTCGTGCAGCAGTCCCTGATCGGCCAGGCGTGGCGGGATGCGATACAGCTGGGCGTGCGGGATCGGCCAGAAGTATTCGACGCTCTCCTCGATCCGGGCCTTGAGCTCATAGGGGGTGAGCGGCCCGTGCCTGGCGATCAATCCCAGCACTATGTGGTCCTGGTGGCCGACCTCCGTCATACCGCAGCTCCTTCGCTCACCCATTGACACCGTATCGCTGAGACTATAGCTTAATTGCTGCGAGACCGTATCAAAGAGACTATTGAGGAGTGCGAATGCGCGACTTCGGCATCGAGCTGTACGACCGGTGGACCGATCTGTGGAACGGCGAGCTGGCCGCAGACGAGATCATGGCCCCGGAATTCACCCTGCGCTACGCCCAGCCCGGCGCGACCGTCTACGACGATATTCACGATGCGAAAGCCTTTGCCGCGCAGATCGAAACCTTCCGCACGCAGCTTCCCGGCGTGCGGTTCGCACCGCAGGGCCCCGGCGTCGTCGATATGGACGACAGCCGAACGGGATTGGTGGCCCGGCCCTACGGCGTGCAGTTCACCGGTCGCGATGGCCGGCTCACCGAGCTGAGCGGCACCGATATCCTGCGCGCGGAGAATGGCCGAATCGTCGAGGTCTGGTCGGTATCGGGCGGTCTGGTCGGGCGCAGCTTCTACTGAGCACGCGGTACCGCCGGTCGAATGCGGGAATCGGGCGCGGACAATGGACCGCATGGCGAAGCATCGCAAACCCCAGCCGATTCCCGCGGTCTGCCCCTGCGGGCTACCCGCGAACTATGTGGATTGCTGCGGGCGTCTGCACCGCGGTGAGGCGCAGGCGAAGACCGCCGAACAGCTGATGCGCTCGCGCTTCAGCGCCTTCGCGGTCCGCGACGAGGCCTATCTGCTGCGCAGCTGGGACCCCGGCACCCGCCCCGCCGATGTCGGTTTCGACCCCGGAATGCTCTGGGAGCGACTGGAAATCCTCGAGGCCACCGGCGGCGGACCGTTCCACACCGAAGGCACCGTCGAATTCCGCGCCCACTACCGATCCCACGGCACGCCGGGCGAACTCCATGAGAACAGCCGCTTCCGCCGCGACAGCGGAGCCTGGGTCTACCTCGACGGCGTCATCGAGAACTGAGATCGTTTGCTGCACGCGACGTGGGGGTGCAGTCGGTGCAAACACGCGGGCGCTGCCGTACAGCGGCGCTAGCGGCGGGCTCGGGCTTCGAAGCCGTCGCAGAGGGCGCTGAGGCCGGAGTCGAGGAGGGCTTGGGGGTCGAGTAGGTCGTCTCCGCCGGTGCCGTGCAGTTCGATGAGTGCGGGTGGGGTGGGCCAGCGGGGTTCGCCCTCGAGGAGTGCGGTGAGTCCGGAGGATTCCTCGGGTTCGCTGTCGCGTCCGATGAGGAGGCGAGCGCTCACGTGTTGCAGTGCCACGCCGGCGATATAGCTCCAGACCGATAGGGACATGCGCGTGCCTTCGCGGGTGCTGACGCCGAGTTCGTTGAATCCTTCGACGAGCCAGTTCAATACGAGCAGGCTGTTCTCGCCGAAGTTGTAGCGCGGTACGGCGAAGGTGAACAGCACCCAGGGGTGCTCGCGGTACAGCCGCCAATCCACCTCGGCGGCAATGCGCACGCGATCTCGCCAGGTCCAGCCCTGTCCCTCGGCCGAGGGGTAGGGGTTGCGCCGGGAAACCTCGTCGGTCATGGCGGCCAGCAGTGCGTCTTTATTGGGGACGTGCCGGTACAGCGACATCGCTCCCGCGCCCATGCTCTCGGCAATGCGGCGCATGGACAGGGCATCGATTCCGGACTCGTCGGCCAGGGTGATGGCGGCGTCGACGATGGCGGCCCGGGTGAGCTTGGCCTCGGTCATCGGACGAATTATTTCCTTTCACGCGCCGGTATGCGTACACTGTACTCTGGCCGTGCGTACGACGTACGCGCACTCGTTCTGCAAAGACTTCATTCGAATCGAAATCAGCTGAGGATAGGTGATGACCCGCACTCTCGCGCGCCCTGACGCGACGACTTCGCGCCGCGCCTGGCTCGGACTGGCGGTACTGCTGCTGCCGGTACTGCTGGTGTCCATGGACATGTCGGTGCTGTACCTGGCCATGCCCACGCTGACCGAGGCGCTGGATCCGTCGGCGACCCAGCAGCTCTGGATTCTCGATATCTACGGCTTCATGATCGCCGGTCTGCTCATCACCATGGGCAATCTGGGCGACCGGATCGGCCGGCGCAATATTCTGCTCATCGGTGCGACCGTCTTCGGACTGGCCTCGGTGCTCGCGGCGTTCGCGCCGAGCGCCTCGGTGCTGATCGCGGCGCGGGCGCTCATGGGTGTCGGCGGTGCGACTCTGCTGCCCTCCAGTCTTGCGCTGATCTCCACCATGTTCCCCGACGTACGGGCGCGCGCCACCGCCATCGGCGTGTGGACCGCATTCTTCGCGGGCGGCTCGGCGGTCGGCCCGATCATCGGCGGCGTACTGCTGCACCACTTCTCGTGGGGTTCGGTCTTCCTGATCAATACGCCGGTGCTGGTGGTCCTGCTGGTCTTCGGGCCGCTGCTGCTGCCCGAGCATCGCGCGGCGGGTCGCGGACCGCTGGATCTGCCGAGCGTGGGCCTGTCCATCGGCGGCATTCTGCCGATCGTCTTCGCCATCAAGCACTGTGCGGCCGAAGGATTCGATCTTCCGGTGGTCGGCATCGGACTCATCGGTGTCCTGCTGCTCATCGCCTTCGTGCGCAGGCAGCGGCATCTCGCCGAACCGCTCCTGGATCTGAGCCTGTTCCGCAACGGCTTGTTCTCGGTGGCCATTGGGTCCAGCACGATCGGCATGCTCGCTCTCGCCGGTATGAGCTATCTGACCAGCGTGTACCTGCAGTCGGTCACCGGCCGCGATGCGCTCGGCGCTGCGCTGCTGGGCATTCCGATGGCCGTGGTGGTCTTCGTCTGCTCGGTGAGCGGTGCGCGGGTCGGGCGCCGACTGGGCATCCGCACCGCCTTCGTGCTGGCGCTGGGTCTGGCCGCGCTGGGCAATCTCATGCTCCTCGGTGTCGGTGTGGACGGTGGGATCGGCTGGTACGTGGCCGGAACCGTGGTGGCCGGCGCCGGTTTCGGTATGGCGTTCACGCTGGTGTCGGAGGTCGCGGTGGCGGCGGTGCCGCCCGAGCGCGCCGGATCCGCCGTGGGTATCTCCGAGACCAGTTTCGAACTCGGCAACGGTCTGGGACTGGCACTGCTGGGTTCGCTTGCGGCACTGGTATTCCGGTCCGGCGGCGACTTCGGGCCGACGCTGGGGGACACCCTCACCCATGCCGGTGGTGACACCGCGCTGATCGATTCGGCGCGGGACTCCTTTGTGCACGGCATGCATGTGGCCACCACCGCGGGCGCGGTGCTGCTGGCCGGTATGGCGGTGATCGCCGTGCTCAGTGGTCGAAAATCGCGCTCATGAACTCGGATGCGGCCTTGTTCATGGGCGTGACCACGGTCGTGTAGAGCCAGCGCACCGGACGTTCCACGACGAGATGCCAGACCTGGGCGATGACCGCGAAAGCGGTTGCAGCACAGTCCGATACAGGAATCGGCAGGGCGTCACCACCAGTACGCGCACCACGGTGGTGGCGACCCGCCAGCCGAAGGCCAGCGTCGCGGCCACGAGTAGCAGGATCGGGCGCAGCACCCAGCGCCAGAGTTGGCGCAGCGGCCAGAGGATGAGCCACTCGACGACAAAGGTCACGGCCCGCGCGATCGCTCCGGCGATCGGCCGCAGAATCCAGCGGGCGATCCAGGTCCCCACCGGCTCGATCACCTCGTCGGCCAGCCAGATCAGCGCGGGGCGCACTACCCGGCGCCACAGCCAATCCTCCACCGCCCGCTTGATCGGGCGCAGGAAGTAGTCGAGCAGCGCCGCGCCCAGCGGAGTCAGAATCATGCCCCACAGCAGGTGCTGGATGAGCAGGCCCCAGAGGTAATTCCGGACAAAATCCCAGGCCGGGCGAATTATCCAGTACCAGGCCAGCTTTGCGATCGGGACCAGCAGATTCTCGACGATGTAGTCGAGCACCGCCACCGCCATCCGCCCGGCGAGATTGCAGCCCTCCCAGAGCAAGCGCAGCGGTATGAAGATCACCACCGCTACGGTGCGAGCCGCCCACCCGCCGATCGAAACCTGCTCCGGCGTCTGCTGCTGTGGCGCCTGTATGGACATCGTCCCCGTCCTCTCCCCGTTCACTCCTCTCATCCTGGTGCAGGAAAGTGCCTCGCGCCCTGGGTATTTCCACTCAACCCCAGTTATGGACCGGTCGGGCGGTTACAGTCGAGGCGTGGGTGAGAACTCGACGCCGGAGCCCGACAATCAGGCCGGTTCGAACGGCCGTCCCCTCGCGGAACGGGTCGCGACCAGGCTCTTCTATCCGACCACCCGACCCCGCGACAAGGCACTGCGCGATGCGGTCGCCGGCCGCGTGGTGCTGGTGACCGGAGCGTCACACGGCATCGGCAAGGCCGCCGCGAAGAAGCTCGCCGCCGGCGGGGCGACCGTACTGCTCGTCGCGCGCACCCTCGACGATCTGCAGCAGGTGGCCGCCGAGATTCGCGAGGAGGGCGGGACGGCGCATGTGTACCAGGCCGACCTCACCGAGATGGATGCCGTCGACGAGCTGGGCCGCGATCTGCTCGCCGAGCACGGTCACATCGATGTGGTGATCAATAACGCGGGCAAGTCGATTCGCCGTCCGATCGACGAATCCTATGACCGCTTCCACGATTTCACGCGCACCATCGATATCAATTACCTCGGCCCGGTGCGACTGCTGCTGGCTCTGCTGCCGAGCATGCGGGAACGCCGTGAGGGTCACATCGTCAATATCTCGACCTGGGGAATCCGTATGCCACCGGCGCCGCGCTGGGCTGCGTACGGTGCGTCGAAGGCGGCGTTCGATATCTGGCTTCGCACCGTGGCCACCGAGATCGCGGTCGACAATGTCACCACGACTTCCATCTACATGCCCCTGGTCCACACCCGGATGAGCGCGCCCACCGACTTCTCCGGCGTCCCCGGGCTCACCGCGGACGAAGCCGCGGATCTGGTGTGCCACGCCGTTGTTTCGCGCCCTCCGGAAATCTCACCGTGGTGGACGGGTCCGGTGCAGGCGTGGAGTGATCTCCGGCGCGGTGCGGCGCAGCGCTTCATGGAGCGTGGCTTCCGGCGCTGAATAGCGCGTCAGGATCGGACGTAGTCGAATGACCGGGCGTTCTGGTCGAGCGAGGTGAATGCCGTGACTTGGGAGCCGGGGGCTGCGCAGGCGAATGTCATGCTTTTCACCGCTGCGGTGGCTGCGCGGGCATCGGCGGAACCATTGTCCGACATCCGCATGGCGGCGGTGAATCCGCCCGTGGGGATTATCGCGTAGATACCGGAGCCATTCCCGTGCCGGTCGCTGCGGAAGGTTATGCCGCCCGCGCCGTCGAATTGCAGCACATTGAACGCGCCTTCTTGCGCGGTGAACTCGCCTTTGACGTCGCTGAGGTCGGTGCCGCAGCCCCCGGTGGCGGTGCTCGCGGGCGCACTGCAGGTCAGCGCGGCGCACGCGCCGATCGCCAGTACCACGATCGCGGCGGTTCTCGAACCCGGTCCAGCCGTCATGCCGTTCCTTCCCGGTCAAGATATCGCCATTCACTGAACATCACGGACGTTCGAGTTCCTGTGCGACACGCCGGAAGACTGCCGAAAACCTTTCGTTGCCACGTCAGCGGCGTGTTCGTGTGAAAAGGGCTTGTTCCGCCGGTCTGCGGCCTTGTACCGCAACGGAATTCATTGCTCGCACAGTGAATTGATCCATTCGTGACATTCCGTGCGGGCGTCGGTTCCCTCGAATTGTGTTGAGCTGGTTGTACGGTCGTACCCCATGACGCAAAAGCAGCTCATCGGCCGGCTTGTCGCAGCGTTCGCGTGTGCCGCCGTGGTCACATTGAACCCCTCTGCCGCATGGAGCTCCGGTGACGTAGGAGCCCCGCCCCCCGCCGCCGCACCCGGCGGTTCCAACCACGGATCAACCCCCGCCGGTGGTGGCGCCGAACACCCGGTCCCCGCCCCCGAACGCATCGTCCCCGTACCCCCGCCGTCGGGCGGACTGCTCTGCCCCACCCCCTAAACCTGATCACAACCTGCCGGTCCTTCGGAGAGCTGCGCTCCGTCCATATGCTGGATTATGCACTCGCTCAGCAGGATTCGATGTGGCATCCTCGAGTGCATGATCGAAGGAATCGAGTCACGCCGATTGCGCCCGATCCGATGCCCAGCCCAGTGATCCGGGCTGGGCATTTCACTGTGCAGAGGTATTTCACTGTGCAGAGGTGAGGAACGGCAGGAAGCCCACCCAATCGGCGCAGGTGAAAGTCAGGGCCGGGCCGGTCGGGTCGGTGGAGTCGCGAATGCCGACCTTGCCGTCTTCGAGCCATGCCACTTCGACGCACTGGCCGCCTGATTCGCTGTGGCTGCTTTTGAACCAGTGCGCTCCGGGCAGGTCAGTGGTCACGTTCGTGCTCCTTCGCTACCCGCCGCAAGAGGTCTCGAGTGTCGTTCTCGCTCAGGCACGTTTGCCGAATGCCGGAGGCGAGTTCATCGTAGCGCTGGATTTCGTCGGGCTTCTCGAGGTAGACGTCGCTGCTGGGTCCGCCCTCGAGGTAGACGATGGGGGGTTCGACTGGTTTGCCGCGGGTGTCGGCGCCGAAGTCGAGCAGGACGAATTGGCCGTGCAGGATGCCCCAGGTGAGGCCGGCGTCGTAGGGGTGGATGCGGATCGAGACGGTGGGGAGTTTGCCGATTTCGGCGAGGTGACGTAGCTGGGTCGCCATGACTTTGCGGTTGCCGATGACCCGGTACAGCGCGGATTCGTGCAGAAGCACTTCGATGCCGAGCAGCCCGGATCTGCGGGTGACTATGTGCTGTCGCCGCATTCGCACTTCGACGCGGCGTTCGATGTCCTCGGGTGTGCCGTCGCGATAGAACGCACCGATCAAAGCCCGTGCGTAGTCACGGGTTTGGAGTAGTCCGGGCACCTGCTCGTGATAGAAGACCAGGTGCCGGGCCGAGGCCTCGAGCCCGATGTACATATTGAATTCATTGCTGAACAACCCGCCGAAGGCGTGATACCAGCTCTTCGATCTGGCCTGTTCGGCAAGTTCGACGGCCTGGGTGCTGTCCGCCGGATCCACGCCGTAGACCTCGCACAAGGCCCGCACATCCTGCTTCTGAATACGCTGATTGCGCCCGGCCTCCAGCCGCTGCAGCGCCGATTTCGACAGATCGGCGAGTTTGGCCGCCACCTCGATCGTCAGCCCGTCCTTTTCCCGCTCCTCGCGCAGCAGGCGGCCGAGTTGCCGCCGGGGAAGTGTCGATGCCGCCCCGTCATCATCGTCATTGCTGGTCATCGGTTCTACCTTCGGTCTGCGGACTCGAATCAACCGTGTTCAGTCAGTGATTCCGTTGTACCGCGTACGTGGGTCGGATCGTGGGTGAATGGGCGGATTCTCACCGGGATCCCATTTTCGCTGAATTCGCAAGGGTGCCAATGGTGTGCTGGTTCCACCGCACTTGCCCGAATCACGGGAGGTTCCAACGATGTTCGGCTCCGAGATGGACAGCACGAGCGAGGTCGAAGTTCGTGTGCTTTGTGAAGTGATCGAGGCGGTCGACGGGTGGCTGCGGGAGTACGAGCGGGCCGGACGGCCGGTCAACGCACCGCGGGCGCAGGTGTACGCCAGTGTTATTCACGCCGTTCTGGCCAGTGCCCGAGCCGGCGGCTACTACGGGCCCGGCAGTCTGGCGAGCGCGCCGCTGCTGGACGCGATCCTCGCGGGCCCCGAGATCAATTCCTGGGACGATGCGGTTCTGGCCGTGCTCATGCCGAGCGTCGCGCAGCGGGAGGTCGTGGAGGGCACGATCTGAAAGGTCAAGGGTGACAAGCTCGCTGCGTACGAATCGGATCGGTCGCGCCTGTCGGGGGCCATAGGTAGCATGTGCGGCGAACGGGTCGGCGGGGCGTTTTCGATCACGGCATCACAGTGGCCACCGCGATCCTGGGGAGGAGAGTGGGGGTGCTGTGGTGACCAGTGAGCTGCACGACCGGGCGGCGACCGGGGACGCCGCCGCCATGCACGACCTCGGCTACGCCTTGGAGAAGGCGGATCCGCCCGATCTGATCGAAGCCACGGAATGGTACGAGCGGGCGGCGGCGGGAGGTCACCGCTGTGCCATGAACGATCTCGGCAGGCTGGCCGAGAACAAGAGCCCGCGGGATGTGCGGACGGCGCGGGATTGGTACGAAAGAGCCGCCGCGGCAGGCCATGTCGATGCGTACTTCCGGCTCGGCTATCTGCTCGCGGAGCTCGTCGATCCACCCGATCGGATCGCCTCGCTGGCGTGGTACACCAAGGCCGCCGAAAACGGCAGCAACACAGCCATGTACAACCTCGGGCAGATCTACAACTATTCGGTCGATCCGCCGGATTTCGCGGCGGCGCGGCGCTGGTACGAGCAGGCCGCGGCGGCCGGGTACACCGACGCGCTGTTCAAACTCGCGTACATGCTCGCCGAGCGGGTGAATCCGCCGGACTACCGCGCGGCCCGGCAGTGGTACGAGAAGGCAGCCGAAAACGGCAGTGCCGCAGCCATGTACAACATCGGCCAGCTCTACCGGTACAACCTGGAGCCGCACGATATCGCCGCCGCCCGCACCTGGTACGAGAAGGCCGCCGCCAGCGGCCACGCGGAGGCGCCGTTCGCTCTCGGGGTGCTCACCGAAGCCGATGGCGACCTGGGCGGCGCGGTCCTCTGGTACGAAAAGGCCGCCGCCGCAGGGCAGGCCGGCGCCATGAACAACCTCGGCACGCTGTTCCAGAGCAAGCTGGCCACGCCCAATCTGCCCGCCGCCATCGAATGGTACGAGCGCGCGGCCGTCGCCGGGGACCCGAATGCGCGGAACAATCTGGCGCGCATACCCGGAACCGCCGCTGCCACAGCGGAACCCAGGCCCGAGCTGGTGCGCACCGTACTGCCGGAGCACGTCGCACGGGCGGCGAGCCCGGAGGTGCCGGCGGGCGCATCGGCCACCTCGGTCGGTGTGACGGCGGTGCTGGAGGCGCTCGTCGACGATGCGGCGTACGGGCGCAACCCTTTCCGGCTGGCGGGGTTGCGCACGGATGCCGATTCACGCAAGCTTCGCCATCGTGTCACCGAGATCGAGGCGGCCGAACGGCTCGGTGCACCGCTGGCGCGCACGGGAGTCATGCCGGTGACGCCGCCGCCGGATCCGGCCGATGTGAAATCCGCACTCAACCGATTGCGTGAACCGGTGAATCGTCTTGTGCAGGAACTGTTCTGGTTCTGGCCCGCCGACGGCGCCGATCCCGCGATGGATCTCCTCGCGCAGGGCGATATCGCCGGCGCGGAACGCATCTGGCTGGATCAGGCGGACCGGGACGGTATCGCCGCGCACAATCTCGCAGTGCTGCGGCATGTCCAGGGGCTAGAGACATCGCGCGGGCGCGCACCCGAAACCTGGCTGGATGCGCTGACCGCCTGGGATGCCGCACTAGGCGATGCCGCGCTGTGGCGGCGATTGCGCGCCCGGGCCGCGCGCATCGACGAACGCCGGCTGGGTGAACTGGTGCTCGCCGAACTACGGCAGGCGATTCCGGTGGCGCTCCTGCGCATTCACACCGGGCTGATCGTGCGTGCCGCGGACGACAACAGCTCCGCGATCACCGATGTCCATCTCGAAGTGCTCGATCAGTTCGCCGCCCAGACGGCCCGGTATCCGAGCATTTTCGGGGCCGGGGTGATCGGCGATGCCCGCGATGCCGCCGTCCGGAAGCTGGCCGCACGCCTGAAGACGATCACCGACGAGGCCTTCGACGCCGGTGTGAAGCAGCCCGGGGAAGCCAATGCCACGGCGCACCGCATGCTCGACCGCGCCCGTGTTCCGCTGCAGGTGATCGACCGGCTGCGCCCGCCGCCGGATCCGGTCGGCGCGGGCGCCCACGATGATCTGGTGCAGACCGCAATCTCCTGCGATATCAAGTACTTCA
This sequence comes from Nocardia sp. NBC_01327, assembly GCF_035958815.1. Taxonomy (NCBI): domain Bacteria; kingdom Bacillati; phylum Actinomycetota; class Actinomycetes; order Mycobacteriales; family Nocardiaceae; genus Nocardia; species Nocardia sp. NBC_01327. Next base: position 5,896,996 of record NZ_CP108383.1, on the reverse strand, counting down.
ACGAAACCAAGGATGCCGCGGCGAGCGAAGCCCTGCTCGAACGGCTCGGCCCGGTCGCGACCACGGCGGCGACCCGGACGCGGATGGCCGCCGAATGGGGCGGCACCGCAATGTCGCGCATTGCGGAATTGATCAGCATCGCGCGCCGCGCCATCGAGGTGAGCGAGGGATCCGGTGCGCAGACCGCGCGCGACCTCCTCGACCGGACCCGGCTGCCGCTCGCCCGGGTCCGCGCCGTCCACGGTCCCGACGGCGAGCAGACGGTGAAGTGGCAGGACGCGGTCGCCCGCACGGCCACCTCGTGCACGGTGGCGTACTTCAACAAAACGAGCGATCTGAATACCGCCGAGCAATTGCTGACCCGGATCCGGCCGCTGCCGCAGGGCCGGGATGCGACGGAGTTCGTGCAGGAGCAGTACGCCGCGCTCGGCCGAATCCGGCAGCAGCGCACCGCGGCCGCCCAGCTGGAGAACAACTGCTGGTACTGCAAGACCAGGCCGAAGGCGCCCGACGGTCATATTCGGGTCGGCCTGCACCGCGACGTACAGCACACCGTCAATGGCAAGAAGTGGCGGGCGCTGCATATCGATGTGCCGCGGTGCGCGGTCTGCAAGGAGGAGCATCGCCCTGCCGAGCAGCAGCGCACGAGCACCGGCGTGGTGTGCGCGATCTCCTGGCTGGTCGCGATATTCGGACTCCTCATCGGTCTCGGTGCGCACCCGGTCTTGATCGTCGGAGGTATCGCCCTGGTGGTCGCCGTGCTTTCGTCGATCATTCTGGGGTCGATGGACAAAGAGGTGCAGGAACACACCATGCGGTTCCCGCACATTACGGACCTGATCGAGCAGGGGTGGAAGAAAGGCGAGCGGCCGGCGTAGCCGTCGCCCGACAGTGGGAGATGTTCATGGACGGCAAGGATTTCCGGCCGGTACTGGTGGAATTGGCGACGGGGGTGTGGCGGCTGCAGGGCAAGCTGGCCGCCGATAATCCGGTGGAGGGGGAGGATCCGGCGAAACTGCTGAGATCGGTGACGCGGCAATTGGAATCGATGGCCGATGCGCTCTCCGATGCGGGCGTGCTGGTGCAGTCGCATACCGGGGAACCGTTCGATCCCGGCCAGTCGGTGCAGGTGGTCGCCTTCGCGCCCTCGGAGTCGGTGGCGCGCGAGACCGTCGTCGAAACCATCACGCCCACGGTGTATCTCGACGGGCACATCGTTCAGATGGGTCAGATCATCGTGGCCACACCGGACACCGGCACGACACACGAAATCTCGGAGGACAATCAATAATGGGCCGATCGACGGTTGATTTCGGAATCGATCTGGGCACCACCAACAGTGCCGTCGCCGTATTGCGCGGCGTCGACGCCGATGTGATCAAGAACAATGAGGATTCCGACACCACCCCGTCGGCGGTGTGGATCGATCGGCGCGATCAGCTGCGGGTGGGGCGCGCGGCGAAGGAGCGCAGTGAATCCGATCCGGACAATACTGCCGCCGAATTCAAGCTGCGCATGGGGACGGCGCGCGAATCGGTGAGCTTCGCGGCCAGTGGGCGCGGATTGAGCCCGGTGCAGTTGTCCGCCGAGGTGCTCAAATCACTGCGGGCCGATGTGCGGCAGCGGCTGGGCGAGGATATCGAGGCAGCGGTGGTGACGGTGCCCGCCGCCTTCGATATGAGCGCCTGCGATGCGACGCGTGCGGCCGCGGAGGCTGCGGGACTGCGGTTTTCGCCGCTGCTGCAGGAGCCGACGGCCGCCGCGCTGGCCTACGGTTTCCAGTCCTCGGACGAGGATGCCCGCTGGCTGGTCTACGACCTCGGCGGCGGCACCTTCGACGCGGCCGTCATCCAATTGCGGGACGGCGAATTCACGGTGCTCAACCATCGTGGCGATAATTACCTCGGCGGCAAGCTGATCGACTGGCGGATCGTCGAGGAGTTGCTCATTCCGGCGGTGCGTGACGAGTTCGGATTCACCGATCTGGCCCGGGGGTCGGCGCGCTGGCGGGCCGTGGTCAATAAGCTCAAACTCAATGCCGAGAAGGCGAAAATCCAGCTGTCGCGGTCGAATTCGGCCGATATCGAGATCGAGCTGGACGACGGCGCCGGGCGCCGGGTCGAGTTCTACTACGAAATGCAGCGCGCGGATGTGGAGCGGTTGACCGAACCGCTGATCACCCGGTCGGTGAACCTGTGCCGAAAGGCCTTGGAGGAGGCACATCTCGGGCCGGGCGATATCAGCAAGCTGATTCTGGTCGGTGGACCGACGCTGTCGCCGTATCTGCGCGAACACCTCGGGGACGAGCGGCGCGGATTGAGCATTCCGCTCGACTTCAGTCAGGATCCGCTGACCGTGGTCGCGCGCGGCGCCGCGATCTTCGCTGGGACACAGCGTATTCCGCAGACGTCGGCGCCGATTGCCGCGCCCGGTGGTTTCACCGTTCAGCTCGAATACCAGCCCGTCGGACCCGATCGTGAGCCGCTGATCGTCGGCCGGATCGCAGCCGCCGTCGGCGATGTGCCGAGCGGGCTGACCATCGAGGCGGTCAATGCCCAGGCGCGGCCGCCGTGGCGCAGCGGCAAGATCGCCGTGGGGGAGAACGGGGTCTTCAGCACCACCCTGTGGGCGGATACCGGGCGCGCCAATACCTTCGAGCTCGAACTCACCGATTATGCGGGGGACCGGCGGGCGCTCGAGCCCGCAACGCTGAACTACACGGTCGGCGCCGTGGAAACCCAGCCGCCGCTCATCCACACCATCAGTGTCGGGCTGTCGGACAATTCGACCGTGCGCCTGATCGAGCGCAATACGCCGCTGCCGGCCCGCGCCCGCAAACGCCTGCGCACCTCGGTGGCGATTCATCGCGGCGCCGCGAAGACCGGATTCATTCGCATCCCGGTGGTGGAGGGCGAGCATGCGCGCGCCGATCGCAATCGCACCATCGGCTGCCTGGATATCACCGCCGATCAGATCGAGCGCAGTGTGCCCGAGGGCAGTGAGATCGAACTGACGCTGGAGATCGACGCCTCACGCATCATGGTCGCCCGCGCGTACCTGCCGTACCTCGATGCCGAATTCGAGAACGTCATCGATCTGCACACCGAAACCCTCCCGGACGCAGGCGATCTGCGCCGCCACACCGAGCAGGAGCTGCGGCGGCTGGAGGAGGTCCGGCAGAAGCACGCCAAGGTCGGCAATCCGACCTCCGGGCTGCTGCTGGAGCGCCTCGAGGAGGAGAAGACCGCCAGCGACACCCAGCAGCTCGTCGCCGCGGCGGCCACCGATCCCGATGCCGCGGTCGCCGCCGAACAGCGTCTGCGTGATCTGCGCGCCGCGATCGACGAGGCCGAGGACGAACTCATGTGGCCGAGTCTTGTTGCCAGAGCGAAGGAAATGCTCGGCTATGTCCGCCCCCGCGTGGACGAGGCCGGCGATGAGGTCTACCGCCGCGAATTCGATCAGCACGAGGTCGCCATGCGTCAGGCCATCGACAGCCGCGCCCCCGATCTGCTCCGCCAGCGCACCTCGGAACTGCTGGGTCTCTGGCGCCGCCTGCTCGACCGCACCGGCGAACTCCAGGTCATCATCTTCGAGCGCTTCTGCGAAGACCGTCACACCATGACCGACCTGGTCCTGGCCGACAACCTGATCACCCAGGGCCACACCGCTGTCCGCGCCAACGACCTCCCCCAACTCCGCACCATCAACACCCGCCTGCGCCACCTCATGGAAGAACCCCCCGCCGACCCCGACCCCTTCAGCACCATCCGCGGCGCCTGACGGCGCCCCTGTCATCCCGGCGCCTGACGGCACCCCTGTCATCCCGGCGCCTGACGGCACCCCTGTCATCCCGGCGCAACTCCGTAAATTCGGCGCAACTCCCGTCATCCCGGCGCGCATTTGGCCAGGATCCACAGAAACCCGTTGTCGCGCTGCGGGTGTGGATCCCGGCCAAAGCATGCCGGGATGACGAGGCGGAGCATGCCGGGATGACGAGGCGGAGCATGCCGAGAGGGCGAGGCGGAGCATGCCGAGAGGGCGAGGCGGAGCATGCCGGGATGACGAGGCGGACCATGCCGAGAGGGCGAGGCGAAACATGCCGGGGTTACGAGGCGGAACATGCCGGGGTTACGAGGCGGAACATGCCGGGGTTACGAGGCGGAGCATTCCGGGAGGGCGAGGCGGAGCAGCTTCGGCCCCTTGGACGGCTGGCCGGGGCGCTGTCAGTGCAGGCCGGCGGACAGTGCTCGGCTCACTTCGGTGAGGAGGGGGACTGCTCGTTCTACGAGCTCCTCGGACATGCGGCCGACCGGGCCGGAGACCGAGATGGCCAGGGCGGCCGGGGCATCGGGGACCGCGACCGCGACGCAGCGCACGCCGAGTTCCTGTTCGCCCTCGTCCATGGCGTAGCCGTTGCGGGCTGCGGCCTCGAGCTGACGGGTGAATTCGCCTGGGTCGGTGAGGGTGTGCTCGGTGTATCGCGGCATTCCGGTGCGCTGCAGTAGTTCTCGGGTTCGCTGGGGCGGCATTGCGGCCAGTAGCGCCTTGCCGACGGCGGTGCAGTGGGGGAGGACCCGGCGACCCACCTCCGTGAACATGCGCATCGAATGCCGTGAGGGCACCTGGGCGACGTACACGATCTGATCGCCGTCGAGCATGGCCATATTGGCGGATTCGCCCAGTTCGTCCACGAGCCGCGCGAGGTACGGCCGCGCGCGGATGCTCAGCATGTGCGCGGAGCTTTCGCCCAGCTTGATCAGCTTCGGGCCGAGTACGTATTGGCGTGAGGGTTCCTGGCGCAGATATCCGAGATCGACCAGTGTGCGCACCAGCCGGTGGATGGTGGGCAGCGGGAGGCCGGAGGCCGTCGCGAGCTGCGACAGACCCATCATCCCGCCCTCGTCGGCCATGGTCTCGAGCAATCCGAAGGCGCGCTCGATCGATTGCACGCCACCGGTGCGTCCCTTGGCTTCATTCGCTGCCGTCACTGGCCCGTCTCCTCCATGTTTCCGGATGGCGGAAGTCTACCGGCCGGTCCGGCGTCGGCCGCACGCACCGAAAACGGCTCGGCTCCTTCGATATTCCTTGACCGTGCCGGAGCGCGCCTCCTATGCTATTCCACATAACAGAATATTACTTCCGCATTGTGGAATTCACCGGGAGAGATCCATGAGTCATTCGCTGCGTTACGAGGTCAACTGCTCGATCCTGTTCACCGAACTACCTCTGCTCGAGCGGCCGGACGCCGCCCGGCGGGCCGGATTCGACGCGGTCGAGTTCTGGTGGCCCTTCGACCGCTCGGTTCCCACTGATAAGGAGGCCGACGCCTTCGTCGCCGCTGTCGAGAACGCCGGGGTATCGCTGGTGGGCCTGAACTTCGCCGCCGGCAATATGCCGCTCGGTGATCGCGGCCTGGTGTCCTGGCCCGCCCTGTCCGCGGAATTCCGCGCCAATATCGATGCCACCCTCGAGATCGGCGCGCGTCTGGGCTGCCGAATGTTCAACGCGCTCTACGGCAATCGGATCGACGGGGTGTCGGCCGAGCGGCAGGACGAGGTGGCGACCGAGAATCTCGGCCTGGCCGCCTGGGCTGCCGCCCGCATCGACGGCACCGTGCTGCTCGAGCCGGTGAGCGGCCCCAACCGCTACCCGCTGCGCACCGCCGCCGAGGTACTCGCGGTGATCGACCGGGTGCAGACGGCCACGGGCGCGGCGAATATCGGCCTGCTCGCCGATCTCTACCACCTGGCGGTCAATGGCGATGATGTCGACAAGGTGATCGCGGCGCATACCGCCCGGATCGCCCACGTCCAGATCGCCGACAGCCCCGGCCGTCACGAACCCGGCACCGGGGACCTGCCCCTGCAGCAGCAACTGACCGCACTCGAGACCGGCGGATACCGCGGCTGGGTCGGGCTCGAGTACGTACCCTCCGGCGGCTCGGCCGAGAGCTTCGACCGGCTGCCGCGCGAGCGCCGCGGGCACAGCGCGTGAAGGGCCGATGTGACCACGTGAACCACTGTTACGCAACGACTTCAGGGATACCGGAATGAGCAGGATCGCTTTTATCGGACTAGGCATTATGGGCAGCCCGATGGCCGTCCACCTGGCCACCGCCGGTCACGCCGTGACCGGCTACGCCCGCACCACCGTCAAGGCCGTACCGCTCGTCGCGGCGGGTGGTCACGCCACCACCTCGATCGCCGATGCGGTGCGCGGGGCCGAGGTGATCTGTGTGATGGTGCCGGACTCACCCGATGTGCACGAGGTGCTGGCGGGCGCGAAGGGCGTCTTCGACACCGCGGAGCCGGGTGCGCTGATCATCGACTTCTCCACCATCCGGCCGGATGTGACCCTCGAGCTCGCGGCCCAGGCCGCCGAGCGCGGCTTCCGATTGCTGGACGCACCGGTGTCCGGCGGTGAGGCGGGCGCCCTCGCCGCCGAACTCTCGATCATGGTCGGCGGCGCTGCGGCGGACTTCGAGCAGGCGCGGCCGATCTTCGACGCCCTCGCCAAAACCGTTGTGCACGTGGGCCCCAGCGGTTCGGGCCAGACCGTCAAGGCGGCCAATCAGCTGATTGTCGCGGCCAATATCGAGGCGCTCGCGGAGGCCGTGGTCTTCCTGGAGGCCTACGGCGTGGACCTCGAGGCGGCCTTGCGCGTCCTGGGCGGCGGCCTGGCCGGTTCGAAGGTGCTCGAGCAGAAGCGGGGCAATATGCTGTCCCGTTCCTTCGAGCCCGGCTTCCGAATCGACCTGCACCACAAGGATATGGGGATCGTGACGGCCGCGGCACGCAAGGCCGGTGTGGTCGTGCCGCTGGGCGCGCTGGTCGCGCAACTGGTGGCCGCGGCCAAGGCGAACGGCGATGGCGGACTCGATCACAGTGCCCTGCTGCGCGGGGTGGAGCGCCTGAGCGGGCGTGCGGACAAGGAGATCTCATAATGGCACGGATGCGCGCTGCGGACGCGGCGGTCTTGATTCTCGAAAAAGAAGGTGCGACACAGGCATTCGGACTCCCGGGCGCCGCGATCAACCCGTTCTACAGCGCCCTGCGCGCGCACGGCGGGATTCGGCACGTGCTCGCCCGGCACGTCGAGGCGGCCTCGCATATGGCCGAGGGGTACACCCGCGCCGCCGCCGGCAATATCGGCATCTGCATCGGCACCTCGGGCCCCGCGGGCACCGATATGATCACCGGATTGTATTCGGCGAGTGCGGATTCCATTCCGATCCTGTGCATCACCGGGCAGGCGCCGGTGGCCAAGCTGCACAAGGAAGACTTCCAGGCCGTCGATATCGCCTCCATCGCCGCCCCGGTGAGCAAGTGGGCGGTCACCGTGCTCGAGCCCGCGCAGGTGCCGGGCACCTTCCAGAAGGCATTCCAGCTCATGCGCGAAGGCCGGCCGGGACCGGTCCTGATCGACCTGCCGATCGATGTGCAGCTCGCTGAGATCGAGTTCGATATCGCGACGTACGAGCCGCTGCGAGTGCATCGTCCGGCCGCCACCCGGGCGCAGGCGGAGAAGGCTCTCGTCATGCTGAACGCGGCCGAGCGGCCGCTGATCGTGGCGGGCGGCGGCATCGTGAACGCCGATGCGGCGGACCTGCTCGTCGAATTCGCCGAGCTGACCGGGGTTCCGGTGGTGCCGACCCTGATGGGCTGGGGCACCATCCCCGATGATCACCTGCTGCATGCGGGCATGGTCGGGTTGCAGACCTCGCACCGCCACGGCAATGCGACGCTGCTGGAGTCGGATTTCGTCTTGGGTATCGGCAATCGGTGGGCCAACCGGCATACCGGTGGCGTCGAAACCTACACGCGGGACCGCACTTTCGTGCATGTCGATATCGAGCCGACGCAGATCGGCCGGGTGTTCGCGCCGGACTTCGGCATCACCTCCGATGCGGGCGCGGCGCTGCAGGTGTTCATCGAGGTCGCCCAGGAGATGGCGGCCATGGGCACGCTGACCGACCGGACCGACTGGGCCGGTCAGGTCCGGGCTCGAAAGCAGGTGGGGCAGCGCAAGACTCATTTCGATGCGGTGCCGCTCAAACCGCAGCGGGTCTGGGAGGAGATGAACAGGGCGTTCGACCGTGACACCCGCTACGTCAGCACCATCGGCCTGTCGCAGATCCAGGCGGCGCAGCTGCTGCACGTCTACAAGCCGCGGCACTGGATCAATGCGGGCCAGGCCGGGCCGCTGGGCTGGACCCTGCCCGCCGCCCTCGGTGTTGCCACGGCCGATCCCGATGCCACCGTGGTGGCCATCTCCGGCGACTACGACTTCCAGTTCCTCATCGAGGAATTGGCCGTCGGCGCACAGTTCGGCATCCCGTATATCCATGTGCTGGTGAACAACTCGTACCTGGGTCTGATCCGTCAGGCGCAGCGGGCGTTCAGCATGGACTACTACGTCCAGCTCGACTTCGACAATATCAACAGCCCGGAGGTCGGCGGTTACGGCGTCGATCACGTCAAGGTGGTCGAGGGCTTGGGCTGCAAGGCAATTCGGGTCTTCCAGCCGGACGGGATCGGGCCCGCGCTGGAGCAGGCGAAGAAACTGATCGCCGAATACGGTGTGCCCGTGGTCGTGGAGTGCATCCTGGAGCGGGTCACGAATGTGTCGATGGGCCTGGAAATCGACAATATCGTCGAATTCGAGGAGCTGGCCGAAACCGCCGCGGACGCGCCCACCGCAATCGCACTGCTGGACTGAGGGATTCGATGGCCCGCGTATTGATCGCCTCCGACAAGTTCAAGGGGTCGATGACCGCCGCACAGGTAGGTGACGCCGTCGCGTCCGGTATTCGGCACGTGCTGCCGAACGCGGACGTGTCGGTGGTGCCTGTCGCCGACGGCGGTGACGGGACCGTCGCGGCTGCGGTGGCCGCCGGGTTCGTCGCGATTCCGGTGCGTGCCACCGGGCCTACGGGCGAGCCGGTCGAGACCGGCTATGCACGACGCGGCGATATCGCCGTCGTGGAGCTGGCGGATATCTCCGGGCTGGTCCGGTTGCCGAGTGGGGAATTCGCACCTATGACAGCCACCAGCCGGGGGACCGGCGAGGTGATCGACGCGGCGATCACCGCCGGTTGCCGCCGGATTGTGCTGGGCATCGGCGGGAGCGCGAGCACCGACGGCGGCGCGGGACTGCTGCGGGCGCTCGGCGCCCGCCTGCTCGATGCCGAAGGAGCCGATATCGGCGATGGCGGTGCGGCATTGGATCGGCTCGACACGATCGACCTTGCGGCCCTGCGGGAACGGCTGGCGGATGTCGATTTCACCGTCGCCTGTGATGTGGACAATCCGCTGACCGGTCCATACGGTGCGGCAGCGGTCTACGGTCCCCAGAAGGGCGCGGATGGTGGGCAAGTGGCTGCCCTGGATGCGGCGCTCACCCGCTGGGCGGACTGTATCGCCGAGGCCACCGGCCACGATCTGCGGGACCGTGCGGGAGCCGGTGCCGCAGGCGGGGTCGGGTTCGCGGCGGTCGCCGCACTAGGCGCGACGCTGCGCCCCGGCATCGAATTGGTGCTGGAACTGGTCGATTTCGGCGCACAGCTCGCCGGTGCGGATCTGGTCGTGACCGGAGAGGGCATGCTCGACGAGCAGACACTGTACGGCAAGGCCCCCGCCGGTGTCGCTGCCGCGGCCGGGGCGGCGGGTGTGCCGGTCATTGCCGTCTGCGGGCGAAATACGCTGACCGCCCAACGGTTTCGCAGTGCGGGATTCACCGCCGTCTATTCGCTGACGGAGATCGAACCGGATGTGCGGCGATGCTTCACCGACGGGGCGGCATTGCTGCGGCGGCTCGGCGCGCGGCTCGCCGCCGAGCACCTGTCCTCCGAATTCGCCGCTGCGCCGGGCGAATTCGGCCCTCGGCCCGGCTAACCCAGGCGTGCACCCAGACTGCTCGCCGCCTCCCGCACCGCCTCGCCGAACAGGATCTCCGATTCCGGTGTGAGCCGGCCGATCGGGATATTCACGCTGATGCTGGCGATCGGCTTCTCGTGGCCGCCCATGACGACGGCGGCCACCGCGCCGACATCATTGCGCCATTCGCCGCGATTGACGGCGAACCCGTGGGCCCTGATGGCGGCCAGCTCGGCGCGCAGTGCGTCCGGGTCGGTGATGGTCGTCTCGGTGTAGCGCGGGAGTTCGTCCACGAGCAGCGCCCTGAGGACCTCGGCGCTGCTGTTGGCAAGGACCGCTTTGCCATTGGCCGAGGCGTGGAAGGGCAGCGAATGCCCGAGCGCCATGCTGGTGCGCACCGGTTTATCGGTCTCCAGCCGCTCGATGAGCACCATGCGGCCGTCCTCGGGGACCGTCAGGTGAATGGTCTCCCCGGTATGCCGGCGCAGATCCTCCATGATCGGCAGGGCCGCCCCGCGCAGGCCGAGATCACCGCCGGCGCGACTGCCGACCGCGAGCGCCTTGGTGGTCAGCACCCATCGGGTCACCTCACCGGAACCGGGGCGAATCCATCCGGCCTCGTCGAGCGTGAGCAGTGCCCGCTGCACCGTGCTCTTGGGCATCTCGAGCGCCCGGGCCAATTCGCCCACGCCGATGGGCTGCCGCGCGGCGACTTCCTCCAGTACGCGGAGCGTATTCAGCACGTTTCGCAAGGTCTTGACTCCTCGATCTGCGGTACCTACCCTTACTGCACTTTTTCACGGCACAGTGTGCCATATCACGGCACAGATTGGAAATTGTGTGATGAGCGCTCAGAGTGGACGGCACTTCCTGCAGATCCCCGGACCGACCAATGTCCCGGACCGGGTACTGCGCGCCATCGCGCAACCGACCATCGATCACCGCGGTCCCGACTTCGCGGAACTGACCCTGGACCTATTGGTCAGGACCAAACCGGTGTTCGGCACCAGCGGACCGGTGGTCATCTACCCCTCGTCCGGCACCGGTGCGTGGGAGGCGGCTCTGGTCAACACCCTCTCGCCCGGTGATCGCGTACTGGCCTTCGAAACCGGTCACTTCGCGAGCCTGTGGCGCGATATGGCCGAACGCCTCGGCCTGATCGTCGAATTCGTGCCCGGAGATTGGCGGCGCGGCGCCGACCCGGCGGCGCTGGCCGAACGGCTGGCCGCCGATACCGCACACGGCATCGCCGCGGTGATGGTCGTGCACAACGAGACCTCGACCGGAGTCACCAGTCGCATACCGGAGATTCGGGCGGCCATCGACGAGGCCGATCATCCGGCGCTGCTGCTGGTCGACACCATCTCCTCGCTGGGATCGATCGATTACCGGCACGACGACTGGGGTGTCGATGTGACGGTCGGCTGCTCGCAGAAGGGGCTCATGCTGCCACCGGGCTTGAGCTTCAACGCGATCAGCGACAAGGCGCTGGCGGCCGCCGCGACGGCGCGACTGCCGAAATCGTATTGGGACTGGACCGCCATCCTGGACACCAACGAGCACGGCTTCTACCCGTACACACCGGCCACCAACCTGCTCTACGGACTCCGGGAAGCCCTGCTGCTCCTGGAGGAAGAGGGACTGCCCAATGTGTTCGCGCGGCACAGCCGGCATGCCGAAGCGACCCGGGCGGCGGTGCGCGGCTGGGGTCTCGAGGTGCTGTGCGTGAACGAGCGCGAGTACTCCGGTTCCCTGACCGCGGTGCTGCTCGGCGAGCAGCACGATGCCGACAAGGTGCGCCGAATCATCCTGGACCGCTTCGACATGTCCCTGGGCACCGGCCTGGGCAAGCTCGCCGGGCGCGTGTTCCGGATCGGTCACCTCGGCGATTTCAACGATCTGATGCTCGCCGGAACACTCTCCGGCGTCCAGATGGGACTCGAGCTGGCCGGCGTCGATATCGACCCCGCCGGCACCCAGGCCGCCCTCGCGGTGCTGCGCACCGCCTGATACCCGCTGCGGCCCAGCGCTTTCCGCCGACAGCGGAGAGCGGTCGGCCGCACGGGCAGTTTCTCCATGCTCCGCCACGAGCTGAGCGCCGATCCCAGCCCGCGCCGACCCGCGCGGGCCACCTACGAGGAGGTAGGTCGTTGATCGAGCGAACGTCCCCTGTCCGGCGACTGTCCGAAAACAAGCGGTGGATCTACATTCTGCCGATCGTCGTCTTCATCTATGTCATCTGCTATATCGACCGCACCAATATCAGTTTCGCGCTGCCGCATCTCAAGACCGATATGAATCTCACCGGGGCCCAGCAGGGTCTGGCGAGCGGCATCTTCTTCTGGGGCTATCTGCTGCTGCAGATTCCCGGCGGCTATATGGCCGAAAGATGGAGTGCGAGAAGGTGGATCGCGATCCTGATGGTGCTGTGGAGCCTGGCCGCCATGGCGCAGGGCCTGACCCACTCCATCGGGCAGCTGCTGCTGGCCCGCTTCCTGCTCGGCGTCGCCGAGGGCGGTGTGCAACCCGCGCTGATGGCCACCATCCGGGCGTGGTTCCCGTTTGCCGAAAGGAGCCGGGCCTTCGCGATATTCAAGCTCTACACCCCGATCGCGGCGATCGTCGCGGCGCCGTTCTCCGGTGTCATTCTCACCTATTTCGACTGGCGCTGGATGTTCCTCATCCAGGGTGGTGCGCCACTGGTCATCGGGCTCGCCGCCTGGCTCGCGGTGGTCCGCGATACGCCCGCCAAGGCCCGGTGGCTCTCGCAGAACGAGCGTGAGTACATCGAGCGATCCCGGCTCGAGGAAGGTGAGCCGCTGGTCCATCACGGAACGTTCAAGGCCGCCTTCACCAGTCGGATCGTCTGGCGCTTCGCCCTCATCTACACCATGACCCAGATGGGTCTGCTCGGACTGACACTGTGGTTGCCGAGCGTGCTCAAAAAGGCCTTCCACACCGATTTGAAGGTGGGGCTGGTGGCGGTGCTGCCCCAGATCGCCGCGGGTATCGCCATCATTCTGGTCGGACGGTCGGCGGACCGGCGCGGCCGGCATGTCGCGCATATGGCGGTGGTGCTCGGCGCGGCGGCCATGATTCTCGTCGGCGCGAGTTTCATTTCGGCGGACCAGAAGTGGCTTGTGCTCGGGGCGATGATCCTCGGCACGGCGGCGTCGATCGCCTGGTACGGCCCGTTCTGGGCGACGGTCACCAAACTCACCCCCGTGGCAGCCGCGGGCGCGGGACTGGGGCTCATCAATGGCGTCGGCAATCTGGGCAGCTTCTTCGGGCCCTATATCGGCGGCTGGCTCAGCGATATCAGCGGTGGCGGTTACGCGCTCACGCAGGCGTTCTTCGGTGCGGTGTTCGCCATCGCGGCGCTGCTCGTACTGACCCTGCGTAAACCGTTGCGCGCGGCGACGACGCACGAGACGGCCGATCCCGCCGCGCCACCGCTCTTGCCGATGGCCATGGACAAGAAGGACTTTCAATGACACTCTTCGATACCGAGGTCGCGTTGCAGGGCCCGTCGGACGTGGGCGCGCGACTGGAGCGGGCATTGCGCGCGACCATGGACGGTGAGGTCGCCTTCGACGACTACAGCCGCCACCTGTTCTCCCGCGACGCCAGCATGTACGCGATAACTCCACTGGGCGTGGCCTTTCCGCGGCATGCGGAGGATGTCGCCGCGGCGGTGCGGGCCGCCGGAGAGCTCGGCGTACCCCTCGTGTCCCGGGGCGCGGGCACCAGTCTGGCCGGGCAGACCGTCGGCCCCGGCCTGGTCCTGGACATGTCCCGGCATATGAACCGGATCGTGGAGATCGATCCGGTGGCCCGGACCGCGCTGGTGGAGGTCGGGGTGGTGCAGGATCAGCTCAATCGGGCCGTCGCCGCATACGGGCTGATGTTCGGCCCGGACACCTCGACCAGCAATCGGGCCACGATCGGCGGGATGATCGGCAACAATTCCGCGGGCAGCGGTTCCCTCACCTACGGCATGACGATCGATCATGTGCGGGCGCTGGAGGTGGTGCTCAGCGACGGTTCCCATGCGCGATTGGACGCCGTCGACGAGGCCGAGCGCATGCGGCGCGCGGGCGCGGGCACGCTGGAAGGGCTGATCTACCACGCACTTCCGAAGCTGGTCCGGGCCGAGGAGGAGGTCATCCGGGCGGGGATGCCGGTGTTCTGGCGTCGCGCCGGCGGTTACCGTCTCGACCGGCTGGTCGACTTCGGCGAGGAGCATCCTTTCGATCTGGCCAAGTTCGTCGTCGGCGCCGAGGGCACACTGCTGATCATCACGCACGCGCTGGTGGATCTGGTGCCCAAGCCCGCGCACACGGTGTACGCGGTCGGTCACTTCACCGATACCGCCGGCGCCATCGCGGCCACCACGGACGCATTGAGCTGCGAACCCCATCAGGTCGAGTTGATGGACCGCACGATTCTCGAACTGTCCCGGCAGAAGATCGAATACGCCGGACTCGGCGACATTCTTGTCGGCGATCCGGGGGCGCTGCTGTTCGTCTCCTTCAGCGGTGACGATGAGGCGGCGCTGCTCGCGGGGCTGGATCGGCTCGATGCGCTGTGGCAGCGAAACGGGCACGGCTACCACACCATTCGCGCGATCACCCCGGCCGATCAGACCGCATTGCTGAAGGTGCGCAAATCCAGCCTGGGTCTGCTGATGGCCGCGGGCGAGGGCACCCGCCGCCCGCTCGCCTTCGTGGAGGACACCGCTGTCGATCCGGTACACCTGGCCGAATACACCAGGCGGTTCCAGGAGATTCTCGACGAGCACCAGTTGGAGGCGGGGTTCTACGGCCACTGTTCGGTGGGCTGCCTGCACATTCGGCCGTTCGTGGACCTCACCGATCCTGGCGAGGTGGCGAAAATGCGGAAGGTCGCCGAGGCCGTCAAGGATCTCGTCGCCGAATACGGCGGCGTGAACTCCAGCGAACACGGTGACGGCCTCGCGCGCAGTGAGTTCAATCGCGAGATCTTCGGTGATGCGCTCTACGAGGTCATGCGAAAGGTCAAGCGGCTCTTCGACCCCGAGAACATCATGAACCCGGGCAAGATCGTCGACGCGCCCGCGATGACCGACAATCTGCGCGACCGCGACGCGCTGCCGCCCGCACCGCCGATGACCACGACGCTGCAGTTCGAGGTGGTCGGCGGAATGCGCGGCGCGGCGGATCGGTGCATGAATATCGGCCTGTGCCGCAAGGCCGGACCGGGCGTCATGTGCCCGTCCTACATCGCGACCAGAAATGAGGAGCACGCCACCCGCGGCCGGGCCAATGCCCTGGTGAAAGCCCTCTCCGAACCGGATCCGCATGCGGCACTGGGCGGTGAGCGATTGCACGAGATTCTCGATCTGTGCCTGATGTGCAAGGCCTGCAAGAGCGAATGCCCGATGAGTGTGGATATGGCCTCGCTCAAGGCCGAAACGCTCTCGCACCATCACCAGATCCACGGAACGCCCTTGCGCTCCAGGATGTTCGGCTCGATTCGGCTACTGAACCGGCTCGGTTCGGCGACCGCGCCGCTGTCGAACGTGCTGGGCCGGGTGGAATTGCTGCGCCGGTTCCTGGACCGTTCGCTCGGCATCGCCTTCGCCCGGCCGCTGCCGGTCTTCCAGCGGGTCAATCTGATTCGCTGGTTCCGCCGCCATCACCGGGCGGCTCCGCCGGTCTCCGGCTTGCTGGGCACGGTCAACTGGCTCGCCGATTCGTTCACCACCTTCACCGAACCGCATATCGGGCAGGCGGCCATCGAACTGCTGGAACGGTCGGGCTGGCGGGTGGAACTGGCGAGCGGCGGCTGCTGCGGCCGGTCGAGCATGTCCAAGGGGCTGCTCGAGGATGCGCGGAAAAAGGCTGCGGCGCTGGTCGATTCGCTCGTGACGACCACCGAACCGGGCTCGCCGATCGTCGGCTGCGAACCGTCGTGCCTGTTCATGCTGCGGGACGAGCACACCGCGCTGCTGCCGGATTCGGAGGATGTGCGCACGGTGGGCCGCCGGGTCAAACAGGTCGAGGAATTGCTTGTCGAGGCGATCGATGCCGGTTGGCTCACCCTGCGCCCCGATTCCCCGCTCGCGGGACGGCGCATCGTGTTCCACGGCCACTGCCATCAGAAGGCAGAGGTCGGCACCGCCGCCACCATGGCGCTGCTGCAACGGATTCCGGGTGTCCGGGTCGAGGAGATCGATTCCGGCTGCTGCGGAATGGCGGGCTCCTTCGGCTTCGAATCCGAACACTACGAAATGTCGCTCACCGTAGGCGAAGACCGGCTGTTCCCGGCCCTTGCCGCCGAGCCGCACGACACCATTGTGGCCGCCACCGGAGTGTCCTGCCGTCAGCAGATCTTCCACGGCGCGGGTCGTACGGCGTGGCATCCGGTCGAGCTGGTCCGGGAAGCGATGGGGGAGTAGGGATTATGCGTATCGTGCGCTACTGGCTCGAAGGACGGACCGGACGCGGCGTGCTGACCGGAGATGAGGTGCGCGAATTCCCCGACGGGAACACCGAACCCGGCGCGGTGGTGGCAAGGCTCGCGGAGCTGACCCTCCTGTCACCCTGCGACCCGCGCACCATCGTCTGCGCGGGCAGCAATTACGGCGGTCAGCTCGCCGAGAAAGGATTGCCCCGGCCGCGGCAGCCCTCGCTCTTCCTCAAGGGCCGCAATGCGATCACCGGTCCCGGCTCGGTCGTGCTGCGCCCGGCGGAGGTACGGCGGCTGGAGTACGAGGGTGAGCTGGCGGTGGTCATCGGCCGCACCGCCCGCCATGTCCCCGCCGATCGTGCCGCCGACTTCGTCCTCGGCTACACCTGTGCGAACGATGTCACCGCGGACGACTGGCGTGCCGACGGCCAGTGGGCCCGTGCCAAGAGCGCGGACACCTTCTGCCCGCTGGGTCCATGGATCGAAACCGATATCCCCGATCCGGCGGCACTGCGCATCACCACCCGGCTCGGCGATCGCACAGTTCAGCAGGCGCCGACCTCGGACATGGTGTTCGGCGTAGGTGAGCTACTGGCCTACGTCACCCGGTGGATCACCCTCGAACCCGGCGATGTGCTGCTCACCGGCAGCCCCGCCGGGGTCGGCCCGATGCATCCCGGCGATACCGTCGACGTCGAGATCTCCGGCATCGGCACACTGCGCAATACCGTCGCGGGCCAGGGCTGATCGTCGGCAGGCAGCCGATTCTCGGCTGCCTGCCTGCGGGCGACGCCGCCGCACACCCAACCCTGCCGCGATGCGATGCGATGCGATGCGATGCGATGCGATGCGATGCGATGCGATGCGATGCGATGCGATGCGCATGACGGCCGGCGCGGTCGCACTCTGCGAGTGCGGCCCGTGGGCCTGCCGGACCGGATCCGGTCGCTATCCGTACGGTCCAGTCGGCATGACGCACGGGACGGGGTGTGTGGCGGTCGAGTCTCCTGGTGTGGCGAACACCCGTCCGGTCAGGGAATCAGGACGACTTTGCCTGTGGTGTGGCGGTTTTCGAGAGCGGCGTGGGCAGCGGCCGCCTGGGCCAGCGGGAAGCGGTGCAGGGCGGGGCGGAGGTGGCCGGCGGCGGCTTCGGCCAGGGCGCGCGTTTCGAGATTGCGCAGGCTGCCCGCGCGTTGCATCATGGGCGGGCCCAGGACCGGGGTCGAGGTGATGCCGCGGTCGGCGAGTTCCTGATCGGATATCTCGACGGGTCCGGCGGACCAGCCGAAGACCAGGCGCTGACCGCCCTTGTCGAGGAGATCGATTGCCGTGCCGGCTGTTTCGCCGCCGACGCCGTCGAAGAGGATGGTGGCCGGGCGGTCGCCGTAGGCGGTGCGGATTTTCGCCGCCCAGTCGGGGCGGCGGTAGTCGAGGGCCAGGTCGGCGCCATTGCGCGCGACCAGGTCGACCTTTTCGGGGCCGCCCGCCAGGCCGATGACCGTGGCTCCGGCGTTCTTCAAGAACTGCACCAGCAGGGTGCCGATGCCACCCGCCGCGGCGGGGACGAGGGCGACGGTGTCGGGAGTGATGTCGGCGAATTGCAGTATGCCGAGGGTGGTTCGGCCGGTGCCGATCATTGCCACGGCCGCCGCCGCGTCGAGAGTCGCCGGAATCTCGTGCAGGCGTTCGGCTTCGGTGACGGTGAGCTCGGCGTACCCGCCGGGCGCTTGGCCGATGTGCGCGACAACCGTTGTGCCGAGCCAGGTGTCGTCCACTCCGGGACCGATCCGATCGACCGTGCCGGCGATTTCCCGGCCGGGGATGGTCGGCAGCTCGGGGAGCGGTATGGGTCCGGCGGCCATGCCCCTGCGCAGGGTCGTGTCCAGCAGGTGCACGCCGGAGGCCGCCACGGCAATGCGGACCTGGCCGGGACCGGGCTCGGGATCGGGCGCCGTTTCGTACCGGAGATTCTCGGCGGAGCCGAAGGCGTGGAGGCGGATGGCATGCATGGGAACTCCTCGGATCGAGAACTGGTCGCGTCGACCAGCTTGCTACCTGGACCAAGGTTGAGGTCAAGCGTCCGCTAGGGGCGGCTTAGGATCGAGCGATGCGATACCCGGAGGTGCGTCGATGAGTCTGGCCATGCTGCTCACCCTGGCCGATTCGCGGCTGCCCATCGGCGGCCACGTGCACTCCGGCGGCGTGGAGGAGGCGGTGTCCTCCGGGCTGGTGCGCGATGTGGCGACGGTGGAGCTGTACCTGCGCAGGCGTATCCGCACCTCGGGCGCGGTGGCGGCCTCGCTCGCCGCGGCGGTCTGCGCGGGGACACTCGAACCCGCCCGCGCCGAACTGGAGGCCGATGCGCGAACCCCGTCGCCCGCCGCGCGCACCGCCTCCCGCGCACAGGGTCGCGGCCTGCTGCGACTGGCGAAACAGGTCTGGCCGCAGGGCGATTGGTCCGGCGTGGGCCCACGCCCGCATCTGTCGACGGTGTTCGGTGTGGTCGGCGTGGTCTCCGGGTCCGCTCCGGAGGAGATCGCGGGGGTTGTCGTCTACACGACCATGACGGGCGCGGCGACGGCCGCACAGCGTTTGCTCGCGCTCGATCCGGCCGCGGTCGCCGCGTGCACCATCCGACTCGCCGAGGTCTGTGATCGCACCGCGCAGGAGGCGACGAAGGCGATGATGTCCCTCTCGGACCCCCTCCAGGACGTGCTGGCCGAACGTCATCTCATCCGGGATATGCCGCTGTTCGCCTCCTGACCAGCGGATCGAGGGCAGGTAACAAGCGCTTTACGTGCATCGGACAGGATGACTGCGGAAAGGAGCACATATGCCACCCCACCTCATCGACGGTGAACCGCACGATCATCACCACGACCGGCCCAAGCGGGCGCGCACACCCGGGGAGCCGGTGCGCATCGGCATCGGCGGACCGGTCGGTTCGGGTAAGACCGCGCTCGTGGCGGCGCTGTGCCGGCAGCTGCGGGACGAGCTGTCCCTGGCCGTCCTGACCAATGACATCTACACCACCGAGGACGCCGACTTCCTGCGCAGGCACGCCGTGCTCGCGGATGAGCGGATCACCGCGGTGCAGACCGGCGGCTGCCCGCACACCGCCATCCGCGACGACATCACCGCGAACCTGGACGCCATCGATGATCTGGTCGAGGCGAATCCGCCCCTGGACCTGATCCTGGTGGAGTCCGGCGGCGACAATCTCACCGCCACCTTCTCCTCCGGCCTGATCGACGCGCAGATCTTCGTGGTGGACGTCGCCGGCGGCGATAAGGTCCCGCGCAAGGGCGGCCCGGGCGTGACCTTCTCGGACCTGCTGGTCATCAACAAGACCGACCTCGCACCCATGGTGGGCGCGGATCTGGCTGTCATGGACCGCGATTCGACCAAGGTGCGCGAGGGCAGGCCGTTCGTCTTCACCTCGCTCACCGAAGACCCGGCCGCCACACCGGTGCTGACCTGGGTGCGCGAACAGCTGCGCCTGGCCGCGGAGCAGGATGCGACGGCCGGTGCCGCACACTCGCACTGACCTGTATGCCGGATGGCCGACTGAGCTGCGTGCCACGCGGGCGAGCCATGTGCACTGAGCCGGTGCGATATGCGCACTGAGCTGCGGATCACCGCTGCCGCCGGGACGCTGCCGCAGATTCACGCGGTCGGCGCTCTGGCGGCGCGGCGCACCGGAGTCGGTACCGTGCACCTGATCGGCACGGCCGCAACGCCTTTGGGCGGTGACGAGCTGGATATCCGGATCACGGTCGGCCCGGGTGCGCGTCTGCTGGTGCGCTCGGTGGCGGCCACGATTGCGCTGCCCGGCCGTCAGACGCGGAAATCGCTGGCGCACTGGCGTTTCGAGGTGGCGGCGGACGGGGAGCTGGATTTCGATCCGGAGCCGACCGTGGTCGCCGGCGGGGCCGAGCACGAGACGCTCACCACGGTGCGGTTGGAAGAGGGTGCGCGACTGCGACTTCGGGAGCGAGTGCAGATCGGCCGCACGGGGGAAGACCACGGTTTCTGGTCCGGAGAACTGCGCGCCGATATCGGCGATCTGCCGCTGCTGCGGCACCGGCTGGATCTCGGTGGGGACGCCGCGACCGATGATGCGCTGTCCGGACCGCGAGCGCTGGAGAGCGTGCTGACCTATCCGGATGACCGACCGGCGGAGATCACCGGGAGGGATGCGGCGCTGCTGCCGCTCGCGGCGGGCGGAACTCTGTTCACGCGCACCGCAACTGCCTTGCGCGTGTAGGCCGCAATTGTCCTGCGCGTGTAGGACATTCGGCGACACCGCATAGGACATTCAGCAACGCGATGGGAACCGGACCTCACCCCCGGTTCCCATCGCGCGCACTTCTACTGCGAAAAAGCTTGTCGCCTGGCGTACTGCATCAGTCGCCGACGACCCGAGGCGGTGCGTTGTACGCGTTCACCGCGCCGACCATGGCACCCACCACGGCGCCGGCCGCGGCTGCGGGTACCTCGATGACCGCCGCACCCGCGGCAGCACCGAGCGCCGGACCGGCGACGAGGCCGACCGGGAACAGCGGAAGTCCGACCACCAGGCCGAGTGCGGCGCCGACGGTCGCCGAGGTGAGCGCGATGGGCACGGCCGATCCGGCTCCTGCCATCGCTCCCATGGCCGCGGTGCCGACGGTCTGGCCGGCAATGCGGTCGGAACGGCTGCGCTCCATGCCGATCGAGTCGAGGAAGGTGGCGAGATTCGCCTCGGTCGTGGCGGCCTGGTCATTGATCTGGATCGCCTGCTCGCTGTCCATCCCGGCCGGGATGTCGAACGAGGAATCGCCGAACCGGAACTTGCCCGGGAGCGGCGCGATCGGCGGCACGGCGGCCACGGGGACGGGTGCGTGCAGCACGCCGACCGGGGCCAGATAGCTCTTGTCCGGGGCCTGACGCGACCACTGGATGGAGCTCTTGGTGTCACCTGGGATGTGCATGCCCTCGTAGGGGCTGACATTGGGAGCATCCGCCGCCGGCCACTGCTTGGACGTATCGTCGTGTGCCGTCACCGAATTGGATGTCTCCGGTGCGGCATTGGCGGTACCCGTTCCGACGATCGCCAAGACTAGCGGCACGGCACCCGCTGCAACTACGGTGCCGACCTTGGTGCGATGCGGGTTGAGGGCTCTGTGCTTACCTGCGGCCATTCGCGTCCTTTCCTCCGAGGGTGAACATCGACGCCCAGCATTCGGACCCGTCGGTCAACTGGATTGGTCGGTTTCGGGAGTCGCGTAGAACGTCCGCATTGCCGAAAGTTAGCTAACTGCTTGGTAGTTCACGAAATCAGGGCCGGAATCCCAGTTGATGGATTCCGGCCCCGACAAATCGTTCATTACTCAGCGGTTGCTACCCCGGGAGCCGCTGTGCCCGCCGCCGGCGCGGTCGCGGGGGCCAGCACACCGTTCACCGCGCCCAACGCCGCGCCGATGCCCGCGCCCATGGTCGCCGCGGGCACCGCGATGAGCGAGACGGCCGCACTCGCGCCGATGGCCGGGCCGACAACCCACCCGGCCGGAGCGAAGGGCGTGCCCGCCATACCGCCGATGACGCCGCCCAGCACCCCGCCGGCGACCTCCGCGGGCGCGGCGATGCCCACACCCACCGCCGCACCCACGGCAGCGGTGCCGACGGTCTGCGCGGCGATCCGGTCCGAACGGCTCGGCTCGAAGCCGGCCGAGTCGAGGGTGCGCGCGAGGTTCGCCTCGGTGCGGGCCGAGTAGTCATTGACCTGTGCGGCCTGCTCGGGCGTCAGGAAGGACGGGATGTCGATCTGCGTATCGCAGAAGCGCAGCTTGCCCTCGGGGGCCGCGATCGGGGCGACATCGGCCGCGAGCGACGGATCGGGCATGTGCAGACCCTGCACATCGACCGCCGCCACCGGGCCGTTCGGGATATCGCGCACCCCGGTGACGGAATTGCGGCCGACGCGCACGAGCGGCGCGGGCGCGCCCGCCGCATCGACCAGGGGATCGGCCGCGTCCGTCACCGGGTCGATGACCGGTGCGGCCTGGGACGACCCGCCGTCGGCCGGGGCGCCCACGGGCGCCGCGGCGGTCTCGGCCCACGGCCGCGCGCCTTCCGACACCATCGGGGGCACCGGCACATTGAGCTGGCCGAAGGGGGAGTCGAGCACGAGTCCGGGCTGCGCGGGGGTCGTGGGCTGGTTCTCGATCACGGCGGACGGATTGTCGTCGCCCGCAACCGGATCCGCCGCAGCGGCCGCGGCGGTGGTGAGAGCGGCGACGAGCGGAAGTGCTCCCGCGAGGGCGAGGGAACCGATACGGCGGCGATGCGAGGAAACCTGATCAGCCGGTTGGCGTTTGCCCATGGATGACCTTTCTGACGAATGTCGACGGACGTCGGACATTCGGATCCGGTCGGCGCGCCGGATTGGTCGGGTCATGGGCCCTTGACGGTGTGGTCAGCCGGCGCGTGTCTCCGTGGCCGGTGCCGCCTTGGCATTCGCCGCGGATTTGCCGCTGCCGGAAGCGGATTCGCCGCCGATCTGCTTATGCAGTTCACGCGCTTCGTCCGGATCATCGAGCGCTTCGAGTGCGAGCCGGGCGAACACCCACTGTTCGGTGGCGGCCATCTGCCCGCGGTGGCGGCCCAGGAAGGAGGTGAACCACTCCAGCACCGTCACGAAGCGGCTGCGGAAACCGACCAGGTACCACAGGTGCAGCGCCAGCCACGCCAGCCAGGCGAAGAAGCCGCTGAACTCCAGCTTGCCCACCTGGGCGACCGCGTAGAACCGCGACACGGTGGCCATCGAGCCCTTGTCGAAGTACTTGAACGGTTTGCGCTCCTCGGGCTTGTGCCCGGCGATGCCGTCCTTGATGGCCTTCGCCGCATAGGTGCCGCCCTGGATCGCGCCCTGCGCCTGTCCGGGCACACCCGGTACGGACATCAGATCGCCGACCACGAAGACGTTCGGGTAGCCCTTGATGGTGAGGTCCGGTTCGACGATCACGCGTCCGGCACGGTCGACCTCGGTGCCCTCGGAGTGCTCGGCCAGGATCTTGCCGAGTCCGCTGGCCTGCACACCGGCCGACCACACCTTGCAGGCGGATTCGATGCGCCGGGTGCCGTCGCCGTCCTTGATGGTGACGCCGCGCGCGTCGACATTGGTGACGATGGCATTGAGCTGGATCTCCACGCCCATCTTCTCCAGCCGCTGATGCGCCTTGCCGCCGAGCTTCGGGCCCATCGGAGCCAGCACCGCGCCCGCGCCCTCGACGAGAATCACGCGCGCGTCGCGGGTGTCGATATTGCGGAAGGTGCCGTCCAGCGTGCGGTCCGCGAGTTCGGCTATCTGCCCGGCCAATTCGACGCCGGTGGGGCCCGCGCCGACGACCACGAAGGTCATGAAGCGGTCGCGCGTCTCCTGGTCCTTGGCCAGTTCGGCCTCCTCGAAGGAGCCGAGAATGCGCGCGCGCAATTCGAGGGCGTCGTCGATGGTCTTCATACCGGGCGCGTAGGTGGCGAACTGATCGTTGCCGAAGTACGACTGCTGCGCGCCGGCGGCGACGATGATGCTGTCGAACGGGGTGACGGTGTCCTGGTTCAGCAGCCGTGAGGTGACAGTGCCGCCCTTCACGTCGATGTCGTTGACATCGCCCATGATGACCCGCACGTTCTGCTGTTTGCGCAGCACAATGCGGGTGGCGGGCGCGATCTCGCCGACCGACAGGATGCCGGTGGCCACCTGGTACAGCAGTGGCTGGAACAGGTGGGTGGAGGTTTTGGAGATGA
Source organism: Nocardia sp. NBC_01327 (assembly GCF_035958815.1). Classification (NCBI taxonomy): domain Bacteria; kingdom Bacillati; phylum Actinomycetota; class Actinomycetes; order Mycobacteriales; family Nocardiaceae; genus Nocardia; species Nocardia sp. NBC_01327. The sequence goes on along the minus strand of NZ_CP108383.1, from coordinate 5,872,880 downwards.
GCGTGATGTCGACGTCGGCCTTCCGCAGGTGCTTGCAAGCGAAGAGGCCGCCGAACCCGGACCCGATCACCACCACGCGGTGGCGCTGTGCGACGGAATTATCGGCGTTCATCTAGTCCCTGCTCCTAGCCAGACGGTGAAACCCAGACGTGAAACTACGACACTTCACGTCCAAGGGTAGTGGGGCGTGAGGTTCGACGACGAATCAGGATCATTCGGAAACCGACTTAAAGGACATCAGGTCTGAAAATACAATACGAAGGGGAGTTCGGGGCGAAAAGACATGCTCGCGGAAGCAGGTCGCGGCCCGGTGCCACCGGGCCGCGCTCAGCGTCGAGTGAAGAACCTGCTCAGCGGCCCGCGAAGAGCATCTGCGCGACGTGCGTGGTGGTCTCGGAGCCGTCGGTGTAGCTGCCGTCCGGGCCCTGCTCGGTCATGATGGCGAGGGTGTACCGCTCGCCCGGCCCGGCGAAGCCGACCGAATTGACGACCCAGCCGCCCTGCTCATCGGACCAGCCGTTCTTCAGGCCCGGCTGCATGGCCGCGCCCGCGCCCCACACGCCCCAGTGCTGATTGGTGTCGACCTTGCGCATGCGGTCCACCAGATAGGCCCGGTCGTCCGGATTCATATGGTTCAGGACGCTGTCCATGAGCCGATCGAGATCGCCGGGGGTGCACTGTTGGAAGCCCCAGTCCGGAAAGAGCTTCACCTGCTCCAGCGAGGTGGTGGGCGGCAGCGGGGTGAGCCCGCTCATACCGTTGGCGCGGAAGGCGTTGTTGAACGACATGCGATCGATGCCGGCGAATTTGTTCCAGAGGATGTCGGCGTCCGCGTCGTTGGAGGTTGCCAGCATGCCCTCCATGGTGGCGCGATCGTCGGGGCCCAGCGTGATGGCGCCCACGCGGGCGCGATTCAGCAGATCCTCCGCGATTGCGAGTTTGATGGTGGACGCGGTCCAGAACATGGTGTCCGCGTTGCCATTCCGGTACATGCCGCCCGAGACGCGGTCACGCATCACATATCCGGTGACGCCGGGACGACCGGCGAGATAGTTGTCGACCGCGGCTATTCGATTACTCATATCGCAGTCGAATCCCTGCAGGCAGCCCTGCATGAGTACCGGCTTGGCGCCGGCGGAGGGGATGAATGCCGGCGCGGCGGGAATCAGTGCCGCGGCGGCGAGGAGGCAGGTGGAGGCGGCCACGCGGGAGCGCCGGGCCTTCGGGGAACGCACGGAGGGAAACAATAGACACCGCAATGCCTGTTTTGCACGTCTTGAGATGGTTTGCCCTGTCTGCTATCGAAATGCCGCTGTCACAGGGGGTTTCGCTGTCCGTGTCGGCGAGTCCGCCGATCGGCCCCTGGCGCGCATGCGCTTTCGCTGCGGCGCGCCCGGATTCGCGACTCGCCCGAATCGTTCAGCGGAATGCGGCGGTGAGTTCTTCGGTGCGGCGGCTGTTGAGGCGATAGCAGTGTTCGAACGCCTCGGTGTGGCGATCGCGCGCCCAGCTCTGCAGGACGACGTGGCGACCGTAGTACCGGGAATTCACCAGCTCCCAGCGCTCTCCGACCCGCCGGACGGTGAACCCGCGTCTCGGGATCATAGGAATCACAGACGCAGACATCGCGCAACCAGCCTTTCGTGATGGACCAACGATCTCCCCGAAATGCACTGTCGCATACCACACTAGAAATTCGGAGTGGCGCGCCCTAGCAAATCACGGGCGTGTGGTGGGTGTCACGCGGCCGACCGTAGAGCCAGATGATTGCATATCGTTCGCTGGCTGTATAAACACAGGTCGTGCACATTCATCGTGCGGAGCGTGCTGACACGCTTGCCGACGCGCTCGCCGGGCTGCTCGCGGATCCGCTCGGCGATCCGTTCACCCCGGAAGTCGTCGCTGTCCCCGCCAAAGGCGTCGAGCGCTGGCTGCAGCAGCGGCTGGGCGTGGTGCTCGGCAGCGCCGCGCATGCCGACGGCGTGGCGGCCAATATCGACTTCGCCGATCCGGCCGCACTGGTGGCGCGGGTGCTGGCGGAGGCGACCGGACTGATCCCGGACGAGGACCCGTGGGCGCCCGAGCGGGTGGTGTGGACGCTGCTGCCGGTGCTCGACGCCGCGCTGACCGAACCGTGGAGTGCGGTGCTGGCCCGCCATCTCGGCAATGGTGATGCGGGCGGGCATCGCGTGGGCCGCCGGTACGCGACGGCGGCGCGCATTGCCGAGCTCTTCGGCGGGTATGCGATGCAGCGCCCGGCCATGATCACAGACTGGGCGGCCGGTTCCGATACCGACGGCGCGGGCCATCAGCTGCCGCCCGATCTGGTGTGGCAGCCCATGCTGTGGCGGCGACTGCGGGCGGAGGTCGGTACGCCGAGCCCGGCCGAGCGACTCGACGCGGCCTGCGCGCGGCTGCGGGCCGAACCGGAGTCGGTCTCGCTGCCGGAACGGATTTCGCTCTTCGGCGTGACACGATTGAGCACCGATCAATTGCAGGTGCTGTCGGCCCTGTCGGCCGGGCGCAGCGTGCACCTGTGGCTGGTGCATCCCAGTCCGGCGCTGTGGACCAAGCTGGCCGACGCCGAGGTCATCCCGAATTCGGGTGTGCGCGTGCGGCATCCGCTGCTGGCCGCGCTCGGGCGCGATGTGCGCGAGCTGCAGCAGCGATTGGCCGCCTACGATCACATCGACACCTATCACCCGCAGCCCGAGGCCATCGGCGCCCGCACCCTGCTGTCGGAACTGCAGGCCGCCATCCGGCAGGACCGCTGGTCGCTCATGCCCGATCCCGCGCTGGCCGACGGCAGTATCGCCGTGCACTCCTGCCACGGTCCGGCGCGGCAGGTCGAGGTGCTGCGTGATGCCCTGCTCGGATTGTTCACCGCGGACCCGACATTGGAGCCGCGGGACGTCATCGTCATGTGCCCGGACGTCGAGAGTTACGCGCCGCTGGTGCGCGCCGCCTTCGGGCAGTGGTCCATCGACGGGACCCAGCCCGGCCATCCCGCGCACGGACTACGGGTGCGGCTGGCCGACCGCGCGCAGCGGGCGGTGAACCCGCTGCTGGATGTGATCGCCACGCTGCTGGAGCTCGCCGACGGCCGGGTCACCGTCACCGAGGTCCTCGATCTGGCTGCGACGGAACCGATTCGGCTGCGCTGCGGTTTCGACGACGACGATATCGAGCGCTTGCGCGAGTGGTCGGCGGAGACCGGTGCGCGCTGGGGAATCGGGCTGCGGCAGCGGCAGGCCTTCGGGCTCGGCGATTTCGCGCAGAACACCCTCAATGCCGCCGTCGACCGGATTCTGCTGGGTGTGGCCGCGGGGGAATCCACCGAGGACTGGCTGGATCTGGTGCTGCCCCTTGATGATGTCGACAGCAATGATATCGATCTGGCCGGGCGTTTCGCGGAGTTCGTGGACCGGCTCGCGGTCTGCCTGCGCGATCTGCGCGGGCCCACGCTCGCCGAACCGGCCGGGTCCGCGCGGCCCGCCGCCGAATGGGCGACCGTGCTGGGGCGTGCGCTCGATCTGCTCACCGAGGTGCCCTACAGCCAGGGCTGGATGGGTGTGCAGGCGCGGCGCGAGCTGGCCGCCGCCACCGAGCACGCCGGGCAGATTCCGCTGCGGCTCACCGATATTGCCGCACTGCTGGCCGCGCGCCTGGCGGGACGGCCCTCGCGGGCGAACTTCCGCACGGGTGAGCTGACGGTATGCACCATGGTGCCGATGCGTTCGGTGCCGCATCGCGTGGTGGTGCTGCTGGGTCTGGACGATGAGGTGTTCCCGCGCGCCGGCGGTGCGGATGGCGACGATGTGCTGGGGCGGCACCGCCTGCCCGGTGATCGTGATCCGCGCAGTGAGGATCGGCAGTTGCTGCTCGATGCCATCATGGCGGCGGGGGAGCGACTTGTGCTGCTGCACACCGGATCCGATCCGGTCACCGGGGCGCATCGGCCGCCCGCGATTCCGCTGGCCGAACTGCTGGACACCGTGCGCGCGCACGTCGGCGCCCCGGCGCTGGATCAGGTGATCACGCGGCATCCGCTGCAGCCCTTCGATCGCCGCAATTTCCGGGCCGACAAGCCGTTCAGTTTCGACAGTGTCGCGCTGGCCGGTGCGCTCGCCGCACAGCAGGCGCCCGCGCCGCGGCCGCCGTTCCTGGCCGGCGCCCTGCCCGGCGGTGAGCGCAGTGATGTGGAGCTGGCCGATCTGGTCTCCTTCGTCGAACATCCGGTGCGGGCATTCCTGTGGCAGCGCTTGGGAATTCGGGTGCCCGAGAGCGCCGAGGAGATCGCCGACCGCCTGCCCATCGAGCTGGACGGGCTCACCAAATGGGGTATGGGCGAACGGATGTTGAACGCCCGGCTCACCGGCGTCGATCCGAATGCGCTGCGCGCGGCCGAATGGCGGCGCGGGACGCTACCGCCGTTCGCGCTCGGGGCGGCGGTGCTCGACGAGGTGGAGACCACCGTGGACCGGCTGGTGCGGGTTGCCCAGCCGCTGCACGAAATCCCCGCCCGCACCGTCGATATCGCGGTGGACCTGGGCGACGGCCGCCGGCTCACCGGTACCGTGCCCGATGTGCACGATGATGCGCTGCTACGGACCACCTTCTCCCGCCTCGCCCCGAAACATCGCATGGCGGCCTGGGTTCGGCTGCTGGCGCTCGCCGCGGCCGGTGATCATCAGAGCTGGCGGGCCATCACCATCGGGCGCGGCAAACATGCCCGGCCCGCATGGCAATCCACCCTCACTGCCCCGAATGCCCCTGCGGCCCGGGCCTTTCTGCGTGACCTGTGCGCACTGCGCGACGACGGTCTGAACGAGGCGCTCCCCATCGCGCCCGCGGCCTCGGCCGCCTACGCGGAACGCCGCTGCCAGGGCTCCTCGCCCGATGAATCCCTGCTGGCCGCCGAGCAGGAATTCGACGGCGGCAAGGACGGTCCCGGCCGCTACGGCGAACACACCGACCGCTACCTGCGTTACGTCCTGGGCCCCACTCCGCGCTTCCACCAGCTCACCGGAACCCTCACCACCGCGCCGCCCTCCCTGGAGGCCGAACCCACCCGCTTCGGCGAACTGGCGCGCCGCATGTGGAACCCCCTGCTCACCAACGAGAATCAAAGCCAGCCATGATCACCTCGCACCCGACCCCGCGGTCCGCCCCCGACAACGAAAGGCGCGGATGACCGACGACCTGTTCTCGATCGCCGACACCGACTTCGACGTCCGCCCCACCACCCGCCGCAGTAGCGGTGCGGCGGGCGGTGATTCGCGCCCCGGCCGCACACCGGCGGGCGACGACGGCGCCGATCTCTTCAGCCTGGTCGGGGACGTCACGCCCGAGGGCGGCGGGGCCTCCGAGCGGTCGCCGCGGGACGAGACAGGCGGGGTGAACGCGCGGAGCGGACAAGGGAATCCGGACCCGCACGGCGATGCGGCGGGGTTGCGGGAAGGCAGTGGTCGGGCGGGTGAGATGACCGGCCCGGCGCGGGAAAACGCCGAGGACGCACCCGATCTGTTCGGAGCTGCCGCGCGCGATCTGCCCGGGTTCGTGGATCCGGTGCCGGCCGCAGGCGGTGTGGATTCCGGTGCGGACCTGCCTCGATCGATGGGTGAGGGACTCTGGGCAGCAGCGGAATTGTCCGGAGCGGCCGAAGGCTCGGCGAGTTCGAATACCGATGCCGTGGACGGCGATACGGGCGACGGATTCCAGCTGACCGGGCCGTTGCCGGTGGGGACGACGGTGCTGGAGGCGAGTGCGGGGACGGGGAAGACGTATGCCATCGTCGGGCTGGCCGTGCGGTTCGTGGCCGAGGCCGGGGTGGATATCTCGCAGTTGCTGCTGGTGACGTTCAGCCGGGCGGCCACGCAGGAGTTGCGGGAGCGGACGCGGGATCGGTTCGTCTCGGTGGCGGCGGCGCTGGCCGATCCGGAGCGGGCGCAGGCGCAGGGTGATGAGCTGATTCGGCATCTGGCGCAGGCGAATCCGGGGGAGGTGGCGGCGCGGCGGGAGCGGTTGCTGGCGGCGCTGTCGGATTTCGATGCCGGGACCATCGCGACCACACACAGTTTCTGTCAGCGCATGCTGGACGAGCTGGGACTCGCGGGGGAGCAGGACCCGGGCGTGCGGTTGGTGGAGAACGTCGATGAGGTGGTGTCCACCGTCGCCGATGATCTGTATCTGAGCCGGTACGCGCGGGACATCCCGCCGTTCAGTCCCGCCGATGCGCAGCGATTGGCCGCCGCGGCGGTGGGGGACGGGGCCGCCATGCTGGTTCCGGAGGCCGAGTCCGAGGACGATCCGGCGGGGGAGCGGGTGTCGTTCGCGAAGGCGGCGCGCGCGGAAACCGCTCGGCGCAAACAGCTTTCGGGTCTGCGGGATTTCGACGATCTGCTGGTGCTGCTGCACGAGGTGCTGGCCGATCCGGAGCACGGGCCGCGCGCCTGTCGGCGCATTCGGGACCGGTTCCAGGTGGCGCTGGTCGATGAATTCCAGGACACCGATCCACTGCAGTGGGACATTCTGCGGCGCGCGTTCCACGGGCACACCACACTGGTCCTGGTCGGCGATCCCAAGCAGGCGATCTACGCCTTCCGCGGTGCGGAGGTGCTCAGTTATCTGGATGCGGTGGCGCACGCCGACTCCCGGCGTGAGCTCACCACCAATCGGCGCAGTGATGCCGGACTGCTCACCGCGCTGGAACACCTGCACGGCGGTGCGGCGCTGGGGCACAAGGAAATCACCGTGCACGCGGTGGCCGCGACCCGCCCCTACACGCGGCTGTCCGGAACTCCCGAATCGGTGACGCCCTTCCGGCTGCGGTGTCTTCCGCGCACCGGTGCGGGACCGCTGAACCGCTCCGGCTATCCGACCGTCGGGCGGCAGCGGGAGCGCATTGCCACCGATGTCGCCGCGGATATCGTGCGCCTGCTGGAATCGGGGACGCGTATCGAGGCCGGGACCGCGGGCGAAAGGCCGCTCGGGCCCGGCGATATCGCGATCCTGGTGCGCAATCGCAATCAGCTCGACCTGGTGCGCAAGGAACTGGAACTGGCCGGGGTGGCCTCGGTGCTGGCGGGCGGTGCGAGCGTCTTCGGTACACCGTCGGCCACCGAATGGCTGTGGGTGCTGCACGCTTTGGAGCAACCGCACCGCGCCGATCGGGTGCGCCTGGCAGCCGGTACCGCGCTGCTCGGGATCGCCGCCGACGAGATCGATTCCGGCGGAGCGGATCTCGTCGGACGCCTGAGCGCCGAATTACGGGACTCGGCACGGCTTTTCGCCCGTGCCGGATTCGCCGCCGTCTTCGAGAAGATGAGCGCCGAAACCCGGCTGGCGCCGCGACTGCTCGCCCTGGAGGGCGGGGAGCGGCAGCTCACCGACCTGCGCCACATCGCCCAACTGCTCGATGATGCCGCGCTGCGTGAGGGTTTGGGTCTGAGCGCGCTGACCCGCTGGCTGGGTGATCGGGTGCGCGATCCCGCCTCCGGCAGCGTCGCCGATCGCAGCCGCAGGCTGGACCGCGATGCCGCGGCCGTGCAGCTCGCCACCGTGCATGCCAGTAAGGGTCTCGAATTCCCGGTCGTCTACCTGCCTTTCGCCTGGGACGCCGCGAAGCTGCGCAATCCGCCGACCCTGCTCTTCCACGATGAGCAGGGCCGCCGCGTCCTCGATGTGGGTGGCCCGGACGCTTCCGGTTACGGCACCCGCAAGCCGCGTGCCGAGGCCGAGGAGGCCGCCGAGGAGCTGCGCCTGCTGTACGTGGCGCTCACCCGCGCGGGCGCGCAGGTGGTGGCCTGGTGGGCGCCCGCCTTCGATACGCAGACCGCGCCGCTGCACCGGATGATCCTGGGCCGTGAGCCCGGCAGTCCGGCCGTGGCGGACAAGGTCGCGGTGCCCGCTGATTCGGTGGTGCTCAAACGCATTTCGGAATGGGCGTCGACTGCCGAACCCGGTGTGATCGCCGTCGAGCCGGTGCACGAGATCAGGCGGGCCCGGCTGCGGCGCGACCATGCGGCATCGCTGCCCGAAGCGCTGGCCGTCGCGCATTTCGACCGCACGCTGGATCAGGAATGGCGGCGTACCTCGTACTCGGCGCTGACCGCCGGTGCGCACGATGCCATGCCCGCCGGAGATCAGCCCGACGGTGGCGGGGTCAGCGACGAGCCCGAGACCCCGAGCGTGCTCGAGGACACCGTCGACGTATTCGCCACGGCCGCACCGTCTCTCATGAATACACTGCCCTACGGTGCGGAATTCGGCACGCTCGTGCACGAAATCCTGGAGTACGTCGATACCGACGCCGCCGATCTGCCCGCCGAGATGCGGGCCCGCTGCCGGCATGCCGTCGCCGAGCAGATGTTCGACGCCGATCCGGAGGTGCTCGCCGACGCACTGCTCGCGGTCATGCACACCCCGATCGGATTCGGTTCCCTGGCACAGATTTCCGCCCGCGACCGGCTCAGCGAACTCGATTTCGAATTGCCCCTCGCCGGTGGCGACAATCCCACCCCGACCCGGGTGACGGTGCGCCGCATTGCCGAACTGCTGCGCCGCCATCTCCCCGCCGACGATGTCTTCGCCCCCTACGCCGACCAACTCGCGCACCTCGAGGACACCCCGCTGCGCGGCTACCTCACCGGCAGTATCGACGCCGTATTGCGCACCCCCGGAACGTCTTTCGTCGTGGTCGACTACAAGACCAACCGCCTCGGCCAAGGCGACCTCACCGTCGCCCACTACACCCACGAGCGCATGGCCGCCGAAATGATGCGCTCCCACTACCCGCTCCAGGCGATCCTGTATTCCGCAGCCCTGCACCGCTACCTGCGCTGGCGCCTCCCCGACTACAACCCCGCCCAGCACCTCGGCGGCATCCGCTACCTCTTCGTCCGAGGCATGATCGGCCCCGACACCCCGGACGGCTGCGGCGTCTTCGACTGGAAGCCGCCCCCCGCCCTCGTCGAGGACCTGTCCCTCCTGCTCGCAGGCGAACTGACGAACCCGGAGGCAGACCGTTGAATCGCACCGATAGTGGGCGCAGCCCGGACCTAGCTGTGACGGTCTGTGAATCTGCCACCGCTGATCTGTTGTGGGCGGGTGCGAAAGAGTCCGTTCGGAACTCGGCGGACAGCCGACGGGAGATAGCGCGATGACGTCGATTCAGTTGGCGCAGCGGGGGACCGGGCTGTTGCAGACGTTCAATGCGGCCGGGGTGTTGTCGGCGGCGGATCTGCATGTGGCGTATCGGCTCGGTCGGTTGGGGCAGGAGAATTCGGGGGCGGTGCTGTTCGCGACCGCGCTGGCCGTGCGTGCGGTGCGGTCGGGGTCGGTATGCCTGGAAGTGCGGCGGATGCACGAGATCGGCGTGGATGCTGAAGGGGCCGAGGAGTCCTCGATCGATCCGGCGACGCTGCCGTGGCCGGATGTGGACGAGGTGATCGCGGCGCTGCGCAAGAGTCCGCTGGTGTGCGGGAGTCCTGCCGGGCCGCTGCGGCCCTTGCGATTGATCGACCCGCCCGGATCGGACGCCGGTCCGCTGCTCTACCTGGATCGGTACTACCGGCAGGAGGAGACCATCCGGCAGGCGCTCACCGAGCGTTCCACCACCCAGCCCATGGTGGACGCGGAACTGGTTCGGCGCGAGCTGGATCGGCTGTTTCCCGGTGAGGGCGGGCCGGGGGAGCCGCCGGATCGGCAGCGGCTCGCGGTCGCGCTGGCGGCGACGCAGTGGACCACCGTGGTGGCGGGCGGGCCGGGCACCGGCAAGACCCACACCATCGCGCGCGTGCTGGCGCTGCTGGTGGCGCATCAGCAGGCGATGCCGGGTGCGCCCGCGCTGCGCATCGCATTGGCCGCACCCACCGGCAAAGCCGCTGCGCGACTGCAGGAGTCGGTGCGCGAGCAGGCCGGTGACATCGGACTGCCCGAGCTTACCGCCGCCACGCTGCACCGTCTGCTGGGCTGGCAGCGCGGTGGCGCGAGCCGGTTCAAGCACCACGAGTTCAACCGGCTGCCCTACGACGTCATCGTGGTGGACGAAACCTCCATGGTGTCCCTGACCATGATGAGCCGGCTGCTGCCCGCGGTCCGCCCCGATGCCCGCCTGGTACTGGTGGGCGACCCGGATCAGCTCGCCTCCGTCGACGCCGGTGCGGTGCTCGCCGACCTCGTCGCCGGACCGATTGCGGGCCAGGCGAATCCGGCCCTGGACAAGATCCTCGGCGGCGAATTGCGGGATACCGCAGGCCATCCTGATGCGCTGTCGGTCCGCGAGCGGGAACGACTGCGCGGCGGCATCGTTCGCCTCACCCGGGGCCGCCGCTTCGGCGGTCGCATTGCCGAACTCGCGGTGGCGGTGCGCGCCGGTGATGCGGATACCGCCTGGGAACTGCTCGTCGCCGGTGGGACCGAACTGACGCTGCACGGTCCGGACGACACGGCGGAGGTGCGCGCGGATGTGCTGCGGGCGGCGCGGGCCGCCACGGACGCGGCCGAGGCCGGTGATGCCACCGCCGCGCTCACGGCCCTCGAATCGCACCGCCTGCTCTGCGCACACCGCCAGGGCCCCTACGGTGTCGAACGCTGGGACCGCCTGGCCGCGAGCTGGGTGGTCGCCGCCGGCATCAGCACCGATCCCGGCCCCGGACACTGGTATCCGGGCCAGCCCCTGCTGGTCACCGCCAACGATCACGAGGCCCGCATCTACAACGGCGACACCGGCGTCATCGTCCGCGCCCCCGACGGCACCCTGCGCGCCGCCCTGCAACGCGGCACCGAGCCCTACCTGGTGCACCCCACCCAGTTCCCCGGCGTCACCACCGTCTACGCCATGACCATCCACCGCAGCCAGGGCAGCCAGTACGACACCGTCTCCGTAGTCCTCCCCGGCCCCGAATCCACCCTCCTCACCCGAGAACTCCTCTACACAGCCATAACCCGCGCCCGCCGCCACGTCCGAGTCCTCGGCACCGAAGAATCCATCCGCGCCGCCATCGGCCGCCGAGTCCTCCGAGCCAGCGGCCTCCGCGCCTGACCGCTCGTGGCCGGGGTTGTCGCCGAATTCTTCTCGCGGTCGTAGGTCGCTTCGGGCCTGCGGTGGGTGTGCGCTGGATACGCTGGGTGGGGGCGAATCGAAGGAGTGTCGATGAGCGGTGCGGCTGGGCATGTCGATGTGCTTATTGTGGGGGCCGGGCTCTCCGGGGTGGGGGCGGCCTATCACGTGCAGCGGGCGTTTCCGGGGCGCACGTATGCGATTCTGGAGATGCGGGAGGCGATCGGGGGGACGTGGGATCTGTTCCGCTATCCGGGGATTCGGTCCGATTCGGATATGTACACCCTCGGCTATCGGTTTCGGCCGTGGCTGGGGGATAAGGCCATTGCCGATGGCGGTTCGATACTCGAGTATGTGCGGGACACCGCCGCCGAGGGCGGGATCGACAAGCACATTCGGTACCGGCATCGAGTGGTGAGCGCCGAATGGTCGTCGGTGGACGCGCGGTGGACGGTGACCGCGGACCATGACGGCGAATCGGTGACCATGACCGCGAACTTCCTGTTCAGCTGTTCCGGCTACTACCGCTACGACGAGGGCTACACCCCGGATTTCGCCGGGATGCAGCGCTTTCGCGGGCCCATCGTGCATCCGCAGCACTGGCCGCAGCAGTTGGAGGTGGCGGGCAAGAAGGTTGTCATCATCGGCTCCGGCGCGACCGCGGTGACTCTCGGCCCGGCGCTGGCCGAACAGGGCGCGCACGTGGTCATGCTGCAGCGCTCACCGTCGTACATCATCTCCATGCCCGCACGGGATGCCATTGCCGATCGCCTGCGCCGCATCCTGCCCGCCCGTGCGGCTTACGGTTTGGCGCGAGCCAAGAACGTCGGCTTCAGCACCGCCATGTACCAGATCTCGCAGCGGTATCCGAAGCGTATGCGCGCCTGGATCCACGGTCTGCAAGAGCGTTGGCTCCCACAGGGTTACGACATCGACACGCATTTCACTCCGACCTACGACCCGTGGGATCAGCGACTGTGCCTGGTGCCCAACGGCGATCTGTTCCGGGCCATCCGGCACGACACGCTGGAGATGGTCACCGATCGGATAGAGACCTTCACCGAGACCGGCCTGCATCTGGAATCGGGCCGCGACCTCGAGGCCGATATCATCATCACCGCAACGGGTTTGAACCTCGTCGCCTTCGGCGATATCGCCCTGACGGTGGATGGCGAACCCGTCGAACTGCCGAATGCCATGGCGTACAAGGCCATGATGCTCTCCGACGTCCCCAATTTCGCCTTCATCATCGGCTACACCAACGCCTCCTGGACCCTCAAGGCAGATCTGGTGTGCGAGTACGTGGTTCGCCTGCTCCGTCACATGGACACACACGACTACGCCAAGGCCACCCCCATCCGCGACCCGTCGGTCGGCACCGCCCCGTTCCTGGATTTCGAGCCCGGCTATGTCCTGCGCGCCCTCGATCGCCTCCCCAAGCAGGGCGACCGCGCCCCCTGGAAACTGCATATGAACTACCTGCGCGACCTCCCGAAACTCCGCTACGGCAAGGTCACCGATCCGGCCATGCGCTTCGAGCGCGCGAGCAAACCTGATCGCATATCGAGCGCTCCGTAGCGGACCATCCTCTACTGCGGCTCCTAGCTGCGCGGAATGGCGCGAACAACCCGCTCGCGTGGAGCCAGCAGGCAGAGCAGGGCCACGACGAGCCCGCCGCCGACCAGGTACAGACCCCAACTGCCGTTCAGCAGAGTGCGGTAGTCCGTGCGCAGCTCATGATCGAACTGCTCGTCGAGCCGCCAGGTGAGCACGCCCAGGCTCGCCAGCCCGGCCAGTACGCCCAGCCAACCCAGCACCCGGGAACCGAAGAGCGCGGCCAGCAGCACAACGGCCGCGACGCCGAGCAGCACGATGGCCAGCGATACCACCAGCGACACGGATTGATTGCCGGCCTGATCGATGGTCTGCCCGGAACCGAAGCCGTTCCGCAGATCCGACAGCCGGACATGCCGGGCCTCGACCGTGCCGAGCAGCGGACCGAATGTGCCGACCGCAATGACAATGGCACAGGCGAAAAGCAGCAGGTGAACGAAAGTTCGCATAAACCACGGTAGGTGCAATTCGGGCACGGCGCCGGGAACCTGGCCGGTCCGGCAGGCGAACGCCGCGATTTGCTCCGCGCGCGAAATTAGCTGGTGAGCGGGTTGCGCTAGCTGTCGGCGGCGAAGAGCCCGGGAATTGTCAGGGCGTATTCGACGTCTTCGCGGCGTCCGAGGGTGACCAGGACGCTGCGAATCATGGTGAGGCGGGCCGCCGCGATGGTCTCGGGACCGGGTTCGCCGCCCGCGGAAATCCGGTAGACCACGAATTCGCAGGTTTGCAGGGCGGTATCCAGATCCAGGGGAGCCGGTACCGGTCGGCTCAGCTCGACGAACTTGGTGCGAACGAGTTCGCGAATATCGTCCAGGGCTCGCTCCCGATAGGACGAGACGGGCGAGCCGGGATCGTGCAATTCCGCGAAGAGCGGGGAGAGCATCGGGCCGTGGCCACTCGCCCAGTAGAGATAGGCCTCGATCATATTGATGCCCAGTTGAACCGGCTCTTCGGTGCGATCGAGCGCGGCGCGAATGCCGCCGACCAGATCGTCGTTGGAGAGGGTCAGGACCGCGTGCAGGGGTTCGACGGCATTGGCGAAGTAGCGGTAGAAGGTCGGCCGGGCCAGCCCGGCCGCATCGATGATGCGGGCGACGCTGAGCCCGCGCGAACCGTGTTCGGCGAAGACGTCGGCGGTGGCCAGGACGATTCGCGCGCGCACCTGATCGGCCTGCTGCGCCGTCTGCGGCGGGCGGCCGCGACGGGCCGCCGTGGAGGCCGTTGTCATGGGCGGCCACCGCGCGTACGGCTTGACATGAGGTGCGTCACGCCTATTAATCTAACACTAGTGTTCACCTAACATCGGTGTTCAGTAAATAGCGGGCCAGCCCGCGTCCGACTCCTCGAGAGGGCGACCAATGTCGACTGCCCCGCAGCTCGCCGCCGCCGATGCACTGCCGTTCGACCTGGTACAGCGACTGCTCGGCCATGCGGTCGCGGGCAGCGCGCCGTCGGTCGAGGTCTTCGCCCCGGCCACCGGCCGCAAGATCGTCGATCTGCCGCAGTCCTCGGTCGCCGATGTGGAGACCGCCTTCGCCACCGCGCGCAGCGCCCAGCAGACGTGGGCGAAGGTGCCGGTCGGGGAGCGCGCCGCACTGCTGCGCCGCATTCACGATCTGGTGCTCGCCGAGCAGGACACCATTCTCGATATCGTGCAGATCGAGACCGGCAAGTCGCGCGTGCACGCGTTCGACGAGGTCTCCGATGTCGCGGTCAATACCCGCTTCTACGCCGCCGAGGGCAAACGCATTCTCGCGCACCGCAAGCCGCGCGGCGTCATGCCGCTGCTGACCCAGGTCGAGGTTCGCAACCGGCCCAAGGGCGTGGTGGCCGTGATCTCGCCGTGGAACTATCCGCTCGCACTGGGCGCCTCGGATGCGCTGCCCGCACTGCTCGCGGGCAATGCCGTCATCGGCCGCCCCGACAATCAGACCGCGCTGACGCTGCTGTGGGCCATCGATATCGCCGAGCGCGCGGGACTGCCGAAGGGCCTGTGGCAGGCCGTCCTCGGCCGCGGCGCCAAGCTCGGCCCCGAGGTCATCGCTCGCGCCGATTACGTCGACTACACCGGTTCCAGCGCCACCGGCCGCACCATCGCGCAGCAGGCGGGTGAGCGGCTCATCGGCTACTCCCTCGAACTGGGCGGTAAGAACCCGCTGCTCGTGCTGGAGGACGCCGACGTCTCCGCCGCCGCCAAGATCGCGGTGCGCGCGTGCTTCGCCTCGGCTGGGCAGCTGTGCGAATCGATCGAGCGAATCTATGTGCACGACAAGGTGTATGACCAGTTCGTCACCGAATTCGTGGCCAATACCAAGAAGCTCACGCTCGGCAAGACCCTCGACTTCGACTACGAGATCGGTTCGCTGACCTTCCCGCGCCAGATCGACACTGTCAGTAAGCATGTCGACGATGCCGTCGCCAAGGGCGCGACCGTGCTCGCGGGCGGTAAGGCGCGCCCCGAACTGGGCCCGTACTTCTACGAGCCGACGGTTCTCGCGGATGTGCGCGAGGGGATGACGGTCTTCCGTGAGGAAACCTTCGGCCCGGTCGTCTCGGTGTACCGCGTCGCCAGCGATGACGAGGCCGTGACCCAGGCCAATGACACCGCCTACGGCCTCAATGCGAGTGTGTGGAGCCGGAATACGGACCGCGGACGCGAGATCGCCGCCCGCGTCAATGCCGGTTCGGTGAACGTCAACGAGGGCTTCATCGCCGCCTGGGGTTCGGTGGCCGCACCGTCCGGCGGGCTCGGCATCTCCGGCACCGGTCGCCGGCACGGTCCGGAGGGCCTGCTCAAGTACGTCGACACCCAGACCATCGCGGTGCAGCGCATGCTGCCCATCGCCCCGCTGCCCGGTATGTCGGAGCAGCTGTGGGCCAAGACCATGACGGTCTACCTGGGCGTCATGAAGTCATTGCGGCAGAAGTGATTCGCGGACAATCGATACAGGGGAGCAGCAGGGTATGAAGAACGTAGCGGGCAAGAAGGTCCTCGTCACGGGCGCCGCTATGGGCCTGGGCAAATCGTTCGCGGAGCGAGCGGTGCGCGAACAGGCCGCCCACGTGGTGCTCTGGGATATCAATGAGCAGGCGCTGAAGGAGACGGCCGCCGAGCTTGCGGCGTTGGGCAGCAGCAGCATTCACCACTATGTGGTCGACGTCTCCGACCGTGATGCCATTGCCGAGCACGGCGCGGCGGTGCGCGAGCAGGTCGGCGATATCGATGTGCTGATCAACAATGCGGGCATCGTGCGCGGCAACGGCTACTTCTGGGAGACCGAGAACAAGGCCGATATCGACAAGACCATGGCCATCAATTCCCTTGCGCCCATGTACATCACGCTGGAGTTCCTGCCGGCCATGGTGAAGAACTCCGGCGAGGCGCGGGTGCTGAACATCGCCTCCTCGGCGGCGCTGGTCGCGAATCCGCGCATGAGCGTGTACGCGGCCTCGAAGTGGGCGGCGCTGGGCTGGTCGGACTCGGTGCGGCTGGAGCTGGAGCAGTCCGGCAACGAGCACGTCAAGTTCACCACGGTCTGCCCGACCTACATCAATACCGGAATGTTCGACGGCGCCAAGGGCTTCCTGTTCACCCCCATCCTGGAGCAGGAGGAGGTCGTGAACACCTCCTGGGAGGAGATGAAGAAGGGTGCGGCGCTGGTGGTGCTGCCCTGGACCTCGCGGCTCAACCGCGCCATCTCCGGACTGCTGCCGCTGAAGGTGCGCGACTTCTACCTCAACAGCGTCGGCGTCTATCACTCCATGGACGAGTTCACCGGCCGCAAGTAGCTTTTCGAGCGATGGCCCGCGGGGAGATGCTCCCCCCGCGGGCCATTGTCCTGTCCGGCGGAGGTCGTCATTTCCGGGCCGAACCCGCTGGTCAGCAGAGTGCGATAACACCGGGGGTACCTGCGTGCGATAGCAGTTCGCGTGGGACACGAGCGTTTACACGCCTGTGCGATACTCGCGCAGGGCGGGCGCTGTGCCCGAAGGGAGGAACAGGAGACTTCATGGGCCTGATGGACATGATCCGGGGCGAATTCGTCGACATCATCGAGTGGCTCGACGACACCCGCACCACCTTGGCGTGGCGATTCCCGCGCTACGACAACGAGATCAAGAACGGTGCGGAACTCATCGTCCGGGAGGGCCAGCGCGCGGTCTTCGTCTACCGGGGGCAGCTGGCCGATCAGTACGGGCCCGGGCACTACACGCTCACCACCGAGAACATGCCGATCATGTCCACCCTGCAGGGGTGGCGGTACGGCTTCAATTCGCCGTTCCGGTCCGAGGTGTACTTCATCAATACCCGCCCGGTCACCGATATGCGCTGGGGGACACCGCAGCCCGTCACCGTGCGCGATCCCGACTTCCGGATGGTGCAGATCCGCGCCAATGGCACCGCCATGGTCAAGGTCACCGATGTCGAGGTGTTCCTGCGGCAGATGATCGGCACCAATGCCGAGGTCGACGCCGATGTGCTGAGCGAGACGCTGCGCAACAATATGGCGCTGGCCTTCTCCGATATGGTGCTCGCGAGCGGGCTCGGGGCCATCGATCTGCAGGGCCGTCAGGTCGAATTGTCCGGCAAGCTGGGCGAATTCGTGGCGCAGCGGCTGTCCGGATTCGGCATCGGCGTCGATCAGGTCACGCTGTCGATCTCGCTGCCCGAGGAGATCCAGCAGGCCATGACGCGCGGTGTCGCCCGCGGTGTCGAGGCCGGCGGGTTCATGAACAATGTCGACCTCAATCGGTATCAGCAGATGCAGGCCGCCGACGCCATGCTCGCCGCCGCCCAGAACCCCGGCGGGGGAATGGGTGCCGCCATGCAGGCCGGAATGGGAATGGTGCTGGGCGGGCAGATGGCCGGGCAGATGCAGGGCGGATTCGCCCAGCCCGCGCCGCAGCAGGCCGCCGCGCCGCAGCAGGCCGCGCCGCCGCCGCTGCCGGGTCAGCAGGTCTTCCACTTCGACAATGGCGGGCAGGCGGCCGGGCCGTTCCCGATCGAGCAACTGCGCCAGTATGTTTCGGCCGGACAGCTCACCCGCGATACCAATGTGTGGGCCGAGGGCATGGCGGGCTGGGTTGCCGCCTCCACCGTCCCGGCGCTGCAGACGCTCTTCGCCGCGCCGCCGCCGCTACCGGGCACCCCGCCGCCGCTGCCGCCGCACTAGCGCCGCGCGCGAACACCATCCACGAGACCGGCGGGTGCGCCGGCGAGACATGCCCGCGTGGGCGGCGAATACGTCACCACGCCGGTATCGTCGGCGCACCTGAAAGTCTCTCCGCAGCAACGGTGTAACCGTCGCTTCCGTCACCTCGAGTGAGCTCCAGTGAACGACAACCAGCCGCCGTACCCGGCCGCACCCCCACCGCTTCCCCCTCGGGGATCGGCCGCCCCGCCGCCGCTCCCGACCTCGGAGCCGCGGCCGTGGACTCCGCCGGTGCCCGCCGCCCCGCCGCCACTGCCCCCGGCCGGTGCGCCGTCTTCCGGCCCGCCGCCACTTCCGGCCGGGCAACCTCGAGCCGCTGCGCCGCCGCCACTTCCGCCGCAATCGGGATACGCGCCGCAGGCGGGGTACGCGCAGCCGGTATTCACGGCCCCGGTGCCTGCGCCTCCGGAGGCTGCTCCGGCAGCGCCGGTGCCGCCGCCGGTTCCCGATCGCGCCATGCTGCACACCACCGAGCAGACGCGCACCTATCCGTGTTCGTCGTGCGGTGGGCAGCTGGGGTTCGATCCGGTGGGACAGGATCTGCTGTGCCCCAACTGCGGTAATCGCTCGGCCATCACCGTGCCGAACACTCCGGTGCAGGCGCGCGAGCTCGGATCGGCCATCGCGGAGCTGCGGCAGATCCAGGCCGGTCAGGCCGGGCCGCAGGTCACGGGAGAGTGGGAGGTGAAGTGTCAGAACTGTGGTGGGACAACCGGTTTCAACGGCACGCTCACCGCCACCCGCTGCCCCTACTGCGCGACGCCCATCCAGCGCGACGATGTGCACAATGCGCCCGCCCGGCTCCCGGTGGACGGGCTGCTGCCCTTCCACGTCGGTGAGAAGCAGGCGCGGGATCTGGTCGAGAAGTGGGTCTCCGGACGGTGGTTCGCACCGTCGAAGTTCCGCAAGTACCGGCGGATCGGCGCATTCTCGAGCCTCTACACCGCGTACTTCACCTACGACGCCGATACCGACACCTGGTACCAGGGTGAGCGCGGCGAGGACTATCAGGTGCGGACCGGCACCGATGAAGACGGCGATCCGATCTACGAGACGCGTACCCGCTGGTTTCCGGCCTCCGGTGAGGTGAGCAATCAGTTCGCGGATCTCCCGGTGCTCGCCAACGAGAACCTGAACCGCTCGCGCATTCGCGCGCTGGAGCCCTGGCCGGTCGAGGAAGCCCGTTCGTACTCACCGGAATTCGTCGCGGGTCACCTGTGCCGCACCTACGACAATGACGCGGAACAGTCGCTGCCCGAGGCGCAGCAGCGCATGGAGCAGGCGATCGAGAGTTCGGTGCACGCCGCGATCGGCGGCGACCGCCAGATCGTCCACGAGTCCAATACCTCGTGGAACTGGCTGGCCTACAAGCATCTGCTGCTGCCGATCTGGCTGCTGACCGTCGTCTATATGGACAAGCCGTACCAGGTGTACATCAACGGCCTCACCGGCGAGGTTTCCGGCGACCGCCCCTGGAGCAAGATCAAGATCATTGCCTTGATCGTGGCGGTGCTCGTCGCCATCGTGGCGATCATCCTGGTGTACAACGGACTGCACGGCCATCACACGGCCACCAGCCGGACCACGGTGCCCCGGCCGCCGAATACGGCGCCCGGACACCACAATTAGCGGATGAGGGTGTAGCGATGGTGTGGGTGCTCGTACTTCTGATCGTGCTTGTCGTAGCGATCGGCGGCGGCATAGCGCTGCTCTCGAAACGTCAGAAGCAGGCGGTGGGCGCCGCGAATCAGGTGGTCCCGGGCACCCCCACCCGGGCCCCCGCCTCCTGGGCGGGCTCCCACGACCCGGCGCCGCGCCTGCACCGCCGCCTGCGCGATGCCATGACCGCCCTGCGCACCGCCGACGCCCTCGACGACGGCACCACCCTCGTCCTGCGCGCCGAACTCGAACAGGCCGCCCTGTCCTGGGACGACCGCCTGGTAGCCATGGCCGCCCTCCCGCCCGCGGCCGCCGCCGATCAACTGAAATTGGCCACCGATGCCGTTGCATCCATCGAATCCGGTGTAGCCCAATACATCTCGGCCGCCACCCAGCGCACCGCCGCCGACACCACGGCCGGTCTGGCCGCCGCCCGCGCCCAGCTCGACATCGCGACCGAAATCCGGAAGTCGCTGGAGACCAGTTGATCTGACAGGCCGGACGCCGGCGAACTCAGCCCTCGTTAATAGGGGCGCGGACTTTGCCCGGGTCGTTGGGGCGCAGCATGGTGGCAATCGCGGCCACCAGCGTCATGGCCGTCGCGACGGAGAACACGATGATCAGTCCGTGGTGCAGCGGGCCGGCGACCAGCTCTGGGAAATACGTGGTGCTGGTCAGCTTTTGGGCGTGGTCGGCGGGAATGGTGTTCAGGACGCCACTGGGGGCCAGGAGGTGGCCCAGCGGGTTGTAGCCCAGGAACGCGGCGAACAGCGTTGCCACCGGCGGCAATTGGCTGAGGTGGGTGGCCACGTCGGCGGGAACGCCCTGCTGTTGCAGGCCGCCCGCCAGCGACTGCGGCAGGCGCGCGGCCAGGCCGGTGATCATGAGCGAGAAGAAGATTCCGATCGACAGCGACATGCCGGAGTTCTGGAATGTCGCGCGCATGCCGGAGGCGACGCCGCGCCGGGCGGGCGGCACGCTGCTCATGATGGAGGAGGTATTGGGCGAGGAGAACACGCCCTGGCCGATGCCGTTGAGCAGAATCAGCGCCGCGAACACCGGGTAGTCGAAATTCACCGGCAGCAGCAGTAATCCGGCAAACGACAGCGCCATCACCAGCAATCCGCCGGTGGCGAAGGGGCGGGTGCCGAAACGGTCGGACAGCAGGCCGGAGAGCGGACCGGCCAGCATGAAGCCCGCGGTCAGCGGCAGCATGTAGATGCCGGCCCACAGCGGGGTGTCGGCATAGTCGTAGCCGTGCAGCGGCAGCCAGATACCCTGCAGCCAGATGATCAGCATGAACTGCAGTCCGCCGCGTGCCATGGCGGTCAGCAGGGCGGCGCAGTTGCCCGCCGCGAAGGTGCGAATGCGGAACAGCGCGAGGTCGAACATCGGTGCGGTCACCCGCATTTCGATGAGGCAGAACAGCCCGAGCAGCGCGACGCCGCCGAGAATCGCGGCGAGCACGAGCGGACTGCTCCACCCCATGGTGTGCCCGCCGTAGGGCTGAATGCCATAGGTGATCCCGGCCAGGATCGCGGCCAAACCCACGGTGAAGGTGAGGGTTCCGGACCAATCCATCCGGCTTCGCCTGCTGACACCGGTTTCCCGGAGGCTGCGGTAGGACCATATGGTGCCGATCACGCCGATGGGCACATTGATCCAGAACACGGCCCGCCAGTCGATGGCCGCGAGCACGCCCCCGAGCACCAGCCCCAGAAACTGCCCGCCCAGCGCCGCGATCTGGTTGACGCCCAACGCCATTCCGCGCTGTTCGTCGGGAAAGGCATCGGTGAGAATGGCCGCCGAATTGGCCATCAGCATCGCGCCGCCGACAGCCTGCACCAGTCGCCAGCAGATCAGCCACAGCGCACCGGAGCTGCCGGTCATCGGATCGAGTGACAGCGCGAGCGAGGCCGCCGAGAAAATGGCGAACCCCAGGTTGTACATCCGAACCCGGCCGAACATATCGCCGAGCCGCCCGAACGCCACCACGAGCACCGCCGTGACCAGCAGATAACCCATGATCATCCACAGCAGATAACTGATATTGCCGGGAGTCAGCGGATCCAGCCCGACACCCCGGAATATCGCGGGCATCGCGATGATCACGATCGACGCGTCCAGCGTGGCCATCAGCATGCCCAGGGTGGTGTTGGACAGTGCCACCCATTTGTACCGATCACCCTTGATGACCGGCGCATCCTCGGCTCGCAGACCGGTCACAGGTCAGCCACCACACTCACCTAGCAAAGATACATTCATTAGCTTTGCTGATGGTCCTGAAGTTCTCAGGGTCCTACGTGAGGGCTTCGGCGAGCTGATCGGTGGCGTGGATCAGCCAGGTGGGATCGCCCTGCCTGCGTCCCAGCAGGGCTTCTCGGACTGTCCTGGCCTGGGTCCAGCGACGGGTGTGAACCGGGTCGAGTTGGGCTGCGTCGCAATAGATGCCGAGCAGGCGCAGCACCTCGGGCTTCAGGTTCGGGCTGCCGAGCAGGGCGGCGAAGCGCGGGCTGCGGATGACATTGAGGGCATTGTGGGCCGGATCGCCGACGTACCCTTTGGGATCGATCGCCAGCCAGGGTTCACGCTCGGAGGCCAGGATATTGGCGTCGTGCAGATCGCCGTGGATCAGGGTGTTCGGCTGATCCGGTCCGAGTTCGCGCAAGGTGGCCAGCGCGGCGTCCAGGACATGGGCCGGCAGGGGATGGTCGAAAGCTGCCGCGGCGGCGAGCATTTCGTCCTCCCACTCGCCCCTGCGATCGGACAGCCTCGGAAGTCCCGGCGGCGCTTCGATGCTCAGGCGGTGCGACAGCCGGCCCTGGATGCCGAGGGCCTCCTCGTGGTCGGTGACCGAGGCCAAGGTCCGGTAGTGCGCCCGCTCCAGCAGCATGGCGAAACGGTCGTCACAGCGCTCGAAAAGCTGTGCCGCACCGCGGCCGTTCCAGGCGGCAAAAGCATCCGGCTCGTGGACATTGCCCGGGTGCGGGAACGAGACCTTGATGACCGCGGGCGGCAGATCGCGATGCCGCACCGGCACCACGATCCCGACCTGACCGTGCATGACCGGACCATCGGGCGTGCAGGACCAGTGCTGCAGCAGGTCCGCTACCAGCCCCGGCAGGGCCGCGATCCAGGTGCGCCCGCGTTCGCCTTCGCTGAATTCTTTGGTGAACGCGAAGGACTCCGGTATGTCGATCATCAGACGACTCTAGGCACGCACCGGCAGCTGTCAGAGGGAGTCGAGTCCGGAGGCGAACGTTGTCGCGCTCAACTCCACGAGGGACGGGATGATGGTGACGCCTTCCCGGTGGGCCACGCCCCGGGCGGTGCGGTCGAGCCAGTAGGCGCGCAGTCCGGCATTGCGGGCGCCGAGGCCGTCGGTGTCGAAGCGGTCGCCGACATAGGCGACCTCGTCCGGGGGCAGCTCCAGCATTTTGCAACCCGCGAGGAAGATGGCGGGATCCGGTTTGGCCGTGCCGAATTCGGCGGAGCACAGGACCGCGTCACCGAAGTGGTCGAGCAGGCCCACCGAGCGGAGTTTGTCCTGCTGGTGTGCCAGTGAGGAATTGGAGACGATGCCCAGGGCCACCTGACCGGCCAGGGCGCGCAGCGTCGGCGGGACATCGGGGAAGGTGATCCAGGCGACGTCGCGGCGGGCGGCATAGTCGGCGAACCAGGCGGACGGATCGGCGACCTTGATGCCGATATGGGCCAGGAACAGTTCGGTGCGCACCAGCTGCTGGCCCTTGAAGGTGAGCTCGCCGGCCAGGAAGCGCGGGTAGTGCTCTTCCTCCAGGCTGCGCCAGAGCGCGACTGCCTCATCCGGTGATTCGAACAGCCAGAGCTGGTCCTCGGCGCGCAGATGCCCGAGCAGGCCGATGCGCGCGGTGGCCGCGTAGTCGATGAGGGTGTCGTCGACGTCGAAGAGAATGCCGCGAATGCTCATCCGGCCACGCCCGCTGCCAGGGGACGGGTGCCGATGACCACTGTCGCGCCGATGTCCTCGTCCTCGGCAATGCGCGCGATCAGCCCGTGCTCGTGCATGACGGCCGCGGCGTGCGGCGCCTGCAATTCGCTCTCCTCCACCAGCAGATGCCCGCCCGGCGCGAGCCAGTGTGCGGCCACGGCGGCGATCCGGCGCAGTACATCGAGGCCGTCCGCGCCTCCGTCCAAGGTCACCCGCGGTTCGTGATCACGCGCCTCCGGCGGCATATTCGCGATCTCGGCGGACGGCACATACGGGGTATTGGCGAGCAGAATCCGCACGCGCCCAGCCAATTCGGCGGGCACCGGATCGAAGAGATCACCCTCGAGTACCCGCGCGCCCAGCGCTGCGAGATTGCGCCGGGCGCAGGCGACGGCGGCCGGTTCGATATCGGAGGCCGTGAGTTCCACTCGAATACCTTCCGCCGCAAGCTCGGTCGCGAACGCCATCCCGAGTGCACCGCTGCCGCAGCACATATCGATCGCGATGATCGACGACTCGGACGCTGTGCTGACCTCACGCGCGAGCGAGACGGCCTGCTCGACCAGGAAGCCGGTACGCTGCCGGGGAACGAACACCTCGGGCGTCACCGCGACCCGTAGTCCGCGAAACTCCGCCCACCCCAGGAGATGTTCCAGCGGGACGCCCGCAATGCGCTGCCCCACAAGCGATTCCAGCTGCCCGGCATCGGTGGCAGTGGCGACCAGCAGTTCGGCTTCCTCCTCCGCGAAGACACAACCGGCCGTCCGGAGTGCCGCGACGAGGGTATCGGTATCGGGAGAACTCACTGCGCCATTGTGCCCGCCCCGACCTGCGCACATGCCATGCGGGTCGGAACGGGCGGTAGGAAGCGTCGCGGAGCGGTTAACGCGAGGTGGGCAGCAGCAGGGTGCGCGTGGCGTCGAGATAGATGCCGCGCTGACTGGCGCGAGCCGGCGGCGCCAGCGAGGAAACCAGCTGCTCGAGCGAGGTGGTGGCGCCGACAACCGGGATGCCCGCCACGATGAAATCCGCGACCGCACGGCGAATGTGATTGGGCGAGGTGACCACGATCGCGCTGGTCGCGCCCGCCTTGCGCAGCATATCGGTCCCGAAGAGCGCGTTCTGCACGGTGGATCCGGCACGATGGTCGGCCACGATCCGGTTGGCCGGAATGCCATGGCCGATCAGCCAGCCCTGCATGGCCGCCGCCTCGGTGATGCCGTTCTGCGGATTGCCGCCGGTCACCAGAATCGGTGACATGGGCGAGGCGATCGCCTGCAACCAGGCCGCCTGCAGCCGGTTCACCAGTTCGGGGCGCATCGTGCCGTCTGGCAGCAGACCGTAGCCGAGCACCGCGATACCGGTGGCCGGTCCGGCAATGGCCGGAATCGGATTGGGCAGGGTGCCGACCGCGGACCCGATGGCCCGGAACACATTCCGGGTGCCGTCGGCCAACTGCGGATTCAGGCCGTTGAGGCGGTTGAGCGCCACCTCCCGGGTGACCAGATCACCGGTGTAGTCCGACCAGATGGCCTGCAGGGACAGCGCCTGCGCGTCATCGGGGGATTCGGCGAGCAGATTCCGCAGGTCGGCGAGGCCGCCGCCCTCGTTGCCGTCGGTGAAGTTGTCCTGCGCCGAGTTGTAGAGCGCGCCGGCGTCGGCGTGCGCGACGGCCGGTCCGTAGAGCGTCAGGGCGGCCGCGGCCGCCACGAGGAGTGTTGGTAAACGCCTGGCGATCTGCACTGCTGTCGACCTTTCGGAGAGGGTCACACATGCTTGCTGGATATCTATGCCTGTTGCTGACTAATGGCTCGGTACCGAATGCTGACACGATACGGCTGACCAGAGCTTTCTTCGGGTATTTGCCATAGCGATTTATAAGGTTTGGACACCGATGTGTCGGGGAACACACGCGCGCGAGCCCGGCCTGCGGTGCGCGCGGTGCGGCGCGGCCGTCGGGATAAGGTGTGAATCCGTGGACACGACTTCGCTTATCGGCAAGGAACTCGCCGCTGCCATCAATGCCGACACCAAGGCACGGGCCGCCGCGCTCGCGGAGCAGGGCGCCGCGCCGCGCCTGGCGCTGGTGATCGCCAATGACGATCCGGCCAGCATCTGGTACGTGAAGTCGCTCAATCGCGCTGCGGAGCGCAATGGAATCACTTGCGAGAACGTCGATCTCGGCATCGATGCTACCGCCGAGCAGATTCGCGTCAAGCTTGCCGAACTGTCGGCCGACCCGTCGGTGGACGCGATCATGCTGCAGACCCCGCTGCCCAAGGGTGTCGGACTCGACGATGTGAGCCTGTCCATCGCCGCGGCCAAGGATGTCGACGGCGTCAGCCCGCTCTCACTCGGTCTGCTCGCCTCCGGCCTTCCGGGCTTCCCGCCCGCCACCTCCGAGGCCGTGGTGGAGCTGGCCAAGTTCCACGCGATTCCGCTCGCCGGTCGCCTGGTCGCGGTCGTGGGCCGCTCCAATGTGGTCGGCAAACCGCTGGCTCAGCTGCTGCTGGCCGAGAACGCCACCGTGACGGTCGCGCACTCCCGCACCACCGATCTGCCGTCGGTGACCTCGGCCGCCGATGTTGTGGTCGCCGCGGTGGGCCGCGCCGGACTGATCACCGGCGAGCACGTGCGCGAAGGCGCCGTCGTGATCGATGTGGGCACCAATGAGGACGAGAACGGCAATATCACCGGTGATGTGAATGCCGAATCCGTGACGGGTAAGGCCTCGGCCCTGAGCCCCGTGCCCGGCGGCGTCGGCCCCGTCACCACCGCGCTGCTCATGCGCCATGTGGTGCAGGCGGCCGAATCCGCGCGCTGAGTCTCACAATTCGCTGAACACAGAAGTCGGGGGCCCGAAGGCCCCCGATTTTCTGTTCTACCGGTGCGTCGTGCTCACCAGTGCGTCGTCACCGGATCACCGATCGCGACATTGTCGTAGTACCACTCCGCATCCGCCGGAGCCAGATTGATGCAGCCGTGGCTGACATTCGAATTGCCTTGTGAGTCAACCGACCACGGCGCCGAGTGCACATACACGCCGCCCGAGGTGAGGCGCTCGGCGAATTCGCCGGTCATCAGATAGCCCTCCGGATCGCTCAGCGGAATGCCGATGGTCCGCGAATCGAAGGTCACCGTGCGTTCGCGGGACATGACCGGGAACGTGCCGACGGGAGTCTCACGGCCGGGTTTGCCCATGGAGGCCGGCATGGTTCGCACCACGACGCCGCCGATGGACACCGTGAAGGTGTGCGCCGACATATCCGCATCGGCCGACGTGCCGCCGTTCGTATCGAATTGGGTGTGCAGGCGACCCACCGACACCGTGATAGGTGCTGAGGTGGGCAGGTAAGCGGCCGGAGTCCAGGTCAACTGACGGTCGTCTACCCAGGAGAAGTGCCCGGCCAAACTGGTTTCGGCGCGTACGCCCACCGCCTGTTCGGCGCGAGCGCGATCGGCGACCGGTGCGGCGAACTGCACCCTGACCGGTGCGGCTATGCCCACCACTTCACCGGGCCCCGGCGAAATCGCCTGCACCGCCGGGATATCGGGTGCTGTCAGCACCGCCCCTGCGGCTCCGGAGCCGAACACGGCTGCTGCCGCGAGTG
The DNA here is from genome assembly GCF_035958815.1 of Nocardia sp. NBC_01327. NCBI lineage: Bacteria > Bacillati > Actinomycetota > Actinomycetes > Mycobacteriales > Nocardiaceae > Nocardia > Nocardia sp. NBC_01327. The sequence goes on along the minus strand of NZ_CP108383.1, from coordinate 5,845,751 downwards.
TTGTTGCGGCAAACAGAAAACGAATCGCGTTCCGCATCGTTCCATCCCTTCGCGAGGGTGTGGTTCTGGGAGCTCAGACTATGACCTGATTATCCCTTTCCTATGGAAATGTTCTCGCTTCGTGACATTCCACACGGCGTGGACACTTGGGGATAACGAGGCGGCCAGGTATTAGCCGGGCCGCTGAGAGCACGGAAAACGGATGCCGTGCCACAGAAAAAACGTGCCCTGCTCCACGGGGAAGCAGGGCACGTTTTTCGGAAGAGTGTTGAATGGCTCAGCCGGTGATGGCCGCGACCACATCGTTGTGCAGTGCGTCCGCGCGGGCGATGACCTCGTCGATCTGGGTGAGCACCGGGGCGAACTCCGCGCCCGCGCCGACGCCCAGTGACGCCACATTGATCGCGATATTGAGCTGCGAAGTGGCGGCGGCGGACCTGGCGGCATCGGCCGCGGCGCCGATATCGGTCACCACATTGGGGTTGCCGATGGGAAGCAGTTCCGTTGCGAGGGAGACGACTTCATCGGCCGCGGCGACCACGGCGGCGGGCACGCGGGCCGCGCCGAGCAGGGCGGCGGTAATGGCCTCGGTGCGCGCGGCCTGCTGCGCCTCGGTCTCCTTGGCCATCTTGTAGGCGAAACCGACCGCGGTGAAGGCGGCGGCATCGGCGTCGGCCAGTGCGAGCGCGCGATCGCGGGCGATATCGGCGGCCAGAATGATGCGGTCGATGACCGGCCGGTTCTCGGCATCCTTGGCGCGGGTGGTGTAGCGCGCGACCATGGCGACGAGCGCGGCGCCCTGCGCGGCGTGCAGCGCGGCGACCGCGCCGCCACCCGGCGCGGGCACCTTGGCGGCCAGCTCATCCAGGTAGCCCTGCAGTGTCGAGTCACCGAAGGTGGTGATGGCCTGCGCGGCGTCCTGAGTCATGAGAAAGGGCCTCCTCGAGAGTGCGTGGAACGGTGCGAGATTCGCCGCCTACCGTACCGGCCCGGTGCCGCTGGGAGATGGCTGGGATGGTGTCGGTAAGGTCCAAATCATGCGTATCGGATTGTCGATCAATTACACCGACGGCTTCAAAGAGGTAGCCGCCGAGGTCGCCGACCTCGAACGGGCCGGCCTCGATATCGTGTTCGTGCCCGAGGCGTATTCGTTCGACGCGGTGAGCGGGCTGGGCTATCTGGCCGCGAAGACCGAACGGGTGCAGCTGGCTTCGGGCATCATGCAGCTCTACACCCGGACGCCCACCCTGACGGCCATGACGGCCGCCGGTCTGGACTATGTGTCGGACGGCCGTTTCATTCTCGGCCTCGGCGCCTCGGGCCCGCAGGTCATCGAGGGTTTCCACGGCGTGCCCTATGACGCGCCGATCGGCCGCACCCGCGAGGTCCTGGAGATCTGCCGCAAGGTGTGGCGGCGGGAGCGCCTGGAGTACAACGGCAAGTACTACACCATTCCGCTGCCCGCGGAAAAGGGCACCGGTCTGGGCAAGCCGCTCAAGCTCATCAATCACCCTGTGCGCGAGAACATTCCGGTGCTGCTGGCGGCGCTGGGACCCAAGAACGTCGAGCTGGCCGCGGAAATGGCCGAGGGCTGGCAGCCCATCTTCTTCCTGCCGGAGAAGGCCGACGACATCTGGGGTCAGTCGCTGAAAAACGGTCTGGCCAAGCGTGATCCGGCGCTGGGCAAGCTCGAGGTCTTCGCCGGTCCGCCGCTGGCCATCGGCGACAATGTGGAGCCGCTGCGCGAATTCGTGAAGCCGCATCTGGCGCTGTACATCGGCGGTATGGGCGCCAAGGGCAAGAACTTCTATCACACCCTCGCCACCAAGTACGGCTACGGCGCCGAGGCGGACCGCATCCAGGAGCTGTACCTGGCGGGCAAGAAGGACGAGGCCGCCAAGGTCGTTCCCGACGAGCTGGTGCGCGATGTCAGCCTGATCGGTTCGGCGTCCTTCGTGAAGGAGCGCGTCGCCGCATTCCGCGAGGCCGGTGTGACCGCCCTCAATGTGGTGCCCCTGGCCGGCACCAAGGACGAGCGCGTCAAGCTGGTCGAGCAGCTGCGCACCATCTGCGACTGAGCAACCGCGCCCGAGCAAGAGAGAGCCCGCGATATCCGCTGCTGGCGGCGATATCGCGGGCTTTGTCGTTGCGGGGGTTCAGTTCGTGGTGAGCGCCGACAGCGCCTCGTCGAGCGTCGGATGCATCGAGAAGACCTGGTCCAGATTGGTCATTCGCAGCTGCCGACTGGTAGCGGGCCCGTCGGCGACCACGGCGATGCGGGTCCCACCGGCACGCTGATGCGCGGCAACCAGCGCCGCCATGCCCGCGGAGGCCAGGAAGCTCACCTCGGACAGATCGATGACGAGAGCGCCCGGTTTCCCGGCCAGGGTCGATTCGATCGCATTCTCGAGCGCGGGCGCCGTCGCGAGATCGACCTCGCCGATCACGGCAAGCACCGTCGCGCCGTCGTGCACGGTGACCGTCGTAGTCATCGTCTCGCCGAGGGGATACGCGTCTCCGGATGTATTGGTCACGTTAGAACAATCTGCCATGATCCGTCCGTTCGTGCTGCATCGTCTGCCACATCGGTATCGGTTCGGTAGCCGGAGTTGTGCGAAAGACCCAGTTACCGCGCCGTTTCTGCGGAATTGCGAAGGCTGTGGCGCATATGTGCCTTCTATGTTTACACGCGACTCGCGGCAGAAAAAGACACTGCGGGCAATCGTGTGGTCATTGCTACCCGGGTGCCGGGGCCGGTGAGGTCGATATCGAGTTGGTCGGTGAGCGCGCGCATCATGGTGATACCGCGGCCGCGATGGCCGGGATCGGACGGTTGCGGGCGCCAGGTCCCGGTATCGGTGACCACGAGAGTGACTGTGTCGACTCCGGTTTCGGCGGTGAGCAGGACCCGGCCGGCCGCGCCCTCGCGATAGGCGTGTTCGATGCTGTTGCTGCACGCCTCATTGGCGGCGGCGATCAGATCGGTGGCGGCACCGTGCGGGACGGCGGCCGCGGCGAGCCAGTATTTCAGTTTTCGCCGCATACCGGACAATTCGCTCGCAGTGGACGGCACATCCAAATGCAGTGGGGCGGGCGGCTGGCGGTAGACCACGAGCGCCACATCATCGTCGTAGCCGCCTGCGGGGCGCAGCCGCGACAGCACCGAATCGGCGACCTCGCGCGGCAATTGTCCCGCCGCGCTGGTCAATTCGTCGCCAAGTTCCACGAACCGATCGTCTATATCGACGCCGCGCTCCTCGACCAGGCCATCGGTGAACAGCACCAGGGTGGAGCCGGGCGCCATGGCGGTGGTGGCCTCGGGGCGGCGCGGCGGATCGAAGGTCGCCAGCGGAACCGCGCGGCCGCCCTCCAGAAGTCTGCCGCGCGTTCCCGGTTCGGCCAGCACCAGCGGCATATGCCCGGCGCTGGAATAGCGCACCAGCCCGCGCTCCGGGTCCAGGATGGCGGCGCACACCGTGGTGCACATGGCTCCCGGTATGCGGGCGGCCACCGTATCCAGTTCCGCGAGCAGCTGGGCGGGGCCCGCACCGCGCAGCAGCAATGCCCTTGCCGCAGTGCGCAATTGGCCCATGACCACGGCGGCGGCGAGACCACGGCCCACGCAGTCGCCCACCACCACGCCCAGCGTGCCGTCCTCCAGGCGCACCACGTCGTACCAGTCGCCGCCGATCTCCAGCGGCGGCAGGGCGGGCTCGTAGTGCACCGAGAAACGCGGCGGCAGTTCGATCGGGCCGAGCATGGCCCGCTGCAGGGTGAGTGAGGTGGAGCGGGCCTGATCGAAGTTCCGGGCGCGCTGTACGGCCAGACTCAGATGCCCGACCAGCAGCGAGAACAGCGCCCAGTCGTCGGGGGTGATGACGCGCGGCGCGGCGAAGCGCAGCCACAGCGCGGAATCGCCGGCCTCGCCGAGCGGCGCGACAATTCCCTCCGAACTGTCGGTGCCCTCGGGGATGGCGAACATGGTCCGCCCGGGCCGCAATCGCGCCCGATCCAGCAGGGCGCGGGCGCGCGCATCGAGCACCTGCCGAGATTCCCTGCCGTCCGGTGTTCGGCCCGCCGCACCCGCGCGCAGCGGCTTGGCGTGCGCGGGCGCCGATTCCAGTTGCGGATTGTCCTCGGAGACATAGAGATCCGGTGCGGTCTGCCCGTGTGGCCAGACCGAGACGACCGCCGATTCCGCGCCTATGGTGCGGCGCAATTCCTCCAGGCCGACACCGAGCACCTCGACCACGCTGGTGGCGGTGCCGACCACGGTGGCCAGTCGCGATACCGCCTGATCACGCGCTTGCGCATCGTGTTCGGCGGTGACATCGCGAATGGTGCCGACGAAGATGCGCTCGCCGTTCTCCGGTTTCACCAGTGAGCTGGTGGAGACGGCCAGCCAGATGCGGCGGCCGTCGCGGTGCCGGATCGGGGTGACGAAGCGGGCGGCATCGGTGCCGAGATCGGGGTAGCGCGGCGTCTCGGCGGTGGTCCAGGGGTGGGGGAGGGCGTAGGGGGCGCCGTCGGGGCCGTAACCGGTGAGCGCGCCGAACGACGAATTGACCTCGACCAGAGTGCCTTCGGCGTCGACGACGAAGAAACCGTCCTGCAGCGATTCCACCAGGGCGGTGCGGAAGGCGTCGCGGCCCGCGAGATCGTCTGCGCGCGAACGCTGTTGCTCGTAGCGGCGATTGCCGTCGAGGAAACCGCGGGTGGCCACGTCCAGGGCGGCCATGGTCTGCAGCAGGAATTCGAGGGCGGCCTCGGACCGGACGTCGTCATTGACCGGGAGCAGGCCCTCCTGCTCGAGAATCCGGAAGTGGTGTTCGGTGAGGTCGAGAATGCTCACACCCTCGACCAGTGCCCGCCGTCCGAGTTCGTACCCCTCGGCCAGGGTGTTCTGGGTGGGTGCGCGCAGATGCAGGCGTAGCGCACCGGTGTACGCGTCACGGAACGCCGCCAGCACCGAGCTCATGCCGGTGGCCCAGGAGGGGTGGAGCTCGGGCGTACCGGGCTGGAATGGTGTGTGACCGAATGACTTTGGCTGGCCTGGCTCAGAATGGAGCGGCCCGGGCTGAGATGGCCGCGATGGCGTGCCGCCAGCACCAGGGCGTCATCGGTGTCCTTGGCATGGCGCGCGAGAATATCGGCGGTGATCTCGGAGGTGGGCTTGGCTAGGTCGATGCGATCGGAGTAGTCGCTGGTGATGCCGTCCGTGGACATGAGCAGCAGATCGCCGGGCCGTACCGCCACGGTCTGTGATTGCAGGTTCGGCGGCAGCAGGTAGCCGACGATGCCCGCCGACAGCAGCGCCGCCGCGCGAATGGCCGGTTTGCCGGGAGCCGCTGCGACGATACGGGTTTCGACATTACCCACCCCCAGCCAGTGCAGCCGATCGGCGGTGTCGAACAGCGCCAGCGAGACCGCGGCGCCCCGGGTATCGGCCATGGCGCGGTGACAGAGCAGGATCAGCACGTCCAGCGGTTCGGCACGATTCTCGGCAAGCACCTGTGCCGCGCGATCGGAGGCGTCGGCCGCCGCGGCGCCGTGGCCCAGCCCGTCCAGGACCGCGAAAAGCACTGAGCCACCGCCCGCGTCGAGGACGACCGACCGGTCTCCGGAGACGCGCTGCCCGGGTAGTGCGCGTCCGGCGACGGCCCATTCGACCGCGCCGATGAAGCCGTCCTCACGCACCGTGGGGCACCCACTTCCACATCTCTACGAGCGTGCCCTGGCCCGGTTCGGAGGTGATCGCGAGGCCGTCCATGAGGCGGCGCGCACCCGGAAGCCCGAGTCCGAGACCGCGTCCGGTGGAGTAGCCGTCTTCGAGGGCGCGGGGAATATCGACAATGCCGGGGCCTTGGTCCTGCGCCTGCACCACCATGGAGCGGCGGCCCTCGCGATCTCCGACGGTGAGCCGAATCTCGCCTGTCCCTGCATAACTCGTGATATTGCGTGCGACTTCCGAGATTGCGGTCGCAATCATGGTGCGATCGGAGAGCGAGAAGCCCAGAGTGCTTGCCATCTCGAGCCCCGCCTGCCGAGCGGTCACAATGTCGTTGGACACCTTCACCGCGATCACCACGACTTCAGCGGCCACGATCACGACCGTCTCGTTGGCCGCGGTTATTGATCTTGTGGTTGAGCCAGGCCAACCCTTCTTCGAGATCGAGGGCGGTGTGCATGCCCTCGAAGGTGAGACCGAGCTGAACCATGGCGAAGGCGACCTCGGGTTGCAGGCCGACAATGACCGTTTCCGCGCCTCTCAGCTTGGTCATGTGGGCGATGGTACGCAGCGATCTCGCAGCGAAGGAATCCATTACGTCGATTGCAGTGACATCGACAATGATTCCCTGGGCCCGATACTTGCTGACGTACTTCATCAAGTCGTCCTGCAAGCGTTCGGTATCGGCGTCGGTGAGTGCGGACTGCACCGACGCGATGAGATAGGTGCCCTGCTTCAGAATGGGTACCGGCATCTGGCTGGCCCGGTTTACCGTCCGTCGCGATCGGCGGGAACTCGCGACACCTCGTAACCGAGCAGTCGCTCCGCCTCTTCGATACCGCCCTGAAGGTCACCGACGGCATTCATCTTCGACAGGTCCAGCCCGATGGTGACCAGCGTGAGCGCGATTTCCGACGACAGGCCGGTAATGATCACGTTCGCGCCCATCAGGCCCGAGGCGTCGACGGTTTGCACCAGGTGGTTCGCGACCGTCGAGTCGATTGCCGGCACACCGGTGATATCGATGACGACGACCTTGGCTCGATTGGCCCGGATGGCCCGCAGCAGCTGTTCGGTGAGCTGCCTCGCACGTTGCGAATCCAGCACGCCGATGATGGGCAGGATGAGCAGCTGCTCGCGCACCTGCAGCACGGGGGTGGACAGCTCGCGAATCGCCTCTTGCTGCTGGCGAATGACACGCTCGCGTTCCTGCACGAAGGACACGGCCACAGTATTGGCGATGCGGTTGGCGGCCGGTTCGTACGCGTCGAGCACCAGCTTCAGCAGTTCGAAGTCGGTCTGGTACTTCTCGAAGAGGCTGCGGGCGAGCACATCTCGCAGCAGGAGCACGATGCCGACGACCTCGTCGGTCTCGACGCCCCGGGGGATGATGCGCTCGGACAGATCGCGTGCGTAGGCCTGCAGCGCTTCGACGCTACCGGTCTCGAGCACCTCGACGTAGTTGTCGTAGACGGAGGTGGCTTCGGAGAAGATCTCCTCCGGGGTCATGGCGGTCAGGAGCTGGGCATCGGTGATACGACGGGCCCACTCCTCGCGCAATTCGGTGCGGTTCTGCCGCAAGTGTTCGACGAGCTGCGGGAGCAGATTGTCGACAGAACTCGCGGGCAGTGAATCCGCCGAGAGGCTCATGGACACGTCGGACATGGAAACTCCTGCCCCTTTCGCTAAGGCCAGGTCGGGTGCACGCTCACTCCAACTAGCACGGCGCGGCCGGTTTGCCGACCGTGCGCTCGGTGCCGACCGCCGTCGGAAGCCGGTGCCGAGCCTAGTCTTACCCAGTACCCCCCGTGTGCCAAACCAAACGCCGGTCGAGAGGTATTTTGCCGGGCCGGGTGTGATCTTCACCGGGGGTTTCGCGTGTCGGGTCTTCTGTGGTGTGCGAGCAGAGTGTCGTATATGTCGGCCAGGGCGGTCAGCTGACCGCTGTCGAGAACGTCGATCATGTGGCGGCGCACGCTTTCCACGTGTGCGGGGGCCGCGCCCGCGAGCACCAGCTCGCCCTTGGCGGTGAGGACGGCCGCGGTGCGGCGGGCGTCATCGGGAATGGACTCGCGAGCTACCAACCCGCGCTTCTCCATTCGGGTGATCTGATGCGAGAGCCGGCTCTGCGACCATTCCAGGACGGCCGCCAGTTCGGCGAAGCTGCGACGGTGATCGGTGGCATCGGCGAGGCGGGCCAGCACGGTGTATTCGACATAGGTGAGGTTGGATTCGCGCAGCGAGTCGCGTCCGACCGCGGCGGCGATGAGGTCGCGGGTGAACACGAATCCGAGCCACGCGCGCGTCTCGACATTGTCGAGCCAACGGGTTTCGGTCACGGTTCCACTCCCGGGTTCTGCGTTCATGCTAAATCCTCCCCGACGCGAACAAGCGCATCATGACAGGTAACACCGCTGGACTTGAAGGTGCAACCTGTGCCGATTCGCACAAAGTCATCGCCGATTCACACAAATCCGCACTTGGGCACCCATATCGGGTGACCTGCGGCCACAGTTAAGGCTTGCCTGTGCGGAGGGGTTCTGGGCGGGCTGGATAGAGTCTCTCTGCTTGAACCGTCGGCTGGGCTTCGGCTCGGCCCTGCTCGAGGAGTGCGACCAGTGACCGCGCCTGACTTCCTGTACTCGGATCTGCTGCCGATCGGTGCCGATGACACGCCCTATCGATTGCTGACCACCGAGGGGGTCAGTACGTTCGAGGCCGGCGGGCGAACCTTTTTGCAGGTGGAGCCGGAGGCGCTGCGGTTGCTCACCGCGGAGGCGATGCATGACATCAGCCATTACCTGCGGCCCGCGCATCTGCGGCAGCTGCGCAAGATCATCGATGATCCCGAGGCCAGCGGTAACGACCGGTTCGTGGCGCTGGATCTGCTGAAGAACGTCAATATCTCCGCGGGCGGCATCCTGCCCATGTGCCAGGACACCGGCACGGCCATCGTCATGGGCAAGAAGTCCGAGGGTGTGCTCACCGGAGCCGATGACGCCGAGTGGATTTCGCGCGGTGTGTTCGACGCCTACACGAAGTTGAACCTGCGGTACTCGCAGCTCGCGCCCATCACCATGTGGGATGAGAAGAACACCGGGCAGAACCTGCCCGCACAGGTCGAGTTGTACTCGGACGCGGGCGATCCTGCGCATCCGGCGTACAAGTTCCTGTTCATGGCCAAGGGCGGCGGGTCGGCCAACAAGTCGTTCCTGTTCCAGGAGACCAAGGCGATCCTGAACCCCGATCGCATGCTGGAATTCCTGGACGAGAAGATCCGCTCGCTCGGCACCGCGGCCTGCCCGCCCTACCACCTGGCGGTCGTCATCGGCGGCACCAGCGCCGAATTCGCCTTGAAGACAGCGAAATACGCCTCCGCGCACTACCTGGACAATATGCCGACCGAGGGCTCCATGTCCGCGCACGGCTTCCGGGATCTGGAGCTCGAGGAGCAGGTCTTCAAGCTCACCCAGTCCTTCGGCATCGGTGCGCAGTTCGGCGGCAAGTACTTCTGCCACGATGTGCGCGTCATCCGCCTGCCGCGCCACGGCGCCTCGCTGCCGGTCGCCATCGCCGTGTCCTGCTCGGCCGACCGCCAGGCGCGCGCCAAGATCACCGCCGAGGGCGTATTCCTGGAGCAGCTGGAACGTGAACCGGCGCAGTACCTTCCGGAGCAGACCGATTCCATCCTCGGCGGCGATGTGGTCAAGATCGACCTCAACCGGCCGATGGCGGAGATTCGCGACGAGCTGTCGAAATACCCGGTGAAGACCCGTCTTTCGCTGACCGGTCCGCTGGTCGTGGCGCGCGATATCGCGCACGCCAAGATCAAGGAGCGCCTCGACGCGGGCGAGCCCATGCCGGAGTACCTGCGCGAGATGGCCGTCTACTACGCCGGTCCCGCCAAGACTCCCGAGGGTTATGCCTCCGGCTCCTTCGGCCCCACCACCGCCGGGCGCATGGACTCCTATGTGGACCAGTTCCAGGCCGCCGGCGGCTCGCACGTCATGCTGGCCAAGGGCAATCGCTCGGCGCAGGTCACCCGGGCCTGCAAGGAGCACGGCGGCTTCTATCTCGGCTCGATCGGCGGACCCGCGGCGCGACTCGCCCTCGACTGCATCAAATCCGTCGAAGTTCTCGAATACCCTGAACTCGGCATGGAAGCAGTCTGGAAGATCGAGGTCGAGGACTTCCCGGCCTTCATCGTCGTAGACGACAAGGGCAATGACTTCTTCGCCGAAACCCAGAAGCCGATCGCACTGCGGGTGCGAGAGCGGTCCAAGGAGCGAATCTGAGCGAGGGAGACGACTGCATGCGGGTTGACGGCCGTGACGAAATGCCGAGGGCGCAGGCCGAAATGCCTGCGCATCGGGCAGATTCGGCCCCCGGCCGGGCGGCGCTGCTGACCGCGACCCTCGCGCTGTGCGCGGGCGCCGGTCTGCTCGGCGCAGGTGCGCCCGGCGCGCATGCCGCACCCGCGAGTGTGCAGCCCGGATCCGGTGCGCAGTCCGGCGCCGCCGTCGCCGCCGAGACCGATGGTCTCGACCCGCTGCTGGCCACCGCCTACGAACAGGCGGCCGCCGAAGCGCAGTCCGAGGGCGTGTCGCTCTCCATCACCTCCGGCTACCGGACCCCCGGTCAGCAGGAGGCACTGTGGGAGGACGGAATTCGCACCTACGGCAGTCCCGATGCGGCGCGTCAGTGGGTGCTGCCGCCCGAGGAGTCCACCCACGTATCCGGTCAGGCCATCGATGTGGGTCCGCGCGCGGGCGCACAGTGGTTGGAGGACAACGGAAATCGCTGGGGTCTGTGCCGCACCTACGACAATGAGTGGTGGCACTTCGAGCGTGTCACCCTGCCTGGAATGCCCTGCCCGGCCCGACTACCGGACGCGAGCCAGCGCTGAGAAAAGGACCGGACATTCTGTTGTCCGGTCGATCACCGCTGTGTGCGGGTCGTTGATTCGGCATCCTTGGGTTCAGCACATTTCTAGCTACGGAGGCATGGGTGGGCAGGCAGCAACACAGCTCGGGGAACGGCAGTCTGGGGCGGCAGCGCCCACCGGTTCGAACCTCGCGCCGCCAGCCCGTCCCCGAGTACCGCACCATCCGCCAATCCGTGCTCGCCCCCGGCTGGCTGCTGCTGGAACTTCCCACCGCCGTCCTGCTCGCGGTGTTCGTGGGCACCGGCTGGCTCGGTTACGCCCAGCATTCGGGCACCCCCGCGCAGCCGCGCCCGGCCGTCGTGGTTCCCGCCGACCACCCCGTGCGCGGTCGCTGAATACCGCCCCGGTGGGGCGTGCAGGTGAAATGTCTGGTACCGGAAGCTGATCGGCCATGTTCGGGCACCGCAGCGTTCAACCGGTAACCGTACCGTCGCGGTATAGCTGTTGAGCGGCGGACGGAGATCCCCATGCTGGACCCGCGACTTCGAACCCTCTGGCTGGCCAATGCCGCCACCGCCGTGACGGCGGTGGCGATGCACTCCCAGCGCCCGGTATTCGCCACCTATACCCCCGGGATCCAACGGGATTCGGTGACCGCCTCCGATCTGGAAGTGGTCACCGTCACCGATACCTCGGTCGTGCTCACGTGGACCTCACGGGTCCGCAATCGCGCGGGGCGGCTGCAACCGGCGCCTGCCGATACCGAGGTGCGCATCGGACCCGCGGACGGCTACGCCGCACCCGCGGTGCGATACCTCGACTCCCGGCGCACCGCCTACCACTACGCGGAGATCGGCGGGCTGGAGCCGGGGCGGGCCTACCGCTTCGAGGCCTATTCCGGCGGGAGCCGGGCGGTGCCCGCGCGCACGCTGGTTACGCGGCGCTCCGGAACACCGGAATCCACCGGGGTTTTCACCACGCTCACACCGCCGCCCGGCCGGCTGCTGCGCACCCTCGCGCTCAGCAATGATCTGCATCTCGGCGAGGACCGCAGCGGTCTGCTGGTATCCGGACTGATCGATGGGTTGCGGCACGAAACCCAGCAGCATCCGGAGTTCATGCTCCGCGCCGTTCTGGACGAACTGCGCGGGCCCGGGCGCGCAGCCGATCACCTCATCGCCGCGGGCGATCTCACCGACTCCGGGACCTTCGCCCAATCCGTCGCCGTCCGTGCGCATTTGGATACCTGGGGCGAGCTGGGTTCGGACTACTTCGTCTGCCGTGGCAATCACGACATGCCGCCCAAGGACGAACCCGATCACTGGGGTGCGGTCTTCTACCCGTACCAGGAACTCGGCGAATACTTCGCCGGCGGACTGCGGCTGCTCGGACTCGACACCAATCGCCCGCGCCCGCGCGGCGGCGGCACCCTCGGATCCGCTCAGCTCGGGCGGCTCACCGATATCCTGCGCGCCGACCCGGACCGGCCGACGCTCGTATTCGGCCACCACCCGATCACGACGCACGCGGCGATAAGCAACCCCGGCGGACCGGGTTTCGTGCTCGACAGGGCGAATGCGGCGGCCTTGCAGACGCTCTACCGCTCGGCCCCGGGTGTTTTCCTGCACCACAGCGGTCATACCCACCGAAATCGGGTGACCCGCGCGGATTCCGGAGCGAACGTGGAATTCCTCGAGGTGGCCGCCGTGAAGGAGTACCCCGGCGGCTACACCCTGCTGCGACTCTACGAGGGCGGCTACATGGCCAACTTCTACAAGACCGCCGGCGAAGCCGCGCGGCGCTGGAGCACCCGCACCCGCCGCCAATACCTCGGCCTGCACCCCGATCACTCCCTGGGCAGCTGCGCGGACCGCAATCATGTCGGCCTGCGCGACTTCTCGGGCCTGACCGCCGCCGATCTCACACCACGGCGCGCGGGGGAGCAGCTCGCGCGCTGAGGCGCCCCCGGACCACGCGGTAGGTGTCGGCGAGCTGAGTCGCCGACATCTGCTGCAGTGCAAGCCTTCCGGGAGCGCACTGCCGAGTGGTCCAGCGGCACAACGCTATTGCGTTGACTACGACAGAAATGCCGCTGCCGCCCGCTGGGTGATCCTGCGGGCGGTGGCGGCTGTGCCGGAGTGTGTGCGCTTTACTCGAGGTCGGTTCCTCCATTGCGGGCGCGGGCTGCGGCGCGGGCGCGGCGGCGGGCGGCCTGGAGTTCGGCGAGTTCCTGTTCGAGGGTCTCGGCGATGCGGAATTGCCCGGTGTCGTAGACGTTCAGCGGCGGCATACCGTCATTGAGGTCGGCGAGGGCTTCCGGTTCGGGCGATTTGGCGGATTTGGTCGCCGACGTCCGTTCTTCCTTCTTGGGAGCGGGTTTCGGGGTCGGCTTGACCGAAACGGGTTCGGGCTCGCTCTCCACGATCCGGCTGGTATCCACCGGACGGCTCGTCTCGGCCTCAGGCGCGGCGTTGAGGGCCTGGGCGGGCTGGCCCATGGTCGGCGCCGAGGCGGTGGGCCGCTGCGGCCAGGCGACCGTGCTGGGCAGCGTGCGGCGGATCGTCTCGGCCGGATCGGGCAGATCCCGGATCTGATCCGTCGCCCGGACGATGGCGAGCCCGTAGCGCGCGCTGGCGGCATTGTGGATCAGCAGCGCGACACCGATCATCACCGGCGCGATGGCGTGCACGGAGACGTCGTACCAGCTGCCGATCTTCAAGTACGGGTACGTGTTCAGGGTGACCGTCAGGCCCAGCAGCGCCATTTCGGCGGCCACGACCTGCTTGGTGCTGTCGATGACGCCCCACTCGGCGACCTTGTTGGTGCCGATCATGATGATGATCAGGCAGACGCTGATCATCCCTTCGAGCAGGTAGCTGAACCAGAACAGCGGGTCCGAGGCGCCGCCGGGAGCGATATTGTGCTGGACATTGACTGCGGACCAGAGCATTCCGGCTGCGACGACACCGGCCAGCGCGCGCAGTGACCACCCGCGATGCTTGTACAGCGATGCCAGTTTGGCGTGCGGGCTCGATTCTCGCCGCTGTGCGGCGATCGCCTTGCGAGCCATCAGCAAGTCGCGAATGTCGGCCTTCTCAATCTCTACGGTGGTCTGGCGAGCGCGGTCGGCCGTGGCGGCGGCGGCCTCGACCTGCTTGAGGCGCTGGGCGCGGTCCTCGTTGCGGATGCGCTCGGCTAGTTGGCGCTCGGCGGTGAGTTCGTTTTCGGAGAGAGCTTCGGTGAGGGCGGGGTCGAATTGGTAGGCGAGCCTTCCGCGCGCCTTCTCGACCCGCCGAGCGAGGACGGAGACGTCGTCCTCCAGCGGATGATCGATCGTCATCGGGTCCCCCGTCCCGGGAGTTTCGATCGCTGGCAGGTGAACTCGATAAGGATCGGCACGGAAAACATTTGTAGTCGATACACCGCCATTGGCGAAACTGTTGATTTGCCGATAGGCCAATCCTTACGGCGTGCCGCGCCGCGACACGCGTAATCCGCTGGCGCCCGGGGTGTTTACCAGGGTCGTTCCGGACCGGGTGTCAGGGATGCTCGCGGTCACGGCGTCCAGGCCACTGGACGGGTTTCGATCGTGACGCGGGGGACGAACAGGGCAACGCGGACGAAGCCGATACCTGGCCGATTTGTCGGGAGTTGTTGGGACACAGAAGACCCCGCCGCCCGGACGGCGGACCTGTCCGGACGGCGGTATCGCGACATTTCGGGATGCGATCGGCGCTGGATCTGCGGCGGTGATCAGAGCAGCGCGATGGCGCCTTCGACACGATGGGGGAGGCGGCGGCGGTTGGGCGAGCCGAGTGCGGCGGTGAGATCGGAACCGTCGTGCTCGGCCAGCAGATCATCACTGTCCCACACCAGCAGCGTTGCGCTGACCGTGTTCTCGGCCGCCGAATGCGCCAGATCGTAGTGCGCGCAGCCGGGAACGTGCGGATAGGTGATCCAGAGGTCGTAACCGGTCATGAACAGATCCAGATCGAATTGCACCGACAGGCCGAGCAGTTCGCTGCGGCCGTTGTCGTCCACACCCGCGAACGCCTCGTCCAGCGCGAGCAGGCGCGGGGCCTGCGGATCGGCCGAATCGAGCATGACGTGTGCGGCGGCGAACAGCGGCAGGTGCAGGGAGACCGACTGCTCACCGCCCGACAGCGCGCTGTGCCGGGCCACGGTGAGCCGGTCCTCGGTGCCGTCGGCGGTGATGATGGTGAACGAGAACACCCGCCAGGTGCGGTAATCCAATGTGGCCGCCAGGATCTCCGGGAACGACCGCTCCGGATGCGCGGCGCGGGCCGCGCGAATCTCGGCCGCGAAATGCGAACGGATGGTGGCCAGATCGTCCGGGACCAGCTCGGAGGAATCGCGGTCCAGCAGCTTGCACACCGCGCGCGCCGGCTCCGAGAGCGTATCGGCCAGCACCCAGTGCACGCCGATGGTATTGCCCGAGGACATGCGCCGCTGCTTCATCTCCATGCCCATGCGATTGATGAGATCGCGTGCATCGCTGGTGCGTTCGTGGATCTGCTGGGCCAGGCCGGTGAGCAGTGCGTCCTCCAGGATGCGGCGTTCGGAATCGGTGAGCAGCAGCTCCTGATCCCGGCGCGCCCCGCCGATCCGCTCGGCGAAATCGGCCAGTGCGGACAGCCCGTGGTCATCGTGCACCTGCACCACGGTGAGACCGTCGGCGGCGTCCCAGTGCAGGCGGTAATCCTGGCGGGCCGCGGTCAGGGCCGCATCGAACTCCTGCAGGGCGGTGGTGACCGCGCTGCGGGTGGACTTGCGGGTGGCCTCCCCGGCCCGTACCGAAGCCGTTGCCGCGGCGAGGTTCTCGAACAGGGCCGCGATATCCTCGGGCAGCACGGCCGGTTCCTGTTCGGGATCGCCGTTCTCGATGCGGTACAGCAGCTGCTCGGGGGTGGACCAGGCGGCATCGCTACTGGGCCAGCGACTCTCGACCGGTGCGCCGAGCAGGCTCAGCAGATCCGGTCGTGCGTACGGGGCCAGATGCCGCACATCGGCCAGCAATTCGGTGAGCGCCGTGCCGAGCGTGTCGTGCGCCGCGCGATGGGCGCCCTCCGCGGTGCCGACCGCCTCGATGGCCTCGTGCGCGGCCTTGCGGGCCGATTTCTGTTCCGCGCGTGCGGCATCGATCCGTTCGCGGGCCCGCTCGAGTTCACGGTCGATATCGGCCGCGCCCGCACCGAGCGCCTCCCGCAGCGTCTCCAGCTTCCGCTGCTGCTCCTCGTAACCGCTGCGCGCCGCCTCGGCCTCCTCGGCGAACGCCTCCGCGAGATCGTTCGCCTCATCGAGCCGATCGCCCGATTCCCGTGACCGCTCGTGCTCGCGCTGATGGTCCCCGCGCAGGCGCAGCAGCGCCGTGCCCGCATTCTCGAAGTGCCGCACGGCCGCCGCCAGTGCGTCCAGCTCGGCCGGATCCCGCGGCGCCCGGTGGTCGGCCGCGATGGCGCGCACCTTCTTATCGGCGCCGGAGTACTCGCTGACCGCCTGATCGAGATCCCGCTCGGCCTGCGCCGCCGCCTCCGACCGCGACCGCAGCATGCCCGCGGCTTCGGAAACGGCGCGCAGCGCGGCGGTGACGGCGGTGGTGCGCGGAAGTGCCTTGGCCGCAGCCGAAACCCGCGCCAGCTCCGCCGTGGCGGCTTGCTCGGCATCCTGGGCATCGCGGACCGACTCCTCCGCCGCCTCGATGGCCGCGGCCAACTCCGCGAGCCGCAGCTCCCGGCGGCGGGCCCGCGCGGTGGTGCCGATGAACTCCGCGTCCGCCTTGACGTGGCGGCCGACCTGAACACCCTGGCGGTACCGTCCATCGGTGGCGATGGCGACGTGCGCACCATCCGCTGCGCCGGCGGCGAGTGCCGCCACCGGTGCGAACTCGGAGGCCCGCGCGCCGGACGCCGAACTCCGCTCGGCCGCAGAGCTGTCCGCGCCGCCGACAGGCGGGTGCGCGGAGGCCTTCTGTGCCGCCGCGCTCTTCCCGCCCGTACGCCCTGCCAATTCGGACCCACCTGCATGCCCGGATGATTCGGACCCACCTGCATGCCCGGATGATTCGGACCCAACTGCATGCCCGGATGATTCGGACCCAACTGCATGCCCGGATGATTCGGACCCAACTGCACGGCCGGATGATTCGGACCCAACTGCACGGCCGGATGATTCGGGCCCAACTGCATGGCCGGACGAATCGGACCCGCCTGCACGGCCGGACGAATCGGACTCGTGCAGGGCGATACTGGCGAGAACGTCGGCGACGGTCTGGCGCGGGACGGTCAGGGCGGCCGAATCATCCTCCACCACCAGGACATCGGCGAGGGTGCGGCCGGAGGGGCGCTGGGCCTTCGGCAGGGGATGCAGGAACTGGTCGGAAGTGTGTTCCGGCAGTTCGGTGTCGGCGCAGACCCAGGCGTCGAGGAGATTGGCGGCCTGCAGGGCTGCTTCGATGCCTGCGGCGGCCTCGGGGGTGATCGTGTCGGCGAAGCGGACCAGGCGCCACAGGGGTGCGCCGGGGCGGTCGGCTGTGCGCGGGTCGGTGCGGGCCGGGAATGCCGTTGGCGCATCATCGTGTTCGGCGGCGACCTGCTCACGTTCGGCACGGAGTTCGGCGGCGCGGGCTTTGGCCTGCGCGGCGAGCGCCCGGGCCTCCTGGCGGCGGGTGCGAATCTCCTCGGTCAGCGGCTCGGTGCGGTCGGCGAGCACCTCGGCGGGCGTGGCGAGAACTGCGGCTTCGTCGGAGGACGAATCGGTGGGAGCCCCAGCGGCTTCGCCGGTAACGACGGCCTTACCCGCCGCGGAATCGCTGCCGTCGGTGCTCGATACGCCCTGCGGGCCCGCCGCGCTGCCAGCGGAGCCTGTCGCGTTCGGCCCCTGGCTGTCTGCCGCACCCTTGCGATTGCGGCCCTTACCTCCTGCGGAAGCCCCTGTGGCGTTGAGCATTCCGGCTGCGGCGCTGGTGCGCTGTGGTGCGAGGTGTTCGGTGCCCGCGTGGGCGAGGGCGTCGTTGAGGGCTTCGAAGAGGCCCTCGCGGATGGGGGAGTAGACCTCGCGGTGGGTGTCCCACCAATCACGCAGGGAGATGGCGGTATCGGAGCGGGCCAGCACGACGGAGGCTTCGGCCTGGGCGAGTTCGGCTCCGGCGGCCTCACGCAATTCGGTGGCGCGCTGGGCGGCCCGTTCGGCGCGGGTGCGTTCGGTAGTGGCCGCGTCGACCATGGTGAGGGCGCGGCGCACGGCGCGGACGTCGGCATCGCGCTCCTCGGCGTGACTGCGGACGGTGGTGGTCAGGTGTTCGGTGCGGGCCT
Source organism: Nocardia sp. NBC_01327 (assembly GCF_035958815.1). Classification (NCBI taxonomy): domain Bacteria; kingdom Bacillati; phylum Actinomycetota; class Actinomycetes; order Mycobacteriales; family Nocardiaceae; genus Nocardia; species Nocardia sp. NBC_01327. The sequence continues at coordinate 5,827,807 of NZ_CP108383.1, read as the reverse complement.
GTTCGGGCAGGGCGGTCCAGCCGATGCCCGCTTCCTCTGCGGCGGAGCGCAATTCGTCCTCACCGCGCGACAGGGCGGAGGTGGCGTGCTGCACGGCGGCCTGGGCGCGTTCGGACTCCTGGGCGCGCTGATCAACGGTCTGGCGGGCCTTGAGCGCCTTGTCCCGGTGCACCGCGGAGGAGGTCTCCAGCCGGCGGACGGCATCGGCGAGATCGTCGAGCTGCTGCTTGCCCTCGTAGGCGCTCGAGCGCTGCAGGGTTTCGCGATCGGACAGCGCCTGCTCGTAGGCGCGGTCGGCATCCTCGGCGCGGGTTTCGACGGCGGCGCGGTCGGCGTCGCGGCGCTGGCGCAGTGCGGCGGCGGCATGCAGTGCGGTGCCGGCGTGGGTGACCGCGTCCAGTCGCACGCGGACCTGGTCGATATCGGTCTTCGCTTGCACGGCAAGGTATTTGCGGTACACGCCGACAAAGGCGCGGGTGGCGCTGTCGGCCTGGACCAGGCCCTCCAGGGTGCGCCCGACCTCCTCCATATCGCTGAAGGAGCGGGCGGCGTCCAGGATCAGCTGCTCGTCCAGGGGCCGCAGACCATCGGTGAGCGCCTGCGACAGTCCGCGCGGGTCCAGATTCTTGGCCAGCTGCGGGCGGCGCAGTGTGAGAATCAGATTGATGAGCTGGTCGTAGCGCTGCTGCCCCAGCCCGAACATGCGGGCGTCGATCGCGGCCCGGTATTCGACGGGCCGATCCATGATGGCGTCGCCGCCGATCTGCTCGGCCAGCTGCTTACGGGTGAGCGGGCGATCGTCCGGGCCGAGCAGTGAGAAGTCCACGCCGACACGGCCGTCCGCGACGAAGTACCAGCGTGTCACCTTGTCGGAGGAGCGGGTGGCGCGCATACCGATGCCGACGGTCACCGTCTCCGGTTCGGCCCAGGTGCCGCGCGCGAACTCCATCCACACGTACGAGTACGCCGATTCCTGCTTGCGGTACAGCAGATTCGACTTCATGGTGCGCTCTTCACCCGCGAACGGATTGAGCCGCCGCGGTTCGATGCGCCCGTCCAGCACGAACGGGAACAGCACCTCCAGCGCCTTGGTCTTACCGGACCCGTTGGGCCCGCGCAGTACGATGCGCCCGTCCGCGAAGCAGAACTCCTGATCGCGGTAGTCCCACAGGTTGATAATGCCCGCGCGGGTGGGGACGAAGCGGACTCCACCGTGAATGAGGTCGGCCATCAGTTCCCGGATCCCTTCTCTGACGAGACAAGTGCCGGTGCGGGGTCGGGTTCCCCGACATCGCCCGGCGAGATGAACAATTCGGACTCCGAGCGGGTGCGGATGGTCACGATGGCGCCGCGGTAGCGGGCCAGCGCGGGCAGAATGATCAGGCCCGCACCCAGGTCGGGAGAGTTGACCGATTCCACCAGCCGCAGGCGTTCCAGCAGCGAGATGACCTCGGTGGTGAGCCCGGGGACATCGGCCTGCCACTGCGCCGCGAAGGTCGCGCCGTAGCGCTTGGCGAGCATCTGCACCGTGTCGCGGATCCAGTCCGAGCCGATGAACGGGTACTCCGGGATTTCCGGCTCCTGTTCCTGCTGCTCCGAATCCTCTTCGGTCGCAAAGATGTCGAACGGATCGGCGAGCGGCGCGAAGACGGTGGCGCTGGGGATGGCGCTGTCGAGCTGCTCCACCAGATCGGCGATCGGCACCTCGGGCCGGGGGATGCGAGCGACCGGGGCGTCGAGATCCAGTACCAGGTCGGCGATTTCACCCGCCAGCAGCAGGGCCACCTGGGCGAGCGTGCCGGTGCCCGGGAAACGCACATCCGAGAGCCGCCCCGAACTGTCGATGAGCGCAACACCTTCGGCGCGGCGCTCGGCGCGCAGTCCGGTCACCAGTTCGACCTCGTGCACCAGCTTCTCCTGGCCGAGCAGGGAGCGATGCGGTTCGGACAGATCGTCGAGATAGACGACCGGCTGTTCGACCAGTGCGCGCCGCACCGATCGCGAGGCCAGCGCCATTGCGGGAGAACGGGCATCACCGCCCCCGGCCTCCTCGCCGAGCAGCCCGCCGACACTCTGCAGATGCTGCAGCGCGCGCGGCGGCCGGAACAGGGCGAACACCACCGAGCGGTCGATATCGTACAGCGCTTCGCCCGCTTCGGGATCGCTCGCCCAGCCGCCCGCATCACCATCGGCGAGGGTGACCGCGCCGCGTGCCGCCAGCCAGCCCACCGCGTCCACGAACGCATCCCGGTCCGCCGCGCGATCCGACGCCAGATCCAGCCCGTCCACCCGCTCGGTGTACGACCCGACCTGAGCGGCCAACTCCGACAGCGTGATCTGATCGCCCGCCCGTCCCAGCGCGGCCAGCGCCAGCGCTAGATACGCATAGCGGCGGCGATCGAAGAGCCGATCCGCGGTCGTCCGCGCCGGCCGCCCCGGATCGAGCTGATCCAGCACCGGGAACAGCCGCGCCGTCGTCTCGGTGACCTCGAGCCGATACCCGAACAGCTCGGCCAGATCCTCCCGCAACTCCGTCGCCCACCGCCGAATCAGCGGCAGCGCAATACGATCCGGATAATTGCGCGTGATGAGGTGATTGGCCAGCACCACCCGGGCAGCGCGCTGATAACTGTCCAGCGCCAGCGAGTCGATAGTGCGCGCATGCATCAGTCCTCCACCGCCCCGTCGTCGGCATCGTCCACGGGCACGGTCGCGCCGCTGGTCAAGGAGGTGTATCCGGCACTGCGGGAGGAGGACTCGGAGTGACGGGTGGTGGGCCCGCTCACGGGCTCGTGTCCGTCGTCGGCCTCGGGCAGTGTTGCGCCGCTGCGGGCGGAGGTGGATTCGGCACTGCGCGAGGAGGACTCGAGGTCGCGGTGGCCTGCGGGATCGTGTCCGCCGCCGGTGCCTGATGCGCGGGTGGCCGCCCGCCCCGGCGACTTGCTGGTGCGGGTGGAGACAGTCTCGCGGACCTGGAGGCGGCGGTTGTTGAGGTGCAGGAGGCCGCGGGCGGTGCGGACGGCGGTGGAGCCCTCGCATTCGGTCACGGTGAGGGTGACGCCGCTGTCGGAACCTGTTGTGCCCGAGACGCGTCCGCTCACCGGCACCCAGGCGGTGGAGGCGGCGTCGATCAGGCGCAGCAGGACCTCGGTCTCACGTTCGTCGAGTTCGCGCTCGTGCACATCGGCGCTGGCCAGTGAGCGTGCGGCGGCGGCGCGGGCCCGCTGTGAGTCGAGCTGGGCGTCGCGCAGGCGGCGGATGCCGGCGTCATTGCGCTGCAGCCGCGCGGGGGCGCCCGGTGTGGGCGGTCGTCCGGTCTCGGCGAGGGTGCGGGCGATCTCCAGGGGTGGTGCGTCCCACCAGGATCGGATGGCCGGAATGATATCGGCATCGGGATGATGCATGGCGAGATGGCGTGGTCGTCCCAGGCCGAATACGGCATCGTAGAGCGCGTGCGCGGCATCGCCGGTGGGCGCGGCCGTGAACCAGCCGGCCAGATGCCGCAGCGCCGACTCCCGGCTGACTCCGCCCTTGCGCGTCTCGGTCACCCGGCGCAGCAGCGAGAGCACCGCGGCGATGGCGCTCATGGTGGCCTCGCGCAGCCGCTCGCATTCGGTGAGGCCGCCCTCACTGCCGTCGCCCACGAACCAGGACCGCAGCCCCTGCCAGCGCGCCCGCCAATCGGATTGGCGCTCAGCGGTATTGAGCAGTACCCGCTCATCACACCGGGCCGCGCGCTCGATGAGATCGTCGACCCCGGTCTCCTCGACCTCGCGAATCGCGGCGGCCAGGCGCGGTGCGAACCGCGCCAGGTCCATGGAGAACTCCCGCATATGCGCGAGCAGTGCGTCCTTGTGCGCCAGGAAGGCCTCGGGCGTGGCCTCGGTGGTGCGCACCAGATCGCCGAGCGTCAGATAGAAGTGCGCCGCGCGATCCGCCAGATCCGACAGCGCCCGGTCCAGGCGATTGAGCACCCGGTACACCCGGGGCGCGTCCCCGCTGCTGTTCGCCTCGGCGAGGGTGTGCAGATCCGAGAGCAGCTCCGGCAGTACCAGTCGCGACAGCGACGCCTCGTCCAACCGCGCCTCCAGCACCTCTGACACTGCCCGATATGCCTGAAAACCGGCCTGCGAGAACTGATATACGAAGTGCCGATTGCGGTACTCGGCCAATGTCGCGGCCCTGGTCCCGTCGTAACTGCGCTCCAGCACCCCCCACTGGTGCAGCTGCTCGAGCAACGGCCCCACCTCGGTGGGCGTCAGCGCCGGACCACCCGGGCAACGACCGAGCGTCTCGACAACGTCGGAGGCGTGCAGCAGCACCACATAGGCCCCGCGCGCCATATCGAAAGCGCGCAATACCCACAGGTAGTCGCCCCGCTTCTCGGCCGTGGCGAAGGAGAACAACCGCAGCCGATCGGCATGCGGAAACTCCTCGACCCCGGCCCCTCCGGGGTCGGTCAGCAATCGGTCAGCGGACTCGGTCACCGGGAAAGATTAGTACTGCCCACCGAGTGGGATGGCATTGCGGCGGGTGTCGGCGCGCCTGCCTGCCGCGCGCTCAGTCCGGCAGGTCCGCGTGCAGCCCGGTCCAGCAGCCGAGGCGGACCACCCGGACCACGTCCGATCCGACGGCGGTCAGGGCTTCGGCGCGGTCGGCGGGCACGAAGACCAGTGCGTAGTTGTCGGTGACGTTCTCGAGCGCGGCCACGGTCGTCCCGATCGCGAAACACCGCTCGCCGATCAGCTCCAAGAACCGTTCTATGGCGCCGAAGGTGTCGTGCTCGTACGGCGCCCGCTCGGCCAGGAACGGTTCGTACCAGTCCCAGGAGAGATCCTGCGGAAACGTCGGCACCGCCCGCAGGACCTCGCGCACATCCCCGTAATCGTCCTGGTAGTAGAACCACCCCAGCAAGCCCGCATCCCCGACCCCGCCGACCAATTCGGCCTGCGCCTGGGCCTGATGCCACTTGCAGTCGTGATCCTCGTCCCGATCCGCGTGATCGCGATCGGCCGCCGCACGGACCGCCGCGGCAATTCCCGGCACCTCGGGCGCGACCAGTTCGGCCACCGTCGCCACCCGATCCCGATCGGATTCCCAGTCCGCCATCATTCCTCCGCACCTTCGACCGCCCGCCATCCTGCTAGGCCGAGACCTGGCGAAACAAGTCGAGGCCGCGGCGTCGAGCTCCGAAAAGGCGGCGTGTCCGTAACCGTGGATCTGCCTCAGCTCGCGGCCGCGGACTCCGCCTTGGCGGCGACGGCCGAACGTTCCACGGTGAGAAGGCTTTCCGTGTGATGCTCGGCGTAGTACGCGCGGGAACCGCCATTGAGGCCGAAGAGGCTCTTGCTCCAGAGCAGCCAGATGACCGCCGCCAGGTTGATCAGCAGGGCGGAGGCGCGCAGGAAGGTGATCTTCTCGGTGAGTTCGTAGATCTCCAGCGGCAGGAAGATGCTGGTGGCGATGACGGCGAAGTATTCGCCCCAGCGCTTGACCAGCCAGAGGCCGACCGCCTCGGTGAGCTGTATCGCGGCGTAGGCGAACAGCGCCACGGCCACCCAGATCAGCGTGGCGGGGGAGAGGGTGAAGGCCTTGTCGACCCAGTGCACGATCTTGGAATGGTCGGGGTCCCAGCCGATCTGGTCGGCCAGCTGCCGAATCAGGGGCAGTTCCTCGCCCCACTTCGTACGCCAGTGTTCCTGGGAACCGCGCAGTTTGAGCACACCCGCACCGACCAGCAGCAGCACCAGGGCGCGGAAGATGCGCTCGAGGGCGAGCAGGCGCATGATGACGCGGTCGCGCAGCAGCCGTCCCCGCGGTACCTCCGGGGCATTGTCGGCGGGGCCGTGGCGGCGGGGTTCGCCGGGGACGAAGTCACCACAGCGCAGGCAGCGCCAGGATTCACCGGCCGGGGTGGCGACGTGCAGGCGCGCGGCGAACTCGGGCTCGTCGGGGGCATAGGTCTCGTGCCCGCGGGTAGCGCAGGTCCACAGACTGAAGTCCATGGGCTGGAGCGTAACCGGAATGGACCCGGGTTGCCTCGAGTGCGGACGGTGGCGGATTCAGCCCGCAGCGAGCGCGCGCAGCTGATCCAGATAGGTCCGGGTGCGCGGGTCGCTCGGGAAGTGCTGGATCATTTCGCGCGCGGTCTCCCCGGCGATCCACATGAGCGAGGGCAGTGAGCGGCGCTTACCGGTGAACGCCCGCATACCTTCGTCCAGCGCGAGCTCCAGATTGCGGTCGTGCACCGCGACGACCGCGAGGGTGAGATGCGCCTCGGCGACCCGCATGGGTTTGCGTATGGTGCCGTCGGGGCGGGTGGAGGTCAGAATTACCTGGCGGGCATAGCTTTCGGCGAGGCGGTCATCACCGGCGACGCGGCAGCAGTCCATGGCATAGAAATCGAACTTCTGCGGATCGACCACGAAGTGATTGTCCAGATTGGCCGGATGGTCGAGCCGGTCGAGAATCGAACGCCCCTGGGCGAGTGCCGCTTCCATCTCGCGCCGATCACCCAGCCGCGCCCAGGCCTTGGCCCGCTGGGCGGCCAGCTGCACACCCACGCCGAGGTGTTCGGTGCTGGCGTGTGCGGCCTCGGCGGTTTCGATGGCGCCGCGATAGTTGGCCTGCGTCGAGGCGAACCAGGCGGCCATTTCGGCGCCCCAGCCGATGATTTCGGCGTGCTCGGCCTCCTGGCCCAGTGAGAGTGCCGCTCTGCGAGTGGCTTCCGCGGCGGTGCGCCAGCCCAGATCGTAATCAACACAACCGACCAGTAGGGCGACCCAGCCGGCCAGCACCAGAACTTCGCGATGCTGCGCGAGAGTAAGCCGACCGTCCAGTAGGGAGGTAATGCGCCGCAACCATGCGGTGCCCTCGGAATGTAGCTCGTGCGGATCGGCGCACGGATACTCCGAACACAGCCGGTCTGCGGTGATGTGGATCGCATCCAGGGTCGCGGAGGACACATCGGACATCCGTAGCCGCCCAATGAATTCGAGCGTGTCCATCCCGGTGGCGGAAAGTAGCTCGTCATCCCGATTCGGCCGGGCCTTGGGGAAGAAAGCGGCGGTCACCGTATCGAAGGAGGCCGCGATGATGGGTGCGTAGAAATCATCGGGCCGGGATTCCCCCGATTCCCAGCGCCGCCAGTTGCGCAAAAGTGTGCTGTCCGTTGGCAGATTGTGGCTCGACTTACCCCGCATGGCGCGCACGGCGTCGGCTTGTGACCACCCCCGAGCATCACGTTCGGCGCGCATTCGGACAGCCCAGACAGGTCGATCATCGACAGCGGACACGCTCTGTAGTATCTCACCAGTTACCCTCTCGTGGACCCGGATAGGGCACGTCGATGTCAGTGGGTTGACATCTGCAATTGCATCCGAGAGAACGCCATGCTTGAAAAGGGCACACGACAGGACAGCGATCCCCAATCCAACGGAGGTTCGGGTGGAAGCGTTGATCTATGGGTACGTGCGTGACGATCTGGCTGATGGGTGCAGTGAAGAGCTGGAGGACGCAATGACCAGCCTGGCCCAATCGGCAGGATTCTGTTTCGCCGCGACGTTCCATGAATCGACCCCCGGCGACGGCACCGCATTCGCGGAGCTGACCGCCGAACTCAAGCGTGCCGATGCTCACCATGTGGTGGTGCCGTCACTCGATCACCTTGCCGGCCAGACGATTCCGCGAGATATCCTCATCGCGAAACTGGCTCATGAGGCAGCAGCGCAGGTGTGGGCCGTGGAGCACTGAGGGCGCAGGCCTGGAACCTCACGCCGATCGGCGTTACCGAAAGCATTCAGCGAAGCTCATGAGCCGCGTGGCTGGCCGTGCTCCAAACGGCCAGCGCCGCTGCATTTTCAGCTCAGAGACCGAAGCCGCCGCGCCCGCGCCGGCGGAGATATTTCTCGAATTCGGCCGCGATGGCATCGCCGTCGATCTTGGCCATGGCCTCGTTGAGGTCCACCTCGGCGTCGCCGCGCTCCTCCAGTGAGCGCACGTATTCGGCGATTTCCTCATCGCCGGTGGTCATTTCATTGACCGTGCCCTCCCACTCCTCGGCCTGCTCGGGCAGACCACCCAGCGGCACTTCGACATCGAGGACATCCTCGACCCGGTGCAGCAGGGCGATGACCGCCTTGGGATTCGGCGGCTGAGAAACGTAGTGCGGCACCGCGGCCCAGAAGGAGATGGCCGGCACACCCGCGCGCACGCAGGCATCCTGTAGTACTCCGGTGATACCGGTCGGTCCCTCGTAGCGGGTCTGCTCGAGGTTGAAGCGCTCGGCGGCTTCCTTGTTATAGGCGGTGCCGGTGACGGGAACGGGCCGGGTGTGCGGGGTATCGGCCAGCAGCGCGCCGAGGATCACCACCGTCGTCACATCCAGCTGCTCCACGAATTCGAGCAGGTCATTGCAGAAACTGCGCCACCGCATATTGGGTTCGACGCCGCGCAGCAGCACCACATCGCGTTCGCTGCCGGGGGGCGAGCACACCGAGAGCATGGTGGACGGCCAGTGAATTTCGCGGGTCACGCCGTCGACCTGGCGTACCGTCGGCCGGTTCACCTGGTAATCGTAGTAATCCTCGGAGTCCAGCTCCGCGAGCGGCTGCGCGTCCCAGATCAGCTCCAGGTGCTCGACTGCCCCACTTGCCGCGTCGGCCGCGTCGTTCCAGCCTTCGAAGGCGGCCACGAGGATCGGATCCCGCAGCGTGGGCAGGTCCGAATCGGGTGGCACCGGGGGTTCACTGGCGTTCACCCGGTCAGCTTAGGGGGTGAGCTCGTCAGACGCGCCAACGACGCGCAACCGCGCAGGTTGGCGGCTCGACCCGGGGACCTGCGGAGAGCGGCACACCACACCGAGGCTCGGATTGTCCGTGCCTCCCACTACTCTTGAGTACATGTCTGTGTCCCCCCGCGCCGAGTTCGACACCACCCTACTCGACACGCTCAGTCGGCGTGTCGTCATAGGCGACGGTGCGATGGGCACCATGTTGCAGGCCGCGGATCTGACCCTGGACGATTTCCGCGGCCTCGAGGGTTGTAACGAGATTCTCAATGAAACCCGCCCTGACGTGCTGAAAAGCATTCACCGCGCCTATTACGAGGCCGGCGCGGACGCGGTCGAGACCAATACCTTCGGGTGCAACCTGCCCAACCTCGCCGACTACGACATCTCCGATCGCATTCGTGATCTGTCCGAGCGCGGCACCCGCCTCGCCCGTGAGGTCGCCGACGAGATGGGACCGACCGAGGACGGAACTCCCCGGTACGTGCTCGGTTCCATGGGTCCGGGCACCAAGCTGCCGACCCTCGGTCATGCGCCGTACGCCACACTGCGCGACGCCTATACCGAGGCGGCCCTGGGCATGCTCGACGGCGGCGCCGACGCCATCCTCATCGAAACCTGCCAGGACCTGCTGCAGGTGAAGTCCGCGATCGTCGGCAGCCACCACGCCATGGCGCGTGCGGGCCGCAAGATTCCGATCATCACGCACGTGACCATGGAGACCACCGGCACCATGCTGGTCGGTTCGGAGATCGGCGCGGCGCTCACCGCGCTCGAGAACCTCGGCATCGACATGATCGGATTGAACTGCGCCACCGGCCCGGACGAGATGAGCGAGCATCTGCGCCATCTGTCCAAGCATGCGCAGCTGCCGGTCTCGGTGATGCCGAATGCCGGTCTGCCGGTGCTGGGCGCCAAGGGCGCGGAGTACCCGCTCTCGCCCGAGGAGCTCGCAATCGCCTTGAGCGGCTTCGTCTCCGAGTTCGGGCTGGCGCTGGTCGGCGGCTGCTGCGGGACCACTCCCGAGCACATTCGCCAGGTGCGCGCCGCGGTGCGCGAGGTCACCCCCGGGGTGCGCACGCCCTCGCACGAGCCGGCCGTGTCCTCCATCTACAGCGCCGTGCCGTTCGAGCAGGACGCCTCGGTCATGATGATCGGCGAGCGCACGAATGCCAACGGCTCCAAGGCCTTCCGCGATGCCATGCTGGCCGAGGACTGGCAGAAGTGCCTCGATATCGCCAAGGACCAGATCCGCGACGGCGCACACATGCTGGACCTGTGCGTCGACTACGTGGGCCGCGACGGCGCGAAGGATATGAACGAGCTCGCCGCTCGCCTGTCCACCGCCTCGACGCTGCCGATCATGTTGGACTCCACCGAACTTCCGGTGCTGCGGGCCGGGCTCGAGCAGCTCGGCGGCCGCTGCGCGGTGAACTCGGTCAACTACGAGGACGGCGCCGGGCCGGAGTCGCGGTTCCAGCAGACCATGGCGCTGGTCGCCGAACACGGTGCGGCCGTAGTGGCTTTGACCATCGACGAGACCGGTCAGGCGCGCACCGCCGAGACCAAGGTCGCCATCGCCGAGCGCCTCATCGCCGATATCACCGAGAACTGGGGCCTGGCCGAGTCCGACATCATTGTCGATACGCTGACCTTCACCCTGGGCACCGGCCAGGAGGAGTCCCGCAAGGACGGCCTCGAGACCATCGAGGCCATTCGCCTGCTCAAGCAGCGGCATCCGAATGTGCAGACCACACTGGGTCTTTCGAATATCTCCTTCGGCCTGAATCCGGCCGCGCGGCAGGTGCTCAATTCGGTGTTCATGCACGAATGTGTGCAGGCCGGACTGGATTCGGCGATCGTGCACGCGTCGAAGATCCTGCCCATGGCCCGTATTCCGGAGAACCAGCGCGAGATCGCCCTGGACCTGGTCTACGACCGCCGCCGCGAGGATTACGACCCGCTGCAGGAACTGATGGCCATGTTCGAGGGCGTCTCGGCGGCCTCGTCCAAGGCCTCGCGCGCCGAGGAAATGGCGTTGCTGCCACTGTTCGAACGCCTCGCGCGCCGGATTGTGGACGGTGAGCGCAATGGTCTGGAGGCCGACCTCGACGAGGCCATGCAGGAGGTCCCGCCGCTGCAGATCATCAACGACACCCTGCTCTCGGGCATGAAGACCGTCGGTGAGCTGTTCGGTTCCGGGCAGATGCAGCTGCCGTTCGTGCTGCAGTCCGCCGAGGTCATGAAAATCGCTGTGGCGCATCTGGAACCGCATATGGAGTCCACCGACGACGCCGGCAAGGGGCGCATCGTGCTGGCCACCGTCAAGGGCGATGTGCACGATATCGGCAAGAACCTGGTGGACATCATCCTGTCCAACAATGGCTACGAAGTCGTGAATATCGGTATCAAGCAGCCGATTTCGGCGATTCTGGATGCCGCGGTGGACAAGAAGGCCGATGTCATCGGCATGTCCGGCCTGCTGGTGAAATCCACCGTCGTCATGAAGGAGAATCTCGCCGAGCTCAATGCCAAGGGTGTGGCGCAGCAGTTCCCGGTGCTGCTGGGAGGCGCGGCGCTGACGCGCTCCTATGTGGAGAACGATCTCACCGAGGTCTACGAGGGCGATGTGCACTATGCGCGCGACGCCTTCGAGGGCCTCAATCTCATGGACGAGATCATGACCCGCAAGCGTGGCGGCGCCATCGATCCGAACAGCCCGCAGGCGATCGCCGAACGCGAGAAGGCCGCCGAGCGCAAGGCCCGGCACGAGCGTTCCAAGCGCATCGCCGAGGAGCGCAAGGCCAAAGAGACGCCGATCGTGGTGCCCGAGCGCTCGGATGTGGCTGCGGATCTGCCGGTGCCGACACCGCCGTTCTGGGGCACCCGCGTCATCAAGGGCCTGTCGGTGAGCGAGTACTCCGGTCTGCTCGACGAGCGGGCGCTGTTCCTCGGTCAGTGGGGTCTGAAGGGTCAGCGGGCCGGCGACGGGCCGTCGTACGAGGATCTGGTGGAGACCGAAGGCCGTCCGCGCCTGCGCTACTGGCTGGACCGGCTCATTGCCGACGGTGTGCTCCAGCATGCCGCGGTGGTCTACGGCTACTTCCCGGCCGTGTCCGAGGGCGATGATGTGATTGTTCTCACCGAGCCGAAACCCGATGCAGCGGAACGGTATCGGTTCACTTTCCCGCGGCAGCAGCGCGACCGGTTCCTGAACATCGCCGACTTCATTCGCTCCCGCGAACTCGCGGCAGCGCGCGGTCAGGTGGATGTGCTGCCGTTCCAGCTGGTCACCATGGGGCAGCCCATCGCCGATTTCGCCAATGAGCTGTTCGCACAGAACAATTACCGCGACTATCTCGAGGTGCACGGCATCGGTGTGCAGCTCACCGAGGCGCTCGCGGAGTTCTGGCACCGCCGCATCCGGGAAGAGCTTGTGGTGGAAGGACATTCCGTCGCCGAACAGGATCCTTCCGATGTGCAGGAATACTTCAAACTCGGATACCGTGGCGCACGGTACTCCTTCGGCTACGGTGCCTGCCCCGACCTGGAGGATCGCGCGAAACTTGTGGACATGCTGGACGCGGGCCGGATCGGAGTGATGCTGTCGGAGGAATTGCAGCTTCATCCGGAGCAGTCGACGGACGCGTTCGTACTTCTGCACCCGGAGGCGAAGTACTTCAACGCCTAAGATTTTGTAGAGGTTCGGGCTTGTCGCGCAGCGTTGCAGGGTGGCTCGGCGCGAAAGCCAGCAGGAGGGGCACAACCACATGACTTCAGACCGGTTGATTGCGGGGCGGTACCGACTAACGGATCCGATCGGCACCGGTGCGATGGGGGTCGTGTGGCGCGCGACCGATGTCCGGCTGCGGCGGACGGTGGCCGTCAAGCAGTTGCTGCTGGGACCGGGATTGACTCGGTCCCAAGCGATCGAGGCCAAGATGCGCGCAATGCGGGAGGGGCGCATCGCGGCGCGGCTGCACCATCCCAATGCCGTCACCGTGTTCGATGTGGCGGAGGAGGACGGCCAGCCGTGGCTGGTCATGGAGTACGTGGACGCGGTCAGTCTCGCGGCGCTCATGCGCGAGAAGGGAACGCTCGCGCCCACCGAGGTCGCGCGCATCGGCGCCAAGGTGGCGGCGGCCATGGCCGCCGCGCACAAGGCCGGAATCGTGCACCGGGATGTGAAGCCCGCCAATATCCTTGTGGCCGAGGACGGCACGGTGAAGATCACCGACTTCGGCATCTCGCGTGCCGTCGGCGATGTCACGGTGACCTCCACCGGATTCCTCGCGGGCACGCCCGCGTATCTCGCGCCCGAGGTGGCGCGCGGTGAGAATCCGGAACCGCCCTCGGACGTATTCGCCTTGGGCTCAACGCTGTACGCGGCGGTGGAGGGTATGCCGCCGTTCGGTGAGGGCGACAATCCGCTCGCCCTGCTGCATTCCGTGGTGCGGGCGCAGGTGCCCGAACCGCGCCATGCCGGTGCGCTCGGACCGGTGCTCATGGATCTGCTGGCCGCCGATGCGGTGGACCGGCCGACCATGGAGCAGGCGACCGATCGACTGCAGGCGGTGGCGGACGGGCGGGCGACCGCGCTGATTCCGCAGACCAAGGTGCTGCCCGCGGCCACGAATACCCTGGTGGCGGGCGATTCCGCGGCGACCACCGTGATCTCCACCTCCGGCGCGAAGGCGTCGACGGCCAATGCCACCGATGAGACCGTGCACATCGATATGGCCAAGGACAAGCCCTCGGCGCGTGCCACCGCGCCCGGGACGCCGGTGCCGCCGGCGGGCGCCTTCGCCGCCAAACTCGCTGGGCAGGACGGCAATCGGCGCCAGATCGCGCTGATCGCCCTCGGTGTGGTCGCGGCGGTGGTGATCGCCGTGCTGGTGACGGTGGCGGTCAGCCGCAATAGCGGGGAGAACAGTCCGGTCGCCAATGGGACCAGTACCGCTGTGGAGCCGGTGAATCCGACCACCGGTAATGCCTCGGGCGGCGCCGTCGCCCCGGGCCAGAGCGGCGATACCGGCGGCAATGCCGGATCCGGTCAGAGCAGTGGGCAGGCCGGACAGGCCACGCACGCGCCGACGACCACCGCCGCGCCCGGCACCACCACGCCGGCGCGGCCGAGTACCACCACCGCACCTGCCACGACGACCACGGTGCCGCCGACCACTCCGCCGCCTCCGCCCGCAGCGGCCGCCGTACCGTCGGCGTCGTCGGTGGCCTCGTTCGTCCAGGGCTACTACGGGATGCTGCCGGGCAATGTGAGCGCCGCCTGGTCCAAGCTGTCGCCCGGCTATCAGGCCTCGACCGGCGGGTTCAACGCCTACTCGCAGTTCTGGGCCGGTATCGCGTCGGTGAGTGTCGGCGGGGTGACGACCACCGGTGCGAACCGCGCGGTGGTCAACCTGACCTACACCCTGCGCAATGGTCAGGTCACCAGTGAAAGCCGCTGGGTCCAGGTCGATTCGTCCGGCGGCGGAATGGTCATCGCGGCGTCCGGGACCTGAGGCCGACCCGATACGCTGAGCACCGCGTCACGTGTGGTGAGCGCTTGAAAGTGGACGTGAGAAGAGGAGCGGTGTTCCGGTGACGCGGTTGGACGCGGTGTTGTGGGATATGGACGGAACGCTGCTGGACTCGGAGAAGCTCTGGGATATTGCCGTCCGGGAGCTGGCGGGTGAGCTCGGCCACGAGATGGACGATGCGATGCGGCATGCGCTCATCGGGGCCTCGGGGCCCAATGCCATGCGCATCATGTTCACCGGATTGGGGCTGGACCCCACGCCCGCCGCCATCGCCGAGGCCGGCGAGTGGATTGAGCGGCGCGTGATCGAGCTGTTCCAGGATCCGGTGCCGTGGCGACCGGGCGCGGCCGATGCGCTGGCCACCATGAAGGCGGCCGGGATTCCGATGGCGCTGGTGACCAATACCAAGCGGTCCCTCACCGAATACGGCCTGGACACCCTCGACCGCGACTACTTCCACGCCACGGTCTGCGCGGACGAGGTGCCGGAGGGCAAACCCGCGCCCGATGTGTACCTGCGCGCGGCCGAACTGCTCGGTGTCGCACCGGAACATGCTGTGGCCATCGAGGATTCGCCGACCGGTGCGCTGGCGGCCGAAGCCGCCGGGTGCACGGTCCTGGTCATTCCCTGCGAAATCGCCGTTCCCCCCGCGCCCGGCCGGACCTTCCGTGATTCGCTGGTCGGTCTGACCCCGGCCGATCTGCATGCGCTGGTCCTCGATCGGCATCGGGTCGGCTGACATTGTTGCCGGGCCGAAAATCAGTGCCCGGTCAGAGGATTCGTCCGCAGCGATGGGCGCGGTCTGCTATTTGCTGTTGTAGACGCTGACGACGGTGCCGTCGACGTCGGCGGCGAGGTAGCCGCCGCCGTTGTGCTCGTCGGAGAAGTACACCAGCAGCGTCGGCTTGTTGTCGTTGAAAGTCCATGCGGGGTCGACGATTATGTAGCGGCTGGTGGGGTTGGCGACACCGAGTTTGTTCTGCGCGGTGCTCAGCAGGGTGGGCAGGATATCCCAGTTGATCGAGCTCAGCACCACGGTCGATTTGTCGGAGAGCTGGCCGCCGGGGCCGGTGCGGGTGGCGACGCCGTCACGGAAGGTGAATTCGTCATACACGGTCGGGCGATCCTTGACCGGCGCGCTGGTGTTGACGAACTGCGGATAGAAAGTCGTCTCGAGAAATTGCTGTCCGCCGGTGAGCTGTTCGAGGGCGGCGATCGACTGGCGAACCCCGGCCGGGGTGAGCAGATCCGTGGTGGCTGCCGGGGCCGTGGTGGTGGGGGGCTTTCCGGGAACTGCCGGTAGCGAGGTGGCCGGATGCGCGGCGGTGCCGGGCGGTTGGCTGGGGCCCGCCTGATCGGTGCTCTTGTCCGGCTGAAGGAGTACGGCGGCAACAACAATCAGGGCGATGACAGCGACCGCCGCGATTCCGGCCGCGATCCACCGTCGCTGCTTGCCGGGCGGGGCATCGGTCGCGCGCACGTGCGCCGTCTGATCGAACCGCGCGGAGGGACCTGTCGGCGGGAACGGTGCGGAGGCCGTCGGCGCGAAGGGCGCCGAGGTCGCTGTCGGCGAGAACGGCGCGGAGATCGCTGGTGGTGTGAACGGTGTGGACGTTGCCGCCGGGCCGTACGAGAGGGGCGACGCTGTCGGCACGTACGGCAGGGATGGTGAGCTCGGCGCGGAGATCGCCTGGGCGAGTAGCCAATCCACCTGTTCGGCGGTGGGCCGGTGGCCCGGATCGGGCACCAGTATGGCCTGCAGCGCCGCGGTCAGCGGGCCTGCGCGCCGGGGCGGGGGGACTTCGCCCCGCAGTACGGCGGCGAGGGTGCCGACGGAGGTGTCGCGGCGCATCGGGTGATAGCCCTCCACCGCGACGTACAGCACCAGGCCCAGCGACCACAGATCGGACGCGGGATGACCCTCCTGGCCGCCCAGGCGTTCCGGCGCCACGTAATCGAGGGAGCCGACCACGCTTCCGGTGGAGGTCAGCCCCTCCATGCCATTGATCGCGGCAATGCCGAAATCGGTCAGCACCGGTGAACCGTCTTCGCGCAGCAGCACATTCGCGGGTTTGATATCGCGGTGCAGGACGCCGACGGCGTGCGCCGCGCGCAGGGCCGCGAGAATGCCGCGGCCGATGAACGCGGCCTGGACGGGCGGCATCGGGCCCATATCGATCTGCTCGGAGAGGGTGCGGCCGCGCACCAACTCCATGACGATCCACGGATGCTCTTCGGCGGGTGAATCCACGATGTGGTGGATGGCGACCACATTCGGATGCCCGATGCGGGCCAGCGCGCGGGCCTCCCGCAGCACCCGCTCCCGTTGCACGCCGGGCGAACTCGCGCGCTCCGGATCGGCCGCGCGCACCTCCTTGAGCGCCACTTCACGATGCAGGGCGAGGTCGTAGGCCCGCCAGACCGTGCCCATACCGCCACTGCCGAGCGGTTCGAGCAATTCGAAGCGCCCGTCGACCACTGTCCGCCCGGGAATCACCGCGCCAGCCTATTGCCAGCATCCCGGTGACGCGAGCCCGGTGGCACCCCGGCGGATTCGCCGGGGTGCCACCGGATCTGCGCTAGTCGCGCCGGTGCGGGTGCCGCTCCTCGTGTTTCGGCGGTTTCGCGGGTTCGATCGGGTGCGCCAGCGAGCCGAGGGCGTGGGACTTCGAGCCGGTGGCCGCGGTGCGGCCGTAGGTCAGGCCGACGGCGGAGGCGTCCATGTTGAAGTAATAGGGCTCCTCCAGCCAGCTATTGGGGGAATAGACGGCCTGCAGGATTTCCAGCGCGAATCCCGGCGCCGCACCCTGCCGGCCCAGCACGATGTAGCAGGCCGAACCGCCCTTGTTGTTGTAGCCGATGAACTTCTTCCACCCCTGCATGGTGGCGCCGATACTCAGCAGCCAATGCGAGAAATCCTGGGAGGGATAGTTCAGCAGGTCGATGCCGAAGCCGCTCACCGCCGCCACGTATCCGGTGTGATGGACCGCATTCAGATCGGCCATCATGGCGTTGTAGATCGACGGATCCGGCGTCAGCGTATTCGGCAGGTACGTCTGGTAATACAGATGCACCATGAGCTGCTCGAAGGTCAGCGGGTCGTACAGCGCCAGCTGGAATCCGCCGACCGGAGCCGCCTGTCCCGGGCCGACGACGGTCGGCGGCGGGGGTTCCACGGCCGGAATCGGAATCGCGACATTGCCATTGGCGATGATGCCCCACGTGGTGCTCACATTGCCGCCGCCGGGTGCACCGCCCGGGGTGTAATCGGTGGCGGCATAGGACAGGATCGCGCCGTTCGTATACGCCTCCAGTGCCGCGGCCACGGCGGCGGCCTGGTCCCCGGAGAAGAGCACATTGAGCGGTCGCAACGAGAACTCGATCACCGACGGGTTCTTCATCACCGCCGAGGACCATTGATCGAATATCCCGACATCCGAATCGCCGTAGCCGGGGTTGAGGGCATTGAGTACGGAGTTGTCGCCGCCGGTGGCGTTCACGGTGACCAGGCGGCTGTCGGCCCACGACTTGCCGAGTTCCTCCCACTCCGTTTGTGATTCGGCCTTCGTGGAGGTGAAGACGGCCTTGTACTCCAGCTGCACATTGACGCTGACCTGCGTTTGGTTGGAGGAGTACATCGTCTGCACGGCCTCGTAGTAGTCCAGGCTCCCGCCGACCACCACCTGACCCACGAAATGTGTTCCCCACTTGCGGAACAAGGCGAAGAATTGCTCTTGGTTCTGCGGTGTGAAGGTGTTCGGCAGGTTGCGCACATCCGGGTCGTCGCGGAAATCGGGCGTCAGCCACTGCTGGGAGGTGTGGTTGAGATTGAGTTCCCAAGCGGTGAAATCGGATTCGTAAATACAATAATAATATGACTGGTCGGTATTAATGGTCTGACTGTAGGCCACATCGAACTGCGCACTGAACGCCCCGTAAGACGTTTGAACGCCGGCCTTCTGGGAGAAATGAGACTGGAACTGATCGATCGTATTGTATACATATGACGATCCGGTGGTGTTGGTGTACTCCACGGGGGTGGCGTTCTCCGGCACCGCATAGGTGATCCCGCTGGGTGGATACTCCCAGCTCCCGCTGTCATTACCAAGATTCACAATTTGTGGCATCAGCGAACGAGTGCTGTAGGTGCCGAGAATATTGAAACCGCGCCCGATAGCACCGGCGCCGGGTATCAGCGACATAGTATTTTCCTTCCGTAGCCGTCCCCGCGCCAATGATACGGTCGACAACCCGAAAGATGATGAGCTATAACTGAATTCGCAAGTGTTCGACCACTTGCACTAACAAATTGTCCAGCGACCCCTGAGCACTCGTCGAATCTAGATCGATAACCGCGTTCTACAGCGTACGCAGTTGCGCTACCGCCCGAACTTCCTGGTTGCTCGTGAACCAGAGGGTTTGGGAATTCGCGGTGCGCTGAGTATGGATGTCGATGGGGTCGCCGTACCGGATGGGCTTGTTGTATTCGAGTATGTAGCGGTGCGGCGACCGGGTGAGGTCGGCGGCGTCGGCGGTGAATTCGTGCACGGCGTGCCAGTAGGCGGTATTGGTCACGTGCTGGAAATGATCTATGTCGGTGCGGCGCAGGGGGAACAGCGTCCCCGGCGATTCCGGAAGCGGATCGTTGAGCCACTGCTGCCAGCGCAGCCGCTGGTTCGAGGTGGTGGTGCACATGAGCTCGAAGAAGCGATCGTCCACGCGGGAGGGGCTCATGGTCTCTTTGTTCATGTGAATCCAGAAACCCTCGGTTTCGATCAATCCGTCATTGTCGGAGTCGATGCGCACGCGCATGGTGCACCAGCGCGGGGAGATGCCCGAACACCAGCGGCGGGTACGCAGTTGCGCGGGCCAGGCGATGGGACGGAGGACGTCGATGACGGTGCGGCGCACGATCCAGTGCGGATGCGATTCCAGGGCGCCGCAGTGCACGAGGTGATCGACGCCCGCGTCCTGGATGTGCCGGGCGATGCCGTCGATGCGCAGGCCCTGATGCTCGTCCATATCCACGGTGCCCAGGCGCCCCGGAAAATCGAAGATATGGCCCGATGACGGGACCGGCGGCAGGGGCAGCAGCATGGGCGGTTCGGCGGCCGCCGGAACTGCCTGTGCTGCATCGGTGAGCTGGTTCATCATCGGCAAACCTCCGGGACATCCATCCGAGCGGGGGGAGTGCGGTGCGGTGAGCTGCCGCGGCGGCAATGCCGCGGCGCGATGGGTTCGAGCGTAGTGCAGATCCGGGCGCGCGCCGGGCTGGGCAGCCCGGTGCGCCCGGTCGGGTATCAGCTCAGCGGGCCGAAGAATGCCCGCAGGTCCCGGGCCAGCTCGGCCGGGGATTCCATGGCGGGGAAGTGCAGGCCGCGCTCGAACTCGGTCCAGTGCGCCTGCGCGGTGTGCGGGACCAGTCGGGAGACCGTCTCGTCCGCGCCGAAGATCGCGAAACCCGCGGGCGCGGAAGACGGTGCGCCCCAGTCGGTGGAATGCGACTGCTCGTAGAGCGAATGCGCGGCGGTGGCGCCGGAGCCGGTGAACCAGTAGAGACTGACATTGGTGAGCAACTGGTCACGGTCGATCGGCAGATCCGTCCACTGCTCGAATTTCTCTGCGATCCAAGCCAATTGCAGCAGCGGCGAATCGACCAGGCCGTAGCCGATGGTCTGCGGGCGGGAGTTCTGGATGGCCAGATAGCCGGAACCCTCACGGCGGAAGGCATCCATGCGGGTGAGGATGACCTTGTCGATCGGATCGTCGGCATCGAGGCGTTCGGCCATTCCGGGCAGGAACGTGGCGACATTCGCGGCGGTCAGGGGATCGGTGACCACATGGATGCCCAGGACATGCTCGGGATCGAAACCGGCCACCATGGCGGAGATTCCACTGCCGACATCGCCGCCGTGCACGCCGTACCGCTCATAACCGAGCCGGCTCATGAGCTCGATCCAGGCGCGGGCGGTCCGCGCCATCGACCAGCCGGTATCGGCGAGCGGGGTGGAGAAGGCATATCCGGGTATGGACGCCGCCACGATATGGAAGGCCCGGCCCTCGGCCGGTTCGGTCAGCGGTGCGATGAGCTTCATGAACTCCGCGACCGAGCTCGGGAAACCATGGGTGATCAGCAGCGGGGTGGCATCGGAGCGACTCGATCGCACATGCAGGAAGTGGATTCGCTGCCCGTCGATCTCGGTGGTGAACTGCGGGAAGGCATTGAGCGCGGCTTCCTGTGCCCGCCAATCGAATTCGGTGCGCCAGTACTCGGCCAGCTCCTTCAGCTCCGGCACCGGAATGCCGCGCTCCCAGCCGGTGCCCGGCAGTTCGGCGGCCCACCGGGCATGGGCCAGCCGGTCGTGCAGGTAATCCAGTTCCGACTGCGGGATATCGATGCGGAAGGGGCGAATCTCAGTGCTCATCAGGGTCTTCCGTTCACTCGTGAAGGCGGGGCCTTCGGGGTATGAACCAACTTTAGGAACGATTGCGGAAAGGTTCGTTCCGCGATTGCGCGCTAAAATCGAGCAATGTTGGAGACCTCCGCCCGGCTGCTCCGCCTGCTGTCGCTCTTGCAGTCGCGGCGGGACTGGACCGGCGCCGAACTGGCCGAGAGACTGCGGGTCACCACCCGCACGGTGCGCAATGACATCGACCGGCTGCGGGAACTCGGCTACCCGGTCGAGGCCCGGCCGGGAGTGGCCGGCGGCTATCGGCTCGGCGCGGGCGGATCGCTGCCGCCGCTGCTGCTCGATGATGACGAGGCCGTGGCGGTGGCCATCGGATTGCGCACCGCCGCAACCACTTCCATTGCCGGCATCGAGGAGACATCCCTGCGCGCACTGACCAAACTGCAGCAGATCCTGCCCTCGCGGCTGCGGCACCGGGTCAGCGCCTTCCAGCACACGCTGCCGGTTCCGGCCCGCGGCCCGCTGGTCGATCCGGACATCCTCACGGTGCTCGCCTCGGCCTGCCGGGATCACGAACAGCTGCGGCTGGACTATCTGTCGCATACCGGTGCGGCGAGCAGCCGGTCGGTCCAGCCGTACCGTCTGGTCAGCAATCGCCAGCGCTGGTATCTGCTCGCCTGGGACCTCGACTGGAACGATTGGCGCACCTTCCGAGTCGACCGGATCCGCCCGCGCACCCCGGCCGGGCCCCGCTTCACCCCGCGCGCCCTGCCGCCCGATCCGGAGATCGTCGCCCGGGTGGAACGCGGTGTCGGAGAGGCGGTATGGCGGTTCCGCGCCCGGGTGGTGGTGCACGCCCCGGCATCCCATGTGCGGCAACGACTCCCGATACCGGTCGATATCGAACCCCTCGGCGACGATCGGTGCGCCTTCGAACCCGGCTCGGACAATCCGCAGCAACTCGCGCTGCACCTCGGCATGCTCGACGCGGACTTCGAGATCGTCGACTCGCCGGAGCTGGCGGCCGCCCTGCGCACCATCACCGACCGCTATCAGCGGGCGCTGGCGGCCTCGCCGCCCCCTGCGGGCGCTTCCCATTCGTCCAAGAAACGGGCGGACACGATCGGCTAGCCTCCGACCATGGGTGAACCGCTGGAGTCCCTGCGCACACTGTGTTCGGCCCTGCCCGAGGTGACCGAACGCCTCAGCCACGGCGAGCCGACGTGGTTCGTGCGCGGTAAGAAGACCTTCGTCATGTTCGCCGATCACCACCACGACGACCGGCTCGGATTCTGGTGCGCCGCACCGCCCGGCGCCCAGGAGGAACTCGTCGCCGCCGCACCCGAGCGCTACTTCCGCCCGCCCTACGTGGGCCATCGCGGCTGGTTGGGCGTCTACCTGGATGTGCCCGTGGACTGGACGGAAATAGCCGAAATCGTCCAGGACGCATACCGCATGGTGGCGCCGAAAGCCCTGGTAGCGCAGCTGGACTCGATCCAGGACTAGCCGCATCGCGGGTGATCGGCGGGCGTTTCGACCAGGAACTGGTGGCGGTGTCTGGTGGCGGGATGCCGCCATAGCTTCCTGGTGATCTTGGTGCGGATCGTTAGGGGTCCGAGCGATAGTGGGCGTCGAGGAGGGGGACGGGGTCCAGTTCCGTGATGTGGTGGCCCGCATTGCAGTGGTCGGTGAGGTCTTTGCCGTCGCGGGCCTGGACGATGCGAATCTCGTCGACCAGATCGACGAGGGACTGCGCGACCTTGGCGGCGTGCCGGTAGCCGGGGGCGTCACGGTCGGCGACTATCCAGATTCGGTGCGCACCGGTGAGCCAGGCGGCGTGTTCGGGGTGCCAGCTTTGGGCGCCGCCCGCATTGCAGGTGGCCGTGAGGCCCGCGTGGGTGGCGGTGAGAACATCGGCTTCGCCTTCACAGATGTAGATATCGCGGGCACCGCGAATGGCGGCGAGGACCTCGGGCAGATGGAAGGGCAGGTGGTCGAATCCGCCTGGCTGCCAACCATTGTCGGTGCAGCGCTCCTGCCAGAACGTTTTGCTGTGGCCGTCGCGATGGGCGATGTGGACGCGGATGATGCGGCCCGCGGGATGGCCGTTGGGCCAGCGATAGATGTACGTCGCCTGACGTCGCGGCCGGGCCGTGCGGGGGCCGAGGTCGCGTTTGTGTACTTCGAGGGGGAGTCCGGCGGCCTGTAGCGCCTGGTCGGCGAGCGCCACATCGGGTGCGGGGGAGTGACGGCGCGGTCCGTACGGTGGCTGCGGATTGTCGAAGAGGTCCCGAATGTGCAGGCCCAGCCGGTTCAGCACGGCCTCGTCCGGACAACCCGCGAAGCATTTCACGATGGTCCGCCGACGCCCGCGGTTGTAGAGGACCCCGAGCGACGGATGGTGGTGGCGGCCATCGGATTCGTGCACCGGGCACAGGTAGGTGGTCCAGTCGCGGCCGCGCCTGCCCGGGCCCGAGATTCGGGTCAGGGCGGTGGTGATGGTGTCCCAGGAGCGAGCGGTGTCCATAACGCAGTCCTCTCTCTACCGGTGTACCCGGGTCCAGAGGGCTGTCAAACTGCGCGAATTCGCCTGGGGTGCAAGGAAAAACGTGCTTGCAGAGGTGTTCTCGGCGGCGGCGCGACCGCGCGGTGGCCGCCTTTCCGGCTACCGTCGAGCATCCGAAGTGTGAGAAATCCCAACCGGTCGGTGGCACATGAAAACTATTGGTGCACAGGAAAAGTGAATACTCACAATCCCGATGCATCCCGGGCGTGTCGTCTGGTTTCGAGGCAAGAATGTCCGTCATGGTTGCGACAGGGGGTGGGGTAGACGTGTGCGATACGGACGGCTCCGGGGGTGCGGGCGCGTCGGTCCCCGGTGTGGACACCGCGCGCTATCCACTGGATGCGCCCGGCAGCGACGGGTGGACCGCGGCGGTCCGCACCGCGCGGGCGGAGCTGGCCGCCGACGGTTGCACCGTGCTGCGCGGCTTCATCCGGCCCGAACAGGTCGAGACCCTGCGCACGGAGGGCGTGGCACTGGCCCCGCACGCCTACTACACGGTCGAGAACGTCAATGCCTACAACATTCCGCTGGATACCGACCTGCCCGACGGCCATCCCGGCCGCATTGTGCTGCGCCGCGGAAACGCCTTCGTGGCAAGGGATCTGATTCCCCGGGACGCGCTGATCCATCGCCTGTACACCGACCCGCGCTTCCAGCGCTTCGTCGCCGACTGCTTCGGGCTCGACGAACTGCACGAGTACACCGATCCGCTGGCCGGGCTCTGCCTCAATGTCGTGGCTCCGGGCATGTCGCACCCCTGGCACTTCGACACCAACGAGTTCACCGTCAGCATGCTCACCCAGGGGCCCGACAGCGGCGGGGTCTTCGAGTACTGCCCCAATATTCGCTCGCGCGCCGCGGAGCATCTCGAGGATGTGCGCGCGGTGCTGGACGGGCACGGCGGGCACCTGATCCGCAGCCTCGAGCTACGCCCCGGCGACCTGCAACTGTTCCAGGGGCGCTTTTCGCTGCACCGCGTCGCGCCGGTCGGCGGGACGGTGCAGCGGCATTCGGCGATTTTCGCCTACAGCGACTCCACGGGAGTGATCGGCACCGCCGAGCGCACCCGGCAATTGTTCGGGCGTGTTCTGCCCGATCACCTCGCGGCCGATGCTGTCCGCGGCGACACACTGCTCGACTGAGAAGAGGACCGCTCGTGCCCGCTCCGGCAAACAGCACCGTGTTGCACAGCACCGGGAAAGCGTCGTTCGACGATATCTACGACCGTCCCGATCCCCGTGCGTACTACGCCCGCATGTCCGAATTGGACTACCGGATACCGGAACTGGCCAAACCACACTTCGAGCAGCTCATCGCGGACCATCGCGCCGCCACCGGCATCGCCACGCCCACGGTGCTCGATATCGGCTGCTCGTACGGCGTGAACGCGGCGCTGCTGCGCCTGGATATGGGCATGACGGAACTGGCTGCGCGGTACCGGGATCCGAGTATCGCGGCCGCCGATCTCGTCGCCGCCGATCGCAGTCTGCTGATCGAGCACGACCTGCTGTCCGGTGTGCGCTTCCTCGGCATGGACGCCTCCAGTCCCGCACTCGATTACGCCCGCACCGCCGGATTCCTGCACGCCACCGTGCACGCGGATCTGGAGAGCGCCGATCCCACCGAGGCCCAGCGCCGCACCCTGGCCACCGCGGACCTGGTCATCTCCACCGGCTGCGTCGGCTACGTCACCGAACGCACCCTGCTGCGCGTGGCCCGGGCGCACGGTGGAAAGCTGCCCTGGATGGCGCATTTCGTGCTGCGCATGTTCTCGTTCGAACCCATTGCCGCACATCTGGCCGCGCTCGGTTACCGCACCGAACGCGCGCCGGGCGCCTTCAAGCAGCGGCGCTTCGCGTCGCCGGAGGAGCAGGCGCAGGTGTGCGGCGCGCTCGAGGCCAATGGCATCGACACCCTCGGTTACGAATCCGAGGGCTGGCTCTACGCACAGCTCTACCTGTCCCGACCGTCCCCGAACCTATCCATCGACCACGAGGACACGCATTGAGCGAACGGACCTTCGCCCACGACGACCAGTTGCCGAAAGTGCCGCTGCCGACTCTCGAAGAGAGCTGCACGCGGTTTCTGCACTGGTGTGCGCCGCTGCTTTCCAGCGACGAGTACGCCGCCACGGCGGCCGCCGTCGAGGTTCTGCTGCGCCCCGACAGCCCGGCCCGCGTCCTGCACGCGGATCTACAGCGATTCGACGCCGAACCGGAGACCGGCAGCTGGCTGGACGAATTCTGGCCTGCCCGCTATCTGGGCCGGCGTGACCGAATCGCGTTGAACGCCAACTTCTTCTTCCTGTTCCGCGAGGACACGGTGCTGGCCGCCTCCACCACCGCCGGGCAGGCCGAACGGGCCGCCGCACTGGTCGCCGCCGCCGTGAACTACAAGCTGCGGCTGGACGCGGAGGAGATTCCGCCGGTCACCCAGCGCGGGCAGCAGCTCAATATGGCGCAGAACAAGTTCCTGTTCTCCGAGACCCGCATCCCCGGCGATCCGCAGGACGCCGTGCGGGTGCCCTACAGCGCCGAATGGCCCGGGCACTCGCAGGCGCGGCACATCATTGTCTTCTACCGCGGCAATATGTTCCGCATGGATGCCCTCGGTCCCGACGGCGTCCCGTACACGCCCGAGGACCTGGGCGCCGGACTGCACGCGGTGATGAAGGCCGGGGCGCGGCGCGCGCCGACCAATACCTCGGCCGGGCACCTCACCACGCTGGCGCGCGAGGACTGGGCGCCGGTGCGCGCGCAGCTGCTGCCCGCCAATGCCGCGCCCTTCGAGACCATCGAAACCGCGCTGTTCTGTCTCTGCCTGGAGGATTTCACCCCGCGCGACACCCTGCACGCGTGTGACCAACTGCTGCACGGGGACAGCGGCAATCGCTGGTTCGACAAGGCGGTGTCGTTCGTCGTCTTCGCCGACGGGCAGGCCGGCATCAATATCGAGCACTGCGGGCTGGACGGCACCACCATCCTGTCCTTCGTGGACACGCTGCTGGAAACCCCGGTGGCCGACCATGCCGCGCAGGCCGGAGCGCAGCCGCAGGGTCTGCCGGCCATCGAGCCGGTAGAATTCGTGTTCGATGCAGCTCAACAGGCCGAGGTGGCCTCCGCCGCAGCCGCTTTCGCGCAGTACGCGGCGGACAATGCCACCTCCACGGTGTCGTTCGACTTCGGCACCAGCCAGATCAAGAAGCTCGGCATCTCCCCGGATGCCTTCGCGCAGTTGAGTTATCAGCTCGCCCACCGGCGTAGCAAGGGACTCACCGGCGCGACCTACGAATCCATCGCCACCCGTCAGTACCGTAATGGTCGCACCGAGGCCATGCGCGTGGTGACCCAGGAGGTGCTGGATTTTGTTGCGGCCATGGTGGATCCGGCCGTCGATACCGACGGTAAGCGCGCCGCCGCCCGGACCGCCGCCGAGGCGCATGTGCGGCGGGCGCAGGAGTGCCAGCGCGGTCAGGCTCCCGAGCAGCACCTGTGGGAACTGCAATTGCGCCAGCGCCGCCGCGGGGCGGAACTCGGTGCGACCGCACCGATGGCGTTCTACGACAGTCCGGGCTGGATCATCTCCCGCGACGACTATCTGAGCACCAGCTCCGCACCGTCGGTGAATATCCAGTACTTCGGTTTCGGCTCCACCAGCCAGAAGTGCATCGGCATCGCCTACGTGCTGCTGCCCGATCGCTGGAACCTCTACCTGGCCACCCCGAAATCGGTGGCGCAGGAGATGCACACCTTCGCGGGGCAATTGCGCACGGCCGCAGCCGAACTGGAGACGCTGCTCCGGTCCTGAATGGAAGAACGGCCTTCCCGGACGGGCAATGTCCGGTAAGGCCGTTCTCGGTGCCGGGGCTGATCGCCCCGGACCCGTCTGTCTCGCCCGTGGTTGCGGGGCGAAGATCTGGTAGCCGACATCTGATAGCTACTGTCCTGCAATTCTTATCGGCACGATGGCGGCCCGAGTTACAGGCGCGGCAGTGGTGTGAGTTACACCGGTATCGCGGGATTCGGCCCCCGGCAGCGATGTCCGATTTGTCTGTACTGTGGCCGTTGTGATTACGCTTCGGAAAGAAGACGACGCAGCAGATCTCGGCGGCATCACCAAGATGAGCGTCGGAGTGAGCTGGGATCCCTCCTCGGGCACCAGTGGCGGACTGCTCGGTATTGCGCGCCGCAAGCGCGGAGTCGACCTGGACCTCATCGCCGTGCTCGTGCAGGGCGGCGATCCGGTGCGCTTCGCCGGACTGGACTCCCTCGACCCGCTGGGCAACGGCTCGGTCCTGCACACCGGCGACGAGCAGACCGGCGCGGCCTCCGGAGACGATGAGACCGTGCACGTGACCTTCGCCGATATCCCGCCCGTCATCGATCAGATCGTCTTCGTGGCCGCCGCGTTCAAGAAGGGCAGCTCCTTCGAACGCGCCAACAACGTCTCCTTCAAGATCTACGACGCCACCGGCGGCAGCAGCCAGCAGGTTGCCGACGTCTGGCCCTCGCTGCTCGGCGCCGAGAACGCCAATGCCATCGCCCGCGCCGTTCGCGCCGGTCAGACCTGGCAATTGCAGGTCCTCGATCGCAAGGGCAAGGTCAAGCAGGGCGATATGCAGGCGCTGCTGCGCTTTGCCATGGGCTGAGCACGGTTTCACCGGGACGGTCTGCGACAATGACTCACCGTGAAATCTTTCGAAGCCCTGTTCGCCGAGCTGCAGGATCGTGCTGTCACCCGACCCGAGGGGTCCGGCACCGTCGCCGCCTTGGATGCCGGTGTCCATGCGCAGGGCAAGAAGGTACTGGAAGAGGCCGGTGAAGTGTGGCTGGCCGCCGAGCATGAGAGTGATGAGTCGCTGTCGGAGGAGATCTCCCAGCTGCTCTATTGGGTTCAGGTGCTGATGGTGGGCCGCGGCTTGCGGCTCGAAGACGTGTACCGACATCTGTGATGCGCCGCTTCACCGCACAGCCCGTGCGGCCGATGACCCCGCGTCCACTGTCTTCACGTCCCGCCACCCGTCCCGAAAGGAACATCTATGCTTCGCGTCGCCGTCCCAAATAAAGGCTCGCTCTCGGAGATGGCCGTCGCCATCCTCGGCGAGGCCGGATACCGCGGCCGCAAGGATTCGCGCGATCTGACCGTGCTCGACCCGATCAACCAGGTCGAGTTCTTCTTCCTGCGCCCCAAGGACATTGCCATCTACGTCGGCTCCGGCGAGCTCGACCTCGGCATCACCGGTCGCGACCTGGCGCTCGATTCCGGTGCGCGCGTGCAGGAACGCCTCGCACTCGGCTTCGGCGCCTCCACCTTCCGCTATGCCGCGCCCGCCGGGCAGGAGTGGAAGGTCGAGGACCTCTACGACAAGCGCATTGCCACCTCGTACCCGAATCTGGTGCTCGCGGACCTCGCGGTCCGCGGCATCGAGGCCGAGGTCATTCGCCTCGACGGTGCGGTCGAGATCTCCATCCAGCTCGGCGTGGCCGATGCCATCGCCGATGTGGTCGGCTCCGGTCGCACACTGCGGCAGCACAATCTGGTCGCCTTCGGTGAATCGCTGTGCGACTCCGAGGGTGTGCTCATCGAGGCCAAGGGCGCCGATCAGCGTGACAAGGCCCGCAATCAGCTGGTCGCCCGCATCCAGGGTGTGGTCTTCGCCCAGCAGTACCTGATGCTCGACTACGACTGCCCCAAATCGCTGCTGGACGCCGCGGTCGAGATCACCCCGGGCCTGGAGTCGCCCACCGTCTCCCCGCTCACCGATCCCGACTGGGTCGCCGTGCGCGCGCTCGTCCCGCGCAAGAGCGGCAATGTGCTCATGGACAAGCTGGCCGACCTCGGCGCGAAAGCCATTCTCGCCACCGATATCCGGTCCTGCCGCGCCTTCTGAGCCTGAGACTCAACACGATTCGAGCCCGTTGCCACTGTGCAGCGGGCTCGAATCGTCCCTAGAGGTCCAGTTCCGCCGCCTGGTCCGGTGTCGGGACCGCGGCCGGCTGCGCCGGGGTGAGGGCATCGACGGCCTGGTCCGGTGTCGGGAAAGGCGGTGGGGTGCCGCCGAATTCGGGGCAGAGGGGTTTGTATTCGCAGTACATGCACAGCCAGGATCTGGTGGGTGGGAAGTCGCCGGTTTTCGCGGCCGAGTCGATGGCCACCCAGAGGGCGGAGAGTATGCGTTCGAAACGTAGCAACTCATCGGCATCGGGCTCGTAGGTGAGAATCTGCTCATCGGCCAGGTACATCAGTCGTAATTGCGCGGGGGCGGAACCGAGGGTGCGCATGAGGACCAGGGCGTAGAACTTGAGCTGGAACAGGGCGCGCGTCTCGCGGTCGGGGGCGGGGGAGCGGCCGGTTTTGTAGTCGATGACGTGCAGTTGACCGGTCGGCGAGCGATCGATCCGGTCGACGAAACCACGCAGCGGCGTGCCGTCGGGGAGTTCGGTTTCGATGAACGCCTCGAGTGACTGCGGATCGAACGCGGTCGGATCCTCGAGGTGGAAGTACGCCTGCATCAGGTCGTAGGCCTCGGCGAGAAAGATGTCCAGCTCATCTTCGGCAATCAGGTCGACGGCCTCGGGTCTGGACTCGAGGACATGGGTCCACGCGGGTGGGATCAGCTCCGCCGCATGCGCGATATCGCGCTCGGCGGCGGGGAGCCCGAACAGTGCTTCCAGCACCGCGTGCACGAGCGTCCCGCGCACCGCGACCCGGGAGGGCTGCTCCGGAATCCGGTCGATGGCGCGGAGTCGATACTTCAGGGGGCACTGTTTGAAATCCATTGCGCGCGAAGGCGAGAGTGCGAGCCTGCGCGGCGTAGCGCCCGCGGAGTCCGGGGTAGTGATCGCGGGTACCGACATACCTGGCAGGCTAAACGCACACACCGACAAGGTGTGAACGACATCCACGCAGCAAAATCGCAGCGACATCACAGAGCGAAGCGACAGCACAGAGCGAACGGAGATTCATGACGGCCAGACGGACCGGGCCCTTCCAGATCGGTGACCGGGTACAGCTGTCCGACGCCAAGGGGCGCAAGTTCACGGTGATCCTGGAGGAGGGTGGTTCCTTCCACACCCACGCCGGCCAGATCGCCCACGACGAACTGATCGGCGCCGACGAGGGCTCCGTGATCAATTCCGTGAAGGGCACCCCCTACCTCGCGCTGCGACCGCTGCTGACCGACTACGTGCTGTCCATGCCGCGCGGCGCGGCGGTCATCTACCCCAAGGACGCCGCGCAGATCGTGCACGAGGGTGATGTGTTCCCCGGTGCGAAGGTGCTCGAGGCCGGTGCGGGCTCGGGCGCGCTCACCTGCTCACTGCTGCGCGCGGTCGGCCCCGAGGGCAAGGTCATCTCCTGGGAGATCCGCGAGGACCACGCCGAGCACGCGGTGCGCAATGTCGAGCGCTTCTTCGGCGAACGCCCGGACAACTGGGAGCTGACCCTCGGCGATGTCGCCGAATACTCCGGTGAGCAGGTGGACCGGATCATTCTGGACATGCTCAAGCCGTGGGACACCCTGGACGCGGTCTCCAAGGCGCTGGTGCCCGGCGGCGTGCTCATGGTCTACGTCGCCACCACCACCCAGATGTCCGAGGTCGTCGAGCATCTGCGCCGGCAGGAATGCTGGACCGAACCCCGCGCCTGGGAATCGATCGTGCGCGGCTGGCATGTGGTCGGGCTGGCCGTGCGCCCAGAGCACCGTATGCAGGGCCATACGGCCTTCCTGGTGAGCGCTCGCCGCCTCGCCGAGGGTGCGATGGCGCCCAAGCCGCAGCGACGGCCCTCGAAGGGCTGAGGGCCGCGCGGCCGTAGTCGACGACGTGCCCCCTTCCCGGGCGGAAGGGGGCACGTGCGAATTCGGCTCAGCCGGAACGGCTTCGATCGCCCGGGGCGATCAGGGCTGGCAGGCGGCGCGGGCCATGCCGAGGATGGTGCACGCGCCGGAGTCGGCGAGCTTCCAGGAGCCGTCCACGTACTGGAAGCTCATCGGCACATCCGGCATGCTGCCGTGCGGGGAACCGACCGTCACCTTGGCGTCGGCCTGGTTGCCACTGGTCTTGATCTCACCGACGGTGAAGGTCACCGCGTAGTTCGCCAGACCCTGATTCATGGTCTCGATCAGTGGAATTCGCTTATCCCCGTCGACCACCAGTTTCGCCTTGTCGGCGGCGGGCTTCGCGGGATCGGCGAAGGCGGTCAGCACGGCCTGGAGCTGGTCCGCGGTCGGCGCGGGCGCGGTGGCCACGACGGCGGCACTGGTCGACGCGGTCGAGGTGGCAGTGGCGGAATTCTTGTCATCGGAGCCGCAGCCCGCCAGAGTGGCGGTAACGGCGACAGCCGCCGCAACGGTAGCCACGGAAACACGAAGCGTCCTCGTGGCGTTACGCATACGAGGAGTCCGGCTGGTGGGAAGGAGCATCGACGGCACCCTTTCGGCTCGGCCGGCGATTAACTCGCCGGAAACATGTTAGGGCAGGCTAACATGTCCGCTCGGGTCGTCAGCCGCAGCCTAGATGTGATCACGACGAAACCATGTCGGAAAGCGAGAACGAGTATTGCCCGGTAGCGTTAATAGACCGGGACTGGGAGGAGCAGCATTATGAGCCCCAACGAACATTCGGACTCGGCGGCCTGGAGGGAACTCGAAGCCGTCCGTGCCGAGGCGGCTGCACTCCGGAGGCAACTCGCCGACTCGCCGGATCACTCACGGGAATTGGAAGCGCGCGTTGATTCGCTGACAATTCGCAACACCAAACTGATGGACACCCTCAAGGAAGCGCGGCAGCAACTTGTCGCTCTCCGCGAGGAAGTGGACCGTCTCGGTCAGCCACCGAGCGGTTACGGTGTCCTGCTTGGTGTCTACGAGGATCAGACGGTCGACGTGTTCACCTCAGGACGCAAGATGCGCCTGACGTGCTCGCCGAATATCGACACCACCACTCTCATCTACGGCCAGTCCGTGCGTCTCAATGAAGCGCTGACCGTGGTCGAGGCTGGTCCTTTCGATAAAATCGGCGAACTTGGCACGCTGCGCGAGATTCTCGACGACGGCCGTCGAGCACTGGTGGTCGGCCATGCCGACGAGGAACGGGTGGTGTGGCTGTCCGGGCCGCTGTCCGAACTCGCCGAAGCCGACAATCTCGATGATCCGGATCGCCCCATTCGCAAACTGCGGCCGGGTGATTCGCTGCTGGTCGATACCAAGGCCGGCTTCGCCTACGAGCGAATTCCCAAGGCAGAGGTCGAAGATCTCGTGCTGGAGGAAGTGCCGGACGTCGACTACCACGATATCGGTGGCCTGGGTCGGCAGATCGAGCAGATCCGCGATGCGGTGGAACTGCCCTTCCTGCACAAGGATCTGTTCCGGGAGTACGCGCTGCGTCCCCCGAAGGGTGTGCTGCTCTACGGCCCGCCCGGTTGCGGTAAAACGTTGATCGCCAAGGCCGTTGCCAACTCCCTCGCCAAGAAGATTGCCGAGGCGCGCGGTCAGGATGCCAAGGAAGCCAAATCGTTCTTCCTGAACATCAAGGGTCCCGAGCTGCTCAACAAGTTCGTGGGTGAGACCGAACGGCATATTCGGATCATCTTCCAGCGGGCGCGTGAGAAGGCCTCCGAGGGCACCCCCGTGATCGTGTTCTTCGATGAGATGGACTCGATCTTCCGTACCCGCGGCAGCGGTGTCTCCTCGGATGTGGAGACCACCGTTGTGCCCCAGCTGCTGTCGGAGATCGACGGTGTCGAGGGCCTGGAGAACGTCATCGTCATCGGCGCCTCCAACCGCGAGGACATGATCGACCCGGCCATCCTGCGGCCCGGCCGCCTGGACGTGAAGATCAAGATCGAGCGGCCGGATGCCGAAGCGGCACAGGACATCTTCTCGAAGTACCTGACCTCGACGCTTCCCCTGCATGCCGACGATCTCGCCGAGTTCAACGGCGAGCGCGACAAGTGCGTGAAGTCCATGATCGAACACGTCGTGGAGCGCATGTACGCGGAAAGCGAGGACAACCGCTTCCTGGAGGTCACCTACGCCAATGGTGACAAGGAGGTCCTGTACTTCAAGGACTTCAACTCCGGCGCCATGATTCAGAACATCGTGGACCGCTCCAAGAAGTACGCCATCAAGTCCGTCCTCGACACCGGTACCCCCGGTCTGCGGATTCAGCACCTCTACGACTCCATCGTGGATGAGTTCGCCGAGAACGAGGACCTGCCCAACACCACGAATCCTGATGACTGGGCTCGTATTTCGGGTAAGAAGGGCGAGCGGATCGTATACATCCGCACGTTGGTGACCGGCAAGAACGCCAGTGCCAGCCGCGCGATCGACACCGAGTCGAACACCGGCCAGTACCTGTAGAACCGCCAGTTTCTTCTTCGCGAACAGTCAGGGCCGCGCTTCCGTTGGAAGCGCGGCCCTTTCGCGTGTCCTAGGCTCCTGTGTCGAGTTCGGCCAGGATCTCGCGCAGCGTTTCCCGGCGGTCCGGGGGGAGGCTGGCGAACAGGTCGCGGGCGGCGCGGCGGCGGGCGTCGGACATGTGGGTCAGAGCGTCGCGGCCCGCGTCGGTCAGGGAGACCAGGGTGGCGCGGCGGTTGGCCGGGTCGGTGGCGCGGGTGACCATTCCGGCCGCTTCGAGGGTGTCGACGACGGTGGTGGCGGAGCGGGGGACTATGCCGAGGCGTTCGGCGAGGGCGGACATGCGCAGGGGTTCGCCGGCCCGGTCCAGGATGCGCAGGGCACGGCCCTGACCTGGGGTGAGGCCGAGGGGGGCGAGGTCGGCCAGTTGGGCGTGCCGGATGCGTTTGGCGGTGCGCAGGAACAGGTCGGGGAGGTCGCTGTCGGATGCTTTCTCCATAATGCTGAGCATAGCTCACAGTTGTATGGAATAATTGTGAGTCAAGCTCAGTTATGAGGGGAAGTTCCGCTGGAAGGAGGCGCCTATGGCTGCCCGATCCGAACTTCGCCGGATACTCCGGTTGTTCCATCCCTATCGTTCCCGGCTCGCGCTGGTCGGCGTGCTGGTCGCGCTGTCGTCCATCGTCGGCCTGGCCTCGCCGTTCATGTTGCGCGCGGTCCTGGATGACGCGCTTCCGCACGGCCGCACCGGGCTGCTGACGCTGCTGGCCCTCGGCATGATCGCCGTCACGACGCTGACCGCTGTGTTCGGCGTCTGGCAGACCTATCTGTCGACCGCGGTCGGGCAGTCGGTCATGCATGATCTGCGCACTGCGGTCTATGCGCGGTTGCAGTCGATGCCGCTTTCGTTCTTCACTACGACCCGCACCGGTGAGGTGCAGTCGCGCATTGCCAATGACATCGGCGGTATGCAGTCGACGGTCACCTCGACCGCGACCTCGCTGATCGCCAACTTCACCTCGGTGCTCGCCGCCGTCATCGCCATGATCGCCCTGGATTGGCGGCTGACGGTGGTCTCGCTGGTCATGTTGCCCTTCTTCGTGTGGATCAGTCGCCGCGTCGGGTCCGAGCGCCGGCGCATTACCGGTGAGCGGCAGAAGCAACTGGCCGGAATGTCGGCCATTGTCGAGGAGTCGCTGTCGGTGAGCGGAATCCTGCTGGGCCGCACCATGGGTCGCTCGCCCGCCCTGATCGCCGACTTCGCCCGGGAATCGCGGGGTCTGGTGGATTTGGAGATCCGCTCCGGAATGGCCGGGCGCTGGCGGCAATCGACCATCACCATCGTCATGGCGGCCATGCCCGCGATCGTGTACTGGGCGGCCGGTCTGACCTCGGCCTCCGGACATCAACTCGTCTCCATCGGCACCCTGGTCGCCTTCACGACCCTGCAGTCCGGGCTGTTGCGGCCCGCGGTCCAATTGCTTTCCACCGGTGTGGAAGTGCAGAGCTCGCTGGCGCTGTTCGGGCGGATCTTCGAATACCTGGATCTGCGGCCCGATATCGCCGAGCCGGACAAGCCCGCGGTCCTGCCCGCCGGGGGAGTGGTCGGCGCGGTGCGCTTCGAGCAGGTCGGCTTCTCCTACGACGCCGATCGGAAGGTGCTGGAGGACATCGATATCAGCGTCCCCGCCGGCACCAGCCTGGCGCTGGTCGGTGAGACCGGTTCCGGTAAGACCACACTCGGATATCTGGCGGCCCGACTCTACGATGTCGGTTCCGGTCGTGTCACGATCGATGGAATCGATGTGCGGGACATGAGCTTCGCCGATCTGTCGGCCACGGTCGGGGTCGTCTCCCAGGAGACCTACCTGCTGCACGCCTCGGTCGCGGACAATCTGCGCTTCGCCAAACCCGATGCGACAGACGAGGAATTGCACGCCGCGGCCCGCGCAGCACAGATCCACGACCACATCTCCGGCCTGCCGGACGGCTACGACACCATGGTCGGCGAGCGCGGCTACCGGTTCTCCGGTGGTGAGAAGCAGCGACTCGCGGTGGCGCGCACCATCCTCCGCAATCCGCCGATCCTGGTCCTGGACGAGGCGACCAGCGCCCTCGATACCCGCACCGAGCGCGAGGTCCAGGAGGCCATCGACGCCCTGTCCGCCGGGCGGACCACCATCACCATTGCCCACCGGCTCTCCACGATCCGCGATGCGGATCAGATCGCGGTCCTCGATCACGGCCGGATCGCCGAGCGCGGCACACACGCGGAACTGCTGGCGCACAACGGTTTCTACGCCGACCTCCTGGCCCGCGACGAAGTCCTCGCGGTCGCCTGACCGCCCAGCCCGCGTCCAGCCGCCCAGCCCGCGTCCAGCCGCCCAGCCCGCGTCCAGCCGCCCAGCCCGTGTCCAGCCGCGCAGCCCGTGTCCAGCGCAGCCCGTGTTGGACAGCGCAGCCTGCACTCAAAACCGCACAGCACGCCGCGGCATCGCGCAGCAGATATACCTGCTGTTCGAAGTCGGGGCGTGCTGTGCGGTTCTGTGGCGGGCTTGCGGCGCTAGTTGATGCCGGGGATGAAGCCGGGGTAGACGAAGTGGCTCGGCCCGCCGCCGGGGGCGCTCGATCCGGTGAAATTGGGGAAATTGAACGGCAGCCGGGTGAGCTGGTGCGGGTTACCGTCCTGATCGGCCTGCCAGCAGCTCATGGTGACGCCGTGGAACGCGGTGCAGACCACACGCGTGCTGTTGCCGTAGGGCGAGGTCAGCCGCTGCCGCGCGTCCAGCGGATTCCAATACGCGGGATTGTCCGGCGTGAGGAAGCCGGTGGCCTCGTACACCTCTACCGGACTGTTGGGGTTCTGCACCGGCCAGTCGTCCGCGGCGGCGACGCCGGCGCCTGCGGCCAGCAGGGTTCCCGTTGCGGCGGCGGTGGCGGCCAGTCCGATAACGCCTCGAAAGATCGTATTCATCTACCCCTCCATCGATCGTCGTTGATGTTCTGCCTCGAGGAGAGAATCGTCCTACGACTGAGCCGCTGTTACGTGAGTTACGACCGGCCGATCACCAGAAGTGATCCAGGTCACCCGTTGTGCGGCGGATGTCAGTGAAACTGGGTCAGCGAGAGCGTGTTGCCGTCCGGGTCCTTGAACCAGGCGACGTAGTCGCCGCCGGGGGTGGTCCATACGCCGATGCCGTCCTGGGTCATGCCGTCGAACCGCTCGAAGGTGACTCCGGCGGCGGTCAGGTCCGTCACCGCGGTGTGGATGTCGGTGACCGCCCAGCCCGTGACGGTGAACGGTGGTGGGGTCAGGTCATCGACTCGGGTGACCCGCAGCATGGTCCCGCCGCTGTCGAAGACGCACGCGAAAGGGGAAACCTCCGTGAGTGTCAGGCCGAGGACGCCGGAGTAGAAAGCCTGTGCCCGATCCATATCGGTGGTGGGCACGAAACCGATCAGCTGAGCCGAGTCGAGCATGTCGCCTCCCAGGGAGCGCCGGGCACTGTGGCATTCACGATAGCCCGCCGCGCACGGCATTGACCGGCGCCGCGGGTGGCCGCTCGGTCTTCAGGCGCGGCGGATGCGGCGGTAGGTGGGGGCGGCGGTGGCGGCGGTGGCGAGATGCCGTGCCAGGGAGGGGATTTCGTCGTCGTGGAGGGCGGCGATGGTGAGGCGGAGGTGGTCGGTGCGGGGGTGGTCGGTGACCTCGAAGGGGCCGCTGGGGGCGGCTTTGATGCCTGCGGCGGCGAGGGAGATCATGGCGGCGTTCTCGTCGGCTACCGGGAGCCAGAGGTTGATGCCGTCGCCGCGAGCAACCGTAATGCCTTGGCGGGCCAGGGATTTGCGGAGGGCTTCGGCGCGGAGGCGATAGGTGGTGCGGGCGGTGGCGACCGTGGTGCGCGCGGTTTCGTCGGTGAGCATATGCAGCAGGACGCGTTGCAGCAGGCGGCTGGTCCAGCCGGGGCCGAGCATGCGGCGTTCGATGAGGGGGTCGAGGAATTCGGCGGGACCGCCGGCGACCGCCAGGCGCAGGTCGGCGCCGTGGGATTTGGAGTACGAGCGGACGTGCACGACCTGGCGGGGGAGACGGCTGCCGAGGGAGCGCAGCGGGGAATGCGCGATGCCGTCGGAGTGATCGTCCTCGACGATGAGCAGATCGGCGTCGATGAGGATATCGGTGAGTTCGCGTACTCGGCGGGCGGAAAGTGAAGCGCCGGTGGGGTTCTGGGCACGCGGCTGCAGGAGCAGGGCCGTGGGGGAGTAGCGGTCGAGGGCGAGGGTGAGTTCGCCGGGCAGCAGGCCGGATTCGTCCATGCCGACGGGGATCGCCCGGGCTCCGATCCGGGAGAGCAGGTCGAGGAAGGGCGGGAAGCACGGATTCTCGACCAGTACCGCATCGCCGAGACGGACGTGGGCGGCGAGCAGCCGGTCCACGGCGTCGAGGGCGCCGTCCAGGACGGTGAAGCGTTCCGCGCGCATGGGCCAGTCCGCGCGTACGGTGGCCTCGAGTTCGGGCAGGACCGCCTCGCCGAGATAGGTGGCTGATAGATCGTCGATGGCGTCGTCACCGCCCAGCACCCGCAGGGCCGAGGTGAGGTCGGGCAGCAGCGCGGGGTCGGGGATGCCGCGCGAGAGGTCGATGCGGAAATTCTTATCGGACTGCGAGTGCAGCCGCTGATACCGGCTCGCCGCGGTGAGGGGTACCGGCGGCGGGGGCGTGCCCACGAACGTTCCCGCCCGCCCGCGCGCCACGATGGCCCCGGCCCCGGCCAGTGCCCGCCAGGCCTGATTGACCGTGGCGGGGGAGACCTTGAGGGCGCGGGCCACCTCGCGCACGGTGGGCAGGCGGGTGCCGGGCGGGAGCGCCCCGGAGCGGATGCGGTGGCTGACGGCGGCGGCGATACCGGCGGCGGTGCGATCGTGGACTCCGGCCAGGAACTCGGCGACCGCCAGGCCCGTGGGGGCCGCCGCGGCGCCGGATGCGCCGTCGGCAGTCGCCGGGCCGAGTTCCGTTGTCACAGTGCCATTCTGCGTCGGCGCACACGAAGTGACCGCCACTGCCCCCAGGATTTACGGTCACGAAACTGTTTCCGTCAACTTGTAACACAACGAAATTCGTTTCGGGTGCAGTATCACAAAGTATGGCAATCGTTCGAGCTGCGCTGGTCCAGACGAACTGGACCGGCGACAAAGAATCCATGATCAAGGCGCATGAGGACTATGCGCGGCAGGCCGCCGCGGCCGGAGCCAAGGTGATCTGCTTCCAGGAGCTGTTCTACGGCCCCTACTTCTGCCAGGTCCAGGACGCCAAGTTCTACGACTACGCGGAATCGGTGCCCGGTCCCACGGTAGACCGGTTCGCGGCGCTGGCGCGGGAACTCGGCATGGTGATGGTGCTGCCGGTGTACGAGCAGGAGCAGTCCGGCCTGCTGTACAACACCGCCGCGGTCATCGATGCCGACGGCACCTACCTCGGCAAGTACCGCAAGCACCACATTCCCCAGGTCACCGGCTTCTGGGAGAAGTTCTACTTCCGGCCCGGCAATCTGGGCTGGCCGGTGTTCGATACCGCGGTCGGCAAGGTCGGCGTCTACATCTGCTACGACCGGCACTTCCCGGAGGGCTGGCGGGCGCTGGGCCTGGCGGGCGCGGAGATCGTCTTCAATCCCTCGGCCACCTCACGCGGGCTGTCGAGTTATCTGTGGAAGCTCGAGCAGCCCGCCTCGGCGGTGGCCAACGAGTACTACATCGGGGCGATCAACCGGGTCGGCATCGAAGAGCTCGGTGACGACGACTTCTACGGCACCAGCTACTTCGTCGATCCGGAGGGCAAATTTGTCGGTGAGGTCGCCTCGGACACCAGTCCCGAACTCGTGGTCCGCGATCTCGATATGGATCTGATCAAGGTGGTGCGCGACCGCTGGGCCTTCTATCGCGACCGCCGTCCGGACGCCTACGGACCGCTGGTGAACCCCTGATGCTTACTTTCATTCACGGCGGAACGGTGGTGTCCGCCACCGGTTCCCAGTTGCTCGACGTACTGGTCGACGGCGAAACCATTGCGGCAGTGGTGCAACCGGGCACGACGGCGCTCGGCAGTGATCTCGCCGCTGCCGCCGATACCGTCATCGACGCCACCGGCAAGTATGTGATTCCGGGTGGCGTCGACGGCCATACGCATATGCAGATGCCGTTCGGCGGCACCGAGGCCTCGGACACCTTCGAGACCGGTACCCGGGCCGCGGCGTGGGGCGGCACCACCACCATTGTCGACTTCGCCATCCAGAAGCCGGGCGAGCGCGTGCAGGACACCCTGGCGCTGTGGCATCAGAAGGCGGCGGGCAAATGCGCCGTCGACTACGGATTCCATCAGATCATCGGTGACGTGAACGCCGAATCCCTCAAGGGCATGGCGGAATTGGTGTCCGAGGGCGTCACCAGCTTCAAGCTGTTCATGGCCTACCCGGGCGTCTTCTACTCCGACGACGGGCAGATCCTGCGCGCCATGCAGAGCGCCGGCGACCTCGGGGCGCTGCTGATGATGCACGCGGAGAACGGCATTGCCATCGATGTGCTCGTGGAGCAGTCGATCCAGCGCGGTGATACCTCGCCCTACTTCCACGGCACCTCGCGGCCTTGGCAATTGGAGGAGGAGGCCACGCATCGCGCCATCATGCTGGCGCAGGTGACCGGTGCACCGCTGTACGTCGTGCACGTCTCGGCCAAACAGGCGCTCGAACAGATCGCGACCGCACGGGGGAAGGGGCAGAACGTCTTCGGCGAAACCTGTCCGCAGTACCTGTACCTGTCGCTCGAAGAGCAGTTGGGCGCACCGGGTTTCGAGGGCGCGAAGTGGGTGTGCTCGACGCCGCTGCGATCGCGGGAGGAAGGGCATCAGGACGAGCTGTGGCGGTACCTCCGCACCGGCGACGTCACCAGTGTGGCCACCGACCACTGCCCCTTCTGCATGAAGGGCCAAAAGGACCTCGGTGTCGGCGATTTCAGCAAGATCCCCAATGGGATCGGCGGCGTCGAACACCGGATGGATCTCATGTTCCAGGGGGTGAAGGACGGCCGCATCTCCCTGGAGAAGTGGGTCGAGGTGTGCTGCACGACGCCCGCGCGCATGTTCGGCATGTATCCGCGCAAGGGCGTCATCAGCCCGGGTGCCGATGCCGACATCGTGATCTACGACCCGAACGGGCACACCAGCATCGGGCTCGGCAAGACCCATCACATGAATATGGACTACTCGGCCTACGAGGGCTTCGAGATCGACGGGCATGTGGACACGGTGCTGTCCCGGGGCCGGGTCGTCATCGATGCCGGGCAGTACCTGGGCACGGCCGGTCACGGCCGCTTCGTGAAACGCGAACTGTCCCAGAACCTCATCTGATTCGAACGGAGGGTGCCCGCATGGATATCGGAGTGGTTCTGCAATGCACGCCGCCCGCCTCCCGGGTCGTGGAACTGGCGAGAATCGCCGAGACACACGGCTTCTCGCACGTGTGGACCTTCGACTCGCATCTGCTGTGGCAGGAGCCGTATGTGATCTACAGCCAGATCCTGGCCACCACCCGCAAAGTCGTGGTCGGGCCGATGGTCACCAATCCGGCCACCCGGGACTGGACGGTGACCGCCTCGACCTTCGCCACGCTCAACGAGATGTTCGGCAATCGCACCATCTGCGGTATCGGGCGCGGGGATTCGGCCGTGCGCACGCTGGGCGGGCGGCCGTCGAATCTGGCGACGCTGCGCGAATCCATCGAGGTGATCAGGGAACTGGGCAATGGCCGCACCGCCACCATCGGTGATACCACCGTCCGGCTCCCGTGGGCGCAGTCCTCGCGACTGCCGGTGTGGGTGGCCGGATACGGGCCGCGCGCACTGGATCTCACCGGTGAGGTGGCGGACGGCTTCATCCTGCAGCTCGCAGATCCGGATATCACCGCGTGGACCATCGCCCGGGTCCGGGCTGCCGCCGAACGCGCCGGACGCGACCCGAAGGAGGTGACCATCTGCGTCGCCGCCCCCGCCTACATCACCGACGGGACGGTGCCGGGGCTGAAACACGCACGGGAGCAATGTCGTTGGTTCGGCGGCATGGTCGGCAACCACGTCGCCGATATCGTCGCCAGATACGGCGCCGACAGCGAGGTTCCGGAGGCGCTCACCGAATACATCGCGGGCCGTCAGGGTTACGACTACAACCAGCACGGGCGCGCCGGGAATACGCACGCCGACTTCGTGCCCGACTCCATCGTGGATCGGTTCTGCCTGATCGGCAGTCCGGATGAGCATCTGGTGCGATTGCGCGAACTGGAGGCGCTCGGCGTCGACCAGTTCGCGGTCTACCTGCAGCATGATGCCAAGACCTCGACGCTCGAGGCATACGGGGAATCGGTGCTTCCGCGCCTCGCGCATCCCGTCACGGCGACAGTGAGTACTTTGTGAGATCGACAGCAGCGGTGCGTGATTCGCCGCGTGTGTGCACTCGCCGCGACGTCCGCCGACGGCATTCGAGCGCACCGGGTGAGCGACTATGACCGACTCGACAACGGTGGCGCCCGAACCGGTACTCGATCTCGCGGCGGCCGTGCTGCCGCCGCGCTCGGAATTCGCGGGGTCCGCCCGCAGCCGCGGGGCCGCGCTGCTGCGTTCGGCGGGCTATCCCGTGGCGGGCTTCGTATTGCTGCTCGCCGCGTGGGAACTGGTGAAGGATCTGGTGCCCGCCAATGGTGTCAGCCTCGGCAGCACCCGCGTGCTGCCGCGCACCTCCGACGGCGCGCTGCCGCATGTATGGGCGGTGATCACGGTCCTCGGCGAGCGCGACGGTAAGCGCACCGTCGGCGCGACCCTGCTGCACACGGCGGGGTTCACCTTCGGGCTGGCGCTGCTGGCCTTGGTGGCGGGCACCGTGGTGGGCATAGCGCTCGCCGTGCTCATGCAGCGGTTCGCGTGGGTGGAGCGTGGTCTGCTGCCGTATGTGATCGTCTCCCAGACGATTCCGCTGATCGCGCTCGCTCCGCTGGTGGCGGGCTGGGGCGGTCGCATCCATATCGCGGGCCAGCCCTGGCAGCCCTGGATGAGCATTGTGGTGATCGCCTCCTACCTGGTGTTCTTCCCGGTCGCCATCGGCATGCTGCGCGGTTTGCAGTCACCGTCCAAGGCTTCGGTGGAACTGCTGCACAGCTGCGCGGCCGGCTGGTGGCGCACCCTGCTGCATCTGCGATTGCCCGCCTCCGTGCCGTATCTGCTGCCCGCCCTGCGACTGGGCGCGGCCGCGGCGGTGATCGGGTCGGTGGTCGCCGAGATCTCCACCGGCACAGCCGGTGGTATCGGCCGCCAGATCATCGTGTTCTCCCAGCAGTCCACCGGTAATGCCGCCCGGCTGTATGCCGCGGTCATCGCGGCAGCTCTGCTCGGCGTGGTGCTCACCGCCCTGGTCGGGCTGGCCGAGTTCGCGCTGCGCCGCTACAGCCGCGGCCGTTCCTCAGGAGGTACCCAGTGACCGTCGAAGCATCCGTGGCCGAAGAGCCGCCCGCACCAGCCGATTCCGTCTCCGCCGTGGAGTTGAGCGCGGTCGGCAAGATCTTCACCGCGGGGGCGGTCACGGCGTTGCGGGAGGTGAGTCTGACGGTCGCCGCCGGTGAATTCGTCTCTCTCATCGGACCTTCCGGCTGCGGCAAGTCGACACTGCTGCGCATTGTCGCCGATTTGGAACAGCCGAGTTCGGGAACCGTTGTGGTGCACGGCAAATCCGCCCGCCAGGCGCGACTGGACCAGGACTACGGCATCGCCTTCCAGCAGGCCGGACTCCTGGACTGGCGCACCGTGCAGGAAAACGTCGAACTACCGCTGCAATTGCACGGTATCGGCAAGCGGGAACGCCGTTCCCGCAGCGCGGAACTGCTGGAGATCACCGGCCTGACCGATTTCGCCCGGCGCTATCCCGGCGAACTCTCCGGCGGTATGCAGCAGCGCGTCGCCATTGCCCGCGCCCTGGCCCGCAAACCGCCGCTGCTGCTCATGGACGAACCCTTCGGCGCACTCGACGAGATGACCCGCGAGCGCATGCAGGGCGAGCTGCTGCGCATTGCCGAAGAGACCGGGGCCGCGGTCATTTTCGTCACGCACTCCATTCCCGAGGCGGTATTCCTCTCCGATCGGGTGGT
Source organism: Nocardia sp. NBC_01327 (assembly GCF_035958815.1). Classification (NCBI taxonomy): domain Bacteria; kingdom Bacillati; phylum Actinomycetota; class Actinomycetes; order Mycobacteriales; family Nocardiaceae; genus Nocardia; species Nocardia sp. NBC_01327. The sequence continues at coordinate 5,783,968 of NZ_CP108383.1, read as the reverse complement.
GGTCATGACGCCGCGACCCGGGCGCATCACCGCGGTGCTGGAAACCGGCGGCTGGGACCGGCACGCCGACACCGACGTGCGCGCGAGCGACGCCTTCTTCGCGGCGGTCGCCGCCGTGCGCGCCGCACTGCATGAAGGGCACGGCACCGAGCCGAGCACCACTGCGGGACGGGATATCCGGTGACCCGCATACTCCGAACCGGCCTGCCGCCGGTGCTCTTCGGCGTGACCATGCTCGCACTCTGGCAGTTGCTCACTGTCGCGGCGGGTGTGCCGTCCTTTCTGTTGCCCTCGCCATCGGCGATCGCCGAGGCCTTCTCCAGTAATTTCGACGCCATCGCCAAGGCCGCCGTGGCCACCGGAACCAATGCGCTCATCGGGCTTTTCGTCGGCGCGTTCCTCGGCATCGCCGCCGCCATGCTGGCGGTCCGGTTCGACGTGGTCGGCGGTCTGCTCGGTGCGCTCTCGGCGGGCGCGGCGGCGGTGCCGATCGTGGCGCTCGCACCGCTGCTGAACTCCATGTACTCCACGACCACCGATTTCCCGCGCCGGCTGGTCGCCGCGATCGTGGTGTTCTTCCCGGTATTCGTCAGCACCGTCCGGGGATTGCGCCAGGTACCGCAGGTGCAGTCCGACCTCATGACCGCGTACGCCGCCACCGGGTGGCAGATCACCCGCACCGTCCGACTGCCCGCCGCCCTGCCACACCTGTTCACCGGTTTGCGGATTGCCGCGCCGGGCGCCGTGATCGCGGCCATCATCGCCGAATACTTCGGCGGCCTGCAGCACGGACTCGGCAGTCGTATCACCTCCGCCGCCGCCAATACCGCCTATCCCCGCGCCTCGGCCTATGTCACCGCCGCCATGATCCTGGGCCTGCTGTTCCTGACCGCCGTGCTGGTACTCGAACAGCTCACTCGCCGACCCCGCACCACCCTCTGGAGATCGAAATGAGAAGTACCACACACAAATACCGCTTCCGGGCCTGTCTGGCGGCCGCGGTGCTGGGCCTGGCAGCACTGACGGCGTGCAGTACATCCGACAGCACCACCTCCGACGGCCTCACCAAGGTGAAGCTGCAGCTGCAGTGGTTCAAACAGGGGCAGTTCGCCGGCTATCTGGCCGCTGTCGACCAGGGCTTCTACAAGGAGCAGGGCCTCGACGTCGATATCCTCGACGGCGGAACCGATATCGTGCCGCAGACCGTGCTGGCGCAGGGGCAGGCCGACTACGCCATCGCCTGGGTGCCGAAGGCCCTCGCCTCGCGGGAGGCCGGCGCGGGCATTACCGATGTGGCGCAGATCTACCAGCGCTCGGGCACCAAACAGGTCTCCTTCAAGACGACCGGGATCAGCGGCCCGGCCGATCTGCGCGGTAAGAAGGTCGGAAACTGGGGCTACGGCAATGAATTCGAGCTCTTCGCCGGGATGACCAAGGCCGGTCTGGACCCGGCCAAGGACGTCAAGCTGGTGCAGCAGCAGTTCGATATGAACGCCTTCCTCTCGCACGATATCGATGCCGCACAGGCGATGTCGTACAACGAGTACGCGCAGCTGCTTGAGGTGAAGAACCCGGCCACCGGAAAGCTGTACACCCCGGACGATTTCAATCTCATCGACTGGAACGACCAGGGCGTGGGCATGCTGCAGGACGCCATCTGGGCCAATACCGACAAGCTGAAGGACAGTAAGTACGCCGACCAGACGGTGAAGTTCATCGCCGCCTCGCTCAAGGGCTGGGCCTTCTGCCGCGACAATGTCGACAAGTGCCGGGACATCACCGTCGCCGCCGGCTCCACCCTCGGCGCGAGCCATCAGGAGTGGCAGATCACCGAGGTGAACAAGCTGATCTGGCCCTCGCCCAACGGCATCGGCATGGTGGACAAGGCCGCCTGGGACCGCACCGTCGCCATTGCGAAGACCACCCGCAATCAGGAGGGCGCGACCGTGCTCACCAAGGATCCCGATGCCGATGCGTACACCACCGAATACGCCACCAAGGCTCTCGACCTGCTGAAATCGCAGAATGTCGATGTGACCGGCAGTGGCTACACCGCCAAGCCGGTAACCCTCACCGAGGGCGGCAAATAACCCGTCGCGTCCACGCCCGCTGCTTCGCACCTCGTGCGGAGTAGCGGGCGCCACTATTTCCGGGGCTGGCGCTTGTCTGTCCGGCTGTTCTAAAATTTGGCCGTGCGGTCAGAAAATGAGACGGTCGGTCAGCAACGGTCCTTCATCGAGGAGGCGCGCCGGCGGCAGATCATCGCCGCGGCGGTGGACCTGATCGCCGAGATCGGGTACGGCAATGCGTCGCTGGCGAAGATCGCCGAGCATGCGGGCATCTCCAAAGGGGTCATCTCCTACCACTTCGACGGCAAAGACGATCTGATGACGCAGCTGGTCATCCAGCTCTATGTGTCGGGTGCGGAGTTCATGACGCCCGTGATCGCGGCCGCGGTAGGCCCGCGAAATCGGCTGCGGGCCTACATCGCATCGAATCTGGACTTCATCGACGCCAACAAGCAGTACGTGGCGGCCATGACCGATGTGGTGCTGAACCTGCGCGATGCGGAGGGGCAGTTGAAATTCACCTATGCCGAGGGGGCGGAGGAGATTCTCCGGCCGCTGGTCGACATGCTGCGAGAAGGGCAGCGCGACAGCGTATTCGGTGACTTCGATCCGCTGTTGATGGCCAAGTCCATCCGCGATGCCATCGACGGCACCGCCGGGCGCGCCATTCAGGAATCCGATTTCGACGTGCACAGGTATACGGCACATCTGTGCCGGTTGTTCGACCTGGCAACAATCTCGCAGGGGGAGTAGTGACCAGAACCTTGGAAACCCGGGCGGTGCATACCGAGTCGCGGGCGGGTCTGCCGCCGTTCGCGACGGTCCCGGTGCTGTCGATTGCCGCTGCCGGCGGGCTGGCGCTGCTCGCGACGCTCGGCCGCTACGGCTATTTCGGGGATGAACTGTATTTCCTGTCGGCCGGCCGCCGGCTCGCCGTGAGCTATGCCGATCAGGGGCCGCTGCTGCCCGCGCTCGCCCGGCTGATGGACCTCCTGGCACCGGGATCGGTGGTGGCACTGCGTATTCCGGCGCTGCTGTTCACCGTCGCGGCGATCGTGCTGAGCGCGCAGATCGCCCGGGAGTTCGGCGGTTCCCGTGGGGCACAGGCGCTCACCGCCGTCGCCTACGCCACCTCGCCCTTCCTGCTCGTTCAGGGAGATCAGTTGGCCACCAATACGATCGACACCGCCCTGTGGGTGCTGATCAGCTGGTTGCTCATTCGCTGGGTACGCACCCGCCACGACGGTCTGCTGCTGGCGGCGGCCGCGGCGACAGCGCTGGATATGCAGGTGAAGTGGCTGATCCCGTTCTTCTGGATCGCGGTCGGGGTCGGCGTGCTGTGCTTCGGCCCGCGCGAGTTGCTGCGGCGTCCGGCGCTGTGGGTCGGTGTCATCGGCGTGTATCTGTGCACCCTGCCCAGCCTGCTCTGGCAGGCCCGGCACGGCTGGCCGCAACTGCATATGGGCGCGCAGGTGGCCGCCGAACAGGATTCCAGCGGCGGGCGCGCACTGTATGTGCCGCTGGCACTGGTTGTTGCGGGGGTGGTGGGCGTGCCGCTGCTGCTGGCGGGAATCTGGGCACTGCTGCGCGCGCCGGAATTGCGGCCGTACCGCTTCCTCGGTGTGGTTCCGGTGCTGGTGACCGTGATCTTCGTAATCACCGACGGCCGGCCGTATTACGGCGCGGGTTGCTACGGTGCGGTTATGGCCGCCGGCGCCGTCTTCGCCGTGCGGCGGATGGTCGGATGGCGGCGCTGGCTCGCCGGAGGGCTGGTCGTCGCCTCGGTCTTCACCGTGGCGGTATCGCTGCCGTGGCAGCCGGAGTCGACGATCGAACCCGCCGCGAACGAGGCCGATGCGGTCGCCCAGCTCACCGTGTACGGGCGTTTCGGCTGGCGTGAACTGGGCGAGGCGACCGCCGCGGCCTATGCGGCGCTGCCGCGGGACGTCCGGGCGAATGCCGTGGTGATCGGCGATTCCTATTGGCAGGCAAGCTCATTGGATGTGGATCGCCGGAAGTACGGCCTGCCCGCGGTGTACAGCCCCAGCCGCGGCTTCGGCTACTTCGGCACCCCGCCGGATGCGGCGACCACGGTGCTGTGGGTCGGCGGTGACGGCACGCAGCCCCGCACGTGGTGCACGGACGTGACGGCGGTCGGCCGGGCCGATGCGCGCCTGGGCATTCCGGGCGTCACCCGCGATATCACCCTGTGGCGCTGCGACCACCCGCGCGCACCGTGGTCGCGCGAGTGGTCGAACATGCGTCATCTGGGCTGAGAGATCAGCCCTGTGTGGTCGAGACGGAGTCGAGAGTGACCTCCGCCGCGGGCGAGCCATCGGCGGATCCGCCCTCGACACCGGCGGCCGCAATGTTCTGCAGCACATCCAGACCGGCGGTGACATGGCCGAACGGGGTGTAGTTGGGCGGCAGCTGCGAATCCTTGTACACCAGGAAGAACTGGCTCCCATTGGTATTGGGCCCCGAATTCGCCATGGCCACGGTGCCCGCGGGATAGGTTGCGCCCGCGAGGTTCTCATCGGTGAAGTGGTAGCCCGGGCCGCCGGTGCCGCTGGCCGTCGGATCGCCGCACTGCAGGACGAAGATGCCCTGGGTGGTCAGGCGGTGGCATTTGGTGTGGTCGAAATACTGCTGTCCGGCCAGGAAGACGAAGGAGTTCACCGTCTGCGGCGCCCGGGCCGCGTCCAGGCTCAGGGCGATGGTGCCGCAATTGCTCTGCAGCGTCGCGGTATAGGCCGAATTCGGATCGATGGTCATGCCCGGCTCGGCCTGCCACTGCATGCCATTGGGCTGTCCGGCCGCGGCGGGGGAGCACCCCGGCGCGGTGTCGCGCAGTTGATTCGGCATCGCCTGAGCGCGCCCGCTCACCAGTACGGTGATCGCGATGGCCGCACCGAGGAGTCCGATCCGCCGTAGCGCCTTGCGCCCCAGACGAATTCGGCGGGGCTGCCGGGCGTGGTCGTCGTCGAGGGTATGCGCGTGCGGTTCGATGTTCACCGGTGTGGATCTCCTTCAGCTCAGGGATGGCGCGGCGGACTATGCGGTCGGCATCATTCCACCTCGGGAGCGCGCGTGGGGCGGGATGGCTGGACCTGCGGGGAGAGACGCGCCGGGATCGTGCCCGCATGCCGGGTTTTCGCTGCTAACGTCCCGTGCCATGAAGGTTCAACTGCGGCACAATCCGTCGTCGACCATTGCCCGCTGCTTTCTGGCCGGGGGCGAGCCCATGCGGGTCGAGAGCGGTGCGATGGTCGCGCATTCCGCGGGAGTTTCCTTGGCCGCCAAGGTCGAAGGCGGCATTATCGCCGGGCTGAAGCGGTCGGTGCTCGCGGGTGAGTCGCTGTTCGTGTCCACCTTCACCGCGCCGGCGGAGGGCGGCTGGGTGGATGTGGCGCCCGCACTGCCGGGCGACATGCTCTCCCTGGCCATTACGCAGGATCGGCCGTACTTCATCAGTCGCGGCGGCTGGATCGCGAATTCGGCCGCGGTCACCGTGGAGGCGAAATGGGGCGGGCTGGCGAATCTGTTCGGCGGCGAGGGGGGTTTCGGATTGCGGGCCCACGGTGACGGCGAGGTGGTGCTCGGGGTGTTCGGGGCCATCGATGTCATCGATCTGGCGCCGGGCGAGCCGGTGACCATCGATACCGGGCATGTGGTGGCCTACGACCTGGCCATGAACTTCTCGATTCGCCGGGCGGTCTCGGGGCGGTCGCTGCAGTCGCTGAAGTCCGGTGAGGGCTTCGTCTTCGACTTCATCGGGCCGGGGCGGGTGCTGCTGCAGACGCGTAATCCGGGCGCCTTCGCGGCGTGGGCGGGGTCGTCCGCCTCGTCGGGCTAGAAATATGAGGCAGAACACACTTGTGCTGCATTGACATAACCGCAGCTAGAACACGTTCTACTAAAAATCAAGTGTCAGATTCTGAGATTTTCTTGTGGAAATCCTCCACCGATGAATCTGGAACGTGCATGCTTCGGATGTTCGACTGTCATTGATAGATGAGGAGTAGCGCGTGTCCGGATCCGCCTCGGATTTCCTGGCTTCGGTTCTGATCAAGACCCTGCAGGGTCTGTTCACCGGTAGCACCGGCGCCTGAGCCGCACAACGTAAACAGCCCATCCGAGTCGCGCGGGACATCGGATGGGCTGTTCTCGTTTCGGAGGTAGGCGTTTCGGGATCATCCTGGGGGATGACCTGAAACGCTACTTTCCGCCGACGTGCCGGCGGTGCCCGATGCGCAATGCTCGACGCAATGTCGATCATCGATGCGGTTGTCCCCGGCGCCGCCATACTCTTCGCGATGGTCGCGGCCGTGGCGCCGGGCCGGGCCGCACGCCTCGCCCCGATCATGTTGCCGCTGTTGGTCATCGGCTGTCTGGTCCAATGGGTGCTGGAGAGCTTCTACTGGCAGATGGTGCCGATCTACCTTGTCATCGGCGCGACGGCGTGGCTGACGCTGAGCCGAACCCCCGCCACCGCGAGTAGGCGGCGGCGGATTCTGACCGGCGCCGGTCGCGGCACTGTCGGCCTGCTCGCCCTGATCGCCATCCTGCCCTGGGGTTTTCAGCCGGTGCCGCACCTGCCCGAGCCGACCGGGCGCTACCGGGTGGGCTCGGAGATCTTTCGCTGGGTCGATCAGCAACGACCGGAGACGGCCACCGAGGCCGCCGGTGTTCACCGCAATGTTGTTGTGCAGGCGTGGTATCCGACCGACTTCGCGTCGGGGCGGCGCTGGGTCTATATCGACGGGCTCGGCAGATTGCCCGGCAGCGTATCGCTGGTGCCGAGCTTCCTCATGAGCAATTACGGGTCCATCGATACCCATGCGTTCGCCGATGTGCCGATCAGCGCGGATCGCATGCAGTGGCCGGTCGTGCTGTTCTCACCCGGTTACGGCGCCCCGCGGGCGTTCTACACCGGGCTCGTCACCGATTTGGCCAGTAGGGGATTCGTGGTGCTCGCGATCGACCATCCCTACGAGTCGGCGGTCACCGAACTCGCCGATGGCACCCTCGCGACACCGGCCGGGCACTTCCCCGATAATGCCGCGGACGGCGATCGCTATATGGCCGAGCAACTTTCGGTGCGCGCCGCGGATCTGCGTTTTGTCGTCGACCAGCTCGGCCGCTCCGACGCCGTCGGTCTGCTCGCGGGCCGTCTGGACACCGATCACATTGCGGCGGTGGGCCATTCGTTCGGTGGTGCGACCGCGGTCGCCGCCGCGGCGCTGGATCCACGGATCAGGGCGGCGGTGAATATCGACGGCACGCTCTACGGCGATCTCCCCGATCGGGCGCTACAGCGCCCATTCCTGCTGCTGGAGAGCGATCATTCGGAGACCGGCCATTCCGCGCAGTATCTCGACCGCAGTCGCAGCCTCATCGAGCACCTGCAGGCCGGCGGCTTCCGCTACGAGATCGCCGAGGCGAACCACTTCAGCTTCACCGATGCGCCACTGTTCCTCGCCGCACCCGCACGCTACGCCGTAGCCCAGTTCATCGGAGGTTCCCGCGGACCGGTCGACACCCAGCGCGCGGCCGACGACATCATGGCCGCATTCCTACAGGGTCCGCTCGGCGGATCACCCGCCGATATTCCGGCCGCCGCCGCGCACCACCCGAACATCCACGGCGGTCCGGTGCCCTAGCGGCGTCGTTTCCGGATCCGCGTCGGGTTTCGAGGTGACACGGTTGCCGCGGTCTCAGGAGACCGGGATCGCAGCACCGATCGCAGCGCCGATGCCGGCACCTACGGCGCCCATGGCGAGTTCGGCCGCCACACCGGCCGCGCCGCCCACGGCTGACCCGACGGCACCACCGATGACAAAACCGGTCAATCCGGTTCCGACCATGCCCGGCCCGGTCGGGATACCTGCACCGAGACCTACCGCGGTGCCGATCGCAGCACCGGCGGCGGCACCGGCGGCCACACCGCCGGAGAGAATGACCAGCGCCACGGGGAGAGCCACGAGCGTGCCCGCCGCCCCACCGATCGCAGCGCCGATGCCGGCATTGGTCAGCCGCTGCTGGTCCTGCGGGGACAGTTGCGGCACAGCTAGATCCGCGAGTGTTGGGATGCTCAGATCGGCGGGCGCGGGCAACTGCACATCACCCGGCAGCGCTACAGCGGGCAGTTTGATGTCCGGCACTGGCACACCGGCCACGTCAGCGGCGGGCACTCGCAGCTTCGACAGATCCCCGACAGGCACCGTGAAGCTCGAGAGATCGGCACCGGGCAGACCGATGCCGGGCAGCACCACGGCGGGCAGTGCCAGGTCCTGGATGTCTTCGGCCGAGGCCGGGGCGGCCGAGACCACGCTGGCGCAGGCGACCGCGACGGCCAGTGGCACTGTGCCCGTGATGATTCCACGGCTCAGCCACAGTTGTGCAGATGTCTTCACGATCGATCCCTCATCCTGTTCTCGATGTCGGATGCGGACCGGTGTGTATTCCTCGCGCGGCCCGCACTGCGCCGGGGCATTCACGACGCGGCTTCGGCCGGCAGACCGGAGCTGAACAGGCAGGACGCTACATAAGCGCGTTCCTTACGCCAAGCTAACAAGCAGCTACTGTGACTGGTCTCACGGCAGGGGGCGCAGCAGGTCGGGGATCATGCGGCGGGTGTCGGGGACGAAGGGCCAGGAGGGGTCGGACAGGTGTGTGCGGAGTTGCGCGTCGGTCCACCACCAGCCGTCGGCGATCTCCTCGGGCTGGTGGTGGATCGGGCCGTCGGAACGCACTTCGTAGGCGAAGAGGTGGCAGCGCATGGGGCGGCCTGCCCATTCGCCGTCCCAGGCGGCGGTGACCAGGGGGCGGGGGCGATCGTCGTTGGGGCCCAGCTCGATTCCCAGTTCTTCGCCCAGTTCGCGGATCGCGGCGGCGGCGGGGTCCTCGCCGGGATCGAGGACGCCGCCGGCGAGGCAGTCGTGCATGCCGGCGAAGACGGCTTTGGTGTCGGTGCGCTTGTGCACGTAGATGCGTTCGCCGTCCAGGGAGCGCACCAGGACGCCCGCGCTGGCATGCCAGAGTCCCCGGGCGTACACCACGGACCGCTCTTCGACGCCGATCTCGTGACCGGCGGCGTCGTATACCGCGATCAGCTCCGACATGAGGGCTCCCTCCTGTGCCGCCGCGGGGCCGGCGGTCTCAGGTGCACCCTAACCAGGGTGGGGTACGGCGATGCCGCCCGGACCGTGCGGTGGCGGCGTAATGTCTGGGACGCAACCGTTTTGATCTCTGCTGCGCTGCTGAGCAACGGCGAGGATCTCACTGTCGAGAGGACGAGATATGCCGCTGCCACGGGCGCTCGCGAGAATCAATCGGCGGATCACCAATCCCGTGCTCGGCGTCATGGCGCGCATCGCACCCGGATTCGGGATCGTAATCCACGTCGGGCGCAAATCCGGCCGTGTCTACCGGTCGCCGGTGACGGTGTTCCGGCGCGGCGACGGCTACCGCATCGCGCTCACCTACGGCCGGGATGTGGACTGGCTGAAGAACATTCGCGCGGCGGGCAAATTCGAGCTCGAGACGCGGGGGCGCATCGTGCCCCTGAGCGATCCGGTCCTGGGACACGACGCGTCGGCCGCCTGGGCGCCGCCGGTGGTTCGCCAAGTGCTGGTGGGATTGTCCGCAGCCGACTACGTCCAGGCGCACATCGCGAAGTAGAGCGGCGTCACGCTCCGGCTCGGCGTGCGCCGGAGTCGGATCAGCCGTGCGCCTGATGCGGTTCCACCGTGAGCCGGAGGCGGCTCGATCGTGCGCCGAGTCGGTTCGGGTTGTGCGCCGGAGTCGGTTCAGCGCAGGGTGACCCGAATGACCACGCCGCCCTGCTGCCAGGTCTGGTAGATATCGGCCTGGTGCGGACTGCCGTCCGGATCGAAGCCGATGCCGTTGAATTTGGCGTTCTGCTTATTGTCGCGGGCAATGAGGTCGTAGAGCCGCATGACCGATTCACTGTCCTCGAACACCTCGGCGTCTGCGCTGCGCTGCGGGCCGCCCAGGGAGACCTCGATCGGGACGCCCTTGCGGATATTGCGCACCCACGGGCGTTTGGAGGTGCCGATGAGCAGATCCCCCTCGTGCCGCGTGTACGCGACGGGAACGTCGTAGACCTTGCCGGACTTACGGCCGGTCACATGCAGGGTGACCAGCCGCTTGCCCAGCTGGTTGCCGATGATGGGGACGTTCAGCAGCGTGCGGATGACGGTATTGAGCACGCCCTGATAGGACCGGATCGGTTCCGGCCCGGTGGTGGTGGGCGTGCCGTACGGATTGGTTTCGGGGGTGGGTTCGGGCATGCCGGTCTCCTCGACGGAAATGCGTTGCGCGACAGGCGCATGCACGTTCGAGTATAGAACTCCGGGACCCGTCCGAGCGGCGGTGCGCGCCGCGGCACGGACCGCAGGGTGTTTCGTGTGCGGGAGCCCTCCGCAGGACGCTGTACATTCGCCACTGACCGCTTTTGTCACTTCGAGCAGTACCCGCCATGCAGGAGTATGCCGATGACCGATGTGGTGGACAGCCCCGCGCAACCGAATCCGACCAGCCGGAAAACGTCATTTCACGAGCGCCCGGCCCTGTCGTGGCCTGCGGTCGCCGCGGTGGCCGTTCCGGCCGCTGTGGTGTTGCTGCTCTCGGCGACGCGGTACGGCTACTTCGGTGATGAGCTGTACTTCCTGGCGGCCGGCCGGCGGCCCTCGTTCGGATACGCCGATCAGGGTCCGGTGCTGCCGATGGTGGCGCGGTTCATGGATATCCTCGCCCCGGAATCGTTCTTCGTCCTGCGACTGCCCTCGGTCGCGCTCACGGTGACCGCAATCATCCTGTGCGCCATGCTCGCCCGCGAATTCGGCGGCGGACGCTGGGCGCAGGCGCTCGCGGCCACCGGATACGCGACCTCACCGTTCCTGCTGCTGCAGGGCGCCATGCTGACGACCAATGCCGTCGACACCGCGCTGTGGGTGATCATCACCTGGCTGGTGGTGCGCTGGGTCCGCACCCGCGAGGACCGGTTACTCCTCGCAGCCGCCCTGGTGACGGCGATCGATATGCAGGTGAAGTGGCTGATTCCCTTCTTCTGGCTGGCCGTGGCCGCGAGCAGCCTGGTGTTCGGGCCGCGCGATCTGGTGCGGCGACCGCTGCTGTGGCTCGGCGGTGTGATCGTGGTGCTGGTGACGGTGCCGGAATTGCTGTGGCAGTCCCGCCACGACTGGCCGCAGCTCGAGATGGGCCGGGTGATCGGCGCGGAGCAGGGGATTCTCGGCGGGCGCCTGCAGTTCGTGCCGATGTCGGTGAGCCTGGCCGGATTCCTGGGCGCGCTCCTGCTGCTGTACGGGCTGTGGGTTTTGCTGGCGTGGGAGTCGTTGCGGCCCTATCGTTTTCTGGGTGTCACGCTGATCCTGCTGTTCCTGGCGTTCCTGATCACCGGCGGCCGGATCTACTATGCCGCCGGGATGTACGCCGTTCTGATCGCCGCCGGTGCGGTGGGTGTGGTGACGACCACCGAGCGGATGGGGAGCGGCGGGCGGCGGTTCTTGATCGCCCTCGTCACGATATTGGCCGTCTGCGCAGCGGCTTTCGTGCTGTACTCCACACCCTGGCGTTCGGCCGATTCGGTGCGCCCGCCGGTCGACGATGCCGAGGCGGCCGTCAATATCGGCGTCTACGGATCCTTCGGCTGGCGCGAACTCACCGAGGAGGTGGATCGCGCCTTCGACGGGCTCAGCCGGCAGGAGCAGTCCAATGCCGTCATCATTACCGATACCTATTGGCAGGCAGCGGCACTGGATGAGTTCGGCCGCAAACAGCTGCCGGATATCTACAGCCCGAGCCGGGGTTTCGGCTACTTCGGCGCACCGCCGGACGACGCCACCGCCGTACTGGCCGTGGGCAGCTACGAGGCGGTGCTGCGCGGCCAGTTCGACCACGTCGAACCGGTGGGAAAGGTGAACACCCGCATCGGTTTCCCGGGCAATACGCAGAACGTCACGATCTGGAAGTGCACCGGGATCAAGAAATCGTGGTCACAGCTGTGGCCGAAATGGATGCATCTGTGACCGGTACCCCCGCGCGTGCGAGGGTACCGGCCGCGGGACCCTCACCCAGGTGAAAGCGCTCGACCGCCGCCCGCCACTCCGGTAGGTAGGCGTGCAGCTCATCGCGCAGGGGCCCCTCGATGCCCAGCTGGCACAGCACCCCGGCCCCGGCCAGAATGGTGCGCCCGATCGGGGTGTACTCCGGCGGTGAGGTGAGTTGCCTGCTGACGTTCGACAGCCGTGGCTCGGTGGCGCGCAGGACCTGCTTGCGCAACCATGCGGTGGTCAGGTGGGAGGTGTGCTGCAGGGTGATCTCGCGGATGGGCGCGGTCATGGCGACCAGTCCGTCGATATCGAAATCGCCGTCGGCGCAGATGAATCCGTGCCCGCGCAGCACCGCCTCCAGCATGGTGTTGGACCCGTTGAGCGCCGCATCGGCGATCTCGCCGACCACCGTGGGGAAGTCCGACGGGAAGGGTGGGCAGGCGCCGTAATCGACGATGCCCAGTCGGCCGTCGCGCAAGACCCGGAAATTGCCGGGGTGCGGATCGCTGTAGAGCAGCCCGGTGCGGGCGAAGCTGGAGACCACGAACCGCAGGAGCAGCAGGCCGACCCGGTCCTTCTCGGACTGGTCCCCGGAGGCGATGATGCGCGGCAGCGGAATACCGTCGAGCCATTCGCTGATCAGCACATCACCCTGCTGGTGCACCACCCGGGGGACGGCGAAGTCCGGGTCGTCGGCGTAGGCCTCGGCGAAAACCCGCTGTGCGGCAGCCTCTTTGGCGTAGTCGAGCTCTTCGGTGATGCATTCGGTGAACGCGTCCGCCAGTGCCCGGGTATCGGCCACCGGCATGAAAACCGTTGCCAGGGGTGCGAGTCGGCGGATCTGCGCGAGATCGGACTGCACCGATTCGCGGGCACCCGGGTACATGATCTTGACCGCGACGGGGCGGCCGTCGCTCCAGACCGCGCGATGCACCTGGCCGACCGAGGCGGCGGCGCAGGAACGCGGTTCGAAGGAGGTGAATCGATCCCGCCAATTCGCGCCCATACTCGCGGCCATCGCCTCGTACACCGCGCCCGGGAGCATGGCCGGGGTGGAATCCTGCAGCTGGCTCAAGGCCTCCCGATAGGGCGCACCGAGCTCGGCGGGAAGCGCCAATTCGTAGAGTGCGAGCACCTGGCCGAATTTCGCCGCGCAACCCTTCAGTTCACCGAGCACCTCGAACATGTGCTGTGCGGTGCGCGCCTGGATATCGAGCTCGACCTCGCGGGCCGGCTGCCCCAGCGCCCGGCGGCCCAGACCGCCCGCGCGCCGCGCCGCATAGGCGACCGGCAGGGCGACGATCTTGGCATTGCGCACGGTCGCTCGGGTCGGCGGCTGTCCGACGGTGTCGGATTCGGCGCGGCGGCGCAGTCGCCGGAAGCCGCCCGGGCGCGGTTCGGGCATAGGGGACCTCCCAAGATCGGGTGTCTCAGTGTGTCATGCGGCCGATCATCATCGGAAGCCGAAAGTGGCCGCTGATTTTGCTCATGGTCGGACAGGGCGGACAGACCGGCCGGAAACAGGGTCTCGCCCAAGATCATCCAGACTGACTGTCTCAGACAAATAATGCCGAATCGTGGACAATGCTCCCCAACTGTCCGAGACTGGGGGCAGGCGAAGCGTCGCGGTGGCCCGGACGGCAATGAGGCTGTCCCGCGGCCGGACGGAGGAGCGATCATGAACGAGCAGGTGGGCAGGGTCGCACTGCGGCCGCGCGAGGTGCACTTCGATTTCACCGCGTCTCCGCTGCACTGGATTCCCGGGGAACCCATTGCCTCCCACGCCATCTCGGGACTCAATCTGATTCTGCCGATCGGTGAGCGCGGCTTCGTCGAAATGTTCCGGCGCGCACTGCCGTACGTGGCCGATGACGAATTGCGCGAGCAGATGATCGGTTTCATGGGGCAGGAGGCCGTGCACGCCGAATCGCACAATCAGGCCGTCTGGGAGTTCCTGCAGCGGCACGGAATCGATCCCGAACCCATGATGACCGAGGCCGAGTACCTGTTCGACCGTGCCATCGCGCGGCTGGACACGCTACCGGAGCAGCTGCGGCACCGGGTCGTGGTGCAGATGCTGGCACTGATCGCCGGGCTCGAACACTTCACGGCGCTGGGCGGGGACTGGATTCTCAATCAGGATTTCGAGGCCCTGGACGCCGATCCCGCCCTGACCGATCTGTTCCGCTGGCACGGCGCCGAAGAGGTGGAGCACCGCAGCGTCGCCTGGAATGTGGCGCGCTACTTCGGGGCGCGGCGGCCGCGGCTGGTCACCCTCTATCTGGGCAGCAGTGTGGGCCTGCCGGCGGGATTGATCGCTGTCGCGTGGTGGCTCACCCGCAAGGATCCGACCATGCCGAAAATAGGTCCGGTCAAGGTGTTCCGGGAGATCGGCAGTGGAATACGGCGCGGGGTGCTGCCGCCGTGGCGTTTGATCGGCAGTGGCTTCGCTTCCTTCGTGCGCTCGGATTACGACCCCGAGAACACCGGCGATACCGGTCAGGCGGTCGCCTATCTGGCCAAGTCTCCGGCCGCCAAGCTGGCGCACGCGTCATGACCCGTGCGCCCGAGCTGCAGACAGTCGAGGGCCGCATTGCCGAAATGCGCAGGCGCGGTGTGCCACCCGCCTTCTGGGCCCCGCCGCTGCGTCGTGATCCGCTGCTCATGGTGGCGGACCGGCTGATCGCGCCCGGCGCGCGGGTGCTGGCCTGGTGCTCACCGCAGGTCCGGGTGCGGCCGCCGATCGATCACACCCGCGAACTGGTGCTGGTCGACCGGCAGGTCGTCGCCGCGGACGATGAGGTGGTCAGCTTCGTCTTCGCGCATCCACGCGGGGCGGTATTGCGGGCGTGGCGGCCCGGCGCGCATCTGGATGTGGTGCTGCCGTCCGGGCGGATGCGGCAGTACTCACTGTGCGGTGATCCGGACGATCCGTTCCACTATCGAATCGCGGTGCGCCGCATCACCGGTGGCAGCGGCTCCCTCGAACTGCACGAGAGCGTGCGGGTGGGTGCGCGGGTGGAGGTCCGGGGCCCGCGCAATGCGTTCCCGCTCACCCTCGCCGGTGCCGACCGGACCGGGGCCGCACGGCGAATTCGTTTCGTGGCGGGCGGAATCGGTATCACCCCGATCCTGGGCATGATGCGCGCCGCGGACCTCGCGGGCACCGACTGGTCCCTGATCTACACCGGCCGCCACCGTGATTCACTGCCGTTCCTCGACGAGATCGCCGAATACGGCGATCGGGTGCGCATTCGCACCGATGACGAATCCGGCCTGCCCAGCGGCGAAGACCTGGTGCCGCACCTGGATTCGAATATCGCCGTCTACGTCTGCGGGCCGCCACTCCTGCTGGATGTGGTGGCCGCGCGGGTCGCGCGAGCGCCGGGCGTGGAGCTGCACTGCGAGCGCTTCGCCCCGCCGCCCATCCGGGACGGGCAGCCGTTTACGGTCCAACTGGGCTGGGGCGGAAGAACTCTCGACATTCCCGCCGATCGCAGCGTGCTCGCGGTGGTGGCCGAGGCCGACCCCTCCGTCCCGTACTCCTGCAGGCAGGGATTCTGCACGACCTGCAAGGTGCGGGTGCTCTCCGGCACCGTCGAACACCGCGACACCGTGCTCAATGACGCCCAGCGGTCGCAGGGGGACATGCTGATCTGCGTCTCGCGTGCGGAGCCCGGCGCTCGGCTGGTGCTGGATATGAATACCGGTGCGGCAGCGGCGGATCGGGCGCCGCTGCCGCACCGGTCGGTGTTCGTCCGCTACCGGGCCAGGCTGGCGCGGGCGGCGCCGAAGCGCATGAGGCTCGGCGGGGTGAGGCGGGTGCCGTAGTAGGCGGCCCACGCCTCCGGGGTGACCGGGACCACGGCGCGATTGCGCTGTACCGCAAGGACTATCGCCGTCGCCACCTTCGAGGGCGGGTAGCTGCGCAGGCGGTAGAGAGTGTCGAAGGCCCGCTGGCGCAGTTGCTGCTGTTCATCGGTGACACCCGAGAACTCGGTGGTGCGAACGATATTGGTGTGCACGATGCCGGGGCAGATCGTGCTGACGCCGATATTGTCCTGCGCCAGTTCGGCACGCAGGCAGTCCGAGAAGGTGAACACGGCGGACTTGCTCGTGGAGTACGCGCTGAAACCCTGCTGCGGCGTATACGCGGCCATGCTGGACACATTCACGATGTGCCCGCCCAGCCCGCGCTCGGCCATGAGCCGGCCGAAGGCGCGGGAACCGTGGATCACGCCGAAGAGATTGATGTCCAGGACGCGCCGGAAACTCTCACTGGGCGTGCGCAGAAACGGTGCGGCCTGGCCGATTCCGGCATTGTTGACCAGCACATCCGGAATGCCGTGCACGGCGGCGACCTCGTCGGCATGCGCCTGGACCGCGGATTCGTCGGAGACGTCGAGGGTGTAGGGGTAGGCGCTGCCGTTGAACTCGGCGATCATGGCCGCGGTGTCCTTGACCGCATCGCCGTTGATATCGGAGATGACCACCTCGGCCCCTAGCCGGGCGAAGGCCAGGGCCGTCTCACGGCCGATGCCCGAACCCGCGCCGGTGATCACCACCAGATGATCGTCGAACGGGCGGCGGGTGCGTCCCACCTCGGCCCGGCGCAATTCGCGGGAGGGTTCCTGCCCGGAGACGGCGTCGATGAGCTGGACGGTGGCGCGGGCCAGCACCTGCGGATGCGAATACGGCACCCAGTGACCGGCTTTCAGATCCCGCCGCCACAGCTGATCGGTCCATTCGGATTCGTCGTCGAAGACCGCGGGGCGCACGGCCGGGTCGTACTGGGCGACGATCAGCTGCACCGGCACCTTGGTGTGCCGGTCGCGGGCGGAGAAGAGCTTGGCCACCACAAGATTCGCGCGATAGATCTGCAGGCCGTTGGCGGCGTCCTCGGTGAAGGTATCGCCGAGCGTGACCTGTTCGAACGGTGTGCCCTGGGCCAGGCGCAGCCCGAGACGGAAGACCTGGCCGCGCAGGCCCATACGCACCAGCGGCGGGGTCACCGGCGACATGAAGGCGAATTGATAGGCGAGCGAGGCCAATTGGGCCAGCGGCGCGACCAGATTGCCCGGCGTGGGCCGGGCGAGACGGCGGCGGGCCCAGCGTCCGGCATGGTCGAGATTGGGGCCGGAGACCGAGGTGAAGGAGGCGATGCGCTGTTCGGCATCCGGTTCGCACACCGCATCCCACACCGTGACCGAACCCCAATCGTGCGCCAGCACATGGACGGGCTCGTGCGGGCTCACCGCATCGGCGACGGCGAAGAAATCGGTCGCCAGCTCGGGAATCCGGAAGGCGCGATGGTCCTGGGGATTGGTGGTCCTCCCGTGCCCGCGCGCGTCGTACGTGACGACCCGGAACCGGTCGATCAGATGGGGCAGGACGTTGTCCCACAGGCGATGGGAATCCGGCCAGCCGTGCACCAGCACGATGGTCGGTCCCTCGGGGACGCCCTGTTCGTAGACCGCGATCTCGATATCGCCATTGGTCACCGTGCGTGTCTGCAGCGCCACTGCTGCCTCCTCTGTCTCAGACAGGTGAATCGAGTCCAGCTTGATGGGCGCGGAGGCGGGTGTCAATGCACCGGGGTGAATGCGGCATCGGGGGTGAATGCGTCGAAGGGTGGTATGGCGGCGGCGACCGGCCATACCACCCCTCCCCGGTTCCCCCCGGGCTCTGTGGGCGCGATCAGTGCGTGAAGGCGCCCGCGGGTGCGAGCGGCAGCACCAGACTCGACGGCCACGCGGCATTGCGCTGCAGCTGCTGCGACGTGCCCAGCAGGCGCGGCAGATCCGTGGGGATCGGCATGGTGGACGGGAAGGTGCCCGTCGAGATCCGCAGGCGCAGTGCGTGACCGGGCTCGAGGCGATAGAAGGTGGGGCGCAGCTTGATCTCCATCTTCACCACCTCGCCCGGCGTCAGCAACTTCTGGTTCTCCAGTGTCAGTACGTGTTCGGGAGCGTAGACCGTACCGTCCGGTGTGTGCCAGGTCTTGTCATCGTTGAGGGTGCGCTGGCTCGCCAATTGGGAACCGCCGGTGATGTTCACGGCCGAACCGTCCGGCGCCACATCGTCGAGCCAGACCTGGAAGGCCGCATCGGTGCCGGTGGAGGAGGCATACAGCGACACACTGGCGGGTCCGGCCAGCACGGTCGGCTCGGTCACCGGATCCATGGTGTACTTCAGGCCCGCGGTCGGCTCCAGCACCTTCTCGGTGCAGGGGTTGTAGGCGGTGAACAGGCGGAAGACGAAGTCGAGCAGCCCCGCGGTGTACTGGCCCAGACTCTGCCGGTTGCACAGATTGTCGATTCCGGTGAAGTCGAGCCGGTCGGAGGCGTCGGCGACGGTCGGCGGCTGCTCGCTGAGGCGGTCACCGTCGAAATAGCGCTGCGTCACGGTGGTCTGATCGAACGGGTAGTGCGCGGTATCGGCGGCATTGTTGCCCGGATCGATGAGGTGCAGCGGCTTGTCGGTGTGGTCGACGCCGTTGGGAATGTCCTTGAGCCAGCGGTCGAACCACGCCAGGGTGATCGTATCGGTGTCCAGGCGCGAGCCGGGGCCGACGCCCAGGCCCACGTGATACCAAGGGCCCATGAGCAATTGGTAGCGCCCGTCGGCCCGCTGATCGCTCGCCATGGGCGCGAACTGATCGCGCCCGGCCGAAAGGTTCTGCAACTGCGAGTAATTGCGGAACGGGCCCTCCTGGTAGAGGTCCCAGAGACCGCCGACCTGGTACATGGCAATGCCGTTGTCGACGAGATTGTGCAGGTCGGTCTCGAAGCGCCGCTCCTGCCACCACGAGGTGTCGTACGCCAGCGGGCCGCCGGCGTACGCCTCCAGCAGCAGTTTGATGGTGGAGTCCGAGGCGACCAGTGCCTGCAGATGATCCACCAGGGACTTCATGAACGTCTGCGGGGATACCACCGCGGTCATGAACGGGCCGATGAGGCTCAGGAACGGCACCATGAGCGAGATCGCGGTCAGCAGGATGGGGCTCATCATGCCGTCGTGACCGAGCACCTCGTTGAAGATATTGTTCGGCATCGCCATGGGCACAATGGCTTTCAGGGGCGATCCGGGGCCGATGGCCTCGGCGGTGCGCAAGGCGTTCAGGGCGGGGAAGGAATACCCGAACATGCCGACCTTGCCATTGGAGCCGGGCAGCTTCGAGGCCCAATCCACCAATTGCACACCGTCGGTGCCGTCCTCGCGGGACGCGGGATTCCACGCGCCGGTGGAACCTCCGGTGCCGCGCACATCCGCGATCACCTCGATATAGCCGTGCCGCACCAGCATGTCCTGGGCGCTGGTGGCCTGATTGATCACCCGGCGCACATCGCGGAGCTGGTCGGGCAGCGGAATGTGCAGCTCGTCGATGACGCTGGTGATCGCCGCCGTGAGCGCGCTGGTGACCGCGCCGTACGTGGTGAAATTGACGACCACCGGGAAGTCACCGGCTGCCCGCTGCCCCGTCGCCGGATCGGTCGGATACCGCACCTCGGCCTGCAACTGGGTGCCGTCGGACAGCGGAACCACATGTCCCAGTTCATAACCCACGCCGTAGGGCGCCGGGGTCGGCTGATAGTCCGCGGGCAGTCCGAAGTTCGCGGGTGCGCTCGGCACCGGGCCGGAGGTGGGCACGGCTCCCGCGAACATGGTGCTGGACACGGTCATCGCGAAAGCGGACAGCCCCGCCACAGCGAGCGGGACGAGGCGGCAGCGGACAGCCGGCCGGGACTTGCGTGTCAACGATCTACCTCTGCGAATGGTCGGGAGGCCGCACCTGCGGGCGATCCCGCCGCGCGACCTCGTCGTCGGCATTCAGCACACCGCACAGTCGATAGCCTCCGCTACCGGCAATCGCCAAGACTGTCGGACACCCACTTGTGCATCCGCCCAAAAGCGAGCGGATTACGGTGCGAACGAAGCGGATTCGAGGCGGCGGGCGATGCGGGCCGCGGACAGGGTCATGGCGTCGGTGGGGCGGAGCGGGTCCAGGCCGGTGAGTTCGTGGATGCGGGCCAGGCGGTAGGTGACCGTATTGCGGTGGATGTTCAGCAGGCGGGCGGTGGCCAGCTGGTTGAAGCCGGTGTCGACGAAGACCTCGAGGGTTTCCGCCAGCAGTGGCTGGGAGTCGAGGGGGGCCAGGACCGCGGCCAATCCGGTGCGTGCGCTGCCACCGGCCGCGACGGTGTACTCGAACATGAGATCTGTTCGGCGGCAGACCATCTGGGAGCGGTCGAGGCAGCGGCCGAGCTCGGCGAGCATGCGGGCCTCGGCGAAGAGTTCGGGAATCTCGGCGCGCGAAGACGCCACCGTGACGCCCACCCAGAAAGGCGCGGGCGGCGGAGTGCGGGGCGCCGGGGATTCCGGCTGCCGGGCGAAGTGGCCGGGCAGGCTTTCGGCCTGGCCGATCGGGTGGGCGGGCAGCAGGCGGGTGGTCAGGGCCGCCAGGGTGGCGGTGCCGTCGTCACCGGGGTGCCGGGGGAGCAGGGCCGTCCAGCCGCCGCTGTCCAGGCGCAGGAACACACCGGGAATCGCCTCGATGCGATGCCGCAGTTCACTGGTGTCCGCGCCGTGCCGCGTGCCGCCCGCCCCGGTGCCGAGGCGGAAGACCGCGATGACAAACGCGTCCGGCACCGCGATGGCCGGTTCATCGGCCCATTCGATGGGGTCGCGCCCGGTGATCAGGGCATCGGCGATGGCCCGGCGGCGTTCGAGCAGTTCCCAGCGCGGATCGTGCGCGCGCTGCACACAGGCGGTGGCGATCCGCGCGGTCAGCAGGGTGATATAGCTGAGCAGGGGGAGTGCGGCATCGGTGAGCAGTTCGCGCTCACTCTCGGCCGCGGCCGCGCGAATGCGGGACCAGATGTACTCGGCCCCGAGGCGGTAGCGGCCGAGTACCTCCTCCAGCGGTTCGCCGTCGCGGACCCGGCCCAGGGCGATGTCGACCACCTCGCGGGTGTCGTCCTCACTGGGGTTGATACCGGTGCGCAGGAAGTCGAAGAACAGATCGACATTGAGTTTGGTACCGCGCTCGAGGCCGCTGACCACCAGTGATTGGGGCAGGGTTCGATACGGCGGTACCGCGGTCGGGAGCTCGTCCCGTGCCGCGACCGCGCGCCGATACAGTTGTTCCAGCGCCCGGTCCCGGTTACGCACCAGCATGAACTCCCCTAGCTACATGTACAGCGACTCGATAGTAGACGCGTATGCGATAGCTATCGGTTTGCGCCTCAGTTTTCCGGTGGCGGTCAGGCATTCACTGCCGGGAGCCCACACATCCGGCAGCACCGCGAACCGCTTGATCTGTTCCACCCGGGAGAGTGTGGAATTCGCGGCGTCAATGCCCTCCTGCAGGGCTTTGAGGACCACCGGGTCCGCGGCCAGCGCGGCAATGCTCCGATCCGATAGCTGATGCCGTTCGGCGAATGCGGCGGCCAGATCGGGGTCCAGGCAGATGAGCGCGGTGTTGTAGGAGCGCGCCTCGCCGATCACCGCGACGGCGCCCGCCAGCGGGGTGTTCTCGGTGACGGTGTTCTCGATATTGGTCGGCGACATATTCTTGCCGGCCGCATTGATGATGATTTCCTTCTTGCGATCGACGATCTTCAGGAAACCCTCGGCGTCGAGCTCGCCGATATCGCCGGTGTGCAGCCAGCCGTCGCCGTCCACGGTCTCGGCGGTCTTGTCCGGGGCATTGCGGTAGCCGCGCATGACCATTCGGCCGCGCACCAGCACCTCGCCGTCCTCCGCGATCTTCACCTCCGCGCCCGGCAGGGCGGTGCCGACGGTGCCGATCTTGATGCGCTCGGGGCGGCTGACCGTGGCGCCCGCGGTGCATTCGGTCATGCCGTAGCCCTCGCACAGCGGCAGGCCGAGGCCGAGGAAGAATTCGTGGGTATCGCGGGGGATCGGGGCCGAACCGGTGACGGCGACACGGACCTTGTCCAGGCCCAGGCGTTCCCGGACGGTGGCGAGCACCAGGCGATCGGCCAGCCGGTACTGCACAGTGTCGACGATGTTCTGGCTGCGGCCGTCGGAGACCGCGCGGGCGCGGGCGCGGCCGGTGCGCACGGCCCAGTCCACCAGCGCGCGCCGCACCGGGCTCGGTTCGGCGGCGAAGCGTTCCTCCAGTGCCGCTTTGACTTTCACCCACACCCGGGGCACGCCAAGGAATACGCTCGGGTGCACCTCGATCAGCGCCTCGGCGACCTGCTTGAGATCCGGGCAGGTGGTGATCTCAGCACCGCTGAGCAGCGACAGGTAGTGCGCGAACCAGCGGTTGGCGGCATGCGCGTCGGGCAGGTACGAGACCACCTTGTCCTCGCGGCCGCCGCCGCCGAATTCCTCGACCACGCGGGCGTTTTCGATGAAATTGGTGTGGGTCAGCTCCACGCCCTTGGGTGGGCCGGTGGTGCCGGAGGTGTAGACGATGGTCAGCAGATCCTCGGGATCGACTGCCCGCCAGGCGCTGTCGAAGTCGAAATCGGCGGCCGGACTCGCCTCGATATCGGCCAGCGCGATCGTCCCCTCCGGGGCGTCGTCCACGCAGATCACGTGTTCGACCGTAATGCCCTGTGCCGCGGCCTTTGCCACCGCCGCGAGCACCTGCGGCGCGAACTGGCGCTCACAGATGACGGCCTTGTTGCCGGCATTACCGAACTGGTAGACCAGCAGATCCACCGGATTGGTGTTGTACACCGAGAACGGCGTCGCGCCCGTATGCAGGATCGCGGTATCGCACAGATGGAACTCGGGGCGGTTGGTCATCATGAGCGCCACCGTGTCCCCGCGCCCGATGCCCAGCGCCGCCAACCCCGCGGCAATGGCGCGCACCCGCTGCCCGTACTCCCGCCAGGTGATCGCGACCGCTCCACCGAGCGTGCGCAGTGCGATCGCCTCCGGATATGCGGTCACATTCGACTGGAACGCCTCGCACAGCGTGTGCGGGCTCGCTGCCGCCACCGATGTTGAACTCACGACCTACCTCTGGCTCACACGTCATCGAGAGCGCCTGCCCTCGGGTCGCCATACAGCACACCGCACAAAGAGCGGTGCGGACTAGTGGCAATACGGAAGACATGAGGTGATCGTTTTGTGCAAGGTGCCAAATGTGGTCAGAGGCGGCGTGGAGCGCGGATCTTGCTCTCGGTGCGGGGTGCGATTCCTGGTTCACCGGGCGGATATCGGACGTATCGTCGTAGTACCAACAGGACCGCCGGACCCCCGACCGGGCCGTCCGATCGGGTAGTGGTGCGGCTGTCGAGGAGCCCGCCGTGATCACCCCCACCGTCACCGGAGTGCAGGACTACATCGAAACCGAAGGCGTCGAGTACGTCGACGTCCGCTTCTGCGATGTGCCCGGCACCCAGCAGCATTTCTCCATTCCCGCCGCCATGTTCGGACCGGAACTGGTCGAGGAGGGCATCGCCTTCGACGGCTCGTCGGTGCGCGGCTTCCAGGCCATCCACGAATCCGACATGCTCCTGCTGCTGGATCTGCGTACCGCGCAACTGGATTCGTTCCGGGCCGCCAAGACGCTCAATATCAGTTGTTTCGTACATGATCCGCATACGCGCGCGGCGTACAGTCGCGATCCGCGCAATGTGGCGCGCAAGGCCGAGGACTACCTGCGCAGCACCGGTATTGCCGATACCGCCTACTTCGGGCCGGAAGCGGAGTTCTACATCTTCGATTCGGTCCGCTACGACACCACGATGAATCGGTCCTTCTACGAGGTGGATTCGGCGTCTGCGGACTGGAACACCGGCGCGAAACACAATCCCGACGGCAGCCTCAATCGCGGTTACAAGGTGCGGCCCAAAGGCGGTTACTTCCCCGTCGCGCCCTACGACGCCGACGTCGATCTGCGCGACCGCATGTGCACCAACCTGCAGCGCTGCGGTTTCGATCTGGAGAAGGGGCACCACGAGGTGGGCACCGCCGGGCAGGCCGAGATCAACTACCGGTTCAATACCCTGCTGGCCGCCGCCGATGACCTGCAGCTCTACAAGTACATCATCAAGAACACGGCCTGGGAGGAAGGCAAAACCGTCACCTTCATGCCCAAGCCGCTCTTCGGCGACAACGGCTCGGGAATGCATGTCCACCAATCCCTCTGGCGCGACGACATCCCCCTGTTCTACGACGAAGCGGGCTACGCGGGCCTGTCCGACCTGGCCCGCCACTACATCGGCGGCCTCCTCCACCACGCCCCCTCCCTGCTGGCGTGGACCAACCCCACCGTGAACTCCTACAAACGCCTGGTCCCCGGCTACGAAGCCCCCGTGAATCTCGTCTACAGCCAGCGCAACCGCTCCGCCGCCGTCCGAATCCCCGTCACCGGCACCAGCGCCCGCGCCAAACGCCTGGAATTCCGCTGCCCCGACTCCTCCGGCAACCCCTACCTCTCCTTCGCCGCCATGATGATGGCCGGTCTCGACGGCATCATGAACAAACTCGAACCCGCCCTCCCCATAGACAAAGACCTCTACGAACTAACCCCCGAAGAATCCGCGGAAGTAACCCAAACCCCCGCCAGCCTCGACGCCGTAATCACCCGCCTGGAAGCCGACCACGACTACCTCACTCACGGCGGCGTCTTCACCGAAGACCTGATCGAAACCTGGATCCGCATCAAACGAGACACCGAAATAGCCGAAATCAACCTCCGCCCCACCCCTTACGAATTCGACCTCTACTTCGACGTCTGAATCGTCTGAGCCCGTGAATGTTGTTGTCGGAACTGAGGAATAGGCACTGAACCCGGGCAGTTTGTGCAGTGCATGACCGAGAGCGACAGGACCGAACCTGTCCCTGATGTCAACGCCCCGGCCAGCGGACACAGCGACGGCCCCGAGATGACCCGGGGCCGTTGTTCTTTAGCTAGGTCGCGATGACCGCCTGAATTCGCGGGCATTGCAGGATGTTGCACTGTGCTGCTGGCGATCTCATCATCACCGGTGCAGTGCCTTCTTCCGGATCATGGGAGGCTGCACGTCACATATTCGAGGTGCAGAGCACTTCCACAACTTCTGCTTGCGACAGTTCCGCGGACCCGGTATCGGCAAGTATCGCTCGCGGATAGTGGCGGGCCAGCCCGATGTACGCACGGCGTAACGCGGTGTCTCGGTCATCGCCCACACCCGCGCCGACGCCATGGCTCGTGTCATCGCTGGTGTAGACCAACGCGCCGCAACCATCGGCCCAGTGCACCAGGACAACACAGTCGGTAGCGCCATCCCAGCCGCAGTTGTCCAACGCTTCGTCGACCGCCGCCTCGCCACTCACCGCATCGACGCTGATGCCGTAGTTCCACTCCTGCATACTGAAGGCGATCGCACCGAACAGCTCAGCCCCCTGTGCGGTATCGGCCGCTTTCGCCGCCCCGGCACCTATCACCGACCCGGCCGCAAGCCCCAGCGCCGCGACCGTGACAACGGCTTTACCCATGAACTTCATCAAACACATTCCCCTGAGAACACTCGCAAACATGAACCCGATGATCATCGCCGATCAGCAACACGTTCACGCGATCGACCTACAAGATCACATTCCCCCGAGGTGAACCCCTGTGCTTCCCAAGCAGTTCGGGCCATATCGAACGCGAAACCCTGAGGTTGTCAGCCGCTCAAGCACGAGGCTCGTGCCCGATACGACCAACGAGATAGCCGAGGTAGCAACCAAGGTCCTCGAACGATTCTGTGGCCGACTGTTCCACACCTACCTTCGAACACGCGGCGCAGGATTGCCGGCCTCGAGAGACCGCTCATCGGGTGCGGGCGCAGGATGTTCGGCTGGCCGAGATAATCTCTGCGCGTTGATCTTCAATCCCGCCTCGTGGCCGGCTCGAACAGCGCGCAACGCGGCAGATGAGTGTGTTCCAGGGACAGCCGGTCACGGAGATATGCTCCGCGTACTACGCACCACCGATCGCCATAGACGGCACCGTGCGCGTCGAGCAGCCGTCTGGTGCGGCCTGCCCCGCCAGACGTTCATCGATCCAACGCAGGGCTGCGGGCAACGCACTGATCGCGAGAATGGCGTGTTCGCTCAATTGGTCCCGCGTATAGGTCACCGGCGCCCCCGATGCGCACCACTGAGCCACCGTCTGGTCGATCGGCGCGATGGCGACGATCTCGTCGTTCACAGCGTGAAAGAGGAAGAGCGGCACGGTCGGTGCCGTGATGCCCTCGATCTCATCGAACGACGCTTGTAGCTGCTCCAGCAGTTGCGAAAAGGGGATCGTCAGGTAGTCGTTCATGTGCAGGAACGCGTACTTTTCCGCGGCGGACACCGAGCATTCGCCGCCGCCCGCCGCCATCAGCGCTTTCCCGGCAGGCGTCAGATACGTGTCGAACACCGCTGCGGTCCGCGGATCGGCGTGCATCATGCCCGGCAGGAGTGTCAGCAGGAAACCGGAGAATGGGCCGCCGTCGAGCGACCGCAGGTAGTTACTCATGGACTCCAACGGACCGCCTGCTCCACCGCCCCGAGCAACACCCACCAGTCGTAATTCGGGGGCGTAGGTCGGTTGAACCTGTGAGAGCCAAGCGCTGCCGTACGAGCCGCCGGAGTAGCCGAACGCAGCAACCGGAGTATCGGTGCCCGACAGGCCGAGCGGTGCGAACGCCTCGGCTGCGCGCACTCCGTCGAGCGCGGTATAACCCGGCTGATTCGGGGTGAGCAACGCTTCGTTCGCCCCCTCCCAGTCGGGTACGGAAATCGCATGACCTGACGACAACATCTGGTCGATCGAAATGAAGTCCAGCGAGGCGTCGTACTTGTGGTCCATCGGGACCGCTTCTTGCCGGAGCGCGAACGAGGGAGCGCACTGCGGGGCCGAGGCATCTTCGGCAGCCTGATAACTGATCAAGCCTCTGACCTGCCCGGTTCGTGGCCGCAGTACCGTTGTCACGGTCGTGATGGGCCGACCGGCGGTATCGGTCGTTCGATACAGCAACTGCCAGGCATCGGCGTCCTCCGCCTGCGGACCCAGCGAGGCCACCTCGATGGGCCGCGAATTCAGCACGGTGCCCGGCGCCTTCGAGTCCCAGCCCGCCGGCGGGGTGTAGAACGGGTCGTTCTGCGGAATCGGGATCGGCTCCGCACGACCGACCGCCATGGAAGTGCCGGTAAGGCACAACACAGCCGACATCACGATTAGAACCGAGCGCAGCTGACCTCGTGTCACCACTGAACACACTGCGCCACAAGATGATACGCCAATGTCCAACATTCGGACTTCCCTCCCTGGAGGGGACCGACTCCCACGAATCCCCCTGAGGGCAGTCAGATTACATTCCCCGACCGAGTTGGATACCCGAACCGACAACGAGGATCACAGCTGCCGCCCGCCCAGCTCGCCATGCGCCTCAGTCACCAACACCCACCCGACGATCTCTATCGCGCTCATCCGGCATGTGTGCGTTCGGCTGGCGCCAGATGACCGAGGCCCGTTGATCTTCCGCCGCAGCGCTCTGGGCGTTCCGAACAGCGCGGGTCGCGGCATAGATGTGCGGGCGTTGCCCGACAAGTCAACGGCCAGGCCGTCATGGATATGCGTTTGAGCGGGTCAATGTTCTCGACGTAGAGGGCTAGTTGTGCGCTCTGCGATTGGTTTTCGGTGCATCGGCCAGAGGTGGCTTCATCGGGGCGTGACGCCGACGGCTGACCCGGATCATGACCTCTAGGAGCGCGGTACTCGCGATGCTAAAAACAACGGCAAAAATCACCGCAGGACGTTCTATCGGCCACCGCTGCCATGCGTACACCGACCAGATGATCAAAGCGACAAAGTACGCGGCGAGACGTACCGTGTGCGACGAGACTCGCCGCCGTACTGACCGAGTCCACCCCATGGACACGGTTGCGTCCACGAAGATGGTGTACGGCAGCTGATCAGCTGCTGAGTCTGGCGTAATCCCCGGACAGCAAGGTGGTCACCGCGTGATCCTCGAAGGACCTCTCACAGTCACTCGAAGGAGACTTCACGCGATGACCAATATCCAGCCTATCGACCCGGGCAAGCCGTTCGCCGACCAATTGGCGGTAATGGGCCCGGACCTGCTGCGCGAGATGGTGTCCAGCTTCGTGCAAACCCTGATGAGCGCCGAGGCCGACGCCGCCTGCGGAGCCGGCTACGGCGAACGCTCCGACGACCGGATCAACCACCGCAACGGCTACCGCCACCGCGACTTCGACACCCGCGTCGGCACCCTCGACGTCGCGATCCCGAAACTACGATCCGGCTCGTATTTCCCGGACTGGCTCCTGGAACGCCGCAAACGCGCCGAACGGGCCCTCACCAGCGTGGTCGCGACCTGCTATCTGCTCGGGGTCTCGACACGGCGGATGGAGAAACTCGTCGAATCCCTGGGCATCACAACACTTTCCAAGTCCCAGGTCTCGATCATGGCCCGCGACCTCGATGCCCAGGTCGAAGCATTCCGCACCCGCCCCTTGGATCAGGGCCCTTACACGTTCCTCGCCGCAGACGCCCTGGTGCTCAAGGTCCGCGAGAACGGGCGCGTGGTCAACGTCCACGCCCTGATCGCCACCGGCGTCAACGCCGACGGCTACCGCGAAATCCTGGGTATCCAAGTCACTTCCGGCGAGGACGGTGCCGGCTGGCTGGCATTCTTCCGCGACCTGGTCGCTCGCGGCCTGTCCGGGGTCGCGTTGGTCACCTCCGACGCGCATGCGGGTTTGGTGGCCGCGATCGGCGCGACCTTGCCCGGCGCGAGCTGGCAGCGCTGCCGCACCCATTACACGGTGAACCTGATGTCGGTTTGCCCGAAGAGTTCCTGGCCCTGGGTTCGCACCCTGTTGCATTCGGTATTCGATCAAGCCGATACCGAATCGGTTGCCGCCCAATATGATCGGATGCTCGACGCCCTGACCGAGAAGCTGCCCAGAGTCGCCGCGCACCTCGATGCTGCCCGCGCGGACCTGCTGGCGTTCACCGCGTTTCCCAAGCAGATCTGGCGCCAGATCTGGTCGAACAATCCCCAGGAACGGTTGAACAAAGAGATCCGCCGCCGCACCGACGTGGTCGGTATCTTCCCCGATCGCACCGCGATCATCCGTCTCGTCGGCGCCGTCCTGGCCGAGCAACACGACGAATGGATCGAAGGACGCCGCTACCTCGGGTTGGACGTTCTTGCCCGCTCCCGCGGGCTCACCGACCCCGACGAACAGGAGGACACCACCGCGGCACTGACCGCCTGACCCACTACCGGATCAAGCGATGACCACCGTTGCTACACCACGCATTTGGACTTGACCCATGGACACCCCACCCGATTCAACGAAAGCCCTTGGCGCTCTCAATCTTCGGCAATGATAAATCGAACCACCAACCGACGCCACCCCATGGACACCCCAGACTTTTGCCATCTGCCGACAGCGAGCTGACAGTTCCGCGGCCCCTGCCATCGTCCAAGGCTTCGTCCTGCCTGCCGGCAGATTTACCGCGCCTGCCACCGCCATGAACTACTCGGTCATCGGCATGAGCGCGCGTTTGGAAGTGCTGGCGGCCAACTGGTTTGGACGGCCCGACAAACGCGCGTGACAGCGATTGAGTGCGTTCGGCAGGCGGGTGCGTACCGAGGTTCGTGGGGATCCTGCTGCGAGCTGTGAGGAATAGGTTCGCGGGATGTAGGTCAGTCTACGATGGTAAGGGTGTGTCAGCAGATGTGAAGGTACAGCCGCTGCCGGAGGACAGGAAGTGGTCGGCAGGGTCGATCCGTATCTGGAGTCAGACGGTCGGCGCGAGCGAGATCTCGGCTCGGCTGGGGATCACGGCGGACGGGCAGTTCGAGCGGGGCAGTCTCATGAGTCCCCGAAATCTGGCCGGCGCTCGACGGGAGAGCAGCCTCTGGATCCAGCACAGCGGACTGGCCAAAGACAGCGACCTCGCGGACCATGTCCGGGCGCTGGTCGGACTGGTGGATGGGTGTCGTGAGGAGTTGGCTGGCTTGTCCGTCGACTGCGAGATGGACCTGTTCCTCGGCTTCGGCAGCGAGAATGGTCAGGGCGGCTGCGTGCTGCCCGCTGACCTGCTTGCTGATGTCGCCGCGTTGGGCCTCGACATCGTGCTCGACCTCTATCCGCCTGCGACGGTGGAGGATTGCTGATCGGGGTCTTCTCCCGTCGCGGGTGGTGACGGTAGAAGACCGACGTACCCATACGGCCCAGGACTCGTGGAGTGCACGCAACTCGGCGGTCGCGACGAGCAGGGTGAGGAGATCGTTCACACGATGACGTACATCAGGGCAGTGGCAGTTCGGTATGAAGATGATCATTTCCCGGGGTGGGTCGAGGCTCAGTTCGAGCAGGCGGACGGAAGCGCCGCCAGTTTCGTCGCGAAGGTCCCTGAATTCCAGGAGCATGACCAATTGACTTGCGACGCCGTGTATCCGATCCCGCTGGAAATCGAGTGCGATCTTGTGAGCATCGACCGAGCCCGTCGGGTCGCCACGATCGATCTCTGTATAGGTATCGGCCTGTACGAGGTTTCGCTCGACCAGCTCGGTAGCCTGCCCGACGCCTGAAGTCTTTCCTACCGAAACGATCTCTGATAGGCATGGACCCGCACGAACGCTCGGCCACCATCGAAATCATCGACCACACCGGCAAGAAGCTGGCCGTCGGCAGATACGCACCGACAACGCCGGATTACTCGCCGCCGCAAGCGGATTCGCCGACTGGATCCGGGCGGTCGAGGGCTGCAACGGCATCGGCCGCCATATCGCGCACCGCCTGGTCCGCGACGGGGAAGCCGTCCTGGACGTGCCCGCGAAACGGTCGGCCCAGGTGCGGATCTTCGCGACCGGCGACGGCCGCAAAATCGATCCCGTCGATGCGCATTCGGTCGCGATGGCTGGGTTGTATTCGCGGAATCTGCAAGCGCGGGGAACCGTCGCATCAACCGGGTCCTGCACATCATGGCCGTGGTCCAACTACACAACCGGACCGCCGGTCGCACCTATTTCGACAGTCGTAAGGCAGCCCTCGATGGAATCGATGCGTTCGCTCAAACGAGGCCTGTCGAACGTTATCTACACCCGCATGCCCGTTGACCAGCGGCGACGCGAAAAGGCAAGCCCGGGAGGGTATTCGGGAACGACTCTTGATTCCAGCGTAACCGGCCTGACCCCGCACACCGATCCTTCGGAAAAGCCACTTCCCGGACCTGCCACCAACCAGGCTGACCCCACACCCGCGGCAGTGTCTTGACATAAAGCGGAGTCATGAGGGCTCACTCAACCTAGCTTGATATCACGTGCGCCACGAGCGCGGAGGAGAAGGTCTCATATGGAGGTGATCCTGCTGGATGTCCTGAGCTGCAACTGTTCTGGTCTGGCGGCTCAAGCCTCGCGGCCGCTTCGGTCGGTATCGCTTGTGCGTGAGAGCCGGTCAGGCTCGCGCCCCGCTGGTTCGGCTCATCCTCGGACCGTTGCCCACACGAGTCTGCACAGATCGGCGGGGTGTAGTGCGTCCTCGCGCTGCCACAGGGCTGAATCGACGGCCTGGCGTTGCGAAATGTGTTCGGCCACAGCGAATCCATGGCGTTCGAGCAGCTCTGTCACCTGTTCCGGCGTGAAGAAGCTGAGCCATGGCTCGCCCTGTTGCGCGCTGGCCTCGAGTGCGAATTCCGCGTAGACGCGGCCCGCTTCGTCACGCAGTCCGGACGGTAGTGCGTACTCCATGATGAGCTCGGTGCCTCGAGCGAAGCGGCCCAGTGAGTCGAGAGTTGTCGCGATCGCGGATTCGGTCAGGTACATGGATACGCCGAGCCAGCTGACCAGTGCTTGCTGATTCGGATCGAATCCGTGTGTTATCAACCTGGAGGCAAGATTGTCGTCCTCGAAATCGACGCCGACGAATTCCACCGCACTGGAATCCAGTTCCGCGGCCGTCAGCAGTTCCTGTTTCCAGCGCTGGGTGGCGGGGTGGTCGACCTCGTAGACCGCGATCGCTTTGGCCAGCGGCGACCGGTAGGCGAAGGTGTCCAAGCCTGCGCCGAGAATCACGTACTGCGTGAAGCCGGCCGACAATCGTTCCTCGGTGTAGCGGCTGCGGGCAGTGACCTGAGCGCGCGTGCCGCTGAGTACTGGATGATCACCGGATGTGCGGTGATAGCTGAGGAGCTCGGCAGCTCGCGTGCCCAGCAGTGCCTCCGCGGCAGTGTCCTGGAACAGATACGGCTCGCGATCCACGATCAGATGCGCGGCACGAGCGGCCGCTGCCATCATCGCGGTCCGACTCGGACCTTCCTCCATCGAATTCTCCTGTCATCGTCACCTAGCCAATCAGCCAGGAATGCCGATGCTAGACAAAGGAATTCGATTCCGCTCACACCATATCACATGAAAATAACTTCTTGATTACGTGAAAAGTGTGCCGCGCAATCGGTTCGGTCGATGATTCGAGCAGCTACGTGCCGCAATCTCTGAGCCGCTGTGGCGCCCGAGGGGCATCGCTGACTGTCGGCCGCGATGGCCAACCGAATGAACGCTCATCGGTGGGGGTTCACGCGGTCATCGCGCAGATCACCGGCCTGACGCCTCTGGGCACAGAGGAATCGCGTGTACCCCAGTCGATCGCGTGTCTTTGGCATCAGATGCCTGCTGCCGGTGGATCTTCCGAGGTGCCGCGCCGGCCGTTCCGCACAACGCAGCATGCGGCAGGTGCGGTTGTTCGGGAACCCGGCCTGGTGATCGTCTTCCCAGATTCGGGGAGAAGCGGGCGAGGGTGCAGCGCTGCTCCCTCGATACTGTCAGAGGGTGCAGTTCTATGACTCCACCTGTCTGATTACAGGTGTCAGCTTGGCGGATATGGACTACACCTACCTGCTGCTGCGGTGGACGGGGCGACGGCATCAGCCGATCGCGCTCGGTGTCTTGGCCAGTGAAACCGACGTCTATCACTGTGGTTGCGAGACTGACGAGGAGAGCCGCAACAGCGAGATGGTGGCGAAGTACTTCATCGATGCGTTCGAGGCGGGCAGGTTCTTTGCCAAAGACCAAACACGTCATGCGCCGAGCGGCCTGTCGTGCATGGCCGAGCTCATAGACCTCATCGAGGTCACCTGCTCGTGCTCCTACATCTACGGCCACCACTACCCGCCGTCGACCTTGCTCGACGGCGATGTCATTGTTTTCGCAACAATTGCTCAGCCGGTATGGGACGCATTGACCGCCATCGAGAACCCGTGCGCGGACTCCCCGGATGAACAGTTCGAGCGGATATTCGCCGATTGTCTTGTCGCGCAAGAGATCTATCCGGAAGGTCGGCGGCCGCTACTCGCCGAGAAGATCACACAGCTGAAGATTGTCGATCAGTTCCTCACGACCATGAAAATGCCTTGGGCACCGCCGATGGAACCAGCCCAACGGTATCCACGTGGCTATGGTGAGCACAGCTACGCCGATATGGTCGACTTTCTCGCTCAGGCAAGGCACGACTACCGAGACGTGCCAGCCATTCTGGCCGGCCTCGACAATTACGAACTCAACATGCGGGACACGGATAGGTATGTTCCGCCGGACCATTCCTATTCCGGCGTCGAGTCCACATATCCCACTGGGCCGGGAGTGCGGGTCGCCAAGCCAGCGTGAAATCACCAGAAGACCAGGTCCCCGCATGCAGTGTGTTCAGGCGCTCACATAGTGCAGGGCAATCGTGTGATGCGGGACTACCTCAGCGGGGTCGGTGAAGGGCGGCTTCGGCATAAGTGACCCAGTGGGCGGTATCGGCGTGCGGGATGACAACCCAATCCTTCATCGGCCGGTGACGATCGGAGGGATCGAACAGGGCGGCGCCAGGGAATGCGAGGGCTGCTGTGTGCTCCTCGGTGCCGGACACGAGTCGGCAGGCCAGGCCATCCCGGAAGAGGCAGGCGAAGGCCTTGCCGTTCACGTCCTTGTAGGCGGGCTTGCCGAAGACCGTCGACACGACCACGCCGAAGTCGGCGAGCTGGGCGGCGACGCGCGCGAAGTCTTCCTGAGGAGTCATGGGCGCGAGTCTATTTCGGCGTGACGTCCCGGCGTCGCCAGCGCGCTATTCAGTTCCTCTCGCGACGTCGTCGGGGCCTTCGAGTAGTACCTGATCGCCAATCTGCTCTGCATTCTCGTACAGATCGCCTGATCTCGGCATTAGGCAGTGCATTTCGTGGGGCGGTTTCCCGCGTCAGGCGAGTACGGGGTAGTTGCTGTGGAACACGTTGTGGGGGTCGTACTTTTGTTTGATGTCGCGCAACCTGTTCAAGGTGCCGGCGGGGAAGGCATCTGCGGCACTGCGTCCCGGAGACAGGAAGGTGAAGGGGGTGCGGGAGCCGAGGTTCGGGGCGAGGGCCGAAAGGTGTTCCTGGATGCTGGCGTTGACGGCTGCGGGGTCTGTGGCGAGGGATAGGAAGTCGATTTGATACGGCTCGGCGAGGGTTCCTGCGGCTGAGTCGCTGCCTCGGGCGAAGGCTCCGCCGAAGTGGCGGATCTGGACGGCAGTCAGTGGGGCGAGCGGGGTGGCCGTCAGCTGCTGGATCACGCCGTCGTCGATCCGGGTCAACGGCGCTGCACGGCTGATTGTGGCGCTCGGTGTGGTCGGCTCGGCGAGAATGTCACTCAACGAAGTGACAGGCATCATGGTGCGCGTGTCCTGCAGGCGCCAACCGATGTGGTCGAACGGGCGTAGCAGGGCTTGGCCCTCGGCTTGGTCGCCGAGGAAGGTGGCGTAGACAGAGATCATCGGCGGGAGAACCGAGACCTGCATGAGCTCCACCCACACGGTCAGCTCATCCGGGGCCGATGCGGTGACGTCCCGGAATGCCGCAAGGACCTGCGGCGCGAGTTGGGCGGGCCACATCATCTGGCCGCCGTAGACCGCTGGGGCGGGGTGTAGATCGAACTCGACGGCCGTGACCAGTGCGAAGTCGCCGCCACCGCCGCGAAGGGCCCAGAACAGGTCGGGCTCGGAGCCGGCAGTCACTCGGGCTTGTTTGCCGTCGGAGTCGATGATGTCGAATGCCGTGACGCTCTCGGCGGCCCACCCGAATTTGCGGCCGAACCAGGGGAGACCTCCGCCGAGGGTGAAGCCGACCACGTTGATGGCGGCCGAACTTCCTGCCAGCCCGGTCAATTGGTGCGGGCCCGCTTCCTGTTGAACCTGTGCCCAGGTGACACCGGGGCCGACCCGTGCGGACCGGGCGTCCGGATCGACGCGTACCTCGCCGAGCTGTCGGGGACGGACCAGGATGGTTCCGTTCACGCCCGGCGCGGCGCCGTGACCGTTCGGCTGCGTGGATACAGCCACCCCTGTCGCGCGTGCGTACCGCACCAGCGCTGCCGCGTCGTCCGCGTCGGCGATCTCCACCACTGCGAGCACCGACTGATCCACCGCGCGGTTCCACGGGAGCTGCGCCTGCGCGAACTCCGGATCGCCCGGGAGCAGCACCCGGCCACGCACTGCTGAGCGGAGATTCGCGTCAACCGTGTCCTGCGCGGTTGCTGTCGAGGAGCCGCCGGAGTACCCGGTCAGTGCGGCGGACAACGCCAACCCACTACCCATGGCGAAGAAGCGTCGCCTGCTCATCTCGAACTGTGGACGTGTTTCGTTGGTCTGGATCGGCAAAGTCGTTCCCCCCGTTACCGTTTCGAACGTTCACGTATGGCTGTTCTGCCATACCGAACTCAAGACGGGTCGATAGTATGCATTGACTGATAAATTGTCTAGATGAAGGATCTGCGCCCGCCGGACGCCTCGCGAAAACCAGTCGCGAGCATTACCTGACGCGTAATCGACTCTGTGACTCGGAACGAAGAAGCTTGGTGCATGAGCGAATACGAGAACGTTGCACAGCGGTACATCGACAGCTGGAATGAGAAGGAGGCTGGGAAGCGGCGGGCGTTGATCGACGAGTTGTTCACGGCGGATGTGGTTTTCACGGATCCGCTGGTGCAGTTGGTGGGGACCGACGCGGTGGAGGGGATGGTTGCGGGGGCGCAGGAGCAGTTCGCCGGGCTGGAGTTCGGGCTCGGGCCGGTGGACGGGCATCACGATATTGCTCGGTTCACCTGGACGCTGAATGCGCCGGGGGTCGAGGAGCCGATTGTGGTCGGGTTCGATGTGGTGACCCTCGTCGAGGGCAAGATCGCCCG
The DNA here is from genome assembly GCF_035958815.1 of Nocardia sp. NBC_01327. Taxonomy (NCBI): domain Bacteria; kingdom Bacillati; phylum Actinomycetota; class Actinomycetes; order Mycobacteriales; family Nocardiaceae; genus Nocardia; species Nocardia sp. NBC_01327. Next base: position 5,747,632 of record NZ_CP108383.1, on the reverse strand, counting down.
GGTGCAGGGATTTCTGGACAAGGTGCCCGCCTGAGGGGAGAGTGTTCGGTGGTGTTGCCGCGGTGAATCGCGGCCGCACCACCGGATATTCGGTTGCCGGCCCGATCGGGGGGTGGTGCCGTCGGCGCTCGTGCGGCGGAATCGGTTGCGGGGGAACGTAGTTGAGTACTGGGGGGTCGGTATTCCCGGCGGGCGCATCAGGCCGCGGGGCGGCCGGTCATGTCCACAGGCTTCAAACTATGACCTTTCCCTCACTGCCCGCGCGAGTCCGGCCCACCGCCATACGATCCGGGGCTGAAGGATGCGGGAAGGCGAAAAGGCCATGGATCGAAATGCGTTCGTCGAAGTGATGAACGAGGCGAGCGGCATGCTGGAGTCCGGACAGGCGCAGGAAGCGCTCGCCCGGCTGACGGCATTCGACAATGCGCTACTGGCGGCGCCGGAACCTCAGGACTACGGCTGGGTCGTGTCCTACCGGTTCCGTTCCGCCTTCGCGGCAGGTGATTTCGCCCAGGCGCTGCATATAGCGGAGAACGGGCCGGCGCGCTTCCCCGCCGATATCCCGCCCGCCACGCTCGCCACCATGTACTCCATGGCCGTGGAGGCCGCCACCTCGCTCGGCCGCGCCGAGAGCGCCGTCACCATGGCCGATCGCTGCATCGACCTGCGGCGCTCCCAGGGCGGGCCCGAAGAGGTGCTGATGGCGGCCATGACCGCGTGCACCTTGCTCGGCGATATCGAAAGACACGATCTGGCAAGCCGATACGCGCAGCTGCTGATCACCGAGGGCGAGGGGCACGACGAACACCGCGCCTACGGCTACTACGCCATCTGCGGCGCCATCGAACACGGCGTCGGCGGGCACCTGGTCGATATGCTGCGCGGCGGCCACGACTGGCTCGCCACCCACGACAGTGAATTCGCGCGCGAGGCACTGGGATACCTCGAGAACTCCCCGACCGTGCGGAACGCGGCGTCGAGTTTCCCGCCGCCCGCCGAATTCCCGCCGCCCGTGGACCTGTTGCCGGCCGCCGGATTCCCGCAACCCGTAGATCCGTTGCCACCGGTGGACTTCTCCCCGCTGCTGGACCCGGCCCAGACCGCGCTGCTGCAGGTCTCCGACACCGGCATAGCGGCCGTCTCCGGCCCCAAACAGCCACCCGCCGAACAACTCGCGGGCGGCGAGACTGCGGACGCCCTGCTCGAGGCGCAGCGTCCCGCGGTCGCGGCGGCCGCCTACCGCGCCCTCATCGACGAGGCCATGTCCACCGGCAAACCCGATCCGCTGATCGTCGGCAAATCGGTCCTGGGTCTGCTCATGTCGCTCATCTTCGACAATCAGGTCGGCGAGGCGCACGCGGTGTGGATCGACGAGCAGGGGCCGACCTACCTCGGTGTGTGGGCGCTGGAGAACGGCCAGACCTCCGTGCACGACTCCATTGCCTACAACCTGGTCGCGGCCTTCCTGCACTCGCTCAGCACCGGCGATCGCAATGCCTCCAACCACGCCGTCGACACCCTCATGGGCCGCTGCGTGAACTGGGCCTTCGACAAGGACGCGCAGGTGGTGCCCGCCATGCTCAATACCTGGCGCCGGCACCTGTTCGAAATCCACGAGGGTGAACCCGCGCCCGAATACCGCTGGGAACTCACCCAGGCCGAACAGCGCTGGGGTGGGCCGCTGCCCGAATCCGGCCTGTACTGGATGCGCCCGTACCGCTGGGTCGTCGACTGGGTGTGAGCGCCCGAATCGCTAGGCTGCGTTTCATGGCAACGGAAATCTGGCACAACCAGAAGTGCTCCAAGAGTCGTGCAGCCAAGGCGGTGCTCGAGGAGACCGGCGTCGACTACGTCGAGCGGCGCTACCTCGACAACCCGCCGAATGCCGTCGAAATACGGGATGCGCTGGGCAAACTCGGCCTCGAACCGTGGGAGATCACGCGTACGAGCGAGGCGGAGGCCAAGGAACTGGGCGTGTCCGCATGGGGGAGGACCGCCGCCGATCGGGAGCGCTGGATCGAGGCGCTCGCCGCGCATCCGCGCTTGATTCAGCGGCCGATCGTGTTCACCGCGGACGGCAAGGCTCTGCTGGTGCGCGATGACGAAACTCTCGACATGCTGCGCTGACTCACGACGCGCTGACTCACGACGCGACGCTGCGGCGTGATGTCGGGTGCTCGGAAGTTCGTACGGGAAGCGCTGATCCGCCGCGGTATCGCAGGTTGCGGCGATCCGGCAGGTCAGTGCAGGGTGAAAACAGGGAATCCCGGTGCGATGGCGGCCAATTCGGCATCGGTGGCGTCCTTGGTGAGGCCCTCGAACCACCGGCCGACCTCCCAGCCCCACCGTTCGAGGTAGGCGCGCAGCACCGGGATCTTCTCGGCATCGGGGAGTTCGGTAGCCGTGAAGGTTTCCACCTTGCGGCCCAGGCGGAGTTCGCCGGAACCCGCGACTCGCAGATTGCGCACCCAGTGGGTGCGACCGCGCGGGGCCACCAGGTAGCGGGTGCCGTCGGGGGTGACGAGGAGATTGACCATGGTGGTGCGCCATTCGCCGCTCGTGCGTCCACGGACGGCCAGCAGGCGCGAATTGGCGTAGCTGATGCCCAGCTTCGGCAGCATATTGGCGATGCGGTTCATGATCGGGTCGAGGCCGGTGGGCCGGATATAGCGGGTGGCGGCGTCGTTCATGATCTCGTCCTCACTGGATTCGAGAGCGGTGCTCTCTGCTGAGATCAGTGTGCGCGCGAGGTCGTCGAGGTGTCAAGAGCAGTGCTCTCGAATTAATGCAGTGCTCTGGAATGTGGCAGACTGTACTCATGAGCGTGCCGCGCACCGCCCGCGAACGGGCCCGAGTCGAGATCACCCGTGAGATCACCGATGCGGCCCGGCGTCAGCTCGCCGAATCCGGGGCGCCCGCGCTCTCACTGCGGGCGATCGCGCGGGAGCTCGGCATGGTGTCCTCGGCGCTCTACCGCTATTTCCCGAGCCGCGACGAGCTGCTGACCGCACTGATCATCGAGGCGTACAACGCCATCGGCGCCGCGGTCGAACATGCTGTCGTCGAAGGTGATTCACCCCGGGCGCGGTGGCGTGCGGCGGCAGTCGCGGTGCGGGACTGGGGGATTGCGCATCCGCACGAATACGCGCTGCTGTACGGCTCGCCGGTACCCGGCTATGTGGCCCCGCAGACCACCGTCGGACCCGCCTCCCGGCTCCCGATCGCCATCCTCGAGATCGTCCGGGGGGCATGGGAGAGCGGCACTCTCACGATGGCGGGCGATACGCTGTCCGCTGAGCTCATCGCGCAATCGGACGGACTCGCGGCCCTGGTCGCACCAGGCATGCCCGCCGAGGCGATGGCACGCAGTGTGGTGGCCTGGACGCAGCTGTTCGGCATGGTGAGTTTCGAACTGACCGGGCAGCTCGTGGGCAGCATGGACCCGGCCGGTCCGTTCTTCGACTATGCCGTCGAGATGATGGCCGACGTGGTCGGCCTGCCGCGCTAGCGGCCGTGAATCTCCGCCTGCTCCAGGGCGAATGGCGGCGTGCCGACGCCGACGATCCGGAGATTGCCCCACGGGTCGCGCTCCTGGAGCACGCCCCGGGCGGGTGTGCCGCCCGGCAGGGTCAGGAAGACCTGGGTCCGCCCGGGATCCGGTAACTCGACGCCGTCGGGCGCGGAAACCCTGCCGTACCAATGGAAATTGCCGTCGATGGGGTCGAGATGACCGCTCAGGCTCACCGATACGGCCAGTTCCGTACCGGGAGCATCGAGCAGGGCCGGTCCCGCATACTCCGGGGCGGGTGCGGGATCCGGATACTCACTGTCCTCGGGAAGCGGTCTGCGGGAACGTCTCACAGCAGCCCCCGGCGTCGCCAGATGCGCTTGCCGAGCGGGCCGATCAGCCCCTGCTTGTCCAGGGACGCACCGAGATTCGCCGCGCCGATCCCCAGTGTGCGCTGGGCGTGCGGATTGGCGCGCGCGATGCGGCGGGCCCCGCGGCCGTCCTCGATGCCGGCGCGCACGTACATGTGCCAGTTGGTCATCAGATGCACGAACAGCGGCGCGGCAATCGCCACGCAGAGGCGGGTGTACGCCAGTTCCGCCTTCGACATGGTGGGCACTCGGCGCACGAGCGCGTCCCGGGCGAAACCGATGTGGCGCGCCTCCTCGGTCACGTGAATCCGCATGGCGCGGGCCACGACCGGCTGCAGTTCCGGATCGTCGAGGGTCTGCCGCTGAATGGCGTCGAAGATCTCCTCGCCGACCAGCGCGCCCACCCACACCATCGATCCGCGCAGGAAGATCTGCAGCGAGCTGATGACAAGACGCTCATACGGGTTGGGCCAGTACGGCTTTGCCTCCACCCGGTCGATGAGCTTGCCGAACATCATCATGTGCCGGCATTCGTCACCCATCTCGGTGAGCGTGTAGTGCGAATGCCGGGAGGTCGGATTGCCGGACATGAGCTCGCGCAACAGCAATCGATTGAGCAGGTTCTCGAACCAGATGCCCACGGACAGCACATTGGCCAGCTCCTGGCGCGAAAGCTCGCGCTGCTGTTCATGACTGAGCGATTCCCACAGCGGCGTGCCGTAGAGGGAGACGACCTCGGCCGGGAGGAAGAGCTTGTCCGGATCCAGCGGCGCATCCCAGTCGATATCGACGACCGGATCGTAGAACTTCTTCACATGCCCCGTCAGCAAACGCTGAGCGAAGGAATCTTGGGGAAGCAGTGTGGCGTCGTTGCCCATGTCAGCATCCTGATTCGTATTACTGGTACACGCTGTTACACTCAGATTAGTGGTACAAGGTGTAACGGTCAATAAGCAGGTGGGTATCGTGAACCGAGTGACCGGAACCAGCGCACGCACACCGTCCGCGACCGCTGATGGCCGCAGCACCCGCTGGAACGGCCACAAAGCCCGTCGCCGCGCCGACATGCTCGATGCCGCACTGAGTGTCATCGAGGCCAATGGCACCGAGATCTCGGTACAGCAGATCGCCGATCGGCTGAAGGTGCCGCGCCCGGTGGTCTACCGCCACTTCGACGGCCGCGCCGATCTGGACGAGCAGATCCGCCGCCACATTCTGGATTCGCTACTGGCCGAACTACTTCCGCGACTACAGCCGGACGGCACCGTGCGCGATGCGGTGCGCGGCGCGGTCGGCACCTATGTGGGATGGGTGGAGCGGCACCCGAATCTGCACCGGTTCCTGGCGGCCGGTGATCCGCACGGATCCTCCTCCAGCGCCCTGGCCGGAGCGCGCGATCGCATCGGCGCGCAATTGGCGGACCTGTTCGCCGACACCCTCACCAGCTTCGGCCTGGATCCGAATCGCGCCCGCCCTACGGCCTTCGGCATGGTCGGCTTCGTGGACGGCGTCGTGAACAGCTGGCGGGCCGACGGTGTACTCACCTCCGAGCAGGTCGAGGGCATTCTCACCGAATCCATGCTGGCGCTGATCGAGGGCAATGCGCGCAGCCTGGAGGTGCCGCTCACCCGTGACACCGTGGTCGCCGATCTGGTGGCGCGCACGGAAGCCGCCCGCGCCTGAATTTTGCCGCTGGGGAAATATTGCCATCGCGGCAATAATCTGTACCCTGAGTGAGGTGAACGATGGCGACCTCGGGCTGCGGGAGCGCAAGAAGCGGGAAACCCGCCTCGCGCTGAGCCTCGCGACCATCCGGCTCAGTGTGGAGCGCGGCTGGGACAATGTGACGGTGGACGATATCGCCGCCGCGGCGAACGTCTCCGTGCGAACTTTCCGCAACTACTACTCCAGCAAGGCCGAAGCGGTCGCCTCGCGGCATCTCGAGCGTATGCAGCAGGTGGCGGAGGAGCTGCTGGCGCGCCCGGCGAGCGAATCCCTCTGGGAGGCAATGCCTGCCGCGGTCATCGACCGGTTCGCCCTCGGGCAGGACGTGAGTGCGGCCCCGCCGCAGGATGAGCAGTGGACGGCGGGCATTCGGCTGATGCTGAGCGCACCGGCGGTGCAGGCGGCCATCATGGAGGCCAATGCGGTTGCCCAGCAGGAACTTACGGTGGCCGTGGCCACGCGCACCGGCACCGATCCGGAGCGGGACCTGTATCCGAAGCTGGTGGCGGCCGCGGTCATCGCCGCCTGCGCCGTTGTCATCGATCACATCCAGCGCACCGATCCGCCCGGATTGCTGCTGCCGCTGCTGCTGGAGGCATTCACCGAGCTCGCGGCGGGACTGCCGGAGCCGTAATTCGAAACCTGCTGTCTGTCAGGAGAAGTCATGACCTACGACGTGATCGTCGCCGGCGCGGGGCCGGTCGGCCTGATGCTGGCGAGTGAACTCAGCCTGGCCGGAATCCGGCCGCTGGTGCTCGAGCGTCACACCGCACCGAGCCTCGAACCCAAGGCCAACGGACTGGTCGGCCAGGTGGTGCCGATGATGGACCGGCGCGGGCTGAGCGAAGCGCTCAGCGGCATTGCCGGAGCGCCGCAACCCAATTCCGCCTACTTCATGTTCGGCGCGCTGGCACTGGATCTGAGCCTGCTCGACCGCAGCCCCGTCTACAGTATGCCCGCGCCGCAGCCGCGCATCGTCGCGGTACTGCATGATCGGGCCGTCGAACTCGGCGTGGAAATCCGCTGGGGCACAGAGATCATCGGCCTCGAACAGGACGATGACGGTGTCACGGTGGATGTTTCCGGCACCGGCGGCGCGCATCGACTTCGCGCCCGGTTCCTGGTCGGTGCGGACGGCGGGCACAGTCTCGTGCGCAAGCTGTCCGGAATCGACTTTCCGGGAATCAGTTACGACCGCACCACCGGTCGCACCGCGCACGCCACCGTGCCCGCCGACTGGCTCGATCCCGCCACCGGTGCGCTGAACGTGCCCGGCTACGGACCCATCCGGCCGTTCCTGCCGGTGCGCACCGAGCACGGCGGCTTCGTCTACGCACCGCTGCCGGGCAATGCGCCGCTGATCAACACCACCGAGTGGGACCAGCCCGAGCCTGCCGAGCCCATGAGCCTCGCGGAATTGCGCGCCAGCGTCCATCGTGTGCTGGGCGCGGATATCCCGATCGGACCGCCGCCGGGTCCGGGGCCGCATCTGCTGCGCCGAGTGATCGGCGGCAACACTCGATTGGCGGAACGCTTCCGCGACCGGCGGGTACTGCTCGCCGGGGATGCGGCGCACGTGCTGGTCTTCGGCGGCGGCCCCGGGCTCAATCTCGGTCTGCAAGACGCCATCAATCTGGGCTGGAAGCTGGCCGCCGAGATCACCGGTGCCGCACCGGCGGGCCTGCTGGACACCTACGACACCGAACGTCGTGCTGCGGCAAGCAGATCCGTGGTTTCCGCACAGGCGCAGGCGGCGGTGCTCGCGCCCGGAGCCGACGTCACCGCGCTGCGCGAGGTGTTCGCCGAACTCCTGACCGATCGCCAGACGGTCCAGCGCCTGGCCGATCTCATCGCCGGCTCGGACGTCCGCTACGACATGGGCGATCCGCATCCGCACCCGCTCGTCGGCTACTGCGCGCCCGAGTTCGAATTGCACACCGGGGCGGGCACCGTCCGCCTCGCCGAATTGACCAGAACCGCAAGGCCTTTGCTCCTGGACCTCACCGAGGAGGGTGCGCTCGCGGACGCCCTGCCGGAGTGGCGCGACCGCGTCGATATCGTCGCGGCCCGCGCCTGTGGGGAGACGCCGCCCGGAGCGCTGCTCCTGCGGCCCGACTGCTACATCGCCTGGGCATCCGCCTCGGCGCGCCCGGACGAGTCCGAACTCGGCACGCTGCGAACAGCTCTCACGCGCTGGTTCGGTGCGGCCTCGCGCAGTGCGGCGCCGGTCGGGTGATCGCCTATCCCGCTTCCCAGCGGCCCGCCGGTTCCGCGGACCGAGTCGCGCGGCTACCACGCCTGATCAGGGCGTGGTAGCTCGCATTCCACAGCCACTCCACCGGTCCGCGCTCGAAGCGGCGCAGCCAGAGATGGGCGAAACCGAGCATGAGGGCGGAAATGATCAAGTAGCAGGCGAGGGTGAACAGCACGCGGGAGTCGGGGGAGACCAGCGAGGCGATGCCCAGGCCCCAGCCGTAGCAGACGAAACCCGCCACCAGATTCTGAAGGATATAGCAGCTCAACGCCATTCGCCCCACCTCGGCCAAGCGGCGGCCGGCGAATCCCGGAGCCGGGCGGCGGGTGTAGATGTGCGCGACCAGGCCCAGAATGCCCAGCGCCACGAACGGGGCGGTGCCGTAGCGGGTCAGCAGGATCAGATCGCCGCCGCGCATACCCACGGTGAGATCCAGCGGTGCGGCCACCACGAAGCCGATAATCATGAGCCACTTGCGGATTCGTGCACCGGAGGGCTCGAAGACGCCCGCCCGGAACAGGCGCGCACCCAGCAGGAACAGGGCGATGGACAGGAAGAGGATGAAGACCGGTTCCAGGCGGAACAGCGCCGCGTGCTGTACCCGGAACACCACCAGATCCCAGAACGAGCCGTCCGCATAGGGATTCGGATCCAGCGGCGGCGGTGTGGGCGAATGGGGTTTGGGCCGGCTCGATTCCATGCCGATCGCCAGCAGCGTCAGCATGCCCAGGTGCACGGCCGCGGTCGCGATCAGCCAGCGCCGCTGCACCAGAGGGCTCCGCGCCAGGATGAATGCCACGATCAGGCCGGTCACCGCATAACCCATCAGCACATCGAATTCCGCGACGAACAGGAAGTTCACCAGCCCGTCCAGCAGCAGCAGACCCGCCCGCCACGGGTAGGGGCCCGGCCAGTCCCGCCCGGCCCGCACCGCCGAACGCTGCTGAATAGCCAGCCCGATCCCGAACATAATCGTCAGCAGGCCCAGGAATTTGCCCTGGGCCACCTGCTGCAGCGCCCGCTCGACCCAGAACCACACGCCCTGCGGCTCATCATTGCGTGAGATGTAGCCCACCAGCCCGGCGCCATTGGTGAAGATCCAGATATTCGTGCCGAGCGTGCCCAGGATGGCAATGCCGCGCAGCACGTCCAAGGCGGGTAGTCGCGCCGAACGCGGTTCGGCCGGAACGGGATTCACGCTGCCGGCGGGGCCGCGCGGTGGCTGCGGCTGCGCTCGGGACACCGGTTCGGCCATGGCTCACATTGTGTCTTCCGGGCAGGTCAGCGCGGATCGACCGCGAGAACGATGCCGGGTACGACCAGCGAATGACCCACCCTGATACCTGACCCGCACCCGGTCGCGCCCGATTCGCGGCCGCGTCGCCTAGGCTCGGGGCATGCAGCGCATCATCGGAATCGAGGTCGAGTACGGCATTTCGACGCCTTCGGAGCCGTCGGCCAACCCGATCCTCACGTCGACCCAGGCGGTCCTCGCCTATGCCGCAGCCGAAGGCGTGCCGCGCGCCAAACGAACCCGCTGGGACTACGAGGTGGAGTCACCGCTGCGCGATGCGCGCGGCTTCGACCTCGGACGACTCAACGGACCCGCACCGGTCATCGACGCCGACGAGGTCGGCGCGGCCAATATGATCCTGACGAACGGGGCCCGCCTCTACGTCGACCACGCGCACCCCGAATACTCCGCCCCCGAGGTCACCGACCCCCTGGACGCGGTGATCTGGGACAAGGCCGGTGAGCGGGTCATGGAGTCCGCCGCCCGCTTCGCCTCCAGCGTGCCCGGCGCCCCGCGCATGCAGCTGTACAAGAACAACACCGACGGCAAGGGCGCCTCCTACGGCACCCACGAGAACTACCTCATGAGCCGCGATACGCCGTTCAACCAGATCATCATCGGCCTCACCCCGTTCTTCGCCTCCCGCCAGGTGATCTGTGGTTCCGGCCGGGTCGGCATCGGCCAGAACGGTGATACCGCCGGTTTCCAGCTGTCCCAGCGCGCCGATTACATCGAGGTCGAGGTCGGCCTGGAGACCACGCTCAAGCGCGGCATCATCAACACCCGTGACGAACCGCACGCCGACGCCGACAAATACCGGCGGCTGCACGTCATCATCGGCGATGCCAACCTCGCCGAATGGTCCACCTACCTGAAGGTCGGCACCAGCGCCCTGGTGCTGGATCTCATCGAGGCCGGCGAGGACCTCTCGGATCTGCAACTGGCCCGGCCCGTCACCGCCGTGCACACCATCAGCCACGACCCGACGCTGCGCGCCACCGTCGCGCTTGCCGACGGCCGCGAGCTGACCGGGCTTGCGCTGCAACGCATCTACCTCGATCGCGTCGAGAAGTACATGGACCGCATCGGCAATGACGACGCACGCGTGCAGGACGTCATCGAGAAGTGGGCGCATGTGCTGGATCTGCTCGAGCGCGACCCCATGGAGACCGCGGACCTGCTCGACTGGACCGCGAAACTGCGCCTGCTGGAAGGCATGCGCAACCGTGAGGGCCTCAATTGGGCCGCACCCAAGCTGCACCTCGTCGACCTCCAGTACTCCGACGTACGTCTCGACAAGGGCCTCTACAACCGCCTCGTGGCCCGCGGATCCATGCAGCGCCTGGTCTCCGAACAACAGGTCCTGGACGCAATGACCAACCCGCCCACCGATACTCGCGCCTACTTCCGCGGTGAATGTCTGCGGCGTTTCGGCGCGGATATCGCCGCCGCCAGCTGGGATTCGGTGATCTTCGATCTGGGTGGCGATTCTTTGGTTCGCATCCCCACCCTCGAACCGCGCCGCGGCACCAAGTCACACGTGGGGAAACTGCTCGACGGCGTACAAACTGCTGCTGAACTGGTGCAACAGCTCACACACTGAGGTCTTTCTCGTCGGGTTCCAGGGGCTCGCCCCCAGGTCTTCCAGGGGTTCGGGGGCGGTGCCTGGGAGGCCTCTGGGATATAGCGGGACGACGTCAATGCGGTTAATCCGGCGTGTTGTCCGTATGGCTGGGTAGTGTTGGGGGACGGGCATCGGATTTTCTCCGGTGCTCGCCGATGATCACAGAGGAGGTCGGCTGCTATGGCACAAGAGCAGACCAAGCGCGCCGGTGGTGGCGACGAGGATGAGGGTCCAGTCGAGGGCGGTGCTGCGGGGCAGGAGCGTCGCGAAAAACTGGCTGAGGAGACCGACGACCTGCTCGACGAGATCGACGATGTCCTCGAGGAGAATGCCGAGGACTTCGTGCGTGCGTATGTTCAGAAGGGCGGCCAGTGACCTCAGGCGACCCCTTGCGTCTCCAGACGGGGTACGCCCTCTCGTCCTTCTCCGAATACCTGCGGCTCAATGCGCCGGAACTGTTGCCAGGCAATAATTTCCGGACCGACGGCGCGCACCCCCTGGGGAGTGCGCCGTCGGATATCGCACCGCACGGCACCACCATCGTCGCGGTCTCCTACCGCGGCGGTGTGCTGATCGCCGGCGACCGCCGGGCCACCCAGGGCAACCTGCTGGCCAGCCGTGACATCGAGAAGGTGTACATCACCGACACCTTCTCCGCGGCCGGCATCGCGGGCACCGCGGGTATGGCCATCGAGATGATCCGGCTGTTCGCGGTGGAGCTCGAGTACTACGAGAAGATCGAGGGCGTCTCCCTCACCTTCGACGGCAAGGCAAACAAGCTCTCGAAAATGGTGCGCGACAACCTGCCTGCGGCCCTGCAGGGCCTGGTCGTGGTGCCGCTCCTGGTCGGCTACGACCCGGACGCCTCCGACCCGGACAGGTCCGGGCGCATCATCTCCTACGACGTGGTCGGCGGCCGCAGCGAAGAGCGATTCGGTTATACCGCTGTCGGTTCCGGCTCCCTGTTCGCCAGGTCCTCGCTCAAGAAGACCTACCGCCGCGGCATCGATCAGGACCAGGCGCTGAGTATCGCCGTCGAGTCCCTGTTCGACGCCGCCGACGACGACACCGCCACCGGCGGTCCCGACACCATGCGGGGCATCTACCCGACGGCGATCGTCATCGATTCCGAAGGCTCCGTTGAGGTGTCGGAGGGTCGGCTGGCCGAGATCACCCGTGAGATCGTGGCCACGCGCGCGGACGAAGAAGGGGGTGCCCGAGCATGACACTGCCGTATTACGCGTCCGCCGAACAGATCATGCGCGACAAGACCGAACTTGCGCGCAAGGGCATCGCACGAGGCCGCAGTGTTGTGGTGCTGGTGTACGACAAAGGTGTGGTGTTCGTCGCCGAGAACCCTTCGGCCACACTGCACAAGGTGAGCGAGCTGTACGACCGCGTCGGCTTCGCCGCCGTCGGCAAGTACAACGAGTTCGAAAGCCTGCGCCGCGGTGGCATTCTGCAGGCCGATCTGCGCGGTTACCAGTTCGACCGGCGCGATGTCACCGGCCGATTCCTGGCCAACCTGTACGCGCAGAGCCTCGGCACCATCTTCACCGATCAGCTCAAGCCGTTCGAGGTGGAGATCTGCATCGCCGAGGTGGGCTATCCGGGGGCAGAACCGAACTCGGTGCTGTACCGGATCAACTTCGACGGATCGATTGTCGACGAGCGCGAATTCGTGGTGATGGGCGGCAATACCGACCCGATCGTCACCGCGCTCAAGGATTCCTACCGGCCGGGCCTGGATCTGCACTCCGCAGTGACGGTGGCAATGCAGGCCCTGCAAAAGTCGGCGCCGGAAAACGCCGACAAGGACAAGAAACCGACGGGTGGGTCGCAGCTCGAAGTGGCAACTCTCGAGCAGTCCCGGCCGCGGCGGGCGTTCCGCCGCATTACCGGCGGCGCACTGCAGGAGCTGATCACCGGTAAGGCGCAGAGCGCCACCGCGACAGCCGAGGCCGACAAGCCGTCGGCCGGAGATCCCTCGCAGGCCTAGCAAAATCCCGGAATCCCCGATCACCCACCGCATGTGGGCGATCGGGGATTTCTTTTTCCGGCAGTTCCGGTACCCGCTGCCACGTTGCACTCGGACCCTCCGAGTGTTTGCACTCTGTACAGCAGAGTGCAAAGGGGCCTTGCTTTTTCGCTGCCTACGGCCGGTGCGGGGTTGCACTCAGTGCTAAATCGTTGTGAATACGTTTGCATCGCATGTCCGACACCACCCTTATCGGGCACTACATCGCTGTAATGTCGATAGGGTGCAGCGACGAATCATGGGGATCGAAACCGAATTCGGGGTGACGTGCACCTTCCACGGTCACCGTCGGTTGAGTCCTGACGAGGTGGCCCGGTACCTTTTCCGCCGGGTAGTTTCCTGGGGCCGTAGTTCGAACGTGTTCCTCCGCAACGGTGCCCGGCTCTACCTTGATGTCGGTTCACATCCGGAGTACGCAACGGCCGAGTGCGACAGCTTGGTGCAGCTGGTCACTCATGACCGCGCCGGTGAACGGGTCCTGGAGGATCTGCTCATCGACGCCGAACAGCGTCTTGCCGAAGAGGGCATAGGCGGTGACATCTATCTCTTCAAGAACAACACCGACTCCGCGGGCAACTCCTACGGCTGTCACGAGAACTTCCTCGTGGTGCGTGCGGGCGAGTTCTCCCGGATATCGGATGTGCTGCTGCCCTTCCTGGTGACCCGTCAGCTCATCTGCGGGGCCGGAAAGATCCTGCAGACGCCCAAGGCCGCCACGTTCTGCCTCTCGCAGCGCGCGGAGCACATCTGGGAGGGCGTCTCCTCGGCGACCACGCGGTCGCGGCCCATCATCAACACTCGTGATGAGCCGCATGCCGATGCCGAGAAGTACCGCCGCCTGCATGTCATCGTCGGCGACTCGAATATGGCCGAGCCGAGCACCATGCTCAAGGTCGGCACCGCATCGCTCGTCCTGGAGATGATCGAGGCGGGGGTCGCGTTCCGGGACTTCGCTCTGGACAACCCGATTCGCGCCATTCGCGAGGTCTCGCATGATCTCACCGGACGCCGTCCGGTGCGGTTGGCGGGCGGCCGGCAGGCCAGTGCCCTGGAAATCCAGCGCGAGTACTACGCCCGCGCCGTCGAGCATCTGCGCAATCGCGATCGCGATCCGCAGGTCGACGCGGTGGTGGATCTGTGGGGTCGCACCCTCGATGCCGTCGAGGCGCAGGATTTCGCCAAGGTGGACACCGAGATCGACTGGGTCATCAAGCGCAAGCTGTTCCAGCGCTATCAGGATCGCTACAGCATGGAGCTGTCCGATCCCAAGATCGCGCAATTGGATCTGGCCTACCACGACATCAAGCGCGGCCGCGGCGTCTTCGACCTGCTGCAGCGCAAGGGTCTGGCCAAGCGCATCACCGAGGACGAGGCGGTCGACGCCGCGGTCAACACCCCGCCGCAGACCACCCGCGCCAAACTGCGCGGCGATTTCATCACCGCCGCACAGGAGGCCGGCCGCGATTTCACGGTCGACTGGGTGCATCTCAAGCTCAATGACCAGGCGCAGCGCACCGTGCTCTGCAAGGACCCGTTCCGTTCGGTGGACGAGCGCGTGGATCGGCTCATCGCCTCGATGTAAGACCGCTATTGCGAAGGGCGGCCCGGCATGTCCGGGTCGCCCTACGCGCGCGAGGGTGGCACACACTACTCTCTAACGGGTGGCGATATCCAAGGTCGAGCGGTTGATGAATCTGGTTATCGCGCTGCTGTCCACCCGCCAATTCCTGACCGCCGAGCGGATTCGGGACAGTGTGGCCGGGTACGAGGAGTCCGCGAGCGATGAGGCTTTCAGCCGCATGTTCGAGCGCGACAAGAACGAGCTGCGCGATCTGGGCATACCCCTGGAAATCGGCCCCATCAGCCGGTATTCGGGCGCGGAGGGCTATCGCATCAATCGCGATGCGTACGAGCTACCCGATATCGATCTGACCAGCGCGGAGTCGGCTGCCGTCGCGGTGGCCGTGCAGCTGTGGGAATCCCCGGAACTGGCCGCGGCAGCCGAGGGCGGACTGCTCAAGCTGCGCGCCGCCGGTATCCATGTGGAACCCGATGCAGGGTTCGCCTCGGTGCCCGCGGTTCCCGCGCGCACGCGCGGTTCGGAACCGGTGCTGAGCAAACTGCTCGCCGCCGTCGATGCGGGCCGCTCGGTGCGCTTCCTGCACCGGCAATCGCACGGCGATCCGATCGAGCGCGATGTGCAGCCGTGGGGTGTGGTCACCCATCACGGCCGCTGGTATCTCGTCGGCTACGACAATGCACGCAATGCACAGCGCACCTTCCGGGTCTCCCGCATCGGTGAGGCGGTCACCGAATACGGTCCGGCCAATGCCGTGCACAAGCCCGAGGGCGTGGATCTGCGCGCGGTGGTCGCCGAGGTCACCAGCCAGGCGCCGATCGCCGGTTCGGCGACCGTCTGGGTGGCCGACGGCCGCGGTCAGGAGATCCGCCGGCTGGGCGCGATCATGGAGGAGCGGGCGCTCGGTGGCCGTCCCGGCGCCATTGTCGAGGTGCCCATCCGCTCGCGTGACTGGCTGGCCCGGCTCATTACCGGATTGGGTGCGGACGCCCTGGTGCTCGCACCGGAAGATCTGCGCGAGAACGTGATTGCGAGGCTCGAGTCGGTGCTGGAGCGGAACGAGGTGTCGGCATGAGCGACGGGGGCGGTGCACGCAAGGATGCCGCGGGCGGTGCACGCAAAGATGCACAGAGTGCCGCGGACGGGGGGCGCGTGTCGAACGGTTCCCGGGAACGCCGGGCCGCGGCGGCCGCGAGCACCCGGCTGTCGGTGCGGTTGTCGCGCCTGCTGAATATGGTCCCGTACTTCCAGGCGCACCCGGGCATCAGCGCCGCCGAGGCGGCCGCGGAACTGGGTGTGACCACCAAACAGCTGATGAGCGACCTGAATCAGCTGTGGATGTGCGGACTTCCGGGCTACGGCCCGGGTGATCTGATCGATCTGTCGTTCTCCGAGGAGAGCATCGAGGTCACCTTCTCCGCCGGTATCGACCGGCCGCTGCGCCTGACCTCGCTGGAGGCCACGGCGCTGCTGGTGGCGCTGCGCTCCATCGCGGACCTGCCCGGCATGGTGGATCCGAGCGCCGCGCATTCGGCCACCGCCAAAATCGAATCCGCCATCTCCGGAACGGAATTCGAGGTGGCCCCGGCCCCGGCCGAAGCGCCGTCCGTGGCGACCGTGCGCACCGCGCTGGCCAAGAATCGCGCGCTGCGCCTGGTCTACTACTCCGCCAGCCGCGATGTCGTCTCCGAACGAGTGGTCGACCCGATTCGTATTGTCCTGGTGGACAACAACAGCTATCTGCAGGCCTGGTGCCGGCAGGCCGAGGGGGTGCGCCTGTTCCGCCTCGACCGCATCGAGGAGGCCACCGAACTCGACGAACCGGCCCGGCCGCCCGCCGAGGCGGCGCTCGACGAGACCGCCGCCCTGGACCTGTTCGTCGACGATGCGGCGGTTCCGCTGGCGCGCCTGCTGATCGGCGCCGACTACGGCTGGGTGCTGGATCAGTACCAGATGCACCGTGTCGCACTGCATCCCGACGGCAGTATCGAGGCCACCATGCGCTTCGCCACCCTGGACTGGATGGCGCGCCTGCTGCTCGGCTTCGGCGGCGGGGTCACCGTGCTCGGCCCGCCCGAACTGGTGACCGCGGTGCGGGAGCGTTCGGGCACCGCGCTGGCCGCGTATTCGGCGCTGGCACAGGGCGATCCGGCGGCGTTCCACCTGACCGGTTTCGAGGAGGTCGGTCCCGCTTGAGTGCAGCACAGCGTGTGATGGTGCTCGGCGCGGGCAGTATCGGTCTCTATGTCGGCGGAAAACTCGCCGCGGCGGGCGCGGACGTCACGTTCGTGGGACGGCCGCGCATGCTCGACGAGATCACGACCTCCGGGCTGCGGCTGACCGATCTGGACGGCACTGACGACCGCGTCGAGCCCGGCGCGTTCCGGACGGCCACCGATCCGTCCGCGGTCGCCGATGCCGATCTGGTGCTGATCACGGTGAAGTCCGCCGGTACCGCGGCCGCCGCGCAGGAACTGGCGGGTCTGGTCAAACCCGGCACCGTGGTGATCAGCCTGCAGAACGGCATCGGCAACGACACCGTCATCCGGGAGATCCTGCCCGCATGCGTGGTACTGGCCGGAATGGTCATGTTCAATGTCGTGCATCACGAGAACGGGCGCTTCCATCGCGGCACCACGGGCGGTATCGCGGTCGCCGATGACGCGGTGCTGAACCGGTTCGCCCCGGTCCTGCAGGCATCCGGTCTCGGCTGGAAGCGGCATCCGGACCTGCTGCCCGTGCAGTGGGCGAAGCTGCTGCTGAATCTGAACAATCCCATCAATGCCCTGTCCGGCCGCCCGCTGCGCGAGGAGCTGGGCACCCGTGACTACCGCCGCTGCCTGGCGCTGGCCCAGCACGAGGCGCTGACGGTCATGACGGCCGCGCGCATCGAACCCGCCCGGCTCACCGTGCTGCCGCCCGAGGCCATGGTGCGGTTGCTGACCGTTCCCGACGGCCTGTTCCGCCGGGTTGCCGGACGGGTGCTGGCCATCGATCCGGTGGCCCGCTCGTCCATGGCCGATGACCTGGCGGCGGGTCGCAAGACCGAGATCCCTTGGCTCTGTGGTGAAATCGTGAGCCTGGGCGCCATGGTGGGCTTGCCCACCCCGGTGAACCAGCGCCTGATCGAACTCGTGACAGCTGCGGAGAACGGTGACCGTCGCACCTGGTCGGGGCCGGAGTTGCTGGCACAGCTGAGTGCGGCGAGCCGCTCCGGGTCTTGACGCCGCCGCCGGGCATATGCATGTCCGGTAGCATCTGAAACACCACAGTCTTTGGAGGTAGGAAATGACAGGCGCCATCAGCCCGTGGCACTTGGTGATCGTCGCGCTGATTTTCTTGCTGTTCTTCGGCTCGAAGCGCATGCCCGACGCGGCTCGTAGCCTCGGCCGGTCGATGCGGATCTTCAAGAGCGAAGTCAGCCAGATGCAGAACGAGGCCAAGACGGGCGAGGCCGCTCCCGAGGCGCCCGCCGCCCCGCAGCAGCAGCTCCCCGCGGCTGCACCCGTACAGGCGCAGCCGGTTGTCGCACCGCAGCCCGTGAACGTCGAGAAGCCGCAGGTCTGACACCATTCGATGCCGGGGTGAGCTGATGCTCATCCCGGGTCAGGCGTTGTCCGGGTCCGGGGCGTTCACTCGCAGCGAGGCAGTCACACACACATGCGTATTCCGTTCGACCCCAGGCGCAGCCGCCGCCGCACCAATCCCGACGGCACCATGTCGCTCGTGGATCATCTGGCGGAGCTCCGGTATCGGTTGCTCATCGCGCTGGCCGCCATCTCGGTCACCACGCTGTTCGGTTTCTACTGGTATTCGCACACCATCTTCGGGATCGAGAGTCTCGGGCATGTGCTGACCGGGCCGTACTGCGCCCTTCCGGCGGATCGCCGCGCCAATCTCAGCCCCGACGGGGCCTGCCGGTTGCTGGCCA
Organism: Nocardia sp. NBC_01327; assembly: GCF_035958815.1. NCBI lineage: Bacteria > Bacillati > Actinomycetota > Actinomycetes > Mycobacteriales > Nocardiaceae > Nocardia > Nocardia sp. NBC_01327. Next base: position 5,729,308 of record NZ_CP108383.1, on the reverse strand, counting down.
CCGCGCCCTTCGAGCAGTTCATGCTGCGCCTGAAGGTCGGTGCGACCGCGGGTGTCGTGCTGGCCTGCCCGGTGTGGCTGTACCAGCTGTGGGCGTTCGTCACGCCCGGCCTGTACTCGAAGGAGCGCAGGTATGCGATCACCTTCGTCACCGCCGGAGCGGCGCTGTTCGTCACCGGTGCGGTGCTCGCGTATATCGTTGTCGCCCATGCCCTGAGCTTCCTGCTGACCATCGGTGACGGCACTCAGATCACCGCGCTGAGCGGTTCGCTGTACTTCGGGTTCATCATCAAATTGCTCGTGGTGTTCGGTGTGAGCTTCGAGACGCCGCTGCTCATCGTGGGGCTGAACTTCCTCGGTGTGCTCACCTACGAGCGGCTGACCAAGTGGCGGCGCGGGCTGATCTTCGGCCTGTTCGTCTTCGCCGCGATCGTCACCCCGCAGGACCCGTTCTCCATGCTGGCGCTGGCGCTGGCGCTGACCGTGCTGTTCGAGATGGCCGTGCAGATCGCCCGCATCAATGACAAGCGCAAGGCCCGCAATGCCGAGAACTGGAGCAATCTCGCCGACGACGAGGCCTCGCCGCTCGGTGACAAGGACAACTTCGACCACGGCGTGACACCCGTGGAGACTCCGCAGCCGGTTCCCGCGGCCGCGCCGGAGAAAACAACGGGCAGCCTGTCGGATTACTCCGATACCCTCTGACGGTGACATCAAGGTCGCTTACTGGCGAACTGGCGGCATTCGCCGCCGAGCTGAAATTCGAGCTGGATCCGTTCCAGCTGACCTCGTGTGAGGCGCTCGCGGGCGGGCACAGTGTGCTCGTCTGCGCGCCCACCGGCGCCGGCAAAACCGTGGTGGGGGAATTCGCCGTCCACCTGGCGCTGGCCTCGGGCGGCAAATGCTTCTATACGACGCCCATCAAGGCGCTGTCGAACCAGAAGTTCGCCGATCTGACGGCCCGCTACGGGCGCGAGACGGTCGGCTTGCTCACCGGTGACCAGTCCATCAATCCGCACGCCTCCGTCGTGGTCATGACCACCGAGGTGCTGCGGAATATGATCTACGCGAGTTCCGATGCGCTACAGGGGCTTTCGTATGTGGTGATGGACGAGGTGCACTACCTGGCGGACCGGTTCCGCGGTGCGGTGTGGGAGGAGGTCATCCTGCACCTGCCGCCCGAGGTGCGGCTGGCGTGCCTGTCGGCGACGGTCAGCAATGCCGAGGAATTCGGCGCGTGGATGGAGACGGTGCGCGGCGATACCGCGGTCATCGTGGACGAGACCCGGCCGGTGCCGCTCTCGCAGCACGTGCTGGTCGGGCGCCGCATGTTCGATCTGTTCGATGCCAAGTCCAGCGATAAGAAGGTGCTGGTCGACGAGGATCTGGTGCGCTTCATCAAGCAGCGCGAGGCCGCCGACCGCCAGGAGCACTTCGGGGTGCCCGGGCGCGGGCGCGGCGGGCCGCGGCGGTTCTTCCGCCCGGTGCCGCGGCCGGAGGTGATCGCCCGCCTCGACGAGGAGCGGCTGCTGCCGGCCATCACCTTCATCTTCAGCCGCGCGGGCTGTGACGGTGCGCTGCAGCAGTGTGTGCGCTCGCGGCTGGATCTCACCCGGGACGACGATCGCGCCGAGGTCGACGCGATCATCGAGAAGCACACCGGTGAGCTGCCGCGCGGCGATCTCGAGGTGCTGGGCTACTGGGAGTGGCGCGAGGGCCTGCACCGCGGTTTCGCGGCGCATCACGCGGGCATGCTGCCGGCCTTCCGGCATACGGTCGAGGAGCTGTTCGTACGCGGCCTCGTGCGTGCCGTATTCGCCACGGAGACACTGGCTCTGGGCATCAATATGCCCGCGCGCACCGTGGTGCTGGAACGGTTGGTGAAGTTCAACGGCGAGACCCATGCGGAACTGACACCGGGGGAGTACACGCAGCTCACCGGTCGTGCGGGCCGGCGTGGCATCGATGTCGAGGGCCATGCGGTGGTCATGTGGAATCCCGAACTCGACACCAGTGCGGTGGCCGGATTGGCTTCCACGCGTACCTATCCGCTCAAGAGTTCGTTCCGGCCCGGCTACAACATGTCCATCAATCTGGTGGACCGGATGGGCGCGGAGGACGCACGGCGACTGCTGGAGCGGTCCTTCGCGCAGTTCCAGGCCGACCGGTCGGTCGTGGGCCTGGTGCGCGGCATCGAACGCAATGAGGCACAGCTGAGCAAGCTGCGCTCACAGCTCGGCGATGACGATTTCCTCGAGTACTTCCAACTGCGCGAACGCATTCGGGGCCGGGAACGGGCCATCGAGAACCAGGGTCGCACCGATCGCCGCTCCGCCGCCGTCTCCGCACTGGCCGGGCTGCGGCGCGGGGATGTGGTGGCGATTCCGGCGGGACGTCGCCAGGGACTTGCCGTGGTGCTGGAACCGGATCAGACGCCGGGGGATCCGCGCCCGCTGGTGCTCACCGAGGACAAGTGGGCGGGCCGGGTCTCGGCCGCCGATTTCCCGACCCCCGCGCAATCGCTGGGGCATCTGCGCCTGCCGCGGCACGTCGATCACCGGACCTCCCGGGTGCGCCGGGATCTGGCCTCGGCGCTGCGCAGCACCGGCATCGTGGTGCCCGGCGGCAAGCGCGGCGGCAAGAAGTCCAAGGCCGCCGACGACCATGAGCTGCAGGCGCTTCGGCGGGCCCTGCGCAACCATCCGGCACACGAGCGCCCGGATCGCGAGCAGCTGGCGCGCCTGGGCGAACGCTACAACCGCACCGAGCGCGAAACCGAGTCCATGCGGAAGGAAGTGGCCTCGACGACGAACTCGCTGGCGCGCACCTTCGATCGCATTCTCGGACTGCTGGGCGAACGCGGTTATGTCGAGGACGGTGAGGTGACCGCGGACGGGCGGCGACTGGCGCGCATCTACGCCGAAGCCGATCTGGTGGTGGCCGAATGCCTGCGTGAGGGTCTGTGGCGCGGTCTAGGTCCGGCCGAATTGGCGTCGGTGGTATCGATCCTGGTGTTCGAATCCCGCCAGGAGGGCGGCTATCTCGGCGCTTCGGGTCCGACCGCGCCCATTCGCCGGGCGGTCGACGCGACCATCGGGGTGTGGACGCAATTGCGGTCCGACGAATCCCGGCATCGGCTGCCGCCGACCCGGGAGCCGGACCTCGGTTTTGTCAACGGCATCCATTCCTGGGCGCGCGGTGACGACCTCGCCGACGCCCTGCTCACCAGCGGGGATCGCGGAAACCCGCTCTCCGCGGGCGATTTCGTGCGCTGGTGCCGGCAGATCATCGACATGCTGGATCAGATCCACAACACCGCCGATGACGTGGAGGTCGCGGCCACCGCGTCCAAGGCGGTCAAGGCAATTCGGCGGGGTGTCGTCGCGGTGGACGCGGCGTAGCCAATTGGACTGTGCTTTGATTCTCTAAGACGTACCGACCGCGGCGGGCTCACGAGCGTGTTCCTGCTCGGGGGGCTAGCGTGTGTACATCGGATTGCGAGTGGAGGCAAGCAAATGAGCGGCCCGTACGGACCGAACGACGCCCCAGGCACTGGGGAGGGACGCAACGATCCGACGCAGCACTGGGGAGGCGGCCAGCCCGCGCCCGGCGGCGCCGGACCGAACTGGGGTGGTCAGCAGCCTGCGCAGCCGACCACGAATTGGGGAGACCAGCAGCAACCGCAGCAGCCGTGGGCGCAGAGCCAGCCGCCGCAGCCGCAGCCCGGGCAGGAGCCGTGGGCACAGGGGCAGCCGCAGCAGCCGCAACCCGGTCAGCAGTGGGGGCAGAGTCAGCCGCAGTGGGCGCAGCCCGGGCAGCCGGGTCAGCCGCCGGTGACCGGCCAGGAGTGGGGGCAGCAGCCGCCGCAGACCGGTCAGCAGCCGTGGGCGGGTAGCCAGCCGCAGTGGCCGCAGCAGGGCCAGCCGGGTCAGCCCGGCCAGCCGGGCTGGGATCAGCAGCAGCCGGGCCAGCAGTGGCCGCAGCCGCAACCGCCCAAAAAGAAGAAGACCGGCCTGATCATCGGCATCGTGGTCGCCGTGGTGGTGGTGCTCGGCGCCGTCATCACCGGTGTGCTGGTGCTGACCGCCAAGGATCAGCTGGACAATTCGGCCGTGGCGACCGGTGTCCAGAAGGTGCTCAAGGATTCCTACGGCATCGATGATGTCCAGGATGTGAGCTGCCCGTCCGGCCAGAAGGTCGAGGTCGACAAGACCTTCGACTGCTCGCTCAAGGTCGGCGGCGAAGCCAAGAAGGTCACCATCAAGGTCACCAAGTCCGATGGCACCTATGAGGTCGGCCGCCCGAGCTGACCGATAGCACGACAACCGCTGGGCCCGGGGTGATCTCACGATCACCGCGGGCCTGCGGCATTTTCGGGGGTGATGCGGGCCGGTTGCCGGAGTAGAGTGGCCGGTGATCTTGAAAGTGGCTGGGAGTTGGGGGCGTGATGAAAACTGCTGTGCGTAAGGCGTCTTGGAGCGTGACCGTGATCGCGGCGGTGGCCGCGGCCCTCGCTCCCGCGGTGGTGCACGCCGCGGGGCCCGATCCCGTGGTCAACGACTGTGCGAGCTATCCGGCCCAGTCCGTGACGCGTCCGGCGAATCTGCTGCTGGCCTGCGGGGACGGCGGTCTGTGGGTCAAGAACATCACCTGGAGTTCCTGGGGCCCCGATACGGCCGAGGGCGACGGCACCGAGTACCGGCGAGTCTGCGTTCCCGATTGCGCCACCGGCGGCGTCTCGACCGGGCCGACCCACATCACGCTGCGGAATCTCGACGGCGGCCGCTTCAAGCAGGCCCTGATCTCCGACCTGAGCGGTAAGCCGGAGACCTGGCCGCTGTGATCAGCGCTCGACTGTGATCAGCGTTTGGCCAGTGCGGCGATCAGCCGCTTGACCGGGCTCTCGGCGTTGTAGGCGACGCCCAGCGCCAGCAGGTCCTCCGGATCGGCGGGCTCCCGCGCCAGCTCGTCATTGCGCGAGAATTCCACCGTGGCATCGCGTACCACGCGCACGACCGTGGTGGCGGCCTTCAGATAATCCTCCGCCGCAACGAGTTTCGCGCGCACACCCTTGGCGAGATCGGAATCGGGATCCGCGGCGGCCGCGCGCAGGGCCTCGATCGAACCGAATTTGGTGATCAGCTGGGCGGCGGATTTGTCGCCGATGCCCGCGACACCGGGCAGGCCGTCGGAGGCATCGCCGCGCAGGGTGGCCATATCGGCGTAGGCGATGCCCGCATTCGCCTCCGGCACACCGTATTTCGCGGAGACTTCGGCCGGGCCCCAGAGTTCGGCCTTGGCCAGGCCGCGGCCGACGTAGAAGACCTGCACCCGCGGGGCAGGGGAATCGCGGACCAGCTGCAGCAGATCGCGGTCACCGCTGACGACGATCACGTCGGTCTCGCGTTCCACCGTGGCGAGGGTGCCGATCACATCATCGGCCTCCAGGCCCGCCGCACCCGCGGTGGCGATGCCGGCGGCCGCGAGCACCTCCATGATCATGTCCACCTGCGGGGTCAGCGTGTCCGGAACCTCTTCGGCCACAGGGCCGACGGCGCCCGCGGGCTCGGTGTCGGCGACCCGCTGCGCCTTGTAGGACGGGATCAGGTCGACCCGGAACGCCGGCCGCCAATCCAGGTCCAGGCAGACCACGAGGCGGCTGGGGGCGTGCTGTTTGACGAGCGCCGCGACCATATCGGTGAAGCCGCGCACGGCATTCACCGGTTGCCCGTCGGGTGCGGTGATCTTCTCGGGAATCGCGTAGAAGGCGCGGAACCAGAGGCTGGCACCGTCGAGCAGCAGCAGGGGACCGGTGGCGGGGGCGCTCATACGCCAGACGGTACCGCGCAGCCCCGACACGGGGGCGGGTGCCGTGCCGAGCTCGATGCGGATACGCCGTGCAGCCGCTAGGGTCGCGTCTCGGGTCACGGTGGGTTCGTCAGTGAGAAGCCGGATGGAGAGTTATGGATCGGCGAAGTTTTCTGCGGAACCTCGGGACGGCCGGGACGATGTCACTGTTGCCCCCGAGTTTGCTGGAGGCCTGGGCGGAGGCGGCCCCGGCGGGTGGGCTGGACCGCATCGAGCATGTGGTCGTGCTGATGCAGGAGAACCGTTCCTTCGATCACTACTACGGCACGCTGGCCGGGGTGCGCGGATATTCGGATCTCAATGCGCTGCAATTGCCGAGCGGCCGGTCGGTCTTCCATCAACCGCAGGGCGAGGGCTACGTGCTGCCCTTCCGCACCGAGCTGGAGAACCTGGCGGGCTGTGATCACACGGCGGACACCGGGCACCGGGCCGCCGCCGACGGCCGCTGGGACGGCTGGATCGAGGCCAAGGGCACCGGGACCATGGCCGGGTACGGCCGTGGATCGCTGGAGTTCTATCACCAACTGGCAGCGGCGTTCACGCTGTGTGATCGCAACCACTGCTCGGTCAACGGCCCGACCGATCCGAACCGGCACTACCTGTTTTCCGGCGTGGTGAAGAACCCGTACGCCTTGGAGAATCTCGACTCGATGCTGCAGCAGACGCTGTATGCGACACCCGAACTCACGCCGTGGATCGAGAGTCAGCCGATCGGGGTGGTGGTCGATGTGATCGCCGCGGCGCTGCAGGGCGCGGCGGGGGTACCCGCGCCGCTGCTGAAGGCGCTGGAACCCATTATCGGACTGTCGGTTCCGTCGGCGCTGTTCTCCTTCGCGGCGCTGCAGGCTCCCGACGGCCGGGAATTGCTGGAGGAGGCCATTACCGGATTGCGCCCCTCGACCTATGCCGAACGCCTGCAGCAGGCCGGTGTCGGCTGGCAGGTGTACCAGGAGTGGGACAACTACGGCGACAACTCTCTCGAGTACTACGCCACCTTCCGCGCGGCGGCGCGAAATGCGTTGAAGTACACCGACACCGGCAAGGGCGGACCGTTCCGGACGTTCTATGGGTACTACCAGCAGTTGCTGGGTGCACCACAGCTCGCGGACGCCATGGATGCGGCGCTGCGGCGGGGCATGGCCGAGCTGTCGGAGCAGGAGCGGGCGCTGGTGGAGCGCGGACTGCTGCGCGCACCCGCCGGGACGGTGGCGACGGCGTTCCGCGCCGATGTCGAATCGGGGCGGCTGCCGAAGGTGTCGTGGATCGTGCTGCCCGAGGCGCAATCCGAGCATCCGGTGTGGGGGCCGCGCAACGGTCAGGCGGTGGTGCGCGATCTGCTCGCGGCGATCAGCGACAATCGCGCGGTGTGGGATCGGACCGTCGTGATCATCAATTACGACGAGAACGACGGCTATTTCGACCACATTCCCGCACCGACGCCGCCGCCCGGCACCGCCGGCGAATACCTGTACGGATTGAATCTCGGTCTGGGCGCACGGGTTCCGCTGCTGGTGGTGTCGCCGTGGAGTAAAGGGCAGGTCTGTTCGGAACTGTTCGATCACACCTCGGTGGTGCGGCTGCTGGAGCGGGTGACCGGGGTCGAGGAACCGAATATCAGTGCGTGGCGGCGTGAGATGAGCGGGGATCTGACCTCGGTGCTCGATTTCTCCACTGCGGCGGGCCCGGTGTTGCCCGATGCGCGGTCCTCCGCTCCGCAGTCGAGTCATGGTGCACCGCAAGCTGTTCCGGCTGTTCAGCAGCTGCCCGCACAGGACGGTGGCAGCGTCGCACGGGTGCCGCTGCCGTACCGGCTCGGTGCGCGGGCACAGGCGCAATCGGGGGCGATCACCGTCACCATGGACAACGGTGGCACGGCGGCCACGCAGTTCGCGGTGTACCCGAATGCCTTCGTGGACAACTTCACTCCCGCTCGCTTCGATGTCTGTGCCGGTGGCAGTGTGGCGGGCGATTTCACCGCTCCGGCCGGGCGATACGACTACACGGTCTATGGTGCGGACGGGTTCCAGCGGCGCTTCGCGGGCGATCTGACCGCGCCCGGCGCGCCGCTCGAGGTGGCGGCGAAGGCGGCCGTGTCCGGCTCTCGCACAGTCGAATTCGCGTTCGCCAATACGGGTGCGCAGGCGGCGAGGTTCACCGTGGTTTCGAATGCCTACCGCGCCGACGGTCCGTGGCACATCGACGTTCCGGCGGGGCAGGCGCGCAGCTGGACCCTCGGATGCGATGCCGCCGCGGAGGGCGCGGGCTGGTACGACCTGTCGGTCACCGCCGATATCGATGCCGGATTCCTGCGCCGCACACGCGGTTTCGTGGAGACCGGTGCGCGTGGCCGCACGGCCGACGACGCCGCGCCCTTCGATCGGCTGCTCGCGGATCGGTCCATGTACGAGGCGGGCCGCGATCTCGTGGTGACGTATGCGCTGGCGGGTCCGATCACCGGGCATCGGCTGGCCGTCTACGCCGAGGGTGCCGCCGCCCGGGAGGTGCCGTCGACACCGCCGCTGTACACCCTGGACCTGCCCTCCGGCAGCACCGGCGATCAGGTCGTCATGTCCCTGGGCGGGTTGGTGCACGCCGCGGGAATCCAGTTCGCCGCCGGGGCCGTCGCGGCTCCGGCCGCCGGAAACTACCTGCTGCATCATCTCGATGGCGCAGGTCGCGCTCTGGCGTGGCCGGTCCGCTTCCGTGTGTTGTGAGTCCCGGTGAGTCAGCTCATTCCAGTTGTGCGGCAAGCTCTTTGAGCTCACCGCGAGAGGTGATGCCGAGCTTGGGATAGGCCTTGTAGAGGTGATAGCCGACGGTGCGGTGGCTCAGGAACAACTGGGCGGCGATATCGCGGTTGGACAGGCTCTGAGCCGCCAGGCGCACGATCTGCAACTCCTGCGGGGTCAGTCCGGCCACGGCGCGGTCGCGCGGCCGCTCCCCGCCGTCGGACACGCCGGTGGCGGTCAACTCGTTGCGGGCCCGCTGGGCCCAGGGCGCCATGCCGAGGCGCTCGAAGATCGCCAGGGCCTCGGTGAGCTGTGTGCGGGCCGGGGCCTTCCGTCGTTCCCGGCGCAGCCATTCGCCGAAAAGCAGTGCGGTCCGGGCGTATTCGGCAGGACGGGCGTCGATGTCGTGGAGTGCCAGGGCCTCGGTGTACAGCCGCTCGGCCCCCGCGTCGTCGAGCAGGGCGCGGCAGCGCAGGACGAGGGCGTCGGTCCAGGGCTGCCGCACCGATTCGGCCCAGCGTTCGAAGCGGGCCAGCGGTGCGGCGGCACGTGCGGGCGCTCCCACCCGCACCGCCGATTCGACCAGGTCCGGAATGGATCGCAGCGAACTGAACTGATGGTTGAACGGCTCCCGGCTCAGGCGCTCGAAGCGCAGCAGTGCGGCCTCGGCGCGGCCCAGTCCGAGTTCGAGCATGCCGAGCGCCCAGTGCGCCCACGGTGCGCCGGGTGCGCCCAATCCCGTGGAGTCACCGGCCATTCCGGCGGCCGCGAGGTCCCGGCAGCTCTGCTCCTGCCCGCTCAGTGCGTGCAGATAGGCGAGCACACTGCTGAGCTGGCTGACCCAGTGCTGCTGTCCGGTATCGCGGGACAGCTCCAGGGCCTCGCTCGCGGCGGGCAGCGCGGCGCTGAGGCGGCCGGCGAAACCGTCGATGTCGGCGGCGAAGCCCAGCACCGTCGGCAGCCTGCCGGCCGCACCGGTGCTCCGGCATTTCGCGATCAGCGTGGTCGCCAGCATATGGGCCTCGCGATCCTGGCCGCGGGCCATTGCCACCGCCGCCAGCATGACCTGCACCTGATCCGAAACCTCGCCTCGGACACGGATTTCCGCGAGGGTGTCGGTCAGCGTCAGCGGTGGCGCACCGGGCCCGGAGTCCAGTATCCGGGCGACGAACGCCGCCACCGGGATGAGCGGGTGCTCCTGCGGGAGGTTCAGATTCCGCAGGCGGCGCTGTGCCTCGACCAGTGCGGGTTCGCCCAGATGCCACCCGGTGTGGACGGCCTGCACCAGTTGCACCGCGGCCTGGCCCGGATCGGAATCGGCGATCAGATCCGCGCCCTCGAGCAGCAGCCGGTGTGCGGACGGGAAGTCGCGCTGCCAGAAGCTCGCCAGTGCCTGGACGTGGAACAGTTTGGCGCGCACCGCATTATCGTCCGTCTGGCCCGCCGCGCGATCGGCCAGGCGGCGGGCGCGTTCGAGATCGCCTGCCTCCAGCGCGGATTGGGCGGCCAGCGCCTCGCGGCGCGCCCGGAGCTCGGGCTGCACACTGAGCCGGGCGGACCGCTCGTAGGCCGCGGCCGCCGCCTGATATCCGCTGCGCTCACGGGCACGGGCCGCGGTGCGCTCGAGCAGCTCGGCGACCTCGGCATCGGGTCCGGCCGCCGCCGCGGCCAACTGCCAGGCGCGCCGGTCGACATGCTCGGGGGCGAGCAGGGCGTCGGCGAGGGCGCGATGCACCGCCAGCCGCCGCCCGAGCGGGGCGCGTGCGTACACCGCCGCGCGAATCAGCGGGTGCCGGAAGGTGATTGCCGCATCGGCACTGTCACCACCGCCGACCGGCCGGAGCAGGCCCGCGCTTTCGGCCGGAGCCAGATCGTCGATATCGAAGCCGAGCAGCTTCGCCGCATGCAGCACCACGGCGGGTTCGCCGGTCTCCTCCGCCGCGACGATCAGCAGGAGCTCCCGGGTCGCCGCGGGCAGGCCGCTGACCTGGCCGTGGAAGGCCAATCGCAGTCGATCGGTGAGTGGCAGGGCGTTCGCGTGCAGATCCGGAGACGGCTCGGCGGCCATCGCGATCGGCAACTCCCGCAGGGCAAGGGGATTTCCGTGCGCCTCGGCCAGCAGCCGGTACCGCACGGCCGGTCCGAGGTCGCGGCCGTCGAGCAGTGCGGCCGACGCCTCGGGCGACAGGCCGGTGAGGCGATGCTCGGGCAGGCCGTCCGCGGTGAACGTCCCCTCGCCGTGACGGGCGGCGAAGATCATCACCAGACCCTCGGCATACAGCCGGCGCGCGGCGAACAGCAGCGCATCACGCGAGGCGTGGTCCAGCCAGTGTGCGTCGTCGATCAGTACGAGCGCGCCGGACTCGCCCGCGTAATCGGCGAGCAGCGAGAGCACCGCCAGTCCGATCAGCATCGGGTCCCGGCCGGTCCCCGTACTGAATCCGAGCGCCGTCTCCAGCGCGGCGCGCTGCGGTTCCGGCAGCCGCGCGAGGCCGCCCGTGCCGGGCTGCGGCCGGAGCGCTCCCAGAGCGGGGCGCAAGAGCAATTGCAGTCCGGCGAAAGGCAATTCGGCCTCGACCTCGATGCCCGCGCCCCGCAGTACTCGCAGCGATCCCGCCGCCGCGGCCGCGTGGTCGAGCAGTGCTGATTTGCCGATGCCCGGCTCCCCGCGCAGCACCAGGGCCGCGCTGCCGCCCTCGCGAGCGCCCTCGAGCAGTGCGCCGATCGTGCCGACCTCAGATTCCCTGCCGCGCAGCTCCACCACGGCATCATGCACGACCGTGCCAGAGTTTCACACCCGTCAATCATGAGGGCGGCTGTGGGCAGGGCACGCGGCTCGCCGCCCGATCCCTGGCACGACCTCGGCGCCTGGCCCTGATACGACTCGGCCCTGATACGACTCGGCCCTGATACGACTCGGCCCTGATACGACTCGGCCCTGATACGACTCGGCCCTGATACGACTCGGCCCTGATACGACTCGGCCCTGATACGACTCGGCCCTGATACGACTCGGCCCTGACACGACTCGGCCCTGACACGACTCGGCCCTGACACGACTCGGCCCCGACACGACTCGGCCCCGAGACCTCGGTCTCGGGGCCGAGCTCTCCGGGCGAAGTGTGCTGTCGTAGTTCAGCTTTACCGCCGTGACCGGGGCAGCAACTGCACCAGCGCGGCGGTGAGCAGGCAGAGCAGGGCCATCGGCACCAGGCTCGAGACGAAGGCCGGTCCCAGCTCCGCGGTGCCGCCGAGCCGGTCGTAGAACACGATCCCGACCACGGCGATCCCCACCGCGCCGCCGACCTGCTGTGCCGTGGCCAGCACACCACCCGCGGAGGCGGCGTGCTCTGGCGGTACGCCCGCCAGCACGATGCCCGGTACCGGCACCACCGCGAAACCCATTCCCGCACCGGCGAGTACGAGCCCCGGCAGCAGCCATCCCAGGGCGACGTGCCCGTCGGCGTGCTCGATCACCGCGGCCAGCAAAACGAATCCCGCACCCTGCAGCACCGCACCGAGCGTGATCACCTGTCGTCCGAGCCGTGCGGTGAACTTCTCGGCCACCACCGAAGTGAGCATGTACGGCCCGCCGATCGCCAGGAACAGCGCACCCGAGGCCAGCGGCGACATGCCCCGCCCCTGCTGCAGATACAGCGCCAGGAACAGGAAGAACGACCCCATCGTCATCTGATAGGCCAGCGAGAGCGCCACGCCCACGGTGAACGAACGATCCCGGAACAGGCGCGGATCCACCAGCGGTGCGGCGCCGCGAGCGGCCAATCGCCGCTGGTACCAGGTGAATACGCCCAGCAGCACCGCGGCGGCGGCCAGCGACAGCCAGGTCCACACCGGCCAGCCCTGCGCACGTCCCTGGATCAGCGGCAGCACCAGCGCGACGAGGGCGGCCAGAATCAGGCCGACTCCGGAGGGGTCGAGCCGAGTGCCCGCGCTGCCGCGTGACTCGGGGACCAGTCGCCGCAGCAGCACCAGGGCGAGCACGGCCACCGGCACATTGATCCAGTAGATGGCCCGCCAGCCGAGCCCGAACAGGTCGGCCTGGATCAGCGCGCCGCCGATCAACTGGCCGAACACCGCCGCCAATCCCATGGTCAGGCCGTAGGCGGCGAAGGCGCGGGCCTGCCGAGCCCCGGTGAACACTACGCTGATGATGCCGAGCACCTGCGGCATGAGCAGTGCCATGCCCGCGCCCTGCACGACCCGCGCCGCGATCAGCTCACCGGTGCCGCCGGCCATGGCGCACACGATCGAGGCGAGAGCGAAGATCGCCATGCCGAGCCCGTACATGCGGGCCCGTCCGTACATATCGCCCAGCCGTCCGCCGGTGATCAGACCGGCCGCGACGGCCAAACCGTACCCGGCGACCACCCACTGCATGGCAGCGCTGCTCGCATGCAGATCGGCCTGGGTACCCGGAATGGAGACGTTGACGATGAAGAAATCGAGCATGGCCATGAAGATTCCGGCCAGCAGAACGAGCAGGGTGCCCCACGAGGCCTGACCGGGCGTCGCCGGCGCCGGTGCGGTGACCGGGCTCTGGAGAGTCGATGACGACATGACAGAGGTCCTCAATCTTCGAAAATCGAATGCTTGCAGGTCTTTTCGTGCGGGCGCCCCGCATGCGGGGCGCCCGCGGTCACAGCGGAAGGGTCAGAGACCGGCCGGAACCTGGTCCAGGAAGCCGTGCACCTGGCTGATCCGGCCGTCCTCGGCCAGGACCGCCACATCGAATCCGATGACCAGCGGCTCGGCGCCGGGCCGCCCGAGGTTCCAGGTGAATCGGGCGATGTTGTGATGGGCGTCGACCGCCCCGCCGGAGCTGAACTCCAGCCCGGCGAACTGGCCCTGCACCGCGGCGATGGTGGCCGCCAGCCCGTCGTGGCCGCGCACCGACACCAGCGGATCGATGTATTCGGCGTCCTCGGTGAACACCTCGGCGACCAGCGCGGCCCGGGCGCTCGGGTCGGTGGCGTTCCAGGCGCTCAGGTAGCGCTCGACCAGCTCGTTGATATCGCTCATGGCGTGTCTCCCTTGTGATTTCGTTGTGTCGAACTCGACGACCACAACGTTAGGAAGATCCGGACGGTCGGGAATCTGTCGTCCTTAGGTACTGACTACCGAATCGAATGCCGCGGAGGCGCCGGGTAACGTCGGGGGCATGAGCTCTCATGACGAGTCACGGTTCACAGCGGACGTCTACGGGGTACGACTGGAACGGGCGGCCGAGTTGACCCGGGCCGCCCATCTGGACGCACTGCTCATCACCCCCGGCCCGGATCTGCAGTATCTGATCGGGTCCCGGGCGCAGTCGTTCGAGCGGCTGACCTGCCTGGTGGTGCCGGCGTCGGGGGAGACGCCGTCGGTGGTGATTCCGAAGATGGAGTTGGCGGCACTGGCCGGGTCCGCGGCCGGTGAACTGGGGTTGCAGGTCATCGACTGGGTCGATGGTGTCGATCCGTACGCGCTGGTGAAGTCGGTGCTCAATGCCGGTGCGCGCACCGCGGTCGACGATGCCATGCCCGCCCTGCACCTGCTGCCGATCGCAGACCGGCTCGGCCGGCTGCCGGTGTCGGCGACCCCGGTGCTGCGCGAACTGCGAATGCTCAAGGACCCCAGCGAAATCGACGCATTGCGGCGCGCGGGCGCGGCCATCGACCGGGTGCACGCCCGCATGGGTGAATTCCTGCGTGCCGGCCGCACCGAGGCCGAGGTGGCCGCCGATATCACCGCCGCCATCATCGAGGAGGGCCACACCCACGCCGCCTTCGTGATCGTCGGCAGCGGCCCGCACGGCGCGGATCCGCACCACGAGGTCTCCGATCGGATCATCGAGGACGGGGATGTGGTGGTCATCGATATCGGCGGGCCCGTGCAGCCCGGCTACTTCTCCGACTCCACCCGCACCTACGTGCTCGGGGAGCCGTCCGAGGAGGTGGCGGCGCAGTTCGCGGAGCTCGAGCGCGCACAGGCCGCGGCCGTGGCCGCCGTGCGTCCCGGGGTGACCGCGCAGTCCATCGACGCCGCCGCGCGTGATGTGCTCACCGCCGCCGAGGTGGGCGAGTACTTCGTGCACCGGACCGGGCACGGCATCGGCCTGTCGGTGCACGAGGAGCCCTATATCGTCGCGGGCAACGATCTGGTCCTGGAGGCGGGCATGGCCTTCAGCATCGAGCCGGGCATCTACTTCTCCGGTCGGTGGGGCGCGCGCATCGAGGACATCGTGGTGGTGACCGCGGACGGGTGCGAGTCGATGAACAAGCGACCGCACGGACTCACGCGGTTGTAGGACAGACCTGTCGAACACCGGCCCGCGCTGCCCAGAGCAGTGCGCGCCGGATGTTCACTGCTCGGCGGTTGCCGCACCCGCTTTGAGCACGCTCGCAGACAGCACGCGCTGCACGGTGATGGCGATGACCACGCGGGTCGGGTTGACCCGGGGCTGCCGGTACCGGCCCGCATAGCGTTCGACGGCGTCGGCGACCGATTCCGGATCATCCAGCACGGCGGCCGGGCCCTCGAGGGTGATCCACCGGCGGCCGTCGACCGAACTCACCGCCGCGTACCCGCTGCGCCGCGCATTGCGCGCCTTGACCGACCCGCCGTCGCAGATGATCCGCGCGATCCCGGCTTCGGGATCCCAGGTGAATCCGACCGCGGCCACATGCGGGGTGCCGTCGGCGCGCAGGGTCGCCAGCGTCGCCAGATGCCGTTCGGTGACGAATTCGGTGGCGGCGGGCGAGAGTTCGGGGCGCGTCGAAGTGCTCGGCATGGCACGACCGTAGCAATCGCGGCGTCCGGTCCGTGCGGCGCGTGCGGGTCGTGCGCCTTGGCGCGCCGGGCGGTCCGTGCCGGATGGCAGACTGTTTGCCATGGGATTGGGATCGCGGGACGCCGATGCGGGCGTCGTCCTCTTGCTGGGTGGACGTAGTGAGATCGGGCTCGAAGTGGCGCGGCGGCTGGCGCCGGGGCGAGTGGTGGTGCTGGCGGCGCGGCGCAGTGGCGAGTTGGGGCCGCAGGAGTCGGAATTGCGGGCGGCGGGTGCGGATGCGGTGCACCGCGTGGAATTCGACGCGGACGATTTCGCGAGCCACCAGGGGTTGCTGGAGAAGGTGATCGCCGAGCACGGACCGCTCGGGGTGACGGTGCTGGCCTTCGGTGTACTGGGGGATCAGGCTCGCGCGGAACGGGATCCGGCGCATGCGGTGGCCGTGGTGCAGACCGACTACGTGGCACAGGTGAGCGTGCTGACCAGTCTCTCGCAGCTGCTGCGCGAGCAGGGGTCGGGCCAGATGGTGGTCTTCAGTTCCATTGCCGGTATTCGGGTGCGCCGCGCCAACTACGTCTACGGATCGGCCAAAGCCGGGCTGGACGGTTTCACCAACGGTCTGCAGGATGCCTTGCACGGCACCGGAATTCACCTGCTGCTGATCCGCTCCGGATTTGTCGTCGGCCGGATGTCGGCGGGTATGGAACCGGCGCCGCTGTCCAGTACCCCGGATCAGGTCGCCGACGCGGTGGTGCGGGGACTGTACCGGCGTTCGCGGGTGGTCAATGTGCCGCGCACCATCAAACTTCTGTTCATCGCCATTCGCTTTGTGCCGCAATCGCTCTGGCGCCGGGCGCCGCGATGACCGAGATGCCCGCGCTGACCTGGTCCGGCGACCCGATCGTGGTCGCCGGAATCGGCGCCGACGGCTGGGACGGGCTCGGCGGCGCGAGCAGGCGGGCCATCACCGCGGCGCAGGTGCTGCTCGGATCGGAGCGGCAACTGGCGCTGGTGCCCGCCGCGGAGAGCGCCGCCGAGCGGGTCGCCTGGCCCTCGCCACTGGTGCCCGCACTGCCGGGATTGCTCGAAAGATATGCGGGCGTGCGGGTGTGCGTGCTCGCCAGCGGTGATCCGATGTTCTACGGCATCGGCGTGACCCTCGCCCGGCTGGTGGGCGCACCGGCCCTGCGCGTGCTGCCGCAGCCGTCCTCGGCGGCCCTGGCCTGCGCCCGGCTGGGCTGGGGGCTGGCGGACACCCCCGTGGTGAGCGCGGTGGGCCGCCGTCTGGAGACGGTGCTCCCCGAATTGGCCGGCGGGCGGCGGATTCTCGTGCTCAGCTCCGACGAGCACACCCCAGCGCAGCTGGCGGAAGCACTGGCGCGCAACGGCTTCGGCGAGTCCACCATGACCGTGCTCGAACAGCTCGGTGGTCCGGGGGAGCGGCTCGCCGCCGGGGTGGCGTCGACATGGGAACGGCCGCCCGGTGATTCGCTGAATATCGTCGCCGTGCAGTGCGTCGCGGATCCGGCCGCCGTGCGCCTCACCCGCCTGCCGGGCCTGCCCGATGAGGTCTACAGCGGTGACGGTCAGCTCACCAAATACGAGATCCGCACCCTCAGCGTGGCCGCACTGGCCCCCGCCCCCGGCGAAGTGCTGTGGGATGTCGGCGGCGGCTCGGGCACCATTGCCATCGAATGGTCCCGCACGCATCCGTCCTGCCGCGCCATCACCTTCGAGCGAATCGAGAGCCGCCGCAAGCAGATCGGCGAGAATGCCGCCGCACTCGGCGTCCCGGGAATCGAGGTGCGCGGCGCGGCCCCCGGGGCATTCACGGATCTGCCCGCTCCGCACGCCGTCTTCCTCGGCGGCGGTCTCACCCAGGAGGGCATGTTCGAAGCCTGCTGGGGCCGTCTGCTCCCCGGCGGTCGAATGGTCGCCAATGCGGTGACCGCCGAATCCGAGGCGCGACTGACGGCGCTGGCCGCTGAATACGGCGGCACCCTGCGCCGATTCCAGGTCTACCGTGCCGAACCGCTCGGCGGATTCACCGCCTGGCGACCGCAACTCCCCGTGACACAGTGGTCGGCGGTCAAATCCGGGTAGTGCGTCGCCGGGGTGCGCCAGGTTTCGGGATGATCGGCTACAGGCCGGGCAGTACGCCGAGCGTGAGAATCGCTCCGGCGAGCGCGCTGCTGGCGATCGCGACAGCGGCGGTCTGATACTGGGCCTGGAGGTAACGGCGCTGGTGAGAGCTGTTCCACGGGGCAGCGCCGGAGTTCGGGTGCACGGTGCGGAACGGGCTCACAAGTCGTTGTTCGATCGAGGTCACTCACTCCCAGTACCCGCGAATCTCGAGGCCAAACCGTCAGCGGCCGGAGATTTTGCGCGCGGTCCGGCGGCCTCGAAGGCCTGTCGCCGAACAGCGATGTGCGCAACCTGTTTCGAGGATCGATCTCCGGGAAAGTCCGCACTGTGGGCAGCTGATCGGATAGGGCTGCGTCGGAACGAATCTCGGATCGGAAGGGGACACTCGGTGTCCATAGCTCTACAGAATATCGATGGTACGACGCTGGAAAGCGTTGCGGTCGCATTGGGTTGGGACCCAGCGGAATTCGGGGTGGTGGAACAGCCCGACGGCATGCCGGTCGAGGTGTTCAGGTTCGACTTGAATTTGGCGGCACTGCTTTTCAGCGGTGATCGACTGGTGGATGTGGTCTTTCACGACCAGCTCATCTCGCAGGACGGATCGGTCCGTCATACCGGGGACAATCAGACGGGTGAGGGCCCGGGGGACAATGAGGTGATCGTCTTCGATCTGGTGCGGATGGCGCCGGAGGTGACCATGGTCATCGTCGTCGTAACCTCGTACACCGGCCAGAGTTTCGCGAATATCGACAATGCGTACTGCCGTTTCGTCGATGCCGGATCCACCGTCGAGATCAATCGCTTCGTGCTGACCGGCGGCACGCATACCGCCCTGGTGCTGGGCCGGCTCTATCGCACGCCGGTGTCCTGGGAGTTCGACGCCATCGGCGCCGGCATTCCCGCACTGCACGTCGCCGAGGTCGTCCCGCATCTGACGCCGTATCTCTCGTAGCCCGGCCCGGGTGATGTGGTCGCACCCCGGCCCGTGGGCGCGGTAGGTTTGATCGATCAACGTTCGTCCGCCGCTCCCCGCAGCGGCGCGGGTTCACGGACACAGTGGAGGTACCAGTGCCGGTCAACGACGATCCTGTGTCACGCATATTGGCTGTGCAGCAACGGGCCTACGGCGCGAATCAGGTGCTCGTGGTCACGGGTGAGGTGGATATGACCTCGGCGCCGCTGCTGAAGTCGGCGCTGGAGCAGGCGCTGGGTGTACATCCGGCGGTGCTGGTCGTGGATATGTCCAAGGTGGAATTCTTCGGTTCGGCGGGTATGAGTGTGCTGATCGCCGCCTCCGACGGTCAGCCGGACACGCTCCGCATCGTGCCCTCCTTTGCCGTGCGCCGTCCTCTCGAGGTGGCCGCTCTGGACCAGCTGCTGGATCTGTTCGACAGCGTGGAGGCGGCGCTGGCCGCCGGTGGCACTCCGCCGGTCGGCTGAATTCCGTTCCGGGACAAGGAGTTCGCGGCTCAGGGCTGCCGGTAGATCAGTAGTGCCACATCATCGTCGGGATTGCCGTCGTCGAGCAGCGACGCGCAGAGATATTCGACAGCCGCAGCGGGAGTGAGCTTCACCGCTTCGGCGAGGGCGGCCGCCGCGCGCGCGATACCGGTGTCGATGATCTCCTGCCGCCGTTCGACGAGTCCGTCCGTATAGAGCAGGAGCAGCGAGTCCGCCGCGATATCGATCGTGGCTTCGGGCCGTTCGCGTCCGATGCGCACGGCCAGCGGCAGCGATTGCGCATCCCGCAGCTGACCAACCGTGCCGTCCGGTGCCGCCAGCAGTGCGGGCAGGTGCCCCGCGCTGCTGTATCGAATGTGCTGCGCGGCCGGATCGATGACCGCGCAGAAGACGGTGGCGCAGTAGGCCCCCGATTGGCGCTGGGCGAAGCGGTCCAGCGCCGCGAGCACCCCGCCCGGCCCGGTGTTCTCCAGCAGCAGCGCCCGCGCGGCACTGCGGAGCTGGCCCATGGCGGTGGCCGCGGGCAGTCCGTGGCCGACCACATCGCCCACGACGACGCCGTAGCGTTCCCCGGGCAGCTCCACGACGTCGTACCAGTCGCCGCCGACCTCCAGGGTCGAACTGGCCGGTTCGTAGCGCACCGCGAAGCCCGCGGGCAGATCGGCGGGTCCCAGAATCGCGCGCTGCAGGGCGAGGGCGACCTGACGCTGCTCGTCACCGGCCCGAGCCCGCCCGAGCGCCCGCTGCAGATGTGCCGTGAGCTGAACCATCAGTGCGCGATCGGCGACGGTGAAGGTGCGTGGATGCCCGAACTCGAACCACAGCAGCGCCTGATCGGTGCCGTCGAAGAGCGGAGCGCCGACTGCGGTCACCGTGGTGGCGTCGGCGCCCGGGGGAGTGACCGTGCACAGACTGCCGGCGCGAGCCAGTTCGGCGGCCTGCCGCGGTGGCAGCTCCGCCCCCGCCGGGGCAGTCGGGCCCGTACCGCCGACGACCCTCGGAGCATCGGGATCCTCGGGCTGATCGAAGTGGACCAGGGTGACGCGTTCGGCCAGCCAGAACCCCCGCAGTTCGGCCAGACCGACCTTCACCACGGTGACACTGTCGTCGAGCCCGGTGATCCGGCCGGCCAGCCGCGCGACAGCGGCATCACGTTCGGCGGTCAGATGCTGCGTGGTGACATCACGTAGCGTGCCGACCAGCAATCGGGTGCCGCTGCGATGGTCCTGCAGCGAGTCCAGCGAGACATCGACCCAGAGCCGATGCCCGTCCCTGTGCCGCAGCGGCAGCACGAAGCGCCCGCGCCCATCGGCCTCGATCACCGCGTGCGCGGCTTCGATCAGCGCGAAACCTTCGGGATCGTGCTCGGCGTCCGGCCACCAGGGGTGCGGCCTGCGCCACGGCAGCCGCGCGGCGTCGTAGCCGAGCAGCTGGGTGAAGCCGTCATTGATCTCGAGGACCGTGAATTCGGTGTCGATGACCAGGAAGCCGTCCTGCATGGCATTGACAAGCGCTGTGCGCCAGGCCGATTCGTGATTTCGCAGGCGCGCCAAATGCAGATTCGAGCGGACCCGCGCCAGCAGATCGGTCGAGGAGAACGGTTTGGTCAGATAGTCGTCGGCGCCGGCCGCCAGCCCCTCGGCGGCGGCTTCCTCACCGGCGCGCGCGGACAGGAACACCACCGGCGTTCCCGCCGTGGCCGGATCGGCGCGCAGCGCGCGCAGCAGCGCGAAGCCGTCGAGGCCGGGCATCATGACGTCCGCGAGCACCAGATCGGGACGAAGACTGCGCGCCTGCCGCAGCGCCTCGTTGCCGTCGGCCGCCAGCGTCACGGTGTACGCCGGCTCGAGCAGGCCCGCCAGATACCTCCGGAGATCGGCATTGTCCTCGGCGATGAGCACGGTATCGCCGTCGGAAGGGTTGCGCGCCAAGGGATTATCCGCATCCCCGGTGGCGGGACCGTGCCACTGCATGGCCTCGGTGACGTAGTCGTCGACAATGCTGTTGGTGGGCGCCCACCGGGTGGGGGTTTCGGTGAAGCGCGCGGGGATGCGCACGGTGAAAACGCTGCCCGTGCCGATCTCGCTCGCTACTTCGGCAGAGCCGTCGTGCAGCTGGGCCAATTCCTGGACCAGGGCCAGCCCGATTCCGGAGCCCTCGTGTGAGCGTCCGTGCGTCCCGCGCACCTGCCGGAATCGCTCGAAGATATGCGGCAGGTCGGCCGCCGGTATGCCCACACCGGTGTCGCGCACCTGCAGTTCCACCATGGTGTCCGCAATCCGCAGGCTGACGTGGATCTCACCTGCCAGGGTGAATTTCACCGCATTGGACAGCAGATTCAGCACGATCCGCTCCCATAGTGCCGGATCGATCAGCACGGCCCGCGGACTGGCCGGGCAGTCGAGCACGAACCCCAGTCCCGCCCGCTCCAGCGCGGGCGCGAACGATTCCGCGATCCCGCGCGTGAGCGCGGCCACCTCGACCGCGACCGGTTCGCAGCGGAGGCGGCCATCCTCGATCCGGCTGAAATCGAGCAGGGTGTCGACCATGCGCCGCAGGCGTCCCGCATTGCGCCGGATGATCTCCACCCGGTCGCGCTGCGGGGGCGGTAGCGGATACCGCCCGTCGGTGAGCGCGTCCTGGGCGGGTCCGGTGATCAGCGCCAGCGGTGTGCGCAGTTCGTGGCTGACACCGGTGAAGAACTGGGTTTTCGCGCGATCGAGTTCGGCCAGCTCCGCTGTGCGGCGCACCTGTGCGGCTCGGGCCTCGGCATCGGCGATCGCGGTCGCCAGGTGCCCGGCCGCGAGATTCAGGAAGCCGCGGTAGGCCTCGTCGAACAGCAGATCCGGGCTGACACCGAAGACCACCACGCCCCGTGGTCGCTCGGGCGCCGCGGCGGCGAGCGGCAGTGCCACCATGGTGTAGGAGATAGTGCCCTGTGCCGCAACGACATCCGGTGTCTGCCGGATGCTGGTATGCGGGATGCCGGAGGTGGCGGTCTGCCAGATCCAGCCCGCGTCCGTGCGCGCGGAGATCGTGTCCGGGAGTGAGCGGGTGAGGGAGGAATCCGCGCCGAAGGCGGCGTGGATATCGGCGTGTTCGCCGTCCTCGCCCAGCAGATAGATGGCGCCGAACGGCACGTCCTCCCGGTGCGCGTCGAGCACCGCCGCCGCCGCGAGGCAGGCCTCGCCCACATCGGCGATCTGCGCCGAACGGGCCTCGCCCAGCTCCCGCAGCATCTGCAAACGGCGCGTGCCGAGCACCTGCGCGGTGGTCTCGGTGACCACGGTCAGCACCCCGCCCACCCCGCCGCCCGCGAGGCGAATCGGGCTGTAGGCGAAGGTGAAATAGACCGATTCGTCGAAGCCGTGCCGATGCAGCGTCATCGGCAGGTCCTGGTGGTACGTGGGTTCGCCGCGGTCGATGACATTGCCGATCATCTCGCCGACCACCGGCCAGGCATCGGACCAGACCTCGGCGCAGGGTTGTCCGAGCGCGGGATGTTTGGCGCCGAGGATCGGGACGAAGGCATCGTTGTAGATCATGGCCAGCTCCGGACCCCACATGATCATCATGGGGAACGGGCAGTTCATGCAGGCGCCGGCGATGGTGCGCAATTCCTGGCGCCAGTCCTCGACCGGGCCCAGTGCGGTCGCCGACCAGTCGGTATCCATCAGCAATCGATTGAGCGGACTCTCGCCGTCGATCGCGAGGACTTCAGCGGGAAAGAACGCATTGTCGCCGGGGGAGGAATCGCCCGCTGGACCAACCACCGCGATGCCCTCTCTCCTCGTCCATGACAGTCCGTTTCGTCCGGTCTGATCGATACCGTGCCAACGCTATCAGTGCGGGTCAGCGCTGCTCGGCCGCCGCAGCCGACCTGCGCTTTCATCGATCGCGGCCAGTGCGGCGGCAGCGATTTCGGGTGGCGGAGGGCCGATTTCGAGGGTGATGATTCCCTCCTCGGGAGTGGGAGCCTCGAGGGTGCCGAGCTGGGAGTCCAGCAGGCCGGGTGGCATGAAGTGGTCCGTGCGGGTGGTGAGGCGGTGTTCGAGCCGGTCCCGGGAGCCGGACAGGTACACAAACGTGAGGTCGGCTCCGGGATGATCGATCATGCTGCGGCGCAGCATGTCTCGATACGAGTGTTTCAGCGCGGAGCAGGTGACGATGCCCGACCGTCCCGCGATTATCTCGCCGGACATCCACTGGGAAATGGCCGCCAGCCACGGCCGCCGATCGTCGTCGGTAAGCGGTTGGCCCGCCGCCATTTTCGCGATATTGGCCGCCGGATGCAGATCGTCGCCCTCCAGGAAGTCCCAGCCCAGAGCGGTGGCGAGCGTGCCGCCGAGGGTGGACTTGCCCGATCCGGAGACGCCCATGACCACCACGATCCGCGGCCGCGCCCTGTCGCCGATTGCCATGAATCCTCCTATTCCCGATGTCATGACAACAGTGGCGTATCTCTCCGCGAGCGTTTCATTCGGCCCTATCCGGTAATTGCCACTGGGACCGGCCGGATAGAGCAGGCCGGTCAGCCTAGGAAGGGACATCGATATGAGTGCGACCGACAAGGCCAAGAACAAGATCGATGATGTTGCGGGCCAGGCCAAGGAGAAGTTCGGCCAGGCGACCGGCGACAAGGAAACACAGCACGAAGGTAAGGCCGATCAGATCAAGGCGAACATCAAGGATGCGGGCGAGAAGGTAAAGGACGCCTTCCGCGACTGATCACCGCGAGAGAACGCGGTCGATCGACCGCCGAAGACCTGCGAAATGCAGTGGTCCCGCCCGGATAATCCGGGCGGGACCACTGGCATCAAATTCGTAAAATATCGGAAACTTCGAAAATTTGCTGCGACCGCCGGTGTTGCCGGCGGCGGTGCCCTCTTTCAGGCCTGCGACGGTGTCGTAGCGGCTCCGTCGGGGTACATCACCTGCTCCCACCAAAGTTCCAGGGGGCTCGGCTCGGGCCAGCTGACGTCGGCACGAGTGCCGGTGTCAGCGACCTGTCCTCTTCCCTGGATCCCACGTGTGGTCTGCATTTCTCTACTCACTCTGGCCATCTCCTGCATTGTGCGCATGATGTTCGCGCCGGACAGTCGGGCAAGACGGGACTTCCCCTTTCTATCACTTCGAAACAAACCTGGAGATTCCGAAGTTGTTGCAGTACACCGTTTCGGACGGCTCTTGCCGGGTATAGCGGCTGGTGGGAGCGCCGCACCCAGAGGTGGGTAATCCGAAGAACGGAGACGGGAAAATGAGAAGCTACGCCAACGATGACTTGCGATTCCGGGGTCGAAGTCGCTCGGCAATTTCCAGTGTTGTCACACTTGTACTGTTCGTATGGCTGATCGTCGGTGCTGTCGCTGCGGGACAGCGGCACTACTACGACAATGCGCCGTCGAACTGCGCGAGCACCGGCACCATCGCGGTGACCATCATCGCCGGCCCGCTGAACTATCTCGGCGCGAACCCGAAGGTCGACAGCTGCCATGTCGATGTACCGCAGCCGAGTCAGTGAGATGACATCGCGCCCAACGTAGCTCGCTGAGGGAGACGTTTGCGGGGAAGGGGGAGTACTCACCCCTTCCCCCTTTCAGCATATAGCGCACACGGGGGCTTGCCGCAAGACCCCGGCACTGCTGCAGAATCGCTGGCCGAAGCCAGAGTCTGCGAATGCGGGGGAGCGATATGCGTGTGACGGACACCGACGTGATCATTGCGGGGGCAGGTCCCGCGGGCCTGATGCTGGCCGGTGAGCTGTGCCTGGCAGGTGTGCGGCCGGTGGTGCTGGAGCGGTACCCGCAGCCCCGCGATACCCCGAAGGCCAGTGGCATCGGCGGGCAGATCCTGAATCTGCTGCGCTACCGAGACCTACTGGATCGATTCGAAGCGGCCGCCAGTGATCCGCATCCGCCGCCCCGATTCCCTTTCGGCGGTGTGCATGTGGACCTCAGGGGTCTGGTCGATCCGCCGCTGCGGGCGGTGGCGATCGCGCAGGTGGATACCGAGCGAGTGCTCGCCGAACACGCCGCCGAACTGGGCACCGAGATCCGCCGGGGACACGAGGCTGGCCGGAATCCCGTTCCCCGGCACCACATATCCGGACGTCAACAGGGTCGGTCATGTCGCCGTGCCCGATACGGTGACCGTTTTCGACAACGGTGATATCGACGCGCCCGGCCTGGGCCGGATCCGTGGGTCGCCCTCAATCTCGGCATGCTCGAGTCGGTGAGATCGAGGGCTGGGCTCCGGCCGGGCTGCTGGACACCTATCACGACGAACGTCATTTTGCCGGTGGCCGTGCCCTGCTGCAGACCCGTGCGCAGGTAGCGCTGCGGCGCGGCGGTGACGCTGCCGCCGAAGCGCTTCGGCAGGTTGTCCAGGAACTGCTCGTCGACGAACCGGCAGTGCGCCGGGTGGGCGCTCTGATCGCAGGGACCGACATCCGCTACCCGCCAACAGGTTCCGATGCTCATGCGCTGGCCGGGGCTTTCGCCCCGGACCTCGCGCTGCATACCGGCGCGGGCGAAACCAGCGTCGCGGAACTCATGCGGTCCGCCCGCCCGGTCTTCCTCGATCTCGCCGACCGGCCGGACCTGCGTGAGATCGCCCGGGATTGGCAGCACCGCATCGACATAGTCGCTGCCACCACCGGGCACCGACCCGCCGATGCGCTGCTGATTCGCCCGGACGCCCACATTGCCTGGGCCGCAGGCAATGACGAACCTGTCGAGACCGCCGCGCCCGCACTGCGCGCCGCGCTGTCCTCCTGGTTCGGGGCGCCGAGGCAGGCGTCGGTGTCGAACAGCCGCTGATCAGGCTGTCACGCAATGCATTACGCGCACTCGTGCTCGTCGGCAGGTGGCTGGATCAGTCGGTGTGGCATCCGGCCTGCTGGGGTACGCCGGCCAGTCGGTCGCTCAGGTAGGCGAAGACGGCGGGTAGTTCGGCGATCGCGGCCGGTGCGTGCTGCGGTACGTCGGTGCGGTGGTAGGTGACGGTCGCACCGGCCGCGCAGTAGGTGCCGATCAAGGCGTCGACCGGTGCGATCGGCAATGCGTCGTCGAGGGTGCTGTGCCAGGCGTACATGGGGACCGCCGGGATGCTCTGCCCGGGATTCTGCTTGGCGGCGGCGGCCGCGATGACAGGGTTGCGCGCGAGATCGGCGGTCTCGGATACGTCGGTGATCTGCCGGAAGGCATTGTCGGTCACGACCTGCTGGACGCATTGCTGTCCGGCCGCGGCGATTGCCGCGCGGGTCGATTCGTCGACCTGCGCGGGGATATTCGACTCCGGGCTCAGGCGGTCCAGCGCCGCGAGGGCGAAGACCGGCAGTCCGACATTCTTGGTGCCGTTGTCCATGGCGATTCCGGCGGCCACGTCGGCGGGTATCCCGCCCGCGGCGAAGCCCGTGAAGTTGAGTTCGGGCGCGTAGCGCGGCTGTATCTCCATCATGGAGACGGTCGCGAACGCACCGCCGGAGTAGCCGAAGGCGGCAAGGGGCGCACTCGGTCCGATCTGCGCAGGCGCGAAGGCCACGGCGGCGCGAATACCGTCCAGCGCGCTGTGCGCCTCCTGTCCTCGGTCGATGAATCGTTCCTGCGGGCCTTCGTAATCGGAGATCACCACTGCCCAATTGTGTTGCAGCAGCAGGGCGGCGATGGGAGCCTCCTGATCCTGGGCATTATTGGTCCCCGCCTGCAGCCCCGCGCGCAGGACGTACGAGGACGCGCACTGGATTCCCAGACCGTCCTCGGCGATCTGATAGCTCACCAGCGGCCGGTAACCGCCGCCGGTCCACGGGGCGTCCGGCACCAGCACGGTGGCGACACCCGTGGTGGGGCGGTTGCCGGCATCGGTCGACTTGTATTGCACCTGCCACACTTTGATGGGCAGTGCGACGCCGAACAGCGCCGATTCCCGGGACCGCAGGATCGCGCCGTTCGCATAACCGCCCAGATCGGCGGGCGCCGCATAGAACGGGTCCACATCCGGAGTGGAGACCGGTTGCGCCCCAGCGGGTTCCGAATACACGACGCCACCGAGGGACAGGGCCGCGACGGCGGCCGTTGTGAGGCACAGCCCGCGCAGGGCTGAATGATGCTGTGGCCGAGAGGTCTTGCACATGATCAGACTCGTTCCGAGGAGGTGACAGCGTTGTCGTGGACGAGAGCGACGATGTCGCTCCACAGTGCTTGCGGGAGTTCATGTCCCATACCCGGGAAGACGGTGAGGGTGGATCCCGCGATGGCTTCGTGCAGCGCCGTGGCGGCCGCCGGGCTGATCAGCCGATCGCCGTCGCCGTGCATGATGGTTGTCGGAACGGTGATTCCGCGCAGCTCGGCTGTGTAGTCGGGCGAGGCGAGGATGGCGGCGGTCTGCCGGGCGGCGCCGTCCGGATCGTAATCGCGGTCGTACATGAGCCCGCCGAGCAGCCGCAGCCACTCGAGGTCGGCGGGATATCCGGGCGATGAGCAGGGCGCCTCGTTACGCAGATACAGTTCGACGGCCTCCGCGCGATCGCGTGCGTGGGGCAGGGCCATCCGCTCATCGATCAGATCCACGCCGGCGAAGAATTCGTGATTGTTCGGCGCGGTATAGATCAGCGCGAGCGAACGGACCAGGTCGGGCTGATGAATCACCAACTCCTGAGCGATGATTCCGCCCATCGACTGCGCCACGATATGCGCCGAGTCGATCCCCAGCGCACGCAGCAGGCCCGCGGTGTCGGCCGCCATATCCCTCAGCAGATAACCGCCCTCGGGGAATTTCTGGGACAACCCGACGTCGCGATTGTCGAACCGAACGACATGGAATCCCGCGCCGGCGAGCGCCTCGCACAGCTCGGCGCGCCAGCCGAGCAGATGCGCTCCCAAGCCCTGAATGAGAAGCAGCGGTGGAGCTTCCGGATTTCCGAAGGTGTCATAGCAGAGGCGAACTCCCTCGGGAGTGCTGACATACGGCATGTTGCTACCTTTCGACGATGGAAGGTCAGCGGATCGAGCGGATCCGCATGATGACGAGCCCGGCGACGAGCGCGCAGGCCGCGCCGAAGCAGAACAGGGCGATATAGCTGCCGAACAGCGTGAGCAGCGCGCCGGCGAGGACCGAGGACAGCACCTGGGGGAGTCCGGTCGCGACCGCGAGCAGGCCGAAGTCCCGGCCCTCGTTCTGCTTGTCCGGCAGGACGAGCGACATGACGGCGAGATCGACGGCGAAATAGGTGCCGATGAACGCCCCGGACAGGAAGGCGTAGACGATCATGCCCGTCCAGGTCGGACTCAGGATCGGCACCAGCATCGAGGCGGCGAGTCCGGCCGCGCTGATCCCCACGAACAGTTTGCGGCGGTCGAGCCGATCGGCGAGCCAGCCGGTGAACATGGCGACCACCGACCACGTCGCCACCGAGATCGTGGACAGCGTCGCCACCGCGACGGCGACATCGCCGCCGGGGATATTGCCCGCACCGATGTAGTCCTGCATCGAGTAGAACAGATAGCCGCTGACGGTGAAGTAGGCCAGGGACAGGCTTGCCCGGCTCAGGAACGCGAGACTGAAATCCGTACTGCGGAATGCCGCGAAGAACGCGCGCACCAGCTCCGAGTGCCGCCGCGTGGTCCGGACCGGTGCGATGACCCCCTCCGACGACGCCTCCCGGGCGCCGAATACCAGTGCCGCACTGGCGATGACGAAGACGAGGGCCAGGATCGCGTAACCCCAGAACTGGCTGACTCGGCTGGCCACATTCACCCCGAGCAGAATGCCGACCGGCGTGCCCAGCCCGATCACCGAGGAGGCGAGGCCGCGTCGTGCCACCGGTACCCGGTCGGGCAGGATCGCCGCGAAGGCGCCCTGATAGAAGTTCGCCGTAAACCACAGGGCCACAACGGTAATCGTCAGCACGACCAGGTCGGCGGCGCTGCCGATGGCAATCAGCAGCACCGCCGACAGCACGGCCGTCACCGCGATCCAGGGTGACCGCCGGCCGAACGGTGACCGGGTGCGGTCCGACACCGCTCCGCCGATCGGCAGCGCCACCATCGAGGCAATGGCGGCCAGTGCGGTGATCAATGCCAGATTGCCCACCTTGGCGGCGGGGTCGAAGGCCTCGACCTGGGCGGGCAGCAGAATCTGCTGCACACCGTTGAAGGCGGCATACATGGCTGTCGCCGCCGGGAACATGAAGGTCAGGAGCCGGCCGAGTCCTGCGGGGCGAGCGAGAGTGGTCGGCACCTCGGCGTCGAGCATGGTTGTCCCTTGATTCGTGAAGTGATGCGGGGCACATCCCGCGAAAGGTGATCCCGGTTACTAATTCGTATTAGTGGAAGGTAGACGCACAACTCGGCAAGCGCAAGAGCCCCCGGTGGGCAACCTCTCGGCGTCTCGGCGGGGGGCTGGGAAGGCGACCGGCTCCGCTCTCCGGAGGCGCCCACCAAAGCTATTGTCTGGCTAGTGAAGTCGCTGTGGCCTGAACGCTGCCTGCCGAATTTCTCACCAGCGGAGAATTCTGTAGAAATCCCAGTCCCAGGATGTGCACAAGGTAAGCCATCGGCCGTGTCATGATCGTCCGATGTCTCGATTTGTCACCTTCTCGGCGATTGCTGCCGTAATGCTGTTCGGCGCCGCGTGTTCGCACGACACCGCCAAGACCACCACCACGACCACAACGGTTGCCCCGACCACGGTCCGGTCGACGACGCCTGCCTCGACCACAGTGATTGCGCCGCAACCGCAAAGCCCGGTGGTTCAGCCGCCGCGCCCGCCCGTGACCACCGCCCCGGCCGTCCCGAAGCCGGTGCCGACCACCGCGCCGTGCGAGGGCACGATCTGCACCAACCCCAACCACGGCGCTGGCCCGGATCCGCAGGAGAACGGCGGCAATGTCATGCCCAATCCCATTGGCGACGGCTCGGTCGTCCCGTGTGAGGGCACGATCTGCACGAACCCGAACCACGGCGCGGGCACCGATCCGCAGGACAATGGCGGCAGCGTGATGCCCAACCCGAACGGCGACGGCTCGACGGTTCCGTGTGAGGGCACGATCTGCACCAACCCGAATAACGGCGCGGGTAACTGAGCCGCCGCGATCGGTTGCTCAGAGCTGTCTCATACCCAGCCGGCAGGTCCGATGTTCGTCAGGCCGCGAAGGCGTGGCTGCCGGCCGGGGTGCGCAGTGGTTCGCGGCCGACGGTCCGGCGCAGTTCGGGCAGCGGGAGTGTGCCGGTGGCGATGGCGCGGCGCAGTCGCCACACACCCCGCAGGTCCTTGCGCGCGGTATCGATGATGTCGACGCGGCTGTCCGGGTCGTCGATCCAGTCCACGGGGACCTCGTGGATGCGCAGGTGCGACCGTTCGGCCAGGACGAGCAGTTCGGTATCGAAGAACCATTCGCCATCGCACACCAGCGGCAGCACCTGGCGGCCGATATCGGTGCGGATCGCCTTGAACCCGCACTGGGCGTCCGAGAACCGTGCTCGCAGTGCGGCTTTCAGAATCAGGTTGTAGCAGCGCGAGATGAATTCGCGCTTCGGCCCGCGCACCACCCGGGACTTGCGGTGCAGCCGCGTGCCGATGGCGAGATCGGAATGCCCGGAGACCAGCGGGGCGACCAGCGGTAGCAGCGCATTCAGATCGGTCGACAGGTCGACATCCATATACGCGACCACCTCGGCGTTCGAGGCGAGCCATGCCGTGCGCAGCGCCCGCCCGCGCCCCTTGGCGTCGAGGTGGACAACCCGCACGGCCTCGAACTCCTCCGAAAGCTTCTGTGCGACCCGCAGTGTCGAATCCGTGCTCGCATTGTCCGCGATCGTGATTCGCGCCGAGAAGGGAAACCCGCCGTCGAGATGCGCCAGCAGCCGATGCACACACTCCGCCAGCGCGCGCTCCTCGTTGTAGACGGGGATGACGATATCGAGCACCGGGGCGGCCATCGTCTGTGCGATGCGCGTGGGGGCGATCAGCAGCTGTGTCATAGGAACTACATTCGGCCACCCACCTACAGCACCGCTGCGCCGCAGCTGCCAAATTCCTGTGACTGCGGGGGCGGTGGGAGCTTGCGCATCTCCAGCAGGTCGAGGCCGAGGGTTTCGATCTCGGCCAGGACGCCGTAGAGGGCGGAACGGTCGGGAAGGAGCCCGGTGAGAACGCTGTCGGCGCCCTGATGGCGGCATGACATCCGGGGGAAGGCGGCCAGGGCGGTGGGGCCGAGATGCCCGCGGACCCGGATCATGATGTAGCTCGGGTCGTCGCCCATGGTGCAATTGTGCTGGCGGCCAGGGTGAATCGGCATCACCGGAATCGGGTGAGCCCATAGCCGTCAGGTGCGTCCGGCGGACAGCAGATGCAGTTCGCGGCCGCGCTGAACGGCGGTGGAGCGGTCGGTGACGCCGAGTTTGGTGTAGATATTGCGAATGTGGGTGTTGACGGTGTTCACCGAGACCGACAGCTCCCCGGCGATTTCGGGCCGGGTGAGGTTCGTCGGTAGATAGCGCAGCAGGCGCAGTTCGGTCGGGCTGAGGTGCTCGGCGGGTGGTACGACGGTGCGGGCCGGCGGGCTGCCCTGGGCGGCGTCGAGAATATCGGTGATCAATGCCGCATGTGAAGTGCTGTGTGCTGGAACGGATTCCAGCAATTCCCAGCCGCCGGTCAGAATGAACGGCAGGATCAGGCGCTCCGGCTCGGCCAGCTCCAGCGCTGCCTCGACGCCGGCGCGCAGCGCGCGGTCCTCCTTCTCGGCGCGGCAGGCGAGCGCGTTCAGGAGGTGGGCCTCGACGCGGGTGAAGTCGTGGGTGACGGGCGCGGACCCGTCGAGCACCGCCCGCAGTGTGCTGCGTGCCGACGCCGGATCGTTCTCCGCCAGGCACACAATGGCTGTCGCAGTGCGGATTTCGCCGTTGTCCGTGTGTTGTCCGCCCAGCGCGGCGAGCGTCGCGCGTGCCTTCCCCGGCATGCCGAGCCGAGCCTGCGCGGCCACCGCACCCCCGAGGACCCGGCCCGCGAGCGCGTGTTCCCCAGCCATATTCGCCTGTACCTGTCCGGCGATCTCGAATTCCGCCAGCGCCTGTCGGTATCGGCCGCGCGCGGCGTGCAGCATGCCGCCCAGCAGATGCAGCAGCAATCGCAGCCCCGGTTCGCTGCCTTCCCGGGTGACCCGCAGCGCGCGGTCCAGCCAGTGTTCGCCCTCGTCGAATGCGCCGGTCCAGATCATCGTCCCGGCCAGCGTCGCCAGCGCCGGGGCGATCACCGGCTGCTCGTCCCACCCGTGCTCGGCGGCCAAAGCGATTGCGGCGCTGCTGAATCGGCGAGCTTCGGTGAGGGAGCGGGCGGTCGCGGCGAAGCCCAGCTGGGCGCGGCAGGCGACCTCCAGGTAGGGGCGGCCGATCTCGCGGGCGAGCTCCGCGCCCTCCCGCAGGTGGCGCTCGCTCTCGGGCATGCGCAACGACCAGGACTCTGCCACACCGAGATTCAGCAGCGCGATGGTCCGCAGATCGCTGCCGAGCGCGATATCGGCATTGGACTGCCCTGCCGCCGGTGCGGGCAGCGAGTTCACCTGTTCGACAACACCGTCGAAGTGCCCCCGCAGCCGCGCGAGCAGTAGTTCGAGCGAGAGGATCGCCAGCTGCCGCCGATGCCGGCGGTCCGGTGGCGCGGCCGCTGCGGCGGACCGGGCGAGATGCAGGTGTGCGGCGGCCTCGTCCAGCCGGAGCTGGTCCAGGTCGGCGATCGCGTACACCGGCGCCAGTTCCGGCGAGTTCTCGCCGGGCCCGGACGGGAACGACCGCAGCAGCGCCCGGACCGTGCCCGCGCGCCCGTCGAGGGTCAGGCTCAGTGCGTGCTCGGTGAGCAGCTCGGCCGCCTCGGTCCAGTCACCCGCGGCCTGGAAGTGCCCGATGGCCTCGGCGGTGTATCCGTGCGCGGCCAGCCACCGCGCGGCGCGCGCATGCAGTCCGGGGAGCTCCGCGGTCGCGGTGCGGCGCAATTCCAGCCGCAGCAGTCCACGGAAGAGGTGGTGGTAGCGGAACCACATCCGGCCCGGATCGAGGGAGACGACGAAGGCGTTCGCATCCTCCAGGTCCAGCAGTATGCGTGCGGATCCGGCGGATCCCGTCAGCAGATCCGCCAGCTCACCGTTGACCCGGTCCAGCAGCGAGGTGCGCAGCAGCAGCCGCTGCACATGCGCGGGCTGCTGTTCGAGCATCTCCGCGATCAGATACTCCGCGACGGTCCGATCGCTGCCGGAGAACTCCGCGACGAAGCGTTCCGGATCGGGGTGATCGGCGAGGGAGAGCGCGGCCAGCCGCAGCCCGGCCACCCAGCCTTCGGTGCGCTGGTGCAGCAGTTCGGCCGCCCGGTGCGGGAGTGTGAGACCTGCGGCGGTGAGGAATTGGCTCGTCTCGATTTCGGTGAAACGCAGGTGCGCACTGCGGAGTTCGGTCAATTCACCGGCGAGGCGCAGGCGGTGCAGGCGCAGTGGGGGATCGCGGCGGGCGGCCAGGATCGCATGGACGTGCGGGGGGAGATCGGTGAGTAGTGCGGTGAGCTGTTCGAAGGTCTCGGGCGCACCGATCTCGTGCAGATCGTCGATGACGAGGACGAGCGTGCCGTCGACCTCGGAGAATTCGGCCAGCAGCCGCTCCGCCATGGTATCGCCGTTGAAATCGGGTGTGGCAGAGGGAATTACGGCATGCCCCGCATCGCTTGCCGCGGCGCGGACCGCGCCGAGCAGTGCGAGCCAGAAGGGCTGCGCGTCGTGCTGTCCGGGCCGCACGGTGACGAAGGCGATCCGCCGCGTACGTCCCGGCCCCTCCGCCCAGCTGCGCAGCAGCGAGGTCTTGCCGCTGCCCGCGGGTGCGGAGATGATCGTCACGGGCTTGTCCGTGCCGCGATCGAGCGCGGCGACCAGCGCGCGGCGATCGATCAGGCCGGATCGACCGGATACAGGCGAACGAGTCATCTGCCCTCCTCCTGACCTGCGCCAGCTTAATTCGCGCCCGGTGCACACGTCACCGGATCGTGCCCCGCCGAGTGATAGTGCTTTGATATAGCTGTCAATCAGTGCTCCACAGGCACGAAGGGGATCCGATGACCTCCCACTCGACACTCTCGCCCCAGGACGCCGCCGACCGTCTCGCCATTCGCGGGCTGATCGACGCCTACGCCCACTGCGCCGACCACCGCGACGCCGAGGGACAGCTCGCGCTCTTCACCCCGGACACCCACTTCCTGGTGTTCATGGACTCCTCCTCGGCCGAACCGACCCAGGATCTGCACGGCCGCGATGCCCTCGTCCCGGTCTTCGACAATCTGAACGTCTACGCCAGGACCACACACTTCAACGGCCAGAGTTCGGTCGCCCTGGCCGGTGATCATGCGACCGGTGAAAGCTACTGCCTGGCCCATCACCTGTCCTTCGACGAGGACGGCGGGCGCTCACTCATGATCGCTTCCATCCGCTATATCGACCAGTTCGTCAAGAACGACGGCGAATGGCTCTTCGCGGAGCGCCGCCTCATGGTCGACTGGACCGAAACCCGCACCAGCACACCGTAGCCCGGCGAGATACCCACGTTCACCGGAATCAGGTGACGACCGCTCACCTCCTCGGCTGCGAGGCTCGATCCAGTGCCTGACGGCGCGGCCGAGCGTAGGAGGAGAACGGCAGTGGGTAATAAGGAGATCGTCCGGAACGCGTCCCCGATCACCGGGGAGCGGTGAGATTCATGGATATTCTGCTCACCGGTGCGACCGGATATGTCGGTTCGCACATTTCGAGCGCCCTGACCGGTGCGGGGCATACCGTGACAGCGGTCGTCCGCAGTGAGGAAAGCGCGGCGAAGGTCAAGTCCGACAGGGTGACCCCGGTGATCGGCGCGATCACCGATGAGACGTTTCTCGTCGAGGCGCTGCGCCAGGCCGACGGCGCGATACACGCTGCCACGCCGGGCGATCAGACCGCCGCCGAATTCGATGCGGCCGTGGTGCGCGCCGTCGCCCGGGCGTTCGGTGATACCGGCAAGCCGTACGCGCATATCGCCGGTATGTGGGAGTTCGGTTCGGGGACCGATATCGTCGAGGATCAGCCGTTCGACCCGCCCGCGCTGGTCGCCTGGCGACCGGCGATCTGCCAACAGGCGCTTGATATTCCGGGCGCCCGGGTATCGATCATCTCCTCGGCGGGCGTCTATGGAGACGGGGGCGGACTTCCGAATCTTATTGCGGGCGCGCCGAAGGACAGCGAGGGCAGGCTCACCACGATCGGTTCCGGTCGGCAGCACTGGGGAACGATTCACGCGGCAGACCTGGCGGAGGTGTTTCTCCGCGTGATCGAATCATCCACTGCCAGTGGCCGGTTCATCGCGGCCAGCGGTGACAACCCCACCGTCCGCGCCATGGCCGAGGCGGCCGCCCGCGCGGCCGGGGCGCCCGGCGTAGTCACCGAATCAGATGAGGCGGCACGCGATCGCATCGGCGCCTACCTGGCCGATGCCTTGCTCTTGGACCAGCAGACCAGGGCCGAGCGCGTGCGATCGGTGCTCGGTTGGACTCCGCAGCGGCCCACCGTGCTCGAAGAACTGGAATTCGGCAGCTACGCCCGTACGGCACAGTGAGTCTGCTGAGCCGAGAGCGTTCGGTATCGAGGATGGTGATGTCCGCACCGCCATCCTCGACCGCTCCGGCGCATGCGCTCAGACGAATGCGCTCAACCCGGTGATGGCGCGGCCCACGATGAGGGTGTTCATCTCCCGCGTGCCCTCGTAGGAGTAGATGGCCTCGGCGTCGGCGACGAAGCGGCCGACATTGTGTTCCAGCAGAATTCCATTGCCGCCCATCAATTCCCGTGCCCAGCCGACGGTTTCACGCATGCGCACGGTGCACCAGGCTTTGGCCAGCGAGGAGTGGCGGTCCTCGGCGCGGCCCTGGTCCTGTAGCTGAGACAGCCGCGCGCACAGCGCCCAGGACGAGGTGATATTGCCGAGCATGCGCACCAGAAGGTCCTGTACGAGCTGGAATCCGGCGATGGGGCGGCCGAACTGCTCACGTTCCAGGGCATAGCGCAGGGCGTTCTCGTAGGCGCCGCGGGCGCAGCCGACCGCCATCCAGGCCACGCCCGCGCGCGTCATGCGCAACACCGCGGCGGTGTCGCGGAAGCTGTCGGCGTGCTGCAGTCGATCGGCCTCGGGCACCCGGACATCGGTGAGGGTGATGAGCGCGTTCTGCACCACCCGCAGCGCGATCTTGTCCTCGAGCTTCTCGGTGTGGAATCCGGGGCTGCTGTTGTCCACCACAAACCCTTTGACCTGGCCGTCGGCAAGATCCTTGGCCCAGATGACGGTGAGATCGCCGAAGGTGGCGTTGCCGATCCACTTCTTGCGGCCGTTGAGCACCCAGGTATCGCCCTCGCGCCGCGCGGTGGTGCGCAGACCCCCCGACGCGCCGGATCCGACCTCCGGTTCGGTCAGCCCGAAGGCGCCGATCCGCTCCAGCCGCGCCATGGCGGGCAGGAACCGCTCGCGCTGGGCATCGTTGCCGCACAGGTAGATCGAGCCCATGGACAGGCCCCCGTGCACACCGGCGAAGGTGGCGATGGACGGATCGGTGCGGGCCAGCTCCATCGCGACCATGCCGTCGAGCAGGAAAGACCTTCCCGGACAACCGAATCCCTGATAGGGCAGCCCCGCGATGCCGAGTTGCCGGAAGCCCGGCACGATCTCGAACGGGAAGCTGCCGCGCTGCCAGTGCTGATTGATGATCGGCTCCACCTCGGTCTTCATGAATTCCCGGACCCGGTGCAGGACTTTGGTTTCGCTGTCGTCGAGCAGGTCCTCGAGGGCGTAGAAGTCGGCGCTGTCGATGGGGGAGGTACTCATGGCCGTTCATTTCTCTCGGTGCGGAAGGCTTCGATCACCGGGGCCAGCGCACCGGCATTGGTGATCAGGTCGACGTGCCCGCCCGCATGCAGGTGCACGGTCGCATGCGGCAGCAACCGGCCCATGATGCGGGCATTGACCACCGGAATGATCGGATCGTCGGTGCCGGCCAGGATCAGGGTGGGCTGGCGGATGAGCGGCAGTGCGAACAGGCTCGTCCACACCGATCCGGCCAGCAGCTGATGCAGATAGCCGATCCGCGATCCGGCCATCAACTGCCGGTCGAACAGCTGCTCGACAATGGCGGCGTCATGGCGGACGGTGCCGCCGTAGAGTTCGCCCGCAATGCCCGCGGCGTACCGGTGATCCAGAAAGCGGTGCGGGGTCAGCATTTTCAGCAGCGCCCGCGGTCGCCCCGGCACCATGAGGACGCCGGTACCGGTGGAGACCAGCACCAGCCTGCGGCATCGGCGCGGATTCTGGAAGGCGTACTGCTGGGCGAGCGCGCCACCCCAGGACAGGCCGAGCACGTCGACCTGCCCATTGATGCCCAGCTTGCGCAGGACTTCCCGAAGCACCG
Organism: Nocardia sp. NBC_01327; assembly: GCF_035958815.1. NCBI lineage: Bacteria > Bacillati > Actinomycetota > Actinomycetes > Mycobacteriales > Nocardiaceae > Nocardia > Nocardia sp. NBC_01327. Next base: position 5,691,866 of record NZ_CP108383.1, on the reverse strand, counting down.
CGGCGAGATACGGAAACCCGTACGGCAGCGGCGAATTCGGTGATCCGCCGCTGCCCGGCACATCGAACCGCACCACCGTGGTCGCCGGATCCAACGCGGCTACGAAAGGATCGAAGACCTCCAGTGCGGCCCCGATGCCATTGCACAGCACCAGCGGAACACCCGAGCCCCAGCGCACGCTGACCCGGATCTGCTGTCCCACGACGGCGATCAGTCGCTGCTCGACGGCATCGGCGGGCACCGGGGCGCTCACGGGTAGAGCACCACGACGTCGGCGACGCAGGCCGGACGGGTACCGCCGTCGATCTCGTAGGTGAGCCCGAATACCGCCTCCACCCCGGAGGTCTTCTGCTGCGCGGCATTCAGCGTCACCACCGCCCGGATCTTCGAACCCACCGGCACCGGCGCGGGAAAGCGCACCTTGTTCAAGCCGTAGTTCAGCGCCGCGGTGAGCTCGCGGATCTCGAGGACGTCGGAGATGACCACGGGCGCGAGGGACAGTGTGAGATACCCGTGGGCGATGGTCCCGTGGAACGGCCCGGTCGCCGCTCGCTGCGGATCGGTATGTATCCATTGGTGATCGCCGGTGGCCTCGGCGAACCGATCGACCTGCGGCTGGGTGATCTCCCTCCACTCGGTGGTGCCGAGCTGCTGTCCGGCGAGCCCGATGAGATCGGCCGGACTGTCGAGTTGTGTTGTCATGGCGAACCTTTCAGTGAGCGAGTACGTATTTTCCGGGAGCAGGTTGCAGGGGCGGCAGCTCCGCGGTCCCGAGGGTGGCGGGCGCATCCTTCTGCGGTCCGCTGCGATCGGCGAGCCAGAGTGTGAAGTCCGGCCACCACGAACCCGATTGCTGCGGTGCGGCATCCACCCACGCGCCCGGATCGGCCTGGTCGGTGGGCCCGATGCGGAAGGCGGCCTTGGGATTTCCCGGCGGATTGACCAGTGCGGCGATATGCCCGCTGGTGGACAGGACGAACCGCAGATCCTTGCTGCCCAGCAGCCGGGCGCTGCGATAGCAGGCCTGCCACGGCGAGATGTGATCGGTGAGCCCGGCGACCACATAACTGTCGACGGTGATCCGGGACAGATCCACGGGCGTCCCGAGCATGCGCACCGAATTCGGCACGGTCAGCGCATTGTGCACGCCCAGCATGACCATATCGCGGTGCAGCGCCGCCGCCATCCGGGTGGTGTCGGCATTCCAGAACAGCACATCGAACGCGGCCGGCGCGCGGCCCTGCAGATAGTTGTTGACCCAGTACCGCCACACCAGATCGGTGGGCCGCAGCCAGGCGAACACCTCGGCGAGCGCGCGCCCGTCCAGATAACCCTTGCGCGCCGAGACCGCGATGGCCATCTTGGCGGTCTCCTCGTCGATGGCGGCCGCGGCGAATCCGGCGTGGCTCTGATCGAGCACGGTCACCATGAGCGTCAGGCTCGCCAGCCGGTGATCCTGGCCGATCTCGGTGAGGTGCGCCGCGGTCATGGCCGCGAGAATCCCGCCGGAGCAGGACGCCTGCAGATGCGTGCGTTCGCACCCGGTGATCCGCTCGACGGCGTCCATCGCGTCGACAATGGCCTGCCCGTAGGTGTCGAATCCCCAATCACGTTGTGCGGCGGTGGGATTGCGCCAGGAGATGGCGAACACCTGCTGTCCCTGTGAGAGGAAGTATTCGATCATGCTGCGCCCGGGTGCGATATCCATGACGTAGTACTTGTTGATCACCGGCGGCACCATGAGCAGCGGGATGGTGCGCACCTTGTCGGTCTGCGGCGCGTACTGGATCAGTTCGAAGACCTCGGTGCGCAGCACCACCGATCCCTTTGTGGCGGCGACATTCTCGCCGAGGGTGAACGCGTTCGCCTCGACCATGGCGGGAACCCTCGGCGCACTGGCCATATCACCGGCGAAGTGCCGCAGTCCGCGCACCGCGCTGAGCCCGCCGGTATCGATCAGCGCCTTCCACCCCAGCGGATTGAGCAGCGGATTATTGCTCGGCGACAGACCTTCGAGCACATTGTCGACCACAAAGCGCATCCACTCGTCGTCGCGCCAGTCCAGATGCGCGTCCGTCAGCAGCTGCTCGGCGGTATCGCCGGCCGCCAGGTACGCCTGCATACTGCGCTTGAGCAGCGGATTGCCCTGCCAGGCCGGATCGGCGAAACGCTTGTCCGCCTTGGCCGGAGCCCGCTGCGAGCGCCCCCGCGCGATATCCACCAGCTCCTGGCCCAGGCTCGACACCCGCCCGCCGACCACGCCGGGGCGGCGGGCCAGCTGCACGGCCAGGCGGCTCCAGGAATTATTGGGCAGCATGCGGCGTCCGATGCCGACGGCCGAACTGGTCAGCAGCAGATCCAGCGGTGCGGCCAGTTCGTCGGCGTGGTCGAGATTGGTCACCATGTGCTCACTTCTCCTGGAATTCGGGAAATTCGGGTCGCTGCACCGCGCGGCGCAGAATCTTTCCGGTGGGCCCCTTGGGCAGGCTCTCGGCGAGCCAGACGCGGCGGGGGTATTTGTAGGCGGCGATGCGTTCCTTGACGAACCGCCGCAACTCGTCGGGATCCGCCTGCGCACCGGCCTTCAGCACGACGGCCGCGCCGACCTCTTCGCCGAGCGAGGCGTGCGGCAGCCCGACCGCCGCGGCCTCGGCCACCGCCGGATGCTGATACAGCACCTCTTCGACCTCGCGCGGATAGACGTTGTAGCCGCCGCGAATAATGAGTTCCTTCTTGCGGTCGATGATGAAGTAGTAGCCGTCCTCATCGCGGCGGGCGATATCCCCGGTGGCGAACCAGCCGTCGTGCATGGCCGCGGCGGTGGCCTCGGGCTGATTCCAGTAGCCCTTCATCACATTCGGGCCCAGCACCTGGATCTCGCCCGCGACGCCGGGCAGCGTCTCGCGCCCGTTCTCGTCCACCAGCCGCATTCGCACGCCCTCGACCGGCGTGCCGATGGAACCCGGTTTACGTTGCGTGCCAGGGTGATTGAACGAGGCCACCGGTGAGGTCTCGGACAGTCCGTAGCCCTCCAGGATCTCGGCCTCGAACGCCTTCTCGAAATCGTGCAGCACCTGGACCGGCAGCGCGGAACCGCCGGAGACGCAGGTGCGCAGGGTGGCGGTGGCCTGCGGCGGGAACCGGTCGGCCACACCGAGCATGGCCGAATACATGGTCGGCACACCCTCGAAGACGGTGACCCCGTCGCGGCGGATGATGTCGATCGCGGTGGCCGGGTCGAAGCGGGGGAGCAGCGTCAGCGTCGCGCCCGCGGCCAGCGCCGCGTTCATACCGCAGGTCATGCCGAAGACGTGGAACAGCGGCAGGCAGCCGAGCACCACATCGTCCGGTGTCAGGTGCAGCAGGGTGCGGGCGGTGAGATCCTGATTGTTGCCGAGACTGCCGTGGGTGAGCTCCGCGCCCTTGGGGCGGCCGGTGGTGCCGGAGGTGTGCAGAATGACCGCGGTATCGGAGTCGGCGCGTTCGGCGGGCGGGCCGTACGGACTGAAATCCGCTGTGATCGAGTCCAATTCGGCATCATCGACTATCCAGCACTGTGCGCCGGTAGCGGCGCAGGCGGAGATCGCGGCGTCCGCGAAGGCCGGTGTGCCGAACAGGGCGCGGGCGCCGGTATTGGTCAGATAGAACTCCACCTCGCGGGCATGCATGAGCGGGTTCATCGGCACCACGATCGCGCCGAGACGCAGAATTCCGTAGTAGGTCACCGGAACCGCCGCGGTATTGGGCAGCATCAGCCCGACCCGATCGCCCGGGCCGATGCCGGCGGCGGCCAGGAAGGTCGCCGTTCGTCCTGCGGCAGCGTCCAATTCGGCATAGGTGAGGGTGTGCTGGTCGACCCGGGTGGCGATTCGGTCCGGCCACCGCAGTGCGGCGGCGGTGAGGTTGAGGGCGAGATTCGGCACGGAGTGCCCCTTTCGACTGCGATTCGCCGGTCTCTCCATGGTTTTGCACCACAAGATCGGAGTCGATGTGCCCGCGGACAATGTCCCTGCCGCGACGGTGTTCGGCAGGACACCGCCGCGGCGGTGCGAGGCGCTTACCCTGGGCGCGGGAATGCGGGCGTTCACAGCAGCCGCCGCTGCACTTCGAAGGCGAAGCAGAGTTCGGCGAGATCCCGTGGCCGCGAGAGCGATCTGCCGGTGCGCTCCTCGATGCGGTGCAACCGGTAGCGCACCGTATTGGGATGGCAGAACAGCAGTTCGCCGGTGGTGCGCAGCGAACCGTCGTGCTGCACCCAGACCCGGAAGGTCTCGAACAGCACCTGCCGCTCGTCCTCGGCCAGTTCGTCGAACGAATCAATCAGGGGGGCAACGAGTTTGGTCGTCACCTCGGGTGCGCTCACGGCGGCGCTGCCGAGTATCGAGCTGTCGAAGACCGATACGAGTTCACCCGATTCCCCGCGTCCGCGCAGGGCGATGCGCGCATAGCGCAGCGCCTGGGCGGTATCGCGGAGATCGTCGAAGCGGGAGCTCACCCCGACCCGCGTGGTCGCGGTGCGGGAGAGCAGGGCGAGCGTATTCGTCCACTGTGTCTCGGTCCGGAAGCTCACCATGCCGATCTGCTGTTCCGGCAGCAGCCACCAGGCAGAGAAGGCGTCGAGGCTGCGCAGTTTGGGTTCGATCTCCGGCAGTGCCGCCACCCCGAGCTCCGGTGCCTGGGCCGCGACCACCACGAACGGGCCGGTGGACGGGAGGCGCAGATAGTCGGCGGCCTCGCACACACTCCACTGGTCGAACAGTCGGCCGTAGAGCAGGTCGTCGATGACCTGATCGGTCCGCCGGGCCGGTTCACCCGCCGTGGTGCTGATCTGCGAGGGTGTCCTGCCGTTGTCCATGGCGAAAAAGGTAGGCCGCACGCGGGCGGTTGCCATTGTCTCGCGGGGACGAAGAACGAGCCGGAGATTGTCTGCGGCACCGTGACCGCCGTCTCCGGCCGTGCGCCGGCGGCGGGGATACCGCGGGCGCGATCAGGCGGCTAGCAGCACCGCTTTCCCGTACCAGTGGCACACCAGCAGGGCGACCTCGACATCGAGCCGGTCCTGCGTGATCGGCCGGCCGCGCCGCGCGATGGCCCGGCCGACCCGGTATTTCACCGAGTTGAAATGCAGATCCAGTTCACCGGCCGCCGCCTTGAAACTCGAACCGGTGCGCAGGAATACGCGCAGGGTCTCGCGCAGGCGCTCATCGTTCTCGGTATCGGCCGCCAGGTCTCCGAGCACCTCGCCCACCCACTCGCGAGTCTGCGTGAGATCACCGCCGAGCAGTGCCGCGGTGGACAGCCCCGGATCCGAGGCGGCCAGAATCGGATTCGGCAGATCGCGCACCAGCGCCACCGCCTGGGCGCGCTCGGCGTACCGGTGCGAGGTGCGGAATCCGTCGACCCCGGCGGCGGCCGGTCCGATCGCGATACCGGGCGAACCGGAGTGTGCCAGTGCGTAGGACCGGATGCGCGGGGCCGGATCGCGAGGATCGCTGCGATAGGGCAGCCATGCCCAGCAGCACACCGGATCGGTGGCGACGAACAGCGGCGCCGCCGCGGTGTCCAGCGCCTCGGCGAGTTCGCGGACGAACTGCTGCAGCCGCGGGATCTCATCGTCCTCGGCCTCGGGATACCACAGCACCAGCGCGACGTGATGCCAGCGCAGCGGATACCGGATGGTGGTGGACGCCGCATCGGCGTCGACCGGTTTGCGGGTGGTCAGCAGTTCGCGGATGCGTAAGGCGCGCACGCTGTTCCGATTCTCCAGCCAGCGCTCGCGCTCATCGTCGTAGATGACGACAACCTGTTCGGTAATCCGGTCGATGTAGTCGAACAGGATCGCGGTGATCCGCTCGATGGTGGTGACCCGGTCTTCGGGCGGGATGGCCATCTCGTGCAGTTCGGCGAACACCATCTCGGTGAGACGGCGCTGCCCGAGGCGATAGGCGCGCACCAGGGCATTGGACGGAATGCCTTGCTGGGCAAGACGTCTGGCGTATTCGACGGCCGCCCCCGGCGCCTGGATGCGCTCGACGGGGATATCGTGGCGCAGCGCGTGCAGCAGGGTGTCGACATTGGCCTCGACGCTCGCGCCGAGCAGATCCGCCGTGCGGGGGTCGCCGCGCAGATCGGCGATGTCCTCCTCGAGTGCGGTGCGAATGGCCGCACTGACCTGGGTCACCCGCGCATTCATCCGCGCGGCGATCGATTCCACATAGCGGCCCACCGCGACGTCGCTGTCGCGCCGCGCAATCGTCACCCCTCCACGGTAGTTCCGTCCGGCGGCCGTGGCTGCGGATTCGCGGACCGGCTCTTGTCCTCCCGGGACAAGGGCGGGTGCGAACTTCGTTCACGGACGACGGTGGCAGACGAGCGGGGGATTTCTACCGTTGGCGGCATCGTTTTCCTCTCCGCAAGGACCTGCTCATGAATCTCTCGGCACTGCCGGACCGCCGGGCCGCCGTCCGCCCGGACGATCCGGCCCTCACCGATGACGGCGTCGCACTGAACAACACCCGCTTCCTCGAGGCGGTGCGGCGTGCCGCGGCCACCCTGCGCGCATACGGCGTCGGGACCGGTGACGTGGTCGCGGTCATGCTGCCCAATACCGCCGATCTGGTGCTGAGCCTGTTCGCCGCTTGGCGATTGGGCGCGGCGGTCACACCGGTGAATCCGGCGCTGGTCACCGCCGAAGTCGCGTATCAGGTGGCCGATGCGGGCGCGAAGGTCTTGATCACCGACCGCGCGTTCGACGGTCCGGTGCGCGCGGTGGTGCCGGTGCGGGAGCTGAGCGCGGGCGGAACCGGCGCGGAGGTCGATCCGGTCGACGCGGGCCCGGAGGCCCTGGCCCTGCTCATCTACACCAGCGGAACCACCGGCCGGCCCAAGGGCGTCATGCTCGATCACGCGAACCTGCTGGCCATGTGCGACATGGTGATCGACGCGCTCGCCCTGACCGAGGCCGATCACAGCCTGCTGATCCTGCCGCTGTTCCATGTGAACGGGATCGTGGCCGGAGTGCTGTCACCGCTGCTGGCGGGTGGGCGCACCACGGTCGCGGGACGCTTCGACGCGGCGACCTTCTTCGACAGCATCGAAAGCACCCGTGCCACGTACTTCTCCGCGGTGCCGACCATCTACACCATGCTGGCCAATCGGCCGGCGCACGTGCGCCCCGACACCTCGTCGGTCCGTTTCGGAATCTGCGGTGCGGCGCCCGCGAGCGTCGAGCTGATCGCCAAATTCCAAGACCGCTACGGCATTCCGATCATCGAGGGCTACGGGCTGTCCGAGGGGACCTGTGCCAGCACCCTCAATCCGGTTGCCGGACTGCGGAAACCGGGCACGGTCGGCATCCCGCTGCCGGGCCAGCGCATTCGCATCCTGGGCGCCGCGGGCGGCGACGCGCCCGCCGGAGAGAGCGGCGAGGTGCTGATCTCCGGGCCGAATGTCATGCGCGGCTACCTCAATCGCCCGGAGGCGACCGCCGCCACGGTGGTGGACGGCTGGCTGCACACCGGCGATATCGGCCGCTTCGACGAGGACGGCTATCTCGTCCTGGTGGATCGGGCCAAGGACATGATCATTCGCGGCGGCGAGAACATCTACCCCAAGGAGATCGAGACCGTCGTCTACCAGCTGCCCGATATTGCCGAGGCGGCGGTGGTGGGCAGGCCCGATCCGGTCTACGGCGAGCAGCCGATCCTGTTCGTCGCGCTCACCGGCGGTTCGGCCTTGGACGCCACCGCGATTCGTGAGCACGCGCGCACCTGTCTGGCGAAATACAAACTGCCCGTGGCGATCCGGATTCTCGGCGAACTGCCCAAGAACGCCGTCGGCAAGATCGACAAACCCGCGCTGCGCCTGCTCGACGCCGACACCCACTGAACCCCCACCTTTTTCACCGATTAGGAGCACTGTCATGGGATTCATCAACCCCGATCTTCCCGCCGTCGAGCCGGAGGACTTCCTGCGGCTGCCGCTCATGGAGCGCATGCGGATACTCGCGGTCAACTGGGCCGAACACGGCTTCGGCTCACCGCGCATGGTGCACACGATCTACATCCTGAAACTGATCGTGCTGTACATCCTCGGCGGCATCGTGGTCGCCACCACCACCTCGCATCTGCCCGCCTTCTGGCATGTCGGGCAGTGGTGGAACCAGCCCATCGTCTATCAGAAGGCGATCCTGTGGACGGTCCTGCTGGAGAGCATCGGCATTGCCGGATCGTGGGGGCCGTTGGCGGGCAAGGTGAAACCCATGACCGGCGGCATCCTGTTCTGGGCGCGCCCGCGCACCATTCGGCTGCGGCCGTGGAAGTGGGTGCCGTTCACCGGCGGGGACCGGCGGAATTGGTTCGACATCACGCTGTACGTCGCGCTGCTGGCGTCCGTCGTCGTCGCGCTGGTTCTGCCTGGCGTGCACAGTGATTCGCTCTCCGCGGCGGTGCCGGGCAATACCTCGGGCCTGGTGAACCCGGCGCTGCTGATCGCGCCGATCGTGCTGCTGATCCTGAACGGGTTGCGGGACAAGACGATTTTCCTCGCGGCCCGTGGTGAGCAGTATCTGCCCGCGCTCTTCTTCTTCGCGGTACTGCCGTTCGTCGACATGATCATCGCGTTGAAACTGCTGATCGTCATCGTGTGGGTGGGCGCGGGAGTGTCCAAGTTCGGCAAGCATTTCGCCCTGGTGGTTCCGCCCATGGTCAGCAACAGCCCGTCGATGCCGTTCACCCGGATCAAGCGCGCCCACTACCGCGACTTCCCGCGTGATCTGCGGCCGTCCCGGATCGCGGATGTGATGGCGCATGTCGGCGGCACCACCGTCGAGGTGATCGCACCGCTGGTGCTGCTGTTCTCCACCAGTCACTGGCTCACCGCGGTGGCGGTCGCGGCGATGGTGATCTTCCACCTGTTCATCGTGTCGACCTTCCCGCTCGCGGTGCCGCTGGAGTGGAATGTGCTGTTCGCCTATGCATCGATGTTCCTGTTCCTGGGTTTCCCGAACGGGAACGGCTACAGCCCGTTCGACCTTTCCTCCCCGTGGCTGGCCGTGGCACTGCTGGCAGGCCTGCTGTTCTTCCCGATTCTCGGCAACTTCCGGCCCGATAAGGTCTCGTTCCTGCCGTCCATGCGGCAGTACGCCGGCAACTGGGCCTCCGCGGTGTGGGCGTTCGCCCCGGGAGCGGAGGGCAAACTGGATCGGGTGACGCGTACCGCGAAGAATCAGGTCGATCAGTTCGTCGATTTCGGTTATGAGCCGCAGTGGGCCGAGATCACCATGCAGCAGGTGACCGCGTGGCGGACCATGCACAGCCAGGGCCGCGGATTGTTCTCGGTCCTGCTGCACAACCTGCCCGATATCGACTCCCGCACCGTGCGTGAGGGTGAGTTCCTCTGCAATTCGCTGATCGGTTTCAATTTCGGCGACGGCCATCTGCACAATGCGGATTTCATCACCGCCGTACAGCGCGAGGCCCGGTTCGAACCGGGTGAGGCCGTCATCGTCTGGGTCGAATCGCAGGCGTGGGGGAGCCGGGTGCAGCACTACCAGCTCATCGATGCGGCGCTCGGCGTGATCGAACGCGGTACCTGGGTGGTCGCCGACGCGGTGGCCGAACAGCCCTGGCTGCCCGACGGACCCATCCCGGTGACGGTCACCTGGACCCGGCCCGCGCAGGACCACGGGCACGGAGCGCTGGCATGACCACCGCGACCGTCGTCGGCGGCGGGCCCAATGGACTCGCCGCCGCCGTTGCCCTCGCGCGGGCGGGTGTGCGGGTGACCGTGCTGGAAGCCGACAGTGAGATCGGCGGCGGCACCCGCACCGTCGAGGCGATCGTGCCGGGACTGCTGCACGATCAGTGCTCGGCGGTGCACCCGATGGCGGTGGGTTCGCCCTTTCTGGCCGAGCTCGGGCTCGAACAGTACGGGTTGTCCTGGCGTACACCGGAAATCGACTGCGTGCATCCGCTCTCCGAGGGGCGCGCCGGTGTGCTGTACCGCTCGGTCGATTGCACCGCCGCAGGGATGGGTTCGGACGGCCGCCGGTGGAAGCTGTTGTTCGGCAGTCCCTCCGAGCATTACGACGCGCTGGCCGAGGACATTATGCGGCCGCTGCTGCGGGTGCCCCGGCACCCGCTCACGCTGGCCCGGTTCGGTGCGCCGACACCCTTGCCCGCCTCCGCACTGGCCCGCGCCTTCCACACCGAGGAGGCCCGAGCCCTGTTCGGAGGTGTTGCGGCCCATGCCTTCCGGCCGCTGCATCTGCCATTGACCTCGGCGATCGGCATGGGAATCCTGACGGCGGGCCATCGGTACGGCTGGCCCGTCGCGGCGGGCGGATCGCAGTCCATCGCCCGCGCGCTGGCGGCCCTGCTGGCGGACCTGGGCGGCAAGATCGAAACCGGAGTCCGGATCGATACCGCCGCCCAGCTGCCACCGTCGGACCTGACCATGTTCGATCTGACGCCGGAGTCCGTCGCCGATATCCTCGGCGACCGGCTCCCGCCGCGAATTGCCCGCGCCTACCGGAACTTTCGCCGCGGGCCGGGTGCGTTCAAGGTGGATTTCGCGGTGGCGGAGGGTGTGCCCTGGGCCAACCCGGACGCCCGCCGCGCCGGGACGGTCCATCTCGGCGGGCCGTACCGTGAAATCGCCACCGCCGAACGTGACGTCCACGCCGGGCGGTTGCCCGATCGCCCGTTCGTACTGGTCGGCCAGCAGTATCTGGCCGATCCGCAGCGCTCGGCCGGTGATGTCCACCCGCTCTGGGCCTACGCTCACGTGCCGCACGGCTACACCGGTGACGCCACGGAGGCGATCATCACCCGCATCGAGCAGTTCGCGCCCGGATTCCGGGAACGCATTGTCGGCCTGACGACCCGCAGCACCACCGAAATGGCGGCCCACAACCCCAATTTCATCGGCGGCGACATCATGACCGGGTCCAAGGATATCCGACAGCTCGTCTTCGGACCGCGAATCACACTGTCCCCGTACACGATCGGTGTGCCCGGGATGTACCTCTGCTCGGCCGCGACGCCGCCCGGCCCGGGAGCGCACGGCATGTGCGGCGCCAATGCCGCCGCCGTGGCGCTGGCCGGTTCGGTCACCGGTTCTCGGCCCGAGTAGCCTCTCTGACAAGGTGATTGGAGTAATCGGTATGCGATTGGTGATCCTGGGTCCCAATGGTTCCGGCAAAGGCACGCAGGCGGAGATGCTGAAGCGGGAACTCGGGGTGCCGCACATCTCGACCGGCGAGTTGTTCCGGGCGGCGATGCGGGACGGGACCCCGGTCGGGCTGGAGGCCGCCGCCATGGTGGCGGCCGGGGAGCTGGTGCCCGATGACCTGGTCCTGAAGATCCTCGGCGACCGTCTGGCCGAATCCGACGCGGCCGGTGGCTATATCCTCGACGGTTATCCACGGACCGGCGCCCAGGCCGGGGCGCTCGATGACCTGCTGGCCGCGGGCGATCGGGCACTCGACCGTGTCATCGAGCTCGCCGTATCCGATGACGTGATCATCGGCCGCTGCGAGATCCGCTTCGCCGCACAGCACCGCACAGACGACGATCCGGAAGTGGTCCGCGAGCGATTGGCCCTGTACCGCAACCACATTCCCGCCATCACCGCCCACTATGCCGACCGCGGCATCATGACCACGATCGACGGCATCGGGGAGACGACGGCAGTGTTCCAGCGCATTCTCGCCGCACTGCCCGCCTGATCCAGGCCGGCGCACTCAATCACCGGCGGCCGTTCGCCTGATCCCGGTGACGCCCGAGCGCGGCAGTCTCCCCGCTCGGGAGTGACCGGTCAGTTCGTCTCCGGCGGTGGTGACGTCGAAATCGAGATTGAGGCGAATGGGTGTGGTGACCGATTGGCGCCAGGTCACATGGGATCCGGCGGAGGTTTCCTCGATGGCGATATCGGTCACCGTGACGGTCTCGCCCTTGCCCGCGGCGGTGCCTCGCACCGTTCCTGCCGTCTCGGTGAACGTATAGACCACGGCGAGTGAGCCGATCGGTGTGCGAACTGTCAGATCCCAGGTGCCCAGGATGCTCATAGCGGGTTCTCCTCGTGAGTATTGTTGAACGGCAAGGTCATACGGTGACGGGGACGCGCCCGGTGGCGGTCCAGGTGGTGCCGCGCCGCTCGTATTCGAAGAGGGTCTCCACGGCGAGGCAGACGCGGGGGCCGTACGCGCGTTCCAGCAGGTGCAGCGCGAGATCGAGACCGGAGGTGACGCCGCCCGCGGTGACCAGGTCGCCGTCGTCCACGACTCGCGCGCGCACGACATTGACCCCGGTGGCCTCCAGCATGTCGGTGCCGAGCGTGTGGGTGGTGGCAGTGCGGCCCTCGAGCAGGCCCGCCATGGCCAGTCCGAGCGCGCCGCCGCAGACGGTCGCGACGACGATCGCGGGGTTGTCCAGGGCCAGCCGCATGAGCGGGACGAGGTCGGTCTCGCCCAGCCGTGCTAGCAGTACCGGGATGGTGTCGACGCCCGCGTCGGGATCGCAGTCGACCGGTCCCGATGCGCCGGGAACGATGATGTATCCGGGCTTCGCCGGATCGAGCTGGGCTGTCGCGTGCAGTACGAGTCCGCGGGTACCGCTGACCACGGCTCGGGCTCCCTCGGCGGAGACCAACTCCACGATCAGCTCACCGCCGACGGCGTCACTGCCGGCGGCGAGCACCTCGAACGGCGCGATCACATCCAGCGGGTCGAAGCCATCGAACAGAACGATTTGGGCATGCATGCGGCTCTCCTCCACTGTCCGGGCGGTGCTGCCGGACGCCGTCAATGCTGTCGCGGGCGAGCCGTATTCGCGAGTGGCTCGATTGCCACGATGCGGCCGAATTTTGCCAATGCCCGGAACATGAGAAAACAGTGCGGAAAGCGCAGGATCGCGGGATTAGCCGCAGGTGTCACACGCTAGGTTCTTGCCATGCACACCGTCGCTGTTCTGGCGCTGCCCGATACGATCGCCTTCGATCTGACGACCCCGATCGAGGTGTTCGGACGCGTAACGCTGGCCACGGGCAGGCCCGGGTACCGCGTCCTCGTGTGCGGGACCGAACCGGTCGTCACCGCCGGTCCGCTCGCATTGGCCACCGACCACGGGCTGGACGCGCTGCTGCGCGCCGACACCATCGTCGTGCCCGGCCGGAACAACCCTGCGGTCGCGACCCCGCCCGCCGCCGTGGCCGCACTCCGCGCGGCGGCGGCCGCGGGCACCCGGATCGCCTCCATCTGCGTCGGCGCCTTCACCGTCGCCGAAGCCGGCCTCCTCGACGGAAAACGCGCTACGACACACTGGTTCGCGGCCGAGCTCTTCCGCTCGGCGTTCCCCCGGGTCGATCTGGACCCCGATGTCCTCTACGTCGACAACGGTCAGATCCTCACCTCGGCCGGGGCGTCGGCCGGTCTGGATCTGTGCCTGCATCTGGTCCGCCGGGACTACGGAACGGCGGTGGCCGCCGAAGCCTCCCGACTCGCCGTCGCGCCGCTACATCGTGACGGCGGCCAAGCCCAATTCATCGTCCGCAATCGCCAGGCCGTGCACACCACCCTTGCACCGCTCCTGCACTGGATCGAGGAGAACGCCCACCGCGATCTCACCCTGGAGGATCTCGCCGCCCACGCCGCCACCAGCATTCGCACCCTCAACCGCCGCTTCCATGACGAGACCGGCCAGACACCCATGCAATGGCTCAACGTCACCCGCATCCGCCTCGCCCAGGAACTCCTCGAGACCACCGACTACGACGTCGAACGCATTGCCCGCAGAACCGGTTTCACCTCCGCGACCAACTTCCGCACCCAGTTCAAACGCCTCAGCGGCGTCGCACCCACCGCGTACCGCCGGACCTATCACGGCGGCTGAGGCGGTGCGGCCGGTGCCGCTCGCCGACCGGTCGGCAGATATGTCGCAATCACGCCGGTATCGCTGCACCACAATCTATTTCACCTGCGAGGAGCATCATGGCGAGCATGACTGCAACGCATTTGGCGGGACCGGCGCATCCGATGGCCCGGCACGCATGGAAATCCATTTTGATCACCGGTGTCGCGGCGGCGGTACTCGGTCTGCTGATTCTGGCGTGGCCCGGCCCCACGCTGGTGGTCGCCGGTGTGCTGCTGGGCGTCTACCTCGTGATATCCGGTGTGCTGCAACTGTTCGCGGCATTCGGCCCGCATGTCACCGCTGGGATGCGGGTGCTCGCCTTCCTCAGCGGCATCCTGTCGCTGATGCTGGGATTCTTCTGCTTCCGCAGCGTCTTCGAATCGGTGCTGCTGCTGGCCCTGTGGATCGGTATCGGCTGGCTGTTCCGCGGTGTCACGCTGCTCATCGCGGCGCTGTCGGATCCGGCGTCGCCGTCCCGCGTGTGGCAGGCGGTGTTCGGTCTTGTCATCGCCGCCGGTGGCGCGGTGCTGATCGTGTCGCCTTTCGACTCGATCAGCGTCCTCACCGTGCTCACGGGCTGGTGGCTCATCGTCATCGGGGTCATGGAGGCTTTCACGGCCTTTCAAGTCCGCAAGAGCACGGACGCCCCGCTACCCGCCGGCTGACCACCGTGCGCGCCGGTGACATCGCCCAGAATGCCGGGTGGCGTCGCTGTGACATGTCCGATGGAAATCCAGATCGGGGTGCGCGCGCGGAGTGAGTCCTACTGTCGGGTAATGAGGTACAGCGTCGACGTCATGGCATCCGAGTTCGTTGCGGATGCGCTGACTCATCGCGTTATCGTCTGCTTCGATCGGCCGGACCGGCCGCTGGTGCTGGAGTATGCCGCGACCCGTGCGGAAGCGTGGGAATTCGCGACTGCCGCAGCCCAGGTCGGTTTGACGGTCCGGGTGGACCGCCGGGTACGAAAAGAACTGCGGCAGTTGCCGTGTCGCCGACTCTGGCACTGACCGGCGGGACGGTGTCAGGCGGTCGGGGGATCGGCCAGCGCCCCGGTGAGCAGTCGCTTGAGGACCTTGCCGGTCTCGCCGCGGGGGAGCGCGGGGAGGAAGACGATATCGCGGGGAACGCTGAAGCGGCTCAGGCGATGGCGGATATAGGTGCGGACCATATCCGGATCCAGGCCTGAGCCTTCACGTTTGACGATATAGGCGGCCAGGCGCTGGCCGAACTCGTGATCCGGAACGCCGACCACGGCCACCTCGCTGATCTGCGGCAGATGGGCCAGGGCCTCCTCGACCGGGCGGGGGAAAACGTTCTCACCACCGGAGATGATCATCTCGTCGTCCCGGCCGGCGATGAACAGGCGGCCGGTCATATCGAGATACCCGAGATCGCCGGTGTCCAGCAGTCCGCCGGCCTCCTCGGGCGGCGGGCAGTTCACATAGCCGTCGAAGAGCATATGGTTGCCGACGTAGATCCGCCCGATCGCGCCGATGGCGACGGGTTTCCGATGGTCGTCCAGCACCGCGACCCTGGTGCCGAGCGGCGGCCGACCGGCCGTGGTCGGGGAGACCCGCAGATCCTCCGGAGTGGCGATGGTGGCCCAGGACACCTCGGTGGACCCGTAGGTGTTGTAGAGGATGTCGCCGAAAGCGTCCAGGAAGCGCAGCACGGTCGTACCGGTCAGTGGCGCACCGCAACTCGCGACTACGCGCAGGCTCGAGGTGTCGTATCGGGCGCGCACCGCGACGGGCAGATCGAGAATGCGCTGCACCATGGTCGGCACGACGATGAGGGAACTCACCCGGTGTTCGGCGACAAGCCGCAGGCAGTCCTCGGCGTCGAATCGTTCGGGCAGGACGACGGTGGCGCGCAGGGCGGTGCTCAACTGCAGCGCCGCCAGCCCCCAGGTGTGGAACAGCGGTGCGGGGATGAGCATGGTTTCGTTCATGCGCAGGGGAATTCGCGACAGCAGGGCGGCGATGGTGGCGAATCCCCGGGCATGCGGGCGGCGGGCGCCCTTCGGGGTGCCGCTGGTCCCCGAGGTGAGGACGATCAGCCGGCCCTTCCGGGCGGGTGCGCGGAACCTGGTGTGGCCCTGCGCTATCAGATCCTCCGTTGTCGTATGCCCGCCGGCCGGTGAATCGGTCCGGTAGCGGCGGATATCGGCGTGCAGGTAGTCGACCAGCGGTTCGAGATCCCCGTCCACGAACAGTGAGGTGAGCCGGTGCCGCTGCACGATGTCCTCGATCCGCCGTGCCGACAATCCGGCATTGAGTAGAATAACATCGACGCCGAGTTTGCCTGCGGCGACCATGGTTTCGATCATTCCGGCGTGATTGCGCGCGAGCAGCCCCACCGCCTCGCCGGGTCCGAGTCCGAGGCTCGCCATGGCGCCCGCGAGCGCCCGGCTGCGCTCGTGCATCTCACGGAATGTCCGAGACCCGTGACCGTCCACCACGGCGATCCGATCGGGTGCGTACCCGGCTGCCGCCGCATACCCGCCGGCCAGGTTGAAACCCCATCTGGCCAGGCCGCCCATCTGTTTCACCGCGCGCACCGGCCGCAGCGGGCGCACCACGCCGGTCGCCGCGATCTGCCCGGCCACCTGGGCGCGCCGCCGCAACGGACGGTCCTCGCCATTGACCACGACCGAAGTCTGCGCACCGGAGACCAATTCGAGCAGTCGCGCGAATCCGGCCTCGGTCCACTCGATCACCTCCGCATTCGACAGCGCCGCCACCGCGGGATGGATGCGGCCGACTCCGAAATAGGAGATGGTGAGCCGCGTCAGCTCCTCCCGCCTGCGCAGCCGCACGCTCACCAGGGCGCCGGTCTCGGTGCACCGCAGTTGCATGCCGCCGTGCCGATCGGGGTGGAAGGTCGCCCTGCGGGTATGCACCCCGGAGGTGATGGTGCCGATGCGCATCAACCAGGACAGCCCCTCGCCGAGGGTGTCCACCTGCTCGCAGGCGCCCACACCCGCGAAAATTCTCGGATACAGCTGCGGATCGATCAGGAGACCGCGGATCACTTCCGGTGCGACCGGCAAATCCACTGTCGTATCGAAGATTTCGGTAACCAATGTGCTTGCCGTTCTGACAAGTGCCGATATGAAGATCGGGACCGTTGCGGCCGCGTGCTTCGGCACGGGATACGACAGCGGATCCGAATCTGCACGCTAACAGTGGAATTCGATGGTCAGGGCGAATCCCGAGCAAGTTTGTGGTGAATACCAGTGCCGATGCGGTTGTGCTGGTCGGTTCTCCAGAGACTTCCGATCGGGCTGCGGCGCGACAATTTCCGGGCCTACGGTCGCCCGCATGGTTCGCGCGACCGCAGTACTGCTCGCCGCTGTGCTGATGGGCATGGGCGGATCTGCCGCGGCCGCTCCGCCGCCGGGGACCGATATCCCGATCCCGGCGCGAGCCATGGCCGCCGCCCGCCCGGCGTCCGATGGCGCACGGCTCGTCGCCGTGGCACAGGGACCGGGCCGGATCCTCGACCTGAGCGTGTACTCGGCGGCGATGGATCGCCTCGTACCGGTGGAAGTGCTCCCCGCGCCGGATGATTCACGCCCGGCGCCCACCCTCTATCTGCTCAACGGTGTGGACGGCGGCGCCGGCACCGGGCTGTGGAGCGACGGCAGCAACTGGCTGACCAAGACCGATGCCGAGCGCTTCTTCGCCGATAAGCAGGTCACCGTGGTGATCCCGATCGGCGGCGCGGGCAGTTTCTTCGCCGACTGGCGCGCGGACGACCCGGTCCTGGGCAGACAGCGCTGGAGCACCTTCCTCACCCAGGAGCTGCCGCCGATCATGGACACCGCATTCGGCGGCAGCGGGCGGAACGCCCTGGCGGGCCTGTCCATGGCGAGCTCGGCGGTATTCCGGCTGGCGCTGGCCGCACCGGGCCGCTACCGCGCCATCGGCTCCTACAGCGGCTGTGTGCGCACCAGCGATCCGGCTGGCCAGGTCATGGTGGATGCCATTGTGGCGTCCCAGCGCGGAGACCCGCTCAATCTGTGGGGGCCGCCCGCCGATCCCGCCTGGACCGCCAATGATCCGTATCTGCACGCGGAGCAGTTGCGTGGCACGGCGATCTACGTGTCCTCGGGCACGGGCGCGCCGGGTCCGCTCGATACGCTGGACGGTCCCGGTATCGGCGGCAGTCCGGGGAAGCTGGTCGATCAGCTCGTTCTCGGCGGCATTCTCGACGCCGTCACCGATGTGTGCACCAGGCAGCTGCGGGATCGCTTCCGGGACTTGGACATTCCCGCGGTCTTCGATCTGCGGTCGAGCGGCACCCACTCCTGGGGCTACTGGCAGGAGGATCTGCACAATTCCTGGCCGGTCTTCGCCGCCGCGCTCGATCAGTGAGCGGCGGCCTCGCGGAATACCGACTTCAGCACCGCCACATAGCGATCCACTGAGTCGTGCGCCACGGGGGTATCGGGATAGATCACGCTCAGCGACGTTCCCGAGGGCAGCCGGTTGATCCAGATGAGGACCTCCTCACTGGCCGCACGGTTGGCGTACACCCCGCCGCGAATCTCGTCGTAGACCTCGCTGCCGGCGAATTCGCGGGCGTCCACGTACGAGATCATCGGCGTCACCCAGCCGGGCGGCACCGCGATCCCGGTGTGGTCCGCCGCGAGTTCCAGCACACGATGGAACGATACCGAGGTCAGCCGCAAACCGCTCTCGTAGGCCCGCTGCGCACGGGTGACGGTGCGGGCGAACCCCGCGCTCGCGGCGACCGGGAAGGCGACGGGCACCAGTGTCACGTACCACCCGACCGAGGCCATTTCCGCCACGGAGCCGCGCGTGCTGATGGGCGTCATGCCGAAGTAGTAGTCACTGCCGGTGAGTTCACGCTCGGTGAGCGCGGCCACGGCGAAAATGCCCCCGGCGAATTCCGCGCCGCCCGCCTGGCAGGCCTGCTCGAAACGCTGCGCCCCGTCCTCGTCGAAGAGATCGACGGTGCGGTGTGCGCTGCGGTTGTAGCCGTCCAGCCGCTTGCCGAGATCCAAAGGGAACGAAGGCAATTCGCCGTCATTGCCGCGCACGAGTTCCAGCCACTTCCGCACGCCGGGTGTGGCGGCCGTCTGCTGGTCCGAACGCTCGCGCTCGCGTGCGCAGTAGTCGATGAAACTGGCCGGCCGCACCGGTGATTCGATTTCCGTGCCGGTCTCGCGGGCATACAGCTGCGCCAGATCGAAGCACGAGATGTATTGCGCGACACCGTCGGTGTGCAGATGATCGACCGCAAGGTAGAGCGTTGTCGACCCGTCGTGCTCGATCGCCCCGAAGCTGAAACAGTCCCATTGGAACGGGCCGGGAGTCGTCTTCTGAATGTGCTCGCGGATGCCCTCGGCATTGTCGATCTCGCCATTGTCCACGGCGACGAATTCGACGGCCTCCGCCGGAACCAGATGCCGCACCACCGCGCCGGTCGCCGAGAGGGCGAACCAGGTTCGAAAAGTATCGTGCCGCAGCAGAAAAGCATTGATCGCCCGCGTCATGGCCTGCCGGTCGAGGAGCTCGGGCACCTCGGCGGTCACCAGGCACAGTCCGGAGTACCGGAAGTCGGCCGCGGCATTGCGGCCGGCGGCGCGCAGATACTGCTCCTGCTGATGGGACGGCGGCGTCGGATGAACGGGGGCCTGCCCGGCCCGCGCTATCGATTCCGGGGACGCCACCCAGCTCAGCAGCCGCCCCGGAGCGGGCTCCCATTCGTCGATCAACCCGAAACTCACCACGGTGACACCCCCGTTCGCTCCGGCAGTGCCAGGGCCAGTGCGCCCAGGCACAGGGCCACCACCGCGATTGCCGCGAACATGGTGACGCTGCCGGCCAGCGTGTGTACCCGGAAGAAGACCGCGCTGAGCACCGCGAGCCCCAGTCCGTTGCCGATCTGCTCGATGGTCGGCAGCAGGCCCGAGGCGGCGTCCATCTGCTGCTGATCGAGCCGCGACAGCATGAGCGGCGGCAGCTGGACGCCGAACAATCCAACGCCCAGCCCGGACAGGAAGACCGGCCCCACCGCCAAGGGAAGCGAGACCGCGCCGGAGCTCACGTGCAGATAACCGGCCCCGATCGCGACACACACGCCGTACGCGGTGATTCCGGCCGCGAGCGTGCGAACTCCCCACCGCCGCAGCAGGATCGGTGAGACGAGCGCGCCCGCGCCCGCTCCCAGCGCGAACGGCGTCATCATCAGACCGGTCCGCCACGGGGAGAAGCGCAGCTCGTCCTGCAGCGTGATCGATACGGCGAAGACGAAAGCCGTGAACAGGCCGAAGAATACGGTGATCAGCACCGCGCCGATCGCGAAGCCGCGATCGGCGAACAGATCGAATCGCAGTAGCGGATTGCCGCCCTGCCCGGCCTTGCCGCGCTGCTGGGCGAAGAACACCGCCGCCCACAGCAGCGCCGCGATCAGCATGACGACCGTGCCTGCGCGCCAGCCGTTCTGCTGGGCATCGGCGAGCGCGGCGAGCAGCCCGAACAGCGCCACACTCGACAGCACCGCCCCGCCGAGATCGAGTCGCGTCCGCGTCGCCGGGCGTCCGAGTCGCAGATAACGCAGTGCCAGCACGAACGCGAGCACGCCGAGCGGCACGTTGAGCAGGAACACCGAATGCCAGCCCAGCCCCCAGGGATTCACGGTCAGCAGCGCGCCGCCCAGAATCGGCCCGAGCATGCCCGCGAATCCGGCGGTCGCGCCGTACATCGCGAATACCTGCCCGTGCCGGTCGCGCGGGAAGATGGCCGTCAGGATCGCGATGGTCTGCGCCGCCATGCCCGCCCCCGCAATGCCCTGCACCACTCGCGCGGCCACGAGTTCGCCTGCACTGCTGGATATTCCGCACCACACCGAGGCCGCCGTGAACGCCGCCACCGAGACCAGGAATACCGCGCGCCGACCGGCCAGCTCACCGATGCGGGCCGCGGTCAGCAGTGTGCAGGCGAAGGCCAGCGAATACGCCGACACCACCAGCAATTGCGCCTGCCGGGACGCGCCCAGGTCCGCGGTCAGGCTCGGCAGAGCGGTGTTCACGATGGTCACATCGATCATCTGCATGAAGACCGCGATCAAGCAGCCGCCGAAGGCGATCCACGCGCCCGCCGCACCGCCCGCCCGCTCCTCCGGTGGGCGCGCGGCGGTCTCGGTCACAGCCGCGCCCCGATCGGCTCGCCGGTGGCGAGAATCAGTTCGGCCACCTTCGGCCCGGCCTGCTGCAGGCTGAACGAACGCCCCATCTGCAAGGCCATCAGCTCGATGCCGAGCTGCTTGCCCACCCGGGCGCCGAATTCGACGGCCATGAGCGAATCGAGGCCGAGCTCGGGCACCGGAACGGTCAGATCGATCGATTCCGGCGCCACGCCCATCACCACCGCCAGCTGATCGGCGAGCATGCGCGCCACGGCCTGCCCGCGCTTGCCCTCCTCGAGGCCGTTGAGCTCGGACTTCAATTGGGCCAGCGCCGAATTGTCCTGCACCGAGGACGCCACCAGCGCGGCCAGCCGTCCGGTCCGTGCCATCTGCGGGAAGGCGGCGGTGAGCTTGCCCCAGTCGGTGGGAATGATCGCCGCCCGGGTCACCCCGAGTCGCAGCGACTGCTCCAGATACGCGGTACCGTCCGCCATATCGATCGGCGCGAAGCCGACCAGGTCGAGATATTTCGACACCTTGTCCTCGGCCGCCATACCGCCGGTCGCGCCGGACATATGACCCCAGCCGAGGCATATCGCCGGTATGCCCGCGCGGGCCCACCGCTCGGCCAGCGCCTCCACCGCCACATTGGCCGCGCAGTAGTTGTACTGGCCGAAGATGCCGAACATGGATCCGCCGGAGGAGTACAGCACGAACATGTCGAGCGTGATGCCCGCCTCGGTCACCGCCCGGTGCAGGGCCCGCGCCCCGTGCACCTTGGGCCGATAGACCCGGGTCAACTGCTCGAGGTTCATTGCCGCAATCCTGTTGTCGGACACCGCGCCTGCCGTATGGAAGATGCCGCGCAGCGGATAGTCGGCGGTATGTGCCCGCGCGACAACGGCCGCGACCGCGTCGGCATCGGTGACGTCGGCCGATTCCTCGGCGACGCGCACACCCAGCGCCCGCCAGGCCGCGATCTGCTGGCGGGCCGCCGCCGTGGCCGCTCCGCTGCGGCCCACCAGTACCAGCCGCTGCGCACCCTTGCTGACCAGCCAGCGCCCGGTGGCCAGGCCGAAACCGCCGAAGCCCCCGGTAATGAGATACGTTGCCGTGGGGCCGATCTCGACCTCCGGCAGCAGCGGCCGCACCGGCGGGGCGGGCGAATCCATTCGCAGGGCCACGCGCGCCGACCGCGTGGACCGAATGACCTCGTCGAAAGCCTGTGCCACCTCATGGGTTTCGAACAGCTCGTACGGCAGTGCCCGGTAGACGCCGGTCTCCATCTTGTCGTAGACCCGGCGCAGCAGCTCCGCCAGCTGCAGCGGGCGGACGGCGCACATGCGATCCAGATCGACGGAGAAGTAGCTCAGATTCTTGTCGAAATTGGCCAGTTCCAGCAGTCCGCCGGTGTAGATGTCGGCCTTGCCGATCTCGACTATCCTGCCGAATTCGGCCACCGCCTGGAAGTTCTGGCGCAGCATCTCACCGGGTGCGGTGCTGAGCACCACCTCGGCGCCCGCGCCGTCGGTGAGCGCCAGGACATCGTCGGCGAAGTTCAGCGAGCGCGAGGCGAGGGCATGATCCGCGCCGAGGGCGAGGATATGGGCCCGCCGCTCATCGGTGCTCGCCGTGCCGATGATGCGCGCCCCCAGCGCCTTCGCGACCTGGATGGCGGCCGAGCCCACCCCGCCCGCGGCGCCGTGGATCAGCACTGTCTCGCCCTTCAGCAGCCGCGCCAGATCGTGCAGCGCGTACTCGGCGGTGCCGAATGAGGTGGTGCTGGTGCACAATTCGGGCTGCGCACCGAGCGGCAGCCGGATCGCCAGGCGCTCGTTCACGATCCGGAACCGGCGCATCATGTCCTTGGCGGCCACGGCCACCTGATCGCCGATCACAAGTCCGGTGACACCCCGGCCGACTCGCTCGACGGTGCCCACGCCCTCCATACCCGGCTTGGTGCCGAAAAATGTTGCGGCCAGCTCTCTTTCCCCGAGGATGCCCATCACCTTGAGCGGATCCTTGTAGTTGAGCCCGATCACCCGCATGCGCACCTCGACCTCGCCGGGCCCGGGGTCCGGCCGTGGGCAGCCGCGCCACGCCAGTGCCGACAGCAGCCGTGACCGCGGCACCTCGAGTCCGAACGCGGCGTCCGGATCAGCCAGCGGCGCAGCGGTATCCAGGGCGTCGACACGCTGTTGCAGCGGGCGGGTCACCACGGGAGCCCAGCGCTTGCCGGCGCGCAGCAGCACCTCGTCGGAGTCGTCGAGTGAGAACGCGCCCGGCACCGACAGCTCGGTGATCAAATCGATGAGCGGAATGCCGGGCTCGGTATCGATCAGCCGCCAGCGCAGTCGCAGTTGCTCGTTGAGCAGGACCCGCCGCGCCCCGGCGAGCGCGGCATGCGCCGAGTTCGGCGCCACCGGACTGGCGGGCAGTGTGAACGCGCTCTCGGTGACGAGGGTGGCGTAGCAGGGGCCGTCCCCGGCGGACAGCGCCTCGCCGGTGTCGTTCGCGGCGGCGAATTCCTCGACGGTGACGGCGATTCGCTTGAGCGTCCAGAGCGCCGCGATATCGTCGGGCACCGCGCCGGCGACCACGCAGACGTGCACCTGCCGCACACCGGGTTCCGCGGCGGCGGCGACCAATTGTTCTGTGAGGTCGGCCTCGAGCGTCTCGTCCTCGGGTTCGGCGGGCAGATATCGGGAGTGGAGCAGGACCGAGGCCAGCCGTTCGGCGCGCGGCGGCCGTCCCAGGCCCACCACGATCGTGCAGGTCGTCTCCGCGGTGCGCAGGGCGCTCGGATCGATCCGGTCGCGCTGCTCCATGGTGTCGGCGTAGAAGAAGTCGACCATGCGGTGCAGTGGACCCGCCCCGGGGCTGAGCGCACCGATGCGCACGCCGACCAATTGCAGGCACAGGTTCCGGTCGCCGTCCAGCAGATCCACATGGGCGCGCAGCGCGGACGAGGGATCGCGGCGGGTGACCACGGTGACCTGTTCCGGCAGTGGGCCGTACAGCCGGACCCCGTCCACCCCGACCGGCACCATGGCGCCCTCGCCGAGACTCGCGTCGGCGAACAGCAGCGCGACGGTCTGCATGGCCGCGTCCACCACCGCCGGGTGTGCGAGATGCCCGGAGCCGGTGACGATGGTGCCGTCGACGGTGGCGACCACGGCATCGGCGCTGGCCCGCACGGAGGTCACCCGCCGGAAGGCCGGACCGTACTGCAGGCCGCGGGCCGCCAGTGCGGCATAGAACAGTTCGGGATCGAGCTCCACCTCGGAATCTATATGGGGTGGTTCGATTTTGGATGATTCATAGCTGCCGGTGAGCAGGCGTCCGGTCGCGTTCACGGTCCACACCGATCCGGTCGCGCTGCGGGATCGAATCAGGAATCGGCCGCTGGAATCCTCGATGCTGGTCTCCAGCAGCGGCACATCGGGCCCGGCCATGATCAGCGGAGCGACGAAGCGCACATTGTCCAGGGCCACCCGGGTGCCGCCCTGCCTGCTCGCGGCCGCGCTGAGCGCCGCATCCAGATATGCTGCGCCGGGCAGGATTCGGGTACCCGCGACCACGTGGTCGGCGACCCACGGCAGATTCTCGGACCCGATCTGCAGCAACCATCCGGGCCTGCCCTCCAGATCCGGATCGCCGAGCATGACGTGACCGCCCGGCGTGCCCATCCGCATCTGTTCGAAAAGCGGTAGCGCGGAATGCAATCGGGTGCGCTGCCACGGATAGCGGGGGAGTGGGAGATGCGGCGTGGGTGGCCGATCGGCCGGGAACAGGACCTCGGTATCGAGGACCCCGGCACTGTAGAGACCGATCAGGGTCTGCCGCAGACTCACCGAATCTGGTTGCTTGCGATCGAGAGTCGCCACGGTGACCCCGGTATCGCCGGCGCCCAGGAGCAGTTCCCGGATATTGCCCGACAGCACCGGATGCGGGCCGATCTCCAGGAATACCTGACTGTCGGCGGCGATGAGCGCGCTGATCGCCGCCGAAAAACGCACCGGCTGGCGAACATTGGCGCACCAGTACTCGGCGTCCCAGCTCGCGGCGGTCACCGCCTCACCGGTCACGGTCGAGTAGAGCGGCAGGACGGGTCGCCGAACTGTCAGCTGGGCCAGGGCGGTTCGCAATTCCGCGAGGATCGGGTCCATCAATCGGCTGTGATAGGGCACCTCCACGCGCAGGCGGCGGGCGAAAATACCGTCGTCGGTGAGTTGTTCGGCGATCTCGTCGAGCCGGTCCACTTCGCCGGAGAGGGTGAGCGAACCGGCGCTGTTGATCGCCGCGATGTCCACGCGCGGATCATTGTCGACGAGCGCGTGCGCCTGTTCGGCGGTGAGCCCGACCGCGAGCATGCCGCCCGATCCGGCCGTGGTGGCCTGCAACCTGGCCCGGTGATAGGCGACCGTCACGGCGTCCTCGAGCGAAAGTACCCCCGCCACATAGGCCGCCGACACCTCACCGACGCTGTGCCCCACAATGGCGGCGGGCGCGATGCCGAACTCGGCCAGTGCGGCCACCAGCGCCACCTGGACGAGGAAATTGGCAGGCTGCGCGATCTCGGTGGCACTCATCCGCGACTGTGCTTCGGGCCGCAGCAGCTCCTCGATGATCGACCGGCCCGATACTGCCCGGAACGCGGTATCCACCTGTCGCGCCGTGGCCGCGAATATGCCTTCGGCACACAGCAGTTCGCGTGCCATGCCCCACCACTGCGGACCCATGCCGGAGAAGACGAATACCGGCTCGGCGACGCGATGCGCGACGGTGCGCACCGCGTCCCGGCCGTCACCCGCGCCGTAGCGGCGCAGATCCCGCACCAGGTCGTCCCCGACGAGCACCCCGGTGCGGAAGGAATGATGCGCCATCCGCGTCCACGCCGCCTCCGCGAGGTGGCCCGGATCGGCGCCGCCGGCCAGCAGATCGGCGAAGCGGCCCGCCAGTTCGCGTACCGCCGCCGGGCTGCGGCCGGAGATCGGCAGCACCCCGAAGTGCCGGGGCGCGACCGGAGTTGTGGCCGCCTCGGCCGGGAACTCCTGCATGATCACGTGCGCGTTGGTGCCGCCGTAGCCGAAACCGTTGACGGCGATGGTCATTCGCTCGACCTCCGGGCCGACCCACTCGGGGTCGAGCTGGACGTGCAGGTTCAGATACGCGAAGGGGATGTCCGGATGGGCGGTCTCGAACCAGCCCTGCGGCGGTATCGTTCGATGTCGCAGTGCGAGTGCGGATTTGATGATGCTGGCGACACCGGAGGCGGCCTCGGTGTGGCCGAGCGTGGCCTTGAGCGACCCGACGCCGAGTGTGCTGGTACGGCCCGGCGCCACGCCGTAGACGCTGCCCAGCGCCCGCAGTTCGATCGGGTCGCCGACCGGTGTCCCGGTGCCGTGTGCTTCCACGTAGGTGATGTCCTCCGGCGCCAATCCCGCACGGGCGCAGACGGTTCGGGCCAGGGCCTCCTGCGAGGTCGCATTGGGCACCGTAATGGCGGTGGTGCGCCCGTCCTGGTTGGTGCCGCTCGCCTTGATCACCGCGTAGATGCGATCATCGTCGCGCACCGCGTCACTCAGCCGCTTGAGCACGACCATGCCGCCGCCCTCGCCGCGCCCGTATCCGTCACCGGCGGCGTCGAAGGATTTGCAGCGGCCGTCCGCGGCCAGGAATCCGCCCTTGCACATCATCACGAACGTCTCCGGCTGCAGCATGACGTTCACCCCGCCCGCCAGCGCGACCGTGCAATCACCGCGCTCGAGGGACTGACACGCCAGATCCACGGCGACCAGGGAGGACGAGCACGCCGTATCCACCGTGAGCGCGGGGCCGGTCAGGTTGAGCGCGTACGCAATTCGATTCGACAGCATGGTGTAGGACGCGCTGGCGGCGGTGTGCATGTCGACATGCGGCAGCGCGGGGCCGACCACGCCGACCACCGACTGGTCGACCACGAACCCGCCGACGTACACCCCGACCGCCGCCCCCGAGGCGCGCCCGGCCACACCCGCATCGTCGAGCGCCTCCCAGGTGACCTCGAGCAGTAACCGCTGCTGCGGATCGAGTCCGACGGCCTCGCGCCGGGAGATGCCGAAGAAATCGGGATCGAACTCCCACGGATCGGTGGTCAGGAACGCCCCGCGCTTGGTGTAACTGCGCGCGGGTGTGCGCCGGTCCGGGTCGTACCAGCGCCGATAATCCCACCTGGTTGCCGGAATATCGACGACCGCGTCCCGCTTGTCGACAACGAATTCCCAGAAACTCTCCGGTGAATCGATTCCGCCGGCATAACGGCAGCCGATACCGACGACGGCGATATCCGACATGCGTTTCCTCCCGAATTGTGGCACCGCCGTTCGCCCGAGGGGACAGCGGAAGAATCGCCCAGCTGTGCACGGTTTCGTTTACCCGATGCGCCGGTGCAGGGTTGTGGGCCGATAGTACGTGCGCTGCCAGGGATTTCGTCCGCCGGAATTCGAACGTTGATCCAGGGCACAAAGGCCGGTGACTCCGACTGTGAGCGGCCACGAATCGCCTGTTGCGGGAATTCATCCGGTCGTGATCGGCCGTAGCATCGGCACGCGATTCGAACGACGCTGGGAGTGGCCATTGTTCATCGGCTTCGCACGCTGGGGAGAATTCGTGGTCCGGCGGCGTTTTCTGGTGCTCGGTGTCATGGTCGCCGGGCTGCTCGCGCTCGGCGGGTACGGCCTCGGGCTGCCGGATCATCTGAGTTCGGGCGGCTGGGACGATCCGGGATCGGAATCGGTGCGGGCGATGAGCCTGCGGAATCAGGCCTTCGGCCGGGATCACACCGGCGATGTGATTCTGCTGTTCCGGGCTCCGACCGGTAGGACGATCGATGACCCGGACTTCTCACGGACCGTCACGGGCTATCTCAACAGCCTGCCGCAGCGCCATCCGGAGGAGATCGCCAAGATCAACGGTGCGTACTGGCCCACCGAAACCGGTGTGGCGCAACGGTCGATCTTCGGCACGGGCGACCGGCGTGCGGCCTTCGCCTCCGTCGCGATCGCGGGCGAGGACGACACCGCGCTCATCCGCAATTTCCACCGGGTCGCCGACGCCTTCCGGCTGCCGGGGGTCGATATGGAGGTCGCGGGCGGACAGGCCGTCGGTGCGGCACTGACGGACACCATGACCGATGACCAGCGGCGGATGGAATTGCTTGCCATCCCGGCGGTGGCGGTGCTGCTGTTCTTCCTCTTCGGCGGGGTCGTGGCGGCGGCACTGCCACTGTTCGCGGGCGGCCTCACCGTGCTCGCCGCCTGGGGCGTGCTGCGTGTGCTCACCTCGGTGGTCGCGGTGAATTCCTTTGCTTCCCCGGTGGTTTCGATGATCGGGCTCGGCCTTGCGGTGGACTACGGATTGTTCATCGTGAGCCGCTTCCGCGAGGAGCTGGCGGGCGGATGTGAGGTGCAGGACGCGGTGCGGCGCTCGGTATCGACCGCCGGGCGCACCGTGGTGTTCTCCGCGATCATCGTCATTGTCGCGAGCAGCGGTGTCCTGCTGTTTCCGCAGAACTTTTTGCGCTCGTTCGCCTACGGCGCGATGGTGACCGTCGCCCTGGCCGCGCTCACCGCGGTGACCGTGCTACCCGCGCTGCTGAGTGTCCTCGGCCGCCGAGTGGACCTGCTCGGGGTGCGCTGGTTCCGGGCGACCGGGCCGCGCTCCGGAGCGCTGTGGCACCGCGTCATCGGATGTGTCGTGAAACATCCACTCGCCGTGCTGATTCCGGTGTGCGCGGGTTTGCTGCTGCTCATCGCACCGGTCGCGGATATCAGGTTCGGCGGTGTGAGTGAACTCTTCCTGCCGCCACAGCATCCCACCCGCGTTGCCCAGCAGCATTTCGACGAACTGTTTCCGCTGCGGCGGATCGATCCGGTGCAGTTGATCATTCGCACGGGTGATCCACGCGACGCCGGCACGGTGTGGGACCAGGCGAACCACGCACCCGGCCTGGCGGCTCACTTCGGAGTGCCCCGGCGCAGTGGTACCGAGCCGGATGTCTTCACCACGGAGGCGCCCCTACTCGATCCGCACGATGCGGCGGCCACCATCGACAGCCTGCGCTCGATAGCCGCACCGCCAGGTACGACGGTGCTGGTCGGTGGATCACCGGCTGTTCAGCGCGATAGTCTTCGGACGCTGATGGACCGTATGCCGTTGATGCTCCTGCTGGTGCTGTCGGCGACCACTGTGCTCATGTTCCTGGCGTTCGGCTCGCTGGTCTTGCCGCTCAAGGCGGCGGTGCTCAACCTGCTCGGTCTCGGTGCCACACTGGGGATTCTGACCTGGGTCTTCGTCGACGGGCATGGCGCGCAGGCCTTGAACTTCACGCCACAGCCGATCATGTCGCTCATCCTGGTGGTGGTTGTCGCCGTAATCTACGGTCTGTCCACCGATTACGAGGTCTTCCTGCTCTCGCGCATCGCCGAGGCGCGGGCGGAGGGCGCGTCCACCACCGAGGCGGTGCGGATCGGCACCGTGCGCACCGGCCGGATCATTACCGCGGCCGCGGCGATCCTGCTGGTTGTGGTCGGCGCGTTCGCCTTCTCCGATCTGCTGATGATGCAGTACATCGCCTACGGCATGATCGCCGCGCTGTTCCTGGATGCGACCGTGCTGCGGATTCTGCTGGTGCCGGCGGCCATGACGCTGCTCGGTGATCGGTGCTGGTGGGCGCCGAAGTGGCTGCGGCGCGGCAGTAATAGCTGAAGTAAAAGCTGAGTAGTTCTTGCCATCAGCCGCTGGCGCATAGGGCCAGACTGGTGCATTCACCCCATTTTGCCCAGGCCATCACCATGATTCGCGGTCGATCATCGTTCGGATCGAAAGGGAGTAGAAGGTGAGCTGATCTTCACTTTAGAGTTCGAACTCCACCGTGAACGTGCGGTAGATCACCTCGGAAGGGAGTCGACGATGACAACCGACGAAGCGCTTCGAGCGGGCCTGACGGTTTCCGGTAAGCCGATGTCCGGCCCGCTGCAAGACGTCGGGACCGTATCTCAGCAGCTGGTAGGACATTTCATCGACAATGTGATCCCGTGCGGGACCCTGCCCGGTGATGTCATCTCCGGTGACGTCACCAGTGTCACCCGGGTCTGTCTGGAATTGGCCGTGAGCATGCTCGACGGTCAGGACATTCCGGCGAAGGCCGGGCGGCTGTCGGAGGCCGCGGCCGGATGGTCGCGTGAGGGGGTGCCGATCGAAACGATCCTGCACTCCATTCACGAGGGGTTCAAATTCGGCATGGACCTCATCGCCTCCGGTGCGACGGCCCAGGATTACACCAATCTGATGGACGGCGCGAAGCTGGTGGTGGAGCTGCTGGACACCATCAGCGCGACAGTCGCCCGCGCCTACGTGCGCGAACACAAGGCGGTGGTCAGCGAGCACCACAGCGCGGTGCACACTCTCACCTCCGCGCTGCTCGGCGGGCACCCCACCTCGACGATGGCCCGCGAATGCGGTATCGACATCGCCGCCGAGTATTGCGTTCTGGCACTGGATATTCCGGAGCATCCCGATGAGCGCCACCCCATGCTCGACGGCAAGGTGGTCGCCCGCCGCAAACTGCGCCGCCTGCAAGCTGAACTGGCCACCCGCTGCGGCGAAACCGCGCTGGCATTGCTGAGCGTGGACGGCGGGACAATTCTCGTCCCCGCGACTGCGCCGATCGCGGATCGACTGGACGAATTGCTCGCCCATTTGTCGGCAGCAGCACGAATTCCCGTCACCGCCACAGTGGTAATTGCCTCCCCGGTCGATGTGCCCTCCGCCGCCGACCGCGCACACGAACTACTGGATATGGTCCAACGCCTGGAATGCGTAGCCGGCCTGTACCGCTTCGCCGACATGGCACTGGAATATCAACTGACCCGCCCCGGCCCAGGCCGAGAATCCCTAGGCGCACTCCTGGACCCCCTCGACGCCCACCCCGAACTACTACACACCCTCCGCTGCCACATAAGCACCAACCTCAACCGCCAACGCACCGCCCGCCAAATGCACATCCACACCAACACCGTCGACTACCGAATCAAACGCATCTGCCAACTAACAGGTTTCGACCCCACCGCCACCTCCGGCCTCTGGCAACTCCGCGCCGCCCTAATAGCCCGCACCTTCGGCGACCACACCGACACCCACCGAAGCGCATAAACAATCCCCACCCTCATATTTTCGTCCTTCGTATTTCGTCTTTCGTCTCGAGAACGGGACCACAGCCGGTCGACCGAGCTGGTACCGCAGGTATCTCTCCCAACTGCGGGAGGTAAATCGGGTACCCCACCCGACGTGCCCAGCACGGCCATCTCGGGCTTTGCCCGCACCCCGTGCTGACCAACCCTGCCCGGGAGGCAAGAAACCCAGGTGCACCGACCGTTTCGGCATAGAAACCGTCGGCCACTGGGGATCGAACAGCGGGTCTCTCAGCGGCACAACGGTTATCGGGTCTGTGCCGTGCGGATACCTGCTGTGCGGTCGGAGAGAAGAGTTGTGCGGTGCCCGCTTCGGGGGATTCGAGGCCGAGACAAGCCGGTGCACCTGGGTTGCGTGCGTCCAGGAGCGGTGTTGGGTCACGGGGTGCGGGCAGGGCCCGAGATGGCCGTGCTGGTGGCGTCGGGTGGGGTACCCGATTTACCTTCCGCAGTTGGGAGGTACCTGCGGTACCGGCTCGGTCGACCGGCTGTGGTCCGGTTTCAGAGACAAACACGAAAAGACGAAGAGCGAAAAGAAGAAAGATGCCTGGAACACAGGGATCGAAGATCAAGAACCCGAAAGACCAAGTCGGGCAACGGCCTGCAGCAGGGCGGGATCGGCCTGACTGTGAGGGAGTTGGGCGGGAAGCCCTTTTGTCGCGGCCGAGGTGTCATGGTTCGGGTTCCGAAGGCGAGCCGGTCTCGAAACACCCCGATAGGCAACGACCTGTAGCACCGACAGGATCAACCTGTCGGTGACACGAGGGGCGGGAAACCTATTGTCGCGGTGGCGGTGGGGCGACCCGGCGCAGCACCCGGTACCGCACCGGGGACAACCCCCAGGCACGACACACCCGGCCAGGCCGCAGCGACGGCGGAGCCTCCGACATCAACTCGGCCGGGTGATGCAGATGATTGACCTGCGGAGTCCCACTCGGATCCACATGCGCGGGCGCGATCCACGCCGTACGACCCGGGAAGTCCGAATCCGCACCGAGTTTGATCGTCTTCCACCCGCGCGGGCCGCCCTTGACCAAGGCATGGCAGTGATCGCACGCCAATGTCAGGTTCTCGATATCGGTGCGCCCACCCTTGCAGAACTCGGTCACATGATGCACCGCCGCCATACTCGCCGGAGCAGAGCAACCCGGGCGGGTGCAGCCGCGCTCGGTGGCGATCAACGCCAACCGTTGTGCCGGATTCGCCAGGCGCGCTTCGCCCAGGTGCAACGGCATGCCGTCCTTGTTCTTCACCAACACGAACGTCTTGGACCGGCGGGCCACCAACTTCAACGCCTCGGGAACAGGCACCGTGCCACCGGTCGCGGTGGTAGCCACCCCGGCGACGCGTTCCACGTCATCGATGCTCATGGTGAGGATCGTCGAGACGGGCAGCCCGCGGTGCGAGCCGAGCTTGGCGGGGTTGAAGTCCGGGTGCAGCACCGCCAGCAACGCATCGTGCTGGCGTTGGACCTTGGTGCGTTCGTCGCGGGCGGCGCAGGCTTCGAGTACGTCCCGGGGGATCGGGTTGTCCTCGTCCTCGGCCCACGGGCTTTCCTTGTCGGCGGGGTTGCACATCCCCGGACGCGCGAGCTTGGCCATGACCGCATCGAAGGCCCCACGCGCATCAGGGGTGAGTTCGACGGTGAGGGTGGACATCAGGTCGTACCGTTGCGGACTCGCACTCGCGCTGCGCAACCGTTGGCGGTCATCGTCATCGGTGAGTTTGCCGTCGGGGTCGAGGTAACCCAGGATCCGCTCCCCGATCCGCGGCAGATGCGTCGGATCCAGAGCACGCGCCTGCCGGGCCAGTTCTTCTTCGGCGTACGCACGGGCCTCGGCCGGGATTTTGCTGGGCAGCCGGTTCATCACCTGCCGGATCACCCGCACATGATCGAGGGAGATCGCACCGTCGTCCAAAGCCTGGGCGGAACACGGCAGTACCGGGGCCGCGTCGGGTTCGTCACCGACGCGATGCCAGACGGCGAGGTCTTCGGCGGTGCGCCACCGGTTGATCGCATCCCCGTGCGAGATATGCAGCACCGCTTGCAAATACAGTGCCGGGCTCCCGGACCCGTTCTTGGTAGGCAACGACCGGGCACAGGCTTGCACGATCAGGTCCCGCTGCACCGACGCCAACCGGCGGGTGCTGGTTTCGATCTGCTGCATCAACGCGACAATGTCGGTGTCGGGCAACGGAATCAACGACAGGGTGGTGAGGGAATCGACCGCCGCGACCAGTGCTTGCGCACCGGTCGCGATTGCGGTTTCTTCCCTTGATTCCATGCCTTTATTCTACCGCTGGAAAACAGACCACGAAAGGTTAATTGTATTGTGATACAAGGATATTCAGATTCTGCGGGCCATACCTTCTATGGCTTCGGGCCGAAGGTTAGTAGGTTCCATAGCTCGTCCGGGGAGTAGGTGCTGGTGACTGATACACCGGCGGCGGTGAAAGAGGCTAAGGCTCTGGGCATGTGGTAGGCCGAGGTGATCAGGATGGCGTTGTGGGTGCCGAGTTCGGTCATGACCTGGGCGGAGTATTCGGCGTTCTCGACTGTGGAGCGGGCGGAGGGTTCGAGGTGGATGCGCTGGGGTGGAAGGCCATGGGAGATAAGCCAATCGGCCATTGCCTGGGCCTCGGTGATGCCGGATTGGGGGTTGCCGCCGGTGACAATGACCGGTGATGCCGCTGAGACGAAGGCTTCGACGTAGCCGGCGCGTAAGCGGTCGATGAGTTCCGGGCGGAGGGTGCCGTCGGGCTGCAGGCCGAAGCCGAGGATGACGATCGCGGTGTCCGGGCCGTGTGGGAACGGCTGGTCGGCGTGGGTGGTTGGGGCGCTGAATGCAAGGATGCCGAATGTGAGGACCGCGGTCAGTGCCGCTAGTGGGAAACGGGGGATGAGGCGGGCGAAAGGAAAGTCGCGCACGGGAACTCCAGAAGTTTCACGCGAATGAGACCGGAAGGACAGCCGGTGTCGTCGATGATTCGTCACCCGAATGCGCTTGTGCGGAACTAGTTCCCATATCCGGAAATATCACTGCGATGGTCGTGCGAATTTGTGACGGCATTCCCGGTGAATCATATTGTCGCACTTCATGAACAGCGTCCATCGATTTGGTGAGATCTCCGAACCCCGGCGCAGTGCCTTCTGGCGCCCTCCGGCCCGGCTTAGCGTTAGCGCGGATTCGGTGCCGAAACTCCCACACGGCAGCGGAACTCGAACGTACGTCGGGCTGCAGGAAGGCACGAAATGAAACGAAGTACCCGCCCAAGGGCAATACGGGCAGCGGTCATGACGGGGGTCTCGCTGCTGGCGGTCGGATTCGCCGGAACGAGCGCCGAGGCCGCACCGGATGCGGCGCCGACCGAACAGCAGTTGGGTGACTACATCGCGGCGGGACTGAAGCAGGCGGGACCGGTGGCCGGGGTAGGCACCGGGTCGGCGTGCACCTCCGGCAGTGGCGCGGGATCGGGCAACGGTTCCGGTGACTGCTTCGGCGGATCAGGGTCCAGCTCCGGGCTGTCGGGCGGATATTCCTCCGACACACAGGGTTACGGCCCGGCCATGACCTCATGGACGGCGGCATTCGGGTACGGCCTGGCCAATCCCGATGCCGCACCCCCGGAAACCAACGACTGGAATTGCAAACCCAGCGCCGAGCACCCGCGCCCGGTGGTCCTGGTCCACGGCACCTGGATGAACGCCTACAACGGTTTCGCGTTTATGAGCAAGCCGATCACCGACGCCGGATTCTGCACCTTCACCTTCAACTACGGCCGGTCCAATATCGCCCAGGGCGGCGGGCTCGGCTCGGTGCTGCCGGGCATCATGGGCACCGGCTACATCCAGGATTCGGCAAAACAGCTGGCCACCTTCGTGGATCGGGTGCTGGCGGCGACCGGCGCCCCGAAGGTCGATATCGTCGCGCATTCGCAAGGCGGTCCGATGGCCGGCTGGTACACCAAGTTCGAGGGCGGCGGCCCGAAGGTGCAGCATATGATCACCTACGGCGCCACCAACCACGGCACCTCGCTCGACGGTATCGGCGCATTGGGCCGGGCGGTCAACAACTTCGGCATCGATGTCCTCGGTTTCGTCGAGTTGTTCGTGGGCCACGCGGGAATCCAGCAGACCATCGGCTCGGATTTCGTCAACCAGCTCAATGCCAACGGTGACACGGTGCCCGGCATCGACTACACCGTGGTCGGCACCCGCTACGACGAGGTCACCAACCCTTACGATCTGACCTTCCTCAAGGCCGGTCCGGGTGCGCACGTCGATAACATCCTGCTGCAGGACGGTTGCGAACAAGACGTGTCCGACCACCTGACGATCATGTATTCACCCCGCGCGCTGTCCATCGCGCTGCGGGCACTGGATCCGGCACAACATCCGGACCTGCAGTGCACATTCAACCCCTGGGTCATCGGCGGCGGCGGATCGCTCTGACCCTCACCAGCTGTACCGCGCGGCATCGTCCGACTCCCGATGTCGCCCGGTACTACTCCGCAGGCTCGCACCGGCTCTAGTGCGTCCGGACCCCCTTTCGGTGACACGTACGGGGTCCAAGCCTGCGGGCGCGCCCACCGGGATCTGCCCTGAACCCGGTGGGCATGCGCCTGTCCGCCTAACGCCGGCCGGTCTCGGACTCGATCCAGGTGGCCATCATCTGCGCGGTCATGGCCACAGCCTCCTGACGTTCCTGACTGTCGACCTCCAGGGCAGATGCGCGCAATACCCCCGCGAATCCGGTATTGACCAGAACGAATGTCATCACGTCGTATTGGTGATCGTCACCCGGGCCGAGGATCTGTATCAACAGCACCTTCATCAGCAGGTGCAGCCGCGTCTCGAACTCGGGGAGACCACTGTTGTAGAACTGCACTCCCGCGACGAGCGCACGCACCAATTTCGCATTGACGACCAGTTCTTCGGCGAATACGTCCAAGACCTCGGTGATCACCCGCGTCGTCGACAGCGGCTCTTGCGGATTCGATTGCTGCGAAAGACCGGACAACCACTGTGTGAAGCGCCGCTCGAGCTGCTCGAGCAGCCGCGCGAGCAATTCGTCCACCATCACGCCGCGATCGGAGAAATACCGATACACCGTGCCGATGCTGACATCCGCCTCCGCCGCGATGCGGTTCGTCGAGGTATCGGCGATTCCGCGCTCACCGAACAATCGCGCCGCGGTGTCCAGGATGTGCTCTCTGGTGGCCCGCGAACGCTCCTGGGTCGGACGACGACGCTGTCGTGCTTTCGGCGGCATCCCGGCCTCCCTGCCGTATCGTGAAAAATTGAGCTTTGCTCATCTTAGGCTGTCGAAGATCGCTAATAGGCTGTAAGTTATTGCGCCACAGGAATTTATGGCCGGCGTGGCACGGCACGGGCGCCGATCGCGGCGTCCGGCCGCTGCGCGCGCAGGCCTGCGGAGGTGCGCAGATGGCCGATCGGGTGTCCAAAGGGCGACTGACACGCGGAAGTCAACTGGGCCGTCTGGCCGCGGGGCAGGCCGTGCGCGGGGTCGGGACCAGGTTGTCGATGATCGGACAGCCCGAGGAGGCCCGGCGGATTCTCGCCGAACGATCCTCTCTGCAGGCCGCACAGCAATTGGTCACGGTGCTGGGCGGTATGAAGGGCGCGGCGATGAAACTGGGGCAGATGCTCTCGGTGCTCGACGTCGACCTGGTTCCGGAATCGCATCGTGAATTGTTCCGCGGCAAGCTCGCCGAACTGCGCGATCGTGCGCCCGTGGTGTCCTTCACGGCAATGCGGAAGGTCATCGAGGACGATCTGGGCCCATTGTCGCGAGTTTTCGCCGAATTCGACGAGACTCCGATTGCGGCCGCTTCGATCGGCCAGGTCTATCGGGCGAGATTGCACGATGGGCGCGCGGTCGCGGTGAAGGCGAAGTACCCCCGGGTGGACGAGGCCGTGCAGGCGGACCTGCGCAATCTGGAATTCTTCAGCAAGCTCTGGAAATCCGCGCTGCCCAGCGCGGCCGATGCCGGTGTACTCGATGAGATCGCTCGCAATATCAGCGGCGAACTCGATTACGTACGCGAGGCCCGCACCCAGCATCGAGTGGCATTGCGCTACCGCGGTCATCCCTTCATCGTGGTGCCTGACAGCATCGAAGAGTACTGTGCGCCACACGTTCTGGTGACGGAGTTCCTCGAGGCGGAATCCTTCGACCGGATCCAGGCGCTGCCCGACGCCGACCGGAATCGGATCGGCGAGCTCATCTACCGCTTCTACATCTGCTCACTGTTCACTGACTACGAATTCTGCGGCGATCCGCATCCCGGCAATATCCTGCTCGATGCCAGCGGCCGCCTCGGATTCGTGGATTTCGGGCTCTACAACCAGATGGATCGCGCACACGTCGATTTCGAGCGCACCGCCCTGCGGGCCGCCGGTGAACACCGCGCCGACGATCTGTACCAGCTGTGGGTGCGACGCGGCATCATCGATCCGGAGGCGGGCGTCACCGCGCAGGAATGCCTCGAATACGTCTGGGCCGCAGCGGGTTGGCATCTGCTCGACGAGGAGATTGCCATCACCCCCGAGCTCGCCACCGGTGCGGTGATTCTGGCAGTCAACCCCCGATCCGTCGAATTCCGGGGCATGCGTAAGCAATTGCTGCCGCCCGAGCACGTCTTCTCACGACGCGCGGACCTGTTCACCTTCGCCGCGCTCGGCCAGCTGCGCACCACCGGCAACTGGCATCGAATCGCGCGCGAATGGCTCTACGACGAACCCCCGGCCACCGACATCGGGCGCGCGATCGCCCAGTGGCAGGCCGCGCGCCGAATGTGACGGCCGCCGCATTTCGCTGGAAACCGTACCTGCCCAATGGAACTGAGATCCGCGACCGCAGTACTGTGAATTGTTCACCTGCGGGGACAGGTGTGCGGCCGGACGAGGGGACAGACTGCGTATGAGCGACGAGCACCGAATCCTCACCCCCGGCGAGACCTGCTGGCAGATCGCGCAGGCCGATCGCCTGGCGTGCATTGTCGATGCGGCCGACTATTTCCGGCACGCCAAATCCGCGATGCTGCAGGCACGCAAGCGCATTGTGCTGATCGGCTGGGATTTCGACACCCGGATCAAGTTCGAACCGCAGCACAAAACCCTCGAGGGACCGGATCGGCTGGGCAAGTTCCTGTCCTGGCTGCCGAAGCAGCGCCCGGATCTCGAGATCTACCTGCTGAAATGGAATATCGGCGCGTTCGCGGCGATCGGCCGCGGGATGACGCCGATCTTCGTCGCCAATTGGATGACCGATCGGCGGTTGCACTTCGAAATGGACGCCGCGCATCCGATCGGTTCGGCACATCATCAGAAGATCGTGGTGATCGACGACGCGCTGGCGTTCTGTGGCGGCATCGATATGACCGTCGACCGCTGGGACACCGGCGACCACCGGGACGACAATCACTACCGGACCGAGCCGAACGGCAATCGGTACGGACCGTGGCACGATGCGACCACCGCCGTCGACGGTGACGCGGCGAAGGCGATCGGCGAATTGGCCCGGGCCAGATGGAAAGCCGCCACGGGACAGGAACTCCAGGCGGTCGACGAGATCGCCGGGGACATCCCGTGGCCGGAGGGCCTCGAGCCGACAATGTGTTCCGTCGATGTCGGCATCGCGCGGACCCTGCCCGCGCTCGCGGACCGCACCGAAGTCCGGGAGATCGAGGCGCTGTATCTCGCGGCGATCGCGGGCGCCGAGCGGTCGCTGTACATCGAGAGCCAGTATCTGGCCTCCCGCCACCTCGCCGAGGCGATCGCCGCGCGGCTGCGCGAGCCGAACGGTCCGGAGATCGTGCTGGTACTGCCCCGGCACGCCGACGGCTGGCTCGAACAGCAGGCGATGGACGGGGCCCGCCGGCGCCTACTGCATCTGCTGTGGCAGGCCGACACCCAAAACCGGCTCGGCGTCTACTATCCCGTCACCGAGGCCGGTGCGCCGATCTATGTGCACGCGAAGGTGCTGGTGATGGACGATCGGCTGCTGCGGGTCGGCTCGTCGAACCTCAATAACCGTTCGATGGGATTCGACTCCGAATGCGATCTGGTCGTCGAGGTCACCCCCGACACCGCCGACGGTGAGCTGTTGCGCGACACCATTCTCGGTATCCGGCGGCAGCTGATCTGCGAACATCTCGGCGCCGAACCCGCGAAGTTCGAGGCCACCCTCGCCGAGACGTCATCGCTGCGCGGGACCGTCGAGGCCCTGCGCGGTAGCGGCCGGACCCTGGTGCGGTTCGAGCCGGAGACGGTCGAGGACGAGGACAGTCCGCTGGCGGAGAACGAACTGATGGATCCCGAGCGCACCCCACCGAGTTTGTGGGACAACCCATTACTGAGCTGGGGTCTGCGTCGCCTGAAGGCCACCGGGCCGGACCCGCTCAGTTGACCGGCCTTCTGACCCCGCCGTAGATGCCGCGCCGCACGATGAGCGGTTGCAGCAGCGACCACGCCGGGATTCGGAAGCCCTGACCGCCCGGGCTGAACACCTCCAGGCTATTGCGCTGGGTGCCCACCACCGAACCCCAGCGCCGGGCTGCCGGTTCGAACGGCTTCGGTGTTCCGCCCGCCAGATCGGCCCGAATATTGTGTGCCAGTAGGCCGTCGGCGCGGCTTCGGGCCGATGTGCGCAGCGGGTCGGTCGCCGCGACGTCTCCGATCGCGTACAGACCGGGCGCACCGGGGACCCGGAGGTACTCGTCCACCACGACGAAACCGTTTTCGTCGAGCAGCTCGTCCGGCAGCCATGTCGTATTCGGAGTGACCCGGCCGACCGTCCAGAGCACGGCAGCGGCACTGCTCGCCGATTGCCCGGTGCTCCATTCGACGGTTCCGCTGGTGATCTCGTCGCAGCCGAATCCGTCCGGCACCACCGCGCGATGGTGTGGGTGCAACCCGACACCCAACCGTTCGAGCCGCTTGCTCAGCGTGCTCCACACCCTGCCGTGGTGGTGCGAAAGCGCGCGCTCACCAGGGAAATACAGGTCCACCCGCTTCTCCGGCCAGGTGGTTGCCACATTGAGTGCGCCGCTCACCGCAGCGGCCCCGCCGCCGAGCACAATGACCGAGTCGGCGGCTGCGAGACGTTCGTGATCCGCGGTGATGGCGGCGGCGACCTGGTCGCTGGTCTGCAGATCCGGCCGCCGCCAGAAGCCGTTCGTCACGCCGGTAGCGATCACGAGCACGTCGTACGGCTCGATAGCGCCGGCGCCGTCGGGGCCGGTGAGATGGACCTGCTGTGCCGCGAGGTCCAACCGTGTCAACGTGCCGTGCACGGTGCGCACCGGGTCGAGCCGCTGATAGCGATCGAAGGGCACCCAGTAATCGCGGGCCCACTCGCCCGGGCGGGACAGGCGCATACCGAGCTCCTGACCGCTGACCAGTCCCGGTTTGCTCGAAATACCAACCACGCGGCCATATTTCGAGAGGTGTATGGCGGTCAGCAGACCGGTGTCGCCGAGACCCGCGACCACAATGCGAGGGCTGCTCACGCCACGAACTCCCGCTGCTTGCGCGGGGGACGCGGAACGAAGCGCGGTACCCGGTCGATCACATCCTGGTAGTCCGGCCGGCGTTCGAGACTGCGCTGCTCCATCATCGGGATGCTCGCCCCCTGGAACATCGCGCACATGCCGATCGCGCCGAGGAAGACCCACCACCAGTCCTGCGGTGCGGCGGCCAGGCCGAAGAGGCCGAGCGCGAGCCAGAAGGTGAACTCGCCGAAGTAGTTCGGGTGCCGCGACCAACTCCACAGTCCCCGATCCATTGCCTGGCCGGGGCGGCGCTGTGCGGCGAAGCGGTACATCTGCAGATCGGCGAGGAATTCCAGGATCACCGCGCCGACACCGACCACACACGCGACGATGTCCAGCCAGCCGATCCCGCGGTCGCTATTGGTCAGCACCACATACACCGGCAGCATCCCGGCGAAGACCTGCAGCGTAGGGAAGACGTGAATACCCATCAGGTCGGCGACCGCCTCGGCTCTGCCCGCCCTGGCGCGCAGCATCGGATAGCGCCAATCCTCATGGTGCAGACCAGGAAACGCGTACAGCCAATTGCCGGTCAGCCGAACCGCCCAGAAGACCATCACACCCAGCACCAGCCAGGCCCGCGTCCGGTCGCCGCCGTCCCCGATCCGCACCCACCAGGCCACCATCAGCAGAGGCGGCAGCACGCTCCAGTAGGCGTCGTATAAGCTGGAGTTCTTGTGCACCCGGCTGGCCGCGAAGACCACAGCCGTGGCGATCAGATCGGCGATCAATCCGTCCAGCCAGAGCTGACCGGTCCGCGGTCCCCAGGCCAGCCACGCACCCCCCGCCCCGAAGGCGAGGACATAGGCGATCCCGACACGCACCATCGACTCGGTCTTGCTCATCCGACGACCGTACCTAGAACGTGTTCCAGTTAGTCGGAGATTCCGCCATGAACATGGACGGCATGCCCGTAGAACCCTTCGGGTCGCTGTGCCAGCAGCGGGGCCACCTGACCACTGGCCGCAACGACCGCCTCGGATCGTGTGGTCGCATCATGTGCGTCCTTGTCGGCCCACAGCTGAGTCAGCCAAATAGTGTCCGGATCGTCAAATGCCGTATTGATGCTGTAGCTGAGCAGCCCGCCATCTTCGCTGGCACGTAACCCCTTCAGTAGCAGGGCAATCAACTCGTCCCGCTGGCCAGGTAGCGCCGTCATTCGACCGAAGACGCTGAACAAATTCTCACCGGACACCGTTCGCCCTTTCGCCTGATCGTTCGTGTCCGAGGCTACCTTCCACCTGCCACTCCGGTCCTGAGATGCGCTCAGCCCGTTAACCTTCCGCCGTATCGGGGCGGGAAACTCACGTCACGGTGAAATGGCCGCCCCGATGCCGATTTCTGACCGCTCGGGCCGGTTCGACTCGGGCGAGGGAATGACTGAGACGTCCGCGATGTTCTCCCCGGAATTCGAAGTGCAGTGGTCGAACCGGAAGGAAATGTGCCTCATGTCACAAGGAGCGGTCGAGGACCCTTCTATCCAACTCGATGAGTTCTTCACCGAGTTCCGGGCGGGATCGTTGCGGTTGCGGAACAGATTCGCGATGGCCCCGATGACAAGAATGCAGTCGCCGGGCGGTGTTCCGAATGCGGAGAACATCGAGTACTACCGCGCTCATGCGGCCGGTGGTGCGGGGCTGCTCATTACCGAGGGCACCTATGTGCGCGGCCCGGCGGCCGGGCCGGAGGCGGCGGTGCCGCGGTTCTACGACGATGACAGTGCCGCCGGTTGGCGGGCGGTGGTGGAGGCGGTGCACGCCGAAGGCGCCGCGATTGTGCCGCAGCTCTGGCATACCGGTGTGACACGGGGTGACAGCCCGAAATTCGAGCCGGAGGTTGCCTCTGTGAGCCCGTCCGGCGTGAACCACAACGGTCAGCAGGTGGGGCAGTCCCTGACCCCCCGTGATCTGGACACGCTGGTCGAGTCGTATGTGGAGTCGGCGTCGCTGGCGAAGCAAATCGGATTCGACGGACTCGAACTGCACGGTGCGCACGGGTATCTGCTCGATGAATTCTTCTGGGCCGCAACCAATCACCGGCAGGATGAATACGGTGGAACGCTGCGGCGGCGCGCCGGTTTCCCCGCTCGCGTGGTAGCGGCCGTCCGCGAGGCCGTCGGTCCTGATTTCACGATCATCTACCGCTATTCGCAGTGGAAGGGCGCCGATTACACGGCCCGGGTCGCTGAGACTCCCGCAGAGCTCGAAGAGCTGCTGACGCCGCTGGTGGAAGCCGGCGTGGATATCTTCCACACGTCGCTGCGGCGGCACTGGCAGCCCGAGTTCACCGAGCACGCAGACGATATGAGCCTGGCGGGCTGGACCAAGAAGATCACCGGACTGCCGGTGATCACCGTGGGTTCCGTCGGAGTGGACAGCGTTTTCCACGGTGATCGAATCGACGAGACCCAGGCTCAGCGCTTTCAGGTGCTGCAGGAGCAATTCGAGCGCGGCGAGTTCGATATCGTCGCGCTCGGCCGGGCACTGCTGGCCGACCCGGAATGGGTGAACAAGGTGCATGACGGCCGACTTTCGGAAATCACGCCCTTCCGGTAGGCCGTATCACGTCGGGCCGCCCCTGATCGAGCGCCGGGAAGTGGTGTGCGCACAGGCTTTCCATCGCTCGAGAGGCATGCGAAGCTCACCGTGTGAATCCCGATAGGCCGCCGCTCGTCCTGCTGCACGGCATCACCATGTCCGCGCGGGCATGGCAGGACGTCACCCCGCTACTCGCCGCTCATCACAGCGTGGTCGCGCTGACGGCGCTCGGGCATCGCGGTGGCCCGCCGGCGGTCCGGCGCCCGGCCACGGTCGGCGACCTGGTCGATGACGCGGAACGGGTACTCGACGACCTCGGCCTGGAACGGGTCCACCTGGCCGGGAACTCACTCGGCGGCTGGATGGCTGTCGAACTCGCGCGGCGTGGCCGCGCTGACAGTGTTTGTGCGCTTTCACCAGCGGGTTTCTGGGATGCGGGCGCGGCCGGCCAGACCTCCGGTGTGAAGAAGCTGCGCCGCATGATCGCTCTCACCCGGCTGACACCCGCACTGCAACCGCTCGCCATGCGCTCGCCGATCGTCCGGCGGCTGGCGCTGCGCGATATCGCCGTCCGAGGCGAGCGACTGTCACCGGCGCAGGCCCTCGAGGCCGCACGCGACCTCCTCGGTTGCACGGTCGCCGATGACCTCCTCGGCAACCATGAGGAGATCGCGCCGCTGGACCCGCTGCCGTGCCCGATAACGCTCGCGTGGTCGGCCCTGGACGCGATCCTCCCGGTGGA
Organism: Nocardia sp. NBC_01327; assembly: GCF_035958815.1. Lineage (NCBI taxonomy): Bacteria > Bacillati > Actinomycetota > Actinomycetes > Mycobacteriales > Nocardiaceae > Nocardia > Nocardia sp. NBC_01327. The sequence goes on along the minus strand of NZ_CP108383.1, from coordinate 5,647,708 downwards.
CGTCAACGGCCGGATCGCCCGCGAACGAATTCCGCAGGCCCGCTTCGAGATTCTGCCCGGCGTCGCGCACGTGCCGATGATCGACAATCCGGCCCTCGTCGCGGAAACGATTCTCACCAGTACCGGAGCCCTTCCGCGGCGGTGATACGGTTGCCCACCGGAGTGTCCGCCGATCGACAGGCAGTGAGTAGCGCAGGTGTCCGAATCCATTGCGGCTGAGAACGAACCGGGCCGTATGGCGCCGCGGACCCAGCGCGGCGAACGGACACGCATCGCGCTGATCGCGGCGGCGCGCGCGGTCTTCGAACGCGACGGATACCTGGACGCGCGCATTGTGGACATCTCGAAGACGGCGGGCATGGCGTCGGGGTCGTTCTATACCTATTTCGACAATAAGGAAGAGATCTTCGCCGCACTGGTCGAGCAGGTGCAGGAGGAGATGCTGCATCCGCATGTGCAGGCGCGCAGTGGGATCACCGATGTGCGGGCGCTGATCGAGGCCGCGAATCGCGATTACCTCCTGTCCTACAAGCGCAATGCGCGTCTGATGGCGCTGTTCGAGCAGGTCGCGCATGTCGATGAGAACTTCCGGCGCATGCGGGTCGAGCGCGGCCGGGCATTCGTGCAGCGCAATGCGCGCCTGATCCGTTCTCTCCAGGAATCCGGGCAGGCCGCCGCCGATCTCGACCCCATGATCACCGCGCACGCGCTGTCGGCGATGGTGAGCCGGATGGCCTATACCGTTTTCGTGCAGAACCAGCGCATCTCGTTCGAGAAGCTGGTGACGACCCTGACCCAGCTGTGGATCAATGGGCTGCAACTGAAACCCGAGTTATCCTCGGTCTCGGAAGCCGGCCCCGGAATGGAGCTCGGCTGACCGGTGGCGACGAGGCCACCGGCGAGGAGAGGTTGTTCATGGTCGCGTTGCTGCCGTCCTTCGCCCAGGTGCTCGCACTGCCCCGTGGATTCGGCCGGGTCATTCCGCCGGAATTCGAGGACGGCAACGGGCATATGAACGTGATGCACTACTACGGGCTGCACGGTGAAGGTCTGTGGCAGACGCACCGCGACCTCGGATATCGTGCGCACGCGGGCAGGTTCGGGTCGTTCGCGAAGGAGCAGCACGTCAAGTATCTGCGCGAAGTGCTTGTCGGGCACGAGGTTTCGGTGCACGTCGGCCATATCGGCCGCACGGCCAAGGCTTTGCGCGGAGTGTCGTACCTGCTCAATCTGACAACGAGCGAGGTCGCGAACTCCTTCGAATTCCTGGCGGTGAACATCGATCTGGAATCGCGGCGTCCGGCGCCGTTCCCGGAGGACATCGCCGACATGCTCGACCAGCGCATCGCCGTGACACAGGCCTGCGGGATCACCCCGGATTACGGTGTACTGGAATTGCGCACCGCTCCGGCGGTCTGATCGGCCGATGCTGCGCTGATCAGCCGATCTCGCGCGCGAAGTCGATGAGGGCGGCATTGACTTCGGCCGGTCGCTGCTGCTGAATCCAATGCCCCGCGCCGTCGAGAATGACGGAACCACGCAGATCCGCCAGCACCGCAGGCATTTTCGCCAGCGGCGTGAAGCGGATGACGGGATCGGCGGAACCGGCGATGAACAGCGACGGTTGCGTGATCTTATCGGCCAGGTGGGCGGTCCGCTCCCAGCTGCGATCGAGATTGCGATAGTAATTGAGCCCGCCGGTGAACCCGGTCGCGGTGAAAGTCGCTACGTAGTAGTCGAATTCGGCGGGGGAGAGCCATTCCGGGATCGGAGGCTCGGCCGCCTCGGTGTCGAGGAATGTATCGGCGCTGAGCACCTCGTCCTGCAGCAGCGTGCGGCGGACATCCGCCGCCAGTACCGGATCGGCGACCCCGGGCTCCTGGAACCAGCACATGTAGAAGTCGTCGCCGAGCCGCGAACGCAGGATGGGCACCGGCGGCGCGGAGGACCGCGGGGTGGCCGGAACGCTCAGACCGGCGACCGCGCGCACGCGATCCGGATAGGCGCGGGCCAGCTGCCAGACCACCGATGCGCCCCAGTCGTGCCCGACGAAGATCGCGTCCTCGAGACCGTAGGCGTCCAGCAGCCCGATGAGATCCGCGCACACCGTGAGGATGTCGTAGTCCTCGACCCGATCGGGCCGCGAGCTGCCGCCGTAGCCGCGCATATCCGGGGTGAGAGTGCGGAAACCCGCGTCGGCCAGCGCGAAAACCTGGTGCCGCCAGGAGAATCCGAGTTCGGGAAAGCCGTGGCAGAACACCACCGCGGGGCCGTCGCCATGCTCGACGACACGCAGTTCGATGCCATTGGCGGCTACCTGACGACTGCCCAGCCGTTGCCAGTCTTCGAGCAGATCTCGTGCGGTCATCTCGTCCTCCACCTGACATGCTGCCCTGCCGGTCCCGGCTGAAACACACGGTATGCAAAAGTGACGTTGAGTTCAACTATGGGCCGAAATGGCATGTGCTGCACCGAGTTAAGCATCGCGACGAGTGCAGAGCGGGCATTCGGGCCTTGAAATGCGGCCCCGGAGGCGAGTAGACAGGCGAGATTATCCACTCGAATCCATTGGACTCGAGTCTCTGACTCGGAAGGAGATCCTGTGCAGGTCGCGGGAAAGATTGCGGTCGTCACCGGTGGCGGCGGCGGAATCGGCGGTGCGCTCGCCGCGCGGCTGGTGCGCGAGGGAGCCAAGGTTGTGGTCGCCGACCTGGATGCCGATGCCGCCGCGGGTGTTGTCGCATCGATCGGCGAAAACCATCCCGGCGCGGCGGTCGCCATGGGCGCCGACGTATCCGACATCGCGCAGATCGAGGCGCTCATCGCCCGAGCGGAAGCGGAGTTCGGCCCGGTCGATCTGTACTTCGCGAATGCGGGTGTCGCCGGACCCGTCGGCCTCGGCGCGGACAAGGACTGGCTGACCACCATCGACGTCAACCTCCAGGCGCATGTGCGCGCCGCCCGCCTGCTCGTTCCGGGCTGGCTGGAGCGCGGCGAGGGCTACTTCATCGGCACCGCCTCTGCCGCGGGTCTGCTCACCCAGATCGGTTCGGCCGCATACTCGGTCACCAAGCACGCGGCCGTCGGCTTCGCGGAGTGGCTGTCGGTGACCTACGGCGACCGCGGGATCCGGGTCAGCTGCCTGTGCCCCATGGGCGTCGAGACGAAGCTGCTGCGCGCGGGCGAGAACTCCGGGGACGCGATCGGCGAGGCGGCGACCCGGGCGGTGACCTCGGCGGGCGCGGTGCTGACCCCGGAGGAGGTGGCCGAGGTGGTCATGGCGGCCGTCGACGATGAGCGGTTCCTCATCCTGCCGCATCCGGAGGTCCTCGATATGTACCGGCGCAAGGGCTCCGATTACGACCGCTGGCTGTCCGGCATGCGGCGCTATCAGGAGCAGCTGCTGAGCGGTGTCGCCGAGTCCTGACAATCTGAATCCGGATTCGGTATTGCGGTTGTCATGCCTGGTGGGGACGTCGCTTCCACGATAGTGTGTTGCGAGTCACAGTAGAGTCGGAAACCTGTTCCCTTGACCTGCGCGGCCTGCGTCCCGCATGGTGGCCATGGGTTACCAAGCGCTTAGTAAGTTGCTCCGAGCGGGCCGGCCCGGATCGCCCGAACTCCGAAAGGACCACTCTGTGAACAGATTCGAAGGAAAGACGGCGATCGTCACCGGCGCCAGCCGCGGCATCGGGCTCGGCATCGCCCAGCGCCTGGTGGACGAGGGCGCGAAGGTCGTGATCACCGCGCGCAAGAAGGAGGCGCTCGACGAAGCGGTCGAGATCCTCGGCGGTCCCACCCACGCGCTGGCCGTCGCCGGTCGCGCCGATGACGCCGCACATCAGGCGGAGACCATCGAGCGCGCGATCACCACCTTCGGCAGTGCCGATCTGCTGGTCAACAACACCGGCATCAATCCGGTCTTCGGCCCGATGGTCGAGCTGGATCTTGCCGCCGCCCGCAAGATCGTCGAGGTGAACTGCCTGGCCGCGCTGTCCTGGGTGCAGCAGATCTACAAGGCCTGGATGAACGAGCACGGCGGTGCGGTCGTGAACATCTCGTCCGTGGCGGGCACCAAACCGGCTCCCGGCATCGGGTTCTACGGTTCCAGCAAGGCGATGCTGATCCACATCACCCAGGAGCTCGCGGTCGAACTCGGGCCGAATATTCGGGTCAATGCCGTCGCTCCCGCGGTGGTGAAGACCAAATTCGCCTCCGCGCTCTATGAAGGGCACGAGGACGAGGTGGCCGCGAACTATCCGCTCAAGCGGCTGGGCGTACCGGAGGACATCGGCGGCGTGGTGGCCTTCCTGCTCTCCGAGGATGCGAGCTGGATGACCGGGCAGCTGGTGGTCGTCGACGGTGGCGTCACGCTCACCGGCGGCGTCTGACACCACACCGACATCGGCCCCTGACCACTCTTCCGAGGAGAAGACACCTATGAGCAATCAGCCCCAGCGAATCGCGATCATCACGGGCGCGGCGCGCGGCATCGGCGCGGCCGTCGCCCGCCGGCTGTCCGCCGACGGGATGGCCGTCGCCGTGCTCGATCTGGACGAAAAGTCTTGCGGCGCAGTCGTCGAGGAGATCGAGAAGGCCGGCGGGCGGGCACTCGCCGTCGGTGCGGATGTGTCCGACGAGACCGCCGTCGACCAGGCCGTGGATCGGGTCGCCGCCGAACTGGGTGCGCCGACCGTTCTGGTCAACAATGCGGGCGTGCTGCGCGACAATCTGCTGTTCAAGATGTCCGTCGACGACTGGGACACCGTCATGAACGTGCACCTGCGGGGCTCGTTCCTGATGTCGCGGGCGGTGCAGCGGCACATGATCGAGCAGAAGTGGGGCCGCATCGTCAGCCTCTCCAGCACCTCCGCGCTCGGTAATCGCGGCCAGGTCAACTACTCCGCGGCCAAGGCCGGTCTGCAGGGTTTCACCAAGACGCTGGCGCTCGAGCTGGGCAAGTTCGGCGTCACCGCGAACTCCGTCGCTCCTGGATTCATCCAGACCGAGATGACCGCGGCCACCGCCGCGCGCATGGGCGTTCCGTTCGAGGACTTCACAAAGGCTGTGGTGTCGACGATTCCGGTCGCGCGCGCCGGGCAGCCCGAGGATATCGCGCACACCATTTCGTTCCTCGTCAGCGAGGGCGCCGGGTTCGTCTCCGGCCAGGTGATCTATGTGGCCGGCGGCCCGAAGAACTGAATACGGAAGGACCGAAGGCGATGAATGCATTCGAGGGCCCGGGAGAGCTGCCGGGCCTCGATCTGGACCGGCTCGCCGACTGGCTGGCCGTTCATCGGCCCGATCTGGCGAAGGGGCCGCTGCAAGGCCGCCTGATCGCCGGTGGAAAATCCAATCTCACGTATGAGATCACCGACGGCACAACGCCGTTCGTGCTGCGTCGGCCGCCGCTGGGTCATGTGCTGGCGACCGCGCACGATATGTCCCGGGAACACCGCGTGATCAGCGCTCTCGCGGGCACCGATGTTCCGGTGCCCGAGACCTACGCGCTGTGCGAAGACACGGAAATCCTCGGTGCGCCTTTCTATTTGATGGAACTGGTGGTCGGGACGCCGTACCGCACCGCCGCTGAACTCGAGGTGCTGGGCCCGGTGCGGACGGCCACGGTGTCGGCCGGTCTGATCGATACGCTCGCCGCCCTGCACACCGTGGATCCGGCGGCCGTCGGGCTGGGGGACTTCGGACGGCCGGAGGGCTTCCTCGAACGCCAGGTGCGGCGCTGGAAGAAGCAGCTCGACGCCTCGTACACCCGGGACCTGCCCGCCGCCGTCGAATTGCACCGCCTGCTCGCCGAACAGCAACCGCCGGAATCGGCGGCGCGGATCGTGCACGGTGACTACCGCCTCGACAATGTTCTGGTGGACGACGCGGATCAGGTTGCCGCCGTGCTCGATTGGGAGATGGCCACCCTCGGTGACCCGCTCACCGATATCGGTCTGCTGCTCGTCTATCAGCGGATGGGGCAGCGCCGGGTACCGGGCGTGACCGATGTGGCCGCGGCGCCGGGCTTCCTGACCGAATCCGAGATGCTCGACCGGTATGCCCGGCTCGCCGGTCGCGATCTGACGCATGTCGGGTTCTATGTCGCGCTGGCGTCGTTCAAGCTCGCGGTGATCGCCGAGGGCATCTATTACCGCTATATCCACGGCCAGACCGTGGGTTCCGGTTTCGACGGGGTGGGAGACATGGTGGATCCGCTGCTGCGCGCCGGAATCGCCGCTTTCCAGGAGAAGGACAGATGACGAATCCCGAAGCCGTACGGGAGGATCTGCGCGGGCGCGTGGCCGCCCTGCTCGCCGAGCACGACCCGGCTGCCACCGATCCGGTGACGTTCCACCGCGCCCGCTTCGATGCGGGCCTGGCCTGGGTGTACTACCCGCAGGGCGTGGGCGGGCTGGGCGTCGACCGGGAACTGCAACCGTTTGTCGACGCCCTGTTCGAGCAGGCCGGAGCGCCGGGCAACAATCCCGAACTCAATGGCATCGGCCTCGGCATGGCCGCGCCGACCATCCTCGCCTACGGCACACCCGAACAGCGGCTGCGCTATCTGCGGCCGCTGTGGGCGGGGGAGGAGATCTGGTGCCAGCTGTTCAGCGAACCGGGCGCCGGATCCGATCTGGCCGCGGTGAGCACCCGCGCGGTGCGCGACGGTGATGATTGGATCGTCAACGGGCAGAAGGTCTGGACCTCGGTCGCGCACAAGGCGCAGCGGGCGATTCTGGTGGCCCGCACCGATCCGAACCGCTCGAAACATGCCGGACTGTCCTACTTCGTCTGCGATATGACCGATCCGGGCGTGGATGTGCGGCCGCTGCGCCAGATCACCGGTGAGGCCGAATTCAACGAGGTCTTCCTCACCGATGTGCGCATTCCGGATGCGAACCGCCTCGGCCAGGAGGGCGAGGGCTGGCGGGTGGCCAATACGACCCTCAACAATGAGCGGGTATCCATCGGCGGGCGTCCGGTGCCCCGCGAGAGCGGGCTGCTGGGCGCGGTGACGCGGACCTGGCGCAACAATGCCGATAAGCACACCCCGGAACTGCACGACCGGCTGCTGCGACTGTGGGTGGATGCCGAGGCCGCGCGGCTGGCGGGCACCCGGCTGCGGCAGCGGGTCGCGGGCGGGCAGCCGGGGCCGGAGACCTCGGCGCTGAAGCTCTCGTTCGCGCGAATCAATCAGCAGCTCAGTGGATTCGAAGTCGAACTGCTCGGTGAGGAGGGGTTGCGCTACGACGACTGGACCATGGTGCGCCCCGACCGCGTCGATTTCGCCGGGCGCGAAGCGGGTTATCGCTATCTGCGTGCGAAAGGCAATTCGATCGAGGGCGGCACCTCGGAGATCATGCGCAATATCGTCGCCGAGCGGGTGCTGGGCCTGCCGTCGGAAGCCCGCGGGGACAAGGACATCGCCTGGAAGGACCTCATCCGATGAGCGAGGACATCCTGCTGCTCGACACCGATGTCGAGACGGCGCTGCGCGCGGCGGTGCGGAGCCTGCTGACTGAGCGGTGCGATCCCGCGGCGGTGCTGACGGCGTACGCGGGGGACCGGTCACTGACGCGCGCACTGTGGAAACCGATCACCACCGAGCTGGGACTGGCCGGGTTGCTGATCCCCGAAAACCGGGGTGGCGCAGGCGGTTCCGCCCGTGAGGCCGCGGTGGTGCTGGAGGAACTGGGGCGCTACGCCGCTCCGGTGCCGTTCCTGACCAGCAGCGTGATCGCCGCGACGGTACTGCTGGCGGGCGACTCCGAACTCATCGGTCAACTTGCCACCGGCGAATGCACCGCGGCCCTGCTCGCACCGTTCTCGGCCGCGACGGTCGAGCAGATCCCCACTCTGACAAAGGATGCCGACGGCCGATTGTCCGGCCGGGTCACCAGTGTGGCGGGGGCGCTGGAGTCAGATGTGCTGCTCGCGGCGGTGCAGACGCCGGCGGGCACCGAGGTGCATGCGCTCGCGACCGCCGCCGTCACGGCCGAGCCGGTGGTCTCCCTCGATATGACGAGGCCCCTCGCCGATATCACCGTCGATTCCGCCCCCGGCCGGGTGGTCGTGGAGGCCGGAGCCGGATTGCCCGCGCTGCGTGTGGGTTTGGCGATCGGCGCGGCGCTGCTGGCCTCGGAGCAGGCCGGAATCGCGGCCTGGTGCCTGGACACGACCGTGGCGTATCTGAAGGTGCGGCGGCAGTTCGGGCGGGTGGTCGGCGGGTTCCAGGCGCTCAAGCATCGGCTCGCCGATCTGTATGTCGAGCTCGAATCCGCCCGTGCGACAGCTCGATACGCGGCGGGTGCGATCGCAGCCGGTGATCCGGATGCCGCGGTCGCTACCGCCGTCGCTGCCGCGTACTGCGGCGATATCGCGGTGCATGCCGCCGAGGAGGCCGTGCAGCTGCACGGTGGCATCGGCATGACCTGGGAGTATCCGGTGCACCTGTACCTCAAGCGGGCCAAGGCCGATCAGATCGGGCTGGGCAGTCCCGCCTACCACCGGTCGGTGCTGGCCGGGCTGATCGATCTGCCGCTCGGCCGCAAGTGACCTCACACAGACGACGATCAGGAGTAGAGATGTTCGAGCCCTCGGACAAGGCCCTCCGCTACCGGGACGATCTGCTCGCCTTCATGGACGAGCTCGTCTACCCCGCGGAATCGATTTACGAAGCGCAGATGGTCGAGTCCGGCGATCCGCACTTCCAGCCGCCGATCGTGGAGGAGCTCAAGACCGAGGCCCGCAAGCGCGGGCTGTGGAATCTGTTCCATCCGCATCCGGAGTGGGGTCCGGGGCTGACCAATTCCGAATACGCGCCGCTGGCCGAAATCATGGGCCGCAGTGCGCATCTGGCGCCGGAGGTCACCAACTGCAGTGCCCCCGACACCGGGAATATGGAGGTGCTGACGCTCTTCGGCACCGAGGAGCACAAGCGGGAGTGGCTCGCGCCGCTGCTCGCGGGTGAGATCCGCTCCGCCTTCGCCATGACCGAACCCGCGGTCGCGAGTTCCGACGCCACCAATATCCAGCTGCGCATGGATCGCGACGGGGACGACTACGTACTGAACGGCCGCAAATGGTGGACGTCCAATGCGCTGCACAAGAACTGCAAGGTGCTCATCGTGATGGGTAAGACCGACCTCGACGCACCGAAGCATCGGCAGCAGAGCATGATGGTGGTCCCGCTCGATACGCCCGGTGTGACCGTCGTGCGCGGGCTGCCGGTATTCGGCTATCAGGACCGAGAAGGCCACGCGGAGGTGGTATTCGAGAATGTCCGGGTGCCGAGCACCGCGCTGCTGGCCGCCGAGGGCGACGGATTCATGATCAGCCAGGCGCGGCTGGGGCCCGGCCGCATCCATCACTGCATGCGGATCGTCGGCATGGCCGAGCGGGCGCTGGACCTGATGATCGATCGGGCCCAGTCGCGCAGCACCTTCGGCGCGCCGGTGGCCGACCGGGCCAATATCCAGGACTGGATCGCGGAGTCCCGCATCGAGATCGAAATGGTCCGGCTGCTGACCCTCAAGGCCGCGTATCTGATGGACACCGTCGGAAACAAGAACGCGCGCACCGAGATCGCCGCCATCAAGGTGGCGGCGCCGCAGATGGCGCTGAAGGTGATCGACCGGGCCATCCAGGTGCACGGTGGCGCCGGTGTCTCCGACGACTTCCCGCTGGCCAGCATGTACGCGCACGCGCGGACGCTGCGGCTGGCCGACGGTCCGGACGAGGTGCACAAGCGGACCATCGCGCATATGGAACTGCGCCGCCGGGATCCCTCCTGGGGCCGGAAAGCCTGAGGCACGCAGATGAATTCGACCTGTACGAGAAGGAGTGGCGCATGACGAAGACCCAGCAGGTACGCCTGGCCGCACGGCCGACCGGTCTGACCACCGCCGACACCTGGAATGTGACGACCACCGAGCTGCCCGAGCCCGGACCGGGCGAGATCCTGGTCAAGGTCGGTTTCATCTCCCTGGATCCGGCCATGCGCGGCTGGCTCAACGATGTCCGCTCCTATGTGCCGCCGGTCGGCATCGGGGAGGTGATGCGGTCGCTGGATATCGCGACGGTCGTCGAATCGAATCATCCGGACTTCGCGGTCGGTGACACGGTCAGCGGCATCTTCGGCGTCACCGAGTACGCCCTCAGCGACGGCCGCGGCGTGCAGCCGGTCGATCTGAGCGTCGCATCCGGGCCCACCTGGCTGGGCACGCTCGGAATGCCCGGTATGACAGCGTATTTCGGTCTGCTCGAGGTCGGGAAGCTGCGCGCGGGGGAGACCGTGCTGGTCTCGGCCGCCGCGGGCGCCGTCGGCAGTGTGGCCGGGCAGATCGCGAAGGCCAAGGGCGCCACCGTGATCGGTATCGCGGGCGGTCCGGAGAAGTGCCGGATGCTCACCGAGGAGCTGGGATTCGACGCGGCGATCGACTACCGCGCAGGTGACGTGCTGCGGCAGCTGCGGGCGGCCGCCCCCGACGGCATCGACGTCTACTTCGACAATGTGGGCGGTGAGATCCTCGACGCCGCGCTGGCCAATCTGCGCCGCGGCGCCCGCATCGTGCTGTGCGGTGCGATCTCGGCCTACAACGAGGAGAAGCCGCCGCCGGGACCGTCGCGGTATATGTCGCTGCTGGTGTTCCGGGCCTCCATGACCGGATTCGTGGTCTTCGACTACGCCGATCGCTATGCGGAGGCCGGTGCGCAGCTGGCGCAATGGCTGGCCGAGGGCAAGATCAAGAGCCGCGAACACGTGGTCGAAGGTGGGGTGGCGCGCTTCGGCGAGACCTTGAACATGCTCTTCACCGGCGCGAACACCGGGAAGCTTGTGCTCGCGGTCTGAGAGATGACACGCACCCGGCCTCCTACCGGGCCGGGTGCGCGAGGGCTGCCGACGGGTGCCTGGCATGCCACGGTCCGAATGAATGGGAGACTGTCCAGGTGGCCGAAGCGCAGGACCGCTCACGCGCGGACGAGACTCGAACACGGTTGCTCGATGCCGCCGTGGTCGCTTTCGCCGACCGCGGATTCCACGGCTCCACCACCCGTGACGTCACCTCGATCGCCGGATTGAGCACCGCGGCGATCTATGTGCACCATCGCTCCAAAGAGGAACTGCTCTACCAGATTTCGCGCACCGGTCACCTCGATACCCTGGAGCGCATCCAGGCCGCCATCGCCTCCTCGGCCGATCCCACCGAGCAACTCGTCGCGCTGGTGCGGGATTTCGCGATCCACCATGCTCGCGCGCACACCGTCGCGCGCGTCATCAATTACGAGCTCGCCGCGCTCAGTCCCGAGCATCAGCGTGAGGTCAAGGATATTCGCCACACCATCGATGCGCAGGTCCGCGACCTGATCGAACACGGTGTGGCCGACGGGTCCTTCGACAATCCGAATCCGCATATCGCGGCGGTCGCGGTGCTGTCGCTCGGCATCGATATCGCGCGCTGGTACCGCGAGGACGGCGCCTGGTCGCCCGAGGAGCTCGGGGACTACTACGTCGACCTCGCGCTGCGCATCGTCGGCGCCGGTCATCCGGAAAAACAGGCGAATCCGTAGCCTCGGCTCTGTTTTCCCGCCGACCCGATGAGCGCTATGCCGACTGCCGGCGCAGGAGCACCGGCGATTCGCTGACCCGTGCGATCGCGAGTTCGCTTTCGATCGCTGTTGCGGCGTAGTGGAGTCCGGTGATGCGCAATTGTTCGATCCTGCGCTGCACCGCGTCCAGCCCATAGTTGGTGACAACATCCGTGATGCCGATCCGGTAGGGATCGGACCCGAATGTTCGAGTGGTATCGCTCTTCTTCATCGCGGCCCCCAATGGGAATACCTGCTGACTCCCGCCCAACCATAGCCCCTGGCACGTGCATTTGCACGTGCTGGACGCCGATGTGTGAGTTGTAATAGGTTGTGGCACACTCTGGTTCGCATGGGTAATGCCGACGGGAGTGGCCATGATCGAGGACTTGACCAGTGTCGGGAGTAGTTGCATCGCCGAAGAACCGAGCGAGGATCCGGCACTGCTCCGCCGCGTCCTCGGAGTGCGCCTGCGCAGATTGCGCGAATCGGCCGGCATCAGCGGGGACCGAGCCGGGCGGGTGATCCGCGCCTCGCACTCGAAGATCAGCCGACTCGAGGCGGGGCGAGTGAGCTTCCGCGCCAAGGATATTGCCGATCTGCTGACCGCCTACGGAGTGCGCGACGCGGGCACCCGCGCCGAGTTCCTGCAGCTGGCGGAGCGGGCCAATGCCGTCGGGCGCTGGCAGGCCGGTCCGGATCTGGCGACCGCGCGGCCGGACACCTATTCGGCACTGGAGGATGCGTCCGCGCTCATCCGTTGTTATGCACCGGGTTTGGTTCCCGAGCTCTTGTGGACGCCCTCCTACGCGCATACGGTCTTCGCGATCGCCGACCGTGAGCCCGCGGCCGATATCCAGCGCCGGGTCGAGGCGCTGGTGCGGCGGCAGCGATTGCTCACCCGCGCCGATCCGCCCAGGGCGTGGTTCGTCGTGGAGGAGGCGGCCCTGCGCCGCCCGCTCGGCGGGCACGAGGTGTGGCAGGGGCAGCTGAGCCATTTGGCGGAGATGGCGACACATCCCAATATCACCGTGCAGGTGCTGCCCGATCACATCGGCGGCCCCGCCATCAGCGGCACCGCCTTCACCATGCTGCGGTTCGCTGCCCCCGAGTTGAGCGATATCGTCCACTTCCCGCACCCCACCGGTCCCCAGTTCCTCGACAAACCCGTCGATCTGGACCGCTTCAATGCGCTCTGGGACCGATTGTGCGTCTGCGCCACCTCGCCCCAGCGCACCGCCGAAGCCCTCGACTCGCTCGCCATCACCCGCCCGACCAGAACAGAGATCCGATGACCGACAACGCTTTCGGCACCCAGTTGCCGACCGAGATCGACACCACCATCCCGCACGAGGCCCGCGTCTACGACTACTGGCTCGGCGGTAAGGAGAACTATCCGGCGGACCGGGCGCTGGGCGATACGATCGCCGAGCACGTCCCCACCATCAAGACCATGGCGCGCGCCAACCGGGCCTTCCTGTCGCGTGCGGTCCGCTACCTGGTCGCCGAGGCCGGGATCACGCAGTTCCTCGATATCGGCACCGGAATTCCGACCGCTGGAAACACCCACGAGGTGGCCCAGAGTCTGGATGCCAACGCGCGTGTCGTGTACGTCGACAAAGATCCGATCGTGCTGGCCCACGCCCGCGCGCTGATGGACAGCACGCCCCAGGGTCGCACCCGGTTCATCCATGCCGACCTGCACGAGCCGGATTCGATCCTCGGCAATCCCGATCTCACCGAGACCCTCGACCTGTCCGAACCGGTCGCCATCATGCTCGTCGCGATCATGATGTACTTCCGCGACAGCGACCATCCCCAGGAAATCATCGCCGCCCTCCTGGACGCGGTGCCTTCCGGCAGCTACATCGTAATAACGCATCCCACAGCGGATTTCGCGCCCGAGGCGATGGCCGGAGTCGCGGCAGCCGCCGAAAGCTCCGGCATCACCTTCTATCCGCGCAGCAAATCCGATACCAGCGGGCTGTTCACCGGCACCACCCTGATCGATCCGGGTCTGGTCCCCGTCGCCGCGTGGCGCCCCGAGCTCACCAGCAAGCCCACCGCCGTCGCTGACGCCGAAAGTGCCTGGTACTGGGCGGGTATCGGCCGCAAGGCCTGATTCCTCCGCCGGTGGGCAGCCGATTCGCCGCGGATTCGGCTGCCCACCGGATCATGTCAAGGCTTGTTCGTCCAAGCCTCGGTCGATCTCGCCGCCCGGTAGGCGAACCCGGTGATACCCGCGAGCACGATCACCGCCACCGCAAGCGCCGCCGCCCCGTGACCGTGCACAACCAGCGCAGCCCCGATCGCCGCACCGAGAAACATGGCAGCCACCGGAATCACCCTGCGCCCCAACTTGCTTCCACTGCCCCCCGCCGCCGCACTATCGGCCGCGATGCCGGTGAGCGTCAACGTCAGCACCGTAGTCGTCAGATCGGGAACCGCCAGCGCCCGAGCCGTCGCATTCTGCAGCCCCAGCCCCGCCGCGAGAAACACGATGAGTATCGCCAGCCCCCACCCCCGGTAAGGGTTGTCAATAAGCACCGCAATCACCCACGCCGCCGTGATCAGCACCAACTGAGTAGTCACCGCCCCGAAGAGATGCCGCCCGCGATGCGCACCCAGGTGCGTATACAGCCGCCCCCCACTCACCGCTCCGATCAGAAAAACCACCACCGCCAGCAACAGCGCCCACCACACGAACCCCGGCGCATTCCCGACGGAAAACCCCAGAAACACAACATTTCCCGTCATATTCGCCACCAGCACATGCCCGAGTTCGAGATAACTGAACGCATCAACCACCCCGGTAACCACCGTCAACCCCAGCAACAGCGGCGGCAACGGCCCATGCGCATGCCCCCGCGGCGGCACAATCAACTCCCGCGCCGCGATCAGATGCTGCTTCATCCCTGAGGCTCCTGTCGTCATAGGGGAGTGCCGCCACGAAGCCCGCAAGCCTATTTTGCCGAGGGGAACTGCGAACCCGTAGGCCACCCGGTGTCGAAATGTGCGATTCCTTGCCATTCCCATAGCTCAATAGTATGAACATGGAAATATGCGCATCATACTATGTAATCCGCGAAAGTCGTTGCCCGCACCGCACTCCTCCGTCATTCGCCGACGACGGAACCGTCACGCGATCCGCCGACTGCGTCGAGACACCGGAGGGCTGGGCGAGACCTTGGCCGGCTTTCTGCCCAGCACACCCAGCCGAACGTCTGTCATGGATTCTGATGTCCGAATAGGGTTGTCGACATGACAGAGGTAAGGGTGTGGGCGGTAACCTCGACAACTCCGACCGAGGAAGATGCACAGAAGATCGCCCGAACCGTGGTGGCCGAACGGCTTGCCGCCGGCGCTGAGGTGACCGGTCCTGCGATGTCGGTGTACTGGCATGATGACGAGCTCGGTGAGGGTCAGGAATGGCGGGTCACCCTAAAAACGTCAGCCGCTGTCCGGGACCAACTTGCTGATCGGATTGTGGAGTTGCACCCATGGTCGGGTGGCGCGGAGGTTGTCGCGTCGCCCATCGAATGGGCAATCGAGCATTACGTCGAGTGGGTCGAGAAATTCACAGCTGCAAAGGAATAGGAGCTCGCGCGCCAGCGGCTCGGCGTACGAGATCCGCCGCGCCGACCGCACCTGCGGCGAATGCTCGCTGAGCGGTCTCGCGGACGCGTGCGAGCGGTCGCACCGAAGACACTTCACTGGCGAGCGTGAAAGCTTGCTCAGCTGCGGCGACGGCCTGCTCATGATCGCCTGCATCGAGGTAAGCGTCCGCCAACCAGGTGAGGTACAGCGCCTTGTCCCTCGCCCAGTCGTCTGGGTAGTCCGCTAGCGTGCGCTCGAGTCGCGGAATTGCGCGCTCTGGCTGGTGCAGCACGGACCACACGCGGCCCGCCATGATGTCGAGCTCGGCGTGGTTCATCCATGAACACCAGCTCGGTGCATCATCCCCGGCATCTAGGCCAGCGTGTGCATCGTCGAGGGCGCGGGCAGCAGCGTCGGTCTCGCCCTCCATGGCGAAGGACCAGGCGCGCCGCGATTGCAGCATCGCGACCGTCTTCCCCGGCGCACTAACTCCGAGTGCGGCGCACGCGGCATCAGCTGCCTGAATTGACTCGGATTGTCCTGTCGCATAGGCAATATGGACGAACGCATTTGCTTCCAGCTCGAGGCTTCCGGCCTGCTTCGCGGCGCTGTGGCTGTACTCGAACAGTCCCACGGCAACGTCGTTGAAACCAGCATCGAAGGCCGCCCAGCCCGCCTGCTGAGCCTGCTGCGCGGCCAGCTCGACAAGGCCGTCTGAGACCTGGAGTCGCCGTGTACTGCTGCGAAGAATCTGCTCGGTGCGGGCCAATTCGGTGAAATACAGATGGAACGTGTCACCGCCGCCATGCTCGCTGTCCAGCGCTTCGAGCTTGATGAACTTTCGGCGCATCCGCTCGACGTCGATCGTCCCGATATGCGGGGGTGTCCGACTGCCCAATAATGGGGCAGCGAGGCCCGCGAGGGCGAGGAAGTGTCTGCGTTTCGTGGCTTCGTCCTTGTTCGAGTCACGCTTGGTTCTCTTCGGGTAGAGCCCGAGAGCGGCTTCCGAATCAGTTCCCAACAATGCCACGAGAGCTTGACGTGTCGCACGCCTGGGCCAAGCAATCTCGCCGCACTCGATCCGGCTGATCGCTTGGTCGTCAACTGCCGGGCGGTGGCCGGTCGCAGCCTCGACGTGATCGCACACCAACTCGGCCAGCTGACCCTGCGTCAAGCCACTGGCAAGCCGAAATGCCTTGAATTGCTCGTTCGTCGGCTGTCTCCACGCGGGTCCGATGCCCCTATTTGCCTACAGTTTTGCGCTGTTCGCACGCCCGAACAACTGGAACCCTGAAATCAGCCCCGGTGCCAGGACGAATCCCACATCCCTGGTGCCGGGTGCACTCCAGAAGCGTGCAGGGAACGAGAGGCATCCGACATGCACATCATCCTCGAAATCACCGCCGTCGCGCTAGTGCTCTTCAGCGCCGTGGCCTTCACAATGCCGGGCGCAGATCGCAAAGAACGGCCGAAACGGTTGACTGTCGCCGAGATTCAGAATCGTCTCGTCGCCGAGGTGCCGCGCGCGTACGTCCCGATCAGCAGGGGGTAGTCATGATTCTCAAGAATCCTTCCGCAGTTGGATACCTCCGCAGCGACATATCGGGGTCCCGTCAGGCGTGGGACGAGAACCAAATCCGCCATCGGGCAAAGCAATTGGGCTATGACCTGCGAAAAACGGTCGTGTTCAACTCGCAGACGGAACAGCGTATGCATCGCCTGCGCGTCGTAGTAGCCCGAACCGGTGTCGACGCGGTATTCGTGCCGAGCCTCGAGCATCTCGACGAGGACCAAGTACCCGCCACGGTGATCGAAGTGGCCGCGGTGATCACAGTGTCGCCTGAAAATACGTACCATCGCCGTGCGTCAGCAGTCACCCCGGGAGACGCCGAATGACCACTCCGACGATGGCGATCGCCTGCGCGCCCAACCTGGTGAAATTGCTCGCCTCGGCGCTGGAAATCGCGCATGCGGCGGGATCCGACCAAGTTGGTACCGAGCATGTCCTGTTGGCGATGTTTCGCGATCTGAACACCGTGCCGGTTTCCGAACTCCGCGCTCTCGGGCTCGAGGCGGCTAAAGCGCTGGCACAGCTCGCGATGCTGGTGCACCGACACGTGGAAGACACTGAGCCGGTGGTGAATTGACCGGCGCAGGCGGGCGGCGGGCCGCCGCCCTGCTTACCACGTCGGCGCGCATCCTGCTCACGGTCGGACGACTGTCGGGCATGATCGATCCCGCCAGCACACAAACGGGTGTCGCGGAATTCTGTGACGCCTTCGCCGCCTGGGAGGCCGAGAGTTGCCCCGACCATACGTAGTGCTCTCGGTTGCCGTCAGCCTCGACGGCTACATCGACGACACCATTCCCGAGCGTCTGTACCTGTCGAACGAGCGTGATTTCGACGGTGTCGACCAGTTGCGCGCCGAATCCGACGCCATCCTCATCGGAGCCGAGACCGTGCGCCGGGATGATCCGCGTTTGTGGCTGCGTAGCGAGGAACGTCGCGATGCACGCACTGCGGCGGGGAAGCCCGCGAACCTACTCAAGGTGACGGTCACCCGCTCCGGCGATATCGACCCGTCTGCTCGCATGTTCCATCACCATATCGAGGCCGGTAAGCCGCTGGTGTACACCAGCTTTGAGGGTGCCGAGAAGCTGGGTGACAGCCTCAGTGCGGTTGCTGAAGTCATCAGTGTCGGCGAGCCGGATTTTTGGGGTGCGCTGCTCGACGATCTTGGTGGGCGCGGAATCGCTCAGCTGATCGTTGAGGGCGGCACCCACATTCACACAGCATTCCTCGAAGCAGGACTGGTGGATGAACTGCGTGTCGCTGTAGCGCCGCTACTGATCGGCCAGCGGGACGCACCGCGTTTCGTCAATCTTGCGAACTTCCCCGGCGGGTCACGGCGTCGATTGGAGTTTCTCGACGCCACCGTGCTCGATGACGTTGTAGTGCTGCGATACCGGCCCAAGAACACCAGCGGGACTTCGGCGGGCACTTAGCTGGAGGAGTGTTGGTGGCTGGATGGACGGAGCGGGTATGGGGATGTGTCGCATATCGATCGTGAGTCGACGGAGCCGGGGCGGTGGGCGGTGCGGGGTTTCGTCGCTACCGTGGAGATTCCGAGGCATGTGTGTGCCGAGGTCTGGTTCGAGGGAGTACTGGACATGTCCGACAACGCTTCTCGATTAGCCCGGCTGCGGCAGGCGCTGTGGCGTGGCACCGATATTTTGGGTTCGGACGGGTCGTCAGCATCTGGTGACGACTCGTCCGTACCCGTTGTCGAACCCACAAGTTCGGGAAGTGGTGGTGAGCCTGCGACGTTGCGGATGCCGTCCACGAAGGTGTGCGCGCGGCTGCCGGCGTGGGTGTTCACGCTGACGGGCTCGGAGATGCAGAAGATGCTCGATTACAGCGGCCCGATCGGCAGTCCGTTCCCGGGGGCGGCTGTGCGCCATCCGTATCCGGTGGCTGATGCGATCCCACCCGCGCTGACGATCGGCGACTATCTCGCGCACCAGCAGCGTGCGCTCGCGATACGGCTGGTGATGGATAGTCCGGAAGATACGAAACCCCGCACCGTCCTTGAGTTCGTCCAACGCTGTGACGCCGACGAACTTCGGGCAGTATGGGCCGGCACCCTCGGAGCGGACGCCTTGATCGCCACCGCCACCGCAGGCCCGCTACCCGTCCTGGCGCTACTCGCCGCGGAAGTGCTCGACCGCGCGCACCGCTGGCACGACATCACCGAGTTGGAACGTGCCGCAGGCAGCGCCGGTTACCGCGCAACCCAGCTGTTCCGGGAGTACGTACACGCCGACGAGATCGATGCGAACCGGGCGGCGTGGTGGCAGGGCCGGCCGCAACGGCGGCAGGCGGTCTAGCGCGACTACTGGTCAGGAGGCTTGCGGGCGGCGAGGAAGAGGTCGTGTTCGGGGATGGCATTGGGGTGGTCGGGGTGGAATTCGACTACTCGGTGGTGGAGGACCTCGAGGCCTGCCGTGGTGAGGCGGCGGGCGAATTCCTCTGGGGGATAGCTGCTGACGGTGACGGGCTTTCCCATGAATTCGATGTCGAGGCTCTCGACGTCTGCGGGGACCGTGGCCAGTAGGAAGATGCCGCCGGGAGTCAGCCAATCGGCGAATTTCACCAGTGCGGCGTCGATTTCGGCTCTGGTCAGTTGGAGCAGGGGAAAGAATGCTGTCACCGCATCCCAGCTCTCGGCCGGATACGACAGTGTTCGCAGGTCTGCGACTTCGAATCGGGCACCGGCGACCTGGTTGCGGGCTATCTCGATCATTCCGGGCGAGATATCGCAACCGGTGACGTCATGTCCTGCGGCCACCAGTACCTCGGCTGTCGGCCGCCCGGTACCGCAGCCGACATCGAGGACCTTCGACCGTGCGGGTAGCTCGGACAGCAGCCACTCGAGTTCCTCGCGGTGCGCCGTCAGCCCGGCGAACGCCTTCTCATAGTCGATGCCGAGTCCGTCGAACACCTCGGCGGCGGAAAGTCCCATGGGACCAAGTTAATCGAGCAGAACCACTGATGCGGTGTATCGGGTGGTTCGGCTGTCGTCACTGTGGGGCAACAATATTGGCGTGACGCCGGTACCTCCGGGCGCGCTGTCACACACCCTTCACCGCGGCCCGGTCCATGAATCCGAACAGGTACCCGGCCACCCGGCGCATCTGGATCTCCTCTGCGCCTTCGGTGATGCGGTAGCGCCGGTGGTGGCGGTAGATGTGCTCGAAGGGTTTGTGGCGGGAGTAGCCGAGGCCGCCGTGGACCTGCATGGCTCGGTCGGCGGCTTCGCAGCAGAGTCGGTTGGCCCAGTAGTTGCACATCGAGACCTGTTCGGAGACAGTGAAAGTGCCGTAGGTGTCCATCGACCAGGCGGTCTTGTGGATCAGCGCGCGCAGCATCTCGCACTGTGTGTGCAGTTCCACCAGCGGGAACTGGATGGCCTGGTTGGCGGCCAGGGGAGTGCCGAAAGGCTTGCGCTCCTTGGCATAGGCGACGGACTGGTCGATGCAGTATTGCGCCGCACCGAGACTGGAGGCGGCCTGGCGAATCCTGTTCTCGTTGAAGAAATGCTGCACAACTCCGAGGCCGCGGCCCTCCTGCCCGAAGATGGCCGAATTCGGTACGCGCACCTCGGTCAGCGAGATGCGCGCGTGATCGGTGGGCATATTGAACGTCCACAGGTATTCCTCGACTTGGAAGCCGGGGGCGCTGGTGGGCACCAGGAATGCGGTGATGCCGCGCCCGTCACCAGCCTGCCCGGCAGTGCGGGCGAAGATCAGGTCGGCGTCTGCGATGTGCACACCCGTGTTCCAGGTCTTGGCGCCGTTGATGATCCAGTCGTCACCGTCACGGACGGCGGTGGTCTCCATATGTGTGGCATCCGAGCCGTGCTCAGGTTCGGTGATCCCGAAGGCGAAGAACCTGCTGCCGTCGGCCAGTCCGTCGACCCACTGCGTCTTCTGAGCCTCGGACCCGTACTCGAGCATGAGCAGCAGTCCGACATTGTTGGCGACGATGGCATGCTCGTTCTGCAGATCGCAGTGCAGGCCCAGACCACGCTTGGCCAGATGTTCGCGGATCACGGCCATGCCCAGATTATTGCCGTCGCGGCCACCGAACTCCTGGGGAAAGGCGTAGCGGTAGTGGCCCGCGGCATCGGCGCGGCGGCGGGCCTGGGCGAGCAGTTCCTCCCATTCCGCGCTGGGCAGGCCGTTGCGGTCCCAGTCGGTGCGGGCATCCTCGCGGCGGTGGTCGAAGAAGCGGATATTGTCGTGCTGTTGTTCGAGCGGGATGATCTCGGCCTCGATGAACGAGTCCAGCTCCCGCAGATACGCGGTCAGTTCGTGTGGCAGTTCGAAATCCACGCTCGCTCCTAAGCTTTCGTGTCGGGCCGGATCAGCATGAGCAGATCCCACTCGATCTCCGATACGCGGCGGCCGCTGGCGGCCATCACAATGTCGCGGACGGTTCCGTCCAGATGTGCGGCGGCCTGCGACGCCAGCCCGACGCCCCAGGCCAGCGTGCCCATGACCTTCCACCAGCGGAACCGGTCCACGTCGAAGTTGCCGCCCGCGGACTCGTAGCCGCGCACGAAACTCGCGCGGTCGGCAAAACCGCCGAACTCCCGCGCGTCCTCGCGGAAACGCCACATCCGCAGCGCGGACCAGGCCACATCGCGCATCGGGTCGCCGAAGCGCTGTGCCCCTTCCCAATCCAGTACGGCCCGCAGACCGTCCTCGCCGACAATGATGTTGCCGTTGCGCAGATCGGTGTGCAGCAGCGCGATCCGCGGCGGCGGGGCCGGTTGCCTGCGTTCGAGCCAGCGCAGCGCCAGCGCGAAGACCGGCCGTTCGCCCAGTAGCGTGCGCACACCCTGCTCCGCCGTGCGCAGGGTGTCGGCGGCCGGATCGGGACCGGCGGCGGGCAGGGACTGCGGCGCCTCGCCGGGGTCGATGGCGTGCAGCCTGCCCATCGCCTCGCCCCACTGACGGGCCACCGTTTCGGCATGGCCGGTAGCCGCGATAAGGCGTAATACTTTGCGCGGGACGGTTTCTCCGGTCACGTGGTCGGAGATGATGAACGGCTCCGCTGTGCGGTGGTCGCCGCACACCGCCACCAGTTCGGGCACCGGAACACCCTGTGTGCGAGCCAGTTCGCGCACGGCCGCTTCGGTCTCGACCGAAATGATCTGCACCGCAGGCGGAACGAGCGTGGCGACGAGTCTGCGCGCGCCCGCACCCTCGATATTCGCGGTGAAGGCGATATTGCGCCGGCGCGCACCGGCGGACAGAACCTCCACCTCGGTGACCCGCACCTTTGCACTGAAAGTATCCGTCAGGAATGCTGCCAGGCCCGCGGCGGGATCGGTGATCACTCACCCTCCCAGCTGTCGTACCCCGGCTTGGCGATTGCCAGATCGGCGCGCACCACCTCGGTCAGCGCCTGCCACAGTGCCTGCTCGTCGCCGTCGGGAACCGCTGCCAGCAACTCGATTTCGCGGTGGTCCGCGTCTGGCCCGAGTGCGACCTCGCGACTGAGAACCCTGGCCAGATTCGCCCCGACCCGCGCACGATGGTGCAGCGCGGGCGGCAATGCCGGCAGCAGCGTGCCCTCCAGCAGTTCGGCCAGTGACTCCAGGAGCTCGGCTGCCGACGGTCGATTCTGCACGGGCGACTCCCTCGTTGGACACCGTGCTCAGCATTACACCAAGGCCACGCTCCACGCACCGCTTGATTGCTATGAGGCGTGAAATGTCATGTCACCCAGGGACGTCCGCGTGTACTAGTTTCCGCCCAGCAGCCCAGCAGCCCAGCAGCCCAGCAGCCCAGCGCCCGGCCGCGTTCACTCCTGCGCAGATCGCGCCTTCGCGGAATCCTGCGCACCCAAAGGGAGTTGGACGCGCAGTGTTCGAATGTCGCCGACGAGATCGGCGTAGCCTTCCTGAACCTGAGCGAACCGTATCGCGGCATGATGCTGGTGCGCCGCGCTGCCACTGTGGCGCAGCGTCCGCTGCATCTGCGCGTAGGTGGACGCGAAGTGGCTGATCACCTCGCCGAGGGAATGGGTGTGCCGGCGTCCGGCGGTCGGATGCGGTAGATGCAGGGCCGACCACTCGTCGATCAGGCCGATGACTTCGCTGATCTGCCCGCGCACCGTGCGGTCGTCGAAGTCGGCCGGACGGCGCGCGGGGGATACGGTCGCGGTGGTGAGGGTGGAGTGCAGGTCCGCCAGTTCGCGCGCCCAGCCGATCAGCGGGGAACCACCCTCCAGATTGCCGGCGACGGCGAGCAGCAGTTCGCGGGCGTCCAGAAGTCCCTCGGCCGGCCGGACACGGTCGCGGTCCCAGATATTGCGGGTCGGCGCCTGGAAGGTCTTGGCGGCCCGGGTCGTTCCGTTCATCCTCGGCCTCCCGACTCGGCGCCGGGGGAGTACGCCCCGTCGGGCAGCGTGCAGCGGGTGAACGTCCGCGACCCGTCGGTGAACCGCTGGGTGTTCTCGCACAGGGTGATCAGCGCCGCGGCTACCGCGTCCGCGCGGTGACGAGGTTCCTCGAGTTCGACGATCAGCCGCCCGGTCACCGCCGCGGTGAGCAGCCGGATGACGGCGCGTCCGGCGTCCGGCGGGAATTCGAGGACATCGGCCGCCGGTGTGGTGGCGGCATCGTCGATCAATGCCACATAGATCGCATCGACGTACTCGATGAGTTCCGGCCGACCGAGGCGACTGAGCTCGGCGGCCGCATCGAGTTGGGCCACAGCCGGAATCGAGCCGATGCGAGACTCCACCAGCACCTGATCATCCGCGCTGGGCGCATCGGTGGATTCAGCGGGCCGTGGCGGTTCGGCCTCGGCGGAGGTCCCGTGCGCGGAGGTCCCGTCGAGATAGTGCACCTCGACGGCGGCCCGGGTGAGCTGAGCGACGGCCGCGCGTTCCGAGGGCCCCAGGTTGGTCAGATGCTCGCGCGAGGGCACGATCAGCTGCGCTCCCGCCGTGTCCTCGACCGATTCGAGGATGTACCACAGCACATCGGCGCGCCGCGGAGTGTCGAAGACCCGATCGAGGTCGATGCCCCACTGCTGAGCGGTCTGCCGCAGTCGCGGCAGGACGGTGGCGACACTGCTGTCCCGATCGATCTCGGCGACCATCTCGCGCAGCAGCAGTTCCGGCGCGATCGGTTCGAAAAGCACCTCCCCTTCGCCGAATTCGTAGCGAGCGGCGTACTCGCGAAACGCTTGCTGTACGACGCGGCGGACATTGATCGGCAGCAGCTCCGTACGGGCATATCCGAACCACATGAGTATGTTCCCGGGCTAGTTTCTGGGTGAGCGTCAACGCCTGCGGTCCGGATGCGCGGGTCTGCTTTCCGATAGTGATGCGGAGGGGTTGCGCGGGCCGATCGTGAGGTAGATTTCCGCATCACCTGTGGTCATGTATTGATTCAATCGTCGAACAGGTTCTGCGACAATGACATTCGACAGGGCAGTCCGGGTGGAACCGCCCATGAGGATGACATCGACGGTCCCGATCAGGACATTCGGAGTCCTCATGCGGTGGCGAGCTGACGCTCGATCGGCGAATGTGGTGTGCGCGTACCGGTATCGAGCGCCTGGCGTACGGCGTGGCATACGTCCTTGACGTCGGACCGTGGTGAGGAGAGGGTGGCCGCCTGCGCCATCCGCCCGAGCCGGCCGGCGACTCTTCCGCTGTCGACCTGGCTGGTCAATGCCAGCGAGGCATTGGCGAAGGACACGGCATCACCGATCTGACCGAGGCGGAAGGCTCCGGTGGCAATGGTGATGTTGTCGAAAAGGATGCTGCGCGCGGGGCGTCCGGGCGCGGAGGCGGCCAGCGATGCCTGCGCGCCCTCGACGGCCGCGAGGGTATAGCGTTCGACGGCCGGTCCGCTCGCGGTCAGCGCGTACTCGCTGTGGATCACCGACTGCATACCGGTGAATTCACCGGGGGTGAAGAACACTCGGGTCCACGGGTCGATGAGGTCACCCACGCGGGCGATCTCGTCCTCGGCGCGGCCGAGCGCGAACCGCATTCGGTTGGCATCGCCCATCATGGCGTGTGCCCACGCCTCATTGGCGTACAGCCGCGCCGATTCCCCACTGCTGGCGGCATCTTGGGCGGGCATCTGCCCGAGCTGGAACATGCGCAGGGCGGTGCGCGGATCATGTTCGATCAGGTTGATGCGCCCCAGGACGTAGAGGGTGGATGCGACGAGGCTGTCCGCACCGGCCCGGCGTGCGAAAAACAGTGCCAGCGTGGCGTATTGGCGGGCGCGAAACTGATCGCCCACATCATGGAAGGCCCACCCGACCAGGCGTGCGAGATCGGCGGAGGCGATCAGCATCGACTGTTCGCGCGCTTCACCACGGCACCGCGCGAGCAGTGTGGTCGTCAATGTCAGTAGGTTGACGGCGGATTCGGCCACCGCGGAGCCGCCATGGCTCTGGTCGACCTCCCGCAGCCGGGCGGTGGCGGTGCGCACGAAGTCGAGATCGGACTGCCCGGTATTGCCCAGGGGCGCCTCGGTTTCCGCCTCGTCCAGCAGCGGGAGCCACGGCGAGAGGATATCGGGAGAGCCGACGACCGCCGTGGCGAGTGCTTCCAGCAGAGTCGTTTCCCGTTCGCGCTCATCGGGTTCCGGGCGCACGTCGGTGTGATGCGACGTCGGCGGTGGACTCGCGGGTGCGGGCGCACCGATGGTCGCGGGATCGGGTGCGCCGATGGCGGCCAGCAGTCCGCGATAGGTCTTGTTGGGCCGGTTGACCTCACCGAGCTCCCAGCGCGCGACATGCCGTTCCGAACACGCGACATTGATGCCCTGCCGCCGGCCCTGCTCATTGACCAGCTCGGCGAAATCGCTACGGCTGAGCCCCAATTGCGTGCGTCGGAAGGTACGCAGATATCGACCCCAGGAGCTCATGGTCACGGCCTGGGGGTCGCTCTGGTCGGGTTCGGCGTCTGTGACGTCCATGGTCCCGCCCTTCTTCGGCTCGCTGAAAGCGCAGGTGCGGTACGACGTTGGGCCACTAGCCTTTTCGCGCGATAATCGTGCCTGATAATCTAACCTGATAATCAGAATTATGGAATAGTGGCGTTCGAAGCGCAGCCCGATACGGTGGGGAGCCATGGCGAGAACCGCACGAAAAGTGCTCCTGGGACGGGAAATCGACGCGATGCTGCGCCGCGCGCGCACCACCCAGGCCGAGGCGGGCAAGCTGATCGGGGTCAGTCAGTCGCGCATCGCGGCGGCGGTCGCCGGCAATGGCAATCTCAGCGCCGACGACCTCGAGCAACTGGCGCGAAAACTCGGCGTCCTCGACGAGGCCTACATTCGCATCGTGCTGGATCTGCGCGGTGACAACCACCGACGCGGGTTCTGGACCTCGGGCTATCGTCGCGCCTACATCGAGGAGCTGCGGCTGCTGGTCGACCTCGAGGATGTGGCGGACCGGCTGCGGGAAACCGGGGCCGAGATCGTGCCCGGACTCCTGCAGCACCCCAACTACATTCGCGCACTGCACGAACCCCTGCAGCTCGACCCCGGCGATCCGGACGCGGTGACCGTCGAGGACTACGTGGAGGCGCGGATCGCCCGTCAGCAGATCCTGTTCAAGCGCAACGCACCCGAATCCCACACGATCCTGTCCGAATCCTGCCTGCGGCGGACCTACGGCGGTGATGCGGTGATGCTCGATCAACTCGTCCACCTCATCGAGCTGTCCCAGCGTCCGAACATCCAGATCCAGGTCATGCCGTTCACCCACCAGGCGCCGGGCGCGGGTATGGAAGACCGCTACATCCTGGTCCGGGTGCCGTCTCCGGGAGCCGCGGGCGACCTCGAGATGGCGGTGGTGGAGGCGCAGGGCGAGATTCGCTACATCGACGACAAGCCCGCGGTCGGCATTCGCGACAAGATCTTCAACCGCCTCGCCATGACCGCGCTCAGTCCCGCCGACTCCCGCCAGTTCATCGAACACCTCGCCCGCGGTCTGCGCAGTCGGCCGTCTGTGCATCGATAGCCCGCGAACCGCTCAACTGAATAGGAATCACTATGTCCAGCAATGACTTCGAGCCACGGCAACTCGACACGCACAAGCCGAGTTCGGCGCGCATCTACCATCACATGATCACCGGCGAAGTGATCTTCGAATCGGATCTGCCCTTCATCCATCGCCTCTACGCCGATATCCCGTTCTATCCGCTCTGGGCGCAGCACAATCGCCGGTTCCTGGGTCGTGCGGTGCGATATATGGCCGCCAATGGAATTCGCCAGTTCCTCGACATCGGGTCGGGCTTGCCGACCGGGGGCAATACGCACGAGGTCGCCCGGGAGCTGGTGCCGGACGCCCGCGTCGTCTACGTCGACAATGACGAAGAGGCCATCAACCGGGCCCGCGATCTGCTGCGGAACGAACAGGTGCTCGACACCACCGCGATGGTCGACGCCGATCTGCGGGATCCGGCGCGGATTCTCGAACACCCTGACACACAACGCCTTATCGACTTCTCCGAACCGGTCGGACTGCTGGTGGTCTCGGTCCTGCCCTGGGTGACCGACGCCGATGAGCCCGCGGCATTGATCCGGCAGCTGCGCGATGCGGTTGCGCCCGGCAGCTACATCGCGATGACACATGTGTCGCTCGAGGACGCGGGCCAGAAGATCAAAGAGCAGGTAGCCGCCGGCGCCGCGGTCTTCACCGATGCCAGCACACCCGTCACGCTGCGAAACCGGAACCAGTTCGCGACGTTCTTCGAGGGTTGGACGATGACCGAACCGGGCATCACCTACGCCACGGACTGGCACCCCGATCAGCCGGTCGATACCGACGACTACGCCCGCCCCTGCAACTTCGCCGCTGTGGGAAGCCTTCCCTAGCGCAGTCAGATGCGCCGTGCGGCCGCCGACGTCGCCGGCGCAGTTCGAAAGGATCCACCAATGCCGAGGACACCCACCGTCGGACAATTCCTCAAAGCGGCCGCGAGCTCACCCCAGCAGGCCTGCGTCATGGTCTACCGCGACGATCACCGAACCCTGGTGTGGGACGACAAACTCACCGATTCGTTCGACACTGCGGAATCGAGCGTCCCCGCCGAGGAATGCCTGACCTTCGATCACGACCAATTCGAAGTCATCCAGCAGGCATTGCGCACCGGCAGGCCACTCCGCCAGATTCTGCTCATCGTCCAGGGCGCCGACGGCCTCTACGAATTCAGCGCCTCACCCGAATGCGAGTCCTCCGTAGGCGCCGCCAAGCTGTATTTCGACCACCTCGAATACTCCGCATTCGTCCAAGCCGTCAAGCAGAACGAGTTCGAACGCTCAGCATTCCTCTTGCCTTCGAAATAAAATCTGAAAATACGAGGCAAGCAATCCGATGGCTTTGGGCGATCTGATAACATGTGCCCATGTCATCCGATGCGGCAAAGTCGCGCCGTTCGCCGCAATCCGAAGAGCGCGTCCGCGACGCAGAGCGGTCCGGCCGCGCTTTGGTTGATGCGGCACTGAGTGAATTCTCCGCCAAAGGTTATGCGGGCACGAGAATTCAGGATATTGCAAATCGTGCGGGCTTGAACAAACAGTTGATCAGTTATTATTTCGGAGGTAAAGAAGGGCTGTATCGAGAGATACAGGGCCGGTCGGCCGAGCGTGGGAAAATGGTTGCCGAGACCGATCAGACGCTCGAGGAAATTGCTCTGCAGTACCTCGACGCAGGACTGCGGGATCCTCGTTATATCCGCTTGGCGCTGTGGCGCGGCTTGACCGATCCGGCGGAATTCGAGAATGCCGACGTGGACGCGCTGGAAGATCAGATGCTGGATCAGGACGTGACGAATATCGAACGCGCGCAGGCGCGGGGCGAGATCGCGGCGGATCTGGACCCCGGCTTCGTACGTCTCATTCTGATGAGCATTGTCATGGCTCCCGGCGTACTGCCCCGCAGTGCGCACCATCTACTCGGACACGATCCCGGTAGTGCTGAATTCCGGGCGAAGTACGGTGAGCAGGTGCAGCGGTTGATCGCGCACCTGCAGGATCACAAACCTGATGCGTCTTGATTGTGCGCGGCGCGATGTTCGATACGCGCCATGAAGACTGCGGGCGCCGTGGCGAGGACAGTAGCCGCGAGCACCCATATGAATGCAGTCCCGAAGGCCGACGCCTGCTGGGATGCATCCTTGCCCGCGTTGTCCAAATGCTGTTGCAGCACAACGACGAACAGTGCGGTGCCCACCGAGCCGCCGACACGCTGGAGCATAGTGAGGAGGGGCGTCGCGTCGGTGACCTCGTCGGGGCCCACGGCTCGCAAGGCGGCGGTCATGGCCGGCATCCCCGCCATGCCGAGGCCGAATCCGCGCACCACCAAGGCGATACTCAATAACCAGTAGGAACTTTCGGGCCCTATTGTCATGAAGGGGATGGTCGCGGCAATGCAGATGATCCCGCCGACGACAGCCGTCACGCTGCCGATCTTCTCGAACAGCCTGCCCGACAAGAACATTGCCACCGCCGCGCCGAGCCCCTGCGGTGCCAGCAGCATGCCCGTCGTCACCGCGTCATCGTGCCGGATCACCTGGTAGTACAGCGGCATCAGGATCATTCCGCCGAAGGTTGCTGCGCCCATGGCGAATACGGCGACCGAAGCGGACGCGAAGACGCCGTTCCGGTAGAGGCGCAGGTTCAGTAGCGGGTTGCGTGCCCGTAAAGCCCAGGCCGCAAATATCGCGATGAGTGCAAGGCCGCCGGCCGCTGGGACGACGCCGTGCCAGAGTCGGGCGGAGCCGCGCGCGCTCGCCTGTGCCAGACCGTATGTCAGTGCGGTCGCCCCGCCGGAGAGCAGCAGCAGACCTGTCAGGTCCAGTCGTCCACCGGCCTGCGGAGTGTCCGGCGGCAGCACGCGCACAGCGAGCACGATTCCGATGATCCCGATGGGCACATTGATCCAGAAGATCCATGCCCAGCCCGCGTGTGCCAGCAGCAGTCCGCCGATGGTGGGCCCGAGGACCGGGGTGAGGACCATGGGGATGCCGATGGCGCTCATGGCCCGCGCCAGTCCGCGCGGGCCCGCGGCTGCGACCAGGATGGCCTGGCCGACCGGCATCATCAGCCCCCCGCCGATTCCCTGGAGAGCGCGGAAGGCGATGAGTGTGCCGACATTGTGTGCCAGACCGCAGAGCAGTGAGCTGAACACGAACACGGCCAGCGCGATCGTGTACGTCCTGGCCGCGCCGAAGCGCCGAATCAGCCAGGCGGACATGGGAATCACCGCTGCCAGCGCGAGGAGGTAGCCCGTGACCACCCACTGGACGGTTCCCAGGGAGACGTCGAAGTCTGCGGACAGATCGTGCAGCGCGACATTGACGACAGTGGCGTCGAGGAAGGTGAGGATCGCCCCGAGCAGCACGACAACGATGACCCGTCTGGCTTCGGCGGTGAGTGCTGGAGGTGGTTCGGGCAGGGTGGGTGTCCCGGGGCCGGGTTCCTGAGCCGAGGAGTCGGTTGTCGGTTCGTCGCGCACGCTCATACGACGATAGTCAACCCATAGGTTGTGTGTGTCAACCAGCTGGATGATTAATTCGGCTGCGATCGGCTGGATCGCTGTGCGGCCGTGCTCGGGACCGACGGCACTCCATGCGTCTCGCAGCGCCGGCCAGTCCAGTTCGATTGGTGTCGTGCCACGGCCGGGATCGATTAGCGGAGTAAATTGCGGCTGTGCGATGCCTCGAGAGCGGCGCAGGACAAACTAGACCGGTGCGTTCTCGCTCGTTTATGCGCGGGGCGGCAATTGTGATTGCTGCGGGCGTCCTCGCCGCCACCGTGCTCTCGGCGCCATTCCTGCCCTCGGCTGCGGCCGATCAGAAGGTGACTGAACCCGGTGCAAAAGGCAATTCGGCGGTTGCGCCGGATGGTTCACGAATAGTGAATACCCACGTCGATGGTGGTAGGCATGTGGTTCTCACTGTTTTCTCTGCTGCGATGAATGCTGAATTCAAGGTGGAGGTGCAGCGGCCGGCGGATGTGTCGGTGCCGCGGCCGGTGTTGTATCTGCTCAGCGGGGGGAGTGGGGGGGAAGGGGTCGGCGTCGTGGGATCACGAGACTCATGCTGGAGATTTTCTGGCGGGTAAAGACGTCAATGTGGTGCAGCCGGTTGGTGGTGCGGCGTCCTATTATGCGGATTGGCGGGCGCCGGATCCGTTGCTGGGTGTTGTGAAATGGAAGACGTATCTGACCGAGGAATTGCCGCCGCTGATCGACGCGGCCCTCGGCGCGAACGGTGTCAATGCGATTGCGGGAGTTTCGATGTCGGGGACCTCGGTGCTGCAATTGCCGATCGCGAAGCCGGGCCTGTATCGGGCGGTGGCGGCGTACAGCGGATGTGCGCAGATCGCGGATCCGGTCGGGCAGGCCTTCGTGCGTCTCACGGTGGCCTACAGCGGCGGGGATGCGGAGAACATGTACGGACCGCCCGATGATCCGCAGTGGGCCGCCAATGATCCGTATATGAATGCGGCGGGACTGCGTGGCCTCGGCCTCTATTTGTCGAGCGGCAACGGGCTGCCGGGCCCGTACGACACGACGGCTGACCGGCACCTCGTCGACGCCGGGGTGGGCGCGCTGGCGAACCAGATCCTCGTGGGCGGCGCGATCGAGGCCGCGGTCGACCACTGCACGCGAGCCATGGCAGATCGATTGGCGGAGTTGAACATTCCGGCCACGGTCGAACTGCGCCCGTACGGCACCCACTCCTGGGGGTACTGGGACGACGAACTGGCCGCCTCCTGGCCTGTGCTCGCGCACGGCCTAGGGCTGCCCGCGTAACCGCGGGTGGGTGTCAGCGGGTGTAGCGGATCAGGGCGCGAGCCTTGGCCTTGGCGGCCTCGGTCTCGCGGTCCCTGGGCGGGGCGTTGGTGGTGAGTCCCGCGAGGAGTCTGCCGGTCGCGGCGGCGATCTCTTCGATCGCCAGGTCGAAGGCGGCCTGGTTGGCCTGGGAGGGTTTGGTACTTCCGCTGATCTTGCGGACGTACTGCAGGGCTGCCGCGTGCACCTCGTCCTCGGTGGCGGGCGGCTCGAAATTGTGCAGGGTCTGAATGTTGCGGCACATGCCTGCGAGCCTACGCCCGGGGTCCGACGGGACGGACGGATCGGGTCCTGGCCGGGGATTGAACGCACTGGTCAGGACGTTTCACGGCCGAGCGGACGGTACCCGACGGCGAGGGCTAGGGGGACGGTAGTACGCCGGGCCGGAAGGGCTCGACGCCGATCGTGTGGTGGACCCGGTCCGGCTCGATCAGGACCGCCAACCTCTGTTCGCCGGGGACCAGCCACGGGAACTTCTCGACCGACAGATACTTCTGCGCAAGCCGATCCATGACGGCTATCGCTTCGGCGCCCTCGAGATAGCCGACGGCGCGGCCGCGAATCTCCATACGGTCGTACGGGTTGTCGGTATCGAAACACGCCAGGGACAGGCGGGCGTCGCGACTCAGGTTCTCCTGCTTCACCCGGCCCACCGAAGTATTGACCACGACGTACTCGGCGCCGTCGACAATCTCGAGGCCCACCCACATCGGGGTCAGCTGTGGGCTGCCGTCCGGGTTCACCGTGCCCATCGTCCAGAACCGCGGCTCGGCCAGCCAGCGGCGAGTCTCCGTGTCCAGCAACGTCATCGCGGACCACCTCCACCAGTTCGTACAGATCGGACGATCCATCGTGACCGAAAACTCCGCCGCGGGTGCGTGTTTCGAGCGGGTAGCTTCGCCACCCACCCCGACCGGAGTGGTGCTCGGTGACCCACGGCACGGGTGGATAAGATCGTGTCCGCCGCTCGACTGCTCCGCATCTCGTGTTCGTTCGCATTTTCGGTAGGCCAGTACCGCATCCGCGCACTACGACAAGAAGGAGTAGGGGAGCGGGCCGTTCCGGGCGCCGCGAACCTGATTGCCGATGGCTGAAATACCTGTGCCCCAGCATATGACCGCCGAAGAGTTCCGCCGCCAGGGCAGGGCGGCGGTGGATTGGATCGCGGACTACTGGGAGCGGGTGGAATCGCTGCCGGTGCTGTCCCGGGCGGAGCCGGGGCAGGTGCGCGGGCAATTGCCGGCCGCACCGCCGGAGGTGGGCGAGTCCTTCGATGCCGTGCTGGCGGATCTCGACGCGATTGTTGTTCCCGGGCTGACGCATTGGCAGCACCCGGGATTCTTCGCGTACTTTCCGACCAGTACGTCCGGTCCGGCGGTGCTCGCGGAGCTGCTGGCGGCGGGGCTGGGCGTGCAGGGGATGCTGTGGCAGACCAGTCCGGCGTGCACCGAAGTGGAACAGCACGTCCTTGATTGGCTGGCCGGGATGCTGGCGCTGCCGGAGAAATTCACCTTCGCGGGTACCGGGGGCGGGGTGATCCAGGACTCGGCATCGAGCGCGATTCTGGTGGTGCTGGTCGCCGCACTGCACCGGGCCTCGGGCGGGCAGGTGGGCCGCGAGGGTGTCGAGCGCGGTCGCTACGCGGTGTACACCTCGACACAGGCGAACTCCTCGCTGGAGAAGGGTGTGCGCATCAGCGGTCTCGGCGCGTCGTCCGTGCGGTTCATCGATACGCGCCCGGATCTGTCGATGGATCCCGACGCGCTCCGGTCGGCGATGAAAGAGGATGTGGCGCAGGGCATTATCCCGGTCATGGTGATGGCCACGGTGGGTACCACCTCGACCGGTGCGGTCGATCCGGTCGAGCCGATCGGGCGGACCTGCCGTGAATACGGGGCATGGCTGCATGTGGACGCGGCGTACGTCGGGGTGGCCGCGGTATGCCCGGAGTTTCGATGGATTCATCACGGGGTGGACGCCTATGCCGACTCCTACGCGACGAATCCGCACAAGTGGATGCTCACCGCATTCGATTGCGACGCTTGCTATGTCGCGGATCGGGAGTCGCTGGTGGGTGCGCTGTCGGTGCTGCCGGAGTATCTGCGCAATTCCGCGACGGATTCGGGTGCGGTGATCGATTACCGGGACTGGCAGGTGCCCCTGGGGCGCCGGTTCCGGGCGCTCAAACTCTGGGCGGTCATCCGGTGTTACGGGGTGGAGGGCTTGCGGACGCATTTCCGGCACAGTGTCGCGCTGGCACAGCAATTCGCGGCATGGGTGGGTGCGGACGAGCGCTTCGAACTGATGGCCCCGCATCCGCTGTCACTGGTCTGCTTCCGGCTTCGCGGGCCCGATGAACCCAATCAGCGGCTGCTCGACGCGCTCAATGCCTCCGGCCGGGTGTATCTGTCCCACACCGTAGTTCGCGGCGCGTTCACCCTTCGCCTGGCGATCGGCGGCACCGCCACCAGGTATGAGCATGTCGCCGCCGCCTGGGACGACATCAGCCGGATCGCCGCCGGGGAGTGAATGCGCACCCGGGTCGATCAGCCCTATTCGCCGCTGTGCGAGCTCGTGCAGTACGAGCACGGCGGAGGACGGGCGCGGGCTCGTCACCGTACGGAGGCTGGGCGCGGCATCACCGACGAAGCGTTCGCACACCCCTTCGTGCGCACCGTATACGGCGGTGAGCGCGGCCCGCAGGCGTTCGGCCCCGGGGGATACCGCCGGACTGTCCAGGCCGCGACGGCACTGCCGGAGCGTGGCGACGAGCATGCGATGGTCCACCGACAGCAGCCCGCTGAAGCCCGCCGACACCTCCGGCGGCGCCATCAGCGGTCGTATCCGCTCGCGGTATTCCGTGGCGCTGAAGTTCGAGGTGATGCGCAATGCCGCTGCGCTGGAACGGAATAGCGCCGCGGCGGTATCGAGGCCCGAGGTGGCGGCGGCGGGCAGACCCAGCCTGCTATGCATGCACGCGTGGCGCAGGGCCACGGTCGCCATCTGCGTCAGTACGGCGAAGAGGCGGTGGCCCTCGATCCACCAGTCGAGCGGTGCCCATGCGGGGTGGCCCGCGCCGGACGTTCGTGTCAGCGACCGCAAGACTTCCGCGGGCAATGCGGCAGACAACCCGGCGAGCAGGTCCGGTTCCGGCCGCGGCGGGATCTGCGCCGCCAGCCGGGCGGTGATCTCCCGCAGGCTGTGGGTGAGGGCCGTTCGCCACAGCACGGCGGGATCCTCTGCGGCGCGCAGGATTCCGAAGAAGCTGTCGTGCTCGGCCTCTCCCGCGGTCAGAACGGGGAGTTCGATATTCGACCGCGATGAACTGCCGGGAGACCACAACGCCGTCATCGTCTCCGGCAGCATCGCCGGGTGCGCGAGCAGCATCGGCTCGCGGCTCGGCTTTTCCGAACGGCCACCCATCACGAGTGCACCTGATTCGCGAACAATTCGGGAACATGGTCGGGCACCGGATTGCGGGCAGGCTGATCAGATGATGGTCAGCGTTCCGGAGAGTGTGGCCTTTGTCAGACCCGGGCAGGATTGTCCGGGGGTGACGGTGTCGTCGTCAGTAGCGGGATGACCGGCGAAATTTCCCGTGAGAATGGTGATCGGGAAGGCGCCGTGCCCGCCGCCGGCGGTTTTGCTCTGCACGTTCACCCCGGCGGAGATAGTGCCGGTGGAACCATCCGACCAGGTGATCTCGCCGGTGCCGGTGTGCACCGACACATCGCCATTGCACGAGACGAGTTCGGTTCCCTTCTCGGTCAGGCGAACCGGAGTCGGACGCCCCTGATCGACGGCCGGTCCCGTGCAATTGGTGAAGTCGATCCCGGCGTTCCACGCGATGGTCGAGAACTCGTTGCCGATTCCCGGAGCGGCCCAGGACACCGTGCCCGACTCCTGGCAAGTCATCGTGGCCGTGGGGGCGGTGAGGGGCAGTGCCGCACCGTGTGTGATCAGTGGGGGTGTGGCGAGCAGAATGCCGAAAACGGCGACGGTACCGGCCAAGCGGTGACTCGAAGACAAAGCATGTCCTTTCCTCGGAATACCTTCGGTGGGCTTTGCTTTGGTGCGCGAGAGGCCAGGGAAATGACGTTAACGCGATATTCGGACGCCACTCGGCAGCGACTCGGGCCTTACCGAACCGGTTCGGTAACAGTGCGGTGATGGCACTCATGGTTCGAGCAGAATCGGCAATTCGCTCAGTTCGTTCTGCGTCACGGTCGGATTGTGCGGCAACTGCTCGGCGGGGATTGCGAGTGTCAGGTTCGGAAACCGCTCGTACAGCAGGGAAAGCGCGGTACTGCCCTCCAGCCGGGCCAAGGGCGCACCGACACAGAAATGCGGGCCGTGGCCGAAGGACATATGGCGGTTGGGGGAGCGGGTGATATCGAAATCCGCAGCGGTGCGGCCGTATCGGCGCTCGTCGCGGCCGATCGCACCGTAGGAGACGATGAGGGCCTCGCCCCTGCGGATCATCGCGTCGCCGACGGCTATGTCCGCGGTGGCGAATCGAATGAGGAAGTTCGAGTTCGGCGCGGAGTAGCGCAGCGTCTCCTCGACCACGGCGTCCCAGCCCACGACGCCGCCGCGGACGAGTGCGAGTTGGCCGGGGTGGGCGCAGAGGTTGGCTACCGCGTTGACGATCAGGGAGACCGTGGTCAGGTAGCCCGACCCGATCACTAGTTGCAGGGTGCTGACGATCTCCTCGTCGGTGAAGGTGTCACCGCCGCTGTCGGTAACGAGCAGGCTGGTGAGATCGTCCCTGGGGGATGCGCGACGCGTAGCGGCCAAGGTTCGCATCATCGCTGTCAGCGCGGCCTGATTCGAGATCACCTCGTC
Organism: Nocardia sp. NBC_01327; assembly: GCF_035958815.1. Lineage (NCBI taxonomy): Bacteria > Bacillati > Actinomycetota > Actinomycetes > Mycobacteriales > Nocardiaceae > Nocardia > Nocardia sp. NBC_01327. The sequence goes on along the minus strand of NZ_CP108383.1, from coordinate 5,611,270 downwards.
GGGCGGGGTCTGGGTCGAGAGGAATTTGTCGAACAGGACCGCGAGGCCGGGCTGGTCCGCCGGGTCGACGCCCGTCAGTTCGCTGATGACCCGCATCGACAACCGGCAGGCGAACGCTGCCCGCAGATCGACCGGATTGCCGTCGGCCGGCAGTGCGTCCAGCAGTTCCCTCGTCAGTTCGCCGATGCGCTCGCGCATGCTGTTCATCTGCCGGGTCGAGAACGCCTGTGCGACAGGGCTTCTCAGTCTCTGATGCGGTACGCCGTCCACGGTGAACATGGAACGGCCGTGTTCCACCACACCGATCAAGGGCCACTCGGGCGGGATCTGCCCGCGCTGGTGAAGGGTCCAGGCGCTGACGTCCTTGACCAGTCGCGTATCGGTGAGCAACCTGCGGGCTTCGGCATCGTGAGTGACCGCCCACGCCGGTATTCCGCCGGGCAGTGCCACCGCGACGAGCGGACCCGCGGCCCGCAGCCGGGCGTTTTCGGCCTCGAGGTCTCCGACAAGCGGATCCAGGCGGAGGCGATCTGCGCGCGCACGGCTCAAGGAACTCGTTACTCCTTCGGGTTTGCCGGAGCAGTAAACGAAAGTAACACCGGATGTGCACCCGACCGCAGCAGCCGGGCCGCATGACCGCCCGCGCGCACGCCGGTATTTCTCACCCGCGTTTCAGCGGGTGTGACGTACTGGCATGCGCGCGAAGCGGATCAGCGTGTAATTCCATACCGCGCCGGAACGACGCGGACCGGTTGCGTGCTTTAGGGCAGCTGGCCGTTGGCGTAAAGGTAGCCGACGACTCCGCCGATAAGGCAGCCGGGAATCGCGGGCAGGATGAGGAAAATTCCGCCGATGATCGCGCCGAGCGCGCAGCCCACCGCGATATCGATGATTTGCTGGTCGTTGAGCGCGAAATCGATATTCTGCGCCGTAGTGGAGTTCGACGGCTGCACGGGCGCCGTATCGGGGCGGACCACCGTCATGCTGGTGCCTGCGGCATTGATCTGCGGCTGCAACCGGATCTTTTGTCCCGCGGCGGTATAGACCAGCGGAATCTCACCGATCACCGCACCGTCGGTTCCCGTCACGGCAAGTGTGTCGCCATCGGCGGTGGGCTGGAACTTCCCATTGACCAGATCCGTGCTGACCGACGAACCATCCGCCTTCCAGGAGGTGGTGTAGGTGACGCCGGAAACGGAGCTGGTCACCTGATCCGCGGTCGGAACCTGCCCGGAGGCAGTGCTCGCGGTCGCACCCAGGACTGCGGTGGTCAACACTGCAGTCGCAGCGAACTTCGTGATTCTCATTTAATCCTGTTCCGTCCTAGCACAAGGTTCACGCTGAGCCGCAGCGGTATGGAACGACCGCGGGGAACCCTGTTCGAGATAACTTGTCCGAACCGTGATTACACTACATTCGAGTGCGGAAACGGGTTTGGCGCAAAGGAGCCAACGCGGCTATCCCGAGAGCGAGGGCAGGCCGGAATCGGTGAGGCTCAGTGCGTCCGGCCTACTCTCGGCCACATGCACTGCCGCCAGTACGAACGCCGCCACTGCGGCGGAGCGTGATCCCTCGGGCCATGCCACCGCGACGATACTGGGGCTCAGATCGGTCACCGGGACGCCGACGATATCGGCGCGAGCATGCCGGGCGGCGCTCGAGGCCGGCAGGAATGCCACCGCCTGTCCCAGTGCCACCACTTCCAGCAGCTGCGCGAGGTCATTGACGACCGGACCTTCGGACCCGGGTGCGGCTGCCGCCGCATCGGTCCATGTCGCCGCGACCGATGCCGCATCGGTTCCGTGCCAGTACTGCGCCGTCGCCGCGTCCGCTCCGGGCCAGTGCGGTAGTGGCTCTCCGGCCAGGTCCGCGCGCCGCAGCCGGCTGCGCGCGGCCAGCCGATGCTGCGCGGGCAGTACCACGACTCGTGGTTCGCACAGCAGCTCCTCGATCTCCAGACCTGTGTGCTCGAAAGGGCTGCGCAGCACTGCGATATCGGCCGCGCCCGACCGCACCAGGGCGGCCGGACCACCCCATGTCGCGACGGTGACCGTCACCGCGGGCAGTTCGGGGCGCTGGTAGCGGTCGACAATGTCCCGCAGCAGCGCGCCGTCACCGCCGGACTTCAATGCCACCCTCAACCGCGGCACGTTCTCGCCGGCTCGCCGTGTCCGCGCGAGGGCGGCGGTCATGGCCGACAGCACGAATTCGCTTTGCAGCAGCAGGGTTTCACCGGCCGGTGTCAGTGTCACCTGCCTGGTGGTGCGCGCGAGCAGCGTGACTCCCAGACGTGTTTCCAGCTGGGCGATGGCCTTCGACAACGGCGATTGGGCCATCCCCAGGCGCTGTGCGGCGCGGGAGAAGTTCAGCTCCTGGGCGACGGCGACGAAATAGCGCAACTCCCGCAGCTCCACGTCGTCATTCATCCCGGCCCTTTCCGCATTCAGATCTGTGACATCTGAGTCTAGATCCGACAGGTCTTTCCGCTATGCCATCGGTGAGCGCGAAACTGTTCTCACACAACAGAATCACCACCGAATGGATGAGACAATGAGCACCAAGATCGCTCTCGTTACCGGGGCCAACAAGGGTCTGGGCCGCGAAACCGCACGCCGATTGGCCGCCACCGGGATGACCGTTCTGATCGGCGCCCGCGACCGCACCCGCGGCGCGGCGGCCGCCGCTGAGCTGGCCGTCGACGGCATGGACGTGCGGTTCGTTCCGCTGGATGTCACCGACGCCGATTCGGTGAAGGCTGCGGCCGCGTATATCCAGGAGACCTTCGGCAAACTCGATGTGCTGGTCAACAATGCGGGCATCAGTGTGGAGAACCGGACGCCGGTGACCGAGGTGACCGCCGATCTCATGCGGCGCACCTTCGAGACCAATGTATTCGGCGTCGTCACCGTCACCAACACCATGCTGCCGCTGCTTCGCGAGTCCGAAAGCGCCGGCGTCGTGAATGTTTCGAGCATGCTCGGCTCACTGGCGCTGTCGGCCGATCCGGAAGGTCCCTTCGCACAATGGCCCGGCGCGTTCCTGCTGGCCTACAACTCCTCCAAGACCGCCCTCAACGCATTGACCGTGATGTGGGCCAATGTCCTTCGCGCGGAAGGGATCAAGGTGAACTCCGCCGACCCCGGATACGTGGCGACCGACCTGAACCACCACTCCGGCAGCGCTACGGTCGAGCAGGGTGCGGAAGCGATCGTCGCGCTGGCCACCCTCGGCGTCGACGGCCCCACCGGCACCTTCCAGGGCAACGAATCACAGCGCCCCTGGTGACCATCCGGGCAACCTTTGCGTCCACAGCAGGGCTCGACGGCGCTCGGAAAGACAGTGCGGTGCGGGGGGAGTCGGGTAGAAGGGATGCATGCGGATTACTGTGATTGGTCGTGGTCATGTCGGCGGTGGGCTGGCGAGGCGGTGGAAGGCAGCCGGTCACGAGGTGACGGCGGTCGGGCGGGACGGTGGTGACGCGACCGGGGCGGACGTCGTGGTAATCGCGATTCCGGGAGATTCGATCGCGGCGGGGTTGGCCGCGATATCCGGTCTCGGCGGGCAGGTGACCATCGATGCCAGTAATAAATTCGGCGCCCGGCCGCCGGGCTACGACTCGGTTGCCGAGCAGGTCAAGGCGATTGTCGGCGGCCCGACAGCCAAGGCGTTCAACACCAATTTCGCGTCGATCTACGATGTTGTCGATGCTGAGCCGGTGCCGCCGGGGACGCTGTTCGCCGCCGATGCCGATGCGCGTGAGGTGACCGAGCGCCTGATCCGTGATGCCGGGTTCGACCCGATCCACCTCGGTGATCTGACGAAGGCGCCGCTGCTGGAGAGTCTCATCGAATTGACCTCCACCCTCGATCGGGGAGAGCTCGGTCCGTTCTTCTACCGATTCAACCGTCCGGGCGAACTCGCCGCGGGGTGAGACCTGAATGTGCCTGTGCGGGTACGTCGGATGACGGAAGCGATCGTGCACTGTTGCGCACCAGACTTTCTCGTGAGGGCCGCACGAGCCTTCGAATCGAGGGAATCATGAGTTCGGGAACAACAGTCGATGTGGTGCTTGTGCACGGCGGGTTCGTTGACGGATCCGGCTGGCAAGGGGTGTACGACATCCTTCGCAGGGACGGGTTTCGGGTCAGCGTGGTGCAGAATCCGACCCTGACGCTCGACGATGACGCGGCGGTGACCCGGCGAGCCATCGATGCGCTGGGCGGTCCGGTGTTGCTGGTCGGGCACTCCTACGGCGGCGCGGTCATCACCGAGGCCGGTACCCACGAGGCCGTGGCCGGACTCGTCTACATCACCGCTTTCGCGCCCGACACCGGCGAATCGGTGCTGTCGCTCACCTCCGACCCCGCGCCCGGCGCGCCGGTGCCGCCGATCCTGCCCCCGCGGGACGGGTTCCTCTTCCTGGACCGGGCGAAGTTCCACGATTCGTTCGCCGGTGATCTGTCGGAGGAAGAGGCCGCATTCATGGGCGACTCGCAGGTGCCGTGGGGCGTCGGCGCGGCCGGCGGTGAGGTCGGCACACCGGCGTGGCGGTCCAAGCCGAGCTGGTACCTGATCGCGACCGCCGATCACATGATTCCGCCGCCGGTCCAGCGGGCGATGGCCGAGCGTGCCGAGGCGAAGATCACCGAGGTGGCGGGCAGTCACGCGGTCTACGTCTCGCAGCCCGAGGCGGTGGCCGCGCTGATCGAGGAAGCCGCCGGATCGGTCGCAGCATAATCACCCGCCGGACGGCGCCGCACCGTCGCAGACTCCGATAGCATCGGTGATCGTGGCATCGGTGCATCTGATCGGCCGAGACCGTGAGCTCGCCGAGTTGAATTCGTTCACAACGGAATTCGCTGTCGGCGGCGGTGCGGTGCTGATCGCCGGGGATGCCGGTGCCGGGAAGACCGTCCTGCTCACCGCGGCCGTGGACGCGGCGGCCGGTTTCCGGGTACTGCGTTCCGCGGGTGTGGAATTCGAGGCCGAGGTCGGTTACGCCGGACTGCACCAGTTGCTCTACCCGCTTCTGGACGACGTGGACCGGCTCAGCGGTCCCCACCGCCGGGCGCTGGAGTCCGGTCTGGGACTGCGGGACGGCTCGGCGCCCGATCGGCTGACCCTGTCCAATGCGGTACGGGCGCTGCTGATCCGGGCCGCGGCCGATCGGCCGGTGCTGTTGGTCGTCGACGATCTGCACTGGATGGATCGGGCCAGCGCGCAGGTGCTGGGCATGGTCGCGCGGCGCCTGCACGGCATCCGCGTGGGCTTCATCGCGGCGGTGCGTACCGGCGAAGACAATTACTTCGAATCCGAAGGGCTCGACGAGATCGAACTCGGCCCTCTCGACGAGGGCGCGGCCACCGCGCTGCTGATCGAACACTTCCCGCAGCTGTCCACGCGTAGTCGGCGACGCTATCTCGCGGAGGCGCAGGGCAATCCGCTCGCCCTGGTGGAATTGCCGGGCGCGCAGAGTGCGCACCGTGCGCCGGGGGTGACCCGAGTCGGGCGGCGGCTGCACACACTGTTCGCCCGCCGCATCGAGAGCCTTCCCGCCGAGTCACGCCTGCAGTTGCTCCTGGCAGCACTGGCCGGCGACGAACCCGGCGCGCGAGCGGGCGTTCACGCCGGTGCGGACGGGACGAAGGACCTCGAGGCGGCCGAGCAGCTGGGCCTGGTGCGCATCGATGCCGGTGACCCCCGGCCCCGGTTCCGGCATCCGCTGGTCCGCGCCGCGGTCGTCGCGCTGGCCACGCACGAACAGCGCCGCCGAGCGCATCAGGAACTGGCCGAACGGTTTTCGGCGGATCCGGACCGCAGAGCCTGGCACCTGTCCCACGCCGCCGATCGGCCCGACGAGCACGTGGCGGAACTGCTCGAGAACGCCGCCACCCGGACACAGCGCCGCGGCGACCCGGTGGGTGCGATCGGATTGCTCTTGCGCGCAGCCGAACTCAGCCCTGGACCCGAGGACCACAACCGCAGGGTGATGGTCGCCGCATATCTGGGTGCGGACATCACCGGCGATCTGACCGAGGCCCACCGATTGATCTCCGACGCGGAACAGGGGCCGGGCGGCTCACCGGCGGGCGCGCTCGCCGCCGCAGCGTTGATGACCAACCGCGGCGGTGACATCGACACCATCCACCGGTTGCTGGTCGGTGCGATCAAGGGAGTGCGCGATCCCTCCGACCCGCAGGATCGGACGCTGGTCGAAGCCCTGTATGTCCTGCAGGCCGCGTGCGCCTTCGGTTCCCGGACAGGGCTGGCCGAGGAATATTTCACCGCGCTCGAACGTCTCGATCCCGAACCGCCGGAATTCCTCGTGCTGCTGGGCGGCACCTTCGTGGAACCGGCTCGCCGCGCGGTGTCGACGGTGGCGCGGCTGGAGGCGGCGATCGCGAGCATCCGCGAGCAGACCGATCACGCCTATGTCGTGCGGATCGGAATCGCGGCGGTCTATGTCGATCGAGTCGCGGGATGCCGTGCGGCACTGGAACATATCGTCGCCCACGGCCGCGCCGGTGGTGCGATCACCTCCGCCATCGAAGCGTTCGTCGTGCTCGGTTACGACTGCCTGATGACCGGCGAGTGGGATCTCGTTCAGCGGATGACCACCGAGGGACTCGAACTCGCTGTGCAGCACGGGTATACGATCCTCGGCGGCCTCCTGCATTTCCAGCAGGCCTACGTCGCGGCCGCGCGCGGAGACTACGACACCGCGAAAACCCTGTCCGACAACCTCATTCGATGGGCCGCGCCGAACCGCATCGGGATGCTGACCGACTACGCCGCGCACGCGAAAGCACTCGCCGAGCTGGGGCGCGGTGACTACGAGGCCGCCTACCAGCACGCCCTGACCGTCTGCCAGCCCGGTACGGTTCCCGCGCACGCGCCGCATGCGCTCTGGGTCATCCTGGAGCTGGTCGAGGCGGCGGTCCGCGCGGGCCGCGGTGAGGACGCGCTCGGGCACGTGACCGCGATCCTCGATGCCGAGGTCGCGGCGATCTCGCCGCGACTCGCACTGGTGACCGCCGGCGCGCAGGCGATGGTCGCCACGCCCGAGCACTATCGCGACCTGTTCGATAGGGCGCTCGCAATATCCGATGCCGATCGATGGCCCTTCCAGCAGGCGCGAATTCAACTCGCCTACGGTGAACGGCTGCGCCGGGCGAAAGCCACCACCGAAGCCCGCCGCCAACTCGCCGCCGCGCTCGACACCTTCGACCGCCTGCACGCCGTCCCGTGGTCGAACCGCGCCGGCACCGAATTGCGTGCCACCGGCCAGCCGGCCGCCTCGCCGCCCGCCACCACCGACGTCCTCACCCCTCAGCAACGAGAGATCGCCCTGCTGGCCGCCTCCGGTCTGACCAACAAGCAGATCGGCGAACGCCTGTACCTCTCCCCGCGCACCGTCGGCACGCACCTCTACCAAGTATTTCCCAAACTGGGGGTGACCTCGAGAGCAGCTCTGCGCGATGCACTCGATCCACGAGGCGCTCCCGAGTAGGAGAAGCTACGACGCGACGGGCGTTATTCGTTGCAGGCGAACACGTTTCGCCGATCACGTGGTGTTCAGGGCTCGACATCTACGGGAAGTTCGAGACCGGCCGCTGTTGTGCGAGCGCCGGCTGTTTTCGCCGGGTCGTCCAGTCCGCCCGGGTGGTGCTCAGCGGTGAAGTGGCGGTCGATCGTGTCGGCGATGTCGGCAAGTGCGTCGAGTTGATCCGGGGCGAGCACGTCGGCAAAGCAGTGGCGAATGCCTGCCACATAGGACGGCCAGGCGGCCTGGAACGCGGCGCAGCCTGCCTCGGTCAGCGTGACATCGTAGCCGCGAGCGTCGCCCTCGCTCGGTGCGCGCACTACTGTGCCGCGAGTTTCCATGCGGGAGACCTGGCGGGAGAGGCGGCTTCGATCCCATTGCAGCGCGGCGGCCATGTCGCGGGCGCGCATCCGGTGCTGCGGGCTGTTGGACAGTCTGAGCAGGATCACGAAATCCGCCTCGGTCAGCCCGAACTCGCGGGTCAGCATGCGCGCGAGCACAACATTGACCTCGATGCGCATGTGCTGGAACGAAACCCAGGCACGGGTCTCCCGCTCGTTCAGCGACTCCTGATCCATGGCATCGAGCCTACCGGCGACGGTCATTTTGTTGACATGTAACTCTCTTGCGGCTTACGGTTGATTTGTTTACATAGAAACAACTGGAGCCGGCGGCACAGCACCGGCAGTCGATCCGATCGGCATCCTCCGCCGCTGGGATCGGTGAACGACAGGGGTTCGACATGAGTGCAGCGCTCGACCGGAATGCCAAGACGATCGCGGAGTTTCGAGCGAACGAGGGCAGAGTCGGCGGGGTGTTCGCGGGTGCTCCGATCGTCCTGCTGCATCATCGCGGCCGTAAGAGCGGACGGCAGTACATCAGCCCGGTGATGTACCTCCCGCACGCCACCGATCCGGACATCGTGTACGTCTTCGCGACCAGGGGCGGAGCATGTGTCAACCCCGACTGGTACTACAACTTGACCGATGCCGGTGAGGGTGTTGTCGAGCGTGGGACCGAGACGTACCAGGTGACTGTTCGCGAACTACCCGGCGCTGAACGCGATCGGGTCTACGCCGAGCAAGCGCGGCGCTATGAAGGCTTCGCCGAGTACGAACGTCAAACCGCTGGAGTACGAACGATTCCCGTTCTCGAGCTCGGCAGGGCGTAGGCCACCGCGGGCACGCGATTCCATCCGGACGGAGATGCAGAGATCATGGCAAAGGCAGTCAGGTACAACGAGTTCGGCGGAATCGACGTGCTGCGAGTAGAGGAGGTCGAACGTCCGGTGCCTGGACCCGGGCAAGTCCTCGTTCAGGTCGAAGCGGCGGGCATCAACCCCAGTGAGGCGGCCATCCGCACCGGTGCGGTGGCGGACATATTCCCCTCGACCTTTCCGTCGGGGCAGGGTAGCGATCTCGCCGGGATCGTTGCGGAGGTCGGCGCGGGCGCCGGCGGATTCGCGCCCGGCGATGAGGTGATCGGGTTCTCGCAGCAGCGGTCTTCGCAGGCTGAGCTGGTTCTGGTCGAGGCCGGGAACCTCATACGAAAGCCGGAAAACATCTCCTGGGAGGTGGCCGGCGGACTCTATGTCGCCGGCGTGACCGCTTGGGGCGCAGTGCATTCCGTTCAGCTCGAGAAGGGCGAGACCGTCGTTGTCGCGGGAGCCGCCGGGGGCGTCGGCTCGCTCGCCGTCCAGCTCGCGCGCCGTGCCGGGGCCACGGTCATCGGCCTGGCGAGCGAGCGCAACCACGCGTGGCTGCGCCGCTACGGTGTGATTCCCATTGCTTACGGAGACGGTGTCGCAGACCGGATCAAGGACGCCGCACCCGAGGGAGTCGACGCGTTCATCGACACGCACGGCAATGGATACGTCGAACTGGCCCTCGCCCTCGGCGTCGCGCCCGGACGCATCGACACCATCGCCGATTTCGCGGCGGCCGCGAAATACGGGGTGAAAACCGACGGAGGGGCAGAGGCCGGGCCGGGCGCCGAGGTGCTCGCCGAGCTGGCCGGCCTGATCGCGGACGGACACCTCGAAGTCGAGATCGCGAATATCTACCCGCTGTCGCGAGTCCGCGAGGCCTACACCGAACTCGAATACCGCCACACCCGCGGCAAGATCGTCCTGAAACCATGAGAGCCGCACTGCCGGGCACGGCGTCCGATCGTCGCTATCGGGGGTAGTGCAGCCCGCTCTGGTGGTCGTCGGCGAGAGCTGACAGGCGGTGTGCGTCGCGGGTGCCCGGCTCGGCGGTGAAGACGACCATCTTGAGGTCGCCGGTGGGGACGGCCAGCATGTTCGCGTCGAGTTCGATCGAGCCGACGGCGGGGTGGTGGGTGATTCCGCGGGTGCCGCTGAGCTTTGTGGCCGACGCGCTGGACCACAGGTCGTCGAAGAGTTTGTGCGTGGCGCGTAGCTCGGCGACGAGTTTGGCCAGGTTCTCATCGTAGGGGTAGCGGTCCGCGGCCTCGCGCAGGTCGGCGACCAGCGAGGTCTTGAATTGTGTTGCCTGAGCGTCGGATTCCCAGACGAAGTTGGCCGGTTCCATGAAGAATCGCCAGGCCATATTGCTGGCGTGGCTGCCGTACGGCGCCGGATCCCCGAACAGGCGCAGGCCGGGTGTGTTGTACGCCAGCAAGGTCCAGCCCGCATCGTAGATCGCGGTGGGCATATCGAATCGTTCGAGCAACTGCCGTGTCGCGGCGTCGACGGTGTGCGGTCGCTCGCCCGGCTGGGCGATGGTGTGGCCGGTCAGCGCACACAGATGCTCGTATTCGGCCGGCGAGAGTCGCAGTACCCGTGCCAGTGCGTTGATCACCGATGCGGACGGGCGACTGCGGCCCTGTTCGAGGCGTTTTATGTAATCGGCCGAGACCCTGCTCAGTTCGGCGAGCTCCTCGCGGCGCAGGCCGGGCGTGCGGCGCTGCCCTGCCACGGGGAGCAGGCCCAGATCGGCAGGTGAGACGCGGTTGCGGTACTCGCGGAGGAGCGAGCCGAAGTTGTGCGAGGTCCCCATGGGCTGTTCCGTATCTGTCCTGGTGTGGGGGCCAAATTTACGGTACGTCAACGCATCTCACCGGGCGCTGTGTCTCTGGGTGGGACAGCCTGGCCCTGGCTGCGCCCTGCCTGCTCGCGCGACGCTTGTCGAATCAACCGTTCGGGAGCCTGCTCGAACGGTCCCGGCAAGGAGACGAATATGGACGACGTTTCGGTGGTAGGCCCCGACGGCGGGGAAACCATCCAGCTCGGAACGACCCGCATGCGGATTCTCGAGGACGGGTCGACCACCGGCCACCGCCTCGGAATCGGTGAGATCACCATCGCCCCACACACCGACGGGCCGCCGCAACACCGGCACGCCCAGCACGACGAGGGCTTCTACGTGGTGTCCGGCACGGCGCGGTTCACCGTCGGCGACACCACATACGACGCGCCCGCAGGCACTTTGGTGATGGTCCCGCCCGGCGCCCCGCACACTTTCGCCAATCCGACCGACGAGACCACGGTCATGCTCAACACATTCACCCCGGACCTGTACGTCCGGTACTTCCGGGACCTGCGCGACATGATCGCCGAAGGCCAGCCCCTGACCCCGGACGCGCAGATCCAGGTCATGAGCCGATATGCCACCGAACCGGCGACCGACTTCGCGTAGCGCCACCTCGCTATTCGTCCACCGCAGCCCGAATTGCCTGCATGGCAACGGGGATTCACCACATGCGAAAAGAGAACTCATGTCCACCACCACGATCCATACCGTGACCCTCGCAGGGATCGGACCGGTCGAGTTGACTGTCGCCGAATACGGCGCCGGGCAACCGTTTCTGCTGTTGCACGGCGGGGCCGGACCGCAATCGGTGAACGCGTTCGCGGAACTGTTCGCCACCACCAACGACGTGCGCGTGCTGGCCCCGGTCCATCCGGGTTTCGACGGCACCGCCCGTCCCGAGAACCTCAGCGGTGTCACCGCTCTCGCCGCGCTCTATGATGCGCTGCTCGAGCAGCTCGATCTGGCCGATGTCACCGTGATCGGCAACTCCGTCGGCGGCTGGATCACCGCCGAGATCGCCCTGCTGAAGAATCCGCGGGTCAGCGGCATCGTGCTCATCGATGCCGTCGGCCTCGACGTGCCCGGACATCCGGTCGCGGACTTCTTCTCCCTGACCATGGACGAGGTCTTCGCCCTCAGCTTCCACAACCCGGACCCGTTCCGCTTCGATCCGGCGACCCTTCCCCCGGCGGCGCAGGCCGTCGCCGCGGGCAACCGGGCCGCGCTCGCCGCCTACGCGGGCGTCTCGATGACCGATCCAGGACTCTCCGAACGCCTTGCGGGCCTGGAGATTCCGGCCCTGGTGCTGTGGGGGGACAGCGACGGAGTCGTCGATGTGGAGTACGGGCGCGCGTACGCCGCGGCCATTCCGCTGGCCAGATTCCAGCTGCTGCCCGACACCGGCCACTCCTCGCAGATGGAAACACCCGATCAGGTGCTGCGCGCCATCTGGGATTGCGCGGACACCGATTTCTCCGCCTTCGCGCGCTGACCACCGACCTTCGATCCAAGGGGACCAATCATGTCGACAATCGCTGTCACCCGCGTGACGCACAGCTGCCATCTGATCGAGATCGGCGGCCGCACCTTCCTGACCGACCCGTGGTTCAGCACCAGACCCGGTTACTACCAGGGCGAACCGATCGCCATCGGCATCGGCGAACTTCCGGACCTGGATGCGGTGCTGATCAGCCACGACCACTACGACCACTGCGATCTGGAAACCTTCGCCACCTACCGTGACCACGGCGTCCCGTTCGTGGTGGCCGAAACCGTTGTCGATCACGCACGGCGCACCGGCTTCGACAATGTCACCGGGTTGCAGCCCTGGCAGGAGATCGAGATCGGTGGTGTCACCATCACCGCGGCCCCGGCCAAACACGGAGTCCACGAGATCACCTTCGTACTGCGTGCCGGAGACGACGCGGTGTACTTCGCCGGCGACACCCTGCTGATCCCGGAACTGGCCGAGATTCCCGAACGGCTCGGCCATATCTCGGTGGCGCTGCTGCCCACCAACGGCCTGCATGTGCGGCCCGCCCACAATATGCAGGTGGTCATGAATGCCGACGAGGCCGCCGAACTGACCGCTGTTCTCGCCCCCGAACTCGCCATGCCGCACCACTACGCCTTCACCAAGGGCTGGCTCGGAGATCGGCTCATCACCAGCAGTGACCGCGACCCCCGCCACTACCTGGACGCCGCACGCAAACTCGCCCCCGACACCACCGTCCGCATCGTCGAGCCCGGCATTCGAGTGGAGCTGTGACCATGAGCGACAACGATTTCCTGACCACGAGTCTGCAGCACCGCAGTATGCGCGTCGATGTCACCGATCCGACGCCGCGCCCGATGCTCGCGGTCCTCGATGCCAAACCCGGTTTGGCCGAAGCGTTTCGGGAGAGGATCGTCGACCTGGTCCGCGCGGTACGGAACGAACCGGGTTGCGTCACCTTCACCGCCTACGAAGCCCGTGATATCCCGGGCCGCTTCTACCTCTACGAGATCTACACCAGCGCAGCCGCATTCGACGCCCACCTCGCAACCGGCCACGTACACGACTTCATCGCGTCCATCCCCGCACTGAGCACGGGAGGCCCGGGAAGCCTCTTCCAGCTGAACGAGATCCCCATCCCGTGAGATGCCGCGAAGAGTGGGGACTTCGCCACGGGCACAGCAGTTCTCGATCCCATTACTCCGGGTGAGGAACTGCGGAGAAGGAATGGGTTTCCTGCGGTGTCCAGCCTGGATTGCCGGTGCGGGCGAAATGGACCCACGCGCCGTGCATCTCGGTGGCGAGCGTAGCGGGAGGTTCGGTGTCGCCGAGCAGCCCGCGGGGGCCGCGGAGTGCGGGCAGATGCAGGTGGTCGAATACATAGGGCAGTTCCACCGTGTGCGCGGCACCGAGTTCGCCATTCAGTGCGGTTGAGCGCCAAGTGAATTCGTAGGTGTAGGTCGGGGCATGGGTGGCATGTGCCCGTACGAGTCGGCGGGTGCCGATGCCGAATAACGCGTCGCCCAGGATTGCCGAGCGGAGGTGACCCGGCGTGGCCTGCGGGCGGTGCGCGCGGTGGTGTGCGATCAGCGCGGCGGGGTCTGGATGGACCCTGGTAGCGATGTCTTGCACGTCCTGATCGGTCGAGGTTGTCAGGTTGCCCTGCGGCGCGAGGTAGAGATTGCCCTCCTCGGTGGTGGTGCCGACGAGGAGGGCTATCTCCGCACCGGCCCCCGCGGCCACGGTGTCGGCGGGCTGATGCTCCAGCACCAGGCTGAACGGGCTCAGTCCGACCAGCGGGTCGTAGTCGGTAGCGGTCCTCAGGTCGAGTCCGGTGAGCTTCGGTAGGACCGCGATGAGCTGTTCGTCCGGTATCCGGGCGAAGGCGGGGACTGTGGGCTCGATACCGAGCGCGGTGGCGGCGGCATGGGTGACTCGTGCCGCCTGCTCGCCGGTGAAGGCGCCGAGCCCGTTGCCGCTCTGCACGATTGCGCGATGGAACAGGCCCCGCGCGTCGGGGTGCGCGAGTATTCCGGTGATGATCGTCGCCCCGGCGGACTGGCCGAATACGGTGACATTGCCGCGATCACCGCCGAACGCTTCGATATTGCCGCGCACCCAGCGCAGTGCGGCGAGAACGTCGAGCAGACCGCGATCGGCCGGTGCGCCGGGCAGATCGAGGAATCCGGAGATGCCCAGCCGGTAATTGAGAGTCACCAGCACGACGCCGTCGCGGGCGAAAGCCGTTCCGTCGTACAGCGGGGACCGGGTGGAACCGGCGACGAACCCGCCGCCGTGCACGAAAACCATGACGGGGCTGTTGCGGGCCGTCGAGGGCGCCCACACATTCACCGTCAGATAGTCCTCGCCGGGTACCCAGCCGGGACCGAAATAGGGTGACATGTCGAGGGTCCCGAAGCCGTCCCGGCGTGGCTGCGGTGCGGTCGGCCCGGGACGGGTGGCGTCTCGAACGCCCTGCCATGGTGCGTGCGGCATGGGTGCGGTGAACCGTGCCGCGCCGAACGGCGGTGCGGCATAGGGGATATCGAGGAAAACGCGGGCGCTGTTCTCGGCGCGGCCGCGGACGAGTCCCTCGGTGGTGGTGACGATCGGGTCGGACACTGCTTGCTCCCTGTTCTGCGGATCGGAGGCGGGTCAGATGCGGTCGAAGCCGGCCCACTCCTTGATGAAGAACCGGCCGCCCTCGCGCGCGACCTCGGCGGCGCCGTGCCCCGCGAGGTGCGCGGGCAACACCAGCGCGTGCTGCTCCGCGGCCCAGCCCAGCAACCGCCGCCGAGTGGCACTGGCCTGCACCGGATCCTCACAGAAGCAGCTGTTGATATCGGGTTCGATGAACTGCAGTGGACTGTGCAGCAGATCGCCGACGAACAGCGCCCGATCGCCGCCCGACTCCAGCGTCACCACCGACGAACCGGGTGTGTGCCCGGGTGCGAGGTCCAGGGTCAAGTTCGCATCGATCCGATAGCTGTTCTCCCACAGCACCGTTCGGCCGTCCTGGTGCACCGGGGCCACACTGTCCTCGAAGACGTTCTGGTTGCCGCGCCCGAACACTGTCTCGTGGCCGTTGGCGGGATTCCAGAAATCGAAATCGCGCCTGGGCATGAGGTAGGTGGCATTGGGGAAGGTCGGCACCCAGGTGCGGTCGTGCAGGCGGGTGTTCCAGCCGACATGGTCCACATGCAAATGTGTATTGACCACCACGTCGACGTCCTCGGGTGCGATCCCGGCGCGAGCGAGATTGTCCAGGAAGTCGGTGTCCAGGTGACCCCATACCGGCGCGTACGGCCGCTCCTTGTGATTGCCCGCGCCGGTGTCGATGAGGATCGTCTTGCCCTCGCTGCGCAGCACCCAGGTCTGCAGAGCCGATCGGCACGCGTCGGTCTGCGGGTCGAGAAAGTCCGGCGCAAGCCAGGACTGGTGCTGCCGCCATGCCGTGTCGGGGCTTTCCGGGAAGAAGGTGGCCGGCGACATCTCGACCGAGCCGGAGTACTCCATGACCCGGGTGATCGTCACATCTCCGAGCACGATGTCATTCATAACCGTGTCGTTCACAGCTGCTCCTTTGCCGTTCGTTGATCTTTCGACCAGCGTGCGGCGAGGTGCGCGGGGTCAACCAGCCCTGCTTGTGCCTACCCCGGGCAGGGACAGGCTCGCCGTGCGGGTGCGACGCATACTGGGGAGGTGAGTTCGGGTATCGCTGGTCAGCTGGGGGAGTTCCTGCATGCGCGACGTGCACGTCTACGTCCGGAAGAGGTCGGCCTGCAGTCGTTTCCGCAGCGGCGGCGAGTGAGCGGGCTGCGCCGGGAGGAACTGGCCCAGCTGGCGGGGGTGAGCGTGTCCTACTACACACGCCTGGAACAGGGCCAGTCGGTCAATGCGTCCGATGCCATCCTGGACGCGCTCGCCGCGGCCTTGCGGCTCGATGAGCATGAACGGGCCCATCTGCGTGAACTCGCCACCCAGCGTCCCCGGCCGCAGCGCGCTCCGGCGCCGGAGCGGCTCAGCCCGCTGACCCGTGATCTGCTGCGCTCGTTCGAGACCGCGCCCGCCATGGTCCTCGGCCGGCGCACCGATGTGCTGGCCTGGAACACGCTCGGTCACGCGCTGCTGGCCGGGCACATCGATGCCGGCGCGCCGGATCGCCCCGCCGATCGCCCGAATCTGGCCCGCCTCCTGTTCCTCGACCCGCACACCCGCGACCTGTACGTGGATTGGCAGCGCAAGGCCCGCGCCGTGGTCGGCAATCTTCGCCTCGTCGCCGGTCGGCACCCCGAGGACGCGCGACTGGCCTCCCTGATCGGTGAGCTGTCCATGAAAAGCCCCACGTTCGCGACACTGTGGAGCGATCACCGGGTCACCCCGTGCGAAGCCGACGAGTACGAACTCCGCCACCCCCTGGTGGGCACGCTCACGGTCACCCAGCACATCCTGATCGTGGCTCGCTCACCGGAGCAGTCCGTCGCCGTCGTCACCACCGCGAGCGGATCGCGTTCGGAGAACGCGCTCACCCTGCTCGCCCAGCGGACCGTCCAGGCTGGGCCCGAGGCGCTATCCTGCACGGACGCTGGGACCGGCTGTGCCGCTGCTGTCGGCACTACTCAGGAGAGTGGTGAGCGGCTCTGAAGATTCTGATTCTGGGGGGTACCCGGGAGGCCCGGGAAATCGCTGATATCGCTTCCGGTGAGCGAGGATTCGAGATTGTGTCCTCGCTCGCCGGACGTGTGCGCGAACCCGTGTTGCCGGTGGGCGCGGTGCGTGTGGGGGGATTCGGGGGAGCGGACGGGCTGCGGACGTGGATTGCCGAGAATGGGATCGAGGGGGTGGTTGATGCCACGCACCCTTTCGCCGGGGGGATTACCGCCAATGCCGCGTGGGCGGCTGCGGAGGCGGGGTTGCCGGTGCTGCATGTGCGCCGCCCGGGCTGGAGTGAGCAGGCGGGGGATCGGTGGATACGGGTGCCGGATCTGGCCGGTGCGGCGGAAACCGTTGCTGGACTGGGGGAGCGGGTGTTCCTCACCATCGGCAGGCAAGGGGTGGCGGCCTTCGCGGGCTCGCCGCAGTGGTTTCTGATTCGGGCCATCGACCCGCCCGAGGACGCGGTGCCGTCGCGGCATGAATTGCTGCTGGCGCGTGGACCTTTCAGCGTCGCGGAGGAAACCGCGCTGTTCACCGATCAGCGGATCGATGTGCTGGTGACGAAGGACAGCGGGGGAGCCTTGACCGAGGCCAAACTCGCCGCTGCCCGCGCGCTCGCGCTGCCTGTCGTGATGATCGAACGGCCGCCGTTGCCCGCAGGTGCGGTACGGGTGGAAACTGTTGCCGCAGCGTGGGATTGGCTGCGGCAACAGGTCTAGGGCAATCGGGTGACAGGTTTAGGACAACCGGCTGCTGGGGTCGAGCAGCTCGGGGAGGCGGTCGAACCAGTCCAGTACCGCGCGTTCGTAGCGAATGCCGAAATCCACCGTGGCGCGCTCGAACGGTGACATGCGCTCCTCGTCGTGTCCGGCGAGGTAGGAGGTCAGGCGCTGTTCGTGCAGTGGGCGATTGGCGGCGATAATGCGTTCCAGGCGGGCCGGATCGACGAATTCGCCGAAGGACAGGGTGAGCAGCAGTGGCACCCGGATGGTCTCCGCGCCCGGATCGCGGGCGATCCACTCCGCGAACGCCTCCCGGCCGTCCTCGGTAATGCGGTAGGGCGTGCGGTCGCGCGCTCCGGCCTCGCCCTTCTCGACGAGGCCGTGCTGATGCATGGTCGCCAGCTCGCGGTACACCTGACTCTGGGTGATGGTCCAGAAGTCGCCGATGCGATCCTGCGCCTGGGCGACCAGGTCCCAGCCGGACATATCGCCCTGATGGAGGAATCCCAATAACGATGCGGCCGTCGAATTGAGAGGGCGCCGCGTCTTGTCGTCTGCCACTACACTCCTTCCAGCCTGCATTCCACTATGGAATATTAGTCGCCGTACCGTCGAGAAGTGAACACCCGGGGCCCGCCGGCCGCGTCGAACACCGTGGTGGTCGACGCGCCCACGATCAGCAGGGTGCGCATATCCACCTCGGCCGGGTCCAGCTCGGCGAGGGTGACCACCCGCACCGACTCGGCCGGACCGCCCACATCCCGCCCGATCACCACCGGGGTCTCCGGCGTGCGGTGCTCGAGCACGAGATCACGCATGGCGGCCACCTGCCAGGTGCGCTGCGACGACGCCGGGTTGTAGACGGCGAACGCCATATCCGCGGCGGCCACCGCGGAGATCCGCCCGGCCACCACCTCCCACGGCTTCAGCCGATCCGACAGCGAGATCATGGCGAAATCGTGCCCGAGCGGTGCACCCGCGCGGCTGGCCACGGCGCTGGCCGCGGTCACCCCGGGCAGCACTCGGACCGGCACATCGCGCCACTGCGGGTCGGCCGACTCCTCGACCACCGCCGCCGCCATGGCGAATACCCCGGGATCTCCACCCGAAACAACCACGACCCTCGCACCACCCTTGGCCAGATCCAAAGCCATTGCCGCCCGCTCGGATTCGACCTTGTTGTCACTGGAATGCCGTCGCTGTCCCACCCGCTCCGGCACCCGATTCACATACGTCGCGTAGCCAACGATATCGGTAGCCTCGGCCAGCGCGCGCGTCACCTCCGGCGTAGTCCACTCCGCGGCCCCGGGTCCCAGTCCGATCACCACCACCTCACCGATCGAATCGTCCTGCGCCGCGGCCGCGCTCGCGGCGACGGCGAGAGCCGCCACGGTGCCGGCGACAATCGTGCTCGTCGTCGTGGCAGTGGGATCTGCGGCGGGCGCGGTCGACGGAGCGGTAGGCACCGTCACGGCACCTGTCCCGGCAGTATCCGCGGCGGGTGCGCTCGATGGAAGGATATGAACCGCAGCGGTATCGGCAGCTGTGGTGCTCGTGGTCGTAACGACGGTATCCCCTGCGGATGTGCTCGCTCTCGGTGCGGGAGTACCGGCGGCTGTGTCGGTCGCGGCCTGCGCGGTGGCTGCGCGTGATGTCACTGCTCCGGGGGCAGTGCGGCGGGGCGTATCGACCGCGCCTGCGGATCCGGCGGCCGCGAGCGTGGATTCGGTCGATGAAGCGCCGGACGTGGTGTCCGTCAGGGTGATTCGCGTGACCGGCTTCGGGCCGGGGACCACGGTGATGGCGAAGTACGGAACGCTGGCCTCGTCCACGTCGGCGGCGCGCAGGACACGCTGGCGGGTGGAGCTGGCGCGTTCGACGTAGTAGGCGTCGGCGAGGCGGCCGGAGTCGGCGAGGGCCTGGCGGACGCCGGGGTAGGTGCGGCCGAGTTTCATGATGGCGACGCCGTCGGCCTCGCGCAGGCGGCGGGTGAGCTCGTCCGTGGGCATGGTGCCGGGCAGGACGGTGAGGACCTGATCGCCCTCGACCAGCGGGGTGCCCAGGGCGGCCGAGGCGGCGCTGACCGAGGTGACGCCGGGAATGATCTCGGTATCGAAGTGGTCGGCCAGGCGGCGGTGCATGTGCTGGAAAGAGCTGTAGAACAGCGGGTCTCCGGCCGCGAGCAGGGCGACCGAGCGTCCGGCGGCCAGATGTTCGGCGAGGCGCGCGGCGGCGGTTTCGTAGAACTCGTCGATGGCTCCCTGATAACCACCGGGGTGATCGGTGGTCTCGGTGGTCACCGGGTAGACGAGATGCTCTTCGAGCTGGCCCTCGCGCATATAGGGCGCCGCGATGGCGCGGGAGATGCTGCGTCCGTGCCGGGCGCTGTGGAAGGCGATGACATCGGCCGCGCCGATGATCCGCGCCGCCTTGACCGTCACCAGTTCCGGATCGCCGGGGCCCAGACCCACACCCCAGAGCTTGCCGCTCATTCTTGTTCGCTCGCAATCGCATTGAGGGCGGCAGCGGTCATGGCGCTACCGCCGCGCCGGCCACGCACGGTCAGGAATTCGATGCCGCTGTATTCGGCAAGGGCCTGCTTGGATTCGGCCGCGCCGATGAAGCCGACCGGAATGCCGAGCACGGCAGCGGGTTTCGGGGCACCGGCGTCGAGCATGTCGAGCAGGTGGAACAGCGCGGTCGGCGCATTGCCGATGGCCACCACCGCACCCTCCATCCGGTCGCGCAGCAGTTCCAGCGCCGCAACGGATCTGGTGTTGTTCATCTCGGCCGCGAGACCCGGCACCCGCGGATCACCGAGCAGGCACAGGACCTCGTTGTCGGCGGGCAGCCGTTTACGGGTGACGCCCGAGGCGACCATATTCGCATCGCACAGAATGGGCGCGCCCGCGCGCATCGCGGCCCGCGCCCTGGTCACCACATCGTTGCTGAATTCGACATCCCCGGCCAGATCCACCTGCCCGCAGGCGTGAATCATGCGCACCACCACCTGCGACACGTCCGCCGGGAAGCGGGCCAGATCCGCTTCGGAGCGAATGGTCGCGAACGAGCGCCGATAGATCTCGGCCCCGTCGGTGAGGTAGCTGGTGCGCACGTCGGACATGGGGTCCACCCTAGATTTCCCCTGCGCGTGAGCTGGGAGCGGGTGGCGTCGGCCCCTCGGAATCAGGTGCGCGGGCGTTCCAGCAATCGGGACATGACAATGCTGCTGCGGGTGCGGCCGACGCGGGCGTTCTCCCGGATGCGCTCGACGGTGACCTCGATTTCGGCCATATCGGTGGCCATGACGTGCACCAGGGCGTCGGCCTCACCGGCAATCGTCCAGATACCGATCACCTGGGGGATGGGTTCGAGGCTGCGGCGCAGTTCGGCGGGGGAGATGTTGTCGCGGTAGTAGACCTCGACGTAGGCCTCGGTGCGCCAGCCCAGTGCCGCGGGATTGACCAGGGCGGTGAAACCGGTGATCTGCCCGCCCGCCACCATCTTGTCTACGCGGCGCTTGACCGCCGGCGCGGAGAGTCCGACGATCGCGCCGATCTCCTGGAAGGACGCGCGGGCCTGCTTCAGCAGAATGGCCAGAATTCGCCGATCGAGATCGTCCACCGGTCTCTCCGTTCGCGGAAGTGTGCTGCTTGTCGCCACCGACGCAATGATTCGCCGCTAATTTATAAATCTACGCAACGATTCGCTATTTCAAGCGCAACGGTACGCCATTTACCTTCGGGATCAAGCATTGTCCGCGCTGTTCCCGAAGGAGCCTCGTTGACCTCCGTAGCCACGCTTCGCGCACCCGAACCCGCAGGCATCCGCCGCCCCACTCCGCGCCGCTACCTCATGTGCCGCCCCGATCACTTCGACGTCTACTACGCGATCAATCCCTGGATGGACACCTCCGCTCCCGTGGATCGTGCGCTGGCACGGGCACAGTGGGAGAACCTGCGCGCCACCTATGAACGGCACGGGCATGTGGTCGATGTGGTCGAGGGTGTGGCCGCCCTGCCCGATATGGTGTTCGCCGCCAATGGCGGTCTGGTGATCGGTGACCGGGCGCTGTCGGCCCGCTTCGCCAATCCCGAGCGCGCCGCCGAAGGCCCGGCCTATCACGATTGGCTTGCCGCACAACGCTTCACCCAGGTGCTGGCCGCCCGCGAAACCAATGAGGGCGAAGGTGATTTCGCCATTGCCGGGGACCGCATTCTGGCGGGCACCGGATTCCGCAGCTCCCGCGCCGCACACGAGGAGGTGCAGGAGTTCTTCGAATTACCGGTCATCTCACTGGAATTGATCGATCCGCGCTTCTACCATCTCGATACCGCGCTCATGGTGCTCGATGACACCATCGCCTACTACCCGGCGGCCTTCAGCGGTGAGAGCGCACGGCTGCTCGCAGGCATGTACCCGGACGCGCTACTGGCCACCGAGGACGATGCGAATGTGCTGGGCCTCAATGGCGTCTGCGACGGCTACCACGTCTTCATGAGCGAGCGCGCGACCGGTTTGGCGGCGCAGTTGCGGGCCCGCGGCTACGAACCGGTGGGCATCGACCTGTCGGAATTGCTGAAGGCCGGTGGCAGTGTGAAGTGCTGCACCATGGAACAGCATTCGGTCAGAACGGCAGCGTTGCCTTCCATGGACTGACCGCAGGATCGTGCAGCGGATGCGCCTGCACCAGGAATCGCAGCAGGAAGATCGCCCCGCTGATCTGTAGTAGGGCGAGTGGAATCTCGGCGACCACCGCGGTGGTCACCGAGACCCACAGATCCTCGGGTGCGGCGGTGACGATATCGAACCAGGCGTCCACCAGCAGCAGCATTCCGGTGCCGAAGGCGGGCAGTACCAGCAGGACCTGCCGCCGCCACCCGAGATAGGCGGTGGCGGCCATCATGAGCACCAGCAGCACATCGAACCCGATCCAGGTCAGCGACCAGTTGCGGGCGTGATAGTCGGCGGGCAGCGTGAGACCGAGGTACACCAGCCAGGGAATCATGGCGAGACATCCGCCGACCATGAGCGTCAATCGAATCCGGCGATGCAACCGCACCACCTCGGGCCGCGGCAGCCGCGGCTCCCACACCCGCAATCGTTTGATGAGCTCGCGCCGCTCCACATCGGACATGGCCGCGATCTCCTCATCGCCCATTCTCGAAATGGTCATGCCGACCTCCTGCACCCGATCCGTATGCCTGATCCGGACAACACGCCAAGCTGTCTGAACCATCCACTGTGCGCCGGAAAGATCGCCATGAACAGTGCGGAGGAAACCTCGCACCCCCATGACCGGGGAGTCGTGCCGAAATGAGATTCTCAGTCGGCCGGATCGATGCGGTAGCCGTCGGTGGTGGCGATGATGTCGGTGACCGCGCCGCGCGGGCGGCCGCAGCGCCGCTCGCAGCCGGACCAGTGCTGACGGCCGGAGGCCACGATCTCGGC
Organism: Nocardia sp. NBC_01327; assembly: GCF_035958815.1. NCBI lineage: Bacteria > Bacillati > Actinomycetota > Actinomycetes > Mycobacteriales > Nocardiaceae > Nocardia > Nocardia sp. NBC_01327. The sequence continues at coordinate 5,588,350 of NZ_CP108383.1, read as the reverse complement.
GGCTTCCAGCCCTTCGCGCGCGAATTGGGGTGCTCCTGCGGGCACTATGCGGCCGGATTCGACCGCCTCGGCCACATCGGCGCGCACATCGGTCCGGGATTTCGCGCAGCCCGGCATGCCCGCGCAGGCACTGGCCAGTAGCCAGGGCGAGTGGGCGTCGAAGATCAATCCCATGGGGGCGAGCACCCGCACCACCTGCTCGGCGGCCCATTCGTCGAGATCGGCGATCACCAGGCTGCGCCACGGGGTCAGCAGAATCGGCCGCTCGACGGCGGCGATGAATTCGGCGGTGCGCGCGGGCAGGGAACCGAGTGGCACACCCGCGCCCAATGCCACGCGATCATCGCCCTGGGTCATCCAGCCGATCGGAATCTCGTGCCGCACAACGATTTCGACGGATTCGGCACTGGCCTCCAGACCGGACCGCGAATTCAGCAGGCGATCGGCGAGGCGGGGACCGGCGTCGGGGATCTCGTGCAGCCGCCACTGCCCGTCGCGCAGTTCGAGAAAGCCGTGCGCCGCCGCGAGCATGAGGTCGACCGCGTCGCCGGCGGGCACCCGCACCCCGGAGTCCGCACCCGCCAGCAGCAGGGCATAGGTGTCGCCATCCACGGCGTGCACACCGATATCCCCGCCGAGCCCGCTGACATCACCGCGTCCGTCATCGAGCGTGAAGAGCACGCGCCCCGGCAATTCCGCCAGTCGCGGGTCGGCCTGCAATCCTGCATCGAGTGCGGGAACCAGTTCGTGCACATCGGCCGCGCCGCCGACCCGCCCGGCCAGCGGTGAGGCGATGATATTGCGAATGCGCTCGTGCGAGGCGCTCGGCAGCAGCCCGGCCGCGGTGAGCCGCGCTTCGAGTGCGCGTGCGTCGCGCACCTGCCGCAGCTGCACATTGCCGCGTGAGGTGAGTTCGATACTGCCGTCGGCGAGTTCGCTCGACGCCTCGGCGAGCGCCTGCAGCTGCTGCGGGGTGAGGCGCCCACCGGGCACGCGAATACGCGCGAGGGGCCCGTCGGCGGCGTCGTGCAGGCGCAGCACGCCCGGGCAGGAATCGGGATCTGTTCGGGTCATGACCGGTCAAGCCTACGGCGACCGGCGGTGCGGGAGATTATCGAGGTCCGTGCTGCGCTTGCCATTCCGGCCAACCGGCCTGGTGCGGTTCGATCGAGCTCGGGACACCGCGGCGCAGCGCGAAGGCCGGTGACGTTTCCCAGGTGTCCTGGAGCAGGTTCGGGGTGTTGTGGTGATCGAGATGGTCCCGGTGCACGGTGGTCAACTGCACCGTGATCCCGAAGAGAGCCGTGGCGGCGAAGATGATGCCCGCGAGCATCGCGTACCGCGTATTGCCACTGCCGGCAGCGACCAAAGTCATGCCCAGCATTGCGAAGGCAACCAATGCGCAAAGATATCCTGACCAGGCAGCGAATCGATTCCGCCTGACCCATCCTGGTGTGTTCGGCATACCGGCAGCGTACGCGCGGATTTCATAGCGGAACAGCATTGCCGACCAGGCTTTGCCGCACTGTGATCCGGGCGCGATAGCATCGGCGGGCTCGTCGGACGGAAGTAGCCGGTGCAATTCCGGTGCGGTCGCGCCACTGTGACAGTCAGACCTTCCCGTCGAGCGCCACACCGTGCTGGGCGCGTCACCCGAGGAAGGCCGAAACCTGTGATTTTGCTGCTGTCCACGTCCGATACCGATCTGCTGAGCGCACGTGCCAGTGGAGCCGAGTATCGGCTCGCCAATCCCGCGCGACTGCTGCCGGAGGATCTGCCTGCGCTGCTCGAGGGCGCCGATCTGGTGATCGTGCGCATTCTCGGCGGTAAGCGGGCGTGGGAGGAAGGTCTGGAGGCGGTGCGCGCCAGCGGGACTCCGCTGGTCGCGCTCGGCGGTGAGATCGCACCGGATGCCGAGCTCATGGAGTGCTCCACCGTGCCCGGCGGTGTGGCCGCCGACGCGCACAACTATCTGGCGGCCGGTGGGCCCGGAAACCTCTTGCAGCTGCACAACTTTCTCTCCGACACCGTGCTGCTCACCGGATTCGGTTTCGAGCCGCCGGTGGAGCTGCCCAGCTGGGGCCGGCTGGAACGGGATTCGCGCCCGATAGCCGAGGGTGCGCCGACGGTGGCGGTCGTCTATTACCGGGCGCAGCATCTGGCCGGGAACACCGGCTATATCGATGCGCTGTGCCAGGCTATCGAGGACAAGGGCGCGCGGGCGCTGCCGGTGTACTGCGCCTCGCTGCGGACCGCCGAGACCGATCTGCTGGCCGAGCTGCGCCAGGCAGACGCGCTCATCGTGACCGTGCTCGCGGCCGGCGGCACCAAACCGGCCACCGCCTCGGCCGGTGGTGATGACGAGGCCTGGGATGTGGGCGCGCTCGCCGATCTGGATGTGCCGATCCTGCAGGGACTCTGCCTCACCAGCGGCCGCGAGCAGTGGCAGGCCAATGACGACGGCCTCTCCCCGCTGGACGTCGCCACCCAGGTGGCGGTGCCGGAGTTCGACGGCCGCATCATCACGGTGCCGTTCTCCTTCAAGGAGTTCGACGCGGACGGCCTGTCCACCTATGTGCCCGATCCGGAGCGCGCCGCCCGCGTGGCCGGAATCGCGGTGCGGTACGCGCGACTTCGGCATATCCCCAACGCGGACAAGCATATTGCCCTCGTACTGTCGGCTTATCCGACCAAGCATGCACGAATCGGCAATGCCGTCGGCCTGGACACCCCGGCCAGCGCGCTCCGGATTCTCAATGAATTGCGTTCCGCCGGTTACTATCTCGGCGAGCCGGGGGAGATCCCCGGACTCGAGGAGGGTGACGGCGACAAGCTCATCCACGCGCTGATCGCCGCCGGTGGCCAGGATCCGGACTGGCTGACGGCGGAACAGTTGGAGGGCAACCCGATTCGCATCGGCGCCGATACCTACGGCGCCTGGTTCGCCACGCTGCCGGAGGATCTGCGCGAGGGCGTCACCGAGGCATGGGGCGCGGCGCCCGGCGAACTGTATGTGGATCGCTCCGCCGATCCGAAGGGCGAGATCGTCATCGCCGCACTGCGTTTCGGCAATATCGTGCTGATCGTGCAGCCGCCGCGCGGTTTCGGCGAGAACCCGGTCGCCATCTACCACGACCCGGATCTGCCGCCGAGCCACCACTATCTGGCCGCCTACCGCTGGCTGGCCGCGCCCGACGGGTTCGCCGCCGACGCCATGGTGCATCTGGGCAAGCACGGCAATCTGGAATGGCTGCCGGGTAAGACCCTCGGCATGTCCGCCTCCTGCGGCACCGATGCGGCGCTCGGGGATCTGCCGCTCATCTACCCGTTCCTGGTGAACGATCCGGGTGAGGGCACGCAGGCCAAGCGCCGCGCCCACGCCACCCTGGTCGATCACCTGATTCCGCCCATGGCGCGGGCCGAAAGCTACGGCGATATCTCGCGTTTGGAGCAGCTGCTCGACGAGCACGCCAATATCTCCACCCTCGATCCGGCCAAGCTGCCCGCCATTCGCCAGCAGATCTGGACGCTCATGCGCGCGGCCAAGATGGATCACGACCTCGGTCTGGCCGAGCGGCCGGACGAGGACGTCTTCGACGATATGCTGCTGCACGTCGACGGCTGGCTGTGCGAGATCAAGGATGTGCAGATCCGCGACGGGCTGCATATTCTCGGCCAGGCGCCCGCCGGTGAGGCCGAGGTGGATCTGGTGCTCGCCATGCTGCGCGCCCGTCAGCTGTGGGGCGGCGAGGTGAATGTGCCGGGTCTGCGAGAAGCACTGGGGCTCAGTGAAAGTGGTGACGAATCGCGCGAGCGGGTCGATGCCGTCGAGTCCCGCGCCCGGGAATTGGTCGCGGCCATGCAGGAGGTCGACTGGGATGTCGATTCCATCGACGCCGTTACCGAAGATCTGGTCGGCACCGAGGACTCGGCCCGTCTGGACGTCGTGCGCCGGGTCATGGGATTCGCTGCGACAGAGGTGGTTCCGCGCCTGCGGCAGACCGGGATCGAGATCACCCGCATTCTGCACGCGCTCAATGGCGGATTCATTCCGGCCGGTCCCAGTGGTTCACCGCTGCGCGGGCTCATCAATGTGCTGCCCACCGGCCGCAATTTCTATTCGGTCGACCCCAAGGCGGTCCCGTCGCGGCTGGCGTGGGAAACCGGTCAGGCCATGGCCGATTCGCTGCTGGCGCGCTATCTCGCCGATCACGGCGAATACCCGCGCTCCGTGGGTCTTTCGGTATGGGGTACCTCCGCCATGCGCACCTCCGGTGACGATATCGCCGAGGTCTTCGCACTGCTCGGTGTGCGCCCGGTCTGGGATGAGGCCAGCCGCCGCGTCACCACACTGGCCGCGATCGATCTCGAGGAGCTGGGCCGTCCGCGCATCGATGTGACCGTGCGCATCAGCGGGTTCTTCCGCGATGCCTTCCCTCATGTGCTCGCACTGCTCGATGATGCGGTGCGCCTGGTCGCCGAACTCGACGAGCCCGCCGAATCCAATTACGTTCGCGCACATGCCCAGGCGGATCTGGCCGAGCACGGCGACGAGCGCCGCGCCACCACCCGCATCTTCGGATCCAAGCCGGGCACCTACGGCGCGGGTCTGCTGCAGCTCATCGATTCCAAGAGCTGGCGCACCGATGACGATCTGGCGCAGGTCTACACGGCCTGGGGCGGTTTCGCCTACGGCCGCGATCTCGACGGCGCGCCCGCCGCCGACGATATGCGCACCGCGTATCGGCGAATCGCGGTGGCGGCCAAGAACACCGACACCCGCGAACACGATATCGCCGACTCCGACGACTATTTCCAGTACCACGGCGGCATGGTGGCGGCGGTGCGCGCGCTCACGGGTAAGAATCCCGAGGCGTATATCGGCGACAGCACCCGGCCGGATGCGGTGCGCACCCGCACGCTGTCCGAAGAGACCGCTCGGGTATTCCGGGCCCGCGTGGTGAATCCGCGATGGCTCGAGGCCATGCGCCGGCACGGTTACAAGGGCGCGTTCGAAATGGCCGCCACGGTCGATTACCTCTTCGGCTACGACGCCACCACCAATGTGGTCGCGGACTGGATGTACGAAAAGCTGGCCGAGAGTTATGTATTCGACGAGGTGAATCTCAAGTTCATGGAGCAGTCGAATCCATGGGCGCTGCACGGCATTGCAGAGCGTTTGCTGGAGGCGGCCGAGCGCAAGCTCTGGGAAGCCCCGGAGGCCGATACGCTGGAGCGTCTGCGTCAGGTCTACCTGGAAACCGAAGGCGAACTGGAATAGGCGAATTCCGCTTCACGCGGCATGACGGGTTGTCCGCAGAGGACATCGGCGGACAACCCGGACACCTGTTCTATCCTCCGGGTGAGTCTGAGAGGACCATAAGAATGGTCCCGTCGTCACACTCGGGGAAGACGCCCGGGACTCCAATCACACTAGTGCGATTGATAATTGGATGTGGATTCCCTGATTCGCCGCGTGAATCCTGTGCGCGCATATCGAGTCGTAGTCTCCGGCGTTCGCCGTGTCATCGATGACATGGAATGCAGTACTCGACCTGCGGTGAATCGGCTCTTTCGAATGCAGGGTAGTCATCATGAGAATTGCCAAATTCGCCGCAACAACACTTCTTTCGATTGCCGCGCTCTGCGTCGCGACCGTCACCGCACACGGTGAACCGGTCCTGGCGCAACCGGGCATCAGTGGTGTCGATCGAGGGGTCGAGTACACCACCAGCCTGGCGCCCGATCGCTCCGCCGTCAGCACCACGCTCGCCGGTGGCCATTTCGAATTGGCCGGCGGGACGGTGAATGTGATCGGGCCCAACGGTGAGTCCATCGCGTCGCTACCGCTGGCCTATCAGCTGGCGGACCGATCGCTGCATGTGATCCCCGAAATCGACTCCGCCGGGACGACATTGACCGTCCGTCCCGAGAACGCGGCCGATATCGCGGCGCCTACACCGCAAACGGTCGCGCTGGAGAATGTGGCCAATGCCGGTTCGATCGTGGGCGGGGCGGTCATCGGCTGCATTGTCGGCGCGGTGGTCGGATTCTTCTTCTTCGTGGTCGGAGCCATAGTCGGCTGCGGCGTGGGTGGCCTGCTCGGCGCGATCATCGCCGGAGATCAGCCCTGAGGTGAGCACGGCTGTGCCAGGGCAGCACCTGGCCGTGCGTATGGCGGACCGCCGGACCGGGCGACCGGCCCGGCGGTTCGACCGTGACGCCCGTACGACTGTGGTCGTAGCCGCGATTGCGCTTGCGGACGGATGCCGTCGCGGTGCGGCGGGCATACCGTTCGATCATGACTTGGAACGATGTGGCTCAGGCCAAATACGCCCTGCTCACCACATACAAGAAGGACGGCGCCGCGGTCTCGACCCCGGTCTGGGTGGCTCCGGACGGCGCCCGCATCCTGGTGTGGACCAATCCGAAAACCTGGAAGGTCAAGCGAATTCGCCGCAATCCGCAGGTGACCGTGCAGATCTGCGATAGCCGGGGCAGGCCGCGCGGCGAGGAGATCCTGCCCGGCACCGCCCAGGTGCTGGACCCGGCGGGTACCGAACTCGTGCGCACGGTGGTGGGACGCAAGTACGGGCTGCTCGGCACGCTCGCCATTCGCGGTCACAAACTCGTGCTGGGCGCGGACCGATCGGTGGGCCTGGCGATCATTCCGCAGAGCTAGGCGCGCTCGCCGAGTTCGCGGATCATGTCGATGCCGCGGCCGAGGTTGTCCAGCTTGTCGTGCAGGGTGTCACCGGCCGGGTAGAGGCGGACGGTGTCGACCCCGGTGTCCCGCCAGACCCGCAGGCGTTCGCGCACCCGCTCCTCGGTGCCGATGAGTGTGGTGGCCAGGACCATATCGTCGGTGATCAGGGTGGCCGCACCCGTGCGGTCGCCGCTCTGCCAGCGTTCGCGGACGCGCTCCGCGACCTCTGCCCAGCCCTGCCGGCTGTAGGCATTGTTGTAGAAGTTGGTGGATCCGGACCCCATACCGCCGAGAGAGAAGGCGAGTTCCATCTTGCGGCCGGCGAGGATTCCGGCGAGCTGTGCTTCGTCGGCGACGATATTGATCTCCGCGCCCTGACAGATATCCAGGTCGGCGCGGGTGCGGCCGGAGCGGGCCAGTCCGTCGTCGAGAGGGGTGAAATAGGCGTCCGCGCCCTCGGGAACGAAGCTGGTGCCGAGCCAGCCGTCGGCGAGTTCGCCGGTGAGCTCCAGCATTTTCGGGGACAGCGTCGCGAGGTAGATCGGCACCGAGACCGGCGGCATGCTCAACCGCATCGGACGGGCATCGCCCGGCAGCGGGATGGTGAACTGCTTGCCCTGGTAGCTGATCTTGCCGCCCGCGAACACGGTGCGAATGATCTCGACGGTCTCGCGCATACGTGTCAGCGGGCGGGCGAACGGAACACCGTGCAGCCCTTCGATGACCTGCGGTCCCGAGGCGCCGAGGCCGAGCAGGAACCGTCCCTCCGACAGCTGCGCCAGCGTCATGGCGGTCTGCGCGATGGTGACGGGGGAGCGGGTGCCGAGCTGAATGATGCCGGAGCCCAGCAGAATTCGCTCCGTGCGTGCCGCCAGGAACCCCAGCGGTGTCGGTGCGTCGGTGCCCCACGCCTCGGCCACCCAGCAGATATCGAGTCCGAGTTTCTCGGCCTCGACCACAAATTCGGTGAGGTCGCGCCAGCTGCCCGCCGAGCCTTCGATCGTTGTCGCGGTGCGCATTACGCCTCCATGAGGGTCTTGATGGCGGCGAGGTTGGCTTCGATACCGCTCTCGAATTCGCGCAGGCGGACGAAGACGATCTTCTGCTCCTTATCGGGCATGGCGTCGATGGCGTAGCTGAGGCCGGATCGGGCCGGGCCCATCTGCGTCCACTGCTCCAGCACGGTCCCGGAGCCCTGCGGCCGGAGGGTGAATCGCCAAATGCTGGAAGGGTATTCGGGTGATCCGACGGCCCAGGCGAAGCGTTGTCCGGGCTCGTAGGTCACGATCGTGCTGATCGTCTCCCAGCTGCCCAGCGCATCGTGCATGTTCTGCCCGGCGAACCTGGCGCCCAGTGCCGGTCCGGTGGCGTCGTCGAGCCACTCGACACTGCGCAGTTCCGCGCTGAGCCGGGGCATGAGCTGTATATCGCTGACGCACTCCCACACCTGCTCCGGCGCGGCCTCGATGTACGTCTGCGCCGCCACTGTCGGGGTGTCCGCGTAGACCTGTCCGGTCCATTCCACAGCGTGCTCCTTCCATCCGTTGACGTCCATAGTTGCGTAGATAGACCCACAGGGGCAAGTACTGTCCACGTGTCTTATCTGCTGAGTCTCGAAGAGAGACTCGCTAGGATGGCGGTATGAAGCGCACGTCGTTCGCGAACTGGCCCTGCTCGGTGGCGCGCACCATGGATCTGCTCGGCGACTGGTGGACGCCGCTGGTGCTGCGGGAGGCGTTCTACGGTATTCGCCGCTTCGACGAGTTCCAGCAGGAATTGGGCATTGCCCGCACTACGCTCTCGGAGCGGTTGCGCCGCCTGGTCGAGGCGGAGCTGCTGGAGAAGCAGGTCTACGAGACCATGCCCGTCCGGTACGAGTATGTGCTCACCGAGTCCGGGCGCGATTTCTACGGTGTGCTGCTGGCGATGACGGCGTGGGGAGATCGCTGGCTCTCGGGGGAGGCGGGTCCGCCCGTCATCGCCCGGCACGAGAGCTGTGGCCACGACGCGCAGGCCCAGGTGGTGTGCTCACACTGTGGGGAGCGCCTCGAATGGCCGGATGTCACCCCGCGGCCCGGGCCCGGCTATCCGCCGAAACTCCTGGCGCGCCCCGATATTCGGCGCAGGTTCGGGCTGGACGATCCAGCGCGGCCGGCCGAATCGGATCGTTCGGCCGGCTGAGTACGAATCGGGCAGTGACCGTCAGACGTCGGCGGTGATCTCGATGCCCACTGTGCCGTCCTTGCCGCGCCGCAGCGTGCTGGCGCCGACGACGAGCAGGCCCTGCAACCCGTAGCGCCGCTTGATCAGCCCGCGCACTCGCTCACTGCCCGCCCCGTCCAGCACAGTGGCCTTGGCCTGCACGATCTCACCCGAGGCCTTGCCGCGCACATCGCACGGTTGCACCGTGACCTGCGGATTGCGCCGGGCGCGCTTGACCTTCCAGCTGTCGGCGACCGTCCAGACATACAGGCGGCCATCGTCGAGCGCGGCCCAGATCGGCGTCCCGACGGGAGTGCCGTCCTTCTTGAAGGTGGTCAGCAGGATGTACTTGGCGGTCCCCGCGGGGCCGAACGGATTATCCACGCCCGCAGCCTATCCGGTGCCGGAGACGGCGGCAGACCCCGCTGACGGGTTATAGGCGCGTGTCGCCGCCTGCTCAGGCGGTGGGGGCGGCGACCATGCGGCGGGCGAGGGCGGCGTGGTCGGCGCCGATCTGGTCGGGGGTGCGGCGGTAGCCGGGCTGATACCAGCGGGCTGTGTCGACGCAGAGGGAGAGTAGGGCCAGGGTGGTCGAGCCGGGGTCGGTGATAGCGAACTCGCCCGCCGTGGCGCCCTCGGCGACCAGATCGCGGAGGATGCGGTAGATGGCGTACTGGACGGCGGTGACCTCGGTGTGATGCTCGGGGGTGAGGTCGGTCAGATGGTGGAGCACCACGCGTACGGGGGCATTGTGCTCGGCATGCCAGACCGTGAGGTCGTGAACGGTCGCGGCCAGGCGGTCGGCGATGCTGCCCGGGCGAGCGGCGGCGGTGGCGGCGACCTGTTCGGTCAGTCGCATGGAGGACAGGGAAATGCGGTGTAGCACTGCTTCTTTGGATCGGAAGTGCACATACAGACCGGCGGGGCTGAGACCGGCGCGGGCGGCGATATCGCGGGTGGTGGTGGCATGGAAACCGCGTTCGGAGAAGGCTTCGATGGCGGCGAGGAAGACCCGGCGCTGCCCCTCCGGATAGCGGCGCTCGGAAGGTTCGAAACTCGCCAGTGCGGTGGCCAGTGCGGCATTGCCACCGGGCGGGTGGCCGTCGCCGGTGACCGGAACTGCGTCGGCCGGCGGTGTGTGGTCTATACCCATCGAAACAGTATCGCGCGGAGCGGGTTTCGGGCGCGCGGCGGCCGTCCGGGAGCACGCCCGGGACCGTGGCCGCCGGGTGTGCTCCGGGCGTTCACCGGCCGATGGCTCAGTTCGCCGGGCGCGGTGCGGGCAGCGGTGCGTTGACGGTGGTGAAGTACTGCGCGGCGGCGGCCAGCATGACCGGTGCGGTGACCAGCAGGGTGCCCACGAGGGTGCCCAGGGCGCCCAGGGCCGCGGCGCCCGCGATGCAGCCGCCCGCGGCCGCGGGCAGGAAGGAGAACAGGCCGCCGATTATGCCGGTGGCGAGGGTGGCACCGGCCCCGGCGGCCGCGCCGCCGAGTACACAGCCGATCGCGCCGCCGCCGAGCCCGCCGATCGCGGTGCCGACCGCCGCACCGGCGAGAATGGTGCTGGTCAGGCGCTGCCAGGCGAGGGCTTCGCGTTGGGCGGCATCGTCGAGCACAAAGGCCACCGGCTGATAGGCGGCATGCGCGAGATCGAACTGCGGGGTGAGGGTGGCGGTGCGGCCGGAGATCTCAGCCGCGACGGGGAAGACGAAATCATCGACGCGGAAAGACAATTCGGTGCCCGCGACCGTGGTGCCGTCGGCCGCCTTGATCTTCAGTGCCCCGTTCTCGACTACCAGTGCACCGCCGTCGGTGGAGATCAGTGCCGCATTGTCGAGGGTCGTCGCGGTGTAGGTCACGGGTGCGATGGGGGCGGGGGCGGCATGGGCCGTTCCGCAACCGATGACGGCGGTGCCGATCAGTAGTGCGGAGGTGGCGGCGATCTTCCTCATCTTTGTCCTTGTCATGAGCTCCACCTGAAGTCAGGTGCCGAACCGGGCGACGGTGTGAAGATGTGTCGCCAGTCACTGGAATCTACTAAGCGGGCGCTTAGTGGCCGGAACGTTAGCTGGATCACATTCTCTGGTCAAGCGCGTATTCAAACGCTGAGGTAGGAGGGTTATTTGAGACAGGAATGCCGCCGTGTATCGAACACGGCGGCATTATGCGGGCGCTCGGGAGCCCCCCGTGAGGAGGGTCAGGCGGTGCGGGTGAGGATTTCCGGGCCGTCGGCGGTAATGGCGATGGTGTGTTCGGAGTGTGCGGTGCGGGAGCCGTCGGCGGAGCGAATGGTCCAGCCGTCCGGATCGGTGATCACCCGATCGGTGGTGCGGGCGAACCAGGGTTCGATGGCAATGGTGAGGCCGGGGCGGAGCTGGTAGCCGCGACCGGGGCGGCCGGCATTGGAGACGTGCGGGTCCTCGTGCATGGTGCGGCCCAGGCCGTGGCCGCCGAATTCGGTGTTCACCCGGTAGCCGTGATCGTGTGCCACCCCGGCGATGGCCGCGGAGATATCGCCGATGCGATTGCCGGGCTGCGCGACGGAAATGGCTGCGTCGAGCGCGATTTCGGTGGCGCGCACCAGGCGCGCGTCCGCCGGATCGGCCGTGCCGACGATGACGGTGGTGGCCGAGTCGGCGACCCAGCCGTCGATGTCGACGGCCAGGTCCATGGTGAGCACATCGCCGTCCCGCAGGTCGTAGTCGAACGGAAGGCCGTGCAGGACAGCATCGTTCACCGACAGGCAGACGGTATTGCGGAAGGGGCCGCGGCCGAAGGACGGCGAATAGTCCCAGTAGCAGGAGGTGGCGCCGCGCTCGCGAATGCGTTCGCGCACATGGGCTTCCAGCTCCAGCAGGTTCACGCCGATCGCGGCCCGCGCGCGCAGCTCGGCGAGTACCGCGGCGACGAATTCGCCGGTCACCCGCATGCGGGCGATCTCCGCCGCGGTCTTGAGTTCCACCATGACAACCTCCGTATCGGTATTTTAATACCGACCATAGCGGGTTGCGGTATTTTAATACCAACCGTAGGGTGGCGGGCATGGTGCGACTTCCACTGACTCCCGCTCAGGTCCAGGCCGGTTCCCGGCTGGGCGCCGCATTGCGCGCCGCCCGGGCCGAGCGTGAACTCGCCGAGGTGGCCGTGGCCGCGGGCATCTCGCCGGAGACGCTGCGCAAGATCGAATCCGGGCGGATGCCGACCCCGGCCTTCGGCACGGTGGTCGCGCTCAGTCGTGCCCTGGGCGTCTCGCTGGAGGAGCTGGCCGAGAACTGGCAGCCCGCGCTGTCCGATACCGCCCGGCGCACCGCGTCCTGACCTGGTGAATCGGCTCAGTCGAGGGTGAGCTCCATCGGTACCGCGATCACATCGACCATGGCCCCGTTGCGCAGCACCGTGACCGGCATGGCGTGGCCGATGGCATCGCCGAAGAGCCGGCGCTGAATGCCCTGTGCGTCACGTACTTCCCGCCGGGCGACGCTGAGCACGAGATCGCCGCGACGGAGCCCGGCCTGGTCGGCGGGGCCGCCGCGCACCACCTCCACAATGCGCAGCCCGGCGCTCTGCCCGGTGCGCTCGGCCACCGCCGCGGGCAGGGGTGCGGGCACCCCGACGATGCCGAGGTAGGCCCGCCGCACCCGTCCCTCGTGCAGCAGGGTGGTGATGATCCGGCGCGTGGTGACATTGATCGGAATCGCCAGCCCCAGGCCGATTCCCGCGACGGCGGTATTGACGCCGACGACGCGGCCGGCCGAATCTGCCAGCGCCCCACCGGAATTACCCGGATTCAAGGCGGCATCGGTTTGGATCACGTCCTCGATCACCCGGGCCGACCGTCCGTTGCCCACCGGCACCGAGCGTCCGAGCGCACTCACCACACCCGCCGTCACCGATCCGGCCAGGCCCAGCGGACTGCCCACGGCCACGACCAGCTGCCCGACCACGAGGGCGTCGGCATCGCCCATCGACACCGCCGCGGGCGCACCACCGCGCACCCGCAGCACCGCCAGATCCGAGAGCGGATCCACGCCCACCACATCGAATCTCAACTCCGCGCCGTCCGCGAAGACGACCACGCCGTTCTTGGCCGACCCCACCACATGCGCATTCGTCAGCAGCGAGCCGTCATCGGTGAACACCACCGCCGAGCCGCCCCCGCGCCGGGTCTGCACACTCGCCACGTGCGGCGTCACCGATGCGGCCACAGCGATGACCGTGCGTGAGTACGCATCGAGTGCGGCGGCTTCTGCCGCGGCCCCGCCGAGCGCACCCGAATCGGGCTCGCGCCCGGCGTCCTCCGGTCTCGCCGCGGGCGAGAGGGCTGGTTCATCACTCACGTCGACCACCCGCTTACATGATTACGGTGCTTTATCCCAGGATGCCCGTGCGCAGGCGGCACGGCACCCTGTTCGCTGGTGGCGCAATATCGTTGTGACGCAAGCGTGGTCTCAGTTGATCTGCCGGATCTGTCCGGCCCAGTACGGTGCGCGCAGGGCCTTCTTGTCGACTTTGCCCGAGGGATTGAGGGGGAGGGCCTCTGCGAAGTCGAGAGTCTTGGGCGCCCAGACGCTGCCCTTGTGCTCCTTGACCAGTGCGATGAGCTCCTCGGCCGGGACGGTGTGGCCGGGCTTCGGGACGACGATCGCATGCACCGCCTCGCCCCATTTCGGGTGCGGGATACCGATGACCGCGCACTGGGCGACCGCCGCATGCCCGGTGAGAACATCCTCGACCTGACGCGGGAAGACGTTGAAACCACCGGTGACAACAAGATCCTTCTTGCGGTCCACCAGGAACAGATAGCCGTCGGCGTCGAGGTAGCCGATATCGCCGGAGTGCACCCAGTCGTCACGCAGGGCCTCGGTGTCCTTGGTCGCGTCCAGGTAGCCGGACATGCGGCCGAGTTGACGCGCGCAGATTTCCCCGGTCTCGCCGACGGGCAGGTGCCGGTCCTGTTCGTCCTGAATGGAGATGTCGACGTGGAACAGCGGACGGCCCGCAGACCCGAGTCTCGCGAGCGCGGCCGGATCATCGAGCGCATGGTCCTGTTTGCGCAGGCAGCTCAGGAAGCCCGGTTCGGTGCCCGCGTACGTCTGGACGAAGACCGGGCCGAGCGCCTCGATCGCGGCGCGCAGCTTCTCCGGCGCCATGGGCGAACCGGCGTAGATCACGGTGGCCAGTGAAGACAGGTCTGCCGCAGCGAGTTTCGGATGGGTGAGCATCAGGTAGATGACCGTGGGCACCACAGCGGTGGCCGTCACCCGGTGGCGGACGATGGTGTCGAGCAGGGTGTCCACGTCCAGGCCCGGCATGATCACATTGGTTCCGCCGCGCAGGAAGGTCGGCAGCAGGAAGATCTGGGTGAAGTGGGTAAGAGGGGCGCCGTGCGCGAAGATCTCGCCGGGGCGGGTGTCTCCGATTTCGAGGCCCGCGGTGAGCAGGTAGTGGCTCAGCCGATCGTGGGTGAACAGCACGCCCTTGGGGGTCCCGGTGGATCCGGAGGTGAACATGATGTGGGCGGGATCGCCGGGGCTGATCGCCGCCGGTGGCGTGGAATCGTCTCGGGTGCCGAAGGTTTCGTAATAATCGGCCGCCAGGTCGCCGGGCCGCTCGCCCAGGCGGATCAGCCGCCGCAGGGTGGGCACCTGATCCGCGATTGCCGCGAGGGTGGCGTCGAACGACTCGTGATAGATCAGGGTGGTGGCGCCGGATTCGGTCAGGAAGTAGCGGTGGTCGTCGGCGGACGCCTTCGCCGCCATCTGCACGGGCACCGCGCCTGATTTCCAGATGCCGTACTGGGTGGGGACGAACTCGAGGGTGTTCGGCATGAGCAGGCCGATGCGCTCGCCGGGGGTAATACCCAGGGCGAGTAGGCCATTGGCGATGCGATTGGTGGCCGATCGCAGGTCGGTGTAGGTCAGCGACCGGTCACCGGCGATCAGGGCGGTGCGGTCGGAGTAGTAGGCGCAGGCCCGATCGAGCACGCGGGTGACCGGGCCCCACAGCGAGTTCTGATCCGTCACAGTAGTTGTTCCGTTCACTGGCAAGAGGTTTCGAGAAGGGCGGTGCGGGCCTGGTGGTACTCGCGGCGCACGCGGTCGATGACCTCGGCGGCCGGGACCACGCCGTGCACCCCGGAGACCGAATGCCCGGCGCTCCACACGGTCTGCCCGCCCAGGAGTCGTTCGGTCTGGAAGTCGCCTGCCGAGACCTGCTGGGCGGCATGGGCTTCCAGCCATTCGGTGAGCAGGTTGGCGGGCAGTCCGCCGATGTGCGCGGTTTCGCGGACGTCATCGAGGGTGGCGGCGACGACCGCGGCCTGATAGTCCTCGCGCGCCAGGCTTTCCGGGGTGGCGATGAATCCGGTGCCCATATAGGCCAGATCCGCACCCAGCGCCTGGGCGGCCAGCAGGGCGTGGCCGTCGCCGATGCCGCCGGCCAGTACGAGCGGGCCGCTGAATCTTTCGCGCACCGCGCGCACGAAGGCGAAGGGATTGGCCGATCCGGTCTGGCCGCCCGCGCCCGCGGTGAGCAGGATCAGGCCGTCCACGCCCGCGGCCAGCGCGCGTTCGGCATGGCGCAGGGTCGCGACATCGGCGAAGACCCGGCAGCCCGCCCGGTGCAGCGGTTCGATGACGGGCGCGGGGGAGCCGACGCTGGTGATGACCAGTTCGACCCGGTGCGCGATGAGCAGATCCAGGTCGGCGGTCAGGCGCGCATTGGTGCGGTGCACCACCAGATTGGGCGCGATCGGCGCGGCCCCGGGCGTCAGATCGGCGGCGATCCGGGTCAGCCATTCGTCGAGCAGCTCGGGAGTCGCCGCATTGTGCGTCGGGAAGGAGCCGATCACGCCACTGCGGCAGGCCGTGGCGACCAGTTCCGGGCCGGAGACTCCGGTCATCGGGGCGGCGATCAGCGGGAGCGTCAGCCGGTCGGCCCAGTCTGCGGGTAGTGCCACAAATCCTCCGAAATGTGCATCTTGTTGACATGAAAGTGCGTTACGTGCACTCTGAATCAAGTAGAGTGCAACTATCCAGGTTGCGGTGGTCCGGTGTCAACCGCGAGGCGAAGGGATGGGCGATGGTGCCGACAGGGAAGGATGTGGATCGTGAAAAGCAGCGAGACGCCCTCCCTGCGCGCGGCCGCCCGCACCCTGGCCCGTCAGCGCATTGTCGACGCCGCCATCGAATTGGCGGGCAGTACCGGCTGGAATGCGGTCCGAATGGTCGATATCGCGACCCGGGCGGGGGTGAGCAGGCGCACGGTGTTCAACGAGTTCGGCTCCAAAGCCGCTGTGCTGGAGGCGATGTCGTGGCAGAACACCTCGCGGTACCTCGCCGGTTCGGCGGCGGTGTTCGAGGCGAATATCGACGATCCGGTCGCGGCGGTGACGGCGATCGCCGAATTCGTGCTGCGCACGATTGCCGAGGATCCGCTGGCGGCGGTGGTGCTGCACGCCGCCCCGGAGGCCCCGGACGAGATGCTGTCCATGGTCACCACCGGATCGGGCCCGTTCGTGGCCGCCGCGGCCCAGCTCGCTCTGCAACGCATGGAGGAGCACTGGAGCGACCGGTTCCGGCCCGGCATCGATCTGGAGTTCTTCGCCGACAGCCTGGTGCGCCTGCTCTTCAGCCATCTGGTCCAGTCCACCGGCACCCCGGAGCGCACCGCGCGCTCGCTCGGGCAGCTCATGCGCCTGGCGCTGCTCGACCCGCCCTAGAAAGGAATCGTCAATGATGACGAACCTCGACGATCGCCTCCCGCCCAGCTCGGCCACCTCGCTGCGGGCCGGAAGCGGCGAACCGCTCCTGCTGCTGCACGGCGGCACCAGCTCCTGGCACTGCTGGGAAACCGTCGCGCCCCTGCTGTTCGACGACCACGACGTCTTCGCCCCCACCCTGGCCGGTCACGCGGGCATGCCGGATCTGCCGCGGCCCTACACCATCGCCAAGGCCGTCGACTGGCTCGAAAAGACCATGGACGAGGCAGGATTCGAGACCGCGCACATTGCCGGAAACTCCCTCGGCGGCTGGCTGGCCATGGAACTGGCGCGTCGCGGCCGAGCCCGCAGCGTGATCGCATTCTCGCCCGCCGGAGCCTGGTCCACCACCGAGACCCGGGTGCCGGCGATATTCCGCACCATGCACGCCCAGCAGCGACTGGGCGCACCACTGCTACCGCTGGTCATGCGGTCGCCCGCACTCCGTCGCACCCTGATGCGCACCGTGTGCGAGCACGGTGACCGCATCACCGCCGATCAGGCCATACTCGCCGCCCGAAACGCGCTGCGCTGCACCGCCCTCGACGATTTCCCCTCGGTCATCGCCACCGAGTACGAGCCCTACGGAATCCTCGACATCCCGATCCTCATCGCCTGGAGCGAAAAGGACCGCATCATCCCCGCCGACCACTACGCCGCCGGCTGGCGCCACTACGCCCCGTCCGCCACCTGGCGCACCCTGCCCGACGTCGGCCACGTGCCGATGTACGACAACCCGGAACTGGTGGCGCACACCATCCTCGAATGGACCGCTCACGCCACCGCGACCCGCACCGCGAGCTGACACCGCAACCGGGGATCGCAGGCCGACAACCGCACTCGGCCACGGCCCGGCCGACATTACGAACCGGATGGCGAACTGACCCGGACTGGCACTGACGCGTCGTCGCCGTAGGGGTGCGGCCGGTTGTCGGGAGTGGGTTCGGTTGTCGATCATGAACGGATCACGCGGTCGCCTTCTGGTAGTCGGCCGTGTGTGGCTGTGAGGCTTTAGCATTCGGGGTATGCGTGGGGTTGGCTGGTTTCGAGTGGCGCTGTGTGTGGCTGTGCTCGGGACGAGTGGGTGTATCGGGGCGGTGGATCGGGCGGATTTCGAGCAGCAGATTCGGGCGCGTGGGGGTGGGCTGGTGAGTGGGTTGTCGCAGGGGGCGGTGACTGCCTTGACGCAGCGGTTGGGGGCCGGTGAGGTGCAGGCCGATGTGATGGTGCTGACCGCGCCGAGTTCGACGCAGTTCCGGCTCGTGCTCAATGATCAACCGGCACAGGTGAGCAGGTTTCTGGCCGACCACGACGATATGACGGCCAGCGCGCCGACTGTCCGCGTGCGGATTCGCCATCCCGGCGGTTCCCGGCAGCTCGATGACTATTCGTACATGCTCGGTGCGCTGAGTTCGCCGCAGCCGGTCCGGGTTTCGGCGTATGACGATCTCGATGGCGAATGCTTCACCCTCGGCGAGGTGACGGGTCTGTCGCGGCTCGAGGAGATTGTGGATACGGCACTGGCGCGCAGCGGGCTTCCCGATGGGCAGGTGACGGTGATCGTGGTGAGCCGATTCGGCAGTGAGATCCGGATGGTGGCCAATGTGGTGTCACCGCGCTCGGAGGTGGTCGCCGAATTCGACGGTACTGGCGCGTTTCTTCGAATGCAGCAGGTGTGAGCCATGAGCAGACTGTTCGTGACCGTGATCTCGACCGCTGTCGGTGCGGGTGTCTTCAGCTCCGTGGTGCCGGTGGCGATCTGGCCGGGGGAGGCGAAACTGACTGCGCCGCTGTTCTGTTCGGCTCCCAACACCGAGCCGATGGTGGTGTCCGACACCACGCACGACTCGGAGGGGACCTCGACCAACTACACGCTGTACTGCGTGGGCGAGCGCGGGGCGCTCACCGATGAGGGCTTCGCACTGCCGATGCTGGTATTGCTCGCGGCACACATACTGATCGCGTCCGCGGTGGTGCTGACGGCGGGTCTGTGGGCCCGCCGCCACCCCGCGCGGGTCGAGGACACCCGTGTCACCAGCACCGAGGGCCCCGCCGACGCCGTCGAATATTGATTCGGGAGATCAGGCCGCGAGGAACTTCTTCAGCGTGGGCGTGAAAAGCCTCGCCTTCACCTGATGGGTCTGACCGGGCAGCTCGATATAGTGCGCACCCGGAATGGCCTGGGCGAGAGCGGCATTGCTGTGCCGCATCCACTTCGGGCTCTTGGAACCGGCGAAAATCGCTGTGGGGACGGTGATGTAGTCGTACCGCCCGTCCGGAATGGGCCGGCCGTCGAGGGCGTCCTGCATGAAGTAGCGGTCGTAGGTGAGGGTGAAGGCCGTCTTCTTCATCTTGGACCAGCCGGGCATGAGCGGGAACAGGGCGACCAGCACGCTCGGCAGGCCGACGCCCGCGTGCATGAAGTATTTGATCGCCTTGCCGGGCTTGTCGGCGGCGATGAGTTCGGTGATGTGGTCCTGATACCCGGGCGGGGCCGGCTTGCGGGAATCGTCGGTGATGAGCGGGTATTCGTACAGTGCCAGCTTGGCGACCGCGAGGCCGTGCTCGACCGCGGCCAGCACCAGCCCGACGCCGGAGGAGAAGGTGCAGAGGGTGACCGGCTCGCCCGCCTCGGCGGTCACGGCGGCCAGGTCTTCGATCTCGCGCTGCAGATCGTAGGGCAGGGTGTCACCGCTCTCGCCGCGCCCGCGCCGATCGTAGGTGTACACGGTGTACTGATCCGAGAGTTCCTGCGCGACAGCGGCACACGGGCCCATATTGCGATAGCAGAACGCACCGTCGACGAGGACGACGGCGGGGCCGCTGCCGATTTTCTCGTAGGCGATGACGGTGCCGTCCTTGGAGATCACGGTCGAGGTGCTCATGGCGGGAATCCTTAGTGTGCGAACACTGAAGAGGGGCTTTACCAGTGCAGACGGGGCCGATACCCAGGAATCATCGCGCGGCAGACCACTTTTCGCGGGATCTTCCGGCTGGAAACCGCGTCGGGCGCGCCGCCGCGGCGGCACTGCGAAGGTACGCCGGTGCGCGCGGTGCCCCTGCCGGTGGTACCGGCGGGCGGCGGATAACCACCCGGTGGTACCGCGCCGGCGGCGAGCTAGTGACTGGGGTATCCGAGCGTTTGCCAAGCGCCACTGGGCATTCAATATTTGCGGGGTGAATTCGATGTCGCCCGTGGTGACCGCGCTCCGATTGAATATGACCAATATCGACGATCCCGCCGCGGGGCACCGGCAGCGGTACCAGGCGGCGCTGGATATGGCCGAATACGCCGACCGGCACGGGTTCGCCGCCATCAGCTGCGAGGAGCATCATCTCTCCGGTACCGGGTGGCTGCCCTCGCCGCTGCTGCTGGCCGCGGCGATCGCGGCCCGCACTCGCCGGGCGGGGGTGAGCATCAGCGCCCTGCTGGTGCCGCTGTACGACCCGGTGCGGCTGGCCGAGGACATCGCCGTACTGGACAACCTGTCGGGCGGGCGGCTGGCGATCGTCGCCGGAATGGGTTACCGGCCAGCGGAATACGCCGCCATGGGCCGCGACTGGTCCCGGCGCGGGCAGCTCATGGATACCGCGCTCGAGGTCATGCTGGCGGCCTGGGGGGAGGCGCCGTTCGAGTACAACGGCGCGCTGATCGACGTCACGCCCAAACCCTGGACGAAACCGCATCCGCTGCTGTTCGTCGGCGGTATGAGCGAGGCGGCGGCCCGCCGTGCCGCCCGGTTCGGGCTGCCCTACTCCCCGCCCATGTCCATGCCCTCGCTCGAAGAGCTGTATCTGCGGGAGCTGGAAGTGCACGGGCATCAGGGCTTTGTGCACCGGCCCGAGCCCGGCAGCAGAATCACTCTGCTGCACGAGGATCCGGAGGCGGCCTGGGCGGAGTTCGGGCCGTACATCCTCACCGAGGCCCGCGAGTACGGTTCGTGGCGCCGGGCCGGATTGCCGCGCCCCCATGAGGCGTCGGTCGACTCCGTCGAACGGCTGCGGGCGCACGGATACGCCGAAATCCTGAGTCCCGAGCAGCTGCTCGCCCAAATCTCCGGTGGCCGAACCGAAATCATTGTGAACCCGCTGATCGGCGGCCTGCCGGTGGAGGCGGGCTGGGCCGGTCTGCGGCTGCTCGGTGAGGAGGTGCTGCCCCGCATCGAGGCCGCGCAGGCCGCGGCGGCAGCCGATTCCCACACTGTGGCCGCCGATTCCCGCACTGCGTCCGCCGATTCCCGTACCGCACTTACCGATTCGCACACTACGAAAGGCGTGCCCGCATGATTTCCGAGCTCATGTCCTACCGGGAGGGTCTCGCCGTCGATGGCCTGATCATCCGCCGGGCCCGCGAGGACGACTGGGATGCCTTGCGCGACTGCTACTCCCGCGCCTTCGGCGGCGTGCGGACCCGGGACTTCGACAGCTGGAAGAAGCAGTTCCTGCTCAGCGATATCATTGTGGCCGAGGATGTTTCGGATCCGGACGCCCCGTTCATCGTCGGCACCGGCTCGGTGATCCGGATGAGCACCACGGTGCCCGGCGGCGCGCAGCTGCAGGTCGCGGCATGTGCGCAGGGCATGGTCGCCACCACCCACCAGAAGCGCGGGCTGTACTCCAAGATCCAGGCCGAGATGATGTACATCGCGCTGGAGACCGGTGCGGATGTCTTCGCCGCCATGCCCGGACCGGGCGGCAATTACGGCGCGGTCGGGGTGGCCAGCCATACCCGGCACCTGCGCATCGACCGCCGGCGCGCGAAACTGCGTGCGGGCGGCGATGATTCGGCGCTGGTGCGGGAGCTGCGCCCCAGCGCCGCCCGCCCGCGCCTGCGGGAGATCTACGACCGCTGGCAGCAGGCGACTCCGGCCGCCCTGAGTCGCGGCGAATTCTTCTGGCCCGCGAGCTTCGACGACGAATCCTGCGTGATCGTGCATCCGGACGGCTACGTGGTGTTCGATCTGGTCGCCGATACCGTGCTGGTGCGCGACTTCTGCGCGCTCACCGTGGCCGCGCACCGCGAACTGCTGCGCTGCCTGCTGGGCCACGGCGAGTACACCGAGATCCGGATGGACACCGCGGTGGACGATCCGACACCGCTGCTGCTGGAGGATCCGCGGGTCGCCGCGGTGACCGGCGTCGACACCGGGGTGTGGATGTGGATCCTGAACGCCGCCAAGGCGTTCGGGCTGCGGACCTACCGCGGGGACTTTCACGGGGTGATCCGGGTGGACGATCCGTACGGCATGAGCCCGGGGCTGTTCACCCTCGATATCTCCGGCGGCCTGGGGAGCTGGGAACCGGCCCCCGAGGACGCGCAGGCGGATGTGCGCCTCGGCCCGGTCGAGCTCGCCAGCAGCTACTTCGGCGCGCACACGCCCCTGGAGCTGCACCGCGCCGGGCGGATCGAGGAACTCACCGCCGGTGCGGTCGCGGCCCTGGATCAGGCCCTGGCCCCGACCCGGCGGCCCTTCAATATCACTCCCTTCTGATCACTCCCTTCTGCCGAGGAGATCCATGACGACCCTGCGCCCCGGGCGGCTGACCGCCGCCGCCAAGAAGTTCCTGATGTGGGATCCGAATCCGGCCCTGTTCGGGATCACCATTCCCTGCCCCGTCCCGGTCTCCATGGGACTGGAGCAGGCGCAGCAGCTGATCAATGCGCTCATCGACAATCACGAATCACTGCGCAGCCGCTACAGCTACGGGATGGAGGCCGCCTGCCTCATCGAGCCTGAATCCGGAGGCGATATCGATACCGCCAGAATCGATGTGCGGACCGTCGATATCGAGAACCTGGACCACAACCTGCTGCCGCAATTGATGGAGGAGGAGACCGCCAAGAGCAATCTGCGTCTCGATCCGCCCTCGGGCAAACTGGTGACCGCGGCGCTGCTCACGCGGTCGACCGATGTCAATATCCTGCTGCTCACCATCCATCACATCGCCATCGACGGCGTCGCCATGTGGGTGATGTGGGACGACGTCGCCACCTATGTGCGGCAGTGGGAGGCGGGGGAGACGATCGCGCTGCCGCCGGAGCAGACGACCGGTTCGGACTGGGCCGCCTTCCTGGACGAATACGCGCTGACGCGCACCGAGGACGTGGACTACTGGGTCGGCGCCTCCGACAGCGAACCCAATATCGAGAACCGGCCCGCCACACCGGAATCGGCCTTCCTGGACGGTGTGATCGAAGGCCCCCTCGCGGAACGGCTGCTCGACGAACTGCCCACCGCACTGGACTCCTCCTACACCCGGATCCTGCTGGTGGCACTGGGTTTGGCCATCGAGGACGTCACCGGTGCGGCGCGGCCGGTGCAGGTGCAGAAGCACGGCCGCTACAGCCGGTTGCGCCCGGGCACCGATCTGAGCCGGACCGTCGCCTGGCTCTCGGACGACTACCCCTGGCTGGTGCGACCGGCGGCGGGCAGCCACGGCGACCGCATGCGGGACGCGATCGCCACCTACCCGAAGAATCCGGAGGACTTCACGCTGCTGTTCTGGCATCACCCCGAAAGCTGGTCGCGGCTCGTCGAATTCAACTTCCCGAAGTTCTACTTCAATTTCCTCGGTGATGTCGGGGTGTGGATTCCGGGCGCGCATTCACGTGAACAGGCACGCCTGACGGTGTTCGATCTGAGCATGTTCCTGGGTGCGAGCCAGAACGACGGTGTGCGGCGCGTGCACTACTCGGTGCACTCGCCGACCGGGGGCATAGGCATCGACAGGGTGAAAGAGATTGTGGCGCAGTGGCTGTCGATCCTGGAGACGGTGGAGACGGCATGAGCAGGATCATTATGGTCGGTATCGGCAGCCGCGGGGATATCGCGCCGCTGACCGGTCTCGGACTGCGCCTGCGGGAGGCCGGGCACGAGGTGGTGGTGGCCGCGCATGCGGTCTTCGCCGATCTGATCACCGGGTGCGGCCTCGAATTCCGGGAGATGGAGACCAATGTCGACGTCGATATGACCGATCCCGATGTCGACAAGCGCAAGGCCGGGTGGAAGTTCGCCTCGCCCGGCGGCGTCCGGGGCATGGGGGAGGGCATGATCGCGGCCCTGCGCGAGGAACCCGCCGATCTGCTGCTGCTCGCGCAATTGACCGAGTTCGCGGGCTTCGCGCTCGCGGAGGCCAAGGGCATTCCGGCCATCGGACTGCGCTTTCAACCGATGTCCTCGACCGGCGCCCATCCGCCCGCCTCGATGGGCGCGGTATCGCTGGGCGCCACCGGTAATCGGTGGGCCGCCGGGATCGGCGCGTGGATCATCGACCGCGTCTTCGGCGGGGTGGTTGCCGGTTTCCGCCGCGAACTGGGTCTACCGGAGGTCTCCATGCGGGAACTGCGCCGCCGCCGGACGGCGGCGCAGTGGCTGGTGCTGCACGGTTATTCGCCGAAGGTGGCGCCGCGGCCGGAGGATTGGCGGCCGGGGCTGGAGGTGACCGGCTACTGGTGGCCGCCCCGGCCCACGGACTGGGAGCCGCCCGCCGATGTGGTGCAGTTCCTGAAGGCCGGAGCGCCGCCGGTGTTCGTCGGCTTCGGCAGCATGGTCGACAGCGCCGAACACAGTGCGCGAGTGTCGAAGATCGTGGGAGATGCGCTGCGGCAGGCCGGTGTGCGCGGGATCGTCCAGTCGGGCTGGTTGCAGCTGGAGGTGAACGGCGAGGACCTGATGACCATCGGCGAGGTCCCGCACGATTGGCTGTTCCCGCGCATGGCCGCCGTCGTGCATCACTGCGGTGCAGGGACCACCGCCGCGGGGATCCGCGCCGGTGTCCCCGCCATCGCGGTGCCGGTCTACTCGGATCAGCCGTTCTGGGCCAAGCGCCTGGCCGAACTCGGTGTGAGCGCGGCGACCATCCCGCATCCGAAACTGTCCGCGGACCGTCTCGCCACGGCTATCCGCATCGCGACCACCGACACCGGTCTCCGCGACAATGCGACTGCGCTGGCCGCGCGCATCGCCGAGGAGGACGGTGTCGGTGCGGCGGTGAGAATCATCGAGGCGCAACTCGCCGTCGCCGCGAATCCGCAGTAGCAGCGTGCGCTCCTCAGACGGTGTATCCGCCATCGACGGCGAGCGCGGTGCCGGTGATGTAGCGTCCGCCCGGGCCTGCCAGATAGGACACCGCCGCGGCGATGTCCTCGGCCTCGCCGTAGCGTCCCAGGGCGGTGAGTGAGCGCTGGAACTCGGCGGTATCGCCGTCTGCCGGGTTCATATCGGTGTCGATCGGGCCTGGATCCACGATGGTGGCGGTGATGCCCTGCGGTCCCAGCTCCCGGGCCAGTCCCTTGTTCAGTCCGATGAGCGCGGATTTGGCCATCGACTGCAGGACGAAGTTCGCGCCGGGCAGGCGGCCGTTGAAGCAGGACCCGATGCTGATGATCCGCCCGCCGTCGCCCATATGCCGGGCGGCGGCCTGCGCGGCCAGGAAGATCGACCGGACATCCACGGCGAGAACACGATCGAGTTCCTCGGCGTCCACCTCCGCGAGGGGACCGTAGGTGAGGAAGCCCGCATTGTTCACCAGGATGTCGAGGCGGCCCAGCTCGCGTACGGTCTGCTCGACCGCATCGGCGGCGGCTTCGGTCTGGGTCAGGTCGGCCTGGATGATGATGGCCCGCCCGCCGTCGGCCTCGATCTGCTTGGCCACGGCCCGTGCCTGGTCGGCCGCCCGCACGTAGGTCAGCGCGACCGCCGCGCCCTCGCCGGCCAGTCGTCGCGCGATGGCCGCGCCGATTCCGCGGCTGCCGCCGGTCACCAGTGCTACCTTGCCGGTCAGGTCACTCATGATTGCTTCCTTCGTAGACGAGTTCGTGTGTGTCACAAAGGAATACTGAAACCCTTACACTGATGTGAGGGTCAAGGGCTTGATGAGTGAGATGTGGGTTACATGCGAATCGGCGAGCTGTCACAGCGCACGGAAACCTCGCGCCGCCTGCTGCGGTACTACGAGGAGCAGGGGCTGATCTTCTCCAGCCGCGAGGCCAACGGCTACCGCGACTACGACGATGAACTGGTCGACCGGGTGCTGCAGATCCGCGGCATGCTGGCCGCCGGGCTGCCCACCAGGATCATCAAGCAGATCCTGCCGTGCCTGCTCACCCCGCGCACCATCCACTCCTTCGATGTCACTCCGGAGATGCTGGCCACGCTCGAACTCGAGCGCGACAGCATGACCGAGCGCATTCACGTGCTCGAGCGCAATCGCGACGCTGTCGCCCGCTATGTCGCGGAAGTGCGTCGCGTGCAAGCGCAATCGCCGGTTCCCGCCGGTGCTACGTCGCGCGGCTGACCGAGGACATGTGGAAGTCCGGAATGCGCAGGGCGGGCATGGCGGTGCGGGTGAACCAGTCCTTCCATTCGCGCGGGAGCGTGATCTCGGTGCGGCCCGCCTCGCTCACCCGGCGCAGCAGATCCAGCGGTGATTCGTTGAAGCGGAAGTTGTTCACCGCCGCGGTGACCTCACCGTTCTCGACCAGATAGACCCCGTCCCGGGTGAGACCGGTGAGCAGCAGGGTCGCCGGATCCACCTCCCGGATGTACCACAGGCAGGTGAGCAGCAGTCCGCGTTCGGTATTCGCGATCATGTCCGCGAGTGAGGCGTCGCTGCCACCGGTCATGAGCAGGTTCTCACCGGGAAGGGTGACGGGAGCATCGAATTCGGCGGCGGTGGCGCGCGGGTAGACGAGTGATTCGATGACGCCGTCACGCACCCAGTCGGCGCGCCGGGCGCTGAGGCCGTTGTCGAAGACCGACAGCGATTCCGACGAGGCCGGGGTGGCCACGAACGGGCGGTACTCCAGACCGGCCGCGCTCGGATCGGAGTAGAGGGTCAGCGGAATTGTGCTGAGCCGCTCACCGATTCGGGTGCCGCCCGCGCGGGACAGGGCGGTGTGGCCCTCGTGCGCGCCGCGGCCCTCCATGGTCCAGGACAGATAGATCATGAGATCGGCGACGGCCGAGGGCGGCAGCAGCGTCTCGTAGCGGCCGGCGGGCAGCTCCACCCGGCGCTTGCTCCAGTCGAGCCGGCGCGAGAGTTCGGCGAGCAGCCCTGGGACATCGACATTCTGGAAGTCGCTGGTGCCGGTGCCGACCCAGGCGCTGGCCAGTTCCTCGCCCGCGCCGCGCTTGCCGTTGATCTCCACCGATCCGGTGGGCTGCACCCAGCGCCGCCGAATGCCGGTCGAGGTGCCCAGCCAGGTGGAGTGCACCTGATGGTGCGCGAAACCGTAGAGCTGATCGGCGCCGTCGAAGCCGGGCGCGAGATCGCGTGCCAGCTCGGCGAATACCGCGATATCGGTGACGCCGGGCGCGCCGTCCCACGCCAGCGTCCAGTCCAGGGTGGCCTTGTCGATAGTGTCCGGATCGAGCAGCGGCATGGCATCGCGCGCCGGTTCGGCGGTGCGCGCGGCCTCCTCGCTGGCGCGCACCACGGCCTCGATATCGGCCGGGTCCACACTCGTGGAGCTGACGCTGCCGACGCGGGCCGCACCGGATCCGTCGCGCAGCACCGACACCACCGCCCAGTCCCGGGCGACCGAGGAACCGTTGGTGGTCATGGAATTTCCGGCCCAGCGCAGGGACGCCTCGTGCGCGTCGGTGACTATGACCATGGCCTCATCGGCGCGCGAGGACCGCAGCGCGCGGTCGACGACCTCGGGGGCGGGGAGCACACTCATCGTGTCGGTCCTTTCCTCACTGCCCGGCTTCGGCGCGGGTATTGAGAATATTGATGCCGCGCACCAGGACTGATGGGCAGCCGTGCGAGACCGCCGCGACCTGGCCGGGCTGTGCCTTACCGCAATTGAACGCGCCGCCGAGCTGCCAGGTGGACGGGCCTCCGACGGCCTCCATGGATCCCCAGAAGTCGGTGGTGGTGGCCTGGTACGCGACATCCCGCAGCTGCCCGGCGAGTTCGCCATTGCGGATGCGGAAGAAGCGCTGGCCGGTGAACTGGAAGTTGTAGCGCTGCATATCGATCGACCAGGACTTGTCGCCGACGATATAGATGCCGTTCTCCACCCGGGAGATGAGCTCGGCGGTCGAGGTGTCGCGCTCGGGATCGGGTTGCAGTGACACATTGGCCATGCGCTGGATCGGCACATGGTGTGCGGAATCGGCGTAGGAGCAGCCGTTGGAACGTTCCAGGCCCAGGCGCGGCGCGAACACCCGATCGAGTTGATAACCCACAAGTGTGCCCTCGCGCACCAGATCCCAGCGCTGCCCGGCCACGCCCTCATCGTCCCAGCCGACGCTGGCCAGGCCGTGCTCCTGGGTGCGGTCGCCGGTGACATGCATGATCGGCGTGCCGTAGCGCAGGGTGCCCAGCTGGTCGGGGGTGGCGAAGGAGGTTCCGGCGTAGGCGGATTCGTAGCCGATGGCGCGGTCGTACTCGGTGGCGTGGCCGATGGATTCGTGAATGGTCAGCCACAGATTGGTCGGATCGATGACCAGGTCGGTGGGTCCGGCGGTGACGGTGGGGGCCTTCACCTTCTCGGCCAGCCACTCCGGGATCTGCGCGAGTTCGCTGTTCCAGTCCCAGGTTCCGTCGGCGCCGGTCACGTACTCCCAGCCGCGCCCGGCGGGGGCGGCCAGGGTGCGCATGGTTTCGAACACGCCCGCCGACGGATCGACGGTGATGGCTTCCCATTGCGGATGCAGTCGCACGCGCTGCTGGGTGATGCGCGAGCCGAGCGTGTCGGCGTAGTAGGTCTGCTCCTTGACCTGCAATACGGTTGCCGTCACGTGATCCACGCCGTCGGCGGCTTTGAGTCGCTCCGAATAGTCCAGCAGCAGAGCGACTTTGTCCTGCGTCGGGACGGCGAAGGGGTCCACGTCGTAGGCGGAGACGTATTCGGCGTCGATGTAGCGGGGTTCATCGGCGAGCTCCACGCGCTCGCGATTGAGTGTCCGCAACGTGCTGGCAACCGTCACGGCGCGCCGGGCGACCTCAACGGCCGCCTCCGGAGTGAGGTCGGGATGGGAGGCGAAACCCCAGGTGCCATCGACGATGACACGCACCGCGAAGCCGAGATCGGTGCTGTCGCGCACCGATTCGACTCGGCCGTCGCGCACTCGGATGGACTGCTGGGCAAGTCGATGCACCCGCAGATCGGCATAGTCGGCCCCGGCCGCGCGCGCCGCCGACAGGGCGGCTTCGGCAAGCGCTGCCAGGGGGAGTGCGCGGAACTGCTCGTCCACGACCTTGGTTGCGATGCTCACCCCGACCACGCTAGAGGGTGGCCCAGGTGTCGATCAACAACACGCTGCCCCCCTGGGTAATTCGCACGGTGCAAACCTGCACACGCTGCAACGATGCACGAAGTGCGAAGAAGCACACCAGGAAACGCACGCGACAAGCCCAGTACATGCCACGTTTTCGGGCGCGAATGCCGTAGCGTCTGCCCGCGTGCCGCCATCCGCGCTTCGCGACCGCAAACGAGAACGCACCCGCCGCGCCCTTTTCGAGGCCGCCGTCGAACTATTCGAGGCCAGAGGCTATGACGCGACCACCGTCGCCGATATCGCCGCCGCGGCCGAAGTCGGGACCAGAACCTTCTTCAACTACTTCGCCAGCAAAGAGGAACTGCTGTTCCCCGAACCGGACGAACGGGTCCAGTCGGCGGCGCAGGCCATTGCCACCAGACGACCGGGTGAACGACCGGTCGAGGTGCTGCTGCGTGCGCTGCGCGCGGCCGGCGACAATCCGGGAGATCACCTCGGTGACGCCCTGCCCGCCCGCATCGCGGTACTGCGCGCCCAGGTGTCGCGCACCGTGCCGGCGGTGAGCGGGCGTGCCGCCCATGCGCAATTGGCCGCGCAGCAGGAGATCGCCAAACATTTGCGGGCGGCCTTTCCGGAGGAGCTCGACGAGGTGGGTTCGGCCGCACTGGTCGGTGCGGTCGTCGGCGCGGTCTCCGGTGCGCTCACAGTGCTGTTCCAGACCGGCGCCATCGACGATCCCGAACTGCTGCAACGCAAAATCCAGGAGACCACCTCGAAGGTGCTGGCGCCGTGGCTGACTGCGCCCGCCGACGCCGACGGCAATCGTGGGATCCGGGCGGGCAGCGCGGAACTTTCCGTCGTCCCCGACAATGCTGCGGGCCGAATGGTCGCTGCGCCGCGTGAGACAGCTGCTGCGCCGCGTGAGACAGCCGCTGCCCCGAGAGAGACAGCTGCTGCGCCGCGGGAAACAGCTGCTGCGCCGCGTGAGGCCGTGGCCGCTCCGCGTGAGGCATATGGGCTGCCGCGCAACGATGTTCCGGTCCGGCATCTCGGTGCGGCGGTCCTGCGGCGTGCCGAGACCTTCCACGGGGAGCGCGCCGAGGCCTATCGTCCCGAGGAACACGAGCTACGGACCACCGAAAAGTCTCTCGTCTAACCGAATTGCTGCCAGCCCAGTCGAATCACCATGGCCACCACCACAACCAGCAGCACGATCCGCACGAAACCCGCGCCGCGGGCCAGGGCCATGCGTGAACCGACAATGGACCCGGCCACATTCGCGACCGCCATGGACAGACCCAGCCCCCACAGCACGTGACCGGTCGATGCCAGGAAGATCAGCGAACCCAGATTCGAACCGCAGTTGATGACCTTCGCCATCGCGGCGGCGCGCACGAATTCGGTGCCGAGCAGCGTGGCGAAGGTGATGATCAGGAAGGTCCCGGTGCCGGGTCCGAGAATGCCGTCGTAGAGGCCGATCAACCCGGCGGCCAGGCCCACCACCAGCAGGGTCTTGCGCCGGGTCGGCGGGTGGGTGGCCATGGTGAGGCCGATCGCGGGCCGCAGCGTCACGAAGATCGCCACCCCGACCAGCACCACCATCACGATGGGCACGAAGTACTTCCGATCGATAAGCCCCACCGCCGCCGACCCGCAGGCCGCCGCGATCGCGGCCAGTACCGCCCCCGGCAGCAGCAGCTTCCATCGAATGGGCACCTTCCGCGCGAAGGTGATCACCGCAGCGCTCGTCCCCGAAAACGCCGCAATCTTGTTGGTGCCCAGCGCAGTCTGCGGAGCCAGCCCCGGCAACACCACGAACAGCATCGGCAACACGATCAACCCGCCCCCGCCCACCACGGCATCGACCCACCCCGCCGCCGTAGCCGCACTCAGCAATACCGCCCAGTCACCGACACCCATCCCGCGACCCAATCAGACCGGACACCACCCGGCAAACCGCGCACCCGCCCACGATGATCGCCGCCGACCTGTCCGGATCGCACAGCGCGTGTCCGCGTCCCGCAGCCCTGGCATGGGTTGCGGCGTACCACAAGCGCTGTGCGGATCACACACGCAGAGCTTGGTCGGATCACACAGGGTGTGTCCGTGTCGTGCGGCCCTGGCATGGGTTGCGGCGTATCGACGAGCGCTGTGCGTTCACTGTCGGTGTCACCGACGCGGGGCGGGTGGTGGCTGGACTGGGCTTTAGGGTGGGGGGATGCGTCGGTTCAGTCTTTGGCTGCGGGGGAAGCCGCTTATCGCCGATTCGATTCTGGCGCTGGGGCTGCTGACCATCGATGTGCTCGCGGTGAGCGAGAGCCGGCACAAGATCACGTATCTGGTGCTGGGCGTGGTGCTGGTGCTGCCGATCATCTTCCGGCGGACCTATCCGCGGGGTGCGGCCATCGCGCTGGTGCTGGTGTCGATGAGTACCAGCCTGGTGCACGGCGCGGGGGAGGACACCTCGGTGCATCCGGCGCTGCTCGGGCTGGGCATCATGCTCTACACGCTGGTCGCGTATGTGGGCCGCCGCGAAGGACTCTGGTATCTGGGCGCGCTGCTGCTCGACAGCCTGCTGTCCTACGCGATGATCGGTAAGCCCGGGGGCACGGATATTCCGTTCACCGCGCTGTATTACGCGCTGTGCTGGACTTTCGCCGAATTCGTCGGTGCGCGGCACGCTTACGACAATGAGGTCGCCGCGCGGCTGGCGGTCGCCGATTACGACCGGGAACGGCGCGCGCACGATGCGGTGGCCGCCGAGCGCACGCGCATCGCCCGGGAGCTGCACGATGTGGTGGCGCATGCGGTGAGCGTCATCATCGTGCAGGCGGACGGGGCGCGGTATGCCCTGCGCCGCGATCCGGATTCCGCGGAGAAGGCGCTGACCATCATTGCCGGGACCGGTCGTGATGCGCTGCGCGAACTGCGCCGCACCGTCGAACTGCTGCGCATCGAGCATGCGCCGGAAGAACTTCCGCAGCACGGCACCGCGGGCATTGCGAAAATGGTGCAGATGATGCGCGATACCGGGCTCGATGTGACGCTGGAACTGTGCGGTGAACTCGATACCGTCAGTCCGGAAGTCAGCCTGGGCATTCACCGCATCGTGCAGGAATCGCTGACCAATACCCTCCGGCACGCCGGTCCCGCGCCGCGTGCCCAGGTCCGGGTCGAGCGCGGTGCGACCGAGGTGCTGATCGATATCGTCGACTTCGGCGGCGCCCCGGCCGCGCCCGTCGCCGAGGCGGGCCCGCCGGTCTGCGGCCCGGGCGTGCCCCGCAACGGCTCGGGCGCCTGGGTCGATGGCTCCTCCGGCCCCGAGGCGCGCATCCCCGGCAGTGGGCTCGGCCTGGTCGGCATGCGCGAACGCATTGCCGTGCTCGGCGGCACCCTCAGTACCGGCAAGAACTCGACCGGCGGCTGGGCTGTGCACGCCGGCATCCCGCTCGACCGCACCGCCGGTGAGTGAGATTGCCCGACCGATAGATTGGTTCCCGTGCCGATCACCGTACTTGTCGTCGACGATCAGGAACTCATGCGCGCGGGGCTGAAGATGGTGCTCGGCGCCCACCCCGACATCGAGGTGGTGGGGGAGGCCGACAATGGCGCGACCGCCATCTCCCGGACCGCCGAACTGCGTCCCGATGTCGTGCTGATGGATGTGCGCATGCCGGTCACCGATGGCGTCACCGCCACCGCCCGCATTATCGAATCCGGTTGCGGCAGCCGGGTACTCGTCATGACCACCTTCGATCTGGACGAGCACGCCCTGGGCGCGCTGCGTGCCGGGGCCAGCGGGTTCCTGCTCAAGGACACCCCGCCCGAGGATCTCATCTCGGCCATCCGCAGTGTCGCCGCCGGTGACGCCGTGGTCTCCCCGAAGGTCACCAAGCGACTACTGGACCGCCTCATCGCCGACGATCCCGCCGCTGGGCGCGACCCGGCGATCCTCGACGCACTCACCGCCCGCGAGCGTGAAGTCCTCGAACATATCGCCGTGGGCCGCTCCAACGCCGAAATCGCGGCGACCCTGTTCCTCTCCGAAGCCACCGTCAAGACCCATGTGGGCCGCGTCCTCACCAAGCTCGGCCTCCGTGACCGCGTCCAGGCCGTGGTGCTCGCATACGAAACCGGCCTGGTCAGGCCCGGGAGCGCCTGATCGGATTCGCCTGCTTCGGGCCGCCGCCCTCGCTGCGAGACCGGTCCGGGCAGTCTCGGCAGGGATGCGCTGCCTCAGACTGCGGGCGCTTGTTCCCGGATCGGGGTGATGATCTGTTCGGACAACCAGGCCCCGACCGCGATCGGGTAGGGCGCGCGCAGGCTCAGTACGACGTGAGTGATTCCGGCATCGGCCAATTCGAGGATGGTGCTGCGGGTGCCGGCCGGATTGTCGTAGTCCACGATGAGTTGCACTGAGCGGATGATGTCCGCCGGATCGCGGCTGATGGCGGCGCAGTGCTCGTCGAGCACCCGGATGCGGTCGGTGATGAAGTCGAGGCCGTTGTGCGGCGGGCCGGGGATATTCCAGAGGTCGGCGTATTCGGCGACCAGGCGCAGGGTGCGATCGCCCCAGCCGCCGATCAACAGGGGTGGGCGGCGAGCCGGTTTGGGTTCGTTGTGATTGCCGAGCAGGGTGTAGTGCCGGCCGTGGAAGTCGAATTCGGGCTCGGTCCACATCTTTTCGAGGATGGTGATGGTTTCGGCCAGTCGCCGCAGGCCTTCGGCGGGGGAGACGAGGGGCAGGCCGTAGGCGGTGTATTCCGCTTCGGCGGGGTTGGGGCCGGGAATGCCGCCGGTGTTCGGGGGTTGGCGGGTGCCGCCGACGCCGAGGCCCATGATGAGACGGCCGCCGGAGATGGCGTCGACGGTGCTCGCGATCTTGCCGAGGACGGCCGGTTCGCGAATTCTATTGCTGGTCACCAGGAGTCCGAGTTCCAGCCGCCGCGTGCGTGCGGCCAGCGCGGCGAGCAGTGTCCAGCCCTCCAGGATCGCGCCGTCGGCGGGACCGTTGATCGGCATCAGGTGATCCCACAGCCAGGCGTCCTCGATCTCGGGGATGCCGTCGATCTCTTCCCATACCCGCAGGATGTCGTCGTAGCCGACGCGCATGGGGGTGGTTTTCACGCCGAATCTGATTCGTGTCATAACTTCAGGCTAGCTGATCGTCAGTGCTGCTGACTATCAGTGGAACGGTAGGGTTGCCGCATGGCCGAGCCGACACCGGACGATGACGTCCTCACACCCCGCCTGGGGTATCTCCTCAAGCGCGCCTACGCGGGGCTGGCCGAGGAGATCGGGAAGGCCTTGCGGCCGTTGGGAATCGACAGTCGTGAACTCGCCGTGCTGGCCCTGCTGAATGCGACGGACACGCCGCTGTCCCAGCTGGAGGCCGCGCAGCGACTCGGCATCGACCGCACGACCATGACGGGCTTTGTCGACGGCCTGGAGGACAAAGGCCTGGTCACGCGCCGTCGCAGCGCGGAGGACCGGCGCAAGAACATTGTCGAACCCACCGCGCACGGCACCGAACTGCTCACCGCCGCCGAAGAGCTGCGCACGGCGGCGGAATCGCGTTTCCTCGCCCCGCTCGGCGCCGCCCGGCACCGGGCGCTGCTGGATGCGCTGCGCACGCTTACGCTGTGACCGACGCCGCAATCGGGAGAAAAATCGGGAGGTTGGGCGTTGGTAGGGGTAGATCGCCGAAAGGATCGCCACATGCCCGCACTACTGTTTGCCGCGTACTTCCTCGCCGAGATCGCCACCCTGGTGCTTTTCGGCCACCTCATCGGCGTGTTTCCCACGATTCTCCTGCTCGTCGCCGGATCGGCCATGGGGCTGATCCTGGTTCGCTCGCAGGGGCGCCGGGTGTTCGAGAACTTCCGCAAGGCCTCGCGCGGTGAGATCGAGCCTTCCACCGCTGTCGCCGACGGCGCACTGGTCACCGTGGGCGCGGTGCTGATGTTCGTGCCCGGCCTGCTCACCTCGCTCCTCGGTCTGGTGGCCCTGGTGCCGTTCACGCGGTTCCTGGTGCGCCCGGTCGTGGCCGCTTTCGCCGCGCGCCGCCTGAATCGGGTGGCCATGGCGGTCGGTCCGAACGGATACCGCAATGTGGTCATCGACCCCGATGGTGAAGTCATCGACGCTACTGTCGTGTCCGAGTACTACGACGATGGCCAGGGCACTGCCCACCGGATCATCGATCCTCGCTGACCACAGCCCCCGGAAACACCTCGAAGGACAGATAACTCCATGTCGAGCGATACGACCGTGTCCCATGGCGATGTCACCCTCCCGGTGACGCGCTCGGGATCCGGCCCGCAGCTGGTATTCATCAATGGCGCCGGCGCGACCCAGGTCGCGTGGAAAGCGGTCATTGCCGATCTGCCCGGTTATGAGAG
Source organism: Nocardia sp. NBC_01327 (assembly GCF_035958815.1). Taxonomy (NCBI): domain Bacteria; kingdom Bacillati; phylum Actinomycetota; class Actinomycetes; order Mycobacteriales; family Nocardiaceae; genus Nocardia; species Nocardia sp. NBC_01327. The sequence goes on along the minus strand of NZ_CP108383.1, from coordinate 5,553,052 downwards.
CATCACCTTCGATCTGCGCGGCCATGGAAAAGCTTCCACCGCAAGCACATACAAGGTCGCGGACTTCCTGTCCGACGTCGAGGCCGTGCTGGCCGAGGTGCAGGCGGACCGGCCGATTCTCATCGGCTGGTCGCTGGGCGCCGATCTCGCGCTCGCCTATGCCGCGGCGCATCCGGGAACCGTGGCCGGGCTGGTGCTCGTCGACGGCGCGGTGCCGATCCAGCAGCCGCTGGTCACCGATGCGAAGGCCATGCGGGCGTCGGTCACCAGTCTCGGCACCAAGCTCGCCATGCTGCTGGTGCGATTGACTCCCTACCGCTATGCCATGCCGGGCAATGCCTTCGCCGATCTCACCCTCGAGGTGGACGAGCGCCGCCAGCATCATCTGCTCGATACCTATCGCGCGCTCGACTGCCCGGTCTCCATGCTGCTGGCGACCGATACCGCCACCGGGCACGATGCCAAGGCGGAGCGGGTGAACCGGACCTGGCGCGAGGGCGCCGAGGTGCTGCAGGCCGCCGATCCGGATATCACCGTGCAGTGGATCGAGGGCAATCACAAACTGCCCTTCAGCCACCCCGCCGAGATCGTCAGCGCCATCGATGCCCTGTCCAAGCAGGTTCAGCAACCGCGGTAGCGCCCGGAGTGTGAGCTACGTCCGGTGTGTGGAGTGCGGTTGCGATCCGCACGAGGGCGTGGGGCAGACTTGAAATCCGTGAGTACCCAGTTGCTTGTCGGCGGTCGCATCTACAGCTCGAGTAATCCCGACGCCACGGCCATGGCGGTCACCGACGGCACCGTGGTGTGGGTCGGCGCGGATCGCACCGGGCGGGCGCTGCATCCCGAGGCCGAGGTCATCGAGCTCGACGGGGCCTTCGTCGCACCGGCATTCGTGGATCCGCACGTGCATGTGACGGCGCTGGGGTTGAAGCTCACGGGACTCGATCTGTCGCAGGCTCGTTCCCTCGCCGAATGCCTCGAGTTGCTGGCCGCCTACGCGACCGCGCATCCGGAGGGGCCGGTGCTGGGCGACGGCTGGGACGAGACCAACTGGGCCGAGGGGCGTGCGCCCGGCCTCGCCGAAATCGATGCCGCCGCACCCGGGCGGATCGTGTATCTGGTTCGCGTGGACGCGCATTCGGCCGTCGTCTCGACCCCGCTGCTGGATGCGGTCGAGGCGATCACCGAGGCGACCGGCTTCACTCGCGGCGAGCCGCTGCGCAGCGAGGCGCATCACCGGGTGCGCGCCGCCGCGCTGGGGGCACTGCATCCGGCGCAGCGTGACCGCGCCCGCCGCGCCGCCCTCGATGCCGCGGCCGCCAATGGCATTGCCGCCGTGCACGAATGCGCCGGACCCGATATCTCGGGCGAGACCGATGTGCGTGAGCTGCTGGAATTCCAGCACGGCGTGGAGGTGCGTGCCTACTGGGGTCAGGCCGTGCGCAGCGCCGACGAAGCCCGCACCCTGACCAAGGAACTCGGCGTGCACGCCCTCGGCGGCGATCTGTTCGTCGACGGCTCGATCGGCTCGCACACCGCCTGGCTGCGCGACCGGTATGCCGACCGCGACAGCACCGGCACCGCCTACCTCGACGCCGATGCCATTGCCGCACATGTCCTGGCCTGCACCGAAGCCGGAATCCAGGCCGGATTCCATGTGATCGGCGACGCCGCCATGGATGCCGTGGTCACCGGCTTCGAACGTGTTGTCGCCCAGGTCGGCGGTCCGGCCTTCGCCGCGCGCGGGCACCGCATCGAACACGCCGAAATGATCGACGCCGCCCAGATCGCCCAGTTGGCCGCCTGGGGCGTAATCGCCAGCGTCCAACCGGCTTTCGACGCCACCTGGGGTGGCCCGGACGGCATGTACGCCACCCGCCTCGGCACGGACCGCGCCGCCACCCTGAACCCCTTCTCCGCCATGGCCGCCGCGGGCATCTCCCTCGCCATCGGCTCCGACGCCCCCGTCACGATCTTGAACCCGTGGGAAGCCCTGCGCGCCGCCGCCGATCACCGCACCCCCGGCCACCAGATCTCCCCCCGCGCCGCCTTCGCCGCCGCCACCCGCGGCGCCTGGCGCGCCGGCGGCGTTCGCGACGGCGTCGCCGGAACCCTGGTCCCCGGCGCCCCCGCCTCCTACGCCGTCTGGGAGGCAACCGATCTCGTGGTCGCCGCCGCCTCCGACAAGGTCCAGCGCTGGTCCACCGACCCCCGCTCCCGAGTCCCCGGCCTCCCGCCCCTCACCCCCGGCGCCCCCCTGCCCCGCTGCCTGACCACCGTGCACCGCGGGACGACCATCCATGCCCTCTGAGCCGACCCCCGAAAATGGTTCTCCTCCAGCACTTCCCGGTTCGCCGGACGCAGAGTCGAGTGCCGGGACATCCGGGCGGGCTGTGAGCGATGACGCGGACAACCCCGTAGCGGGATCTGCGCGGGTCGCCGAGCCGCGGGAAGAGGACGGGCCGGTCGGCGCGATCACCGCCGCGCGGGGAGAATCGGCCGCGATGAGTGCGGCGTCGGAAGGTGTTGGGGTTGTGGGTGAATCGACGGTGGACAGCGCCGGTACGGCCGGAAGTGCCGATGCCCGAGTCGATCATGGCGAGGCGCACCACGGGGGTGTGACCCAGCTCATGGCTCGGTTCGTGGAGTTGCCGCGTCGGCGTCCGGTGCTGGTGCGGATGGTCAGCGCTGTCATCGCGGGGTTGTTGCTGTTCGCCAGTTTTCCGCCGCGGACGCTGTGGTTTCTGGCGCCGGTGGGGATTGCGGTGCTGGTGCTCACGGTGCGCGGGAGTGGGCGGCTGCGTGGGGGATTCGGGTACGGGATGCTGGCGGGGCTGGCGTTCTTCCTGCCGCTGCTGCCGTGGACCGGGATCTATGTGGGGCCGGTGCCGTGGATTGCGTTGTCGACGGCGCTGTCGGTGTATGTGGGGTTGTTCGGGGTGTTCGTCCGGCTGGTCGGGCGGCTGCCGGGGTGGCCGGTGTGGGTGGCGCTCGGGTGGTCGCTGACCGAATGGGGGCGGTCGAGTTTTCCGTTCGGCGGGTTTCCTTGGGGGAGGCTGGCTTTCGGGCAGGCCGATGGGTGGTATCTGCCGTTCGCCATGGTCGGCGGGGCGCCGCTGGTGAGTTTCCTGGTGGCGCTCACCGGTGGCGGCGTGGCGGCGCTCGCGGTGTGGTTGCTGCCGTCCGCGCGCGCGGCGTACGCGGCGCGGCCGAATCGTCCCAGATGGGGCGTGCAACGTCTCACATCGTGGAACCGGATTGTTGCTGCGGCAATGCTTGTCGCTATAGTTCCGATCACCGGAGTGATCCTCCGGACCGCGCTGCCCCGCCCGGAGGACGGCAACCGGCTGATCACGGTCGCCGCGATCCAGGGCAGCGTGCCGCGGCTGGGACTGGATTTCAATGCCCAGCGCCGCGCGGTGCTCGACAATCACATCAAGCGCACCGAGGAACTCGCCAAGGCCATCGCGGCCGGGCAGGCCCCGCAGCCGGATGTGGTGATCTGGCCGGAGAATTCGTCCGATATCGATCCGCTCCGCAATGACGACGCCTACGAACTCATCACGCAGGCCGTGCGAGATATCAAGGCGCCCATCCTGGTCGGCGCGGTGCTCGTGAACGACGATCGCACCACCACCAATTCGGTCATCGTGTGGGATTCGGCCGGTCCGGGCGAGCGCCACGACAAGAAGATCATCCAGCCCTTCGGTGAGTACCTCCCGTATCGCGGCTTCTTCCGGCACTTCTCCGAATACGCCGACCGGGCGGGCTATTTCGTCCCGGGCAAGGGCGACGGCGTGGTGCACGTGCAGCCCGCGAGCGGCGGCGCACCCGTCGCGATCGGCGTGGCCACCTGTTACGAGGTCGCCTTCGATCGCGCCTTCGAGGAGGCCGTGCGGGCCGGCGCGCAGATTCTGACCGTGCCCTCCAACAATGCGACCTTCGGCCACAGCGAGATGACCTATCAGCAGCTGGCCATGTCGCGCATTCGCGCGGTGGAGCACGGTCGCGCCGTGGTGGTTTCGGTGACCACCGGCGTCAGCGCCATGATCACCGCCGACGGCACCATCGCGCAGCAGACCCCGCAGTTCGTGCCGGCCGCGCTGGTGGCCACCCTGCCGCTGCGCACGGACACGACACTCGCCACTCGTTTGGGCCCCGCGCCGGAGCGCATTCTGTGTATCCTTGCCGCGGCCGTCGCTGTAGCGGCCGTGATTCGGCGGCGGACGCGCACCCCCGCGGCGCCGGTCGATGCGGAGGGAACCGGCAGTACGCAGTCGGTGTAGCAGGGTGCAGGACACAGCGGGCACGTGTGACGAGGGCCGTCCCGCTTCGGCGATTCATGTTCGCCAATATTTAGCTGGAGCCTGTCGTCTGACCGATATGCCCAGATTGCCAGCGGTTACTTTTGCGAGTTAAGCCACAATCGTGAGGTTTGCCTTGAGGTAGCTGTCGAAAAATAAGCTCCGCCAACGCTGTTCGTTGCCGAGCAACTCGAGATCAACACCCGTCCGCTGGGCGGGAGGCTCCGAATCATAGGGCGTGGATCACGTCCTACGGCTGCTCGCGCGTGCGCGAAACCCGGTAGGACGGCCCGCCGGGGTTCGGGGAGTTGCGTCTTACAGCGGCAGAAGGAGTGTTTGATGAGTTCATTGGCCACCGATCGTGTCGACCAATGTTCTTCGGGTGAATTCTCGGCTCAACCTTTCGCGCTGTCTCCCGCGCAATCGGCCCTCTGGTACGCGCAACGCATCCGGCCCGATATTCCGCTCACCATCGCCCAGTACGTGGAGATCCACGGCGATCTGGATGTCGGCCGGCTGCTGTACGCCATCGAGCGGTTCGGCGCGGAGACCGAGGTGGGCCATGTGCGGCTGCTGGAGCTCGACGGGGTGCCGCACCAGGTGGTCGATCCCACCTGGCGGCCGGGCTGGGCACGGATCGATCTGCGCGAGGAGCCGGATCCGCGCGCCGCGGCCCTGGCGTGGATGAACGACCACGCCAACTCCGCCATCGATATCGAACACGATCCGCTGACCATCAATGTGGTGCTGCGGACCGGGGATTCGGCGTACATCTGGTACACGCGCGGCCACCACATCGTCATCGACGGCTACGGGGCCATGAACGCGACCACCCGCACCGCCGAGATCTATACGGCGCTCGAAAGCCATACGGAGCCCGTGGTTTCCCGCGCCACGCCGCTGGCGACCATCTACGGCGACGAGATCCGCTACCGCGATACCAGCCGTTTCCGCAATGACGGCGACTACTGGCGCGAACAGCTCGAGGGCGTCAGCGAGCCGATCACCCTGTCCGCCAGCAGCATTGCCGCCGCCTCCTCCGATGTGGGCCGCCGCTGCGCCACCGCGGTGCTGAGCGAGCAGGTCGAGGCCGCCGTGCAGAATGCGGCAACCACCTTCGGCTCCAATACTTCCGCGCTCTTCGTGGCCGCGCTGGCCTGCTACGTGCGGTCGGTGACCGGCAGTCAGGACGTGGTGCTGAGCCTGCCGGTCTCCGCGCGCACCACCGTGGCGCTGCGCCGTTCCGCGGGTGTGGTGTCGAATGTGGTGCCCATCCGGGTGCGCTTCGAGGGTTCGGTCTCCGTCGCGGACACCGTGCGCGCCGTCGAACTGCAGATCACCGGTGCGCTGCGGCATCAGCGCTACCGCAGCGATGACATCCGCCGCGACTGCGGCTACTCCCGGGACGCGCGCGGGTTCTTCGGGCCCATGGTCAATCTCATGCTGTTCCACAGCGAATTGAAGTTCGGCAGCCTCGTCGGCTCGCTCAATGTGGTTTCCACCGGTCCCGTCGAAGACCTCTCCATCAACCTCTACAACGGCGGCGGCAACCGCATCCACATCGATTTCGAGGCCAATCCGCGCCTGTACGGCGATGCCGAACTGGCCATGCACCACGGCCGTTTCCTCGATTTCCTGGAGCGCTTCCTGCGCGCCGACCCGCAGTCCGCCGTCGGCGATATGCCCGCCCTCACCGACCTCGAGCGCGAACGTGTACTGCACGAATGGAATTCGACCCAGGTCGCCCGCCAGGAGGGCACCCTGGCCGGGCTCTTCGCCGACCGGGCCGCCATGTGCCCGAGCCGGGTGGCCCTGGATTTCGAGGGCGAGACCCTCACCTATGCCGCCTTCGACGAGCGCGCCAATCGCCTTGCCCGCGAACTCATCGCGCGCGGAGCCGGTCCGGACAAGGTGGTCGGCCTGGCCATCCGCCGGCACCTCGACCTGCTCGTCGGCATGTACGCGGTGGTCAAGTCGGGTGCGGCCTACCTTCCCCTGGATCCGGATCATCCGGTCGAGCGCCTCGAGCAGATCCTCGAGCAGGCGCATCCGGTGTGCGTGCTGACCGCCTCCCGCGACAAGCTCGAATTGCCCGCGCAGGCAACCAGATTCGATATCGACACCGCTGATCTGTCCGCCCTCGGGGGGCGTCCGATCACCGATGCCGATCGGCTCGCCCCGCTGCGCGCCGATCACCTGGCCTATCTGCTGTTCACCTCCGGCTCCACCGGTAAGCCCAAGGGCGTCGGCGTCACTCACGCGGCCATCGTCAACCGGCTGCGCTGGATGCAGCACGCCTATCCGCTCGACAGCACCGATGTGGTGCTGCAGAAGACCCCCGCCACCTTCGATGTTTCGGTGTGGGAGTTCTTCTGGCCGTTGCAGATCGGCGCGCGCCTGCTCATCGCCGCCCCCGACGGGCATCGCGATCCGGGTTATCTGGCCCGGATCATTGCCGACAAGGGCGTCACCACCGCGCATTTCGTGCCGTCCATGCTGTCGGTGTTCCTCACCGATACCGATGTGGCCGGCTGCACCGGCCTGGCCCGGGTCTTCTGCAGTGGTGAGGCGCTGCCCGCCGCCACCGTCGCGGAATTCCATGCCGCGCTCGGCACCGGTTCCGGCGCCCCGCAGCTGCACAATCTTTACGGCCCCACCGAGGCCGCCGTGGACGTCACCGCCTGGCACTGCACGCCCGGCGCGACGGATGTGCCCATCGGCGCACCCATTTGGAACACCCGCACCTATGTACTGGATGCCCGCATGCAGCCGGTCGCGCCCGGCGTGGTGGGTGAGCTGTACCTGGCGGGTGTGCAGCTGGCGCGCGGTTACCTCGGCCGCCCCGCGCTGACCTCGGATCGTTTCGTGGCCAACCCGTTCACCCCCGGCACCCGCATGTACCGCACCGGTGACCTGGTGCGCTGGCGCGGTGGGCGGACCGGTGTCCTGGAATACCTGGGCCGCAGCGACTTCCAGGTCAAGATTCGCGGCCTGCGCATCGAACTCGGCGAGATCGAGGCCGCGCTGCTGTCGGACAAGCGGGTCGCACGTGCGGTCTGCGTGGCCCGGCGCGGGCGCGGTGGCGACGAACTCGCCGCCTATGCGGTGGCCGCCCCCGGCGTCGAACCGCTCGATCCCGCCGAACTCACCGCCGGCCTGCGCCGCGTGCTGCCCGGCTATATGGTGCCGCCGGTCATCATGGTGCTCGACGAACTACCGCTCAGCGCCAACGGCAAGGTGGACCGCAAGGCGCTGCCCGATCCGGGTGTGGCCGCGCGCCGCCCCGCGCGCACCGTCGCCGCCCCGCGCACCGAGGTCGAGCGGCAGATCACGGCCGTCTTCGCCGAGATGCTCGGCACCGAGGACATCGACGTCACCGATAATTTCTTCGATCTGGGCGGCAATTCGCTCACCGCCGCCCGGGCCATCGCGCGGGTGAACGCCGCCCTCGATGCGACCGTCACCATTCGCGACCTGTTCGAATACTCCACCGTCACCGCCCTGGCCGGTCGGCTCGACAGCCTGCAGGGGGAAACCGCCTCACTGAAACTCATTGCGGCGCAGCGGCCCGACCACATTCCGCTGTCGCTGGCACAGCAGCGGTTGTGGATCCTGAACCGCTTCGCCGAACACGCCGCCGCCTACAACATGCCCCTCGCGGTGGAACTGGCCGGGCCACTGGACATTGCGGCGCTGCGCGCCGGTCTCGTCGATGTGCTGGAGCGGCACGAAAGCCTGCGCTCGACCTTCCCGGATACTCCGGAAGGCCCCTGCCAGGTGGTGCATCCGGCCGCGGAGATCCCGCTCACCCTCGATCCGATCGATGCCACCGAGGCCGATGTCCGCACCCTCGCCACGGAATTCGCCGGATACGGTTTCGATCTGCGCAGTCAGGCCCCGGTCCGGGTGGCGCTGTACGAGACCGGACCCGACCGGTACCTGTTCCTCATGGTGCTGCACCACATCAGCGGCGACGGCTGGTCCATCGCCCCGCTGACCCGCGACATCATGGTCGCCGTCGCCGCGCGCGCCGAGGGCGCGGCACCCGGCTGGACGCCGCTGCCCGTGCAGTACGCGGATTTCGCACTGTGGCAACGGGAACTGCTCGGCGACGAGGCCGATCCGGCCAGCGCGCTGTCGAAGCAGCTGGCCTACTGGCGGGCGGCCCTGGCCGATCTGCCCGATCAGCTGGATCTGCCCCTGGACCGCCCGCGCCCGCGGCAGCGCTCCACCGAGGGCGGCCGGGTGGAATTCACCATTCCCGCCGATATCCGCCGCCGGCTCGCCGCCGTCGCGGCCGAACGGGGCGTGAGTACCTTCATGGTGCTACACGCGGCACTGGCGACAGTGCTTGCGCGCCTGTGCAATACGGTCGATATCGCCATCGGCACGCCCATCGCGGGCCGCAGCGATCCGGCGCTGGACGAGCTCGTCGGCATGTTCGTCAATACCCTCGTCCTGCGCACCCGCGTCGACCCGGCCGCCGGATTCGATCGCATGCTCGCCGAGGTCCGCGATACCGACCTCAATGCCTTCGCCAATGCCGATGTGCCGTTCGAGCGCCTGGTGGAGGTGGTCAATCCGGAGCGCTCCGCCGCCCGGCATCCGCTGTTCCAGGTCATGCTCTCCTACGACAGCACCCCGGAGCTGAGCATCCAGCTGCCCGGCGTCCTCGCCACGGTGCAGTCCATGGATGTGGACATCGCCAAATTCGATCTGCAGCTGACCGTGCACGAACCGCTCGGCATCGCCTCCGAGGATATGCCGCTCACCGCCGAATTCGGTTATGCCGCAGACGTCTTCGACCGCAGTACGGTGGAGGCCATCGCCCGTCGCTTCGGCGCGATCCTGGCCGCCGCCATTGCCGACCCGACCGTCCCGGTGGGAGATCTGCCGCTGCTGGATGCGCGGGAGATGGCCAAGCTGGTGCCCATCACCGGGTCCCCGGCCGAGGCCTCGAGCACCCTCGCACGCCTGCTCACCGATACCGCCGAGCGGCTGCCCGATGCGGTGGCCGTGCGCTACCTCGGCCAGGACACCACCTACCGGGAACTCGACGAGCGCTCCAATCGCCTGGCCCGGGTGCTGATCGAGCACGGCGCGGGTCCGGAGGTCGTGGTCGCGGTGGCACTGCCGCGCAGCCTGGACTGCATTCTCGCGGTGTGGTCGGTGGCCAAGACCGGCGCCGCCTACGTCCCCATCGATCCCGACTATCCGGCCGACCGCATTGCCCACATGCTCGCCGATTCCGGGGCCATGCTCGGCCTCACCAGCCCGGACCGGCACGAGGAAATGCCGGACTGGCCGGGAAACCGTGGGCGGCACCGCAAGACGTACGTGGACTGGCTGCTGCTCGGTTCGCAGGAGCTGGCCGCCGAATGCGCGCGGTTCCCGCTCACGCCGCTCACCAATGCCGACCGGCACCATCCGCTGCGCACCGCCGGACCGGCGTACCTCATCTACACCTCGGGGTCCACGGGCAAGCCCAAGGCCGTCGTGGTCACCAATGCGGGCATCGCCTCGCTGGCCCGCGAGCAGATGCATCTGTTCCGGGTCACCGATTCGGCACGCACCCTGCACTTCTCGTCGCCGAGCTTCGATGCCTCGGTGCTCGAGCTGCTGCTCGGGTTCGCCTCCGGGGCCACCCTGATCGTCGCGCCCGCCGGTATCTTCGGCGGCGCGGAGCTGGCCACGCTGCTGCGCGAGGAGCGGGTGACACACGCCTTCGTCACCCCCGCCGCGCTCGGCACCGTCCCGGCCGAGGAGCTGCCGGATCTGGAAGCGGTCATCGTCGGCGGCGAAGCCTGCCCCGAGGAACTGGTCCGGGTCTGGACCGATCCGCAGTCGCGGCCCGCGCACCTGCCGGTGCGCCGCATGCACAATATGTACGGTCCGTCGGAGGCGACGGTCGCGGCCACCGCCACCGGACCCATGATCGCGGGCCGTCCGGTGCCCATCGGCCTGCCGGTGCGCGGTATGCGCCTGTTCGTGCTCGACGCCCGCCTGCACCCGGTGCCGCCGGGGGTCGCGGGTGAGCTGTACCTGTCCGGGCCCGGCCTGGCGCGCGGTTATCTCGGACGGCACGGCCTGACGGCGCAGTCCTTCCCGGCCAATCCGCACGGCCGGCGCGGTGAGCGCATGTACCGCACCGGCGATCTGGTGGTCGCCGACGGCGCCGGGCAGCTGCGCTTCCTGGGCCGCGCCGACGATCAGATCAAGATCCGCGGCTTCCGTATCGAACTGCGCGAAATCGACCATGTGCTGCGCTCGTACGAGGGAATCACCTTCGCGCTCACCGTCGTCCACAATGACGAACGCGGAATCGGCCGCCTGGTCTCGTATCTCACCGCCGAGACCGAACTGGATATCGCCGCGGTGCTCGAGACCGCCCGCGGCCGGCTGCCCGGGTACATGGTGCCCTCGGCGCTGACCGTGCTCGACGCCCTGCCCGTCACCCCGTCCGGCAAGCTCGATCGCAAGGCGCTGCCCGCACCGGATTTCGCGGCCATCGCACCCTCACGCGCCCCGGAATCGGAGATGGAACTGCAGGTCGCGCAGGTGTTCGGCACCGTGCTCGGCGCGGAAGTGCAAGGCGCGGAAGACAATTTCTTCGAGATCGGCGGCAATTCGCTGCTCGCCACCCGGCTCACCGCGGCCCTGCACACCGAATTCGGGGTCGAACTCCCCGTCCGCGCCATCTTCGAGGCGCCGACCGTGGCGGGCGTGACCGTGCGCCTGCAGGAGGCGCCCCGGACGCAGCGGGCAGCGCTGGCTGTGCACACCCCGCGTCCGGAGCGCATTCCACTGTCGCTGCCGCAGCAGCGACTGTGGTTCCTGAATCGATATTCCCCCGAATCCAGTGCCTACAACATTGCATTCGTGCTGCGAATCGACGGCGATCCGGATGTGGCGGCCCTGCAGGCGGCCCTGTCCGATCTCATCGAGCGGCACGAGGTGCTGCGCACCGTCTTCCCCGAGGACGAGCTCGGCGCCAGCCAGGTGCTGCTGGACACCGCCCGCTGCCTGCCGGTGCTCGAGGCCGTCGAGACCGACGATGTGGGCGCCCGCACCGCGCTGCGCTCGCTGGCCCGGCGCGGCTTCGATCTGGCGCACGAGATCCCGTTGCGAATCACGCTGCTGCGCACCGGGAAACGACGGCATCAGCTCGGCATCGTGCTGCACCACATCGCCGCAGACGGCTGGTCGCTGGGTCCGCTGACCCGGGACCTGGCGCTGGCCTACAGCGCCCGGCACGGCGGCGTGGCGCCGAAGTGGACGCCACTTCCGGTGCAGTACGCGGACTTCAGTCTGTGGCAGCGCGAATGCCTCGGCCAGGAGCACGATCCGGAGAGCTCGGCCGCCACCCAGCTGGCCTACTGGCGCACCGCGCTGGCGGATCTGCCGGAGGAAATGCCGCTGCCCTACGATCGGCCGCGCCCGATCGAGGCCACCCAGCGCTCCGGCGTGGTGCGCTTCGAGGTGCCCGACGCCCTGCAGCACCGCCTCGCCGAGACCGCCCGCGCCAATGGCGTGAGCATGTTCATGGTGCTGCGCTCCACCCTCGCGATCCTGCTGCGCGTGGTGACCGGAGGCCGCGACATCGTCATCGGCACCCCGGTCGCCGGGCGCACCGATACCCGCCTGGACGAGCTGGTCGGCATGTTCGTCAACACCCTGGTGCTGCGCTCGGACGTGGACCCGGACCGCAGTTTCGCCGAACTGCTGCAGGCCGACCGCGATACCGAACTGGCCGACATGGCCAATGCCGAGGTCCCGTTCGAACGGGTGGTGGAGGAGCTCGGGTCGCGGAGCGACGATTCGGCACAGGAGCGGCGTCCTTCGGGTTTGCGCCCGCTGCTGCAGGTCGCGCTCACCGTGCAGGACACGCCGCTGCCGGCGCTGCAGCTGCCCGGCCTCGGCCTGCAGGCCGAGGAACTCGATATCGCCCTCGCCAAATTCGACCTCGAACTGCGGGTGCTGCCCGGTGACCGCCCCGAGGCCGAGCAGCGGTCCTACGAATTCGTCTATGCCGCAGAACTGTTCGACCAGCAGACCATCGAGGTGCTCGCCGAGCGCCTGGTGCGGATCTTCGATACCGTCACCGCCGATCCGCGGGCGCGCATTCGCGCCATCGACGCGCGCACCGATGTCGAACGCGAATTGCTCACTCCCGCCTGGGGTCCGGCGCCGGAACCGCAGTGCAGTCTGGCGGCCTACTTCGCCGCCACCGCACATCTGAATCCCGAGCGCGAATTCCTGCGCTTCGGCGATACGGCACTGACATATCTGGAATCGGATGTCTACTCGAACCGCCTGGCGCGGGCGCTCATCGCCCAGGGCATCGGCCCGGGTGATCGGGTCGCGCTCGGTCTCACCCGTTCCGCGGAGTCGGTGCTGTCGGTGCTGGCGGTCGCCAAATCCGGGGCGGCCTTCGTCCCGGTCGATCCCGGCTATCCGGCGGATCGGGTGCGGCATATGCTCTCCGACTCCGGCTGCCGGGTCGGCGTCAGCATGACCGAGCACGCGTCGCGACTGCATGCCGCGGCCGGCGATCACCCCATCGAGTGGATGCTGCTCGACAATCCCGAGCTGATCGAGGAATTGGAGGTGCTCGACGACAGTCCGGTCACCGATGTGGACCGCCTCTCCACGCTGTGGACCGGTGACCTCGCCTATGTCATCTACACCTCCGGTTCCACCGGGCGGCCCAAGGGTGTGGCCGTCACCCACGGCGGACTCTCCAATTTCGCCGACGAGATTCGCGATCGCATGCGCGTGGAGCGGGATTCGCGCACCATGCACTTCTCCTCGCCGAGTTTCGACGCCGCCCTCTTCGATCTGCTGCTCGCGATCGGCTCCGGCGCCACCATGGTCATCGTGCCCGCCGATATCTACGGCGGTGACGAACTGGCCGCGCTCATGGAGGCGGAGCAGATCAGCCACACCTTCCTGACCCCGGCCGCACTGGCCACCATCGATCGCGAGCGCTGGGAGCTGCCGCACCTGCGCGCGGTCGCGGTCGGCGGTGAGGCCTGCGGTCCGGAACTGGTGGCGCGCTGGGCTCCCGGACGGCTCATGTTCAACGGCTACGGGCCCACCGAGGCCACCGTGGTCGTCACCATCGCCGGACCCATGGAGCCCGGCATGCCGGTCACCATCGGCACCCTGGTGCGCGGCGCCCGTGCGGTGGTGCTCGACGAGCGCCTGTGCCCGGTACCCGTCGGTGTGCCCGGTGAGCTGTACGTCGGCGGCCAGGGCACGGCCCGCGGCTATATCGACCGATTCGATCTCACCGCAGCGCGATTCATCGCCGACCCGTACGGGCCGGAGGGTTCGCGCATGTACCGCACCGGAGACGTGGTGCGCTGGACCGCCGCGGGCGAACTCGTCTATCTGGGCCGCAGCGATCATCAGGTCAAGGTGCGCGGCTTCCGCATCGAGCTCGGTGAGATCGACGCGGTGCTCACCTCGCATCCGGCAATTCGCTTCGCGCACACCGAGGTCCGCGATATCGCGGGCACGAAGAGGATCGTCTCCTATGTGCTGCCCGCGGGGCCGGAGCTCGATCTGGAGCAGGTGCGGGTGCACTGCGCCGAGCATCTGCCCGTGCACATGGTGCCGAGCAGTCTCACGCTGCTCGATCACATTCCGCTGACCCCGGTCGGCAAGCTCGACCGCGAGGCGCTGCCGCAACCGCAGGCCGTCCTCGCGCAGATCTCGCGCGATCCCGAGACCGATACCGAGGTGCTGGTCGCGGAGGTCATGGGCGAGCTGGTCGGCGCGCAGCAGCTCGGCGCCGACGACAGCTTCTTCGAGGTCGGCGGAAACTCGCTGCTGGCTACGCAACTGGTGGCCCGCCTGGCGACCGCCACCGGTGTCCGCCTCGAAGTGCGCGCCGTCTTCGCCGCACCCACCGTGGCCGGACTGGCCGCGCAGCTCGACGCCGGACCCGCCTCGACGGATCTGCGACCCGAACCGCGCCGCCGCACCCGTCCCCGGCAGATTCCGCTGTCCGCCGCACAGCGGCGACTGTGGTTCCTGGAGAAGTTCAATGCCTCCGGCGCGAACGATGAAGCCATGGGCGCGTACAACATTCCGGTGGCCCTGCGCCTGCGGGGCGAACTGGATGTCGCGGCCCTGCGCGCGGCATTGCACGCGGTGCAAACCCGGCACGAAACACTGCGCACCGTCTTCCCCGAGGTCGACGGTGAGCCCTGCCAGCACGTGCTCGACGCGGTCGACGCCGCGGTGGCGCTGCCGGTCTGCGGTGTCGCGGCCGAGGACGTCACCGGTGAGATCCGCCGGATCGCCGCCGCCGGATTCGACCTCGCCACCACGGTGCCGCTGCGTGCCACCCTGCTGCGCCTGACCGGTGCGGCGGATACCGAACCGGACGAACACGTGCTGGTGCTGGTGGTGCACCACATCGCCATGGACGGCTGGTCACTGCGTCCGCTCGCGGTCGATGTGGCCACCGCCTACAGCGCACACGCCGGCGGGCAGGAACCGGACTGGCCCGAATTGCCCATCCAGTACGCCGATTACACGCTGTGGCAGCAGGATGTGCTGGGCCGCGAAAGCGATGCGGATTCGGTCATCAGCCGGCAGCTCGACTACTGGCGCCGAGCCCTCGACGGCAGTCCGGAGCTGCTCTCGGTGCCCGCCGACCGGCCGCGGCCGCCGGTGCCCACCTATCGCGGCGGCACCGTCGACTGCACCCTGGACGCCTTCACCCACCGCGAATTGCAGTCCCTGGCAGCCGAACACGGCGTCACCATGTTCATGGTGCTGCACGCCGCGCTCGTCGCCCTGCTGCACCGCCTCACCGCCGGTGACGACATCACCGTCGGCACACCCATTGCCGGGCGCGGGCATCCGGCACTGGATCAGCTCGTCGGCATGTTCGTCGGCACGCTGGTCCTGCGCACCCGGCTCGACCGCGATGCCGCCTTCGGTGAACTGCTGCGCGCGGTCCGCGATACCGATCTGGAGGCCTTCGCGCACGCCGACGTCCCGTTCGAACGGCTCGTCGAGGTGCTCAATCCCGCACGCACGCAGGCCCATCACCCGATGTTCCAGGTCATGCTGTCGGTGCAGAACCAGCCCGCGCAGGTGCTGGAACTGCCCGGCCTGCGCATCGAGGCCGACGATGCCGATCCGGGTCTGGCCAAATTCGATCTGCAGTTCACGCTCACCGAGTCCTGGACGCCGAGCCGCCTGCCCGACGGCATCACCGTCTCGGTGAACTATGCGACGGACCTGTTCGACGAGCGCACCGCGCAGCGATTGGCGGACCGGTTCGTACGACTGCTCGGTGCGGCCGTCGCGAATCCCGCGACCGCCGTGGGTGATCTGGCACTGCTCGATTCCGGCGAATGGTCGGCGCTGGCACCGGTACGCGGCGCCGAAGCCGGACTGCCGATCACCTTCCCCGAGGTGTTCGAGGCCGCCGCCAACCTCAACCGCCAGGCCATCGCGGTGCGGGCGGCGGGCACGCAGATCTCCTACGACGCACTCGACCGCTGGACCAACCGGCTGGCCCGCACGCTCATCAGCTACGGCGTCGGCCCGGAAACCCTGGTCGCCATGGGTATTCCGCGCTCGGCCGAATCGGTGGCCGTCACCCTGGCCATCGCCAAGGCGGGCGCCGCGTTCGTGCCCGTCGATCCCAATTACCCGGAGCAGCGCATCAGCCATATGCTGCTGGATTCCGGTGCGTCCGTGGGCATCACGCTCGCCGCACACCGCGAGCGCATGCCCGACGGCGCGAATTGGACTGTGCTGGACGCGCCGTCGTTCCGGCGCCGGGTGCTGGCCGCCTCGGACGCACCCATCACCGATGACGAGCGCACCAGCCCACTGCGCATGGACAATCCGGCGTACGTGATCTACACCTCCGGCTCCACCGGCATCCCCAAGGGCGTGGTGGTCACACACGGCGGTCTGTCCAACTTCGCCGCCGAGACCGCACAGCGCTTCGAGGTCGGCCCCGGCTGCCGGGTACTGCACTTCGCCACACCGAGTTTCGACGCCGCCATGCTCGACCTGCTCTTCGCGCTCGGCGGCGCGGCCACCCTGGTGATCAGCCCGCCCGGTGTGGTCGGCGGCGCGGAACT
Organism: Nocardia sp. NBC_01327; assembly: GCF_035958815.1. NCBI lineage: Bacteria > Bacillati > Actinomycetota > Actinomycetes > Mycobacteriales > Nocardiaceae > Nocardia > Nocardia sp. NBC_01327. Next base: position 5,536,632 of record NZ_CP108383.1, on the reverse strand, counting down.
GGGCCAGGTGTTCATGCAGGAGGGCATCACGCACGCCTTCATCACCACCTCGGCGCTGGGCACGGTCGATCCGGCCGGTGTCACCTCGCTGCGGCATGTGCTCGTCGGCGGTGAGGCGCTGCCGCCGGACCTGGTCACGCGCTGGGCGCCGGGCCGCAAGCTCTACAACGTGTACGGGCCCACCGAAACCACCATCGTGACGGTCATGTCGCAGCCGATGACCCCGGGCGGCCACATCACCATCGGCGGACCCATCCGCGGCGTGCAGGCCACCGTCCTGGACGGCCGGCTGCATCCGGTTCCCGCCGGGGTCACCGGTGAACTGCAATTGTCCGGCGCCGCACTGGCGCGCGGGTATCTGCGGCGGCCCGGGCTCACCGCGCAGCGGTTTGTCGCCAACCCGTTCGGCAAGCCCGGTGAGCGCATGTACCGCACCGGCGATCTGGTGCGCTGGATCGAGCGCAGTGGCCGGGTGCAGGATCTGGAGTACATGGGCCGCACCGACCACCAGGTCAAGATTCGCGGCTTCCGCATCGAACTCGGTGAGATCGACGCCGCCCTGGCCCGGCATCCGCAGGTGGAGTTCGCCACCACCATCGGCCACCGCACCCCGGCGGGTGTGACCGCACTGGTGGCCTATGTGAAGCCGCGCAACGGGACCGCGCCCTCTGTGGACGCGCTTACCGCGCACGTGGCGGAACTGGTGCCCAATTACATGGTCCCGCAGTCGATCATGCTGCTGGACCGGGTGCCGCTCTCACCGGTCGGCAAGCTCGACCGCGACGCCCTGCCCGAACCGGTGTTCGCGGCCCGCGAGGGGTACCGGGCGCCCGGCACGGCGACCGAAGCGGCACTGTGCGCCGCCTTCGCCGAGGTGCTCGGCGTCGAGCAGGTCGGTGTGGACGACGGCTTCTTCGAACTGGGCGGCAATTCGCTGCTGGCGACCAAGGTGGTCTCCCAGCTGCGGGCGGCGGGCGTCGACCTTCCGGTGCAGGCCATGTTCGGCGAATCCACCCCCGCCGCCATCGCGCGCCGCCTCGCCGACGCCGACGGTGACGCGGGGGCAGCCCTGGCCGTCGCATTGCAGGCGCTGCTGCCGCTGCGGCCGATCACCGAAGCCGGTGTGCCACCGCTGTTCTGCGTGCATCCGGCGATCGGTCTGGCCTGGTGCTTCGCCGGACTGCTCGCACACCTGCCCGCCGATCGGCCCGTCTACGGTCTGCAGGCGCCGCACGTCAGCGGCGACGACGACCACCGCACCATCGGCGAGGCCGCGAGAAGCTATGTGGCGCATATGAAGTCGGTGCAACCGCAGGGTCCCTACCATCTGCTCGGCTGGTCGCTGGGCGGTCTGCTCGCCCACGAGATCGCGGTGCAGCTGCAGGAGGCGGGGGAGGAGGTGGCGCTGCTCGCGCTCATGGACAGCTACCAGCTCTCGGAGCAGTGGCTCGAGGAGGCGGTGCCCAGCGTCGCCGACATCATCGGCGAATTCGGCAGTGATCTGCTCGGCGGCACCACCGATGTGGATCCGCGCATGAGCCTGCAGGAGGCGGCGGAATTCCTGCGCAGTCGGCCGGGACCGTTCGCGGCCCTGACCGTCGACCATCTGGAACGGCTCTACACCGGCTATGCCAATGGCGCGGTGCTCGCGCACGATTTCGACCCGCGCGTATTCATCGGCGATCTGCTCTTCTTCACCGCCGCCGACGACGAGATCAACCGGGCCGACCCGGACCGCTGCGCCGCGGCCTGGGATCCACACATCACCGGCGTCGTGCACGACCAGCTCGTGCGCTGCCGGCACTCGGGCATGACCACGCCCGAATCCCTCGCGGTGATCGGACCCGTACTGCGAGATCACCTGTCCACCAACGTTTCACGCACCCAGCGGGAGGAAAGCCGATGAGCCTCGCGGTAGAAGTGGACGGCCTGGTCAAGTACTACGGCAAGGTCCGCGTGCTGGACGGGGTGGATCTGGAGATCCCGTCCGGCACCGTCATGGGTCTGCTCGGGCCCAATGGCGCCGGTAAGACCACCACGGTCCGGATCGTCACCACCCTGCTGGCCCCGAGCTCGGGGACCGTCCGGGTGGCGGGCATCGATGTGCTGAAGGATCCGGCCCGCGCCCGGACCCGGCTCGGGCTGTCCGGGCAGTACGCGGCGGTCGACGCCAACCTGACCGGGTTCGAGAACCTGCGCATGGTGGCGCGGCTGTACGGCATGAGCCATCGCAAATCCGCCGAGCGCGCCACCGAACTGCTCGCCGCCCTGGGACTCGAACACGCGGCGGGCAGGCAGGCGGGCACCTACTCCGGCGGCATGTCGCGCCGGCTCGACCTGGCGGGGGCGCTGGTGTGCCGTCCGCCGGTGGTGGTGCTCGACGAACCCACCACCGGGCTCGATCCGCGCGGGCGCATCGATATGTGGCGGGTCATCGGCGAACTGGTGGACGACGGCACCACCGTGCTGCTCACCACCCAGTACCTCGAGGAAGCCGATCTGCTCGCCGATCGCATCACCGTCATCGACCGCGGGCGAGTGATCGCCCGCGGTTCGGCCGATGAGCTCAAGACCTCCATCGGCGGCGACAAACTCACCGTCACCCTCGCGGCGGGTCAGGATCCCAAGCCCGCCAAGCAGATTCTGGCCCAGGTCGGCCTCGGTGAGCCCAGTGCGGACGCGGACGCCGATCAGGTCACCGTCGTGGTGGGCGACGGCACCCGCACCATGGTCGAAGCCCTGCGCCGCCTCGACGACGCGGGCGTCTGCGTGGTCGACGCCACCGTGCACCGGCCCAGCCTCGACGACGTATTCCTTTCTCTCACCGGCAAATCCGCGGACCGCAAAGCAGCGGCCCGACGCACCGACACCGTGCAAGAGGAGATCCTCTCGTGACCACCACCGCTCCCGCCCCCGAGACCGCGGCGGCGCCGGACAGACAGCGCGAACCCGGCGGCGCCTCGCCCGTGCTGCTGCCCAGGGCCATTCGGGACAGCGCCATCGTCGCCTACCGCAATCTGCTGACCATCCTGCGCGTGCCGACGCTGCTGGTGACCGCCGCCATCCAGCCGCTCATGTTCGTCTTCCTGTTCGCCTACATCTTCGGGGCGTCCCTGGGCGGCGGGCAGTACCGCGAATTCCTGCTGGCCGGAATCTTCACGCAGACAGTGGCTTTCAATGCGGCCTTCACCACCGTCGGCCTGGCCAACGATCTGCACAAGGGCATTATCGACCGCATGCGCACCCTGCCCATGTCGCGGCTGGCGGTGCTCATGGGCCGCACGCTGTCGGATCTGATGGTCAATGTTCTCGCCCTGGCCGTCATGGTGGGCTGCGGGTACGCGGTCGGGTGGCGGATCAACGGCGGAATCATCGACGCCGTCACGGCTTTCGCGGTGATCCTGCTGTTCGCCTTCGCCATGTCCTGGATCGGCGCGCTCACCGGGCTGCTGTCACCGAGTGTCGAGGTGGCCCAGAGTGCGGGTCTGATCTGGCTGTTCCCGGTGACCTTCATATCGTCGGCGTTCATCTCCGGGGAGACGCTGCCGGGGCCGCTGCGCACCATCGCGGCCTGGAATCCCATCACCGCCGTGTCGGCGGCCGGGCGCAAGCTCTTCGCCAACGGTTCCCCGCCCGGATTCACCCCGGCCACGGGCTGGCCCGCCGACCACTGCATCGAATATTCGGTGCTGTGCTCGCTCGCGATCCTCGCCGTCGCGGTGCCGCTGTCGCTGCTGCGCTACCGCAAGGTCGCCAGCCACTAGGGCAACACAACGAAACGAGCCCCTCTCCCGGATCGGGAAGGGGCTCGTTTCGTGTATGTCCGGCGCGATTACGCCCGGCGACGGCTCTTGATCAGATCCATCCGCTCCTGCAGAAGCTCCTCGAGCTCCTCCTTGCTGCGACGCTCCAGCAGCATGTCCCAGTGCGTACGCGGCGGCTTCACCTTCTTGGGCTCCTGTGTGGTGCCCTCGAGCAGGATGCCCTCCTGGCCGTTGCGGCACAGCCAGGTCGGGGGGATCTCGGCGTCATCGGCGAAGGGAACATCGAATTCCTCGCCATTGTCCGTCCGGTACTTCGCCATCCGACGGGGAGCCAGGTCGTGGTCGCGGTCGGTCTCGTAGCTCACCGCTCCGAGCCGACTGCCACGGAGTACGCGATCTGCCATGAGTGCGGTCCCTTCTCGCCTATCGGCAACGTCTTGACTTCAGTTCAACCCTTCTACGTAGTGAACGTAGAAGCGCAGGCTTCCGTTCCCGTGGGGAGAACCCAGCCATTCTACTCGTTCGGCCGTATGACTTTGCTCCGGCGTGCCAAGCGCCCGGTCAGCGCCCGCAACGGTTAATGTCTCCGGTCATGTCGCGCCGCCTGACGCCGCCCTGCCAATGGTGTGGCAGAGAGATCGCCGATTCCGAGGTCGGGCGCCGTCGGCGCTACTGCCGCCAGTCCTGCCGGCAGCGGGCCTACGAGCATCGAAACAGTGTGAAGGGCACCGGTATTCCGGAGGATTCGGTGGTCCTGACGGTCCAGGAGGTCGCGGACCTGTCCGATCGCTGGTTCGCGGCCCGGTGTGCGGCCGAGGATGTCGCCACCGCCGTCGCCGAGGGCGCCGATTCCATCGAACTGTCCGATCTCACTGCGATATTGGTGAAGTTGACACGCGATGCCGAGCGGTTGCGTTAGGCGGTTGTGCGGTGCGCAGCTCGCCTGCGGAACCGTCACGGCGGTGTAGCGCGTAGACCAGGCCGGTGCCCGCCGCCACCACCGCGGCGACCGCGCCGAATCCGGTGAGGGTGGCGGCATCGGGGTGCGTGAGCGGCTGGGCGCGCAATGCCTGCCACAGCAGCACCCCGAGCAGTCCGGCATAGCCGAGAGCCAGGACCCAGATCAGGTCGGCGCGTGCGCGTTCGGCGCGCAGCCACGGCACCCGGGGTGCGAGGCGGGCCAGCACGAAGGCCGCCACGATCAGGATCTGGATGCCGTGCAGTCCGACGAAGTGCGGGATGCGCAGATCGCCGCCGACGGTGCTCCAGTGCGTGACCGGAATACCGCCGACCCCGTCGCGGACCAGCGGCTGCCCGTGCTCGACGGTATGCCCGGCGGCCAGCTCCACCGGATGGCCGTAGGCGTCGGTGGTCTCCTGCTTACCGGTGAAACCCATGAGGTAGCCCAGGCCCATACCGACCACGGCGATTGCGAGACCGGCGTGAATGGCCCGGGTGGTGGGCCGATCGGTGATGTGCTGCCACGAAAGGGTCAGTGCGATGACCAGATTCGCGACGAACAGGCCCGGGACGCCGGAGGCGAAGACCATCTGCCCGATGCTGTTGACCTGATCGGACTGCGTATTGAAGTGACTGAAGGTGCCGCGCGCGGCTTGTAGTGCGATGAATCCGACATCCACGAAGGCGGTGACGGCGAACAGCGTGCCCATCCACCACGTCAGCCGCTGCCCCCGGTGCGGGAAGGACAGCAGCCAGGCGAGCGTGCCGGTGTAGAGGGTGAAGGCGACGGCGAACTTGAGCGGTTTGAGCCAGACCGATTCGTGCAGCAGCATGCGATCGTCGAAGAGCATGGCGCACAACGAGAATACGGCGAGGGTGATCATGACGGCGGAGGTGACGAGCAGGGGGCGATGCAGCCGTCGAAGGGCGGGAGCGAGGGCAGCGGTGGTCATATCCCGACGTTATGGTCGTGATTGCGGCGGCCACGTCCCCCGAAGGTGTGGTTCACACCTAGTACCCGGGTACTAGAGCAGTGGCAGACGGCCGCAGCGGCAACCCCTCATCGATTGCCGTTGCGGCGCCTGGCCTTCGGTGTGTCGGTCGGCGTGGCGGTGTGTCAGTCGGCCTGGCCGACATCCATGCCGCGCCCGGCGAGCCAGGGCAGCGGGTCGATGGCCGAACCCGGGGCGGTGTGCACCTCGTAGTGCAGGTGCGGTCCGGTGGAGTAGCCGCGATTGCCCACGGTGGCGATCTCGTCGCCGGCGTGCACCTGCTGGCCCGGCTGCACCAGGATGTCCTGCATATGGCCGTAGACGCCGATGGTGCCGTCGTCCTGCTGCACGCGCACCCACAGCCCGAAGCCCGAGGCCGGACCGGCCTCGATGACGGTGCCGTCGGTGACCGCGCGAATCGGGGTGCCGAAGCCGTCGCCGAAATCGATGCCGGCGTGCATGGCGCCCCAGCGGACACCGAAGCCGGAGGTCAGCGGACCGCCCACGGGGCGAACGGTTTTCGGGCGCGCCTGTTCGATGCCCAGGTTCTTCAGGAAGTCGACAACCTCCGGCGGCACGGACTGCGGCATCTGCGCTTCGCGCGGGGTGAAGGCGGTGAACTGCGCGGTAGGGGTCGCGGCGACATGCACGGCGACCGTATCGGTATTCGCATCGGCATGCGGGTCGGCGGCGGCGAGCGCGCTCATCGAGGCGCCGACGACCGCGGTCACGGCTACTGCACGGGTAGCCGCCGCGCGGTACCGGCGGGCCTGACGGCTTCTGGATAACGGAACGGTTACGGGCATGGACTGAACGTACGGGAGGTTATAACCAGTCGAGAAACCGTGTAATCGCCGTCACATCGACCCAAAAGCCCAGTTGGCAGGTTACGGCCAGGTAACGACACGCGGGTAATTTCGGTATGACCTCGGCGATGACCCGATCGGCGTGTATTGACATGATCATCGGCGTTGGACACCCTGTTTAAGTGGTCGCTAATGGAGTCGCGGTATTGAGCGCGCTTGCCGATCCCACTCGGCGGGCCATCTTCGAAGCCCTGCCGCAGGGTCCGCGCTCGGTCGGTGAGCTGGCCGCCGCCGTGGGCGTCACCAGCTCAGCGGCCTCGCAGCATCTGAAGGTGCTGCGTGAGGCCCGCTTGGTGATGGTCCAGCCCGAAGGCAATCGGCGACTGTACTGTCTGGACCCGCGCGGTCTGGCCGATGCGCGGGACTATCTCGAGCAGTTCTGGCCGAGTGCGATCGCGGCGTATTCGGCGGCGCTGTCGAGTGCGCGCGCCGATATCGCGGAGACCTGAGGCGGAGCGGCTCAGCCCACGCGCCGATAGGCCTGCTGCCCACGGCGATCCATTCCGGTGCCGGGCCAAGGGCGTTTGCGCAACTGCTTGTCGATGGCATTGACGACCTCGGGCACGCCGATCTTCAGCAGTCCCGGGTCCGGCGTGTCACCCTGCGGATCGCCGGTCTGCCCGGCCCACAGCACGGCATGGCGACCCAATAGGTGCGGCGGCGGACCGCTGCGGCTGGGCGGCGTGGGACCGAACAGCAGCACCGTGCGGGTGCCGAAAGCCGTTGCGAGATGGGCGACTCCGGTGTCCCCGCACACCACGAGGGCGGCCTCGGCGACGGTGGCGGCCAATTCGATGAGGTTCTGCTGACCCGCGAGCACCCGGGCCGGGGCCAATCCGGCGCGGGCCGCGACGCCGAGGGCGATCTCGCGTTCGGTCTCGTCCCCGGTGAGGACGACATCGCGACCCTGCACCAGCAGATGCCGCACCACGGCCGCGAACCGATCCGGTGGCCAGCGGCGTGCGGGCGCGCCCGCGCCGATGTGCACGACCACGCAGTCGCGATGACTGGTGCTCGCGACCGGCGGCACCAGGCCCAGATTGCGGCGGTCGGCGCTGATGCCCGCGGTTTCCAGCAGATAGCACCAGCGGTCCACATCGTGCATGTCGGCGGGCCAGTCCGGTCCGTCCAGATCGGGGAAGGCGGGATTGCGATAGGTCAGAATCTGTTCGGGCCGTGTGCGATTGAGTTCCACAATGCTCTCGGCGGTGGCGCTGTGCAGATTGACCACGAGCGCGGGCGGCTCACCGTCCCAGCGGATCGCGGCCGGATCGGTGGTCGGCACCATCTCGTCGACGGAGGCGATGAGGTCCACAATGGGTTTGAGCCGGTGCGGTGCGGCGAGCGCGATATGGTCCCCGGGCCGGGCCCGGCGGAGTGCGCGCAGCGCGGGGACCGCGGTGAGAAGATCACCCAGTCCGCGCGCCCGCAGCACGAGTACAACCGCCACCTGCTTCTCCTACCCGGTTACTGCCCGCAACGGGAGACTCTCCCTTGCGACACAGAGAGTCACTGGAGGTGGACTACCCGGCCCGCGGGGGCGTGAAACTCCCTCGCGGGTAGGTCATGAGACACATTCCCACCGCCCATCAGCAGCCTTTTCCGGTACTACCGACTGTCGTTGACGAGTGCCGATCAACTACGGTGTGCAGTCATGGACTTCGTCTACAACCTGGTCGTCGTATCGCATCTGCTGGGTATGGCGGCGGTGGTCGGCGGATATATCGCCGCCCAGCCGCGCGTCTCGGAACTGATGGTGTGGGGCGCGCGTGCGCAGCTCGTCACCGGCATCATTCTGGTCGGCATGGCCGAGTCGATTCACTCGCTCGACAAGGACCTGAATATGCCGAAGGTCATCACCAAGCTGGTGGTGGCGGTGCTCGTCGCGGGCTTCGCCGAAGTGGGCCGCGCCGATGCCAAACGCGGCCGGGCGCTGCCGTGGATGACGCATGCGGCCGGTGGCCTGGCGATTCTGAATGTCTTCATCGCCACGCTCTGGCACTGAGCAATTCTGCGAAACCATTGCCGCACAGGGTGCCTCATTGCACCCTGTGCGGTTCTGTATTCAGGGGCCGGGGCCTACCCGCTGCCCGGCCCCGAGTCCGCGTGGCGGGCCAGCGATTTCGCGAGCTCGGCGGCGACGATGGCCTGACCGGCCATGGTCAGGTGAATGCGGTCGGCGCTGAGCCAGTCCGGGCGCAGGCGGGCGGGATGCCCCCAGAACTCGACGAGAATGGCGTCGTGGCGGGCCGCGACCCGGCGCACCGCCTCGGCGAAGGCGGCGAAGCGCGGGCGCAGCGGTTGTAAGGGACCGGTGAAGGCATCGGCGAGGGTGAACAGGGCCAGGCGCGCGCCGGTGGCGGTCGCCTCGGCGCACAGCTGGTCCAGATCCTGTTCTACGGCACCGAGATCGGCCTCGCGGCGCATGAGGTCATTGCCGCCGCCATTGACGAACACCAGATCCGGGTGGAATTCGTGCAGGGTGGCAAGCTGTTCGGCGCGGATCTCGCCGAGGGTCGCGCCCATGCGGCCGGTATTGAGGTAGCGGGCTTCCGGATGGGCCGCGCGCAGCCAGCCGGCCAGGCGATCGGCCCAGGGCAGCATGGCGAATCCGGGGGCGGGATCGCCGGTGCCGGCGGCGATGGAATCGCCGATCACGGCGAAGCGCCGCCATGGCGCCGGGCGCAGCAGATCGCGGGCCGCGGTGTCGGACAGCAGCATCGGGTCCTCGAAGACGGCCGGGTCGTCCTTGCGGGTGCGCAGGTCGTAACTGGTCATGGGGTTGCCTCCTCGGCACGGGCGGGCAGGGCGGCGAGAACGGCCGCGACTGCCGCGATGACGGCGCACACGGCGAACAGGGTGTGGAACGCGGTGAGCGGAGTGCCGGGGTGTGCGGCGAATACGGCGGCCAGCACTCCGACACCGAGCGCGCCGCCGGACTGCCGGGCGGTCAGGTTCATGCCGACGCCCGCGGCGAAGCGCTGCGGCGGCAGCGATCTCGCGGCCGCGGTGCCCAGCACCGTGATGACCATGCCGATGCCGCCGCCGCCGAGAATGCCCGCGGGCAGCCACGCTTCCCAGAGCGCGGGCGTGGCGTTCCAGACATCGGTGCTCATATAGAGGGTGGACGCGGCGAACATGAGCGCACCCAGAACTCCCAGCCAGCGCTGCACGTTCTCGGGGGCGCGTCCGGCGGGGATAGCGGTCACCATGGACGCGACGGCCCCGATGGTCATCAGGCCCGCGGACTGCAGCACCGAGTAGTGCCACACATTCGCCAGCCACAGCGGTCCGGCCAGCAGCCACGCGAACATGCTCGCGCCGAACACGAATGCCACGGCATTGACCAGCGCATACCGGTGACTGCGCCACAGCGTGACGGCAATGGCCGGGCGCGGATGCCGGCGCGAGCGCCACAGGGCCAGGGCCAGCAGTGCCAGTCCGCCGATGCCGCAGGCGAGCGTGCGCCAGGAATCCCAGCCCCACTGCTGCCCCTGCGTCACCGCGGCCACCACACCGCCGATGCCGAGCCCGGTGGCGGCGGTGCCGAGAAGATCGGGCAGTCCGTCGGAGTGTCCGGTCTCGCGGACGGTGAGGGTGAGTCCGAGTGCGATGAGTACCACCGCGATCGGCACATTGATGACGAAAACCGAACGCCAGCCGAACCATTCGACCAGCGCCCCGCCCACTGCCGGTCCGACCGTCGCGGCGAATCCCCCGGCCGCCGTCCACGCGGCCATGGCCACACCGATGCGCTGGGGCGGCGTGAGGCTCAGGACCAGGCTCAGACCGGCGGGAATGAGGAAGGCGGCGGTCGCGCCCTGGAGGAAGCGCCCGGTAATGAGCCAGTCCGCTCCCGGGGCGAGTGCGCACAGCAGTGAGGTCAGGGCGAATCCGCCCAGCGCGCCGAGGAATACGCGCCGCCGCCCCAGCGAGTCGGCCAGGCGTCCGGCGGGGGTGAGCAGTGCGGCGAAGGCCACCGCATATCCGCTGACCACCCAGGTGAGGGTGGCCGGTGAGGTGTGCGGGTAGTCGCGGCCGATGGCGGGGAAGGCGATATTGACGACCGAAAGGTCAAGGAAGGCAACAAAGGCCGCACCGCATGCCACCAGCAGGGCGCGTGTGGTCGATCGGTCGGCGGGCGCTGCGGAGGTGGCCGGTGGCGGTGATGTGGACGGCAGCACTGCTGGTGCGGGTGGCGGTACTGCGGGCTGAGGTGGAGAGGAGGGCTGCGCTGCGGAGTGCGGCGGCGCCGGCGTGATGTGCGGGTCGGCAGTGGTGGCAGGTGTGCGTGCAATGCCGGGGCCGGTGGAATGTGGTGGCACGGCGGGCGGCCGCGCGGAGAGGTCTGTCATGTCGAGGCTTTCGGGCGGAGGTGACAAGCCGGAGGAAATCTGTACGCACGATCGTTCGTATTGTTGAAAAGTACGACCGATCGTGCGTTTTTGCAACAGATAGTGCGAGACTGGAAGAATGTCCGAGCCGATGCACACTGCTGAGCAGCAGGTTTCCGATCAGCGCCTCCTCAAGGGGGCTCGCGCTCGCGCCAGCATCGCCCGGCATGCCGCTGATGTGGCCTCGGTGGAGGGGCTGACGGGATTGAGTCTGGGGCGACTGGCCACGGATCTCGGCGTCAGCAAGAGCGGGGTGGCCACGCTCTTCGGGACCAAGGAGAACCTGCAACTGGCCGCCGTGGAATCGGCGCGGCAGGTGTTCATCGATCATGTGGTGCGCCCGGCGCTGTCCGAGCCGAAGGGCATCGCGCGCCTGCGGTCCTTCATCGCGCACTGGTTCGCGTATATCGACGAGCCGGTACTTCCGGGCGGTTGCTTCCGGGTTGCGGGTCTCTCGGAATTCGACAGCCGCCCCGGTCCGGTGCGGGATGCGCTAGCGGCAGACCGGTCGGATTGGTTTGCGCTGCTGGAGAAGGAGATTCGGCGGGCGCAGGAGGAAGGCTATGCGGGTGTGCACGATCCGCACGCACTGGCCTTCCAGCTCGATGCGCTGGTCTCCGCCGCCAATACCGCCGCCCGGCTCGGCGACGAGAGCGCCATCTCGACCGCGCGGACCCTGGTCGACGCGCTGATCGGGGCGAATGCGTAATCGCCTCCGCGCGTGCAATTCTGCACGCACTGCCTCAGTGCTGCGCCGTACCCCGTGTGGCATCGGATGCGCGAATGCACCGAGGCCACAGGTGGTTTCACGTTGAACGAGGCCCGTACATGATGAGCGCGACACCGGCCAGGCACACCAGCGCTCCGGACACATCCCAGCGATCGGGCCGGAAACCGTCGAATGCCATGCCCCACAGCAGCGATCCCGCCACGAACACGCCACCGTAGGCGGCGAGGATGCGCCCGAAGCTCGCATCGGGTTGCAGGGTTGCCACGAACCCGTACAGCCCGAGCGCGATGACTCCGGCGCCCATCCACTCCCATCCGCGATGCTCGCGCACGCCCTGCCAGATCAGCCATGCCCCGCCGATCTCGGCGACGGCGGCGAGCGCGAACAGCACGATCGAACGCAGCACGGTCATGCTGGTCACCCTAGAACCCGGCCGGGCCGCCCCTCATGGAAGGTCCGGCCGGGCCGGGATCACCGGTCGAACAGCTGCTGTCCCAGATATCCGCCGGGCGCCGGTACGCCGGGCGGGAGGACGAAGACAGCGGAACCGACCGGTGTGGTCCATTGGTTGAGCGCGTCGAACTCCGCGAGTCGCTGCTGCACCGGCAGGTATTGCGCATCGACATCGCGTTGACAGGACACGAACAGCAGACCCGAATTCGACACCTGGCCGGGTGCGGGCGCTTCGTCGTAGTTGTAGCCACGACGAAGGAACCGCTCACCCTCGTGCGTGTGATGGGCACGCGCGATATGTGAGGACGGCGGAATGACCGGAATGCCGTACGTGTCGACGGCGGCGAAATCCGGTTCGTCGAATTCCTGTGTGCCCGAGAGCGGTGCGCCGTTCGAATCGCGGCGGCCGAGGGTGATGGCCCGCCCGTCGGCATCGAGCTCGTCCCAGGTGTCGAGCTTCATGGCAATGCGCCGCAATACCAGGGAGGTACCGCCCGCCAGCCACGGCTGCTGCGCGCCGTCGTCCCAGACCAGGCGATCGAAATCGACTGTGCGCGGGGCGATATTGACCGTCCCGTCGATCTGCCCGAGCAGATTGCGCATGGTCTGGCCCTTGGCCGCATTGCGGAACCCGCGCTGCACCCACCGCACCTGCACCAGCGATTTCACATGCTTGGACAGCACCCGCACCGCATGCGACACCGTGGTGGTCTCCTCGGCGCAGATCTGCAGCAGCAGGTCCGCGCCGGTGTAGGCCGGGTCGAGGCGGTCGATGGTGAAGGGCGGCAATTGTTTGAGCCAGCTCGGGCGCCGGGTCTCGAGTCCGGCGATCGTGAACAACTCCGGCCCGAACCCGACCGTCACCGTGAGCCGGGCGGGCCGCTGGGCCAGCTCCGGTTCGGTATCGGCGAGTGCGGGCTTGCCCTGGGTCAGGCGGGCGGCATCGTCGGTCCAGATCTTCAGCACGCCGATGATGTCCTCGCGCCCCACCCCCGGCTTCAGGTCGAAGCCGACGAACGCCGCCGCGCCCGGAGGTTCGGTGTCGATGCCCGCCTGGTGCTGCCCGTAGAACGGGACGGTCTCCAGCGCGGGATCGGCATGATGTTCGCGATGGGTGAGAGTGGCCGCACCCCAGCCGATCCCGGCCGCACCCGCGGCTCCGGCGACGGCGGCGCCCCCGCCCAGCAGACGCCGCCTGCTGAGCCGGGAGGGGTGCGGTTCGGTGGGCTCAGCCACCGTGTGCGGGGCTCTCGGCGCCGCTGGTCGGGGCGGCGTAGTTTTCCTGACCGCCCGCGAAGTCACGCACCTGCGCGGTGACGGTCGTGGTGGAACCGTCGGAGAACACCAGGGTGATCCGGGTGTCGGAGCCGGTGCGCAGCGGCTGCTTCAGATCCATGAACATGAGGTGCTCGGCGCCGGGCTTGAGCGTGGCCGATCCGTGCGCGGGAATGGTGAGTCCACCTTCCTTGGGGCGCATGGTCTTATCGCCGCCGACGCCGTCGGTGACGACCTCGTGGATCTCCACCCGCGCCGAGGCGGGGCTGGAGGCGGCGACCAATTGCACCGGGTTGTCACCGGCATTGCTGAGCGTGCCGAACGCGGCGGACATACCGCTGTCGGCGGCCTTGATCCACTGATCGCTCATGGTCACCTTGTCCGCGGCCTTGGCGGCGGAGGTGGAGCCGGAATCGGAGGAGCAGGCGACGGGGAAGACGGCGAGCGCCGAGATCGCGGCTGCGGCCGTGAGGCGGCGGAGCGCGCGGGGAGCGCGCAGGACTGATGCGGACACGAAGAATCTCCGATCGATGAGGGGGAGGCAGTAGAACCCCGAACCGTGGCGCCGGTGATCGCGAATCCGGGTGCCGGATATCGACGTCAGTGCGGCACCGGCGCGGCGGCACACAGGGGCACCGCAGCGATACCGGAACAGCACGCGGTACGACGTGAATCGCACCGGCCGACCTGATGAATCAGTTCGAGGCGGCGAATCGGTCGGTCATGTTCGCGGACAAGGCAACTCGCGCCGGGTGCGTGCACCGGTGGGTGAGCAGTGACGTTGCGCCGGTCTCGCGACTGTGTGGCGTGCCTACCGGCAGCGCTGTTACGCCGGTACGGGGTGAAGGAACGGAAGTGCGGGCGCGGGTGGCCCGCGCCGCCCGATTCCAGGGCTGACCAGCAGCCGCCGCAGTACCGCCCGATCATCGGGAGTAGTCGTGCGGGCCCGGTGCGCGGGTGGTTCCGGCGCGATGCCCAGCGCCACGATGAATCGCCGCACGCTCGTGACCGCCCGCCGCATTCCGGCTTCGGCGGCCCGAATGACCAAGGCGCCGAACGGAATCGCCACCAGGTGCGCGATCAGCATGATCGGCGACGCGGCGTGATGATGATGCTCCGGCGCCGTGGACAGCGCGATATGCCCGATGGCCTGTCCCGCGGCCAGCATCCCCATGAGGGAGATCAGCCCGTAGCGCGGCCGCAGCGAGGCAACCACCACGCCGATCAACCCGCACGCCGCGAACAGCAGCGCCAGCGACGATCCCTCGGGTGCGGCATTCCCGCCGCCGAGTCCGTGCGCTCCGAGGGCCACGGCTCCGGAGGCTGCGCCGACGGCGGCACCACGCAGGCGCGCGGTGTGATCCGTCGGTGATTGCACCCGGTCATGCTAATGCGCGGCCGGTGCGCGCCGGCGTCCAGCCCGGTCTCCACAAGATCTTCACAAGCGGTGCGAACCATCTCCACGCGCACTGCCTAGTGTCACCAGCATGGAAATCAGCCAGCAGGGCAGTGCGCGGCGGATTCTGGTGGTGGAGGACGAGCCGACCATCGCCGAATCCATTGCCGCCCGCCTGCGCGCCGAGGGCTTCACCGTCGATCTGGCCCATGACGGTCCCGCCGGTGTCGCGGCCGCCGAGAGCCTGCACCCGGATCTGGTGGTTCTGGACATCATGCTGCCGGGTTTCGACGGCCTCGAGGTGTGCCGGCGCATCCAGGCCCGGCGCGCGGTGCCGGTGCTCATGCTGACCGCACGCACCGATGAGACCGACATGCTGATCGGCTTGGGTGTCGGCGCCGATGACTATCTGACGAAACCGTTCTCGATGCGAGTTCTCACCGCGCGCATTCACGCGCTGTTGCGCCGCGTCGAACGCACCGCCGCTCCCGGGGCCACCATCGTCGTGGGCGATCTGCGCATCGATGTCGATCAGCGCCGGGTCTGGCGCGCTGATGCCGAAACCCAGCTCACCCCACTGGAATTCGAGCTGCTGGTGCATCTGGCGCGCCGCCCGCGCGCCGTGCTGGCGCGCGATCGCCTGCTCTCGGAGGTCTGGGGGTGGGCCGACGCCTCCGGCACCCGCGCCGTCGACAGTCATATCAAGGCGCTGCGCCGCAAACTCGGCGCCGACCTCATCCGCACCGTGCACGGCGTCGGTTATGCGCTGGAGGCGAGATGAGCACACAACCCTCCGCACACGAGTCGCCTGCGCCGGAGGGCGAGCTACCTGCCGCGGGCGAGCTACCTGCCGCTGAGGGCACGCCGCCGCCCGGAGCTGAGGGCACGCCGTCTCCGGGATCCGACGCCGCTGACCGACCGGAAGCCCCAGCGGCTCCACCCGGTGCCTGGGCTGCCGATTGTGCGGTGCGCTCAACCGATACAGGGGTGTTCGCGCCCGACGGTGCGGTGGTGGCGCCCGATCGTGAGGTGTCCGCAACCGGCAGTGGGCCGCGCGCAACCGAGGGTGAGGCGTCGGCAGCGGGGTCGGGTTCGGCGCGGGAGCCTGCGGTGCGTCGGCTGGAGCTGGTGCGGGCGGCGGGCAATCGCCTCGCCGCGCGGTTGCCCCGGCCGCTGGACCGGGTGCGGTCGATCAAGATGAAGCTGGCCATTCTCATGCTGGGGTCGGGGGCGGTGGCGTTCGGGTTCTTCGCCTCGCGCATCGGCTGGCTGCCACCGCGCACCACCGTGGCGGCCATGCTGATCGCCCTGGTGACCTCGCAGGTGCTCGCACACGGTATGACGCTGCCGTTGCGGGAGATGACCGCGGCGGCCAAACGCATGGCGCAGGGCGACTATTCGCGGCGGGTGCGCGCCACCTCCCATGACGAAGTGGGTCAGCTGGCGGAGGCGTTCAATCAGATGGCCGCCGATCTGGGGGCCGCCGATCAGCAGCGCCGCGATTTCATCGCGAATGTGTCGCACGAATTGCGCACGCCCATCACGGCATTGGGTGCGGTGCTGGAGAACCTGGTGGACGGTGTCGCGGAACCGGATCCGGCCACGCTGCGCACCGCGCTCGCGCAGACCGAACGTCTGAGCCTGCTGATCTCGGAGCTGCTGGCCCTGTCCAGTATCGAAGCCGGAGCCGTGCGGCTGTACCTGGAGCAGCTGCCCGTGGAGTCGCTGCTGAAAGAGGTTGTCGCCGAAGCGGAAGTCATGGCCGCCGCCATCGACCGCCCCGTCCGCTTCACCATCGCGGCCACCCCCGGCCTGACCGTCCGTGCCGATCGCGCCCGCCTGCACCAGGTCCTGCTCAACCTGCTCGACAATGCCACCCGCCACGGCCCCGCGCACGGCGAAGTCCGCCTCACCGCCCACACCCTGCGCTCGCACACCGTCATCGAAGTCCACGACGACGGCCCCGGCATCCCCATCCCCGAACGCGCCCGCATCTTCGAACGCTTCACCCGGGGCGGCAGCAGCGGCGGCGGCACCGGCCTGGGCCTGGCCATAGCCCGCTGGATAGTCGAACTCCACGGCGGCGCCATCGCCGTCACCGCCCCCGGCTCCCGAATCCGCATCACCCTCCCCAACACCTGACCCCTCCGGCAACAGCCGACCCCAATCCCACACCTCCCGGCCGCCCCCGGCTCCCGGGCCATTCACGCACGCCTACCGAAGGATCACCCATGCCCGAAATCCCACTCCCCACCCCCGACCCCGAAACCCCGCCCACCCAGCACGCCCCCGACCATCACCTCCCCGATGACCCGGCCCCTGCGGACCCGTCCGGATCGAGATCGGCATCGGTCTGGTCGGCGAGCCCGCCGCCGGGGTGGGTGGCTGAGATAACGATCGGAGGTGGCGCCCTCGGGCCGGGTTCCAGCGGTCCGGAATATCCGAGACGTACTGTGCCGCTGCGTCTTCCGCCGAGGTCGGCGATTGTTCCGATGCCGCGGGGGACATTGCTCGCGGTCGGCGGGGTGGGGGTGGCTGCGGCGGTGCTGGTGCCGCTGGATCGGCCGGGGATCGGGTGGGTGCTTGCGGGGTGTGTGACTGCGGGTGCGGTGTGGGTGGTCGATCGGGTCGGGCGGCGGGATGCGGCTGTTGGGGCTCGAGAAACCGCAGGTGGCATCAGTGCGACGACGGCGGATGCGGCGTCGGCGGGCTTCGAGCCCGCTTCGGGTGCGGCTGATGATGGAGATCCGCCGGTCGTGGCGTCTGGGTCTCGGAAAACTGCAGGTGGCACCCCCGCGACGCAGTTGGATGCGGGTTCAGCGGCGGCCTCGGGGCGTGCCGCCGCTGGGATGCCTGATTCCGGCGGCGGATCGGTGCGGGAGGACGCGGGGTGGTCGCGAGTGCTGAGGGGTGCGGATGTATCGCACGACTTACGTAGACGCCTGGTGGATGTGCCTTCGTCCCGGATGTGGTGGGGTGCGTTGGCGCTGGGGTTGCTCGCGATCGGTGTGTTTCGGGCTGCGCCTTGGTTGTTCGTGCTGTGTGTGCTCGGGGCGGGGGTGGCCGGATCGTTTGCGGCGGTGGGGCGGCGGTCGGTGTTCGGGGTGTTCTTCGACATGGTGGCGGTGCCCTGGTCTGCGGTGATGTCGGTGCCGTGGCTGTATCGGGGGGTGGGGCGCGGGGCCGGGAGTCGGCGGGTGGGGCCTCGGGTGTGGTGGTCGGTTGCGGCGACTTTTGTGCTGCTGCTGGTGTTCGTGCCGCTGCTGGTGGGGGCTGATCCGGTGTTCGCGCGATTGGTCGGTGCGGTGGTGCCGGTGCTGGATACCGGTTTGCTGGTGCAGTGGGGATTCGTGTTCACGATCGCGGGGCTGGGGGTCGCGGGGGCGCTGTATGTGCTGGCGGGTCCGCCTCCGGCGGCGGACGGGCCCTCGCGGGTGACCGGCTGGATGGATCTGGTGATTGCGGGCGGGGCGGCGGCTGTGCAGGAGCGAGGAACGGAATCGGTTGCGGCGCCGCGTATTCGGCGGCTGTCGCGGACCGAGTGGGGTCTGCCGATGGGTGCGTTGACCGTGTTGTTCGCGGTATTCGTGGGCACGCAGCTGGCGGTGATGTTCGGCGGCGACGGATATGTGCAGCGGACAGCGGATCTGACCTACGCGGAGTACGCGCGCAGCGGGTTCTGGGAGCTGTCGATGGTCAGCATGCTGACGCTGGCCGTGATCGCGGTGGTGCAGCGGTGGGCGGCGCAGCAGTCGGCGGGGGATCGGCTGTGGCTGCGCGTGGGAGTGAGCGCGGTGAGTGTGCTGACGCTGGTGATCGTCGCGTCCGCGCTGCATCGGATGTGGACCTACCAGCAGGCCTACGGATTCACGGTGCTGCGACTGCTGGTGGAGGTGTTCGAACTGTGGATCGGCCTGGTCTACCTGCTGGTGCTGTCGAGCCTGGTGCGATTGCGCCGGGAATGGGTGCCGCGGGCAGCGGCCGGCGCCGCGCTGGCCACCCTGCTGGTGCTGGCGGTGGTGAATCCGGAACACCTGGTGGCCGACCGCAATATCGATCGCTGGCAGGCGGGCAGAACCCTCGACTCCGAGTACCTCGGCAGACTCTCGACCGATATCCTGCCCGCCCTCGACCGCCTGCCCGCAGCGCAGCGCGAGGAGATCGCGCGGGATGTGCGCGCCGGACTCGACCGCGATACCTGGCAGGGCTGGAACCTGTCCCGATCGTCCGCCCGCTGAAGGCCAGCGGTCAGGTGAGCATTGCGCTCAGTGGCGGGCGCTGCGTTCGGTGAGCAGCGTGGCCGTGCGCCCGATGAGGTCGTAGGGAATCGGCTTGTCCAGTGCGAACTTCAATGTCCCCCGCCCGGAGCGATACGGCGCGATGGCCTGCTCGTACGCGGCATCACCCTCGGGCACCGGATACATGCTGATGTGCTTTTTCCACCCGGCGAAGTACATCACCGGATGGGCGCCCACCTGCATGGTCGGAATCTGATAGCTGATGGTCTCGGTGCAGTCCGGTAGCGCCGCACGGATGGTCGCGCGCACCTGCCGCAATATCTGCTGCACCGCCTCGGGGAAGTCGGCGATGTACTCATCGACGGTCGAAGCCTCCGACATCACTGCCACCTTCCGCACTCGGCCCCGGGTACACAGCATTCGCCTGTGACGGTACCGGTGGCGCTCACCCGGTACCCGGGTAACCGCGCAGAGTTCACCCGCGCAATCGTTCGAGCAATTCGGTGGCGGCGGCGAGCATGCCGTCCACCGAATCGGTGAGGTACATGAGATCGACGAACACATCGTCGAATCCGGTCTCGGCGACGACCTGTTCGATGGTGTCCGCCACCTGCGCCACCGAACTGCCGGCCGCGACATTCACCCGCAGAATCGTGTGGATGGTTCCGGGATCGCGTCCCGCCGCCACCGCGGCCTGATCGATGATCGCGCGCAGGTGCAGCAATCGCGCACCCCACCCCGGCGGCCCAGGTACCGGAACCACCGGCAGCCATCCCTCGGCCCGCTGCCCGATCCGCGCCAGCCCCGCCGGACTGAACGCGCCCAGATAGATCGGCGGCCGCGGCCGCTGCACGGTCCGCAGCTCACTGCGATGCTCGCGCACCGAGACGAAACGCCCCTCGTGCCCCGCCGGATCCGTGGTCCAGATGGCTTCCAGCGCATCGAGGGTCTCGTCCAGCCGCGCCCCGCGATGGGTGAACGGCACCCCGGCCGCCTCGTATTCGTCCGGCGACCAGCCGATCCCGAATCCGGGCACCAATCGCCCGCCGCTCACCACATCCAGGGTGGTCAGTGACCGCGCCAGCAGGGCGGGCCGATACAGCGGCGCGATAAGCACATTCGTGCCCAGCCGCACCCGATCGGTCACCGCGGCCGCGAGCGCCAGCACCAGGAACGGATCGAGAATCGCATTGAACTCGTCGGGAATGGTGTCCTGCCCGCCGTACCCGACCGTCGGGTTCGTCGCGGCGATGAGCCGGTCCCCGACCCAGAGGCTGTCCGCCCCGGCCTGTTCCACCGCCGCCGCATACCGCATCACCTGATCGCCCTGCGAGGCCTGAGTACCGAACTGGGGGAGCGAGAATCCGATCTTCACTGCACCGTTGATACCAGAGACCGGGACGCCCT
The DNA here is from genome assembly GCF_035958815.1 of Nocardia sp. NBC_01327. NCBI lineage: Bacteria > Bacillati > Actinomycetota > Actinomycetes > Mycobacteriales > Nocardiaceae > Nocardia > Nocardia sp. NBC_01327. The sequence continues at coordinate 5,516,157 of NZ_CP108383.1, read as the reverse complement.
CGCACAGCCCGACATCGGTCAGGATGGAAGCGTGGGAGAACACAAGGACCGCATGCTGCGCGGCGAGCTCTACCGCGACAACGACCCTGAACTCGTCGCCGAACGCCGCCACTGCCAGGAACTGCTCGACGTATTCAATGCCACCGGCGCGGGTGCGGAGCAGCAGCGGCACACCCTGCTCACCGATCTGCTGGGGGCGATCGGGGAGGGTTCCTGGATCATGCCGCGCTTCCAATGCGATTACGGGCATCTGATTCGGCTGGGGGACAACAGTTTTCTCAACTACGACGCCATCGTGCTCGATTGCGCGCCGGTGACCATCGGCGATGACGTGTCCATCGGCCCGCGTGCGCAGCTGCTCACCGCATTGCATCCGATGCAGGATCACGAACTGCGCAGGCAGCGCTGGGAGAGCGCCGCGCCCATCGTGATCGGTGACAATGTGTGGCTCGGCGGCGGGGTGATCGTCTGTCCGGGCGTCACCATCGGGTCGGACACGGTGGTCGGTGCGGGCAGTGTGGTGACTCGTGATCTGCCGGAACGGGTGTTCGCGGCGGGCAATCCGGCGCGGGTGATCCGCATGCTCTGAACCGTGACCTGCGGAGTACGAGAATCTCTGTCCTGCAACGGCTGAGGGGTTGGTCGAGTGCACAATTCGGCAGCCGGAATTCGGACGCGCTGCCGTAGTGACAGCGTCGCGGAAATCCCTTACCGTCTGAGACAATGGGTTCACGTGCTGGTGAGCCACCTCGGCAAAGGAGCCGAACATGTCGCCTTCGCAGGAATCCGCCTCCGCTTCGGCCCCGGGCGCCCACGGCGCCGCACTGCCGCCCAATGCGCGCTTCAAGCTCGGACCCGCCCTCTACCCCCGGATTCAGGTGGATCGGGGGATCGGAATCCGCCTGAGTGACGGCACAATTCTCTCCGCCGACATCACCCGGCCCGCCGATCGGCACGGTACGGCGGTCGCCGAGGGACTGCCGGCGGTCATCACCCTGAGCCCGTACAACAAGACCCTGATGACGCGCGCCAACCCGCTGATCAACCTGGTATCGGCGCTGGGCCCCCTGGTGTACCGCGCGGTCCCGCCGTCCGCACACGGGCGCGCGGGCGGCCGGGAAATGCTGCGCGCACTCGGCGGCGGCGCACTGGAATCGATCCGCGCCAACCGCACCCTCATCTCTCGCGGCTACGTCCACGTCGCCGTGGATGTGCGCGGCACCGGAACCTCCACCGGCCGACTCGAACTCATGTCCGCGCGGGAACAGCGCGATCACCTCGAAGTCCTGGAGTGGGTGCGCCATCAGCCGTGGTGCAATGGCGACCTCGCCATGACCGGCATCTCCTACCTCGCCATCACCGCCCTGCAAACCGCCGGACACCGCCCCGAGGGCCTGAAAGCGGTGTTCGCACTGGTCGGTTCGGAGGACCCCACCCGCGACATCATGCTCACCGGCGGCACCCAGTCCACCTTCAATCTGGCCTGGATCGCCGCCGTCAACGGCACCAAATGGCTGCCCTCGGTCCCCGGACTGGTGAAAACCGGTGCCCTCGGCCAGTTCCTGCGCGACCGCCTCGCCAGCCCCTTCACCCGGCTGCCCGATGTCGCCGGCGCGCTGCTGTCCGATCAACACCATCAGCACTTCTACGATGAGGAAGCCACCGACCGGCGACCGCAGCTCGAGAACTTCACCGCCGCCACCTGGATCCACGCCGGCTGGCACGACGTGTTCGTGCGCTCCGCACCCGCCCTGCACCAGCGGCTCCGATTGCCCACCGGCGCAGCACAACTCGTGGTCGAGGACAGCTATCACGTCGGCCCCGGCACCGGATTCGGCTCCGCCGACCACCCGCAACGCCTCGACGAACTGCAGTGCGCCTTCTTCGACCGCTGGGTCAAGGGCATCGACAACGGGATCGACGAATATGGGCCCGTCACCGTCCGCCAGCTCGGCGGCGGCTGGGTCAGCCGCGACACCTTCCCGCACCCCGACGCCCGCCTGCACCAGTGGTACCTGTCCGCCGATGCCAGCGGCGCGGCCGCACACGCCGCCACCGACGGCTCCCTCGCCGCCACACCCGGCCGCTACCCCGGCCGAATTCGCCTGCCGCGCAAGCGCCCCGGCATCACCTCCCAGACCAGCAGCTGGATCCTGATGGGCCTGCCCACCCTGCTCGGCCGCGACTGGGCCGTCGACGACCGCGCACACGAAGCCGCCGCCGTCACCTTCACCAGCGCACCCCTGCCCGACGACCTACTCCTGTCCGGCCCCCTCAACCTCCGCCTGCGCGTGGTCACCAGCGGCACCGACGCCTTCTGGGCGGTCACCATCTGCGATGTCTCCCCGGACGGCTCCTCCGCGGTCATCGCCCGCGGCGCCCTGCGCTCGAGCCGCCGCGCCGTGAACGAGACCACAAGCCAATTCGTCGACGGCCACCTCCTGACCGCGGACCACCCCCTGACCGCCGCCACCGTCCTCCCCGTCCACCCCGGCACCCCCCACAACCTCGACATCGACATCACCCCCACCGAAGCCGTCCTGCCCGAGGGCCACCGCCTCCGCGTAGCCATCACCCGCACCAGCTGGCCCCGCTACTTCCTCACCCCCGTCGTCACCCGCCACCTCAAAGACCAAGCCATAGTCCTGGACCCCCGCCACCCCAGCCTCCTCACCTTCCTCGCAGCCCCCACAACCCTCGAACAACCCCCCGCCTCGGCATAGCGAGCACCCCCGCCGCACCCCCGAAACACGCCAACACCAACCGGCCTCGCCGCCGAGAGGGCTCTGACGGTGGCGTTGTGCGGCGTGTCGCCTCCACCAGAGCCCTCTCGGCGCGGAATCGGCCCACGCTGACGCCAGATGTGGGAGATCTTCCGGCTCCTGGGTGAAGGCACCGGTCTCTACCGGGTGACCCCTGTCATCCAGCAGTACGTCGGGCACCCCCGATCACTCTCGCGGACTTCGCCACCCACCGACCGGGCCACTGAGCAGCGGATTCGATTCGCACAGATTCCAAAACAGATCCCGAGGTACTCCGCGCATTACCCGGCGGGTAATGGTTTGCGGTGCTGGGGATTCGTACGATCTACGCATGCGTACACAGACTGCCGGCGACCTCCTGCGGCATTGGCGAGTCACCCGGCGGCTCAGCCAGCTCGAACTGGCGGGGCGGGCGGAGACCTCCACCCGGCACCTCAGCTTCATCGAAACGGGGCGGGCCACACCCAGTCGGCAGATGATTCTGCACCTGTCCGATGAGCTGGAAATCCCACTGCGGGAACGCAATCGCATGCTGCTCGCCGCCGGATACGCACCCGTCTACGCCGAACCGGAATTGGATACCCCCGCCATGGAACCTGTGCGCAGCGCCATCCGGCAGATTCTCGCCGGGCACGAACCCCATCCGGCGCTGGCCGTCGACGCCGGATGGAACATGGTCGACGCCAATGCGGGCATCGCACTGTTCCTGGAGGGCGCCGACCCGAGACTGCTGGAAGCACCCGTCAATGTGCTGCGCCTGAGCCTGCACCCGGACGGACTGGCCAGCCGCATCATCAACCTCGCCGAATGGCGCGGCCACCTTTTCGAGCGACTGCAACGGCAGATCGATGTCAGCGGCGCACCCGAATTGATCGCGCTACTACAGGAATTGCGCGGCTACCCCGGCGGCGAGGAATCCCCGGGACTGCCCGACCCGGACCAGGCCGTCGTCCCCATGCGCTACCGCTACGACGGCCACGACCTCGCCTTCATCAGCGTCACCACGGTATTCGGCACGCCTATGAACGTCACCGTGGCCGAACTGGCGATCGAAGCCTTCTTCCCCGCCGACGCGGTCACCGCGACACTGCTGCGCGAACGCATCGCCATCCGCGCCGACGCCTAGCAGCGGTGTGCGTCGCCGCGAGTCGCTGTCGGCCCGCAAAGCCGCCGCATCATGGCCGGACTCCGGTGTCGATCGATGCGACAGGGAGCAAGCGCAACTCGGGCAATGTGGCGCGATCCGGCCTGAGCGGTCAAAGACCGGTGCAGGACGGTAAAAACTGCCGCCTTCCTTCGATGTTCGACCGATTAGGCCGACCGCGGATCGCACGACACGCCTGTATGCATTCTGGCTACTCAGACTGAAGTCACCTGAGTCGAAGTCCGACACAATGTGTATTCATGGATGTCGCCGCGCGCCTACGCGAACTCACCGGTGTGCCGGTCGGCCGATTGACCAGCTTCGGGCAGCAGCATGCCTGGACGCTGTACCGCGGTGAACTGGCCGACGGGCGTTCGGTATTCGTGAAGGCGGCTCCGGAGGATGCCGAATCCTCGGATCGACCCGATTCGGACGCTGGGTTGTTCCTACCCGGGGGCGTGTTCGCGGCAGAGGCCGCCGGCCTGCGCTGGCTCGCCGAAGCCGATGCGGCGATCGTCCCGCCGGTAATCGCCGACGACGACCGCATGCTCATATTGCCGTGGCTGGCGCCGGAATCCGCGTCCCCGGCCGCTGCCGCACACTTCGGTCGTGCGCTGGCGGAATTGCACGGCAGTTCGCCCGGCATCTACGGCGCACCCTGGCCCGGCTTCATTGCCACACTGCCGCTGGACAATTCGCCGACCGCGGGGGAGTGGGGGAGCTGGTATGCCGAGCGGCGATTGGCGCCGTATCTGCCGGCCGCCGCGCAATACCTCGGCCGGGACGGCATTCGGCTGATCGAGCGGGTCATGCAGCGCATCGGGCATCTGTCCGGTCCGCCGGAACCGCCGAGCCGTATCCACGGGGACCTGTGGTCGGGCAATGTGCACTGGTCGGGGCAGCGGGCGCTGCTGATCGATCCGGCGGGGCACGGCGGGCACCGGGAGACCGATCTGGCGATGCTGGCACTCTTCGGCGCCCCGCACCTCGACCTGATCCTCGCCGCCTATCGGGAGTCCGCACCCCTGGCTTCGGGCTGGCGGCAACGCATTCCGCTGCATCAACTGCATCCGCTGCTGGTGCACGTGGTGCTGTTCGGCGGCTCGTATCGCGGGATGCTGCTGGCGGCCGCGGCTTCGGCGCTCGCGGGGTAACTGGCTGGCCAGGCCGGATTCAGTACTCGTTCTTGATCACGAAGTAGGAGCCGCGAATCGTTCCGGCCAGCTTCGACTTCTGCCGCGCGAACTTGAACTTCGAGAGCTCCTCGGGGACTTCCATCCCCTCGGAGAGCTTGAACCCCACCGCGCGCTTGCCGCCGTCGTCGACCGCGTACATCACGTTGATCGACAGGCCGCTCTCGTAGAAGACGTAGGCCATCTTGATGTTCTCCACCTGGAAGGCCGTCGCCTCGAGCGGGGGAGAGGCGATCACGATGCCACGTTCCTTCTCGAGGATGGTGTGGATCCACTCGATGGTCGATGCCGCCTTGTCAGCGGACTCCACCGTGAAGACGTGGTCGTACTTGTTCTTGAAATACCGGGCCTCGTTCGCCCGCAGACCGGCGAGCGCATCCGCGACGGGCGACGATTCCAGGCCGACGGTCGAGACATCGGTGAAATCCACGACGTAAGACATGGCGTATCCCTCGGTCCGTAGGTTCGTTTACATCCCTGAACGCATCGATTCGACCCTACAACCTCGCCGCCCGAGCGGTCGCCAACCATCGAGGCCTTTCCAGCAGTCGGATATATTTCATATGAACATGGAAATATGCGCATCTACTCATGTGATGCTCCAGTGTGTCGGGGAAAGTCGCCTGCGGAACTGGGCGTAAGGAAAAGCGGCCTGTGGCAGGGGAGGGGTGCCGTCTGGGTTGCGGCCGAATGTCGGTGCGGTGAGCTAACGTCTGGCGCGTGGAGCTGCAGCGAATCCATCATGTCGCGGTGATCGTGTCGGATTACGAGAAGTCGAAGGCGTTCTATACCGAGGTGCTCGGGCTGCGGATGCTGGCCGAGAACTATCGGGCGGAAAGGCGTTCGTACAAGCTGGATCTCGCGCTTCCGGATGGCGGGCAGCTGGAATTGTTCTCGTTCCCGGATTCGCCGCCGCGGCCTTCGCGGCCGGAGGCGGCCGGCCTGCGGCATCTGGCCTTCGTGGTGGCGGATGTGGGGGAGGCCCTGGCGCAATTGGCAGCTCAGGGTGTTCGGGTGGAGGAGGTGCGGGTGGACGAGTACACGGGGAAGCGGTTCGGATTCTTCGCCGATCCGGACGATCTGCCGCTCGAGCTGTACGAGGCGTGAGGCCGGTGCGGCTCCGGCGAAGGTCTTGCGATTAGTTAATGGAAATATGCGCATCTATGCATGTGCTTGCTTTTGACGAAGCTCCGTGATGTCGCCTACGGCGAAACGTCTTGTCCCACATCAATCACCCTTTCCACACTGACAGGCAAGGGCCGGTGGATGCCGGGCGGTCGCCCGGTTTCGGGCTCCCATACGATGGGCGACATGACCACAGTGCTCCTGAAGACCTCCGCCGGGGATATCACCCTGGAACTCGACGAGGCCAAGGCGCCGAAGACCGTCGCGAACTTCGTCGACTACGTCAAGGCGGGCCACTACACCGATACCGTGTTCCACCGGGTGATCCGCGGTTTCATGGTGCAGGGCGGCGGAATGACCGCCGATATGAAGCAGAAGCCGGCCCCGAACAAGGTGGAGAACGAGGCGAGCAACGGCCTGCGCAACGACAAGTACACCGTTGCCATGGCTCGCACCAGCGATCCGCATTCGGCCAGCGCGCAGTTCTTCATCAACTCCAGCAATAACGACTTCCTGAACTACCCGGGCCAGGATGGCTTCGGCTACACCGTGTTCGGCAAGGTTGTCGACGGTGTTGCCGTCGTCGACGCGATCGAGGGCGTGCGTACCGGCTCCAAGTCGGGCCACCAGGATGTGCCGGTGGATGCCGTCACCATTCTGTCCGCCGAACTGGTCTGACGCTTACCCCCAATAGACCGAGAGCGCGCCGGGTTCGATGATTCGAACCCGGCGCGCTGCTGTGCCGGGGGTCAGGCGTCGAGGACGCGGACCGCGCGTTTGACGACGGGCGGCTGCACGGACCAGGGGAAGTTGATCCAGCGGTCGGTGTGCTTCCACACGTATTCGCAGTTCACCTCCGAGCGCGGCTTCTCGTAGATGACCGCGCAACGTACCTCTGCGACATGGTCTTTGCAGAAGTCGCGCACCAGTTTGAGCGTCGCGCCGGTATCGGCGACGTCGTCGGCGACGAGTACGGTCGCGCCGGTGAGGTCGACGGCATTGGGTACGGGCGGCAGCATGACGGGCAGGTCGAGGCGCTGATCGACGCCGGTGTAGAACTCCACGTTCATGACGTGCAGGTTCTTCACGTCGAGGGCGTAGCCGAGCGATCCGGCGACGAAGAGTCCGCCGCGCGCGATGGACAGGATCAGGTCGGGTTCGAAGCCGTCGTCGGCGATCTGCTGTGCCAGCTCCCGGCTGGCGTCGCCGAACAGTTCCCAGTCGAGTTCTTCGCGATCGCTCATTCCGCCTCCATCGGTTTCGTACACCTGACCAACGGATCATACGAGCACGTCAGGACTGTGCGGCAGGTATCCGCCGAGGGTGGGCGGAACGTCCGGGAATGCGGGGGCCGCGGACTCGGGGAGGGCGGGCCGGGGCGTGGATGCGGGCTCGGCACGCTGCGGAACAGTCCGGGGTTCCGGGGGCGTGGCCCCCGGAATTCCCTTGTCACCCTTGCGGAGTGATCACGGTTGATGGGTGATGGTGTACCAGAGCAGGGCCATGGTGCCGAGTGCGAAGATCGGTACGAGGACGAACGTCTCCATCTTGTTGCCGGTGCGCTCGATGATGGGGATCCGGGTACGGATCTGCAGCGGCCACAGCAGCCGGCAGCCGCGATCGGTGAGGCAGTCCCCGACCAGGTGCGCGAAGGAGCCCAGGCCGACGGAGAAGGGCAGCCAGAGGGGTTTGTCGCTGATCCAGTGGTCGATGGCGAATGTGCCGCAGGTGGCCAGGATTACGACGGTGACCCAGGCCTTGGCGCCGTCGCCGGTGGGCGCGAGATTGAGCGCCCGGATGGCGAGGGCGAGCAGGAAGAAGACCAGCGCGAGCGTGAAGTAGCGGCCGAGCCAGTGTTCACCGGCCCAGGTGCCGTAGGTGATGGCGGCGACGAAGGCGAAGGAGTGCGTCGCATGCCGGTGTCCGCCGGACACTTTCGAGATCACTTTGCAGGCGGCGTGTGAAACCGGGCCCAGCACATGGGAGATGGTGCCGTTGGGGTGGTCCGCGTCGGGCAGCAGTGCCGCGCCGGCGGTGAGGAAGGTGCCCATCACGAGGTCGACGGGCCGGATCTGCCCGGATTCTATTGCGGGATAGGTCAAAACGGTGAGCGGTAATGCTGCGGCGGCTGCTGACCAGGCGAGCGCGCCACTAGTTGCATGTGAATGTCCTAGCACCGATTGAAGGTTAGCCGATGGAGCTGGGCTTTCGTTCAGGTCTACGTCTCCCCGAGGTGCGTTGGGCACCAGTCGATCTCGGAACGGGTGCCGAAAGATGCTGCGACCGCGAATAATTCGGCTCCGGAGGGCGGGGGAGCAGGCCCCTGGACCGCCGCGATCACCGGTGAAATAGTCTCGGGTGGATTGCGCTTTCCGCTCAGAGAGGAACGGACATGTCGGTTGCGTCCGCGGTGAAGGATCAGGTCCAGCAGATCGGTGGGGGATTCATGTTCTCCCGGGAGGCGAAGGAGTTCTCCGCCTCCACCGGTGTGGAGGGATTCATGCCCGGTTATACGCGCGGCCGCGGAGGTGTTCTGGGCGATGTGGACGCCGATGTCGTGACGGCGGCCTTCGGTTTCTTCCGTGCCGAGGCGATTCGCGCGGCGTGGGAGTCCACGGCCGCGGTGCCCGCCGCGAAGGGTGCGGCGGGGTATCTGGCCGCCTGCCAGGACTTCGGCCGCCGCAAGCTGGCGGACTTCGCGCAGGCCGAGCGCCTGGCCGAGTTGTTGCAGCCGGTGGTGGATGCCGCGGATCCGGCGGGGGTTCCGCTGTTCGCCGGGTGGCGTGCGCTGCCGCGCGCCGATGATGCGCCGGGCCGGGTGCTGCAGTTGATCCATGTGCTGCGTGAGCTGCGGGGCGGTCTGCATTTGATCGGGGTGCGGGCCAGTGGTCTGACGCCGCAGCAGGCGGTGCTCATCGCCGGTTCGCCGCGCACGACCGGTCCGGAGCAGGCCCGGCATTTCGGCTGGCCGGAACCGTTCGAGGAGATCACCGCGGAATTGAAGGGCCGCTGGATGCAGGCGGAGACGATTACCGAGGATCTCATCGCACCGGCCTTCGCGGTGCTGGACGCGGGTGCGGCGCAGGAGCTGACCGAACTGCTGACCGCCTGTCAGGCGACGGTGTTCGCCCGGCGCTGAACGGAGTTGACGATGCCGGATCGAATCACGCGTTTGCGCGCCCTGATCGATCATCCCGCGACGGGCGCCGGGGAACGAGCCGCCGCCCAGCGGATGCTCGATCGGATCCTCGCCAAGTCGGTGCGCGTCCCGGCCGATGACCGCATCTATGGCGCGCGGTACGGCCGCGGCGCCAGGCATGCGGATCTGGCGGAGGTCGCGGAGCTGATCCGTGCCGATATCGCTTTCGCGCGAACCGTTTTCACCGAACCCGCTCAGCCGGGTGGGGTGGCGGTGGGTGATCCGATCCGGGATGCTCCCGCCGCGATCGGTTACGCGGTGACCGCCGTGCCGGGGGAGAGCGGCATTGTCATCACCATCGAGGATGTGCCGCAGGACTGGGGCTGGGACGGCGCGGGGTTTGTCGGTCTCGCGCTGCAGGGTCTGGCCGAGGAGCTGGCGGACATCATGAACAGCTACAACTACGACGGCGCGGCCATCGGTAAACGCTTCTTCGGCCGGGTCCGGGTGCGTGATGTCTCTCTGGTCTGGTAGCCCTACGTCCCCGACAGCCAGCGCCAGCGCGGAATCTCGGCGATGACCGTGGCTGCCGCCAGTACGGAGACCAGGATGGCGGCCCAGACGGGCCACACCAGCCAGGCGCCCCATACGGCGGCGGCCACCAGCAGGACCACCAGTGCGATGGTCACCCAGCCGGGTGCGGGCACCATGACCTGCTTCTTGTCCCCGACTGTGCCGAAGACCGTCGGGAGTCCGATGAGCACCACGAAGACCAGCAGCGCGAGCGGTACGGAGGACCGATCCGCGACCGCCCACGGTGCGGCGATCCAGGCGATGAGCTCGGTGCCGAACCGCAGCACGGACGGAATGCGGCCCTGATCAGTCATATTCGGTGAGGTCACCGCACGCTCGGACATGAGCGACAGCTTGGCATACCGGCGTTGTGCGGGCAGGGCGAGAGGACCGGTGTGCCGCACACCGGTCGACTACCGCCGGAACCGCTTCAGCGCTGCAGGAATTCGAGGCTGACGCGTTCGAAGGCCTGCTTGGCTTCGATCATCACCCAGTGACCGCACTTGGGGAAGATGTGCAGCTCACCGTCGGGGATGAGCCGCAGCGGGATCATGGCCATATCGGGCGGGCATTGCCGGTCGTCGCCGCCCCAGGTCAGCAGGGTCGGGCACTGGATTTTGTGCATCATGGACCAGTAGGGCGGGATGGAGGAGTTGGCGAGGAATTGCTGTTGCAGCGCAAAGGATTCCGAGCCGTACATGGCTTTGAGCGTCTGGTGCGAATCAGGCTGATTGGCGACCGCCCAGCGTTCCTCGACGATATCGTCGGTAATGGTCTTGGGGTCGTAGACCATGCAGTTGAGCCAGCGCAGCAGTCCTTCCCGGCTGGGGTTGTCGGCGAATTCCTGTAGCAGCCGGGTGCCTTCACTGGGGTTGGCGCTGAAGATGCTCGCGCCGACGCCGCCGATGGAGATGACCTTTTCGACGCGTTCGGGGTGTTTGACGGCGAGGTTGACCGCCACCACACCGCCCATGGAATTGCCGATCATGGGCGCGGAGTCGATGCCGAGCGCGTCCATGAACCGGATGACGGCATCCCCGGCGGTGAGTACCGGATGCCCGCCGCGCTCGACGGGATCGCTGACGCCGAAGCCGGGGAATTCCAGGACGTAGCAGTGGAAGTGCTCGGCGAAGACGGCGAGGTTTCCGCGATAATTGCGCCATCCGGTCACGCCGATGCCGGATCCGTGCAGCAGGAGCAGGGGCGGTCCGTCGCCGGCCTCGTGGTAGCGGATCACACCCTGATCGGTGCGGACTTCGCGCTTGGTGCTCTCGTATGTGACATCCACCCGACCCAGAGTAGAACACGTTACAGTTGGCAGGCTCGCGGATAGTGTTGAGCCGCTACGGAATGCGAGGTGGACATGCCCGAATCCGACGTCCTGCGGATTGTGCAGCTCAATATCGGCTCCCTGCTGGAACCGCACTGGGAACGGCGGCGTCAGGAAATCCTCGCCTGGTTCGAGCGCCTGGACCCGGACCTGGTCTGCTTACAGGAGGTGTGGGAGACCGGGCCCGGCACCAATACCGCGGGCTGGCTCGTCGACCATGCCCCGGACGGGCGCTGGCACTGGTGCTTCGGCGGTTATCCGTTTCCCGAGGACGCCTGGGCCGATCGCACCCTGCGCTTCGGCTCGGCCATCCTCAGCCGCTGGCCCATCGACCGCCACGAGGTGCTGCCGCTGCCTATGGATCCCGCCCCGCGCGACCCGCACCCCTCCTGGCGGATCCAGGCCGAACTGCTGTATGCCCACACCGCCGGAATCGACGCCTTCAGCACCCATCTGGCCCCGCCGCCCGCGCAGGCCTATCAGCGGGTACAGCAGGTACTGGCAATCGACGACGCCATTCGAGCCCGCCGAAACCCGGACACCCCGCTGCCCGCGATCCTGTGCGGCGACTTCAACGCCAAACCGCCCTCCGACGAAATGCGCTTCCTCAACGCGAACGCCGTCCTCGAGGGCCGCAGCACCTCCTACGTCGACGCCTGGTCCACCCTGCGTCCCACCGAACCCGGCAACACCTACGACCCGCTGACCAACCCGCAGGCCCGCGCCCTGAACGTCCCGCCGCAACGCATCGACTACGTCTTCGTCGGCGACCCGTTCCTGCGTCCCGGCGGCGCGGGCCGAATCCTGCACGCGGACCTGGCCTTCCATGAGCCGCTGACCGGCATCCACGCCAGCGACCACTTCGGCCTGGTCGTGGACGTGCACTGGCCCCAGAAACCTTCGGCCGCATAACTTTTCGCCCCTGATCCGCACGATCGGCAGCACCTTCGGCGGCTGGAGGGTCGATCAGAGGGTCAGGATCGAGCACTCTGGATCTGCTAGGAATATGAATTCGATGCGCAGCTGCGCGAGGGCGCTCGCCGATTCCGCTCAGGCCCTGCCGGCCCACATCGTCGCGGACGGCCACGGCATCGGCTACTACTCCTGGTCGCCGGGAAGTCGGACTTCGCCTTCTGATCGGTTGATCACCAGGAACTGACGGCGGTTCCTACTCGGCCGATGCCGCCCTCAGTTCCTGGTGATCATGAACGCAGAGGCGCTGGACGGGGGAGTCGTCCGTTTTGTGCCCTGTTGTCGGTTGTGGCACAGTCGATCCGCCGTAGCAGGGCGGTGCAGGGGCGCCGCGGAGGAGGGGACGGGGCGTGCCGCAGGTATCGGTGACCGGGGAATCCGGTGAGGTGTATGAGGTCGCGCAGGAATCGGGCGGCGGCGGGCAGGGGAGTGGCCGTCGATGCCGGGACAGGGCGGGGCGGGAGCGGGTCTACACGCAGTACGGTGCGCCGCTGACCGACCCGGAGGTGCTCGGAAGTGCCGCGCGGACAGTGCTTTTCGGGCGGGAGATCGTCCTCGCCGCCGAACAGCAGGCCGGATCGGAGGAATGGGCGGCCGCCTCGATCAACTGGCCCATCGATCTGGTGCTGCGCGAGCAGGCCCTGACCGGGGTGATTACACCGGTGATCCCGGCGGAATTCCTGCGGCCGGACGGTATGCCGCTCACCTTCGATCAGCTGGTGCTCGAGAGACCGGCCGCGTATTTCCGTGTGGGCGTGCTGATCCGGATATGCGACATCTTCGTGGTGCTCGACGAACGGGACCTGGCGCACGGCGGGCTGACCGAGCGCAATGTGGCGTGGAACCGGTCCCAGCCGCATGCGCACCTGATCGACTGTGACGGGCTCCGGCCCGCACAGGGCGATGGTGACCGCCTCGCCCTCGCCGGTCTCCTCTATCGGGGGCTGTTCCTGTCCCCGGCCACACCGAAACTCGCCACCGGGGAACGGCAACTGCCCGGGATCCCGGGCGAGCTGGACCCCGCGCTGCGGGCGCTGTTCGCGCGAGCGTTCGCCGGTTCGCCCGCCCCGCACACGCGCCCGTCCGCCGCGGAGTGGCTCGCTGCGCTGCAAGGGGCATTCCTGACTGTCGACCGCGCGGCCTACCGCTCGGATGCGCTCGCGCTCATCGACCACCCGGCGTCGCAGGGCGACGACGAGGCGACCGTGGTGGCCCCGATCTCCCTCGCGAAGGAAACCGCCGGTAATGCTGTCCCCGAAACAGCCCCTGCGACAGCACCTCCCGCCTGGTATTCGAACCAGGGCGGGCAACCCGTCGCACCGCTGCTCGCCACCCCCTTCGCCGGCGGCCGCCCCGCGCACCCTCCGACCTCCGGCACCAAGGTCGCGGGAATCCTCGCCGCGATCGTGGCCTGCATCGGGGTGATCGCGCTCATCGGCTACGCCGCCGTCAAAACGAACGACCCCAATGACAGCTCCGACGCCTTCACGAGCTACTCGAGCCCGTCCAGCAGCTACACCCCGCCGTCCACCACGCCGCCGTTCGACTGGAACACCCTCGACTCGGCGGCCGGTGACAAGACGCCCTTCACCACCGATGCGCTACTGCCGCAATCGTTCACCGACGCCAAGCAGGTCAAATACACGCTGCGGGGAGGGGGAGTGCACGACTGCATCACCTCGGGCATGTCCAGGAATGTGAAGTCGATCCTCAACAGCCATCAGTGCTCTCAGCTGGTGAGCGGTTCGTATGTGGACACCTCCGACCAGATCCTGGTGTCCATCGACGTGTTCGCCTTCGCCACCGCCGACGAGGCGAGCCGCCTGTACAACTCCATCAAGGATCAGGACCAGGATTGGACGGTCTGGTGCCCGAAAACCGGTGCCGGAGCTTCGGTCTGCGACAACAATGCCGGATGGGGCACCTATCGCGGCTGGGGTCTGCAGAATCACCGGTACCTGTACGAGTCGACCGCCATGTACATCAACCTCACCCGGGACAAGAGCATCACCGACTGGCTGGACGCCGCCGCCTCGGCGCTGGACAAGCAGGCGGGTCCGGCGAACTACTGGCAGAAATGAACTCGGCGGTCTGCCAGGATGGGGGAGATGAGCACAGTTCCTCCGGCCTCGCGCCCGCGACTTCCCGACCGTTCGGGGCCGTCGATGACCAAGCAGTACGTGGTGCTCGGAATGGGCACGGCCGCCGCCGGACTCATGGCCTTCTCGGGCACGCGGATCGCCACCGAGCCGATCTGGCTGCTGGGACTGATCCCGCCGCTGCCGCTGGTATTCCTCGGACTGCTCGCGACCACCGCATGGCTCTCGCATTCGGCGGTGAGCGGGCGGGCACGCAGTACGGTGGGTCCGGTTCAGTATCTGGCCTGCACGACATTGGTGGCGGGCGTGGTTCTGGTCAGCGGCAGCGGGGTGCAATGGGTGGGTGTCGGCCTGCTGTCGGTCACGGCGCTCGCGGTGGTGGTGCTGTTGATTCTGGCTGTGGTGCGCCCTCGCCGGCGTGCGGCCGCGGCTGCGGTGCGCACTCGCAGTGTCAAGGCGACCGGAATTGTCACCGATGACGGTCTGGCGCGGTTCGCGCATACGCCGTCGCCGAAACTGGCGACGATTACCGTCCGGTTCGTCGACGGCGCGGGAGTGCCGAGATGGGTGACGCCCAAGGCGTTTCAGCTACGGTCGCGGCCCATCGCGGTCGACGACGAGGTGACGGTGTGGTTCGACCCGGCTGACCCGGGCGATCTGTCCCGCATTGTCGTGGAGAAGGACAATGGCAGCTCACATGTCATCGGGGGCAGGCGCTCCGCACCGTAGCTTTACATAATGTAGATTATCGGTACTTTTACGGCGTTGCCTTGGGGCTGGGAATGATCTTGTGCAACAGGCGTTTTCGGCGATTTCCGGCACTTTTCGGCGGCTGTCGATTTGCCGGGCCCCTCGCCTGATGTCGTGCGCTGCGCCGGTGTGCTGAGGCGAAATCCGTTGCCGGAATTTATTTTTCGGTCAAATCGTGATTCACCGTAAAATTTCCTAAATCGGCCGGAAGGTGCGATCTGGGCTGCTGCGAGATCGCCGGGCCCCTCTCGGCCCCTACTCCCCTAGGTCCCGGCACCCCACCTCAATACGTCACTGTGACGTATTGAGGTGGGCAAACGGGTTGCGGCACTTAGCGAATGGTGCCCTTGCCGGGGATCAATGGCAGATCCAGAGCGGTCACCCAGCCCGGCGGCAGATCGTTGACAGCAGGTACCGCATTGAGGGCGCGCAGCCCGGTGGACAGGCAGCCCGCCACCGCCGGCGTGCGACCGGAACCATCGGTGAACCGGAACGAGGTTTCCTGGGAAATCGACGGCGAACCGATGATGTCGACCCGATAGACATCGTCGCGGGTACCGGCGGGCCACTCCGGCGCGGCGTCCAGGCCGATGCGATTGACATGCTCGAGGGTGATCACCTCACGGCCCTGGTAGATGCCGTTGATGCTGAAGCGGATGGCGGCGACGGTGCCCGCCTTGATGATTCCCTTGGCCGACTCGCGGTCCTCGGGTGTCACCCACTTCTCCCACGTGGTGGTGATGTCCTCGAGTTCGATCCCGGCGGCCGCGGCGATCATCGGCACGGTGGCGCCCCACGCCATGATCAGAATATCGGGATGCTCGAGCATGGCGGTGAACTCCGGCGGATGCCCGATGCCCATCTCGAGTTCGTAATCGCCCTCGTAGTCGGTGTAATCGAGCAGCTCCGAGGCACGCACCGACTGCACCTCACCGCACAGGCCCATGAGCGTCAGCGGGAACAGGTCATTGGCGAAGCCGGGGTCGATACCGGTGGTGAAGCAGGACGCGCCGCCCTCGGCGCAGGCTTCGGTGATCGGATCGCGCCACACATCGGGCAGCTTGTCCATGGCCGGCCACACCCACGGCGTCATGGCGGTCGAGCACACGTCGATGCCGGCGCGCAGGAAGCTGCCGATGACGCGGATGTTCTCATCGGCCAGGGCCGCGGTGGGCCCGTAGTGCACGACGGCATCCGGGCGCAGCGCGATCAGCTCGTCCACCGAATTGGTGGCCAGCACACCGGTTTTCGCCGCCCCGCACAGGTCACCGGCATCCTTGCCGACCTTGTCCGGGTTGCTCACCCCGACGCCGACGAGTTCGAAGTTCGGGTGGTTCAGGATTTCCGTCAGCACCATCGAGCCGACGACGCCGGTCCCCCACAGCACGATTCGTTTCTTCATGGGTTCTCCTGTGGTCATCGGTGGAATTCGCCGCAGTCGACGGTGAGCATCTGCCCGGTGACCGCGGTGGCGAGGTCGCTGGCCAGGAACAGGGTGGCGCGGGCGACCTCCTCGGGCCCGGCGAGGCGCTTGAGGTCGGTGGGGTCGGCCTTCTGCCGGTAGATGTCCTCGTGGGTGACCCCGGCCTGGCCGGCGAGCCAGTCGAAGTAGGCCTTGTTGATGTCCTCGTACACATACGAGGGCGCGACGCTGTTGACGCGGATGCCGCGCGGGCCCAGTTCGGTCGCCAGGGAGGACGCCAGGTGCTGCAGGGTGCCCTTGGAGAGTTTGTAGCCGGAGTATTCGGGCTGGGAACTGTAGGACACGCACGAGTTGAGCATGATGACCGAACCGCGCGAGCGTTCCAGGGCGTCGGCGAACAGTGCCGAGAGCCGCAGCGGGGCAAAGACATTGGTTTCGTTGACGGTGCGCAGCGCGTCCAGGTCGATCTGGGTGATCGGGTTCATGGGCGGGATGGCGAAGGCATTGTTGATCAGGCAGTCGACCTGCCCGAATTCTTCGAGGGTGCGTGCGACGAGGGACTGGCGCTGGGTTTCGTCGGTGATATCGGTGGGTGCGACCAGGGCGGTGCGGCCCAGGGCGCGGACCTGCTCGGCGACTTTTTCCAGGCGTTTGGCGGTGCGGCTGGCCAGCACCAGATTCGCGCCCATGCGGGCTGCTTCGATGGTCAACGCGTGGCCCAGGCCGGGGCCGACGCCCGAGACCACGATGACCTTGTCCTGCAGTAGCGGCACCGGCCGATAGGTATCGGCGGGTGCGGCGTGCGGGGCAGCTGACACGACTCCTCCTCGAGTCCACAGCAGTTACACATTGTAACGACTTAGATGTGACAGACTGTAACGACTCCCGACCCGACCGACAAGGACCGATTTCGTGACCGCACGCCACCGGCTGGGCCCGCACCGCGACCCCGCGGTGGACCGCGCCGTGCTCGACGCCGCCCGCGCGCTGCTCGTCGAACAGGGTTATGCCGCAACCTCGATCGATGCGATCGCCGCCCGCGCGGGGGTGAGCCGGCCCTCGATCTACCGGCGCTGGCCCTCCAAGGCCCACCTCATCGCCCAGGCCGTATTCCCGGACGTCGGCTCGGAAAAGGTTGCGCCCGACCTGCTCTCGGAGGTCCGCAAGGTGATTCGCGGGACCATCCAGCTCTTCGGCTCGGCCGAGACCCGCGCCGCCATGCCCGGGCTGATGGCCGAGATGCGCGAGGACCCGAGCCTGTACCGGAAACTGTCAGCCCGGCTCGACACCCCCACTCGGGAAGAGCTGACCGGGTACCTGGGCGAGAACGCCGCGCCGGGGCGGCCGGGGCTGGATCCGAATACCGTGCTGGACACCGTGGCCGGGGCTGCCTTGTTCGCCATGTGCATTCGCGATATCGACGATCTCGACGGATTCGCGGCATCACTGGAGGATCTGCTGCTCTACGGCATCGTCGGGGCCCGCGATCGCGCCGCGCTTCGGCAGGCCGAGACCTCAGGGCCTTCCTGAACTGGTGCGAACCTCGCCTGCGCCGGGTGCTGCGCCATTAGGCTGTGCGGCGAGATACGCACTCGCGAGCAGGAATCGAGGGGATCACACGGTGTCGTACACCGACAGGACGCCGGCACGGGTCGACACGTCGCAGCCGAGTATCGCGCGCGCCTACGACGCCGTGCTCGGCGGTAAGGACAATTACGAAGCCGATCGGCTCGTGGCCCGGCAGCTGGCCGAAACCCTGCCCGGGATCGGCGATCTGGCGCGCTACAACCGTGCCGTGCTCGCGCGCGGGGTGCGCTATCTGGCCGACGAGGCGGGCATCAGCCAGTTCCTGGATCTGGGGGCGGGTCTGCCGACGATGGAGAACACCCATCAGGTCGCGCAGCGGGTGCGCGCGCAGGCGCGGGTGGCGTATGTCGATATCGATCCCATGGTGCTCGCGCACGGGCGGGCGCTGCTGATGGAGAACGAGTACACCACGGTGATCACCGCCGATCTGCGACAGCCGGACAGCGTGCTGGCGCATCCGGAGGTGCGGGCGCTGCTGGATTTCACGCAACCGGTCGCGGTCATGCTGGTCGGGATTCTGCATCACCTGCACGACAGCGAGGACCCGCAAGGGGTCGTGGACGCGTACATGAGTGCTGTGCCTTCGGGCAGTCAGTTGTTCATCACGCACTTCTGCGATTCGGGTCCGGAAGCCCACGAGCTCGAGCAGACCTTTCTGCAATTCCTGGGTACCGGCCGGTTTCGCACGCATGCGGAGATCGCCCGCTTCTTCGGTGACTGCGCCTTGGCCGAGCCCGGGTTGGTGCCGTTGCCGCTGTGGCGACCGGACGGTGTCCTGCCCGAGCATCTGCCCCTGCACGAGCAGTTGACTCTGGACGAGCGGTTGATGATCGCCGGTATCGCCCGTAAGCCCTAGCGCGGATGCGGGTGCGCTCCCCCGCTGTTGTCGCACCCCACTTTCCCCGCGCCAATACGTCACAGTGACGTATGCGGTGGTCCTCCCCTGTAGGTTGCGTGCCGCCGACCTGGGCCCCGCCGCGCCGATGTGCCTAAACGGCTCACACCCGGACCCGCCACGATCTACCGTCTGAGAAGGTGTCGGTGAGTGGATCGAGAACTGTTATGACAAAACCGAATACGTCCCCTGCGGCATTCCAGCAGACCGCCGCGATCGACCCGGAGGCGGTGGCGGTGCGCTCGGTCGGCGGACAGCAATCGCTGACCTGGGGTGAATACGCCCGGCAGGTGCGGGCGGTGGCGGGCGGATTGCAGGCGCTGGGGGTCGGGCGCGGGGACACCGTGGCCCTGATGATGGCCAATCGGGTCGAGTTCTATCCGCTCGAGGTGGGCGCGCAGCACAGTGGGGCCACCTCGTTCTCGGTGTACAACACGCTCTCGCCGCAGCAGCTGAACTATGTGTTCACCAATGCCGGGAACCGGATCGTGCTGTGCGAAGCGCAATACGTGGACCGGATCCGGGCCAGCGGGGTGCCCATCGAAACGATCGTATGCGTGGACCGGGCGGTGCCGGGCACCCTGTCGGTGGCGCAGCTGACCTCGCTGGTGCGCCAGGACTTCGATTTCGAGGCCACCTGGCAGGCGGTGACACCGCAGGACATCGTCACCCTCTGCTACACCTCCGGGACCACCGGCAATCCCAAGGGCGTGGAGATCAGCCACGCCAATCTGGCCTTCGAATGTCAGGCGTACGCCTCGGTCATGCCGGTGGTGTTCGGGGATCGCATCACCTCGTATCTGCCGACCGCGCATATGGCCGACCGGGTGACCAATCTGTATCTGCACGAGTACTACGGCAGTCAGATCACCACCGTGCCCGATCGCACACAATTGCCCGCCGCGCTCATCGACGCCCGGCCCACCATCTGGGGCGCGGTGCCGCGGGTGTGGGAGAAACTCAAAGCGGCAGTGGAGTTCTCGGTCGCGAACGAGGCCGATCCGCAGCGGCGGGCGGGGCTGGAATGGGCGCTGGAGGTGGCCGGGCGCAAGGCCGCGGCGCAATTGGCGGGTGCGGTGCTCGATGATGTGCAGGCCGCGGAATGGGCGCACGCCGATGAGCTGGTGCTGTCCAAGCTGCGGGCCAAACTCGGCCTGGATCAACTCAAATGGGCGCTGTCGGGGGCCGCGCCGATTCCGGCCGAGACGCTGGGATTCTTCTTCGGGCTCGGCATTCCCATCTCCGAGGTGTGGGGCATGTCCGAGCTGACCTGTGTGGCCAGTGTCAGCCCGCCGGGGCAGGCGCGCCTGGGCACGGTCGGCAAATTGCTGCCCGGGCTGGAATCGAAGATCGCCGAGGACGGTGAATTCCTGGTGCGCGGGCCGCTGGTCATGCGCGAATACCGGCAGGAACCGCAGAAGACCGCCGACGCGCTCGACGACGGCTGGCTGTGCACCGGCGACATCATCACCGAGGACGCCGACGGGTACCTGCGGGTCATCGACCGCAAGAAGGAAATCATCATCAACTCCGGCGGCAAGAACATGTCCCCGGCCAATATCGAGAACACCATCAAGGCCGCCACCCCGCTCATCGGCGCCCTGGCCACCATCGGGGACCGGCGCGCCTACAACACCGCGCTCATCGTGCTCGACGCCGAATCCGCGGAACCCTATGCGGCACAACACGGTTTGACCGATGCGTCGGCGCCCGCGCTCGCCGCGGACAAGGGGCTGATCGCCGAGATCGCGCGCGGAGTCGCCGCCGGCAACGCACACCTCTCGCGCGTGGAGCAGATCAAACGGTTCACCATCCTGCCCGCCTTCTGGGAGCCCGGCGGAGACGAAGTCACCCTGACCATGAAACTGCGGCGCAATCCGATCGCCGAGAAGTACGCCGCCGAGATCGAGAACATGTACGCACCGGTATTGGCCGACGGCGTGCACGAACCGGCTGCGGAGTAGAGGACGCGAAAGCCTATGTGGCGGTGACCGATAGCGGTCATCGCCACGAGCGCTTTCGCCGGTGCTGTGCACCCGCCGCCAGGGGTGGCCGTGGGTCGCGAGGGGTGGGCGTGGGGCGCGAGCGGTGGCTGTGGGTCGCGGGGGGTGGCCGTGGGTGTAGCCGACGGCGTTCCGCGCCGGGGTGCAGGCCGCCTCGGGACGGGCTCATCCCCCATCCACATGCATCGCAATGCGGGCGCCCGCCTGTGCGGTGCACACCACAGTGGTAACAGAGCAACTGCTCTGTTATGTTCGACCTATGCCCAGACCGCGCACGCACGACCCCGACACCGTGCTCGATGCCGCCGAGGCGCTCGCGGCCGGAGCCGGGCCCGGC
This sequence comes from Nocardia sp. NBC_01327, assembly GCF_035958815.1. Taxonomy (NCBI): domain Bacteria; kingdom Bacillati; phylum Actinomycetota; class Actinomycetes; order Mycobacteriales; family Nocardiaceae; genus Nocardia; species Nocardia sp. NBC_01327. Next base: position 5,494,825 of record NZ_CP108383.1, on the reverse strand, counting down.
GCGGTCACCATTCGCGCGGTCGCGGCCGCCACCGGCGTCTCCAACGGCGCGATCTACCACACCTTCGTCTCCCGGTCGGAGCTGTTGGCCCGCACCTGGATTCGCGCCGCCGAACGTTTCCTCACGCTGCAGGCCGATCTGGTGGCGGGGCATACCGGTGAGGATGCGGTGATCGCGGCGGCCGAAGCGCCCGCCGACTTCGCGCACCGGTTCCCGCTCTCGACAAAGATGTTCTTCACCGTGCGCCGCGAGGATCTGCTCGACGACGAGGACCTGCCCGACCCGGTGCGCGCGGCCCTCGATGCACCCCAGCGCGCGCTGGTCGCGCTCATGCGGCAGTTGGCCCGGCAGCTGTGGGGGCGCGGCGACGGCGGGGCCGTCGATGTGCTGACCCTGTGCCTGGTCGATCTGCCCACCGCGATCCTCATCGAACGCGATCGTTTCACCTCACCCCTCGCCCGCGAACAATTGCGCGCCGCCGTGCGCGCGGTGCTCGCGGTCGGACCGCCACCACAACCCGCGAAGGATCACCGATGACCGTCACCCTCACCCACCACGACAAGATCGCCGTCCTCGACCTCGGCGGGGACGAAAACCGTTTCTCCCCAGCCTTTCTCGACGACGTGAATGCCGCCCTGGACACCGCCGCCGCCGACGGGTCGCATGCGCTGCTCACCACCGCGAGCGGCAAGTTCTACTCCAACGGCCTGGATCTGGAATGGCTCAGCGCCCACGGCGACCGCGCGGACTGGTACGTGGGGCAGGTGCAGGCGCTGCTGGCACGGGTGCTGGCCTTCCCGCTGCCGACCGCCGCCGCACTGCCCGGGCATGCGTTCGGCGCCGGCGCCATGCTCGCCATCGCTCACGATTTCCGGGTCATGCGCGCCGACCGCGGCTACTTCTGCTTCCCCGAAGCCGATATCCGCATTCCCTTCACCAAGGGCATGGCCGCGCTCATCCAGTCCAAGCTCACCCCCAGGGCGGCGGTCGCGTCCATGACCACCGGACACCGGTTCCCCGCGCCCGAGGCCCTGGTGTACGAGCTCATCGACGCCGCCGCACCCGAGACCGAGGTCACCGAGACCGCGCTGGGACTGCTGACCCCGCTCGGGGTGAAGGATCCGAGCACGCTCGGCGCCATCAAGCACGTCATGTTCGCCGAGGCCGTCGCGGCGCTCACCACGCTGTAAACGGCTGGGGGGCTGCCGCTTTCGCTGCACGCGAGTACAGCAGTCCACGCGGTGCGGCTGACCTGTGGCTGCGACTGCCCGCACTGTTGCGCGGCGGGCTCAGCCCGGGCTCAGTGCGCCGCGGCCGCCTCGACCAGCCAGCACGCTGTGGTGAAGCGGACGGTATCGCCGTGCACGAACGGTTCGAAGGCGGCGCGCACGGTGTGCACGACCTCGGTGCGCGTCGCCTCGTCCACATCGGGCAAGGCCAGGCCCACAACACCGAACTGGCTGAAATAGCGCACCAGATGCTCTTCGGGCAGCGTGCATTCCACATCGGCGGGGCGAATCCTGATATCGCCCCAGCCGCTCTTGTCGAGGATCGCCCGCACCCGGTGCTCATCGGCGAAGGCGAACTGGCCGGGCTGATCCGGTTGGCGCACAGGCAGATTCGGCAGCAATGGGGCGGCGGCGCGCTCGGCGGTCGTCATGAACGGGTTCTGCTCGACGCCGCGCCAGCACAGGAAACGCAGTGCGGCGCCGTCGCGGGCGGCGCGGCGCAGGTTCGTGAAGGCGGCCACCGAATCGGGGAAGAACATGACACCGAAGCGGGACATGATCAGATCGAAGCTCGCCGGAGCGAAGGCCCGGGTTTGCGCGTCGCCGAGCTCGAAACTCACCGGGACATCCGTGTCCTGCACACGGGCGCGGGCGGCGGTGATCATCGCCTCGGAGATATCGACGCCCACCACCGCACCGGCAGGGCCCACCCGGCGGGCCGCGGCCAGGGTCGTGGCGCCCGCACCGCATCCCACATCCAGGATCCGCGCCTCCGACCCGGCGGAGATCGACTCCACCAGCAGCGGCTCGAACGGCTGCAGCACCTGATCCATCAGCCCCACCGACTGCGACCACGCCTGCCCGGAGCGGCCGTTCCACTGGGTGATCTGCGCGGGGGGCTGCGGCTCGGTACTCATCGGAGTCTCCTTTACTTGCTCTCAGCGGAGGTGGAAACTTCACTCTGTCAGTTCAAGTCGACTTGAGGTCAAGGGATTGCCGTGGATCTGGACATCGGTGAGGTGGTCGCGCGCTCGGGAGTACCCGCCTCCACGCTGCGCTACTACGAGGACAGGAAACTCATCGCCTCCACCGGCAGACGCGGCCAGCGCCGCCTCTTCGCCCCCGCGGTCCTGGACCAACTGGCCCTGATCGCCCTGGGCCGCGCCGCCGGATTCTCCCTGCACGACATCGCCGGCATGTTCGCCCCCGACGGCCGCCCCGATATCGATCGCGCCATGCTGACCACCCGGGCCGACGAACTCGACCACACCATCGCGCAACTCACCGCCATGCGCGAGAGCCTGCGCCACGCCGCCGCCTGCCCCGCCCCCAGCCACATGCAATGCCCCACCTTCCGCGCGATGCTCGCGGACATCCTCACCGCCGGCCGACCCGGCCCTCCGAAGAAGGTCCCCTCCCGGCCGTAGTGACCTCGCCTCAGTCGAGGGTCACATTGCCCGCGGCCGTCGCCTGGTCGGCCAGGGCGAGGAGTTCGCGCAGTACGGCTGCGCAGAGGTCGGCGAGTGAGCGTTGTTCGCCGTCGCGAATCCACTGGGTGAAGGCGATCCCGAAGACGGTGGCGCCCGATTCCGCGGCCAGGGTGGCGGGCAGGTCGCCGATGCCGCGGGCGCGCAGGGCCGCGGCGAGGGTTGCGGCCAGGCCGGAGAGCTTGTGTGATTCGCGTTCTCGCAGTGCGGGATTGAGTTCGATCACCGATTGGCGGGTGCGCGAGTGCGGGCGGCGCTCGTCCGGGAACAGCAATGCCGCCGACTGCAGGGCGCAGGCGATGATCTCGAGTGCGGAGGCCCCCGGCGGGGCGGTGTCCACGCCGGTCAGGAACCCCTGCACGAAGGCGTCCTGGCCGTGGAACAGGACCTCGCGCTTATCGCTGAAGTAGCGGAAGAAGGTGCGCTCGGTCAGGCCGACGGACTGGGCGATCTCGGTGGCGGTGGTCTGCTCGTAGCCGCGGGTGGCAAACAGTTCGAGCGCCGCCTTCTGCAGCCGCTCCGGAGCGCCCGGTTCCCAACGTGCCATGCGGCCGAGTCTAGCGATGACAGTGACTGACATGGAAGCGTAGGCTATGTCAGTGACTGACATCAGTCAGTGTTACCAGCCGAAGGAAGAGCACATCATGCACGTTTTCGTCACGGGAGCCTCCGGATGGATCGGCTCCGCCACGGTCGACGAACTGCTCGCGCACCGCCACACGGTCACCGGACTGGCCAGATCCGACGCCTCCGCCGCAGCCCTGCAGGCCAAGGGCGCCCACGTGCGCCGCGGGGACCTGGACGATCTGGACAGCCTCCGCGCCGGCGCCCACGACGCCGACGCGGTCATCCATCTCGCGAACAAACACGACTTCGCCCACCCGGCCGTCTCGAACGCGGCCGAGCGGGCCGCGGTGCAGACCATCAGCGACACACTCGCCGGGACCGGCCGACCGTTCCTGCTCGCCGCGGGCGTCGCCGGGCTCACCCACGGCCGCCCCGCCACCGAGGACGACCCCTCCCCGGCCCACGGCCCGAACTCCCCGCGCGGCGGCAGCGAGAACCTGGCCCTGGAATTCGCCGACCGCGGCGTGCACAGCGTGAGCCTGCGCTTCGCACCCACCGTGCACGGCGTCGGCGACCACGGATTCATCGCGGTCATCGCCGCCCTCGCCCGCGCCACGGGCGTCTCCGGCTACCCCGGCGACGGCACCCACCGCTGGGCCGCCGTCCACCGATCCGACGCCGCCCGCCTCGTCGCCCTCGGCCTCGAGAAAGCACCCGCGGGCGCCCGCCTGCACGCCGTCGCCGAACAGGGCGTCCCCACCCGCGAGATCGCCGAGGCAATCGGGCGCGCATTCGACCTGCCCGTCGCCTCGATCGCCCCCGAGGACGTCCAGACCCACTTCGGCTGGATCGGCACTTTCTTCGCCATGGACCTCCCGGCGACCAGCACCGCAACCCGAGAACTACTGGGCTGGACCCCCACCGGCCCAACCCTGCTCGAGGACATCGGCGCCGGCGCGTACACGGTGCACTGACCGGCGGCGATCCCGCGCATCGGCCAGCGATCCTGCGCATCTCCGACCGCCGCAAGCAGGCGGCCTGCACCCGCTCGTGGAAGCCATTCGCAGATCGCCGCCGGGATCACCCCGTAGTGGTGGAATCGGGTCTGTGGCTAGCGGGAATGGGCGTGGAGGTGGGGTAGCAGGTTTTCGGCGACGGCGGCGGGCTGTTCCGCGTGCAGGAAGTGGCCGCTGTCGGGGATCTGCGCGGTGCTCACGCCGGCGGCTGCGGCCAGGACGCGTTGCAGGTCCGGGGACATGCACCCGTCGCGGCGGCCCGACAGCGCCAGGGTCGGGATGGGGGCGGGGGCCGACAGGAGCAGGCGGTGGAACTCCCGGGTCGGGGCGCGATGGATCGTGAACAGGGAGCGGTAGTAGCGCGTTGCCGCCCATGCCGTCTCCGGGTCGGTGAAAACCTGTGCGGTGGGGGCGAACTGGGCGTCGGTGAATTCCCAGCCCGGGGACCATCGCCGCCACAGCCGCCGCACGAATGCCGCACCGTCGCGGGTGAGCAGCCGCGGGGACGCCCCCGACTGCATCACGGGGATATACGAGGACATCACCGTCTGGCGGGGCAGATACCGTGCCGCCCCCGGAGCGAAACCGCCACCGAACGGCGGGATCGCCAGCAGGGTCAGTGAAAGCCACTGCCTCGGATGCTGTTTCGCCAGAATCGTGGCCGCGAACGCACCCCAGTCGTGGCCGACCAGGTGGGTCGGCGGCCCGCCCAGCGCCCGATGCCAGGCGGCGATGTCCTCGGCCACCGCCATCAGGTCGTAGCGCGCGCCCCGCACCGCGGAATCGCGGGTGTACCCGCGCAACCACGGCGTCAGCACCTGATATCCGGCGTCCACCAGCGCCGGAATCAGCGCGTCCCAGCTGTGCGGGGTATCGGGGAACCCGTGCAGCAGCATCACCAGCGGCCCGTCGTCGGCGCCGAAATGCCGGGCCGACAACACCATCCCGTCACGGCGCAGTTCGAGCGCGGACTCACCGGAAGCAGCCGATGTCATAGGTACCTCTCTTCGAGCTCGGCCACCGCCCGCGAACAGGGCGAGGCCGTCGATCATTCACATACCAGCCCGCCCGGCCGCAGCACCGGCCGAGAACAGCTGTGCGACACCATATTTGCTCACCGGCCGATCCGCGCGATCACCCGCGATCGCATCCGCTCAGTGGGAGCGCTGCCCGTGTCCGGTCCACAGGCAAGTGCGGGTGAGCGGACACGGAGGTGATCTGATTCCCGTCCGCCGCCTCGGGCGTCACACTCGGCGCGGGCCGTGACGAATTCGAGGCATGCGACTTCGTCGGACGCCACCCGCAGACACCGACCCGGCAGTGCCATCGCGCCAGGACGAGATCTACTCGGCCCGATCCTGGCGGCGAAGGGCGGCGGTGGAGCACTGCGCGGGCTGTCGAGCGCATGTGGGGCGGCGGGCGCGGGCCGTCAGCGGCCGCGCCAGACCGGGGGGCGTTTTTCGACGAAGGCCCGCATGCCCTCCCCGGCATCCTCCGAGGACAGAGCGGCCGCGGCGACCTGACCCTGGCGGGCGAAGGCTTCGGCGGTGGACCAATCGGGGCACTGGTCGATGATCTGCTTGCCCGCGTCGATGCTCAGCGGGGCGTTCACGGCAATGCGTTCGGCCAGTGCCAGCGCGGCCTCCAAGGCCTTGCCCGGGGCGGCGACCTCGTTGATCAGGCCCAGGTCGGCGGCGCGGGCGGCGGTGATGGGGTCACCGGTGAGGGTCAACTCCATGACGATGGCGCGCGGCAGGCGCTGCGACAGGCGCAGCACACCGCCGCCGACCGCGACCAGGCCGCGCTTGACCTCGGGGATGCCGAACGTCGAATCCTCCGCGGCCACAATCAGATCGGCGGCCAGGGCCAGTTCGCAACCACCCGCCAGCGCGGGCCCCTCGACCGCGGCGATGAGAGGTTTACGCGGGGGCTGGGACACGATGCCCAGGATGCCGCGCTTCTCGGTGATCGGCACCTCACCGCGCGCGGCGGCCTTGAGATCCATTCCGGCACTGAAATATCCGCCCGCCCCGGTCAGGATGGCGATGCGGGCGTTCGGATCCGCCTCGTAGGCGTCGATGGCGCGTTCCAGGCCCAGCGCGGTCGCCAGATCGATGGCATTGCGGGCGCGTGGGCGATTGATCGTGATGATCATGATGTGGCCGCGGCGCTCGATCAGTACCGGAGCCGGCGGCGGCGCGGGCAAGGCGAGGCGTTCGGCACCGGTGACGCTGACCTGATCGCCGGTGACGCTCACCGGCAGACCCAGCCAGTCCTCGGAGGTGAGCGCGCTCAAAGTGCCGGAGTCGTTGGTGCGCACCAGGATTCGCTCACCGGAGTCGGTGAGCAGGCTCAGGATCGCCGCCTCGGGCAGCCCGTCGCGCCCGTAGGGCAGGGTGTAGGCCTCGACCACGGCGGGACCGTCGTAGCCGGTACGGGCCTTGCGGGCCGGGGGATGCTCGATCACCGGGGTCAGATGCCGGTAGGCGCTCTGGGGCGGGGTGGCCGAATAGACGCCGAGGGCGTGCTTGGTCAGATACCAGCCCAGCGAGGTGGCCAGGCCGAACGCCGCCGGATCCTCCCGCAGCCGCTGCACCAGGGTCGCGACGGCATGCCCGCCGTAATTGTTGCCCGGCCCACCGCCGAAGGTCAGCCCGCCGGTCACCGACAGCGGGCGCTTGGGATCATCGAGCGGCAGACCCAGCTCGCGGGCGGCGATCTGCACCGCCACCGGGAAACACGCGTACAGGTCCACATGGGTCAGATCCTCGGCGCTCAGACCGGTGTGCTCGAGCACCGCCGCGCCCAGCGCGCGCACCGCCGGGGAGGCCGCCAGTTCGGTGCGCTCGGTGACGAACCATTCATCCGCACCCGAGGCCCCCGCATGCAGGAACACCCACTTGTCCTGCGGAATCCCGGCCGCTTCGGCGGCAGCGGCACTGCACATGATGATGCCGCTGGCCATATCGACAGTCAGATTCGCGCATTCGAGTTTCGTATAGGGCGCGGAGATCATGCGATTGGACTCGGACACGGTGCCGATCTCGGCGGGACCGGCCTCGTGCGGCTGCCAGGCGTTCGGATTCGCCGCCGCCACCGCCGACAGGCGCGACCACAGCTCCGCGACCGCCTGCGCGTGCTCGGCCGGGGTGCGGCCCAGGCGATGCCGGTTCGCCGACTCCAGCAGGGCGTACATATTGATCGGGGCCAGCAGCCCCGCCGCGGTCTCGGCGGCATTGTTGGCGGGCTTGTCGATACCGACGGTGCGTGTGGGATGCACCGCCGAATCCTGGACCGGCCAATCCAATTCGATACCCGCCCGCTGGGCCGCGGCCTGCGTGGCACCGGCTTCGGCGCCGGTCACCAGCACGATGTCGTAGTCACCGGCGGCGATCGCGGACGCCGCCTCGTTGATCACCAGCTGCCCGCCGTCACCACCGAACGGACTCGACTGCACCGTCTCGACCTGTCCCGCACCGACAGCCGCGGCGACCAGCGCACCCAGATCCCGGTACTGCCACGAGGTCGGGGCCACGGTGAACACCGCGTCCGCGCGGGCCAGCAGACCGTTGCCGGCGCCGGTATCGATCGCGGCCTGGCGCAGTGCGCGCACCGCCAGCGCCGACGGGTCCACATACCCCGCGTCCGGCACCCGGTTCACCACCTGGCCCACACCCACCAGCACCGGGGTGGTCGGCGCGAGCACCGCACCGGAAGCCTTGTGCCGCACCGCCTTCCGCGACGGCCGCGAGGTGGCGGGGGAATCGGCGATATGCGCGGGCAGCGCGGCGAGCGAATCACGCAGCGAATCACCGAGACTGCGCGCCACCGTCGCCCCGAGCGGGCCGTCGATCGGCTGCCCGGCCAACCCCGCATCCAGGTACACGATCGCCCCGGACCCGCGCGCCGCCACCGTGACCCACAACCCCAGGAGCAACCCCTGCGGCCCGGTACCCCGCAACTGCAACCCGTCCTCACCGGCCTGCACGACCGTCCACCGCAGATCGGCCGGAATGCCCATGAATTTCGCGACCTGAGCGAACTGCTGCCCCGCCTCGGCCTGCCCCGGAGCCTCGCCCCGCCAGCCCGCATGGAAGGTGATCCACTGCGGAATATGCTGCAAATCCAGCAGATACGCCAGCGTCGCCGCCGCATCGCTGTCCACACCCTGCTGAGCGTGCGCGCTGCGGGTGAACTCGCTCAGCCCGGCGGGCGGAACATGCTCCCCGAGATCGACCGGCACCTCCTCGGCGGGCCGCCCGGTGAACCCGGCGACCAGGTCACGCACGATCCGCGGATCCCGGCGCACCGCCCCCAGCAGATCACCGCCCGCACGCAGCTGCTTGCGCACAGCACGGAATTTATCGAACCCGGGTACCGCAGTCACCGTCGAACCTCCTCATTGAGGATGAGAGAACCAAAGCCTCACCGTATCGCCAACACGCCGTCAGCGGGAGAGGGCGCAGACACCTGCCCCGCCCCAGCCCCGCGACCAGCAATTGCCTTGCCTCCCACCGCAGGATCGTCGAACAGTGGTCAGCTGCTGCGCGAGAAGGTGGTCAGGCGGCGCGGCTCGGCCTGAGCGGTCACAAAACCGCGTGCGGCGGCAAAATTTGCTGTCGTGCGCCGATTCCTGACCGCTCAGGCCGGAGGCGGCGATACGCAGTTGCCGAGCACCGCGGTCCGTCCCCGCAGGGACTGCGACCGGCCCGCAGCACCAGGCTCCGTGCATGCCGCGCAAGGGCCACTGGTGGACGCGAGCTCGAAGGCCCTGCTCTGCCGGAGTCGGCGTCGCGGGGCCCTCGAGGAGAGGAGCGGTGTCCGAGTGGATCCCGGGGGGATGGAGAGGGGCTGTGCCCGAGCGGATCCCGGGGGATCTCGGCTACAGGGTGATGCCCAGCAGGGCGTCGACCGCGTCGCGGATCAGGGCGGGGGCGGAGGTGTCCGGGCCGCCGTATTCCAGGGCCTGCTGGGCCCAGCTGTCCACGGCGGCAATCGCTTTGGGCGTGTCGAGGTCATCGGCCAGGTGCTGGCGCAGGCGGGCGACGGTGTCCTCGGCGGCCGGGCCCGAGGGCAGGGCGGTGGCCGAGCGCCAGCGGTCGAGGCGCGAGAGGGCATCGGACAGCACCGCATCGGACCATTCGCGGTCGTGGCGGTAGTGGCCGGAGAACAGGCCCAGGCGGATGGCGGCCGGGTCGGTGCCCGAGCGGCGCAGCGTGGAGACGAACACCAGATTGCCGCGGGACTTGGACATTTTCTCGCCGTTCAGGCCGATCAGACCGGCGTGCACGTAGTGGCGGGCGAAGCGGCGGCCCTTCACGAGCGCTTCGGCATGGGCGGAGGAGTACTCGTGGTGCGGGTAGATCAGATCGCTGCCCCCGCCCTGGATATCGAATTCGGTGCCGATGCGATTCAAGGCGATCGCCGCACACTCGATATGCCAGCCGGGACGGCCCGCACCGAAGGGCGCCGGCCAGGACGGCTCGCCCGGGCGCTCGGCCCGCCACAGCAGCGCGTCGATGGGATCGCGTTTGCCCGCGCGCTGCGGATCACCGCCGCGTTCGGCGAAGAGCCGGTCCATCGTCGCCCGGTCGTAGCCGGACTCGTAGCCGAACTGCTCGGTGGCGTCGTGACGGAAGTAGATATCCGGATACTGCGCGTCATCGACCACATACGCGGCCCCCGACGCCAGGAGCTTGTCGACCAGTTCGACCACCTCCTGCACCGATTCGATCGCGCCGACGTACTGTGCGGGCGGCACCACGCGCAGCGCCTGCATATCCTCGCGGAACAGGTTGATCTCCCGGGTGCCCAGATCACGCCAGTCGATGCCGTCGCGGTCGGCGCGCTCGAACAGCGGATCGTCGACATCGGTGACGTTCTGCACGTAGTGCACCTCGTGACCGGCATCGCGCCACAGCCGGTTGACCAGATCGAAGGTCAGGTAGGTGGCGGCGTGCCCGAGGTGGGTGGCGTCGTAGGGGGTGATGCCGCAGACGTACATGGTGGCGGTCTTACCCGGGGTCACCGGGCGCACCTGCCGGTCGGCGGTGTCGAACAAACGTAACGCGGGTCCGGATCCGGGGACGGTCGGGACTGCGGTATCGGACCAGGACTGCATGAATCGAGGTTAACGGTGTGATCGGCGCCGGGGACGTCCGCCCCCGGTCACCGGTACCGCGCACCACCGTCGGGCGATAGGGCCGACCTGCACCTTAATGCGGCGATAGCGCACGTCAATGGTTGAAATCATGATGCAAGCAACGTTTTCGGATCAGCGCACCCGGATTTCGCGCACCCGGATCAGAATGCGGGCCAGGGGATCGGGCGTTGCCCGGTCGGTAGCGGCAGCACCGGATGCTCGAGCAGACCCTGCCCGCGCGCGGCGAGCGCCTCCACTTCCGCGTCGGTGATCAACTCCGCGAGCCGACCGCCCAGCTCCCCGGGGATCGCCTTCACCAAAACCGTGATGTCGGTGAGCAATTCGTCGGCCAGAGTCTCCCCCGCCCATCCCCACAGCACCGTGCGCAGCTTCGGCTCGGTATTGAGGCAGATGCCGTGATCGACCCCGTACACCCGCCCGTCGTCCCCGGACAGCACATGACCGCCCTTGCGGTCGGCATTGTTGATCAGCACGTCCAGCACCGCCATGCGCAGCAGTCGCGGATCATCGGCATGCACCAGCGACACCGGATGCCCCGCGGGATCCAGGGCGCGCAGCACCTCCCGGTATCCGGCGGGGATCTCGCCGGCCGCGACCAGATCCACCAGGTCCGGGCCGTCCTCGATGCTGTCGATCCAGCGCTGCACCATGCCCGGCCCGTACGGGCCGTCCCGCAGCACGGTCTCGGGAATCACGCCCCAGCCCAACGCTTCCGAGACCAGATACGAGGCGACCTCGCGCTGGGCGAGGGTGCCGTCGGGGAAATCCCACAGCGGCCGTTCCCCGCGCACCGGTTTGTACACCACGCGCACGGCGCCGTCGCCGGAGGCGGCCGGGTCGGTCTCGCACACCAGCGTCACATTGCTGGCGGTGGTGACCTGCCCGATCACCGTCAGATCGGCGGTGCGCAGCGGGTGGTCGGTCAAGATTCAGTCCTCTAGCTCGGTGCTGGCGCCGAAGATATCGCCACGCTTGTACCCGTTGGTGCGTACACACATATGCCCGACGGGCGAGAGCGGCTCCCCGCACAGCGGACACGGTGGCCGGCCCGCCTCGATCACCCGCGTGGAACGCAACGCGAATTCGCGCGCCTGGATCGGGGTCAGGAATACCCGCACCGCGTCGGGGCCCTCCTCGGTGTCATCGAGCACCACCGATTCGTCGACCTCGGTTTCGGTGATGGCCAGCAGCTCCACCACCACCGCGCCCGCATCCGCGTCCCAGCCCAAACCCATGGTGCCGACCCGGAATTCGGATTCGATGGGGGTGACCAGCGGTGCGATATCACTGACAGCGGCCGCCTGCGGCGGCACCGGGGTGCCGAAGCGGCGTGCCACCTCGTCCAGCAGCAGACCCATCCGATCGGCCAGCACCTTCACCTGCTGCTTTTCCAGCAACACGCTCACCACGCGCGGATCCTGCACGGCCTGCAGGTAGAAAGCGCGGTCGCCGGGCTCGCCGACAGTGCCGGCGATGAAACGATCGGGGGTGCGGAAAATATGGATTGCTCGGCCCATGGCACCTCCTGAAAGCTCACTCACCACTAAGACTCGGGGCGCTCCGTAACCCCATTATCGCCACTACCCGTAGTGCCCGTTTCGCCGCCGGGTACCGGTCCGGATCTCGATTCACCACCGGTGTGCGGCGAAATCGCCGCCAGTGTCGACAGATCCGTGCCGGTGTCGTTCAACCGCCACACGTACGGAGCGGTCGGACTGTAGCGGACCACGCTGATCGAGGCCGGCTCGACCACGATCCGCTGGAAACCGTCCAGGTGGATGCCGAACGCATCCGCCAGCAACGACTTGATGACATCTCCGTGGGTGCACGCCACCCACAACACATCAGTACCGTGTTTCTCTGCCAACAGGCGGTCGTGTTCGCGCACAGCGGACACGGCACGGAACTGCACCTGCGCCAAACCTTCTCCGGAGGGGAACACCGCCGCCGACGCGTGCTGCTGCACGATCTTCCACAGCGGCTCGCTGACCAGCTCGCTCAGCGCCCGTCCGGTCCAGTCGCCGTAATCGACCTCGAGCAGCCGCTCATCGGGTTCGGCTTCGATGCCGAGCTTGTCCGCCAGCGGGGCGACGGTGCGCTGACAGCGCAGCAGCGGCGAGGTCACGATGTGCTCGATCGGCAGGGCCGCGAGCCGCCCCGCGACCGTCTGGGCCTGCTCGCGACCACGGTCGGTCAGATCGACGCCCGCGCTGCGGCCGGCCAGGGTGCGGGCAGTGTTCGACGTGGAGACGCCGTGCCGCAACAGGATCACCGTCACCGGGACAGCCTACTTGCTAGGTCGCGGACACGACGCCGGTCATCAGCAGCACCATGACCGTCAGCCCCAGCACGATGCGGTAGCCCACGAACCAGTCCAGCGAGTGCTTGGTGACGAAGCGCAACAACCACGCCACCGAGGCATAACCGACCACGAACGAGACGATCGTCGCCACCAGAATCTGGGTGCCCGAGGCGTTGAGGCCCTCACCGGCGGGTTCGAACGCATCCGGCAGGCTGAACAGGCCCGAGGCCACCACCGCCGGAATCGCCAGCAGGAACGAGAACCGCACGGCCGCGCCGCGAGTCAGGCCCAGGAACAATCCCGCCGAGGACGTCGCGCCCGAACGCGACACGCCCGGGATGAGCGCCAGGCACTGCGCGAAACCCATGATCAGTCCGTCGCGGGTGGTCAGCTCCTCGATCGGGCGGCGCTTGCTGCCGTAGTACTCCGCCACCGCGATCACCAGCGCGAACACGATCAGCATGGTGGAGATCAGCCACAAATTGCGTGCGCCGGTACGGATCTGGTCCTTGAGCAGAAAACCCAGCACGCCGATCGGGACGGTGGCAATGATCACATACCAGCCCACCCGGTAGTCGAGCTCGCGCTGTTCGTCCTCATCGAGGATGAATTCGATCGAACCGTCCTCGGTGTAGACCGGCAGATGGGTGGTCGGCTGCTCGTGCAACGGCAGCTGCGGGGGGTTGTAGGCGGTCAGCCGCCACCACACGGTCGTGCACCACGCCACCAGGATTCGCCAGATGTCCTTGGCGAAATACACCAGCACCGCCGCCTCGGTGCCCAGCTGCGTGACCGCGGTGAACGACGCGCCCGCATCATCGCCGAAGAACACCGCCGACACGATGCGCATGTGCGCCGAGGACGAAATCGGCAGAAACTCCGTCAGGCCCTGCACCAGACCCAGAATCAGGGCCTGCACCCACGTCATCGACTCGCCCACTCACACTCCAGTTCCGAATCGTCGGCTGCCGGTACGCAATTGGCGCACCCGTACGCAAACTCGCCGCGACCCTACAGGCCGGGCCGCGCTCACCGCGATCGCCCGACGTGCCGCGCGAGGCATAGCGGGGTTGCGGGGACCTGTGCCCTTAGGCTGACGCGTGTGACGAAAGTGCAAGCGCGGTGATGGAACAGCGGACGGTGGGGCGCAGCGGACTTCGAGTCTCCCGCCTCGGCCTGGCCACCCACACCTGGGGCAGAGAGACCGATACCGACGACGCGGCCGCGCAATTGGTGGCCTTCGCCGAAGCGGGCGGCACTCTCGTGGACACCTCACCCGCCTATTGCGACGGTGCGGCACAACGCATCCTCGGACCGCTGGTGCGCGAGATCGGGCGCGATGATCTGGTGCTGAGTGTGTGCTCGGGACAGCGGCCGGTGCGCTCGGACCCGGCCGCCGGGCCCGCCCCGGTGCGCTGGAGCGTGGATGCCTCCCGGCGCACCATGATGCGCCAGCTCGATCAGACCCTGGCACTGCTGGGCGCCGATCACCTGGATCTGTGGACCGTCGCGGCCTGGGATCCGCACACCCCGCTCGAAGAGGTCGCGGGCACACTCGAATACGCGGTGCGCACCGGGCGCGTGCGCTACGCCGGAGTGCGCGGCTACGACGGCTGGCAGCTGGCGACCCTCGCCGCGGCCGCGCCGCTGACTGCCGCGCAAACCCCCTACTCGCTGCTGGCGCGCGGGGTGGAACACGAATTCGTGCCTGCCGCACAGCATCACGGGCTCGGCATCATCGCCACCGCACCGCTGGCCGGCGGCATCCTCACCGGCAAGTACCGCGACGGGGTGCCCGCCGATTCGCGCGGCGCCGACGAGGCGACCGCCGCGGAGATCAATGCCGGACTCGACGACCGCGCGGTGCGGGTGGTCGATGCGGTGGTGACCGCGGCCGACGGCCTGGGCACCTCACCGCTGGCGGTGGCGCTGGCCTGGATTCGCGATCAGCCGGGCGTGGCGAGCATGGTGGTCGGCGCCCGCGATATCGGCCAGCTCACCGGGGTGCTGGCCGCGGAAACCCTGGAGCTGCCCCGGGCCATCACCGCCGCACTCGGCGACGTCAGTGCACGGACCGAATGAGCCCTGGCTAGCCTTACCTGCATGAGGTGTTCCGTGAGTGCCCGATCCGGCGTCGTCCTGCGCACACTGCTGGTGCTGCTCGGGGCGACCGTGCTCCTCGGCGCCACCGCCTGCACCAGCAGCAGCGGGTCGACGGCGGCGGGCCAGCGCGGGCCCGCCACCGCCGCCATCGCCGATACCAATCCGGTGCCGATCGGGCCCGAACCCACACCGGTACTCCCGGTGACGGTGCACTCCTTCGACGGCAGTGACGTGACCGTCACCGATACCAGCCGCATCATCGCCGCCGATCGCTCCGGCACCCTCACCCAGATCGTGTACGGGCTGGGACTGGGGCCGAAAGTGGTGGGCCGCTCCACCTCCGCTGCGTTCCCCGCCGTGAAGGATGTGCCGCTGGTCGCCAGCGGATCGGGCAGCCTGAATGTGGAAGGCATTGCGGCACTGCGCCCTTCGGTATTCCTCACCGACACCACCAGTGCCACGCCGGTCATGCGTGATCAGCTCAAAGCGCTGGGCATCACGGTCGTCTACTTCGACCCCCAGCGCACCATGGACGCGGTCGTCCCGCAGATCGAAGCGGTCGCCAACGCCCTGGGCGTCCCGGATGCGGGTAAGAAGCTCGGCCAGCGCACCCACGACGAGATCGCCGCGGCCATCGCCACGGTCCCGCAGCAGGATCCGAAGCTGCGCATGGCGTTCCTGTACCTGCGCAGCACCGCCATCACCATGATCGCCGGCCCCGGCTCCGGCGCCGATTCCCTGGTCGCCGCGATCGGCGGCACCGACGCCGGCACCGCCTCCGGCGTCAAGGAACCGTTCGTCCCCATCACCAGCGAGGCCCTCATCGCGGCGGCCCCCGACGTCATCCTCGTCATGTCCGACGGCCTGGCCTCCGTCGGCGGCGTCGACGGCCTGGCCAAAATCCCCGGCATCGCCCAAACCCCCGCCGGCCGCAATAAACGCGTCGTCGACATGTCCGACGCCGTCCTGCTCAGCTTCGGCCCCAACACCGGCCGCGTGATCGCCGCCCTCGCCAAGGCCGTCTACGGCGACAAGATCGCATGACCCACCGCCCCACCCCCGACGCGCAGGATCCGACCGTGCCTCATCCCGCCTCCCCCGCGGCGGGCGAGCAGTCGACTCCTCCCCGCCTCGACTCCGCGCCGACCTCGGACGCAGTCGAAGCGACATCCGCATCCGCGACGTCCGGCAAGCGCGCCGATGACGCCGCATCCCCGTCGAACGGCGAGGGCGTCTCGACATCGAATTCTGCTCCTGCGCACTCGGTCTCGAAGTCGGCCGCCACGCGCCCCGGCGGCGCCGACTCGGCGGCGTTCGCACCGCATGCCTCGGCTACCGCCGCTCCAGCCACGAGTTCTTCGAAGCGCGATGGAATCGGCGATAACGGTGAGTCCGCCTCGGCGTCGGAGTCTGCTCCCGCACAGCGGTTCTCGCAGCCTCGGCCAGATGGCGATTCGGGTATCTCGATAGTCGGTGCTGTCGCGGAGGTTGGTGCGGAGGTTGGTGCGGACGCAGCCGATCCGGTTTCTGCCTCGTCGGAGCGCGCTCGCACCGATAGCAGTGGCGATGCGCAGGCGGCCGCAGGTAGCGGTGGCGAGAAGCGGTCTCGGACGGTGCTGATCTTTGCCGGGGCGATGGTGTTGCTGATCGTGCTGGCGTTGATTTCGGCGGCGGTGGGGCAGGTGCCGACGACGCCGCTGGAGGTGGCGGGGAGCTTCTTTCATCGGATCGGGCTCGACTGGGGGCCGATGCCCAAGCATCCTGCGGGGGATGTGACGTTGTGGGAGGTGCGGTTTCCGCGGGTGGTGCTGGCCATGCTGGTGGGGGCGGCGCTGGCGACGGCGGGAGCGCTGTTGCAGGGAGTGTTCGCCAATCCGCTGGCCGAGCCCGGAGTGATCGGGGTGTCGGCGGGGGCGGCGGTCGGTGCGGGGGCGGTGATCGTGGTCGGCGGGGCGTTCGTGGCGTCGTGGTCGGTGGCGGCGGGAGCGTTCGCGGCCGGATTGTTGACGACGCTGCTGGTGTATGTGCTCTCGCGGTCCAACGGTCGCACCGAGGTGGTGACGCTGGTGCTGACCGGTGTGGCCATCAATGCCTTTGCGGGCGGGCTGATTTCGTTCCTGCTGTTCAGTGCCTCCCCGGCGGCGCGTGATCAGCTGGTGTTCTGGCAGATGGGCAGCCTCAACGGGGCGACCTGGCAGGCCGTGGGCGTGGTGGCTCCGCTGACCCTGGTGGGTGTGGCGGCGGCGATATTCATGGCGCCGCGACTGGATCTGCTGGCACTGGGGGAATCGGCGGCCCGGCATCTGGGTGTGGATGTGGAACGGTTGCGGCGCAATGTGATTGTCGTGGTCGCCGTGCTGGCCACCGCGGGTGTGGCGTTCACCGGCATCATCCTGTTCGTCGGATTGATCGTGCCGCATCTGGTGCGCATGCTCGTCGGGCCGGGGCACCGGGTGCTCATCCCGCTCTCGGCGATCCTGGGCGCGGTGACCCTGGTCGCCGCCGATATCGGGGCACGCTCACTGGTCCACAATGCCGATCTGCCCCTGGGCATGCTCACCTCGCTGGTGGGCGGCCCGTTCTTCTTCTGGTTGCTGCGGCGCACCCGCGCCCGTTCGGGAGGCTGGGCGTGAGCACCGTACTGCGAAGTCTCTCCGGCGCTTTCACCCGCCACCACGCTCTGCCGACCACCCCGCAACCTGGCACCGTCACCCTGCGCGCCCGCGGCGTGGCCCTGGAACGCGGTGGCGGCCGCCGCGTCCTGGACGGTGTCGACTTCGAGGTGATCGCCGGGCAGATCGTCGCCCTCGTCGGCCCCAACGGCGCCGGCAAATCCACTCTCCTCGACGCCCTGGCCGGGGAACTGCACCCCACCGAGGGCACCGTCGAACTCGACGGCAAACCCCTCACCGCCTGGGCCCCGGTCGAGATGGCCCGCCGCCGCGCCGTCCTGCCCCAGAACCACACCGTCGGCTTCCCCTTCACCGCCCGCGAAGTCGTCGCCATGGGCCGCGCCCCCTGGGCGCGCACCGAACGCCAGGACGCCGACGAACAGCGCATCGCCGAAGCCCTCGCCGCCACCGACGTGGAACACCTTGCCGGACGCACCTTCCCGGCCTTGTCCGGTGGTGAACGAGCCCGCGTGGCCCTGGCGCGTGTGCTCGCCCAGGACACCGCGACCCTGCTGCTGGACGAACCCACCGCCGCCCTCGACCTCGGCCACCAGGAGCAGGTCCTGCACCTGGCCCGCGAACGCGCCACCGCCGGCGCCGCCGTCGTGGTCGTCCTGCACGACCTCGGCGTCGCCGCCGCCTACGCCGACCGCGTCGCAGTCCTGGAAGCCGGCCGCATCGCCGCCGACGGCCCACCCCGCAAGGTCCTCACCACCGCACTACTCACCCGCGTCTACCAGCACCCGGTCGACGTCTTCGACCACCCGGACACCGGTGCGCAATTGGTACTGCCGGTCCGCGGCCGCAACAGCTGACCATCGCCGCCCGCCCGGCCGGTCAGGCCTCGGTCTGACCCAGCAACTCGGCTTCGGCGCCGGCGGCGTACACCTGGCCCCACAGTAGGCGCAGGCCCGCATTACCCAGCCACAGCAGGAACAGCACCAGTCCGGCGATCGGGGTCCACGCGAATCCCAGCAGCACGCCCGCGCCGCCGAACCACACGATCTCCAGCACCGCCCGTTTCCACCCGCGCACCGGGATCCGCGCATCGTGAGCGGCCCCGAAGATCGCCCACACCGCCACGAACACCGCGATCGCGGCGATGCCCGCCACGATCCGCACCAGGATCGGGGCGTCCAGCCCGAATCCCCACCAGCCCGCCGAGCCGAGCACACACAGCTCCAGCACGAACATCAGCAGAAGGTTCGCGCCTTTGAGAACAGTCATCGCCACACCAATTTCAGAACAGCCGGAGTGAGCAGCATGCGGATCACCGTGGCGTCCAACAGGAGTGCCGCGATCATGCCGTAGGCGATGTACTTCATCAGCACCAGATCGGAGAACCCGAAGGCGCCTGTCACCACGATGAGAATAGCGGCGGCAGAGGTGATTACGCCGCCCGTGTGCGCAATTCCGTACCGGATGGCCTCCTGTGCGGATTTGCCTTCGGCGCGCGCCTCGGCCATCCGCGATTGCAGGAACACCTCGTAGTCGGTGGAGAGCCCGAACAGCACCGTCACGATCAGCACCAGCACCGCGAACATGAGCGGACCGGGCGTGAAGTCGAACAGCCCCGACCCGTGACCCTCCACGAAGATCCAGGTGAGCACCCCCAGCGTCGCCCCCAGCGACAGCGCGCTCATGACGACCGCCTTCACCGCCAGGATCAAGGACCGGAATGCCGCGTACATCAACGCGATTGCCGCGAGAACCAGGATCAGCGCCAGCAGCGGCAGCCCGTGGATGAGCCCGAGAATGCTGTCGCGCTCGAGCGCGGGCACCCCGCCCACCATGATTTTCACCCCCGGCGGCTGCGGTATGGCGCGCAGCGCCGACATCATCGTATCGGCGTCCTGCTTGTCCACCAGCCCGCTGCCGAGCACCGTGATCGCGTCCTTGGTCGGCGCGACCGGATCGAACGGCCCTGTCATGAGCGGGCCACTGACCTGATCGGCCTCATAGCGAATATCGCTGAGCTGCTGCGGATTCGCCCCCACCACCACGAGTTTGAGCGGATCGGTGCGGAACTGCGGGAACGTCCGGTCGAAGTCCTGCTGCGCCACCCGCGCCGCATTGTCCGAGGCCAGATAGCGCTCACTGAGCCCGCCGAAGGCGATGTGGCGGAACGGCAGGATCAACGCCAGCAGCACCAGCACCACCGGCACGATCACCCGCCACGGCTTGGCCATGGCGAATACCGCCAGCCGCGAGAAGAATCCGGCGTCGATCTGCTCGGCGGTGCGAATGCTCGCCAGCCGGTGCCAGCCCCACAGATCGATGCGCCGCCCCACGATGCTCAATGTCGCCGGCAACGCCGTCACCGACAGCACCGCCGCCAGCAGCACCGAACTGATACCGCCCAGCGGCACCGAGCGCAGCACCCCGTTCGGGTAGATGAACAGCGCCCCCAGGCTCACCGCGATGATCGCCGAGGAGAACAGCACCGTGCGCCCGGCGGTGGCCACGGTGCGGGCGGTGGCCTCCTCCACGGTGCGCCCGGCGGCCAGTTCCTCCCGGAACCGGGTCACCGCGAACAACCCGTAGTCGATGGCCAGCCCCAGACTCACCAGGGTGACCACGGCCGAGGCGAAGACGTTGACCTGCAGATGATCGGTCAGCATCCGCATGATGCCCTGGGTGCCCAGAATCGTCATCCCGCCGATGAGCACCGGCAGCAGCGCGCCGATCACCCCGCCGAAGACGAAGTACAGCAGGATCGCCACCAGCGGCAGGGCGATGATCTCCGCGCGGTGGATATCGTTCTGCATCCCGGTATTGATGCCCTCCACCACCGGCTGCATGCCCGCCAATTGCACGGTCGTCCCGCCGGGTCCGGAACCTGCTGCGCCGGAACGGAATTCGTTCTTGATGTCCATGTAGTTGTTGACCGTGTCGGTGCCGCCGTCGCCGCGCAGTCCGATACTGGCGAAGGCGTGGGTGCGGGAGGCGTCGGCGAACTGGCCCATGAGCGCGCCGTCCCAGTACGAGTCGATCTTGAGGATCTGCCCGGAGTGGCTGCTGCGCAACCGATTCAGCTCGGCGGTGACCGCGGTGCGCACCGGTTCGTCATCGACGGTGCCGCCGGGCGGTGCGGTGTAGAGCACGATCAGATCG
Source organism: Nocardia sp. NBC_01327 (assembly GCF_035958815.1). Classification (NCBI taxonomy): domain Bacteria; kingdom Bacillati; phylum Actinomycetota; class Actinomycetes; order Mycobacteriales; family Nocardiaceae; genus Nocardia; species Nocardia sp. NBC_01327. The sequence goes on along the minus strand of NZ_CP108383.1, from coordinate 5,474,172 downwards.
CTGTCGGTATCGCGCCCGAAGGTGGAATCGGCGAGCTCGGAGGCGGCCACCGATTGGCTGCTCTCGTCGAACCAGCCCTCCTGGGTGAGGTGTTTGCCCAGATCGCGCCCGTAGAACCCGGACGCCAGCACCACCAGCCCGAAAAGCCCGAAGATCAGGTACCGATTGCGGTGCACGACACGCCCCCAGCGCAATGACCGCGTGGTGCCCTTGTTCGTGTCGAGCATCAGCCGCAGGCCGCGGTCCGGTAGTCGGCCGAGCGCAGGATGCCGCACAGATCGGTGCGCGAGATCTTCCAGCGCCCGTCCTTGTTCACGAAATGCACCACCGTGGTGCGCACATTGGATCCGGTGCCGTCCTTGTCCAGGCTCAGCGTCGCGGTCAGGGTGCCGTCGTGATTGTCGAAGACCGGATCCCGGACCCCGTACACCGCGCGCGGATTGTCCTGCAGCGCCTTGTACATATCCGGAATGGCGTCCTTGAAGGACTCCCCGTCCTCGATGAGGGCGGTGCGATCGGCATCGGGCAGATTCGGATCCAGCGCCGATTTGATCTGCGCGTCCAGGGCCGCGGCGGTCGGCACGGCCGGGCGAGCCCCGGCCGAGGCCGACGCGGCCACCGAGGAGGAGCTCAGCGCGGCGTACGCCGACGAGCGCGCCGCGGCGACCGAGGCATCGTCATCGGAACCACCGCACGCCGCCGTGGCGGCGCCGAGGGCGAGTATCAGGACTGCTACGGCCGGTCGTCGAAAAGCCATCAACTTCCTCGGTGCTCGAACTGCGGTGATTTGCCCACAGTCTGTCATGCGCTCGGCGCGTTGCTGACTGGCGCGTCACAGGACGAGGGTTCGTGGGGTCTCCGCCACTGACGGCGTGTCGCGCCCGGGGCGGCGGGTCAGATGTTGTCGATGACCGCACCGAGGCGCGCCAGCAGGGCGCGCACGGTGATCGCTTCGCGGGCCGGGGCGGCCGATACCGCAACCGCGTGCGGGATGAGATCGCGCACCAGGGCGATGATGCTGCGCTCGTCCTCGAGGTCGATATCGGTGAGCCGCGATTCGGCGATCGCGACCACATCTTCGGCGGCGGGCACGTCCGTCTGCAGGTCAGGGCGATAGATCTCGACCGTCATCAGCCCGCGCACGGTGCGGAAGGCGAAGGGCCGGCCGTCCGCGGTGACGCCGAACCCGTGCGCGTAGTGACCCACGCTCACGTCCTCGACGGTGAAGCCCGGCGCGGGCAAGCCCGAGGTGTGGTCGGTTACCAACTCAACTCCCTGACACAGCCTGCGTATGTCCTTCCAGGCTAACCGCTGCCGCCGACAACCCCGCGAAAGCCCATGTCACGTCAAGTGACTCGATGACCCCGCAACTGTGCACCCTGTCACGGCGCGCCGGACGCCGGACCCCCGCCGACCGGGCGTGGTCGGGCACCATGTTCAGATTAGGGAGCACGCATGAATTTTCTCGGTCAGGTAAGGAGTTCGCCGAATGCGCCGTCGCGGCTTGATCCGGTCGGTCCTCGCGGGCGCGATCGCGGTGACAGTGCTGGCCGGGTGTTCCTCCAAGGACGGCGACGGTGACAAGCCGACCCGAGACCCGGTCGCCGCCGCCGTGGCGCCCGCGGCCGCGGTGCCGGCCGGTGAGGTCACCCCCAGCGCGGCGATTCGCGATCTGCTGGCCGATCCCGGCACCGGCATCCTGGCCTCGATCACCGATCCGGGCACCGCGATGGTGTTGCTGGACAAGACCACCGGCGCGGCGCGCACGGTGACCCTGCCCGCCGCGGCCGCCTCGCTCTCGCGCGGTAAGCCCGGCGAGTTCCTGATCGCGGTGCCCGGCAAGATCGTTCGCGTCGATGCCGCCTCCGGCGCGCTGACCGACGTGAAGGTCGATGGTGATGTGCACGCGGCCGCGGTGCGCGCCGACGGTGATCTGATCGCCGGGCTCGCGAACGGCAAGGTGCTCGTGCTGGCCCCCGATGGTGCTGTGCGAGAGACCATTTCGGGTCTGGTGTCCGCCGATGCCATCGATACCAGCACCGATACCGTCGTGGTGCTCGACCGCCACCAGACCGCCCTGGCCGAGTTGAACCTGGCCGATCACCGCCTCGGCTTGACCCTGCGCGCCGGTGACGGGGCCGCGGATATGATCGGCGATCACTTCGGCCGCCGCATCGTCACCGACACCGCCGGCGGCCAGCTGCTGGTCTACACGGCCGATCCTTTGGTCCTGCGCCAGGGTTTCCCGGTAGGCTCTTCGCCCTACGCACTCGCCTACGATCAGCGGTCCGAGACCGTGTGGGTGACGCTGACAGGCAGTAACGAAGTCGTCGGCTACGACTTGTCGACGGGTATACCGGTAGAGGTGGGCCGCTATCCCACAGTGCGCCAGCCCAACACGGTGACCATCGACGACCGCACCGGTGACCTGTTCGTGGGATCCGGGACCGGTGACGGTCTGCAACGGATCGGCGCGGACCAGCGGAAGAGAGGGCAGTGATGGCTCGGGCATCACGATCAGCGCGGCAATCGCGACCGATACCGGCAGGCTGGGAGCATTCCAGCGATGACGAGTACGAATACGTGCCGCTACGGCTCCCCCCGGAGATGAATCGCGTGACCGCCTCCATGCGCCTGGCCATTCAGGCCGAATTCGGTGGCTGGGAGCTGTCGCGGGTGCGTGCCTACACGGACGGCAGTCGCCGGGTGCTGCTGCGCCGCCGCAAGAGTTCCCTGCTATCCCCGACACCCGAGGCGGTGATGTGACCCGCATGGCCTTCACGAATATCGGCGAGCGCCTGTATGCCCTGCTGCTGAAGGTGATGTTCCTGCTCCCGCCGGAACGCATCCACCATCTGGCCTTCGGTGCGATGAAGCTCTCGACCCGGTTCGCGCCGGGCCGCTGGGTGACCTCGAAACTGCTGGTGGCGCAGGATCCGGTGCTGGCCTCACGGGTGTTCGGGGTGGATTTCCCGAGCCCGCTGGGGATGGCGGCCGGGTTCGACAAGAACGCCGAGGGCGCCGATACGTGGGGTCCGCTCGGTTTCGGCTATGCCGAGATCGGCACGGTCACCGCGCAGGCGCAGCCGGGCAATCCGGCGCCGCGGCTGTTCCGGCTGCCCGCGGACCGGGCGCTGATCAATCGCATGGGCTTCAACAATCACGGCGCCGAAGCGGCCGCGCGGTATCTGGCCACGCGCCGCCCCGGTGGTATTCCGATCGGCGCGAACATCGGCAAGACCAAGATCGTCGAAGCCGCCGATGCCGCCGCCGATTACGCCATCAGCGCGAAACTGCTGGGCCCGCTGGCCGATTTTGTGGTCGTGAACGTCAGTTCCCCGAACACCCCGGGCCTGCGTGATCTGCAAGCGGTCGATTCGCTGCGCCCGCTGCTGCAGGCGGTCCTGGACAGTGTGACGGTGCCGGTGCTGGTGAAGATCGCCCCGGACCTGTCCGACGAGGACATCGATGCGGTGGCCGATCTCGCGGTGGAGCTGGGTCTGGCCGGAATCGTGGCCACCAACACCACGATTCGCCGGGACGGGTTGCGCACCGATGCCGAGCAGGTCGCCGCGCTGGGTGCGGGCGGGCTGTCGGGTCCGCCGGTCGCGGACCGGTCCCTCGAGGTGCTGCGGCGGCTGTATGCCCGGGTGGGCGATCGCCTAGTGCTCATCTCGGTCGGCGGTATCGAGACCGCCGAGCAGGCGTGGGAGCGCGTTCTCGCCGGAGCCTCACTGCTGCAAGGCTTCACGGGGTTCATCTACGGCGGTCCGCTGTGGGCCCGCCGTATTCATCGCGGTCTGGCCGTCAAGCTGCGCGCGCACGGTTATGCCAGCCTGTCCGAGGCGGTCGGTGCGGGGCACACCGCCCGGGCCTGATCACTCTCCGGTCAGGCCCCTTCGTGCGGGGAGCTCACGCCCACAGGTGCTGCGAGCGCGCGCCCGTGGTGGCGGGCGCGTAGGTCGCGGAGAACCAGCCGGCCAGCATCGGCTCGGGCAGCGGCGGCAGTGCGGCGTCGGTGACGCAGGGCGGCAGGGTCTGGTGGTGCATGCGCTCGGCCAGGCGCTGCGCCAGCACGACCACCGCGTGCTCGACCAGGATGCCCAGCCGGGCGGCGCGTTCGGCGGCTTCGGAGTGTGCGGCATCGTCGAAGACCACGTCCGGATCGGACAGGATTTCGTCCAATTCCATTCCGGCATGCGCCTGTTCCCGGGTCAGTCGCTGTTCGGGTAGCCAGCTCAGACACCACACCTCCTCCCCCTGTGCGCGCCGCGCGAATTCGGGGGTGATGTCACTGGTCATCTCCCGCTGATTGATATCGATTGTCACTGCTGGGTCCTCCCTGGGCGAACTGTATTTGTTCTTCATCGATTACCGAGCGGTCGGTATTTCACCACATCCCGAATCGCCCGATATGCCGGGAATTTCCTTGCTACATACGGCAACTCCCCACCCGTCCGCGTATCACTGTGCGGCCTCGCCGGTGAGGTCTGCGCTCATCTGCCCCGCTCCATCATCCGCTGATGCAGCACCGCCATGACATGTTTCACCGAGGTTCCCAATTCCCCGGCCAGCGCCTCCGCCCGCGCACCCGGCTCCACCGGCCCACTGCACAACTCGGCCAGTTCCATTGCATCCCTGGCCTGTCCACAGGTCAACAACACCTCCGGCCACCAGCTCACTATCCAGGCCGGTTCGCCGGCATCGGCGCGCCGGCGCGCCCATTCGGGACAGGTACTGCTGGTGATCGAACGACTGCTCTCATAAATCACGACGGTCTCCCTGTGGGTGAGGGTGTCGTCGCGGGCGCCCGGAGTCCGGGATGCCGGAAGGAGCCGATCGAAATGTGGTGATCGGCTGGAGATGTCGCTACCCACGTGTGGTCTGCGTGGATGGAGCGGGCGACGACGGAGGGACGGTTTCGCTGCGCCGGGGGAAATGTCGCCGGTCTAGCCGGTGAATGCGATCTCGGACTCGGTATCGGATTCGCTCGCCGCTGCGCGCCGCCGCCGGAAATGCCGGACCAGGAAAATCACTCCGTACACCAGGACCTCCGAAACCGTCTGGTGGGGGCGAAACTTCGCCAACTCCAGTATGGCATTTGCCGGACATTTCGCGGCATTTGCCTTTGTCTCAGCGGGATTGACGTTTTACCTGGTCGGTAAACATGTTCGGCGGTATCGTTGGGGCGGCAGCGCACACTCTGCCGCCCTGCGAACGATTCATCGAGAACGCCGCATTGTGTCGCGGACCCTTCCCCGGCGACCTACCGGCCCGGCCTCGAATCAGTCTGCGGTGCGGGTGCATTCGAGTGGGAGGTGAGGGCGGTATGACGACTCCGAGTCCTCCGCACAGCATCGATGTTCATGCGGTACGCGGGATTCTCGAGCGGCTGCGCAAGCTCTCGGGCATGCGGGGGGAGCGCAACCTCAGTGTCGATATCGGCCCGCTGTTGAAGCTGGTGATCGTGCGCCGCTACGCGCATCTGGCCGGGACGACGCCCGTGGAAGCCCTCCCCCATGCGATCCGCTACCTCGCCGGAAGACTCGCTGCGACAGATCAACTGATCATCGACGCCGAGCTGTGCCTGGAAATGTTGTCGGCCGTGCTTCCCTCCGCACTCGCGGACCGGTTGTATGGTCCGAACCTGGGCATGCGCCGGCGCTGTCTGGCGGAGAACTGGCAGGTGCTCTACGAAGCGGTGCGCGCTCCCGCGGAGCGATCCACACCGACCGCGCGGGCGCTGCGGGCGGGCGCTCCCGAGACGGAGGCGTTCACCGCGCTCAGCACGTTGCTCATCTCCGAATCCGTGGTTCCGGCAGCAGAAGTCGCAGGCGCGCAGGCGCGCTCGACGGTGGTCGTGGTCGGTGATGCGGCCTGGGACCGCATTCACACGGTCGAGACCTTCCCCCGGCCGGGCTCCTCGCTGTTCGGCGATTTCGACGAGCACCCCGGCGGCAAAGGACTCAACCGCGCGGTGGCGCTGGCGCGTCTCGAGCTCGACGCGCGCCTGTTCGCCGCGGTCAGCAATGACGACAACGGCGAGAAGATCCTCACCTACCTGCACAGCGAGAATGTCGATACCAGCCTGATACCGGTGATCTCCGGATACCGCACTCCGGTGGCCACCGTCATCATGTCGCACGACGGCAGTTACACCTCGATTGCCAACAAACAGGATCGAATCTGGTTCGCCGCCCGCGATATCGACGATCCGATTCGCCAGGCGCTGCGCGCGTCGGCGGCGGTCCTGCTGACCTTCGAGCAATCGGACGAGGTCATGGCCGAAGTCATCGACGCGGCGTCGCAGCCACAGTCCCCGCCGTGGCTGCTGGTCAATGCCTCGCCGCCGCGACAGCTCTCGGAGCGGGTGCTGGCACTGCTGGGCAAGGTCGACTATCTCATCGGCACCGCGGACGAACTGGCCGGTATGCGGCCGGGCGGCACCTGTGCCGACACCACCCGGGAACTGCTCGAGCTGCAGGTCGGCGCCGTTGTGGTGATCGATGGGTCGCAGTGCGCCATTCACTTTCGCGACCGCGAAAGCATCGTCGCGCAGTTTCCGTCCGGCGCACCGGGTTCGGGCTCGCTGCCGTCGTCGGTGCGCTCCGCGGGGCCGCTCGTCCGCGCGCCGGGAATGTCACCGGCCTTCATCTCCGCCTTGATCTACCGCTTGGTGACGCGGGTGCGTCCGGTCGATGCGGCGCAGCGCCGGCACGACGATGAGCGCACTGTGGAGTGGGCCGCGGCGGCGGTCTCTGCGCGAGAGGATATTTCGAGCATCCCGGCCTCCATGCCGAGGATCGAGGCCATCGACAAGCTCGCCGACGCCGAGGATTCCGCCGCCGCGACCGTCCGGGACGTAGCCGGCAACCTGCACCGCTGAGCGCGGCTAGAAGTTCACCGCCCACGGCACGCGGTCGGTGGGAATCCAGTGCCCGTACATGCGCTTGGCCTCCTGATACTCACGCTCGCGCGCCGTGCGCGGGTGCGTGCGCAGTGGCACCACCGTGGCACGGATGCCCACATTGGCGACCGCGCTGAGCTTGTGCGGATTGTTGGTGAGCAGCTGCACGGCCGTGAGGCCCAGATCCACCAAAGCCTGTGCCGCGTGGGTGTACTGGCGATCGTCGGCGGAGTAACCCAGCGACAGAAAGCTGGCGAAGGTATCCAGCCCGGTGCGTTCGCTCTCACCGTAACCACGCGCCTTGGCGAGCAGGCCGTGTCCGCGCCCCTCCTGCTCGAGGTAGACCAGGATGCCCGATCCTTCCGCCTGAATGAGGTCGAGTGAGCGATCGAGCTGCGGCTTGCAGTCGCAATCCTGAAAGCCCAGCGATTCGCCGTACAGGCACCGGGAGTGGATTCTGACCAGGCAACCGTCGGAGATCGAACCGAAGGCCAGGACATGACCGGAGTCCTGGCCGGCGCGAATATCGGTCACCCGCACCCGCAGTTCGCGGCCGTCGCGGGTGCACCAGTGGCTCGCATGGTTGAGATTGGTCCACATGACCTGTCCTGGAACACTTTTCGCTGAGCAACCGGCCGTCCCAGAATGGTAGGTCGACCGACTGCGGATATTGCGACATTCGACGCATATGCGCAGGTCGGCGAATTTTCGGCAAATTCGAGTGCTCGTTTGACAGGCATAATCGGCCTGTCGGCTGTACGGTTCTGCCGTGCCGACCATCCTTGGCAGCTCAGTCGTGTCCGACGTGTCCTCTCCGTCCCGAGCGCCAGTTCAGAATGAGCCAGATCGACTCGCCGCGCAGACCGAGCACCAATTGACCCGCAGGGGCTCGGAATTGCGGGTGCGCGTGGTGGAATTCGATGACCGTGGTGCGGCCGGGCACGCGCTCCTGTTCGGCGATCCCGAGGTGCACTCCGATCCACTGGTCCGAATCCACTCGCGGTGCCTCTACGGCGACGCGCTCGAGTCCCAGGATTGTGATTGCGGTCCCGAACTGCAGCTGGCCATGAACCGAATTCAGTCCGAGGGTGTCGGCGTCCTGATCTATCTCGAGCAGGAGGGTCGTGGCGCGGGCCTGATCACGAAGGCGAAGGGACTGCGCATCACCCAGTTGCGACGGGTCGACACCTACGCCAGCTACCGCATTCTCGCGGTCGAGGACGATACGCGCTGCTACAGGCAGGCCGCTGAATTTCTCGCCGCACTCGGCCCGGGGTCGGTGCGCCTGCTGACCAACAATCCGGGCAAGGCGCAGGCACTGCGCCGATCAGGACTGGCCGTCACTCCGGTTCCGCTGACCACGGTGCCGCGCAGTGCGCGCGCGCTCGCCTATCTGGAGGCCAAGCGGCGGCTCGGCGGTCATCGGCTGCCCTCGCGGCTGGCGTGGCGAGTAGCCATCTGGGGCAGGCGAATCCTGGGGACGGCCATGGTCGGCGGCGCGCTGGCGGCGCCGTTCTTCGCCGGGCGGGAGGTTGTCGTGGCCAGTCAGAGCGTGGTGCTGATGGCATGGATGCTGACCCATCCCGCGGCTGCGACCGCATGGATTCGCTCCCGAACGGCGATACGGCGCCTGTCGGGCCCGCACCGGCGTGCGCGGGCTTCGGCCACAGCGGAGCAGATGTAGCGCGCGACACAGGCGCGACTTTCTGGCTAAGCTGAGTGAGCCGCGCCACAGCAGGGCGTGTGGCCATGTGCGTGGGTCGGTTGGGTGTCTTCTCGGACGTCGAGGTTCTCGCAGGTCGAATGGGTGCATGCGGGTGGCGGGTGAAGCGAGAGGCAATCGGAAAAGGGTTATGACGACAGACATCGGCTATCCGCACAAATCGGGCAAAACGGTCTTCACGATTCCGGCGGCGTTCCAGCAGACGCTGACGCTGCGTCCGGAGCAGGTCGCGATCCGCACCGTCGGGGGCACCCGGGAGATCACCTGGCGCGAATACGGGCAGCACGTGCGCAGCATTGCGGCGGGGCTGGCCGGAATCGGGGTCACGCAGGGCGACACCGTGGGCATCATGCTGACCAACCGTCCCGAGTTCAATCTGGTCGACACCGCTGCCCTGCATCTGGGCGCGACCCCGTTCTCGATCTACAACACCTCCTCGGCCGAGCAGATCGCGCATCTGTTCACCAATGCCGAGAACAAGATCGTGATCACCGAACCGGCATTCCTGGACGCCGTGCGCGGTGCGGGTGTGGAACTCGAGCACATCGTGCTGGTCGAGGGCTCTGCCGCGGGCACCCTCACCCTCGCCGAGGTGGAGGCCGCGCCCGCCGCCGATTTCGACTTCGATGCCGCGTGGCAGGCGGTCAAGGCCGACGATGTCGCCACGCTCATCTACACCTCCGGCACCACCGGCCCGTCCAAGGGTGTGGAGCTGACCCATCGCAATGTGGTCGCGCAGATCGTGGGACTGGTCTCGGGCCCGCTGACGGTCGGCCTCGACGACCGCTCGGTGTCGTATCTGCCGGCCGCCCATGTGGCAGACCGCATTTCCGGGCACTGCGCCAATCTGTTCACCGGTGTGCAGATGACCTGCGTGCCGGACCCGCGCGAAATCGCCGCCGCCCTGCCCGATGCCCGCCCTACCGCCTTCTTCGGCGTGCCGCGGGTGTGGCAGAAGATCAAGGCCGGTATCGACGCCAAACTCGCCACCGAGCCCAGCCCGGTGAAGAAGGCGCTGGCGAACTGGGCCATCGGCGTCGGTATCAGTGCCGCGCGCGCCGATCTGTCCGGCAACGGGCGCGGGCTGCTGCTGGATGTGCAGCACAAGCTCGCCGATGCCCTGGTGCTGTCGAAACTGCGGGAGGCCTTGGGTTTCGGTGAACTGAAGGTCGCGGCCTCGGGCGCGGCGGCCATTCCGCCGGAGACCCTCGAGTACATGCTCGGGCTCGGGTTCGTGGTCACCGAGGTGTGGGGCATGTCGGAAACCTCCGGCGTCGGCACCTACACCCCGATGAACAAGCCCAAGCCCGGTACCGTCGGAATCCCGCTGCAGGGCACCGAGATCCGCCTCGGCGAGGACGGCGAGCTGCTGCTGCGCGGCGATATCGTCACCCACGGGTACCGCAAGATGCCGGAGAAGACCAAGGAGGCCATCGACGGCGACGGCTGGCTGCACACCGGTGATGTGGCGACCATCGACGGCGACGGGTACGTCACCATCGTCGATCGCAAGAAGGAACTCATCATCACCGAGGCGGGAAAGAACCTCTCGCCCACCAATATCGAGAACACCGTGACCTCGGCGTCCTCGCTGGTCGGCCAGGTGGTGGCGATCGGTGAGGCCAAGCCGTACATCGCCGCGCTCATCGTGCTCGACCCCGATACCGCCGCCGTGCGCGCCAAGGCCCTGGGCATCCCGGAGGCCGATCTGAAGACGCTCTCGGCACGCCCGGAGATCATCGCCGAGGTGAAGGCCGCGGTGGCCGCCGCCAATACGAAACTCGCCCGCGTGGAACAGATCAAGCGCTTCATCCTCATCGATCGGGGCTGGGAGCCCGGCGGTGACGAGCTGACCCCCACCCTCAAGCTCAAGCGCAACCCGATCACCAGCAAGTACGCGGCCGAGATCGCCGCGCTCTACACCACCCCCGCCCCGGACAATGTGGTGAACCTGTCCTGATCGGCACTGCCTGATCGGCACCGGATATGACTGTGGCCCTGGACCAATTGTCCAGGGCCACAGTCATATCGAGACGCCCGTCATCCCGGCATGCTTTCGGCCGGGATGCACGGCCGGACACTCTACTTCTGCTCGTGCGTGCCGATCAGAGTCGCGCGGCCGATGGCATTGAGGAACAGGTTGAAGCCCAGGTAGGCGGGTGAGGCGCTCTCGTCGACCTCGAGCTTGTCCACGCCGACCGCGTGCACGACCACGAAGTAGCGGTGCGGTCCGTGCTGCGCGGGCGGGAACGCGCCGGTGTATTCGTGCAGGCCCGCGTCATTGCGCAGCACGACCGCGCCCTCGGGCAGGGCCCCGCCCTTGCTGCCCTGGCCGGTCTCGAGGCCGGTGGTGGTGGCGGGGATATTGGCCACCACCCAGTGCCAGAAACCCGAGGCGGTCGGTGCGTCCGGGTCGAAGACGGTGACGGTGAAACTCTTTGTCTCCGCGGGGAATCCGGACCAGCTCAGCTGCGGGGAAATATCCTTGCCACCGGCGCCGGCGAGCGCGCTGACCTGATCCAGGTGCAGCGGCTGCCCTTCGGTGATATCGCTCGAGGTGAGGGTGAACTCGGGCAGCTGCGGCAGCGGGGCGTAGGGGTTATAGGAGTAGTCGGGCACGCGATGTCCTCTCGAAAAGTCGGCTCAGCGGTTCAGGTCGGCTCAGCAGTTCAGCAGGAAGTGTTCCAGCACGCTCGCCCCGAATTCCAGCGATGCCACCGGAACCCGCTCGTCGACGCCGTGGAACAGGGCGGTGAAGTCCAGCTCCGGGGGCAGCTGCAGCGGTGCGAAGCCGAAGCAGCGAATCCCTATCCGCGCGAAGGCTTTCGCATCGGTGCCGCCCGAGAGCATGTAGGGCACGGTGCGCCCGTCCGGATCGTGCGCGAGGATGGCGGCGTTCATGGCATCGACCAGGTGCCCGTCGAACGTCGTTTCGTACGAGTCGAGTTTGGTGATCCACTCCCGCTCGACATCGGGGCCGATGAGCGCGTCGACCTCCTTCTCGAATTCGGCCTGCCGGCCCGGCACCACGCGGCAGTCGATGACGGCCTCGGCGGTCTGCGGAATCACATTGGCCTTGTATCCGGCCTGCAGCATGGTCGGATTGGCGGTATCGCGCAGGGTGGCTCCGATAATGCGGGAGATGGTGCCCAGCTTGGCCAGCTGCCCTTCGATATCCGGGCTGCCGGGTTCGAACTGCAGTCCGGACTCCTCGGTGACCGCGGCCAGGAATTCGGCCACCGAGTCGGACACCACGAGCGGGAAGGTGTGGGTGCCCAGGCGCGCCACCGCCTGCGCCAGAATGGTGACGGCATTGTCCTCGTGCAGGAACGAGCCGTGCCCGGCACGGGCCTTGGCGCGCAACCGCATCCAGCCCAGCCCCTTCTCCGCGGTCTCGACCAGATACAGCCGCCGCTCACTGCCGTCCGGGCGCGGCACGGTCAGCGAGAACCCGCCGACCTCCCCGACCGCCTCGGTGATGCCGGCGAACAGATCGGGCCGATTGTCCACCAGCCACTGCGAACCCCAGCGGCCGCCGTTCTCCTCATCGGCCAGGAAGGCGAAGACGATATCGCGCGGCGGCACCGTGCCCTCGATCTTGAACTGCCGGGCCACGGCCAGCATCATGCCGACCATATCCTTCATATCGACCGCGCCGCGGCCCCAGACGTAGCCGTCCTGGACGGCGCCGGAGAACGGGTGCACACTCCAGTCGCCGGCCTCGGCGGGCACCACATCCAGATGCCCGTGCATCATGAGCGCACCCCGGCTCGAGTCCGCACCCTTCAGGCGCGCGAACACATTGCCGCGCCCGTCCGCGCCGGACTCCACATACTCGGTGGTGTACCCGGCCTGATGCAGTTGATCGGCCACCCATTGCGCGCATTCGCGCTCACCCTTGGTGGTCGCGAGTTCGCCGGTATTGGAGGTATCGAACCGGATCAGCGTGCTGACCAGGTCCACTACCTCGGAGACGGCACGGGACGTGCGAGGTTCGCCAGTTTCGGACACGTCCCCTTTCCTACCACCTCACTGCCCCGCCGCCCCCGGGCCCCGTCGCGCCGCGGTGTCGCCCGCGCAGGTGAGCCCCGCCCACACGAATTCGAATCATCCTTCGCACAAGGGTTTCCATCCGCGACCCGGTCCGCACCGCGCACCTGATGGTCAGCGCAGCACGCGCAGGGTCATGGTGAGGGTGGCCAGCAGGGAGTCGAGGTTCTGGTCGGCGATGCGGCGTTCCAGGATCTCCGGATCGAGGCGGGTGGAGGTGGCCCAGAGCTCGCCGATATGGGCCTGCACGTCGACATCGGTGGCGGCCAGCACCCACAGCAGGGGCGCCCACAGGCGCGCGGCCTGGGCGATGGCGGGCAGCATGATCAGGGTCGAGGGGTCCAGCTGGGCCAGGCGGGTGCCGGCGCGGCGGCGTACTTCGGCGGGGGTGCGGGCCAGTGGTTCCAGCACTCCGCGCCACAGGGCCAATTCGCTGCTGCCGTCGACGGCGGCGATCAGGGCTTCGGCGTTCTCGCCGATCACGGGGTTGAAGGCCAGGCGCGTCAGGGCGGACGGGCTGAGCTGACCGGCGAAGCGCAGCAGGTCGTCGGTGGCGCCGCCGGCCAGGAAGGTGGTGAGCAGATCGGCGATGGCCGAGGGCGGCGCGACCTCGAAGAGGATGTCACCGACCGCCTCGACGACATCGGGGGCGCAGCGGGCGAAGACCGACAGCGCCGCCAGCCGCAGCTGCTCGGCGCCATTGAGCACGGTGCCCAGCAGCTTCGGCACCCGGTGCCCCGGACCCGAGAGCAGTTGCCGCACAATGGCGCTGATGCTCTCACCGGAGTAGGCGTAGGCGGCCGACTGGATCAGGCCCTCGTCATCGGGGACGCCCTCCTCGACCGCGCGCACCAATTCGGGTGTGGCATAGGCGAGGAACGGCCCGGCGGTGATGTAGTCGCGCCGGCGCAGCAGTTCGTTCACGATGGCGATGACCGGTGCGGTCGGGGCGTCCCCGGCGAGCTGACCGACCGTGCGCGGATCCAGATAGGGCGCGCAGTCGGCGGCATAGTTGATGCTCAACCGCAGCAGCGCATCCACCGCCTTGCCCGGATGCTGCACGCCGACCGCGCCCGCCGCGCGCCCGGTCATGGTGGGCGGCACCATGCGCTGCACGATGGGGATGGAAATGCTCAGCGGAATGATCGGCACCAGCGCGCTGATGCGTTCGAAAACCGGTGTGTGCTGGTCGAAGAGCGCGCCGGACATGCGCTGCTGCAGTTCGTGCAGCCGGGCCGCGCCCAGGCGTTCCAGATGGGCGAGCCGTTCGACCGGGACGTGCAGGGTCCTTGCCAGGAGTACCAGCTGTGCGCGGGTCACCAGATCGGTCATAGGCCGGCCCGGGTCGGTGGCGTTCCGCCATAGGCGAATTCGACTGTGGCAGACATACTTTCCCCGTCCTCGGAGCCCGTGGCCGGGCTCCCCGTATTCGACCGCTCATCATAGGCGGGCAGATGCGGCGAAAAAGGCAAAAGGTGCAGACTCTCAGTAGCTCGTTAGGATGCGGCCATGAGTCATCCCCCGGGTTGGTACCCCGAGAGTCCAGGTTCTGCCGTCCTGCGGTGGTGGGACGGCAGCCAATGGACGAATCACACCCAGCCGCAGCAACACCCGGCGAAGCCGCAGCAACCGCAGGTACCCCAGCAGCCGCAGGGGCAGCAGCAGTACAGCCAGCAACAACCGGGCCAACAGCAGTACGGTCAGCAGCCGCAGCAGCAATACGCGCAGGGCCAGCAGCAGAACGTGCAGCAGTCCGGTCAGCAGCAGTATCAGCAGCGCAGCGATGCGCACCCGTGGGAGCTCGAGGTCGGTGCGGCGAACAATCCCGCCGATATCCAGCGCCAGGTGCAGCAGCAGGCCGGGGTGAACGCCGCGCAGACCGGCGGCGGCACCGTGTTCACCGAGCCGATCCTGGTGGTGAACCAGAAGGTCAAGCTCATCGAAATGGCCAATGAGTACAGCGTTTTCGACCAGAACGGCCGCCAGATCGGCGCGGTGGTGGAGGTCGGGCAGAGCGCGCTCAAGAAGGCCGTGCGCTTCATGTCCAGCTACGACCAGTTCATGACCCACAAGCTGGAGATCCGCGACGGGCACGGCCAGACCCTGCTGCGGGTCACCCGCCCGGCCAAGATTCTCAAGTCCCGCTTCCTGATCGAGCACGGCAGTGGCGCCCCGATCGGTGAGATCATCCAGGAGAACATGATCGGCAAGATCAACTTCTCCTTTGTGGTGAACGGTCAGCAAATAGGCGGCATTCGCGCCGAGAACTGGCGCGCCTGGAATTTCGCCATCCACGACCACACCGGTCAGGAGGTCGCCCGCATCACCAAGACCTGGGAGGGCCTGCTCAAGAACATGTTCACCACCGCCGACAACTACGTCGTGCAGATCCACCACCAACTCCCCCAGCCGCTGCTGTCGATGGTCGTGGCCTCTGGCCTGGCCATCGATACCGCCCTGAAACAGGACTCCCGCGGCTGGAACTGACGCCCCGTCCCGGCGCGGCCGGCACCGAAAACTGAGCCCGCCGCGCCCCGGCGGCGCGGGCGTCGTACACCTGCGCGGTAGTCGTGCAAGGTTGGCGCGGCGGGGCGCAAGTGTCGTGCAAGGCAGCGCAAGCGGCAGGTAATCGCTGCTCGGCACAGTGGCTCTCATGAACGAGACACACGATGTGGTGGTAGTGGGAGCCGGACCGGTCGGGCTGATGCTGGCGTGCGAATTGCGGTTGGCCGGGGTGGATGTGCTTGTGGTGGAACGGCTGTCCGAACCCGATCGAACCGTCAAGGCGGGCGCGATCAATGTGCCCACGGCGCAGGCGCTGGCCCGGCGCGGATTACTGCCCGATCTGCAGGCGCAGCAGCAGGCCACGATGGCGCAGTTCGCAACGTTCCGCCGCGATGCGGGGCTGGCGGCTCCGACGGCCGGAACGCAGCGTGCGGCCGGGCATTTCGCCGGGATCATGCTCGATACCAGCCTTATCGACTTCGAGGATCCGGTCTTCGCCGACCTCGGTCCGGCCGCCGAGAACTGGTTCATCTCCCAGCAGGGTATCGAGGCGATTCTCGCGCGCCGTGCCGCGGAGCTCGGGGTGGAGGTGCGGCGCGGGGTGGAGGTGACCGGTTTCGCCGATGACGGTATCGGCGTCACCGTCGACTGCGGCGCCCGGATCGTGCGCGCCGGCTGGCTGGTCGGCTGCGACGGCGGGCGCAGCACGGTCCGCAAACTTGCCGGGTTCGACTTCCCCGGCCTCGATCCGGAGATCACCGGACGGCAGGCGATCGTGGAGATGACCGGCGCCGAGCAGGTGCGGCCCGGCTGGCACACCACCCCCACCGGCATCTACGTCTACGGCCCGATGCCCGGCCGCTTCCTGACCGTCGAACTCGACGGCCCGCCCGCCGACCGCGTCACCCCCGTCACCGCCGAAGAACTCGAAGGCAGTTTCCGGCGCGTCACCGGCGTGGATGTCCGTATTACCAAGGTGCTCTCGGCAACTCGCTTCACCGACAACACGCGCCAGGTCCCGAACTATCGCAAGGGCCGCGTCCTGCTGGCAGGCGATGCCGCCCATGTGCATTCGCCCTTCGGCGGCCAGGGTCTGAACCTGGGCGTCGGGGATGCGGTCAACCTCGGCTGGAAACTGGCGGGCGTCGTGCGCGGCTGGGCCGGCGCCGACCTGCTCGACACCTACACCACCGAGCGCCATCCGATCGGCGCGTGGGTGCTGGACTGGACTCGCGCACAGGTCGCCCTCATGCGCACCGACCCGCGCAGCCGCGCCCTGCGCACCGTCGCCGCCGAACTGCTGGCCACCCCCGATGCCGCCACCACGATCTTCACCAAGATCTCCGGCATCCTGCACCGCTACGATCTCGGCGGCTCGCACCCCCTCACCGGCGCGGCCACCCCCGATATCGAACTCACCGACGGCACCCGCCTGAGCGAGCACTTCGCCACCGGCGCCGGCATCCTCCTCGATCTGACCGACTCCGCCGAACTCCGCGCGACAGCCGCCCGCTGGCCCGACCGCCTCACCGTCGTCACCGCCAAACCAGCGCAACCCCGCGCACTCTCGGCCCTGCTCGTGCGCCCCGACGGCATCGTCGCCTGGGCCGCCGACACCCCCACCCTCGACGGCCTCCCCGAAGCCCTCACCCGCTGGTTCGGCACCCCCCTGCCCGCCGTGGGCTGATTCGCCCGGCCTGAGCGGTCGAAAACCTCCCCCACAGCGCAAAATATGCCGCGCAGCCCCGATTTTTGACCGCTGAGGCCGGATCTAGCCGCGCCTCATCGCGCGGCCGCCAACGGTGACCATTTGCTCGGCGCAGCTGTCGGCCGCTGCGAGGGAGGTGATCTAGTGGGGGCGCGGCCGACTCGCTGTGCGAATGCTCATAACCCGGTCAAGGCGGTGGTGTCGGTGACGGGGTCGCCCTCGGTGACGCAGAACGTCCCACTGTGACGACTTGGTCGGCACAGGTGCCCGGTGCAGTGTAGGGCGCGATTCAGGGGTGGCCGCCCGGCTTACTCGTGCGAAGGCTTGTGCGCGCAGCGCAGGGCGATGCGGTGCGGGCGGTCCCGCTCAGTGGGAGGGGCGTTTTCGCGAGGGGTGTGGTCTGGGACCGTTCGCAGGAGGACGAACGGAAGGGCAGTGCCGTCATGAGCGAATCCGGATCCCGTGGTTGGGATGTCGAAACCGATGTTGTCGTAGTGGGTTTCGGGGCGGCGGGATGCTCGGCCGCTATCGCCGCGCACGACGCCGGGGCGCAGGTACTGGTGCTGGAGAAGATGGCGGCCGGGCGGGAGGGCGGCAGTACCCGGGTGTCGGGGGCGGTGTGGTTCGACAATCGCGCTCCGGAGCGGGCCGCGACGTATCTGCGCAGTCTCAGTGCGGGGCGGCCGATCCCGGAGCCGGTGGTCCAGGCATGGGCGCGGGAGACCGCGCGCAATACCGAATGGATGCAGAGCCTGGGCATCACGGTCGGATTGGCGGTGCCGGCGCCGCCGGAATATCCCGAGCTCGAGGGCAGCGATGTCATGACCGGCTGGATCGGGGTGGACGGCACAATGGGCGGCGGCCTGCTGTGGGCCGCGCTCGCCGAGGCCGTGCGCAGCCGGGGCATCGAGGTGCGATTGCAGACTCCCGCACGGGAATTGGTGGTCGATGACGGTGTGATCACCGGGGTGCTGGCGGCCACCGCGGACGAGACCGGCCTGCGAATCCGCGCCCGCCGCGGAATCGTCCTGGCCACCGGCGGTTTCGAGGCGGATCCCGCCATGGTGCGCGATCACCTCGGCCTCACCGATCCGGTGATCTGGGGATCCCCCGCCGCCACCGGCGACGGCCACCGCATGGCGCTCAAGGCCGGCGCCGACCTGTGGCATATGGCGAATATGATGACCCTGCCCGGATTACGCGCTCCCGGTTACGAAGCCGGTTTCTACACCGCGTTCCCGTACTCCAAGGGCTACATCTACCTCGGCCGCGACGGCCGCCGCTGCTGCAATGAAACCGTCGCCCTGCGCCACGGCCACGCCCGCATCCACGGCAGCTATCAGCTGTTCCCCACCGAGCCGATGGTCATCCTCTTCGACGAATCCGCCCGCCGCGCAGGGCCCATCGTCCCCGGCCGCGACGTCCTCGCGGTCAGCTGGGCCCAGCAGATCGAAGGCTACGACTGGAGCCCCGACAACTCCGCCGAAATCGACAAGGGCTGGATCCACCGCGCCGACGCCCTCCCCGAACTCGCCGCCCTGCTCGACATGGACCCGAACACCCTGCAGCACACCGTCGACCGCTACAACGCCGCCTGCGCCGCCGGCGCCGACGACCAATTCTCCCGCCACCCCCGCACCCTCGTCCCCCTCACCGAACCCCCCTACTACGCCTTCCCCTCCGCCCCGATCCTGGCCTGGAGCAACGGCGGCCCCCGCCGCAATGAAAACGCCCAAGTCCTGGACCCTTCCGGCGAAGTAATCCCCGCCCTCTACGCCGCCGGCAACCTCAGCTCCACCTACTCCTGGTCCAAAGACGGCGGCTTCCACATCGCCGACGCCCTGGCCTTCGGCCGCACCGCCGGCCACCACGCCGCCACCCACCACCCCTGAACGCCGAGCGGGCTCTGAGGGAGGCGACACGCCGCAAAACCCCACCACCAGAGCCCCCTCGACGACCGGGTGTCGGCTCGCGGTGATGCGTGGTGCTGACGCAAAGCTGCACTCGCTGCTAGCAACTGGTCGTCGGGGGTCCTCACCGGGTGTACCTCGTCGACCAGGAACTGGTGGCGGGAGGGTGTCGCGCGATAGCGCCACCAGTTCCTGGTGATCTTGGTGGCGTGGGGACGGCTCTCGTGAGTGCTTTCCGGCGCGGCTAGGTGGTTGCGTGGACTCGGGGTGCGTTGATGCGGTTGATGCGGCGGGTGCCCCAGGCGCCGAGTGGGGCGAGCGCGGTGTTGAGAGCGGCGCCTTCTTCAGTGAGCGAGTAGTCCACGCGGGGTGGGATTTCGGGGTGGAGTTCGCGGTGGACGATGCCGTCTTCGGTCAGTTCGCGTAGTTGCTGGTTGAGCATTTTCTCGGAGACTCCGGGGAGGGCGCGGCGCAGTTCGCCGAAGCGGCGGGTGCCGTGTTCGTGCAGTTCCCAGAGGATGAGGGATTTCCATTTGCCGCCGACAACATCCATGGCGGCGTCGATGCCGCAGAAGTATGGCCCGTATCTCTTTGCGCCCATTGCCCGTCCTCGCTAGCTGGATACTCACTTTTGGGTCAGTGTCGGAGAAATTAGTGCGTACTTGTTGCCCAACGTCGCGGCGGGCAGCCTCGATTCCAGCGCGCCGATGCGGGCAGCGCCGAATCGAAGGAGTCTCCGTTATGACGAACTTTCACGACAGCCCGGTCACTGTGCTCGGGCTCGGGGCGATGGGCCGGGCGCTGGCCGCCGCATTCGTGCGGGCGGGGGTGCCGACCACGGTGTGGAATCGCAGCGCGGGCAAGGACCGAGAGCTGGTGGCAGCCGGGGCAATCCGGGCCGACTCGGTGGCCGCGGCGGCCGCCGGACCAGGGCTGCTCCTCACCGTGCTGCTCGATCACGCATCGGTGCACGAGACCTTGGATCCGGTGGCCGCCGATCTCGCGGGCCGGGACTGGATCAACCTGACCAGCACCAGCCCCGAACAATCCCGGGAGCTGGCGGGGTGGGCCGCCGCGCACGGCATCGAATTCCTGGACGGCGGCATCATGGCCGTACCGCCCATGATCGGCAATCCCGGCTCGTCGATCCTCTACAGCGGCTCCCCCGAGGTCCTGCACGCGCACCGCACCACTCTCGAACTGCTCGGCGCCGCAGACTATGTCGGCCCGGATCCCGGTCTGGCTGCGCTCTGGGATTTCGCACTGCTGGCCAACATGTACCAGATGTTCGGCGGCTTCTTCCACGGCTCGGCCATGGCCGGTTCCGCCGGAATCACCGCGACGCAATTCGCCGAGCGCGCGGTCCCCTGGCTGACCGCGATGGTGCGCGGCCTGCCGGGATACGCCCGCGCGATCGACTCCGGCGACTATGTCACCGAGGTGCAGGATCTGGCGTTCCAGAAGTCGGGCCTGGACGCCATCGTGCGCGCCACGCAGGATGCGGGCATCGACCCGGTCCTGCTCGATCCGCTTGCCGCACTGGTGAATCGGCAGGTCAGCGCTGGCCACGGTGCGGCCGCGTTCGCGCGCACGGTCGAGGAATTGCGCTGAGTACCAGCACGTCCCGCGTGCTCGCTCGGGAGTGTTGCGGCGTTGCCCTCAGTGCGTGATCTGCAAGGTCGCCATCAACGCCGAAAGTTGTTCGCCCAGGCCCAGATCCGCAATGCGCTGCAACATCTCCTGTCGCTCCGCATCGGGCAGCCCCGACCACGCCTCCCCGATCCGCGACTGTGCGTCGGGCTCGGCGACCGCCAGCACGCGCAGCAGCGGTGGCCACAGGTGCGCGGCGGTCAGCACGCCGGGCACCTGCGCCAGCACCGTACTGTCGAACCGCGACACCTTCCCGCCGAGGCGGCGCGCGATCACCGGATCGACGCGTTCGGCCAATTCCAGCAGCCCCCGCCACACCACCGGCTCGGTATTGCCGTCGATCACGGCCGCCACGGCATCGATCGTCTCCGGTTCACCGATCACGGGATTGGCCGCGAGCAGATCCAGCGCGGCCGGGCTGAACTCGCCGATGAACCGCAGCGTCTCCGGCATCGCACCGGCGGCGACGAAGGCACGCACCAGCGCACCGATCTCCTGGGCGGACCCGGTATCGAACAGGACGTCGCCGATACCCGCGATCACATCGCGTTCGCAGCGCGAGAACACCGACAGCGCGGCGAGTTGCAGTTCGGTGGAACCGTTGATCATGGTCTGCACCAGCCGTGGAATCCGCTGTCCGAGCCCGTCGAGCAGCAGCCGCACCACCATGCTGATGCTCTCGCTGGAGTAGGCGTACGCCGCCGAGCGGATCAATCCCTCATCGTCGTCGGTGCCCTGCTCCACCGCCCGAATCAATTCCGGTGTGGCATAGGCGAGGAACGGCCCGGCGGTCACATAGTCCTTGCGCCGCAGCATTTCGTTCACGATCGCGACGACCGGTCCCGGCGGCGCCACCTCCGCGAGCTGCCCCACGGTGTGCGGATCCAGGTACGGCGCACCGTCGGCGGCATACGAGGGTGTGAGCATGCCGACCGCCTCGGCCGCCTTACGCGGATGATCGACACCGATCGCACCGGCCGCCCGCCCCGCGATCATCGGCGGGACGATGCGCTGCACCAACGGCAGCGAAATACTCAGCGGAATGACCGGCACCAGCATGCTCAGTCG
Organism: Nocardia sp. NBC_01327; assembly: GCF_035958815.1. NCBI lineage: Bacteria > Bacillati > Actinomycetota > Actinomycetes > Mycobacteriales > Nocardiaceae > Nocardia > Nocardia sp. NBC_01327. Next base: position 5,452,651 of record NZ_CP108383.1, on the reverse strand, counting down.
CGAGAATGTCGCATTGTGCTGGGCGAAGATCACTTTCGCCATGCGCTCCTGCAGTTCGTGCAGGTTCTGCGCACCGAGCTTCTCGAGGTGTTCGAGCCGTTCCACGGGTACGTGCAGCGTCCGCGACAGCAGCGTGAGCTGCGCCCGGGTGACCAGATCGCTCATCCGAGCTTGTTCCCGAACATGATCTTCTTGGCCGCGGTGCTCAGGGGCCACGGCAGTGCGCTGACGGTCTTGTCGACCGCCTCGACCATATCGGAGGTCTCGGTGCGCTGCGCCTGCCGGAAAACCTGCAGCAGATCGGCGGTTTCGGCTTCCGACAGCAGATCGAGCGCAGCCAGTGGCCCACCCAGTTCCCGCTCGAGTTCGGCTCTGGCTTCCACGATGTGTCCCCTGTTCCCCGAATGACCCGGATCACTCCGGTTTTCGTGTACCAAGGTGTACCAAGATCGCCTGCACCGCGCCAGTCCGGAATGTCCTGTCTTTCACCGCAGATCGGCCCCGATCGCGTCGGCCGCCCGCAGCGCCATGGCCATGATGGTGACCTGCGGGTTGACGCCGAGCGAAGTCGGCACCACCGAACCGTCCGCGATATAGAGCCCGGTGGCGCCGAACACGCGATGCTCGAAATCGACGACGGCGGTGCGCGCGTCCCGGCCCATGCGCGCGGTCCCCAGCGGATGCGGACCCATGGTGCGGAAATGCCGTGGTGTGAGCGGGGTTTCCGCGACCGCGCGCGCCTGCTCCAGAGTCCGGATGGGCGGCATGCCCGCAATCGGCAGCGCCACCGCCTCCGCACCGCCGTGCAGGAACAGCTGTGCCAGTCCCGCGCACGCGTGCCGCAGCGCGGCCTGCACCCGCGGTGTCACGGTGTACCGGATGAGGGTGCGCCCGCCCGGACCGTGCCGCACACTGCCGCTGGCGCTGTCGCGCACCATGGCCCCGAACTGTTCGGTGTGGGACCAGCGGTTCATCCATGCGGTGAGCTGCGCGCCGTGGAAGGGCAGCACCCCGGCCGCGAACTGCGGCGGGATGGACACCCCTTCGAAGGTGCACAGCGGATCACCGAGGCCCTGCACGTGATAGCCCTGCGGAATCCCGCTCCACGGTGTGCCCGCGGTCGGCATCATGGCGACCGCGCCCAGGGACGGATGCACCGTCAGATTGCGCCCCAGCGCGGGCAGGTCGATACCGTTGCGGCGCAACAGCAGTGGCGTCATCAGCGTGCCGGTGGCGACCAGGACCGCCCGGGAACGGATCTCCAGGGTCCGGGGTGCGCCGTTCGCGTCCTGCCCCTCCGCCAGCACCCCGGCCGCCCGGCGCCCGCTCAGCAGAATCCGGGTGACGGTGAGCGCGGTGTACAGCTGCGCGCCACCTTTGAGCGCCCGCGGCACCCAGCTGACATTCGTGCTGCGTTTGGCCTCGGTGGGACAGCCGTACACGCACTGCCCCTGCCCGTCGCAGCCCACGGCATTGCGCGGCAGCGGCCCGTGCGCCGCGCCCAGCGCGTCCGCACCCGTGCCGATAATGCCCGCGACCCGGCCCAGATAGCGCGGATCGGCCGCGGTGATACCGAGTTCGGCATCGACCTCGTCGAGGTACCCGCGAAAGGCCTCGGGTTCGAACTCGGCCGGAAAGCCCTGCTCCAGCCATTCCCGCAGCACCGCGTCCGGAGTGCGGAACGCGGTGCCGGAATTGATGGCGGTGGTGCCGCCCACCAGGCGCCCGGTGCTGACCCCCAGCACCGAATTGCCCACGGCCAGGTTGTATCCGCCGTCGCGCCAATACTTCTGAGTGCGGTCGTGCAGTTCGCCGCGGAACTGCGCCCGCCCGGCGTACTCCCCCTCCTCGACCATGATCACGCCGAGCCCCTGCTCGGTCAGCCGGGCGGCGGCGGCCGCGCCTCCGGCCCCGGTCCCGATCACCACGACATCGCATTCGACCAGTTCCTGGTGCGAAAGCTCGTCGGGGGTGGTCACATTCGCCATCCACCCCGGCTTCTGCTCCGCGACGGAATCCAGATACCGCGGCGCACCGACGGCATCGAGGTAGCGCCGGTCGCTGAAATGCGCGATGCGCACCGGTGTTTCGACGGCGGCGACGGCATGCTGCAGGGCCGGGCTGCGCCGTGCGGCCTCGATCAGACTGCGGCGCTGCGCCTGCGGCAGCGCGGACAGACCGTGTCCGTGCCGGGACCGGGCCTGGGCGTCGAGCGCGCGCACCGCCACGCGCAGCCCCGACTGCATGAGCGGTGTCATATTGCCGACGTATTCCTGGACTCGGTCGATCGTGCCCGCGTCCACCGGCGGCACCACCCCGCCCGGTTCGATGAGCGCCCCGGCCAGCGCCCGCAGCGTTTCGCGCTGCCCGGGCGTGAACGCGCCGACGGGACGGCTGCCGTCGGCCAGATCCGTGCGCAGTGAGGTCCACGGCTGGAACGAGCGCAGGAAACTCGGATAGTCATTGGCAAAGAACTGCATTCGGCCGGTCGCGACCTCGCGCCCCGCACACCACAGCGTGGTGTACAGGGTGGTCAGACTCTCCTGCGCGCGCCGCAGCCACCGCACGTCCTTGTGCCCGGTCAACCGCCAGGCCTGCCCGTCGCCGTCGCGGAAATCCACCTCGTATGTCATGGACCGCTTGGTGACCGGCAGCGCCACCAGCGTCCCGACCACCGCCGCGCCGTCCACCCACGGCGCGGCCCGAATGGTGCCGGTGAGGCGGGCGCGCCCGTTGGTGACGAACCCGCGGGCGCGCCCGGATTCGCAGCGCAGATCCATGGCGACGTGGTGCGGTCGCCCGCCGGCGTCGTAGAGCTCGCCGCTCATCGTCTCGAAGAAGGTCAGTGGCATATCGAACGCTCTCTGCTCAGACGATCGGGGAGACGGCGGGAACCGGTTGCGGCAGCAGGAATTCCAGGGCCCCGCCGTGCGCGCTGCGCAGTTCGAAGGCGTTCCCGTTGATCGGGGTGACATGCGCCGACACCGCCGCGGTCTTGGAATTGAGGCAGTAGCTGGTCGCACGCGCCGGATTGCGGTAGGCCAGGCACACCATCTGCTCGGGCGCGGCGCTCATGCGCAGTACCGCGCTGCCGTCGCGGCCGCGCATGCGCAGCGTCCAGTGCGGGAAGTCCAGATGCGGTTCCTGCCGCCACAGATCCAGCACCCGGTCGAAGCGGTACTCCTGCTCCCCGCGCCGGATGACCAGCATCGACACCAGCGGTGAGACGCGACCGCCCACCCGGGTGCGCCCGGACGCGGCCTCCAGCACCGCGAACGGCGTCTCGTCGCCGGTATCGGTGAAAACGCAGTGGCCCCAGGCATATTCGGGACTGTGCTCACTGCCCCAGTTGTGGCCCTGCATCCCGTGCCAGCCGCCCAGGTCCCAGCGTTCGCCGTCCCACTCCAGGTGCCCGGCGACCGAGGCCACCGGGAACGGCGTCACCAGCTTGTTGCTCGGGAATCGCATGCCCAGCAGCCGGTCACCGGGCAGCAGCGACAGCGGCGCACCTCCCACCTCGGCCCGGGTGAAGGCGAAATCCCAGGAGATGGACGAGGTGTCGTCCGACAGCGCGCCCGCCGTGTCACCGCCGCGCGTGGTGAGTGTGATGGCCAGCGGTCCGGCCTCGATGTCCTGCCCGAGCGTATTGGCCTCGAATCGTGCTGTGTCCAGCGGAATGTCGAGACACCACGCCTTGGTGCGCCGACCGTCGAACACACTGCACCAGGCCTGCGCGAGGGCGGTGCCGTCGCGGGAGGTGAGAACGGTGGCCTTGATCCACACCGCCCGAGGCGAATGCGGATCGTTCGCGCGAATGAACCAGGATTCGACGTGGTCGCCGCCCGGGCGCAGGCGCGGAGTGTTCTGGGCGATGGCGGTCATCGAGCTCCTCACAGTTTCGGCTGCCGGCCGAGCATGGACAGCAGCAGGTGCCCGGCGCGGGCGTAACCGCGCAGGCGGGTGGCCGGGCGCGCGGTGGCGACGGCGGCGCCGAGGGCGCGCATGGCGTCCTCGAGTTCGGGTCCGTACGGATACCACCACGGGCGTTTGGGGCCGAATGCCGGGCCGCGCGGGGCATCGATCACCTGCACCCAGGCCGCATCCAGCAGTGCGTCGACCCCGTGCGAGCGGCCGAAACCGGACCGGCCGATTCCGCCCCAGGGCAGCTCCGGCGTCGAATACATGGTGGCGGCAACATCATTGACGGCCACCGACCCGGCATTCAGTCGCTGCGCGAGCGCGCGGGCGCGCGCCACATCGGCGGAGAAGATGCTCGCGGTCAGCCCGTACTCGGTGTCATTGTGCAGGGCGACGGCCTGATCATCGCCGCCGAAACCGGTCACCGCGACCACCGGCCCGAACGTTTCCTCCTGCCACACAGTCGCATTCGTGATGCCGTCGCCGCTGATCACGGTCGGTGCGTACCGCCGATCGGGCAGCGGTTCTCCCCCGCTCACCGTGAGGCCGTCCGCGCGTGCGGCCTCCACGTGCCGCTGCCATGTCCCACGCTGCCGCTCGTCGATGGCCGGGGCCAGATCCCGCCGAATGTCGATGCGCTGCAGCTTGTCCCGCAGCCGCACCAGGAATGCGTCGTGCAGATCCTCGTGCACCAGCACGCGTTCGATCGAACAGCAGGCCTGCCCGCCGTTGAATGTCGCGCCCCAGGCCACCGCCGAGGTGGTGAACTCCAGATCGGCATCCTCGAGCACGATCGCCGCATCCACTCCGCCCAGCTCGAGCCCGACCGGAATCGGGAACCGCGCGGCGGCGGCCATCACCGTGCGGCCGGTGCCCACCGATCCGGTGAACAGCACCCTGTCCGGTTGCGCGGCAACCAGTTCCGCGCCCAGCGCGCCGTCACCGACGGCTAGTTGCAGCACATCTGCCGGGAGATCGCAGGCGGCGATCACCTCCACCAGCAGCGCCGCCACGCGCGGGGTGAGCTCGGACGGTTTGAGGATCACCGCATTTCCGGCCAGCAGCGCGGGCAGCACCTGGCTGAACGGAATGAGGAACGGCAGATTCCAGGGCGCGATCGCCAGCACCACGCCGTAGGGCCGATGCATGCGCACCGCCGAGCGATACGGCGCTGTGGGCGAGGTGATCCGCGACGGACCCAGCGCCGCGACGGCCGCGCCGAGATGATGGCGAGCCAGCGCGATCGCCGGCACGAGCTCATGCGCCAGCGCCTCCGCCCGCGGCTTACCGTTCTCCGCCGCAATGGCGTCGGCGAGGCAATCGATACCGCCGAGCAGCAATTGCGGCAGCTGCTCGAGCGTCGCGACCCGCTCGGCCACACCGCGCGAACCCCAACTCGATTGCGCCGCGCGAGCCCGATCGACCAGTACACGAGCGTCCGGTGCCGGTTCCACGCCGCGCTCGGGCACAAGCGCCGAGGCAGCAGGTGAGTCTCGCTGCGTGCGAAGGTCTCGCTGCGTGCGAGGAAGGGATGCCATACGCAAACCGCCTGTCGAAAGCCGTCCTTCTGGCCAGGTGGCCAAGTGGTCAGACCACTATAGCGAGGACGCTCTTTCTGGCAAGAGGCATCTGCTCCGCGCTCAGGCTTGTGCGGGCTGCATCTGCTGCATGAGGACGTCGAATTCGGCCGCGGCCAGCGACAGCAGTTCCTCGGCGGCCTGGCGAGCGCCCGCGCCATCGCCCGCGATCACCGCATCGGCGAGCCTGCGGTAGTACTCGGTGCGGCTCACCTCGGCGGTCATGACACCGGCCAGTACGGCCACGGCCGGCTCGTAGACCGCGCGCAGATCGTTGTAGAGCAGCCGGTACACGATCGAATCCGAGGCATCGATGAGGTGATCCCAGAAGGCCAGCGCGTGCAGCTGCTGTGCGACCGGATCATGTTCGGCGGCAAGGATTTCTGTCGCCTCGGCGAGTACGCCCGCCAGGGCGGCCCCCGCGCGTTCGGCGGCCAGCCCGGCCACCTCCCGCCCCAGCACGCGGCGCGTCTCGAGAATCGAGCGAATCACGCCGGTATCGAGTTCGTTCTTGCGCACCAGCAGCCGCGGCAGCATGTCCATTCCGGCATGACGGCGGAAGTCCTGCACCATCGTGGACCCACCCTGGCGGACCTCCACCAACCCGGTATGCGCCAGCCGCTGCAGCGCCTCCCGCACGGTCGGCCGCGACACCCCCAGCGCCTCGGCCAGCTGCCGTTCCGCCGGCAACGCCGCGCCGGGAGCCAGTTCCCCGTCGAGCACCTCGTCCACGAGCTGCTCGAATACGGTATCGGGAACTGTGCGCCGATCGATCCGCCTGATAGCCATCCCCCGACGCTAAGGGCGGCAAGATCACAGGTCAAGCGGTCAGACCAGTTGCCGGGTCCGTGTCCCCGAGTCGTTGCCCCATACCGGTCGGGCGGACGGTCGATGGCGCGCTGGAATCCGGGTGGCAGCTTCTTCCGCTGGAGTTCATACGGCGTTGGTGCACCGGGTCCCGCGGGTAACCCGGTGCCCTGCACGATCAGCGAGTGCGCATCGTGCAGCTTGCGAACTTCTACGGTCCGCGCTCCGGGGGGCTGCGCACCGCACTGCATCACCTCGGCGCGGGATATGTCGCCGCCGGGCACGAGGTGGTGCTGATCGTTCCCGGGCCGCGCCGGGGCGAGGAGTTGCTGCCCTCGGGGGTACTGCGAATCACCGTGCCCGCGCCCGCGATTCCGTGGACCGGCGGCTACCGTGCGGCTCATCCCCGGCGGGTGGCCGATGTGCTGGCCGGACTGCGCCCCGATGTGCTGGAGGTGTCGGATCGATTGACACTGCGCGGGTTCGGCAACTGGGCCCGCCGCCGCGATGTGGCCGGGGTGATGATCTCCCACGAACGCCTCGACCGCCTGCTCGGACAGGTGCTGCCGGGCCCCGCCGCCCGCCGGGCCGCCGACGCCGCCAACCGCCGCACCGCCCAGAACTACGACATCGTCGTCTGCACAACAGAATTCGCCCGTGAGGAGTTCCAGCGCATCGACGTCCCGAATGTGGAGCTGGTACCGCTCGGCGTCGATCTGGACATGTTCACCCCCGACCGCCACGACCACCGCCTGCGTACCGACCTCGGCGCGGACGATCACGCCCTGCTGGTGCACTGCGGGCGACTGTCGGTGGAGAAGCGCGTCGACCGCAGCATCGAAGCCCTCGGCCGACTGCGCCGCGAGGGTGTGCACGCCCGCCTCATCGTGGCCGGTGAAGGCCCGCGCCGCGAAGCCCTCGAACGCCGCGCCCGCACCATCCCGCCCCTGCACGACGGCCTGCCCGCCGTCCACTTCACCGGATTCATCACCGACAGAACCGCATTGGCCACCCTGCTGGCCACCGCCGATGTCTCCCTGGCCCCGGGCCCCCACGAAACCTTCGGCCTCGCCGCCCTGGAAGCCCTCGCCGCCGGCACCCCGGTGGTAGCCAGCCGCTCCTCCGCCCTCGCCGATATCGTCACCGCCGACTGCGGCGCGGTGGCCGCCGACCACCCGAACGCCTTCGCCCGGGCGGTCACCGACGTCCTGTCCCGCCCCCTCGTGCAGCGCCGCCAGGCCGCCCGCACCCGGGCCGAGCAATTCACCTGGCCCGCAGCGGTTTCCGGCATGCTCGACCTACTCGGTTCCGCGTGATCTCTTCCTCCGCGCGCCCGACCTCGACAGCGGGGAGATCGTGGCATGGCCGGGCTCGGTCCGCATGGTCACCGCGCCGCCGAGAGACCGGCCAATTCCTGGAGCAGGCCCCCGTGCATAGGGCGTGATCAGTCGCGGGCCGGGTCCGGGGTCCAGGGGATGTAGTCGCGGTCTTCGGATCGGGCGCTGGTGCGGGCGGAATTGAGCTGGTAGGGCGTGATTCCGCCGGGTTGCCAGGGGCCCACCGAGCCGGAGCCGAGGGCCGCGGCGGATTTGGGAACCAGGCCGATTTCCTTGCGTATCAGGGTGATCGGGCGGTCGGCGAGGGTGAACCAGTCCAGGTCGAGGAAGTCGTGGCTGCCGGTGGTGAGGGCGCCACGGCGCAGGGCGTCACCGAGGCGTCCCGCCATACCGTTGGCTTGCAGATGCCCCGCGTCCGCTTCGAAAAGCCCTGCGCCGGAACGCAGATAGCCGGTTTCGAACAGGGAGATCACCATCGCTAGCAGGCTGAAGGCCCGGGGATCGTCATTGGCGCGCGCCATGAAGGCGAACACCTCGATCTCGTTCTCCAGGGTGGTGCCGTATCCGGCGAGCACATGCACCCAGTCGTGCTGGGCCAGCAGTGGCGGCGCGGACCCGGGCAGGCCGGGGGTGACGAAGCCGCGATCGCGGTAGAAGTCGGCCACTCCGCGCCCGAGGGTGCCCATCGGCAGCTCACGCAGCTGCGCCCAGCGTCCGGCCAGGGCCGGATCGTCCACGACGGCGCTCCAGGAGCTGTCCAGTTCACTGGTGTGCAGGGCGTTCAAACGCGTGGTGTCGATGCCGCCCAGATAGCCGTTGCGGGAGAAGTCCACCGCCGCAAGATCTTCCGCGCCCTCGGCGTATTTGCGGGCGACGGAGATCATATCGTCGTCCACGCCCAGCGCGTCCGCGAACTGCTGCAGCTTGTCCGCGACACTGGCCGGCAGCGGCCGCACCACCAGCGCCGCCAGCAGCATGGTCTGGATGACCCGCTCCCGGAATATCCGATTGCGCCGGGTCAGTCCGGCCGCGTACTCCTGCGGACTGATCGGCTCCAGCTCCGCCAACTCCACCGCATGTCCCGTCAGCGACAGGAACAGCGCCGGAATCAGCAACTGCTGCAAGGGCGTGAGCCCCTGCTCGCCCTGCGCGGCGGTCGCCACCCCGCGGGCCACCAGTCGCACCTCCGTCGCATCGGGCGGAGTCAGAAGCACATCACTCATCAGTCGTACCCTCCTGGCGTACTGCACGCCGATCCCCGCCATTGTGACCATGATTCGCGCGCGGCGCGCATTCGGTTCACTCTCGGCGTACGGCGCCGCCGTCTACAGCTGACCTACAGGTTGGCTCGGTACCGTGCGGTGAATGGGCACGAGCGAGTCGAAACGGATTGTCGTCGCGGCGTTCTGCAGCGCACTCGCGCTGGTCGCGGTGGGGTGCCGCCCAGCGCCCGCGCGGGCGTCGGGCGATACGACGATGACCGTGGAATCGGAGGGAATGTCCCGCCAGTACGTCATCCACCGCCCCGCCCATGCCCCTGCCGGACCACTGCCCGCTGTCCTGATCTTCCACGGCGGTGGCGGCACCCCCGAATCCATGGTGACCGCAACACATTTCGACACCCTCGCCGATGCGCAGGGCTTCCTCGCGGTCTATCCGGCCGGAGCCGACAGGTCCTGGAACGACGGCCGCGGCGCGGACACGAAGGCCGGAGCCGCGGGCCATGACGATATCGCTTTCGTCTCTACCCTGATCGACCACCTGGTCGCGAACGACGGTGTCGACGCCGCCCGGGTCTATGCCACCGGCATCTCCAACGGCGGCATGCTCACCGAGGACCTGGGCTGTCGCCTCGCCGGCAAGCTGGCCGCCATCGCCCCGGTGTCCGGTCCCCTCCCGGCCGCCGACGAAAGCGACTGCACCCCGGCGTATCCCCTGCCGGTCCTGGAGATCCACGGCACCGCCGACCCCATCGTCTCGTATACAGGCGGCCCGGTCCGCGTCACCTCCGGTCACCACGGAGGCCCCGGCACGAGCGCGGTGCTCTCGGTGGCCGACACCCAGGACTTCTGGCGCACTCGTGAGTCCTGCGGCCCGGTCACCACGACCGCCCTCCCGCATCAGGCCGACGACGGCACCTCGGTGAACGTCGAAACGTCCACGTGCGCGGCGGGAAGCAAGGTCGAGCTGTACTCGGTCACCGGCGGCGGCCACACCTGGCCGGGCGGCCCGCAGTACCTGCCGAAGGCCGTCGTCGGCCCGGTCAGTCACCAGTTCGACGCCACCCAGGTGATCTGGCAATTCTTTTCGGCATTCCACCGATAGCGGATCCGCACGCCGCGGCAGGTCGGCCGAGTTCATCGCCCAGGCCACCTCGGCCCTGGGCGGGATCGACCTGCTGGTCAACAACCTCGGAGGCGGCGGCGACCACGATCTGCCCGCGACCTTCCTGGAATCCACCGATCAGCAGTGGGCCGCCGCCCGCGGCGTCACCCAGGCGCAGCTGCTGCGCGATATCCCCCGCGAGATGGGCGTCACCACAGGCGAATTCGCGCAGCCGAGGCATATTGCCGCCCTGGTCACCTATCTCGCCTCACCGCTCGCGGCGGCCATCCACGGTGCGGACTACGTTATCGGAACCGGTGCGATCAAGACCGTGTGACAACTGGCAGCACTCCGCCAGCGTGCCTAGAATTTATGGTTCGGCCCTCCGGCGTCCCCGGCCCGAAGGGGGTTACCCCATGAATCCTGTTCCGTCCCATCCCGCACTGACCGCGGCCCAGGCCCGCCTCGCTGCCCTGGACCAGCAATTCCAGCCCGTCGCCATGATCGAGCACGATGAAGGCGCCGCCGCGGTGTTGCTGGAGAGCCGCGACTTCCGCGTCATCGTCATCGTCGCGAACCAGGACGGCGAGTGGGTCGCGCCCTCGTTCGTCGCCGGCACTCCCCGTCCCACCTCGCGGGCGCGCCCGGCCCGGACGGCCGAACATCGGCCGCTGCTGCGGATGAGTCGCTCGCGTGTCCCGCACGCCCATGCGGACGGCAATTGGTCCGCGGTCCTGGGCACCGCGGCCGCCGATGCGACCACCCTCACCGTTATTTCGACCATCGACAGTTACACCGCGCCCATCGCCCCCAACGGTTTGGCGTTCGCACTGGTCCGCACCCCGACCGGTGAACATCCGCTGATCCACGTCCACACCGCCGACGGCCGCATCCTGCCGGTGCGCTCCTGAACGGGACGGCATCGGCCGCCGGTTGCGGTGTGCTGGTGGTGATTCGCGGCAACTCCGGCTCGGGAAAATCCACCGCCGCCGCCACCGTGCAACACCGCATGCCGCGCAGCACCTGTGTAGTGGTGCCCCAGGATGTGGTGCGCCGCCAGATGACCTGGGAGCCCGAGGCGGAAGGGCGTCTCAATGTCGAATTGATCGAGCACATCGCACAGTTCGCGCTGACGCGCGGCCTGGTGGTGATCGTCGAGGGCATCCTCGACACCACCCGCTACGGCGCCATGCTCGAGCGCCTGGCCGAGGTCGCGGCGCACAGCCTGCTGTACGCCTTCGACCTCACCCTGGAGGAAACCCTCCTCCGCCATGCCGGTCGCCCTCTGGCGGCGGAGGTTCCGCCCAGCATGCTCGCGCAGTGGTATCACGGCTGGCAGCCCGTGGGATTCGCCGCCGAGATCCGAATCGATTCCGGCTGGCCGCTCGAGGCGATCACCGACCGCATCCACGGCGATATCCGCACCGCGCTCGCGCCGCCGCGTGATCCGTTGTCGCCGTGAGGTTCTGTCAGGGAAACCGTCGAGGCCGCCCCGCCGAGTCGCGGCCGCCGCACCGACCGCGCCGCAGGCTCGGCTTCGAGGCGCTCGTCGATGAGATCCACGGCCTGCTCACCGGCCGCGAACCGACCGGTCCTGACCAGCCGTACGGCACGGTGGGTGCGGCGAGGGCATACTGAAGGCAGTCGGCCGGGATAGCTTCCGGCGAATCGCGGTGCATAAATCCCCATAGCTACGACACCTCTAGCGGCGGCCGGCCTTCGATTCTCGTGAGGAGAAGTCGTGAAAGCCGTCATCGGGGTGGTTGTGGTCCTCGTGATCGTGCTGCTGATCGTGGTAGCAATGTCGATCCGAGTGATTTTCCAGTATCAGCGGGGCGTGCACTTCCGGCTCGGGAAGGTGATCGGCGTCCGGGAACCCGGACTGAACCTGATCATTCCGATCCTGGACCGCCTGATGAAGGTGTCCATGCGGATCGTCACCATGCCGATCCAATCGCAGGGCATCATCACCCGCGACAATGTCAGCGTCGATATCTCCGCGGTCGCCTACTTCCGGGTGGTGGACGCGGAGAAATCCGTGGTCGCGATCGAGAATGTGTACTCGGCCATCGATCAGATCGCGCAGACCACCCTGCGCAAGGTGGTCGGCAAACACAGCCTCGACCAGGCGCTCTCCGATACCGACAGCATCAATGCCGATATCCGCGAGATCCTCGACCTCACCACGCTGGCCTGGGGCGTGGAGGTCACGCTGGTCGAACTCAAGGACATCCAGCTGCCCGACAGCATGAAGCGCGCCATGGCCAAGCAGGCCGAGGCCGAGCGCGAGAAGCGCGCCAAAATCATTGCGGCCGAAGGTGAATCACTGGCAGCGGCAGCACTCGGCGACGCGTCCGACATCATGATGGCCCACCCCCTCGCCCTGCAACTGCGCAATCTGCAAACCCTCATCGAGATCGGCGTCGACAAGAACACCACCGTGGTGTTCCCCGCACAGCTGATGAGCACCATGAATGACATCGGCGCCTTCTTCGCCCGGGAGACCACCGCCTCCGCCACCCCCATGGTGTCGGGAACCCAACCGGTGACGGTACCTCCCGTGCCGGTGCACAACGGAGCGGGAGACACCGCGCAATAACCGCCGCTCACTCGATCACCGGGCGGTCGTCCGCTGACACTGGCAGACTCGTGCACCATGGCCCCGCGGCGCGATCCGAGTCCGCCCGCCCGCCGGGCGACGTGGCTGACACCCAATGTCCGGGTGCTGTCCGGTGTGAGTCTGCTGCAGGACACCGCCAGCGAACTGCTGTACCCGATCCTGCCGATCTTCCTCACCGTCACCCTCGGCGCACCGGTGGCAGTGGTCGGCGTGGTGGAGGGTGTGGCCGAAGGCATTGCCGCACTGACCAAGATCATCGCCGGGCGGCTCGGCGATCGGTATGCCAAGCGCCCGTTGATCGCCGTGGGCTACGGCCTCGCGGCGGCCGGAAAGGTGCTGGTCGCGATCGCGGGAAGTTGGCCGCTGGTGCTGGCGGGCCGCGGGGTGGACCGGATCGGCAAGGGCATCCGCGGTGCGCCGCGCGATGCACTGCTGATGGTGGACGCCGACCCCGCGTACCGGGGCCGGATCTTCGGATTCCATCGCGCGTCGGATACAGCGGGCGCGGTCCTGGGTCCCGCGATCGGCCTCGGGCTCTACGAGGCGTTCGGCCATGCCATCCGCCCTTTGCTGCTGATCGCCGTCGTCCCTGCGGTGCTGTCGGTCGTACTGGTGGCCGCGGTGCGCGAAAACCGTACGGCGGCACCGGGTTCGCCGCCACCGGTCGCCGGATCGGCAGCGCGAGCACCCTTACCAGCGCGGCTGCGCCTGCTCATCGGCGTGCTGACCGCGTTCTCACTGGTCAACTTCGCGGACGCGCTCTTGCTGCTGCGCGCATACGAACTCGGCCTGTCGACCGCAGGGGTGATCTGCGCGTACATCTGCTACAACATCGCGTACGCCGGACTCGCCTATCCGGCCGGCGCGCTCTCCGATCGCATCCCCCGGCATGTGGTGTTCGCACTCGGGCTCGTCTGCTTCGCCGTCGGATACCTCGGTCTCGGCCTCATCGAGTCACCCGCATGGGTATTCCTGGTGCTGCCGATCTACGGCGGATTCGCCGCCGCCACCGATGGAGTCGGCAAAGCCTGGGTCTCCGATCTCGCCCCGCCGGGACGCCACAGCGCCGCGCAGGGGCTGTATCAGGGCCTCACCGGTGGCGCGGTGCTGATTGCCGGGATCTGGGCCGGGCTGGCCTGGCAGGGCAGCGGACAGCTTCCGCTGCTGATTTCCGGTGTGATCGGGCTGGTGCTCGCCGCGGCGCTGGCGGTCGGTGGTCGTCGCCTGGCCCCGGTCGATCGCGCCACGGCGGCAGCGCACTGAATGGTCCGAGGCATGCCGGGCAGCGTCCGCGCCTATGTCACGGACTGGGTTGCGGCAGCTCGCAGCTGGTCACCTTGGGGTTGAGGCCGGTGTAGTTCAGCGGCCCGGCGAGCACGGTCAGCGCGATGGTGCCGAAGTCGGCGCAGTTATTGCTCACGTGCGCGAAGTAGTCGCGCTGCCCGGCCGCCACCGCCCCGATGATCAGCCACGCGCACACCAGCAACGAACTGAGCCGCATGTCGAATCTCCTTGTGCCTGGCCGCTTCCTCTCACGAGCATGCCAGAACCGGAGGGGGTGTGTTCACCACCGCCGGTCGGGCGCGGGTGTTCTCGCCGGTCGGCGTACCTGCGGCGGTGGCCGATCCTCAGTACGCCAGGGTGGGAAACCGGTGTGCCGCTTCGAGTTCGTACGCGGTCTCGAGCAGGGTGCGTTCATCGCCGTAGGCCGCCGCGAGTTGCACGCCGATCGGCACGCCCTCGGCCGCCATGCCCATGGGCAGTGAGATCGCCGGTGTACCCGCCACATTGTTGATCGGCGTGAAGCCGACGTAGCTCATCAGCCGATGCAGTAGCTCATCGAATTCGATGGTGGGGCTGAGGTATCCGAGCTTCGGGGTGATATGGCTGAGTACCGGCGAGAGGATCAGCTCGTGCTTGGCGAACATCCCCGCGACCGTGTCCGCGGTCTTGCGCAGCCGCCACAGCGCACCCGGCGTGTGGTGCAGCGTCGCGCGGTGATGGGCGCGCAGGCCGCGGGTGAGACCGTCGAGCTTGCTCGCATCGAAGGAGCGATCGAAGGTGAGCTTGCCGGTGCTGGCGGCCAAATCGGCCAGCAGCGACCAGAGTTGGACAAAATCGTGCGCCCACTGCGTGGTGATCGGCAGCGCGATCGGCTCGACCCGATGCCCGGCCTGCTCGAGCAGCGTCGCGGTGTGCAGCACGGCCGCACGGGTCTGCTCGTCGATGCCCTCGCCGATGGTCGTCTCCAGCACCAGGCCGATGCGCAGTCGCCTGCGGGCCGGGCCGAGCACCGTGCCGATCGGCGGCAGGGCCGGATTGCGCCGGTAGTCCTCGATGGCCGCGATATAGGCGGCGGTATCGCGCACCGTGCGGGTGAGCACGCCCTCGGAGACGATATTGATCGGCATGGTGCGCGCCATCTCACCGTCGATATGCCGGCCCCGGCTCGGTTTGAGCCCGACCAGTCCGGCACAGGCGGCCGGAATCCGAATGGACCCGCCGCCGTCATTGGCGTGCGCGATGGGCACCACACCCGAGGCCACCAGCGCCGCCGACCCGCCGGAGGACGCGCCGACCGAATACTCGGTGTCCCAAGGGTTGTGGACCGGCTCCTCGGTCATGAATTCCGTCGAGGGACTGAACCCGAACTCGGGCAGCCGGGACTTGCCGAGCACCGTCATACCGGTGCTGAGCAGCTGCCGGGTGAATGCGCCGTCCTTGCGCGCGGGCCGGGCGCGGAACGCCTCACTGCCGTGATTGGTCGGCAGGCCGCGCACATCGGTGTTGTCCTTCACGAAGGTCGGCACACCGAACAGCGCGGCCGCCCTGTCCTCGCCGTAGCGCGGAGTGTCGTAGTCCGCGCGGGCAATCGCGTGCAGCTCCGGATCGACCTGCCGCGCCCGGGCCACCGCGGCCGCGGCCAATTCCTCGGCCGTGGTCGCGCCGGTGCGGATCGCCTCGGCCAGGGCGACCGCATCGTGCCGGCCGAGCGCATCATCACCGAAGCTATCCAGACGATTGTCCATCAGCCGAGCATAGGTTCTGCACTGCCCGGCAGACGGACATCAGCGCGCTGCGGTCCGAAAACCTTACAGACCTTGGCGTTTGAGCCAATCGAGTGCGTACTCGGCCACCTCGCGCCACCCCTCGTCGATGGTCAGCGAATGACCGCGATCGGGGAACTCCTGCAGTTCGGTGACCGCATCGGAATGCCGGTACTGCTTCAGCGTCGAGGTCGTGATGACCTCCGGCACCGTATGGTCCTTACCGCCCGCGACCAGCAGCAGCGGCCCGCGATCGGCATTGGCGGTATCGACCTTCGCCGGTGAATGCAGCGAGAAGTTCGCCGCCGCCGCCTCGAACAGCGGCCGCCCCGGCGCCGGAATCGCCCACGCCTGCCAGAGCCGGCGCGATTCCTCCGCACTCACCGTATTGCCGAAGGCGAAACGGAACTGCTCCTCGGTGAGCGAGACCGCCCGATGCTTGTTGGCCGGATTCTTGAACACCGGAAGCGTGGCGTGCAAGGCCGAAAGCGGCAGCGGCAGTACCCCTTTGATCTGCGCGGCATCGATCGCCACCGCACCCGCGGCGACACCGGTGCCGAGCAGCTTCTGCGCGATCATGCCGCCGAAGGAGTGCCCGACCAGAATCGGCGGTTCGGGCAACGCCGCGATGATCGCCGCATAGTGCGCGGTCACCTCGTCGATCCCCTTGTCCGCAATGCTGTCCGGATCGGCGCGCGCCGCCTCGACGGTATCGGCGACCCCCGGCCACCCCGGCGCGATCGCCGCATAACCATTGGCGTTGAACAGTTCCACCCACGGCGCCCAGGAGGTGGTGTGGATCCAGAGTCCATGGATGAACAGAACGGGTTTGGAGCTCATAGAGTTCGTTCCTAACCTCGGTGCGACCCAGCGGCGGTACTTGTCAGCGGCATGCGATGGTCGCGACCTCAACACTGACAACATGTGCGGCGGCAATCAACCCCTCCGCTCAACCTCTCCGCCGAACTTCCTCGGGCAGGACCACTTTCGGAGCGAGGCGCATCACACGAATACCGGCGCCGGGTTCACCATCGAGGGCGGTGTCCCGACCTGGTAGTCGTGCTAAGTGGTCACGACGATCTTGCCGGGGACTCCGTTGCGTTTGGCCAGGAAGGCTTCCTTGGCCTCGCTCAGGGGGTATACGGCGCCGACCTGGGCGCGCAGGCGGCCGATCTCCGCCAGGTGCAAGACTTTTCGGAGTTGGTCGCGGTTGGGTTCGACGATGAAGAACACTGCGCGCCCGTCGGGGGGTGTGACCGGCGGTGGGGCGGTGATCGAGACCAGGGTGCCGCCGGGTTTCAGTACGGCGGCCGAATGTTCCAGGACCGGGCCGCCCACGGTGTCGAAGACCAGATCCACCGGGCCGACCCCTGTCAGCTCCGGATCGAGGGCAAGATCGATGAATCGGTCCGCGCCCAGCTCTTTGGCGAGATTCTCCGACCTGGCGCGGCCGGTGGCGATGACATGCGCCCCGGTGTCCTTCGCGATCTGAACGATGAGGGAGCCGGTGCCGCCCGCCGCGCCGTGCACCAGGACGGTCTGTCCCGGCTGCAGGTTGCCGTGATCGAACAGACCCTGCCAGGCGGTCAGCCCGGCGAGGGGCAGCGCCGCGCCCTGCACATAGTCCAGGGCTGCGGGCAGTGGTGCGAGGTTGCGGGCCTCGACGGCGACGTATTCGGCCATCGAGCCGTCGCGATGCCAGTCGGTCATGCCGCAGACCCGGTCGCCGACCGCGAATCCGGTAGTGCCGTAATGGACTTCGGTCACAATCCCGGCGACCTCGTGGCCGGGGACGGACGGCGTCCGATCCTGGCCCGCCCGGTTCGTCCAGGTACCGGGCCAGTCCAGCTCGTCGGGAACGAAACTCGCGGCCCCGACGCCCACCACGACGTCGCCCGTCACATGCTGCGGCTCCGGGACCTCCTCGAGAACCAGCAGGTCAGCGCCACCGCGCTCGTGAATACGCAATGCTTTCATCCTGAACCCCTGTCGTAGTTATCGGTCGTCCGAGTCCGAATCGGGCGGAGCCACTGAGCTATGCGTGTGCGCCGAGTACGGTGGCTGCGATCCCGGTGATCACCGGGACGGCGTCGAACAGGTCGCCTTCCGGTCCGGCCATGGTGTCGAAGGTCTCGAAGCTGGTGAGGGCCAGCAGGATTCGCACCTGTTGATCGTCTCCCGGCGGATTCGCGACGGAGGCGGCGAAGGGGGCCGACAGCACCGCCAAGCCTTCGCGTCGCCGCTCGTCGCGGGCGCTGATGACCGCGTGCACCTCCGCGTCGAGTGTGGCCAGCGCGCGCAGTCGCCGCATGGCGGGCCGGTCGGCCTGCCAGAATCGCGCGAAGCAGGCGATGAATTCGGCGAGCGCCGCGAGTGGATCGGGATTGGTGAAGGCCTTGACCAGCTCCGACAGACCGCCGACTACGCCGAGATCGTCGCAAACCGCTTCCAGCAGACCGGTTTTCGACTTGAACTGGTAGTAGACCGTGGCACGGGCCACGTCCGCGCGCTTGGCCACCGCGTCCAGGGTGAATCCGCTGTAACTATCGCCCTCACCCAGCACGGCCCGGGCGGCATCGAGGACCTGCCGGCGACTCTGCTCGATCTGCGCGGTGCGCTTCCCCAGGTTGTACTGGCGTGGACTCATGGCCTTGACAGTACCTGGCGAACCTGATTCATTCATACACACAGTCTAACTAAATTAAACAGACGGGCAGATGGCCATGAACAACCACCGACCGGCCACGACAATCGATTTCTTCGGGATGTATCTCGCCCACGACGCCTGCATGCGCGACCTGATCCGGCTCTCGGCCGCGGTCGCCGAGGGTCGTCTCACCGCGCCGTCCGTGCGGATCGGATGGGAGACATTCCTCCGCCAACTCGATCGCCATCACAGCACCGAGGATGCAGCGCTCTGGCCGCTGGTGCGTGCCGCGATCACCGATCCGGCAGACCTGGCGATTCTCGATGAGATGGAGGCCGAACACGAGGGCATCGGAAAACTGCTGGCCGCAGTGGAATCCGGAATCGCCACCGCGGGCGACCCGGGGCTGCGGTCGGACGTGGACGCACTGGCCGCGGCGCTCGATACGCACTTCACCCACGAGGAACAGATGGCGCTGCCCCTCATCGACCGCACCGTCGGCGGACCCGGATGGGCAGCCTTCGGCGCGGAAATGCGCAAACGCAACGGACTTCGCGCCGTGACCGAGTACCTGCCGTGGGCACTCGACGACGCACCCGACGAGGCACAGGCCAAGATGCTCGGCTTCCTGCCCTCCCCCATTCGCGCCCTGTACCGCTATGTCCTGAAACCCCGCTACACGGGCCCGCGCCGCGGCTGGCTGTAGCCGAGTCCCCCTCCACCGCTTTCGTAGGCCGTGAGATCCACCTCGGCGGTGGCACGGGCGTAGGCGATATGGGATCCGGGCCAGACGGCGACGACCTTGCCGTCGTCGGTGTGATACCACCCCGGACAACCGCTGGTGAAGACCGTGCCCGCCAGCCTGCGCTGCAGATCCCGGTTGTAGTCCTGCTGCACCTGCGGGCGGACGTCGAGCCAGCCGCCGTTACGGCCTATGTGCTCGATTGCCAGTCGCGCGTACCGGGCCTGTTTCTCCAGCAGGAAGATGATCGTATTGGTGAGCGAGCCGGTGTTCGGGCCGTAGATCATGAACAGGTTCGGGTATCCGGATACCGAAATGCCCAGGTACGCTTCGGGTCCCGACTTCCATTCGGCGTGCAGTTTCCGGGCGTCGCGGCCGGTGATGTCGATGGGTGCGAGGTATTCGGTCGCGCTGAAACCGGTACACCAGATGATCACCTCCGCCTCGACGACCGTGCCATCGGTGAGCACCAGCCCCGACGGTGTCACCGCCCGCACGCCTTCGGTGTGCACGGTGACATCGTCACGGTCGAGTGTGGGATACCAGTCGTTGGACAGCAGCAGCCGATTGCACCCGGCCTTGTAGCCCGGCGTCACCTTCGCGCGCAGGGCGGGATCATCGATTTCGCGCCGAATCTTGAACCGCAGCCAGGCGTGCACACCCTTTCGCAGCGGGTCGAATCCATTGAAGATGATCGGCACCCGCGACTCGTACCACAGCCACTCCACATTGTGCTGAGCGCGCGCCAGGCCGGGCACGGTGCGCATCAGCCGGCGCAGCCGCGGGCTGGTCCGGTGATTCCATTTATTGCCGATCCAGTTCGGGGAGCGCTGGACGACATGCAGTTCGCGCACCCGGTCGGCGATGGCGGGCACCAGCTGTACCGCGCTCGCGCCGCTACCCACCACGGCCACCCGTTTGCCGGCGAGCTCGACCGAGTCGTCCCACTCGGCCGAATGAAAGTGGGCCCCGCCGAAGCTTTCCAGCCCGGGCAGGTCGGGGATCTTGGGGCGCGACAGCTGGCCGGTCGCGCAGATCAGCGCATCGAACCACTGCGTCTCACCGTCCGCCAGTTCCACCAGCCACCGGCCGGCCGACTCGTCGAAGCTTGCTGCCACCACTTCGGTATTGGACCGAATCTTCGGTGCGACACCGTATTTCACCGCACACCGCTCCAGGTAGGCGCGGATCTCGGCTTGCGTGCCGAACCGCTGCGACCATTCGGTCTCGAGTTCGAACGAGTACGAGTATGTCGGTGACGGCACGTCGCAGGCAGCGCCCGGATAGTGGTTGGCCCGCCAGACTCCGCCGACTTCGTCTCCCTTCTCGAATACCGTGTAGTTGCCGATGCCGTGACGTTCGAGCTCGATCGCGGCGCCGAGTCCGCCGAATCCACAGCCGATGATGGCGACGGAGGTGTCGCTGCTCGAGATGTTCATGCGGGGTCCAGCTCCTCCAGTGCGCGGCGCAACACCTTTCCGGTGGCATTGCGCGGGAGTTCGTCCACGAACAGAACCTCGCGGGGAACCTTGTAGCGGGCCAGGTTCGCCCTGACGTGGTCTTTGATGTGCTGCGGGTCGGGTGTCGCACCCGGCGCGGGAACGATGAACGCGCGCAAGCGTTTTCCGAAATCCTCGTCATCGACGCCGACGACCGCCACGTCGTCGACCCCGGCCAGTTCCGCGAGCAGGTTCTCGACCTCGAGCGGGTAGACGTTCTCGCCCCCGGAAACGATCATGTCGTCATCGCGTCCGTCGATGAAAAGCAGTCCCGCGGTGTCGAAGTGGCCCATATCGCCGGTGGACATATAGCCGTCGATGATCTGCTTGTGCCGCCCGTCGGTGTAGCCCTCGAACGGTGCGCCGCTGCGCACGAATACCCGGCCTCGCACAGAGCGGGCCCGGATGCGTCGATCGTCCTCGGCGAACAGCGCAACCCGCGTGGTGACCGGCGCTCGCCCGACAGTGCCCGGGGCCGTGCGCAATTCGTGTGGTTGTGCGACCGTGGCGATGGCGACCTCGGTCGATCCGTACAGGTTGTAGAGGACCTCGCCGAACGTATCCTGTACGCGCGCGGCCAGATCCGGTGACAGCGCGGATCCGGCGACGACGATGGACCGCAATGCGGACAGGTCGTAGCGGCCGATGACGTCCGGCCCCAGCGCGACCATCCGGTTGAGCATCGTCGGCACCGCGACCAGCATCTCGGCGCGATGCGAGGCCAGTGCTCGCAGTGTGGCCTCGGCGTCGAATCGGCGCAGCAGCACGGTCTTGTTCGCCAATGCCGTTGCCACCGTCCACATTCCGAATCCGGTGGCGTGGAACAGCGGCGAGACGATCACCACCGTTCCGCGACGCGGGAAGGGGATCCGGTCCACGAACAAGGCGCTCGTCAACGGGGTCAGCTTCGTGCGCGGTGCGCCCTTGGGCAGTCCCGTCGTACCGCTGGTGAGGATGATGAACCCGCCCGGCCGCTGCGGGGGCGGGGGCAACCGGCGGGCACCGCGGGCGATCAACTCGTCGATCGTCGTCGACCGGGCGGGTGGCACGTAGCCCTCGTCGACCCAGGTGAGTATGCGCGGGAGCGTGGCAGGCAGCGCGTCGAGCAGGTCCGCGAACTCGCTGTCGTGCAGTACCGCCTGCACGTTCTCGCGGGCGGCGACCTCCGCGAACTGCGGTTTGGCGAATCCGGTGTTCATCATCGCCAACCGCACTCCGGCCCGCCCCGCCGCGCTGATCGTCAGCAGGAGGCCACGATGATCGCGGGCGAGCACGGCCACCACCGATCCCGGCCGGAGCCCGGAATTCAGTAGGGCATCGGCCAGGGCGTTGGACTGCTCGTCGAGTTCTCGGTAGGTCAGCACGCCGCGCTCGTCGGCCAGGGCGGGGGCGTCCGGATGCTCACGCGCGGCCTTCAGGATCACCGCCACCTGCGGGCCGTAGGTGCGATTCTCCTTCGCGGTACGCAGCACCCGATCCGGGCGCGTCAGGTTGATGACACCCTCGGTGTGCAGTCGCGCCACGGCTCTGAGATCCGCGGCCGCGGTACCGACCCGGTCACGAAAAGGCTGGGGAATCAACGACATCGGCCTCACCCCTTCCGTCCCGCGACGCGATCCAGATAGGCCGCACGCGCGCCGGTGTCCGCGTGCGTGACGGTGTCGTGGCTGCCCAGCAGCCTGCTCAGCCGGTTACGCGAACCCTCCGGGAGCACCGCGAGCAGCCGCAGCGCGATGCCGCTGTGGACGGGCACCACGCGCTGGCCGCCGCGTCCGCGGGCGATGACCTCGGCAACGGCCGCCGCGACATCCTCCGGCTCGATGAACCCGATCCGGCGCATCAGCCGGTTCGGAGACAGGCCGCCGATCAGCTCGGTGTTCACGAACGCCGGGCAGATCGTCGAGACCGCGACGCCGTCGGAGGACAGTTCCTGATGCAGCGCCGAACCCAGCCCGACCACGGCGAACTTGGTGGCGCAGTAGGTCGCGACCCCCGGTGCGGCGCCGAGCCCCAGGACCGAGGCGATATTGACGATGTGCCCGGCGTGCCCGGCCGCGAAACGACGACCGGCGAGCTTCGAGCCGATGATCACTCCGCGCAGATTGATGGTCAGCTGACGGTCGGCCAGCTCGAGCGATTCGTGGAGGAAGCGCCCGGTCGGCATGATCCCGGCATTGTTGACCAGCACGTCCAGACCACCGAGCTCCCGCTCCGCGTCGTCGAGAAACTGCTCGAACGACTGTGACTCGGCCACGTCCAGTTCCAGCCCGGCAATGCGGCCGCCGGTCAGCTCGACCAGTTCGGCGGCAGTCGCGCGCACCTGATCCCGATCGATATCGCCGATGACGACCTGCGCCCCCGCGCCGGCGCAGACCCGCGCGATGGAACGCCCGATTCCCCTGGCGCCGCCGGTGACGGCGATCCTCTTGCCCTGCAGTGTGTTGCTCACCATTGAGTCCTTGCCTGTAGCGCCTATGGCCCAAGGCTAGGAATGCGGCCCGCTCGACACCATGCGCTTGGCGGCCAGAACTTGACGTTATCGGCCAGTGCGCTTCATGGTTATCGCATGACCGACCGGATGAACATGCTGCGGTCCAGCGCCAGCGCCGCAATACTGGTCGAGCTGGGCACCGAGTACGCCATGACCATCGGACAGTGCCTCGAAGGCAGCGGCGTCACCGCGGCGATACTCGGCGATCCCGGCGGTGAGATCCAGGCGCGCCAGGAATTGCGGATCGTGCAGAACCTGGTTCAGGCCATCGGTCACGTACCGGCATTGGGATTGCAGGCCGGCAAGCGGTATCACCTCACCTCGCACGGTATTTGGTCGTTCGCCGTCATTACCAGTGCGACCGTGCGGCAGGCCTGGCGGATCGGCATCGACTACATGGACATCGCCTATTCGTTCGGCCGCTGGCGTTTCGAACAGCACGCCTCCGGAGGATCGGCGATCGTCGACTACTCGGGCGTCCCCGCCGAGCTGAGAACCTTTCTGCTGGAACGCGATATCGCGGAGACCATCACCGTCGACCGTGATGTGTTCGGCACGACGGTCCCGCCCACTCGCGTCGAACTTGCCTGCCCCCCACCGGACTACGCCGAGGAATTCCGCTCCCTCCTCGGCACACCGCCGATCTTCGACGCACCGGTCACCCGCATCACACTGGCCCGGGAGATCCTGGATCTGCCTATGCCCCAGGCGAATCCGCAGGTGGCGATGCTGGCCGAACAGCAGGCCGCCGACATCATGCAGCGTCGCCACGCACGAGAAGGCATCGGTGTGCGCGTCCGCTCGGCGTTGCTGGTGCGCGGGGTGACCGCCAGTCAGGACGAGATCGCGGCCGACCTGCGGATGAGCGTGCGCACCCTGCGCCGCCGCCTCGATGCCGACGGCACCTCCTACCGCGAACTCGTCGCCGAAACCCGGCAGACGCTGGCCGAGGAACTACTCGCGATCGGCGCCACCGTCGAAGATGTGGCCCAGCGCCTCGGCTATGCCGACGCCTCCAGCTTCACGCACGCCTTCACCCGGTGGACCGGAGGCACCCCGGGTCGTTTCGCCCGAGCCCACCGCTGAAACAGCGAAGGCCCCCGGTGAAAACCGGGGGCCTTCGTAGTCTGTGTCGAGAGGGGGACTTGAACCCCCACGTCCCTAAGGACACTAGCACCTCAAGCTAGCGCGTCTGCCATTCCGCCACCCCGACCGGGTTGCTCAGCAAGGTTATCGGATCAGCCCGCGTGGACCAAATCGTCCCGGTTGATTCGCATTCTCGCTGGTAGTCGTGGTGGAGCGGTTGCCGCCGGGCCAAAGTTCGACCCGGTCGGCCACCCTCCGAGATCAGGCTGTCAACGCCTCCAGCAGCGCAGCGCGCTGACGAGAGCCCAGTCCGCCGATACGGCGGTCGGCGGGGATTTCCGCCTCATCCATCAATTTGGCGGCCTTGACGGGGCCGATGCCCGGAAGCGCCTTGATCACGGCCGCAACCTTCGTCTTCTTGACCAGGTCCTCGTTGTCTGCGCGCTTGAGCACCTCCGCCAGACTGACCGATCCCTGCTTGACCTGCGCGATCAACTCCGAGCGGGCCTTACGAACCGCGGCGGCTTTGGCCAGCGCCTCGGAGCGTTGTTCGGGGGTCATTGTGGGCAGAGCCATATGTCCTTACCTTTCACTCGTTCGCTGGTACGTCGGCGTCGAGTAAACATGACACCGGCCCCGCAACCGGTACGACACACCGCGTGTTTCGGCTCAACACGTCGAGCGACCTGCTGAAAGCGCTTCGCGCCACAGGTCATGCGACCAGAAGTTTGCTCGCGCGGACTCCTGGCAAATACTCGGCGCACGGGCCCGGAGGGGTACTACCGTGGGCCGCGACATCAAGGGAGCACCGGTGGAAGGCGGGGCGAATGACCGGGTTGTATCAGGACGCCGAACGGGCGACGGACGAACCGCCACTCGGGGACAGATACGCCGGCGGCGAGCCGCTGACCTGGCACGGGGCGAAGGTTTACCCGCTGCTTTCGGAGGTGCTGGGCGATTCCCCCACCACCGTCACGCTCACTTTGCGCTCGGCGCAACCGCGGCACGGTGTGCACGGACTCGGCATCGGCCTGGCCGTGGAGGGCGGGCACGTGCTGCTCGACGGCCGCCGGTTGGGCGGGGTCGACGTCTGGAGTGACGCCATGGCCGAGGGCATCGACCTGCGGGTGTGCCCGGCGGGCGCGGACGCGGCCCTCTCGCTCACCCCGGTGTGGGTGGATGCGAACGAGGCGATCGTGTCCTGGTCGGGCAACTACGGCATGCTCATCACGCGCGAACGCTCCTGCCTGGTCCTGCACTGCAGCACCGGCGTCGGCCCGCCCGACTTCACCGAACTGGTCGTGGAATTCGCCACCTCCCCCACCCCGCCCGATCCGATTCCGCCCGCCGAAGCCGGTCGCTACGGCAGCGCGCTCTACGACCTGGGCGTCGCCATGCACGGTCGCGGGGATGAGCCGCAGGCCTGCCAATTGTGGCGGCAGGCAGCCGATTCCGGGCATGCCGGCGCCGCCTACGACCTGGCCGTGGTGCTGCTGCGGTACGAGCAGCTGGACGAGGCCGAGCACTGGTGGCGCATGGCCGCCGAGCACGGTGACGTGCGCGCCATGGCCGGGGTCGCGGAGGTGCTCGAAAGACGTGGCAAGACGACCGAAGCCCGGATCTGGCGTGCGGCCGTGGCCGCCGAATCGGGCCACTGACCCTGGGAGACCCACTGACCCTGGCAGACACCGAAACCCGGCAGTCGCTGCCAACCGGCACGCACTGCGGCCGCGGCGGATTCGCCACGGCCGCAATCACACTCAGCGGCGTACGGCCGAGCCCTCGCGGTACAGCCGCAGATACTGACCGGTCAGCGAATCCGGATGCCGCAGTAGCTGCGCCGGTGTCCCGGTGAATACGATCTCGCCGCCGTTCTTACCGCCGTCGGGCCCGAGGTCGATCACCCAGTCGGCATGCGCGACCACATCCAGATTGTGCTCGATCACCACGACGGTATTCCCGCGCTCCACCAGCCCGTCCATGAGTCGCAGCAGCGTATCCACATCGGACATGTGCAACCCGGTGGTGGGTTCGTCGAGCACGTACACGGTGCCGCTGTGCTGCAATTGGGTGGCGAGTTTGATGCGCTGGCGCTCACCGCCGGACAGGGTGCTCATCGCCTGTCCCAGGCTCAGATAATTCAGCCCGACTTCATTCATGGTGCGCAACTTGGCATTCAGTGCTTTTTCGGTGAAGAACTCCACCGCATCCTCGGCCGAGAGCTCCAGCACATCGGCAATCGACTTGCCGCGCAGCGTGAGTGCCAGCACCTGCTCGGAAAACCGCCGCCCGTCACAGGATTCGCAGTGGGTGGTCACCGGATCCATATAGGCGACCTCGGTGATGATCACGCCGCGGCCCTCGCACTCGCGGCACGCACCGTCGGAATTGAAGCTGAACAGACCCGCGGGCTCCCCCGTCGCCTTGGCGAACAGCTTGCGAATGGGATCCATCAGCCCGAGGTAGGTGGCGGGTGTCGAGCGTGAGGAAGCGCCGATGGCCGATTGATCGACGAACACCGAATCCGGGTACCGCGCCATGAACTCGTCGCGAATGAGACTGCTCTTGCCGGATCCGGCCACACCGGTGATCGCGGTGAGAATGCCGGTCGGAATCCCGACGGAAACATTCTTCAGATTGTGTGCGCTCGCCCCGTCGATGCGCAGTTCGCCCTCGGCCGTCCGGAACGACTCCTTCACCGCGAACGTCCGCCGCAATCCCTGTCCGGTCAGGGTGTCGGCGGCCCGCAGTTCGGCGAAGCTGCCGGTGAACATGATCTCGCCGCCGTGTGTGCCCGCCCGCGGCCCGACATCGACGATATGGTCG
Source organism: Nocardia sp. NBC_01327 (assembly GCF_035958815.1). NCBI lineage: Bacteria > Bacillati > Actinomycetota > Actinomycetes > Mycobacteriales > Nocardiaceae > Nocardia > Nocardia sp. NBC_01327. Next base: position 5,425,729 of record NZ_CP108383.1, on the reverse strand, counting down.
GCGATCTGGATGACGTCGGGATCGTGCTCCACCACCAGCACGGTATTGCCCTTGTCGCGCAACGCCTCCAGCATGTGATTGAGCCGCCCGACATCGCGCGGATGCAGTCCGACGCTGGGTTCGTCGAAGATATAGGTCATTCCCACCAGCGTGCTGCCGAGATGTTTGATCATCTTCAAGCGCTGGCCCTCACCGCCGGACAGCGTCGAGGTCGCCCGGTCCAGGCTCAGATATCCGAGCCCGATATCGGCGACCCGGCCCAGCGCGATGCGAGTCGCCTCGGCCAGCCCCTGCGCCGCCGGGTCCGTCACCTGGCCGAGCACCTCGATCAGATCGGTGATCTGCAGTGCCGTCCATTCGGCGATATTGCGCCCATTGATCTTGGTGGCCAAGGCCTTCTCATTGAGCCGCGCGCCGTGGCAGGCCGGGCACACCCCTTCGTGCAGGAACTTCTGAATCTGCTCGCGCGTCTTCTCCGACAGCCCCGAGGTGTCGCGCTTGACCCGCGACCGGGTGAATTTGTCGGCCAGGCCTTCGTAGTTGGCCTTCCAGGTCCCCTTGTTGAAAGCCAGCTCCACTTTGCCGCCGCTGCCGTGCAGCAGATCGTGCCATTCCGCCGCGCTGTATTCGGCGAGCTTCTTGTCCAGGTCGAAGCGCCCGGAGTTGCCGTACAGCTGCCAATCTCCGCTGCCGACACCGTATCCCGGAAGCAGGATCGCGCCTTCGTTGAGCGATTTGGTCCGGTCCACGAGTTTGTCGGGGTCGGCGGTGATCGTCATGCCGAGGCCGTCGCATTCGGTGCACATGCCCTGCGGGGTATTGAAGGAGTAGTCGTAGACCAGTCCCGTCGAGGGTGATCCGAAGCGCGCGAACAGCGCTCGGATGAGCGCGTAGATATCGGTCATGGTCCCGACCGTGGAGCGCGGCCCGCCCCCGACCGCCTTCTGATCGATGATCACCGGCGCGGTCAGATTCTCGATGGCCTCGGCGTGCGGGCGCTCGTAGCGGGGCAGGAAGTTGAGGATGAACGCCGGAAAAGTGGCATACAGCTGCCGCTGCGATTCGATGGCGATGGTGTCGAACACAATGGAGGACTTCCCGGATCCGGACACCCCGGTGAACACGGTGATCTGGTTCTTGGGGATCTCGAGGGAGACATTGCGGAGATTGTGCTCGCGGGCGCCGAGGACCCGAATCGTTTCGGCGGAAGCAGCAGACATGCCTCAACCTTGCCATCACATACCCCCGAAATGTGCGGGCATTTGTGACGTAAATCACATCGAATCCGGGTGATCTCAGGGTCGAGCCAGGATTGCCGATCGATGACGCCGCTCTACAGTGACGCTCATGAAGACCATGCGATGGACCGCCGGCGTGGCCGCCGCTGCGTTCGCCGTCACGCTGATGAGCGGCTGTAGCGAGATCAAGACAGCCGTCAATCAAGGCGGAGACACCAAGTGCACCGATTACCTCAAGCAGGATGCGAACGATCAGCGCATCACCATCACCAAGTTCATCAAGCAGCAGACGGGCAATCAGAACGAGCCCTCCGGCACCAATGTCGATCTGAGCATGGCTTCGGTCCAGGCGCTGTGCCAGGTGCAGTCCAACGCGGACACCCCGATCAAGAACGCTGACATCGCTGGCATCTTCATCAAGAAGTAGTTCCGCCCGAAACCGGCCTGTACCAGCCGATTTCCGGTTTCGGCGAGCCCTCGGCTAATCTTGTCGAGGTTCACCGGTCGGGGTGGCGGAATGGCAGACGCGCTAGCTTGAGGTGCTAGTGTCCTTAGGGACGTGGGGGTTCAAGTCCCCCTCTCGACACAAGCAGTAGGACAGTGGGCGGTTTCGGATCAGCTTCAGCCGAAACCGCCCATTTTCATTGTTGTAGGCCATTTCTGATCCCAGGTGGCCAGATCGAACCCGGGGCCGGCACCGCAGAAGCGGTACCGGCCCCATCATCGTTCTCACGCCTATACGGGGAGCTGTTGCTCGACGACGATGGGCCGGGGAAGGAATCCGGAGGCGCAGAATTGGTCCAGGTAGCGGTGGATCACTCTGCGGTCGATGACCGGGCAGTGGATGCCGTTGTAGTGCAAGGCCTCCTGTGCGTGGGTGTCGGAACAGCGTGTGTTTCCTGCGAGTCCGGCGAAGGTGGGGGCGAGAAGGGCGGCGCGGGTGAGTGAGTCGTCGCCCTCGGCGATATCTGCGGCGGACCGTTGTTCGAGTGTGCTGTGCACGATATCGAGCGGGGTCGTCGTGATCGGGAAGCCGTATTCGCGCACGCATTCGAGGACGTCCCGAACCTCGAGGGGCGTCTGGTTGACCAAATGGAAGACGGCTTCCCGGCGCGGTTGTGCGGCGATGGCGACTATCGCGGGTGCGACATAGTCCACCGGGACGAGTGCGACCGTGGCATCGCCGACCTCCGGCGCTATGGAAAGAATCGCCGCCGCGCGGATCATGTTCCAGAACGCGTCGTCGGCGTTGTTGACGGCGGTGCGCGTGTGCCCGCAGATCGTGCCGGGCCGGTGGATCGTGATCGGGACGCCGCGTTCGCCGGCCTGCCGGACCAGTTCCTCGCCAACCCATTTCGAGATCAGATAGCCGTTGTCCTGGAGTTGATCCGCAGGCAATCGGTCGTTCTCGGTGACGAGGCCGGGGAGATGATCCGCCGGGATCGCCGCGCCGAGCGTGGAGATGAAGTGCACGCTCTTGACCCGATGGGTGGTCGCCAGTCGCAGTATCGAGCGTGTGCCTTCGACATTGGGGGCGCGCAGGCGTTGGTAGGGGTCGAGATGGTTGACTCGGGCGCCGTTGTGATAGATCGCGTCCACGTTTTCGGCGAGCTGGTCGAACTGTGCTGTGGAGAGCCCGAGTTGCGGGGCGGACAGGTCCGCGGCCAGTGCGGAAACCCGGTCGGAGACTTGGCCGGTCGGCAGTCCGAACTGCTGCAGCGATTCGGTGATTCGCTGCAGTGCGGCCTGGTCGTCGCGGGCGCGCACCAGACACCACACTCGCGCGTCGGTGCTGGTGAGTAATTCGTGGAGCAGGTGCACGCCCAGAAACCCGGTGGCGCCGGTGAGCAGCACCACGGTGTCGGGTCCAGCTCTGCGGGGCGCGCATCCGGCCGCGGTGATCGCAGGTTCGAGGATGGCGTCGGCGGCAGGCGCGCCGGGGGCATGCGGATTTCGCGCGCCGTTCAGATAGGCCGCGACCCCGGTGACCGTGGGCGCGTGGAGAATCGCCGACATCGGTACGTCGCGCCCGAGTTGTTCGGAGAGTTTCTGATGCAGCAGGAATATCAGTAGAGACGATCCACCGAGGTCGAAGAAGTCATCTGTCATACCCACGTGCGGCACGTCGAGCACCTGCGAGAACGCCTGGGCGATGGCTGCTTCCAGCGTGGTGCGCGGTGCGACGGCGCTGTCGCTGGTGAACCGCGGTGCGGGGAGGGCGGAACGATCGAGTTTGCCGCTGGTGTTCACCGGTAGTGCAGACAGAACCAGCACCGTCGAGGGGACCATATATCCGGGCAGCCGAGTGGAGGCATTGCGGCGCAGGTCTTTCGAGTCGACCCTCGCTCCGGGCCGGGGAACGACGTAGCCGATGAGGAGGGTATCGGTGTCGGACTTGTGCACCGTGACAGCCGCTTGAGCAACGTCGGCGTCGTCGAGCAACGCGGCTTCGATCTCACCGAGCTCGATACGCTGTCCGCGAATCTTGACCTGAAAATCGGTGCGCCCCAGATACTCGAGCATATCGTCGGTCCGCCGCCGGGCCAGGTCACCGCTGCGGTACATCCGGGTACCCGGCGGGCCGAACGGGTCGGCGACGAATCTGCTCGCGGTGAGCCCGGGCGCACGGTGATAGCCCCTGGCGAGTTGCACGCCGGTGAGCATCAGCTCACCCGGCACAGCGGGCAGCGCGGTATGCAGCCGGGAATCGAGTACCCGGCATCGGGAATTCCAGACCGGAACACCGATCGCAACGGTCGGTGCGCGCAGGTCGGTGTCGTCCACCCGGTGTTCGGTAATGCTCACCGCGGCTTCCGTGGGCCCGTACAGGTTGTGCAACTCCGCGGGACTGAGGCGGGCGAACGCCCGGGCGGTGTCCGGCGCCAGCGCCTCCCCGATTATGAATACCGCACGCAACGAGCGCAATTGGTCGGATCGGGCCGATCGTGCGAGGAGGGCGAGCATGGTGGGAACGAAGTCGGTCAGGGTGACCTGGTGGGTGGCGATGAGAGTACTGATCGCCTGTGGGTCTCGGTGTTCCTGTGGTCCGGCCAGGACCAGCCGTGCGCCGGCCGACAACGCGAGAAAATATCCCCATAGCGAGACGTCGAAGGTGGCTGCGGTTTTGTGCAGATAGACATCGTGTGGTTCGACTCGGTAGCGGGTGCGCATCCAGGTCAGCTGGTTGACTATGGCGTCATGGGTGACCACGACACCTTTGGGACGGCCGGTCGAGCCCGATGTATAGATCACGTAGGCGGGGTTGTCACCACGCAGTGGGGCGAGACGCTCACGATCGTGTACCGGTCCCGTGGCGAACGCGTCGAGGTCGATTTCGTCGACGGCATGCGGGGCTCCGAGGCCGAATCGGTCTGCGCTTGTTGTCAGAATGCATTGCGGTGCAGCGGAGTTCAGAATATAGGTGTTGCGCTCGTCGGGGTGATCGGGATCGATCGGCACCCAGGCCGCACCTGCTTCGGCGACCGCGTACAGCGCCACGACCTGATCGATCGAACGGCGCATGGCCACCGCCACAATCGATTCCGGCCCGATCCCCCGGCCGATGAGCCAGCGTGCCAGGCGGGTGACCCGATCGAGGAGGTGGCCGTAGCTGATGGACTCCGGGCCGCTGACCACCGCGGTCGCGTCCGGGTGATCGGCGGCGTGCCGCGCCAGGGCCGCGGTCAGTATTTCGGCCGGAAGCGGATGATCGATGTAGGTGGGATCTCCGCGGTCCTCGTCGTCGGTGAGCGCCAGATCGCCGACCGGTGTCCGCGCGTCCTGAAGGATCGAGCGCAGCAACCGAAGATAGGCATCCAGGAACCGCCTGACCGTCTCTCGATCGAACAGATCCGTGCTGTAACCGAATCGGATCCCGATCGGCCCGAGGGATCCGTCTGGGGCGCGAGAGTCGATGACGCCGATGTGCAGGTCGGTCTTCACCGTCTCTGCCTCGACGTCGAACAGCGACAGCGCCGCGTCGGGGATGTCCAGTTGGGCGCGGGTGAAGTTCTGGAATGCGAATCCGACCTGGTAGAGCGGGTGCCGTCCCGGTGATCGCTGCGGATCGACCGCATCCACGACATGTTCGAAGGGCACCTCGGAGTGAGCGAAATTGGCCAGGTCGCGGTCTCTGGTCCGTGCCAGCAGCGCGGAGAAGGTTTCGGTGAGGTCCACGCGGGTGCGGGAGACGGTGGTATTGACGAACATTCCGACCACACCGTCCAGCGCTGGTTCGGCGCGGATCGTCATCGGGACGCCGATAGCGATGTCGGTCGTTCCCGACAGTCGAGCGAACAGGACCGCCAGCGCGGTGTGCATCACCATGAACAGGCTCGCGTTCCGGCTGCGGGCGAAGTCCAGCAGTTCGGTGTGTTCGGCGGCGGGCACCAGGGCATCGAGCGTCGCGCCGCGCAGTGAGGCGACCGCGGGACGGGGTCGATCGGCGGGCAGATCGAGCTGCTCGGGCAGGCCGTCGAGTTCTCGACTCCAGTACCGGAGTTGTTGTGACAGCAGGGAATCGGTGTCCTCGCGGGAGCCGAGAAGTTGTTGTTGCCACAGTGCGTAGTCGGCGTACTGGACGGTGACCGGTTGCCAGTGCGGTGCGCTGCCCGCGTGTCGCGCGGCGTAGGCCCGGGCCATATCGGCTGCCAGTGGCGCGAGGGAGGAGCCGTCCGCACAGATATGGTGCACCGCGCACACGAGGATGTGCTCATCGGGCGTTCGCAGCAGCCGAATCCGCAGCGGCACTTCGGCGGTGACATCGAAGCCTTGGCGCAGGAGGCGATGCACAAGCGCGGACGCCTCGTCGGTGCCGATATCGAGGAGGGCGAAGCGATCGGCAACGGCGCTCGGGTCCAGGATCACCTGATGAGGGCCGGCGCTGTCGGCGGGATACCGCGTGCGTAGCGCCTCGTGGCGGGTGACCACGTCGAGGAGAGTGGCCTGCAGCGCTGCACTGTCGATACCGTTGAGCCGGAGGGCGAATCCGATATTGTCGACCGCCGAGCCGGTGTCGAACTGATTGCGCAACCAGAAACGTAGTTGATTCGGCGACAACGGAATTCGATCCGGTCGCACGCCTGCCACCAGCGGCGCCCGGACCGCGTCGAAGTGCTGGGATCGGATGGCTTTGGTCAGTGTGGTGATAGTCGGGTGGTCGAAGACCAGCTGAGTAGGGATCTGCGTCTTCCAGATCTGACTCAATCGAGCGGCGACCTGTGTCGCCAAGAGCGAATTGCCGCCCGCGGTGAAGAAGTCGATGTCCCCGCTCAGGTCCCGGTGTCCGAGTACCTGGGCGAAGACGTCGGTGACCGCCTGCTCTCCCACGCTGGCGGGGAGACCGAATGCGGTGGGACGTGTCGCCTGGAGGGCGCGAAGTGCCGCGCGATCGACCTTTCCGGTGGCCGTGAGCGGGAAGTGATCCAACACGGTCACCGAGCTCGGCAGCATGTAGGCCGGCAGTCGGGTCGCGAGTGCTGCGCGGATATCCGTGGAGTCGATGGGCTGGTCCGAATGGCCTCGCACGAAGGAGACGAGTTCGATATCGCCGGTGGCGGTGGTGCGGTCCACGGTCACGGCGTCCGCGACGGCCTGCAGATCGCCGAGCGCGGCGTCGATTTCGCCGAGTTCGATGCGCCGGCCACGAATCTTGACTTGATCGTCGATCCGGCCGATGAACTCCAGTTCGCCGGAATTGTTGCGGCGCACCAGATCTCCGGTGCGATACATCCGATCACCTGCCGCGCCCATCGGGTCCGCTACGAATCGCGCCGCGGTGAGTGCCGGGTGGCCGGGGTATCCGCGCGCGAGACCATGGCCGGCCACGTACAACTCTCCGATCGCACCGGCAAAGGTGGGTCGCAGTCGAGAATCCAGGATGCGATGGCCCGAACCCTCGATCGGCGCGCCGAGGGTGACGGCGGCCTCGGCGCGCAGCGAGCCGCTCAGGGTGGTCGCAATGGTGGTCTCGGTGGGGCCGTACGCATTGTGGAACCGGCGCCCCGTCGTGGCCCACTGCCGAAGCAGCGCGGGCGGGCAGGGATCCCCGCCGACTACGACGGTGGTGAGATCGCCGAGTCCGGTCGGCTGAATGGTTGCCAGGACCGAAGGGGTGAGGAAGGCGTGGGTGATCCGGTGCCGGTGCAGAAAGGCGGCGAGGTCGGCGCCGCCGAGGACTGCCGGCGGGGCGATCACCAGGGTGGCCGCCGATCCGACCGCGATGAGCAACTCGAGAAGCGAGGCATCGAAGCTGGGTGAGGCGAAGTGCAGGACGCGCGAACCGGAGTCGATCGCGAGGGTTGTCCGCAGTTGAGCGCACAACCCCGGCAGACCGGTGTGGGTGACGCCGACGCCTTTGGGTCGTCCGGTCGAGCCGGAGGTATAGGTGATGTAGGCGATGTTCGAGGCGCGCAGGGGCGCACGCCGATCGAGGTGGTAGATCGGGTCGGCCGATTCCCGGGCGAGGTCCTCCAGCAGATGCGGGTCATCGACGGCCAGCCAACGGACCCCGTTGGGGAGCTCGGGAACAGTGCGCCGATCGGTGATTCCGAATGTGCACCCGCTGTCCGTGAGTTGGTACTCGATACGGGCACGTGGATAGGACGGATCGATGGGCACGAATGCGGCGCCGGTCTTGGCGATGGCCCAGATCGCTGCGACCGATTCCACCGACCGGTCCAATACGACGGCTACTCGGTCCTCAGATCCGACGCCGAGCGTGCACAACCACCGTGCCCACTGATTGGTGTACGCGTCGAGCGTTCGGTAGGTCAGTTCGACCTCTTCGGTGCGCACTGCGATCGCGTCGGGATCGAGTTCGACGGCGGTAGCCAGCTGAGACACCAGATTCCGGTTACCTGTCGCGCCGCGATCCCTCCGGGCTGAGCGGGTCTTCGGGACACGGGTGCCATCACGCATTGATCGTCCTGCCGGGGGTTAGCGGAAATTAATGCTGAGGGTACGACCGATGCGAGTTTCGGTCTTGCCACACGAGAGAAGTGCTACGGCGCTTGCCCATGCCGTTCATTCGGAGCGCGTGCCGGTGGTCGATACCGGGCAAGCGGTTGAGGCAGGCGCTCTTGCCCCAACCGCTTGTTCTCTACCTCGTACGGGTCAGTCCAGTTGCAGCTCGGGTGAATACATGTCCAGCCAGGTGTGCAGGTCGATCGCCCGGTCGAGTCCGACGCGGGTGTGGCTCTCCAGTTTCGCCGGGTCCTGAACGACGGCCCGCTCCAGCCAGGCCCGATCGACCAGATCGAACAGGGCCGAATCGCGCTCGGTGAGCAGCTCTTTCGCCAGCTGTTGCAGATTCGCCGCGTAGCCGGGGTCCTGGGTCGACGGGTAGGGGCTCTTCACGCGCTGTGCCACCGATTGGGGCAGCACATGTTTCGTCGCATGCCGCAGCAGGCTCTTCTCACGGCCGTCGAAGGTCTTCATCGACCACGGTGTGTTGTAGACGTATTCGACGAGCCGGTGATCACAGAACGGCACCCGCACCTCCAGGCCGACCGCCATCGAGGCGCGGTCCTTGCGATCGAGCAGCGCGCGCACGAACCGGGTCAGATGCAGATGACAGACGGTGCGCATGCGGTGTTCGATCTCGGATTCGCCGTCCAGATGCTCGACCTCGGCGACGGCGGTCAGATACTGGTCGCCGATATAGGTCTCGATATCGAGCCGCTCGCGCAGCTGCGGATTGAGCACCTGCAAACTGGATTCACCGGCGAGCGGGTTGCTGAACGCCATCCACGGGAAGGTATCGGCCTTGACGGCCACCTCGTCGTGGAACCACCGGTAGCCGCCGAAGACCTCATCGGCGGACTCACCCGAGAGCGCCACGGTCGACTGCGCGCGAATCGCCTTGAACAGCAAATACAGTGACGTATCCATATCGCCGAGACCGGCGGGTATATCGCGCGCGGCGATGACGGCCCGCCGCACCGACAGATCCGACAGCTGCGCCGGATTGAGCACCACATCCTCGTGCGCGGACCGCACCAGTGCCGCGACCTCCCGCACGAACGGCGAATCGGGGGTGTCGCGCATTTCGTCCGGGACGAAATTCTCCTCCTGATCGGCATAATCCACCGAGAACGTGCGCAACTGCTCGCCCTGCTGTGCGAGCCGCGCGGCCGCCAGGCCGGTGATGGCGCTGGAATCTAGTCCGCCGGAGAGCAGTACGCACCGGGGCACATCCGCGATGAGCTGCCGGTCGACGATATCGGTGAGCAGTTCGCGCACAGTGGCGACGGTGTCGTCGCGGCTGTCGGTGTGCTCGACCGCATTCAGGCGCCAGTAGGTGCGCGGGTGAATGCCGTTGCGGTCCACCGTGATCAGCGTGCCGGGCAGCACCTCGCGCATATCCTTCCACAGCGACCAGCCCGGCGCCTTGGTGAGCGTGAACAGCTCCCGCAGTCCGTCGAGGTCAACGGCCCTGCGCGCCAGTGGATTTGCCAGGATGGCCTTGGGTTCCGATCCGAACACCACCCCGTCCCGAGTCGGGTAGTAGTAGAACGGTTTGATGCCCATCCGGTCGCGCACCATGACCAGCGTTTCGGTGCGCTGATCCCAGATGGCGAAGGCGTACATGCCATTGAGGTGGTCGACAACGCTTGTGCCCCACTGCAGATAACCGCGCAGCACCACCTCGGTGTCACTGTCGGTATCGAAGGTGTGGCCCAGCCCGGTGAGTTCGGTGCGCAACTCCCGGAAGTTGTAGGTCTCCCCCGAGTACACCAGCCCCACCTCACCGGCGGGTGTGCCCACGCCCATGGGCTGGGCCCCGCCGGGCAGATCGATAATGGCGAGCCGTCGATGCCCGAGTGCGCCGTGGGTGTGCACGAAGGTCCCGCGGCCGTCCGGACCGCGGCAGGCCATGGTTTCGGTCATTGCTTCGAGGATCTGCTGTTCCTGGGTGAGATCGGAATCGAATGCCACCCAGCCGGTAATTCCGCACATTCCACAGCCTCCTAGATAGTTAGCTTATGCAATTACTAGTAACTCCGTTGTAACACAACGGGACTCGCACGCGCCAGGGTCTGGGCGATGAGCGCGGGGCTGCTACCGAGTAGCTCGTGGCACGTCACACCCGGTGGCGGCCTAGCCTGGGCGGCATGACGGAGAACCTGCTCGGCGACTTCCTGCGCGCGCGGCGCGCAAGTGTGCGCCCCGGCGAGATCGGGCTGGTCTCCTACGGCCGGCGCCGGGTCGCCGGGCTGCGCCGGGAGGAAGTCGCCGAGTCGGCCGGGATGAACACCGACTACTACACGCGTCTCGAACAGGGGCGCGAGCGGCATCCCTCCGCGCAGATGCTCGAGGCGCTGAGCCGGGCGCTGCGGCTGAATGTGGCACTGCGCGAACATCTGTACCGGCTCGCGGGCGTCGCCATGCCGGGGCAGCCGGTCGAAACGGTGAGCCCGGTGCTGCGGCAAATCCTGGAAAGTTACCCGGCCGCACCGGCTTTCGTGCTGAATCCGGCAATGGACATCCTCGCCACCAATGCGATGGCCGATGCGTTCTTCTCGGTGTACCCGCGCATCGACAATCTGGCGCGCATGACCTTCCTCGACCCGGTCAGCCCGCAGTTCTGCGTCGACTGGACCTGGACCTGCCAGGCGATCGTGGCGGCATTCCGTCAAGTCGGAGCACAGTATCCGGACGATCCGCGACTACAGCTCGTGATCGACGAATTGAACTCGGCCAGTGGCGAATTCGCCGAACTCTGGCGTTCGTACACGCTGTGCGCCGCGACCACCGATCCCCGGGAGTTCCGCCACCCGCAGGTGGGCCTGCTGCGCCTGACCTACCAGTCCTTCGATGTGCGCGGGGCCGCCGGCCAGCGACTGATGCTGTATCAGCCCGAGCCCGGCCCCACCGTCGACGCGCTGGCCCGGCTCGACCTCCGAACCGCGACCTGCGCCGACTGAATCTCCACGGTGAACCGTGCCTGGGTGCCGCGCACCCAGGCATAGAATCCGCGACTGTACCTACCATGCATGGACCCGCTGCGAGCGTTCTCGCAGCAACCACTCGAACCGCAGGAGAGCTCGTGCCGGATACGCGGCCGAACCACCCCCATCCCCGCCACCGCTTCCGGTATCGCGGAGTCGCTTCGTCCTGCGCCGCATTCGTGGCTCTGACGGCCGCGGGTGTCGCCGTACCCGCCGCCGCCCACGCCGAATCCCCGTCCTGCTCCCCCGCCACCGCGACCACGCTCGCCGGGCCGGACATCCCCTTCGCCGACTGGGCCGAGAACCTCGGCTACGACGCGCAGGGCAACCTCTGGGTATCGCGGCTCTATCGAAACGTGGTGCAGCGCCTCGACTCGGCGGGCAAGGTGACCGCGACCGTCCCGGTGACCTCGCCGGGTGCGATCCGCCTCGGTCCCGATCACCTGCTCTATGTCGTCTACGGCGACACTACGCTGAATATGCTGCCCGGCACCCACAACAGCGGCGTGGTGCGATTCGACCCCGCCGCCGCGGCGCCGGTGCCCGAGGTCTTCGTCGACGGTCTCGGCATGGCGAACGGCGCCGCCTTCGACGGCGCGGGCAATCTCTACATCGCCGACACCACCTCCGGCGTCGTCCGCGTCCGCACCGATGGCACGATCGACGCCGACTGGACCGCACAGGCGAAGACCTTCGGCGTCAACGGCGTAGCCGTGGACGGCGATGCGGTCTACACCACCGTCTACCTGAGCCCGCAGGGGCGAATCCTGCGCATCCCGATCGATGCGCCCGCCGGGCAGAGCACCGCCGCGGAGCTGGGCCTTGCCGACGACCTCACCGCCGGCCCCGGCGGATTCCTCTACGTCGCCACCACCGCGGGCACCCTGGTCCGGGTCGACCCTGACACCCACAGCACCTGCACCGTGCTCACCGACAGTCCGATGGCGGCAGTCGTGCCGGTCCCGGGCACTGACCAGGACCTGATGGTCGCCACCGGACGCGGCGATGTGCTGCGCGTGCACCTCGGCTGAGGCGCATAACCGGGTGTCCGAGGCCGACCTGCCGAGCTCGGTAGTGGCGGGTCAGGCAGCCCGGTCCTCCTGGCCGACCACCGGTGGCTTCAGGATGAGAGCGATATTCATCCAGAACCCGGTGGAGGCGAGCACCACCAGCAGCGTCGAGAGTGCCTTGTCGTCATAGTGTTTCGCGGTTTCGGCGAACAGATCGTCCGGCACCCGCTCCTGTCCGCGCGCACTCGGCTGGAACACGGCCTCGGTCAGCGCCAGCGCGGCGCGCTCGGCTTCGGTGAAACAGGGTGCGTCCCACCAGGTTGCGACGGAGCCGATCCGATCCTCGGACTCCCCTGCCTTGCGCAGATCCGCCGAATGCCGCATCGCGTGATAGGTAGTGCCGACGATCTGGCCCGCACGCAGGTAGACCAGGCTGATCGTGGACGCCGGCACCGAGCCGTTCGTACTCGCCCGCACCAGCGCGCCCGCCACCTGCTGGATTTCGGGTATCAGCGCGTTCACATCAGCTATCCGTGGTTCCATGACGTCCTCCATGTCGGTCGAAGTCCCTCTAGTGCAAAGGCTTTCGTCTGCCTTCCCTCCTATGACGTAGGCCGCCGGAGAAAGGTGACCGCTCCCGGTCAGTCGATGAGTTCGGTCAGATCGAGCCGCGCCAGGCGTTCAGGATCGGACAGGATCTGGATTCCGACGATCCGCCCGCCCGCGACGGTGAAGCTGGTGACCGACCTGGGTTCCCCGCCGATCGTGCTGATCAGTCCCGCGGCGCCGTTGATCCGCACCGGATACCCGACCGCGGTGGTCGCCATGCGCTGGAAGTTCACCGCCTGCGCGGCGACGGCCGCGGCGCCGTGCAGGGACTGCAGGCCGCCGGTCAGAACGCCGCCGTCGACGCGCAGCACCACGTCCGGATCGAGAATGGACAGCAGCGCGTCGAAGTCGCCGCCGCGGGCGGCATGCTGGAACGCATTCACCACCCGCCGCTGCTCGCCCGGATCCGGATCGGGCCTCGGGGTCGCGGCACGAATCCGCTGCCGGGCCCGGCTGGCGAGCTTCTTGGCGGTCGCGGGCGTGCGATCGACGATGGGTGCGATCTGCTCGAACGGCAGCCCGAAAATATCGTGCAGAACGAATGCCAGCCGTTCCGGCGGCGCCAGCTCCGCCAGCACCACCTGCAATGCCAGTCCCACCGAATCGGCCAGCAGCACCTGCTGTTCCGGATCGGTCGCATCATCGCGGGCGAGCACCGGATCCGGCAGACGGACCTCGAGTGAGTCTTCCCGCCGCGCGGTCCGGGTGCGGAGCATGTCCAGGCACAACCGGCTCACCACGGTGGTCAGCCAGCCGGGCAGATTGCCGATCTCGCCGGAATCGGTGCGGGCCAGCCGAAGCCAGGCCTCCTGCACGGCGTCATCGGCTTCGGCCAGCGAACCGAGCATGCGGTAGGCCACCGATTTCAGACGCGGGCGCTGCCCCTCGAACTCGACTGCCAGCAGGTCAAGACGCGTCACACGCACACTCCTTCTCGACGGTCACTCGTAGTGCTGACGAAGCGCGGGCGCGAAAGGTGACACGCCAGGTCCACGCACCGCGACCGGCCGCCGCCTGGCGGGCGCGGAGCTCTGTCACTACGGTGGGGCGGGTTATCCGTAGCACTCAGCAGTGGGGACAGGTATGGCGTTGTCGACGATCGAGCAGGTGACAGCCGTGAATCACAGTGTGCCGCAACGGCGCACGATTGCGTCGGCGGTGGTCTGGGTGGTGGCGCTCCTGGGTGCCGCGGCGGGCGGCTACTACCTGCACCAGGTGCTGGCCTCGCCGCGGACCATGATGCACCTGGTCGATCTCGGCACCTATCAGATTGCCGCACAGCGGGTGACCGACGGCGTGTCGGTCTATGACACCCCGCTGCGCGGACACACCCGCGGTGTCTGGGAGTTCGTCTACTCACCGTTCGGCGCACTGCTGTTCGTACCGCTGGTGGCGCTGCGCGGGGCGTGGTTCACCTGGGTCGGCGCGCTCGGCAATTTCGCCATGCTGACCGGGTCGATGTGGGCGGCGCTGTCGGTCCTGGGCTACCGGCGGGATCGGCGGCTGGTGGTGCTGGGCCTGTCGATCGCCGGTCTGCTCATGCTGTGCGAGCCGATTCGGGAGACCATGGCCTTCGGGCAGGTCAATATCCTCCTGCTGCTGCTGGTGCTGGCGGATATGGCGCTGCCCGATTCCTCGCGCTGGAAGGGTGTGCTGACCGGCATTGCCGCCGGAATCAAGCTGACCCCGGTGTTTTTCGTGCTCTATTTCCTGGTGACGCGCCGATACCGGGCCGCCGCCACCGCGGTCGGTTCGCTCGCGGCCACCATGCTGGTGGGTCTGGCTGTGCTGCCCAAGGATTCGGTGACATTCTGGGGCGGCGCCTTCGACGATCCGGCGCGGGTGGGTGTCCCGCAGAACCCGCAGAACGAGTCACTGCGCGGCATGATCGCCCGCGCCCTGGGCGCGCACGAGCTCCAATTGCTGTGGCTCGCAGGCGCTGTCGCCATTACCGTGGTCTGCCTGCTGCTGGCGCGGCGGCTGTCGGCGACCGGGCGCGAACTGCCCGCGATCGTCCTGTGCGGACTGACCACCACCGTGGTCTCGCCCTACAGCTGGATTCACCACTGGGTGTGGATCGCACCGCTGCTGGTCTACCTGGGTGATCTCGCATTGCGCCGCCGCGGAATCGTGGCGCCGCTGGGGCTGGTGGTGGTCTTCCTCATCACCTCCGGCGGCGCGTTCGACCTGGTCGGAATCCACTTCGGCAGTGTCTTCGACTTCCCGAACCGCAGCCCTTTCGCCTTCTTCGACCACAATGCCTACATCTGGCTGACGCTGGCGCTGTTCGCGGCGACGGCCCTGTGGTTGCGGCGGTCCGAGGCGTCGAATCGCCGGGACTCGGCGCTCGAACCTGATCTGATCAGTTCTCGAACCTGACCGTAATGCGCCGTGGCATCGAAATGCGCTGTGGCTCAGCCGAGCCGGATATCGTTGGAGAACGATTCGGCCGCATCCAGCGCGGCGAGGGCGGCGTCGTCCAGCGGGATCGTTCCGGCGGCGACATTGGCCTCGAGGTGACCGATATCCGCGGTGCCCGGAATCAGCAGCACATTCGGCGCGTGGTGGAGCAGCCAGGCCAGGCCCACCTGCGCCGGTGTGCGGTCCAGCGCCTGCGCGGCGGTGATGACGGCCGGAGCATCGGTCACCTTGGGCAGACCCGGAAATGCGCTGCCCAGCGGGAAATACGGCATCCAGGCGATGCCCTCGGCGGCGCAGAGCTGGAGCATGTCCTCGTCGCCGCGCATCACCAGGCTGTAGGCGTTCTGCACGCAGACGATCCCGGCCGGAAGGGCGCGGCGCAGTCCGTCGAGCGTCACGCTGCTCAGGCCGATCCCGCCGATCTTGCCCTCCTCGCGCAGCGTGATCAGCATCGCGAGCTGGTCGTCCAGGTCCACCACCTGGTCACCCTCGGCCCGAAGGCCCGGCCCGGCATCCAGGCGGCGCAGGTTCACCACCGGAATCTGTTCCAGGCCGAGCGATGTCAGATTGTCCTCGACGCTGGCCCGCAGCTGTTCGGGCTGCTGCGCCGGGCGCAGCCGAATTCGGCCGCCGGGATTGGGGTCCGCGCCCACCTTGCTCACGACGACCACACCGTCCTCGGGGCGGAATGCGTCGCGAATGAGTCCGTTGACGAAGCCGAAACCGTAGAACTCGGCGGTATCGACATGGTCGATACCGAGTTCCACCGCGCGCCGCAGTAGCGCGATCGCGGCGTCGCGATCATCGTGCAACCGTTCCAATTGCATTGCGCCGTAGCCGATTCGGGATACCGTATGCCGCCCGAGGACGCCGCTCCCGCCGGCGTGCGGAACGCCCGCGGCCGTGAGCTGGGACGACGGTGTGTTGTTCACGCTCATGGCTGTTCTTTCCGTATGAGACGATGAGTTAAGCGGAGGATCCTCCGTTATCGCCAGCGTACCACTGAAACGGAGGGGCCTCCGATTTGAAGCCGAGCAACACCGCACCCAGCGCACAGGACCCCGCCGAGCCGTCCGGGACCACCCGCGCACCCCGCACCGACTCCGTGCGCAACCGCGACAAACTCCTCGCCGTCGCCCGGGCCGCCTTCACCGCGGCCGCCGGTCCCGTCTCACTCGAGGGCGTCGCTCGCGAGGCCGGTGTCGGCATCGGCACCCTCTACCGCCACTTCCCGACCCGCGAAGACCTGGTCGAGGCCGTCTACGCCACCCAACTCGACGAGGTCACCGCCAGCGCCGCCACCCTCCTGCGCGAACTCCCCCCGGACGCGGCCCTCCGGGCCTGGATGGGCAACTACGCCGCCTTCTTCACCACCAAACGCGGCATGATCGACACCCTCCGCGCCGGCTGGGCCACGGGCCGCATCACCACCCCGAACACCCGCGAACGCCTCACCGCCGCCATCGCCACCCTCCTGTCCGCCGGCGCCGAAACCGGTTCCCTCCGCACCGATATCAACCCCGACGACCTCACCCTCATGCTCCTGGGAATCTGCACCGCCGCCGCCGACGCCCCCGACCAGGTAACCCGCCTCCTCGACCTGGTCATGGACGCACTGCGCACCGCCGGCTAGCGCGCCCGCACCGCCGATGCCTGCCGGTAACCGTGAATATCGTTCCGGCAGAGCGGGAGTGACGATCGGGGTGGCGGACATTCAGCCCATGCGCACGCCAGCTCTAGGCTCAGTGGTGAAACCGCCCCTTCACGCACATCTAGGTCCGGGGTGAGAGCTGTTGTATGACAGCGGTACTCGGCTATGGCCTGGAGTTGTCTCCGGGGCGCTGGTGGCGCAGGGCGTAGCGCACCGCGTCGGCGCGGGAGTGCAGGTCGGCTTTGGCGTAGAGATTGTTGATGTGGGTTTTCACCGTGGCCTCGCTGATGACCAGCTGTGCGGCGATCTCCGGATTGCGCAGGCCCTCGCCTATCAGGGTGAGGATTTCGCGTTCTCGCGCAGTCATTTCGACGTCGTCGTCCGCGCGGGCGGCGGGGCGGGAGGCGAGGGCCAGGAGGCGGCGCTGGACTTCGGGGGCGAGAACGGTGTGGCCCTGGGCGGCCGAGCGTACGGCCTGCAGGATCATGAGGCGGTCGGCTTCCTTGGTCAGGTAGCCGCTCGCGCCCGCATGCAGTGCGGCGAGGATGGATTCGTCGTCGTCGAAGGTGGTGAGCACCAGGATGGTGGTGCCCGGTTCGGCGCGGCGGATCTGCGCGGTGGCTTCCACTCCGCCCATGATCGGCATATTGAGATCCATCAGCAGCACGTCCGGGTGGAACTGCGCTGCGGCGGCCACGGCTTCGACGCCATTGGTCGCGGTCGCCACGACATTCACATCGTCCGCGAGATCGAGCATGACCGCGAGCGCCTCACGAACGGTCGCCTGATCATCGACGACGACGAGGGAGATCACACGGTCCGCTGTCATTGGGGCAACTCTAATTCCACGGTCCAGCCGCCCTCGGGGGACGGCCCGGCCCGCAGTGTCCCGCCCAGCAGCGCGGCGCGTTCGCCCATGCCGATGAGCCCGACCCCGGTCCCGTCGGCGAGGTGGCCGCGCGGCCCGTCCCCCGGCGCATTGTGCACGGTCAGGGTGATGCGTTCGCCGATGAAGGCGAGGCGCATGGTCCGCTCGGCCCCCGGTGCGTGCTTGGCGGCATTGGTGAGCGACTCCTGCGCCGCACGGATCACCGTATGCGTCGCCTCCGGGCCGACCGGAGCGATCTCGCCGGTGATCGAGACCTCGACCGCGTTCTGCTCGGCGAGCCGGACCAGGGCATCGGGCAGCGGCACGGTGTCCTCACGCAATGCCTGCACGGCGCGCCGGGTTTCACCGATGCTGTCCACCGCGAGTGCGCGAGCCTTGCGCACGGCCGCGATCGACTCCGCGTCCCGCCCGCTCTCGTGCAGCGCGTCGGCCAGATCCAATTGCAGGGCGATCCCGGACAGCGAGTGTCCGAGCACATCGTGCACCTCCCGGGCAATGCGGCCCCGCTCGAGCAGCGCCGCCTCGCGCGCCTCGGAATCGGTTGCGCGCCTGGCTTCTTCGGCCGCACGCTGCGCACTGTGCAGGGCATCGCGGCGGTCCCTGTTCGCTATGCCGATGTAGACCGGCAGGCAGACGGTCAGTGGAACCCACCACGGCCACTGTGACGAGGCCGGCGCCAGCCACTCGACGACCAGTGCCGCGCCGATGGCGATCACCGCACCCGTGACGGCGATACCGACGGCGGCCTTGCGGGAGGCCAGTTTCGCACCCGTCGCCGAGGCGGCCACATACGGGAACAGCGCCCCGGTCGTCGTCGAGTGCAGCAGCGGCAGCAGCAGCGCGGCGAGCAGCATGTAGGTGCTCATCATGGCGAACAGTCCGCGCGAACTCAGGCGCCGGAACGGGAATTGCGAACCGATCGCGGCCGCGGCGACGAGGGCGAACAGCGGGAGCGTCACCGCCGGATACACGATATGGGCATAGGGCAGCTGGACGATGGTGCCGACGACCATGGCGGATACCAGGACCGGCTGGACCAGCTCGTCCCGAATACGTTCGGGCCGAGCCTCCTGCGTCTGCCGGGTCGTGGTCACAGCAGAACACTACGGTCGTGCCGCGCCGATGTCGTACGGCAATCGCCGTATTCGGGGGTGGAGATCGGTCTCCACCCCCGCCGGGTGGAGAAATATCTCCACCCGAATCTACGGCGTTCGGCCCAATACTCCCGCCGCCCGTGAACTTAGTGTTGGCATCGAAAGAAACGGGAAATGCCCTCGACCGTAACGGAATTCGCTTCTCATTCCGGATATGCACCGAGCTGATTCCCACCGCTACCCGATTGGGAGTTCTCATGACCTCGAACCCGTCCGTTCCGGCCGCCGCCACCGAAACACGCTCCAGCACACAGCGACTCAACCCGGCAGCCCATGCGATGGTTTCCACGATGTTCTACGACATCGGCCTGTCGGTGATCGCCTACTTCCTCGCCGAACTCCTCGGAGCGAGTACCTATATCGCGCTGCTGGCCGGCACCGTCGTGGCAGGCTTGCGGATGCTCTGGGTAGCACTGCGCCAGCGAACCCTCGACCCCTTCGCCCTGTTCCTGCTCGCCCTGTTCGGTGCGGGTCTCGTCCTGAGCTTCACCACCGGCGACCCCCGCTTCATCCTCGCCAAGGATTCCTCCGGATCCCTGACCGCGGGTGTGGTGCTGGTCGGCAGCTGCCTCATCGATCGCCCGCTCGCCTATTACGCCGCACAGCGTTTCGCCCGAGCGGGCGGTGCCGCGATGCAGGAGCAATTCCGCGCCACCGGGAATACCACCGCCATGCGCGCCCGCTGGTTCCGTATCTCGCTGGTGTGGGGCATCGCCCTGCTGATCGATGCCTCCCTGCGCATCGCTGCCATCTATATGCTGCCGATCACCATGGCGGCCAACGTTTCCCAGATCCTCATGGTCACGGTCTTCGGCCTGTTGATCGTCTGGACCCTGCGTTCGGCCCGAAAGGCGCAGCCAGCAGCCCGGACCGTGACCGCATAGCGATGAGCGTGAGACCCCCGCGAATTAACGCGGGGTTAGCTCACATTTCTATTGCTGAATGGTTGCAGACGGGTATAGCGTCAAGGTCCGTTGGTCGTGCTGGCAATTCAACATGACACGGGTCGCGGGTCGGGGATCCCGTAGGCGAAGGAACTGCCATGAACCAATATCCGCCAGCGGTATCTCGGACGGCACTACCGCCCGTACCCCTCGGCCGAAGTAATTCCGAGCTCGTCAAGGTGCTCATCGTGGAAAACGATCCCGCGGTGGCCGAAATGGCGGCCATCGTCCTGGCGAAGGCGGGATACGACGCCATGCCGGCCTCGACCGGCGGACAGGCGCTCATCACCACCGATTCCTGGCACCCGGACCTGGTGCTGGTGGACCTCGCACTTCCCGATCTGCGGGGCTCGGAGATCTGCCTCCAGCTGCGCCGGCACACGGTGGTGCCGATTGTGGTCCTCGCCGACGAAACCGATCCGGATTTCATCGAACTGGTGATGGCGGCCGGCGCCTCCGACTATCTATTGAAGCCATTCCGGACCGGTGAGTTGCTCACTCGAATTCACACCCGCCTCACCAGCCCGACAGATATTGCCTAATTCGCCTCGCGGCCGAGGATTTTATCGGCGGTGCTGAATCGGGCGGCGCGGCGGCGCAGTGCACGACTCCTGCTGTAGCGGCGCCGCGGTGTTGTGGTGGTGGCGGCCGTGCGATAGAAGATCCGTTTGCCGATCTCGATCAGCGCGAGATAGCCGACAACCATGGCGGCCAGCGCGGCGAAGAACGCGGGCGGCAGTGGGCTGAATCCGAAGGTGTGCGCCAGCGGTGTGGCGGGCAGCACCGCGCCGAGCGCCACAACACCGAACGCCGCCAGGGTCAGGGGCAGGCTGGGATGGCTGCGGAAGAACGGGATTCGGCGAGTACGGATCGCGAAGATCACCAGCGTTTGGGTGGCCAGCGATTCGACGAACCAGCCGGAGCGGAACTCCGTCACTCCGGCGTGCAGGACCCAGAGCATGACACCGAAGGTCAGGAAGTCGAACACCGAACTCAGCGGGCCGAAGAAGATCATGAAGCGGCGGATGAACGCCACATCCCAGTGCGCGGGCCGGCGCAGTTGCTCCTCATCGACATTATCGGTCGGGATGGCGAGTTGACTGGTGTCGTAGAGCAGGTTGTTGACCAGGATCTGCGAGGGCAGCATCGGCAGGAACGACAGGAACAGCGAGGCGCCCGCGGCGGAGAACATATTGCCGAAATTGCTGGAGGTGCCCATCAATACGTACTTGATGGTGTTGGCGAAAATGCGGCGCCCCTCGCCGACACCGTCGGCGAGCACATCCAGATTCTTCTCCAGCAGAATCACATCGGCGGCATCCTTGGCGACGTCGGTGGCCGAGTCCACGGAGATTCCGACATCGGCCGCGTGCAGGGCGAGCGCGTCATTGACGCCGTCACCCAGGAAGGCGACAGCTCCCCCGCTGTGCCGCTGCACCCGCACGATGCGGGCCTTGGCCGCGGGGCTGATGCGAGCGAAGACCGTGGTGGTCGTGATCGCGGCGGCCAGCGCGGTGTCGTCGAGGTCGTCCACCTCCGCACCCGTCAGTACGCCCGCGCCGAGTCCCAGATCGAGACAGACCTTGGCCGCCACGGCCGGATTGTCGCCGGTGACCACCTTGACCGAGATCCCCAGGCTCGCCAGTCGCCGCAATGCCACTGCCGCATCGGATTTGGGCGGGTCCAGGAAAACCAGGAAGCCTGCCAGATTCAGGTCGCGTTCGTCGCCGGCGGTCGGTGGATGGTTGTCCTGCATTTCGCGGGTCGCGACGGCGATGACGCGATTGCCCGCGGCGAATTCCGCATCCAGTGCCGTCCGGGCCGTGGCAGGAACCTCGAGGCAGCGGCCGAGCACGGTTTCGGGAGCGCCCTTGACGATCAAGGTCAGCCCCTCCGCCACATCGCGCACCAGAACGGAAACCATATTGCGTTCATGATCGAAGGGCAGCACGCCGAGCCTGGTGTACGCGCGCAGCGCCGACTGCTGTGCCGCGACCTGCGGCGCCTCCCACAACGCCTGATCGAGCGGATTCCCGCCGACGATATGACCCGAATCTCCGCTGCGCTCAGTGCATAACAGCGCCCATCGCAAGACGGACTCCGGTTCGCCCGGACCCGCGCAGATCGCGTGGTGGAAGTTGATGTGCCCCTCGGTGAGCGTCCCGGTCTTATCGGTGAACAGCACATCGACATTGCCGAGATCCTCGATGCAGACCAGCCGTTTGACCAAGACCTTGCGGCGGCTCATGCGCCGCGATCCGGCGGCGAGACTGCTGGACACCACCGCGGGCAATAACTGCGGGGTGATGCCGACCGCGATCGCCAGCGAGAACAGCAGTGCGTCCATGACCGGTTTGTGCAGCACCACATTCGTCACGAAGATCGAAGTGGTCAGTCCCCCAGCCACATAGACCAGCAGCATCGAGAACTTCCGCAATCCGACCTGGAATTCGGTATCGACGGGATGCGTGCTCAGACCCGCCGCGATCTTGCCGAATTCGGTGCGCGCGCCCGTGGCCACAACCACACCGCGAGCACTGCCGGCATTGACGACGGTGCCCATGAGCGCGCATCCGGACAGCTCCGCCAATGCGGTATGCGCGGGTGAGACGCCGATGTTCTTGTCGACCGGCAGGGATTCGCCCGTCAATACCGATTCATCGCAGGCCAGGCCCGTGACCTCGATCAGGCGAAGATCGGCCGGGACGATGTCACCGAGCCTCAGGTCGACCAGGTCTCCCGGCACCAGCTCTGTCACGTCGACCTCGCCCGCCCGGCCGTCCCGCAGCACCACCGTCTCGTGGTGGATCTGGTCGTGCAGGGCGGCCGCGGCGGCCTCGGCGCGGTATTCGTTCACTGCCCCGAGACCGACCGACAGTGCCACGATCACACCGATGACCAGGGCATCGCTGCGTTCGCCGACGAAGTAGGACGCGGTCGCCGCGACAAGCAGCAGCGCCAGCAGCGGTGATCGCACCTGATGCCAGATGACCGGCAGCAGCCGGGCTCGATGCGAGGACACCGCATTGGGACCCCACTGCGACTGCCGCCGCAGTACTTCGGCGGCCGACAAGCCGGAGCCGGCCTCGGCGCCCAGCTGCCGCAGCAGGTCGGTGACGGGTGTTGTTGCGGCGGAGACGATTCCGGTGGTGGATGGGTCCGTGAGCCGCTCGGCGGCGGTTGCGCGCCGAGGAGGGACGGAATTCCTTACGGTGACCGGGATTTCGGCCTCTCTGGTCGTCGAAGACAGTGCCCGGCATCCGAAGGCCGAGCCGGGCTTCTTCCCAGTAGACGCCGTGCACCCCGTGCTGTCAACGTTGTAGGTCTACGCAATCACACGTCAGTCGGCGATCAAGCCTCGGCGGCTGCGAATCGTGTGGTCGGCGGCGGTGAAGAGGCGGTCGATGACAATGCCGATGGTGACGATCACGATCATGGTCGCGAGCATTTCCACGGAATCGTTCGCCTGTCTGGCGTATTCGAGCCGCACCCCGAGCGAGGTGTGATGGCCGATGATGACGAGGAGCTCACCCGCCATCAGGCTGCGCCACGCGAACGCCCAGCCCTGCTTCAGACCGGTCACGAACGCCGGTAGTGCGGCGGGAAGCAGGAGCTGCCAATACCATTCGATGCCGCGCAGCCCGAGCGCTCGCCCGGCGCGCAGTAGTGCGGGTGGGGTGTGGTCGATGCCGGTGAGCAGACCGTTCGCGATGGAGGGTGCCGCGCCGAGCACGATGACGAAGAGGATCGCGCTCTCGCTGAGCTGGAACAGCAGGATGGCCAGCGGGAACCACGCGATCGACGGCATCGTCTGCAGACCGGTGATGAGTGAGCCGACCGCGAGCCGCAGCGAACGCGGCCGGGTCGCCACCGCCCCGAGCACCGTGCCGACGCCGACCGCGACCGCGAATCCGATCAGGGCGCGGCGCATGGTGAGTCCGAGCCCCGCCCAGAATCCCGGTTCGGCCAGGTCGTGCCACAGTCGGGGCAGGACTTCGCCGGGCCCGGGCAGCACCCAGGTCTGTTTCCAGCCGCTGAGCACCACCAGCTCCCAGACGCCTATCGCCAGCGCGACCGCGGCGAGTACGGGCCAGGTGGACGACCAGAGGCGGCGCGCGAGACCGGCCCGCGCAACCGATGTCGTCTCGAGTGCGTCCAGGGCCCGCAATTGCCGGTCAGTCTCCATGGCGTCCCACTTCTTCGCGCAGCCGATCGGTGATCTCGGCGGCCAGCACGGCCACCTCCGGTGAGTCGATGCGGCGCGGCCGGTCCAGCGCCACGTCGTACTCCTCGATGACGCGGCCCGGGCGACTGGACAGCAGAATGACCCGGTCCCCCAGCCGCACCGCCTCGCGGACGTTGTGGGTGACGAACAGGACGCTCAAAGCTCTTTCACGCCAGATTCTTTCGAGTTCGTCGTGCATCAGGTCGCGGGTCATGGCGTCGAGTGCGGCGAACGGCTCGTCCATGAGCAGCACATCGGAATCCTGCGCCAGTGTCCGCGCGATGGCCGCACGCTGGCGCATGCCACCGGACAGCTGATGCGGTCGCCGGTCGCCGAATCCCTCGAGCCGGACCATGGTGAGCAGTTCGGCGATCCGGTGCGGCCGGTCGGCACGCGGTACGCCCGCGGCGCGCAGGGCCAGGCGAATATTCCCCGCGACGGTCAGCCAGGGAAACAGTGCCGGATCCTGAAACACCAGACCGACTTTCGCCGCACCGGACGGCGACCCGGTCTCGACCGTCCCGGCGGTCGGGTCGTCGAGACCGGCGGCAATCGACAGCAGTGTGCTCTTACCGCACCCGGAAGCCCCTATCAGACAGACGAATTCGCCGGGCGTCACCGACAGTGACACGCGATCGAGGGCGAGCACCGGCGCGCGCCCCTGGTCGTACACCTTCGACACGGCCCTCAGGCGCAGCGCCGCACCGAGCTCGCGCTGGGCGAGCTCGGTGACGGCGTGCTGTGTGCCACCCATGGTGAGGTCCCTTTCCGTTCAGGACGTGAAAAACAGTGGGCTGGTCCAGACCTCGTGACCGTCGGCCTGCCGGGCGTGCAGGTACAGCGCGCTGTCGCCGCCGCCCAGGCGCACCGGAAGCTCACCGGTCAGCGTCGAGGGCAGCGCACTACCGGAGATCCGCTCGACCGTGACATGCAGTCCGGCCCCGCCCATGTCGTGGCGCACCGGGCCCTCGCTGAGGTCTGCCACAGGCACCTCGAACTGTTCGGTGCGTGCTTCTTCAGCGATCGTGGCTTCGAGGTGGATCCGGACGCCTTCGATCCGGTCCAGCCGGAGTACGACGCCGGTATCGTTGCCGAATGTCGCACTGGCCCAGTCGATTCGCCCGTCCTTCAGGGTGACGGCCTGCTCCTGATGCATGGTCGCCCACGGATCGGCCGCGACGATCTCGGCCCCGTCCACGGTGATTCGTCCCGTCCACGAGGCCCACCGGTAGCGGTCGCGATGGCGTGCCCCGCCCCAGCGGATCCGGACCAGGTCCGGCGCGAAACCCTGCTCGGCGTGCAGATTGCGGTGCAGCAGCGGCCCTTCGGTATCGAAGACGGTGACCTGCTCCCAGGCCGTCTCGCCGTACAGCGCGTAGGAAACGCTGAATTCCTCGGTCCCCCGAGCACGTTCGTCACCCATCCACTGGTCACCGGCCCGCAGCAGTGCGACGGCCCGCGCGCCGGTGGTCGCCCAGGTCCGGCGCGCCCGCAGAGCCGTGCCGACCGCGGGGCGCGTCAGATCGGGCGCCAGCACACCGGTCAGCCCGCCGCGTCCGCCGAAGATATTCGCGCCCGGCGCACCGCTGCCGGGCCGCCCGCGATGCTCATCGCTATTGGCGCTCACCCCGACTCGCAATCCGCGGCTCATCGCCTCCCGCAGGAACCACGAGCCCGTACCCCACGCCGAATGCACCTCGATGAGTCGTTCCAGCTCCGGATGATGCCAGTCGAGGATGGCGCGCCGCCCGCCGAGATGCGGCATGAGCAGATAATCGTCGGGATTGGCGGCGTAGGCGTCGTACAGCTCGGTGATCGGCCAGTGTTCGGGCGTGGGCGCGCGGCTGGTCATGGAGTCGTGCCATTCCAGCGACCGGGCCAGCTCGGTGTCCTCGCCGAGATAGATGACATTGTGGTCGCCGCCCACCGCGGAATTACCGCACCATTCGACACCGGGCAGGCAGACGAAACGCCCGTCCTCGGAGACCTCGCGGCACAGGGCCACCACGTCTTTCCACGCCTGCTCGGTGATCTGGAAGTCGTTGGCGGTGTACCCCAGCACATCGAGCCCGCCGACCCAGCGGCCGTAGGCGAAGTTGTACGCGCTGTCCTGGGTGCCGACGGTGTCGTCGGAGTGCACGTGCAGGTCGGCGAAATAGGCGCGCTCTCCCGGCAGGTCCGCCACCACGTCCACGGTGCGGATCTCGGTGAGTTGCCGACCGTCCGGCAGCACCGCCGCGACGCGGACGTCATAGGTCCCGACGGGCTGCGCCGGGAGTTCGAGCGTCGCCGCAGCCCAGCCCTGCGTCGGCAGAGACACCTCGGAATGCCATTCTCCCGCAGTGACTTCCACCCGGGCCGGACTGTCGCAGGCGACATTGCCCCAGGCGTCTTCCAGATGTGCCCGCAGTGGTGCGCTCGCACCGGCGCGGACCAGGCGCGGCCCGGCGACGACGAGCCGCTCGGCCGCGGCCGCGACAATGCCGATCCCGACATCACCGACATGCCCCATCCGCGACGTCCCGAGAATATCGGCGTACATGCGGAACGTGAAGACCTCTTCGACGAAGGTCTGCACCCTGGTGCCCGGCCCGCCGCCGCGCCGATCGCCGAGCCGGATGACGATCTCGTCGCCGGGCCGCACGAATCCGTCCTCGAGGTGGATGAGCAGCGCCTTCTGGAAGGGCCGTTCGCCGCCCTTGACGTCGTACCGGGTGCGCAGGCGCCGTACCGTGGCCAGACTGTCGGCACTCGCCCCGCCGAGGGCGCTGCGATGCGCCAATTCCGCTGTGGCATAGTCGCGCCCGGCCGGATCGATGGTCTGCAGATCCCAGTCCGAGTAGTACTTGAAGCAGAGTTTGAGCCAGCCGCTGTCGGCGATGCCGGAGCTGCCGACGGTGTAGCGCAGCACGAGTTCGCCGAGCTCGCCGGCGGTGAGTGCTGTTGTCTCGGTGGTGAGTTCGCCGAGGAAGGGCAGGGCCCGCACTTCCTCGGTGATGACGCGGCTGACGGCCGCGTCGGTGCAGTCGTGATACCGAGCGCCGGTCTGGTTGCGCGGGTTGATCATTCGGTCACCGCCGTCTGGCCCTCGGCGTGCAGCGCCTCGTTCAGCGGACCCAGATCAGCCAGGCCGGTGAGGTCGCCGGCCGGCAGGACTCCGACACTCGCGCCGCGCTTGCCGTACTCGCCGATGGTGCCCAGCAGCGGATCGACGGTGAACGTCAGATCCGACCACGCGGACGCCAGATCGGCCTCGCCGAGCCCACTGCCGTTGATGGCCGCGATCGCGGTATTGGCACGGTGCTGGGCCGCCGCCGGATCGGCATTGACCTGACCGGTCTCCTGGATGAGGCCACGCAGCAGCGCGACGACCACATCCCGGTGATCCTTCAGGAATGCCGAGGTGACAAGCAGATTCGTGGTGTTGAACTTGCCGTCGGGCCACAGGGTGCGCTCATTGACCAGCACATGCGCGCCCTTGCTGACCAGCAGCGTCGCATACGGCTGCGGCACCCACGCGCCGTCGATCGCTCCACTGGCATAGGAGGCGGCGGTCTGCGCATTGTCCTGCGGCGTGATGTGCACATCGCCGTCCCCGGAGGTCCCGGTGCGCAGCCCGTGCTGTTGCAGCCAGTACCGCAGCGCCACATCCTGCGCCCCGCCCAGCGCCGGGTCCGCGATGGTGCGACCGCGCAGGTCCTCCGCGGAATTGATGCCCGGCCGGACCACGAATACCGCGCCGCCCGAGGTCGCCCCCGAGATGATCCGGACATTGCCCTTCGTCTTGTCGAAGGCGTTGATCGCGGGCGTCGCGCCGACGAATACCGCGTCCAGCGCGCCCGACATGATCGCGGTGATGGCGGGCGGCCCGGAGGTGAATCGCGCGGTTTCCAGGCTCGTCGTCGACCCCAGCGTGCGCTGGAACGTCCCGTCCTCGACGCCCAGGATCGCCGTCGTATGGGTGAGGTTCGGGAAGTAGCCCAGTCGCAGGGTGACGTGCCCCGGGTCCTGCGAGCTTCCGGAGCAACCGGTCAGTGCGGCCGCGGCGATCACCGCGAGCGCTGCGAAACGGAGTGTGGGGCGCGACATCTGAGCACTTCTTTCCCTGGGTATCACCGAGACCCCAGACTCGCAGGCCGCGATTCATGCGTCAAAGACATGAAAGTGCTAGCAGTTATCACTGTGATTGACTAATCGCATGGAGTTACGACAGTTGCGCTACTTCCGGGCCATCGCGCGGACCGGGAGCTTCAGCGCGGCCGCCGCCGGTGAGTTCGTGGTGCAGTCGGCCCTGAGCCAGCAGATCCGCAAACTCGAGGACGAACTCGGCGTGAAGCTGTTCGAGCGCACCACCCGCTCGGTCCGGCTGACCCGGGAAGGCACGCAGCTGCTGCCGCTGGCCGAGCGGGTCCTCGGTGATGTCGACCTGCTCGGGGCGGAGGCCGATGCGCTCCGGGGCGTCCTGCGCGGCAATGTGGCGGTCGGCATGATGGAATGCCCGCCGCTCACGCTGGATATGGCAATGCTGTTGCGCGACTTCCACACTCGGCATTCCGGCGTCGAAGTGGCCCTGCGCAGCGGCGGCAGCGACCGCATGGTCGAGGAGGTGCGCTCGGCCGAACTCGATATGGCGATTCTCGGACTGCCGCCGAAACCCTTGCCTCCCAAGCTCCGTGCCCGGCCGCTGCTGGTCGAGGATCTGGTGGGCCTGGTCCACGAGGGCCACGCACTCTCCGGCCGGGTCTCGGTGGCCGACCTGACCGGTGAACGCTTCATCGACTTCCCACCCGGCTACGGACTGCGCGAACAAGTCGACCACTGCTTCGCCAGCACCGGTGTCACCCGCCGCGTGGTCTTCGAAGTCGTGCGCGTGGAGGAGATGATCAAATTCGCGGCCCTCGGCCTCGGCATCGCCGTACTCCCCCGCTCGATCGCCCGCGCCGCCACCCGCCGCTCCGCCAAACCCCGCGTCCTCGAAATCACCGACGCCGACCTACACCGCACCGTGGCCCTCGTCCACCGCCAGGACGGCCCCCAATCCCCCGCCGCCCGAGCCTTTTTCGACCTGGCCGCCGGCCTCCTCCCCGCCCCCGCCACCACCGAACCCGACAGCTGAACGGCCCGCGCGAATCCCTCTTGTCCACAACGACTTCGGTCCACACCTGGGAAGCGGGAACTGAATTCGTCTGGCCTGAGGGGCACTATGGTCCGATGGACCATTCGACTGCGCTGATCGATCGGATCGATCATGTTTTCGTACCGCTGGCCGCGGCGGCCGCGGGGATGCAGCTGCTCATCGATCTCGGATTGCCGAGCGCGTGGCCTTACTCCGACTATGGCGGATTCGCCAGCGGGGCGGTGAATCTCGGCAATCTCAATCTGGAGTTCGTCGCCGACAGTGAGTTGAGTGGCGCTTTCCGGGCGAGTACACCCGCGCGCGTCCAGGGCATCGCGTTCACGCCTGCCGCCCATATCGACGATTCCTGGCTGGCCGAGATCGACCGGCGGGGCATCGGCCATGATGGGCCGCTGACGTTCGGTCCGCCGGGCGGCGTTCAGTTCACAAACGTTGCGTTCGAAGGGCTTTCGGATATTCGGACCACCGTGTTCGCCTGCGAATATCACGATCCGCGAGTGATCGATCTGGAGTGGCGTGCGGGCGCGCTCGCCGCGGTGTCCGGTGGGAGGCTCGGCGTGCGGCGGGTACAGGAGATAGTGATCGGTGCGACCGATCCGGACGCCGCCGCCGGGCGCTGGCGGCAATTGCTCGATCCGCTACCGCGATCGGGACCCGGCCGGTGGCGGTTCCCCGCCGGTCCGGCGCTTCGCATAGTCGCCGCCGAGGCTGACGGTGTGCAGGCGCTGGTTGTCGCGGTGGCCGATCCGGACAGTGCCGCCACCACTCTGAAGGCGGCCGATCCGGTTGCCCTCGGCGGACTCGAATTGCGTTTTGTCGCAGTGGAATAGACGGCTGTCGCGCGGACCGCTACGCCTCTTCGTCGTGCTCGGCTGCCCACAGTTCATGTTCGTGGGCAGCCCAGGACTCGGATACTTTCCCGGTCAGCATGCCACGCATGGCTTCTCGGTCGCGCAGGGCGTACATGAGGTGGCCCACCACCAGGATTCCGAAGGCCAGGGCGAACCAGTCGTGCATCAGGGTCGCGCCGGTGCGCCAGGCCAGCTGGGTCCAGTTCGGGAAGTACATGACGATGCCGGTGCCGAGCAGGACAAAGATCGATCCGGCGCTCAGTGCCGCGTTGAGTTTCTGTCCGGCATTGAATTTCCCGACCTCGGCGCCGGTCAGGCGGCGGCGTTTGGAGCGGAACCAGAGCCAGTCGGCCTTGGTGAAACGGTTGAGCCGGGACAGATCGGCGCGATAGGCCCGGGACGCCAGGCCCAGCAGGATCGGCGCCGGAAGCGCGAATCCGCAATAGACGTGGATGATTTCGACGGTGTGCCGGTTGCCGACCATGACCGCGAGCGAACCGTTGTAGAGGATCGCGGCGGTGAGAATGCAGATCAGCACGAGCACCCCGGTCGCCCAGTGCACCCAGCGCTCGACTCGGCCGAACCGGTGCAGGTCGCGCTCGGCCGCGTCAGCTGGTCGGGTCATCATTACGTCCGTTCGACTGCCCGACCCAGCCGTCGATCGAGTAACCCCGGTGTTCCCAGTAACCCGGAACCACCTCACTGGTCAGCTCGATCCCGGAAAGCCATTTGCAGCTCTTGTAGCCGTACATCGGCGCGACATACAGGCGCACCGGCCCACCGTGATTATGGGTGACCGGCCCGTCGATCATCTCCAGTGCCACAAGGACATCGGCGCGCCGCGCCTGCGCGAGGGTGAGGCTCTCGGAATAGGTCCCGTCGAAGGAGGTGAATCGCACCGCCGTCGCCGCGCTGCTCACCCCGGCGTCATCGAGCAGATCCGAGAGCCGCACGCCGCTCCAGTGCACCTCGGGCACCCGCCACCCGGTCACGCATTGGAAATCGCGCACCAGCTTCGTCTGCGGCATGGCCTGGAGATCGGCGAGGGTGTGGGTGCGCTTGTTGTCCACCAGCCCGGTGATATCGAGCCGGTAATTGCTCGCATCGCGTTTGGGAGCGCCGCTGGTGACCGAATAGAAGCGAAAGGTATTGCCCACCGGCAGAAGTCCGACCAGTCCGGTCGGATCATGGATGCCGATCGGCCCGAGCACCGCCTCCAGACCCTTCTGGAGCTGAGCCCCGCCGAGCACACCCGCCGCCCCGGCCGCGAGCAGTCCGAGCACCACACGACGCCCGACCGGCGCGCCGAGGCGATCTTGCTCGGAAGGCTTTTCTGCTGGCACACCTCCACTATCCACCGATAGTCACCGCGCCCGCGCATCCGGTGGCGGTTAGTGTGGAATCAGAATTCGCCGCCCCTCGCGGTGCAACCGAAAGGCAGCTCATGCGCAGCCCCATTCTCGTAGCGCTCGGCGTCATCATCGGATTGGCCGGCCTGCTCTGGTCGTTGCAGGGCTTCGGCGTCGTCTCGGGCAGCCCGATGAGCAATACCGTCACCTGGTCCATCATCGGCCCGGTCGTCTTCATCGCCGGGATCCTCCTCGCAGTGCGTGGTTATCGCCGCTAGCCGAACAGCACTCGCTACGACAACGGACAGCAGAGCAGGGTGCCCCACCGCGGGCACCCTGCTCTGTCGAACCTACGTCAGTTGCCTTGTGCGGCAGCCGAAACCGGCTGCCACTTGCGCCACAGCGCCAGCCGCGACTCGTAATCGGCGGTGGCGATGGCCAGCGGGACCTCGCCGAGGAAGATGCGCAGCGGCGGCTCGTCCGCATCGACCACGGCCACAATCGCGGCGCCGGTGGCGGTCGGATCACCGCTGGGCATGCCGGAACGCTGCGAGGCCCGGGCCGCGCGGGCCGCATCGTAGGCCGGATTCGGGGTGGCGTGCTTGGACGACGGACCGGACCAGTCGGTGCCGAAACCGCCGGGTTCGATGAGCGTCACATGAATGCCGAACGGCGCGACTTCCTGTGCGAGGGACTGCGAGAACCCTTCGAGCGCCCACTTCGACGCGTGGTACGCGCCGAGGTTCTGGAAGGCGGAGATGCCGCCGATGCTGGAGACCTGCAGGATGTGCCCGCTGCCCTGCGCCCGCAGGATCGGCACGGCCGCCTGCGTGACCCAGAGCGCGCCGAAGACATTGGTTTCGAACTGCGCCCGCAGTTCGTCCTCGGTGAGCTCCTCGATCATGCCGAACTGTCCGTATCCGGCATTGTTGACAACAACGTCCAGGCGCCCGAACCGCTCGGCTGCCTGCTGTACCGCGGCGAAGTCGCCGTCGCGGTCGGTGACATCCAGCCGGATCGGCAGGAAGGTATCGGGATATTTGCCGACGATATCGTCGAGCGTGCTCAGATCGCGCGCGGTGCCCGCGACGCTGTCGCCTCGCTCCAATGCCGCGAGTGCCCACTCGCGGCCGAATCCTCGTGAGACTCCGGTGATGAACCAAACTTTGCTCATGCGATCACGGTAGTGACCTGGAGTGCACTCCAAGCAAGTGAATCGATGTCATCGTCGGAACTGCTGCCGCCCACCACGTTCTCCAGCAGGCCCGCCACAATGCCGAGGATGAGCATGAGGATCAGCAGCACCTGACCGCCCTGTGAGAGCAGCAGCGGCCGCGTCGGCGACTGCGGCACCGGCTCGATCCACGGCGCATCGGGCATGGCGACCGGCAGCGGCCGCTGATCGCCGAAGATGCCCTTCAGGTACGCGGGCGTCAGCAGATAGGTGTAGGCCTGCGTCCGAATCTGGGTGCGCAGCACCGCCGCGGTGGCCTCGAACACCGAGCGCGGCATGCGGCCGGTGATGAGCACGATCAGCCACAGCACGATCGCGATGATCGCCCAGCCGGTCATGAGCCAGCTGGCGAACACCAGAATCGGGAAGGCCAGCACCAGCCGGAACAGCACCGCCACCCGATTCAGCGGTGTCGGCGCCGGGAACAGCACGCGCACCGGATAGTCCGGCGGGTTCCAGGCGAACGGCGGGTAGGCGTCGACCAGCAGCATCGAATACGCCGAAACCCGTGTGGTGTAGGCGAAATAGCCGCGCAGATAGTCACCGCACCAGTCCGGCAGGCGCCCGGTCACCAGTGCGGCGAACCAGCCGCACACCACCACGAAGAATGCGGCGATGCTGAGGAACCACAGCACGATCGCCTGCGGAATCACCAGCAGCGCGCGCAGCAGTACGGTCCAGCGGCGATGCTGTTCGGGCGGAAAGATATCCAGTTCGACCAGGGTCTCGCCAGGGGCAGGCCAGGTTTCGCCGGGCCAGGTCTCGCTCATGGTCATTACGCTCGCTTTCACGGTCGAGCAGCGGTCAGGTGAGCGAAATGTAACTCGGAGTGTGCTGATCGACCGGTAACCGCGCCGCCATGGCCGAGCCCGCGGTGCCGTGGATTCGGCTCAGGTGGGTGGCCGCCAGCTCTGATCGCCGACGGCGCGCAGTCGCGGGGTGCGGCTCTGCCGGGCGTACTGGCCCGGTGTCTGACCTTTCCAGGCGCGAAAGGCCGAGCCGAATGCGGACACGCTCGCATAGCCGAGTCGGCACGCCACACTCTCGACAGTCAGTCCGGCAGTGAGCAATTCCTCGGCGAGCAGGCCGACGGTCTCGCCGCTCAACTCCCGGAATGTCGTCCCGTCGTCGGCCAGGCGCCGCCGCAGGGTGCGCACGCTGAGGCCCAGATCGGCTGCGATATCGGACTGATCGGCCATCCCCTGCCGATGAATGAGCAGTTCCCGGACCTGCCCGCTGATTCCGCCGCGTTGCTGCCGCTGCTGCACGATCTGCGCGCACTGCTCCTCGAAGATCTTCATACTGGCCGGATTCGCCTGCGGCAGTTTCAGTTCCAGTGACGACGCCTGCAGCGTCAATACGAGTTTCGGCGCGCCGAAGGTCATATCGGAGACGCCGAGCATGGCGAACACCGTCTCGTACATGGGATGTCGCTCGAGCGGGACCTCCAGCCGGACGGCGGGCAGCCGCATCGGCAGCAGATCCTGCTGGACCGTGCCGATCGCCACCAGATCACGCTCCAGCGCGAACCGCCTGATACCGGGCGGGACCATACTGTCGTCCCGGAGGATCGCGACGTCGGCGCCGCGTTTGTCCAGGCGGTGCAGCGCGGCGGTGAAGGACAGGTCGACGTAGCGCAGCCCGATCTCCAAGGCGTGGCGCAGATTCGGACTGGTGCTGATCGCAAAGCCCCAGATGCCGAGACTTGTTGGATGGCACTGCATTCCGGCCAGCAGCCCGAGCCCCGGCTCGTCATCGGTCCCGGCGAGGATATTGGCCATCAACTCGAACTCCTGCTCGAGCTCGATCTCCGCCGCCGGTTCGGTCAGATCGCTCTCCTTGATGCCGGTGTGCACCAGCATGGAGTCCATCGTCAACCCTCGGCCGGCCCCGAACTCGACCAGCAGAGCCGCGTTATTGATGGAGCGCAACCGCCCAAGCTCGCCCGACATCCCGTCATCTTCGCAAACATGCGGCACACATTTCCGGAAAATCCCCAGGTAGTTACAACGCTGACGCGACAGCGACTCCGCGTGGTTCGCGGGGCCCGATCCGCCGCGGGCGCGGGAACAGGCCGGATCGGGTGGGCGGTGCCGACTCTGGTTGGATGGGACCAGTGACAAGTGTCCCCTTCAAATTGGTCGGCCCCTACCGCTTCGAGCAGGTGATGCCGGCGTGGGCGCCGCACTTCCCGCAGTTCGACACTGTGGTGGGCTACTCGGACCTCGGTCACGCCTTTCTGATGAGCACGCGCACCGGTGAGTACGCGGTGCTCGACCCGTACAGTCCCGGCACCAAGGGTTACGGCGCCTTCTCGGACGTGACCGCATTCATCGACCGAGTGCTGTTCGATCCGGACTTTCTCACCTATGTATTGCAGCCACAGCATGTTTCGGCAATCCGCCGGCGGCTGGGCCCGCTCGCGGAGGACGAGGTCTACATCGCCACCCCGTATCCGTTCCTCGGCGGTTCCGAGGATCCGGATTCCTATGACAGGGGCGGCGTGTGGGTGTTCTTCGATCTCGTGGCGCAGGCGCACGGGTTCGAAAGTGACTGAACGGCGCCGACCTGGAATCGGAGAACCGGGCTAGGCTTCGAGGTATGACGTCCGCACGGGATCCCTCGGAACAGTTCGACGTGGTCGCGGTGGCCTCGTCGGCTGGGGGCGTCACCGCGCTGGGCACCTTGCTCGGTGCGCTCGGGCCCGACCTCCGGGTGCCGATATTCGTTGTGCAGCATCTGGATCCGCGGCACCGCACGGTGCTCGCCCAAGTCCTCGCGCGCAGAACGGAACTCGACGTCAAACTCGCCGAGACCGGGGAGCGCGCGCTCGCGGGCACCGTCTATCTGGCGCCGCCCGACCGGCATCTGCTGGTCGGCGCCGACGGCGTCGTCACACTGTCGAGCAGTGAGCTGGTCCACTTTCTGCGTCCCTCGGCCGATTTGCTCTTCGAGTCGATCGCGGGCGCGTACGGAGCACGGGCCATCGCCTGTGTGCTGACCGGCACCGGGAGCGACGGCGCGATGGGGGTGGAGGCGGTCAAGTCGCGCGGCGGCACAGTCATCGCCGAGGATCCGGCCACCGCGGAATTCCCCGGCATGCCCAAGGCCGCGGTGAGCACCGGTTGTGTCGACTTCGTGCTACCTCTTGACGAGATCGCGGCCGTGGTCCGCGAGCTCGTCGTCGCCGAGAGGAAGTAATGACCGAACCGACCGGTGCGGAACTCGATCAGGAGCTCGAGGATCTGCTCGGCTTCATTCGTGATGCGCGTGGGTTCGACTTCACGGGGTACAAGCGCTCCACGCTCAGTCGCCGTATTCGCAAACGGATGGGTGAGGTTGCGGCGCTGACCTATCCAGACTATCGCGACCGGCTCGAGGCCGATGCGGACGAGTTCCGGACCCTGTTCAATACGATCCTGATCAATGTCACCGCGATGTTCCGCGATCCGGATGCCTGGACGCTGCTGCAGCGTGAGGTGGTCCCCGAGGTAATTGCCTCCGTCGCGCCCGAGTCGGAGATCCGGGTGTGGAGCGCGGGCTGTTCCAGCGGCGAAGAGGCGTACTCGCTGGTCATGATGTTCGCGGAGGTACTCGGTATCGAAGAGTGCATGAACCGCGTCAAGGTCTACGCCACCGATGTGGACGAGGAGGCGCTGCGCGAAGCGCGGGCGGGTCTGTATCCGGCCAAGTCGCTAGAGGCGCTTTCCCCGGAGTTCCGCGAGAAGTACTTCGAACCCAGCGGCGCCCAGTTCGTCTTCCGCCCCGATCTGCGGCGGCGCGTGATCTTCGGCCGCCACGACATCACCCAAGATGCGCCGATCTCCAGGCTGGACCTGCTGGTGTGCCGCAATACGCTGATGTATTTCAATGTCGAGGCGCAGGGCCTGATCATCGACCGCTTCCACTTCGCCCTGCGCGAGGTCGGCTATCTGTTTCTCGGCAAGGCCGAAATGCTGCTGAGTGACGGCGAGCGTTTCGAACCGATCAGCATTCGTCAACGCATCTTCCGGCGCCGGCCCGGTGGCAGCAGCCGGACGTATTCCACTCCCCAGATCAAGCTACGGCCAGGAATCGGTGTGGAACTCCAAGCGGCATCACGCATGCGTCAGTTGCGGGATCTGATCCTCGACGCGGCGCCCGGCGCGAGCATCGCCCTGGACTCGGACGGTTCCGTCGTCATGATCAACAACCAGGCGCGGGCCCAGTTCGGTGTGTCGAGCAACGATGTGGGCCGTCCGTTCCAAGACCTCGAATTGTCCTATCGCCCCACGGAACTGCGCTCGCTCATCGATCAGGCCACCCATGAGCGCCGGACGCTGCGTGTCAATGCGGCCGAACGCCGTCTCGGCGACGACGTGCAGTACTTCGACATTCTCATTCAGCCCATTTCGTATGGGCCCGGCCTGCCCGTCGCCGTCAATATCACCTTCTCCGACGTCACCCTGGCGACCCGGCTCAAGGAGGAGGTCAAGCGGGTCCGTGAGGAGCTCGAGACCGCCTACGAGGAACTGCAATCGACCAATGAGGAGCTCGAGACCACCAACGAGGAACTCCAGTCCAGCATCGAGGAACTCGAAACCACCAACGAGGAACTGCAATCGACGAACGAGGAGCTCGAGACCACCAACGAGGAACTCCAGTCCGGCAATGAAGAGCTCGAAACCATGAACGACGAGATGCGTATCCAGACAACGGATCTCGATGAGGCCCGCGCCTTCCTGGAAGGCGTGATGAGCAGTATCGCGGCCGGCGTGGTCGTCCTGTCCGCGGATATGAAGGTGCGCAGCTGGAATCGCGGCGCGAGCGAACTCTGGGGTCTGCGTGCTGATGAGGTACTCGGTGAGCACTTCTTCGCGCTGAGTTTCGGCTTGCCCACCGCCGAACTGCACGAGATCATTCGGGATTGCATCGCGCGCGGAAAACGGGCGGGTCCGCTCGGCGTCCCGTCGGTGAACCGCATCGGCCGCAGCATCGAGTGCGCGGTGACGTGTTCCCCGTTCGCGGGGCACAAGGGTGGTGTCGTGCTGTTGATGGAGGACTCGAACGCTGCTGTCGGCTGACGCCAGGGGCCGTATGCTACGTGCATGGCTGCATCGAGCAGCGGTTCGGAATCGGTTGCCGCGCAAGTAGCTACCGCGTGGCTGAATGTCACGCGGGCCCGGGAGCGCGCCGAGCACCAGCAGGCATCGGCCGAGCGGCACGAGCGTCTCGCGGCCGAAACGGGTCGGCCGTTCCACCGGAAAATGGCGGATACACACCGCCGCATGGCGGCCTGTCATCTTGCGGCGGCGCGCCTGCAGGAGTCCTACGCTCGCCGTGTCACCGCCTGGCTGGTGGATCGCGGCGCTCGTCCCCCGGTGTTCATGGCGGGGGTCGCGGAGGCCTGCGGTGCCCGCAGTGCCGCGCTCACCCTGGTCGGCGCCGATCTGAATCAGCTCGCGGTCGCCGCATCGAGCCAATCAGCGCGCAGTGCACAGGATTTGGAATATGTCCTCGGTGCGGGCCCGGCCGTGGAAGCGACTCGCGACAACCGGCTCGTCGCGGCCGCCGGGCCCGCGATCGAAGCCCGCTGGCCCTGTTACGGATCCGCGCTGGCGGCCCTGGGCGTCGCCGCCGTCGTCGCGGTACCGTTGCGGACACCTGCCGGATCTATCGGTGCGCTAACGGTTTTCGATCCGCGGCCCGGCTGGGCGGAATCCGGCATCATTGTCGAGGTGGCCGACGCCCTGTCGGTCGGCGGTGTGCTGCTCGGCCCGGATGGTGACCCCGGGCTGTACGGTGGCGCCGATCACCGGCCGGTGGTGCACCAGGCCGCCGGACGACTGGCGGAGCAGCAGCAGTGTTCGATCAGTGATGCGCTGGCCCTCATCAAGGCCCGTGCGTTCGCGACCGGAGAACCTTTGGAAACCGTTGCACAGCAGATAACTCTCGGAGCCACGAGACTCGAATGAGGGGAAGTCATGAGCAGGCGGGATCAGCGGCTGGCCGATGCGTTCGTGTCGCTGGCCGAAACGCTGCGCGACGATTACGACATACCGGCTCTGCTGACCACCCTCGCGGACTGCAGCGTCGAGGTGCTGGGTGTGGGCGCGGCATCGGTCATCCTCGAAGAGAAATCGGGCGCTCCGGTGAGCGGCGCTTCGGATCCCGAAGTCGCACAATTGGAAACAGAGGCATCGGCCTGGAGGGAGGGCCCCGGCTACGACTGCCTCCGGACCGGTGCGCCGGTGGTCGAGGCCGTGCTCGACGGTCCGATCGCCCGCCGGCGCTGGCGGCGTTATGTTCCCCGGGCACACACGCTGGGCTACACGCGGGTGGCGGCCGTCCCACTGCGGACGCGTGAATCCCCGGTCGGCGCGTTGGTGCTGTATCGCGAGGGCCCGGATCCGCTGGATCCGGCGGCGCTGGTCCTCGGTCAATCCCTGGCCGATGCCGCTGCGATCACCCTGCTGCGCGAGCGCGAACTGAACGAGAGTCGCACGCTGAGTACGCAATTGGAGCAGGCCCTGTCCAGTCGGGTCGTGATCGAGCAGGCCAAGGGCATTGTCTCCACTCGGATGGCACTGACCATGGACGAATCGTTCGCCGTCCTGCGTCGCTATGCGCGCAACCACCAACTGTTGCTCTCCGCGCTCGCACGGGATGTGGTGGAGGGGCGGGTCCGGATCGGCGAACCGGGCACATAGTCACCGGCGGGCACCGGGAATTCCGGCCCGGGGCCGAACTCTGGGTCTTTCGATCGCGCTGCGTATAACTGGTGATAACGCGCGCGGTCCGCGCAATCGTTGGGCATGACATCCACCGAGGTGAAATCCACCACCGACTCCGACCTGGATGCAATCTTCCGGCCGATCTTCGACCGTATTGCCGCAGGCGCAGTCGAACGCGAAATCGATCGCAGGCTCTCCTTCGAGGAGGTGGGGTGGCTACGTGAGGCGCGGTTCGGCGCGCTGCGGGTGCCGGTGGAATTCGGCGGCTACGGCGTCACCGTGCGGCAATTGTTCCGGCTGCTGACCGAACTCGCCGCCGCGGAATCGAATCTGCCGCAGGCGCTCCGGGTGCATTTCTCGTTCGTCGAGGATCAATTGCTCGCCGAACCCGGTCCGGAGCGGGAACGGTGGCTGCGCGCGGTGGTCGCGGGCACGCTGGTCGGCAATGCCATCACCGAACCCGGTGTGGGCGCGGTCGACCGGTATCAGACTCGCCTGTCCGCCTCGGGCGAGGATTTCCTGCTCAATGGAACGAAGTACTACAGCACCGGTTCGCTGTACGCCGATCAGATCCTGGTGGCCGCGGATCAGGACGGTGCGCGGGTGGGTGTGCTCGTCGAGGCGACGGCCGAAGGTGTACGCCAGCAAGATGATTGGGACGGCTTCGGGCAGCGTCTGACGGCGAGTGGCACCACCGAATTCACCGATGTGGCCGTGCGCCGCGATCAGGTGCTCGGGCCCGGCTACGGTGCGCCCGGTCCCACGTATGCGACCTCCTACCTGCAGTTGGTGCAGCTCGCGGTGCTTGCCGGAATCGCGCAGCGTGCCGAACTCGATGCCCGCGAATGGGTGGCGGCGCGGACTCGCGGCTACACCCATTCGGCCGCCGATCTGCCCCGGCAGGATCCGCTGGTGCAGCAGGTGATCGGCCGCCTGTCGGGTGCGGCCTTCGCGGCACGGGCCACTGTGCTCGCGGTCGCCGGCGTCCTGGATGAGGTGCTGGACGACGGCGCACGTGACGAAAAGGCCGTGGTGGCAGCGGAACTCGCCGCCGCGCAGGCGCAGCTGGCGGTGATCGATCTGGTACTGCCCGCGACCACGCTGCTGTTCGAGGTCGGTGGCGCCTCGATCGTGTCCGAGAAGCTGCGCCTGGATCGGCACTGGCGCAATGCCCGCACCATCTCGGTGCACAATCCCGCGATCCAGAAGGCCCGGGCGATCGGCGACCACCTGCTCAACGACGCGCCCCTGCCGTTCGCCTGGAGTGCCGGCGAACGCCGGCCGGCGAACGGAGACGCGCAGTGACGCGCCGGATTCGGTTCAACGCCTTCGATATGAACTGTGTCGCACACCAGTCGCCGGGACTGTGGCGGCATCCGGCGGACCAATCGCATCGGTACAAGGAGCTGAGCTACTGGACCGAACTGGCAAAGCTGTTGGAGGAGGGGCGTTTCGACGGCATCTTCATCGCCGACGTGCTCGGCACCTACGACGTGTACGGCGGTGACGATATCGCGGCACTGCGGCAGGGCGCGCAGATCCCGGTGGCCGATCCGCTGCTGCTGGTCTCCGCCATGGCGGCCGTCACCGAACATCTCGGCTTCGGCATCACCACCGGCACCGGTTTCGAACACCCCTACCCGTTCGCCCGCCGCCTCTCCACGCTCGACCATCTCACCGGCGGCCGCATCGGCTGGAATGTGGTGACCGGCTATCTGCCTTCGGCCGCAAGGAATTTCGGCGCGGACGATCAGCTGGACCATGACGACCGCTACAACCAGGCCGATGAATACCTCGAGGTGCTCTACAAGCTGTGGGAGGGTTCGTGGGAGGACGACGCGGTGGTCCGCGATGTCGAGCGCGGCATCTACGTGGATCCGGCCAAGGTGCACCACATCGGTCATCGGGGGGCGCACTACACGGTGCCCGGCATCCATCTCTCGGAGCCGTCCCCGCAGCGTACTCCGACGATCTACCAGGCCGGTGCGTCGCCGCGTGGCGTGCGCTTCGCCGCCGAGAACGCGGAGGCGATCTTCATCGCCGGACCTTCGAAAAGGATACTGGCGCAGACGGTTTCCCGTATTCGTGATGCCCTGGAAGCGGCCGGGCGGGATCGGCACTCGGCCCGCATCTACGCGCTCGCCACCATCATCACCGATGCCACCGACGAGGCGGCCGCGCGCAAACACGAGGAGTACCTGTCCTACGCCAGCATCGAGGGCGGCCTGGTCTTCATGTCCGGCTGGATGGGCATCGACCTGTCCGCCTACGACCTGGACGATCCGATCGGCCAGGTGCAGAGCAATGCCATTCAATCCGCCGTCGCCGCGTTCCAGGAGTTCGACGACGACGGCCGCGAGTGGACGGTCCGCGATATCGGCCGGTGGGCGGGCATCGGCGGCATGGGCCCGGTCTTCGTGGGTTCGGGCAGCACCGTCGCGGACACGCTGCAGGACTGGGCCGAGGAAACCGATCTCGACGGCTTCAACCTGGCCTACGCCATCACCCCCGGAAGCTTCGAAGACATTGTGCGCCATGTTGTTCCGGAGTTGACCGCACGCGGCGCATACACCACCGAATACGTTCCCGGCACGCTGCGGAACAAACTGCTCGACCGGGGCGATCGCCTGCCCCAGGAACATCGCGGCGCCCGCTATCGCCCGGGTGGCTCCGCTTCGACCGCACTGCCCGATGCCGTATCCCGGCCCGGGTCGTCGGTCACCCTCTGACCGCAGGATCGGAAAGGACCGAAGAAGATGACCTCTCAGAACTCCACCGGCCGCTCCACCCGTACGGCCGCGATCATCGGCGCCGGGCAAACCGGCGTCACCGCGGCGCTCGGCCTGCTCGATGCCGGATTCGCCGTGACGCTCTACAGCGATCGGGATCAGCGGGCACTGCGCGATGATGTGCCCGCCACCGGGACGGCACTCGAATTCGGTGAGACGCAGCAGGCCGAGGCCGCGCTCGGACTGGATTCCTATACGGCTCGCGCGCCCCGGCACACCGGGCTCAGCGTCCGCATTGCGGGGCCGGAGCGGGAAGAGCTGATCGCATTCGATGGGCATTTCGATGGTTATGTCGGCGTCGCGGTCGATACCCGGCTGAAGGCCGATGAGCGGCTGACCCGATTCCTGGAGCGCGGTGGGCGATTCGTCGTGGAGCAGGTCTCCCCCGCTGCCCTCGACGGGATCGCGGCAGCCAATGACCTGACTCTGGTGGCGACCGGTCGCGGCGGGCTGTCCGATCTCTTCCCTGTCGACGCGGCGCGTTCCGTCTACGACGCACCGCAGCGGTCGCTGCTCACCGTCACCGTGACCGGCATCGGTCATGACGAGAGTGTGTTCGCGCATCGCAGCCGGGCGGGCGGCGGGCACAGCGGGTTCTCCATCTTCGCCGATCAGGGCGAGGGCTGGTGGGGTCCGTATCTGCACAAGGACGCGGGGCCGAGCTGGGCCTTCCTCGGTTGGGCGCGACCGGGCAGTGAGTGGGAAAGTCGTTTCGCCGCTGCGGATTCGGCCGAGTCCGCGCACCGCATCGTGCAGGACCTGTACCGCGATTTCATCGATTGGGATCTGCCCGAGGTGCTCGCCACCCAGACGATCGCCGAGGACCCGCACTCCTGGCTCAAGGGTGCGGTGCGGCCGGTGGTCCGGGCCGGTGTGGGACATACCGCCGATGGGCATGTCGTCGGCTCCCTCGGTGACACCTCGGCCGCCTACGACCCGATCGCGGGTCAGGGCGCGCAGAGCGGATTGATCCAGGCGCAGCGGCTGGTCGCTGCCGCCGCCGTGCACGACGGGCCGTTCGATGAG
Organism: Nocardia sp. NBC_01327; assembly: GCF_035958815.1. Taxonomy (NCBI): domain Bacteria; kingdom Bacillati; phylum Actinomycetota; class Actinomycetes; order Mycobacteriales; family Nocardiaceae; genus Nocardia; species Nocardia sp. NBC_01327. The sequence goes on along the minus strand of NZ_CP108383.1, from coordinate 5,382,539 downwards.
GCCTGGCTCGCTGGGCAGTACGCGGCCTTCCTGGCTGCTCGCGGTGATGCGGCGAACAAGGTCACGCGGCTGTTCCTCGGCGATCCGGAATTCGCCGATATCGGCAACCAGCTGTTCGCTGCGGCCGCCGTCGATTCCCGGGTCGCTTCCGCACTTGTCGGCCTGCTGCACCGCCCGCAGCCGCTGCTCGACATCGACTCGGTCGACGGGGCAAACGAATTCATCACCAGCGTCAGCGGCGAGGATGCGGCGGCACTGCTGGCCCGCTTCGCCCCGGCCGGGCGTTTCGACCGCTCCGCCTTCTCCAGCACTCTCGCCAGCGCCTGATCCGACGACCTTTTGGAGCCGCCATGACCACCGAGCAGATCGCCGACCAGATCCAATTCGCCTACTGGGTACCCAATGTCAGCGGAGGGCTGGTCACCAGCGATATCGAGCAGCGCACCAGCTGGGATTTCGAATACAACAAGAAGCTGGCGCAGACGGCGGAGCGCAATGGCTTCGACTACGCGCTGTCACAGGTGCGGTACACCGCCTCGTACGGCGCCGAGTTCCAGCACGAGTCGACGGCGTTCAGCTTGGCCCTGCTCGGTGCGACCGAACGGCTGAAGGTGATCGCGGCGATCCATCCCGGGCTCTGGCACCCGGGAGTTCTCGCCAAATTCGGTGCGACAGCGGACATTCTGTCGAACGGGCGCTTTGCCATCAATGTGGTGTCCGGTTGGTTCTCGGGGGAATTCAAGGCGCTGGGCGAGCCGTGGCTCGAGCACGATGAGCGCTACCGGCGCAGCGCCGAATTCCTCGAGGTGATTCGCAAGCTCTGGACCGAGGACGATGTCAACTACGGCGGTGACTTCTACCGGATTCGTGACTTCACGCTGAAGCCCAAGCCGCTGAACACTCCCGAGCGGCCGAATCCTGAACTGTTCCAAGGCGGTAACTCGACGGCGGCGCGGCGCAATGGTGGCAAGTACGCCGATTGGTACTTCTCCAACGGCAAGGATTTCGACGGCGTCACCGAGCAGCTCGACGATCTGCGCACGGTCGCCCGCGAGAACAAGCGGGAGGTGAAGTTCGGGCTCAACGGGTTCATCATCGCCCGCGACACCGAGAAGGAAGCGCGGGATACGCTGCGCGAAATCATCGAGAAGGCGAACAAGCCCGCGGTGGAAGGCTTCCGGGACGCGGTGCAGCAGGCCGGCGCGTCGACCAGGGACCAGAAGGGTATGTGGGCGGACTCGACCTTCGAGGATCTCGTGCAGTACAACGACGGATTCCGCACCCAGCTCATCGGCACCCCCGAGCAGGTCGCCGAACGCATTGTCGCCTACCGCGAGCTCGGCGTGGATCTGATCCTGGGCGGCTTCCTGCACTTCCAGGAGGAGATCGAATACTTCGGCGCGAAGGTGCTGCCCCTGGTTCGGGAACTGGAGGCCGCCCGCACACCCGCCGCGGCAGTCCGATGACCGCCGTCGCGGCCGACCGCATCGATTCGGCCGGCCAGGCGTATTCGATTGCGACGCAACTGGCCGCCGAGTTCGGGGCGGGGGCTGCCCTGCGGGATCGCGAACGGCTGCTGCCTTACGCGGAGCTGGATCGGCTCGCGGCGAGCGGTCTGCTGGCCATTACCGTGCCCGCGGCCTTCGGCGGTGCGGAGGCGCCGCCGAGCGCGGTGGCCGAGGTGGTGCGCCTGCTCGCGACCGCCGATCCGAATATCGCGCAGATCCCGCACAGCCACTTCGTGTATCTGAATCTCTTGCGGCTGGCGGGTTCTCCGGATCAGCAGGCCCGCTATTTCGGTCAGGTGCTCGACGGTGGCCGGATCGCGAACGCACAATCGGAGCGGGGTGGTGCGACGGTCGCGGAGATCGCGACCACCCTGCGTCCGGTCGCCGGGCAATTCCGTATCGATGGTGCCAAGTTCTACTGCACGGGTTCACTTTTCGCCGATCTGCTCGCCGTGCTGACGCGTCTGGATGATCCCGAGGGGAAAAGCGGGCTGCCCGCCGGCGAGTACATCGCGTACCTGCCGGTGAGTACGCCCGGTGTGCGAGTCGTCGACGACTGGAACGGTCTCGGACAGCGCACCACGGGCAGCGGGACCGTCACGTTCGACAATGTCATTGTCGGTGCGGATCAATTGATCGAGCGCTCGGCGGCGGTGCGCGCGCCCACCGGTTACGGGGCGTACGCGCAACTGCTGCACGCGGCCATCGATGCGGGGATCGCGCGTGGAGCACTCACGGCGGCAACCGAATTCGTGCGCACCTCGAGCCGCGCGTGGTTCGAGTCCGGTGTTGCCCGTGCCATCGACGATCCACTGCTGATCCAGCGGTTCGGCGAACTCGCTGTCACAGTGACGGCAGCCGAGGCAACGCTGACTGCGGCAGGACTCGCCGTCGACGCCGCCGTGGTGGTGGGGCCGGACGGTTCCCCGAACCGCGATGCCGCCCTGGCGGCTCACGCCTCCCTGACCGTCGCATCAGCGAAGATCCTCGCCGATCGTGCGGCCAACGAGGTCTCCGCTGCTCTCTTCGAAGTAGGCGGAACCCGCAGCGCCGCCGCAGATCTCAACCTCCACCACTTCTGGCGCAACGCCCGAACCCACACCTTGCACGACCCCATCCGCTGGAAGTACCAGCACATAGGCAGATCGCTCCTGCACGACACCGCACCACCACTGCACGGCGTGATCTGACCGGAACAACCTCGGCGGATCCGGTGTCGGCGGCACCTCCCACTCGTGGGATCTGGAGAGTCGATTCCCGTGCACTCGTGGATCGAACGGGCGTGGGGCGAACGGGCGTGGGGCGAGGAGCTTTCTGGCGCGGTGCTGTCGTGGTGGCCATGATGGCGAGGTGACTTCGTATCGTTTGGCCGAGCCGCCGCTGTTCACCCGACTGCGTGATGCCACCAGTGTGCTGATCGCCGGGGCGGGTGGCGGATTCGACGTGTACGGAGGCATCCCGCTCGCCGTGGCACTGGAGGGGCTCGGCAAGAAGGTGCATTTGGCGAACCTGTCGTTCAGCGATCTGCGCCGGACTCCGCTCGAAGACTGGCTGCTGCCCGGGGTCGCCGCCGTCAATCCGGAGACCGCAGGCAACGACGACTACTTCCCCGAACGCAGCCTGGCGCGGTGGCTGGCGAGCACCGGCCGCGAGGCGGTCGTCTACGCGTTCTCCAAATCCGGTGTCCGGCCACTGCGTTCGGCGTATTCCGCCCTGGTGGAGCACCTCGGTGTTGACGCCCTCGTATTGGTGGACGGTGGCACCGACATCCTGCTGCGCGGTGACGAGTCCGGCCTGGGCACCCCGCAGGAGGACATGACCAGCCTCGCCGCCGTAGCAGGACTGCACGGCCTGAACCGCCTGGTGGTGTCGGTCGGATTCGGTATCGACGCCTACCACGGCGTCTGCCACGCTCACGTCCTCGAAAACCTCGCCGCCCTACAACGCGAGAACGCCTTCCTCGGCGCCCTGTCCATACCCCCGTCCGGCCCCGAAGCCGCAGCCTACACAGCCGCCGTCACCCACGCCCTGACCGAAACCCCTTTACGCCCAACCATTGTCCACTCCCAGATCGCCGACGCCCTACGCGGCGAATTCGGAAACATCCACGCCACCACCCGCACCACAGGCACAGACCTATTCGTAAACCCCTTCATGGCAATGTATCTGACCGTAGATCTCCCCGCCCTAGCCCGCACAGTCGAATACCTCCCCCTCCTCGACCCCACCGAGCACCCCTACCAGGTGGCCCAACTAATCGAGGCCCACCTGACATCCCGCCCCAAACCCCGTCCCTCCGCCCCGATTCCCCACTGACAAGAGCCAAAGAAAAAGACGCCTGGACAAGAAGAGCAAGACATAAGAACAAGAACGAAAGATAAAACCCGAATATTCTGAATACCCTTATATCACAACACAATTCGCCTTTCCGGGTCCGCTTCCCCGGAGTAGAATAAAGGCATGGAATCAAGGGAAGAAACCGCAATCACGACCGGTGCAGCCGCACTGGTCGCGGCGGTCGATTCCCTCACCACCCTGTCGTTGATTCCGTTGCCCGACACCGACATCGTCGCGTTGATGCAGCAGATCGAAACCAGCACCCGCCGGTTGGCGTCGGTGCAACGGGACCTGATCGTGCAAGCCTGCGCCCGGTCCCTGCCCACCCGGAACGGGTCCGGCAGCCCGGCGTTGTATTTGCAAGCGGTGCTGCATATCTCGCACGGGGACGCGATCAACCGGTGGCGCACCGCCGAAGACCTCGCCGTCTGGCATCGGGTCGGTGACGAACCCGACCCGGCCCCCGTCCTGCCCTGCTCGGCACAAGCCCTCGATGACGGGGCGATCTCCCTCGACCACGTGCGGGTGATCCGGCAGGTCATGAACCGGTTGCCCAGCAAAGTCCCCGCCGAGGCCCGCGCCTATGCCGAAGAAGAACTGGCCCGGCAGGCGCGTGCGTTGGATCCGACGCATCTGCCTCGGATCGGGGAGCGGATCCTGGGTTACCTCGACCCGGACGGCAAACTCACCGATGAGGACGACCGGCAACGGTTGCGGTCGGCGAGTGCGAGTCCGCAACGGTATGACCTGATGTCCACCCTCACCGTCGAACTCACCCCTGATGCGCGCGGGGCGTTCGATGCGGTCATGGCGAAGCTGGCGCGTCCAGGGATGTGCAACCCCGCGGACAAGGAAAGCCCGTGGGCCGAGGACGAGGACAACCCGATCCCCCGGGACGTGCTCGAAGCCTGTGCCGCCCGCGACGAGCGCTCGAAGGTGCAACGCCAGCACGATGCGTTGCTGGCGGTGTTGCACCCGGATTTCAACCCCGCCAAGCTCGGCTCGCACCGCGGGCTGCCCGTCTCGACGATCCTCACCATGAGCATCGAAGATGTGGAACGCGTGGCCGGAGTGGCGACCACTGCGACCGGTGGCACGGTGCCTGTTCCTGAGGCGTTGAAGTTGGTGGCCCGCCGCTCGAAGACGTTCGTGTTGGTGAAGAACAAGGACGGCATGCCTCTGCACCTGGGCGAAGCCCGGTTGGCGAACCCGGCGCAGCGGTTGGCGTTGATCGCCACCGAGCGCGGCTGCACGCGTCCGGGGTGCTCGGCTCCGGCGAGTATGGCGGCGGTGCACCATGTGACCGAGTTCTGCAAGGGCGGGCGCACCGACATCGAGAACCTCACTCTCGCCTGCGATCACTGCCACGCCTTGGTCAAGGGCGGCCCGCGTGGCTGGAAAACCATCAAACTCGGTGCGGATTCGGACTTCCCCGGGCGTACCGCGTGGATCGCGCCTGCGCATGTGGACCCGTCCGGTACTCCGCAGGTCAATCATCTGCACCATCCCGGTGAGTTGATGGCCGAGGCTCCGCCGTCGCTGCGCCCTCGCCGGGTGTGTCGCGCCTGGGGGTTGCCCCCGGTGCGGTACCGGGTGCTGCGCCGGGCTGCCACACCGCCACCGCGACAATAGGTTTCCCGCCCCTCGTGTCACCGACAGGTTGATCCTGTCGGTGCTAGAGGTCGTTGCCGGACAAGGTTTTTCGGGGTTTTGGTTTTCGATCCCTTGTTTCCGGGCGTCTTTCGTCTTTGAATCTTTGGTCTTTTCGTCTTGTGTCTGTGAAACCGGACCACAGCCGGTCGACCCCGCCAGTACCGCAGGTATCTCCCCGTGGCCCGGGAGGTAAATCGGGTACCCCACCCGACGTCACCAGCACGGCCATCTCGGGCCCTGCCCGCACCCAGAAACCCCACCACTGCCTCTCGGCGCACGCAACCCAGGTGCACCGACGGTTTCTATGCCGAATCGGTCGGTGCACCTGGGTTTGTTGCGTCCCGGGCAGGGTTGGTCAGCAGGGGGTGCGGGCAAAGCCCGAGATGGCCGTGCTGGGCACGTCGGGAGAGGTACCCGATTTACCTTCCGCAGCTGGGAGATATACCTGCGGTACCAGCTCGGTCGACCGGCTGTGGTCCCGTTCTCGAGACGAAAGACGGAAGACGGAAGACGAAGAACAAGAAGAAGGTTCGTTGTTCTTGGGAATGGTCAGGCTGTGCCGAGGGGGTTTAGTAGGGCGAAGCGCCAGTGGCCGTTGGCTTGTTGGCGGGCGATGTTTGCGGTGGTGCCTGTGGGGGAGATTCGGGTGCCGGCCGGGGTGTTGATCTGCATGGTCCAGTCGGTTATCAGGAGGGCGGTGTCTGCGGTGATGAGGGTGTGGCGTGGGGTGTTGGAGAGGTGTGCGCCTGCGGCGACTGTGCCGGTGATTTCCTGGTGGAGGGCTTCCTCGCCGGTGATGACTGTGCCGGTGGTGGTTCGCATGGCGGCATCGGGAGTGAAGAGGGCCAGGACGCCATCGACGTCGCCCGCGTTGAGGCGCTCTTCGAATAGGGCCGGGAGCTGGGCGGGGTCGGTGATTCGGGTGTCCATGAGAGGGTCCTTCCGTGGTGATCGGGTGGCTCGCGGGCTCGCTCCGCCGCCCATTCATGCTCTTCGCCCGGCGGTCGTTCGGCGAGGTCGAAACTGGACCCGTCATGGTCAGAACCGGACAGGGTCGAGAAAGAGTGACCGAACCTCACAGTGTTCGCCTGCTCCATCGATCCCCCGAGGACTCGCCGGTACGCGTGTGCCGAAATGGCGATCTGCCTAGCGTGTCTTCGACACTGTGTCCACCGGGACCGCCCGTAGACTCACCCCGTGGCCGTTCCCGTCAGCTGGATTCTGTCGCAGCCCGATCTATCGATCGCGCTGTGCGGCGGCGCGGCCGGAATCGGGCGGACCATCTCACTTGTGGTGACGAGCGAATTGGAGAATCCGTTTCGCTGGTTGTCGGGCGGCGAACTCGTTCTCACCACGGGTATGCACCTGCCCACATCGGCGGCGGGCCGCTCCACCTACCTGCGCCGCCTGAACCAACGTGGTGTTGCCGCAGTCGGATTCGGCATCGGGCTCACGCATCCGGCAGTGCCCGCCGATCTGATCGCGGCCGCCGACGAGATCGGCATTCCACTCCTGGAAGTCCCACTTCCCACCCCGTTCGCGGCGATCGTCAAACGCACTACCGAGCGGGCCGCCCAACTCCAGCACGACGATCTGCTGCGCGCCTCCCGCGCCCAGCCGCGCATGACGCGCGCTCTGGTGCGGTCCGGCGCACGCGCCATCGTCCGCGAGCTCGCCACCTCCCTGCGCGCGGCCGTTCTGGTGCTGGACACGAATGCCCGGGTCACCGACGTGCACCCCGTAGCCCCGAACGAAGAACTGCTGCATACGGTGCGCACCGCCCTGGCTGCCGACCGCTCGGCGGGCGCGAGCGGCGTGACCACCGACTCGTCCGGCCATACGATCACCCATCAGCGCATCGGCGTCGGCGGCCGTGTACACGGCGATCTGGTGGTCGTGAGCACCGCACCGCTGAGCGCGGTCGACCAGATCCTGCTGGGACACGCCAATTCGCTGCTGACCCTCGATTTCGAGAAGCCCGCACGACTATGGGAGGCCCAGCACCGGCTCAACAGCACGGTGCTGGGCCTGCTGCTGAACACCGATGCCGACCTCAACCCGGCCTGGACACATCTGGCGCAGGCCGCCGACGCCGCCGGCCGAATTCGGGTGCTCGCCGCCGATTGCGATACAGCGGAGGCCGCCGACGGCGTGCGCTCGATTGCTGAGAGCATGGCGGTGCGCTCCGGCCATCCCCTGTTCCTGCATATCGTCGACCGCCGAATCCTGGTCGTGCTGCCCGGTGTCGCGCCCGTGGCGTTCGCGGGTCAGCTGGCCGCCGATCTCGCCCCCGGCGTGCGCCGATCGGTGCGCTTCGGACTGAGCGGCGAACACTCGCTGCGGGAACTGGTCACCGCCGCCGACGCCGCCGGACTTGCCGCCTCCGCCGCCGAACGTGGCAGCGCCCCTTCGGAATTCGGCACCCTGACCGGGAGTTCACTGCTGTCCTTCGACACCACCCGCCGCGTGCTCGACACCCTCGCGCACACCGTTCTCACCCCGCTGACCGAACACGACAGCGCGCACGGCACCGACCTGCTGATCTCGCTGCGCGCCTACCTGGAGGCCAATGGTCAATGGGAGGCGGCCGCAGCGGCGACCGGTGTGCACCGCCACACCCTGCGCAAACGCATCACCATCGCGCAGGGCCTGCTCGGGTGCGACCTCGACAGTGCCCGGGTGCGCGCCGAACTGCTGCTGGCAATCCTGGCCCGCGGCAATTGATTCCGACCGACCACCGTTGTCAGGAGTAAGCGCATGACCTACGCCGACCTCGTGTTCCTCGGCGGCAGTGTCCTCACCATGGACTCCGCCCGCAGCCGCGCGACAGCGCTGGCGGTCACCGGCGACCGCATCTCGGCCGTCGGCCACACCGAGGTGCGCGAATTCATCTGCGCCCGTACCGAAGTCGTGGATCTGGACGGCCGCGCATTGCTGCCCGGATTCCAGGACGCCCACGTGCACGCGGCCGCCGCCGGTATGGAATTGGCGGCCTGCGATCTGAGCGGAACCACCGATCTGGGTGAGTACCTGCGCCGGATCGCCGCCTACGCCGCCGCACATCCGGAGCGGACGTGGATCACCGGCACCGGCTGGTCGATGGAAAGCTTCCCCGGCGGCCTGCCGACCCGCGCGCAACTCGATGCCGTCGTGGCCGACCGGCCCGTGTACCTCACCAACCGGGACTATCACGGCGCCTGGGCCAACACCCGGGCGCTGGAAGCGGCAGGTCTCACCGCCGAGACACCCGATCCGGTCGACGGCCGCATCGAACGCGAAAACACCGGCGCCCCTTCCGGAATGCTGCAGGAGGGAGCGATGGACCTGGTCGAGCGGATACTGCCGCCCATCACACCCCAGGACCGGATGACCGGACTGCTCCGCGCGCAATCGCTCCTGCATTCGCTGGGTATCACCGGCTGGCAGGAGGCCATCGTCAGCGCCGACAACGGCACCTTCGACTCCACGGCCACCTATTTCGCGGCCGTCGAACGCGGCTTGCTCACCGCTCGCGTCACCGGCGCGCAGTGGTGGGAGCGCGATGAGGGCGCCGAGCAGATCGCCGGAATGCTCTTGCGCCGCAAGCAGTTCAGCTCCGACCGTTTCCGGCTGGATACGGTCAAGATCATGCAGGACGGTATCGCGGAGAATTTCACCGCCGCCATGACCGAGCCCTACAAGGATCACCGCGGCTGCTGCACCGCCAATTCCGGGCTCAGCTTCGTGGACCCGCAGGCACTGCGCGGGTATGTGACCGAGCTGGACGCCCACGACTTCCAGGTGCACTTCCACGCTCTCGGCGATCGCGCGGTCCGGGAATCCCTGGACGCGATCGAAGCCGCGCTGCACGCCAACGGCCCGCGCGGAAACCGGCATCACCTCGCGCACCTGCAGGTGGTGCATCCCGACGACATCCCCCGATTCCACCGCCTCGGCGCGGTCGCGAACCTGCAGCCGCTGTGGGCCGGGCACGAACCGCAATTGGACGACCTCACCCTGCCTTTCCTGGGCGGAGATCTGCCCGAGCGCCAGTACCTCTTCGGCGATTTGGCGCGCGCCGGAGCCACATTGGCCTGCGGCAGCGACTGGCCAGTCAGCGAACCCAATCCGCTGGCCGGAATCCACACTGCGGTCAATCGCGTCATCCCCGGCTCCGGCCTGCCGCCACTGCTGCCGGATCAGCGTCTGGATCTCATGACGACGCTCGCGGCGTACACGGCCGGCTCGGCGTATGTGAACCGGCGCGACGATACCGGCAGTCTGCGGGTCGGCACACTCGCGGATCTCGTTGTGCTGGAGCATGATCCATTCGCCATTGATCCCACCGAGATCGCCGGTATCGGTGTCGAGCAGACGTTCGTCGGCGGCGTGCGGGTATTCGGGTAGCGAGCCGGTTCACGGCAGTTCGAGGGGTGGCGCTGCGGCACGCGTGCAGCGGTGTTATGGTTTACGACATCGCCACCCGTCGTGTGCGGCATTCTCCCTTCTTCGGTAAGAGTCAAAGTATGTGTAACCGTCGGTTACATATAAATCCTCTTGTGCTGACGCCTACCGATCCCGGTGCGCGACCAGCTCCGCCAGTGCCGTCAGGTCTCCCGCGGCGACCTCCGGCGGCAGCGCTTGCAAAGCCGCTTCCAGCGCCGCCGCAGCGCGTCCTAGGGTGTGCTGCCGCCCGCCCGCCTTCTCGACCAGATCCGCGGCGCGCGCCGCGCGCTGCGCGGTCATGGGCTGGCGAGCCTGATAGATCCGAGCCAGCTCCCGACCGTGCACGGTATCCGAGGCCAGCGCGCTGACCACCGGGAAGGACTGCTTACGCTGCATGAGATCGCTGTGCGCGGGTTTGCCCGTCACCGCCGGATCTCCCCAGATATCGATGGCGTCATCGACGAGCTGGAACACCAGGCCGAGTTCATTGCCGAAGGTGTGCATCCCGGACACCACCCGATGATCCGCGCCGGCGCACAGCGCACCGAGCGCGGAGGCGCACCCGAGCAGTGCGCCGGTCTTGCCCGCCGCCATGTTCAGGTACTCCTGGACGCTGACCGTGGACCGGCTCGCGAAAGCGCAGTCCTCGTACTGCCCCCGGCACAGCGTGACGGTGGCCCGTGCCAGCCGGATGACCGCCTCGGAGGTCACCGGTTCGGGCACACCATCGGACAGCACTCCCAGTGCCAGCGCCTGCAGTGCATCTCCCAGCAGGGTGGCATTGGTCTCGCCCCAGACCCGCCAGACCGTCGGGCGGCCGTGCCGGAACGGGTCCTGGTCCATGACATCGTCGTGCACGAGCGAGAAATTGTGCAGCAGTTCGACTGCCGCCGCCGCGTGCACCGCCTGCTCGGTGCCGCCGCCGCAGGCTGCGGCGGCGGCGAAGGTGAGGGCGGGGCGCAAGGCCTTGCCCTGTACCCCGGTCACCGGGGTGCCGTCGGTGTCACACCAGCCGAAGTGGTAGCCCGCCATATGATTCAGCGGCTCCGACAGTGACTCGACGGCGGATCGCAGCACCGGTTCGATGGCGGTGCGGGCGGCGGCGAGCTGTCTGCGCGCCGAACGCTCCACCGCGCTGTCGCCCGGGTGTTGCCCGCGGTCGGCCGGCCGGGGGCGAATCTCGGTGTGGCCGGTCAGGTTCGGCACCGCCGGGCGGGACAGTGCCCATCGGCGGAGGCTTTCCAGGTGCTGTCCGGTCGTTGTTCTGGTCGGTTTCGATGCGCGCATAATCGGCCCCGCTCACTCGGACACGGCCTCCTCAGCCACCCGGTGGCAGATGGGCGGCCATGCGTAGAAGAATGCCAATCCTCCCATCATTGAGTGAAAACGCGGGACCGCCTGTCGATTTCAGTTCGGCATCAGCCGCTGCGCCGCAGCTCAGGTGAGTGGCAGCCCGTGTTCGAGCGCTTCGATCGGCGCGCTCGTATAACGGGCCGCCTGGTAGTGGTAATCGAAATTCGCCCGAACGTACACCGTGTAATTCTTTGCGGTGGCCAAGGTGTCGGCGCGGTCACGATCGTTGATCCCGGCATCGTGCAGTTCGGTCGAAAGACGTTCCAGCGCGGCCTCGCAGCGCTCGATGCACTCGGTGAGCATGGAGTTGACCAGAGTCAGCGCCTCGGCGCGATCGTGCCCGAAGTGGTATTCGGCGAGCAGCACCGAGTTGTAGAGGTACCCCGACGCCTCGTCCGAGGCGACCGAGAGCACATCGTTGAACAGCCCCATATGCTCGACCGCGGCTTCCCGCAGGCTACGCATGGCCGGCAGATAGCGGGCAGCCGGCGTGAGATCGACACCCTCGGCGCGCTCACTGATATCCAGAAAGATGAAGAGCGCCACACCATCTCGGCGATGCGCACGATAGGTCTCCAGGTCCGGCAGGTTGCCGGAGAGCCGCCCCACGCTCTCGGTGTAGTACGTCCACAGCCAGTCGCGGATCTCCGCGCGCACACTTTCCCGCCACTCCGGCGAGCGCCCCTCCGACAGGCGCCGCCACAGGTCGGCAAAGGATACGGCGAGGACGCCGGAAGGTTGCCTGTCACTGTCGAATACCGCGTTGAGCGCTGTGATGGCATCCAAACAGCGTTGCGGATCAGGTATTTCAATATCGAACTGATCGTCCACCACGAAAGCCCATGCGGTGTACTGACTCAGCAGTGTCAGCTCGTGTACCTCGGCCGCCGGACACCACAGGGCGTACATTCTGGCCGGTCTGGTGCGCTCCATACGGCGCCGTGTCAATTCGGTGGGTACGAGCTCGAACTTCTCGAGCCAGTCCCACATACCCGCCTCAGCCTCCAGCTCCCGAGGGTTGAGCCCCTCCGCAGCGTACGGCATGAAAAATTCGGTTGGTTCCATCGAAACTGCCTATCTCCCAACCAGTTTACTCGCTCTTACGACAATACCGACCTTTCAGACAGATCCTGCGACCTAACCGCTATTCCCGCCAGTCAGAGGCATGAAAATCACATCCGGCCAGGTCTCGGTGATCGGTACCGCGGGAAGAAGCTGCCGCCCAGTCGGATTGGGACTACCCGGAAATCGTGATCAAACGCTGCGCGGGATCGAAGAGGGTGCGCTCGGCGGCGCGGGCGCCGGCCAGGGCGGCGAGAGTCGTTGCGGCCAGCAGCATATACATGACGACGATCTGATAGCGGATCGCTGTGAGCGGGTCCACTCCGGCGAGGATCAGACCGGTCATGGCGCCGGGCAGGCTGATCAGCCCGACAACCTTGGTGGAGTCGATGGCCGGAATCAGCGCGGTGCGCAGGGCCGAGCGGCGATGCGGGAGGAAGGATTCGCGCGCCGAGAGGCCAAGAGCCAGACGGGCTTCGATCGCATCGCGGGCCGTGCGGGCGTCTTCGGCCAAGCGGCGCAGCGCGATTCCGGTGGACTGCATGGCGGAGGAGACGATCATGCCGCCCACCGGCACCACCACCCGCGCCTGCGTGGAGATGACGCCCAGCAGAATCAGCGCACCGAGAGTCACAGTCGACCCGAAGGCCACTCCGAGGGTGGCGGAGCGGCGGGCGTGCGGCAGGCCCGCACCGCGCCGGCCCGCGACATAGCCCGCGATGACAACCATCAGGACGACCCAGACGAGCGCGCCCGGCAGTCCGGTGTGGCGGAACAGGATCACCAGGATCGCGCCGACGGCGATCAGCTGGACGCCGGCGCGGGCGGCCGCGATCAACAGCTCACGGGTCAGATGCAGATGCTGCCGGTAGGCGACCGCCGCGGCCAGGGCGACCAGCAGCAGGGAGGCCGCGACCCCCGGCCAGTCGGGCACGGAGAGTCCGCTGGTCGTGCTCACTGCTGCTCCCCCGCCCCGAGGTCGCGCGGATGCGCGCCCCGCGACAGCTGTCCCTGCACCAGGGACCACACCTCATCGGCGATCTCGCCGACGAATGCGGTGTCGTGGCTGACGAGTACCACGCTGCCGCCCTCGGCGGTGTGCGCCCGAATGAGGTCGCCCACCGCCCCCGCCGCGACTCCGTCCAGCGCCGAGGTCGGTTCGTCCAGCAGCAGCACCTCGGGCCGCACCGCCAGCGCCCGGGCCAGGCAGACCCGCTGCGCCTCTCCCCCGGACAGCTCCGCGCACCGCCGGTCGAGGAAGTCCGGCGGCAGTCCGGCACGAATCAGGAGCTCGCCGATGCTCGTCTCGGTCAGCTGCCTGCCGACCTGGACCTCCGCGCGCACCGTCTCGGTGAGCAGGGTCGGCCGCTGCGGCACCAGCCCGACCCGCTGTCGCAGTGCCAGTACGTCCAGTGCGGCGATCGGTTCGCTATCGAGGAGTATTCGCCCACCGCTGGGTTCGCCGAACCGGTTGAGCAGGCGCAGGAGCGTGGTCTTGCCCGCGCCGCTCGGGCCGACCACCGCCGTGCAGCGACCGGCGGGGAATACCGCGTCGATCGCCGTGAACTGCGGCGTTGGTCCGTGACCTGCGCTGACCTGTTCCAGGGTTATGGTGGGCACGGCACCAGAATGCCCGACCAGTCCGAATGAGATCTATTGCACCCCAGATCTTTCGGAAAACAACAAGATCAGCTATCGGTCCGCGCGTACGCTTGCGCACCGACCCACCGTTGTATCAGCTCTACCCGGAGGCAACCATGCTGTCCCTGCAGGAGATTTCGGACCGCCTGGAGATCCAAGATTTGATGGTCCGCTATTCGCACGCGGTGGACACCCACCAGTGGGACATGCTGGATGAGATCTTCACCGTCGGCGCACATATCGATTACACGGCAATGGGTGGCCCGGCCGGTGATCTGACATCCACCAAGCAGTTCCTGGCCACCGTCATGCCCAATTTTTCCGCGTTCCAGCACCTGGTCGCGAACTCCTCGATCCGGGTCGAAGGCGACGCCGCCACCGCCCGCACCATGTGCCACAATCCCATGCTCGTGGAAGGTGCGGACGGTCATCGCCGTCTGATGCTGTGCGGACTCTGGTACCACGACAGCTTCGTGCGGGTCGATGGCGAGTGGCGGATCAGCCAGCGGATCGAGGAGAAGTCCTACATGTTCGTGGCACCACCGGCCGAGGCCGTCATCAGCTGATCGAACAGGTCGCGGTAGCCGCGCAGCGCCTGCCGCAGCTGTTCGGTGTCGGCGGAATCGTCGCCGGACCAACCCTTTTCGAGGGCCTGGCGGCGCTGCGTGTAGGTGTCGGTGAACCCCTGGATGGTGCCGGAGATGAGGCCGTCGGCCCGAGTCACCGCATCACGCGGGTCGTCGACGAACATGGTCTGTACTTCCCGCCACTGTTCGCGCAGCTGCCGCAGATCGCTCTGCCCGCCCGCGGCCTGCCCGGTGCCGTCGTCGAGGCCGCGCTGCTCGCTCAGCTGCCCGGTGCTGTCGGCGACACCGAGCTGATCACTCGGCTGCCGGGTGTTGTCGCTGAAGTCGCTCTGTTCGCTCAGGCGCTGGGTGGAGTCGTCGACTCCGCGTTGCCGGCCGAACTCCTGGCCGCTGTCGTCGAGCCGGCGTTCCTCGCCGAGCTGCCCGGTGCCGTCGTCGGCGGCGATGCGATCGCTGTAGGTCGTCCTGTAGCTCTCGTCCGCATTGGGCTCGTCGGTGACACTGTCCGGGTCGATGAGGGTGTTCGCGTCGGTGGCCGCGTGGCGATCGTGTACCGCCGCTTCGCCTTCGTAGCCCGAGTTCTCCACGGCCGCTTCGTTCTTCGTCTTGTCGGATTCGATGCTCATGTCATGCCTCACTTGTTCTGTGCGGTCTGATCGACCTTGTTGCGGGCGGGCTGATCGGCCCCGTTCTCGTCGAGCAGGTCGACGAAAAGCTCCCGGTAGTTCACGATCGCCGCGCGGATGTCCTCGGTGGAAGCCTCACCGCGCCCGGCTCGTTCGGCGATATCGTGCGCGCTCCGGTACTTCTCGAGCGGTCCGGCGTGCTGCACCGAGAGGTCCGCCAACTGCTGGTGGTAGTCCTCGGTGGGGTAGCCGCGATCGGTCATGACCGAGGTCAGCAGCCGGTCGGCGTTCTGCAGCGATTTCGCCGGATCGTCGATGAACTGCTCCTGCACGTGCGCCCACTGCATGTTGTAGCGCTGCTTCTCGTCCTCGCTCAGCGGCCGCAGTTCCAGCTGCTGATGCCGCCGTTCCCGTTCGGCCAGTTCACGTTCCGCGACGCGCCGGTTCTGCGACTCGTCCACGGTCCGGTCGTACTCGGGGCCGAACCTCTCACGCAGTCGCTTGCTCCGCATTCGCGGCCACAGGGCTACGCCGAGTAGCACCACCACCGCGACCACTATCAAGATGATGACCACTGTCATTACTGCACCCGACATTCGATCCTCCTGGTCGAGTCCGTCTTCGTGCTGACGTAATGCCTCGAGACGGCGAGCTCAAACAGACGGTCCGCCAGCCGAATCCGCCGAGCGGACCGGTGGATCGAGGCCAAGGCGAAGTCTGCGAAGGCATCGAATCGAATTAACGCATGGTCTGCGCCGAAGTGGGTACGCACGAAGGCGCCGCGCGCCATCATGGGGTATCGCATTTCCGGTCGCCCTGCGAGGAGTTTGCGCGATGGAACACCTGCCCGCCCTATCGACGCAGCGTGCGGAGTTGGAGAAGGTGTGGTCGCGCTGGGCGATCGATGGCGGCAGACCCTCGGCGCCGGCGCTCGCGCGGCGGGCGGACCCGGCGCCTGTGCTGCGTAATGAAGCGGCGGTGCTGCGCAGGGAAGTTGTCGAATCGTGGGAGCGTTCGCTCCGCACGGTGGACCCCGCAAGGGCGGTTGCACCGTCCACCGATCGGGACGAATTGGGTTCGCGCTGGGCCGAATCCCCGCTGCGCACACCGGTGACAGAGCTCGCGAGCGAGATCCGGGCCATTGCCGAGGACGCGGGCATGATCGCCGTGGTCACCGATGAGGCGGGCACGGTGCTGTTCAGCTGTGGCGACCGATCGGTACGGCGGCAGGCAGAAACGGTGAACCTGGCGCCGGGCGGTTGCTGGGACGAACCGTATATGGGAACCAGCGGTGTGGCGCTGTCACTGCACAGCGGACGGCCCAGTTCGGTATGGGCCGCAGAGCATCTCGTGGAGGCACTGCACGGCTGGGTCTGCTACTGCGCGCCCATTCGCGCCGCCGACGGCAGGCAGCTCGGTGTGCTGGATCTGTCGACCTACTGGGATCGATCGCATCCGATGATTCTGACAACGGTGCGCGCGCTGGTCACCGCCATCGAATCCCGTTTGCACACAGAGCGATCCCGTCCGGTCGCACGCACCCGGCTGGAATGCCTGGGTGTGCCGCGGCTGTACAAGCACGGGCATCAGACAGCCATGCGCCCGCGTCAGCTGGAGATCCTGGCGCTATTGGCGCTGGAGCCGGAAGGCTTCACCCCCGAACGCCTGCACGCCGCCGTCTACGGCGACCGGCCGGTGTCCTCCAGCACCCTCAAAGCCGATGTCTCCCGGCTGCGCCGCGCCACCGACGGTCAGATCGCCGACCGCCGCTACATGCTCACCGAACCGCTCGCCTGTGATGCCACCGAACTTCTGGCCGCGCTGGAGGCGGGCGATCTCACCACCGCCGTCCGCGTGTATCGCGGTCCGCTGCTACCGGATTCCGATCTTCCCGGCATCGTGCAGTGGCGCGAACATCTCGACGTCTGCCTGCGCACCGCTGTACTGGCCGACCGGAATCCCGAGCACGCGCTGCGCTTCGGTCAGCGCTGCCCGGACGATATCGAGATCCACGAGCACGCCCTGTGCCTGCTCGCCCCCGGCGACAGCCGCCGCGCGCTGGCGGCGGCCCGGCTGCACACCGCTCTACGCGCGTAATTGGTCGAACGGGGTTCGGAGACGGGCTCTTTCGGCGATACGAACCATCCCCCGGCCGGCGGTGGGAGGTTGCGCACGGGTTGCACCGAACAGCCTACTTTTCACCAACCCAGCGCCAACCACTCACCAACCTCGCCGGTTCATAGTGACCCCGGTCACGCAGATATGCGATCAGGAGCCGCGACCATGATCTCCCCCGAACCCGGCGCCGACGACAGCGTTGTCAGCTTCGCTCCCACAAGAACGAGTGCTGTCACCCGTGTGGCCATCACCGATGCCGCAGCCGATGTGCTGCAGGGTCTCGTCTCCCGGCACGGTGCGGTCATGTTCCACCAATCCGGCGGCTGCTGTGACGGCAGCTCGCCGAGGTGTTACCCGCTGGGCGAATTCCGGGTGGGGGCAGCCGATGTCATGCTCGGCCGCGTCTTCCCGGACACCGCGTTCTGGATGAGCGCCGACCAGTTCGAATACTGGCGGCACACCCACCTCACCGTCGATGTGACACCCGGTCGTGGCAGCGGTTTCTCCCTCGAAGCTCCCGAGGGAGTCCGATTCATCATCCGGTCGCGTTTGTTCACCGATGCCGAGGCAGCGGTGCTGAAGCGGCTCCCGCCCCACGCCGAGGCGCCGATTCGGCCGGATGAGAGGTGACGCGGCCGGTTTCTCCGGGCCGGCCGCGTCGCCGTACCTGTGTGCATCCCCGGCGGGGGCGGGCCAAAGGTGCGAGTATGAATCCGCCTGCGGGACTGGATATTTACGGCTCCGCCAGGTTGTGCTGCACCGGGTCGCCCGCGGCCCACTATTCGACGGAGGAAAAACCTTGGCGCTCGACGATCTCCAAGGACCTGATATCGAGGAAGCCGACGGAACGGGTGTTCTGCCGCTGTCCAAGGTCACGGCCGGAGCCACCGTCCGGCTTCCCGTATGGCCCGCCGCCAGGGTCGGGCAGGCGGTGTGGATCTCCTGCCAGTTCGCCGGCTCGGACGCCTCGTCGCTCCGAGTCAGGTCCGGCGCACCTCTCACCAAGGGTGAGCTGCAGAACGGCTATGCGCTCGGCTTCATCGGACCGGAGTACTTCGAAGGGTGCTCACCCGGTGCTCGCCTGCAGATCCGCCCGTCCGTCTCGGTCGACGGAAAAGGGATGGAGCGCACCGCACTCCCGTTCCCGGCCCTCGAGTGGCTGATCCAGTAGTTACCTCGCTCGACGCCGCCGGCGGAAGCGGCGGCGTCGAGCGCAGCTCGGCAGACCGGGATCAGCGGCCCGGCAGGAACCGGACGGCGCGGGCGACACCCATCAGGAACGGCTGCCACCTGTCCTGCGAAATCAGCGGCGGGGCATCGAGATTCAGGAATCGGGTGACCACGACCGTCTGAGGTTCGGTGAACTTCAGCAGGCCGTCGGGACCGTGCCTGCGGCCGACACCGGAAATCCCCATACCGCCCATCGGCGCACCGGTGGTGCCCCAGGCGGGGGCATAACCCTCGTCGATATTCACCGTGCCCGCGTGCAGGCGTTCGGCGATGCGCTCGCCCTCGGCCTTACTGCCCGCCCAGACACTGGCATTGAGGCCGTATTCGGTGTCATTGGCGCGGGTGATGGCCTCCTCGACATTCTCGACCGGGTAGATCGAGACGAGCGGGCCGAAGGTTTCGTTGCGGCCGCACTCCATGGCGTTGGTGACGTCGGTGAGCACGGTCGGCTCGAAGAACAGCTGGCCGAGATCGGGGCGAGCGTTGCCGCCCGCCAGCACCTTCGCACCCTTGGAGACGGCGTCGGCGACATGCTTGGTGACCGTCTCCAGCTGCGCCTCGGAGATGAGGCTGCCGATATCCTGCGAATAGTCGTACGCCGCACCGAGTTTCGCGTCCTTGACAGCGGCGACGAACTTCTCGGTGAATTCCGCGGCGATCGACTTCTCGACGTAGAGGCGTTCGATGGAGATGCAGAGCTGCCCTGCATTGGAGAAGCAGGCGCGTACCGCGGCCTTGGCCACCTTGTCGAGATTCGCTCCGGCAGTGACGATCATGGGGTTCTTGCCGCCCAGTTCGGCGGAGAAACCGATGAGGCGGCGGCCGCACTGCTCGGCCAGGGTGCGGCCGGTGGTCGAGGACCCGGTGAACATGAGGTAGTCGCACACATCGACGATCGCGGTGCCGACCACCGTGCCGGGACCGGTCACCACGGCGAACAGATCGCGCGGCAGTCCGGCCCGGGCGAACAGTTCGGCATTCGCCAGCGACGAGTACGGAGTCTGGCTGTCGGGCTTCACGACCACCGCATTGCCCGCCAGCAATGCCGGGATCGAATCGCCGATCGACAGCAGCATGGGGTAGTTCCACGGCGCGATGACACCGACCACGCCCTTGGGCACATGCCGTACGGCCGCCCGATTCAGCAGCGGGAAGGCGCCGGCCACACTGTGCGAGGCGAGCAATTGCGGTGCGACGCGGGCGAAATAGCGGGCCGCCATCATCAGGCCCATGATCTCCTCCTGGGCCGCCCAGCGCGCCTTGCCGGTCTCGGCCTGCACCACGTCCATCAGGTATTCGCGGTTCTCCACCACCAGATCCCGATAGCGATTGAAGACCTCGGCGCGCTCCTTGACCGGGCGTGCGGCCCATTCCGCCTGGGCGGCACGGGCTTTCGCCACCGCGGCGGTGACATCGGCGGCGGTACCGACCGGCACCGTCCCGAGGGTCTTACCGGTGAACACCTCGGTGATCGCCCGGTGATCGCGGTCCTCGGTCGTGTCCACCGCCGCGAACGTCTTCAGACGTTCGAACACTGCGGCTGCCGGCACGGGCATCGTTGCCTCCTACTTATGAGTAACCCACGGATACAGGCAATCTACCCTCGCCTGAATCCCCCGGCCTCCGACTCCATGATCCGGGCCGCTCGCGCCGGGTTTCCGACCGGAAATGTCGATCCCGCCGCACCCGTCGGATTGTCCGTTTTGCCTGATCAGGCAAACAATCTGTAACCAATGAAGGGTGAGCGACGAACAATCACCCAGTAGCAGCACTGCCGAATAGCAACGATCTAGTTTCTCCACCGAAGAGAAATCGGGCCTGCGTCACGAGGGGTGCGCAGGCCCGGTATCTCTTTCCCACTTCACCGTATACCGCGCGACCGGGCTTGCGGCAAGGCCCCGGGAATGGCCCATACTCGCAGCTCTATGGCGTTTCGGACGATGAGAACGAGGTGGGAGATGGCTGAGCGGCTGGCGATCGGCGTCGGGCCTTCGACGATCGATATGGCCTACGAGACCTTCGGTGATCCGGCGTGGCCGCCGGTGCTGTTGATCATGGGTGGCGGGGCGCAATTGATCAACTGGCCCGAACCGTTCTGTCATGAGCTCGTCGAACGCGGGTTGTATGTCATTCGATTCGACAATCGCGATGTCGGGCGGTCGACCTATATGACCGACGCGCCGAAGCCCGATATCGGGGCGGCGATGGGCGGGGATCTGTCGGCGGTGTCGTACAACCTGTCCGATATGGCCGCCGATGCGGTCGGACTGCTGGATGCGCTGGGAATCGGGAGCGCTCATCTGGTGGGCGCGTCCATGGGCGGGATGATCGCGCAGACCATCGCCATCGAATATCCAGGCCGGGTCCGGTCGTTGACCTCGATGATGTCCACGACGGGTGATCCCGAAGTGGGACAGACGGATCCGAAGGCCTTCGGTGAACCGGGCGGCCTGCCGTCGAATCGGGACGAATACATCGCGTGGCGGCTCAAATCCGCAGTGGCACTGCGCTCCCCCGGCTACGAGTTCGACGAGGCCGCGGCGATCGAGAACGCGGGGCTGTCCTACGACCGGGGGTTCGACTTCGACGCCATGATGCGGCACATGCTGGCGGTCCTCGGTTCGGGCGACCGCACCGCGCAATTGCGCGAGGTGCGGGTACCCACACTGGTCATGCACGGCACCGACGATCCGGCCTTCGATGTCAGCGGCGGCCGCGCCACCGCGGCGGCCGTCCCCGGTGCGAAGCTCGTGATCTTCGAGGGCATGGCGCACAGCCTGCCCCGGGAGCTGTGGCCCGCCTACGCCGGCAATATCGCCGACCTCGTGAGCCGCGTCGACGGCGAACCGGCTACGCGCTCGGGAATGCGCGGCTATCCTCTGACCAGGAAACGCGATGCGTAACACAGGTGGTGACCTCGGTTGGCCAGACCGTGGGCGAGAAAGATTCTCTCGCAACGGATTCAGAGACTGCGCCGGTCACACCCCGACCGAGTTCACATACCGGACGCCCGGTCCGCACGTCAAATCCCGTCCCGCTCAAGGGGACTCGCATACCCCCTCCGGCCATCTGATGGCTACCCTCGGGCAATGCTCAGCAGGCGGCTCGGGGTGCGGACGCGAATTCTGGCCATCGCACTCGTTCCGAGTCTCGCGCTGGTACTGATCGGCGTCGGTGCGGCAGGCACGTTGATCGACCATTCCAACAATGCCCGCACCTGGGCCGACGAGTTGCAATCGGGTGTTGTGCCCACCCGCGAACTCATCGAGGCCGTCCAGCTGGAACGGCAGCTCACCGAATGGCGCTCGGCCGGTGCGGAAATCGATGTGCGCGATCTCGCGGCGGCGCGCCTGCGGCTGGACAATGCGCTGCGCCAGATCGCGCCCGCGCAGTCCCGCCTCTCCAGCATCGGACCGCAGGCGATGGGCGACACCACGGCCGCCATGGGTGATCTGGGCGGCAAGCTCACCCAGATCCGTGCCGGAGCGGATGCGACCACGCTGTCCACCGCCGATGCCGACGCCTTCTACAGCTCCATGCCGCAGCTCGTGCTCGACGGTGTGCAGATCGCACAGAAGCACGCACCGGACGCGCCCACCGCCATCGAACTCGCCCAGGCGGGCGCCGTCCTGCAGGGCCTCGAAGCCATGAGCCGAGCGACCGCGCTGGGCGCGGCCATGATCGACGGCGGCCCGGGGCTCAACGCGGACCTGGCCGGTGAATACGTCCGCCTGCTCGGCTACTACCGCACCCGCATCGAAAGTCTGCTCACCGACACCGATCCCGAACAGGCGGCCGCCGCCAAGGCCCTCACGAGCGGTGCGGCCTGGCAGCAGCTCGGGGCGATGGAAGCCGTACTGGCACAGCGTGCGCTGCCCCGGACCGCCGGGGCCACCGCACCGCGCACGGTGCTGCCGCTGTCCATCGACGACTGGCAGTCCAAGGCCGCCGAGGTCGACCACGCGCTGGCCGAGCTGTGGCAGTCGGAGAACCTGCGCGCCCAGCACCTGGCCAGTACCGCCGCCGCGCGCACCACCCGCAATTCGCTGCTGGCGGGCGGCGCCATGCTGGTGGTAGCACTGGGCGCGATCCTGGTCGCACTGGCGCTGGCGAATCGAATCATCAGGCGGCTGCGGCGATTGCGCGATGAGACCTTCGCCCTCGCCGATGAGCATCTGCCCGAAACCATGCGCAGGCTCGCGGCGGGCGAACCGGTCGACAGTACGACCGAGGCGCCCCCGCTGAAATTCGGCAGCGATGAGATCGGCCAGGTGGCAGAGGCTTTCGGCCATGCCCACTCCGCCGCCGTCGCCGCCGCGATCACCGAATCGCGCACCCGCGAGGGCGTGAAGGCGGTCTTCCTCAATATCGCCCACCGCAGCCAGGTCGTGGTGCACCGCCAGCTGGAACTGCTCGACGAGGCCGAATCCACGCAGGAGAACCCGGCCGTACTGGAGATCTTCTTCCGCCTCGATCACCTCGCCACCCGCGAGCGCCGCAATGCCGAGAATCTGGTGATCCTCGCCGGTGGTCAGCCCGGCCGCCAGTGGCGCAATCCGGTGCCGCTCATGGAACTGGTGCGCAGCGCGGTCGGCGAGACGGTCGATTACAAGCGGGTCCGAACCGGGCGGCTGCCACAGACTTTCATCGTCGGCGGGGCCGTCGGCGATCTGATCCATCTGCTCGCCGAACTCATCGACAATGCGACCTCGTTCTCCCCGCCGCAGGCGCATGTCCAGGTCGCGGGGAGCTCGGTGGCCCGGGGTGTGGCCCTGGAGATCAGCGATCAGGGCATGGGCATTCCCGAAGCGGAACTCGATCGCATCAATGTGATGCTCTCCACGCCCGGCGATTTCGGCATCACCAGCTTCTCCTCGGATTCGCGCCTGGGTCTGTTCGTGGTCTCGCAGCTGGCTGGGCGGCACGGCATTTCGGTGCGTCTGTCCGAATCGGACTACGGCGGCATCCGTGCCATCGTGCTGGTGCCGGGCGCGCTGGTCGCCGGTGAGACGCCGTCGCCGGAGTACACCTCCGGACAGCTTCCGCTTCCCCGCCGCGCCGAATACAACCCGCCCACCGCCGATCTGCCCGCCCTGCGCAGCGCGCCCCGCGCTCCGGCCCCGCAGACCCGTCCCCCCATGACCGGTGGCGCGCCGCCGGTGCGCTCGCACGAGAGCGGCCACGACCGCGTGGACGACGGCATGCCCGGGGACGGCGCCCGCCCCTCGCTCCCGCGCCGCCGCCGGCAGGCCAGTCTCGCACCGGAACTGGCACAGGACCCCGTGCGGCCCGAAGCCGAGCCCGCGCGCCCCGAGCGCAGCCCCGAGCAGGCCCGAAACCTCATGTCCGCCATCGAGAACGGCACCCGCCAGGGCCGCCGCGCCGATCCGGGCAGTCTCCCCCAACCCACCACCTATCGACAGGAAGGCGACGGTGAACACCTCCCCCGCTGGTGACCTCGACTGGCTACTCGACGATCTCGTCGAGAAACTCGCCGGAGTACGTCACGCCGTGGTCCACTCCACCGACGGCCTGCTGCTGGGCCGCTCGACCCGCATGAGCCGCGAGGACGCCGAACACTTCGCGGCCATGTCCTCCACGCTCTACGGGCTCTCCCGCAGTGCCGGACACCGATTCGACGGCGGCGGCGTCCGACAGGCGGTGATCGAACTCGATCGCGCCGTCCTGTTCGTCACCGCCGCGGGCGCGAATGCCTGTCTGGCCCTGCAGACCGGCATCGACGCCAATCTGGGCATGGTGGCGTACGAGATGAACATGACCGTGCAGCGGGTGGGTTCGTACCTGTCCACCACCGCGCGGCGCCCCGGCGAATTCGGCTGAGCCCCCAGATGACCCGCCCCGAGGCGGACCAGCCGCTCGCCCAATCGGTGAAGATTCTGATCGCCGGCGGCTTCGGCGTCGGCAAGACCACCATGGTCGGTGCGATCAGCGAGATCACGCCGCTGCGCACCGAGGAGATCATTACCGAACGTTCCGAGGGCGTGGACGATCTCACCGGTATCGAGGGCAAGACCACCACCACGGTGGGCTTGGATTTCGGTCGCATCACCGTCGATGCCGGACTGGTGCTCTACCTGTTCGGTACGCCCGGCCAGGACCGTTTCTGGTTCCTCTGGGACGAACTGGCGCGCGGTGCGCTCGGCGCGGTCATCCTCGTCGACACCCGGCGACTCGAAAACTCCTTCGCGGCCATCGATTTCTTCGAACGCCGCGGTATCGGCTTCACCATCGGCGTGAACTGTTTCGAGGGTGCGCCGCGCTACAGCCCCGAAGAAGTCCGCGTGGCACTGGATCTGGACGAACACGTCCCGATCCTGCTCTGCGATGCGCGCGACCGCGGTTCCTGCAAGACCGTACTGACCACGCTCGCCGAATATCTCATCACGCGTGCCGTCGCCTGAGTGACTCATTCCGGTGCATGCATCACTGTCGGTGTCAATCATGTTCCCGCTCAACGGGATCTAAGTGACTTATGTGACGTTCGCCCGTTACGTTGTGCCGATGTTCAGAGCGAGGCTCGGGGTCCGGACCCGTGTTCTCGCCATCGCACTCGTCCCGAGCCTCGCGCTGCTCGTGATCGGTGTGGGTGGCGCGGGATATTTGGTGGTAGAGGGCACAAACGCGCGAGATTGGGCGGACGCACTCACCGCCGCCACACCGCTCAGCAAGGAATTGGTGAGCTCGGTGCAGCTGGAACGCCAGCTCACGCTGGCCCAGCTCGCGGGCGACGAACCCAATCCGAAAGGCCTGACCCAGGCCAGGACTCGGCTCGACGACGCGCTGCGCGGTATGGCCGGGACCACCAAGGACATGGAGAACCTCGGCCCCCAGGACGTCAAGGGTGACGTCGGCGGATTCGTCACGCTGAGCCGATCGCTCGCGGCCGTGCGCACCCAGATCGACGCCAATGCCCTTCCGCTGGCCGATGCCTACCAGTTCTACGGACACCTGCTCGACCTGATCTCCATCGGCACCCGCGCCGTGGAGACCACCGCCCCCAATCCCGAGGTCGCGATGGGGACGGCCGAGACGCTGCAGATCGTCTCGGCCTCGGAAATGCTCTCTCGTGCAGCCGCACTGGCCGAGGTCCTGATCAACAACGGCACGCTGTCCCCGGATCTGGCCATCGAGTTCACCCGTGTCGTCGGCGCGTACCGCGTCAATGTCGGCCTGCTCGCCGGTGCGGACGGCAGCAAGGGCGACGCCTCCGGCGCCTCGGTCGTCAATGATCCGGCCTGGCAGAAACTGATCATGATGGAGAACGTGCTGATGGCACGGGCTCTCGATCCCCTGACTGCCGCGCCGCTCAAGAACGGCGCCACCCCGCCGGTCGCGCCGCTGACCTTCACGCCCGCCGAGTGGCACGACGCGGTCAATCAGGTCAACAAGGCGCTGATCGATCAGTGGGACCAGGTCAGCAAGCAGTCGCTGGCCGCGGCCGGTCGCGCCGCCGACAACAGCGCGCGCAACTCCGCCATCGCCGGCGGGGCCATGCTGCTGGTCTCCGCCTCGGCGTTCCTCATCGCGCTGGTGCTGGCCAACCGGATCATCCGGCGGCTCAAGCGCCTTCGCGACCAGACCTTCGTGCTCGCCGATGAGCGACTGCCGGAGATCATGGCGCAGCTGCGCGACGGCAAGCAGGTCGAGGTGTCCACCGAGACACCGGAACTGGACTTCGGCACCGATGAGATCGGCCAGGTGGCCCAGGCTTTCGGCCATGCGCACACCGCCGCCGTGAACGCCGCGGTCACCGAGGCCCGCACCCGCGAGGGTGTGAAGGCGGTCTTCCTCAATATCGCGCACCGCAGCCAGGTCGTGGTGCACCGTCAGCTCGAGGTGCTGGACGAGGCCGAGGCCAAGCAGGAGGATCCGGCGCTGCTGGAGATCTTCTTCCGTCTCGATCACCTCGCCACCCGCGAACGCCGCAATGCCGAGAACCTGATCATTCTCGCGGGCGGTCAGCCGGGCCGGCAGTGGCGAAACCCGGTGCAGCTCATCGAGGTCGTGCGAAGCGGTGTGGGCGAGGCCCTCGACTACACCCGCGTCAAGATCGCCCGGCTGCCCGAGGTGGCCGTGGCCGGCACCGCCGTCGCCGACCTCGTGCACCTGCTCGCCGAACTCGTCGACAATGCCTCGCACTTCTC
The DNA here is from genome assembly GCF_035958815.1 of Nocardia sp. NBC_01327. Classification (NCBI taxonomy): domain Bacteria; kingdom Bacillati; phylum Actinomycetota; class Actinomycetes; order Mycobacteriales; family Nocardiaceae; genus Nocardia; species Nocardia sp. NBC_01327. The sequence continues at coordinate 5,355,834 of NZ_CP108383.1, read as the reverse complement.
CCCGCCGCAGTCGCAGGTCGAGGTGCGCGGCAATGTGGTCGGCAAGGGCATCGCCGTCGAGATCGTCGACCAGGGCATGGGCATGCCGGAGTCCGAGATCGCCCGTATCAACGACATGCTGCGCAACCCACCGGATTTCGGCGTCAATACGCTGTCGGAGGATTCCCGCCTCGGCATGTTCGTGGTCGCCCAGCTGGCGGTCCGCAACGGCATCTCGGTGCGCCTGACCGAATCCGACTACGGCGGCGTGCGCGCCATTGTGCTGGTGCCCTCCAGCCTCACCGTATCCACAGGCCGCACCGGTGAAATCCCGGCCGTGCCCAGCGCTTTCGACACCGGGCAGTTCCATGCCGCCCTGGCGGTCGAAACGGCCCGGCAGGCCGAGGCGGCCGCACAGCAGCTCGAACAGCCGCAGCAGCCCCGGCAGCTCGAGCCCCCCGCCGCACCCGCGGCACTCCCCCCGTCCTTCCCGGCCCGGCCCGAACCCCGAGTCCCGGAGCGCCCGATGACATTCGAACCCCAACTGCGGCCGTACGAGCCGCCGACGGAGCCGAACTCGCACCGTCCGCCACCGTTCTCCCAGCCTGAGCCCGATATCGGTTTCCGCTCACGGGAATTCGATCGCTCCCAGTACACTGGCTCGGACGCCCGGCCCGCGCTACCGCGTAGGCGCCGGCAGGCAAGTCTCGCACCGGAATTGGCGCAGGATCAGACGGCTCCCGAGTCGTCCGAACAGCCCACCCGCACGGCCGAGCAGGCCCGAGACCTCATGTCCGCCATCGAAAACGGAACCAGGCAGGGCCGCCGGGCCGATCCCGGTACGGTCGAGCCGACGTCCAAACCATTCCAGGAACGACAGGAAGGCGACGGTGACCACCTCAAACGCTGGTGATCTCAACTGGCTACTCGATGATCTGGTGGATCGGCTCGCAGGCGTGCGACACGCGGTGGTGCACTCCACCGACGGGTTGCTGCTGGGACGCTCGTCCGCCATGAGCAGGGAGGACGCCGAACACTTCGGCGCCATGTCCTCCACCCTCTACGGTCTCGCCCGCAGTGCGGGCAGCCGTTTCGACGGCGGCGGCGTCCGCCAGGCGGTCATCGAACTCGATCGCGCCGTCCTGTTCGTGACCGCGGCCGGCAGCAATGCCTGCCTGGCGCTGCAGGCCAGCGAGCAGGCCAACCTCGGCATGGTCGCCTACGAAATGAATCTGACGGTGCAGCGCGTCGGCACCTACCTGTCCACCACGCCGCGCCATCATCTGGCCGGACAGGTCAACCCCCGGATCTCATGATGGCTCGGCCGGGGGATCATTGGTTCGACGACGCCGCTGGGCCGCTGGTGCGCCCGTACGCGCGCACCGGCGGTCGAACCATGGGCGCAGCGCACGATCTCGACATGCTCACATCGGTGGTGGTTCCCAATGCGGCGCCACCGCTGCGACGTGTCGAACCTGAGTACGGCGACATCGTCCGCCTGTGCAGACTCCCGTTGTCCGTCGCCGAAGTGTCTGCCGCGCTGCGGCTTCCACTGGCAGTGACCAAAATCCTCGTCGGCGACCTCATCTCCGACGGCATCCTCAACTTCCGGTCACCGGTCTCCGACGCGGGGCCCGGAGACCTCAACATTTTGCGAGCTGTACTCGATGGCATCCGAAAACTTTGACAATTCCCGGCCCCTGGCCGCCTCGGTGAAGATTCTCATCGCGGGTGGGTTCGGCGTCGGCAAAACGACTATGGTGGCGGCGCTCAGTGAGATCACGCCGCTCCGCACCGAAGAGCTGATCACCGAACTCTCCGCGGGCGTGGACGATCTGCGCGGCGTGGAGGGCAAGACCACCACCACGGTGGCCCTGGACTTCGGTCGTATCACCATCGACCAGAACCTGGTGCTCTACCTGTTCGGCACGCCCGGACAGGACCGATTCTGGTTCCTCTGGGACGAATTGGCGCGCGGTGCGCTGGGCGCGGTCGTCCTGGCCGACACCCGGCGGCTCGAAGGCTCGTTCGCGGCGATCGACTTCTTCGAACGCCGCGGCGTGGCATTCACGGTGGCGGTGAACTGCTTCGAGGGCGCGCCGGTCTACACCCCGGTCGAGGTCCGCGACGCCCTCGACCTCGACGAGAACATCCCGGTGCTGCTCTGCGACGCCCGAGATCGCGCCTCCGCCAAGAACGTTCTCATGGCGCTGGTGGAATACCTGATCACCAAGGCCGCCGCACCCGGCGGCCAGTTAATCACCCCCTGACCACACTCGCGCCCGTTCCGGAACCCGGAACGGGCGCGATCTGGTTGAGCGGTCCTATGTCAGGGTCCAGTCGTTGTATCGGGTCCACCATTCAGCGGTGTGGCTCGCATCCTGCTCCTGTGTGTGACCGCGCAGATAGCCATCGTCGAACCAATTGCCCTGGTATAAACCGGTTTTGCCGTTGTACCAGTCGATGGTGAAGGTGATCGTCCGGCCCCGGATCTGCCCGCCCGTTATGTCCCCGCCGTAGGTGCTGGTGTGGGCGCGTCCGGTGAACTCCACGAAGGTGTTCGTCTTGTCGGGTCCGGACGTGGAGATGTGGACGTGAAAGCCGAGCGGACTGTCGGTGGTGCCGGACGGGCGTTGATATACATCCCAATCGGTTTGCAGGTCCACCGCGCCGGGCGGTACGGCCGGTGCGGTGACGGTGCCGGAGACGGTGAGGGCAGCGCTCGTGCCGAGGACGAAGAGCCAGGCGCACAGCATTCGTTTCAACGGGGAGAACATGGTCGCTCCTGAAATCAGGTGGTGGCGCACACGATCTGGTGCTGTGAGAGATATCCGAGTGCGTCCCTTCGATATTCATTCGGAGGTGTTCGCGCAGGTCGGCTCGGTCGGGCGTGTCACTCAACGACACGGGGGCCGCGCCGGGCGGATCGGAGTTCGCGCCCGATGGCATCGGCCGCGGCGATCAGCGCGCGTTGCGTCGAGCGCTGGGCGGCAACGGAACTGCGTCCGGTTAGTCCGATGACCCCCAGGGGCCGTTCCTCGGCATCGAGGATGACCGCCGCCACGCAACTCCACCCCAGCGTGACCTGTTCACGTTCGTAGGCCAGTCCGGTGGCGCGGGCTTGTTCGAGCAACAACCGCAGTTCACGGGGTGCGGTTGCCGAGTATCGCGTCAGCGGACGGCAACCGGTCTGCGCGAGTTGCTCACTGAGCGCGTCGTCGAAGGCGCTCTGGAGTCGCCCACCGGCGGTCAGCGCGAAACTCGGGCCGAGCAGGGCACTCGACGGCCACGTCTGCGAACTGATGTCCGCGCGGTACTCGTGACCGAAAACCAGTTGGCGAAAGTCCAGTTCACCGCGGAAGAATTCCCCGCACCAGCTGACCTCGCCGTGTGCGCGCAACGACAGGTCCCGCAGGTACGGCGGCACCACGACGGAGAGACCCTCCGCACGCCCGGCACGGAATCCGTAGTAGGACAGCCGCGGTCCGAGCCGGTAGCCCGCGGGAGTGGCCTCCAGTACGTGATGGCGCACCAGGTCGTTGGCGATGCGGCGAACAGTCGGCTTGGGAATACCGGTGCCATGGGTGAGCGCCGCGAGCGTCAACGGCCCGGCAGCGGCCGCTATCGCGTCGGTGATGGCGACGACGCGGCCGACCACCGTGTGATCATCGGACATCCACGGTCACCCGGGCTTTCCTGTGAGGTCACTGTGACTCGGTCAGTGTGTGATGAGAGTCCAGCAGTGTCAACAGGATTCAGGCAGGGCCGAGAACGTTGCTCCTTCGATGACCGCTACCGCGACCCCTGGTCGCGCAGGCGCGTGACGCCGTCACCGTCGAGTTCATCGCAGTACGCGGTGCGTCAGGCCATCGCCATGATCAATGCCACGGTGGTGCCGGATACCAGCGGCCCGGATCCGGTGGTGAAGGGTCCGTCGATCGCAGCGAGCCGCAGGCCACCGATCCGGCCCTTGGTGAGGACCGGGAGGTTGGTGCCCCGGTAGTACTCGGCGACCTGCGTGAGCGTTTCGATCGGGTAGTCGCGGTGGATGGCCAGTGGTCGCCGGATGTCCTCGCCGTGCACGATCACTTCACCGAGCATTGCCACGGTCGGCATGAGCGGTGTGGTGGTGTTCGTGCCGACTTCCCTGAACCTGTCCAGTGTTTCGGCCGGGCTCGCGCCCATATGCTCGGCCAGTCGCATGGCCACCTGCTTCTCGAAATCGAACCGGCAGCGGATCACGCCCGCCAGCCACCGCACGGGAGTCAGGGTCGCGCCGGCCGTGAGGTGGGCGAGCACCTCGCGCACAGTCAATTCGGTGCACAGCGACTGCGTAGTCCACTGTTCGCCGGTCAGGTCCGCGAGGTCGGCCGCCAGCGCGGCTCGCTCCGCGTGGACGAGCGGCCACATATCGGTGTCGATCATGTCGAGTGGTCTCCTGGTGGGGTCCGGGCATTCTCGGTCGAGAGTGGGACTCTCGCCGTGCGGCAGAATCGTCGCCTGTGGGAGAAGTTCTTTCCGGAACGCCGGCGGATCCGGCGACCGCGCGCGCCGAGGCGGCCGATCTGGCGCGGGCGTGCGGCGGGGACGATGCGGCGTTCAACCGCCTCGTGCAGCCGCTGCGCCGGGAGTTGCACGCGCACTGCTACCGCATGCTCGGCTCGACCCACGATGCCGATGATGCACTACAGGACGCGCTGCTGCGGGCGTGGCGGGGGCTGGGACGCTTCGAAGGGCGGAGCTCGCTGCGCACCTGGCTGTATACGGTCGCCACCCGCGCCTGCCTGGATATCGTTGCCGCCCACGGCAGACGGGCGCTGCCGGTCGACCTCGGCCCGTCCAGTGACCGCGCGGTGCTCGACGGCGCTCCGCTGACCGATATTGCCTGGCTGGGCCCCTGCCCCGATGCGGGACTCACCGACAACCGGGGCCCGGTCGCCCGCTACGAGCAGCGCGAGGCCATCGAACTCGCGTTCGTCGCAGCCCTGCAACACCTTTCGGGCAATCAGCGGGCCGCGCTGCTGCTGTTCGAGGTGCTGGGCTTCTCCGCGGCCGAGATCGCCGCGATGATGGACACCTCGGCCACATCGGTGAATTCGGCGCTGGCGCGCGCTCGCAGGGTCGTCGCGGAGCGGGTTCCGGCCCGCACACAGCAGCAGACGCTGCGCCTGATCGGCGACACCCGGGTTCGAGAACTCGTCACCCGGTACGCCACCGCCCTCGAGTGCGGCGACGCCGACGGCCTGGTCGCACTGCTCACCGAGGACGTCACCTGGTCCATGCCGCCACTGCCGCACTGGTATCGGGGCATCGAGGCGGTCACCGACTTCGCCGTCCAGGTCCCCATGACCCGCTGCCCGAGCTGGCGGCACCTCGTGATCAGCGCCAATGGTCAACCGGCCGTGGCGTTCTACCTCGGCGACGGCGCGGGTGCGCACCTCGCCTGGTCGATCACGGTGCTGACGCTGCGCGGTGAGCGCATCGCCGAGCTCACCTCGTTCCTGGGCCCCGACCACTTCACGCCGTTCGCGCTGCCCCTGTCACTGCCCTGAGGAAGCCGCGATTCGCCTTGCGGCTCAGTTCGGTTCGACCTCGGCAAAATCGCTGATCCAGCGGTGGGGTGGACGCGGCGGGTTCGGCTCCCCCGGCCTGGCGACGCCGACCGCCGACCAGCCCGCGGCGACGGCGGCGTCCAGTTCGTCGGGATGATCCGACAGGAACAGAATGCTCTGCGCCGGAACGCCGATGGCGCCGGCGATCTTCTCGTAGGAGGACGCCTCACGCTTCGGGCCGGCGGTGGTCAGATCGAAATGCCCACTGACCAGTGGGGACAAATCCCCGCCGCGGGCGAATTCGAACCAATCCTTCTGATTGCGAACCGAACCCGACGAGTAGATGTAGAGCTCGAGGCCACGCGCCCGCCAGGCGCGCAGCACCGGTGGCACATCGGGGAAGAACTCGCCGAACAGCGCGCCGTTGCGGAACCCCTCCGCGCAGATGATGCCCTGCGCGGCCTTGAGCGGTTCCGCCTTCACATCCGAATTCAGCCAGCCGATGAGGATCTGCGCCACCTCGTCGGTCCCGGCGTCCGGCCGATCGGCCAGCGCGCGGGTATCGGCCAGAATGGAATCGGCCGCCCCGCCCTGGTTTTCGGCCAGCCAGCCCGGCAACCGGTCGCGGGTGTAGCCGTACAGCTCCTCGCGCACCGAACTGGTCGGGCTGGTGGTGCCCTCGATATCGAGGACGATGACCTTGATCATGCCGTCAGGAGCTCATCGAGGGTCGGGAAGCCGCCGGAGATCTTGTCACCGGTGAAATCGCCGATCCAGCCGTCCTGCTCCTCGAAGAACCGCACCGCCACGAACTCCGGGGTGCTGCCCATATCGAACCAGTGCAGGGTGCCCGCGGGCACCGACACCAGATCGCCCGCGGTGCAGACCGTTGCCAGCACCTCATCACCGAGGTGCAGATAGAAGCAGCCCTGCCCGGCGGCGAAGAAACGCACCTCGTCCTCGGCGTGCCGGTGCTCGTCCAGGAACTTGGTGCGCGCGGCCACCGCCTTGGCGGGCCACTCCGGATCGGACTCGTCCGGGTGGATGCGCGCCACATCGATGAACTTGTAGCGGCCGTCGGCATTGAGTGCCTTGATGCGGTCGTCGTATTCGGCCAGCAGGTCCTCGGTCGCCGTCGCGCCGTCGAGACCCTCGAACAGCGACCAGCGTTCGAAGACGATGCCGCGCTTGTTCAGTTCGGCCGCGATCACCGCGTCATCGGTGGTGCGCAGGGTGACGTCGGCGGCGTCCTTATCGGACATGATCTGCAGCAAAGTCATTCGAGGTTCCTCCTCAGGGAACTAGTTCTCGCCCACCGGGATCTCACGACGCCCGGTCAATGTGATCAATTCGCTCATGGCCTCGAGGCATTCGGCGCGATCGCGGGCCTGGGCCAGACTTGCACCCCATGCCGTAATGCCGTGCCCGGCAATGAAGAGCACCGGCGGGGCATCCGGGTGCTCGATCAGGTACTTCTCGATATCGGCGCCGATCTGCGGGACATCGGCATGATTCGGGAACACCGGAATGTCGATGAGGTCGGGGCGGGCGCCGCCCAGGCCCTTGATCAGCTCGTAGCCGGAAAAGCGCACCGGCTGCGCGGTGGCGCCGCCTGCACCGATGGACAGGGCCGTCGCGTGCGGCGGGTGCACATGCACAACCGCGGTAGCGCCGGTGGTGCGGTAGACGGCGGTGTGAATCGTGGTCTCCGCCGAGGGCTTTCGCGCGCCCGCGACCAGCGGCCGGGAATCGGCCACCGCCACGGTCACCATATCGTCGGCGGTGAGCTCGCCCTTCGACAAACCGCTCGCCGTGATGACGGCCGCATCCGCCTGGCGCACAGAGATATTGCCTGCGGTACCGGGCATCCAGCCATTGCCGTACAGGCCGCGGGCGATCGTCGCGATCGCTTCTCCGCCCTCATGCTGCTCATCCGCCTGTTCGTCCGCGACAGGTGTGGCGAGGGTGGCGAGGAAATCTCCCGCCGCCGCACCGAAGGCGATCGGCTCGTCATCGGGTTCGAAGTCGGCGACCCACTGTGCGTGGAGGCGGTCGCTCAGTGACCCGGACTCGGCGTCGCCGGAAACCGCTCCGAGCACACCGTTTTCGGTGACCACCGCGGTAACCAGGTCCGGAGGTGTCACATCGAAGGCCGGATTGAAGGTCAGCGTGCCCTCGGGAGCCGTTGTCACACCGCCGAATCCGGTGACCTCGGACGCCGCGCGCTGCTCCACCACAATGTCGCCGCCGGTCGCGGTCGCGACATCCCGGGTGGATTCGGGAGCGACCACGATGAACGGAATCCCGTGCCGCTTCGCCGCGATGGCCAGCATGTAGGTGCCGATCTTATTGGCGACCGAGCCGTCGGCGGTAATGCGGTCCGCGCCGACCAGGACCGCGTCCACCCCCTCGGTGGCCATGGCCCACGCGGCCGCCGAATCGATGGTGAGCCGGTGCGGGATACCGGCCTCGGCCATCTCCCAGGCGGTCAGGCGGGCGCCCTGCAGCAGCGGACGGGTCTCGTCCACAATCACTTCCGCGAGCACACCGCGGTCGTGCAGCACCCGCAGTGCGCCGATGGCGGTGCCGACCGTGGTGGTCGCCAGGCGGCCGGTATTGCAGTGCGTGAGGATGCGCAGCGGCCGATCCCCGCAGAGCCGCTGCACCAGATCAGCGGCATGGGTCGCCGCGGCCAGATTCACGCGGCCGTCCTCGGCCAGCATTTCCAGCGCCTCGTCGAGCACGGCCTGCACACCGCCGGGCAGCCGTGCGAGCGCCCGCTTGACCCCCCAGGCCAGATTGACCGCCGTGGGCCGCGCATCCGCGACACGCGCGGATTCCGCTTCCACCTGTCCGGTATTCACCACGCCGTCGGTCGTCGCGGCCAGTGCCGCGAGCACCACACCGAACGCACCGGACACCCCGATCGCCGGAGCGCCGCGGATGGCCAGTGACTTGATGGCGTCGATGAGATCGTCGACCGTCGTGATCCGCAGCTCCCGCAATTGCTGCGGCAGCGCACGCTGATCGATGGTGACCAGGGCACCGTCGACCCACGCGATCGAACTCTCATCCATCTGCATCTGTCCTCTGAGCTTGGCTATATGGGCGCACGTCAACCGTATCGAACACGGATCGCCGCGTGAGCGGCAGGTTTCAGATCAGCGGAATTGGAAACTCCCGACTCCGGGTGCGGGCCTGTCGCACCTGTCGCCCATACCCAAGTATCCTTCCGGTATGGCGAGACAGCGTCGCACCCGAAAGATCACCGTGACGATGCCGGAAGAAGTCGCCGCCACGCTCGATGACTGGCGCAATAAGGGCCGCATCGAATCGATCTCGGCCTTTGTGGCCGAATCCGTGAAGGTCCGTGTCGACCGGGCCGAATCCCTGGCTCGCATCGAGCAGGTCTTCGGCGGCCGGCCACCTCTCGACCTCATCAACCGAGCGCGGGCCGTACAGGGCCTGCCCCCATTATCCGAGGAGGACGCCGCCGGCGACCATGCCGGCGCAGCATGACCTCCGCAGGCTCGACCCTGGGCGGCGTCGTCTTCGACACGGCCGCTCTCACCGCATGGGCTCATCGCGTCGCCTACGTGCAATCGGTGGTCTGGGCCACCGCTGACGCCGGGCACACCATTATCGTTCCGGCCACCGCCCTGGCCGCCGCGCGCGCACTCATCCCGCCCGGCCGCCTCGATATTCTGGCCGTCCTGCTGGACCTGCCCAATACGGTGATCCAGCCCCTCGACCGTCCCGCGAGCGATCAACTCGGCGCCGCCCTCGCCGACCGCATCGACGCGGACTCCCTGATTCCCGCCGGTCACGCGACCATCGAAGCGGTGAGCCGGGATTGGCCCTGTCTCACCGACCGCCCCGACACCCTCCGCAAACTCGATCCCCGCATCCAGACCGACACCCTGCCCTGAGCGCCCGCTGAGAGCTGGTCGCCGACAGCGCATCTCGCGCGTACGTTCAGCGGGTGACGTGGGCGGCTCAGGAAGCTCCGGGGGAATCCGATCGCATCGACTTCGTCCGGGATATCGGTCAGCGCATCGGTGACGGCATGATCGATGCGCTGCAGCCGATCACCGGTGCGGCCACCGTGCCGATTCTCATTCTCTCGCCGCTGCTGGTCATCGTGCTGGTGTGGCTGGTGCGCCGAGCGCGGATCGGTGCGGCTCGTGGCCGATGATGGGTGGGTGAATCGGATTCCGGAGTGGTCGCGCCCTTCCCGCTGGGGGTTGCGCGTCCGGTCGGCGATCGCCTCCGCACTTGTCGTGGGGGCGGTGCTGCTGGTGGCGGCCATGGCCATGCTCTGGCTGCTGCATCGATCACTGCTGCGGGAACTCGATACGACGGCCGGAACCCGGATGGATGCACTCGCGTCCGAACTGTCGCGGATCTCGGCGGAGGATCCGCCGGAGAATGCGGTGGCCGACCTGCCGGGACCGCTGTTCGCCACGGGGAGCCCGATCGAGACGGTCCAGGTGGTGGACGCGGGCGGGCGGGTGGTGCGGTCGTCGGATTCCAATCGTGATGTCCCGCTGCTGGATCCGGCCGCATTCGGGGATCGGGTGATCGGGTTGCGGCCGCATTCGGATGATGACCTGGACTTACGCATTTCGGCCCGTACGGTGGCGACACCGCGGGGGAAGTACACCGTGCTGGTCTCGGTCAGCACCGAATCGGCCGAGCATGCGGTGACCCGGGTGGCGGCGCTGGTGGCGGTGGGCGGGCCGGTGGTGGTCGCGGCGGCCGCGGCGGCGACCTATCTGCTGGTGGGACGCTCCCTGCGGTCGGTGGAGGAGATCCGCCGGCGGGTGACCGGGATCGGTGCGACGGATCTGTCCGAGCGCGTGCCGGTGCCCGCGGCCCGCGATGAGATCGCGCGGCTGGCCGAGACCATGAACGGCATGCTCGCGCGCATCGAGGCCGGTCATCTGGCCCAGCGCCGGTTCGTCGGGGATGCCTCGCACGAATTGCGCAGTCCCCTGGCCGCTGTCACCGCGGCGCTCGAATTGGCGCGGGACCGGCCCGAGGTGCTGGACCGCGATCTCATCGACGACACGCTGCTGCCCGAAACCGAGCGCATGCGGTACCTCATCGAGGATCTGCTCACCCTCGCCGCCGCCGACGAGCACGGCCTCGAATTGCGCACCGGCGATGTCGATCTCGACTATCTCGGAGACGCGCAGGCGGCCGCGCTGCGAGCTCGCGGCACCGTGGCAGTCCGCACCGATATCCGGCCCGCACGGGTCATCGGCGATCCGGCCAGGCTGGCCCGGGTGCTGCGCAATATCGCCGATAATGCTGCCGCACAAGCCGATTCGCAGGTGGGCATCACCATTGCGCAGGACGGGGAACGCGCCAGCATCGTGGTCGACGACGACGGTCCCGGCATCGCCGCGGCCGATCGGGCGCGGATCTTCGGCCGCTTCGTCCGGCTCGAGGCCGATCGCGCGCGGGCCTCCGGCGGCTCCGGGCTCGGTCTGGCGATTGTCGCGGAGCTGGTGGCCGCGCATGCGGGCGCCGTCACGGTCGGCGAATCACCCTGGGGTGGCGCTCGATTCGTGATCGATCTGCCCGTCGCCGGTCCCGGTATCGATCAGCCGATAGCCGACACCCCGTAGCGTTTCGATACTGCTGTGCCCGAAGGGTGCGTCGATCTTCTTGCGCAGATAGCCGACATACACCTCGACCACATTCTCCGGGCCCTCATAGTTCGCGTCCCACACATTGCGCAGGATCTCGGTTTTGGTGACGGCAATGCCCTTGTGCCGCAGCAGGAATTCCAGCAGTCCGAATTCGCGGGGCGTGAGGGTGAGTGCGGTGCCGCCGCGATGCACCGCCCGGCGCACCGGATCGAGGGTGAGATCACCCGCGGCGAGCAGTGACGGCTGCTGCGGGGCGCGGCGGCGCATGAGCGCCCGCAGGCGGGCGATCAGCACAACGAAGGAGAACGGTTTGGTGAGGTAATCGTCCGCGCCCAGATCCAGGGCATCGGCCTGTTCGTAATCACCGTCCTTGGCGGTGAGCATGAGCACCGGCGTCGACACATCGCGCTGCCGCAGCCGCCGCAGCACCTCGTAGCCGCTCAGCTCCGGCAGCATGATGTCGAGCACGATGACATCGAAATCGTCCTCGAGCGCCCACCACAGTCCTTCGCCGCCGGTGTGGGCGAGCTGCACCACAAAACCTTCCAGCTCGAGCCCGCGGGCGATCGTGCGCGCCAATCGCTGCTCGTCCTCCACCACCAGTACCCGCACCGACCAAGCATGCAACAGACCTCCCCCGGACCTGTGCGCCGACCCGGCTTCTCAACTTCCTCTCAGCGGCCGCATGCCATGGTCGACGGATGCCGTCCGCCACCTCACCTCTGCAGGAGAAATCATCGGTGCCCGCGCCCGGTCCGCGGCCACTCCTGTCCGAGCCCGCCGCTCTGGTCGCACTGCTCGTCCTCGGTGCGCTCACGCTCGCACTGACCCTCGCGGTGATTACGCACCCCGATCCGCTCGGCCCGGACGCACGCTGGCTGCAATGGTTCATCGACCATCGCAGCGGCACGCTCACCTCCATCGCCAAGGTGATCAGCGCGCTCGGTGACACCACGACCATGGGAATCCTCGCGGTGCTGATCTGCCTGCTGCTGGCCTGGCGACGGCAGTGGGAGACGGCCGTCTTCTTCGGCATGACCGCGCTGGGTGCGGGGGTGCTGACCTTCGCGGGCAAGCTGCTCATCGGGCGTGATCGTCCGCCGGTCATCGATCACCTGGTCACCGAGACCAATCACTCCTATCCGTCCGGGCACACGCTGGGCTCGGTGGTCATCGTCGGAGCTCTGGTCGCGCTGATACTGCCGCTGCTGCACGGCCTCTGGCGCCCGCTGCTCGTGGTCGTCGCCGGCTGCTTCGTCCTCGCTGTCGGGCTGTCCCGGCTGTATCTCGGAGTGCACTGGCCCACCGATATCCTCGGCGGCCTGCTCTTCGGCGCACTGTGGCTGACCCTCTGCTTCACACTGCTGCGCCCGGTGGCGGTGCGCGGTGCGGCCCTGGTGCCGAAAGCCCTGCGCGGCTAGGTTTTCGCCGCGTCAGGCCCGGCCGAGTGTCAGCGTGACATTGTGGCCGCCGAAGCCGAAGGAATTGCTCAGCGCGTAGTTCATGCTCGCAGTGCGTGCCGTGCCCGCGACGATATCCAGATCGATATCCGGATCGGCCTGCTCGAAATTCAGTGTGGGCGGGATGATCCGACGCTCGAGCGTGCGCAGGGTGAGGATCGCCTCGAGGGCTCCGACCGCGCCGATGGAGTGGCCCAGGGCGGACTTCGGGGCGTACACCGAGGCTTCGGGCGTCACGGCGGTAATGGCATTGGCCTCGGAGGCATCGCCGACCGGCGTGGACGTGGCATGCGCATTGATGTGGTCGATATCGGAGGCGGACAGGCCCGCTGAGGAAATCGCCTTGCGCATGGCCCGTGCGGCCCCGTCACCATCCGGGGAGGTGCCGGTGATGTGATAGCCGTCCGAGGTGATGCCCGCGCCGAGCACCCGGCCGTAGATGTGCGCACCCCGCGCGAGCGCATGCTCCTCGGATTCCAGCACCAGCATGGCGCCCGCCTCGCCGAAGACGAACCCGTCGCGCTCCCTGTCGAAAGGCCGTGAGGCGCGGGCGGGTTCGTCATTGCGGGTGCTCATGGCCCGCATCATGGCGAAGCTGGCGATCGGCACGGCGTCGATATGCCCCTCCACCCCACCGGCGACCACCACGTCCGCCTCCCCCGTGGCGATCAGCCGCCAGCCGTGGGCGATGGCTTCCGCACCCGACGCGCATGCGGAAACCGGTGCGTAGACACCGCCTTTCGCGCCGAGCTCCAATCCGATGGTCGCCGCGGAGCCGTTCGGCATCACCATGGGCACCGTCATCGGCGGCACCTTCCGATAGCCCCCGGCGCGCATCACATCGACCGCGTGCACCAGCGCTTCTCCGCCGCCGAGGCCCGTGCCGACCGCGACCGCCAGCCGTTCCCCGTCGACCTCCGGGGCCCCGGCTTCCCGCCACACCTGCCGCCCGAGCACCAGGGCCAGCTGCTGGACGAAGGACATGCGCCGCTGTTCGATTCGGGTCAGCTGCTCGCCCGGCTGCGCGGTCAACCGGCCGCCGATCCGCACCGGGAGTTGATTGTCTGCCACGAAATCGTCTGTCAGCGGCGCGATTCCGCTCTCTCCCGCCAGCAGCCGCGCCCACGTCGTATCGAGATCGGCCCCGAGGCAGGTGGTCGCCGACATTCCGGTGACCACCACACGCCGAGTTTCTGTACCAGTCGTTACACCCATGTCGACATGAATACCTGTACCGTCCGCTACAGTCAACCCGTGCCACGCCCCCTCGACCATGCTCGTCGCGCCGAACTCCTCTCCGGAGTCATCGCGTACATCGCCGACCACGGCCTGGCCGAACTCTCCCTGCGCCCGCTCGCGGAGTACCTGGGCACCAGCTCCCGCATGCTCATCCACTACTTCGGCACCAAAGAGCACATGCTTGTGGCCGCCCTGGAAACCCAGCGCCCGGACATTGCCGCCCTCTTCCGGGGCATCGAGGACCCCGCCGTGCTCAGGGACCGCCTCTCCCATTCGTTCGCGATCAACACCACCGGGCACGGGGCCGTCAGCAACCGGGTGCTGCTCCAGGTCCTGGGCGCGGCCTGCGTCCCGGGCAGTCCCTTCGACTCGTACGCCAATGACGCCATCCAGGTCCTGGTCACGGCCATGACCGAGGCTCTGGCCCGCATAGACCCCGCCCACGATGATCCCGAGGCCGCGGCCACCCTGCTCATCTCCGGTATGCGCGGTCTCATTCAGGACTTCTGGATCACCGGCGACGAAGACCGGGTGACCCGCGCGATGAACCGCCTTGTGGAGCAAGCGGTTCTGTTCTCGCACTGACCTAGGCTGCGGGGATGCAGACGGAGCAGCGGCTGATCGACACGGTGGCGTGGGTGCGTATCGAGAGTGGGCGGATCCTGTGCGCCCGGCCTCGGGGCAAGGACATCTTCTATATCCCCGGCGGCAAAAGGGAAGGCGCGGAGACGGATCTGCAGACCCTCGTGCGAGAGATCCACGAGGAGTTGACCGTTGCCCTGGCGCCGGAGTCGGTGGCGCATGTCGGCACCTACGAGGCCGCGATTCCCGGCGCGGTCGTGCGGATGGCCTGCTACACGGCGGACTATGTCGGCACCCTCTCCGTCAGTAGTGAGATAGAGGAGATGGCCTGGTTCACGTACGCGGATCGGCCGCACGTACCGCCGGTCGATCAATTGCTTTTCGACGATCTCCGGGCGGACGGCCTATTGCTGCACTGACTGCACGTTCACGGCAACTAGAACAAGCGGGTGGCATGTTCCTGCCGGTGGTCTTCGGGAGACTGGTCTGAATGTAGAACATGTTCTAGTGTGAGGTCAGAACATTCCAGTGCCGGGAAGTCAAGAGGAGCCCCACCCACATGCGTACCGAGATCTGTGATCGCCTGGGCATCGATGTACCCATCTTCGCCTTCACCCATTGCCGCGATGTGGCAGCCGCGGTCAGCAATGCCGGCGGCATCGGCGTGCTCGGCGCGGTCGGATTCACCGCTGCGGAACTCGAGGTGGAGCTCGCCTGGCTGGACGAGCATGTGCACGGCGTCTACGGCGTCGACCTGGTCATCCCCTCGAAGTACGAGGGCAAGGGCGCCGACGGCCTGAGCCCCGCGGAACTGGAAGCCAAACTGGCCGAAATGGTTCCGCAGGGCCACCGCGATTTCGCCGAGAAGATTCTCGAGGACCATCACGTCCCGCATCTGCCCGAGGGTGAGCGGCACAATCAGCTGCTGGGCTGGACCGCCACCACGGTCGCCCCGCAGATCGAGGTCATTCTCAAGCACCCCAAGGCGAAGCTGGTCGCCAACGCACTGGGCACCCCGCCCGATGACGTGATCAAGCAGATCCAGGACTCCGGCCGCCTGATCGGCGCGCTGTGCGGTTCGGTCAAGCACGCGCTCAAGCACAAGGCGGCCGGGCTCGACTTCGTCGTCATGCAGGGCACCGAGGGCGGCGGGCACTGCGGCGAGATCGCCTCGCTGGTGCTGTGGCCGCAGGTCATCGACGCGATCGGCGATCTGCCGGCGCTCGCGGCCGGTGGTATCGGCAACGGCCGTCAGGTCGCGGCCGCGCTGGCCATGGGTGCGGCCGGCGCGTGGACCGGTTCGATCTGGCTGACCGTCGAGGAGGCCAATGTGCCGC
Source organism: Nocardia sp. NBC_01327 (assembly GCF_035958815.1). NCBI lineage: Bacteria > Bacillati > Actinomycetota > Actinomycetes > Mycobacteriales > Nocardiaceae > Nocardia > Nocardia sp. NBC_01327. The sequence continues at coordinate 5,340,028 of NZ_CP108383.1, read as the reverse complement.
CCGCGCAGATGCAGAGCTACCTGGATGCCACCAGCAGTGACACCGTGCGGTCGCGGTCGTGGACCGGTAAGCCCGCCCGCATGCTCAAGAACGACTGGACCGAGGCGTGGGAGCGCGAGGACACCCCGAACCCGCTGGGCATGCCGCTGCAGATGATGGTCGCCCTCGATGGCGTCAAGCGCGGCCACCGCTACCCGGAGGCCGCGAAGGACGTGAACTTCAATCCGGTCGGCCAGGTTGTCGGCCAGATGAACAAGATCGAGCGTTCCGCCGATGTCGTGCAGCGCCTGATCGCCGAGTACCTCGAGTCGTGCGAGCGTCTGAACAAGCTGAATAACGCGTAGTACGCACTTCTCGAATCGCCGCGCCGACATCAATGTCGGTGCGGCGATTCGTATTTGCGCACGTTAATGGGCATGCGATCAGGTCTGGCCGTTTCGGTGCGGGGTTCCGGATCCGGCCGCGGCTACCGTGGTGCTCATGACGAAGCGTGAACGGATACTGCGGGCAGCGTATTACGCGGTGCTCGCGCTTCCGATCGCGTTCGCCTCCATCGGGGTTCGGGCCCGAGTGACCCGGCGGGTGTTCCGGGAACCGTTCGAGCTGCGCGCGCCGAGCCCGTGGCGGACAGCCCTGCATACATTGCTCGCCGCCGCGATCGGATTGCTCTCCTGGTTCGCGGTCGTTCTGGCGGTTGTCGCACTGCTGCGTGGAGCCTTCTATCCGTTGATCGCCGGGAACGACCTCGAAAACTCCTGGGGCGGTCCGTCATTGGCGGGCACCTGGGCGGTGCATGCCGCGCTGGGTGTGGGATTGTTCCCGCTGTGGTCGCTGCCGCTCGCCGCATTCGGCATTGTGCAGCGCGGCCTTTCACAGCGACTACTCAGCCGAACCGGGCCGTGGTGGCCGCTCCCGGTCTCCTTATTGCTATTCGCCGGCGGCGCAGCCTTCTTCATAGCGTGGCTGCATCAGGCCTGATCATTCACCGACCTGGGCCGATTAGATGTCCTGAATGTCTCTTTCGCTAATTCTGGACCAAAGAGTAGAAGCAGCTTCTATTCTTTCTGTGCGTCTCGCTCTTCAGCTGTGAGTTTTCTTCGAACCGCCAGAGAATGACCCTGTTGTTATTCAGCGGGCAAATACGATGGCGTGACGGTCGGGTAGATCGTTGCTGGTCAAACGACTGGAAAGGAATCACGATGAAACGCAAGATAATCGGTCGCGTATTCGCCGTCGCGGCGGTAGGCGCGTTGTTCGCCGCCCCACTCGCGGGGACGGCGAGCGCCGATACGGTTGTCCCGATGCATCAGCAGCCACCGGGTGGTTCGAATCAGGGCGCCCCGCCGGAATGGGGCGGCAATAACCATCCCGATTTCCACGACCCTCGTGCGCCCCGCGGCGATTATGACTGGCACTGCGACCGGCAGGGCAATTGGCATAATGACGAGCACGATCAGTGGGGTCATCCGGACCCCGATCACTGCCGCGATCGCTGGTAGCGGCACGACCGCCCCGATGAGCGGGGCGGCACACCCCTCGCACCTTCCTTGATCGCAGTGGCGCTCTCGGCTCGAGCCGTGAGCGCCACTGTCGTTCGTTCCGCGCGTGTGACGCCGGTCTCCGAACCGTCCGTGCGACTTGCTGTTTCGGCCGCCGGATTGGCACGGTGTTCCGGACATGTTGCAGAAAAAGCCATCGCGCCTCCGGAAGTTGTTGCTGCCCCTCGCTATTGCGGGGCTACTGCTGGTCACCGTCATCGCACTGGTGCTGACGAACAGACCCGGCCCCAGGACTCCGCCCACCGACGAGGTGACCCAGGCGCGGTCGCTGCTCGAGCGCCTCCCGGTCCAGAACCGCGCTCCCAAAACGGATTACAACCGCGAGCAGTTCGGCCTGGCCTGGAGCGACGATGTCGCCGTCTCGGGTGGTCACAATGGGTGCGACACCCGCAATGACATCCTGCAGCGAGATCTGCGGACCCCGTCGGTGGACCCCAGGGAGAAGTGCAAGGTCGTCTCCGGCACCCTGTCCGACGTCTACACCGGCAAGACCATAGTCTTCACACAGGGCCGCGACACCAGCTCCGCCGTCCAGATCGATCACATTGTGGCACTGAGCAATGCCTGGATGACCGGCGCTCAGCAACTCTCCCCCGAACAGCGCCGCAACCTCGCCAACGACCCGCGAAACCTGCAGGCCGTCGACGGCCCGACCAACCAGGGCAAGGGCGATTCCGATGCCGCGGAGTGGCTCCCGCCCCGCAAGGACTACCAGTGCACCTACGTGGCCCGGCAGATCCAAGTGAAAAGCATCTACAGCCTCTGGGTCACCCGCGCCGAGCACGACGCCATGGCAAAGGTGCTCTCCGCCTGCGGCGCAACCACTCCCGCAGCCCCGGCGACCAGCACCGTCACGATCTACTTCAAGACCTGCGACGAGGTACGGGCCGCCGGAAAAGCTCCGCTACGCCGCAACGACCCGGGCTACCGACTCCAGCTGGACGGCAACGGCGACGGCGTAGCCTGCGAATAGGTTAGTCGCGCACCGCGTTCAGGGATTCGGCACGCTTCTTGAGTCCATCGGTCATCCCGCCGAATCCCTGGCGCATGGCCCCGCCGAACAATCCGCCGACGAGCGGGTTCAGGGGGCCCGCAATATAGAAGTGCGATTCGTACAGGGTGCGACCGTCATCCAGCGGAGTCAGGATGTGCTGGCGCTGACTGCGCAGCAGACCCGGGACCGGCTTCATCCGGTAGCTGAATTCCTTGCCCGGGGTGTGCGAGTAGATGAATTCCCGCTGCTTGCGCGGGTTCTTCCCGCCCAAGCGCACCTGCATGTCGATGGGGGTGCCGGGTTCGAGGGTGGTCTGGCAGGAAGGAACGAAGGGGTTCCACTCGCCGTATTTGTCCACGTCGGTGAGCACCTGCCAAACCAGCTCGGCGGGTGCGTCGATCTCCACGCTGTTGTCGATCACGAAGGCCATGGGGGAACAATACTGAAACACGTTCCGGTTGCGGACTCCGGCTACGGTCGAGGCATGACGCTTGCCGATCGGTATCCGCTGCTGCACACGCCTGCCCGGTGGGAATGGGGCGGGCTGGACGTCCAGTTCTCGACCGAATTGCCGGCGGATGAGTTGGTCACCAATATCCATGTCGTCTGTTTTGTCGGCGAGCGCATCGTGCTGTGCCGGGACGATCGGGATGTGTGGATTGTGCCGGGTGGCACTCGCGAGGCGTCGGAGTCGGTGTTGGAGTGCGTAGTCCGTGAACTCCGCGAAGAGGCCGGGGCCGAACTGGTCGGCCCGATGCAGTGGATCGGCGCTCACCATGCCGTGACCGATCGCCCGGCGCCGTACCGGCCCTGGCAGCCCCACCCCCGCAAAGCCTGGCTCTGGTGCACGGCCGATGTCATTCTCAGCGGCTCCCCCACCAATCCTGATGACGCGGAACAGATTCTGGAGGTCCGCGCCGTCTCGTTGGCGGAGGCAGTCGAACTCGCGGCGACGGACGGTCCGCATATGCCCGAACTCCTCACCTTCGCCGCCGAGCTCCACCGGCGAACCCGGTGACGCGGAACTACGGACAGAGGGCGTGGCTCAGCAGGGCCATGGAGTCCGGCGACGGGTCCGGGGATGCCGTCATGGCGATCGTCACCGCGCGGCCTTCCCGCGTGCCTCCGGTAATGGTGACGTAGCCGGCTATGCCGCCGGTATGGCCGAAGTACTGTGCACCGCAGGAGAGTTCGGTATTGCCGATTCCCAGTCCGTAGAAGAAGGGACTACCCGTCATCGGCACGCTCGCCAGCATCTCCTTCAATTGCGGAGCCGCGACGATCTGTCCCGCGAGCAGAGCCAGGTAGAACCGATTGAGGTCGGAGCCGGTGGAGATGAGTGCGCCCGCCGTCCACGGAATGGACGGTTCGGACCGCGTCTCGTCGGTGAGGACGCCGTCGATGGTCCCGTATCCGTGCGGGTGCGGGCCCCGGAGGTCGGTGTCGCCGCGGGCGGGAAGGTAGGTGTCGGTCAGCCGGTTGGGTGTGGTGATCCGGCCCGCCAGCTCTTCGGAATAGGTCCTGCCGGTGACCTTTTCGATCAGCATGCCCGCGACGATGAAATTGGTGTTCGTGTACTTGAACTGGGTGCCGGGGCTGAATTGTGCGGGATGACGCAGAGCGAGGGCGATCTCCTGCGGGGGCGTCAGCGTGCGGCCCTCCACTGCGGCGCGATATTCGTCCGCCTCGGGATCATTGCTGAACTCCGGTAGACCACTGCGGTGCTGCAGGATCTGACGGACGGTGATCACCTTGCCGTCCACGCCATTGCCGGTGAGCAGTCCGGGCAGGTAGGTGTCGACCGGTTCGTCCAGGCGGATCTTTCCCTCGGTCACCAGCTGCATGATGATCGAGGCGGTGAAGGTCTTGGAGATGCTGCCGATCCGGACCTCCTGCGGCGGGGCCATGGGAATCGGTGCGGCGCCGGCCCGATCGGCGACGCCGGAGGTGAGTGTCACTGTCTGACCGTTCTCGGTGAGGGTGGCGATCACCCCCGGGACACCCGATCGCACGATGGCGTCGATATCGGCGCGCACCTGGTCGACCCGATGTGCGGACACCGCGACCGGCGTACTCGTCACGGCTTTGGGTGAGTTGTCGGTGTTCACGGAGGAGCATCCCGCCACCGCAAGCAAAGCCAGCACTGTCACCGTCGGCGCAATTCGCATGTATCGACCGTATGTAGACCCGGGCCCGCCGACTATCGGGACAACCCCTGAGTCCAGCCCTGAGAATCCTGGTGCCAACCCCCGCCCACAGTCTGATGCGCGCCGGTGCCGGTGTCCCGCTGTGGGACACCGGCACCGCGCGATGCCGGCTACTCGGCGGTGGCGGCAGCGGGCCGCGGCAGCCTGGCCGCCAGCCCGATCACACCGGCCGCCACCGATGCCCCGGCAATGACATACCAGCCGTGCTGGAATGCCGTGAGCGTCGCGTCCGGCCCGACCGGCGTGCCGAGCACCGCGACCAGAACCGCCACGCCGACAGCCAATCCGATCTGCTTTGCCATGCTCAGCACCGCCGATCCGGTGGCGAAGCGCTGCGGCGGCAACCCGGCGGTGCCTGCCGCGAAACTGGTCGGCATGGTGAGGCCGACGCCGAGTCCGGTCAGCAGCATGCCGCCCAGCAGACCGCCGGCGTAGTTCGGCTCCAGCGTGATACTCGCTGTCCACCAGAGAATTCCGGCCGCGAAGAATATGCCGCCGAGCGCGATCACCGGGCCCGCACCCAACTTGGCGATGACCCGTCCGGCCAGCACCGCGACGAACGGTACGACCAGCGGACCGGGTGCGATGGCCAGACCGGTCTGCAGCGCCGACCACCCCCACACGTTCTGCGCCCACAGCACCACCGAGAGCAGCATCCCGGCGAAGGCGATATTGAACAGCAGCGAATTGGCCAGCATGAGAGCGAAATTCGGCAATCTCAGCAGCGCCGGATCGACCACCGGGCTGTGATGACGGCGCGAGGACACCACGAAGGCGATCGCGAAGCACACCGCGACAACGAATGCGCCGATCACCCGGGCGGAGCCCCAGCCCCAATCCTCACCCTTCACCAGCGCCAGGATGAATGTCGCGACCGAGCCCACGAGCATGAGCGCCCCGAAGCCGTCCGGCAGGCTGCCGCCATCACCGCTCGGATCGGGCAGCAGCCGGAAGCCGATCACCAGCGCGATCACGCCGATCGGCACATTCACGAGAAATACCCAGCGCCAATCGATTTCGACGAGCAGACCGCCGAATACCGGACCCAGCGCCGCACCGAGCCCGCCGAACGCGACCCACAGTCGCACCGCCACGGCCCGCCGCTCCGGCGGAGTCGCCGCCAGTACCAGGCCCAGTGAAGCCGGTATCAGCATTGCCCCGCCCACCGCCTGGAGCACGCGGAATGCCACCAGCGCGCCCACATCCCAGGACACCGCACACAGCGCCGATCCGAGAATGAAGACCGCGAGCCCGATCAGGAAGGTGGTGCGGTTTCCGCTGCGATCACCCAGTCGCCCGGCGGGCACCAGCAGCGCCGCGAACACGATCGCGTACGCATTGAGCACCCACGACAGCCCCGAGATCTTCGATCCGGTGAAGTCCGCCGCGATATCCGGCAGCGCCACATTCACGATGAACAGATCCAGGCTCGACAGCAGCACGCCGACTGCGACGATGCCAAGCACCACCCGCGAGTCGACGGCTCGCTGCTCCTTCTCCACCACAACGCTGTTCACGAGCTCTCCCTCATCAGCCGACCACCCACACGATTAGTGAGTTGCATCATGAGACGGACGATAGAGCAGTGAGTTCTTTCAAGCAACCGACTATGCTCGACTCATGCGCCGTACGAGCTTCGAGGACATGAACTGCTCCATCGCCCAGTGCCTGGAGGCCGTGGGCGAATGGTGGACGCTCCTGATCATCCGAGACGCGCTGTTCGGCATCACTCGCTTCGACGATTTCCGCTCGCGACTGGGCATCGCCCGAAATGTCCTCACCCAGCGCCTGGAATACCTTGTGGCCCAAGGGATCATGGACAGAGTCCCCTATCAGGACAACCCGGTCCGCTACGACTACAAGCTCACAGAGAAAGGCCGCTCACTCTGGACGGTGGTCAATGCCATGCGTCAGTGGGGCGATACCTGGGCCGCGCCCGACGGCCCGCCGATCGAGGCCGTGCACAATGCGTGCGGCCACACCATGACGGTGCAGCCGGTGTGCTCGGACTGCGGCGAGCAGCTGCAGGGTCGCGATATTCAGCCGATCCTGGGTCCGGGGGCCCGGTCGGCGGATCTGCTGCCGGCCAGGGCGGAGTAGTCGGCGAATGCGATGTTTTCGTGCACTGTTGCCGAACATCCGACGCGGGTAGCCCGCTCAGCGCCAGTGCACGAAAAGCCGAGTCAGCCGCGAACTGTCAGGGCAGACATCCCAGTAGCCCTCGCGACATGCGCGGCCTCGGCCTCGAGCGCGCGTAGCGGTGGCGGTATGCCGTCGAACATGGTGACGACCAGCTCATCGCCGACGATCTCCCAGGTCCCCGCGATCCGGCCGTCGACCAGCACGAGCGGCGAGATCCAACCGGCCGCGCGGCTGACCTTGGCGCGATGCTCTGCGGAAAGCAGTGCGGTGTCCCCGGTCCCCGGACCGAGCACGTATTGATCGAACGAACCCAGCAGCCGTACCGAGTGCGCGGGCGCGGTGGCGGTCAGATCTTCGACGTGCTCGGTGAGTACATATCCGCTGCGGCCTTCGACGTCGACTTCGGTCACCCGGTCGCCCAGCTCCGAGAACCACCGCCGCAGTACGGTTTTCCGCAGACTGCCGCGAGACAGCCAGGCATCGAACGCTTCCGGTGTCGCCGGTCCGTAGGCGCCCAGATACGCGGTGATCAGTACGGGCGCGGCCGCATCAGGATCAGGAAGGCCCGTCCACCCGGGAATCAGATGTGCCGGACTGGAGAACGTCACCGTACCGCCGTCCACCGGTCCATGACACAGCGCGCCCTGCCAGGCGAGCGGCTTGAGCACCGCACCCCATCCGGACCGCAACTGCTCCGCGAGCGGATGAAACCGCGGCTCGGCCACAATCGCCGACACCAGCTCGTCCCGAGTCAGCACCGCCTCGCCGAGCATCTCCCCCACCGCCTCGACCAGCGCGGCGACATCCTCCGGCGTAGCACCGAAAGTCTTTGCCCACGAGGGCTTCTCCCACGTCCGAGCCGACCCCATCAGCGATAGCGCCGCAGCCGCGACATCCGGCGTCAACGCATGCAACGTCCCCCGCATAGCCCACGTCTTGATCAGCTTCCGCTCCCCCAGCCCCCGAACCACCGCCCCCGGCCTACCCGCCGCACTACGCAGAGCCACAGCGGTCTCCGCCGCCGAACTCACCTGCGCCTGCACCCCCGCCAACCGCGCCGCCACCTCGACCGCATCCGAACCACCCCGAACATCGACGAACTGCCGCCCCATCCGCCAGGCGAAGACCTGATCCCACGAAACCCGCACAACCACGTCTGCAACCGCCTTCCGTCGTTCTGGCGTTGCTATCACGCTAGAACTCCGGCCTGCAACCTGCGCCGCGCCGGGCCGGTGACGAGCAGCAGCCGGTGCTCGAGGATGAACACCGTGGCGATCGTTGTCGCTACCGAGCCGGTGAGGTTCGTGGCATAGTCGAAGGTGCAGGGCTGAAAGACGTTGGGGCCTTGCGAATTTCGGGAGGGAATTCTATGAGCAATCGTCTTATTTCGGCTGTCCGGGGTCTGGGCCGACCGATGATCGCGGCTGTCGGTCTTTCGGCCGTCGTCTTGGCGGTGCCTGCGGCGGCTTCGGCCGAGCAGGCTGCCGTTCATATCGTCAAGGCGGCCTATCCATCGCAGCCGTGCGGCCCGTCCAATGATCAGGAACAGATTTTGTCCCCTGATGGGCAGAGCTGGATTTGCATCGACAACGGTGGCGCCGGTTGGCAGTGGTTCCCGACCGGCGGTTAACGAGCGCGGGCGTGTGACGCCGCAGTGCACGCCTCCGTGTGCCGCGGGGATCTCCCTGCGGCACACGGAAATCGGATGATCAGAGGCGTTCGATGATGGTGGCGTTGGCGAGGCCGCCGGCTTCGCACATGGTCATGAGGCCGTAGCGGCCGCCGGTCTGCTCGAGGTGGTTGAGCATAGTGGCGAGGATGCGGCCGCCGGAGGCGCCGAGTGGGTGGCCGAGGGCGATGGCGCCGCCGCGGGGGTTGAGTTTGGCGAGGTCGGCGCCGAGTTCGTGCGCCCAGAGCAGGGGTACCGGTGCGAAGGCTTCGTTGACCTCGTAGGCGTCGATATCGTCGATGGTCAGCCCGGCGCGGGCGAGGACCTTGCGGGTGGCGGGGACCACGGCCGTCAGCATGAGCAGCGGGTCGTCGCCGACGACCGAGAAGGAGTGGAATCGGGCGCGGGCCTTCAGGCCGAGCTGTGCGGCCTTCTCCTCGCTCATGATCAGCGCCGCGGACGCGCCGTCGCTCAGCGGTGAGGAGTTGCCGGGCGTGATGGACCAGTCGATTTCGGGGAAGCGCGCCTTGAATTCCGCATCCGCGAACGCGGGCTTCAGCCCGGCCAGGCCTTCGGCACTGGTGGTGGGTCGAATGGTCTCGTCGGCGGTCAGCGTTCCGGCGGGGACGATTTCATTGTCGAAACCACCGGATGCGGCTGTCGCAGCGGCCAATCGATGCGAGCGGGCCGCGAATTCGTCGAGTGCGGCGCGGTCGAACTTCCAGCGCGCAGAGATCACCTCGGCCGCAATGCCCTGCTGCACAAGGCCATCGGGGTAGCGGTGCGCGATCGGCCCGCGATTGGCGTCCTTGCCCTGGGCATTGGAGAACATCGGCACTCGGGACATGGATTCCACACCGCAGGCAATGGCGATGTCATAGGCCCCGGCAATGACGCCCTGGGCGGCGAAGTGCGCGGCCTGCTGTGAGGATCCGCACTGCCGGTCCACCGTAGTGGCGGGGACCGCATCGGGAAAACCCGCCGCGAGCACTGCGGTTCGCGAAATATTGAACGCCTGCTCGCCGCTCTGCGTGACGCAACCGCCGATCACATCGTCGACAAGTGCGGGGTCGATCCCGGTGCGGGCGACGAGCGCTTCCAGCACGCCCGCGAGCAGAGTGGCGGGATGTACTTCCGACAGTCCACCACCGGATTTCCCCTTACCGGAGGGAGTGCGGACGACGTCTACGATGACGGCGGAGGTCATGGCTTCTCCTTGTTCGTACCTGCCCAACCGGATGTGAATTCCGGTTAACATCAGTACTGTACCGCAGCCGCCGGATGGCGATCCCTTCGGCAATCCGGGGCCCGACTTCACCTCCCCCGGTAGCCGCTGTTCGATTGCTAGCCTGTTGCCATGACCCCCACCGAGGATGTCTTGCCCGGCCCCTTCTGGGATCTGGAGATGCGCCTGTCCTCGGTTCTGTCGATCCTGGCCGGATATATCGGCGCGGCCGCCTATACCCATTCCGCCGGATACTTCGTCACCTTCATGACCGGCAATACCGAGCGCGCGGTGATCGGTAATTTCTCCGGTGATCACACCCTCGCCAAGGGTGCCGCGATGCTCATCGTCTCGTTCCTGCTGGGCGTGTTCGTGGCGTCACTGTGCCGCCGTTTCTGGTGGCGCAATCATCCGCACGGTGCGACGATGCTGACCACTTTCGCACTGCTCTGCGCGGCGGTCACCGACGATATCGTGGGCGATCGCGGAATCGGACTGCTGCAGATCCTGTTCGTGGCCTTCGGCATGGGCGCACTGAATACCTCGTTCGTGAAGAACGGTGAAGTATCGATTCCGGTCAGTTACGTGACCGGAACCCTGGTCAAATTCGCGCAGGGCGTGGAGCGGCATCTTGCCGGCGGCGGCACGGTGCGCGATTGGCTCGGCTATGCGGTGCAGTACGGCTCATTCGCGATCGGTGCGTTCATCGGCGGCCTGGTCAGCTTGGTGGTCGACGGCTCGAACATGCTCGACGCCGCGCTCGCGGGGTCGGCGATTGTCGCGGCCTATACGTGGTGGGTCGATCCGCGCTGGGTGCATCACAAGCCGAAACGCCGAGGCGACGGCGTGGCGTGACCATCACAACCCTGCACCACACCGAGCAAATTCACCGCAAACTACGCGAACTGGGCATATTCTCTCGAGCATGACAACCAAAGAGGAAGTTTCCGAAGGGCCGGTCCACGCTCTGGCCCGAAGTGCGTGGCAGTCGATCCTGGTGACCGGCCTCCTCTCGGTGGTGCTGGGTATCATCATCCTCGCCTGGCCCGGTAAGACAATTCTTGTCGCGGGCGTACTTTTCGGCATCTATCTTGTTGTATCCGGCTTCTTCCAGCTCATTGCCGCATTCGCCGTTCACCTCAGCGCGGGAATGCGGATTCTGAGTTTCATCACCGCCATTCTGACGCTCGTCCTGGGTTTCCTGTGCTTCCATAATTGGCGGGACCAGGGTGAAGCGACAGCGGTTCTGCTGCTGGCCATTTGGATCGGCATCAGCTGGATCTTCCGCGGTGTGAGCACACTGATCACCGGGCTGTCGCTCGACGGCATGCCCGGCCGCGGCTGGGCGATCTTCTTCGGCATCGTGCTGGTCATCGGTGGTGGCTGGCTGATCGCGGCGCCGTTCCACTCCATCGTCGCACTGACGCTGGTGGCAGGCTGGTGGTTGATCTTCATCGGAATCTTCGAGGTGATCTCCGCCTTCCAGGTGAAGAGCGGCGCGGGCAGGCTTCCGAGCGCTTTCTGAGTTCCGCCTCCCTTTTCCGGCGGCCGCCTTACCAGGGCGGCCGCCGGTTTCGTTTGCGGCCGAAGGCGTTTCCGTCCCGGAGCTATTCGCCGAGCGCCTCGATCACCGCCTGCGAATCGGCGACAGCGCCGAAGACGCCGCCCTGCATGGTGACCATGTTCAGCGCGGCCTCATGGTTGCCGGGATCCGTGGCCCCGGTGCAGTCGGACAGGATCAGGCATTCGTAGCCACGATCATTGGCGTCGCGCATGGTGGTGTGGACGCAGACATCGGTGGTGATACCGGTGAAGATGAGATGGGTGATGCCACGGCTGCGCAGCAGCAGATCCAGATCCGTCGCATAGAACGAGCCTTTTCCAGGCTTGTCGATAATGGATTCACCCGGCAGCGGGGCGACCTCGGGCACGATCTCCCAGCCCGGTTCACCACGGACCAGAATGCGTCCCTGCGGTCCCGTGCTGCCGATCTCGGCCCCGATCCGCGCGGAGCGCCAGCGTTTGTTGGCGGGCAGATCGCTGAGATCGGGGCGGTGCCCTTCTCGGGTGTGGATGACCATGAGTCCCGCGGAGCGGGCGGAATCGAGCACCTTCGCCGTCGGAGCCAGTCCGGCCCGGGTCAATTCGATGTCGTAGCCCATCGTGTCGACGTAGCCGCCGGGCCCGCAGAAGTCGACCTGCCAGTCGATGCACAGCAGCGCCGTGCGAGCCGGTTCGATGGGGCCGTCGAACGGCCACGGGTACGGGTTCGCGGGTACCTGGGAGGTCATGCGGTCACCGCCTCGGGCCGGGTGGCGAGCCGCAGCGCGGCGAAAAAGAGTGCGCCGGAGAGCATTCCCACGATCGCCTCGGAGAGTCCGGGCGCCCACAGGTGTGCGGCCATCGCGCACCCCGCGCCGCCGGCCCAGGCCAGGAAGGGCTCGAGATGCCACTCCGATTCGGTCCGCGAGACCCCGAATCTGGGCAGCACCAGCAGATCCAGAATCATGACGATGCCGATCGGCGGGACGACCACCCCGAGCAGGTTCAGCCAGGTGTCGAAGTGCGACCAAACCCCTACTCCGGCAAGGATTGTCCCGCAGATGCCGAGCACCACCGTGAGCATCCGCATCGGCCTGCCGGTCAGTTGCCCCCACCCGATCGCCCCGTTGTACAGGCAGTGCGCACACACCGACCCGAGGTTCACGAAGACGAACCCGATCGCGATCGGTACCACCCAGCCGCCGTGATCGACCAGAATCCCGAGGAAGTTTCCGCCATTGGCGGCGGTATCGTGCGTGACGCCGAGTGCTACGAAGACACCGCCGACCACATTCGCGATCACGTTCGCGACCGGGAATGCCGCGGCCGCCGCCAGCAGGCCTTCCCGGCCGTTGCGCGACCAGCGGGTGAAATCGGAGGTCATCGTGCCCGAGTCGGCGAAGCAGGCGATGACCAGCGTGACGCAGGCGCCGAAACTCAGTGCGCCGGAACCACCCTGGTAGCCGAACACGCTGGACAGCGATGCCGAGGACAGCGCGAAAATCAGCGCGACCGCGGCCAGCACGAGGTACAGGGGCGCGGCGATGATGCCGATCACCGACAGCGCCCGGATTCCGACGAGTGTGATCAGCATGTAGCCGATGCCCGCCAGCACCGAGGTCCAGGCCTCGTTCCACCCGAGGGTGCTGTGAATGATCGATCCGGTGAGACCGGTCTGGAATGCGAACCAGCCGATCACGATCGTGGACAGGAATGCGGCCGGCACGATGCGCCCGTAGCGGCCGAAGGTGCGCTGCGCGAGTTGCGCGAAGCTGCGGCCGGTATCGCCCGCGACATAGCTGAGTGCACCGACGTATCCGAACAGCACCAGATTGCCGAGCAGGATGGCGAGCATTCCCCGCCAGAAGCCCTGCGAATACACCACGAGGCCGCCGAATACCGCACAGGTGAGGATCATCGGGAAGCCGACCCAGACTGCGGCCACCGACGCCAGGCTGCGGCGCGCCGCGGCGGGGACCGGTTCGTTCTCGTACTCCGCCAGCACATCCGGGTTCGCCGAGGACCGATCCGGATCGAGTATTCCAGTCATTTCGCGAACTCCTGCCAGTCGAGCTGCCCGGCCTGCGTCCCGAGGAAATGCGCGGCCACCGCGCGTGCCGCCGCGGCTTCGACGACCTCGTACGAATTTCCGACATGCTCGTGCAGCAGCGTGCGCGCGCGGCCGAGTTCGTCCTCGAGGATGGCGTCGAGGATTCCGAGGTGTTCGGCGATGGTCGCGGTGACGCGCTCCTCGGTGCCGTAGTCGTAGGCGCGTACCAATCGGATCTGGCTGTTGACCGTCGCGAGTATGCGGGTCAGCGAGGGGTTTCCGGCGGCCTCGCTGAGCCGGAGATGGAAGGCCTCGTCGAGCAGCAGCACGTCCGGGCCCGGTTCGGGCGGCGCCGCACGGTATTCCGACCAATCCGCGTGCAGAGCCCGTATCGCGTCGAGGTCGTACCCCAGCCGGGGTGAGTCCATGACTCGCTGAATCCCCCGCAGTTCCAGGGTGATTCGAACCTCGTACAGATCGCGGATGGTGGCGAGATCGGGGATGACGGGATACCAGCCCCCCTCGTCGGAGGTGAGCAGACCTTCCGCGTGCAGCCGGACGAGTGCTTCGCGCACCGGAGTGCGGGAAGCGCCCAGCATCTCCGCGACGCGTGTTTCCACCAGTCGCCCGCGCAGTGGGAGATCACCTGACATCAACCGTTCGCGCAACTGTGTGTAGACCTGGTGCCTCAGGTCCGAGGTCGCGCCGGCAGCTCGTGCATTCATGTCTGTATACACTTCTGCCGACATGTTTCGTGCCCGAGCGGCCGCCGTAACACTTCGATGACCGCTAATTGCCCCGGTGTTTCGGAAAGCTCGCAGATGCTCGGCCTGCTCTGGTCATAACCCCCTGAGCTGCAACGACTTCGGCCGCTTATCCATCAGCCGCAGGATGAGCGGGGTGAAGATCAACTGCATGGCCAGGTCCATCTTGCCGCCCGGGACCACAATGCTGTTGGGCCGCGACATGAACGAGTCGTGCAGCATGGACAGCAGATACGGGAAGTCGATCACCTTCGGATCGGCGAAGCGGATCACCACGAAACTCTCGTCCGCGGTCGGAATGCTGCGGGTGGTGAACGGATTCGAGGTGTCCACCGTCGGCACTCGCTGGAAGTTCACGTAGGTCCGGGAGAACTGCGGGCAAATGTGGTTCACGTAGTCGGGCATGCGGCGCAGGATGGTGTCGATGATCGCCTCGCTGGAATAGCCGCGTTCGGTCTTGTCCCGGTGCACCTTCTGAATCCACTCCAGATTGATAATGGGCACCACGCCGACGAGTAGATCGGTGTACCGGCCGACATCGATGCCCTCGGTGACGGCCGCCCCGTGCAGTCCCTCGTAGAACAGCAGATCGCTGCCCGGCGGCAGCTCCTCCCACGGTGTGAAGGTCCCCGGCGGCTGCCCGTAGGGTTTGGCCTCGGCGTCGTCGTGCAGATACCGGCGCACCGGCCCGACTCCGGTCTCCCCATAGTCGTGAAAGAGCGTTTCGAGCTCGCCGAGCAGATTCGCCTCCGGCCCGAAGTGCGAGAACTGCGAATTATTGGTCTGCTCGGCCTCCGCCATGGCCAGCTGCATGGCATTGCGGTCGAACCGATGGAACGAATCTCCTTCCACGATGGCCGCATTGATGCCCTCGCGGCGGAATATCTCCTGAAAGGTCCGCGTGACGCTGGTCGTCCCCGCACCGGAAGATCCGGTGATCGCGACGACGGGATGTTTGACCGACATGGCACCTCCTCGATTGCCGGACAGCGGATTTCGCGCCGGATCAGCGCCCTGCCGAGCGGAACAGCGAGCGACTGCCGAACAGCGAGGCGTCGAAGATCGGACCCTCGTCCGGTTCGGTGTGATAGCGCTCGATGCGCTCGACCTCGTTGCGCGAGCCGAAGATGAACGGAATCCGCTGGTGCAGCTCCCCCGGCTGCACCTGCAGTACCCGTTCGTGTCCGGTGGTGGCGGCACCGCCCGCCTGTTCGACGATGAAGGCGATCGGGTTGGCGCCGTAGAGCAGTGACACCCGGCCCGGACGGGCCGGGTGCCGGGTGTCGCGCGGATACATGTAAAGCCCACCGCGCGTGAGGATGTGGAAGGTATCGGCCACCAGGGAGGCCACCCAGCGCATATTGAAATCCCGCCCGCGCGGTCCCTCGACGCCCTGCAGCGCCTCGTGCACATAGCGGCGCACCGGGCGTTCCCAGAAGCGCTCATTGGCGGCATTGATCGCGAAACCCGAAGTGTCGTCCGGGATTCGCATGCGCGGATGGGTGAGCACGAAGGCCCCGACCTCCCGATCCAAGGTGAACCCGTCCACCCCGTTCCCGGTGGTGAGCACCAGCATGGTCGCCGGGCCGTACAGCGTGAATCCCGCACACACCTGTTGCACGCCCGGTTGCAGGAAGTCCTCCGCCGCGGCCGCCCGCCCGTCCTCCGGCGCCCGCAGCACGCTGAATATGGTGCCCACCGGCAGGTTCACATCGATATTGCTGGACCCGTCCAGCGGATCGAAGGCCAGCAGATACTTCCCCCGCCGGATTTCCGCGGGCACCGCGTGGAATCCGCTCATCTGCTCGGACACCAGCGCCGACAGCGGCCCACTCCACTGACTTTCCGACACCATGATGTCGTGCGCGATGGCATCCATCCTCCGGTGCACCGTCACCGGCAGATTATCGGCGTCATACGAGCCGAGCGAGCCCACGATCGCACCCCGCATCACCTGGTTGGCAATGATTTTGGTGGCCGTGGCCAGCACATTCAGCAGCGCCGAGAACTCCCCGGAGGATCCGGGATGCCGATGCTCCTGCTCGATGGTGTAGCGGGTGAGTGTCTTCATACCTTCGGGCATACGCCTGCTCATTTCCTCACGAGTCGGCCACCTCCGCTGCGGGGGCGTCCGCGAACACGCTGCTGCCGTAGACGTCGTTGTCGGTCAGCGTGATCAGATCGGTGCGGCTCAGCGGCCGGTGCAATTCGACGAGGCGTTTGGCCTGGCGCAGGCGGCAGCGTTCGAGGGCATTGCGCACGCTGCGGGCATTGGCGAAGCGGGGGCGGCTCATACGCAGTGCGAGGTAGCGTGAAAAGGCCTGCGTGGCAGCATCATCGAAGGAGAAGTTCTCCTGGGCGACCATGAGTTGCGAGATGGCCAGGAGTTCGTCGTGGGTGTAGTCGGGGAATTCGATGTGATGCGCCACCCGTGAGGACAGGCCAGGATTCGCGGAGAAGAACGTCTCCATGCGGTCCGGATAGCCGGCGAAGATCACCACCATGCTGGTGCGCTCGTTCTCCATCTCCTGCAGCAGGATTTCGATGACCTCCTGCCCGTAGTCACGCTCGTTCTCCGGGCGGAACAGGTAGTAGGCCTCATCGATGAACAGGACGCCCCCGGCGGCTTTGGCGAGGGCTTCCTTCGTCTTCGGCGCGGTGTGGCCGATGAACTGGCCGACCAGATCGTCGCGGGTGACGGTGTGCACCTTGGGTTTACGGATATAGCCGAGCGCGTGCAGCATCTCGGCCATGCGCAGGGCGACCGTGGTCTTGCCGGTGCCGGGCCCGCCCGTGAAGCTCATATGCATGGTCGGCCGGGTGGCCTGCAGGCCGAAGCGCTCCCGGGCGCGATCGATGAGCAGCAGGGACGCGATCTCCCGCACCCGGCGTTTGACGTTCGCCAATCCCACCAGTTCGGCATCGAGCCTGCTGAGGGTGTCCTCGACGTCCTTGCCCGCGATATCGCTGGACAGGTCCAGCAGCGCGTCGTCGGCGAGGAGGTCGGCCGCGGTGTCCTCCGGTCGGGAACCGCCGGCCGACCCGGGCACCGGTCCTGGGCTCGTGGCCCCGGGCCGATGCATCTGAAACCCGTTCGCCTGGTGCCCGCCCGCAGGTGCGTGGACACCGGGCGCTACCGGGTGCTGTGTGCTCACCGTCGAAACCCGTTCAGCCGCTGTAACGTTCGCCGGGGCGATCGTCGAGTGCGTACGGATGGAAGCCGTAGCGCTGGCTGCGGTCGGCTCCTTCGGTGCGGTCGAGACGGAATCCGGGCTCGTCCGCCGGGCGCTGCACGAGGAAGCTCAGCGCCGTGGTCTGCCGACCATACGAGGCGTCGTAGGCGGTGATGCGAATGTAGTGGCGCGGGAACGTCGCCCGGCAGGCATTGATCTCCGCGAGCACGCCATCGGGCTCATCGAGATCGAACAGCGGCAGGCCCCACATCTCCCAGTACATATTCCGCGGATGCGGATCGTCGGAGTATTCGATGGAGACCGGCCAGTTGTTGAGCAGTGCGTAGCGCACCTGAGCGGCGATATCGGCGTCGGTGAAATCCGGAAGGTGCGAGAAGGTGCCGTGGCGCAGATGCATTGCGGTTACCTGTCTTTCGTGGAAAGGGAGCGTTCAGCGAGTGGACGTCGGCACGGCATCGGGGGCGTCGGTCGAGGTGTACTCGAAGGTGACGTCACCCCAGGTCTTCAGCGCGACCTCGAGCGGGCGATTGGTCTCGGCGGCGCGGCGCAGCACGTCGGGGCCCTCCTTGAGCAGGTCACGACCCTCGTTGCGGGCCTTCACCACCACCTCCAGGGCGACACGATTAGCTTCCGCGCCCGCGGCGATGCCCATCGGATGGCCGATGGTGCCGCCGCCGAACTGCAGGCACACATCGTCGCCGAACAGGTCCAGCAGCTGGTGCATCTGCCCGGCGTGAATGCCGCCGGAGGCGACCGGCATGACTCCGGGCAGGCTCGCCCAGTCCTGGTCGAAGAAGATGCCATTGCGCGGATTCGCGGGAATGTGGTTGTCGCGCAACGTGTCGTAGAAACCCTTGACGGTGTGCGGATCACCTTCGAGCTTGCCGATGACGGTGCCCGCGTGCAGATGATCGACACCGATCAGCCGGCACCATTTGGCCAGCACCCGGAAGCTCACCCCGTGCGTCTTCTGTCGCGTGTAGGTGGAGTGCCCGGCGCGGTGCAGGTGCAGCAGCATGCCATTGCGGCGCGCCCACTTCGACATGGACTGCATGGCGGTGTAGCCCACCGTCAGATCCATCATGATGATCACGCTGCCAAGGGATTTGGCGAACTCGGCGCGCTCGTACATGTCTTCCATGTCGGCGGCGGTGACATTCAGATAATGCCCCTTCAGCTCACCGGTATCGGCGATGGCGCGGTTGACGCCCTCCATGGCGAACAGGTAGCGATCACGCCAGCGCATGAACGGCTGCGAGTTGATGTTCTCGTCGTCCTTGGTGAAATCCAGTCCGCCCTTACAGGCTTCGTATACTACGCGACCGTAGTTGCGCGCGGAGAGACCGAGTTTCGGTTTCACCGTGGCGCCGAGCAACGGTCGACCGTATTTATTCAGGTGTTCCCGTTCCATAACGATTCCGTGCGGAGGGCCCTGAAAGGTCTTCACGTATGCCACGGGAATTCGCATATCCTCCAGGCGCAATGCCTGCAGCGGTTTGAATCCGAATACATTGCCGATGACGGAGGAGGTCAGATTGGTGATCGAACCTTCCTCGAAGAGATCGAGATCGTAGGCGACATAGGCGAAGTACTCCCCCGGCCGGCCCGGCACCTCGTCGACCCGGTAGCACTTGGCCTGGTAGCGCTCGTGCGCGGTCAGACGGTCGGTCCAGACGACCGTCCATGTGGCAGTGGAGGATTCGCCGGCCACCGCCGCCGAGGCCTCGATCGGGTCGACCCCCGGCTGCGGGGTCACCCGGAACACCGCCAGCACATCGGTGTCCTTGGGCTGATAATCGGGCGCGTAGTATCCCATCGACGCGTACGTCTGCACGCCGGGATCCCATCGGCCGCGTCCACCGTCTCGATCGTCCACAGATCCGGCCATCATTCCTCCTGCGAACTGGGTTGGGCCACTTGCGATTCCCAGGATGACGGCAGAGTTATCGACAAACAATTCGATTGTTTCTCGTCTCCCTCAACCATTTCGTCGTGTTTGCTACCGTTTGACGATGGGTACTGTGAGCGCGGTCCGCATGGAAACCTTCCTCGCGGTCGCCCGCCACAGCAGCATCCGCCGCGCGGCCGCACAGTTGCACATCACCGAAGCCGCTGCCTCCGCGGCCGTTTCGCACATCGAAAAACAGCTGGGCGCTAAACTCATAGCCAAATCAGGCCGGGGTATCGCACTCACCGAAGCCGGCCGCGTCTACGCCGATTACTGCCGCAGCATCCTGGGTTTGATGAAGGAGGCGCACGCCGCGGTCCGGGCCGCAGAAACCGGTCGCCTGCGCATCGGGGTGGTCGCCACCGCGGGCGAGTTCGTCCTTCTGCGGCTGATGGCCTCGTTCCGAGCCCGGTACCCCGATATCGAATTGGGGTTCTCCATCCAGCCTCGGGATGTGCTGTTCGTCGAATTGACGCACCACGAAACAGATCTCGTTGTGGCGGGCCGCCCGCCGCACGAAGCGGGACTGGTGACCCGTGCTCGCAGGCCCTGTGAGCTGGTGGTCGTCGGCGCGCCCGGTCTCTGGCCGGACCCCTCCGAAGCCACCTGGCTCCTGCGCGGTACCGGCTCCGGCACCCGCGACACCACCCTCGCTCTCTTCGATCGTCTCCAGATCCGGCCCCCCACACTGACTCTCGGCACACACGGCGCAGCGCTCGCCGCCGCCCGAGAAGGTCTGGGTATCACCCTCATTCACACCGATGCGGTGGAAAACGATCTGGCGGGCCGCCGCCTGGAAGTCCTCCCCATAGACGGAACCCCCCTCAACCGCCCCTGGCACGTCGTCACCACCCGCACACCTCCTCCCACCGCCCGGCTCTTCCTCTCCCACATCTCCGACCCCGACCGCGTCGGCGACAAAGCCTTCCGCAGTGCGTGAGCCGGGTACGCCTGCAGGTGTAGATCGCTATACGTCCAGGGGCGCAGGCCGACGGCCGAAAATCGGCCTACTGTGGTTGACAGCGTGATTGTTCCCCCGGTGAGGTGGTTGAGAAATGACCGATTTCAGCCCTGCGACGTTCGGGCCGCCCGCCGTGCGCGTCGGCACGGCAGAGCGTGAGCAAGCGGCCGAGGCTCTCGGCAAGCACTTCGCCGCCGGCCGCCTGGACCTCGACGAATACGACGACCGCGTAGGCCGCGCCTACGCCGCCAAAACCACCGACGAACTAACCATCCTGTTTGCCGACCTCCCCCAACCAGCCCCCGCCCCGACCCCGCCCCCCACTCCGCACCGCCGCGACCCACGCCTTCTACTCCCCGCAATCGGCCTGGCCGGCGTCCTAGCCTTCGCCACAGCCTTCGTCCTAGCGACCCACATAGTCCCCTTCTTCATCTTCCCCCTGCTCTTCTTCGTAGTCCTGCGCGGCCGCCGCTTCGGGCATCACAACCACTACGGCCCTCGCAGTCTGGGTTGACCTCGGCCCGGGGGCTGGAGTTACGTTTCGTTCGTGAGAATCAGCCAACCACCTGAGCCCGCCCCGAACCTGCAGACCTTGCCCCCGGACCTGCCGGTACCGGTGGATGACGGTGCGGCAGCGCATCTTCCCGGTCTGCACGTGCCGTCGATCATTCTCGACAGCACCGATAATGCGACTATCGATCTCGGATCGACGGGCACCGGCCGGACCGTTGTGTACCTCTATCCGATGACCGGTCGCCCCGACATCGACCTTCCCGCCGGGTGGAATGCCATTCCGGGTGCCCGCGGGTGCACCGCCGAAGCGTGCGACTTCCGTGATCACTACCGGGAGTTGGTCGCCGCAGGCGCCCAGCGTGTGTTCGGACTGTCCAGTCAGCACTCCTCTTACCAGCGTGAAGCTGTCGAACGCCTGCATCTGCCCTTCGCAATGCTGGCCGATCCGGAATTGCTTCTGGCAAAGGCGCTTTCGCTTCCGACGTTCGATGTCGACGGTGTATCGCTCTATAAGCGCATGACGCTCATCGTCGACAACGGGGTGATCGAGCATGTCTTCTACCCGGTCTTTCCGCCCGATCGGCATGCCGATGAAGTGCTTCGCTGGCTGCGGGAGCACCCGGCATCAGGATTCGGCGGTCCCGGAGTGGCGGGCGGCGGTGATGTCGGGGGTGTGGGTGACGGCCCAGTCGGCGAGGGCTGAGAGTGGGGTGAGGAGGGTTTCACCGAGGGGGGTGAGGCTGTATTCGACTGTGGGTGGGAGCGTGGGGAATACGGTGCGGGTGACCAGGCCGTCGAGTTCGAGCGAGCGCAGGGTGCGGGTGAGCATGCGCTGGCTGATGCCCTCGATCGAGCGGTGTAGTTCATTGAAGCGGTAGTTGCGCCTGCCGAGCAGCGCGAGAATCAGCACGCTCCATTTGTCGCCTATGCGGCGCAGTACGTCGGTGACGGGGCAGGCCTCGTGTTCGGCGACCGGTACGCGCGCGGGCAGCTCTGTCGCGATCATCGAGGGCACATTCGTGTGCGTATCGGACATGAAAGTGCCTACTTTCGCAACTGTCAGTCGTTGCCGAGGATCGAGGTACGACCCGAGAGTAGCGGAGGAACAATGTCCAAAACCATTGTCGTGAGCGGCGGTACGGACGGTATGGGCCGTGCGTTCGCCCTCGAACGGCTGGCACGCGGCGATACGGTCGTCGCCATCGGCAGCAACCTGGTAAAGGGCGAATCGCTACTGGCTGCGGCAGGTCCGGCGGTCGATGGCCTCACCTTTCTGCGCGCTGACCTCAGCTCGACAGCGGAGACCGAGCGGGTGATCGACGAGATTCGCACGAAGTACAACACGGTCGATGCGCTACTGCTGTTCGCCAACCGCATCAGCCCGCGGCGGACTCGGACCGCGGAAGGCTTCGAGCACACCTTCGCGCTCTATTACCTGAGCCGATATGTACTGGCGCAGCGGCTGACTCCGCTGCTGGAGCGCAGCACGGCCCCGGTGATCGTGAGCATTGGAGGGGTCGGCGTCACCAAGGGTGCGATCGACTGGGACGACCCCCAACTGACACACGGCTACAGCGCGGTACGCGCCCAGTTGCAGGCCGGTCGAGCCAACGACCTGCTGGGCGTCACCTACGCCGAAACGGGCTCCGACACAGTGCGATTCGTTCTCTATCACCCCGGATTCACGCGCAGCGGCGATCTCTCCAGCCTGAACGTCCTCGCCAGAACCCTGCTTCGAACCCTGGCCCGCATCTCGGCCCAGCCGATCGCCGCGGCAATCGACCCCCTCCACGCCTTTGTCGACACCCCGCCCGCACAGCCCCTCATCGCCATCGACCGCGGCAAGATCCTGCCCCTGTCGCTCCCCACCCTCGATCCCGCGAATGCCCACCGCCTCGCCACCCTCACCGAAGCGCTGCTGAGCAGAGCCGACACCTGAACCCACTCCCCGCCGTGATTTCTTGTGAGACTTCACTCTTGGAGGGTTCCCACAAAGACTCTCACGTAGGTTCGTAGCGACGTCCGTCTCGCTGACGCGGCGGCGGTCTATATGTTTGGCAGCGGTAGTCGGAGTAAAAGACGTTGAGCCGCAATCGGTTTGAGAGAACACACCGGTCGGCGGCCACGTGCTGCGCTGAGCAGGTGCACTACCGGTATCCAATGCAACGAGCTAGGGGATATTTATGACAACCACGCAGGATCAGATCGTCGCGGGCATTGCCGAGATCGTCGAGGAAGTGACCGGTATCGAGGCCTCCGAGGTGACGATCGAGAAGTCCTTCGTCGACGACCTGGATATTGACTCGCTGTCGCTGGTGGAGATCGCCGTCCAGCTCGAGGACAAGTACGGCATCAAGATTCCGGACGAGGACCTGACCAGCCTGCGTACCGTCGGTGACGCCGTGGCCTACGTGCAGAAGATGGAGGTCGAGAACTCCGAGCTCGCGGCGGAACTCAAGTCCAAGTTCGAAGAGAGCCACGGCGAATAGCGGGCGGGTCGTCATGACCAACCCTTTCAGTTCGACCGGAAAATTCCCCAGCGTGGTCGTCACCAGCATGGCGGCGACCACGTCTATCGCCAGCGATGTCGATGCGACGTGGAAGGGCCTTCTCAACGGAGAGAGCGGCATCGACACGCTCACCGACGATTTCATCACCGACTACGACCTCCCGGTGCACATCGGCGGTCACCTGAAGGTATCGCCGGATACGCTGCTGAGCCGGGTCGAGATCCGCCGCATGTCCTATGTCGAGCGGCTGGCCACCGTGATGGGCCGCGAAGTCTGGAAGAACGCGGGCAGCCCGGAGGTCGACCCGCTGCGGCTGGCCGTCGCCATCGGCACCGGGCTCGGCGGCGCGGATGCCGTCGTCAGCTCGAACGATCGCTTGAAAAGCGAGGGCTACCGCAAGATTTCGCCACTCGCCGTGCAGATGATCATGCCCAACGGTCCGTCGGCCGTGGTCGGCCTGGAACTGAAAGCCCGTGCGGGAGTGATCACTCCGGTATCCGCGTGCTCCTCGGGTTCGGAGGCCATTGCCACCGCCTGGCGCATGATCGTGATGGGTGATGCGGATATCGCCGTCACCGGCGGCGTCGAGGGTTATATCGATGCGGTGCCGATCGCGGCCTTCTCGATGATGCGGGCCATGAGCACCCGCAATGACGATCCGAAGGGCGCCTCGCGTCCCTTCGACAAGGACCGTGACGGCTTCGTCTTCGGCGAAGCGGGCGCGCTCATGGTCATCGAGACCGAGGAGCACGCCAAGG
Source organism: Nocardia sp. NBC_01327 (assembly GCF_035958815.1). Classification (NCBI taxonomy): domain Bacteria; kingdom Bacillati; phylum Actinomycetota; class Actinomycetes; order Mycobacteriales; family Nocardiaceae; genus Nocardia; species Nocardia sp. NBC_01327. The sequence goes on along the minus strand of NZ_CP108383.1, from coordinate 5,315,992 downwards.
CCCGGGGCGCGACGATCCACGCACGACTCCTGGGCGCGGGCATCACCTCCGACGGATTCCACCTGGTGGCGCCGGATCCGGAGGGCGCCGGCGCAGGCCGGGCAATGACGCGGGCCCTGCAGACCGCCGGTCTGTCGGCCCGGGACATTACGCACGTGAACGCGCACGCCACCGCGACTCCCATCGGCGATACCGCCGAGAAGAACGCGATTCACCAGGCAGGGGTCGGCCACGCCTCGGTCTACGCGCCGAAATCCGCCCTGGGCCACTCGATCGGCGCCGTCGGTGCGCTCGAATCGATACTCACGGTCCTCAGCATTCGGGACGGCATCGTGCCCCCGACGCTGAATCTGGAGAATCAGGATCCGGAGATCGACCTCGATATCGTGCACGGCGAGGCGCGCCGTCAGGACATCGAGTACGCGATCAACAACTCGTTCGGATTCGGCGGGCACAATGTCGCGCTCGCCTTCGGCCGCTACTGACACCCCGAGACCGAGGAAGCTCCATGCCCGCCGGACCGCGCGCCCGACTGATTCTGAATACGATCCTGACGGTCATGGAGCACGGCGTGCACGCCACCGGGCTCACCGAACTACTCGAACGCAGCGATGCCTCGCCCGATTCGCTGTACCAGCACTTTCCGCTGGGCAAAGAGGAGCTCGTGGAGACAGCGGCGAAATCCGTTTCCCGAATGGGGTATTCGCATGTGAGCCGGATGGCGGACGCGCTCGCCACCGCCCCCTCTCTGGAGGGCTGGCTCGACGAACTGTTCGCCTACTGGCGTAATCCCTTGGAGTCCAGCGACTATCGCGTGGGCTCCTTTATGATGGCCGCGGCGCTCTACGGGCAGGACCCGGCCGTGCAATCCGCCGCCGGCCAGGCTTTCACCGAATGGACCGCCCGTCTGGCCGACGGCTTGATCGCCGCCGGCATCGACCGCGTTCCCGCCTGCTCGATGGCAGCCCTGCTGCTACTGACAATCGAGGGAGCTATCGTGCAGAGCCGCGCCCTGCAATCAAGCCACCCCTTCGACTGCGCCAGCACCCAACTCGCGATCCTCCTCCGCCACCACCTCACGACCGGGTGAACCTGCCCGGTCAGCACGCGGATTACCACTGACGACCCCCATGATTCCCTCATGCGCGCTGAAATGGACCTCGGCTACCGGCCCGGAGGTACTGAAGTGTTGCGGGAGTTGGACTTTGCGCCGGTCAGTCTCGGGTCAGTAGGCCGCGCGCCAGGACTTCGAGCAGCTCGGTGAGGACAGGGACGAACTCCAGACGGGCGGCGGCCAGCTCGGGATGCAGCTCGTAGGCGGCGAGCATGGCAGGTGCGGGGTGACTGTGGCTCCACAGCGCACCTGCGGAAAGCAGTGCTGCCGCACAGAATTTCATCGCACCGTCGGCGCCGAACTCCGGAACGAGGCGTTCGACCGGAGTGACCAGATCGGCGGTGGCGGCCAACATCTTCTGCTTGTACCTGGCCGCGACCTCGGCCGAGATATTGCGTTCCAGGATCGCGGCCTGTGCGTTGAAGAGGTCACACAGCACCGGCTCGTCCGCCAGTGTCGAGACCAGTGCGCCGACCAGGCGATCACGCCGTGCGCGCAGGTCGCCGCCGGTATCGGCCAGAAGCGGTGTGACAGTGGTGATCCACTCGCGGTAGCGCAGGTCGAGCAGTTCCAGCAGCACCGCTTCCCGGGATTCGAAGTAGCGCAGCACATTCGACTTCGCCAGACAGACCCGGCGGGCCAGCTCATTGAGCCCGAGATCGACAACGGGCATCTCGGTGAGCATGTTCGCGGCCGTATCCAGGATGGCCTGTCTGCGTATTTCCCGCTGCTCGACGCTGCGCGCCCGTTGGAAGTGGACCATGCTCCGAGTATTTCAGACCAACGGTCTCTTGACAACGAACCACTGGTCTCTTATCGTCGAAGCAGTTGAAGACCGGCGGTCTTTTATCCTCGACTAGGAGTCCAGCATGTATGAAGTACCTGATCAGACCGGTAAGACGATCGTCATCACCGGCGCAAACAGCGGCACCGGTAAGGAAGCCGCAGCGCGTCTGGCGGCTGCCGGAGCGCAGGTGATCATGGCGGTGCGCACCCCGGAAAAGGGTGAGCAGGCCAAGGCGGAGATCCTGCGCCAGCGCCCCGCCGCCAAGCTCGAGGTTCGCCGCATCGACCTGGCCGATCTCGCTTCGGTGCGCAGCTTCGCCGACGATCTGCTCGCCGCGGGCGCACCGCTGGATGTGCTGGTCAATAACGCGGGCGTCATGGCTCCCCCGGAAAGGCACACCACCGCAGACGGATTCGAGCTGCAGTTCGGCAGTAACTTCCTCGGCCCGTTCGCCCTCACCATGCACCTGCTGCCACTACTGCTCCGCGCCGACAACCCCCGTGTCGCCACCATGAGCAGCGGCACCGCGAATTTCGGCCGCATCAACTTCGACGATCTGCAGTGGGAGCGCCGCTACAGCCCGACGCGCTCCTACGCGCAGTCGAAGCTGGCCGATCTGATCCTGTCGCTGCACCTGGCCGAAGTCGCCGGTGAACGTGACTGGAACCTGCGCAGCACCGCCGCACATCCGGGCTACACCCGCACCAATCTGCAAACCGCCGGGGCCAGCCTCGGCCGCGACAAGCCTGCCCGCGGCCTCCTCGGCAGTCTGCCCATCCTGCCCTCCCAGGGCGTCGAACAGGGCGCAGAACCGCTGCTCTACGCGGCCGGCGATCCCGCTGCACGCAGCGGCGAATACTACGGCCCCACAGGACGATTCGGCCTGGTCGGTCCGTCGGGCCCGGCCTCGATCACCCGCCGGGCGCGCGATCGCAAGGTCGCGGCGCGGCTGTGGGAAACCGCCGAGCAGCTCACCGGTACGCAGCTGCCCGCGTAGGCAGCCATTGAACGCGCCCACCAAACCTGGTCCAGCGATCAGGCTGATCCCAGCACATTCGCCCTGGTCAGTGCCGGTGAGACAGGACACCATTTCGTTAGTTAGCCTCATGCAACTATATTGGACAAGTTCGTAAGTTGCGTTTTTGGGAGGCTAAGTTGGCTGCGGCACCGACCACCGATCTGGACAAAGGTGATGTCCAGACCATCCGCCGGCGCCTTCGCGTCGACCGAGACCATCCGCACTACAAGTGGGTAGCGCTGTCCAACACCACATTGGGCATGCTCATGGTCACCATCAATTCGTCGATCGTGATCATCTCGCTGCCCGCGATCTTCCGGGGCGTGGACCTGAACCCGCTCGAACCCGGCAATGTGAGCTATCTGCTGTGGCTGCTCATGGGCTTCCTGCTCACCTCCGCCGTCCTGGTGGTGATGTTCGGGCGGCTGGGCGACATGTTCGGCCGGGTGAAGATCTACAACCTCGGGTTCGTGGTGTTCACGCTCTGCGCGATCGCCCTGTCCTTCGATCCGTTCACACACGGGGCCGGAGCGCTGTGGCTGATCGGCTGGCGCGTGGTGCAGGGCGTCGGCGGCGCCATGCTGATGGCCAACTCGGCGGCGATCCTCACCGATGCCTTCCCCGCCAACCGTCGCGGTGTAGCGCTGGGCATCAATCAGGTTGCGGCCGTGGCCGGTTCGTTCCTGGGTCTGCTCATCGGCGGCATTCTGTCGGAGTGGGACTGGAAGGCGATCTTCTGGGTCACCATTCCGTTCGGCATCCTCGGCACCGTGTGGTCCTACCGCTCGCTGCACGACACCGGCACCCGCACGCCCGGATCGCTGGATATCCCGGGCACCCTCACCTTCGCGCTGGGCTTGACCGCACTGCTCTCCGGTATCACCTACGGCATTCAGCCCTACGGTGATTCGAAGACCGGCTGGGGCAACCCGTGGGTGCTCGCCGGGGTATTCGGCGGCATCGCACTGCTGCTGCTGTTCTGCTACATCGAGTCCAAGGTCAGCCAGCCGATGTTCCAGCTGTCGCTGTTCCGCAATCGCGCCTTCGGACTCGGCAACCTCGCGGGCCTGATGGCATCGCTGGGACGCGGTGGCATGCAGTTCATGCTCATTATCTGGCTGCAGGGCATCTGGTTGCCGCTGCACGGGTACGACTTCGAGTCCACTCCCCTGTGGGCCGGTATCTACATGCTGCCGTTGACCGTCGGATTCCTGGTGGCAGGCCCGGTTTCGGGTTGGCTCAGCGATAAGTACGGCCCCCGGCTGTTCGCGGCCGGCGGTCTCACGCTCGCGGCGGTCACCTTCGTGCTGCTGGTGATCATCCCGGTCGACTTCAACTACTGGTTGTTCGGACTGATCATCCTGCTCAACGGCCTCGGCACCGGCATCTTCACCTCGCCGAACACCGCCGAGATCATGGGCGCGGTACCGGCGTCGCAGCGCGGCGTCGCCTCCGGCATGCGCGGCACGCTGATGAACGGCGGCATGGCGCTGTCGATCGGCGTGTTCTTCTCGCTCATGATCGTCGGCCTGTCCGGAACCCTGCCGGGCGCAATGAATTCCGGTCTGCAGAGCCAGGGCGTATCCCCGCAGGTCGCCGGTCAGGTGGCGGATATGCCCCCGGTCGGCAGCCTGTTCGCGACATTCCTGGGCTACAACCCGTTCAAGGAATTGCTCGGCCCCAGCGGCACTCTCGACAAACCGGGTGTGAACAGCGATGTCCTCACCGGTCAGGAGTTCTTCCCGCACTTGATCTCCGGACCGTTCCACTCGGGTCTGATCGTCGTATTCCTGGTCGCCGCATTTATGATGCTGATCGGCGCAGTGGCTTCGTGGTTCGCCGGCAGCGGGAAGGCTGCCGATGAGACCGAGGAACTCATCGAAGCCGACCGCGCGGGAATCTGACCCGATGATCGAGGAGGCCACGCTGCAACAGTCCACGGGTGTCGCCGACCCCGATCAGCTCACGGAGGCGGCCGATCTCTACCACTCGATCGGCCGCCTGCTGCGGCTGCTCCGCACCTCCGGTGACCTGGGTCAGCTCAGCCCCGGCGCCGCCTCGGCCCTGGCTTCGGTCGCGCGCGGCGGGCCGATGCGACTGAGCGATCTGGCGAATGTCGAACGTGTCAGCGCACCGACCATGTCGCGCATGGTCACCGGTTTGGAGAAAGCGGGCTATATCGTCCGCGACGCCGATCCGGAGGATGGCCGTGCCCAACTCCTGAGCGCAACCTCCCGTGCTCACGATCTGGTCACCGGCCTGACCTCCGCCCGTATTCAACGCTTCGCAGCGGCCATGGCGCGCCTCGACGAGCCGCAGCGTGAGGCGCTCAAGGGCTCGCTCGGCTTTCTGATCGACGCGCTCGATCAGGAGACCAACCCTTCCTGAGCAACAGCATTCGGCCTCTCGACAGTGCGTAAACCGCTGTCGAGAGGCCGATGTGCGTGCACCCGAACCCTGCGGAGCAGCGTTGCTCGCATCGTGAACGCGGTACCCTGAAATCCGGCTGTGGTGGCACCAGCCGATGAAGGCAGGCGCGAGATGACCTACAGCGCAGATCGATTGAACGCTATTGCGCGGGATGCGCAGCGCATCGCCGAGGGCGCCTACGCCTCCGAGGACGCGAGTCGGCTGAGAATCCGCTTCGCCGAGGAGCTGCGGAAACTCTCGGACTACGACTACACCGGTCCGCTGGGCCTGGAATTGATGGACTTCCTCGTCGCCACGCTGCACCTCATCAATGCCGCGAGCCGCCACTCGGGCGCGGCGGGCGCCGACCCGTCCCGTCCGCCGCACACCGGACCGCGCCGCTTCGCCTTGAACCCCGAGGATCTCAGAACCATCGAACCTCGCCGGCCGTACGGCAATCCGCACCACCGCGATCGAGGGATGGATCGCTGAAATCATTCCCGGTGATCTTGCTCGGCCGCACTATGGTGGCGTAGACCCGCCGGTGATCGGGCGCGCTAGTTGCTGGACTGGAACTTGTGTCCATACTTCTTGCGCCCACTCACGGAACCAGACCCGGAATGATCCGGTGGCTCGGCGTTGTCGCGGTGATGCTGGGGATCTTCTCGATCGTGACCACGGAGATCCTGCCCATCGGGCTGCTGACCTCGATCGGCTCGGACTTCGCAGTCTCCGACGGCATGGCCGGACTCATGATGACCATGCCCGGACTGCTCGCCGCGATCGCCGCACCCGTGGTCACCGTGGCGGCGGCGCGCATCGATCGCAAGCTGCTGCTGTGCGGTTGCACGCTACTTCTGGTGGCGGCCAATCTGATTGCCGCACTCGCCCCGGATTTCTGGCTGGTGCTGGCATCCCGTGTCCTGCTCGGCATCACGATCGGCGGTTACTGGTCCATCGCAGCGGGATTGGCGCAGCGGCTGGTGCCACCGGCCGCTGCGGCCCGCGCGACAACGGTCGTCTTCGCGGCCGTCCCGCTCGGCTCGGTACTCGGCGTTCCCGCAGGAACATTCGTCGGCAATATCGCAGGCTGGCGCACCGCCTTCGTGGTGCTGGGCATCCTGTCGGCCGCGGTCCTGGCACTGCTGATGCTGTCCCTGCCCGCTCTCCCCGCTCATCAGGCCCTCGACTGGACGACATTGCGTACAGGCCTGAGCGCCCCCGGCGCCCGATTTGCCTTACTCACAACATTTCTCATCCTCCTCGCACAATTCGGCACCTACACCTACATCACGCCATTCCTGCAGCAGGTGACCGGCGTCAGCAGCGTCACCGCCCTCCTATTGATCTACGGCATCGCAGGTATCGCCGGAAATGCCCTCGGCGGCAGCATGATTACCCGCCACCCCCGTGCCGCCCTGATCTCCGCCGCCGCATCGATGGCAGCCGCCATGCTGCTACTGCCGACCCTCGGCCGAGGTGAACTCGGCGCCGCAGCCCTACTGATCATCTGGGGTATCGGCTACGGCGGCGTGCCAGTCATCCTGCAAACCTGCTTCGCCCGCGCCGTCCCCCACCACGCCGAAGTCTCCTCCGTCCTCTTCACCTCCTCCTTCCAGGCAACCTTCTCCCTGAGCGCCCTGGCCGGCGGCATCCTTCTGGACCGCACCTCCCCCTCCGCGGTCCTGATGTGCGGGGGCATCACGGCCCTACTGGTCCTGGGAATATGCGTCAGCCATCGAGCATCAGCTAATAATTAGATGCCGGGGAGTTTCCTACGGGAGATATGTCCGGATATCCTCTCCTGCAAGGCCTTTTAAATGCTCCGCGGCCTTCTCGATAATTCGATCCGCGATCAATTCCGCGAAACCGGTTCATAATTGGCAACATTGATCGATCCATCCGCAAGGGAAGGGTCGGCCCTTGCGCGAACAGTGAATCGAAGGTTGCCCATGTCCATTCCGAATCAGCCGGTACCTCCACCTCCAGGTGGCCCGCCGATGTATGGGCAGGGATATCCCCCGCCGCCCAGAAAGAAGCGGAAGGTCTGGCCCTGGATTCTGCTCGCTGTGGTCGTGCTGTTCTTCGGCGGGTGCTTCGCCCTGGTCGGGACTGCGGCACACGAGGTTTCGAAGAGCACCGACAAGACCTCGGCGGTGGCGGCGGCCGGTTCGGAAGTGCGGGACGGCAAGTTCGCCTTCGCGGTCACCGCGGTCGATCCCCCTGTCGCGACGGTCGGCGACAATGACATCCTGCGGAAGACCGCACAGGGCGAGTACGTCCTCCTGCATGTCTCCATCACCAATATCGGGGACAAGGCGCAGAGCTACTTCGGTGAGAATCAGAAGCTGATCGACGATCAGGGCAAGCAGTACAGCAATGACACCTCGGCTGAGCTTGCGGTCAACACCGACCTCACCGCAGATATCAATCCGGGCAACAAGATTTCCGTGAGCATCCCGTTCGATGTTCCCAAGGGCACGGTCCCGGTCACCGTCGAGTTCCACGATTCGATGTTCTCGGGCGGTGCCCGCGTCGCTCTGAAATAGCTACGGCATGATTCGGCAATAGCTACCGCATGATTCGGCCGGCTCGGTGATTCCGAGCCGGCCGAATGCGGTGTGCTGGGTCAGGCGTTGTCGTAGGCGTCCTGGAGGGTTTTCAGGTCGATCTTGGACATGGTGCGCAAGGCGGTGGAGGCCGCGGCGCTGCGGGCGGGGTCGGTGCCGCCCATGAGTTGCGGGAGGCCGGAGGGAACCACCTGCCAGGACAGGCCGTACTTGTCGGTGAGCCAGCCGCAGGGGCCGGGCTTGCCCTCGGCGGTGAAGGCGTCCCAGAGGCGGTCGACCTCTTCCTGGCCGTCGACGACGGCCTGAATGGAGGCGGCATCGGTGTGCGGGTGTGCGGGGCCGCCATTGAGCAGAGTCAGGGAGTGACCTGCCAATTCGAGGGAGACGATGAAGGCCGCGCCATCGGGACCGCGCGAGATATCGGTGATCCGGGAACCGGGGACCAGCGAGGTGTAGAACTCGGCGGCCTCCTCGGCCTGGGTGTCGAACCAGAGGAAGGTGGTGACGGTGGTGCTCATGATGGGCTCCTGACGAGTTGGTGACCTGCTTTCACCTACTGGTCGGAGCCCATCACATCACTTCGACGTATCTCCGGACATTTCTCGAGATATTTTTTCGCGTCGCCCGTCACTGCCGGTAGGTGGCCAGAAAGCGGCCGATGCGCTCGATGATCGCCTCCAGGTCATCGGCGTGCGGCAGCGTCACAATGCGGAAGTGGTCGGGGCGCGGCCAATTGAAGCCCGTGCCCTGCACGATGTGGATCTTCTCCTGCAGCAGCAGGTCCAGCACGAACTGCTCGTCATTGTGGATCGGGTACATCTCGAGATCGATGCGCGGGAAGGCGTACAGCGCACCCTTGGGCTTCACACACGAGATGCCGGGAATGGCATTGAGGGCCTCCCAGGCGCGATCACGCTGCTCGTGCAGCCGCCCGCCGGACGCGGTGAGATCGAAAATGCTCTGATGCCCGCCGAGCGCCGCCTGAATAGCTTGCTGCGCAGGCACATTCGCGCACAGACGCAGACCCGCGAGCATGGTCAGGCCTTCGAGATAGTTCTGCGCATGCTGCGTCGGCCCGGAAACCACCAGCCACCCGGAGCGGAATCCGGCGGCCCGATAGGACTTCGACAGCCCGGAGAAGGTCAGGACCAGCAGGTCCGGCGCGAGCGAAGCGGTCGCCGTGTGCTTCAGATCGTCGTACAGGATCTTGTCGTAGATCTCGTCGGAGAACACCACCAGGTTGTGCCGCCGCGCGACCTCGAGTACCTGCCGCACCACCTCGGGCGAGTACACCGCACCCGTGGGATTGTTCGGATTGATGAGCACGATGGCCCGCGTGCGGTCGGTGACCTTGGATTCGATATCGGCCACATCCGGGAACCAGTCGGCGCCCTCATCGCAGATGTAGTGCACGGGCTTACCGCCATTGAGCGCGGTGGCCGCGGTCCAGAGCGGGAAATCCGGTGCGGGAACGAGTACTTCGTCGCCGTTCTCCAGCAGCGCCGTCATGGCCATCATGATCAATTCGGAGACGCCGTTGCCGAGGTAGACCTCTTCGACGTCGACATCCTCGACCCCGAGGGTCTGGTAGTACTGCACCACCGCGCGCCGCGCCGACAGCAGCCCCTTGGAGGAGGAGTACCCGCTGGACGCCGGCAGATTGCGGATCATGTCCTGCAGCAGGTCCGCCGGTGCTTCGAATCCGAACGGCAGCGGGTTGCCGGTATTGAGCTTGACCACGTGGTGGCCCTCGGCCTCGAGCCGGGCCGCGTGTTCGGCCACCGGTCCGCGGATCTCGTACGACACACCCGCCAGCTTGCTCGACTGCTTGACCTGCATGGACGTCCCTTCTGAATGCGGTTGAGCCACACTCTACTTGGAATTTCCAAGTTTGCACTTTGTTTTTCCAAGTTCCAGGTTACAGTGGGAGACGTGTCACGCCGAAGCTACGACCACTACTGCACCGTCAGCCGCGCCCTCGACATTGTCGGCGACCGCTGGAACCTGCTGGTCGTCCGCGAATTGTGTTCCGGCCCGCGCCGATACAGTGATCTGTTCGCCGATCTGCCCGGTATCAGCACCGATGTGCTGGCCGCCCGGCTCAAGGATCTGGAACGCGACGGCATCCTCACCCGCCGCCGCGTCGGCCCCCGCGCGGCGACCGCGGTCTACGAACTCACTGAGGCAGGCACCGCATTACGCCCCGCGCTGGACGCGCTCTCGATCTGGGGCACGCAGCTGCTCGGCGACCGCCGCGCCACCGACGCCGTCCGCGCGCACTGGTTCGCGCTCCCGCTGGGACGTGCTGTGGCCGAACTGCTCCCGGCCGGCACCGCCACCGTGCACATCGGCGAGACCACGCTGCACTACGTCATCACCGAGGCGGGCATCACCCACCACGACGGCCCCGCGACCGCACCCGACCTCGAACTCCACCTCGACCTGGCCACCGCCACCGACGTGGCCACCGGCGCACGCACCCTCGCCGACGTCCGCTGACTCCCCGCGCCACACAGCGCATCTCGCGGCTGACTCCCCGCCGCACAGCACGTGTCCCGACCGAACCATGCCGTACAAGCGAGCGCTGTTCGGTCCGTGTGAAGGCTGTGCGGCCCGAGGGCTCAGCCGTGCAGGTAGCGCACCAGGTGTTCGCGCTCCTCTTCCAGTTCGGAGATCTGGCTCTTCACCACATCGCCGATGCTGACAATGCCGACCATGCGCCCCTCGCTGAGCACCGGAAGATGCCGGATCCGATGTTCCGTCATCGTGGCATTGAGTGTTTCGACCTGATCCTCGGGTGAGCAGATATGCACCGCTGCGGTCATGATGTCCGACACCGGTGCCTCCAATAACTCGGCCCCTCTGCTGTGCAGTCGCCGCACGATGTCGCGCTCGGAGGCGATGCCCGACATCAGCACTCCGTCCGGCGACACCACCACCGCGCCGACATTGTGCGCGTTCAACACTCGTAGCAGTTCACGCACTGTGGCATCGGGTGCAATCGTGACCACGCCCGGCCCTTTACGCCGCAGTATCTCCGAAATCCGCATACGTCCACCGCCCATTTGCTCGGATATCGATGCCTCTCAGGATCGCGCGTTTGCGGGCTGGTGAACAGCAACGATTAAGGGGCGATACCTAACCGGCAGCGAGTGCATCGAGGGCGGCTTCGATGCCTCGATGGAAGGTCGGGTAGGCGAAGATCAGCTGGCGCAGCGTACTGGTCGGCACCTCGGCGTGGACGGCGACACTCAATGCACTGAGCACCTCACCGCCCTGCGGCCCCACGGACGTCGCGCCGACGAGCACGCCGCGGTCGGCATCCTCGATGAGTTTGATGAATCCCTCGTTGCCCACCTTGTGAATCCAGCCGCGCGTGGTCGAGGGCACATCGATGCTCCCGATGCGCACGGTCAGGCCTGCGGCGCGGGCCTGCTCCTCGGTGAGGCCGACCGCACCGACCTCCGGGTCGGTGAACGTCACGCGCGGGACGGCTCGATACTGCGCGGTCTCGTCGGAGGATCCGAGAATGTCCTGCGCGGCGATGCGGGCCTGGTACATCGACATATGCGTGAAGGCCCCTTGACCAGTGACATCACCGATGGCCCAGACGCCGTCGGCGGCGCGCATGCGCTCATCGACAGGGAGGGTCTTCGCGGTCTCGTCCAGGCCCAGCACGCCGATTCCCAAGGCCGACAGGTCTGTTCGACGACCGGTGGCGACCAGGAGCTGCTGCGCTCGCACCGATTGCCCGTTGTCCAGTTCGACGGTGAAGTTCGCACCGTCATGCGTCACGCTTGCGGCGTGTGCACCGGTGCGCACCGTGATCCCTTCGGCCGCAAAGACCTTCGCCAGCAGGTCACCGGCCTCCGGTTCATCCTGCGGCAGCAGCCTGCGCGGCACGATGACGGTGACGTCCGCGCCGAAGCGCGCGAAGAGCTGCGCGAATTCCGCACCCACCGGTCCGCCGCCGAGCACGATCAGCGAGCGCGGGACCTCGGTGGTGGTGACGGCCTCGCGGTTGGTCCAGTAGGGCGTGCCCGTGAGGCCGGGCAGGGGCGGAACGGCCGGAGCGGTACCCGGATTGAGCACGATCCGCGTTGTCCGGAAGACCCGCTCTCCCGCATCGGTCGCCACCGTCACCTCACCCGGCGCGGAGATCCGGCCCCACCCGCGCACGAAGCTCCCGCCGGCCTTCTCGAACCGCTCGACCGCGACGGTGTCATCCCAATTATCGGTCGCCTCGTCACGAATGCGCGCCGCCACCGGCGCCCACTCCGGCGTCACCGTCGCCGAGCCCGCGAGCTGGTCCACCCGCCGCGCTTCCTGCAGCACCCCCGCCGCCCGCACCATCATCTTCGTGGGTATGCACGCGTAGTACGGACATTCGCCGCCGAGTAACCGCCCCTCCACCCCCACCACCGTCAATCCGGCCTGAGCCAACCGTGTCGCGACGTCCTCACCGCCCGGTCCCATTCCGACCACCACGGCATCCACGACTTCAGCAGGCATTGCGCGCTTCCTTTGCTCGACAGGTCTTTCACCGGACGGAACTACCCAACCAGCATGGCGTGACACCACCGGGCGAAGGCCGATGGGAGTCGGCACGTTCCGAAAATTTCACAACTCGCGGCAATTGCCGAATTGTTCCGGATGTCTTGTTCGCCCCGACGCGCGGATGGATTCGGGCGAACCTGCCACCGGCACCCATAGCTAACCCGTACCATCCGGTGCGTGGTCGATGCCAAGCGTCCCGCCGCGCTGCGGGTTCTCGTCTACAGCAATGATGCCGATACTCGGAGCCAGGTAATGCTGGCTCTGGGCAGACGGCCGCATCCGGATCTGCCGCCCATCGAATATGTCGAAGTGGCCACCGGCGCTGTTGTTTTGGAGCACATGGATGCCCATGGGCTCGACTTGGCCATCCTCGATGGCGAGTCCGCGCCGACCGGTGGTCTCGGTCTGGCCAAGCAGCTCAAGGATGAAATCGATCATTGCCCGCCGATTGTGGTGCTCACCGGTCGCCCGGATGACGCCTGGCTGGCGAACTGGTCGCGGGCCGATGCGGCTGTCTCGCATCCGCTGGATCCGATCCGGTTGACCGACGCCGTACTCGGCGTACTGCGGAACCGTTCCGCGGCCTGAGTTCTCCCCTCCCCACGACCTGGGGATATCTGTGTCACGTGACATTCGCGATTCCGTCGAATCGGTCATGAAAGACCGTTCCGAATTGAATCAAACGGCCTCGCGAAACGTCATGTATCTTGTCGCGTGAGTTGTAGGCTGTGCCCTAGCTCACACGAGCCTGGCTGACGGTATCAATCGCCGCCACGCCCGATCTCCGAAAATCCGGGCCGTCCGGGGCGTCATCGCCCCTGCGCAAGGTTGCAACCAGGAGGGGTAGTGCTGTTGTGAATATCGAGGTGCCGACGCTTGTCCTCGGCGCGGTAGCTGCCGCGTTCGGGGTGTTCTCCGTATTTCTGGCGGCCCTGATCGGCCCCAAACGCAATAACCGGGCCAAGCTCGAACCGTACGAGTGCGGTATCGAGCCTACGCCGCACGCTGTCGGCGGCGGCCCGGGAAACACTGGTGGACAACGCTTTCCGGTGAAGTACTACCTCACCGCCATGCTGTTCATCATTTTCGACATCGAGATCGTGTTCCTTTACCCGTGGGCGGTGCACTTCGATTCGCTCGGCCTGTTCGGGCTGGCGGCGATGGCGCTGTTCGTCTTCAACGTGTCGGTGGCCTATGCCTACGAGTGGAGGCGAGGCGGACTCAGCTGGGACTGAGTGGCGTACAGGGGATTCCAACATTGCACCCCGCCCTGTGCGGGGTGTTTCGATCCGGGAGATGTAGCTAGACATGGGTCTCGAGGAGAAACTGCCCAGCGGATTCCTGCTGAGCACGGTGGAAGATTTCGCGGGCTATCTGCGTAAGAGTTCGCTCTGGCCCGCAACATTCGGCCTGGCATGCTGCGCGATCGAAATGATGGCCACCGGCGGTGGACGATTCGATATCGCCCGCTTCGGCATGGAGGCGTTCCGCGCCTCGCCGCGCCAGGCCGACTTGATGATCGTCGCCGGACGGGTGAGCCAGAAGATGGCCCCCGTCCTGCGCCAGGTCTACGACCAGATGACCGAACCCAAATGGGTGCTGGCCATGGGTGTTTGCGCATCCTCGGGCGGCATGTTCAACAACTATGCCGTCGTGCAGGGCGTCGATCACGTCGTGCCGGTGGACATCTACCTGCCCGGCTGCCCGCCGCGGCCGGAGATGCTGTTGAACGCGATCCTGAAGCTGCACGAGAAGATTCAGGAAATGCCGCTCGGCGTCAATCGCGAGGAAGCCGTGCGTGCCGCCGAGGCCGCCGCGCTCGCCAGCCCCACGACCATTCAGATGAAGGGGCTGTTGCGATGAGCTTCGATTCACCGACCGAAAGCCCTCCGGAGGAGGCGACCGTGCAGCCACCCGCCGAGTCCGAGCGGGACGCCGAGTCCACTCCGGACGAGATCGAGACTGCCGCAATAGAATCCGGGCAGCCCCCGGCCGATGAGGTGATCAGCACCCGCCAGGGCATGTTCGGCGTCACCGGCACCGGCGACACCTCCGGTTACGGCCGGCTGGTGCGGACCGTCAGCCTGCCCGGTGGCAGCGCGCCCCCGTACGGCGGCTACTTCGACGATCTGGTGACGGCGCTGAGCCGTGCGCTCGAAGGCGCCGGCATCGCGTTCGCGGATGTCATCGAGAAGATCGTGGTCTTCCGTGACGAACTCACCCTGCACGTGCACCGCGCGCACCTGCCGGTGGTCGCAAAGACGTTGCGCGACAGCGAGGCTCTGCGTTTCGAGCTCTGCCTCGGCGTGAACGGCGCGCACTTCCCGGAGGACACCGGCCGCGAGTTGCACGCGGTCTACCACCTGAACTCCATCACCCACAATCGCCGGGTGCGCCTGGAGGTTTCGGTCCCCGACGCGGATCCGCATCTCCCCTCGCTGTATTCCGTTTATCCGACCACGGATTGGCACGAGCGCGAGACCTACGACTTCTTCGGCATCCTGTTCGACGGCCACCCCTCGCTGACCCGGATTTCGATGCCCGACGACTGGCGCGGTCACCCCCAGCGCAAGGACTACCCGCTCGGCGGGATCCCGGTCGAGTACAAGGGTGCGCGCATCCCGCCGCCCGACGAGCGGAGGGCGTACCACTAATGAACGACACGGACGTATTCGAAAGTCAGCAGGACCAGTCGAATCCGGAGCCCGCACGGCGCCCGGAGCGCACGATCACCGTCGGCGGCAATGACTGGGATGAGATCTCCGCGGCGCTGGACGGCGCCGCCGAAGAACGCATTGTCGTGAATATGGGCCCGCAGCACCCCTCCACACACGGGGTGCTGCGCCTGATTCTCGAGATCGAGGGCGAGACCGTCACCGAGGCCCGCTGCGGCATCGGCTATCTGCACACCGGTATCGAGAAGAATCTGGAATATCGCAGCTGGGTGCAGGGCGTCACCTTCGTCACCCGGATGGACTATCTGTCGCCGTTCTTCAATGAGACGGCGTACTGCCTGGGCGTGGAGAAGCTTCTCGGCATCACCGACGATATTCCCGAGCGCGCCAGCGTCATTCGCGTCATGCTCATGGAGCTCAATCGCATCTCCTCGCATCTGGTCGCGCTCGCGACCGGTGGTATGGAGCTGGGTGCGCTGACGCCGATGCTCTTCGGATTCCGCGAGCGCGAACTCATCCTCGACGTGTTCGAGAACATCACCGGCCTGCGCATGAACCATGCCTACATCCGGCCCGGCGGCGTCTCCCAGGATCTGCCCGAGGACGGCGTCGCCAAGGTGCGTGAGCTCCTGCAGCTGCTGCCGAAGCGCCTGCGGGATATGGAACTTCTCCTCAATGAGAATCCCATCTGGAAGGCCCGCACCCGCAATGTCGGGATTCTGGACCTGACCGGCTGTATGGCGCTGGGCATCACCGGTCCCGTGCTGCGCTCGACGGGACTGCCCCACGATCTGCGCAAGGCGCAGCCGTACTGCGGTTACGAGACCTACGACTTCGATGTCATGGTCGATACCGGTTGCGACTGCTACGGCCGCTACCTCATCCGGGTGAACGAGATGAAGGAGTCGCTCAAGATCGTCGAGCAGTGCCTGGACCGGCTGCGACCGGGCCCGATCATGGTGGCGGACAAGAAGATCGCCTGGCCCGCGGATCTGGAGCTCGGGCCGGACGGTCTCGGCAACTCCCCCAAGCACATCTCCAAGATCATGGGCACCTCCATGGAGTCCCTGATCCACCACTTCAAACTGGTAACCGAGGGCATGCGGGTTCCGCCCGGCCAGGTGTACGTGGCGGTCGAATCCCCGCGCGGTGAGCTGGGCGTGCACATGGTGAGCGACGGCGGCACCCGCCCGTATCGGGTGCACTACCGCGACCCCTCGTTCACGAATCTGCAAGCGGTGGCGGCAATGTGCGAGGGCGGTCTGCTCGCCGATGTCATCGCCTCTGTGGCCAGTATCGATCCGGTGATGGGCGGGGTTGACCGATGACAGAGATTCTGCTGAACCTGACCGTGCGCCCCATTCCGTATCCGCAGGAGGTGCACGACCGCCTGCAATTGGAGGCGAAGGAGATCATCGAGCGCTATCCGCATCCGCGCTCGGCCCTGCTGCCCCTTTTGCATCTGGTGCAATCGGTGGAGAGCTATGTCTCCGGCACCGGCATCGAATTCTGCGCCGAGCAGCTGGGATTGACCGATGCCGAGGTGACCGCGGTGGCCACCTTCTACTCCATGTACCGGCGCAGTCGCACCGGCGATTTCCATGTCGGCGTGTGCACGAACACGCTGTGCGCGGTCATGGGCGGCGATGAGATCATGTCGGACCTGAAGCAGCATCTGGGTATCGGGCACGGCGAGACGACTGCCGACGGCGCGGTCACCCTCGAGCACATCGAGTGCAACGCGGCGTGCGATTTCGCGCCGGTGATCATGGTCAATTGGGAGTTCCTCGACAATCAGACGCCGGAATCGGCACGGGAACTGGTGGATTCGCTGCGCCGCGGTGATCCGGTGACCGGTTCGCGCAGTGGCATTCCGCTCTGCAATTTCCGGGAGACCGCGCGCATTCTCGCGGGCTATCCGGATGCGCGCCCGGGTGCCACGGACGGCGTCGCCGGTCCGGCCACGCTCGCGGGACTGCATGCGGCCGAGCAGGATTCGACCGATGGAGGCGTCAAGTGACGACACTGACCCCGGTCCTGTCCAAGCACTGGGCCGAGCCCGATTCCTGGACGCTGCCCTCCTACCGCCGGCAGGGCGGCTACCGCGCGCTCCCGAAGGCGCTGCGCATGCAGCCCGACGAGGTCATCGCCACCGTCAAGGACTCCGGGCTGCGCGGACGCGGCGGCGCGGGCTTCCCGACCGGTATGAAGTGGGGCTTCATCCCGCAGGGTCCGGGCCCCGACGGCGTGACCAAACCGCACTACCTGGTGGTCAATGCCGATGAGTCGGAACCGGGTACCTGCAAGGACATTCCGCTCATGCTGGCGACCCCGCACACCCTGATCGAGGGTGTGATCATCGCGTCGTACGCCATTCGCGCCTCACACGCCTTCATCTACGTGCGCGGCGAGGTGGTGCCGGTCCTGCGCCGCCTGCAGGCTGCTGTCGAACAGGCTTATGCCGCAGGCTATCTCGGCCAGAATATCCAGGGCTCCGGCTACGACCTGGAGATCGTGGTGCACGCGGGCGCCGGTGCGTACATCTGCGGTGAGGAGACCGCGCTGCTCGATTCCCTCGAGGGCCGTCGCGGTCAGCCGCGCCTGCGTCCCCCGTTCCCGGCCGTCGCGGGTCTGTATGCCTGCCCGACCGTGGTCAACAATGTGGAATCCATTGCCTCCGTACCGGCGATCATCGCCAATGGCGTGGAGTGGTTCCGGTCCTTCGGCACCGAAAAGTCGCCGGGCTTCACGCTGTACTCGCTCTCCGGTCACGTGACGCGACCGGGGCAATATGAAGCGCCCCTCGGAATCACCCTGCGGGAGTTGCTGAAACACGCGGGCGGCGTCCGCGCGGGGCACACCCTGAAGTTCTGGACCCCGGGCGGTTCCTCCACTCCGATCTTCACCGCGGAGCACCTCGACGTCGCGCTCGACTACGAGGGTGTGACCGCCGCCGGATCCATGCTCGGCACCAAGGCCTTGCAGATCTTCGACGACACCACCTGCGTGGTGCGCGCCGTGCTGCGCTGGACCGAGTTCTACGCCCACGAATCCTGCGGTAAGTGCACACCGTGCCGCGAGGGCACGTACTGGCTGGTCCAGCTGCTGGAACGGCTGGAGAAGGGGCAGGGCGACGAAACCGACCTCGACAAGCTGCTGGACATTGCCGACAACGTCAACGGCAAATCCTTCTGCGCGCTCGGTGACGGTGCGGCCAGCCCGATCTTCTCCTCCCTCAAGTACTTCCGCGACGAGTACGTCGAGCATCTGCGCCTCGGTGCGTGCCCGTTCGACCCGGCCCGGTCCACCGTCTGGGCTGAAGGAGCGCGATGACACAGACAGTCAACTCCAATACCAGCGATGTGACGCCCACCGATATGGTCAGCGTAATCATCGACGGCACAACGGTTTCCGTGCCCGTCGGGACCCTGGTGATCCGCGCCGCGGAGCTCGTGGGCATTCAGATCCCGCGCTTCTGCGATCATCCGCTGCTCGACCCGGTCGGCGCCTGCCGCCAGTGCCTGGTTGATGTGGAGGGGCAGCGCAAGCCGGTCGCCTCCTGTACGCAGACGGTCAGCGAAGGCATGGTCATTCGCACCCAGCTGTCCTCCCCCGCCGCCGCCAAGGCGCAGGAGGGGGTGATGGAGCTGCTGCTCATCAATCACCCGCTGGACTGCCCGGTGTGCGATAAGGGCGGCGAATGCCCGCTGCAGAACCAGGCCATGTCCTCCGGTCGCGCCGAATCGCGGTTCGACGGTGAGAAGCGCACCTACCCCAAGCCGATTCCGCTGTCCTCGGCGATTCTGCTGGATCGGGAACGCTGCGTGCTCTGCGCCCGCTGCACCCGCTTCTCGCAGCAGGTGGCCGGTGATCCATTCATCGAGCTGATGGATCGTGGTGCGCTGCAGCAGGTCGGCATTGCCGCCGGGGAGCCGATGGACTCCTACTTCTCCGGCAATACCGTGCAGATCTGCCCGGTGGGCGCGCTCACCGGCAGCACCTACCGATTCCGGGCGCGACCCTTCGATCTGGTGTCCAGTCCGGCCGTGTGCGAACACTGCGCTTCCGGATGTGCGCAGCGCACCGATCACCGCCGCGGCAAGGTCATGCGCCGCCTCGCCGGTGACGATCCGCAGGTCAATGAGGAATGGAACTGCGATAAGGGACGATTCGCATTCCAGTACGCCACCGAGCGGGATCGGCTCACCACCCCGCTGGTGCGCACCTGGGACGGAACGCTGCAGCCCGCCTCGTGGTCGGAGGCCATTACGGCCGCCGCCCGCGGGCTCGCCGCCGCGCACGGCAATGCCGGTGTGCTGGTGGGCGGTCGCGTGACCATGGAGGACGCCTACGCGTACTCCAAGTTCGCGCGAGTCGCCCTCGATACCAATGACATCGACTTCCGCGCCCGCGAGCACTCCGCGGAGGAGGCCGACTTCCTCGCCGCCCGCATTGCCGGGCAGGGCATCACCGTCGACTACGCGGCGCTGGAGCGGGCGCCGATCGTGCTGTTCGCCGGGTTCGAGGCCGAAGAAGAGTCGCCGATGATCTATCTGCGGCTGCGCAAGGCCGCACGCAAGCGCGGCACCGAGATCTACTCGCTCGCGCCGTTCACCACGCGCGGGTTGCAGCGCATGAACGGCACCCTGCTGCCGACCTCGCCCGGTGCGGAGGCATACCTCCTGGAGGCCATCCGCACGGGTGATTCCGCCGCTGTCGCCATCGCTCCCGGCCATCTGCAGCACGTCGCCACAATGCTGCGCGAGCCCGATGCGCTCATCATCGTCGGCGAGCGGCTCGGGGGTATCCCCGGCGGGTTGTCGGCGGCCGCGCGCCTGGCCGATGAGACCGGGGCCGGGCTGGCCTGGATTCCGCGGCGTGCCGGTGAACGCGGTGCGCTCGAGGCGGGTGCGCTGCCGGTGCTACTGCCGGGCGGCCGACCGGTCGCTGATCCTGTTGCACGCCAACAGGTTCGCAATGCCTGGGGTGTCGGAGAGCTGCCGACTGCTCCAGGCCGCGATACCGCCGCCATTCTCGCCGCCGCACCGACGCTGGGCGCACTGCTCATCGGCGGCGTGGAGGTCGGCGATATGCCCGATCCGCATGCCGCGCTCACCGCCATCGATGCCGCGAGTTTTGTGGTGAGCCTGGAACTTCGGGGCAGCGATATCAGCGAGCGCGCCGATGTCGTCTTCCCGGTGGCCTCGGCCATGGAGAAGGCGGGCACCTTCCTCACCTGGGAGGGCCGGCACCGGCAATTCGATGCGGCACTGCGTGATTCGACTGTGCGCCGGGAATCCGCGCCCATGCCGGAACACCGTGTCCTCGATGCCATCGCCCAGGAGATGGGCGTGCGCCTCGGGCTGCCCGATGTGGCAAGCGCCCGAGCCGAATTGGCGGATATGGGGGTGTGGGACGGCCCGGCCGCCGCCACTCCGGCGCTGCCGCCGCAACCGCTCGCACAGGCGGTCTCGGGCACCGCTGTGCTCGCTGCCTGGCGCATGCTCATCGACCGCGGCCGCCTGCAGGACGGCGAACCCAATCTGGCCGGCACCGCCCGCCCGCCGGTGGTGCGGCTCTCGCACGATACCGCCGCCGAAATCGGCGCCACCACAGGCGATCCGGTGACGGTCGGCAACGATCACGGTCATATCACCCTGCCCCTGGTCATCACCGAGATGCCGGACCGGGTCGTATGGCTGCCCATGAATTCCCCGGGGGCCGATGTGCTGGTGCAGCTCGGCACCACGCCAGGCCACCTCGTGCGCATCCGTCGGGAGGACCACCGTGAGTGATCTGAGTATGTTCGGCCACGATCCGTGGTGGCTGGTGCTGATCAAATCCGTCGGCATCTTCGTCTTCCTGCTGCTCATCCCGATGCTGGCGGTGTACGCGGAGCGCAAGATCGTGGCGTTCATGCAGATGCGCGTCGGCCCCAACCGGGTCGGGCCGCGCGGCAGCCTGCAGTCCATTGCCGACGGCGTGAAGATGCTCCTCAAAGAGGACATCATCCCGACCATCGTGGACAAGCCCATTTTCATTCTGGCGCCGATCATTTCGCTGATTCCGGCCGTGATGGCGTTCGCGGTGATTCCGTTCGGGCCCGAGGTCTCCATGTTCGGGCACCGCACGCCGCTGCAGCTGACGGATATGCCGGTGGGTGTGCTCTACGTGCTGGCCATGGCCTCGGTGGGCGTGTACGGAATCGTGCTGGCGGGCTGGTCTTCCGGCTCCACCTACCCGCTGCTGGGCGGGCTGCGCTCCACCGCGCAGGTCATCTCCTACGAGATCGCCATGGCGCTGTGCTTCGCGGCGGTCTTCCTGCTCTCGGGCAGTATGGCCACCTCCGATATCGTGCGCGCGCAGTTCGGCACCTGGTACGTCTTCCTGCTGCTGCCGTCGTTCCTCATCTACGCGGTGTCCATGGTCGGTGAGACCAACCGCGCGCCCTTCGATCTGCCCGAGGCCGAGGGCGAGCTGGTCGGCGGTTTCCACACCGAGTACTCCTCGCTGAAGTTCGCCATGTTCATGATGGCCGAGTACATCAATATGGCAACGGTTTCCGCGCTGGCCACCACGCTGTTCTTCGGCGGCTGGCACGCACCGTTCCCGATCAGCCTGTGGGCGGGCGCCAATCACGGCTGGTGGCCGATGATTTGGTTCGTCGCCAAGGTGTGGACGTTCCTGTTCGTATTCATCTGGTTGCGCGGCACGCTGCCGCGACTGCGCTACGACCAGTTCATGAATCTCGGCTGGAAGATGCTGATTCCGATCTCGCTGGCCTGGGTCATGTTCGTGGCGACGCTGCGCGCGCTGCAGAACAACGGCATTCACGTCCAGACGCCGGGCATGGTCATCGGCGGCCTGGTGGTCGCCGCGGTGATGATCGGCATGGTGCTGCGCGCCGGGCATGCGGGCGACGATCGCTCCAAGGCCGCACCGGATGCCGATGCGACCCGGATGTATTCGGACTTCCCGGTGCCGCCCATGCCGGCCGAGCCGATGGCCTCGACGCCGAAATCCGGTCTGCTGGAACCGCTCGGCGGGTTCTACGTCACCGCCGCCACCATGTTCAAGAAGCCGAACACCGAGATGTACCCGGAGGTCAAGACGCCGACGGCGCCGCGCTATCACGGGCGGCACCAGCTCAATCGGCATCCGGACGGGCTGGAGAAGTGCATCGGCTGCGAGCTGTGCGCCTGGGCCTGCCCGGCCGACGCCATCTATGTGGAGGGCGCGGACAATACCGAGGAGGAGCGCTTCTCACCCGGTGAGCGCTACGGCCAGGTCTATCAGATCAACTACCTGCGCTGCATCGGCTGCGGCCTGTGCATCGAGGCCTGCCCGACCCGGGCGCTGACCATGACCAACGAGTACGAGATGGCCGACGACAATCGCGCCGATCTCATCCTCGAGAAGCGGGATCTGCTCGCGCCCATGCTGGCGGGCATGCAGCCCGCGCCGCACGCCATGTACCCGGGCGCGGACGAGGGCACCTACTACCGCGGTGAAGTCCCCGGTGCGGCAGTCGAACTCGCGGGAGTCGAAGGAGGGGTCAAGCGATGAATACCCTCTACGCCCAACCGGCGCAGCAGGTGATCACCCACACCTCCACCGGCGAGGCCGTGCAGTTCTGGATTCTGGCCGTCATCGCGGTGGTCGGCGCGCTGGGCATGGTGTGCGCACGCAAGGCCGTGCATTCGGCACTGTGCCTGGCGGCCACCATGATCACGCTCTCGGCCTTCTATATCGCCGAGAACGCGCTGTTCCTGGGCATTGTGCAGATCGTCGTCTACACCGGCGCGGTCATGATGCTGTTCCTGTTCGTACTGATGCTGGTCGGCGTGGACTCGCAGGAATCGCTGCGAGAGACGTTGCGGGGCCAGCGAATTGCGGTGATCGTCGTCGGTGTCGGGTTCGGCATGCTGATCATCGCCGCGCTCGCGCGCGGTATGAAGTCCACCAGCGTCGCCGCCATCGGCCCGGGGCTGGGCGGTAAGGACGCCATCGGGGCGCTCGCCGAACTCATCTTCGTGCGCTACGTCTGGGCGTTCGAACTGACCGGCGCACTGCTCATCACCGCCACCATCGGCGCCATGGTGCTCGCGCACCGGGAGAAGTTCGGCCCGCGCACCGATCAGCGCGAACTGTCCAAACAGCGGTTCCGGGACGGCAGGCGGGTCACACCGCTGCCGACGCCCGGCGTGTACGCCCGCCACAATGCCGTCGACGCACCGGCGCGACTGCCGGACGGCTCCTTCGAGGAGCTCTCGGTCAGTTCCATTCTGCGGCATCGCCGCAACCGCGCCCACGAGGAAGCGGTGGTGCGCACGGTCGGCAGTGGCAGCGGGGACGACTCATCAGAGGAAGGCTTGCGGTGAACCCGGACAACTATCTGTATCTCTCCGCCCTGCTCTTCACCATCGGCGCGGCCGGAGTGCTGGTGCGGCGCAATGCGATCGTGGTGTTCATGTGCATCGAGCTCATGCTCAATGCGGTGAACCTGGCCTTCGTCACCTTCGCCCGGCTGCACGCCAATCTGGACGGGCAGGTGTTCGCCTTCTTCACCATGGTGGTCGCGGCCGCCGAGGTCGTGGTCGGCCTGGCCATCATCATGACCATCTTCCGTGCCCGCCGCTCGACCTCGGTCGACGACGCCAGTCTGCTGCGGTACTGATATGACTACCGCACAGATGATGCTGTGGCTGCTGCCGGCGCTGCCCCTCGGCGGCGCCGTATTCCTGCTGATGCTGGGACGAATCAGCGATCGGTGGGGACACTGGGTCGGCACCGCGCTGGCTCTCGGATCCTTCGGTGTGGCGATCTGGGCCTTCTCGGAGATGCTCGATCGCTCCAATGCCACTCGCGCCGTGCACTACAACCTGTTCAGCTGGGTGCCGGTCACCGGGTTCAAGGTCGATGCCGCACTGCAATTGGATCAGCTGTCGATGTGCTTCGCGCTGCTGATCACCGGTGTCGGATCGCTGATCCACATCTATTCGATCGGGTACATGGCACACGATGAGGGACGGCGGCGGTTCTTCGCCTACCTCAATCTGTTCCTGGCGGCCATGCTGGTGCTGGTGCTCGCGGACAACTTCCTGGTGCTGTACCTCGGCTGGGAAGGCGTCGGCCTGGCGTCGTATCTGCTGATCGGGTTCTGGTACCACAAGCCTTCCGCCGCAACGGCTGCCAAGAAGGCGTTCGTGGTCAACCGGGTCGGCGATATGGGTCTGGCTATCGCGCTCATGATCATGTTCGCCACCTTCGGCAGCATCGACTTCCGGACGGTGTTCGGGGCGGCGCATCAGGCGAGCGGCGGAACCCTCACTGCCATCGGGCTTCTGCTGCTGCTCGGTGCATGCGGTAAGTCGGCACAGGTGCCGCTGCAGGCCTGGCTCGGGGACGCGATGGAGGGCCCGACCCCGGTGTCGGCGCTCATCCACGCGGCCACCATGGTCACCGCCGGTGTGTATCTGATCGCGCGCTCGAATCCGATCTTCGATCTGGCGCCGGGTGCGCAGGCCGCGGTCATGGCGGTCGGTGCGATCACACTGCTCTACGGCGCGATCATCGGCTGCGCCAAGGACGACATCAAGAAGGCGCTCGCCGCGTCGACGATGAGTCAGATCGGCTACATGATTCTGGCGGCGGGCCTCGGACCGGTCGGATACGCCGCGGCCATCATGCATTTGCTGACACACGGGTTCTTCAAGGCCGGGCTGTTCCTCGGTGCGGGGTCGGTCATGCACGCCATGGACGACGAAACCGATATGCGGCGGTACGGCGGATTGCGCAAGCTGCTGCCGATCACCTACGTCACCTTCGGGCTCGGCTATCTCGCCATCCTCGGAGTGCCGCCCTTCGCGGGGTTCTGGTCCAAGGACCGGATTATCGAAGCAGCCTTCGCGCACGGCGGATTCGGCGGCATCATCACCGGACTCGCGGCACTGGCCGGCGCGGGCATCACCGCGTTCTACATGACCCGCGTCATGCTTCTCACCTTCTTCGGTGAGAAGCGCTGGAAGGAAGGGGTGCATCCGCACGAATCCCCCGCCTCCATGACCGGTCCGATGATCCTGCTGGCCATCGGTTCCGTCACCTCCGGCGCGCTGCTGGCCTACGGTTCCTCGCTGCAGAATTGGCTGGCGCCGGTGGTCGGCACGCATCACGGTGAGCCGATCATCCCGGTGTGGGCCATCACCTTCTTCGCCCTGGCCGTGGTGGCCGCGGGCGCATGGGTGGCCTACGACCAGTACGCGGCCCATCCGATTCCCGAAATCGCCCCGGAGGGAACTGCTCTCACCCAGGCGGCGCGGCGTGATCTCTACGGCGACGCGTTCAACGAGGGCGCGTTCATGCGGCCCGGTCAGCATCTGACCCGCTCGCTGGTCTTCGTCGACAATCGCGGCATCGACGGCCTGGTCAATACCACCGCCGCCATGATCGGCGGACTGTCGGGCCGAGTCCGGCGGCTGCAGACCGGTTTTGTGCGCTCCTACGCTCTGTCCATGTTCACCGGCGCGGCACTGGTGGCCGCCGCCCTGCTGGCGGTGAGGTTGTTTTGAGTGACTTTCCCTGGCTGACAATGCTGTGGGCGGTGCCCATGGTGGGGGCCGCGCTCGTACTGTTCTTCCCGGCCGCCTGGCGCAGCGGGGCGCGAATCTTCGCGCTGCTGGTATCGCTGGGCACGCTCGGGATCGCCATCTGGCTGGCCACGCAGTTCAAAACCGGTGGGGCGCAGTATCAATTCGTCGAATCGCGGGAGTGGATTCCGGCCTTCGGGGCCGGATACACGCTCGGCATCGACGGCATCGCCCTGGTGCTGATCCTGCTCACCGCGGGACTGGCGCCGCTGCTCATTCTCGCCGGCTGGCAGGACGAGCGGGAGGTCGGCAACGGTCCACGGGTAGCGCACTACTACGTGGCGCTCATGCTCGTGGTGGAAGCCATGGTGCTGATCTCCTTCACCGCCTTGGACATTCTACTGTTCTACGTGTTCTTCGAGGTCATGCTCATTCCGATGTACTTCCTCATCGGAGGGTTCGGGCCGCGCAGCGGGGATCCGGGCATGCGGGCGCAGCGGTCGCGGGCGGCGGTGAAGTTCCTGCTGTACAACCTGTTCGGCGGGCTCATCATGCTGGCGGCGGTCATCGGGCTGTACGTGCTGACCGCGCGGGAGAAGCTCGGGTTGCACGGGGCCGGGACGTTCGATTTCCGGGTCGTGATGCATGCCGCCAACTCCGGGCAGCTGGGTGCGACGCCCGCGGTGCTGAACGCACTGTTCCTCGGATTCATGTTCGCGTTCGCGGTGAAAGCGCCGCTGTGGCCGTTGCACACCTGGTTGCCGGATGCGGCCGTGGCCGCGACTCCGTCCAGTGCGGTGCTCATGATGGCGGTGGTCGACAAGGTCGGGACGTTCGGCATGCTGCGCTACTGCCTGCTGCTGTTCCCCTCCGCCACAGCCACTTACGCGCCGTTCATCAGTGTGCTCGCGGTGATCGGCATCATCTACGGGGCGCTACTGGCCATCGGGCAGACCGATGTCATGCGACTGATCGCCTACACCTCGATCTCGCACTTCGGCTTCATCATCCTCGGGATCTTCGCGCTCACCACGCAGGGCGGCACCGGGGCGACGCTGTACATGGTCAATCACGGCATCTCCACTGCGGCGCTGTTCCTGATCGCCGGATTCCTGGTGTCGCGCAGGGGAAGTCGCCTCATTGCCGCGTACGGCGGGGTGCAGAAGGTCGCGCCGATTCTGGCGGGAACCTTCTTCATCTCCGGTCTGGCGACACTGTCGATGCCGGGACTCGCACCGTTCATCAGCGAATTCCTGGTGCTGATCGGCACATTCACGCGGTACCCGGTGGCGGCGATCTTCGCGGCCAGCGCCCTGGTGCTCGCGGCGCTGTATGTGCTGTGGATGTACCAGCGAATGATGACCGGGCCGGTCAAGGAGGGCAATGAGCGGCTCTACGATCTGCTCCCCCGGGAAATGGTGGTGGTCGTTCCCCTCATCGCGGCGCTGCTGTTCCTCGGCGCGTACCCGAAACCCGTTCTGGACCGCATCGATCCGGCGGTGGCACGCACGCTCGACACCATCGGACAGCATGATCCGGCGCCGGCCGTGAAACCCGAAGCCGCACAGACACCTAGCGGAGGTGCTCACAAGTGAGTGCTACACCCTTGATCCTCGCCACCGCGTCCGTTCCCGCGCCGAGTATCGAATATCGCGATCTCGCCCCGATGCTCATCGTATTCGGCGTCGCGGTCGCGGGTGTACTGGTGGAGGCGTTCGCGCCCAGGCAATCCCGGTACCTGATCCAACTGATCCTCGGACTCGGCGGCATGGGTGTCGCGCTCGGCGCGGTGATCGGGCTGTGCGGCACCAATGAGACCGCGGTGGTCGGGGCGGTCGCCATCGACGGTGTGACGCTGTATTTGCAGGGCACCATCCTGGTCGTCTCGATTCTCGGGCTGCTGTTCATTGCCGAGCGCCGGTCCGATCGCCAGCCGGTGCGCAAGGAGGGGCCGGGCACCTGGAGCCTCACCGCCTCGCGCGGGGTGGACGCTTTCGCTCCGCAGGCGGCGTCCATGCCGGGCAGTTCGGACGAAATCGCCGCTACCCGAGCGGGAGTCGCCACCACCGAGGTCTTCCCGCTCACGCTGTTCGCGGTGGCCGGGCTCATGCTCTTCCCGGCATCCAATGACCTGCTGACCATGTTCGTGGCGCTGGAGGTGCTGTCGCTGCCGCTGTATCTGCTGTGCGGGCTCGCTCGCCGGCAGCGATTGCTGTCGCAGGAAGCGGCATTGAAGTACTTCCTGCTGGGTGCGTTCTCGTCGGCGTTCTTCCTCTACGGAATGGCATTGCTCTACGGCTACGCCGGAACCGTGCGGCTCTCCGGGATCGCTGATGCGGTGGCCCGCGACACCAGCTCCTCGCACACCCTGGCGGTACTGGGCGTCGGCATGCTGGCCGTCGGGCTGCTCTTCAAGATCGGTGCGGTGCCGTTCCAGTCCTGGGTGCCCGATGTGTACCAGGGCGCGCCGACTCCGATCACCGGATTCATGGCTGCCGCAACCAAGATCGCGGCTGTGGGCGCCATGCTGCGGGTGCTCTACGTGGCGGTGCCGGGACTGCGCAACGACTGGCGGCCGGTGCTGGCGGCCATCGCCATTGCCACCATGGTGGTCGGCGCGGTCTTCGCCGTCACGCAGACGGATATGAAGCGCATGCTCGCGTATTCGTCGGTGGCGCACGCCGGCTTCATTCTCACGGCCCTGGTCGCCGCCAATACGGCGGGCGTCTCCTCGGTGCTGTTCTACCTCGCGGTCTACGGACTCGGAACCCTCGGCGCTTTCGCCGTGGTGAGCCTGGTGCGCGATGAGAACGGTGACGAGGCAACGGCTCTCTCGGCCTGGGCGGGAATGGGACGCCGCTCCCCCTGGCTCGCATCCATCTTCTCGCTGTTCCTGCTTTCCTTTGCCGGAATCCCGCTCACCAGCGGCTTCATCGCCAAGTTCGCGGTCTTCGAAGCCGCTTCCTCCGGCGAGGCCGCGACCCTGGTCATCGTCGGTGTCATCAGCAGCGCCATCGCGGCCTTTTTCTACATCCGCGTCATCGTCCTGATGTTCTTCACCGACGCGCCGACCACCTCGGCCACGGTCGTCTCCCCCACCCTCACCACCACGGTGGTCGCCCTGACCGCGGCATCGACCCTGGTCCTCGGCATCTTCCCGCAACCCCTGCTGGACCTCGCCAAGAACGCGGCCACTTTCGCACACTGATCTGCCCGAACGAGCAAAGGCCCGCCACGATGTGGCGGGCCTTTGCTGTCACCGGAAGTGCTCTCACCGGAAGAAGCTGCGGAGCTCGGCGGCGACCAGTTCCGGCTTCTCATCATTGAGTGCCGCCATATGCCCGACACCGGGGAGCGTGACACGGCGAACATCCGGCAGCAGCTTCTCGAGGGTCTGCGAGGCGTCCTGGAGATAGCCGATGCTCGTCTCGCCACCGAGCAGGAGGGTGTCACAGCGCAACCCGCTGAAATCCTTGTCAGCGACCACACTTTCGACCATGCCGACGTCGTAGCGCACCGTGGGAAGCAGATCACGCATAGACGGGTCGTCTTCGGTACCCTTGTTCAGTCGCAACATCAGTGCGATGACGGGTGTCAACATAACTCTGGGGAGTTTCGCGACGCCGCCGATATCCCCGGTCCCCTTGAGCACGGTGACAAATGCCGTAGCCGTCTTGCCATAGTTCATTTCATGCTCGAAACGGTCCAGCCAGCCGAGCGGTGACTTCCCCTCGGCATCAGCAAGCGGTGCGTCGTAAAGGGCCAACTTGGTGATCTGCGGCAGGGCGCGTGCGGCGTGCAGCGCAACCGTCGCACCCGCGCTGAGACCGAA
Organism: Nocardia sp. NBC_01327; assembly: GCF_035958815.1. NCBI lineage: Bacteria > Bacillati > Actinomycetota > Actinomycetes > Mycobacteriales > Nocardiaceae > Nocardia > Nocardia sp. NBC_01327. The sequence continues at coordinate 5,286,444 of NZ_CP108383.1, read as the reverse complement.
AACGTAGTGCGCCCCGGTCTCCTCCAATAGAGCTGCCAGATCATCGATTTCGGTCCGGATGCCATAGTTCGGACCGAAGGGCCCGCTCATCCCGCGACCCCGGCGATCGGGAACGTAGACCGTGAAGTCCGCGGCGAGGAGATCAGCGAGGGTTTCGAAGTTCTTCGAGGCCATCATCGCACCGTGCACGAGGACGAGTCCCGGACCTGTACCGATTTGCCGGTACCCGATTCGGGTGCCGTCCGGGGCTTGCACCGAGGTGATCGCCGGGGTTCTCGTGACTGTCGCTTTGCTCATGAACAGAGTGTGCGGAGGAGCCCTGTCGTCACACTTGCGTTGAGCTGTCGTGCTGGGGTCCAGGTAGCAATCGCCGGGAAAGCAACGGATATGGCGTGCGGAGACCTGCTGCGGCCGAGTGGGTTTCGCGAAACATCGAGTGTTCGGTCCGGCTACTTCACCGGAGATGCGAATCGCTCGTTAGCCCGGCCGATGACGTCGTCGAGCACTTCCCGGGAACGAAGCAGGTCGCTGATGGTCTGGTCGATGCGATTGCGTTCGGCGCGCAATTCGTCGACCAGCTCGGGCGTAGCGCGCTCATTCGCGCCGCCGTCGCTGTCGCGCATGCAGGGGAGGATCTCGAAGATCTTCCTACTGTTGAGGCCTGCCGCGAACAACTCCTGAATGTGGATGACCCGGTCGACAGCGCGCTCCGGATAGTCCCGCTGTCCGCCAGGGGTTCGGTCCGCGGGCAGCAGCCCCTGTTCCCCGTAGTACCGCAGCGATCGTTCGCTCACTCCAGTACGTCGGGCCAGTTCACCGATTCGCATACATCAACCTCGGTCCCGCACTTGCCTCTCACATCAATGTCAGGTTTTATCGTATCGGCATGATCGAAAACGAGAACATCTTCACCGCCTTCCGGCTCGGTGACCTGCAGCTTTCACACCGGCTGGTGATGGCCCCGATGACCCGTAATCGCGCCGAGGACGACGGTACCCCGTCAGGGCTCATGGCCGAGTACTACACCCAGCGCGCTGCTGCGGGCCTGATCATTGCCGAGGCCACCACTCCCAGCAGGGTCGGACAGACCTACCCCAACATCCCCGCCCTGTACAACGATGCACACATCGCGGGCTGGCGGACGGTCACCGACTCGGTGCGCGCGGCGGGCGGGCACATGTTCGTGCAACTCCAGCACGGCGGACGGGTCGGCCACCCCGACAACAGCGGGTTGATACCTGTAGCGCCGTCTCCGATTCCACTGCCCGAGGGCGTCCACACCCCCTCCGGGCACCAAGACGCGGTAACTCCGAAGGAACTCGACCCGGCCGAGATCGATTCCACCATCGGGGATTTCGTGACGGCTGCGCGCAATGCCATCGATGCGGGCTTCGAGGGCGTGGAAATCCACAGCGCCAACGGCTACCTGCTGCACCAGTTCCTGGCCTCCAACACCAACCACCGCACCGACGAGTACGGCGGTAATATCGACAACCGCATCCGGTTCACCCTCGCGGTCGTGAATGCTGTGGCCACTGCCATCGGACCCGAGCGGGTCGGCGTGCGGCTGTCACCGGGCAACACCACCAACGGTATTGCCGAGAACGACACCGATATTCTCTACCCGGTCCTGGTGGCGGCGCTGGCAGCACAGAATCTCGCCTACCTCCACCTCGTCTTCGCCGACTCCACCAGTCCACTGTTCCAGCAGATCCGCGCACTATGGCCGGGTGTGCTCATCGCCAACCCCTACCTGGGATGGGGAGTGCCCCTGCCCGAGGACGGCGGGAAGCGGGCAGCCGAAGCACTGCTCGCCGCAGGCGCGGATCTCGTCTCACTGGGACGGTCTTTCCTGGCCAATCCGGATTTGATCGACCGCCTGCGCAGTAAAGCCCCACTGAACCCGGTGCGCGATGCCTACCTGATGTACGCCGGCGACGCCGAGGGCTACACCGACTACCCAGCCCTCAGCGAGGGACTCACAGACGTGGCATGACCGAATCAGCTTTACCCGAGCGGTTGGTTTGTGCAGGGTGTGACGAATTGCGCCAGCCCGAGTTCGTTTGGGGGTCAGCGCAAATCAAAGCGCGTGTTTCGTATTCTGTTCCGTCCCCGCCTTTCGAGCACCGGGACCAGAAGCGGCATGGACTGCAGCAGCTGGACCGGCGTCACGGGCAGATTCTTGATTCCGTACTGGGCCAGGAAGCCCGCGCCGTCGCAATGGCCTGTCAGTCCGCGGTGGCATCGGAATACGCACCGAACTGTGCGCGTGTCGAACGATGAGTTTTCGAGGCCGGGACCGTCACCATTACTACCGACCGAGAAAGGACGTCGCGACGTGAATGAGCCCGAGATTCTTATGCAGGGAATCGTGTTCGGCGAGTCTCCGCGCTGGCACGAGGGACAACTCTGGTTCTCCGACTGGGGAGCCAACGAGGTGATCGCGCTCGGCCCGGACGGCGGGCACGAGGTGATCGTGAAGATTCCGTCGTTTCCGATGTGCATCGACTTTCTGCCGGACGGGCAATTGCTGATCGTGGACTCGGCGCAGCGACAGCTGCTGCGCCGCGCCGCCGACGGATCGCTCGTCCGGCATGCCGACCTCTCCACGGTGTCGGAGCAGCCGTGGAACGACATTGTGGTCGATGACCGGGGTTATGTGTACGTCAACAGCATCGGATTCGATTTCCCCGCAGCGGAATTCGCGCCGGGGTTTGTTGTCGTGGTCACCGCGGACGGCGCCGTTCGGCAGGTCGCCGACAACCTCGCCTTCCCGAACGGGATGGCGATCACGCCCGACGGGCGCACGCTGATCGTCGCGGAATCCTATGCGGAACAGTTGACCGCCTACGATATCGAGCCCGACGGCGGTCTCGGCAATCGCCGGGTCTGGGCGGCGACTCCGGGTGATCATCCGGACGGGATCTGTATCGATGCCGAGAATGCCGTTTGGTACGCCGATGTGGGCAATCGGCATTGTGTCCGGGTCGCCGAAGGCGGGGCGATACTGGCCACCGTCGAGCTCGACCGGGGTGCGTTCGCCTGTGCGCTCAGCCGGGGCGAGAACCCGTATCTGTATGTGGTGGGCCAGAATTGGGGTGGTCCCGAGGCCTCGGAACCCACGGGGCAGGTTGTCGCGTTCCCCGCTCCCGCGCCGGGAGCAGGAAAACCCTGACGCGCAATTGCCCCGCACTCCCAGGAGTTTTCCTCGCAGGATGGCGGGCAGTGCCATAGCGTTGAAGTAGAGAACCGAGCCGGATCCGCGGAAGGAGGGGCAGATGCGACAGCAACCGGGGGCGATCGGATATCTGCGCCATGATGTGTCTGCCGCGCACCAGCAGTGGGATATCGCCCAAATACAGCACCTCGCAAAACGTTTGGGCTATGACCTGTGCAAGATGCTGGTGTTCGGGCCGGAGACGGACGAGCCGATCGAGCAGCTGCGCGATGCGGTCTCACAGCTCGAGGCCGATGCGGTCATCACCGTCGGCCTCGAGCACTTCGACGGCGATGTTCCCGATCGAATCGTCGACCTGGCCGATGTGATCACCGTCAATCCGGAGAACACCTACACCCGCTGGGTCATCCCGCCGAACTGACCGCATGCCGTACGACAGGGGATGCGGCCGGGGTTCACCCCGGCCGCACGGGTCTTCAGTTGTCCCGCAGTACTTCTCGCACCCGCTTGACGAAAGCTTCCGGATCCTCCGCGAAGCCGCCGTGGCCGCCGGGGAACAGCTCCGGTTCGATGCCCAGCGCCGCCGCGAGCTTGCGGGAGGTGTGATCGCAGAACTTGTCGGTGGACGTGTCGCCGATGCCGACGATGACGAGGGTGGGAGTCGCGCGCAGACCGTCCAGGTCGGGCTCCCAGCCGGCGGTGCCGCGGAATTCGTGCTTGTAGAAGAACGCTTCGGAGGCGACGGCCTCGGGATCGCGCGGGTTGGCGAACATCTGCTGCATGACGGGCTCCGGCATGGCCAATCCGGTCATGGCGAAGAACTTTCGCACCCCGGCTTCGGCATCGACCGAGCTGTAGGTGTCGATGATCTCCTCGGCCTCGGCGCGCAAGGCGTCCCGATCGTCGAGGAGTTCACGCAGCGGCGGCTCGTGCGCGATGAGCGTGGACACCACGTCGGGATGATGCAGAGCCAGCGCGAGACCGGTGATAGCGCCGCCGCTGGACCCGATCACAATCGCCGGTCCCGCATCGAGATCGGTGATCAGCTGCGCCAGATCATCAGCTCGCAGTTCGGGGGTGGAATCCTGATTCGGATCGTTCAGTGTGCTCTTGCCGTGCCCGCGCGGGTCCGGGGTGAGCACCGTGTAGTCGGACGCGAGCAGTTCCGCGGCGGGAACGAACGGCCCCGAATCCATCGGCGCACCGACCAGCGCCAGCAACGGCCCGCTGCCGCGTACTTCGTAATAGAGGCGGCCGTCGGGCACGGTCAGGAAGCCGGTGGTCACGGGGGTGGTCGAGGTCATGGTTACTCCCAATGGGCAGGCGACGCTTACACCACTTGAGACGGTACGCCCGGCCCGGATTCATCGGAACCTGCCAACTCCGTGAGTCGGCTGCCTACTGCTCAGTCGTCTCGTGGCCGAGAATTGCGGTGATCGAATCCGCGACGGCGGCCATGCCGGAGGAATTGGGGTGGTACGGAGCGCCTTTGCCAGCCATCGGATTCGGGAGTTCGAAACCGGTGACCCAGGGCTGCGGTCCGCAGGCGGTGTGCTGGGATTCGTCCGCGGCGGCGCGCACCACAGTCGCGCCTGCCGCATCGGCGGCGCGCTGGGTCGCGGCGAGCAGGCCGGTGTAGGTGGCGCGCAAGGCTGTTGCCTGGTCCGGGGTGAGGGGCACGGCGGCGCAGGTCTCGGCATGGACGTCGAGAACGGGTAGGTAGTCGACCAGCATGACGGTCGCATCCGGGGCTTTCGCTCGGACGGTATCGACGACCTCGGCCAGCGACCTTTCCACCCGCTCCAGGTCCGCGGCGGTGGCCTGGGTGGCCTTGCCGCCACAGGCATTGGGGCCGAGGGTATTTCGGCAACTCAGTGTGGTCAGCGCACCGACATATCCGAGGTCGTTTCCGCCTATGGTGATCGTGACCAGACGCGCGTCGGAGGTGACGGCATCGATCTGCGGTGCGAGGCTACGGCCGGTGACACCGTGCTGATGGTTGGTCAGGATATCGGCGCTGGTGGCGCCGCTGCAGGTGGCGTCGATCAGGTTCAGGTGGAAGCGGTCCGCGACCAGATGCGCGTAGTCGGCCCCGGAGCGGAGGCAATCGAGGTCGATGATCGGTTCGAGCGCCGGACCCGCGGCATAGGAGCTGCCCAGCGCGACATACGTCGTACCCGCCTCGATCAGCGGTGAATTGCCATGTGCCGTACCGGTTGCGATGCCCGCCGTGGTGCACGCCGCCGCCACCGCGGCGAGCCGTCGGAGACTTCGGCGGCTCGCACTCTCGGCTGTGGGCATGACCTAACTCCTCACTCGGCGGACGATCTCTCGTGCCGGGCATCGATGAACGCGCGCCCTCACCTTAGATTCCGCCGCCTCACTCTCCCACCACCGGTGGCGCGACACCGGCGACAATTTCCTGCAGTGCCGCGATATGGCCGTTGAACGCGTCGCGCCCGGCGCTTGTCAATTGAGCGCGCACCTTGCGGCGGCCGGCGTCGAGCCGCCGTTCGGTGAGGACGTATCCGGCCTCTTCGAGTGTCGCGAGCTGTTTGGACAGCGCCGAATCCGACAGCCCCAGACGGTCTTTCAGAAAGGCGAACTCGGCCCAGTCCGCGGCCGCGAGAGTGGCGACGAGGGTGAGCCGGGTGCTCGGATGAATCAGCTCGTCGAACCGTGCAGTGGTCATGCCCGTGCCCAGCGGCGCAGGACGCGCAGCATCTCCGGACCGCCGAATCCGATGATGGCCGCGACGAATACGCCCGCCCAGATTCCGGCATGCCTGGCGCCGTCGGCATCGAGCGCGAATGCCACACCGACGGTGAGCGCAACCAGCCCGAGCAGCATGCCGATCACCACCAGCGGGGTGCGGCGACCCGCGACGGATGCGCTGACCTGGAGTTGATCGGTGCGCCGCCGGCCGTCGAGCAGCCGGGACGCGAGGGCCGAATGCCCCATGCCGAAGGCCAGGGTGGCGACGGAGATGAGCCAGGTCGGCCCGACGCCGCCGATCACTCCGAGCACGAGCCACCCCGCGGCCATCGCCCACCAGTAACCGCGCGGCAGGCCGACCTCGTCGGCTACCCGGCGTTGCGCGGCAGCGGCCGCATCGAGCGCGGCGCGGGCTTGATCGGGTGCGGTGTTGTCCATGATGACTCCCCTTACTTTCCTACTAGGAAAGTAAGAATGCCACTTTCCCATCAGGAAAGTCAAGGGCTGCTGCGCAGGTAGACGCGCTCGAGACCATTTGCCGATTCCAGTAACCTATGTATATTAGGTTTCTGCCTATCCATCATAGGAAGAATGGAGAGCCGCGATGGCACCCCGAGCGGGCCTGTCCGCCGATCGCATTACCCGCGCCGCCGCCGACCTCGCCGACGAGGTCGGGTTCGACAATGTGACGCTGTCCGCGGTCGCCAGGAAGTTCGGTGTGAAGGATCCGAGCCTCTACTCGCATGTGCGCAATCTGCAGGATCTGCGGACGCGTATCGCGCTGCTGGGCGCCGTCGAGATGACCGACAGGATCGCGGCGGCCGTCGCGGGGCGGGCGGGCAAGGATGCGCTCGTGGCATTCGCGGATGCGTACCGCGACTTCGCGGTTCGGTATCCGGGCCGCTATGCCGCCACCCAGAGCCGGGTCGATCCCGCCGCGATCGCCGACGCCCCCGGTCTGCTGCGCAGCGTCGAACTCACGACCGCCATGCTGCGCGCCTACCACCTCGGCGATGACGACCTCGTCGACGCAGGGCGGTTGCTGCGCAGCACATTTCACGGCTTCGCCACGCTCGAGACGAGCGGCGGCTTCGCACACTCCCGCGAGATCGATCGCTCGTGGGCGCACATTCTGGATGCCCTGCATCTGCTCCTGCTGCAGTGGCCGACCTCCGAGGAGAACCGATGAGATCCGATACTCTGCGCGTGCCCGGCGCGAGCCTCTACTACGAGGTGCGCGGCAATGGTCCACTGCTGCTGCTGATTCCGGGTGGCGGCGGGGATGCCGCGGTGGTCGATCCGATCGCGGATCTGCTCGCCGAGCACTTCACCGTGGCCTGCCTGGATCCGCGTGGCTACTCCCGCAGCACCCTCGACAGCGCGGAACCGCAGGACCAGCGGGTGGAGGTGCAGAGCGATGACGCCTACCGGCTGATCACGCACCTCACCGATGAGCCCGCGTACGTCTTCGGCGGCAGCAGCGGGGCGATTGTCGGCCTGGATCTGCTGGCTCGTCATCCGGAGCGGATCCGGCGGCTCGTTGCGCACGAACCGCCCTGCTTCGCAATCCTTCCCGATGCCGAGGTACAGCGTGCGTTCGTCGACGAGGTGTACACCCTCTTCCGCACCGAGGGCCTGGTCGCCGCGGGTATGCGATTCCTGGAAGGGATCGGCGGAACGCTGAAGCCGATGCCGGCACCGGCGGATCTGCCGCCTAGGGCTGCCGCCATGATGGCTCGTCTGCAGGCCAATTCCCCGATCATGATGGAACACGAACTGCGCCAGTTCACTTCGTATGTTCCGGATGCCGAAGCGCTCGCCGGCGTTGTCGATCGACTGGTGCTGGGCTCGGGCCGCGAGACCGGTGCTCACCTCCCGGCCCGCCCGGCGGCCGAACTCGCCACCCGGCTCGGTGTCGAGGTCACCGAATTCCCGGGCGGACACAGCGGTTTCACCGATGAACCCGAGGCCTTCGCCCAGTTGCTGCTGGAAACGCTGCTCGCCCCGGTGCGGAGCTGACGCTCGCCGCACCCTCGGATCTGCCGGAGCGGGCGACCGCGCGCTGCTAGCGTCGATCCATGATCAATGGTGCGCACACCATCATCTACGCCTCCGACGCCGATCGCGCGCGAGCATTCTTCCGGGATGTGCTGAAGCTGCCGAATGTGGATGCGGGCGGCGACTGGCTCATCTTCAAATCGCCGCCCGCCGAACTCGCCGTGCATCCGGCCGCGCCGCCGGAGAGCGGTATGGCCGCGGTCTATTTCATGTGCGACGACCTCGAGGCCACCGTGGCGGAGCTGCGGGCCGAGGACGTCGAGTTCACCTCGGAGATCACCCAGGAGCGCTGGGGGCGGATCACCAGCTTCCTGGTGCCCGGTGCGGGTGAGGTCGGCCTGTACCAGCCGCTGCACCCGGTCGCCTACGATCTGGAGTGATCCGCGGGCGCCGTAGGGGTTGCGTCTAATATGCTCCACCCGTTGATTTTTCGTGTATTCCTGAGATCGGGTAGCCCATCCGGGAACCACTGAACGAGGGGTTGTGAGCATGATCGTGGTGACGGGTGCAACCGGCAATGTCGGCGCGGATCTGGTGCAGTCCCTGGCGGGCGGCGCGGAACCGGTACGGGCACTGGTGCGTGACCCGCAGCGGGCCGCCTTACCCGCCGGTGTCGAGGCTGTTGCCGCCGACCTGACAGCACCGGACACTCTGGGGTCCGCATTCGAGGGTGTCCGAGCACTGTTCCTGCTCCCCGGCTATCCGGGTGTGGCCGAGGCCGCCGTGAAGGCAGGCGTCGAACACATCGTGCAACTCTCGGGAGTCTCGGCGGCCACCGGCGATACCGGCAATGCCGTCACGCGGTACATGATGGCGTCCGAAAAAGAGGTCACCGAATCCGGCGCCTCCTGGACCATCCTGCGCCCCTGCGCCTTCGACGCCAATGCACTGCGCTGGCTCCCCCAACTCCGCGCCGGCGATGTGGTGCGCGCCAATTTCCCCGAAGTCCGCACCGCCTCCCTGGACTCCTACGACCTGGCAGCCGTGGCTTCCCACGCCCTCCTCGACGACACCTACAACAGCGAAATCCTCTGGCCCACAGGCCCGGAACCCCTCCGCCCCGCCGACCAGATCGCCATCCTCGCCGAAGTCCTGGGCCGCGACCTGCAGTGTGTGGGCCTCACCCCCGACGAATCCCGCACCGATATGCTCCGCAACACCCCCGTCGAATACATCGACGCGTTCTTCGACTTCTACGTCAACGGCGCCATCGACGAATCCATAGTCCGCCCCACCGTCGAACAAATCACCGGCCGCACCCCCCGCACCTTCACCCAGTGGGCCACTGCCCACGCCGAAGCCTTCCGCTAGACCACAGTTGCCCGCCGATCGCGCGGCATGACTTGCCTCCTGCTCGATTGTCTTGCCCGCCAAGTTAATACGCTCAGGGATTCTGGAGTGCCGGGTCCGGGCGGAGGGCTGGTTCGATGTTGTCGAGCAGGTGGTCTGCGTAGTCGGCGTCGAGGGGGGCGCCGGTGATCAGGAGGCGGTAGTAGAGCGCGCCGTAGATCAGGTCGATGATGATGTCGGGGTCCAGGGTTCGGCGGAACTCGCCCGTATCGATGGCTTTCGAGATCAGGCCGTGAGCGCCTGCTCGGCGGGTGGCGATGAAGCGTTCACGGAGGGCTGTGGCCAGTTCGGGGTCGTGTTGGCTGGCGGCGACGAGGGCGACGAAGGGGCGGCGGGCGCGGGGGGTGTTCATCAGGTGGGCGACCTGACGGACTTGGGTTCGGAGGTTGGTGAGGGCGTCGCCGTCGGCGGGGAATTCCAGTTTGGAGCTGGTGGCTTCGGCGAAGGCGTCCATGAGGACCGCTGCCTTGTTGGGCCACCAGCGGTAGATGGTGTTCTTGCTGACGCCGGCGCTGCGCGCGATGTCGTCGACGCTCAAGCCGGGCAGACCCTTATCGGTGAGTAGCTCGCGCGCCGCGGTGAGGACTGCTTGGCGGGCGCGTTCGCTGCGTGGCCTGCCGGGGGTGGCGGGTTCACCGGGGGTTGTCATGATGACCAGCCTACTATTACGATACTGCACGTTCAGTATCGTAATGAGAAATTGATCGGCACGGAGGCATCATGGCGCTCGACACCTACTACACGCTGGGACGTTCGGGACTGCGGGTCAGCCCACTCGCCCTGGGCACCATGACTTTCGGGCAGCCGGACTGGGGTGCGGATGCCGAGACGTCGGGGCAGATCTTCGACGCCTACCTCGAGGCGGGCGGCAATTTTGTCGATACCGCGAACGTCTACAGCGGTGGCGCCAGTGAGGAACTGGTCGGAAAACTGCTCGCCGAGCGCGGGATTCGCGATCGCACGGTGCTGTCCACGAAATTCACCCTCGGAGCACGGCCCGGTGACCCCAATCTGGCGGGCAACGGCCGCAAAGCCATGCTGCGCTGCCTGGAGGATTCACTGCGCCGGCTCGGCACCGACTACATCGATCTCTACATCATGCACGCATGGGACGGCCTGACCCCGGTGGAAGAGGTGATGCGCGGGATGGACGATCTGGTGTCCTCGGGCAAGGTGCGCTACCTCGCGTTCTCGGACGTCCCCGCCTGGTACGCCGCACGGGCCCAGACGCTGGCCGAATGGCGCGACTACGCACCGCTGATCGCGCTACAACTGGAGTACTCGCTGGCCGAACGCGGACTCGAATACGAATTCCCCTCCCTGGCACAGGAATTGGGCATGGGTCTGATGACATGGGGCCCGCTGGCAAAGGGCTTGCTGTCGGGCAAGTACTCCGCCGACGCCTCGGGCACCGAGGACCTGCCCGAAGGACGCGTCAAAGTCGCTGCCCTCCACCGGCCTTCGCAGGACAACCGCAGTGAGCGCAACTGGCGCATCGTGACCGAACTGGCCGCCGTGGCGCAGGAGATCGGCCGCAGCCCCGCGGAAGTGGCCGTGAACTGGGTGGCCAACCGGCCTGCCGTGGGCTCAGTTCTCCTGGGCGCCAGCAAGCTTCATCAGATTCGGTCCACGGTGACCTCCCTCGACTTCACCCTCCCCGAGGAACTTCGCCACCGGTTGGACGAGGTCAGCGCTCCCCCGGCGGCCGTGCCCTACAGCTTCCTGACTCTGCTGCAGGGCGGCCTCAATGCCGATGTCCGGAACAAGCCGGCCGGGTACAGCGCACAGGCTTGAGCGGTTGCCGTGAACAATGCGCGCTACAGCCAGGTGGTCGCGAGCCACGCGGCAACACACGCCAGGACGAGCAGGAAGATATTCAGCCCGATCACCCTGAACTCGCGTCGGCTGATATGCAGCGCCAGCCCACCGACCTGCACCAATGCCAGCCCGACAGCCGCGAGAAGTGCGAGCACCGGCGCGATACCCGTCAGCGGCGGCAGGATCAGCCCGACCGCTCCGAGCACCTCGAGCCCGCCGATCGCGCGCACGAAGCTCATCGGCACGGTGTCGATCCAGCCCATCATCGGCCGCAGCTTTTCCTTGGACTGCACCACTTTTGTCCCACCGGAATACACGTAGAACACGGCCAGCACAGCGGCAACGATCCAATACGCCACGTTCATTCAGCACATCCCTCTGGTTTCAAGTTGTCAGGGGTCACCCTATAGAGGCAGCGACGGCGCTACCGGTCGTGCAGAGTTCCGGGGGCTGCCGGGAGCTGCGCATCGGTGCCGGTGAGCTGAACAGTGGTGTCCCACAAAGCATGTGCGACGTCCTCGTCCTGAGCCGCACGTGAGGTCTTGCCGATCGCGGGAAACCCTTTGATGCCACCGAACCCGTCGGGTCCCACATACGAGCCGCCCGGAATATCACTGACGGCCGCGAACAGGGTGGGCAACGCTCCATGCTCGGCATCGTTCAAAATCGACCCCAGCGCCTTGTACAGAACCGCCCGCCCGCCACCGACATGGGCGGTGAGGTTCGTACTGGCGATGCCCGGATGCGCCAGCAGCGAACGCACCCGGCTACCCGAGGCCGCGAGGCGGCGATCGAGTTCCAGCGCGAATACGGTCACGTCGAACTTGGAATCGCAGTACGCGGCCGGGGGGTTGTACCGCCGCTGTCTCCAGTTCAGATCGCCGAGGCGGACCCGCCCCCGGCGATGCAATTGCGAGGAGACCGTGATCACCCGATCGGTAACGTGCGGCAACAGCAGATTCGTCAATGCGAACGGGCCGAAATAGTTTGTGGCAGCCTGCGATTCGAAGCCGTCGGCCGTGTAGGCGAGGGGAACCTCCATGATTCCCGCATTGTTGACGAGAATGTCGATATCGCCGGTCCATGCCTGCGCGAAACTCCGGACCGAGGTCAGGTCGGCCACATCGAGCTGCCGCACCTCGGTATTGCCGGGCATGTCCCGAACAGCCCGGTCGCCCTTGTCCGGGTCGCGAACCGCCAGCACCACACGGGCTCCGGCACGTGCGAGTTCGCGCGCGGTGATCAGGCCGATCCCGCTCGTCGCGCCGGTGACCACGGCCGTACGCCCGGTCAGGTCCGGCAGATCGCTTGCGGTCCATTTCGCCATGCTCGGCTCCTTCGGTCTCGGGTCTCGCATCTACTCCACCGAAGCGAACCGGCGGCGACAAGGACGCACCTATCCACTGATAGATGATCTGCGGATACGTGCGCCGCGGGCGTGCGACTCGCCAAGGGTGGATCATCAGGTCCTGGATGAGAGTGTTCGACACCGGTAGGCATAGGGGGACAGACAAGTCCTGGGAGAGCATTGATGAATCGGCCGGAACTCGCGGATTTCCTGCGCACTCGCCGTCAAGGGCTACAGCCCGAGGACGTCGGGCTCGAACGCGGCCCCCGGCGTCGTACCAGCGGCCTGCGCCGCGAAGAGGTCGCGCAATTGTGCGCCATGTCGGCCGACTACTACGCCAGGCTGGAACGCGGCACCGGACCCAGACCCTCCGAGCAGATGACCGCCGCCCTCGCGCGCGGGTTGCGACTCTCCCTCGCCGAACGCGATCATTTGTTCCAATTGATCGGACATCACGCTCCCCAGCGCGCGATTCGGGACGACCATATAAGTCCGGCGCTCATGCGAGTACTCGACCGATTCGATGATGTACCCGCCCAGATCATGAGCGGCCTCGGCGAGACCCTGCGCCAAACACGCGTCGCCCGTGCGCTATTGGGCGACGAAACTCGATTCACCGGCCCGTCCCGCAGCGTTTTCTATCGGTGGTTCACCGACCCCGCATCGCGAAACATCTACCCCGAAGAGGATCAGCCGGGTGTCGCGCGGATCTATACCGCGCAGCTCAGGCGCGTTGTCACCGAGCAGGGCCCGGATTCGCCCGCGGCGGAATTGGCGCGCACCCTCGCGCAACTGAGCACCGAATTCTCCGCGCTCTGGAGTGATCACGAAATCGGTCTCGGATTCACCGAGCAGAAGCGCATTCTGCATCCGGAGGTCGGGCTCATCGAAGTGCACTGCCAGACCCTGCTCGATCCCGATCAGCATCAGGCCCTGCTGCTGTTCATCGCCACGCCCGGCAGCAGCAGCCAGGAGAAGCTCGACCTGCTCTCGGTGATCGGGAACCAGAACCTCACGATCGGACTGTGATACCTCGGGATTCCCGCTAGGCGGTCAATCCGCGGCGGACCAGGAGCGGCTGAATCTCCGGGGCGCGGCCTCGGAAGGATTCGAAGGCGGTGAGGGGGTCCACGGAACCGCCTCGGGCGAGCAGGCCGCGGCGGAATTGTTCGCCCTTGTCGCGGATGGTGGCGGCGCCGTCCTCGAACCATTCGACGGTGTCGGCGTCGAGTACTTCGCTCCAGATGTAGGAGTAGTAGCCCGCGCCGTAGCCACCCGCGAAGATATGGGCGAAGTAGCCGGTGCGATACCGGGGCGGGATTGCGGTGAGGGCGAGGCCGGCCTTGTGCAGGGCGGCCTCTTCGAAGAGTTCGGCGTCGATATCGGAGGTCTGGTCGGTGGTAATGCGGTGCCAGGCCCAGTCCAGAAGGGTCGCACCGAGGTATTCGACGGTGCGGAAGCCCTCACCGAATTGTTCGGCGGCGACGCGCTTTTCGATCAGTTCGGCGGGCATGGGTTCGCCGGTCTCGACGTGGTGGGCGTAATTGGCCAGGATTTCCGGCCGGGCCGCCCACATCTCATTGACCTGGGACGGGAATTCCACGAAATCACGCGGCACCTGCGTGCCGGAGAAGAACGGGTACTGCACGTCCGAGAACAGCCCGTGCAGCGCATGCCCGAATTCGTGGAAGAGGGTGCGGACGTTGTCCCAGGTCAGTAGCGCCGGGTCACCGGCGGGCGGCTTCACGATATTCAGATTGTTGATCACCACCGCCTTGGTGCCCTCCAGACCGGACTGGTCGACGAGCGAGTTCATCCAGGCGCCACCGCGTTTGGACGGGCGGGCGAAGAAATCGCCGAGGAACAGGCCCAGACCACTCCCGTCGGCGTCGAAGACCTCGAAGACGCGGACCTCGGGGTGGTACCCGACCAGGTCTTCGCGCTCCTGGAAGGTGATGCCGTACACCTGCTGCGCGGCATAGAAGACGCCGTCCCGCAGGACGCGCTCCAGCTCGAGGTACGGGCGCAGCGCATCGGCGTCCACCGAGAACCGTTCGGCCCGAACCTTTTCCGACCAGTACAGCCAATCCCAGGAGTGCAGTTCCCCCGCTTCGGGGTCGGCAGCGCGCATGGCCGCCGTCAACTCGACCGCCTCACGCTCGGCATTGGCGACGGCGGGCCCGATCAGGCGGGTGAGCATCTCCTCGACCGCCTCCGGCGTCTTCGCCGTCTGATCGGCCACGATGTACGCGGCATGGTCCGAGTAGCCGAGCAGCGCCGCCCGTGCGGCGCGCAGGCTCGCGATCCGGCCCGCGAGTTCACTATTCGGACTACTGACACCGAATCCACGGCCGAGCGAGGCCATCATCATCCGGTGCCGCACATCGCGGTCGGCCAGATCGGCGAGAACCGGCTGGTTGGAGACGTTCTGCAGGCTCAGCGCCCACTCCCCCTCGTGTCCCAGCGACCGGGCGTTCTCGGCCGCGGCGGCGACCGCGGTGGGGGCGAGCCCGGCGAGCTGCTCCTCGGCGTTCAGCAGCAGGGTGGCGGCGTTGGTGGCGGCCAGAATATTGTGCCCGAACTCGGTTGTCGCCGAGGCCAACTCCATATTCCAGGCCCGCAGCTGATCCTGCTCGGTGTCGTTCAGCGCGGCGCCCGCCCGCACGAACCGGGTGTGATACCGCTCGAGCAGCCGCGACTCCTCGGCGCTCAGCCCCAGGCTGTCGCGCTGTT
The DNA here is from genome assembly GCF_035958815.1 of Nocardia sp. NBC_01327. NCBI lineage: Bacteria > Bacillati > Actinomycetota > Actinomycetes > Mycobacteriales > Nocardiaceae > Nocardia > Nocardia sp. NBC_01327. Next base: position 5,271,244 of record NZ_CP108383.1, on the reverse strand, counting down.
CGTAGAGCGCCCGGACGCGGGCGAAGAGCTGCGGGTTCAGCAGCATCTCATCACTGAGCGCGGCCAGCTTCGGCGACAGCTCGGCCTCGATCGCCTCCGTCTCCTTACTGGAGTCCGAGGAGGCGATATTGAAGAACACATTGGCAACCCGGGTCAGCACGGCTCCGGAACGTTCCAGCGCCACGACCGTATTCGCGAAGGTCGGCGCATCCGCCGCAGCGGCGATGGCATTGACCTCGTCCAGCTTCTCGGCCATGCCCGCCTCGAAGGCGGGGAGATAGTGCTCCGCGCGGATCTCCGCGAACGGCGGCAGCTGGTACGGCAGGGTGCTGGGTTCGAAGAACGGGTTGCTCGTCACCACCGAACCCTATGCCGGAACCGCACAGGAGGCCCACCGAACCCGGTGCCCGCGTGATGTCGCCCGAATTAGCCTCGCTTCATCCGGGTATACGGGAGCTGTGATGGATTTGGACTGGAATGGCTCGTGGGTCAATGAGTACGGATCGCGGTTGACGATCACCGATGATGCGGACGGCCGGCTGAGCGGCACCTTCGAGACGGCATTGGGCGACAGCGCCTTCGCCGCCTCCGCGGTGCCCATCATCGGCCTGCACCGGGGTCCGTGCGTGCAGTTCTCGTTCGTGGCTGCCGGTGATATCGCGAGCATCTGCTCGTTCACCGGGCTGCTGCGGGAGGACAAGCTGCATGCGGCTTGGCATGTGGTCTCCGACGAGGCGATCAAACCGCCCTACCCGGGGGCAGAGCCCAAGCTGATGGCTCTGCCCTGGGCGCACGCGGTCCTGACCAATAGCGATACCTTCACTCGCACAAGCTGATCCGGCGAGTACTACTGCATCCGCTCCCAGCCGCGCGGCGGGTTCTGGGTGCCGAGGGATTCGTCGCGGCTGCGGTAGACGATGTACGGGCGGGTCAGGTAGCCGATCGGTGCGGAGAACACGTGCACCAGGCGGCTGAAGGGCCAGAAGGCGAACAGTGCGCAGGCGCAGAGCGCGTGCAGCTGGAAACCCAGTGGTGCGGAGACCATGAGCTCCGGCTTCGGCTGGAAGTAGAAGATGGAGCGGAACCAGGGCGCGATGTCCTCGCGGTAATTGTGGGCGTGGCCGGTCAGATTGCCGTACAGCGTCGCACCGAGACCGAGCGCCAGCGTCAGGCCCAGCAGGACGTACATCATCTTGTCGTTGCGGGTGGTCGCCGAGAACACCGGGCCGACGGTCCGCCGCCGATAGATCAGGATGAGCAGCCCGACCACGGTCGCCACCCCCGCAACCGCGCCGAGGCTGAATGACGCCGCGTGATACATGCTTTCGCTGATCCCGACGGCATCGGTCCACGACTCCGGAATCACCAGGCCGATGACGTGTCCGAGGAAGACGAAGATGATGCCGTAGTGGAACAGCGGACTGCCGAGCCGCAGCAGCCGGTTCTCGTAGATCTGCGAGGAGCGGGTGGTCCAGCCGAACTTGTCGTAGCGATACCGCCAGATCAGGCCGACCACGCAGATCGCCAGCGCGGCATAGGGAACCGCCACCCACAGCAGCACGTCATTGGCGCTGAGCGTCATCGGCGCGCTCCGATCACCTGCGGCATGTAGGTCGGCGGCGCGAACGGTTCCAGGCCGACGTCCTCACCGGGCGGTCCGGCGGCGACAAGCCGTGCGATGGCATCGTGTTCGTCGCCGCGCAGGGCGGGCAGGGTCGCCGACAATGATTCCAGAACACCGGTCCACGGGGACTGCGCGTCCCGCAGCGCAAGTCGCATGACCTCGATCCCCGCGCGGTGATCCTCGAGCAGTTGCTGCCCCGGTTCCGGGTACGCGGCAGCGAATTCCAGTACCACGCACAGATGATCGGACAGCTCGCCGTCATCGAGCACCAGCCCGGACGCACGATAGAGCTGCTTGAACTTCAGCAGCGCCATCCCGCGCTTCCGAGTGTCCCCGTACAGAAACCACGTCAGATACGGGCTGAACCGCTTGCGATGATCGAACGTCTCGACGTATTCGGTTGCCAGCGTGAGCGGTTGGCTGCGTTCGAGATGATTCAACAGCGGTTGCAACGGTGCACCGACTGCCTCCGGCAGCGCCGAGGCCGTCCGGCACAGCAGCGACAGCGAATCCAGCAGCCGCTCATCGGGATATCCGAGCAGCATCGATTGCACCTGCCAGGCTCCGGAACGCGCAGAATCGGTCAGCTTCATTTTCGGTGCCTTCCGCCGTTGGTCTGTGGCATGAGCCCGTCCGGGGCTCCGCGGCCGTCCCAATTGAGCAGATTGACGCGTCCGGCTCCTTCGATCGCCGCCCCGGTATCGGCGGTCTGGCGTTCCTGCAGCATGCGGAAGTTCTCCACCGCAACGGGAGTCAGGGGTCCGGAGCTCTCGCCGAACGGGCCCGAACCGGTCATACCGGGCCCGCCGTCGTAGTCGAGGCTGCAGTCGGTGGCCAATTCCTCCAGACCGTGCGCCTGTTCGGCGTGCGCGGGCGGAATGACGTAGCGGTCCTCGTATTTGGCGAGCGCCAGCAGGCGGTACATGTCGTAGAGGTCTTCTTCGCTCATGCCGACCTTGGCGGCGATCTCCGGGCGCGCCTCGCGGCCCAGATTCAGGTCGCGCATATAGCTGCGCATGGCGGCCAGCCGGCGCAGCACCGCGTCCACCGGTGCCGGATCGCCGGCGCTGAACAGCTCCGCCAGATATTCGATCGGGATGCGCAGCGCCTCGATGGCGGCGAACAGATTTCCGTGATCCTCGGCATCGTGTCCGGTATTGCGCAGGGAATCGACCACCGGTGAGAGCGGTGGGATGTACCAGACCATCGGCACCGTGCGGTATTCCGGATGCAGCGGCAGTGCCACGCGGTATTTGCGGATGAGCGCGTACACCGGCGAATTCTGTGCTGCCTGCACCCAATCGCGGGGGATGCCCGCCCGCTCGCAGGCCGCAATGACATCGGGATCGAACGGGTCCAGGAAAGCATCCCGCTGCGCCGCGTACAGATCCTTCTCGTTCGGGGTCGCCGCGACCTCCGACACGGTATCGGCGTCGTAGAGCATCAGGCCGATATACCGCAGCCGCCCCACGCAGGTTTCCGCGCACACCGTCGGCAGTCCGACCTCCAGGCGCGGAAAACAGAACGTACATTTCTCGGCCTTACCGGTCCGGTGATTGAAGAACACCTTCTTGTACGGGCACCCGGACACGCACATGCGCCAGCCCCGGCACTTGTCCTGATCCACCAGCACAATGCCGTCCTCGGCGCGCTTGTAGATCGCGCCGGACGGGCAGGAGGCCGCGCACGCCGGATTCAGGCAGTGCTCGCAGATACGCGGCAGATAGAACATGAAGGTGCGGTCGAATTCGAACTTCACCTTGTCGCCGACCTGCTTGAGCAGCGGATCACCCTGGGTCAGTTCCGGTGCGCCACCGAGATTGTCGTCCCAGTTGGCCGACCAGGTGATCTTGGTGTCCTGCCCGGTGATCAGCGATTTCGGGCGCGCCACCGGCGTGTGCTTCTGCACCGGTGCGGTGGTGAGCGTCTCGTAGTCGTAGGTCCACGGCTCGTAGTAGTCCGACAGCTCCGGCAGGATCGGATTGTCGAAGATGGTGAACAGCTTGCGCATCCGCCCGCCGCCGCGCAGTTTCAACCGGCCCTTGCGATCGACCGACCACCCGCCGCGCCAGCGGGCCTGATCCTCATAGGTCCGCGGATACCCCTGTCCCGGACGGGTTTCCACATTGTTGAACCAGACGTACTCGACACCTGCACGATTGGTCCACGTCTGCTTGCAGGTGACCGAACAGGTGTGGCAGCCGATGCACTTGTCGAGGTTCATCACCATCGCCATCTGCGCCATGGGTTTCATCGGTATTCGACCTCCTGGCTGCGACGGCGGATGACCGTCACCTCGTCTCGCTGATTACCGGTCGGGCCGAGATAGTTGAAGGCGAAGGAGAGTTGGGCGTAGCCGCCGATGAGGTGGGTGGGCTTGATGAGCAGGCGGGTGAGCGAATTGTGGATGCCGCCGCGTTTGCCGGAGGCCTCCGCGAGAGGGACGTCGATGAGGCGGTCCTGGGCGTGATGCATGTAGACGGTGCCCTCGGGCATGCGGTAGGAGACCACCGCGCGAGCCACGACCACACCGTTGCGGTTCACCGCCTCGATCCATTCGTTGTCCGCGATACCGAGTTTCGCGGCATCGAGATTCGACATCCAGATGGTGGGGCCGCCTCGGGAGAGGCTGAGCATGAACAGGTTGTCCTGATACTCGGAGTGGATGGACCACTTCGAATGCGGCGTCAGATAGCGCAGCGTCAGGCCCTGCGCGCCGTGCTCGCCGAGCTGTGGTTCGGCGAACAGCGCGGTCATATTGAGCGGCGGGCGGTAGACCGGCAACTGCTCGCCGACCTCCTCCATCCAGTCGTGATCGAGATAGAAGTGCTGGCGGCCGGTGAGAGTGTGCCAGGGCTTGTTTCGCTCCACATTGACCGTGAACGGCGAGTAGCGGCGGCCACCGGATTCCGAACCGGACCACTCCGGGGAGGTGATGACCGGAACCGGCGCGACCTGGGTATCGGCGAAGGTGATCTGCTTGCCCTCGTGCTCGGCGGACAGATCCGCCAGCGCGGTGCCGGTGCGTTTCTCCAGAGTGCGGAAGCCCTGGGTTGCCAAGTGCCCGTTGGTGGTTCCCGACAGCGCAAGAATCGCCTCGCACGCATCGATATCGCGGACCAGCGAGGGCCGCCCGTCGGCCGGGCCGCCACGCACCGTGCCGTTCTTCCGGCCCAGATATTCGATCTCGCGCTCCACCTCATAGGTGATGCCCTTGGTCGTGGCGCCGAGCTTGTCGAGCAGCGGCCCGAGGGCGCTCATCTTGGCGTGCACGGCCGTGTAGTCACGCTCGACCACCGTCAGACGCGGCATGGTGACGCCCGGAATCGGTTCGCACTCACCGGTTTTCCAGTCCCGGACCACACCGTGCGGGTTGGCCATCTCATCCGGGGTGTCGTGCAGTAGCGGAGTCGCGACCAGATCCTTGCGCACGCCAAGATGCCCGCGCGCCAGCTTGCTGAACTCCGCGCCGATGGTCATGAACGCGTCCCAGTCGGTGCGGGTCTGCCACGGCGGCGCGATGGCCGGGCTGAAGGAATGCACAAACGGGTGCATATCGGTGGAGGACAGATCGTGCTTCTCGTACCAGGTGGCGGCGGGCAGCACGACATCGGAGAAAATGGTGGTGCTCGTCATCCGAAAGTCCAGTGTCAGAAGCAGATCCAGCTTCCCGGTGGGGGCTTCCTCGTGCCAGACGATGTCCTTGGGCCGGGCCTCCGGTGGCGCCTCCTCCGCGCGCAATGAGGAGTCCGCGCCCAGGAGATGTTTGAGGAAGTACTCATTGCCCTTGGCCGAGGAACCCAAGAGGTTCGACCGCCAAATGGTCAGCAGCCGCGGGAAGTTGCGCGGCTCGTCGGGATCCTCGCAGGCGAACCGCAGCTGCCCCGATTTGAGTTGCGACACAATATGATCCGCGGGCGCTACCCCGGACGCCTCGGCCTCGTCCACCAGGTCCAGCGGATTGCGATCGAAGGTCGGGAAGGATGGCATCCAGCCCATGCGCGCGGTCTGCGCGATGAGATCGGCGGTGGAGCGGCCGGTGAATCGCCCGGCGCCATTGGTGCTGGTGAGCGTATCCGCGCTGAACGGGTCGTACCGGAACTGATCGGTGTGCAGATACCAGTAGGCCGTCTGAATCATCTGCCGCGGCGGGCGCGTCCAGTCCAGCGCATTGGCGACCTGCGCCCAGCCGGTGACCGGCCGGCACTTCTCCTGGCCGACGTAGTGCGCCCAGCCGCCGCCGTTCACGCCCTGGCAGCCGGTGAGGGTCGTCAGCGCCAGGAAGGTCCGGTAGATGGTGTCGGAGTGGAACCAATGATTGGTGCCCGCACCGAGAATGATCATGGACCGGCCGTTCGACTCCTCGGCATTGGCGGCGAATTCGCGGCCGATGCGCGCGGCCACCTCGGCCGGAACACCGGTGATGGTCTCCTGCCAGGCGGGTGTGCCCGGCTGGGTCGCATCCTCGTATCCGGTCGGCCACTCCCCCGGCATTCCGGGGCGATGCACCCCGTACTGCGCCAGCATCAGATCCAGCACCGTGGTGACCAGATGCCCGCCGACGGTCCGGGTGGGCACACCGCGCACCAGATCGGCGGCCGAACCGGCGCCGGTGTCGAACCTGGGCAGTGTCACCTGCACCGCGTCCGGCCCGTCCATGGACAGCATCGGCTGCACGTCTTCCAGTTGCAGATTCCATTTCCCGAGACCCTCGTCGCCGTAGCGGAATCCTAGGGAACCATTGGGCACCAGCGGTTTTCCGTCACCGTCCAGCAGGACCGTCTTGAATTCCGCATTCGCCTCGCTCGCGAACTCGGGAAGATCTGCGGCGGTGAGGAACTTGCCGGGGCGGAAACCGTTCTCGGTCTGCTCCAGCCGCACCAGGAACGGCAGATCGGTATAGCGGCGCACGTACTGCTGGAAGTAGGGCACCTGCCGATCGACGAAGAACTCGCGCAGGATCACATGGCCCATGGCGAAACCCAGGGCGCCGTCGGTGCCCGGATGCGGGGCCAGCCATTCATCGGCGAACTTCACATTGTCGGCGTAGTCCGGGGCGATGGAGATGACCTTCTGGCCGCGATAGCGCGCCTCGGCCATCCAGTGCGCATCCGGGGTACGGGTCACCGGAACATTCGAGCCCCACATAATGAGATAGCCTGCGTCCCACCAGTCTCCGGACTCCGGGACATCGGTCTGGTCGCCGAATACCTGCGGTGAGGCGACGGGCAGGTCGGCATAGAAGTCGTAGAACGAGAGCATCGCGCCGCCGATGAGCGACATGAACCGCGACCCTGCCGCGAAGGATGCCATCGACATGGCGGGAATCGGCGAGAACCCGGCAATGCGATCGGGTCCGTACGCCTTGATGGTGTGGACATGCGCGGCGGCAATGAGTTCCACCGCCTCATCCCAGCTCGCGCGGACCAGACCGCCGCGCCCGCGCAGACTCTTGTACCGGCGCGAGGATTCCGGGTCCGAGACAATCGATTCCCACGCCAGCACGGGATCTCCGGTGCGCCGCTTGGCTTCCCGGTACATCTCCAGCAACACCCCGCGAATGTAGGGATAGCGCACCCGCGTCGGCGAATAGGTATACCAGGAGAAGGCCGCACCGCGCGGACAGCCGCGAGGTTCGTACTCGGGCCGGTCGGGACCGGTGCTGGGATAGTCGGTGGCCTGGGTCTCCCACGTGATGATGCCGTCCTTGACGAACACCTTCCACGAGCACGAGCCGGTGCAGTTCACACCGTGCGTAGAGCGCACAACTTTGTCGTGGGACCAGCGATCACGATAGAAATCATCCGCTTGACGCCCGCCGGTGAGGTATTCGCTGCGCAGATCCGGTGACACGTCCGCCCGGGTGAAAAACCGTCTCGCCTTGATCAGCGCCTCGGTCAACTCCCCGTCCAGCACAGTGCCGTCCTTACGCACCATCCGCCCTGCCTCTCACCGTGATCGGGCGGCGCTTCCGTCGCACGATCTTCTCGAGCACACGAATAGCCGAACCGTACCGGCAAATATTGGGCAATTGGGGAAATTCGGAGGTGTCGGGCGAGCGTCGTCAGGCGGTCTGAGCCATGCCGGTGCGCTCCCACCGCGCGGCGGTGGACATCTCGGTAATGCCGAGGGCGATTGTGAACAAACCGACGGCTACCGAGAGTGAGACGGTCGATTGGAAGGGGCCGACGGCGACCACGGCGCCCACCACCGTCGTGCACAGCCCGAAGATCTCCTGCCAGCCCGAACCCTCGTACTCGTCCGACCAGGCCGCGACCAGTGCCTGCACGATTCCGCGGATCATCCAGCCCATGCCGATCCACAAGGCCAGCAACAGGACCCACTGGCCGCTGTTGATGCACCACAGGGCGAACAGGAGGGCCGTCAGCCCGCCGAAGAACTCCAGCACCTTCAGGGGGGTCGCGATATTTGCACCGAATGCCACGATGAACTGTGCGCCGCCGGTGGCCAGCAGGACCAGTCCGCACAGGATGCCCTCGACCGTCACGGATTTGTTCGGCCAGACCGCCAGCGTGACTCCGACCAGCACCGAACACGCGCCCACGACCAGCAGTGCCTGCCAAGCCCAGTCGGCAAACACCGCGGTACGCCCCTCGATCCGGTTGGTGGGCATGTATCGATGATATGACCGATTAGTCCAGATGACTGGAGGACTGCGGATCTCGCATGTCTGCACGGCATGCCGGGCGAGTCAGCTGAATCGCCGCATGTTCACGGAGCAGCACTGCCGATGTGTGCCATGGCGTGCGTCGCGAGGTAGTCGTGCAGGCGCGCGACGGCGGGGGTCGGCCGGTGGTTTCCGGCGACGAGGCCGATGCTGCGGTCGCGCGGACCGGCCAGTGCTATGCGATGCAGATCGGGGTGCGGGATTTCGGGTTCGGATAGCAGGGCGATGCCGAGGCCGTGCGCGACGAAGGCGCGCAGGGTTTCGAATTCGGTGATCTCGAACGGTACGCGCGGAACGAATCCGGCCTCGGCGCACCAGGAGTCGAGGAGATGGCGCAGATGGTAGGTCGGCGGGTTGGCGATGAACGATTCACCGGCCAGCTCGCCGAGATCGACCGCATCCCGATCGGCAAGGCGGTGCGTACGGGCGACGTAGAGGTGAATGCGCTGGTGGCCCAGCACCGTTGCCGGTAGATCGGCCGGCGCGGGGATCATGACCGCGAGGTCCAGCCGCCCCTCCCTGACCTGGGCGGCCAGCGCTTCTCCGTGAGCTTGCACCAGGTGCAAGCGGATTCGCGGCGCACTGCTGTGGAAGTCGGCCAGCAGCGACGGCATGCTGACCGGGCCCAGCGTGAGCGGGAAACCGAAGCGCACGAGACCGCTCTCCGGATCGGCATTGCTGCGCACCACGCTGACTGCGTCGTCGAGTGCGCTCACCAGATTCCGAGTGCGCTCGAACAACTCTCGACCAGCCGGGGTGAGCGTGACACCGCGGCCCACCGGCTGGAACAACTGCACGCCCAGCGTCTTCTCGACGCTTTTCAAACGGCGGCTCAGCGACGATTGCGGAATGCCCAGAACCTGTGCGGCGCGTGTGATGTGACCCTCACCTGCGGCCGCATCGAAGGCGGCGAGCAGCGGCACGAGCGCCTCGACCTCGGCCGACACATATCCATCCATATTCGGATGATAAGCGCCCGAAATCGACATTGGACGGATGAGACGGCTCGGCATGACGATGTCCTCAGGACCACAGACCAGGAGGCAGTCGTATGGAAGGCATGCGCGAGGCGGCGGAATCTACCGCCGCGGCAGAGGAATTCGATGTGGTCCTCATCGGAGGCGGCATCATGTCGGCAACGCTGGGGGCACTGCTGGCCAAACTGCAGCCGGAATGGTCGACGGTCATGTTCGAACGCCTCGGCGAGGTCGCGGCCGAGAGCTCGAATGCGTGGAACAACGCGGGGACCGGGCATTCGGGGTTGTGCGAACTGAACTACATGCCCGATCCCGGCGACTCCGCGAAGGCCGAGCAGATCGGTCAGGCGTTCCAACTGTCCCGGCAGTTCTGGGCCGCGCTGGTCTCCGACGGCGACATTGCGAATCCGGCCGCGTTCCTCAATTCCACACCGCATATGGATGTGGTGTTCGGCGCACGCGATGTCGCCTATCTGCGAACGCGATTCGAGACACTGCGGTCGCTGCCATTGTTCTCGGCAATGCGGTACAGCCAGGATCCCGAGGTCATCGCGGAGTGGGCGCCGCTGCTGATGGCCGGGCGCGACCGCGCGGAACCGGTGGCCGCCACCCGATACGAGGGCGGTACCGATGTCGACTTCGGTGCTTTGACGTGGGCACTGGTGGAATCCATGACCGCTGCGGGTGCGCGGGTACGGACTCGGCACGAAGTGACCGCATTGCATCGAGACTCCAACGGGCTCTGGACGGTCCGCGGACGGGATCGGAATACCAAGCGGCGCTTCACTGTCCGTGCGCGGTTCGTGTTTGTCGGAGCGGGTGGATACGCCCTCAAGCTGCTGCAGAAGGCACATATTCCCGAGGTCGAGGGTTATGCAGTATTCCCCTTCGGCGCCCAGTTCCTGCGCACCGACAATCCCGGAATCGTCGAGCAGCACAATGCGAAGGTCTACAGCCAAGCCGCAATCGGCGCACCGCCCATGTCCGTGCCGCATCTCGACAAACGGGTGGTCGATGGTCGCGAATCGCTGTTGTTCGGTCCCTACGCGACATTCAGTACACGGTTGCTCAAACATGGTCGGCTCATCGATCTGTTCACGACCCTGAGGTTGCGCAATATCGGCGTACTGCTCGCGGTCGGAGTGCAGAACCTGGCACTTGTCGGTTACCTGATCGGGCAGTTGCTGTCCACGCGGCACAGGAAATTCGCACAGCTGCAACGGTTCTACCCCGCCGCCGACCGTGCCGATTGGTATCCGGTGCAGGCCGGTCAGCGCGCGCAGCTGGTCAAACCGGATCCCGGCAAGATCGGATTACTGACCTTCGGCACCGAATTGGTGACCGGTGCGGACGGAACGATCGCGGGCCTGCTGGGCGCCTCCCCCGGTGCCTCGACCGCCCCGGCCATCATGATCGATCTGCTGCATCGGTGCTTCTCGGATCAGCGACTCTCATGGGAGCCGGCGATCCGGAAGATGATGCCCGCCATCGATACCGATCAGCATTCCGTCGACGCCTATCTGGCTCGAACGGCGGACATCCTCGGACTGACCCCGTAATCAGCCGACTACTCCGGCGCCACGAAGCCGCCGATCTCCTGCTCGAGCAGTTCGGCCAGCCGCAGCGGAGTACGGTCCTCGAGCATCGGACCGATGAGCTGCACGCCCACCGGCAGGCCCTCGGGTGACCGGCCCGCGGGTATGGCGGTGGCGGGAAGGCCGGGCATTGTCGCCAGGCCCGCCCAGACGAGCTGATCGCCGAACGGGTGTGCCACGCCGTCGATATCGAGCCGGCGCTCCACGAAATTGGGGTTGTGGTCATGCGGGAACGCGGGAGTCGGGGTGATCGGAGTGACCACAACGTCGAATTCGGCGAACAGCTGCCGCCAGCTTTGGCGATGAGCCTCGCGGCGATCGTTGGCGGCGGTCCAATCCCGATAGCTGGACGCAGCGCCCCGCAACCGTGCGGCGTCGAGGCTCCGGTCGTCCGGGGCCACCGCGGCCGCGAAGGTCCGCATCAGTTCGTACCTGTCCTCGGGAAAACCGGCGGCGAGCGTCGCCAGCAGCAACTCGGTGTAAAGCGTTGCGGCATCGGTCAGGTCGGGCAGTAGCGGACTGTGCCGTTCGACGCGCGCGCCCGCGGCGACGAGTGCGTCGGCGACCCGGTTCACGCCCGCCCGCACTGCGGACCCGGTCGGAATGATCGGATGCTCCTCCAGCACCAGGACACGGAAATCCGCGAGGCGCTCGTGGCGCGAGGGCCGCAGTGCCAAGTCGTATCCGACACCGAGCGTCAGCGGATCCGGTCCGGCCATCACGTCCAGCAGCAGGGCGAGGTCACGGGCGGTCCGTGCCATCGGGCCGACGACGGACAGGTCACGGTCGGAGGGCAGTGCCGGTGCGGGCGGCGGGATGTGACCGCGCGTCGGCACCAGGCCGTAGGTCGGCTTGTGCGCGTACACGCCGCAGAAATGTGCGGGCGTGCGCAGCGACCCGCCGATATCGGACCCGATGGACAGCGCCCCGAATCCCGACGCCAGCGCCGCCGCGGATCCGCCGGAGGATCCACCCGGGGTCCGCTCGAGGTCCCACGGATTATTGGTGGTCCCGTAGATCTCGTTGTAGCTCTGCAGATCCCCCAGCATGATCGGCACATTGGTCTTCCCGAGCACCACCGCGCCCGCGGCCTTCAACCGCGAAATCTGTACCGCGTCCTGCTCCGGTACGAAGTCCCGCTGCTCCGGCACACCCCAGGTGGTCGGCAGCCCCGCGACGTTATAGGACTCTTTGACCGTCACCGGAATCCCCAGCAGCGGCCCGTCCTCCCCCCGCCCGCGCGCCTCATCGGCCGCGCGCGCGGCATCCCGTGCCCGATCGAAATCCGGCACACACACCGCATTGATCGCCTTGTCGTCCCGCTCGATACGAGCGATGGCCTCCTCGGTCAATTCCACCGAGGAAACCTCACCCGCCCGCAATGCCGCCGAAAGCTCTTCAGCCGACTGAAAACTCCACTCCATCGGTCCGACAATACCGTTCCGCCCGGCCACGCCGAGCGCCCGAATATCTGCCTGCACCACCGCTATCCGGAGATGTCGGCCGCGGTCAGTCGGCGACGACCGTTCCCTGGTGGTAGAGAATCGTCCAACCATCGGCTGTGCGTTGCCAGACGGTGAGCCGCCGGGTCAGTCGATCCGCGTGGTCGAGCGTGTAGGTGAGCAGATAGGTGTCCGGGGCGATCTCGCGCACCTGGAAGTCGCTGGTTTTCCACGAGTCGCTCTCGCCCTGATCCTGCACTGTGGCGAGTTGCCGCTGTTCCAGAGTGGCCCAGACGAATTCCCTGCTGTAGCGCCGGCCCGAGGCGCCGGTCTCCCAGAAATCCGGCGCCGTCGACCGCTCGAAATCCTCCCGAGTGGTGCCGAGCTCCGGGCGGTGAAAGATCGGTTCCCGGCGTTCCAGTTCGGCGAGCACATCCAGCAGGCGGGGCGCGGTACGGCGATCGGGTTCGGGTGTCGAATGCTCCACGACGATCATCTTGCCAATCGCGGGGCGGGGCGTTGCCTCACGGTCTTACTGCGGCTCAGCGGAACCGAGTAGGGGCAGGTAGTTGCTGAGGTGGCTGGATGCGGTCAGCATGGCAAGGCCGCGGGCTGTGAGCCTTTCCTGCCAGCCGATCATCGAGGCGGCGAGGGCGTCTGTGCCGCCCGCGGTGCGGATCTGGTGGACCACGGTGGATATGTGGTCCAGGGGGTAGCCGCCGCGCCGGAGGAGGTGGGTGAGTTCGGCGTCGCGGAGGTCGGCGGCGTGGAAGACGCGGTAGCCGGTGGCGGGATCTCGTGCAGGGGTGAGGATTCCGACGCTCTCCCACTTTCGCACTGTCGCCGGAGTCACGCGGAGACGGTGGGCGAGTTCGCCGATGGTTCGGACACCGTCGGCGGTCGGGCGGCCAGGGGTGGATTCCGTCGTCAGATGATCGATGGCGCTCCGGACTGTGGCGAGGGTTTCCCGGTCTCGGAGCAACTGAGTGTGGCCGTGGTCGATCGCCGTGAGGGCGGCGTCCAGTCTGTTGCCGTGGAGTGCGGTCATGATCTGACCAGCGGCGGAGTGGCCGTAGGCCGGAATGAGCGCGAGATAGGTGCGCAGGGCTGCGGCATGCGCCTCGGTGTAGATCCGGTAGCCGGTGGGGGTCCGGGAGGCAGGCGGAAGGCAGCCGTCCTGCTCGTAGTTGCGGACGGCCTGGGTGGAGATGCCGTGCTCTCGGGCGAGGTCGGCTGGTCGCAGGATCATCATCGATTTGAGACTTTACCGCTCGAATTCATGAGTCAGCGGACCAAAGTCTCAAACGTTCTTTCAACGATACGATTGAGGCTCATGAGTCAGCATATTCAAGACTTCGTCACCACATCATCCGAGCTGTTGGCGCTCGGGGAACCGACCCATCAGGTGCCGGCCTTCGGCTGGGTCCGCAATGAACTGTTCGTTCAGCTGGTCGAGCTCGGGTTTCGATCCATCGGCCTGGAGACCGACCGGGTGGCGGCCCTGGCCGTGAACGACTTCATCCAGAACGGCATCGGCGATTTCGATACCGTGATGCGCGAAGGGTTTTCGCACGACTTCGGCGCACTCGATACGAACAGGCAACTGATTGCCTGGATGCGCGAATACAACCGGAATCACACTCCTGCAGCACATTTGACCTTCTACGGCATCGATGCCCAGACGGAGAACACGAGCGCGCCCAGTCCACGCCGCTACCTCGAATACACCCGCGACTACGTGGGACTCGATATCGATATCGCGAGCGCCGCGGGCGATGATGAGCGCTGGGGCCGCCAGGAGGCGATCCTCGATCCGGAGCTGTCGATGGGCGAATCGGAAGCCGCCGGGCGGCTGCGATCGATGGCCGACGACCTGGTCGACGCACTGTACGAGTGCGCACCGCAGCGAATCGCGGCAACCTCCCTGGCCGAATGGCACAGGGCGGAAACGTATCTCAGCGCCGGTGTCGGGTTGCTGCGCTATCACAGGGTCGCAGCGCAGCGTCACGAGCAGAGTAAGAGGATATCCCTGCTACTCGGCGCACGTGATGTGATCATGGCGCAGAACCTGCTCGCCATCCGGCGGATCGAATCCGGGCGCGGTCCGACGCTGGTCTTCGCGAACAATACGCACCTGCAGCGGAATCCGAGCCACTTCAGCAGGGCGGACAGCGAGATCACCTGGACCGGTGCAGGCTCGATCGCGGCATCACTCCTGGGCGAGCAGTACTCATTCATAGCGGGCAGCCTGGGGCGAAGCGATCTCTTCGGGCTCGGAGAGCCGGAACCCGATACCTCCGAAGCCTTTCTGGACAACCGCATCAGCACCTGGGGCCTGATCGCGAGCAGTGCGGTCGCCGCCGCCCGGAGCCGGACCGACACCACCCCGCAGCAGGGCTATTTCCCACTCGACGCGGCGACCCTCGCCGGCGCGGATGCGGTCCTGCACATCAGCGACGGCGCGGCTATCCGGCCTGAGTCGATACGAACACCCCGCGACTGATCTCGCCGTCCGGGGTCGTCCACGGTGCTTCGACCCATGCGTAGAGGTCGGCGGGCGATTCGTCGCCGAGAATTCGATGCAGTCGAAGTACCGGCACCTCGGTTCCGGCCGGGGCGATATCGGTCCAGCGCGCCGCGTCCAGCACCTCGCTGCCGCCGAATCCCGCTGCCGGGACCGGGATTTCAGCCGCCCGGACCGTGACGGTGGGGTCGGGGGTATCACTCTCGCTCTGGGCTTGCGGCTGGGCTTCGGCGGCCAGCAGGCGCACAACCTGCTCGACGAAGACCGGATCGTGGGTGGCGTCGTAGAGCCAGCGGGTGCCGAGCACACCGTGCTCGGAGGTGCCGATCAAAGCGTCGGCCGCATCGGGCAGCGGTGCGCCGCGGTAGGTCATCGGGACCAGATAGGTCACCGGCCGCGCACCCGAACTGTCGCTCACGACCATGACTTCGATACCGACCGCGCCCGCCGGATCGTCGAGCCGGAACCCGCCGGCCTTGGCAAGCTGCGGCTGCGAACCGCCCGCGTACCAGGCGCGAGTCGGCAGCCACGCCGCCAACAGCTCCAATTTGCCGGGGACCATGGTGGTGCGATGAACGATAGCCATGGCCCCAGACTCTCAGATCCGGGTGTACAAGTGTGGGCAGCGCGGCGAACGCTCCGCCCACAGACGGATCAGCGGAGTTTGCGGAAGAAGTCGCGGAGGTCGGTCGTCAGCAGATCCGGGGTCTCCATGGCGGCGAAGTGTCCCCCGCGATCGAATTCGGACCAGTGCACGACGGTGTTCCGCTTCTCCGCGAGACCACGAATGGTGTTGTTGCCCGGGAAGACCGCGACGCCGGTCGGCACCCCGGAGTTCGAGGCTTCCGCGCCCCACTGCTGTGATTCCTTGTAGAGGTACATGGACGATCCGATGGTGTTGGTGAACCACAGAACCGAGATATTCGTCAGCAGCATGTCGCGGTCGATCGCCGCATCGGGCGTGGCCTTGGACGGATCGCTGAAGGTCTGGACCACGTCCAGGACCCAGGCGAGCAACCCCGCCGGAGAATCGGCGATCGCCGGAGCGAGAGTCTGCGGTCGCGTGGCGTGCATGCCCGCATAACCGGAGGTCTCCTTACTGCTCCAATCCGCCATGGACGCGAGCTTCTCCTGATCGCTTGCGCTGTAGCCGGATCCGTCATCACCCCAGGCCGGGATGGTGATCGGGTCATTGAGATGCACACCGGCCACATGCCCGGCATCGATCCGGCCCAGCTGCGGAACGACGAAGGACCCGGCATCTCCCCCTTGTGCGCCGTAGCGGTCATAGCCCAGACCGGCCATGAGTTTCACGATCAGCTCGGCACTGCGCTCGGTCGCGGCTTCTCCGGGCCGATGGGTCGGCCCCGAGAAGCCGAACCCGGGCAGAGTCGGAATCACCAGGTGGAAGGCATCTTCCGGCACTCCCCCGTGCGCCCGGGGATCCGTCAGCGGGCCGATCATCTCGGTGAAATCCTGAAACGGCCACCCGTGCACCAGAACGAGCGGCATCGCCTCCGGCTCAGGCGAGCGGATATGCAAGAAGTGCATCCGCTGCCCGTCGATATCGGTGACGAACTGCGGATGCCGATTCCACGCCGCTTCGTGGACCCGCCAGTCGTATTCGCTACCCCAGTACTCGGCCAGCTCCCGCACATAACTCGTCGGAATGCCGTAGCTCCAGCCGACTCCGGGCAGTTCCGCAGGCCAGCGCGTAGCAGCAAGACGCGCGTTCAAATCATCGATCGCGGCGGCCGGAACATCGATGCGGAAGGGCTCGAAAGTGGTCATGACTCGACGATAGGAGCCAACTAGGCCAGTAGATGTCCTAGATCGCCGCCCATCTCCCACCGAAGCGCCTTGCGTCACAGTGACATTCATTCCCAATGCTTCTGGACGCCTGCCTGCCGACTCTTCCGGCACTCCGACAGCTCAGGAGCGGGCGTTCTACGCTGTGGGGAGGCTCGCCGCATCGATGCGGCTCGCGCGAAGGGATCGCCGTCGTGACTACCGCATTTCCACCAGGCCCTCGATTGCCGGTCATCGTCCAGACGCTGCTGTACGCGAAATGGCGCGGCATGCTGCTCGGGCGGGCGGCGCGGCGCTACGGCGATGTGTTCACGCTGCATCTGGTCGCGCCGTATGCGGAGAATCTGGTGGTGTTCTCGCGGCCCGAGCATATTCGGGAGATCTTCGCCGGCGACCCGGCCGATCTGCATGCGGGAGAGGGCAATCGGCTGCTGGTGCACATTATGGGCGAGCACTCGGTGCTGCTCACCGATGAAGGTGAGCATGCGCGCGCCCGGCGACTGCTCATGCCCGCCTTCGCCGGATCCTCGCTGCGCGGGTACCGGACGCTGGTCGAGGCGATCGCGAAAACTCATCTGGACCGTTGGGGCGGCGGGTCGACCGTGCACACGCTCGACCGTATGAACGAGCTGACACTCGATGTCATCATGCAGGTCGTGTTCGGCATGACCGATGAGCGCCGCCGCGCGCAGCTGGCCCCGCGACTGCGCCGCATTGTGAACGTGAACCCGATCATCTTCTTCGGCTGGAAGTATCCGAATTTTGAATCGATCGAGGTCGGCGCCCTGCAGTCGGCTTAGACAGCACCGGAATTCCAGTCTCGCTCCAACTTTGAGGGCTTGAGCGATTCCATCGCGGCCGCGTTGTCCACCGCCGGGTGCTCGTATCCCTCCTTGTCAATATAGTAGGTGCTGGCCACCGTGGAGCCTTCCGCATGACCCAGTTGGGCGCTTGCCCTGGCGCCGCTGCGTGTCTTGCCTTTGACGTGAGTCGCGGCGGTATCCCGGAAGTTGCCGAAGTGCACCCAATCCATCGCCGTACCCCCGACGATCTGCCGCAGCACTCCCTCGAGACCTGACACCGACCGGAACGTGCCCCGCTTGGTCGACAACACAGCTCTCTGCTCGTCGACATCGCCGGCCTTGGCACGCCATTCCCGCAACTCCACCGTCAGCCACATCGGGAGGGTCAGATAGTAGGGGGTGCCGTCGTTCTTGCGTTTGTCCTGCCGGTACCCCTTACCCCCGGCCGGCCCCGGCACCACGGTCCCGCAGATGTAGATCACCGCGCACTGCGGGCCGTCCTTCAAGTCCACGTCGACCCACCGCAACCCCAGCACCTCCCCGATCCGCATCCCGGTGCCCAGCAGCAGCAGGAACAGGATGCGGCAGTACGGGTTCTGGGGCATACGGGCCAGGAACAACTCGAACAACGCGTCGCGTTCGGCGCGTTTCAACGCCCGCTGCCCGCCACCGGAGCGGTAGGGGTTGGACACCGGTGCCATCGGGTCGTATTTGAAGGGGCCGTTCAACGTCAGCATCCCGAATATTTGCTTCAGCAGCGCGTAGTGAACACTCGCAGTGCCTTTCGCTACGTCGTGAATACCTTCCAGGTAGTCACTGAGGAAGGCCGGATCCCCGACCTCGCCCACGGTCAAACCACCCAGCTCGGTATCGAGTTTGATGGAGTTCTTGGAGGATTTGTTTCCGGTGCACGGGAAGATGAATCGTCTGTATCCGTCGACGGTGCGCTGTTTGATGAGCCCTTGCTTCACCTTCTTCTCGCACGTGGCGAGGAAGTGTGTGAAAGCGGCGCTCATTTTGTCGTCGGCGGTGAACCGTACCGCGGCGGTGTCGCTGCGGGCAGTGCGCACCGATCCCTTGTGCCGATTCTTCTCGAACTTTATCTCCCACTGCTCCGCACACCCTTTGCGTGTGCGGGCACTCGCGCTGGTGCGCGTGTACATGCCGCTGTAGGTCCGGTGACGGACCCGGTCCAGACGCCACATCCCGTCCGAACCTTTGACCGGCTCCAACGACTTCTTCTTCGGGCGACCACCCGCTATCAACCGGTCGCTACCCATCGCACTTCCTTCGCTCGGCCCCAGCCCTGAAAGGCATTCAGGAGGCCGTGTTTATGTCGGTAGAAACAGTTCGGTCTGCGATCGCTCCCACTCGAAATAGCTTTCACACGGATAACGGACCGGAGCGCCGACCAGACCGAGCCGCATGAACGGTGGCCCTTTTCCGTCCCAAGCCCAATTCGCGAGTGTTTTCGTGGTGATCTTCAGTCGCGCCGCGACCTGTTCTCTGGTCAGATATGTTTCGTCGGTGGACATACGAATCTCCTTGCCGCAGTGCGGGGTAACAAGAGGTCGGCCGGTTGCTGCTCGCTAGCGGCGGTCATGCGCCCGTTGTCGCGAGGCATCATCCGCGGATCCTGCGCAGCTGGTATTTGCCGCAGGTGCCGCAACGGCGTGCCTGCTTGGTGTCGGTACCACCGCGGTCCCCGAAATGGTCTGTGTATTCGACCTGGATGCGTTCCCACATACCCCAGTCGTGGCGATGAAACAGGTTCATTCGGTCATCTCTTCCGTGACATCCACGAGTGCGTACAGGTGCCAACCCGGCCGCCATGCGAGTGCGTTCGCGAATTCCGCACGCCCGGCTTCGGTGGTCGGCAGAACGTCGTCGGAGAAGGTGCACAGCTGCGGGCCAACGGTGTCGTCCGGCAGCTGCGCGACGTAGCCGACGACGTACCCCGCCGGGTGTCCGGCGGGAAGCGTCCACCCAGCGTCGATCAAGTCCTCCGCTGCCGACCTGGCCTTCATGTGCGTGAGTTCCAGGATGCGGCGCAACTGCCGGGTCAAGGCACACGTCATCAATTCACACCCGCCTCGGGCGGTCTTACCGCTGTCAGTCGACGGATCCGGCCATGGCCCGAACTCGGCACCGAATTGACTGTCCGGGTGCAGTGCGAGCCACGCACGGGCGGCCGTGCGGTAGCGGGCAGAGAACACCGGGCTGCGATGCCCTTCCGCTTCGGCGTATTCGATCAAAGCGCCGGCCACGGCGTTACTGAATTCGGCGTACTCGGCACGGGTTTCGGTGGGGTTCACCCGGTCGCCTCCGTCCAGTCGGACAGGTAACGAACCTGCACAGTGCCAGCCGACATGGAAGCGAAGTGCCTGGCGTCCTCGCGGCTGTTCGCGTTGAACACGCTGACACCCCACTCGTCCGGCTCGTCGTGGTCCACGCGCCACTGAGTCTCGATGGGGAACATGTCACCGAGGGCGTCGACATAGAAGGTGACCGCCACACGGCAGCCGGTCCGGGTGTCTTCGTCGGCGAGCTCCCAATGGTCGGCCGACGGATCGTCCGGCAAGCAGGCGTACTCGTTTTGCCAGTGCAGTGCTTTGGCCAGCCGCTCAATCGCTTTGGCACGGATCGCTTCGGGGGTCATCCGGTCACCTCCGGTTTGGGCGCGACCTGCACAGCGCGGCTTTCGCAGTCCCAGCGACCGCCAATCTCGATCTCGTACGCCGGGCGGATTATGCGGGTCTCGGTCCAGTCCTGGGAGCACACCACCAGCACGACGTTGCCGGGCGCCGACCACTTCACGCCGTCGATGAGCTCTTGCAGATCCTGGGTCGGGAAGTAGTTGGTGCCCAACGCATACACGGCTCCGGTGTAGAGCCGTGTGCCGCCTGCGAGGGGGTGCATGTCGAGCTTGCGGAGCGTGTCGCCGAACCGCTCCACTCCGGCAATGGCCTTCAGGAACGGTTCAATCCCTTTGTCGCCGGAGTAGTCGCAGCACAGCATCAAGTCAGTCGTGTAGCTCATTCGGTCACCTGCTCGACGTCCTTGGCATATGGCGGCACACCGAGCTTGCGAAGCTTGGACTCCAGGCGTCGGATCGTCCGCCGTTGCTCGGCAACTTTGCGCTGAAACCCACTGTGCGCGTCCGCGTTCTCCAGCTCTTTCAAGTGCCATTGCGCAGCCGCCACGCCATGAACGGCGGCCTGGTGCTCATAGGCACGTTGCAACCGTTCGGACGTCCGCTCGTAGCGCTCGGCCAGTCTTGTGTCCCAAGGACTGCAGCCGCAGTGCTCACACGGGTCAGTTGAAGACCTGAACTCATCGGTGCTCACTGCCCACCCCCGCGCGCCAGCATGGAAGTATCAGAAACATAGTTTGAACTGCAGTTATCGGCAGTAGCCTTAATTTCGGCGGCGATATTATCGCGGCGAAAGTTAAGGATTTCTTGCGCTACATCGGGGGCCTCGAACGCGAGCGCATCGGCTTTCACTGTCCACCCCCGCACGCCAGCGGCGATTCGACGGCCAGACTCAGATATACGTCCGTGTCGCCCCACTTCTCGACCACGGGATACCGCCCGGCCGACAGTTTCTCGACTTCCTCGGGCGGCTCCCAGTCGCAGACAGCGATGATGCATCCGACGTACGGGATCGTCCAGCCGTTCCATCCCTGCCAGGTGTGTAGGACGCCATGGAACTCCCACTCCTGCACACCTTCCCAGGGGAGGCCAGGTTCGCAGTCGTCCGGGGTGACCTCTTGGCCGTCGACCTTGTGCGGTTCGCTGCACTCGTGCCAGCCGCCGCAACCGCCTTCGGTCAAGCACTCGATCATGTACTCGGAGTCGACATCTGGGCCGGCGTCGGTCTTGACGACGACGTGCGTCGCTACGGCGTTCATTGCCCACCCTCGTGCGCCAGCACATCAGCCACGGTGCGTCCGTTGACAACCATCAGCGGAGCGACCACGTTCGCGACCTTGAGGGCGGTCACGAGATCCATCTCGACAGGCCGTTCCCGCGGATCGAACTGCGGCCCGTACCACTCGTCATCGCGGCCGACTACCCACGCGCCGTACCCGGTGTGCTGGACACGCACGGTGAAATGCCGCCGGTCGCGGTGTTCTTCGGGCAGGCATGACACCTCGTAACGGGTGACGGTGACGACCTGTTCGGGGCTCATTTGCTGCCTCCGCCCACGGGGAACTGGTAGCCGGTGATCGTGTACGGCTCGACTGGGAGGAACACGTACGTGCTCGGTGGCCAGTCGGTGTCCCAGTCGAAACCTGGTGCGTGAGTGTCGGGTTCGGGAAGCTCGGTGCCCGGATATCTGTCGCCGTTGGAATCGGGATCGGATTCCCAACCGTCGTTTCCGGCGGTATCCCAGTAGGCGTACCCGAACAGGCGATCATCAGCCTTACGGCGGACCACCCGCATCGCGTTGATGCCCTGGTAGAAGTTGGTGTCCGCGAGGAAAGCCCCGTTGCAGCCATGTGGAGGGTCGAGGACCTCGAAGTCCGCCAAGAACGGTGCCGCGTCCTCGTGATACCAAGATTTGGGATCGGTGGAGGCGAAGTCGTTGCCTCCGCCGATCACCTCTGTCGCGAGATTGCCGCGCAGGATCAGCCGCTCGGGTTCGTTGGCGTACAACGGCCAATCGTGTTTCGTCTCGGTCATGACCGTACCTTCCGGAGCAGGGAGATAGCCGCTGCGACAAGCCGTTTGGGTTTCGACACCGTTTCCACCGGCGGGACTGACAACGGTGCAGACGGCAGACGTGGCGGCAGTGGGTGGAGCGGCAAATGCGAGCCTGTCAGCTCGTACACCCGCTCGTTGAACGCCTGGATCTTCTGAATCCAGACCGCCGGCGGCTGTGAGGTCATGGGGCGCTGGCTCATTCGGCACCGCCGGTGAACAGCTTCTCGATGCCGCCCTTGTACAGCAGATCCGTCACCTCGTCGGTGAGGTCCCCGTACGTCACGCCCGTGAAGTTGCCGCAGGCGAGGATGGCCGGGAGCCTGAGTGACCCGTTGATCTTGTTGTGCTGGTTCATGTATCCCGACTCGCCGAAGCGGATCAGCAGATCGACTTCGGGTTCGTCCAGCTGCTCGCTGGTGAGGTCGAAGGGCCAGTCCATCAGCGCTTTCAGCTTGTCGAGCTGGTCGCCGAGGATGGCGAGGGCGGTCATGTTGCCGTCGACCTGCAACCAGAAGTTCCAGGTTTCACCCTCGTGGTCGTTGGTCTCGATGAATCGGCGGTAGGTGGTCATCGGTTCTCGCTTTCGGCTGCGTTGATTGCTTGCTGGGCTCGAGCGCTGGGTGTGCGCTCGGCGAAATCGTTGACGTCCCGCCGGTGCAGGAGGTGGTCCTTGCACTCCATGCACGGGATCGGCCGGCCCTCGTCATCGGTGCCGAGCCACCCGGGCGGCCGACAGTTCGGGTTGCGGCACTTCTTCCGCGTCTCGGGCTCTCCGAAGCGGTCAGGCATCGCGCGGTACCTCCGCCTGCCGCTCGGTGATCTGGTCCCATGTCGCACCACACGAGACGCAATGACCGCGCCAGACGTTCAGATGCGGGCAGCAGTAGCGGCAGGCTGCTTCAGCGGGCATCGGGCACCTCCCGCACCTCGTAGATCCGATAGTCGACACACTCCTGCGCAAAGCTCAGTGCGACCACGTCTGCTTCTGCGCCTTCGCGGGTCAGGTGAACGTCGTCGATGTTGGGCGGGAACAGTGAGCCCTGGTACTGGGCGACGGCATAGCCCACGATGCGGCCGGTCATCGGTCACTCTCCTGGTACTCGAACCAGAGCACGATGTCGTCGTCCTCAGCCCAAACACGAAGCCAGTCATCATGAGTCGGGTCCTTGCCCATCACATCGCGGTACCGGGTTTCGGCTGCCGCTATGGCCTTGTGCACTTCGGCGATCGCCGCACCCCAACCGCCGTAGGTGGCACCAGGGACACGCCACTCATACCGGGTTCGCTGCACCTCCCGGTGCTCGTAGCTAGCCATGAGTGGTCACCTCCGCCAGCGAGCCGACGAAGCTGAAGTCCCACATGATCGCGGCATCGAAGTTCTCGCCCAGGTCGCCGATCGGGTCGTACCCGCAGCCCCACTCGTGGCCGAACTCCGAGTAGCCGAAGTCGCAAGTGCATTCGCGAATGTTCTCGGCGACAACGAATCCGAACGTGCTGACGTCCCGTGGTGCTGTACCGAAATTCCATGCGGTCCTAGCCACGGTCGCTCACCTCCCGCAGCTCGCACAGCTTCAAGGTCATGCCGCGCGGCAGATCGGACCGGCCCACGGACCGGATCGCGTCAGCTGCGGTCATCACCTGCCGGTGGTCGCCGTGGATGTACGGCTCGCGCCCTTCGACCTCCGTCACGATCACGTGCCCGAGTGATTGGCCGGCCTGCTGCTCCAGCTCGGCGGCATAGGCCTTGGCGTCGGCTCCTGCGGTACAGGCGGTGCGCAGGGCATCGGTCAGCCGACCGACGGAAGCACCTTCGTCACGCGCTTGCTGCTCCAGCTCGGCAATGCGGCCCATAAGCTGGCTCACCCGGCTGCGGTGGCTGGCCTTGGATCTGTCGTGCGCGTCAGCCCACTTCGCGCAGATGCCCTCCACCTCGGTGATGCGGGCGCGGAGGCTCAGCAGTTCCGCAGCGATTCCAGCGGCAGGCGTGGCCTTGTCGTCGGCCACGGCTCGGAGTTCGTCATCGGTCAACAGCTCAGCCACGGTCGCTCACCTCCGATTGCCACAGCACGAGCACCGGAAGCTTGGGCTCGGTCCGACCGTCGACGCTGCCCGCGATGCACTCCCATCCGGATGTGCGCCGCTCCCAGACGGCGCCGTAGTTCGCACCACTGGGCGATGAGCGGATGACCTCGCGAACAATCGCCAAGAACGGCAGCACCGCAAGCTGTTCGGGGAACTCGATGCGGCGGCCGGCCTGCTGCTCCAGCTCGGCGATGCGTTCCTCTGCCTTACCGAGGATGTGCCTGAAGTTTTCGGCGAGCGTGTTGAGGCCGTCCGCCCGGACGGTTTGCGTCAGTGCCTCACCCTTGGCGGCGACCCGCTCACCCTCCAGCTCGGCGATACGATCCCAGAGCTCCTCCGCCAGCGCGGCGAGCTCCCGCTCGTTGAGCTCGAAGAGCCTGTCGCGCATGTACTGGCGCTCGGCGATGAGGTCTCGGTCAGTCATGGGTAACTCCGTTCAGTGCGCGCCGGAGGTCCTCGGCCCACCGCTTCAGTTCAGCGAGGCGAGCGCGTTCGGCGGCCAGCTCGGCGATGAGGTCTCGGTCAGGCATGAGCTACCTCGGCCATGTGCTGAACCAGATCGGCGAGGGCGCGCTGTTTCGTCCAGCCTTGGCCGACGCGTGTGCACAGGCTCGCGTCGAGGGGTTCGGCGTGGTAGCCGTTCCAGACGTTCGCCTTGCGCCACATCTTCGGGATGTGCTTGAGGTGGGTCCATCCCTCACGCCACATTCCGGCACGGGCAATGACCCGGTAGGCGAACAGCAGCTCTTTGAGCACACCGACGGGATAGATATCAATTTCAGGCATGTGCGTTCTCCGATACGGGTGCGTCTCCGGGCAGGTAGCGGGTTTCGACAGGTCGGAAGTCGTCGGTGTCGATGACCTCGCAGTAGTCGCAGATCTCGCGGTCCTCGTCAGGCTCGAGGTGCACCCAGTCGATTTCAGCGACACCGCATTGGACGTGGCCGTGATGGTCGATGTAGGCGATGACCGCATGGTCGGCATCGACGTAGGTCGCGGTGGTCAGCCCGCAGTCGTCGGTGCGGATTCCGAACTGGCCGGGACGGATCGCGGTGTCGGCGCCGTGCATGGCAGCGAATTCGCATGCGGCGACGATCGCGGCCTCGAGCGGGGTGGGGTCAGCCACGACTCACCTCGGGCTGCCACAGGACGGTGACGGGCAGGTCGATACCGTCGACGTACACCCGCCGCGGGCCGCCGCAGGCGGACGCCCATCTGTGCCCCTCGCTGTCGAGCTGCCAGGCCACGCCACCCGGGTCGAGCACGACCGAGTCGGCGGGCAACCCATCGAGTGCTGCGGCGGTCTCGATCACCCGGGCGGCTGGACGCCAACCAGCTTTGACGACCACGGCAACGATTTCGTCGGCATCTCGGGGAATCCCCGCGCAGCCGTCGGTACCGCACCACTCGCCGAGATCCTCGATCAGGGCGGCCAGGGATTCGCGGTCACTCGCCATCGGTGCTCACCTCCGGCTGCCAGAGCACGGTCACCGGACCGAACTTCAGCAGCTGCTCGCTGAACGCGCTCTCGTCGGTGTCAGCGCACCACCACCATCCGATAGACACTTTGCTGCGCCAGATCGCGTCATAGGTCTCCGACTGCACGCGAACGAGCGAGCCGGGAGGGAGCGCATTCAGATCCTTGCTGGTCTTGATGATGCGGGCGGGTGGACGCCAGCCAGCGAGATTGGCCAGAGCATTCGTCGTCGCCCGATCGCGGCGGAAGATCGCGTCGGCGTCGACCGGCTCAGTACCGCGCCCGGGCCCGACCCAGCCATCAAGGCCAGCGGCATTGCCGTCGTCCCATGTGTCTTCGAGGACGGTGTGCAGTGTCTCGGTTGGTTGGTCAGGCATGGATCTCGTTCTCCTGGGTGGTGGGTTCGTCGGTGTCCTCGAAAGGCCGCTCCAAGATCGCCAAAAGCGCACGGCCATCGGCGATCTGCTGCTCGGCGTCCCCGTCGTAGTCGTTGCCCTGCGTGGCCCACCCGTCGGCCAGTTCACGCAACGCGACCAATGGCCCTGCGATCTCCAGCTTGTCGGCCTGCAACAGGTCGATATGGGCGTTCATGTTGCGCAGGATCACCGCGGCGTCAGCGACTTCCCGCTCCAGCCACGCGGTGCGGCCGCGGGCGGCCAGCAGCTCTGCGGCCATCGCGTCGAACGCCCGCAGCAACTCATCACCCACCGGGAGATCGACGTAGGAGACCCAGCGGGACAGGCGGTCATCGGGGATCAGGAATTGTTCGGGCATGGCCGCTTCCCTTCGGTGGTTTCATGGCAGGAGCAGCGGCAAGACTGGCTACACCACTTGCATATGAGCCGACAGCGGTCGTGCAGGTCTGGGCGCTCGATGGCATGACGACACGAGGTGGACACATAGCCGCCGGGTGGGTGCGGATCCATAGGCTCGCCATCCTGGATTTCAGTGATGCGATCTCGGTCAGGCATCCCAAATCTCCTCGTCGTAGATGGTGAGGGTGCGGCACGTCAAACCGGGCAGGCAGTGCTCTACCGCGTCCACGAGGTCCGCCCGCGCTTCCTCGCTCGTGGCCCAAGGCGCGCCATCGAATTCGATGGACCATTCGCCATCGGCGTTGCGGTAGGCGGTGATGTATCCGACCGGCACGCGTTTGGCCGCGGCCTCCAGCTCGGCAAAACAGGCGCGCGCTTCGTCGCGTTTCTCCTCGGCAATGTCGCGTTCCTCGGATAGCTGCATGTGGTCCTCGGCGGAGAGCTGCCGGGATTGGCGGAAGGTCTCCTGGATGTTGTCGCGCTCCCCCGTCAGTTCGGCGATCCGGTTCACCAACGCCCCCACTCCGGCAGCACCACGCCCGCGCTGACTCGGCATAGTCACGCAGACGATCTCGCCGATCGCGCGCTGCTCGGCCTCCAGCTCGGCGAGGCGGACGCGGCCTGCGGTCACCACCGCATCTGACTGTGCGACATCTTCGGCAGCAACTCCGATCGCAGTACTGGCATCGGCGATGCCGGCGTGGGCCTTTGCCAGCGCCGCCTCCAGCTCGGCGGTACGGCCGCGGAGCGCGTCTCTCTCATCGAGCACGGTGTCGATGACGATCGCCAAGTCCGGCTGCTCCGGGTCGAAAATGCGGCGGAATCTGTGCGGGTCCGTGATGGCCCGGCGACCCTGGGCGATCTGCCGTTCCTTCCACGCCTCCAGCTCGGCTCTGCGAGCCGAGAGGTAGGACACACGCGCCCGGTGGTTCGCTTTGGATATCTCGTGCGCGTCGGACCACCCTTGGCAGGTCTTCTCCAGTTCGGCAATCCGCGCACGGCCATCCATCAGCTCCTTGGCCATGGCCGCCACCTCATCGGGCACAGCGGTGTGCCCGTTGAACGCGAAGTGCTCCAGGTGCTTTCGGGTCAGCTCAGGCATGGTCGGCCGCCTCGGCGGTGAGCATGGCGAGCACTTCGGTGAGGGCGCGGTCGTATCCCTGCCGGACCGGGTTCTTGTAGTCGCCGTTCGCGAGGCGGGTCGAGGTGGCGCGGTGGTTGTCGAGCCGGTGTTCCATCTGGTCGTGAAAGGTGACTGCCTGCTGCTCCAGCTCGGCGACGCGGGCTTCCGCATGCTCGGCACGGGCCTCGGCGTCGCGGCGCAGCGTGTGCGGGGACGGTCCCCCTGCCCGGCGGACATGCACGATGTAGCCCGGCCGATTGGCTGGTGATGCCTCGAACTCGATGTAGTTCTGCGCCTGGTCGTCATCGAGCATCCGGCCACAGGCGAGGCTCATCGTGAGCACGAGTTCCCTGGCCTGCTCCGTGGTGGGGACGGTGGTAAGGGTGGCGACGCCGTTCTCCGTGGCGAGGCTCTGAATGCCGAATTCGTCGGCGACCCGCTCACCCTGCAGTTCGGCGATGCGGGCGCACAGCTCGTCCGAGAGCTCGATGAGTTCCCGCTCGTTCATCTCGCCGAGCCGCTCGAGCCGGTATTGCCGGTCGGTCATGAATCGGTCAGGCATCGGTGTCCGCCTCCCAGACCTTGCGGCCGGTCGCCTCGACGGCGTTGCCGATGCCTTCGAGCAGGCCATCCGAGTCGGTCCATGTGCCGTCCTCGTCGGGCTGGGCGTAGCGGGCGATCTTGTCGAGGGCCTCTCCAAGAGCAGCCCAGTCGGTCTGCAGCTCGGCGATACGAGCGCGGGCGGCGAGTAGTTCGGCTGCCATCCGCGCCCCGAACGGTGCCCAGCCGTTCTCGGTAGCGGCGCGTAGCTCTTCGTCGGGAATCGGGTCGGGGGTGATGAGGTCTTGGTCAGGCATGGGGTTTCTCCGATACGGGTGCGTCTCCGGGCAGGTAGCGGGTGGGGATCTTGCGTTCACCGGCGAGCAGGTCGGCGCGGCGCAGGCGCCGGTCGGCGCACGCGGACGCCGAGGTGCACCGCCAGCCGGTCGTATCCCGGGTGAAGCGGCGAGGACCACGGCGGGTGCAGCGGTAGCACTCGTGCTTGGGCGCGGTGTCAGACATGGTCGGTGACCTCCGGCTGCCCATCGAGGATTGCGATAACCGCACGGCCATCGGCGATCTGCTGCTCGGTCTCCTCGTCGTAGTCGGTGCCCTGTGTAGCCCACCCGGTGGCCAAGTCACGCAATGCGACCAACGGGGCGGCGATCTCCAGGTTCCGGGCTAGCACCTCATCGATATGGGCGTTCATGTTGCGCAGGATCACCGCGGCGTCAGCGACTTCCCGCTCCAGCCAGGCGGTGCGGCTGCGGCCGGCAAGTAGCTCTGTTGCCATCGCGTCGAACGCCCGTAGCAACTCGTCACCCACCGGGAGATCGACGTACGAGACCCACCGGGACAGGCGGTCATCGGAGATGAGAATTTGGTCAGGCATGGTCTGCGTCCTCACCGAGAATGCCGAGTTGCCGCATGAGGAACAGTTCGTCGCGGGCGTAGTCGCGGAACTTTCCCCGGTAGTAGTCCAACGTCAGCCCATTGCCCACCGGCCCGGACCACGGGTATGCGCCATCACTGTCGGCCATCTGCACAGCGACGGAGTCGACCGTGTACGGCGGCCGCCGCCGAGAGAAGGCCGCCACCTTCAGCGAGATCGCGGTCTCGATCCACTCGTTTGCCACCTGCGGGTGGTTCGACTTGAACGCGAGCTTCGCGGCGCCGATGTCTATGCCCCGTTCGGTGAGGATGCGGCGGCCGACTATCAGAGCTTCACCGGGGTTCGACCATTCGGGTTCGTGGTCAGCCATGGCTGTCCGCCTCCGGCTCCCACAGCACGGTCACGGAGTCCGCGCAGGCGATGACGTAGTCCGCGGTGACCGACACGACATCGAATGCTTGAGACCACCGCCTCGATCCCGGCATCCAGTTCGGCCACGCCGCTGCCTGAAACACCCAGCCCTGCGGTGTGATCACAGCAGCCTTGGCGGGCAGAGCATCCAGCTCGGCGGGGTCGGTGATCACCCGGGCGGCTGGACGCCAGCCTGCAGCGATCACGGCGTCTGCGAGCTCATGCTGTTCGAGGTGGGAGATGTAGCTGGCATGCACCTCGACCTGACGGGTGACGTCATCGTCGATCAGGTCGGCCAGAGTGTCGCGGTCACTCGCCATCGTCGAAGCCTCCGAACGGGTCTCGGCCGTCGCTGTCGGCCATGGTGGTCTCTTCGTCATCGCACTCATCGAGGGTCGGGGCGATGACGCCGAACTCCTCCGGGTCGTGGTCAGGCATGGTCTTTCACCTCTGAATCCCACTCGGCTATCAGCTGTTTCGCTACGGCGTGCGGGCACAGCTCTCCGGGCTCGAGCCTCAGGTATCCGTGTGCTTGGCATCCGCCGTGGTGGTCGTGCCAGCAGGCTCCTGAGTCGGTGAAGGCGATTACGAGGCTGCGCAATTGCAGGAGCTCCTCGCCGGCGGACGCAGCGTCGTGGATGCCGAGCCGTTTGGAGTCCTTCGCAAATCCGGCCAGTCGCTCATTGGAAAGGCGATCAGCCACGGTCGCTCACCTCCCGCAGCGCGCACAGCTTCAAGGTCATGCCGCGAGGCAAGTCCGACCGGCCCACGGCCCGGATCGCGTCGGCTGCCGTCATCACCTGCCGGTGGTCGCCGTGGATGAACGGCCCGCGGCCCTCGACGACCGCGACAACGACATGCCCGAGCGGGGAGTGCGCGGCCTCCAGTTCGGCGATATGGGCGTTGGCCGCTTCCAGCCGTGCCCTTGCGTCGTTGGCGACACGAAGGTTGGTCTCGCTGGTGACCATGTAGCTTGCGCACACTGCGGGCAGCTGGGCGCGCTTGACCCACATGCCCTTGACCATGACGTCCTTGTTGACCTGCTCCTCCAGGTCGGCGATGCGGGCTCGGGCCTCGTCACGCTCGGCTACAACCTGCCGCGAGTACGCCCGCGTCTCACGGATCACCGCCGGACCGGCCAGCTTGTCGAGCTGCTCGACGACCGCCTGGGCGATGATGACGGCCGGGTCGCATTCGGACGTCAGGAAATCGACACGGGCGCGGGCTTGCTCCAGCTCATCGAGCAGTCCCGCTATGTACGAGGCGCGCACGAGCGTGTATTCGTCGGCTGCCGCGGCACGGCACCCCTCGGCGACGGGATCCCGGTCAAGCATGGATGGACCGCCGCATGGTCTCGATCAGCTCGCCCGCGTCCAGGCCCTGATGCTCGACCAGCGCCACCCAGGCGGACGCGAGGCAGAAGACCGTAGGCATCGGGTCGCAGTGGTCGACTATCGACTGCGCGCCGACAGCGTCGTTGCGCACGAGCGCTTCCAGGAGGGCGACAGTGTCGCGCGCGCCGTCTGCGGTGCGGGCGGAGTGGTCAGACATGAGCCGCCTCCGGTGCGGGTGCGTCTCCGGGCAGGTAGAAGTTTTCGACCGGCACACCGCGGAAGTGCGTGGCCTCGGAGCGGTCCGGATGGCAGACGGTGCAGCCCTCGTCATCATCGACATCGAGGTCAGGCCAGTGCATCCAATCCAGATCGGCGATACCGAAAGTGGTCTGGCCATGGCTGTTGACCACCACGGTTACCGCGTGGCTCGAGTCGACGTAGGTGGCGGTCGTCAATCCGGCGGCGCTGCGCTGGATGCCGAAGTCGGCCGGGGTGATGCTGGCATCGACACCGTGGGCGAGGGCCGCAGCGCAGGCAGCGATGAGCGCGGCTTCGAGCGGGGTGTGGGTGTTGTCCTGCTCAGGCATGTTCGACTCCGGGGATGGTTTCGATCCTGGGGGTCGGGAGTTGTGCGCTACCGGAGGGCAGGAGGTTGACGGTGGGGGGGTCGCAGAACCCTTCCTGGCACTGCGCCGGCCCCGGGTCTGCCGCTGCGGTGGCCGCGCTGCTGGTGAGGGTGGCTACGAGAATGAAGAATGCTGTCGCGAGGATGCGCATATGACTTCCGAATCGAATTGTTTTGGGCTGCACGTGGAATGGGTTCAGGCTCGGTCGGTGCTGGATTTCCCCGAGCAGGTAGGTATCCCTGTTCGGGGACAGATCTTGGTCAGGCATGGGCTCCGGGCGGCGCCGCTGGTTCGAAGGCGGTTTCGAAGGCGCTGGGCGAGTACGCGCGCAAGTCGTTGTGCTCCTGGACGACCCACCACCCGAGATAGACACGGTGCCTGCCGCCGTCCAGGCTCTTGACCCACAGTGCGGGCATCCCGGCCTGGTCGTCGATCAGGTACCGACCTGTCGGAAGCCAATCGATCAGGGCCATGGTCGTGTCGCCGGTCAACTGCATCGCCTCGACCACGATGGGGCGCCGGCTGTAGGTCTCGATTCGCCGGGCGGGAGGCTGCCAGCCCACGGCGAGGATGGCTTCCGGGGCCTCGTCCCGGTGCTCGCGAATGATCGCGGTGAGTTGCTCTCGGGGGTCAGACATGGATCTCGTTCTCCTGGGCGGTGAGGGGTGCGACTGCGGCGACGTACGCCCACCGGAGGCCGTCCCCCGCGCTGCCATAGGTCTCGTACGCCCCGCCGCGCTCCTCGGAGTCGTCGAAGAGGTCGGGGTCCGCGGCCTTGATCGCAGCGAGGGCGTTGCGGTGTGCGAGCAGCTCGGCGGCGAGCCGTTGGGTCGTGGGCGTCCACCCGGACTTGGCGATCGCACGGAGTTGGTCATCAGTGAAGGGGGAGGTGGTCCGGTCAGGCATGGATCTGGTTCTCCTGGGTGGTGTGTGACTCGTCGTCGGCAGCTGATTTCGACCAGACAGATTTCGGGTTTATCCACAGGGCGCCGGGGCGCGTAGTGATGTCCGTTTTCAAGCCGGGGACGCCGCAGGTGTTGGTAGTGGGGGGGTTCTTTATTGGTGGAGGGTCGTATTTGGCACTCAGACTTTGTATTAACGGTTGTATTTGGCACTTAGACTCGTCGAATTTGGCACCTAGACTTATCGGCGTTTCACAAGTCTGGGTGCCAAATCCGACCCTTACACCCACCCGCGTTTCACAAGTCTGGGTGCCAAATACGACCCTTGAACCGGCAGCCTGTGGATAACTCCAGGTGCCAAATACGACCCCTAAACCGCGCCGTCGCACACCTTGGATTCGTCCGGATCGAGCATCGGCCGCCGAGGCAAATCCGGCGGATAGGACAGCCGGTACTCGTGCGACTCCCCGCCACGCCGATTGCCCTGTTTGACCAGCTCGACGAAACCCAACTCCCGAAGCTGTGGCAGATCCCGGTCGATGATCTTCACCCCGACCCGCATCACCAACGCCAGCTGCTTGGAACCGGGGAAGATGCGGGTCCCGTCGGAGTTGGCGTAGGTGGCCATCATCAACGCCAGAAACTTGACCTGGCTGGGGATTTGGACGCGCCGGATCATCCCGATCCATTCGTGCCGGTCGGCCGGCCACCGGGTTTGCCCGTCCGGGTAGGTCATGTACCCCGAGCGCCATTCCAGCAGCGGCCGCGCCAGCACGTCGTCGGCGACCGTCCGCCACTGCGACAGATCCGGTGGCGCCGTGAGCCGGTAGGAGTTGACCTCGGCCGCATAGCGGTTGCCCTGTTTGACGCGGGCCACCAACCCGAGCGCCTGCAACTCCGGCAACACCCGCTTGACCGTCCGCTCCCCCACACACATCACCAGCGCGAGGCGCTTCTGTCCGGGGAAGATGCGCGCCCCGTCGGGGTCGGCGTACGTGGCCATCGTCAACGCCAGGTATTTGACCCGGCTCGGAATGGCGATGCCGCGGATCATGCGTTCCCACTCGTACCGGGACACCGGGACGACGCTCGCGACGTCGCCGACCGTGTACTCGATCGAGACCATCGCACCCGCCTTCTACTGCCCTTGAATGCCGGCCCCGCACATCCCCCGCGATCGTTTCCATCAGCCATCTACCTCCGACCCGGTTGCCATCCCGATGCCATCGGCTTCCGACCCTGTTTCCATCGCGGACGGATCGGGATCAGTCAGCGGCGCAAGGGCTTCGATCACCTCCGCCATGTCCGGGCGATCGAGCTCATACAGCTCGATCGCGAGAGCTTGGCGAAGCATCGGACTGTCCACGGTCTCAGCGGCGCGGGCTGCGGTCGTCGCATGATTGCGATGCGCGGTGACACCGGAATCTCGGACGTATCCGCAGATCATCGCCTCGAATGTGTCGAAATCGATCACCACGAACCGCGCCGAGAGCAGCACCCGCAGGTCGGCACGAACACCGTCGGGAGTGAGTTCGTCGCACGCGGTGGCCCACTTGTCGACCATCAACGGCAGCACACCCGCCGACGACAGTGTGGGCTGCAGGATCAGGTCCGTGAGCAGGGCCTGCGCGGTGCGTGGAAGAACACGAAAGCGCGGATTGCCACGCAGCTTTCGCAGTATTCGGGTCACATCACGCGCCATGGGTCACCTGCCCGCCGACAGCGCCGGTTTGCCCCGCAGAGCTACCGGAATCGGACACCGTTGGGATCCGGATGGGTCGCAGATCCCACCCCGATGCCATCGGGCTCCGATGAGGCTCGGTCGGTACCATCGGCACTCGTGCGCGGTAAAGGCGTTGGCTCATGCCGCACCGTCCTCGGCAGGGTGTACCCGGCCATCGTCGGTGAGCAGAGCCCACCGGCCGCGGTACAGCACACGCACATCTGCCGCGGTCCGGGAACCGTTCTGCGACACGAGCCAGCCCTGCACCTTGGACGCATGGCGTGAGGAATCGGGCAGTTGCCCTTCAACTTTCGAACGGCAGTCGGCGGAAAGATGCAGCGCGTTCGCGGCGCGGTTCACCCAGGCCAGCGACGTATCATCGCTCCCCCAGGATCGCCGCAGGTGGATCACCTGCGCGGAACCGCAGGAATCGATCTCACAGATCCCGCCCGATCGTCTGGCCACGATCTCTTCCACCCGGGCAGGGAATCCGTCGCAGGTGACCTCCCGCTGACCTGGCAGGCGCGTCGACAGCCGTCGCAGCGCATCGACCGCGAAGTTCTTGAGGGTCGGTTGAACACTCATGCCGACATCGCCTCCGGCAGCCCGACCGCGCGGATGCGTTCCGCTGTCTCAGCTTTCGTCCACTTCCGCGCCGATTTCGGGCGCATGAACGCGGAGGTCGTGCCGGGAATGACCCGGGCGAGTTCATCGATCCGGAACATCCTCAGCCCCGAGTCCAGCAACATTTGGATGTGTTGACGGACCTCCTGGGCTGGTACGAGGCCCTTACGGCACGGCTGGCACAACGGGAACTCAAGGGTTGTCCGAGTGGCGGTAAACACGGTGCCGCAGTCGCTGCAGGTGAAATCCTTCGCCTGATTTCCGCCACCCGCAGCGACTCTCGCCCCTGGAGTGACGTCCGGGTGTTCGGCCCGCAAGCGCCGCGCATCGCCGCTGTGCCACAGACGGTAACCACCGGCCACCAGCTCGTGTTCGCCACTTTGTAATCCCCATGCGCCGCACTCGAGCCGCACCGGGCAGTCCTGGAAGCAGATTCTGCGCGCAACAGCCGCGGCCGGGTCGACGGTATTGCGGCACCACAACTCTGGGCTCTTGTGTCCACGGCACGCGGACTCATGCCACCAGTCGCTCATGCTGGTTCTCCGCCCGGCTCGGGCGCGGAAGGTACGTCAGCGTGGCCGGTGTCGATATCGGAGGCGGGGACATCGATCACGTCACCGAGGTCGTCTTGGGCCTGGCGCTCGATGAGCCGATCACGGAACAGGCCGCGCCCGTCCCGTTCGTCGACAGTGACAGCGACCCCGAGGAGCGGCGATTTCGGGAGCGGTTTGAGGACCTGGCGGATGCACGTCTTCTTTTCCATCCACCGTTGCGGGTCGGCGATCTTGCCTTTGGGTCCGACGCGCCCGTTGCGCAGTTCCTTCACTTCCTCGGGGGTGAGGACCACGAAATGTGTTGAGCCCGTGGTGAGTCGGGCGGTGGCGTAGTAGAAGATCACGTCACCGCGGTCCCCGCGGGTGGGCTTGTGCCGCAGGAACGACGCGGTGCCGTACTCGTAGTCGAAGTCGTCGCCCTCGTACACGGTGTGGGCGTCCAGGTGCGCGCCGGTCGGTGACTGGTAGAACAGCTTCGAGTACCCCTGGTACCCGACGATCAGCTGGCATTCCCACTCGCCCTTGTCCCGGAAAGGGACCAGGTAGCACTCACCGTTCACATCAGGTTCCAGCCCCAGCGCCGAGCTGGTCAGTAGCGCGCCGGCGAAACTCTCCGGTGAGCACATCGCCAGGTCGCGGTTCTTCCGCACCGCGGTGAGTGCGAGACGCGCGATGCGCTGGGCATCGAGATGTTTCGGCAGGGCGAGAGTGAGCTGACCCTGGACTGCTTGGATCGCTTGGAAGATGGTCTTGGGTCGGGTGTCTTCTGTGGTGTCGGGTGCGTTGGTGTCGCGCTGCGCGACCTGCTGCCGGACACGATCACCGAGGTTCTGTCCCACGAGTCAGCCTTCCGTGTCAGAGATATAGGGCATGGCCTTGAAGACCTGCGATTGGTACTTGCGCCACAGGTCCGGGTGGTCCTTGCGCAGCCCTGCCGAGTCGATGACGTCGACCTTCTTGCGGTACAGGGCAGCGGTTTCCGGCTCGGCGTCCTCGAATTGCTTCGGTGCCCAGCCGCCGCCGGTGATGCGTGCGATGGTCTCTCCCGCGACGGTGACCCGGTTCGCGCCGGCCATGATCAACCGCAGTTCGGCTTCGGCCTGAACCTTCGCGGACTTCCCCGCGGCTTCTCGTGCGCGGCCGCTCTGCCACTGCTCCGCCAGCTCCAGCGCTCGCAGCAGGGTGGTGTCATCCTCCAGATCGTCGAGCGCGATCGTGCGATCCTCGAGGGCGAAGCGGCGGATCAGCGCGGTCCGGGTCGCGTCGGAGGGGTCCATCGGCGGCGGGGTGTCGGTGAGGACATGCCGGTGCCAGAGCCGGTGTTCCTCGGCGATGATGTCCGCGATCAGGCCGTCGTCGCGCTCGACCCGCACGGTTTTCAATCGGTTGCCACCGACCAGGCCGGCCACCCACGCGTGTGTGGCGCCACTGACGGCCATGTTGTGCTGGCATTGCAGCTCGGCAGGATCGGGGATCTGCCCGTCCCAATCGGCGGCCATCCACTGCCCGGTGTTCTTGCACTCGATGATCCCGCCGTCGCTGGCGAATCCGTCGAGATTGGTTTGCTGCCAAGGATGTTCGAGCGAGCGCAGTGTGCCGGGCAGGGTGAACGTGAGGCCGAGTCGGCGCATCGCCTCGGCGCGGATGACCGGCTCGAGGAGATTGCCCCACAACATGTCTTCGGTCTCGTCGACCTCCGGTGCGCGACCGGTCTTGTCTTCCCACACGGTGTACGGGCTGGCATAGGGGCCGCGCATCCCCATGACCGCCGCGCAGTCCGACCCGCCCAAGCCTTCGCGGCGCACCCGTAACCACTCGGAGCGTTCGGCGCCGTAGGGCAGTACTTCCTCGCAGTGGTCGAGGATGCTCATCGGGTCACCGCCGCGGCGCGCAGCGGCCAGTCCCCGCACACCTGCGAGTCGTCTTCGCCGGAGCGGCGCAGATAGGCGGCGTAATCGACCTGCCGTGCCCGATGCCAATCCGCTTGTGCTGCCATCAACTGCTCAGCGTCCAGGTCAGCGATGAGGGGAAACAGGCGCGGCAGCTTCCATGCCAGCCGGGCGGTCGCCAGCGCGTCGGCGTCGGCGTTGTGCGCGGCCTCCCCCAACTCGATGCCGTAGTGCTCGCAGGTCACGCCGAGCGTGCGGCGGCCGCGCCGGAATTTGTCGACCTCACGATCGAGGACGAACGGGTCCACGACCGGCCCGACGACCAAGGGCGGGTAGCCCAGCCGCCGGCCTTCGCAGTCGATGATCGTCAGGTCGTAGGAGGCGTTGTAGATGGCCACGATCGCGCCGTCCGCCCAGATGCGTTCGAGTTCGTCGCGGATCTCCCGGTAGCCCTCGGCGTAGTCCTGTCCTTCGGCACGAGCACGGTCGGTGCTCACCCCGTGCACAGCGGCGGCCTCGGCGGGGATCGCTACACCCGGGTTGAGCAACCAGGTGCGGGTGGACTTGTCGACCCCGTCGATACGGATCACGCACGCGGTCACGATCCGCGCCGACAATGGGTCACGGCCGGTGGTTTCCAGATCGAAAGCAGCCAAAGGCATTTCCCGCCAGATGGCTTGCCTGACGGGACCTGTGGTGAGTTGGTCGGTCACGATGGTTCACTCCTGCCCGGAAATGAATGCGGCGATCTCACGGGAAATCTCGTTGTCGAAAATGGTTGCGGCACCGAATATTTCGATGTCGTGCACGACGAAGCGGACACGCCCGTGGGGTTCGTGGATGATGAGCAGCCGCGATCCGCCGCTGCGCCATTCGTTATCCGGAACACCGGCAGGGGTCGTGATGAACGCGGCGATCTCAGCGGCGGCGTGCGCACCGAGAGTGACCGCGAACCCGCTGGTCCCCGGTTCGTCGACTGCGACGAACGCGCCCCCGTCCGGGTCGCGTTCGATACTCAGCGTCGTGTACCGGTCTTTCCAGACGCGCCGCCACGGTTCGATGAACACCTGCCTCATGCCGGCACCGCCGCCCTTGTCGCGCTGCGAGAGCCCCGCACCGGCAGTGCCTGCGGGTTGTCGAGATCTTCTTCGTCCCACTGCATCGGCAGTGCCCATCCCTGCGCCAGCCCGTACCGGCGCGCAGACGCCGACGGCCCCGGTGTCATGTGCAGCTGGTCGAACAACTCGACCACCCGCTGGTGCCGGGCCTTGGTGACCATGGGCCGGTGACGGATCAGGGAAGACACATTCGTCGGTGCGGTGTCCAATTCCTCGGCCAGGCGCCACATCGGCCACCCTGCCGCGACCAGCGCTTGCAACCGCCGACGCGTGCCGAGCGACGTAACCGCATCACCGTCGCCGGGAGGGCGCCGCAGACCGGTCGCCGCTGCCACAGCGAGAATCGCTGTGGCGGTGTCCTTGTGGACCCACTTCAGGGGATCGTTCTTGCCATTGCCGCGGATCACAGACTCCACGACCGTGCGATGGATACCAGCCAGAGCGGCGATGCGCCGGTAGCTCACCCCCGCCGCTTTCAACGCGATGATGTGCGCCCGGACCGGCGCGACGTCCGAGCGCCCGTTCTCCCAACGGCCGTACGCCGTTTGGCGGCGACGCTGACGCCCGTAGCAGGCGTTGCACACCCCTCGCCGTAGCGGCCGATGGGTCTGGCGACCGCATTTGGGGTCGGTGCACCTCTTCACCGTCGCGGTGGCGGTCATGACTGCACCGCCTTGCGGTGGGCCGCGCAGTACCCGGCGTACCCGACGCGCCGGGTCCGGGCAGTCAACGGCAAAACAGTTCCGCACTCGAGGCACTGCCCCGGCGGGGGCGCCGCGACGTCGTCGATGCCCAGCATCGCCGCGAACATGGCGTACTCGCCCGTGTCAGCGGCGTAGGCCGCGACGACGCGCCCTGCCTGGTGTTTCGTGTCGTCGCTGAGTACAGGACTCGATATGAGTTCGGTTGCTGTGACGTGCTCGTTCACCAGCCGCTCCTGAGATGTTTGTGGCAGTGGGCGGCCCCTTTTCTGTCCAGGACCGGTCCGGCGGGGCGGGTGATCGTCGAGTCGCACACCACGCACTCCACGTCGACGTCGACCGCGCGCACCAGTCGGACGTTTTCCTCGCGGGCGTCCTCGGCCCGGCATTTCGTGCACGGTGCATCCGGGCTGCACTGCCCATGCCCGGAGCCGGGAGTATCAGACGGCACGCACCGGATGCAGCGGTGTAGTCCGCGGGTGGCCAGAACCGCCCCGATCGGCCTGCTCAGCGCGTTACCGCAAGCGACACAACCGATATAGGCCATCGAAGCGCGCACGACGGCGATGTTGCGGTCCCGGGTCGTGCCTCGGCGTCCTGGCCGGCAC
This sequence comes from Nocardia sp. NBC_01327, assembly GCF_035958815.1. Classification (NCBI taxonomy): domain Bacteria; kingdom Bacillati; phylum Actinomycetota; class Actinomycetes; order Mycobacteriales; family Nocardiaceae; genus Nocardia; species Nocardia sp. NBC_01327. The sequence continues at coordinate 5,231,655 of NZ_CP108383.1, read as the reverse complement.
TGTTCGCAACCCCGGTTTGTGCAGCAGGGACTGATACCGGTCACATCGCTGTAGCGTCGACCGCTCATGATGCTGCCCACCAGTTGTCGCGACACCCCGAAGACATGCGCCATCCGCACCTGCGAGATGCCGCGACGGCACTCGGCAACAACGGTGAGTGCTTGCGCGTCGGTCAACGTGCGCGCGCGGCTCATCCCACACCCAATTCGTCAGCGACCCAGTAGTCGTGGCCGATGTCCCACTGCGCGCCGTCGTCTCGGCCGTCGTAGTCGAACGCATCGTCGTCGTCGATGGCCGCGGCGAAGACTCCGAGCAACACCAGCCAGATAGCCACCCACACCATCCACGACCGGACCAATTCCCATGCGAGCGCGTTCACGCTGGTTCTCCTACGATGGCGATGAATTCTTTGCCCACCTCACGGCGGATGGGATCGGTGTCTTCGCCGAGCTTTTCGGCGAAACGTTGTGCGGCGTCGAGCTTTTCGTCACGCTCGTGGTCGCGAGCAATGTGCTTCTGGGCTCTTTCGACCAGGTCATCGGTCATGACGGTGCTCCCGTCGAACTGGGGAGTGTTCGGGCTCGTACCCGGCGGCGAGCAGGCACCGGCCGTGATCGGTACCCGGGGTTCCGATGATCGGAATCCACGACAGCAACCAGCCGCCATCGGTGCACGCGAACATCTCCGTGGTGTCCGAGCACGCCACAGCGGACACCTGCACGAACAAGGTCACCCCACCGCACCCGTGCGGGGTGTGGGACACGAACGGAATGCCGGGATCGATGGCATACACGGCCGCGCCGACGATGAACGGCCCGAACTCGGTCGTCGGAGGGATCGTGGTCCGGTAGGCGGTTCCGGTCATCGGGCCACCACCTCACCGGACAGATCCGCCGGCATCTCCCTCGCCGCCAGGGCCACCGAGATCTCCTCGATCAGAGCGGCGGCGTGCTGCGGGTCCACGTACAGATTCAGGCCCGCACCGAGGTAGATGGCGACTTTCCCGATGTCCTGTGACCAGTACGCGGACGGCCTCGCCACTACGCCTTCGACGGAGAAAAATGACGGCTGCGCGCTCATTCCGACGCTCCCTGACCAGTGTGCCGGGCAAGCCATGCCTGCGGGGGCAACCACCCATCGATCGGTCCGGAGAACTCGCCACGATCGACGATCTCCCCGGGTGCGATCTCCTCCGCCCTGCTGGCATGCAGTGCCATGCGGATGAACGGCAGCAAGTCGGCCACGCTGAGACGGCTCATGCGCTGGCCTCCTCGGCAGCGGCCGCCAGGAACCAGATGTGCGCGGCGATATCGGCGGCCGGCGAGCCCTGGTCGTCGAGGATGACGGTCGTGAGGTAGCCGAACGCTCGCGGCTCGGACAGGCGGCGGATGATGCTCGCCATCCCGAATTCGACAGAACCGGTTGGCTCGGTGGACAATTCGGCGAGATACTTCTCGCACAGGGGAGAGTGGATTGCCATTGGGTAGACTCCCTATTGTTCTAATTGGTGGAACACGGGCCGTGAGAGCGCTAACTCAGACCGGCCGATCCCCGACCTCGTCAGTCGGGACGTTGGAGGCACCCCCCGCAGCGGCAATCGACGTCGCGTATTGCGTTGCGGGGGATGCGGCCTCATCGCCAGGAGCTACGTCATCTGGCAGTGAGGAATTCAGGACGTGGAGCAGGGCGCGAACCAGCGGGCGCATCACCGCTCCTCGTCATCGAAGAACAGGCCCGCGCCGACCATCCAGAGCGCGGCCACGGCCGTTCCCGTGAAGATGGTGGCGAGGCATGCGCTGACACCGGAAGTGAACTCGTCTGCGTTGATCCAGCCCTTGCCATAGACCGCCCAGAACACCACCAGCAGCGCCGCCGGAATGTCGACCGACCACGCGACGATCAGCTTGGCGATGGGCCACGCCTTGCGGAGACGGTTCATCGCCGCCTCCCCCGTGAGAAGAACGCACGGGATACCAACGGCCACAAGGCGAGGGAGACGAGTGACCAGGCGGTGACGAAGACGATGACGGCGGTCATGACGCCTGCGACCAGTAGTCGGAGTTGAGGAAGGTGTCAGAATCCGCGTCGAGGACTTCGGCGATGGCCTCGAGTTCGTCGACGGTGAATGGCGTCAGGTTGGCCAGCCGCCGGCGGAGGGTTTCCCGGGCGATTCCTGATTGGTCCGCGACCTCTCTGACTGAGAGTCCGGAGTCCTCGATTGTCGTGTTTACTCTCGCGGCTATGTTCTGTGACCATGCGGTTGAACCACCCATATGGAGTACCGTACGCCCCATATGGGGCGGGTGCAATGGGGTTGCTGGACGTCATCAGACGGGACGGTCGGTCCTGAGTTTCGGGGGGATTGCCGCGTTTGCCTGCGGATTAGCTACACCGGAGACCTACCTCACGCCCCATATGGGGCAGTAAGCTACCCATATGGCTACGAACGCACGCACTATCGGGGAGCTCACGCGGCTACTCGTTACCGAGATACGGGCGACTCTCAGTCGCCTGCGATGGACTCAACCCGACCTCAGCGAGCGAGCGGGAGTCCCTCTACGAACGTTGGAGAAGATCTTGCGATCGGACAGTGCACTCGACGTCGAGCAACTCGACCAAATCGCCAAGGCGTTCGGCATCAGCCCCGAGGAGCTGATCGCCGCCGCCCGTCACAACGAGAACATCTACTTACCCAACGGCCGGCTCAACCCGGAACTCATCGCGGGCACGGCCCCTTCGGCCGAGACAATTGCGCGCATCGCCGCGCGCCATCCTTCGTCGGACGCGGGATAACGCATCTTCACGTCCACAATCCACTTCGCGCCGTGCCTCACCCAGCCTTCCATGCAGGGGCGCCCGAACAGCAACACTTGAATGGCAGCCATGAGCAGGAAGGCCGTTTGTGATGCGCTCAGGGCGAGCCGTGGGATCGCATCGACGAGATCGCCTGTGTTGACAAGTGTTCCGATTGTCGCCCATCCGTTGCCCGAAGAAACCTCACCTTCCGGCTGCGACTGTGTGATTCCAGGTATTTTGAAATCGGCCGCATCGCAATACGATTGGTCTAGACGATCGTCGAACATCGCATGCCACCTTCTAGTTAATGCCCCGACCCCTGCGCCCAATATGTCGCAGATGTGCCATGAATGTTAGTTCGCGCAGGATAACAATCAAGACTTTCGGGGCATGTTTTCCCTCTAAAACTCAATCCGAACCACGCGCGTTGTTCCGCAAATATGCAGCTATGCAACAGTTTTCGAAGCCAAACCACACAGACCGTTCGGTTCGACACGCCTGCGGACGGCGCGAATAATGAAATAGCTGACGTTCCGGGGCGGGCACGTCCAGGGGGCTGGCGCGGAATTCTCAGCAAACAATCCGGAACTGATCCAAAATTTGCGTTGACTGGTAATAACCAGGCAGCCTGTGGGAAGATTGGCCGAATTCCGCACGTTTGATTTGATGTAACTCATCGACACTGTAAAGAGGAATGGCACAGACCGTCTCAACAATGGCACAAAATTGGTTGCGGAATACCCGCACAACGTTAGTCCACTGTTAGTGGAATGTCAGTAATGGACTTGTACCCCGAGCAACACAGTTCCGAAACCAACAAAAATCGGCCATCCGACTATGTCGGATGGCCGCTACGCTCCCCGACCACCTGGCGCAGCAGCGTCCGATGAGAGCGCTTCCGAGGTCCGCTGATCGCGGCTGGCCGCCGTAGCGCCCTGCAACAACAGGCTGCCGTGGACAGAGCTGCTGTTCGGAAACATCGCCCTGCGGTTCGACCGACACCGCGGCCTTCAATGCGACCCGGTGCGATTCCTCGTACCCGGCCGGAGACCAGCAGCTGCCAAGCGACGCTGCCGCGCAGGGGCGCGAGCAGCAGCTCGTCGTTTGGACGTGCAGAAAGCCGCCCCAGGCTTATGCCGAGGGCGGCTTTCATTGACGAGCACAGCGGAACGAAATCCTCTGGCACCCTTGTATGTTACGCCGCGACGCCGACTCTGCGGCTGAGTTCGCGAACCTCGTCGCGCCGTCCCGTAGGCGGCTTCTTCTGCAGGTCGAGAAGTAGCTCCCGCGCGAAACCGTTGTACTTGATCGTCTCTGGTGCCGTCTGCTCGGCCTGCGTCAACATTGCGAGCGTCGCCACTGATTCACCGCGCTGCGCATGCGCTCGCGCCACTTCGATGAAGTGCCGGCTACGTCGCGGTACCGAAATGATCTGACTTGCATCGAATCCACTCGCTGCTTGCAATGCCTCGCCAGCGCGGCGCAACTCCACACTCAACGTGACCGCGTGCGCAGACATCACCGGCACCGAGAACGACGTCTGAACGTGCCGATACGCGGGCCCGAGCTTCTTCACGACCTTCTCAGCACGCTCCCAATGAGCCCAAGCATCCCCGTATCGTCCGCGGCGGGCGTGGACGTAACCGATCTCGGCGTCCAATGCCCCAGCGATCCCCCGCCAGTCGTCGGCAGTCCCGTCCCGATCGGTGAACGGAGACAACCGCGTCACCGAATCGCGAGCCAGATCAACTGCTTCCTCCCACCGGCCACTGTCACGTAGAGCCTGCACCATTGCCCAAGCGCTGCAGGCGATCACATAGGGATCGTCACTTTCGTAGCCCTCATTCATGCCCCGGTCGGCGACCATCCACACCAACTCCGGTGCCGGCTGATACGCAACGTAAAAGTCCGCAAGCTGGTAAACCCCAGCCAGCAGTTTGCGCGCAGTCCGACGTTCCTCCCCCATCTGCCGCGCAGCACTCTGCGTGTCGCGGATCAGGCCAGGAAGCACCGCGCCCAACTGGGTGCGATGGTCGGGACTGGAATGCCTGATGTGCCAAGCCTGCCGAAGCCGTTCGGCCAGATATTGCGGGCTCGACGGCAGGTCGCTGTTCGTGATCCGGAAATCAGTGAGCGCGGCTTGCACTTCCGTCAAAGCAGCATGCCGCTGGCCGGCGAAGACAACGACAGGCACCGTCATGCCGTCCCCGGTGAGGATCGACAAGTCCGCCAAGTCCAAAGCCTGGGCGATGCGAAGCAGCATCGGCAGGCGTGGAGTCTGCAAGCGGCCGTTCTCGATAGCCTTCAGCCACTCGGCCGATTTGCCCAATAGGTCTGCCATTACGGGCCGGGACATCCCGGCCCGTACGCGCTGTGCCTGAATCCGCCGACCGATTGCGGCGCTTTCCCCGCCATCCACTTTTGTGGCCTTCCGCTGGGTATTGCTCGTCAGGGTCAAGCCTAGCCAAAAGGCAGGGGGTACGGAATGTACCCGGTGGTTTCGGTGATCGGACATAGCGTTCAAGCCAGCGCCCGACACCGGGTAGCCCACGCCCCGCAAGGGGAAAGACGTCGCCGATACCGCGTGCGTTTGTAGCCATACTTTCGCGACGGATCGGCGGCGTCCCTCCACACCGAGACACCCCCACCAAACAGAACAGCCAACCCGAGGTTCCGATGCTGACGACATCGCTCTTCTTGCCCGGCTTGACCGCGGCCCTCGCGGTGATCGCTTACGGCGCAATACGTCTGCCGCTCACAGAGCCCAGACACGCCACACCGACACCACCGCGCCGACCGCGACCGGCCGAGGACTCGCCTAGATATACCAGCCCGTGGCCGTGCGGATGGCCACACGACGCACCCGATCAACCCCTGACCCTGCTCCAAGCGCACCAGGCCATGCAATCGCACCGCGAATGCTCCATCAAGGAGTGTGCGCGCAAAGCCGCGGCCTTCGACGCCCTTATCGGAGCCGGTGCGATCAAGCCGAGGACGCGATGAACATCACCTCTGCTCTCAAAGACCAATGGGCGCAACAACACTCGGACTGCGATGGCAATCCCCCTCCGATGCCCCTCGAAGAAGCTCGATGTGTCCTCACCGCCCACGCCGGACACGGCAGCGAATGCCGCCAGTTCGCGACCGCGCTCGACTGCGTCACGGCCTCCCGGATATGACCGAACAAGACGAAGTAACGAGACCGACTGTGCGCGAGCTACTTTCGGCGATGGCCGGGAACTGGGACAGGACCGACCCTTACGTTCAAGTACTGCGGTGTGCGTGGGTACTGGCCCGATTGGACGACTGGTTCACCCCAGCGGCCATTACCACTCTGCATCTGGTTGGCGACGGTTCGGAGTCCATCGCCTACAGCGAGACCGGCGCTACGGTTTTGGAATCCCTCGACCTGGACCTCGGCCTCGCGAACAGGCAGGGGCTGATCGACCGGATCGCGGCCGAACTTCACGGCGACACCGCATACGCGGAGGCGGTGGATCGGCTAGCGGTATGCGTGAGCGCTGTACACCGAGCAATGGCCGACGGCACATCACCGGATGAAAGCCTCGACGCCCTCAGCGAGGCCAAACACGACTACGAACTGAGATACGAGCAGGTCGAGTCGGTCGATCGCGGCGTCTCCTGACTCGCCCGACACGAAATACACCACACCACAACTGAACCAGTAGAGAAGAAGCTGTCGTGCACACTGCCAACCACTGCACAATGTCAGTACGCCACCGTGACGAGAGGGGACCAGCATGGAAGACCCCGACGACGATCTCGACCCCAACGGCCAACCGGACTACAGCCAGCCCCCCGGCCTCGACCAGCACCCCGATTTCCTCGAGTTCCTGGACCGCGCCGACGACGAACTGCGCCAGCTGTGTGACCGCGATATCCCCGAACTCGGGCAGCGACCAGACCCGTGGACGCGTGAGGGCCTGCAAGTCATCGCACAGGCCGCACTGCGCGAACTGCCGGACATTCGTTCCCTCACTCGCGAGCAAGCCGCCCTGTTCGGTCGGATGGCCCGCGGTATCGGGCACACCTTCGTCCTGGCCGGCGGCGGCCACTGGGAGTACATGGTCTTGTCGTGGCGCGGCGATCGTCCCGCCCCACCTGCGCCGGTCGTTGTACCCGCGTCGTCCCCGGCGTGGGTCACCCCCGGCACCCTGGTCGGTGGCGTCATCCTCTCCGGCACCGATATCGGCCTCCTGGACCTCTACGACCACACCGTCGCCGACCATGCCGCATGGGTGGCGGCCGGAACGCCCGACCCTCACGACTGGTTCGCCCAACAGCACTGATCCCGCCCGGTACCCGGTGGGGGTCGCGGCATGAGCGCCCCCATCGACCCGCCCGATCCCGAACAGCCTCCCGGCCGGCCTCCGATCGGGGACCACGGCATCACCCCCGCCGGGGACCGAGGCCACGCGGCCTACTCCCAGCCCCGCGCCGAACGCCTGCGTGATGTTGTCGGGCAAGTCGAACTCCACGAGATCCGTAACCCCGTGGACTGGCGCGCCGAGGTCGACCGGTGGGGTAACCGCCGTGAACTCCACGACGCCCTGATGTTCGGGCTGCAAGCAATCGACAACCGCACCGCCGCGCAAGGCTACGAAAACGAATACCCCGTGCAAACCCCGCACGGGTGGCGACGCTTCGACGTCGCCGCGGTGGTCCGTGTCCCCGGCCAGCCCGACATCGTCGCGCACTCGGTGGAGATCAAAGCCGGTTACACCCCGCGCGACGAGGCGCTGCTCCAGCTCCAGAAAGAGGAGTACCTACTCCGGCGCAACACCCTTACCAAGTCCGAGTATGTGGTGCGCACCCTGCACGATATGGACGCCGAAGTACTGGCGAAGGCTCGTGAGCTGGAAGTGGCCTTCCCGGACCGATTCGGGGTGCGCGAACTGTCGCCCGAAGCCTTCGAGCGCGCCGTGAGTCTCGGGCGCCCGATCGTGCAGGCACGTGCGGTGGAGCGGATGCGCGAGGCGATCGAACAGATCCGCAACGTCCCCGAACTGGCCGTGGCCCGTGACGCCATCACCAAATTGACCCAGGAAATCGAACGTGGAAGAGAAGCCGGAGCCCCGATCCCGTTGCAGGTGTTGCTCGGTGGCCGCGCGGACATCATGGAACTGGTCGCTGCCGACCGGGACATCACCCAGCGCACCGACGACATCGCCCGCGATCGTGAACGGCTGCCGGTCCGCCAAGCCCTGCTCTTCGAGGAGCATCAAGCTCAGAGTCGCGAAGAACGTCAGCAACAGCTGCTCCGGGACATGGACGCGATCAACCGGGAGATCGATAGAGCAGCGGAAGCGACAGCCGCGCAGGCACGCCCGGACCTCTCGCGTGAACTCGAACAGGTGCGAGAACTCGCCGATCAAGCAGGCACCAACGCACGCAGTCTTTCCGATGACGAGTTGGCTCGCACCGAGCGCGAGCTGCAGTACCGCATGAACGTGATCGGCGACCGGGAACGCGACGCCGAGCAGCGCGCCCTCGAGCAGGAAGGTCTGCACCCGGCGCACGTCGATCAAGTCGCCGACCAGTTGGACAAGAAACGCGCCGAACGCGATCGGGAGATCCAACGATCCATCGAGCGTGTCGGTCAGGAAGTCGCCACCCGCGAAAACCAGAGGCAGATGGATGTACGGATGGCCGAGCACAACCGGTCGATCGAACGCGCTGGGCTCCTGACCGAAACCAACATTCGCGCCCAGGAACTCACCCACCTGGCCACGAATCACCGCCAGCTCTACCGGGATCATGAGATCGAGCAGGTCCGCGCAGCGACCAAAGACCTCACCCTCGAACGCGAGCAGGCACGTGCACTCAACGCCCAGGTCTACGACGCGTTCAAAGCAGGCCACTCCCGCTACGAACCCGAAACCAGCTCATGGGTTCTGCGGATCGAAGGCAGAGAGGTCCGCGTCAGCCTCGACGCACCCGAGCGGTCGGTCGCCGAGGCAACGAAAATGGCCGAGAAAATGCTGGACCCCCGCGCCATCGACATGATGGCAAAAATGAACCCGGCGCAACCACCGGCGAACGCCCGAGAAGTAGACGACGAACGCGCACACGCCGAACAAGACCAGGCAAGGCGCACACGAGAACTCGAACGACAGGGCCGTGAGCGCGAGATGCCCGGGCCGACCTAGCAGCCACTCGCCAGCACCGACATCCTGTGCCAAAAATACAGAAGAAGCCCCGACCGGGTACCGGTCGGGGCTCTCTGCTGGCAGGCTCCATCATCTATCCGGCCTGGAGGGACGCGTTCATGAGGCAAGCCATCGGGACGATCCTCTTTCTCCTCTGGATGGTCATGGTCGCAGTCGCGATCATCGCCCTCATTCGAGGTCATATCGACTGGCTCAGGCTACGGAATCGCAAATCCGCTGGTGTGCTGCTGGCCGCATCGTTCGTGGTAGTCATCGCCGGTGGCCTGAGCACGCCGAAGCACACCGATACCAAACCTGCTGCCGCAGTTGCACAATCCGTACAAACCACCGCCGCGCCGACGACAACTGTTGCGCCAGCGGCGACCTCGGCAATCGCGAGCTCAGCGACGACGACTGCGACGGCCCCGAGCGCCACCGAACCACCGGATACCGTCCTCATGCCGAACCCCAACGAGGTGTCGTGTTCGGATGTCGGAGGCGTGTTCGTTCCTCACGGTATCGACGGCCGCGGCGACTGCGAACCGGCCGATAGCCGACCGCATTGCCATGTGGCTCCTGGTCTGCAGGACGGCAACTACGTCGCGGAACTGATCATGGATCCACCATTCCCAGCAGGCAAGATCAACCTGATGGTCACACGGGTGGAGCTCGACGGCGCGAGCAACGCGGACTGCTGGAAAGTACCCGCGAAGTAGCACATCCCCGGCGCATTGTGCGACAGCTCAGTTCACCCGTTGAGCCGCGCCAACCCTGTTTGGGCGAACCGCGCGAGCGTGTCGCAGCTGTCGGCCGACTCGAACGCAGTCAGATCGAGCACACGCTGCCCGGCCAGAACCACAAGCGTCGGCAGCGGCCCATGGGCACCGGCGGCCAGCTCACAGAACGCGTCATCGCCGAGCTTCGGAACAGTCTGGTGCTCGGCCTTCTCCGCTTCTTTCGCCCACTTGGAGAAGAAGCCTCGCGAATCCAGGCCGTCGGGTTCCCCGCCGGTGCCGACCATGCCAACGACCACCATGTGCGCCGGGTCCGTCTCGTGCGCCGAGTAGGTGCACTGCAGTCCAGGGTCCTCGTGCTCGGATGTTCCGACATCGATCGCCGAGACGTCACCGGCAGAGACAGAGACAGAGAAGATTCCCGCCGCCTGCACCGAAGTGACCAGGTCGCACAGCGTCGAGATCGGCGCGGCCCATTGCGAGTCCGCAGACTGTGATGTTGTCGCGACCGGACTGACCGATGCGGGAGTCGTCGGCGGGGTCGGGCCCGAGGCGGTCGAACTTGACCCGCACCCGGCGATCAGCAGCGTCGACGCCAGAACCGTTGCCGCGCAATTGAAACGCATGCGATGACCCTACAAGGTCGGCTGCGCCCCGAGCGCGATCTGACTCACAACCCTAAGTCGAGGCTCAGCTGCTGGGGCTCCGATCCCACCTCGACGACTGCTGACAGCGCCCCGGCACCGCCCATCAGCGCCCGCACCCGTGGTGTGTTTACATGCTTTTGGCCCATCCACGCGGCTACCTCTCTCGGGTCCATCCCTGAAGCGAGTAACCGAGTTTCGGCTGTTGCACGCAGCCGGGCAGGATTCAGCAGTGGACGCACCACATCAGCGGCAGCCCCGACTCTGGCCACAACCCTGCGCAAGCTTCGGTTGTCCTCGAAGCGCTGGCGCGTATTCAGGCTGATGAACAGCGCATGCTCGGACCTGATTCGAGGCCGCCGGCATCCGTCGCCGTCCAGGATTGAGCGTCGCACGGCCAACCAGCCCTCGAGAACCCGTGTTGTGGGGCGCGTCAGCTCCCGATCCCGCACAGCCCCGTCCAGAGACGTCAACCGAATCCATCCGGCCCGCGCCGACAGCGAAAGGTCTTCGGCATTGAGCGCCAACAATTCTGAGGTCGTCGGACCGACCTGCAACCCCAACTCCACCAGCGCGTAATCGCGTGCCGATCGCGCAGCTGCTGCTGCTCGCACCCGTGACACCTCCTGCCGTGTCAACGCACCCGGCACCGCCTGCGGGACGTCTACCGGCTCCACTCCGACCTCACTGAACCCGAGGTACGCGTAGAACGCGCGCAGAGCCGCCAGCGTCACATTGTGTGTCGCCGGGAACTCCGTCAAATACGCCACCACCGCATCATCGTGTGCCGCTCCGTCATCCAACGCGTCTGGATGAGCCTCGTTGGCCACCAACCACTTTCGATATCGGAGCGCCTGCTTGTAGTACTCCTCCCGCGTCCCCTCGGTAAACGAACGCCCGGCCAACCACAGCCAGAACTCGTCCCGATCCCGGCCACGCAATCCGGCTACACCGGACTCCCGCAAAACCGCCAAATCCTGCCCACTCAACGCCATCGCGCCCATCAGCCTTCGCTTCTTGTGCCAGCGTGGATGGCTTCAGAATCGCAGGTGGCACCGACAAACTCAGCCACCTCGAGTTTTCGGGCATCGAGCGATCCTTAGGTTGGCCGAAAACTCGAGGCGTTCTGGCCGTGGTCACAGCTGCCTGAGAACGCGAAAGACGCCCCGCTCCTGTGCCGGACCAAACCGGGAGGAGCGGGGCGTCCGGAAGCGACTGGTTGGTCCGCTGTCGCAGAGCCAAAGTGCCTGTACGCGAAGCTGATTCGATCACTGCGTGTTAATGTGCAGCGTGCCGGGCGCCCCCCGGCGGGGATGAAAGCAGGAATCGTGGGGCTGATCCGAAAGTCAGTAAGTCTTTCTACTATGGGCCTCGTGCGCTGGAGCAATCCGGCAGCAGATGCCGCCAAATATGCGCGGCAGACCCGTAATGCGGCACGGATGCAGGTAGCGCAGAACGCGCAACAGCTCCAGGCGCTACGCCAGCAACAAACCGCGCTCGATCACGCGAATACGCGGGAAGCGGTGCGCCCGAACCCGACTCCGCCCGGCTGGTTCGGCGACCCTGGCTATCCAGGGCAACTCCGGTGGTGGGACGGCATCCAATGGACACAGCATGTTCAGGCTGCACCTTCTCCCCCGCCGCCGCCCGCAGCTCCGTATAGCCGCTAAGCGGCGTTGATTGCCGAGGCCAGCCGGTCGAGGTAGCCGCCAGCGATATAGGCGGTCGTGTGAGCGCCGCCGACGGTGTAGCCCTCCATGGCCGCGGCCGCGGTGGACCATAGTCGCCACGTGGCGACCGGGTGCAATAGCGAGCCGAGATCGTCGGGTTGCCATCGGTGGGTGCGGACCCTGTCGATGAGATCTGTTGTCCAGCCGCCGGTGTCAGCGAGGCTGAATGCGGATATGCCGTCAGCGAAGGTGCGCAGTGGGCTGTCGCTTGGGCAGGAGGTGATCACGTCGGCCGGGTTCGCTGCCTCCCATACCGGGATCGCCGGCCACGGCCCGTGTTGTCCGGCAACCCCGAATCCGAAGGGCTGCGGGTCTATCGAACTATCTTGTGCGCGTGCGGGGTTCGCCACGGTCCCCACCCATGCGACCTCACAATCGGCGTATTCGCCGCGCGCTTTGGCTTCCAGGAATCCGGATACCACGAGGGCTCCGAGGCTGTAGCCGAGCACACCGACCGTGTTGGGGGTGGAGCGGATCAGGTTGGCGAGGTTGATAATCCCTTCCCGGACCGATTCGTCCTCGCTTGCGCCGCAGATGTTCCAGGCCGCGCCGGCCGCGCCGACGGTCGCCGGATACGACACGTCACCGACGATTCGGAACTTCGTTGTATCCAGCAGCGCGGTGACGTGAGCGAGCATGTTGGTGGCGCCCTGGAACGGTTCGCCGGTGCCGCGGCAGGTGACGACGTCGACCGGCATGGGTGGGCCTCTCAGCTGAAGGTGAGGAAGGTGTTCGTCGACCCGGACGACAGCGTGCCGCTGGCACCGAACGGGGTGGTGTATTCGAGCCACACCAGATCCCCCCGCGCCAGGGTGATGGATGCGGGTGTGAAAGTGCCGGAACTGGACCCGAAGGCGACCGAGTACGTGCCGAAAGAGGACGCGTTCTTCATGATCGTCATCGTCAGCGCGGACGCGGTGCCCCAGGAGCTGGTGACTGTCGTCTTGGAGTTCACTGTCCACGTCCCGGCGTTGTCGGCAACCAGTTTGGAGGAGGTGATCACCGTGCTCGGGAACCCTGATCGGGCCGTCCAGCCGGTGACCTGCGCGGTGGTGCCGGTGCCCATGCTGAAGTTGCTGGTCAGGTTCATGCCCATGGGGTGGGCGCCCGCGGCAGCGCGGAGGAACAACATCAGAGCCACTGACCGATCAGGTCGACGGTCAGCCGCAGCCCCGGAGTCGTTCCGACAGAGGTGACGTTGCATTGGACGAACGTCCCTGCGGCGATCAGCCACGGCCCGGTGACAAGGGTTTTCGTGTTCGCGACGTTCCATGCCGCTGACGCCACACTGGCACCCGACAGCGCGGTGCCGGTAGAGGCGTTGGTGGTGTTGGTGTAGAGCTGCGCGGCGGAGGTCCCGGAGGCGTCGGCGGTGCCGATGCGGAATTGCACCGCTTGCACTTCCATGGCCTGCGGAACGTAATAGCCTTCCGGCGAGTCCCCGTATCCGGTTGCGCGGATGGAGGATTGGACGAGCCAGGAGATATGGGCCGGGGTGCTCGCCTCCTGGTTGAACCAGACACCACCGCTGTACACGAGGACAGCGGTGGCGAGGTAGTTGGTGAGCGTGAGCGAGGTGACGCCGGTGACGTTGATGACGTCGGTGCTGCCACCACGGGCGACCGTGACCGCGTTGGTGCTGGTGTCGGTCTTCATGACCGTGACCCGGGTGCCGGCGATCGGCGCAGTGGGCAAGGTGACGGTGAACGCGCCGCCGCTGGCCGAGCACACGACCAGGTCCCCGGCGGCCGCGGTGTAGGCGCCGGTCTTCGTGGCGGTCGGCATCTGGGTCGGTGCCTGCCAGGTGGCGTTGCCGGACGCATCGGAGGTCAGCAGGTACCCGTTGGTCGCGGAGTTCGTGACCGCGAGGTTCCCGGTGGAGGTCGTCCCGGCGACGGTCAAGTTCGAGGAGCTGGTGAAGTTCGGCACCCGGAACTGGCCGCGGCGGGCCACATTCCAGTACTGCGGATAATCCGAATCGACAAAATCCGACCTCAGTGTGGTGATGTTGTTCAGGCCGAGGCCTTCGTAATTGAGCCCGGACCCGGGGAACGTCATCTCCGTCTGGGTGCCGCCGGCGTCGGCGTTGAATTCGCAGCCGATCACGCTCGGCTGGCGGCAGTAGTTCCAGATGACGCCGGTCGTCCGGGCGGCGATCTTGCAGCCCGACAGCATCATGGAGGAGGGTCCGCCGTTGGTGGAATCACCGACCACCAGGGCGTTGTCGGTGCCCTCGAACCAGCAGGCATCGACGACCCATGTGTTCGCCGACCCGTCGATGTGGATGTGGTCCAAGGTCGAATAGGGGCTGGAGGCGGTGCCGATGAATTCGGACGCCACGACGACCAGGCCCGCGTTGCCGGAGTTGCCGGTGCCCAGCACGGACTTCCAGTTGTTGGTGAAGCGACTGTTCGTGACCTCGTTCTGGATGCACGAGGTCTTCAGCCCGATACCGAGATTCGCGAAATGGCTGCTGTGGATGCGGGTGTTGCCCGTATTGGAGGACAACGACAGCCCGACCTGGCCCTGATAGGTGGAGACGGTCTTGTCGGTGTGCGCGCCCCGGATCCGGACCTTGTCGACCTGGCACAGGAAGCAGCCGGACAGGCTGATCGCGGTCGCACCCGCTCCGGAGAGGTAGATGCTCAGCGCCGAGAAGGTGACGTCCTGAAGGCTCGAGAGGCTGAAAAGCGTGGACGTGCCGCCGTATTGGAGTTCGGAGTTGAGGCCGTTGCCGAACAGGTACTGCCCGCTCGCGACGGTCAGCGCGCTGGTGACCTTGTAGGTGCCGGTCGGGAAGTACACCGCAGCGCTGGCGGCCAAGGCCGCGTTGATGGCGGCCGTGTCGTCCACGGTGCCGTCGCCGACGGCGCCGAAGTCCGTCACGGACACGGACCGGCCGCCGACCAGAGGGAAGAGCAGGGTGGGGCCGCTCAGAAGTGTCATTGCGGTCCCCCTACGCGGAAACGGTGCCGGTGAGAGTCAGGTTGACCGCAGATGCGGTGCCCGAATACCCGGTGATGAAGTCACCGGCAGTCAGCATGGCGCCACCCAGATATGGGGTGAGACTGACTGACTCGCCTGCCTTGAGCTGGTACCCGTGCACCACGTGATGACCCACCCCTGCGGTATCGCCGGAGCGGGCGTGACCGATGAACACTGTGGCTGTGGAGGAAGTGACGTTGCAGATCACCGCGGTGGCGATCTTCACACTGCTCAACGCCGGGCACGTGTAGACGGCCGCATCCGAGGTGCCAATCGGCCCCCACAGCAGGAGTTCCGGCGTCATCGTGGTCGCCAGCAACAAGTTCGTTGTCATGGTCCTCTATTCAGTTGTGCATCAACAGCATTCAGGCGGTGGCGTCATCCAGTGCTGGGGTGAACCACCATCCCAATGCCTCGTGCGTGGCTGAGAAGTTTTGATACAGCGGCGATTCCATGACCAGTGCGTAGGCGGCACCGGATCCGGACACAGCCATGGCAAGCGACCCGGCCGCGGTGAACGTCGCGGGTTCGGCTTCGCTCCATACCGCGGTGACGGTCGCGGCACCGACACCGGTGCCGTTGGCGGCCATCACGATGAACTCGGTTTCGCCCAGGGTGCCCGTGCCGGAGAACCCAGCTGACACAGTGACTTGGAAGGCGGCAGCGAGCGTGCCGACCGCGGCCGCGGCGGCCGCTTCGGTCGAGGACGGTTTGATGGTGACGGTGGTGGTGCCCACTGCGGCGAACGGCAAGGTCGGGGTGATGAACAGCTTGGTCGTGCTGGTGGCGGAGAAGTAGGCGGGGATGCTCACGATCGCTGTCAGCGCCCCGACGGTGCCCCACCCGCCGAACTGACCGGACAGCGCCGACAGGACACCCGTACCGGTGAACATGGCGGGGGCACCGATCAGGGCGGTGAGAGTGCCGGTGGCGTTGAACGGTGCTATCGGCGCAACCAGCGAACCGGCACCGGTGAACGAGGCTGCGACAGTGACGCTTCCTATCGCAGCGATAGTCGCACTCAAGGTGCCGGCACCGCTGGCGGATGCCGGTACGGCTTCGCTCGAGGCCACGAGCGCCGCCAACGTCCCGCCGCCGGTGAACGCGGCAACCAGGAACGGAGAGCCGACGCTGACGGTGGCTGTGGTGGTCCCGGTGCCGGCGAATGCCGCGACCAGCAGCGCACCGAACACGGCGGTCACGGTCAGAGCACCGCCACCGATCCCGGTGAACTCCGGCCGTTTCAGGGTGCCGACACCGGTCAACGCTGCCGTGACTACCGCCCCACCGGATCCGACCTTCGCGACTGCGGTCGCGGAACCGGCGGCGGTGAGCGCACCGGTCTGCGTGCATGTCCACGACAGGGTTTGGGAGGCCAGATATCCGGCGACGCCTTGCGTGTACGGGGTCAGCTGGGACGGGCTGTAGGGCAAAGCGACTGTGCCTGTGCCGGTGAAATTGGCGGCGGCGATCGGCTGAATGAACGGGATGGTGGAGGAGTCGATCAACGCCACCACCACGCCCGGCAGCGGGCTCGTGAACACCCCGATCGCCGGTTCAGTGGCGACCAGGGTAGGGGTGGTGGGCAACGGGGACGTCCACGTCGGCACGGTCAGACTCCCGTCGACACACTAGCGTGAGGGTGAAATACGTTGTCTGGCAGCCGATTTACGTAATAGAGAAGGTCGGGGTCACGATCAGCGAGCCCTGTGCGCCGAGGGTGGTGGAGGCGATAGCGACCTTGTCGATGAACGTGCCACCGGTCGCGGCGGTCCAGATCCCGGCATAGGTGTACGTGCCGGCGGCCAAGTTGATGGTGACCGCGCTGCCGGTGATCTGCGAGGACGCCGCGGTACCCCAAGTGGTTTGGATGCGCGCGTAGGCGGGGCTGCCGCCACTCGCTTCGTTCGCACCGGAGCTGCCGGGGTCGGCGGTGTGAATGGAGATGTAAGCGCCCTGCTGGGAGTAGGTGGTGCACAATGCGTTCTTGGTCGCGGTCACAGCGATAGCCATGGCAGGCTCCTATTCAGTTGGTATTCAGTTGTGCGGGAACGGATCAGGCGAATCGGTCAGAACTTCGGGCGCAGCACCACGCCGGTGAACCACGGGAAAGTCGTCACCGGAGTCGTCAGGAAGGTGACCGTGATCAGATAGCGGGTGTTCACCGGGATCAGGTCCGCGATCGTGTTCGCCACCGACCACGTCGCGGTCGTCGGCGTCACGGTCGCCGACCATGTGCCCAACGCCGCACCACCGGGGCTGGTGAGCACCAACTGCACGGTGGTGCCGGTCGGGAACACCCCGGTCCCCGACGGTGAGATCGTTTGCGAGAAGGTAGTTCCCGTGTAGAGCAGGATCGGGATCACGGTCGCTTCGAAGCCGAGGTAGCTCGGCAGAGTCGGCGCGGTCATTGCCGGGCGACCTTCGCGATTTCGCGCAGCAGATCATCGGACATCGTCAGCTTCGGCAACCGCTCGGCTTGCACGGCCTCGATGACCATCCGCAACACGCTCAGCGCTTCCCGGAACAACCCGTCCACTCGGTGCAGTTCGGTGAGGGTCTTTTCCTGCGCCGCCTCGACCCGGTCCAGCCGGGCAGTGACCTCCCCGAGTTCGACGCCGACCTTCTGCAGTGTGGCCAGGGCCATGTCGTTGATGCCTTTCGCCACGGCGATCTGCCCCTGCATCTGCTCCACCGGTGCGCGCTGCCGTGCCCGCAACCACATGAAGAACGACGAGAGACCGGTGCCGCCGAGGAAAGTCGCCGCCGACAAGGTGGCCGTTTCCAGGACGGGCACCTAAACGCCCGCTGCGGGAGCCGGGGCGGCGCCGGTGGGGTGCACGGCCGCGCCCACGGTGTCCACCAGGTCACCGGCCTCGCCCACCGCCTGCTCGATCGCAGGTTCGTTGCGCACGAACCAGATATTCGCGGTGCGCAGCGCCTCCAGCGCGGTCAGCACACCGCCAGCGGGCGCCCACACCGATACCGGTGCGTACTGGGCCAGCGCGGCGACCGACGCCAGCACCGCCAGTACACCGCCGATCGCGGACACCACCGCTTTCGCGTTGCGCGAGAACACGGTTCCCATCAGAACGCCGCCTTCACCTGGACAACGGGCGGCACGGGTACACGGGCCAGCAGGGTGGCGACGTCCGCGCGCAGCGCAGCGATCGCGTCCACCAGGGTCAGGTTCGCACCGGCGGTGTTGGTACCCAGCTGCGGCCACCCGGTCAAGCCCGGGCCGCGCAGTTGGGTTTCGATGTCAGCGACCCTCAGGGCAAGGTCGGCGGGGGTGCCGGGGTCAGGAACAGGGTTGGTCACGGTACCTCCAGGGTTGTCGATCGGTAAGCCGAGCAGCCCCGCGAGTTCGGTGCGGGAGCCGCGGAAAGCGTTGGCGTCCACCACATGTCCGGCTGCCTGCGCCGCATCGGTGAACTGCAAAATCTGGACTTGTGCGCCCCCGAACCCGCTCCACATCGGGGAGCCGTCACCCGGGTAGAGCGCCGCGGCGAATCCGGTGCCGCTGACATAGCTGGACTGGATCAGACCAGGCAATTGCGTCAGGTCCGGGTCGCCGATCTGGTCCCAGTACCAGCGCGGCTCGTAGGAGAGGTTCACGGTGCGCCCGAGCGCATTGACCGCGTTCACGAAACCCCAGTAGTTGGCTTCGTTTCCGCTGCCGGCCTCGAAATCGACCATCACCCCGCACCGGCCACCGTCGCCGAGGTGACGCAGGTACCAGGCCGCCTGGGTGTGCGGGTCGCCGTCCTCGAGGTAGTGGTACCCGGCGACCAGCAGACCGGCGTCGAGGGCGGCATCCCGATATCGGGGCCAGGTCGCGTCCGCGAACGAATCCCCTTGGGACACTTTGCAGAACACGAAGTCGAAGCCTTCGCTCCTGACCTGGCTCATGTCGATGCCAGCGCCGTTGTTGTTGCTGATGTCGATGCCGAAGAGGGTCATCGGGGCTCCTGCCTCAGCCGAGGACGAACCAGGGAATCCAGTTGCCGTCGGTCAGAGTCGATTGCGCGATATTCACGGGCGCGGGGTAGGACGTTGTGGCGTTGTAGTACTGGTAGATGTTTCGGGGATACACACCCGGTGGCTGGTCGGTGACCGCCTGATACAGGCAGGCCAGCGGCCTGCACGCGGTGCCGATGGAGGGTGCGTTCTGCTGGATGCCGACCGCGAATACGTCACCCTGATGTACCTGCAGGGTCGGCATCGAGAGCCGGAACTGGGTGCCTTGGAAAGTGATGGCCGCTTCGACGTCCCCCGAGGTCCACAGCCGGGTGAGGTTCCCCGTCGACGGGTCCATCCGGTAGACGTAGACCCAGAACATATTCGGCGCGTTGCCCCACGCCCCTGTGCCGGTGATCAGCCCGACCGTGGAATAGGTGCGGTCCCGTGTGGCTCTGATGAACCCCAGTTCCAGGACGTCGGTCGCCGGTGTGTAGATCGGTGCGGCATCCTCGACGGAACTCGACGAGGAGGTGACGTCGGTCCAATTGACCAACTGCGACAACGGGAATGTCGGGTCGTCGTCGCTGTTGATGTTGACCCACAGCGGGATATTCAACGGCGACTCGGTGTAGGTGGGCCTGTTGTTGACCTGGTTCTGTACCGGGCCGGTGCCCTGATTGACCAGGTTGCCGATGTTGGTGCCCGCGCTGTTGAACGCGTTCACCACATTTCCCGAGATGATCGACAACGCTGATGCCTGGGTCATGTTCGCCAGTGCCGCAATGTTGTTCGGGGAGTTGGGATCACCGACGTACGCGCCATCGGGTACTGCCCCATCCGGGGAGGTCATTGCACCTCCGCGTTTCCTGCGTGGCCATGACCTTCTCGCCGGGCACGGCCCACGATGGCGGTGTTCGGCTGGTGCTGCGGGGTGGCCAGATGCTTGAGCTCACCGTGCTCGATGAGCTGCCGCACCAGGTGTGTTCGCTCTTCGGGTGTGAACATCGTGATGTCGGGGGCGGTGATCCGCGGTGCCCGCGCGGTGCCTTTGTCGACCCAGCGGCCGGCGCCGTTGACCCAGTGGTGCGCGCCGCGGGCAGGCGGGTGATATTCGCGTTTCTGTTCGCTCGGCTCGTGCCGGATGCCCAGTTCCCACAGGTGTTGTGACCATTTGCGCAGGATTTTCGGGCTCAGCAGCATCGGCGCCCCGCGCGGTCCGGGGAGCCCGACCAACGCCCAGAGGAAGGCCTCTTCCGGGTTGGTCGGGTCGCAGCCCTCCTGAAGGGGGATGTGCATGTCTCACCTCTGTTCAGTTGTGGAATGCTTTTGCGCCCGAACGGGATTCAGATCACCGACAGGTCCGCGAGTCCGCCCATGACGGTCTGGACCATCTTCATTGCCTTACCGAAGGGGTCTTCGGTCTCCCTGCTGGTACCGATCGTTATTTTCCAGTCGGGAGCCGTCTTCACGTCCCAGGCCAGCTCGAGCTGGGAGACCTGGTCGACGAAGATCTCCCCCGCCGGCATGCCCTTCACCGTGGAGCCGACCCGGTCGCCGAGAAAGAAGTCCCCTTGCCCTTGATCTCCCACGAGGTAGGGGGCGCCATTGGCGACCACCAGGTCATGGGAGACGAACGACCGGGTCGCCCAGAGTGCCGCGACGATCGCGATCAAACTGTCGAGGGTGTAGGCGTTATCGGCGCCGGTCTGGAAATGCTCGTAGTAGTGCGACCAGCCCGCGGTGTACGCCCTGACCGGGTCCTTGGTGCTGACCCAGGCTGCGATCACGTCTGTGAACAGGGGCGATAGCACTGTGGCAGCGATGTTTCCGATGGAGGCACCGATACCGGTTCCGCCGGCCAGCACACCGACGCCGGTGGCTTGGATCGCTGCGCCTACCAGCTCACCGGCGAGCTCGATCGCTGCTTCGATGGCATCGTTCACGCCCGGGGTTGAGTGCCCTCCGCTCAACATTTGGACGTCGGTGAACGGGGTGATGACGAACTGCGAGGTTTGGATACCGGTGTGCTTTTCGGGCCGGTAGATCACCCACGGATCCGAGGGCAGTGTCCCGATCCATCCCGGGTTCTTGTACTCGGCGGGGTCGTTCGGATCCGGCAGGATGACACCCTGGTTGTCCAGGAAGTCGTTGATCAGGACTTCGCCGGTGTAGACGAGACCACTGAACGCGTTTCCGCCGGTGGAGGTGCCGGTGAAGAACCCCGATTTGTTGACGATGTCGACCACCAGGCAGCCGTTGCGCAGGTTCGCGCCCGGCCACGGCGGCGGATCTCCGGTCAACCAGCGCCGGGTGGTGACCATCAGCTGCGCGAAATCCAGTGTGGGAGCGGCTGCTTCGTGGAACATCTTCCAGCGGCTGATGAAGACGGTCCACAGCGAGTCGTCGGACAGGAAATCGGTGGGAGCCACCACGATCGGCCAGGTGCTCTGATCGAGGTCGAACCACTCGTTGATATCGAGCGGGTCGTCCGGCAGCGCCCACAGCGACGCTTCCAGGCGCAGCAGCTGCAAGAACAAGGCCAGCTTCAATGTCCAGACGCTGGGGCCGGCCAGGATGAAGTCCTTGGGGAACTGGAAGATAGCCGGTAGCAGCGGATTGCTCCACACACAGATGTGTTTGAGTTCCTCGTAGTCGTGCAGGAAGTCCAGTTCGACCACGGTGATGCCCTGGTCGTCGGTCTTCACGGTGGCCTTCGACATCCGCCCGCCCCAGCGGGCACCGTTCTTGTCGACGGTGATGTGCACGTTCTGCGGGTTGGAGGACATCGTGGACAAGGCCCACTTCGCCAGGTAGCTCTCCGGCGGGAGAACCAATTTCCCGGTACCGGTTTCGTTCAGCAGCCAGATGAAGTCCCCGCCGATCTCCTGGGTGCAGTTCCCGCGCAACACCCAGTTGCCGTCCCACAGGCGCACCAGCGGACGGGAGAAGCGTTGGATTTGCCGGTGCCGCTGAACAGCTTTCGCGTCGGCGTAGATCTTGGGCAGATCGAGAACGTTGGTCATTGCCCACCCCACGGACGCGACCAGTTGCGCGGTTGCACGCACATCACCGATGCGCCCGCGGGGGCGTAGGTCACCGATACCGGGACAGCGGTGGACTTGGTATAGGGCGGGACAGCGTATTCGAAGCTGACACCGCCCATAAGCGCCCACATCAGTGACCCGTCAGCGGCGACGATCATCTCCGCCATCGGGTCCGTGTCCACCGTCAGGTCTTGACCGGCACTGGTACGCGGGAGAGTGATCACCCGGTTCGCGTCGGTGCTCGCGCGCCCGTAAAAGTTGTTGCCCCAGGAGAAGTCGGGCAACGTCCACTGCGCCGGCGCCGAGCACACCCACTTGAGGTACATGGCCTGATCGGTGGGGTTCTCGATGAGGATCGTCCCGGACGTGATAGCCCCGCCGGTCGTGTCGATCGGCGCCACCCAGTTCTGAGTGGAGTCCTGCTCGACCCACCAGGGAATACCTGCGGTGCAGGTCATGGTGACCTGCGCCCAGAGCTTCAGGTGCGGATCATGGACCGAGGACATGGATGGTTGCTGCGACATCCGCAGCAGCAGGGACCGGGTGCCGGTCTCGGTGGTGATCGTGAGCGTCGAGTCCTGGTCGTACGCCCACGCCCTGCGCCACGCCGAATCCACCGACTGCCAGGACATTCCGGGCAGTTCGAAGATGTTGACCCCGAACACGACGTCGCGTTTGGGGATCTTGTACCCGGCGAAAGTACTGCCGATCTGGAACGCGGACTGGTTCCAGATCGTGGTGACCGGTGCGTCGTAGATCCCGCTGGGGTTGGTCCCCAACTCCACACCCTGCTGAGCTTGCCCGGGACCGGCCAGCGTCCACACGGAGTTGTCGACGCCGGTCAGCTGGATCATTGCGGGCGTCGCCAAAGTCGCCTCCTGTATTCAGTTGTGGGGGTTGCTTGTTCGGTAACCCACCTGCCCGGACCTGAGCAGGCGGGTTACCGCCAGCGGCTGGTGTAGGTAGCGGCGCGCTGCTGCTGATACAGCTGGGCGCGCTGGAATCCCTGCTCGACATCGGCGGC
The DNA here is from genome assembly GCF_035958815.1 of Nocardia sp. NBC_01327. Lineage (NCBI taxonomy): Bacteria > Bacillati > Actinomycetota > Actinomycetes > Mycobacteriales > Nocardiaceae > Nocardia > Nocardia sp. NBC_01327. The sequence continues at coordinate 5,208,565 of NZ_CP108383.1, read as the reverse complement.
GTGGACGTTGATCGTGGTGCTGTTGTCCGGGCCGCCGCGCGAAACCCCTGCCCCGACCAAGCCTTTGGAGGGGATCACCTGCCGCAGCTGCAAAGCCTGCGACCCGGCGGCATCGGTATTGATCGCATGCAGCAGCGACCGATGCCGGTCCGCGGCATTGGCGTTGACCACGAACTCCCCGTTGGAGAGCATCGCCGGGATCATGTCGCCGATGCTGGACCCGTCTCCGGATACGTCTCCGCCGGAGGCGTACCAGTGCGGTGACCTCGAATTCCAGGCCGCCAATGCCTTCACCGGATCCCCGTACCGCTGCTGGATGTACTTGTCGCCGTACACCGCCTGCACCTTCGGATCGGACGACTTGTACCCGCCGACATCAGCCCAGGTCGTGGACAGGAACTGATACAGCCCGAACGCATCCGACGCCGGTTCGGCGGATGCGTCCGGATTCCAGGAGGATTCGTTCCCGATCAGCTGATACAGCGCCGCCCATTGCGCCCCGGTGGACCACCCGTACAAGGCTGCCGCGCCCTTGACCGCGGAGAAGACCGACGGGTCGACCGACCACGCCCCGCTGCTGTGGGCGTCGTGGTTCAACGCCGGATCGTTGTTCGGCGAGGATTGCTGGTGCGCGTCGCGATTGGGTGCCGGAGCCGTAGTGGCACCGGAGTTCCCACCACCACCGGTAGTGCTGGTGGTGGCATCCGGTGCGGGAGCAGCACTGTCGGTCGTCGTGGTGTCGGGGGTGTTCGACTGCGTACTCCGGGCGAGCGCGGCTTGGGCGTTTTTCAGATCGGTTTGCTGCTGCAGCGATTGCTGGCTGATCAGGAGTGTGTTGTAGGCGTAGGCGCCCTTGACCCACCCCGGGACATTGTCGAGACTGCTGCCACCGACCACGTTGAGCGCACTCGATACCTGACCGGAGACGAACTTGCCCGCGGCTTTGGAAAACCCCCCGAGCGCGTGGTACGCGGCCCCGAGAAGTCCACCGGACGCGCCTTCCGACGCGAGCTGGTCGGTGCCCTTCGACGGCGGTGCGGCCGTCGTGTTCGGCGGGGTGATCGCCGCGGCGGCGGTCCCGTCGCCCGCGCCGGTTCCGGTCGCGGGCGTCTGATCCGCTGGTGCTGCTGTCCCCGTTCCTGTTCCTGTTCCTGTTCCGGAGTCGGTCAATCCGACCAGGAACTTCTTGAGCCAATCTTGTTGATCGGCAGGGGCATCCGATGTCGCCTGCGTCAGCTGGGTTTTGAATGCGTCCATCGGACCCTTGGGGGCGTCGCCGGTCAGTGGCGGGAACAACGTCCCGAACTGGGCCAGACTCTCGATGCCCTTGGTGGTGTTGTCTCCCGCCCAATCCGACCAGGTGCTGGGCTTGTACCCGGTCAGGGCCGACTCCCCCGCCGTTTGGTCTGTCGTGCTGCCCAGGGCGGCCACGTCCGGGTCGGGGGCCGAACCACCGTTGCCTGTCGTGTCGGTGGCGTCGGCGACGTAGGCCGGGTTGAACGCCTGCGGATTCACATGCGCCACCACCGTGAACTGCGGATCGAACGGAGACGTGGCGCGGGTGCCGATCCGTGCGTCCTCACCGGGCTGGCGCTCCTCGAAATTGGTGCCGAGGATCGAGGCCGCCATATGGGTGGCATTCGCGCCGATGACGAACGGATCAGTTTTGGAGGCGCCCGCGATGAGCTGCGGCCACGTCCCGGCCACCACATCACCGGTGACACCGATACGTTTGGTGGGGTTCGCGATACCGGTCGCGACCTGCTGCAGCAATCCCACATACCCGGAGCAGTCCGCCCCGTCCACACCGCTGTAACCCCACACGTACGGGATGTTCGGGTGGTTGATGCCCCAGGTTTGTGCCTTGACCGGGCCGCCGGTCGCGAACTTACGGATGCCTTTCGAGGCGACCTTCGCGATGACGCTCTTCGGGTTTCCGGCGAGCTGGCGCGGTATGAACGCCACATTGCGCAGGCTGCTCAACGCCGAGACCGCGCCGCCGCCGGCGAAACCCTGAGCCCCGTAGTTGATGGAGTCCAGCAGTGGGCGGTGGTTGGCGGCCGCCTTGGCGTTGATCACGTACTCGCCGTCCGAGAGCATCGCCGGGATGCTGTCGGAGGTGCCGGTTCCCGGCCCGCTGATCGGGCCGCCGGTAGCGTGGCCGAGATCGGTGATGACGTTGAGACCGAGCATGCCGGTGATCCCGTGCAGGATGCTGTCGGTCAGGTCGCCCTTCTTCGACCCGGTCAGCTTCCGCACGAAATCGTCGAACTTGGTGACGACCTTGTCGATCGCGGTCCACACGTCCATGAATGCGCCCGCGATGGCGGCGATGGGGCCGAGCACGTCTCCACTGGCCTTGATCAGGCCGGGGAGGTGGTCGATCAGCTTGCCGATCTGCTCGACGAGCGGTTGCGCTGTGTGCCACCAGTTCTCGAACTTGGGCACCATTTTTTCGATCCACGGGATCAGCTCGATCACGTACCCGATCAGCAGTGGCAGCACAGTGGCCATCAAATGGCCCAGCGGTTCCATAAGCGGCCCGACAGCCTTGAACAGATCGATGAAACCGTCAGCCAATGTTTTGATGGTGCCGGTGCCGCCGCCCTTGTCGAATCCCTTCATGAATGCCATGAAATCGTCGGCGAGTGCACTCACCAGCGGACCGATATCGGGAGCCAACTCGACGAAAATGTGAGACAGCTCCTGGAAAACCTGCGACAGTGAATCCATCATGTTCGAGTCGGTGACCGTTTTCGCGAACGCAATGAAATCGTCGGTCAGCGACGGCAGAATATCGACGAGGGCCTGACCGAAGGACTTCGCCAGATCACCGAGCGGACCAGCGATCTTGGTGATACTCGTACTGAGCTGCGTCATCAACGGCCCGACAATGGGTGACGTTTTCGCACCGAGCGTCATGAACAGGTCGACGACGCTCACGATGACGGGGGCGATACCCTTCGCGAAATCCTCGACGCCTTTGAGGAACGCATCCCAGGTGCCGTCCCTTTGCATTTGGGTGAACAATTGGTCCACACCACTGAGCGCGTCCCGCAATCCGGTGTTGAGGGCATGGGCGATACCGGTGGTCGCTTCGGCGATCGCGATGCCTTGATCGTCGGAGAACTTCTTTATCGACGCCCCGAGATTCTCGAACAGCTGATCCTGGACGGCCCGCTGCAAATCCCGCATATCCGGTGCCATAGCACCGAGGGTTTTGACGAAGTCTTGGGCGTTAGGCGACAGCTTCGACAGCGCCACGTTGTAGTCGTCGATCGGTGTCGGATTCAGCGCTTGCGCCATCGCCAACCCCGCCAACTGCACCTGCACCGCGGCGGCGGCGATCTGCTCGGAGGCCGCGGTGATCTGGTGACCGGCATCGACCTGCGCGTGTACGGCCTGCTCCACCCCGAGGCTGGCCTGCTGCACACCTTGCGTGGCCTGCAGCACCGGGGTGGAATCGTTCACACCACGCTGATTGGCAATCGACGCATCCACCGACGCGTCGGAGGTTTTGTTCTTCGACTCCGCATAGCGCTGCTTGGTGTAGTCGACATTCCACAGCGCGCGCTGACGGTCGATCGCTGTCGAATCAGGTGAGAGCTCCGTTTGCAACAAGCTGGTGCGCGCCTCGGCCACCGCCAGCGCCGCGCCCTCCTGATTGAGCTTCGCGTCTTGCAGGGCGGTGTTCATGTCGCGGACGTTCCGGGCGGATTCCCGGTAGGCGTCGTTGAGGCTGCGCTGCGCCAGGACAGCGGACTCCTGCGCCATCGTCAACTGCTCCTGCGCCGCCTTCGCACCGAACAGGGCATCCTCCACACCCCACTGGGAGTGCTCGACACCCTCACCGGCAGAGACCTGCCCTTGCTGGGCGGAGATCACCGAAGACTGCTGTGCGCGTTGCGCATTCGGGTCGATCTGCCACTCGTGCACCGCGTCCTGGGCCTGCAGTGCGCCCCCGACGTTGTGCGCACCGAACATCCCGGTCAGACCGGCCGCACCCGCATCGGCGAGCAACCCACCGGCGAAGGCGATTCCGCCGATCTTCAGCGCGACCTCGGAGACCTTCATCGAGAACTCGACCGCCGCGCCGAGCGCAGTCTTCAGACCCTCCCCGAATCCGACGAGCACGACACCGATGGGACCGGCGGCCGCGCTCAGCGCATCGAGACCAGTGGCCGCGCCTTCCGCGGCACCGGCGGCACCGGCCTCCGCGCCTCCCGCACCGCCGCCCGAGCCGCGCAACATCGAGGTCCACGAGGAGTGCCCGCCAAGGTTCGGGGCCGCCCCGAGCAAGCTCCCGAAGCTGACATCACTGCCCAGCGCCTTGAAGAAGGCGGTGAGACCGTTGAGACCGTTAGCGTTTTTGTCGACCCCGACCGACCGCAGATCCTTCTCCGCATCGCTGCGGAAATTGCCGACCGACTCCGCGGCCGCACGCCGATGCTCCGCGGCGGCCGCCGGATCCTCAGGCAGCGGGGACCCGACAATGCCGGCGATCCCGGAACCAGCCTGGCGGATGCTGCGCCGCACCTGCTCACCCTCAGCGGTGAGCGGAATCCGGCGCTCGACATCGTCCTGCATGCGCGCAAGCCGAGCAAGCAGATCCTTTTGAACCACATCAGGTTTGGATGCGGAGCGATCATCGCTGCCGGTGTCGGCGGTGCTTCCGCGCGGGGGGCGTGTCAGCCCCGCATCACGCGCCCACGCCGCGACCGTGGCCGCCGCAGGCCCGTTCTCGAACCCGCTTGCGGCCGACCGGCTCGCCGCCGCCTGCGACATTCCTTGCGCGTAGGCCTGCCGCATCAATTCCAGCGCGGCCGCTTTGGTGTCCTCACCGTACGGAGACCCTGCGGCGCGGTTCTGGTGCGAGCCGTTGAGCAGCAGTTGTTGCGCTGCGTCGGGGGCGTTCCTCGCGGCGCCGGCCAGCAGCTGCTGGGACGCGACTTCCGGTTCCTGCTGCGCTGCCGCGTTCAGCACACGGCGTGCCGCGTCGGCTTGCGACTGATGCATCGCCGCCATGCCCGGCGCGAACCCCTGCCCCTGGCCACCACGCTGCCCGGCGGGGTTGACGTTCATGGTGATCGGTTCCGCGGCACGCCGGCGCAGGTCCTCGAGTTGCCCGTCGGCGGCGGCGGTGTTGAGCACCACCGGGATCTCGTAGATCGGGACCACCGAGAAGAACTCACGCAGCTGTGCGTCAGCCTTGTCGGTTTTCAGCTCGGCCTCGATCGGGACCGGGGCCAGGCCTTCACCGAAGGGCTTGCCGGACATGATCGGCTCGACCTGCACCTTCAAGGTGTGACCGAGGTCCGACCAGCCCTTGTCGAGGTCCTTCGCGAACTGCTCGAGATCTGCGGTGATCGAGATCGGGAGCGGTTTGATCAACGCGAGCTTGGCGGCAAGGTCTGCCTCGAACCCCTCAGCCAGCGCTGCCTCAATGGCCAAATAGGCAGTGCCCGCTGAGTAGCTGTCGGATTCGGCCATGACGCGGCTCACCACCTCTATTAAGTTGTGTCACACAAGGATTCGCAGGGCGGTGCGCGCGACGCAGTGAACAGCTCTGCGCTACAGGACGATTCGCCGCACCCGCAGTGCTGTTTCAGTGCTCCGGTCGGCGCGTCGGGCGCGTCGCCCGGCGCGCCTGTGGAGATGTTTCCGGAATCCGCCCGCTCCCCTGGTGCGCTATGCGTACCGGCGTTACCGTGTGCCGCAACGCGGCCTGTGGGGGCTGCTATGGCTTGAGGGAACTTGAATGTCGATTCGTATGTGCGCCGCCGCAGCTCTGGCCGGCGCGGTGGTTTCCGTTTCCGGCGGCGCGGTGGCCTCTGCCGCCCCGGTCGCCGATGGCCGCACCGCGTGCGGCACTTTCAATCGGTCGTTGGCGCAGGCAGAGCAGACTCAGATCAACGACGCGTACGCGGTGCGAAATACGCACCAGCACTATCTCGACACTCTGTTGCCCAGCAACAATTACTCGATGCAGGACAGCAGCGACGCGAACGTGCGATGGGCGTACGCCACCGACGCCTATCGGCAATCAAAGGTAGACACTGCGCAGGCGCTGGCCGCCGCCAACCAGGCTGACTGCCCGGCCGGCGGCCAGAACTCCTAGATCAGCCGATGTGGACTTCGACCTCGACACCCACGGGAACAGCGAGGCCGGTGCCGTTCTGCACCAGCTGCACGTCCACCACATCACCGGCGGACAGCAGCGGCTGGGTGGGGACGGTGAGTGTGAACGGGGTTTCGGCGGCGAGATTGGTGCCGAGCGCGAAGGTTTGGGTAGCGATCGTGGACAGCGCAGTGCCCGCGCGCACCTGCCGCACATTCACCGTGAAGTTGTTGGTCGCCACACCGGTAACCGCCGACGGTGCGACGATCACGACAGCGCCGATGGTGTCGGGGTTGTAGGCTTCCATTTCGTAGGTACCGGCAACGGTCACAGAGGTACCGCCGCCTGCGGACTGGGCGGGAAGAACGGCCTTGAGGATCATGAGGTTCCCTCTCGAGGTTCACCCCGGAGCCGGGGTGGTGAATTGGTCGATCAATGTCTGTATGGACTGCATGCGCCGCAGTTCGCGCGCCTCGTCCAACGCGGTCGCCGGTCGCGGCATCGGTGACATGCGCGGCGGATCCACACCGGCCGCGGCAATAACCGCGGCTTGCACACCCTGCAAGGCGTCGATCACCGACAGCAGCAGGTAGGTGTCGATCGTGTACCCCTCGGGTGTGGATGAGGGTTCATCGTCGTCCTCGATTTCGACGAGCCTTGCCGCGAGATCCGGGTCCATCGCGAGGGCGGCTTTGTAGTGGGAGCCGCGCGGCAGCCGGTCTTTGAACGCCCAGATCGTGCGCCAGTCCCGGTCCCGATAGTTCGGTGGCCCGAAGCATTCCCGGACGTCGATGCCACGCTCGAGCAGGTCGTAGTCGAGTGCGGCACCGTAGCGGTCCCAGAACGCTACGAGCCCTCCGATCCCCCCGGCAGCTCCGCGGCGCCCTGGCCGAAGAAGTGCGCGCGCAGGTCGGTCTGGAACGCCGCCCATTCATCGAGCGGCCGGTCCTCGTACAGCTCTTCGACAGCGGCGACATGGCCCCCGAGCAGGATCGCCAACTGTTCGTCATAGTCGTCGGTTTGCGAGATCCGTCTGATTTGCCCGCGAGTGGGCATCGAGATCTCGATGTCGGCGGTGAGCCGGTACGGGCCGCGCCGCTTGCCCGCGAGTTCCTGCTGCAGGTCGTAGAAACGCCCCTGTGGCACTTCGGATACTTCGTCGGTCTTCTTACGTGGGGGCATGGATTCTCCGGTTGAGGGTGAGTGGAATGCGCAGCGCGCCGCCCACTCCTAGGTGAGGGACTTCGGGATTTCTGCGGGCTTGGGGACTTCGGGCTTCACGACTGCCGCAGCCGTGAACGCCGGCGCGGGCGCGGGCGCGGGAGCCGCAGGTACGGGAGCAGGTTTGCGGCTGTGGCCGAGCTCGTAGACCGCGGTCACGTAGGCGGACGCGTTGGCCGCCTCGTATTCGCGGCCGTCGGTAGCGAGCATCGTGACCGGGTATTCGGTCGGGATCGACATGATTTTTCCGCTCTTCTCCGGTGGTTGAGCCGTGAGCGGGCGGGCGCGACCGGAGACACACACCCGCACCGCCCACGAACTTCCTAGGTGACGGTGACCGTGCAGGTCGAGGTGACCGGCGAACCACCGGCGGGGGTGAACGTCGCGGTGACAACGGTCGAACCGGCCGCGACGGCGGTGACCAGACCCGACCCGCTCACGGTGGCGTTTCCGGGAGTCCCGGAGACGTAGGTGACACCGGTGGTGAGCGTGCCACCGAGCTGATCGGTCACGGCCAGCTGCTGGGTGCCGGCCGGTGAATGCACCAGGCTCGCGGTGGCCGGGGTGACGGTGATCGAGGTGACCGTGTACCCGATACCGGTCGACACGAGCAGGTTCTTCCAGCCCAGCCCCGCGAATCCGTGCGCTACGGCATATCCGGCGCTGTCGTCCTTGAAGCAGGTCAGGGTGAGCTTCTGGCTCAGTGTGGTGGTCGGGGTCCACTGCTCGCCACCGTATTTGGTGACCGCGACCTTCGGCATCACCTTGTACACGTAGATCGGGGCGGCGTCGTTGCCGTCCTTGCCGATGATGATGCACGAGTAGTACTGGATCTGCGGGTACAGCGGCTGAGCGAAGAAGAACTCACCGGACGCGCCGTTGGCCAGTGCCGCAGACAGATTGGCGTTGTTGGTCAGCTGCAGGGTCGCGAGCCGGGTTTCCTGCGGTTCGAACTCGATCGTGGTGATATCGCTGGTCACATCGTCGCGGGTCGGTTCCAGCTCACCGTAGGACTCGATCGGGTCGTCGGTGATATTGCGGGCGAACGCGATACCGGTCTTCTTGTCGATGAACCCCACGGACTGGAAAGGCGCCGGTAGCGGCTGCAGTGCGGAACTCGAGTCGGTGAACGCCGTGGGTGCTGCCGTGTACCAGGGGGCCAGGAACACTGCGGCGTCGAGGGGCTTGAGCAGCAGGCTCGTCTTGGCGGCCTTCAACGCGGTCAGGGTGGTCGCAGTCATGCGATGCCTCTATTCGATTGTGTGGATTCAGTTGTGTGCTAAGGGAATTGGCGGCGTGCCATCATCCGGAATGCCACCTCGACGGACCTGTTCAAGGGGTCGAGGTCACCGATCTCGAGTTGCCCGGTGATCTCCTCGCACCAATCCACCAGCACACCGGCATTGCCGGTGCCCGGGCAGGCCAGGACCGCCTCACGCACTTGCCGCGCCAAACGCCACGAATCGGAACGCTTGTGCGACAACGCGACCACCCGCATGTTCGCGGTGTCGGTGACAGCGTTGAAGTCCAGGCCGCCGCCATCGCGGCGCACCAACAGCAAAGGCAGCGCCGCCTGCAACAAGTCATCCGAAGGCGGCAGGACCTGGCAGGTGTAGGTGATCGGGGTGAGCAGGTCGACCAGGACCCGTTCGAAGTCGGGGAACTCCCCCGGCTCCGGATACGGCTCCCCGGTCACCACAGTGAGCGCACCGGCCCCGGCAGCGGGAGCACTCAGGTAGACGGTGTCGTCAGCGAGGGAACCCTCGCCGGAGAACCAGGCCGCGGTGCCGTTGGTGAGGGTCCCGGTCCCGGAAAACGCGGCGTTCACGACTTCTCGATCGTCGGAATCGACCGGCGCAGAACCCATTCCGGTGCGCGCGGACCGGCTCTGCTGCTGCCGATTTCACGCCATTTCGCGTAGTAGCCGGAGCAGTAGATGATCGCCTGCAACTCCCCGGAGCCGCTGGACCCGTCCAGCACCTCCACATGGGCGGCGTTGTACCCGGTATCGACCACCGAATGTGACCGCCAATAGTCCGCTCCCGCTCGGGCTTTGCGACGCAGGATGGTGCGCACATGCTCGGAAGTGCGCGGTACTTCCCTGAAATCGTTTCCAGCGGGGTCGTAACGCATCAGCTCACCCTCTCGACCTGGAAATGCGTGAAAGGGCTCCAGCCCGTGAAGGGATTGCGCGGGGTGTTCGGGATCGAGGTCACCTTGACCCACAGCCCGTTGGGCAACTGCAGCCAATCGGATTTGAGGACATCGGAAGTGGCGGGGGCACGAATATCGACGTAGGCGTGTGCCCGGCTGTCAGCGGCGCCGCGCACCGGCCGAGAAGCCATATACGGGATGTCACACGGGCCGATCTCATGGTCGAGGACCCGCTCACCATCACCGAAAGGGTCGTAGGTCGGGGCGCGCACCACCGCAAGCATGGAGCCGGCCGGGAACTCCAGCGCCAGTGAGGTTGTCGTCATGGCCGCCTCACATCGAAGGTCGGGGCCTGTGCCCTGCTAGGAGCGGGAACGAGACACCCCTAGCAGGCGTGCACAGTGCTCACATGGAGCCGTCGGTGCCGACGATCGACACTGCCGGCGCCGACGGGGATGGCACCGCATCGGAGTCGTAAGACTTCGACAAGGTGTCGTCGGCCGGACGGGTATTGATGGTCGCGGCGGCCACCGAAGTGACCGGGCGGGCATCGACGTTCGGGGCGGGGATAGCGGTCATGCCCATGGCGAGACTTCTTTCTTGCGAGGGGAGGGTGAATACCGCGAGGAATGCGGTGTCACAAGGTGTACGGGCGGTTGACGGCTAGACCGGCCAGCCGCAGGATCCGCAGCGACGCACTACACAGGCATTCGACGGAATCCTTTTGCCACTGCTGGGTTTGCTCGGCGATATACGTGACCGCCCCGCCGGGAACCGACTGTTGGCCGATCACTTCCGGCTGCCCCACCAAACCGGCATCCGGGTTGACAGCGGCCGTGGACCACTCCACGACCTGCTGACACACCGCATCCACGAACGCTTGCGCCTGATACGGCAGCACCGGCATCCCGGCGGTCGTCCCGCAGGGCGCGGACGACGGTGCGGTCTGTGCGGCTGGTATCGGATACGTGTAGTACGTGTCCTGTTCGGTGGCTTCGGTGACCAGGTTGCTGGCCCGCCGGATCAGCGCGCCCGCATTCGCGGGGGCGACGCTCATCCACTGGATGCCGGTCGTCGCCGACATCGTGGTGAGGTCGGAGACTTGGGCGTAGACGAGCATCCCCGTGGGATAGGGGTAGGACACGAATCCACCGCCGTCCTACTTGGTTGTCTTCACTTTCGTGTCCGCGTCCTGCACCGGTGGCACATCCGCGTCCTGCACGGGCGGGGTGACGGGGGTGTTGTCGTGGACGGGGGTCCACTGATCCCACGCCCACCACGGCTTCGGCTGCCACATTTTCGGGTGGTCGCGGGCGAACTGCGGGTCGTGGCCCTGATGGTCAGGGGTCCAATGCTCGTGCTCGGCCCCGGGAAGGACCTCCACGACCTGACCGCTGTTGACATGCTGATATTTCGCCATTCGGCTGACTCCTTACGAAGAGGTGAGCGCGCCCTGGATCAGGCATGCACGCGACGCGTCGAGGGTGGTGACGCCGTACAGGGTGTCGACGGAGCACACCATCGTCTTCTCGTCCTGGTCGTAGGCGAACACCACACGCATCGAGATGCCGTCGTAGGACTCGACACTCGCGGCGATAGCACCGGCCGGCAGTTCCAGGGGCGCGCTGGCAAAGGCGAACGCCGTCTCATGGAAGGCGACGCTGATTTCGGTGCTGGGCAGACCGGCCTGGGTGTCGGAAGGTGCCTGGCCCACGTTCTGGGTCTGGTACGGGGCGAACCCGTAGAGACGGTTGCCCAGCGACGCTTCACGCAGCGCGTCAGTGTTACCGCTGTTCAGGACGGTGGTCAGGAGGTTGGAGTTCAACCAGTTGGCCTCGGTCGTCGGGCCGACCACGACCGAACGGCCGGCCGCGGGGACCTTCGCCAACTTCAGGACGCGACCGGCGTCGATCAGAGCACCGGGAGCGCTCCACAGGTAGCCGGAGTTGGTACCGACGGTCTGGGTGATGTTCGACCGCAGCGACAGAATGGACTGGTCGATCTGCTCGGCCAACCCCATCATCGCCGGAGCCAGGAACTGGTTGTTGAAGTCGACGACCGTGGTGGTCAACTCCTGCGACGTGATCCCGAACGAAATATCCCAATGGTTGTCCAGGGTGACCGCGACCGAACCTTCCACCGCGGACTGGACGACGATGCCGTTCGTATTCGGAATGAACCGCTGCGGGGTGAAAACGGCCGGCTTGCGGATCATGATCGTGTTGCCCGGCTTCTGCGCCGTCCACTCCGAGCTGATGTCGGTGTACACGAGCTGCCGCATGATCAGGTTGTTGTACAGCGTCGCCAACGCCTGCTTCGCGATCAGCGACGGAGTCAGAAGGGTATTGCTCACCCTGGGCCTCTATTCAATTGTCTGTGGGTCGCCGCACCCGTATGAAGTGCGGCCGATTACCGGTTATGCGGAGCCGCCATTGCGGAATCCGCGTGACGCTCGACCGGGGCCGCGACCGTCCTGTACCTGCTTGAGCAGGGACTCCACGGTCGGTTCGCCTGCCGGCTGCTGGGCGTTGCCCGCCTCGAAACTGCCGCCCGAGCGTGGGACCGTGTTCACCAAACCGGTCGCTTTGCGGTACCTGCCGGGATTGGCGTCGAGAAACGACGCGATTTCGGTGTCCACCTGGGACGTGAAATCGGGGGCCGTCGGATCGAGCGCACCCATGCGGGTAGCGAAGCTGCTGGAGTCCAGCAGCGCGTCGCTGTCCACCCCGTCACCGGCACGGCGATGCACGGCCAAAGCCACATCGGTGGCGCGGGCCTTCGCTTCGTGGGCGGTGGCGCGTGCTTCGGCCGCAGCGATCTTCGCTTCGGCGTCGGCTTCGGCCTGCGCGGTCTTGGCTTGGGCCTGTTCGACGAGCTGCTCGGGCGTGAGGTTCGCGACGTCGGAGTCCGGGTCGATCGCCTTCTTGAAAATGCCGAGGATCTCCGCCTTCGCCTTGTCGGCTGCCACCTGGGCGGCCTGCTCGGCTTTGGCGTCGGACGTGGCGCGGGCGGTGGCGTTCTCCTTGCGGAGGTCTTCGATGTGCTTGCGCCATGCCGGGGGTGCATCATCTGCCACGTCAGCAACGGGCGCGACGGGCGCGACAACGGGTTCCTGTGGGAACAGGGGCGGTGTCGCAATGCTGGACAGGTCCACCTGCGTCGGGGGCGCCGGGGCGGGATCGGCTGCGGGGGTGGGCTGTTCGACGGGGTTGGTCATAATGTTCTCCTCGCGGCACCTGGCCGCCTCGGATGTGCTGACCGGAGACACCAGGTCTCAGGTTTCTGGCAACCCGTCCCGTCGGCACCAGGCCGGCGGTGACGGAAAACTGGGAGGCGTTAGAGCGCGCGCCCGATCTGCTCGCGGCGGCGCTGACGTTTCACACCGGTCGCGGTGATGTGCGCGCGAATTTCGGCCTGATGAGCGCGGATTCGTTGCCGGGCGCCTGTCTCGGCTTCCGGGGTCATCGCTGCGGCGAGCACTCGTTTGCCAGCCCGCACACGACGCTCGAGCAGGCGCAGTCGTTGACGGTCGGCATACAGCCGCGGATCCGGTTCGGGGATATCCGGGAGCGGGTCACCGACATCCCAGGACTCGACACTGCACCGGCAGCCCGGATGCCACACCCCCGCGGCGCGCGCGTCATCCAAGGTGCCCGCCACTTGCACCCCGGCGGGTGCGGCGCTGTCGTCGATGGTCACCAGTTGCCCGTGCCAGGGTGCGCACACCGGGCAGCAGTCCACGGCACCATCGATGACCGCCAGGTGCTGCCCGTGAGCTGACAGGGTGTGCACGTGTGCATCGAGTGCAGCGTTGGCGGCAATGGTTTTGGTGCACATTTCGACGTAGCTGACGATGTTCCAGTTCCGGTTCGCCTTGTCGATGAACCCGGTGATCCCGGCTTCACTGAGCCGATCCAGCACCCCTTGCGCGACCCGTAGCCGGTGCGCGGTGGACTGGGCGGGCTGGGCGATGATCGCCGACAGGGCGTCCGAGTACAGGCGGTCACTGGAGCGGATCGCGACCGGTGCTGTCGCGGTGATCTTGTCGGCCACTTCGCGTTCGGCCGCGGCAGCGATCGGGCCGGTGTCGGTGGCGGTGACCGGTACGTACCGGGCTCGTAAATCCTTCTCCGCTTCCGCCCGACCGGTGTTGGTTGCCGACGACACCGCGGTGCGGGCGGTGGCCACAGCCCGGGAGACGAGAGTCCCGATAAGTGCCCGCGAGCGCCGGCGCACACTCGCCAGCCGCCACCACGATGTGCCGGACAAGTCCTTCTCCGCGCCCTTCACCGCGCTGGCGGCGTTCGCGATGAGTTGCTGTTCGAGGTCGGCCGCGGTCTGCTTGGTCGATTCGTGGGCGTGCTTGATGCGGTCCCAGGAGATCGGCATTACTTGGCGGCGGCGCTCTGGAGATCGGCGTCGTCCTCCGCGTCGCCGCTCGAGGTGTTCTCCTGCTCCGGGTCTGTGTCTGGTTCGGCGGGAGGTTCGTCCGGGTCATCCACGACGGGTTGAGCGGCGAATTCCTTTTCGATGGCGGCGATCTCGTCATCGATTTCCTGATCGGACCAGTTCGGGTTCTGCTTGATCACCGACTGCTTCAGCGAGATCACCCGTGCGGCGCGCAACGCGGCCAACGTTTGGGCCAGCTCCGCCGGTGCCTGCATCGTGCGCGTCGGGAACTGGATGTGCGGGGCCTGGGTCAGGACGACACCGGTCTGGAAGACCATGGCATCCAACTCCATCGCCGTCTGCGTCAACGGACCTAACGCGGCCTTCCAGTAGTTGACCTTCTTGTTCCTGGTGCGCTCGGAAAGGTTGTCGCGCGAGTTGATCTCGGTGGCGGTCGGCACTCCGACCGTGAGAGATGAGTCAGCGAACGATCCGGTCGACAACCCGGCCGCACGCAGGATGGTGTTCAGCAGTTCGGCGCACGTCTGGCTGTGCTCCAACCAGCGAATGTTGAACTGGTTGGCCTGGATCGGCATGCCCGAGTCGTTGGCCGAGGATTTCAGGCCACCGTTCACGGCCACGAACACGGACTGCTCGGAGTCGAACGAGGCACCCTTGCCGGGGCCGCCATTCGTCAGCAGGGACCGGTCGATGAAGATCCGGGCTTTGCCCTGCTCCACGTCCTGCATCCACGACGAATACGCAAGATCGAGTTGGTCGAACAGCTGCTCGAGCCCGTCATAGTCCGAACGGCCCAGCGGGGCCAGTCCGAGCATGCGCCGCCACAACCGGTTCGGGCGCACGTTCGGGACATAGGCGGCGGTGAGGGTAGTGACGCCGGTGGGGATGGCACCGTTGGCGTCGACCAGGTCTGCGGCCCACGCCGTTTCGGGAGAGTCCGCCAGCGAGATCTGTTCGCCGAGCTCCTCCTCATCACCGGCGTACAGGGCGTGGATGATCCGGCCCGGTTCGTGGCGTTCGAGGTGGCGTACGTAGCGGTCCTTGTTGACGGACACCACCGTCCAGAAGGTGACCGCATACAGTTTCCCGTATTTCCATTGGGGCACTGCGGCATCAGCGGATACCTTGTCGATCATCACGTGGTCGGAGATCGCCGAGTCCCACCACAACCGCAGATACACACCACCGAAAGCACTGCACAGTTCGGCCGCTTCCAACAGCAATGCCACCGTGTCGTCGCCGCCGCACACCATTTGCAGGCGCTCATCGGCCAGCGCCGGGTTGTTCGCACCGCCGTCGGGGATAGTCACGGTCATCGGTTCGGCGAACAGCAGATCAGCGCTGGTACGGGCCACATCAGCGGCGACAGGAACATGCAGGCGCGGGTTGTCCTGCAGGTTGGGTTTGCCCCAGAAGAAGCGTTGAATGCGCCCGATCAGCCCACCGGTGAACGCACCCTGCCTCACCCGGTTCTGCTGGATGTAGATCATTTCCAGCGCAGGCACATTCGACGAATACCAGGCGTCATACACCTGAAAAGCGCGTTGAGCGATATCGAAGGGACGCGGCGGCCACAGCTGCCCGAAATCAGGCATCCCCTTCGTGGACGGCCCGTCAGGCACTGCTGGAGGTGGAGAGGAATACATGGCGATCGGCGTCGGATCGAACGGATTCGTCACGTATTCCCGCCCTCCTCTATTCAGTTGTCGAAGACAAAGCTATTTCGATTCGCGTTGACCGCCACCGACATTCGGGCCGAGCGTGGACGGCCTGGGCCCTCCGAGCGGTGCCGCACCCGGCGCCGTGGACGGTCCGGGCGGCCGGGGCTTGGACAGCTTCTTGAGGCTTGCCATGGTCACTCCCGACGCATAGTCAGGTCAGGCACTCGGCGCGGCATCCTCAGGCGCCGGAGCGACCTGCACATCAGCGGCCGCGGTACCGGTCGGCGCGGAAGCCGGATCGGCCGGCGCGTCGCCGGACGGCGCGGACGAGCCGTCACCGGCAGTCGGTGCGCTCGAAGCGGTGGCGGCCGCCAGACCGGCAGCGATGGTGTGGACCGCGGCGGCGTCGCTCTGCAGCTGGGCGATACCGGCAGCGAGAGCGGCCGGGTCCGGCTCACCGGCGAGAGCGGCGATCGAGGCATTGAGGGCTGCGACACCGGCAGCGATAGCCGCTGCGTCGGTGGCGAAGTCGGTGTGCAGGGCAGCGAGGTCGTCGAGGACAGTCATGATTTTCTCCAGGATGTTGAGAAGGAACTGGTGAGATGCGTTGTACGGGCGGATTTGTTCGTGTTCGGCGCGTAGCCACGCGAACACGTCGACGTAACTCATCTCACGCCGAGGCGGAGACGATGGCCGCGATGAGAGTGGTCAGCAGGGTCGACAGAACGGCGATCATTGGTTTCCTTTCTCCGGTTGTTGTGAAGGACAAGGCAATTCAGGTGGCGAGGTAGCCCACCAGGTAGGTGATGGCCATCGCCGCGGCGCCGCCGGACAGGATCCGGGCGGTCGGGCGTAACCATGGGGTGGCACCGAGGTGCGCACTTCCGATTCCGGTGATCGTGAGCGCCACCAGGACGGCCGCGACAGTGACCGGGATCCGTTGCGCTACCGGGACAGTGAGGATCGCGACCAGGGGCAGCAGAGCACCGGCGGTGAAGGCCACCGCAGAGGCACTGGCCGCTGACCACGGGCGAACCAGCTGGTCGGCGCGCATCTCCCCCGTTTTGACGAGGGGGCGTTCGGCGTCGCGTTGGGTCGCGACGGACACGTACTCACCGAGCCCCATGGACACAGCGCCGGCCAAAAGTGCAGCGAGCCCGGTGGTCAGTAGCGCGGACCGGCTGGTGTTTGCAGCAGCGACACCGATGATCAGCGCGGCGACCGACACGATGCCGTCGTTGGCACCGAGTACTCCAGCGCGCAGCCGATTCATGCCGTCGAAGGAAAGTGTTCGGTTCATTTCATTTCGCCCGGCCGTGACAAATCCGCGGCAGGCACCAACCGCTTGTGCAACTCAGTGGTCATCGTGTGGATGGCCTGCGTGAGTTCGGTGTTGCTGCGCAGCTCGAGGGTTTGCGCACCGAAGTCATGATCGGCTTTCGCGCGCTGGAACTCCGCTTGCCGGTTCTGGCCGATCATGACGAACGTCGACAGGAAGATCGCCTCGAGCGACACGATCAGGGTGAGCGTCGGCCACGGTGACCGCTCGAACCACACCATCCAGAGAACGAAACCCGCGGCGTGGAGGTAGAGGAACGGCATCGAGCCCGCGAATCTGGTGATCCAATCCGCCACCCGTAGTTGCAGACTGGACGCGATTCGGGCGCGATGCGCGACGACCGCGGGGTGCCGGTACGTCACCGCTTGCGGTCCTCTTTCCGTGCCGCCGCTACCTTGTCCAGCACGTCCGGGCCGAGACCGTGCTTACGGGCCTGCTTGGCAACATGGTTGAGGACCTGCGCCGGGTTCTGGGCTTGGTTGTTGCCGCGCAACCGGATCGCGTCCTCGGCGGACTTCGGGTCGAAGACAGGCGAGCTGCCGTCATCCATTCCGTACATTTTGCGGGCCATCGCGGACGGTGCACCGGACTTGGTGCGCAACGGTGCATCAGCCATGATCGGCTCCCTTATTGAGTTGTGGCACTTACTGTTTGGTGGTGGCGGCGGCACGATTCGAACGTGCGACCTCTGCATTATGAGTGCAGCGAGCTACCAGGCTGCTCCACGCCGCTTTGCCTATTGACAGAATCAAAAATTACTGACGGGGAGACATTTTTGATGTAGCCGATGACATTTTTGATGTCGCTCGGCGATATCCGCGCCTGCTACAACCCCGGCACCGGCGGAATCGGCCGAACCCATCCGGGGTCGTGTCGACTGGAAGAGGTCGCGCGCGGCAGCACCGAAGGTGCAAGCCATATCGCGAACCGCAACACCACCGGGGCCAGCCGGTGCCGGGCGCGAGTAATGCTGCGCATCAGTCGTCTTCGCTGATATCGCGGCGAATCCGGGTCGCAGCGAACTCGAGCAGCCCGAGCGCATCCGACAACGGCAGACCTTCGTCACGTGGGGTCGTCAGATGCGCGGTCATCTGATCGCCGTCGTCGTCCCACCATTGCCGTTGCGCCACCACCACATATTTGGTGAGCACACCTTCTATGTCACCTGGGTGGTAGGCGCGGTGGTGTCGGTCGATGGCTTCAGTGAGCGCATCGTCGGCGGAGATCTGTTCCGCGGTGCGGGGCATTGGGTTCCTTCGGTCCGCATGCGGATGGTGTTGTGCCCGGCCGAGGCGCGCGTCCTCGGCCGGCGCTATGTAGTTGTGTGCGGCATTGGTAACCCAGCGCCGCGGCTGGGGGCTCAGGCGGCTTTCATCGGGCTGGACAGGGCGACGTATTCGCGCCAGATCCGCTCGGTGCTGGTCACGATGTAGCGGACCGCATCGGCGCTGTGATCGTCGAGCTTGATCGGGGCGTCCTCACCCTTCTCGGTGGCCTTCGTGTCCCACCGATATTCGGGAGCTTCGCCGACGAAGCCCCGGCAACGGTCCGATACGAGCAGGTTCCCCGTCGCGAGCAGGCTGTGCACGGTGCGGATGCCGTAGACGACTTCGTTCTCCGCTGGATAGGTGTGCACGCCATCGTCGCGGAGTTGCACCCGGAAGGATGCCGCTGCGGGATCCACCACGACGTCGCCGTGTTCGCGGGCGTTGCGGTAGGGCAGATGGTCTTGGGCCAGCCATTCACGAAACCCCGCCGACAATTTCGGGTCGGACCAGCGTTCGGCGTCCGTGCGTGGCGCGTACCGCCATTCGTCGATCAGGTACAACCTGTGGTCGATGCCGATGCCGAGCAGGATCCCGACGGTCGGGTTGGTGGTGCCGTAGTCGACACCGACCCCGAGGATCTTGATCATCTTCGGTAGCGATGACCACGGGATGACATGTTTGGCCGGATCCCAGCAGTCGTAGATCGCGCCTTCGGCGCCGGTCCACATGCCCCGGATGAACCGTTGATACCAAACCCCGGTGTAGGAGTTCTTGAGGTCGGATACCACTTGCGGGTCCAGGCGCGGGTTGTCGTCGAGGGTGAAGGAGAAGCGGTGCAGGTTCAGTGGCCGGTCCGGGTCGCCGTCCTCGAGGCGTTCGAATTCTTCGGAATGGTCATGGATTTCGCCGTCGTGGTCGATCCACAGCTTCGCCCGGTCCAGCCAGTTCCGTTTACACCAGTGTCGCGGCCCCTCTGGGTTGCCGGTGGCGAACATCTGCGCACCAGGCACCGAATGCCGGGACACGAGCATGTTCCAGTACGACTCGGGCAGGGTGGGGACTTCGTCGCTGTAGGAGCCGGCCAACGTCCAGCCCTGAATCTTGGTGCGGGCCAGTTCATTGTTGGCTCCGACGACATGGATGGTGCGCCCGCAGATATTCGCGGTGCCGCGCCCCAAGTTGATAGAGACACGGCCGGTGCCGAGCATTTCGACCATCGGTTCGATGAGGTTGTTGAGCACGGTGCGTTCGGTGCGGCCTGTCATCAGTAGCGCGCCCGGTGGTGCGCGCCGGCAATAGCGAATCCAGTCCAGCAGCGAAGTGCCGGTTTTCGAGGAGCGCACGCTGCCGTCGTAGAAGTTGATGCGCGCAGTCGAATGCTGCACGGCCAGTGCCTGTTTGCCCACCAGGGGCTGCCAGTCGGTCACATCGCGTCCGTGATGGCTTTGCCGACCATGTGCTCGAGCCACTTGTCGACCGCGGCGAGCTCGCGCCCTTCTTGGAGTGCCTTCTGCGCGGCGTGCAGGTCGAGGCCTTGGAGTTTGCCTTCGCGAGCGAGGATGGCGAGCGCGGCGTTGATCGCCTTCACGTCGCCGGCGCGGGCATCGGGCCACACTCCTGCCAGCATCGTCTCCAGGCGCAGCATGTGCAGGGCGACAAGCTCTTCGGCCGGCTCACGGATGGTGCGATCGATTCCGTCTTTGATCAGCCGGTACGCGGTGGATTTGTGTATTCCGAAGTGAGCTGCGACGTCATCCGGTGATTTGCCTGCCACGCGCATCCGCAGTGCGGTCGCGATCCGCTCGGCGCGTTCGATCTTCTCCGCGGAGTGCGTCTGCTGAATTGGGGGCGTCGAACTGCCTTGGACATTGCCCAACCGTTGCGCCTCCCTTCGGATTCGGTGCCAGACACCGGAATCGGGGGCACTGGTGTTGTTGGGTGGCCCCATCCCGCCGGACCACCAGCGGGATGGGGCCGGACCTCACCCGTGTGGTCTGCCACCGGACGCCTCCGACCGGGAGACACACGTGAGGGGTGAGGCCGTCTGGGGGTTAGGTGGTGCGTTTGGCTTTCTGCCAGTACCCGGGCGCGTACACCGCGACAGGAGCGTCACTGTCTTCGTTGGTGAATTTGAGGGCGCCGTCGCGGATGAGCATGGTGTCGGCTTCGAGGTTGTCGGTGCCTTCGGACCAGGTTTCCGGGTTCTGGGATCGGTTGTCGTAGGTGACTTCCCAGGGCATCATCGGCCACCGGTCGGCACGAGGTGCAGCAGCCGCTGAATGAGTAGGTAGATGAACCAGGCGTTCATGTCTGAAACCTCATCTGTCACAAAACATACCGGCGAATCCGTTGTGAGCTGGGCGTCTACAGAGCATCCTTCGGCGTGTCGTCCGACACGCGCACCATGGATTTCAGCAACGCGAGCGGCACATACGCTCGAAGACCTCCCACTACCCCCGGCACCAGCCGAACTACCGAGACCGTGGAAACGTCACAGCCCAGCAGGCCATCGGCGTAGGCCTTGGACACCTCGAGACTGTCGGGCTCAAACCCCACCACCCCCGAATGGTTCACCACATCCAGGACTTCCTGGAATTGCAGGAGTTCCCGGACTATTGCGGCCCGGTCGTGGCAGGACGCGACCTCGACCCGGTTCGTGTCGTCGGCGGTCACGAGTCGGCCGCCGCATGACGAACAGACACCACGCGATCCTGTAGCCGCGCACCCCACTCGGCCATACACAGTTCGGCTTCGTGCGGGTCAGACAATGTCATCGCACTGCGGATGAGCTGCGTGTTCGTCCAGCCGGTGAGATCGGCAGCGAACACGGTGTACTGGGCTTGCCGCGCTTCGTAGGCGCGATACTCCCGGCGCTGACGCCAGGCACGGAACGGGTTCGCGATCACGGCGCCCGCTACTACCTGTTGATCCTGCGCGCCGCCCGAGCACGGCGATTGGCTGTACGCCGCTGGGCGATAACGCTTTCGGGCACAGACCGCTGGTAGACCTGCTTGCCCTGGAGGCCGATCAGGATGTGCCGGGCATAGGAGGTCTCCAGCATCGGCGGGGCAACGTTGGTGTCGAGAGTCTGCATCACGGCGTATGTCCTTGCTGTTGGGCCGCATCCTTGGCTTGCACGTAGGTGATGCCAGCGGCGGTGATCCGCACCTTGCGTACGCTGCCCGGTCCTGCGGGTTAGGTGACCTCGGCCAGCCCGCGGTTGACCAGGCCGTGTGATCCTGAAGAGGCGCGAGATGGGTGGATATCGAGTGCCTTGGCCAGAGCGCCGAGTTTGAAGTCCTGGTCGCTGTGGGCGGCGAGGTAGCCGAGTAGCCGGCGCTGCGTGGGACCGATCGGCGCCTTGGGGTTGCTTCGATGCCAGGGTGTGGTCCACCAGTCGGGTTCCGCTGCAGTGTTCTCGGTCAGCGATCCGCTCAACGCGAAGCCTTGGCGACCAAAGCCACTGTGACAGTGAGGATCAGCAGCACTGCGACCAGGACGGATCCCCACACGGGCGCGGTGATCCACCACCATGACCACGAGACGGTATGAGTCACCTTCAGCACCAGCAACGCTATGAACAGCGCCCCGGTGAAGCCGATGCCGCCGGCAGAGGCGGTGTCAGACACTTCGTTCTTTGTCGCCATGAAAGATCTTTCTGGGAGGCGTTTTTGTGGTGGCGTAGTCTTCGGTGCGGCGAGTCCCCTGGTGGGTGCGGTTCAAATCCGTGTGTGGCGCTTGGAGCCCGAGGTAGCTCCTCGATCCCCGTTCAAATCGGGGACGGCTCGCCCTCAATGACTCTGTGGACTTCGTTCGGGGTCATCACACCGCGAGCGATGATCTCGGTCAGCGAGTCGACGCTGCTCATCGATGCGCGCAATGCCAAGAGTTCCCGGAAGAGCACTGCCAGCGTGGGGTTGTAGTCCTCCGCGTAGTACTTCGGGAACGTGTTGAGTGGCAGTGGATTTGCGTCGAAGTCATGGTCACCGTCGACGGCTGCATGGTCGAACTCCGCGTCATACAGCCATTCGCGCAGCTGCTCATCGGTGGGGCGTTCCATCACTTCGCTGCCATCGGGATGTCGACGGTGACATACCCGCGAGCGCGCCAGAATGCCAGCGCCGCGCATACCGCTTGCTTCGCGGCCTCCCGAGTTCCAGTGAAGCCGTTCACCAGGCCAGGAAAGATGTCCACCGGGATATTGCTGATGAACCATTCCCATGGCGGCGTATCGGGAATCGTGGATGGCTTGATCGAGTAGCCCAGAGTCCCGAGTGCCTGCGGCAATGTCAGCGAGTGCGTGCCGCCGCCTTCAGGCCACGAGAACTTCGCCGCGGGGGCCATCACTTCCCTGCCTTCGCTGGGATGGTGGTGGCGAGGTTGTCGTGCCACGCCTCGTTCTGAAGGCGGCTGCCAGTCGGTCCGCTGCTCAAGCATTGGGTTGCTTTCTGGGGAGGCGGTTTTCGTTCGTAGAGCGTTCAAAGCGTCGGCGTCGAGGCGGTCGCCGATCGTGAAGCCGTCCATCAGGTCATCCCCCACTCATGCGCGCGCCACACAGGTCCGGATCACTCCGAACGCGGCTTCCGGGCGATGCGCGCTCCGCTACGGCCCGGTGCCGATGACCATCGAGGTCATGTTGACCTGGACTCCATTGAGAAACGCCTCGGTTTCCATAGCCAACTCGCCGCGCGCGATCAGAATCCAGCAGCCACAGGCCGGCGCGTCACCGTCTGCGGCGCAGCGTTGCACGAGAACTTCACCGACCAGACTGCAATGCATCCGGTAACCGACATCGGGCTTGTAGATCATCGTGGGGATTGCGTGGGCGCACCGGATGTCGATGTCACGAAACCCCTTCGGCGCCTTCACCGGGAGATAGCGCAGATAGATGCCGTCGGCGAATTCGACGAGTTCGATCGTGGAAGTGAACACACGACCTTTCTCAGTCGGTTCCGTCGTGGTCATGCGCCCGAACCGGTCGAGATCAGGTTGAAGGCGTCGCGGACGATCGCGAAGTTGTTCGCGGACACCACATCCCAAAGTGCGTTCGCGATGATGGGGAGCAGAGCGGCCATGACGGGACCTCCAGAGCGGGATTAAACAAAACGGCCGAAACCTTTAATGTCGGCGGCCGGGGCTAAACGCGGCTTGTATCAGCGGCGGATGACGCCCAAGCGGTGTAGCAGGTTGGAGACGAGGCGGAGCCAAGCGGATTCGAGGCGGTCCCGCATGTTCACCACCTGCAGTTATCGAGCACTTTCCTGGGCTTTTGCGTAGTAGTTGGTGCAGTCATCCGCATGAAGGACTTCCTCGAGGCGCGCAACGGAGCGCCGCTGGATGAAGTCGTTCGGGTCGTCGGGGTCGGTCTCGTCTTCGAGCGAGTTGGTGAAGACGAAGCCGTCGCATTCGCACCGGATGCCGTACGAATCGGTGCCCATGCACTGCTTACGGCCGTCCTTGCGGGCGCTGCGGCTGTGCTCGTCTCGGGTATGGACGCACTCGCACTGATCCCCGCCCGATGGGGAGCTCATCGGACGTGACCCGTGTACCCAAGGTTGGTCGCCCGAATTTTGGTCTCGTAGCTGCTCAGATCGCCGCCGAGCGAGTCGATGTGGATGTGGAAGTCCTGCACCGGGTATTCGGTGGGCTTGGGCGGATTGATCCGGTGCGCGAGGCGAATCAGGCGGCCGGCCAACCACTTATGCATCGACTCGCCCCGACGCGGATGGGCATGGCCAGGGCTCTCCGCATTCGTCGCAGTCATTCGAACTAATCGCATGGAGCTGAACCCTGGCGCAACATGGCCAATGGCTACCGCGGTCGGCGTGCTTGTCGGCGTGCCGAACATGCTGCGCATTCTCGAGGGCGGCACTCACCACGTCCAGAAGCCGATCGGTGTGGTGAATCGCAGCTCCAGGGTGTGGAGATGCGGGTGCAGAACCGAGTCGATCAGGGCGGCGAGACAGGACATCAGGACTCCTCCTGCTGATCAGGCGCGAGCGAAGCATGAAGGTCGAGAACACGGCGTATGGCCTTGTCGAAACTGCTGCGGTCGCTGATGAACGTCGCCACGAAGGTGGTGGTCTCTTCGCATCGGAACTCGAACTGATCGAGCGCGTAGTGCTCGTAACGGCCGTCGACTCGCACCGCGAGAATGAGCCGCGCGCACGGGTCAAGGGCGCTCTGTATCGCCTGGGCTACACCAGATTCCGGCGGCAACGTGACCACAGCCTTGTCGTTACCCAGTTCGACTGGCACTGGTTCGTCGAGGACTTTCCAGTCATCGGTGATCAGGACACCAGTGCTCATCAGGACTCCTCGATCTTCAGTGCGGCAAGACGGGCTTCGAACTGCTCGGCCGTCTCACCGGCAGCCAAAGAGGTCGCGAGGACTACGGCGCAGTCTGAGACGTACGGCGCGAGCACCGCGTGAATCTGGTCTCGGACCTCCGCTGGCAGGCAGAGGTTGACGGTGAGGTCTGTGGCGACCCGCTCGATGGCTTCGAGCATGTTCTTCTCGATCAGTTCGCATGCGGCAGCGAAGCCTTCGATTGACATCAGGACTCCTCGGCTGCTTTGGCGATGCGCGCGAAAACGCTGAGATCAGGGGTGACGTTCACGCTGCCGTCCTCTGCAGGCTCGAACCTCACGGGGATCGTCACCGTGCCGACCACCGTGGGTTCCTTCGAGCCTGGGAATCGGATCAGGAGCTCGGCGGTGATCTCCGAAGGTGTTGCAGCCATCAGGACTCCTCGGCGGCCATCGTCGTGGTGATGTGGTCGGTGTGCACGCCATATGCGCGGCCTGGGAGCGGCACGCAGGTGAAGCCGTTTCGATTAGTCCAGCCATCTCCGGGCATCAGCGTCAGCATTTCCCTGCAGCCGGGACACGTCATGGTGTCGCCCAGCTTCGCGTTGACCGCGATGGCTGCCATCAGGACTCCTTGGTGCGGACGTGAATGAGATCGAACGGCACTTCCGGAAAGGCGGGGCTTGGCATTTGGTCCAGCCACGCGGCCATCCGCTTTGCGGCTTCCTCGGCAGTGTGGCCGTCCCATTCGGCGGTGTGGCCACGCTCAGGCACCTTGAACCGGTCCCAGTCATCTTCGGAGTAGTGGTTGCTGATCTGCCCGGTGGGCAGTTGCGCGACGACGATGAACCAGCCGCCATACATGGAGCCATCCGAGTGCCGGTACGCCTTGTGGACATCGAACTTCCCTGCAGCCGCCCATTCGTTGAACAGCAACGCGTTGAACAGCATCCGGTAGTGGTACAGCTCAGCGAAGGTGTGATAGCCGTCCGAAGTGTCCGGACCAATCTCCTGCGTCATAAGCGATCTCCTGCGGCATCGTGCAAATCGAGTGGCGTGGGATTGCCTGAGCCGTAGTAGTCCCGCACAAGCAGCCCTAGCGGCTCGGGGAGACATCCCCGATCGGTCCAGCCGTGGGCAAGTGCGATGTCCTGTGCGCGTTTGAGCGCGCCAGCCATCTTCATCAGGGCTCCTTTGGACACATCTGAAATAGATCGCTGCAGGTCAGTGCGGCGGCATCGCCCAAGTTGGTCCGAGTTAGGTTTTCGTTTGGCCTTCAGTGGGATCGGACCGCTGTAGGCAAGTAGGCGAGAGAAGCACCGGGTCGCCGATCACGCCGCCGCCCGAGTCTCGGTGCGCCCAGTAGTAGTCGGGGTTCCCCTGGTCGTCGAGGTACATGATCCAGGTTGATCCGTCGGCGCGGACGCCTTCGATCCAGCCGGCCCAGCCGTGGACTTTCGTCCGCCCGATTTCGTTGCCGTCGGTGTCGAGGTCGAGGCAGTAGAAGGCGCGTTCGGGTTTGTACCGGCCGATAGAGATGTTCTGCATGGATGCTCCTGGTGTCGAGTTGACGCCGGAACATCCATCCGGACAAGGGGTTATCAAACGTCGGGATTGCAAGTTGGCCTGCCGGGGATCGAACCCGGAACCCGCCGCTTAAAAGGCGGCTGCTCTGCCGGTTGAGCTACAGACCAGCGATGTGGTCAACAGATTTACTGGTCAACCTATTGACTGGTCAATGTTTTGACCGTAGTCTTATGGCATGACAACGAAGACCGCCCCCGCCAGCACCACCCGCGAGTTCGCTCACCTCACCGATGAGGAGTTCATCGCCGCGATCGAGGGCGCGCTGCGCACCGAGGACTACGAGCTGTTCGACCGGCTCGTCATCGAAGATCAGCACCGCATCCGGCTGGCCAAGGCGCGCGCCGCTCGCGTGGCCCGTCGTGAGGCCGCCTACGACAAGCTCATCGCCGCTGGTGTCACCCATGAGGACGCCACCGAGCGCGCGTACGGGGTGCGCGTCGAGACTCAGCGGCGCCGCACCGCTATCGCTCACCTGCGCTCGCAGGGCTACACGGGCCGCTCGTTCGATGAACTGTCCCGCAAGGCATTCCGCGACCACGTGTACACCGAGTGGCTGCGCGCCGAGCACGCGACCAACGGCTACCTGCTGTCGGCCGCCGGTGAGCGCGCCGACGTCGACCCCCGCGACCTGTGGAGCGGCAGTGAGGCTCGCGCCACCAAGATGGCCAGCGAAGAACTGCGCGCCTGGTGGGACACCAACGGCCGTACCTCGATCGCGGAGTACCGGGCCGAGTTCCTGTCTCCCTCACGCGCGAACGCGCTGCGCGCCGCCCGTGCGGACTTCTTGCGGTGAGCCGCGCAGAGGATATGCGCCACGCGTATTGGGAAGGCGTCCAGTCGGCGACCGACCCGGGCGCGAGCAACCCGTACGCCGGCGCCGATGAAACATCACCGAATTACCGGCTGGCGCAACTGTGGGCCAAGGGTCGCGAGACCCGTATCGACGAACTGATCGGGACCGATGATGAACGACCGTGACCGCGCCCTGGTGGAACTCGATAAGGCTGTGCATGCGGTGCAGGCGGCCGAAGAACAGCTGCACGGCACGATGCGGGCCGCGCGGCAGCACATGAGCGCCAATCAGGTCGCCGCCCGTGTTGCACCAGTGATGTCACGCCCGAGCGCGTTGAAGATCGTCCGGCCGGCCGCGGCACCGGATGGCACTTCTGATTGAGCCACGGACCGAGGTGTTGCAGCGCGCAGCAGGAACGAGCCAAATCCGGGCAGGGACATTGGAATCGAGGGACTGCTGACACGCTGCAAGATTTGAGGGGCGCCGGAGGCTACGCCCAACGATTGCGTGCGGCCGGATGGTCGCGGGTCGCACGCTCTGCTTTCGCGACGTCAATCACTTTGTACAGCTTGCGGTTTCGCTCATCGAGACCAGATTCTTTGAGGTGCCCGCGCGCGACCCAGTTGGTTATCGCCGCAATGGTCACCCCGCACAAGCTCGCGGCTTGCGCGGCGGTGATGAGGTCTTCGATTCCGGCCGTGTTATCGAGTGCTGTGCCAGCCAATCCAGGTCCCCTTTCACGGCAAAACCCCAGCTGGACATGCAGCTGGGGTTCGTTGGGGCATACGTATCGCTCTGGCACGAACATAACATGTGTAGCCGATCAGGCGGCGCTGTCCAGGATCGTGTCGAGCACCATCCGCGTATAGAACGGGTAGTGCTCTTCATGGATTACATGCCCGCACCCTCCGCACTCGATGTAGTCGCGCCCGATATCGATCGACCGGAATAGTGTGCGTAGTTCGCACACAGGGCACGGGGTGGGCAGCAACTGCCGCGGACGGGTCAACCCGAGCCGGGAACGCACTTTGTTGTGCAGGTCCCGCATGTCGGTCGCAGCGTCTCCCCCGAAATCGGTCAGAGCAAGCCGGTCGACACGGCATTCGAGGTAGTCCCACGCAGCACGCACACGCAACCGTTCGGTGATCCCCGGGTGAGGCGGCGGGGTGTCCCCGAGATATTCAGCGAGGGCGTCATGGGTTTCGTTGAGTACGACACCGATCTCGGCAGCAGTATCGGACGCCCACTCGGCAGGATGGCCGAACACCTTCTGCACGGTTCGCCGTTCCTGCCGGCCGCGGCGTGCTGGCATCGGCAACATGGTGTGGATGCCCACCCAGTCCATGACCAACCAGCCGAGCGTCCGCGCTAACCGGCGTTGGCACGGTTCGCACATACCGAGGCTGGTCAGGTACGGGGTGCCGTGGTTGTCAGCGCAGTTCGGGAAGGTACACGGACCGATGCGATTGCCCATGGGTCGCAGGCTAGGCGATTTCGCGCAGGGTCTCGAGTCGCCACACAACTGCGGCCCCGCTGAGGGTTGCGGAGAGCAGGAGCACGCAGTGCTGGCGGAAGGTCTTGTTCCTGCGATCAGGCTTGCGGTTCGTAGGACATTATGTCTTCTGAATGCACGAGCGTCAGCTCTGAGGCCTTTGCGTCGTCGAGGGCCGTCGGTGGCAGGATCGCGGGAGACAAACCGAATACTCGAAGATCGTCGGCAAGAGCAGCACGAATGAAGCCGAACGCATAGTCGATGCCGTAGTCGCGAACGAAGTCCCGGAGCTCGGTTTCCTCGGGAATCTTCCGGTCGCCGCCGAACACGAACCTCGCTTTGACGTCGAAGAAGGCTTCAAAGAGGGAATCCTTGATCTCGATGCTGACCCGTACATCGAGGATGGGGGCGTTGTTCCCTTGTAGGTCTCGCCCGACGATCAGGCGGACGCCGGCCGAATACATCTTGGTCTCAGCCGCACGGTCGCTGGGGACGTTTTCCAGTCGCGCTACAGAACGGCGCATCCAGATCACGTCGCCGCTGTTGGCGCGTTTCGCAAGCGTCACTGAGCAACCTCGACATGCATGTTCAAGCCGACAAATGTGGTCGGATGGCCATGTGCTTGCCCTGCATGGCGAGGTGGTGCGAACAGGTTGCCGACCATGGTCGCGCCTTCGGTGACTGCTGCTTGATCTTGTTCCCAGGCTCGGGTCTCGACATGAAAAACGCCCATCACTGCCTTCGCGTAGCGGCGCACGGTCGAGAAAGTTGGATTCGTGCCACCGCTCTCGAACCTGGAGACCTGCGACGGGTCGATGCCCATTTCCTCCGCCACGTCGGAGACCAACAGCCCGCGCTGGATCCTGATCGCGCGCAGTCCCAAGATCAGGTTCAGTTGTTCCTCTGCGACAACTAGGCCTACACGGTCACGATCGGTTGGGTTCTCGATGCCTGGAAACATCTCCATGTGCGTCTCTCCCTTCACTGACCACAGAATGCCCTACCCAAGGAACTCTCGCATGCGTTAAAACGCAAACGGTATCAAGCTGAGTCCCAGCGCCGCCATCGGGTCTTCACGTTTTCGCAGGTCGTGACTCCCGAGTCCATTGCGTCATGGATGTCACGGGTTTGGTTGGCGCTGACCCAGCCGACCGATTCGCTCACCGGCTTCGCGCCGATTCCACTGCCGACGATCTGGGTGGTTGTGCCCTTCCAGGCAGGGCGTTGCTCGATGAAGTACAGCCGGTACATGGTGCGCTCGTCTTCAGACATGACGTAGAGCTCCCCAGCCCATGGCATAGGGCGTTGTTCGTTGAACTTCACATCCGGCAGGGTCTGAACCTGCTTGCCGACCGGGCACCGATGTGTCGGGTAGCCCTTGGTCTGCGGGTTCTCGTTGTTTGTTGTTGCTGGAAAGCCGTGGGTGTACGCGCGACGCGCTTTGGCTGCCAGCAACTCGGCGGCCTCAGGGTCCTTGGCGCGTAGCTTGGCGAACTGATCATCACAATCCGACGTATATGCCCAGGCGCAGCCGGGGGTGTGGATGCGCGACATGTACACGGTCGGATCGGGCTGTTCCGCCACGTCCTGCCCTTCGCTGGAGAAACTTTCCTGCAAACACAATCATGCCGCATCGGTGCGCGCGGTGGAGTGAATCCGCAGCGCCTCAAGGGAATCCGACGCAGAGTCGCAACTGTCGGAGTTCCTCTGCGTACTCGGCAAGAGGTCCCCCCAATTTGACCGTGTCATGATTCATGACATAAGATAGCTGACATAGGGCAGGCACAGGCCACACCCGCACCCCGATAGGGACCGTCACATGAGCAAGACCGGCAACATCCACACCCGCGAAGCAGTCATCCTCACCCACACCACCGCCCGTATCGCCGGACCGCAGACCGGCCGCATCGACGTCGTGCACGCCCGCACCTCCGAAGCCGCCGTGACCGTCGTGTGGGGCGGCATCGCGCTCCGCTTCCTCACTGCCGCCGCCGCAGCGACCGTCCTGGAAGGCTTCGCCGCCGCCCGGGCACTGCTCATGAACGTGGACAACACCGCGCCCGCGCAGACGCCCCCGGCCGGAGAATTCCCGGTCGCCACTCTCGCTCTGACCTGGACCTGGCCCACCGACTACGCGGTCGTGCACCGCAGCGCCTACAACCAGACATGGAAGCGCACCGTGCACTGGGTGGACCTGCACATGGGCCCGGTGACCTTCCAGATCCTCGACCACACCGGCTACCACGCGGCCGTCGAGCTGCTGCGCGACGCGCACCGCACGGCCGTGGTGGTGTGCTCCGATGGCGGCAGATGGCGCGCCGATCCGACGCGGCCCGACTACCAGCGCCCGCTCGAAACCCCCAAGGGCAAGAAGTAATCCACAGGGCCGCGCCCGATCCACAGATTCCGGATCGGGCGCGGCCCGCTCGCGCATTCTGTTCGACCGCTCCCGCACCATCACCACAACAACCCGCCTCGCCCCGAGCCGAAGAAGGACCCCATGCACACCTGGACCCTGACCGTGGATACCGCCGCTGGCCGCACCACCTCCACCTCCACCGACACCCAGCCCGAGCGGGCCGCGGCCGGCGCCGAGCTGCTCGCCGCGGCCGCCGGCGCTCTCGCCGCAGCCGTCGGCCCCGCCACCCTGCATCTCGAGATCGACGGCACGCCGCTGGCCGTCGTGCGCTTGCAGAACGGGCCGGATGGCACACCCGATCGCGCCAGCGCCCTGGATTACCTCGGCCACGTCCGCCACGCCCTCACCGATGGAGACTCCGATGTCTGATCAGACGCTCACCAGTGCCGAATTCCGTTGCTTGCGTGAATATCTCGGCCTCACCGCTGGATGGCTGGCCACGCACACCGGGTACGCCGAACGCACGGTCCTGCGGTGGGAATTCGGCGACCAGACCCCGGCCCCGAATGCGGTGCGTCAACTGCTCGAGATCCAAACCCAGACCCGCGAGGTGGTGAGCGGCCTGGTTCTCGCGTGCGCGGACATGGCCGAACCGGTCATCGAGACCTACCGCAAGGATGCCGAGTTTCGAGCACACTGGCCGGACTTGCCGTTTCCGGCGTTGTGGCATCGCGCCCTGGCCCATCGTGCTGCGGCTGTCGCTAGTGCACGAATCCGCTACTGGGTCCCGCCCGAGGACAACGCTGCGCACTGACGAGCGGATCGTGTGGTCCGGAAACGCCGAAAGCCGGTCGCGGAGGGGGGATTTCCGGACCGGCTTCCGACTAACAGGTTGTTGCGCGGAACCACAGTATTGACTTCGGATGCGAGAGTACGCCGATACGCCGCAGATCTCGAGTCGCGCCTAAATTGCAGGTAGCGCGATGCGTGCGAACACGACGGCCGCCGGCATCCCCGGTTCGTGGGCGACCTCGGGGGAATCGAGCAGTGCTTCGATCGCGGCCACGACCTCGCGCGACGGAGACGGGCGCACCACGGCCTGCACTGCCGTCCAGGGGTCGGTACCGCTGTTGCGGGCGGCGGTCACCAGCAAGATCAGCGTGCGTAGCGGGACAGGTATCTGCCCTTCCATGATCGGCAGCCTAGTCGGTGGCACTGACCTTCACCGGTCGGCCGATCACGCCGTTTTCGCGGTGTGGTGAGGCGCGCAGTTATTCGCGGGGCCGCGGCCGGTCGTCGCCCATCGGACCGCCAGTCTGTGTGTGCTGGGTTGTCCCGCGCCGCGCCGAATTCGGTGCCCGAGCGCGTCACCGCGGTTGGCTACGATCCCCGGGTGGCTGACGACGTGAAACTATGCACGAACTGCAGGACGACCCCGACGGGCGAGAACTGGATGCTGTGCCCGGGGTGCTTCGCGCGTCTCGCCGACACTGCCCGCAACAACCCGTATGGGT
The DNA here is from genome assembly GCF_035958815.1 of Nocardia sp. NBC_01327. NCBI lineage: Bacteria > Bacillati > Actinomycetota > Actinomycetes > Mycobacteriales > Nocardiaceae > Nocardia > Nocardia sp. NBC_01327. The sequence continues at coordinate 5,176,341 of NZ_CP108383.1, read as the reverse complement.
GGATGGACGCAGCCGTAGAGGGTTAGTCCTGCGGCTTGCCCACGAGAAGCATCAGCGCGACCTCCAGGCCGGATCGATCCTGCCCGCGGGTCGCCCGCTTCAGTGGCTCCCCCACGGATGTCCCACTGGCCCAGTCCGAGTAGTCGTCGGCCGCGGCCTTGTCCTCGGCGAACTGGATACGCAGGTAGTCCGCGAGTCGTTGCAACGCCGCGGTGACGTCCTCGCCGGGGAGGCCGGCGTCCAGGCGGCCGAGCGCGTTGTCGCGGCGCTGTTGTTCCTCACGGTCGCGGAGATGCTCACGCTCGTGCCACGGGATCGGATCCTCTGGGCTGTTCACGGCTCGAGCCCCCGGCGCTCACGCCCATCGCGGTCGATCCACTTCCCGCCGGTATGCCGGGGGCTGGTGCGCAGATGCTCTGCGTAGTCCGCCTGAGCCTTCTCGGGTGTGCCCGCATGTACCGCCCACCGGCAGGCTGCCGTCTCGCAGCGAACGGTATAGATCGAGCCTGTCGCCTCGGCCAACGCCGCTGCGATCTCAGCGATCGAGGTCTGGTCGTTCATGGGTTGAATCCTCCCGCTCAGCGCCGCCCGGTGGGGCCTCGCCGGATCTGCGCGGTGCGTGGCGGCTGATCGGACAGACTGCGACGATTAACCTCATCGCCTGGGTACGCGCCGTGATCACGAGGCGAGTCCGGGCCTTCGATGTGGCGATACCCGGTCGACGTGGCACCGACAACCTCCACGATGTTGCCATCGATGGTCCAGTGCTTCTCACACACCGCGATCGCTCCACCGCAGTACATGCACGACAGATTGAAGCTCATGGCTTCGATCCTCCTCCGTCGACAGCCCACTCATAGCGGTAGTCCGGGTGGGCTGCCCAGATCGCCGCGAAGGGCCGCAGCACGAGATCGACGTAGCGGTTCTGGTCACTCTCGGTAAGGCTGGCGTGAAAACGTAGCGCAGCCCTGTACGCCGCAACCCGCAGAAACCAGGTCTCAGGATCGTCGCCATTCGGCGCGGATTGCTCATCTTCATCGAGTCGATCTTGAATGAACTCTTCGATGGTCATGCCACCCATTCTGCCTGGAAGTCCGGGTGATCAGGCCAGATGGCGGCGAGTGTCCGCAGCTCCACACATTCGCCGATCGGAACGAACGACGGTTCGCCCGCGCGGTCGTTCCGCGTGCACCCCACGCACTCTCGGTCGCCATCGGGTCGGTGAACACGCAGTATTGCCCGCAGGGCCGTGCACTGCCGCAGCACGCGAGCCGGGTCGTGGTGGGCGATGTGTTGCCGATCCTCATCGGCGACGCACATCATGATCGTGCCCGCATTGTCGCTGTCCCTCAGCTCGCCATCCATCGTGAAGTTCTGCCACGAGAGCGACGCCTGAACTGTTCCCCGCGCCGTTGCTTCTTCGATGTCGATCCGGGCCTCGATGAATTCCTCGATGGTGCTCATGCGGCCGATCCTCCACCCAGCGCTTCGATTGCTTTTACGAGCGCTGGGTGCGGCGGTCGAGGCGTGAGAAGGCATGCGCACCGCTGACCTCGCAGCGCCACGGGCGGCCGGCACTTCACGCAACGGCGCACCCCATGACTGCCGTACTCCCGATTGTCGACGGAGCAAGCTATGTGGGTGTAGTTGAAACGCTGGTATTCGTGCCTTCCGATCCGACACCGCCAGTTCATGCCGTGATCCTCCCTCGCATCAATCCTTACCCATGGCGTGAGCGAAGTAGCTGCTGCCGCCATACCCGCTGTCGTCGGGGCCGAGCGCCGGTTCAGGGATGCCGTCGATCATCACCCGCACAGCACATCCATCCGCTTCCGCATCAGCCGCCAGATCCCGCACGGCTTCTTCTACCTCCCCCAATTCGTCGTCGTCCCAAACGGTGATCTCGAGGGTGATCTTCGTGCTCACGGGTTCGTACCTTCCGTCTCGATCGGCTCAGCCTTGTCGAGTATCGCCATGATCTCCGCCAATTCCTCGACGGTTGCGAAGTTCAATTCCCTTGAGGCCCTGAGCATCTTGACCGCGTACCGGAGTGGAGTCTCGGCGGGAGGCGCATCCATCAACGTCACATGGTCATTGCCTTGCATCGATGCCACCTCGGTGAATTTTCGTACATCAGCGACGCCGGGTGAGGTGGAGTAGAAGCAGGCGGTGAGGAAGTTGACGTTCCGCATCGTGACCGGGTCGTAGTCCGAGTCATCGGACGGCTCCCCCACCGTGACCTGATAGGTCGGGACAAGGAATTTCCGCATCCTCTCCACATGGACTGCCGGTGTTCGTGAGGCGCCGACAGCGAGATACGGGTTGCGGTTCCGGGTCAGCTCCGCGCATTTGCGAGTCAGCGCGGCATGTAGCTGTACGAGGTCTTTCGCCGCCTTGGGCACACGTGCGAGGTATGCGCACACGGCAAGCATCAGCGCGGCCGCACCGAGATTGATCATCAGCGCGGTCAGGGGTTGCTGACCGCCGAATATCACGATGAGGTTCGCGGTTGCGAACACTGCCAGCCATCCGGCTATGGAGTAGAACCCCCACGCCCGGAAGCGGCCACTCGTTGTCAATCCGAACACGGGGTTCCCTCCGTCTCGTCGTCGGTGTAGATGGAGGCCAGCTCTCGGAGAATGGCCTCCACGGAGTTCACTACCAATACGAAGCGCCCGTCGTCGCTGACGGCTTCGAGGATGCCCTGCGCTTCGGCAGTTGCCCGCCGTATCGCCTGCACTCGGCGCAACGTGGTCGCCGGATCCTGGCGGGCGATGTGCTCGTTCGTGACCATGTCGTATTGGGTGTACGAAACCATGTCGTTGTCGGAGTCAAGCACTTCGCTCGTACCATTCCGGATGACGTGGCGCCATTCGCCGTGCCGCACAGCGCTCGCCGCCGCATCCTCCTCGGTGAGGCCGGCGGCCAACCGGGACAGGGCATCGGAGGTAGTCACGAGCGTGGCTCCTCGAGATATGCGTCGAACTCGCTGCTGTCCATCGGTGTCCAGCCCGACCGCTCAACGATGCTCAAGGCCAGCAGGGCATCCAAGCGTGTAGTGAATGGGCCAGTGTGACGGCCGATTTGGCGGTTCACGAGGAACGTGACGCCCTCGCCGGGGTTGGTCATCACTTCTCCAGGATGCGGTAGATCGTGCTGCGGCTAATCTTGGTCAAGGTGTAGATCTTGTTGATGCTGAGTCCAGCCTCATGGTGAGCGCGTCGGACTCGTTCGTCCCGGCTCTCATCGTTTGCGCGCCAAGCGATTAGGTCTGCTTCGGCGTCCTCTGGAGTCAACGTCATGACTCAAACGCTACATGTCGAAATTTGTACAGTCCATCTCTTGCGGTGCATCGTTCGCTACATGTAGTGTTTGCTACATAGAGTTACTGAGACGAGGGAGATCGAGATGAATCGCCGCCAGACCAAGTTCGCTATCCGCAAGGCCTCCGGTGCCCAGAAGCTCGCCCTGGAAATCGCCGAAGCCTGGGATCAGGCGACCGTCTGGAACGCACGCCTCGATCACATCGCCGCCCTCGACGCCGACTACGACCCCACCGCGCCCACCGAAGCCTGGGCCGACGCCGACGACTTCTTCGCGTCGTTCGCCGACTAGACACCGATTGCCCAAGGAGATTCAGATGGATACCGCCGCTGCGCACTGGTTCCTGACCGGCCACGAATACGACAGCACCTTCGCCCACAAGGTCATTGCCCAGATTCAGCGGCTCAGCCTCCCCCTCACCAGCAGGAACCTCCGCCGGTGGGCCCTGATGCTCGCTGGCGAACAGAATTCCTAGTCCTTGCGTCCCCGCGCCCTCCCCCGAATCGGAGCGTCACCCGATGAACAACCCCACCGTGTTCGACTTGCTCGAATACGACCGTTTCACACAGACCTTCGAGACCGTCGCCTACCACCTCCCCTGGGTGACCGCCGCTCACAGCATGCGCGACCGTATGGACATCGTCCGTGAGGACCTCGAGGGTGCACGACTGCAGGTATGGCCCGCGAACACTGAAGGGGTCATGTGCGCCCAGATCGGCGGCAGCATCACCGAACCCGAATTCGAATGGCTCATCCGCCCAGCACTCTGACAACGGAAACCTCTACCACACAAGGAGATACGAGCATGCCGACCAAGAATGAAGCGACAGCCGAACAGAAGCTGGACCAACTGAGGGCCGTCGTGGCACCGGTGATGGCCTGGTACAACGACGTCCTCGCCAAGGGCGAACCGGACGAGAGCTACCTCTACGACGTAACTGTCGACAAGTTCGAGGAAAAGCTCAGCCGGGGCGACTTCCAGGCGATCATCGACATCCTGCGCACGGAGTCCTGATGACCTTCGCCGAGATGTTCGACCGCGACCGATCCGACCAGAACATCCCGACCCCCACCGCCGAGGAATTCGCGGACGCCCAGTATCGCGTCGACTTCGGGGAGCAACGGCCCGGTGACGAAGCCCTGACCCTTGCCTACAACGACCGTGTCCTGGCCCCCGCCCAGGACACGTACGAGCGCAACGCTGCGGCGATGCATGAGTTCGTCACCGCGCGAGACGCGCTGGCGCATGCCGCCCTCTGCTACGTGCAGGCGCAGCTCGACCCGCGGGAGCACGCCCATTCGGCCGCGCAGGTGGAGCACACCGAAGAGCTGATGTGCCTTGCGGCCCGCCGGGTGGCGCGGGCTGTGGAGGCACTCCCGGAGGACAAACAACCGGTTGGGTGGGATGAGAGTGAATGATCTCGCCGCGTTGAGGGCCGCCCGCCGCACCGGCCACTGACCCGCACCACGTCCCAGTAGTGAATATCGCGTCCGGCACACCCCGGGCGCGGTGTTGACCACTCGGAACACCGTTTCGCCACTCCCCCAACCCGATTGAGGTTCTGTCATGCCCAAATTCGCGCTCACCGTCGCCCGCCGTGTCGCTGCCGCAGCCCGTACAGCGGTCGCTCGCGCTGCCGCAACCCCGCAGGGACGCAAGATGATCACCAAGGTCCGGATCTTCGCGGCGCCGGCGGAGTGCGTGGCCCGCAACGGCCTCAGCACCACCACCGCGCTGCGCACAGGCGCCCTGACCACGATCACCCCCGTGCTGGCCGCGATCGACCCGACCGGTGAGCATGAGCTGGTCGCCCGGTTCTCCTCCCCCGCAGGCAGAGCGGTCACCGACGCCTACCGTGCCCTCAACGACGGCTGCGAGCCCCGGACTGTATGGAAGGTCGCCGATACCGGTTACCCGATCGAGGTGAAGGTGTACAACCTCGACAGCTCGCGTGACCGGCAGGCGCTCGGGGACGGCCTGACCCACTACAAGCGCACCGCACAGGCGCTGATCGCGCTCGCCGCAGGTTGAGCCGATCGAGGTGTACGCATATCTTGCCGACCAATGGGGCTTGAGCTTCAATTGGGTGGGTCGCTCAAACGCTGGCCCGTAGGTTCATTGATTGTGAACAAGACTCGCATCGAGGCACAGGTGATTGCCGTCGTGAACCATGTGGTCGGCGGCGGTAGGGCCGAGGACGCGTTCGTCGAGGCCAAAGCGAAGTGGCCGGGACTAGACAAGGCGGCACAGCTGGCTGGCACGGCGAATGCTGCCGGCGGCCATCCGATCCTCTGGATAGTTGGGTTGTCAGAGAATGATCATCGAGTAGTCGAGCTCGAGGACAAGACGGACCCTGCATCGTGGTGGGTGCAGATGCAGAAGCAGTTCGCGTTCGACGTCATCCCTGATCTGACCGATATCGTCGTGCACACCGAGCACGGTGTGGTGGTGTGCCTGTACTTCGAGACCGATCGCGCGCCCTACATGGTGAAGACACCCAACCATGTCTGGTCTGAGGCAGGTGTTCCCTGGAGGGACGGCACCCGGACTCGGTCCGCCAAACGCCACGAGCTGCTGTCGATGCTCGCCGCTTCGGCAGTGGCACCTGACTTGCAGCTTCTCGAACCGGAGCTCGAGCTCTACGAGTCTGCGGTGAGGCACGGCGGGAACCGCCTACGGGAAGAGAGCTATCGCGCTATCTTCAGCGCCAAGCTGTACTTGAATATTGAGCCAGGCACACGCATTCTCCTGCCCCGCCACCTCTGGTCAGCGAAGTTCAGCACTGGTTCTGGCGCTGTAATCGACTGCTACAAGGTGGATTTCAGCTCAAACCGTCGCGGCGGTGCCGACTATCCGCCCCAACCGATTCCGAGTGGAGTATCGGTGCAGCCAGCGGGTCTATTTGCCGACGGTCCGGACGTATTGTTCGTCGAGGCCCAGTCAGACGTTCTGACCTCCGAGTTCCCGGGGGATTTCTTGGAAGCCGACAACGTTACTGTCGAAGTACTGATGCCGATTGGCGATGGCGCTCGCGTTGCGCGGGCACGCATCCGCCTCAACGCAACCGAGCCTCCGGGCCACATCGACCGAGACACACTCGCGAGATACTGGCGACTTGCCTGACTGGAGCGTGTGGAGTCGGCGCCTATTCACATAAGCGAAGCCCTGACCCGTAGGGGGCTCGCGTCAGGGCTTCTTCTGGTCAATCGCCCTGCTACTCAAGGTGTTACGTCCGCCCCTCACCACACCAATCGAGCCCCGGCCCGCGTGCGACGGTCCGGGGCTCGGTCGGGGGTAATCGCCCACGCTGATCACATCAGCATGTTTGACCGGTGCACGTTATCAAGGTGCGGTTGATCCGCGCCGCCGCGTAACAGGTTCCGGGCCCGGCCGGTTCACCGTACGATCGTTGCGGATCCTCGTATCCACTCAATGAGAGCGGTGCCGCCCCTGCTCCTGGCAGAGATGATTTCGGGGGGCGGCCCCGTATCCCCCTCCTTAGTGCCCGGGGCCTCGCATTACTCATTGCCGTCGGACCGGCGGTGCTCACGAACTGCCTCGTCCCTCGCCGCCCGTCGGCGCGCCGCGATAACGGCTGAATTGCAGCTCCCGATACCCCACGGCGGCAGCCGGTAATAATATTTCTTCCGCGCCCTGAGCAGCGAAAACAGTGGCCGCTCAACCCGCTACGTGGATGGCGGTGGGGTTCGGTGGGTGGAGTCGCAGTGTCGCTCGGCTACGGCGCGGCATGACCCGGTCGGCCCCCGACCCCACGGACTTACGACGGGCTTCCCCTCGCCACCCCACCGCCACGAACCAGCCTACTGTCGTGCGGCGGCCTTGCGCGTGCGGTCATATGGCGGTTCCCGCGATCACGTACTCCGGGCACCTACCCTGGTGCCGCTCCGTGCTTCCGCAGAACACGCACGGCCCAGGCTTGCCGCCGTCGGGCTGACCGCAGTAACCGGTTTCGCCGTGGTCGGTGAGGAACACCTGTACGGCTTGCCGGCCACACGTGCATCGCTCACCGGGCTGGGCTCTGCGGATCTGGGTTTCGCTCACTGGCTTGCTCTTTCTGCTACGTGGTAGTTCCCGCAGACGCATTCGTCGTAGCGAGTGCCGAGGCGCCCTGCGGCGGCGATCGCATGGCCGCGGTGGGATTCGGTCGGCAGGTCGGGCTCCGGACACGGTCGGATGCCTCGGATGCGGTTTTGGTGGCGGCGCTTCTCGGCTGCGGTCTTGTGGGTTCGTCCGCAGTAGAGGGCCGGGGAGTGCCTGGACACGAGTTTGAATCGGCTCCCGCACCATTGGCATTCGCTCACGTGTGGGGCGCTCACGAGGTGAGTTCCTTGCATCGATGCAGCCACGGATTGGGGTTGCCGATCGGTTGCGGGGTTCGGAATCTCGCTGGCGTGTCGATGAGTCGACACGCTGGGCTGCCGCGGCGCCGGCGCGGGCGCGACGGCCGTGCTCGGCCGAGCGCGAGAGCCGCCGCGGATGCCGGGGCGAGCAGGTTCGTCGCGCGGGAATCTCCGGGAATGTGCGGGAACGTCGCTCCATCTTCGGCTCCAACTATGAGGGCCGGAATTTCGGGATTTCGAGCCGCAAGGTGGGAATCCCCAGGAAACTCAGGGAATCGTAGGGAAGGTAGTCGTAGACCGAAACCCTTTGGCCGCAAGGCAATTCCGTACCTCGATGCCGGGATATGCGGGAATGCAACTCTTCTTCGGCTGGAAGTATCCGCGGCTGCAGGGCTTCGGGCCGTGGAAGCGCTTCCGCGACAACCAGAACGCCATGAACGAGCTGCTCTACACCGAGATCGCCCAGCGCCGCGCGCATCCCGATCTCGATCAGCGGGCCGATGTGCTCTCCCGGCTGCTCGCCGTCGGGTCCGGTGAGAATCCTTCCGACGCGGCACTGACCGATGAGGAGCTGCGCGACCAGCTCATCACCCTGCTGCTCGCGGGGCACGAGACCACGGCCTCGGCGCTGTCCTGGGCCTGCCACGAACTCGCCGCGCATCCCGATATTCAGGACACCGCCCGCGCCGCCGCGCACGAGGGTGACGACAAATATCTGGAGGCGGTGCTCAAGGAATCCATGCGACTGCGCACCGTCATCGCCGCTACCGGGCGCAGGCTCGCGCGCGATATGACGATCGGTGGCCTGGACCTGCCGCGCGGCACCGTCGTCTCGACCTCGATTCTGCTGGCGCACAAGCGGACCGACAGCTTCCCGGATGCCACCGACTTCCGGCCCGAGCGCTTCCTCGACGGTTCGGTGGCCGCGAATACCTGGCTGCCGTTCGGTGGCGGCGTGCGCCGCTGCCTCGGCGCGGGGTTCTCACTCATGGAGGGCACCGCGGTACTGCGGGAACTGCTGACCCACTACCGGTTGTCGCTGCCTGCCGGGACCACGGACGAGCACTCTCGAATTCGCAATATCACCCATGTGCCCGCCCACGGCGCACCCGTCGTGGTCACCACGCTGTGAACCGAATCAGCGCAACGGCCGGCGTCTGCGGTTCGCCCGACTGAAATCCGAGCATTCGGCGCAGTCGGCCACGACCCGATGCCGGCATTCGGTGAGATGTTCCAGGAAGCGATCCGTCGCCCGCAGCAGGACGATCTGCTCCTGGATCTCGGCGCGCTTGTCCGCGATCAGGGCCAGCCGCCCGTCGTACTCACCGAGGCCGAGCTGCCGAATCTGGCCGAGCGACAGCCCGGTTCGCTGCAGCTTCAGAATCAACCGGGCGACGTCGAGATTGTTCTCGTCATAGCTGCGATGTCCCGAGGGACTGCGCGACGGCTGCAGCAGGCCGACCGATTCCCAATGCCGCAGCACATGCGCCTCGAGGCCGAGGGCGGCTGCGGCATCCCCGATCTTCATATCCTGCATCGTGCTCACGATTGCCCCTTTACTTCATGTCGACCTTAAGTTTTAGCCTTCCACGGAACCCGGCGCCACACCAGTCCGCCGGGGACGGTGAACGGAGAGCGAGAATATGTCCGATCCAGTACACGGCCCGAGTTTCTTCGAATGCTGCGCGGCGGCAACCGGCCTGCTGCGGGGCGCGATACGACCGCGACCGGTCGATGAGCGATTCCTGCGGTCCGTCACCGACGCCGGTCTGCCCGCCGCGCGCCGCACGGTGCGCGTGACCGCGCTGGCGCAGGCTCCGCGGGTGGTGCCCACCGCCATGATCGTGGAGGGAACCTTCGCGCCCCGGCGCATCACCAACTCGCTGACCTCGTTCATCGTGCAGCATCCGGATGCGACGTTCGTCGTCGATCCGAGCGTTTGCCTCGATGCGGAAGACCGCGCGATCGCACAACTGCCCGCCGCACTGCGCGGTGTGGTCCGCCCGCCCGCCGAAACTCTCGCGACCATCACCGCGCTGGGCCTCGAACCCGCGCTTCCGGCACCGGAATTCGCGCTGCCCACGCATGCGCACTGGGATCACGTCTGCGGACTGCTGGATATGCCCGGCCTGCCGATCCATATGCACCGGCCGGAACTGGAGTGGGTCAGCAGCGGCCCCATCGCCCCGGTCGGCGGTGTGCGCGACTCGCTGCTGGATCGGCCGGTCGTCGAATACGACCTGGACGGCCCGCCGGTGCTGACCTTCACCCGCAGCCGAGATCTGTTCGGCGACGGCAGCATTGTGCTGGTCGACCTGGCGGGTCATACGCCCGGCAGCATCGGAGTTCTCGCCCATACCGAGCGCGGCTGGATCCTGCTCGCGGGCGACGCCGCCTGGCACACACTGCAAATCGACAAGATCCGTCAAAAATCCAGCTTCCCGGGCAATTTCGTCGACACCGATCGCGAGCAGACCTTCAAGACACTGCACCGCCTCCACCTGGCCAAGCACTTCGCCACCGTCATACCCACCCACGATCACGAGGCGACGCGACAACTGGCAACCACTGCCACCCTCGTGGCCGAAAGCGAGTAGCGGTCGTGAACAACACTTCGGCCGTCCGTGCGACGGCAGCGGTCAACGGCGCGGAGATCTACTACGAGATGCGCGGAGACGGTCCGCCGATTCTCTGCATTTCCGGCGGGTTCGGCGACGGCGGCGCCTGGCAGAGTGTTGCCGAACTGCTTTCCGATACCTATACGGTCATCAGCTACGACCGCCGCGGCCATTCCCGGAGCCCCCGTCCGGAAGGGTGGACAACAACCTCCCTGGACGAGCAGGCCGCAGATTCCGCGGGCCTGATCGAATCGCTGGGAGTCGGCCCCTGCGCGATCTACGCCAACAGCCTGGGCGGCGCCATCGGATTGACCCTGCTCCTGCGCCGTCCCGAATTGGTCCGACTCGCCATCCTGCACGATCCGGTCATAGCGTCACTGTCCCCGGACCCAGCTCAGGCGAACTCGTCCTTGCGAAAAGTGGTGGCGCCGTTCATCGATCGGGGCGACCTCGCGGGCGCGGCGGATACGCTGCTGCGAGTTCTGAACGGCGAGGACGGTTATGCCAAGCTCTCCCCGGTCCAGCTCGAGCGCATGGTGGGAAACGCGGAAACCCTGCTGGGCATCGACTTCCGAGGCCTGGGAACATTGACCGTGGACATCGTCGCCCCGGCCGTCCCGCTGACGATCGCCTGCGGAGCCGAATCCGCGGATTTTCTCACCGCGGGCGCACGGCGATTAGCGGAATTACTCCAGAAGGAGCTCATAACCCTCCCCGGAGCACACGTCCCACAACTCACCCACCCCACAGCAGTCGCCGACCTCATCCGCCGCACAGTCGGCGGTGTTGAACACGGAGCAGCTTTCGACAGCGGCGTCAGCTGAAAGGAAGTTCCAAGGATGCCTACGGTGGCGACTACTGCGGCGCGGTCACCGGATGGATCTGCAACTGGCAAGTGTCGATCTGTGCGGAAACGGTTGCGGTGTCGGTGGTATTCGGCGCGGTGACGTGCAGGTCGGTGTAGGTCGGGCAGCCGTTCCCCCTGGAATCGAAAGCCACGCCCTCGACAACGGCCTGCGCACTGTGACTGCCGTCCAGCACAACCGTCGGGATGGCGTCGTCCCCGGAGGGCAGGCCACCCAGATACCCGCGCAACGTTCGGTCGGCATGCAGCAGCGGACCCCCACTCCCGGAGTCGACGCCGGGATAACCACTCAATGTGCACGGCGAACTGGCTTGCACAACCGAGAAATTCAACCGCACCCCCCGATGCCCCATCCCCGGAGACATGACCGCGGCACCGACAATCACCTGCCCGGAACCGCACGGCGCAGGTGATTGCGCAGTCTGCGCGGGGATTCCATCACTCGGCGGACTCGTCCCCGCCCCGGCCACCGCCGACGTGACAACGGCCGTCCCGGGCTGCGAAGGCTGCCCAGAACTATCCGTACTGCTCCCACACCCCGCGAGACCCAGAATCATGCAAACCGCGATTCCCGCATGCCATGCCATCCGTGCGCCCATCTCATCCCCCTCTGGTGAGCAACTCAGCGATACCTATAGTTTCGCGCGCCCTCGACTGAGCGTTGCACTCCGGGCGGTCAGTTGCTGATCAACTGGGCGAAGTTCTCCCCCAGCACCCGCCGGAGTACGCCGGGATCATGGATGGCAGCCTCGACCGTGGCACGTGCCGCGAGCACATCGCCGTAGGGCGTATTCGATCCGAACAGGCATTGTTCGGGGACGGCGTGTGCTGCCGCTTTCACCATGAAAACCTGTAGGGCACTGGACAGGTCGATGTACAAGTTCGGGCGATCGACGGCCAGGTCGATCAGTTCCATCGCATTGAGTCCGCCCAGTGCGCCCACGATGATCGGCACGTTGGGATGCCGCGCGGCGAGTGCCGCATAGGTCCGGAGGTCATCGACGGTATTGGGTGCGAAGCCGTGCACCAGCACCGGCACGCCACCATGGTCGGCGCTGACCGCGAGGGCAGGCTCGAGTCCGGCGGCCTGGTTCGGAGCGGGTGTGAGTTCGCCGATGCCGACAATGTCCGGCCGCCGCAGGTATCCGTCGAACCACTCCTTCAGCTCGGTGTCCCCGAGAACCAAAGGGGCGCTGATGAATCCGACGGTCTCCTCAGGATGCGCCTCCAGTGCCGCGATCACCTCGGCGGTCGCCCGCCGAACCTCGTCCACCGAGGCCGCGGCACCGCTGACCACGGCTGTCAGACGGGCGAATTCAGCACGCACACCCTCGAGGGTTGTCGCCGCCTCCGGGTGGATGCGGGTGGACAGCAGCACGGTGCGGTCCACGCCGGCCTTCCGGGCGCGCGCCACCTGGGCGGCGGGATCGGTCGTCACGTGGGCGTGAATATCAGTGATCTTCATAGTCTCTCCAACCGAGCGAACTGGTTGGTTCGAATGCTAGGCAGGCGGTGTTGCCGGTGTCAAACGAACCAGTTCGTTACAATCGTCCCCGTGGCATACGACTCGACGGCAACCAAAGAGCGAATCCTCGCCGCGGCCTCCACCGAGTTCGCGGAATACGGCGTCGCGGGCGCGCGGGTGGACCGCATCGCGGCCACTGCGCAGGCCAATAAGCGCGCCATCTACGACTACTTCGGCGATAAGAAGGCGCTCTTCGCCGCGGTGCTCGAGAACCTCATGTCCGAACTCGCCGAGGCTGTTTCGCCGAGCGACGGCGACCTCGGCGCCTACGCCGGGCTCCTCTTCGACTACCACCGCGCGCACCCCGAGGCCATGCGCCTGCTGCTGTGGGAAGCCCTCGAAACGGGTGACAATCCGGTGCCGGACGAGGAAGCGCGCACCCAGCACTACGCGAACAAGATCGACGCCGCGAAGGCGACCTTCTCGCCGGACCATCCGGATCCGAACAGCCTCATGTTCTTCACCCTCGGATTGGTCGGCTGGAGTCTGGCCATGCCGCAGGTGCGCCGAATGATGTTGGGCCCCAACGCGGATCTGGACACCCTTCGCCCGGCGATCTGCGCGGCCGCCCGGCACCTCGCCGCGCAACCCGGCGACACCGGCACCGCGTGATGCCAGCCGCCGCGACGTCCAGCCAGTACCGTGAACGCATGGACGTCACGGTTCGCCCGGCTTTGCAAGAGGACATTCCCGCACTCGCCGAGGTGCTCGGAATCGCCTTCACCGACGATCCGCTCATCGCCTGGCTGATTCCCGAAACCGGTACTCGCACAAAGCGAGCGGCCATCATGTTCGACAGCCTGGTCCGGCATCAGTATTTTGCCGCCGGTGGTGTAGAGATAGCGCTCGACGACTCCGGCGTCATCGTCGGCGCCGCCGTGTGGTCTCCCCCCGGCAAGTGGCACGCCACCGAAGGTGATCTGCTCCGCCAGTTTCCCAGCCTGCTGCGCGCATTCCGCCATCGCCTGATCAAGGCGGGCCGGATGTCCGATCGCATGGCCGCGGCCCACCCGCGCGAACCGCACTGGTATCTCGCGATCATCGGAACGCTGCCAAGTGCGCGCGGACGCGGCTTCGGTCAGGCGCTGCTGAACTCGCGCCTCGACCGCTGCGATGCGGAGGGCTCCCCCGCCTACCTGGAATCCAGCAAACCCGAGAACGTGCCGTACTACGAGCGATTCGGCTTCGACAAGACCGGCGAACTCGATGTGACAAACGGCGGACCACTGCTCTGGCCCATGTGGCGCGCCTCCCGCGCCGAGTGAACCTACCGTTCGAAGAGCGTTAACACGCCGGTCGGAAGCCGGTCAGCCCTGATCTTGCGCGCTACGATCGGCGGAATGTCGACCCCTGAGCGGTATGTCCGGATTCGCACTGCGCAGGCTCGACCTGACAGTCCGCTGAGAAGGCGGCTAGCCAGGCACTTTCAGACCGACCGCCCGCGTTGATACAGGTAGGGCGGCCGGCACGGCCACCACAAAGGAGTTGGTCATGAGTCTCATCGGGGCGGTGCTCGGATATCTGTTGACGGCCTTCGTGCTGGTGATGTTGGCCAGGATGGTGCTGGACTGGATCTCCATGTCGGGAAATCTGCCGGAGTGGGCGGTGAAGGCGCGCGATGTCACCCATCGACTGACCGAGCCGATTCTCGCGCCGGTGCGGCGGGTCCTGCCGCCCCTGCGCGCGGGCGGATTGGCGATCGATCTGGCATTCACGATCGTATTCATCCTCGCGCTGGTGCTGCGGTCGGTGGCATTCAGTCTGTAGAGAACCACGTGTGAAAGAAACGGCCCCCGCCCGGCGATAGTGCCGGATCGGGGGCCGAAATCTCTTGTGCCCGTGCTGAACTAGCCCTTGCGGGCCATCCCGGAGACGATCATCTCCTCCCAGATGCTGAGTTCGTGCACGGTCGCATCGGACACCGGACGCCACTTCACGCACGGGGTCACGCCCGGCTCGAGCAGCTCCAGATCGCCGAACAAGGCTTCGATCTCCTCATCGGTGCGCCAGCGGCCGTGACCGAAGGCCTCCAGAATCTTCCGTTCGGTGGCAACGGCCTCGCGGGTACGGCCGGAACGGAAGTGCGAGATGTAGATTCGGCTACCGGCCGGCACCTGGGCGGCCCAGTACTTTACGACGCCCGCCGGATCTTCCTCGTCCTCCAGGAAGCTCAGCGTGACCGCGAAGAGGAGACCGACCGGCTCCTCGAAGTCGATCAGGCGCGCGACCGCCGGATGTTCACGCATCCAGGAGGTCTTGCTGACATCGCCTTCGACCATTTCGATGCCGTCGTCGATGGCGAGCAGCGCTCGCCCGTGCGCGACCACAAACGGATCATTGTCGACGTAGACGACCCGCGCGTCCGGCTGCAGCCGGCGGATCACCTCGTGGACGTTCTGCTCCGCGGGCAGCCCGCACCCCATATCGATGAACTGACGAATGCCGTCGGCCGCCATGCTTTGCACAGCGCGGAGGACAGCCTCCCGGTTCGTAATCGCGAGCTGCTCGGACCCGGGCAAGTCGCCCATGAAGTAGTCGCCGACATTCTTGTCGACGCCGTAGTTGTCTCGTCCACCGAGCACGTAGCTGTACACGCGCGCCACACTCGGCCGGGATTGCCGCGCTCGCATGGCGTTGATATTCAAGTGACACCCCTTTACCTTCCGTGCGCCGGCGGTCGCCGGTAGCACGGGTAGTCCTGTCGGCCAGAACCTTTGCTGAAGATCATTCCAGATCAGGTCCACACTGAGCGCTCTTTCACCCTGACGATACAGCTGCACACCCCAGGAAATCTGCCGCATCGTTGCACGTTCCGATGTCATTTCAGATGTACTGGACAGTTGGGCAAGACGCCGAAAGTTGATGAACCGGACAAACACTCGCGAGCTGGGCTTTCCCGGCTAGACGCGCCCGGTCTCCACCGCCTTCGTGGTCCGTTCGGCCAGCAGACCGTCGAGTTGGCTTTCCGCGCGCTCGGCCCGAGCCAGGGTTTGCGCGCGCGCATCGTCGAGGGTTGCCAGCCGGGCGGCGGACTCCTTGCTCGCCTGCTCCAGGGCAGTCGCCGATTCGGTACGCACAGTAGCAATATCGACGGCCGCCTGACGGCGGAAATCGGCAAGTTCGGCACGGGAGCGCTCGAGTTCCTCGCGCAGGCGCCTGACCTCGTCACGCGTCTCGACGAGCACCTGATTGCGTTCGGCCACAGCCTGTTCCGCGCGTTCGATGGCGCGCTCGGCATCGGCGGCACGCTGTACGGCGAGGTCGCGTTCGGCGGCCGCGGCCGTCATACGCTGGGTGCTGTCGCGCCGCACCTGCTCCACCTCGGTAGCGGCCTTGGACCGCGCCTTCTCGATCTCCTCCGTCGCCTGCTGGCGGGCACGCTCGACATCATCGGCAGCCTCGCTTCGGGCAGTACGAATCTCGGCGTCCGCCTCGGTGCGCGCGGCGAAGACATCCTCGGCCGCCTGCTTGGTCATACGCTCGACTTCCCGCAGGGCATCGTCACGAGAGCTGTGCGCCTCCGCGATACGCGCCTCGGCCACCTCGGCAGCGAACGCCGCATCCTCCGCTGCGGCCTCCGCTGCCGCCCTGGACTCCTCAGCCTCACGGCGCAGCCTCTCGGCCGCGGAAGCCGCCATCTCGGATTCGGCAATCCGTCGCGCCGCATCCGCCTGCACAGCCTGAATCTGCGCCTCGGCCACCGAGGGATCAGCCAGCGTGGACAGCTCGGCCACCGCCCCCGACAGCGTGTTCCCGAGCTGGTCCGCCAGCGTCCGGAACTGAATCAGCAACTCATCGGCCCGCATTCGCGCAACCCCAGCTGGACCCTGTTGCGTCACAGTGACGTTCGCGGCAGGTGCCTCGACCTCCCCCTGTTGTATCCGCTGGCGCTCTCGCCAGGCCCGCCACCGGGTGTGGTCCGGGTGATCACAGTATTCGGAGGGTCGTCCGGGACTCCCGTCGCGCGTAATCGTTCGGGTACATCCCGGGTAGTTACAGGTGCTAGCCACCGCAAAATCGTAGCGTTGGTTTCGTCATTTCCAACGCAACAACACGAAACGAATCGTTTTGAGCCCCAAACCAAACCTCACCGTCCTGACCCCCGATAAGTGAACGTTATCGGGGGTCAGGCTTCGCCATATCCCCCGTCAACACCAGAATCCATTACGTTTCGTTTGGTCACGCCATACGCTACGTAACCACAACGGAACCCCTCAAAAACTGTGCACCCCTGTACACCCGTCCCATTTCCGTCGCGAGAGCGAAAAGTTCGGACGGGGGCCACTACTTTGGTCATATGCGGCAGGAGCACTACCCCACCCTCGACTACGCGGATTTTCCGAGCATTGTGATTCCGCTGGAGTCCGCGACCGGGCTGGTGACGCATGTGCACCCGCAGCATCAGCTGACCTGGGCGGCGGAGGGTGTGCTCACGATGGTGGCCGAGGAGTGCCGGTGGGTGGTGCAGCGGGCGCGGGCGCTCTGGATTCCCGGTGGGACACCCCATTCCGTGGTGCCTGCGGCCTCAGCTGAGATGTTGTCGCTGTATTTCGAGGCGGCCGATTGTCCACTGGATTGGCGGCAGCCCACCGTCGTCGACGCCTCGGGGCTGATCGGTCCCCTGATGACGTATCTCTCGACGCTGCCGAACCACGTGCCCGACCGGCGTGCTCGCGGCAATGCGGTGCTGTGGGATCTGATGGTTCCCATGCCGGCGACGGTGATGCCGGTGGTGCTGCCGACCGACCCCGGTGCGCGCCGAGTCGCGCTCGCGCTCAAGGAGAATCCCGCGGACGCGCGCAGTCTCGATATGTGGGCCCGGGAACTGTCGGTCTCGGCGCGTACGCTGTCGCGACGTTTCCGGTCCGAGACCGGTACCAGCTTCGAGCGCTGGCGAGCGCTCGAGCGCCTCAACTCCGCTTTGCCGTTGCTCGGTGCGGGACAGCCGATTTCGCGGGTCGCCCGGGCGGTCGGCTACACCACGGCGAGTTCGTTCATCACCGCGTTCCGCCGCGAAATCGGTACCACCCCGGCGGTGTTCTTCGGTGGGAGCGGTACCGATCTCGGCAGCAGCGCAGGCGGTGTGGCTACCCGAGCCGCCGGGTAGCGAACCACTTCCCGGCGGCGAAGAAGACCGCGGCAACGAGGGTGGCGGCCAGGGCGGTTTCGGTGCCGAGGGTGAACAGCGCGTTCAGGCCCTCGATCGACGCCGTATGCGCGGTATCGGTCAAAAGCGGAGTCGCCGAGGCGAATTCCGGCGGCACCGCATGGACCACGTTGGTTCCGCCGCCGGCGGCGACACCGTCCAGGAACTGGGTGCGCAGGTCTGGCGTCACAGTGACATTGTGGGCGGACTGGATGGCATCCAGTCCGTGCGCCGCCGCATCGCGTGCGCGGTGGCTGAACATCGCTCCCAGTCCCGCTACGCCGACCGCCATGCCGACTTGGCGCAGGGTTCCGAAGGTCGCGCTGGCCATTCCCGCGTTCTCATCGGAGGCGAAGGTCAGTGCCGCCGCCTGATTCACGGTCGTGATCGCACCCAGTCCCGCGCCCCCGATAATCATTCCGGGCACGAAATGAATCCAGGAGTCGGTGCTGTCGATACCGCCGAGCAGCCACATTCCGAGCACGACCAGACCCATGGTGGCCGGAAGGGATACCGCGGTCGGAACTCGTTTGGCCAGAACCGCTCCCAGCGGCGCGGCCACCAGGGCCGCGATACTCAGCGGCACCAGACGCACGCCCATCTGCAGCGGAGTGAAGCCCATGGTGTTGATCAAAAAGATGGCCAGGTAGTTGGAGGCGGCCATGAGCGTCGCCATATGTGCGACCGCGATGATCGCGATGCCGGCGAATCCTGGCTTGCGCAGCATGGATACATCGAACAGCGCATGGGTGGCGCGGAACTGCCACACCATGAACAGCGTCAGCAGAACCGCCGAAGTGGCCGCGAGGATCCCGATGGTCAGGGACGTCCAGCCGAGGGAGTTACCTCGGGTCAGGCCCAGAACTCCCGCCAGCAAGCCGCCCGACAGCAGGATCGAGCCGAGCCAATCCGTACGGCGGTCGGGGTGGCGCGGTGTTTCGGGCAGACGCCGCAGGGCCAGCGCGAAGATCACCACTCCGATAGGCACATTGATCGTGAAGATGGACCGCCATCCGAAGGCGGTGACCAGAGCACCACCGATGACCGGACCGGCCACCGTGGCGGCGGCCATGACCGCGCTGTAGATCCCGATCGCCTTGGCCCGTGCGCGTGCATCCGGGTACGCCACCGCGAGCAGCGGCAGTGCGGTGGCGAAAAGCATTGCCGCACCGACACCTTGGACTGCACGCAGCGCATTCAACTGAAGAATGGTTCCCGACAGCACCAGCGCCAGTGACGCGCCGGTGAAAACCGTCATGCCGCACAGGAATACCCGTTTGCGGCCGAACCGGTCACCAGCTGTTCCGAGGGTCAGCAGCAGTCCGGCGAGGGGCAGGGCATAGGCGTCGATCACCCACTGCAGCCCATCGATGGACGAGTCGAAATCACTCCGGATATCGGCGAGTGCGGCCGACACCACGGTGGCGTCGAGCATCAGCATGAAGATCGCGGTGCACACGATGAACAGCACCACCCCGGGCCGGGAGGGTGCACCACCGACTTGTCGTTTCGATTGTCCGAGTACAGCACCGGCAGTCGTGGCCATGAAAACCCCTGATTCTGAGCGGACGCGCAGCGCATCGAGCTGCCGCGTCCCTGATGATTCGGTGGATGCACCCCGCCGGCCAGGGTGCATCACCAACGCTAATGACGAGCCGAGGTGTCGGGAAGGCAAAATGCGGACAGGCAGTTTCGCCTACCCGACACGATCACCCGCGGCGTCTCGCTCCGCTCCCCCGTGCAAAGCTGGACTCGAGCAGCACCGCTGATACCAGACCTCAGGGACGGAATCCGACTTGTCCGATGCAGAACCGATCAGCTGGGACCATCTGAAGGCGCGGCAGCCCAGCGACGCCGACCGTGCTGCGCTGCAGACGACGCTGATCGAGCGGGCCGTCGCGGTCAAGCAGCACGGGTGGGACGACTATCGCGACGTGTGGTCGGCCGGTGAAGTCGCCGGTGTCGCATATCTGCTGGGTGATGTCGCGCTCCTGGAAGAACTCGAGGAGCACGAGGGCTCGGTGCTGACCCGCTTCGCCGGAGACCTCTACGGATTCCAAGGCGCCCGCAAGGAGATCGCGTCCGGCCTCACCGGCACCCAGGCCTGGTTCGCCGACGCCCGCAAGAAACTCGACCGGGCCACCACCTGATCGGTTGCTGCCGAGGGCCGGTGCCATCGGTGCGTTATCTGCAGCCGCGGCAAGTGTGCAAATGGCGCAAACATCCAGGTGGCGCATTCGCGGCAAATATTTCAATCAGGCCCTGCGCGTTGTGATCTGACGCCGAATCTTTGTGTAAATATCTGCGGCATGACCGCACCGTTATCAGTTCGCAAATTGGCTTTCACCGCTGCGGCGTTAAGTGTGTCGGCGGTGCTGCCGGCAGCGTCGGCGCAGCCTGGTCTGCCCGCGCCCGGTGGTGGATTCCAGGCATGTACGGCGGTTGCCTGCGGCACCATCGGTTACGCCTGGGCCGACGACTCCGGCGCTCCGGTCGGACATGTCACCGTCGCACATCTGGTCTCGGATGTGGGCCAACAGGTTACGTCGACCGCGTTCAACGGTGTTCCCGTGACCACCATGACGACACTGAAGTCCACCCGCGACGCCGACCTGTCGGTCGTGTCTCCGGCGTCGGCGGATCTATCCTCGTCGATCACCCTGTCGGACGGAACGGTGCTGACGGTGTCCGGGTACGCCGCGGAGGGCGATGTCAAATCGGGTGAGCGAGTGTGTCATTCGGGATGGAATGCCACGACGGCGGCCATGCACGAGGCCTGCGGCGTCGCGGACTCGATCGGGCCGACCGCCAAATGCCAGGCCGCCGGCACCGGAACCAGTACGTGCGTGCTGCTGGTCGCGCCCCCGGCCGGGAGCTGGATCGGCGGCCCCGGCGACTCGGGTTCACCCGTCTACGGTTACCAGCCCGACGGCAGTATCACCCTGATCGGCAACTACAAGGGGACCACCACCGACGGCAAGGCCATCGTCGAACCGGTCTACGCCGCAATCCAGATCTTCGGTGGGCACCCATATCTCGGCACCCCGATCATTCCGCACGGCCCGCTGCCCTCGGACCTGACCACCGGATCCAACGGCCACTGACCGCCGCGGACCCGGTCAGCAATACTCACCCCTGACGGTCTTTGATCCAGAACATCCCACAACCCGACTCCGCAGGCGCACGAACCTCACGTGGCTCGATCCGGTCGAGGCGGTAGCCCAGCCGTCGAGCCACCTCGGCACTGCGGATATTGGCAGCGTCACAATGGATTTCGGAATGCTCGATACCGGGCAGCGCCAAAGCGATGCGAGTCAGCCCGGCAGCGGAACGGGTGATCACGCCGCGACCGTATGCGCGACCATCTCCGGATGTATGTCCTTCCCCCTCTCAACATATAGCGCACCCGGGGGCTTGCGGCAAGACCCCGGTCGTGCTGCAGAATCTCCAGCCGAAGCCATAACCAGCGGAAACAGGGGGTTCGATGATTGATGTGATCGTTGCCGGTGCCGGGCCGACGGGCTTGATGCTGGCCACCGAATTGCGACTGCACGGGGTGCGGGCGCTCGTGCTGGAGAAGGAGGCCGAGCCGACCAAGATTGTGCGTGCGCTGGGCATGCACGCGCGCACCATCGAGGTGATGGACCAGCGCGGTCTGCTGGACCGGTTCCTCGCGCTCGGCAAGCAGCACCCGCTCGGAGGGTTCTTCGCGGGCATCAGTAAGCCGCAACCGGAGCGGCTGGACACCACGCATGCGTACGTCCTCAGCATCCCGCAGCCGGTCACGGTCCACCTGCTGACCGAACATGCCCTCGAGGTCGGCGTCGAAATTCGCAGTGGCAGTGAAGTACTCGGGTTCATTCAAGATGAGGAGGGGGTGACCGTCGAACTGGCCGACGGCACGCAGTTGCGCTCGCGCTACCTCGTCGGTTGCGACGGCGGCCGCAGTACGGTGCGCAAGCTGCTGGGCGTCGAATTCCCCGGTGAGTCGAGCAAGGTGGATACGCTGCTGGGCGAGGTGGAGCTCACCGCCTCGGCGGAAACGCTTACCGCCGTGATGACCGAGGTCCGCAAGACACAGCTGCGATTCGGCGCCATGCCGCTCGGGGGTGGAATCTTCCGCCTGGTCGTGCCCGCCGAGGGTGTGGCCGAAGATCGCACCGTCCCACCTACTTTGGATGAGGTGAAACAGCAGCTGATGGCGACCGCCGGCACCGATTTCGGTGTGCACTCGCCGCGCTGGCTGTCCCGCTTCGGCGACGCCACACGGCAGGCCGAGCATTATCGGGTCGGCCGCGTACTTTTGGCCGGCGATGCCGCACATGTCCACCCGCCGATGGGCGGGCAGGGCCTCAATCTCGGTATCCAGGACGCGTTCAATCTGGGCTGGAAACTCGCCGCTGCTGTCAATGGCTGGGCGCCGGACGGGCTGTTGGACAGCTACCAGGCCGAACGGCATCCGGTCGCCGCCGACGTGCTGAGCGACACCCGCGCGCAGATGGAATTGATGTCGCTCGAACCTGGTGCGCAGGCAGTGCGCCGGCTGCTGTCGGAACTGATGGATTTCGATGTGGTGAACCGGTATCTGATCGAGAACATTGTCGCGATCGCGATTCGGTACGACTTCGGCGAGGGGCACGAACTGCTGGGGCGGCGCCTGCGGGACATCACGCTGAAGCGGGGTCGTCTGTACGAACTGCTGCACGGCGGTCGGGGACTGCTGCTGGATCAAACCGGGTTGCTGTCGGTGGCAGGCTGGGCAGATCGGGTCGACCATGTCGTCGATATCAGCGAGGAGTTGGACGCGCCCGCGGTGCTGTTGCGGCCGGACGGGCACGTCGCGTGGGTCGGTGACGATCAGCAGGATCTGCTCGACCACCTGCCGAAATGGTTCGGGGCTGCCGTGTGATGACCGTAATGCCATGGGGTACAGCAGATTAAGGGGTTTTGATGATCGACGTGATCATTGCCGGTGGCGGACCGACCGGCTTGATGCTGGCCGCCGAATTGCGGCTGCAGGGAGTGCAGCCAGTGGTGCTGGAGAAGGAGACCGAGCCGACCGCGCATGTCCGGTCGCTCGGCATGCACGTGCGCAGCGCCGAGATCCTGGACCAGCGCGGTCTGCTGGACCGATTCCTCGCGGTCGGCACACAGCATCCGCTCGGCGGCTTCTTCGGCGGCATCAGCAAGCCACGGCCCGAGCGGCTGGACACCGCGCATCCCTATGTCCTGGGAATTCAGCAGCCCGTCACCGAACGGCTGCTGGCTGAGCACGCGGTCGAACTCGGCGTCGAGATCCGGCGCGGCTGCGAATTCGTCGGATTGAGTCAGGACGCGGACGGGGTGAGCGTCGAACTTGCCGACGGCACCCGGTTGCGCTCGCGCTACCTCGTCGGTTGTGATGGCGGGCGCAGCACCGTGCGCAAGCTGCTCGGCATCGAATTCCCCGGCGAGCCTGCCCGGATCGAGATGCTGCTGGGCGAGATGGAGGTGACCGCGCCGCCGGAGACGCTGGCGGCCGTGGTGGCCGAGGTTCGCAAGACGCACAAGGGATTTGGCGCGGGACCCTCAGGTGCCGGGGTGTACCGCATTGTTGTGCCCGCCGAGGGTGTGGCCGAGGAGCGGTCGGTGCCGCCGACCCTCGAGGAGTTCAAACAGCAGCTGCGGGTGTTCGCCGGCACCGACTTCGGCGTGCACTCACCGCGCTGGCTGTCCCGCTTCGGCGACGCCACTCGGCTTGCCGAGCGGTATCGGGTCGGGCGGGTGCTGCTCGCCGGTGACGCGGCGCATGTCCACCCGCCGATGGGAGGGCAGGGGCTGAATCTCGGTATCCAGGATGCGTTCAACCTCGGCTGGAAGCTGGCTGCGGTGATCAACGGCTGGGCACCGGACGGATTGCTGGACAGCTACGAATCCGAACGGCGCCCGGTCGCCGAGGACGTGCTGAACAACACCCGAGTGCAGTCCGAACTGATGTCCACCGAGCCGGGCCCCCAGGCTGTCCGCCGACTGCTGTCGGAGCTGATGGATTTCGATGAGGTGAATCGGTATCTGACCGAGAAGAGCACCGCGATCGGGGTTCGCTACAACTTCGGTGAAGGCCCCGAACTGCTGGGCCGACGGTTGCGGGACATCACGCTGAAGCGAGGGCGACTCTACGACCTGATGCACGACGGTCGCGGACTGCTGCTGGATCAAACCGGGCTGCTGTCGGTGGCAGGCTGGGCGGATCGGGTCGACCACGTCGTCGATATCAGCGAGGAGTTGGACGCGCCCGCGGTGCTGCTGCGGCCGGACGGGCACGTCGCGTGGGTCGGTGACGATCAGCAGGATCTGCTCGACCACCTGCCGAAATGGTTCGGCGCCGCCAGTTGACGCCGCGGCCGCGGCTCGGCGTGGTCATATGCTCGTGAGTGGGTTGTGTTGCAGGATCGCCGGAAGAATGTCGTGCCGGGATGTCGAGATCCCGGCCGCGGCTCCGTCCCCGAGGTGAAACGGCCGCAATGGGCCGTACGGCATCAAGGAGAAGATGATGGCAAAGTACTTGCTGCTCAAGCACTATCGTGGCGCGCCGGCCGCGGTCAACGACGTGCCGATGGACCAGTGGACTCCGGAGGAGATCTCGGCACACGTGCAGTACATGAACGACTTTGCCGCCCGGCTCGAGGACACCGGCGAGTACGTGGACAGTCAGGCGCTCTCTCCGGAGGGGACATTCGTCCGCTTCGACGGCGAGGGGCGGCCGCCGGTCACCGACGGACCGTTCGCCGAGACCAAGGACGTGATCGCCGGATGGATGGTGATCGACGTCGATACGTACGCGCGGGCGCTCGAACTGGCCGGTGAGTTGTCGGCGGCTCCGGGCGCGGGTGGGAAGCCGATTCACGAATGGCTCGAATTGCGCCCGTTCCTGGGCCACGCGCCGACGATTACCGAGTGACCGGACCGGCCGGGGCAGATCAGGTGCTGGACGCATTGCTGCTGCGGGAACTGACTCCCGCGGTGATCGGCGTCCTCGTGCGTCGTGGAGTCGATTTCGCGACGGCCGAGGACGCCGTGCAGGAGGCACTCATACAGGCCGCGCTGTCCTGGCCGGACCAGCAGCCCGCCGACCCGAAGGGCTGGCTGGTGACTGTTGCGTGGCGCAAGTTCCTCGACGCCCACCGCTCGGAAGCGGCGCGCCGCGACCGGGAGCAGCGGGTCGAGGCCGAGCCGCCGCCCGGCCCGGCCGAGGCAGCCGACGACACACTCCAGCTGTATTTTCTGTGCGCGCACCCGTCATTGACACCGGCCTCCGCCGTCGCGCTGACACTGCGCGCGGTCGGCGGTCTGACCACAAAGCAGATTGCACAGGCCTACCTAGTGCCGGAATCGACTATGGCCCAGCGCATCAGCCGGGCCAAGCGAACCGTCTCGGGCATCCGGTTCGACCAGCCAGGCGATGTCGGCACCGTCCTGCGCGTCCTCTACCTCGTCTTCAACGAGGGCTACTCCGGCGACATCGACCTCTCCGTAGAGGCAATCCGCCTCACCCGCCAACTGGCCCGCCAAACCAAGCACGAGGAAGTCGCGGGCCTACTCGCACTCATGCTGCTCCACCACGCCCGCCGCCCCGCCCGCACCCGCCCCGACGGCAGCCTCGTCCCTTTGGCCGAACAAGACCGCACCCGCTGGGACACCCGCCTGATCGCCGAGGGCATCGACATCCTCCAAACAGCCCTGGCCCGAGACAGATTGGGCGAATTCCAAGCCCAAGCCGCCATAGCCGCCCTCCACGCCGACGCCCGAACAGCCGAGGAAACCGACTGGGTACAGATCGTCGAGTGGTACGACGAACTACTACTTCTCACCGACAACCCGGTAGCGCGTCTCAACCGCGCCGTAGCGGTAGGCGAGGCCGACGGTCCCCACGCCGGCCTCGCCGAACTGGCCCACCTCGACCCCGCCCTCCCTCGCCACACCGCCGTCGCCGCATACCTGAATGAGCGCGCCGGTGACCCTGTAACCGCCGCAACCCTTTACACCGAAGCCGCCCACTCAGCCCCCAACCTCCCCGAACGCGACCACCTCACCCGCCAAGCCGCCCGCCTCAAAGCCCAACTACGCGATTGATCGGCCATCAGCCGAGGAGCGTCGGTCTCAGCGACGCTGCTCTATCGCCTTGTGAATCAGGCTGCGGGCGGCCTCACCGTAGCTCGTCTGTGCACGGAGCAGATCGAAAAGCTTGCCGTACAGCGCTATCTCCCGCGGCTGGGTGATCGTCAGCTCGGCGGTGACAGTCTCGACAATCACCAACTTGTTGTCGTACATGACGAAGCTGTTCGTCGCGGGCCCTTCGTAGATGGCCGCGCTGGGCAGGATTCCCAATTGCACGCGCGGCAAGGCCATGGCCGTCAGAAGTCGATCGAGTTGTTCGACCATCACCGAGTCCTGTCCGGCAGTCGTATACAGCACCTGCTCGGCGATCACGAATGAGAAGCGACGGGTTCCGCGGTACAGCACCTGCTGGCGCTCGATCCGCGCCGTCACACCCTCGTCGACATCATTGGGGATGTCGTAGAAGCGGATGATTCTGCTGAGGATCCATTCGATGTAGTCCGGCGTCTGCAAGAGCCCGGGAATGATCATGGGCTCGAACCACCGCATGATCTGGGTTTCACCTTCGATATGCGAGAGCATCCGCTGACGCCGACGAGTGCCGGTTCCGAGGACCCTGCGAAACTCCATATACGCAGCCTGGATGTTCCGCAGCGAGGCGATCAGGTCCGGGAATTCATCGAGACTGCCAGTGAGCGTGCACCAGGTCCGAAGGTCCGCCTCCGACGGAGTTTGCTTGCCGTACTCGATCTTGCTGGTTTTCGACTCGTGCCAGCCGGCCGAATCCGCCAGTTTGCGCCCGGTAAGTCCGGCGTCACGGCGAAGCTCCCGGAGACGTGCCCCGAGAGCTTCGCGTTGTTCATGCGCGGCGCCGCTGTGGGTCACTGCGCCCCCGACTCACGGAAGTCGAGATAGGGCACGGCCGAACCCCAGGCGTAGTCTCGAATCCCCTGACAGTAGGCCACAATTCGGGGATCGTTCGTGACGGCTCCGCCCACCCAATTGCCGGCAGGATCGAACGTGGTGAAGGATACGATCGCATCGTCCAACAGCCACCAGTCATCTGTACCGAGCTGGAGGCGGTCGGCCAGATGCCTTGGCAGGTATCGGATCTCCTCCCCTGCGTCGACATTGTGCCGGGTGATCTCCAGCATCCACCGTTGGTAATCAGTGAGAGGGACTGTGACGACCCGAGCCCGGCGCATCGTCACGCCGCGAGCGGTGCTCTCTCGCACCAGGCTCAGCCAGTCCTGGAACCAGGCGTAATCGTCCTCGATGCCTCCGGCCAGCCAGTTCCGATACGGCTGATCACCTCCAGGTGACTCGTAGTCGTCCAGCAACTCAAGGTGAAAGGCCTCGTTCTTGCTGCTGCGAATCAGATTATTGACTTCTTCAATGTCAAGCTGCTGCACCGAAATACGTCCTTTTGCGCCGCGGAACCACGATCGCGGTTTCGTTCTCCTCGAGCTTCAGCACCGCGAGGGTTTCCACATCGGTGACTTGCCGCCCACTCACGGTGAATGTGCCGCGCCCCGTGTCTGTAAGCGGCACACCGATGAACAGGTCGTGTTCGGCGAATCCCAGTAGCACATGCGGGATTTCAACAGTGGCCCCGGAATCGGTCAGCCAGCCCACGATCAAGAACGAATCGGGATCGGTTTCGTACAGCGCCGGACACCCGCCAGACGGCGACCCACTTCGACCCAGGAAACGTAATGGCTCCACCATGATCAGTCCTAGTCTTCTCGGCGATTATGCGTGAGCTACCTGCCCACCGGTTCTATGGTCCCGCGCATTCAAGGGCTCCGGGCCAGAACAGAGCTCAATTCGCAAGCTCGAGCAAGTTCCTGGATCCCAGCCCCACCAGCCCCTTAACGTCAGGGCAAAGCGCCCAGGGCCCCTGTCCTGGCCCCCACCACGACAGGGGATACAGATGCCGCGCACTGAGCCGCAGGCGAAAGTGCTTGTCGCACTGGCAACGCTGACACCGACGCGGACACTGACCATCCAACAGCTGTGCAACCACGGGCGGCCGCCGACCGGGACCGATTCGCATGAATGTCGATGACGTACTTGCACTCTTCGGCGAGGAACGGCCTGCCCGATGGCTGCAATACCACGACGGTTCATGGGCTCCGGTCTGGCAAGACGGCTGGGTGGGCGAACCATTCACAATCGCCGATCTACTTCAGGTAGTCCACGACCCGGCCGCACTCGAGGAACCTGGGGCCAACGGCAATTCGGTCCTTTGAAACGAAGCGGTCCCGAGGAGCGTCGGTCTGTCAGAATGCAGGTTATGAGCGTGCGGAGCGCGTGACTCGTTGTCTGGGACGTCGATGGCACCCTGATTCCGGCCGATTTGCGTTGGCTCAGAAGGGCTATCGCCCGCACCTACTCCCTCGCGGAAGCAGACATCACCTTCCCCGCGACGCGCGTGCACGGCTATACCGACGAGTCCATCGTCGTGGACACTGCTCTCGCCTCCGGCATTCCCGCACCGACCGCAGAACTCGGAGTCGAACGATTCCACCAGAAACTGGCTGAGGTTATGACTGAAGGAGCATCGGAGCTAGCACGAGTTCAGCCCGCCTACCCCGGTGCGGCAGACACTATCGCATTGCTGCATGAGCACGGCTTCCTCCAGACCGTACTGACGGGGAATCTGCGGTCTGCCGCTGAAGTCAAGCTTCAAGTCAACGGTTTGGATCCCTACTTGGACTTCGATATCGGCGCTTTCGGATCCGACGCGAGGGATCGCTTCGACCTTCCAGCGGTTGTTTCGCAGCGATACTCCAGCAGGTATGTCAATCGACTCGACCCTGCACGGACTGTTGTCATCGGTGATGCGCCGAACGACATAGCCTGCGCCAGGCATGCAGGATTCCGGGTCGTTGTCGTCACCCATCGAACTAGCCGCGAGGAACTGGCCCAGCATTCGCCGGACGCGATAGTCGATGCGCTGGAACCAGATATGGTGGTCGCTCTCGTGGAATCACTGGCCGGCGGGAAGTAGCCCGCTGCAATGGAGTCGACATGCTCGGCGACGTGGAAGCCAGCACGATTCGAGTCACCTTCGTGGCTCGAGCGGTGGCCACGCCTCGAACGCGAGTGCACGCGTCAGCGCGGGAATCCAGGCCCAGATCTTCGACGGGTCGACTGTAGCCAGTTCGGCGAACGTGGTCACAGGGTTGGGCGAGCCACCTACATGCTCGAGGGTTGGCGTGATCACCAGGGGCGCATCAACGGCATGTAATGCCTTGCGCAACTCCCCCATCGGATCGTCCATCGATTGAATTCTCCACATCGTCTTGACTACCGACGCGCCGAGTTCACCGGCTCGCCGCTTCGCGTGGAACTCTGCTCGATCGAGTTCGCCCTTGGTTTCCAACAGCGTCTTGTCGATCCAGATAACCGCTTTCATCGCATGCCTCCTCGGTGAGCCCTGCCCCGACGGTATGACCGCGAGCGAGGCATCTGAACTGCGCGCGGGACGTTTCTTGGGACACTTCAAATTCCGCCAAACGTCCCGGATGCGTCCACTAAGGTGCCGATATGAGCCAGCGCTTGAGGTCGGCCATGTTGCGAGCACAGCTGGACTCGGCGGCGCTCGCCGCAGCCGTGGGTGTGGACGCGAAGACTGTCAATCGCTGGCTCGCAGGGCGAGTGCCACATCGCCGCACCCGCTTCGCGGTGGCGCAGATACTGGAGGAATCGGAGACCACGCTCTGGCCACAGACCCGACCCGACCTGAGCGCAGGCGCACCCGCGACGGCCGAAGTCCTCGGCGCATATGGGCATCGGGCTGATTTACCGAACGAGCTGTGGATATCACTCCTCCTCAAGGCGACAGAACAGATCGATCTCATTGGCTACGCATACCCGTTCGTCCTCGAGTTGCTCCCCAACGCAGCCGACATCATCGCGGCGAAGTGCGGCAATGGGGCTCGGGCGCGACTCGCATTCGCTGACCCGGATTGCGCCCACGTCATCGAACGAGACAATTTAGAACAGATGCACGGCACATTGCCAGGGCGAATCCGCAACGCGCTGAGCATGCTTGGCCAACTGACGACTACGCCGGGATGCGGAATCGGGTTGCACACCATGCACCTGTACAACTCGGTGTTCCGATTCGATGATCAGATGATTGTCACGCCCTACCTCGTGCGGGCACGCGGCTACCAGCACCCGGCCTTACACCTGCGGAGCCTGTCTCGACACGGGATATTTGCGTCCTTTGCCGATCAGGTCGAACAGATATGGGATACAACGACTCCCTATATTCAAGGAGAGCTTGATGAGCGGACGGCGTGACTACTACCGAGATCCCAACGCGCCCAAGGCGAATAGTCTTGTGCCGGGTGGGTCTGCGCTGGTTATCGATGACGGGGGCAGGATTCTTCTGCAGCGGCGACGGGACTCGGGGAACTGGTCGTTGCCCGGGGGGATTATGGAGATCGGGGAGACGCTCGAGGAGTGTGTGGTGCGGGAGACCAGGGAGGAGACCGGGCTGGAGATTGAAATCACTGGGCTGCTTGGGATTTACACCGATCCGGAGCATGTGATCGCGTATGCCGATGGTGAGGTTCGTCAGGAATTCAGTGTCACGTTCTACGGGTGCGTCTGTGGGGGTGAGGTCGCAGTCAGTGACGAGTCGACCGAGGTTCGCTTTGTAGGGCTGGATGAGCTCGCGGACCTGCCGGTTCATGACACGGTGCGGCTGCGGCTGCAACATCACGCGGAGCAGCGTACTCAGCCCTATTTGGGCTGAAACGGCTCGGCTGTCCGTAGCCTGGGCGGGTGGGAGTTGTGGATTTCGGCGGCGCGCCTGAGGGGGGTTGGGATTTCGCGAGGGCTGCTGGTGTTGGGCGGCTGGGCGGCGCGATGATCGGGTATCGCGATGTGGGTGGTGGTGGGCTGGATTTGCGGGTTGCGGGGACGGCGGCCGTGACTGTGGTGATCGGGTTCGGGGATCAGGAAGTGATCGTCGATGATGCGGTGGGGCGGCGGAGGCTCGGCGGGTTCGTTGTGGGGCTTCCTATCGAAGCGATGCGGGTCCGTTGTCGGCGGGCGGAGTGTGTCGAAGTGCGCTTGTCGCCGATACAGGCGTATTCGCTGTTGGGCGTTTCCCCGGCGGATCTGGGGCGAGGTGTTGTCGATCTGGAGGATTTGTGGGGGGCGCGAGCCGTGCGGCTGCGGGAGCAACTTGCGGACAGCCGGACCTGGGACGAGCGGTTCGCATTGACGAAAACGTTTTTGGCGCAGTGTGAGCGGCCGATGCGAACACCTGATGCGGAAGTGCTCGCCGGTTGGGATCGCATTGTCACCTCCCACGGCCAGTTGAGGATCGGTGAGCTCGCCGAATCCCTCGGATGGAGCCATAAGCGCCTGGGGGCGCGGTTCGAGTCCCAAATCGGCCTGACACCCAAGCGAGCGGCCATGCTGGTGCGATTCCGGCACGCGGTCGACGGCTTGCTCGCCGGCAGGCCGATTGCCGACGTCGCCGTGGACAGTGGCTACACCGATCAGGCCCATCTGTCCCGAGACGTATCGATTTTCGCGGACCACACGCCGGGAGCCCTGACGGCGCTGTATCTCCCCGCCATCTCCCAGCACCGGCACCGGGCCTGGGGAGAATTTTTCCAATACCGCGGGGGAACGCTCGATCGATAGTGGTCCGATGACCGACACCCTCGATCCCGAGAAGCTACACACCGCCCTGGAGGCCGTCCATCACGCGGGCATCCCCGGAACTTTCGCCGAAGTGCGCGCTGACAACCGAATCTGGCGTGGCGCAGCCGGATTCGCCGAGGTCGCCACCGGCCGCCCCGTCACCGCCGACATGCGACATCGCGTCGGCAGTGTCAGCAAGACCTTCACCGCTGCGGCTGTGTTGCAACAGGCCGACAATGGCGAAATAGCCCTCGACACCCCGATCGGCCACTACCTGCCACGGCTGGTTCCCTGCGAACGAGGTGCGGCGATCACGGTCCGGATGTTGCTCAACCACACCAGCGGCCTCTCCGACTATCTTCCGCAGGCCTTCCCGTCCCTCACGGTCTTCCCCGCCCCTCCGGGAACGACACAGAAGAGCATGGACGACAATCGGTTCAGAAAGTTTCATCCGACCGAGCTGATCGAGATGGGGATCTCGGCGCCTGCCACCAGGGCCCCGGGCGAGACGCCGGGGGTGTACTCGAACACCAATTACCTGCTCCTGTGCCAACTTCTGGAGTTGGTAACCGGTACCACGGCCGAGAAATGCATCACCGGCAACGTCATCGAGCGCGCCGGGCTCCAGGACACCGAGCTCCCGGCCGGACCGCATATCGACGGACCGCACGCACAGCACTACGAGGCGTGGTTCGGCACGATCGATCCGCCGCGTGACTACAGCGTCTACGACATGTCATGGGTGGGTCCGGCGGCTTCGCTGATCTCAACCGTCGCGGACCTGAACCGCTTCTTCGGCCTGCTGCTGGCCGGCGACATCATCAGTGAATCGGCGCTGACGCAGATGCAGCGCACCGTTCCGGTCATCTCCTTCGAGGGCAAGACCATCGACTACGGCCTCGGCCTGCACAAGCGGACGGTGCCCGGTCAAGGCATCCACTGGGGCCACGACGGCTCCGTCTGGGGCGGCGGCGCGCTGACTCTGACAAGCGCCGACCGCACACGGCAAATGTCCCTCACGGTGAACCTGCAGCGCTGGAACCGAATCGGCTCCGCGCCGCAGCCACATCCCATCGACGAGGCGATCGAGGCGTTCACCGAGCTCGCGCTATCGCGATGAACGCCGTCGATCTCGCACAGATGAGAGCAGAGTCCACACCGCTATCGGATAGCGCGCCCGAATCGAATGCGGCCGAACAGCGCGTAGCGGGGTTGCTACGCGCTTTTGTGCCGGGTTTGGCCGCCGTGGTGGTCCTGCAGGCCATCGGCGCGGTAGCGGGTCTCGCGCCGCTGCTGGCGGTCGTGGAACTGGGCCGAGTTCTATTGTCGCCCACAGCGATCGATCACGGTCACGTCTGGACCCTCGTTGCCGCGGGCGCGGGCGGCCTGCTGGCGAAACTGCTCTTCACGGCGGCTGCGTCCGGACTCGGGCATATTGTCGACGGCCGAATCCAGCTGTCGTTCCGCAGGCAGCTGGCCGCACGTCTCGGCCGGGCGCCGATCGGCTGGCTCTCTCGACGCCGCACCGGCGAACTCGCAAAAGTGGTGGGCCAGGACGTGAGTGCCGTGCACCCCCTCACCGCCCACGCTCCCGGTGAGCTCGTCTCCGCCTTCGTCGTCCCGCTGGTATCACTGGCCTACCTGTTCACCATCGACTGGCGGTTGACGCTGATCACCATGATCCCGATAGTGCTGGCGATCGCGATCATCCCGCTGATGATGACCTCTACTCGCCGGCGTGAGCAGATGACGCTGGATGCGAATATGGAACGGATTTCGAGTTCGGCGGTCGAATTCGTGCAGGGCATCGCGGTGGTCAAGGCCTTCGGTGGCGGCGAGCGCGCGCATCGCGCATTCCTCACAGCCGCGGACGAATTCACCGATTCCTTTCTGCGCTGGGTGCTCGGCATCGCCGCTATCGCCGCTGGACTCGCACTGGCGCTCTCACCGGCCTTCGTACTGCTGGTCGTGCTGATCGGCGGTACGGCGCTGATCACGAACGGTTCGCTCGCTCCGGCGGATCTACTACCTTTCCTGCTGCTGGGATTGGGACTGACCGCTCCGATAGCAGCGCTCGGCCACGGTTTCGACGATCTGCAGGCGGCCCGCCGTGCGGTGGCGCGGATCCGTGATGTGCTTGCGGTGCAACCGCTTCCGGAGCCGGTGCAGCCGATCGCAGCACAGGGTCACCGGGTGGAACTGCGCAACGTCCGATTCGGGTACGACACCGGCCACGAGGTGCTGCGTGGCATCGACCTGGTGCTCGAACCAGGGACGACCACCGCGCTCGTAGGGCCGTCCGGAAGCGGAAAGTCGACTCTGGCACAACTTTTGCCACGGTTCTTCGACCCCATCCACGGCGCTGTGCTGCTGGGCGGGGTCGATCTGCGCGAGCTCGGCAGTCGTGAGCTCTACCGGATGGTCTCGTTCGTCTTCCAGGACGTACGTCTGCTGCGCGCATCGGTGGCGGACAATATCGCCCTGGCGGTACCGCACGCCGACCTTCAGGACGTGATGCGGGTGGCGAAGCTGGCGAACATTCACGAACGAATTCTCGAGCTGCCCCACGGCTACGATTCGGTGATCGGCGCGCAGGTGAAGTTCTCCGGCGGTGAGGCGCAACGGATTTCGATCGCACGTGCGCTGCTGTCCGATGCGCCGGTGCTGGTGCTCGACGAGGCGACCGCCTTCGCAGACCCGCAGACCGAGCTGGCGGTGCGTGCCGCGCTGTCGACCCTTGCGGGTGATCGAACGATTCTGCTCATCGCGCACCGCATGGAGACGATCGCCGAGGCCGACACCGTCGTGATGCTCGAGGACGGGGTGATCGTCGAGCGGGGCAAGCCCGCCGAGCTACTCACGCGGAACGGGAAATTCACAGAGTTCTGGCGATCGCACCGATCCGTCACCGATGCGACCGGAACCGTCGTCGGCACCCGACCGGGAGGAAAGCTCCGATGATTCGAATGCTGTTGCAGGTCTTGGGAAAAGAGTACGCCCGGCCGCTGCGCCGCACGATCGCACTGATGATCGCGGCCGCGGTGGCAGAGGGCGCGTGTTACGCATTCCTGGTTCCGGTGCTGCGAGCACTGTTCGGTGCGACGCCCTCCGACGCCTGGCCCGCACTGATCGAGTTCTGCGCCGCGTTCGGCGTCTATGCGGTGCTGCGCTACCTCGCCGATCTGTCCGGCTTCCGGGTGGCGGCCTCCGCACTGCGCGGCGTATTCCACCGTTTCGGTGATCACCTGGCTCGCATTCCGCTCGGCTGGTTCACTGCCGGCCGTGTCGGGGAGGTGTCCGTCGTGGCTGGTCAGGGCATCATGCAGGCGATGAGCGCGGTGGCGCACCTGCTGGCGCCGATCACCTCCGCCAGCGTGACTCCATTGACGATCGTCGTGGTGATGCTCGTATTCAACTGGCAGATGGGTGTGGCCGCGCTCGTAGCGATACCGCTCGTGGTCGCGATTCAGGTGTGGACGGGCCGATCGATGGCCACCGCCGATATCGACCGTCACGAACGGGACGCCGAAGCTGCCGGGCGGGTCATCGAATACCTCCAGGTCCAGCCTGTGCTCCGAGTCGGCGGCCGGTCCGCCGAACGGTTCGAGCTGCTGGACGAATCGCTGGCACAGGTCCAGCGTGCGGCCAGACGCTCCACGCTCTCGGCGCTGCCGGGCCTGGTGGGCCTCACCCTCACAGTGCAAGCGGCATTCACGGCCCTGCTTGCGCTCGGCGCATACCTTGCGCTCGGCGGAAATATCAGCGCGGCAGCGGTTCTGGCCATCCTGGTGCTCGCCGCGCGTTGTGCCGATCCGCTACTGTCGCTGGCCGATATCGGTGGTCAACTGCGCGGCGCACGCTCCGAGCTGGCGAGGCTCGATGCGGTGTTGCGCACCGAACCACTGCCGGAACCGCGCACATCGGTCCGGCCGGTGCGGCATGACCTGGAATTCGATTCCGTGGTCTTCCAGCAGGACGACCGCACGGTGATCGACCGGCTGTCATTGTTCGTGCGTGAGGGGCAGCGGCTCGCCGTTGTCGGACCGTCGGGTGCGGGCAAAAGCACTCTGCTCCAGCTGATTGCGCGGTTCTACGACGTGGGCTCGGGAGCGGTGCGCATCGGCGGTGTGGACGTACGCGCGATCAGCACCGACGTGCTCATGGATCAGATCGCCATCGTGTTCCAGGAGGTCTATCTCTTCGACGGCACCATCGAGCAGAACGTGCGACTCGGCCGGCCCGACGCCGACGAGGCCGAGGTGCGCGCGGCAGCATCCGCGGCACGATTGGACGAGGTGATCGAGCGACTCCCAGACGGCTGGGCGACAAAGGTCGGCGAGGGTGGCGCATTGCTTTCCGGTGGTGAGCGCCAACGTGTTTCGATCGCGCGGGCCCTGCTGAAGAATGCGCCTATCGTGCTGCTCGACGAAGTGACCTCCGCGCTGGACCCCGTCAACGAGGCGGCCGTCCACGAGGGTGTCGAACGTCTGATGGCAGGCCGAACCGTGGTGATGGTGGCACATCGGCTGCGCACCGTGCAGCGCGCCGATCGGATCGTCTTCCTGGACGGTGGCCGGAATGTGGAGGCGGGCACACACGACGAATTACTCACTCGCGGTGGCCGTTACGCCGACTTCTGGAATCTCTCCATGCAGCCGGTCACAAGCTAGCGCAGTCGGCGGCCGACTTCGACGTCGCCCACCGCTCCCCCGAGTTGCAATTTGAAACTGATACACCCTAGGTTGGATTAGTTTCATTTTGCTACTTTTGGAGGCGTGATGGCGGGAGTTGGGCGACCGCAGCGGGTGATGTTGGCGCTGGTGTGCGCTGTGGCGGTATCGACGATCTATGCGATTCAGCCGGTGCTGGAGGCGGCGGGGGCTGAGCTGGGGTTGTCGGCGGAGTCGCTGGGGCGGCTGGTTGCGGCTGGGCAGGTCGGGTACTTCGCGGGTCTGATTCTGCTTGTGCCGCTTGGTGATTTGCTGAATCGGCGGCGGCTCATCGGCGGAATGCTGGCGCTCACCGGGGTGGGGGCGGCGATTACGGCGGCCGCGCCGAACGGGGTTGTCGCGATGGCGGGGCTTGCGATTGCGGGGGTGTTCGCGGTGGTTGTGCAGGTGGCGGTGGCCTATGTCGCGGCCATGTCGCCCGCGGGCGAACGTGGGCGCAATATCGGCGCTGTCACCTCGGGTGTGGTGTTGGGAATCCTCGGTGTTCGCGTTGTCGCGGGGGTGCTGGGTGACACGGTGGGATGGCGTGCCATTTATGTCCTGCTGGCCGTGTTATGTGGCTCGCTCGGTCTCATTACTCAGGTCGGGCTGCGTCCTGATGCTAGAACGTCCAGAGATCAGTACGGACGGGTGCTGAGGTCGATGGGACGACTGGTGGCCACGGATCGAATGTTCTTGAGCCGGGGGCTGATTGCATTCTTCCTCTTCGCCTCCTTCGGCACCCTCTGGAGTGGGCTCGCACTGCCGCTGAGCGCCGAACCCTGGTCCTTCGGGACGACCGCCATCGGGCTCTTCGGAGTGGCGGGACTCGCGGGAACCCTCGGCGCCGCCCGAGCGGGCAGATGGGCCGATCGCGGCCACGCTCAGGCGATCAGCGGTTGGTCGCTGCTGGTGCTCGCCGCGTCCTGGCTGCTCATCGTGTGGACCGGGCCGACTCTGGCACTGCTCATCGCCGGGATCATCGTGCTCGACTTCGCGGTTCAAGCCGTGCACGTCAGCAACCAGCATCTGCTGACCGCCGCGCATCCTGACCGTGCCAGCAGCGTCATCGGCGCGTACATGGCCTTCTACTCACTCGGGTCTGCTCTCGGCGCGCTCACGACCACATGGGCGTACAGCGCGTGGGGGTGGTGGGCCTCCTGCCTCTTCGGTGGTTTCTACGCCCTGTCCGGGCTGGCCGTGTGGGCGCTGGCCCGGCTCGGGGGACAGTTCGGTCAGAACCGATAGCTTGACGACCGGCTAGGTATCTCCCTAATCTGCAAGAGAGGCACAGGCTTACGGAGGTGGGGATGCGGGCAGGCAGTGTTCTGTGGCCGGAGCGGTCGGCGGCGATCGCGGAGGTGGTCGCCGATGGCGACACTCTGACCGACCTCAATATCGATCAGGTGATCGCCGCGGTACTTCGCGAGGGGGACGAATACGGGCTCGAGTCGTTGTTTCGGCGGCCGGTGCGCGATCGGGATACGGTGCGGTACCGCCAGGAAGTCTTCGGCGACTTGGGAAATGACGCGATACGTGCCGTATTCGTGGAGTTCGCCCACGGAATGCGGCGCGTACGGCGACGGCTGGCAGGCGCGGCGCGGCTGACGCATCCACGACAGAAGCAGAGGTGGCTGCTCGACGCGGCCGCGGACTACATCACGGCGATCACGCGGACAGCCGAGGCGATGACAGACCTGCCGTTATCGTCCCAGGCGCTGGTGCGGTGGCGCACCTTCGTCGAGTTCTACACCGGCGGAGCAGAATTCGGTCAGCTCGTGACCGCCGTACGAGACGTACAGCAAGCTTTGTCCACCGTTCGCTACAGCATCCGGATCGTCGACAACACCATCGAAGTCGGCGCTGCCACCGACGAACAGAACTACAGCGCAACGATTGCAGACCTGTTCGTGCGCTTCGGATCCGGCGCCCCTCCCCCGCCTCGGCCGGAGGCGGAATGGGCCGATATGAACCAGATGGAGGAGCAGATCCTCGATCGAGTTGTCGCCCTGCATCCGGGCGCTTTCCGGCGGCTCGCCGAATTCTCGGGCAGGCATGAGCATTTCACCGATTCAGGTGTGGCGACGTTCGACCGCGAAATCCATTTCTATCTGCTGTATCTCGACTTCGCCCGGACCATCACCGGCGACGGCCGGACCATGTGCCTGCCGCAGGTGGTGGTCCAGCCCGCTGATCTTCGCGCCGAACAGGCCTTCGACCTGGCGCTGGCCGGTCGCCGGCGGCACACCGAAGAGCCCTTGGTGTGCAACGATTTCGAGCTGTCGGGCACGGAACGGGTCCTGGTGGTGACGGGTCCGAATCAGGGCGGAAAGACCACGTTCGCGCGCATGTTCGGGCAACTCGTTTATCTCGCCGCGCTCGGGTGCCCGGTTCCGGCACACTCGGCCCGACTCGCACTACCGGATCGAATATGCACGCATTTCGAACGCGCGGAACAGGCTGCCGATTCCGACGGCCGGCTGCTGGCCGAACTCGAGCGGATGCGAGACACCCTCGACCGGGCCACGCCGGACAGCGTGATCATTCTGAACGAAAGCTTCAGCTCGACAAGCACTGTCGACGGCGTGCAGATCGGATTCGAGGTCCTCGATCAGATTATCGCGCGGGGCTCGATCGCCGTGTGGGTGACGTTTTTCGACGAACTCGCCCATGCGGGACCGGCAACCGTCAGCATGGTCGCCGCCACCGACTCGGACGACCCGTCGCACCGCACGTTCCGGATCGTCCGCAGACCGGCCGACGGCAATGCCCACGCGGTGGTGCTCGCCGAGCGATACGGACTGACGTACGACCTTGTCACGGCGAGGATCGCGCAATGAGAGTCAACCTGCTGTATCCGTCGGGCGGGATTTCGAGCACGGCCGTCAACGGTGATCGCGCATTCGGTGACCTGGGAATGGAATCGCTGTATGCCGCAATGGCAGCCGGTGACGAGATCGTCTTGCATTCGGTCCGGGCGATCCTGCCCGCGACAATGGTCGATCCCGAGGTAATTCGCCACCGGCAGGCCGTGCTGACCGACTGCTGCGCCCATCCGGCAGTGATTCGCGAGCTCTTCGACATCGCCGTCGAGCCCACCCGGATCCAGCGCTGGCCGATCGGCGGCGGTCGCCGATCAGGCGGCAAACTCATGCTCGCGCTGCAACCGTTCACCGAGCTCATTGGCTGCGTCCGGCGGCTGCGCGCTCTGTGCGAGCAGCACGCCTCGCTGTTCAGCTCGTCCGGACTCACCGACTTGGTGATGACGGTGACCCAGAGTTTCGACGATGAGTATCTCGACGCTGTCGAAGCACAGCTGGACACCATGTATTTCGAGCACGGCGTGCATATCAGCACTGGGCTCGGGACCGGCAATAAGATCACGAATATCGTGCTGCACGAACCGATTCGCCCGCGGCGCGGCCGCTTCGGACTCGACCGGCGTTCCAGCCGTGCCTTCCAGCCCATCGAAGATCCCGAAGCCGGATCCAACCCCGGCCTGAACCCCGTCAAGCAGCTGAAGGACCGAGCGCTTCTCGACGTCGCGGAGGTCGTGAGTTATGCCGCCGACCATGTGCACGACTTCTTCGAGCGGCTGCGCACCGAACTCGCCTTCTATATCGGCTGTCTCACGCTGCGCGATCGATTGACTCGGGCGGGACTACCGACCTGCCTTCCGATCATTCATCCGGCGGGCACCCCGAGACTTCGATGCACGGGCCTGCGCGATATCAGTCTGTCCTTGGCCGCCGATCGGGCGGTGATCGGCAACAATGTGGCTGCCGATGCGCGCTCGCTGATCGTCGTGACCGGCGCGAACAACGGCGGCAAATCCACCTTTCTGCGCAGCCTCGGCGCGGCGCAATTGATGATGCAGGCCGGGATGTTCGTCATTGCCGACAGCTTCGAATCCGATATCCGCGACGGCGTTTTCACGCATTTCGTCACCGACGAAGACCGCACCATGACCCATGGCAAACTCGTCGACGAGCTACTCCGAATGAGCGCCATCGTCGACCGGATCGGCCCGAATTCCCTGCTGCTGTGCAATGAATCGTTCGCATCGACCAGCGAGCGAGACGCCTCCCGAATCGCGGCTCCACTCATCGGAGCCATGGTCGACGCGGGCGTGAGGATCGTCTTCGTCACCCACCTGTACGAGTTCGCACATCAGCGCTACCGAGCCGGGCATTCGACCGACCTGTTCCTGCGCGCCGGACGCCTCGCCGATGGCAGTCGCACCTTCCACATCACGCCAGGCACACCCGAACCGGGAAGCCACGCCGACGAGATCTTCCGGCGAGTATTCGACAAAGCACAGACCGGAGGCTGATCGAATCACCCGCGCGGCAGCTAAATCCGGATGCGGTTCAGTTCCGGCGAACGCTCGTCAACTGACGGAAGGCATCGGCAATCTGGTCGATTCGGGCTTCCTCGAGATCGGGCCGCGGATAGGTGTGCCGGAAGATCGCCTCACCGTCGAACATGTGCAGCAGTGACGTGGTGACCAGCCGGGCCACTTCCGGGGAGACGTCAGGGCTCAAGGTGGCCACCGCGACTTCCTCGACCTCGCTCATGAGCCCGCGCAGCACGGGTTCCAGACGAGTGCGCAATTCCGGTTCGGTGCGGGCGGCGACCAGCAGTTCCAGCCAGACCACATTGGTGGTGTCGCGGATCTCGCGGCGGATGAAGTGCATGAGCCCGGTGAGATCCACCGGATGGCTGGTGTTCTCCGGCAGGCGCAGGTCCGCGACCGCGACCATATGCCGGCGGCGAACCTCGTCCGCGGCGGCCACCACCAGATCGGTCCGGGATTCGAAGTGCCGGAAGATGGCGGCCTTGGAAACCCCGGCGCGACTGCTGATCTCGCCCAGTGAGGTGTTGTGGTAGCCGATCTCGGCAATGGCCTCGATGGTGGCGTCCACAAGTTTGGTGATGGTGGCGGCGCGGCGCTCGGCCTGAGTTCGTCGCGCGGTCGTCAATTAGCCTCCAGCTCGCAGGAATCGCCCGGTCCGGCCGGTGCCCAGGACCTCGGCGGGCACTCCGTCGCCGAAGACGTACCGACCACCGATGAACACGGCCGACACGGCTCTGTCATTGCGATTGACCATACGTGGCAGGTTTCCGTAGGTGGGCACAGGGCATTCGGCGTACGCCTCGAGCGAATCGTCCAGACCGGATGGATCGACGATGAGCACATCGGCGCGATCGCCTTCGCGCAGGTGACCGGCGTCCAGGCCGTACCAGTCGGCCAGTTCACCGGTCAGCCGGTGCACCGCCTGCTCGAGCGTGAGGAACGGCTGTCCGGCCTGTTCCGCGCGCTGCACCCGGTGCAGGAACCGCAGGCCGAAGTTGTAGAAGGCCATATTGCGCAGATGCGCGCCCGCATCGGAGAACCCCAGCTGCACCCCGGGATGCGCGCTGAGCTTGTTGAGCATCTCGGGACGATGGTTGGAAATCGTGGTGCGCCAGCGCAATTTGGTGCCGTGCTCCACAACGAGGTCGAGGAAGGCGTCGACCGGATGCAGTCCGCCGCGAGCGACACCCACCTGCCCGAAGGTCTTGCCGAGGACACTCGCATCGGGGCAGTCCACGATCTCGGCGTCGAAGAAGTCCCGGTGCCAGACCCGGATCCCGAACTTCGAGTCGTAATCCTTGCGGAATCGCCTGCGGTACGCCTCATCTCGCATGAGCGCATTGCGCTCCACCTGATCGGCCAGATGCAGTGCGGCCGCGCCGGAGCCGAACTCCTCGAAGATGACCAGATCGATGCCGTCGGCATACACCTCGAACGGAATCGGCAGATGCTGCCAGCGGAAGTCGCCGCCCAGCCCGTTCACCACCCGGGTGATCGCACCCATCAGGTGCACCAGCAGCGGATTCGCCTTGAGGTCGGCGGCCGAGATCAGGGTGGTCTTCAGCTGTCGCCGGAACAGCCCGACGCTGCTGAACGTCATCGCGGCGATACTGCGCGGCGAGGTGACATCGGGCCCGCCCTGCAGCACGCGCCGGCGCCGCCGCAGAATCGCATTGAGCCGCCGCCGTTCCCGCGCCCGGGCGTAGGTCGAGGGCAGGGTCCGGGAGCGGGCGACCTCACCGTCGAGCTTGTCGAACAGCAGCTGCTGCGCCGACATCCCGACGAACCCCGCGTCCAGCGCCTCGGTGAGCGCGGCCTCCATCGCCGCCTGCTCGGCTGCCGTGGGGCGCACCTGCTTGCGGGTGGCCCGATCCAGCCCCATGAGCGCGGTCCGAATATCCGAATGCCCGATCATCGCACCGAGATTGGGCCCCAGCGGCAGCTCCTCGAGGGCGGCGACGTATTCACGCGCCGACGTCCAGGTCTTCCCCTCCACGGCCGCGATCACGTGCTGCCGCGGAATCGCCTCGACCCGGCCGAACAGATCTCCCGCATCGGTCGCCGAGGCATGCACGG
The DNA here is from genome assembly GCF_035958815.1 of Nocardia sp. NBC_01327. Classification (NCBI taxonomy): domain Bacteria; kingdom Bacillati; phylum Actinomycetota; class Actinomycetes; order Mycobacteriales; family Nocardiaceae; genus Nocardia; species Nocardia sp. NBC_01327. Next base: position 5,133,589 of record NZ_CP108383.1, on the reverse strand, counting down.
TCGACAGCGAACACGAACCGAGGATCACCGTCGTAATCCCGTGCCGCACAGACTCGGTCAGCCCCGGCGCCTGCAAGACCTCGATGTCGTAGTGGGTGTGCATATCGATCATTCCCGGCATCACCCACTTGCCCGCGGCATCGACGACGTTCGGGCAGTCGGTCTCGTCGAGCGGCTCCGCGGACACCGCGACAACGCGATCCCCGCGCACACCGAGATGGCGGATGGCTGAAGGGGATCCGGCGCCGTCGAACCAGCGGCCGTCCTTGATGATCGTGTCATAGCCCACACCAAACATTGCAACCGATCGGTCACTAACTGTCAACCCGCTATCCGCCCGAGGCCAGAAGTCTGGCGCGAAAGGTCAGCTGTCGGGCATGGCGGTTCGACGCCGCTCGGCATGATGAGCGAGCGTATCGACGATTCGATGCCCAGCTGATGCGCGAATGCGTGCGGCGATCGCAGAGTTCCAGGAGGCCGGCGGCGATGTTCTTCGTCATGGAGCAAGGTTGCAACCCCGACGCAGCGTCAGGGTCCAGGTCTCTCCCGTTGCCATCGCTGCGGAATGCGGGGCTTCCCAGGCGATCGAAATGCAGTGCGGTACAAGCTGATTGATGGCTGCGCGGCGAAGGGATTCTGGAGTTGGCAGACTGGCGAGCATGACATCGCTGGGGAGTTGTCCGTTTCAGGCTGGGATCCATGCCGTTGATGAGCTGCATGAGGATCTTCGGACTCGCGGAGGCGGAGTGCACCGGGCGGAATTGCCGGACGGGTCGCCGGTGTGGGTGGTGACCGGGTATGACGCGGTGACTCGACTGCTTGCGGACCCGCGCATGTCAGCGGCGAAGTCGGACAGCACCACCGGGTTTCTCGGGAACAAGCTGCCACCGGCGCTGGACGCCAATCTGCTGAATATGGACGGCGAGGAGCATCGGCGGATTCGCAAGCTTGCCGCGGAGGCGTTCGGGCCGCGCAATCATTCCGCGCAGGAAAAGATGGTGGCGGCAGCCGTTTCCGAATTGGTCACCGCGCTGCCGGCCGATGGCGACATCGACTTCATGGACCAGCTGTGTGAACCGCTGCCCGCGCGGGTGATCGGGACGCTGCTGGGTTTGCCGCGTGCACAACTGGCGGCGTTCCGAGAGGCGTCCGCACTGCTGCTGCGCGTCGACACCTCCCCCGGCGGCGAGGACACCCGCAAGTCGATGACCACACTCCTGGGGCTGATCTCCGGTGTCATCGCCGATAAACGCCGTGCGCCCGGCGACGATCTGCTGTCGGCCTGGATCGCCGCCCGCGACGGTCAGGACAGGCTGACCGAGAACGAGCTCATGAGTCTCGCGTTCATCACCATTGTCGGCGGATTCGAGAACACCGTCAGCGTGACCGCGTTCGCGCTCGACGAACTCGTCCGCAATCACCAGGCGCACGCGCGCGAAATCCTCGACCGGCCTGCCGAATTCGCCAAGCTGATCCGGCAGCTGATCCACGAGGGTTCGCCGATGAACTATGCGCTGCGCCGCTTCCCCACCGCCGACCTCGAGGTCAATGGCGTGACCATCCCCCGCGGGCATACGGTGTTTCTTTCCCTGCGCTCGGGGCACCTGGACCCCGCCGGAGCGGGCAAGGCCGATCTGGTGTTCGGGTACGGCCGCCACTACTGCCTCGGCGCGAAGCTCGCCGAAATGCAGGCCCAGCACGCCGCACGCGCTGTCCTGCAACGCTATTCGCACCTGAGCGTGATCGGACCGCGAACGGACTACCAGCTGCGCCCGAGCTGGCTGACCTACGCCCTGGCGGAACTGCGAATGATCGCGGCCTGATCCGGGGCGGCCATAATCGCCTGCCAGGGCGCCGAATCGAAGATGAGGGTGATCGCGATGATGCGGCCGTCGTGCAGGCGGAAGTGCTCGGCGGTGCGCTGAATTCCCACCGGTGAGTTGGTGTGCAGATCGTAGATCAGCACGGCATCGGAGTCGCCGTACAGCGTGCTGATCATGTCGATGCGGTCGATGATCTGGACGAGCTGTTCGATGCCCGCGAGATGACCTGTCGGGCTGTCGGATTCGATGAACGGGCTGCGGAAGGAGAACTCCGGGGCGAGTTGTTCGGCGGCGGCCGGAATATCGCCGCGGAAGCGGGCCGAATGGTAGGCCTCGACGGCCTGCTGGGTCGGTGCGATGGTGGGCATCGTGTCTCCCGAGAATCCGGTCTACGGCGGCGGAGTTCCATTGAGGTACTGCTCGATTGCGCGCTGGTTGTCGACGACCCGCAGACACAGGTGCCGCAGCTGCGCGAGTTCCTCCGGCGCGAATCCGGCGAAGATCGCCGACATCGCCCGGTCGGTCGGCCGGCGGAAGGACTCCAGCCACTCGTGTCCGGCCGCGGTGATCTTGACGCGCACCGTACGACGATCGCGCGGGTCCGGAACACGCTCGGCCAGACCGTTTCCGGCGAGGGTGTCGACCAGTCCGGTGACATTGCGGGAACTCACCCCGCAGGCGCGCGCCAGATCTCCGATGCTCAAATCATGGTCGGAGACCTTCAGTCGACCCAGCACATCCAATGCCCCGGTACTGAGCCCGCGACCGCCGGCGCCTTTGGTGCGCAGGCGATCGACGGCCTGCCAGGCCGAACGCAGTGCCGCAGCCGCTTCCAGCGCACCGATCTCGCTGTCCGTGGCCAGCATTGCCATGGATTTCCGGACGCCGGGGTCGTACAGCAGACCGTCCGCATCGCTTGCGGTTCGCTCCGGAAATTTATGTACGTCATTCATTATGAATGACTACCTTAATCCCCCGAGCAGGCAACGGCAATCCCGTAGATGCCGTTGCCCGCTCGAAAACCGGTCGGCCGCAGGTCAGTTGACGAGCGCCGTGTAGATCCGGTTGTTGGGGTCGAGTTTGGTGCGGATCGCATCGAGCCGGGTGAAGTTGTCTCCGAAATAGCGGTCGACCGGATCCCCGGGCTCGAGGTAGTTGACATAGGCGCCCGAGGTGGCGGATTTGATGAGCTGATGGGCTTCGAGAACCCAGGCTCGTGCTATGTCCGTCGGGGTCGGTTCGTAGCAGCCCCACTCCACCATCGCGGCGTGATTGCGCCACGGGAACGCGGCATCGGCGGGTGTGGTGTCGCGTATCGCACCGTCGAGGGTATTGATCTGCACCCACCCGGTATTGCCGTCCCGGGAGAACATGGTGATCGCCTCGATGATCGTCGCGATCACGTCGGAGGACAGCTCTTTGACGATGTCGGAACCGTTGTTGAAGCTCGCGCGCGGTTCGGTATTGCTGCCGCCGGCGAGATAGGTCACCGCCTCCATATGCGAGAGCGTGCGAGCTTCCACCGACAGCGGCAACATCCGCATCGCGCTCGCCAGCGCCGCACCGGCGAGAGCGCCGGAACCCGCGGGACACACCAGCTGCACCCAGCAGCGCAACCCGCCGTGACCGTCGGCGTCCACACTGATATCGGCCCATTGCTCGTGGTCGGCGCCACGCACCCATTCCGCCCAGCCTGCAATGGCATCCGCCGCCCGCTCACCGGGGAACGTCAGCGCCACAACATCTTTCGACGTCGCCTCGCAGGTGTTGAAGGTGAACGACGTCACGATGCCGAGGAAGTGACCGCCACCGCGCAGCGCCCAGAACAAATCCGGTCGCGACGTCGCCGACACCTCCGTGACCGTGCCGTCGGGCAGTACCAGCGTCGCGGCGCTGAGCCGGTCGCAGGTCATGCCGTAGCGCCGTGATTCGAAGCCCAGCCCGCCGCCGAGCGCGAGTCCGGCAATGCCGACCGACGGGCACATCCCGGCCGGAATGGTCTGCCCGTACTGATCCAGCTCCTGATACACATCACTCAATGTCAGAGCGGGCGCCACCACCGCGGTCCCGTCCTGATAACTGACACCCGTAAGACCACGCAGATCAACGATCATCACCCCCGTCGCGGACGACACCCCCGCGTACGAATGCCCGCCGGACCGGGCCGCCAGGCGCAACTTGTTCTGCGCTGCGAACGAAACCGCCGTCGCGACATCCTCGGCGGTCGACACCTGCACAACAGCGGACGGCGTCTCATCGTCGAACCGCGTGTTGAAGATCTGCTTGGCCATCCCATAATCCGCATCGTCGGCGCGCACCACGCGGCCCTCGATGTGGTTCTGCAACTCATCCCAATCCGCCGCGGCGGCCAACTCGGCCGAGGACGGTGAAGGGTCGGCATGCGCAGGCAACTCGCTGGCAGATGCCCAACCAGCCACTGCGATCCCGAGTGCTCCCCGCAGAAACATGCTGCGTGAAATGGCGATATCGGTGGTATCTATCGCTCGGCTCCTATCCCTCATCTGGTACGACCTCCCCACGTTACTGGTTGGTGCAGTACAAGATCGGTCGTTCCGTCAGGCCGCTGACGCACGACCACAACGGATCTCGTACTCACCAATGGTCGCCCCGCGATCGGGCCGCACACCCTTCTCACAGCCAATTAACAGGGGTTTACCGGATTCCGTTCACCGTGACTTCAACGGGTTACTTTTCCGCCGACTCGAGTTGCTATGTGTGTGCTGTCCGAACACTTGGAGTACATCAGCACCGAATCAATCGAGGGACAAGTTATGGCACGGAATTCGTATCGGTTTGCTGCGGGCCTGGCCGCGCTCGGGCTCGCCGCCCTGGCCGCGCCGGTCGCGCATGCGGAACCCGCGCCGCTCAACGGGCTGTTCGCGCTCTCCTCGGGGGTGTGCGCGAACGGGGTGGTCACCGGGAGCTTCTTCCGGATGATCCTGCCCACCGGCGATGCGAACGGGCCGTACCTGCAGAACAGCGATTCGCGGTGCAGCGATCAAACGGTGACTCCACTGTCCGCGGGCAGTGACGGCGGACTGGTCAGCGGCAGTTATCAGCCGCAACCGGCGGCGGCATTCGACGGAGCGGGCAATGCGGTCTCCGGACGCGTCACCACACCGGTGCGGTTCTACGGCGTGGACTTCGCGACAGCCACCAATGCGACCGATCCGCAGACCGGCACGGGCGCGGGCCTGCCGCAGATCTACAGCGATGGCGGGCACCTGTCGGGTGATTTGAGCAGCCTCGGCGTCACCTGGAACAACCAGCTCTTCAACCAGGGCTCCCCGAAGCCCGGCGGCGGTCTGCCGGGCAAGACCAGCCCGATCACCGGAAGCATCGACGGGGCAGGCAATTTCGTCATCGAATGGACCAGTCAGATCGTCGGCGGGCCGTTCAACAACTTCACCGGGTTGTGGCATCTGGCGGGGCAGTATCGCGGTGGCGGGCTGCAGGCCGCGCCTGCCGCGGCCCCGATCGCACCGGCCGCGCCGCAGGCGGCGGCGCCGGTACAGGCCGCCGTTCCGGCGCAGCCGCCGGTCGCCGCCGCGCCGGCTCCGGCCGCTGCGGCACCCGCGCCCATCAATGCCGCACCCGCGTCGGCAGCCGCAAATCCCGCTGCCAGCCCCCGGACTGCGCAGGCCGATCCGGCCCCTGTGGCCCAGAGCGTGGAAATCCCACGCAATCAGCGCAATTCGTGGCTGATACCGGTGCTGTTCGTCGCCGCCGTGGTCGGTACCGCCGCGTTCTTCAGCGCCGGACGCCTCGCCAGGATCCGGATCCGGCGATGACCTCCGCACCGCCCTCGTCCGCACTTCCCGCGTACAGCGAATTCGTCTCCACCATCGAACGCGCCCCCGAGCGGGTGGCGGCCCGCTGGCCGTTCGTCGCAGTGATCGTGCTGGGCGTGCTGCTGGTGGCCGCGCCCCTGATCACCGGCATGCTCCCCCGGGCGATCAAGGGCGAGGCCATGATCGACGCCTTCCATCCCTACATCGCCTCGAAGAGCATTCAGGACTATCGGGACGATCTGCACGTGCTCGACGAGGCGCGCACGAACGTCCTCGCGATTCAGGCGAACGGCGGGCAGCCGGGCAAGTTCGACTACGTCGACAAGTTCGTCCAGGACTACCCGAGCATCAATGCCAATCTGACCGGCATGGTCGACAGCATCGACGCCAATCAGGACAACTACCGGAAGCTTTCCAGCACAGCCCCTTTCGGAGCCCTGCCCTGGCTGCTGGCGCTACCCGGCCTGGTGTTGATCACGGCGGGCGGCTTCGGGCTGCGCGCCGCGCGCAACGGTAAGCGCGGCGTGTTCTGGCACGGAACGGCGGCCTTGGCCGGACTAGCGCTGCTGGCCGTGCCCCTCACCGGTGGCCTGTTCCAGGCCGCACCGGCGGCACAGCCGCTCATCAATGATTTCCGGCCGATACTCACGCACGACGAAGTACGCACGGTCCAGGGCTATTTCGTCACCATCGTCGCCGCGGACGGGGAGCTCAACAGTCGCTATGTGAGCGCGTTGAAGACGGCCCGCCCGGACGCCGATCGCACCGGCATCACGGCGCTGGAGGCACGCTGGCAGCCGATGACGGCTCGCTTCGCGGCGCTGGTCGGCGTGCTGAACGACAATGTCGGCAATTTCGATGCGGTTGTCGCACTCAATGATTCGACGAAGCCGCTCGGCCTCACCGCTTTCCGCGGTCTGGGCTGGGGCTTCGTGATACCCGGATCCCTCGCCCTGGCGGTCGCCGCCGCGGGGTTGCGACCGGCACTGATCGGTTCTCGCCGCGGCGGTTCCAAGGGAGGTACCTCGAAGTGAGGATTTTCGGACGTACCGGCCGCGCATTCGCGGTCCTGCTCGCCGCTACCGCGGTTCTCGCAACCGGTTGCGGCAGTGATGATTCCGCGAAGTCCGCGAGCGGACCGGAGCAGCTCGTCGGACTTCTGCGCTTCACCGCCGGCACGGCGAACGGGAGCGCGGTGACCGGTACCTGGTTCCGCATGGTGCAGCCGGGCGGCACACCCGAGAACGGGCCGTACATGCCCAATGGCGACTCGCCTGCCCAGGGCGGCTCGACCACGTTGCTGGAACCGGGAACCGCAGGCGGGCTGCGTGTCGGCGGCTATCAGAGCGAACCCAATCCCAGTTTCGCACAGGGTAATTCGCTGGCGGCCTCCATCACCAAGCCGACCAAGTTCTTCGCCGTGGAATTCGGCACCTCCACCAATGCGGTCGATCCGCAGACCCAGCGCGCCGTGCCGCCGCCGACCGTGACCGACACCGACGGGAAGCTGACCGCCGATCTGTCCGCGTGGGCCGCGTCCTGGAACGATCAGGAATTCAATCAGGGCGCACCCAAGCCGCCGGAGAAGCAGGGCGCGCAGGTCGCCGGCGCCGAACAGGTGCAGAAGGCCTGGGACTGGGTCGCTCAGCGCTGGTTCGACCGGCCGAGTTCCGATGCCGCCCAGGGGCCTTCGGCCACCGGTACCTACGACCCGAAGACCCGCGCCTTCACTCTGCAGTGGACCAGCCTCATCGTCGGGGGTCCGTTCAACGGGTTCACCGGCGTCTGGCATCTGGAAGGCGTTTACGAACCCGACGCCGCGGGCTCGCCCGCGACAACACCGAGGAGTACCGGCCGATGACTTCCGCCGAAAAGAATCGCCGACCGGCGGTGGTCGCGGCCATCCGCGCAATCGCCGCCCTGACCGTCGTCGGCAGCGCCGCGGCGGTCACCACCCTGACGGTGCGCGCCGATGACCACACCACGACCACCGTGGTCGCGAGGGAACAGACGACCACCACAACATCGGCGGCTTCGAACAAGGTGGAGGTAGCGCCCGCACCGCTCGCCGAGGGTGGTGCCGCTCCCGGAGCGGTAGCACCCGGTGGCGCGAATGCCGCTGTCCCCCTGGGTCAGGCGCCGAATGCCGCGGCGCCGATCGATCAGGTCCCGGGGGCCGCTGTTCCACTGGGTCAGGGTGGGGCTCCGGCCGCTTCCGTGCCGCTCGGGCAGGGAACTGCGCCGAATGCCTCCGTGCCACTGGGTGGAGCCACCTCGCCGAATGCGTCTGTTCCGCTGGGTGGAGGTACCGCGCCGAATGCCTCCGTGCCGCTGAATCAGGTTCCCGGACAGGATGGTTCGGTACCGCTCGCGGCGGGCAATCCGTTCGCCACCCGGCCGGTCGAATCCCAGCCCGCCTGCCCCCTGGGCTGGCCCGCGCCGAAGCAGCAGGGCGGGCTGGCCTCACTGATCGGCCTGGCTCCGCTGGCCGGGCCGTTCTCCTCGGAGGCGTTCGCGCTCGGTTCGGTCTATCAGCCGATCCTGCAGCTGGCCGGGCCGGTGCTGGCCGAGATCGCACCGGTGATCACCCAGAACCAGCCGCTGATCGATCCCATCATCGCCAATGTGCAGGCCGTGGAAGCCGTTGTGCTGCAGGCGATCCTCCCCTACTACGGCCCCTACCGCGCCCAGCTCATCGCCGCGGAGGGCGACTTCGCCAAGACCCTGGCCCCGATCCTGGATCACGCCTACAACAGCGAGGCCGCCTCCTGCCTGGTCGCCTGGCAGGGCCAGATCATCGATCAGGCCAAGGGCGGCCACATCACCGTCGCCTCCCTGGCCCACCCGGGCACCGTCGTCGAACTGGGCCCGGAGGACTGACCCTGACGGCTTCGGCCGGAACCCGTTTCAGCGCAAGGTGAGCGTGGTCGGCATGGCGGTGAAGCCGTGGACGCTGGCCGCGTGGGTGCGCACGGCTCGCTGCTCGTCGATCTCGTAGTCGGTGATGCGGGCGGACAGTTCCTCCAGGACCACCCGGGATTCCAGGCGCGCGAGGGAGGATCCGAGGCAGAAGTGCGGTCCGCCGCCGAAAGTGGCCATGGCCTTGGTATCCCGGTCCAGATCGAAGCGCTCGGGGTCCGGGAAGACCCGGGGGTCCCGGTTGGCGGACCCCATCAGCAGTAGGACGCGCTCCCCGGCGGGGATGGTCACGTCGTGCAGCGTGACGTCCTCGGTGAGCAGGCGGGCCGACGCCGGCGACGGATGGTCATAGCGCAGGGACTCCTCGATCCAGTCCACGATCCGCCCGCCGAGACCGGCCTTGCGCTGATCGGGGTTGTGCCAGGCCCAGTACCAGGCATTGCCGAGCAGGTGCGCGGTGGTCTGGTTGCCCGCGCCGATCATCAGGAACATGAAGCCGATGATCTCTTCGTCGGTGAGGCTGTCTCCGTCGGCCGAGGCCTGCACCAGGGTCGAGGCCATATCGTCACGCGGGTGGCTGCGCCGGTCGGTGACGAGTTCGGCGTAGTAGCCGTACAGTCCGACAGCCGCTTCCATCGCCTCGGGCGGAATGCCGGGCACATTGTCCACCCGGTACATCACGTTGATCATCATCCGGCCCACCGCCGGCCAATCCGACTCGGGCACTCCGCTGAGTTCGCAGATCACATCCGTCGGGACCTTCCCCGCCAGATCGGTCACCAGGTCGAACTCGTCGGATTGCAGTGCCACATCCAGATATCCGCGCACAATGCCGCGGATCCGGTCCTCCAGCGCCGCGATGCGCCGGGGAGTGAACCCGCGAGACACCAGGGACCGCATCCGGGTGTGCTGGGGCGCGTCCATGGCCAGGAACGACAGGAACCTGGGGGCTACCTCGGGATCCCACGCTCCTTCCTCGAGCAGCACCCCGTGCGAATTGGAGTACCGTCGCGTATCCCGCAGCGCTGTAGTGACATCCGCGTGCCGAGACAGCGCCCAGAAGTCCAGCTCGTCATTGCGGAAGACCGGCGCCTCCTCCCGCAATCTCGCATAGACCGGATACGGGTCCTGGTTGATCGAAAAGTCGTACAAATCGAAACGCAGCCCCACTGGGCCCTCCCCGCAGATCACCGACACGATGCAATGATCATCGACGGCCCGATCGACTTAAACAAGCACTTGCTTGTTAACCGGAGATCAACACTGAACGCCGTCCACTGCGTTGCGCTCCGGCCACCGGGTGCCGCCGGTCACATTGTCCCGCAATCGAACTCGGGAGGGCTCAAGCTAGGAACCGCGAGGCGAGCGGTTCTACACGGACGTGCCCATGGCCGCTGCCGTGCCGGTGATTCGCTCGAGCAGCGTGGTCAGGTTGCGGGGAGTCAGGCCTTCGTCCGAGCGGGCTGCGACGTGTTCGTCCGGACGCACGAGTAGTGCTCCGCCGCCGGGCAATTCGTTTCGATCACGCCACTCTGCGTGCGGGTCGGTCAGCTCGGCATTCTTGCCCAGGTGATGAACCGTGATTGCGAGTCCGGTTGCGGCATGCGCGCTTTCGGCCGCCGCACGCCAGTCGGCCGGGTCTTGGTCGGTCAGGATGGTGAAGCCGGGACCACAGAGATCGAGGGTGGAGATCTGCCGCCCCTCCGATTCGAGCCACACGTGCGGCACGCGGGTGCCCGCCTGTCCGGCGAACCGATCGACCGTCGCGCCGGTGTGCTCGGAAATCACTGCGGCAGAGGCGTATCGGTAACGGTGGATGATCGCACCGGAATCGATCTGCTGCGCGAGGGTCTCGGCATTGTCGGAGGTCGCCAGCCCGTAGCGACTGTGAAACTCGGTACGCAGCCGAGCCTGGACGGCCGCGGTGACCGCGCAGGGGCGGCGTTCGGGCTGGTAGGTGTCCAACAGTGCGGGCGCGGCGGCGCCGCTGAGGACCGAGGACAGCTTCCAGATCAGGTTGTGCGCGTCCGCAATTCCGGCATTGGCGCCGAATCCACCCCAGGGAGCGTGGCTGTGCGCGGCATCGCCGGCCAGCAGGACGCGCCCGCGCCGATAGTCGTCGGCGACATGGACACCCGTATCCCAGACGCTGCGCGCCAATATCTCGACCGGTATCTCATCGGTGCCGATCGCCGCATGCACCAGGTCGATGAGACCGGCGTCGGAATAGTCGTCGATGCTCTCGCGCTCGGGATCGTATTCGAGGTGGAAGGACCACTCATCGGTATTGTTCTTCGACAGGATCACCCCTCGCACAGCGTCATTGGTGATCTCGCACTGACTGAACGTGCGATCGCCGATCAGCCCGGTCAGGTCGGCGCGAACGAAGACATTGAGATAGTAGTGGGTCGGCGGCAGCGTCCAGCCCGTGATGCCTGCGGCTTCACGGATCGGGCTGGCCGCGCCGTCGGCGGCAATCAGGTATTCGGCGCGCAGCGTGCTCACCTGACCGGTGGCCCGGTCGGTGAGTGTGGCCGACACCCCGTCCGCATCCTGCGTCCACGTCGTGAGCTCGGTGCCGAATCGCAGACCACCACCGCGTTCGCGAGCCACCTCGGCAAGTGCGGGTTCCAGCAGAACCTGTGGGCAGAAACAGAATCCGGAGGGACTGTCCGCCGCTCCCCTGCCGCCGGGCCCGCCGCGCACGGCGCCCATATCCAATGATTCCGATGCCAGCAGCGTCTTTCCCAGTCGCGCACCGCCGAAGTGCCCGCGCGCCAGGGCGGAGGCGGTGACCTGCTGTACACGCTCCTCGATGCCCAATTGGCGAAATATCTCGACCGTGCGGGTATGCACTCCGCGTGAGCGCGGTAGCACCGAGGCGTGCGCGCGGCGCTCGGCCAGCACGAAATCGATCCCGTGGTACTGCAGTAGAAGTGCGGTGGACAACCCGACCAGCCCGCCGCCGACGACGAGTACGGATGTGTTTTCCGACGATGTCATGACCCCTCCAGAAACTACACTGGACTATATTTTTACATTCAACGGTAACTTTCGTGTCGACTGTACACTTCAGCGACCAAGGAGGTAAGTGGTGGAAGACACCGATCCCGGGCTGCGGGAACGCAAGAAGCGAGCAACCCGTCAGCGCATCGCGGATGCGGCGATAGAGTTGTTCGCGGCCCGAGGTTTCGACCAGACCACCGTCGCCGAGGTGGCCGCAGCCTCGGACGTCTCGGTCAAAACGGTCTTCAATTACTTTCCCGCCAAAGAGGATCTGTTCTTCGACCGCGCCGACGAAGTCGAACAGCGCTGGCTCATCGCCCTTGCCGACCGCCTGCCGGAGGAGTCGATCCTGGCGGGGCTGCGTCGCCGAGCGCTGTTCCGGTTCAGTGATCATCCCAATGGGCCGGGCGGGCATTTCCGAAAAGTCCTGGCGGGCAGCACAACCCTGCAGGCGCGCGGTCAGCAGATGTGGGCCGATCACGAGGATGCGCTCACCCTGGGCCTGGCCGAATTGCTCGGCACCGCACCCGATGACCCGACGCCTCGCGTACTCGCGCACCAGACGCTCAGCGTCCACTCCATGACGGTGCGAATGGTCGATATCTGGACGCGCGCCGGAATTCCCGGGCCGGAGGTCCGCGAGCGAGCGCTCGGGTTGATCAACCGATCCTTCGACATCCTCGATCGCGGTCTGGCTTAACCCGGCGTCAGAGCATCATTTCCGGCGCGGCGAGACAGACACGCCGAAGCGTATGCGAACATATGTTCGTGTCCGGTGCTGAGATCGATCAACCGAGCCGCCCGGAGCGGGCGTCGATTCTGCATGCGGATCTCGACTCCTTCTATGCCTCGGTCGAGCAGCGGGACAATCCGCGGCTGCGGGGGAAGCCGGTGCTCGTCGGGTCCGGCGTGGTGCTCGCGGCCAGCTACGAGGCGAAGGCGTTCGGAGTGCGCACGCCCATGAATGCACGGCAAGCGCTGCGGCTGTGCCCGCACGCGATCGTGGTGCCGCCGCGGATGGACGCCTATGCCCAGGCGAGCCGGGCGGTATTCGATATCTTCCGGGACACCACCCCCGAGGTGGAGGGGCTGTCGATCGACGAGGCGTTCCTCGATGTCGGCGGATTGTGGCGCATCGCCGGAACTCCGGTGGAGATCGCCCGTAGGCTGCGCGCGCGGGTGCGCGATGAGGCCGGACTGCCCATTTCGGTCGGTGTGGCCCGCACCAAATTCCTCGCCAAGGTGGCCAGCGCGGTATCGAAACCCGATGGGCTGCTGGAGGTTCCGCCCGATCGAGAGCTGGAGTTCCTGCATCCGCTGCCGGTGGAGCGACTGTGGGGCGTCGGTGAGGTGACCGCGCGGGAATTGCGCGAACGCGGCATCACCAAGGTGGGGCAGCTCGCGGAACTGGGCGAGGGCGCCTTGGCCGCGACGGTCGGGCAGGGTGCCGGGCGGCATCTGTATGCGCTGTCGTGGGCGCGGGATCCGCGCCGGGTCGATACCGGCAAACGCCGGCGATCCATCGGCGCGCAGCGTGCTCTAGGGCGTCGCGCCCGGGCCGACGACGAACTCGAGGCGTATCTGCACGGTCTGGCGGACCGGCTCGGCCGCCGGCTGCGCTCGGCCGACCGGGTATGCCGAACCGTGGTGCTGCGCTTGCGATTCGACGACTTCACCCGGGCGACCCGTTCGCACACCCTGCCGCAGGCGACCGACCACAGCGCGGTGGTCCTGCATGCCGCCCGCACACTCCTGACCGCCGCGCTACCCACCATTCACGAGCGCGGCGTGACCCTCATCGGACTGTCACTGACCAACCTCGACAATGCCGACACCATGCAGCTGGCGCTCCCTCTCGAATCCCGCGCGGACTCCACTCTCGATTCGACCCTGGATGCGCTGCACACTCGTTTCGGCTCCGGCGCCGTCACCCGTGCCGCGCTTCTCGGTCGCGGAGAAGGCTTTTCGATCCCGATGCTCCCCGACTGAACAACACCTTTCCGGTTATTCGTGCCGGCTGATGGAGTTGGAGATCTGTGCGACCAATTCCCACGGGCGGGACATATCAGCCACGGCTTTGCCGCTGGTGAGGATCGCGCCCGAGAGGCCGCGGGACTGATCGGCCCAGCCGTACTGCGTGGTCAATCCGCTTCGCCCGAAATGGGTTTCGGTATTGCGGCCGAACTTCGAACGGCGGGCGCCGAGTTCGTAGCCCGCCACCGAGACTCGACCGGCCACACCGGGGATCCAGCGGGCCGGCTGGACCGCGGTGCGCAGCGTCTCCGGGCGCATGATCCGGACGCCGTCCAATTCGCCTCCGCGAGCGAGGATCTCGTAGAAGCGGGAGAGTTCGTATGCGGTGGTGACGAGGTTGCCGGAGGGAAGTTCCGCGGTGAGGAACGCTCGCTCGGCCTCGGCGGTGGTGGGCCCGGACAGTCCGCCGCCCAGTGCCCTGCCCGCCAGATGCCGCCAGACCCGGGACGGACCCGGGCCGACCTTCACGCTCGGCACGACCTGGTCCACATCCTCGGGACGGACACCGAAATTGGTCCAGCGGAATCCGAGCGGGTCCAGGACCTGCTCGCGCAGATGCTCACGCATCGCCTTACCCGTTGTCCGCTGCACCAGCAGGCGCTGGATCAATCCGCCGGTCATGGCGTGATACACGCGGAATCGGCCGGGCTTCCAACTCGGGACCAGATCGGACAGCGCCCGCGCCGCCAATTCCTCGTCCAGCACCAGGTCGACGCCGCGATACGGCGGTGTGATGAATGGGACGCCCGCCGAATGCGAGAGCACATCACCGATGGTGATCCGGTCCTTGCCGTTCGCCGCGAACAGCGGAATGTGCCGCGACACCGGATCATCCAGCGCGAACGCGCCCTGCTCGATCAGCATGAACATGAGCGCGGCCGCAACGCCTTTGGCCGTGGAGAAGCCGCAGAACGGCGTATCGGGTGTGATGAGCCGCTTCTCGGAATCGGGCCCGTCCGCGGGCGCATTGCCCCAGCCGTGCCCGATCGCCCGGTTCAGCAGAATCTTCCCGTCCCGCCGCAGGCACACCTGGATCGCGGGCGTGGTGCCCATCAGATACCACGAGCGCACCGACTCCCAGATCGACGCGATCTCATGCGCCGCCCCCGCCGGATCGTCCTCGTAGCCGACCGTCGTCACCGCGTCCAGATCCGGTCCTACCTGCACCATCGATGTCGCAACTGGGCTCATTCGACCAGGATAGAGAGATACGGTCGCGAGGCTCGGCAGCGACCGACTTCTACACCAACCAAGGATGGTCAAGGAGCGCCTGCCATGCCTCCGGTAACGGCAGCGGGGTGCCAGGCTTCGCCGCAATCACACCCACCCCGCACTCGGCGAGCTTGCGCAACGCGTCTTTGATCGGCGGAAAGTTCAGCTGATCCTCGTTCGAATACGGCACCGCGACAACGGGCTTCTCGCTCCCGACCGCCTCTATCAACAACCCGAGCGGAAGGGTATCGGAGATGCCTACGGACCACTTCGCGGCCGAGTTGCAGGTCAGCGGAGCGACGATCATCGCGTCCGCTGGCGGCAGCAGATCGGGCGTTCCAGGATCCTTGTATGTGGACCTCACCGGCCAACCTGTCATGGAGGCCAGGGCGTCAGAGTCGATGAAGCGGGCGCCCGAGGGAGAGGCGATCACGCACACATCCCATCCATCGGCCTGCGCCAGCTCGACCAACGCTGAAATCTCCGACGCCCTGGATGATCCGGTAACGATCGCGTACAGCACCGGGTTTCCCTGGTCATTCATGGGACTAGCATGACCCATACACCAGAAGGGGACGGCTCAGGATGGCCACCGAATCAAGTCCTGACACCGATGCGGGCACATATGTCGGCGGCAAGGTGAAAGCTATTCGCAGGCGTCGCGGGATGACTCAGCAAATGCTGGCGGATCTCACCGGGATCTCGCGGGGTGCGATCGCGAAGTACGAGAACGGCGAACGCCCGGTCGACAGCCGTAAGACTCTGCACGCGCTAGCCAAGTCGTTGCAGTGCGACGTTCGCGACCTCACCGGCCACGATCAGGACCGATTCGACCCTCGCTTAGCCGAATTCCATGCCGCGGTACCCGAGATCGAAGTATCCCTGTGGACTGCGGGAAATACCACCGCGTTGGGCCCGACTCGCAGTCTGGAAGATCTTGCCCGCGCAGCGGATACGGCGCGCGATCTTCGGATCGACGCCCAGTACGGAAAAGTCGCGCCGATGCTCGCACCTCTGCTCGCCGACTCGTACAGACAGACCCGCGAGACATCCGGCCACCAGCAAGAGACCGCGTGGGACATCCTGTCGTCGGTGACCGACACAGTGGCGAAAGCCCTGCGGGCATGGGGCTACCCGGCTCTCTCCTGGACCGCTGCGGATCAGTCCGAAACAGCTGCCGCGCGGATCGGCGGCAACGCTGCCGCCGCTGCGGCGGCGTTCGATCGTTCCCAGATCCTGTTGTCGCGGCCTGGAGCGTTACCGACGGCATTGCAGATCGCCGAAGTCGCAGCGGAGAAGCTCGCACCCGAAGCCCGAACGGTCGGTGAGATGGAGACCCTCGGGATGCTGCATCTTCAGGCCGCTCTCGTAACAGCCAGCCTCGGAGCCGATCCGGACGCACACCTCGACGAAGCCGACGAATACGCGGGCCGCCTGAGCAGCGCGCAGGCGGGATGGTCGATCCTGCGGAATCCGACATTCGGCGCCAACAATGTTGCACTGTGGCGAATGTCGGCGGCAATGGAGGCACGCAATGCCAGCGCCGTCATCGCACTCGCGCCGAACGTCAAGCCGGAGGTGATCCCCGCACTCGGGCGCCGCGCACAATACTTCGTCGAGGTCGGCCGAGCTTACGCAATGGAAAAGAAGTGGGACTCGTCCATCGCCGCCCTGCTTCGCGCCGAACACACTGCACCGCAGCATGTTCGAGGAATGATCGTCGTCCGCGAACTAGTCGGGCACATGATGCGAACCGCCCGCCGTGACCTGACAAACGGAGAACTCGGGCGCCTCGCACAGCGAGTGGGAGCAGTTCCGGGCTAGCCAGGTAGGCAACCTGCGACCCAGCGTGAGTCGACGGCCGCCGCAACCGCATCATCGTCAATCGCAAACGCCTGTGCCCCCGCTTCCATGAACTCAGCGTGACCGCACCCCGGACAGGCTCTGTCCCGCTGCGGGACAAAACTTCAGTCGCGGTCGGCCACGCTCTAGGTCAGCACTCGACACCGGGTAGCCCAATCCCCGCAAGGGGAGGCGTCGCCGATTCGCTCGCGTTTGTAGCCATACCTTCCCGGTTGGTCGGCGACGCCCCGGTATCGAGACAATCCACCGAACCGAATAGCCAAGTCCGAGGACACGATGCTGACGACATCGATCGGTCTACTCATTACGCCGACGAGCATCCACTCACCCCAGCATTGGGTGAACGACTGCTGTGAAGCGGGCTACATCCCGGACATGAATCACGAACGCGCCATGGGGATCTCGAAGATCCACGCTTCCTGCACTCCCCCGTGTCCGCGCGTCATAGCCGCTCTGGAATTTCTACGCGGCGGGGAGAGGCGGGAGTCCGACGGCGGCTGCGAACTTTGGCGGTTACGGCCGACCCGGAACACGACGACACCTGGATGACGGAAACCTATGCGTACCAACCTGATCGTCCGTATCACCACCAGCGCTGCCGGTATCGCCGCCACACTCCTGTTGGTGGGCAGCGTCGACACAATCGCCGCCCCTACCGCTCGTGCCGACGCTCTCCACTGCTTCGTCGATGTCTCCGCCGTGGAACGGGGCGCGGCGGAGGTCCACTTTGGGTTCAAGGCGCACTGCAACATCGACGCCGACACCATCGTGACGGAAACACGGCTGTGGAGGGCAGACACACCTACCGCCACCCCGCAGCAGCGAGGAGACATGCGGCCCGACACTTTCGTACTGGCGCAGGACGTCGACAAGTCCTACACCGAACCGTGCAAGGCCAACCAGCCAATCGGCTTTTGGCACGCCGAAGTGAAATTCACCGCGAGCAAGGGATTCGCTCACGACACCGACACCGTAATCAGTACCGAAGCACCGCCTGCGATCGCTTGCTGACCTATCGCCCGTGACATGCTGAGAGCCATCCCGGCGGAAGGATCCGATCTCATGACCACCCTGTCGCACCCGGCGATCGAACTCGCTGTCGGCGAGTTTTCCAAGGGCGGCAGTCCGGCCCGCGTGGTTGCCGCAATCGACCGCGGCGACACCATGGCCGTTCTCATCGCCACCGCCAGCCCATTCGACAGTGACGGCGAAGCCCGTGTGCTCGTGTTCGTCGAACATGACGGCGCGCAATGGCGTCTGCCCGGCGTCATGAACGGGTCGATCTGGCGTCCCATCACGCGCGCCGCCACCACTGCGGCCGGTCGGCCGCTCGCCGGCAAATGCACCAAGTTATACCGCGGGACCGACAGCGAGATCGGCTGGTACGGACTGACCGGGTACGCCGCTGAGGACGCGGTCGCCGTGACCGTGGCCTCCAGCCTCGGCACCGACCGCGTTGAGGTCGCCGCAGACGGGTTGGTGCTGGCCGCTGTCCGTGCCCGCTCCGGCGAAACCCCCGCCGTGATCATCCATTTGGTCACCGGCGAGAACCTTGTGGCCCCCTAGGCCCGACCCGCATCAGGGTCCCGAACCGATCGGTTCCTGGGACCGCACGGCACGTATGGAGTAGACACCCGCTCGCATAAACGAAGCCCTGACCCGTAGGGGGTTCGCGCCAGGGCTTCAGCTGGTCAATCGTCCTACAATTCGCGGTGTTACGCCGCCGCCATCACCCGCCGCCAAATCGAGCCTCGGGATTCCCTCCTGCTCTACAGAACAGAAATCGGCAATTCCCAGTAGCGCGCGGTAGTGGAAAGATTTTCCGCAGAGTTGTCGATTTCCGGCGAACCCGCTCGTCGGAGAGGTAGAGCAGCCCGAATATCGGGCCGCCGGAACCGAAGGAGCGAACCGATGAGCAAGTATTTGGTACTGCTGTACGAGGACGAAGCTGGGTACGCTGCCGCCTCGCAGGAGGAGTTGGGCGCGATTTATCAGGAGCATGTGACCTTCCAGGAGATCGCGGGTGCGGCACGGCTCGGCGGGGAAGCGCTGCAGCCGTCCGGCACGGCGACCTCGATCCGCAAGGGCGCGGGCGGCGAGGTGACGGTGACCGACGGGCCGTTCGCGGAGGCGAAGGAGGTGCTCGGGGGCTACTACCTGCTGGAGGCGCCGGATCTGGATGCGGCGATTGCGCTGGCCAAGCAGGTGCCGACACCGTTCGGCGGTGTCGAGGTGCGGCCGATCATGGCGTTCGAATAGTCCGATGACAGCTCTCGACCCGGCCGCGCGCGTCACCGCGGCCGTGGAGCAGGCGCACCGTCGCGAATGGGCCTTTGTGCTCGCCGCGACGGTGCGGTTGGTCCGCGATTTCGACCTCGCCGAAGAATGCGTGCAGGACGCGTATACGAAGGCGCTGACCGAGTGGGCGGCGCACGGGGTGCCGGATCGGCCTGCGGCATGGCTGACCACCGTCGCCAAACGGCGGGGCCTGGATCTGCTGCGCCGTGAGTCGGCGATGAAACGGACGCTGCCGCTGCTGGTGACCGAGGAAACCGATACCGACACAGCGGATCTCGCACTCGACGGCATCGACGCGGAGTCCACGATTCCCGATGATCGGCTGCGCCTCATCAGTACGTGCTGCCACCCCGCGCTGTCCAGGGACGCGCAGGTGGCGCTGACCTTGCGGCTCGTCTGCGGCATCACCACCGCCGAGGTCGCGCGGGCGTTCCTCACCAGTGAATCGACCATGGCGGCGCGAATCACGCGGGCCAAGAAGAAGATTGCGCTGGCTCGCATCCCCTATCGGGTGCCGTCGGTACGTGAGCTTCCGGACCGGATCGATGCCATCAGCGCGGTCATCCATCTGTTGTTCACGACCGGCCATACCGCGCCTTCCGGTGATGTGCTGGTACGGCCGGATCTCACCGTTCGCTCGCTCCAGTTGGCGCGCATGATGCATGCGCTGGTTCCCGACGATCCCTCGGTGACCGGATTGCTGGCGCTGATTCTGCTCACCGATGCGCGCAGCGCTGCCCGCGTGGACGGGCAGGGGCGGCTGCTCACGCTGGAGCATCAGGACCGGTCCCGGTGGGATCGGCCGGCCATAGACGAGGGCATCGCTCTGGTGAAACAGGCTCTGCCGCATATGGATCGGTACACGCTGCAGGCGGCGATCGCGGCTGTCCACGATGAAGCGCCGACCTGGGAGCAGACCGATTGGCGGGAGATCACCGGTCTGTATGTGCTGCTGCGCCGCGAATGGCCGTCGCCGGTGGTTCATCTGAATTATGCGATCGCCGTGGGACTTTCGGGTCGCCCGGAGCGCGCACTCGTCCTGCTGGAGGATCTTTCCGGGGAGCCCGCGATTGCCACCTACGGATACTTCGAGGCCGCCCGCGCCGCATTCCTGGCCGAGCTCGGCCGCACGGCGGAGGCGAAGTCCGCCTATGAGGCCGCACTGCTGCTCACCGAAAACGCGGTCGAGCGCGCGTATCTGGTGGATCGCCTGGAGTCGCTGCGTTCGCTCTGAATTCCCCAGGCGGCTAGATTGCTAGCATGCTAGCATTTGTCTTGTGGGCGACGAGGATGTCAAGCAGTTCAATGTGTACCTGCCGGTCAGTCTGATCAAGCAGGTAAAACTCCATGCCATCGAAGAGGGCATGTCGCTGTCGGCCCTGGTGGCCGACGCACTCCGGGCGTACCTCGAAAGCCCACAGCAGCAGCGGAATTCAGCGAAGAATGAGGACTGACGTGACCATCGAAGGCATCGACGGCATATTCCTGGAGACTCACAATTGGGGCCAGGCGGCGAAGTACTACCAGGCGCTCGGATTCGAACTCGATTTCGCCACCGACCACGGCTCCGGACTGCTGCGGCACCGCACCGGGCCGTACGTATTCCTGGTCGAGGTTCCCGCCGATCAGGAGGCGCGGACGCAGTTCGTGCTCAAGGTGACCGATGAGCAGGCCTTCCAGCCCGATGCGGTGCTCGAGGTGCTGACCGAATTCGAGGACACCCACTACGGCACCCGGGAAATGCTCGTGCGCGATCCCGACGGCCGGCTGTGGAACCTGCAGGCACCGGGCAAGGACTGAATCATGCTGCACACCATCGCTCCCGAGGACACCGCGCTGCGGGTCGCGCTGTGGCGCGCACTGCACCTGCAGGTCGACGCGGAGCCGCATGTGCTCGACGATGACATCGGGCTGAAGCTGGCTGCCCCTGAAGGGAATTGGCGCGAACGTCCCGATATGGACCCGGCGATCATGGCCCGCATTCGCGCCACCATTGTCGCGCGGGCCCGGCTGATCGACGACCTGGTCGAGGAACAGGCCGCGCTCGGCGTCGACCAGTACGTGATTCTGGGCGCGGGCCTGGACACCTTCGCCCAGCGACGACCCGATATCGCCTCCGGCATACGGATTTTCGAAGTCGACCAGACCGGGCCGCAGAAATGGAAACGCCACCGACTGATCGACCTCGGTTACGGCCTCCCCGAACACCTCACGCTGGTGCCCGTGGACTTCGAAGCCGAATCATGGTGGGACCGCTTGGTGGACGAGGGTTTCGACGCCGATCGTCCCGCCGTGGTGGCCTCCACCGGCGTCACCATGTACCTCACCGCTGAGGCCAATGCGGTCACCTTCCGGCAGGCAGCCCAGCTAGCCCCCGGCTCCACCTTCGCCACCACCTTCACCCTCCCCCTCGAATTGGTGGAACCGGCAGAACAACCCGGCCGCAGCAATACCGAACGCCTCGCCCGAGCCGCAGGCAATCCCTTCATCACCTTCTACTCCCCCGATGAGATCATCACGCTCGCAAAGGAATCCGGGTTCACTGAAGCGCGACAAGTGTCCGGGAACGACCTCGCCACACGCTACTTCTCCGGGCGTGACGATAACCTTCGCCCGTCTAGTTCGGAGCAGATCCTCATCGCCACAACGTAATTCGTACCCATGGTGGGTGACAGGCACCGCGGGCCGACACCTGCCCCCACCTGGGCCGGTCATCGCAGCACTAGTTCCAGATTGCTCTCGCCGCGCTGGGCGCCGATGCCGTCGAACAATGCAGTTGCCGCGGTGTTGGATTCGTTCACCTCGGCGTACGCCGGGCTGATCCCATCCCGGTGCAGCACGCCCAGCGCATGGGCCAGCAGTGCCCGCCCAACGCCGGTGCGTTGCTCCGCGGCCCGGACAGCGATCAGGCCGATACGCGGCTGCCGGGTCGCCTGCACGACGCGAATCAACCCGACATAGTGGCCCGATCGCACGGCGACCGCGTATTTGGACGGGTCGACAATGGTGTCGCCGACCGGGCGGGGCCGCACTTCGGCAGGCATGGCCTGCCAGCCGACAGTGGCCTCGACCTCGGCTCGGATCGCCCGATCCAATTCCCGCAGTGGAGCTTCCGACGCGATCGTGATCGTGACTCCCGGCGGCAATGCGGTGGCATCGAGTCCGGTGACCGCCGGGTCGGTGGGCACGGAATACTCCCACTCGCGGCGGCCGGGCGAGAAGCCCGCACGCCGCCAGCCTGCGGTCAGATCGGTCTCCGCCTCGTCCACCACGGTGTACAGCGGCCGTGACAGCTTGGTCCGCAGGGTCGCGGCGAGCTGGTCGAACACGGTGGCATGCCAGGAATCAATGCTGACAAAGAGTCGTCCGTCCGGTCGCCGGGCCACGTCGCCGCTGCCGACGACTCGGCCGTCCACCTCGGCATGCCACTGATTGATCGCGACCCGCGTTATGACAGCGGCGGGCTCGCCTTTTTCGAACGTGAAATGTTCTGAATACATGATTGTCGCCCTTCGAGATTGCCTTTGTTCAGGCGCTCCCGGCGACAACTACGACGTTCGCCCGACCGTGACGGCGAGGGGGAGCACCCACTTCGATGCAGCATTCATGGGTCTCACCTCCTCGCACGATGTCACGGTCCCGGCAGGGTAACAACCACACCTGTCCCCGGGCCACTTCTTTTTTCGCGACCGATCGAGCAACCCATTCCTGGCGAAAGTCCCGACGGGACGGCAGCATCGGATTCGACATCCCAAACCCGAAGCGAGGGCTATGACCGACTACGGCCACCTCCCGACACAGCCGATCCCACGGCTGTCCGGGCTACCGCCATCGTCCCGAAAGTCCAACGGGGTGAACGATGCAGCTGGCCGGTACCCCGTCTACGGCCGAGTTCGCGAGTCGGCTGGCGCACGTTCGGGCAGTGGCCCATCCAGATTCGGTGGCGTGGCCGGTTCGCGCGGTGGATCCCCTGGTGTGGGACGCGGGCTCGCTCGGGCGGGAGGTCAGGTCGCGCTTGCTGGATTGGTGAGTCGGGTGACGGGGTTCGCGCGGACGCTCGTGTTGGCTGCGTTGCTCGGTACCGCGGCGGTGGGTGATGCGTACGCAGGAGCTAATCAGTTGCCGAATATGGTGTACGAGCTGCTGCTGGGGAGTGTGTTCGCGAGTGCGGTGGTTCCGCTGCTGATGCGGGCGCGGCGGCACGGGCGCAAGCATTCTCGTGAATTCACGCAGCGGGTGCTGGTGGCGGCGGTGCTCGGGCTGGCCGCGATTACCGCCAGAGCCCTTCTGACTGCCTGACGGCGGCCCCGATTCGGTGAACCCCTGCCTCGCGAGCGGGAACCGGTAGTGTCAACGCGGTGACCGCCCCCGAAGCAGGCCCGGTACGGACCCAGCGAGGACTGGAGCGGCTGATCTACTTCAGCGATGCGGTAGTCGCCATCGCCATTACGCTGATCGCGCTCCCCCTCGTCGACAGCGCCCGCGAGGTCGCGTCCTCGTCCACCGCGAAGTTCCTGTCCGACAACAGCTATGCGCTGACCGCCGCCGGTGTCAGCTTCGTGGTGATCAGCGTGCTCTGGCGGGACCACCACCGCCTGTTCGAGCGCGCCACCAGCTACACACCGCGCCTGTTGCGGGTCAATATGGTGTGGCTGCTCTGTATTGTCGCGCTCCCGGTGGCGACCGTCCTCGACGTCTACTCGCAACGCCACGACCGCCTGGCGGTCGGCCTCTACGTGGGCGTCCTGGTGGTCGCCCAGGCCACCATTCGGATCGAGGAGTTCATCCTCTACCGCGCCGGCATGCTCGCCGATATCGAGCAGATCACCACCGCAGACCTCGCCTTGCGCTGGATCAACGTTGCGGCCACCGCCATCGCGCTGATCGTCGCGGTGTCCGTTCCTCGAATCGGACTGTGGTCACTGCTGATCCTGGTGGTCTCCGGCCAGTTGGAAGCCTTCGCGCACCGGCGAAGGAAAGCCCACACAGCCCCGGCCGACTAGCTCGAGGCTGGTCATATGGCGTTGAGCGCGTCCAATGCCGCTGTCTGAGTAGCGAAATTCGGATGGTCGTCGTCTCGCGGCAGTCCCTGCCAGCGGAAGCCGTACTCATCGGCCGTGTCGCGCAGTGAATACGTCTGGCGGGTGAGGAATTCCCTGGTGGCGACCTCGGAGCGGCCGGTGTCCACCAGTTCCCGGTAGCCGCGGACCAGGACGCCTTTATATGTTTCGGCGTCATGGCACTCGGGGCCGGGACAGGTTGTGGCGCTGGGCTCGTTCAGGATTCCGTTCTGGATGAACACGGAACCGTCGTGGGTCGCGGCCCCGGCGATCCGGTCTGCGGAGGTGAGCAGAGCGCTGTTTCCCGAGGCCCGGTAGAGCGCCACCAATCCGCTGATCAGCATGCCTTGGTCGTAGGTCCACCGCCGGTTTTCGTCAACGAGCACGCAGGTGCTGCCGTATTGATCGAGGTGATCGTTGACCACTCCGGACGGGTCGAGCAGGGCGCGGCCCGCCCCGGTGGTGAACCAGTCCCAGACCTGGGTCCACGGATGCAGGTCAGGGTCGATTCCCGTACGCGCCCAAGCAAGTCCGCCGTCACAGAACGATGCTCGCTGGTCACCGAGCCGGTCCACGATCTTTCGGGCGGCATCGAGGTAACGCGGCTCCTGGGTGAGATCGAAGGCGCGGATCCAGGCCAGCGCCCACCACAACTCGTCGTCGTTGTATCCGGTCTGGACGGGGACGCCCGTGCGCGCGATATCGCCGTGCCGGAATGTCTCGTCGAGATAGCCGAGGTACTGCCGGTCGCCGGTGCGACCCATATAGTCGATCACCGTGGTCAGGGCTTTGGCGCTCTGCCAGGTGCTCGCGTCGTGCTCCCACAGTCCGGTCCCATGGTCGTAGCGGTCCAGCAATCGCTCGACCGCTCGCATGCGCTGATCGGGCGGCGGATCGGCGGGAGCGGTCCACCGCGTGCACCGGATCTCCGGGCGATCCGCGGCCTTCCCGCAGGCCCGCAGCAGGCCGCCGGCGTATCGGTAGAACGGGCCACGCTGCGTGGCAGTGGATGCAGGAATGCTTGCGGCGCCGAATATTTCGTCTCGCGGGCGAAACTTCTTATCGCTGCGATCGAGCCACGCCGAGTCTCCGGGCTGCCCGTTCTCGATGCTCGCGGCGGCGGCGCCGTCCGCGCGGATCAGCGTGATCGTGCGCGTCCACACCCGAACCTGCGGATTCACCGCCTGGATATCGCCGGGAGTGTTCGGCAGTGGCTGCATGCGCACATCGGGTGCGGACTCCTGCCGCACCACCAGATAGGTCGCGACCGCCAGCCCGGCGACTCCGAGAGCCGCACCCCACCGAACCCCGTTGCGTCCGATCACGACTGCCACGTTATAGCGCCTGAGACCGGGAACCCTGTGTCAGCTCCGCAGTGACTGTGCGAAACTCGGCCACGCCTCGTGAAGTGCGTCCTGCCAGTACGGCCAGGCGTGCTGACCGCCCGGGGTGTAGCTGTAGGTCGCGGGGATGCCCAATTGTTCGGTGCGTGTTTGCAGTTCGTGCGTGCAGGTGCTGACGACCGATTCGAGCATGCCGCCGGCGGCGTTCGTGCGTCCGTCCGAGGCCGATCCCGCGTCTCCGGCGGTGATGTACAGATTCACACCGCGCAGCTTCTCGAGATTCGCGGGCGTGGAGGGATCGTTCTCGACCCAGCCCGGGGAGCCGTCGACGCCCCACATATTCCAGGGATTGCCGCCGCCGGACAGGACGACCGCCTGCGCATACCGGCGTCCCGGATCGGTGCTGGTCTCGGCACAGCCACTGAAGGAACCGACACTGCTGTACAGGCCGGGGGCGTCCTCGGCCAGCGACAGCGCCGCACCGGCCGACATGGAGACGCCTGCGATGGCATTGCGCCCGGAGGCGTTGAGTTCCGTGTCGAGCAGCGGGGGCAATTCCTGGGTGAGGAAGGTCGTCCAGCGATTGCGGCCCAGCCGGGGGTCATCGGCGACCCAGTCGGTGTAATAGGTGTAGCGGCCGTCGAGGATGGTCACCACATTGACGTTCTGGTCGGACAGGAAAGCGTCGACATCAGTCTTGGTTTCCCACGAGGTCTCGACACCGTTGTCGGCAATGCCGTCTTCCGCGCCATTGAGCAGATACAGCGTCGGCTGCGGGGTGCTCGTATCTGCGGCATGCATCACACGCATGGCGATCACCCGGTTCATGGCCGCCGAGTAGACGTACACGGTCGAATGTCGCGCGTCGATCGGCGCCACATGGTCGATATGTGACCCATCGTTCGCAGCCTGCGGAGCGGGGTCCGCCGACGCATGCCCGGTCAGCATGCCCGACATCACCACGGATAACGACATTGCTGCCGCCCATCGCCAGAGACTGCTTCGACGGTGCACATTCATCCGATCACCTAACGTTGCCCTGCAGGAACCGCCCGTCCAACGCGCGGTGAACGGAAAGCGTTCCACACTCGGGCAACGCGGTTGCTGAGTGGAATTCACAGGATTCTCCCAGCTCCGGGCCAGACTCCTCACTGTCTCGCACGCGAGACTCCCGCGGTGACCGTCACCACTGCTGAGGCCGCCGAGTCCGCTCCACCCGAATCGACAACCCCGGTCGCTGCCGCGCCGGCCGCATTGCCGCCCGCCCGGCGCTGGGAACGGGTCGCGCTGATCGTCCTGATCCTGGGCACGGCCATCGCGTACCTGTGGAATATCAGCGTCAACAAGATGGGCAACAGCTTCTACGCTGCCGCCGCCTGGTCGGGATCGAAGGATTGGAAGGCGCTGCTGTTCGGATCCTTGGATCCGGGCAATTTCATCACCGTCGACAAGCCCCCGGTTTCGCAATGGGTCATGGCGCTGTCGGGGCAGATCTTCGGATTCAGCAGCGCGAGCATGCTGGTGCCGCAGGCGCTCATGGCGGTGGCCGCGGTCGCGCTGATGTACGGCGCGATCACCCGGGTCACGCTGAGCCGCACCGCCGGTTTGCTCGCCGGTCTGGTGCTGGCCGTGACACCCGTTGTGGCCCTGATGTTCCGGTTCAACAATCCCGACGCCGTCATGGTGCTGCTCATGACCGCCGGCGCCTACTGCACCATTCGGGCTCTGCCGCACGCGAGTTGGCGCTGGCTGGCGCTGGCCGGGGTCGCGCTCGGGTTCGCCTTCCTGGCGAAGATGCTCGAGGGTCTGATGGTGCTGCCCGCGCTGGGTCTCGCCTATCTGGTCGTCGCGCCCACCACGCTGCGCAATCGTGTGGTGCACCTGCTGGGGGCCGCGGCCGCGCTGATCGTGTCCTCGGGTTGGTATGTGCTGCTGACCATTGCGTGGCCGGAATCGTCGCGGCCGTATCTGGCCGGGTCGAAGGACAACACCTTCATGGATCTGGTGCTGGGCTACAACGGTTTCGCCCGCTACCTGGGGCAGAACCATATGGGCGGCAAGAATCCGTTCCAGATGCCCGAGGGCTACGAGATCCCGCACAGCGTGCGACAGGGATTCGGCGGCTTCGGTCAGGGACATGACCGGATGTTCACCGGCGAGATCGGTTTCGAGATCTCCTGGCTGCTGCCCGCGGCGCTGCTCGCGTTCGTGCTGGTGCTCATTGCCCGCGGCCGGGCGCCGCGCACCGATATCGTTCGCGGCGCGGCACTGGTTTTCGGGCTCTGGATGATCATCGACGGAATCGCGTTCTCCGAGATGAAGGGTGGCATGCACGCGTATTACACGCTGGCCATCGCCCCCGCCATCGCCGGTGTGTTCGCGCTCGGCGTGCATGAGCTCTGGCAGCGGCGGGCCGATAAGTTCGGTCGAATCGGCAGCGCCGCAATGATTCTCAGCATGGGGGTCTGGGCGTTCGTGGTGTTGCAGCGCAATGCCGACTGGCAGTCGTGGCTGCGCTGGACGATTCTGGCGGTCACCGTGCTGACCGCGATCGGACTGCTGCTGGCGGCTGTTCCGGTGGCGGCGCGCCTCGCCCGCATCGATACCCGGGCGACATCGGTACTGCTGGTCGCGGGATTGCTCGCGGGCCTGGCCGGTTCCATCGCCTACACCGCGGCCACGCTGCCCGAATCGCATACCGGCGGTGGACCGTCCGTCGGTCCCCCGGCCCCGCCCCGGGATATGGGCGCGCTCAATGCCTTCCGCGGTCAGATGAGCATGATGATGGGCGGCGGTGACGTCGATCCCAAGCTGGCGGACCTGCTGCGCGCCACCACCACCAAGTGGTCGGCCGCCATCGACCGTTCCGGCCCGGCTGCCGGCCTCGAATTGGCCACGCACACTTCGGTCATGGCCATCGGCGGGTTCACCTCCGAGGATCCGGTCCCGACGCTCCCGCAGTTCCAGGACGACGTCCGCAACCACCAGATCGGGTACTACATCGTGCCCGAGGTGCACCTGCCCGACTCCTGGCGCACCGATCAGGCTCCTGCGGACGGCAAGGATCCCAAGCCCGCTCCCCCGGTGGACAAGAACGCCGGCATCTGGCGGCCGGCCGGGAACAAGGAAATTCTCGACTGGGTCATGGCCCACTACACCGAACAGCATGTCGGTGGGCTCGCGGTCTTCGATCTGACCGCGCCGGCACACTAGTTCGCTCTCGACGACGGGCGTCAGCTGATTCAGTTCAGCTGACGCCCGTCGTCGTTCGTCCAGTCGCGGCGCGGATCAGGGAGTGGATAGTGCGGCCAGCACTGCGGACGTGTCGTGGTAGTACGGCCGAAACTCGGTGATCAGACCATCTTCGAAGCTGATCCATTGCAGCAGTGACGTTTTCAGTGTTCGCCCGGTGCGCCGAGCACGCAGGCGGCCTCGGCTTAACACCACGACCCGATCGTTGTCACTGACGAACTGCTGCTCGTCGAACCACAAGCCGTCCCAGTTCTCACCCATCGCGGCGATGAATGCGCGAAAGCCCTCATGCCCACGCCATTCGCCGCCGTAGGGCAGGCTGGAAGCCTGGTACATGACAACGTCCGAGGCCAAGTGCGCGGCCATCTGCTCGAACCCGGCCCCCTCGGTGAGGTACGCCGCCTCGGCCGCGTAGAAGGCTCGCAGAGTGGTCATCACATCGACTGTCATGCTCCCGATCCTCGCGATGCCCGATGCACCAGGCTGGCGAGATTCGGACGTCGCGATATCGCCGGTTCAGATCCCGCTGATCCGCTCCGGCTCGATGACGAACACCACCCGCACCTGATCCCGTCCACCGAACCACGGGTACGGCCCGCCGAGGTAGCGCTGAGCGAGCGCCTCGATATGTTCCACCGCACCCTCGGTCCGCACCTCCAGCACGCGCCCCCGCACCTGGAAATACCGCCGCTGCTGCTCAGGATCGGTCACCGTCAGCGCCACCCGCGGATCCCGCTGAATATTCCTCGTCTTCACATGCGTGAGCACACTATTGATCAACACATGCTCCCCATCGGTATCCACCCACGTCTGGGTCAACTGCGGCGACCCGTCCGGCATGCTGGTGGCCAGATAACACAACGCGGGCTGCTCCAGCAGCTTGATAAGGTCCTCAGGCATCTTCACCCGCATCACTCTATGAGCTCACCTCACCACGAACCTGGCACCTCGGTACTGGCGACTGTTGTCCGCCGGTCGAGATAGCCGGCCAGCGGCGGCCGACAGGCGCCTCGTCGGGCGACTGATCGGGGCGGACAGGCCTGAGCGGTCACAAAACTCATGGGGACGGTGAAAAATACCGTCTGCGGGGAAGTTTGACCGTTCAGGCCGGTTTCGTGGCGGCGGTTCAGTTGATGGGATGCTGTCCCGGGGTGAGCTCGGGGAGGAGTTCGGTTATGAGAGTGGTTACGTGGGTGTGGATTTCGTTGCGGATTAGCCTGACTGCGGCGAGGGTTTGGCCGGCGGGGTCGGCGAGTTGCCAGTCGCGGTAGTCGATGGCTGGGTAGTAGGGGCAGGCGTCTCCGCAGCCCATGGTGATGACGACCGTGGTGGTTTGGAGGGTGTCGGGGGTCAGGAGCTTGGGTTGTTGGGCGGTGATGTCGATGCCTAGTTCGGCCATTGCTTCGATGGCGGTCGGATTCAGGGATTCGGCGGGGGCGGTGCCTGCTGAGCGGACCTCGATCGCGTCACCGGCTAGGTGGTTCAGGAAGCCCTGGGCCATTTGCGAACGTCCGGCGTTGTGTACGCAGACGAAAAGTACGCTCGGGTTGTCGGTCATGGGAGGTCCGCTCCTTTCGGTGGGTGGGGAACGACGACGACGTCGTCGGCTGGTGCGGGATCGGTCGGATAGAGGATGCCGACGAGTGCGAATCCGATTCCGGCACCGAGGAATTGGGCGAGGACGAACGGTGGGACCGATGCCGGTGCGATACCGGCGAACGTGTTCGAGAACATGCGGGCGACGGTCACTGCGGGGTTGGCGAAGGATGTGGAGCTGGTGAACCAGTACGCCGCACCGATGTACGCGCCGACAGCCGCCGCGGAGAGCCCACCGCGACCGCTGCGCGCCAGTGCGAAGATCACCGCGATCAAGCCTGCGGTCGCGACGATCTCGCCGATCAGGTGTCCCGAGGTGACACGATGGTGGGTGGAGATCTGGATCGCGGACTGATCGAACATGACATTCGCCAGCACAGCGCCGAGGCTGCCGCCGGTAATCTGCGCGAGCATGTACGCCGCCAGCTCCGGGCCGGTCAAGCCGGTGCCGTGGCGGCGGCCCGCACACCAGTCCGCCACGGACACAACCGGATTGAAATGAGCACCGGACACCGGGCCGAATACCAGAATCAGCACGGCCAGCCCCAGCACGGTCGCGGTCGAGTTCTCCAGCAATTGCAATCCGGGGTCGGCGGGCGAAAGCTGCTGTGCCGCAATACCGGAGCCTACGACGACGCATACCAGCAGCGCGGTACCCAGGAACTCGGCCAGCAGCCGTCGTTTAGCTATGGTCATCGAGATATTCAGGCGCAACAGCGGGAGCCGGACGCGATCTCATCAGCCTTTGCCGTGCTGCCGCAGCAGGCACTCACGGCGGCGGCCTCGTCGGCGGTTCCGCAGCACGGGCTTTGCTCGCCGGCGGCGGCCGCCAGCGCGATTTCCGGTGTCACGCCAAAGGTTTCACTGTCGGTCAGCACGGTGTAGACCTCCCAGCGTTCGGCGTCCGGAGCAGTCACCCACACCTTGTCCTGGGTCGCGAAACAACACGTTGTCGCCATCTGCTCCTCGGCGAACACCCCTGCGGCCGAGAGCCGGGCGATTTCCGAGTGCACCTGTTCGGCGGCATCGACCTCGACGCCCAGGTGGTTGATGGTGCCGCCTTCGCCGGCATTCTCCAGCAGCACCAGCTTCAACGGCGGTTCCGCGATGGCGAAATTGGCGTATCCAGGCTTGCGCTTGGCGGGTGCGGTGTTGAACAGGGTCGAATAGAACGCGACCGCACGGTCGAGATCGTCGACATTGAGGGCGAGCTGAACACGAGACATCAGAACCTCCACTTGTGAGACATATGTCGAATCACTGGCGGATTCAGTGTCAGGCACCTCTTCGACATATGTCAAGACAGTCGGTAAGGTGGGTTTCATGCCCAAGGCGCTGCCGATCATCGATATGTCCGCCCCGGTCTGCTGCTCACCCGTGGCCGCCGGGCCGATCGACGACGATGCCGCACTGGCAGTGGCGTTGCGCCTCAAGGCAATTGCCGATCCGGTGCGGGTCAAGCTCATGTCGCTGCTGTTGACCAGTCCGGCGGGCGAGGAGAACACCGGGGACCTCGCGGTGGCGGTGCGACTGGCCGAGTCGACGGTCAGCCACCATCTCGGGCAGCTGAAGAA
Source organism: Nocardia sp. NBC_01327 (assembly GCF_035958815.1). NCBI lineage: Bacteria > Bacillati > Actinomycetota > Actinomycetes > Mycobacteriales > Nocardiaceae > Nocardia > Nocardia sp. NBC_01327. The sequence continues at coordinate 5,101,797 of NZ_CP108383.1, read as the reverse complement.
GGCCGGCCTGATCGAGTCCGAGCGCCAGGGCATGAATATCTATCACCGGGCCCGGAGAGAGTCGCTCTCAGCGCTCTGCCTGGTGCTGGATCCCAACTGCTGCAGCTGAATTCGTCACGCCCGGTAGGCGACCAACTCGGAATTCAGTGCCGCGCGGTTCCGCCGCAGAGGCGCAATGCAGTTTCCAGGCACAATGCCTCCGCCTCGTCGGTGGTGAGGCGCTCGGCCGCGACCTGCGCCACGGCGGTGTGCTGGAGTCCGAAGATGACAGCGGCGAGCCACGCCGCGGGGAGCGACGGGTCGAAATCCCCTGCGCGCTGGCCGCGCTCGATGAGCCGTTCGAGCCGTGGGGGCCCGAAGTCGTGGGGGTCGCTTTCCGGCCGCGGGATCGCGGCCGCTGTGGCGTTCAGCAGCATGGGGTAGCGACCGAGGAAACGCCAACCGGCGCTAAGGAATTGGGCCAGCGCTTCGGCGGGCGGGGCGGTGTCGAGGCCCGCGTCGTCGAGCAGGGCGTCGTATTCGGCGGCTGCGGCCGCGACCAAGGCGGCAACCAGCGCGTCGCGTGAAGAGAAGTGCGCGTAGACGGTCTGGCGCGTGACACCGGCCGCCGCGGCGACGTCCTCCATGCTCGCGTCGATTCGCTCACCGAGCACCACCCGGGCCGCATTGAGGATGGCGTCGATACTGCGCCGGGCATCGGATCGAGGGCGGCGCGGCGGCGCGGCGGTGTCGTGCGAGTCGACCATTCCGAGAATGTTAGGCGTTCGGACATAACCTTGACACGTTGTAAGAGATAGAGAACTCTTACAACGTGTCAAAGAACACGCTCGGACGTTCCAAGGAGCAGGCTCATGCGAATTCTCATCTCCGGCGCCAGCGTCGCCGGTCCGGTGCTGGCGTACTGGCTGACCAGGCACGGCTTCACGGTGACCGTCGTCGAGCGGGCGGCGGTTCCGCGGAAAACCGGCGGCCATGCGGTGGACCTGTTCCAGCCCGCGGTGGACATCTCGGAGCAGATGGGCGTGCTCCCGCGCGTCGAGGAATGGGCCACCGGGACACAGCGGATGACTCTCCGCAGGGAGGGCGCACGGCGAGCTGTCGGGGTGGACCTCTCGAAGATCTTCGGCGCCACCTCGGAACGGCACTTCGAGATCATGCGCGACGATCTGAGCGAGATCTACTACGACGCCACCTGCGACGACGTCGAATATCTCTTCGGCGACTCGATCACAGCGATCTCGCCCGACGGCGAGGTGCGGTTCGAGAAGTCAGTGCCGCGCCACTTCGACCTCATCGTCGGCGCGGACGGATTGCACTCCAATGTGCGCCGCCTAGCCTTCGGTGAAGAGTCCCGCTTCAGCTCCTTCATCGACGCCTACCTGGGGGTACTGACACTGCCCAACACCTTCGGCCTCGACGGCGAGCTCCGCATCCACGTCGGCGTCGGCCGCACCGTCGGTATATACGGCGCACGGCACCTGGGCGATGCGCGGGCACTGTTCCTGTACCGAACCGAGCGTGAACTCGACCTCGGCCACCGCGACGTGGATCGACAGAAAGAGTTGCTAGGCAAGGCATTCGGCGGCTTTCATGCCGACGTGGACCGCTGCCTGGATGAGCTCGACCGCACCTCGGCGTTCTACTTCGACTCGATCACCCAGATCCATATGGACACCTGGTCGCGGGGCAGGGTGACGCTCGTCGGGGATGCGGGTTACAGCCCGGGACCGGCTGTCGGCGGCAGCACCACCCTGGCTGTTGTCGGCGCGTACATTCTCGCCGGGGAGCTGGCGCGGGCGAGTGGTGACCACGAGCGCGCTTTCCCCGCCTACGAGCGTGCGATGGCGGAGCACGTGCGTGGCAGCCAGGCAGCTGCATTGAGTGCGGCGAAAACGCTTGTCCCCGCTTCGCGATTGGGCGTGTCGGGGCTGGTCCAGGGCACGCGCATGATCTCCGCGCTTCCGGCGGGACCCAGTCGGGCTTTCATCCGACTCGTCTCCAAAACCGCACGCCTGTACAACTCCATGACAATCGAGGACTACCGGTCCGCGCCTGCCACCTCAGAGGGCCGGGTTGGCCTCACCAGCGGGTCCGAGGTGGTATGACGCGCAGGTCATATCGCCGCTTGCGATGCAGCTGCGGTGGGATCGAGATCTGCGAGCGAGAGCAGATGGCGCGGTGGGGAATTCATGATGATGGTGGAGTGCACGCCGAGCGAGCCATCGACGTGCAGTAGTTCACCGGACACCATCGGCCGCCACCCGGGGTCACCGTCCATGCGTTCGGTGGCGACGACAACGGCGGGATAGTCCGCGAGTTGCCCACTGTGCGAACGGATTCCGGCGTGACCGACATGGTCGAGACGCTCACCGCCCGCCGGGCGTTCCAGGACGAAGAGATCGTGCGTGTCGGGGTAGCGCAGCGCCCACATGTCGGTGGCCGTGGTCAGAATCAGGTTGAGTGCGTAGACGGGAAGCCGATCGGCGATCCAGTGCACCGCATCGGCGATGCCCGCCGTCACATCACCACCGCGCTTATCGGTGCGCTGAGTGATCAGGGCGAAGAACCGCTCCGAATCCGTATCGCCCTGGACCAGGCTGCGGTACTCCCCCAGTTCGGCGTCCAGTTCGTCCAAACCCTGCAGCACCCCGTTGTGCGCGAAGAGCCGACCATGCTGTTCGAACGGATGCGTATTGCGGGTTTCCAGACCGCCGGTGGACGCGAACCGCACGTGCGCAATGAAAGTCGCCGACTCGCGCTCTCTGGCCTCGTGTGCGAACTGCATGTCCTGATACGCCGCGATCGGCTGCTTCTCCACCAGCGGTGCACCATCGGCGGAGAAGGTGCCGAGACCGACCCCGTCGGGCTCGCGATGACTCTGCTGCACGAGGCTGTCGGGCGCGTTCAGCAACCAGAAGGTGGCGCGCACCCGCTGCGGTGCGGCCGACATTCCGAACAGGCGACACATAGCAACCTCCTGAAAGGGGCTATCGGGCGCTGCGGCGGCGGACGAGTTCCCGGTCCGCGATGATCTGCCGGCGGCGCTCTGTCATGGCAGCTGCGGGCGAGGTACCCGCCACCACCGCATCGTAGACCGCGTGCACGTCTTCGAGGGCGTCTCGGGCGCCGACGCCGGCAGCCGGAGTGATGGCGTGATCGGCATCCCCGACCAGCAGCGCATGCTCGGACGGCGCGGAAGCCGCGGCCAAAGGAACATTGCGTGCATTGCTCACGTGCACCTCCTCGGTGGTCGCCAGGAAAACGTCGATCAACACCCTGTTCGACGGTGTCGCAGCCCGAATCGCCCCGGCCCATTCGGCGATCGGCCGCACACCAAGGTTGTCGCCGGAAGACAGTGGGGCTCGGGCCATTCGCACGAACCACAGCGCCGCGCTGTCACCCGGCCGCCAGATGTGCCCGAGGGTGCTCGAGGAGGTGCCATCGGACGCGATTTCCGCGTAGAAGTGCAGGGTCGCGGGATCGGTCGGCAATGTGACGGGCTCGTTCGTCATGCCGTACAGCACCACATCGCCGGCGTACTCCGGACGCCGATCAGGTTCGAGGCCCGCTCGCACAATCGAATCGATGCCGTCGGCTCCCACAATGAGATGGTCTGCGGCAGTACGAGAATCACCTTGGACAACGGTGCATCCGTCCTGCGTGAAAGCGATTTCGGTGATCGGATTGCCGTAGTTCACCTCCGCACCGGACGTGACGACGAAGTCCTCCAGAATCGCCATCAGATTGCGGCGCATCCAAAATCGATGCCCTCGACCGTTCGTCGCACCCCGCCGCCCGAGACTGTTCGCATAGGCAAGGCCTCCGGTCACCGGATATGAACCGGCTTCAACGGCGGCACCATCCACTCCGAGACTCGCCAACGCACGATGCCCACGATCATCGATGAACAAAAACGCGCCCGCCCCGGAGCCGGAGAACCGCTGCTCATACAGCCGCACCGACTTCCCCTGCCGCGCAAGCGCTCCCGCCAGCGCCGACCCCGCAATCCCGCCACCGATAATCGTCACCATCTGCCACTCCCTGTCGTTGCACACTCGCCACCGAACAGCCGGAACCCGCCTCAATTCCATCATGCGACTACACGGCATGTCCGAAGATCAACCGGGCGAGAACCTTCCGACAGCGGATCCCGGCATCATGAACAAATGGAGTCGACGCAACGGACCGAAGCACACGAACTTGCCGGAGAACGCGAGACCCGCATCGGCATCATCCGGGAACGGATCGACGGCCGGACCGGCGTGTAAAGCCACGCGGAAATATGTGGCCGCTGCCATCTGAACATGTCTGCGGGCGCAGGGTGTTCACAAACAGGTGGAAATGATCTTGGCTGCACCGATTAGTTTTGAGTGGATCGGTCGTCCACACCTCTGAATACACCGATCGCGGTGGGACAGGGCAAACGATCCGGATGTGGTCCGGACGGGTGAGGAGAAGGCGCAGTGAGCGGTACCAAGGTGTTGGTGGCAGGAGCGAGCATTGCGGGGCCCGCGTTGGCCCACTGGCTGCGCCGGCGAGGCGCCGAGGTGACCGTGGTGGAGCGGGCTCCCGAGTTGCGTCCCGGTGGGCAGGCGGTGGATGCGCGCGGGGTGACCAAGGAGGTCATTCGGCGGATGGGGTTGGACGCGGCGGTGCGCGCGGCCCGGACCGAGACTGCGGGCGCGTACACGGTGGACGTGGATGGGAAGGTGCTTGAGACCTATCGTGCGGACGACGATGGCGGCGACGGGTACATCTCGGAGATCGAAATCCTGCGCGGGGACCTGTCCCAGGTGCTGTACGACGACACCTGTGATGGCGTCGAGTACCTCTTCGGCGACCGGATCTCCGAGCTCACCCAGGACGCGGACGGGGTCGATGTGACCTTCGCCGGCGGCGACCGGCGCCGCTTCGATCTGGTGGTCGGGGCGGACGGGCTGCACTCCGCGCTGCGCGAGATGGTCTTCGGGCCGCGGGAGCGGTTCATCCGCCATCTCGGTCTCGTGCTTGCTTTCTACAGTGTGCCAAACGAATTCGGGCTGGACCGCTGGCTGATCGACTTCCAGGAGTCCGGTCGCTCGGCGGGGCTGCGGCCGCTGCGGGACGCCACCCGGGCGATGGCCATGCTCTCCTTCTCCTCCGGGGATTTCGAGGTCGACTACCGCGATATCGAGGCCCAGAAACGTCTGCTGCGTGAGCGGACGGCCGATATGGGCTGGTTGACCCCGCAGATCCTCGCGCACCTGGACGACACCCCCGACTTCTATCTCGACCAGGTCGCCCAGGTGGTGATGGACCGCTGGTCGAATGGGCGCGTGGTGCTGCTCGGGGACGCGGCGTTCAGCCCGTCGCCGATGTCCGGTCAAGGCACCGGGCTGGCGCTGGTCGGCGCCTACCTGCTGGCCGGAGAGCTGGCCGCGTCCGGGTGGGACCCGGAGGCCGGGTTCGCCGGCTACGAGAAGCGGATGCGCTCGTTCGTCGAGGCCAATCAGGAGATCGGCCGGTTGCACGTTCGAAGCCTCGCCGTCCCCGACCCGGACGCCGATCCGGACGCCGAGCCCGAGTGGGACCCCGAACTGATCGATCGCGCGATCAACGGTGTCGAACTGCCCGACTACGCAGGAGTGCCGGACTCGGGAGTCGCTGTGTGACTTAGTCGTTCGCCGCGGGGCTTCCGGCCGCGCGCACGACGGCATCGCTGAGCCGGGTGAGTTCGACCAATTCAGGAGTGCTGAGCCCATCGGTGAGACCGATGATTCGGCGGCCGATCTCCGTGGCGCACTGCTCGGCGAGCGCGCTGCCCGCCGGGGTGAGGGAGACCAGGACCGCGCGGCCGTCACGCGGGGACGGTGAGCGCTGGACCAGGCCGCGCTTCTCGGCGCGACCGACCAGGCCGGTCATCGAGGATTTGTCCAGGCCGAGGTGGGTGCCGAGTTCGAGCATGCCGGGCTGCCGGTCGCGCAGGACGCCGAGCAGCCTGATCTGAATGATCGACAGATCGTGCTCGGCGCCGACCGCACCGAGCACGCGCTGGATGAGAAAAGACAGCTGGACCAGGGCGTCCACCGTGTTCAGGGGCTTGTTGTCGGTGAACACGGTCGAGACGGGATCAGTGGTCATGCCCCGAGCCTACTTGACCTAGTACGCGACACAAACTAATCTGAGGGAAATTAGTACGTGCCGCGAACCAATTCGGCGGCGACACCGCCCGCCGACATCCCGTCGGCACAGGATCAGGAGACCTCATGCATGCCGCAGTCGTCCGTTCATTCGACAGCCCGCCCACCTTCGATACCTTCCCGACGCCCACCACCTCCGGCGAGCACGACATCCTCGTGAATATTGTTGCGGCAGGACTGCATCCGCGAGTCCGCTCAGCGGCCGACGGCAGCCACTACAGCTCCGACGGCACCCTGCCGATGATTCCGGGCGTGGACGCGGTGGGTCGTACGGCCGAGGGCGAACTGCTCTATTTCGTCGCCCTAGACACCGCGCTGGGGACTATGGCCGAGCAGGCCGTTGTCGACCGTCGTCGCGCCATCACCCTGCCCACCGGCACCGATCCGATTGCCGTTGCCGCCGCCATGAACCCCGCCATGTCGTCCTGGGTGGCGCTGCGCCGCCGCGTCGCGTTCCAGCCCGGCGGATCCGTGCTGGTCATGGGCGCGACCGGCAATGCCGGACAGCTCGCGGTCCAGATTGCCAAACATCTCGGCGCCGCCAGGGTGATCGGTGCCGGCCGCGATGCGGAGCGACTGGAACTGGTGAAGAGCCTCGGCGCCGACGAGGTGGTGAGCCTGGATGGCAGCGACACCGATATCACCGACCGTCTCGCCCGGGCGGCCGCAGATGTCGACGTCGTCATCGACTACCTGTGGGGTCACCCCACAGAGCTGGCCATGCCCGCACTGCTGACCGCCCGCACCGACCGCTCGAAAGCATTGGCCTGGATACAGATCGGCTCGATGGCTGGCGCCGACATCACGCTTCCGTCATTCCTGCTCCGCGCGGGAAATCTGAATATCATGGGCAGCGGCCAGGGTTCGGTGACCACGGCGGGCATCCTCGCCGAATTACCGTCCCTCGTAACGGAAATCGCCTCAGGTGCCCTGGCGGTGGATCCGCTCCCGATGCCGCTGGATCAGGTCGAGCAGGCCTGGAAGACCCCCACCGCCCCCGGGCAGCGCATCGTCCTCGTGCCCTGAACGGCTGTCGCCGAACGGTTTCCGTCACATCAGCTGCGCGAGGGTATTGCGGACCTGTCGGCCCACGGTGGTCTTGGGCACCATCAGGCGAATATTGACGCAGATCTGCTGCTTCTTATCGACTGTCGCGCGAAAACCCGCCCGGTAGCGGGCAAAGGCGAGTTCGTGATCGCCTGCGGCAGAAGCAAGTTCGTGTGCGAGCCGATAGGCGCCCACCACGGCCAGTTCCGCACCCGCGCCGGATACCGGTGAGGCGCACCAGGCTGCATCGCCCAGCAGCGCCACCCGGCCCGAAGACCACGAATCCATGTGCACTTGACTCAGCGAGTCGAAATAGAACTCCGGATCATTCGTGGCGGCGTCGAGCAGGGCCGGAATCTGCCAGGAGGGGTCGCCGCCGAAAATCTCGGTCACCAGCCGCTTGTGCTCGGTGATATCGCGATGGTCGTAGGCGAGTCGCCCGGACCGGAATATGAAGTATGCCTTGGCTTGCGCATGGTTTCCCGAACGGTAGATCCCGGCCATCTTCCCCGGCTGGTTGTACATCGTCACCCAGCGGTTCTCCCCGAGATCCGCGCCGGCGTCGGCGAACGCGAAGTAGTGATCCTGGTGCCGGATGAACCGTTCCTCCGGGCCGAATGCCAGCCTGCGCACCGAGGAGTGCAGGCCGTCGGCTCCGAGGACGAGGTCGAACCGGCGACTGAGCCCGGTATCGAAGCCCGCCACCACGCCGTCCCCGTCCTGCATCAGCTCGCGGATCGAGTGGCCGAAGAGGTATTCGACGTCGGCGGCCTCGTGCAGCAGGGCGACCAGATCGCCGCGCATGATCTCGACCGACTCGGGCTCGTCGATGCCGATACGGGCTACCGCGCGGTCGTCCGCATTCACGAACTTCATGCCCAGCACATCGGCGGCCATCGCTCGGACCTGCGGCATGATGCCCATCCGCTCGACCACCTGCACCGCGTCGTGGCGGATGTCGACGCCGTTGCCACCGGCGCGCAACTGCGGTGCGCGCTCGGCCACGGTGACCTCGAAGCCGTATCGGTTCAGCCAGTGCGCCGCCGTCAGCCCGGCGATGCTCGCGCCGACGATCAGAATCCGTGTGTTCATGACGAGGTGTCCTAACGTGCGTCTAAGCTAAGTGGAGTTCATGTTCCAATTATTATGTGGAATCGAGGTTCCAGATGTCAACCCCTGGTGTGCGTGGCCGGCGCGCGGATGCCGAACGCAATAGGCAGCGGGCACTCGAGGCGGCGACCGCATTACTCGCCGAGCCGGGATCCACGCTCACCGTCGATGCCATCGCCGCGAAAGCAGGCATGGGTGCGGGAACAGTGGTGCGCGCCTTCGGCGGTAAAGACGCACTCCTGGACGCGGCGGTATCCGACCTACTCGAACCGGTGGTCGGACGCGGCAAAGAGCTACTGGCACACAGCAATCCAGATCAGGCGTTACGAACGTTCCTCACCGAGCTGATGACGTTTCAGGCCGCACACCACAGCGTCAGCGCCGGGTTGGCCGGTGTCGAACTACCTACGACCACCGAGTTGCGCGGTGAGTTGGTGCGGATCGTCGGAGCGATGATCGATGGCGCGCAGCGGGCAGGCACAGTCCGTACGGACTTCGCCCTCGGCACGATCACCACGATGATCGGGGAGGCCGCGTTCGCCATCGCCCGGTCGGCAGCCACAAATCCGGGCCTGACCGATACCTTCATCACGGTTCTGATGGACGGCCTCGCGCCCAGGTGAGTCGTCGGGCACGGCCGAACGCGTCAGCGAACTCCCACTGTTCCCGCGTTCGCCGGCCGTATTGTGCTGACAGTCAGTGGGATTCGCCGTTGGTAGTCGGCTGGGCGTCCGCGTACTCCTTATCGGTGACATGCACGCCCCAGGTCACATCGTCGCCCTCCCACAGCGCGAGATGGGTCATGAAGTGTTCCGCGGTCGCACCGTGCCAATGCTCCTCACCGGGCGGCGTCCATACGGTGTCACCGGGTCGCATGACGATCACGCGGCCGTCGCGGGTCGCGACCACCCCGATGCCCTCGGTGACGTGCAGGGTCTGGCCGACAGCGTGGGTGTGCCAGGCGGTGCGGGCGCAGGGGCTGAAGCGCACCGAGTTCAACCGGGTACGGGACGGGTCTTCACCGCGGTAGATGGTGTCGATCCACACGTCGCCGGTGAAGAGCGTGTCCGGCCCCTTGATGGTGGGTACAGGGCTCAGCAATTCCATGATTCTCCTCGAATGATGTGGCAGCTCCGGCATATCCTGCGGCCCGGATCAGTTGGTAGGCGCATGACCGATGTAGCACGCCAGCAGCTTCACCAAGGCATCATCGACGAATTCCGCGCCAACGGCGGACAGGTCGCACAGTTCACCGACCGTAACCTCCTGCTTCTCACCACGATCGGCGCGCGCACCGGCGAACCCCGCACCTGGCCCCTGGCCTACATCCGTCGCGGCGACGACGTGGTCATCTTCGCCGCGAACGGTGGCCGCCCCCACCGCCCCGGCTGGTACTTCAACCTGATCGCCACCCCCACCGCCACCATCGAGGTCGGCACCGAATCCTGGCCAGTCTCAGCAACAGTCGCCACCGCCGAAACCCGCCCCCAAATCTGGCACGACATCGTCGACTCCTCCCCCGCCGTCGCCGACTCCATCACCCAATTCCAATCCCAAGTCCCATGGGAAATCCCCCTCATCACCCTCACCCGATCTGCTGACAGTCACTAGCGACGGGGCCGAAACGCGGACTCTCGTCGAGCCTCCAACGCCTTGGTGACCAGCTTTCGCGCCGCGTCTCCCGTTACCGACTGGTCGGCGAGCATCTCGAAGGCACGCCCGTATGCCACTACTTCACGCGGTTGCGTGATGGTCAGTGCTGCGGTCACGCCTTCGACGACCGCCAGGCGATTGTCGTAGATGATGAAATTCGTTGCGGACACCAGGTATTGGGCCATCAACGGAATGATGCCCAGGAGCACTCGAGGAAGTGACATCGCAGTCAGGAGCCGGTCGAGCTGCCCGAACATGACGTCGTCATCGCCCACCGTCGTATAGAGGGCTTGCTCACCGATGAGGTAGTGGACGCGCCGGTTGCCTCGATACAGATATCGCTGCTGTCGGTCCATCCGTGCCGCGACCGCTTCCTCGGCATCATTCGGAGTTTCATTGAAGTCCGCGACTTGCCGGAATATCGCTTCCGCGTACTCCGGAGTGTGGAGCAGACCGGGTATCAGAGCAGGATCGTAGCCGCGAATGAGCGTAGTGGCCGACTCGATGTCGTAGACCTTCTGCTGCGCCCGGCGGATGCCGGCTCCGAGCGAGCGCCGCCATTCGAGGTATGCCGCATCGATATTACGGAGACTCGCAACGAGATCGGCTGTGTGGGTTTCGGCGTTCGTGAGCGTGCACCAGGTCCGAATGTCGTCCTCGGTCGGTGCCTGCTTGCCGTACTCGATCTTCGAGACCTTGGACGGATGCCAGCCCGCAAGCTCGGCGAGCTGACGTCCGCTCAGGCCACCCGCCTCGACGCGCAGGCGGTGATCGTGCCCGGATTCGACCATTTCGAGGGCGGACAGGTTCCACAGTCATTGCTCAGGCAACTCGACTTGATCATCGTGAGCCCCGAGGAGATCCACACACGACGGCCGACATCGCCGCGGGGGCCGACGCGGATGTCGTGAATCGCCGACCGTGGCCACGTTGAGCGCGCATTACGTGTCGGCAGGACTTCGCCGTCGCTGTGGCGGACCAGCGACTCGAACCGCCACGACACCCAGGGGTGAGATCGAGCTCAGGAGGCCTCGGCGACCGATTCCTTGCCGAGGGATGCCAGATCGACCTGCCGGAGCGGATTGGCGAGAGCACTGACCGTCGCGGTGGCGATCGGACCGTCATGGTCGTAGACGATCGCGGTTCCGGAGGAGATGCCCTCTGCGGCGAATTGACTGTCCACCTCGATCCCCATCCCCATCGGAACGGATTCAGGTAGTCGGGCGAACGTCATTGACAGATCAATGTTGATGTAGCCCACCCCCTCCGTCCCCCAGTGGCACACAAGATTCGCCTGGTCACCGAGAATCGCCGCGGCTACGAAGGCACTCAGTTTCTCGCGGGCGACAAGCTCGCCCACCCGCGGCATCCACGTCCTTTTACGCGATGAGTTCATGTGGTCGCTCAGTTCGGTCGACCAGCCGCCGAACTCGTCACTTGCGTAGAGCTGTTGGTCGTCGGGAAAGTCGTCCGGAGGGACTGGCGGTTTACGAGTGCTGGTCCACATCTCACCCGGTGGTGGCCCCGACTTCCGTAGGAACGCGAGAGTGGCTCGCGCGACGGGCTTGTCCCCTGCCATGAGTTCCGCGCTGGCGGCACACAGTCGCCGCTGGTTGCGAGAGGTGCTGGTGCGCACCGAGAGTGGGACCGCGGGCACGGGGCGGTGTAGTTCGACGAAGAACCGCGCCGGGCTGAAGCCCTCCGGCAGACACTGACGCTCGAGTTCGTGTGCGAGCAGCCCGCACACCGCAGGGCCCAGCAGAGCTTGATCTGACCAGAGGCTGCGGGCGAGTGGTAGCGGCCGGAACTCCTCGCCGGATCGTTCGAAGAACGCAGGAACGGTGATCATCTGTCTCCTTGCGGGACGAGTCTTTCCGGGACAGCGCGATCCTCGGAGTTCCAATCACGCTGGCACGCATGACTATTCGAGCCATGCCGACATAATTGCCGCCGACACCGAGGACGATACTTCACCCCTGCGCGTGCCGCATTTCGGCGCCGATGCCCCTGTCTGCGATACCGGTCACTAGCGGGCCGGAGCCGGTTCAGGCCGGATCACGGTGACGACCGGAGGGCGCCTCCACTGGGCAGATGTCAGACCGAGGTCCAGCGTCAGTTGTTTCTCACGACAGGATCGGGTGCGGCAGAGAGGTTCTCGTCACCGAGCGCCTCCCCGAGCGCTTGCGGGTTCCCCGCCAGCATGAGTCCGATCTTGTGGGAGATGAGCCGGCCGACAGCGTCGAGCCGCTGTCGCACCCCACCGCCGATCCGCTCAACGAGCTGACGCGCGGTAGCTTCAGCGAATGCCATTCAATTCCCCCATATGTCAACATGATTCGTACGTGACGCTCAGATTTTCACACAAAGGAACTGAGTCTGCGTCTGTCTGTGAACGTGCGTCTCGGTCATCGGAGTACGCGACATGTGATGCCAATGTGGATTTCCCTCGACTCAGGCGATGACCGCCAGGCCCCCACCGGATGGGCAGAGCACGATGCTCGCGGAGCACCCCTGGTTGGGGGCGGGGGCGGACGAGGTCGGGGAAGCGGGGTTACCGTGGCCGGGTGACTATCACTTTAGGGGGAACGGTGATCGATCGGCGGGCTTTGAGTGGGTGGAGTCGGACGGCTTCCACTGTGGCGGATGTGCTTTCGCCGGCGGATGTCGATGAGGTGGCGCGGGCGGTGCGGGAGGTGGGGCCTCGGGGGGTTATTGCTCGGGGGCTGGGGCGGAGTTATGGGGATCCGGCGCAGAACGGGGGTGGGCTGGTTGTTGATATGACTGCTCTCAGTCGGATTCACAGTGTGGATCGGGATAGTGGTGTGGTCGATGTGGATGCGGGGGTCAGCCTCGACAAATTGATGCGGGCGGTTTTGCCGCACGGGTTGTGGGTGCCGGTGTTGCCGGGGACTCGGCAGGTGACGGTGGGTGGGGCCATTGCCTGCGATATCCATGGGAAGAACCATCATTCGCAGGGGAGTTTCGGCAACCATGTGGTGTCGATGGAGCTGCTGACCGCGGACGGCTCGGTGCGCAGGCTCGAACCGGAAGGCGCGGGGGCGGAGCTGTTCTGGGCGACCATCGGGGGGATGGGGTTGACGGGGATCGTCGTGCGGGCGCGAGTGCGGATGAAGCACACCGAGACCGCGTATTTCATTGTCGACAATGACCGGACCGAATCACTCGAAGAGACCATGGAACTGCTCACGGGCGGTTCGGACGAGGGTTACGAATACTCGATGTCGGTGCCCGACACCATCAGCACGGGGTCGAAGCTGGGGCGGGCCGGGTTCAGCCGGGGATCGCTCGCCACACTGGAGCAGTTGCCCGTCGAATTGCGCGCCGATCCGCTGAAGTTCGATGCGCCGCAACTGTTCACCGTGCCCGATATCTTCCCGAGCGGGTTGGTCAACAGGTTCACGGCCCGCATTCTCGCCGAGGCCGCCCATCACGCGCTGCCGAAACATGCACGCGGGCGAATCCAGAATCTGACGCAGTTCTATCACCCGCTCGATCTGCTCGGAGAATGGAATCGCGCCTACGGCAAGCGCGGTTTCCTGCAGTACCAGCTGTCGATGCCGTTCGGGGCCGAGGACCAATTGGCCGATGCGGTACGTGCGATAGCGCGCTCGGGGCATCCCTCGTTCCTGAATGTGTTCAAGCGTATGGGCCCGGGCAATCGCGCACCGCTGTCGTGGCCGCATCCAGGATTCATGCTCAGCCTGGACTTTCCGATCGCTCCGGGACTGCACGAGTTCTGCACGGAATTGGATGAGCGGGTGCTGGCGGCCGGGGGCAGGCTGTACTTCGCCAAGGACTCGCGCACCTCACCGGAGATGGTGCGGGCAATGTATCCGCGACTGGAAGAATGGCGGCGCATCCGCGATTCCGTCGACCCGGAGCGGGTTTTCGTCTCCGATATGGATCGACGACTGCACCTGGTCGCCGACGAACCGGGTACCGGGCGCCGCTAGCAGTAGATGAGAACCGGCCGGCTCGAGTCGGCCGCTCGAACCGTATGGGGAGAATTCATGCTGGAAGTCGCGCATTTGGTGCGCCGATTCGGCGACAATGTCGCCGTCGACGATGTGTCCTTCACCGTGCAGCCCGGTGCGCTCACCGGATTCGTGGGCGGCAATGGCGCGGGCAAGACCACCACCATGCGAATGATCATGGGCGTCTTGGCAACCCACGGCGGCACCGTGAACTGGCAGGGCCGGGCGGTGACCGCGGCGGATCGGCGGTCTTTCGGCTATATGCCGGAGGAGCGCGGCCTGTATCCGAAACAGCCTGTGCTCGACCAACTCGTCTATCTGGCCCGCTTGCGCGGACTGGCGGCAGTCGATGCCAAAAAGCATGCGCTGCAATTGCTGGAGCGATTCCAGCTCGGCGACCGCGCGAAAGACAAGCTCGAGTCACTATCGCTGGGCAATCAGCAGCGAGTGCAGATCGCGGCCGCCGTCATCACCCAGCCCGCGGCGCTCATTCTCGATGAGCCGTTCTCCGGCCTGGACCCCGTCGCCGTCGATGCCATGGCCGAACTGCTGGGCGAATATGCCGCGCAAGGCGTCCCGGTGCTGTTCTCCTCGCATCAACTCGATCTTGTCGAGCGCCTGTGCGATCACCTGGTCATTCTCGCGAAGGGTCATGTGGTCGCACAGGGACCGGCCGCGCAGCTGCGCAATTCGGGTCCGGCGCGGTATCGACTGGTCGTCGGCGGTGACAGCGGCTGGCTCGACGATTTCGCCGGAATCCATGTGCTCGAGAACAACAGCGCGGGCGTACTTCTGGAACTCACCGACGCCAGTACCGACGATCTGCTCACCGCCGCGCTCACGCGCGGTTCGGTACGGGAGCTGGCCGAGGTGCGGCCGACAGTGTCGGAGATCTACCGAGAGGTGACGGCATGAGTCCTGCAGCATCCGAATCGGCCGAGCGCACAGCCGAATCCGCCCCCGCCGGAGTATGGCGCATCGTCGCGCAGCGGGAGATCGCGGTCAAACTCCGCGACCGCGGCTTCCTCATCTCCACGATCGTGACGATTGTCGCCATCGTCGCCTCACTGACGATCAGCGGAATCATCAGCGGTCGCACCATGAATGTCGCCGTCGCGATCGTCGGCAGCGATACCGCTCAGATCGTCACCACCGCGAACAGCCTGGCGCACAGTGCCGATAAGAAGATCGATTTCACCACGCACGAGGTGACCGATGCCGCCACCCTCGACCAGCAGGTTCGCGACGGTACCGTCGATGTCGGCCTGCTGCCCGCGGACTCGGGCTGGCAGCTGATCGGCAAGGCGGCGAAGAACGACGACGCCTCGACCTATCTCAGCGCCGCCGTCCAGCAGATCACGCTGCAGCACAATGCCGCTGCCGCGGGCACCTCACTGGAGCAACTCGGCCACGGCAGCGCGGTGAACTACGTTCTGCTCGACAAGGCGACCGTGGATCCCGGGCTCGCGAAACTGGCGGCCATCGTCTTCGCCCTGCTGTTCTACCTGGCGTCGGTGCTGTTCGGCATCGCCATCGCCCAGAGCGTGGTGGAGGAGAAGCAGAATCGCATTGTCGAGATCCTCGCCAGCGCGATTCCCCTGCGGCAGTTGCTGATCGGCAAGGTGGTCGGCAATACCACCATGGCTTTCGGCCAGCTCGCCCTGTTCGTCGGTGCGGGCCTGATCGGCCTGGTCGCCACCGGCAAGGGTGATCAGCTCGCGCCGATCGCCGGAGCCGCCGGCTGGTTCATCGTGTTCTTCGTGGTGAGCTTCCTCGCGCTGGCCAGCCTGTGGGCCGTGGCGGGCGCACTGGCCACCCGCAGCGAGGACCTCCAATCCACCTCTACCCCACTGTCGATGGTGATCATGATCGTGCTGTTCGCCGGGATCTTCCTCTCCGGCCCCGCACGGGTGATCGCGTCCTACATTCCGCTCGTGTCCGTCGTCGCCATGCCCAGCCGCCTCGCCGACGGCACGGCCTCCTGGTGGGAGCCCATTATCGCGCTCCTGCTGACAGCGGCCGCGACCTACGGCACGGTATCCATCGCCGAGAAGCTCTACCGCCGCTCCCTCATGCAGACCCAGGGCCGCCTGACCATTCGCCAGGCCCTGCGCGTGGAGGACTGACCAGGCCAACGCACTTTGACTGCGTGAATCGAGGTTCGAATCCTCGTATCCCAGTGTGGAGAGTGATCCGCGACGGTTCGCGGGACCGCTTGCTAAGCGGATCGAACGCTGCGCGTTTCGGGTCCGACTCCTGCGCTCTCCGCTGTCAAGCGCCGCGGGCGGCGAGACCCTCCCCCAAGGGGAGCATCCAGAATGGACGGCATGCTGTCGTATCTGTCGATCGGTGACTTCTCGCGCGCCACCCACATGACCGTCAAGACGCTGCGCCACTACCACCGGATCGGGTTGCTCGAACCGGCCGGAGTGGACCCGCATACCGCATATCGCCAGTACACCGCCGATCAGATTCCCATCGCGCAGGTGATCCGGCGCTTCCGCGATCTGGATATGCCCCTCGAGCAGATTCACGCCGTGCTGTCCGCACCGGATCTGCTGACCCGCAATGAGCGTATCTCCGCGCACCTGACCCGGCTCGAGGATGAACTCGGCCGCACCCAGCGCGCGGTGTCGTCGCTGCGAAACCTGCTCTCCCCCGGCGCATCTCAGGAGGAACCGCGGATAGAACTGCGCAGCCTGCCCGCGACGCCTGCGGCCGCGATCACCGATATCGTCGATGCCGCGAGCGGGGCGGCCTGGTCGCAGGGGGCACTGGGTGAGTTGACCGCCACCCTCAATGCGCAGCAACTCCATAGCGACGGCCCGCCGGGCGGCATCTTCGGCGACAGCATTTTCACCGAGCACCTCGGCCAGGCCACGATCTTCCTGCCGTGCACCGGCGAGGTGCGCCCGATCGGCCGGGTCGTCGCGCTGGAAATCCCGGCAGTGGAAATGGCCGTCATCGAACATGCCGGATCCCCGGCCGAGGTCGATCGCGCCTACGGGGCGCTCGCCGAATTCGTCTCGCGCCATGCGCTCGCCGTCGACGGTCCGCTGCGCGAGTACTACCTGGTCGGCCAGCGCGATACCGCCGACACCGCGCGCTGGCGCACCGAGGTCGGCTGGCCGGTCTTCCGGACCACCGGGTGCTGACCGGGGCGAAATCGTCACGCAGATGTGTCGCTGCTCCGCACATCCGTTCACCCGATGGTGGCTCCGATGCGACATGCTGGAGTCGAGGCAGGCCGACGGTTCTGTGCCGACTTCGGATATCGCGTGCAGCGGCATACGCTGGCACACCGACTGCTCAATTACAACAGCGACGGCAGGATGTGCAGAGCCCGTGGTGGTAGATATGGCGCAACTTCGGTCTGCGTCGACGGCGGAGACCGGGTTGCCGATGGCGTCCGAATCCGTACCGATGCGCGGCAGTGAATATGCGGTGTTGTTGCGACGAGTACGGCAGGCCGGGCTATTGGATCGGAAGCTGCGGTACTACGGCTGGAAGATCGCCGTCACCGCAGGGGCATTCGCAGGCGGGTGGGCGGCGTTCATCGCGCTCGGCAACTCGTGGTGGCAGCTTGTCACGGCGGTGTTCCTGGCGGCGGTTTTCGCCCAGATCGCCTTCCTCGGCCATGACGCCGGGCACCGGCAGATCTTCGCCACCCGGCGGGCCAACTATCTGTTCGGGGTGATCGCCGGCAATCTCGGCATCGGCCTGAGCATCGGCTGGTGGACCAGCAATCACAACCGGCATCATGCGCATCCCAATACCGAAGGCGCTGATCCGGATGTTTCGGGCGTGCTGGCGCATTCCGGCGAGCGCGCGGCGGCCGGAAAGGGCTTCCGGCGGTTCATCTTCCGCTACCAGGCCTGGCTGTTCTTCCCCATGCTGCTGCTCGAGGGCGGCAGCCTGCACTACTCGAGTGTCCGGGCGGTCGTGAAATGGCCTATCCCGCACCGGGTCTGGGAGGGTGCGCTGCTTGCCGCACACGCGATCGGATACCTGACCACGGTGTTCCTGGTGCTGTCGCCGGGTAAGGCGCTGGTGTTCATCGCCGTGCAGCAGGGTCTGTTCGGCTTGTACATGGGCTGCACGTTCGCGCCCAATCACAAGGGAATGGCCGTGCTCTCCGAGGGCGATGCCACCGACTTCCTGCGCCGTCAGGTGCTCACCTCGCGCAATGTGCGCGGCAGCTGGCTCACCGATACCGCTCTCGGCGGCCTGAACTACCAGATCGAGCACCACCTCTTCCCGTCCATGCCGCGGCCCTGCCTGCTGCGGGTGCAGCCGCTGGTCGAGGAGTTCTGCGCGGAAATCGGACTGCCCTACTGCGAGACCAGCCTGTTCGACTCGTACGCGCAGGCGCTGCGCCACCTCAATACGGTCGGCAAGCAGGCCGCACCCGAACGGGCATCGGTGAGCTGACGGGGCTCGGCCCGTCAGCGGTCGAGCACCTCACCCAGGCGCGACAGGGCGACCTTCCAGGTTCGCTCCATGGCGTTGCGGGCCATCTTCTGCCGGCGGTTCTCGATATCGAATCCGGTTTGGGTCAGCAGCAATCGGGTGCCACGGCCCTGGGGCTCGATCGTCCAATCCACCACCCAGCGCGCCGGATACTCGGCGCGCAGATCGACCCAGGTGATGGTCAATTGCTCAGCGGGCCGGGCCATCAGGACCTCGCAGGCGATCTCATCGGTCGGCTGCGTCGCGTTCCGGCCGCTGGGCACCACGAAGATGAAGTGCGTTCCGATGGCCGGGACGAACCCTATCGACGGCATCAACCACCGCTCGACCAGAGTCGGCTCCGTCAGCGCGTGCCACACCGCATCCGGAGCCTGCGGGAAGAAACTGCCGATCTCGACCGCGGCCGGATTCAATTCCGAATCAGATATCACCGGTGCACCACCTCAACGGATCCGAACATCTCCCCACCTTTCCATGGGGGACCGCCGATAATCCAGCGCAGCGGATGGTGTTTCGTCACAGTGGGATCTCCTGGGCAGCAGTACATCTCACCCGCCGCCGCGGCATCGGACGGAAGTACGGACGGGTCCGTGATTTCGCAGGGCGTGGCGGACGGGCGGTTTGGGCGTTCTGTCGGCGGGCGCCGTTAGTGTGCGAACTATGGTCAAACCGGAGTCGGCGCTGCGCCGCCTGATGCGGGATACGGGAACGCTGCTGCAGCCGTACGGCTTTCACGGGGACGAACCCACCTGGGTTCGGGTCGAGCCGGGTGGCGTGGCGTCCGTGGGCCGCACCCGGACATTCCGCACCTGGACCGGTGGACAGCAGGTACTGCGCTTCGGTTTGAGCCTGAGCGCCACCCCCACCGCCTGGTGGGAATTCTGCCAATGGCGTGCCGAACGCCTCGCACTCCCCGCCGTTCCCCTCGAGCAGGCCACCGGTCCCGGTCTGCTCACCGATGCCGAGCTACCGGACACGATGACCGAGATGTGGTCCCTGCGACTCGATCCCGAGCTGCAGGGCCACGTCCACAAGAGCGATATCGACGCGATCCGCGGCGAGCTGGCCCGCCGCGTGCACGCCTACGCCCGCCGAGCCCTCCGACTGCTCGAACCGGACCGCTACCTCGATGAGCTGCTCGCACAACCCAATCCGCACCTCGGCACCTGGGAGGCAATCGTCGTCCTACTCGCAGACCGCGGCCCCAGCCCCCAACTAGCCGAAGCCCTCGACCAACTCCTCCGCTTCCCGGAACGCGACACATCCGCATACGCCGAAGACGTCAGCGCCTACGCCCACTTCCGAGCCGCCCTGGTGTAACCACCCCCCGACGACTGCTTCCTGGGTCGCTACTGCGCAGGGAAGATCACGGCGTCCGGGGCGATCAGGCCCACCAGTGCGCCGACCACCTGGCGCAGCGTGGTCTCGCTGACAACACCGATGCGTTCCTGCAGCCAGGGTCGGTACATCGGCGTAATCCGGTAGATGACCGCGGACAAGCCGGGCAGCGGATCGAGGTCGGAGAACGGAACGGCCAGTCCCGGCATGCGTGGGGCGAGCTCCACCGGCACCGCGAGGACGGTGGGCAGGATCGCGTTCGCGGCGGTACGGGACAGAATGAGCACGCGGTCACTACCGAGGGCAGACGGTTTCTCACGTCCGGCGATGGTGGGCAGGTAATGCCAGACCTCCCCGTGTGCGGGGGTTGCGGCGGTTACCACTGGGCGCCGGCGGCGCGGATTGCCTCGGCCATTGCTGCCCGCTCGGCCTCGATCTCGGCGAAGTGCTCAGCGGTGTCGCGGCCCTGGGCGCGTTCATAGTCGGCGGCGATACGCGCCGCGGCGGTAAGCAGCTTGTCCCGCAACGCTTCTTCGGCGAACGCCGAGAAAGTGATGCCGAGCGCCGCGGCGAGCTCGCGGGACTGTGCGAGCACGGCACCATCCACGCTCAGCGACGTATTAGCTTTCATAATACGAATCATAACAATGATCGAGATATGCGCGGGCACGCCGGCTGCTGTGCGACGTCGCGCTGCGACCGGTGTTCCGGGGTGGTTCGTCGGCGGCCTAGACTCGGCGGCGTGTCCAGTGCCGAGCCAGTCGCCGCCGCGGTCGGGGGACGGCAGGCGCGCTGGCAGCCGCACAATGATGAGCGGCGGGAGCGGATCATTGCCGCGGCCATTGCCCTGCTGGACGCGAGTGTGCCCGGCGCCGAGGTGCCGATGCAGCAGATCGCCGAACATGCCGGACTCGCGAAATCCGTGGTTTATCGGCAGTTTTCAGGGCGCGAAGACCTGGATCGGCAGGTGCGCAGCGCCATCTGTGCCGAGTTCGCGGCCACCGTGGATGCGGCGCTGGATGTCAATGACGGGTCGATCAGCACGATTCTGTCGCGGGCGGTCGGCGCGGTGGTCGACTGGATCGCCGAGCATCCGCGCCGCGACGAATTTGTCCGCCGGGGACCGGGAGTCGGCGATCCAGACGATCTGTCGGCCATGGTGGGGCTGCAGGCGGAGATCGCTGGGAGGGCACGGAGGTTGGTGTCGGGGCTGGCCGGGGTGGTCGGCGTGGTCGATGAGCCAGCGGTCGACACCATGACTTTCGCGATTGTGTCGATGACCGAGACGACGGTGAATCGGTGGACACGGGACCCGAATCCGGCGTTGACCCGTGCGGAATTGGTTGCGGCGGTATCGGGTTACGCGTGGAGCGTGCTGGATGGGGTTGCTCGGGGGCACGGGCTGACGCTTGATCCGGAGCGTCCGCTACTCACGGTGTTGAGCGAACTCGCGGCGAGTTCGCTCCCACCGGAATGATCCGCTACGCCGCGCGCCGATCCGGTTCGCTGCGGTAGCGCGAGGCGACGCCGTCGATATGCAGCATCGACCATAGTCGCCGCGATACCGGATTCATCATGCCGAGATCACGGGCGAGCGCGCGCATATCGCCGAAGTAGCCGGACAGGATGCGGCGCGAATGCGGGCCCTGCCAGAAGGCTTCGCGCATCACCTCTTCCGGGATGTCGAACTGCTGCGCGAACGACCGTGGCGGGGCCATGATCTCGCTCGCGAGCCAGCGCATGGCCAGCGGGAACGCCACCGAGGACACCGCGCGCCCGGCCTTACCCATCCGCGACAGATGCGCCTCGAGGAATTCCCCGGCGAAGGAGATGTGCCGAGCCTCCTCGGCGACGTGAATCTCCATGGTGCGCAGCACCGCCGGCGGCACATTGCCGCCCTGCCGGATCAGCGCCTTCTGATAGTGGTCGATCGGCTCCTCACCACCGAGAATGCCGATGAACAGAATGACGTGCGCATAGCCGCCCGCGACACCGATGAACGGCGAGAGCATCTTGAACAGCGGCCGCATGCCGGGCACATCCACGCCGATCCGATTGACCAGCTCCTGGAACATCTGGATGTGATTGCACTCCTCGGTCATCTCGTGGAGGCAGTAGCGGAACTCCGGAGAACCGTTGGGCAGCTTCATGATGTACTGCATCATTCCGCGAATGAGGACGCTCTCGAAGGCCGCGCCGACCTTGATGACATTGGCGATCCGCCAGCGGCCGATCTCGATCTGCCGGTCCAGCGGCAGACCGCGGTACCACTCGGTGGCGCCCAGCGGATCGTATTCGGGGGCGAGCACCCAGCGCGGATCGTGCGGATCCAACTGGAAATCCGGTGCATCCCAATCGATATCGAGATACGGATCGAACCTGCGATGGACAGATCCGTCGGACAGGGTGGCCAGCGCCGCGCGATAGTCGGCGTCGAAGAACTCGGTGCGAACCGAATCGGACAGCGTCATCGATGTCTCCTCGTGCAGTGGGGCGGCGCAGGACCGCCACCCTTTCCGAGGATATATGGGACTCACGGTCCCACACAATAGTTTCGGCCCGTCAGCGCCGGACCGGGATCGGACCGTCCCCGATCAGCGACGTATTCACCGGGGAACGCTCTTGACCGCGGCCAATAATCCGGCACCGGCATAGATGGCATACGCTGCCCCGAGCATGGCATCGGAGGCGTCGCGCCACTGCGCGCGCACCGGCGCCGGAACGTCCTCGAGGGTGAACTGCTCGTAGTCGATACCCGCGCCGAGCGCCTTGCGGCGCAGGGTGATGTCGGCGGCGATGCGGTGCAGAGCTCCTCGTTCCGGCGGACTCCACACACCGCCGAATCGGCGCGTCTGCAATTCGGCGGTAATGGCGGCCAAATGCTGATAGCAGCCGACCTGCCGGCGCAGCGCCGACGGATCGAGCGCATCGCCCTCGCCGGCCTCGGCCGCCGTGACGACGCGCCGATGATTAATGTTTTGCACGGACATTGCTGGTGATCCTTCTCATCACATGCAACCGAAAGCCACGTCCCCGAAACGGGACTCTGCTTCCGAAATGGGAGCGATCTCTCTCCAGCCGGTGCCTTTCGAACTATAGCACAACCGCATGACGGCGCCGGTGGTAATCAGGCAGCAAACCCACTGTGCCGCAACACTTTCGACGATTGCCACACGTCATTGCCGATTGACTAGTCTTTCTGGCGTGCGCTTTCCGGGATCCTGGCTCTGTGTGGACGTCATCGCGACACGATTGGCGGCCGCGGAGGACATCGTCATTCACAGCGCAGGGGCGCTGCGAGTGGCCAAGAGACTGCGCCGGGAGGATATGGCCCTCGGATTCAACAAAGAGGGCCGGGTGTTGTTCGAGCAGCTCGTCCGGGAAGCGCTCACCGCCGGCCCGCGTGCGGACCGGCAGTCCCGCGCCGGGTCCATCGAATTCCGCACCCACTGGGTGCTGACTCCGGACGAGGTCCCGGTGGGACTGGTCGTATGGCTTGGCCCAGGGCCGATCCCGCCCCGGCCCGATTACAACAGCTGGATCATGGATCTCGAAGCGGTGGCAACCTCCAGCGCGGGCGATGATCTGGCGAGCATCGGCGACGGCCGCCGGGTCGGCGAGTACCGGCCGATCCGCGACCTGCTCAAATTCATGAATCCCGACGACGTACAAGCATTCCTGAGTCTGTACTACGACGCCCGCACCGGGCCGAAAGGCACACGGGCGGAGGCATATTGGTCGGTGCTCCCCACCGGCACCGACCAATTCACCCACTTCTGGTCCTCGGCGATAGTCCCGGAAGCCGGTGCGCTATTCGTCCACGGCATCACCGTGAAGCTCGCGCACCGCGAGTACACCCCGCAATCCACGCGCGGCATGATCACCGGCGGGGGCACCCTGGTCATCGTGGACCCGGGTACTCGCGTGCCGGTCACGGTGTGGGGCAAGCTCACCGATCTGCTCGCCGATGATGGTGTGGTGGCCGAACTGCTGGGCCAACTCGATATCGACAAGATCAGCGCCGATGCGTCCGCGCTGATCGAGGACACCGTGACGCTCGCCGGCGCGGGGCGCTATCACGCCTCGGCATTCCTCATGCCGACCTCGCAGAAGCGGCCGGTGCATCCGCTGGCGATCATGTTGCACGCGGCAGGCGGCACCGCGGCCTGACACGATCAGTGCTCTCGCCGTGGGTGTCTGGCGGTCCACAGCGCCATCGACCCACGCATCTGGATGTCCACCAGGCTGAATTCCCGTTCGAGAGCAGCCCGCAGGCCCTCGAGGTCATCGTCCTCATTGTGGAAGATGCCGTTGGAGTTGAACGCTCGCGAGGTGGCCCGGCTCAGCCAATTGGTGGGCACACCCACATTGAGGACGGTCGACCCGAAGAACACGCCACTGCCTGCGAGAGTATCGGCGACGTGGGCGAACGCGATGCCCTTACTGTCCCAGCCCCCGGGTACGCAGTGCATCAGCAGATTCGCGGCGACCGAACCGTAGCGCCGGCGCTCGACGGGCAGGGGCTGGAGTACGGACCCGATGTGCACCTCCGGGTCGAGGCCGCGGGCGCGCAGGCGATCGACGGTCACAGCAAGTGCCGGTTCGCTCAGATCGACGAGGGTCAGTCGGGGATGCGTGCTCGGGTAGGTCGCACGGCGCAGGAAATAGCCGGTGCCGACCCCGATATCCAGATGATCGTTCGAGATGTGACCGTCGTAGAGTGCCCGCAGATGTCTTGTGGGGCAACGCCATACCAGGTGGTTGTTGAAACCCAGCACATATAGGTCGTAGATGTTCAGCCAGGTGCGCGAGTAGGCGCGGGCCCCGGCTAGTTCGGCGGTGGTGACATCGATCCCCATAGCAGGTGACCTCCGTGAAGCGCGCGGCGCGAAACCGCTCGGCACAGGTATCTCTGCTTGGGGCGCGGGAGCACTCTCTCCGGCCCGATGCGTCTCGAATCATAACCGCCCGCGCTGCCGGTTGCGACTCAAACAGCTTTTGCCCGTTGATATTTGACCGTATCCCTCAAGCCGTGGGCCAGTACGTCCACTGATGCGTGGGAAAGGAAGTCGGGTGCACCGGCAGCTCCGAACCCGGACCGTTGAGTACTTTTGCCAGCTCGTCGGCCTCCGCGGGGTCGATATCGCCCCCCGAGGCGGCGACGCCGAGTACATCCACCGCCCACGCCCCCGGCGCCACCTCCACGTGCGTCCAGGCCGGTAGCCATGGCATCAGATTCACATGGATGGCGGGCCGAAGTCCTCTGGCGGACAATAGCTCCCACAGTGCGCCAAGCTGCGCCGCGCTCGGGGAGGGATGACGGAAGACGACTTCGGGAAGGCCCGCGATGACGCGGTGCCACGCGATCGGCGCATGGACCTGGCACACAGCCAGCTCACTCCCCTGCGCCCGGTCCAATCCGTAGACATCACCCGTGGTGTCGCCCGTGCCGTCGTGCCAGTGCAGCGGCCGATGCGACCACGGCTCGATCACCCGCCACAGCGCCGGTGGCATCGCCGCACGCAGTTGCTCGGTGAATCGCGCCAAATGCCGATGTGACAGATCCGGCCGGAAAGCTCCCGACTCCACGTTCACTCCTGCCGATCGACCCCGTCCAGACGTGTTGCCGGACAACGGCATCGTCTCACAGGCCCAGCGACGAATCCGCTATCACCACGTCATGCGTTGACCTCGGCGGTGCGAGTCGTGGTGTCGTAGGACTCGACATCGAACTTCCGAAGCTTCTGCCGGAAGCGGAAACTGAAGTCCGGCCACAGCGTGGCGTTCTTGCCGTTCTTGTCCAGGAACCAGCTGGTGCAGCCGCCGGTCACCCAGACGCTGTCGGCCATCTTCTCCTGCAATCCGCGATGGTAGTTGTCCTGCACGTCCTTTCGGACCTCGATCGTGCGCAGGCCCTGCTTCTCCATCGTCGAGATCGCGTCGAGCACGTAGTTGATCTGGGATTCGATGATGTAGATCAGCGAGGTGTAGTTCAGCCCGGAGTTCGGGCCGAGCATGACGAAGGCATTCGGGAAGTTGGCGACGACCGTACCCTTGTAGGCCGAAATTCCTTCGGCGTCATACAGTTCGGACAGTGTGCGCCCATCGCGTCCGCGAAACACCTCCCAGGTCGGAGAGTCGGTGACCCGGAAGCCGGTGCACAGCACAATGGCGTCCACCTCGCGTTCCGTGCCGTCCTCCGAGACGATCGAGCGCCCCCGAATCTCCTTGATGCCGTCGCTGACCAGATCGACATCATCGCGAACCAGCGTGGGGTACAGATCATTCGAGATCAGCATGCGCTTGCAACCCAGGCGGTACTCCGGGGTCAGCTGCTTGCGCAGTGCCGGATCACGGACCTCGTATCGCATCTTGATGCGCGCGATCAGTTCCAGCAGCACCGCTGCCTGCGGAAACTTGGTCTGCAGCACCACGAACAGCTCGCGATTCGCGTAGATGGCCGCCCGGATCAACCGCTGCAGGCCGGGAACATGTTTGAAGGCGTAGCGCTCGAACGCCAGATACCGCCGCCCGAAATGCGGCAGCACCCACTGCGGCGTGCGCTGGTAGACGTCCAGATGCGCGACCTCGGAGGCGATATTCGGCACGATCTGAGCCGCCGAAGCGCCGGCGCCGATCACCGCAACCCGGCTGCCCGCCAGATCGGTCTCGTGATCCCAGCGCGAGGAGTGGAAGATCTTCCCCTCGAACGTGTGGATTCCCTTGATATCCGGCAGACTCGGCTCGCACAGCACCCCGACCGCGGAGACCACGATGTCGGCCGTGTACTGCCCCTTATTGGTCTGGATCTCCCACCGGGAATCGGTCTCGTTCCAGCTGGCGCCGGTCATTTCGCAGCCGAAGACATGTTTGTCCCGGACCTCGTACCGGTCGGCGATACCGCGGATGTACCGGTGAATCTCCGCCTGCGGTGAGAACGAGCGCGTCCACTCCGGGTTCAGCGCGAACGAGTACGAGTACAGGTGCGAGGGCACATCGCAGGCCGCGCCCGGATAGGTATTGTCCCGCCAGGTGCCGCCGACGTCATCGCCGCGTTCGAGCACCACGAAATCGGTGTACCCCTGCTGGCTGAGCCGGATGGCGGTGCCCAATCCGGCCAGTCCGCTGCCGATGATCAGAACATGCGTGTGTGTCATGGTGCCCCTCACCGGGATTCGTAGATGCGCTTGTGGCCGGAGAGGGCGGACAACCGGTACGGGCGGCTGGTCTCCTCGAGGGTGGGGTGGTACATGCCGTCGGTGGGCGAGTGCGCCTCGTGCAGTTCGCGATAGCGCTCGTAATCGAGAACCTCCCGCGTGCTGATGGCCTGCCGGTTGGCATCGGTGCGCAGATGCTCCGCGTAGCCGGGTTGCACAGTGCCGCTGAAGAATTCGGCCACACTGCCCGAGCCGTAGCTGATGAAGGCGAGCGGCCGGTCGGTCAGATCCCCCGCGTGATCGAGCAGCGACATCAGCCCGAGGTAGAGCGATGCGGTGTAGCTGTTGCCCACCGTGCGGTTGTAGAGGGTGGTGTCCTTGATCGCGGCGTCGATCTCGGCCGCATCCGCGGTGTGGCCCTGGCTTTCGAGGAGGTGGCGGTGGGCCTTGTACGCCATTTTGGTGAAGGGCTGGTGATAGCAGAACGCGGCGAACTCGGTGAGCTCCCGGCCGCCCTTGCGCCGGTAATCGGTCCACGCCTCCTGTGCGGCCTTCTGATAGGCGTTGACGGAGGTCTTGCCGTCGACCATGGCGGCACTGCTGTAATTGGGGCGCCAGAAGTCCATGATGTCGGCGCTGTAGAGCCCGGATTGCGGATCCAGTTCCAGGATCGCCGGATTCGCGCTGACCAGCATGGCGACCGCGGCCGCGCCCTGCGTCGGCTCACCGGGGGAATCGAGTTCGTACTTGGCGATATCGGTCGCGATGACCAGTACGCGCTGCGAGGGGTCGCGGGCGATGAGACCGGCGGCGAATTGCAACCCGGCCGTGCCGCCGTAGCAGGCCTGTTTGATTTCGACGACCCGGGCGGTATTGGGCAGACCGATCAGCGAATGCAGGTACAGACCTGCCGCTTTGGACTGGTCGACGCCGCTTTCGGTGGCCAGCAGCACGGTCCGGATATTGTCGGTGCCGTGCCGGGCCAGAATCGGTCCCGCCGCCGCCGCGGCAATGGTGACGATGTCCTCGTCGGCGGCGGCCACGCTCATCTTTTCCTGGCCGATGCCGAGGTAGTACTTGTCCACGTCCACGCCGAGCCGTTCGGCGAGTACCGCGTGATCGAGGGCGTAGTGGGTGGTGGCGAACGAAAGGTCGTGTATCCCGACCGGCTGTGTGGTCATCGCTGTATTCCGTTGCTCGAGGTGGGCCGTTCGAATTGGGTGTGTGCGCGCATCAATTCACCGCGATTGGTCTGCGCCGCCATGAGCGACAGCTCGCCGCACAGCACTGTGGCCGCGGCCAGAACCGCGAGCCGGCGGGCATTGCCACCGGGCTCGCGCTCCGCCCGGCAGCCCAGGCGGGACAGGTTCTCATCGACGAAGCTCGCGTGTTTGCCGTTTCCGACCGTGCCGACGATGAGATTGGGCAGCGTGCACGAGAAATAGAGGTCGCCGCCGCGATCCTCGGCATGGGTGATGCCCTGGGATCCTTCGACGATATTCGCGGCGTCCTGCCCGGTGGCCAGGTAGAACGCGAGCAGCATATTGGCGTAATGCGCATTGGCGGAACGAATTCCACCGGCCAGTAGCGTGCCGATCAGGTTCTTGCGGATATTCAGCTCGACGACCTGCCGGGCGGTGGTGTGCAGCCGGTTCTCCACCACATCCCGGGGTATGAGCAGTTCGGTGACGACATTCTTGCCACGGCCCAGGATCCCGTTGACGGCGGTCGCCTTCTTGTCCGTGCAGTAGTTCCCGGAGATCGAGCCGTACCGCACGCCGGGCATCGTCTCCAGAATGTGGTCCATCAGATGGTCGCTGGCGAGCGTGGCCATATTGTGGCCCGAGGCGTCGCCGGTGGTGAATTCGAAGCGCAGGAACAGCAGGTTCCCGGTGATCTGGTGGTGCAGATCGATGAGCTCCGCGAATCGACTGCTGCCTGCGACAACCGCCTGCAATTGCGCGAATTCGGCCTTGAGCCGGGTGACGGTGGTGTGCGCGGTGTAGGCGTCATCGGCTTCGAGCAGGATGGAGCGGGTCATGCGCTCGTCGATAAGTGTTGCCACCACGCCTTTTTCGGTCAGCGTGGTGATTCGCGCGCCGCGCCCGACCGAGGGCCACAGGGGCGTTTCGTAGGTCGCCAGCGGTACGTCCACGCTGTCGTCGACGATATTGCCGGTAATCCGCAGCGGTCCCACCCACTGCATCGGGACTGCCGCATAGGACATGTCGTTCATGGGTGACTCCTTCTCGAACTCTTCGATTCGCTCCACCAGGAGCTCCGGTGGGCATAGGAATCCACGTCGATGCCGCGCAGCCCGCAGAATGTGGCCACGTCATCGGTGAGCAGCAGATCGCATCCGGCCAGGTCCGCGGGTGAGCGGGCGCCGAGCACGGTCAGCAGTTGCCGCAGTTGCCCGAGCCAGGTCCGGATCGTGTCGACCAGCGCCGCATCATCGCGGCCGACCACGATCTCGAGGAAGGCCCCGGCGACACCGGTCGCCTTCGCGCCCAGTGCCAATGCCCGCGCCATATCGATGGGCGAGCGAATGCCACCGGACGCGGCGATATCGATGCCCGCGACACCGGCGCAGTCCAGCAGGCAGTTCGGCGTGGACTGACCCCAGCTGTCGAGAAAGCCGAAATCCGCGGTGCTGCGGCGATCGTTCTCGATGCGGGCGAAATTGGTGCCGCCCCGGCCGCCGACATCGGCCACCGCGACTCCGGCCTCCCGCAACCAGGTGACGGTCTGCCTGCTGAGACCGAATCCGACCTCCTTGACGATCACCGGAACCGGACTGTGCGCGACGATCTGCTCGATCTGGCGGGGCCAGGAACCGAAGGACCGGTCCCCTTCGGGCATGACGACCTCCTGCACCGCATTGAGATGAATCTGCAGGGCATCGGCCTCGAGCAGATCGATCGCCCGGTGCACCTGATCCACGGTCGCGGTGGCATTCACATTCGCCATGACGAAGCCGTGCGGATTCTCCTGTCGCAGCACGCGATAGGTGCCCGCGACCTCGGGATCACGGAAGTAGGCGCTCATCGATCCGGACGCGATCGGGACGCCGGTCTCGCGGGCGGCAATGGCAAGCAGCCGGTTGATCTCCCCGGTCCGAGGACTGCCTCCCGTCATCGCATTGACAAAAAGCGGTGTCTCCCAGCTCTTTCCGGCAAACTCGACGGCCAGCGACACGTCCTGGCTGTCGATCCCCGCGAGCGCGTGGTGCACAAAGGTCACCGAGTCGAAATCGCTTGCGCCGCTGTGCTGGCGGCGCTGGCTCACGGCATGGCGCACATGGTCGTCCTTGCGGTCCGCGATCATCGACACTCTCCTTCGGATGGATGTGTCCGCAGCGGCAGCGGCCGAATACCCGCGGTGACCCAGCGGTCGGTGAGTTCGTCCAGCGCGGCGGAGCGGGTGCGGTCGATGAGCGCGATTCCGCAGTCACCGCCTCCGGCGCCGGAGGGTTTGGCCGCCGCGCCGACCGCGTCGCCCGCTGCGCACAGCGCCTCCAGCAGCGGCGTCATGATGCCCAATCCCGCTGTCGCATCGAGGTCGATGAGAAGCTCGCGGGCGCAGCGGATCTCGTCCCCTATCCCGATCGAGTTGCCGGCTTCGAGGGCGGCGGAGAGTCGCTCGACGCATTCGTTGCTGTGCGACAGGAAGGCGGTGCGGTCGCTGAGCTGCCGGGAGCTGTTGCCCAGCCCCGCCACCAGCGCCGGTGTGGACGCGGGCTTCCCGGTCCAGCCGACCTGCATGGTGAGTTCGGTCGGCGCGGGCAGCGGGCGCACCGCGAGACCCGGCCACGGCGCACGCAGTGCGGCATCGATTCCGTTGTGCGCGAGCAGCTCTGAGACCAGTGCGCGGTCGGGCGACCGGTAGGAGATCCAGCCGCCCCAGGTACTGGCGGCGATATCACCGCCGGAGGCCTTCGGATTGATCGATATGGTGGCCAGCATCGCCAACCGGTACCGGTCCATCGAGCTCAGCCCGAGCCCGTAGAACCGCCCCAGGGCCGCAACGGCCGCCACGGTCACGGCGGCGCTCGCGCCGAGGCCGAACTTTCTGCCGTCCGCGTCGCCGAGGTCGCTGCTGATATCGAGCAGGAAGGCCCGCTCGGGGATTTCGCGCTCGACGAGCAATCGATTGACCGCCGTGACCGCCGCGAAGACGTAGGCGAACGACGCGGGCACCGCGCCGTCGGCCGTCGACGGGATCATGCGGTCCCCGACGCGCCTGCACGATAGCGTCATGCCACCGTCCAGATCCGAATGCAGCTGTGTGTCCGCCTCTTTCGACTCGCTCACCGTGGCGGTCGCGAAGCGATCGACCGCTGTGAGGACCGCCAGGTGGCCCGGTTCGACAACGGCGTACTCGCCGGCGATGAACAGCTTGCCCGGGGCGCGGGAGGTGATCATCGATCACCTCCCGGGACCAGGGTCGCGCCCGGTCCGAGATGTGCGGTGCGGGTATCGACGAAATCGCCTACCGCACGCAGTGCCGCGGCCACCCGGTCCTCGTCGGCGCGGGCGCACAGGACGGTCACATTCGGCCCGGCATCGATCGTGGCGTAGGCGGCAATGCCGTCGGCGCGCAGCGCCAGCACCGCATCCAGGACCGCGATCGACTGCGGCGAGAGGTATCGGATCGGGGGCCGGGCCATGAGCATGCTGGCATGCATGCCCAGGGCATTGCGCTCGGCGATCTCACCGACCGCCGGAAGATCGCGGCGCGCAATGGCTTTGCGCATCTCGTCGAGGGCGAGCGCCGAATCTCCGGCCCACCCCGGATAGAGCGGGGAGCTCGCGCAGGTGCGCCGCATGGCCTCTCGGCTCGAGACCGCCTTCTCCTGGTGATCGGTGACGGCGACGATCAGCGCCGGGTCCAGTGCCTCGCCGCCGATGGGTTCCGCGTACGAGCTCAGATCGCCAGCCTCGCCCTCGCCCTCCCCCGCATGCCAGACCACGAATCCCCCGAAAATGGATCGGGAGGCCGAGCCGGAACCGCGCCGAGCCAGTCGCGAGAGCGTGCGGGCATCGGCCCCCAGCCCGTACGCGGCTGCGGCCGCGCCGGCCAGTGCGGCGAAACCGCTTGCCGAGGAGGCCAGGCCCGCACCGGTCGGCCCGGTATTGGCGGACACGACCAGGGCGTGTTCACGACGGCCGGACCGGGCGCGGATCAGGTCCAGGAAGCGCTCGACGCGGGCGTACGACGCACCGGTCGCGGTGCTGCCATTGAGCTCGACCACATCCGAGGGTCCT
Source organism: Nocardia sp. NBC_01327 (assembly GCF_035958815.1). NCBI lineage: Bacteria > Bacillati > Actinomycetota > Actinomycetes > Mycobacteriales > Nocardiaceae > Nocardia > Nocardia sp. NBC_01327. Next base: position 5,069,581 of record NZ_CP108383.1, on the reverse strand, counting down.
TCGATCAACCGCACGGAAGTGGTGGTCGGATAGATATCCAGCGTCATCGACAGGCTGCCCGTGACGGGCAGGGCAAGCGCTTCATCGCGTTTGCCCCAGTACTTGACCAGGGCGATATTCGGATGAGCGACCGCGACCGCCTCGCTGCCGACCTCGACGCGGGTGCCGACTTGCAGCTCTACAGGTGTGAATGTCATTGGCGGGTACCGAGTTCCGGTCTGGTATGGGAAGGGAATGGGTGCCGGCCGGAGGTCACAGGCACGATCCAGGTCTGCACCGCACCGGCCCGGCGCAGCGCCGCGCTCACATCCGCAGCGGCGCTGCCGATGTCGGTGAGGGCGAGGACGCAGCCGCCGAGACCGGCGCCGGTGAGCTTGGCGCCGTGCGCTCCGGCATCGACAGCGGCCGACACCAGAGTGTCGATTTCGGGGGTGCTGACGCCCAGTTCGGTCAGCAGATCCTGGAAGTCGAGAAGTGTTGCGCCCAAAGGCTGAACCCGTCCGGCCGCCAGATCGCCGGCGGCGGAGTCGACCAATTCTGCCGCGCGATCGAGAATTCGCCGCGCATCGACAGGGTGGCGATCCAGTGTGCGGCGGACCGCGGCGACCGCATGCTGTGTGGCGCCGGGCATTCCGGTGTCGGCGAGCACCAGCACCGCGTCCAGGCCGATAGTCATCCGCCGGGCCGCACCCTGCTGGAACCAGATCGGCCCGGACGCCAGCACGGCGCTGGCATCCACGCCGCTGGCCCGGCCGTGCGCGACCTGTTCACCGCACTGCACCAATTCGTAGAGGGTCTCGGCATCGATGGTTCTGCCGAAGAGATCCGCGGCCGCGCGCACCGCGGCGCCGGCGCACGCCGCGCTGGACCCCAGCCCGCGCGCCGGTGGGATGTCGCCGCAATCGAGAACGATCTCGACCGTCTCGTCGGCGAGCCCCCACCGCCGCAGCGCCTCGTCGACCGCGACACGTGGCCCGGACATCTCGGTGTCGGCGGTGAGCGGATCGCCTGCCGTAAAGCTCAGTCCCGCAGGCGAATCGGTCGGCTGCGGTGCTGTCACCGATCGCCCCCGCCAGGCCACGGCGCTCACCGACAGGGCGGGAACGGGAAACGCGATAGCGGGCGTGCCGTGCACGACAGTGTGTTCGCCCAGCAGAATCGCCTTGCTGTGGGCGCGCCCGATTCCTCGGGCGCTGCCCGCCCGGGCAGCGGTGCGGGTGCCGCGCTCGCGAACTCGATGACTGTTCACGTCGATTCCTCTCCTCACTCGGAAACGGTCGCCTGCGTGTTCCCTGATCGAGGGAAGTGCCACGTAGCCGGGCTCTTACGACCGCCCGCGGAGACGAGCCCGCGCGGCCGGGCTGAGCACCGCGGGGAAGAAGGCCGGTACCTCGGCGGCGTAGGCGCGGTAGGCCGCACCGAAGCGAGCGATGAGATCGCGCTCCTCCAGGAAGGTGCCGAGCAGGATGTAGCCGGTCACCCCTAGCGCCCAGATCAGATGTCCGACGGTGAACGTGCTGGCGAACCAGAACGAGACCAGCAGGCCGGTCATCAGCGGGTGCCGCACCAGCCGGTACGGCCCCTGCACCTGCAGCCGGTCGACGGTCGCGTCGGGCACCCGGATCACGTACTGGCGGTAGGCCTGGCTGATGCCGAGCAGATGGAAGTGGTTCAGCAGGATGGTGGCCGCGTAGACCAGGACGAAGCCGAGCCAGAACCCGGCGTCCAAAACCGTTGCGGCCCAACCGTGTGCCGACCAGATCTGCGCCGGAATCGGTTGCCAGCACAGGAAGATCGTCCACATCACGGCGCAGACCATGACGATGTACACGGTGCGCTCGAGGGCCTCCGGCACCCAGCGGGTGATGAAGGCCTTGAACGAGGGCCGGGCCATGCCCGAGTGCTGCAGGCCGAACAGCGCCAGCAGCAGTACATCGATGACGATCGACGGGAAGGTCGCCAGGTGCGGTCCCTTGTCGACCGTCTTGGGCAGCCACCAGCCGCCCGCGAACAGCAGCATGATCGGCACGGTGATTCCGGCGAAACCGTATGCGGCGAAGGCGATCAGGAACGGGACGAGCCGAGATCGAGTTGTCAGCACGCCCCGTGCCTGTTCCTGAGTGATCAGATCCATGCGAACCACGGCAGGTAACGATTGCGGACGGTCTCGGCCTCGAGCCGAGTTTCCAACCGCGCCTTCCACTTCTGGCCGTAGCGCTCGTTGAGGAAGCCGCCGGGCACCGCCAGTCGCCATCCGGACTGGGCCACCATCCAGTAGGGAACGATGACGCCGGGATCGACCTTGCGCATGTAGTCGAGCTTGTCCGGGATCTGACTCCAGTGGATGCCCGGGTAGCGGTGGTGCACGCTGTGGTAGCCCTGGTTGAAGATCAGGAAGTTGAGGATGTTGCCCGCATTGTTCAGCGAGGTGCTGGGGTCGTCCTCGTACTCCCGCGCGGGAGCATGGCTGAGCCACGCGAAGTAACCGGCGTTCACCTGGGTGATGAAGAACGGGACCCAGTAGAAGAGCACGAACCGGTTGAAATCGACGAAGTACCAGGTGGTTCCGATGATCGCCACGTACAGCGCGAGGTCGAAGATGAACTGGTGGCGCGTCTTCCGGCGGCGAGGAGTGGGATCGGCGGCGAAAATCGTTCGCATCGTGTGGTATTTGACGATCGCGCCGTAGCGGACCCAATACCAGATCGCGGACAGTCCGCGTTCGTATCCGACGGTGGTGGTGACATCACCGGGGCCGTCGTTGAAGCGGTGGTGGTTGAGGACGTGCACCTCGCGCATCTCCGCCGCGGTCAGATTGCCCGGCAGCGAGCACAGGATGTCGACCGCCCGGTTCGGTCGCTGCGAGACGAACAGCGGCCGATGGGTGTGCATATGCATCACACCGATGGTGAGCGAGAGATTCAGCAGTGAGAGCAGGATGATCAGCGGCACGGCCAGGTACCAGTTCGTGGCGATCGGAACGAAGAGGCCGATGGACAGGAACCCGAGCCACAGTGCGATGTGCATCAGCGGGCCGACATTCGACGGGTATTCGAGTTTGAGCACCCGCTTGCTGAAAGGTATTGCCTCGGAGCCTGTTACGGGCGTTCCGGTGCGAGGGGAAGGCGTTGCGGTGCTCATCGCAGAGCTCCTTGGGTAGTGGTGTCGAGGGGTCGGGGCGTGCTGAGAGTGCTCACGGTCGGGCTCCTTGGGTCGAGGTGTCGAGAGCGGCGAGCTGGAGTGTTTTGGCGAGTGCGGCCATCGCATCGGGACGGTGCGCCGGCAACCGTTCCAGCGCACCGAAGGCCAGGTGATCGGCGATCATCATGGCGCGCACATCGGGGTCCGGAAGTTTGCCGGTGAGCGGTTCGTCGGGCAGGGTTCGCACCAGGGCGAAGGTGGTGTCCACGATCAACGGCACGATCGAGGACGCCATGGCCCGCGCATCACCCGAACTCAGCACATCCGTCGCCGGTCCCGGTTCGCCGTCCGAATCCTGAGATCCCTCCAGCACCAGGTGAATCGCCGCGTCGGCGGAGTTCCGGACCCGCTCGAGCATCTTGTTCCAGTACGTGGCCGAACATGCCGCCAGGGCCGCCGCGCCGATCGGCCGCCGGTAGGGCGCGGGCGCCTCGACCGTGCGGCAGAGGAACCCGGCCGTGGTGATCGTCATGTACGCCATCGCCGCTCGTGCGCCCCGGCTCCTGGTGCGCGGGCCCATCCGGGCCAGCAGCGCGACGCCGCCCAGCGCCGGGGTGAGCAGCCGCAGCATCACCATGCGGGTCAGTTCCTCGTTGTCGGCGGCGCCGTAGAGTGCCAGTTCGCCGTCACGCAGATCGTTGGCCGACTGCGCGATGACGCCGACACAGGCGGTGAGCTCGCGCAGATCCGCCTCGGCGAAAGCGTCTTCGGCGGCCAGGGCACAGGCGTAGTGCGTCACTCGCCCGAGCACGCCCTCGCCGTAGGCGAAGCGGGGCAGCGGTGAATCGATATTGCGGGCCATCACCTCACCGATGTCGACCAGCATGCGGCCGACGCGTGCGCGGCCGTCGCCGGGCAGTGCCGACAGCAGTGCCCGCACGTCACCGATGCGCTCGGCCAAGACCAGATCGACCGCTTCGCTGTCGCGGACAGTGACCGCGGGCAGCGGCGGTGGCGGGGTGCCGGTATCGCCGGCGAGGTACTCCGCCGCGGTGCGCACGGCACTGCTGGCCACCGCGCGATCCATGAGGTCCTCGTAGGCGTCGAGCACTCGGCAGGCCAGCAGCGCGGCGGTGGCCTCGGCGCGCAGGCCGGGCGACAGGAATCCGACTGCTATGCCGAGGTTTCGGCCTGCGGGGATCAGCGCGAGCCGGGCCAGTTCATCCGGCGTGGGCGCCGCCCGCAGTGCCGTGATATCGGGTGCGCGGCGCAGGTGCCGCAGACCGTAGGCCAGGGTGCCGAGTCGGGTTCCGCTCATCGGGAAATCACCTGCTGCAACAGGTTTCGCAGATCGGCACGCGCGGGGGTGGCGGGGAACGCATCCAGCGCCCGATCGGCCGCCTCCGTGGCGCGCACGGCGACCGCCCGGGCGACGCGAGTGGCGCCGCTGTCGATCAGATCGTCCTGCAGCGTGACGCTGGAAGTGTCTTCGCAGAGCCACATTTCGCGCGCGCCGGGCCGGGTGGCCAGCCATTCGATCACCGGCCAGGTCGGCACCCGGCGTTCCAGATCGCCGCCGGCGTCCTTGCCCAGCGCCGGTCCGCCCTCGATATCCCGTACGTCGTCCATGATCTGGAAGGCGAGCGCGAGCTGGTCGGCGTATTCCATCAGGGCGTGCAGCCGCTCGATGTCGACGCCGCCGGCCGTGCCGCCGTAGGAACACGAGAGCCGGAACAGGGTGCCGGTCTTCGCACCGGCCACCAGTTCGTAGTGGCGGCGCAGCGCGGCATCGTCGACCGAAGGCGGCAGGGTCTCGATGAGCTGACCGAAGGACAGGTCCGAGAGCCGGTCGGCGTAGGTGATTCCGGGAGCCTCACCGACGCGTTCGAATACCACCGGATTGTCGGCCAGCACCCGCGCGACCACCTGTAAAGCTAGGCCCGCCAAGTGAAATCCGGCACGGGCCGCGGTGCGGACACCGAAGGCCGCGGGGACCGACGGTGCGTCACGCCGCAGCAGTGAGCCGTCGCAGATGTCATCGTGCACGAGCGATGACTCGTGGAACATCTCCATCGCGCAGGCCAGGTCGACGGCATCGTCCAGTGGCGCCGCGACGGCGCCGGGCAGCAGACCGGAGCACGCCAGCACCAGGCGGGCACGCACCCGCTTGCCGGGAGCCGCGAGCACATGGCGGTACACGGAGTCGAATTCCTCACCCGTGTAAAGGATTTCACGCAATCGATGGGTGACAGAGGTCAGTTGGTCGACCGGTGAGGCAGCGTGCCGGCCGACTGGATCCGCCGAGAACTCGGGGCGCACGGCCAGGCCAACACTCTGGCGAGGTACGGACGGTAGCGCGGGGTTGTCCATGGCGCTGAACTCCTTTGGCATGGTCACGGTGGACGGTCAGGGTGCAGCAGGCAGCCGCCTGGCCGTCAGGGCCGGGTCAAGGGGAGGTAGTCGGCAGCAAGCCGACGACTGTGTCGGCGCCGCGGGGCCGATCCGGGGCAGCCCGGTGGCCGTGAAATGGGCACTTCACCACAGAGTGTCGTCGTCGGTGACACACGTCTGCGGTTGTTCGGATTACCGGATGATCAATGGTTTCGGTAATAGCATTGCGGGACTGCACGTCTCGAATCCGCGCGTCGTTTCGATTCGAAATAGACGGCGGGAAAATGGAATTGGATTCACCGCAACCGGGTCGACATCATCGTCATAGCGAGCCACATTGCCCACGGCGCATCAAATGCCTCAATACCGTTGTCCCCCAGCAATCTCTGGTAGTTACTGAAGGTAACAGGTACCGAAGAGATTACATCTGGAGCGCGCATCCATGCCTCGTGAAGTGACGAGCGCCACTCGACCGAGAGGATAGCCCATGCGGTGCCCGGAACACTCGATGTGGCCGGGACCGGCGTAGATCGCAGTTGCCGACCTCGGGGAGCTGGATCGCGAGAGACGTTACCGCCGAGTACGTTTCGAGGCCTTCCTCTCCGGCCGAGGCGGTTCCAGACGGCCTCTCCGGACACCCGAACCTCGCCCCGACTCCGCGTCCGAGCGGGTCGGATTCCCTGCCGGTGGCGAGCCGTGCGCGATACCGGTGATACCAAGCCCGCACGCGCCGAACACCTTTCGGACAATGCAGCCGCGATTGCCTTCGTATCGGAATTCTCGGCACCTATGCCTATGATCCTCGCAACGATGTGACGATAGGGGCTTCTGGATGCAGGCCGACCGACTCGACAAACTCGGTGCACTGGTGCGGCGATTCCGGTACGTAGTGGTGGCGATCTGGCTGCTGTCGGCCGGAATTCTGAATCTCGCTGTACCGCAGCTGGAATCGACGGTTTTCGACAACTCCACGCCGATGATTCCGCAGGACACGCCTGCCTCTCGAATGCTGATCGAGATGGGTAAGCAGTTCGGGGAATCGAGCAGTTCGGGGATTGCCTACCTGATGCTGACGGGCGCCGAGCCGCTCGATGCGACCGACCGCGCCTACTGCGACAAGATCGTGGCCGCGCTGACGGCCGATCACGAGCACGTCGATTCGGTCATGGATCTGTGGGCGTCGCCCGCCACCGCCGGATCGGTTGTCAGCGCGGACAAGAAGTCCGTGTACACACAGATCCGCCTGGTCGGCGATACCGGAACCACCCAGGCCACTCGATCGATCGCCGCGGTGCGCGCCGCGGTGGCGGCGGTCCCGCGACCGCCGGGCCTGCAAGCCGATATCACCGGTCCCGGACCGACATTCGCCGATGAGCTCGACGGCATCCACCATGCGCTGGCCATTATCACGCTGATGACCGTCGTCCTGATCTCGCTGCTGCTCATGGCGACCTACAGATCGCTGTCCACCGTTTTCGTCGCGCTGCTCACCATCGGGCTGGCGCTGGCGACCGCGCGGCCGGTGGTCTCCCTGTTCGGCGCCCACGGACTGCCGACATCGATCTTCTCGGTGGCGCTGCTGTCGGCGATGATCCTCGGCGCGAGTACCGACTATGCGATCTTCCTGATCAGTCGGTACCACGAGGGACGGCGCGAAGCGCTGTCCCCGCTCGAGGCGTATCGGGGCGCGTACCGGCGGATTACGCCGATCATCCTCGCCTCCGGTCTCATCGTGGTCCTGACTTGCGCCACAATGACTTTCACCCGCATCGGAGTGTTCCGCACCATCGGCATCCCGTGTGCGATCGGTGTGCTGATCACGGTGGCCGCGGCGATCACGCTCACGCCGGCGCTGTTGATGATCGCCGCCGATTGGGGTCTCGCCGAACCCTCCGCGCGCCCGACCGCGAATTACTGGCAACGTATGGCGGCCGCGGTCACCGGTCATCCCGTCCGCATGCTGGCTGCCTCGCTGGCCGTGACCGCCGCCCTCGCGGCGGTGCTGCCCACACTCGTCATCAGCTACGACGAGCGCGCGACGCAGCCCTCCGACACCCCCAGCAATCGCGGATACGCCGCTGCCGCAGCGCATTTCCCCGCCAATGAACTGCTGCCGATCTATGTGCTGATCCGCTCCGATCACGATATGCGCACCGCACGTGACTATGCCGCGATCGAAACACTCTCCACCGAGATCACCCGGCTGCCCGGAGTCGCTGCCGTCCGGTCGATTTCGCGACCGCTGGGCGTTCCCATCCCGGAGGCCGCGGTCGACAAGCAGATCGGGACGGTGAGCACTCAGCTCGGTGCGGCCGCCACGCAGCTCTCGGCCGCTCGGCCCGATGTGCAGCGATTGTCCAGCGGTGTGGCGCAGCTGAACGACGGGGCTCAGGCGCTGGCCGCCGGAATGGGCAGTCTCACCAGCGGTTCCGCGCAGGCCGGGCAGGGCGCCTCCCAGCTCGTCGACGGCTCGCACACGCTCGCCAATGGCATCGACCAATTAGCCGGTGGCGCAGTACAACTCAGCTCCGGGGCGCAGCGCCTGCAAACGGGCAGTGCCGATCTCGCCGATCGGGTGGATCTCGCACTGGCCCCGGTGCAGGGGCCGCTGTCCGCCATCGACGGATTACGGGCGCTGGTGTCGGCCGATCCGCAATGCGCGGCCACGCCGATGTGCGCCACCGCCCAGGCCGCACTGTCGGCCTTCGACAGCAGTTCGACCGGCAATGCCGTGAGCGAGCTGGCGCAGCTGCGGGCGGGTGTGCACGCGCTGTCGGACGGCCAGGCGCAGCTGGCGACCGGTATCGCCCAGTTGGTTACCGGTCTGCAAACGGCGCAGGCGGGATCGACCGCACTGGTCGACGGGCAGACTCGGTTGCAGCAGGGAATCGGTGCGCTCGGATCCGGTATCGGACAGGCGAAGACCGGCGCCGACGGACTGGCCGCCGGCACCGGTCAGCTGCACGACGGTGTCACGCAGGTGGCGCAGGTGTACGACCAGCTACCGGCCGGGCTCGATCAAGCCGTCGGCTTCCTGAACGGCTTGGCGCAGAACCCGACCATCGCGCCGGCGGCGGGCGGATTCAACCTCCCCGACCTCGCGATGACGAACAAGGATCTGACCACCGCCACCAAAATCTATCTCTCTCCGGACGGGCATTCCGCGCGAATGATGGTGTTCGGCAAGGCAAATGCCTTCAGCGCTGAGGGTCTGGCACTGACGCAGCAGGTCGCCGATGCCGCGCGGGCGGCGGCCGGCCGCACCTCACTGACCGGCGCGACCTTCGAGACCGGCGGCATGTCGCAGGCCTATGTCGACTTGCGCGCCATGGCCTTCCGGGATCTCGTCACCATTATCGCGGCGGCGTCGATACTGATCCTGCTGGTGCTGGCGGTGACGCTGCGCAGTCTGATCGCGCCCCTGTACGTTTTCGGCACAGTGCTGCTGTCGTATCTCGCCGCGCTCGGGCTCAGTGTGCTGCTGTGGCAACACATTCTGGGCAAACCGCTGCACTGGGCGGTGCCGTCGATGGCTTTCATCGCCCTGACGGCCGTCGGCGCCGACTACAATCTGCTGCTGATGTCCCGGGTACGCGATGAGTTGCGGGCCGCGCCCGATGCGGGCCTGCGCGCGGCCGTCGCACGGGCACTCAGCCGAACGGGGGGCGTAATCACCACGGCGGGAATTGTTTTCGCTATCACCATGTTCGCGCTGATGTTCTCCGACATCACGAATATCGCCCAGATCGGCTTCACCATCGCGACCGGGCTGCTGCTCGACACGCTCGTGGTGCGCACGGTCATGATCCCGGCGATGGCCGTGCTGGTCGGGCGATGGAACTGGTGGCCGAGCAGGTTGTCGCGGACGCCCGCCGAGCCGCGATCCACCGAGCGCGTACCGCAACCCGATGCTGCACTGACGTGAGACCACCGGCCGCCGCAATCTCGGAAGACTCTGCGGCTGCCGCGGTTTCGCCGATCTACCGGCTAGACCGGCGACAGCGCTGCGGTGTGACGACCCTCGGTTGTCCGGCTATTCGGTGAATGCGATGGCGCCGGAGGGGCAAATGTTGAGCGCCTCCCGGACGGCGGGCTCAGTCATGTTGTCCGGGTGAGCATCTCGGACTATGACGAGGCCCTCATCGTCGTCCTGATCGAAGACCGCGGGAGCGGTCAGTGCGCACAGGCCCGCGCCGATGCAGATATTCCGGTCGGCAGTCACTCGCATGCGTACTCCTTTCGAATCGCAGGCATACGGTCACCAGGTGACCGGGAGTTCGTTGACGCCCTGGATCGTGGTGCCGGGTCGCAGCGTCAGTTGGTCCAGCGGAACCGCCAGCCGCAGAGTCGGAATGCGATCGAACAGCGCCGCGAGGATGACCTCGAGTTCCAGGCGGGCCAGGTTCTGGCCGAGGCACTGGTGCACGCCGTAGCCGAACGCGATGTGGTGGCGGGCCGAGCGGTGGACATCGAAGGTATCCGGCTCCGCGAAGACCGCACCATCGCGATTGGCGATGGAATTGCTGACGAGCACGCCGTCACCGGCCTCGATCACCTGGCCGTCGATCTCTATGTCGGCCTTCGCGATTCGGCCGGTCGCGATGTCGGCGATGGCGAGATAGCGCAGCAGTTCCTCGACCGCGCCCGGGATGAGAGCGGGATCGGCGCGCAGGGCGGCGTGCTGCTCCGGATGCTCGAGCAGGGTGATCACCGATAGTGAGGTCATCGATGCCGTTGTCTCGTGGCCGGCGACGAGCAGCAGGACCGCGGTCGCGACCAGTTCCTCGCGATCGATCTCGCCGTGGGCCAGCTGGTCGGCGACGAGGCTGCCCAGCAGACCGGGACGAGGCGTGGTCTGCACCGCGGTGATGAGCCCGTCCAGATAGGCCGAGAGCGCATCGCGCGCGGCGGTCGCATCGGCTGCGGTTGTCGCCTGCAACAGCTGTCGGCTCGCATCCTGGAAGATCTCGTGATCCTCGTACGGCACACCGAGCAGGCGGCAGATCACCAGAGACGGGACCGGCAAGGCGAACTGGCTGACCAGATCGGCCGGAGGACCGGCGGCGAGCATGTCATCGATGCAGCCGTGCACGATCTGCTCGATATCGGACCGCATGCCCTTGACCCGTTTGACGGTGAACTCGCTGATCAGCATCCGCCGCTTGGGGCCGTGCTCGGGTGGGTCGAGACTGATGAAACCCGGTGTGCGGTCCCGGAAGCTGAGCACGCGCGCCGAGGTGGCGGGGAAATCGAGGTGGGTCCGGTCCGAGGACAGGCGGGGGTCGGCCAGCAGTCTCCGCGCCGCGTCGTGCTTGGTGACCACCCAGGCCGTGCGCCCGTCGTAGAGAGTCACCTTCCGCAGCGAGCCTTCGTCGTCGCGGAGCCGGAAGTACTGGGCGGGTAGCTGATACGGACAGGTGCGGTCGCTCGGAAAGGCGGGGGCATCCTGGGCCTGAAATGGCACAACAGTCTCTGTCATAGGTTCCCTCAAGATCATAAGATACTATCGGTACTCTATTTCTCACGGTAAAGCCTCTACTGAGGGAACGCAACGTTCTCTCGACCCGTCCGCAGGAGTCCCGCCGGCAGTGAACCTCGAGCAATCCGTCGAGACGACCCTCGACCATCGCAAAGGACCGCGCCGCCGTGGCGCGGAACTCGAGCGCGCCATTCTCATGGCCACGCTGGAGGAATTGGCCGAGCGGGGATACTCCGCGCTGACCATGGAACGGGTCGCGATCAGGGCGCGCACCAGCAAGGCTGTCCTGTATCGCCGCTGGTCCGGGCGCGCCGAGCTGGTTATGGACGCCTACAAGGGGATTGGCATCGCCGATGCCGATGTCCCCGATACCGGCGCGCTGCGCACGGATGTGATCTCCCTGCTGCGCCAGATTTCCGCGAAGATGACCACACCGTTCGGTGGCCTCCTGCGTGGACTCATCGCCGAGATGAACCGTGAGCCCGAATTCGGGCGGCTCATCAGGGAACGGGTGCACGGCGCCGGGCCCGCGACGATTCGAATGCTGCTGCAGCGTGCTGTGGAACGCGGTGAGGTCGAGCGCTCGACTCTGGATTCCCGGCGGGCCATGGTCGCAATCGACCTGCTGCGCAACGAGTTCCTGATGTTCGGGGCGCCGATCGATGACGCGGTCATCATCGATATCGTCGATCAGGTGTATCTGCCGCTGGTGCTACGCCCCGATCGGCCTCGATGACGCACGTCTGGTACTGCGCGTACGGCTCCAACCTGCTCGCCCGCAGGCTGGCGTACTACGCCGAGGGCGGCACTCCCCCGGGCACGACGCACACCTATCCCGGATTCCGTGACCGCACACCACCTTTGAAGACCACTCCCCTCACTCTGCCCGGGACTGTCTACTTCGCCTGGCAGAGTCTCGTCTGGCCCGGGGGCGTGGCCTTCTATACCGATCGGCCAGAACCCGGCTGGCCGCGGGGCGCCGCGGGGCGCGGGTACCTGCTGACTCGGCAGCAGTTCAGCGATCTGCTCACTCAGGAGATGCACCGGATTCCTGGCCGGACAACCGATTTCGATATCGACGCAGTGCTGGACTCCGGCCGTGTGCAGTTCGGGCCGGGTCGGTACGAGACCGTTGTCCATGTCGGCGATCTCGACGGTTTTCCCGTCCTGACCTTTACGTCACCCTGGGATCCTGCGACCGTCGTGCTTCGGAAGCCCTCCGCGCGCTATCTCGGGATGCTGGCCGAGGGTCTGCGGGAGTCGCATGGATGGGAGCGCGCCCGAATTGTCGACTACCTGTCCGAACTACCTGGCGTTCAGGGGAATTGGGAACTTGCGGAGCTGTACGGGCTCGCGGGCTAGTGGAAGAACTCGCGGAGCGCAGTCGCTACCGGAGCGAAATCATCGGGACTGTGGGTCAGCCCGGCCAGCAGCGTGAATCGTGAATCCGGCAGGGCCGCATCGAGTTTCTCCATGCTTTCCTGCCCGTAACCATCACTGGCGGAGCCCGCCAGCAGCAGTGCCGGTGTGGCCGTGGCAGACCAGCGGTTCAGGTCCGGATCCATTACGGCGAGGCATTCGAGGTCGGCGATCAACCCGGGCGCGCGGGCGGCCATGGCCGCTCCCAGCGCGCGCAGGATGCTTTCCGGGGCAGGCGGATCGAGGATGGCCCGGAAGAATTCGACCACCGCATCGGCTGGGTGGTTGTCGGCGACGAGCTCGCGGGCTCGGTCCAGTGTCGTTCGCAGCGGGCCGCCCGCGAACGCCAAGGGTGCCTCGTACAGCGCGAACCGCCGGATATTCGGAATGCCCGCGGCGAGCGCCTCCAGGGTGACCAGGCCCCCGGCGGAGTGCCCGAAGACAAAACTCGGACCGTCCTGACGTTCGAGCACAGCAGCAAGGTCCTCGACGTGCCGGGCGAAAACACTTGGCCGCGTGCCATTTCCACTCGGCGCGTAGTCCCGCCGACCGACCACCACCACCCGATATTCGGCGGCGAGCAGCTCGGCCAGCGGCAGATACAACTCCGTGGTGACCAGCGCGCCGTGCAGAACCACCAGCGGCGGCCCATCACCGAGCGTATGGAAGACGATACGAGTGCCGTCGGCCGAGACGACACTGTCGGTTGTTGTCCACATGACCCCATCCTGCACGCCATCCCTCCCACCGCGCTTGCACACACCTTGCGCCGCCCAACAGCCAATGCGGAGCTACCGGTCAGGCAGCGACCACCAACCGGAACCCCATCGCAGGCCCCCGAAATTCGCGGCATTCCTCAGAGGCGGCCCCCTCCTAGAGTGCTACGCAGCATCACTCCGAGGAGGAACAATGAAATCGATTCCGCCACCGAAACTCCCCCACATCCTGGCCGCCTGCCTGATCTCCGGCGCACTAGCCGCCGGCACCGCCCAGGCCGCACCCGTCACCCCCACCCCAGCCCCCCTCACCACCATCGCCGATTCCGGCTCAGCGTCAACAGGTTCGATCAATTCCGGCGAACTGTCCACCCTACGAGTGATCCTGCTGTGCGGCCTCGGCCTCATGTCCGGCCAATCCTGCAACCTGATGCCTTAACCCCTTTCGTCGAATGCAGGGCGAGCCGCGTTGCTGGATCTCAGCTCGTTCTGTCGATGTGGATGAGGAGGTCGGTGGATCCGGCCGTTCCGCAGTAGCCGTCGTCGAGTTCCGAAACGAGGAAGATCTCCTCCGCCAGGGTTTCGTCGGCAATCAACGCCTGGTGTTGCAATACCGCTGTCCGCACCTCAGTGCTACTCGCGATGGTCACGATGATGCTGTCGGAGATATAGAGTCCGGCGTCTCGGCGCGCGCTGGATGACGCGGATGACATCGCGGGCGATTCCCTCGACGGCTAGTGCGGGTGGATCGACGGCACTCTTATTGCAGGGCACAGTGTTTCAGAACAGGGCGTCGTGGAACGGAGCGGCTTGGAGCCCGTCGGCAGCGGTCACACTGTGTTCTTCCGCGCCTGGCGGGCGTCGACACACCACCAGAGCGCGCCGGCGATCATCAACCCGCACGACAGCACCGGAACCAAGGCGGCATATCTGAAGTGGGCTTCGACGAAATAGTGTCTGTGGGAGTCAGTGTCGATGAGTTCTGGGGATGCGGTCCATATCAGGGTGAACGCGATCGCGTAGACGAACAAGGACCCGAAGGACTCGAGGCACGCCAGCACCAGCACCACCCCGAGCCTCGCGGGGGTCTGGACTCTTTCGAACAGCAAACCTGCCGCCGCCAGCAGCACCACCGATCCCGCGATCAACAACCCGACTCCAGGGGCGCCGAGTTGTTGCGACGACTCCATCAATGTGTAGTCGGAATTGAGACCGGGGTAGTGCACCAGCGGGAGGTATGGGCCGAAAAGCGTTCCCAGGCTGCCCAGTCCCAGTATCAGTCGACCTACACGACGCCCAAATGTCGCGTAGTGAGGACCTGAGGACAATGGCGGTACGACCGCAGACTCATCAGCTGTTGACACAGTGGGCGAGTCTGCCAGGTCACCTACGAACTGAATCGCGATGTGTCCCAGGGGCGCGTCGCTGGCTGCTCTTCCAAGTCATCCGGATCGATGTTTTCGAAGATGTATCGATAGGACCGTGCGAGGAAGTCGTAGAGCAGGTCGTCATCCTCGATCGAAACACCGGTCAGGTCGAAGAAGTCGACTGTGGTCATCCATCGTGATTCCAGCAGATGTGCATACTGGGCTCTGGCGTTGACCGGGAATTCCGGATTCAGCTCCAGGAATCGCGGGACCGAAAGCTGTTCTCTCACAGTCTTCGACCATGTGGATGGGACGTCGGCGTCCATCATTCCGAGGAGCTCTTCGAGTTCTTCCGCCGCCGGGACGATATCTGCGACGACAGGAATGGGTTCGCTGTCAGGGGGCGGCTTTCGGGTCGGAAAGCCCGCGAGTGCGGGGCCCCAAGTCCGTAACCACCAGCTTCTGCCACGCGGGACGATCAGCAGAGGCACCGTCAGAATCATCACCGCGAGCATGACCTGACCGAGCAGATCCGCTAATACCGCTGGTACCACGATCGGGATGCAGACCGCCAGCACCACCACCGACAACACAACCAAAAACCACTGCCCCCGTTGGCATCCGACGACTATTCCGATCGATGCGACCACGCCGACCAGAAGTGCCGCGATGGTGAAGAGCTGGCCGATCCAGGTTTCCCGCCAGTTCGTTTGTGCAGCCACGTGATTGAGTCTCCCGCCATCCTCACCGGACCGAGGTTCTCTCCGGCGCTGTCTCGCAATCGTTTCGGGGCGCAGGGGCTGCCGCAAGAGGGGGCATCTCCTGGCGGGCAGAGGCTCTCGGCGGGTCGGCGGGGATCTCGGCTAGGAGTGTTCTGGACCGTGGATGCCCGGCGGGGCGGGGTGGTTGATCTGCTCGGCGAGGATGTCACCGTGGCCGGCGTGACGGGCGAAGTCCTCGAGTGCGAGCAAGTAGATGAAACGGAGGCTGACGTCCCCGATACGGGGGTGCGTCTTGATGTCGTCGAGGTCGAATTGGGCGGCGATCGCACGGGAACGTGCACTGGCGGTTTCGAATTCGGCGATCACGTCGGCCACGGTCTCAGTGTCGTCGACGACGAAACTGGCGTCGCCCGGCGTCGTGCCGCCGCCGCATTCACTCTCGGGTATTCCGGCCAAGACGTGCTGGAACCAGATTCGCTCAGCGACCGCGGCGTGCTTGAGCAAGCCGATCGGTGTGGTCAGCGACGCGACGAGGCGGCGGTGGGCATCGTGTTCGGACAGGCCGCGCACCGTAGCGATCAGTTCGGCTCGGTTGCGGTCGAGCATGGACTCGAGCAGACGACGCTCTGCACCGGTGGTGATTTGCGGTATCGACCATGTCATCGTGGCTCACATCTATCGGCTTGTCGCCGACAACCACCGTCGTTCGTGTCGGCCCGTCATGCGAACGCCTCCCCCGAAGGCTCGCTCTCCCAGGTGAGCATATGGGAGTCCGAAGAGCATGCGGCGCAGAGGGTCACGCGGGCATTGTCATGGTGTGACCGGGAAGGCGCCGCCGATTTGGATGCCCAGCCAGATCGGGACCCAGATCGGTGCGGTGAGGGCGATGATCGGGGAAAGTAGGATCGCGCCGAGGATCAGCATGGTGTTTCCTTATCCGAAGGGGTGCTGCTCACGGGATGTTTGCGGTAGCGGGATCGGCGGTGGCTGCGGGGCCCGCCTGCAGTTGCTCCAGCCAGAGGATGGGCAGGTATTGGCCCACACAGTCCGCGACCACCTGCGCTCCCGGGGCGAACCTGGCGTAGGCCGGTGGCGTTGCGAAATCCGCGGTCCCCTCGGTGGCCCCGGTCGGCGAGGACCACGAGGCCGGCGGGTAGTCGACCACCGGCGGCAGGCCGCGCACGATGGGCGGATCGATGCCGTAGAGGGTGCACTTCCACCACTCCCCGGGCGATGACTCCACCTTGATGACGCCATCGGGTTCCGGGGTGAAGATCGGCTGCGCCGCAGCGGGTCCCGCACAGACGGCCGCGACGAGGGCCGCCCCGGCTGTCACGAATACTGGGCGCAACATGATGTTCCCCTTCTCGATCCGCCGCATCGCGACCTCAGCTGACTTTCTGCAGGGCGGGCGGTTGCCAGGTGCCGTCGACGGCCGTCTTGTCCGGTGCGTACAGCCGCAGCGTCAGCGAGAACGGGCCCGCCGCCGGAATCGGCAGCCAATTGCCCACGGGCACAGTCGAACCCGGGTCGGCATTCTGGACGGCGATATCCACCGATCCGTCGGGATTCTTCACCACCGGAATCTGGTGACCGACCGCGAAGATATTCGCCGGATTGTCGATCAGGAAGCTGTCCGCGTCATAGGCGGTCAACGACCAGAACGCGCCCACCGGAGGCAACTGACCCTCGGGGAAGTGCAACCGGTATCGAATCGGCGTGCCATTGTCGTCGGCCTTGGTGAAGGTGGTGGGGTACAGCGCATCCTGCGGCAGGTTCGCTCCCAATCCGTGCGCCGCGATGTAGGCGCGGTTGATGTAGTCGGTGCCGTAGGTGCCGGTATTCGTGCCGAACGTCCAGCCGTTCTCGTTCTTGGAGCTCGGATCGTGGTATGCGGCAATGGATTTCTGAGCCGCGGTCGCGGCATTGTTCAGCACGTCGGCCGAGACCTTGTCGGTGGCGCCGCCCGGTGTGAGCCCGATCTTGGCGAACCGGGCCATGGCCGGAGCATCGGCCGCTGCGGGCGGATTGTCGACCATCAGCGCGCTCAATGTGGCGAAGAAGGCGGGTCCGTCCATATCCGCCACCTGTTTGGAGGGCTGCACCGACTTGTCCGCCGGGCTGGGGGCGGGAAGATTATCGCGATCGCCGGACTGCCACTGGCTCAAGGGAACCAGCTTCATCTGATTCTGGATGGCCTGCACCGCCGCGATATCGTCCTGACCGTTGACCTGCACGCGGCCCAGTAGCCAAGCCGTGTCGGTGGGCACCGGCAGCGGTGTGATGTCATCGGGCAGGGTGCCGTGCCAGCCGGGGCCGGTAATCGCATAGGTGAACGGACCGGACTTCGCGCCGGACTTCAGTTTCGGATCCAGACTGCTCGGATCGTGCCGGGTATTGCTCCACGCGTCCATGAATTGCATGAGCCAGTACCGGCCGCTGTCCATCTGCGGAATCTGGATCACCATCGGCTCGTTCTTCACATCCAGCCAGGCCTGCGAATACAGCGTGTCGAGGTTCAACCGCACCACCGAACGGTCCGCGGCGGTCGGCAGCGCGTCGGCGTGGTCGAAGTGATTGGCCGGCAACGCCGCTGCGCGCGTCGCGTCCATCAGCACCAGTGGGTATCCGAAGACATACGCGTCGGTCGCGATCGCGGCCGGATCATCGGAGACGGTGGTGGTGGAGGTCGAGGAGCTATTGTCCGAGGAGGAATCGCTGCTGCACGCGACCAGGCCGAAGCTCGCCGCCACGGTCACCGACAGTAGTGCGGCGAGTGCTCCGCGTCGCGGCCACTGCCGTCCGGGTGCGACCGCCCGGTCCTGCTTCGTATCGAATGAACCGAATGTCATCAACGATCCCTTCTGTCGAGGTGCCCTGCCGGTGTCAGGAAATCGGGTGCAGATCACCGGGTTTCCAGGTCTGGTCGAAAAACTCCGCGCCGGGCCCGTACAGACGCAAGATGACGAAATAGCCCTTGCCGGGCACGGTGGCCAGCCAGTTGGTGTCATCCGCACCGGCGGGCTTGTCGGGCCCGAAGTAGATGTCATGGGAGCCATCGGGATTCGCGGTCGGCTTGTCCATCGTGTTGATGGACGGGAATCGCTGGCCGTTGTCGAGTCCGGAGGCGGTAACGCTGTCGTAGATCGCCACCGACCAGAACAGGGCCGCCGGAATATCGGGCGGCAGCCGCAGCGAATAGGAGCGGCCGCCCGCGAGCGGATCGCCGTTGACGTCCTTCATCGTCGCGGGGTACTTGGCGCCCTTTCCGACCAGGTCGACGACCATGCCGGGCGAATCGGAGTAGGCGGCGGCGAAGAATGCGGTGCGCTGCTCGAGATTGGTGAACGTTGCGCTGGACTGGAATTCAGTGTTCTGTCCCGCGAAGGTGTTGACCCACGGCTGATCCGGGAAGTACGTGCCGCCGGGTTCCAGGGGAAGCAGGCTGGTCACCGTCACCTTCGAGATTTTGAAGGCCGTGCGGGCCGCCTTGTCCAGCAGTGCACGATCGGCGGGGTCCGGGGCGAAGGTGCGCCCCTTCTCGATGCCCAGGGTGTGCAGGAATCCGCGCATGTCCAGGTCGTACGGGTCGACCGCTTCGTTCTGGATGAATCTGTCGAGGAGCTCGAAATATGTTCCGTCACTGGGGAACAGCATGTTGCACGCAACGCCCGAGGCCCGGGGGAACTGCATCGCCGCCGCGCCGGCGCGTGCGCCGAGCGGGTAGACGACGGTCTGTTCGATGCGGCCCACCGCGTCGGACAGGTCCGACGGATCGGCGAAGAAGGCGCGCCAGAACAGGAACACATTATTGGTCCGAGATCGGTAGACGTAGCCGTCCGCCGGTTCCGGGCCGTCGTAGCCGGGCGGCAGCAGCACGTAGGTGCCGCCCTTGCCCGCGTCCGGTCCGGCCAGGCCCACATCACCGCGCCAGAGCTGCCCGTCGATGGTCGGACCGGCGATGGGGCGCTGCCAGAAATCGTCGAACATGCCCTGCACGCCGGCCGGCGCCTCGACCACCAGCGGGCCGTGCAGACCGAGGTCCAGATAGCCCATCGCGTAGACGACGTCGAAATTGGGAGTGGTCACCAGGGTCTTGGCATCGATCCGGTCCTGCCAGATGGGCAGTACGTGATAGCCGCTGCCGAAGGTGGCCTCCGACCCCTCCTTCATCGCCCAGATATTGATGGCCGGCAGCGACCACAGGTAGCTCTGCACGGCACGCTGGAAGACCAGTTCGTCACGCAGTAGCCGCACCGTCTCTGCGGTCGGGAATCCGCCGTCGAATCCGGCCTCCGCGAGCTCGTCGTAATGACCCATGCACCAGCCCCCTCTCTACAGTCAGCCGCCACAGCTAACGTTAGGCAACCATTCTGGAGACTACGACGCATCACCCATTTCGGATGAAACAGGCGGCCGATATCACCCGATGCGGATGATCCGGAAGCAGCGCCGGATTCGGCAGTCTGAGGTGGACGAACGGATACGAAGGGAGCTCCACGTGTCTGAATCGTTGCCCGGACCACTGCCCGGCACCCGCCTGACCGAGGACTACGTGCGGTCGCTGGGACGCCTGGCCTACCTCTGGGGATGGCCGCTGGTGAATATGCACAACAGGCATGCGGTGTTCTCCCAGCTACCCGAGCCCGGTCTGATCGACGGGGTGGTGCCCGGAGCGCCACCCGGCAGACTGTGCATGCTCTCGGACTACATCTCGCCCAAGCAGAAGCATGTGGCCTGCCCGAATCAGGATGTGGTCTACGGCGCGGGCATCCTCGCGGCCGAACTGGGCCCGTCGGTGATTCAGGTACCGGATTTCGGCGAACGGTTCTGGGTGTACCAGGGCGTGGATCAGCGCACCGAATCATTCCTGCGACTGGGCGCCATGTACGGCACGAAGCCGGGGTTCTACCTGCTCGCTCCCGC
Source organism: Nocardia sp. NBC_01327 (assembly GCF_035958815.1). Classification (NCBI taxonomy): domain Bacteria; kingdom Bacillati; phylum Actinomycetota; class Actinomycetes; order Mycobacteriales; family Nocardiaceae; genus Nocardia; species Nocardia sp. NBC_01327. The sequence goes on along the minus strand of NZ_CP108383.1, from coordinate 5,049,420 downwards.
GGGATGGGAAGGGCGGACGCCGAAAGGCATCGAGGGGGTCTTCACCTTCGACACCCGCGTCGCCATCGTCCTGCCGCGCGTATTCCTGGACGACACCGACGAGGACCGGGAGGCGATCCAGCCGATCCTGCAGCAGATCGTCATGTACCCGCTGGCCGACTACACCGGCGAGACACAGCACCGCGATTGGAAGGCTGTGCCGCACTTCCCCGGCGACGGGGGCTCCGGTGAATCCGAAACCCAATTCGTCGTGCCGGACAAGTACTTCGACGAATTGCCCGCCATTCTGAACGAGGTTCCCGCACGCGCGGGCGAAGCGGCCCTGCACGCCTGGTTCGCCTCCCTGACGGACGCGGCCGCCACCGACGCCGGTACCGCGAATCTCTTGCGCGACACCGCGAAAGACGCCGACGCCACCCTCGTCACCGAGCTGTTCCAGTTCCGCAATATCGGGCTGCCCAGCACCCATCACTGGAGAACTCAGCGCAATGGTGCGTCCTTCGGCACCGATTACCTCTCGCGCACCGCGATGGACAAGGCCAATATCTTCGTCAACAGCCCGAACGAAACCGCGTACTTCTACCAGGACCTCGACGAAACAGGCGCCCGCCTCCACGGCGCGAACGCCTACGCCGTGACCTTCCCCGCCGGCGGCCTGCCTCCCGTCCGTGGTTTCTGGTCCCTCACCCTCTACAACATCCACCACTTCTTCCACCCGAACGACCTGGGCCGCTACTCCCTCGGCACCAAGAACAACAATCTGCACTACGCCGACGACGGCTCCCTCACCCTGATCGCTGCTGCGAGCCCCCCGGAAGATGCCGCACTGCAATCGAATTGGCTTCCCGCACCCAACGCCGAGTTCTCCCTGTACCTGCGCGCCTACTGGCCCGATCAATCGGTTCTCGACGGGACATGGACCCCGCCGGCGGTGCGCCGCCTGCCCTGACAGCGCCCATCACGCGAATTCCGCCGCGGAGCCGAAGACGACGTGGTCACTGCTCGTGACGGCGAGAACGGATGCCATCGCGGCGGCGGACCCGCTCAGGGCGGTGTCGTAGTAGAAAGTACCGGCGGCACCCTCGCCCAGGGACACCCCAGGGGTCGATACCGACACACTGCGGGCAGGTGATGATGCTGTGCGACTTGCCGTTTCGTCAGCGCCGCTCGCGGAAGGTGCGCCGGAGGTCGGCGATCCATTCGTCCGGGATCTCCCAGGGGATGAAGTGGCCGCCGTGTTCGTGGGCGGTGAGGTTGACGTGGTTGTACCAGTCGGCGCGGTCGGTGGTGAGGAAGTGGGAGACGCGGTCGGCGGTGGTGACGCCGGGTGGGTTTTCGTGGGCGACGAAGGTGATGCCGGTGGGGGCTTCTATTGCCGGGCGCCGGTCGTGAGACGGGGTCCAGGGGTAGCGGTTGTGGTTGGCGTAGATGCGGATCGAGGTGCTGATGGAATTGGTGACCCAGTAGATGGTGGCGTGGGTGAGGAGTTCGTCTCGGCTGAAGACGGTTTCGATATCGCCGTGGTTGTCGCTCCAGGTGGTCCAGCGCTCGAGGATCCAGGACAGCATGCCGGCCGGGGAGTCGGAGAGGCCGTGGGCGAGGGTGCTGGGGGCGAGCATCTGGGCGGACAGGTGGACGGCGAAGCGCTTCTCCAGCTCCAGGATTCGGGCGTGCACGTCGGCGGGCAGGCCTTCGGGGAGGGGGCGGCCGCCGGTGATGTCCCAGGCCCGGTCGCCGTTGAACAGGTCCAGGCGCTGGCCCGAGCCGATGTGGATGCCGTAGAGCTCGTCGGCGTATTTGTGGCCGAGCTGGCCGGTGACCAGCGCGCCGACATCGCATCCCGCGGCGGCGTATTTGGCGTGGCCCAGCACCTCGGTCATGAGGGTGTGCCAGATATCGGCGACCTTCCAGAAGTTCAGGTCGGGGCGATCGGGGACGGGCGTGGAGAAGCCGAAACCGGGGAAGGACGGGACGATCACGTCGAAGGCGTCGGCCGGATCACCGCCGTGTGCGCCCGGATCCGCCAGCGCGTCCACGACATTCGACCAGTGCCAGAACGTCCAGGGCCAGCCGTGCGTGAGGATCAGCGGGATCGGATGCGGTCCGACACCGGGCTTGCGCATGAAATGCACCGGCACACCGTCGATATCGACCCGGTAGTGCTCGTAGGCGTTGATGGCGGATTCGGCGGTGCGCCAGTCGAACTCGGTGCGCCAGTACTCGACGAGCTGCTGCAGATACGCCTTGGGCACGCCGTAACTGCCGTCCGAATTGCCCGCATCATCGGACCAGCGGGTCAGCGCCAGCCGCTGCTGAAGATCCTCCAGCACGCTGTCGGGCACATGAATCGGCTGCTGCAGCAGGGGAAACGAACGATTTTCCGAGGTGACTTCGATGTGCAAACTCGTCTCCTGAGTGGCCGGGACTATTCGCCACCCGACACTACTGCTGTGTACCCGGTGCGTCATCGCCGAGCAGCAGGACTGTCGCCAGGACTCGGCGTCTGCGACCGGGCTTCGGTCCGTTGGCCGCTCGCGGCGCGAGGACCCTCCTCAGATCCGTGAGCAGTTCACCGTATTCGGCGTCATCGAGCCACATGCCTCCCAGCTGATAGGTGACCCTGTCCCGGAGCAGGTCCACATCGCCGCGCTGGAAGTAGCGGTCCGCATCGGCCATCAGCCCCGCGACAAACGCCATGAACGCCTGCCGGTGCTCATCCGCGCTCATCGCCGCGGCCGCATCCGGGCCGATCGATGCCGCCACGAGACGTAGAACGTAGGTGCGCTCCACGGTTCCGCGGATCTTCCGTTCGGCCACCACCTGCAGCACCTGCGCCTGCACCAGGCGCGCGACGTGGCGGTACAGGCTGGCCGGCGGGATATCCGAGAGCTCCTCACGCAGCTGGGATGTGGTCAGCGCACGGTCGCCCAGGAACGTCTGCACAATGCGCAGGCGCACCGGGTGCAGCAGCAGATCCACCGAATCATTCACGCTCCCAACACTACTCGAATGATATCGATTATGATAATAGTATTGATATCGATAGTGATAATGTTCGACCGGCCGAAGGTGGGGAAATGTCCGAGAAGCGTGCACCCGAGCGAACGGCCGCAGCGGCTTTGGAGTGGGTGCTGGAGGCGACAACTCGTGTGCCGTTGCCGGACAGTGAGATCGGCGACCGGGTAGCTCCCGCTCTGCTGGATGCGGCCGGGGGCTCGGACGGATTCAATGCCGCGATCGCCGGCCTCGGCCGGCCGGAGGTCAGCGAGATCCGCAGCTCCCGACCGGACACGATCTCGGTCACGATCACCGGTGAGGCGGCCGGGCTGCTGGTCGTGCACGTCGATGCCGAAGGTCGCATCGACACCGCACGGCTCATTCCCGCGGCGGCGGACAGACCGGCGCCGATCTCCTGGGGCGAGATCGATACGCGCCTGGCCGAATTGGGCGGGCGGGTGTCCTTCGCCGCGGCGCGGATCGATGCCGACGGACAGCCGCGCGTAATCCACAGCCTGCACGCCGATACCGCGCGCCCGCTCGGGTCGGGATTCAAGCTGTACGTGCTGGCGGCGCTCGCCCACGCCACCGCCACCGGCACTGCCGGGTGGCAGGAGATGCTGGCGATCCGCGAGGAGTGGAAGAGTCTCCCCTCCGGCACGCTGCAGCTGCGCCCGGCCGGTGAAAGGCTGACCCTGGCCACCTATGCCGACCACATGATGTCGATCAGCGACAACACCGCCACCGACCATCTGATCCATCACCTGGGCCGCCACAACGTGCACCGGCAACTGGCGGCGCTCGGCCACCACAACCCCGACCTGAACACACCGTTCCTCACCACCAAGGCGCTCTTCCAGTGCAAGGTGCCCGACGACGCCGACCACGCACCGCGGTATCTCGCGGCCCCACAGGACCAACGGCTCGGCGTGGTCGAGGAGCTGGAACTGCTGGCACTGCCCGATCCGGCCGGCTCCTCGTGGACCCGGCCGCCGCAGCCCCGCTATATCGACGAGATCGAATGGTTCGCAACACCAGCCGATATCTGCCGCGCCTACGCCGGGCTGCTGCGGTTCGATCAGCCCGAGATCGACCACGCCTTGACGCGCGATGACCAGGGCCTCGATCTGGACAGTGCGCGATTCCCGACGGTGTGGTCCAAACCCGGCAGCGAACCCGGCGTGCTGACCCTGAACTATCTGGCTCGCACCACGGACAACCAGTCACTGGTGACCAGTTTGATGGTTTCCGACCCCGTCACCGCTTTCGACGATGTGATGGCCGGTTTCGAAGGCCTGGCAATAGTTCGGGGCACATTCCAGCTACTGGATTCCATGACAGCGGACGCCTCCTGCTCATGAACATCCACGACTGGTTCCTGTTGCGTGCGTACCGAGTGCGCGGTGCCGTAGGGTCGGGCGCATGTCCGGTCGCAGTGCAGCGCAGCCCACCGAACAGCCCGCCGACACCCTGCCCGAGGACACCCTGCACGGCGCCGTGATCGCGGTGCCCGAGGCGGTGCGCACCGAACTGCGGCGCGGCGTGCGCAGTGTGCTGGTGGATTCCGCGGCGCTGCACCTGGTTCGGGAACGGTTCGACGATCAGCAGGCCGGATCGCTGCGCCGCTATCTCGAGGCGTCCCAGTCCGCGAATACGCTGCGCGCGTATCGGACCGACTGGATCGCCTGGGCCGCCTGGTGTCTGGCCGAAGGGCGGCAGGCGCTGCCCGCGGACGCCCTGGACGTGGCGGTCTACCTGGCCGCCGCTGCCGACGCGCGGCGGCCGAACGGCGAATGGGCCTTCAGCGCAGGCACTCTCGAACGCAAGTCCGCCGCGCTGGCGGCGGTGCACGCCGCCAACGGCCTCCCGTCCCCCACCCGCGCCGATGTGGTCCGGCTGACGCTGCGCGGTATCCGCCGCACCCGCCGCACCCTGCCCAAGCGCAAACGACCCGTACTGCTGCACACCCTCGACCAGCTGCTGGCCGAGCTGCCGGCGCCGGGCTGGCCCACCGAACCCGCGCGCCGCCGCGACACCCTGCTGCTGCTGGTCGGTTTCGCAGGAGCCCTGCGCCGCAGTGAGATCGCCGGATTGTGCATCACCGATGTCCGCGTCGACACCGATCACGCCAGCGGTGAACCGCTGCTGCTCATCCACCTTCCCACCACCAAAACCGATCCGACCGGTGTCAACGAGCAGCGGGTGGTCCTGCCCCGAGGTCAACGCCCGCACACCTGCCCCGTCTGCGCCTTCGCCGACTGGATTCGCCTGCGCGAGGCCCACTTCGCCGATAACGACCTGCGGGCCTGGGTCACCGGCCACCCGTCCTCCGACACCCATATCCACCGCTGCCACGGTTTCACCGGGACCACCCTCACCGATCCGGCAGTTCCGTTGTTCCCCACCATCTCTCGCCACGGCGGGCTGGCCGACTCCCCCATGTCCGGGCGAGCCGTCGCCGAACTCGTGAAACGCTATGCGGCCCGGGCGGGCCTGGACCCCGACCTCTTCTCCGGCCACTCCCTGCGCGCCGGTTTCGCCACCCAGGCCGCTCTGGGGGGCGCCAGCGATCGCGAGATCATGCGCCAGGGCCGGTGGTCCAATCCCCGCACCGTGCACGGCTACATCCGCACCGCAAATCCCTTGGAGGACAACGCCGTTACCAAACTCGGCCTCTGAGGCGCAGTGTGCGCGAAACCTACTCCGCCTCGCGGACGACGCGGTAGCGCAGGTAGGTGACCTTCGAGTCGAAGACATGGGAATCGATGAGTTCGAGGCTCACCTGGCGTTCGTCGTGCGGGAAGAACGGGATGCCGCCACCGACGAGCACCGGGTGCAGGCGCACGCGGTACTCGTCGATCAGGCCGGCCGCGGCGGCTTCGGCCGCCAGGGTCGCGCCGCCGATGGCGATCTCGCCGTCACCGGGTTCGGCCCGCAACCGGGCGATCTCCTCGGCCACGGTGCCGGTGGCGAGACGGGCATTGCCCTGCACGGACGTCAGCGTCGTGGAGAACACCACTTTCGGGAGCGGGTTCCACAGTGCGGCCCACTCCTTTTCCGCATCGTCGAGCGTCTGGGTGGTTTCGGCGGTCTCCCAGTAGAGCATCGTTTCGTAGAGGCGGCGGCCGAGGAGGTGGACGCCCACCCCGCGGACTTCGTCGATATGGGATCGGAAGACATCCGGGTCGGGGACCGACCATCCGAAGCCTCCATCGGGGCCGACGATGAAGCCGTCGGCCGAAGCATTCATCGAATAGGTGACGCTGCGCATCGGCACTCCTCGGTGGTAGGGGTCGATGGTAAGACTGCCCGGCGGCCCGGAATTCATCGCGACACGGCATTTCGGGATCTAGCGCCAGGGATCGAGGGCGTGCTTGCCGCTGGTCCGGCCGGTCTCGAGCTGCCGCAGCACCTCCGGCCCCTCGGCCAGGGCGTGAACCTGAGGAGCTCCGGGCGCATACACGCCCTCGGCGATGAGTGATTCGAGCTCGACCAGTAGCGACTGGTAGAGACCCGGCGCGGCGACCGCCAGCGCACTGATGTGCAGGCCCTTGATCTGGACGCGGTGGCGGAAGATGAGATCGCGGGTGGTCAGGGTGGCGTGGCCCGATGCGGCACCGAATACCACGATCCTTCCGGTGACCGGAGTGGTCACCGACAGACTGGTCTCGAAGGTGGCCTGGCCCACCGATTCCAGGACCAGGTCGACCCCACCGGTCAGCCGGAGGATCTCCGCGGCGAGATCGGGGCGCGTACTGTCCAGGACCTCGTCGGCGCCGAGCGCTCGGACAGTGGCGTGCTTGGCCGGTGACGCCGTGGCGATCACCCGGGCGCCGTAGTGGCGGGCGAGGCGGACGGCGGCCTGGCCCACACCTCCGGCTGCCGCGTACACCAGCACCACCTCACCGGTCTTGATCTCGCCCAGCGGTTTCAGCGCGGCCAGCGCCGTTGCCCAGTTCAGCACCAGGCCGAGCGCCTGGGCATCGCTCCAGCCGGCGGGCACGGGGAGCACACCGGCGGCGGGCATGAGCATGTACTGCGCGAAAGCGCCCGAACCGGTTCCGACAATGTGGGTGCCGACCGGAAGCGGCGTCTCGATACCCGGACCGGCAGCCACGATCTCGCCCGCGGCTTCGAACCCGGCGACATAGGGCGCCTGCGGTCCCCCGTCATAGGTTCCATGGGTCTGCATGACATCCGCGAAGTTGACCCCGGCGGCGACCACGCGGACGAGGTATTCGCCGGGCCCCGGGGTGGGACACGGCCGGTCGGTCGTGAGGGTCAGATCCTTCGGTCCCTGGTGTGTCTGCTGGACCAGCGCACGTACTGTCTGGCCCGGATTGTGCTGCGGCTCATTGATTCCCATGTGGCGAACGTAAAACCTTCACGCTTGCGTCAAGGTCAACGTGGCGTCGGCCACAGGAGCGGTGCGGCGGGCCGTCCGCAGGTAGTTGTCGAGGGCCGCCTGCTGCGCGGCGAGATCGGCGGCACGTACGGCGAGCCGATCGCGGTAGGTCTGCACCTCGCGCAGGAACTCCTCGCACACCGCATTCCCGCCGCCATCGGGTTCGCCTGTGAGATAGGGCAGTACATCCTTGATCAACCGCAGCGACAGCCCGGATTCCAGTAGCGACCGGATGACGAGCACCCGGTCGATCGTGGACTGGCAGTAGTCGCGAAACCCGTTGCTGCACCGGCCGGAGACGATGAGCCCCTCCTGCTCGTAGTGCCGCAACGATCGGGCGCTCACACCGGTGACCCTGGACGCTTCACTGATCTGCATGCCGGGAGAAACATCCAGGGGCACTGCGATCTTCCAGCACTCCAGCACGCCGACGTCTATTGCGCCGTCGCGAGTTCCCGGCTGGATCGGCTCTGCTCCACCAGGACCGCCGCGAAGCGATACAGGGCCAGCAGCGAGATGAATCCGAACATGAACAGGATGACGCTGCCGACGGACTTGTTCACCGGGTTGAGGAACAGCGCGAAGGCGTACGAGCCGATGACCACGATCGGGGCGGCGTCGACCCAGCTGAGCGGACGGGTTTCCGCGCGGACGAGAGTGTCCCTGCCGAACACGGGGATGAGCACGAACGAGACCACGAGGGTGGTGACGAACCCCCAGACCGTCCATCCGATCGGCAGTTGCGGGTCGCCGAAGAACGAGTCCTGCGGCGCAAGGGCTTTGGACTTGCCGACCCATTCGTAGACACCGAACTTCGTGCAGAAACCGTTGGTGAGAAAGGCGAGCCAGGCGTGCAGCATGCCGTAGAGCACGCAGCGCCACACCACCTGCCACGGCCGCAGCGAGCGCGGATTCACCACGATCTTCCCGTCGAGCACCACATTGATGATCACGTACACCGGCCACAGCAGCGCGACCATCGCTACCGGGACCAGCAGGGGCACACTCCCGATATGGGGACCCATCATCGACAGATCCCCGTAGCGCAGGTCGCCCCAGACGAAGCCGCTGAACGAGATATTGGCCTGTTCGAAGGACCACTCGATCAGGGTTCCGATCACGAAATACGCGGCGGCGAGCTTGACACCGAGATGCTTGAGCATATGGCCGAACACGGCCACCACCAGCGCCAGCGACGTGATCGTCTGCGGGATCACCGGTAAGCCCTTGCCGCCGGTCTGAATTCCCGACCAGAGCGTCATCACCACCCACACCACGCAGGCGATACCGAGGGCCACATCGAGCGGATTCGCCCGCCGCGTCCCCTCGGTCGTGCGGTCGTTGGTACTCGTGCTCATACGCCACAGCCCTTCCGGCTCATACCTTCTGGTCAAACTAGAACGAAATTCTAGAACGCTTTTCTAGTTCTGTGGCCGGTTCGGTATCGTTCGAAGGTGCCCACTTCCTCGAATGCCGGCGTTGTGCGCCGGCGCGCCATCCTCGACGCCGCGCTGACCGTCTATCTCAAGAGCGGGGTGGCGGGTACCACGGTCGAGGTGCTGCACCGCGCCTCCGGGGCCAGCGTGGGCAGCATCTACCACTTCTTCGGAAGTAAGGAAGGGGTGGCCGCCGAGTTGTACATCGAAACACTGCGCGACTACTTCGATGCCTATCTCGCTGCCCTGCACGGCAATTCGACCGCCCGCGGCGGTATCGAAGGCTCCGTGCGCACCCACCTGGAGTGGGTCGCCGCCAACGAGCTGCGGGCCCGCTACCTGTTCCACTGCCGCGAGTACGAGATCATCGACGAATCCCGGCCGATGATCAACGCACTGAACGAGAACTTCTACGGCGAGGCGAGTGCCTGGCTGCAACCCCACGTGGAGAAGGGCCGCATCAAACCGCTGCCCCCCAGACTGTGCCAGGCCCTGTGGATGGGCCCCTGTGTCGAATACGCCCGCCTCTGGCTCGCCCGCTCAGCGGATTTCGACATGCTCGGCGCCGCACCGGTCCTCGGCCAGGCGGCCTGGAACGCCGTAAAGGCCTGAGCGCCAGTTCATCGGTGATGCGCCGATCGCCGCACAGCCGCGAGATCCGGTGTGGGCGTCAGGGACTCGTGAGAATGACGAGTTGCTGGGTCGCCCGGGTCATGGCGACGTAGCGGTCGACGGCTCCTTCGATGCCCTCGCCGAACTCCTGCGGGTCGATGAGGACAACCAGGTCGAATTCGAGTCCCTTGGCCAGTTCCGGGGTCAGTGACCGGACGCGAGAGGTCGACGGGAACGCCGGATCGCCTATGACACAGGCGATTCCCTCATCGTGCTCGGTGAGCCACGCGTCCAGGATCGTGCCCAGGTCCGCGGTGGAGGCGTGGACGACGGGCAGGCCGCTGCTGCGAATCGAGGTCGGCACATTGGCATCCGGAAGGGCGGCGCGAATGACCGGCTCGGCCTCGGCCATCACCTCCTCCGGCGTCCGGTAGTTGATGCTCAAGGACGCCAGGCTGATTCGGTCGAGGCCGACCCGCTCGAGCCGCTCCTGCCACGACTCGGTGAAGCCGTGGCGGGCCTGCGCACGGTCTCCGACAATGGTGAAACTGCGGGAAGGGCAGCGCAGCAACAGCATCTGCCACTCCGCGTCGGTCAGCTCCTGCGCCTCGTCCACGACGATATGGGCGAAGGGACCGGCGAGCAGGTCCGGGTCGGTGGTGGGCAGTGCGGTCTCGTCGACCAGATTGTCACGGAGGTCCTGCTGGCGCAGCATCGTCATCACCCCTTCACCGTCGTCGTATTCGGCGGACGCGATCAGGTTGTCGATGACATTGGACATGCGTGTGCGTTCGACCGCCACCGTGGCTTCGTACTGCCGTTTGCGCCGGGACGCGTCCGGATCACCGAGTCGCTGCCGGGCGGCATCCAGCAGCGGCAGATCGGACACCGTCCAGGCCTTGGCATCCGCGCGCTGCAGCGTGCGGACCTCCGCGGGGCTCAGCCAGGGCGCACACTTGCGCAGGTAGGCGGGCACCGACCACAGGTCCGCGACCAGATCGGCCGCTTCGATCAAGGTCCAGGAGTTGTTGAGCGCGGTGCGCAGTTCCTTGTTCTGCCGCAGCGAGTTCCAGAGCTCGTCGGCCGGAATGTCCTCCTCGTGCTTGTCTTTCACGATCTCGAGCAGCACCTGCCAGATCTGCTCGTGCGCCTCGTTGTGCGGCGTACCGGCGTCCGGGGCCCGGAAGGCCTCGGCCCAATCCTCGGCGCTGAGCCAGATATCGGCCCAGTCGGTCGCGACCGTCATGCCCTTGGCAGGGGGCTCCTCGTAGAACTTGACCGCGGTGTCGATCGCGCGCACCAGATCTGCGGAGGATTTCAGGCGTGCCACCTCCGGATCGGCCTCGGCCCGTGCCGTCGCACCCTCGACGACGAGTTCGCGCAGGGTGCACGACTGCACACCCTCCTCGCCGAGATTGGGCAGCACGTCGGCGACATACGCCAGATAGGGCTGATGCGGACCGACGAACAGCACACCGCCCCGGCGGTGCGCGAGTCGCGGATCGGAGTAGAGCAGATAGGCGGTGCGGTGCAGGGCGACCACGGTCTTGCCCGTGCCCGGACCGCCGTCCACGACCAGCGCACCGCGCGAGCCCGCACGCACAATGGCGTCCTGATCGGCCTGGATGGTGCCGAGCACATCGCGCATCCGGGCCGATCGATTGCTGCCCAGGCTGGCGATGAAGGCGGACTGGTCATCGAGCGCGGCGCGGCTCTCCAGACCGTCCGCGGTGAAGACCTCGTCCCAGTAGTCGCTGATCCGCCCGAGGGACCAGCGATACCTGCGGCGGCGTACCAGACCCATCGGATTGCCGTGTGTCGCTCCGAAGAACGGCTCGGCGGCCGGAGAACGCCAGTCCACCAGCAATCGCTCACCCGCGCTGTCGGTCAGGCCGAGCCGGCCCACGTACACCGGTTCAGGATCGTCCGCGCGGACGATATGGCCGAGGCACAGGTCCAGTCCGAAGCGGCTCAGGGCACGCAGCCGGGCGGTCAGCTGTCGGACCTCCTGGTCCCGCTCCACCGCCTCCTGACCCAGGGAAACAGGCGCCTTGCGCACGGCGTCGAGGCGAGCGGACAGGTCCGCGATGGACTGCTCCAGACTCGTCCCGATCGCCGCGAAGTGCCGCTCGTCATCGGCGATCAATGCCGGGTCGGCCTTGGCGGCCAGACGGTCGGGCAGGTCGAAGGCACTCGTCATCAAGGGTTTCACGCAACTCCTATTTCTGCAGGTTCCGGCCTTGATGAGCGATTCTGCGCCATGACCCGGGTCTTGCGGCAAGCCCCTAGGTGCGATATAAGTTGAAAGTGGGAAGGAGTTATCTCCTCACATTCCTTGCTGGAAGCGCGCGTTGCGGACGACGTCGAAACGCTCCGGCACGACTCGATCCAGCAGATTGGCAATGCGCCCCCGCACCGGGCCGATGCGACGCGGCCGATCGATGATGGCGTCACAGATGGCCGCCGCGCCCTGCTCGGGGGTGAGCGCCACCGCATTCACGTACAGCGAATTGGCGGCGATCATCGGCGTGCGCACCAGCGGCATGTAGATCGTGGTGAATCGTATGTTCTCCGTGAGGGTTTCGGCCTGCAGGCTGTCGGTGAGCGAGTCGAGCGCGGCCTTGGAGGCGATGTAGGCGCTGTATCCCGCACCGCCGAACAGCACGGCCAGCGAGAGCACGGACACGACCTGGCCGTCACGCCGTTCCCGCATACCGGGCAGGAACGCGAGCATCAGTCGTGTCGGCGCGAAGTAGTTCAGCTTCATGGTGCGTTCGTAATCGTGGAACCGCTCGTACGACTCGTCGAGGCGGCGGCGGATGGATCGCCCCGCATTGTTGATCAGAATGTCCACGCCGCCGTGATCGGCGAGCACCTGCGCCACCATCGCATCGAGCTCATCGAAATTATTGAGGTCACACGGGTACACGGTGGCCTTGCCGCCCGCGGTGTCGATCTCCGCGGCAACCTCATGCAGCTCCTCCGCCCGCCGGGCGACCAGCGCCACGGTCGCCCCGGCGGCCCCGATCCGGACCGCCGCGGCCCGCCCGATCCCCGAGGAAGCGCCGGTGACCAGCACGGTCCGTCCCGCCACCCGATCTTCGAGGGTGTGCGACCGCCGCAACCGCGCGAGGCTCACCTGGGTGTCGAGGCTGTACTTGATCAGGCGGGGAAGCTCACCAATTCCATACATAGTGATGAATCCTAAATTACATAACTAGTGATGTACATTGCCAGTCATGGACGCCGCCAGCCTGCACCTCATCGCTCGCCGCCTGCGGACCATCGCCTTCACGGCCACCGGCACCACCGGCTCACGCCGCTTCGCGCCCAGCGAATTCGCGGTCATCGAAGATGTTGCGCTGCACCCGGAATCATCGATTCGCGAAATCACCGACCGCACTGCGATCGTGCAGAGTCTGGTCTCGCGAATCGTGGCCCGCTACCGCGACGACGGTCTGCTGCGCACCGAACCCGATCCGTCCGACGGCCGCCGGGTCCGGGTGAGTGTGGATCCGGTCATGCTGGTGGAGGTATTGCGCAAACGCGGGCGCAAACCGATCGAGGCCGCGCTGGCCGCCGAGTTGCCGCGGTTGCTGCCCGCGCAGCGCCACCGCGTTTCGGAATTGCTGGACGAACTGGCCGAGCTGTTGCGCGCTGACGGACCGGATTCGCATACCGATTCATGAGAGCGTCGCACACCGGCACCGCTCCTCGAATTCGGGACTGCCGCTCGGCGACACCTATTCCCGGCGCCTGAATGCCGGACCGCGCCAACCATTCCGCGCAACGCATTCGGCGAATGGATTGGCACGCATTGTCATTGGCTGGCACAGAACACCAATGCTAGCTTCGCCTAGCCGCATAGGGACATCCCCACAGGCGAATACCACACTGCCCACTCGGAAATCACACACTGAATACCGAGATTCAGCGCCGGCGCCATCAGCTGATCCGGAGGGTTCGGCCCGTCAAGGGAAGCGGGCCGAACCCTCCGGCGGCAGATCGGATAACACCTCGACGGGCGTCGACTACAGATAACCGACGGTGTCGGAAGTCGAAGGCGTCGGGGTGGCTTGAATTCGAGAGCGTTCGTCCCGGCATTCGATCAGTTCCGCGAGAGTCATTCCCTCCGGGCCTACCACCGGCTTAGGACGCTCTGCCAGTTCGCGATTCAGCCACGCGGTGGCTTCCTCGGGCGAGAGACGGCCTACTTCCAGCTGGGCCAGGCAGCGGCCGGGCCGGATGACGGCGGGGTGCAGGCGGGAGAGGTTTTCGTTGGTCGTGATGGCGACCAGCACATCGCGGCCCTGGCCCAGCATGCCGTCGGTGAGATTGAGCAGGCGGGAAAGGCCCTGTCCGGTGGACTCTTTCGCGGAGCCGCGAATGAGCTCGTCGCAGTCCTCCAGCACCAGCAGTCGCCAGCGGCGCTTGGATTCGTCGTAGGTGTCCACGCCGATGGCCACCTCCATGAGGTAGCCCGGATTGGAGAACAGCACCTCCGGATCGAGGATGCAGTCGACCTGGCACCACTCGGCCCATTCGCGGGCCAGTGCGCGCAGCGCGGAGGTCTTTCCGGTGCCCGGCGGACCGTGCAGCAGGAGCAGCCGGCCGGTGACATCATCGGCGCGCAACGCCATGAGGCGCTGCATGGCCGCACTGATATCGGTGCCGTAATTGCCGTGGATCTCCGGCCAGGAGGCGGCGGTAATGGGGCGTTCGCGCCGCTGCGGGCCGTGCGCCCCGCTGTGCCAGAAGCCCATCGAGACCTGGCTGGCATCGGATTCGGGTTCCACCGTGGCGTCGGCGGCGCAGATGGCGAGCACATCCCGGGCCAGCGTCTCGGTGAGCGCGCAGACGGTGAGCACCGCGGTGCCGTTGGTGCGGCGGATGACGCGCAGCGTCCAGCCGTCGCCCACGGACAGGGTGGCGCGCATACCGTCGTCATCACTGGTGCGCAGTACCCGCGCATCGTCGGGGCACAGCGGAGCATCGGGCTTCACGTGCTCGAGCTCCAGCGAAACCGCGTGCGGCTGTTCACCACTGACATACAGCGACAGCGCCAGCGCATCGATCACATCGCGCGGTGAATCGGAGTCGTCGAGATTCATCGCCCACGTGAGCGCCGCAGCCGCGGGCTCCGCGCGGCCGACCAGTTTGAGGCGTTCCTGCGGCGTAGAAGTCACTGCACGATGATCGACGCCGATTCCGCATCGGTCCAGCGATTTTCGGCGAAAGCGACCATATCCACCTGGCGGCGCACATTCGAGATTCCGGTGACGACACAGGTGCCGAGCGGGCCGCGGCGGTCGTACAGCGTGGCCGTGGCCACGGCGATCCCGTCCGCCGCGACGTGATCCTGGGCGAACAATCCCAGCTCGGCGCCCTCGGGCAGGCGGGACATGGTGACGGTGACATCGCTGTTGATGTACCCGACACCCTCGGTTCCCCAGTTGCACACCAGGTTTGTGGCATCGCCGACAAACGCCGCACGCTGGAACGGCGAGATGGGTTCGCCTTCCACCAGGGCGGGCAGGTTGTGCCACACCGACTTCCGCTCCCCGTTCTGGCCGGCGGCGAAATCGCCGGTCCAGTCCAGCTCGCCGACCTTGAACAGCGGCGGATTACCGTCGGGGCCATCCAGTTTGTCTGCGGGCGTGGGCAATTGCCGCACCGCCTGCCACACCTGTCCGGGCGGCTGCTGGGCGACGGCCAGATACATGACGCTCGCCCGCGCCCGCACCTCGCCGCGCTGCACGATCGAGGCATCGACCACGCGGACCCGGGTGCCGTCCCGGACCACGTCACTGCGCAGCGCGATCGGCTCGTTCAGTACCGGGCGGAAGAGATCCGCGGTGAACCGTGCGGGGATGAAGGCGGATCCGGGGCTGTGCGTTTCCAGCTCTCGGGCCAGGAGCCCGCACACCGAGGTGCCCGCGACCTGTGTCGGAGCCCAGGCGCTGACCGCCAGTTCGGTGGCGAGGTATCGACCATCGACCTCGGTGAAGAATGCGACCACGGCGGCGGACCCCTTATCAGTTCGAAGACCTTTTCTGAATTAGAACATGTTTCAGAAAAGGTCTTCGTTCGACGGTCCTACTGCGCGGTCTGGCGCTTCGGCAACTTCCAGCCCGCGCGCGGGAAGTGGCAGGTGTAGCCCTCGGGGTAGCGCTGCAGGTAATCCTGGTGCTCGGGCTCGGCCCGCCAGAAATCGCGGGCCGGAGTCACCTCGGTGACCACCTTGCCGGGCCACAGGCCCGAGGCGTCGACATCGGCGATGGTGTCCTCGGCGACCCGCTTCTGCTCATCGTCGAGGTAGAAGATGGCAGAGCGGTAACTCGTGCCGACGTCATTGCCCTGCCGGTCCCTGGTCGACGGATCGTGGATCTGGAAGAAGAACTCCAGCAGCGCCCGGTAGTCCGTCTGCGCCGGGTCGTAGGTGATCTCCACGGCCTCCGCATGGCCCGGGTGATTGCGATACGTGGGGTGGTCGTTGCGGCCACCGGTGTAGCCGACCTCCGTGGACAGCACCCCCGGCTGCCTGCGGATCAGGTCCTGCATGCCCCAGAAGCAGCCACCGGCCAGAATCGCCTTCCGCGTGTCGCTCACGCGTCCTCCTTCGTGAAGAGAGTTTCGTACTGCCCGTACAACGGGCGGTACGCCTCGTAAAGTCCCCGGCCGGCCGGGACGTCACACTTCGGTCATGAATCGGCCGGCGGCGCGGTATTCGCGCTTTCGGTACTCCCCCATTATCCGCATCGCGCGAGCGGGGCCGGAGTCGGCAACCGTCAGCCGCTGATGTTGCCGATACAGTAGCCGCCGGCGCCGATGGACAGCGTAAAGGTCATCGGCTGTGTGACGTTCGACGAATTCGTCACCGGCCCCGAGACTTCGACACCGGTATCGCCGGTGGACCTGGAGGTGAGCGCGCCGAATGCGGTGACGCCGGTGAGCCTTCCGGGATTGTCGGCCAGCACCGATCCGGTGCAGACGAGCGGATACTTGCCCTCGACGTCGTCGGCATCGACGGGCTTACCGACCCAGCGGGACAGGTAGCGCTGCACGGCGTATCGCGCATCGGCCTCGGTATAGGAGTTCACCGATCCTGTGGCGTCGACGTAGGGGCAGGCATATCCGGAAGCGATTTCGGCGCGTTTCACGCTGACCGACCGCACCGGCCCCTTCCAGATCACCGCGAATTGTCCGTCGATACCCGGTTGTGCGACCGCGGCGAGAATATCGGCCTTGTCGGCGTACATCTCTCGCGCATGCGCGGGTTCGATGGTCCAGCATTTGCCTATCAGCTGATCGATATCGGCGCCGATCAGATCCCGCACCCAGGGGCGCAGCGCCGCCGCGGCACGCGGATTGCCGGGCACCTCACCGACCGCGGCCGATGCGGCCGGAGTGGGCGCGGTTGTCGAACTCGGCTGCGGCAGAGCCGATATCGGGGCCTGCTCGACTGACGAGGAATGCCGCGTGTGCTGTTCTGTGCCACCGCATGCGGTCAGCAGCGCGCATGCCGCGAGCAGAATCAGGCCCAATTCACCGCGCGCTCCGCACTTGATCACGACTACGATGCTAACGACGAACAGTCGTGCAGGAACAGATCCGACCCGTCGGTGTCGGTGATTCCCATCGAACCCTCACACTGCGGTGATCGGTGTATTATCTTGCGCAGTTGAAAGACGTTGCACGGCAGTTCTTTTGAGAGTTGCCCAGGGTGGTGCGCGACTGTAGGGGGTATGCGGAGCAGGAACCGAAGGACTCATCGAAGATGTCGTAGCGCAGGGGTATCTCGTCGGCACGGTGTGGGTGTCGATGAATTCACCGTCGAATCAACCCGTGCCGACCATCCCGATTCCGCAGAATCGAATGCCGCTCGCACAAAGGAATTTCGAGTGTTCGACCGTTTCCCCGATCACCCGGCCCGGCTTTCCTCGACGCCGACGGACCTGTCCCTGCTGCTGCGCCCGGCCCCGCCCGGTGCGCCCACCGATGTCGTTCGCCTGCACGGCGGCAACGGTTTTCTCATGTGGGCCGACCTACCCCCGGTGCTCGTGGTGGGCAGCTCCGGCGGCGCCGGCACCACGACCACCGCCCTCGGGGTCGCCACCGCCGCGTCCTACAACTATCGCGAGCACTCCCCGATCGTGGTCGATGCCACCGCCACCGGTGGCGATCTGGCCCGGCGCGGCTGCGATGCCATCGATCCCGCGGGCACCGTGCAGACCTGGTTGAACATGAGCCACCGCGGTCTCGCCTCCACCGTGCTCGACAGCTGCGGCGAGAACAGTTCGAGTGTGGGCATCCTGCCGCGCGGGCCGGAGGCGCTGCCACGGCGGGAGAGCTACTCCTCGGTGCACCGCAGCCTCTGCGATGCGGGCTGCCTGCCCGTGTACGACGGCGGGTCTCCGGTCACCAATCCGATGATCGCGCCGCTGCTGTCGGACTCCCGGATCGCGCTGGTGATCACCCTGGCCGCACGCGCGGATGCCGTGAATCGGCTCAAGCCCGCACTGATCTGGCTCGATGACAATTACAGCGAATACCATCTCGCCGAATCGGTCATTGTCGTGACCAGGCAGCATCCCAGCGACGGCCCGAGCGTCGCCAAACACATTCGGACCTATCTGGGTAAGTTCGTGCGCGCCGTGACCGAAATTCCGTACGACGCCCACCTCGCGGGCGGCGGCCCGGTCACCTGGTCGCAGCTGGCGCCCCCGACCCGCAATGCGTACCGCCAGATCGTCAACCTGCTCCGCTAGCCCGGCCGGTTCGGCATTCCCCTCCATTTTTGACCGATCAGTCCAGATACGGCTACAGTCCTCGGCATGGCGAGAACCAAGGAGTTCGATCCGGACTCCGTGCTGCAGCGGGCGCTGGAACTGTTCTGGGAGCGCGGATTCGACGCGACGTCGATGGCGGACCTGGTCGCGCACCTGGGCATCGGCAAGGCCAGTCTCTATGCGACCTTCGGAAGTAAGCAGCAGCTGTACGAGGCTGCGCTGCAACGGTATACGGAGCTCACCGATCCGCAGATCATGGTGGAGCTCTCGCAGCCGGGGCCGGTGCTGCCCGCCGTGCGCGGGCTGATCGAGCGTTATGCGCGAGAAGCCGGTGGCCAGGAGCGGCCCCGCGGGTGCCTGGTGGTCAACAGCGCGGTGGAACTGGCCGCGCGGGAGCCTGGGGTGGCGCGACTGGTCGAGGCCAGTTGGGCTTATCTGGAAACAACTTTGACCTCGGCTCTCATGCGCGCCAAGGCCCAGGGCGAGCTGCGACCGGAGGCGGATCCGCGGGCATCGGCACGATTTCTGCTCGTCTTCCTCCAGGGTGTCCGGGTGCTGGAGCGGACACCGGATGCGGCGGCTCGATTGCGCGATGCGGCCGGGGTCGCCATCGCGGCACTCGGCTGATTCAAGACTGATCGTTACAGAAAGAAGGGTTCAGCCATGGGCGCACGTTTCGACGACAAGGTCGTGCTCATCACCGGCGGCGCGGGAGTGATCGCCGGTGCGACGGCGCAGGCCTTCGCCGATCTCGGAGCGACGGTGGTGCTGGCGGGCCGCAATGCCGATACGCTCGCCGCGGCCGCGGCCCGAATCCCCGCCGCCGACTGCAGGATCGACTGGGTGGCCGCGGATGTGACCGACAGCGCGCAGGTCGCGGAGCTGGTGGACGAGGTGGTGCGCCGGCACGGCGGTCTGCATATCGCGTTCAACAGTGCCGGGATCTTCGGGAAGGGCGCGCCCGTCGCCGATCTCGACGAGGACGTGTGGTCGAAGGTGCTGGGGGTCAATCTGACCGGTGTTTTCCTGGCGATGAAGCATGAAATCAGGCATATGCGCGCCCACGGCGGCGGGGTCATCGTCAATATGGCCTCCAATATCGGTGCGCACGGCAGGCGCCCGGGCATGGCCGCCTACGCCGCCTCCAAGGCCGCCGTCAGCGTCCTGAGCCGCACCGCGGCGCGCGATCACATTGCCGACGGCGTGCGGATCAATGCGGTCAGCCCGGGGGCCACCGATACTCCGATGTCCTTCCGCCCCAATGAGACCCGGGCCGATCGGGACGCCAGGATCAGTTCCGCCGTGCCCGTCGCACGGGTCGGCACACCGGCCGAGATCGCCGCCGCCGTGGTGTGGCTGGCCTCCGAGGAGTCGAGCTTCATGGTCGGCCACGATCTTGTCGTC
This sequence comes from Nocardia sp. NBC_01327, assembly GCF_035958815.1. Taxonomy (NCBI): domain Bacteria; kingdom Bacillati; phylum Actinomycetota; class Actinomycetes; order Mycobacteriales; family Nocardiaceae; genus Nocardia; species Nocardia sp. NBC_01327. The sequence continues at coordinate 5,029,777 of NZ_CP108383.1, read as the reverse complement.
GACGGCGGCGCGACCGCGTAGCAGCGCGGCAACCTCCGGGCAGCGGCGGTATGTAAATCGTTCCTTGACAAGGTCCCACGTGTAAATGCATCGTTTACATATGACCGAAGCGCAGCACAGAGATCCCGCCGACGAGCGGGCAATCCTGGCAAAAATGTTGTCCACCAATGCCACGTTCGTCTCCGAGGTCCTGCACCCGGCCGAGGGCACACCGACCCCCTCGGTCATGGCCGCACTGCGCGCCGCGCGCAGTCTCGACAATGTCGTCGACGATGTGCTGCGCTCGCTGGTGCAGCAGGCCCGCGACGAGGGCCGCACCTGGGCGGAGGTCGGAGAGATCTTCGGGACCTCCCGGCAGGCCGCGTTCCAGCGGTTCGGCGGCGGCGGGAGCGGGATGCCGATCGCGCCACCGCCGCCGTTCCACAGCATGCCCGAGATGCCGCCGATGCCGGAAATGCCGAAGATGCCGCAGGTTCCGGGCTGGCCGCCCACCCCGCCGACCATGGGCTGGCCGCCGCAGCCGGGACAACCGCCCCGGCCCGGCCAGCCGGGACAACCAGGCCACCCGGGTCAGCCAGGCCACCCGGGTCAGCCGCCGCAGCCCGGTGGTCAGCCGCCGCAGCCCGGTGGGACGCCGTCTTCGGACGTCTGATCGATTGCACGCGTACAGGTTCCGGACATGACGATTGCCGCGACTCCGGCCGCACGACGCGCGAGCGCACAGCGCCGCCTGCTCACCGCCGCCCGCTGCCGGTTCGCCGAGGACGCGCTCGCGGAGGCCGTCTCAGCAGGAACGCGGCAGGTCGTCCTGCTCGGGACGGCATTGGACACCTTCGCCTCCCACAACCCGTATCCGGGCCTGCGCGTCTTCGAGATCACCGGCCCTGACCTCGATCTCGCTTCGGCGGCAGCCGAATTGGACCACCACGCAGCAGTATTCGTCATCCGGCTCGAGACCGGGCTGCCGACGACACGACGCGGTAGCGGCGACGACGTTCACGCCACTGCTGCCGTTCCGCTGCCGACCGGGCATCGGAACTGCACGAGCGTCACCGTGACGCTACAGCGGGTGAGTGCTCTCGCGACCGGGAGCGAGATCGTCTTCGACCATCCGGCGCACCGCACCGCCGCCCTGCCCGGATTCCTGAACGACACGGGGTTCGAATTGCTGGAGGATCTCGGACCCCGGGAGTTAGCCTCCCGCTATCTCGATCGCCCGATCGGATCGACGCATTCGAGCGAACCCCGTGTCCTGCGGGCACGGGTCCGCCATAATGCTGGACGGCCGCCCAGTTCAATTGTTGTCCGATGAGGAGTCCCCTTGCGACCGCACACCCGCCGTCACGCGCTCGCCACCCTGGCCGCGGTCGCCACCGCACTGCTCGCGAGTGCTGTTCCCGCCCAGGCCCGCCCGGCCCCGGCCGCACTGCCCCCGCTCGGCGGCGACTTCTACTGGGGTGTGGCCACCGCGGGCTTCCAATCCGAAGGCCATGCGCCCGATAGCAATTGGCTGCGCTACAGCGCTACGCATCCCGACTACGACCGCTACGGCGACAGTGTCGACTTCTACAGCCGCTACGCCTCCGATATCGCACTCGCCAAGAACCTGGGCGTGAACGTGTACCGCCTCAGCATCGAATGGGCGCGCGTGCAGCCGCAGCCGGGGGTATGGGACGAGGCCGGATTCGCCTTCTACGACAGGGTGATCGCCGCCATCCGCGCGGCGGGCATGCGGCCCATGCTGACCCTGGACCACTGGGTGTATCCGGGCTGGGAGGCCGATCGCGGCGGCTGGGGCAATCCCGGCATGGTGTCGGACTGGCTCACCAATATGCGCACCGTGGTCGACCGGTACGCGGGCGATGATCCGCTGTGGGTGACCATCAACGAACCGACCGCGTACATAATGAACGAGGTGCGCAACGGCGGCCTGCCGATCACCGGCGTGCTCACCATGCAGGACCGACTCGCCGCCGCGCACAACAGCATCTACGACTACATCCACCAGGTGCAGCCCGGCGCGATGGTCACCAGCAATGTCGCCTACATTCCGGCGGCCGATCCGGTGGTCAACGGCGCGATCCTCGACAAGATCGCGGCCAAGCTGGACTATGTCGGCATCGACTACTACTACGGCATGTCCGCCGATGTGGCCGCGGAATACACCGCCTACGGGCAGTCGGCGCTGTGGAAGCTGCCGATGCAGGCCGACGGCATCTATTACACGCTGCGCCATTTCGCGCAGCTGTTCCCCGGCAAGCCGCTCTACATCATCGAGAACGGCATGCCCACCGAGAACGGGCAGCCGCGCTTCGACGGCTACAGCCGCGCGGATGACCTGCGCGACACCATGTATTGGATCCAGCGCGCCAAGGCCGACGGCATGAACGTGATGGGCTACAACTACTGGAGTCTGACCGACAATTACGAATGGGGTTCCTACACACCCCGTTTCGGGCTGTACACGGTCGATGTGCTCACCGATCCGGCGCTGACCCGACGCCCGACCGATGCGGTCGAGGCCTACCGGAGCATCACGCGCGACGGGGGTGTTCCGGCGGATTATCTGCCGACCAGGGCCGCGACGACGTGCTCACTGGTGGACGCGCTCGACAGCTGCACCGACCCGGTGGCAGCGCCGCGGTAACCGTCGCGGCGGCCGCGGCCCGGAACTCGACCGGCGGTCTGTGATCGGCCGCACCCACGCTTCCTCCGACACGCATCCTGCTGCACGGAAATTCGGCAATCTGCCAGCTACCCTCCAAACGGGACATTTCGACCACTCGTCCCGGAGGAGGAGCTCCGATGCACAGACGCCTGCGCCGACTCGTCCTGGCCGGGATCGCCACGGCCTCGACACTGCTGCCGGTGGCTGCCGTCGGACACGCCACCCCGCCGGCGGCGACGTCGGCCGCGCACGGGTCGCTCGGCGAGAACTTCCGATGGGGCGTCGCGGCCTCGGGATTCCAGTCCGAGGGCCATGCGCCCGACAGCAATTGGCTGCGCTATATCGCGGCCAATCCGAGCTGGGACAAATATCAGGACTCCATCGACTTCCGCTCGCGCTACCCCTCCGATATCGCCCTCGCCGCCGGACTCGGGGTCAAGGTCTTCCGCGTCGGCATCGAGTGGGCGCGCCTGCAACCCACCCCGGACGCCTGGGACGAGGACGGGTTCGCCTTCTACGATTCGGTCGTCAACGATATTGTCCAGGCCGGGATGCAGCCCATGCTGACACTCGATCACTGGGTGTATCCGGGCTGGGAGGCCGACCGCGGGGGCTGGAACAATCCCGGCATCGTGGCGGACTGGCTCACCAATATGCGCAAGGTGGTGGACCGGTACGCCGTGCGAAACCCGGTGTGGGTCACCATCAATGAGCCGGTCGCCTACATCATGCACGAGGTGCGGCTGAACAATACCGACGCCGACACCATGCTCGACCGGGTCGCCGATGCGCACAATCAGATCTACGACTACATCCACCAGGTGCAGCCCAATGCGCAGGTGACCAGCAATGTCGGTTATGTCGCCGGGGCCGAATCCGAGGTCAACGGTCCGCTCATGGACCGCATCGGCGACCAGCTCGATTTCATCGGCGTGGACTACTACTTCGGGTACGAGCCGCCCAGATCCAATGCCGTCGCCCAGCCTGACGGCTCGGCCCCCACGGCCGTGGGCATGTGGAATCTGCCGGTGCGGCCCGAGGGCATCTACTATGCGCTGCAACACTATTCGAAGCTGTTCCCGAACAAACCGCTGTGGATCGTGGAGAACGGGATGCCCACCGAGGCCGGAAATCCGCGGGCGGACGGCTACACCCGCTCCGATCACATGCGCGATACCGTCTACTGGCTGCAGCGCGCCAAGGCCGACGGCATCAATGTGGTCGGATACAACTACTGGAGCATTACCGACAACTACGAATGGGGCTCGTACGCACCACGTTTCGGCCTCTACACGGTGGACGTGCGCGCCGACGGGAATCTGACGCGCCAGCCCACCGAGGCGGTGGACACCTACCGGCAGATCGTCGCCAGGAACGGTGTGCCCGCCAGTTACGTGCCAGTGCGCGGGCCCTCCGACTGCGGGCTGGTCGATCCCCCGGCCAGCTGCGACTCCCCCGTCTCGGTTCCGTAGCGGCTCCGGTCAGGCTCCGCCGGATCATGATCACGGCCCATGACAGGGTGAAGCAATGACTACCGGCCGCGACCACTCCGCCGAACTTCTCGGATTCGCACCGTGGCCGGTCGGCGCCACCCTGCACGCCGATCTGCTCGACGCGAAAGCCCTCGTCTACGACCCCTGCGGATTCGCCTGTTCGCAGCCACGTCCCGAGGCCGAGAGCGCCGCCTACACCGCGCACGAATTCCTCCTCGACGGCCGCGCTGTCCGTTTCCGTGCGGCGAAGACGACGCCCACCAAGGTCGGCCAGTTCGTCACCGTCTGGAAGCGATCGCCGGGCGGGCCCATCGCACCCTTCGACGCCGCCGATCCGGTCGACCTGTTCGTCATCAGCAGCCGAGAGCGGCAGTACTTCGGGCAGTTCGTCTTTCCCGTGGATGTGCTGCGCCGGCAGGGTGTCGTCTCCGCGAACGGGTCCGGCGGCAAGCGGGCCTTCCGCGTCTATCCGCCCTGGGTGCGCACCACCAACCGGCAGGCCGGCACGGCGCAGACTTGGCAGCTGAATTACTTTCTGCACCTGGATGAGCCGGTCGACACCGCCCGCGCCCGCGCGCTCTACCACCCATAGCGGGTTGCGCACATTTGTTGTGCCACACTCTGACCGGCTTCGGAGCGCCGTCGCCGCCGGGCGCGAAAGGGTGGAACGTCGGATGAAACTGCACCGCTGGGCGAGGTACGGAGTGGGAGCGGCGGCGATCCCACTGCTGCTGACCGGATGTGGTCCGAGCGGGTCGAATGTCGCGGCGCCCACCACCGTCAGCTCCTCGGCGAGCGGGGCCACAACGTCCGGGAAGGCCGCGCCCGCTGCGGCGCCTGCCGCCGGTGCGCCGTTGTCCGCGGTGGTGTCCTGGATCCATGCGGGCAGCACCGTCGATATCTCGAAGTTCCACACCGCCACCACGACGGACGGGACGGTCAACGATCTCGGATCCGATGTCGCCTTCGTCAGTCCCACGAAGAAGATCGAGTGCATGACCGACGACCGGGCCGCTTCCTCGTCCACCGGTCTGTCGTGTCTGGTCCAACTCGACAACCCACCGCCGAAGCCGAGTGACAATCATGGGAACTGGGTGGGCGGCTGGGTCGATTACCCCGGCAGCACGGTGGGTGTCGGCAGCCTGCACGGTGATCCGGGCCAGTTCACCTCTGGCACCGGCAATACGCTGGCGTACGGGAGTCGAATCACGTTCGGCGACTACGACTGCCGGATGGACAGCACGGGGTTGCTGTGCGCCGTTCAATCGGCCGGTTCCGGACTGCAGGTGAGTTCCTCGGGCGCGGTGCACTTCGGCTGCCTCAGCAAGACGACAACGCCGGAGTACGGACTCTCCTATGCCTGCGAGGCGTCGAGTACGACGACCACCGAACGCAGCACGCTCCCGCACCCGTAGCGATGCCGGCTCACTCGGTGGTGCGCAGGTCGTCGATGCGCTGCCGCAGGTGATCGAGCAGCTTGTCCGCATCGTCGAAATCGGCGGGGTCGATGGGCGTCCCGAAACGAATGGTCACCCGCTGGCGGCGGTCGAAGGCCGGGCCGTCGCCGCGCACCCGCCGCATCGGCAGCACCCGGTCGGTGCCGGCGGTGCACACGGGAATGATCGGCACGCCCGTCGCCAGCGCCAGTTTCGCCACGCCGGGCTTGTAGGGCTCGCGTTCACCGGCCGGGACCAACCGGCCTTCCGGATAGATGATCAGTACTCCCCCGTACCGCAGAATCTGCTCGGCCTGCGAGAGGGCGGCCTGCCCGGATTCGCTGTCGCGCCGCAGGACCGGAATCTGCCCCAGTCGACGCACCAGCCAGCCGACGACCGGCCACGACCACAGCTCGGCCATCGCGATGGCGACGGCCCGCCGCCGCAGCGCACCCCACAGGAACACCGCATCCAGCATCGAAATGTGATTGCTGGCCACGATCACCGCGCCGTCCTTCGGCACCAGCTCGCGTCCGATGACGGTGACATGCACGAAGTTCGACCATGCCAGCCCGCGCAGCACCCGCCGCACCAGCTTCGTGGTCACCCAGGCGCGCTTTCCCAGACCCTTGGGCCGCGGCGCGGATTCGTCATTCATACAAGACCCCACTCCTCGTCCGGCCCGGAACTACGTCCATCCTGGCACCAGGACACCGGACCCGGCACCCTCCGATGATGGTGGGCCCGGCCGCCGGGGTGTCGATGAGCACGCCGAGCACCAGGGTTTTCGTCAGGAAGTATCCGAATCGTTGTGTGACGCTGCATATTTCGATCTCGTCCCCTGGAAACGCGCACAAGGAATACGCTTTTGAGTACGAGCGTTGCGGTTTCGACAAGGGCCGCACTGCCCGTCAGCGCGTGGGAGTACATCATGGACACCGATCCCCTGACGTCAGCGACTCACCAACTTCATTTCGAGCATTTCGACGCCATGCAGGCCCAGGAGCACCGCGAGGAAGTCGAAGCGATCTTCCGCGGCTCGTACCTCGAAGCGATCCACTCCGGTGTGGCGGTGGAATCACCACAGGCCTTCATGCAGCGGTTCGACGCGTACACCGCCCCGAACCGGCCCACCGGATTCGAACTCGTCATCGCCCGCCGCGGCGAGCAGCCGTGCGGTCAGGCGTGGGGCTGGCCGCTGCAGCGCAATACCGCGTGGTGGGGCGGCCTGATGCTCGACTCGGACGATATCGACGAGTTCATCGTCGAGGACGGTACGCGCACATTCGCCCTGAGCGAGATCATGGTGCACTCCGAACTGGCCGGGCAGGGCATCGCCCAGGCCCTGCACAACGAATTGCTCGACAGCCGCCCCGAGAGCCGCGCGACCCTGCTGGTTCATCCCGGCAACCCCCGCGCCTACGACACGTACCTGCGATGGGGCTGGTACCGCGTCGGCGTCCTGCGCCAAAGCTGGCCCAAGGCACCGCGATTCGATGTGCTGATCCACGATCTACGGAGCTGACGACCGGAACATACGGGTGCGCGATGGTCAGTTCGCGAATTCGATGTCGTCGGTGGCGATGGCCGACGCGGTGCGGCCGGGCGCGATGGTGTGCTGCCAGTAGAGATTGGTGTGGCGAATGACGGCGTCAGGGGACGGCGCGCCCCACGCGGAGAGGTCTTCGGTGGTGTGCGCGTCCGAGACGAGGACGGTGTCGTAGCCGCGGACGAACGCGCCGTGCAGGGTGGACCGGATACAGGCGTCCGATTGCGCGCCGGCCACGAACACGCGACCGATCCCGAGACGCGCGAGGACCGCCTCGAGATCGGTGTCCTCGAAGCTGTCGCCGTAGCGCTTGTCCAGGCGCACTTCATCATCGGCGGGAACAAGTTCCGGGACGATCTGCCACGGTTCGGTCCCGGGCAGACGGTCCTCGCCGATGTCCTGGATCCAGAGAACGGGAATCCGCAGGGAACGTGCCCTGCCGACCAGGCGCCCGATCGCTGCCACCACGGCGTCTCGCTCGTACACGTCGGCGACGACGCTGTTCTGCACATCGACGACGAGGACCGCGGAGTTCGGCCGATTCGCAAGGGATGTCACGAATACCGATGGTAGAGCGAGGCACCGGCGTATCGCCGGTTCGGACGGCGGGCCGTGCGTGGATGGCGGCGCCTCGGCGAGGTCAGCTGTCCTGTTCGCTCGCGAATTCCTTGACCGCACGCTCGATTTCGTCGGCCAGGGTCGCGCCGCCCACCTCCCAGGCCGCGGCGCGATAGCGGTCGCGGAAGCGGGTGAGGTCGGTGCCGATGCCTTCGCCGCCGTAGCTGGTGGCGGCGGCATCGGCGAAGGTGCGGACCATTTCGTCGGCGAGGTCGGCGATGCGGGCGCGAATCAGTTTGCGCAGCGCGCCCGCGAGGGTGACGTCGGTGCCCACGTCGTAGAGGATCAGCGCGCCCTTGAGCATGGGCTGATCGGGAATGCGCCAGCCTTCCCCGCACGGTTCGAGGTATTGCGCGGCACGCAGTTCGTCGAGAATTTCCGCGCGCCGATCGCCCAGCAGTTCCGAGAGTTGCTCATCGGAAACCACGACCGCCGGTTCCGCGGGCATGGGCTGGCTCGGGCCGAAGACCGTGCGCCAGTCGGTGCCGGCCGTTTCGGTCGCGAACACCTCGCGAATGGCGTCCAGTCGCAAGCCCCGTGCCTGCATAGCGCCGATATCGCGGAGCCGGTCGAGATGTTCGTCGGTGTAGACCGCCTCTTTTCCGGCCCGCCCGGCTTTCGGCAACACGTCCAGCGATTGGTAGTAGCGGATGGTGCGCGCCGGCACTCCGCTGAGTTCGGCGAGTTGCGCGCGGCTGTATCGGGGCACCGGGTCAGCATAGAAGACGCGGACAGTAACGTTGACAGTTGCAACTGTCCGCATTACCGTAACCGCCGCCACACGTGTCGACGACGACCAGGGAGTTTGCGATGACCCAACGCGAGACCGATTTCGATGTGCTCATCGTCGGATCCGGATTCGGCGGCAGCGTGACCGCGCTGCGCCTGGTCGAGAAGGGTTATCGCGTCGGGGTCCTCGAGGCCGGTCAGCGCTACGCCGACGACGAGCTGCCCGACACCAGCTGGGACCTGCGCAAATTCCTGTGGGCGCCCAAGCTCGGGTGCTACGGCATCCAGCGCATTCATCCGCTGCGCGATGTGCTCATTCTGGCGGGCGCGGGCGTCGGCGGCGGTTCGCTGAACTACGCCAATACCCTCTATGTGCCGCCGACCCCGTTCTTCGAGGACGCGCAGTGGCGCGAAATCACCGACTGGCGCGATGAGCTCATGCCGTACTACGAGCAGGCACAGAAGATGCTCGGCGTGGTCCGCAATCCGCATATGACGCCCGCCGACGAGGTGTTCAAGCAGGTCGCCCAGGATATGGGCGTCGGGGACACCTTCGTGCAGACCCCCGTCGGGGTGTTCTTCGGCGAACCCGGCAAGAAGGTCGCCGACCCGTACTTCGGCGGCGCGGGGCCCGAGCGCACCGGCTGCATCGAATGCGGCGAGTGCATGACCGGCTGCCGCCACAATGCCAAGAACACCCTCGTCAAGAACTACCTATACCTAGCGGAAACGGCCGGGGCGCAGGTCATTCCGATGACCACCGTCACCACCGTGCGGCCGCTGCCGGACGGTACCTGGGATGTGGAGACCGAGCGCACCGGCGCCTGGGTGCGCAAGCAGCCCAAGACCTACACCGCCGCGCACGTGGTGCTCGCCGCCGGCACCCGGGGCACCCAGAAGCTGCTGTTCGCCAATCGCGACAAGGGCACGCTGCCACAGCTTTCCGCGCGCCTGGGCGTGCTGACCCGCACCAATTCCGAATCGATCGTCGGCGCGGCGACCCGGAAGGTGAACCCGGACATCGATTTCACCCGCGGCGTCGCCATCACCTCCTCGATCCACCCCACGCCCGACACCCATATCGAACCGGTGCGCTACGGCAGGGGCTCCAATGCGATGGGTCTGCTGCAGACCCTCATGGTCGACGGTGGCGGCCGCATTCCGCGCTGGCTGCGCTTCCTGCTGACGGTGCTGCGGCACCCGCTGACCCTGCTGCAGTTCATGTCGGTGAAGAACTGGAGCGAGCGCACCATCATCGCGCTGGTCATGCAGAATCTCGACAATTCCATCACCACCTACACCAAGCGCGGACTCTTCGGCCGCTCGCTGACCTCCAAACAGGGCCACGGCGAACCGAATCCGACCTGGATCCCCGCGGGCAACGAGGTCACCCGCGCGGTGGCCGACAAGATCGGCGGTGTGGCCGGCGGCTCCTGGGGTGAGGTGTTCAATATCCCGCTGACCGCGCACTTCCTCGGCGGTGCGGTGATCGGCGCGGACCGCGACAGCGGTGTCATCGACCCGTACCACCGCGTGTACGGCTACCCGACGCTCTCGGTGGTCGACGGGGCGGCGGTCTCGGCCAATCTCGGGGTGAACCCGTCGCTGACGATCACCGCGCAGGCCGAGCGCGCGGCGGCCATGTGGCCCAACAAGGGTGAGATCGACACCCGGCCCGAGCCGGGCAGCGCCTATGAGCGCATCGCACCGGTGGCCCCCAATCAGCCTGTGGTCCCGGCCGGGGCACCGGCGGCCCTGATGCTGCCGATCGTCGAGATCCGCAGCGGCAAGATCGAATCCGCCTGATCGCGAGATCCCCCCGGGGTCGACGTCCACCAAAGAGATTGCCCGCCCTGCCAATCGGCAGGGCGGGCACTTTTCTCAGGGACGAGACGCTCTGATCAGCTCAGCGCGGGCTCGGTGGCCGCGTGCTCGTCGGTGTGCGCCGAGGCGGCAGCACGACTCGGGAGCAGGATCGCCATGACGATGACCACCAGCGCCAGCACCGCGGAGACCGCGAAGGCCAGGCGCATACCGTCCAGGTGCGCGGAGATCGGATCGTGGCCGCTGTTCACCAGCGAGGTGGCGCGGGTTGTCATCACGGTGATCACCAGTGCGGTGCCGAAGGCCGCGGAGACCTGCTGCAGGGTGCCGAGCATCGAGCTGCCGTGCGAGTACAGGTGCGGCGGCAGCGCGCCCAGGCCCAGGGTGAAGACCGGGGTGAAGGTCGCCGCGAGCGAGACCATCAGCAGGATGTGCAGGGCCAGCAGCTGCCAGTACGGCATGTGCAGCGAGATCTGGGTGAAGCCGGCCAGCGCCGCGGTAATGCCGATCGAGCCGGGAATCACCAGCCAGCGGCCGCCGAAGCGGTCGAAGAGCTTGCCGATGGTGGGGCCGAGCAGACCCATGGCCAGACCGCCGGGCATGACCAGCAGACCGGTTTCCAGGGCGCTGAGCCCGCGCAGGTTCTGCAGGTACAGCGGCAGCAGCATCATCGATCCGAGCATGGCCAGGAATGCGACCGCCATGAGGACCAGCGCCTTGGTGTAGGTGCCGATCAGCAGCACTCGCAGGTCCAGCAGCGGACTGCCGGTGCGCTGCAGGCGAATCTGACGCGCCGCGAACACCGCGATCAGGACGGCGCCGGCGGCGACGATCCCGATGGCCTCGGCGTCGTTGCCGCCGCCGATCTTGCTCAGCCCGTAGACCAGACCACCGAATCCGAGCGCCGCGAATCCGACGCTGTAGCCGTCGATCGCACCGGACTGCGGTTCGCCGACATTCTCCAGATGCCGCAGGCCGAACCAGGTGACACCGGCAGCGATCGGCAGCACCAGCACGAACAGCCAACGCCAGGAACCGATCTGCAGCACCAGGCCGGAGATGACCGGGCCCATGGCCGGGGCGACCGAGATGGCCAGGGTGACATTGCCCATCACCCGGCCGCGATCCTGCTCGGGAACCACCGTCATGAGCGTGGTCATCAGCAGCGGCATCATGACCGCGGTGCCGCAGGCCTGGATGACGCGACCGAGCAGCAGCACCGAGAAGGTCGGCGCGACCGAGGAGAGCGCGGTGCCGACCAGGAAGATGCCCATGGCCAGGGAGTAGGCCCGCCGCGTGGTGACCCGCTGCAGGAACCAGCCGGTGGTCGGAATGACCGCGGCCATGGTGAGCATGAAGGCGGTGGAGACCCACTGCGCCGAGCGCTCGCCGACGTGCAGATCGGTCATGAGGCGCGGGATCGCGTTGATCATGATGGTTTCGTTGAGAATCACCACGAAGGTCGCGAGCACCAGCACCCGGATCACGGTGGGGGTCCTGCCTCCCGCCGTGGACTGAGTGGATACTTCGGCGTGCATCGGATACCTCCGGGCGTTCGTGAGCGTAGGACGTGTGGCCCGATGCCGCGTCACCCAATCCCGCGTCCCGGCGCCACACCAGATCAGACGGGACCGGCTCGCACAACTCATCGGTCGGGCGTCAGTATCCCCGGACGCACCGACCGATTTCAGACATTTTTCCGGCCGACAGCCTGCTCGGCGCGGGTGAAATTGGCTGTTAACCAGCACTTTTCACCGACCGCACAAGTTAAAAGTGAGGCTGGTCACTCACAGTTTGCCGACGCGGGAATCCACCCCTCGCACCGCTACCCGGCGGTGCGCAACCGCCGCACTGCGATCGGCGCCCGACCGCGCACGATCAACAGTCAGCGGGCGTGAATGTGCGCGAACCCCATCGGGGAGGTCGGCGGCGGCACCGCACCCACGGGGGCCCGGAATTCCTGCAGCGCGGGAAGCACATCCACATGCCGCGCGGCATAGCAGCGCACCTGCGGCAGCGCATGCGCGACCTCGCTGCGCTCGAGCGGTTCGGCGTCGATATACCCGACCTGGTCCAGGCTCACGCCCAGGGTCTCGGCAATGCGGGTGATGGCCGCCGATTTGCGGCCCCAGCCGACCTCGATGACGGCGAAGCGATCGTGCAGCCCGTGTTTACGCAACTGCTCGACCGTCCACGCGAATTCACCACGACTGGCGACCGCGTGCATGACGCCGCGTTCACGCAGAATGCGCAGCGCACGCACCGCCTCGGCGCGCAGTGCGCCGTCGGTCGAATCGCAGACCACTCCGTCCCACAGGGAGTTGTCCACCTCCCAGACAAGACATTTCACTGTCGGTGTGTTCATCCTGCCCCTACAGTCGTCCAGCCCGCACCCGCCCACTCGATCACAACAGTGGGTGCGACAACCACTTCCGGTCCCACGGTGTGGGCGGCCCCCACTTCCGAGAACCGCCCGCGCGTGACATCGTAGGGTCCGTCTGGGCCAATACACCAGCGCTGGCAAATGCGAGACGGTTACGTTTCAGTGCCGGTGATGTATCCATGATCGCGCAGTGATCACCGGTGACCGGGCCCGATGCGAGAACGAGAAACGGAAAGGGACGAGGCCCATGCGGCAGCGCTGGAAACTATCAGGTGGCCTGCTCGCGCTCACGGTAGTGCTGGGCGGTTGCGGCGCCGCCGAGGAATCCTCCCCTGTCATCGTCGGTTCGCTGAGCACCACCTCGACCCATCCGGCCGCCGCCGCGGCCCCGGCGCCCACGACGGCCACCGGCCATCCCATCGCCGTCTCCGCCGCCCAGATCCCCGCGGTCGACGCCTACGCCGATCAGGCGCTCATCGACCGCACCGAATGGACCGACGCGCAGGACGGGCGTCGGCTGCTGGTCTATCCCACCGATGCCGGTCGCCAGGACACCTTCCCCACCGCCGGTGAACGCGCCTGGCAGGAGGTTCTCGTCGACGCCCCGGATGCCGACTCGCCGGGTATGCGGGATCAGTTCATGTGCCACTGGGATTTCGCGCGCATTGTCGCGCCCAATAAACCGAGCTGGAATCTGGAGCCGTGGCGTCCCGCGGTCGGCTATCAGGAGACCGTGAACGCGCTGTGCAATCCGGGTGGCCCCGAACGCTGAGGGTTGCCTGCCCGCGGTGACGGGACGGCGGTCGCGAAAGGGCTTGGCGGCGAGAACCTTCGAGCCGCTGGGAAAATGTGCGTATCGTTGGTGGCGTCCAGCGCGTACTCCTCGGAGGGAGCGGCACGGTGCGGTCCTGTGCGCCTGCGTCCACCGCCGGGCCGGTTCCCGCCCCGGAAGCGGTGTCCGCGCGCATGTTCCCGGCCCTGCGCGAAAGTGCTGAGACATACCTCGATTCGGCGTCCACTACGCAGAAACCGCAGGCGGTGATCGCGGCGGTGCAGGGGTACCTCAGCGCGCGGACCGCCAATGCCGGGCGCGGCGGGTACGCGTGGGCGACCACGCTCACCCGCGAGATCGAGCAGGTGCGCGGGCGCATGGCCGGCTTCATCGGCGCCGAGCCCGACGAGGTGGTGTTCACGGGCGGGGCAACCGCCGGACTCAATGCGGTCGCCCTGTCGTGGGGGCTGGCGAATCTGCGCGAGGGCGACGAAATCCTGTACAGCCCACGAGATCACGCCTCGAATGTGTATCCGTGGGTGCAGCTGCGGCAGATACTCGCCGGGTTCGGGCGCACGATCCGGTTGGTGCCGTACCGGGTCAGCGCGCTCGGTGAGGCCGATATCGAGGACATCGCCGCGAAGATCGGGCCGCGCACCCGGCTCATCACCGTCGGGCATCTGCATCATGTGTTCGGCGCGCTGAGCACGCTGGAGGAATTGCGCGGGCGCATCGACCCGGCGATCGCGCTGTGTTTCGACTGCAGTCAGAGCGGCGGGCACCTTCCGGTGCGGGTGGGCGAACTCGACGCCGATTTCGCGGTGTTCGCCGCCCACAAGATGTTCGGATCGCCCGGCACCGGGGTGCTGTACTGCCGCCGCCGCCGGCACGCGGAGCTCTCACCGTTCCTGCCCGGCGGCAATTCCGGTGTGTCCCTCGATGATCGCGGCCTGCACGCCGGGCCGATGCCCCAGCTGCTCGAGGGCGGCACCCCCAATATTCCGGGCATCCTCGCCCTGGGCGCGGCACTCGAGGTGCTCGGCGAGATCGGTCTCGATACCGTCCACACCCACAATCGTGCTCTGACCCAGCGCCTCATCGCCGGGTTGCGGCCGGTGCCGGGACTGGATTTCCTGCCCGGTCCCGCATACGCCCCCTGTGAAACCGGTTACGGCATAGTCTCTTTCACACTGCACGGTATCGGCGCGAACGACTTGGGGTTCGTGCTCGGCGAGCTCGGCTTCCTGGTGCGCACCGGCGCGCACTGTGTGCCCGGTGAGTCCGAGGACGAGGATTCGGTGCGGGTGAGCACCCACATCTACAACACCTTCGACGAGATCGACCGCTTCACCGACTGTGTAGCCACGATTGCCGAGGAGGTCGGATGACCACGAATGGCCACGAACCCCGCTACGACCGGCGCGCTGCCTCCCGGGTGCTGGCCGTGCTGGCCCGGCCCGGATTGTTCGCCGGGGTCGCGGCGGCGCAGGCGCGGCGGATCGAATACACCTGTGCGCCACTGCGTCCGGAGCCGGGATCGCATCTGACCCTGTCGCAGCGGCTGTATCTGGAGCGGTTCATGCGCCCGTGCCGGGCCGACCAGGTCACCAGCGCCACCCATCGCATCGCCTGGACCGACAGCGACGGGATTCCCAATACCGGGCATTTCCATTCCGGCGGGCTGGGGCCGATCGTGCCGATCGCCATGCGCGAGGCGGTGCTGACGCTCTGGCACGCACTCGGCGCCGATACCGGGCTGGCGCACCGTATTTCGGGATTGAGCGAGCGGGATCGCGATGTGCTCGAGGGCACGACCACCGATCACGAACCCCTCGATATCTTCCGGGTCGGGATCGAGGCGGCCGGGCGGGCGCTGGCACAGCACGCACTGCTGGCGCGCTGGACGCCGTATCGCACCCCTGCCGAATTCGCGGCCGGTATGCGCGATTCCGGGATCTACGGGGCGGTGGCCACCCGGTGGTACTGGGAGCTGCAGGCCTCGAGCTATCGGCGCGGCATGATCGCGGTCACCCTGAGCACCCAGCCCGACGGCACCGTGCGCTACTCCGCCGATACCGTCGCCATCCTGCGTTCGATGAAGGACTCCACCATCGAGGACGCGCACCGGATCATGCGGCGCGCCACCGTCTCCGAAGGCCTGAGCATCCCCGACGCCATCGCCAAATACCACGATGAGCTCGATCTGATCTCCCGCCAGTACGCGCTGCTCCCGCCGGGCACCCGCCCGGCCTGCCTGGCCGCCATGCCGCATCAGCTCGACGGCGCGCACTACAGCATTCTGCCGGTGGTGCTGGACCGCTTCACCGAGGTGTTCACCGCGATCGCCGAACGCCTGACCCTCGCCGAGACGCCCGCCGACACCGGTTCGGACAGCGGCGAACTCACCGCCGAGGACCAGGTGTTCTACGTCCCCGATATGAACTGCAAACACTGCGTGCGCACCATTACCGGGGTGCTGGAATCGATGGATATCGCCGTGCACGATATCGACCTGATCAGCAAACGCGTCGCCGCCGAGTTCCGCAGCCCGCGCAATCGCCATCGCGCTTTCGAAGCGCTGCGCGACGGCGGCTACAACCCGACCACCGATGTGCCCGCCCCGGCGACCTCGGAAACCGCGGTATGACGGCTTGGGCTCCGCCGCGGCTGCCGGCGAAGATTCCTCCGCTGGTGCGCGCCTTCCTGCAGGCGCCCGGCGCGGCCGAGGAGGCGCTCATCCGGTTCGGGTCGCCCGCGCATCTGGTGTTCCCGCAGGTGTTCGCGGACAATCTGGCGCGATTGCGGGCGGTGCTGGAGCAGGGGTTGCCGGGGTATCGGATCTGCTACGCGCACAAGGTGAATCAGTCGCGGGCATTCGTGCGGACCGCCGAGCACGCGGGGGTCGGCATCGATGTGGCCTCGGAGGCGGAGCTGGCCAGTGCGGTGGGGGCCGGATTCGGGTCCGGGCGTATCGAGGTGACCGGGCCCAAGGGGGAAGAGTTTCTGCGCGAGCTCGTCGCCACCGGGGTGACGATCAATGTCGACAACCTCTGGGAGCTGCATCGGGTGGCCGAGCTCGCGGGCCTGCATGCCGATGTGCCGGTGCTGGTGCGGCTCTCGGGTTTCGCGGGGACGCCGGTGAGCCGGTTCGGGGTGCCGCTGGGGCAGGCGGAGGAGGCGCTGCGGGCGCTGGCGGCGCATCGCGGGCGGATCGATTTCCGCGGCTTCGCCTTTCATATCGACTCCGGGGAACCCGGTGAGCGGTTGCGCGCGGTCGAGGCCTGCCTGGAGCTGACCGAACGCGCCTACGCGCACGGACTTTCCCCGGCGGTGCTCGATATCGGCGGCGGATTCCGGCAGGTGTTCACTGAGGACGCCGATGCGTTCGACGCGTATGTGCACGCGCTGCGCGAATCCCTGCTCGGGCACGGGGAACCGATGGCGTGGGGCGGCAATACGTTCGGATTCCATCTCGAGGACGGCGCGGTGCACGGCACCCCGGTATTTCACAAATATGCCAATACCGTGCCCGCCGATCGCATGCTCGCCGATCTGCTCGCCGCCGAATTGGACGGGCACGGCGGGCGCAGTTTCGCGCAGATCGCGGCCGAGAATCTGCTCGAGGTGTGGCTGGAGCCGGGGAAGGCGCTGGTCGACCACGCCGGAATCACGCTGGCCCGGGTGGAATTCGTGAAGGAGACCGCCGACGGCAGCGTGCTGGTCAATGTGGATATCAGCCGCGATACCGTCACCCCGGCCGATCAGGAGGTGATGGTGGATCCGCTGCTGCTGCCCGAGGTGGCGCCCGCGCAGGGCGATTCCGATCCGGTCGGGGTGTTCGTGGCGGGGCGGCTGTGCCTGGAGCGCGATCTGGTGACCAATCACAAGGTGTGGTTTCCGCGGCGGCCGCGGCCCGGTGATCTGATGGTGTTTCCGAATACCGCTGCCTACCATATGGATTTGTCGGCAGCGCGCGCCTCGATGCATCCGCTGCCACCCAAACTTGCGGTGGTGCACCGGTCCAGCGATTTCTCCGAGCAGGGAAAGTACGAGATCTGCCGGGACGAGGACTACGAACCCGAGCTGATCACCGGTGGGCCGTCGCGGTCCGCGGGTCCGCAATGGCACGGGGTGCAGTGAGATGCGCTACGACCACATCACCGAACTCATCGGCAATACTCCCCTGCTGCGGCTGGATCCGGCCGTGCACGGACTGCGCAATATCGAGCTGTACGCGAAATTGGAGTTCTACAACCCCTTCGGCTCGGTCAAGGATCGGGTGGCGTGGGGCATGATCCGCGACGACCTGGACGACATCGTCGCGCGCGGGCAGACGCTCATCGAGGCCTCCAGCGGCAATACCGCCAAGGCGCTGCGCATTCTGGGCGCCATGCACGGAGTCGGGCTGCGCGCGGTCACCAATCGGATCAAGGTGACCGAGGTGCGGGAATTGCTGCAGCTGTTCGGCACCGAGATCGAAGAGCTGCCGGGACTGTCGGAATGCCCCGATCCGACCGCGCCCAATGATGTGTACTCGGTGATCGACGCGACCATGGCGAAAGCACCTGGTGCATGGGTGCATCCGTCGCAATACACCAGCGAGAAGAATATCGAGGCGCACTACGAGGGCACCGGGCGCGAGATCCATGAGGATCTGGCCCGCGACGGCATCACCCGCGTCGACTATCTCGCCGGCGGGCTCGGCACCACCGGTTCCACGCGCGGTGCGGCGACGTTCCTGCGCAAGCACAATCCGGAATTGCGCACCCTGGCGGTGGTTTCCGAGCGCACCGACTTCATTCCGGGCATTCGCTCGGAGACCGAGCTGTGGGATGTGGGACTGTTCCAGCCCGATTTCTACGATCGCATCATTGCCGTCGAGGCCGGGCGTGCGGTCGATGCCACCGTGGAGCTGGCCACCCGGTACGGGGTGCTGGCCGGGCCGACCAGCGGGGCCACGTACGCGGCGGCGCTGGAACATCTGAGCGCACTGGATCATTCGGCGCTCGAGGCGGATCGGCCGCTGGTCGCGGTCTTCATCGTGTGCGATCGCATCGAGCCGTATCTGTCCTATATCCGCAAGCGCCGCCCCGAATTGTTCGGCCGCAGCGCCCGCCCCGCCCCGCCCTCGGCCGCGGAACTGGCTGCCACCCCGGCACTGTCGCCGCAGCAGGTGCAGGAGCTCGATCGCACTGCCCGCCCCACCATTGTCGATACGCGCGGGGCCATGGCGTATCGCATCGCGCATGTTCCCGGTGCGATCAATATTCGAGACGATCAACTCGACGATATGCTCGCGCACGGCATCCCGTTCTCCCGCTCCCGGCCGATCGTGTTCGTCTGCCCGGTCGGCGAGGTGTCGCTGCGCTTCGCGGCGCTGGCGCGGCGCGCGGGTTATGACGCGTCGAGTCTGGCGGGCGGTATCGCCGCATGGCGTGACAGCGGCACACCGATGGAATCCGCGCCCCGGACAGGGTGATTCACGGGATCAGGACCACGCGCCCGCGCAGGCCGCCCTTCGCCAGCAGTTGGTGTGCGCGTACGGCTTCGGTGAGAGGGAGTGTTTCGGCGATTCGGGTGCTCAGCTGTCCCTGGCTCGCCGCTCGCACGAGTTCGGACAGGGCAGCCCCATCGGCGGCGATCCACTGGTTCATGACGGTGATGCCCCGCAGGGGAATCGGCTGCGCGCCGCCGACGACCGCCACGAACCGGCCCCGGGTGCGCACCGCACCCAGCGCCGAGATGCCGAGGGCCGCCGCATCGAGTGCGCCGTCGACTCCGCCGGGGACGTGCCTGCGGACGGATTCGGCGAGGTCGGCCTCGCGCGGCACGAACCAGTGCGCCCCCAGGTCTCGGACCGGCTGTTCATCGCCCGCACCGGCGACCGCGACCACTCGCAGGCCACGCCGTGCGGCCGACTGCACCGCGTAGCCGCCGACGGCCCCGGCCGCTCCGGTCACCAGAATCGTTGCGCCGGTGGGCAGATCGAGCAGGTCCAGGGACTGCACGGCGGTGAGTCCGCTCAGCGGCAGGGTGGCCGCCGCGAGGCTGGACAGTCCGGGCGGCAGCGCCGCGATCGCGGTCGCCTCCAGGACGAGGTAGTCCGCGTAGGCGCCGAGTGACAGGTCGAGCCGGTCGCGCAGTCCGGCAACTCGCTGTCCGGCAACAACATCGGTGACGCCGGGGCCGAGCGCATCGACGGCGCCCGCGACGTCCCAGCCGATGCCGGTCGTCGCGCGCGCGGCCATCAGCCCTGCTTCCACCAGCGCACCCGACCGGGTCACCGCATCGACCGGGTTGACCGCGGCCGCCTCGACTCGCACCCGGACCTGCCCCGGACCCGGTTCCGGCACCGGGCATTCCACCATTTCCAGCGCGTGGGGCCCGCCGTAGGAACGAACGACGATTGCTCGCATGGTCACCTCACAGATCGAATGAATACCGCAACCGTAGGGAGCGCTACTCTCTATTGGGTAGTAGGCACCTAGAGGTGCGTACCGCACTGATCGGAGAGTGATGGCAACGCAGACCGTGGCACAGCAGCGCGCCGAGGCGCGCCGGCACTACGACGCGTACGTCGCCGAGTGTCCCACCCGTCAACTGCTCGACCGCATCGCCAACAAATGGGTCAGTCTGCTGATCAATGCCCTCGCCGACGGCCCGCAGCGCTATGGCGACCTGTCCCGGCGGGTGGCGGGCATCAGCCAGAAGATGCTCACCCAGACCTTGCGCGTGATGGAACGCGACGGACTGGTCGAGCGCACGATCACCGCGGCGGTGCCGGTGCGGGTCGACTACGAGCTGACCGAGCTGGGGGCGAGCCTGCTGCCGGTCATGCGCATCATCAAGGGCTGGGCGGAAACTCATATGGATCAGGTGCTGACCGCCCGCGCGGAGTACGACACGGAACGCTGATCCCCGAATCCGCCAGGTCAGGGGCGTCGTCGCCGGGATATCGGGAGTGCGGTCGCCGGTCTGCGGTCGCCCCGATCGGCGCGGCCGATGCGCGATTCGGACACTCGTCCTGGCACGATGATCTCGTGAACCTGGCGTTCGGGCTTGTCCTACTGGTGGCGGCAGCTGTCGCATTGGCGGCACTGGCGCGCCGGTTCGAGGTGGGTGAGCCGTTTGTGCTCACCATCGCGGGCGTGATCGCCTCCTATCTGCCGTTCGTGCCGGAATTCGATATCGATCCCGAACTGGTGCTGCTGGGGCTGCTGCCACCGCTGCTCTACACCACCGCCATTCGCACCTCGCTGATCGACTTCAGGCCCAAGAAGGTGTCCATCGCCCTGCTGTCGGTGGGGTTGGTGCTGTTCACGACCTTCGCGGTGGCCGGTGTGGTGTATTGGCTGCTGCCGGTGCCGTTCTCGGCGGCGGTGGCCATCGGCGCGGTCGTGGCCCCGCCGGATGCGGTCGCCGCGACCGCGGTGGCGCGCCGGGTCGGTATGCCGCGGCGCATCGTGACGCTGCTCGAGGGCGAATCGCTGTTTAACGACGCGACCGCGCTGGTCACCCTGCGCACCGCGATCGCGGCCATGGCCGGCACCTTCACGGTGTGGGAGGCGGGCGCCGATTTCCTCGGCGCGGCCGGCGGCGGTGCGCTGATCGGTGTGATGGCCGCGATGGTGCTGGCCTTCCTGCGCCGCCGCATCACCGATCCCGTTCTGGATACCAGTGTTTCGCTGCTGGCCCCGTGGAGTGTGTATCTGCCCGCCGAGGCGCTGCACGCCTCCGGGGTGATCGCGGTGGTCACCTGCGGGCTGATCCTCGGCTGGGGCGCACCGCGCTGGCAGAGCGCGGCCTCCCGCATTGCCGAGCACACCAATTGGCGCACCATCCAGTTCCTGCTCGAGAGCGCGGTGTTCCTGCTCATCGGCCTGGAGATGCGCCATATCTTCGAGGACGCCTGGAACAGCGATCTACCGCATACGACGCTGCTGCTGACCTGTGCGGCGGTGCTGGTCACCGTCATCGTCTCGCGCCCGCTGTGGGTGTTCCCCTCCACCTATCTGGCCTGGCAGATCGAGGGCCGCCGCCAGGGCAAACCCAAACCGCAGTGGACCGGGCCGACCGTGGTGTCCTGGGCGGGCATGCGCGGGGTGGTGACGCTGGCGGCGGCGCTGCTGTTGCCCTCCGGCACACCGGAACTGGCGACGCTGCGATTGCTCGCCGTCGTGGTGGTGGCCGGAACGCTGATGCAGGGCATCACGCTGCCGTGGCTGGTGCGGCTGCTGCGCCTGCGCGGACCCAGCCACGCCGAGGACCTGCTGCAGGAGGCGAACCTGTTGCAGCAGGCCACATCCGCGGGGCTGGCCGCACTCGAGGCCGGCATCAGCGAGGACACCCCGCCGGAGATCGTCGATTCACTGCGCCACCGCGTGAGCCAGCGCGCGCAGTCCTCGTGGGAACTGCTGGGCCGCTCCGAATCCCAGCGTGTCACCCCCAGCGGCGAATACCGGCGGCTGCGCCTGGTCATGCTGGCCGCCGAACGCGAAACCGTACTGCGCGTCCGCAATTCGGGCACCCTGGATCAAGAGGTGCTGCAGCAGGTGATGGCCACCCTCGACCTCGAGGAATCGGTCATCGACCGCGTCGAGGAAGCCACCGATTCCGGCGACCCCCTCGCCGCCCCGATCGAAGGTGGCTGCGAACACCTGCGCGACGCCCCCTGCGTGCGCGTCCCCGACCACCCCGACGCCTGCTCCGAATGCCTGGACGAGGGCCTGGTCTGGGTCCACCTGCGCATGTGCCTGGGCTGCGGCCACATCGCCTGCTGCGACTCCTCCCCCGGCAACCACGCCACCAAGCATTTCAACAACACCGGCCACCCCGTCATGCGCAGCGTCGAACCCGGCGAATCCTGGCGCTGGTGCTACCTCGACGAACTCCTGGGCTGAGGGCCCGCATCGCCGGGGGTCATCGACTAACTCGAGGCGATGCCGACGAGTTCGGCGGAGCGGTCCCAGGCGCGGCGTTGCAGGGGTTCGTCAGTGCGGATGCGTACGGGGGGAAGAAGATTCGCGCCGGGGGTGGAGGAGAAGAAGTGGCCGGTGGTGTCGGTGAGGGTGGCATCCAGGACCAGGCGCAGGCCCATGGCCGCGCCCTGCTGCGGGGTGCGCACCAGGGGGGTGCGGGACAGGGCCCGGGTGGCGGAGGTGAGGATGCCGCTGTCGCGGGTCAGGCCCGAGGCCACCATGCCGGGGCAGAAGCTGTTGGCGGTCAGCGGAGTCGGGGTCAGGCGGCGGGCGAGCTCCTGGGTGAACAGGATGTTCATCAGCTTCGATCGGGCGTAGGCGAAGAGGGAGCCGACCGGGCTGTATCGATCGGGTTCGGCGAACTCGGCCAGGTTCACGCGCGGCCACATGCGGTGCGCCTCGGAGGCGGTCACCACGATGCGCGGTTCGGTGCCCGACTCGAGTTGCGGCAGGAGCGAATTGGTCAGCAGGAACGGGCCGAGATGGTTGGTGGCCATCATCAACTCGTAGCCGTCGCCGGAACTCTCCGCCGGGATCGAGTGGATGCCCGCGTTATTGACCAGGACGTCGATCCGGTCGTAGCGGCGGCCCAGTTCCGCGGCGGCCGCGCGTACCGATCCCAGATCCGACAGATCGGCCAGGACCACCTCCGGTGCGGCGGCGGCGCCGTCCTCGGCGGCGAGTTCGCGCGCGGTGGCCTCGGCCTTGTTCGCATTGCGCGCGAGGATCGTCACCGCGGCGCCGCGGCGCACGAGCGCTCGCGCGATTTCCTTTCCGATCCCGTTGGTCGCGCCGGTGACGAGGATCCGTTGGCCGGTGACCGTGCGCTGGGGGTAGCTGGACATGAGGACATGCTCCTAACCGCATCAGGAACGCCGAGAAATCACTCCGAAGGCCGGTCCCGTATCGCGGTGTGTGGGGCCATGGTGTTCAGATGCTCTCAGCAGTCAGATGTCGATGACATCTGTACTTCACAGGATATTCGGCCGCGCGCGGGAGTTGTCAACAGCGGCAAGCAGATTGGCGGCTGCTGCGGAGCCGGGCAGCGCGCCGGGTCCTGAGTATTCGCTCGGTATACTCCGGCGGGTGTCCAAGCGGTTGAGTCGTTCCGAGTCCCAGGCTCGTACGCGCGCTCGACTGATCGAGTCGGCCACCGAGCTGTATCTGCGTGAGGGATTCGCCGCGACGTCCAACGATCAGGTCGCCGAGACCGCCGGATACAGTCGCGGGGCGGTGTATTCGAACTTCGCCAGCAAGGAAGAGCTCGCGCTCGCGGTGCTCGATCAGCACATGGCCCGGCAGTTCGAGGCGGTCGAGCACGCGCTCGATCACGGCACGGTGGCCGACCGGTTCGCCAATTTCCAGCAGTGGCTCGACCAGACACTGGGCGAACAGCAGTGGGCGCTGCTCAAAGCCGAACTGGCACTGGCCGCGCGCCGCAGCCCCGCACTGCTCGAGCAGCTCGCCGCCCGCGACGACCAGGCCCGCGCGACCGTCACCGTGCTCATCGAACGGGTCATGAGCGATACCGGCCTCACGCTGCCGATCGATCCCCCCACCTTGGCCAGACTGATCCTGGCCCTCGGCAGGGGAATCGCCTTGGAGGGCGTCACCGAACCGCACCCGTCCGGTGCGTGGCTCACCGAATTCCTCAGAACCACACTGCAACCGGTCACGCTGATGCTGACCGACCCCGAAGCGCCGTAGCGACGCGTGCTGCCTCAGTCGCAGACGGCGCCGTAGGAGGCCGAACCGACCAGCTTGGAATACTTCGCCAGCACACCGCGGGTGTACCTGGACGGCAACGGTTCCCAGCCGATTCGGCGCTCGGCCAGTTCGCTGTCCTCGACCAGCAGATCCAGGGTGCCGGTGCCGACGTCGAGCCGGATCCGGTCACCGTCGCGGACGAAGGCGATCGGGCCGGCGTCCACGGCCTCGGGCGCGACGTGCCCGACGCACAGTCCGGTGGTGCCGCCGGAGAAGCGGCCGTCGGTGAGCAGCAGGACATCCTTGCCCAGTCCCGCGCCCTTGATGGCCGCGGTGATGGCGAGCATCTCGCGCATGCCGGGCCCGCCCTTGGGGCCCTCGTAGCGGATGACCACCACATCACCAGCCGCGATCGTGCCGTCCTCGAGTGCGTCCATCGCCGCCCGCTCGCGATCGAAAACCCGTGCGGTGCCGACGAATACGTCGGAGTCGAAGCCCGCCGACTTGACCACCGCGCCGCCGGGGGCGAGCGATCCGCTCAGAATGGTGATGCCGCCGGTGGGATGGATCGGCGCGGACATCGCCCGCAGCACCTTGCCGTCGGGATCGGGCGGGGCGATCTCGGCGAGGTTCTGCGCCACCGTGCGCCCGGTCACGGTGAGGCAATCCCCGTGCAGCAGACCGGCATCCAGCAGTGCCTTCATCATCACCGGCACGCCGCCGATGCGGTCCACATCGGTCATCACATGCCTGCCGAAGGGTTTGACGTCCGCCAGGTGCGGGACCGTGCGGCCGATGCGCGCGAAATCGGCGAGCGCCAGATCCACGCGCGCCTCGTGCGCGATGGCCAGCAGATGCAGCACGGCATTGGTGGAACCGCCGAAGGCCATGACCACCGCGATGGCGTTCTCGAAGGCTTCCTTGGTCAGGATGTCGGAGGTGGTGATGCCGCGGCGGATCAATTCCACCACCGCTTCGCCGCTGCGCCTGGCGTATCCGTCGCGGCGGCGATCGGTGGCCGGGGGCGCGGCGCTGCCCGGCAGGGACATGCCCATCGCCTCGGCGGCGCTGGCCATGGTGTTGGCGGTGTACATGCCACCGCACGCGCCCTCGCCCGGGCAGATGGCCCGTTCGATGGCATCGACGTCCTCGCGGCTCATCAGCCCGCGCGAGCACGCGCCGACCGCCTCGAACGCATCGATGATCGTCACCTCGCGCTCGGTGCCGTCCGAGAGCTTCGCGATTCCGGGCAGAATCGAACCGGCATAGAGGAATACGCTCGCCAGGTTCAGCCGCGCCGCCGCCATGAGCATGCCCGGCAGCGATTTGTCGCAGCCGGCCAGCAGCACCGAACCGTCGAGCCGTTCGGCCTGCATGACCGTCTCGACGCTGTCGGCGATCACCTCACGCGAGACGAGCGAGAAGTGCATCCCCTCGTGCCCCATCGAGATGCCGTCCGAGACCGAGATGGTGCCGAACTGCATGGGGAAGCCGCCGCCCTGGAAGACGCCGTCCTTGGAGGCCTTCGCCAGCCGGTCCAGGGAGAGGTTGCACGGGGTGATCTCGTTCCACGAGGACGCCACGCCGATCTGGGGTTTGACCCAGTCCGCATCGCCCATCCCCACCGCGCGCAGCATGCCGCGCGCGGCGGTCTTCTCCAGTCCGTCGGTGACGTCGCGACTGCGGGGCTTCATATCGGGAGTCTTGCGATCATCGGTCACGGTTGACCATCATCTCCCGGCCCGATCCGAGGAGCAGCATCACCACGCGGGTCCTGCACGCCACCGGCGGCGGCACCCCTCCGGGGCCAGGACACCGCGCCGGTGGAAAACCGCCCTCCCACTGGGTAATACCGGCCGCCGGACGGGGTAATGCCCGCGGTATGGCCATGATCAGATCCCGGAAAAACGGACCTCGAGGCGACCGAGTTCGAATCGGACTTCGAGTGGGCTCTAAGGTGACCCCGTGATTCTGCTCACGGTCGGACTGGCTCTGCTCGGTGTCTTCGCGGTGCGTTTCCACATGGACAGGCGGCGGGTGAGCAATGGCGTCTATCTGATGCTGGCACTGGCGTGCACGGGAGTATGGCTGGTCGGCACCGGCGGCGATATCGATCTGGCGCTGGTGCTCGTGCGGTTGCTCGTGGTCCTGCCCCCGCTGGTGGTGCTGGTGCTGGCGGGCCTGCTGATCGGCAACGGCCGGGAGATGATTCGGCGCGAAGGGGCGCGCAACGGGAATCTGATGTCGATCGCGCCGGGGCTGGTGCTGCTGGTCCCGTATGTGCTGCTCGGTGTCGCCGCGGCCACCGGGAATCTGCGCTCGGCCGCGCTCGCGTCACTGATCATGGCGGTCGGCTATTTCGGGTTCGTGTTCGCCAGTTTCGCGCTGTACGCGCTGATCTACGGCTGGCTGCCGTATCGGCCGGGCATGGACGCGATCGTGGTTCCCGGGTGCGGTCTCATGGGCGCGCGGGTGCCGCCGCTGCTGGCCAGCCGGTTGAACCGCGCCATCCAGATCTACTGGGAGGAGGTCGCCGCGGGGCGGCATCCGGTGATCATCACCTCCGGCGGCAAGGGTTCCGACGAGGCGGTCTCGGAGGCGTCCGCCATGGCCGCCTACCTCACCGAACGGGGTGTGCCGAGCGAGAGCGTTGCACTCGAGGAACGCTCGACCACCACCCGGGAGAATCTGCTGTTCATCAAGCGGCTGCTGGGCGAGCGCGGCGCCTCCACGCGAATGGTGTTGGTCACCAGCAACTTCCATGTGCTGCGGACAGCGATCATGGCCCGCCGCCTGAAGCTGGACGCCGAAGTCACCGGCTCGCGAACGGCTTTCTACTTCCTGCCCAGCGCGATTCTGCGCGAATTCGTCGCGCTCCTGGTCGCCTACAAATGGACCAATATCGTCGCGTGCCTGGTGCTGACGGCGGTGCCGCTGGTACTGGCCCTGGTCACCGGCAGGGTACCCATGAGCTACTGAGTTCCCCGCGGCTTCCTTGCTTGTTGATCACAGAGACGGTAACTTCCGCTTCCAGAATATCTGCACCAGTGAGTGTAGATATTCTGGAAGTAGAGGTCCCAGGCGTGGCGATCAGGCATGGAAGGATAGACCAGATGAGTGTGCGCAGCAGGAACAACGTAGTCGT
Organism: Nocardia sp. NBC_01327; assembly: GCF_035958815.1. NCBI lineage: Bacteria > Bacillati > Actinomycetota > Actinomycetes > Mycobacteriales > Nocardiaceae > Nocardia > Nocardia sp. NBC_01327. The sequence continues at coordinate 5,002,475 of NZ_CP108383.1, read as the reverse complement.
CACCGGTTCCGACGCGGGACCGACGGTGTTGCTCGCGCACGGTTTCGGCTGCGACCAGAATCTGTGGCGCCTGATCGTGCCGCAGCTGGCGCAGCGATACCGGGTAGTGCTGTTCGATCATGTCGGCGCCGGCCGCTCGGACACCTCGGCGTGGTCGGCCGAGCGCTATGCGAACCTCGACGCCTACGCCGAGGACATCATCGACATCTGCGCCGAGCTCGAGCTCAGTGATGTTGTGCTCGTCGGCCATTCGGTATCGGCGATGATCGCCGTACTGGCCGCCAACCGGGTCCCCGAGCGCTTCGCGAAACTGGTGCTGCTCACGCCGTCGCCGCGCTACATCGATGACGGTGAGTACCGCGGCGGGTTCAGCCGGGCCGATATCGAGGAGTTGCTCGATTCGCTGGACGCCAATTATCTGGGCTGGTCGGCCACCATGGCTCCGGTGATCATGGGCACTCCGGATCGCCCCGAGCTGGGTGCGGAACTGACCGACAGCTTCTGCCGGACCGACCCGGTGATCGCGCGGGTCTTCGCACAGGCCACCTTCCTGTCCGACAATCGCGCCGATCTGCCTCAGGTCGCGGTCCCTACGCTGGTGATCCAGACCGCGCAGGACGCGATCGCCCCGCGTGAGGTCGGCCAGTTCGTGCACAACGAGATCTCCGGCAGCTCCCTGGTGACCCTCGATGCGATCGGGCACTGTCCGCAATTGAGCGCACCGGAGCTCACCGCGGCGGCGATCATCGATTTCGTGGATGAAAGATGATGTGCCGCAATGACGATCAGGTGCAGGGCGGGGGCGATCGGGAGCACGAGAGCTCCTCCGGTGATCCCGGTTCCGGTGATCGAGGTTCCGGTGATCGCGGCGCCGACCCGGCGTTCTCGGCACTGCTCGAGGACAGCGCCGAGGACCTCTACGAGCATGCCCCCTGCGGTTATCTCTCCACCCTGATGGACGGCACCATCGCCAAGATCAACACCACGCTGCTGGAGTGGCTCGGCTTTCGGCGTGCGGAATTGGTCGGCCGGCGCAGATTCAGTGATCTGCTCACCGTGGGCGGGCGGATCTACCACGAAACCCACCTCGCGCCCATGCTGGCGATGCACGGCCGGGTCGACGGTCTGGCACTGGAATTGCGGTGCACGGACGGGACACGGCTGCCGGTCCTGGTGACCTCGGTGGTGAAGGCCGGCTCCGACGGCACCGCGCAGTTGATCCGCACCACGATCTTCGACGCCCGCGAGCGCCGCGCCTACGAACAGGAACTGCTTCGCGCCCGCCGGGCGGCGGACTACGAACGCGACCGCGTGCAGAAGCTCGCCGCCACGTTGCAGCGCACGCTGCTGCCCCCGACACTGCCGGCGGTGCCCGGGGTGGAGGTCGCCGCCTACTACCACCCCGCCTCGGCCGACGAGGTGGGCGGCGACTTCTACGATCTGTTCCCGCTCGCCGGCGGGTCCTGGGGGTTCTTCCTCGGCGACGTGTCCGGCAAGGGCGCGCCCGCCGCCGCGGTGACCTCCCTGACCCGCTACACCCTGCGCGCCGCCGCGGTCTACGACCCGGATCCGCTGTCGGTGCTCGGCAATCTCAATACCGTGCTCCACCAAGGACATCGGGGCGCCGGGGCGCGCTTCTGCACCGTCATCTACGGCGCTCTGCTGCCCGAATCCTCCGGCGCCGCACTCACGGTGGCGGCCGGCGGGCACCCGCCCGCACTGCTGATCCGCGCGGACGGCACTCTGACCGCGATCGACACGCCGGGCGGCATGCTGGTCGGCGCGCTGGCGGATGCGGTGTTCACCGGCGCGAACGTGCACCTGGACCCGGGCGACACGCTCCTGCTCTACACCGACGGCCTCACCGAGGCCCGCATCCATGACCGGGAACGCTTCGGCGAGGAGCGCTTACGCGAATTCCTGCGGGCGTTCGGGCCGACCACGGCCCCGGCGCTGACAGCCGCGGTCACCGAGCTGCTCACCGGATTCGGCGACGGCGTCGACGACGATGTCGCGCTGCTGGCCCTGAGCATTCCGTCCGCCCCGCACCAGTAGCGGCGAGCATCAGCACAGCGGAGGGCACAAAGCCGGGACCAGGGCACCCCGCTAGCGGTAAAATTGCCCTCTCACCTGGCAATACTTGATCTATCCCTGGAGATGATCGGCATGATCCGATTCCGGAAGTCGGCCCTCACAGTGACCACTCTCGGCGCCGCGGCGGCTGCGCTGGTACTGGCCGCACCCGACGCGTCGGCCTACATCAACAGCGTGAGTGTGTCCTCGGGCTCGAGCATCCCGCTCGGCAGCGGCGGATACGGCACCAATTGCTCGTACACGGTCACGGTGAACGGCAGTCCGTACGAACAGATCTGGCTCTACGACACCAATACCGCCACCTTCGGCCAGCAGCAGTTCAACCTGGGCAGCGGCGGCACGGGCACCTCCACCTGGACCCCGACCTCGACCGGTTCGCACTACATCGAAGCCTGGTCCTACAACGGGCAGCAGTGGGTGCAGGTGCAGGTCGGCACGGGCATCAATCTGGGCAGCGCCTGCGTGGTCAGCTGAGCGTGCGCGCCGCGTGATCGGGCACCCCGGCCCCGGGTGTGCGCCGCCACTCGGGTCCGGGCACTACTCTTCAGGAGGTGCAGACCGAGCAGCCTCCCTCCGACGCCGAACCCCGTATCTGGGGCGGAACGACTCTCACCGAACGCCGTGAGGCCCGTCGCGCCGCGCTGCTCGACGCCGCCCTCGACCTGATCGGCGAGTCCGGGGCCGGTGCGGTCACCATGCGCGCGGTCTGCCGCAAGGCCACGCTCACGGACCGCTATTTCTACGAAAGCTTCACCAGCAGAGACGAACTGCTCGATGTGCTCTACCGGCAGATCGCCGAGGAGTTCCTGGAGCCGATGACCGCGTTCGCGGTGGGCGATGATCCGCTGCGCGATCGCGCGCTTTCGGAGGTGCTGGTCGACAAGGTGCTGCAGGATCCCCGCAAATCGCGCCTGTTCCTGGTCGAGCCGTACTCCTCCACGGGCCTGGGCCAGACCACCATCGCGGTCATGCCCGCCTTCACCCGGCTGATTCAGGACCACCTGTTCGCCCATATCGCCGATCCCACCCGCCGGCGCCTGGCCGCGGTCACCATGGCCAGCGGCAATGCCGGCATGTTCTCGGCCTGGCTCAACGGCACATTGCGCGCGACCCGCGATCAGATCGTCGATCACCTGGTGCAGACGATCGCCGCGTACCGCAGCATGTACCGCTGAGCATTCCGACTTCGCCGGTGCCTCGTCCGGTCGTGCTCGGTCAGTCGTGCATGGTCGGACTCGGGTTGGGGCGGATGCGGACGGTGGGATCGGTGGCCACCATCGTCGAGGGCAGGGCGCCCAGGCGCCCGTCGTCCTTGTAGACCACCGACACTCCGCTCGCGACCGCGTACGACAGGTCCCGGTCCACCAGCAGTTCTCGCGCCCCTACGTTGAAGACGAACACCTCGTCGTTCTCGACGATGGTGCGATCGTCCAAACAGAATGTGCCCCAGCGCCATTCAGGCTGCAACACATCTCGAACACTCTGCCGCGCCTGCTCATACGTCACGCCCATGCTTCTCCCCGCCACTCCCGGACCCAAGACCGCACACACCACACATTTGCCTAACGCATTGTCCTCCATGCCCTTTGCCAGCACGGAAACCTGCGCATCGACGGCGCGTCGGCGTCATGAATTGGTGCGGCGGCGACAATTCGGGCCTCAGACGCTGCTGCCGAACAGCTGTGCGGCCATCTCCAGGGAGGCGTCGATGGTGGCGAAACCCCGTGGCAGCATGACCGCTTCGTACGCGCCGACCGCGGCGATCAGCGACTGCCGCCCGCGCGCGGCGGCGAGCAGTTCGCCGGCCAGGGTCTGCGCATCCCGCAGCGCGGTGTTCGCGCCGACCCCGCCGGTGGGCGGCATGGTGTGGATGGCATCGCCGAGCAGGGTGACCGGGCCCGGCGTCCAGGGGCCGACCCGCTGCCCGGCGCGCAGCGCGATCGGGAAGAAGGAGTCCGCGTCGGCGTGCGCGAACAGTTCCCGCAGCGCCGGATGCCAGGCGGCGGTGGCCTGCACGGCCAGGGTCCACAGCTGCCGGGCGGAGAGCTCGGCCAGCCGCTCGTGCGATACGCCCAGGTGTTCGGGGGTCGCGAGCAGCGTGATCATCAGGTAGTCCGAGGCGCCGGCGGGCGGGCGGCGGAAGCGCACGGGCGCGAATCCGGCGCCGCAGCCGGCATTGTCGGAAACCCAGGAGAAGCCGCGTTCGACCGCCGGCGGAATGAGCGCGCGAGTGACCTCGGTGAGCGTCATGCGACCGTAGAGGCAGCGGACGCCGAGATCGCGCACGCCGGCATGCGGGAGCAACTGCCTCCGCACCGCCGATCCCACGCCGTCCGCGCCGATCAGCAGGTCCGCCTCGTCGGCGGTGCCGTCCGCGAATTCCACGCGCACCCGGCCGGAGTCGGTGTGGCGGTAGCCGCGCACCTCGTGCCCGAAGTGCACGATATCGCCCAGTCCGGTCAGCAGGCCGTGGCGCAGGGTGTTGCGGTCGACATTGGTGATCAGCTCGTCGGTGATGCCCGGAAACGTCTGTGTCAGCACCGGATCGAGCTGTTCGGTGTACATGCCGACCACGTCGTCGTTGGTCCCGCTGCTCTGGCGCACCAGTTCGAACGTCGCGGCGGGCAGGCAGCTGCGCAAGGCCCGGTCGCCGTTCTCGTCGATGTGAATGCGGAAGCCCTGGTGGCGAATTCGCGGTGTCGGGTCCTGTTCGTGGACCGCGACCTCGAGCCCGCCGTGATGCAGCGCCTGCGCCAGCGCCAGTCCGCCGACACCGGCCCCTGCGATGAGAATCCTCGCTGTCTTCGACATATCGCGTGTCCTTCGTTGTGCGGGACGCCGATCGCCCCTGTCTCACCACCTCATGCTCGGCCCGTCGCTCCCACCGTGTCAAGTGTTTGTTTGATTAATTCATATGTCCACTTGAACCAATCAGGCATTGGGTATGCTCACTGCTGTGCCCGATCCGAAACCTCGCAGGTCGCCCAAGCCCCAGGACCGCCAGCGCGATCCCGAACGCACCCGCGCGCTGATCCTCGACGCGGCGGTCGCGGAGTTCGGCGCGCACGGTTACGCGGGCGCGCGCATCGCCGAGATCGCCGCCCGCGCCGGGGTGAACGTGCAGCTGATCTCGTACTACTTCGACGGCAAAGAGGGCCTGTACCAAGCTGTTTCACAGCAGTGGCAGCAGCGCCGGCGCGAGCTGGTCCCCCCGGGCACCGCACTGCCGGAGCAGCTGCGCACCTATGCGATGGAGGCGGCGCACAATGCCGCGGGTGCGCGCCTGCTGGCCTGGACCGGCCTGCAATACACCGGCCCCGCCGACGATCCGGAGCACACGCCGCGCACCCGCATGCTCGGGGAGGGCGTACAGCAATTGCGCGAACTGCAGGAGGCCGGTCACCTGCCCGCCGCGCTGGATCCGCAGTGCCTGCTGGTCATGCTCATGGCCGCCGCCATGGCCCCGACCACCCTGCCGCACGTCATCGAGGGCGTCTGCGACACCGACCCGCGCTCCCCCGAATTCATCGCCCACTACGCCGACCAGATGGCCCTGCTGGCCCGCCACCTCGGCCTGGACCCCGCCTGATTCGGCCACCGAACACGCTGCGCGCCACCATGATTCACAGCTGAGGCACTACACGGTTCCCGGCCGGTCGATCGCGTCGCCGCTGCCGATGCCGACCGCCGATACCGCACACGATGCGGGGCGTTGTGGCGCCCGCCACAGCGGGGCACTGTCACAGAAATCGGGTCACCGGCATCTCATGGTCGTCCGCTGCACAGCGCAGCGCTAGAAGTGAGGACGACGTCATGGAATCGCGTTTGAATATGTTCGATACCGAGGTCGGCGCCAAGTTCGCCAAACGATTCGCCACCGCGGCGACGGTGCTCATCGGGTCGCCGCTGCCGAAGGTCACGCAGGAGCTGGTGATGTTGCGGGTGAGTCAGATCAACGGCTGCGGGTTCTGCACCGATGCGCACGCCAAGGATCTCGCGCATGCCGGAGAACCCGCGGTGCGGATCAATCTGGTCGCGGCCTGGCGCGAGAGCACGGTCTACACCGAGCCCGAGCGGGCCGCGCTCGCGCTCGCCGAGGAGGGCACCCGCCTCGCCGACGCCCATCACGGCGTGTCCGACGAGACCTGGGCGCAGGCGCGCAAGCATTACGACGACGAGCAGATCGCGGCGCTGGTCGCACTGGTGGCTCAGATCAATGCGGCCAATCGGCTCGGTGTGATCCTGCGCCAGCAGGGCGGGTCCTACAAGCCCGGCGCGTTCGCGGCCACGGCCGACTGACCGAGGTGAATCCCGGCCCGGCCCAGGATCATCGGATCCGGGCCGGGCCCGCCCGAGCGCCGGTGCTTCCCGCTCGATGCCCTCAGGGCACACGCACCGGCGATGACGTGCCGGCGGCGACCGGATCAGGCCTGTGCGGGCAGTTGCGCCAGGCGCAGATTGTTGCCCGACGGGTCGCGGAAGGAGCAGTCGATGCCATAGGGCTGCTCCTGCGGCTTCTCGGTGAATTCCACCCCGCGCGACTGCAGGGCCTCGAAGTCGCGCTGCACATCGTCGGTGGTCAGGAAGACCGCTCCGGCATAGCCTTTGGACATGAGGTCGCGCACCTGCGCCTGGGTCTCCGAATCCATCACCGGCGCCCCGGGCACGGCCATGAGGACGATCTCGAGCTCGGGCTGCCCGACGGGACCGACCGAGAGCCAGCGGAAGTCACCCATCTCCGGCATGGTCACATCACTACGCAATTCCATACCGACCTTCTCGGTATAGAACGTGAGCGCGGCGGCCTGGTCGTGGACCCACAGCTGCACGCTGGAAATCTTCATTGTCGGTTCTCCCTGATCGGACCTGTTGCGGACTGTGCTGAACGCTAACCGGCCCGCAGCCGCTGAGTCTTCTCGAAACGTGCTGTTCTGCACCGGGCCTGCCAGTGCGATGGCTTCTCATTTGCCCGGCGCATTCGAGCCAGTGCGATCCATGTCACAAACCCCTTGAACCCGCTGGTGGCCGCCGATCGCCGCGCGGGCGCGGGCGGCACCGCGAGTTTGCTCGAACAGACCCCCGGGTATGTCGAATCTTCGTGCGGGCACCGCAGTCGTGCCGCGCACCACCGATCTCGCGACCAGGGAAGAGAGCCGCTCATGAGCACCCGCGACCCGAAATCCGCACAGCAGACCCGTGCGGTGGCCGCAGCGGCCATGGGCAATGCCACCGAATGGTTCGACTACGGCGTCTACGCCGCGGCCGCCACCTACATCACCGCCGCCTTCTTTCCCGGGCACCTCGGCGCCCTGGGCACCATGCTCGGTTTCGCGGTGTCGTTCCTGCTGCGCCCGCTCGGCGGCATGGTGTGGGGCCCGCTGGGTGACCGGGTGGGCCGAAAAGCGGTGCTGGCCACCACGATTCTGCTCATGGCCGGTGCGACCGGCGCCCTGGGCATCCTGCCCACCCATGCCACCGCGGGAGTGCTCGCGCCCATTCTGCTGATCACCCTGCGGGTGGTGCAGGGCTTCTCCACCGGCGGTGAATACGGCGGCGCGGCAACCTATCTCGCCGAGACCTGCTCCGATCGCCGCCGCGGTTTCCTGGGCAGCTTCCTGGAATTCGGCACCCTGGGCGGTTTCGTCGGCGGTTCGGCGGTGGTGCTGGCCTGCCAGCTGGCACTGGGCTCGGACGCCATGCACGCGTGGGGCTGGCGCATTCCGTTCCTGCTGGCGGTGCCGCTGGGGCTGATCGGCTGGTATCTGCGCTCACGGCTGGAGGAATCGCCGGTCTTCACCGAGGTGCAGGCCCAGAAGCAGCCGCCGACCGGATTGCGGGTGCTGTTCACCGATTACCGGCGTGAGCTGCTGACCCTGGCCGGGCTGGTGGTGGCGCTCAATATCGCGAACTACACCCTGCTGACCTATCAGCCGACCTATCTGCAGCACACCCTGGGCATGGGCGAATCCACCACCACCGCCATGATGCTGGTCGGCCAGGTGATCATGATGGCGGCGCTGCCGTGGTTCGGCCGCCTGTCCGACCGGGTCGGGCGCCGGCCGATGTGGCTGTATTCGCTGATCGGCCTGGCGGTGCTGGCGGTCCCGATGTACTGGCTGATGGGCCGTGGAACCGTCTGGGCCGTCCTCGGTTTCGTGGTATTGGGGCTGCTGTATCTGCCGCAGCTGGCGACCATCACGGCCACCTTCCCCGCCATCTTTCCCACCCAGGTCCGCTATGCGGGCTTCGCGCTGGGCTACAACGTGTCCACGGCCGTCTTCGGCGGCACCGCACCGCTGGTGAACGAGGCGGTCATCGACGGCACCGGCTGGACCCTGTTCCCGGCGCTGTACATGGTCTTCGGCTGCGGTATCGGCCTGATCGCCTGGTTCTTCCTGCGCGAGACCGCGGGCGCCTCGCTGCGCGGCACCGAAGTGCCCGATTCCGGAGAGATACCCGTGCTCGCGAAGGCCGGCGCGGCCCCGGATGCGCGCGGTGCGGCCGTCGGCGCGTGAGGGGCGGAAGTCCGGCACATAAGGGCCCGATTCACCTGTCGGGGAACGGATTTCCTTCACGCCCGGTGGTGTCGCTGCTGCGGGCAGGGTGTGCCGTCAGGACGGGCTGTTCTGCGGGCGGCCGAAAAAGCGCACCATGCACGAGGGCACGCGCACGTGCTGGGCGGCGGGCGGATAGGCGGCGCGGTACATCGTCGGTGACCGGCCGAAGGTGCGGGTGAAGGTGGTGGTGAACGAGCCGACGCTCTGCCAGCCGACGCGGAAGCAGATATCGGCGACGGAATGATCGGTATAGCGCAGCAGTGCGGCGGCGCGTTCCATCCGCCGCGTGAGCAGATAGCTGTGAGGTGACTCGCCGAAGGCGCGACGGAATTCGCGACTGAAATGCGCGCGCGACAATCCGGCCGCCGCCGCCATATCGACCACCCCCAGGGGTTCGCCGTAGCGCGCGTCGGCCAGATCTTTCGCCCGCAGCAGATGGCGTGCGATCGGTACCGAAACCACGTTCCCGAGTATGCCGCCCTGCGGTGACAGCGGTGCGACGGGCGCCACACCGGGTTGCCTCATGCACCGACCAGGGTGTTTACTCGCTACCGCAAGGTGCCGTCGTTAGCTGAGGCTCCTCTGCGGATACAGGCCGGCGACCCCGAACGTCGAGAGACGCCCCGGGTCAGGACAGGTCTCCCCGGATTAAGGGGTGATCCCGACCGGCTCCCGCCCCTGGTGCGGGTTACGCCGTGGAGTGCCAAAGGTCTTACGAGGGGTGGTCACCGTTCGGCGATTCGCGCCGGAAACCACTCCCCTGGCGCGCTCGCAGACGCAGCTGGAGGTGAGTGTCATGCCCGATGGACCGGACAAAGTTCCGTTAGCCAATCGTTCACCAGGCGACACTCCCTTTCTCCGCTGCGCGGTGCTTTCTCCCCTGTAGCGTGCGTTCACGAGTGCGCCGACCTCTTAGTGGAGGGCGTCATGACCACGTGGGAAATGCTACTTCGGCTCGGCGCGGGTGTCGGGTTCGGTGCGGTGATCGGCTTCGAGCGGCAGTACCGGGCACGCATGGCCGGATTGCGCACGAATGCTCTGGTCTCCGCCGGAGCCACCCTGTTCGTGCTGCTGTCGGCACACGGTTTCAGCGGCAGCGACGCTGACCCGACTCGCGTTGCGGCACAGATCGTTTCCGGTATCGGCTTCCTCGGCGCGGGTGTCATCATGCGCGACGGGTTCAATATCCGCGGCCTCAATACCGCTGCCACCCTGTGGTGCGCGGCCGCGGTCGGCGCCCTCACCGGCGCCGGTATGTACACCACCGCCGCGGCGGGCACGGTCGCGGTCGTGGTGGTCAATACCGCGCTGCGCACCGCCGCCCGCGCGGTGGATCGGCCGGTCGATCGCGATCAGGACGCGCTGTACGCGTTCACCGCCGTCACCGATGACGCGCACGAGGCGGCGGTGCGCTCGCTGCTGGTGCAGTCCTTGACGCGCACGGACTTCCGGCTGGTGTCCATCTCCAGTCACAACACCGTGCCCGGGCGGGTGGAGGTGCGCGCGGAGTTGACCGGGGATCGCCGCGACGACCGGCAGATGGAGTCCGCGGTGAGCCGGCTGAGCCTGGAGCCGTCGGTCACCAGTGTCGGCTGGCGCACGGTGCCACAACCGGAGGTCGAGGCATGAGCACCACCTATCCCACCCGCGGTGTGCTCGATCGCCCGCGTTCGCGCTGGGCCGATATCGCGGTCTTCGCCGCCGCGGCGATCCTGATCTGGCTGGTGGTGCGGGTCTCGCAGGGCATGAACGTGCCCTTCGACGATTCCGCGGCACCGTCGAGCATTTCCACCGATCCCGCCGAACTGCCCTACTACGCGGCGCGCTCGCTGCTGCGCATGTTCCTGGCGCTGGGGCTGTCGATCGTGTTCACCTTCGTCTTCGCCACCGCCGCGGCCCGGTTGCCGCGCGCGGAGAAGGTCATGCTCCCGGCGCTGGACATTCTGCAGTCGGTGCCGATCCTGGGTTTCCTGTCGGTGACGGTGACCGGGTTCATCGCCCTGTTCCCGGGCTCCACACTGGGTTTGGAGGCGGCGTCGATCTTCGCGATCTTCACCTCGCAGGCCTGGAATATGGCCTTCGCGTTCCACCACAGCCTCATCTCGCAGCCGCGGGAACTCGATGAGGCGGCCCGCAATCTGAGATTGTCGCGCTGGCAGCGGTTTTGGCGGCTGGATGTGCCCAGCGGCATGTTCCCGCTGGTGTGGAACGCGATGATGAGTTTCGGCGGCGGCTGGTTCTTCCTGACCGCGGCCGAGGCGATCAGCGTCAACAATCGCGAGTACGCGCTGCCGGGCATCGGCTCCTATGTGGCCAGTGCGGCCGCGCAGAGCAATACCGGCAAGGTGCTGCTGGCGATCGTGGCCATGATCGTCATGGTAGTGGGCTTGAATGTGCTGTTCTGGCGGCCGATCACGGTGTGGGTGGAGCGTTTTCGCTTCGAGGACAGCAAATCCGCGCAGGCCCCGCGCAGCCTGGTGCTGAATCTGTTGCGCCGCAGCCACATCATGGTGCTGCTGGGTCGGGTCTTCGGGCCGCTGGTGTATCCGATCGACCGGATGATGCGGGTGTTCGGCCTGGCCGAGCATCAACTGTATGTGCCCGAAAAGCGCCGCCGCGCCAATGATCTGGTGTTCACGGTCATCGTCTCGGTCGCGCTGGCGGCGGGCTGTTTCCTCATGCTGCGCTATATCCGGTCCACGGTCGGTTTCGAGGAACTGGCCCATGCCGCGGGCCTGGGCGCGATCACGCTGCTGCGGGTGATCGTGGTGCTGCTCTTCGCCACCGTCATCTGGGTGCCGGTCGGGGTGTGGATCGGGTTGAACCCCAAGGTCTCCCGTATCGCGCAGCCGATCGTGCAGGTGCTGGCCAGCTTCCCCGCCAACTTCTTGTTCCCGCTCGTGGGCGCGGTGCTGCTGGCGACCAGTGCGAGCCTGCAGTGGGCGGGCATCGTTCTGATGGCCCTGGGCGCGCAGTGGTACATCCTGTTCAATGTGATCGCCGGCGCCTCGGCGGTGCCCAATGATCTGCGCGAGGCCGCGACCAGTCTGCGCTTGCCGCGCACCCTGTGGTGGCGGCGGCTGATCCTGCCCGCCATCTTCCCCAGCTTCGTCACCGGCGCCATCACCGCGGCCGGCGGGGCGTGGAATGCCGCCATCGTCGCCGAGGTCGTGAAATTCGGTGACACCACGCTCACGGCAACAGGTCTGGGTTCCTATATCGCCGACGCCACCAGCGTCGGTGACGGCCCGCGCATTCTGGTGGGCGTGCTCATCATGAGCGCCTATGTGGTCGGCCTCAATCGACTCTTCTGGCGGCGGCTCTACACCCTGGCGCAACGCCGCTACTCGTTCTAAGGAGACTTCTCATGACGACCGCAACCACCGGCGAAGTCCTCATCGATATCGACGATGTCGGCATGTCGTTCGACGGCGCGTCCGGCGAGCGCCTCAATGTGCTCGAACACGTGAATCTGCAAGTGCGCGACGGGGAGATCGTGGCGCTGCTGGGCCGCTCGGGCTCGGGCAAGTCCACGCTGCTGCGCGCGGTGGCCGGACTGCTGGCCCCCACCAGCGGGCAGGTCCGCTACCGGGGCACACCGCTGACCGGTTCCAATCCCGGTGCGGCCCTGGTGTTCCAGTCCTTCGCGCTGATGCCGTGGCTGACCGTGCAGGACAATGTGGAGCTGGGATTGGCCGCGCGCGGTGTGCCGCCGGCGCAGCGCCGTCAGCGTGCGCTCGAGGCGATCGACCGCATCGGCCTGGATGGTTTCGAAACCGCCTATCCCAAGGAGCTTTCCGGCGGTATGCGCCAGCGGGTGGGCTTCGCGCGCGCCCTGGTGCTGGAGCCGGATCTGCTGCTGATGGATGAGCCGTTCTCGGCCCTGGATGTGCTGACGGCGGAGAATCTGCGCACCGAACTGGTGAATCTGTGGTCCACCAAGGACTTTCCGACCCGCGCGATCTGCATCGTCACCCACAATATCGAGGAGGCGGTGCAGCTGGCCGACCGTGTGGTGGTGCTGGGCGCCAATCCCGGGCACATCATCGCCGAGGTGGTGGTGGATCAGCCGCGCCCGCGCAATCGCCGCGCGCCCGGTTTCCTGGCCCTGGTCGATCAGATCTACGGGCTGCTCACCGGTCGCGATACCGAAATCGCCGCCGCCACACCCGATACCGGCACCCCGTTCGCCATCCCGCTGCCCGATGCCTCGGTCGGTGGCATCGCAGGCCTGCTGGAGCTGGTCTACGCCAAGGACGGGCGCGCCGATCTGCCGGTGATCGCCGACGAATTGAACTTCGAACTCGACGATCTGCTGCCCCTGGTGGATGCGGCCGCCCTGCTGGGATTCCTGATCGCCGATTCCGGTGATGTGATCCTGACCAATGTGGGCGCGAACTTCACCACCGCCGATATCCAGACCAGCAAGAACCTCTTCGCCACCCAGGCGCGCCGGCGCGCGCCCCTGGTGCGCACCATCTGCAGTGCGCTGATCGGCAGCGCCGACGGCAGTGCCCGCGCCGATTTCTTCCAGGACCTGCTGCGGCGCGGCTTCTCCGACGAGGACGCGCGCCGGCAACTGGAATTGGCCATCGAATGGGGCCGCTACGGCGAGTTGTACGACTACGACACCGATTCCGGCCGCATCACCGCGGACCCGGCGGGCATGTCGGCCACCGCATAGGAGCCCTTTCCCAGGCGTCACCGGTGTCTACAGCCGAAGTCTCAGCGGGTGCGGGGGGTGTCCCTATGTTCTTTGTCAAGCGGCAGCCCGGTAGGGCTGCTTGCTGTGGAGCATCGCGTAGAGGACGTCGCAGCGGCGTCGGGCCAGGCAGATGAGGGCGGCGTTGTGTTTCTTGCCTTCGGCGCGTTTGCGGTCGTAATAGGCGCGGCTGGCCGGGTCGTGCAGGGCTGCGAAGGCCGAGAGGAACAAGGCGCGTTTGAGTTTGTGGTTGCCTGATCGGGCGGGGTGTTCGCCGCGGATCGAGCTGCCGGATCGGTGGGTGATCGGTGCGATGCCGGCGTAGGAGGCGAGATGGCCGGCCGATGCGAATGCCGTGCCGTCGCCGACCTCGAGCAGGATGCGGGCGCCGGTCCTGACTCCGACGCCGGGCATCGAGGTCAGGACCTTGGCAAGAGGGTGGTCATCGAGCATCCTCTCGATGTCTTCGGCGATTGTTCGCCGTTGCAGCAGAACAGCTTTCAAGGAGTCTGCCAGCTTGGGCAGGACGATCTCGGCGGCGTTCGTGCCTGGAACGGTGACCGACTGCTGCGGCAGCGCGGTGAGGATTTCCTCGACCAGCCGGGCGCCCATGCGCGGTGCGTGCTTGGTGGCGATGGTCGTCAGTTTGCGGCGTCCGGCTGCCGCGATCCCGACGGGTCCGCCACAGCGGGAAAGGATTTCGAGCACCGCCGGGTGCGCTGTGCGAGGTCCCAGGACACGTTCGAGGGCCGGGTGGATGCTGGTGAGCAGTCCACGGATGCGGTTGATGGTGCGGGTGGCTTCGCCGGCCAGGTCGTCGTCGAAACCGACCAGAACACCGAGCTCGGTGAGGGTTTCGTCGCCCGTGTCCACCTGGCGCAAGGCGTGGGGCATGGTTCGGGCGGCGTCGGCGATGATGAACGCGTCGCGGGCGTCGGTTTTGGCTTGGCCGGGATAGAGGTCCGCGATGCGGCGCATCGCCAGTCCCGGCAGGTAGGCCACGTCGTGTCCGGCGGCGCGAGCGACGGTGACCGGCAACGCGCCGATGGTGTTGGGTTGGTCGACCACGATCAGCAGTGGACCGTGGGCGGACAGGCGCTCGAACACCGCTCTGAGCCGGGCCTCGTCGTTGGGTAATGCTTTGTCGTGTAATCGTTTTCCATCGCCGGTGCGGAGCCCGACCGCGTGATGTTCGCCTTTTCCCACGTCGATGCCGCAGATCACGGCATACGCCTGTGTCATCTCGGTACCTCTGTCGCCTCAGCGTGGACGGCCGCCGATCCGGCGTCGATGCCCGGCACCCACGTTACGAGGAGACCTACCAGCGGCCCTGTCCCTATCAGCGGTCCATCGACGCCACCAGAACCCGGCGACACCACCCCCCGGATCATGCGAGCGACAGGGGCAAGAAGTCATACCGGGCCTGGCGACCGTAGCCCTCGTTCAAGGACTACTAAAAAGGTAACGGGCGAACGGCCGTGGACCATCACCGGGCCGCGGTCCGCGCCCGCCACCTGCCCGAGCCCGCGTGCCGGACCATCGCCGTGCTCGCCGAGGTCCCGCCCGGACATCGGCGATCACGGCCGAAGTCGGTGCCGCAGTTCGGCACCCAGTTCGGCGGCGCTGTCGCGCAGCGCCTCGGCGAAGGGGTGATCGGCGGCGGGTCCGGTGCGGCGGTGGACCAGGACAGTGGGGCGCACGGCGGCGGGATCGTCGATGCGGACGAGGGAAACCGTGGGCGGCAGCGCGGGGACGGCCAGACCGGGCACCACGGTGATGCCCAGTCCGGCGGCCACCAGGCCCAATTTGGCGACCCAGTCGCGGGCGACGTGCGCGATATGCGGTTCCCAGGCCGGGTCGGCCCATGCGCCCAGCAGGGTGGTGCGCGGGTCCGCGCTGCCGATGATCCAGCGCTCCCCGCGCAGCGCCGAGGGCGGCACGGCGGCGGACGCGGCCAGGCGATGCGCCGGGTGCACGGCGATGTAGAGCGAATCCTGCAGCAGCGGTGCCGATTCCAGGCCCTCGGGCAGCTCGTCGCTACCGGACAGCACGGCCAGATCGATGCGGTTGCGCGTCAGGGCCGACAGCAGTGCCGGAGTCGTGCCCTCCCGCAATCGCACCTGCAGTCCCGGATAGCGCGCGGTCGCCGCGACTATCGCGCGCGGCACCAGGGCGGCGGTGGCGGTGGAGAACGCCCCGACCCGTATTCGGCTGGGCGGCAGCGGAGTACGCAGTTCTTCGCGCGCGGCATCGAGCGCCTCGAGGACGGCGTCGGCGTGCCGCAGCACGATCCGGCAGGCGTCGGTGGGCCGCACGCCCCGCGACCCCCGCTCGAACAGCGCCTGCCCGGCCGCCTGTTCCATCAGCGTGATCTGCCGTGATACCGCCGACTGCGTATAACCCAGCCGCTCGGCCGCACGGGTGAACGATCCCCCGCGCGCTGCCTCCCGGACCACGCGCAACCCGGTCACCGTGAACTCTGCCATGCGTGAATGTGATACCAGATATGCGTGATTCTCGCTGGTCGCATGGCTGCGTCGACCGTAATTTCGGGGTGTGAGCGCAATCGAGAACAAGCAATTCATCCACGGAATCTTCGAGCAGCTGGCGCAGGGCAATACCCGCGCGCTCGGGGACGCGCTGGCCGAGGACTGCCGCTGGACGTTTCCGGGCGCCTGGTCCTGGGCGGGCACCTGGCAGCCCAGGTCCGAGGTGCTGAGCGGGCTGCTGCGCCCGATCATGGCCCAATTCGACGGCGGCTACCGCTTCGAGACCGACTTCCTGCTCGCCGACGGCGACCGGGTGGTGGTGCAGGCCCGCGGTTACGGCGTCACCGCGCACGGCCCGTACCACCAGACCTACTGCTTCGTCTTCCGGCTCGCGGGCGGCCGGATCACCGAGGTCATCGAGCACTGCGACACCGCACTGGTGGAACGGGTCCTGCAGCCGGTCACTCCGGCACGCTAGCGAGCTACGGGGAGACCGGTCGATCAGACACACATCGCCCCCGCTCGGATCGTGCCGAGCGGGGGCGATGAGATGAAAACTTCAGTGCGCGACAACCACCGGGGCGTCGGTGAGCTCCGGATTCTTCGGTTTGACCCGCGGCAGGAAGAACGCCGGGATCAGCGTGAGCAGTAGCAGCACCAGCGCGACCACGAAGGTGTGGCCGAAAGCCTGTGCGGCATCGGAGAATCCGCGATCGAGATCAGCGGGGGGAATCTTTCCGGCCAGTTCCGGGCTGTAGCGCGAGCCGATGGCCGCACCCGCCAGGGGCCGGTGATTGAGCAGGGTGGTCAGCACCACGGAAATCGTTGCGGTGCCGATGGATCCGGCCGTCTGGTTGACGATGTTCATCAGCGTCGAACCGCGGGCGACCTGACCGTGGGTCAGGGTCTGAATGGCGGCGGTCATGGTCGGCATCATGGTGCAGCCCATGCCCAGACCCATGACGAACAGTGCCGCGCACAGCGCCGCGTACGGGGTATCGGATTTGACCTGGGTCAGGAAGGCCATGCCCAGCACCATGATGGTGATACCGGTGAGCACGATCTTGCCCGGGCCCATCTTGTCCACCAGGCGTCCGGCGATCGGCATGGTCAGCATGGCGCCCAAACCCTGTGGGGCGATGAGCAGACCGGCCGCGAGGGTCGATTCCCCGCGCACCTGCTGCAGATAGCTCGGCAGCAGCAGACCCGAGCCGAAGAACGCCATGGCGAACAACGTCATGGTCAGCACGGCGTAGCGCAGCGATTTGTTCTGGAACAGGTGCAGATCGATGAGCGGATGTTCGGTGCGCAGGGCGTGGAAGACGAACGCCACCAGCAGAATCGCGCCGATGATCGCCGGGATGAGGACCTTCGCCGCCAGGACGGTGCCCTCCCCCGGAATCGAGGACACGCCGAACAGGAACAGCGCGAGGCCGGGTGAGGCCAGCACCATGCCGAGGAAGTCGAAACTCTCCGACGGTTCGGGCCGGTCGGCGTCGAAGACGATCCACGCCAGGGCCAGCGCGATGATGCCGATGGGCACATTGATCAGGAAGATCCAGTGCCAGCTGAAGCTGTCGATCAGCCAGCCGCCCAGGATCGGGCCGGCGATGGGGCCCAGCAACATCGGCACGCCGAGTACCGCCATGACGCGGCCGATGCGCTGCGGGCCGGCCGCGTGGGTCATGATCGTCATGCCCAGCGGCATGAGCATGCCGCCGCCCAGGCCCTGGATCACACGGAATCCGATGAGCGAGCTGATATTCCATGCGAAGCTGCACAGGATGGAGCCGAGCACGAAGAAGATCAGGGCCGCCATGTAGAGGCGTTTGGTGCCGAATCGGTCTGCCGCCCACCCGGTGAGTGGAATGACGGTGGCCAGCGCGAGGGTGTAGCCGGTCATCGACCAGGCCGCGACGGCGTAGGTGGTGCTGAAGTCGTGCTGGAAGGTGGGGATTGCCACGGTCACCACGGTCACGTCGAGGATCGACATGATGGCGCCCAGCACGACGACGCCGGCAATCTTGAAGACGCGGGCGTCCAATTTATCGTTGGCCGAATCTGTGGCCTGTGTATCCGGAGGGGTGGTCACCGCTTCAGCCTGCCAGCTCGACCGCCGGGGAACCAGAACAATTTCACATCGACACGCGCAGGCATATTTTCGGCACCTTTCACGAGTGCGGGAGCGGCGAGCCGTTCCAAATGATACCGAGTAGTCGCAAAGCTTCAGTTATCAATTCGGTCGCAAAATCCGACCGCACGGTCCGCCCACTGGCCGCTGCGACAACTACGCTGGTCTTTCACCGTGAATACAAGGAGTTGCCCGCGATGTCCGACCCGGTACTGGGACTGACCGGTACGCTGACGACGCCGATCCGGGGCGAGCACATGCTCGGAGAGGTGCTGGTCGCAATCCGAGGGGGGACCGAGCTGTACATCGCACGAGCCGACCAGGTGATCGACACCGGAGCCAGCGTGCTGGTGGTGGCCGTGCATCCGGGGCGAATCGTGGATGTGGTGCCGTGGATTCCACTCCCGGACGACCATCGTGGGGATATCTGAGACATCGAGGGAGACAACAGTGCTGGGTTACCACGTACCCGATCCGGACGAGGCCATGCTCGTCAGTGGCGGCGGGCCCAAGGAGAATGCGCCGTTTCGTGTGGTGATCGGACACGGCACCTGGGTGCTGCCGCTATTCCGCAAGGTCAGCTTCCTGTCGCTGGCCATGTTCGAATCGGAGATACAGGAACGCTGCGTCACCACCCAGGCCATCCAGCTCGACGTGCGGGCGGTCATCGCGTTCAAGGTCGCCAATGACACGCAGTCGATAGTCAATGCGGCACAACGGTTCCTGTCCGAGCAGGAGCGGGAGATGTCGGTGCTCACCGGGCGCATCTTCTCCGGCCACCTGCGCTCGATCGTCGGTTCGATGACGGTGGAGGAGATCATCCGCGAACGGCAGAAGCTCGCCGATCAGGTGCTGCTGGCCTCCAAGGTGGAGATGGGCAATATCGGGCTGTCGGTGGACTCGTTCCAGATCCAGTCCATCGACGACGGCAATCTCGGCTACATCACCGCACTCGCCGCGCCGCACAATGCCGCGATCCAGCGTGATGCGCAGATCGCCCAGGCCGCCGCCGCGCAGGCCGCCGCCGAGGCCGAGCAGGAATCGCTGCGCCGCCAAGCCGAATACGCCCGCGAGACCTCCATCCTGCGGGCGCAGTATCAGCAGGACATCGACAAGGCCAATGCCGAAGCGGCACAGTCGGGTCCGCTCGCGCAGGCCGTCGCCCTGCAGGGCGTACTGACCGCGCAGGCCGAGCAGGCGCGCAAGCAGTCCGAGCTGCGCGAGCAGCAGCTGCAGGCCGAAGTGGTCAAACCCGCTCTGGCAGAAGCGGAACGGGTGCGCATCCTGGCGGTGGCCGAGGCCGATCGCACGCGCATCCAGGCCGAGGCGGCCTCCTCCAACAATCGCATCGCGCTCGATCAGCTGCTCATCGAACAGCTTCCGGAGATCGTGAAGGCGGCCTCGGCGGGGCTGGCCAATGCCAACCTGACGGTGCTCAATGGTCCCGAAGGCGTGGGCGAGCTCGTCAACGGCATGGTGGGTCAGGGCCTCACTGTTTTCAATTCGTTACAAAAGGCACTTTCTTCCAATAATGATCGTGCTGCGGACTAGGCTTGCCGCAAGAGGGACGCGGCGACGAGGAGCAGGTGTTTAGGTGTCCATCGGGAAATTGGTGTCGTTCGACAGCTCTCGGGGGTTCGGTTTCATCCGTCCGGAAGACGGTGGGCCGGACGTGTTCGTTCATGTGAACGACATCGGGTTGGATGAAGACGAATTGCGGCAGGGGCGGGTGTTCGAATTCGACGTGACCGAGGGTGATCGGGGGCCCAAGGCCATCAATCTCGCACTGGTCGCCGGTGCGCCGCCGCCGGTGCGCGCCCACAAGGTCAAAGATCGTGCCGGTGGCGCCGGGCAGCTCAGTGCCGCCGAACATCGCCGGCTCATCACCGAGCTGCTGCTGGATGCCAGCCCCGCGCTCACGGCCGGGGAAATACTGACCATCCGCGACAGGCTGACGGCATTCGCCGATCAGCACGGCTGGCTCGAAAGCTGAGCAGTACCGCGAAACAGACCGCTAGCCCCGTACGATCTTCGTGGGAGGCAGCCGACCGGTGAGTTTCGGCCGGTCGCGCCGTCTACCTGGGTGAACCCAACCCTAGGAGGTCGAGTGAAGCTGCCTGTCATGCCACCGGTCAAACCGATGCTGGCGAAATCGGTCTCGGCCCTGCCGCGCGAGGAAGGACTGCGCTACGAACCCAAATGGGATGGGTTCCGGTGCATCGTCTTTCGCGACGGGGACGAGATCGAACTCGGATCGCGCAATGATCGCCCGCTGACCCGGTATTTTCCGGAACTGGTGGAGATCTTCCGTCGGACGCTGCCCCCGCAGTGTGTGATCGACGGCGAGATCGTCGTGGTCACCGATCAGGGACTCGATTTCGACACCCTGCAGCAGCGGCTGCATCCGGCGGCGTCGCGGGTGAACAAGCTGGCGGTGGAGACACCGGCCAGTTTTGTCGGCTTCGATCTGCTGGCGCTCGGGGATCGCGATCTGACCGCGGAACCGTTCTCCGAGCGGCGGCGGCTGCTGGAAACCGTGCTCGAACGCGGCGGCGACGGGGCCGGTGAAGGCGGCGTGACCCGGATTCACCTCACGCCCCTCACCGCTGATCCGGACGTGGCGCAGGACTGGTTCACCCGGTTCGAGGGCGCGGGTTTCGACGGGGTGATGGTCAAGGCCGCGGATCTGGGCTACCTGCAGGACAAGCGGGTGATGTTCAAGGTCAAGCACGAGCGCACCGCCGACTGTGTGGTCGCGGGATTCCGCTGGCACAAGGACGGCGAAGGGGTCGGCTCGCTGCTGCTGGGGCTCTTCGACGCCGAGGGCAATCTGCACCATGTCGGGGTGGCCAGCAGTTTCACCGCCGCCCGCCGCAAGGAGCTGGTCGGCGAGCTGGCGCCGCTGCGTGTCGACGCCCTCGAGAACCATCCGTGGCGCGAGTGGGCCGATGCGGCCGCGCAGGCGCGCGCGGACGGCAAGATGCCGGGCGGGGTGAGCCGCTGGACCGGCGGCAAGGATCTGTCCTGGGAACCGCTGCGGCCGGAGCTGGTCGCCGAGGTGCGCTACGAGCATGTGATGGCCGGGCGTTTCCGCCACGGCGGGCGGCTCGCGCGGTTCCGCACCGACCGCACCCCGGACTCGTGCACCTACGCCCAGCTCGACGAGGTCGCCCCGGCCGAGCTGTCGGCGATCTTCGATGAGGCGAAAGGTACTGCGCGATGAGCGATTCCGTCGAGATCGAGGTGGACGGGCGCAGTGTCACCCTGTCGAGCCCGGACAAGATCTACTTCTCCAAACGCGGTGAGACCAAACGGGATCTGGCGAACTACTACCTCGCGGTCGCCGAACCCATCATGCGCACCATCAAGGATCGCCCGGTGCTGCTCGAGCGCTATCCCGAAGGGGCGGGCGGTAAGTCGTGGTTCCAGAAGCGGGTGCCCAAATCGGTGCCGGACTGGTTGCAGACCACGGTGGTCTCCACCCCGAACGGCACCACCAGCGACGCACTCGTCGCCGCCGATATGGCGCACATCCTGTGGGCGGTGAACCTGGGCTGCTTGGGTTTTCACGTCTGGCCCACCCATGCCGGCGCGGATCTGGTGAGCACCGCACCGCCGGTGCACGATGCCGCGGGTGCGGTGCTGCCGCCCACCGGGGTCACCGACGAGCTGCGCATCGACCTGGATCCCTCGCCGGGCATCAGCTTCGATGATCTGCGCGCCGCCGCCGTGCACACCCGCGAATTGTGCACCGAACTCGGCATCGATGTGCGGGTGAAAACCTCCGGCTCGCGCGGCCTGCACCTGTACGCCATGCTGGAGCCGAAATGGGACGGCTACCAAGTACGTTCGGCCGCAGTGGCTTTGGCCCGCGAACTCGAACGCCGCCACCCCGGCACCATCACCGCCCAGTGGTGGAAGGAGCAGCGCGGCTCGCGCGTTTTCGTCGACTTCAACCAGAACGCGCCCCACAAAACGGTTTTCGGCGCCTGGTGTGTGCGCCCGAAGGTCGGCGCGCAGGTCTCGACCCCGATCAGCTGGGAGGCGCTGCCACAGGTCACCAATGACGAGATGACCATCGCGACCGTCCCCGCCCGGCTGGCCGAACTCGGTGATCCCTGGGCCGACCGCACCCCCCAATCCCTGACGCCCCTGCTGGAAATGTCCGAAAAGGATATGGCCGCAGGCCTGATGGACGCCCCCTGGCCGCCGCAGTATCCGAAGATGCCGAACGAGCCCTCCCGCGTCCAGCCCTCCCGCGCCCGTAAGGACAGTGACTCGGCCACCGAATGACCGGTGCGCAGTACCGCCCCCGAGGGCGATGATGGAGCTGTGGCAACAGAGCGGGTGCGAGTGCGGTGTGTCCTGGTATTCGGCGACAGCGACAGCGCCCTCGCCTACCTCGAAACCCCCTGGCATCCCGCCCGCTCACCCCTGAGCTGGCCCGCCGCCCAGATCGCCACCCAGGCGGGCTTGCCCGCCAATGAACTGCCCGGCCGCGAATTCTGGGCCGATGCCGACCACGCCCCCGACGATTCCCTCACCCTCTCGGGCTTCCTGCTGGTCCACGACCCGCGCCTCTAGGCGAACCCGTCGCAGACAGGAGCTGCCTCGGGGACCGAATTCTCGACGGTTCCCTGCGCGAGGTGTTGTTCGCGCGGGCGTTCGCCGGGGTCAGGCAATAACACGCCGATAGTCGGTCGCCTGCCCGGTCTGCCATGACCCGGGCAGGCGACAGCGCTCAGCTGGTGCGGGCGGTGAGGTAGGGGGCGAGGGTGCGCAGGGCGCCGACGTAGTCGCCGCCGAGGATCTGGATGGCCACATGGTCGGCGCCCGCGGTCAGGTGGGCGGTGAGGGCGTCGGCGATCTGGTCGGGGGTGCCGTGCGGGGCGATGGCGTCGATGACGCGGTCGCTGCCGGGGTAGGTGAGGTCCTGCTCGTCGAAACCGTAGCGGCGCAGGTTGTTCACGTAGTTGGCGAGGTTGAGGTAGTAGGCGGCGCGTTCGCGGGCGATGGTGCGGGCGTGCTGCGGGTCCTCCTCGAGAACGACCTTCTGTTCGGGAGCGAGCAGGGTGCCGGGGCCGAAGAGGGCGCGCAGGTCGGCGGTGTGCGCGGGGGTGGTGAGGTACGGCAGCGCGCCGGCGGTGCGGTCGCGGGCCAGTTTCGCCACCTTGGGGCCGAGGGCGGCCAGCGCGCGGCGATCTTTCGGAACACCCGCCTCGTCGAGTTCGTCGAGGTAATTGACCAGGGCGTCATAGGGTTTGGTGTAACCGTCGTTGAATTCACGATGTCCGGCCCCGATGCCCAGCAGAAAACGGCCGGGGAACTTGCTCTCCAGACGGTGGAACAGATCCGCGGAGGCTTTGGCGGGGGTGGCCCACACATTCACGATGCTGGTGCCGACGATGATGTGCTGCGAGTCGGCGAACAGCGCGTCGTACCCGTCCCAGTCCGCGGGCGGGGAGGTCCCCAGCCACACCGCACCGTAGCCGAGCTCTTCCAGCTCCCGCACCGCTTCGGGTGTCACCAGCGAATGCGGCTGCCACACACCGAACTTCCCGAACTGTTCATTGGCCATACCTGCGGCCAACAGCGGTAGCGCGACCCGCATTCCCCGATCGCGCGATTCTCAGCCGAGCGCGGCGGCGATGCGCAGCAGCGCGGCGCGGTCCTGGTCGGTGAGGCGATCGAGCAGGTATTTGCGGACCGCGGCGGCGTGCACCGGGCGCACTCGCCGCAGGGCCTGCTCCCCCTGCGCGGTCAGCACCACCTCGACACCGCCCCGGGCGCGTTCGCGGCGGATGAGGTCGCGGCTCTCCATGCGGGTGAGCTGATGGGACAGAGCGCCTTTGTGCAGCCCGATCGAGTCGGCGAGGGTCTGCTGGCGCAGGCTGCCGCCGCCGAGCTCCGCCACACGCGAGAGCACCCCGTAGTCAGTGCCGGAGTAGCCGGTTTCGGCGGCGATATCGGCGCCGACGCGGCGAGTCACCTGATCGCCCAGGGCTTTACAGGCGTGCCAGGCGGCCAGTTCGTCGTCACTGAGAGGGGCCATGGGCACATTCTAGTTGCTACGACAACCCGGCGGTGTTCTACTGGTTGCTATGACAACTCCTGTGATTGTGACCGGCGGATCCTCCGGCATCGGGCGCGCGGTGGTCCGGCGATTGGGTAGCGCGGGGCACCCGGTCGTCATCGCCTACCGCAGCGGTGAACGGGCGGCCCACGCATTGGTCACCGAGCTCCAAACACGTGGCGGGCGCGCGGTGGCGGTGCGGGCGAATGTGGCCGAGCGAGCCGATGTGCGGGCACTGTTCGATGCGGCGGAACACGAATTCGGTGCTGCCGCAGGACTTGTCAACAATGCGGGCGTTTCGGCGGTCTCGCCCGTCGCCGACACCGGCGACGCACTCGTCGAGGAGCTGCTCGGGGTCAATCTGCGCGGCGCCCTCTACGGCATGCAGGAAGCCGCGGCCCGTCTCGCGGACAGTGGCAGCATCGTGAATATCTCCTCGACCGCCGTGGCCACCGCGACACCGGGGCTCGGGGTGTATCTGGCCGCCAAGGCCGGGGTCGAGGCCCTGACCCGGGTCGCGGCAAAAGAGTTCGGCGCCAGAGGAATCCGCGTCAATGCGGTCGCGCCGGGTCTGGTCGACTCCCCCATGTTCCGTGACGGCAAGAGCGCCGCCGATATCGACCGCTTCACCACCCAGGCCCCGCTGCACCGCCTCGGCGAGTTCGACGAAATCGCCGATGCCGTCGTCTATCTGCTCGGTCCCGGCGCCTCCTGGGTCAACGGGCAGGTGCTGCGGGTCAACGGCGGCGTCGCCTAGCGGTACTCATCGTCGAAGGCCGCGCGGGCGGCCAGCACATCCTCGATATTCAGTTCGGCCCAGTCCTTGAGCATGCCGAGGATCGGGATGAGGGTGGACCCCAGCGGGGTGAGCGAATAGTCCACGCGCACCGGCACCTGCGCGGTCAGGTGCCGTTCGAGCAGACCGTCACGTTCGAGAATGCGCAGGGTCTGGGTGAGCATCTTGTTGCTGATGCCCGCGACGATGGCGGAGATCTCCCCGTACCGGCGCGGCCCGCCGGTCAGGGTGGACATCACCAGCCCGGTCCATTTGTCGCTGAGGGTATCGAGCAGCTTGTTGGTGGGACAGGCCGCGACGTACGCGTTATAGGCGATTTTCCGCTGTTCGCGCTGCTGAGCGACGGTGGTGGTGGCCATGTGCACTCCTGGTGGTGAGCTAGGTACTTTCCGGTGCCTTCTTCTCGCGGGGCACCCGCTCGCCGTACGTTGATCACACGCCCCGCCGCCGGTCGAACTCCGGCGGAAGGCGTTCCACCGGTGGATCTTCCAACTGTTCACACACTCAGGAGCATTCCCATGCGTGCTGTCGCATTTCAAGAATTCGGTGGACCGGACGTGCTGCGCCTCATCGATACACCCGTCCCCGCCCCCGGACCCGGTCAGGTCCGGGTGCAGGTGGCCGCCAGCCCGGTGAATCCGGTCGACGTGCGCGCCCGCGCCGGCGTATTCGGTTCCATGCTGCCGACCCGGGAGCTCTATGTCCCCGGCGTCGAATTCGCCGGGCACATCGACGCACTCGGCTCCGATGTCAGCGGATTCGCCCTCGGTCAGCCGGTCATCGGCCTGCTGCCCTGGCTCTCGGACCCGGTCGGCAGCACCGCCGAATACCTGGTCGCCGCCGCCGACACCCTGGCCGCAGCCCCCAGCGGTGTCGATCTCGTTGCGGCCGCGACCCTTCCACTCAACGGCATCACCGCGGATCTGGTGGTGGCCGAGCTCGGCCCGATCGCCGGGCAGACAGTACTGGTGACCGGCGCGGCGGGCGGCGTCGGCGGCTACGCGGTACAGCTGGCCGCCGCCGCGGGCGCACACGTGCTCGGCATGGCCGGTACGGGCGATGAGCAGCTCGTACTGTCTTCGGGTGCAACAGATTTCATCCCTCGCGGCACCGACATCGATACCATTCGGGCACAGGGCATCGACGCCGTGATCGACGCCGCCGAACTGGGCGCCGAGATCCTCCCGGTGGTCCGCGACGGTGGCAAATTCGTCGCCGTGCTGCCACCCACCCTGCCGGAATCCGAACGCGCCATCACGGTGACCACCGTCTTCCAGGCTCCCGACGGTCCACGCCTGACCGCGCTGGTCGCCCTGGTGGAGACCGGAACCCTCACCCTGCGCGTCGCGGAAACCCTCCCGTTCACCGACGCCGCCACCGCGCACGCCCGCTTCGAAAAGGGCGGCCTGCGAGGACGACTGGTCCTGATCCCCTAGATCAGCCCAGGTACAGCACTGAACCCCGCGGCCTACGTGCTGCCGCGGGGTTCAGCGTGAATTCACCTGGTGCCGTTGACCTTCGGGAACGACACCGCGATCAGGGTGGTGAGGGTGTCCGACAGCATTTCGTGGACCTGGGCGCGGTCGAGGGCCCCGCGTACGATCCATTCCCGCCCCGCCGCCTTGACCAGGCCGCCGTAACAGCGCACCAGGGCACGCAATTCGTCGCTGTGCAGCGAATCGCTCAGGCCCATCATCTGCACGACGCGGTCGGCGGCGGCATTGTCGGCCTCGTCGAGAATGCGCTGCACCTCCGGGTCGTCGCCAATGCCCTCCAGGCCGGTGACCTTGACCCAGGTGGTGCCGTGCTCGCCGATGGTGTCCAGCAGCCAGGACACGCTGGCCTCCACCCGCTCGCGGATATTGCCCGAGGGCACGAGCATATTGTCCAGGCGCGGCAGGGTCACCATGCGGCGCACGACCGCCAGATACAGGTCGCGCTTATTGCCGAAGTAGTGATTGATCAGCCCGCGCGCCACCCCGGCGCGCTGGGCCAGCTCCGCGGTGGAGACAGCAGCGTACGGACGTTCGCCGAACATATCGATGGCGCAGGACAGGATCTGCGCGCGGCGTTCGTCTGGTTCGAGGCGGCGCCGCCGTGACGGTGTGTCGTCGGCGGGCACCGGCTCGAGCGTGGTGTCAGAGTGAGCGGGCAATGAGGTCCTTCATCACCTCGTTGGCGCCCGCGAGGATCCGCAGGATCCGGGCGCCGGTGTACAGCTGGGATATGGGGTACTCGGTCATGTAGCCATAGCCGCCGAAGAACTGCAGGCAGCGATCCACCACATTACCGAGTTGGTCGGTCAACCAGTACTTCGCCATGGCAGCGGTGGGAATATCGAGCTCACCGCGCAGGTGCTTGCCGATGCAGTCGTCGAGGAAAGCACGGCCGACCTTGGCGACGGTCGCGCACTCGGCGAGCTCGAAACGCGTGTTCTGCATGGCGAACAGCGGCTTGCCGAACGCTTCGCGGCCCTTGGTGTAGTCGATGGTCAACTCGACGGCCTTCTCGGTCATGGCCACCGCCAGAATCGCTGTGACCAGGCGCTCCTGGGCCAGCATCTGCATCATCTGATAGAAGCCCTGACCCTCGGCCTCCCCCAGCAGATTCGAGGCCGGCACCCGCAGGCCGTCGAAGAACAGCTCCGCGGTGTCCTGGCCCTTGCCGCCAATCTTGGACAGGATCCGGCCGCGGGTGAAGCCGGGCACGTCGTCGCCGACCTCGGCGTAGATCAGCGAGACACCGGAGGCGCCCTGGGTCGGATCGGTCTTGACGGCCAGGATGATGCCATCGCAGAGCCAGCCGTTGGAGATGAAGATCTTCGAACCGGTGATGACGTACTCATCGCCCTCGCGCACCGCGCGGGTCTTGATGTTCTGCAGATCCGAGCCGGTGCCCGGTTCGGTCATGCCGATCGAGAGCAGCACCTCACCATTGGCGGCCTTGGGCAGCACCCGCCGCTTGAGCTCCTCGGAACCGAACTGGTGGATGTACGGCGCGATGATCGAGGAGTGCACCGACATGCCGAGCGCACCGTCACCCAGATGCGCCTGCGCCTCGATGATGGCCGCCTCGTGCGCGAATGTGCCACCGCCACCGCCGTATTCGGCCGGGATGGCCGCGCACAGCAGGCCCAGTTCACCGGCCCGGTTGTACAGCTCGCGATCGGGATGGCCCTGCGCGATGAACTTCTCCTCGTGCGGGATCACCTCCTTCTCGAAGAAGGTGTGCGCCAGTCCTCGTACCGCTTCGACCTCGTCGTCGCTCCATGCGGGGCGTGCCATGAAAGTTCCTTCGCTTCCCAGGCGCGCGCTTTCGCGCCTGGGCACCAGGGTGCACCGCTATTGGCGTAGTGTCAACAAGCGGTCAGTTCTCTCCCGTGCGCGCATGGTTGACCTCCGCGAACGTGGTGAACATGGGCGTGTCCGGATCGGCCACGATCGCCTGGCGGCGCAGGAAACCGTCGATCAGACCCCACACCAGCTCGGTGGCCTGGCCGATGAACTCCTGCGTCTGCGCCGCGGTCGGGGTATCGGAATCCGACAGCCACAGATCGGTGATCGCCACCACCGCCCCGACCAGGGCGCGCGAGAGATAGTCCAGCCCGTCGGTGTTCAGCGGCACGGCCTCGGCGACCGAGCGGGAAATCTTCGTCAACCGGCCTGCCGCCTCGCGACCCAGATCCAGTTGCAGCACACCGTTTCCGGACTGCTGCAGCACCGGCGCCTGACCCAGGAAGCGGAAGACGTTGGGATGCTCCAGGATTCCGTGGGCGTACTCGGTGAAAATCCGGCGCAGCGCCGCGCGCGGCGGTTGCAGCATGAGCGTCATATCGCCACCGGCCGCCGAAAACGCCTGGCGCGCCATACGATCGGCGATCTCGGTGAACAGATCCCCCTTGTCTGCGAACTGCCGATACAGCCGGGGCTTGGTGATGCGCGCCTCGCGCGCGATGTCCTCCATGCTCGGGCGCGGGCCGTCCCGGTCGATCACCCGGATCGCCGCATCAACGATGTCGTCGCGGGTCACTGTCCGCGGGGCCGCCCCGGCACTCATACGAACCACGGCCAGGAGCCTACACGTACCGGCGGTACGCGTCACCGGCTTCGATTCGAGACGGGAAAAGTGCTTGTTACCGGCGGGTCAAGTGATGGAGGCCACAACCAAGGTCAACCGACCGGCATTGCTTTCACCTGAAACGTACTGCCAGTATCGTTAGGCGTACCGGCAGTACGCACCCGTGGCGCAGAGGGAAGCTCCGGGCGCGAACACCAGTCGAACGTGACACCGAACCGGAAAGAACCCGATGTCAGAAGCAGCAAGCCACCTCAGCGACACCCTGCGGGCCCCGCTCCCGGACGCCTTCGACCGGCTCACCGACGCCGACCACGCCGAACTCGACCGGCTCCTGCAGCAGGCCATGGTGCGCCGCCGCGCCAACCTCGACGCCGCCATCGGATCCTCCCTCGACTTCGTGCCGCGCCTCATGCGCCCGGCCGTCAAGAAAGCACTGGGCCTGTGAGCGAACATCTCGTCGCCGTCGCCGAAACCACCAAACTCGCCCGCATTCTGGGCATTTCGGACCCGACCGAACTCGACTTCCTCGTCGACCTGCCGCCCGCGGCCATCCGCGAATTCCGCGAACGCGTCACCGACCGGCTCTTCGACCGAGACACCAAGCGGCTCAAGGGCGTTGCCGCCGGAGCCAAACTCGTGCCCGTCGCCATCAGCGCCAAAGTCGCCGAACGCGCCTTCGGGCCGGTGCTCTGCGCCGCCGTCGCCAGCGCCGTCGACCCGGCCAAGGCCATCGACATCGCCAAATCACTGCCCTCGTCATTCCTCGCCGAAATCGCCGTACAGCTCGACCCGCGCCGCACCGCCGCCATCATCTCCGCCGTCCCGCCGCGCATGGTCGTGGACGCCGCCCGCGAACTGCTCGCCGTCGGCGACCACATCACCATGGGCCGCTTCGTGCACGTCGTCCCCGAACCCGCACTGCGCGCCGCCGCACCCGTCATGAGCGATGTCGACCTGCTGCGCATCGCCTTCCTGCTCGAAGACAAATCCGCCATCGACAATGTGCTGCACATCGTCTCCGACCGCGTACCCGGCGTCATCCGCGCCGCCGCCGAACAGAGCATGTGGGCCGAAGGCATCGACCTGCTCGACTCCATCGCACCGCACAACCGCGCCTGGATCGGCAATATCACCGCCGGGCTCGGCGGCAACGTCCTCGACACCCTCGTGCAGGCCGTCTCCGAACTCGACGCCTGGGCCACCCTGCTGCCCATCACCAGCGCCATGAGCCACGACAGCCTGCGCCTGTTCGCCGAACGCCCCGCCGTGCACGCCGAACCCGTCCTCGCCGCCGTCATGGACACCGCACTCGACGGCGGACACTGGCTCAACCTGCTCCCCCTCGCCGCACACCTGCCCGGCGAACAACGCGCCTTCATCGCCGCCCGCGTCGCGGCCGAATCCGATGAGCGCCTCGGCGAATTGGTGCGCGAAGCCGATACCGCCGGACTGTGGGACGCACTCATCCCCCTCGCCCTGGCCATGACCGACGACAACCGCCGCCGCATGGCCGCACTGCCCGTCATGCAGGACCCGGACGTACTGCGCGCCATCATCACCAGCACCGCCGAACACGAACTCTGGGCCCAGGCACTGCCACTGGTCGACGCGCTGCCCGAAGCGGTGAAACCGATCCTGGCGAGCACCATCGGCGACCTCACCCGCGACCAACTGCTCGCCGCAGTGCTCACCGCCTCACGCAGCGACAATATCCACACACTCGTCGATATCGCCCTCGCCCAGGACCAGGCCGGGCGCGCCCGCGTGCTCGAACTCATCGACGGCATGGACGACGTCGAAGAATTCCTCGCCGCCCTCACCGCCGAAACCCCGGACGTGGTGTGGCACGCCCTCATCGAAGTACGCGCCGAAATCCCCGCCGGACTGCTCACCCAGCTGGCCGAACGCGCCCGCGAACTCGACCGCGACGCCGACGCCGAAAAGCTCGAACCCGTCGGCGCGACAGCCGAATAGCACGCACACCTCACCCCGGCACCGGGCCCGGCCGCACCACAGCGGCCGGGCCCGGCGTCACCTTCACACCGTCCCCGGGCTCAGGTCACAGCCCCCGACGGCCCGGACGCGCCTGCGGCGATGAGAGAATGACTCGGTCAACCGCCGCACGCACGAAGGATCCCCGCACCCCCCGATGGTCGAGCACAGCACGCAGCAAGCACCCGAATCCCCGGCCATCGCCCCCGACGAGCTGGCGATCTGCCTTCGGGTACTCGAACAGGCGGCGCAGCTCGACAAAGAGCACCCCGATTCGATGACCGTGCAGCGCGCCGTCGGGCACATGTTCAAAAAGCTCAAGCAGCGGCGGCGGATCGAAGCCCGCGACACCATCTCCGAAGCCGATCGCGCGGTCATCGCAGCCACGGCCACCGGGTCACCCAGCCGGATCGACGACGAGACCGCCGGCATCCCTATCAGCTCCAGCGTCAGCGGTGTCGCCACCGCCGGGACACTGCTGCGCGCGCGGCCCTGCTACATCTGCAAGCAGAAGTACACGCAGGTCAACGCCTTCTACCACCAGCTGTGCCCCGAATGCGCCGCACGCAGCCACGCCAAGCGCGACGCGCGCACCGACCTGACAGGCAAGCGCGCACTGCTGACCGGCGGACGCGCCAAGATCGGCATGTACATCGCGCTGCGACTGCTGCGCGACGGTGCGCACACCACCATCACCACCCGATTCCCGAACGACGCCATCCGCCGTTTCGCCGCGCAGCCCGACAGCGCCGACTGGCTGCACCGGGTCCGCGTGGTCGGCATCGATCTGCGCGACCCCGCACAGGTGCTCGCCCTCGCCGATGATGTTGCGGCACAAGGGCCGCTCGACATCCTGATCAACAATGCCGCGCAGACCGTGCGGCGCTCGGCCGGCTCGTACAGCGCGCTCATCGATGCCGAATCAGGACCGCTGCCCGCCGGTGAACTGCCGGAGGTCATCACCTTCGGCAAGACGATGCAGGCGCATCCGACCGCACTCACCGCATCCCTCACCCCCAGCCTGAGCGCAGCCGATATCACCGACCTGGCGCTACTCGCGGGTTCGGCTACGCCCGAACGCATTTCGCAGGGCGTCGCCATCGACGCCGGCGGACTGGTGCCGGATCTGGCGCATACCAACAGCTGGGTCCAGACCGTCGGCGAAGTCGACGCCACCGAGCTGCTCGAAGTGCAGCTGTGCAATTCGACCGCGCCGTTCATCCTCATCTCGCGACTGCGCCCCGCCATGGCCGCTGCCGCCGGGCGGCGCAAGTACGTCGTCAACGTATCCGCCATGGAGGGCGTCTTCGGCCGGGCGTACAAGGGCGCCGGCCATCCGCACACCAATATGGCCAAGGCCGCGCTGAACATGTTGACCCGCACCAGCGCTCGCGAAATGTACGAAGCCGACGGCATTCTCATGACCGCGGTCGATACCGGGTGGATCACCGACGAGCGCCCGCACTACACCAAGATCCGGCTCGCCGAGGAGGGCTTCCACGCTCCCCTCGATCTCGTCGACGGCGCGGCCCGCGTGTACGACCCGATCGTGCGCGGCGAAAGCGGCGATGACGTGCACGGGGTCTTCCTCAAGGACTACAAGCCCTCCGACTGGTGACCAGGAGGGGCCCGCGCCTGGGCCCCTCTCTCCTGGGCGTTTTTGATCTGTCAATGGTGAGGTGCAGTGTCGGTGCGTTGACTCGTAGTAGGCAACGCATGCATAGATGCGCATATTTACGTACAGATATATAAGCGTAACCGCCCTCAGCTGGGAGTCTTTACATGCAGGCAGGCCGACGATCAACCAAAGTGTCCGCGCCACCAAGCCACCCTCACGGCCGCTCCCCCGTCCCCTGCTTGCCTTTCCCTACGTGGCGAACCTTCCAGGAACACATTCATAGATGCGCATATCTACGTCTACATATGGCCTTCACTCCCCCGCGTCCCTTCCCATCGCCCCTATCCTGGAGCCATGCAGTACCGGCTCCTCGCCGATGCGACCGCGGTCGTGCACTTCCTCTTCGTGGCCTATGTGGTCGTAGGCGGCTTCATCGCCTGGCGCTGGCCACGCACCATCTGGCTGCACATCCTCGCCGTCGCATGGGGATTCAGCACAGTACTGTTCGGATTCGAATGCCCGCTGACCGATCTGGAGAACTGGTCGCGACACCGAGCCGGCGAGGCCGGATTGCCGTCGACAGGATTCATCGATCACTACATCACCGGCGTCTTGTACCCGCGCAGTGCGCTCGAGCTGGTGCGCGTCCTGGTGGCAGTGGCCGTGATCGTGTCGTGGGCCGGACTGGCGTGGCGATCCCGCCGCCGCGCCGATACGGTCGGCATCGAGTAGGCGGCCACCGCGGGAACGTTTACGCAGGTGGAGACATCATTCGGCCCGATTGCGGGCTGAGGGCGCCAGCCTTGACGGGCGGTGATCCGAGGTGCGTGATCACCGTCGCAGGCCGAGGATTCGGTATGCGGAGCCGTCGCGGATCGGAGGCCTGCCGGAGGCGTTCCGTCCGGCCTGTGCCGTTCGGTCCGGCCTGTTCGGGGCTGTCTTGGCAACTTCTTGGCAAGATGGAAACCGTATCTGAACTGGCCCAACAGGGACCCCTTGGCAAGTCGGCTCGCCCGTCCCAGCCACCGAATGGATGGGTCGAATGTGCACAAGCCCAACCTCCGCACGCTCGGCACAGCTACAGCCGGGTGCCGAGCGAGCAATACCGGGCGAATAGCCCGACGGCGAGGACCCGTGGTACCGCAGCAGATCCAGGTGGCCCCGGGTAGGAGCCGACCGAAAGCGGTTCGGGACTTCCCGGCGTTCTGCCAGGAGCGCCGGATCGTCCTGCACGGCAACAACTTCCTGACCGGCGAGCAGGCGGATTCATCAGTCGCTCCCGACCCAGCCGAATATGGCGAGCCCGCACCAGAGCCGCGAAATATCCACACCCACAAGCTGACCCGGGCCGCGAGCCACGAACCTTCACCCTGCTGTTCCAGCGAGCCGCAGCCGATCGTCCTCGTCGCAGCCTGCGTGGACTGATAACACTCCCCCAGACCGAGCAGAGGGCGTCGAACCCGAAAGGAACCGTTGATGACATCCGAGACCGACCGCACAATTCCCACTCGACAGTCGCGCCGCAACGGTGTTCGATGGATCGAAACATCGCACCACCGGGAACCAGCACAGGCGCTGTTGCGCGGCAATCGTCTCCATCGCGGCGCAACAGCAATGGGACAGGATGCCACCGTGGGATACGCCTTCGATTGCCCCACATGCCAACACGACGATCAGGTACAGACGGTGCCCGCGATCCGGGCATCGGGAACCTCGACCTACTACGGATCCGACTACTACTCCGGGGTCGGCATCGGCCCGAGTGGTCTCGTCCCAGTGTTCGGCTCGGTCAAGTCCAAATGCGTGGTGTAGCAACGGTGGTCATCGCTTGATCCGGTAGTGGGTCAGGCGGTCAGTGCCGCGGTGGTGTCCTCCTGTTCGTCGGGGTCGGTGAGCCCGCGGGAGCGGGCAAGAACGTCCAACCCGAGGTAGCGGCGTCCTTCGATCCATTCGTCGTGTTGCTCGGCCAGGACGGCGCCGACGAGACGGATGATCGCGGTGCGATCGGGGAAGATACCGACCACGTCGGTGCGGCGGCGGATCTCTTTGTTCAACCGTTCCTGGGGATTGTTCGACCAGATCTGGTGCCAGATCTGCTTGGGAAACGCGGTGAACGCCAGCAGGTCCGCGCGGGCAGCATCGAGGTGCGCGGCGACTCTGGGCAGCTTCTCGGTCAGGGCGTCGAGCATCCGATCATATTGGGCGGCAACCGATTCGGTATCGGCTTGATCGAATACCGAATGCAACAGGGTGCGAACCCAGGGCCAGGAACTCTTCGGGCAAACCGACATCAGGTTCACCGTGTAATGGGTGCGGCAGCGCTGCCAGCTCGCGCCGGGCAAGGTCGCGCCGATCGCGGCCACCAAACCCGCATGCGCGTCGGAGGTGACCAACGCGACCCCGGACAGGCCGCGAGCGACCAGGTCGCGGAAGAATGCCAGCCAGCCGGCACCGTCCTCGCCGGAAGTGACTTGGATACCCAGGATTTCGCGGTAGCCGTCGGCGTTGACGCCGGTGGCGATCAGGGCGTGGACGTTGACCACGCGCCCGTTCTCGCGGACCTTGAGCACCAGGGCGTCTGCGGCGAGGAACGTGTAAGGGCCCTGATCCAAGGGGCGGGTGCGGAATGCTTCGACCTGGGCATCGAGGTCGCGGGCCATGATCGAGACCTGGGACTTGGAAAGTGTTGTGATGCCCAGGGATTCGACGAGTTTCTCCATCCGCCGTGTCGAGACCCCGAGCAGATAGCAGGTCGCGACCACGCTGGTGAGGGCCCGTTCGGCGCGTTTGCGGCGTTCCAGGAGCCAGTCCGGGAAATACGAGCCGGATCGTAGTTTCGGGATCGCGACGTCGAGGGTGCCGACGCGGGTGTCGAAGTCGCGGTGGCGGTAGCCGTTGCGGTGGTTGATCCGGTCGTCGGAGCGTTCGCCGTAGCCGGCTCCGCAGGCGGCGTCGGCCTCGGCGCTCATCAGGGTTTGCACGAAGCTGGACACCATCTCGCGCAGCAGGTCCGGGCCCATTACCGCCAATTGGTCGGCGAACGGCTTGCCCGGGTCGATAGGCTGGATATTGGTCATCGCGTGAAGTCTCCTTCGAGTGACTGTGAGAGGTCCTTCGAGGATCACGCGGTGACCACCTTGCTGTCCGGGGATTACGCCAGACTCAGCAGCTGATCAGCTGCCGTACACCATCTTCGTGGACGCAACCGTTCGGCTCGGCCACGATCGAGCGAACCCACTCCACCCGTCTGGCCCAGTCACTTGCGCCGGAGCCGGCACAGCGAGGCACGGGCAAGCTGATTCTGCTCGGCTTCATACTGTCGATTCCCGCGTTATTCGCTGTCTTGTTCTCCATTGCTGCAATCCGTGAGCCAGATGGGGATGTCGGCCTACCGATGCAGATTCTCGTCAGTGTCGGGTTCTCACTGACTATTGCGACCCCTTCACTCCTGACCTTTTCAGCGGCGATACGACGAACCCGTCGCAACAACCGAATAATGCGGGGCCGCTTCGCTGCTCGAAGCGTATGGAATGCCGGCTGCTATTGTCACCGCTGCGGTTACTGCTTCTGGCCGCACTCCGTCGCTCCTGAGATTCCGGCGCAGCAACCTCTCTCCCCTGAGAGCTTCCGCCGGATCGTGTGGAGCGCAGGCGGCTACGCCAATCTCTAGCGCCCT
This sequence comes from Nocardia sp. NBC_01327, assembly GCF_035958815.1. Classification (NCBI taxonomy): domain Bacteria; kingdom Bacillati; phylum Actinomycetota; class Actinomycetes; order Mycobacteriales; family Nocardiaceae; genus Nocardia; species Nocardia sp. NBC_01327. The sequence goes on along the minus strand of NZ_CP108383.1, from coordinate 4,966,270 downwards.
CAGGAGAGTCAGATCCGTACGACCTGTCGAGCCTGTCACGCTGTCGACAGTCTGATCTGATATCGCCTGCCTACGGAATAGTTGCGCCGCGTAATCGAGCGGACCCACACTTCACTACTAACGGCATCCTACTAACGACACGTACTACTGCCACCACTGCGGGTCCGCATATTAATGCGTCGACGAAAACCGTTGCATAAGATCGAATACTCTATGTCGCCCAAAGCATGCCATCACTTTGCACGGCCACCGCCGCTCGAACTGCACGGCAGGCGCTATACCCAGACTGGGCGACAATAGATTGATCCTAGCTTCTGACGTTGCATCTCCCTCAAGCTGCCCTAGTAGCAGCATGGTGGCTTGACCGCGGACTAGGCCTCCCTCCGATACCACTTCGCAGCAGACTGCACCATCATTTCTTCTGCTCAGAATGCTCGATTCTTCTTCGCCGTGACGGAATTCCCTTCCATTGCGGCGTTTGTCGTTTCTCGACCCAGTGGAAGGCGATCCCACTATGCCCGCACCTTCTTCGCGAGCGCCATCGTGCGCGATGTGTCATTCCGTCATTTCCGGTCGACGACCGCGAACCTTGGACGCCGAGACAGTCTGCTCACCGTGCGTGTCCGTCTTGCCGCGCTGCGACCGGTGTCGCGAACCCAGTCGGCACCTGGCAGTAACCGTCGAACTCAGGCGGTTGTGCCGCACGTGCGCACAGGGATGGTCGGAATGCGCACGCTGCCACTACCACGCGCCCACCACATTTCGCACCGACACCGGCGCCAATGTCTGCCCGCACTGCGTCAATCGGTTCTTCGATCGCTGCACGGTGTGCACCCTCTACACCGCTGATAGCCGCTACGTCTCCGGCGGCTTCCGCGTATGTTCGCGGTGCGCACAGAATTACCGCTCGTGTGCGGACTGCGGGACGCTCCTGCCCGAGCACACCGACTGCGACAGCTGCGATTCCGGTGGCCGGGTCTGGAACTACAACTACAAGCCCGACCCGCGATTCTTCGGCCACGGCCCGGTGTTTCTCGGCCTGGAACTGGAAATCGTTGTCCCGTCCCATAATTACCAGGCGTGCGCGTCGACGGTCAGCGACCACGTGCGTGATTTGGCGTATCTCAAGTACGACTCCTCGATCGAGCCGCTGGGCTTCGAACTGGTCACCCATCCGATGGACTACCGGTTCGCGATGGAGCAGTTTCCCTGGCACCTGCTCGAACGTCTGAGGAATCTCGGGTGCCGCTCGGATCAGAACGTCGGTATCCACGTGCATGTTTCACGTGACGGGTTCGACTCGGCCGCACACATCTACCGGTGGGCCAAACTGATCTACCGCAACGAGACCCAAACCGTCGCCCTGGCCCGGCGCCGATCGACATACGCCGAGTTCTCCACCACCGCACGCGAGCGGGTGAAGCACACCGCCAAAAACGATATGCACCGGTACGGATTGAACCGGTACCAGGCCATCAATCCACACCCACGCCACAGCCTGGAATTGCGGATCTTCGCCGGCTCCCTTGACCTCCAACACGTTCAAGCAGCACTGGCGTTCGCCGCGGCCACCGTCGAATACACCCGAACCCTCACCTCCACCGACGTCATCCGACAGCACGGCTGGGACTGGGACCAATTCACCGCGTGGGTGACCCAGCGCGAGCAATACGCACCCCTGGCCGCGGAGATGGAGGCGCTCGCATGTGCCTCCTGACATTTCTACCCAGCGGCATCAACCCCGACATCGCGGCGCTGAGAAACGGCGCTCGCGTCAACAGGGACGGCCACGGGTTCGCCGTGGTCACCGACACCGGCATCCTGGTCGGCCGCGGCATGGACGTCGAGCAGGTCATCGACGACTTCACCGCTGTCCGAAGCCGGCATCCGCACCACCCGGCGCTGTTTCACAGCCGCTACGCCACCCACGGCGCGGTCAGTATCGACAATTGCCACCCGTTCCGGCTCGGCCGCGACAATCGAACAGTATTGGCGCACAACGGTATTCTCCCCCGCCGGGTACAGCCGGCACCGTACGACCCCCGCTCGGATACCCGGATCGCCGCCGAAACCTATCTTCCACGAGAACCTTTCGGCTCCTACGACACCCTGCGTGGTCGGCGTTGCCTGGAGTCGTGGCTCGGCACCAGCAAACTCGTCCTACTGACCGTCGATCCGAGTTTCAACGAGAACGCGTATGTGTTCAACGAATCGGCGGGGATCTGGGAGGCCGGCGTCTGGTATTCGAACCCCGGATATCGGCCTGACGCCAGTTCTGGGCTGCTGCGCCCCCGCGGGTGGCTGTATGTGTGTGAGGGCTGCGGTGACGTCGACTTCAGCCGTCGCGGCCGGTACTGCGGCCGCTGCGGCTGGTGTTTCCACTGCGCCAACATCTTTCCTCACTGCGATTGCGAACACCGCTCAAGCACGCCCTCTGTTTCGCTGCGCCGCAACACCATCCGCTGATCCGCGGTCTTCGAGTTCTGCGGGGCGAACCTTTATCCGCCCGGTCGCAGGTCCGTTCTCATCTGGCCGTATCCGCCTGTTCAGCGGGCGCCGGTTCGCTCCCCTTCTCTGTGCACGAAGCGCGATGTGTTCGCGAGATTCGCGCGTCCCGAGTGCCATGCACGCCGAGCACTCACTCCCCCTGCCGTCGATTCTGTCTGCCCTTCTTCATCGCTCAGGAAGGCCTCTCTATGCCCACTACGCTGACAGCACGCACCCCCTGCGCCCGGTGTGCCGCAACGCTTCCCGACGATCCCCCCGGCCACGACCGCGGTTCGCTGTGCGCGGCCTGCGAGAGTCTTCCGTTCTGCGACGACTGCGGTGACCGTGTCACCACGGTTCACACCACCGTCGATGACGGGACGTTGTGCACCGACTGTGCTGCGCGATGGCGTGAATGCGAATGCTGCGAGCTCTACACCTCTTCCGAGGACCGCACCGTCAACGACGGCGTCGTCTGCGACGGGTGCCGCGACTACCACTACTGGTGGTGCTCGGAATGCCGCCTGTACGCCCGCTCCGTACGACTGCTCGACAACGATGAAAACGTCTGCGTCGACTGCGCAGACCAATACCGCGAATGCCTGGACTGCGATCGCCTCACCAGTAGCACCTACTGCGCCTATTGCGATGCCCACCAGCGCGATGACCGGATCTACGACTACACCTACAAACCCGACCCCGTCTTCCACGGCGACGGCCCGGTCTACCTCGGGCTGGAACTCGAGGTCAAGACACCGAGCCGGGCCCTCGAGGACTGCGTCGATATCGCCACCGGCCATCTCGGTCGGATCGGTTACCTCAAGGAGGACGGATCCATCGGCTACGGCAACGGATTCGAACTGGTCACCCACCCGATGAGCTACACCTGGGCGATCGAAGAGTTCCCCTGGAAGGTGTTGCGGGAGTTGCGGGTTCGTGGAGCGTACATCGACAACGAGGTCGGGATCCACGTCCACGTCTCCCGCGACGGGTTCGACTCCCCGGCGCACGTGTACAGGTGGATGAAATTCCATGTGGCGATCCTCCGCGGCGCCTTCGGTCTCTACCGGACCAGCCCCCGCGCGAGAGAGCTGTTCGACCACCTTAAACGTGATCGCGACTTCCGGCGCATCTGGAACAGCGGCCTGAAGGTCGCCTACGCACGCCAGCCCAACGAGCTCGCTCACCTGCGCGACCCGGCCACAGGCGAGCCGTACTCCATCAGTATCGACATCTCCGAACTCGCCGATACCCGCGATATCCGCGTTTGCCAGGCGTTCAGGCAGCCCCACACCCGGCCGATCGAGTCGCCCCGGTACTAGAAGCTCGTACGCACAATAGGAGATTGTGTCTCGCACCACAAATTCAAATGCGGGGGGCATGGCCGCAATCGAATATCTGTGTCGGCAGCAAACTCTCGATCGCATCAGCCGAAAGCCACATGCCCACCGAAGTTCGCCAGTCCGCCACATGGACACAATTTGATCAGCATGTGGCGGGCACCGGTTTCCGACCGCCCCGTATTTCGAAGGTTCTCCTACGTATACAGCTGGCCAGAAGCTTCTGTGCCCCTCGCCGTTTCAGGCGCGAAATCTGCACGTGCGCAGATCATCGACTGAGGCCGACCGATCTCTGACAGTTCACACTGATCGGTCACTCTTTCAGTTCTGTAGCGAACGCCTCCCATGCCGCCGCGTAGCCCATTGCCAGGTCGAGTACAACCGCGCGCAAGTGCGAAGGCACGGAGTTGATCATTCGACCGAAGTCAGCCGGGTCCGCTCGGTGCAGATGCAGCCACCGCACCAACTCCCGGCCTCGTTCAGTCATTCGCAGCGTTGGGTCTCGTGCCAGATGTTCGAGTATCCCTTGTACGTCGGTGAATTCGACCTGCCGACGAGCTACGGTCGCCGGGCCTTTCACTTCAATACCGCGGCGCGGCTCCGGTATCGGATTGTCGCCGCGTTCGAGTCGCTGCCGTACGTCGCGAACGGTGCCCGGTGAGATGCCTACCTGTTTGGCGACCTCGCGTAAGGGGGTGTTCGGGCTGTTGGTCAAGATTTCTGCGGCGAGTCGACGTCCACGTGTCGAGCTCAAAGGCCTTGTCCGGCCGTCTCTTCCAAGTCTGTGCGACTGCTGCTCGCCCGCAGTTGCACGGCGCAATTCCTGCACGGTCCTGGCCGACAAGCCTGTAGTCCTCGCTATTTCTCGATCCGACCACGCTGGATGAGACAAGAGGATCCGCTCTGCGGCGGCGCGCCGGTCCGGTAGAGACAACGGCAGTCCGTGTTGGATGTTGGACTGCACACCAAGGACGAACGCGTCGGACTCGTTGCCATCGAAGAACTCCACTTCGATCTCGTCGTGACCCCGAAGTTTCATCGCGAGGATTCGGTGCGCTCCGTCGATCACGCGCATGGTCTGCCGATGTACGAGTATCGGGGGGAGTTCAGATTCGCTGTCCGCCAACTGCTTTGCGTGAACTTTGACTTCGCCGTTCAGCCGCGGCGAGTCGGCCGACGCCAACGAATCGATGCGAACTCTCTCGGGTCTTCCATGATGGTCGGCGGCGCCATCGGGAACGTCAGTCACTACAGCTCACCGCCCCGGGTGATTGACTACCGCCGCAGCGCAACCATCCAGGCGCGCGAGCGGCACTCGGCCTCAGAATCTGATTCAGCTCGCGTTCAACAGTCTTCGCGGCGTAGGGATACCCGTTCGCGCGAAGCCATGCCACGCGCTCGACCACAGCATCGGATCCGTACGCATGGACGACGTCGCGCGTCGTCAACCGACAGCCAAGTCTCCGGATGTCCGCATCCATGGCTTCAACCTAAAAGGCACACGTGTGCCAGTCAATACATTCGTGTGCGGGCATGTGCATGGTGTGCATCCAGAGCCGAGCAGGCAATGCCCGTCGGTTCGTGCGCAGGCCTTGCAGCACAGACGTTGTCGACTCTGGAACACCCATCGCAGGTCGGTTCACCCGTGCGGACATCCCGCACAACTATGTACATTTCGGCGATACCATACGTGCCATGGATGCTCGGTTCAGCTCACCACCGGCCGGGGAACTCGCCGGATCCGAATCGGCTGCACAGCGGTTCGGACGATGGGTGAAGACAATTCGGCTGAGAAACCTGCCGGACGAGCTGATCACGCACCAACAGATCCACGACCTCGGAGGGCCTACTCGGAATGTCCAATCTCGTATCGAGGGCGGGCACGTCCATTCGATAAGCGCTACAACCGAAGCTAAATACAATCGGGCTCTGGAGGCGCTGGGTCTGCCGGCGGGTAGCGCCACCTCCGCCCTACATCAAGGACGCACGCCTGGCCCAGGATTCGAAGGTTCCGACGGTTCGACGACGGAGCCGGATGATGTCGAGCATGGAGTCCGCGCTCTGCAGCGGCTCAATCGTGAGCACAGATCTGTAGTGGATCTCGTCACCGAGCTCGACCGGCTCGGGATCGAGCTGAAGAACGCGCGTAGTCACTCCGATGGCTACCAACTAACCTTCGCAAGCACGGCGATCCACCAACTACTCGAGGCGCTACAACGGACAGCGGGATCTACTGGCCTGTCCGATCAAGATCACACCGAACGCTTCTGAGCAGACGTGGACTCCACCGCCTTCGGAAATGATTGGTGCACAAGCGATTTTGCAGGCTCCCAGAAGCGAACCAAAGTGTCGATATCGGGCAGGTCGCTCGTCCGTAGGGTTAGTCCTCCGGACTGCCTCCCATACCCGACCTCCGGCTGAGATCGAACTGCCAGGAGCAGCTCAGCGACCAGCCGCATGTTTTCCTGATCATCCTCGGTGACACCGTTATCGATCGATCGGTCAATCGCAGCCGGCAGCGGGACGATGGTTCCAGCGATGATCTCGGATGCGTCGCGTATTTCGATCTTCACCCGTTCCAAGCGCTCAGCCGGCCACGCACCCCACCGATCTGCCCACCTCAGGGCCAACACGACGCCCGGCACAGCTGTGGTCAAGTCACGCCAGAGCGGGCCCAATCGCCTGAGCTGTCTCACTCGCACCCAAGCTCGGCGGCACGATGGCACGAGCACCGACACAAGAATCGCTCCGAACAGCAGTTGAGGTTCACCTGAGGCGAGGCCGTTCGCAGTGAAGTTGTACATCCGGTCGGTTACCGCGGGCTCGCGGCCCGAGATGCCGAGTGCCCCAAGGAGGAGGTACGAGCTCGCCGGCATCATGCTGAGGATCGCAACCAAGAACAAGATTCGTACGACATTCTCCTCTCGCGAGGTCGTCACACGTCGCCGCAGCATGACCAAGGTTCGAAGCAGATACGCGGACACGAAAACTGGCGGGGCAGACAGGAGCCCGACGTAGACGCCGTAGCGCCAGCCGCCGTACTCGGCGATCGAGACCCCTTCTGACCGTGCCGGACTGCTCAGCACGAGGAACCCGATACCGATGGCTATCGTCGTCGCCACTACGAGGCGAAACGGCTTCTTGTAGCGGACCGGACCGTACTCACGCACAAGGAGTATGCCCAGCCCACAACCCCAGGAGAAGATGGTGGTCCAGTGCCACGCGTCGAAAAGGGTGGGTAGCCCGGCCGGTACGAAGCTCATCACCAGGCGCGCGATCGTGGGCTCCCGTAGAAGTACCCCGATCAGACAGCTGACCGCCAGTGCGTTGATCAGTTGATCGGTCGGGGACACACCCCGAACCAGAACGATTCGTGTGACCGTGACGATGACGACGAACATCAGCGCGAGAGCTGTGATCGGGGTTGGCACGGTCTGCGGCCACATCAGAACACCTTGAGGAACCTGTCCCGGCGTGGGCCGTCTGCACGAATCAGCGTCCTGACCATGGTGGCAAACAGCTCGGCCTCGTATTCTTCGGGCGGGTCGTAACTCGATGTTCTGCGGATCGCTCGGACCGCCTCGACGGTGTGATTCAACCCGAGGTCCGGCAACCAGGCTGCCAGCTCATCTGCGGGCGCATCCAGGCCGTGCCCCAGCAGCATGTGGCCGAGCTCGTGCAGAACATCGTGCGGATCGGGAGAGTCCCTCAGGAAGAAGACGTCGTAATCGCCACATGCCAACCACATTCCGCACAACCCCGACGGCGCACCCGGAGGGAGCGGCAGACGAACGATCCGCCGTCCGCGGAACCGTTCGACGGCGGCAAACAGCTCCTCGGCCGTCCAGTCCTCGGGTAGCGCCTCATCGAGGCGGTTGACCAGAGCCCGCAACCGCGCCCGCGTCGACCTTCCGCGCCGCGCGAACCTCACAACGCCTTCCCCTCGTCACACTCGCGAGCCAGTTCGACCACCGCAGACGTCACGCATCCGTTTTCAACGATGAGACCTCGTCGTCGCGTCGTGCCGCTGAAATGAGCCGAAACCCGAGGCGACGCTGGACCCACGAATTAGCTACCGGCGCAACACTTGCGAGGGCAGCACCGATCCGCATCTCGAAGGGCGCGACCACTACTTCGGCAACATTGGATTCGATCGCACGGATCACGGCGGCGGTGACCTGCTTCATCGGAGTCGTACGCAATCCGGGCGGCAACCGTATACCGCTGTCGGCGAACATTCCGGCCTCTCGAACGAAGCCGGGCTCCACCAATGACACGCCAATCCCGCTCCCGTGTAGATCCTCTCGCATGCCCAAGGCGAACCCGCGAAGGCCGAACTTCGTGGCGTTGTAGACAGCGGTGTCACCCGCCGCGACCTTCCCCCCGATCGATCCCATGAAAACGATCTGACCCACGCGCCGGTTCTGCATCGACAGAGCTACCTCACGCGCCATCAGCATCGGCATCCGCAGGTTGACCGCGACGATCCCCTCGAGGTCGTCCTCGCCGAGTTCCAGCACCCGCCCCGCGCCCGGATGCCCGGCGCCAGCAATGAACACATCGACTGGACCAGCCGCGTGGAGCAGCTTCGTCACATCGTCCCGAGTGCTGAGGTCCGCCATGAAGGTCACCGCATCCAGTTCGGATGCCAACTGATCCAGGACGTCAGCACGACGGCCGGTCAGAATCAGCTCGGCCCCTCGTGATTTCAATGATCGGGCGATCGCTTGACCGATTCCGCCGGTAGCGCCGGTCAACAGAACCTTGGCCCCCGCCAACTGCAGTCCTCTACCCATCCGGGCATGCCTCCTCACGATTCGTCAAGGTACGGAGCCCGCCACACGACACGACCGCCGACATCCCCCACATCGCCCTACCGCCGAGGACTCCACCAAACTTGGATGGCGCCAAGGCTAGCGCGTATCCCTTACCCACGCGAGACGAGCAAGCCCCTAATTGCACTGCCCTGACAGCTATTTCGCCTTTCCTTGTCCGCGCTACGATGTGGCAACAAGGACAGATCGGGGTGACATCGCACCCACTCGATGAAGCAATGTTATTGCTTCCCCGCTCAACTCGATCGATGGATGGCCTGTTCAGCGTCCCGGAGGGACCGGAGTCGACATGGTCTCCTGGAGCCACAGCTGGCACGAATACCGTTGCTGTGCAATCGATATGGCGGGCACGTATGCCGCGCGACGCGACTCAGGCATCTGAGGCGATGCTTCACAGCGTTTGAGCAGTCCAGGCGGATCAGATGGTGGGCGCAGAAGTCGGCCCCCAATATCAACTGCAGCCTGACAATCAGCACCGACCTGCCACGCAGCCTCCGCAGCGGCGTCGCATCGATCGATTCAGTCCTCGATCGATGGGATGGGGTGCTGCACTCGATCGGATCGCCGCCAGACCCCCGCACCCGACTGGCTCGTCCCGCGAGCGAAGTAATCCGGCCGCGAATCGGGGGCGACCTATTCACCTGCCGCGCGTCGAACCACGCCCTTCCAGAAGTCGGGATAGTGCTTGGCGTCGAGTTGATCGCCGGACATCAGCACCAACCAGGCCAGCAACACCGCGGCAGCTGCGGGCGCGGCCGCCACGGTGCCGATGCCGAGAGGTATGGAGACGATCCACAGGGGTCCGAGTCCGAGAGACAGCTTTTCGACCGGTCCCACCCATCGCTTGTTCGATTTCTCCAACTTGCGCAGTCGTTCTCCGCGGCGGCGCCGGTCCTGTGCGGTGGCGCCCGGCGCGGTGAAGGCATCGTAGGCGCGGTCCCCCACGTCGCCGGTGTAGTACATGTACGACATCAGCTGGGCGATCCCGAGTCGGTCGCGGGTACTAGCGCCGCCGGTGATCAAGGCGCCGACATCGCTGGCTACGCGCGCCTGGCGGGTGCCCAGGACCTTCAGCAGCATCCGGCGCGCCAGCCGCAGCGCGCTACGCACCAGCGCCGAGATCCGGTGAGGCAACCCGTCGATCGCCAGGTCGATCTGCCATTCCCCGAGCCGTTCGAGCAACTGGCGAACTGTGTCCGCCGCGCCCGGCACAACCGCACCGACCAGCGGAGCGGCAAGCAACCCGGCGAACACGCTGCGCGTCGCGTCGGCCGACTGGAACAGAATTTTGCGAATAACATCGCCGGCGACATGCTCTGAATAGACCTCGAACGGCGGCAGCGCGGGGTCGTCGTCAGTGCCGCCACGAAGCAATGCGAGCAGACCACCGCTACCGGTAGAGGCTTCCAACAGGACCGTGCGCTCCGAGCTGGGCCAGCCCGGAATATCACGCAACCGGGGATTGCCCTCGATCCAGTCGAGCGGCTGCGCGAGGGCGAGTTCGGACATGACTGCCCAATGCAGCAGGGTGAGTGCAGATTCCGAGGACTGGATCTCCGGCTCGAGTTCTCGCTCGAACATCCGCCTACCCTCCAGCGAGGCCTCAAGTGCAGCGGACGCCGCGAACCATTCTCTTGCGGCGGCTTCGACACCGGTGATGGCCTGGTCGACACACAATCCGCTATCGGGCTCGTCGGTACGCCGGTCAAAGCGCGCGTAGTTCACTGCCTCAGCCACGCCGGTGATCGCCCGCGAGATGCGGTCGACCTGCGGAAGAAGGTCCTGCGGAATCGCCACCGCCTGAGCTAAGCAGAAGCCGACGTCCGCACGAGCAAAACCGGGATCTCACTACGGTCGTCGTCTTGGTGCCAACTCCTGCAGTGATCAGTCTTCACGCGCCGTCGACAGGCGAGCTGGGCCGTTGCCGAACGCAAGCCGCGATTTGCTCGGATGGAGCGATATCGACGGTATCGACTGTCTGATCTCCCGAGATGGGAGCGGAGCCGCGTAGACGTGGGCAGCGGTGAAACTCTTGCTGTACAGCAGTAATAGGAACTTCGAGGAATTTACCGGGAGACTTGAACACAGGTCAAGTGGTCGCAGGTTCAAATCCTGTCAGCCCGACACCGGCCAGGACGGCGGCTGGTTCCGAGTATCCCGGTGAACGCGGTCACCCCGCTCGCCAGCTTACCCGTACCGGATTCGTTGTCCCACAACAGCCTTTAAGGAACCATCCCCAGCTGCCCCGACAGCAGTGCCCACATTCCTGCCAGCAGATCCGCGGTGGTGCGGGTCGGGATCATCATCGCGGTGATGAACCTTGAGAACGAAGCCGCCATCACCAACACCGGCGGCGTCCCGAACTGCCCGGCGCCCAATGGAATTCGTGCCGGAGAGAACTACAGATCACACTGTGCCTGATCACCGGGCCGATCTCTCGCAACTGGGCGTACCCGCTGCCTGTCGACAACGCCGTGCACCCGGAGTACGTGCCCCGGCCCACAACGCCTGGATCGTCGGCGGGCCGTCATACCAGGACGTTGCAGGTCGAAGCTTCCGACACGGTTCCGAAATTCGCTAAGGGGAGCTCGAGGGCCGCTCTCTCACCGTGTCCGGATAGCAGCTCTCACTGGACCGAGTTGAACAACTCTTCTGGCGCGTTCGGTGATGCGAGACGCGACGCCAGGGCGTCGGGCAGTGCATCAAGTGCCTGCAGGGCGCTTGTGAGGTCCGGGCGAGAGACGAGTGAGGTGATCTTGCCGTTCTGGACGGTGAAGAAATCGATGCTCGACATCGGCACGTGGTGGCCGGCATCGCTGACTCCGGTGAAGTGATTGCTGGTTTCCGTCCAGCGGACCACGACGGTATCTCCCTCGGCCACCATGAGGTCGATCTGGATCTGGATGTTAGGGAAAGCCTCCAATGCCTGCTCGGTCATCGTGTGGATCGCCTGGGCCGACAGCGAGGGCATAGCCGCGGCTGCGGCTGCGCTCGGCTGTGCCACTGCCTCGAGCCCCGTACTGCCGGCGGCGTCGAGAGTGCCCTGGCTGTCGGGGGCGAAGAGGTCTGCGATGGCGGTCACATCATGTTTGTTGACTGCCTGATCGAAAAAGCTCTGCACTACCGCTTTGTTGGCGTCGAGCGTGCCTGCTGCCGCGGGTGTGGACATAATGATTCTCCTCTTATCATCGATGAGCCTTTCCCGGTCTGACCCAGGCGGCTCATACATCTGCACATCGAGTGCGGTCAAGGTGATCTGAAGCGGCTTTTTACACCGACCGAGGCCGTGAGATCAGGTAGCCGCATACCAACTTTCCCCAGCAACCTCCATGATTTGCAAAAACGAAACCTATCGCTCAAGTGTGCACTTCCATTCGAAGTCCGGATGCCATTTTGTCCCAATTTTTCACCCGGTCCACTGAGCAGCAGAATGGGATCGAGATGGATCAGTCGATATGAAGGTTGCATGCAGACAAAAAGACCGAATACCCGTGTTTCTACGAAAGCAGACTTCACCGAGAAAAGAAAACAACTGCGCGGTTCGGTGGCGTCGCCCGTGGCCGGCTCGATCGGATCCCGCGGTGCGCACCTTCGTGTCAGCCGTGAACCCCACCGTCAAGACCACCTCCACACCCGCGTGGGCCACCGATGCCACGTTGTCTGACGAGGACTCGAGCCGGGAGGCTTCTGGCGGTCGGACGCGGAGATCGCCCCGGCGTCGGCGATACAGCGGCTGGCGAGCGGTGGTGATCGAAGAATCTTGAGCCGAGTTGCGTTGAGCCCCTTGACCATACGAGTCCCTCCAGGAATTCTGACCGGAAGGCAATACCGGACCGGCTCTGCGCGAGAATTCGCACTCCGAGCCGGTCACGACAGGGGCACGAAACCCGGATAATTAGCCTAAAAGTAGCCGCGGATACATCCGCACTCGATGCACCCTATCGATATTATCGGCTTGTCGAATACCGATCTGCTGCGGATCGAATTCAACTAACGATCAGTTGTTCAGGTTGATGAATCAGGTTCGGTATCGATGGCCGGCAAACCTGGGAATCCGGATCAACAATGGCCGTCGCGGATATCGCCGATCCGCCTGCGCCACTCCGGCCGTTGAGAGAACACGACCGGAATGCCGCGCATCGCAGCGGCGCCGACACACTCGGAATGCAACCTTCGATGTTCGACGCGGAGGACAGGCCGCCGCGGCGGTGCGCACATCACTACCGAAGACCGCGTGCCCCAATCGATTTCAGAGCGTACCGCTATCACTGATACGTGGAGATGAGCACGGGGCGAGCACGCGGGCACACACGTCCGGACCAGCGCGGAAAGCTCGCCATTCGTCTAATACTGACCAGTCGGTCGCCTATTCGAAACAAGCCTGACGCGACTTCGAAAGGCGCAGGAAAACAATCCGAGGAATACTCGATACCGTCGATAACTATGTATCGACGGTAGTGTACATCCTCTGGTAACGTCAGGCGAGTTCGCTATAACTTCGATCGCTGGTCCAGGAGGCGCCGCCCAGGTTCTTGCTCTGCAGAGTCGCAGCCTTCACTGTTGCCCCGAATTATCCGATGTACATATTGGAGAATTCCGTCCAAAAGAATTGAAGCGCCCATCGATGTGCGTGCCATCCATTTATGCCGTCACATCGAATTCAACTCGCGTTGAAACTGCACAGTCTCGGGAGTCGATGGGGGAAACGGTGATCGATCAATCACCGGGCGACTGCTGGGTAGCAGTGGATGGACAGGCTTGTCCAAGCAGTTCAGGCACAGGGGGGTCTGTCCCGAACTGCTCCAGGAGGAGAGGTAGTGGAATTCCTGATTCTCGGCCCGTTGGTTGTCCGCTCGGGGGAAGGCGAGGTGGCTATCTCGGCACCACGGCAGCGCATCGTATTGACAACGCTGTTGCTCAATCCCAATAAGATCATTTCCGTTGACCGCATCGCACAATTCGTCTGGGACGATCCCCTGCCACCGAGTGCGGCGGCCACGGTCCGCACCTATGTCATGCGGTTACGGCGAGCACTCGGCCCGTTCGGAGTAGAACGAATCCAGACGCGTGCACCTGGCTATCGAATCCAGATACACGACGACGACACCGACCTCGGCAGGTTCCTGTCCCATCGGCGGGCAGCCAAGACACTCGCCGAGTCGGGGCAACTCGCGGGCGCGGTGGAAGAACTCGACCGCGGGCTGAGCCTGTGGCGCAGCGACCCGTTCACGGATGTACCGTGCACCCGGTTGCACGAGTCCGAGAGCGGCCACCTGCGCGAGCTACGGCTGCAAACTCTGGGCTGGCGGGTGGATATGCAGCTCGAACTGCACCGACATGCCGAGATCCTGCCCGAACTACGCCGAGTCGTGCGCGAACATCCGCTCAATGAAGCCTTTGTCGGCCGGCTCATGCTGGCACTGTTTCGCGCCGGGCAGCAACCGGAAGCGCTCGAGCTGTTCCAGCGAGTCCGAGACGACCTGATCGGGCAGTTCGGCATGGAACCGGGCTCGGAATTGCGCGAGATGCAAGCCCGCATCCTGCGCGGCGAAGACGGATCAGTGATCACCATCGCACCTCCCCCGAACAGTGATCCCCCGGCAGCAGGCGCGGAGATACCGCTGCCCGCGCAGCTTCCTCCCCGGGTGCGGGATTTCATCGGCCGCGACAGTGAAAGCCACGAACTGACCGAGCTGCTCATCACGCGATCGGACCCACGGCAAGCGGCGGCGGCGGGCATCGTCACCGGGGCCGCCGGCATCGGGAAGACAAGCTTGCTGCTACGGGTCGCGCACGCCGTCGCCGACGAGTTCCCCGACGGGCAGCTCTACGCGAGTCTCATCGGACCGGACGGCTCATCGGTCGATCCCGGCGCGCTCGCCCTGCGATTCCTGACCAGCCTGGGTGTGCCTCGCGCGGCCATCCCGGACAGCGATACCAGCCGACTTGCGCTCTATCGTTCCGTAGTCGCCCAGCGCCGGGTATTGATCGTGCTCGACGATGTCTGCGACGCCTCCCAGGCGCGTCCACTGCTGCCCGCCGGCGGCGACAGCCGCAGCCTGGTCGGCAGCCGCCGGCGTCTCGCCGACCTCGACGGGTCTGTCACCATCGCGCTGGCACCACTGGACGAGCAGATCGCGATGGACCTGCTGGCCGGGATAATCGGCAAGGAACGGGTCGACAATGAGATCGAGTCGGCACGATCTGTCGTACAGGCCTGTTCCGGCCTGCCCCTGGCATTGCGCATCATCGGCCTGCGCCTGCTCAACCGGCCGAATCGCAGGCTGGACGACACCGCGCGCAGGCTCGCCGATCCCCAGCGAATCCTGAACGAACTACAGGTCGGGGATCTCTCGATCCGTGCGCCGCTGGACCGCTGGTACCGGGCACTGGGCCACCGCCCGAAGGACGGTGACGAGCTGCGCAAGGCTTTCCGCTGGCTCGGCATGATCTCCAGCCGCCACATCCGCCCGCACACCATCGCCGTACTGCTGGAGTGTTCCGAGAACCGGGCCGAGGATCTGCTGGAGGAGTTGGCAGAGGTACACGTCCTGCGCGGGCCGAACCGCGGCCACTACACCATTGACCGCTTGAGCTGGGCCTTTGCTCGCGAGCGCCTCTACCAGGAGGAGCTGTCGGGGTACTATATCGCCGCATTGCGGCGCCTGAGCCAGCACGGATACCCGACGGACGTGCCCTTCGGGCCCCCCGAACGACTCCTGTCCTGACCGGGTGCGCGGTACCGGGCGCGGACAGCCGACGTCACGCCCGGTACCGCGCACCCGGTCGATCCGACCGCGGGCCGATCGCCCGGCTCGGCCCGGATGCCTCGAAATGATCCGCGAGCAGAGCCAGCACGCCGGTGGCGCTACTGCTCAGAAAGAAGTGGCCGCCGGGAAAAACCCGCATGTCGAACGGGTCGCCCGAATGGTGGACCCACTCCCGTGCCTCCTCGACGGTGGTGTGCGGATCCCGGTCTCCGGTGAGCACCGTGATCGGGCACGGCGGCGGGCCGTCCGGGGCGAATCGGTACGTCTCGACCGCGCGATAGTCGCTGCGCAAGGCGGGCAGGATCATCGCCAGCACCTCCGGATCCTCGAGCAGCAGAGACTCGGTGCCGCCGAGTGCACGCACCTCGGCGGCGATGCCCGCATCATCGCGCAGATGCACCATGTCTCCGCGCTGCAGGTGCGGGGCGCGACGCCCGGAGGCGAACAGGTGCAGGGGCCGCTCCGGGCTGTCCCGCCGCAGACGCCGAGCTACTTCGAACGCGATGACTGCGCCCATGCTGTGCCCGAACAGTGTCAGCGGCTCTGCTGCCCACTTCCGCATGAGCTCGTGGATTCGGTCGGCAAGCTCACCGATGTCTCCGATGCCGGGCTCATTGCGCCGGTCCTGCCGACCGGGGTACTGCACGCCGACGACATCGACCTCCGGCGCCAGCGCCCGCGCCACCGGCAAGAAGTAACTCGCGGCGCCGCCCGCGTGCGGAAAGCAGACGAGCCGGTGCCCGGCCCGATCCGCAGGCGCCAGCCGTCTGAACCAGTTCTTCTCGTCGTCCATGTTGTCCATTTCGCTGTTCCGTTGCGATCACAATCCGCCGGTCCGGCAGGCAGCCCGGGCACCGTCACGGGCCGACGCGTGTTGCGGCGAAACGCGCGGCGGAATTCCGGTGACAGGCACTTCCAGCAGCGTATTGCCGGGCCGTGGCTCGCGGATTCCGCCGCGATATCGCACGGGCCCCGCACCGGACACCTGGGCGCTACCGAAACGCTATCGGCCCCTGCCAGCATCGAGATCGCCCACGGTGCACACACCAGGCGAGAGATGGGCACCCTCTTGACCGCTCCCTTACGAAGGATCATCGTGGCCGATCAGATAGCAGTCACAGCGCAACTCACCGACTACATCCGGCACGTCTCCCTCCGGGAGGACGAGATTCTGCGCGAATTGCGAGCGGAAACCGCGGACCTGCCAGGTGGGACGGCCATGCAGGTGCTCGCCGAGGAGGGACAACTGCTGGCACTGCTCGCCGGACTCGTGAACGCACACGCGATTCTGGAGATCGGCACGTTCACCGGCTACAGCACGCTGTGCCTCGCGCGTGCGCTGCCCGCCACGGGCCATCTGATCACCTGCGACATCACTGACCGGTGGCCCGCGATAGGCGTCCCGTACTGGGGTCGCGCGGGGGTGGGTGACCGCATCGAGTTGCGGGTCGGTGAGGCCTGCGCGACGCTCGAGCAGTTGCTGGCCGACGAGGGCCCGGGCCTGTTCGATCTGGTGTTCATCGACGCGGACAAGGCCAATTACCCTCGGTACTACGAACTTTCACTCGAACTCGTCCGGCTCGGCGGCCTGATCGTGGTGGACAACACTCTCTTCTTCGGGCGGGTGGCCGATCCGGGCGCGCAGGATGCGGACACGCAGGGCGTGCGCGAGCTCAATGCCCTCCTGCGGTCCGACAACCGTGTGGAGATCAGCATGCTGACCATGGCCGACGGCATCACCCTGGCACGCCGGCTCACCTGAGCGCGGGCCACGTTCAGTCTGCCGAGTTGCCCCACCAAAACAACTTGCGCTGCAACGGATCCGAAGGTGACGACCGATGCGGCCCACGAATCCCCGGATATCGGTGCCGAAGTCCCGGCGAGACGCGGCGACCGCTTCTCGCCGGGACTGAGGTTCACGATCGGCGCGCGGCTTCGGGTGCGCTTGCCGGTGCGCAGATCGAGTCGGTCGTTTCCAGCCGCGTCGTTGCCGACCCGCTCCATTCGGCGGGAAGCAGGTGCAGTCGCTCGACGCCCGCGACCTCGGGTGCGGCCAGGGCATCGCGGCAGTGACACGGTTCATCGTCGAAGCCGGCGAACCGGTAGGCGATCTCCATCATGCGGTTGCGGTCGGTGGGGCGGAAGTCGGCTACGAAATGCACGCCCGCCCGGTGCGCGCGATCCCCGAGCCAGGCGAGCAGGGTCGAGCCCGCACCGAACGATACGACCCGGCACGAGGTCGCCAGCAGCCTGAGATGCCATACGCTGGAATGCTTTTCGATCAATATCACGCCGACCGCACCGTGTGGTCCGAAGCGATCGGACATGGCCGCAACCAGGATCTCGTGCTTCGGATCCCGCAGCAGTGCGCGCAGTGTCGCATCCGAGTAGTGCACACCGGTGGCGTTCATCTGGCTGGTGCGCAGCGTCAGCTCCTCGACCCGCGACAGCTGCTCCTCAGTGGCGGGCCCGATGTGCAGCACGAGCTCGAGCGAGCGCAGGAAATCCTCGTCCGCACCGTCGAATTCGGTGCGTTCGGCGTCGCGGCGAAACCCGGCCTGGTACATCTCCCGGCGGCGGCGCGAATCGACCGTGCTCACCGCCGGAGTGAATTCGGGCAGATCGGTGAGCGTCGCGGCCGCCTCCGCCGGGTAGCAGCGCACCTCGGGCAGGTGATAGGTCACCTCGGCGCGTTCGGCGGGTTGATCGTCGATGAACGCGATGGTTCCCGGCGCGAAGTTCAGCTGCTCCGCGATACGGTGCACCGCGTCTGACTTGCGCCCCCAGCCGATCTCGGGCAGTACGAAGTACTCGGCGAGTCCGAGCGCTTGCAGCCGCGCCCAGGCCGGGTCGTGGTCGTTGCGGCTGCAGACCGATTGCAGAATGCCGCGGGAGTCCAGTTCGACGATGACGTCGCGGATGGTCTCGGCGAGCACCACCTCACCGTCTTCAAGCAGTGTGCCCTGCCACAGGGTGTTGTCGAGGTCCCAGACCAGGCACTTGATCGTACTCACCTGCGCGGGAACAGCTTCCGTCGTCATGACCACCTCTCCGATCAGGCATTGGCCAGCACGTGATCGGCCAGCAGCAGCTGGCACATCTCGTTGCTGCCCTCGATGATTTCCATGCACTTGGCATCGCGGTACGCGCGCGCCACCGTGTGCCCGTCCCGCGTCCCCGCCGAGGCCAGGACCTGTACGGCGACCGCCGCGCCGTGCGCCGCCTGGGTGGCGCCGACGTGCTTGGCGAGCACGGTGGCGAGCACCTGATCCGGCGACCCCTCGTCCCAGCAGCGACTGGCGTACTCGCAGGCGCGGGCCGCGATCTGCTCGGCGACCAGCAGGTCGGCCAGGTGCCGGGCGATGAGCTGATGACCGCCCAGCGTCCGCCCGAACTGCTCACGTGATCTGGCGTGCGCCCCGGCCGCCGCCAGGCACGCGCGCAGGATGCCGACGCAACCCCAGGCCACCGACATCCGGCCGTAGGCGAGAGCCGTCGTCACCACCAGCGGCAGGAACTGACCGCCGTCACCGAGCAGGTGCGCAGCGGGCACCCGCACCTGCGCCAAGCGCAGGTCGGCATGGCCGGCCGCACGGCAACCCAGCGGATCCTCGATCCGGTCCACCCGCACGCCGGACGCATCCGTCGGCACCACCACCGCCCCGGCGCCGCCGTCGTCCATAATGCCCACGACGACAACAAGATCGGCGTACGCCGCGGCCGTCGACCAGGTCTTGTGACCGTCGACTGCGACCTCGTCGCCGGCGCGGACGATGCGGGTCCCGATGGCCGACAGGTCGCTGCCCGCGCCGGGTTCGCTGAAGGCGACCGCGGCCAGTTCCCCGCCGGTCAAACGGGGCAGGAATTCGGCCTGCTGCTGCTGGGTGCCGAGCCGCGCGATGGTCCAGGCCGCCATCCCCTGCGAGGTCATGATGCTGCGCAGCGAGGAGCATAGGCTGCCCACGTGCGCGGTGAACTCCCCGTCCAGGGCGCTGTCCCAGCCGAGGCCGCCGAGCGCGGCCGGGACCTGCGGGCACAGGTATCCGGCGGCGCCGAGCTTGGTCAGCAGGTCCCGGGGCAGCAGTCCGGTGCGGTCCCAGTGCTCGGCCTGGTCACCCACGAGGTCGGTGGCGGCCTCGCACGCCGCGAGCAGTCCGCCGCTCACAGTTCGCTCCGGAGCCGCTCCACCAGCGCCACCATATTCACTACGGTGCGAAAGTTGTCCAGCCGCAAGTCTTTTCCCCGGATGGCGATGCCGTAGGTCTTCTCCAGAAACACCACGAGCTGCATGGCGAACAGGGAGGAGAGGCCACCGGCGGCGAACAGATCGGCCTGCGGACCCCAGGATCGCTTGGTCTGGGTGTCGAGGAAAGTCAGCACATCCTGCTGGATGTCCATGCTCTCCGCCTGCTCGACCTGGGTATTCGTTGCGTCCACTGTCTTCTCCTCAGTTCGTGTACTCATAGAAACCGCGGCCGGACTTGCGGCCGTGGTGGCCCAGCCGGACCTTCTCCAGCAGCAGGTCACAGGGGCGGCAGCCCTCGTCACCGGTGCGGGCGTAGAGAACCTGCAGCGAATCGACGAGGTTGTCGATGCCGATCAGGTCGGCGGTGCGCAGCGGCCCGGTGCGATGGCCCAGGCAGTTCTCCATCAGGGCGTCGACGTCCGCGGCGGTGGCGGTGCCCTGCTCGACGACCCGGGCCGCGCCGTTGATCATCGGGTGCAGGACGCGGCTGGTGACGAAGCCCGGGCTGTCCCGGACGACGACGGCATCCTGCCCCAGCGCGGCCAGCGCACCCTCGAGCGCCGCCATGGTGTGCGCACCGGTGCGCGCCCCGCGGATGACCTCGACCGTCCGAATCAGGTACGGCGGGTTCATGAAATGGGTGCCGACGACGTCCTCGGGCCGCTGTGCGAAACCGGCGAGCTCATCGATCGGGATCGACGAGGTGTTCGAGACCAGCGGGGTGCCGTGGGCCACCACCGCCGAGATCTCGGCGAACACCTTCGCCTTGACGGTGAGGTCCTCGGTGGTCGCCTCGATGACCACCGAGGCGGGGCCGAGGTCGGCGATCGCGGTGGTCGTCGTCAGCGCACCGGCCGCCTCGTCGTCCGCGAGCCGGCCCATCAGCTGGGCCATCCGCAGTTCCGCCGCGATTCTGGTGTGGGCCTCGCTCAGCCGGGTGTCGTCGACATCGACCAGGATGACCGGCAGCCCGCGAACCAGTGCCAGGGTAGCGATACCGACGCCCATGACGCCGGCGCCGACCACCGCGATCAGCTGCCCCTCCGGGGTGCCGGACTCAGGTTCCGTTTTCATCGATAGGCCTTCCTCTCAATGCATTTCGGTCAGGACAGGATCGATTCGAGCCACTCGGAGACGGCCCGGGCGGTGGTCGCCGAATGCTGCTCCAAGATCGAGAAGTGATCGCCGGGCACGTCGAGGACCGTGTGCGCACCCGGCCAGCTCGAACGCCAGTCACCGACGGCGGGCGCCGATTCGCCGAGCGGACTCGAGGCCCGCACCAGCAGGGTGGGCGCCGCGACCACCGGCGCCCGGTAGTCGTCGAGGAGCCGGAAGTATTTGCCCATCGCGGTGAGCCGGGCGCCGTCCATCGGGACGGCCTGCTCCTCACGCTCGAACATGCCCTGCAGCAGCACGTTGTTGAACTGCGTCATCGCCTTGTCCGACGACAGATAGGTGTCGAGCAGCACGACGGCGGCCGGGCGCACACCCCGCTGCTCCAACTGCGCGGCCACGCCGTGCGCGACGATGCCGCCCGAGGAGGAACCGAGCAGGATCAGCGGGCGCTCCCGGCCCACCCGTTCCAGGATCTCCTCGGCCTGATAGTCGAACAGTGCCGGCAAGCTGGACGGAAGACGCTGGGCGGTAAGGAAACCCGGCGCCGACAGGGCGCTCGCGCCGTAGGTGCCGCGGAACTGCGCGACGAAGCGGGCGTACTGGTGGCCGCCGCCGAGCGCGACCAGGGAACCGAGACACACCAGCTCGGGTGCGTCGTCGTGGGTGGTGAACCGGATCAGCCGCGGCGGTTCGTCCGTGCCGCGCAGCTCGGCGGCCGTGTGGAATTCCGGTCGCAGCGCGGAGGCGTTCTTGAGCAGATCGATGGCCTCGTCGGCCTTGCCGCGCCGGCCCAGCTGCCGGAACAGGAGGCCGACCGGATCCGGGTCCGGTGCGCTCGGCGGCGGTACGGCCGCGGTCACGCCCTGGGCCGCTGACGCCGCCGACTTCCATTCCGCGGCAACCAGTTCGGCGAGTTTCGCCGGGGTGCCACTGCTGAACACGACCGTCGGGAGCAGGCCGACTCCGAGGGACGCGGCGAGGCGGTTGCGTAGCTCCAGCGCGGTCAGTGAGTCGAATCCGACCGACAGGAACTGCTCATCGGCGCCGACCGCGGTGGCATCGTCGTGCCCGAGTACCTGGGCGGCGTACTGCCGCACCGTCTCGAGGAGAATGCCCGGTTGTTCCTCGGCGCTCGCGGCGTCGAGCCGGTCGCGCAGCCGCTCGTCGGTCGCCGGCCGCGGCTGGCGCGGGGATCGCACCAGCGCACGCAGCAGCGGCGGTATCGGGCCGTTGCGCAGGGCGGCGAGGTCGAGGTCGGCGGGGATCAGCAGCGGGTCGGGCACGGCGTGCGCCGCATCGAACAGCGCCGCACCGGTTTCGGCGGAGAATCCGCGAATTCCACTGCGGGACATACGCTTCAGATCGACGTCGGAGAGCGCGGCGGTCAGCTCGCTGCGCTGCTCCCACAGGCCCCACGCCAGCGATTTGGCCGGGAGACCTGCGCGGTGACGGATGGCCATCAGCGCGTCCATGGCGACATTGGCTGCCGCGTATGCCGACTGGCCGGGTCCGCCGAGGACGCCGGCGATCGACGAGTACACCACGAACGCGCGCACCGGCAGGCCGAGCGTGGCCTCGTGCAGATTCCACGCGCCGTCGATCTTGGGCCGTAGTACCGCGCTCAGCCGCTCGGGGGTGACATCGCCCAGTACGGCGTCGTCGATGACGCCGGCCGTGTGCACGACCGCGGTCAGCGGATGCGCGTGCGGGATGCGCGCGAGCACGGCATCGACGGCGGCGCGATCGGTGACGTCGCAGGATTCGGCGGTCACCTGCGCACCCAGTGCCGTGAGCTCGGCGACCAGCTCGGCCGACGCCGCCGGGTCGCGGCGTCCGAGCAGCAGGAGGCGGCGCACGCCGTGCGCCGTCACCAGGTGCCGGGCGAGGAGGCCGGCGAGCGTGCCCGCACCTCCGGTCAGCAGGACGGTACCCGCGCCATCGAAGAGTTCACCCGGGTCGGTCGCGGCGCGCACACGCGTCAAGCGGGGGACGTGGATCGCGCCCGCCCGGAGTGCGGCCTGCGGTTCACCACTGGCCAGCACTGCGGCGAGCAGCTCGGGCGTAATCCCGGCAGCGTCGGTATCGAGGAGTACGAACCGGTCCGGATTCTCTTGCTGGGCGGATCGGACCAGGCCCCACACGGCAGCGCCCGCGAGATCGAGGGACGGCTCACCGAGATCCACGGCACCGCGGGTCACGATGACCAGCGGCGGGCACTCCCCGGCGAGCCGGGTCAGCCAGGCCTGGAGGTGGGCCAGCACCTTCGCGGTGCCGGCATGCACCGCCTCGGGAATGCCGGAATCCGTGGCAGGCCAGGGAAGCAGCACCGCGTCGAGACCCGCCGGTTCGTCACTTTCGCGGAGGACGGCCATGGATGGCGGCCGCTCGCCTCCGCTGTCGATGACGGCACAGCGAGCCGCGGGCGGCGGAGTCCCGGCGGCGAGGCCGAGCAGGGGCCATTCGAGACGGAACAGCGAATCGGTCGGGGCGCGCAGGGAATCGAAGGATGCGGTGCGCATGGCCAGCGTGCCGACGGTGACGACCGGCCGCCCGTCCCCGTCGGTGACTTCCAGGGATACCGCGTCCGGGCCCTGCGGCCGGAGCCGGACGCGCAGCGCGCGTCCCGCCGGGGCCTCGGACCAGATGCGCACATGCTGCCACGAAAAAGGCAGGGGCACACCGGAAGCCGCGGGTTGTGCGGCCGGGTCGGCATCGGTGTCGGCGCCGCGCAGCGTGATCGTGTGCAGGAAGGCATCCAGCAGGGCCGGGTGCACGCCGAACCCGTCCGCCACGGTGTCCGGCATTTCGACCTCGGCGAAGATCTCCGCGCCGGACGACCAGGCGGCCCGGAGACCGCGGAAAGCGGGACCGTACTCCACGCCTCGCGCCTCCAGCACGCTGTAGAGCCGGTCGACTCGCAATTGCCGCGCGCCCTCGGGCGGCCAGGACAGCGGCTGGGCCGAGAGTGCGGTCGGCGTAGGTCCGGCTGCTGCGGGCGCCGGGGCGAGCACGCCGCTGCCGTGCTCGGTCCATTCCACCTCGGAGCCGGAATCCTCTGACCGCGAGTGGATTTCGATGGTACGCCGGCCTGCCGGATCCGGGGCCGCGACCGTGAGCCGCAGCCGGACCGCGGGGCCGTCGGGTGCCCCGGTGAGGACCAGGGGCGCGGAGAGTGTGAGCTCCTCGATCAGCGCGCAGCCGAGGTGGCGGCCCACGTGCGCGGCCATCTCGAGGTAGGCCACGCCGGGCAGCAGGATGGTGCCGCGCACAGCGTGGTCGGCCAGCCAGGGGTGGGTCGTTACCGAGAGGCGGCCGGTGAATATCGTGCCGCCCGCGCCGGGCAGCTCGACGGCGGCGCGCAGCAGCGGATGGCGAGGGTCGTCCTGGCCTATGGCGGCGGGGTCGCCGCCGGCCGGGGCGGGCTCGAGCCAGTAGCGCGTGCGCTGGAAGGCATAGGTCGGCAGATCGGCTCGGCGCGCGCCGGTCTGTTCGAACACCGGGCGCCAATCGACCGGCAAGCCGGACACGTGTGCCTGACCGAATGCCGTGAGCAACCGGTGTGCGTCGCCCGCACCGCGGCGCAGGGTGTCGAGGACGATGAGGCCCTCGAGACCGGCTTCGGCGGCCGCGTCCTGGATATTGAAGGTCAGGGTGGGGTGTGGGCCGACCTCGAGGAACGTCCGGTAGCCCGCATCGAAGAGGATGCGGAGCGCGTCGTGGAAACGCACTGTCTGCCGCAGATTTCGGAACCAGTACTCCGGTCCCAGCGTGGCAGGTCGCACCCACTCCGCATCGGTGGTGGACAGCATCGGGACCGTTCCCGGGCCGGGCCGCACCGCCGCGAGCGAGGTGAGCAGGGTGTCGCGGACCGAATCCACGACGGCGGAATGCGGCGCGTAATCGATCGGGGTCCGGAAGGCCATCACGTCGTCGGAGTCGGCGAGGAATTCCTCGAGCGCGGCGGCCTCTCCGGCGAGCACGACCACGCGTGGGCCGTTGACGGCGGCGATCGAGAGGCGGTCGCCGTATCCGTCGATCAGTTTCTCCGCCTCGTCGGCGGTGAGCAGCACGGTGGCCATGGCGCCGCCGCCGGTGACGGCGGCGAGGGCGCGGCTGCGGCCGACCGCGATCGCGGCGGCGTCTTCCAGGGACAGCAGGCCCGCGACACAGGCGGCGGCCACTTCGCCCTGGCTGTGCCCGACCACGGCGGCCGGTTCGATGCCGTGGGCCTGCCATACCGCCGCGAGGGATACCAGCACCGAGAACAGCACCGGCTGCAGGGCTTCGACCTGGTCGATAGAGGGCGCGCCGGACTCCTGCCGCAGCACCGCGATCGGTGACCAGTCGAGATGGTCGGCGAGCACGCGTGCGCAGTCGGCCATGCGGGCAGCGAAAACCGGTGAGCTGTCCAGTAACTCGGCGGCCATGCCGGGCCACTCCGCGCCGAGGCCCGGGAAGACGAACACAACCTTGCCGGGCTTGCCGGTGGTGACGCCGCGGTGGTCACCGTCCGCGCGCGCCACCTCGCCGAGGGCATCGAGGAGCTCGGCGCGATCGGCGCCGACCACGACCGCACGCTCGGGGAATCGGGATCGGCTCAGCGCCAGCGACATTCCGATGTCCGCAGGGTGCAGGCCCGGGTCGGCGCTGACATGCGCGTGCAGCCGTTCCGCCTGTGCGCGCAGTGCGGACGGCGTCCGGGCGGAGAGAATCCAGGCTGTCGGGCCCTCGGTGCGGACCGGCGGCGCGGCATCCGGGTCACCGGGCGCGGACTCGAGAATCAGATGCGCATTGGTGCCGCTGGCACCGAAGGAGGACACCGCCGCGCGGCGCGGCTGCCCGGTGACCGGCCACGGCCCGGCCTCGGTCAGCAGCGCGACATCGCCTCGGCTCCAATCGATCTGCGCGCTCGGCCGATCGATGTGCAGCGACTTCGGCAGCATGCCCTGCCGCATGGCCAGCACCATTTTGATGACACCGCCGACTCCGGCCGCCGCCTGTGTGTGCGTCAGATTGGATTTCAGTGAACCCAGCAGCAGCGAGCGTCCCCTCGGACGGTCCTGGCCGTAGACCTCGAGCACGGCCTGCGCCTCGATCGGGTCACCGAGCACCGTGCCGGTGCCGTGCGCCTCGAGCGCATCGACCTCGGTGGGCGACAGACCCGCATTGTGCAGGGCTTTTCGAATGACCCGCGCCTGGGCCGGGCCGTTGGGGGCGGTCAGGCCGTTGCTCGCGCCGTCCTGGTTGACGGCCGAGCCGCGAATGACCGCCAGTACCGGATGGCCGTTGCGCCGCGCATCGCCGAGGCGCTCCAGCAGGACCATGCCGGCGCCTTCACCGAAGGCGGCGCCATCGGCGCTGTCGGAGAACGATTTACAGCGGCCGTCACGGGCCAGCCCGCCCTGCCGCGCGGCGCCGCTGAGCACACCGGGCGCGGACATCACGGTGACGCCGCCGGCGAGGGCGAGTGCGGTGTCGCCCGCGCGCAGGGCCTGACAGGCCAGGTGAATCGCGACCAAGGACGATGAGCAGGCGGTGTCGAGGCTCACCGCGGGACCCTGCAGCCCGAGCAGATAGGCGATGCGGCCGGAGACGACGCTGGGAATGGTTCCGGTGCCGAGGAATCCGGCCAGGTCCTCGGGCGTATGGCCGAGGCGGCTGCCGTAGTCGCTGTTGATGACGCCCGCGAAAACAGCGGTGTCACCGCCGCGCAGGCGCTGCGGATCGATGCCCGCGCGCTCGATGCTCTCCCAGCAGACCTCGAGCAGCAGTCGCTGTTGCGGGTCCATCGCCAAGGCCTCGCGCGGTGAGATCCCGAAGAATCCGGCGTCGAAATCCATTGCATCATGCAGGAATCCGCCTGCGAGGGCGGGTGCGCCCGGTTCCTGTGGCAGGTCCCACCCGCGGTCGGCCGGGACGGGCGTGACGCCGTCGCGCTCGGCCATCAGCAGTTGCCACAGGTCTTCGGGGGTCTGTACGCCGCCGGGGAAGCGGCAGCTCATGCCGACGATCGCCACCGGCTCGCGCGCCCGCGCGACCAGTGCGCGGTTCTCCTGGCGCAGTTGCTGATTGTCCCGCACGGAGGCGCGCAGGGCCTCGACCACCTGGTCCGTTGTCATAGCAGTCCTTTCGCTGTCGGCGCGTTCAGGCACGGCCGTCGCCGAGGGCCATGCGGACCAGACCGTCCACGTCCATGTCCGCGATCGATTCCGGTGCAATCGATTCCAGGTCGTCCGCTGCGGGCTGTGGCGGTTCTCCCAGTCGCAGCAGTGCGTCCAGGAGCCCGGCCGACCGCAGGCGCTGCGGTGAGATCGCGGCCAGCAGGCGGCGCACCGATGCGTCGTCGATATCTCCGGACGCAGTGCCGAAAACGTCTGCCGGCCCGGTCGCGGGGGCCAGGCGCTCGGCGATATACCCCGCGACAGCCTCGGGGGTCGGATGGTCGAAGACGAGGGTCGCGGGCAAACGCAATCCGGTCACCGCGGTCAGCTGGTTGCGCAACTCGACGGCGGTCAGCGAGTCGAATCCGAGCTCCTGGAAGGCGAGTTCCGGATCGACCTCGGCGACCACCGGATACCGGAGCACCCGGGCGACCTTCTCGCGGACGAGGTCCTCCAGCAACGTCTTCCGCTCCTGTGCGCCGGCTTCGGTGAGCCGTCGGCGCAGGGTGTTCGCCTCGGCGGCGACGGCGGTGGCCGCCCGCGGCCGGACCACGCCGCGGACGAGGCCGCGCAACAGAGCGGGTACCTCGGTCGCCGGGCGCTGCCTGCCCAGGTCCAGGCGTACGGGTACCAGCAGCGCCTCGTCCCGCCGCAGTACCTCGTCGAACAGTTCCAGACCCTCCGCGTCGGAGAAGGCCGCCACACCTGCGCGGGTGATCCGGCCTCGTCCGGCTTCGTCGAGACTGCCGGTCATCGCACTGCGTCGCTCCCACAGTCCCCACGCGATGGATCGGGCGGGCAGGCCCTGTGCGCGTCTGCTGCCGGCCAGCGCGTCGAGGAACGCATTGGCGGCGGCGTAATTGGCTTGTCCCGCAGTGCCGATGACCCCGGCGGCGGAGGAGAACAGCAGGAAGTCGGACAGCGGCAGGCCGCGGGTCAGCTCATGCAGATGCAGGGCGCCGTCGACCTTGGGCCGCAATACCGTGGCGAGCCGCTCGGGAGTCAGGGACGGCACGATCCCGTCGTCCAGGACGCCCGCCGCATGCACGACAGCGGTCAGCGGATGCGCCGCGGGTACCCGCGCCACAGCCGCGGCGAGCTGCCCGCGATCCGCGACATCGCACGCGACGAATTCCGCTTCGGCACCGAGCTCGCCGAGCTCGGCAGCGAGCGCGGCCGCCTCCGGCGTGTCCAGCCCTCGGCGGCCGATCAGCAGCAGCCTGCGAATCCCGTACTCGCGCACCAGATGCCGAGCCACCAATCCGCCGAGCACACCGCTCGCGCCGGTGATCAGCACAGTGCCCGACCGGTCGAACGGTGTCACGTTCGCGGCTGCCGCGGGTGCTCGCAGCAACCTGGCCGCGAGCACTTCGCCTGCTCGAACGGCGATCTGCGGTTCACCGGCGGCCAGCGCTGCGGGCAGCAGGGCGAGCAGTTCCAGCGGGTCCGCCGCGTCGGCCGATACGAAGCGCTCCGGATATTCGGACTGTGCCGAGCGGATGAGACCGCCGACCGCCGCGCCCGCCAGGTCGGGCACGCCCGCACCGGGAGAGACCTCGACAGCACCGCTCGTCACGAACACCAGCCGGCTGTCCGCGTACCGATCGTCGGCCAGCCACTGCTGGATCAGCACCAGCGCGGCGGCCGTCATGGTGTGCACCGCCGCGGAATCCGCTCCAGCGGAACGGCATTCGATGAGGACCACATCCGGCACCGGGGCACCCCGATCGATCGCGGCGCCGAGGGCAGCGAGATCGGCAAAGGTATCCGGGAGCACTGCGAGGGCCCCGAATTCGGCTGTGAGCCGGTCGAAATCGGCAACAGCACCGGGCGCCTCGGCGGTCGCCTCGGATTCGGTGGCAGGCCTGTCGAATCGGGTCCGGGGATCGAACCGGGCGCTCAGCGGCGCGAGAGCTGCCCACCGGCCGGCGCCGGGTCGTGCTGCGCCGGGCCCGGGCAGCGGTGTCCACTCCACGCGGAACATGGCGTCGGGGGCGGCGGTGATACGCAGTGCGTCGGTGCGTATCGGGCGGACCGCCAGGGCCGCGACCGAGGCGACCGGTTGCCCGTGGAAGTCGGAGGCGTGAATGGTCACGTCACCATCAGGGTCGAACGACAGCCGGATCCGCAATTGTGTCGCCCCGGCCGCGTGCAGGCTCACCTCATTCCAGGCGAACGGCACTCGCGCGGTGCCCGGTTCGGCGTCGGCGTCGTCCACCGGCCCCAGCCAGATGCCGTGCAGTGCGGCGTCCAGCAAAGCGGGGTGTATGCCGTAGGAGGCGGCGTCGAGGTCAGCGTTTTCGGGCAGGCCGATCTCGGTGAAGACTTCGTTGCCGCGCCGCCAGGCTGCCCGGACGGCACGGAACGCCGGACCGTAGCGGTAGCCGGATTCGCCGAAGCGGTCGTAGAGGTCGTCGATCGGCACCGGCGTGGCGTCCGGTGGCGGCCAGCTCTCGGGTTCGGCCACGGGTGGGACCGCATGCTCGGTCACGGTCCCGGTCGCATGCCGGAGCCAGCGTGGATCCGGGCCGTCCTCCGGCTGGGAGTGGATGGTCAGCGTGCGTTCGCCGTCCTCGGCGGGTGCCCCCACCCGTATCTGAATGCGCACCGCCCCGGTGCCGGGCAATACCAGGGGCGCCTCCAGGGTCAGTTCGGCGAGCACGGCGCACCCGGCCTCGGCGGCGGCGCGCAGCGCCAGCTCGACGAACGCCGCACCGGGCAGCAGCACCACATCGGCGATGGCGTGGTCGGCCAGCCATGGGTGGCTACGGACCGACACCCTTCCGCTGCACAGGATCTCACCGGTGGCGGCGACCTCCGCCGCGGCGCCGAGCAGTGGATGACCGGCCGCGTCCAAGCCCGCCGCGGCCACATCCGCACCAGCTGTCCCTGCGGCGGGCAACGCCCAGTAGTGGCGATGCCGGAAGGGATAGGTCGGCAGGTCGGTGTGCCGGGCGTCCGGGAAGAACGCGGGCCAGTCCACCGGGAGTCCGCACGACCACGCCTCGCCGAGGGAGAGCAGCAGCCGGCGCAGGTCGCCCTCGTCTCGGCGCAGGGTGCCGAGGACAGCGCCGTCGTGCCCGGCGGCGTCCAGGGTCTGCTCGATCGGGACGGTCAGCACCGGATGCGGGCTGACCTCGAGGAAGACGGTGTAGCCCTGTTCCGACAGGTCGCGCACAGCCGGTTCGAAACCGACTGTGCGACGCAGGTTTTCATACCAGTAGCCGGCATCCATGACGCTCGTGTCGAGCCACTCCCCCGTCACCGTGGAATACAGCGGCACGGCGGCGGCGACCGGAGTGATCGTGTCCAGCGCGCGGAGCAACCCGGACTCGATCGGCTCCACCTGCGCCGAGTGCGAGGCGTAGTCCACGTCGATGCGCCGGGCCCGGATACCGTCGCTGTCGCAGGCGGTGAGCAGCTCGGTGATCGCCGCGGTCTCACCCGAGATGACCACGGCCGCAGGCCCGTTCACCGCGGCGACGGACAGGCGCTCGCCCCACGGTGCGAGCAGCTGCGCTACCCGCGGTAGCGGCAGCGCGATCGAGACCATGCCACCCGATCCGGCGAGTTCGCCGAGCGCGCGCGAGCGCAGCGCCACCACTTTCGCGCCGTCGGCGAGGGACAGTCCGCCCGCGACGACGGCCGCGGCGATCTCGCCCTGGGAGTGGCCGATCACCGCGCCGGGTTCGACGCCGTGCGCGCGCCAGACGGCGGCCAGCGACACCATCACCGCGAACAGCACCGGCTGCACCACATCCACCCGGTCCAGCGGAGCGGCCGACCGCACCACATCCAGCAGCGACCAGTCGACGTGGGCGGACAGGGCGGCATCGCATTCGGTCATCCGGTCGAGGAACACCGGTGATTCGGCGAGCAGATCGCGGGCCATGCCCACCCATTGGGAGCCCTGCCCCGGGAACACGAACACGGTCCGGCCCTCGGCGTCCCGTACGCCGGATACCGTTGCGGGCGTGTCGATTCCGTCGGCCACCGCATGCAGGGCGGCCGCGAGGTCGGCGCCGTCGCCCACCAGTACCCGGCGATGCGCGAACGCGGTGCGTCCGGCGAGCGCCAACCCGACGTCGGCGGCGTCGACGCTGCGGTCCGCGTCCAGGTGTTCCCGTAGCCGCACCGCCTGATCCGCCAGCGCTTCCGGGGTGCGTGCGGACAACACCCAGGCCAGTGGTCCGCGCGCTGGCTTCTCTTGCGCGACTTCCCATTCCGGGGCCTGCTCCACCACGACGTGCGCGTTGGTGCCGCTGAGTCCGAAGGAGGAGACGGCGGCCCGGCGCGCCCGTCCGGTCTCCGGCCACGGCAACAGTTCGGTCGCGAGGGTGACCGCGCCGCTGTCCCAGTCGACGTGGCTGGTCGGGCGATCGATGTGCAGGGTGCGCGGAACCTGCGCGGCGCGTAGTGCCAGCACCATTTTCATGACCCCGGCCACGCCCGAGGCCGCCTGGGTATGGCCGATGTTCGATTTGAGCGAGCCGATCAGTACCGGTCGCCCGGCCGGACGGTCCTGTCCGTAGGTGGCCAGCAACGCCTGTGCTTCGATCGGGTCGCCGAGGGTGGTGCCGGTGCCGTGCGCCTCGACAACATCGACGTCCGCGGCCGACAGACCCGCATCGGCGAGCGCGGCCCGGATGACGCGCTGCTGGGACGGACCGTTGGGTGCGGACAGGCCGTTGCTGGCGCCGTCGGAGTTCACGGCGGAGCCGCGGAGCACGGCCAGTACCGGATGCCCGCTGCGGCGGGCGTCGCAGAGGCGTTCGACGAGCAGGACGCCGACGCCCTCGCCCATGCCCATACCGTCGGCGGCCTCGGCGAAGGCCTTGCACCGGCCGTCGCCCGCGAGACCGCGCTGGCGGGAGAAGCTCAGGATCGCGCCCGGTGTGGACATCACCGCGACGCCACCGACCAGCGCGAGTGTGCAGTCGCCGCCGCGCAGGGCGCGGACCGCGGTGTGCAACGCCACCAGCGAGGACGAGCATGCGGTGTCGACGGTGAGAGCGGGGCCCTCGAGTCCGAAGGTGTAGGCGATGCGACCGGAGACGATGCTCGGCGCGCTGCCGGTGAGCAGGTGGCCCTCACCCTGCCCGGATCTGGCGACGGCGGCGCCGTAGTCGCCGTAGTTGACACCGACGTAGACGCCGGTCCGGGAGCCGCGCAGCGCGTCGGGGTCCAGGCCCGCGCGTTCCATTGCCTCCCAGGAGGTTTCGAGCAGCAGTCGCTGCTGCGGGTCCATGGCGACGGCCTCGCGCGGCGAGATGCCGAAGAAGCCTGCGTCGAATTCGCCTGCGTCGGAGAGGAATCCGCCGTGCTGCGTGGTCGTTGTGCCGGGATTGTCGGGGTCCGGATCGTAGAGTTCCGCCGCCGCCGGCCAGCCGCGGTCGACCGGGAAGCCGCAGACCGTATCGCCGCCCTCGTACAGCAGTTGCCACAGCTTCTCCGGCGTGTCGATCCCGCCCGGCAGGCGGCAGCTCATCGCGATGATCGCGATCAGGTCATCGTCCGCCGCGGCCGGCGTCTCCGGGGTCCCGGTGGGCGCCGAACGCCTGGGATCGGTTGTCCGCGTGCCGAACAGCTCCGTGTCGAGGTGTGCGGCGAGCGCGGTGGAGGACGGGTGATCGAAGACGAGCGAGGAGGGCAGTCGCAGCCCGGTGACGGTATTGAGCCGGTTGCGCAGTTCGACGGCGGTCAGCGAGGCGAAGCCCAGCTCCTGGAATGCCTTGCCCGGCGGCACTTGTCGCGGCGAGTCGTGGCCGAGCACCGCGGCCGCCTGGGCACGGACCAGGTCGAGCAGGGCCCGTGTGCGCTCGGCGGCGGGCAGGCCGTCCAGCCGCCGGCGCAGTGGCGCCGCCACCGAATCCGGCGATTCGGCCGGTGCGCCCTGCAGCGCGCTGCGGGCCTCGGGAATGGTGTGCAGCAGTGCGCTGGGCCGGTGCGAGGCGAAGACGGGAGCGAACCGTTCCCAGTCCACGTCGGCCACCGCCAGGACGGTCTCGTCGTCGTCGAGAATCTGCTGCAGAGCGGCGATGGCGGTGCGCGGATGCATGCGGCGCAGGCCGTGCTCGTCGAGTTTGAACAGATCGGCATCCGGAGATGCGCCGGGTTCACCGCTCTGCCAGACGCCCCAGTCGACGGTGGTCGCGGTCAGTCCGCGGGCGCGGCGGTGCTGGGCCAGCGCGTGCAGGTAGGCGTTGCCCGCGGCGTAGGCCCCGTGGTCGCCGCTGCCCCAGAGGCCCGCGATCGAGGAGATCAGGACGAAGGCGTCGAGGTCCCGGTCCAGCAGCGCGTCCAGGTGCGCGGCGCCGGCGGCCTTGGCCGCCACCACGTCGGCGAATGCTCCGATCGGGGCGGTCGCGAGCGGTGCGAGGGCGATGAACGCGGCGGCGTGCACCACCGCGGTGACCGGCGTGCCCTGTGCGTCGAGGTCGGCGAGCAGCCGCTCGACCTGGTCACGGTCGGCGAGGTCGCAGACGGGCATGCTCAGCCGGGCGCCGTGCGCGGTGAGGTCGGCACGCAATCGCTCGGCGGTGGGCGAGTCCGCGCCACGCCGGCCCGGCAGCACCAGGTGCTCGGCGCCGCCGCGGGCCAGCCAGCGGGCGAGATACCCGCCCACGGCCCCGGTGCCGCCGGTCAACAGGACCGTGCCACGCGGACGCCAGGGGCGGCGATCCGGGCCTTCGGGCCCACCCGATGCGGCGGCGCCAAGCGCCGCGACCGCGTGAGCTGCCACCGGACGGGGGGCGTGCACCAGCCTTCGGGCGAACAATCCGCTCGCCCGGAGTGCGAGCTGATCTTCGCCCGCCACATCGCCTGCCCCGCTCAGGGCGGCGCCGAATCGCAACCGGGCGAGTTCATCCGGTTGCGGCGGCAGATCGAGCAGCCCGCCCCAGCGCTGCGGCTGCTCCAGGGCGGCCACCAGGCCGGTGCCCCAGACCATCGCCTGCCGGGGAGCGGTGAGCGGATCGGCGGCGCCGGTGGTGACCGCGCCGGTGCTCACACACCACAGCGGGGCAGTCCAGCCGAGATCGCAAAGCCCTTGCAGCAGAGCGACAGTCAGCGCCGTACCGGCGGGCAGGGCCGGATACCGCGGGTGCGGGTGCTCGGCGATGGCCAACAAGGAGACGATGCCGGTCGGCCCGTCACGGCCGGCCCGCTCGAGGTGGGCGAGACGGGCAGCGGCCGACTCGCGGTCGGCGTCCGTGTCGGCGAGTTCGACGTGCTCGACCTCGGCGCCGATGTCGGTCAGGGTGCGCGTGATCCATTGGGCGTGAGGCGATTCGCCCTCCCCAGCAGGCAGCACGAGCACCCACCGGCCGGTGAGTACCGCGGCCGGCGGGTCGGCGAGCCGACGCCACACGATGCGATAGCGCAGTGGATCGACGGGTTCGCCGCGGCCCCGGCGCCAGGCCTCGAGCGCGGGGAGCACCTTGGCGAGCGGCTCGGCATCCACCGCGAGCACCCTGGCCAGCTCGTCCGGGTCGCCGCGATCGACCAGATCCCAGAAACCGCTGTCGGCGGGTGTGCCGGCGTCGCCGGCCGGCTCGGCGGGTTCCGGCCAGAACCGCCGTTCCTGGAAAGGGTAGGTGGGCAACACGACCGGGCGGGCGCCCGCGAAAGCTGTTGTCCAGTCTACGGTTACGCCGCGCGTCCAGAGCTCGGCGGCGGAGGTCAGCATCTGCCGCAGGTCGCCTTCGCCGCGTCGCAGGGTGCCCGTCACCGCCGCGGCGTGCAGGCCGGCGGCTTCCAGGGTGTCCTGGATCGGCACGGTCAGGACGCGGTGCGGCGAGGCCTCGACGAACACAGCGTGCCCCGCTCGCGCCAGATCGCGGATGGCGGCGTCGAACCGGACTGTGCTGCGCAGGTTGCGATACCAGTAGTCGGCGTTCATCTCGGCGGTGTCGAGCCACTCGCCGGTGACGGTGGAGAACAGCGGGATACGGCCGGACCGCGGTGCGATATCGGCGAGCGCCGTGCGCAGCTCATCCCGGATCGCCTCGACCTGGGCCGAATGCGAGGCGTAGTCGACAGGCACGGTCGTCGCGCGCACGCCGCGCTCACCGCAGCGGGCGACCAGCTCGGCGAGCGCGTCCGGATCACCGGAGACGACGACCGCGGCGGGACCGTTCACGGCCGCGACCGCGAGCCGACCAGTCCAGGGCGCGATCTCCGCCTCGGCCTCTTCCTGCCCGAGCGCCAGGGCGACCATCCCGCCTCGCCCGGCCAGCGCCCCGATCGCACGACTGCGCAGCGCGACCACCTTCGCGCCGTCCGCCGGCGAGAGCCCGCCCGCCACCACCGCGGCCGCGATCTCCCCCTGGCTGTGCCCCACGACCGCGGCGGGCTCGACTCCCCAGGAGCGCCACAGCGCGGCGAGGGAGACCATCATCGCGAACAGTGCGGGCTGCACGACATCGACCCGCTCGAGCGACGGCGCCCCGGCGGCACCGCACAGCACGTCGGTCAGCGACCAGTCCACCAGCCCGGCCAGCGCCTGTTCGCACTCGGCGATCGAGGCCGCGAAAACCGGTGATTCGGTGAGCAGGGCGCGGGCCATACCGTCCCACTGGGCCCCCTGGCCCGGGAACACCAGCACAGTCCCGCCGATGTTCGAATCAGTCTCGCCGACAACGATATTCGACGGCGTCGCCGGTCCGGTCCGCACACCGTCCAGGTCGCGGGCCAGCACACCGAGACCGGCGAGCAGTTCGGAGCGGTCCGCGGCGATCACGGTGGCCCGGTGTTCGAAGGCCGTGCGGGTGGTGGCCAGCGAGAACCCGATATCGGCCAGGCCCTGGGCCGGGTCGGCCGACACGAACCCGGCCAGCCGCACCGCCTGATCACGCAGCGCGGCCGGAGTCCGGCCGGCCAGTACGTAGGGAGCGACCGGTGGATGCGACCGGGCGCCGCCGGGTTCGGGGTCGGGCGCTTGTTCGAGGATCACGTGGGCGTTGGTGCCGCTCATGCCGAACGCCGAAATTCCGGCGCGCCTGGGTCTTTCGGCCCGGGGCCACGGCTGGTCCGCGGTGAGCAGCCGGACATTGCCGCCCGACCAGTCGACGTGGGTGGTGGGCTCGGTGATGTGCAGGGAGCGCGGCAGCACTCCGTGTTCGAGAGCCAGGACGGTTTTGATGACCCCGGCCACCCCGGCCGCGGCCTGGGTGTGCCCGATGTTCGATTTCAGGGAGCCGAGCCACAGCGGCCGGTCGTCGGGCCGATCCTGGCCGTAGGTGGCCAGCAGCGCGTCGGCTTCGATGGGATCGCCGAGGGTGGTTCCGGTGCCGTGCGCTTCGACGGCGTCCACGTCGGCGGCGGTGAGTCCGGCGTCGGCGAGCGCTGCGCGCAGCAGGCGTTGCTGGGAGGGGCCGTTCGGGGCGGTCAGGCCGTTGCTGGCGCCGTCCTGGTTCAGGGCCGAACCGCGGATCACGGCCAGCACCGGATGCCCGTTGCGGTGGGCGTCCGAAAGCCGTTCCAGCAGTAGGACACCGACGCCCTCACCCCAGCCGGTGCCGTCCGCGGTGGCCGAGAACGCCTTGCAGCGGCCGTCGGCGGACATCGCTCCCTGCCTGCCGAATTCGGCGTAGACCAGCGGCAGTGACATCACGGTGACGCCCGCGGCCAGGGCCAGCGTGCATTCGCGCCGGCGCAGCGCCTGGGTGGCCAGGTGCACGCCGACGAGTGAGGACGAGCATGCGGTGTCCACCGTCAGCGCCGGTCCCTCGAGTCCGAGCGCATACGACACCCGGCCCGCCAGCACACTCATCGAATTGCCGGTGACGATGAAGTTCCGTACCGCTTCGGGGGCGGTCAGAGCCACCTGGGCGTACCCCTGGTCGACGGCCGCGGCGTAAATACCGGTGGCGGTGCCGCGCAGCGCGGCCGGATCGATACCGGCCCGCTCGACGGCCTCCCAGACGGTGGTCAGCAGCAGTCGCTGCTGTGGATCCATCGCGGTCGCCTCGTGCGGGGAGACGGCGAAGAACGCGGCGTCGAAGTCGGCGACCCCGTCGATGAAGGCGCCGCGGCAGGACACATTGCCCGCGCTGAGCGAGGCGAGATCCCACCCGCGGTCCTCCGGCACCGCGGTCGTCGTGTCGCGGCCCTCGGCCAGCAGCTCCCACAGTTGTTCGGGCGTGCGCACCCCGCCGGGGAAGCGGCAGCCCATGGCGACGATCGCGATCGGTTCGTGTCCGGCGGCCTCGGCCTCGGCAAGTTGCCGGCGGGTGCGCTGCAGGTCGATGGTGACCCGATTCAGGTACTCACGAAGCTTCTGCTCGGTCACCGTGCTCCTCCGATACGTCCGGGACCACGCCGGTCCGCTGTCACGGGCTTCACGAGATGCCCAATTCCTTGTCGATGAGGTCGAACAGCTCGTCATTGCTGGCGGACTCGATAGCCTGTTCCGGCTGTGCCCCAATGGATTCCGTACCGAAGGCCTCGACGCGCGCCAGGGCCCGGCGCAATCTCGTGGCCAGTTCGGCGGACAGGTCCGCCTCGTGCTGCGGGAGCAGGGCGTCGATCTGCGCCTCGAGCCGGCTCAGCTCGGTGAGCAGTGGCGGGACGGGTGGCGGGGCCGCGGCGGTGACCTTGCCGAGCAGGAACCGGGTCAGGGCTTCGGGAGTGGGATGGTCGAAGACAAGGGCCGCCGGCAGCCGCACCCCGACCGCGTTC
This sequence comes from Nocardia sp. NBC_01327, assembly GCF_035958815.1. NCBI lineage: Bacteria > Bacillati > Actinomycetota > Actinomycetes > Mycobacteriales > Nocardiaceae > Nocardia > Nocardia sp. NBC_01327. Next base: position 4,928,635 of record NZ_CP108383.1, on the reverse strand, counting down.
GCCAGCCGATTGCGCAGTTCCACGCCGGTCAGCGAGTCGAAGCCGAGGTCCTTGAACGGGCGCACCGGGTGGATCTCCGCGGCCGACGCATGGGCCAGCACAGCCGCGGCATTGGCGCGCACGACCTCGAGCAGGATCCGGTGCGCCTCGGCCGGGGCGAGCCCGGCCAGCCGATCGGCCAGCCCCGCCGCCGCGGTCGCGGCCGCGTCTCCGGCCCGGCGCAGGGCCGGCCGGGGCGCCCGGACCAGGCCACTGAGCACGGGTGGCACCACGGTTCCGGCGGCCGGCCGGAAACGAACGAGCCGAGCGGCGAAGACATACGGATGCACCGAGCGACAGGCCGCGTCGAACAGTGCGAGCCCCTCGGCCGAGTTCAGCGCGCCGATGCCCGAACGGGACATACGGTGCTCGTCGGCGCCGGCCGTCATCTCGCTGCGCTCCTCCCACAGGCCCCAGCCGATCGAGACACCGGCCAAGCCCTGCGCGCGCCGTTCGGCCGCCAGGGCGTCGAGGGCGGCATTGGCGGCGGCGTAGTTCGCCTGCCCGGCGCCGCCGAGCAGCGCTGCCCCCGAGGAGAACAGGACGAAGGCGGCCAGGTCGCGATCACGGGTCAGTTCGTGCAGGGCGAACGCGGCATCCACCTTCGGGCGCCACACCCGTTCCACTCGGGCCGGGGTGAGCGTGCCGAGGACGCCGTCGTCGAGGACGCCCGCGGCATGGACGACCGCGGTGAGCGGATGGTCCGCCGCGATGGCGTCCAGTACGGACGCGAGGACATGGCGATCGGTGATATCGCAGGCGAGAACCGTTGCCTCCGTACCGAGTTCGGCGAGCTCAGCGGCGAGCTCGGCCGCGCCCGGCGCCTCGGCGCCGCGGCGGCTGATCAGGATCTGGTGCCGCACACCGTATTCGGCCGCCAGGTGCCGGGCCACGAGCTGGCCGAGAGCGCCGGTCCCGCCGGTGATCAGCACGGTGCCCGCCGGGTCGATCGGGGCGGGCACCAGCAGTACGTTCTTGCCGATGTGCCGGGCCTTGCTCAGGTGACGGAACGCCGCCGGAGCCTGCCGGACGTCCCAGCAGGTGATCGGCAGGGGGCTGAGCCCGCCCTGCTCGAAGAGTGCCAGTACCTCGGTGAGCAGCTCGCCGATGCGCTGCGGGCCCGCCTGTACCAGGTCGAAGGCCTGGTATCGCACGCCCGGATATCGGCTCGCGACCTCGCCGGCGTCGCGCACGTCGGTCTTGCCCATCTCGACGAAGGCGCCACCGCGGGGCAGCAGGCCGAGTGAGGCGTCGACGAATTCCCTTGCCAAGCAGTCGAGTACGACATCCATACCGCGACCTTCGGTGACCTCCCGGAAATGCTGCGCGAATTCGAGTGTCCGCGTGGAAGCCAGGTGCGCGTCATCGAACCCGTTGGCGCGCAGCACATCCCATTTACCAGGCCCGGCCGTGCCGAAGACCTCGGCTCCGGCATGCCGGGCGAGCTGCACCGCGGCCATCCCGACACCGCCGGTGGCCGCGTGCACCAGCACGGACTGTCCGCGGCGGAGACCGGCGAGATCGAACAGTCCGTAGTAGGCGGTGAGGAAGGCGATCGGTGCGGACGCCGCCTGCGCGAACGACCAGCCGCTGGGAATCCGGGCGACGGTCGCGCGATCGGCGACGACGACCGGGCCGAACGCCCCGCCGAAAACACCCATCACCCGGTCGCCGAGCATCAGGTCGGTCACGCCGGGACCGGCTTCCAGGACCGTGCCCGCACCTTCGCTGCCGATGGTCGGCTGGTCGGGGTCCAGACCCAGGGCGACCACGACATCGTGGAAGTTGAGGCCGGCGGCGCGCACGGCAATGCGCACCTGACCCGCCCGCAGCGGGAGCAGCGCCGCGGGCGCGGGCAGCAGCGCCAGCCCGTCGATCGTGGCGTCGTGACCGAGCCCCAGCCGCCAGGCCGGTTCGTCCGGCGGGGTGAGCACGTCGCGGGTATCGGCGCTCAGGCGCGGCACGAACACCCGCCCGCCACGGACCGCGTACTGCCCCTCGGCCGCACCCGTGGTGAAAAGTGCTGTCACCAGCGCATTAAGCGATGCGGGGTGGGTATCGACGTCCGCGAGCAGAAATCGTCCGGGATGTTCGATCTGTGCGGTACGCAGCAGCCCCCACACACCGGCCTCCGCCCAGTTCGCCGCGCGGTCCCCCGGCCCGGTCCGAACCGCGCCGTGGGTGATGACCACCAGGCCCGACTCCGCGAAACGCTCGTCGGCCAGCCAGCCCTGAACCAGCTCGAGCGCGCGAACGGTGCCGGCCTGCCACACAATGCGCGGCTCGTCCTCGATGCCGCCCGAAACGCTCGCGAGCACGAAGGCAGGGATCGGCTCCGCTGTCGCGCTCAACGCCGCGAGGTCCGGCCAGGCCGTCGCGGTGGACAGCCTGGCGTGCAGGCCGCCGCCGAGTACCGCACAGCGACCCGCGCCCGCCGAATCGCCGTCCCCGGGTACGGATTCGCCTGGCGTGAGCGCGGTTTCACCGGACCTGGACAAGGGCGTCCACTCCACGTGCAGCACCCCCGCCGCGTCCGGGCGCAGACCGCCGGCGGGCAACGGGCGCAGCGCAAGGGAATCGACGGTCAGGACGAGGCGGCCGGTGACGTCGCGGGCTTCCAGTGACACGTCCTCGGCATCACGGGCGCTGATGCGGACGCGGAGTGCGGACGCTCCGGTGGCGTACGCGGTCACACCGGTCCACGAGAACGGCAGCCGCGCAACGTCATCGCGGCCGGGCAGCAGCGCGGAGGCTTGCAGGGCCGCGTCCAGCAGCGCCGGGTGCAGGAGATAACCATCGCCGTCGCGCTGCTGAGGCAGGGCGATCTCGGCGAAGATCTCGCCGTGGTGACGCCAGGCCGCTCGCACACCACGGAAGATCGGCCCGTAGTGATATCCGGCCGTGGTGAACCGGTCGTAGAGCTCGGAGGTGTCGAGCGGTTCCGCATCGGCGGGCGGCCAGGCCACGACACTGTCCTCGCGATCCTCGCCGCGCGGGGCGAGCGTGCCGGTGGCGTAGGCCGTCCATTCCGCCGCGGTGTCCCGGTCTGTGGTGACGGTGTCCTGATCGGGTCGGCCGTGCACGCTCAGGGTGCGATATCCGCCGGCTGCGGCCGGACCGACTCGTACCTGCAGGCGCAGCGCGCCGCGCTCGGGCACGGTGAGCGGGGTCTGCAGGGTGAGCTCGTCGATCAGGCCGCAGCCCACCTCGTCGGCGGCGCGGAGCGCGAGCTCGAGGAAGGCGGTGCCGGGCAGCAGGGTGATGCCCGATACTGCATGCTCGGCCAACCAGGGCGTGGTCGTGCGGGACAGCAGCCCGGTGAACAGTTGTTCGTCGGAGTCGGCCAGGTCCACGGCGGCGCCGAGGAGCGGATGACCGGTGGCGGCGAGCCCCGCGGCGGCGACATCAGCCGGGCCGGTGGCGGCATCGAGCCAGTACCGGGTGCGCTCGAACGGATAGGTCGGCAGCTCCACCTGGTGAGCCCCGGGATACAGGGCATTCCAGTCGAGATCGACGCCGCCCGCATGCGCCTCGCCGAGCGAGAGCAGCAGCCGTTCGAGGCCGCCTTCGCCGCGGCGCAGTGTGCCCGTGACGACGGCCGAGGGTGCGGAGTCCGCCAGCGTCTCGCCGATCCCGGCCGTGAGTACCGGATGCGGGCTGATCTCGAGGAAGGTGGTGTGCCCGGTGTCCGCGAGCGCGCGCACCGCCGGTTCGAAGCCGACGGTGCCGCGCAGATTGCGGAACCAGTATTCGGCGGACAGTTCGGGGCCCGCCAGCCAGGTCGCGTCGAGCGTGGAATACATGGGCATCCGGCAGGTTCCGGGCCGGAGCCCCTCCAGTGCCGCGATCAACTCGTCCCGGATCGCATCCACGTGCGCGGAGTGCGAGGCGTAGTCGACCTCGATGCGGCGAGCCCGCACCCCGTCGCGTTCGCAGGCGGCCAGCAGTGCGTCGACTGCGGCCGGATCCCCGGCCACCACCGTGGCGGCAGGGCCGTTGACTGCGGCGATGGCGAGTCCACCACCGTTGGACTCCAAGAGGATTCGGACTTCCGCGACGGGAAGCGACAGCGAGGCCATCGCCCCCTTACCGGCGATCGCGCGCAGCAGCCCGCTACGCAATGCGACGACCTTCGCACCCTCCTCGAGTGATAGTGCGCCCGCCACCACGGCTGCGGCGATCTCGCCCTGCGAATGTCCGAGCACGGCATCCGGTTCGACGCCGTACCCACGCCAGGTCGCCGCGAGCGAGACCATCACGGCGAACAGCGCGGGCTGCACCAGATCCACCTGTTCCAGCGCGGCCGGGTCACCGAGGATGTCCACCAGCGCGCGGTCGACGTACCGGGCGAGGGCGCGTTCGCACGCTGCCATCGATTCCGCGAAAACCGCACTCGTGCCGAGTAATTCGAGCGCCATACCCGCCCATTGCGCGCCCTGGCCGGGAAAGACGAACACCGTGCGGCCCACGGCCCCGGCGGTGCCCTGCGCACCCCCGCCGGCGGGGGTGTCCTGCGCGAGTGCCCGCAGTCCGGTCATCAGCCGCGCACGGTCACCGGCCAGCACCGCACGGTGCGGATGCCGGCTCCGGGTGACAGCGAGGGACAAACCTATATCGGCGCAAGGCAATTCGGGCCGCGCGTCGAGGTGCCGGAGCAGCTGTTCGGCTTGCGCTCGCAGTGCCCTCACGGACCGCGCGGACAGCACCCAGGCGACCGGGCGCTCGCCGGGCGGCACCGGGCCCGGTGCGGAATGTGCGTCCGGCGCCCGAGGCGAGTCCGCGGGTTCGGGCGCCTGTTCGAGCACCACGTGCGCATTCGTCCCGCTCACCCCGAAGGCCGAGACGGCGCCGCGGCGCGGGCGTCCCGTCTGCGGCCACGCCTGCGACTCCGCGAGCAGCCGCACCGCGCCGGAGGACCAATCCACCTGCGAGGAAGGCTGATCCACGTGCAAGGTCGCGGGCAGGATGCCGTGCCGCAGCGCCTGCACCATCTTGATGACGCCACCGACACCGGCCGCCGCGGAGGTGTGCCCGATATTGGATTTCAGCGATCCCAGCCACAGCGGTGCACGCTCGGCGCGATCCTGGCCGTAGGTCGCCAGCAGGGCCTGCGCCTCGATCGGATCGCCGAGCCGGGTGCCCGTCCCGTGGCCTTCGACCGCGTCCACGTCCGCGGCGCTCAGCCGGGCGTCGGCGAGCGCCGCCCGGATCACTCGCTGCTGTGCCGGACCGTTCGGGGCGGTCAGGCCGTTGGAGGCGCCGTCCTGGTTGACGGCCGTGCCGCGCACCACAGCCAGTATCCGGCGACCGTTGGCCAGCGCGTCCGAAAGGCGTTCCAGCAGTATCACGCCCACCCCTTCACCGAATCCGGTGCCGTCCGCCGCATCGGCGAACGCCTTGCAGCGGCCGTCGGGGGCGAGCCCGCGCTGGCGGCTGAACACCACGAACAGTTCGGGGCTGTTCATCACCGTGACACCGCCCGCCAGCGCCATATCGCACTCCCCCGTCCGCAGGGACCGCACCGCCAGGTGCAGCGAGACCAGCGACGACGAGCAGGCGGTGTCCACGGTGACCGCCGGACCCTCGAGCCCGAGGACGTAGGACACGCGGCCGGAGGCGACGCTCGCGGAGTTGCCGGAGCCGAGGAACCCCTCCACTTCCTCCGGCACGTTCCCGATCAGCCGGACGGCGTAGTCGTGATGCATGACGCCGGTGAACACGCCGGTCCGGCTGGCCTGCAGGGTCGCCGGATCGATGCCGGCGCGTTCGAGCACCTCCCAGGAGGTCTCCAGCAGCAGCCGCTGCTGCGGATCCATCGCGAGCGCCTCACGCGGTGAGATCCCGAAGAATCCGGCGTCGAATTCGGCTGCGTCGTAGAGGAATCCGCCTTCCTTCACGTACGAGGTGCCGTGCCGTTCGGTCTCGGTGTCCGGATCGTAGAGGTTGGGGAGGTCCCAGCCGCGGTCGGCGGGGAAATCGGAGACCGCGTCGGTGGCGGAGGCGACCAGGTCCCACAGCGCCTCCGGCGAGTTCGCGCCGCCGGGGAACCGGCAGCCCATGGCGACGATCGCGATCGGCTCGTCGACGGCATCGCCGTGCGCGGCGGGCGCCACCGGTACCGGTGCGGTCGCACCGGCCAGCCGGGTGTCGAGGTGGTCGGCGAGGGCGGCCGGGTTGGGATGGTCGAAGACCAGGGTGGCGGGTAGGCGCAGTCCGGTGGCGAGGTTGAGCCGGTTGCGCAGATCCACCGCCGCCAGCGAATCGAAGCCGAGATCCCGGAACGCCCGGCCCGGTTCCACGGCCTCCGCGGCGGCATGCCCGAGCACCGCGGCGACCTGGGCGCGGACCAATTCCCGCAGTTCCCGGCGGCGCTCGGCCGCGGGCAGAGCGGTCAGGCGTTGCGACGGGCCGGCGGCATCGTCACCACCGAGCGGCGTCACCGCAGCCCGGCGCGCGGCCGGACGGACGAGGCCGTGCAGGAGCCTGGGTATCGGTTCCGTGGCGACGCGGGCCCGCAGTGTCGCGAGGTCGAGCGGCATCGCGACCAGGTGCGGTTCTTCCGACGCGGTGGCGGCGTCGAAGAGTTCGAGTCCCTGCCGATCGGTCAGCGCAGGCATGCCGGACCGGGCGATCCGGCGGGCGTCGGCCTCCCCGAGATGACCGGTCATCGCACTGCGCTGTTCCCACAGCGACCACGAGATCGACTGCCCGGCCAGACCGTTGGCCCGGCGATGCTGGGCCAGCGCGTCCAGGAACGCATTCGCGGCCGCGTAGTTGCCCTGCCCCGGACCACCGAAAACGCCTGCGGCAGAAGAGAAGAGCACGAATGCGCGCAGATTCTCACCGGCCGTGAGACGGTGCAGATGCAGGGCGGCGTCCACCTTGGGCCGCAGCACCGCGTCGATGCGGTCGGGGGTGAGCGCCGCGATCACACCGTCGTCGAGGACGCCCGCGGCGTGCACCACCGCCGTGAGCGGGTGTGCGGCGGGGATGTCGTCGAGCAGCTGCCGCAGTGCCGCGCCGTCGGCGACATCGCAGGCGATGGCCACGCACTGGACGCCGAGACCAGCGAGCTCCTCGACGAGTTCGGCCGCACCGGCCGCGGCGGGACCACCGCGGCCTGCCAGCACCAGGCGGCGCGCGCCGGCGGCGGCCAGGTGCCGGGCGATCCGCGAACCGATCAGACCGGTGCCACCGGTGATCAGAACCGTGCCGTCCGGATCGGCGAAGGGCTCGAGGCGCTCGGCAATGGTGGCCCGCACCAGCCGGGGTATGCGGACCTCCCCGCCCCGCACCGCCAGCTGATCCTCCTCGACAGTTGCGATAATCGCTGTCAGGGAAGGGATTTCACCCGGATCATCCACATCGGCCAGGACGAACCGCCCCGGATGCTCCGACTGCGCCGTGCGCAGCAGCCCCCAGATCGCGGCCCCTGGCAGATCGGCGATGTCCTCGCCCGCAGCCGCCGCGACCGCCCCTCGGGTGACCACGATCAGGCGCGCATCCTCGAACCGCTCCTCGGCGATCCAGTCCTGCACGAGCGCCGCGGCGGCGTGCACGGCACGGTGGGTGGCAGCCGCGTAGGCGTCGGAGGTATCGACCGGGTCGGCACCGACAGCGGCGGAGACACCCGAATCCGCGCACACGGCAACGGATTCCATGCCCTCGGCAACCGGATCCGCAGTCGTGGCAATCGGATCCGCGACCGCAGTGACGAACATCGGCGCGACGACCAGCCCGGGCGCGGCGTCGCCGGCGATGACAGCGGCACGTAAAGCGGCGAGGTCCGGGTAGCGGTCGGTGCCGAGCACGATCGGCTCGGCGGCGGGCGGCACGCTGCGTTCGGCGCGGCCGGCCGGCACGCTCGACTCGGTCATGACGGTGGGACGTCCGGTGAAACGCGCGGGAGTCCAGTCCAGGCGGAAGAGCGATTCGTGGCGGACGGCCTGCTGCGGCGACTCGGACACGGGGCGCAGCAGCAGGGCGTCGATGGAGATCACCGGTTGCCCGGCGGCATCCCACGCCTGCAGTGAGACGGCGTTCTCCCCCGCTGGCGCGACCTTGGCCCGCAGCGCGGTGGCGCCGTGGGCGTGCAAGGCGGACCCGGTCCAGGCGAACGGCATCCGGCCCGTCTCGTCTCCGGACAGGCCGGTGACGTGCAGCACGGCATCGAGCAGGGCCGGGTGCAGGCCGAAAAGCGCTGCCTCGGCGTGTGTTTCGGGCGGCAGCACGGCCTCGGCGTAGATGTCCTCGCCCAGGCGCCAGGCGGCGCGCAGCCCTTGGAACACGGGCCCGTAGCGGAATCGGCCTGCGGCGAAACGCTCGTAGAGGCCGGTCAGGTCGATCGCCGTCGCACCGGGCGGCGGCCAGGGAGCAGTGGGCGGCGCGGCGGACCGGGCGGCCGGCGGCGGGAGTTCGTCGGACAGTGAGCCACTTGCATGCCGGTTCCAGGGGTCCTCGGGTGCAGCGTCGGCGGGGCGGGCGTAGACGCTGATCGCGCGCAGACCGCCGGCCTCGGGTGCGCCGGCGGTCACCTGCACGTCGACGGGGTTCGCGGACAGGACGAGTGGCGCTTCCAGGGTGAGCTCCTGCACCCGGCGCAGGCCTGCCTGCTCGGCGGCGCGGGCGGCGAGTTCGAGGAAGGCGGTGCCCGGTAGTAGCGCCGCGCCGAGCACCGAGTGTTCGGCGAGCCACGGGTGGGTTCGTGTGGACAGGCGGCCGGTCAGTACGAGGGCGTCGCCGTCGGCGAGGGTGACGACCGCGCCGAGCAGTGGATGCCCGGCTGCGGCGAGGCCTGCCGCGGTCACGTCACCGGTCGCCGGGCCGGTGTCCTCCAGCCAGTACCGCTGCCGCTGGAACGGGTAGGTGGGCAGGTCCGCGGGCGCGGCGGGTAGATGGGCGTAGACGGGCCGCCACTGTACGGGGATGCCCGCGGTCCAGAGTTCACCTGCCGAGGCGTGGAACCGGGCGAGCCCACCGTCGTCGCGGCGCAGGGTGCCGGCGACCTGAGCGTCATGCCCTGCGGCGCTGACGGTTTCCTCGATCGCGACCGTGAGCACCGGATGCGGGCTCACCTCGACGAAGGCGCGCAGCCCCGCGTCCAGTGCGGTGGTGACGGCGTCGCGCAACTCGACGATCTGCCGCAGATTGCGATACCAGTAACCGGCGTCGAGGGTGCGCGTATCGAGCGTCGAGCCGGTCACCGTGGAGTAGAAGGGAACCTGCGCCGCACCCGGGGTGATCCCGGCCAGCAAGGTCAGCAGTTCGTCGCGGATCTGCTCGATATGGCCACTGTGCGAGGCGTAGTCGACGTCGATGCGCCGGGCCCGCAGGTCCCGGGCCTGCGCGTGGGCGAGAAATTCGTCGACCGCCGCGAGCTCACCGGAGATCACTACTGCGGCGGGCCCGTTGACGGCGGCTATCGAGAGCCGATCACCCCACGGCGCCAGTTCCGTTCGGACTCGGTCGGCCGGAAGGTGCACCGAGGCCATCGCACCCGCGCCCGCGATCGCACGCAGCGCACGGCTGCGCAAGGCCACCACCTGCGCGCCGTCCTCCAGTGACAACCCGCCCGCCACCACCGCGGCGGCGATCTCCCCCTGCGAATGCCCTACCACCGCAGCGGGTTCCACCCCGAGTGACCGCCATACGGCGGCCAGCGACACCATCACCGAAAACAGCACCGGCTGAACGACATCCACCCGGTCCCACACCGCTCCCGAGCGAACGAGCCCCAGCAGTGACCACTCCACGAACGGCGCCAGAGCCGCCGCGCACTCGGCCATCCGCGCCGCGAACACCGGCGACTCGTCCAGCAGTTCCCGAGCCATCCCGGTCCACTGCGAACCCTGCCCCGGGAAAACGAACACCACTCGGCCGGTGCGGATTTCACCGCCACGCACCACGGTGGGTGACGGCAGCCCGTCCACCAGCGCCGTCAGGTCGTCCACCAGGCCCGCCCGGTCCCGGGCCGACAGCACGGCCCGATGATCGAAGACGGTACGGCCCGCCAGAGCCCGGCCGGTCCCGTCGAGGTCGAGGTCCGGGTGCCCGGCGAGATGGGCGCGCAGCCGCTCGGCCTGAGCACGCAGACCCGCGCGGTCACGCGCGGAGAGCAGCCACGGCAGGGCGGCAGCGGTGGCCGTCCACGGGCCCTCGTTCGACTTCGACTCCGCGGCAATCGATTCGGCCCGCCCCGCGGCATTCGGCTCAGCCACCGCGCCTTCACTCGGCTCCGCCTCGGCCTGTTCGAGGATAATGTGCCCGTTGGTGCCGCTGATTCCGAAGGAGGACACGGCGGCTCGCCGCGGATGGTCGGTCTCCGGCCACGGCGTCGGTTCGGTGACGAGCCGGACGGTGCCCGCGGACCAGTCCACCTGGGTGGTGGGGCGGGCGGCGTGCAGGGTGGGCGGCACGGTGCCGTGGCGCATGGCCATGACCATCTTGATGACGCCGCCGACGCCGGCGGCGGCCTGGGTGTGGCCGATATTGGATTTCAGCGACCCGAGCAGCAGGGGCCGGTTGCCGTCGCGGTTCTTCCCGTAGGTGGCCAGCAGCGCCTGCGCCTCGATGGGGTCGCCGAGCGCGGTGCCGGTACCGTGCGCCTCCACGACGTCCACCGCGTCCGGGCGCAGCTGCGCGTCGGCCAGCGCGCGGCGGATGACGCGCTGCTGGGCAGGCCCGTTGGGGGCGGTGAGCCGGCTGCTGGCGCCGTCCTGGTTGACGGCGCTGCCGCGGACCACCGCGAGGATCGGGTGCCCGTTGCGGCGGGCGTCCGAAAGGCGTTCCAGCAGTAGCATTCCCACGCCTTCGCCCCAGCCGGTGCCGTCGGCCTCGTCGGCGAAGGATTTGCAGCGCCCGTCACCGGCGAGGCCGCCCTGCCGGCTCATCTCCGTGAAGGGCACGGGCGTCGACATCACCATGGCGCCGCCGGCCAGGGCCAGCCCGCATTCGCGGCGGCGCAATGCGTGCGCCGCCAGGTGGATGGCGATCAGCGAGGACGAGCAGGCGGTGTCGACCGTGATCGCCGGGCCCTCTAGACCGAAGGTGTAGGAGATCCGACCGGAGGCGACGCTGCCGGACTGACCGTTGCCGAGGTAGCCCTGCACATCGTCGGGCACCCGGTGCAGGCGCAGCGCGTAATCCTGATACATCACGCCCGCGAAGACTCCGGTATCACTGCCGCGCAGCGTGTTCGGGTCGATCCCGGCCCGCTCGAACGCCTCCCAGGTGGTCTCCAGCAGCAGTCGCTGCTGCGGATCCATGGCGAGCGCCTCGCGTGGGGAGATGTTGAAGAATTCCGGTTCGAAATCGGCGACCTCGTCGAGGAAGCCGCCCTCGGCGGAATAGGTGCTGCCCGGCCGCTGCCGGGTCGGGTCGTACAGGGACGCCAGGTCCCAGCCGCGGTCGTCCGGGAATCCGGCGATGGCGTCCGTACCGGATTCGACCATCTCCCACAGCTTTTCGGGCGTGTCGACACCGCCCGGATACCGGCAGCTCATGCCGATGACGGCAATGGGTTCGCGGCCCCTGGCCTCGGCCTCGGTGAGGCGGTTCCGGGTGTGGTGCAGGTCTGCGGCCACCCGCTTGAGGTACTCGCGCAGCTTGTCATCAGTCACGGATATCGTCACCTTCGTAGATCGAGGACGGGAGTTGCGCGCTCTCCCCCATTCCGAGTTCGTTGTCGATGAAGTCGAAGAGTTCGTCGTCGGTCGCGCGGTCCATGCGGTCCCCGAGCCCGGGATCGGCGTTGGCGCGCAGGGTGTTCAGCAGGATCTGCAATCGGTCCAGCAGCTGCGGATCGGCCGGGCTGTCGCCGAACGCCTGCTCCAGTTGTTCGAGCTCGGCCAGGCCGCCGGACACTGGTTCGGCGTCCTCTGGCGTCAGTTCGGCGGCAAGGTGTTTTGCGATACCCGCCGAGGTCGGGTAGTCGAACAGCAGCGTGGCTGGCAGGCGCAGGCCGGTCGCCGCGTTGAGCCGGTTGCGCAGTTCCACCGCGGTGAGCGAGTCGAACCCGATTTCCAGCAGCCCGCGATCGTCGTCGACCGCTTCCGGATCGCCGAAGCCGAGCACCGTGGCCGCCTGCAGCCGGACCAGATCCAGCAGAATGCGTTCGCGCTCGGCTGTATTCCGGCCGCGCAGCCGGTGCGCGATGGACTCGGTGGCGGCGGCGCCCGCCACTCGCCGCGACCGCGGGCGTATCAGGCCGCGCAGCATGGGCGGGTAGCCGGCGGCCGCGGTCGCCTCCAGGTCCAGGCGCAGTGGCAGTGCGGCCGGTTCGTCGGCGGCGACCGCCAGATCGAACAGGCGGACGCCGTCCTCGGGGGTGAAGGCCAGGATGCCGCCGCGGGCGATGCGGCGCAGATCCGCTTCGTCGAGCGAACCGCTCATACCGCCCTCGGTGGTCCACAGTCCCCAGTCGAGGGCGGCCGCGGGCAGGCCGCACGCCCGCCGCCGATGCGCCAATGCGTCGAGGAAGGCATTGGCCGCGGCGTAGTTGGCCTGGCCCATCCCGCCGAAGACACCGGCGATGGAGGAGAACATCACGAACGCCGACAATTGCGACCCGGCGGTCAGCTCGTGCAGATGCAGGGCGGCATCGACCTTGGGCCGCATGGCTTCTCGTAACCGCTGCGGTGTCATCGCACCGATCACGCCGTCGTCGAGCACACCCGCCGCATGCACCACCGCGGTGAGTGGATGCGCCGCCGGAATCCCCGCGAGAAGCGCCGCGACTCGATCCCGGTCGGCGACATCGCAGGCGAAGATATCGATATCGGCACCGAGGGCGATCAATTCGTCCCGCAGTGCCCCGGCGCCGTCCGCGGCGAGTCCACGCCGGCCGGTCAGTACCAGCCGCCGCACGCCGTGCTCGGACACGAGGTGGCGCGCGATATGCCGCCCGATCGCCCCGGTGCCGCCGGTGATCAGGACGGTGCCGCCCCGCTCCCACACCGGCGTCTCGGGTTCCTCGGCTCGCGGAACCCGGCCCAGTCGAGCCTGATACGCCACACCCGAACGCACGGCCACCTGCGGCTCGCCGGATGCGATCGCGACCGGCAACGCCGCCACCGAGGCGACGTCACCATCCAGATCCGCGATCACGAATTGGCCGGGATGCTCGGTCTGCGCGGTACGCACCAGCCCCCAGACCGCGGCGTGCGCCAGGTCCGGCACATCGGCATCCGGCCGCACAGCCACCCCGCCGCGCGTCACCATCAGCAGCGTGACGCCCCGAAACCGCTCCTGCGCGAGCCAACCCTGGACCAGTGCGAGCGCGTACTCGGTGGCGAACCGCACCGCCGAGACCTCCTGGCGCGGCGCCGATCCCGACGCGAGCGGCGGCACCGGCGCACCGTCCGCCTGCTCCTCGAGGCCGTGCGGGATCGGGGCCAGCACGACAGCGGGCAGGTCGCCCGCCGTGAACTCGGCGAGGTCAGCCACCGCGCGGGTGGCGCCCGCCGCGGCCCACTGCGTCACCTCGTCGCCGAGGACCACCCAGTTGCCCACGGCCCCCGGCATTTTCACCGGCACGGCGGGCCATTCGACCCGGAACAGCTCCTCGTGTCCGGCGGCCGGGCGGGCGGCGCCGACCTGATCGGCGGACACCGGCCGCAGTACCAGGGAGCGCATCGTGGCGACAGGATCGCCCGCGGCGTCCATGGCCAGCACCTCCACGGCGTCGCGGCCCGCCGGTCGCACTCGGATTCGCAGGGCGGACGCGCCCGAGGCGTGCAGGCGAACGCCGTTCCAGGAGAACGGCAGCCAGCTCTGGGTCGAACCCGCGAGGATCCCGAAGGTCAGCGCGTGCAGGGAGCTGTCGAGCAGGGCGGGGTGCAGGCCGAATCCGGCCGCGTCGCCGCGATGCTGTTGCGGCAGGCTCGCTTCGGCGTACACCTCGTCGCCCAGCCGCCAGGCGGCCCGCAGACCCTGGAAGGCGGGTCCGTAGGCGAAGCCGCCCTGTTCGAAGTGCGCGTAGAGGTCCGTCACGTCGATCGGTTCGGCGCCTCGGGGCGGCCACTCATCCACGGCGGCAGGCTCGTTCGGTTCGGTATCGGTGAGCAGGCCGCTGGCGTGCCGGGTCCACGACTGTCCGGGAGACGCCGTCTCCGGTCGCGAGTAGACGGCGATCGACCGGCTGCCGTCCGCATCGGATGCGCCCACCGAAACCTGCAGCAGCACAGCACTGTCCGGCGCGATCACCAGGGGCGCCTCCAGCAGCAGCTCGTCGACCTCGCTGCAGCCGGCTTCGTCGCCGGCGCGGATGGCCAGTTCGAGGAAGGCCGTCGCCGGGAACAGGGCCGCGCCCAGAATGGCGTGGTCCGCTAGCCACGGGTGACTGCGGAGGGAAAGCCTGGTGGTGCACAGGAATCCGCCGGTGTCCGGAAGTTCGACCAGTCCGCCCAGCAGCGGATGCCCGGCGGGGCGCAGGCCCGCCGACCCGACATCACCGGTGCCCGCGTCGGCCTCCAGCCAGTAGCGCTCGCGCTGGAAGGCGTAGGTGGGCAGGTCCACGTGCGCGCCGGCCGGGCCGCCGAAGAACCGCGCCCAATCGATCGCCAGGCCGCGAGTGTGCAGCTGCGCCAGCGCCGTTGTCGCCGAGGTGGTCTCGGCACGATCGCGGCGTAGCAGCGAGATCAGGGCGTCCGGATCGACACCGTGCTCGGCGAGGCTGTCGCGGCCCATGGTGGTCAGTGACTGGTCGGGGCCCAGTTCCAGGAATCGGGTGGCGCCCTGTGCGTGCAGGCACGCCATGCCGTCGTGGAAGCGAACGGCCGCCCGTACGTGCGCGACCCAGTAGTCGGCGGTGCCGATCTGTTCGGCACTCGCGACCCGCCCGGTCAGATTCGAGACGACCGGGATCAGCGGCGCCTGGTAGTCGACGGTTTCGGCGATCCGCCGGAACTCGTCGAGCATCGCGTCCATGTGCGGGGAATGGAAGGCGTGGCTGACCGTGAGCCGCCGCGCCTTACCCCCCGCCGACTGCCAGCGCGCGGCGATATCGAGCGTGGCGTCGGCGTCACCGGAGACGACCGTGGCGGCCGGGCCGTTCACCGCCGCGATCGACACCCGGTCCTGCAACCCCGCCAGCAGCGCCAACGCCTCCGCCTCCGAGGCGGTCAGGGCGATCATGGCGCCGGCCTCCGGCAGCGCCTGCATCAGCCGTCCGCGAGCCGCGACCAGGCGGGCTGCATCGGGCAGCGACAGCACGCCCGCGACGTGCGCCGCGGCCAGCTCGCCCACCGAATGCCCGAGCAGCAGTGCGGGATTCGCACCCCAGTGCTCCAGCAGCCGGAACTGAGCGGTCTCCAGTGCGAACAGCGCGGGCTGGGTGAAGGCGGTGGTGTCGAGCAGGGCGGCCTCGGGCGAACCGGCCGGGGCGAACATCACCTCGCGCAACGGCCGGTCGAGGACGGTGTCGAACTCGGCGCACACCGCGTCGAGCGCGTCGGCGAAGACCGGTTGGGCGCGGTAGAGCTCCGCACCCATACCGGGTCGCTGACTGCCCTGTCCGGCGAACAGGAAGGCCGTCTTGCCCGCACCGGACCGCCCGCGCAGCACACCGGGCGCGGTACCGTCGTCCGCCAGCGCGCGCAAGCCCGCCAGCACCGTCTCGCGGTCCCCGGCGACGACGGCGCCACGGTGCTCGAAGGCGCTGCGCTGCAACGCTAGCGCCCTGCCGATCTCCTCGACGCCGAGCGCGGGACGGTGCTCCGCATACGCCAGCAGTCGGGCCGCCTGTGCCCGCAGGGCGGAAGCGCTGCGACCGGAGACGAGCCACAGCCCGCCACCCGCGCATTCCGGCACCGGGGCCGACTCTGGTTCTGCGGGAACGTGTTCCAGGATCGTGTGCGCGTTCGTGCCACTGACCCCGAAGGAGGATACGGCGGCCCGGCGCGGGTGGCCGGTCTCGGGCCACGCGGTGTTCTCGGTCAGCACGGTCACCGCGCCCGCGGACCAGTCGACCAGCGGGGTCGGCCGGTCCACGTGCAGTGTGCCCGGCAGTACACCGTGCGCCATGGCCTGCACCATCTTGATGACTCCGGCGATACCGGCGGCCGCCTGCGCGTGCCCGATATTCGATTTCAGCGAGCCGAGCAGCAGTGGCCGATCCGCCGGCCGATCCTGCCCGTAGGTGGCCAGCAACGCCTGTGCTTCGATGGG
The DNA here is from genome assembly GCF_035958815.1 of Nocardia sp. NBC_01327. Classification (NCBI taxonomy): domain Bacteria; kingdom Bacillati; phylum Actinomycetota; class Actinomycetes; order Mycobacteriales; family Nocardiaceae; genus Nocardia; species Nocardia sp. NBC_01327. The sequence continues at coordinate 4,912,432 of NZ_CP108383.1, read as the reverse complement.
ATCGCCGAGCCGGGTGCCGGTGCCGTGCGCTTCGACCGCGTCGATCTCGGCGGCGGTGACTCCGGCACTGGCCAGGGCCTGCGCAATGACGCGCTGCTGGGCCGGGCCGTTCGGTGCGGTGAGGCCGTTGCTGGCGCCGTCCTGGTTGACGGCGCTGCCCCGGACCAGGGCCAGCACCGGATGCGCGTTCCGGCGTGCGTCCGAAAGCCGCTCCAGCACAATGACGCCCGCGCCCTCCGCCCACGCCGTGCCGTCGGCCGCGGCGGCGAAGGGCTTGCAGCGGCCGTCCTCGGCGAGCCCGCGCTGCCGGCTGAACTCGACGAACGAGGTGGGAGTGGCCATCACCGCCACACCGCCCGCCAGGGCGAGCGTGCACTCACCGCCGCGCAACGCCTGCGCCGCAAGGTGAATGGCGACCAGCGATGAGGAGCACGCCGTATCCACGGTCACCGCGGGCCCCTCGATCCCGAAGGTGTACGCGATGCGGCCGGAGGCGACACTGCCCGCACTGCCCAGGCCCAGATAGCCTTCGAGCTCCTCGGACGGCTGCCGCACGCGGGCGCCGTAGTCGTGGTAGCTGGAACCGACGAACACACCGGCGCGGCTGCCCGTGAGCGACAGCGGATCGATCCCGGCCCGTTCGAACGCCTCCCACGCGATCTCGAGCAGCAGCCGCTGCTGCGGATCGATCGCCAGCGCCTCGCGCGGGGAGATGCCGAAGAAGGCGGGATCGAATTCGGCTGCGCGGTGCAGGAATCCGCCGTGCCGGGTGTACGAGGTGCCCAGCTGCCCCGGATCACCGGAGTAGAGCTCCTCGAGATCCCAGCCGCGGCCGACCGGGAACGGCGAGATGGCGTCGACGCCGTCACGGACCAGCTGCCACAGGTCCTCGGGGGATTCGACATCGCCGGGAAAGCGGCAGCTCATTGCCACGATCGCGATCGGATCATCCTCCGTCGCAACGGATCCGGCAGCTATCGACGGCACCGGGACCGCAGCGGTCGCGGTCGCCGGCCCGGTGGTCGCCGCGGCCCCGACGCCCAGCAGTCCGCCGATGTGCGCGACGAGAGCGGTAATCGTGGGATGGTCGAAAACGAGGGTGACCGAGAGCCCCAGCCCGGTGGCTGCCGCCAGCCGGTTGCGCAGATCGACGGCGGTCAGCGAATCGAAGCCGAGATCCCGGAAGACCCGGCCGGGCTCGATGCCGCCCACCTCCGAATAGCCGAGTGTCGCTGCGACTTCCGCTCGGACCAGCGTGGTCAGTTGCTCCTCGCGCTCGGCGGCGGACAGTCCGGCGAGCCGTCCCGCGAGGGAGTCACCCTCCTCGCCGTCACCGGTGCTCGTGCCGAGGAACGGTACGGCCTCGGGCAGGTCGCGCAGTAAGGTGTTGGGCCGCAACATGACCGAAGTACGGGTGAATCGCTCCCAGTCGAAACCGGAGACGATGAGCCGTGTGTCACCGTCCGCCAGAGCCGCGCCCAAGGCGGACAGGGCCAGGTCGGGTGCCATCGATTGCAGCCCGGCGCGCACGAGCCGATCACCCACCGCGGCAGCCGCGCTGTTACCCGCCCACAGACCCCAGGCCATCGAGGTGGCTGGAAGGCCCAGTGCCCGGCGCTGTTCCGCGAGGGCGTCCAGATAGGCGTTGGCCGCCGCATAGCTGCCCTGACCGCTGCCCGGCAGGGTCGCGGCGAGCGAGGAGTAGAGGACGAAACCGTCCAGCTCCAGATCGCGGGTGAGTTCGTCGAGGTGCACCGCCGCCTCGACCTTGGGACGCAGCACGGCCGCAGCGCGTTCCGGGGTGAGCGCATCGAGCACGCCGTCGTCCAGGACACCCGCCGCGTGCACCACGGTGCGCAGCGGCCGGTCGGCCGGAATCGAGGCCAGCAGGGCGGCAAGGGCATTCCGGTCGGTGACATCGCACGCGACACCCGCCGCCGCCACACCCAGGTCCGCCAGCTCGGCCACCAGTGCGGCCACGCCGGGCGCAGCGGCCCCCTTCCGACCAGCAAGCACGATATGCCGGGCCCCGGCGTGCGCCAGCCACCGCGCGACATGCGCACCGAGAGCGCCGGTGCCGCCGGTGATCAGCGCGGTCCCCGAAGTGGTCCAGGTGGCGTCCGGCGCGACGGGCTCGGCCCGCACCAGGCGGCGAGCGAAGACACCCGAGGCGCGCAGCGCGAGCTGGTCCTCACCATCGAGTCCGGCGAGCACGCGGGCCAGCCGGTCGAGCACCCGGTCCTCGTCCCACCGCACCGGCAGATCGATCAGACCGGCCCAGCGCTGCGGGTACTCCATACCCGCGACAGCACCCAATCCCCAGGTCATGGCCTGGTCCGCGACGGGCGCCGGATCCGAGCGGCCCACCCGGACCGCACCGACGGTCGCGGCCCACACCGGTGCCGAGACACCGGCATCGCCCAGCGCCTGCACCAGCGTCACGCTCAGGGCCAGACCGGACGGCAGTACCGGCGCCGACGCGTGCCCGCCGGACGCGAGTCCCAGCAGCGACAGCACCCCGGTGGGTGCGGCGGCTCGGAGGCCCTCGCGCAGCTGGTCGGCAACAGCCGCCCGGTCGTCATTGCCGAGCGGCACGGCCACGACGGTGGCGCCGTGTCGTTCGAGGGCGCTCGCGCAGGCGGCGACGGCCGGGTCGCCCGTCGCCCCGGAGGGGACGATCAACCACCAGATACCCTGCAGCACCGGTCTTTCCGCGCTGATCGTCAGGGGTTTCCAGATCACCCGGTAGCGCCAGGCGTCCACCACGGAACGGTCGCGGCGGTCGCGATGCCACGAGGAGAGGGCGGGCAGTACCGCGCGCAGCGAGGCCTGCGCCTCGTCGCCGGCCATCCGCAGTGTGCTCGCCACGGTCGCGACGTCACCGCCTTCGACCGCCGTCCAGAATCCGGCCGCGACCGGGTCCGCGCCGGCCGTTCCCGCCTGGGCGCGGTCGGCGCCGGGGGCCTGCAGCCAGTACCGGGAACGCTGGAAGGCGTAGGTCGGGAGTTCGGTGCGGCGCCCACCGGTGCCGGAAAGTACTGCCTCCCAGCCGATGTCGGCGCCGCAGGTGTGCAGGGAGCCGAGGGAGAGCAGAAAACGGCGCAGACCGCCGTCACCGTCGGCGAGGGTGCCGGTGACGCATCCGGTCACCTCGGCCGAGTCGATCGCCTGCCGCAGCCACACCGACAGCACCGGATTCGGGCTGACCTCGACGAACACCGTGTGCTCATCACGCAGCAGCGCTGCGACGGCGGCCGAGAACAGGACCGGCTCCCGCAGGTTCCGGTACCAGTAGTCCGCGTCCAGCGCAGTGCTTTCGAGTCGCGCGCCGGCGGCCGCGGAGTAGAACGCGATGTCCGATGCCTGCGGCGTCACACCGGCGAAGGCGGTATCCAGTTCGGCGCGCAGGTCTTCCACCTGCGGCGAGTGCCCGGCGAAGTCGACGCCGGGCAGCGCCCACGACATGATTCCGGCGTCGGCCAGCCGCTCGCTCAGCTCCTGAAGCGAGGTGGGATCCCCCGATACCGTCACCGAGCCGGGACCGTTCACCGCGGCCACCGAAACCCGATCCGCCCATGGCCGCAGGTAGTCGGTGATCGCGTCCACCGGAACAGCCGCGAACAGCATCCCGCCTCGGCCGACCAGGGGCAGCAGTGCCTTGCTGCGCAGGGCCACGATGCGCGCGCCGTCCGCGAGCGACAGTGCGCCCGCGACCACCGCGGCGGCGATCTCCCCCTGCGAATGACCCACCACCGCCGCAGGCACCACACCGAAGGACCGCCACACCGCAGCCAACGACACCATCACCGAAAACAACACCGGCTGAACCACATCCACCCGCACCAACGAACCCGACGAACGCAACACATCAACCAACGACCACTCCACAAACGGCGACAACGCCACCGCACACTCACCCATCCGCGCCGCGAACACCGCCGACTCCGCCAACAACTCCCGAGCCATCCCCACCCACTGCGAACCCTGACCCGGAAACACGAAAACGGTCCTGCCGGCGGCGGCCGCCGTGCCCTGGACGAGCAGGCGGTCGGCACGTCCTGCGGCCAGTGCGGTCAGGCTCGCGAGCATGGCGTCGCGGTTGTCGCCGCCGATCACAGCCCGATGTTCGAACAGTGTCCGATCGTGGATCAGGGAGTACCCGACATCCGCGGCAGACACCTCCGGCCGGGCCTCGAGGTACTCGGCCAGCCGGGCCGCCTGGGCCCGCAGCGCCTGCTCGGTGCGACCCGAGAGCGGCCACAGCACCGGGCGGCCCGGTTGCGGCGCGATGGCTTCCGGCATCGGCCGATCAAGCTGCGGCGCAATGCTTTCCGGATCCAACGTGGGCGCTTGCTCGATGATGACGTGCGCATTGGTGCCACTGAGTCCGAAGGAGGAGACCCCGGCGCGGCGCGGCCGTTCGTTCGGCGTCCACGGCTCGGCCTCCGCCAGCAGATCGACCGCGCCGGTGGACCAGTCCACGTTCGGGGTGGGTTCGGTGGCGTACAGCGACTTCGGCAGCAGGTCGTGCCGCAGGGCCTGCACCATCTTGATGATGCCCGCGACGCCCGAAGCGGCCTGGGTGTGGCCGATATTCGATTTCACCGACCCCAGCCGCAGCGGCCGGTCCGCGGGCCGGTCGCGCCCGTAGGTGGCCAGCAGTGCGTCGGCCTCGATCGGATCGCCGAGCTTGGTGCCGGTGCCGTGTCCTTCGACCACGTCGATATCGGCCGCAGTGAGCCCGGCGCCGGCGAGTGCCGCGCGGATGACCCGCTGCTGCGCCAGCCCGCTCGGGGCGGTGAGGCCGTTGCTGGCGCCGTCCTGGTTGATCGCGGACCCGCGGATCGTGGCCAGCACCGGATGACCGCTGCGCCGCGCGTCGGAGAGTCGTTCCAGCAGCAGCACACCGACGCCTTCGGCAATGCCGAAGCCGTCCGCGGCGGCGGCGTAGGACTTGCAGCGCCCGTCGGCGGCCAGGCCGCGCTGGCGACTGAAACCGGTGAGCGACAAGGTCGATCCGAGGACGGTGACGCCGCTCGCCAGGGCGAGCGTGCATTCTCCGCTGCGCAGGGCTTGCGCGGCCAGATGCACCGCGACCAGTGACGAGGAGCAGGCGGTGTCCACCGTCATGGCGGGACCCTCGAGTCCCAGGCTGTAGGCGATGCGGCCGGACAGCACGCTGGTGGACACGCCCGCGATGAGATGGCCCTCCACTTCCGCGGGCACCTCGTGGTTTCCGTACCCCTGGTAGGCGGCGCCGGCGAAGACGCCGGTCCGGCTGCCGCGCAGGGTGGCCGGGTCGATGCCCGCGCGCTCCAGCGCCTCCCACGAGGTCTCCAGCAGCAGTCGCTGCTGGGGATCCATGGCCAGCGCCTCGCGCGGCGAGATGCCGAAGAAGCCGTTGTCGAATTCGGCTGCGTCGCTGAGGAATCCGCCCTCGACGGCATAGGTCGAGCCGGGCCGGTCCGGATCGGCGTCGTAGAGCGCCGCCAGGTCCCAGCCGCGGTCGGCCGGCAGTTCGGCGACGGCGTCGCGGCCCTCGACCAGCAGGTCCCACAGGTCGTCCGGATCGTGCACACCACCCGGATAGCGGCAGGCCATGCCGACGATCACGATGGGGTCCCGGTCGTCCACGGTGACGAGCGGCAGCGGCTCGGACGTGTCGGTCGCGGCGCCCAGCGCCAGTTCACCCAGGCGCCGGGCGAGCGCGGTGGCCGAGGAGTAGTCGAAGATGACCGTCACCGGCAGGCGCAGCCCTGTGGCGGTATTGAGCCGGTTGCGCATCTCGACGGCGGTCAGCGAGTCGAAACCCAGGTCGCGGAAGGCTCTTTCGGGTTCGACCTGCGCGGCGGAGTCGTGGCCCAGGACCCGGGCGGCGTGGGTGCGCACCAGATCGATCAGGAGGCGGTCGCGGTCGGCGGGGGCGGCCTCGCGCAATCGGCGGCGCAGTGTCGCGCCGGCCCCGTCGTCCGCACCGGGCGCATCCTCGGCGGCCAGGATGCGCCGCACCTCCGGCAGGCTCGCGATCAGAGGGCTCGGCCGCACCGAGGTGAACACCGGTGCGAATCGCTCCCAGTCGACGGCGGCCACCAGAATGACGGTGTCGTCGTTGTCGAGCACCCGGCCCAAGGCGCCGAGCGCCACCGCGGGCGGCATGAACGGAATGCCGCGGCCGCGCAATTGCGCCTCGGCGAGGTTGGCCGCCATCCCGCCGCCCTCGGCCGGATCCCAGATACCCCACACGATCGAGGTGCCGCTCAGGCCCCGGGCTCGGCGGTTCTCGGCGAGGCCGTCGAGGTAGGCGTTGGCGGCAGCGTACGCGCCGTGCGCATCACTGCCCCAGACCGCGGAGATCGAGGAGAACAGGACGAAGGCATCCAGCGCGTCGGCGCCGAACACGGCGTCGAGATTCTCGGCGCCGCGAACCTTGGCGTCGAGGGTTTCGGCGAAGTGATCGGGATCGGTGTCGGCGAGCGGGATCAGCACACCCGTCCCGGCAGCGTGGATCACCGTGCGGATATCTGCTCCGCCGCTCCGCAATTCGGCGACGAGCGCGGCCAGTGCCGCCCGGTCCCCGACATCGCAGCCGGCGATCGTCAGCCGGGTGCCACCGCCGGTCAGCTGCTCGGTCAGCTCGCTCAGACCGTCCACCCCGACCGCGCCACGACGGCCCACCAGCACAATGTGTTTCGCGCCGCGATCGGCGAACCAGCGGGCCAGATGCCTGCCGACGCCACCGGTGCCGCCGGTGATCAGAATCGTGCCGCGCGGCTGCCATGGACGCACCGCCGCGCTGTCCCCGAGTTCGGCGCGGACCAGCCGCCTGCCGTGGATTCCGGCGGCCCGGATCGCGACCTGATCCTCATCGTCCGGGCGAGCGAGCACCTGACGCAGCCGCAGCGCGGCCTGCTCGTCGAGGGTGGCAGGGAGATCGACGAGACCACCCCAGCGGGCCGAATGTTCCAGTGCCGCAACGCGACCGAGACCCCAGAGCAGGCTCTGCGCCGGGCTGGTGAGCACATCGGCCGCATCGACGGCCACCGCGCCACGGGTGGCCCACCACATCGGAGCGGCGCAGCCGCTGTCGCCGAGGGCTTGCAGCAGCACCAGACTCAACGCGGTGCCATCGGTCATCTGGGGATTGCGCCGGTGCGGGGATTCGTCGAGACCGAGCATGGACAGCACCCCGGCCGCCGGCTCCGGCAGTCCGGCGAGCACGTCGGCGAGCAGCGCGCTCAGCGCCACCCGCTCGTCGGCGGAGGCGTCGAGCACGATCGGCACGAGGGTGGCGCCGGCGGCGGTGAGCGCCCGCGCACATCCGGCGGTCAGCGGATCGCCGCTGGTCGCCGCGGAGGAGACGAGCAGCCAGGTGCCGGTGAGTGTGACGCTCGGCAGGTCGGTGAGCGGTTCCCAGTCCACGCGGTAGCGCCAGGAGTCGGCGGTGGCACGGTCTTCGAGCCCGCGCCGCCAGGCCGCGAGGGCGGGCAGTACCGCACCCACCGTATCGGCGGGATCCATGCCGAGGGTGGCGGTGAAGGCCGCGAGGTTGCCGTCGTCGACGGTCTGCCAGAAGGCGGTCTCCGCGGGGTGCGCGGCCGCCGGTGCCATATCGGCGTCCTGCGGGCGTTGCAGCCAGAACCAGCGGCGCTGGAACGCATAGGTCGGGAGGGGCACCGGGCTGCCGGGTGTCTCGGCGAAGAAAACGGACCAGTCCGGAGACAGTCCCCGGACCTGCGCCTCGGCGAAGGAGAGCAGCGCGGTGTCCAGACCGCCCTGATCGCGGCGCAGCGTACCGACTGCCGTGGCGTCGGCATCGGCGGTCTCGGCGGTCTGATTCACGCCGACCGTCAGCACGGGATGGGTGCTCGGCTCGACGAAGAAGGTGTAGCCCTCCTCGAGCAGGGTCCGGGTGGCGTCGGCGAAGCGCACGGGCTGACGCAGGTTGCGATACCAGTACTCGGCGTCGAGCGTTCCGGTGTCACGCCAGTCGGCATCGACGGTGGAGAAGAACGGAATCTCGGCGGGGGCCGGCGCGATATCGGCGAGGGCCGCCAGCAGCCGCGCACGGATCTCCTCGACCTGCGGCGAATGCGAGGCATAGTCGACCGGGATCACCCGGGCGCGGATATCGGCGGCCACCAGATCGGCGGCGAATCGCTCGATGGCGTCGGCGTCGCCGGAGACCACCGTCGACGCGGGCCCGTTGACGGCCGCGATCGAGATCCGGTCCGTCCAATCACGAAGGCGAGCAGTCAGTTCCGCGACCGGCAGCGGTACCGAGGCCATACCGCCGCGGCCCGCCAGCACCGCGATGGCCCGGCTCCGCAATGCGACAACCTTCGCACCGTCCGCCAGCGACAGTCCACCCGCCACCACCGCGGCGGCGATCTCGCCCTGCGAATGGCCCACCACCGCGGCAGGTTCCACACCGAAGGACCGCCACAGCGAGGACAGCGACACCATCACCGAGAACAGCACGGGCTGAACGACATCCACCCGGTCCCAGGTATCACCCTCGACAACGCGTTCGCGCAGCGACCATTCCACGAACGGCGCCAGCGCCGCCTCGCACTCGGCCATCCGTGCCGCGAACACCGGAGACTGCTCCCACAGGTCGCGGGCCATGCCCACCCACTGTGAGCCCTGCCCGGGAAACATGAAAACCACTCGGCCGGTGTGTGTTTCACTGCCACGAACCAGCCGCTGCGCATCATCACCCGATTCGAGTGCGCGCAATCCCGCCAGCAGGTCGCCGCGGCTGTCGGCGATCACGACCGCACGATGCTCGAACGCGGTACGCGTGGTGGCCAAAGCCCGTGCGATGCGGTGCGTTCCGGTGTCGCCCTCCCGCTCCACGAGCGTGCACAGGCCGCGAGCCTGGGCGGCGAGCGCCTCCTCGGTGCGGGCGGAGACCACGAACGGAAGCAGCGCCGGTGCGTCCTCCGAAGTTGTTGCGGGAATCTCGGTTTCATGTTCACCGGCGTCGGATTCAGGCGCCTGTTCCAGCACCACATGCGCATTGGTCCCGCTCACCCCGAACGAGGACACGGCCGAACGCCGCGGCCGCCCGACCTCCGGCCAGGCCTGGGCCTCGGACAGCAACCGCACCGCACCGGAGGACCAATCCACCTGCGAGGACGGCACTTCCGCATGCAATGTGCGCGGCAGCACGCCGTGCCGCAGCGCCTGCACCATCTTGATGATCCCGCCCACGCCCGCGGCCGCGGAGGTGTGCCCGATATTCGATTTCAGCGATCCGAGCCACAGCGGCCGGTCCGGCGGCCGCGCACGGCCGTAGGTGGCCAGCAGGGCCTGCGCCTCGATCGGATCGCCCAGCCTGGTGCCGGTCCCGTGCGCCTCGACGACATCTACCTCGGCCGTGGACAATCGGGCGTCGGCCAGTGCGGCCCGGATCACCCGCTGCTGTGCGGGACCGTTGGGTGCGGTCAGACCGTTCGACGCACCGTCCTGGTTGACCGCCGAACCGGCTACCACCGCCAGCACCCGGTGACCGTTGGCGACCGCGTCCGAAAGCCGTTCCAGCAGTAGCACTCCCACGCCCTCGGACCAGGCGGTGCCGTCGGCGGTCTCGGAGAATGCCTTGCAGCGGCCGTCTGGGGCGAGGGCGCGCTGGCGGCTGAACGAGACGAAGGCGCCGAGTTCGGCGCCGACGGTCACACCGCCGGCCAGCGCCATCGTGCACTCCCCCGAACGCAGCGAACGCACGGCCAGGTGCAGTGCGACCAGCGAGGACGAGCAGGCCGTATCGACGGTGAAGGACGGTCCGGTCAAGCCGAGCACATACGACAACCGACCGGAAACGACGCTGCCGGTGGTCCCGGTGTGCAGCAGGCCCTCGACCTCCGGGACGGTGGCGCAGCCGGCGCCGTAAGCGTTGACCATGGCGCCGATGAAGACACCGGTGGCGCTGTTGCGCAGGGTGGCGGGCACGATATCGGCGCGTTCCAGGGTTTCCCAGGCCACCTCCAGCAGCAGCCGCTGCTGCGGGTCCATGGCCAGTGCCTCGCGCGGTGAGATGCCGAAGAATCCCGGATCGAATTCGCCTGCGTCGTACAGGAATCCGCCGTTGCGGGTGTAGGAGGTACCGGGGTTGTCCGGGTCCGGATCGTAGAGTCCGTCCACGTCCCAGCCGCGGTCGCGCGGCCATTCGGTGATGGCGTCCGTGCCGGCGGTGACCAGATCCCACAGCTGTTCGGGCGAATTCGCGCCGCCCGGATACCGGCAGCCCATCCCGACGATCGCGATCGGCTCGTGCCGGGCATCCTCCGTCTCCCGCAGCCTGCGTCGCACCTCACCCAGGTCGGCGGTGGCGCGCCGCAGGTATTCCAGGAGTTTCTCGTCGTTCGGCATCTTCGTATCCGTCCTCAGGCCATGCCGTTGTCGTTGTCGGATTCGGTGGAAAGCGCAGGCCGTCAGCCGCTTCCGGGCACCGTGATCCGGCGCGCGGTCGCGCGGATCTCGTCCACCAGTTCGGCGGTGCGCAGCGTGGCCGCCGCATCCGGCGCCGTGGCGGGCGCACCGGACCGGGCGGCGCGGACCGCTACGGCGAATGCCGTTGCCGTGCAAGCGTATTGATCGGCCGCGGCCAGCACCAGCTCCTCGGTGTGGTCCTGCTCATCGATGCGCAGTACCGGACGGTGTTCGGGCGGTGGCGTGAACGCACGGTCTACCGCGAGCCGTGCGGCCGCGCCCCACAGCTGATAGCGCGAGGCATAACTGTGTTCGAAACCGAATTCGGCGGTCACGATCACGCCGCTGCGGGTGGCGAGCAGGGCACTGCCGGACACGTCGACGCCGGAGGCCGGATCGATCCGCAGCACGGCGCCGCTCACTTCCAGCCGGTCCTCGTCACCGAGCAGCAATTGGGCCAGGCGCAGCGGGTATACCCCGGCATCGAGCAGGGCGCCCCCGCCCAGGTCCGCCCGGTAGCGCACATCGCCGCCGGGCAGCGGGGGGAAGCAGAACGAGCCGGTGAGGTGCCGCAGCGCGCCGAGCCGGCCGGCTGCGAGCAGATCACGTACGACGCCATGCATGGGATGGTGTGCGGGCGTGAAGTTTTCGCGAAGTACCAGATTGCGCTGTCCGGCCAGCCGGAGCAGATCGGCGGTCGCGGCCGCCTCGGTGGTCAGCGGTTTCTCGCCGAGTACGTGTTTGCCCGCCCGCAGTGCGGCCGCTGCCCACCGGTGATGCAGGCCGTTGGGCAGGGCCAAGTAGACCGCGTCCACGTCCGGGCGTGCCAGCAATTCGGCGTATCCGCGCACCGGAACGCCGCCGAACCGGTCGGTGAATCGGGTTGCCCTGGCCAACTCCCGGCTGGCCAGCGCCGTGATCTCGACACCCGCGGCCGCGGCCAGGGCGGGCAGCATTCGCCGCCACGCCACCGAGGCCGCGCCCAGTACGCCGATGCGCACGGGTGCTGTCGCCGAGTCTGCTGCGCTCACCGGCTCGACCTCGTCTCGACGCGATCGTCCTCCGCGGCGATCAGGCTGTGCAGGCAGGCGATCAGACTGCGGGCCTGCACATTGACGTAGTGGCTGTACCGCGTCAGCCCGACCAACTGGGCGACGGTCATCCAGCGGTATCGCGACGGTCCGCTGTCCGGTTCGGGCAGCGGGTCGACCTCGATCACCAGGTAGCGGTTGCGGGCGTGGAAGAACCGGCCGCCTTCCTCGGACAGGATGGTGTCGAACCGGATCCGATCCGGCGGCGCGCCGAGCACGTCGTCCAGGAACGGTGGCCGGGTCAGCGCCGGCAGCTGATCGTAGGTGTCCGGGGTGCACTGCACGGTGGGCGCCAGCTCCACGAAGTCCAGGAAGCCCGGCTCCGATCTGGCATTGACCAGTACATGCAGGACGCCGCGCATCCGGGCGGCCAGGAACGCGATGACGCCGAGTCCGTGCGGGGCGATCATGGGCTGGGTCCAGCTGTTCACCTCACGGTTGCCGCCGTCGACCGCGACCGCCCTGATGTCGAAGAACGCGCCGGAATCGTGCTCGATCCGGTCGGCTCGGCGAGTCCAGTCCCGTACCTGCGGCAGGGTGATCCGGGTCGCCACGACTTCCCGGCGCGCCCGCAGGCCGGTCACCCAGCTGAGAATTTCCGCGCTGGTGTGCAGCGCACCCTGCTCGGTATCGAGCGAACGCACCAGGGCCGCACGGAAACTCCCCTGCACGCTGGGCAGCTCCTCGACGAGTCGCCCGCCGGAGAACGGCAGGCAGGACAGCACCGTGCGGGTGTTCATGTTCAGCAGGTCGTCGTAGGCCAGCAGCGAGTAGAGCTGGCCGAGAGACAGCCAGCGGAAGCCGTCGCGCACCGGGACCGGCCCGGTGGCCTCGACCACCATGTTGCGGTTGCGCTTGCAGTAGAACCAGGCCCCCTGCTCGGACTGCAACACGTCGGCCAGCACCACGTCCGGCCGTGCGCCGGAGAAGTATTCGAGGTAGGGCACGGGCCGCCCGTGGTGCACCGCCGTGTAGTTGCTGATGGTGGCCTGCACCGTCGGCGAGAGCTGCAGCGTGTTGTGGTTGCCCGGCTCCATCTTCGCCTGCATCAGGCCGTGCAGGACACCGTCGAATTGCTTGACGAGAATGCCGAGCACGCCGGTCTCTGGCTGATCGATGATCGGCTGGGACCAGTGCGGCACCGGGCCGAAGCTGGTGTTCACCCGCAGACCCTCGACGGCGAAGAACTTGCCGCTCTCGTGCACGAGGTTGCCGGTCTCCGGGTGGAAGCGCCAATTGATCAGGTCGGAGAAGTCGATTCGGGTGACGACGGTGGGATCGGCGGCGGCCCGCGCGGCGAACCAGCGGTGGAACTGCGCCGCCGAGTCGACCGCGCCCGCGGTGGCCACCGCCGACCGGGCCAGCCGAATCGGCTGACCGCGGTCCTGGCGGTGGAGCGGTCCGGTCATCGGCACACGCTCGCGGCGTAGGCCTCGACGACATCGGCGGCCGCCTCCACGCCTCGCTCACCGCGCACGGCGTCGGCCAATTTCACTGCGCGCGCGGAGATTTCGGTATCGGTGGTGGCGATGCGCACCCCGGCCGCCAGCCGCTCACCGGTCAGCCCGGCGTACGGCACCGGCGCCGGGGCGACGCCGAGGGCGTGTATCCGGCGCGCCCACAGCGGCTGGTCGGCGTAGCAGGGTACGACGACCTGCGGGACGCCCGCGCCCACCGCCGCCGCGGTGGTGCCCTGGCCGCCGTGGTGCAACACCGCCGCGGCTCTCGGCAGCAGCCAGGTGAAATCCGCTGTCTCACTGCGGAACACGTCCATGCCGTCCGGAATCTCGAACTCCGGGCCACCGATGATCACCATCCGGTGGCCGGTCACCGCGACCGCGTCCAGGGTCGCGCGCAGCAGATCCGTACCGCAGGGCAGCCACGAACTGCCGTAGGCGGCGACGAGCGGCGGCGCGCCGCGCTCCACGAAGGCGGTCAGTTCCGGCGACTGTTCCCAATGGGTGTCGTCGGACCAGTAGCCGGTGACGTGGCACTGCGCCGGCCAGTCCGGCGGCGGTGCGATCACCTGCGGACTGAACTGGTAGAGAATCGGCCGCGTGCGCCCGTCGTCGCGGAACGGCGACCGGAAACCGGCCCGGGGCAGGCCCGCGGCACGTCGTGCCTGGTTCACGCTGGCGCGGTACACCAGCCACTCCAGTGCGCCCATGGCCCGATGGGTGAACCGGTTGTACGCACCGCCGAGCGGCAGGTCGGGTGCACCGAGCGCGGGCCAGGCCGCGGTTTCGGTGATCGGCCAGGCCGAGATCGAGCACCACGGCACCCCGGGCCGGACCAGCGCACCGATTCTGGTCAGATTGGAGTTGATGATCAGATCCGCGCCCTCCACCGACGCCACCATCGCCTCGGTGAGCGCCAGCTGCTCGGCGGCGCTCGGCCGGGGCGCGGCCATCGCCATGCGATAGATCGACGGGCCGCGGCGCAGCGCCTGCTGCACCTTCGGGTGCGACATGATCTCGTCGACGTAGCCGGCGCCGATATTTCCGAGCTGCCGGAACTCCAGCCCCGCGCTGCGCGCCAGGTCCTCGAATTCCGGTGTGGTAGCGAGCCATACATCATGACCGCGTGCGCGCAGGGCGCTGCCGAGCAGCACCAGCGGCTGCACGTCACCACGCGATCCGATGGTCGACAGGGCTATGCGCATCGACGTTCCTCTCGGCGAAACTCGCTGTCGGAGAAGGGAAATACGGATGAACCGACCGTAATCCGCCGGGTTATCATCTCGATATCGCCGCGTGTGCACGCGCACACCGGACCGGCGACAGGGGGCCTCGAGTATTCGGGGAATCTCTGGTTGTCCGGCATATATCCGCCCTCAGTCCAGTCCGTAGTTGTTGTCGAGAAGGTCGAAGAGCTCGTCCGCGGTGGCGGCGCCGAGTACGTCCCGCTCCGGGGCCGGGGCCTCGGGCTCGGTCCAGCGGCGCACGAGCTGCTGCAGGCGCACTCCGATCTCCTGCCCGCCCGGTACGCCGGGGGCGAGGCCCGCGAGTGCCGACTCCAGGCGCTCGAGTTCGGTCAGCGCCCGCGCGCCCGCGGCGGTGTCGGAGCACAGTTCGGCGTAGAGCACCTCGACCAGCGCGCTCGGCGTCGGATGATCGAAGACCACGGTGGCGGGTAGCTGAACCCCGGTGGCGGCACGCAATTGATTGCGGAACTGGACGGCGAGCATGGAGTCGAAGCCGGTGTCGGCGAAGGCCTGTTCGGACCGGACCGCCGAGCGGTCGCTGTGGCCGAGCACGGTCGCCGCGTGACCGGTGACGATATCGAGCAGCATGCGGCGACGGGCCGGTTCGCCGAGGGGCTCGAGCCGTCCAGCGAGCGCAGTGGGCGCGGTATCGCTCTCCGGCTGCCCGCGCAGTGCCTGCGCGATCTCGGGCAGGTCGCGAATCAGGCCGAGCGCACGGCGATTCGGCACCGAGGCGATGATCCGGTCCACATCGATATCGGCCAGGAAGCCGTCGGCCTCGTCGTGGTCGAGCAGTCGCTGCAGGAGTGCGGTGACGGTCCCGGCCGGTAGCGGGCGGTCGGTCGCGACCGACCGGCTGTCCTGTCCGCCGACGGCAACCGCCAACGTGTGCGCGCCGCGGTCGCGGCGCTGTCGCAGCCGTGCCTGGATCGCCGCACAGGCGGCGGTGGCCGCGCCGTGCCTGGCCGCACCCCAGGTTCCGCTCGGCGCGGTGAGTACGACGAGGGTCGCGTCTCCGGATGCGCTGAGCGCCTCCAGATTTCGCATTGCCGCCAGCGCCGCGTGCACGGTATCGCCGAGCTCGCGCGCGGTGAGAATCGAGACGGTGGCACCCGGCTGCTCCGGCACAGCGGAGTGCACAACGATGCGGAGGGGCGGCAGGTCTGCCAGCTCTGCCGCCAACTCCGGATCGGTTGCGGTGCAGTCGATTACGGTCAGATCGGCGCCGAGGTCGGCCAGATCTTCGCGAAGCGTCTCTTCTTCGCGGAGCGCGCCTCGGCGGTGGCCGGCCAGGGCCACGGCGATCTCGCCATTGCCCAGCGGGTCTGCGGCGGCCGCACCGTCACCGAGGGTGCCGGTGCCGGTCTTGTCATTGCCCGCGGTGGCCACGGCGGCACGACCGTTCCCGAGCGAGTTCGCTGCGGCGTCGCCGTTGGCGAGCGGGTGCGAGGCGGGCTCGCCACTGCGGCGGCCTCCGGCGATCACCACATGCGTGGCGCCCCGGGTGGCAAGCCACCGCGACAGCTCGGCCGTCAGCTCGCTCATACCCGCCGTGATCAGCGCCGTGCCGCCGGTGGGCGACCAGTCGCGGAGCACCGGACCATCGTGAATATCGGTGCGCTGCAAGCGCCTTCCGTACGTGCCGGTGGCCCGCAGCGCGATCTGATCCTCCCCGTGTCCGCCGGTCAGCACTGCGGCCACGCGGCCGGCGAGCACGTCGTCGTCCGCGACGAGTGCATCCAGGTCCGTGGCGGGCAGGTCGAGCAGACCTCCGAGGCGGGTCTCCTGTTCAAGCAGTAGCACCTGGCCAAGTCCCCACAGGCCCGCCTGATCCGCATGCTCGAGCGCCTCGTCGCCGACGGCGACCGCACCGGTCGTCACAGACCACAGCGGCGCGGTGATCTCGCGCGCGTCGAGTGCCCGCAGCAGTTGCACGGTCGCGATCAGTCCGGCGGGCGTGGCGCCGTGGTCCGGAGCCGGATCCTCGTCGAGTCCGAGCAGCGAGAGGATGCCCGCCGGTTGTCCGGGCAGTGCGGGATCGGCCAGCGCATCGTCGGCGGATGCGCCGGGAGGCACGGTGACGTTCACAGGTCGCGCGCCACCGTGCCGCAGCGCCCGCGCGCAGACCTCGACGGCCCGGTGCCCCTGTCGGTCGCCCGGTACGAGCAGCAGCCAGTCGCCGGACAGCCGCGCCGGGGGCGGCTCGGAGACGGGTTGCCAGCCGATGCGGTAGGTCAGCTCCCGTCCGGCTTCGGCCGCGGGGACGCTGCCCGCCGCGGGAGCGTGGCGACCCGGTGCCGGTAGCCAGAAGCTTTGGCGCTGAAAGGCATACGTGGGCAGGGTGACGACGCGGCCGCGGTGCGCGGCGTCGGACTGGGCAGCCTCGCCGCCTGGTGCGGCCACCCGGCGCCACGACACCGCCGCGCCGGAGCACCAGGCCTCACCCAGCGAGGTCAGCAGGCGTTGCCTGCCGCCGTCGTCGCGGCGCAGCGAGCCGATGGCGGCGATGGTGCGGCCGGCCTCCTCCGCGGCGCCCTCGATCGCGGCGGTCAGGACGGGATGCGGGCTCATCTCGAGGAACCGCGTAATGCCGGCGTCAAGCAGACTTGCTGTGCCACGGTCGAATTCGACGGTCTCGCGCAGGTTGCTGTACCAGTAGCCGGCATCGAGCGACGCCCCGCCGATCCGTTCGCCGGTGACCGTGGAGTAGAGCGGGATCTCCCCGTCGCGCGGCCGTACGTCGGCGAGCAGAGACAGCAGTTCATCCCGGAGCCGCTCCACCTGAGTGGAGTGCGCGGCATAGTCCACCGGAATGGGGCGGGCGCGGACGCCGCGGCCCGCGCAATCGCTCACCAACTCGGCCAGCGCCGCGGGTGTGCCCGCGACGACCACCGCACCCGGGCCGTTGACGGCGGCAACGCAGATACCGTCCCCGTACGGGGCGATCAGCTCTTCGGCGCGCCGGCGTCCCACCGCCAGGGACACCATGCCGCCCGCGCCCGACAGACCGCGCAGCGACCGGCTGCGCAGTGCCACCACCTTGGCCGCGTCGGCGAGCGACAGCGCACCCGCGACGCAGGCGGCTGCGATCTCACCTTGACTGTGGCCGATCACGGCATCGGGATGCACACCGGCGGCACGCCATTGGGCGGCGAGCGCCATCATCACCGCGAACAGCGCGGGCTGCACCACATCGACCCGTTCGAGCGATGCCGCGCCGGGCTTCGCACGCAGCACATCGGTCAGCGACCAGTCGGTCCAAGGCGCCAGTGCGGCTTCACATTCGGCGATCGAAGCGATGAATTCCGGTGCGGTGTCCAGCAGTTCGGCGGCCATTCCCGGCCACTGCGCGCCCTGCCCCGGGAACACGAATACCGTGCGCCCCGCCGCGGCCTCGCCCCGAACGATTCCGGGGGCGGCCGGGTCTTCGGCGAGATCGGTCAGCGACCGCAGCAGTGTCTCCCGATCCGCGCCCACCACGACGGCACGCACCGGGAAGTCCGACCGCGCAGCCAATGCCCCTGCCACCTCGTCGATTTCGAGCTCCGCATGGACGATCAGGTGATCCCGCAATCGGAGGGCCTGCCCGCGCAGCGCCGCCTGAGTACGCGCGGAGAGTATCCAGGGCACCGGACCGATAGTCGCCCCGAGCGCCGCGGGAGGCCGCCCGCCGGGCACTGCCTCCTCGAGCACGACGTGGGCATTGGTGCCGCTCATACCGAAGGCCGAGATGCCGGCGCGGCGGGGGCGGTCTCCGGTTTCCCAGGGCTGAGTCTCGGTCAGCAGTTCGATCTCGCCGATGGTCCAGTCGACGCGGGAGGTGGGTTCGTCGATATGCAGTGTGCGCGGTAGCAGGCCGTGCCGTAGTGCCTGGACTGTCTTGATGATGCCCGCGATTCCGGCGGCGGCCTGGGTGTGGCCGATATTGGATTTCAGTGAACCCAGTCGCAGTGGCCCGCGCCCGCGGCGGTCGGCGCCGTAGGTGGCCAGCAGCGCCTGCGCCTCGACCACATCGCCGAGCACGGTGCCGGTGCCGTGCGCCTCGACGAGGTCGATATCCGCGGCGTCGAGACCGGCACTGGCGAGCGCCTGGCGGATCACTCGTTGCTGGGCAAGGCCGTTCGGCGCGGTGAGGCCGTTGGAGGTGCCGTCCTGATTGACGGCGCTGCCGCGGATCACCGCGAGTACGGGGTGGCCCTGCCGCTGCGCGTCGGAGAGCCGCTCGACCAGCAGCATGCCGGCACCCTCGCCCCAGCCGGTGCCGTCGGCCGCGTCGGCGAAGGAACGGCAGCGGCCGTCCGCGGAAAGCCCGCGCTGCCTGCTGAATTCGACGAAGACGTCCGGGACCGCCATGACGGCCGCGCCGCCGACGAGGGCGAAGGAGCAGTCACCGGATCGCAACGCCTGCCCGGCGAGATGCAGAGCGACCAGTCCGGAAGAGCAGGCCGTGTCCAGGGTGACGGCCGGTCCTTCCAGGCCGAACTGGTAGGCGATGCGCCCCGAAGCCACGCTCGTCACGGTGCCCGCGAGCAGATGCCCTTCGACGTCGGCCGAGACGGGCCCGGAGCCGTAACCCTGCCCGGCGACGCCCACGAAAACACCACCGGTGCGGTCCGTGAGCCGCAGCGGGTCCAGTCCGGCGCGTTCCATCGCCTCCCACGCGGTCTCCAGCAGCAGTCGCTGCTGGGGGTCCATGGCCAGCGCCTCCCGTGGTGAGATACCGAAGAACGCGGCATCGAAATCGCCTGCGCCGGTGAGGAATCCACCGCCGGTCGCATAGCTGGTCCCGAGATTGTCCGGATCCGGGTGGTAGAGCGCGCCCAGGTCCCAGCCGCGGTCGGCGGGCATCGGTGAGAAGGCGTCGACCTCGCCGGTGACGAGTTCCCACAGTTCTTCCGGCGACCGCACGCCGCCGGGGAAACGGCACGCCATGGCGACCACGGCGAGCGGTTCGGCCGGATCGGCGGCGGTTCCGGCGACCGGTGCGGGCGTGACTGCCGCAGATCCGGTCAGCAGGTCGTGCAGACAGGCACTCAGTGCGGCGATGGTCGGGTGGTCGAACAGCAGCGACGCGGGCAGGGTCAGCCCGGTGACGGCGGCCAGCCGGTTGCGCACCTCGACCGTGGTCAGGGAGTCGAAACCGAGCTCACGCAGCGGCCTTTCGGGATCGAACGTGTGCCCGGCAGCGTGACCGAGCCCCGCGGCGACCTCGGTGCTGACCAATTCCCGCACCAGCTGCTGCTGCTCGGGTTCGGCCAGGCCGGTGAGCCGATGCCGCCACCCGCCGGCGGTATCGCTCGTGGTGTGCTCGCCGGTGCCGGCCTGGGTGGCCTCCGCAATGCCGTGCAGCAGTGGGCTGGGCCGGCCGGAGGTGAAGGTGGGCGTGAACCGCTCCCAGTCCACCGCGGCCACGACCACGTGCGTATCACCCTGGTCGACAGCCTGCCGCAGGGCCGCGACGGCCACCGCCGGTTCCAGTCCGATCAGCCCGTGCCGCAGCAGGATTGCACTCGTTTCACCCCGTGCCATTCCGGTACCGGCCCACGGTCCCCAGGCCACCGAGGTGGCGGCCAGTCCGCGAGCGCGCCGGCACGCGGCGAGCGCGTCCAGGTGTGCATTGGCGGCCGCGTAACCGCTCTGCCCACCACTGCCCCAGGTTCCGGCGATCGAGGAGAAGAGAACAAAAGCTTCCAGCGACGGCAGGTCGAGCAGTGCGTCGAGGTGCGACGCACCGTCCACCTTGGCAGCCAGCTCGCCGGCCAGATCCGCAGCGGTGCGCTCCCCGATCGGGCGAACGGACACCTCGCCCGCGGCGTGGAATACGGCGCGCGGCGAATCACCCGCTGCGCGTAGCCGCTCCAGCAGCCCGGCGACGGCCGTGCGATCAGCGATATCGCAGGCTTCCAGGCTGACGCGGGCACCCGTGCGTTCCAGCTCGGCCCCGAGCGCCGCAGCGCCCGGGGCAGCGGGGCCGCGGCGACTTACCAGGACCAGATGCCCGGCGCCGTCGGCGGCCAGATTGCGAGCGACCTCGGCGCCGATCCCGCCGGTGCCACCGGTGATCACGATGGTGCCGGACGGTTTCCAGTGCGGCCGATCCGCTGTCGAGTCCGGGACCGCCCGGACGAGACGGCGGCCGTACAGCCCGGACGGCCGGATCGCGACCTGATCCTCCTCCCCCAGCCCGCCGCCGATCACCGCCGCGAGCAGCCGCCCGGCGGTGTCGTCCAGGACCTCCGGCAGGTCGATCAGTCCGCCCCACACGCGGGGATGCTCCAGCGCGGCAACACGTCCGAAGCCCCAGATCTGTTCCTGCTCCGGCAGTGGCGCCGCGTCCTGCGCCGCACCGCAGGTGAGGCACCACAGTCTGAGATCGGCGTCGCTGTCGCCTGCGGCCTGCACCAGCCGGAGCGTATTTCCGAGCGGATCCGCACCCAGCGCGAGCATTGACAGCACCCCCGCCGGAGCCGAATCCCGCAGCCGCTGCGACAGTTCCGCACGGGTCGTCCCCGCGCCGACCGTGACGACGGCCACCTCGGCGCCGTACGCGGCGAACGTCTCCGTCACCGCCCGCACCCGCTCCACCACCTCCGACGCGGACTGCGCCGCCGGCTCGGTCCCCGCGACCGCAGGCACGGTCTCTGCTGCCGTCGGCGCGACCTCCACAACCGCCGGTCCGGTCTCCGCGGCGACGCGACCGGCTTCCCGTACTGCCTGGGCATTCTCCGCCGATGCCCTTGCGGCTGTGGCGTTCTCGACCTCCGGGACCACCAGGAGCCAACGTCCGGACAGGCGGGGGCCGCTCGGAGCGGTCAGCGACTGCCAGGAGATGCGGTAGCGCAGGTCGGCGGCCAGGGATTCCCGCTCGGTGCGTGCGCGCCACGCGGTCAGCGCGGGCAGCGCCTCGGCGAGCGGAGTGTCGACAGTGATGCCCAACAGCGCCGCGAGGGCCGGTGCGTCATTGTCCCGCAACAGATTCCAGTCGGCGTCGGCGGCCGGAGCGGCGTTCTCGGGCCAGAACCGCCGGTGCTCGAACGGATAAGTGGGCAGGTCGATCTGCTTGCCCACCGTGGGCCAGATTACCGGGACACCGCGCACGTACAGCCCGGCGAGCGCGGCGGCGACCGCTCGGGACTCGCTGCGCCCCTTGGGAAGCAGGGGCAGTACCGCACCAGCGGGATTCACGGGCAGGCCTTCGGCCAGCAGCGCGGCGAGCACGCCGCCGGGGCCGACCTCGAGGAAGGTGGTCGCCCCCTCGGCGACCAGGGCGTCGATACCGTCGCGGAAGCGCACCGTGCCGCGAATGTGCCGGACCCAGTATTCGGGGGTGCACAGCTCGTCGGCCGCGGCGGGCGCACCGGTCAGATTGGAGATCACCGTCAGCTGCGGAGGCGCGTAGCCGACCGATTCCGCGATCCGCCGGAACTCCGCGAGCACGGGTTCCATTCGGGTGGAGTGGAATGCGTGGCTGACCGCGAGCCGCCTGGTGCGGCGTCCCAGCGTGCGCAGCCGGTCGGCAACGACCTCGACGGCCTCGCTGTCACCGCTTAGCACAAGGGATTCCGGACCGTTGACGGCCGCGATGGCAACGGCGCCGCCCGCGACCTCGGTGAGCAGTGCGCGGACCTCGTCCTCGGTCGCTTCGACCGCCACCATCGTGCCGCCCTCGGGCAGCTCGTCCATGAGTCGTCCGCGCGCGGCGACCAGGGCGCACGCGTCAGACAGGGTCAGCACGCTCGCGATATGGGCGGCGGCGAGTTCGCCGACGGAGTGCCCGAGTAGCACGTCCGGGCGGACTCCCCGCTGCTCCAGCAGGCGCGAGAGCGCCACGGAGACAGCGAAGAGCGCGGGCTGGGTGTACCGGGTCCGATCCAGCAGGCCGGCCGCCTCGGTACCCTCGGCGGCGAACATGATTTCCCGCAGGGAGCGGTCGAGGTGCGGCGCGAACTGAGTCAGCACCTCGTCGAGTACCGCGGCGAACGCGGGCTCGGCGCGATACAGCTCCGCGCCCGCCGCGGCGAATTGGCTGCCCTGCCCGGGGAACAGGAACGCCAACCGCCTGTTTCCCGGTGCGATACCGGTGATCACATCACCGCGGGCAGTGCCGTCGCCGAAGCCGGTGAGCGCCTGCCGCACGGCCCGGTCGCCCTGCGGCAGGATCGCCGCCCGGTAGCGCAGTCCCGCACGAGTGGTGGCCAGGGTGTGCACGATGTCCGCCGCAGCAACGTCCGGGTGGGCGGCGATATGCTCGCCGATGCGGGATGCCAAGGCACGCAAGGCCTCCGGAGTGGCCCCGGACAACAGCAAGGGTGTCACGACCGAGTCGCCCGGAACCTCGCCCTGGGCCGTCGGCCTGTCGGGATCCTGGGCTGCCGCCGTATCCCGGTCCGCGACCCCTGCCCTTTCCCAGTTCTCGTTTCCCGGCATTTCGCGGGCCTGGGAAGGCGCTATGCCCAAGTCACCGGCTTCCGATCCGTCGCCGCCCGCTGCTGCTTCCTGGAGGATCACGTGTGCGTTCGTTCCGCTGATGCCGAAGGCCGAGACACCGGCGCGTCGTGGACCATCCGGTCGCGACCATGAAGTCGGCTCGGTCAGCAACCGCAGACCTGAAGTGTCCCAGTCGATGTGCGGGCTGGGCACCTGTGCGTGCAGCGTCGGCGGGAGTTCGGCGTGCCGCAGCGCGAGCACCATCTTGATCACGCCAGCGACGCCGGCGGCGGCCTGGGTGTGGCCGATATTGGATTTGACCGATCCGAGCCACAGCGGCCGGGATTCGTGGTGCCGGTCGCCGTAGACGGCTTGCAGCGCTTGGGCTTCGATCGGATCGCCCAAATTGGTGCCGGTGCCGTGGGCCTCGACCGCGCCGACCTCGGCGGCCGAGACGCCGGCGTCGGCGAGGGCCGCGCGGATCACACGCTGCTGGGCGAGACCGTTCGGGGCGGTGAGGCCGTTGCTGGCGCCGTCCTGGTTGATCGCCGTGCCGGTGACGAGGGCCAGCACCCGGTGGCCGTGCCGCCGCGCGTCGGACAGCCGTTCGAGCATCAGGACGCCGGCCCCTTCCGACCATGCGGTGCCGTCGGCGTCGGCGGAGAACGCCTTGCAGCGCCCGTCGCGGGCGAGGGCGCCCTGCCTGCTGAATTCCAGGAACAGCGTGGGCGTGCTCATGATCGTGACGCCGCCGGTCAATGCCCGCTCGCACTCGCCGCGGCGCAGGGCCTGCACGGCGAGATGCAGCGCCACCAGCGAGGCGGAGCAGGCGGTGTCGACGGTGAGCGCGGGCCCTTCGAGTCCGAAGGTGTAGGACAGGCGGCCCGACAGCACGCTGGCGGTGTTGCCGGTCAGGAAGTGTCCTTCGGTATCGTCCGCCGATTCGGCGATCCGGGCCGAATAGTCCCCGCCATTGGTGCCGATGAAGACGCCGATATTCTCCCCGCGCAGTGAACCCGGTTCGATGCCCGCGTTTTCGATGGCCTCCCAGCAGGTTTCGAGCAGAATGCGCTGCTGTGGGTCCATGGCCAGCGCCTCGCGCGGGGCGATGCCGAAGAACGCCGCATCGAAACCGGCGGCGTCGGGCAGAAACCCGCCGACCCGGCTGTAGGTGGTGCCCGGCCGCTCACGACGGGGATCGTAGAGCCGCCCGCTGTCCCAGCCGCGGTCGTCGGGCCAGTCGGCCATGATGTCGCGGCCTTCGGCGAGGAGCTGCCAGAAGGCGTCGGGTCCGTGTGCCCCGCCGGGGAATCGGCAGCCGATACCCACGATGGCGATCGGCTCGTCTGCGGCAGTGGTGACCGCGGTGACCGCCGGCGGCGCGGTATCGGGTTCGCCGAGTTCGGTGGCCAGATGCGCGGCGAGCGCCTGCGGTGTGGCGTGGTCGAACAGAATCGTGGTGGGCAGTCGCAATCCGGTGGCCCGGGCGAGCCGATTGCGCATGTCGACCGCGCTGAGCGAGTCGAAACCGAGCTCCGCGAAAGCTTTTCGCGTATCGAGGGCATCCGGGGTGTCATGTCCGAGCACCTGGGCGGCGAGTTCACCGATCAGCGCGGCGAGCCGGCGGGTCCGTTCCGCGGCCGGCAGCGCGGCGAGCCGCGCGCGCGGTGAATCGGTGGTCTCGGTGGGTGTCGCCGCGACGCCGGGCAGCTGCCCGAACAGTGCCGGGCCACGGGTCCGGCCCGCCGTGGCGAAACGCGACCAATCCACATCCGCGACAATCGCTTCGGCACTGTCACCGGCCAGGATTCGGCCGAGCGCTGCCAGTGCGGCGTGCGGGTCCATGGCGCGGACGCCGAGGCTGTCGAGGCGGTCGGCATCGCGCCGGTCCACCATGCCGTCACCGGCCCACATGCCCCACGCGAGGCAGGTGGTCGGCAGGCCCGCGGCGCGGCGGGTGGCGGCGAACGCGTCCAGGGCGGCGTTGGCGGCGGCGTAATTCGCCTGGCCGAGACCGCCGACCGTGCCCATGAGTGAGGAGAACAGGACGAATGCCGTCAGGTCGTGCCCGGCAGTGAGCTCGTGCAGATGGGTGGCGGCGGTGAGCTTGATCCGGAGCTGGCTGTCGAGCCGGGCCGCGGTCATGGTGTCGGCCATACCGTCGTCGAGGATTCCGGCCGCGTGGACCACCGCGGTCAGTGGCAGCTCCGCGGGTATCGCGGCCAGGGCGGCCGCGAGCTGCTCCCGGTCGGTGACATCGCACGCGCCGATGGTGACGGCGGCGCCCGCGGCGCTGAGCTCGGCCCGAAGATGTTCCACGCCAGGAGCTTCCGGCCCGCGCCGGCTGAGCAGCAGCAGATGCTGCACCCCGATCGCGGCGAGCCGCCGGGCCACCCGGGCCCCGAGTCCGCCCGTGCCACCGGTGATGAGCACGGTGCCCGTGCCCGGCCACTGCTCCTGGTCGCCCGGACCTTCCGCGACCGGTCGCAGGCGGCGCCCGTACACGCCGGTGGCGCGCACCGCGACCTGGTCTTCGTCGCGCACGGTGGCCAGGACGGTGCGCAGCCGGACCGCGAGTCGCGCGTCGCACTGCGGCGGCAGATCGATGAGGCCGCCCCAGCGGTCCGGATGTTCCAGTGCGAGAACGCGACCGAGCCCCGCGACCGCGCCGTACACGGGGGCGCCGGGCAGTTCACCGGCATCCAGGACGGCCAGGCCGCGGGTGACGCACCACAGCGGGGCGGTGACGCCGGCATCGCCCAAACCCTGTGCCAGGGCCAGAGTCAGCGCCAGGCCGCCGGGCAGTTCCGGATGCTCCGGATGGGCGCGCGACTCGTCGGCAAGCAGTGACAGCACGCCGGTGACGGGCCGGTCCGCGACCGCGTCGCGCACGAGCGCGGCCAGCGCCGCTCGGTCGTGGCCGGGGCCGGGGACGGTGAGCCGAATCAGTTCCAGCCCCGCGCCGATCAGCGCGTCGGCGACGTCGCCGCCACCGGTTTCCGGCTCGACCAGCAGCAAGGGCCCGGCAGGCGGGGCCGGTGGCAGTGACAGTGGTTGCCAGACAATGCGATAACGCCATGTCGAGCCCCGACGCGCCCGCCACGCCGACAGTGCGGGAAGGACCCGCCCGAGCGCCTCGGCGTCGACGTCCAGGGCCTGCGCCAGTTCCGGTACCGACCGGCTCTCCAGCTCGCGCCAGAGATCGTCGGATTCCGCTGTGGCGGTGCGCATTTCCGGATCGGCCCAGTACCGGCGACGCTGGAACGGGTAGGTGGGCAGGGCGACCGGGCGCGCCGCAATGCCCTCCAGCGCAACGGTCCAGTCGACGGGCACGCCGCGCACCCAGGCTTCGCCGAGGGCGCACAGCAGGCGGTGCGCGCCACCCTCGTCACGGCGCAGGGTGTGCAGCGCGGCGACCGAAGCCCCGACGGCAGTCGCACTGTCCTCGATACTCGCGGCGAGCACGGGATGTGAGCTGATCTCCAGGAATGCGTTGTGGCCGAGCTCGATCAGCGCCTGCACCGCCGGAGCGAAGGCGACCGTCTGCCGCAGATTGCGGTACCAGTAGCCGGCGTCCAGCTCGGCGGTGTCCATCCAGTCGCTGTCGACCGTTGAGTAGAAGGGGATGTCGCCGGTGCCGGGGCGGATTCCGGCCAGCACCGTGTGCAGCTCGGTGCGGATCTCCTCGACGTGCGCCGAATGCGAGGCGTAGTCGACATCGATGCGCCGCGCCCGGATCCCGTCGGCGGCACAGCGGTCGAGGAGTTCGATCAACGCGTCGGGGTCCCCGGACACCACGGTCGCGCCGGGACCGTTCATCGCCGCCACCGAAATCCGGCCGGGCCAGGGGGCGAGGAGCTGCGCGGTGTCCTCGGGCGAACGGGCGATCGAGGCCATGCCCCCGCGGCCCGCCAGCGCCGCGATGGCCCGGCTCCGCAAGGCGACAACCTTCGCGCCATCGGCCAGGGACAATCCACCGGCCACCACCGCGGCGGCGATCTCCCCCTGCGAATGACCCACCACCGCCGCAGGCACCACACCGAAGGACCGCCACACCGCAGCCAACGACACCATCACCGAAAACAACACCGGCTGAACCACATCCACCCGCACCAACGAACCCGACGAACGCAACACATCAACCAACGACCACTCCACAAACGGCGACAACGCCACCGCACACTCACCCATCCGCGCCGCGAACACCGCCGACTCCGCCAACAACTCCCGAGCCATCCCCACCCACTGCGAACCCTGACCCGGAAACACGAAAACGACGGGTCCGGCCTCGGCTGCCGACCCCACCGCGATACCCGGTTCGATCTGCCCGGCGGCGAACACGGGGAACAGTTCCGAGAGCTCCGCCCGGCCGCCGACGACGACCGCCCGGTGCTCGAAGGCGGTGCGGGTGGTGACGAGGGCGTGTGCCAGGTCGTGCGGATTCACTGTGTCGTCGCAGGCCAGCGGCAGCAGTAGCCGCGCCTGGTCCCGCAGCGCCTGTGGCGTGCGGGCCGAGACCACCAGCGGCACCGGCCCGGCAGCCGGGACGGGCCGGTCGGCCTGCACGGCGGTGGCCGGTTCCTCCAGCACCACATGCGCATTCGTCCCACTGATCCCGAACGACGACACACCCACCCGACGAGGCCGCTCCCCACGCGGCCACCCCACCGCCTCCCTCAACAACGAAACAGACCCCGACTCCCAATCCACAAACGGCGACGGCTCATCCACATACAAAGTCCGCGGCAACAACTCATGCCGCATCGCCAACACCATCTTGATCACACCCGCCACACCCGCAGCCGCCTGCGCATGCCCGATGTTCGACTTCAACGACCCCAACCGGAGCGGCCGCTCGGCCGGGCGCGCCCGGCCGTACGTCGCCAGCAAGGCCTGCGCTTCGATCGGGTCACCCAGTTTGGTACCGGTCCCGTGCGCCTCGACGGCGTCGACGTCCGCGGTGGTCAATCCGGCATCGGCCAATGCCGCCCGGATGACCCGTTGCTGTGCAGGCCCGTTCGGCGCGGTGAGCCCATTGCTGGTCCCGTCCTGGTTCACGGCCGAACCACGCATTACCGCCAGCACCCGGTGACCATTGGCCACCGCATCCGACAAACGCTCGACCAGCAACAGGGCCGTGCCCTCGCCCCAAATGGTGCCGTCCGCCGCCGCCGCGAACGCCTTGCAGCGGGCGTCGGGTGCCAGGGCGCGCTGGCGGCTGAAGCCGATGAACTCGGCGGGGCTGGACATGACGGTGACACCGCCTGCCAGCGCGAGATCGCACTCCCGCCGCCGCAGGGCCTGAGCCGCCAGATGCAAGGCCACCAGCGACGACGAACATGCCGTATCCAGGGTCAGCGCAGGGCCTTCCAGCCCGAGCACGAACGACAGTCGCCCCGAGACGACGCTCCCCGAACTGCCTACCAGCCGCTGCCCGTCGATCGACGACAAGCCGCCGGGGAGCGTGAGCCCCTGGTCGTAGAACATGGCGCCGGCATAGACGCCGGTCCGCGAACCCCGCAGCGAGGACGGATCGATACCCGCGTACTCCACTGCCTCCCAAGCGGTTTCGAGCAACAGTCGCTGCTGCGGATCCATCGCCAGCGCCTCACGCGGCGAAATACCGAAGAACTCGGCGTCGAATTCCGCCGCCTCGTGCAGGAACCCGCCCTCCCGCACATACGACCGGCCCGCCCGATCTGGATCCGAATCGAACAGACTCTCCAGATCCCAGCCCCGATCGGCCGGAAAACCCGAGATCCCGTCACCACCGGAAGCCACCAGCTCCCACAAACTCTCGGGCGAGCTCACCCCACCGGGCAACCGGCATGCCATCCCCACGATCGCGATCGGCTCCCGCGCCGCGGCTTCCAGCTCACGATTCTGCTTGCGCAGCCGCACAGTCTCCTTCACCGCATCCCGGAGAGCACCGATCAACTCGGCGGACCCGGCCTCGGAATCCTTCACGATTCAGCCCCCTCACGCGCCAGAGAAATCAGGTCCGCCACTGCCAACCCGTCGATCACGTCCTCGTCCACTACCGAGGCGCCGGGCCCCGAATCGAGCACGGCGAGCAGCCCTTCCAGCAGCCCGGCGGCGCGTAGCCTGCTGATCGGCACAGCGGCGAACTCCCGGCGGAAGCGGTCCTCGTCGAACGCCTCGTCCTCGGGTTCCGGGTCCGCTGTGAACAGATCCGCACGCAGCTTGCGGGCGAGTTCGGCCGGCGTCGGATGGTCGAACAGAACGGTCGGCGCCAGCCGCAGCCCCGTCGCCCCGGCGAGCCGATTGCGCAGTTCGAGGGCGGTGAGCGAATCCGTGCCGAGCTCGGTGAACGTCCGTCCGTCCGGCAGTCGGCCGGATCCGGAATAGTCCAGTACCGCAACCGCTTCGGCGCGAATCAGATCCAGCAGCGCCTGTTCCTGCCGCTCGGGCGTCAGCCCAGCCAGCCGCTGCGGGAGGTCCTGGTCGCCGGTTCCCGCGTTGCGTCGCCGCGCCCGAGGCGCGCGAATCAGGCCGCGCAGCAACGGCGGTGTCTCGCCGACGATCGAGGCGCGATCCAGCAGCATCGGCGCGAGGTACGCGACATCCTGTCGCACGGCGATATCGAACAACCGCAGCCCCTCGACGTCGCTCAGGCCGCCTATCCCGGCCCGCGCGGTGCGGGCGCGCTCCGCCGTACCCAGCTCCGCCGCCATGCCACGTTCGGCCCAGGCGCCCCAGCCGAGCGCGATACCGGCCAGCCCCTCCGCCCGCCGCTGCCGCGCGAGCGCGTCGAGGAAGGCGTTGGCCGCCGCGTAGTTCCCCTGCCCCGCCGTACCGAAAACTCCTGCCACAGAGGAGAACAGCACGAATGTCTCAAGCCGGGCATGCCGCGTCAGCTCGTGCAGATTCCATGCGGCATCCACTTTGGGCCGCAGCACGCCGTCGATTCGCTCGGCGGTGAGCACACCGGTAACGCCGTCATCGAGGATTCCGGCCGCGTGGATCACTCCCGTCAGCGGATGCGCGGCCGGAATTCCATTCAGCGTCCGGGCCAGCGCTTCCCGGTCCGCAACATCGCAGGCTGCCACCACGATCTCGGCACCGAGCCCGGATAATTCAGCGTACAGCTCCGCGATACCGGCAGCCTGTCCCCCGCGGCGGCTCACCAGCAGCAGCTGCCGCACACCGTATTCGCGCACGAGGTGTCGAGCGATGAGCCGCCCCAGCGCACCGGTCGCACCGGTGATCAGCACGGTGCCCTCCGCGGGCCATTCCCCTTGCGGGCGTGACCATTCCGGATGCGGCGAGACCGCTGCCACCTGCGACAGCGAAGAATCCGGTCGCGGAGAACCCGCTTCCGCCGGTGGCGTAGCCGACTCCTGCTGCGGTGCTGTCGCTTTCGACCGCTGCGCACTCGCCGCTTCGGCCCTCGCCAGGCGCGCGCCGAGCACGGTTCCGGTGCGGAGCGCGCATTGCGGCTCATCGGTTGCCGGAAGTCCGGGCAGGGCGCGGTACGAGGCCGGGTCGGAGTCGAGATCGACCAGGGCGAAGCGGTGCGGATTCTCGGTACGGGCGGACAGCAGCAGCCCGCGCGCGCTCGCCGCCGCCAGGTCGGTGATGTGCTCACCGGGCCTCGCGACGACCGCCCCGCGCGTGACGACGACCAGGCGAGCGGAGCGGAACCTGCTGTCCGACAGCCAGAGTCGCGCCAGGTCCGCGGCACGATGGCATGCAGTGTGGACAGTGGCCGCCATATCCCCGGAGCTGTCCGGATCGCCGTCGAACGGGACCAGCACCGCCTCCGGCATGGCCGCTCCCGCCGCGAGAGCGGTGGCGAGGGCTTCGAGATCGGCGAAGGCGTCGACGGTGTGCCCGGCGGAGATCAAGTGCTCGGTCAGTCCGAGGCCGTCACCGACCACGGTCCAGGCGACGGCCGGCGGGATCGGTGCTGCCGCAACGGGTATCCATTGCATGTCGAACAGTGAGTCGGAGACCGGAGCGAGTTGATCGGCGGTCACCGGCCGCACGCTCAGCGAGGCCACGGTCGCCACCAGCCGTCCGGCGGGATCGGTCACGGTGAGCGCGACCGCGGCCGCGCCGACCGGCCTGATGTGCACTCGCACCGCCGATGGCCCGCTCGACCAGCGGCGCACGCCCGTCCAGGCGAACGGCACCTGAGCCTGCTCGGCGACCGGCAGCGCACCCAGTCCGAGGGCGTGCAATGTCGCGTCGAGCAGAATCGGATGCAGCCCGAACGAGTCCGCCTGCTGCCGCTCTTCCTCGGCGAGACCGGCTTCGGCGAAGATCTCCGAGCCCCGGCGCCAGGCCGCGCGCAGCCCCTGGAAGGCGGGACCGTATTCCAGCCCGCTCGCACCGAGCGCGTCATACCAGCCGGTCAGGTCGACCGCCTGCGCATCCGCGGGAGGCCACAGCGCCGGGAAGTCGACGGCCGTGTTCGCACCGCCCGCGGCCACATCGCTGACCGCCACATCGCTTGCGACCGTGCCGGTGGCGAGCACAGTCCAATCGCCGGTCGCCTCCTCGCGTGCGGGCCGGGCGTGCACGGTCAGTGACCGCTGACCGTCGTCATCGGCTTCGGCGACGAAGACCTGGACATCGACCGCGCTGTGTTCGGACAGCGGCAGCGCGGTGGTCAGGGTCAGCTCCGCGACGGTGTTCGCACCCACTCGATCGGCCGCGGCCAGTGCCAGTTCGATCAGGCCGGATCCGGGGAATACGGCCTGATCCCAGACCCGGTGGTCGTTCAGCCACGGGTGCGTACCCAGCGCGAGCCGACCGGTCAGCAGCACCGAGTCGGTGCCGGCCGGGCGAACCACGGCTGCGAGCAGCGGATGACCGGTGGCCTCGAGCCCCAGCCCGCTCGCGCCGTCACCGGCGGTGGTGCTCGGCCAGTACCGCTGGTGCTCGAAGGCGTAGGTGGGCAGCTCGACCCGGCGCGCCCCGGTGTACAGGGCGGTCCAGTCCGGCTCGAAGCCACGGACCTGCAACCGGGCCACAGCGGTCCGGAACGACAGCTCCTCCGGCAGGTCCTTGCGCAGTGCCGCAACGAATTCGGACGTGCCGGCCTCCTCGCCGGTGAGGTTTTCTGGCCCCATGACGGTGAGTACCGCGTCCGGTCCGATCTCCAGATAGGTGGTGACGCCGCGCTCGTGCAGATGGCGGATACTCGCCCCGAAGCGCACCGCCTCGCGGACGTGCCGGACCCAGTAGCCGGGTGTGCAGATGTCCGGTCCCGCCGCCGCGCCGGTCACGTTCGACACCACCGGGATGCCGGGCGTGTGATAGGTCAGAGTGCTTGCCACAGCGGCGAATTCGTCCAGCATGGGTGCCATGCGCGGAGAATGGAAGGCATGCCCGGCCCGCAGCCTGCGAGTCCTGTGACCGCGTGCGGCGAGCCGCTCCGCGATACCGGTCACCACCTCGTCGTCGCCGGACATCACCAGCGACCGTGGCCCGTTCACCGCCGCGATGCCGGCGTGGCGCTGTTGCCCGGCCAGCAGCTCGGCCACCTCCGCCTCGGTGGCCCCGACGGCGATCATCGCACCGCCCTCGGGCAGTTCCTGCATGAGCCGGCCGCGCGCGGCGACGAGGGTGACCGCATCCGCGAGGGAGAAGACCCCGGCCACATGGGCCGCGGTGATCTCGCCGATCGAATGCCCGGCCACGCGATTCGGCCGAATTCCGATGTGCCGCAACAGCCGATAGAGCGCAACCTCGACGGTGAACAGACCCGCCTGCGTGAAGACCGTGCGGTCCAGCAGCTCCGTCCCCTCGGTGTCGAGCACCTCGCGTAGCGGCCGGCCGAGCCGGTCGCCGAAAGCGGCACAGATCTCGTCCACCGCCTGCGCGAAGATCGGGAACCGGGCGGCGAGCCCACGACCCATCCGGGGTCGCTGCGCGCCCTGCCCGGTGAACAGGAAAGCGAGATCGCCTTCCACCGGTGTGCCGCGCACGATGCGGGTGGCGGTGTCCGCCCCGGCCAGTCCGGCCAGCGCCGCGAGCAGGGATTCACGATCGTCGCCGAGTACGACGGCCCGATGCCGAAGCGATGCCCGCGTAGTCCCGAGCGAGAAGCCGATATCGGCGGGACTCCACTCCGGCCGGTCCACCAGGTGTGTGTGCAAACGTTGCGCCTGCGTCCGCAGGGCTGGTTCGGTATTCGCGGAGATCGGCCACAGGACGCCGCCGGCTGACACGAATTCCGAAGTGCGATACGGTGTTTCGCTGTTCCCATCGACTGCGGTGTCCGTGGTGGCCGGTTCCTCCAGCACCACATGCGCATTCGTCCCACTGATCCCGAACGACGACACACCCACCCGACGAGGCCGCTCCCCACGCGGCCACCCCACCGCCTCCCTCAACAACGAAACAGACCCCGACTCCCAATCCACAAACGGCGACGGCTCATCCACATACAAAGTCCGCGGCAACAACTCATGCCGCATCGCCAACACCATCTTGATCACACCCGCCACACCCGCAGCCGCCTGCGCATGCCCGATGTTCGACTTCAACGACCCCAACCGGAGCGGCCGCTCGGCGGGCCGATCCTGACCGTAGGTGGCCAGCAGGGCATGTGCTTCGATCGGGTCACCCAGTTTGGTACCGGTCCCGTGCGCCTCGACCGCATCCACATCGGCGGTGGTCAATCCCGCATCGGCCAATGCCGCCCCGATGACTCGTTGCTGCGCAGGCCCATTCGGCGCCGTCAACCCGTTCGACGCACCGTCCTGATTGACCGCCGAACCGCGCAGCACCGCCAGCACCCGGTGACCATTGGCCACCGCATCCGACAAACGCTCGACCAGCAGTACACCGACGCCTTCCGACCAGCCGGTGCCGTCCGCCGTGGCGGCGAACGACTTACAGCGGCCGTCAGCGGCCAGCGCCCGTTGACGACTGAAGTCGACGAAGACCGCCGGCCGGGCCATCACGGTCGCACCGCCCGCCAGCGCGAGATCGCATTCCCCCCGCCGCAGGGCCTGCGCCGCCAGATGCAACGCCACCAGCGACGACGAACACGCCGTATCCACGGTCACCGCGGGGCCTTCCAGCCCGAGCACGAACGACACCCGGCCCGACATCACACTCGTGGCAGCGGCAATGCGCTGACCCTCGACCGCGGGGAGCCGTTCCAGCAGGGCAGGCTCGTAGTCGTGGTACATGACCCCGGCATAGACGCCGGTCCGCGAACCCCGCAGCGAGGACGGATCGATACCCGCGTACTCCACTGCCTCCCAGGCTGTCTCGAGCAACAGTCGCTGCTGCGGATCCATCGCCAGCGCCTCACGCGGCGAAATACCGAAGAACTCGGCGTCGAATTCCGCCGCCTCGTGCAGGAACCCGCCCTCCCGCACATACGACCGCCCGGCCCGATCCGGATCCGCGTCGAACAAGCCGTCCAGATCCCATCCGCGGTCGACCGGAAATCCCGATACTCCGTCACCGCCCGAGACCACCAGATCCCAGAGACCTTCCGGCGAGCTCACTCCGCCGGGCAACCGGCAGGCCATCCCGACGATCGCGATGGGCTCGCGGGCCGCCGCGACCTGCTTACGCAGGCGCACAGTCTCTTTCACCGCCTCGCGCAGTGCGCCGACCAACTCTTCGACGGACCCGCCCGGCACGTCACTTCCCATCGCCGAAACCTTCACTGCTCAGCCCCTTCCCGCGCCAGCGAAATCAGATCCGCTATCCCCAGCCCATCGATCACGTCCTCATCCGGTGCGGACGGAGTCGAATACCGCTCCGCCGCAGCGCTTTCGGCGACCGTTGCGGCACTTTCGGTGTCGATCAGCGCGCCCAGCAGATACGAGACGATCGCGATCGGGCGCGGGTGGTCGAACACGAGGGTGGAGGGCAGTCTCGAACCTGTCGCCCGGATCAGGCGATTACGCAGATCGACGGCGATCAGCGAGTCGAACCCGATTTCCTTGAAAGCGCGGTGCAGGTCGATGGATTCGGGGTGCGACTGCCCGAGCACGGCCGCGACCTCCGCCCGCACGACATCGGTCACCAGCCGTTCCCGGTCCTCGGCCACCGGTAGCGCCGCGAGTTGTCGCCGCAGATCGGGCGGTGCCG
Organism: Nocardia sp. NBC_01327; assembly: GCF_035958815.1. Classification (NCBI taxonomy): domain Bacteria; kingdom Bacillati; phylum Actinomycetota; class Actinomycetes; order Mycobacteriales; family Nocardiaceae; genus Nocardia; species Nocardia sp. NBC_01327. The sequence goes on along the minus strand of NZ_CP108383.1, from coordinate 4,877,695 downwards.
CGGGTACGGCCGCGCCCCGGCGGGCAGGGCGAACCAGGCCCCGCCACAGCGGGGCCGGGTCCGCCGCGCCGCGGCGCAGGGCGGCAAGGTCCACGCCCATGGGTACGACCGCGGCCCGTCCCGCGCCGAGAGCGGTGTCGAACAAGGCCAGCGCGCGCTCGTCCGGCATCGGGACCAGGCCCCCGCGTGCCATACGCTGCCGGTCCGCCGCCGATAATTCGCCCGTCATACCGCTTGCCGCGTCCCACAATCCCCATGCCATCGACACCGCGGGCAGTCCGGAGGCCTGACGCAGCGTTGCCAATCCGTCCAGGAAGGCGTTCGCGGCGGCGTAATTGCCTTGTCCGGCACCGCCGAGCACACCCATCACCGAGGAGAACAGCACGAACGCCGAGAGATCCGACGCCGCGGTCAACTCGTGTAAATTCCACGCCGACAATGCTTTTCCCCGGAACACCGCATCGATATCAGGCGCCGACATGCCCGTGAGCGTCACGTCCCGCAGTACCCCCGCCGCGTGCACCACCGCCGACAGCGACGACACCCGGCCCAGTGCGGCTGCCAGCGCTGCCCGGTCGGCAACGTCGCACGCCACCACCTCGACCCGCGCGCCCATGCCCTCCAGCTCGGCCACCAGGTCCGGCGCGCCCGGCGCCGCCGGCCCACGCCGCGACATCAGCACCACATGCCGGACACCCCGCTGCCGCACCAGATGCCGCGCCAGCACGCTGCCCAGCGTCCCGGTGCCACCGGTGATCAGCACCGCACCGTCACCCAGCCCGGACCCGTTCGAGTCTGCCTGCACCGCAGCTCGACCCGGTACGGTCGAACCCGAATCTCCCGCAGCGGCAACACGACCCAGCCGCGGGACCGACACCCGCCCGGAACGCACCAGCAGTTGATCTTCCGAATCCGGCAACCGCAGCAACGCCTGCTCATCCAGCAGCGGCGTCAGCCCGAAGGACCCGGCAGCGCCGGTGGCGGATTCGGCAGCGCCGGTGGCGGATTCGGCAAAACCGTCCACATCGACGAGTACGAATCGCCCGGGAAACTCGACCTGCGCCGAGCGCACCAGGCCCCGCACCGCCGAGCCGACGACATCCGTCGCGCCGGGCCCCGTCGCACCGGCGGTCACCACGACCAGACGCGCACCGTCGAAGCCCTCGTCCTTCACCCACCGCCGCAACGCATCCAGCACCTGCCGAACCGCACCCTGGGCGGCGTCGGCCAATGTCCGGCCGGACCCGGCCGCGTCGGGCCCAGGCCCGAACGTGCGCGCGTCGAGCACAACCGCGCCCCCGGATGCCTCGGCACGGGTAGCGTCACCGGCCCATACCGTCCAGGCGACGGGCGTGCTGGTGCCCGATTCCACTGGGACCCACTGCACTTCGAAGAGATCGTGGTCGCCGGCCGCCAACTGTCCACGCGCGATGGCACGCATGGTCAGGGCATCGATCGTCAGGACGGGGTCACCCCGCTGATCGGCGATGGTCACCGTCACCGCATCGGCCGCGACCGCTGTGATCCGGACCCGCAGCACGGATCCGCCGCGGGCGTATCGCCGGACACCCGCCCATGCGAAGGGCAGCAGGGTTCCCTCGTCCGCGCCCCGGGAAAGCAGCACCGCTTGCACAGCGGCGTCCAGCAGCGCCGGATGCACCCCGGCGTACTCACCCGCCGCAGCGGCGACGGGTAGTTCCACTTCGGCGCACAGTTCGTCCTCGGACCGCCAGGCGGCCCGTAGTCCTCGAAATGCCGGACCGTAGTCGTAGCCACGTTCCGCGAAGCCCGCGTAGAGGTCGCCGAACTCGATAACCGCGGCGCCGGCCGGTGGCCAGGGCGCCGTATCGCTCGGCGGGTGCGCCCGGGTGTCGACGCCCAGTGTCCCGCTCGCGTGCCGGGTCCATGCGTGATCGGCGTGATCCTCCACCGGGCGCGAGAAGATGCCGAGCTGCCGCTGATCTCCGGCAGCCTCGCCGATCACCACCTGCACATCGACCGCCCCCGCGGCGGGCAGGAGCAGCGGTGCTTCCAGCACCAGTTCCTCGACCACGCCCCACCCGATCTCCTGACCGCCACGGAGCGCGAATTCGATCAATGCGGCGCCCGGGAGCAGCACGGTGCCCTCGATCGCATGGTCGGCGAGCCACGGATGCGCCTGCTGCGACAACCGTCCGGTCAGCACGACCGCCGCACCGACCGCCGCGATATCGACCGCACCGGCCAGCAGCGGATGCGCGGCCGAGCGCAACCCGCCCGCCTGCGGATCGACCGCACGAGCGGCCGCCGCGGCCCCGGAATCGAGCCAATATCGTTGCCGCTGAAAGGGATACGTCGGCAGCTCGACCCTCCGAGCATCCGATTCTGCGAAGGCGCCCGTCCAGTCGACCGGGGCGCCGTGCGCGTAGGCGGTGGCGAGGCTGGTGAGCAGCCGCTCGCGATCGTCCGCGCCGCGGGTCAGCGTCGGCACGGTCGCTATCGGCACGCGCAGTTCCTCGGCGGTCTCCTCGATCGCGGGGATCAGCACCGGGTGCGGGCTGACCTCGACGAAAAGCTGATGCCCGCCGGTGAGCAGGGCGCGGACGGCGGCTTCGAATCGCACGGTATCGCGCAGATTCCGCCGCCAATGGTCCGCGTCCATGGCCTCGGCATCGAGCACGCCGCCGGTCACGGTGGAGAAGAACGGCACCGCCGCCGCCGTGAGACGGATGGCGGCGACCGCCTCGGCCAGATCGTCGGCCACCCTCTTCATCTGCACGGAGTGGAAGGCGAAGTCCGAGAAGGTCTTACGGGTACGAACACCGTCGGCCTCGCAGGCCCGCCTGAACGCGGCCACTTCCTCCTGGTCACCCGCGACCACAACCGAGCCGGGCGCGTTCACCGCGGCGATATCGAGCCCGTCGGTGAGCCGGTCGCTCACCTCACCGGCACTGAGCGCCACCCAGACCATCGCGCCCCGGCCCGCCAGCCCGGACGCGGCCAGCAGCCGTCCGCGGACCGCGATCAACCGGGCCGCGTCGGGTACCGAGAGCAGGCCCGCCACACACGCCGCGGCGATCTCGCCACGGGAATGCCCGATCACCGCGGCGGGCTGGACGCCGTAGGACTGCCACATCGCGGCCAGTGCCACACTCACGGCGAAGAGCACGGGCTGACCGACGTCGACACGCTCCGGCGACGGCGCACCCTCCTCGCCGCGGATCACCGCGAGCAGTGACCAGTCCGCGTGCTTCGCAAGCGCTTCCGCGCACTCCGCCATCTTGTCCGCGAAGGCGGGCGAGATCTCGAGCAGTCGCGCGGCCATGCCGGACCATTGCGAGCCCTCGCCCGAGAAGACGAACACGGCACCGCCGGACACGGCCCGTCCGTGCACGACACGGGCGCTCGACCGGCCCTCCGAGACCGCACGCAGGCCGTCCAGGAGTTCGTCTCGATCGTGACCGAGCACCACACTGCGATGGACCAGCGCGGCCCGCGTCGTCGCCAGCGACCAGCCGACATCCAGCGGATGTGACACGGCGGCGACCTTCCCCAGGCGCGCAGCCAGTTCGGTCAACGCGGACTCGCTGCCGGCCGACAGCACCCAGGGCATCAGCTCGCCGCCGACGGGCCGATGCTCCGGTACCGTTGCCTCGCTACCGCTTCCGGGATATTCGAGGATGACGTGCGCATTGGTCCCACTGATCCCGAACGAGGAAACTCCCGCCCGCCGCGGTCGCCCCGCCTCCGGCCACACCTGCGACTGCGACAGCAACCGCACCGCCCCCGACGACCAATCCACCTGCCGCGACGGCACCTCCGCGTGCAATGTCCGCGGGAGCACACCGTGCCGCATGGCCTGCACCATCTTGATCACGCCCGCCACACCCGCTGCCGCCTGCGCATGCCCGATGTTCGACTTCAACGACCCCAGCCACAACGGGCGCCCTGCGGGCCGGTCCCGGCCGTAGGTGGCCAGCAGCGCCTGCGCCTCGATCGGATCACCCAGCCGGGTGCCCGTCCCGTGCGCCTCGACGGCGTCCACATCGACGGTGGTCAATCCCGCATCGGCCAGCGCCGCCCGGATAACGCGTTGCTGCGCAGGACCGTTCGGCGCGGTCAGTCCGTTCGACGCACCGTCCTGGTTGACCGCCGAACCGCGCACCACCGCCAGCACCGTTCGACCCGCGCGCCGCGCCTCCGAAACCCGCTGCAGCACAAGCAATCCCGCCCCCTCCGACCAGCCCGTCCCATCGGCGGCATCGGAGAAGGACTTGCACCGCCCGTCCGAGGCCAACCCCTGCTGACGCCCGAACTCCACGAACATGCCGAGGGTCGACATCACCGCGACACCGCCGGCCAGTGCCAGCGAGCACTCCCCCGCACGCAGCGACCGCACGGCCAGATGCAAAGCCACCAGCGACGAGGAACACGCCGTATCCACCGTCACCGCAGGACCTTCCAGCCCCAGCGCATACGAGATGCGACCGGACATGACACTGGCGGCCGTCCCGGTCAAGCGGAGCCCCTCGGTGTCTCCTACCGGCTCGTGCAGCCGCGGCCCGTACTCCATGGCGGTCCCGCCGACGTACACCCCCACCCGGCCGCCACGCAGCCCGTCGGGCCGAATTCCCGCGTGCTCCAGGGCCTCCCACGCGGTTTCCAGCAGAATCCGCTGCTGCGGGTCCATGGCGGTGGCCTCACGCGGGCTGATACCGAAGAACTCGGCGTCGAAATCCGCCGCACCGTCGAGGAATCCGCCCCGGCGCGCCGCACCGATCCGATCAGCCGAGCCCTGCGCGGTGAGCTCCCAGTCCCGATCATCGGGAAACGCGGAGATCGCGTCTACACCCTCGGCGACGGCCTGCCACAACCGTTGCGGTGACGTGATTCCCGACGGAAACCGGCACGCCATCCCGACGATGGCCACGGGATCGTCCTCCGTGACCGCCGGGGACCTCGGCGCGGCGCCGGTCTGCGCAGCGGTCGCGCCGAGGTCCCCCGCGGTCGAGGTCTGCGACCCGGTCACCGGCTGCGGTCCGGCGGCCCGGAGCAGTCTGCGGCGCAGATGCGCGATCAGGGCATCGGGAGTCGGATAGTCGAAAATCACTGTGCCCGAGAGACGTACACCCGTGCGCCGGAACAGCATCTCCCCCAGCTCCACCCCCATCCGGGAGTCGAGGCCGAGTTCCTTGAAGGTGCCTGTGGTCGACACGGCGCCGGCCTCGTCGTGACCGAGCACCTGCGCCACCAGTGACCTGACCAGCGCGGCCACATCGTGCACCGGCTCCGGCGCGAGCTCAGGCGCCGCGGGCAGTTCGGCCGCGACCCCGGCCCGCATCGGCGTCGATACGCCGGACCCGGCCACCGGCCCGAGCCAGTGGCGACGCCGCTGAAAGGCATATGTCGGCAGGTCGACCCGCCGCGCGCCCGAACCGGCGAAGACCGCTTCGCCATCGATCGCGATACCGTTCGCGTGCGCTGTCGCCAGCGCCATCACGAACCCGTCGAGCCCGGCCCGATCGTCGCCCGGAAGGCCTGCCACACAACCACTTCCGCCCGTGCGCCGCACCGCGTCCCGCAGCCCGTCCGCCAGCACCGGTTCCGGGCCGATCTCGACGAACGCCGCATGACCGTTGTGCAGCACGGTCGACACCGCGGCCGCGAACTCCACCGGCGCACGCAGATTCCGGAACCAGTACTCACCGTCCAGAACCGCGGCGTCGACCAGGCCGCCGGTGACCGTCGAATAGAAGGGGATCTCCGAGCGCAGTGGTGCGATCGCGGCGAAGGCCTCCCGCAACTCGGTGTGCACCTCGTCCACCTGCATGGAATGGGCCGCGAAGGCCACCCCCGGCAGCCGCCACGACAGCACCCCGTCCCGGGCCAGCTCGGCGCCCAGCCGATCCAGCTCCGCCGAATCACCGGAGAGGGTCAGCTTTCCCGGCGAATTGATCTCCGCGACCGCGACCCGCCCGCCCCACGCCGCAAGGCGACGCGACATCTCGCCGAGTGGTGCGGCCACACCCCGCATCGCGCCCCGGCCTGCCAGCCCGCGCAAGGCCCGGCTGCCCAGCGCGACGAGGCGCGCGCCGTCATCGAGCGATATCGCGCCCGCCACCACCGCCGCGGCGATCTCACCTTGACCGTGACCCACGACGGCGCAGGGCGCGACGCCGTACGAGCGCCAGAGCTCGGCCAGTGACACCGAGACGGCGAACAGCACGGGCTGCGCGACATCGACCTGATCCAGTCGCGGCGCCTCCACGTCACCACGCAGCACAGCGGTGAGCGACCAGCCGACGTGCGAGCGAATAGCGTTCTCACACTCCAGGATTCGCGCCTCGAATACAGGTGACTCGTCGAGCAAACGGGCCGCTGCCCGCGTCCCCGGCGCCAACCGGCCGGGGAAGGCGAACACCGGCCCGGTAGCCGGACCCGCCACACCTTCGACCAGAGCGGCATCGGTTCGGCCTTCGGCCAAGGCCTGCAGACCCCTGAGCAGCGAGGCACGGTCGCGCCCCGCGACTACGGCGCGATATTCGAAGGCGGTCCGTCCGGCGAGCAGTGACCAGCCGATATCGGCCGAGGTCAGCTCGGAGTGTTCGGTCAGATACGCGGACAACCGCACGCCCTGCTCCCGGACCGCCTCGGCGCTGCGCCCGGACAGAGGCCACAGCACCGGCGCGGCCGGGTCGGCGGAACTCGACTCCGGGAGCGCCGCAACGGTTCCCGTCTCGCGCGGCGCTTCCTCCACAATCAGGTGCGCATTGGTACCGCCCAGCCCGAAGGCGCTCACCCCGGCCCGGCGGATGTCGCCGCACGCCGGCCACGGTTCCAGCGTCTGCTGCACGCGCAGATTGAGCCGCGCCAACGGAATATCCGGGTTCGGCGTGCGGTAGTTGAGACTGGCGGGCAGTGCCTGATTCTCCAGCGAGAGCACGACTTTCAGCAATCCGGCCACGCCCGCGGCACTTTCGAGGTGACCGATATTGGTTTTGACCGACCCGACCCGCAGCGGCTGCCCGGCAGGCCGATGCGCGCCGATCGCCGCGCCGAGCCCGGCCGCCTCCACCGGGTCACCGACCGCGGTACCGGTCCCGTGCAGTTCGACGTAGTGCACATCCCGTGCGGTGATGCCGGAGCGGCGGTGCGCGAGTTCGATGACCTCGCACTGGATCTCCGCCTCCGGGACGGTGAGCGCGGCCGCGGCCGCGCCGTTGTTGACCGCCGAGCCCCGGAACACGCAGCGCACCCGATCCCCGTCGGCACGCGCCCGATCCAGCGTCTTCAGCAGCAGCAGCGCACCGCCCTCGCCACGCACGTAACCATTGGCCCGTTCGTCGAAGGTGTAACTGCGCCCGTCCGGGGACAGTGCGCCCGCGGCGTCCAGGGCCAGCGCGGTCTCCGCCGCGAGATTGAGATTCACCCCGCCGGCCAGCGCCGCGGTGCATTCGCCCGAGCGCAGGCTCTCGCACGCCTGGTGGATCGCGACAAGCGCGGACGACTGCCCGGAGTCGACGATCTGGCTGGGCCCGCGCACGCCGAGCAGGTAGGACAGCCGGTTCGCGATCATGCTGCGCAGCGTGCCCGTGGTGGTATGGGTGGTGATGCCGCCCGCACCCAGGCGGCCGCGGAGCACGGCGTAGTCGTCGAGTGCCGCGCCGATGAACACCCCGGTCCCGCTACCGGATACGGCCGCCGGGATGATTCCCGCGTGTTCCATTGCCTCCCAGCCCAATTCGAGGACGAGGCGCTGCTGCGGGTCCATCGCCGCGGCCTCGCGCGGTGAAATTCCGAAGAAGCCGGCATCGAACAGGCCGGGATCGTCCAGGAACGCCCCCCAGCGCGCCGCCGCGGTCGCGACGAGATCCCAGCGGTCCGCCGGGACCTCGGTGATCGCATCCCGGCCCGCGGCCAGCAGCTGCCAGAACTCGGCCGGGCCATCGGCTCCCGGGAACCGGCACGAGTAGCCGACGACGGCGATGGGAACGATGGAATTCATGAAAACGACGCCTCGAATTCCTCGGCTGTGCCGAGATCGACTTCCTTTTACCTCTGACTACCTCTGGTGAAGACAATCGAAGCTTTACATCCGCTGAAACATGATCATTCCTCATGCCGATATCGTCCCGATATCGTCCACCGAGACCGCATGTCGCGGCCTTGTCATCCAATCACCGATCGGTGCGAAGACAATAAATTCCGGCTTTTCATCGACGCTCACTGCGAACGATGAATTCCACCGACAAATATGTAGCGGAAGAAATGCGACGACCGTCGGATATCTATTCGGCGGCGGCGCCGGAGGCGGTTCGAGGTGCCGGCCCACGCCTGCGACACCCCGCACCGGCCCGCCGGCAACCCCGAACGGGGACTCGCCCTGGCCTTCCGATCGGCCCGCCGACGGCGTAGTTGTGCCGGGTTGGCGGATCCGCGAACGGTGCGCGAGTTGCTGGCCCCCGATAGAGGAGTGACCGTCGAGGACGCGGTCCTGGTCGTCGATGAGGTGGCCGACTCTCCCTGCGAGCCAACCCAACTCGGTTGCGGGTCGAAGTCAATGACAACAGCACCCATGACCCACACATCCGCACCCCCGACCTCGCGGGCGTGCGTGGAATGATCGTCATCGACCGTCTTGCGACCGCGTGGGGTGTCATCCACTACGCCGTATTCAAAACGGTATGGGCCGGGCTAACCCTCGATCGCCCGCACCGCCCCCCGATGGCCGTCGCACCCGACCCGGACCGGCCCGACTCCCCCGGCGATTCATAGGCCCAGCCGGGGCCTCGGCCCGTACAGGTCCGCCGGCGAAGGCTTCTTCGACGGTGTGACAGAGCGCCAGAACATGCTCGAGGCCGGAGATCTCGAGAGGACCGATGACCGGGCGGTTGGCATCGACAACGATCCGCAGCGGTTCGCGGCGAATTTCGGCTTAGAGGTTGGTTGCAGCAAGCGTGGTCAAGCCCACCCCGTCCAAGAAGTACATATCGGCCAGATCGAGGATGCAGTACAACCCACGAATGCGGTCCAGACCGGCCTGTACCGCGGCCGCCAGTTGCGGGGCAGTAGCGACGTCAACCGCTCCCCGGATCGCCACCGCCGCCAGCCCACACACGATGCCGAAGATGTCGAGCGCCCGCTTCGATACGTCACAGCATGACCGCGACGCACCGAAGCGCCGTCCTCCTACTTTGTGGCGTCGTGATACGCCGAAACGATTCCGGCCTGAATCCGCCCCCGGCTCGACACCTCATGTCCGTTCTTACGGGCCCATTCCCTAATGGCGGCACTCTGCTCGCGGTCGACAGCCGGGCGAGCCGGGCCGCCCTTACCGCGCGGCGCCCGCCCCACCTTCCGGGCGTGCGCGGTCCACTCCTCGAGCTCACTCCGCAGCCGGCCCGCGTTCACACCCGACAGATCGATCTCATATTCGGCGCCGTCGAGCGCGAACAACACTGTCTCCTCCGCCTCGGACTTTCCATCGAAGTCATCAACGAGAGTCACAACGACCTTGCGTGCCATGGACAGCGTTCCCTTCGAGTATGTGAAGAAGTCTGCTGAATGCTACTAACCCAACTTCACCGTTCACCACCGCGAGGTCGATGAGCGCCACCGAGGCTCTTCAGCGCCGTACTCGCTTCATCGAATACTGTTGCAGTACTACCCAGTTCCATGGCGACTCGGCACACGCGGGGTGAGCCGCCTGCTGCGATTTCTGCGGTGATACTTCGACCGGAGTTCGAAAACGCACTCAGCTGCCACTGACTGTGATGCCCAGCAAGCTAAGCCTGCCAGGCATGGTCGTGTATTGCCGCGACCTGCGCGTTTCGAATCGTCCAGGGTAGACATGTGGAAGATCGACGCGACGAGCGACTTCCGACCGACAAGCAGTCCTCGATGTGGCCGCGACGGCGCATTCCGTTACTGCACTACGCGATTCACTGACCGTGGCCAGGTAAGGGGCACCTCCCATAGGCTACGAAGGTCCCCCGGCACGGGGGTCTTCAACACCGGGGAGAAGCGAAGTATGAAAATGCGGGTCCTTGCGCATTCGACAGTCGGTATCGCCGCTGTTGCGGTGATGGAGGTGACCACCATCGCTTCAGCCACGGCCGCATCAGCAGACATGACCGTGACACCGTCGCAAGCCTATTGTGTCCGCACCGAGTACACGATCACCGTGCCAGCTGCTGACGCTGTGCCGTTGGAGACGGACCCGGCCTACAACCAAATCATCCTTGTCTCCAGCACCGAAAGCACCAAGGGCTCAATGCCCTGGACCAGCGGCCAGGACTGGACAATCGATTGGATGCCCGAATATGCAGGGCAGACGACCCTCACGGTATACCCGTACACCAATGTGACAATGGCCTTCGGCAGCCCATCGCTGACATTGGGACCGATCAACGTTGTCCAGAGCGCTCCACTCGGTGCGAGCTGCACCGCCCTCCACCGGAAGCTGGGGCGGGAACTGGTAGCGCGAACCCCATTACGATGATCGACCCGTCGCACTCTGCGGCCACAATATCTCGCAATCTCGGAAATCGACCAGACCGCGAGCCCTCCTGAGCATTGCCGATGGCGGCTACTAAGCCGGGCAAACCGATCACCGAGCCGAGCAAGATCCTCCGAAAACGACACGGTAGACACCAAGAAACTGGCCGAGCAACTGCTGGCCCAGGCCAAAGCAGAGGGCATCGATCTGGTCGGGCCGGGCGGGCTGCTCAACCAGTTGACCAAGACCGTGCTGGAAACCGCTCTGGAAGCGGAGATGACCGAGCACGTTGGCTATGAGAAGCACGACCCGGCCGGGCGTGGAACGGGCAACTCCCGCAACGGAACTCGCGCCAAGACCGTGGTCACCGAGATCGGCCGGTCGAGATCGATGTCCCGCGCGATACAAGTTCCTCGTTCGAACCCAAGATCGTGCGCAAGCGTCAGCGGCGGCTGTCGGGAGTCGACGAGATCGTGCTGTCGCTGACCGCGAAAGGCTTGACCACCGGGGAGATCTCGGCGCATCTCGCCGAGGTCTACGGGACTTCGGTATCGAAGGACACGATCTCGACGATCACCGACAATGTGGTCACGGAGATGGTCGACTGGTGCAACCGGCCCCTCGACGCCGTCTATCCGGTCCTGTTCATCGACGCCATCCACGTCAAGATCAGAGACGGTCAGGTCGCCAACCGCCCGATCTATCTGGGCATAGTGGCGCCTTCTGCGAGGGCGGGCGGTCAGTCCGAACACGCGGGTCGCGGCATTATCGTGCGTTCGTGGAGCGTGTCTCCGATCTTCAAACTAGGTGGCACTGAGTGGTCGGTGACGTTTGGCCTCTTCGACCAGGGTGTGGGATGAGGGTGCAGCGGCCAGCCGTCACAGTCGCGCCGAGGTCGACGAAGAACTCCTCACCCGGCCGAGGGGTCGTCATGACATGTACCGATGGATGGCCTCGTTGGCGTGGTCCTGAAACGTGGGGTTGGCCAAATCGGGCAAGAAGTCCGCTTGGTTGAACAACGGACCCGTCAGCGTGTTGGCCGCGCTGGCGTAGAACACGCCGCTGGACAGGGTCGGGTCGGTGACGCCGTCGACGAGTCGCTTCGCTCCCACGTCGAGTTTGTGGGCGAGACCCAGGGCGGGCATGACGTATTTGGCGGCTACCCGCATCGGTAGGGGAAGGTCGCTGGGGGCTTGGGTGCCGGTGGTGTTCCCGGGGCTCACGGTGATGAATCGGCGGTCGGGGTGTTGGCGGGCCAGGTAGGCCATCCAGAGGGCCCCGATGTACTTGGCCTGGCCGAACGCCAGATTGAAGTCGGCTTTTCTGCCGGCGAAGTAGCTGCCGTCGATGACGGTGGCGAGTTCGTCGGCTGAGGTCGAGACGAAGGATGGCCCCTTCATCCGCAACTTCGGAACTCCGCGGACAGCTTCACTTCCGGCGAGGACCGCAACCTCGCCGAGCCGCCCCTGGGCCAGGAGCCCTTCGAGGAGGACGACGTGGCCGAGGACGTTCGTCGCGAACCCGGTGGTGACCCCGTCAGCGGTCAATCCCATCGCCGACGGGCCGATGACACCGGCGTTCATGACCAGCGCGTCGACGGATCCGTCGATGGCCGCGAGGCCGGCTCGGACCGAACCCTGATCGGCGACATCCATGACAACGATGTCGAAGATGCGGCGGCCGGTAGCGGCTTCGAGTTCGGCCTTTGCCATTGTCGCCCGGTCTTCGTTCCGGCACGCCAGGTAGATGCGCGCCATCTCGGGACGTAATGCCAGTTGCCGGGCCACGTCCTTGCCGATCCCGGCATTGGCGCCCGTGATCAGAGCGGTCTTGCTTGTCAGATCAGTCATTCGTGCGTGTCCCTTCCTAAAATGGGTTACACAACTCACTATGACCACAACAGAATGGGTTGTCAAACCCAAAATCTGCTAATCTCGGCTCATGCTCGACGAGACGACCGACCGGCCCAGGCTCACCGCCAAGGGGGCGCGTACCCGGGCGCGCATAGTCGAGGCGGCCGCCGCTGTGATCCATGAGCGCGGAGTGGCGGGCGCCACCTTGGAAGATGTCAAGGTGGCAGCAGAGGTCAGCGGCTCGCAGCTGTACCACTACTTCCCCGACAAGAACGCGCTTGTTCAGGCGGTGATCGACTACCAAGCCGACACCATCGTCGAACGCAACACGCACGTGCTCGGCAGCGCGAACGGCGTCGAAGCCTGGCGGGACATGGTGATTGCTGCGGCCAGGCGCACCCAAGCAATAGGCGGCTGCCAACTCGGTTCCCTCGGTGGTCAACTCGCCGAGAGCGACCCCGAGGCCCGAGCGCTCATCGCGGCAGGGTTCGATCGGTGGGCAGCCGCTATCAGCGAGGGACTCGCAACCCTTCACGCCGACGGGAAACTCCCGCCCGACAGCGACCCGGACGACCTCGCTACGACGCTGCTCGCGACGCTCCAAGGAGGGCTTCTACTCGCCCAGGTACAACGGGACATCCGTCCGTTCGAAACCGCAGTCAATACCGTCCTCGATCTCATGATCGGCAGATGAGCCAAGCCGAGCGTGGAGGCTTGACCAGCGAGCCAGGTGCGGTGTACCCGGTGGTGCCGGGCGGGGTGAGCACGCGGACCGCTCTGTCCAGGAAACTGAAGGGGATCGAGCGGGCCGTGGCGGAGAAGGTCCTTGGTCAAGTAGTTCTGTGGTCTGTCAACCCGTTTCTCAGACGGGAAGTTCGGTGATGCTGAGGGCGAAGTCCAAGTTCCCCACCCCGTGGTTGGCCAGGCCTACCGTGACCACACCCGCTCCTTCGAGCCAGTGCGCCATTTTCAGGCCGCCGACGTCCAGTGGGCGCAGCCCGAGGCTCGTGATGAACGCCTCCACGCTTGCCTTGGCCTGCGCATTATCGCCAGCGATGAAGACGTCGGGCCTACCCTTCTCCAGGACTTGACGGAAGACGGTGTTGAACGCCTTCACCACGGTGGCGCCGGCGGGGGCCACCTTGGCGACTTCCTGCGCGATCGAGGTCTCCTGGCGGTGGGCCAGCCCGTCGAACGTGGAATTGAAGGGATTGCTGATGTCGACGATCACCTTGCCCGCGAGAGCGTCTCCGTATTGCGCGACGACCGGCACGACACCGTCGTACAACAGGGCCACGATGACGATCTCCCCGGCTGGGGCGGTGCCCCATTCTCCCGCCGTGGCCCCGCCGCCTAGAGCCTTGGCCAGGTCAGCGGCCTTGGCCTGATCACGGCCCATGATCTCGACGGTGTTGCCGCCCGCTACCGCCCGCGCGCCGATGGTGCGGGCCATGTTCCCGGTGCCGATGATGCTGATGTCGCTCATGAGATGTCCTGTCCTGGTTGCTGTTCGGTTCAGATGGCGGTGGTGCCGCCGTCGGCGACGAGTTCCATGCCGTTGACGTAGCTGGAGTCGTCGGAGGCGAGGAAGAGGGCGGCGGTGGCGATTTCGTCGGGGCGGCCCATCTGGCCGCGCGGGATGAGGGACTCGTATTGGCGTTTGGTGGCCTCGTCGAAGAGCTCTTCCTGCTTGGCGGTGGCGACCTGGCCGGGGGTCAGGACGTTGACGCGGATGCGGCGGTCCTTGAGCTCGTTGAGCCAGACGCGGGCCCAGGCCTGCTGGACGGCCTTGCTGCCGGCGTAGACGCTCCAGCCGGGGAAGGCGCCGAGGGAGGCGTTGGAGCCGGTCATGAGGATGGAGCCGCCGTCGTTGAAGAGCGGGAGCGCCTTCTGAACGGTGAACAGGGTGCCGCGGGCGTTGAGGTAGAACGCGGCGTGGAAGTGGGCCTCGGTGATCTCGCCCAGCGGGGCGGGCTCGCCCACGCCGGCGCTGGCCCACAGCACGTCGAGGCTTCCCTTCTCCCGCTTGACGGTGTCGTACAAGCGGTCCAGGTCGTCCAGATCGGAGGCGTCGCCCTGCACGCCGGTGACGTTGCGGCCGATCTGCTTCACGGCCTCGTCCAGGGCGTCCTGGCGGCGGCCGGTGATGAAGACGTGCGCTCCCTCGTCGACGAACAACTTCGCGCCGGCCAGCGCCATGCCCGTGGTGCCGCCGGTGATGACCGCTACCTTGCCGTCAAGCTTTCCCATAGTCGCTCCCTTGGGTCGGTGGTGCCGTGTGCACCTGGGGTGACGATGTTATGTACACCGATCTGTGTGCTTAACGTATCGGGCGGACCGCCCGGGCGCAAGCTATGTACACCGGTCGTTACCGGGCTGGGGTACCGTGGGCCCATGACAGAGTTGGAGAAGGGCCCCACAGGTCACCGCCGCGGCCGGGGCGCCCGCGAGCGCATCCTCAGCGCGTCCCAGCAACTGTTCCGTGAGCAGGGCATCAACCGCACCGGCATGGACCAGCTCTGCGCGGCGGCCCAGGTGTCCAAACGCACGGCCTACCAGCACTTCACCGGCAAGGACGAACTCGTCGCCGAGTACCTGCGCCGGTTCGACCCCGCTGTTCTGTCCGGCGTGTTCGACCGCACCGACCTCACGCCCCGCGAACGGCTCCTCGCCGCCTTCGACATCCCCCCCACCACCCCCCTGTGCCCCTACATCGCCGCCGCCGTCGAACTCCACGACCCCCAGCACCCCGCAGCCCAGTACGCACGCGACTACAAGAAAGCCGTCGCCACGCGGCTCGCCGACACCGCCCGCGACGCCGGCGCCGCCGACCCTGAACAGCTCGGCGAGCAACTCGCGCTGCTCATCGACGGAGCCGCGGCCCGCACCCGGGTCCTCAACGCCGACGCCTTCCCCACCGCCGCCGCCATCGCCGCCGTCCTCATCGACAACGCCATCCCCGCCACCACCACCGATGACCGGCGACGAGAGAAGATGCACAGCTGAATGGACCCTCTGCGGCCGAGCTGGACGCGCTCCCGATCGTGTGGCTACGCCCGCTGGTACACGACGCCGGCCGCCGATGTGGCAGCCGGACCACCGCCGCGCAACCCTCGGAGTGGGAGAGAACTGCCTCTCAGCGGCTCGCAGAATGCACGGAAATCGGCAGTTCCGGACGTTCCCCTGGCATCGGATCGGATCGGCCGGTTGATCTTCGGCTGTACCGCGCTGGCCGGTTCGGTCAGCGCCGTAAGCGGCAGTTGAGGATGTTCGAACTGGCGCGACTACCGGTCCTCGACCTCGGTGATCAAGAGATCACCCGGCGCGAGATCGTTCTTCTGGAGCTCCGGAACGATGAGGCCGACCGGCGCGGGGTCCCCCGGATTCCGACCGGCGCGATACACGCCCTCAATAGCTCTGCAAGTGGCTGCCGGGCCGGGCTTTCCGTCGGCCTTTATCACCCTGAGCAGATCGCCTATCGAGACCGTGCCAGCCTCGATAACTCCGATCACCGCAGTTCCGCGGCCCGTGATCGTGAAGACGCTGTCGACCAAGAACCGGAACTGCATGTCCTTCAGAGGTTTGCCGTCCATGACACGATGATCGACCTGGTCAGGCACTGTGTGCCCGAGACGCTCCGTAACCGCGCTCAATGTGACAGGAGAGGATGTTGCGATCGCTCTAGTCTGCGCAGCCAAAACGATCGGTGACGGCGGTGTTGCATGGGCGCACCAAGGCAACGGCCCCGCGCTTCAACAAGATTGATCGTCAGTTTATCTTGACGATACAGATCGTCAGGATAAACTGACGGCATGGCTTCGTCGATGGAACTCGAAACGGGTGCCGGGAGCTCCGATCCGGCGGTCGGGCTGCGCGCGGTGGCGTCTTTGCGCCGCCTCGCCGAACAGCTGGAATCGCTACAGGTGGATCGAGCCCGTGAACTGGGCTGGTCATGGTCCCGTATCGCGGCGGAGCTGGGTGTGACCAAACAATCCGTTCACCAGAAGCATGGTGGGCGAGACACCACAGCGAAAAGAGTCTGAGGACATGTTCGAACTCTTCACTGAGCCTTCCCGAGCGATCCTCGTCGAGGCACAGGACCTCGCACAGGAACTGGGTAGCAGCGAGATCGGCGTAGGCCATCTCCTCTACGGGTGCGCCGAGGTCAGAACCGAGACCGCTGCCGTACTGCGCGACGCCGGCGTCACCTCCGCAATTATTCGTACCCTGCTGCCCCGACCCTCCCCACAGACGGCGGGCGGCATCGATCCAGAAGCGCTCCGCGCGGTGGGCATCGACTACGAACAGGTCCGCGCGGCCGCCGAGGAGACCTTCGGGGTTGGGGCCTTGGATTCGGCTCCCGACCGACGCGCGTCCTCGGCTCCGGGTCGGCGACCGCCGTTCACCGACGCCGCGAAACTCGCACTCGAACTCTCCCTACGCGTCTCGATCGAACTGCACCACCGGCGCGTTGACCCAACGCATTTGGTCCTCGCGCTGCTTCGTCTCGATGACGAGCTGGTGTCCCAGGTCCTGGACAAGGCCGGAGCCACGCCCGCTGCCCTGTCCTCAGCCATCCTGATCCTCCTCACCGACGCCGCATAGACCTAGCACGCCAACAGATTTGAACTGAGACACGGACGGGCGTGGCGCACCGCTATGTCCGAGTTCCGGTTCGAGATTTCGCCTGTGTAATCGCCACAGAATCGCCAGAAGCGCGCGTTCGGCCGACACCAGATCGGTACTGCCGGTTGATCTTCCGAGGTGCCGCGCTGACCGCTTCGGTCAGCGCGCTACGCGGCAATGTAGTGCGTTCGGTGGACACGTCCCGAACCGCCTCGCATTACTGGAAGGGCTGGTACACGGAGATCGAGCACCAAGGCAGCACAATGACCATATGGATCCCGAGCCCAGCCATCGGTGTGAGCCTCCGCCGCGTGTGATCACCGAGACTCATCGTCGGCTCAGCGAGCACTTCGCTGCGGTGGAATCTCCGCGGTGGGCTGAGCAGGCCGTTTCTGCATGCCTGAGACGGCTCATGTCGAGCACGATCACGGAAGCCGCCCTCATCGCTGTGGAGGATGCCTGGGTCGAGGATGAATGGACCTTCGTGGTCGTCTATCGATCGCCGTATTTCGACGGCCTGCTCGGGTTGCGACGCTCAACCTACGACCCTCGGGACAACACGTTCTCGACCATGTTCGACCCGGAGTTGACTACAGCCCCTGACCCGAAACGGTACGGCCGCGATGTCGCTGATTTCGATATAGGCGAACCACTGGGGACCGTAGCGGGCAATCTGCGAGTCGACGACCGCGGCATTCATTGGTGGGGACATCCACCGACGCCACGCACGCAATGAAGCACCGACCACCATTCGTAGCCAGATCAACCGACCTCGGCAGACGCGCCGGGGACATCCATTACGGCGTCACATCGGGGCATGATGGTGCGTTCGGCCGACCTCGGCCTGGCGGGTCCGAACAGCCTTGTAAGCGGCATGAGCGGACGTCCGAGTTGATCATTGTTTCAGTCGAGCGTTACTAGTACGCACTCGTCCAGGTCTGCGGCGAGTCGATAGAAAGTGGCGTATTGGGCCAGTAGATCGAGAAGGTAGTCGCGATCCCGCGGACCTTTGTAGACACCAGACGCTTCCATCGCTTCGGCGTCGAATAGCTGTGACGCACTCTCCAGGCTGTTCTCCACGTAGTCGGCTACGGTCCGCGCGGTATCCGGGCGAACAAATCGGAGCGTAACCCCTTGTGGCGCAGTCGCACCCGATGCGAAGGGCTCCGCCCCGAACACGGTGATCTCGGCCAACCCCGTGGGGTTGCGCCCTTCCTGGTTCCGGCGGTTGGGCGCGAGCAACCAGTACACCGCGTCCCAAGCCCGCGTGGAGAGCCTCCGGTCCAGAATGCCGGGCCGTTCCTTCACGATCTGACGAGCAACCGGGGCTAGCTCCAGCCAGATCGGATCATCCCAATGGCGCGACTTCGCGACATCGGCGGTGGCCAAGCTCCTGAAAACCTGGATGGCGTCCTCGGCGGCCTCACGGTCTCGCATCGCGCGTTCCAGTAGCGGTTCGTAGGGGATTGCCTGGTACTGGGCGTCGAGGGCCATAGCAAGATCATAGATTTTGCTATGGATCGTCTCATCTCAGCATCATGCAATCGGCATGAGCGCGCACTTTAGTTGACTAAAGCCAGCTCGCAATCAGCTTCCGAGTGGAGGGCTGTCAGCGACCCGCCACTCCGGGGGGAAGGCCACGTCCCGCGCCATCCCTCCGCATTTCGCCCGAACCCGTTCTGCGCTTGCCAACGGGGGTTTCGCTCATCCGCACTGCTCGCGGCGTGCCACGGGCCCACCGGATTTCGCTGTGTCCGGTTGCCAAATCCGTTGCCACTTCCGGACAATTCGGGGGTTTTCACGATTGAGTCGTCATGAAATGAAGCGGTGGACGGCCTCATTGGCGTGGTCCTGACGACGGGTTGGCCAAGTCGGGGAAGATTTCCGCTTGGTTGACCAAGGGACCCGTCAATTTGTTGGCCGCGCTGGCGTAGAACACGCCACTGGACAGGGTCGGATCGGTGACGCCGTCGACCAGTCGCTTCGCACCGACCTCGAACTTGTGGGAGATCCCCCGACGACACAACCCTTCCCTATGGGTAGCGGATCAGGTCAGAGGTCACTGAGCGAATAGGACGGTATCCTGAAGATCGCGAGGGACTGACCTGGCCACAAGCCCGTCAGGAGCACGCCATGTCCGAACACCCTCAAATTCCACACGATGCCACCGCCACGCGTGCGGGAGATGCATTGCGGCACTTGCTGGTCGAGCCGACGGTCTCGATTCCCGACGCTGCCAGGCTCCTCGGTATCGGTCGTTCCACCGTGTATGCCGCAGCCAAATCGGGTGAGCTGCCCGCTATTCGGGTTGGCCGCCGAGTGCGCATTCCTTCTCGATGGATTCGCCAAGCACTTCGGGTCGATGACGAACCGAACATCAGCCCACAGTAGAGCTTCTGCGGCGGGCCACCGCCGCATTCCGCCGACAGCTGCCGCGCGCGCTTACCACCAAGCGCACATCCCTGCGGCCGGATAACCGGTAGGTCTCCAATTCCCGCTCGGCCGAACGGGTAATCCCGCGGTCCCGCACCTGCCGTTCACGCCTGCACGGCCAAGGGCAACAACGGCATGCGACCGCCTGAGTGGCGCGCCCGCACACATAAGCCTCCGCGCATCGTTGACGTCTCTTCGGCACAGCACTGCTTGTGCCCAAAGGCAATTCGCCGTGTCCGGCTGGCACGCCACCAGTCGACGGCAAGAACGCCACCGTCGATCCACCCCGCATTACCTACCCGTAGAGAGGAGGCCCCCGATGCCCGGCACACCACCGCCGACCCCGAGGAGACGACGAGCCGAGCCGATCAATAAACACGTCGCGAAGAATGGCACGGTGACCTACCGGTTCCAGGTCGATATCGGAATCAAGCCGGACGGTAATCGCAACCGACAGCAGTCCACTTATCGGACCTTGGCCGAGGCACGGCGCGAATATCGCCGGATCACCACAGAAGTCGCCCGCGGAACCTTCGCCGCGCTCACCGAGCTCACCGTCAATGACGCGTGTGACCAGTGGCTGGCCGATCGTCGGAGGATCCGGCGGAACTCACTCGAGCGCTGCCGCCAAGAACTGAAGCCGGTACGCCGCCGACTCGGCGGCAAGAAGCTGGCGCAACTGACCAAGAAGGACGGGGACGAACTCGTGCAGTGGATGCTGACCGAGGGACGCCGCTCCCCCCGCCAGTCTCGGCCCGACAGCATGGCATCCCAGGTCGCCGCACTGATCGCGCTTCACCCCGAAGGCATCTCGACCGCCGAACTCACCGCCCAGTTCGGTAGGAAGGTGCACCATAGCCTGGCAGGTCTCGTCCAAGCAGGTCGGGTGTCCCGCCCGCGACGGGCTGTTTATGTCCTGACACCACCGCCGAACACCGCGGTGGCGGGGGTTAAGCCGGTCACGGTCCGGTCGACGCTGAGCACCTTCAGCATGATGGTGCAGTCCTATGTCGATCAGGGTGTGTTGCCGCGCAACGTGATTGCGCTGGTGGACCGGCCGGTTGACGTCCTCACCGACACCGATGACGACGAAACGAACGCGAAGTCCTGGACCATGAGCGAGGTCGGGGCCTTCCGGGCCGCGATCGCCGGGGAGCGCCTGGCTGCGTGCTGGCTGATGTCCTGTTACGGGATGCGCCGCTCGGAGGTGCTGGGCGCGCGGTGGCGCCGGCTCGATGCCACCGCGGTGCGGGTGCGCCGGGGGCGGGTCCCGATCGGCCGAGAGACCGAGGAGAACCTGCCCAAGTCGCGCCGGAGCCGGCGTGATCTTCCGCCGCCCCCGGATCTGGAGGCGGCGCTGCGCGCGTTGAAGACCCGGCAGAAGGCGGAGTGTCTGGCCCGGGGCGTGCCCTGGTCCGAGGATCGGCTGATCGCGGTGCACGAGGACGGGAGCCCGGTCCGGCCCGAGTGGTATTCGGCCGAGTTCCAGCGCATCCGTGCGCGCGCCGGACTGCGCCGAATTCCGTTGAAGGGGCTGCGGAACACGTCGGTGTCGCTGATGCTCGCCTCGGGCATACCGGTGCACATTGTCGCGGCGTGGCACGGGCACGATCCGGCCATGTCGTTGAGCATCTACTCGCACGCACATCCGCACGAGTTGCAGGCGGCCGGAGCCGCGCTCTTCGGACCGGAAGGCACACGCAGAGCACGGCAAATTGGCAAGCTCTAGGCAACCTGGCGCATCTGAGCTTGCCTTACACGCCGCGAAATAGCCACTGACCAGCAACAATCGGAGAGATTGGCTTCATCGATCACTACATCACGGGCGTGCTGTACCCGCGCAGCGCCCTGGATCTGGTCCGGGTGCTGGTTGCTGTCTGCGTGCTTGCCTCCTGGGTCGGGTTCTGGTTCCGTGCCTCGCATCGCCGACACGGTCGGGCCATCGAGTAAGCGGCCACCGCGGGAACGTTTGCGCAGGTAGAGACATCATGCCGGTGGGATGCCGTTGACGGTTCGGGTGAGGGTGCGGCCGAGCACCGCTACTTCGAGCCGGGGGGCATGACCCCTTGTCAGCTCAGTGCGGCACCACGCAGTGTGGCCGACATACCGATGACATACCCGAGTCGGCGGTCCCGATGTGCTGCCCGCGCACGGCAGCGATCACAACTGTTCTCTCCGTGCAGGATTTCACCGGCACGGCGTTCCGCGGACAATGCGCGCGTTATCGTCCGAATCCTGTCTGTTCGCCAACAACCACCGCGAAATGAATCGCGCCGCTCGTCACAGACCGTCCCACGAACGGAAAGGAGCCGTCATGCGGATTCACACACGCTTGCGGGCAACGTTCGCCGCCGCCGCGCTGGCAGCCATGCCGGCCGTGTCCGCCGCGCCCGCGCACGCCGACGCACAACGCCCGACCATTGTGCTCGTGCACGGCGCGTTCGCCGATGTCACCAGCTGGGACGGCGTCGCCGCCGCCTTGCGCACCGACGGGTACCGAGTCGTAATGCCCGACAACCCGTTACGCGGTCCCGCCAATGATGCCGCCGCCATCGAGCACACACTCGAGAGCATCGACGGACCGGTCGTCCTCGTCGGACACTCCTACGGCGGCGCCGTGATCACCAATGTCCACGATGCCGATGTCAAGGCGCTCGTCTACATTGCCGCCTTCGCCCCACAGCAGGGCGAACCCATCGCGATCGCGATGGACCCCTTCCGCTTCCCCGGCAGCCAATTGCAGCCGCCCGCACTGGCACTGGAGCCCGTAGCCTCGGGAATCGACGGGTACGTGACTCCCAGCTCTTTCAATAGTGTTTTCGCACAGGATGTTTCAGCCGCCACCGCTGCGAATATGATCGCCCATCAGCATTCCATCGCCGCGACCGCGCTGCTGGAACCCAGCGGTCCGGCCTCCTGGACGACCACGCCCTCCTGGTATCTGGTCTCTGCCGCCGATCGCGTGATCCCGCCCGCCGCCGAGCGCTTCTTCGCCCAGCGCATGGGCGCGCACACCGCCGAGGTCGATGCCTCGCACGCTTCACTGGTCTCCCAACCGGCCGTAGTCGCCGGCTTCATCGAACAAGCCGCTCAGTAAGGACACTGCCATGACCGCATCACCGGTTGACCGATCCACGCTCGACCAGATCGCCCATGCCAACGAAAGCGGCCGCACCCCCGTGGTTTTCGTGCACGGACTGTGGCTGCTGGCCAGCAGCTGGGACCGCTGGGCCGAGCTTTTCACCGATGCCGGATACGCGGCCGTTACCGCCGACTGGCCCGACGATCCGGCCACCGTCGCCGAGGCGCACGAGCATCCGGAAGTGTTTGCGGACAAGACTGTCGGCCAGGTCGCCGACCATGTCGCGGACATCATCGGCAAGCTGGCCCGCAAGCCCGCGGTGATCGGGCATTCCTTCGGAGGACTGCTGACCCAGATCGTCGCCGGCCGTGGCCTGTCGGCGGCTTCGGTCGCGATCGACGCCGCTCCGTTCCGCGGCGTGCTGCCCTTGCCGATCTCGTCGCTGCGCTCGGCCGCCCCCGTCCTGCACAATCCGGCCAACCGCCATCGCGCTGTCCCACTGACCTTCGACCAGTTCCGCTTCGGCTTCGCCAACGCGGTCAGCGAGGACGAGGCACACCAGCTGTACGACACCTTCGCCGTGGCCGCCCCCGGCGCGCCGCTGTTCCAGGCCGCCGCCGCCAATCTCAACCCCTGGTCGGAAGCCAAGGTGGACACCGAGAATCCCGAACGCGGCCCACTGCTGGTCATCTCCGGCGAGAAGGACAACACCGTCCCCCGCGCCATCTCCGAAGCCACCTTCCACCTGCAGCGCAAGAACCCCGGCATCACCGAGTTCCTCGAAATCCCCAACCGCGGCCACGCCCTCACCATCGACAGCGGCTGGCAAGAGGTAGCCGAATCCAGCCTCAAATTCCTCCAGCGCTTCGCCTGACCCACCTGTTCGAACGTGCGCTCCACACGCGCCCAGCGCTATCCGAGACGAGTCCATGGCGGAAAATGCGGTATTCGTGGCGCACAAAGGGGGGCGCACGCTCCCGAGAACGCGCACACTTATTCTGCGCCGATCATTCAGAAGCTCTGTGGTCCAACAGGTTCCAGCTCTCTCAGCGAGCCTTCGGGAAACGCATCCACTATCCGATCAGAAGGGGTCCCCCATGCCTATCATCACCACGCCGGACGGCGTCGACATCTACTACAAGGACTGGGGCACAGGACAGCCCATCGTCTTCAGTCACGGCTGGCCCCTGTCCTCGGACGACTGGGACACACAGCTGATGTTCTTCCTCTCCCACGGGTTCCGGGTTGTTGCTCACGACCGGCGCGGCCACGGTCGTTCCGCGCAGGTTGCCGAAGGCCACGATATGGACCACTACGCCGACGACTTGGCCGCGGTAGTCACCCATCTCGATCTGTCCGACGCGGTTCATATCGGTCATTCCACCGGCGGTGGCGAGGTTGTGCGTTACCTCTCGCGGCACGGACAGGACCGGGCGGCCAAAGCCGTGCTGATCAGTTCGGTGCCGCCGATCATGGTGAAGACCGCCGATAATCCGGGCGGTTTGGACAAGTCGGTCTTCGACGACATTCAAGAACAAGTCGCCACCCGCCGGGCGGATTTCTTCCGCTCGTTCGCCGAAGGACCGTTCTACGGCTACAACCGGCCCGGCGCGCAGCCCTCGGAAGGGGTGATCGCCAACTGGTGGCGTCAAGGTATGGCAGGTGGCGTCAAAGCGCACTACGACGGTGTCGTCGCGTTCTCTCAGACCGACTTCACCGAGGAACTGACGAAGATCACGATTCCCACCCTCGTCCTGCACGGGGAGGACGACCAGGTGGTCCCGATCGCCGACGCCGGCATCCGCTCGGCCGAACTGCTGCCCAACAGCACCCTGAAGACCTACCCGGGCTTCCCCCACGGAATGCCGACCACCGAGGCCGCGACCATCAACGCCGACCTGCTCGCATTCATTCGCTCCTGAGCAGCGAGACTCGTCGACGCCCCCGGTCACGGAACTCGGCCCTGAATCCACCTGTGTGCGCAGGTGGTTCAGGGTTGGTCGTTGGCTCGCTGCCAGTCCCGGGGGGACATACCGTAAGCACCGCGGAAACGCCGGGCGAAGTGGGAGAGGTTGGCGAAACCCCAGTGACACGCCACGGCGCCGATAGGCGTGCCTCGGCCCAGGCGCGCCAGGTCGGCGTGCGCACCCTCGAGACGCGCGCCGACGATCCACTGGCTCAACGGGATTCCGCGCGCGGACCAGATGTTGTAGAGGTGCCGCACCGAAATGTTGTGTGCCCGCGCGATCTGGTCAGGGTTGAGGCCCGGATCCCAGAGACGCTGTTCTATATACGCGGCTATGCGGAGATAGAGCGTGTCGTGCAGGTCCTCGCGCTGGCGAGGGTCGTCTGCGGCAGTGGTGATCAGGGCCCGAACCAATTGTGTAGTGGCTGATCTGAGCATGATCCGCGCGGGTCCGGGCTCGATATCGCCTTGCTCGCCGAGTGCGGCGATATGGGCGGTGACCAGTCCGTACAGTGGGCTCGATTTGAGTTTGGTGGCCGCGCTGCGAACGGTTTCCACCGGCAGCGCCAGCTGGTCGTAATCGAAGATCACCACTTTCGAGCCGCCGACACCGTTGGATGAGTACGCCGAGGTGCTGGTGCCGTCTGTGAGCGAGAGCTCGCCCACGTCGATGATCTGGTCCGCGCCGCAGTGTTCGAAGGTCCCGGATCCGGTGAGTTGCACACCGAGCCCGACGCGTTCGGGTGCGGCCACACGCAACTGCGCGGCGCCGCGCAGCACGCTCAGGCCAGTGCCGATGAACTGTGTCGCGTGCACGCCCTCGCCCAGATCCCACACGGCGAATCGATGCCACAACTGGCCGGCGACCGCGCCGAATTGATTGATCGAGGGAATCTCATTGTCGGCCAGCATATCCTGCGCCGCCGCGATGCGTTCGCCCATCGGGAGCAGACCGGTATCCAACACCACTACCATGCGCACCTCCCACGGCCCCTCCAAGGAAGGGCGACACCGTGAACGAGCGTAAACCAGTCATTGGCGTTTGCGAGAAATGAATTGCCGTGTGTCTCAGGGCATCACACACCGGGATTTCCATTGCACATCCGGCGGCAGATGAGTGCGTTCGGCCGGCTGTTCGGATCCGGGCCGTTCAGGTTCTGCGCGAGATGATCATGATGTATTCGCAGGGTGCATTCGTTCGGTTGGCGAACCCGTGGTCCGCGTCGGCCTGGAAGAACAGGGAGTCGCCGGTGTTCAGGGTCTCGATGATTCCGCCGATCGCGACGGTGAGGGTGCCTTCGAGCACCACGAGTTGTTTCTCCGTACCTGTCGGATTCGCGGGCAGTAGCCCGGTCGAGACCTGTGCGGGAAGGTAGTGGACGATCATCTCGCCTCCTCCCGCACCCGGGGCCGCGGACACCATATGGCGTTCGAAGCCGGTTTCCGGGTCACGGAAAACGGGGCGTTCGTGCTTGCGCATGACAACGGCCACGCCGGACGCGGCAGCAGCTTGACCACCGATCAGGTCCGAGAGCGACGTGTCGAGCGCGTGGGCGATCCTGGACGCAACGCCGATCGTCGGGCTCTTCTCGCCGCGTTCGACCTTGGACAGCATCGCCCGGCTGACCGACGACTGTGTCGACAGCTGTTCCAGCGTCAAGCCGGCCTCCTCACGGCGTCGCCGCACGTTACCGCCGAACGCGCCGGCGAGATCGTCACCGTGCTGTGGTTCCGCCGCGTTTTCGTCTTGCTCGACCACTGTGCTCCTCGATCGATGAGTACCTCGCCGCCCGTAGTGTAACTTTCTTCTAAAGAAGATATTGTCTTCTATCGGAGATTGGGCGATATGCGCCCGACACGACGGAGGTTCGGTTCCATGCGTTTGATCTCGAGTGGCCAGCACCATGCCACGTTCGAATTCGGTGCCCTGCAGGTGATCTCGCTGCGAGACGGGTACATCGACATGCCTGCCACACGGCTCCGCGACGAAGACGGGTGCGCGCTTAATGAGTTGCCGGCCACGGTGCCTCTGGCCGGCAGCAACTTGCGACTGTCGGTCAATGCCTTCTATGTCACCGACGGCACGCGGTCGGTTCTCATCGACACCGGTGCGTCCGACAACTGGCACGACCCCACCATGGGATTGATCTACGACGCGCTCGGCGAAGCGGGAATCGACCGCGCGGATATCACCGATGTGGCCATTACCCACAACCACGAAGACCACGTGAGCGGCCTGATCGCGCCGGACGGTTCAGAGGCGTTCACCAAACTCGAGCGCGTATGGATCGGCGAGGCGGACGCCTCCGTCTTCACGGGCCGGCTCGCGCCGATCCGCGACCGGATAGTCCCCGTGTCGGAGCAGGTCGCGATCAACGACTGGATCACCGCGATCCCCACCCCGGGCCACACTCCCGGTCACACCGTCTACGACGTCGACAGCGGCACCGGCCACCTTCTGGTCTGGGGCGACACAGTGCACGTTCCCACGCTGCAATTCGATCGGCCGAACGTGTCCTGGGAGTTCGACGGCAACCAGTCTCAGGCCCGCGCCGCCCGAGCGGCCCTCCTCGACCAACTGACCCGACCACACCACTATGTGGCCGGCGCCCACCTCGACTCACCCGGCATCGCCCGCATAACTCCCTCGGGCGGTGGTTATGCGCTGGAATACCTCGCACCACCGATCGGCTGATCGAGTCCGCCGGCTACGGACCGCGCTCCTGATGCCGACTCGACAACACATGCAGCACAAGGGAATCCGGAGACGATGTCCGGCACCAAGCCCGCCTCGGTCACTGCTGCGGACTTCGCCGATCTCGGATTCCGATGACCAGCGGCCTGGAGGTGGGAACCCTATCTCTCGCAAGGTCTTGCCTTTGAGCGCACTCGAAGCCATACCGTCGCCGTCATGACTACACACGCAACCCAGACCTGGATCATCACCGGCGCTTCGAAGGGCTTCGGGCGCGCGCTGGCGGAGGCGGCACTCGCGGTGGGCGACAATGTCGTTGCGGCGGTGCGCAATCCGGACAGCGTGGCCGACCTGGCGGCCGAGTACGCCGACACCTGTCTGCTCGCTCACTTCGATGCGCGCGATACGGATGCGGCCGCCGGTCTGGTGAGCACTACCCTCGACCGGTTCGGCCGTCTCGACGTGCTCGTGAACAATGCCGGCCGCGCCGTGATCGGCGCGATCGAGGAAGTCGGCGACGCGCAATTGCGGGACCTGATGGACCTGCACCTGTTCGGCCCGGCGGCGCTCGTGCGGGCCGCGCTGCCCGTGCTGCGCGGCCAGGGTAGTGGCACGATCGTGCAGATGAGCAGCCAGGGCGGACGGGTGGCGTTTCCCGGTGTGTCGGCCTATTGCTCTTCGAAGTTCGCCCTCGAAGGCTGGTCGGAATCCCTTGCGGCCGAGGTCGCACCGTTCGGGGTGCGCGTGATGATCGTCGAGCCGAGCCGGTTCCGTACCGCATTCAACGCGGAGCTCGAGTTCAGCGCGGTGTCGGAAAGCTACCGTGACACGCTTGCCGCGCTGCGGGCCGACATGGCCGGCGCCGACGGCGTCCAGGAAGGCGATCCGGTGCGAGCGGCCGGCATCATCGTGCACCTCGCGCACAGCGAGCACGTCCCGCTGCGCCTGCCGCTCGGGCAGGAGGCGGTCGAACGGCTGTCCGGCGCCTATCGTCGTGGCCTGCACGAGGTCGAGCAGTGGGCCGAGACCGCCCGCAGCGCCGATTTCGACGACGCCGTCTCCGCGGTTCGCCCCGTTTAGGCTCGATGACGTGGCGACGGACGAATTGATGGAGCGGGCGCTGGCAATGCTCGGCGACGAGGACGACAACCTGGCCTCGATCGAGGTGATTCATCGTCTCTCGAATACCGCGGACATCGAGGCGCCGATGACCATCGCCGACGTCGCGGACATGCTCGACGTCTCGCCCCACACCCTGCGTTACTACGAGCGCGCGGGGCTGATCGAGGTCTGCCGCGACAGCAGCGGTTACCGCGCCTACGACGCCGAAGCGGTACGGAGGCTGGTATTCCTGACCCGAATGCGGCTGTCCGGCATGCCGATGCGCGATCTTCAGCACTACATCGAACTCGTCGACGCCGGCGAGGACACCGTGCCGGAACGGCTCGACATGCTGATCGAGCACCGCGACATGATCCGCCGTCGTATCCGCGAACTGACCCTCTCGCTCGCCGCGACCGAGTACAAGATCGCCACCTACGGCGGCCGCACCGGCCCCGACGTTTAACTGCTGCGTCGGACCAGCCCTCCACTTGTATTCTTCGATGCGGGGCGGGAGGGAATCTTCGAAATGCCCTGTGCTTGAGAGAGAGTGAGGGCGCCGGTGATGGCGGGACGACAGCGAAACGATGATCTGTGGTCGCAGGACACAGATGTGTTCGAGCCTGTGCGAGGTGATGTCGGACCGGCCGACATCAAGCAGCACCAGCGTAGTGATCGGACGCGGCGATATCTGATCATCGGTGCGGTCGCAGGGGTGGTGGTGACCGTACTCGCTGTCGGCGGGGTATACCTGGGCGGACAGCTCGGGAAATCGTCCACAAGCACTGCGGCGGCAACACAATTCGCGGCGACCTCGACCGCGCCCACCACGTCCGCACAGGCTGCGCCGTCGGCATCGGGCGCATCACAGGCGACCCCGGACAGTTCACGCTCGGCTTCGGCGAAACCCTGAGCTACGGCAGTCGTCTCACCTTCGACGACTACGACTGCCGCATGGACCAAACCGGCTTGCTCTGCCTCGACCAAACCCAGGGCACCGCACTGCAACTCAGCTCAGCGGGCGCGGTCCCGTTCGGCTGCCTCGCCAAGAACGACTCCAACTCCTATGCGATCGGCTACTCCTGCAATGGATCCGACGCGAATACCACCAAGGCTCCGGCAGGTGGCCCGCTGAACCAGAACCAAATTCAGGGGGCCGCGTGTCAGCAGGATCAGGTCGGAAACCTCACCACCTCATCGGACGGGTCGACACTGATGTGTTCCCAGGCCAATGAGGCGCGGAGCCTGCAGTGGACGAAAGTGACGCCGGTGAGCGGCACACACGAACTCGGCGACAAATGCGATGGGAAGCAGGACGACCAGGTGGGAATTGCCGCGAGCGGGCACGCTGTCGTCTGCGCGCCGTCCCACGGCGCGGGCACGTGGGCATGGCGGTCACCGGAGTAGCCCAAGCCGGGAGCACGGATTAATTCGTTGCGCCGGAAGGGAATCGGCCAGCGGCCGGCTCTGACGAATGGCACCACGAAGCAAGGCAGGGTGCCTTGCAGCACAGCAACGTTGCTCCTTCATCATTCACACTCATCGGCAGAGGCGTGCGCTCTCCGGCGGCTGCGTTCGGTAGTAGCGGACAGCTCAGAACGCACGGGTCGCGGCCTTTGCGGACGTGCTCGCCGGGCACGGTGGCGCAGTGGTTCAATCGCTCGATGCAGGGTGACGAAATCATCGGACAGTGGAGTGCCGAGGCCGGATATCACAGCTCGATGGAGGATGAGCAGTTCGTCTTCTGGGGCGATGGTGTGGGGTTGGTGGAGTACGCGCGGCCGGCGGCGAGCACGTGGGTGCTGTTCCGATGGGCGCGGACGGCTATTCGGACGGTGCGGCTCGAACCGTATCGGTGCGTCCGGCGCGAGGGCGGTGCGGTTGTCGATGGTGATGTGCCCGCGGTGGTCGAGGTCGGTTATCGGATCACGCGGGAGGAGCGGCCGTTGATCGATGAGGTGCTGCCGGTGCTGTATCTGCCCGCTCCGTTCGCGGCGACTCCGGACGGCGGGTACGGGCTGATTACGCGGGAACCGGCGGTGTATTTCACGAACATGCGGCGGGCGAGTTCGTGAATCGAGGCATCGTCGAAGGTTCGGATGGCCTGCCAACGCGGCGCTCGAAGCGCGCGAATCCTGCTGACGGTCCACTTCAGTTGGTTGTTCCCAGCCTTGGAAGTGGCTCCGGTGTCCCATGCTCCCAGAGGCAGTCGTGGTATGCGTGGATCGACATTTGATGGTCAGGCTCGTATTTCAGCGTGAACACGTACTGATATGAGCCGGAACGATCGGGGTCTGCCACCGTCTGGAAATAGTCTCCCTCGTGATGGGTGGGGCCCACCATCCCCATGGCACTGATCACACCAGCTTGCGTATCCGGCGTCACGCCACCCAGGAGATAGCTGAGAGAGACCTCGACTTCCCCGGTCGGGCCATCGCCGCCCTGCCAGCCGTAGTTGCACTCCGCCCCTGTCACTTCGACTTTCGTCTGCGTCAGAGACACCTCGGGTCCCATTGTGGCAACTGCGTGTCGAAGCAGCGTGTCCATCCGATCTCGGGCCTCGTCGGCAGTGATCGTGGGAGCCGCGGCCTCACCAGCGGCAGCTCTTTCCATCCAATGCACGAGCACCCAGATCGCCCCGATGATTATCAGACAGCCAATTACCAAGCCTGCCAGCACTGCGCCGGCGTCACCGATCGCCTTCCGCATTCGCCCCAGACTCCCTACTCACCCGTGTTCCTGATACGAGATTCGACGTTATCCGTTGGGCAGTCGCAGATCTCGGCACTGGTGTGGAGAAGTTGTGCAGGATTGCCTGCATGCACCGCCCGGTCGGCCCGAGCATCCGAGACAGAGCCACTCCAGCTCTCAGAACGCATGTCCCCGTCCGGATGTCTCCGCTGGCGCCGTGGGCCCACGATCACTTCGAGGGTGAGAAATCCACTCGGTCACCTGGTCGGTGCGGTGGTCACCCAGTTGGCTCGGTAGGCGGCCCAGTCCGCGGGTGTGGCGGTGTAGTCGACGAAGAGGGCGACGCCGAAAGCGGGCCGTGCGGGGTCTGTGCGGCCCAAGCCCAGCCGGATCGCCCGAATTGCCACGTCAACGGTTTCCGCTGAGCTGTGGTGGGCGATGTTCTCCACCTGATAGGCCGGTAGGCCCATCAGTAAGTCGACGGATGGGGGCGTTACCTGTAGGGCGAGTGTGGTCTGTTCGGCGACGTAGCCTCCGTACATGAATCGGTAGGGCATGGCCGTGTCGTAGGACATCACGGCGATTTGATCCACCCGATGCGCCGCCGCGGCGAAATACGTTTGCGACCACCACTTTTCATGTCCAGCGACAGCGAGGTAGGGGGCGTGCAATCCGGGGAGCGGGTCGATTTGGGGCGCGGCGATCGATAGCAGCGCGTGCCTCCCCGTGGTGAGGGCATGGGCTTGGTCCAGCAGGGTCAGGAAATCGGCGGTGCCCGAGCGAATCGGCTCGAAATCGTAATGCACGCCGTCGAATCCGAGATCCAGTAACTGCCGGGTCGACGTGAGGATATTCCCCCGCACGTCGGGGGCGTCGAGATGCAATTCGTCCGGATACTCCGGGGCGACGAAGTTTCCCAACCAGGCCTGCACTCGAGCATTGGGAATTTCGCGGTGGACGGCGTCGACGAACCACGACGCGTTGGGATGCCGGTCGTCGGGCAGACTTCCCTCGGAGTCGAGCGGACCGGAGAAGACGTAGAGATCCTTGATGCCGGTGTCGGCCAACTGCGCCTTCAACGCGGCGACGTCGCCTTCGTCTTTGCGACCATCGATCCACTCGTGCCCCAGCCACAGCGCGTCCCGACCCCTGGTGTGCGCCGTCGGCGTCCCCGCATACTCCAGCCGCAGCGCGACCACCATTCCGACGACCACGGCGATGACGAGCCCCAGCACCGTCAGTCCAGCGATCCACGTCCGTCGCCACCACAGCGACCACCGCATGCGCTCCCCATTCGTCACCGAACGCCCAGACTATGGCACGGCGAATAAGCTTCGCGCGTCGAGCTGATCAGCTTTCAGTTGTCGTGGAACATGATTCGGTGACCCTGAACCGCCCAGGCGAGTCCGGAGACTTATCGGTGTGACAGCCCGGCAGGTTGCTGGACTGGTTGTTGAGCGTAGTAGGCCGTCGCCATCTCGGCGGGCGGGATGTCCCCGCAGTACCGGTAGAGGCGGCGGTGGTGGAACCGGTCGACCCATTCGGCGGTCGCGAACTCGACGTGATCGACACTGCGCCAGGGGCCTCCGGGCTTGATCGGTTCGGTCTTGTGGAGACCGTTGATCGTCTCGGCGAGCGCGTTGTCATACGAGGACCCGACCGCACCGACCGACGGCTGGATTCCGGACTCGGCGAACCACTCGGTAAAGGCAATGGACGTATATTGCGATCCTCTACCGGTATGGTGCACAACATCTTTCACATCCCACTTCGGCGCCAGCGGGGCGAACTTCCTTCGCACCAGATCCGCCGCCCGCGGTGCGAGTGGATCCGCGAACGTGGTGCGCTCGACCCGAGCTCGGACCGCGCCACGCAGCCCGAGCTCGCCCATCAAGCGCTCGATGGTGCAGCAGGCCTCCCGATGCCCTTCCCGATTCGGTTGCAGCCACACTTTTCTCGCGCCGTAGACACCGAAGTTCTCTGCGTGAACGCGGCTTTCAGAATTCCGTTTGCGCGCTTGAGTTCTGCGTTCTCGCGCCGCAACCGCTTCAGCTCCGCCAACGCCTCCGACCCGACACCCGCACGCACTCCGGTATCGATCTGGCCTTGGCGCACCCACTTGCGAAAGTCTCCCGACACTCCGGGGCGGTTCAGTCTGCCTCGTCCTTGCCGATCGTGCTGGTGTCCCCGTGGAAATTCACCCCATGGAGCAGTGGGGAATGGACAGTTGGTCGGCCGTCCACACTCGTTGGCCGACAGTGCCTCCGAACGTCCTCTCCTGCGGATTTCAGGGTGCTCACCCCGGCTGATGCGCTCATCGTCAAAGACTAATCCGCGACACTCTTTACCAGGATCCTCGTAGTAGTAGAACGCCGAAGCCTCGGCTTGCGCCTCTTCCTGAGTCCGCCCGCCGTACCGCTCCATCACCCATGCGTAGCGCCGACGCTCCCCTTCCACCAGCTCGACGTAATCGTGTTCGTTCCATTCGTATTCGTCCGCCACAGGTGCTCCCCACCTCCCTCGTCGAACACACTGTCATGGCGCATGTCGCGCGGTTCGCTACGGCTAGCGCGGCGCCTCGGAAGATCAACCGGCAGAATCTATCTGGGACCGAACGCCCGCACCCCGATGAGCGGGCGACCGTCATGCATAGCCTGGGATGTCGCACCTGGACAATACGATCAACAGGCTGAGGCGGTATGGAGGTCAGGCGGCGCACGGGATCGAGCGCAGGATCTCTCGCAACCGATCGGCAAAGGCCCGCGGCCGAAAAGATGGCCCGTTATGACCACCGGGGAACGTCGCGATTTCGCTGCGCAGCAGCTGGGCCAGGACCGAGGAACAACGTGGCACCGGACCGACGCTGGTTTCTCCCACCGCCGGCATGATCGAGTCGGCCACAGCACGAAGTGCGACGGTGTCGGGATGGTATTCGCGCACTGCGGGCACATCGTGGGCGAGGAAATATTCGAGGTTGCGTATACGGCACGGATTCAGCGGCGCCAGAGGCACATCGGGCTCGCGGTCGGCGATATCGAATCCCGCGATCCGGACAAACAGCATCATGGCCGCTGCGATGCCGTCGCGGCGGTACGCGTCTTCGACGTCGAGCTGGGCCTGAACCAATTCCGTACGCTCCGCGTCCGGCAGCAAGGCTCCGACGGGCGGTTCATGGGCGACCACAATCCGAACCCGCTCCTGGTGGCGCACTGCAAGTTCCATTGCGATGACGGCGCCGATGCTGGTGCCGAAAACCAGCGCCGGCGAGTCGGTCAACGCAGCCAGGACCAGCGCGGCGTCGTCGGCATGCGTTCGAGGACTCGCCGCAGCCGTCGTGGCCGTACTGCGTGACAGGCCGCGCCGGTCGAAGGTGACCACCGTGAAGTCCGGCTCCAGGTGATGGGCAAGGCCGTCAAATGCATCAGCATCGCCGTCGCCGCCTGGCAGCAACAACAACACCGGGCCTGTCCCTCGAACCTTGTAGTAGATCTGCGCGCCGGGCGCGTCGAGTATCGCGGTCATAAAACACCTGCCATAAGCTACCGTAGTTGCTTATTGACGCTAGCAAGTCGTCGGATCGTAAGCAACTCGGGTAGCTTAATTGTGTGATGCAGACACGCCGACGAGGCGCCGCCCTGGAGCAGGCGATACTGGACGCGGCCTGGGCCGAACTGGTCGAGGTCGGCTACCAGGAGATGACCATGGCCGGCGTCGCCGAACGTGCAGGCGCGGCGAAGTCGGTGCTTTATCGACGGTGGCCCGACAAGTTCGATCTCATCCGCGCTGTCGTCGAGCAACGCACCCCCGCACTGGGGCGCCTGGCACCGACCGGCAATCTGCGCGAGGACGTGCTCCGAGTTCTCGACGGAGTCGTCGCTCGATATCGAGGTCTATCGGTGGTGACAGGTGTGGACCCCGAGTTGAGCAGCCGCCTGCGCCCCGAGCTCGCGCAGGACGCAATCACGCAACTCGGCGAGGCCCTACAGGTCGCAGGGATGGATCCGGCCGCGATCAGCCCACGATTGCTGCGCCTACCCATCACACTTGTCATCGACGACCTTCTCCATCACATCGGCGAGGTCGACCCACAAGCGATTACCGACGAAATCTTCATTCCTCTGGCCGAATTGGCCGCTGCCGCCAGCCCGCCAAAGGCGCCATAGAGCCGCAGGCCACGCCGAAAGAAACGCGCAGCTCTGCCGCGACCCGCGCGTTGGTCGTCTGTCCAAACTGGTTGGCCGACAGCACTTCCTGGCGCGCACTCATGCCGATGATCGGAAGTCGAACGAGAGGTCAGCAGGACTCGCCCACAATGAGCCAACCGCTGGTCGGTGAGGTGAGTATCGCGAGGTCACAGTGCCGAGGTTCGTCGCGTGACCAGGACGAAGGGACCGATGTGGCGTGTGATGAGGCGGGGGTCGTCGAACACCTTCCCGGGGAAGCTGATGATGCTGTACGGAACGATCGGGTCGCTACTAATTGGCCAGAGTGCGTATCGCCCAACCGATCACGTTGCGGCAGTAACGAATTAACCTGCGGTCAATCCGCGGGGCACTGTTGTCGTGGCGGATGGTGTTCGCTACCGGTCCGCTGTTTGGCCGCCCGACCGCACCACCCAGCACGACCGAAAATCAACGGACCGAATTCATTTCGGCGTCCACGCAGCTCGAATCCGCGTGGCCAGGGAAGTCCGGGTAGATCGTGACCTGCGGGCGTGCACCGGCCCACTCGCGCACCCAAGACCCGACCGGTCCGTGAAGCTCAGCGGAAACCATCTCCGCACACTCTCCTACGCGCTCCAGCAACCGTGCACCGCGCTCGTTGTGCGCCATGGCCGCGTCGGAGTCTACGTACTCCTCGATCACTACATAGCTTCCCGGCACCACGGAAAACCACCGGTAGGTGAGAGTCCCGGGCTCCTCGAGCGCCTGCGTCCGCAGTGCGAGCGCGGCCTCCTCGAATTCGGCCTGCCGGCCATCACGGACATCGAAACGGGCTCGTACGAAGAAACTCATGGTGATATTCCACCATGAGTCGGCAATTCGATTGAGCCCGTGATGATTTCGGCGTACACGCAGCGCCATTACCCGTGCTCGTGCTGGTGTCGATAGTAGGCGGTCAGTCGCCGCGGTGACCGTCGTCGAGGGTTTGTTGTAGTTCGCTGTTGATGCGTTGGGCTTCGGTGAGCTGGTCTTCGAGGATGACGATCCGGCACGCGGCCTCGAGCGGATTACCGTCGTCGACAAGATGGCGGACCCGCGCAGCGATCCGCAACTGATAGCGGGAGTAGCGACGATGCCCGCCCTCGGAACGTTGCGGGGTAAGCAGTTTCGCGGCATCCAGAGCGCGCAGGAATGCTTGGGTGACTCCGACGATCTCCGCGGCCCGGCCCATGCTGTAGGCCGGATAGTCGTCATCGTCGAGTCGGTCGGCGGGAGTGCTGTCGGTCGGGCTCGCGTGTGGATCTTCCACGGCGCCTCTCGGGAATTTCATGCCTTCAGGCCCCGGCGCAGTGCGCCGGGGCCTGAGGTCGTTGACAGACACCGCGTCCGAACGTGTTGACAGGGACGCGTATTGCGTACGTATGTGCTCGTGGACCACCTCCTGGCTCGTAGGTTGCGCACCCCCGCACCCGAATGTTGCCGGCACGGTCCCACTGCGGAAGTCCTCACGGGACTCCCGGCGCTTTCGCGGGGTTCTTCGTCCCCTCCTGCGGTACTACCAAGATCAAATACTTCACCCGCCGGCAGGGGACGGCCAAACCGAACTTCTCCGGGGAGTTCATCATTCCCGGGCCCTTGACTTACCGCTTGTCGAACAAGAGAGACAGTACAACCGGATGCATCGATTGTCTACACCCATGAGTACAGATTTTTTGTCACACGGAAACGTGCTGCTAGCGCACCTGCCCAGTGTCACTGGATGTCCCGAAACCACACGGTGTGCGTGCGATTCGCAACGGCCACATGGTCCTTCGGCGTCAGGTGCCCAGTCGGTGACGTATACAACCGGCACGCCAGCAGCCCCTGACAGCGCAGCCTGTGCTGGCGCGCGAAAGACGGACCGCTCGTTGGCGGGTGGTAAAAAACTGTTGTGGTGGGTGTAGACATGCCACCGGGTTTGGCATATATTCGCTGTCGTTGTGATGGAGAGATCCAGTGGCTGGGCAGAGGAACTGCCTGGAACGTGAGGTTCGACCGTCCCCTCCGGTGCAGCGAAGTCCGGTACTCCCCCGGCCGGACCGCCGCCGGAGGGGACGAAGAAGCTGTCATACCGCAACCCGCGCGTTTCGAATCGGCCCGAGCGGGTGCGTGGAAGATCAATGGGCCGAGCGACTCTCGACCACCGGCACTGCGTTCTAGGCGGCTCGGGCCGGCAGAGCCGCAGCCGATCGAACGCACCAGCTGTGCCGAACTTATCTGCCTCGCCAAAGCAACCGACGCTCTTTGGCCGCATACCCGGCACCGACGACGAACGCGGCCCACCAAGTCGAAGTTGCCCTGTTCGGTACAGAACTCGAGGGCGAATCCACGCGGATCCCGCCACGTATCCGGGCTGCCGCGCTCACCCGCGACCGTCGAAAAGCGAGCGAGTACCTCTGTCCGCTTACCCGGCGGCATGTGGCTGCCGCTCAGGCACCCCGCTCCCTGTTGAACGCCGCCATCTTTTCGATCAGATACGCGTCATGGAGCAGAACTGGACGCCTACTGCGGTCTATGACCGTCAGCGGCCGTTCACCAGCGGCTTCCGGATTCCGCTCCACGGAATACCCCGGTCTGCCCGCGCGCCCGGCGGAAACGAGAACAGGATGAGTGAACTGGTTGTTTACCAGCCTGATCCGGTGGCATAACCCTCCTCGAATCCGAAGATCGAAAGGTGACAGGAGTGTGTCGTGGTCCTTCACAGATCCGGGCAGCCCGTTGACTCGATCGCCGTGGTCATTCCCGTGCACAACGAGCAGGAACGCCTGTCCGCATGTCTGCAGTCGGTGCGGCGCGCCGCCCACCTGGTCGCGGTGCCGGTGCACACGGTCGTCGTATTGGATTCATGCACCGACCGATCCGCCGAAATGATTCCGTCCTCGATAGCGCGCATTCTGATCGAGGCCCGCAATGTCGGGGCGGCGCGGGCGGCGGGATTCGATTTCGCCGCGCAGCAGGCGGCAGTCGGCGAAGGCATGTGGTACGCGACCACGGATGCCGATTCGGTTGTGCCGCCGCGGTGGCTGGCCGCGCAGCTGAGCCATGCCGCGACGGCGGATATGACGGTCGGCACCGTCGTTGTGGACTGGCGTGAGCGTTCTCCTGCGGTGCGCGCAGCCTATGAAGCACGGTACCGGCGAGGGATGAGGGGAGGGCGGCACCTCCATGTGCACGGTGCCAATCTCGGGTTTCATGCGTCTCGCTACCACCGAATCGGTGGATTCGCCGCCAAGGGAGTCGATGAGGACGTGGATCTCGTGGACCGCTTCCGCGCCGCCGGTGCGCGGATCGCATGGCTCGACTCCCCCGCTGTGCTCACCTCCGACCGATCCGGCAACCGTGTACGCGGTGGATTCGCCGGGTATCTGAGCGAACTGGAAGCCGCGCCCTCGGACTGCGCATAAGGAGGATTGATGACCACCGAATGCTCAGTGCACGAAATTATTCCGGTCAACGCTGTTCGCACCTGGCCGTTGCCCGGCAGCGGTGAGACAGACGGGCGCTGGCAAGCGTTGATCGATATCAGTCGGCGCGATGTCGTGGTCGGCCGTCTCACCGAGGCGCACGCCGATGCCTGCGCGATCACCCATGAGCTGGACAGCCCGGGGCCGCAGCCGCAGCAGTTGTGGGGGGTGTGGGCAGCACAGCCACCACGACCGGTGCTGCGGGCAAACCCACACGGCGACAACGCCTTACTCTCAGGAGAGAAGATGTGGTGTTCGGGAGCCGGGCTGTGCACCCATGCTCTGGTCACCGCCGAGGCGCCCGAGGGGGTGCGACTGTACGCGGTGGAACTGTCACATCCAGGGGTGCGGGTGGTGCCTGATACCTGGCATGGGTTCGGCATGGCCAGGTCGTCCACGCTGACGGTCTCCTTCGACCGAGTTCCGGCAGAACCGGTCGGTGCGCCCGGTGACTACCTTGCCCGCGCGGGGTTCTGGCACGGCGCAATCGGTGTCGCGGCCTGCTGGCTGGGCGCCGCAGTGGGGGTGGCGGACCGGCTGCTCAACGACTCGGGCAGCGATCCCCTGCGGCGGGCACACCGAGGTGCGGTCGACGCCACGCTATACGCCGCGCGCAGCACATTACACAGTGCCGCAATGGAAATCGACGCCGATCCGGAGAATCAGCAGGCAGCGAGAATCCGGGCCCGGCGGGTACGCGCGGTCGTCGAGCACAGCGCCTCCTCGACCCTCGAGCATGTGGGCAGGGCGCTCGGAGCCGGCCCACTGAGCCTGGACGGCGAACATGCCCGCCGCGTAGCGGATCTGACGGTGTACCTGAGACAAAGCCACGCCGAATACGATCTCGCCGACCTCGGCGAGTTGCTGGAGCAGCGGTGAGCACGGAACGGTTCGCCGACAGCGATATCACCACGCCCGGCACCCCACTCTCGGTGTGGCAGCCGTGGATTCAGGGCCTACCGGAGGTGGAACCGACGCGGCTGGCGCACCGGCACCTGCAGATCGTGGCACCGCACCCGGACGACGAAGTGCTCGGAATCGGCGGCCTCGCATCGTTCCTCGCGGCCCGCGGCGTCCGAGTGACGGCCGTCATCGTCACCGATGGCGAAGCCTCACATCCGGATTCACCGACCCACTCCCCTGTTCAGCTCGCCGAGATTCGTGCCGCGGAATCGGCTGACGCGGCGACGATCCTGGGTATCGACCAGGTGCGGCGCCTCGGGCTCCCCGACGGTGCGGTGACCGAACACGAGCAGCGGCTGGCCGAACTGCTCGACACCGCGATCGAGTCCGCCGATACGATCGCGATCCCGCTGCGCAACGATGGACATCCCGATCACGAAGCCACCGCCCGCGCCGCACTGGTCGCCGCCGGCAGGCGCCGAGTGCGCGTCATCGAATATCCGATCTGGTTGTGGCACTGGTCATTTCCGGCCGACACCGATATCGCTTGGACCCGTGCACGGCGGGTAGCCCTCCCGGATCGGTGCTCGCGGACCAAGCGCCGGGCCGCGGCGGCATTCCACTCGCAGTTGCAGCCGCTCTCCCCGCACCCCGCCGACCGCGCGATCCTCCCCGAGCACGTCATCGAACGACTCCTGGGACTGAACGAAACGGTCTTCTTGTGAACCCCCGCACCGATTCCGAGTTCTTCGACGCCAAATATCGCGCCGATCCCGACCCGTGGAAATTCGACACCCATTGGTACGAGATTCGCAAACGGAACCTCCTGATGGCGCTACTGCCCGAGCAGCACTACCGATCCGCACTGGAGCCCGGCTGCGCCAATGGCCATATCACCAGTGCGCTGGCGACGCGCTGCGGACAGGTCATCGCGACCGATATCGCGCCGCACGCCCTGTCCCTTGCCCGGGATCGCTGCGCGGGCATTACCAATGTGTCCTTTCACCACTGGGCTTTCGGTGATCCTTGGTGCTGGGACCGCGAATTCGACCTCGTCTTTCTCAGCGAGGTCGCCTATTATCTGCCCGCTCCCGTACTCGCTGCCACAGTCAGCGATATGAGCGAGAGACTCACCGCGGGCACCACCATTGTGTTGTCACACTGGCGGCACGCCGAACACGATCATCACCTGACCGGCGATCAAGCCAACGACATCGCCCTCAGCGCTCTGAACTGCGCCCCCACCGCCGCATACGCCGACGCCGATGTACGGATCGATATCGTCATACCGTCCCCCGAAAGAGATTGAGCCGCATCCAGGTCCGGGTGTCATCCCGCACACCTTGCGATATCCGTGCCATTCTTCAAGAATGCTGAGGACAAACCACATCCTCCACCAGAGAGCGGGTTGCCGGGCGTCCCGCCCGGCAACCCGTTTCGGCATTACAACGCCACACGAAATCTAGCGCTCATCCAGGGCCGGCTGCCCGAGAGGAAATGCTTCGCACGCTACGGCGTTCACTAATTCTCTGCTCAACGGTCCTGATGTGCGCGCTGACGGGCTTCCTCCACCTCGGCCTCAGCGCGATCCTTTTCCGCCAGCGCCTCATGCTTCGCGGCCTCACGCTGAGATTCCGCTTTGTCCTGCTGGCTCCGGCCCTCCTGGCGCAGGTCGTCGTCACCGACAACAGCGCCGGCGGCTTCCTTGACCCGGCCCTTGACATCCTCCACGACGCCTTCGATACCTTCGCGCGGACCACTCTTGTCATGCTCGGACATGGGATGTTCCTTCACAGTCGAATTGCACGGACACACTGGTCCTACCCGCGAGTTCACATCCAAAACAGGCCTGGGACAAAACAATTCGAGACCGCAAGGGTTTCGGTGGTCAGGCGGCCCGCAGGACACCTGCGCGTAGTCCACTCAGCAGGCGGGCCAGGATGCGTGAAACCTGCATCTGGGAGACACCCAGGATTTGAGCGATCTCGGCTTGGGACTTGTCCTGGCCGAATCGCATGATCAGGATGGCGCGTTCGGTGTCGGGCAGCGCCGCCAGCAGGGGGCCGACACTGATCGAGTCTTCGATCAGGCAATAGCCGGGGTCGGTGGTGGCCAGCGATTCCAGTGGCGAGAACGCCACGCCGTCATCGTCCGTGCGATCGGAGGTGTCGAGGGAGTCCGCGTGATAGCTGTTGGCCGCGATCAACGCCTGGGTGATCTCGAGGAGGTCGACCTGCAGATGCGCGGCGAGTTCCCGCGCGGTGGGTTCGTGTCCCAGGTCCTGGGCCAGCTGCGGGATCGCGGTGATCAGCCGCTGCTGCAGTTCCTTGAGGCTGCGCGGCACCCGTACGGCCCAGGTGCTGTCGCGAAAGTAGCGTTTGACCTCACCCATGATCGTGGGAATCGCGAATCCCAGGAACGGAGCGCCATATCCGGGGTCGAATCGATCGACCGCCAACACCACACCCATCGCGGCGACCTGGACCAGGTCCTCGTAGTCGACTCCGCGACCGGTGTAGCGGCGCGCGATGTGCTCACCCAGCGGCAGGCATGTGGTGAGGATGTCCTGGCGCAGCCGTTCACGGGCCGGATCGCTGGGATCCATGCTCGCGAGCGTCGCCAGCCAAGGTTCGATGTTGTCGTAGGAATCGCTGTCGGCCCGGACGCGGGGTGCGCTGGCGGAGGTGGCGTGTTCTGTTGACATATCAATCCCCGAGGAGCTGATCGGATACGGGTGGTCCTTCCTGCGCCCAGCTTAACCAATACAAAACGGACGAATCAAGACTTATGTCTGATTGTCAGTGTAGTAATCCTACTGTCAACGATGTAGATATTGCCTACGCACGGGAACAGAGTAGCTGGAGTCCGGCGGGGAGATCAGGTAGAGGCAGTGGTCTGAATCGGGCAGAGATCGTCAGCAGTCGCTCCACCGACCGGCGTGGCGGTCCCGCAGGCGTCACGTCCGGGCATAATCGCGCTGACCGTGCACCGTGAGCACAGGAGAATCCATGGCCGGCAGGACGATTGTGTCGACGCTCAATGATCGAGGCCGCCAACTGTATTCGATGGCCCGGATGGCGCTGGGCATGCGGAATTTCACTCACACCGGCCAGATCGGTGACGGCCGGGAAGCGGCGGCCCGCGACTACGTGCTCGCGAATGCGACGGCAGGCGATCCGGAGAGTGTGCTCGTCACCATCGACAGGTTCGCCCGCACCCGCAGCATGCTGGTCAATGTCGGGGACGAGAAGGGTTTGATCCTCGACGCCGCGGTGCGCCGGGCACAGCCGAGGCTACTGCTCGAGCTCGGAACCTACTGTGGTTACAGCGCTGTACGCAGTGGTCGGTTGCTGCCGGCGGGGGCGCGCCTGGTGTCGGTGGAATTCAACGCCGCCAATGCCGACGTGGCGCGGGCGATAATCGCGCACGCCGGACTCTCGGATCGTGTCACCGTGGTTGTCGGAACCCTCGGCGACGGCGGCAAGACCGTGCAGAAACTCATTACCGAGCACGGATTCTCTTCCGGCTCAGTTGAATTCGTCTTCCTCGACCATGCCAAGGAAGCCTATCTGGCCGACTTGAAGACCATGCTGGAGAACGGGTGGCTGCATCCCGGCACGATCGTGGTCGCCGACAATGTCAAGGTGCCCGGAGTCCCCGACTACCTCGCCTACATGCGGCGGGAGGAAGGGCGCACCTGGCGGACCGTCGAGCACAAGACCCACGTCGAGTACCAGTCGATCCTGAAGGATCTCGTGCTCGAATCCGAGTACCTCGGCGAATGAGGGACCGGAACCCCTTCCCGGACAACTGATCCCGTCAGCGAACCCCGGCGGCCGCGCGGTAGGCCTCGAGCCGGTCGACGAGCTCCTGAGCGTGCGCCAGGGCCGGGAGGTGACCGCTGTCCATCTCGTCCGGGGTGAAACCCAGCCGCTGCTCGACCACGCGGCGCTGGAAGTCGGCCGGGAACATGCGGTCCTGACGGCACAGCAGGAATTTCGTCGGCACGTCGGGCCAGCTCTGCAGCGGCCAGGGCTTCAGGAAGGGCGCCTCGGCCTGGTCGAGCGGGCGCTGTTGCAGCGCTACCGCGAGCACATCCGGCGGCAGATCGTGCAGGAAGGTGGCCATCGGGTCGAACGGCGCATCGGGATCGCGGCCCTCCCGTGCGTCCTGTGCTCGCCGGGCCTCGCGCTGACCGGTATTGGCCCACCAGTCCCCCGGCGTCTCGCCGGGCGCCGGAACCATGGCCGCCACCAGCACCATCAGCTCGACCGGCACTCGTTCGCAGACCAGCGGAGCGGTGAATCCGCCCATGGACTGGGCCACCAGCACCAGGTCGGTGCGATCACCGATCGCGTCCACCACCACCTGGGTGTACTCCGCCAAACCGGCGTTCTCGTCCTCGCACGGCAGATCAGGGGCAACC
Organism: Nocardia sp. NBC_01327; assembly: GCF_035958815.1. Lineage (NCBI taxonomy): Bacteria > Bacillati > Actinomycetota > Actinomycetes > Mycobacteriales > Nocardiaceae > Nocardia > Nocardia sp. NBC_01327. Next base: position 4,833,776 of record NZ_CP108383.1, on the reverse strand, counting down.
ACCTCGTGCCCGAGCGCCTGCAGCAGCGGGGTAACGAGGTACCAGTACGAAGAGTCGGACCCGGCACCGGGGATCAGCACATATGTCGCCATCGTCAATCCTTGTCGCAGTCCGGCGGACCGCGAATCGACCCGCCTCCAAGTATGGACGCCCCGGCCGCCCGAAATTAATCGCATCATCGAGGCCCGGACTGGGCCGGCAACCTCTCCCGGCCCCACCTCCTCACTGAGATGCGGTGTTCCCGAGGCGATGCCGGGCTCACCGGCCCCAAAGACCGATACGGCACTGTCCGTCGCCCCGAAGGAGAACGGAGCGGCGGGGCGCACAACTCAGGTGTGCGACAGGCGACGGGTGATCAAAGCTGCTATGGCGGGCTGGTTTTCGGGGAGGTCGAGGTAGAAGTGGGCGCCGGGGAAGGTGGCGGTGTCGAAATCGGCGGCGGTGTGGTTGCGCCAGTCGCCCGCCTGGGCCTCGGAGGTGGTGGGGTCCGCGGTACTCACCAGGGCGGTGATCGGGGTGCGCAGGGGCTCGCCCGGGTGGTAGCGGTAGGTCTCCACCGCTTGGTAGTCGCTGCGGACGGCGGGGAGGATCAGTTCGGCGAGGGCCGGCTCGGTGCGGAGGATGCGGACCGGTTCGGGGTCGTTGGCGAGGCGCTCCAGGTCGGTGATGAGGGCATCGTCGGAGGCCAGGTGCAGGCGGCCCGGTTCTTCGAAGGTCGGTGCGGGACGGCCGGAGACGAAGAGGTGGGCCGGGGTCCGACCGGCTGCCTCGAGGCGGCGGGCGGTCTCGAAGGCGAGGGTCGCGCCCATGCTGTGGCCGAACAGGGCCGGTCGCGGTGCGGCGGGCCAGCGCTGCAGGTCCGCGGCGATCTGGTCCGCGAGTTCGGTGAGGTCGGGAATCGACTTGTCGCCCAGGCGATCCTGGCGGCCGGGGTACTGCACCGCGAATACGGCTGTGCCCGTGCCGAAACGCTGGGCGAGCGGGCGGTAGGCGGTGACGGAGCCGCCGCCGGGCGGGAAGCACACCAGTACGTTTCGCGGTTCGGCCTCGGGCTTCAGGACGCGCAACCAGTCGGTACCGGTGAGCATGACCACCACGGCGGGTTTCTCCTTCACAGACTAGGGTCGGGATACGTGACTGCCTATACAACGCTGGTTCACGACTACGAGTCCGGGGTTGGCATCACCGGATCGAGTATGCCCGCCCTGGATCCGGGCGCGAATCTGGCTGCGACACTGCCGGTGTGGTCCCTCGCGGGCGGCGCGGTGGCCAGTTTCGCGGCCGCGGCCGACAGACGGCGAGTGGCCTGCGGATTGACGACGCTGGGGAGCGTTCTCGACCCCGCCCGGGTGGCGGCGGCCTTCTCCAGCGAGCGCCTCTTCCGGGTGAACGGCGTGGCCCCGGACGCCTTCGCAGAGCTGTCGGGATTCTTCCCGAGTGCGGACGGCTGGGTGCGAACGCACGCCAACTATTCGCATCATCGCGCGCGGCTGCTGGCTGTTCTCGGATTGCCGGAAGATACCGACCGGGCTGCCGCTTCGGCCCGCATCGCAGCGCTGTCCGGCACGGACATCGAAGAGCGCGCGGCCGAATACGGGGCCATCGCGGTTCGGGTGCGCACCGAACAGGAGTGGGCCGACAGCCCGCAGGGCAAGGCGGCCGCCGACGGCCCGCTGGTGGCCATCGAGCAGCGCGCCGATCGCGGCGAGATCCAATCCCCCACTGCCGCAACACAGATGCTGCCGCTCCGCGGAATCCGGGTACTGGATCTCACGCGCGTCATCGCCGGACCGGTCGCGACCCGGGCGCTGGCCCTGCTCGGCGCGGACGTGCTGCGGGTCGATCCGCCGCAGCTCCCGGAGATCGAATGGCAATTTCTGGATACCGGCCAGGGTAAGCGCTCAACCCTACTGGATTTGCGTACCGAACTTCCCGTATTGCGGAAGCTTCTCAGCGAAACTGATGTATTGATCACAGGTTACCGACCGGGCGCCTTGGAACGGCTCGGTGTGGTAGCGAGCGATATTCGGCCAGGAATTGTATACGGCCGGGTTTCCGCGTGGGGTGAGCGCGGACCGTGGGGCGATCGACGGGGTTTCGACAGTATTGTGCAAGCAGCATCGGGAATATCTCTCATCGAAGGCGCACAGGACAATTGGAGCGCCACGGCCGCGGTCGGCGCACTGCCCGCCCAGGCGCTCGATCACGCCAGCGGATATCTGCTCGCCGCGGGCGTGCTCGACGCGCTCGCCGCGCGGGAGCAGGACGGTTTCGGGCGTGATGTGCGAGTTGCACTGGCGCGTACCGGTTCCTGGCTGCTCACGGCGCCGGGCCGCACGCCCGGCCATCCACCGGCGCAGACGCCCGCGGCGGAGTACGCGGTCACCCACGATGGCGTGACGACAGCGAGACCAGCGCTGATGGAATATCCCGATCATCCGTGGCCGGCTTCGCAGTACGGCACTCATGCCCCGATTTGGGCAGCCCGACCGGACGGTTCTTAGTAGCTGAACCCGGTGTGCGATCGCCTGCACGCACACCCGCAAACACATCGGCGAACAATGCGAATTCCCTTCGCGCATATCGTTTTAATGTCGTTAATAGGTGAGATGCTGAAACCGACATCGATAATGCCGGCGCCTGTGCCGGCATGCGGATGGAGGACGTCATCGTGGACATACCAGGCCCCCTGCTGACTGTGCCGGCGGATGGGACCACTACAAAAGTTGGTCGGCGGGAATGGACCGGGTTGGCGGTGTTGGCGCTGGCGTGTTTGGTGTACTCCATGGACCTCACGGTCCTGCACCTCGCCGTGCCGGAGATAAGTGAGGTACTACGACCCACCAGTTCCCAATTGCTGTGGATCATCGACGTTTACGGGTTCATGGTGGCCGGTCTGCTGCTGACCATGGGCACGATCGGCGATCGCATCGGGCGAAGGCGACTACTCATGACCGGGGCGGCAGCCTTCGCGGCGGTGTCCATCATCGCCGCGTTCGCGCCGTCGGCCCCGGTGCTCATCGGTTGCCGGGCGCTGCTCGGCGTCGCCGGGGCGACGCTCGCGCCGTCCACACTCTCGTTGATCTTCACCATGTTTCCCGATACCAAGCAGCGGTCGCTGGCCGTAGGCGTGTGGGTGGGCTCGTACTCGGTCGGCGGTTCGATCGGCCCGCTGGCCGGCGGCCTGATGCTCGAGCACTTCTGGTGGGGTTCGGTATTCCTGCTGGCGGTGCCGGTCATGGTGCTGCTGCTGATCCTCGCGCCGCGGGTGCTGCCGGAATTCCGCGATCCGGGTGCGGGCCGGCTGGATCTGCTGAGCGCGCTGATGTGCACCAGCGCGGTGTTGCTCGTGGTGTACGGCATGAAGGAGATCGCCCAGGACGGCCCGGTGCCCATGGCGGTCGGTGCGCTGGCGGCCGGGCTCGTCATCGGGTCGATGTTCATTCGCCGGCAGCTCACCACGCCCGAGCCCATGCTGGATCTGAAACTGTTCCGGCTGAGCAGTTTCCGCATGGCCCTGACCGTGAACATGGTCGCCATCTTCGCGGCGTTCGGCTACTTCCTGTTCGTGGGCCAGTATTTCCAGCTGGTGCTGGGCATGTCACCGCTGCGCGCCGGAATCGCCACCATCCCCGCCGGTTTGGGCTTCATGATCGGTTCGCAGCTCGGCCCGAGGATCGGCAAGGTGGTACGGCCCGCGTACATGATCGGGGTCGGCATGGTCATGGCGGCGGGCGGATTACTGCTGCTGACCAGGATCACCGAGACCGGCGGGGTGGGATTGACCATCATCGCCTCGCTGCTGGTGTCGTTCGGTCTGGCGCCGGTCTTCGGCATCACCACCGAGCTCATTGTCGGCACCGCGCCGCCGGAACAGGCCGGGGCCGCCTCCGGACTGTCCGAGACCGGGGCCGAATTCGGTGGGGCGCTGGGGATTTCCATGCTCGGCAGCCTCAGTATCGCGATCTATCGCAGCCAGCTGGGCTCCACGCTGCCCGCCGGACTGCGTGATGCCGATGTGCACAGCGCGCGTGATACCCTCGGCGCGGCCATGGAGGTCGCGAACGGGCTGCCCGGCAAACTGGGCGATGCGGTGGCGGAGTCGGCCAAGCACGCGTTCCTCACCGGCATGCACCTGACCTCCGCCATTGCGGCCGTGGCCGCGCTGCTGCTGGCAGTGATCGCGGTCCTGCGGCTGCGGCACATACCGCCGGGCTGATTCAGTTCCCGCACAGGGCCGCGACGGCGGTGGCCAGATCGTCCCCGGTGAACTGATCGACGGTGGCGGGCGCGATGAGCGATTGCATCGCCAATCCCTGAAAGAGCATGAAGAGCATTTTGGCCAGGGCGCCCGCCTGAACCTCGGACAGCTGCGGATGCGTCGCGCGCAGCACCTCGGCGATATCGGCGTACGCCCCGGCGCTCGCCTGCTCCATGAATCCCTGCGATTCCTCATCGCGCGCGAGCTGCACACCGTTCTCGAGGCTCAGCAGGAGATTCTCGCGATTGTGCAGGACGACCTCGATGAGACCGTTCCAGGTGGGAGCGAGCGCGTCCATGAGCGACCGCCCCTCCCCCGCGGCCTTGATCGCCGCATCCATCTCATCACCGATCTCGGTGCCGACGCCCAGGGTGAGCGCCTCCATGACCAGGCGATCCTTGGAGCCGAAGTGATAGCCGATGGCCGCCAGGCTCACCCCGGCGGCGGCGGCGATATCGCGGGCGGTCACCTTGGCCAGGCCACGGTCGAGGATTGCCTGGCGAGCGCCCGTCAGTAGGTCTTCTCGATTTCCCATAAACCCACCCTACCAGCGTCTAAGACATTTGTTCTAGACAGCCGTGCCAAAGTCTGTTAGACATATGTCTTAGACGGACGTACTCACCACCACGGGAGATTCGAATGAGCACCGACACCACACTCCGCATCCTGGTCGCCGGCGGCGGCATCGCGGGCAATGCCGTTGCCCTGCAGCTGGTTCGAGCCGGCATCGCCACCACCGTCGTCGAGCGGGCCACCGCTCCCCGGCCGGGCGGCCAGGCGGTCGATCTGCGCGGACCCAGCCGCGAGGTGGCCGAGCGCATGGGCCTGATGGACGGCGTACGCAAGCACCAGTTGCACGAGAAGGGCATGGTCCAGGTCGATGCCGACGGCCGCACCCTCTACGAGATGCCGATGGAGATGTTCGAGGGCAACGGCGCGATCGCCGAGGTCGAGATCAGCCGCGGTGACCTCAATGGCGTACTGCTCACCGAACTGGCCGGTGTCGCAGGCGAACTCGACTACCGCTACGGCGATTGGATCGAGAGCCTGGACCAGGACGGGACCGGCGTGAGAGTCGGCTTCGCCTCCGGGCTCAGCGAGCGCTACGACCTGGTCATCGGCGCCGACGGCGTGCACTCCGCCACGCGCAGGCTGGCCTTCGGCCCCGAGGAGCAGTTCACCACCTACCTCGGCGGCTACATGTCCTTCTACACCATCCCGACTCCCGAAGCGGCCGTACCGGATTGGATGGCCATGCACGTGATCCCGCATGTCTCGGTCGGCGTTCGCTCCGATGCCGATCCGGCAACCTCGAAGGCCATTCTGACCTTCCGCATCGACGCGGATCCGGCGCTGCGCCGCGATACCGAGGCACAGCAGCGGCTCATTCGCGAGATGCTCGCCCCGGCCGGGTGGTGCGCACCGGAGATTCTGGCGGAGCTGGACGCGGCGACCGACTTCTACTTCGACGAACTGGTGCGCGTGGATATGCCTGCGCTCTCGGCCGGGCGCATCACCCTGCTCGGCGATGCCGGGTACTGCGGATCGCCGCTGACCGGTATGGGCACCGCCATGGCACTGGTCGGCGCGTATCTGCTCGCGGGCGAAATCGCGGCAACCCCAGGCGATATCGACGGTGCACTGGTGCGCTACGAGGCCGCCGTGAACCCGTTCCTGGAGAAGGCCAAGACGCTGCCGGGCGGCGGGCTCAAGATGATGATCCCGACCAGCAAGGTCGGACTGAAGGTGATGCTGCAGTTCGGCAAGCTCATGATGTCCCGCGCGTTCCGTCCGATCATGACCAAGATGCTCGACACCACGGAGGACTATGTGCTTCCCAGCTACTGATGCGCGACGACTACGCTCGAACCGTGCGGCAGAAGATCATCATGGACAATGACACCGGCATCGATGACTCCCTCGGTCTGCTCTACCTATTGGCCTCCCCCGAGGCCGAGATCGTCGGAATCGCCTCCACCGCGGGCAATGTGCCCGCGGACCGGGTGGCGGCCAATAATCTCGCCCTGCTCGACCTGTGCCGGGCCCCCGAGCTCGAAGTGGCGCTCGGGGCGGCGCAGCCGCTGGCCATTCCACTGCGCACCACCGAGGACACGCACGGACCGCAGGGCGTCGGATATGCGGAGCTGCCGGTCTCCGCGCGCCGGCTGTCGGACCGTTCGGCGGCGCAGATGTGGGTCGATCTGGTCCGTGAGCATCCGGGCGAGATCGTCGGGCTGTGCACCGGGCCGCTCACCAATCTCGCGCTGGCGCTGCGTATCGAGCCTGAGCTCCCCCGGTTGCTGCAGCGGCTGGTGATCATGGGCGGGGCGTTCAATCATCCCGGCAACACCACACCCACCAACGAGTGGAATGTGCACGTGGACCCGGAGGCCGCCAAGGAGGTGTTCGACGCGTTCGCGGCGGCGCCGGCGGATCGGCGGCCGATCGTGTGCGCGCTGGACATCACCGAGACCATCGAGATGCGGCCGAAGCATCTGGCGCTCTTGGCCGAACGCGCCGGCAGCGAGCCGGTGGAGACGGTGACCGAGACCGATCCGCCCGAGGCGCGGTCGGCGGCGAGCAATCCGATCGTCCGGTATCTCACCGATGCGATCCGCTTCTACTTCGATTTCCACCTGCTGTACGAAAAGGTGTATCTGGCCCATATGCACGATCCATTCGCCGCGGCGGTGGCATTGGATCCGCGACTGGCCGTCACCAAGCCCGCGACAGTCGATGTCGAACTGGCCGGGACCATCACCCGCGCCACCACCGTCGCCGATTGGGACGGTATGTGGGAGCGGGAACCCAATGCGGACATTGTGGTCGGGACCGATCCGGAGTTGTTCTTCGAACTGCTCGTCAGCCGCGTCGGGGATCTGGCCCGGGCCACCTATCCCCCGCAGGAAGGGCCGCGGAGCCGGTGAGCGAGGACGACTACGCCGCCGATTTCCGCACCCGGCTCGGGCTGTCCGGAATCATCGATATCCATACGCATTTCATGCCCGAGCAGGTGCTGCGCAAGGTGTGGGACTACTTCGACTCCGCCGGGCCGCTGATCGGGCGCAGCTGGCCCATCGCCTACCGCGATGAGGAGCAGGTGCGGCTGAAGACCCTGCGCGGCTTCGGGGTTCGCGCCTTCACCTCCATGGTGTATCCGCACAAGGCCGAGATGGCGGCGTGGCTCAACCAGTGGTCCGCCGATTTCGCCGCCCGCACACCCGACTGCCTGCACACCTCGACCTTCTATCCGGAGCCCGGTGCGGCTGGGTACGTGGCCGAGGCCTTGGCGGCGGGGGCGCGAATCTTCAAGGTGCACATACAGGTCGGGCAGTTCTCACCGGTCGATCCGCTGCTCACCGAGGTGTGGGGGCTGATTCAGGAGGCCGAGGTTCCGGTCGTCGTACACTGCGGGTCCGGGCCCACCGCCGGGAAATTCACCGGACCGGAGCCCATTGCCGCACTGCTGCAACGGTTTCCGCGACTGCGGCTGATCATCGCCCATATGGGTGCGCCCGAGTACAGCGAATTCCTCGATATCGCGGCGGCGTACGAGGGCGTGCTGCTCGACACCACCATGAATTTCACCGATTTCTTCGAGTCCGCCGATCCGTTCCCGGTCAGCGAGCGCGGGCGGTTGCGCGAGTTCGGTGATCGCATTCTGTTCGGCAGCGACTTCCCCAATATCCCCTACCCGTACGGGCATGCGCTGCAGTCGCTGGAGCGCCTCGAGCTCGGCGACGACTGGCTGCGAGGGGTCTGCTACGGCAATGCCGCCCGGGAGTTCGCGATCACCTGACTCGAATAGCGCTGCAAGCGTTGGCTATTCGGTGACACTCACGGGGCAGCCGTCCGCGCGGCGGTGATGACCACCGTGGTGTACGGCATCGTGAAGCCGCCGCCGAGCGCATCGATCGCAGCGCCGACGCCGTCGAGTATCCGCGCCAACTGCTCCGGCGGGAGCTGCGTGAGGGGTCCGTGGCTGGGCAGCTGGTCGAGCCAGGCGTCCCGGGTGTAGTGCTGCTCCCAATCGAAACCCCACTGCTCCGGTTCGGTGAACCCGCCCGCCGCACGGATCCCGTCGGCCGCCTTCGTCAATATCGGCTGATACACCCCCAGCACCGGGCCGCGCTCGGGCTGGATATTGAACGGCGAACCGGGAATGACGCGTTCGTAGACCTCGGCGAAGGCCCGCGCCACCTCCGGCGGCAGCTGGAAGACATGCCAGAACGGCGCCAGCCTGCCGCCGGGCCGCAGCACCTGTGCCGATTTGGCCGCTCCCGCAATCGGATCGACCCAGTGCCAGGCCTGTCCGGCGACGACGGCATCGAAGGTCCGTCCGGCGGGGTCCCAGGCCTCGAAGGTCGCGACCTCGACGTCGATTCCACCGCGGCGTGCGAAATCGGCCATCCGCGAATCGGGTTCGACTCCCAGCGTCGTGCACCCGGCCGCTCGGAACTGCCGGGCCGCGGTGCCGGTGCCGCAACCGATATCGAGCAGGTCCGGTCCCGGAGATTCGGCGATGATCCGGTTGATCAGGGCGGCGGGGTACTCGGGCCGGGTCCGGTCGTAGCGTTCGGGGTTCGTGCCGAAGGACTCCGCGACCTGCCGGTACTGGTGCGGCGCAGTCGGTGTGGGCGGGGTGGGTTCCGGGCTTATAGTGGGCATGCGCCCACTATAAGTGGGCACATGCCCACTCGACAATGGTTCAGAGCGAACAGTGCAAGGAGAGATGCCCGGTGCCGACAGGGATGGCCATACGTGATGTGCGGGCGCAATTGTTCGACGCCGCCGAGCGGGTAGTGCTCCGGGACGGGCCGAGCGCGCTGACCAGCCGGGCCGTCACCACGGAGGCGGGCTGCGCGAAAGGCGTCCTGCACCGGCACTTCGCCGATTTCGACGACTTCCTCGCCGAGCTGGTACTGGACCGCATCACCCGAATCGATCAGCAGGCCATGGCTTTACGCGCATCCGCCGGAACCGGAACCGTCGTCGGCAACCTGGCCGAGGCGCTGACCACCGTCTTCGGATCTCTCGCCGTGGCGATTGTCAGCCTGGTCATTTTCCGGGACGAGCTGCGGGCGCGATTGCGGCAGCGTCGACCTACCGGCGTGCCGCTGCTGGCCGAGGCGACTGCCATGGTCGCCGGATATCTCGCCGCCGAGCAGGGGCTGGGTCGTGTGCGCGGTGATGCCGATATCGACTCGCTCGCACCCACACTCATCGGCGCCGGGCATCTGCTCTTCGCCGATCGCACCGCCGCCCCGCCGGAACCTGCGGCCGTCACCGCCGTGGTGACCACGGTCGTCGCCGGAGCCCTGGTGCGATAGCACGGTACCGACCCTCCGGATTGTCCTTCGAAGAGAGGACTTTCGGCCATCGTCACGGGCGCGTTCCGGGTCTATGTTGATCGGCAGGACCCCACAGATCGGACGGCCCATCATGATCAATGTCTTTCTCGTCGACGATCACGAAATCGTGCGGCGCGGATTGATCGATCTCCTGGAGGGCGATCCCGAACTGACCGTCATCGGGGAGGCAGGCAATGTCGCCGAGGCCCTGGCCCGCATTCCCGCACTCCGCCCCGATGTGGCGGTGCTCGATGTGCGGCTGCCCGACGGCAATGGCATCGAGCTGTGCCGCGAGCTCCTGGACAAACTCGATGACCTGCGCTGCCTCATCCTGACCTCGTTCACCGATGAGCAGGCCATGATGGACGCCATTCTCGCCGGAGCCAGCGGCTATGTGGTCAAGGACATCAAAGGTATGGAATTGGCCAAGGCCATCAAGGAGGTCGGCTCGGGGCGCTCGCTGCTCGACAATCGCGCGGCCGCCGCCCTCATGCAGCGACTGCGGCGCAGTACCCAGCCCGACGGCCCGCTGGCCGGGCTCACCGATCAGGAGCGAAAGCTGCTCGGGCTGCTGGGGGACGGACTGACCAACCGGCAGATCGCCGAGCGAATGTTCCTCGCGGAGAAGACAGTCAAGAACTACGTCTCGCGTCTGCTCGCCAAACTCGGCATGGAGCGCCGCACCCAGGCGGCGGTGCTGGCCTCGAAACTGCGCACGGGGCAATAACCTTCGCGGCGGTCAGCCGGAATGCGCGGACTCCTGGGCGGATTGACCCTCCGCGACATCCTCGGGTGTGAATCGCATGAGCAGGACGACTACTCCGGCAGCCAGGGCAAGGACGGCGCAGCAGGTGAATGCCAGCCCGTAACCACTGGCCAGAGCGTGCAGCTGGGCATCGGAGGGGTTCACCAGGGTGGCGTTCGAACCGCCCTCCGACAGGATGCGGGAGGAGACGATCGCCCCGACGGACACCAATCCGACTGCGCCGCCGAGATTTTGGGCCACCTGCGCGAGGGCGGTCAGCGGACCGATCTCGGAGGCTTCGACACCGGCAATGGCCGACAGCGTCAGCGGGATGACCGCGAAGCCGAACCCGAATCCGATAATCAGCACCGGAACCGCGATGCTCGGGAAGTACGCCGGTCGGTCCGACACGATCATGCTCGCGTACAAACAACCGGTCAGGATGATCGCGCCCCCGGCGATGACCAGCCAGCGCGGCGCGAACTTCAGCGCGAGCCGCGACGAGAGCGCGGCGGCCGCCCCGAGCCCGAAGGCGAACGGAATGACGGCCAGTCCCGCCCGCAGCGGCGAATAACGCAGCACCCCTTGCAGATACAGCGAGATGAAAACCGCCAGGCACATCATGATGGCGCCCGCGAGCACGATCGCCGTCAGCGCGGCGACCCGGCTGCGATTGCCGAACAGGCCGAACGGCAGCAGCGGATGCGCGGCACGTCGTTCGACCAGCAGGAAAGCCGCCAGCGTCAGAACGCCGACGACCGCCGGCACGACGACGATCGGGCGGGACCAGCCACCCGATCCCGCATTCATGGCGAAAACCGCCAGCGTGACGCCGACGGTGGCCAGAATCGCGCCCGCTACGTCGAGCTCGGAGCGGATACCGCGCGACTCCCGCAGGCACAGCACCGCACCCACGGTGACAAGCACACCGATCGGCACATTGATCAAGAACACCAGCCGCCACGACAATTCGGTGAGCACACCACCCGCGATCAGCCCGGCAACCGAACCAACGCCCGTCAGCGCCGCGTATACCGCGAACGCCTGACTGCGCGGCTTACCCGGCGCGTATGTGGTAGCCACCAGAGCCATGGACGTCGGCGCCGCAATCGCGGCAGCCACCCCCTGCAACGCCCGCCCGATCACCAGAACAACCGGATTCCACGCAATTCCGCACAGCAGCGAGGTGAGGGTGAAAAGCAGGACACCGGCCGTAAAGACCCGCTTACGGCCGAAAGTATCCCCCAAACGCCCACCCAGCAGCATGAGACCGCCGAAAGCGACCACATACGCGGTAATGATCCAATTCCCACCCGACTCCGACAAATCCAGCGCCCGCCGAATATTCGGCAATGCCAGCGCCACTACCGTCCCGTCGAGCACCACCAGCAACTGCAACCCACCCAGCACGAAAATCGGCGCACCCCACACCCGTTCGTGCCCCACAGCCTCCGACGCCTTCACAGAACCAATCACACCCGCCGACCCTACGCACCGCACCGAACCCATCCCCCACACGCTCGAAAACCCCGCCCCCACTTCCCTCGATGCCACAGCCCGCCCCAACGCCACACAGTCTCCACCCGGTCTGTGCAGCCAGGACGCGGGCTGCGTCGTCACGCGAAACGGCGTACCAGCGAACACCTCTCCGGATTCGAACCGGCACGGTCACCTGGCCACTGCAATCGGACAGTCAGCCGACCGTGCGGGCCGTCTCAACTCCGCACACCCTCTACGAGGTCTGTGCCGCTGAGACACAGGCTGTGCCGTTGAATGAAGCGCCGTACGCGCCGACACCCGCGCCGGATTCGAACCTGCCGTCACCTAGCCACTGCGGTCGGACAGTCAGCCGACCGTGCGGGCCGTCTCAACGCCGTACAACCTCTTCCCCGGCTGTACCGCTGCGACACGGGCTGTGCCGTCCGAGCGGACGGCGTGACAGTCGGACTCGCTGCCACGCCGTTTGCGGCTGGATGGGATTCGGCAAAGTCTGGCTCGCAGCTGAATGGGTCAGGGGCGGTTGTCGAAGACGCGGAGGATTTCTTCGGCGGCCAGGGCGGGGGTGAGGGAGCCGTCGCGGACTTGTTTTTCCACCTGGGGGCGGAGGGATTTGACGTCGGGGTTGTCGGTGAGGCGGCGGAGGAGGTGGTCGTGGACCATGGTCCAGGTCCAGTCGATTTGCTGGCGGCGGCGCTTTTCGTCGAATTCGCCTGCGTCGGTGAGGACCTGGCGGTGTTGCAGGACGGTGTCCCAGAACTGTTCCAGGCCGGTGCCTTCCAGGCCGCTCATGGTGATCACCGGTGGGTGCCAGAGGGATTGGCGGGGGTGGATCAGGCGCATGGCGCCGGCCAGTTCGCGGGCGGCGGATTTGGCTTCGAGTTCGTGTTTGCCGTCGGCCTTGTTGACCGCGACCAGGTCGGCCAGTTCCAGGACGCCCTTCTTGATGCCCTGGAGTTGGTCGCCGGTGCGGGCGAGGGTGAGGAAGCAGAAGACGTCCACCATATTGGCGACGGTGACCTCGGACTGGCCGACGCCGACCGTCTCCACCAGAATGGTGTCGTAGCCTGCGGCTTCGAGCAGCACGATGGTTTCGCGGGTCGCCTTGGCCACACCGCCGAGGGTGCCCGCGGTCGGGGACGGGCGGATGAAAGCGTCGCGCTCCAGGGACAATCGCGCCATGCGGGTCTTGTCGCCGAGGATGGAACCGCCGGTGCGAGTCGAGGACGGATCCACCGCCAGTACGGCCACCCGGTGGCCCTCGGCGAGCAGCTTCATACCCAGCGCGTCGATGAAGGTCGACTTGCCGACACCCGGAACACCGGTGATGCCAACACGATTCGAGACCGCGGCATCGGCGTCGGGGGTGACCCGCAGCAGCAATTGCTGCGCCAGCTCCCGGTGATCACCGCGCGCGGATTCGACCAGGGTGATGGCGCGGGCGAGGCCCGACCGCTCCCCCGCCCGCACCGATGCGGCCAGCTGGTCGACGTCGATGATCCGCTTGGCGGCCCGGCCCGCGGAACTGGGTCCGCTCCCCGCCACGCCGGTGCCGGAGGTGGTGCCGAGCCGAGGGTGGCCGGAACCACCCTCGGCTGTGCGCGGCGCGTCGCTCATTCGCTTGCGCCGGTGCCGATCTCGTGGCCCAGCGAATCGGCCAGCTTCTTGATCAGGTCGATGGCGGCGTCGGCGATGACCGTGCCGGGCGCGAAGATCGAGGCCGCGCCGGCCCGGTACAGCTCGTCGAAGTCGCCGGGCGGGATGACGCCGCCGACAACCACCATGATGTCGGGGCGGCCGACATCGGCCAGCGCCTGCTTGAGGGCGGGCACCAGGGTGAGGTGACCGGCCGCGAGCGAGGAGACGCCGACAATGTGCACGTCGTTGTCGGCCGCCTGCTGCGCCACCTCTTCGGGCGTCTGGAACAGCGGGCCCACATCGACATCCATGCCGAGGTCGGCGAAGGCGGTCGCGATCACCTTCTGGCCGCGGTCGTGGCCGTCCTGACCCATCTTGCAGACCAGGATGCGGGGACGACGGCCCTCCGCCTCGGCGAATTCCTCGACCAGCTCGATGGCGTCGCTGATATTGGTCACCTTGCCGGCCTCCTCGCGGTAAACACCGGAGAGCGTGCGGATTTCGGCCTGATGGCGGCCGTACACCTTCTCCAGCGCGTCGGAGATCTCACCGACGGTGGCCTTGGCGCGGGCGGCGGCAATGGCCAGCGCCATCAGGTTGTTCTCCATGCCGCCCTCGGAAGAGGCTGCGGCGCGGGTCAAATCGGCCAGCGCGCGCTCGCACTCGGCACTGTCACGCTCGGCGCGCAGCCGGACGAGCTTCTCGTTCTGCTCGACCCGCACGCGCGAGTTCTCGACCTTGAGAACCTCGATCGCCTGGTCCTCTTCGGCCTGATACTTATTGACGCCGATGACCGCCTGCTGCCCGGTATCGATGCGCGCCTGGGTGCGAGCGGCGGCCTCTTCGATGCGCAGCTTCGGGATGCCCTCCGAAATCGCCTGCGCCATACCGCCGTGCGCCTCCACCTCGGCAATGTGGGCGCGAGCCCGCTGCGCGAGCTGATGGGTCAGCCACTCGACGTAGTACGAGCCGCCCCACGGGTCGATCGGACGAGTCGTATTGGACTCCTGCTGAATCAACAGCTGGGTATTGCGGGCGATGCGTGCGGAGAAGTCCGTCGGCAGCGCCAGCGCCTCGTCGAGCGCGTTGGTGTGCAGCGACTGGGTGTGGCCCTGGGTGGCGGCCATGGCCTCCACACACGTGCGCGGGACATTGTTGAACACGTCCTGCGCGGTCAGCGACCAGCCGGAGGTCTGCGAATGTGTGCGCAGCGACAGCGATTTCGCGTTCTCGGGCTCGAACTTGGCGACCAGCTCACTCCAGAGCAGCCGTCCCGCACGGAGTTTGGCGACCTCCATGAAGAAGTTCATGCCGATGGCCCAGAAGAACGACAGCCGCGGCGCGAACTTGTCGACCGGCATACCCGCGTCGATACCGGCGCGCAGGTACTCCACACCGTCGGCGAGGGTGTACGCCAGCTCCAGATCGGCCGTGGCTCCGGCTTCCTGAATGTGGTAGCCGGAGATGGAGATCGAGTTGAACTTCGGCATCTTCGCGGAGGTGAAGGCAAAGATGTCGGAGATGATCCGCATCGAGGGCTTGGGCGGATAGATGTAGGTATTGCGGACCATGAACTCTTTCAGAATGTCGTTCTGAATGGTTCCGGCCAGCTGCTCGGGCTTGACGCCCTGCTCCTCGGCGGCGACGACGTACAGCGCCAGAATCGGCAGCACCGCGCCGTTCATGGTCATGGACACCGAAACCTGGTCCAGCGGAATCTGATCGAACAGTTCCCGCATATCCAGGATGGAGTCGATGGCGACACCGGCCATACCCACATCACCGGTGACGCGCGGGTGATCGGAGTCGTAACCGCGGTGCGTGGCCAGGTCGAAGGCGACCGACAGGCCCTTCTGACCCGACGCGAGATTGCGGCGGTAGAAGGCATTCGAGTCCGCGGCGGTGGAGAAACCCGCGTACTGGCGAATGGTCCACGGCTGGTTCACGTACATGGTCGGGTACGGGCCACGCACGAACGGGGCCAGACCCGGCACACTGTCGAGCGGATAGCCCTCGGCGACAATGGCATCGCGATCGGCCTTGGTGAAAACCGGTGCCACGTCGATGCCCTCGGGCGTGGCCCAGGTCAACTGTTCGGGCGCATAGTGATTGGCGGCGGCGGCCTCGGCCACGAAGGCGTCGACCTGCTCGGCCGCCACCGGCGCGGCCTCGGCCGCATTCGGCTCACCGAGCGGAACCTCGGCGAAATTGCCGATCAGGTGCTTGATATCGCTCATCTCTATGCTCCCAGCTTCTCCAGCAGGCCGGACAGCGCCGTCACCGCATCCATCCGCGCCGTCAGGAATCCGTCCGGACGCTGCGCGCCGGTCAGGTCCGCGACCGCCTTCTCGGGTCCGGCCAGCAGAACAGTGGTCACGCCCGCCGCGCGCAGGGCGTCGGCGGCCACACCGGCCTCCGCGCCGTAGCGCGAGTCGGAACCACACAGCACCGCCACGGTGACACCGGATTCGGTTGCCGCCGCGCCGATTCCGTCCAGCGCCAGCGCACCCGGGTTCACCGGTTCGATACCGCCGGAGGCCAGCACATTCGCCGTGAAGGTAATGCGCACATTGTTCTCCGACACCGGGCCCAGCGGCACCAGCAGGGCCTTGGGCCGCGCGCCGTGGGCGGCCAGATAGGCGTCGGAGCGATTGCGCAGTGTCTCGAAGGCCGCGCCGTAGCGGGCGATCGGGCTGGGCTCGCGGGCCGCCTCGGACAGCGGATCCTCGCCCAGGTTCGGGAATTCATTGACGCCGGTGACAGCCGTCTTGCGGTGCGCCACATCCGAATCGCGCTTGACGCGGGTCTCCTCGATGCGCTCGGCGAGCAGGCCCGCCTGCAGCGCCGCCAGATAACCGCCGGCCGCCTCGATCTCCTGCATGAATTCCCATGCCTTGGCGGCGATCTCATCGGTCAGCGATTCCACGAACCAGGAACCGGCACCCGGGTCCTGCACGTGGCCCAGGTGCGACTCCTCGAGCAGCAGCAGCTGGGTATTGCGCGCCATACGTTCGGTGAAGGCCGGCGACACACCGATTTCCCCGGCGGGCAGGGCATTGTCGAACGGCAGCACGGTGACGATATCCGCGCCGCCGACACCCGCGCCGAAGGCCGCGAGGGTGGTGCGCAGCATGTTCACCCACGGATCACGCTGGGTCATCATGGCCGGGGAGGTAATGGCCTGCTGCGGGGCATTGCCGTAGTCCGGTGCGCCGCAGACCTGGGCCACACGCGCCCAGAGTCGCCGTCCGGCACGGAATTTGGCGATGGTCTCGAACTGGTCGTCTGTGGCGGCGAAGCGGAAGGCCAGCTGGCTCAGCGCGTCGGCGATATCGGCGCCGGCATCGGTGAGCGCGCGCAGGTATTCCAGGCCCGCGGCCACGGCGGCGCCGAGCTCCTGGGCGTCGGAGGCTCCGGCATTGTGGAATGCCACGCCGCACACGGTGATTGCGCGCACCGTCTCCGGGCGGGCCACGGCCTGCTGGGCCAGCGCGATCGCGCCGTCCAGGTCGATGGCGGTGGAGCCGGCGAACAGGCTCGTCAGCGGGGTCGCGCCGAGGTAGACCTGAATATCCTTGCGGTCGGCCACGTCATAGCCGTCCAGCACCGAGAACAGTTGTGCGGCGGCCTCGTTCGCGGCGGGGCCGGCGTCCAGGGTCAGCGGGGCCAGCTCGAACAGCAGGCCGCGCAGGGCGGCGGGCAGCTCAGCGACCGGAACGCCGCGCTCGGCGACGCCCAGCCAGACCGCGCTCACGCCGTTCTCCAGCGCGTCCAGGATCTGCCGGTTCACGGTCGCGCCCTCGGAGCCGCCGAAACGCTGGCTGACATACCAGCCGCGATGCACATCGCGGGTGGCGTCGGTGCCGCGCACGAACGGGAAGGCACCCGGCAGCGGCTGCTCGGGCAGCTCGTCGCGGCGGGTGTAGAGGGGGTTGACCGTCAGGCCGTCGTACGTCTTGACCGCGAGCAGCTGCTCGGGCTCGTCCGGGAGTTCAGTGGCGTCGACCCTGCGGGCCTTGGCCAATACTCCGGCAACACCCTTGCGCCAGTCGGCGTACCCGGGCACCGGCTCGGTGTCCGGGTCTGAAGCAATCGGCATAGCCCCTGTTCCTTCTTCCACTCACCGACCGAACGACCGGTTTGCACTGCATCAACACTGCTCAGAGGTCATTTCGGTTAACGAGCATTCCTCGTCTTTCTCCTGATGCTAGCCGGACCGGAGTGATTACTGTCCACAGAGTCCCGCTACCAGCGGGTAACCTGGCGCGGTGCCAACAACCGTCCGCGGACCCCTCGAGCCAGGGTCCGGGCAGCTCAGCGAGGTTTCCGTGACGCCCGGCGGAGTCGCCGAATCCTCGAGCGCTGTACCCGAAACTTCGATCGCTGTCTCCGAAACGCGTGATATCGGAAAGGTCGGCGCGGTCGCCCAAATCCTGGCCCAGCTACGACAGCCCCGCGTGCTCGGGGTGCTGATCGTTTGCGCAGTCCTGTTCGGGCTGGCGGCTTTCGCACCGCATCCCGCGCCGCAGCAGATCCGCGAATGGGCCGACTCGGTCGGACCGCTGCTGCCCGTCGTCTTCTTCCTGGCGCATGCCCTGATCTGCATCGTCCCATTCCCGCGCACCATATTCACCCTCAGCGCGGGCATGCTCTTCGGGCCGGTTCTCGGCCTGGCGCTGGCCATTTCCGCGACCACGCTGAGCGCGGTCCTGGCATTGCTACTGGTTCGCGCGCTCGGACGCGAACGCGTCGCCGCGCGGCTCACCCATCCCACCGTGCAGGCGGTGGATACGCGCCTGGCCCGGCGCGGCTGGCTCGCCGTCGGATCCCTGCGCTTGATCGCCTTCGCCCCGTTCGCCATCGTGAACTATTGCGCCGCATTGTCATCGGTGCGCCTGACGCCCTACCTGATCGCGACCGTCGTCGGCATCATCCCGGGCACCATCGGCACGGTCTGGCTGGGCGACGCCCTCACCAACCGCACCTCCCCCGCCCAGCTCGTCGTGACGGTCGCCTGCCTGGCCGTGGGCATCATCGGGCTCATAGTCGATACCCGCCTCGCCGTGCCCGAACCTGCACTCGAAGTCGCCGAGTAACCGAATTCAGCTGCCGCAGGTCAGCTCTGGCGCCGGTACTCGATCATAAAATCGTGCACCTAGGTCTCGCCGCTGTCGTAGGACTTCTGCCATTCACCGGTGATGGTGTCGCCGTCCGAGCTCACCTGCGACTGGAAGCGCTGCGTGAATTTCGGTGTGCTGCGCCACATCTGCCATTCACGATCGGCGAACGTCATCCGATAGACGCGGGAGAAACCGCGCGCGTCGGAGTACAGCACGGTGTACTCCGACTCGGACTCGTCACGACCCATGATCCAGGTCGCCGACTCCCCTTCATCCCCGAACTGCCGCATCACCAAGGCGGCATTATCGATCCACTCCGCAGTCACCCGCCCCTGCACCCTGGCATCCGGACTCGGCAGAAATTCCGCATCCGACAACTCGATCACCCATTCGCCGCCCAGCACCGCCAACTCGGCCAGCGACGGATTCGGCCCCCTGTCAACGCTCATGACAACTTCCCTCCGGTTCGAGAAACGTATAGGTGTTCCGACGGCTCGAGCCCAGGAAAATCATCGGACCCGGTTCAGCGCACGTCGAGGAGGGAGCAGAGGACCTCGGACATGAGGTCGCGGGGGACTGCGCCCGGGTCGGCGATTTCCTCGAGGGCGAGTCCGTTGGATAGGCCCATGACGAGGAAGACCAGGTTCTCGGCTGAGATCGGGAGTTGCAGGCCGAGGGCTGCGGCGCGGTGTTCGACTTCGGCGATCATGGCGGCGCGGACGGCTCGGCGGTGCGCTACGTACTGGGCGCGCACGGTTTCGTCGCGCACTGCGCGCTGCCAGAACTCCAGGAACAGCAATTGCCAATCGCGGTTGGCGACGGTCGCTTCCGTGAGTTGCGCGCCGAGATCGGCCAACTCGGCGGGTGTGGGCACGGTGCTGCCGATTATCCGCAGGGCCAGTTCGGAGCGCTGGGCGATCTGGGCGTCCATGAGTGCGAAGAACAGCGCGTCCTTATTGGCGAAGTTCGAGTACACAGCACCCTTGGTGAAGCCCGCCGCCTCCGCGATCTGATCCAGCCGCGCACCGGCGAATCCATTGTCCGCGAAGACTTTCGCGGCAGCACGCAGGATACGTTCCTGCACCTCGTCGCGGCTGGGGCGGCGAAAGCGCGCGGGTAGCGGGTCGGCTTCGGACATAGCCACACAATACGAGGCCGGTGCAGCTGTTGACGTGCAACCCACCAGGTTGGATACTCACGAGTATTCAATACCCGTGAGTATGGAGTGTGCGATGGCCGACTACGACGTTGTGATCCGGGGCGGAACGGTCTACGACGGCACGGGGAGGGCTCCGATTGTCGCGGATGTGGGGGTGCGCGATGGGCGGGTCGTGGCTGTGGAAGTGGGGCTTTCGGAGGGGCGGCGCACGATCGATGCGAGCGGTAAGTGGGTTATTCCGGGGATGATCGATGTGCATACGCATTACGACGCGGAGGTGCTCACCGGGCCGGGCCTGGGGGAATCGGCCCGGCATGGGGTGACGTCGGTGGTGTTCGGTAATTGCTCGCTGTCGACGGTGTACGCGGAGGCGCAGGACTGTGCGGATATGTTCGCGCGGGTGGAGGCGCTGCCGTGGGATGTGGTCAATGACGCGGTCAAGGAGCATAGGACGTGGGTGGATCCCAAGTCGTATGTGGAGGCCATCGGGGGCAAGCCGCTCGGGGTGAATGTTGCTGCGTTTCTGGGGCATTCGGATATTCGGGTGGCCGTGATGGGGCTGGGGCGCGCGGTGGACGCGAACGAGCGGCCCACCGGCGGTGAGCTGGATCGGATGGCGGACATGCTCGCCGAGGCGCTCGATGCGGGATTCGTCGGACTGTCCACCATTCGCAGCTCGTTTTCCAAGCTCGAGGGGACGCGCTTTCCGACCCGCCAACTGCCTTCGACCTATGCCACGTGGGCGGAGTACGGGCGGCTGAATTCGGTACTGCGCCAGTACGGCCGGGTTCATCAGAGCACTCCCAATCTCACCTCGCGAGTGGAGATCGCACGCTACTTCGCGCAGAGTGCCGGGCGACTGTTCGGGCGGCGGCCGCTCAAGACCTCACTGCTGTCGGCCGCTGATATCAAAGCCGATCGGACGGTGGCTCGTATCGCGGTGGGCGCGGCGTGGGTGGCCAATCGCCTCGGCAGGGCCGATTTTCGGTGGCAGCATCTGCCGGTGCCGTTCGAGGTGTACGCCGACGGAATCGATCTGGTCATCTTCGAGGAATTCGGTTCCGGGGCAGCGGCATTGAATATCCGGCAGGTGCTCGAGCGCAGTGAACTGCTGAAGGACGAGGGCTACCGCCGCCGCTTCCGCAAGGACCTGGCCAAACGATTCGGCCCCCGAGTCTGGCATCGCGACCTCGGTGACGCGCAGATCGTGTCCTGCCCCGATGCGTCGGTCATCGGCAAATCCTTCGCCGCGGTGGCCGACGAGCGCGGAATCACCGCACCGGACGCCCTGCTGGATCTGACCGTCGAACACGGTGCGGCCCTGCGCTGGCGCACCACCATCGCCAACGATCGCGACGATGTCCTGGACCGGCTGCAGATCTCACCCATGGTCCAGATCGGTTTCGCGGATTCCGGTGCGCACCTTCGCAATATGGCCTTCTACAACTGCGGCCTGCGCATGCTCGAGCGGGTGCGGCAGCGCGGCTTCATGCCCCTCGAGCAGGCGGTACACCGGCTCACCGGCGAGCTGGCCGACTGGTACGGACTCGATGCCGGAAAGCTGGCCGTGGGCTCCCGCGCCGATATCGCGGTCATCGACCCGGCGGGCTTCGACGGCTCCAGCGCCGCCTACGCCGAGGCGGAACTCTCCGGCACCGGCGTCTCCCGCATGGTCAACCGCAACGACGCGGCAGTCGCGGCCACCGTCGTCGGCGGCCACGTGGTCTACGAATACGGCACCTTCGCACCGGGATTCGGCACCACGCTGCACGCGGGCACCTTCCTCACCGCCTGACCGGCACGGCGTCACCGATCGGTCCGTCACAACAACCGATCGGTGACGACTCCCCTCCGTCAGGGCATGCCGATCGTGTAATCGCCGCCGGACGGCATTCCGAACCACTGGCTGTCGGAACCGCCTCTGCCATCGCCGCGGCCACCGCGACGGCGGCCAGCGTATTCGCGGAGGTACTCCTCATGCCAGCGTGACCAATCGAGGTAGGCCTCGCCGACAGTTCGGCGATATCGCCGATACTGGCCGCGCGCCGTACGGAACGACCCCCTGGACTCACGGGCGGCGCGGCGAGCCGCCGCCCGCGCGGTTCGAAGCTGACCGCCGGAAAGTTCGACCGGCGGGTCGGCGTAGATGCCTGCGGTTCTTCGCATCTGCCGTTTCCTCTCGTGGTTACTCGCACCCGAGGTAGGCAGCTAGGCCACCGGCCATCGAAACCTCCTCGCGCATAACCACAATTCTCGGCGCACTCCCGAGCGGCGGCCAGACACCGGTTTTACGGGCGGTCTACGCCCGCTGATCAGCAGCTCAGCAGTTCGCGCTCTTCCACTGCGTGAGTTTGTCGAGGAAGATGCCGGTGGCGGGCTGGTTGATCTGGTCCTCTCCGCGGTGTTGCAGGTGGCCGACGATGACGGCTTCGGTTTGGGCCACCGTGGCGATGATCGCAGGGGGCGCGCTGACGCGGAACTTGCTCAGGCGCTGGATCGCGGCGGCGGAGTCGGCGGGTTCGTTGCCCTGCTGCAAGTTGTGGACGAGGTCGATTTCGTATTGGACCTCGGTGCAGGCGTCGCCACCCGTGCTCGTCTGTGCGGCGGGCGAGGTCTGTGCCGCGGCGCTGGTGGGAGCCGCGCCGGTATTCGTCGCGGCGGGTGTCTTGTCGGAGCTGCAAGCGCTGAGCGTGACAGCGGCGAGCAGGGCGATGCACGCGATACCGGTGCGGAACAAGATGTCTCCCAGGGTGTTTCGGAGGGGCTCGGATCTGGAAACTGCGGGCTGTGCGCCGGACCCTGAAGCGGGCGACCGCGCACGGATCACTGTGCATTTCAGGGCTTACAAATCCCTTAAAACCTGTGGGCCGGTGTGCGGCAGATGGCCCGGACATGAACTCCCGTCGCTGTTCGGCGCGGTCACGATCTGGAAATTAGATTGGGCGCATGAGGATTCGGAGGTGGCGGCGGGCCTATCTGGCGGCCGAGTACGCGGCATTGTTCTTCGGTGGGACGACGGCGTACAACGCGGTGCTGCGCGGCAGGCCGCCGATTCCCGCACTGCTGGTACTGGGGACCGCCGCCACCGTCTATCTGCGGCGCTCGCGCGGGTTCGACCGCGACTCCCTGTGGCGGGCCGAGGCATTTCGCGGGCAGGCGCGGCCGATGGCGGTGACGGCCGGATCCAGCGCGCTGGCGCTCACCGCGGCGACCGCGCTGCTGCGGCGTGAGGATCTGTTCGACCTGCCTCGGCGGAACCCGCTGCTCTGGCTTGCGGTCATGCTGCTGTACCCGGCATTGAGCGTGTATCCGCAGGAGCTGATCTTCCGGTCGTTCCTGTTCCATCGGTATGCGCCGGTATTCGGTGACGGCGCGGGCATGGTCGCCGCCAGCGCCGCCGCATTCGGCTACGTGCACATCATCTTCGGCAGCTGGTTCTCGGTGGCCGCGAGCGGTGTCGGAGGCTGGATCTTCGCGACCCGGTATCTGCGGACGCAATCACTGTTCACCGCCTCGGTCGAGCATTCGGTGTACGGAATACTCGTGTTCTCCATCGGCCTGGGCCGGCATTTCTATCACGGAGCGGCACCGGCATCGCGTATTCAATTGGGCGCCAATAGAACTGCCGGACTGACGTAAACCGGTTCACAAGCCCTCCCCAAGATGTCAGTGTGGTCTGGTAGTCATGGGTGCATGACGACTCTGGGTGCCGTATTCCGTCCGCACAATCCGCCGGAGCGGCTGCGGGAGGTGGTTCGGGCGGCCGAGCAGGCGGGGCTCGACGAGTTGTGGTTGTGGGAGGACTGTTTTCAAGAGGGCGGGATCTCGAGCGCCGCGGCCGCACTGGCCTGGAGCGAGCGGATGCGGGTCGGTGTCGGCGTACTGCCGGTGCCACTACGGAATGTCGCGATCACCGCAATGGAAATCGCGACACTCGAGCGCATGTTCGACGGGCGGGCGATCTGGGGCGTCGGCCACGGTGTGCAGGAGTGGATGGGTCAGGTGGGGGCACGGGTCGCCTCGCCGGTGACCCTGCTGCGTGAACATCTGGAGGCGCTGCGCGGATTGCTGGCGGGCGAGCGAATCACCGCGAAGGGCAGGTACATCCAGCTCGACGACGTCGCCCTGGACTGGCCGCCCGCGACCGCACCGGCGGTACTGGCCGCCGCGACCGGGCCTCGCACCCTGGCCCTGGTCGGTGCGGCCGCCGACGGCGTCATCCTGGACAGCTCCAAGTCCGCGGACGGCATTCGCGCTGCCGTCGACATCATTCGCGCCGCACGGCCGGAACATGCCGCGCCCCAGCCGTATCCGATTGTCGCCTACCTGCTGACCGCCACCGGCCCGGGTGCCGCCGATCGCATCGCCGCGGAGCTGCGCGGCAAGGAACGCGACACGATCCCCGACGTCGGCATTGCCGGCGATGCCCAGGCGATCGCCGACACCGTCATCCGCTGGACCGAAGCCGGAGCCACCAGCGTGGTCCTGCAGCCCACCGCCGATGAGCCCGACCCCGCCGCCTTCGTCCGCTTCGTCGCCGAACAGGTCCGGCCCTTGGTCCCGTGACCGCTCAGCTGTCGACCCGCAGTGCCACCAGGTTCGCGGCGACACGATCGCTGTCCGCATCGGTCCAGCCGGGAGGCGCGGTGACCGCGGCCCAGGCGTAGGGCATCAGGTCTCCGTAATTGTGGCCGTGACCGGACGGAGGCGACTGCGCCCGTACCAGATCGGCGCTGACCTGCCAGAAGGTGACGATCGGGTACCAGCTCATGGCGGATGTTCGATCGCGCCCCGGAGTTTCGGTCAGCCAGTCCGGCCGGGTGAACAGCAGGTCGGTATTCCACCAGACCACCGGATCGGAGGCGTGCTGCAGATACAGCACGCGCGGCTCCGGCCACGGGTCGCGCAGCGCCGAACTCTGCTGCGGCGCAGGCAGATCCTGCTTCCCGGCGGCGAACCGGACGATCAAACCCCCGGCATAGGTGGGAAGTACCTCGGGCGTGCCGGGATCGCGCCGATCCTCGATCTCACTCCACAGCCGATTGGAGTTCGGCGGGCCGACGAACAGGGCGCCGTCCACGGATTTGCGGAGATCGGCGAGGCTTCCGAACGCGCTCTCGGCCGATTGGGAGCCGAGGCTTTCGCCGTAGACGATCAGGCGCGGGCGATGACCCTCCGGCAACTGAGCCCAGCGCTGGTGGATGCCGTCGATGAGCGCGGTGCCCGCGGTCGCCGCCGCGGACCGGTCGACCAGGAAGGAGATCCAGCTGGGCAGAAAGGAATACTGCATCGCGGCGATGGCGGAGTCGCCGTTGTACATCAACTCCAGCGATTCGGCCGCGGCCGGACTCACCCATCCGGTGCCGGTGGTACCGGTCACGACCAGGACCTTGCGCTCCCACGCTCCGGTGCGGTCCAGTTCTGCGAGAATCAGCCGCACGCGCGCCGCGGTGTCGTCGGCCGACCCCAGTCCGGCGTAGACCCGGATCGGTTCTCGCGCAGGGACTCCGCTCAGCGCCGTGAGCCGCGCCGCGCCGATTCCGCCGGCGACGAATGTCCTGCCCTGCAACCCCAGGGTGTCCCACGGTGCGGCCGACGCCGGGCTGCCCGATCGTTCGGGCTGGATCGGTTGCACGACACCGTGTTCCGTTCCATTGTTCTGCCCGGCGAACACTGCCCGGGCGGCGTCGGAGCTGCCCGCCAGCAGCACCTTGTCGACGAAGAGCGCCACCGCCAGGGCGAGCGTGATAGGCGCGATCACATGCGCCAGCGGCAGGGAGATGTGCAACCGCGCCGACAGCATCCGGGCGATCGCGTGCGCCGTGCGCCGCAGCCCCCGGGCGGCCAGCAGCACCAGCAGGAAGATGCCCACGATGATCAGACCGGTACGCAGGTAGGCGATTTCGGCCGACCGGGACATCCCCATCAGCCCGTCGACATCGTCCTGCCAGTTCGCCGCCACCAGCAGGGTGCTGATCACGGTGAATACCGCGAGCAGCGCGACGACGATCTCCAGCACCAACTCGACCCGCCGTTCGAAGCGCCGCCACGCGATGCGCGGGGCCACCCACCGCCGCATCGGAAACGCGAGCAGCAGTCCCACGCCGTAGCCGGTCACGCTGGTGAACCCGCTGACGATGCCTTGAAAGACCCAGTCCCGCGGCAGCAGCGACGGACTCAGACTCCAGGCGAAGAAGAACAGCGCGAACACCAGACCGACAAAATCCAGCCCGAGAATGGTGATGGGGCGCGGTGGCCCGGCCGTCTCCTGCGGCAGCAGTCGCTCCCGCACCCCATTCGCACTGGCGCGCACACCCTCTCGACCCGCTCGGACAACCCGGGCTCGCACCGTATCGATCTGCGAGCGCCAGGAGTCCATTCGCCTACCTTCTCATTCCCGGCATCAGGTCACTGCCGCGCCCTGAGCAGGTATGCCCGTGATCACATCGCGGGACGGCGGGGTCAGTTCTGCGGACCGCGAGTGATGGTGTCGCAGCCCGATACCTGGGCGCCCGCGCCGGGACCCGCGATATTGATGGCGTCCTGTTCGGCCTCATCCGAGGACGACCCCTGCGCCCACCCCCAGTGACCGTCCGCGGCGACCGCCGCCGCGCCGCAGCGGAGATTATCGGATCGGTCGGCATCCCAATTGGTGCGCCAGGCGCAGTCGGTGAAGCCGCATTTCGATTCCGCGGCGTCCTTGGCCTCCTGCATGC
Source organism: Nocardia sp. NBC_01327 (assembly GCF_035958815.1). Taxonomy (NCBI): domain Bacteria; kingdom Bacillati; phylum Actinomycetota; class Actinomycetes; order Mycobacteriales; family Nocardiaceae; genus Nocardia; species Nocardia sp. NBC_01327. Next base: position 4,807,289 of record NZ_CP108383.1, on the reverse strand, counting down.
TGGGGTAACCGGTGACAATCGCGTAGGCGCGCATGTGATTGCCGATGGCGATCGCGCCCCAGGTGCCCCCCGACTGCGCCTGGGCGGGCGCTGCGAACAGCGCGGACAGTCCGATGGTCAGGACCGCGGTGGTGAGCAGTTTCGACATACGGGTCGATTGCGAAAAAAGCATTCCAGACTCCCCTTCTGGTGTGACGCCCCTGTCTCGCGGCGCCGAACGTAGCAGAGCATAACCGCCGGGTGCGACATTCTTTCAATCGTTTTCCCCTCGGATCGCCTTGCAGGAGTGCGCCATTCACCTTCGACGGGTAGTGCGAACCCGGAGCAGACCGGTCGATCCGGGGCATTGAAATCACGGTGATCGTGGATCTGTCCTGCATGTCTTCCGCAGGAAAGGATCGGACCGGACGGTCTCGGCCCGGGTTCGATCGCGGGCGAGGGCATCCGCACAGCGAATTCGACGGAGGACGGCATGATCAGCATCGGGGCAACCCGAAACAGCGCACGCGCAGTCGAGTTCGGCCGGGCGTGGAGCGCCGGCGGGCGGGCTCGGGCACGCGGCGTTTCGGTGCGCGTGCTGTCGCTGGTCGTGCTGATCGCGCTCTGGTGGGCGATCAGTTCCGCGAAAATCGTCGAACAGCAGTTCCTTCCGACTCCCGCGGCGGTGTGGCGGGCATTCGTGCGCGCGAACAGCTGGCACGAGATCGCGCCCGGGGTGCCCCGGCAGGTGCGCGGGGAGCAGAACTACTTCCTGTGGGAGCACCTGGTCGCGAGCCTGCAGCGCATTGCCGTCGGAGCGGGCGCGGCCGTGATCCTCGGTCCGCTGGTGGGATTCGCGCTGGGAACCTCACGCACGATCGGGGCCATTGTCGAGCCCTATCTGAATTTCCTGCGGGCGCTGCCGCCGCTCGGATACATCGGGCTGCTCATCGTCTGGTTCGGCATCGGCGACACCTCCAAGATCTGGCTGCTGTTCCTGGCGGCGTTTCCGCCGGTGGTCATCGCGACCATCACCGGCGTACAAGGGGTTTCGGCCGATCGCATCAATGCGGCGCGATCACTGGGAGCGAGCAAGCGCCAGGTGATCACGCGCGTCCTGCTCCCCGCCACGCTGCCCGAGGTCATCACCGGCGTGCGCGTGGCGGTCGGATTCGCATGGACCACGGTTGTCGCCGCCGAACTCGACAATGGCATCCCCGGCATCGGCGGCCTCGCCTACGTGGCCGGTCAGCGCCTCGACACCGCCCTGACCATGGCCTGCATCATCGTTATCGGACTCACCGCGCTCGCTCTGGACGCGGCGATCAAGTGGATCGGCGAGATCGCCGTTCCATGGAAAGGTAGAGCGTGAAGCGCAAGCTCGTCGCAGTGGCATTGGCCGGAGTTCTCGCGGCAGCACTGTCCGGATGCGTGTCCTCCGGGCGCTCCGATCAGTCCCGCGCCGAGGGCGATAAGGTGGCCTGCCCGGTGGCTGTGGACGATTCCTTCACCGGGACAGTGCGTTTGGGGTATCAGGACATCCCCAATGGCGCGCTGGTGGTGAAGGATGCGGGGCTGTTGGAGACCTGCCTGCCGAAGGCGAAGATCACCTGGAGCAAGTTCGCCTCCGGCGCGACGGTCATCCAGGCGTTCGGGTCCAATTCGCTCGATCTCGGGCTGCTCGGCAGTTCCGCTGCGGCGCAGGCGCTTTCGTCCCCGCTGAATCTGGATATGAAGGTGGTGTGGATCCACGATGTGATCGGCTCGGCCGAATCGCTGGTGGCGAAGGATCCGGCCATCACCTCGGTGGCCGGGCTGCGCGGGAAGAAGATCGCGGTGCCGTTCGCCAGCACCTCGCACTACAGCCTGCTCGCGGCGCTGCAGGCGGCCGGAATCGAGCGGGATGTGACGCTCGTGAATCTCACTCCCGACGCGATTCCCGCGGCATGGCGCGACAGCAGTATCGATGCGGCGTTCATCTGGGAACCCACGCTGACCGAGCTGCTGAAGAACGGGCACACCGTGACCACCGCCGCCGAGACCGCCAAGGCCGGTAAGCCGACCTTCGATCTGGAGGGTGCGCGCTCGGACTTCGTCGCCGCCAACCCGAAGTTCCTCACCGTATGGACCGCCGCGCAGAACTGGGCCGTGCAGCAGCTGGCCGGCGATCCGCAGGGTGCGGCGACGCATATCGCCGCGCAGCTGGGCATTCCGGTGGACGCGGTGCGCAAGCAGGTCACCGGCTACGCCTTCCTCGATGCCGCGACGCAGGCCGGTGCGCCGTATCTGGGCAAGCAGCTCGGCACGGATCTGCAGACCTCGGCGCAGTTCCTGCTGACACAGGGGCAGATTCAGGGTGTGGCCGCGCCGGAGAAGTACGCGGGGGCCGTCTATGCCGATGCGGCAAAAGCAGTGAGCGCCAAGTGAGTTCGGCCGTCGCGCAGCGCGATCAGGTCGTGCTGCGCGAGGTGTCGAAGACCTACGAGACCGCCACCGGCGATACCGTGGCGCTCTCCCCCACCGATCTGACCATCGCACCGGGCGAGTTCGTGAGCATTGTCGGACCCTCCGGCTGCGGGAAGACCACGCTGCTGCAGTTGCTCGGCGGGTTCCTGACGCCGACCACCGGTGAGCTGCGGGTGGGCGCGGATGCCATCGACGGTCCGAGCGCCGAGCGCGGGGTGGTGTTCCAGGCCCCGACGCTGTACCCCTGGCTGTCCGTGCGCGGCAATATCGAGTTCGGCCCGAAGGTACGCGGCGTCGACAAGAAGACGCGGCGAGCGGAGTCCGATCGGCTGCTGCAGCTGGTCGGACTGGGCGATGTGGGCGCCAAGCGGCCCTACGAACTCTCCGGGGGTATGCAGCAGCGGGCACAGATCGCCCGGGTGCTGATCAACGATCCGCGCATCATCCTGATGGACGAGCCGTTCGGGGCCCTCGACCAGCTCACCCGCGAGCGATTGCAGGTGGAACTGCTGCGGCTGTGGCGGCAGGCGGGCAAGACCATCGTGTTCGTCACGCACTCGGTGGAGGAGGCGGTGTTCCTGTCCACCCGCGTGCTGGTCATGAGCGCGCGGCCGGGACGCGTCATCGTGGATCGGCGCATCGAGCTCCCCGGTGACGCCGTGCTCCCCGGTGACGCTGTGCTTCCCGGGGATACGGCGTCCGGGGACGGACGCGTGCGGGATCTGGCGGTCACCGCCACGCCGGAGTTCCAGGCGTTGAAATCCGAACTGGCACAGGCGATCTACGACGCACACCGCTAGTCCCGAACAGACCGATGGCCCCGGATCGCGACATTGCGATCCGGGGCCATCGTCATGCTGAGGTGCCGGTGACCCGGCGACAGCGTTACCTTTACAGGTAGGCGCCGCAGACCGGCCACGCGCCGCGGCCCTGGCCGGCGAGCACGTTCTCGGCCACGCGGATCTGCTCCGAACGGCTGGCGTTGGCAGCGTTGCCCTGGCCGCCGTAGGCGTTCCAGGTGCTCTGGGTGAACTGCAGACCACCGTAGAAGCCGTTACCGGTGTTGGCGCCCCAGTTGCCGCTGCTCTCGCAGTTGGCGACGGCATCCCAGTCGCCGGAGGCGGCGGAGGCGGTCGCGGTGGTCAGCGTCAGCGGGACGGCGGCGAACAGGCCGGCGGCCGCGGTGGCGACGATCATGCGGGTGCTGAACTTCCGGTTGCGAGTCATAGATGATTCCCTGGCCTGCGCCCATCCGGCCCGCGCTCTCAGCTGCGGGTCCCCGTCCCCAGGGAGTTCGGTGTCGCTTCGAACCGCGGGACGGGGTTGCCGGTGTTCGGCGGTTCGAGTTGGAGCTCGGCATTGATCCGAGCCGTGAACGACGGTAACGGAACAATCACGACTAATCACGGGGTGATCACGGTCGGTTGACAAATTGGATTCGACCGCACTCACAGACTTTCCCCAGATCGCATCGGGAGATCGGTGAATTACATTTATCGAATTCACCCCCGAATATGTGACCGACGCCACTGGAAAATGGTGATCCGGATCGCGTAATACGGGGCGAAATCAAACGATGAGTGCGTTCATCGGACCCAAAACAAACCGATCAGTTTTACTCGGGGACCCCCGCTCCGACCGGCTGGGATCGCGCTGCGCGGAATCATTGCCCCCGGTCAGAGCAATGGCGATAGTTCCGGGGACACTGTTTCGGCCCCTGCAGGAGGCACCATGAGCCCCGATGAACCCCGCTCCGGCGCCCGCGCCGTCGATCGTGCGATCCAGGTGCTCAACTGCTTCGAGGGCGACGATCCCGAACTCTCGGTCAGCGAGCTGGCCCACCTCGCCGACCTGCCCGTCAGCACCGTGCACCGGCTCGCGCAGGCGCTGGTCCGGGGACGGCTGCTCGATCAGAACCCCGCCAACGACCGCTACCGCATCGGTCACGGACTGGCATCGCTGGCCCGCCCGGCGCTGGCCCGGCTGGGCCTGGAATCGGCCGCGCCGCACCTCTACGCGCTGGCCGCGGGCATTCGCATCACGGTGAGCGTGAGCGTGGCGGAGGACCGCGATGCGGTCACGGTGTTCCAGGCCAGGCCCCCGGTGTACTTCTGCCCCAATCAGGTGCCGCGGGCCCGGCAGCCGCTGCGCGCCAGCGCGGCGGGGCACGCACTGCTGGCCTTCTCCCCCATCAGCACGATCGCCGAGGAGCATGCGGAACGGCGGGATTCGCAGCCCGTCCGCACCGGCGCGCTGCACACCGACCTCGATCGGGTGCGGCGCACCGGCTTCGCCAGCGAACTCGTCCCGACCGATGATCCGATCCGGGCGATCGCCGTGCCGATCGTCGGACCGGACAAACGAGTCCGCGGCGCGCTGGCGGTGCAGGCCAGGTCCGCGCGCCTGGATGCGGATCTGGTGCGCAGTATCGTTCCGGCCATGCGGGCCACCGCCGGCCGAATCGGACCGCTCTTCCAAACCCACGGCGGCCCAACGGATTCCGCCTTCGAATTAGAATCACGCTGATTTCCACATCGTGAAAAGACGGTTGCCCGGCGACCCGGACGACCGCACGATATGAACAACCTGATCATTACCACTTCCGAACTCTCACAAAGGGCCTGGAATGATCCCATTCACTTTTCTGACGCAACGGCGTGCAGTCGATTTGATGCGCGTCGCGCCCGGAGTATGTCGCGGCTGATACGCCGTGCCCTATCTCCGCTTGCGACAGACGCATTCACCGAAAGAATCCGCATGCCCTCCCCCTTTCGACCTTCACGGTCACTGCGCGCCCTGGCCGCCGCATTCGCCGTAGCCACCGCCGCCCTTTCCCTGACCGCGTGCGGCACCTCCGGACCGACCACCACGGCCGACGGCAAAGACGTTGTCCGATACCAGGGCACGACCGGACAGGTGACGGCCTACGAGCTGGCCGCCGACCTCGGCTACTTCACCAAGATCAACCTGCACTGGGAGGGCGACACCACCAGCGGACCCGCCAATATCCAGGCGGCCGCCACCAAGCAGATCGAATTCGGCAGCGCGTTCAACGGCGCGGTGGTCAAGCTCATCGCGGGCGGCGCACCGGTGAAGGCCGTGCTCAGTTCCTATGGGGCCGATGACAAGAACTACACCGGATACTTCGTGCGCGATGACTCCGGCATCACCTCCGCGCGGGACCTCATCGGCAAGAAGGTGGGGGTCAATACCCTCGGCGCGCACCACGAGTTCATCACCCGCGAGTGGCTGCACCAGCAGGGCCTGAGCGAGGCGGAGATCAAGCAGGTGCAGTTCGTGGTGCTGCCGCCGGTCAGTACCGAGGACGCGCTGCGCAAGGGACAGATCGACGTCGCGGCGCTGGGCTCGGTCTTCCGGGACACCGCCATCGCGCGCGGCGGCCTGCACTCGCTCTACACCGACAAGGATCTGTTCGGGCAGTTCGATTACGGCACTTATGTTTTCCGCAACGACTACCTGAAGGACCATGCCGACGCGGTCAAGGACTTCGTGCAGGGCACCGCACGGGCCACCCGCTGGCTGCAGACGACTCCGCACGACGAGGTCGTCGCCAAGTTCGAATCGATCATCAACAAGCGCGGGCGCAATGAGAACACCGGCCTGCTGAAGTACTACACCAGCTACGGCGTCCCCGTCCCCGGCGCCGTGATCGCCGAACGCGAGTTCCAGGTCTGGATCGACTGGCTGGTGCGCAATAACGAACTGCCCCAGGGCAAATTGACAGCCAAGGACCTCTACACCAATCAGGACAACCCGTACGACAACGGCACCTACCCGCCGACCAGCGGGCCGACCGGCGAAGCGGTGGTGGCGAAATGAGTGCCTCGGTGAAACTCGCACTCAGCGGTGTGCGCAAAGAGTTCCCGATCCGCGGGGAACGGGACTCTTTCACCGCGATCGAGGACATTACGGTCGACGTGCGTGAGGGTGAGTTCCTCGTACTCGTCGGGCCCAGCGGTTCGGGCAAGTCGACCCTGCTGGATCTGCTCGGCGGCCTGACCAAGCCGACGACCGGGCAGATTCTGCTCGACGGCGCGCCGATCACCGGCCCCGGGCTGGACCGCGGCATCGTCTTCCAGCAGTACGCGCTGCTGCCGTGGCGCACGGCGCGCACGAATATCGAATTCGGCTTGGAAGCCAAGAAGATTCGCAAACGCGAACGGCAGCAGATCGCCGAGCACTATCTCGAACTGGTCGGGCTGGCCGGATTCGGGGACCGCTATCCGCACGAACTGTCCGGCGGTATGAAGCAGCGCGTCGCCATTGCGCGCAGCCTCGCCTTCGATCCCGAAGTACTGCTCATGGACGAGCCGTTCGCGGCATTGGACGCACAGACGCGGGAATCGCTACAGGACGAACTGCTTCGCATCTGGCGCGCCACCGGCAAGACCATTCTCTTCATCACCCACGGCATCGACGAGGCCGTGTACCTCGGGCAGCGGGTGGCGGTGCTGACCTCCCGGCCCGGCCGGGTCAAGGCGGTCGTCGATATCGATCTCGACCGCGAGGGTGATCCGGATATCCGCTCCAGCGAGAGCTTCCGGGAAGTCCGGCACCACATCTGGTCGCTGCTGCGCGATGAGGTCGCCCGGGCGCAGGGGCAGGAAGCGGCCGCGATCGCCGCCACCGACAGGAGGTCCAGTCATGTCTAGTGCACTGCAGATTGCCGAGACTCCGGTGCTGTCACCGCCGGCGCCGCCGGCCACGCCCGCGACACCCGTGCCGTGGAGCCGGATCGCGCGCGTCGCCGGGCGATTGGCCTGGCGAATTGTCAAGCCAGGCCTGGTGATCGGCGCATTCCTGGTGCTGTGGCAGCTGGCGCCGAAGCTCGGCCTGGTGGATCCGGTATTCCTGCCGCCGTTCTCGGATGTGTGGTCCGCGGGGCTGGAACTGATTCGCAACGGCCAGATGCAGGAGAATGTCTCGGCCAGCGTCACCCGCTCGCTCATCGGGTTCTCCATAGCCGTGGCCACGGCAATCCCCGTGGGCGTGGCGATCGCCTGGTACCGGCCGGTCGCGGAACTCATCAATCCGGTGCTGGAACTGTTCCGCAATACCGCGGCACTGGCACTGCTGCCGGTCTTCGTGCTCATTCTGGGCATCGGCGAAACCTCCAAGATCGCCCTGGTGGTGTACGCCAGCTTCTTCCCGATTCTGCTGAACACCATCTCCGGTGTGCGGTCGGTGGATCCGCTGCTGGTCAAATCCGCGGTCTCACTGGGCTTCTCCCCCATTCCGCTGTTCGTGAAGGTGGTGCTGCCCGCCTCGGTGCCCAGCATCTTCACCGGTGTTCGCATGGCGGCGTCCGCGTCGATCATGGTGCTCATCGCGGCCGAAATGGTCGGCGCGCGGGCCGGACTCGGTTATCTGATCACCGCCGCGCAGCAGAACTTCCAGATTCCCGATATGTACGCGGGCATTGTCGCCATCGCCCTGCTGGGGCTGACGTTCAACGGCGTACTGGTCGCCGTCGAACGCCGGTTGTCCCGCTGGCGTACGCCCGCCGCTCAATAACTCCCGAAGGAAATACTTCTCAATGTCGCGTAAAAGCTTTCACATCAATGCCTTTCTCATGGGCGTCGGGCATCATGAGGCCGCCTGGCGGCACCCGCGCACCAGGGAGCACCAGGTTCTCGAGGTGGAGCACTTCCGGGAGCTGGGCCGCATCGCCGAACGCGGCAAGCTCGATTCGGTGTTCTTCGCCGACGGGCTGGCGGTCGGGCCGCGCATCAAACGCAATACCCTCGCCGTCTTCGAACCGGTCACGCTGCTCGCCGCGATTGCCACCGCCACCGAACATGTGGGACTGATCGCCACCGCGTCCACGACCTACAACGAACCGTTCAATCTGGCGCGCAAGTTCGCCTCGCTCGATCACATCAGCGGCGGGCGCGCGGGCTGGAACATTGTCACCTCCGGAAATGAGGAGGAGGCGTTCAACTTCGGCTACGACTCCATTCCCGAGCACGCGCGCCGCTACGAGCGGGCCGAGGAATTCGTCGATGTGGCCATTCAGCTCTGGGACAGCTGGGAGTCCGATGCCATCGTGCTCGATCCGGAGGAGGGCGTCTTCGCCGATCCGGACAAGGTGCACACCATCGACTATGACGGTGAGCGCTTCCGGATCCGCGGCCCGCTGAACTCCCCGCGCGGCCCGCAGGGACGGCCCCTGCTGGTACAGGCCGGATCCTCCGAGAGCGGTAAGGATTTCGCCGCCCACTACGCCGAGGCCGTGTTCACCGCGCAGCGCACGCTCGAAGAGGGGCAGCAGTTCTACCGGGATCTCAAATCGCGGCTGCCCAAGTACGGGCGCTCGGCCGATGAGCTGAAGGTGCTGCCGGGTCTGGTGCCGTTCATCGCCGAGACCGAGGAGCAGGCGCGGGCCCTGGAGCAGGAGTTCACCGATCTCATCTCGCCCGATTACGCACTGCGGCAGCTCTCTTCGCTGCTGGGCATCGATCTCACCGAACATGCACTCGATGCACCGCTGCCCCCGCTGCCGGAAGAGAGCGAAATCCAGGGCGGCAAGAGCCGATTCACGCTGGTGAAGGAACTGGCGGAGAAGGAAGAGCTCACCGTGCGGCAGTTGATCGGCAAGCTCGGCGGCGGGCGCGGGCATCGCACGCTCGCGGGCACGCCCGTACAGATCGCCGATGATCTGCAGTCCTGGTTCGAGGGCGGGGCGGCCGACGGCTTCAACATCATGCCGCCGTACCTGCCGGGCGGACTGGAGGACTTCGTCGATCAGGTCGTGCCGATCCTGCAGGAGCGCGGGCTCTTCCGCACCGAATACACCGCCACCACCCTGCGTGGGCACTACGGGCTCGAGCCCGTGGAGAGCCAGTTCGCGCCCACCGATATCCAGGCCACCGCCTGAGCCGCACCCCCTACGTCGCCACAACCGATAGTTCGAGTACGAAAGGCACGATCATGACCACTGTCGCCGAAACTCCCACGGGCACACTCCTGATCAGTCCGGTCGCCGGCCACATCGGCGCGGAGATCAGCAATATCGATCTGCGCAATGAGCTTTCCGACGAGCAGGTCGCACAGCTGCAGGCCGCCCTGTACGAATACAAGGTGCTGTTCTTCCGCAATCAGGAGATCGGGCATGCCGAGCACATCGCCTTCTCGCGGCGCTTCGGTGCGGTCACGCCGTCGCATCCCTATGACGACGACGCGCCCACCGAATTCCCGGAGATCCTGGCCGTCGACAGCCGGCTGTACGAAAAGCGCTTCGGGGTGCGGAAGTTCAGCTACACCAATCAGTGGCACACCGATGTGTCGGCGCTGATCAATCCCCCGGCCGCCTCACTGCTGCGCGCCGAGATCGCGCCCGAGCGCGGTGGCGACACCCAGTGGACCAATCTGGCCGCCGCCTACGCCAACCTGCCCGAATCGCTGAAGACGTTCCTGGACGGCCTGTACGCCGAGCACCGCTTCGGCGGCAAGCGGCCGATCTGGGACGCCGACAGCGACTACGCCAAGAAGGTCGCGAAGGCGCCGCTGGTCACCGAGCATCCGGTGATCCGGGTGCATCCGGTGACCGGTGAGCGGGTGCTGTTCGTGAACCCCGGCTTCACCACCCGCATTGTCGGGCTGAGCCCGCGGCAGAGCGACGCCCTGCTGGAGCTGCTGTTCGCGGAGATCTCCGCGCCGTCCTACACGGTCCGATTCCGCTGGGAGAAGGGTAGTCTCGCGTTCTGGGACAACCGCGCCACCGCGCACCTCGCGCCCAGCGACCTCGACCTCCTCGAGGTCACCCGGGTGCTCTACCGCACCACGCTCGAGGGTGATGTTCCGGTGGGTGTGGACGGGCAGTCCTCCCGCGCCATCGCCGGTGAGAAGTTCAGCGGCAACTGACGTCCGGCGCGAATAGTCCCGAGGGCCTTCGGTAGTCGCCGAAGGCCCTCGGGCTGTCGCGGGCGATTACGAAGCCTTCAGGAACCTCAGATAGAACGCACCGAACACCAGGACGATCCCGACGTTCACCAGCAGGCGCGGCCAGAAGTGGTGTCTGAAGATCAGGACATCCACGCCGATCACGACGACCACCATCGCCACCACGTAGAGCGCGAGCGCTGCCTGTCTTCCCATAGCTCCTTTCTACTCCGTGTACTCGCGCACAGGATGTTCGGCGGGCCGCCGCTCGCAGGCCGTGTTTCGGACATCTTGGCCCGCCTGACTTTCATACGGCGATCATTCGGCGATCACCCGGCGTTCCGGAACCGCTGCTCTACTTCTAAGCATGGTCAACGTCTCTCGCAGACGTATACTCGGCTCGATGGCAGGCATCGCGGTTGGGGCGGCAGCGGCTTCATTACTGCCATCTTCCCTGCAACGCGCCATGGCGGCACCGGTCCCGGCAGGCGGGCTGGGTGCTATCGAACATGTGGTCCTGCTCATGCAGGAGAACCGGTCATTCGACCACTACTTCGGGTCGCTCGCGGGGGTGCGCGGGTTCGGAGACGACTCTCCGCTACGTTTGCGCAACGGTCGCACGGCGTTTCAGCAACCACGGCGGCAGGGCTCGCTGGACGGGGATGTGCTGCCGTTCTCGGTGCGCGACGCCGCGACGCTGGCCGGACGGCCCGACAGCGATATCCAATACCTCGACAGCCTCGACCACGAGTGGAACGGCAGTACCCAGGCCTGGTCGCAGGGCTGGTGGGATCGCTGGATCGAGGCCAAGAGCCCGGCCACCATGACCTATTACGAGCGGCGCGATCTGCCGCTGCAGTACGAACTGGCCGACACCTTCACCACCTGCGACGCCTACCACTGCTCGATGTTCGGCGGCACCAATCCCAATCGCAACTATTTCTTCACCGGCACAACGGGTTTCGAGCCCGGCGGGAAGAAGCGCGCGGTCGACAACGCGGCCTACGACGCCAAGCACAAGGGTTACGACTGGACCACCTATCCGGAGCGGCTCGAGGCCGCGGGCGTGTCGTGGCAGATCTATCAGGAGTGGGACAACTTCACCGACAATCCGGTCGAATACTTCGTGCCGTTCAAGCGGATCGGGAAGAAGATGCTGGCAGAGGTGAGCGGCCGCTACCGCACCACGGAGAAGTTCTACGAATCCCTGGCCGGGCGGTCCTACGGCGAGCAACAGCGGATGGTGCGGCAGCTGAGCGCCGCGCGGGATACCCTGACCGCCGCCGAGCGCAGCCTGTTCGACCGGGGGATGTATCGCAGCGAACCCGATACGCTGCTGCAGCGCTTCGCCGATGATATTGCCGCCGACCGGCTTCCGAAGGTCAGCTGGCTGGTGCCGCCGGCGCAGTACTCCGAGCACCCCTCCGAATCGACGCCGGTCGGCAGTGCGACCTTCATCCATCGGCTGCTCGATATCATCGGCGGCGATATCGACACCTGGTCCAAGACAGCGATTTTCCTGACCTTCGACGAGAACGACGGCTACTTCGACCATGTGCCGCCGCCGGTGCCGCCGCGGCCCAGCTCCGGCAATGGCGACGACTGGTACGACGGCAAGGCCATCGGGCTGGGCGTCCGGGTACCGATGACCATTATCTCGCCGTGGACCATGGGCGGATTCGTCTCCTCGGAGGTCTTCGATCACACCTCGGTACTGCGGTTCCTGGAAACGTGGACGGGGGTGCGCGAGCCGAATATCAGCACCTGGCGGCGCACCGTCTGCGGCGATATGACCTCGGCCTTCGATTTCACCACCGCCGGTAAGCGGCCGCACGTGGCCGCGCCCGGGCCGATTCCGGCGCCGATCACGCGCTGGAAGCCCGATCCGCCGGGGGCGCAATCGCTTCCGGTGCAGGAGCTCGAAATGCGCCCCTCCCGGCCGCTGCCGTATCAACCGTCGGTCTCCAGCGCGCTGGACGGATCGGTGCTGTCGGTGACGCTCGCCGACAGTGGAAAGTCGTCGGCGCACTTCACGATCTATCCGTTCGCGGGGCTGCCGGGCGATCCGCGCCACTACGACGTCACCACCAAGCTCACCGAGAAGCTCACGGTGACAGGGAAATACGATCTGGTGATCCAGGGGCCGAACCGGTTCTGGCATGAACTGCGCGGGTCGGTCGGTGGACCGGCGGCGGGGGTGCGGGTCGGGACCGAGGCCGTGAGCCGCTCGACCGCCGTCCTCGTGCTCGCCAATCACGGTGCGAGCGCGGTGATTCTGCACATCACGCCGCGGCGCTACGGGGGCGACACCCAGCGCGTCGAGCTCACGGCGGGAGGCGGGCAGCGACTCGAATGGGCCACCTACGACGGGTGGTACGACCTCGAGATCACCGCTGACAACGATCCGGACTTCTTCCGGCGGGTCACCGGACGGATCGAGGACGGCACCCCGAGCGTGAACTCGGACTGACCGTCCCCGATTCGCGTCTGCGCCCCAGCTGATTGCGGGGCTAGCGGCCCAGCGGCCGGGGCGGCGGCGGGGGCTGCTGCCACCGCGGATCACTGGTCGGCGGGTCCTGGCGGTACTGCTGCTGCGCCGGATCCTGCGGTAGGGCCTGCGTCGCGTCCGGACGCTGTTGCAGCGGTGGGGTTTCCCGTGACTTGACGGTGGACGGCAGTGCCGACGGGTCCGCGGGGACCCGCGCATCGGCCTCCGCCGCCCGGACCGCCCGCTCGGCGGCCGGGTCGGTCGCGGTGTCGAACCAGTCCGCCACCTCGTCGGAATCGTCCTCGGCGCGCTCGGCGGGTGCGGTATCCGTGCTGGGCTCGTAGCGGAAGGCGCCGTCCTCGCCCTTGGTGCCGAAATTGCGGGCGAAACCCTCCAGTGCCTTGCCGAAATCGCTGGGCACCAGCCACACCTTGTTGGCATCGCCCTTCGCCACCTCGGGCAGGGTCTGCAGGTACTGGTAGGCCAGCAGTTCGGGCGTGGGCTTGCCGTTCTTGATGGCGGCGAACACCTTTTCGATGGCCTTGGCCTGGCCTTGCGCCTGCAGGTAGGCGGCGGCGCGTTCACCCTGCGCGCGCAGGATGCGGGACTGCCGCTCACCCTCGGCCGACAGGATCGCGGCCTGCTTGCCGCCCTCGGCGGACAGGATCGCGGCCTGCTTCTGACCCTCGGCGGTCTTGATGGACGCCTCGCGCTGACCCTCGGCGGTGAGGATGATGGCCCGCTTCTCGCGGTCGGCCTTCATCTGCTTCTCCATCGATTCCTGAATCGACGGCGGCGGATCGATGGCCTTGAGCTCCACACGCGATACCCGCAGACCCCAGCGGCCGGTGGCCTCGTCCAGCACTCCGCGCAGCTGATGGTTGATCTGATCGCGCGAGGTCAGCGTCTCCTCGAGGGTCATGCCACCGACCACATTGCGCAGCGTGGTGATGGTCAACTGCTCCACGGCGGCAATGTAATTGCTGATTTCGTAGACCGCGGCCTGCGGGCTGGTGACCTGGAAATAGACCACGGAGTCGATCTGCACCGTCAGGTTGTCCTGGGTGATCACCGGCTGCGGCGGGAACGAGACGACCCGCTCGCGCAGATCCACCTTGGCGCGAACGCGATCGGCGAACGGCACCAGGAAGGTCAGCTGCCCCGATACGGTGCGCGAATAACGGCCCAGCCGTTCGATGACCGCCGCTTCGGCCTGCGGCACCAGCGCCACCGACTTGAAGACGACGACCACCGCCAGCAGGACCAGTACGACGGCGACTATGAGTACTGCCATTAGGGCCCCTTCCACACGACGACGTGCGCGCCGTCGATCCTCATGATGTAGACGGTCGAACCCTCCGGATAGTGGTCGCCCGGTTCGAACGGGCGCGCGCTCCACACCTCACCGCCCAGCTTCACCCGCCCCCCGTTCTCGTCGACCGCCTCGAGCACCCGGGCCGTCTTACCCGGCAACGCATCCACACCGGTCGGCGTGGGCGGTGGAATCGCGTAGCGACGCAACAAGAGTGGACGAACGAGCAAGAGTAATGCAACCGCGGTGACGCCGAAGATCACCGCATCCACCACCAGCGAGGTGCCGGCCAGGCCGCTCACCCCCGCCGTGATCACCGCCGCGCCACCGAGCATGAGCAGCGTGAGATCACCCGTGAGCATCTCCGCCGCCGCGAGGAGCAACCCCGCGACCAGAAACACAATTGCCGCCACGAGTCCACAGTAATCGCTCCGGGGCGGCTCAGCCGGAGATCGACTCCGGGCGCGGTCCGTTTCGGGCGGCGTGCCGAATTCGCGCGTCGGAGCGGGGCATTTCGTTATTCGACCGGTACCTTCGATGCGGTGAGCGGGCGTGACATCTACAGCGGCGACATCTACTCCGGGCATGCGCGGACGCGTAAGCGTGAGATACCGAAGGTGGTCGCCGAACGGGACCTGGTGGCGGAGGACGCGGCGAGCGGATTCTGCGGCGCCGTAATCGGTTTCGACCGGACCTACGACGGCGACTTCGTCAAACTCGAGGATCGCGGCGGGCGGGTGCGCTTGTTCGCGCTGCGCGAGGCGGCGTTTCTCATTGACGGTCAGCCGGTGACGCTGGTGCGGCCGACGGCGGTGGCGCCCAAGCAGCCGACCCGATCGGCGTCCGGATCCACGCGGGTCGAGGGTGCGCGGGCGCGGGTGGCGCGGGCGAGCCGGATCTGGGTGGAGGGCGTGCACGATGCCGCGATCGTGGAGCGGGTGTGGGGGCACGATCTGCGGGTCGAAGGCGTCGTGGTGGAACAGCTCGAAGGGCTCGATCATCTCGGCGCGCGGCTCGGGGAATTCCGGCCCGGGCCCGGCAGTCGCGTGGGTGTGCTCGTCGATCATCTGGTGACCGGGTCCAAGGAGACGAACCTCACCACCGGATTGGGGCCGCATGTGCTGGTCACCGGTCACCCGTATATCGATGTGTGGCAAGCGGTTCGGCCCGCTGTGCTCGGCATAAAGGCCTGGCCGGAGGTACCGCGCGGTGAGGACTGGAAGACCGGCGTCTGCCGCCGCCTCGGCTGGGGCACGCCGCAGGAAGGGTGGCGGCGCGTCTACAACGGCGTGGAATCGTTTCGCGATCTGGAGACCCCGCTGATCGGCGCCGTCGAACGACTGATCGATTTCGTCACCGACCCGCAGTAGCCCGCCAGTTATCCTGTGTTCATGAGTTCCCCGAGCGCCACGCTGACGGTCTGGGCCGCATCCTGGCTCGCCGGCCGCAGCGCCCCCGACGATGTGCTGGATGCGCTGCGCGCCTGGGCGCAGCGCCAGACCGTCGCCGCCGGGGATCCCGTCACCGGCGGCCACACCGGATTGCCCTGGGCCGCCGAGGAAACCGCCGATACCAGCCGCGGTGCGGGAATCATGGTGCTGCTCAAGCTCATCCGCGAGGCGATGGCCGGGCCCGAGGCGCAGCTGCGCCTGGTGCTACCTGTCTCCGGAGATGTCCGCGGTCTGCCCGTCGGCACCGAATTCGCCGCCGCCGCAACCGAAGCCGGTGAGGGCCTGTACGTCGGCTCACCCGGTGCGGACGGCACCGGCCTGGTCCCGGTCTGGACCGATGACGACAGCCTCCAGTGGCGCGTCTACGCCACCCCCATCCCCCGGACCGTCGAGCCCGAAATGCCGCTCGGCGAAGCCGAATACACCATGCGCCAGGCGGTCCGGGACGCCGCCGATGCCCTCCAGCAGCTGCAAACCACCCGTGTGGACGATGCCGGCGGGCCCAGCCCCCGCGACCTCATCGAAGACGAACTGGCCGCCTACTCGCAGCACCAGTACCCCGACTCGCTCCCCCTGCGCGCCCGCCGCATCCTCGACACGGCCGACCAGGTGGCCGCCATCCTGACCGTCGCGGAACGCGCTCCCGCCTCCGCCCCCACCTCGGCGACCGCCATCGCCGCTCAGGAATCCCTCCTCCGCCCCCTCTGGAACGCCATCCGCTCCGCCCGCCTGGCCGCAGTCCACGCCCGCCCCTGAGGGGTCAGCTTCGTCGGGTGCGGCGGGTGCGGCCGGAGCGCAATGCGTCCTTGACCTTTTCGCCTACGCCTTTGAGGTCGGCCTTCATCTTTTTGCGGCGGCCCGCTCCGGCCATGCGGCGGTCGCCGAGGGTTTCTCCGGCCAACTGCTTGGCCTGGCCGGTCAGTCGGTCGAACTTGTTTCGGATCTTGTTGGTACTGGTCATCGCTCGTCCCTGTCGAATATCGGTGCTGGACACCTCTACTCGGGAACTACCCGGGACGTGTCGATCGAATCAGGCCGACTGCCGGATGCGGGGATATCTCTGTCGCGGCTGGGTATGGCGACGGTATGAAGCGGGTCGGAGGAATCTCTGTGCGCCAGAAGGTGATTGCCGTGTGCGCCTGTGCGGGTGCGCTCACACTCTCGGCGTGTGACTACGTCAACGGCGGGAATATGGCGCCTTCGGAAACCTCATCCAGTGATCTGGTGCCGCCGGGGAATTCGCGATCGGTCTCCGCGCCGTCGGCGATCTCTCCGGCCGTATTGCGGCACAAGACCTGCGAGGGTCTGCTGTCCCGGTTCGATGGGATTCGGCGCGACTCCGGTCAGCCGGGCGTCGACCGTGCCGTGGACGACGCGATCAACGGCTTTCACACCACACCGGACTGGGCCGTCCTGACCGACGATCAGCGGCAAGCCACGATCGATGGGGCGCACGATGCGGGAACCGGCAACTGCCCGTAGGTCGCCCGGTCAGCTGCGGCCGCCGAGGACCATCAGGAAGAACAGCACGCCGCCGGCGGCCATGAGAATGGTGCCGATAATGCCGAGGACGAGGCCGATCAGGACCTGGTGGCGGCCGCCGTAGATGCCGCCGGAGGCGTCGATCTCACGCAGCGATCGTGCACCGAGTGCCCACGCGACCGGCGCGCACGCGCCGCAGCAGAACACCCCGAGCACGCCCAGGATCAGCACCATCATGGCGTGCGGATGTTCCTGCGGGCCGTGCTGCGGGCGCGACCACATTACGGGACCGTTGAGCTGCGAACCGTAGGGATCGAACATCTGGTGAACCTACAGCGGAAATCCGCCATACCGGGCGAGCCGCGCCCAGCGGCCAACCAGCGGATTCCCCGGCGGGCGTCGCACCATCGGCACGGCCCGCCGACCGATTCGTTTCCACTGTAGATCTACGTTGTTGACACCGACCTCCGGGCGGCGTGTACTGGGAGCATCAGCGGATCGAGGCCCCACGCTGCGTGTTCCGGGCCCGACCCGCAATGTTGCGTGAGAAGGACTGCCCAATGCACACCACCAGCGCCGCCTCCGAGGCCGACGTCTTCAGTCTTGCCCCCGGCCCGAAAGAGTGGGCCTGACCGACGAGCGGATCGATCGACTACAAGTGATGACGTCACGGTGATGCAGGGACAGGACCGGAAACTGGCCGGGATCCAGCATGAGTACTGGCAGCAGATGTACAGCGCTCATCCGCAGATGTACGGCGACGAGCCGTCAGCGCCCGCACGGTACGCGGCCGAGGTCTTCCGTACGTCGGGGGCGCACGACGTCCTGGAGTTGGGGGCCGGGCAGGGGCGAGACAGCCTGCACTTCGCTCGGCTCGGATTCGCGGTACAGGCAACGGATTTCAGCGGTGTCGGCCTGGAACAGCTCGGTGCGCACGCCGCCACGGAGGGACTGCACAACCTGCGGACGGCGGTGCTCGAGGTACGGCAGCCCTTGCCGCTGCCCGATGCGTCCGTGGATGCGGTGTACGCGCACATGCTGCTGTGTATGGCGTTGTCCACCACCGAGATTGCCGATCTGGTCGGCGAGATCCGCCGGGTGCTGCGGCCGGGCGGCACCTTCGTCTACACGGTGCGTCACACCGGCGACCCCGACTTCTGCGTCGGAATCGCGCACGGGGACGACATTTTCGAACACGACGGCCTCGCCGTGCACTTCTTCCCGCGTTATCTCGTGGTCGACCTCGCCGAGGGCTGGCGCCTGCGCGATATCCGAACATTGACCGAGGGTGACCTACCGCACCGCCTGTGGCGAGTCACCCAGACCCTGACCGACTGAACCGGTTGCCGTCCACCAGCGGAACCGATGCGGTCAGCTCACTCGGAACCCTCGGCCGGGAATTGCTGGCGCAGTTTGAACTTCTGCAGTTTGCCGGTGGCGGTGCGGGCCAGTTCGGTGCGGAATTCGATGCGTTTGGGGCACTTGTACCCGGCCAGATGTACGCGGCAGTGGGCGATGAGTTCGTCGGCTGTGATCGGGGTGGCGGTCACGACCAGGGCGGTGACCAGTTCACCCCACTTCTCGTCGGCGATGCCGATGACCGCGGCTTCGCGGACGGCGTCGTGCAGCAGCAGGGCGTCCTCGACCTCGATGGAGGACACGTTCTCTCCCCCGGTGATGATCACGTCCTTCTTGCGGTCGGTGATCGTGAGATAACCATCGGAGACGGTGCCGCCGTCGCCGGTGTGAAACCAGTTGCCTGCCAACGCCTCTGCGGTCGCATCCGGGTTGTTCCAGTAACCGAGCAGGTTGTGATTGGACTGCGCGAGGATCTCGCCGGTGGCGTCGATATCGATCCGCACGCCCAGTGCGGGTGCGCCCGCCCGGCCCAGCAGCCGGGCCTGCTGGGGCGCGGGCAGCTCATCCCATTCGGCGCGCATGCGCGACATGGTCAGCAGCGGTGCGGTTTCGGTGAGGCCGTAGATCTGGATGAATTCCCAGCCGAGTTCACTGCGCACCTGCTCGATCACCCGGGTGGGCGGCGGCGCACCGGCGACGATGGCCCGCACCCGATCACGGCCGGGGATCGGGCCGTCCCAGGTGCGTGCCGCCTCCAGAACCGCGCTGATCACCGCGGGCGCGGCGCAGAGGTAGGTGACCCCGTGCTCCTCGATGCGCCGCAGAATCTCCGCACCGTCTATCTGGCGGATGACCACCTGTTTGACGCCCATCGCGGTCGCCGCGAACGGCTGCCCCCAGCCATTGGCGTGGAACATCGGCAGGGTGTGCAGGTACACGTCACGATCGTGCACGCCGGTATGCCAGCCGAATACGGTCGCATTCAGCCACAGATTGCGATGGGTGAGCTGCACCCCCTTGGGCCGGGCGGTGGTGCCGGAGGTGTAATTGATCGTCGCGGTCGCCGACTCCGAAATCTCTTGCCAGGCAGCCGGTTCGGCGCCCGCCGACCAGATCTTGTCGTCATCGTCGCCGAAGACGAACTTCACCCGGCAATCGACCTCGTCGAGCACGGACTTCAGCGCGGGATCCACGATCACCACCTCGGCGCCGGAATGCTCGACGATATAGGCGATCTCATCACCCCCGAGCCGGAAATTGACCGGCACCAGCACCCGCCCCCACCCGCTCACCCCGAAGAAACTGCTCAGCAGCCGCGCGGAGTTCTGCGACACCACCGCCACCCGCGCGCCCGGTCGCACACCAAGACCATCCAGCGCACCCGCCTGAGCCCTGGCCCGCTCCCGCAGCTGCGCATAGGTGATCTCACCCCAGGACGTCGCCGGCTGATCAGGCTCGTCGACGATGGCCACCCGATCCGGATACACGGTGAACGCACGGTCGAGGAAATCGTTGACGGTGAGCGGAAACTGCATGAGGTGTCCTCCGAACGGTTGCGCACGTGCGGAATCCGAGTCTACGACGGACCACTGCCCTCATCCGGGCATCACCTCGCATCACTACCTGGTGGACAAGGGAGAGGCCGGGCCGCGGGTGTCACATCGCGGCGTGCGGCGCCGCATGCAGTCAAGAGCGTAGTCAACCACCGCACGCCTCCGGCCGATCGGTGGTGGCAGCCGGTTACCGCGGTCGCGCGCCGCTCACATGGCCCGTCCCAGGGTCGCTTGTGTCCGGCCTCCATCTTCGCGGGTGGATGTGATCGTCCACAGCCGCTCCGGGATCGCGGTGGCGGCAGCTGTCGCGTACGCGTCCACATGTAAAGCGGGCGTTCCCGATTCGTCGTGCAACAGGGTGGCTCGGGATTGCGAGCCGTCCGCGAAGATCAGATCGTATTCGCCTGCGGCGGAGTCGAATTCGAGGGTCAGGCCGGGAAACAGGTGAGAATATGGCACCGTGATGGTGCTGTCCGCTGCTGCCATTCGATTCACCATCCTGTCGCGGGTCCGGATTCGGCGGGTACCGATCACGGAAGGCGAGGCGCTGCTCCGGCCGGGGCCGCAGGTGAGGAGCTTTCACCGGTGGTGACCGTCATGCGAGGTAGTCGCCCAAAGCATCGAGCAGGCCCCGGGTGCCTTGCTCACGGTTCGGGCCGTCGGCCCAGAACTGGTCGAAGAAGACGCCGTGCTCGGCATGGGTGAAGCGCGTGCCCTCAGCGATCGGCTCGAACTCCAGAGAGGCCACCGACGTCGACATGTGAATCCCGTCGATCCACATGTCGTACGTCGTGACGATGCGGATGTGCTCGACGATATCGGTGTAGGTGGCCTCGTACCGCGACACCGGACCGTCGTGGAACTTTCCCTCGGCGACATCACGTCCGCCGATGCGGAAGTCGAAGACCCACTCGCCCGGCTCGATGGCGTCGCCCGCGCCCCACCAGGCCAACTTCTGCTGCTCCTCGGCGAACGCGCCCCAGACGCGCTCGACGGGAACCGGGTAGCTGCGGGTCAGGGTGAACTCGGCGCGGGCGAGTCGGCGTTCGATCGTCAAGTGCGCGTCCTAACGGGTGAACGTGACGTGGATCGTGCCGCTCTCGGCCACTTCCGTCGTCACCTTGTGGGTGAGGTCCAGACCACCCAGATCGTCCCACAGCCTGGTCCCCCGGCCGAGGACGATGGGCGCGATCATGAGGTGCAAGTCGTCGACCAGGCCGGCGCGCAGGAAGGCACGCGCGGTGCCGACGCCACCGCTGACGCGCACGTCCTGACCACCCGCGGCATCGGTCGCCTCGGCGAGGACGTCTTCGATTGCGCTGCTGCGGAAGTGGAACGTCGTCCCGCCCTTCATCGGGATCGACGGCCGCGGGGCGGTGTGCGTGAGGACGTAGACCGGCGTGCCGTACGGCGGCTCGTCACCCCACCAGCCCTTCCATTCCGGATCGCCGGGGAACGCGTGCAGTCCGAACATGCCCGCGCCCATGATCTCGGCCCCGATTCCCTCGAAGAACGCGGCGGTATAGCGGTCGTCGACGCCGGTCGAGCCGGCGCCGCTGGTATCGCCGAACACGCGCTCGCGGAATGTGCGGGTCGCGAGGTGGCCCGCGCTGAGGCGCGCCCAGTCCTCACCCATCGGATTTTCGGGGGAGCTGTTGGCCGAGGTGAGGCCGTCCAGCGAGACGAACAGGTTGACGCGAACGCGGGTCATAGGTCAGTTCTCCTTCGTAGCGGTGCGGGTCAGATGGATCCCGAGCCGGTCGGCTTGGTGTTCCGCGGGGGTGCGTTGCTCGCCGAGCCACAGGTGCAGCACGTCGAGCGCGCCCGGTCGCAGGCTCACAGTGCGAACGCGTCCGAGCTTGTGTGAGGTCACCAGCCCGGCGTTCTCGAGGACGCGCAGATGCTGCATCAGTGATGGCAATGCCATCGAGAACGGTGCCGCCAGCTCGGACACGACGGCCGGCGACTTCGCCAGCCGCTCGACGATGGCTCGGCGCGTCGGATCCGCGAGAGCGCGGAGCAGTGCGTCGAGTTCGCTGTGATACTTAGGCACAAACCTAAGTATCACAGCAGTGCCGGGATCCGTCAACCGACTCCGAGCGCTCAGCCCAGTCGATTCCGAGCGCTCAGCCCAGCGTGAACGTCGCGCGCCCCGCGATGTGCTCCAAATCCACATTCTGCGGATAGACCTGGGAGTACGTGTCGATCCACGCCTCCACCTTCCCGGCGCCGGGCCCCATGCCCATGCCGGTGATCACGTTGTCCGGCAGGCCGACCACCGAGGTGCCTTCGACACGTTGCGACTGCCCGCCGGTCACGCCGGTATCGATGTTCCGCCAATGCACGGTGATCTGATAGGCCCCGCAGAACTCCCCGGTCTGCGTGATCTTCGCTCGAACACCGAACACGCCGGACTGCGGCTGCGCCACCGTCTCGGCATTGATGATCGCGGCGCAGTTGGGACCCGGCACGCGCGTGAGGGTCGAGGTGAACTGGGCGACCGCATCGGTGGAATTGGCACCGGCGGTCCCGGTGAACCCGCTCCACGTGGCCACGATCGCCGTCGCGATCACACCCGTACGGAACGTGAACTGTTGCAGGGAAACGTTTTTCAGGCTCATGCCCGTCTGTCGCTCTGCGCACGGATGGCGTTATGCCTTCCCGAGCCCTCAGTTTCAGGGGCTGGCCGACGCCCTGAGAATCGTTGCCTCCCAGCACGGTACGCCAGATCGCACCCCTGCGAATTACTGTGATCGGCCGCGATGACACCGGCACGGAGGGTGTTGCCCGGGTATTACAGAGTTTCCGCGCTGTAGGGCAGCCCGGTGCCGAGCGCCCAGTTCTCGGCGATCCGGCCGTCGTCGATACGGAAGATCTCGATCATCATCGGCCGTGGTCCGCCATCCAGGATCGGGATTCCTTCGACCGTCGAGCGGGCTGCCACCCTGTCGCCATCCACCAGCACATCTTCGGCGACCACACGAATGTCGGGAAACTGAGCAACGAGACTGCGCCAGGCCTTCTTGCCCGCGTCGAATCCAGTGGCGCCGAGCGCATGACTGAAGCAATCGGGGGTGTGAAGATCGTCGGCCTGGTCGAACTGCCGCGTATTGAAGCACTCCTGCATCCGTCGCACCACAGCGCCAGGGTCGAGCATCGTCATAAGTGGTCCTCTCCGGGGTCATCAGAATCCGAGTGCAGCCCTTCTTAAACGGTGCGCCGCCCCGGTTATCGTAATCAGCATACGGGGCATCGCCCCGGTTATGCTAGGTCCACGATGAACGAGTCACAGCCACAGCACATCCCGATCGGACCCGCGACCCCACGTGACAGCTCGCGGGGGTTGCGCGCCGACGCGCGCCGTAACCGCCAAGCCGTCCTGCAGACCGCGCAGCAGCTGTTCGCCCGAGAAGGACTCGGTGTCTCCCTCGACGAGATCGCCCGGCAGGCCGGGGTCGGCCCGGGGACGGTCCATCGGCACTTTCCCACTAAAGATGCGCTGTACCTTGCAGTCTCGCTCGATCAGCTCGACCATCTGGTGTCCGAAGCCGCGGCACTGGCTGCCACCGACGACTCTGCTGCGTTGTTCGTGCTGTTGTCGCGCATGATGGCCAACGGCGCCGAGAACAGTGCCGTCAAAAGCGCGCTCACCGCCGCGGAATTCGACTTGCGCGTTGTCGCACCGGAGGTTGCGGTGGCGCTGACCGGTCATGTCGCCGACCTACTCGACCGGGCGCGCGCCGCCGGCATCGTGCGCGACGACATCACCGTCGAGGAGGTGATGGCACTCGTCGCCGGCGCGTTCGCTGCAATCCAGCACGCCGATGCGCACACCAGCCCCGCCCGCGCGACACATATCGGCGACATCATCCTCGACGGACTACGCCTGCGGCGCTAGCGCGACACCGAGCGGATGGAACTGGCGAGCGGGGTGCGGCGGAAGATCAAGCGGCCGTGTCTATCCGATGCCGACGGAACCTGTACCGATGGAAGTGGAGCGGGTGGGCGGTTCGGCGCACAGTTACCCAGCCGGGTACGTGGCGTGGACGTCGCCGTCGAAGAGGTTCCAGTAGAAGGCGTTCATCTTCGCGGCGGCAGGTGCATGCCGGGTCAGGATCGCGGCCACGTCCGGGTGCACGCCAGTCGGGATATCGCCTGCAGCACAACGAATGACGCACTCGTTGCGCGCCACGGGGCCACCATCGGCCGGTGCCGATATGCCACAGACGTCGGTGACCAGCCAGTTGACCAGTCGCATCGCGGCGTGGTCGGCGTCATGAGCGGTGTGGCATTCGACGAAGTCGCGTTCGGTGGGCGACAGGTCGAAATGAGGTGAGGTAGCCAGCCCGAAGTCGCTGAGATAGATCTGCTTCCCGTCGGTGCGCAGGTTCTCGAAGTGTCCGTCCATATGCAGCAGCTGTCGATCGCTCAGGAACGTCACGATCTCTGAAAACTGCTGTGCGACTGCGGACGCCTCGGCTGCGGGATCATCGCGCAGCAAATCCGACATCGAGTTCGGGATGTACTCGCAGAAGAGCACGAGACTCGACGTCGCGACGGCCAGCGCTTCCAGACGGGCACGCACGGCGGGGCTGCCACCCTGGGCGGCGACCACCGTCTCGATGTCGGCGTGTTCGGTCGCCACCGGTGACCGGCCGGGCAGCACCCGCCAGTGGTAGAGCATCGGGAACGACTGCGTCTCGCCGGCAAGCACACCGTCGGTGACGATGATGTTCGCCGCGAGCTCGCGCCATGCGTTGAAGCTCGGGCCGCCGATGCCGTACTGGCAGAACATCGGCAGGTCGAACAGATTCGCGGTGGAGCCCCGGTGGGCGAGCTCCCGATCGGTCAGCGGGATGCGTTTGGCGAACACCTGCACGCCGTCGACGACGAGTACTGCCGTGCCGCCGCCCACTCCCACACTGTTGGGCCGACCGCTGTCCATGAGTTCGGCGAGTTCAATGTCGTTGCGGGAAGCCAGAAAAGCCGAGAGCCTCCCGTGGCGATCGCTCCTGACAGCTGACATCACACGAGTCTGCCACCGCTCAGATGATTCCCGGACCGCTCCCGGGGGCGGGCAATGCCGGATTCCAAGTCATCGCCGATACTTTCCTGCCATTGCCGCCCTAGCCAGCCCTTCGCGATCGCCGCCGCGATCGGACTGGTGCTCTACTTCAGCGGCGCGATCCTCGCCCATATCCGCAGCGGCGACCGGAACATGGTGGGAGCCATGGTCTTCCTCGCGCTGTCCATCACGACCTCA
Source organism: Nocardia sp. NBC_01327 (assembly GCF_035958815.1). Taxonomy (NCBI): domain Bacteria; kingdom Bacillati; phylum Actinomycetota; class Actinomycetes; order Mycobacteriales; family Nocardiaceae; genus Nocardia; species Nocardia sp. NBC_01327. Next base: position 4,782,034 of record NZ_CP108383.1, on the reverse strand, counting down.
GTCGTGCTCGTGCTCGACACTCTCCTCGCCTGAACCCGAGTTCTCACCCCGGCAGCCCGCTCGCCTCGCCGTGTCCGATTTCTTCAAGACAGCGGCGCTGGGGCGGGCCTACGGTTCGGGTATGACTCTTCAACTGGATGTGATCGGAATTGTTGTTGCCGATATGGGTGCGGCGCTGGCGTTCTACCGGCGGCTCGGGGTCGGGTTCGCGGAGGGCTCCGACAATGAGCCGCATGTCGAGGCGGTGCTCGCGGGCGGGATCAGGCTGGCATTGGATACCGAGGCGACTGTTCGGTCGTTCCATCCGGAGTGGAGTGCGGGGAGCGGCGGGCGGATGGGCCTGGCATTCCGGTGCGAGACGACCGCGGAAGTTGATGCGACATACGAGGAACTGGTGGGGGCGGGATATCACGGCGAGTTGAAGCCGTTCGATGCGTTCTGGGGGCAGCGGTACGCGACCGTGCACGATCCGGACGGGAATGGGGTGGATCTGTATGCGGCGCTGGGGTGAAGCCTCAACGCTGTAGCAGGTGGGTCAGGGGAACTCCGGCCAGTTCTTTGATCTCCCGGGACAGGTGGGATTGGTCGGAGTAGCCGGTCTGGGCGGCAGTGGCGGCCAGGGGTGTGCCGGAGCGCGCCAGGGCCAGGGCCTGCTGCATGCGCAGGATGCGGGCGAGGGTTTTGGGGCCGTAGCCGAAGGCGTCCAAGGACATACGGTGCAGGCGGCGGGTGCCCAGGCCGAGGGTGTCGGCGAGATCGGCGACCCTGGTGCCCGCGCGGAGTTCCGTCACGATGCGAGTCATGGCGGGAGCCACCGGATCGAGGTCGATCGCGCGCCATCGGGCTATCGCTTCCAGACCTGCGGTGGGAGTGCAAGCGGCCGTGAGGAGATCGACGGCATGGCGATGCACGGCGGGACTCCAGACGGCAGCCAGATCCACTCGCGCATCGCGGAGCTCGTGCGCGGGAATTGCCAGTAGTGCGGGAGCCGTGCCGGGAAAGAATCGGATGCCGGACACCTGCGGGCCGGCACCCGGGCTCGGGTGATATGCGCGAGTGTCGGGTCCCGCCACCATGACTCGACCGTTGATCCACAGCAGATCCATGCAGCCGTCCGGCAGTACCGGAGCAGACGAGCCGGCGGTAATGTCGCGCGTCCAGACCACAGCGCCCGGAATGCCGGACGGACGTTCCCGATAATCCTGCGGCACATACACATCCGTGGCGTCCGTGAGAACCGCAGGTCGCGAACCGCGAAACCCGTTGAGAGAGGCTCTGTTCGGCACCTCGTGCGCGAATGCATCTCCTGCCGTATTGCATTCGCTGCAATATTGCATGGCATGCCTTCGTATTACTTGGCCCATCAGTGCTTGCGCACCACATGTTCCGGCTGCCCGGGCTTCCAGATGGTGACGTCCATATGCCCGTCACCGACCTCGACAGCGGAGGCCCCGGTGATATCCGCCGCGTAGAACTGGTCGAAGCTCTCCCCGCGCAGGTCGAAACCGGACTCGGCGAACAGATCTTCCGCCCAGCGCTGATGCAGCGCCGGATCCCGCACATCGTGCACCGCGCCGAACAGCTTCACATCACCGTCGGTGACCTCGGTATCGACGGTGGCGGTATGCAGGCAGAAGCGCGGGTCGCGGGCCAGATCCTGGAACTTGGTGGTACCGGGCATGCCGACCAGCCATAGTTCGCCCTCGAAAACGCGCGGTTCCAGCGGGCTGATGCGCGGCGAACCGTCCGCGCGCAGGGTGGCCAGCAGGCACAGATTGCCGGTGGCGGCGTGACGGCGGGTGAAGATCTCGGCGATGCGCGGCGCGGCCTCGGCGAACTCGTTCCAAGACGTCATACCGCGACGATACGCACGACCACCGACAACTCCGGGTCCGCACACCGGGGGTGAGTCTGTTTGAATGAATCGTTCTGCTCGTCCGATCGCGGAAGGTGCGCTGGTGTCTTTCCCTCGCCGGATCGCGGTCGTCCTCGCGGTACTCCTCGGATGCCTGGTTCCCGGATCCGCCGGTGCGGTGGTCGGCGGCGGCGAGGTGCAGGCCTCCGCGTACCCGTGGCTCGCGGCGGTCGGCAGCCCGCTGTTCCACCTCGCGCGCCCCTCCGGACAGTTCTGTGGAGGCGCTCTCATCGCACCCGATCAGGTGCTCACCGCGGCGCACTGCGTGCAGGTCGCACAGCAGCTGCCGGAATGGCTGACGGTCACCTTCGAGCGCTCGGATCTGCAGTCCGCGGACGGGGTCACCGAGACCGTGACCGCGGTGCGTATCGATCCGGACTTCCGCACCGACGATGTGGACGGAGTGCTGGTGTATCACCACGACGTCGCCGTGCTGACGCTGACTCAGCCGCAGGACCGGCCGACCGTGCAGATCGCCGCGCCGCACGGCAGTTCGGCCACCGTTCTCGGCTGGGGTGGGACCTCCGACAACGACAGCTCGAATATCCGACTGCGCGGTGCGACCGTGCCGTTCGCGACCGATGCCGACTGCGCCCGCGCCTACCCCGGCGCCTTCGATGCGCGCGAGATGGTGTGCGCCGGATCGACCAAGGCCGATACCGGCGACTTCGACAGTGGCGGACCGCTGCTCGGCGACGACGGCAAGCTGGTCGGTATCACCTCGTGGGGCCGGGGCGCGGCCGAGGCGGGATTCCCCGGCGTCTACACCCGGCTGCCCGCCCCGTTCTGAGCGACAGCCGCGAAATTCCCACTGGGCCAGTCATGCCCAGGCACAGGAGCGCGCCATTCGGCAGCACAGGGCTCACATCTTCGTCACCGACTGATCGAAGCCGAATACGCAGTGCGGGTCGTACTGTCCGGCAATGCGGCGGAGCCGAGGGGCGTTGCCGCCGTAGTAGGCCGTCGACCAGTCCGACAGGTCGTGGTCGATGTAGTTGACGAACCCGGTATTGCCGACCAGAGTGCCCAGCGCGTCGCGGACCTCGCTCACCGCGGTGCGTGCCTCGGGAGTGCTGGCACCGACGTAGATCTGCGCGGTCGCTAGTGCGCCGCGATACGGGAAGGCGGTGTCGCAGGCCCCGATTCGGCCCGCGGCCCCGGCCAGACTGTCGAGGAGTATGTCCATGCCCTCGCGGCCGGTGAGCATATCGGTGAGCCGGCTCGGGTCCGCCAGGGGCTGGGTCAGTACCCGGGATGAGGCGGTGAACGATTCCCGGCCGAGCACCCCGCCGCCGTTCCAGCTCGGATGGCACTGCTCCGTCGAATAGTTCGCGCACCCGCCGAAGTATTTCATTGCCGCGAGGTAGTCCAGGGATAGGGAGTAGCGATTGGTGGTTTGCGCTCCGGTGGCCGCCACCAGCTTGTCGAGGAGCGCGTTCATATCGCTCTCGGTCCCGACGTAGCAGCCATTGATGCGGCAGGAGGGCGGGCTTCCGGCGGAAATGCCGAGGGTGGACCAGAATTCGTCCGGGGCCGATCGGGTGAACGATTGCCAGGCCCCCAGTACATCGGTCAGTGCTCCGTCGGGGAAACGCACCTGGAAGACCGCGAGCTGCGGGGCCTCGACCGTGCGGAAGGTGAATTCGGTGACGACGCCGAAGTTCCCGCCGCCACCGCCGCGTAGCGCCCAGTACAGATCCGGCTCGGAATCGGCGGCGGCCCGGCGCAGGACGCCGTCCGCGGTGACGATCTGCGCGGAAAGCAGGTTGTCACAGGTCAATCCGTATTTGCCCGCCAGCACGCCGAGACCGCCGCCGAGGGTCAGCCCCGCAATGCCGACCGTCGGGCAGGAACCGCCCGGCAGGCAGCGCCCCGCCTGGGCCAGGCCTGCGTACACGTCGATCAGTCGTGCGCCCGCGCCGATCGTGGCGGTGCCGTCCGGGGCGACCTGCACCGAATTCATCGCTCCCACATCGACAATCAATCCTGCGTCGGGCGTGGAGTATCCGGCGTAGCTGTGGCCGCCACTGCGGGCCGCGATCGGCAGGGCGCACTCCGCCGCGACGGCGACACACGCCTGCACATCCGCGGCCCCGGCGATGCGCACGACGGCGGCCGGGTTCCGATCGTCGAAGCGCGGGTTGAAGGCCAGTTTCGCGGTCGCGTAGTCCGAATCCGCGGGCAGCGCGAGCGTTCCGGTCAGCCGCTGCCGCAGGGCATTCCAATCCACTTGCCCAGCAGCCGATTCCGGCGCACCACCGGATATCGATCGTAGTCCCAGGCCGGCGCACGCCGCACCCAATGCGGTGGCGCGCAACAGGCTCCGCCGATTCATCGCCATGGCGATGCCCTCCCCCGAGGCTGCGCCCGGCTGCACCGGGCGGTATTCAGAACGTCCTTACGGCCGGTGTATCGCGGCCGTCAGGCATCCCGTTTCAGCCGAGCAGGCCGTCGGCCATGCGCGCCCAGTCGGCGAGAACCTGCTTGCGGCGCAATCGATCCCGCCCGACCATCTCGTCGAGGGTCGCACCGCGCACCAGATTGATGGTCAGCCAGAAGGCCGATTCGAGACGGTCCCGGGAGACATCGATGCGCTGTGCGCACGCGTCGAGGAGCTCGACCGTCAGTTCGTGCTGGACGCGCAGCATATTCCGGCGCAGCTCACGCTCATTGGCAATGCCGACGTAGAGCTCGACCGCCGCCTTGCCCAGCTTGCCCGCGAACGGCGCGGTCACCAGCTGCACCAGGATCTCCCCCGCCGATGCCGCGCCCAGGGTCCGCACCCGTCGCTGCAATGCCTCCTGCTGCCGCTGGGTCAGGTGCTCGATGGTCTGCGCGAACAACTCCTGCCGGGTGTGGAAGTGGTGCAGCTGCGCGCCCCGGGTCACGCCCGCCCGCGCGGTGATATCGGCGATGGAGGCGCTGGCGTAGCCGACCTCGGCGAGGCTGTCGATGGCGGCGTCCAGCAGCAGCGCCCGCGTACGCAGGCTCTTCTCCTGGTGTTTGTTCGGGGGCAGGGCAGCTGACACCGCCTCAGTCTAGCCGTAATTGCGTGCTGCCTTGCACGCAATTGGGTGCTGGTCGTAATGTCTCGACCATGCCCGTCGACCGCCTGCTGCCCACGTCCGAAGCCCGCGACCTCATCGAGCTCACCCGGGATATCGCGGACAAGGTCCTGGAACCGAATGCCGCCGCCTACGAGAAGCAGGAACGCTATCCCGAGGAGGCCTTCCGCGCGCTCGGGCGGGCCGGGCTGCTGAGCCTGCCGTATCCGGAGGAATTCGGCGGTGGCGGGCAGCCGTACGAGGTGTACCTGCAGGTGCTCGAGGAACTGGGTGCGCGCTGGGCCGCCGTGGCGGTCGCGGTGAGCGTGCACAGCCTGTCCTGCCATCCGCTGTTCGGCTACGGCACCCCCGAGCAGCAGGAGCGCTGGTTGCCGGAGATGCTGTCGGGCAACCTGATCGGCGCCTACAGCCTGTCCGAGGCGCATGCCGGATCCGATGCCGCCGCGCTGCGCTGCCGGGCCGTCGAGACCGACGGCGGCTATCGCATCACCGGCACCAAAGCGTGGATCACCAACGGCGGCAAGGCCGATTACTACACGCTCTTCGCGCGCACCGGCGAGGGCTCGCGCGGTATCTCCTGCTTCCTGGTCCCCGCGGATACCGAGGGTCTGTCCTTCGGTAAGCCCGAGGAGAAGATGGGCCTGCGCGCCGTCCCCACCACCACCGCGGCCTACGACAATGCCCTCCTCCCCGCCGACCGCCTCATCGGCGCACCCGGCCAAGGACTTTCGATCGCCTTCAGCGCCCTCGACTCCGGCCGCCTCGGCATCGCCGCCGTCGCCACCGGCATCGCCCAGCGCGCCCTCGACGACGCCGTCGCCTACGCCAAGGAGCGAGAAGCCTTCGGCCGCGCCATTATCGACCACCAGGGCCTCGGCTTCGTCCTCGCCGATATGTCCGCCGCCGTCGACTCCGCCCGCGCCACCTACCTCGACGCCGCCCGCCGCCGCGACGCCGGCCTCCCCTACTCCCGCCAGGCCAGCGTCGCCAAACTCATCGCCACCGACGCCGCCATGAAGGTCACCACCGACGCCGTCCAGGTCCTCGGCGGCTACGGCTACACCCAGGACTTCCCGGTCGAGCGGTATATGCGGGAAGCCAAGATCACCCAGATCTTCGAGGGCACCAACCAGATTCAGCGTCTTGTCATCGCGAGGAGCCTGGTAGACGGCTGATTCTGCGAGGTCGCAGCACCCGCGCGCTGCTGCGATTCACCCGCCCAGGCCGTCTGTAGGCCGTCGGCGGATCGATCCGGCCGAGCGCGGTGTCGATGGCCGACCGTGCACGATCGAGGCTCGACGGCACCAGATGGGTGTACGTGCGCAGGGTGAACCCCGGGTCGTTGTGGCCGAGGAACTCCGCCAACTCCTTCACGGAGCAACCCATCGACAGCAACACCGAGGCAAAATAGTGCCGGAGAGCGTGCATGCCATCCGCTCTCCGCACATAGGTTAGGCCAGCGGCGGCGAATGCGGGCCGCCAGATGAGTTTGTTGAACACATCGCCGCTGTATAAGCGGCCGGCCTCACCGGTGACGAGCAGGCGCACCGTCACAGGTTCACCGTCCGGGTGCCCCCACGGCAACGTGACCAGCGCAGTTCCGTGCTGCTCCACGTGGCTATCGATATCGGCCAGAAGACTGCCGGCCATCGGGATTTCGCGAGTCTTGCCGCCCTTGGGCAGCGCGAACATCATGGCGCCTTTGACCGTCTTGAGCTGCCTCTCGACGCGAACGACCTTCATGCGACGGTCGATATCGTCCGGTGAGAAGCCGAGAATCTCACCCTGTCGTAACCCCAGACCAGCGCCGAGCTTCGTGACAATGCCGAACCGCTGCGGCAGGCCTGAACACACGCTGCGCAACCGCTCCTCCTGCCACACAACGACTTTCGGACTCTTTCCGATCGGACGGCGAACTGTCTTGGCCTTGCATGGATTCTGGCGAATGATCCGATCGTCCACTGCGGACTCACACACTGCCGAAACGACCGTGAACAGCACTGCCTTGTAGTTCTCCGAGAAGCCTCGCTCATCAAGATCGCCGACCCAATCACGGATCGTTGCGGGCCGTTCGATCCGATCGAAAGTCAAATCGCCGAGCCTAGGATAGATCCGACGTTCCAGCCGCTGCCGCAACACCAGCCGAGTCGCTGGATCCGTCGACTGCACCTTGTACCAGTTCTCCGCCTGTTGCCGAAACGTCTTCCGCGACAACTTCGGATCGATGTATTTTCCCTCCCGCTTGTCGGATTCGACCTCGATCAGAAAGTCATCGGCACGCTTCTTCTGCCTGTCCGGAAACGACTTCGATCGTTCACCACGGTCCGGATCGATGTATCGCACCCGGTAACGCAGGCCCTTGCCGTGGGAAGCGGTCGGCTCCATGACCGGTTTGCCGCGACTGGTCAGCACGATTCGGCCTTCACCGTCCTGCTTCGGCCGATACCAGCGATCTTCCACATGCGCCATATCAGGCCGCCTCGGAGCCGTTTTCGGCCCAAGCTTTCACGGTTGACGGGTCATACCGCAGTCGCCGCCCAATCGTGGTCACAGGCGGACCCTCGCCGAGCCATCGCCACTGGTAAAGCGTCTTAACTGAAATACCGAGGAAATAGCCTGTCTCCTCCACAGTCCACAACCGATTGTCTGGCAAGTCCATCATTGGCCTCCAATCCAATCGGGCCGCAGCCCGAAGTTCCGACATTTGTTGTAGCCCTTACAATTCCGTGATCGCCCCATCGATGGCGTAGCACTCGTTCCAGAACCGGCCACCGCGAGATCTCGGCCATGGCCGAGTACTCGGAGCGGCCGGATATATCGGTCGCCGGATCTACAGGCAGGAACACCAGCCCCGTGACCAACTCGGCCTCGGCGATGCACGCACAGCGGTTGCGCTGCTTGCACTTTGATCAGGTATCCATCAGCCGTGGACGTCACCGACCCTGCCTTCAGGACCAGGCCCAATCAAGACCCGCAAGTGTTGCCGAGGATTTACTGTCACGCCCGGCGGAAATTCCAGGACCCGCGGCAAAGACATCGAGATGGGTAGCGCACCTTTCCATCACCACCTCAAGCGAAGCCTCATTGTGCAAGTCACGAGGTTTTGCTGCAGGGACGATCTGAGAGCGTCCATACATCGACAATTTCAGGTTCCAACCGCTGCACCGTCGACGCAATCGGAACGAGAACAACCAATATGGGATGTCATCCAATTCGGAAATGGGACTCCACCGCCGCAGCCTTCGGCGGGGCTTGTCGGCGGCAGCGGCCAACTGGAGTCTCCATGGCGGACTGGTCTGCGCTTGCACGCTCGACCCACTATTTGGGATTCTTGCGTCCGTTCCTTCGGGGCGGTGGGCGGGCGCACGCTACACCGGCGGCGCGGGCGGTCAAGCCGCGTCTGCCCGAGGACCGGCGGTCCGAACTGTTCATTCGTGGCCGTGTGCGTGCGTTTCTCGGCTTGACCGCCCACTCACGCCGCCGGTGTCGACGCGTTGCGCCCACCGCCCCGAAGGGCACGGCGCTCGCCATGTTGAGTTGGTAATGCGTTGTGTCCGTCGGGCTTTCTTCGAATCGAAGGAGGCTTCAATGCCGTCGGAACCGCATATCACCGAGCCGGGTGATCTCATCGCTGCCATTCCCGCCATGCTCGGCTTCACGCCGGAACGGTCCCTGGTCGTCGTCACGCTCAAGCAGCGCGGCGCCGAACAGCCCGAAGTCGACATGGCTATCCGCGTGGACCTGCACGACTGCGGCGAACCACCGGACACCGACATCGTGCGTCGGATCGCTGAGGCGTGTTCGCGCGCGGATATCGTTGCGGCCCTTGCTGTCATCGTCGATGACCGGCTCGCCATACCCTCCGCATGTTCTGTCACCGACCGCAGTGGTGATCGGCTGTTGGCGACTCTCGAGCAGCACCTGATCAAGGTCGGCGTCCGCCTTGCAGGCGCGTGGGCTGTCGCGGGAGTTCTGGCCGATGCCCCGTGGTGGAATCTGCGGGACCCGCGCCAGCGTGGAACCCTGCCTGATCCGACTGCCTCGCGGATCGCGGCGGAGCGGGTCTTGGCGTCGCTTCCGATTCTGGGTTGCCGGGAGGAGTTGTTCGGTCTCGTTGCGGTCGATGAGAGTCTGCGGGAGCAGGTGGCGGCGGTGTTGCCGCAAATGATTGCCGAGGCGCAGCGACGCCTTGCGTGTGATGTGTGTATCGGTAATCCGGATGCCTACAGTCGCAAGGCGCTGTGGCGCGTGATGGAAGTCCTCAAGCAGTCGGGCAACCCACAACAGGTTTCTCCGGTCGATCTGGCCGAGGTTGCGACGGCGTTGTGCGACACGACTGTTCGTGACTGCATGTTCGGTGTCGCGCACGGCACCTATCGTGTTGCCGCGGAACAGTTGTGGATGCTCTCGACCCGCGCGCTGCCGGATCGACACCGGGCAGAAGCGGCAACGCTGTTGGCGTTCTGCGCTTATCTGCGCGGCGACGGCCCATTGGCCGGGGTTGCCCTGGAGACTGCGTTGGCCGCCGATCCGGGACATCGGATGGCCGAACTGCTGGACGTCGCTTTGCAGGTGGGCTTACCGCCCGCGAAGCTGCACAAGCTGGTGCGCTGTGGGATCGAGACTGCTGCAGAGCTGCGCATCGATATCGGTGTCGCGCAGCACGATACGCAGATCCAGGTCGCTCCGTGAGCTCTACCGCCACCGACCGCGTCGCTTGGGCAATACTGGCGCGCGCTCCGGTACCCGCTGAGTCTGCGATGTCGGACCCTCGGATGCTGATTCCTGTCGACGAGGTCATCGCCGCACAGCACGCTGCGCAGATCTCCGTTCCGGCCCCTAGCGATCACCGGCATGAGCAGTGCCCGGTCTGGCAGGAAGCTCAGGATCTGCACGCGGAGCTGTGGCATCTGCTGTCGCTGGTGCTGGAGGTGTTCAACCACCAGCGCCCCGCCCGTCAGCTCCGTGCGGCGTTGACCTCGGAGTTGTTGGCGGCGTTGCGGATTCGTTCCCATCGTATGAGCGGACTGCATCGGTTGCGTTCGCTGCACACGTGCCGCCCGGCGGAAGATGTGATCGAACTCTGCGCAACCTCATGGGTCACGTTCCGTACTCGCCTACCCCGTGCCATGGCGATAGCCGCCAGGTTGGAGAGGCGGAGCCGCAGGTGGGTCTGTACCGATCTGTGCCTCCTGGGAAGCGCTGAGGAGGCAGCGCCGGGTGTTCGGCGGTCGGATGAGGGTGCGCGGAGCAGGTCGGTGGGACGCGCGCACGCTACACCGGCGGCGCAGGCGGTCAAGCCGCGGTGAACCAGGCACCGAACGGTTCGAATCGCACACCGTGTAGCACCGCTATCGGTGGATCGGTTTGACCGCCCTCGACGCCGCCGGTGTCCGCGTGATGCGCCCCACCGACCTCACCCCGCGCTGTCCAGCGCGGCGGTGAGATCGGTGCGGGCGCGCTGTCGTCGGCTGGCGTGGACATGTCCTTGTGGTCCACGCCAGCCGATCACCAACCCTTCACCCATCCGGCGCAGCTGGCTCTCGCCCCGGGCCTAGCCGGGCCGGTCGATGAATTCCCTTCGCTTTCAGGATCTTTCATACCGGATTCATTGCTCCGTCTGGGTTGCGCCCGCCCGGCACCCCTCGGCCCTTCGGCCAGCAATCCAGGCGACATCACGCCTTTTCCTGTCCGTTTCATCCAAGGAGGTTTCTTATGTCCGGATACCGAAATCCGCAGGGCAGCACCGTTGTCGTGCTCCGGCAAGGTTCGCTGCTGCACGTCACGCTGTCTCGTTCGAGCGATGATCCGCCGATCTCCGAATCGAGCTGGTCGGCGCAACTCGCTGTGGCCGCGCGGCGTGAACTCGGCTGTTCGGCGCGCCGGGTTTCGGCCGGTGGGGCACTCACGCTCGACCCCACCAGCGGTCGGCGGGAGCGCCGGTCGGCGACCTACACGATCGATTCGGCCTTCACCGTCACTGATCACGGTGACGAGGTCCGCGTTGTGGTGTCCGGTCCGCTGACCGCTGAGGGTGCCCGCGCGCTCACCGCACGGCTTCCGTTCGATTTCGTGGTGCGCCGCCACTCGGGTGGGTGGTGGATCGCTCGCGAGGACCAGGCGCTGTACAAGCTCGCGGTCGGCGCGAAAGTGGTTGTGGCACTGCCGCCGCGCTGTGAGCTGGCCGAGCATTTCGGCCAACGTGTCCTCGCTGCCACCCGCATCACGGTGCGCGGATCGATGGTCCCTTTCCTGACTGCGGTGCATGCGTGCACTGCGCATACCCCGACCCCCGATCAGATCCTGGCGCACAACCGGGCACAGGACGAGAGGGTCGATTCGATCGAGATCGCCGATCTGCGGTCCGGCGACATCCTCACGTCCTGGACGCCTGCACCGGCCACAGCCATCCAGTGACTGCTACTGGTCGAAATCATCTCCACCAGAAAGGATTCCGTCTGTCATGTCTGTTCCCTTCTTCGATGAGGAAACCTACGAGAACTCCTCCGATCACGGCACCTGCTACAGCATCGACCACGCCGGTGAGGTTCCTATCAACGGGCGTGTGTTCGTCGATATGGCCGAACACACTGTGCTGGGCGACGGCGGGTATGAGCGTCGCCCGAAGATCGTGTTCCGGTTCTTCGGGCTGTCGGTGCACGGGCGCTGGTTGGGGGCGCCGGTCAGTACCGCGGCGTTTCACCCGAGTTGGAGTGATCACCAGCCCGGGATACCGATGCTCAGTTTGGGCGAGCCCGGCCATGTGGTGATCGAGGTGGGCCGGCTGCTCACCGATCAGCCCTCTCATATCCAGCAGGCGGTGCACACCGTGCTGGCCGCCTTGTCGCACCGGTTCCTCACCGACCTGCGGGTCGCGCAGTATCGGCAGACGCATGCCGCGCAGCACTGCGATCGTGCCTCGCGCGCACAGGAATTGGCCGAAATGCGCAAAGACATCGCCCGCCTGCGCTATCACCAGGCCCGCATCGCAGCCGACGCCGCAGACGCACTGGTCGCTGCGGTCCGCCGAAAGTCCAGCAGCTGAACGGTCGCGGTGTCTATCCCGCGGGCCTCGACCGCCTTGCACTCCCCCGCAGTTGATCCAATCCTCTTGAAAGGACGAACTTCTCATGTCAGTAGAGAGCTATACCCGTCATTTGTCGTTGCAGGATCTGGTGCCGTTGCTCGAGCAGCAGCAGGCCGCCAAGGTCGATGTCGTTGCCTCCGCGTCTTCGATTCGCGCCACCGGCGCGATGATCGAGTTGTTCGGAGCCGGGCCGGTCGTCGACGATCGTGGCGTCACCTGCGTCGATGGCCTGTACCGTCCCACCGGCACGGCCGACGGGCAGATCGCCGACAAGCTCGGTATCCCGGTGCGGTACTTGCGCCGCTTACGCGAGCAGAATCGCTTGGACCTCTACGACGGCAACGTCAACGGCTGGCTGCACGGCCCCACCGGCACCGAGCTGCCCGAGCCCGATGACCGGTCGTTTCTGCTGCGCTTGTTCACCCCACCGCGCCCGGATCAACCCGGGGTACTTCGCGCTCTGGTGTCGGATCGGTACGGGATCATCGACAACCTCGACGTGCTCACCGCGGTACTCGAAGGCATCCGTGATGCCGGGGCCGACACCGAGATCCGTGGGTGCGATCTGACCGAATCCACCATGCACTGCAAGGTGTATTCCCCGCAGATGTCGGCGCTGGCACCGCGGTTCCTGGCCGATTACCGCAGTGCGTTTTCGAACCCGGAGCTCGAGGCCGAACGTCGCCGTGTCGCAGGCAGTCTCGATCGTTGGCGGCCTCTGGCTGCGCGTGAGGGCCACGGGTACGAACTCGGCAGTGAGCCGGTGGTGTTCGCCGGATTCCGGTTCAGCAACGACGAAACCGGCCACCACGCGGTCCGACTGACCCCGGAGCTGGTGGTGCAGGTCTGTGGGAACGGGCTGACCGTCCCCATGTTCGCCCACACCCACCGCCATGTCGGTGAACGTCTCGACGCCGGGGCGGTGTCCTGGTCGCAGGACACGTTGCGCAAGAAGCTCGCGGTCATCACCGCGGAAACGCGTGATCATGTCGCGCAGTGGTTGTCGCCGGAGTTCTTCGCCGCTCGGGTCGAGGAACTCGAACACGCTGCCGGCGCTCCGGTCACCCAGCCGGACAAGACCCTCGAAACCCTTTCCAAGCGCCTGGGTTTCAGCGAGAGCGAACGCGCCGGGATCTTGTCGCATTTCATCGCTGGCGGCCAGCTGACGGCCGCCGGTGTCGCCAACGCGGTCACCAGCTACTCCCAGACCATCTCCGACGCCGACCGCGCCAACACCCTCGACGATCTGGCCCTGCAAGCAATGAGCCTGGTCTGACTCCAATCACCGCGCCACACAATCAGTTTCGTTCAGATACCGCTGTAATCCGTTCCAGTTCAACCCATTTCTCTCGGGTGATGTACCGCGCGCGTTCGGTGCCTCACCCGTTTCCATTTCCCGAGGAGGTTCGTTCCATGATCGACACCATGTCCCGTGAGGAGTACGAGCAGGCGGCGCATTTCGGATCCGCAGGCCCCGCTTCCCATCTCGACGAACACGTAGTCACCACCTGGCGCCGCGACATCGACGGGTGGTCGGGCAAGCACTGGCTGTTCTCCCCCGCCGACGACGGAATCTGGGCCTTGCGCCCGCTCAACGTCACCCACCGCAAACGCACCTGACGACCTACATCCGGCGGGACCGAATCCATCCCGTACACAAGACCATCGGCCACCTCGTTCTGCTCATCTTCCACGGGCGGGTATCGGAATCCTCGCGATTTCGGTACCCGCCCCTTCTGTTTCGAAAGGACCAGGTTCATGTCTACTGCCATCGACCTTGCTGTCACCTCCGATTCCACCCCCGACCTCGACAATGCAGCCGCCGAGGCATCCGTCGCGGTCGAACCATCGGCGATCGTTGAAACGCCTGCGAATTTCCCCACGCCCGCGCAGGAAGCGTTGATGTTGCCGCCCGGCGACCTGCTCATCGATGACAACGTCCGAAAGACGTTCGACCTCGGCGATCACCCCGATGTCACCGAATCGATCCGGCGCCGCGGAGTCGAGTCACCGGTCAAGGCCTATCGGGAACTCGATGGCACGATCACCGTGATCGAAGGGCAGGTACGGGTTCTCACCGCGCTGGCCTTCGACCTGCCGCGGGTCCCGGTCTGGGTCACCCCGGCCCCGGCGGTGTCCCCGGCAGAGCGTGCGATCAACCGTATCGCCGAGCAGATCAACGCCAACGACTGCCGTATCCCGTTGACCGACGGTGACCGTGCGGCCGGGATGACTCAAATGTTCGCCTTCGGGGCATCGCTGACCCGGATCAGTCAGGAGATCGGCCGCAAACGCGATCACGTCAAACTCGCGGTCAGCGTCGGCGGCAGCGACACCGCTTGCCGGGCAGTCGATTCCGGTCAGCTCGACTTCGAGCAGGCCGCGATCCTCGCCGAGTACGAGAAGGTCAGTGACACCGACGCGGTCGCGCGTCTGCTGGCCACCTCACGGTCGATGTTCGCCTACGAGGCCAAGCGCATCGCGGGCGATCGCGCCGAAGCACGGCAACGGTTCCTCGAATCGCTGTCCTATGCCGCGCACGGCTTCGGGGTACTCACCAGTGAACCCGCTGACGACAACGACCGGTTCATCAACTACGAGCGCCTGCGCATCGCCGACGGTCGCGACATCACCGCCGACGACCTGGACGCCACCGCCGCCGACTGGGTGGTGTACCTGTATCCCACCGATCAAGAAGCCCTCGTCGATACCGATACCGGCGCAAGTGTGGACTCCGACAGCGTCGATTGGGAAACCCAGGGCCATCCCAACACCGCGCCGGCCGACGGTAAGCGGCACGCCGACAGCGTGCACCGCCAGCCGGTGTGGGAACCGACGTGCTATCTGCGTACCGACCGGCTGAACGAGTCCAGGTTCGCACTCGCCACCGACTTCGACCAAGACACCGAGATCCCCAACAACGGCATCTCCGACATGGTGCAGACCGATGAAGTTTCCGTTGGCGGTGACGAAGCCGATGGCACTCGTGCCCCCGATGATGGTGTGCCGCAGGAGGTCGGGACCGCCGAGGACATCCAGCGACGGGAGGCAGCCGCGCGAGTCGCGGCTGAGCGGCGCGCCGAGGCCGAACGTGTCGCGAACGAACGTCGTGAGCAGGAACGCGAGGCCGCTCGGCGGGTGCGGGAGCTCAACAAGCAGGGCCAGGCCGCGCTCGAGGCACGGCGCGAGTACGTCACCGGCTACCTCACCCGCAAGACCCCGCCCCCGCTCGCGGCAACGTTCGTCGCGGAATCTCTCACCGACGAACCCGGTCTGCTCAGCGAGTACAACGCCGACCGCACCGCCCACCAACTGCTCGGCATCACCGGATACCGCAGCGAACTGCTCACCGCGATCAGTACCGCGAAACCCACACGCTGCCAGGTGATCACCCTGGGTCTGGTGCTCGGTGCGTACGAGAAGCGCACCGGCAAGGACGCGTGGCGCTTCACCGACCGCGGCGTACGCCGATACCTGCACTTCCTCGCTGACAACGGCCACCACCTGACCCCCGTCGAGCAGGCCGCAGCCGGCGATATCGATCCCAGCACCATCGACATCGACTCCTGACCCGCTGACCCCCTGACGGGCGGGCAGGCTCCGTCGTCTGCGGAGCTTGCCCGCCCTTCTTCTCTTCGAAGGAGTTCCGTTGTCCGCGAATCGATTCCTCGATGCTGCTCTGTCCGCGGCGGCACGGGGCTGGTACGTCTTCCCACTGCAACCCCACACGAAAGTCCCCGCGATCAAGGACTGGCAGCACCGAGCCACCACCGAAGAAAACCGCATCAGAGACTTCTGGCCGCACCAGTGCCGAAGCAACGTTGCCATCGCCACCGGTCCCAGTGGTCTGCACGTCATCGATCTCGACACCCACCACGGCCTCGACGGACCCGCGACGTTCTACCGGCTCGCCACCACCATCGGCACACGAGCAACACTGCTCACCTACAGCGTTGCCACACCGGGCGGCCGCCACCTCTACTACCGAGTGCCCGGCGGACTACTCCTGCCCAACACCGCCGCCCGGATCGCACCGGGGATCGATTCGCGCGGCCACGGCGGATACGTCGTCGCCGCAGGCTCACACACCCACGACGGCGACTACCGAGCCCTCACCACCCGACACCCCCGCGAACTGCCCCCGTGGCTACTCCAATTGCTCGCACCTCCACATTCACCGGCGCCAGCATCGGAAGCCGGTGCGCCACCGGCCAATCCGGACGCATATCTGCGCGCCATCGTCAGTGTAGAAACCCGCAAGGTCACCGCCGCCGTACCCGGCACCCGCAACACGGCCCTGTTCCGGGCGGCGTTCACGCTCGGCCGTCTGGTCGCCGGAGGAGCACTCGACCAGCACCACGCTCACGACGTCCTGGCTGGCGCCGCAGCAGTGCACATCGGGCATCAGCAGTTCACCGCCCGCGAGCTCGAGCGAACCATCATCAGCGGCTTCACCATCGGCGCGCGCCGACCCCGCCACCTCCCCGCGGCAACAACCAACAGCCGCGGCGGCAGCGCCTGAGCCACAAGCAGATCCGCGCACTGTCCGTCCGTCCATCACCGTATTCGACAAGGAATCTCATGGGAAAGGGAACCAGCAAGAGCACCGTGCGACATTTCGACCGATTGCCCGACGGCACCCTCGGTTGCTATCAGATGGGATGCACCGATCCCGCGACCCGGTGGATCGATATGGAGCGCTGGGGAATACGGCGCTGGCTCTCCACCGCCTACTGCGACAGTCACGGCGACTGGGAGCTCCGTGACGGCGATCACCCGCGCCGGGTCAGGCCCATCACCTAGGTCCAGCTTCAGTCCCGCTCCCTCCCCCGCCGTCTCGCTGAAGCAAAGAGAGAGGGGCGAGTTGGGTCATCGGGTGTTTCCCGGAGTCCCGGCGATCTGCCCCAAGGGGATCAGGGGTGAGCCGGGTTCCCGCCGATGAACCTGCGGCACGGCATGGGGACGAGCCTGCGCTGCGCTCCGGTCGCCGCAAAGAGCGCGGCGATCCCCATCCCGCGCCGCAGAACCCCCGCCGGCCCCTGCGGGGCCCGCCCACCCCTGATGGCGAAGCCGCAGATCGCCAGCCCTCCGGGGCAGCACCCGATCACGGATTCACCGTGATCGGGGTTTCGGAGGGCAGGCGGTCCGGTTCTCACTCATCCCTTCGCATAAGGAGTGCATTGTCATGTCCGGAGAAATCATCGTCACCTTGGTCGGCAACCTCACCGCAGATCCCGAACACCGCGCGTTTCCCAGCGGGCAGGTCGTCGCGAACCTGACCGTCGCGCAGAATTCCCGCGTCTACGATCGCGCGTCCAGTGAATGGCGCGACGGCGCAGCCGCGTTCATGCGCTGCGTCGTGTGGAACGAAATGGCCGATAATGTCGCGGCGAGCTTGCGCAAGGGCATGCGGGTCATCGCAACCGGGCGGCTGCGCCAGCGCAGCTACGAGGACCGCAACGGCGCCACCCAGTGGATCACGGAGGTCATGGTCGACGACATCGCGGTCTCGTTGCGGTTCACCACTGTCGAAGTCGCGACCGCTGAAGCAGACCAGCAGCCGCAGCAGCAACCGGCACGCCATGGCAAGCGGACGCTCGTCGCCGCCGCAGCCGGGGACCAGCCCGACTTCTGATCGTTAATCACCGGCGGTGTCCCCTGCCGCGCAGGGTGCACCGCCGCCGTTCAGCACCGAGCCCGCCTCATCGTATGCCGATGGGGCGGACTCGCTTTCGTCTCGACTCCGTTCGGAGGTGGCTTCGATGCCCGCCCACAACACCCCGCACTACCGTGCACCCCGAAGCTCACAGATCGCTCAGTCGCGCGATCTGGCTGCGTGGGCTGTGCTGATCCTTGCGCTCTCCACACGGCTGCGAGCGGCCGAACTCGAAACCCGCGCACTGGCTCGGCAGGTGCACGAGCTGACTCAGGTCCGTGACGACCTACTCGATGCCGCCGATATCCACGCCTTGTGCGCGCACGAGGAGCGGCTGATCGGACTCGTCCGTTTCTACGATCGTCCTGCACGCGCCGCATGGAGTTGATCGAGTCCAGTTCCCTCAATCCAGTTATCTGTCAGCAGGTATCGGCGTGCAATGAAGACACCGATACCTGCCACACCCACCTCACGAGAGGAGCGGTCCCCATGGGCCTGATCTGGCTGGCAGCCGTCGCCGTCCTGGCGGCAATGTTGCTGTGGTGGGTGTTCCCCATCCTGGCCCGTATCGCCGGATTCTTCCTCATCATCGACTCACTGCTCGCGATCATCTTCACCCCGGCGCACGCTATCCCCTGCAAACTCTCCTGGCTGGTGCTCGGTCTGCTCATCTGGCTTGCCGGACACTGGACCTCGGCGTTCAAGCACGGCATCTGGGACTCCCGTCTCGCCCTGCGCATCTTCGCGCTGCCCGGGCTGCGCCTCACCATCCCCCGCGCCACTCTCGTCCACATCGAGCGCGACACCTACCAGTGAACCCACGCCTGCGCACTGCCCACCGCGCAGTAGTCGTCGCACCCGCGACACGCTCAGCCCACTGATCTCGCACAGCTGGGCTTCACTCATCCCCCGCGAATGCAGCCGCCCCAGTGCGACTCCCGCGCCCGCTTCGGCGTCCACTTCGCTGCGCCGATAGCGCGCATTCACCGCGGCGACCGCCGCTTCCCGCCGCTGCGCTGTCCGTTCCCATCGGCCGTGCTGCTTGCGGAACTCCGCCAAATCAGCTTCGTTCGCTCGCACCAACTGCACCTGCGCAGCCAGCAGCGCCGTCGTCACCTTCCGCGCCCACTGACGCGCTGTCGTCTTGTCTCCCACCGCGCCTCCTCTCCGACTCCCCTCCGCTCGGCCCGCCCGCATTCGCAGGGCGACGCACCAGGAGATGAATCCTTTCATTTCACCGTTTCCAATATTCACCTCCCACTTTCCTCGTCATCAACCCTTTCCTCAACCTTCCGAATCCCGTTCTCCCAGTTCCCATATGGGTTCTATATTCAAACCCATCACACCTCTTGCATTTCCAATGCTACTCACGGGTAATGTCTCATTTAAGTTTACATTCCGCGCTATCTTCGATCATGTGATGACGATTCACCGCTTACACGCCGGAGACGGCTACGAGTACCTGACCAGGCAAGTGGCCAGCGGTGATCGCCTGCGAGATCGCACCCGCGACCTCACCGACTATTACACCGAGCACGGCACTCCGCCCGGAATATGGATGGGCCGGGGCGCGGCTGAACTCGGCCTGTCGGGAATGGTGACCGAGGCGCAGATGAAAGCGCTCTTCGGCGAGGGTTTGCATCCGGACGCCGATACCATCATCGCCGCTGCGATAGCGGACGGAAAGACCGTGAAGCAAGCTGTCGAGGCCGCGCAGATCGGCCGAATGTTCTACGAATTCTCCACCGAACCCTCACCTATTCGCGACATTTTCGACCGCAAATTGGCCGAGTTCACTTTCGCGTGGCGGCGGCGGCCGGACTGGGACGAGCGCACGATCCTGCGCACCGATGCCGCCCGCGAACACCTCACCGGTGTGCTCGGCCGCGCTCCCAGACGCGCCGAGATCGACCGGGCACTCACCTCTGAGAAGGCCGGCACCCGCAAGGCGGTGGCCGGGTTCGACAACGTGTTCACCCCGCAGAAGTCCATCAGCATCCTGTGGGGCCTGGGTTCGGATGCGGTGCGCCGCGAGATCTGGCAATGCCACCTCGAGGCTGTGCGGGAGGTCCTGGAATTCGCCGAATCCCGGTATGCGGTGACCCGCCGCGGCACGAACGGGGTCAGGCAGATCGATGCGACCGGGCTGATCATCGCCGCGTTCACCCACTACGACAATCGTGCCGGGGATATGAATCCTCATACGCATGCGGTGATTTCGGGAAAGGTTCTCGGCTCCGACGGCAAGTGGTCGGCGTTGGATGCCCGTGCGTTGTACGCGGCGGCGGTGTCGCTCTCGTGCCGCTACAACGCGACCATCGTGGGGAAATTGAAGCGGCGCATGGGGTTACGGTTCGAGGAACGCACCCGGGGCCGAGGCAAACAACCTGTTCTGGAAGTGGTCGGTGTCGGCGAGGAGATGGTCGCCGAATTCTCCCGTCGCGAGGACATTCTCGTGCGCTTCGAGGACCTCGTTGCCGACTACCGCAGCAGCCACGGTCGCACCCCGAGCAAGGTCACCCAGTACAAGCTCGCCCAGCAGGCCACCCTGCAAACCCGTGCCGGCAAACCATTGCCGAAGGCGCTGCGGCAGATGATCGGCGAATGGGATGCCCGGTTCCGCGGTGTGTTCGGCCGCGACCGGAGTGGGCAACAGTTCGTCGAGGACCTGTTGTGGGCTCACAACCATCCCGACGCACCCCGACCGTTCGCTCCCGACGACGCCATTGTCGAGATCGGTGTCGGGCTCGGTGGCGTCGCTGAACTGCTCACCGCCACACCACTACAACTGCAGCAAGCGATCTCTGACCAGCTCGGCCGATATCAGTTCGGCACACCCCAGGCCGTCACTGACGCGGTGCGAACTTTGTCGGCGCGGCTGGCGTCGGACCCGGAGGAGGCGTTGCTCGACCGCATCGACGCCATATGTCTCGCACGGCGCCGCGCAATGTACGACCCGGCGGGGATCGAGGTGGAGGTCACCGACACGGTGGGACGGCGCCGAGCCACTTGGACCGAAGCCAATATCCGTTCCGCCGTCGAAGACCGGGTCGGGCTGTGTGATTTCCTCAGCGATACCGCGCACCGCGCGGCCGTGGAAGCGCTCACCGTCGCTGTGCGGGATCACCATTCGATTCTCCTGACCATCGACCCGGATCCGGTTCCCGCCGTCATGGCCCGCGCCTCGGGGGAAAGCATTTTCACCGCCACCGGCACTGCTCGCTGGACCAGCCGGGCTGTCCTGGATGCGGAAACCCGACTCCTGGATGCCGCCCGCACCCCGAGCACTGTCACCGTTTCCGCCCGAAAAGTCGACGCGGCGATCACGCGAATTCAACGCGGTGGTGGACGTGTTCTCAATCCCGGGCAGCGTGCCATCGCGCGATTTCTGTGCACGGCCGCAACGAAATTCGCGGTCGCGATCGGACCCGCCGGCAGTGGCAAAACCACCGCCATGGCGGCCGTCGCCGCTACCTGGCGTGAGAGCGGGAGGGATGTCATCGCCCTGGCACCCTCGGCGGCGGCGGCCCGTCAGCTCTCGGCCAGTCTCGGTGTGCCGGCACGGACCATCCATAAACTCTTCGCCCAAGCCGACCACGGTGTCCCGACCGGGATCACGCCCGGGGCGATGCTGCTCGTCGACGAGGTCGCTATGGCCGCCACCTTCGACCTCGATGCCCTGCTCGCCCTCGCCGATACCCACGGCGCGATCATCCGGGGCATCGGGGATCCCGAACAACTCTCTGCCGTCGAATCCGGCGGCATCATTCGCACGATCGCCCGCGACAACCATTCACCCGAACTCTCGGAACTGGTGCGCTTCGCCGACCCGCAGGAGGCCGAAGCAACCCTGGCCGTGCGGGCGGGAAACGCGAAGAAGGCGTGGGAGTTCTACGAGGGTCATGGCCGCGTCACCCATGGCCTCGGCGACCAACTTCGCGCAGAGATATTGTCGCGGCACCTCGCCGATGCCGACGCCGGGATCTCCTCGGTCATGATCGCCGCGACGGTCCTGGACGTCGCAGCGCTTAATGCCGCGGCCCAAACAAGCCACCTGGCCGCCGGTCGCGTCCGCGCCGACAGCGGAGCAATCCTGTTGTCGGACCGGCACACCGGGTACCTCGGAGACACCGTCGTCACCCGCCTCAACAACCCGTTCCTGAAAGTTCTCGGTGGGCGCCGCCATAACACCCAGGTCGATAACGGCGACCTCTGGCACATCCATGCCATCCACACCGACGGGTCGATCACCCTCACCGGAATCGACCACCGCGGGCATGTCACCGTGCCAGCGGACTATGTGACCCGACAGGTCGAACTCGGTTATGCCGCGACCATCCACCGTTCCCAGGGCATCACCGTCCGCCACGCCTACACCCTGCTCAACGACGCCCTCGGTCGCGCCCTGGCCTACGTCGGCCTGACCCGCGGCACCGACCTCAATCAGGTCTTCCTCGCCACCGACGCCCTCATCGATCTCTCCGGCGACCAACAACCAGACGACCCGGGGGAACCCTTCCGCTGCTTCGCTCGTGTGCTGGCACGCGAGGACGACAACCGCTCCGCGACCGACATCATGCGCGAAGAACAAACCGCCGCCGACCACCGCATCCGCGTCAACTACCAACACGCCTACCAACTCCTGGCCGATGCCCGCGCCGAGCATCTACTGGGCCGAGCACTCCCCGCGGTGTTCCTCCACGAGGCCAAAAACTCGCCGAACTACCAGGATCTGCTCGACACCATCGCACTCGCCGACGCCCACCACCTCGACACCGGCGCACTCGTCACCGCCATCGCTACCAACAACCTCGAAGACCTCGGCGAATCACTGGTCACCGCCCGCGACACCGCCGCCGTACTACGCTCCCGCGCCGACCGCTGGATCCAACAACGACTCTCGCCCATCCCCAACCCGATCACCGTCACCCCTGTCGAAACCCTCACCATGACAGACTTTTCCGCTATCACGAACCTCATCGCACAACTCAACGCTCTGCCGATCCTGACCACGCCCGCAGCAAAACGCTTCCGTGCCTTACGCGATGCCCCCTACCCAAGCCCGTTCCTGCCGGTGCCCAGCCCATGGCGCGGCATGGACACCGCACTGGCCAACTACGCACACGAACTTCGGCGACGGCTCCTCGGCCCGAACGCCGATACCACCCTCCCTGACTCCGGTAATTGTCAGAATGCGCTGCCCGCCTCGCCCGACAATCTCCCGAACTCTGACGAACTCCAGCGCCCAGATCATGCCAGTAGCGTTGTCTGGCATGCCGAAACTCTCACTGCAACAGATAGTTACGACCCAATCGCGTTCATCGCACGGCTCAACACCGTTGAAACCCTCACCACCGAACCAAGGCCCTTGCCGGAAGCCGATACCGATCGCCGGCCTCCCTCAGTCAGCGCGGAACGGCTGGCGCGAATGCTCTCCGACTACCACGACTATGTGAAACAACTCGCCGACGCCCACACCGATCGGACTCTCTATCGCGCGATGCCTGCGGTCCTGCACCGGCTAGCGGTCAACTCCCGACACTGGAATGCCCTGCTGGACACCACCGCCCTCGCCGACGCCCACCAGCTCGACACCACCGCATTGATCGCGGCCATCACCACCGACAACTACAACGACCTGGGCGCTTCGCTGCTCCTCGCGGGCGACCCCGCACGCGAGCTACGCGACCGCGCCGACCTATGGATCCGCCACCAGCTACCCCTCTCCGAACCCACCCACGCAGCCGTATTCAGTGCCCTCACCGACAGCCCCTACCCCGGCCAGTTCAGGCCGATCCCCGACTACCCCGGCCGCGACGAACACCTCGCCGACTTCGCCGAGGAACTACGACACAGAATCGAATACACGCAGTCGCGGCAACGCACCGTAGATCCGAAGAACCCGACCAGGCCCCCGGCAACTCCGAATACAGACACCCGCTCTGTGGCTCCGCCGGGAGTCCCTGCCCCTTCGCCCAACCGCCGCCGCACGAGACCAGTTCCGCCATCAGCTACTCAACGAAACCGCCGCCGCTCCAGGTGAACCCGCACTCACCGAATCATGTCCACTTCTCGGAATACTCTGAGGCTCTGTAGCTTCCAAGGGATCCGTCGTCTTTGACCGACTATGTAGGTAAACGGCAGCGACCAGAAGCTCCACAATCTGACTCGTCCATGTCGTCCAGCAGCCTTCGTATTAGGTCTGCGCGGATACACATGCCACGCGATCGCTTGGTTATGAGCCAACCGGAAACAGTTCCGCACGTGCCGCTGCGTACCGCTACGTCCCGTCTGCGCAGGTCAGCGGAATATCAATCGTCCGCGGCGTCCGCCTGATCCCACGCCGTCCGCTGGGTCCCGCGCTGTCTTGATGCCAAATTTGATGCCAAATCCCCGCCGGTGACTAGCGATTTCCCCGGCTGTGGTTGTCGGTCGACCACTGCGTCTACGGTGGTGGTCGGTAGCGACAACTTCTTCGGCATGGCCATTCCGGGGCCAATGTGCCAATGGCGACCAACGGCTAGGGATTGCACCAGTTCGGCGCTATGCGGCCCACCCGTGCCGCAGGAATCGGCCATACCCCGCCCCGGTCCAGGTGCCGGGGGTGCGGGTCGTCCCGTCTGCACCTTCGGGACGCGGCGTCGGTCGACGGTCCGCCGTCTCACGAGAACGATGCCGTCCGCTGGAGATCCGTGACGTCGTGCCCCTCAGTCGTTGCCATACTCGGGCTCGAACCAATCCTCCAGGTCCTCCGGATCGACTTCAACGGTGAATCCCTCCTCACCTAGTTCGGACTCAACGATCAGCTCGAATTTGTCGAGCACGAGATGGCAAGTCGGACAGCTGAAGTAGTCGGCACTGACATCGATCTCGGCAATCGTTCCAACGAAGTGATCCCGCTCGTCAGCGCCGTATTCCGTCACCCGACGATCGACGATCTCGCTACCCTCCAACCTACCGATGTTCGAACATGCCGGACAGGTTGCCTCCGTGCTGTACTCCAGGACTGGTATCCAGCGCGGCCAAGCCTGCCACTTCGCCTGTTCACTGCCACTCATTCGCCCCTCCCGGAATCTAGCCAGAGACAGCTTCGCGGCCCCGATTCGCGACATGAGCTGGTGTTCGATGTTCTTCTTATTCTGTGCCAGATGGTCTTCAACGTTGTCGACGCGTTCCGGCCCGACCAGGAGCGAGATATCGGCCCCCTGCGCGGTCAACAGGATGTGCGCCTGCGCCCAAAACCTGGGCCACCATGCGTGTGCAGGGATCCCTGTGATCCCCGGCGCTGCACCATGAAGGTATTCGTTCCGCCCCGAGGAGATCTTCGATGCCTCTTCCTCGCTGAAGGGACGGAACACCTTCTGGCACCGCTTGAAGATCGTCGATGCCCGCGCCGTCGTGAAGTGCGCTTCTCCCTCGATCAACCCGGCCGCCTTCAGCACATGCGATCCGTCCTCTGTAGGTTCGGCAACAAGGATGGGCGAGACCTTGCACAGAGCCGCTTTGGCGAGCAGTTCGAGCGCCAACGCAGCCCACAGCTGCTTCTCGTCCTCGGTCCTGTCGTTCGACGGGTCCATAGCCCGATTCATGAAGAGCTTTGCCTTGATCCAGAATTGCTCATAGCCATACGGAGTCGTCACTTCAAAGGCCCCGTCCTGTAGCCGATCCTGGTCAGCTCACGTTCTTCCCCGTCCACGGCCATCGCACGGCCATGCAGAACCATGCGATTCCGCACGAGCAGAAGCTTGTTCGGCTCATCCCAGACATGCTCGTGGACATCGTTATACGACGTAAGCAACGTGAACGCTTCCCGCGACCGGCTGTCTGCCGGCGTCATGCAGTATGGATCGAACCGCAGCTCGTTGTCGTCGGCTGCACAGGCGAGAAAGGAGTCGCGACCGGTACCGACAATGAACACACCATGCTGCACGGGAGAAGAATGGACTACCTCGAACCCCGGCCTCCAGATCCGTGTGCCCGTCGAATTCACTGCCTCGGAGTGCATTACGACGAAGTCTGGCATGGCAGGGATGTGCGCGCCGTCCACGTGCAGCAACTGAGCGCCCAACCCAACTGTCGCGCTGATCGACCGAGCCGGGGCTTCCGAGGCGACAGTCGGCTTTAGCTTCGACACCGCAGACCCACCCCGTCTCGTCGCAATCGGTTCCCATCCACGCTCGTGCGCATAGCCTTTGAGGAAGGTCAGAGGCATCGTCGTCGTTGCCCATCCTGCCTCCGCGGTATCGACAACCAGCTGGTCGAGGACCTCATAGGGCGATGTCGGCAACCGACAATCTCCTTTCATTGTTGGCCAGGATCTGCCGTGAAAGACTGCTTGTCAGAGCGCGGCAGAGCTAGCCCATTATTGCGGCTCGAACCTGGCTATCCAATCCGATTTCAGCCAGGCCACACCCGGCCGGTTTCCCCCCGTGACGTGCTAGCGACGCGTACCTCAACTGACGTCAGGCATACGAAGTGCAGCCTAATCTGCACTCTCTTTGCCGAACCGAAACAGCGGCAGAAGCGGGCGCGACGCAGGTTCGGCTGAGAGTAGGTGCTTGCAGCTCAGCGACCGACATACCAGTACCCAGCGCCGTCGCGGAGCTCGCCCATGAGCTCACGCCATTGAGCGACTGAATGCGGTGCACTCGCGAGGATGATGCGAGGCCGGTGAGCGCCTTCGATGACAACGGATTCCAGTGAATACCAGGACTCTTGGTGCCCACAACGGCCGCAAATGTTCGGATTGAACCCGTGCCCGCGATCGCGGCGCTGTCCGAGAAGGGCTGCTTCCTCCGGACGATCCGCGGCGGTCAGCACGCCACGAGCGATCTCCACCGGGAGTTCCTGATCGGTAGCGATCGCCTCCACCATGCCGTCTCGACCCAGCGCGCGAGCCTCCACTGCCCACACCCAGTTCTGCATCGCCCCACATTCCCGGCACAGGTGCGGATACCCCATCACATCGATCAGCAGCGTCCCCTTCGCCATACCTGCAAGACTGCCACGGCGATCGACGATCAACGGCTGCAACCCCACAGACATAGCGCATCCTGAGACCGGAAAGCCGTTCCCTCTCAAGCCTTTAGACCTGGTAGCTAGCCACAGCAGTTCTCCCCACCGCTTGTCGGTGCCCATCGCTACGCTCTCGTGCAGCACACCACCATCGGGGGGAAGCCATGTATTACGTGCCGATCTTAGCGTTGCTCATCGCCGTGCCCAATGCTCTTCTGGCGCTTCACAACTACCGCGAGAGCGGGGGTTGGTTTCGAAAGCCAGGCAGTCGCGTCCGCATTCGACGGATCAAGCACATCAAAGAAGTATCGGACGAGCTGGGGCCAGACGACTGCCCCGATGAGGTAACCCAGGAGCTCGGGGCCGCACGCCGTGACCTCGCTGCTCTCTATGCGGTCACCACCGACATCAACGAGCGAGATGTCCAGGGCAACGCCTTATTGTTCGGGACAACGCTCGGCATATTTGCCGGGCTACTCACCCTCCAGCCAACCTTTCTTGGAAAGATCCTCGGAATCGTCCTCTACCTAACATCGATCACCTTCCTCGTCCACGTATTCGGCGCGCGACGCCGGTGGAAGTGTCGCCAACTTCTGTACGGACGATTCGGCGGACGAGCTGACACACCGGAACTTCCGCCTGTGTCCCGCTGGCCGTTCGTCTCACGGCACCTAAGTCAGACCCGCCTAAACGCGTGGCTGAATCGAACCCTGGGAGCAGGAAAACCGCGCCCGCCAGAAGACATCACCACAGAGGAGATCGCCGAACTCACCGAACTCATCGAGCAATGGCACACCAATCCCTGGTGGCGGCGGACACAGCGTGCAGGGAGCGCGACCACCCGTGTTGCTCGCAGGGCAGCTCTGCAAGTGATGACCGCGCGAACATCCTGAATCGGTTCGGCGGAAGCCAGCGAGGCTCCGGTGGCTGCATAGGCGAATCATGACGTTCTTCATCGGTGAACATCGACGGCGGTCGGAGCGAGCACGATGCGGTAAGGAAAACTGACGTCGCGATGGAACTTGACACCCGCTGTGGCCGTTTCGAACAGTGCGATATGCGGCGAAACAGTGCGTTCTGTCCACCGCTCACGCTGCCCGTCAGCCCCGCGCTGGCGCGGGTTGACTGATGTTCAGGGTCGGCAACACACGGCAGTTCAGCGCTCGTCAGGGGCTTGCCTCACCCGAGTGGCAAGCGTCAGGCCGAGCGCCGATCACCGATTTCGCCGTCACCCTGCGAGTCGTATTCGAGTTCTCCGACGACCAGCTCGACGAGAAAGAGCGGTTCGTCGACACGGACACAGACTCGATCAGATACTCGCTGACTACCCGGGCCGTCTCTCAGGAAGTACATGGACGGAGCTCTTCGATCATCGACCGACGGTCGAGTACGTCAGCCGATGGCTGTATCAGCAACTGACTCAACATATTCCGCAGCTGATCTACGTTTCTCTGGGTCAGTGGTGACCGGAACCGCTGGCGGAGCCAGTGAGCAGGGGTTTGAGCGGCAGGGCCGGCAGCCGCAGGTTGGCATCGGGCGCGCCGGTCCCGTCGGGATCGAGCAAGCCGTCCTGGTTCGCGTACGAGCTCTCGCCGGGTGCGGCCTGCAGTGTGGTGACGTATTTCCACAGACCTTGTACCAACGCGGCCCCGCCGAACAGCAGGCTGGCGGCCACGCCGCCACCACCCGCGAACGCCAGGATCGCCGCCGGGGCCGTCCCCAGGCAGCCCGGGCCGACGAGCAGACAGGAACCGAGTCCGACCACCGCGCCGACGAGGGCGCCGACTACGAATCCGCCGACCGTGGCGGCCAGAGACGCCATGGTCATATTGGCGGCGAAGGCAGTGAGCGCCAGCTGATTCTCCATCGGCGAGGCGACCGGATGCAGGCCGGTGTCCGGTGTCAGGACCAGCGTGCGGCCCGCATTGAGGATCTGCTGGCGGATCGGATGCACCACACCGTCCAGGTCGAAGGCCAGCGGTAGCGCCAGCACCAGCTGTGCGGCACTGTCGTGCGCCACCACGGACATCCGGTCCCCGGAGAGGGTGAAGGTCGCGTTGTCGAGAGTGGTGACGACCGTGCCGTCCACCACGGTGGCCTGGTAGCGCGCTGTGGCGTCGGGTTCCGCGCTCGCAGGGGTAGCCGCGACGGCGATTGCCGACGCCGCGGTGATGGCGACGAAAGCCGGTGTGCGGAGCTTCATTCCAGATTCCTTCCGATCTTGCGGGTTCAGTTGGCGGGCGCGGGAGCGGGGACGCCGCCGGGCTTGCCCTGCACGCTCGGCGCGTACTGGCTCTGGCCCGGTTCGGCGTGCATCGTGGTCCAGTAGTTGAATGCCGCGACGGCGGCCGTCGGTCCGCCGGCAACGATCAGGCCGGTCAGACCGCCGACCGCGCCGACCATGCTGACGATCGGAAGGACCGCGACCACACAGCCCAGGCTCAGCACCAGGCAGGACGCACCGGCCAGCGCGAGGCCGACACCGACACCCGCGACAGCGCCGATCGCGGTGCCGACGAGGCTGCCGATCGAGGTGCCGAGACTTACCGCGTTGATCAGGTCGTTCATGGCCAGCTGGTTCTCCAGCGGAGAGGCGACCGGCTGTAGCGCCGTGTGGGTGTCGAGCTTGGTTAGATCTGGGATCAGCCGGAGGGTGCGGCCGCCGTCGGCAATCTCCTGGGCCAGCGGGAAGCGTTGTCCATCAAGGGTCATCGATAGTGGCACCGATTCCAACGCCTGCCCGGCGGCATCGTGCACGGTGATGGACTGCTTGTCCTCCGCGACCGTGAAGCTGCCGTTGTCGAGCTTGGTGACCACCGCGCTGTCGACGATGTTCGAGTGGTACGAAACTGCGGGTGTGGTGGCCTCGGGGTCTGCGGTCGCGGTCGCGGTGCTGGTGACCACGCTCGCGGCCAGCACCGCTGATGCCAGAGTCGCTCGGCGAATGTTCATAGGTGTTCTTCCTCATCTAGTACGACGCAGACCTATGGCGACGGCGCTGCGACCATCGATCGGCTGTATTACTCGGTGAAATCGGGAGATCGGTTGCACGAGTGGGCATTCGCGCAACTGAGGTCAGACGACATATGGCCCGGATCGCCGAGATCGGATCTGTCATCCGAAACCCCAATGCCCTGAGTCACATCCCTATATGAGAGTGACCTGCATCTCATGACGGCCTTCAAGATACATGTTTGGCGACATAGTGTCTACTAGGCATCGTTGAGTTCGATAACGTACGATGTGTGGACATAGGTGGAGCAGTGACGATGGCGCCTACCTCGCCCGATGTCAATGCATGACATACGAGCTGTTACTGGACGTTTCGTCCAGCTTCATGCATCGTGTCCGGTTGGATATGCTGTCGAACAGTCGTCCGCAGCTGGAAGGGGTCTGGTGGCAACCGAGGATCGTCGCAGCCGCCGTAGTCGACGCGTGCTACGAGAGGCATTCGTAGCCCTGGTGCTCGAACATGGCTTCGCTTCGGTGACCGTGGAGGACATCACCGAACGCGCGGATCTGAGCCGCGCGACCTTCTACGGGCACTACACCGACAGGGATGCGCTGCTGGACTCCGTGGTTACGGAGCTGATCGAGGAGATGCAGCGCCGACTACAGCCATTGGTGGCGAATTCGGTGCAGGGCTTCACCGGGAAACCGGTGCTGGAATTGTTCCGGCACGCCGCTGAGGAGCGCGACGCTTACCGGGTAGTGCTGCGCGGTGAAGGTGACGGGCGCGCGTTGCGCCGTTTTGTCCAGGACCGCACCGCCGCCGCCGTTCAAGTGTTCTCCGCACGGGCGGGTGAGCTGGGGGTGACGCCGCGCCTTCCGACGGACCTGGTCGCGCGTGCATGGGTAGGGGAAATGGTCCAGGTACTGACCTGGTGGCTCGAAGAAGAGATGCCCCAGACACCCGAGGCGGTCACCGACGAGCTGCTCAACCTGTCGCTGCGCGGCCGCTATTGGGCTTCGGGTTTCGACGGCCAGCCGGCCCTGCTCGCCTGAGAACAAGCCGTAGATTCAGCTACTGCTCAGTGATGGAACTTCGCGCGAGCCGGACTCACCGATTTCTGTGACGACTTCGAATGAGCCCCCCGACTCCGCCGCGGCCCAATCGACGGCCTGGCTTGGCGCGCATGGGCTGCCGCTGCGATCCGCCACCGCGGATCGCAGCGCCATTCATCGAACTGTCTGCGTGACAAAGGGTTTCAGCACACCTGCCGATGGATGACCCCGAGCTCGGGGCGGTGTCCGCATACGAGGCCGGGCTCTGCCACATTGCCTGACGCGCCGCAGGTGAATGCCCGAGCCTGGGTCAGGTCGACTGACAAGGGCACCTGAGCGGAAGTCGGCAGGGTGACCTCCTCGCACCGTCGACCGAAGGGCAGAATTCGCCGTCGATCCGATAGCAACTGTCCCACAAGGCAATTCAACATTCGCAGGCACAGGAGGCTGTGCGCGCCGGTCGGAGCCGACGGTGATGCGATCACTTTTCAAGCACCAGCCGCAGACGCACCCGTACTGCGCGGCGTGCGGCAACAACGGTTCGCGATGGCGGCGGTCGCGCGACCAATCCTTAGAACTCTCCCAGGTTTATAGACATAACGTTTGTTTGTAGGCATCATGTCTAATTAAGTACATGCTGAGTAGTGAGACAGGACGATGCCGGTGAACAGCAACAGCGACTCGCAAAGCAGCCACGGCCCTGCACCTGCCTCGGTCGAGTGTCGGGCCGTCGAGGACGCACCGGCCGGACCGATCGA
Source organism: Nocardia sp. NBC_01327 (assembly GCF_035958815.1). Lineage (NCBI taxonomy): Bacteria > Bacillati > Actinomycetota > Actinomycetes > Mycobacteriales > Nocardiaceae > Nocardia > Nocardia sp. NBC_01327. The sequence goes on along the minus strand of NZ_CP108383.1, from coordinate 4,750,533 downwards.
CTACCGATTCAGCCTGGCCAACGAGCGCACGTTCCTGGCCTGGATCCGCACTTCGCTCGGGCTCCTGGCCGGCGGAGTAGCGGTGCAGACCCTCGCCGAGCAGTTCTCGACCCCTGGGTTCCGGCGTGCAATCGCTGCGGCTTGTGCCGGACTAGCGGTGATGCTTGCCGCAGTCGCGCACCGGCAGTGGAGACGTGTCGAGGCGGCCATGCGTCGCAGTGATCACCTGCCGAGTTCGGTCTTGGTGCCGGTGCTCTCGGCCGGGGTGTGCGGGGTTGCGCTGGCTGCCGGCGTGGCAGTGCTGCTCTCATGAGCACCACGAGTGCAGCGTGGCCCGCTGATGCGGGTTTGGCGGTGGAGCGCACCGCTCTCGCGTGGCGGCGCACCGCGTTGTCGGCGGTCGCCGCGCTCGCGGTCCTGGCCCATGCCGCGGTGCATGCCGCCACCACCGAGTTCACCGTCACGGCGGCTGCCGCCGCGGCGACCCTGGCGGTCACCGCGGCGTGCTGTTACCGCCGCAATATCGAGCTTCGAGCACGGCACCCGCAAGGGATCGGCGGATTCACCGCCACGGTCGCGGTGACGGTCACCGCCGTCGCGGTCGCGGCCACCGCCGCCCTCGGTTCAGGACTGTGAACACCGGATTCGAACAGAAAGGCTTGCCCATGTCCTATCCGGGCTCGGATGTGAACCCGTCGAACGAACCGGCCACCCTGGCGGCACCGGAATCTCGTTCGAGTTGCTGCGTACCCTCGCGCTCCGGTGTCCCACTCCCGCCGGCCGCACCCGTCACAGCGGCCGCGAGCTGCGCGACCGCGCTGATCACGTTGCCGGGTGGCGAGTTCGCGATGGGGAGTGAGGACCCGGACTGCTACCGGGGCGACGGTGAAGGGCCGGTGCGTCCGGTGCAGATCTCGGAATTCGCGATCGCCGCGCATACCGTCACCAATGACCAGTTCACGCAATTCATCACCGCGACCGGGTATCTCACCGATGCACAGCGCTACGGCTGGTCCTATGTGTTCGCCGGTTTCCTGCCCGCCGCCCTGCGCCGCGACGCCCGCCGCCCGGACGCCACTCCGTGGTGGTGTGCGGTCCCCGGCGCCACCTGGTGCGCGCCGGAGGGTCCGGGCAGCGGCCTCGACGGGCGCGGGAACCATCCCGTGGTGCACGTGTCCTGGCATGATGCGCAAGCATTCTGCACCTGGGCGGGAGTACGACTGCCCACCGAGGCCGAGTGGGAATACACCGCGCGCGGCGGGCTCGACCAGGCTCGGTACCCCTGGGGTGACGAGCCCGAATCCGGTACTCACTTCCGCGCCAATATCTTCCGTGGCTCGTTTCCCGCCCGGAACACCGCCGCCGACGGATATGCCGGCACCGCGCCGGTGGATGCGTTCGCGCCCAACGCATTCGGGGCCTACAACATGGCCGGCAATGTATGGGAATGGTGTGTCGATCGCTGGCACACCGACCACTCGCGCAGCCTCGTCGCCGATCCGCGCGGCCCGGCCACCGGCGCCGATCACGTGCTGCGCGGCGGATCCTATCTGTGCCACGACAGCTACTGCAATCGCTACCGCGTCGCGGCCCGCATCCACAACTCCCCCAACTCCACCAGCGGCAACACCGGATTCCGGGTCGCGCGCTGACCGCGAACCGTCCACCTCACAGAAAGGGGCACGCCGTGTCCGAACAACCGATGAACGTCCTCATTGTCATGTCCGACCAGCACAACCCGAAAGTCCTGCACGCAGCGGGCAATCCGCTGATTCACACGCCGAACATGGACGCGCTGGCGGCCCGCGGCACCCGCTTCTCGGCCGCCTACTGCGCCAGTCCGATCTGCGTGCCCTCGCGCGCCGCGTTCGCCACGGGCCTGTATCCGCACCAGACCGGGAACTGGGACAACGCGATGGGCTACGACGGCACGACACCGGGGTGGGGGCACGAGTTGCAGCGCGCCGGGCGCCGTGTCGAATCGATCGGAAAACTGCACTACCGCAATGCTTCCGACCCCACCGGGTTCGATGTCCAGCACCTGCCGATGCATCTCAAGGACGGTATCGGGCAGGTGTGGGGGTCGGTGCGCGATCCGCTGCCCCGCCGGGACAACGCGCCACTGATGGTGTCGATCTCCGGTGGTGCGGAATCGGATTACACCCGCTACGACGCCGCCGTGACCGATCGAACCTGCGCCTGGCTGACCGATGAGGACAACCGCCGCGAACCGTGGGTGCTCTACACCGGGCTGCTGGCCCCGCACTTTCCGTATCTGGCGCCACCGGAGTTCTTCGACATGTACGACCCCGACCGAATGCCCACTCCGACAATGCGTCCCGAGCACGGGCACACACGCCACCCGTGGGTGGAGACCTTCGCCGGTGTCCTGCCGGGGCTGGACGCTGCCAATACCGAGGAGGAACGCCGCCGCGCCGCAGCCGCCTACTACGCGCTGGTCACCTATACCGACCACAATCTCGGCCGCATTCTCACCGCGCTCGAGGCCAGCGGCCAGGCCGGCAATACGGTGGTGGTCTACACCAGCGACCATGGCGATATGGTCGGCAGCCGCGGCCTGTGGGGCAAATCCCTGATGTACACCGAATCTTCCGGTGTCCCACTGATCATGGCCGGTCCCGGCGTCCCCGCCGGTCACGTCTGCGACACTCCCGCCAGCCTGATCGACCTGTACCCGACCATCCTCGAGGCCGCCGGAGTCACCCCGTCCGCTACCGGACGCCCAGGTGTCTCGCTACGCGAACTCGCCACCGCCGACACCGATCCAGGGCGGGCGGTGTTCAGCGAATACCACGCGATGGGCGCGCCGAGTGCTGCGTTCCTGATCCGCAAGGGTGATTACGTCCTGCACTACTACGTCGGCTACGAGCCCGAACTCTACGACCTCGCCGCCGACCCCGATCAGACCCGTGATCTGGCAGCTGATCCCGCGCACACCGACGTGGTCATCGATTTGATCGCCGAGCTGACCGGTGTGCTGGACCCGGAATCGACCGAAGCCGTCGACAAGCGCGCCAAAGCCGACCAGGCGGAACTGATCGATCGGTTCGGCGGACCCGAAGCCGCCGCAGCCCTCGGCACTCCCGGCGAAACACCTCCTCCGGCCCTGACCGACTGATCGAAGGTGTTGGCCCCGTGAACAATCCAACCTTGCCCGACCCCGCTCCGAGCGGCCCGGAATCTGGCGTCGCGGAGATACGCGCGAAGATCCGCGACATGGGCGGTAGCCGTCATCTCATCGACGGCACCGCACCGATCCTCGGCTATGTCCTCGGCTTCGCCGTGCACGGCATCGCCACCGGGATTATCGCCGCCGTGCTGACCGCGCTGATAGTCGGCGCTGTCCGGCTGCGCCACGGCGACCGTCCGAAGGTCGTCGCAGTCTCCGCCGCCCTCGTCGTCGTGTTCTCCGCGATCGCAGCCACCACCGGAGAAGGCCGCGACTTCTTCCTGCCACCGCTGATCCTCTACGCCGTCGTCACCCTCGCGTGCGGTATCAGCCTGGCTACCACGACACCACTGACATTGCCGATCTGCCGCAGGCTCCGCCTCGAACCCGGCGACCCTGCCGGACGGGTCCGGCTGCATCGCCGTGTCACCGCCGCATGGGCGGTGTTCGGTGCGGTGCACCTCGTGATCATGGGACCGGTCTATGTCGCCGGAAACGTCGTCCTACTGGGCACATTGGCGCTGATCCTCAACAAACCCGCCCTGCTGGCCGCTATCGCCGGCACCTGGGTCTGGGTGCGCCGCGCCGCCCCGTCCGAGCGCTGATCAACCCACATATTCACGACAGGACATACCCAGAGGAGTTCGACCATGACCCAGAGTTTGCCCGCAGAACTTGCCGCCGCGGTCGGACCGCAAGCCACGACCGCGCAGATTCCGCTCCCGCCGACCTTCGAATCCGTGCAGGACGAACGCCGGTACCGTAAACAGCAACTGGCTGCGGGATTCCGGCTGTTCGGCCGATTCGGCTTCAGCGAAGGAGTCGCCGGGCACATCACCGTGCGCGACCCGGAGAACCCGGGATGGTTCTGGGTCAACCCCTTCGGGATGAGCTTCCACCACATCACCGCCTCCGACCTGATCATGGTCGACCATCAGGGCACCGTGCTCGTGGGTAACGCCCTGGTCAATCGGGCGGCGTTCGTGATCCACTCGCAGGTGCACAAGGCGCGCCCGGACGCGATCGCGGCGGCACACTCACATTCGATTCACGGGAAAGCGTTCTCGACACTGGGAATCAAGCTGGACCCGATCACGCAGGACGCGTGCGCGTTCTACCGAGACCACGGCCTCTACACCGACTATCTCGGTGTGGTGAGCGAGATGGACGAAGGCGAGCGCATCGCCGCCGCCCTCGGAAACGACAAGGCCGCGATCCTGCAGAACCACGGCCTGCTCACCGTCGGCCAGTCCGTCGCCGAGGCGGTGTGGTGGTTCATCACAATGGAACGCTCATGCCAGGCACAGCTTTTGGCGATGGCCGCGGGCACACCGAAACTCATCGACCACGACGTGGCAGCCACCAGCCACGCCCAACTCGGCAGCTCGCTGGCGGGCTGGTTTCAGGCGCAACCGTTATTCGAGCAGATCCTGCGCAGCGAGCCCGACCTACTGGACTGACCAAGCAGCCACAATTCGCGCTGTCCAGCGACACAGATACGACTGGGCGATGCCCAGTCGTATCTGCGACATCGAGTAGCCCCAGGCTGCGACCAAGGCCCGCAAAAGTGACCGGCCCGAGGTCATCGCCGTCTCTACGCCCCCGAGAGACGTGGGAACCGGGCGAAAAGCCCGCCGTGACCCGTTCACCCGGCGATACTGTCGATCCCAGGGTCGAAGGAAGTGGCGATGAGCTCCGCCGCGCGAGCGAGAGACGCCACCTGGTCGGCATCGACTTTTCGCTTTTGTACCTCAGCTCGGCAGGCGACGCCGAAGTACGCATCGTAGATAATTTCGGCCGCATCGTGAGCGCTCGCAGAGCCCTCCTGGCCTCGGAGATCGGCGATCGCTCGAACGAGCGGATGCAGCATCTGTTCACGCATTGCTGCCAGCTCGTCGGGGAAGCTCATTTCCCACCGGTAGGTATGGAGCAGGATCACTCGAGTTCCCGGCGACCCGTCTCGGGTGTGCGGGGATATGGCCGCCTCGACCCATGCGCGCACACGCTCGAGCGGCGTGCTCGCCCTCGCCATCTGTTCTTCGATATAGCCGGTTTTCCAGCTGGTTCCGTCCTGCAGTACGGCGATGATCAGCTCTTCCTTCGAGTTGAAGAGCCGGTAGAACGCGCGGGTTCCGAGACCAGCTCGATCGAGGATCGCATTGACAGGTGGATCAACCTGCCCGGTTTCGGCGATGAGACCGGCGCAAGCCTGGATCAGACGTTGAGCCTCCGCGAAATATTCGCCGCGTTGCTTGTCGAACACCCGCTCGATCACCGCGGTAGCGATGGGGTTCGCGCGCGACTGTTCCGTCGACGCCAATTTGCTGGCCTCCAATCCTTGAAAACACTGTTTTCGCAACTGAGTATAGCCCTAATCACAGGTAGGGCGCATGCCATCGGTGTCCGCAGAGTGGATACTGGGGGTTGACAATGGCATTTTCAGCCCCGACTATGTCATTCACGTCACATAGAGCACAGCGAAGACATGGAGGAAAACATGACCGAACGTGTGGAGTCGGTGCGCTCAGGCGCGCTGTTCGAGCAGCTGGGCGCGGCATGGCAGCAGTTCGGCCGCAACATAGTCTTCGACGACCCGAATACCGATACCCCGCTGCTACGGGCGGAGGGGCTGCGTTTCGCCACCCGGTACCTGGCGGCCGGCGCTCTACTGAGCATGGAATTGGCAGATCCGGGCTACCCGGAGTTCGGCCGCTGGGCCGACACCACCTGCAGCTGGGGCATCGACAACCCCGATTTGATCTACACCCTCGCCGCAGTCAGCGGTGACCGCACCTACCGGATCTCCGGCGATAGAGGAACGGCGCACTACTTCGATATTCAGGTCCACTCGCCGCACTTCTGCGAAGCACCCGATTACCGAATCAACTCCAATATCGACAGTCGCACCCTCGTGACCGGAGCCGACGGGGAATTCGAGTTGCTCCTGGGCCCCGAGCGCCCAGCCGGGTACACCGGGAACTGGCTGACGATCGACGCCGAGGCGGGCTCACTGTGCGTGCGTCAGGTCTTCAGTGATTGGGTGACCGAACGTCCGGCCAATCTCGTGATCGAATGCCTCGACTCCGTGTATCCCCCGCCGGCCCCGCTATCGGAGGCCGACGCCGCCGCCCGCACCGAGCGGCTGATGCGCTGGCTGGACAAGGCCGGAACCTTCTGGGATGGACAGTGCAAACTGTCGCTGAACGCTCCTGCGAACTCCCTCGAATTCAGTCCGCTGAGCGTGAGCGCGTGGGGCGGATTCCAGAACCAGTCCTACGGCATGGGCAGTTTCGTGTGCGAGCCCGACGAAGCGGTCATCCTGGAGTTCACGCCGCCGAACTGCCACTACTGGAGTTTCGGCCTGGGGAACTGGTACTGGGAGACCGTCAACTGGTTCTCACGCCAATCCTCGCTCAACCACCTGCAAGCCCGGCTCGATGAGGACGGCGTTTTCCGCGCGGTCATCGCACACCGGGACCCGGGCGTACCGAACTGGCTCGACACCGGCGGGCACACCCACGGCACCGTGAACGGCCGCCTGCTGCTGACCGACACCGTCCCGAATCCGACCATGCGGCTCGTGCCCTTCGAGGACGTGCGCAAATACCTGCCGGAAACACCGGCCGTAACCCCCGCTGAGCGCTCGGAGCAGATTCGCCTGCGCCGTCGTTCCGCACATCTGCGAAACAGCCACTAACTCCGGCTGTCGCCGGCCCGTCGCACTGGATCGAGATCAACGATGACCGAGACCACGACCAACAGTCCTTCCCCACAGTCAAGTGACGATCCGCCGGGTCGGCGGCAACGCTTTCGGTATGGCGCGGCGCTCGCGCTGATCGTGCTGATATCCGAGCTCGCGCCGATGGAAATCACCCTGGTGTATCCGGCAATTCCACACATGACCGCGAATTTCCGTACACCGCAACTGGGTTGGGTCCTGACGATGGTGAGTCTGGTCGCCGTCGTCAGCTTGCCGCTGGTCGGCAAACTCGCCGACACATTCGGCAAGAAACGGGTGATGATCACCCTGGCCGTGCTGTTCGCCGCCGGGTCTCTGATCAGCGCGACTGCTGGCTCATTTCCGGTACTGCTGATCGGTCGTGCTCTGCAAGGCACTGCCGGAGGGATGGTGGCGGTCTCGTATGCGCTTGTCCGCGACACCTTTCCGCGTCGGTGGGTCCCGGTCGCACTCGGCACGGTCGCCGCAGGAATCGGCGTCAGCACGCTCGCATCGCCTTTCGTCGCCGGTTGGTTCATCGACAACCACGGCTGGCAATCGGTGTTCTGGTTCATGTTCGGCTACGTCGTACTGCTGATACCGGTGGTGGCAATCGTTGTGCCGGAGTCTTCGCTGCGACTGCGTCAACGCCTGGATCTGGTCGGCGTCGCACTCCTGGGCGCAGCGGTCGGGCTGGTTCTGGTAGGAATCAGCCAGGGGTCCAGGTGGGGTTGGGTCAGCGGCACGACGCTGCTGACGCTGATCGGCGGGGCGGGGTTCCTCATCGCGTTCATCGCGTGGGAGCTGCGCGTCCCGACTCCCGCCATCGATCTTCGACTGCTGGCTGGAAGTGCGCTGCGCTCAACACTTCTCGCGTACCTGTTCATCGGATTCATGATTGCCGGCAACGGGCTGCTGCTACCGCAACTGCTGCAAACCCCAGCCCAAGCCGGCATCACCTACGGCGTCGGATTGACGGCAACCGCGTTTGCCCTGTGGACCTTTCCCTCCGGCCTACTGACCATGGTCTTCGGCCCCCTCGGCGGTGTCATCGCACGCCGCCGGGGCGCGCGACTGACACTCATCGGTGCGGTGTGCGCGATGATCATCGGCCTCTTGGCCGCCGCCGCACTGCCCGAACATCGCTGGCAGATTATGCTGCTCTCCGCAGTCTTCGGAATCGGGACGGGACTGTACTACGCGTCCGGGCCGAACCTCGTCATGGATGCGGTACCGGCCGAACAGAGCGCCGTGGGGGCGGCCATGCTCGGGGTCGTCGGCCAGCTCGGCAACGCGATCGCAGTCACCGTCCTGAGCGCCGTGATGGCACAGAACATCACGCACCGGAACCCGACCACCGGTCGAATTACTTACTCGGACACGGCATTCCAACATTCATTCCTGGTTGCCGCGGTGGTCGGCCTCGCCGGACTTGCTGTCGCGATCGGAATGCGACACGGCCGCGCTCCCGCGACAGGTGGCGCCGAGCCCAGCGACGTAGGTATGCGCCACCCCGCCTGATCCGCGTTCCCTGATCCACACCGAATACCGCACCCGCCGAATCGAAATTCGATCTTCGGTGGCGATGCCTGCTGTCCCCGCAACAAAGTAAGGAAATCAGATGAGGAAAATCGCGACGACCTCGGCGCTGCTGATCGGCGCACTCGCCGTCTCGGCCGCCACCGCCACCGCCGACCCAGCACCGGCGAATCAGAATGTCGGCTACACAGCCACGCTCCGTGACGGTGCGGCGGTGATCACCACCGACGCCGGCGCCATGACCGTCGGCAACGGCGTACTCACCATCGCCGATGCGACGGGCAAAGCGCTCGCCGGCACCGTATTGTCCTTCCGGGTAGACGATTTCGTCTTCCCGATCACCGCCGACATCACCGGTCGCACCGCGACACTCACCCCGCGCCTCGACCGCGAACATGCCAGCTACAGCCCCGTCGCGCTGCCGTTCGAGAACCAGGCCCCCTGGAAGTCGGACTACGACCGCGAACAAACGGCCTGGAACCGGCTGGTGACCACCCTCACCTCGGGGTCCATTATCGGCAGCACCGTCGGCGTCATGGCCGGAGCCACGCTCGGGTGCGTACTCGGCGGCGTCGCGGGCGCGACGGTCGCGGCTGCCGCGATCATCGGCCTGTTCGGTGCATTTCTACCCGCCGCGGTCCTCGGGTGTATCGGCGGCGCTCTCGCAGTCGGCGCGCTGGGCACCATCGCCGGGCAGTTTCTCGTCACCGCCCCCTTCATTCTGATGGGCCTGGTCCAGTACTTCACCACCATCACCCAGCCCAGCCCGACTCCCGCGAAATAGGCTGCTGCACCGCGTATTTCGACGCAATGAAATAGGTCACTGAACAGGCCGAGGCCGTGCACGGCGTTCCCGTGCACGGCCTCCAGTCGCGATGGCAATCGTACCGATGGCATTTTCTGGTTGCGAGGCCCAAGCATGCGCGACTATCGCCACGCCCAAGCACTCGATGATGCGCAATCGGATCCGGTCACGCCGACGACGATCGGCTCAATCGATGGGAGCAGAACTTGGCCCACGAATACTGCCACGTCAGAACGGCGGTTCTAGGATCCGATCGCCTCCAGCACCCGCCGCGCCTGGTAGTCCGCGCCGAGCTGGTTCGGATGGAACGGCACCGCGAGTCCGAACGGCGTATCGGAGAAGGGGATCAAGCCTTCCGCCCAGCGGACGCCGGGCTCTTGGCACGCGTCGTGGCCGACGCTGGCTGTATAGGTGTCGACGAAGTCAGCGCCTGCGTCGGCAGCAGTACGCGCGAGCATGGCATGCAACTCGCGAAGTTTGTCGCTCAACCAGACCGCGTCGGGATCGGAGATCGGGATGCGCGGGAAACAGCCGGTGGCTCCGACGCCCTGGAAGTAATCCAGAAGGAGGATGCGGGCATGGGGCGCCCGCTGGCGAATCCCGGTGATCGCGGCCCCCACCCGAGGCGCGGCGGCGGCTATCGCTTCGCTCATCCGGTCCACGCCGCCGGAGGTCATCTTATCGAGACACGGCGTAGCTGCGGGATCGGTGGTCAGACAAGTAGATACGGTCTTCGACAGTGCCGCGTCGTTGCCACCGATACCGAGTGTCACCAGATCCGTTGTCGCCGTGAGCATGTCGAACTGGGGTGGAGTGACACTCAACTCAGTGGCCTGCGGAGCCGTCATATTCGCGGTCACGGCCCCGCTGCACGTGGCATCACGGAATACCGGAATCGACAATGCTGCCGCGACCTGCTTGGGGTAATTGTGTGCGCTCTGCGCGCAAGTCGCGGGTACGAATTCGGTAGTGATCTGACTACCCGTCGCGTCGGCGGACCACGAATCTCCCAGCGCCACATACTCTCCGTAACGCGGCGCTGTCGCCATCGCCGGTGCGGGGTATGCCAGGGCCGCCATCGACATGACCGCCACCGCCGTCGCAGCGGCGCTCGCCCTACGGGTGGTCTCGCGCATTCTTCTTCTCTCCATCCAGCATCACGACCGCGCCACCGCGGACGGGCATCGCTTGTTCCATGTAGCTCTCCAGCACGTGGCCATGTCCTCGGGACCTCCGATCGGCAGATCCACGGCCGTCAGCTAACACTATGAATACTATTGGTCATAGTGCCCATTTATGTTCTACGTGTCAACAAATGTCATGTCGGGCGCTCACGGGGTGCAGCCCGACTACGCAAGAAGAGGCCGCCGCCACCCCGGGCAGTGAGCGAACTCGGACGGCCCCGACCAAGCGCGGTCATGTTCTCGACGCGAAGATTCGCATCGAACAGAAGACCCGCCGCGAGACGTTGCGATTATGGTGCGGCAGCATTCCCCACGCGCCGAAGTTCCACTGATTCAGGTCCGGCACCCCGCGTGCCAAAGTACCGACAATCCGTGCCGCAAGCGCTCAGCTATCGCAGGTCTTGCCATGCGCGTGGAAGACTTTTTCCCAGGGTTCGGCACATCCCGATACATGATGGGGGTGCCTCCATGCAGGAGCGCACTGTTCTCGACCAATTCCATCTGCACCTGAGCAGATCTCCAGACGCGGATGCCGTGCTCTGGCCCGGCGGCCGTCTGACCTACCGCGATCTCGATCAGCTCGCCTCCAGTATCGCGGCTCGCCTGCCGGACGACGGCACCGTCGCTAGATCGCAGATCCCCATCGTCGGTCGGCGTTCAGCGGCGCTGGTGGCTGGCCTGATCGCCATTGCCAAAGCTGGCGCGACGGCAGTACCGATCGATCACAGCCAGCCACCTGCTCGCGTGCTGCGAATCATCGAACAGGCACATGCCACCATCGTTGTCAACGCGACCCCGGAACCGCTCGCAGTGCCGGACACGGCTGTCATCGCTGTCGATACTCGAGTGGGGCAGAGCCCGCGACTTCGCCAAGCTATGCAGGGTGTCGCGGGCAACGACGCGGCCTACATTATCTTCACCTCGGGCACGACCGGGACGCCGAAGGGCGTGGTGGTCGAACATCGATCCCTCGCGCACCTCATCGCCTGGCACAACGCACATTTCGAGATGAATCCGACCTGCCGTACGACCCTCATCGGCGGGGTGGGCTTCGACGTCACGCAATGGGAGATCTGGTCGCCCTTGGCCGCCGGCGCCAGCATCCATATCCTCGAGGACTCCGACAGAGCCAATCCTGGTGCGCTACTTCGGTTCTACACCAAGCACGCGATCACCCACGCCTACGTGCCGACAGTGTTGGTACCAAGTGTGGTGCGTGCCCCGCAACCGCCGGGACTGAAGTTGCGATACCTGTTCACCGCAGGCGAAGCATTGCATCCATTGGCGACCGATCATCTGAGCTATACGGTCGTGGACTATTACGGCCCCACCGAGGCAACCATTTTCTCGACTTACCACGTTCTCGGGCCCGGCGCGGAGCATCGGCCTGCTTCGATAGGGGTCCCGATCGCTGGTGTGGAGGCGTTCGTCGTCGACGAGTCGTTGAACGATGTGCCCAGTGGCGTAGCCGGCGAGCTGTGTCTGGCGGGAATCGGTGTGGCACGCGGATATCTCGACGATCCTGATCTGACCGACCAACGGTTCGTCCGACACGCTCACCAGGGACAGCGGCTGTATCGGACGGGTGATATCGCTCGCCGTCTGCCCGACGGCACGCTGCAGTTCCTCGGCCGAGGTGACAGTCAGGTCAAAATCCGTGGACACAGAGTGGAGCTCGGCGAGATCGAGTCCACTTTGATGCGCCATCCCTCGGTAGATGCCACCGCTGTGATAGCTGATGTCGGTGCCGCCGGGATACGCCTGGCCGCGTTCATCGTGCCTGCGACGCATAGTTCCCAGGACGCGGTGATCCGAGACTTACGCACCGACCTGCGGCGGGAAATTCCCGACTACATGCTGCCCGCGACCTACCACTGCCTCGATTCGCTGCCGGTCACCGCAAACGGCAAGACTGACAAGTCGGCATTGCGCGGCCTATTGCATGAACCACGCCAGACAACCTCCGCAGCAACAGCTTTGGTTGATCCGTTCGAGAAGTCGATCGCCGATACCTGGCGTGAACTACTCGGACACGCCGATTTCGACACTGCCCAGAACTTTTTCGAAGTCGGCGGGCACTCCCTGCTCGCGAACGCTGCGGTCGAAGACATCGGCCGCCGCCTCGCCGTCCCGGTCTACGTCCGAGACCTGTACGAGCATCCTGATATTCACAGCCTCGCCGCCGCACTGAGGCAGCGAACCCACCACAGGATCCGCACCGCCGATCCCGAACCGGTGCGCGCACTGGAAGAGGACATCAGCCTCCCCCCGGGCGCGCAGTTCCACGACGGCTACGACGACGACCAAATTTCAGCGCCCGCGCATATCCTGCTCACCGGCGCGACCGGGTTCATCGGAGTACACCTGCTGGCCGAACTGCTGGCCACGACCGGCGCGCACCTGCATTGCCTGGTACGAAGCACGACCACCGCGCATGCCACCCAACGCCTGCGCCAAGTCATCAACCGATACGACGTGCAAATCCCGCCGTCGGATTACCAACGCATCAGCGCCTATCCCGCCGACTTGGCAGAACCTCTAATGCAAATGCCCGAGTACAGATATACCGAACTCGCGGCAACTGTCGATGTCATCTATCACTGCGCCAGCGCGGTCAATTTCATCGAACCCTATTCCCATATGCGACGCGATAATGTGCAGGGCCTGCGTAATGTCATAGCGTTCGCCGCCCAACAGCACACCAAGCCGCTGATTCTGGCATCGACGATCTCGGTCTACAGCTGGGGGCATCTGTTCACCGGCAAGGTCTGCATGTACGAGGACGACGACATCGACCAGAACCTGTCCGCGGTGTCGACCGACATCGGGTACGTCCGCAGCAAGTGGGTGATGGAGAAGATCGCCGATCTCGCCGCTACCCGCGGACTGCCGTTGATGATCTTTCGCCTCGGATACGCCACCTGCCACAGCCGCACCGGTCAGTGCGCCGAGTACCAGTGGTGGGGGCGACTCGTCAGAACCTGCCTGGCCCTGAGCGCCGTGCCGGACCTGCAGAATCTTCGCGAAGGCCTGACCACTGTCGACTATATGACCCGAGCCATGGCCACCATCTCTCGCCGTCCCAGCGCGCTCGGCCTCAAGTTCAACCTCATCCCATCCACAGCACGCAACCTCACACTGCACGAGTTCTTCCACAGAGTGAGAGACCAATTCGGTCACCCACTAGCCGTCATCCCCTTCCGCGAGTGGGTCGCGCTCTGGCACCACGACCGCCACGCCCCGCTCTATCCCCTGCTGAGCATGTATGAAGGCTCGGTATTCCAGGGATCTAGCACTGTCGAGCTGTACCAAAACACATATCTGTGGGACCGCGCCCACGTCGACTCCCTTCTGTCCGGTGCGCCTGTGCCCGAACCCGACTTCAGCGGTGAACTGCTGGGCCGCTATCTCGACCGATTACTCCTCGAGCCGTACGAGCCGTAATACCCCGCCGTTCCGACGAGCACCCATCCGCAAACCTGACCGCGTACCCCGCCGGCGCAACAGCATCGATGCTATTTACACCATTGAATATTGAGACTACGAGGAGAAAATATTATGTACACGTTCCGTGGCGTGTTCGCTCTGACGGCCGCAGCTGCGCTCACTCTCGGCATAACAATGCTGGCGCCGGCTGCCCATGCCGATGATCCGCTCCTGATCTCCTGCTCTGGTACCGGGCATCAAACCTACGACCCCGGTCTGAAGCTGACTGCGGGGCCGACGTTGATCACCGCCGACGGCTCTTATTCCTGCCTGGGCGGCGGCGCTGTGACCGGTTCGGACTTCGGCTTCCACTACACGGTGCAGGCGGGCTGCCTCCTAACCCCGCCGGTAACGACCGGCACGACAACCATCACCTGGAACAGCGGACCGCCCAGCACCGTCACCGCGACCATCGCGGTCACACGCCCGGTCGGGCAAACGATCGCCACCACCGTCGGCACCGTCACCGCCGGGCAGTTCCTGGGCTACACGGTCAACCAGACAGCGGTCTACCCCGCTCTGGACTTGGTCCAATGCGCCACCGATCAAGGCGTCACCAGCTCCAACGGCACCGTCGTCCTGACACTCGCCCATCCCCTCTGAACCGACACGCGGGCGACAGCGTCTCGGCGGCTCAATCGGCACCACCTGCACTGTTCGTCATCGTTCCAAATACTCAACTGCCCGAACGGTCCCCGCGGCGTCGGCGCCGTGAACCATGACTGCACGAAGGACCGCGGAAATGCCCCAGGACATTCAGTTCGATATCCCCATTCCATCGAGAACGCACCGCGATATTGATCGCGCGCGTCGGGACAATTTCTCTTGGGCACGCGGACATGGCCTGGCCGCGACCGAGTCGGCGGCCCAAGCTTGGGAGGCGTGTGATTTAGCACTGCTCATTGCCGGTTGGCACCCCGATGCCGCTGCGGCGGATCTGGATCTCATTCTGGACGCTGTTACATTCGCGACCGCTCTCGATGATCGGATCGATACCATCACCGAAATCGCAGGAGTACACAACCTCATTACAGAGCTCACGACCGTTATGGAAAGGCCAATACTGCCGCAGCATCCGCTCAGCATGATTTGGGCTGACGTGTGGTGGCGGATCGTCCGCGGGATGTCTCCCGCCTGGATAAACCGTTGCCGTACGGCGTGGAGCGCGTACCTACAGTCCCATATCGAGGAAGCACGCAACCGAAACGGCCACATCCTGGCTGTCGGAGCCGACTTTTTCGCAGTCCGCCGCAACGCCGGATACATGGGCCCGAGTATTTGCTTTATCGAGCGGGCAGGACATTTCGAGCTTCAGAACAGAATATTGGGTGCGCCTTGCATACAGCAGCTGACTATTCTGGTCACCGATATGGTCGACACGATGAACGACATTCAATCCCTCGAAAAGGAAGAGAAGTTCGGTGACATACACAACTTGGTGATATCTCGGCAACACGAACACGGGTGGTCACGGGATCTAGCGCTGAGCTCCGTCGTGGATACCGTCAACGCCTGGGCGCGAGAATTCATCCGTATCGAGGAAGAAATACCGGAATTGTGCCGAGCCCTTCATCTTTCCTACTCCGAAACCGACGATACAGGCCGATTTACCGAAGGGCTGCGCCATCTCGTCCGTGGTTATGCCGATTGGGGACTGTGCACCGGCCGTTACGCCCAGTAGTTCTATTGATCCGGATTCCGCAGCGCCGTGAACATGCCGATCTCGAACCTCGGTAGCTCGAACATCCAATCCAGGCAAGGAGCTCCCATGTCGCGTACTCCACGCAAGGCCACGAGGCCGCACTCACCCTTTCTCTCCGCACGATCCAA
Source organism: Nocardia sp. NBC_01327 (assembly GCF_035958815.1). Taxonomy (NCBI): domain Bacteria; kingdom Bacillati; phylum Actinomycetota; class Actinomycetes; order Mycobacteriales; family Nocardiaceae; genus Nocardia; species Nocardia sp. NBC_01327. The sequence goes on along the minus strand of NZ_CP108383.1, from coordinate 4,734,781 downwards.
CTCGACTTCCGAGGGAATCACCAAGAAGCCCAACACTATTCCCCGTGCCCCCGGCGCGATGCCACTGATCGGTCACACCCTATCGGTGCTTCACGATCCATGGTCGTTCGTGGCCGCGCTCGCAACCTCCGACGACAAACTGGTTCGGGTCAGCCTCGGTCCACTCGATGTGGTCGTCGTGTGTGACCCTGAGCTGACCCGTCAGGTTCTGCATGACGATCGCACGTTCGACAAGGGCGGGCCTGTATTCGATGTCCTCCGTAAGGTCATCGGGACAGGGCTCGGCAGTTGCCCGCACAGCCTGCACCGCCGACAGCGCCGCCTGATTCAACCCGGATTCAACCAAGGTCGCATCGCTGCCTTCACGCCAACGATCGTCGACGAGATCGAAACCATGACCAGCAGCTGGAGACATGGTCAAATCCTCGACGTGCCGTCACAGATGCTGGAACTCACGATCAGAACGATCATGGCGGCGATGTTCTCCGACGCGCTGCCCCCGGCCGCAGTGCGCATTGCGATGAGTGACGTAACGACACTCTTCAACGGCCTCTACTCGCAACTGGCGACACCATCAGCACTCCGGCGACTACCAATACCCGGTAACCGGCGGTACCGCAAAGCCAACACGCGCCTGCGCGCGACACTCGCCGCGATCATCACCGATCGCCGCACAGCCGAAAACAACTACGACGATCTACTGGCAACCCTGCTTTCCGCCCACGACAACGCAGCAGAAACGGATGCCCTAGAGGAGGGCAAGTGCCTCAACGATGCCGAAATCTCCGACCAGGCGGTAACTTTCTTCATGGCAGGTTCGGAGACCACTGCCGCAGTCCTCGGATGGGCACTGCACCTCTTGGCTCTGCACCCCGACATCGAAGAGCGCCTTCACATCGAAGTCGACCGTGTACTCGCAGGCGGCGCCGCCCATTTCGTTGATGTGCCCAAGCTCGAGCTGACCAGAAACATCATCACCGAAACGCTGCGACTGTATCCGGCAGGGTGGCTCTTCACTCGCACAGTCGCGGCCGACACCCGACTCGGTGAATATGCACTCCCACCCGGAACCACAGTCGTCTACAGTTCGTACCTGATCCACCATCGCGCAGATCTATATGACGCTCCCGAGCGTTTCGACCCCGACCGGTGGAGCTCCGAACGCGCTGTCACCACGCCCGGAGCATATATTCCTTTCGGGCGGTACGCTCGCAAATGTATCGGCGACAATTTCGCCCTCACCGAAGCTGTTCTTGCCCTAGCTACGATCACCGCACACTGGGAACTACGACATATCCCGGGAAAACAGATCCAACCAGCCAAGGCTCTTACATTGCGACCGCGCAATCTACACATGAGAGTGGCGGCCCGCCGAACTATGGCGGCGCCGAAGACACCGTAGATCCGCAATGCCGGAGAAGCTCGACGAAGCGGTGAAGGAGGCGGTCCTGTGGTGCGTTTATGCTCGCTGGCATGAGCGATGTCCTTGCCGATTCGGTACGACACTGTCCCCTCTGGTGCGCCGACCATTTCGACCAAGGTGACGATCATCCAGATCTGGGCCAGATCCATGTGGGACTGAAATCTGTCCGCACGCTGAGCATCTTCGGTCTCAAGTCGCTCACGACCTCCCTGAACCGGACCGACACCGTGGCCGGGGAGCCGGGCTCCTACGCCATCGAGCTCCAAGACGGGAACGACACCCTGCTGCTGCTCACCCCCGCCGAGGCCGATTACCTGGCCGAACAACTACACCGCCTCGTCGCCGAGGCCAGGAGCGAGCCGGGTGTGCACCAGGAGGGATCCCTCGACTGAGGGGCAACCTCCGAGCGGGCGGCCAGATTCTGGCAAGCAGGCAATCCCATCCGCCCACATCCCCTGCGTCGAACTACTACCGGTCTCGCAAACCATTCCCGGTCTGCAGTCCGGGTACGTGTCTGTCCGGCGGGGTTACCCTCATTCCTCACCCCGCCGGACAGGCGACCGAACGGGCGAACAAGAACCTCGGCGCCCGCTCAGAACGGTCCGATCGAATCGGCGTGGCCGCTCAGCATTGCCCATCAACGCCTCGCCGGTCGCGGGTCCACGCAAGAGCGGGCCGGGGTGCTGCAGGGTCAGATCGACGCGATCGAGGTCATCATGGCCGGGGCAGGTCCAGGACACGAATCCGGCGGCCGCGACCTGATCCGCCGACGTCGTTGGGTCGACATGCTCCGACCGAGTCAGGTCAGGCAGTGACGCAGGCCGGCGAGGGCGATGTGGCGGTTGATGTCCGCGCTGGCACCGATCACCGAGAACGCGATCTCGTGTGCGCGGCAGCGGCCCGACGCGGTATTGAGGGCGTTCATCCCGGCCACGCTCAGGAACTGCACCTGGGCCAGGTCCACCCGCAGCCCCCCGCCGGGCACCACCCAGGTCTGGACCTGGGCCAGGACGGTATCGAGTTCGGTCGCGGTGAAAAGGTCCACATCCCCACCGACCTGGACGGTGACCTGCTCACCGATCCGTTCGGCGCTCATCCACAACGGCGACCCTGCTGAGCTCAGTACCCACAAGTCATGACTGTCTTGCACGACACACACCCCTTATCGACTCCGAACAGCGACTCGGGCAGGGAACGCTCCTGGTGGCCGGTCGGCCTCCGGCGTTCTCGGTATCTCTGATCTTAGGCCGACCGGCCACACCGGAACAGACGAAACGGGCACCGCCCCGGCCCGTGGTGGGTAGGGGAAGTACCGGACAGGGCGTGCGGGTTTTCCCGTGTCCCTACAGGGTTCTCACTACGATAATGGTGGGCACTCCGGTCACGGGGCTGTAGTGCGCGGCCAACCCCACCGCGCAACGTGCTCCAACTGGCGCCTTCCGTGGTCCGGGGTGCCCGCACCCTCACCTGTTCCGGTGCCGAGATGACCTGTCGCGCACCATAGTTCGCACCCAGGACACGGCATCGGCGGGGCCGGTGATTGTCGGTTCAGCACGCATCACGGAGCCGATGCCGCCCACCGGCGACCGGATCCGCGTGCAGGGCCGGTAGTTCGGTCGTGGGGTAATCGAGCAGCCGGTAGATCTGCGCGAAGAAGGCATCGAGGCTGCCGTAGCGGGCAATTACCTGTGCCAGCAACTCCCGCAGGGCGCGCAGATTCTCCGCGCTGAGTGACTCGTCCACACCCTGCCCCTTTACCTCGAAGAGTCACGGCACACCGACGCCCCAGGGAAAAGTCCCGCCCACCGGCCACCGCGAAGTGCCTGGCAGACGGGACTTCTCGCCCTGATCAAGCCCCGGACACGGCCACACCCGTCCCGGAACCGTCGGCCACTCTACCGGCGCGCGCTCGCGCCGATCATGAACGCCGCCACGCCTGATCGTGCTAATTATTCCCCCGGAGCGAATTGCTGGAACCTCCTTACGGCGTGTCCTCCGGTACCGGCGGGTCGTTGGAAAACCGGCGAAACCTCACTGCGACAGGTGATCCACGCCAGCCACCGAATGCCGTCTGTGGCAGGTTCCAACGAAAACTGACCTGTCGGGGTGAGTGGTGCAATCCCACCGCGCCAGATGGATGCTGCCGGTTGACCTTCCAAGGCGCCGCGATGGCCGCTTCGGTCAGCGCGGTATGGGGGCGGCCCGCGGTGCCACCAGGATTCACCGATCAACGGTGGGGCGCCCGGCACGTACTGCATTCGGCATGAGCGCGCACTTGAGCGGACTAGAGCCAGCCGGGCAGGTACAGCTGGCTATGCCTTACCGAGGCGTGTCAGCCGCTTTCACTGCCCGGTTACGGTTCGATCGGCGGCCCTGAATCCCTGCTCCAGAACCCTGAGTGTTTCGAGCGCGTCGTGAGGATCGACGGGAACTGGCGTGCCATCGTCTAGGGCGGCGGCCATCGCGCGATAGAACGCGGGGTAATCGCCAGGCTCGGTGGGAATCCGATCGCTATCGCCGTCGGTCCCCAATCGGCCCCAACAGTCGGGTTCGACCGCACCCCAGCGATGTCCGCCATTGGGGCGTCGGCCAGCGCGCAGAGCGGCTTCTTGTGGATCAGTTCCGTGTAGGACAAAAGCGCCTTCGGATCCCAGAACACGGAACCGGGGACCGATCTGTGCTGATACTGCACTCATCCACAAATGAGACCGGACACCTCCGGTGTGGGTGAGGGCAAGGAACGCGTCGTCATCGGCCTGCACTCCTGCACGTCGGCGGTCGAGTTCGCAGTAGACATCGGTGACCGGTCCGAACAGGGTCAGCGCCTGGTCGACGAGGTGGCTGCCGAGGTCGTAGAGGCATCCGGCGCCGTCGGCGGCTGCACCGAGCTCGCGCCAGCCGCCTTTGCCCACTGGCCGCCACCGCTCGATCCGCGACTCGAACCGTCGTACCTTTCCCAAGCGGCCGTTCGCGATCAAGGTTTGGACGGTGCGGAAGTCGCCGTCCCACCGCCGGTTCTGGAACACCGACAACGCCACCCCACGCCGGTTGGCTGCGGCGATGACCTGCTCGGCCTCGGCGGAGGTGACGGTGAACGGTTTGTCCACCACGACCGGGATTCCGGCCTCGATAGCCGCCAGTGCGAGCGAGGCGTGGCTGCGGTTGGGTGTCGCGATAACGACCAGATCGATTCCCGAGGGATCGGCGAAGAGCTGCTCGGCTGAGGCGAGGACCCGTACCCCTGGATGTTCCCGGCGTGCCTGTTCGGCGCGTTCGGCCGACGAGGTGACTACCACGTCCAAGCGCGTGCGTGGTTCGGCGGCGATCAGTGGTGCATGGAACACTGCTCCGGCCAGCCCGTATCCCACCACTGCCACTCGAAGTTCCGCCATCTCACTCCCCTTGACACCGAAGATCCGGCCTTCCGCAGCTGCGGTCCGGCTATGCCGGGAACTGTGATTCACGGACGCAATGTGGACTGGATTTCGCGAGCCAGGTTGCGGTTTCCGGCGGCAATGAATTTCTGACGTGTGTTCATGGCTTTGTTGATGTCGGACATCGAGTTCAAACAGTAGTCCAGTGGGATATCTCTGCCGTCGAGGTCGGTCACGATACCGCCTGCGGCGTGCAGGATGTAGTGCCCTGGCGACAGGTCCCAGATGGCGAAGCCTTTGGCGAATTCGATCATGGCATCGGAGAATCCGGCCGCTACGTGACATAAGCCGATCGATCCGAAATCGACTCCGATGCGTCCGTTCGCTTTTCCGCTCCCGGCCGTGGCGCTCAACGCTTTCAGAAATTCTTGTTGTTGGGCCAATGGCTGGAATCGTTGCGCAGGTCGCATGAGGTAGTTGGTGACCAATGCGTCGGGCAGTGAGGCGTGCGATGGTCGGTCGAGAGCGTGCCGGGCTCCGTCTGCGGTGATCATGTGTGCTCGGTCGTTTCCTGCTTCGTCCATGGCCGCGAGGTAGATCTGGATGTGGTGGAAGATGTCGCCGACCACCGCAGCCACGGGCCGTGCCAGTTCGCGTGAGTAGATCAGGACGTGGGTGTATCCGTAGAGGCCGCGTACGGCCAGCTCGCTGGTGTCGAGCGGGTCGACCAGCACGCACAGGTCGGGGTCCGGGTCCGGGCCGATGACCTCGGGGTCGGCTTCCTCGGAGGCGTAGACGAATGAGGGGATCTTTTGTGCCAGTAGCTCTTTGTAGCGGTGGTGCATCCACAGGTCGTAGTCGGAGAGGAAGTTGTCGCTGTGGCGCAGGTTCTCGTTCTCCGCCCGGTGACCGGTCAGGGCGGCGTCGATCAGGCGGGGGCGGATTTCGGTGATCATCTGGCGCACCAGGTCGGCGATGTGGTGTGCGAGTTCGGTGTTCGTTGCCCCAGTGATCATTGAGGGTCACCTTTCGACTGTGTCATCGCAGCTCCATAGGGGGTTCGATTCCCGGCGGGTTCATGGTGGCGGCGATGAAGATGGCCTCGAAACCTGCGGCGCGCATGATTTTCGCGCCGGTCAGGTCGTCGAAGCTTTCCACTGTCAGGCCGCGGCTTTTGGTCATTGCCCCGAATACCGCGAAGTACAGTTCGGCGTTCGGGTATCTCACACGCAGCTGATGGGCGAGGTAGCCGACGACGTCGGCGTGTTTGACCTCGAAATCGCAGATAACGATCGTGGGGGTGGCCGGTGCGTCGGGGAAGAAGGAGGCGTCATCCAGGTCGATGCCGTCGCGGATCTTGTTGCAGCGCAGGTAACCGATCTTGCAGCGCGAGAACCGCGATGATGCCATGAAGGTTGCCATGACGAGGCCGGCCTCGTTCACACCGAAGCACACATCGACATCGAGGCGTCGTCCCACATTCTTGATCTGGACCGAAAGCTGCTCCAGCCCGTACCCGAACGTCTCCCACGTCAGATCCAACAGCTGGCCTGGACGTGGGTTGGGCAGGGCGAAGACACAGATATCAGGATTGCCATGTTCGACGGTCGGCACTGACAGCACGAACTCCTCGCCTACCTGACCGGTCGATCTGCCCGACGGGGTTGCGAGCAGGCCATGCGACGTTGGGGTTGTTCTCGGCGGCCGGTACGCAGACTCGGGTTGGGAGCCGAGGGTGAACTGTTTGAGGGACAGTTGGTCCTCGATCGGTAGGCGTTCGTAGGCTTCGGCGATGAGCTCGGTGGGCGAAATATTCTCTTCGGCCACGCCGAAGGGGCCCCGGCCGTACGCGGCGCACAGGATCAAGATGCTCGATAACGAGGGCGGTGAGCCGCGCCCGCGCCCGCGGGCCCAGGTTTCCCAGGCGTTGATGGAGGTGCCCCCGAGGCTGGTCTGGTTGCCGGTACTCTCGTTGTACCTCTCAGCGGCCTGATCCTGCGACAGGCCGGCGGCGTATCGGTATGCCTGCAGACTCGGCACATCCTGGTACAGGGCCATCAACTCCGTCGCTGCGCGCGTGACCGACCCCAGGGTGGTCCAGAGCTTCTTGCCGACGGCGGCCATCTCCCGGCCCCGTGCCTGCGGAGTCGGGGGCTGGATCATCTGCGCGCTCGTATTCGACTGCCCCGATGAAGCTTCCACGGCACCCACTCCTGCACACCCGGAACCTGCACGGCCCTCAGATTACCCATCGCGATGGGCAAGACCGGCGCTTACGCGAAAACTGCAGGTCAGAGTAGCCCAAGAATCCGACGGCTGTCGCACTGTCAGGCAGGTGTCAGGGGCCGGTACGAATGCGACGGTTGGTGAACACCAAACAACTCACCCGAAAACCAGTGCAGGAGATGACATCCCATCCGGAGGTGGCATGTGAACGACAACGGACGACGCCTGATTCCCCGCCGAGCACGCTCGCAGGACAGGCACGTCGAGGTGGAAGCGATCTTGCGCGATGCCAGCCGCGCGGACCCCGGCACGTTGGCCGACATCATCAGCGAGCTACGAACGCAACCCGGGAATGCGGGAACTCAAGCCGAAATCGACGGCGTGATAGCCCGATTCCGTGCGGCACACCCCGAACGGTGCACAGGAAACGAACCCACCGCCGCCACAGGACCCGGAGAAGGCAGCGGAGACGAGCCGCCACAACACCGTTGAACGACATCGCCACAAGATGCTCGACAATTTCGCCAATTCCTTTGCCTTGCTACGCAACTCATGACAACAAGCGACGGCATACAAGGCGCGCGATCGATCGCCCTCGAAGGAAATCAGACCGATCGACTCCGGCCACAGGACAGCGTCCGCAACAGACTCACGCCGAATGGATGAGTACATTGATAGTTCAATGGGCAAATCAGCACGATTTTCACACGCTATTGAAGCGATCCGAGGTCGAAGACAAGCCGGTCCTTCTGGATTTGCACTCACCGGAATGCTCCGGCTGCCGAGGTCATGATCGGGATATCTACTCCGATTCCGACGTTGCCCGCGACATCGCCGAGCACACCTTCCCGGTTCGGGTAGTCACCACCGCTCCGGACCAGGCGGCCACGGACATCATCAATAACCACATCTACATCTGGTCACCGACCATCCAATTGCTCGCACCCGACCAGACGCGATACCACGAATGGAACGGGGCACCGCGTCGCACGCGGTTGTCCGTCGGCTACCAGACCGTCTTCCACGACACCCCTGGTCATCTGACACCGGAGAGCTTCAAAGCTCAGTTGCTCGTCGGACGGGGCAAAGCGGCGCTGCGGAAGAAGAAGCACGGCGAGTCGATCAGGCTCTTCGACGAGGCGATCACGCGCCACTCCACCGATCGCGTCACGGTGGAGGAAGCCACACGGTGGCGCAAAGTCGCCCGCAACGGCGGTGTGATCGAATCAACGTGGGACCGTCATCGTCAGGTGACGACATCTCCCCTCGCGATCGCTGTCGAGCGCTTCGCCCAGACTGTCGCCACAGTGCCTGACGAGCTTCTGATGAAAGACTGGGTAGGAAAACCTGGGGCCGGCGACTGGCAGTGGTACTCGGACTGTCTGCGTGAAGTTGTCCTTCAGGGCTATCAAGAACTGTGCGATTTCGCGGTCACCGCCGAGCGTGAACGGGCAAAGCACGGACCACAATTCAACGACACGTACCGGCTGCTGGGCCAGCACCGGTTCGCGTACCGCGAATTCCAGTCGCTGTTCGTCGGTGTCCCGGACGCGTTGCTGGATAACACACCGCTGCGTTCCGAGCGCTCCATCCGTGAAAACCTCGCCCACGTGGTCATGGCGGAATGGTGGGCCTACCGGCCTCAGATCTTGCACGCCTTGGATCGAGGCCGCAAAGGGCTACCGCCACAAGCGGTTCCGGCTGCGGACACTGTTGCTCAGCACGGTGAACCGCCGGGCAACCACGAAAGTCTGCACGAGCTGCTGGCGCTGTATGAACGCGTGCATCTGCGCAACACACAGGACTACTCCGGCATCACCCACGATGAACTCGGAATCCGTTCCGCATGGTGGGAACTGGGCCCCGTCGAACTGCGCTTCCGCCTCCAGCGCTACATCTGGCACCCCCGCGACCATGCCGTGTCGATCGACAAGATTCTCGACGCTTCCGGACACCGACATACCGCCAACCACCGCTTCGCCTCACGACTGTTCAGCGGATTGGGAACGGCCGAAGCCGCACTGATCGGCGCTGACGGATTCTTCACCGACCAGATCGACTCTCTCGCAATCACCATCAATCAACGCGCCGACGAAGCTGCCCGGCTGCTCAACCAGGTCACCGATAGCTGACACCGGTCGCAGCCAAGCGCCGCCAGCGACGGACACGTGCCTACCCCAGCGAAAGCACTGCGAGGACGAATGTCTCCCGATCTGCTCCAGCCCTACTCCTACCGACGGCGAATCACTCAGGAGCCCGACCACCGGCGATTTCCTGGCTGGCGTAAAACGACTGCGCGGGAGTGGAATTCGCCGCAGTGGCAACGCGCCCATTGCCTCAAGAACCTCGGTCAACTCCGCGATGTCACCGCGGACCTTGTCAGCGACTCCTTCTTCGCTGATCTGGCACGTGATCAACGCGAGCGCGCGACCATGTCGATGTTGATCACCCCGCACATGGTCAACACGATCGCCGCCGAGGCCCCGGTCTGTGGACCTGGGAGCCTCACCGATGCCTTCCGCCGAGATCCGGTCCGGCGCTACATGCTGCCGATATTCTCCGATCGGCAGACCGATTTCGTGTCCCATCCTCGTGCTGAACGGGACTCGCTGCACGAGCGTGATATGTGGGCGGTCGAGGGTTTGACCCACCGGTATCCGACCAAGGTGCTGGCCGAGGTGGTATCCACCTGTCCGCAGTACTGCGGACACTGCACGCGGATGGATCTGGTCGGCACTTCCACCGCGCAGATCAGCAAGTCCGGTTTCGCGCTCAAACCACAAGCGCGACTCGATGCGATGCTCACCTATCTGCGAGCGACGCCGGCCGTGCGGGACGTGGTGGTCTCCGGCGGAGACCTCGCCAACATATGCCATGGCCGCGGGTCGAAGCATTCGTCAACGAGCTGCTGGAGATCGATTCCATCCGCGACATTCGCCTTGCGAGCAAGGCGCTGATCGGTCTGCCCCAGCACTGGGCCGACGAACACCTCGTCTCGGGTATCGCACGATTGGCCGGCACCGCGCACCTTCGCGGAGTCCAGCTGTCCCTGCACACTCACGCCAACGCCGCCCAGCAGATCACCCCGAGCGTGTGTGCCGCAGCCCGTCGCCTCCTGGAAGCAGGGTTACGGGACATTCGCAATCAGGCAGTGCTGCTGCGATCGGTCAACGACAGCGCGCAGGCTCTGCTCGATCTGTCCTTCGCGTTGCTCGACCAAGCCGCAGTGATGCCCTATTACATCTACATGTGCGACATGATCCCGTTCAGCGAGCACTGGCGAACCTCGGTAGCCCAAGCGCAGGCCCTGCAACTGGACATCATGGGCTATCTCCCGGGCTTCGCAACCCCGCGGATCGTGTGTGACGTGCCCTTCGTCGGCAAACGATGGGTGCACCAGCCGTGCTACTACGACCGGATACGGGGAATTTCCTACTGGTCCAAGAACTATCGCACCATGGCAGAAGTCGACGACTCCGAGGCGCTGACCCGTCTGCACGAGTTCTACGACCCACTCGACACGCTCCCACCGGAAGGCCGCCGATGGTGGGCGGGCGACCATGACGACGGCCGGGTTTCCGCACCCGAGAACACGATTCGGCATTCACCGATGGCAGCGACGGACCGGTGATGGCACCGGTAACATCCTCGGCCATGACGCTGCGCCTGTTCGACACCGTGACGCGGACCCTGCGCGATTTCACCCCGCTCATCCCTGGCCGTGCGTCGGTGTATCTCTGCGGCGCCACCGTGCAGGGCGAACCGCATATCGGGCATGTGCGCTGCGGAGTCGCCTTCGATGTGCTGCGACGGTGGTTGCAGGCCAACAACTACGAGGTTGCCTTCGTACGCAACGTCACCGACGTCAACGACAAAATTTTGGACAAAGCCGCCGACGCCGGACGCCCCTGGTGGGAATGGGCCACCACCTACGAACGCGCCTTCGACCGCGCCTATGACGAACTCGGCGTACTGCCACCGTCCGCGCAGCCCCGCGCGACCGAGCACATCACCCAGATGATCGAGCTGATGGCGCGACTCATCGATGCCGGCCACGCCTACTCCGCTTGCGGCAACGTGTATTTCGACGTTCGCAGCTACGCCGATTACGGCTTGCTGTCCGGGCACAAGCTCGACGACGTGCAGCAAGGCGAGAGCGCCGGTATGGGCAAACACGATCCACGCGACTTCACGCTCTGGAAGGCAGCGAAACCCGGTGAGCCGACATGGCCGTCACCCTGGGGACCGGGACGACCCGGCTGGCATGTGGAATGCTCCGCGATGGCCACCACCTACCTCGGTGCCGAATTCGACATCCACTGCGGCGGAATCGATCTGATATTCCCCCACCACGAAAACGAGATCGCCCAATCTCGAGCCGCCGGTGACGGTTTCGCCCGCTACTGGCTCCACAACGGGTGGGTAAGCCTGGGCGGGGAAAAGATGTCGAAATCACTGGGCAACGTCCTCTCGGTACCCAACATGCTCACCCGAGTACGCGCAGTGGAACTTCGCTACTACCTCGGCAGCGCGCATTACCGCTCCATGCTGGAGTACTCCGAGCAAGCACTCGACGATGCCGCCACCGCCTACCGACGGCTGGAAGCCTTCGTGCACAAGGTCCGTGACATCGCAGGAGCGGTGCCACTGGGTGAATGGACCGGCGCGTTCGCCGTTGCGCTGGACGACGATCTCTCAATACCCAAGGCCTTGGCCGAGATCCACAACCTCGTAACCTCAGGCAACAAGGCGCTCGACAGCAAGGACACGGCCGCAGCCACCGACATCGCCGCTCAGGTGCGCAGGATGCTCGACATTCTCGGGGTAGACCCCTTGGACCCGCATTGGAACCGTCGCGACACCGGCATGGTCGACGTCACCGGTCATGCACTCGATGTGCTGGTAGCGGCCCAACTTGAGCAACGTGACGCCGCCCGCGCAGCCAAGGACTGGCTCACCGCCGACGAAGTGCGAGACCGCCTGGCCGCTGCTGGTATCGCCGTGACCGACACACCCGACGATGCGAATTGGACACTTCGCAGATGAGCGACACATCCCTCGCTTAATGCCACGACGCTCACCGTGCCGGACGAACCTGTGGCTATAGCTCCTGCTGCTGAGGTGGATCATCCGACTGCCCCCGACATGTCTGGCCAACCTTTAGGATCGGCGCTGTGACGAGGTTTGGTGGGTTCCCGCAAGACCGCATGATCGACTTCGAGAGCCTCATTGAATCGACGGAGGCTGCCGACGCCGGCACGGTACGGAGGTTACTTTCGCCGGGACCCGAGCGTGACACTCTCATTAGGGAGCAGCTGGAGCGGCTCCGGGCAAAGGCGGACAAGCTGCCCACGCTAGTCGAGGAACTCCGCGAGCTGATGGTAGGTCGAGACCTCACCCAGCTGATCAACTCCGTGGTGGTTCCGGCGATGACCCTCGGAATCACCGGCACCGAGAGTCTGGCCGATGTCGAGCTGACATCGACATGGGCAGCGAAGGTCGAATACCTTGTTGGCGTCGCGCTTTCGCTACCCGCCGACGGGGACGCCGACACCCCGCAGGATATAACGCAGCAGGTGGCAGCACTGATCAGCGACATCTTCGCCGCAGACCAAGGTCGCATGGTCGTCGAGTTCACTGCGAAAGCCGACATCAATGGCCCGGATCGGGAGATGCTTCTTCAGCAGTTGCGGCTGGAGTATCAGTGCGACAGGATGCCCGGCTACCCCACGCATCTCGAACATGTCGACACCGAGGTTTTCGGGCGCCACCGCGACTATTACATCCGCGCACTCGGTTTCGATCCCGCAGATGTGGTCCGGTCGACCAGAGTGCACGCGCGGGCGTTGAACCAGGCATTTCCGGCCGCGCGCGACGCGTTGGCCATCGAACTGGACAGCGATAACCCAGACCCTGCATCCACCATGGCGATGCTCGACGCACTGAACGCCATCACCCTGTGGACACCAGATGCTGTCGCGACCAGCACAGGCATTCCGATCGAGCAGGTCACCGCAATGCTGGAGTTCTTCTCTGCGACCTACGGCTGTCAACCAGAGTTTCGGGCACTTAGTCAACCGAACCGGGCACGCACGCACCCGTGTATCAAGCTCGATGACGGGACGTACTTCGTTCCGGACCTGTGGTCGTTATCGGCCGCCATCCACCAGCGCCTCGCGGTGGAACCCAAACGCGATGGCTTCGACCCGCAGAAATACCACAAGCACCGCCAGGACGCGCACGAACGCTTGGTCAACGGCGCACTAGAGCGGGTGTTTGGTATCGACAGCGTCCACGCGACGCAGCACTACGATCCCGCTTCCGGCCAGCACGGCGAGATCGACGCCCTCGTCGTCTCCGAGTGGCCACTTGCCGTCGAAGCTAAAGCGATTGCACTGACCGATCCAGGACGGCGAGGCGCCCCCGACCGAGTAGACAAGAAAATCAAGGAGATCCTCGGCAAGGCACTCGACCAAACCGATCGCGCCCTGAACTACATCCTGGACGAGGCTGGTCGTTCGTTCCGCCGCACAGCGAACGGACGGCCGGTCGAGCTACTCCCGATTAGGATCGCTGGTGGCACCGCCGTCATCGTGACGTTCGAGCGCATCGATCCGTTCGCATTCGGCGGACTAGCGGTATCGGGCTCCGTCAACCGGCCGACGTGGGTCGTCTCACTCACCGACCTGCTCATGGTTGCCGACATCCTCACCGATCCCGCGTCCTTCCACCACTACGCGCGCACACGCGCGGGCATGCACGCGGTCAAAGCATCGGTAGCCGCCGAATCAGACGCCCTCGGCGCATATCTCGTCGACCGCCTCACCATCCTGCATGACGTGCCTGCCGAGAATGCTGCGCGAATCGTCATCGCGGATTGGAGCGAAGCACTGAACGACTTCTACACTCGCCAGGAGTTGAGGTTGGACGCCCACAAGCCCACCGCTGGCGTCCCTGACGACATCATTACCGTGCTGTCGAACACCCTGGAACAAGAGGGCTGGGCCGAGTCCGTGAACGCGGTCATGAGCTCGCTGCCCGCGGTATGGAAGAAGTGGAAGAAGTTCCGGCGACGACACCGCAACGGTGGTACGTTCGCGCTCGCCGACCGCGTGTCTCTGGTTGCCGTCGCCGACAGTGGATCTGCCGTGGAACACATCGACGGTGCTATACGCGTACTCGTCCCGACTCTTGCACCCCAAGGTTCGGCGGCCGGACGACCGAACTCACCTCACGCGCACCGCTGAGTCTCAGAATGTTGGCGGATCCGCCAAATCACCGCCAATCATTTGAGACTCCGCCAAGACTTCTGAGGAACCTAGATGAGATGTCGCCAGGAGTTACTGGAAGTCGAATTCGCCGTCGGTCGCCCCCGCTACGAACGCCGACCACTCAATCTCGTTGAACCGCAAACGAACATCACCGGATGAGACGACCGTGTCAGGAGTATCGCACGTAACGCCAACGGCACCACTACGGCTGGGACGACCCGCCAAGACCTCCTGAACAAAGTCTGACCACTGTTCAGCCGTGAACGCGATGGTGCCCTGGCCATGGTGTTTGGCATGCCTGACGAACACCGTCGACGGAGTCGGGGCAACATCGACGCAGCCTTCACCGTTGCCGCTGTAACTGGAGGTCCGCCATGCCAGGCGGTCTACGGTGCTCATCGGTTGCTCCTATGCTCCAGTGCTACCAGCCGACTCTCGATCGCATCAACCGAGTCGGACTCGGACAGCGCGGCGGCGCACATCCGGTCAATGGCCATTTTATACAGCTCGACCTGGTCCTCCTCCTGGACATATAGAGCGCCAGCGGGGTATTCGATGTATCCGATACTTCGGGCAGACTCGAAGTTCAGAACGATGAAGTCACCGTCAAGGCCATCATGTACGGCTACATCGACGGGCATGACGTGGAGCTCTACATTCGGGAGCACAGCCAGCTCCAGCAAGTGCTCGAACTGCGGCTTCATGACCTGCGGGCCGCCTGCAATTCGATCGAGGACGTACTCCTCCATCACGACCCGCATACGCAGCGGATGTTCGCCGGTGAGGCGGTGACGGGCCATTCGCCCACGGACCACCTGCGGTGCGTCTGCAGGCGCGACTCGCAAGTGGCCCTCCAGCAGAGCGGCTGCGTATTCAGGCGTTTGCATCTGCCCCGGGAGATGTAGGGAGGTGTAGCAGTCCTGACTCTCGGCTAGCCCTTCGAGGCCGACGAAAGTCTTGAACCAGTTCGGAAAAACTGGACCGAAAGGCGCCCACCACGTGGCTTGGTCCGCCTGTCCGGCCAGGGCGGAGACCCGTTCTATGTGCGTGCGATCGGCCCCGAATGCCTCCAACAGGACGGCCACCTCGGTCGGCTGCTGCGTCGATTTGCCGGTCTCCAAGTAGTTGATCTTCGTTGCGGTGCAGTCGATCTTCTCGCCGGCCTGTTTTTGCGACATCCGAGCACTTTCGCGAGCGTCCTTGAGTTCCCGGCCGATCAGGAACCGAAGCGCGTTGGGATCAGATCGCCTACCCGTCTCAGTCACTCTGTCCTCCATGTTTACGGCAGTCGTCAGCACCATAGCGCGCGGACCGTGGCCAATCAGGCTATGTATTGCTGGATGTAAATTTACATACTAATCTGTAGACACGATTGTGGCGCAGATTACATTGCCTGCCAAATAGCTGAGCCGGGCCAAATTTTCACGATTACCAACAGACCGCCCGAGCTCAACCGAGATGGCGTATTAGCCGAGATAGGTTGCCTTGCAAGGGAGTTGATCAGAAATGGCTGCACCAACCATAGCCACGCGGCTGACCAGCGAATCGCTTCGAACCAGTGGTGTCCCGCCCGACGGCAGGAGCCACTCGCCCGAGGACGCGATTCAAGCTGCTCGTGCCAACGACCGCGCCCTCGATCCCCTGCCGCTCGCGTACGGATACCTGCGAGTCGATCTACTCGATAGCGTTGCCCTGATCCTTGGCGAGCAAAGACTGGTGACTGCCGCCTTCCAGCTGGGATGCCAGTTGGCTGCCGTCTTCTTGGAACCGGCACCACACTCGACGACTGTCCCACCTGCATTTCTCGATCTAGTGCAGGAATGCCGCCGATCCGAAGCCCACACTGTGATCACCGTCTGCGGGCACATGTCCGGAATGGCGGTGCCCCATACATGTCTCCTCGACATTCTCGCCCGACGCGCCGCTGCACAAGTGTGCGAGGTCGCGCTGTGACGACCGGCGGAGTCCGAGCCCCCTTGGCGTACGGCTTCCTCCGGTGCGACCGCTCCGGTGCCCACACCAGCGAGCACGTGAACGAGATCCGCAGGCTCGCAGCTCATCTCGCATTCGATCTGCGCGGCGTCCGGGTAACCGACACCGACACTGAGTTCGCCCGGCTGCTGGTCACCTTCGCGCCGTCAGGAATCACGTGTCTGCTGGTACCTCACATAGTGCATCTGACGGGGTGGATGGATGCGGCGCGGCGCGACGTGGATGTTTGGTCGCTCAAGCCGCTCGGACGCTGGCCACGCGAGGGGACCAAAAGCCGATCGGCGTTTCTGCCGGGCTCAGGTTGTAGCCGATGAACCCCAAGCGTGACGGAACCTGTGCGCTATGCCCCTATGGGAGGTATTCCGCACAGCGATTTTGTTGTCTTATAACGCTTTTCGCTATATGAGGAGGGTCTTACCAATGTCTGCATTCGTGTTGTTCTTGGTCGGCATCGGCGTGGGTAGCGCGGTGATGTGGCTGCTCCAGATGTGGCACACCGCACCCGGGGAACCCGCTCACCCCCGCAGAGAGCGCGATAGGGAGTGCTGGTCGGTGCAGCGCATCACTGCCCGCATCGAGCAAGAAGAACGCATCGCACCGCGCACTGGTCACCATGCTCGCGCGGTGAGCCCGGCCGCCGGTACTCGGCCGACCACGAGCTGGGCCGTCGTTGCCTCGGCGAGTTGAAGGGGCTGCCGATGTCTTCTCTGATTGACGCTGTCTACGACGCGCGTGACGCCGATGGGATGATCGAGCAACGGTGTCAGACATACCGGGAGTTGTTCGCGCTGAATGCGTTCCGGCATCCCGACCATGGTCGCATCGTCGCCGCGACCGGCCCTGATATGGCAGGGGTGGTCGCACCGCGCCCGCTCGCCGTGGCCGCCTACCGACTGCTGGCGGCCGGAACAGTGCCCGTGTTCGCGGTCGGCGAGCGGTGGGTGTTCCTGACCGAAGGCATGCCGGAGTCATTCAGCTCCCGCAGATTGTTGCTGTCCATACTGCGGCTGCCGGTCGTGGCGATCCTCGCACCGATACCGCTCGCGCTCCCCACCCCGGCATCAGCCTGCGTAGCTGGCTGTACACCCCGGACGGCCCCGCCCGGCAGCCTCTCGTCGCGGTGGTGACCGCACTGCAGATGGCGGCCACCCAACTCAGTTCCTAACCCGCTCAGGAGCAGGCCATGTCCGAGCAAACGCACCGCTCACCGCCGACCCCCGCCAATCTCTTCGTGCACGCCGACGGCGAGATGGCCGAGTACCTGTGCCAGGCCGAACCCCAAGGCATGACCGCACGTCGCGCGCAACAGTTGCAAGAACTGCACGACGGGCACACCCGCGACTGCAGGATCCTCGCAGCGGCCGAGCTTCACCTGCCTTGATCTGCCATGGAATTCGTTCACTCCCGCTCAATGGCTTGGAGGTCACTAGCTATGTTGCCGCAGCGCAAGCCCTGTCCACCAGCTCAGCAGAAGGCGCTGGGCTACATGAACCGCGAGCGGATTCCGGCCGGTGTAGACCCGGAGTCTATCGGAATGGTGATCCGCATCTGGGCCGAGGAGCAAGGATATCTTTGGGGTGGAACCTATTTGGCTACTTCCGACGACGAGCAGACCATAGCGGCATTAACCCGTGCTGCAGGCGGGCCCGACGTAGATGTGATCGTCGTGCCGAGCAGCAGGCACCTACCAGCTAGCCAGCACATGGTGGTCAGTGGAGACCGCCGCATCCGGGTAGTCGTCGTACGGTGACGTCGACAGGTGTGACCACACGCGCCCTTCGTGAGTGTGAACGATTCCCGAGCGTGTCGCTAGTGCCCTGATGGCGGCTGCTGTACCCGAATCTGGACGGTTGCGAGTCGGAGGTGTTCCAACGCGTCTGGTCAGTGCCGGGGCGGATCGGATCGCCGTCTGCACCGGTGACACCCCTTCTTCCGCCTGACTCGGTCTACATCCCGAGGTTGCCCGCTCCGCGCGAGAGAGAACCGGCGCCGCCGAGACGGGGCCACTCGCCGTACTGCGTCAATTTGCTGGGTCCGCGTGCAAATCTTCGACGACGAAATGGACGGTTACCGCAGCGGATGCGCACGGCACGCCGTGGGATCGCGTTCTAGCGCTGACGACGCGTCCGCACAGCTGCTGCCTTTGGCAGACGAGATATCGCCCGTCGCCGCTCTTGCGCAGTAGCTCTGGCCTTTTCGCGGGCGCTCTCGACCAGCTTCTTCCGGCGATCGGGCGACGGAACGCCGGCATCCGGCTTTGCTGCTACGCCGTTGGGTTCGGCTGAAGACGACGCTTGTCCCTGCGTGCGGGATTCTTCGGCGGCTGGTCTATTTTGCGCTGCGTCCGACGAGCGTCGCGCTCCGGACTCTTGCCTTGCGCCGCTGATCTCCTTTGCGTAGCGGCTGTGCCGGGCTTCGATGTCCCCAGCTTGGAAGCCTGACTGCTTGGAGCGCGGGTCGCAGTCGAAACACAGTCTGTTGTAGCGATCGGCCATGTAGCGAAATTCGCCGCAATGGTCGCACCAGTCGTTGAAGCTGCCGGAAACTGCCGGGGCGGGTGTTGGCGCCGGGTCAGGGTCGGTGTGGCTTTGTACCCAGGCGCTGATGATGGGCTTTGCATGTCGGTCGGCGTAGCGCCACTCCTGCCGGAAGATGCCACGTCCGTCCGTAGGGAAGTGTTCGGCCAGGTATTCGAGGCGCCCGTGCAACTGATCGGTGAGGGTATGTCCTGGTGGAAGTTCGGGCAGCCCGGAGCGGCCGAGGCTGCGGCATTCGCCGCACAGGCCGTCGTCGCCTCGTCCGGCCTGGGCGCGTTCGGTGTGCCGGTCGATGGCAGCGCGTTCCAGCCGACAGGACACACACAGCGTGGTGGACACGTGGATCAGGGCGTCGACGTCGTAGTCGTGCCGGTCAACGATCAGTTCCGCGCGTGCCACGCCTGGGTCGTCGCGTTCATCTCGGGTCAGGGCCTTCTCGTAGTCGTCGATGATCTTCGTGTTGGAGGTGCGGCTTCTCTTGTTCGGTGCAATGCGTTTGTCCGGGTCGATGTCCCGGCTGACTTTGCTCGCTCGTGGGACGATCGGTCCGTTGTCGGCCCTGGCGGGCGGTGGTTCGGGAATGTACTGGCGTTCTCCGGATTTCGGCACGCACGCTTCGATGAGGGGCCGGAATTGTTCGTTGTGGCGCCAGAGGTTGCGCAGTTTCGTGACCGCGACGGTGGGGGTCTTGAATCGCAGGGTGTTGGCGATCTCGACGATCATCGCCCACGTCGCATCATCGGTGCCGGCTTGCAGTTGGCGCAGTTGCGCTTTCGCGGCACGGAGGTCCTGGGCTGCGACCAGGGTGCGGATCGTGCGGATGGCATCAGCTTCGGTGGGGTTGCCCGAGGACGGGATCGAGGTGCTCATGGCGGCGCTCCCGTGATCAAAGCCGTCGTCGGCGTGGTCGGCCGCCTGATTTCGGCGGCTGTCGGCGTTTAGCCCGAGCTTGTTTCGCCGGTTGTACTGGTGGCGTGGGCCGTTCGCTGCCGGGGGTCTGAGTCAGGGTGATCCGGTTGGCGTCGCGACTAATCGCGCTGCCGGTTCGTCGCGGCGTAGGTGCGGTGGACGGCTGGTTGCGGTGGAGGGTATGCGGCCTGCCGGTGCGCAGGGCATCACGGAGCCCCCGCACGGTGGCGACGTCGTGTTCGAGTGAGCTCAGGTCGCGCTCGAAGGCCCGCATCTCCCGGACCACACTGTCTGGGAGCGAGACGTACGGCGCTGGTTGTTGGCCTGGTGTGGCCTCGAATGTGGCTGCTGCGGCTATTAATTCGTCGCAGGAGCGATAGAGGGATGGTGGGGTGTCGTAGACGGTGGTTCGGCCGTCCTCGCCGGTGTGGATGCGCTGGGCGTACCACTGGTGCTCGTCGAATCCGATCTGAATGAGGTGGCCGGCGCGTGTGAGGTTGCCGTACCTGTATCTGCCGGCCCCTCGGGTGAACTCGTCCACGCGCTGTTGGGCTTGGTCGGCGGCTTCGTCGAGCCAGGTGCTGGTTCGCGGCGGGGTCATCCAATCGATGTCGCTCTGTCGAACGCCTTGCCGGATCTCGTCCAGGCGTGATCCGACGGTGTCCGGCTGCTCCTCATCGATGTCCGGTCCACGGTCGGTCCGAGAGAGCCCGGCTCGATCGGTGAAGTCGACAATGTCGGTGTAGAGGTCATCCGCGCGTAGGTGATGCTCGAATCGGCGGCCTACCGCCCACGGGTTGGCATGGTCGATCAGGGTGTTTCGATACGCGTCACACAGCACGTCGTAGCGCACGTCGTCGAGCCAGGACTGTGCGGACGGGTCGACGGGAATCGCTGCGGTACCGAGCAATTGGTCGAGATGGCGTAGCTGGTCACCGAGCTCCCCTGCCGTCAGGTCGGTCCCGGTCATAAGAGGTCGTGCTGCGGCGCCACTGTGCGGGTCGGGTCCGGTGATGGTGATGTCCACCCGGCTCTCGGGGGCCGTCGCTGCTGCCCGGTCGATAAGCCATCGGCGCGCAGCCGACCAGCTCGGCAGCGACGCCCAGCTCGTGTGACCGGCGGCGCGATAGCTCGTCAGATATCCGTAGACGAAATCGATATGGTCTGGGGAGCCCGAGTCGCTGCCGATGCCCATGTCGGTACGTCGCGATTCGGCCAGTTCGCCTGCCATCAGCAAGTTTCGGACTTGGATAGGATTGGCCAGATCGGTGGTGCCGGTGCGTGTATAGTCCCCCGCGATCTGGTCGAGCATCTGTTGCATGCTTTCTGGGTTCTGCTCCCAGCGTTGCGCTGCAGTGGCTAGGTGGTCCCAGTGGTTGTTCCAGGGGGCTGGGGCGGCGCGCCAACGGTCGGTGATGGCGTCGATCTGCTCGGTGATCTGCTGCAGTTCGGTTTCGGAGACAATCGCCCAGTTCAGCGACCCGATCATGTAGTGGTAGAAGCGGAAGTCGTTGCGCAGCTGTTCTTCATTGAATCGTCCGTCGGGTGTGTGCGGTGTGTCGGCCATGACGGTGCCTCCTTGGTGGGTGTCGAGTGGGGTGCCTCCTCGGCGTTGTGGCGTGGGCTCGGAGCCCGGTCAAGGTCAGTTCTGCTGGTGTGTCGCGTGGTCGGTGGAATGCTGGGCATGGCGTTAACGGAGGTGTTCCAGATCCATTGCCTCAGAGGAAGATTCGGATCCGGTTGCGGAGGTGGTCCTGTAGTAGTGGCTGTGACGAGGAAGCAGGCGGTGGGTGGGTCGGTGTCGGTGAGTACCAGCGAGGCGAGCGGGCTGGTGGCGGGCTGGTTGTAGCGCAGGGATTTGGTGAATCGGCGGCCGTGGCCGATCAGTCCGGTGATCATGGTGTGCTCGAAGACCGATTCGAACGGGATCCAGTCAGTGCTCACGTTCATCAGGGCGATGCGGTCCGCGACCGCCACGCCGGCCGCTGTGACGCCGAAGGTGAGCAGCACGATCAGCTTGGAGTCCGGAAGGGCCTGGCGCAGTGCGAGTTCGGTAGCGAAGGCGTGGCGCAGGTGGGTGAAAGTGTCGGGCTCGATCATGAACGGACAGTCGGGGGCGTGTTTGATCAGCAGCTTGTGCCGTCCGAAACGGGCAGGGGCGATGTCCTTGACTTCGCCGAGGGCGAGCATGAGCTTGCGGTGCTTGCCGGTACCGACCAGCCGGGCGAACGCGGCGGTGCGGCGGGCAGCGATGTCGGCTTTCGCGGCGACGGTGAACGGTTCGGGTACCCAGAGCAGTTCGGATAGATCCCGGGTTTTGGTCGTTTTCGTTTCCGCTGCCATGAGTACGTATCGGCGGATCGCGGGCCAGCTGCGCCTGCCCGACATCGCCGGCACCCAGCGAACGAATTCGGCTTCGTCCCAGAGAAAGTGAAGCAATGCACGCAACGACAGCTTGGAGACGTCCACCTCGCCCGGCGCCTCGATACCACCGGTGTCGGCCTGGGCCGCGGCGCGACCTGTGCTGCGGGCCATAGGGAATCCGAGCGCGAGGCGTGTGAGTCCAGTGCTGGGTTGTTCACGAATCGCGGTGCCGAGCAGAGGCGCTAAGCCGGTCAATTCCATCGGCTGGGTGTAGGACGCGCATACGGAGGCATGATGTGGTCCGGTGCCAGGCATGCGTTTGAGCACGTATCGGCCACTGATGCGGGCGACGTACATATCGACCCCACCGGTTTCGCTTGCGCTGCACAAACATCGGGGACGGTGGTGGGGGCTGCAGTGCACCGCCGCCAGCAAGGGCTGCAAGTAGTCGTCGCCGACGCGGGCCCGGTCGATGATCTGATCGTCGATCGCGTACATCCCCTACCCCTCCGTACCCGGAACCATGCTGAGTGGCGTTGCGTGAGTGCCGATTTCGGCGGCGAGGTACTCGTCGACTCCCGCGTGTAGAGGCTGTGGATGATTCTGGTAGCGGCAGTGGTGGGGGCGGCAGGCGGAGAAGTCGCTGATACGTGTGAGGCGTTCGATCGCCGGCCACAGCCACTGGGTGTGCCAGGCGGTCATGTCCTCGCGCGGCAACTCGATGCTGTCGGGGCCACACCAGTAGGCGGCAGTGTGAGCCGCCATCAGGGCGGTGAGTTCTTCGACGACGACCTCGTGGCGGTACCAGCAGGCCGGTACGCGGGAGCCGAGTTGGTAGCGCTGGCGCAACCAGTCCACCCAGTCCAGAAGTTCGGCCCACAGCCGGGCGGCATCGCGCTGATCGATCTCACGCCAGCAATAGCGACACGGCTGCAGCGTCGATGGTGCCGGATTGCTCGGCTGCGGGCCTGGTTGTGTCAGTGGACTATTCATCACAGTCCCCTCCTTCCTTCTCGCGCGGTGGGCTGATTTGGTGATCCCCTGGGGGTGGGCGGCGCCCGGCGACGATGTCGTCGAAGGCGCGGGTGGAGGCGGTCACGGCTTCCCGCCACGTGCGGCGTTCCCAGACGCTGGGTAGGCGTAGCAGCATGGCGGGGGCGTTGCGGTAGATCAGCAAGCCGTGGTCGGTGCCCAGTTCGCGGATTTCGTCGGTGCGCAGCACGGTGTCGTCGTGCAGGGCGTAACTGCGCGAGCCTTCGTGCAGGCTCGCTTCCCAGCGGCGGCGTTCCCCGATCAGCCGCGAGAGCGCGGAAAGTTCCTCGACGCCGCGTAGGCCGGGCAGGATCAGCATGGCGGGTGCGGATTGGGCGAGGACTTTGCCGCCTTCGGCGCCCCATCGCAGTTCGTTCTGGTCTTGGTTGTGGGCGAAGGCCCACACTGTGATGCCTTTGCCGCCGGAGTCGGTCATGATCTGCGGCAGGTCGGGAATCGGTGCGACGTTGTTCATTTCGTCCAGCACCAGCCGCACGGGCGGATCTAGCCGCTTGCCGGGCAACAGCTGCGAAGCTCGGTCAGCGACGTAGTGCACTTCAGCGGCGAGGGCCGCGACGAACGGTGCCATCGACCGCGTGGTGCCTCGGGAGACGAGGTACAGGGTGTTCGCTCCCGAGAGCACGAATTCGCCGACGTCGAAGGACTGTTCGGCCGGTACGTCGACCGCCGCTAGGAGGGTCGGGGACGCTAAGGGCTCGAGCAGCCGGGAGGCGGCAGCGAGGACGTCGTCGCTCGATTCACTTGCCGAGGACAGGATTTGGTCGAGTTCGCTGGCCCAATCGGGCAGGGTGTCGGCGAGGATGTCGACGGGGGTGTGGTTGGTGCGTGCTGAAACCCACACGCGGACTTCGCGAATCGAGAGCCCGCGCAGCGCCGCGGCGTGCAGGCAGCACCGCAGCATGGTGGCAGCCTTCTGCTCGAAGTAGGCACCATTGCGTGTGCCTTCCAAGGGCATGGCGCGCGCGAGAGCATCTGCACGGCGGATCGCGGTGTCCGGGTCGGTGCAGCCGGTCAGGATGGACCAGGCGATGCCGTCGGGCCACCCAGTCAGATGCTCGGGATCGAACACCGCCACCGCGCCGCGAGCGGCTCGGTCCAGGAGCGTGGCGGCGACCAGGTCGGCTTTGGTGGTGGTGGCCAGAACGAAACCGGGTGCGTCGATGACGCGCTGCCAGGCGACCCGCCAGGTCTTGCCCGCGCCGGTGGGGCCGTGCACGATCACTCCGTCGCGGTGCTGCAACCACACGTGCCGGCGCGGCTGCTCGATCAGAGCACCGACATCCACCGCCAATGGCGGCGGGTTCGGTTTCCCTGGCCGTACAAGCCTTTTCACCGTGTCCGCCTGGGCAGGCGAATCTTTCGACGGGTCGGCCGCTGCCTTGCCAACCGGGGATACTCGTAGGCGGCCTTCTGCGCGGCGGAGTGCTCGTCGAGTGCGAGATGGTTCAGGTCGGCGGTGCCGGCGAGCCCGTCGCGATGGCGACGGTGCAGGCGGGCGTCGATTTCGCTGCCCGCCATGGCAATCGCCGTACACCACAGTCCGGCGACCAGGCCGATGCACAGCCAGGTCAGCCAGGCAGACCCCGGGCGCGGGTCGCTGGGCCACGCGGCGGCCGGATCGGCAGGTCGCGTCACCAGTCGGACCAAGGTCGCCGACATCTGTTCTGGTGCAACGATTCCGAATCCATGACCTGCGATTGCGCCGGAGACCGCGCCACCACCGAACACCCCCACCATGACGGCGGCGAGAAGGTACCCAGCCAGGGTCATCCCCGCCGGGAGGATAGGCTCGCGCCGCACGGGGTGCGGGATCCGTCCCCCATTCATTGCGGTTCGTCTTCCGGCTCATCGTCGTGGACGTTCGTGCGGGCAAGGTCGCGCAGCGACAGGGTGTCGGAAACTGTCTGCAGGGCAGCGAGTTCATTCGTGGCCACTTGTAGGAGCTGAAGCATCTGCCCAGCTCGCTGGGGGTGGCTCATGTGGGCTGCGGGTTTTGAAATTCCTTCATTGGGAGTGACGTTCAGTCGGTAGAATCGACGTACTGGCACCCTCGGTGAAGCGAGTGGTCGATGAACTTGGCTGTAGTTCGCAATCTTTCGTCCGCGCGTGCGCTGCGGACGCAGCACGATGTCGAGGATTTCGAGCAAGAAGTCGTCGACCAGTACGCGATCGCTATGGCGGCCGCGAATCTCTCCGACAGTCACATCGGCAGCGCCCGGGCCGTGATCGTCGAGTTCGCCCGGTCCCTGGATGGCCCACTCTGGACGGCCACTTGCGATGATGGGGATCGTTTCCTCGCTCAGCAGCGACTCGCGGGCCTGGCTCACAGCACCCGCGCGAGCAAGGCCGGACAGTTGGCCTGCTTCTACGATTTCGTGATCCGCCGCTACCAGGGCGATGTCCATGCCCTGACCGGCTGCGTCGTCGAGCAGCCGATCGACGAGTACAACCGGCCACGCAGTCCCGTGTACGCCGACGTTCGCGTGCCACCGTCGAATGCGGAGATGGAGCTGCTGTTCGGGCAGTGGCGCTCGTCGATCACCCAAGCCCGCAAATACCTTCCCGCAGCGCGGGATTACTTCGCAGCCTCGTTGTGGCGCCGGCTGGGCTTGCGGATCAACGAGTCGGTCATGCTCGACATCAGGGACTGGCGTCCGGACCTCGGTGCGTTCGGGAAACTGCATGTGCGCCACGGCAAGGGCAGCCGCGGCCGCGGTCCCAAACCGCGCCTGGTGCCCGCGATCAACGGCGCGGACCGGCTGATCGACTGGTGGCTCGGCGACGTGCGCCACCAGTTCGGCAGTGACTGGTCCAACCCCGACGCACCCTTGTTGCCCAGCGAACGGCGTGACCGGGACTTCGGCCGATGCCTGCGCATTACCACTGACCCGCTGCGCAAAAGCCTTGCCGCAGCAGCAGATACGTGGCTGCCCGGCTGGGCCGGGCGGCTGACTCCACACGTGCTGCGCCACTACTGCGCCTCGTCGCTCTACGCCGAAGGCATGGACGTCGTGGCGCTGCAGGAGCTGCTCGGACACGAGTGGCTCTCGACTACGACCCGCTACATCCACGTCCACAGCCAGCACATCGAACAGGCGTGGACCGTAGCCAACCAGCGGCTGGAAGCCCGTTTCGAGGAGATGTGATCCCGTGCAGTGGAACCTGCGGATGAAGGCCGCTGAGCGCGGTATCTGGAAGTCGACCGAGATGCGGCGCCTGCTCGCCGAGTCCGGCGTGGAGATCAGCGCGGGCAAGATGTCCCAGCTGTGGACCGGCACCCCCAACATCGTCCGCCTCGACGAGCTCGACGTAATCTGCTCCATCCTGAACTGCGAGCCGTCGGACCTGCTGATCCGTGAACCCCACAAGGTCCACCAGCGACGACCCGACCAGCAGCAGGCTGCCTCGGCATCCGTTACGCCACAGATCATCACGCCACGACTGGGCAACCGGCGCTCCGAACCACCACTGTGAGCGCGCCACCACCCA
The DNA here is from genome assembly GCF_035958815.1 of Nocardia sp. NBC_01327. NCBI lineage: Bacteria > Bacillati > Actinomycetota > Actinomycetes > Mycobacteriales > Nocardiaceae > Nocardia > Nocardia sp. NBC_01327. Next base: position 4,708,143 of record NZ_CP108383.1, on the reverse strand, counting down.
AATGCGTTGCGTGCCGGGTCAATCGGGTGGCCTGGACCAACCCGCGCGTCGACTTCTGCTACGCATGCCTGCCCGGCGGGCCGTTCACGCCCCCGCCGTGCCGGACCTGCGGATCGAGTTCGGACTACTTCAGCCAAGGCCGCTGCGAGCGCTGCCACCCCGGCGCGCCGCTGCACGTGGGGTCCTGCCACGAGTGCCTGGCCTGGGGCGTCTACCGCCGCCACTATCGGTGCTGGATCTGCCGCTGGTGGCGCGGCCACTACCCGGTCGGCACCTGCGCGTTCTGCGCACGCACGACCCCCGTCAACGGCGCGGGAGCCTGCCGCCTGTGCTGGGAGAACGCCCGCCACGTCCAAGAACCCTGCCGTGCGCTCAACCTGCGCGAGGCGAATCAGCATGGGCAGCAACTGTTCCTGGCCAACATGCAATACGACACAACCGTTGCCCACCGACGACGCCTCGCCCGTGAGCGGCATCTGCGCAGCCTCGAGACCTCGTCCAAACCGCTGTCCTACACCGCCCACCAGCAACTGGCGCTGTTCCAAATGCCCTATGGCTACGGAGTGATCAAAAGGCGGATCCAGATCCAGCAGTCGCCGTTGCTGCGGCACTGCGACCAGACCCTGCGTGAGCACGCCCGCAAGCACGGCTGGTCCAAACGTCTGATCAACGGTGTCGCCCGAACCCTGAGAATCCTTGACGCCCTTTACGACACACCGGGCGCCAAGATCCGCAGTAGCGATGTTCTCGCCGCGGTCCGCTACGGCGCGACCGTGATCTCGACGCTGGAAATCCTTGCAGCCATGGACCTTCTCGAGGACGACCGAAGTCTGGCCGTCGAGCGCTACTTCGCTCAGCACACTGTCGACCTGCCCGCCACGATGAGCAGCCAGCTCCAGTTCTGGTTCGACATCGTGCTGCACGGCAGCCCCACAGCCCCCCGAAGCCGCCCACGGCAGCCGGATACGATCTATACCCAAATCGCCGGCATGGCACCGATCTGGCACATCTGGATTCGGCAGGGCCACACATCCTTCAGTGAAATCACGCGCCAGGACGTGATCAACGCTCTGCCCGCCACCGGAACGAAACGGATCTTCGCCGAACGCGGCCTCAGCTCGCTTTTCACCGTCCTCAAGGCCCACCGCCGCGTGTTCACCAACCCGATGCGCGGAATGCCGGCCACCAAAGCCAACACCAACATCCCGCTGCCGCTGGACACCCAAAAGATCCGCGAAGCGCTCAACTCCTCGAACCCCGCGGCCGCACTCGCGGTCGCCCTGGTGGCATTTCACGCGCTCAACGGTCGGCAACTGCAGACAATCCTGCTGACCGACATCGTCGACGGTCGTCTCCGACTCGGCCAGCGCGGCATCCCGCTCGCCACCCCGGTCAGGACCCGTCTGACCGCCTACCTCGACCACCGAGCACACAAGTGGCCACAGACGGCAAACCCACATCTGTTCGTCAACCACAAAACCCACGCCCGGACCACACCGGTCAGCAAGCAATTCCCTTGGCAGACACTGAATATCGACGCGAAATCCCTGCGCGACGACCGAATCCTCCAGGAGATCTACGCCACCGGCGGCGACGTCCGCCGTCTCTGCGACTTCTTCGGCATTGGCATCGAAGCAGCCCTGCGATACCGCAGCGCCCTCGACCACACCACGACCGAGCCAGACCAGGGAACCCACGACCGCACATAGACTAATCACTGCTGCTCACCGCCTCGCGTCAGATTCTGGAAAGCCTCAGTTGGAGTGAACCCACTCATGTGGCCGGTGATCGCGGCGTCGGTGTCGGTGAGCGCTGTCTCGAACGGAGACCGGATGTGCGTGACCAGGATCGGATCTCGTGAACCGATCTTGACCAGTGCCTGCCCGCGCCCGAGCCGCATCAATGTCTCCTCGGTTCCGGCCGGCAGCCGGTACAGGCGTGCGGTTTCGGCGGCGTCGTCGGCGCGGGCCTGGCCGAACAATACGACGATCGAGGCTTCGGCCATCAGTGAGCGCGCCGGGGAATCGGCGGGTGTATCGGCGGGGTGGTGGAATGCCGAGACGGTCGAAAGTGCGAGCCCGCGTGAGAGTTTCAGGTTCGACCGGAAGACTTCTCCGGTGGAGCCGACCGCGACGTGCCAGCCTTCCTCGACGACGAGGATGGTTTGCTCGTGCGCGGCCGAGCGGGCGGCGAGCTTGTTGGCCAGCCAGGTGTTCGCGGTGGTCATCACCACCCGCAATGCCGGTCCTTCGGTGGGCAGCGCGGACAGGTCCATATGGACCAGCGGGTGCGTATCTAGGGCGTCGCGTACCGCGGGGCTGGTGGGGGCGTCGACCAGGCCGCGCAGGTCGCGGTCGGCCAAGCGCAGCAGGGCCAGACCCGGTTCCAGGCCCCATTCCAGGGCGCGTTCGCTCCAGCGGCCGCCGAGTTCGTGCCCGTCGCCTCGGTGCGGGTCCAGCAGCCGCATCGCGAGTTCTCGAATGATCGGGTCGCGTCCTTGGGCGCGGGCGTCGGCGTTGACCAGTCCCAGTCCCGAGCCGACGGCGGCTTTCTCTTTCTCGTCGAGTGGGCGGCCCATGGCGTCGGTGAGCACAGCCAGTACCAGCGCTTCCTGGCCGGCGGGCACAACACCGTCGAGGCCGCCGCGGTGTTCGCCACCCGCGCTGATGGCCGGATCGAGGAGATTCAGCCGGGCACCGGCACCGCCGACCTTGAATCGGATGCTTTCTGCCCCGAGTGCTTCGGCCAGCGGGGTGTATTCGCCGCGTCCGGCTTGGGGTTTCTTGTCTAGAACTACGACTTGGCGGCCGGCGACGAGTTGGCGTAGTACGCAAACGGTTTTGATCCAGGAGGATTTGCCGCGGCCGATATCGCCGATGACGCACACGTTGATGCCGGAGGTTTCGTCGCCGTAGGCGGCGAAGGCGTCGACGATCTCGAGTTCCTGGGAGATGGTGTTGAGTCCGGCCAGCACGCCGTCTTGGCGGACGCGGCGGCGGCTGGTGGCCAGATTCCATGCCTCGGCCTGGCGGGTGGTGGTCCAGGCGCCCTCGCTGCGTGGCTCGTACCAGCCATAGCGGTCCAGCCATCGTGCGCGCCGCGGTCCTCGCCGTCGCGTCATCGACGATTGCTGCTGGGCGCTTTCGGTGAGTCCGTTCACCGCGGTGGGGTCGTCGTTCGTCGATACCTTGCGGGTGGCGACTCGAGGGTGTCGCGGCATAGGGCACCTCCTCCTTACCGGGTGTGCGGGGTGGCCGCGAGTCCCCGGGCCAAGGGCAGGGTGGTGAAGACGGCGACGTCGTGATCGCCGACGCACCAGTCGATTTCGGTGATTGCTGATTCGTTCGCGGCTTCGGTGACGCGCAGGCAGGCGCGGTCGAGGTCGTCGGTGTCGCGGCCGGTGACGGCGATGCTGGCGGTGTAGATGGCGCCGTGGTGTCCGGTGCCGGGCATGAGGTCTTGGCGGCGGCGTTCGGAGGCGTCGGCGAGGACTTCGGTGGAGCCGTCGTCGAGTTTGCCTTTCTCCTGTTCCTTCGCTTTGCGGGCCTGGTCGGCGGTGACATCGCCCTTGGCGGCGGCGCGGGCACGATGGGCGGGCACGAAATCCACACGGACGCTCAGGGTGCGGATGGTGGGCATCGGGGCGATGTCGTCGTCGCCGGGATCGGCCTCGACACCGGTCAGCAACGGCGCCAGCCACAACGGTCCCAGCGCAACGGGTTCGATCGCCCGCGGGCGGATGTGCCCGACCCGGGTGCGCCACTGCCCGTGCGGGCCGATCGCGACGCAGTCGCGGCCGCCGACGTAGCTGGGCCAGCAGCTCGCCCAGCCGGCGTCGCGGTGTCGGTCGATCTTGTAGCCGGGATCGAGCAGTGCCCGGATGACCGCACATGCCCGCCGTTCGCCGAGCACATCGACCCGGCCCATGCCCGCCATCGCCAATAGTCGTGTGGCACGTTCGGTTTCGTCGCGGACGACTTGGGCGATGCCACCGCCGATCGGGGCGTTCTTGGTGCGCGCGAGCCGGGCGGTCTCGGCCATGAATGCCTCGGTCTGGGGAAACCGCAGCACGAGCAAGGAGCGATGTTCTTCGGCGAGCGGGGTGAGGGTGTCGATGAGGGTGCCGTAGGACTGCACCGCTGGCAATAGCCGCCCGTCACGCAGCCGTGCCACGCGGGCGTGCGCCCAGCGGGTGTGGCGCGTCATGTCGTGCGGGACGCTGCGATGCAGCAATTGCAGGCCACGTACGTAGGAGCTGGTGCGGGCCATCTGCGACAGGAACGTCCCGAACGCCGTCGACATCGCGGCATAGGCGGCGTCACCGCGCAGCCCGTCGGCGATACCGTCGACCGCGATGATCACCGAATAGTACGGGCGCTCACCGGGATTGGCGGTCCGCACGATGAACATGTCGTCCAGGCCGGTGCCGGCGACCGGCAACGGTGCGGTATTGCCCAGCGGCGGTGGGAATTCCCAGCCCGGATCGCGGGCCGCGTCTCCGCGGGCGGGGTCACCGGGATTGCGGTAGACATGCTCGCCGCGGCGACGCCGGGTCCACGTCCGCAGATCGTGGGCGCGCCGCGAGGCCCAGGAGGGTTTGTCGCGCCATTCCATCGTCGCCGCGAACACGGCAACCAGCCACCCCAGGGCGGCAGCGATGGCCCATGCCTGTCCGCCGCCGAGGATGTAGATCGCCAGTGCCGCAACGATACTGAGCGCCCACGCGGTCAGGACCGGTCGTGACAGGCCCAGCCAGCTGCGGCGGGCGATCTCCCCTCCGAGGATGCTGGTGCGCATACCGGTGCTCATTCGCCGCCCCCTTGCTCGGCCTCACCGGGTGCGGATTCGGCGGTGCTGCGGGCCTTGTTCAACGCCCCCGAAGCCGCTTGCGCCGCAATGGGTGTCGCGACCATCGCCGCCTTGCCCAGAGCACGGCCGACCGAGCCCACCGCGCCGATCGAAGTGCGTGCTGCCGACCTCCCCCGGCCAGTCTTCGCCCGGGCGTTCGCGCTCAAGGTTCCGGAGAATCGCGCCGCGGTCGGCGATCCAGACGAGGACTCCCCACTGCTACGCGACCTGGTCGAATTGTCTCCGCTCGAGTTATCGCGTCCATCGCTTGCACGCTGGCCAGCACCACCGGCTCGTTGCCCACCTCCGGAGCCTGCTTGTTGTCCACCGGCTCCGCCGCTTCCGGAGCTGCGGCGGCCGGTCCACCACATCGCGGTGCCGGCGCCGCCGACCGCGCCGGCCATGAGGGAGCCCGATTGCCCGAATCCGGCTGCGTCCGAACGCGAAGGCAGCAGTGGCGCGTACCGCAGCAGCGTCCACGGTGCCAGACCGACCACGAGAAAGGCGACAACCACCAGGCACAGCTGCCCGAGGGTGCCGAGCTTTTGTTGATCGGCTCCGCCCTCGGTCAACGCAGAGTTCAGCAGTCCGGTCATCGTGGCCAGCAGCAGGAAGAGCAGGGGTTTGGAGAACACGATGGCGATGAACAGCAACACCGGCCGCAGCGCTTTCTTGCGCCACTGCGGGTGCACCCACATGCCGAACCCGATCCCGGACGCTACTGCCAGCATCGGCAGAGCGACCTGATGCATGAGCAGTCCGAAGAACACCGCCAGTGCGCCGGCGATCAGCAGCAGGAACAGCAACAGTCCGACCAGCGCTCCCCCGACCAGATCTTTGGCGGTGAGTTCTCCGGTGAAGGTCTGCAGATTGGTGATCATCTGTCCCATGTCCGGGCCCGAGGCGTGGGTGATCGCGTCGGAAGCATCGTTCGCGAGGCTGACCAGCAGGGTCGCGAACATCGGGGCGAACAGCATCAGCAGCACCCCGGCGGGCATGTAGCCGAACAGGTCACCACTGATGGACTTGAGGGTTTCGCCTTTCGCGGCAGCTCGCCACAGCGCCAGCAGGGTCATCGCGCCCATGACGATCACCCCGATGCCGGTGCTCAGGGCGTACCAGTGCAGGAACCAGTCTGCGTTCGGATCGAACTTGCCGACGCTGGCCAGCCCGTCCAGGACCCGTGAACTCAATTGCACGGCACTGTCTTTGGAGGAGTTGGCCCAGTCGTCGATGACGCTTTGGGGGTTGTCGACGAATCGCAGTGTTGCCGCTGCGGCTTTCCACAGCCATCCGAAGGCCGACACGATCGCCACGCCGCTGGCGAATTGCTCTCCGACCACCGAAGCCAGCGTCGTCTCGATCGTGTCGGACAGGCTGGTGTTCTTCTCGAGCCAGTGGGCAGTGCCACCGAAGAGCTTGCCGACCGCACGATTCCAGAGCAGGCATTGGGTCTGGTCGCCGGTGGCGGGATCGGAGTTGGCGCAGTCGACGAAGTACGCGTGTGTGCAATAGGCGAACCCGACGCGGCAGGGATCGGTCCATACCTGGTCGGGAACCTTCTGATCACCCAACTGGGTGCGAATAGCACTCATCGATTGGTCGTCGGGATGGGTGGCCCAGTCGAAGCCCCATGCGTTCCCCGCCGCCCGGCCGGTCCAGCGCTTCAGGTCGTCTGCGCATGTGGGTGCGGGCATCCGGTAATCGGGGTCTCCGGCCGGAAAGACCTTCGGCAGCATGATTTTCGGAGGTTCGGTGTGCTGGGTGATGATCGTTTGGACTTGGCTCGTTTGGCCGGTGGCCTGCAGAGCGCCTCCGAGGAGTTGTGCTTTCTGCTTGTCATCGGCGGTCCAATACATCAGCCGGTCTTCGGCCGGCATGACCGCGTTCACGTAGGCGCCGACGTCACCGCCGCGGTCGGCGCAGGCCCCGGAGTACCACGCCGCCTTGAATTCGTCGGTGTTGGCGATGAATTGGCGCAGATCCGCGGGGAACCCGTCCGGCAGCGAGCCCGCCGAGGCTGGTGTCGTGGTGTCCGGGTCCGCGGCGGCGATCCCCACCGAGTGGAGGCAGGCGGTGAATATTGCTGTCGCGGTGACGATTACGGTGACGATTTGCCGTAGACGCATGACCTGTCCACCCCCTAATTCACGTAGAAGCTGTAGTAACCGGACTCGAGCGCCCCGGCCAGCGGGGACTGCGCGCCAGGAGCCACGCTCTGCTCGGGTGTCGGGCCGGTCTGGGAGGTCAGCTCCTTGGCTTTCCAGTCCCCGCCCTCCCACACCAGCGACACACTGTGGGTCGCCCAGGCGGTGATCACCGAGGCCGGGTCGCCGTCGCTGATCGATGACCGTGATACCGCGACCGTCCACACGCTCACCCGTGCGGCCGCAGGGGAGAATTCCAGCATCGACACGGCCGCCGGAACGAGGTTGACCACGTCACGTCCGGGAGCGCGGCCGGTACCGATGCCCAGCGAACGCCGCAGTCCGGGCCCGGGATCGCGTGCGATGACGGCGTGCTCGACCGCGGACATCGGGATGCGCCCTTGACCGGCCTGGGTCAATGCCTGCACGGTGTTGACCGCCGCCGTTTCCGCGCCCGCGCGATCGCGCGCGTAGCCGACCGGGACCCCGCTGGTGGTCGCTGTCGGCCCATGCGCGACCCGCACCGTGCTGATCGGATTGTGGCCGCCGGAGGACTTCGACCCGCAGGAGCCGACGGCCAAAAGCCCTGCCGCAGCGGTCGACACGATGATCAACGCTGCGATCAACCATCGGCGCAACGGCATTCGAGGTCGATCCGTCTCGGTGTTGGTCGCGGCGGTTGCCGGGGCGCTCGCCGCCGATTCGGGCGTGAGCTCGCCGAATCGTGTGCGGTGGGTGTATTTCATAGTGGCCTCCTCACCGGCGGGCGGTTCATCCGCCGACGACGAACAGGACGGTGGCTACGAGCGGGGATGCGAGCCCGACCAGGCCGAGGGAGACCAGCGCATCTTGCAGTTCCTCGCTGCCTTCGGCGAGATCGTTGGCGTAGCCGCGGGACTTGGCGCGCTTGACCTTGAACGCCCCGACGATCACCCGTACCGAGGCGCCGATCACCACCAGCGCCCACAGGAACGCCACGATCCGTTTCCACGAGGAATCCAGCGCGCCATCGAAGAGCCCGAAATCCGGCTTGATGCCACCCAGCGGATTCGTGATCTGCGCGGACGCCGAGGGTGCGGCGCATACGACGACCACCGCGCCCGCGAGGGCCGATCCGACGCCTTGGCATGCCCGGAACCCGAGCAGGGCAATGTGTTTCATTTCCATAGCCGTTCACCTCTTTGTGTTCGGAGCGGTTCTCACCAGCCCGGGTCGAGGTCCTCGACCGGGGCGCAGGAGGCGGGAGTGCGGACTGTTCGACTACGCGAGAGCTGCCCTTCGCGCAGCGCGTACGCCAGCAGCCGCTGATGAGTCGCCTCATCCGCACTCGCGGTCCATCGGGTATCGGGGACGAACCGCGACTGCATCGGAAGGTGCCGGGCGGCAAGGGTTTCCGCGACACTGTCGGCCACCGTGGCCGCGACTTCGGTCCAGGCGCGCACCGACTGCCGGCCCAGGCGACTGACGACGATGCGTTCGCCGCCGGCCAATACCGGGTCGAATGGCACCGGCACGACGCGCGTAATCCCCGCGGACGCCAAGGTGTCCGTGATCTCGGCCTGCTGGGAGCCGCCGCCGCACAGGGCGATCACCGCGCGTGCGGCCAGGTCTTCATGACCGTCTTCGGCGATGCCGTCCAGTAGCCGCAGCGCTGACACGATCACGTCCCGGCGACCGATGATCGGCACCACCAGCTGGGTGGCGTTGGCGACCGCCCACCGGAATCCCTCTGCCCGGTCGTTGCTGCCGGTATCGACGATCACGACTTCACGATGGCGCCGCAAGACCGCCAGGATCGCCGCGCACTCCTCACGCCCGATACACACACTGCCGCCGGGTGTTTGGTCCGAGGCCAAGATCTCGTCCAGAGTGGGCTGCCGTTGCAGGAACCGTGCCAGCCCGGACGCGTCAGCGTTGGCGGTGCACAGTTCTCGGGCATAGCCGAGCACATCCCACACGGTGTGCTCGCTCGGGCAGCAGGCCGTCCGCGCGGCGAGACTCCCGCACGCTTCGTGAGCATCCCAGGCCACCACGCGGCCACCGCGATGGCGGCCGAACAGCGCAGACAGCAACACCGCCGCGGGAGTTTTGCCGCTGCCGCCCTTCGGATTCGCGACCACGACTACCGGGGTGCCGGGCAGCGGCTGGCGGATACGTTCCACTGCCTGCCGATATGCCACCTCGTCCCCGCGCCGGCGAGGCCGCATACGGAGTCCGAACGCGTTGGCTCGCCCCCGCCAGCCCCAGCGAGCTGGGTCGGTGTGTACTCCTGCTGCGGGCTTGAGCAGCATCGCCAGTCGAGCCTCACGGACCGCTGCGACCTCGTCCGCCGAGGGCTCCCCGGGTCCGGCCAAATTCTGCTCACCGACCCCGTACGGGTCGCGTTCGTCCTGCATCACCCCGACTGGGTCGTCGTCGCCGGGTTCGGTGCCCGCCGAGGGATCTGTGTCCTCGCTGATTCCGCGGCTGCCGTCGTCGCTGCCGATCCGCAGTCGCTGCCTGCGCAGATCTACCGGTTGCTCAGCGGTGTAGTCGTCACGTTCAGCGGTGTCGGTGCCACTTTCGATGTCGTTGTCCATCACGGGCCTCCTTTCCCAGTTCCTGTGCTGGCGTGTCGGTTTCGCTGTCGGCTGCGAGTTCGCGCAGCAGTGTGTGGACGAAGCGCTCGCAGGCCATGGGCGATCGCATGCTCGTCCAGCAGATATCGCGAGTGCCCGGTTGCGGCTCGGCGGTCATGACGAGCCACCCAGTGCCGCGGCGTACTTGGTGGCCAAAGCGGGGATGGCTTTCACGTAGTTCAGGGTTTGGGAGTTCTGACAGACTCCCCCGGCCGCGAAGGTGCCGGCGGGGCCGCAGTTGTACATGCTCAGCCACAACTCGGTCAGGTCACCGTGCAACGTTCCTTGCGCCAGACCATTTTTCGCGCTTTGGGCCAGGTCGCAGTCGTAGCGTGCCTGCGACATCACCGCATCGGGAATCGAGGTGACGTCGGCATACCCCTTGCCTTCCACATCGATGCCGTATGTCGCCCATGTCCCGGGCATGAACTGTGCCGGCCCCCGGGCACCGTCCGGCGATACCGCGTCGGTGTTGAACCCCGATTCCTGTTCCTCCTGCCCGGCCATCAAAGGTCCGGTCACTTCCGCGCAGGTGGTGGCCGCCCGGCGGATCCACGGTTCGAATGCCGCAGGGACAGAGCCGGCCCTCAGATCCGGGCCGCCACCGCTGCCGCTCGCGACGACCGGCATACATCCCGCGGAGAAACCGGCCTCTTGTGCGACACCGAATCTCGCTCGTGATGTCTTCGCGCCGCCCGTCGTCTTCGCAGTGCTCGTCGCATCGGCGGTTGTCGTAGTCGCGATTTGCTGCGCCACCGCATCAGTGATGTCGATTGCGGCGCCGTGTTGCGCCAGCCACGGCACGGGGTCAATCTGATGACCGCCCTGCAGCCGTCCACCCGGCACCACCTCGAAGTGCACATGCGGGCCGGTGGCCTCGCCGTTGCTTCCCACCGCGCCGATGCGCTGTCCGACCTGGACTTGTTGTCCGACAGTGACGTTCACGCCGTCGTCGAACATGTGCCCGTACACGGTCGAGAGCAGGCTGCCGTCGATCTGGGTGTCGATGATGATCCAGTTCCCGAACCCCTCCGCTGGGCCGGCCGCAGCCACCGTGCCGTCGGTGGCCGCCAGGATCGCGGTGCCCGCCGCGGAGGCCAGATCCACGCCCAGGTGCGTCCCACCGTCGCGGGGCCCGAAAGGTGAGGACACGGTGTAGCTTCCCGCCGGCAGCGGCACGACGACCTGATTACCCGTATGTGGTTGCGTGCGTGGCACATCGGGCAGACAGCCCTGCTGGATCGGTGTGCGGTCCCCGGACCCGAGCAGCAACGCGGCGCCTGCGATCGCGAGGGCGGCGACCGGTACGAGCACCACGGCCAGCGCGCCCATCACACCACTCCGACGACATGGCGGATACGGTTGCTGAACCAGTCGCTCAGCCACTGCACCGCGGTACGACCATCGGAATCCACGACGTAGTGGTCGTAGCTTTCGTGCACACCCGAGGTCAGGAACGACACCGCGTCCGCACCCTCGGACAGCAGCTTCGAGAGCGCGTCGACGCCGTCGCCGCCGGCTGCATCGGTCTTGGTGGTGAGCGATTTCGACAATCCGCTCAGATCGGTCGTGCTCTGCGTTCCCTCTGAGGAACTCGACTGTCCGGTGAGGGTGTTCAGTGCCAGCGTGGCGAATCCGAGTGCGGTGGGGACGAAGTCGAGTAGGCGGGCGCCGACGGCGAGCAGATCGCCTCCGCTGCTGATGGTTTGGGCCAGCGCCCACACCTTGTCCTGCAGCTGACCGACCTGCCCTGCCAGTTTCGCCACGTCGAGGTTGGCCAGTACACCCACTATCGCCGAGACGATTTGAGCGGTGCCGCTCGGATCCGGGATCATCGCGATCAGCCGGGACGCGGTGTGCAGGTCGACTCCGGCGGCCATCTTCGCCAGCGGCTGGAACAGATTGTTCAGCTGCCCGAACATCTCGTGCAGTCCGTTCACCTTGCCGGCGGTGTCCATTGCCGGGTTCCCGAGCAGTCCGATCATCTGTCCCAGCGTGTCTGCCAGGGTGGGGACGTTCTGCGCGAACGACAATCCGTTTTCGACGACGTTCACCAGCTGGTTGACAATGACCGTGGGCTTGAGCACCGCCAGGACCTGCGCGGCCTGCGAGGCCAGATCGGAGGTGGAGGAGGACAGCGAATCCGTCAGGGGCGCTACGGCATTCGCGGCCGTTTGAGCATCCTGTGCTCGGTCGGTCTTGTCGTTGGTCTTCGGGCTCTGTGTGCTGAGATCCGACAGCGCATCCAATGCGGTGCTGACGTCGGAACGTCGTACCCCGTCGAGAACGGACCCGGCGAGTTTGTCCGCGGAACCGTCCGACGCGTCCGATAGCTTCTTCTGCGCGTCGGGGGTATTGGCGACCCAGGTACTCAGATCGACCAGGGGCTGAAGGGTTTTCGCAGCATCGGAGGCAGTGGCGCTCAGTGCGGACGAGTCCGTGCCGGCGGTCGCCTGGCTGCCCAGATGGGTGAGGGTCGCGGGCAGATCCGCGATCTTGTCCGCCGACAGATCAGTCGAGAGTGCGTGCCCCAGATCGTCTTTCTGGCTCGTACCGCTGTCGCTGCCGGTGGCCGTCGAGTCGCCAGACTGGGTCAGCGCACGCCCGATGCCTGCGGTGATCGGGTCTTCACTTGAGTTCGTGGCGCAGTATTTGTCCTTAGTGGCACAGATTTCCGCGGTCACCGCCGACAAGGCACAGAATCCGCTCGCGCGGGTGCCGGCGATGCCCTGACCGTCTACCGAGGGTCCGATCAGCTTGCCGCCGGAGGTGCCCTGCTTCGGATCAGCGACAAGTCCTACCCCGAGTACTCGATCCGCAGTGAGGGGATCCCCGTTGCATCCGATCGAGGCGCCGACATCGCCCATCGCGTCGGCGCCCTGGCTGTAGCCGGCCAGGACGAATTTCGTTGCAGGACAGGCACCTGCGATATCGCCGACGACCCGCCGGACGGCCGCGACGCCGGTGGCCTTGCTGTCGCTGTAGGCCATGCCGTCGAACGCCTCGGCGGCGTACGCGGGGAACCGATATTGGAACTGGGAGCCGAACTGCTGTGCCAACGCCGTCGCCACCGGTGCGAACAAGCCCACAGCCTGGGTTTCGTCAGCGCCCGCATGTGTTTCCCAGGTCCCGGGCAGGAACACACCCGTCACCGCCGGGCAGCTCGATGCTGACGGGGATTCGTCCGCTACTGCGGTGCCCGAGACAGCGGTCGCGGTCATTGCGGTCGCGCAGGCCGTGATCACCACCAGCCCGGCACGGTAGCCCGGTGCCCGACCTCGGCGGCTCTCACCGATTCGCCGGCTCCTGCCAGCGCCGGTCATCACCGGTTCCCCTGGGATTCTTTGCGCGCTCGCACCCATTCATCGACCACCGACGCCTCCAGCAGCAGCGGGGAATTCGCGGCATCACTGTTCTTCCACGCCTGCGAATACAGTGAATGCCCCAGTATCCGTAAGTGCCTGATCCGGTCCGGAGAATGTCCTGTCCGCTCGCTTATCTGACGAATATTCAGCAATCGATCGCGGCACATACGACCACAGTGATCACACGGATTTTCTGCCACGGAAAACCTCCAATCCCAACGCCGAATAGCCAGCTTCATCCGCGACGTATGAAGACACGGAGATTCTGGATTCGGCATGACTCAGCTAGCCCCGAAGTTTCGCGATTCGAATTGCCTGCACTGAACCGGTCAGCGTTGTCGGGACTGCAATTAACGATGAATGACAGCGGTCGCTTCGATCAGATCGCAACGGGATGCAATCGAGTAGCGGATGATTAGGCGTTCGAACTGCAAATTTGTGCATTCGCAGTGACCAGAGCTTCGCTATTCTGCGTCGAGCATCCGGCGCTGCCGAACGCGGCGCTTCAGCCGTAGCTCGTTGTCCAGCATCTTGTCGTAGAGCCGCTCGAATCGTTCATCGAGGGCCTCATCCCATATCAGGATCGCTCCACGCTCAGAAGACCGATGCGAACGCCGACAGGCGTGATCGAGGATTTTCATCGCACCCACTCCCTTCCGATCCGACGGACCCTCACCGGAATACGTGTCAGGACGCATTCGGAAGTCGCCAGAATCGCAAGGCCATGCCGGGCTGTCCCAGGGCCTGAAAGTGCCTACGCTCAACCGATCGGTCGAGGTATGTGGGGAGTCCAGCTTGTCATCCGGTTCCGCATAGCGGGTGCCGGGAATCTCTCAAAAGAGAGGCATACATTTAATGTAACCGATGTCACATAGTTGCGCAAGGTTTTCCTGGGTGACGGACTACAAACTCTGACATCGAGTAAACAGAAATAGTGGCGAGTATAGGAATTTGATGTTCCCAGGTGGGCAATGGTGTCAAACATTGCGGTCGCATGATTCTTCAACACCCCACGCGGGGCCATTGTTGCGCATTTGTCCACATCGACCGGGCGAGAGGGTTGCTCGACGTCATTCAGGATTCACTGCCATGGATCCCAGCCCAGTAGGGCTGTGATCTCGACATAGTCCACAGCGAGCTGTTCCATCCGTGTCCACACCGGCGGCGGCCAACCAGATTCCCCATGCTCGGCAGCGCAGGCTCGGGCACGGTCCAGGTCGATCCCCGCTCCACCGACCAGGGCAGAACGCCGATCAGCCAGCTGCGGATCCCTGTCCCGGTTGGCCTCGGCGGCCGCCCAGTGCGCGATCAGCTCCTGCAGCCGCCACTGCTTCTCCGAGCCGGCACGATAGAGCTCGAATTCCTCATCACTCATCGCGTTCCGGCACTCGGGCTGCAGCAGCAGTCGAGCATCGAACGAGGTGATGCGTTCCATGGCCGCCGCAGCCGACGTCTGGTTGTTCCATCCTGCGGGATCGTATGGCCGAGTTCGATAGTGGTCCAGGGCAGACTCTGCGGCCCGCAGCGCTGCTCCAGCGGCGTAGGTCGGGTCCAGCGGCATACCATCGATGACCGCCGGAGAGTGGTCCTCTAGTCGGTAGACGTTATTCTTCACGACAGCCTCCTTCATCGATGTTCTCCGAATCTGTTCTTGTTGAACAGTTCTCGTCCAGTCCGGCTGATACGCGCGCTTCGGATGCCGCCACTGCGGGTCGGCAGCTCTTGTGCATAAGTAGCTCACCAGCGCTAGGCGGCTTCATCGGAAATCCCTTGGCACCGAGCACATTTGTCGACTACAGATGCTGGCATCGGCGGAACGATCGCGATGTCCGCGAGCACCTGGGGCTGATCGCCGGTGACAATTCGGGTCCAGTGCGATTCCAGTTGGATCCAGTCGTCGTCAGGATCGAATCGGATCCGGGCACGCACGCTCGCGGTAGTCGAAGTGCCGGCGAGCATTTCGAGACCCGCGGAGACGATGGCGGCCTGGTCCTCTGGGTGCAACAGGGGTCGATGGTGGGCCCATCCTGCGATCCGGTCATGGTCGTTGGCAACCCAATCATGAATGACCAGTCCATTCAGGTCGATGAGAGCCAAGGCGTGGCCGGGCAGTACCGGCACATTCCGCAATGCACTGGAGTACATGTCGGGGGGCACCGGCGCTTCGACATCAGAAATGTCGCACACGACGGCACGAACGTTGCGGCCGATTCCCGCACCAGTAGCACGCGCAGCGAGGTGAAGCCGGTGCACAGCACCATCACCGAAGGTCCTTGTGGCGCAACCGATCCATTCATCGATCGGGTTGTCGAAGCTGAGGAGGGCCAGGAACTCGGAGCGGTCCTCGAAACGATCGAAGTGCGACAACATCTCCGGCAGCATGAGTCGTTCCACCTGTTGGTCGTCGAGCAACATCGAGCGCGCAGACGCGGACGCGGAGACCACGACCGTGGCATCCCACTCCAGGACACCAATGTTCGGCAGTGGCGGCAGTCCTTCGTCAGCGTCGCCTGCCCAGAGGGCAACCGCACGGACATGTCCGTATGGACCGAAGAACGGGTTGGCAACGATATTGATCGGTGCTCCGCACGCCAACTTGAGTTGGTCGATCGCGACCCGACGGCTCACCGCGCATCGCTCGACGAGGCGCGGCAGCCGACGGGCGATCGCGATGTTCGTCGCGATCGTGACGCGGTTGAGGTTGGCGAACCGGCGCGGATACTGACCGTCCACAAGAACTGTGACGTCGTTGGCGTCGCCGAGTCTTTCCACCACCACCCAGCGTTTCGGGGAGTGTGTGCCGTTGGGATGCAAGCATCGGGCGATGCGCGCAGGCATGTCCGCCGGCGATGCGAGCCGCGGTTTCTCATCGCATGGCAAATGCTGGGATGTAGGCCTGCCAGAGTTCGGAGACTGCGATGCCTCCATAGGGATCTCGACCATCGGAACCACCTCCAGGACGTCTTCGGCTGCGCGCATGCGTAGCCACCTAGCGACGCGGAGACGGCTGACTTCACATCTCGCGTAACTCCCTGGAGGGAGTGCATTTTGTAGCGTAGATCACAGTTGAACCTTCCGCAACGGTTCAGCTATCCGCCCTATTGGCAAGTCACCAGCAGGCCGAATGAGCGAGGTGAAGAACCTGAGAGCCCCCTCCGATCCCGGAAAACCCGACGGCAGAGGCACGGTGTAGATCTCGATCGGCAGCCAATCATGGTCGACTGTGAGCAGTCGGACAACGCTGTGAGCTCCGAATACTCTGCCCGTTGCCAGGTCCGCCATCATGCTCAGAAAGATCGCTTTGTCGTCGGGATGAACCAGATGCGTTGTCGCGAGGTTCCACTCGCCTTCACTTGTCGACGCGACCGTATCCCCCGACGTTGGGTGGTGCCGCCAGGCGATCTGTGGAAGTGGGGGCGTCAGCCACTCGATGATCTGCATGAGTCGCATATCGATCAACGCGGTGGTACCGCCGAGCAGCGCCACAGTCGCGTCGTTGTGGTAGGTGGGCAGCACGATGCCAGGGTCGCGTCCATGTTCGACTTGTAGAAGCAGTCCCCGCAGCCGGTGCGGCTCGTGATATCGAAAGTAGCCTGCTACCCGCGCTGTGCGGGCATCATCGGCGGTGAGGATCTGGATCGGACCCTGCCATTCGGTGTCCGGCTGTGGGTCGATGGCGGCGGTGATCAGCTGATCTCGGCGTTCGCACTCGATGATCCGGGACAGGAACCAGGCACCATGCAGCAAATTATGACTGGCCGGGAGCACCGACCCTCCAGCTCCAGCGCTGATCAGCGTCCACAACTGCCCATCCCATACGAAGGCATCCACCTGCGGTGGATCCAAGAGTTCGGCCCCGTCGTCCCCAGCCCAGAGCTGCACGGCGAGGGTGCGTCCATCCAACCCGTTGATCGGATTGGCCACCACATTGTGCGCCGCGCCGCGGATAGTGATCGACCGAGTGCACGATGCATGAGTCTCAATTGCTCGCACGATCACTGAATGAGCCAGGTTCGCAAGGGAATTGGGGCGCACAGCCCGGTAAAGGGACCGCCATCGCGCCGAGCCCTCCTCGGGCACGTACCGCAGCAGTGCCTCGGGTTCGGCGGCGTCGATGAGATACCACATCTGATCCTTCCCTTCGATGTCGGGACGGCCAGTACCTAACACTGCCTGGCGTGCGCGCCAGCAAGATCAAGTTTAGTGACGATCGGGGCATCGTCAGCGATATCGCTGACATCCGACGTCGTGGCCAGCAACAATCGAGTCCGTGGATGATCCGCAGGACCTGGCTACGAACGTCGTCGTCGACCGATACGTCGTCGATCATGGAGGACGCCGGCGCGCCTCAACAGTGGTCGTTCCACGAAATCCGGTCGACACTCCGGCGCTCGTCTTGGTGCTGCACGGGTTTCTCCAGACCGGGGATTCGATGCGCGAGTTCAGCACCCGCGCCTTCGATGCCCTCGCGGCCCGCGGACACGCTGTCGTCGCGTATCCGGATGCTATCGGCCGCGAATGGAACGGGGCCCGGAAGGCGGTCATGCTGTCGGCAACGGCAAAAACCATCGATGACGTGGGATTTCTACGCCGATTGGTCGAGGACCTGGCCGAACAGCACACAATCGACCGCCAGCGGGTCTTCGCTGTCGGATATTCGCTCGGCGGCCAGATGACGATTCGGCTCCTGCACGATGCTCCGGATGTGCTCGCCGGCGCGGTATTGATCGGCTGCAATCTGCCCGCACCCGAGAACCGCTCGGTTTCGGATCAGCCGGGCAGGGCAGTGCCCTTGCTGTCCATCCACGGGACCGCGGACCCGCTGGCCCCGTACGAGGGTGGCCGAGTCAGCTTTCGCGGACTGTTCTCCAAAGGAGCTCATCTGTCTGCCCTCGACACCGCGCAGTACTTCGCAGCGCGCAATGGTATCGACGCTCCCCCGACCGTTCAGTGGCTCGCCCCGGACCGCCCTTCACGCACCACGGTCCGCCGAACGGATTACACGCAGGCAGACCGGTCACCGGTCAGTCTCTACACGATCGTCGACGGCGGTCACCAAATCCCCGGTGCCTCAAAAGGTCCACGGTTCCTGTACGGCAAGCCCAGTGACAACCCGGTCACGGTCGAGACCATGTCCACGTTCTTCGGATTGTTCCAAGATCGCTGAAGGTGCGCGCCTGTTCGTACCGAGGATGGCAGACTTCGGGATATGAGCGAGGCGGCTGCAGCGTCGGACCCGATCATCACCTGTGGCGCTCGGACACGGCGCCAATCGGAGACGCACCAGCGTGCCGGGAGACTCGCGGCCGCTCTCGCCGATGCCGGAGTCGGCGCGGGTCAGCGCATCGCGATCATGGCCCGCAACGACATCGAGTTCCTCGAGGTCTCCCTCGCCGCCGCTACCTGCGGCGCGAACCCGGTGCCGATCAATACGCGGTGGCAGGCACCCGAAGTCGCGCACATACTCACCGACGCCGATGTCCGAATGGTCTTCGCCCACACCGAATTCGTGCCCATCATCGAGCAGGCAGCCAAATCTGCACATGTCAGTCCGGTCATCGTCGAGATCGCGATGCCGGAGGGACTGACGCGCGAGACCGGCGTGGGCCGATCGCCGAATCAGCCGACCGGGCGGCACGCAATGTTCGAGGAGTGGATCGACGCGGCCAGTGAACCGCTGGGGTGGGTAGAGGGCGCGATCGCCGATTCTATGGGGCTGATCTACACCTCCGGTACCACCGGACGACCGAAAGGTGTACTGCGGCAGCGCATGACACCACAGCAGTTGCTCGCGATCGCCGGCGCGACGGCGCAGCGGATGGGATTGACGCCCGGAGGCCAGATGCTGGTCGCTGGGCCGCTTTATCACACCAGCCCCAACGCGGTGGCACTGTTGGCGCTGCGCATGGGCACCAACATCACCGTCATGCCGCGCTGGAACGGCGAGCAATTCCTGAAGCTGGTGCACCAGAACCGAATCCAACACGCCAAGATCGTCCCGACCATGCTCTCTCGGCTGCTATCCCTGCCTCTGGACGTGCGGGCCCATTACGACGTAACCAGCCTTACCCACCTCATCCATTCGGCTGCGCCCTGCCCGCCTGCAGTGAAACGAGCCGCCATCGACTGGTTCGGCGCCGCGCTGTGGGAGTTTTACGGCTGCAGCGAATCCGGTGCCATCACATGGACCAGCAGCAACGACTGGCTCGAGCACCCTGGGACCGTCGGCCGCCCACTGGACGGTGCCGCTGTCGTCATCTTCGACGAGCGCGGCACCGAATTGCCGCCCCGCCAGATCGGGCGCGTATTCATCAAAAGCGCCGACTACTGGCCCGATTTCGACTACCTCAACCAGCCCTCCCCAAACACCACGCCCCGGCCGGGCATGATCACCGTGGGTGACCTCGGCTACCTCGATACCGACGGGTACCTCTACCTGACCGGACGCACCAGCGAGGTGATCATCGCAGGCGGCGTGAACATCTACCCCGCCGAGATCGAGGCGTCGATCAGCACCCTCCCCCACGTGGAAGATGTCGCAGTCTTCGGAATCCCTCACCCTGGAGATCTCGGTGAGCAAGTCGCCGCGCACATCATCACCCGGCCCGGCGCGAAGCTCGACGAAACGATCATTCGTACCGAACTCGTAGGACAACTCGCCGATTACAAAGTCCCCGCAGTCATCCGCGTTGTCGATGAGCTGCCCCGCGACGACTCGGGCAAGATCTACAAGCGCCAGCTGCGTGCCCTCTACGAGCGCCGATAGAGGCCGTGCATGCCGACCATCGACGTCAACGGCATCACCCTCGCGTACACCGACACCGGAGCACCACCCAGCCGGCCGCAGGCGCAGACCATCGTGTTCGGGCACGGAACGCTCTTCGGCGGATGGATGTTCCGGCATCAAATCGAATCCCTGCGCAGCGAGTTCCGCTGCGTCGCCGTCGATTGGCGCGCACATGGCAACACGCCAGCACCACGGACGGACTACGACATGGAAACTCTCACCGCCGACGCAGCGGCGCTGATCACCGCGCTTGGAATCTCCCCAGTCCATTGGGTGGGGCTATCCAGCGGTGGTTTCGTCGGACAACGTTTGGCCATACGGCACGGCACACTTCTACGGTCCCTGGTCCTGCTCGATACCTGCGCCAGCACCGCACCCAAAAGAGTCGTGCACCGAAATGACTTACAGGCCATCCTCTTTCGTATACTGGGACCACGGATATTGAAACACACCGTCGCACCGCTGATGTTTAGTTCTGCCTACCTCTCCAGCACGGAAGGCCAAGCGGTGGTTGATGAATGGCTCGATCGGCTTGGCAAATGCGATCGGGGGGGCATAGCGCATGCGATGCGGGCTGCAATGTCCCGCGCCTCGGTAGAAATCGAGTTGAGTCGCATAACCTTGCCGACCCTTGTCGTCGTCGGCGCGAACGACGCGATGACACCGCCCCGGCTCGCACGACAAATGGCCAACTCGATCCCAGGTGCACAGTTCGAGGAGATCCCCGGCTCAGGGCACTGCTCAGTCCTCGAACAGCCGACTGATGTCGCCCGCATACTTGAGCAGTTTTTCAATACCGACTGAGATCCGCACGTTCGATTCCAGTCGACTCTCGCCACGATCGGGACTGCCTTGTGTTCGGTTGACTCACAGGCTTATCGGTCAGCCCGCGGGCTCGCTCGACCGCAATACTGTTCGGTCCGTGGCCCTCCGTGCCACCGAATGCGCCAGAGTCATTCGTCCGACGGTCCCGCACTAGGACCGGCTCCTCGCGCGGGGTCCGCGGGTGGTGATCTTCTCGAGCTGCCGGTTCCGGGTTTCAGGGCCGTACATCATGAGCGCCACCAACGCCAGGGCCAGCGGGATCACCCCGAGCGCGGCAGTCACCCGGATGGAAGGGGCGGCGATCGCCATGACGACACAGGCGAGAATGAAGACACCGCCGGCTTTCGTTGCGCCGGCGGATAATCCGCTACCGCGTGCGCGGATCACGGTCGGGTACACCTCGGCGGTATAGGCGGCAAGAACCGAAGTGAGAATGCTGATGCCCCAAACCGGGACGACGAGCAGGATGTAGAGCAAGGCGCGGTTGTCGACGACGTGGTCGCCGAGCACCGCGAAGGTCACCAGCGCGACGCCCATCAGGGCACCGGTCATGATCACTGTTCGCTTACTGCTCCAGAATCCGTACAGCAACGCGATCGGAACGCTCAGCGGCATCCCGATGACGGCGGCATTGCGAAGCAGAGTGCTGGCGTTGACCTCGGACAACCCGAGCCGCTGCAGATTCGACGGCATCCACTGCTGGAAGCCGTACTGGGTGGTGCCGATACTGATCGCGAGCAGCACCACCGCGGCGGACAGCCCGAGATAACGGCGGCCGAGCAACCGCGCGGACCCCGCCGGCGACCAATCCTCCACCACCGGTTCGGATTTCGATTCCACGAGTCTCGCACCGTAGCGGCGCATGACAGCCCGGGCCTCCTCCGCGCGACCCTGCTGCAGCAGGAAACGCGGGGACTCGGGTATCCACCGATTGAGCACCAGCAGTAGCAGGCCGGTGGGAATTCCGACCAGCCACAACAGCCGCCAGCCGAAGTGTGCCGATGACGCCCAGGTCCCCGCGAGCCAGCTGACGACGATGTAGGCACCGGCGAGGGCGCTGCCGACGAGCACCATCATCCATCCGCGATGTCTGCGCGGGACCGTCTCCGACAGCAGCACGAAGGTAATCGGCAGCAGACCGCCGACACCCAAGCCCATGACGAAGCAGGTGACGAGATTCATCCAGTATTCGGGCATCGTGCCGCAGCACGAGGTCGCGATGAAGATGATGGCGCTGAGCAGGATCGAGGCACGCCGGCCGATCCGGTCACCCAGCCATCCCCAGAGGAACGAACCGACCATGGTGCCGCTGATGCCTGCCAGCGGGTAGAGCCCGATCGGCAAGGCGTGCGCGTTCGGGTTCAGCGGACCCCGGAGGCCGTACTCGCTTGCGGCTCCGGGGGTCAGGAAGGCGAACGCGACCGGTTTCATCGCATCGATCACAAGGGCGACCGCGACGACGGCGAGTAGGGCGATATGGGCCGGCTTGATCGGTGCGTCGTCGAGAGGCGCGACGCTTATATCGCCCAGCCGGGCAGCGGCCTCCTGTTTCCGTGGAAACAGGCTGTAGAAGGTGCAGCCGACTCCGGCGAACACGATGACCATGCCGAGGACCATTTCTGTGGTCATGGGCATGCCCGCGAGGTGGTAGTGCATATTCCGCGCGGAGAAGTACATCGGAAGTTGAAGTAGTACGCCGATTGTCGTGAGAGCGACTCCGATCCAGAATGCGGCCGGGTGCTCGTACGAGGCGCCGTTGAGGCGGCGACCGCGACGCGGAGGCTCGGCACTCGACGGCGATGGGATGTGTCCTTGTGCCGCAGTTGATTTCATCTGCCCGGCCTCCCGTGGATCCCGCCCGACTCTGAACGGGCGCTCTTACACTTCACTTACTCGGCGGGAAAGTGGGCAACGACAGACCGACTGGTCGAAATGCATATCCTTTCGCACTGAACTGAAAGACCGTCCACTACGGTCGAACTCAGACAGACCGGATGGTCCCCGATCCAAAAGCCTTGGACCCCAGTATCATTATGTTGGTCGCAAACTTGACCAGCGCGTTCTATCGTTTATGAAGATCGTTTATTTCGGGCCGAGGCCGACAGCGTTCCGCAAGTCGGCGTGGTTTCGCTTGAAACGAGGGAGCAATGACTGCTTCATACGCGATCGACGGATTACGCAGAAACGACCTCGCTCATCCCAGAGAACTCGAGCGAGAGGCTCCCTACCGTGCCCACCTGTTCGGCGACCTGCGGATATACCACGGGGATCATCGGCTGACGCTGGAGACCAGCCGCAGGAAGGGCCTGCACATCCTGCTGTGGTTCCTGCTCAACCCCGGGAAGCCGTGTTCGACGGATCAGTTCGTCGACACGCTGTGGCCCGGGGCCGATCCGGACAAGGCGATCCAGGGGTTCGACGTCAGCATGCACGCGCTCAAGCGGCTGCTCGAGCCGGAACTCGGTCCGCGAGAACAGTCCTCGTTCATTCAACGCCACGCAAGCCGGGTGTACACCTTCGACCCGGCGGGCCTGTGGTGGACCGATGTGGCCGACCTCGGGCTGCTGTATCAGCGCGGCCACGCCTGCGATATCGCGGGCGACGTCGCCCGCGCACGCTTCTACTATCGCCGCGTCTCCGAATATGTCTCGCAGGGCCCTTTGCTCGAGGACGAATCGTGCCACTGGCTCGAGCACCACCGGCGCCGGTACGACCTCATGTGCTCGCAGGCACTGACCCGCCTGATGCAGATCGATATCGATTGCGGCCCTGATGAAGAACTCCTCGAATCCGCCTACCAGATGCTCCGGCTGGATCGGTACAACCAGCTCGCAACCACGGTGATCATCGAGGTGCTGCTGCGCAACGGCCAGCACGGCCGAGCCGAACGCCGATTGGAGGCATTCTGCAGTGCCGTCCAGCGCGACCTCGGCGTGCAGTTGCCGGCGGAGTTCGTCGAACTGCGCCGGCAACTGCTGAACGGACGTCTGCACCGCAGTGGCCCACCGCACTTACCCGCACGGTAATACGGGGGGAAGTGGACCCGGTTAGGTTGATCACGCGCGGGCCGACCGAAAAGCCATGCCCGCCTGAACAATACGAGATCAGGAGCGCAGTCCCATGACTCTCACTGTCGGCGAACTCTTCGACGAACTGCCCGGCCGCCTCCGCACCGAAGCCGCGGCGGGTCTCGAACGCACGCTCCAGTGGCGGCTCACCGACCTCGACCCCGGAGTGTGGGCTGTCGAGATCAAGGGCGGCCGCGGGCGCCTCATCCCCGGCGGCGTCCCCGCGCCGGATACCACCTTCAGCACCACCAGCGAGATCTGGCTCGCCATCGCCGAGGGCCGCATGGACGCGATGCATGCCTTCATGACGGGCAGGATGAAGGTCGAGGGTGATATGACGCTCGCACTGCGGGTCCCCGAACTCTTCGACACCGAAGCCTGAAGCCGCACAGTTCGACACGTGCTCCGGTCTCACCGGGGCACGTGTCGATCGTGTCGTGGCCGACCTGGCGCAATGCGTTGGGGCTGAACCCGTTTGGGGCTCCGCGTGATCTCTGCACGTTGTACTCGAGGCCCAAGTCCTCGGCAGGGACTTGGGCCTCGGTCAGGGCCGACCGTCATTCCTGCGGTGCCGAAGATGCCTCATCTGTGAAGTGCCGCCGGTTGGCCGCGATCGACACCCGGAGCTCTTCCGGGACATCGTCCTCGTCGTAGATCGCCTCGACCGGACAGACCGCCGTGCACGCACCACATTCGATGCAGGCCACGGGGTCGATGAACAGTTGATCCTGCCCGTCGAAGTCGGGTCCGTCGGGCGAGGGCCCGATCGCCTCGACCGGGCAGACGTCATAGCACGAGGCGATCTTGCTGCCGAGGCATCGCTCGGTGATCACGTAGGTCATGTGTATCTCCTTGGGGTGCAGTGGAATTGCCGCTTCGGTCAGGTCCTCGATCGCGGCTCGGCGGGCACGGTGTGCGGCCGCGTCACGATCGCTCGCCACGGTTCGCCGTCGCCGGGACGTCGCCGAGATCGTGACCGTTGGTGTGCCGGTGATCCTCCAGTTCGTTCAGCAGCGCCTCGAGTTCGTCCGGGTCGGCACCGGCGAGCAGTTGCTCCAGATCGCCGAGCTGATCACCGGCGGGTGCTGGCTCACCGGCTTCGGAGGTCGGCGACTGCTCGGTGGCGGCCCCTGCGAGTTCGAGCCGCGCGATGAGTCCATCCGCGAGCCCGATGATGGTTGCGCCCTGCAGCAGGTCCAGGACCGAGACGTCGATCCCCAGGACGGCCTCGACGCGGTGTTTCATCTCGATCGCCATCATCGAATCCAGTCCGAGGCTGCTGAGGGTCTCATCGGTACCGACCTGCTCCGCGGCCATACCGAGCACCCGCGCCGCGACCTCGCGCAGATGCTCTCCGAGCACTGCGACACGCTCGCTTTCCGGGGCTCGGCGCAGCGCCCCGAGGAGCGCATGAGCGTCTGCTCCAGCGTTCTCGGGCTCCTCGGCCGGGACATCGAGCAGAGAGAACATCGGCGGCAGTTGCCCCGTGAGCGAGGTCTCCCGCGCCCGCGCCCAGTCTGCTGTGATCGCGACCAGGTGGGCCGGGCGTTGGTGCAGGACGCGACCCAGAATCTGCATCCCGGCCTCGGGGGTGATGAGCTCGATACCGCGACGGGCATACATCTGTTCCAGGTCGAGCTGTTCGACCATGCCCACAGACCACGGCCCCCACCCGATGCTGAGCGCCGGCAGCCCGAGTCCGCGCCGGTAGTGCGCCAGTGCGTCCAGGAAGGCGTTGCCCGCCGCGTAATTGCCCTGGCCCGGCGAGGCGATCACCGAACCGGTGGAGGAGAACAGAACGAAGAAATCCAGCGGTACGTCCCGCAGAAGACGATGCAGCAGCCATCCGCCGATCAGCTTGGGCCGCAACACCTTCGTGAACGTCGCCGCGTTCGTCCGCACCAGCAGTTCGTCCTCGACGACGCCGGCAACGTGGACGACACCGGCCAGCGGCGGGAGCCCCTGCTCGCGGTGCGTGTCGGACCACCGCCGCAGCTGCTCTGCGGAAGTCACATCGACTGTGGCCAGATGTATTCTCGCGCCCTGTGATTCGAGTTCCCGAATGGTGCCGGCGAGGCTGCGCCGCGGGTCGTCCGACGCCAGCTCATCCCAGGACGAACGCGGCGGGATCGAGGTTCGTCCCATCAGGACCACATCACGCGCGCCCTGATCGACGAGGAACCGCGCGACGAGCAGGCCGAGCGCGCCCAGTCCACCGGTCACGAGATAGCTACCCGAATCACGCATGCGAGCGGGGAACGGTGCTGTGAGACTGCCACTTTCGACCAGGCGGGCGACGTATCGCTCACTCCCCCGCAGCGCGACCTGATCCTCGGCAACGCTCTCGATGGTCCCGGTGCGGCCGGAATCCTCGAGGCCACCGGCGATCTCGCCGACCAGCAGGCGGCCCTGCTCGGCGGCGCTGCCGGATGGGTCCAGGTCGCACAGGCCGCCCCAGCGGGTCGCGAATTCCTGGTGGCCGATCACGCGGCCCAGGCCCCACAGCGGCGCCTGCGCGACATTGCACCGATTGCCCTGCGCACCAACGGATTGCCCGCCGCGGGTGACCAGCCACAACTTCGGCGCCCACGTCTGCTCGGCGGAGAGGGCCTGCATCAGCCGCATGACCGACAGCACGCCCATCTCCTGGGAATCCTGGAGATCGTCGGCCGAGCCGAGGTCGTCGAAGTCGGTATCGCTCACCTCGATGTCCAGGCTCCACAGATGCGCGAGCACACCGATCTCGTGGTCGTGCAGCGCCTGCATCAACTGCAGATAGTGCGCCGGATTCGCGGCATCGATCAGGTAGGTGTCCGCACCACAGTCAGTGAGCTCTGCGACCTCGGCGTGGATCACTCGGAAGACACGGTGCCCCGCGGCACACAGAACGGTCGCTGCCTCGTCGCCGACGCCTGTCGTATCGGCGAAGATCACCCAATCCCCGCCGGCGCCGGCCAGGCTGGGTTCTGGGACCTGCACCGGCACACCATCGCCGGCGACGACCAGGCCGGGTTGCGGGACCTGTAGCGCCTCATCATCGTCGGTGATGGCCGTCGCCGGAGGTGCCGGCTGCCAGGTCAACTCGTAGAGGCCGCGGTCGATGCGGTCGGGCGAGAGGCTCGCCGCGACGGCGAGCGACTGCGCCCGGAAGCCGTCGATCTGGACCAGGACCCGGCCCGTGCGGTCGCACAGGGCGATATCGCTGACGATTCGCGACAGGTCTGCCATTCGGACCTGTGCGACGACGACCATGTCTGCGACCGGTGGGGCCAGTACGCGGATCCGGTCGATGCGGACCGGGAGATATGGTGTCGAGCGCTGCTGATCGGGTGCGGTCGCGGCGACCAGCAGGATCTGGAACGCCGCGTCGAGCAGGCTCGGATGGAATTGATAGTCGAGCAGATCCGTGCTGATCTCGTCCGGAATCGTGACCGAGCCGACTGCGACCCCCTCGCCGGTGACGATATCGCGCACACCCTGGAAGGCGGGACCGTACTGAAACCCCATTTCTTTTGTGCGCGTGTAGAACTCGTCTCGCGAGACGTAGTTCCCACATCCGGTACGGGTTCCGGCCAGGTCGCGGGGAGCGGGCGAGGCTGTACTCGTGCCGAGCTGGGCGCTGGCGTGGATCGTCCACTGCCGTTCGCCGCTGGGAAGCGCCAGGTAGCTGGAAATCTCGACGCGGGCCTGCTCCTGGTACAGCGTCGTGCGCATCCGTGCGTCCGAGACCGGCGATACGACCAGCGCCTTGCGCAGTTGCAGATCCTCGACGGCGTAATCGCCGGGCCCGTACGCCTCACGGGCGGCAGCCAGCGCCATCTCGACCAGAGCCGCGGCGGGCAGCAGGGTGTTGTCCTGGATGCGATGGTCGGTCAGATATGCCAGACGGCCGGTGTTGAGCTCCACCTCCCAGGTGCGATGCGCGGCGTTCATCCGCTGTCCCAACAGTGGATGCACCTGCCGGTAGTGGCGGTCCTCACGGGCCTCCGCCGATTCGTTCCAGTACCTCTCCAGCTGCCACGGGTAGTTCGGCAGCTTGACGTACTTGGCATCGTCGCCGTGCAGGGTCGCCCACCTCACCGAATGTCCGTGGCCGTGCAGTGATCCCAGTGACCGGAGCAGGATCTCGTCGTCGGCCTCGTCGCGGCGCAGCGACGCAACGACCAGGCCCTCGCGCCCGGACCCGGTGAGCAGTTCGTGCATCGAGCTCGCCAGGACCGGGTGCGGTGCGAGTTCGAGGAAATGGGTGTAGCCGTCGTCGACCATCTCGCTGAATGCGGCCGAGAACAGGACCGTCGCGCGGACGTTCTGCCACCAGTAGCGGGCGTCGACCCCGCCGCCGTCGATCCGGCTGCCGGTGACCGTCGAGTACAGCGGCAATGTCGCAGTGGCCGGGCACAAGCCGGACAGGCCGGACTCGAGCTCCGCGCGCAGCGGATCCATGTAGTGGCTGTGAAACGGGACCTCGACGGGCAGGAACCGGTGGAAGACGCCGAAGGTATCCAGTTGCGCCGCCATGCTCTCCAAGACTTCGGCGTCGCCGGACAGCGTGACCGCGCTCGGGCTGTTGATCGCCGCCACCGATACCGTCGGGCCGGCGTCGGCGACCGCCCGCTCGAGGGTTTCGGGTGTCAGGCCGACCGCCAGCATCCGGCCGCGTCCCGCCATGCGCTGCTGCAGGCTGCTGCGGTAGTAGATGACCTTGATCGCGTCGTGCAGGCTCAGCACCCCGGCCAGGTACTGCGCGGCGACCTCACCCGCGCTGTGACCGATGATCGCGTCCGGTTCGATGCCCCGGGAACGCCACAGTGCGGCGAGGCCGACCTGCAGCGCGAAGTTGGCGGGCTGAGCGACCTCGGTCCTGCCTATCCGGGACCGTTCCTCGGGCGCGAGCATCTCCTCCAGCAGTGACCAACCGGTGTACTTGAAAAGCTCTGTGGCACAGTCTTCGACAGCCTGGCGGAATTCGGGCTCGGTCTCCAACAGCTGCCGCCCCATGCCCCACCATTGCGGGCCCATGCCCGAGCAGACGAAGGCGAGTTTGGGCCTGTTCCCTGAATGCGCCCGCCCCGCGACGACACCGGGGGCCTGATCCGCATCAAGGGAGGCGCGCAGCCGTTCGCGGGCCTGGTCGCAGCTCCGGGCGACCACGGCGAGGCGATGGTCGTGATGGGTGCGGCGCAGGCTCGATGAATACGCGATATCAGCCAGGCTGCAGTCGGTTTCGCCCAGGTGTGCGCACATCGACTCGGTCAGCTCGCGCAGTGCGGCAGCGCTGCGCGCGGACAGCACGACGACGTGGCGGCGGTCGTCGGTGCGGGCTGCCACGGCGGTCTCGGCGGGCGGCTCCTGCAGCACGGCATGGGCGTTGGTACCGCCGAACCCGAACGAGTTCACACCTGCGCATCGGGGGCCGTCTCCACTCGGCCAGTCGATCACCCGGGTGGGCACGCGCAATCCGAACTCCTCGAACGGGATCGCCGGGTTGGGCTCGGTCAGGTGTAGGTGGCCCGGAATTCGCTTGTGCTGCAACGACAGTGCGACCTTGATCAGCCCGGCAACGCCGGCCGCGGCCTCGAGGTGCCCGATATTGGTCTTGACCGACCCGAGGAGAATGGGTTCGCCGACAGGCCGGTTCGCCGACAGCACCCGGCCGATGGCGGCGGCCTCGATCGGATCGCCGAGCGGCGTGCCGGTGCCATGGGCCTCGATGTACTGCACCTGCCGGGGCGGCACTCCGGCGCGCAGGTAAGCCGCGCGCATGGTCGCCTCCTGCGCATCGCCGTTCGGCACGGTGATGCCATTGGTGTGGCCGTCCTGCGTGACGGCGGTCCCGCGGACGAGCGCGTAGATCGAATCGCGCTCGGCCAGCGCCCGGGCGAGCGGTTTGAGCAGGACCACGCCCGCGCCCTCGCCGCGCGCGTAGCCGTTCGCCGAGATGTCGAAGGTCTTGCACCGCCCGTCGGGGCTCAGGAATCCGCCCTTGGATTCCGCGATCGTCATGTTCGGGGCCAGCATCACGTTGACGCCGCCGACGAGGGCCTGCGAGCATTCACCGTTCCGGATCGCCTGCACCGCAAGGTGAAGTGCCACCAGCGATCCGGAGCAGGCGGTGTCGACGGTGAGACTGGGGCCGCGGAAGTCGAAGGCATGGGACAGCCGGTTGGCCAGCATCGTCATCATCATGCCGGTGGCCGAATTCGCCTGGAGTTCGTAGCGGCTGTGCACGCCGTAGTTCTGCAGCAGGTTGTAGTCCAGGGTGAAACCTCCGACGAATACACCGACGTCGCTGCCCGCCAGGCGATCCATGTCGGCACCGGAGTCTTCGAAGGCCTCCCATGCCACGCGCAGCAGCATGCGCTGCTGGGGGTCGAGCCAGATCGCCTCACGCGGCGAGATGCCGAAGAAGGCGGCATCGAATTGGTCGACCCGATCCAGGAAGCCGCCGCGGCAGGTGCTCATCTTGCCGAGTTTGGCGGGGTCGGGATCGTAGAACTTGCCGACCTCCCAGCGGTCCGGTGGCAATTCGCGGGTGGCGTCCACGCCGGCGCAGAGCAGATCCCAGAAGGCGGCCGGGGTGGAGGCTCCACCGGGGAAATGGCATCCGATTCCGACGATCGCGAGGGGTTCGTGCTGGGAATCTGCTGTATCGCAGGTCAATTCACTCATGCGGTGGTGCCCCCTCGTAGGTCGTCATCGACTGGAGTTCGGTGGACAGGTGAGCCAGTAGCAGATCCGCGCTGTCGCGGAGGAAGAAATGCGAGCCCGGCAGCATGGTGAGGTCGAATTCGTTGCCCGCCTGCATCTTCCATTGCTCGAGGTCCGCGCGCCCGACCCGCATGTCGTGCGTGCCGCCGAATACCGACACCGGCATCGGAAGCGGCGATTCGAGCGTGTACTGGTAGGTGTCGCACAGTTCGATGTCCGCGCGCAGCATCGGCAGCCAGGCGCGCATCAGCTCGTCATCGTCCAGCACCTCGCGAGGCGTGCCGTCCTTGGCGAGAACCGATTTGAGGACTTCGTCCGGCAGGTGATAGATCCGAATATTGGGATTGGGCAGCTGTGGCGCCCGAAATGCCGCTAGGCACAGACGTTCCGGTTGTGGCACACCGAACTGCCGCAGCTGCCGCGCCAGTTCGAAGGCCACCAGTGCACCCATGCTGTGCCCGAAGAACACGAACGGCCGGTCGAGCAGCGGTGTGATCACCGCCTGCAGGTCGGATACCAAGGCGACCAGCCGCCGGTAGGCGGGCTCTGCGGCCCGGGATTCGCGGCCGGGCAACTGAATCGCGCACACCTCGACGTCGGCGGGCAAATGGTTGCCCCAGGCACGGAACACCGATGCCCCGCTACCGGCGTACGGGAAGCAGAACAGCCGCACTGCGGGATCTGCGCAACCGTGCCGGACGAACCACACCGCGCTGTGCCGATCGGGCCCGGCAGCTGTGTGGTTATGCGCCGCTGCCGTTTCCGGCGACCGTCCGCGTAGTCGTTCGGCGAGCCGGGCACGTTGTTCGGGCGGCAGGTCCGCGACTCGCGCCCGGATCCGATCCTCGGTACCGGTCATGGTTCCCACTCACGCTATCGAGGGGCTCTGCCGCCCCAGCGTGATCCACCCGCTGTCGATCGGGTTGGTCTCCTGCCTGCGCTGGTAGAGCACCCGCAGTTCGGTCAGCAGGGGATCTGCGAGCCACGTCTCGAGCTGCGACCCGGCCGCCGGTTCCGGCGCATGCCGCAGCTGGTCGATGACGGTGGTGACCAACTGTCCGGCGATCTGCTCGAGCAGCGCGACATTCGTGGCGAACTGCTGGTCCAATTCGTCGGCCGGCAGCCCTGCGGCCATCCCCTCGTGCAGGTCGACGATGAACGGCATCAGCGTGTACGGATCGGCGAAGAGCCCCTCGGCGGGCCGGTCGTCCACCGCGTGCCACTCACGAACGAACTGCTGCACGCGGCTGTGGATCTTGAAGGCGCGGAACAGGTTTACCAGCGATCCGGGATGCTCGCTCAGATGCGGAAACGTGCCGTGGAAGAACAGCAGCCCGGGCACCGACCAGTACATGATGGTGTCCCAGATGACCTTGGCCACCATCACCTGCGAGTTGCCCATCAGCGGGTACTGCTGCGCGTAGGCGACCAGCCAGATTTCGCTGAGCAGCAGGTAGAGCTGATTGTGGGCGACTGTCCTGTCGCTGATGTCCTCCCCCGCACGGCCGCGGCCGATCAGATCCACGATCAGCCCGTTGCTGACCGCCATGAGGTCGCCGCCGGAGGAGTACAGGGGGTCGATCGAAACCCCGGCCTCGCCGGTGAGAAACCAGCGGTCCTGGGAATACACCTGTTTGCAGCCGTAGGCGTAGTCGCGCATGACCCGGAAGTCCTGTATCCGGTCCCGGTGGGCCTGCACATCCGCCGCGCACTGTGGTTCGTGGTCACCGAGCCATTCGAGCGCGCGGTCGAGAGTGTTGAACCCGGAGTGCGGGTGGATCCGCGCGTCCGCGACGATGCCGACGCTGGTCGATCCCGATGCGAGCGGAATGAGCCACACCCAATAGCCATGGCCCATCAAATGATTCGTAGAGAACCGGCGTGCACCACCACGCCTGCCGTAGGGACCGCGTTCGACGTCAGTGCGGGCGACCCAGTCCACGTCTGCAGACCAGGTGCCGATATCGATCGGATGCGCCACTCGGAACCATGAGGAGTTCGCTTGGTGCGCAACCGGTTTAGCGAGTCCCAGTTGGCGCTTGAGCAGGCCCGCGCGCCCGGATGCGTCGACCACCCAGCGAGCCCGGAGCGTGCGGCGCTCGCCGCCGTCGCTCATCTCGATCACGTGTGGCTCGTCGCCGGCGCGCAGGTCGATCCCGGTGATGCGCCGGTGGTCGAGGAAACGCACCCCTTCGGCGGCGATCCGGGCGCCCAGGTGGTTCTCGAGGCGGCCGCGGTCGAGCTGATAGGTCGACAGCGGCGCCTCCTCGATCTGCCCGAATTCCACCCGGCGGGCGATGTCGCGGTTCCCGTTGCTGGGGAAGAACATTCGCAGACCGAACTTGCGCAACTGGGCGCTGTCGAGGTGCTCGCGCAGGCCCAGGACATCTCGCAGATAGTGGGCCTGCATCTCGACGCTGGATTCGCCGACCTTGTGGGCGGCCTCGGCGACCGGATGCGCCTGCCGCTCGATGACCGTGACGGCGAGATCGGGCATGGACTGCTTGAGCTGCAAGGCGAGGGTGAGTCCCGCGATGCCGCCGCCCAGGACGGCCACATCGACGGTGTCATCGGAGTTGGTCGGCGAATTCATGGTGCCTCCTACGAGGACGGTGGTCCGGCCGCGCCGGCCGGGTGGGTGAGGCTCAGGCGTTGGCTGTGTGCACGACGGAGCGGCCGATCGTCATCCACTCCGGGCTGGTCGGGTTGCGGTGCCGTTCACGGCGATAGGTGGCCAGCAGTTCAGCGATGATCGGGTCGCGCTGCCAGCTCTGAATGCGGGCGACGACAGCGTCGTCGCAGGTCCGTTCGGCATAGGTGGCAATGACCGTGCTGATCAGTTGTCCGGCCAGCTGCGCGAAGAGCCGGGTGTT
The DNA here is from genome assembly GCF_035958815.1 of Nocardia sp. NBC_01327. Taxonomy (NCBI): domain Bacteria; kingdom Bacillati; phylum Actinomycetota; class Actinomycetes; order Mycobacteriales; family Nocardiaceae; genus Nocardia; species Nocardia sp. NBC_01327. Next base: position 4,674,904 of record NZ_CP108383.1, on the reverse strand, counting down.
CTCACCGAACCGCGTTTCGAACTCGGCGGCGGTCAGCTGGTCGGCCATGCCGGCGTGCAGCCGGACCATGAAGTTCAGTGGCTTGTAAAGGTCCACGAACTGCGGGGGCAGCTGCGAGTCGTCTATCGATGCCCACTCACGGAAGAACTGCTGAACACGGTTGCTGATCCGGGTCAGCCGGCCCAAATCGGCGGCCACCGACGCGGTGGTGGCCGCGCTGCGGAACTTGTCCTGGAAGAACAGCAGGCCGAAGACGCCCCAGTAGAACGCGGTGTCCCAGATGACCTTCGACGTCATCACCTCCGCGTGGCCCATCAGGTGGTACTGCTTCTCGTAGACCGCGAGCCAGATATCGGTGACACTGCGGAACAGGCTGTCGTGGATCGCACCCAGCGCCGTGACGTCCGCACCGGCCAGCGAGCGGGCGATCAGGTCGACCACCAGCACATTGCCGATGGCGATCAGATCCAGGCCCGGTGAGTAGAGCGGGTCGAGGAACACCCCGGACTCACCTGTCAGGCACCACCGCTGCTCACCCGAGAACACCTGCTCACACCCGTAGGAGTAGTCGTGCATGACCCGGAAGTCCTGGATATCGTCCGAATGTGCGTCCAGCACAGCCGCACATTGCGGTTCGTGCCGGCGCAGCCAGTCCTGCGCCTTGTCCAGAGTGTTGAAGGTGTCGAACCCGTGCGCGTCGCTGTCGGCGACGATCCCGACGCTCGTCGAGCCCGACGCGAGCCTGATCAGCCAGACCCAATAGCCGTCGCCCATCAGGTGATTCGTCGACAGGGCGCGGTCTCCCTCAGTGACCCGCGCAGCCCATTCGGGGTCACCGGTCCAGGCGTTGACATCGATCGGGTGCGCAATTCGCAGCCAGGCGGCATTAGCCTTGTGCCCGACCGGCTTTCGCAACGGGCGAGAGTGGCGCTGCAGCAGCTGGCTGCGCCCGGTGGCATCGACCACCCATCGCGCACTCACGCCGCGTTCGCCGTCCGGCCGCGTGACCCGGATCTGGTGCAGCGGCTGGCCGGGCCGCAACTCCACGTCGAACACCTTGTAGCCACTGAGGAATTCGACGCCCGCCTGGACACAGCGCACACCGAGCTCGTTCTCCAGCCGCCCACGGTCGAGCTGATAGGTGCTCAGCGGCGGAAATACCGAGCTACCCAGCTCGACGCGCTCGGCGATATCGGAGTTGTCGTTGTGGCTGAAGAACATTCGCAGCCCGAACTTGCGCAGTTGGCACGTCTCGAGATGATCGCGCAGTCCGAGCACATCGCGCAGATAGTGCGCGGCGATCTCGACGGTGGACTCCCCCACCTTGTGTGTGGTCTCGGGGACCGGATGAGCCAGCTTTTCCACGACGAGAACCCGGATCCCGGGTACCGCCCGGCGCAGGTGCAGCGCGAGCGTCAGGCCGGCGGTGCCACCGCCGAGCACGACTACGTCGTAGTCGCCCGGCTCTGACGGTTCCATCGCCTTGCGGGCACGCAGCGATTGCGCCAGAACCGCCAGCTGATCTCCGGTCAATTCGGAAAGCCGATGCCGTACCGCTGAAGTCATGATTCCTCCTCGCCGCAACTGTCACGGCCAGCACTTCCCGTGCTCTTACGCTGCTCGGAAGGATCACGAAAGTCCCCTATACTTAACTAATCTCGACCCGAGACAATGAGGTCCCGGCGACCTTCGCAAATCGACCGAACGGGTTGGTTTGGGCCCACGGTCCCATCGCAACGGCGCATCCAGGCGGGGGCAGCATTCGAGCGACCACACCACGGTTGTCCGATGTGCTTCGGCACTGGGAGGGGAGCCCAATGCAGAACCGGCATGCATACCCGCGGAATGAGATTCGAGATCGTTCGGCATCCACGGAACACCGTTTCACGGCCCGTTTCTTCGGGCCCTTCCGGCTCTCACGCGATGGCGACCCACTCGGCAATGCGGCCGGACTAGGACGCACCAGCGCGTGCACGCTCCTGAAATGGTTCCTACTGAACGAGGGCGTCCGAATCGACTCGCCGGAGTTGGGCGAGCTGCTGTGGCCGAGCCGTCGCTCGCGAAGTACCCCGAACCAGCTACACGTGACGCTGCACTGCGTGCGGCATCTGCTCGAGCCCGCTCTGGCGCCCCGGCAGCCGTCCACCTTCATTCGCTCCGATGGCAAGGGCCGGTACTGGTTCGACTTCGCCGGCTGCTGGTGGACCGACGTGGTCGAGGCCGAACGACTGCTCGTTGCGGGCAAGGCCGCCGAGACGCACGGCAACCTCGAGACCGCGATCGCCTCGTATGAGGCGCTGCTGGACTACTACGAACGAACCTTCCTGCCGGAGAATCTCTTCGACGAGGCCTTCGACTCCTGTCGCACCGAACACGAAGTGGCATATCGGTATTTGGAGAGCGGTCTGCTGCGCCTCTACCTGATCGGCGGCCTGCCCCACAAGGCGCTGCCGATCGCGCTGTCGATCCTGGAGCGGGACCCCTACTCGGAGGAGGCGTGCACGGCCATCGCCGAGGTCAGCCTGCTGCAGGGCAATGTCCTCGCCGCGCGCTCACAGCTCGCCCGCTACCTGGAAACGATCCATCATGAACTCGGCGCCGACGTGGGCCGAAACGCATCGCAACTCTGGAAGCGCATCGAGCAGGAACTCGGGGAGCAACATCGCCGGGGTCATTCTGCCGTTCACGGGACGTCGGTTGCCGGTGTAGTAGCGCGGACCGGTTTGGGTTCCTCACCCGTTCGGCCGAACACATAGCCCTCCTTCCATGCGTGGCGTTCGAACATGCGCTGGATCGGAGTGGCGAGAAGGGTGGTGATGATCGTCATCAGCGCCAGAATCGTGTAGAGCTCGTTCGTGATCAGGCCTGCGGATTGTCCGATATTCAACAGGATGAGTTCCATCAGGCCGCGGGCGTTGGCCAGCGCGCCCATCGACCCTGCCTCCCGCCAGCCCATGCCCTGCCATCGGGCGGCGAGGCCGACCGCACCGAATTTTCCGGCGAATGATACGACCAGAATCGCCGCGCCGATCAAGAGCACCGACGGCTTGAGAATGAGGGAAAGCTGTGTGTTCAGACCGGAATAGATGAAGAACGCGGGAAGAAGCAGATACGCGACCAGTGGCTCGAACCGCGCGCGGATCGTATCGAGAAACTCCCCGCGCGGCATCACGGTGCCCGCCACGAAAGCGCCGAATACCGAGAAGATGCCGACATAGTCGGTGAACCAGCAGCCCGCGAGGATAACGAGCAGCACGATCGTCAGGTGGGTGATCGGGATGCCGCCGGTGAGCGCGTTGTCTCCGCGCGGGGACCAGGTGTTCAGTCGCGCAAGCCAGCGCCGCACGATGAACACCATGAACAGGAGGTAGCCGACACCGCCGGCGACGGCGATCAGGGCACCGTTCATCGATCCCCTGGTACTGGCGACGACGGCAGCCAGCAGCATCCACGAACATGCGTCATCGACGGCGGCGCAGGACAGCGACATCGTGCCCAGCCTGGTATTCATCAGCCCGGAGTCGTAAACGATCCACGCCAGCATCGGAAAGGCCGTGATCGCCACCGCGGAAGCGATGAACAGCGCGCCTTGCCAATGCCCCACCTTGTCGGTGAAGTACTGTCCGTGCTTTGTGACCATCGTCCAGCCGAGCAGGCTGCCGAGGATCAGCGGAACCACGACTCCGAAGGCGGACGTGACACCGGCCTGCCGCCGGTGCGCGCCGAGAATATCGAGCTTGAACGACGCCCCGACCAGGAACATGTAGAGCACGAGTCCCAGCTGGCCCACGACGTAGATCGCGACCAGATTCGGATGTGTGATCGATGTGCCCCCGATATGGAGCGTGGTCGGAAAAAGCCATCGCTGGCCGGTCGGCCAGATCAGGCCGAGGACCGAGGGGCCGAGCAGAAAACCGGCGACCATGATCGCCACGACCTGCACCTGCGCCAGCTTGCGGAGTATCGGCCAGATCAGGCGGTACGTCACCAGAATGACCAGCATTTGCAGAAACAGATGAGTGGTGATTTCCAACAGTGTCGGCACAGCAGGCCCTTTCCTCACAGCGGCCGAGCCTCCGGCAATCCCACTGGTTTATCTTGCGCCGGAGGCTTTTTCGTCCATCGTCGGCGATCCTGGCCGGGCCGAGTTCCGTCGCGCTTACGTAGTACGTAAGCCGTGTTACCGCACACCGGTTCGCGCGGCCGGTCCCGGATCGGGCACCAGGCCGCGAACGGAGAAATCCCGGCCGCCGCCCAGTCCCACTCCGTCCGGCCCCGCGGTGACCCATGCTTCGCCGCACCCGCCGTGCGCCTCGTAGACCTCGACCAGCCGCATCAACGCCTTATCGGCCCGCCACCGCACGGCCTGCTCACGCCGCCGGACATCAACGGCCGCATCACCTTCCGCCATTACCGCGGACACGAGCTCGCCGGCGATGCGCTCCAACTCGTCGAAATTGGCGGCGAGCCGATCGCCGAGTTCGGCATCGGACAGACCTGCCGACAAACCCTCGTGGAAGCGAGTCATGAAATCGAAGTCGTAGTAGGTGATCATGCCGTCGGCGTGCGTCCTGGGCTCGACCTCGTACCACTGCCGGAAGAACCGCTGGACCGGGTCGGTGATCGCGGACATCCGCGCCAATTGCGCCACCAGTCTCGGGCGATCGGCCAGCTGCCGAAACTGGTCGTGGTAGTAGAGCAGCGACGGCACCGCCCAATAGACTCCGGTGTCCCAGATGACCTTCGCGCTCATCACCCGGGCGTTGCCCATGATGGCGTACTGGCCTTCGTAGATCGGCAGCCAGCCGTCGGTGACCATGAAGAACACGTTGTTGTGTATCGCGGCCAATTCGCTGACATCCTCCCCGTCGAGCGCGCGAGTGACCAAGTCGGTGATCAGCCCGTTGCTCATCGAGATGACGTCGAATCCCGGCGAGTACAGCGGGTCCAGGAAGATGCCGGCCTCTCCCGTCAGGCACCAGCCCTGCTCTGAATACACCTGCTGACAGCCGTACGAATAGTTCCGCATGACCTTGAAGTCGAGCAGCTTGTCCTGATGTGCGGCGACCACCTCGGCGCACTGCGGCTCATGCTCCTGCAGCCAGGTCAACGCCTTGTCGAAGCGACTGATCTCTGCGAAGGGATGTATCTGCGCGTCGGCGACGATACCGACGCTGATCGTTCCCGAGGCCAGCGGAATCAGCCACACCCAATAGCCCTCCCCCATCAGGTGGTTGGTCGACAAACTGCGATGGCCTCCGCTGATGCGCTCATGCCAGTCGGCCGAGCTCGACCATTCGTCGATATCGATCGGGTGGTCGATCCGGAACCAGGCGGCATTCACATTGTGGCCGTTCGGTTTCGACAGGCTGAGCTTGCGTTTGAGCAGGCTCGCGCGACCCGACGCATCCACCACCCACCGTGCCCGGACACCACGGCGACTACCGTCCGGTGCCGTCACATCGACATGGTGCCACCCACCGGAGTCGACGATATCGACCTCGGTGACCTTGTGGCCGGTCCACAGATCCACACCGCGAGCGACCAGTTCATCGGACAGGTAGTTCTCGAACCGCCCCCGGTCCAGTTGGTAGGTGGCGCCGACAGTCGGGCGGCGTGCGTGGCCGAGTTCGATACGGCGCGCGATGTCGCGGTTGTCCGCCTGGGTGAAGAAGAACCGCAGCCCGAACTTCTCGAGCTGCCGGCTCGTGATGTGTGGTTCCATCTCGAGCACCTCGCGCATGTAGCGGGCGGCGATATCGACGGTGGACTCGCCGACCTTGTGCGCGGCCTCGGGTGCGCGAACGCTCTTCTCCACCACCACGATCGAGCTCTCGGGGCGGGTCTTGTGCAACTGCACGGCCAGCGCCAGCCCAGCCGCACCGCCGCCCAGGATCGCCACGTCGAATTCGCGGGCCGTGTCGTCGGATGTCTTCTGCTCGGTCACGGTGCTACCTCCAGCGCTCAGGGGTTGACAACTTGTGCCGCCAAGTCAGGACTTGAATCGAGCTGGCGCGGACGGGCCGGAAGCAGGAACCCTGTCATGAGGGCACCGGCCGAGACCGCCGCCGCTGCCAGCAGTGAACCGCCTTGCATGCTGTGCAGGAAGGCCGACGTAGCGGCTTCGGACAATTGCCGGGCGCCCTCGACGTCCCCCGTGGAGTGCAGCTTGTCTGCCGCGGCCAGCGCGCCGCCGAGAGATCGATCCGAGGATGCGGCGTCGGTCACCCGGTTGGGCAGCGTTCCGTCCATTTTGTTGCGGTAGAGCGAGGACGCCATGCTTCCGATCACTGCGACCCCGAGGGTGGCTCCGCACAGTCGGGTCGCGTCGTTCACCGCGGCGCCGACCCCTGCCTTCTCCTTGGAGACTGCACCCATGATGGCTTCGGTCGCTGGTGTACTGGTCAGCCCGAATCCCAAACCGAGCACAATGATATTGACCGACATGAAGCTGTAGGCGGTGTCTTGGGTATTCGTCGAGGCCCAGACCAGGCCTACAGCGAAGAGGATCAGGCCGGCGGTGACAACGACCTTGTTCCCGATCCGCACGGCGAGCCATGCGCCGACTATCGATGCGATTCCTATCGAGCCGGCCATCGGTAGTAAACGCAGGCCCATCGACAATGCGCTCCAATCCTTGACCTGCTGCATGTACTGGGTAATAAGGAAGATGAATCCGTTGAGGGCGAAGAACGAGATGGCGATCGACCCGGTGGCAGCGGTGTAACGCATGTCGGAGAACAATGAAATGTCCAGCATGGGATGCTCGGTGCGTCGTTGCACAGCGAGAAATACCAGCACCAGCAGAGCGCCGATCGTGACGCACCCGATTGTGGAAGCCGAGCCCCACCCCCATCTGGGGGCTTCGATGATGCCCAAGACGAATGCTCCGAGCCCCAGACTCGACAGCGACAACCCTCGCCAGTCGATCGGGGGCGTCCGCGGGTCGCGCGAGGTCGGAACGAACAAGACGACCAGAACCGCTATGGCCAGAGTGAGAAGCGCCAAGAAGGCGAAGATGCTTCCCCACCAGTATCGGCTCAGCAGCCAGCCCCCGACGATCGGGCCGGTGGCGACGCCCAAACCTGTTGATGCACCCCACAGTCCGATGGCGCGGGCCCGGGCACGCCTTCCCGTGAACACGTTCGCCAGGATCGACAAAGTGGTGGGAAACATGAGGGCAGCACCGAGTCCCATCACTGCCCGCGCCGCGATGAGAGCGCTGCTCGTGTCAACCCAGGACGCCACCAGCGAAGCCGAGCCGAGAATGCCCATCCCGAGGAGAAGGAATCCTTTTCGGCCTTGCCGATCACTCAGGCTGCCGGCGGCCAGGACGAACGCTCCCAGGAACAAGTTGTAAGCATCGACCACCCCCTGCAGTTCGGTGGTACCGGCCGATAGCGCCCTGGACAGGGTCGGCAGCGCCACGTTCATGACCGTAATTTCCACGGCGGCGATATACGCGGTGGACATCAGCACGAGAACAATTATTGTGTCCCTGTATTTGCGCATGCGCGTGCCTCTCGAAGTGCTGTCAATTCACTTGGTTCGACCGCAGGCTTCCGATAAGAGTTTCTGGATGCAGGTTTCGCGCCAGGTTCGATACGACGCGGACGACGAATTACCGGCAAGTTCGCGGCGGGCCTTTTCCAGAACACGGGCAGCATCAGAACTCGAGATTTCGGCAAACATTTCACATGCCTGGTCGGTATGTGGTGTCGGGTTTTGGGCAAGGCCCCGGGTCCAGGCCGCCGCCGCGGCCGCCCACCGCAGTCGAAGGCGGTGTGCGCCGGCTGCCTGGCGCACCTGTTCCAGGCCGGCCCGGTCCGTGCCTCCGGCGAAGCTGCAGGCCATAGCCGCTCCGGTCCACAGATTCGCCTGGCGCTCGGGTGCGAAACTCGAGATGGTCTCGGCCACGCACGCGATGCCGGCCCCGCTGGAGAACCAGATCGACCGGCCCAAACCCTGATCGAACAATTCCCTGCCAGTATCGGAAAGGTGCGCCGGCTGCAGTTGTTTTCCAATGGAACGCCGCCGCGCGAAGAAGCCTTCGTGGAAGCCGTAGCCATCGACAACGACCCAACCGAGAACAGGGTCGAGCTGTTCCAGATACTTTTCCGGCTGCCGCCGCAGGCGGGCAAGGGCGAGGCCGAACCCGACGTAGACCGTGGCCATGTGATGCGCGCCCGGACCAGTGGCGAAGGCGCCTACCCTGCGCTTCCCAGGGGCGATGACGTCCAGAACGCCGAGGCCCATTGCCGCACCCTCGTAAGCGAATCCGTGCAGCGCCGGGTCGACCGCCTCCAGCCTGGGCACCAGCACCGATGGGGAGCTGTTTTCCAGGGTTATGTTGTAACCCAAGGCGAGTGACTCGATCACCGGGGCGAATCGGCCCCACCCCTCCGGAGCGAATCCTGGTCTGCTGAAGACCTTTCGCGGCTCGGCTATGCCGAAAATGCTGCGACGCACAGTACCCAGTGCAGTCATCGATCTGCCCTCCCCATGTCGACGGCAAGTTCGCGGCGTTCGGTCCAGACGGCCTTCACGCGCTGCCGCCACTCCTCATACCGAGGGCCCGACGGATCCGGTTGTGCGCCAGTGCATTCGGCCTCAACCAACCTCGCGACCTTGTCGGCATCCAGGCCCCAGAACACAGTGCACGCCCCTTCGGTGTGGTCGGCGGGATGATTGGTCTGCTCGCGAAACCCCGCCGCGACCGCGAGGCCCACGGCAACTTCAGCGGCATAGGTGCCCGAGCTGTACAGCAACCGCTCGAAACCCGCACGGTCGAGTGCTCCGCCGGTATAGCCGCAGGCCAGGCCCACACCGGCCCACAGATCCCGGCGGCGAGAATCGGGAAAGGCTCCAAGCACACCGGCAATCCGATCCGGATTGGCCGCGCTGAGGAAGTAGAGGCTGCGTCCCAGTCCACTGTCGAAGTTGCGTGCCGATTCGCCGGTGAGTCCGTCTGGCCTGGCCTGTCTATCGAAACTGGCTCGGGCGGTGAAGAAGCCGGCGAAGAAGCCATACCCGTCGAGCATCAGCCATCGCTCCGGGTCGTCGAAGCGCGCGATAACCCGGAGCGGATCGACCGGCAGGCGAGGAAGGACCATGCCCGCGCCGACATAGACCATCGGCTTGTAAGCGCCGCAGACGGCGAGAAGGCCTTTGAGACGCTTCCGGTACGGAAGCATGAAATCCAGCAGCATCAGACCCATGGCCGCGCCTTCGTAGGCGACGCCACGCACTTTCGCGGGATTGGCTTCCACCATCGGAATGAGGTGATCCAAGCCGGGATGGTCGAGGGTCTCCCAGAAGTTGTCGAGGATCGCGTGTGAAGGCGGTTCGAAGTGCGGCCATACGTCATCCATTTCCGGGAGGGCGCCGAAGTGCTGTTTGGCCACTCGCGGGAAGTCGTTCACCGATAACTTCAGTACAGGCTCGAGAACTTTGCTCAACATGGTGATCGGAACTCCTGAAGTACTCGCTGGCGCCACAACGCATGGGCCGGAACATCGTTGCCTGACGGAATCCCTCGCACTGCGGCATCCGCAATTTCTGATGCCTGCTGCGATGTGGTCCCGCACAGAACCTCACATGCCAACTCGTTGTGGGATGCCGGGTTGCCCCCCAGATGCCGTGCCTTGGCCGAGATCGCCGCCCCGACAGCGAGGTGACCGCGGTGCCTGTCGGCAAGGGCGGGCAGCGCATCGAGTGCGCTGCGCTCGATACCCCCGGAGTAGCCGCACGCGAATCCCACTCCGCTCCACAGGTCGGCCTGGCGCTGCGGCGAGAAGGCTCCGATGATCGCCGCAACCCGATCGACGTCGGCATCGGCACCGAACCAAATCGCCCGTCCCACACCCTGATCGAAGACGCGCCGGCCATATCCGTACAGGTGCACCGGCACCTGCCGATAGTGCACGTAGCGCTCGTAGGCGAAGAACCCTTTGTAGAAGCCGTACCCGTCCAGGATGAGCCAGCTGAGCAGCGGATCGCCGATGCGCCTGCGGAACGATTCGGGGTTTCTCCACATTCTGGCCAGGCACATTCCCGCGCCGAGATAGATCCCGAAGACGTGCCGCGCTCCCGGGCCGCTGGCCAGGGCCGCGGTCCGATTCTTCCGGGGCCGCAGGCAATCGAGCGCGGCAAGTCCGACTCCGGCGCCTTCGTAGGCGAATCCGTGAAGCTCCTGGTCGTATGCCTCGAGCTTGGGCACCAGCGCGTCGAATCCGGGGTTGAGCAGTGTCGTACGGCTGCACTCGGTGACGGTGAACACAACCTGCTTCAGCCGCGCAGCCGAGGCGCTGTCACCGGCGCTCGGAGCCGACGGCATGACACCGACCGCGGCGAAGGAACGCCATAGGAGATTGCCGACAGCCTCACGCAGGCCACTGTCGATGGGGGCGGTAGGCGCGAGGGTCATGGTGCGCACCCCGGATCCGCGGCAGGACGAGCAAGTGCGGAGAACGCCTCGATCACATCGTCTTGCACGAGTTCACAGGCTGGACGGGCGTAGTGCGCCGGAAGGTTGGCCAGCACGTCGTCCACGATTGCGGCGGCGCCGGCGCTGCTGGTTTCGCACAGCACTTCGCAGGCCATTTCGGTGTCGGAGACCGGGTTTCCAGCGCGGTGGCGGCCCTTTGCCGCGAAGGCCGCGCCCGTCGCGATGTGCGCCAGGTGCGGTTCGCACACCTCCCGCAGGTGCTCGATTTCCTGCCGTTCCATTCCGCCGGCGTAACAACACCCGGTCCCGATTCCCAACCACAGGTCGGGCTGGCGAGCCGGGGGAAAAGCAGCCACGTCGGCGGCGACGCGATCCACCTCGGCACCGGAGGTGAACCAGATACTGCGCCCGACACCCTGGTCGAAGACACGACGCCCGTACGGTGACAGGTATGGCGGCACGATCTGTCGATCGACGTAGCGGCTCCTATGGAAGAAGCCCTGGTGGAAGCCATAGCCATCCATGACCAGCCACCGCTCCACCGGGTCGTCGAGACGATTCAGGAACGGTTCGGGCAGGCGCCGCATACGTGCCAAAGCCTCGCCCGCGCCGATATACGACATGTAGATGTGAGCATCACCGGCACCGGAGAGAAACTGTCGAAATCGCGACTTCCCCGGTAACCAGCAGTCCATTCCCGTGAGACCCATCGCCACGCCTTCGTGGGCGTAACCGTTCATATGCTTGGGAAAGCGGTCGAGCCGGTGCACGATCGCGTCCACGCCTCCGCCCTCGAGCACCGCGTGATAGCCGCCGACCGCGGCCCGTAACGCATCCTCCAGGTGACGCCACCTCGCCGAATCGCCCTGCTTGAATCCGAGGATTTCCCGCTCTGAAACGCCCAGCACCGCCAAACGCGCCCGGGCCAGCATAGTAGTCAATTTGTCTGACCTCTCCTGGAAGGAGCCGAGGACTAACACTCTTCTCGACACAGAATGCGAGTAGGCATTACCCAGCGCTTACCAAGATTGGAAGACCGCCGATAGTGAGGGTTACTTACAGATAATGCAAGCCAGTGGGAAGTTGATCCGTTTACACAGTTGCCACGAATTGAGTTTTGCCTGTCAGCGACGGGCAACGTGGAAAGCGAGGCAGGAGCCATCAACGCGAGCGTGAGAAGGAGATTATTCGGTACGTCCGGTTTGCCGTACGTATGGGGATCTTCGGACGCCGAGGTGCGTGAGCGGTTTCCGTGTGACGTCGAGGTCGGAGATGGCCCCCGGACAGAGCCGCACCGTGCAATCGATATTGCGGCTCCGCCGCCGGTTGTCTACAGGTGGCTGTGTCAGATCAGGGTGGCACCCTACAGCTACGACCTGCTCAACAATTTGGGACGAAGGAGTCCTCGTACGCTGACACCGGGATTGGAGCAGCTCGAGCTTGGTCAGCGATTCATGACACTGTTCAGCTTGGTCAGCTTCGTCTACGACGAACATGTCACAATACGTGTGAGTCACTGGATCGCGCGATTGCTGCTCGGGGATTTGGCGATCAGTTACGTCATTCGTCCGATTGGGGCTGAGGGCACCCGGCTCATTGTGAAATTGACCCTTCCCCGCGCGAGGGGGCTCGGCGTGATCAAGGAGTATCTGTTGGGATGGCTGGACCTGTTCATGATGCGCCGAGAGATGATGAACATGCGCAATCTCGCCGAGGGGCGTCGAGGCGGCGTCCTGGCCCGGGTTCGGTCGGCCCGCGATGACCAATTGCCTCGACAGGCGAGTTGAATACTGTCATCGTCGTGCGGAGCCGCCGGCCTCGACGGATCGGCCACCGAAGACGGCTCGCACGGCCGCCTCGTCGCCTTCGATGTCGATGAGTTCGCGGACCTCGTCGAGTACGAGTGCGCCGGCAGCCAGGCCGAGAACGATCGAAGCATCAGCGCGCACAACAGCATCGAGATCGCGACCATCCGGCTCGCCGACATCGATGCCCGACGGTGTCGCCCGCACCTGGACCAGCTCACCGTCGATCACGATCGCCACCGTCGATGACCCGCGGCCGGCCGGCCTGCCGCTGAGCAGTGCCGGTAGCGCGATGACGAGCCACTCGGCGCGGAAACCGGCGGCCGCGGGCGCGGGCGCCATCAGCGGGGTGGACCAGCGGATGAGGCTCTCGATCGGCTCCCGAAGCCCGGTTCCCCACGGGGTGAGGGCGTAGACGACGGAGTTGCCCTCCACGGCCAGCCGCCGCGCGACTACGCCAGCGGCCTCGAGGTCGCGCAGCCGCTCGGCGAGCAGGTTTGTGGACACGCCAGGAAGCTTGTCCAGCAGCTCGCCGTATCGGGCGGCAGCGATGAGGAGTTGGCGGACGATAAGCAGATTCCACCGGTCACCCACGACGTCGAGAGCCCGCGCGAGACCGTCGTACAGGTCGTAGCTTCGACTCACTTCTACCCCTCGACAATCGCAGGTGCCGGTGCCGCCGCCCGCCGTCTCACCCGACTGCTCCCGCAGTTCCGGGGAATCGCCGGGCTGCTGCACGGCGTAGGTCACATGGGTGCGTCGTTGGTGCGTGTGTTGTAGGTGCCCAGGCCGATCACGGCTGCGACAAGGATGGCGACAGCGCTGGCCAACAATGCGCGATTGAATCCGGATGCCAGCGCTTCGGGCGGAGGGGTACCGCTGGCCAGCAGGCTGGTTGTGCGCGAGGTCGCGATCGTGGTCAGCACCGCGAGACCGAGCGCGCCACCGAGCTGCTGGGAGCTGTTCAACAATGATGCCGCGAGCCCTGCTTTATCCGGCGATACTCCGGCGTTGGCTGCGTTCGTGATCGACACCAGGACCGTTCCGAGGCCCACACCCATCACGAGCATGCCGGGCAGCAGGTCGGTCACGAAGTCGCCGTCGACCTGCAGGCGAGACAGCAGGAAGACACCGACGGATGCGACCAGCGATCCACCGACGATCAGCGGCCGGGTCCCGGTGAGCGGAATCAGCTTGGTCGAGCCACCGGCTCCGAGCCCGACGGCGAACGTGACCGGCAGATAGACCAGACCGGTCCGCAGTGCGGAGTATCCGAGCACGTTCTGCATGTAGAGGCTGAGGAAGAAGAACATCGACAGGAATCCGGCGATCGCGAGCAGCTGGGTAGCATCGGCGGCCGCGAGCCCGCGGACCCGGAAGATAGACAACGGCATCAACGGATTCGGATGGCGATGTTCGTTCACCACGAATGCGAACAGGAGCAATGCCGCGCACGCAAGACGAAGGATCGTGCTGAGCGAGTTCCAGCCCGTGTTGGGCGCCTCGACCACTGCGTATACCAGCAGCAGCATTCCCCCGGTACCGAGCACGGCGCCGGCCGCGTCGAAGCCCCCGCTCGGCGCGCGATGCCGATCGTCGGGCAGCAGCCGATAGATCGCGGCGAAGATCAACACGCAGATGATCGGGTTGATCAGCAGCACCGAACGCCATCCGAACGCCTGGGTCAGCACACCGCCGAGCAGGACCCCGGCCGTCGAAGCCAGGCCGATCATGGCCCCCCAGACACCGAGGGCCCGATGCCGATCGGATCCCTCCTCGAAGGTGGTCGTCACCAGCGACAGCGCCGCCGGCATCATCAACGCCGCACCGGCGCCCTGGACGAGGCGGGCGCACACGAGCATCGACGAGGTGGTGGCAAACCCGCCGACCAAGGATGCGAGGGCAAACACGACCACGCCGATAACGAGCACTCGCCGGCGCCCGATCATGTCTGCCGCGCGCCCGCCGAGCAGCATGAAGCCGCCGTAGGTCAGCAGGTAGCCGGTGGCCACCCACTGCAGGCCCTGCTCGGAGAAGTTCAAGTGATGCTGCATCGAGGGCAGCGCCACGTTCACGATCACTGAGTCCATGAAGTCGAGGAAACCGACCGAGCAGAGCAGCACCAGAATCAGTTTGCCGCGTGTGGTCGAGAGAACGGATGGATTTTCCACCGCGTGATTCATGACAAGGTGCCTTCCCTTACTGAGGATAAGTACTTCGAACTAGTGGCTCGGTACCGATTCCAGCTGACAGGAATCCCCGAGGGGAAACCTGTGCAAAGCACACTCGAAATGCCCTCCGATGCTGTTCCGTTTGATAGTGAGAAACTCAGACGCCCCAGCCCGGAGGGCACTCTACTTATTTCGGACACGCTCGCCCGAATTCCCATCTCGGTGGATCGAGATCAGGGCGCGCATTCTCGACTCGTCAGCGCGAGGGTGACTACGCTTGCGGCGGGATGAAAGACATCCGGTCGAAGCACAGTACGGTCTCGACGATCTTGCCGTCGCGAATCGTAAAATGTTCCGCAGTCGGGGAGGTAGAAGTCTGCGGGGTGTGCGGGTAGTAGAAGAGAACTGCATGATCGTCGTCGCCGAAAGCTGCCAAATCCTCGAGCCCGGTCAGCATCGATGCGAATCCGCCGAGGAACGCCCGGTACTGTTCCTTACCCACGACATCCGCGCCGGGTGCTTTACAGACCATGTCATCGGCAATGTATTGCATCGCCCCGTCGATGTCTCCGCTTGTCCAGCATCGGTGATATTCGAGAACGGAGTCCAGCGCGGTCATCTGCTGCTGAGTCATATTATGTTCCCCTTCGCAATGTGGTTGTTGTTCCTGCACTCGAAGTACGATTTCCCACCGCTCGAACAGCGACAATGTCTATGGAACAAATCGGACCAACTTGCGCCCGACCAGACCGCCCCTGATGGCGGGAGAAGAACTCGGCCGATAAGTCGCCGTCCAACACAGTTCCCGTCCAGCTCGACGAAACGACTCTCGAACGGGAACGGCTCATCGTCCACCCGATCGGGACGTTCGGCTACAGGTTGCACAGCGGCCATGCCCTCATTATCCTTGCGGAGGCGGCTTGAATAGTCAAGTTGACACTAAAAACTAAAGCTTCGCAGGTCAGATGCCTCGCACGATCCCGCACGGCCTACGGGATCTCAGGTTTGCGGCAATGTCGCGACACAAAGGTTGACCTCGGGTTTCAGTGCGCCGCCGCAGGCCGGAACGGTACTCCAGGATGGGCCGTCGACCCCCTACGCCGGGTCGGTCCCAAGATCCGACCGGGAGGTATAGTCAAGCGAGTTGGAAAAGGTCAAGCACTCGAGGGGGTCGCAGCAATGAGCAAGCGGTCCTACGGCCAGTATTGCGGTCTGGCTCGGTCGCTCGATGTCCTGGGCGGCCGGTGGAGCCTGCTCGTCGTGCGCGAACTCCTCGACGGGCCGGCTCGGTACAACAGGCTCCTCGAGGGTCTCCCCGGAATAGCCACCAATCTGCTCGCCGAACGCCTGCGGGAACTGGAACAAGCCGGCGTGGTCCAACGCTCGCTCGACGCCGACAGCAACAGCGTGGTCTACTCGCTCACACCCTGGGGTAGCGAACTCCGCGGCGTGGTCACCGGACTGGTCAAGTGGAGCACTCCGCTCATGATCTCCGGACCCCAAAGCGATACCTTCCAGACGCATTGGCTGTCGGTGGCGCTGAGTTCCCTCCTGGACAACAAGCACACCGACGAGCCCAGGGCCGTCGGCCTGGAGGTCGACGGGACGCTCATCACGGTGCGTACCGACAAGTCAGGCATAAGCATCGCACTCGATGACGATGCACAACCCGAAACCGTCCTTCGCGCAGAGCCTATGGTGGTTTTGGGCCTGGCGTCGGGAATGCTCACAGCCGAGCAAGCGATCGCCGCGGGTGAATTCCGCGGCAACAAGAAGGATCTCGCCGACGCATTGAGCCCCGGCTGACAAGCCAGGAGATCAGGTGCCGACGCGCGACACCGTCCCGCTGCTCGCCAGGCCAGCCCATCGAAGCAGTCGGCCAGCCCAGGCCTGGCGAGGATTTAGGCCGAAGCTGCGCTGCAGCCATCGGCACATCTGCCGAGACTAGCGGCATTCTCGCGGCGTTGATTCACGGTTCTGGATGATGTCCTCCTCCCATGGTTGTGTTTGATCGGCCGGTCCAGGAACGAATCGGCGACAACAGGATTCGAGGACAGCGGACATAGATCAACCGGAGATCGGTTCGAGGTCAACATCATCGAGCCGCCGCGGCATGACCACGTCGTACTGAGCCGACTCCGCCGGAAGGGAAGCCTGCCGTCCGCGCATCGCCTTAGCCAGCGCAGCCTTCTGATCATCGGACGACTCGGAGAGTTGTTGCCGCACCTTCCCAGTAATAGCTTCTTCTCGCGAACAGACTGTTCGGCCGCAATTCGATTCACTTACGTGAGGCGAAAGACGGTCGTAAGTCACCTCTACTTAGCTGAAGGACACCTCGATTCGTTTATCGAACACAGCTTGTCACTATTTCTAGTGAAGGAAACGAAATGAGTATCAGTAAAAAGATCACCGCTGGAGAACTGGACGATCTCACGTTTCACGGCAAGCTCGAGGACGGGCATCTGGTGCCCGGCGGTCTGCTCGGCGACCAGGACGCGATGGACGACATCGAGGTCGGCATCTACGTGCTGGAGAAGGACGGCACGCTGATCGCCTGCAACAAGACCGCCATCGGAGCCTGGGGGCGCAGTCCTGAACTGGGCACGAGCGAGAAGTACTGCGGAGCGTTCCGCCTGCGTTACCCGTCCGGTGAGATCATGCCGCATGAAGCGGCCCCGCCTTCTGTGGTCATCAACAACGGCGGCGCCGTCCGCGACGCCGACGTCATCTGCGAACAGCCCAATGGTTTCCGGTTGCTCGCACTGGTCAACGTTTTCCCGATCCGCGACGAGTCCGACCAGGTAGTAGGAGCGGTCAATATATTCCGCCACAACACCACCAAAACCGTTCCAGGACTGCTGGAGTCGGCAGGCATCGGCTGAGCACCATTGCACAATTCACGCAACGCCGCACCGCGGCAGGAACCGCCTGCTGGGTGCGGCGTTCCGTACGTCCGGCTGCAACCCGGTAAGAGCCTCAACCAGAAGCACCGGTCAGGCCCCGACCAGAAGCAACAGCACGCGATGACGTGCTGCGGTGAGCGCGCGGTGAGCGAACCGGCCAGCACTGGCAGCTGGATAATCCCACATCCACCGATCCAGCATCATCGGCTCACATCGACACGGCAAGATCGGGGCGGCGATCGCTGCCCTACCCCATGGTGCACAGCTGGCAACAGCCCCACCGCGCAGACTATGAAGAACTATCCGACTGGCGCGTGCCGGTCGTAGCGAGAGTAGCCGTCCGCTGATCCGCATGTTCGGCAGCGGTGCTCGATCGTCGACGGGAGCATCGACCGAATAGCGGTGGGACGCGGGCGTTCGCCGGCGACAATCAATCAGGCACTGAACGTGCCGAGATATACCCGAAAATCAATGCAGATATCTCACTTTTCCATAGTTCCAAAGGAATGCCCGATAAACGGCGAAATTCAGAATCTCGAGCCTAGAACACCTCGCTGAAAACTATTTATTGACCGCAGGCTGTCCCAGGTTTTGGAAGAATTGGTATGCCGCGAGGATACCGAAGGTCCTGGCCTGCATCACTTGGCCAGGACGCTCTCCATGATGCTTCGGATAGGCCACACGCCGTCCGGCTGTGACTCGATCGCAGCTCTCAGCGTGGACTGTCCGACAGGAAAGGATCGGTCGGACAGTCCACGACGATCCCGACGTAGTCCCCGAATCCCACGAACGCGATGCGCTCACCGGTGCGGATATCACGCAGCTCCACCACAGCGTCTTCGCTCGTGCACCACGACCCCTCGACGACTTCGACCGAAGGTAGGTACCCCGACATCTCAACAGCCAACTCAGACCAAAAGAGGTCCCCCACGGCGATACTCCTGTTCATCACATCTATTCCGCGAGAACAGTACTCACCACCCGCGACATCCAAGTTCAACTAGTTCTTTCCGAAGCGCTGCATCGCGGTTGAAACCGGCCGTGGAAGATGCGAGGCGTCGTTGTCCCCCGCAGTCGCCAGCGGTCCGCTTCACCCCGCTGGCCGGTTCGGTCAGCGCAGTCAGCGGCAGATGCGGATGTTCTGAGCAGCACTCTGACCAGGGGCGACCACCGCATACGGCCTTGACCGCGCACCATTGCGAGGACATTGCCATGATGGTTCGCATGACTGACAACTCTCCGGGAACCCTTCCGGCACTTACCTTCTCGCTTACCGCGCGCGACGGCGACCAGACTGTGGAGATCGAAACGGATCGGCATGTCTATCCCGAGGCGCTCATCACCAACACCGGATCGGAACCGATCGGTTCGCAGCCTCTCGTGGTGACGCTGTCACTGTGCATTTTCGAGTCCCCGAAGGTAACCGTGGACACTTCCAGCCTCGACGAACCGCTGGAGCTCGAGGGCGTGATCTCCGAAGACGGAACAGTATTGACCGTCTCCGACGTGCCGTTGAACCTGGCCGCGAACGAAGTAGCGGTGCTGGCACCCGACGTCGCGGTCTGGGGCGCTGGAGACCTCACCTCGCCGTGGGTGAACTTCGAGCTCGGCACAGCCCCGTTTGCCAGCGGCAGAATCGAATATTTCGCGCGCCCTTCGCCGTAAGCCCTGAGGCCGGCCACGCGACGAGATACGGCCGGGAACGACATTGTGTTGTTCCCGGCCGCAGCTGTATTCATGCACGATATTCGGCAGTTGCGGACGTTTGGAAGCGGTGGTGGCCAACCAATTTGGGCGGCCGACCAACGCGCGGGTCGCGGCATGAGCGCGCATTCGGGACGGGTACAGGGAGCCCTCTGTCATGCTATTCGGGCGTTTGCGGGGGCCAACTGCAGTAGATCCAGTCTTTGTGGCTGGGGTCTGTGTAAGCAACCATCCCCTCCCCGCAACTTCTCTCCTCCCAACGCCCGTTAATGCACTGCAAGTAGAGGGGGCTCGTTCCGTCTGGAAATTTCGTTTTGTAAACGTCGCCGCGACAGGGTTCGCCTGGTGTAGTCATGTCCGAGAGTCCTTCCTAGCGAGGTGTTCTCGATGATCATCGCAGTGGCGGTGCTAGTTCGTCGGAGTGTTCGCAGACCGGTGCCCAAGCTTGACACGTCATAGCACGATCTTTGGCATGAGCGCGCACCTGGAAGTGCTGTCGGCCAACCAGTTTGGGCGGCCGACCAACGCGCGGGTCGCGGCAGATCAGTACGTTGCCGATGATCGAGATAATCTCTGCCCGTTGATCTTCGCGCCTGCCGCGTGACCGCTTCGAACCACGCAGCTCGCGGCAGGCTCGTGCATCAATTCGACGGATACTCCGCCACTCGACGGATACTGCGCCACGCTGCCGGCACTCGTTCGCGACGAGGCCCCCATTGCAGCCGCGCTTCGCGCAGCCCACGGAGGGCAGGAACAGCCGGGCGGTGCACCGCTGGTCCGGTTCTGAGATGATCTCCGCGACAACGTGTTTGCCGCCCGGACCTATCGAGGGGAATCCTGTGAAGGAATTCTTTGTGAATGAAACGTTGCTGTCCCATTCCGATGCGTGGAAAGTGGCGAAAGAGGGCGAAGTAGGGACAGAGGGCGATGGATTTCTCTGCAATCTTCAGACCTGGGAGGAAGAGGACAATCTCAGGGACCACTTGCTTCTCCGCGGCCATGGCGGTCAGACGCTGTGGATAGGTTCGTGGAAGGAGGACCGGGAGGCCGTAGTGCCCCAGTTTGAGTGCGACGAGGAGCGCGTGTATTTCACGGGCAGTTCGACACCCGATCAGGCATGGACGATCACCGTCCACAGTCTGACCAGAGTTGTGATGGAGCTGCGGCCTGTCACCGATCTTTTGAAGTCCGTCACCGAGCTCGAGATATAACGTCGTACCTGGTGCGAGCTGACTGTTTTCGGGAGGATCAGCTCGCACGCCGGCGAGTGCAGCCGCCGGGAAGGCGGGTCCGAATTCGGTGGGATGCTCTCGGCCAGTTGACTTTCGGGGCGCTGCGATGGCCGGTTCCAACCGCGCGGGTCGCGGCAGGACAGTGTGTTGGCGGCCTGGCCGGACAAGAGCATCGTCCGGCCAGCCGTCAGGGCTACGCCCGTCCGCGGTCCGATGAGGGTGACCACGTTGCCATCGCGTTCGGATGCGTAGTCCAAACTGGCGTCGTAAGTCGATGTTGAGCACCGTTGGTGTGATCATGATGCGCGACTTCCATGCCGCATGTATCCGACTCTCATGGCACACCGATCATGAAGCCAAAGTCTCTATCGTCGTGCCCGGTCGATGTCCACGCAACAGGCATCACGGCATGAGGTGGTGGCAGCCCGCTGAATGGTGTTGTGCGGCAATAGCCAAAGTCCGGAGTCGTCGTCGGCTGGACGCCCGCTGTCCGCCTCTGGGATGATCTTCCCGCGAGTCGCCCGTGCGATCCGCCCGCTACCCGGCACTGCCGTAGCCGCGGACTTCCCGTCGACCGGCCGGGCGCCGGAACAGGAGACAGTCACCATGTCCGATATCACCCGGGAACCCGACGACGAAACCCCAAGGCAACCGCATTCTTTCCTGCTGCCCTTCGAGCAGACCCTGAGCGACCGCACGCAGGGCATCGGCTCCCTGGGGGATCTCGCCCAACAGCGCACGGACTCCGGCACGGATTCTGCCTGGCCCTTCCCCGCAGATGACCAGGCCGCCGACGGTGCAGCGGACTCGCAAGCTCCCGACCAGGTTCAAGGTCTCGAGTAGTCATCGGCTTATCGTGCACTGAAGCGGCTCGGGTTCACCTCGAGCCGTTGGTCTTCGGCGGAGCGCTGCCTACCGCGCCGGAACACGCGGGTCGCGGCATAGAAAGACGTTTAGGCGTCGGTGTCTGGACGAGGGAACGTCCTCCTGATGCGCTAGTCGGGCTTGATGTCCCATCGCAGGAGGAGGACGTTCGATGAACAACGGTAGCCGCTTGTCCCGGGGTGATCGCAACCGCAACGCGCGCCTGATCCGGTTGCGGACCTTGGTGCCGGTGACGCATGCGCTCGTCGGAATCGATCTGGCCGATCGCAAACAGATGGTCGTGGTCACCGATCACGACTCGAAAGTATTGGCCCGCAGAACATTCCCATGCCGCGCGTGGGACCTCGGGGCCGCGTTGGACCGGGCCCGGCAACGCGCTGCTGCGGCGGGCTTCACGGGTGTGACGGTGGCGTGTGAGCCGACCGGGCATCGGTGGCGGGTGCTGGGCCAGCTGGCCGCCGACCGTGGCATGGCATTTGTGTGCGTGCAACCGTCGATGACGGCCTGGTCGCGGCGTGCCGAAGACCTCACCTGCGACAAAACCGACGAGAAGGACGCAGTCCTCATCGCCCGATTGACCGCGCAGTTGCGTTGCTATGAGCCCGAGCCGGTAGATGAAATCTGGGGCAGGTTGCGGCATCTGGGGATCCGCCGTGAAGGGTTGTTGGTCGATATGGTCTCCCAGGTCCAGCAGATCCGGGCGTTGCTCGAGTGTGTGTGGCCGGCTGCCCTCGATGCTGCTCGCCAGCCGTTTCGTTCGCGCTCGTGGGTCGCGGGGATGCGGGTGATCTGCGGGCGCGACCACGGCGATCTCGCTCGAACCCGACGCCTGGGACCCGCCCGGTTCGAGCACGCCGTTCGCCGGGAAGTCGTTCGCGCGGGTGGGCAGAAACCGGCACTACGGATCATCCGGAATCTATTTGCGGCCCTGAATGATTCGGCCGGAGTGACCGCGCACCGGACGGGTGCGCTCGAACGGGTGCTGTTGCTGTTGCAGGACTGGACCGAAGACAAACGAAGGCTGGTCGACACCGAAACACGCATGCTCGCGGTTCTCGACGAACTCGAACTCACCGCACTGGTGACCTGGATCGTCGGGTTGTCGGCGGTCGGAGCGGCAGCGATCCTTGTCGAAACCGGTGATCTCACAAGGTTTCCCACCGCCAGAGCCGTGGTCAAACACGCCGGGCTGGCGCCACGGGAGAAACAATCAGGCACGTTCACCGGTCGCAGCAAACTCACCGGCCAGGGCCGACCAAGCCTGCGCCTTGCTGCGGGGTGTGGGGTGTGGGGAGCCCAACGCACCAACCCGGTCTATGCCGCCCGTTATCGGCATCTGACCAGCCGGGACACCAATCCGCTCACTCCCACCCAAGCTCAGGCCGCGATCGCCGCGGCGATCCTGCGGCACCTGCACGCCGTCGTCACCACCCGACAACCCTGGGACCCGCATATCGCTACCCATGGAACGAAACCGGTGCCCACCATGAACTCGGCGGCCGCCTGAACGGCGGCTTGTCGAGCGGTCGGTCGGGGCGAGCCCCACGCGGCATCGAGACACTCCGTGATCTCGTCGCTCATCACGGGCAGCCCCGGCCTGTCGTCACCTCAACCCGATTACACGCTGCAGGGCTACCAGCCCCATTACTGCTATGCCGGGACGACGACAGACCAGGGGCACCGACCCAAACCGCTTGACACAAAATGCCTTACGCTGATGAGCGGACGCTCGATTCAGAGACCCGCGCAGCTGATTCGGCCTTACACGATCCGCCCGCCAGCGGGAGGCATGTTGTCTGGTTCC
This sequence comes from Nocardia sp. NBC_01327, assembly GCF_035958815.1. NCBI lineage: Bacteria > Bacillati > Actinomycetota > Actinomycetes > Mycobacteriales > Nocardiaceae > Nocardia > Nocardia sp. NBC_01327. The sequence goes on along the minus strand of NZ_CP108383.1, from coordinate 4,651,953 downwards.
TCCGGCGAGTTTTTCAAATCTTCGTTGGATCCCTCAAGCTTGGGGAAGAACTTTCCGGTCTCCAGGCCACTCTCGAACGGGCTTCCCGTCGCCGAGTTCGTGGCATCCTTCTCGGGCATATCTGGTTCCTCTCGCGATTCGATGAATGGCCCGAATAGCGTACCCAGCACCGACTAGTTCTGTGCTGCAACGAGTTAGCGCGTCTCAATATCCGAGAATCGGCATGTGCGGGCATTGGGAAGCGCTGTCTGCCAGTCAGTTTGGACAACCGACCGACGCGCGGGACGCGGCAGATGAGTACGTCCCGCGAAGGATGAATCGTGCTCGGATGTCTGTGAAATGATGGTGGTTTCAATGGCTTTCGAGAAAGGCTCGCTGTGTCGAACGAATCGCAGGACGACGTGCAGTTGACCTACACCCCGATCACGGTCGATGACAACCTCGCCGCGCCTTCCGGCACCGACGACGTTCTGGTCTCCGTCGACTCGACCCCACCCGGTCAGAACAGTTTCCGCGCACCGTATTTCATTGGTGTCGACGATATCGTCACAGATGAGAGCCTGGCTCGGCATGGTGAAGTCCTGACAGTGGTCGTGAGCTACGACGACTTGGCGGAGGGCGATGACATCGCCCTCTACAGCGACCCGGGCTCGATCCCCGGCCCAACACACACGACCAGCCGTGACCAAGTCTTCCAAGGTGTGAAACTTCAGTACACACGTGCGCAGCTCACGAGCCTTGGCAATGGATCGCACAAGTTCTACTACACCGCCACAGACCGTGCCGGAAACATTGGCGGCCCGTCCGATACCGCAGCGATCGAGCTGAATCTGTCCAGCTCGTAGGGATCGAGGCGGATACGCAGCACCGAACTCAAAGTGGTCCAGCGATCTGCGCCGGACCGCCCTCTCGTCTCGTGGGCAACATTCCCCAACGACCTCAATTCGGCTAGATAGAGACTGGTGTCAGGATCAGGTCCCGGCCAGGATTTGATCCAGGTGCCCGGTGGGATGCTCCCAATATTCGGCTGCCCACCATCTGGTTTGGTGTGGCTCTCTTCTGGCTTGCTTCCCACCGGGTGCCGTGCAGGGAGTGGCTGAAGAGGGGCCTGCCCCAAAGCTCGATCTAGCGGTGCCCTCCCGCACGGACACCATGTTTGGCCGACACGGGAGGAACCGGGCGATGACCGTAATCATCGGAATGGATCCACACAAACGCTCCGCGACCATCGAAGCCATCGATTCCACCAGCAAGGTGCTGGCCACGGGCCGATACGGCACCGACACCACCGGCTATGCGGAAATGCTCACTGCTGGAAGGCAATTCCCGGATCGTGTCTGGGCGGTCGAGGGATGCAACGGCATTGGCCGCCACCTGGCGCACCGGCTGGTCCACGACAGGGAAATCGTGATCGACGTGCCTGCGAAACTCTCCGCACAGGTACGGGTCTTCGCGACCGGCAACGGCCGCAAAACCGACCCGGTCGATGCCCACTCGGTCGCCCTGGCCGCGTTGCACGCACCGAATCTGCGCCGAGTCGAAGCCGACTCGGAACTGATCGCGCTCGGCATGCTCGCCGACCGCCGTGACGAACTCGGCCGCACCCGCACCGAAACCGTGTGCCGGCTGCACCGGCTACTGCTGGAGTTGATTCCCGGTGGCGCCAAGACATTCCTGTCCGCCCGCCAGGCCCGCGAACTGATCGCCCCGATCACACCAGCAGACGCGGCCGCGCGGGTCCGGCTGCGTCTGGTCGTGGAATTGATCGAGGACCTGGAAACGATAGACCGCAAAACCAAAGCCGCGGACAAAGAACTGCGGCAGCTGGTCACCGAGCGAGGGTCCACGCTGATGGACCTGCACGGGATCGAACCATCTTCCGCGGCAAGACTTTTGGCCGATACCGGTGATATCCGCCGGTTCCGGGACCGGGACCGGTTCGCGTCCTGGAACGGGACCGCACCCTTGGACGCGTCATCAGGTGATCAACAGCGGCACCGGCTTTCCCGGGCCGGCAACCGCAAGATCAACCGGGTGCTGCACATCATGGCCATCGTCCAGCTCCGCAACCGCACCCCGGGCAGGGTCTACTACGACGGCCGCAGAGCGGGAAAACCTCGATGGAAGCGATCCGAGCGCTCAAACGCCGACTCTCGAACGTGGTCTACGCCCAGATGCTCACCTATCAGCGACGGCGTGATTTGGCAGGCCCGGGAGGGCAATCGGGAACGACTCTTGACTCCAGCGCGACCGGTTCCAACCCGCACACCGATCCTTCGGACAAGCCACATCCCGGACCCACCACACAGGCTAACCCCACACCCGCAGCGACGTCTTGACATAGAGGGGTGCCAGTAGCGTGCGTTGGGAAGCGCTGGCGGCCAACTGATTTGGACGGCCGACCAACGCGCGGGTCGCGGCATGACCGGATACCTGCGCGATCGGCCCTATTCGCCCGTGTGACCGTCGAGTTGTTCCCTCAGTAGGTCTGCGTGACCGTTGTGGCGGGCGTACTCCTCGATCATGTGTATGAGAATCCAGCGCAAGTTGAAATCGAGACCGCTGGGCTGGTGGGTACCTACAGTGTCGAGGGACTCGCAGTGAGCTACCAGTGCACGCGAGCGCGCACATTCCTCGTGCCACAAGCGAAACGCCTCATCCACGTCCGCATCCGCGACATCGAAGTCCACGTCCTCGGATCGGTCCGCACGCCAGTAGAACGCGGGCGCGTCCACGCCACCGAGGGTGCGGGCGAACCAGCCTCGCTCCACGTCGGTCATGTGGCGGACAAGTCCGAGCAACGACAGCTTCGACGTTGGCACCGCCTGCTGACGCAACTGGGCAGCCGAGAGCTCTGAACACTTCCACGCCAAGGTTTCTCGCTGGAGTTGGAGAAAACCGGTGAGCGTCTGGCGTTCTCCGGAAATCCGAGGCGGTTCTTCCCGCTGGACCGATATCATTCGATCATTCTCGCCCGGACTACTGCGGTCGGCATTCCGAAGATCGCTGCCCTCGACCGCCAACAGTCCTTCAGGTCCGACTACGCAGCAGATCCGACGAGGTCTCGCGTTGGCCGGTTCACTCAGCGCGACATGCGGCAGAAGAATGCTTTGCAGATCATCGAGATTGCTTCAGCCCATTGATCTTCGGGCGTTCTTCGTGACCGCTCCGATCAGCGCTGGAATTCGGCCGACCCGGCGGAAATCCCGTTCAGCAACCGCTCGAGGAAGGTGTCGCATTCCGCTGGCACCGGATACTTGGAAGCGCATCCCATGCCCTGCATCATCGCAGAACCGGCCGAGAGGACCGAGCTGCCGGAGTCCGCGACGGATTGTGCGCCTGGAGCCGCCACGGCGGAACCGGCCGAAACCGCGCTGATCAACCCGCCCGCGAGAACAAGAATTGTGAGACCACGTTTCACGCTTACCTCCAGATTGTGTGCTGTGCCGGGCAAACGCTAACCGCCCAGCATAGTGAAATGTCGACGATTCAACTAATCCGTATGCCCCGACTTCCTGGGGCATCCGATCTCGTTCCAGCGTGCGCGCGATCAGGCGACGGCGAAACGCGCGGGAACTGAGTTCGGCAGGCACAGAACCGGTTTCGGCCAGCACCCGGCTCAGCGGAAGCGCTCTGCTGGTAGATCTTCCGCTGCGCCGCGATGGCCGGTTCTGTCAGCGCGATATGCGGCTAGTAAGAGACTGGTGTTAGGATCAGATCCCGGCCAGGATTTGATCCAGGTGCGCGGTGGGGTGCTCCTCTTATGCGGCTGCCCACCGTCGGAATTGGTGTGGCTCTCTCATGGCTTGCTTCCCACCGGGCGCCGTGCACCTGACAGCCGTAGCCGGTGGAATCTACATTCGCCCGGAGAGCGAAACCCGACACACGAGGCGACAAGATCATGGCGTTGTCCCGACGAACCAAGGCACACAGTTCAACCCGCAAGCGTCGCTGTGGAGTTCGAGAGGGCCGCATACCCGGCTCCGCAGTCTGATCTTCGAAACCGCCGCCGCCACCGTGTCCAGCCTTGCCCCATTGCGATGGTGCCGACCACGCTGTGGAGCAGATCGGTGAGGAGAACAAATCATCCTGCCCTGGAAGCACTTCCACGATTCCGGACCACTGAAAATCAAGTTGTCGAGATAGCCGAGCGATGCCTACCCTTGTCTTCCATAGACTTTTACCTGATGAGGAGGCTACGGTGCCAGCTATCTCACGCGCCGATTTCGCCGCTACGCGGGCGCGGATCGAGCGCGCACACGCTGTGCGTTCCGAGATGGCCAAGCTGCTGAACGAGTCCTCCACGACGTTCTACGTAGAACGAAGAGCAGTCGGCGACCACATTGTGATCGAGGCACATGCAGAGCCCCCGATTATGGCAGGCATCGTGTTCGGCGACTGGCTAGCGAACATCCGAGCAGCCCTGGACTACTCGTTCTTCCAACTCGCGATTCATGACGAGCAGCGAGATCCGCCGACTCGCCCACGGGATCGGCAGTTCCCCATCACTCGTACCGTAGACGACTTCGACAAGCTCCGAACCAAGGACGTGTTCCATGGAATGGCGGCCGATACCGTCGGCATGATCGAGTCGATGCAGCCGTACCACACGAAGTACGGCGCGGACGGAAACGCATTGCTCTGGCTGCACGACCTGGCACGCAAGGATCGCCATCGGCGACCCTTCACTATCGGAACCCTCGTCAAGTCATTCAACGCGAAAATTCAAGCCCCCTACGGAACCAACGTCATCAGCTACGACCTATTCGACCCCACGAAGGCTCCGCCGCTCGTCGGCGGAGGCGAGTCCTTCGTTCTGGGGCGACTGCACTGCAAGAACGACAGCATTCCGAAGTGGCTGAAAGATGGTGTAGAACTGGACATCGAGCACCACATCGAGCTTCTCGATTGGTTCCGCGAGGCCCATACGTCGGGCATAGCTGCGAACATCCGTAACGACAGTCTCCAAGTCCGTATGGAGTTCATTGAGTACTACATGGGTCTTGTGGTAGACGCCTTCGAGGAACTGACAGGCAACCGAAAGTAGTCCACACCAAGCGGTTTGGGAGTACCTGATCGGTGCACACACGTTTCGAACAGACGACATCGACGCCAGCTGCCCATTCGCATTAGTCTGAGCGACGGAGTTTCTTCCCCGGGTACATGGGTAGTCAAGCGCTATCTTCGGCCCAGTGGCAAGCGGAGGTGAATGCGTTGACGACACCGCTGTCATCGTCTCCCGGCGACGAGGCGCAAGTGCTGGAGTTCGACCTCGAAACGACACCGGGTCGGTGGATACGCGATGCTGTACGAGAGCTACTGGCTCCTGACACCAGCGTCGTCGTAGAGGACGCGCTACTTGTCGTCGACGAGATGGTCGCCAACCCATACGAGCACGGAAGCCCACCGCGGCACTGCCAACTCGCGCTCCGCACTGCCCCGGCTCGGCTGCGAATCGAAGTCGAGGACTGCGGAACCGGCGACCCCCACCTGCGCGTGCCCGATCGGACCGGCGGGCGCGGAATGATCCACGTCGATAAACTCGCGACCGAGTGGGCGGTCATCCGGTATGAGGGATTCAAAGTCGTCTGGGCCGAGTTGCCTCTGGATCGACCACACTCTCCCCCGATGGCCACCGCATCATTATCGGAACAGGCCGATCCCACAAGCGGTTCGTAGGCGCGAATGCCGCGCCGCTGGACACATCCAGACCAAGGGTCCGCCGATATCGATGCAAACAGCCATGCGGATGATGAGACAGCTCGGCTGGCCGAAGGGCTGGACAGGCTATACAGTGTGGTCAAAGCCCCAGCTATCGCTGGACCACCTGATCGAACGTCATGCCCAGTATGACAGCAACCAGATCGCTACGCTTCAGACCGATGCGGGCCGAGAACGAACGACACCGGAGCGGCCACAGCAATTACGTTCTTGCTGATTGCGGTAGCTGCCTCCGCAGAAGAATGATGCGTAAGGATCGTTATGCGCTTGACCAGGCGTGCAATGCTGGGCGCCGTCGTCGCTGCGCTACTTTTCCCAAGCACGGCATGTGCCCCTCGGGACCGTCCGAGCACTGTCGGCGCTGACGTACACCCGACAGCCGTACCAGCACCGGACTACGCTTTTCCCGCCAAGTGGGCAGGTGACTTCTCATTCCAGTGGAGCGTGGCTGATGGCGTCGACCTGACAGCACCCGAAGCCACTTTCGTGCGTGCGTTCGCCGAGGCCAAGCGGCTGGCTTTGGCTGTAGGCACCGACCTCTCCTACCCGGGTTTCAGTGACGCGGTCTCCGATGTCGATTGGCTTCATATTCCGTATGGCGGCGCGTATCCCTCGGGGGCGGCACAAGGTGATTGGAAGCTGCGCTGGGCCGGCACTTTCCGGGCGCGAATACTCCAGATTCAGCCCCGCCCGGACGGGTTCGCTGCGGCCTATTGCCTTGACTTCGGAGCTGTTGCAGAGTCCGAGGACGGCGGCGCGACGTATCGCTGGGCCAGAACGGGTGACGCGGGCGAGCCGCAGCGCGGCTGGACAACTTGGCTGACCGCGCGGTCTGTTCCCGCAACGCACACATCGCAGACACAGTCACCGATTCGAGAGAGCCTCGACCGCGCGCCTCGCTACAACTCGTTCGACGGATGGCTTGTCACCGATGCCTGGGGACCATCCGCCCGAACACCGACCGACACTGTTCTCTCCGATGCGTGCACCACCTGGACTCAGAAGAATGAGGAGGCCGATGGCCGGCAACCAGGCACTCCGGCCAATCCCCCACCGGTTTCCCAGACGCCCTTTCCCGGTTGGCCGGGTCGCCCACGCGAATAGACCTGCACGGCTGCGATATGCAATCGAATCGATTGCACAACAAAACTATTCGTGACAGTACGTCGCAAAGAAGCGATGGTTGCCGAGCCGGCCGACGTCGCGCACCGACCGCGATATCAAGCGCTAGCTGCCGATTGACAATCGAACCATCGGCAACGTGTCCACGGGAGTGCCGGTGGCCTGCTCGATCGTGCCCCGCAGTCTGCTCCAGGCTTTCGGGTGCTGGTGGATGTATCGCTGCAGCGTGTCAGCGGATTCTGCCTCGGTCATGGGTGTGGCGGTCGCGGTCACCCCGTTCCGGGTGCCGATCGACAGGTGCACGCGCGGATCTGCGGCGATATTGCGGTACCACTGGGCGCCGACGCCGAACCCGGAGACGACCACGTACTGATCGGGTGCCGGGTGGTCGACGACTTCCAGGACCACATACCGCTGGGCGCCGCTGCGGCGGCCGGTGTGCTGCAGCATCAGCATCCGGGAGCCGAAGAGAAATCCCAGGCGGGCGCGGTAGAGGGCAATCGGGGCGCGAACGACCCATCGGGTGTGCAGCGCTCGGGCACCGAGTTTGGCGGCAAGGCCGGGTGCGGTCATTATCGTTCTCCTTGATCTGTTCAGGGATCTATTGGGCTCTTTCGCGGACGACGTGGGCGATATCGATGCGCTTGACCAGGCGCGCGGCCGGGAGCTGTGAGAGTGCCGCGGCGGTGAGGACCGCGATAACGGCCAGGACCGGGGCCGCGACGCCGAAGCTGAGGCCGAAGGTGAACATGTCGCTGGTGAACGAGCGCAGCAGTGTCCAGGCCGCCAGATATCCGGCGGCCAGCCCGAACGGAACGGCCAGCAGGGTGGCGGTGAGATTCTCGGCCGCGAGCACGGCGGTCAACCGGCGTACCGGAACTCCCGCCGCGCGCAGTGTGGCCAGTTCGGTGGTGCGTTCGGCGAGGTTGACCGTCATGGTCATGTAGATGACGGTGAAGGCCAGGACCGCGCCGAACAGGAGCATCGCGCCTATGAATACCCAGAAAAGGCCCAGAAATCGGTCGATCTCGTTGTGCACTGCCCGGGAATCGCTGTAGGCGACAACGCCGGGCATGTCGATAACACTGGCGCGCAACGTATCTCGTTCTACTCCAGAGGCGAAAGCCAGTAGGTAGCCCTGCTGGCTGGCACCGCCGACTTCGGCCGCTGTCGCCTGGGCGGCATAGGTGAATGTGCCCAGCGGCTCATCCACGAGCCCTGCCAGCCGCTCGGTTCGAGGAGTCCCGAGAAGCGGTGTGACAGTGAGGGTGTCGCCGACCGAGAGGCCAAGCCGCTGCGCCGCGGCGGTGCCGGCGAGAATGCCCGCGCCGGGGAGCTGCCCGGTACCGCCGCCGGGAGTGCGGAACGTGTGCATCGTCGTGCCGGATACCAGCCCGGTCAGTGTGGTCGAGTATGTCCGCCCGCCGGCGGTGAGGGTTACCGGCGTGAAGGTGACCGGTTCGACGGCGGTGACACCGGATATCGAACGCAACTGGGCGGCAAGCTCATTCGACGGTGCCGAAGCGATGACCGTGGCATCCGCCCGTTCGACTTCGTCGAATTGGATGCGCACGGCCGAGCGCATGCTGGTGAGCATTCCCACCGAAGCCAGGATCAGCACCAGCGCGAGTACGGTGCCGGTCATCGTCGCGACAGTGCGGCGGCGCTCACGCGCCAACGAGCGCAACGTCATTCGCACCAGCACGGGCAACCGACGCTGGCGTGCCGACCAACGGCCGAGCATTCCCGCACGTGCGGGACGAAGCCCGTCACCCCGCATGGCCGCCGCGGGCGCCATGCGCGCCGCCGCCACCGCGGGGGCCAGGCCCGCCACCAGTCCGGTGAGCGCGCCGAGACCGGCGGCGACAGCCATGGTCGGCAGTCGGTGATCAACGACCGTGTCGGGGATTCCGATCGCTTTCGTGTATGCGGTGGTTATCACCGAGGTGGCCACCACACCGCCCAGGACACCGAGGACGGTGCCGATGATCGTCATGACGACGCCGTAGCTCACATAGTGGGCTATGACGGTCCGGCGGCGCGCGCCCATCGCCAGCAGGGTGCCGATGATCGGCCGATCGGACAGTACGAGCCTGGTGATCAGGATGTATACCGATACGGCCGCAGCGACCAGGAACAGTGTGGGGAAGGCGACTGCGAGCTCGGAGAATCCGCTGAGGTCTTCGTGCAGTGCCGCGTTGGACGGCTGGTCGGCCTGCCGCTGCACGTCCACCGCCCCCGCTCCGCGCAACTGGTTCTCGACCTGAGAACGGTCGAATGCCGTTGCTGTCGAGGACATCTCGACGAGAGCCTGATCAGGAACCGTCCCCCCGGACAGGCGCGAAACCTGATCCTGAGGTCCGAAGACCACCGCGAATCCGTGCGGATCGCCGAGGACCTCCTGACGACTGCGAGCCGGCCACAGGTATTCCGGCGACCAGGCGATGCCCGAGACGGTGACCGTATGCCAGGTCGTACCGTCGAAGAGTCGCAGGCCGCTGCCCACCCGCAGGTCGAAGGTCTGCGCCGCGTGCCGCTCGACCACCACCTGATCGGGGTGCGCCGGATCGGGCAATTGCCCTGCGGTCAAGCTGATCTCGTTCACGGTCGGGCCGTCGGGCAGTCCTACGACCCGGCCCAGCAGTTTCGAACCGCCGATGGTCATGGGCACATCGGTATGGGTGCGCACCGCGACCCGCGCAACCCCGGGCGCATGGCGCACAGCGTCGGCTACTCGCGCGGAGTCTCCGCCGTCGGCGGTGAAATCCGCGAAGTGCAGCCGCGAATACGTGCGCTGGTAGGAGGACTCCAGATTGCGGAACGAGTCGAAACTGGCGACGAAGAGCAGCACCCCGAGCAGCACCGTCACAGCGATGGCGGCCACCTGGGCGGTTCGCCGCCGCAGATCTCGCAGCATCTTCTTCGTGAGTACTCGACTCGTGGGCATGAGCATCGCACTCACCACTGAATGGTGGTGGCGGCAACGGGATTCGCGACGACTTCGTCGGAGACCACGCGCCCGTCCCGCATCCGGATCACCCGATCGGCGATCCCGGCGACGACCTCGTTGTGGGTGACCATCACGACGCCCCGACCGGCGCGACTGGTCTGTTGCAGCAGGGCGAGCACACCCTGCCCGGTAGCGACGTCCAGCGCGCCGGTGGGTTCGTCCGCCAGCAGCAGGTCCGGGTCGGTCTCCAGGGCTCGTGCGATGGACACCCGCTGTTGCTGGCCACCCGACAGCTGCGCCGGGAAATGATCGGCGCGATCGGCCAATCCGACCGCGGCCAGCAACTCCGGTATCTGACGGCGATCACCGCGGCCGGTCAGCTCGACGATGACCTCGACGTTCTCGCGCGCGGTGAGGGTCGGGATGAGGTTGAAGAACTGGAAGACGAATCCGATATGGTCCCGCCGGAACTCCCCCAGAGCGGACGGTGGACGTCCCGAGATCTGCTGCCCCGCAACGATTACCGAACCGTTGTCGGCACCTTCTATGCCGCCGATGACATTGAGCAGTGTGGTCTTTCCCGAACCACTGGCGCCGAGGACCACAACCAGCTCCCCCGGCCGGATGCCGAGGTCGACGTCGATGAGGGCGTGCACCGCGGCCTCACCGGTGCCGTAGGTCTTGTTCACCCCGCTCAGCGTGAATCCACCGCGGGGGTCATCAACTTTGGTCGGGTCCGGCTCGTTCATCCGACAGTCCTTCGCTCGCTCGGCTTTCGGTCAATCCCGCCGCGCGCAGCAGCGGGCCCGTCACATCCACCGCACCCAAACTCGGATCCATCAGCCGGTGCAGAATCAGTCCGTCGAGCAACGCCACCACCACCGCGGCCGTCGCTTCCGGATCCGGCACCGCACTGTTGTCGCGAAACCAGCGCGCCAGCACCGCCCGCGCCTCCGCCACCAGTTGCCCCAGTTCGGCCCGGAGCCGCTCGTGGCGGGTCGCGGCCAGCATCATCTCCGTCATCGCCACCGTCATCGGGTCGGCGGAGGTGTACGAGCTGATCGCGGTGAGCATCCCGCGCATCGCGTCCGGCCCCGGAACCGCCAGCACACCCACCATGACCGACTCGTACTCACACCTGGCCGTGTGCACCGAGGCGTCGATCAGGAGGTCGGTCACCGACGAGAAGTGGTAGTGCACCAGTCCCGGCCGCACACCCGCTCGTTCGGCAACCAGTCGTGTGGTCACCGCACCCCAGCCGAGTTCGGCGACGAGCTCGACCGCTGCGGCCATCAGGCGCGTGCGGGTCTCGCGGCCTTGCTCTGCTGCGGTGACCACCGAACCTCCTCCGATTGGACAATCACCTTGGGCATATGCCCAAACTAACAGCGAAAGTGGCACTGTGCAATAGATGCATTGCGCATGATTCGGATCCTCCTCCGAATCACACCGCCGCGAACGACTATGCGGACGGCACCGCCGATTCCTGTTCGATCACCCGAGGCGGCGCACCGCGAGAGCCCTGCAATGCGGCGAGGACGGCGCGGTAGGTCAACCAGCCGACAACGGAGCTGCCGTCGCGGTCGAGGACGGGTATACCGGTCCCTTCGGCGCCACTGAGAGCGTCGAGCGCCTCTGCGAGAGAAGCGCTTTCGGTAACCTTCGCCGGCATGATGGCGACGTCGCTCACGGTCTCGTGGTCGGATTCGGGGTCCGACAGCGCCTCTGCCACCGAGCGTGCGGTGACGCAGCCGTGATACCTCTGATCCGCGCCGACCACTGGCAGAATTCCGTTGGCCGACATCCACACAACATGGTTCGCCGCAGTGAGCGGAACGGCGGCAGAGATCGGCTCAGGCATCGATTCCATCACCGATCCGACGGTGGACTTCTGCAGAAGAGCAACCGAACCATGGTGTGCCGCATCGAGATTCACACCACGACGGGTCAGCTTGAGGGTGTAGATGGTTTCCTTCGACAGCAATCGCGACACCCCGGTCGCCGCGACGACCGCGAGCATCAGCGGCAGGATGATGCTGTATTCGCCGGTCAGCTCGAACAGGATGATCACTGCGGTGATCGCCGCACGGGTGGCGCCGGCGAAGGCGGCTCCCATACCGATCAGACCGTACATTCCCGGCGACGCCGTGGCGCCGGGAAACAGATCGTGGACGACGACACCGAACGCGGTGCCGCCCATCGCCCCGATGAACAGCGAGGGCGCGAAAACCCCACCGGAGCCGCCGATTCCGATGGTGAGGCTGGTGGCGATAACCTTCCCCGCCATCAAGATCAGTAACATCCACAGCACATATCGGCCGTCGATAGCGCGGGCCAGCACCGGATAGCCGACGCCGTACATCTGCGGTAAGACCAGCAGCACCCCGCCGAGCACGAGCCCGCCCACAGCCGGGCGCAACCGCTCCGGGCCGCGCCAGGCCCAGTCGCAAGCGTCCTCGATCCAGTACAGGATGTGGGTGAATCCGACACCGACCGTGCCGATGGCGATCCCCAGGACAACGAAGATCAGGTATTCCCACCCCGAATGCAGTGAGAACACAGGCAGATCCAGGAACGGGTGATTGCCGAGCGCCGCCCGGCCGATGACGCTCGCGGTGACACTCGACAGCACCACCGCACTGAAGGACTCGGCGGCGAAGTCGCGCAGAATCAGCTCCATCGCAAAGAAGGGACCGGCGATCGGGGCGTTGAAGGTGGCCGCGATGCCGCCCGCCGCCCCGCAGGCCACCAGGATTCGCATCCGGTTCTCCGGCATCCGAGTCAGCCGGCCCAGACTCGAGCCCCAGGCCGAGCCGATCTGCACGATAGGCCCCTCTCTGCCGACCGACCCGCCGCCGCCGATACACAGCGCCGAGGCCAGCGCCTTGACGATCGTCACCTGCGGCGGAATCCGGCCGCCGCGCGCGGCGACGGCGTACATGACCTCAGGCACCCCGTGCCCGCGCGCTTCCGGTGCGAACCGGGTTACCAACGGGCCGTAGATCAATCCGGCGACCACCGGCGCCAGCAGTACGAACCACGGCCCCAGCCACGGCACGTGCGGATTGGCGGTGTGACCGGCCGCCGAGTAGTCCTCGTGGCCGGAGAAAAGCCGGGTGAAGGAGATGATCATCCAGCGGAATACGATCGCGCCGCCGCCCGCGCCCGCACCGATGACGATTGCCAGAATCACCAGTCCGCCCCGGCTGCCGCGTAACCATTCCCCCACCGGCACACGAGCCGGGGCCTGTAGGGACCATCGTCGAGCGGATGGGACCTGTGTCGCTGTCATCTATAACCTCATCACAACCATAAACATGCAGACTGCAACTATTGTAGTGTGCGTCAATCCGGATGTGGCCACCCGGGTGGCCACACCGACGCACGCGAGGCGCCGACCACCCTTTCAACACACGCAGTGAGCAACTGTTGCATACTGCCTCTATGTTGGCGGCGATGAGCGATTCAGCACCCACTCCCGAGGTTCTACTGAGGACATGGACGCTGTCACCGTTCGTCGACGTCGCGATCGTCGCCTGCGCCGTGATCTACCCGTGGCTGGTACGCCGAACGCGAAGTCAGGGCCGGCCTTGGCCGGGCGAGCGGATCGAGAGCTGGTTCTCGGGACTGGCAGTCCTGGCGCTGACGACCAACGGGGCGCTCGCGGTCTACGCGCACACTCTGTTCGCGGTGCACATGGTCGTACACCTGTTGATGATCATGGTCGTACCTGCACTGTTCATCTGGGCGCAGCCGATCAGGTTGGTGCACAGCACATCAGGGCCACGCATGCAGGCAATGATCGATCGGCTGCGCACCCGCAGCCCGCTGCGGTTTCTGATCTCGGTGCGGTTCACCTTCCCGCTCTACAGTGCGGTCCTGCTGTTGACCCATCTCACCGGATTCCAGCAGGCCATGGCGACACACATGTGGATTCACGACGCCGAACTGGCCTTGTATTTCCTCAGCGGCTATCTGCTGCTACTACCGCTGATCGGCGGCGAGCTGACGACCGAACCGCCGCGCCCGTACCCACTGCGGCTGATCGTGCTGGCCGCCTGCACCGGACCCGACACCCTCGTCGGCGTCACGCTGATGATGTCCTCGACCGTACTCGCGCCCGCCTACGGCGCATCCCGCACCTGGGGACCGACCGCACTCAGCGATCAAAGCACCGCCGGAGTGATCATGTGGGTCGGCGGTGACGGATTGATGATGGTGCTGATGCTCATCGTTGTCGCGCAATGGATCCGGTCCGGCGACCACGGCCTGGGCCCTTGGCTCGACGGCGTCCGACAGCGCGCCACCCTCGGCGAATCCGCATCCGCCGTCACCGACATCAACGACGAGCAAGCCGCGCTGGATGCCTACAACGCGCGGTTGGCCGCACTCCACGGCCGGTCTCGAAATCCGGCCGATCCCGTCGAGAAGGACACTCCGCAATGACACACGCCCACAATACTTTTCAATGCCTTCACACGCTGACCCGTTGCGGCACAGCGGCTCTCCTGCTCGCTACCGCGGTCGCCTGTGCATCTCCCACCGCCGGCGGGACGTCGGCGCCCGCGAAATCCGTGCTCGATACCCCGCGTCCGGGCGATACCACCCCGGTCTCGCTGGAGATGTTCCACTGGATCACCTGGCGACCGTGGCACGGAACCCGACTGCCCACCTCCGACCGGTGGGGTCCGGCCACTGTCCACGGCGACGCCGCAACAGGATTCAGCCACACTCCGGAGGGGGCGGTCATGGCCATGATGCAACACCAAGCCCGCCTCGCCGGAACCAGCGACACCGATTGGCCCGCCGCCGCCCGCGCGATGGCCGTCGTCGCTCCCGCCGACCAGCCCCCGACCCATCGCATCGCCACGGGCTTCGACACCGGGTCTCCGCTCCCGTACTTCGCCGGGTTCCGCTGGCTGTCCTTCACCGCCGATCGCGCGGAGGCGGACCTTGCCCTGCAGACCAACGACGGCACCCTGTACTCCCTGCATGTCATCGAGATCTGGGCCGATGCCGACTGGAAAGCCGAGCTACCGGCCAGCGGCGGCAACCTCGAGCCGTTGAACGGGATGGACGAGTACCAGCCTTGGCCCGGCACCCCCCGATGATGTGCGACAGTCTCTGTATGCCCGAATTCGATTCCATCACTTCGGCGATGCGGTTGTACACCGGCCCAGCCGTCGCGGCAGGATGGGACCAATCGGTGAACACGGAGTGTCGGAGGTAGTTGTGGTGGCGAAGGATGCGGTGGTCGGAGAGTCCGTCGATGAGATCACCGACGCGCTGCTGGCCGCGTCCCGATTGCTCGTCGCCCTGTCGGCGCGCTCTATCGCACTGGTCGACGACTCTCTCACCATCCCGCAGTTCCGGACCATGGTGATCCTGTCGACCAGAGGACCGTCGAAGGTCGTAACACTGGCCGGGGCACTCAACGTGCAGCCTTCGACCGCAGCGCGGATGGTCGAACGACTGGTCGTCGCAGATCTGGTGGATCGCAACCCCAATCCCGATTCGCGGCGCGAACTCATCATCGAATTGACCGAGCACGGCCGCCGCGTGGTCGACGAGGTCACCGCGCACCGGCGGCGCGAGATCGCCTCGGTCGTGCAGCAGATGCCGAAGGCGGACCGATCCGGTCTGGTGCGCGCGCTGACGGCGTTCACCGTCGCGGGCGGGGAACCGCACGCCGATCTCGATATCGACAGCTATCAGCTCTGATTCCCTGTCTCCTTTCGAGATGAAACCGAGGCATAGTGCAACTATGGCATAGTGCCTGTTTCGGATAGAGCGGGAAGCACGCTCCAGGGTGTGGCAGCAGGGTACGAGTGACCACACCAAGGGCTCGGGGCGGTTAGGCGGGAATTCCCGCGCGGCAACCGAAACCCATTCGAGGAGCTGAGCCCCATGGTGCTGGAAATCTTGGCCGTATCACTGGCCACAATAGGTCTGCTCGCGACAGTCGCGATGCTGATGATCGGCTTCGCCAACCTCGCGGACATGCCGGTCTGTGTCCGGTGCCGGCAGTGTTCGCACTGGACCTACGACATGAATCACCGACACGAGCCGACGTGCATGCGGTGCCGCCTCACCGGCGGTGGATCCCACGCTTCGACCGATGTCGGCCGCTAGCCGTTTGCGGACCGGATCCGCACGGGCGCTTGACCATGCGCACCGAGGTCCTCGCCTGCCTTATCCCCAACTGCGCCGGGAAGATTACGCCCTCGGCCGAGACAGCACCATCTCCTCGGCTTCCGGCCGTACGGTGAGCGTGACGTCGCACCCTCTGTGATCCTGATTTGCGGTTCATGCCTTGACAGCGCACGAAAGCAACCAACGGCTCCGCGGCGGTACCGGTACGCATCGACCGGTCGACGCACCGTTGCCCGGGTTCTGACAATGCCGGCGCCCCCACCCACCAGCCGCCGGATCGGACTGTAGGGCGTGGTCGCGATCGGCATCGGCGGCATGGTGGGTGGTGGCATCTTCGCGGTGCTGGGATTGTCCGTGCAGATCACCAAAGGTGCTGCGCCGGTGGCATTCCTGCTCGCCGGGCTGGTGGCATTGCTGACCGCGCGCTCGTATGCGCTGCTGTCGAAGTCCTAGTCAACGCCGCCGAAGCCCGCACCTCGCGCCAACGTGGGTCGGCGCCTTGGATTTCCGTGCTGGCCGCCACTGCCTGCCTCGCGGCTCTGGCTGCGCTGATCGCCAAAAACAGTCTCGGAGCCGTGAGGTTCCTCGTCGCGATGATCGCCCTGTCCTTCGGTGTCGAGGCAATTTTCCGAAAGGCCAGCGGCAGACCCATCCACGCCTGACCGACGCTGGTTTCACGGGCGAACATTGTCCGGTGCGGCGAACCTACCGCGTGAAGAGCGCGACGATATCGCGTTCTGCTGCTTCAGGATCCGCCTGCAACAGCACTTCATCGCCGGCCCGCAGCGTCACTTCGGCGGTCACGGGCACCATATGCCCGCGGCGGATGATGACGCTGACCCAGGCGCCGGAGGGCAGATCGGCGACTGCCATACCGTCGGCCTCCGAATCGGCAGCGACGGTGAGGCGATGCAACCCGACCGGCTCGTGTTCGAACCGCACGCCCAACCCCCAAGGGCGCGGGTTCACTTCGCGCACCGGCACTCCGAGGCGGCGCGCGAGGAAGGGGACCGCGGCGCCCTGCACGATGACCGAGAACGCGACGACAACGAAGATGATCTCGTAAGTCCGGTGTGCGCCGCTGACGCCGGCATCGATGATGAAGGTGCCCAGCAGAATAGGCACGGCGCCCTTGAGACCGGTCCACAGCACGAACCATCGTTCACCCGCGGTGAGATCGACCCGCCACAGCAGCGCGCCCATGACGACCGGCCGAATGACGAAGGCCAGCAACACCGCCAATCCGAGCCCTATCACCCAAGCGCCACCACCGGCAATGCCCTCGCCGCCGGTGAGCTGGATTGTCAGTCCCAGCATGATGAACGCGACGATCTCCGCCAGGTTCGCCAACGCCGAGTGAAAGCGCACGATCTCGGCCTTGAACGGCGCGCGGCGATCACCGAGCACCACTCCCGCCACCAGGACCGCGAGAAACCCCGATCCGTGCGCCAGGGTCGCCAGCCCGTAGATCGCCAGCGCGCACATCAGCACCCGCACCGAGTACAACCCCGCCGCCGGCAGCGGAATGCGCCGCATGAACCACAGCAGTGCGGCGCCCCCGAGGCCACCCACCGCCGCGCCGACCAGCATCTGCGTCGTGAACACCCCGACCGCGGAGGCTACCGCGGAGGCGTGAAAAGTGGTGCTGCCCAACAGCACCACCATCAGCGCGATGCCGACCGGGTCATTGGCTCCCGATTCCCCCTGCAGCAGAACGCCGCTGCGGCCGGTGATCTCACGACGCCCCAGCACCGAGAACACCACCGCCGGGTCTGTCGGCGAGAGGGCCGTGCCGAGCAGCAATGCCAGGCGCCAGTCCAGCCCGAATACGAAGTGCGCGCAGGCCGCGAGCGCCGCGGCCGTGCACACCGTTCCGACCACGCCGATCCATACGATCGGCCCGGCCGTGGTGCGCAGACTGCGCCACCCGATCTGCATTCCACCGTCGAACAGGATGATCACCAGGGCGACGGTGACGACTCGTTCGACGAGGCCGACCGGCACCTCGCCCAGTCGCGGCCAGATATCGGAGGCTACTGCCGCTCCCACCAGAAACAATGCCGGTGCGGGTATGGGAATCCACGCGCCCAACCGGCTCGACAGCACAGCAGCGAGCCCGACCAGTGACGCGATCAGCAGAACCAGCGCAAAGGGGTCCACGTCAGTCATCGATACGCCACGAATCGTTCACAGCGGCACCGAGGACGACATCGCACGGTGAGCGCAGGCTCGGTGAGGACCACGCAATCTCGCGAGAACCTGGCGGACGGTAGTTATTCGATTGCTGCACTATTCCGACTCCGGCATGGCGCAGTGGGACGTCCGGGTGACCATTGAGGATCGATCGCATCTTCGACGCTGAATTCGTAGGCTACCGCGCTTGGCTGCGGGTCGCGGAGCACGATCGCGTTCCGTCAGACCCGGACGGCAAGTTGACGATCCAGAACCAGTGTTGGTCCGAGTATGGTGCTGCGGCCATTGGATTGGTTTCCTCACGACGTGCTGCGGGGCAGGTGAGCTTGCCGTCATCACGGATCCACTCCGACTTCGACGTTGCCGGACCTGCCCGTGAGGTCGAACCGGCGATAGTACCGACCCGTTGGTTGGCTGTTTCCCATTGCGCCACAGCATAATTCGGCGTTCACTGGGTGGGTTGAAGGAGGCTCCATGCCCAATCCGCAGCTGGTCAAGGTTTACAGTCAGCGCCGATACATCCACACCACCATGGTTCAACATCAGGGTGTGACAGTGGCATTCGCGATGGACGACACCCGGCGAATCCTGTACTCCGTTCTCGATATGTCCGGTGACACCGGCGATGCCTACGACGCGGGGAACTGGGCGGACAACCCGACAGAACTGGTCTTCCCGAACGAGATCGTCGAGGTCGGTTTCGCGGCGGCCGGTGCGGCGGTACTGCCAGTGATCAAGCGGGGCGGGCGTGTCGAGGCCACGGAACAGCTGCAGCCCGCGGAGATCGATCCGTTCCTGTCCTCCACCGCGAGACTCGGCTCGGCCGCGCCGTTCCAGGCGGTGTCGGACGGCACCAATATTCTGGTATTCCGGCAGTCGATCGACGCGGCACACCCGGACTCGGTGTTCAAACTGCCCAGCGGACAGGTGACTGGCAGCGCGGGCGGCGGCGGAATTGTGTTGGTGGACAACACTTTATTGTGCGACAGGTTCGTGCTGGCGGGTGCGGAGTTGCGGCCGTTGATGGAGGTGCGCTATCGGCGCAGTCGTCAGCGCACCCGGCCCGATTCGCTGCGTGACACCTTGGGGACCAAGGATATGGAGGGTAGGTCGTTCTACGAGCCGACGCAGGAGTTGACGTTCGTCGCGAACCTCACCGATGGCGCGTTCACGGTGCTGTTGCTGCCGACCCAGGTGTCGGGAGTGCGGCGCTGGCAGTTGTTCGCCCGCAACAACAAGACGCAGCGGATCGACAGTCTCAACATCGAGCAGTCCGGTGATGGTCTGTTCAACACCATGGGCAGCCAGTACTACACCAGCCCCGACCCCGCTTATGCGAGTGCGGTATTCGAGCGCCGCCCGGGGACGGACCAGTTCACCGGCAAGCCGCTGGTGCCGGTGGTGAGCACCTCGGGGTATGCCGAGACCGCGTTGCGATTCACCGGACCACCCAAGTACACCTTCGTCGCCTTGGGTAACCCGGCGCCGCTGCAGTTTACGAGCGCGGCGGGGTCGGTGGAGGCCTGGATTCGGCCGTCCGCTGTGGATGGCACCATCCTGACCAAACACGACGAGAACGGTGTCCTGGGCACGTTCACGCTGGCGTTGAGCGACACCGGCACGGTGATCGCGCGGCGCGGGGGCGGGATAACGCTCGAGTCGAATCGACCGGTGCAACTGAACACGTACTGCCATATCGCGGTCACCTTCGAAGGCGACACCGGGACGCTGTATCTCGACGGTGAGCAGGTCGCCGCAGGACCGCTACCGGTCGGAACAGCGATCAACACAGACGTATTGATCGGTGCCCGGACCGGCGGCCGAGCCGCGTGGTACAACGGCGAGATCGACGAGATCCGGATCTGGAACCGGGTCCGGCGACAGTCGGAACTGGCCCAGGAGCGGGGTGTGCGGCTGGTCGGCAACGAGCCCGGCCTCATCGCCTACTACCGGTTCGACGAGGGCGGCGGCACGGTGCTGTTCGACCAGACCGACAACCGCTGCGACGGCACCCTGATCAACAGCCCGGCGTGGGTGACCTCGAACGCGCCCATCGGTGACCACCCCGGCATGCGCCGGGAGAGTTTCGTATTCGCCGGGCGCACAGTGATTTCCGGTTTGGCCGCCACGCTGTACTTCCAGCAGGAGAATGTCGCTACCGGCTACGGCACCGAGCAGAAGCCGCTGAAGAAGCAGGCCCGGGTGCTACTGGCCGGAGTGACCAACGGGCCGGTGCCACCTGCGGGTGTTGCGGGCCGCTCGTATGTCGCTACGCTGGATTTCGCGGTCGGTCGCGATGGTCGGCTGGCACAGGTACCGGATCAGATCTCTCTGCCGGTGGTGGGCATTCCCGAGCCGGGCAGCGGCCTGGACCGCATCAGCGCGCTGGAACAGGCGATCAAGGCCCTGCAGACCCGCAATGCGAACGATGAAGCGTTCCTCGCCCAACCCGCAGTCGGCGCACAGACCATCGCCGCATGGCAGGCCGAGGTCAACGCCGCTGCGGCGGAAGTCGCTCGGCTGCAAGACCAGTACAACAAGGAAAACACGGTCACCAACTGGAGCTACCGAATCCGCAATATGGCGGACAACTCCTTCATGGGGGTGTTCTCCGCGACCGGCCAAATGCTGCGGCTCAGCGCGACGATGGACCCGCTCTCGGCCGCCACCACCTTCCGGATCCAGGACTCGGGGGTCCGCCGGGCGGACGGCAGACCCTACTACCTCATCGCCCCGCTCACCGGCGGCTACGGTTTCAAAGCTCCGCTGCGGGTGTCGGATGCGCGACCGGGCAACAATTCCGGTCCGCTGATCGGGGCCCCGCCGACCGGCGCGCCGGATGTCATCTTCTTCGACTTCCAGTACATGTTCGGCGCCACGGCCGGACCGAAGCCGGGCAGCGGCTCCTGGGCGCGATTCCTGATCAGTGTCGCGGACGAGTCCTCGACCGAAGGTGAGATCATCGCCCAGTCCAACGGGTGCCGAGTGTTGTTCCGGCCGTTGGCATCGGCCAAGGACTATCCCGGTACCGAAGACCGCTACCGCACTGCCAAAGCGGGCGAAACTGTTGACCCGAAGGCGGTCCGATACCAGTTCCAGCGGGTCGCCTTGGCCTCCGGTGTGGATGGCACGCTCCAAACCGCCAAGGTCCGGCTCGCCGCCATATACACGAAGATCGACGAGGCCCGCATGAGGCTCCGGTTGATGGACGAGGCGCGCGCTCGCCTGGCCGCCGGCCGGGTCGAGTTGGCCGCCAAACAGGACGAGTTGGCGGTACTGACCGCCGGTGCGAAGGGCAGCGCCGACGTGGTGCTGCCGATGCCGTATCTCGGTGTCGATCGCCAAGGCCTCAGTTACACAGGCGGATTGCTGGCGTTCGCGTGGACACCCGACACTCCCTTCCTCCTGGACAGCACGGTCGGTCACGTCGCCATGTACTTCCGCGGCGGCGACGGGCAATTCTTCGCCGCCTACTACGACACGACAGTCTCGCGCTCGAGCCGGACCCTGCCGACCGACAGCGCACCGCTGCGCGCGGTGAGCCGGGACGCCCTCGTCGACCTCGCGGGAACGACGATCACTGTCGGCGACGGTGACACTCCGCAACGGTGCACGGTGACCATCACCACCGGCACCGAGGTGGAAACCTTCCGGGCGGTACCCCGCACGCCCGTACAGTTCGCCAGCGTATTGAACGGAAACCCCGACCCCGCTTCGGTATTGATCGGTGTCGTGCAGCAGGCCGACGGCACCACCCTGACCCTGACGGACCCCTCGATCGAGGCACTGGCAGGGGGCGCGGCGGTCGCGGTGGGCGGGCAGGCGTTCCTGGTTGCCGCGAGCACTCCGGCTGGTTCGAAAGCCGTTGTCGTGCTGACCGGCAGCGTCACCGGTATTCCAGCCGGTGCGGAAGTTCGCGCGGTAGCCTACGACTCCAGTTGGGCCGCCGCCAGCCGCCCCGGGGTCTCCCTCGACGCCGGTTCCACCCGCGTCCGAGTGGAGACCGCCACCACCTCGGGCTCCGTACTCAACTGCACCACAACCGAATTGGTCCCGGGTCGCACCAGTCAGTGGCGGGGTGAGGCGCCCGGCAGGGCGTTCGCCTTCGACGGCAACCAGACCCGGCTCATGTTGCCCGCGGCTTTGCTGCCGCAGGCGCGTACCACCGCCGATATGACCCTCGAGGCGTGGCTGTTCCCCGACCGCGTGCCGCAGCGCGGCCAGGTGTTGCACGTGAACACCGGTTCCGATCCGGTCGATACCCGCCTCCAACTCGGAATCAACCCGGCGCCGCTCATGTCGGCCTTGACCTTCGACGGTGTGGGAGGCCGCGTCGACTGCGGGCCGGTTCCGCTCGACAACACCGACTTCACCATCGAGTTCATGGCCAAACGTCAGGCCGTCACCGGCCGCAGCGAGTTGATGATCGCCCAGGGCGACTCGCCGAGCGTGAACCGTGTGCTGCACATCGGATTCCGCGCAGACAACACCTTCACGTTCGCGTTTTACAGCAACGACCTGAATATCGCCACGCCCTTCACCGACCTGCAATGGCACCATTGGGCCGCAGTGTACGACCGGGCCAACAGCTTGCAGATCTTGTACCGGGACGGCACGGAAATCGGGCGGCGCACCGTCCCCTCGCCGTATGCGGGCAGTGGTGCTCTGACACTGGCCAATTGGGCCATCAGCAACTCCTCTGCCAATGTCGCCATGGACGAGGTGCGCGTGTGGGGACGGGTCCGCACCGTCGCTGAGCTCAACGCCGATCGGGCGCGCCGACTCACCGGACGAGAATCGGGGCTGCTGCGCTACTGGACCTTCGCCAACAAACGTGCCACCGATCTCTCCCCGGCGGGCCAGGACGGGATCTTGATCGGCGGCTGCGTGCAAACGGCGTCCTTCTTCGCCGGTCACCAGGTGTTCGCGGCCCTGGGGGACAGGTTCATCCGCAGCCGCGACGCGTTCCCGATCACCGAATGGGAACACCTCGCCGTCACGGTCCGCCAGTCCTGGGCGGTGCGACTGGAGGGGCGCGGGTTCCTCGATGCCGGTCGCGACGAAGCGCTCAATATCGTCGGCGACCTCACCGTCGAGGCGTTCGTGCGCGTGGACGCGCTCGGCCAGGATCAAGGGATCCTGTCCTACGGTCGTATCGGTGACGGCGAACCCGGCGGGGTGCCGTACCAGCTGGTGGTCCAGGCCGACGGCAAGCTGCGGTTCTCCTTCGAGGATCTCGACGGCAACCCGCAGAACCAGGTGTCCACCCGCGGAATCTCAGCGGGCACCTTCGCGCGTATCGCGGTAACCCGCAAGGGCGGCAACGAAATTCGCTTCTACATCGACGGCAGCGAGGCCGGCACCGTCCGCTATGACGGCAGCGCACCCCAGAGCAGTCCCGGCCCACTGGAATTCGGCCGGGCCCGCACCGGCACGGCGGTCGCCGGTCTGCGGGGAGTGCTGAGTGAGGTGCGGCTGTGGAGCGTGGCCCGCTCCGCGACCGACGTGTGCCGCGATGCGCCGCCGCGCAGTTCCGGCCTGATCGCGCACTGGAAATTCCCGGAGAACACCGGCAACATCACCGCCGACACCACCAACTCCTACCCGGCGCGACTGACCGGCGCGACCTGGGTCAAGAGCCCCGACCCGGCGGGCAGCCCGGCCCAGATGTACCGCAACGGCCAATACGTGGCCTTCGATTCCGTCGGCAGCGGCGACGAACTGCGGACCGCCGGCCCCGGCGATCCCCAGTTCACCCTGGGCGGCCGCGTCGCGGGCGCGACGCTGCAGTACCCGTTCAGCGGTGTGCTGGAGGAGGTTCGGATCTGGCGCACCCTGCGCACAGACGAACAGATCACGGATAACATGTTCAGCCGTCTCAAGGGCGAGAAGGATCAGCTCATCGCCTGTTACAGCTTCGACGCCGACTCCAGTCTGACTGCGGTGTCCGCGTTGCGGGATACCGGGTTACGCGGCAACAACCTCACATTCGGCACCGCGGATCAGCAACCGAAGATGGTGCTGTCCACCGCGCCGATGTCCACCGATACCGCGCAGGTGCGGTCCGCGCTGTCCGGGGTGACCACCGCCTTCCAGGACCGCATCAGCGGTATCCCGGCGGTCACCGAATACGCCGACGCCCAATTCGACAGCCGCGGTGTCCTCGGCGGGGTGATGAAACGGTGCTACTCCTACCGGCGGGACGGCGCCTGGTATCTGATCACCGGATACAAGATCGGCAACCTGATCACCGAATGGATCAGCCAGGCCCAATTCGATCCGCAGATCATCGGATACATCGAGGGCGCGCCGCCGGTGCCATCGGAAAACCTCACCGACCCAGCCACTCCCGACCTCACCGGCGCCTCGACCGTGGCGTTCCGGCAAGCGGACGCGGTCACCATCGCTCAGGCATCCAACAGTGCCGACAGCAAGAACTTCGCCTTCCAAGCGTCCCTGGAGGCCGTCCTCGGGGGCGAGATCATGCAGATCACCGCACCTCTGGGCGTCGGGATCGGCACACCGCTGCTCAAGATCCAGGGCAAAGTGAAATTCGGTGGCGGCTACGACTATTCACACAACTGGACCAGCGACAACTCGGTCTCGCGGGGCGTGAGCACCCACCGCGACACCTCGGTGAAACTCACCGGCGCGTGGGAGGATCCGAACAAGATTCTCAACGCGAATGTCGGGCGCCGGTTCCTGCCCGCGAACACCGGATTCGCTGTCGTGCAATCGGAGACCGTCGATATCTTCGCAGTCCGCCTGGCCCACAACAACGCACTGGTCTCCTACCGCATCCTGCCCAGCCCCGACATCCCCCGCGACTGGAACATCATCCCCTTCCCCCTCAACCCCCGATACACCAAACAGGGCACCCTCGACGGTGCGGTCGGCGCCACCGACACCGGCAAAGTCCTCGACCCCGACTACCCCCAAGCCACCGATCGCGGCGAATACAGCTACTTCAAACCCACCGAGGCATACGCGGTCAAACGCCGCATCCAACGCGAACAACAGCGCCTCGAAGGGCTCTACACCTCGATGTCCAACGAGCCGGTGATCGATCCCTCCGGTCTGGACTCCACCCGGGCGCTCAACAAACTCACGAACTACTCCTTCGCCCCGCCCGGCGGGCAAGGCGCTGACGTCGCGACCAGCGAGGTCGCCAAGAGCTTCGCCCACCGCAATCTCGCCAACACCTACGTCTGGACCGCGGCCGGCGGATTCTTCGCCGAGACCTCCGAAACCACCGATACCGTCACCGAAACCATGGGCGGCACCTACACCACGGGCTGGAAGCTCTCCGGTGGCGGCGGACTGAAATTCGACGGCCCTGGAGGCAGCGGATTCGAATTCAACTTCGAACTGTCCGGCGGCGGCACTCACAGCACCACGCAAACCAAATCCAAAGAGGCCACCCACAGCTTCGGGCTCGACGTCTCCTGTTCTCCCAGTGGCGATCTCAACCGCTATGACGATCAAGGCAAGCTGGTCTTCGACACCAACGGCCGACCGGTCAAGGTGCCGGGCAAGGTCGACGCCTACCGGTTCATGACCTTCTACCTCGACTCCGACAAGAACAACTTCGAGGACTTCTACGGCAAGGTCGTCGACCCCCTCTGGCTGGCCCAAAGCCAGGACAGCTACGCCGCGGCCCTGCGCCAAGCCCGCCAGTCCACCAAGAAACCACCCTGCTGGCGCATCATGCACCGCGTCACCTACGTCAGCCGCATCCTGCAGCCGATCCCCCTGCCGACTGCGGCCCCACTCGAAAAGGCCATGCGCGCAGAGAACATCGAAAGCAACTACGAACTGATCAAACGCCTCGAACCCTACGTCCGCGACGCCGCGACCACCCTCGACGAACTCACCGCCGCCACCAAGAACGCCCTCGCGGTGAACCTGCCCGAATTACTGCCCAACGCAAAGGAAATCACCACTTACCTCGCTCAGTACTTCGGCGTCGCCTGAACACCCTCGCTGCCTGCCGACCGTCGCACGCACGGCGACGGTCGGCCGCTCTCACCGAGCCGATTGCCGCAGGCGATAGGCCGCTCAAGGAACACGTTGCCCGATTCTCGGATCACGGTCACGCTCATCGGCTATGAGCGGATAGGTTGGAACCGGTGGGACTTCTGTTCCGAGCGGGCTACGCCTTGAGTGTGTCCCGCGCTGCGAGGTATCCGGCCCAGCTGGTCTGGGCGATTTCGGTCCATCGGTTGGCGGTGCAGGGGTGGATGCCCAGTAAGTCAGCGACAACTGGTGAAGGGAGTTCGCTGACGATCGCGATCATGGCGGTATTGCGTGCGGGCAGGTGAGGCAGTCCGCTCTCGCTGAGTAGCTGTTGCAACGAGCGTGGATGTCGCGGACGGGTCGCGGGTTTGCCGGGAAACAGATAGATCGAGGTACTCGTTGCCGGGATCAGCGCTCTTGCGACGGGTTGGGCGATCAGTTGTTCGATCAGCCGAGCGAGGCTGGGAGGCAACAGAACTGGGTGTCGTGCGAGGGTGAGGTAGGAGTCTTGGCCCTCACGCGAATATCTGTCGATGGTCAACGTGGTGATGTCTTGCAGCGAGAGGGCGTAGAGCCTGCTCAGCGTTCCGGCGACGCGGGCTTCGAGGTCCAAGCTCGCATCGGTCAGGCACCGCCGGAGCTGGTGTTGCTGGTCGGTGAGCTCTTGAACTTTGCACGGTGAGTTCGGGCGATGCGGGACGAAGATGAGCTTTCTGTCTGTGATTCGTGGCAGGAACCATCGCAGGAAGGCCGAGAGTGTTTGTCGTTGAGAAGGATTCGCGGCCAGATAGGTGTCGAGCGCACCCTGGTCGAGGGAGTCGAGGTCGATTGCGTAGCCGTCGAGCCAGGTGAGAAATCGGATGGCGGCACGGATCTGGGCCCGGTCGGCGCGCGAGGCCGCGTCGGTGTATCGGCCTCGTTCAGCGCGGCGGCGGGCGTCACGCAGAATCGACCATTCGGCGAACGGGCGGACCAGGCGTCTCTGTGGGTCGGGCAGGGTGCAGGTCAGATTCTCCGTCCAAAGCACGAGCTGGGCGAACGGCTCATTGCGCGGGCCGAGCACTCCGGTCGAGACCAGTAGTTCACGCAAATAGCGGGTGGCGTGGCCCTGGGGCAACCGGTCGAGGGCATCGTGGCTGATCTCGGTTCCGGCCGCGACGAGCTGGGAGAGCCGTTGCGCGGAGCGGGTGGAAGTCACCCAGCGCATCAGGGTCCAAGAGTTCGCGGTGGCCAGTGCGTCGGCGAAGGGGCGCAACTGGTCGATGACGTTGCCCTCGGCGTCGCAAATCAACTCGTTTACACGATCGATCGCGACACACTTGCTGCAGCGACCCTTGGCGAAGATATCGCCTTCGTGACCGCATTGGCGGCACGTGTAGTTCAGCGTCGACCCCGCACATCGTGGGCAGATCGGTCCTGCGGCGGAGGATCCGACGAGCACACGAACCTCACCGCAGCTACTGCATGCCTGCGGGTGATGGGTCCGATGCCGGTGGCATCGGAAACAGATCGGCCCGACCGGCCAATGCGCGCAGGTCTGTGCCATTTCCGAGCAGAGCGCGCACACGCGGGTCTTGGGTGGTCGGCATGCCGAGCAGTGAAATCGCTTCTCTACCAAGGATCCTGCTTTGGTTCGACCGCAGATAACGCATTCTCCGACCGCGCGGGCGCACTGCGGGCATCGGTCGGGACCCTCGCCCGAACCAGCGGCCGATACCGAACTCGCTCCACCGCAGACCCCGCATTGAAACTGCGGCAGCAGGCTGCACGCACGGCAGATCGACCCGGTCGAAGTCCGAAGTTGCATGCGCGCGAGTTGTCCACAGTGCGAGCACACTCTGGGCCGCTGATCGGATTGACATGTGCTGCAAAACATTCCACCGTCGGGCAGTCGCTGTTTCGGGGGTCGTGTTCTCCCGCAACCCTGGCATTGGACCATCCGGTTCGGATCGTTGTAGTAGCAGCGGCGACATATCGATCCGGCGGCATCGCGAGTGGCGAACTCGGCCACGATCCGACCGCAGCGAGCGCACGGTTTCGGCTTGCGTCCATGCGCAATGCACCGTTCGCAACAGCGCCCCTGCGGGCTCGGGCACCGTAAGTCATTGTCGGTGCGCCCACATCGGGCGCAGCCCAGCAATACCACCTTGTCGGCGAAACCCCGCGCGGCCAATAGCCGCAACAGTTTCGGCAGCGGAGACGGGCTCTGATGGCGTGGAGCGGTGAACGCGTCCGGGTGCTCACTCAGGTGTGCGTCGAGGCCGTAGGCACCGGTCGCACCCCACCCCTTGGCCGCACGCAGCAACTCCTCGGCACGGGCGCGACTCAATTCGGGGCCGGCGACTCGCAGGAGGATCTCGATCAGCCTGGCGCGGGTCTCGATCAGTTCGGTTGGTCGGCGAGTGGAACCGTGTCTGCTCATGGCTGTCCCGGGCGTCGAATGGTGGTGCGGCGTGGAGTGATCGGGCTCGAGGCGGGGGTGTCCGCGGTCTTGCGGAGCTGTTCGTTGACGATCTGTGGCTCGATCAGGTCGTTGGGGGTGCAGGCCAGGATGTCGCAGAGGGCGACCAGTACGTCCATGCTCATGCGTTGAGGTGGTTGAGTCACCAACCGGTAGACCTGTTCACGAGACAGGGTGATACCTCGCTCGGCCAGCAGAGGCACCAAGTTCGAGGTCTGGAACATTTGCTGGTCGGCCATCAGATCCCGCAAGCGCCAGCGATATCCCATCTTCTTGATCATGTGGACGTGTCCCAGTCGGTTCCGAGCCTCGCTTTGAGCGCGGCCGCGAGCATCGTGTTGCGGTATTCGTTGGATACCCCGGTGTAGACCGCAGTCGTCGAGGCGTGCGCGTGACCGACCTGTTCCTGCACGAACCGCGCCGGATAGCCGAACTCGATCAGGTGAGTGACGAACGAATGTCGCAAACAATGCACGTCGAGCCGCTCTTCCAGACCAGCATCATGTTTGGCCGCGACGAAGGCCTCGTTGATGGTGCGCGGCGATATCCGACCGACCCGCTCGGTGAGCCACAGGGCCGGGTGACGGCCGGGAGACAAGCGCGGACGCAATACGGTCATCCAGTCGTCGAGGACGTCGATGATCCAATCGAACTCCGGAACCAGCAGCACCGCGCGACGTTTGGGCGGCGTGCCCTTGGACGCCTTGCCGTAACGCACCATCGCCATGCCGAATCGTTCGAATCGCGGCATCGCGGAGTTCGCGCGCAAATCGACCAGGTCCAGCATCGCAGTCTCGGTGCGGCGGAATCCGTAGGCGTAGATCGTTTTCAGTATCGCCGCATCGCGCGCCGCGCTGAGTGCGCCCTTCACACCGCGGCCGAGGATTCTCGACGGCCGGGCATCGGCGGCATCGAACAGCGCTTGGATCTCGTCATAGGTCAACGGGCGCCGCCGCGGGTCTCCTTCGTACTCAAGTTTGTGCCGGACAGTGTTGCCTTCATGGAAGATCAACTGCGGCGCGGACCCGAACCGCTCCACGCATACCTGTGCCCACGCATACCGGGGGTCACGGATGAACGTCAGGAACACTCCGATCGATACTTCGTAATTGCGGGCCGTCGATATGGCGATCGGCGTGCTGCCACTACGCAAGTGATCGATGAACGCCTCACCCTCCTCCGGCGTCCATTGCCACGGAAACATGCCGGTGAACTCCATCAGCCGCCGGATCAGGCAGAGGCGGCGATGAATTGTCTTGCGGCACAGTATCTGTGCCGACTGCTGCCTACGCCACCCCTCCAGCATCGCCTCGAAGACCGCCGACGCGGGATCGAGGTGAACGACGTTCTCCGCCAGCATCAGATGCGCGGAACCGGGAGCGAGCCGAGTCACCCTCCTGTTGTATCCAATGCAACATAAATGCGTCAGAGGTCAACGGCAGGTCACCCCCGCCGCCGCACCTGTCACCTCGCAGTCGGAGGACGTACCGACCAGGCAGAACAGGGCACGCGCCGGGCTGCAATATGTTGCATCAGTTGCAATTCCGCTCGGTTACCTCTTCATACCAAACGAGCAACGACATCGCCGACCAGCCTTCCCGACACACTTGAACAGACCTTATCGACGCCAGCGGCTTTGCCGATCGGCAGCGGGCTACATGTCATCCGGACCGCCCGAGATCGGCCCGAACCGACTCAAGCATAGGGAAACTGTTGCATACTGCGTGAATCGGGTAGGGTCTCCGGCTCGTGGGAGTTCGTACAGCGCTCGTGCCACGGCGGGACGTGTGCCGATGGAGTGTGGTGACAGTCGTCGGGGTGGTCGCGGGGTATGCGGCGGTGCTTCTGGCCGATCGGCGCCACTTCTATATGGACGACACCGAATCCCAGTACGGGCCGATGTGGGTGATGCTGGGCCGGCATCTGCGCGAGGGGCGATTCCCGGCGCTGGTGCCCTGGGAGTGGATGTCGGGCAACTACTCGATGGAGGAGGCCGGGCTCTACAACCCGCCGCAGATGCTCGTCGACCTGATCGCACCGTCGGTGGACAATCTGGCGCTGTATGTGACCATCGTGAAGTTGATCTTCTCGATCATCGCCGCGCTGGGCGTGTTCCGGGTCTGCCTCGCCTACGGCTCGGACCCGGCCTGGGCGGCGGTGGCCGGGGTGGCCTTTCCGCTGTCGGGCTGGTTCCTGCTCTTCGACGAGGCCAGTTGGGCGACCTCGCTCACCGGCACCGCATGGATGCTGCACGCCTGGGCTTCGGCCATCCGCTATACGCGCGCCGACGACGACCGGAACTGGAGCCGCGGGCCGATTCCCGTGTTCATTTTCCTGTACCTGGCGATCTCGGTCCAATACGTCTTCCCCGCAGTGGAATCCGCGCTGATGATCATCGCGGTCGCCGCCGGAGAGGTCCTCTACCAACGGACATGGAAGCCCTCTCTGCAACTATTGGCCGTCGCCGCTTGCGCGGGCCTGGCCGGGCTGGAGACATATCTGCCGGGCATGCTCTCCTCGTCGGTGAGCTGGCGCGGCAACGAGCGCATCCTCAACGAGGATTTCCTGAACGTCCCGTGGTCGGAATCGCTCAACGCCAGCCTTCCCAGCACGGTCCCGGCGTTCACCGGATGGTGGGGATACGTACAACCATTGCCGATCGTCTACATCGCGTGGTTCCTGATTCCCCTGCTGGCCTTCATCGATTGGGCCGCCGTCCGGCGCGCGGCGCGCGAATTCGCCGGGCCGATGCTGTTCGCGGCGCTGTTCCTGATGTGGACCGCCGGACCCGGCCGGGTCGGGCCGCTGCGCTGGCCGGCGCGGGTGCTTCCCATGCTGGCGGTAGGTCTGCTGGTGCTGGTGTGCGTATGGCTCAGCCGGTACGGGAGTTTCACCGACTGGCGCCGCCGCGGCATCGCCGCGACCGTGCTGCTCGGACTGTTGTTCGTCCGATCATTCTGCGCGGCACCGCATCTGGTTATCCGCCATCTCGTCGCCGCCGTCGTGGTGGCCGCTCTCACCGCCGCACTGGTGTGTCTGCGCCGCACGCGCGGCATCGCGGCGGCATGCCTGCTGGCGATCGTGGCGATGTTTCCGATCGCCTACGACCAGGTGCGTGCGCAATCACCGACGCCGATGTCGTATCACTTCCCCGAACGGCGCTCGGACATGAAGTCCACGTTCCCGCATTTCGACGGCGTCACACTGCAACTCGCCGACCGGGCGCTAGTGCCACCGGCGCAGCAGAGCAGCACCGAGGCCTGGGGCTCACTGGCTTTCGGGAACTATGCCAAGAATCTGCGTTTGGACTATGTCAACGCCTACACCCCGATCGGGTTCGCGACATTCAGCAAGCTGCTGTGCATGGGCTGGGACGGCAGCACCTGCCCGGCCGCATACCGCGCCGCCTTCTCCGGCGAACCCGCCACTGGGCGAACATATGCCGACTTGATGAAGGTGGATCGTGTTGTGCTGCAACGCGCCCAGTATCCGGACGCTCGCAATTATCCCGCCCCACCGGGCTGGAAGTGGGTGGACTACCCCGGGCACGAAAGCTATATCTGGGTGCTCGAGCGCGAGAACGGGCCCATCTCCACCCGCGACGGATTCATCGCCGATGCACCGGGCGTCACCACCACACCGATCGGCCGGGACAGCGTGACCAGCCACATTCGGGTCACCTCGGCCGAAGGTGGGCAAGTGGTTCTCGCCCGCCTGGCTTGGCCCGGCTATCGCGTCACCTTGGACGGACACGACATCGGATTCCACACCATCGCGAATACCTTTGTTGCCGTCGATATCCCGCCGGGAACCCGCGACGGCGACCTGCTCGTCACCTGGCGGCCCCCCGGCTGGAAAAGCGGGACGCGCGAAAGCTATCGGACCAGCACAAATGGCCTCGATAGAATGACTGTCATCACACTGGGAGGTACATCCGTACTCGAGCACGGGCCGCGAGGATCCCGTCCTCGCGCACACCGACAGCCCTCCGCGAAAAATTCGGAAGCTCCGCCCGCATCCCGTCATTCGCTGATGGGTTCGGTTGTCGGGCAGCGCCGCGGGCACAGCGATAGAGTGCCCGAGAAGTTCTGAGCGTGCCGAGCGAGGAGTGCGTGTGAGTGACGACGGCGCGTTGCCGCCGGACGACGTCCTGGTCGGCAGGCTCAGCAAAGGCGACGAGTCTGCCTTCGAGCAGCTTCTGGACGCCTGGTCTGCCTCGATGCTGCGGCTGGCCCGTTCCTTCGTCTCCACGAATGCTTCCGCCGAAGAAGTCGTGCAGGAGACCTGGCTGGCGGTGATCCGCGGCATCGACGGGTTCGAAGGCCGAGCGGCCTTGAAGACCTGGGTCTTCCGGATTCTGGTGAACACCGCCAAGAAACGCGGTCTGAAGGAGAGACGGACGCTGCCGTTCGGCAGTCTCACCTCCGAAGACGAGGGGCCCACCGTCGACCCCAGCCGGTTCCGGTCCGCTGGTGATCCGTATCCTGGCCACTGGCTGGCCGACCGCAAACCGCAGCGCTGGTCAGAGCCGGAAATCGCTGCCGAACGGGCGGAGATCATGCGTGTCGTCGCCGCCGCTCTGGCGGAACTCCCCGATCGCAATCGCATCGTCATCACGCTGCGCGATATGGAGGGCTACAGCTCCGACGAGGTCTGCGAGCTGCTCGATATCTCGCAGGGCAACCAGCGGGTGATCCTGCATCGCTCGCGGGCGGCGGTGCGGGTCAAGCTGGAGCATTACTTCGACGCCGAGAGGGGTATCCACCGTGGACTGTGACGAATTCGTGGAGCTGGTAACACTTTTCCTGGACGGCGCTCTCGATGCGGCAACCGAACAACGGTTTGTCGACCATCTGTCCCTGTGCGACGGGTGCGATGCGTACCTGGATCAGTTCCGGCAGACCATCCAGATCACGGGCGAACTCCCGGCGGAGAGCCTCTCCGCTCCGGCGCGCGACACACTGCTGTCCGCGTTCCGCAGCTGGCGGCGCTAGCTCGACAATTTCTCCGGCGGCCGCGATTTCAGCCGTAACGATGGGCGTTCCCGCGACACTGTGCCGCTATGACGACATACGACGATCTGCGCGCGGTGTTCATCAACTGCACGCTCAAGCGCTCCCCCGCCATCAGCAATACCCAGGGGCTCATCGATGCCAGCTCGCACATCATGGAGAAACAAGGCGTCGAGGTGACGCATATACGAGCCATCGACCATGACATCGCGACGGGTGTGTACCCGGATATGACCGAATACGGCTGGGCCACCGACGCCTGGCCCGCGCTACAGCAACAGGTGATGGATGCCGACATCCTGGTGCTGTCCGGGCCGATCTGGCTGGGCGACAACAGCTCCGAGATGAAGAAGGTCATCGAGCGGCTGTACGCGAACTCCTCGATCCTCAACGAGGCCGGGCAATACGCCTACTACGGGCGCGTTGCCGGCTGCCTGATCACCGGTAACGAGGACGGCGTCAAACACTGCGCCATGAACATCCTCTACAGCCTGCAGCACCTGGGCTACACCATCCCGCCGCAGGCCGACGCCGGCTGGATCGGCGAGGCCGGACCCGGCCCCTCCTACCTGGATGCGGGCTCCGGCGGCCCCGACAACGATTTCACCAATCGCAACACCACCTTCATGACCTGGAACCTGCTGCATCTGGCCCGAATGCTCAAGGACAACAACGGAATCCCCGCGCACGGCAATCAGCGCTCGGAATGGAACGCCGGTTGCCGGTTCGACTACGAGAATCCGGAATACCGGTAGGCACGCCCGGCTGCAAAGTAGTCGGTGCGTCCCGGGAGACGCCCGTCGTGGCCACCGGATCACCGGTGGCCACGACGGGCGTCCCTTCATACCTGTAACGCCTTGCCGGCCGCCCTTATCCGGCAGGCCGGTCGGCAACCGGTGCCTCAGGCCCCAGTTATTCTGATTCATCAACCATCGGCCACATTTCTGCGAGCGCCGCCGCCACGGGCACTTCTCCAGCACCTCGAGCCTGGCCGAAGTACCCAACCGCAAACATATTTGCCCAGAAGTTGCCGACATTGCAACTACTTCGGCGTGCCGCTCAACGACACACCGAAGGCCACTCGATCGCCGCAGACGTTTTCGCGAACTTATTCAGGCCGATCTTCCGTGATCTGTTCGAACGCCCAGTGATTCCAGCACGAGCCAACTAGACGTCAAAACCTATCCTTACCAGCAAAAAAGCCCTATCTACCAGGCAGCGCGCCAGCAGATCTTCGAACGGTACTGAAACAACTCCATCGACGACCACCGCGCAGGCAGGGACATAATCCGATCACCGCTGGCCATGGTGAGGGAAGACTAGTTGAGTGGCGCCCAAATGGTAACCACTTGAATACGGTGCCCATTGCTCGCTATCTCGGACCATATCGCGCGGTGACCGAGAGGCAACTGCTGCTCACCTTGCTCAGTGACTGTCGTGTACCAGTCGCCGTCCTCGCGCTCGTCGGTGCGAATATTGACAGCAGCGAAGTCAATGTCGCCGATCGTGAATCGCACGGCGGCCCGGTGTTCGCGGACTCGCAGTCGCCACGTCGATCGACCCGGTCCCATGCGGTTGCGATATCGAACTTTCGGACTCGTGATGCCAAGTTCGCCCATGGCATTACTTCGTTGATCGATCCCCCATTGCCCGTCGCGGTGGTTTCCCACGCATCTCCTCGGCGCACCGCGACATAGTTGTAATGGCCACCGCCTTTGTCGAAGCGCACTAGCGACCCGTCCGGCGGCTCGAGGGGTATCGATGGTGTGGTGGGACGAACCAGCGGAAGCGGTCTGAGGGCCGACCGCATCGCAGACAGGTCGTATGCGAGTGGGTCCGGCAATGACGGCCGCAGCTTGGCGATGGTGATCGGCGGCCCGTTCAGCAATTCTGGTTTCGCTTGGTTGGCTTTGATCGCGTCGATGCGGAGTTTAGCAGCGACGGCCGAGCCAGTGATGTCGCTCCAACAGGCAGTCGCCAGCCCGCTTCCGCAGATGCCGGATCATCGGCAGGAAACGCTGGCTCATCTGTGGGGTCAGTTGCCCTACTCGTTCACCGTCGATGCGGATCTCGACGTGGGACTTCGCCCGATTTCCTTCCGGCACATTCTCTTCCAGTGTGACGAACAGCAGTCCGTATCCCTGCGCGGGGACATGCTTCAGCAACACGTCGAAGTGCTCGTCCTCCTTCGTCACCTGCACGATCGCGGACCGCGGCAGCATCGTGTACGGAATCGGGGGCGGGTCGTTCAGAGGAACAGCGTCGCTGGGACTGCCCAGAGCGATCCGTATGTTCGCGTCGAATTCGATACCGTCCCAGCCGTCTTACTCGTTCGCCCAAATTCGACCGGAGGTCGTCGGCATGAATCCTGATGCGACGATCCGTCTGATGACTCCTGCCCATTTCCGGGCTTCGCCAGCTCCGAGATAGCCGATCGTCCGTCCGGCAGATCGAACCGATATCGCCCACGGGCCTTGCGCGCCTTCCGGTTCCGGAACCAACTCGACATCACGCGTCTGTTCTCGGTCTTTCACAGAGAAGTCCTGCGGATACAGGTTTCGAATCGCCGGCAGATGCCGCTGTTCGACGGTGATGTCATAGTCACAGTATGTTCGCGCCTGGGTCCACAACCGATACGGACTACCTATAGCTCGCCGCCTGGTTGCCGCGCTGCCAGCCTGTTCGGAGCCACTGACGCCCGTCGAAGGAACTGGCGACTGAATCGACTCAGCTTCCGGATCGTGGTCGATCTCGACACCGAAATCCGTTGCCAGACCGGCCAGCCCGGATGTCCAGCCCTGTCCGACCGCGCGGATCTTCCATCCGCCGCCGCGCCGGTAGACCTCACCGAATTGCAGTGCCGATTCGGTGGTGGCGTCAGCGATGATGTACTCCGCCAACGCCTGACCCGCTCCATCGACGACGATGAACCTGAGCTCACCGAGCGCCCCGAAGGTGCCGGAAGCGAGACTTCCCGCCAGGGCCACTGTCTGAACACGGCCCGGAACCGCCGAGAGATCGATCGAGATGCGGGCATGCGAGCCCCCGCCAGTTTCCGTGCCGCCCAGAAACCGCACCGAGCCGTCCGGCGACACAGGTTGGTTGTAGAAGACAAAATCCCTGTCCGAGAACACCTTTCCATCCGCCCCGAGTAGCAGGGCCGACATGTCGACCTCGAACGTCGAGTCCGCCCATTCGATGCTTGCGTAGACGCGGCAAGTATGACCTGGCAGCGGCGAGTTCTGCCCCTTGGACAGTCTCGGGTAGGCCACAGTCCAACCCTTCCACCACTCAGCAACCACCGGAATCACAAGAGCCGGTCGAGACCCGGCACCTGACGCATCGCCACGGAGAGCAATGACGTTGCGCCGACCGTCCGAGCCAGCCAGACATCTAGAGGGAACTCCCGAACCAGGCAACTCCCGATCCAGCCACATCCGAGGCTGAGGCAGACCACGCACCCGGAGCCTCACCCAGGCCGAAGCTGGTGCAGGAGCACCTACTTCCTACTTGCTCGCGTTGTGATACGCCGCAACGATGCCCGCCTGAATCCGGCCGCGGCTCGACACCTCATGCCCGTTCTTCCGTGCCCACTCCCGGATGGCGGCACTCTGTTCACGATCAACGGCCGGACGGGCCGCACCGCTCTTACCGCGCGGCGCTCGACCCACCTTGCGGGCGTGCGCAGTCCACTGCTCGAGCTCGCCCCGCAGCTGCTTGGCGTTCAAGCCCGACAGATCCATCTCGTATTCAACACCGTCGAGCGCGAACGACACCGTCTCCTCCGCCTCGGACTTTCCATCGAAGTCATCAACGAGAGTCACAACGACCTTGCGTGCCATGAACGGAGTTCCCTTCGGGTAAATGAGGACGTCTGCTGAATGCTACTGACCCTCTACTTCATTATTAGACACAGTGAGGCAATCGAGCCCCGCAGAGGCACCGGCAGCAGACCGGCTGAGCTGGATGCCGTAGACGGCGCGCGCAACAGCTGTCCATCGGCTCAGCTCAATTCCCTTACACCGCTAGAGAAGCAGACGGTCGCCCCGAGGGAACTCACGGGAATCGGGATCCACGATTCGGTGTAAGTTCGCTTCCCAAAATCCGGGAACTCCCAGGAAATACAGGGTTCTCGCGGGGCTCTTCACATCACCCAAACCAGTTGAGCCACCGTCGATTACACCTATGATCGCGGCATTACCGGGTACCCCTGAGAGACATCAAGAACCTCCCGAAAGAGAGGTTGCCAACAGTTCGCGCACGGCTCAAACTCGTCGGCGTGTCACTGCCGCGACACGCCAAGAGTTTGGTCTTGTGCTTCAGGGCAACCCACAATCCAGGAACCGTCCAGCGCCGAGTCCGGCTCGATAGCAGAACGATCATCCCGAAGGCTGGCCCAGGCCGTCTACAGGCCGTGGCAGTCACGGAACACCATAGAACTGGACAGAAGCCGGAAGAGACCAATGCCCAGCTCAGCGCGTATTTCGTGTATGCCCCCAAACGTCGGCGCGATCGCCTGAGAGATCACCCAGATCTTCGAGGGCACCAACCAGATTCAGCGGCTTGTTATCGCCAGGAGCCTGGCGAACGGCTGATTCTGCGATGGCGCAGCATCCCAGGCACTGATCGGACCTCTCGATCTTGCAGAAGCCGACTTCCCGATCAGGGGCCGAGAGCTGCCCGGCGAAAATCGTCGTGCAGCGGCCCCGTGTCTGCACCGCTCCAGCCTGGAGCGATGCAGACGATCACCCTTTCAGTTGCGTGATTAACCATGGAAAGCTCGTGGCGGACGAAACCGCAGCCGCGCCGGGGAAGGGCGCCTGCGCGGTCAGATAGCAGTCGTCCTGGCTGAAGCAGCGGATCGTATACGTATTCCGGAGGGTGGAACTAGGGGCCGCTTCGATCGCCCACCACGAACTCTTGTCGGACGCATCGGCGGCCGCTACTAACTGAGATGCTCCGTCCGCGGCGGCCGGCAGTGTGAAGACGAGCTCGGAAGCGGCGTAGGCGATCGTGAAAACGTCCGCGTTTTCGTCCTCGGTCTCGATCCGCTGGATGTCGAGTGTCACTACCGGACCAGGCTGGAGAGTGACGACTTCACCGGCTTCGCCGGTGGCGATGCTCATGGATCGAGATTCAAAGGGGCCCGACCAACGCGCGGGTCGCGGAATGAGCCCGCGTTCGGCGCCGACGGAATCTCTGAACTTCGGGATGGCTCGCCAGCCGATCGGCCATCACGTCCATGTGTGCGCCTGAGGCAATGAAATACCCAGTCAGGGTGAATGATTCGCGCTATGGCGGCGTCAAAGTCGAAGTCCCCAGCGGGGAATACACCGTGCTGACTACACGCGAGGTGATTGCCACCATCGAGCGCTAGGACGTACGGATCACCGAGCAGCCGCACTCCCTGTAACCAGGAAGAGCGGCTGTTCGCTAGCTCAGCACCACTCGGCAGATGGTCGTTCACCTATGCCGAGGGGTCCGTTCGTGTGTCGGACTATTTCCATTCCCGCACGATGATCGGCTCCGGAATGTCAACCGAGGTGCCGTGAACAGCCGGATAGTCCTCCATCTGAATGTCGAACTCCTCCGAGTCGACCGGCTCCAAACGTGACTGTGGCTGTACGGATTCTTTGGGGTTGGTCTCAGCCATGATGTCCACTCCTCGCTGAATGAGGTGTTTACCTGCGCCGATCTTACCGCGCCGAGGAGTGAGCGGGGTGTCTGCGGCAACGTTGCACAACCGTCTCCTTCACCAGGGTGCTTCGCGCCGACGACGAGAGTGGACGACCTGCCTTGATCAAAGTTCAAACACCCGAAGCCATTCGCGCGCTATCTCGCTGTCCTCGGCAGTCACCATATGTCCTACTGGCAACACGTGGTGGGCCACGAGCGCTCCAGCAGCACTGAGCTGCTCGGCCAGTCTTGAACCATCTCCCGGTGATCTGCGGGTGTCTTGCGCGCAATCGATGATCAGGACCGGCGTGCCGTTCATGCGGCGACAAGGCGGGTGGATGAATGGTGAGAGCGGTCGGAACAAGACCGCTCCGGCCAACAGCCCGGGACGGGTCAGCAGCAGAGCCGCCGCCATGATCGCTCCGTTCGAGAAGCCTATGGCGAAGGGCCGCTTGGTGAGATTGCAGCTGATGCAGGCGGTTTCGATGCACTCCGCTAGCACTGGAATCCGGGCCGCCATGTCTGCCTCGTCCACCCGGCGGTCTGGAAGCCGATGGAAGAAGGCATACCCCTCGCCCATATCGACCGTTCCGCGGACACCGAGCCTCGTCGCGCCGGGTGCCAACTCACAGGCAAGAGACATGAGATCGGATTCGCTGCCATGTGAACCGTGCAGCAGAACAACCGGTGCCCGATCGGCATCGGGGCCGACTGCGAGATTGAGGGCGTGTGCCGAGTTCGACATAGACGTAAGACTATTGGGGTCGATGGGTGCACGCTCGTCGGCATGAGCGCGCACTAGGAGGCGCTGTCGCCCAATCAGTTTGGACGGCCGACCAACGCGCGGGTCGAGGCAATAGCGGGCGTTCGCGCTCGTAGCCATCTCTGAGACAGACTGTCACCCATGCGTTTCCTGGTGGTCTCCCGTTCCGAGGTGGACAGCATGGCTCACTACGGATCGAGGGCAGCTGATCGGCGGGACCATTTTCACGTCAGTGAACCGATCGGGGCCGGCAGCCGCGGCTGATGAACTCGCGGGCTCATCCGCCCGGCTGGCCGACCGCCGGTCACCACGGATCAGGCAAGCCCTCGCCCGTGGTGATCAGGCTGTGCAGGCTGCCGTTGATGTAGTGCAGCCAGGCCGTGGAGCACGCACCGAAGCATTCGACGTCCGGTACCAAGCCGACATGGGTGAATCGCAGCTCAGCGCCGTCGGCCGCGGGCGCGATGTCGAACACGATTTCGCTGCCGGTCCACTCACCCGGCTCCGAAACGAACTCCAGATGGCTGTCGGTGACACGCCAAACCACCCTGCGACCCTGCTCGAGCTCGACGACGCGCTGGCGGCTGTAGTGCTGAGGGAGGTGCCGGTAGGTGAACTCGGCGCCCAGCTCGTCGGCGTGCCCCTCGATCTGGCCGGTCCACCAGGCGCGGACATCCAGAATGGCGGCGAAGACCTCCCCTGGCGCTTGCTCGACCGTGTATGACGTCGAGTAGCCGCGCCCGGTGTGCACCGTGCTTGTCGTGCCCGATTCCTGCTTCATGCCGATGTCCAATCTCGCAACCTTAGGTTGCATAAGAGTAGGTCACCGCTCGCGCTCACGCAACCATCGGTTGCGTGAGCGCGAGCAGACTCAGCATGCCTCGTCTCGGATGCCACTGAAGGTCTATTCGCACGAAACCGGCAATATGGTGCGTTCCGCCGGCCTCGGATGTGCACGGCTAGTTGATCTTCCGCGAGCGCGTTGACCGGTTCGGTCGGGATGCCAGTGCCGACAACTACAGCTGTGATGCCCCACCGTCCACCGGAAACTCTGCTCCCGTCGAGAATGTCGCACCGAACGCCAAGTACTCCACCGCTGCGGCAATCTCCTCGGACAGCCCGAAGCGCTGCATCGGATTCGCGCTGCGGAACTGTTCCTTCGCCGCCGCCGCCGTCTCGGCCGGCATCGACCGATCCAGGATCCCGGTGTCGATCGGTCCGGGGCTGACCGCGTTGACGCGCACCTTCCGCGGCAGCAACTCCCGCGCCAGCGATCGCGTCATCGAGCGCAGAGCCGCCTTGCTCGCCGCGTAAGCGCTGATCATCTCGAGGCCTTTGACGTTGACCACCGACGTCGTCAGCACCACACCGGCGCCTTCGCGCATCAGTGGCGCAAGCCTCTGCACCGTGAAGTACGGCCCCTTCGTGTTGATCGCGAACAGCTCGTCGTACATGTCCTCCGGTGTTGACTCGAACGCCGCGGACGCGGTGACGCCCGCGTTCACAAACAACGCGTCCACCAGACCGAACTCCACCGCCACGCGGTTCGCCAATGCCTCGATGTCCGGTATGGATGCCGCGTCGCTGCGGACAGCGATCGCGTTGCTCCCTAACCGTTCCCGCGCCGCGTCCAATGTCGACTGGGTGCGGCCGGTGATCAATACTCGCGCTCCAGAATCTACGAACCGCTGGGCCGTCGTCAGACCAAAACCGTTGCTGCCACCGGTGATCACGATGTTCTTGCCGTCGTAATTGTCCATGCCTACGAGTCAACGGCGACGTGCGCCCGCCGTCCAAGACCTGTTTCGCACGTCGTCATGCCGCACGCGTATGACGATCTATTCTGGACGTGTGGACCTCGACCTGCGGCTCGTGCGCTACTTCACCGTCGTTGCCGAGCACGGCAACTTCGGGCGCGCCGCCTCCGCGCTCCACCTGGCACAGCCCTCGCTCAGCCGCCAGATCCAGCGCCTCGAAGACCAGCTCGGTGTCCGGCTGCTCGACCGCACCCCACAGGGCAGCAGCCTCACCGACGCCGGCCGAGCCTTCCTCTCCCATGCGCGAGAACTACTGCACACCGCCGAGCAGGCCACACGTGCGGCCAAAGCCGCCGACCCGCCCCGCGCGATCACCATCGGCTACACCGAGGGCCTGGTCATCACGTCTGCCGTGCAGGCGTTGCGCCGCTGCCACCCCGACGCGCGGATCCGCACGCGGCACCTCGCCTGGAACGCCACACACGCCCTCCCGGAACGCCGGGTCGACGCGCTCATTGCCCGACGCCCGCTCCCCTTCCCGACAGACCACATGCGCGTGCGGACGTTGTATCAGGAATCACGCGTGCTTGTCGTACCGGTGACGCACCGCTTGGCGGGCAAGGAATCCGCCGGCTTCGATGAGCTCACCGACGAGGAACTCGTTGCCTGCAAGAGCACACCGACGATCTGGAGCACACCCCGACCCGTCGGCGACCGCCCGGCACCACCCGGTCCCGCCATCGAGGACAGTTTCGAGGACAAGCTCGAACTCATCGCCACCGGTCACTCCGTCGCGATCCTCCCCGCAGGCGACCGCCGCGCCACCGTCCGCGACGATATCGCCTTGGTGCCCCTCGATGGCATCGAGCCGTGCGAGGTCGTACTCGTCACCCGAGCGCACGATCGGAACCCAATGATCACAGCACTGAAAGACGCAGCGCTGGCCCACCTCACCGGTTAGCGTTCGGCGTCGGAAGCT
Source organism: Nocardia sp. NBC_01327 (assembly GCF_035958815.1). Lineage (NCBI taxonomy): Bacteria > Bacillati > Actinomycetota > Actinomycetes > Mycobacteriales > Nocardiaceae > Nocardia > Nocardia sp. NBC_01327. The sequence goes on along the minus strand of NZ_CP108383.1, from coordinate 4,609,150 downwards.
CTCGCTGTCCACTACAACAGCGCCCGGATCACCCGACCTACCGCGCGGGGTCATCCGGCCGATCTTGTTTCATCCGCACACACTCACCGTGTAGCACGCCTTGATCACCGCAGGCCAGGGGGCACTAACCGCCCGCCACGCGTGATGCGGTTCGCGACCATCAACGAAGCCCTCCCCCTGGGACTCGATAATCGGCGGATCCGGACGTTTGTAGCCAGCTGGCTCGTCCGGGACGACGGGCCAGTTGAACGCACTCCATTCGGCACGAGGAGTCATTGGGAAGCCCTGCCGGCCAACATGTTTGGACGCCTGACCAACGCGCGGGTCGCGGCAGAAGCGGATGTGATCGAAGGTCGGGAAGCTTCGGCTGCAGCATGTCTGCCAAGATCGGATCATCGGGTTCGGAGGGAGATTGAATTGACTGCGGCAGAGGCGAATCGAGTGATGAAGCTGATCATCGAAAGGTTGACCGAAGCGCTTGCTGCCGAGGGTTTCGTTCCCTGTCCAGCACCGGATGGACGGGACGAGGCGCAGCCCGGCAAACGGTATCCGGACTGGAGACGAGCGTGGTTCTGTTCCACAGACGGCGCTGGACCGGGCCTGAGACATGCTATCGAGGCGATGTTGGTTCGGGACGGCAGTGGTGTCGGGGTTACCGGGGCGGCGGTGCTGTGGTCGGACGAGGTTGCTCAGATCCGTAGTGAACTGCCGCCGGAGGCACTCGAGAGTGCCGCCCGGAGCGTGCCGGATCCCTTGGAGAGCATCGCGTTCGGTTTCTTCCGCAATCCCCAGGACCCCTCCAGGTCCGGCAGGAACCTCATCTTCGAATCCGGTATCGATTTTTGTGCCGCTCTTTTCATGGAGAGCGTTCGAGGTCCAGTTCAGAAGTGGTTTGCTCAGCGCAAAACGGTGACCGACATACTCGCGCTGGCGTCTTCGCCGAACCTCATGTTCTCCGACAGGTCGAATCCTGATCCGGTGCGATTACGAGGAGCGGTGATCCTGGCGCTGTTGAAGAACCGAGCTTCGGAAGCGATCGCTGTGATGCACGACTATGTGCAGCGCGAGCAGTACCACTCCTGGGACTCTCCTCAACGGGTCGCAGCGTTCGATATAGCGATGGCAGATACGTTTCCGGCCTACACCCACGCACGATGACGCCGGATCTCGGTCCCTCACTCTTGACCTTCGGATGGACCGTCCGAAGCCAACAGCGGCCGCGGTTGACGCGCTCATCGGCATTATGGTGCATCGCCCGCGGCCGAACGACGTTCTGCCCGTCGATCTTCGGCGGGCCCGCGCGGCCTCTTCGGAAGGCGCGGGTCACGGCATGCAGCGCGTTCGTGTGTGGGCTCATCATGATCCCTGCGAATATTCGGACACCCAAGAACGAGCAACGCTGGATACTCGGACATTCTGCGTCAATGCGTGCGTTTTCCCTCTCATGACGGGGGTCCTCATGACGGGGGTCGAGATTATGTTGCTCGCGGGCATTTCGAGCACAGGGCACGGTGTCGCGGACGCCCGTCCGTTGGCAGCCTTCGTGTTCAGGTGTTTGAGGGGTGGCCCGCCCGAGCGGCTCCCCGGTTCTGGCCTGCAAACGGGACCGATCGCTGTACGGCAGTTCCGACACCGGCGGGTGGCACCCAACAGGCTGTGACGCCCGCTGCCCGCCGGTGCTTTCTTCGATCGTTTCTGTGGCACAGATTGTCAGAGTTCGAGCAACCGGCGGAGGACGACTGGCAAGGGTGAGCACGACAGGCCAGAGCGCCGGCGCACTGCGGTTGCTGGCGGAGATCACGGCCCGATACAGCAGCCTGGACGCCTTCTGCGTGCAGTTGCGCCGCGAACTGGAGGACCCGACCGTGGTCCTGCCTCGGGTGGTGGAACCTGCCGAGGCCTCATTGTTGGCCTACTCCGCAGACTCGACCATCTTGTCGGCCTTGTCGGGATCGGGTGGCCGACACGTCCTCGTTGGGGGCTGACGTCACCCGGATCGACAGGGCCGCAGGGATATCGACCGTAGGCTGTGGCTGTTCCTTGTTCGCGCCGAGTTGGAATGAACGCCGATGTGAAGGGGCTAGACAATGATTCGTAGAGCACTTCTCGTGTTGTCCGTCGCAGGAATCATCCTCACTCCCGCCGTCGCCCAAGCGGTACCCGCGCCGTCGGGAACCTTCCTCGACAGTCCGGCCAGGCAAGCGGTCCAGACCATCACGATCACCGTGACGTCAGAGTCGAACAGCTCGATCTCGGTGGTGATCGCACCGACCGCGACCGTGGCCAAGTTCAAGCAAACCATCCTCGCCCAGACCGGCGCCACTTCCGGCTTTCTTCCCGAGAACAGCAATCTGGAATTCAACGACACCAAGAACCAGCAATTCGTGATCCTGGAAGACGCGAAGACCTTGGCGTCCTACGGCATGTACGACGGCTGTGAGGTCTTTGTCTTTCCCGCGTAGGGCCCCGCGCGCGGTGGGCTGTGCCCTCACCGGTCGCCGAATCCCGAGCGGGTCTGCCCCGCCGGGTATTTCGGTCGATTCCACGGCGTAGGCCGATCCTCGCCACAGAGCCCCACCCGGTATCGGGTGGGGCTCTGCTAGGTCGGTGTGCCCGCAGGCGATGCCGCTCGGGACTTCAGGCGGTGAAGTCCGATTCCCTCGCGGGAGCACACGATATTCGGCATGAGCGCGCACCCGGAAGCACTGTCGGCCAACTAGTTTGGACGTCCGATCAACGCCCGGGTCGCGGCAGTAGCGGATGTCCGGGGCGGTCAGATCGGCGCGACTGATTGATCTTCCGTCGCACCGCGAGGGCCCGGACTACCGGGAGTCCGCCACAGGCTGCCGCTTGTAGAAGGACTCCTCAAGGTAGAAAGCCTCGTGCCGCTGGTAGGGCAGCTATGAGCGGACGCGCGAACCGGCGTGTGAGCCGCTGGGGCTGCGGCTAGCATGCGGATGTGGCCGAGGCGTGGGATGGAACAGACCTTATTGCGGATGGTTTCGAGTATGTGTCCACCGAGTCGGAGCGGTGTGACTGGCCGCGCGCGGGTCTGGCAACCGTGGATGGTCGTCCGCACTATTACAATGGCTGGTCCTTCGATTACCTCGACGAAGGCTACGAGTACTACGTCTGGCCGGCGAATGCGGAAGCGGTGGCCTGGGAACTCGAGCAGTGGGCGATCTGGGTTCGCTGGCATCAGCTCCGGGAGGCGGGCCAGGTCGGGGAGGACAGCCATCCAGGTCACGGTGGCGTCGACGCGCGCTATGACGAACTGACCGAGTTATTGGCTCCCTACCGTCGAATTCCAGACGAACCACGAAAGCTGTTGGCTGAACGTCGATACGACAACGGCGACAGCTATCGCATCGAAGGCACCGACATGTGGTTCCGATGGACTCCGAGCACCAGCGCATGACACCGGTCCCAGTGAACAGGCACGACCTTTCGCACTCTGATCGGCTGTATCGTTCGGGTATGACGGCGGTTCATTACCCGAGCCTGGCCGAGGCCTTTCCCAGCCTGACCGCCGAAATCGTCGAGTTGTTGATCGGTGAGGACCCTGGGCTCGCGCGAACCATCCCTGATCTACGTTTCCATGGGCGGTGCGCCTGCGCTCCCACCTGCCGGGTTCTATTGACGGCACCGCTCGGTTCGCCGAGTACGGGAGTCATTGTGCTGGAACGCGATAGCGCGACCGTCGCCTTGTTGAATTACGACCCTGTGGCGAGATCGGTGACCGGGATCGAAGTGCTCGATGACCGCGATTTGAGAGAGTGAATCGATCGGTCAGGGTCCGAGGTCGGGCAGAGTTTCGGTAGGGGTGATAGCGCGGCGATGCTCGAGCCAGAACCCGTACTCGCGTAACTCGTTTTCAAGCCCGTGCTCCAGATAGTGGTGGTAGGCGCGCACGGCGGAGACGTGCGCGCGCTCGTACTCATGATCGCTGACCGACCACATGTGGTCGACGCGGTCGATCCACTCGACCAGGCGAGTTCGATCAGCCCACCACTGCCGGATTTGTCCCAGCGTCCAGTGATCGTCACCGTCGCAGGCGTAACCGGCGAAGGGGTCCGACCACGCCGCGGTCAGGACCAGCTGTGTCTCACGTACGGTTCGGGGTTGCCGGAACACCACTTCGCTGCCGTACTTGTCCTCGCACAGGACGTGATCAGGTGCGGCGAGCGGACCAGTCCCGCACGAATCGGTTTGCGCGCCATAGAAAGGCCCGGGAACATTGCGCCAATCCCGCTCGCTCCACACGCCGAGCAGATATCCGCTCGGCGGCCCCAGCGCACTTCCCGGTCCCGCGCCCGCGATCGGAAGTGTGTGCGAGACAGCGACGGTCGGTAAAGGGTCCCAATACACGAGCTCACAGTATCGATTGAGCTCGGTAACCGCAGCACACTCAACTCGGCGGTAGTGGACATCTACTCTGGTGAGATCGCCACTGTCGGTTGATCTTCGGACCCGAGAAGCTGGGCGCTGTTCAGCGTGGTCCGTTTGAGAAGCAGGTTTGCTGAGTGCTGGTATTTTCGGTGTCGATCGCGCCGATGGGGAGGGCAGGATGGCCGGTGAGAGTGTGACGACGCTGTACGACTTCCAGTTGTCGATGCTCTTCGCGATGTGCAAAAGTGCTCCGGCACCAGCGGGGAAACTGCTCGACCGGATCGGTGCCACTCGCCAGCAGGCCGAGGCCGCTGAGAAGCGATGGTGGTTCACCGAAGCGACGAACAAGTTCAGCACTGTCGATGAGTACATATCGGCATGGGGCGCACCGGCTTCGGAGCGGGTCGAATTTCACCTTGGGCGTGAGGTTCGTTACGCGGCATGGGATCTGCCGTTTTGGCCCGGACTGCGCATGGAATGGATGCAGCTGCCGAATCAACCGCACTTGTTCAGGACACTCCACCGCGGACCTGACTGCGTACCTCCGCGACTGGCATCTGTGGCGGACTTGACGCCGTGGTCGTGTACGTGGGATGAGTTCCACGATGGAAGCTTGTGCCCGACAGAGGTTTTCGACGGATTCGGCGGCCGCGCGACCGTGGCCTGTTTCCGCGGTGTCGATCCAGGCTCAGGACACGAACGCATCTAGTTCGCGACCTTCGACTGGGGTCTGCTGCAACACGTCGAACCGGCTCCCGACACGTATGTGTGGATGGTCTGATACCTGGACTAGGTGTGATCCAACGCGAGTCTGCGATCGATCGGGCTGGCGTGGGAGTACGCCGCGCTGGGTCAGGCGCTGGCCAGGAGAGTCGAGCGGGTTGCGATGCTGGTCATGGGTGAAGGATCGACCTCTGCGACCGCGCTACGGCGCAGCGAGCAGGTCAGTCGATGCAACAGCGAGGTCATGCGGCTTCGAGGACGAACCTGACTGTTTTCACATCGACAGATCTCGTGTGGATCGCGACGCTTGGACCTCCGGGTACTTCACCTACCAGTATTAGCAGTCGATGCTGCATGAGGGACCTCGAACCGGCACGGCCCAATCCAATTGCGAAGGCCGTCAACGCCTGTCAGTATCGGCTCCCATGATCGAAAGAATCGAGTTCACCCCCGCGCGATGAGCGCGTCCACGGGCTCCGCCCAGCCCAGCTCCCCGACCACTTTCTACAACCACGCGCTCGCCCTCGTCCGCAGGTATCCGGACGTTCCGCTGCCTCGTGACGGTGAGCCGTACCCGGATGCCGACCGCAGACGAAACCGCGTGTGGAGTGCGGGCAGGTCCGACGACCAGGGTACCCGCACGAGTCGGCTCATCGACGAATTCTTCAGCGCGCCAACCGAACACCGCGATATCGCCCGTCTGTGTCGCGAGGTTGTCGACTACGACATCGCGATCGCTCTGTGGCCATCGATCGCGGCAGCGATCGGCCGTGCGGACCCCGGCCAGGCTCGCGAGCTCGGCCGTCACCTCACTCGCACCAGCACCGACCAGAACCCGACCGTCCTGGGTATGGCGTTGCTCGCGGTCGCCGGCACCGAGGACGACATCTCGTTGATGCAGACAATCGGTTTGCTGTCGGACACGTTCGGACTACTGGCCTCCCAGGCTCTGGCCCGGTTACCCGAAGCCAGCACCAACCTCATCTGGCTCGCCGACCGCACCGCGGGCTGGGGTCGGGTGTACACGGTGTGCGCCATCTGCGAGCTGGCTGATCCCGCGGCCGATCCGTGGCTACTGCGCAGGGCCTGCGACGGACACCATCTGAACGGCGAATTCGCCTACAAAGTCGCGTGCGCCGCGCCGGTCCACGACGCAATAGCCGCACCCGACGCCGACGAGGCTCTCATCGACCACACCGGCGACCTGCTGTCCACCCTGGCCTGGTGCGACGGCATGGGCGAAACCCTGCGGGAGTACGCACACTCCGAACAGGCTCTCACGCACTACCTCTCACACATCGGCGCGCTCACACCGAACCTGGTTCGCTATCAATCGGTGTGGGCCCTCGCGTGCTTTCTGGACGGTCGCCCCAACCTGGCTCCCCTGAACTGGGCAGCCCTGGAACCCCTCCGCACCGGCTACTGGTCACTACTGGCCACACCCGCATGGCATTCGGTGCTCACCGCAGCATCGGACAACGAACGAACTCGCGAATGGGCGATCCGTATCCTCGACGAGCTGCGCCAACGCCTGGCGGGTGGGCAATGACGCCTGGCATGTCGAGCATTCGAGTTTCACCGCCGCCGGGTGGATGGCCTGTTTCACCGGAACACCGACCTGATCGCGCGCCAACGCCCGGTGGAGGGATCGGACGCGGCAACGGGTACCGCTCTAGTCGTCGATGCTGAGCGGGGGTTCGGCTTCCGGTCGCGAACTACCCCGACTTCTCACATCTCGAACCGACGGGGAGCCTGGTCGCTGCCCTGCCCGGAGCGGGTGGCGAGTGGGTGGGTCCCTTCGAAGATGCGTAATGGTTTTACCGCCAGGAGCCGATCCCCCAGCGGCCCACTGACGGGTACGGCACATCGTAGGAGAGGCAAGCGAACGAATCGCGGACCGTCGACCTCGGATCGACACGGCCAGTTGGCGTTTACCCACTCCGGTGGCCGGTTCGGACGGCCGATACACGCCAAGAACGGAAGGTTAGTCGACGATCTCGCGTTCTGCGAGGAATCGGTCGAGCAAGTCGAACAGCACTTCGAGAATCTGAGTTTCCTGCTCGGGAGTCAGATCTGTTTCGAAATCCCACTCAGGCAGTGCGATCTGCTTGATCAAACCGGGCCAGGCAAAGTTGCTCTGGCGGCGAAGATGATTCGCGAGAAGCCAGTCCCGAAAGCCATCCAGTCCAGGCCCTCCCGAGCGACGCGCCGCGTAGTCGTAGCCGTCGAGGAAGCACGTCACCCCACGAACACTGGTGAAACCGATGAACATGCCTGGGCGCGCCGCGAACTGCCGCAGGTATTCACGCTCGGTAAGACTGTTCGGGTCGATCAGTTTCAGCCCGGATTCCCTTATCCGGCGGGCGAAGTGGGTATCCAGGTCCATCGCTTTCTCCATCCCCGAGTTCACCACGTCGACCGGAACCATGGATACCCGAGTGCTCGCACCGCCCGACCCTACGTGGACGCCACCGCACCGACTCCACATGGTTGATGTTCGGTCGGCCCCGCCAGATGGCATGCCGAATAGACTTGTAAGCGGCAGTAGCGGATGCTTTGCGTCGCAACGATTCCTGCGCGCTAGGACCGGTTCGACCGTTCCACGGCATAGCCGGGGAACCGTTCGCGCATCGCGGTATCGAACGCGGACGCATCCTCGAGGGAATCCCACCGGTGGAACTGCTCACGCTGCCATACTGTCCTCATGCTCGAACTACTGGGTCAGTGCATACCTAGCCCCGGGGCCAGCCGCCTCGGGGCTTCGTCGTGCACATGCCCCCGTAGCTCAGCCGGTTAGAGCAGGACGCTTATAACGTCAAGGTCGCGGGTTCAAACCCCGCCGAGGGTACTCAGGATTGGGCACGTCAGCGGAGGACGGCCATCAGTCCCAGTACTCGGTTTCGACCCCACCGCTGGCCGCGTAGTGCTGCTGACAGATCCACACCCGGACTGAACCCGAACCGACGAATAGCCAGCACCTCAACTCGGCTACTTAGAGAATGGTACGGCGTCGGGCAGAAGGAGCGTTCGCGGGCTTCAGCAAATCCGACCCACTCCCTTGCGCCCCGCAGTCCGAAAGTAACTGCCCCCGTAGAAATGCCAAGGCAGAGCATCGATTACGGCCGGCGCATCCTCCGGTGCCAGCGACTCAACGGATTCCGGTGTGACCATCCCCTGATACCACTGCCCCGACTCGCGGAGGTGCTCCTCCTCCCACTGATAGCACAGCCACAATCTGCCGCACTCCTGCAGGTCTTGAGCGTTACGTTCGCGAAACGGCCGTGGGTCTCATCTACACCGATCCGCTTTTCGACATACATCCCTCTTCGGAAAGGAGGTGTCATACAACGACAATCTGGCATCACCAAACTCCTGATCACAAGCGCACTACACCAACCAGCCAACACGTCGGTACGCTGCCATTCAACAGTCCGCTGCGTCACGAGCACGAATCCACGTTGCGTCCTTGGCAATATGGCGCGTTCGGCCAGTTCCGGATCGGCAGTCCCAGTTGACTTCCAGACTGCGGGCGGGCCGATTCGATCAGCGCGCCATTCGGCAGTTTAGGACGTTCCGCCGACGTCGGATCGATATGGCCGCTTGATCTTCCGCTGCTCAGCGCTGGCCGGTTCGGTCAGCGCGACACGCGGTAGATGAGTGCGTTCAGCCGTTGTTGGATCAGCCGCTCGTCCACGGCCAGGCGTGGTCCAGCTTGCCGGGCCTTCTATTGACGGGGCCGGATGACGGTGGCCGCGCGGCGGTACCAGAAATTGGCAGTGTTTCCTTCATTGCCCATGTAGCCCTCGATTTCCGATGCGAACGGCTCGAGCGTCGACTTGGGTTCGCCCGTGCACAGCTCGCTGTCCTCGACGATCTCTCGCGCAGCGGGCTCACCGGATGCCCCCGAGCGGTCGATCAGCCACGTCAAAGTGATTGTCGAGGAAAGCAGCTCGCCGATCTCGTCCGAATCCGGAGCCAGCGGGAGGCAGGAACTCACCGGAAAGCTCGCGGTATCCTCGGGGACCGGCTCCGTTAATTCGCCGTCGTCGAACTCCACCTCGGCGCTTTCGACACATTTCCACCCGTCCTCGACACGCTCCCAACGCTGTCGATGGATCAGCATGTAGGAGGTGTAGTCCTCCTCATAAGAGTCCTCGACCTCCGCGAGGGCCAACGACGTGTCGTATCCCGCGAATTCGGCTGCGGCCAGCAGCATTCCGGTCCGGGCGGCGTCGCCGCCCTTGAGTCGATCCCACCCGAATCCCTGCTGGGAATACTGATGATCCAGCAGGCAGACGAGTTTTCGGGCGGGTCCCGATTCCCTCGGTGTAGTGAAATGCTCGTGCAACTGCTCGGCCAGCAACGCGACAGACGGATGCCCGGCGAACGCGGTGGCATCGGGCCCGGTACGCCCCTTCGCGATCAGGTTGTAGGTCAGCGTAATCCGGAAACCGTCGGTGACCGGCAGCACCTCGTGCGCGCAGTCACTGTAGAACGCGACGACGGACAGCTCCTGCGCGGAACCCGGGTCGGTGACCTTTCTCCCCTGCTGCTCGATCACCAGCTCCCCGCCGGTGAACATCGAGGGCAGTGTCACCACCAACGTGCCGATCATGCCGTCGGCCTTCTCCGAATCCTGATGGCGTTGAAAGAATTGTCCCGGCTCGTACACCAGCATCGAATGAAGCTCCGCCGACAGCTCGCAGTGGAGCGGCAAACCCAGCTCGGCCCGCAGTGCGTCCAGCATCGGCAACAATCTCTCGTGCCACCGCCGCTCGTCGACCGTGACGCGTTCCCGCGGAACCTCCCAGGTGTCACGCACGTTCGCGTCCAAGATGGTCTGCTCGCGCAGCCCATACCGCGCCGGCCGCGCGACCTCGCACAGTCGGCGCGCCTGCGTCGGCGTCACAGGCAACCCGATCGGCCCCACCCCGTCCACCTCGATCACCAGGTCCACCGCCGAACCCGTCCGCCGCGCAGCGAACGCCCTCGCCGACGGAACCGCCCCCAAAAGCTCACCGATTATCTGTATCGCCTTGCCCGCCATGCATTTCTCCCGTATTCGTCACCGCTTACGGGCATCCTCCCAGGGCCCACCGACTCTCAGTCACCGGGCCAGCCGCGCCGTTCGGGACCGAACAGCCTTGTATCGGCACGTGCGTGCACCCGCTTGCCGAGCCCGCGGCCGGTTCGGGAACACCCGGGTCGCGGCAGTACAGGGCATTGCGTGCTGCAACGATCCCTCCGAGAATTCCGCGAAGTGCCGTGTCAGACGTTCCTGGCAAGATCGGATCGTCGTAAGCGGAGGGGAGGTGTTATGTCTGGGTCGCGATCTCTGCGGTTGATGAACGCCGTGGCGGAAGAGTTGGCGAAAAGACTTGCAACGGAGGGATTCAGACCTTCCGGAGCACTGGACGATATCCCGGACGAACAGCCTGGACGACGTTATCCGACGTGGAAGCGGGTCTGGTTCACCGCGCCAGTTGTCTCTGTGCAGGGACTGACGTCAGTGTTGCTCGTCGTGCTGCAATGGGACGGCTCCCGGGGCGGTTTGAGCCTGAACGCTCACGCCCAGATGGTGTCCGACACGGTTGCAACAGTCTTACGCGACATGCCAACCGGTGCCTTGCCCATCGATGCTGAGGACGAGGGCGACCGTTGGCAGCCCCACTACCTGGAATCGGTCAGCTTCGGCTTCTTCTACTCCGAATTCGATCCCTCCTCTCAGAAGATCTGGCTCGCCGGCGAGTCCGACGTCGTGGAGGCTCTGGACCGCTTCATGTCGATGCTGCACGGCCCCGTCCACAGCTGGTTGTCCGAACGGGACAGCGTGGACAAGCTTTTCGAGCTTGCCCACCGTCCCAGCACGATGGGTGGCGATCAATCCAATCCGGATCCCATCAGGCTCCGAGGCATCGTTGTCCTGGCTATATCGAATGGTCGAGCATCCGACGCTGCCACGTTGACCGAATGGTATTTACGACGTGCTCGCTTCACCGGTGCAGACACGATCGAACGCGTCAGTGCCTTCAATACGGCCATGCGTGAACAGTTCACCGACTATGCGCTCACCCCGCCACCCACAAACTGAGTCGGCGTGACTCGGTCATCGGCAATATGGTGAGTTCGGTCGGCCGCGGATGAGTACGGCCAGTTGATCTTCCGCGGCCTGCGCTGGCCGCTTGAGACAGCGCGGGTCGCGGCAAGAGCGAATGATTGCAGCCCGCACTTCGCCCGGAAATTGATTCGCCATCCGGCCGAGCATGTGATGGTGTGCCCAGATGCTCAGAGAACATGCGGCTCGCGAACTGTGGAATCGGATGTCGCCGGAGACCCAAGATCGGTTCGACGCTCTGCTTACATCTGGCCATGCCATTCAGGCCGTCGCCTTGGTGCGCGAGCACCTCGGGGAACCCCTCCCGCACCTTCATGACTGCGTGGAACTGCTCGTCGTACGCGCCGACGAGCTCGGCCACCACCTGCCGGGCACACCTGGCCCCTGCACAGAGTGAGATCAGATCAGACACTCACGTCGGCGATTGCTGGATAACGACACTGCCAGTCAACGTCGTGCGGCCAGTCGAAACAGCGCTGGAAGCGGCATAGAGCGGCCGGAGGACGAACGCCCACTCATGCCACCCTTCACACGATTGGCTTAGGACGATGCCTCAGCGTCGGTACCGTCGGCATTGTCTGCGGGAACCTCAAGTTCGTTGGGGCTCAGCTTGGCTGATCGCGTCGTACCAAAGGGAATTCGCCAGTCTGTCCACGTTGCGGATGGGATCGATCATGTCCTCGGGGTACTGGTCATCTGCGCTTGTCATCGTAGTTCGATCCTTTCCGGGCGGCGGTGCCGACGCCACTCAGTCTGCCGGACTGCTGCGACAGTGGTGACGAGTTCGGTTCCATCCCAAACGAAGTGAACTCACGGTCATCGGCAAAATAGTGCATTTCTGCGTTCGGAACGTTGGCCTTAGCGTAAAGAGCCAGGCCATCGTCGGGACTGAGTTCGGTTCTCCTGCATCGGATTTATCCAGTTCACCTGGCGGACGGTAGTTATTCGATTGCTGCACTATTCCTCCGTCCAGCTTGGCGGGTGTGCGCCGGTCACCACCAAGCCAGTCCGGGCGGGGTGCGTCCGCGCGCAGCACGGTGGCTTCCATCAGGCCGTAGGGCCGGTCCGAGGGGTAGAGCACCTCTTCCTCGTTGTCCAGCCCGAAGGGGGTCAGGTCGATATGCAGGTGGTGCAGGTTGGGCATGTTCAGGCGGATCTCGACGATGCCCGGGCATGTGCGCAGAGCACGCTCGCCCATGGTGTAGAGAACCTGCTGGGTGGAACTGCTGGCGATGGTGGTGAAGGTGTCTATCAGCGATTCCCGCAGCCGCGCATGCGAGCCCGTCCAGTCGTGGCCCTCGACGAACCGTTCGTGACGCCAATCCGCGGTGATCAAGGTGGCGTAGGTGCGGTCCTTGGTCTCCCCCAGCGTGGTGTATTCATCTTTGAAGTAGGTGTGGAATTGCGAGCCCCGGGTTTGGAACAACGCCAGCCCGGTCAGCCCGGACACCGCCGTCGCGCTGCTGCCGTCGTAGGTGATCGTCGCGGTGCGGATGTCTTGGCCCGCGCGGATGAACGCGCCGTCGTTGACCCGATCCCAGCGATGCTGCTGCACCGTGATCCGTGCCCGCTCCACCGTGGGCGCGGTGCCGACGAAATATTTCGCCAGCCGCAACCCGAAGTCCTCGATCTCACCGATACCGTCCTTGGCGAAGGCGTAGACCGCGTTCTTGTGACTGTCGGTAGGCAACAGCGCCCGGTTGTCCCCGTGCAGGTGTGTGGCCTCGAAATCGCCGCCAGCGTGGTGGTGACGGTGATATCGGTCAGCGCGTTACGACCGGGGCGGCCCTGCACGTCACGGTCGACGCGGACCAGCCGGCAATCGACCTTGCCGTACTGGTTGTCCCCGAAAACGATGTCCATCGCTCAATGCCCCCGGTAGGTCGTATAGGAGAACGGACTCAGCAGTACCGGCACGTGATAGTTCTGCCGCGGATCGGCGATCGTGAACACGACCGGGATTTCGGGATGGAACGACTCGATCGAACGGGCGGTGAAATACTCCCCGGCCGCGAACACCCACCGATACACGCCCGCCACCGGGGCATCACCCGACTCGAATCGCGCGAACCGGCCACCGGAATCGGTACTGCCCTGAGCCAGCACCAGCCAATCGCCGCCGAGCAGCCGATCCAGGCGCACACCGACCCCGCCGACCGGACCGCCGTGTACTGCATCGAGCACATGCGCGGAAACCGTCACCGCGACACACCCCTCCACCGGAACAGCAAACATGTTGCGCTTCAATACTATTGACGCTAACACGCATGGCGCGCCGCCGCTGGACGCATAACTCGGCACAGACGGCCGATCAAGGCATCCTGGACCACGCGGTACGTACTGACGTAACGCAATGGCCCATCGGCCCACCCGAGTGATCACCCGAATCGCAGCCCGAATCAGCACCTCATCGGCATGAGCGCGTACCAGGAAGAGTTGTCGGCCAACCAGTTTGGCCGACAACCAACGCGCGGGCCGCGGCAAGAGCAGACACTCCGACTATGGGGTCTACGACATGGTGACCTTCACGTCGAAAACGTGAGCTGGACTGAAGTCCAGAGTGCCGTCGGGCAACTCAACTGCCTTCACGTACTCCGCGATACTTCTGATCCTCAGCGTCGTCCCAACCTCGCTCGCGGAGACCTCGCGAGTAAACGTCTCATTCTCGCCATGGCCACCACGACGCTCGTTGATCACTTCCACGACCACTGTTCCCGCAGCTGATGCCACGAAAGTCACATGCGCGGCCGGTATCTCATCACTCAACTCAACGCCACGAAACCGGTAGGTCACCTCGCCGGTGCTCGACTCCTCACTGGACCGCCGATTGGCTTGAAGGAAAACCCCACCCGCGCCGATCAGTTCTACTTCAGTCAGGCTCATCCGAACTCCCCTTGGTCGAGATCCCATTTGCCACCGAATAGCTTATTCGAGCACCAACAATTCTGTGCAGCAACGGCTTACGTACAGGGAGACGCACGGAATTCGACATTTCAGCGTGTCGCCGACACCGAGATGACTTCGGCCTGTTGATCTCCGGACGCTGCGCTGAACAGTCGTGTCGACGGAGCCGAACAGTATGTCGGGGTGTTCTACCAGGTATCCGATTCGCAGATGGCGGTGGTGGTGAGTGCGGCGATTGCGGGGGCCTTGATGATGAACTGGGTCCGCCACCCGATCGGACCGCCCACCTGATTCGGCTGGCCGGCGGGGAATACCTTGACGGGGTAACCGCCCATGGTTTGCGCTCCGCCCCCGGTCATGTGGGTTCCACCGGGGCAGGTGGCCCAGTCCTCCACGAAACCGCCGGCCGCCTTCCCGGTCAGCTGGTTGTTGGTGACGGACACGATCTGGGTGGCCGGACCGGTTTGCGCGCAGACCGCATAGGCGGTCGCGGTCCCGGAGCTGGTTTGGGTCACCGCGGTCGCATTCCACGAGTGCAGATCGGCAGCGGGATAACTGCTGACAAGGTAATCGGACGGCGGGAAGACACCGGTCCTGGTGCCGGCGCCGCCACCCACGACATGCGTTCCCTGCGGGCACTGCACCGTCACATCCACCCTCCCGGTGGCGGTGCTGGTCGCGGTATTCGCCACGACCTGGGTGGCGGGACCGGAGGTGATACAGACCGCGCGCGTTGCGAAGTCGACCGAGCCGGCCTGTTTCGCCACGGCGCGCGCGGACAGCGAGGTGCTGCCGTCGGCCCCGTAGATCGGTTGCAACTCGGTCAGATACACGTCCCACTCGCTGGCCCCGGGACTGTCGCTGGCATGGATATCGGCCTGGGCGCCGCCGGCTGTGAGGCGGCTTCCCGAAGGGCAGCCGACCGAACCATGCGGGACATTTCGAGCGGATGCGTCGGCGCCGTTCACGATCTGTGTCGTGGGCGCAGGTGCCGCCGTCGCGGACCCTAGGCCCAGGGGGAAGAAGCTACCGGCAGCCATTGCCAGCACAACTCCGGCCTGCCCCACTCGGAAAGTACTCCGGCACAACATCATCGAAACACCCTTCCCGGACATTCGGATCTCGCGCTCGGAACGATCGACACTCGATGAGAACCCGGCCGGTGCCGCTCACCGACCTCGGACCGCTACACAGTCTGCCCTGTCGCCCCCGCCGCAAAGCCTCGAAACGCCAGTCCACGCGTCTAAAGCTTGCATTGAACTCAGCGTGCGCGCGCACCAGGAAGAGCTGTCGGTCAATCTGTTTGGACGGCCGACCAACGCGCGGGTCGCGGCACGAGCGGACGTTCCACGAACGTGCGTCGGGAAGACCGGGAATTGGCTTCGCCGAGGGGGCCGACCCCGGCACCTTCGTTTGCAGGGCAAAACAGCACTCGGCCGTCGCTAGGTGACTTTGCCGGCGAGGGCGGCGGGGTGATCACAGTTCAACATGACGAGGACGAGTTTGCCGCCGGGTCGGCGGGATTGGCTGAGTTTGGCAGCTTTCTGGATCTGGTCGAGCGTGTAGGTCCGGGCGATTGGTACGACCAGGATGCCGTCGTCGGCGAGTCGGGCGAACTCGTCCATCCGGTCGTAGCGCATCTCGGTGGTGATCCGGACGCCCAGGTCGGCCGCGGCAGCGAAGTCCGAGACGGTGAGGACACGGTCGGGGTCACCGGTCAGCTCGATCAGGGTCGGCAGCGAGCCGCCGGCCGGAGCAGGCTGGTCGGCGCGGTCGATCCGGCCGCCGGTCGGCGCCGTGTCCAGGGCGCGGTCGACGTGGCCTCCGGCTAGTGCCTTGATGCGTTCGGCCATGCCTTCGCCGTAAGCAGTGACTTGGGCGCCGATCTCCTTCAAGGCTGCTGCGCGGGTGTGTCCGGCGGTGGCTATCACCCGAATACCTCGGTGCAGCGCGAGGCGCACCGAGGCTTCGCCCACGGTACTGCCCGCACCGTGGACGAGCAGCAGCTCGCCCGACTGGACCTCGAGGTCGTCGAGCGCGCGCCTTGCCGTCTCGGCCGCCATCGGCAGCGCGGCGGCCTGCTCGGTGGTGACTCCGGCGGGGATGTGCGCCCAGGCCGGCATCAGCGCGTACTCGGCAGCACCGGCTGTCGGGCCGTCGAAGGTGGCCGGGCCGAACACGCGGTCGCCGATCCGGACGTCGGTGACACCCTCACCGAGTGCATCGACGGTGCCCGCGATCTCGAGGCCGAGCCCGCGCGGCAGCGGCGGCAGATGATCGGCGAGCAGACCGTCGACGAGGTGCCAGTCGGCCGGGGTCAGGCCGCATGCTCGCACAGCGATTCGGATCTGGCCGGGTCCCGGCTGCGGTTGCGGGACATCGCGGAGCGCAATCACGTCCGGGGAACCGAACCGGTCGAATTGAAGAGCCTTCATAACACCTACTCTGTGATGACAGCATCTGTTGTCATACAACGTAGCATCGTGATGACAACTGGTGTTGTCGTAGGCTGGTGTGTATGCCGAGATGGGAATCCGACGCACAGGGCCGGCTCGAGCGCGCGGCACTCGAGCTGTTCGAGTCGCAGGGATTCGACCGCACCTCGGTCGCGCAGATCGCGGGCGCCGCGGGTCTGAAGGAGCGCTCGTTCTACCGCTATTTCCCCGACAAGCGGGAAGTTCTGTTCGCCGGTGACGAGGTTGAGGCGCACCTCGTCGCCCAGGTCGAGGCGGCCGACCCGGGCCTCACGCCGCTCGAAGCGCTGCTGGCCGCGGTGGGAGCCGCCGAGGAGATCTTTCGCCCGCGTGAGTTCTTGCTGCGCCGGGGCAGAGTGATCGCCGCCAATCCGGCGCTGGCTGAGCGCGAGCTCATCAAGCTCGCCTCCATCGCTGATGCGCTGGCACCGGCGGTCGAGCGCCGCGGTGTGGAGCCCGGCGAGGCACGCTTCATCATCGACGTGGTGCTGGCGATCCACCGGCGCGCAATGCCCCGCTGGCTGGCCGAGGCGGACACCACCCTCTCTCAGCTCATAGCCCTGGCCGCCGCCGAGCTTCGCGAGGCGGTCATGTAGCGGCAATGAGTGTCGAGCTAACTGGCGTAACCTGCCTCGACCAAGCCGGATTTGACGAGAGAGTGTGCTCGATGATGGACGCAGTCTGCAGACTCGGGGTGGTGGGCCGATAGGTCACGTGAGGCGTACCCCGGTCGACTGTCTCAGCCCACCGCCGAAATGACTGCGGTGTCACTGATTTCGATGAGTCGACGGCGTGCCTTCGGGTCGTCGGCCTGTGTGTGCGGACGACTCTGCCTGGCGCCGTTGAAATACCGGCCTGTTATCTGCGCCAGTGCTGGATCGCAGATCAGTCGGAGGGTCGCGTCGGCGCCTTCGGCGATAGTGCTGATCGGGGTGGCGCCGGATTCGCGCACCATGGTTGTCGCCATGAGGGTGGCGGGGTGCAGGGCGTTCACGGTGACACCGGTTCCGTCGAGTTCCTCGGCGTACTCGATGGTCGCCATGATTATCGCCAGCTTGGCTCGGCAGTAAGCGGTATACGCGTTGTAGTCGTGCTCGGGGGTCGGATCGTCGAGGTCGATCTCCTGCTGCCCGGCGGAGGCGACGTTCACCACCCGCGCCGGAGCCGAGGTATGCAGCAGCGGAAGCAGTCGCCGTGTCAGCCGATAGGGGGCCAGATGGTTGACCGCCCACACTAATTCGTTGCCGTCGGCGCTGAGTTCGCGTTTCCCGTCCGGGCGGCCGCCGGTGCCGGCATTGTTCACGAGCACGTCCAATCGCGAAGTACCGGCGATGATCTCGTCGGCCAGCCGGTCTACCTCCGCAAGTCGCGACAGGTCAGCCAAGATGATCAGCGGAGCGTGTCCGCTCGCGGCTGTTACCTCGGCGGCGACCGCTGCGGCCCGATCAGCGTTGCGGCCGTGCAGGATCAGCCGGGCACCCGCTGCGCCGAGCCGCACCGCGAGTTCGCGGCCGAGCCCGTCCGTCGCACCCGTGATCAGCACGGTTCGATCGTCCATGCGGTCGATGTTGTTGTTGCTCATAGTGTTTCCTGGAATCTCATATCCCGTCTCCGAAGCGAATTCACTGCACTGTCTCTGCCGTGGCGACGAGCGTGGCTCGGCCCAGGATGTGGCCGGCGATAGTGAATCCGAGCAGCGCCGGCGTGGAGTCGGACGCGATGCCGATGTCATCCACATCCAGGGCGTGCACGGTGACGAAATAGCGGTGCTTACCGTGCCCTGCCGGGGGTGCCGCACCGATGTATCGAGGTAGGCGCGCGTCGTTGGGCAATTGGAAGGAGCCGAGCGGCAGGCCGCTGCCCGTGTCGTCTCCGATGCCCTCGGGGAGGGTCGTGGTCGTGGCCGGGATATTGGCGACGGCCCAGTGCCAGAAGCCGGAGCCGGTGGGGGCATCGGGGTCGTACACGGTCACGGCATAGCTCTTGGTACCTGCTGGTGCGCCGCTCCAATTCAACTGCGGGGAAACGTCTTTGCCGCCGGGGGCGCCGGAGGACCACTGCGCGGGCGGCCAGGCGGCGCCGTCGCTGACCGTGGTGCTGGTGACCGTGAATGCGGCTGCCTCGGGGAGGCGGGCGAAGGGATTGTTTGCGCTCATCGTGTCGCGCCTTTCGCGTCGTACCGGATGTACAAGATCGACGATAACAGAAATAATCGATGATTTGTCAAATCGTCTATGATCGAGTGATGACTCGGACAATCCCCGACCCAGCCCAGCCGGCGAAGCAGATGCTTTCCGAGCAGGTCTACGCACAACTGCGGAGCGCGATCATGCGCGGTGAGTACGCGCCCGGTGCGGCGCTCAAGCCGCAGGATCTAGCCGGGCAACACGGTGTGAGCCTGGCTGTGGTGCGCGAGGCGCTGGTGCGACTGGTGGGCGAGGGCCTGGCCGAACGGCTGACCAATCGCGGCTTCGCGGTCCCAGCTTTTTCCGCTCACCGCTGGCAACAGATCGGGGAGGCCCGACGGACCATCGAGCCAGTCCTGCTACGCATGTCGATCGAACGTGGTGACGTCAACTGGGAAGGCGACGTACGAGCCGCCCACCACCGCTTGGCGCGCACACCGGCATTCACCCCGACCGAAGGCGAGTACTACAGCGAAGGATGGGCCGAGGCCCACCGGGTGTTCCACCGCACGCTCTTGGAGGGTTGCGGCAATCCGGTGTTGCTGGAAACCTTCGACCGACTGTGGGTCGCGAGCGAGCTGGCCCGCCGGTGGTCGGCACACCGTAATCCTGACCGCGACGGCGTTGACGAGCATCGCCGATTGGAGGAGGCGGCGCTGGCCCGTGACCCCGACACCGCCGCCGACATACTGATTCGACACCTCACCCTGACGACGGCCGCACTGGCAGAGCAAGAAGGCTGACACGTCCGATGAACAGGCTCGTTGTGTCAGTCGCTTTCACTGCCGCCGGGTGGCGGTTCGATCGGCGGCTCTGAGTCCCTTCTCCAGAATTCTGAGTGTCTCGAGCGCGTCGTGGGGATCAACCGGGACTGGGGTGCCGTCGCGTAGGGCGGCTGCCATCGCGCGGTAGAACGCGGGGTAATCGCCCGGCTCGGTGGGGATCCGACTGGTATCGCCGTCGGCTCCTAGCTTGCCCCAGCAGTCGGGTTCGACTGTGCCCCAGGGATGTCCGTCATTGGGGCGTCGGCCAGCGCGCAGAGCTGCTTCCTGTGGATCGAGACCGTGTACGACGAAGGCGCCTTCGGATCCCAGAACACGGAACCGTGGGCCTATCTGTGCTGATACTGCGCTCATCCACAAATGGGACCGGACGCCTGAAGTGTGGGTGAGGGCAAGGAACGCATCGTCGTCGGCCTGCACCCCCGCGCGGCGGCCGTCGAGTTCGCAATAGACATCGGTGACAGCGCCGAACAGGGTCAGGGCCTGGTCGACGAGGTGGCTACCGAGGTCGTAGAGAGAGCCGGCGCCGTCGGCGGCTGCGCCGAGCTCACGCCAGCCGCCCTTGGTCACCGGTCGCCACCGCTCGAACCGCGACTCGAACCGCCCGACCTCTCCCAATCGGCCGTTCGCGATCAAAGTTCGGACGGTTCGAAAGTCGCCGTCCCAGCGTCGGTTCTGGAACACCGACAACGCCACCCCACGCCGGTCGGCTGCGGCGATCACCTGCTCGGCCTCGGCCGAGGTGACGGTGAACGGCTTGTCCACCACGACCGGTATCCCGGCCTCGATCGCCGCCAGCGCGATCGAGGCATGGCTGCGATTGGGTGTAGCGATCACCACGAGATCGATTCCGGAGGGATCGGCGAACAGCTGCCCGACTGCGGCGACGACCCGCACCCCCGGATGTTCTCGCCGCGCCTGTTCGGCGCGTTCGGCGGACGAGGTAACTACCGCGTCCAAGCGCATCCGTGGTTCGGCGGCAATCAGTGGTGCGTGAAACACCGATCCGGCCAGCCCGTACCCCACCACTGCCACTCGAATTTCCGCCATATCACTCCCTTACACCGATGATCCGGCCAAGCCTGGAACTGAGATTCAGGTATTCAGTGAGCCCTTTTTCATCCTTCGGTGAGAGTGGTTGGCCCGGTGGATGATTGGTACGGCGTGTCGGCGTGCGGAGTGACGAATCCCCTGGTAGATCAGCTGATCGACCAAAACCACGTTGTTCTGCCGAGGGACTTCGGTTGTTGTTCTACCGTGCCGCACTGCCTTTGTCACGTCAGACCCTGACCTGGGTGGCCGGTCTATGTCTATGAGATGAGCCTGGACCGCACGACGCTTACCATCTGGGGCGAAGAGAAGGGCTCGCCGACCTACTTCACAGGGACCTTCGACGCCACAGGCAACGTTCCCCGCGTGCGCGCGGCCGAGGCCCAGGACACGACGCGCACCGACGGCTCCAGCGGCGGCGAGCAGGCCGGTGACGACGAAGTTCGTGGTCTGGATCCAGCCGAGGTCGCCGCGACTGAGGGCGCTGAGTAGGTGTCGAGTTGGGCTGGAATCTGTTGGGCCGGTGCTCATCGCGAGATTCGGTGCATCGTGGAGCTGTAGCCACCGCCGGGAAAGGTCCACTTTCCGACGTTGGTGTCCTCGTCGACGAAGGTGCCTGTATAGAACGACGAGGATCCGATTTCGCCGCCCCAGATGGTCAGGCTGTCGCCGTCCAATTCGTACACGTAGTCGAGGGTGTTGCCGCGGGTGTCGTAGGCACGCGACCGGATCTCGGAGGTCGGTGGCTCTCCGAAGGGCTGCAGATGGCCGATGACCTCCAACGCGGTGATGTCGCTGCCGAAAAGGTGCATGTTGACGTGTTGAAGGAGGAAAAAGCCGCCGTCCATCCACTCGTAGATGACGGTGCCGGAGCTGTCGCCGCTGAGTTGCCAGGTGCCGACCAGCCGGTCCAGGGACTGCATGGCAAGGCTGGGTGTCGCGGTGTTCTCGTTCATGTTGTTCCTCTCCCGCCTATAGGTGTCCACTTACGGTAGGAAGGTGGCGTGGCTGCGATATCTCAGAAATCCGCAGGTTTGCCCGACCGGAACAGGGTCTTGCTGGAGAGCGGGCTGTTGGAGCCGGAGACGTTCGACCGGTACTTCGAGGTCCGCGCGTTCGAGCCTGCCGCCGAAGTCGCGACGTGCGTGTCGCATTACTGGGTGATGCGGTGGCGGCTGCCATACAACGTGACTTATCGACCGACCGAGGTGCTCCCAGCCCCGATGGTGCACGCTTTCTTCACCGCACAGGGCGCATTCGTGCATGGCGTGTCCGACGGGCCCCTCAGCTACGACACCGCCGGTACCAGCATCATGGCAGGCATCGCGTTCAAGCCCGGCGGTTTCGCGCCGTATTGGGACGGACCTACGAGTCGCCTGCGTGGCGGCGACCGAATCGAGATGGCCGCGGTGTTCCCTGTGGTCGACGAGCTCTTCTGTAGCCAGCTCTTACAGCAGTCCGAGGAACAGATCGTGCGCACGCTCGATGCGCTTCTGCGTTCGAGGCAGGCGAAACCTTCCCGCCAGCATCTGCAGCTGATCGCCGACGCCGTCGCAGCCATGATGCGAGAAGACAGCCCCACTACGGTCAGCGCCTTGGCCGCTGAACTCTTCCGCAGCGAGCGGAGCCTGCAGGCCGTCTTCACAGAATATGTCGGCGTCGGCCCCAAGTGGCTCCTGAAACGACAACGCCTCTTGCGGGCGATCGGAAAAATCGCCGACACCGAACGTCCCGATTGGGCCGGTATCGCCGCCGACATGGGCTATAGCAGTCAGACGCATTTCCTGAACGACTTCAAGCACGTCGTCGGAGTCACACCTGCCGTCTATCTTCGCCAACTACACCGGCAGCGCTAATACGGAATCGGAGTCGCGTCGAGCAAGAGCCCGCGACCGAACCCAGCTGTGACACGTCACCGTCGGTGTCTACGGCGACGATCTACGCCGGTTGGCCGAACAGCGTGCGTCAATGCGGCTCAACCACGTCAATGCGCTGTTCCAGCTCGTACGGGTGGCTTCGCAGACCTCGAGCTCGCCGCTTTCGACGGTAAGCTGACACACGCATTCAGCAAGCCGCTGGACTCGTGAGGAGCCTCGAAGATCCCGGACAGCCGACCCACTAGGGTTGTCCGGAAAGCGGGCCAACCACTCTCACCGAAGGATGAAAAGGGCTCAGTGTGGACTGAATTTCGCGAGCCAGGTTGCGGTTTCCGGCGGCGATGAATTTTTGACGTTGGTTCATGGCTTTGTTGATGTCGGACAACGAGTTCAAACTATAGTCCAGTGGGATATCTCTACCGTCGAGGTCGGTCACGATACCGCCTGCGGCGTGCAGGATGTAGTGCCCTGGGGAAAGGTCCCAGATCGCGAAGCCTTTGGCGAATTCGATCATGGCATCGGAGAATCCGGCCGCGACGTGACATAAGCCGATCGATCCGAAATCAACACCGATGCGCCCGTTCGCTTTCCCGTTCCCGGCCGGAACGCTCAGCGCTTTCAGGAATTCTTGCTGCCCGGCCAAGGGCTGGAATCGTTGAGCGGGGCGCATGAGGTAATTGGTGACCAGCGCGTCCGGCAGCGAGGCTTGCGATGGTCGGTCGAGAGCGTGCTGAGCACCGTCAGCGGTGATCATGAGCGCGCGGTCGTTTCCGGCTTCGTCCATAGCTGCGAGATAGATCTGGATGTGGTGAAAGATGTCGCCGACCACCGCAGCGACGGGCCGTGCCAGGGCGCGTGAGTAGATCATGACGTGGGTGTATCCGTACAGGCCGCGTACCGCGAGCTCGCTGGTGTCGAGCGGGTCGACCAGCACACACAGGTCGGGGTCGGAGTCCGGGCCGATAACCTCGGGGTCGGCTTCCTCGGAGGCGTAGACGAACGATGGAATCCTCTGTGCCAGTAACTCTTTGTAGCGTCGATGCATCCACAGGTCGTAGTCGGACAGGAAATTGTCGCTGTGGCGTACGTTCTCGTTCTCTGCCCGGTGACCGGTCAAT
This sequence comes from Nocardia sp. NBC_01327, assembly GCF_035958815.1. Lineage (NCBI taxonomy): Bacteria > Bacillati > Actinomycetota > Actinomycetes > Mycobacteriales > Nocardiaceae > Nocardia > Nocardia sp. NBC_01327. Next base: position 4,585,532 of record NZ_CP108383.1, on the reverse strand, counting down.
GCGGCGTCGATCAGGCGGGGGCGGATTTCGGCGATCATCTGGCGCACCAAGTCCGCGATGTGGTGTGCGAGTTCGGTACCCGTTGCCCCAATGGTCATTCCGGGCCACCTTTCGACTGTGTCATCGCAGCTCCATAGGAGGTTCGATTCCCGGAGGATTCATGGTGGCGGCGATGAAGATGGCCTCGAAACCGGCGGCGCGCATGATTTTCGCGCCGGTCAGATCGTCGAAGCTTTCCACCGTCAGGCCGCGACTCTTCGTCATTGCACCGAATACCGCGAAGTACAGTTCGGCGTTCGGGTATCTCACGCGGAGCTGACGGGCGAGATAGCCGACGACGTCAGCGTGCTTGACCTCGAAATCACAAATGACGATCGTAGGGGTGTCGGGGGCGTCGGGAAAGAAGGACGCATCATCCAAGTCGATGCCGTCGCGGATCTTGTTGCAGCGCAGGTAACCGATCTTGCAGCGCGAGAACCGTGAGGACGCCATGAAGGTTGCCATGACGAGGCCTGCCTCGTTCACGCCGAAGCACACGTCGACGTCCAGTCGCCGTCCCACATTCTTGATCTGGACCGAAAGCTGCTCCAGCCCATACCCGAACGTCTCCCAGGTCAGATCCAACAGCTGACCAGGACGTGGGTTGGGCAAGGCGAAAACACAGAGATCGGGGTTACCGTGTTCGACGGTGGGCACCGACAGTACGAACTCCTCGCCCACTTGACCGATCAATTTAGGCGCCGTGGCTGCAAGGAGCCCATGAGTAGCTGCGGTTGTTCTTGCCGGCCGGTGCGGAGGTTCGGGTTGGGAGCCGAGGGTGAACTGCTTGAGGGACAGTTGGTCCTCGATCGGCAGGCGTTCGTAGGCTTCGGCTATCAGCTCGGTGGGCGAAATATTCTCCTCGGCCACACCGAAGGGGCCGCGGCCATACGCGGCGCACAGGATCAAGATGCTCGACAACGAGGGCGGTGAGCCACGCCCGCGCCCGCGGGCCCAGGTTTCCCAGGCATTGATGGAGGTACCGCCGAGGCTGGTCTGGTTGCCGGTGCCTTCGTTGTACCGCTCAGCGGCCTGGTCCTGAGACAGGCCGGCGGCGTATCGGTATGCCTGCAGACTCGGCACATCCTGATACCGCGCCATCAACTCCGTCGCTGCTCCCCTCACCGACCCCAGCGTGGTCCAGAGCTTCTTGCCTACGGCGGCCATCTCTCGGCCACGTGCCTGCGGAGTCGCCGGCTGGATCATCTGCGCGCTCGGATTCGACTGCCCCGATGAGGCTTCCACGGTACCCAGTCCTCCACGCCCGGAACCTGCACGGTCTTCAGATTACCCATTGCGATGGGCAAAACCGACGTTTACAGGAAAAGCGCAGGTCAGAGTAACCCAAGGATCAGACGGCCCTCGCACCGTCACGCAGGTGTCAACGGCCGGTGCAAATGCGACGGTTGTTGAACACCAATCGACTTGCCCGAAACCCAGTGCAGGAGATGACATCCCAAGTCGAATCGGAGATGAGAGCTAGACGTGCTCCCAGGCCGAATAGTGCAGCAACGCAGAGGTTTTGATGACCTCTGGGCTCCGCTCACCAAGGGCGGATCGCCGCAACTTGATTTTAATTGTGAACCTCGGAGTGCGAGCGCAGGCAACGAAGACCAAATGGAAGATTCGGATAGCGAGGAGCAGGCCCGTGGAATTCTACGGCCCACGCTTGGAAAGACTAGAAGACTGCCATGTCCGTGACGGGGATATCGAGATGACCGCCGCTGAGGCATTGGAAGCCATGATCATTCATCGGGAATGTACGCCGTCGGAGTGCAGTCGGCAGGTCGAGGCCACTCGAATCATCGGGATGGACGTGGATCCATACGTCGACGATCGGAAGGTCATTCCGTTCGAGACTCGGCATTTCAAGGTGGTGAGCCATGTCCGCAGTGATCCGTAGTCGGCATCCAGCAACAGCGCATGGATCGACGACCCGCGCCGATGCCAGGGCCGGGCTATGTGGTGGCCAGTTCGCAGGCCCCGTCAGTTGGTGCCGGTCAGCGCCATACCGGCGCCGACTCCGATAATCATCAGGCCGCCGGTGCTGCCGACCGTTTCGAGACGGCGGGGCGAGCGTACGAACCAGGACCGGGCCGTTGCGGCCAGCAGGGCCCAGCATCCGTCCGAAAATGCCTGGATGACAAGGAAGATGGCGCCCAGGAGCAGGAATTGCGCGGGTAGTGCGCCCTGGCTCGGGACGGCGAACTGCGGGAGGATGGCGCCGAAGTACACGATCGTCTTGGGGTTGGTAGCACCTACGATGAATCCTTGTCTGAACACGCGGCTGCCGCTGATGCTCGCGACTTTCGACTGCAGGGCTGCTGCCAGCTGTTTCCGCTGCCGGATCGTCGAGATGCCCAGGTAGATCAAATACGCTGCCCCGGCGACTTTTACGAGCAGGAACAAGATCGCCGAGGCCATCAATACCGCGCCCAGGCCGAACGACACTGCGACCAGCGGCACCAGCGATCCGGTGACGCCGCCGGCGACCGACAGGACCGCGGACCGGTGCCCCAGCGTCAGCGCCCGGCTGATGGCGAACAATACGTTCGGGCCTGGAATGACAATGAGGATCGAGGCGGCGACGGCGAAGGCCGCGGCATGTGACAGCGGGACCATCTCTGTGAGAGTAGCCGCTGACGATCGCACCCTGCGGCGGATTCACGTCAGGCCGAATAGTGTTGTCGGAGCGAATAATAGCGGCCGAAACGGTGACGGCCGAAACGGTGATCGTATGCCCGAATCGCCCTGATTTGCAGTCGGGTTGGCTCAGAATCAAAGGATGCTCTGTGGGGCCGAGCGGTCGTTCCCGGATCCGTTACCGGTAGCGCCGCTCGTCCTGACCGGCCTCCGCTGTCATCGCGTGGGCCATCTCTCGCGCGTGGACTCTTCGCCCGCGCGCGCCCTCCGGCGGAAGGATTCCTGACCATGACCATGCTGACCTATACCGTGCTCACCGACCCGGCGTCCCTGGAAGCGTCGAAGGCCGGGCAGAGCAGCTCCTTCGGAACGGTGTACCTGATGGTCACCAACACCGGCAGCGCCGCGGCGTACTGGCTCGAGAACGTGGTCAAGGTGCCCGTCGGCAATGGCGCCGACCACCTGACGCCGGATATCAGCCTGGTCACCGCCACCGGCGAATTCCACAGCCTCAATTCGGGTGTGCGGACGCTGAACGTCCAAACCCAGGTCGCTGCCGGATCTTTCAAGGCCGCCGATCCTTCGAGCGGCAAGATCCAGTTCGCTCCCGGTGATTACCTGGTGCTGACGCTGGAGGACGTTCCGGTCGCCGAAACCACCGGGCTGGCCGTGCTGCGGGTGCAGGAATCCGCCAGCAGAGGGCCGAATGCGAAGGCGAGCAGCAGCGTCGCGACGGTAGCGCTGGTCAAGACTGCCGCAAAGTCCCTCGCGCCCAGCAACTTCCGTCCCGATCAGGCCCTGCTCGAAGATGGCGACTCCCTCGTCCTGCGGTGGGACGGACCGGATGATCTCGCCTACACGATCGGGTTGCCGGACGGCACCCTGGCATCGGTCACCGCTGCGGGCGAGTGGCGGCCCGATCCCAAGACCGGTCCGATTCGCGACGCCACCTACACCCTCATCGCCACCGACCCCGCCACCGCGCGACAGCATTTCCTCACCACCACAGTCCAACTGCGCGAACCCACCTTCGAGAACGGCATCCATGCCTCCCGGGTCCGGGGACCGGCGGGCACCGGGCGGCTGGAATTCAACGCCACCGGGGTGCAGGTCACCAACGAGGTCGGCGCGTACGGAGAGGTCCTGGCCTACAAGGTCGTATCCAACCTGGTGAAAGCCCAGCGGGTCGAAGGAATGCCGTCGGGCATCGGGGGCATCGAATTCACGGCCTTCGGAATACAGGTCTCCAACACCTCCGGGGGTCAGTCGGTCGTCATCACCGACCGGGTCGCGGCCGATCTGGTGAATGCCACACGGGTCCAGGGGCCGGGCGCTTTCGACGGATCGATCACTTTTCCAAAATCCGGTATCCAGGTCTGCAATGGCAATTTCGACAACACCCCGCACTACGGGTATGTGTTCGCCGAGGCGGGCATCTATCAGAACCAATCCTTCTCCGCGGGAACGGAGAACCGGTGGATCGATCTGACCGATGGCGGAGAGGTATCGGTCAAACACCGGCGTGCTGATGGAACGACGACCTACGGGAGTCTGAGGGTGTCCAGGGTGGACACCGACGCTGCCCGCTGGTAGCCCGCGACAATATCAACGCGCCGGGCAGCTCCGGATCGGTCAGCCGCCTTTATGGGCGTTGCGCACCGGGCACGACCGGTGGGCAGGCCAAGATGGGGAGATCACGGCAGAGGATGACTACGAAAAGGGGCGTGCGCGTGGTGGGTTCGTCGTCCGGGTGGACCCATCGGCATCGGGACGTCTCCGGTGGGTGGCTGCGCCCCACGGTGTTCGGGGCCGTCGACGGGCTGGTGACCAATGCCGCGCTGATCGCGGGTGTCGGTGGCAGCGGTGTCGCTGCGCATTCGATCGTGCTCACCGGGCTGGCCGGTCTGGTCGCCGGTGCGTTCTCCATGGGGACCGGGGAATATGTGTCGGTGACCAATCAGAACGAGCTGGTCGCCGCGGAAGTCGCACTGGAAGCCGATATGCTGCACCGCTTTCCGCAGGAGGAGCGGGCCGAACTGGTGGATCGTTTTCGCTCCTACGGGGCCGACGTCGACACCGCACAGCGGATGGCCGACGCGGTCTCCCGCGACCCGGCGCAGGCATTGCAGATCCATACTCGTTCCGAACTCGGTGTCGACCCCCAGGATCTGCCCTCCCCCGTCCTGGCCGGGTCCGCGTCGTTCGTCGCTTTCTCACTCGGGGCGATCCTTCCGCTGATTCCCTATCTGCTCGGTGTCACATCGCTGATTCCCTCCCTGGTGATCAGCGGTTGCGCACTGTTCGCCGGCGGGGCGGTCGTGGGGAGGATGACGGGGCGTCCCGTCCTGCACTCCGGATTTCGCCAGCTCGCCCTCGGAGCCGTCTCGGTCGCATTCACCTTCGCCGTCGGACATGTGATCGGTGCGTCGGCGGCCTGATTCGGCCGGAACCGGAGGCGACCGCGGTCGGGTGTCGATCCCAGGCGCCGGCCGTCAGGGGCGAGCGGCGGCACTCTCGATGGTGACCAGTTCTGTCAGGCCACTGATTCGCAGGGCCGGCAACAGCAGCGGGTTGCAGATGATGTGCAGATGGTCCGCGTGGCTGAACAGCGCGTTGATGGCGCCGCTGTCCAGATAGTCCACCTCGCCGAGGTCGACCACGACCGACGTGGCCTCGGCGAGGGCAGCGGACAGTGCGCCGCCGAACGCCGCGAGGTTGGTCATATCGATTTCACCCTGCACTGCCAGCAGCGGCCGGCCATCCGAGTGGACGCCGGTACGCAGGGTCAGCGGAGTACTCATGTGGCGATCCTCGTGTACATCTCGACGGTGGTCCCGGACCGGCCGGGAACAATGGTGACCCGCTGCATCAGGCCGCGCATCAAGGTGATGCCCCGCCCGCGGTGCCCGCGCGCGGTCGCGTCGGGGTCGGGATTCTTCCAGCTGCCGCTGTCGGCCACACGCAGCCAGAGTTGGTCGGCCAAGGCGGTTGCGCGGAGCCGGATCACGCCGGCGGGGCGGTCGCGGTGGCCGTGTTCGACGGCATTGACGCAAGCCTCTCCGACAGCGATCACCACATCACTGACCTGCTGTGGTTGCAGATCACAGCGCTTGAGCCAGTCCCGCACCGCGTGCCGGACCGGGGCCAGTTCGCCGGGCTCGGCGACGAAGTCGATTTCCAGCGGTCCCGGTTGCCGGTACAGCAGCAGCGCGACGTCGTCCTCGTAGCCGCCGGTAGGGGTCAAGCTGCTCATCAGGTGACCGGCGAGGTCCTCTACCGGCTGGTTGCGCCCGTCGTGGACAGCGGCGCCGGCCCGGGCGATGCCTTCGTCCAGGGACCGGCGGCGACGTTCGACGAGACCGTCGGTATACAGCAAAAGCGTGGCGCGAGCAGGGAGTACCCGGTGGTTCCGGCTCCGGGGCCGGTCGACCCGAACTCCCAGCGGAAGTCCATGGACAACACCCTCGAGTGTCGTGATACTGCCGTCTGCGGACACCAGGATCGGCGGCGGATGTCCGGCGCTGCTGTACACCAGTTCACCGCCGATCGGATCGAGTACCGCACAGAACACGGTGGTGCACCTCGCACCGGGCAGCAGTGCGGCGAACCGGTCGAGCCCGGCCAAGACCCGAGCGGGGTCGGAGTACTCCAGCAACAGGGCGCGGCAGGCGCTGCGGAGCTGGCCCATCACGGTCGCGGCATCCAACCCGTGGCCGACGCAGTCACCGACAACGATGCCGATTCGCTTGTCCGGCAAAGGAACTGTGTCGTACCAGTCGCCTCCGACCTGAAGCGGCCGGGTGGCCGGTTGGTAGCGCACGGCGAATCCGGCGGGCAGGCTCGCGGGACCGAGGATGGCGTGCTGCAGCGCGACGGCGGCCTCTCGTTGCTGGTCGATCTCCTGCAGTCGGTGCAAGCCTTGGCCCAGTCGACCTGCCAGCGCCGACAGCAGGACAAGATCCTCCGGTGCGATCGGCGGTCGCACGCCCAGGTCCATCCATACGACCAACAGCCGATTGGGATAGCCCGCGGTGACACCGATCCATCCCTGCCGATCGAGCTGCGGAGTCAACAGGGGCGACCGGGCCAGAACGCGCAGACTCTCTCGCAAACTCGACCCGAGCTGGTCCCATCCGGCATCGTCGCTGGCGCAGAACAACTCCGGCTCGATATCGAGTCCGAGGGCGGTGTCCGGGAAGGTGGCCAGCACAACACGACGCGCCGACCAGATGCGGCACAGTTCGCTCGCCTCCGCCCGGACGGCCTCCGGTACGGTGTCGGCTTCCGCCAGTCGCTCGGCCAGAGCGGCCAGTGCGGTGTCGCGTTGAACGGTGTAATGCTCCGCGGTGATATCGCGGACCGTACCCACGATCACATGGCGTCCCGCCATCGGATCCTCGACCCGGTTATAGGTGGTGCGCACCCAAACCCGGTGTCCGGCACGGTGTATCAGTGGAAGCTCTGACTCTCCGCTCTCGTTCTCGACCAGCCGGGTGAACTCGTGCAGTGCCTGCTGGTGGCCGTGCGGGTCCGTGTCGGGGTCGGGCCACCAGGCAAAAGGCGGCCGGTAGGGCAATCCGCCGTCGCCGTAGCCGAGAATCTCGGTGAACGTGGCGTTGATCTCGATCACGCTGCCGTCGGCATCGCAGACGAAGAACCCCTCTTGCAAAGAGTCGATCAGCGCGGTGCTCCAACGCGCGTGCTGGGCGCGCAGTCGGGCCAATTGCACACCTGCTCGGACCCTGGCCAGCAATTCGGCGGCCGGGAACGGTTTGACCAGATAGTCGTCCGCGCCCACATCGAACCCCTGGATGGACGCGTCCTGGCCGGCGCGCGCCGACAGCAGCAGCACCGGCACGCTTGCGGTGCGCCGGTCCGCGCGCAACGCGGTGACGAGCCCCAGCCCGTCCAGGCGGGGCATCATGACATCGCTGACGACCAGGTCCGGTTCTCGGGCACGGATCGCCTCCAACGCGGCTTGCCCGTCCGCGACAGTCTCGACCTGGTGCCCGGCGCCGCGCAGCAGACGACTCAGGTAGTCACGCATATCGGCGTTGTCGTCGGCGATCAGCACGTGCGCGGGCGCACGCAGACCGGCGGCGCCCGCGATGTGCTGTGCGTCCGAGCCCGCAATCGTGTCGGCGCCGGGGTCCGCCGGGTCCAATTCCGTTGCGGGAAGCCATCTCAGCGCTTCTTGGACAAACGGCTCGGCGGTCGGCACTCCCACGGCGACCGGCTGCGGGTCCACCACGGCATCGGGTGGCAGGTGAGCGTGGCCGAATCGCAGCCGAATGGTGAAGGCCGTGCCGCGGTTCTCCGTGGACCGCGCGGTGATGGTACCGCCGTGCAGACCGACGAGTTCCTTCACCAGCGCCAGCCCGATGCCGCTGCCCTCGGTCGAGCGTGATCGCGCGTGCTCGACACGATGGAACCGGTCGAACAGTCGCGACATATCCGCGTCGGCGATCCCGACGCCCGTATCGGTCACGGTGAACACCGCGTGCTCGTCCTCGTAGCGCAGCCGGACGGTGACGGTGCCGTCGAAGGTGAATTTCACGGCATTGGACAGCAGGTTGAGAACCACCTTCTCCCACATGGCGCGATCGATATAGACCGGTTCGGGCAGCGCGGGGCTGTCCACGACGAACCGCAGTCCCGCCCGCTCTATCGCCGAGCGGAAGACGCTGGCAAGTTCACCGGTCATCGCCCCCAATTCCACCGGCTCGTAGCGGGCCTGCATCCGGCCCGCCTCGATCCGGGAGAAGTCCAGCAGCGCATTGACAAGTTTGCCCAGTCGTAAACCGTTGCGGTGGATAGCTTCCACCTCGTCCCGCACTTCCGGCTCGGCGTCGGCCAGACGGGTCCGCAGCTCTTGCACCGGACCGGAGATCAGGGTCAGCGGAGTACGGAATTCGTGGCTGATGTTGGAGAAGAAGGTGGTCTTGGCGCGGTCCAGCGCGGCCAGCTCCTCGGCCCGCCGCTGCTGGGCCTGATAGCTACGGGCGACGAGGATCCCCGTCGCGATGTGCCCCGCGACCAACTCGACGAAACCGCGGTACACCTCGTCCAGAGGCCGGTAGGGATTCAGGGCGGCGACGAAGAACCCGACCGGTGCGGCACCCTGCTGCGCCAGCGGCATCACCAGCGCTTGCAGGGGAGGCTGCGTCCATGCTCCGGTCGGCAACGAAGGGAACGCGCCGTCGACCAGATCGACGATCACCGACTCCCCCCGGGCCGCTGCCATGACCGGCCACACCGGATCGAGGTCCTTCGCCCGCAGCCGCGGCGGCGTCGCCCGGTGCCCGCTGCCGATCCCGGTGGTCGCCACGAGCCGCGCGGTCGTATCGGGCTCGAAAAGATAAGTCGCCGTGAAGGGAAGGTCCCACCGGTTGCGGCCGAGCTGGTCTCCGGTGAACTCGAGAATCTCCTGCTCGGTGCGCATCACGCTCGGGTCGGAGCCCAGATCACGCAGCGTTGCCATACGTCGCTCGCCGATGACGCGGTCGGTGTCCTCGGTGACCACGCACAGCATGCCGACCACCACACCGTGGTCATCGCGCAGGGGACTGTAGGAGAAAGTGTGGTAGGTCTCCTCGGGATATCCCGAGCGTTCCAGGATCAGCAGCAGGCCTTTGTCCCAGGTCGCCTGTCCTGTGGCCAGCACGCCTTCGATGCGGGGGCCGATGTCGTCCCAGATCTCCGCCCACACCTGCCGGGCCGGCCGGCCCAGCGCCCACGGATACTTCTGCCCGAGTGTGTCGTCCCGGTAGGCGGCGTTGCAGAAGAACGTCAGCTGCGGACCCCACGCCATCCACATCGAAAACCGCGATGACAGCAGAATGTCGACCGCGGTCCGCAAACTCTGCGGCCATTCAGCCGGCGGTCCGAGTGGGGTCGACGCCCAGTCCACGACCGCGAGATCCGGACCTACCTGGTCGTCGACACCGAACGACTCCGCCGCCGCTACCACCGCCGTGCCCCTGCCCTCGGTTCCGTCGTTCTCGTGCGGCCTACGCGCCGTTCCGCTGCGCGGATGCTACCAGAAGAAGACCAGCTCGACCTGGGGATACTCGTGACCACCGCGCGAACGCGTACTGGATCGGTGACGGCGAGGCGGGCGACCGGGACCGGCTAGGATCTCGGCAGCTTCGCGGTCGAGAAAACGGCTGTCGGAGCCTTTGACACGCGCCCGCGTGCGCCGTGCCGGAAATGGAGGTTCTCTGTGGAGAGCCCGCCTTCCCCGTTATTACGCCGCCGAGAGATTCGGCGGTGACGGCCTTGCGAGAACGCGAACGCCGTGCCGGACGCTTCACCGTGCAGACCTGGATTCAGCTGGTGCTGGGTGTGATGGGCATCGTGGTTCTGCTCGGCGCCGCCGCCGGTGCGCAGGTGATCACCACGACCAATACCGCGACCGCGCGGGTGCTCGATCACACGCAGCCCGCGCTGCTGCAGGCCACCCGCTTGCAGAACGCGCTGATCAATCAGGAAACCGGCGTCCGGGGTTATGCCCTCAGCGGGGATCGGCAATTCCTCGAGCCCTACACCGACGGCCTGCAGGAACAGACCGCTGCCGCCGATCGAATTCGCGCTCTGGTCGCCGGATCTCCTGGGCTACTGGCGGATCTGGACGCGGTGCAGCACGCCGCAGACGTCTGGCGGACGACCTACGCCCACAACACAGACGCGGCACCCGCGACGCTGGTGGCCACCGCGCCGCAGGGCAAAGCGCTCTTCGATGAGCTGCGCAGCCGTTTCGATACACAGAACACCGATCTGTCCGCCGCGATCGCCGAGGACCGTCGCGCGCTCGAACACGCCAGCACCCTGCGCAATTGGGTCCTCATGCTCATGGTCGCCGTCGCGCTGCTGACCGGGGTGATATTGACCGTGCTGGCCCGCCGCCTTGTGGCCCGGCCGCTGTCGGCATTGGCGGCGGCCTCCCTGCGCGTCGCCGACGGGGATTTCGAGCACCGCATCGATGTCACCGGCCCGGCCGATGTCGCCACCGTCGCCGATGCGGTGGAGCGGATGCGCGGGCGCGTGGTGTCGGAGCTGGCCTCCTCACGCGCGCAGGAAGCGCTGCTGTCGACGCAGAAGGCCGAGCTCGATATCCAGGCAGAGGAATTGCGCCGCTCCAATACCGAACTCGAACAGTTCGCATATGTGGCCTCGCACGATCTGCAGGAACCGCTGCGCAAGGTCGCGTCCTTCTGCCAGCTGCTGGACAAACGCTACGGCGACCAATTCGACGAGCGCGGAAAGCAGTACATCCACTACGCGGTCGACGGCGCCAAACGCATGCAGGTGCTGATCAACGACCTGCTCACCTTCTCCCGGGTCGGACGGGTATCGGAGACCACCGCCCCGGTCGATCTGCGCGAATCGCTCGATACCGCGGTGAGCAATCTGGCCTCGGTCATCGAGGACACCGATGCGCACCTGCGACTGCCGGAGCGGCTGCCCGAGATCGTGGGCGATCCCACGCTGCTGACGATGCTGTGGCAGAACCTGATCTCCAATGCCCTCAAATTCCGCAGCCCCGAACGCATTCCGACCATCGCGGTGGAGTGTGAACTCGATCCCGAGTCACGAATGTGGGATTTCTCGGTGACCGACAACGGAATCGGCATCGAGGCCGAGTTCGCCGAGAAGGTGTTCGTCATCTTCCAGCGCCTGCACAGCCGGGAGGCGTACGGGGGTACCGGTATCGGTTTGGCCGTGTGCCGCAAGATCGTCGAATATCACGGCGGCAAGATCTGGGTCGATACCAGCCATACTGAGGGAACCCGGTTGCGGTTCACCCTGCCTGTCGGCTCGCCCGCAGGCGACTCGGCCGAACCGGCTGTTGAAGGAGCTTCACTGTGATCTACACCGCCCGACCCGTCGATATTCTGCTCGTGGAGGACGATCCGGGTGATGAGCTCATGACCCGGGAAGCGTTCGAAGAGCACGAGATCGCCAACACTCTGCATGTCGCGCGCGATGGCCAGGAGGCCCTGGATTTCCTGTTCCGCCGGGGTGAGCACGTTCATGCGCCGCGCCCGGATCTGGTGCTGCTGGATCTGAACCTGCCCAGATACAACGGTCATCAGATCCTGGCGAAGATCCGCGCCGACGCCGAACTGTCCGATCTGCCCGTGGTCATTCTGAGCACCTCCTCCGCCGAGGAGGATGTGGTGAGCAGCTACCGGCTCTTCGCCAACGCGTATGTCACCAAGCCGACGGACCTCGACGAATTCACCTCTGCCGTAAGGCAGATCGACGAGTTCTTCACCCAGCTCGCCCGATTGCCCAGTCGCAGTTAGCCTTCCGATCAGATTTCGATGCGCGACCCCATGGTCACCGTGCGCTCGCGAGGCAGCCGGAAGTGATCGGCGGCATCGGAGGCCGTGTAGCTGATGGCGATGAAGAGCTTCTTGCGCCAGCGCGGCATGGTCCGGGCCGGACCTGCGTGCAACTCGACCTTGGAGAGAAAATAGGACGCATTGTCGAGGTCGAGCACACCCTCGGTATCGGCGGGATCGAGCCGGGCCAGGGCGGCCTGCACATCGGGGGTCTGCATATAGCCGACCTTGGTGGCGATATGGACGATGCCGTCATCGGTATAGCCCAGATGATCGATGCGGACGTGCTCGTCGGGCGAAATGCGCGGCACCGGTTCGGTGTCGATCGACAGGATCACGATCTGACCGTGGCGGACATGGTTGCGTTCGACATTCGCGCGCAGGGCCAGCGGCGCCGTCCGCTTGCCGCGGTTCAAGAACACCGCGGTGCCCTCGACGGTGTCGGGCGTCGCGCGATGCTGTCGCAGTTCGTCGATGAACTCCGTCAGTGAGCCCTCCTGCCGCTCCCGTTCGGCCACAACCACTTCCCGCCCGCGCCGCCAGGTGGTCATGATCGTGAAGACGGTGATCCCGATCAGCAAGGGCAACCACGCGCCGTGCACCAGTTTGGTGAGATTCGCCGCGACGAACAGGAGATCCACCGTCAGCAGCGGGACGGCGCCGAGCACTGTCACCCACAGCGGCAGTTGCCATTTCGCGCGGGCGAGATAGCTCAGCAGCAGTGTGGTGATCGTGATGGTGCAGGTCACCGCCATGCCGAAGGCGAACGCCAGCGCGGTCGAACTGCGGAAGGCGAAGACGAGGGTGAGCACCGAGACCATCAGCAACCAGTTGATACCCGGCACGTAGATCTGGCCGATGGTCGATTCGGAGGTGTGCACGATCCGCAGTCGCGGCAGATATCCGAGCTGAGCGGCCTGTGACGCAACGGAATACGCGCCGGTGATGACGGCCTGCGAGGCGATCACCGTCGCCGCGGTGGCCAGTACGACCACCGGAAGCCGCCCCCACTCCGGCACCAGCAGAAAGAACGGGCTCGCGGCATGAGCCGGATCAGCGAGCACCAGCGCGCCCTGACCCAGATAACTGAGCACACAGGCCGGGAAGACGAGGAAAAGCCAAGCGCGCGTGATGGATCGGCGGCCGAAGTGCCCCATATCGGCGTACAGGGCCTCGGCGCCGGTCACCGCCAGCACGATCGCGGCCAGCGCGAAGAACGCCACACCGAAATGCCCGGCGAGGAATCCCAGTGCGTAGGTCGGGGACAGCGCGCGCAAAATCGCCGGATCCCTGCGGATTCCACCGATCCCGCACGCCGCGATGGTGAGGAACCACACCACCATCACCGGGCCGAACAGCCGGCCGACGGTCGCGGTGCCGCGCCGCTGCACCACGAACAATGCCACGATGATCAGTGCGGTGACCGGCACGATCAACCGTGCCAGGGACGGTTCGACGATCTGCACGCCCTCCACCGCGGACAGCACCGAGATGGCCGGCGTGATCATGCTGTCGCCGAAGAACAGTGAGGCGCCGAAGATGCCCAGTCCCGCAAGGACAATGGCCGTGCGCCGCTCCCCCGGCGGGGCCCAGCGCCGTACCAGCGTGATGAGCGCCATGATGCCGCCCTCGCCGTCATTGTCGGCGCGCATGGCGATCAGGACGTAGGTCACCGTCACGATGATCATGACGGACCAGAACACCAGCGACACCACGCCGAACACATTCTCGGCACGCACCGGCACCGCATGCGGATCCGCCGGATCGAAGACCGTCCGCAGCGTGTAGATCGGACTGGTCCCGATATCGCCGAAGACAACACCGAGTGCACCGAGCACCAGGCCCGACCGCGCCGCCGGATGCACATCCGGGGCCTCGGTCTCCGACCGTTCCGACGAGTCCACGTCGATTCCCACTGTGCCCGACCTCCTTTGCTGAGACGCCGCGGCGGCCGCTCCCGCTGTCGGTCTACCCAGCCTGGCGGTGATCTACCCGGATCCGACGTCTCATCGACACCGCCGCGCGACCGCACAGCGCCACCGCGAGGCCGAGCACAAATCCATAGACGACCACCAGGCCGTGCGCATTGTCCTGTGCGAACCACAGGATCAGGCCCAGGGTGGGTGCGGCGAGGGCGAGCAGCCGCTCGCGAGCCGCAGGGGTGCGCAGCAGTAGGACGGCGGCCACCGTCGCGCCGAGAAAGTATGTCGCCGCGGAACTTCCGGCGAAGTTGCGCGATGCGGAGCTGACGCTGGTTATTCCGACCAGTGCGTCCACATGACCGGGCAGCAGGGCCCCGGCGGCGAACAGGGCGAGCATGAGCGGTGCGCCCCAGATCCATTCGGCGAGGGCTGCCATGATCGCGAGGGTGGCGAGATTCCAGAGTGTGCCGCTGACGCCGCCGTTCTGCATGAATACCGATGTGACGGGTCGCCACCAGCCCGTTTTACTGGGGTCGGAGTCGAAGTGGTCCATGGCGCCGGACCACAGCAGCTGGACGAGCACCCCGGTGATCGCGGTGACGGTCAAAGCGAGTGCGGCCCAGGGGATCCGGCTCCACCGCTTTCCCTCGGCATCCACCAGTGTCCGGGCCGCGACGAACATCAGCACGAACAGGGCGGCCGTAGCCGGGTTGTACAACATTGCGCTCATGAGCTGCCCACCCCATTTTCAAACAGTGTTCGAATCCGTCGATGGGCACTGTAACTCCAGTAAGGTGCATAATTCAAACAGTGTTCGAAAATGCGAGGGGGCGGAGCCGATGAAACTGACCACCGAACGGATCGTCGATGCCGGGATGGCCGCGTTCGCCGAGGTCGGGTATCAGGGCGTGTCCATGCGCCAGGTCGCCGACCGGCTCGATGCGCATGCCGGAAGCCTCTACTATCACGTCAAGAACAAGGACGCCCTGTTGCGACTGATGGCCGACCGCGTGGCCCGGCAGGGGTACGACGCGGGCACCGCGGCGCTGGCGCAGCTGCCCGCCGGCGCTGCGTGGCCCACGCGGGTCGAGGCGCAGGCCGCGGCACTGCGGCACAGCATCCTGCACCATCCCGGCGGGGCGATTCTCCTGGCCGAGAGCCCCAAATCCCTGAGCGGCGGCGCACTTTCACTGATGGAGCGGCTGCTGCGCACACTCGTCGACGGCGGGGTCCCGGCACCGCACGCCATCATCGCCGCCGATACGCTGCTCAGCCACACCACCGGTTTCGCACTCCAGGAGCAGACCGAACCCCCGATCCCGCCCGTGGACGCGGCGGCCTACGCCGACCTGCACGCCCGATTCCCACTGACAACCTCCGGCGCGGCCGCCTACCCGCAGGAGGAGAAGTTCCTGCGCGGCGTGCGGCTGATCTGCCTGGGCATTCGTGCGCTGATCAACGGCGAGGACCTGCTGCCGCTCGGCTAGCTCACGCGCCCGAATTTCACCGGCGCACGCTCGAACTCAGTGCCGGAACGCGTCTTTGATCTTCTCCCCCGCGTCTTTGAGGTCGGCCTTGGCCTTCTCCGCCTTACCCTCCTGCTCTTGATCCTCGTCGCCGATCAGTTTTCCGTACTTCTCCCGCGCCAGACCGGCAAGCTTGTCCACCTTGTGCTGCGCCTTGTCACTCGCGCTCATACCACTCCCTTCGGCCGTATCCGCGATCTCCTCGCGAACCATTCCTGATCTACCCGGCGGGTAGGCCCCGAAACGGACTACGGCACAGCCTGATTCACAGGCGCCCTGATTCGCTGAGACGCGATTCAGCGGTGCGCCTGAAGAAGTCGCTGCCGGCCGAGGCGCTCACTCAATTCCGGCATCGCGCCCGGCGGAGTTCCCGCCAGATCGCACAGGCAGCGCTCGATGATGTCGGCCACCTGTTCACGGGTGACCTCATTGCCGAATTCCGTGCACAACCGGTCCACGGTCCGGCTGAACGAGCTCTCGCGCAGCCTCATCCGTCTCGGGCCTTCCACAGCCAGTATGTTCGTCACCCGACAAAGTCTGCTGTACAGGCACTCTCGACAGCAGGGCCGAAAGACCTCATGCCGACCTACTGTTCGCCGCCATCAGCCGCACGCCGGTGACCAGGGTGGGTTCGATGGCCACGACGGTGTCGAAAGCTCCGTCCACCCACGGGCGCAGCAGTTTCTCGTAGCGCGCGACCCGGATGGGATCGGTGACGGTCCTGGCGATGCCCGTGACCACCACCGACCAGCCCAATTGCCGGATCGGATCGATATCGTCGGCCTCGTAGGCCACCACCACATTCGAATCGGCCCGCACGGCCGAGGTGAGCCGCGAGGTCAATTGGGTGCGCACAATGATCGTCTCGCCGTCGACCAGGTGATTCACCGGGCGAACCGCCGGAAGCGCATCCCGGGTGAAAACCACCCGGCCGTAGGAGACACTGGCCAGCAGGCGTAGTGCTTCAGCCCGTTGCAGGTCGATCGCGATACGAGCCGCGAAGCCGTCCGCCGGGAATCTGTTCACGGAACCTCTTCCTGTTCCGATGCCTGACGGCACACGTTGATCCCATGGCATCATCCGGCCGCCGCAGCCGACAGGGCCGAAGGTCCTCTGTCGAACTCTCGTACGGACATCCCGCTGTTCAAGAACACTGCGGCGGAACCGCATACGATGGGCTGGGCAGCAGGTTCACATACCGTGCGCCTACATGACTTTCCAGGAAAGCCGACGTGACCAGCGACCCCTCGAGCGGCTCCTATTCGGTTCGCGAGACCCTTTCGCAATTGCGACTGCGGGAACTACTCGTCGAGGTCAAAGATCGCGTCGAGCAGATGATCGACGCCCGCGATCGCATGGACGGGCTCGTCGAGGCCATGCTCACCGTCACCTCCGGCCTGGATCTGGACGAGACACTGCGCACGATCGTGCATACCGCCATCACACTGAGCGATGCGGGCTACGGGGCGCTCGGCGTGCGTGGCCACGATCTGCTGCTCGACCAGTTCATCTACGAGGGCATCGATGAGGCCGCTCGTGCCCGCATCGGCGATCTGCCGGAGGGCCGGGGTGTGCTGGGCCTGCTGGTCAGCCAGCCCAAGACCATTCGGCTGCAGAATCTCGCCGATCATCCGGCCTCCGTGGGATTTCCGGCGAACCATCCGCCCATGCGCACCTTCCTCGGCGTTCCGATCCGCATTCGTGACGAGGTCTACGGCAACCTGTATCTCACCGAGAAATCCGGCGGGCAGCTGTTCACCGAGGACGACGAGGTGATCGTGCAGGCGCTGGCGGCCGCGGCGGGTACGGCCATCGACAATGCGCGGCTGTACGAATCCGCGCGCACCCGGCAGGCGTGGATCGCGGCGACCCGCGATGTGGCGACAGAATTCCTGGCCGGCACCGATTCGGAGCAGGTGATCGCCCGCGTGGTGCGCGACGCCCGGACCCTCACCCGGTCGGAGTGGTCGTTCCTCGCGGTCACCGACGATCCGGATCTCCCGGTGGAGGAGACCACCGCGCTCACCATCGCCGAATTGTCCTCGCCCGGAGCCGAACTCAGCAGCCTGCTCGTGCATACCACCGCGACCGCCATCGGTCAGGTCTTCCGGGTGGGCACACCGCTGCGCTACACCGACAGCGACGATATCGACCTCGGCGTCGAGATCCCCGAGGCCGGCCCCACTCTCATCCTGCCGCTGCACGCCCAGGGGTCCGCCTTCGGCGTTCTGGTGCTGCTGCGGTCCGCCAAATCGGCGCCGTACTCCGACGAGGTCGTGGAATTGGCGGCGGCGTTCACCGATCAGGCCGCGCTGGCCATCAAACTGGCGGAGGCACAGCAGCGGGTGCGCGAGCTCGACATTCTCACCGACCGCGATCGGATCGCGCGTGACCTGCACGATCACGTCATCCAGCGCCTGTTCGCCGCAGGGCTGAGCCTGCAGAGCACCGTGTCCCGTGCCCGCTCGGCCGAAGTGCGAGAACGACTCTCGGATGTGATCAATGATCTGCAGGACGTCGTCCAGGAGATCCGCACCTCCATCTTCGATCTGCACGGCGGCAACAGTCAGAGCACCCGGTTACGCCAGCGCATCGAACAGCTGATCAAACAGCACACCGGCGATCTGGAGATGCGCACCTCCCTGCGCATCACCGGGCCGCTGTCGGTGGTCGACGCCGAACTGGCGGACCATGCCGAAGCCGTTGTGCGGGAGGCGGTCAGCAATGTCGTCCGGCACTCCGGCGCAGCGATCCTCACCGTCGAGATCGACGTTGCCGACGATCTCACCCTCATCATCACCGATGACGGCTGCGGTATCCCCGATGACATCACTCCGAGCGGCCTGCACAATCTGACCACCCGCGCCGACCAGGCCGAGGGGCATTTCACCATGGAGCGCAGCAGCGAACACGGCGGCACCCGCCTGCGCTGGTCGGTGCCGCTGCACTGACCGGAACCGCTGTGGCACAACGCTCTTCGCTCAGCCGTTCCGCACCACGATGGCCGGGCAATCCACGCTGTGCAACAGCGCCGCACTGGTGGAGCCGAGCAGCATGCCGGTGAATCCGCCACGGCCGTGGCTGCCCACCACCAGCAGTTGCGCATGCTCCGATTCGTCGAGCAGGGCGCGAACCGGCCTGTCGCGCTTCAGCATCCGGCGCACCGGCACATCCGGAAATTGCTCACCGAAGCCGGCCACTCGTTCGGCGAGGACCTCGGCCTCCTGCTCCTGGATCATGCCCCACCCCGGCAGCGGCGTATCCAGGGCACTGACGTCACTCCAGGTGTGCAGTGCGGTGAGCCCGACCTTGCGGCGCGACGCCTCCTCGAAGGCCAGCACGAGGGCGGGCATGCTGTTGTCGGAGCCGTCCACACCGACCAGCACCGGCTTCTCCGCCGTCAGCACATCCGTGGCAGCGGTGTTGTGCACCAGCGCAACCGGGCAGTGCGCGTGCCGTGTGACCGCGGTGCTCACCGAACCCAGCAGTTCACGCCGAAACGCGCCGAGCCCTCGACTGCCGACCACGAGTACGCGTGCTCGCCGCGAGAGGTCGATCAGGTAGGGAATGATGGAGTCGAAGGTGACCTCGGTGGTGATATCCAGCTCCCCACCGGGAGCAGCGGCCCGTGCCGCCCGCGCAGCCTCGAGGACCACGCGCTCACCGTCGGTGCGCAGGATCCGCACATCGTCGTCGGACAGCACCACCCCCGGCGCGAATCCCGTTGTCACCGCGATCGAAGTGACGATCAGCAGCGGTGCGCCGTGCAGGCCGGCGTCCACCGCCGCCCAGGCCGCCGCCTGATAGGCGATGGCCGAACCGTCGACGGCGACCACGATCGGCGGATTCACCAGGGTGTCCGGTCTGACAGAGTTCTCAGTCATCTTGTACTCCTTGGTATTCGATTCGTAGCGCTCTTCCGGCGGAGCAGGCAGACGCCCGCGCACCGAGCCGGGTCGAGCCACACCCGCATCGCGGAACCGGCAACCTGTCCTCAGTATTGCGCCGACGATTCGGAGCGAGCAGGGAACAAGGTCACCGAAAGGCGGGTCCAGCGGCACCACGGCCGCGTTCAGCGGACTCCCGGCGGCAGTCCCGGTGCATCCGGGCGTACCAGGCGGTCGAAGTCACCCGCGCTGCCGGATGGCAGCAGCGCGTCGAGATCCACCCGCAGCGCGGCGGTTTCGGTATCCCGGGTCGCTCGGGCATGAGGCGCTATCGCCACCGTGCCCAGCGGGCCACGCAGCGCACGGCGCCAATACCAGGCCGCCGCGGGAATGGGGGCCGCAGTGAAGATGAACCGCAGGCCCGCAGGCGATACGGTGATACCGGAATTGCCCAGTGCCGTGAAGCCGTCGCGCACCGCTCGCACCATCGTCCGGAGGGCCTCGCGGCTGCCCGTCAGGTGTTCGATCGAGTACCCGGCTCGCTCCAGCGCCGCGCAGATCGCCACCACGAAGACCGCGTGCGTCGCGAGCCACCCGTCCATGTCATCGACGACCGAGATCGCGCATCCGGCGTCCGAGAATGCCTGCACCACAGTGCTTTCCCCGCCGTCTTTGCGCTCGATGGTGGTCGGCTGCTGCCTGATGCGCGCATACCTGACAGCGCCGTCCGCCGCCAGATATCCGCCGACCCCGGGGAACGCACCCACGATCCGGCTCGCACCGAACTGCTCCCGCAAGGGTCCGAGGCCGAGGGGGCTGTTGAACATCGGCACCAGGACCGCGCTGTCGATGCGATCGAGGAGACCGAGCACACCGTCGCGCTGATCCCGGCGCACCGCGATCAGCGCCAGATCGTAGGCCTCCGAATCGATCTCCTCGATTATCCGCACCGGCCGGGTGCGTGTGCGCACTCCGTCGGTGATCGTGATGCCCTCGCGCGCAAGCTGTTCCGCTGTCGATCCGCGCGCGAGCATCGTGACCTCGTGCCCCGCCTCCGCGAGCAGACACGCGTGCACTCGCCCGATGACACCGGCGCCGACAACGAGAATCCTCACAACAGGCATTCCCCATACTGGCGCTTCGGGCCGCATGCCGGATCACTTATGCGGCAGCTGACCAACAATGCCTCCCGTCGGGGTCTTTCGGCACTGTCGTGGCCGTTCAGCAGCGACGAGGCTGAGTTTCGAACACGATCCGACAAGGAGCTGTCATGCATGCGATGGTCTATCACGGCCCCGGGACAAGCGCCTGGCAAGAGGCGCCCGACCCGACGATCCACGAGGCGACCGATGTCATCGTCCGCGTGGACACCGTCACGATCTGCGGGACCGATCTGCACATCCTGAAAGGCGACGTACCCGAGGTGACGCCGGGACGGATACTCGGGCACGAAGCCGTCGGCACCGTGACCGAAATCGGAAGCGCGGTAAGGACTCTCCGAGTCGGAGATCGAGTGCTGGTCTCCTGCATCTCGTCCTGCGGAACCTGCCGGTTCTGCCGCGAAAGCCGCTACGGCCAATGTCTGGGAGGCGGCGGCTGGATTCTCGGGCATCTGATCGACGGCACGCAGGCCGAACTGGTGCGGGTTCCCTTCGCCGATACCTCCACCCACCGAATTCCGGACGGCCTCAGCGACGAACGCATACTGATGCTCGCCGATATCCTGCCCACCAGCTATGAGGTCGGAGTGCGCAACGGCCGAGTCGGACCCGGAGACGTCGTCGCCATCATCGGCGCCGGCCCGATCGGATTGGCCGCGGTCATGACGTCCAAGCTCTACAGTCCGAGCCATATCGTCGTGATCGATATCGTCGACAGCCGTCTGGACGCCGCGCACAAGCTCGGCGCCGACACCGTGATCAACAGCCGCACCACCGATGCGAGCGCCGCGATCGCCGCACTCACCGATGGCCTCGGCGCCGATGTCGTCATGGAGGCCGTGGGCACGCCGGAGACCTTCGAACTCGCGGTAGAGCTGGTGCGGGCGGGCGGACACGTCGCGAATATCGGCGTGCACGGCGCCCCGGCCACCCTCCACCTGGAGAAGATATGGATCCGGGACCTGACCATCACCACGGGATTGGTCGACACCTCCACCACACCCACCCTCATCCGGCTCCTGGAGGGCTGGCAACTCGACCCGACAGCCCTGGTCACCCACCGCTTCGGCTTCGACGAATTCCCCGCCGCCTACGACGTATTCGCACGAGCCGGGGAAACCGGCGCACTCAAGGTCGTGATCGCCAGGACGTGAACCGCGCCGACGACCCGGGAAACTGTCCTGGGGCGGCGGTGAATTCGGCACCATGCGGACCGACTTCGACAAGTGGCAAGCCGATATCAAGGCCCAGCACGCGGAACGAACCACCGATGGCGGCAAGCATACTGGTCCGACCAGCAAGAACTGATCAAACCTTCATGATATCGACACTGCGGCAACCGATCTCGGAGCACTGGAGCCTCCCCCCGCAGTTAGTACCCGCAAACCTCGACAGCGCCGGCCGACTGGCCCGCGCTGTAGCGCAGCCGAACGTCAGAGGCTAGGGCACCAGCACTGCCGCGCCGGTGAAGCGGCCGTGTGCGAGGTCCTTGAGCGCTCTGTCTGCGGCGGCGAGCGGGTACGGGTGGACGGTTACTTCCAGGTGGTGTGCTCCGGCGAATGCCAGGAAGTCGCGGGCGTCGTCCCGGGTGTTGGCGGTGACCGAGCGGATCTCCTTCTCCTGGAAGAGGTGTCGCTGATAGTTCAGGGCCGGGATATCGCTGAGGTGGATTCCGGCGATGGAGAGAATTCCACCGCGGTCGAGGGATTCCAGTGCGGGGAGCACGAGGTCACCGACCGGTGCGAAGAGAATCGCGGCGTCGAGCGCTACCGGTGGCGGGTCGGCGGCGCCCTGGGCGGAGCTCGCACCCAGCGTCAGCGCGAGTGCCTGTGCGGCTGAATCCCGTGTCATCACATGGATTTCCGCGCCGCGGGCGAGAGCGACCTGTGCGGCGAGATGTGCGCTGCCACCGAAGCCGTAGATGCCCAGGCGTCCTCCTATCGGAAGGGAGGTGCGTTCGAGGGCCCGGTAACCGATGATTCCCGCGCACAGCAGCGGTGCGAGTTCGGCGTCGCTGTATCCGCTCGGCAGTCTGTAAGCGAAATCAGCTGGGGCCGTGGTGTATTCGGCATAGCCGCCGTCGGCGTCCCAACCGGTGTAGCGCGACTGCGGGCACAGGTTCTCCGCGCCGCGCAGACAGTATCGGCAGCGCCCGCAGGTATGCCGCAGCCATGCGATCCCCACCCGATCCCCCACACCGAATTCCCCGGTGTGCTCCGGCCCGAGGGCGACGACCTCCCCCACCACTTCGTGCCCCGGCACCACCCCGGCCCGGTGTACCGGCAGATCCCCCTCCGTGACATGCAGATCCGTCCTGCACACCCCGCAGGCCAGCACCCGCACCAGCAGTTCACCGGCCTGCGGCTCCGGAACCTCCACCTCCGTGAACCGCATCGGTCCGTGATCGATCGGCCCAGGTCGTTCGACACGCCACGCATGCATCCCTCGAGCCTAGTTCAGTGCACCTCGCGCATCCGGGAGTCGGATTCTTCGGTTTTTCGGGGCGGATCAGCGATGGTCCAGGGGAATCAGAGTGAGGGCCAGTCGGGGGCACAGTGCCACCGCATCGCGGGCGGCGGCGCTGTGCCGGGCTGCGATCGTGGTGTCGCGCGGGTGACTGCGGAGAAGCGGGTAACCCCAGTCGTCGCGGTCGAGGATTTCGGGAAGCAGTTCGGTGCACAGTCCGCGCCCATCACATCGGGTCCAGTCGATGTGCAGTCGCGAGACGTCACCGCTGGGTCGGATGCGGGTCATCGCGGGCTCCTGATGGCGGTGGCGGCGAATGCCGCCTGACAGGCGCCGCGCGCATGCAGCGGCAGGTCATCGGCGAAGACGGTGAGTGCGGAACGGACGATGCGAGCCGTGCCGTCGGGGTGATGGCAGGATCCGCGGCCGTCGACGAGCCGAGCCAGCCGCACGATCTCGGCGGGTTCGCCGTGGTGCCCGTACGCCACCTCGTTC
This sequence comes from Nocardia sp. NBC_01327, assembly GCF_035958815.1. Classification (NCBI taxonomy): domain Bacteria; kingdom Bacillati; phylum Actinomycetota; class Actinomycetes; order Mycobacteriales; family Nocardiaceae; genus Nocardia; species Nocardia sp. NBC_01327. The sequence continues at coordinate 4,562,047 of NZ_CP108383.1, read as the reverse complement.
AGCGCGGCGGCGAGTTGTGGGAGTCCGTTGCGGCACGGTCCGCACTGGCCCGCGCTCTGCTCGGCCAGGTAGGTGGTGATGTCGGCGCTCGCGCGCAGACCGCACGCGGTCAGCGGGAGCACGCGAACGAGTCCGGCGCCGGGCGAGGCATGCCATGGGCGCAGCGCGGCGCTCGACAGGGCTGCCTGCCGCAGTGCCGTGCCCGGAATCCAGGTGCCGTGATAGCCGCCGATCAGCACGGCACGCACGGTGGCGGGATCCGTATGACCGCTGCGGGTGATCAGGTCGAGCAGGGTGGTGCCGAGGGGTACCTCCACGACGCCGGTCACCGCGGTGTGGGAGAGAGTGGCGAGCATGGTGCCGGGTTCCTCGGGCGTGCCGAGGCTGCGAAACCAGCGTGGTCCGTAGCGGGCGATCAGGGCTACCTGCGCGAGGGTTTCGACATTGTGCACCAGCGTCGGCCGGCCACGTAACCCTTTCTGCGACAGGCTCACTCGTTGATCGCCCGGTAGAGCGGGCCGCCCGGCGATGCGGTTCACGACGGCGGACTTCTCACCCGCGAGGAAGGTGTCCGGAGCTGCGGTGAGTTCGATGCGGGGACCGCGGTATCCGGCGGCAAGACGTTCGGACAGGGCCTGGCGCACCGGCCCGAGCGCCGACTCCGTGGCATAGAGATGACACTCCCGTGCGCCGATCGCTTGAGCGACAACAGTGAGGCCGTCGAGCACCAGATGCGGGGCATGGGCGAGGAGCACCGCATCCTTGCGGCTTTCGGGTTCCCCCTCGGCGCCATTGGCGATGACGATCGGCCTGCCGTCCGCAGCGGCGGCCGCCATCTTGCGGGCGACGGGAAAACCCGCGCCACCACGACCGCGCAATCCGGCGGCGGCGACCATATCGATGAGCCCCGCGGGAGCGGCCGCGAGCGGACCATGACCTGCGATGTGCGCGACCAATTCCGGCCCGGCGGCGGCCAGCAGGCGACGCGCGCCCGCAGGCGGAGCGGGTTTGACGACATCCGGCTCGGCGGCAATTGTGTTGCGGTGGAGGTTCATCGGAGGCTCCTCTCGCGCGCCAGCCCGAATTCGGCGAAGTCCCGGCTGATCCGCCAGGCCATCGCCGCGACCACGCCGAGGGTGCACGCCGCGGCGACCGCGAGCATCCACAGTCGTCCCGAGTCCGTCCCCGCACCGAGTGCGTGGATCAGCGCGACCGGCCAGAAAACATAAGCGGCCCAGTGGATCACACGAAAGGCATTCGGCCCGATGCGATGGCGCAGCAGTGCGGAGACCACGATCGCGGCGAGCAGGTCGACGGCGACGGTGCCCAGTCCCACCCACAGCGGGCGGTAGTCCCCCGCGAAGGGCACCAGGGTATCGAGCAGGCGCAGTTGGGAATACGGATCCGCGAGCAGGCTGACCACATGGACGGCGATCAACGCGGTCGCGATCAGCGCTGCGCCACGGTGCAATTCGGCAAGTCCCAGGCGCGGTAGCAGCAGCGTGCGCCCGGAACGGGAGCCGATCCCGGTGATCACCGCGACCGTCAGCATGATGAGGGCGGTGATTCCGCTCCCCCGGCCGAACGCCCAGAGCGCCTGGTCCAGACCTGTCTGCCCCATCACCTACTCCCCCTCCGGTCCGGCGGGCCAGTTGCCCAGCATGCTGATCCGGCGGTCGCGATCGACCACTCGGGCGGGTAGTCCCGATCGGCGAAGGCGGCCGAGCGCGTCTCGTCCTCGAACAATGCTTGCGGTACTCGCCGCATTGGCCACCAGGCATGATCCGGCGGCGACGGAGACGGTGCGCCACACCGGATCTGCCGCGACCCCGGTGCGTGGATCGACGATGTGGTGCACGAGCCGGTCGCCGTGGAACCACTGCCGGCGCAGGGTGCTGGAGGTGGCCACGGCCGCACCGCCCGGCAGTCGGATCCGGCAACTCGGTTCGGCGGGGCCGTCGCTCACCTCGATCTGCCATCCGTTCTCCGGTGCGGGTCCGGCGGTGGCGATATCACCGCCGAGAGCGACCAGCACTCCGCAACCGAATTCACGCGCGACCAGTGCGGCGCATCGGTCGGCGGCAAAAGCCTTTGCCGTCGCGCCGAGGTCGAGCAGGGTGCCGTCGGGAACGGTCACGGTTCCCTCTGTGAGGACGATCGTCGACCAATCGGCACGCCGGATTACCGTAAACTGCACGGGCGCAGCTGTTTCCGAGATATCGGCTCCGGCGATCAGCGGGTAGTCACGGTCGTAGCCCAGGCCGACCAGCACCGCACCGACGGTCGGGTCGACGTCGCCGCCCGTGGCCTCCGCCACCGCGAGCGCGGCGCGCAGATACTCGGCGAAGAGCGAACTGATCTCGACGGCCCGGCCGCGGTGACCGGTGAGCCGGCTGATCTCGGAGTCGCCGCGAAACCGGTTGCACGCCCGGTCGACTGCGTCCAGATGTGCACAGACCAGGCCGAAGGCCGGGTCCAGTACGTCAGGATCGGTGACCACCAGCCTGGCCGTGGTGCTCCACAGAGGCCAGTCCACGGCCGCGACCGGCCGATCCTCGCCGGTGCGGACCGCAGGGCGCGGCGACCTCACGAGCCGCTCGATCGCGCGTGGGAACGGCCCGCTCCCGGCTGAATCTGCGGAGCCGCGCCACTGCTGGCTCCACTGTCGGTACCAGGTGAATCCGTTTGTCCCGCTGCGGAACCCGTTCCGGAGGCAGGAGCCGATGCATGAGAAGTATCGGTATCGAAGTAGGCGGTCACCGACGCGCCGAGGGTGCTCGCGACGCCGAATGCCAGCAGCACCCCGGTAGCGGTGCGGCCGGATTGCGATAACGCCATGGGGGCCCCGTTCGTCGTAGCGCTGACCACCATCGTGCGCATCGACTCTTGGAACGGTCTGGGAATTAGCCCTGCGAACGCTCCGAGTGGAACGTTCGCAGGCGATTCATGGCGCGGCCGCCGGTGAAACCCGACGTCGCAGCAATCAGACCGCGGTGAAGTACTCGATCTTCGGTGCGCCCGCCAGCAGCGGAGCCATCAGTTTGCCGGCGGCACGGAAATGGTCGGACCGGCCGTGCGCCTCGACGGCCGCGTCATCGGAATACAGCTCGAAGAACCGGTAGTTCTCGGCATCGGTGCGCGAGCGCACGAGCTGGTAGGTCAGGTTTCCGGGCTCATTGGCCTTGATCTGCTGGATGAGATCGGCAACGACGGACTCGAACTCCGCGCCCGCACCGGGCTTGACGGTGACCTCGGCGATGACTGCGATCATATTGTCTCTCCTTTTTCGTGTGACGGTACCTGCTCATGCCGGGAGGTAGTGCCCTCCGGTTGCCCAGTGCTCGGCGACGATGGCGCCGTCGAGCAGGTCGGTGATGTGCTGCGGTGTACGTCCGAGTTCCGCGAGGATCTCGCAGGTGTGCTGGCCCGGGAACGGGGCGGGGCGCAATGATCGGCGGGGGGTGAAATCGCTGCGGACCCAACTGGCGACGGGAACCCAGTAGCGCAATCCGCTGGGATGTTCTACCAATTCCACTCGCCCCGAGGCGCTTTCACTCGATGCAGCGTCCGATTTCGCGGGCATGGGGTTGTGTGCGGCGGCCAGCGCTTCCTGCCGCATCATGCGCCCGGTGACGACCGAATGCGCGGCCCACTCCTGCTGTAGCGCATAGCGAACGGCCTCGGCCACGGTGTACCGGGCGATCCGCGCGGACAGATCGCCTGGTACCTCTGCGCCCGGCTGTCGCGCACCCGCGCTCACGAACAGCCACCCGTCACGCGCTCGGTAGATCTGATCGGCCGGTCCGGTGCCGCGCGCGTCGAGCCCGCTGGGTTCGGTTCCGTCGCCGTTCAGGAACGGCAGTTGAGACCAGGTCGCCATGCGGGCCAGTGACGTTCGCGCGCTGATGTCGTACCCGCCTCGGCTGCGGGCGACGAGCCCGAGGATCGCCGCGAACGCACCGGAGTATCCGGTGAAATAGTCTATGCAGGAAGCCAATCCATGCAACGCCGGAGTACGTTCCCCGCCGTAGCGGGTCATGATGCCGGTCGCCGCCTGCAGTGTCGGGTCGTAGCCGGGCAGTACGTCCGAGACCCCCGGATTCGGTCCGCCGTGGGCCGTCATCGCCACCGTGATCACTCGGCGGTCGATGTGGTGAGCGCTGTCCGGATCGAACCCGAGCCGGTCGCCTGGTGGGGCAGACAGTTGTGGGTCAGCACATCCGCGCGCGCGATCACCTCGCGCAGCACCCTCTGACCGGCGTCGGTGGCGAGGTCGACAGCAATGCTGCGCTTGCCCGGATTGACCTCGAGGCCGAAGTGCAGGGTCTGGCGCGGCCCCATCTTCGGCGCCGGGGGCACGAGCTGGATCACATCGGCACCGAGTTCGGCGAGAGTCCTGGCGCAGGACGGTCCGGCGATCACGTTCGACAGATCCAGCACGGTGACGCCGTCCAGCCAACCGCTCGCGGGCCGGGCGCCGGCAACAACGGGACCGAAGGTGCGCACATGCGGCCAAGTGCCCGTGGCGGTTTCAGGTTCGGCGAGACCGGCGGCGGTCACATCCACCTGCCGCCCCGGTTCGACGCGATCGCCGGTCCGCCGCACGATTCCGGTCCCGAGGGCGAGTGCGTGCTCGATCCATTCGGCGGTGCTGCGCTGCACCGCGGCGGGCACACCCGCCGCGGTGAGCCGCTGCTCCCATTCCTCGGCGGGCAGTCGGCGAAAGGCGCGCGCCAAGGCCGAACGCAGCGATAACCATCGCGGAGAGGCCCCGCGATAGGCATTGATATTGGTCGATGTGGGCGGCACATCCAGGCAATCGCCCTGGACGAATCCGAGATCCGCGGCTTTGCCCGCCACACCGGTCACGGCGAGCAATCCGGCGACGTGCTTCTCATTGTCCATGGCGCAGACGAACACGCTGCGGCCGTCGGCGCAGCGATAGTTGGCGAACAGGGGCGGCGAAAATCGGTTCGTCAGTTCACCGAGCCACGCTGTGCTGCCGGACAATCCGTGACCGAGCCTGCCTCGGGTGAGGACAGCGGGCAGGCGTAATGCGGCCGCCGCCTCCAGCAGCTTCTGCGGCGCGGGCGGCATGTTGTAGCGATCGGGTTGATCCTCGACCCGGTACACCAGACCCGCCGCCGCCGACATGGCCGCGTCCAGCAGCGGCACCTCGATCCGATCGCCGTGGCCGTGCGCGAGGCGCGCGAACAGGGCCGCCGTGATCGCGATCGCGCCGTGCACCCCGGCGTAGACCGACGGCAGCGGCAGCGGCGTATAGGTCGGCGGGGCATCGAATATCGCACCCGGCAACGACAGATCGCTGTAGAAACCACAGGCCGCCGAGATCACGCCCTCCCAGCCCGGCATCGCACTGCGCTCGTCGTGGCGGGAGAACCCCGGCAGGGACAGATAGATCACGCCGGGATTCGCCGCCGCCACCCGCGCGTATCCGAACCCGAGGCGGTCCATCACCCCCGGCCTGAAGTTCTCGATCACCACATCGGCGTCCTCGACGAGCACCCGCACCCGCGCGGCCGCCTCGGCATCGCGGAGATCGGCAACCCGAACGCTCTTGCCGCGCTGCAGGATTGCCGACGTCGCGGGATCGCAACCGCTACCACTCGGCGGCTGCACGACGATCACGTCCGCGCCCTGATCGGCCAGAAAAACACCGGCAAGCGGGCCCGCGAGATAGTGCCCGAATTCGACCACGCGCAACCCGCTCAACGCGGCATTGTGCCGATCCTTCGACCTGTCGGGCAAACCCACAGCGGCGCTCCTCACCGAGACAACCTACTTGCAAGTAAGTTAGCCCGGCGGCGCCCAACCAGCAAGGTCGGCACACCCGCGCGCTGAAACCGCGCACGAGCCAACGCTGTTCGCGGCCGAGGTATCTCGAAACGCCTTAATCGTTCGCGGCGATAGACACGGCGGGGATGTGGTCGGCATCGGCCGGCGGTCCCAGTACCTCGACAACGGAGTACCACTATGCACAAGACCGTCCCCTTCCGCGTTCCGAACGCTCGCGCCCCGCGCGATAGGCGAATCGCGGTGGCAGTTCTCGGCACTCTCACCGCTGCGGTAGTGATCACCGGCTGCTCGACGACGTCGACGACGACGGGCCAGCCGTCGTCGACGGCATCAACCGTGGTCACCGCGCCCAGCTCCAGTGCCCCTTCACCGTCGGGTAATGGCCCTGGCACGTCACAGCCGGGAGGCGACGACGGAAATCCGCCCCCGGTGTCGCCCGGCTCGCCGGAATCTCCTGCGCCGCAACCCACTACATCGGCGCCCGCGCAACCCGGCTCGAGTTCGCACCCGCCGTCCGGGACACCGTTCGGCGGCGAAGGGCTCAGCGCCCAGCAGATCACCGATTTGCAGAAGGCGGTCGACGGCGGGCACCAGCCGTGGCGGCTGGACCGGATTCAGGTCGCGAAGACGTTCGTGCTGGGCCAATTCGGCTGGTCCGATGTACAGACGAGTGGTGACGCGCCCAATATCGTGTTCGTCACAAACAGTGACGGCAGCAAAGTCGGGCTGAACCTCTCTCAGCCGGCAACTCAAGGCTCCCAGGGGATCTGGGTCGTGCAAAGCGGGATGTGGAGCCGCGCGGGGTGAGGACTGCGCGAGCCGACTCCGAGGCGGGTCAGCCGTACGTCATGACGCGTCGGTGAACGCGCCGTCGGTGAGCACCGGAACAACCTTGCTGGCATCGATTTCGGTCGCGACCGCCACATCGTCGGCGAATCCGATTCCCGCCAGCTCACGACCGGAGGCACACTCGGCAATGAGGGCGGGGACATCCTCGATGCCGTCGTAGCAGACCTTCGCCACCCACGCCTCCGGCGACAAGGGACCGGCGCCGTTCTCGACCAGGGCCGCGAGCAGAGCCGCCGCGCCGAGCCAGTCCTCGATCGCCGGTCGCAGCGCATCCCGGCCCTGCCAGTGTTCGCCGGCCGCGATCACCGCGATGGGGTATTCCTCAGTCCCCCAGCCCCGCTTCACAATCCAGCGCGCGACCGCGGACACATTGCGCAGTGCGGCCGCGATCACCGGCACCCCGGTCACCGCGGCCGAAATCGCAGACCCGTTCGGCGACGGCAGCACCAGGCGTGCCGGGGCGGGCGCACGCCGCAGGGCGGCGGGCGATAATGACCATGGCTGCTGCGCGGATACCGCGGTGCGCCCGACCGCGAGCTCCGCGGCCTGCCGGGCGGCGAACTCGGCGGCCGTGCCGTCGCGCCACGGATACGGCAGCACCTTCGTCCCGGCCTCGACGGCAACCGATACCGATGTGGTGAACGAGAGCACATCGATCACCACCACCGCCGCGCTGCCCGGCCCGAGCGCCAGCGCGCCCGGCAAACCCCAGTCGAATCGCACTCCCCACGAATTCTGCTTCGCCCACTCAGGAATCTCCCGCATATCCACTCCCCACGAACCATCAGCCGACATTCAGCCGACCAGTCTGACAGATCTGGCTTCGGTTCACCCAATAGCGTTGTGACACAGCGGCCATCGCGCTCCTGGACATGCCGCCGGCTCGGCCCAACCCCGGGACAATTCGCACCGAGTCGATCGAATCCAGGGCGCGCATCCCCTGGCTACGCCTCAGGTGTGAAGTCCGGGGCGGAGATTCGGCGGGTGTTGGCCACCAGGATGTCGGTGGTCCGGTGAATCCAGTCGGTGATGGCGTGCAGCTCGGCCAGGGTGTATCGGGTGGCCAATTCCGTCATATCCGCACCGAAGGGGATGAAGATGGAGGCGAGGACGGCGTCGGCTCGCTCATTGGGGATCAGTTCGACCAGGACCTTGCGCCGGTCGTGCGAGTCTCGGGTGCGCCGGGCGTAACCGGCCTTCTCCAGGCGGTCCACCAAACCGGTGACCGCCCCCGTGGTCAGCCCGGTGTGCTCGGCGATCGCGCCCGCGGTGACCGGGCCGAGGCGCTGCAGGGTGTCCATGCATTTGCGCTCGATCGCGCTGAGACCGAGCAGCTTTCCGGTGGCGGCATGGAAATTCACCATGGCGGAAGCGAATTCGCGGCCGAGCAGGGTCGAGTCCCCGGGTTGGTCCGAGGTCACCTCTTGCGTCATGTCCACAACATACCTTAGCCTCTAACTGTCTTAGTATCTAAGATATTTCTTATCTGAGAGATTTCATAGAACTGGGGGAAGTTCGATGCACGGTTCAACCGGGAGTCATCCCACGCCCGACATCGACAAGCGCAAGAAGGCCCTGTGGTTCGCCCTGATGCTGGCGAATACGGCCGTCGATCTACTCCTCCCGACGGTCATCTTCGTACTGCTCGCCCCGACCGGCCTCCCACCGCAGATCCGGCTGTCCATCGGCGGCACACTCCTGGGCGCGAAGGCGATCGGCGGACGGATCGAGACCGGTGAATTCCGCTGGCGCTTGGTGGTTTTCACAGCGGTCGCATCGAATACTGCGCTCATCGGCTGCTACCTGGCCGGGGCAGGGAGTACGGCCAGCATGGTGGCGGGCGCGGTGGTCGCCGCGCTGATCGTCATCGGCGATATGGCGCGAACACGGTTGCGGCGCACTGCGACACATCGGATCGACAGCTTCGCGGTCTTGGTACTGGCGGAGGTCATCGTCGGCGTGGTGCTGACGTCGATCAGCGGCGACGCACGTTTTGTCCTGGCCCGGACCTCGCTGTATATCGCCATTGCCGGGATCGTGGTGCTGGCCAGCGCCTGGACGGATCATCCGTATATGCGTGACGCGCTCAAACCCGTTGCCGCCAAAGGTGATCCCCTGCGCGCCGCAGGGTTCGATCGAATCTGGTCCAAGGACCCCGGTTTCCGCCGGATCTACCAGTTCGTCACCGCAACCCTGGGCCTGGTCCTGCTCACGGACGCGGTACTGCGGGTCCTCGTGATCTACAGCTACCCGCCCGACCAGGCCGGCAAATCGTCACTGCTGTCCGGGCTGCCCCTGTTCGCGCTGATCGCACTGTGGTTCCTCCCCAATCGCACCCTCCTCATCCCCCGCGCCCGCCGCCTGCTCGATGCGGAGATGGCAGAGCAGACGAAAGTCGCAGTGGCATAGCGGGAGTCGCTGTCCGGCAATACGATCACGCGTGTGAGTGCACCCGAAATGGTCCTGCAGTACATCGATGCGACCAAATGGCCGGTGGTCGGCCTGACGGTCACCTTCCTGCTGCGCGGATCGATCGTCGACCTGATCGGGCGCGTGCAGTCCGCCAGATTGCAGGCCGGCGGGGTGTCCGCCGAACTCGAGGCCCGCGCCGCCCGCACCGCCGGTGCCATCGGCGCGGTGGCCGATACCCCCGTCGTCCTGCCCGCACCGGTCCCGGGCGCCCAACCCATGCCACCGGCAGCGCTGACCGCACGCCTCGGCGGCGAGACGGAAGCCTTCCCCGCACGGTACTTCGCGGGCTACGCGGGCAATATGCGCAACCACCCCGGTCTGTTCGTCGCGCTGACTCTGACCGAGGGCCCGGATCAGCGCCGCCGCACCGAAATCGAGAAGGGCGTGCACGAATTACGGGTGCTGGCGAGTATGGATGTGCGGGACGAGATCACGACGAACCAGCCCGCGCTCCAGCTCGCGGTATGGGCCGAACGACTGATCCAGCGCGTGATCGAGGTCTATCCCGAACGCACGTATCTGGGTCCGATCGTCTGGCCCGGCACGCCCGCGGGGCTCGCCGTCGGCTTTCGCAGCCTGGATCTGCTGAAGGCCGCCGCTGCCGCCGACCCGGGCGCGGTAACCCCCACCACGGTGCGCTCCTACGCGGACGGTGTCCGTAGTTTCGCGGGCCAGTACGCCGATTATGTGGACGCGATGTTCCGCGCGGCCGATTGGTGCCGGGCCGCGCACGCGTCCGCCGATTCGAAGCCCGCGGATTCGGTGACCAGCAGCAACTGAGTCGTTCCCGTATCGAAGTCGCGCATCGGGCGATACTGCTCGCGTGACCGGCTCTGAGAATGATGCGAACGACGACCAGGTACCCGCATGGGCCCGGCGGACTACGGGAGAATCACGATGGTGGGCCACCAGCGCACTGGTGGGAATGCTGGTGCTGCAGTACTTCCTGCCCCAGGAGTTCACGCCGGGACCGCGCTGGCTGGTGCCGGGCATCGGGCTGGTGCTTGTCATCGTGCTCATCGCGGCCCGCTCGTTTCGTATCGATCGGGAGGAGATGTGGCTCCGCAGACTCGGTCTGAGCCTGATGGCGCTGCTGGCATTCTCGATGGTGTGGTCGGTCTACCACCTCGTGAAGGGCCTGATCGACGGCGTGGTCAGCGATAATGCCGCCGGGCTGCTGACCTCCGGCGGCGCGGTCTGGCTGTCGAATGTGCTGGTATTCGGGCTCTGGTACTGGGAACTCGACCGCGGCGGGCCCGCGGCCCGGGCACATGCCCGCAAGCCGTACCCGGACTTCCTGTTCGTCCAGATGCAGAATCCGAACCTGGCGGATCCGGACTGGGAGCCGAATTTCCTGGACTACCTGTATCTGTCGTTCACCAATGCGACCGCCTTCAGCCCCACCGATGTGATGCCGATGACGCGCTGGGCCAAGACGACCATGATGGTGCAGTCTGCGATCTCACTGATCACCGTCAGCCTGGTCATCGCCCGCGCGGTGAATGTGCTGAAGTGAGAAGCGAATTCGGCCCGGCTACCGGTTGATCCACATGTCCAGGACCACCATCACCACGGCGATCAGCACCAGCACCACCGCGATCGTCATCGACTGACCGATGGTCATGCAGATACCGGCGGCTAGGAAAAGACTCAGTACCGGAGCCCAGACGAAGTAATCGGGCGCACCCAGCGCCCGCTTCTTCGCCACCGCGCCACCGCGCGGATTCCCGCCACTTACGCCTCGGTCACGTTCCGACCGACCACCATTGACCCTGTCCACCTGCGACACAATACATTTCATCCGCAGTTGGCGGGCACCGAGGGTTCGCAGGTCCTGGACATGCGATCACCAGGAACCGGTGGCGGCGAACCGCGAGTATGGGCCGCCACCAGCTCCTGGTCGAGGAATCAGCGGCGGCGCAGGAGTACGCCGCGGACGTAGGCGGCCTGGCCGGAGTGCTGGATATCGTCGTCGATCACGCTGACCAGGCGAACGGCCAGGGTTACCGGCGGATTCCAGCGGGTGTCGACAACGCGCGGGAGGTCGGCGTCCACCAGGCCGGAGACGTAGTCGATGGTCTGCGCGTGCACGGCGTCGTAGTACCCGGTCAGCAGATCGGCGGAGATCCCGGTCACCTGGGCCACCTCGGCGGCAGCGTGGCCGTATCCGGTTGCGGTGTCATCGAATGCGAGGTCGAAGCGTTTGGCCCAGTCCTGGGTCAGCCAGACCTGCTCCAGGCCCGCCACATCGGCAATGTGATCGTCCTGGACGCGGGTCAGATGCCAGACCAGCCAGGCGATGGAATTGCCGCCCTCGTCCAGCTGCGCCGACAATTCCGCCTCGGTCAGGCCCTCGACCGCCCCGTGCACGTTCTCCTTGATCCGGCCGAAGGCATCGATCAGCAAATCAGCACTCGTCATGCCGACATACAAGCACACGGCGGGCAGGCGTATTCCCGCCCGCCGCACCGATATCGGTGGTCGGGCCGGTGGTTACGCGTTCACGCGGTGAATCGTTCGGCGAGCCATCCGGTCAGTTCGTCCCGGTCGTGGTTCAGGGTGGCGAAGTGCGCGCCCAGATTGCTCGGATCGGGGTCGGGGATGACCACCTCACCCGCCTTGTAGCGGTCATAGCGCGGCAGGTTCGCCGGATTGGTGACCTCCAGTTCCTCGACGAGCACATCCACACCTGGGATGACGATCGGCACTCCGCCGATGGTGAATTCCGTGGCCTCGGCCTTCACCCGCTGATCGTCGGCGGACTGCGAAATGCGAATGGGCACATCGATTTCCACATTCGGATTCATCAGGGCCAATTGCGCCTCGAAATTCAGCTGATCGGGATTGGGCTTACCCGGATACGGATTCAGAATCGTCGATCGGAATTGCTCTGTGCCCAGCAGCCCGCCCCAGGAATCCGGTTCGCTCAGACCGGCCCGGCACCTGGTGAGCACATCCGGCCAGACCGCCTTCGCCTTGACCGACAGCACATTCTCGACGTCGATGCTCTCGTCACCGGCAATCGCGCCCGACAGGAACAGCGCGGTGAAGGCGAATCCGCCGCCGGCATTGGTCGGAACCAGTGCGCCCGCACGGACAATGGCCTTCGGATGATTGGCCGGGGCGATCGCCGCGACCCCGACCAGCCCGTCGACCCGATCCTTGGCGTAGTGCGCGGAGAACAGCGCCGCCTGCCCGCCCTGCGAATGGCCGACGATCGCGTACTCATCGGAGACGACACCGGGAAACAACCGGCGCGCCGTCTGCACGATATCGAGCACCCCGTAGGCCTCGGATTCCCCGAGCAGATAGGGATGACGCCGTCCCGTCACACCCAGGCCCTCGTAATCGGTCATGGCCACGGCCCAGCCCTGATCGAGGAAATTGTTCAGCAGCGGCTGCGGGTATTTGTTCATATGGTGCGCACCGGATTCGGCGGTATCGCGGGACGGCGCGCATTGCGGGCACACCCCCACGGTGCCGTGCGCCCAGGTGATCAGCGGATACCCGGCATCGGTGCGCGGCGGATCGTTCGGCAGGGCGATGATGCCCGATACCGCGATCACTTCGCCGGTGACGCTCTGCGAACGGTAGAGCACCAGCCAGTTCCGGCCATGTGCCAGTTCGGCTTCCGGATTGTCGAGCGGCCGCAGATAGATAGCGTCACCGACCGCGCCGCCGGACAGATCCGGCGGAGGATCGTAGAAAGCGTCCCCCTCGGGGGCGGATGGTCCGTCGAATATCGGATCGCCGTTCACAGCGGTTCCTTCCCGCAGCTCAGGCCGACCGGGCGGTATCCGGGCGGGGCGGTCGCGGCGGCAAGGCACAGCAGCCGGGAACGCAGGGTGCGCCGTTGGGGGTGCACCCCAGGCTCGTCATCTCGCTGAGCTTGCGGGGCTGGGTACCGGCCAGGTGCTCCTCGACCAGATCGACGACCATATGCGCGAATCGGGAATCACCGCCCGGCGTGGCCGCACGGGCGAAGGCCATGCCCAACTCGGCCGCGCGCTGCTTGGCCTCGTTGTCGAGGTCCCAGATCACCTCGAGATGATCGGAGACGAAACCCACGGGACAGATCACGACCGCATCCACTCCCCGTGCGGCGAGCGCATCGAGGTGATCGACGATATCGGGTTCCAGCCACGGCACCTGCGGCGGACCGGAACGGGACTGCCAGACCACGTCGTACTCGTCGAAACCCGTTGCGGCAGCGCATAGTCGGGCCGCCTCGGCGACCTGGCGGCTGTAGAGCCGCTGCTCCCCCGGCGGACCGGCGGCCATATCGGCCGATACCGGGATCGAGTGCGCGGTGAAGACCAGCCGGGCGCGATCACGGCGATCCTCGGGCAGCGCGGAGACCGCCGCGCGAATGCCGTCGGTAATGGCGTCGATGAACAGCGGATGATCGAAATACTGGCGCAGCTTGACCAATTCGGGGGCATTCGCGACATCGGCGCGGGCACGAGCGATGTCCTCGTGGTACTGCAGACAGCCCGAGTAGCCACCCCAGGCGGAGGTGGGAAACACCAGCGCGGAACGGATTCCGTCCACGCGCATGCCCTCGACGGTGTCCTCGACCATGGGGTGCCAATTGCGATTGCCGAAGTACACCGGCAGATCGATTCCGCGCGAGGCGAATTCGGCCTCGACCGATTTGATGATGTCGAGATTGAGCGCATTGATCGGCGACACCCCACCGAAGTGCAGATAGTGCTCCGCGACTTCGGCCAGGCGCTCCGGAGGTACACCCCGGCCCCGAGTGACGTTCTCCAGGAACGGCATCACGTCTTCGGGGCGCTCGGGACCGCCGAAGGACAGCAGTAGCAGCGCATCCACTTTTTCAGTAGCGGGCTCCGCGGCGCGAGCGCCGAGGTCATGCACTGCCACGACCTACTCCTTCGACTCAGTTGGTGGGAAACCCGTTCGCCGGGAACCAGGTGTTGTGGCTGGCGCCACCGTCCACGTAGATGATCGAACCGGTGGTACCGGGCAGCCAGTCCGACAGCAGGGTGACCACGGACTTGGCGACCACCGTCGGGTCGTCGACGTCCCAGCCGATCGGAGAAGCGCCGTCCCAGTAGGTGTTCAGCATGGTGAGCTGGTTCGCATCATCGGTGGCGGTGCCGGCGATGGCCTTGGCCGCCAGGGTCTTGATCGGCCCGGCCGCGATCAGGTTGGAGCGAATGCGCTTGGCCTCGCCCACCTCTCGCGCCACATAGCGGTTCACCGATTCGAGCGCGGCCTTGGCCACACCCATCCAGTTGTAGTACGGCATGGCGGTGCGCGGATCGAAATCCATGCCCACGATGGAGCCGCCCTCGTTCATGGCCGGCAGGACCGCGCGGGCCAGCGAGGCGTAGCTCCACGCCGAGATCTCGAACGCCTTGGCCGCATCCGGGCCGGGGCCCTCGAGGAACGGCTTGGACCCGGGGCCCATCAGGGTGCGCGGCGCGAAGGCGATGGAGTGCAGCACGCCGTCGATGCCCTCGGGGGCCAGCTCGTTCAGCTTCGCCGCCAGCTCGCCGAGGTTCTCCTCATTGGTGACATCGAGCGGGATGGCCGGGGGAACCTCCTTCGGCAGCCGCTTGGCGATCCGGTCGATCAGCCGCAGCCGGTCCGGAATACCGGTGATGATCACCTTGGCGCCCTGCTCCTGCGCCACCGCGGCGGCATGGAAAGCAATGGACGAATCGGTGATGATGCCGGTGATGAGTACGGTCTTGCCTTCGAGCAATCCACTCATGGGTTGGTTGGTTCTCCTCGTTGAAAAGTGCTGGTTGCCAGGGGGTCGAAGCGCGGAACCTGATCGAGCGAGATGCTCAGTGGCCCATGCCCATACCGCCGTCGACGGGGATGATCGCGCCGGAGATGTAGGAGGCGTCCTCGGAGGCGAGGAAGCTGATCACACCGGCGACATCCTCGGCCTGGCCGATCCGGCCCGCCGGGATGAAGTCGAGCGCGGTCTTGCGCATCTCCGGGGTCATCTCGTCACGGGTCATATCGGTGTCGATCAGGCCCGGCGCCACCACATTCGCGGTGATATTGCGCTTGCCGACCTCGCGGGTGATGGCGCGCGCCATACCGACCAGACCGGCCTTGGCCGCCGCATAGCTGACCTGAGCGGGGGCGCCGATCTGGCCGACCACCGAGCCGAGGAAGATGACGCGGCCGAAGCGGCCCTTGAGCATATTGCGGTTGGCGCGCTGGGCAACTCGCCACGCACCGGTGAGGTTGGCGTCGATGACCTTCGAGAACGACTCCTCGCTCATGCGCATGAACAGCACGTTGTCCACGATGCCCGCATTGGCCACGACGACCTCGACCGGACCCTGGTGCGCCTCGACCTCGGTGAACGCGCGATCCACCGACTCCGAGTCGGTCACATCGCATTTCACGCCGAAGAGGCCCTCGGGCACACCCGAACCGCGATGCGTGACAGCGACCTTGTGTCCATCGGCAAGCAGGCGCAGGGCTACCGCGAGCCCGATGCCGCGATTGCCGCCGGTCACCAGTACCGACCGGGATGTGATGTTCGACATAGAGGGAAACCTATCTGTTCGTTGGCGGGACTCGGCGCGCGGTACCGAATTACGGCAGACGCTGACGATAGAGCAGCGCTGTCACCACCCCGGAGGCGGTCACCAGCAGACCCAGCAGCAACCACGGCCGGCTCGCATCGCCCATTGTCAGCTCGTACCCGATCTGCTGATCGAGTGTGTCGTACACCTTACGAAGCTCTTCCAGCGTGGAGGCGGTATAGAAGTCGCCACCGGACAGCTGGGCGATCTGATGCAGGGCGTCGTCGTCGACCGGAACCCGCACGCGCTGCGAACCCTTGCCGTCCTGATCCGGAATCTCGACGGTGCCCCAGGTCGTGCCGAACGAAATCGTCGACACCGGAACGCCTTTCTCCTTCGCCAGACGCGCGGCGGTGAAGCCGTGGCGCGGATTGTCGACATCCTTGTCATCGGGCACCGTCTGCTTACCGTCGGACATGAGCACGATGCGCGCGGGCGGCGGAGTCTCCGCACCGCCGAGCACCGAGGCCAGCGTGTCGATCGATTGCAGCGCGGTCAGAATGCCCTCACCGGTGGCGGTGCGCTCGGCCAGCTTCATGCTGTCGATGGCCGCCTTGACCGCCTGGCGATTGGTGGTCGGCGACATCTGCACCGAGGCGGTGCCGGCGAAGGTGACCAGACCCAGATTGATGCCCGGCGTCAGACCGTCCGCGAATTCCTTGGCGGCCTTCTTGGCCACCTGAATTCGGCTCGGCGGCACATCGGTCGCCTCCATGGACAGCGATACGTCGATCACCAGAATGACGGTGGCGCGATTGCGCGGCACCTTCTTCGTCGCGGTCGGACCGGCGGCGGCGATGGTCAGCAGAATCAGGCCGACCAGCATGAGCGCCACCGGCACATGCCGGAATCGACTGGGCTGGCTGGGCGCGACCCGTTCCAGCATCTCCATATTGGAGAAGCGCAGCACATGCTTCTGCCGTCGCCGCTGCACCACCACGTAGAGCAGTGCGATGAGCGCGACTACGACCAGGAAAGCCAGCCAGTACTGCGAGGTGAAATTGGAAATGCTCACTGTCGTGGCACCCGCCCGGCATTCGAGGCGCCGAAAGTATGGCGCCGGGTGGACACGAACCGGACCACATCGGCGATCCAGTCCCGATCGGTACGCAGGTCCATCACCGGCGCGCCGCAACTGCGCAGCGCCAGTTCCACCTGCTCCCGGTGCCGCTGCGCCGCTTTCGCGAAATCGGCGCGCAGCGCGGGGGTCACGCTGAATTCCCGGGTGCGCCCGGACTCCGGATCGTGCAGCACCACGTCACCGACATCCGGCAGCGCCATATCCAGCGGATCGAGCACCTCCACCGCGAGCAGATCGTGGCGGCCGGAGATGGCGCGCAGGCTGCGCTGCCAGTCGATATCCCCGAGGAAATCGGAAATCACCACGGCCAGACCGCGTTTGCGCTGCGGACGGCGCAGAGACTCGATGGCGCCCTGCAGATCACCGCGCACACCGTCGCGGGCGTGCGGGGTGGTGGCGATGGTGCGCAGCATGGACTGCGCGTGCACGCGCCCGCTGCGCGCCGGAATGCGAATCAGCTTCTCGCCATTGGCGACCACCGCGCCGATCCGATTACCGCCGCCACTGGTCAGATGGGTGACCGCGGCCGCGGCGGCAATGGCCAGATCGCGCTTCTCGCAGCCGGTGGTGCCGAAGTCGAGGCTGGCGGACAGATCCACCACCAGCCAGGTCTCCAGCTCACGGTCGGCGACCATCTGCCGCACATGCGGATGGGTGGTGCGGGCGGTGACCGACCAATCCATCTGGCGCACATCGTCGCCCGGCTGATACATGCGCGCATCGCCGGGTTCGGAACCCGGGCCCGGAATCAGGCCCAGGTGATCGCCGTGCAGCACACCGTCGAGACGGCGGCGCACGGTGAGTTCGAGCGTTCTCAGCGCAGCGGCCAGACGCGGATCGCTCAGATCACCCTGCCGGAACGAGGGCGGGGCGTGCGAGGAGCCGCTGGGAGTCGACATCGTCACGGGCGCAACCGAATCCGAAGCCCGCCTCACTTGGGCTGAGGCTGGCCGGGCACTCCGGCAGCCACACCGTTAGGCGGCTGCGGGACAGCCTGCTGCGGCGGCTGCGGAATCCCGTTGGGCGCCTGCTGAATACCCTGCGGCGCACCCTGGGGCTGGACCGGCGGGGCGGCGGGCATCGGTGCGGGCGCGCCACCCGGGGCGACGGCCTGCGGGGCCACCTGCGGCAGACCGACGGTCTGCAGCACCCGGTTGATCACGTCGTCGGGCGAAACCTCATCGGCGAGCGCGTCATAGGACAGCACCAGGCGGTGGCGCAGCACGTCCGGAATCACCTCGACCACATCCTGCGGCACCACGTAATCGCGGCCGCGAATGAGGGCCACCGCGCGCGCCGCGGCAATGATGCCGAGGCTGGCACGCGGGGAGGCGCCGTAGGCGATCCATCCGGCCACATCCTGCATGCCGAAGTCGGCGGGCTTACGGGTCGCGGCGATCACGCGCACGACGTAGTCGACCAGCGCGTGGTGCACGAAGGTATTGGCGGCGACCTGCTGCAGCCGCACCACCTCGGCGGGATCGAGCACCGGCTTGGCCTCCGGCGGAGTGACGCCCATCCGGTAGATGATCTCGCGCTCCTCCTCCACGGAGGGGTAATCCACGACCACCTTGAACAGGAAGCGGTCGCGCTGCGCCTCGGGCAGGGCGTACACGCCCTCGCTCTCGATGGGGTTCTGAGTCGCCATGACCAGGAACGGATTCGGCATCGGGTAGGTCTTGCCGCCGATGGTGACGTGCCGCTCGGCCATCACCTCGAGCAGTGCCGACTGCACCTTGGCGGGCGCGCGGTTGATCTCGTCCGCGAGCACGAAGTTCGCGACGACCGGGCCCAGCTCGGTATCGAATTCCTCGCGGCCCTGCCGGTAGATACGGGTACCCACGAGGTCGGTGGGCACCAGGTCGGGGGTGAACTGCACGCGAGAGAAGCTGCCGCCCACCACCTTCGCGAAGGTTTCCACCGCAAGGGTCTTGGCGATACCGGGAACACCCTCGAGCAGCACATGGCCGCGTGCGAGCACACCCACCAGCAGTCGTTCGACCAGACGATCCTGACCGACGATCACTCGTTTGACTTCGTAGATCGCCTTTTCCAGGGTCTGGACATCGCGCTCGAGGGTGTTCGGCGGCGGCGCGTCCTTCACCGTACTTACCCCGCTCACACCATCAGTCGAAGTCACCAACATCCCCGCTTTCGCTTTGGTCCTGTGCGTTCCGCCCCAACTATTCCAGGTATCCGCCGCATTCGCCGCACCCGGCCACATCGGATGTCGAAATCGGACAGCCGGAAGCGGTGGCAAGCACGCCGCTATATTGAAGATCGCCACCTCCGATCTTGATCCGAACAGAGGGAGGACCCGTGCGTAATCCGTCGATCCATGTCGCCTCGCTACTGCGGGGCGAGGAGATCTACCGCAGTGAGCTCGGCTCCTTGACCAGGCTCACGGCCGACAATTTCCCGATCTTGAGCGGCCTGTCGATCAAACGGCTCACGCTCGCGCCCGGCGCGATCCGGGAACCGCATTGGCATGCCAATGCCACCGAACTCGCCTACTGCACCGCGGGCCGGGCGCTGGTTTCGGTGCTGGACAACGGGAGCGACTTCGCCTCGTTCGTGGTCGGCGCCGGGGAGATGTTCCACATCGACTCCGGCGCGTTGCACCACGTCGAGAACATCGGCGATACCGAGGCGGAATTCATCCTGGCATTCCGGCACGAACGACCCGAGGACTTCGGATTCAGCGCCGCGCTCGGGGCGATGACGGATTCGGTGCTCGGCAACACCTATGACCTGCCCGCCGCGGATTTCGCGAAGATCCGGCGCAGCACCACCGCCAAGCTCGTCGTGAAACGCGACGGCGACCCGCAGATACCCGCGAACGCGCGTTTCGGCGATCCCCATCATTTCGCCGTCGAGGCCATGGCCGCACCGGTGGACTCACCGGTCGGCTCGGCCCGCACCGCCCGCGAGCAGTACTGGCCCGCCCTGCACGACATCTCGATGTACTCACTGCGCATACGCGAAGACGGTATGCGCGAACCACACTGGCATCCCGTCACCGCCGAAATGGGGTACGTGCACCGCGGCTCGGCGCGCATGACGATCATGGATCCGGACGGCACGCTGGACACCTACGTCGTGAACGAGGGCGAGGTCTACTTCATCCCGCGCGCCTACCCGCACCACATCGAAGTCATGAACACCCCCGATATCCAGCTGCTGATCTTCTTCGACCAGCCGACCCCGGGCGATATCGGCTACCGCGCCTCCGCGAGCGCCTATTCGCGTCAGGTGCTCGCCGCCACCTTCGGCGTCGCCCTGGCCGATCTACCGCAACTGCCGTTCACCTCGTCCGATCCCCTGATCGTCACCCGCAACAACCCGCTCGCTCCGTCCTGACGCGGCGCCTCAGGCACCCGGGGTGCCGGGATTCGGGTTGTAGGGGCTCGCCAAGGACGGATCCACGGTGAAGGGCCCGGCATTCCGGCCGAGCCGTGCTGCGGCAGCGGCAGATTCGTTATTGCTGGTCAGACGAAAGACGGCGCGTTCGAGAATGGGCAGGATCTCGGTGATCTCGAGAGTCTTGTCGACGAACCTTCCGGTCAGGGCATAGGTCATATTGGCCAGGATCAGGCCGATGTCCTCGACATAGGCCGGTTCCGCGCCGGCGACGAGCTGTGCGGCGATCGGCAGCATCGCGCTCATGCCCTGCGCGTCGAGCCGCTGACCCCCGGCACCCGTGCGCGCCCGGTGGTAGGCCTCGAGCATGCGGGGATTGCGCTCCCACGGCTCGAAGATGTAGCGCAGCACGCGCATCAGCCCGCTGTAGAGCGTTTCGTCCGCCGCCGGGGGCAGCACGCCGGCGTAGCTGTTGTCGGCCATCCACTGCTCGATGGCCGCGACGATCAGATCGTCCCTGGCGGGAAAGCGCTTGTAGACCGTGGCAAGGGAGACGCGCGCGAGGCGTGCGACTTCTCTGAGCTGGACGGCGTCGTACCCCTCGGACTCGAGCAGGGCCAGGACGACGCTGATGATCTGCTTCGAGGCATCCTCTTCCGGTTTCCGGCTCACTCCGTTACGGTAACCGCGTTACCGCAGTAACCAGGTTACTCACGCGGACGCTGCGATCCCACAGGTCGCGCATCGACATCGAGCGAATTCACACGGAGACCTCTCTATGCAGCCACACCACTGGCAGCGGCCTCGCCCGAGGACACTGCCGCCACGCCGGTGCACCGCCGCACTGGCCACCGTCCTGTGCGTCGGCGCGCTCGCGGCGATCGGGATGACAGCACCGGCGGCCACGGCCGCGCCGGTGAGCGATTTCTACACTCCCCCAGCACAATTCGCGACAGAACCGGGGGCGATCGTCAAGACGCAACCGATGACGGTGTTCGCGGCGCCGCCGAGTGGGGGCCGGTGGCCCGAGGCCGCGCAGCTGGTCATGTACACCTCGCGGACACAGGACGGGACTCCGGTCGCGGTGAGCGGCACCTACATCGAGCCCACGCAGCCATGGCAAGGATCCGGGGCGCGGCCGACCATTGTCATCGGGCCGGGGACCGCCGGGCAGGGTGATCAATGCGCGGCCTCGGTCGCCTTCGGCACCGGCGTCACGCTGTCCACCGATCCGCTGTCGGTATCGGCGAATCAGGAGGCGATCTCCGCGGCGACCTGGAACAACCTGGGCGCTCGTGTCTTTGTCACCGACTACATCGGCCTGGGTACACCCGGCGTGCACACCTTCGTGAATCGGGTCGAGGAGGCGCACGCCATCCTCGACGCCGCCCGTGCCGCCGATAATCTCGCCGGCACCGGTCCGGGCACGCCGCTGGTGCTCTGGGGCTATTCGCAAGGCGGCGGTGCGACTGCGGCGGCAGCCGAACTGCAGCCGGCCTACGCACCGGAGTTGAACCTGAAGGGCACCTGGGCGGGCGCTCCGGTCGCTGATCTGAAGCGGGTGCTGGCTCAGATCGACGGCAATCTCATCGGTGGCGCAATCGGATTCGCCATCAACGGGTTCGTGGCGCGCTATCCCGCGCTGGAGAAGTCGGTGCACGAGCTGACGACTCCGGCGGGACGGGCACTGCTCGACACGCTCAGCACCGAATGCGTCGGCGACATCATCTTCAAGCAGCCGTTCCTGCGCACCAGCGATCTCACGATCGACGGCAGGCCGCTACTGGATCATCTGCGGTCGATCCCGGAGGCGGATCAGGTTCTCGACGATCAGCGCATCGGCGCGCTGGAACCGGCCAGCCCGGTGCTGATCACCAGCGGCATCAACGATGACACCATCCCCTACGGACAGGCTCGGCAGTTGGCCGAGGACTGGTGCGCGCAGGGCGCGAGGGTCACCTTCCGGACCGATCAACTGCCATCGATCCTGCCGGGCACCACCTTCGCCAATCATTTCGGTCCCGAGTTGATCGACGGATTCACCGGCGACAGCGCCGTTTCCTATCTTGTCGATCGGCTCGACGACAAGCCTGTTGCCGCTTGCACTTTCGACTGACCGCACCTCGGCACACAGCTCCGAAGCTTCGTCTTTATCACCAGGAAAGTGCGATATGTCAGTAATTACGCGACGGTCAGTGTTGACCGGCGCCGCCGCCGCGGGAGCCCTGTTGATCGGCGCCCGGACCGCCGGCCGCGCGACGGGAATCGCGGCGCGGGTCAACAGCATTCCGCTCACCCGCGAGGATCATCGGGTGGTCGTCATCGGGTCCGGATTCGGCGGCGGTGTCACCGCGCTCCGGCTGGCCGAGGCCGGGGTTCCGGTCCTGGTGCTCGAACGGGGCAGGCGCTGGCCGACCGGTCCGAACGCCGAAACCTTTCCGCGCGCTTCGGCATTGGACAAGCGGGCACTGTGGTTCGAGTCGAGCCCGAATCTGTTCGGGCAGCCGCTCGCCTTCGAGCCGTACACCGGACTGATCGAGGCGGTTCCCGGCGAGAATATGACCGCATTGTGCGCGGCGGGTGTCGGCGGTGGCTCACTGATCTATCAGGGCATGTCGCTACAGCCCACCGAGGAAGTGTTCACTACCCATTTCCCGCCGGAACTCGACTGGGCCGCAATGGATCGCGTGCATTATCCGAGGGTGGCGCGCATGCTCGGCCTCGCGGTCGCGCCCGACGAATTGATCGCCAGTTCGAATTACTCCGCGGCGCGGGTCTTCGCCGATCATGTTCAGCAGGCCGGACTTCCGCTGTCGAAGATCCCCATGCCCATCGACTGGAACTATGCGCTGGCCGAACTGCGCGGGGAAATGAAGCCGTCGTACACCAATGGCGACGGCGCGCTGGGCGTGAACAATGGCGGCAAACACTCGGTCGATGTCACGTATCTCGCCGCGGCGGAGGCGACGGGGCGGGTGACGGTCGAGACGCTGCACCGGGTCACCGATATCGAACGCGGACCGGACGGGCGCTGGGTCGTTCATGTCGATCGACTCGATACCTCGGGCACGGTGCTGGAGAACAAGATTCTCACCACCCAGGCGCTGGTCCTGGCGGCGGGCAGTCTCAATACCACCAAACTGCTGGTCCGGGCCGGCGCCAAGGAGCAGATCCCCGATCTACCCGACGAGCTCGGCCGAGGGTGGGGCACCAATGCCGACCGAATCTACGTATGGACCGACCCTACGGCGGAATTCGGTACGGCCCAGGGTGGTCCCGTCGTATACGGCAGCTTGAACTGGGATGATCCGCACGCCGCGCACACCCTCATCCAAGCCTCCATTCCGCCGCTGCCCATCGACCCGCACAGCACGATGATGGTCGGATACGGCGTCAGCGACGGACGCGGTCGATTCACCTACGATTCGGCGAAGGACGACGCGAGCCTGTACTGGCCACCGGACGGAGACGCGTACATCCAGGACAATCACATCGGGCCCGCCGCACACACAATCGCCGGTGCCGCAAGCATGTTGACCGACACCAATGCCCTGTTCTCCTCGACGTGGCATCCCATCGGCGGCGCGAATATGGGGCCGGTGTGCGATCTGGAAGGGCGCGTCCACGGCCAGCGCGGCCTGTACGTCCTCGACGGCGCACTCATGCCGGGCAATACCGCCGCGTGCAATCCATCGATGACCATTGCCGCCGTGGTGGAACGCGCGCTCGACCAGCTGGTCGCACACGATGTCGGAACGGTCATCTGACCCGCGGCCCGAAACCCTCGGCCAAGCGTTCAGAAGCCGGAGCGGCCCTGGATCGGCAGGGTGACGAAGCTCGGTTCGGCGGGATCCAGATTCACATGCTGCGGCCGTAATCCGCTGTCGCGCATAGTGACTCCGAGCGGCAGGGCGCGCAGGATGCTGGCCGCGTAGACGTCGATCCGCAGGCGGTGGCCGGGTTGGATGACGGCGTCCGTGGCCAGCAGGCCGATATCGAGGGTGGTGGGCCGACCCGGTACCTGCGGGTCACGGGCGGTGACGTCGAGTGGGTGGTACGCCTCGATGTAGTCACCGCCGGGGGTGCGGGTGCTGCGCTGCGGGTCGACGGCGCGCAGGGCGGCGGTGAGCTGGCCGCTGGAGATGACGGTCGAGGTGCCGTCCGGCGCAACGTCGTTCACCGAGACGTCCCAGAATCCGTCCGTGGCGTCGAGGATCGTGTTCAGGTGCAGGTTCATCGGGCCCGACAGCGCCGTGGGCGCCTCGGCGGGAGCGGTGCTGAAGGTCAGCGCCTCGGCCTCGGCGAATCGCGAATCCAGCTCGCATCCCCTACCCAGGATGAGCGCCACACCGGCGGTACCCTCCGACGCCTGCCGGGAGCAGACCCCGCGAACACCGGGTGCGACGGTCAGCTGGGCGGAGGTGGTGGTCGGCGCTGCGCTCAGGCTGCCGTCGGCCACGGCGTGCGGTGCGCTGGTACTGGAATCGGCTGTCAGATAACGGCGTTCGTAATTCAGATCCGGCCGCGGGAAGCTGTCGGTCGTCCGCCAGCCGCCGCCCTGCTGATACAGCGTCACCGGACCGTAGGAGTCGATGCCGTTGTCGATTCCCTTGAGCCACTTGTCGAACCAGGCGCGCTGGAACGCCGGAATCTGGGGCGGCGCACCGGGCGAACCGAAATCAACTGTGGCGGTGGCGTGATAACCATTGCCCATAACCAGCTGCTTCTCCCCCGGCGGCAGCGGAATCGCATCGTAGATCTTGGGCTCGCTATTGGCGAAGATGTCGTGCCAGCCGCCGACCACGAAGGTGGGCACCTGAATCCGGCTGGGATCGGATTGCCGTTCGCGATACCAGTCGCTGTATCCGGCCAGATCGACGGTGGACGGCGGGAGATTGGACAGGTCCGGCGAGGAGAGAGCCTGGAACAGCTGCGGCAGTTCGGTGGCCGGATCGGCCAGTCGGCCGGAGAGCCACTTGGCGTCGAATCGCCCCTGCAGCAACGCTTGCAGATCGGGCACCCACTTCAAGCCGTTGACCAGGCTCAGCCACATGGGCATGAATCCGATGCCGATCGCACCACCGGTGCCGACGATATCGCGGAACAGATCCGAGCCCGGAATGATGGGCAGGATGGCCTTCAGCGCGGGCGGTCGATGCGCGGCCGCCTGCACGGCGGTGATGCCGAGATAGGACGCGCCGGTCATGCCGATCTTGCCGTTCGACCAGGGCTGCCGGGACGCCCAGTCGATCACCTCGAGGGTGTCCGCCTGTTCGCGAGCGCCCAGCACATCCCAGACGCCCTCGGAGAAGCCGGTGCCGCGCACATCGGCGACCACCTCGACATAACCGGCGCGAACCAGTTCCGGGGTGATGCCCATCTGCCCGGCCAGCGGACCGCTCATATCGGCGGTCAGATCGCTCATGAGTTTGGTGTACGGGGTCATGGTCACGATGGCCGGGAACGGGGTGTCGATCGCCCGGCCCTGATCGTCGGCGGGCCGATACACATTGGCCTTCAACACTGTTCCGTCACTCATGGTGAGCGGAACGTCGTGTTCGACGGCCACGCCGGGATAGGTGGTCTGCTGCCCCGCGCCTGCCCATCCGGGCGCACTGAGCGCATCCGGATCACCGGCGACCGCGGGCGGCGCGAATGCGCACACCACCGCCACGGAAATCATGCCGACCAGGGTTCTCCACCGACGAGGAGCCACTTCGCACCACCCAGAACTTCCAAAGTTGTTGTGCGTCACATCGATACAACCCGTGTGACCGGCACAACCCTGACACAGCTTTACTTCGAAGTAAAGCACTCGATTTCGGCAGCTGAGCACCGGGACTGCACGGTGGCGGGCCGCTTCGCCCATGAGACGCTGGTACCGATGCCACCCACACAGCGCCGACCTACCGATGACGAACTGCTCGACGCCGCCTGCGCGGTCTTCGCCGAGCTGGGCTATCAGGCCACCAGCATGGATGCCATTGCGCTGCGCGCGAATTCGACCAAGCCCACGCTGTACGCGCACTTCGGATCCAAGAAGGATCTGTTCCGGCGACTGTTCCAGCGCGAGGCCGCGGTCATGCAGACCACGCTGCTGCCGGTCTACGAAACGCTGCCCGGCCGCGAACTCACCGAGATGGTGCAGGCGGCCCTCGGTGCCGGATTGAGCTACGGCGAAGAGAATCCGAACGGCGCCGCCATCGTCTCCGCGGTCATGAACGGCGACGGCCCGGATCCGGAATTGGGCCACGGACTGCTCGATACGCTCATCGACGCCATCGCGAATATCGTCGAGGACACCCTGCGCCGCAACGGCCGCGATCCGGGACCGCTCGGACCGGTACTCGCGGCATTGATGTGGGGCTCGGCCATCGAGGCGAGTCGCGTTTCGCACCGCGTGGCCATTACCGGTCCCGAACTCGTGGACTGGATCACCACCTACACCATCGGCGGGCTGCAGGCGACGCTCGCGCGCAGCCTCGCCGGGCAGTCGGCTCCGATCGACATCACCGGCGAAACCGGGGCGTAGATTACCCACGACAGCTTTCCGAGACGGAAGACCTCGATCGCTCCTCAGGCGACCGATAGCCGACTCGCAAAACTTTCCGACCCGCCCAACAATTCGGCGAAGATGCGCCGAAATTGCGGATAGCCTTGCCGTCCAGCGTTTCTGCAGCGGTAGCGTGGAATGTGTGCCGGTCGAAGCGGTCCGGCCGTACGGGATGTGGGTGTGAAGTGTGGGATTTCGAAGTTTCTCCCCGGCAGTCGATAGGCGAGCCGGTATTGATCGAGTTACAGGAGAAAGCGGTTGCCGACGGAGTCGCGCTGCGAATCGGCGTCGTCCTCGAGCATGAAGGCTCGGTACTGCTCTTGGAGCGCGAAGAGTATGCCCAGGGCTTGAGCCCACTCAGCTTGCCCGGCACCACCGTGCGCCCCGGTGAGGCGCTCGCCGCGGCCGTGGCCCGCGCGGTCCATGAGGAAACCGGCCTGACCGTGGTCGATATCGTGGCGCACCTCGGCGGCTTCGATTACCTCTCCAATGCCGGAACGCCGGTGCGCCGGGAGCATTTCGCGGCCGAGGTGGCCGGAGTCGGCCCCATCCGCCTGACCAACTACGGCAGCTACCGCTGGCTGCCGCTCGATGGTGAACTACCCGTGACACCCTCGATCCGCCGCATTCTCACGGCGTATCGCGAGCGATAACGAACATGTTCGCTAAGGTCGGTGCATGGATGCACCGACCGCGCGACCCCGCAAGAGCCGGCGCGAACGGCCCGCCAAACCCGCGCTGACCTACGACGGGATTGTCAGCACCGCGGTGGCGCTGGTCGGCAGCGAGGGTCTGGAGCGGCTCACCATGCGCCGCCTCGCGGCCGAACTGGATACCGGTCCCGCCTCGCTGTACGTCTACGTCGCGAATACCGCCGAGCTGCATGCGGCGATCCTGGACGTGTTTCTCGGCGAGGTGGCGCTGAGTCCGGTTGCCGCAGCACAGGATTGGCGTGACCGGTTGGTCGCGGTGCTGATCTCCTATACGGAGGTGCTGATCCGGCACGCCGCGCTGGCGCAGTCCGCGCTCACGGCCCGGCCGTCCGGACCGCACTATCTGGCCGTCCTGGAGAACCTGCTCACGCTGCTGCGCGCGGGCGGCGTGCCGGACGGTCAGGCCGCGTGGGGCGTCGACATTCTGCTGCAGGTCGCGACGGCCACCGCGGTCGAGCAGTCCGTGCGCGATCGCGATACCGCCGTCACCGGCAATGAGGACGCGGCGCTGCGGCAGGCCCTGGATACCGCGGCGGACCGCTCGCATCCCCGCATCGCGGCGCTGCACGACGATCTGGTGTCCGGCTCACCGGAGGACCGGCTGAACTGGACCTTTCAGATGCTGATCACGGGCATTCAGAACACCGCCCGCCCGCACTGAGGGCGCTGCCCGCCCCACATCCGAGACCGATCTCAGCATGTGGACGTGGCGTAGCCCACAACGAACTTGTTCGTAACGAACATGTTCGTTACGCTGTGGAAGTCAGCGAGAGTTCGTCACCAGGAAGGCAGGCCAACCCATGAACACCACCACCCACCACCCCGTCCTGATCATCGGCGCCGGACTCGGCGGCCTGACCCTGGCGCGCGTCCTGCACGTCCATGGGATCGATGCGCTCATCCTCGACCTGGACGCCTCGGCGCAGGCCCGCACCCAGGGCGGCATGCTGGATATCCACGAGGAGACCGGGCAGAGCGCACTCCGGGCGGCCGGGCTGTACGAGGCGTTTCGCGCCAAGGTCCATCCCGGCGGCGAGGATATGCGCGTGCTCGACCGCGACGGCCGGGTATTGCTCGAGGAATTCGATGACGGCAGCGGCAGTCGGCCCGAGATCGATCGCGGCGAGTTGCGCGATCTACTCCTCGACGCCTTGCCGGTGTCGGCTGTGCGCTGGAACAGCAAGGTGATGAGCGCCCGCCCACTCGGCGCCGGACGGCATGAAGTCACCCTGGCGGACGGCGCCGTCGTGACCACCGATCTGCTGATCGGCGCGGACGGCGCGTGGTCGCACATCCGGCCGCTGCTCTCGACCGCACAACCCGCCTACTCCGGAATCTCCTTCGTGGAAATGGATTTGGCGGACGCCGACAGTCGCCACCCCGAGGCCGCTCAACTCGTCGGCGGCGGTATGTGTTTCGCCATCGACGGGGCCGAAGGTTTTCTCGCCCATCGCGAATCCGACGGCAGCCTGCATATCTACGTTGCCCGCCGCGCGCCCGAAGGCTGGCTCGCGACGCTCGACTTCGGCGATACGGCGGCCGCGAAAGCTGCTCTGCTGCAGGACTTCACCGGTTGGGCTCCCGCGTTGCGCAATCTCATCACGGACGCCGACGGCCCGCTGGTGCCGCGACCGATCCACGCACTGCCGGTGGACCACCGCTGGTCACGCGTTCCGGGTGTCACGCTGCTCGGTGATGCCGCGCACGTCATGTCGCCGTTCGCGGGTGAAGGAGCGAACCTCGCCATGATCGACGGCGCGGATCTCGCCCTGGCGCTCGCCGCCCACCCCGGGGATATCGAAGCCGCCCTCGGCGCCTATGAGCAGACGCTCTTCCCGCGGGCAGAGGCTGCCGCGCGCGACTCCGCCGAATCGCTCGCGAGCATCTTCAGCGGCCGCGCACCCCAGTCTCTCGTCGAGATGTTCGCCGCCGTCGAAACCGCTGGGGCATAAGCGAAATCGCGATGATGATGCGCTGCGGTCAGCGGCCCGCGCCGAGCGCCTGTCCGAGCATTGTTTCCACGGTGCCCGCCGCGAAGTCGGGCAGCGCGGCCAGTCCGGCCGGATCGAGCAGCGTGGAGGCGACAGTATCGGTCGTGCATCCGGCGGGCTGCACCGGCTGCGGGTCCGACAGTGCCCGCCGCACCCAGGCGAAGGCGCCACCGGCGCCAGTCACATCGACGATGGTGTGGTCGCTGATGACATCGGGGAAGGCATCGCGGGTATAGGTCACCGATGCGCCGTGCGCACAATAGTTCTGGACCAGCGCGTCCACCGGGCCGATCGGACTGACCTCGTCATTGACGCCGTTGTAGAGGTAGACCGGCGCGGTCGGAGTGCTCGCGCCGTGGGATCGTTCGGCAATGGCCTGATGGATGACCGGATCGGCGAGCACGGTGTCCAGCGGCGCATTGAGCAGGGTCGGCACGGTCAGCATCAGGTTCGTCGCGACATTGCGCGCCACACACTGGTACGCCGCCGCGGCGACGATCCCCTGACCGGCGGGCGTGAGATAGGTGCCCAACCGGGCCGCCACCTCGGGCGAATCCTTCTCCAGGGCAGCGACTCCGATCGGGATCAGTCCACCGAGCAGGCGCCCGTTCGCCGAATGCAGCGCCGCGCCCAGATCCGCGACGGGAGCGCCGATCGCGGCGCCCGCGATATTCAGCTCGGGTGCGTAGTCCGGTTGTAATTCCGCCGCCCAGCTGGTGGCGATGCCGCCGCCCGAGTACCCCCACAGCGCCGTCTTGGTATCGGCGCCGGGCAGGCCGAGCGGCGCGAAATTCTCCGCGGCCCGAATCCCGTCGAGCGTGGTGTATCCCATGACGCGCGGGGTCAGGAATCGATCGTCGATACCGCCCGGATCCGGTATGGCGACCGCCCAGCCCTGCGCCAATCCCGAAGCGGCGAAAGCCATTTCCCACGGCGGCAGGGCGTAGCCGGACTGGCTGGCCGGGTCGAGCAGGTCGAACGGGCTCGAGTGCTGCAGGGAGTAGGACGGCATACAGTCTCGCGCAATGGAGTCGTAGGCCATCTGATAGGACAGCAGCGGGCGCGGTTTCGCGGGTCCGTCCGGAATCAGGACCGTGGTGACCGCGGCGTAGGGATTGCCGTCGGCGTCGGTGGTGCGATACAGCAATTGCCATGCCTGGGCGTTCACCGGGAACAGCTCCAGCGCCTTGGCGACGATCGGCCGGCTCTTCAGGATGGCGCCCGGCGCCTCGGACTCGTACCCGGCCGGCGGATCGTAGAACGCATCGGCCGAGGCATCGGACCCGGCCACCGAATCGGCAACCGGCGCACCCGGATCCGGCTCGTCGGCCCCCGCCAGCGGCGCCGCGATCGCGACGGTGACCGCGACGATCGCGAACAGACCCGATGCGCGCCGACCACGCCGCAGCGCCGATTTCCCAGCCATGCTCACCCTGTTTTCCCTTGGCCCCGAACAACTCCGGAGCCGCATCCCCATATCGAAGGCAAAGCTACCGCGCGCGGGGCCGCCGTGTGGGCGAATTCATTTCACGGGGCTGGTCCCGTAGTCGACGCGGAACTCCTTGATGCCATTGAGCCATCCCGACCGCAATCGCTTCGGATCGGCGAGCTTGGTCAGCTCGGGGACGTGTGTGGCGATGGCGTCGAAGATCAGCGCGATCTCGAGCCGCGCCAGATTCGCGCCGACACAGTAGTGCGCGCCGGTGCCGCCGAAGGACAGATGCGGATTGGGATCGCGCAGAATGTCGAACCGCTTCGGTTCGTCGAAGACCTCCTCGTCGAAATTCGCCGACCGGTACACCAGCACGACCCGCTCCCCCGCGGCGATGCGCACCCCGCCGAGTTCGGTATCCACCAGCGCGGTGCGCTGGAACAGGCTGACCGGCGTCGCCCAGCGGATGATCTCGTCGACGGCGGTGCTCGGGCGATCCTTCTTGAACAGCTCCCACTGATCCGGATTGTCGAGGAAGGCGATGATGCCGTGGCTGATGGCATTACGCGTGGTCTCATTGCCCGCCACCGCCAGCAGGATGACGAAATAGCCGAACTCGACCGAGCTGAGCGCCTCGCCGTCGAGATCGGCATTCACCAGTTCGGTGACAATATCGTCGGCGGGATGCCCCTTGCGCTCCTCGGCCATCGCATAGGCGTAGGCGATGATCTCCATGGCGGCGGTGAGCGGATCGCCGTCGAACTCCGGATCGTCGTAGCCGGTCATCGCATTGGACCACTCGAAGATCTTCGACCGATCCTGCTGCGGGATGCCGATGAGCTCGGCAATGGCCTGCAGCGGAAGTTCCGAGGCCACCTGCGTGACAAAATCGCCCGACCCGGCCTCGGCGGCGCGTTGCACGATCGAGTGGGCGCGCGCCGCCAATTGCGCACGCAGCGCACCGATCACCCGCGGGGTGAAGCCCTTCGAGATCAGCTTGCGCTGCTTCGTATGTTCGGGGGCATCCATATTCAGCAGTGAGGCGCGCTGCTGCTCGATCTGCTCGCGCTGGATATCGTCGTTGAAACGCGGGATCGCGGTGTTCTCGAAACTGGAGAACTCCGCATCGCGCAGCGAGACCTCTTTGATGTCAGCATGTTTCGTGACCACCCAGAATCCCGCATCGTCGAAACCGCCGATGTCCCGCGCCTGCGGGTTCCACCAGATCGGCGCGACGCGGCGCAGCTCGGCCAGCTCCTCGGCCGGCACCCGCCGCGCCCACATCTCCGGATCGGTGACATCGAATCCCTCGGGGAGATCGGGCCTGACGTTCTCTTCGCGCATCACCACGTCAAATATATAACAGCCTACTACGTAATGTTTTGGAGCCTCGAAGATTCCTCTGCTTCTACCCCGTAGCAGCGAATGATCTTCGGTACTCTTCGGGTCATGAGGAAGGTTTCGTCGCCCGTGGTTCCGGCCGCGCCTCGCCCTCGCGTCTCGCTCGACGCCATCGACCGGCTGCTGCTCAGTGAACTGGCCAGGGACGGCCGGATCACCAATAACGCACTCGCCGCCCTCGCAGGCATCGCGCCCTCGACCTGTCTCGGGCGGGTGCGCGCACTGGTCGAGTCGGGGGTGATTCGCGGATTCCACGCCGATATAGATCCGGCCGCCCTGGGGCGCGATCTGCAGGCCATCATCGCGGTGCGGGTGCATTCCGGGGCGCGCGGCCACCTGGCCGAATTCGGCGAGCAGATGGCGGCGCTACCGGAGGTGGAGAACGTCTACTTCGTCGCCGGGGTGGACGACTACCTGATCCACGTTGCCACCGCGGATTCCGGTGAGCTGCGCCGATTCGTGCTGGAGCACCTCAGTGCGCACCCGGCGGTCGCGTCCACTCAGACGATTCTGATCTTCGAGCACGTCCAGCCGGGCGGAGTCGCTTCCTGACCGGGCGGTTCGCTAACCCTCTGCGGCACTGCCCTTTTCGAGACTAGGCCGCAAGAGTGTCGACCAGGTAGCCGTGCGCTGCCGCGACCGATTCCGACAGCAGTGCCCCGGCGTGCGTGCTCAAGCCCGCTGCCAGGCCCGCATTGGCGGCCACCGCACCGCGCCAGCCCTTGTCGGCCAGCGCAATCGCGTAGGGCAGCGTGGCATTGGTGAGCGCGACGGTCGAGGTGTGGGGCACGGCTCCGGGCATATTCGCCACGCAGTAGAACAGCGAATCGTGCACCCGGTAGGTCGGGTCGGCGTGGGTCGTGGGGTGCGAATCCTCGAAGCAGCCGCCCTGGTCGATGGCGATATCGACCAGCACGGAGCCCGGTTTCATCTGCGCCACAAGCGCATTGGAGACCAGCGTCGGGGCCTTGGCGCCCGGCACCAGTACCGCGCCGATCACCAGATCCGCCTCCCGCACCAGGTTCTCCACCTCCAGGCGATTGGACATGACGGTGCGCACCGCCCCGCGGTACAGGTCGTCGATCTCTCGGATGCGGGCGATATTCAGATCGAGCACGGTGACGTCGGCGTGCATACCGTGTGCGACGGCAATGGCATTGCGGCCGGACACACCCGCGCCGAGCACCACGACCTTCGCGGGACGCACGCCGGGCACACCGCCCATGAGCACACCGCGGCCGCCACCGCTGCGCATGAGGTGGTACGCACCCGCCTGCGGAGCCAATCGGCCCGCGACCTCACTCATGGGAGCGAGCAGCGGCAGCGAACCGTCACCGGCAGTGACGGTTTCGTACGCGAGGGAGGTGATACCGGAGGTCAGCAGCGCATCGGTGCACTCCTTGGATGCGGCCAGATGCAGGTAGGTGAACAGCGTCTGGCCCGCCCGCATGCGCGAATACTCCTCGGCGACCGGCTCTTTCACCTTGAGCACCAGATCCGCCGTGCCCCAGATCTCGTCGGCGGAATCGAGCACCCGCCCGCCCGCGTAGCCGTAGGCGCCGTCCTCGAAGCTGGATCCGGCGCCGGCGCCGGCCTCGATATAGACCTCGTGACCCCGGGCGACCAGCTCGTGCACACCCGCCGGTGTACACGCGACCCGGTATTCGTGGTTCTTCACTTCCCGCGGGATTCCGATCTTCACACGCACTCCTGACGTCGTCTCGAGCTCTCAGCGCGGCCACTGCCGCCTCAGGAGTGAGTGTGAAGAAACTGCGGAACTCATACAAGAAGGATGAACATACTTCTATACATCCAGATGATTCTCTCAACACATTCGATACGTGCCCCGATTCGCACCAATGCTATGAATCATCTTCGGCGCCTCGGCATTGCCTGTCCGGGCTCAGCCTCGCGCCAGTTCGGCGGACGAGACAGCGGTGGGGACATCAACCTCGACCCGCTGGCCGTACCGGTAATCCTCGCGGTCGAAGCGCGTGGCCTTGCGATAGGTCTTCACCAGCGACCAGGGGCGGATGTAGGGCGACTTACCCTGCGAGTTCACGAAGTAGGTATTGGAGCCCTCGCATCGAGTTTCCAAGTAGTAGGACAGATTTCGTCCGCTGCGGATCACCCCCTGATGGAACCGCTCCTGCGCCTCCGGCCGCACCTCCACGGTGACCGCGCCACGGCGGCGGGTCTCGTCGATGACCGTGCCGATATGGCGCATGGAATTCTCCACGAAATAGTGGAACGCGGTGCCGGTCCAGGAGTACGGGCCGATCATGAGGAAGCGGTTCGGAATACCGGCGACCGAGGTGCTGTAGTACGCCTTGAGCTCCTCGGTGTTGTAGAAGACGCCGAGGTCGAAACCGTCACGGCCGATGACGGTTCCGGGTTTGTAACTCTCCGGATCGGAGAACACCTCGTACCCGGTCGCCACGATCAACGCATCGATTTCCCGCTCGGTACCGTCCGCGGCGCGGATTCCGTTCGGCGTGATCTCCGCGATCCCCGTGGTGATCAGATCGACGTTCTCACGATTGAGCGTGGGCAGATACTCACCGCCGGCGCCACCTCGGATGCACACGATGCCGAAGCCCGGGCGCAGCACCTCGCGGGTCTTCTTGTCCTTCACCTTGTATCGCACCCAGCCCGAGTACGCATGGCGGCCCAGGAAGTCGACTGCGCGAGCACCGGCCTTCCATACCGGCGCCGGTGTGTAGATCGCGAATCGCAGCAGCGAATCGACAACCGCCTGCGCCAGTCCATTGGCAACGGCGGAGCCACCCGGCAGGGCGAGCAGCCGCTGCATCCACGGGCGCAGTACGAAATCCGGCTTCGGCAGGTACACCTGCGGGGTCCGCTGATAGATATCCAAACGCGCGACCTGAGCGGCGAGTTTCGGCGCGATCTGCATCGTGCTGGCGCCCACGCCGATGATGCCGACCCGCTTACCGGTGAAGTCGTACTCGTGATTCCAGTGGGCCGGATGCATGGAAACCCCGGTGTAGGAGTCGAGTCCGGGAATGTTCGGCCGCGTCTTCGGATTGATGTACGCGCCGACGGCGCTGATCACGAAGCGTGCGGTGATCACCTCACCGGAGTCCACGTGCAGCCGCCACAGCGCCTGCTGCTCATCCCATTCCTCGCGAATGATGCTGGTGTGGAAGCGCATTCGGCGCGGCAGGTCGTAGTCGGCGGCGACCTGCTCCAGATATTCCAGGATCTGATCGCGTTTGGCGAAGAGCCGGTCCCAGTCGGGTTTGCGGGCGAAGGAGAACTGGTAGGTGGTGCTGGGGATATCGCAGCCGGCATCGGGATAGCTGTGGCTGTACCAGGTGCCGCCGAGCCCGCCCACGCGGTCGAGAATGAGGAAATCGCCGATCCCGATCTCCTGGAGTTTCACTCCCGCGCAGATGCCGCCGATTCCGGCGCCGATCACCACGACCTCGTACTGCGGCGATTCGGTGGTGCCGGTGAATTCGGCAGTGCGTCCATTGCTTCGGGTCATTTGACACCTTCCTCGGTCTGCTGCTGGCGTGCGACGGCGTCGACGCGACGGCGGAAAAAGGGCCCCACGCCGCCGAACCGGTAGGCGGTGCGCCATACCGACGGGAACCAGGTGGAGAAACGCAGGGGCAGGCGCGGCGTGACCGCGACGGTCCACACCACCTTCGTCCGGCCGTCACCGAGGTCGGCGAAGGTCTTGTCCTCGGCGTACTGGCGTACCAGCAGGTACTGCATCCAATTGCCGCTCACCACACCGAAGGTGATGCGCTGGTTGGGTTCGTACCGCCAGAAGTGTTCGCGTTCGACCCAGAGGAAACGCCACGGCGCGAACACCGAGCCCATTTCACGCACCACGCCGACACCACGCGCAGGCGAGTCGTACTGCACCCCGACGCCGGGGAACGGCAGCCAGCTCCAGGCGCGGTCGTCGTCGATGGCGGTCCAGACGGCCCGCACGGGTGCGTCGAAGGTGCCCTCGATGGTGAACACCAGTGCGGCGCTGTCGAACACGGAGTCGTCCACCGGTGTCGATGCGGTGTGCTGCGTATGCAGGAATGAGGTGAGAGTCATGATGGTCTCCGGGTCAGGGGTGGGTGATCGGCGACCGCGAAGCGCCCACGGGCTGTGCTTCGCCGCCGAGTTCGGACACAGCGGTTCGCGAGGTGGTGTACCGGTAGTGATCGAGCGGGAAATGCCGGTTGCTCCAGTACATTCCGGCCTGGGTGGTGGCGCGGAAGGCCGGGCCGTCGCCCTGATAGTTGATGTAGTACGTGCGTGAATCGGCGCAGCCCTGTTTGAACAGGTAGGTGTTGCGGTTGCGGGCGTACATGCGGGCGAAGTACTCCTCGTGCGGTTCCTGGCGGATCTGTACCCGGGTGGCTCCACGCCGCCGCGCCTCCCCGATCGCCCGGGCGCTGTGCGCCGCGGTCGCCTCGATGAGCGGGATCACCGAACCGGGCGCATACCCGTAGGGGCCGAAAATGTGGAACATATTGGGGAAGGCGGGCACCGATACGCCCTCGTACGCCTGGTACTTGTGCGTATCCCAGAACTCGCCCAATTCGATTCCGCCGCAGCCGTATACGGGATACGGCGGCGTCGCGCCCTTGTCCATGACCTGGAATCCGGTGGCGGTCACCACCATGTCGAACTCCCGGTGCTCACCGTCCTCGGTGCGGATGCCGCCGGGCGTGAACCGCTCGATCGGTGTGGTGATCAGGTCCACGTGCGGGCGGGTGTAGGTCCGGAAGTAGGCATTCGATATCGACGGCCGTTTGCACCCGAGGCGATAGGTGGGGGTGAGCGCGCGCCGCAGGGTCCGGTCACGAATCTGGGTGAACAGGTAGGCCTTCAGGACGGCCTCACCGGTGCCCAGCACCGCCGAGGTCAGGCGCGGATAGTCCGACAGCGCCAGGCCCAGGCCCAGAAAGGCGTTGACCGCGA
This sequence comes from Nocardia sp. NBC_01327, assembly GCF_035958815.1. Lineage (NCBI taxonomy): Bacteria > Bacillati > Actinomycetota > Actinomycetes > Mycobacteriales > Nocardiaceae > Nocardia > Nocardia sp. NBC_01327. The sequence goes on along the minus strand of NZ_CP108383.1, from coordinate 4,524,847 downwards.
CATTGCCGATCAGCCGGACCGCCTGCTGTGCCGGTGGGAAGTCGAGCATCCGATTGCCCGCCGCGCCCAGGGGGAAGTCCGGTTTGGGCGCGACCCAGATGGCGGTGCGCTGGAACACCGTCAGCTGTGCCGCCTGTTCGGCCAGCTTCGGAATCACCTGCAGCGCAGTGGCTCCGGTGCCGATGACGGCGACCCGTTTGCCCCGGTAGTCCCGGGAGTGATCCCAGCGCGCGGTGTGCATGAGCGTGCCGCTGTAGGTGTCGATATCGGGGATGGCAGGCGGCTTCGGCTGTTCCAGCGCCCCGACCGCACTCACCAGGAATCGAGCGGAGAGCTCGGCACCGTCGGAGGTGCGCACCCGCCACAGATCGGCGGCCTCGTCGAAGCGCGCCTCGGTCGCGCCGCACCCCAGTCGCAGTTTGCCGCGCAGCCCCTGACGATCGGCCACCTCCTCGGCATAACGCTGAATCTCGGTGCCGGGCGCGAAGAATCGCGACCAGTGCGAGCGCTGCTGGAAGGAGAAGTTGTAGATCGGCGAGGGAACGTCGACGGCGACTCCCGGATAGGTATTGGCATTCCAGGTGCCGCCGACCCGATCCCATTTATCGATGATCAGGAAGTTCTCGATGCCCGCGCGGCGCAGCGCGGTCCCGGTGCCGAGACCGCCGAAACCCGCGCCGATGACCAGCACTTCATAGGACGGTGTGCGGGTGGCGCTCATCGGACCCTGTCCTTCACTGTGTTCCCGTAGCGGTAGTCGTCGAGCGGGAAGCGGCGATTGCCCCGGCTCGCCTCGAAGAATCCGGACGGGCGGACATAGGTGCTGTCGCCCTGGGAATTGCGGTAGTAGGTCGGGACATGGCCGTTGAGGTCGGCCAGGTAGTAGCGCAGCGCCGCACCGCGCCGGTGCACCTGGCGGTGGTAGGCCGCGGCGGCCTCCCCGCGGACCTCGCACCACGGGGCCCCGCGCCGGCGGGTCTCGGTAATGGCGCGCACCGCGTGATCGGCGGTCATCTCCACGAAGGCATGCCATCCCGATCCGGTCCACGAATACGGGCCGACCAGGGTCCATCGGTTCGGCAGACCGGGCACCGACACACTCTGATACGCCTGCAGGCCCTGCTCGGTGTAGAACTTCGCCAGATCGAATCCCGCGCGGCCCAGTACCGTTCCCGGACGGTAGGTCTCGGGGTCGGAGAACACCTCGTATCCCGTGGCCAGGATGAGTGCGTCGAAGCGGTGCAGGGTGCCGTCGCCGGTGCGGACGCCGGTGGGGGTGATCTTCTCGATGGGTATGGTCACCAGCGCGACATTGTCGCGGTTGTAGGCGCGCAGATAGCTGTTGGACAGCGTCGGGCGCTTGGCGAGCACACCGAAGTGCGGGGTGAGCCCGTCCCGCGTCGCCGAATCGTCGATCACTCGCGCCAGGTAGCGCTTGTACAGCGCCTGGCAACCGGCGTCGAAACGATTCATGATCGGATGCACCACGGCGCCCGGCATGCCGACAATGGCGCGCAGCACCAGGTCGACCACGACCAGCGCACCGCCGTGCACCGCCCGCTGAAGTCCCGGCACGGCCAGAACCCGGTGCAGCGCAGGGGGAATGCGGAAATCCGGCTTGGGCAGCGACCATACCGGCGTGCGCTGGAAGACGGTCAACTCCCCCACTTCGGGGGCGATCGACGGAATGATCTGCACCGCACTGGCTCCGGTGCCGATAATGCCGACACGCTTGCCGGACAGGGCGTATTCGTGGTCCCACTCGCTGGGCCGCAGCACCTTGCCCTTGAAGGATGCCGCGCCGGGGATGTCGACATCGGCCCTGGGGCGTACGAACGCGCCGACCGCGCTGATGAGGAAGCGGGCGGTCACGGTGCTGCCATCGGCCAGATGCAGTCGCCAGCAGCCGGTGTCGTCGTCCCACTCCTCACGCTCGACCTCGGCGCCGAAGCGCACCCGCTCGTGCACACCGAATCGGTGCGCGACCTCGACGTGGTACTGCTTGACCTCCGGGCCGAGCGGGAACACCCGGCTCCAGGTCGCCTTGCGGGCGAACGAGTACTGGTAGGCCAGCGCCGGAATGTCCACGCCCAGACCGGGATAGTGGTTCTCGTGCCAGCTGCCGCCGACCTCGCCGGCACGCTCGAGCACGATGAAGTCGTCGATACCGGCCCGGCGCAGTTTCACCCCGGCCGCGATGCCGCCCGGTCCCGCGCCGACCACGGCGACCTCGTACTGCGGTTGATCTGTGTCGTTCATGGTTGTCTCACTTCATGATTCGGTTCAGCAGCAGCTGAATGCCCGGAAGGAGCCGGTCGGCGAGATCGAAGGATCCGATGCTGCCGACCGCGCGGACCAGGCCCGGCGAGAGACGGAAGAGGCCGTAGCCGATCCACGCCTCCGGATTCACCGGAACCACGGCCGTATTCCGGTGGATCGCGCGTTCGATGACCCGTGCGACCTTGTCCGGCCCGGCGAAGGCCAGCCCCTGGATCCGGCCGGCGTCGGCGCGCCAGGCGGCCTGCCGGTCGTCATCGAGGCCCGCGCGCTCACCATGGGCGATCAGATCGGTCCGGATGGCGCCGGGGCAGATGGCGGTGACGCCGATTCCCTTGGGCCGCAACTCCACTCGCAGAGCTTGGCTGGCCAGGAGCACCGCGGCCTTGGCCGCCGCGTAGGCGGGGATGTACTTGGCGGGGAAGAATGCGGCCGCGGAGGAGAGGTTGACGATATGGCCTTCCATTCCGGCATCGATCATCTGGCGGGCGAAGACGCGGGAGCCGTAGATGACGCTCATCAGATCGACGTCGATGGTGCGCTGCCACTGCGCCGCACTCGTTTCGGCGAATCCGCCGGTATTCATGATTCCGGCGTTGTTGATCAGCACCTGCGCCGGGCCGAATTCGCCGCGCACCCATTCGGCGCAGGCGTCCCACTGCGCTTCGTTCGCGACGTCGAGCCGATAGGAGTGCGCGCGGCCCGCCGCGGCGGTGATCTCATCGGCCACCGCCTGCGCCGCGCTCGCGTCGATATCGGCCACCACCACCCGGTAACCGGTCCGCGCGAGCAGCCGGGCCGTCTCACGTCCGATGCCCGCGCCGGCGCCGGTCACGATCGCTGTTCTCATCGCCGCCCGCCCAGTACTCGATCGGACAGTTGAACCGCCTTCTCCGCCAGCGGCATTCGTGCCAGACCGCTGATCCCGCGCAGTAGGCCGGGAGAGAGCCGGGACAGATACCACCCCGCCCATGCTTCGAGCCCCACCGGCACCGTCGCGAGATTCCAGCGAATCGCACGTTCGATCGCGATGGCGACGCGCTCCGGGGACCGGCCGAAAAGCTGTTGTGCCCGATCGAGTTTCGAACCCCAGTCGGCCTCGGCCAGCAGATCCGCTCCGGCGCGGGTGCCACGGGCCGACAGTTCGGTGGCGATCAGACCGGGACACACCGCGCTCACCCGGATGCCCCGGCCCGCGAACTCGGCGCGCAGCGCCTGGGTGCCCATCCAGGCTCCGGCCTTGGCGGTCACATACGAGGGGGCCAGCGCGGTGGGCAGAAAGGCGCCGACAGAGCAGATATTGACAATGGCGCCACGGGTATTCGCCTCGGCCATCTGCTGGACGAATACTCTGGAACCCCAGAGCGGGCCCATCATATTGACCGCGATCATGCGCCGCCAGTCATCGCCGCTCTGCTCCAGGAATCCGCCGGAGATCAGGATTCCGGCATTGTTGACCAGCACATCCGGGACGCCGTGATCGCGGCGCACCGAGGCGGCGAATTCCTCCCAGGCGACCGCGTCGGCGACGTCGAGACGGCGGAATTCCGCGCGGCCGCCCGCCGCACGCGCCAGCGCGACGGTCTCGTTTCCCCCGCGTTCGTCGATATCGGCGACGATCACGGTCGTGCCGCGCCCGGCGAATCGCAGGGTGGTCGCCCGGCCGATCCCGCTGCCGGCGCCGGTCACCACTGCCACGGTCATGACTGACATCCCCATCGCGTTTTCGCGGGCGGATTCGGTTGCGTCATGAGGCGACTCCTTTGTCATGAACATCCGCGATCACGAATGCCTCGTTGATCAGCACTCAATTAGCGGACGAATACGTCATCAAACTAAACCGTCTCAGACAGAAGCGCAAGGGTTGATCCGGCGCGCAGACGGTCGGCCGTACCGTGGCGACGGGCGCATACGATGTGCTGGATGACCGAACCAGCCAAGCGCAGCCGCGGACCCGGCCGGCCGCGCGATGAACAGAACACCGAGCGGCGACGCCGTGAGCTCATCGCGGCCGCCTACCGCGTATTCACCACCAAGGGCTATGCGGCCGCCTCGACCGCGGATATCGCCGCCGAGGTGGGCATCGGTTACGGCACCTTCTACCGCTACTTCGACAGCAAGCGCGCGATTCTCGACGATGTCGTCGACTACGGGCTCGACCGGCTGCTCACCGAAATCGCCGGGGATGTCTTCGAACCCGCGGCGCTGGACCACGAGATCACCGTCGACGAACTGATCCGCACGTGGTCCGGGGCCGTCGAGCGCATGTGCACCATCGCCGAATCCGATCCGGCGCTCATGCAGGCCATGCTGTTCGAGCTGCCCGGCATCGACGATGAGCTCAATACCAGGATTCTGGGCCTGGGTGGCATACTCGCCGCCACCGTCGACCGATTCCTTTCCCGCGCAGTCGATTCCGGCGTGATCCGGGACGATGTGAATACCGACGATGTCGGCTGGATGCTGCTGGCGCTGACCATTCCGCCGGTCATGCGCACCCTGCAGGGCCGCGGGGAAACCGATCGGCGGCGCTATATCGATACCGCCGTGGCGGTGCTCACCCCGGGCCTGCGCACTCTGCAATCGAAGACCTGATTAGCCGACGTGCTCGTCTGCTAATCTCGGCGGATCGCTGAGAAGAGGTCGCTGATGGCGAAGGAAATCCCCACCTCGAGGGCGCGGCGCGGGGCGCAACTGGGCAAACTCATTGCCGGACAAGCCGTTCGAGGCGCGGGCGTGACGCTGTCGATGGTCCGCGATTCCGAGGCCGAGCACATCGCCCGGACCGAACGCGCACTCGCCGATGCCGCCGAAGACATTGTCACCGTGCTGGGCAGCATGAAGGGCCTGGCCATGAAAGCCGGGCAACTGCTGTCGATGTTCGACCTGCTGGCGGCCTTCGGCATCGAGAACCTGCCGCCTCGGCAGCGCGAACGGTTTCAGCGAAAACTCGCCGCGCTGTACGACCAGAGCACGCAGGTCCCGTTCGAGCAGATGCGCAAGGTGATCGAGGCCGACTACGGGCGTCCGATCGATGCGGTGTTCAGCGAATTCGACAGGCAGGCGATCGGCGCGGCCTCGATCGGGCAGGTCTATCGCGCCCGGCTCGCCGATGGGCGCGCGGTCGCGGTCAAGGTCCAGTATCCGGGCATCGACGTCGCGATCCGGGCCGATATCAAGAACCTCGCACTGGTCATGCGCATGCTGCGCACCGTGGCACCGGCGGTCGCCGGTCATGCGCTCGTACGAGAACTGGCCACCCACTTCGCGGACGAGGCGGACTACCGCACCGAGGCCGAACATCATCGGACCGTGGCCGACATGTTCCGCGACCACCCGTTCATTCGGATCCCCGCGATCGAGACCGAACTGTGCACCGCGCGGGTGCTGGTCACCGAACTCGTGGAGGGGCTGCGCTTCCAGGAGATCGCGGCCCTGCCCGACGCCGAGCGTGACCGCGTGGGCGAGATCCTGCTGCGCTTCTACGTGGGATCGATGATCCGGGAGCGCCGCTTCACCGGCGATCCGCACCCCGGCAATATTCTGCTCGCGCCCGACGGCAAGGTCGCCTTCCTCGATTTCGGCCTGTTCAAGCATATGGACCAGACCGCCGTGGACTTCGAACTCGACTGCGTCCGAGCCGCTGCCGAATACCGCGGCGCTGAGTTGCGGGAACTGTTCGTCGATTACGGTGTGCTGGAACCGAACTCACCGGCCACCGCCGACCAGTGCCTGCGACTGGTGCACGAGGTCTCCGGCTGGCTGCTCACCGATGCCGATATCCGCATTGCCGAGGACGCCGCCGCCACCTCCATCCTCGCCTTCGTCGACCCCCGCCGCGGCTACTTCGACAATTGGCGCCGCGAATACGCCCCCGCCGAACACGCCTTCGCCCGCCGCGTGGAATACGGCACCCTCGCCCTCCTCGGCAAACTCCACGCCGGCGGCAACTGGCACCGGATCGCCCGCGAATGGTTCTACAACGAGCCGCCCCGCACCGAACTCGGCTTGCGGGAACATGAGTGGCTGCGAACAGTGGCCGTCGAAGCCGACTAGGCCTCGGCCGGAGCAACCGTGGCAGACCTGGAGCCCGGCTTCTTCGCCAGACCCTTCATTGCAAGTCCCTTGACGGGTGCGGCGGGCGCGGCGGTGGCCTCGGTGGAAGCCTCTGCGGGAGCGGCGGTTTCAGCGGCGGCTGCGGCCGGAGCGGCAGCCTTCGCGCCGGGAGCCTTCGCGGGGCCCTTCATAGCGAGGCCCTTGGCGGGTGCGGCCGGGGCGGCGGCAGCTTCGGTGGAAGCTTCTGCCGGAGCGGCGGTTTCGGCAGCCGCAGCGGCGGCCTTGGCGCCGGGGGCCTTGAGACCGCCCTTCATACCCAGACCCTTACCGCCGGGAGCCTTCGCCGGACCCTTCATACCCAGACCCTTACCCGCGGCCGGAGCGGACTTGGGCTCGGCCGCAGCCTCTTCGACGACAGCCTCGGCGACCGGCTCGGCGACCGGCTCGGCGACCGGCTCGGGCTCGGAAACCGGTTCCGGCTCCTGCACCTTGGGCTGCTGCACGACCTTCAGGTTCTGCGTCAGCACCGAACCCTCGACCCGGGTGATCGAGTCCAGCATCAACTGGGCGACATCCACGACCTCGACACCCTGGCCGACCTCGCCACCGTCCTTACGGGCGGTCACACCATCGGTCAGCATGACCCGGCAGAACGGGCAACCGGTCGCGATCAACGACGGCTCGTTGCCACCCTTCAACGTATCCAGAGCCTCATCGACCCGGTCGACGTTGATGCGCTTGCCCAGGTTCTCCTCCATCCACATACGCGCACCACCGGCACCACAGCACATCGAACGCTCACCATGGCGCGGCATCTCCACCAGCGTCGAACCGGAAGCTTCCATCAACTCACGCGGGGCGTCGTAGATCTTGTTGTGCCGACCCAGATAGCACGGGTCGTGATAAGTGACGTTCTTCGCGACCGGCGACACCGGCACCAAATTCTTGCTGCGCACCAACCGATTCAGCAACTGCGTGTGGTGCACCACCTCGTAGGAGCCACCGACCTGCGGGTACTCGTTGTTCAAGGCATTGAAGCAATGCGCACAGGTGACGACGATCTTCTTCTTCGACGCCTCCACACCCTCGAACACCCCGTCCAGCACCGCGATGTTCTGCATCGCCAACTGCTGGAACAAGAACTCGTTACCCGCCCGCCGCGCCGAGTCACCGGTACAGGTCTCTTCCTGACCCAGCACCATGAACTTCACCCCCGCGGTCGCGAGGAGTTCCGCGACGGCCTTGGTGGTCTTCTTGGCGCGGTCTTCATACGCACCGGCGCAACCGACCCAGAACAGGTACTCGTACCCGTCGAAGGAATCAGCGTCCTTGCCGTAGACCGGGATCTCGAAATCGACCTCGGAGATCCAGTTCAGCCGATCCTTGGAATTCTGCCCCCACGGATTGCCCTTGTTCTCCAAATTCTTGAACAACCCCGCGAGCTCGGACGGGAAATCCGACTCGATCAACACCTGATAGCGGCGCATATCGATGATGTGATCCACATGCTCGATATCGACCGGGCACTGCTCCACACACGCACCACAACTGGTGCACGACCACAACACCTCCGGATCGATGATGCCGTGCACATCCTCACCACCGACCAGCGGCCGCTCCGCCTCCGCCCGCGCCTCCGCCGGAATCTTCGACAGCGCAACCTCATCCGGCTTGCCCTCGGCATCGACGAGACCGATCTCGTCGCCGCCCATATCCTTGCGGCCACCGGCCAGCAGGTACGGGGCCTTGGCGTAGCCGTGGTCACGCAGCGACATGATCAGCAGCTTGGGAGACAACGGTTTTCCGGTATTCCACGCCGGGCATTGACTCTGGCAGCGACCACACTCGGTGCAGGTGGTGAAGTCCAGCAGCGCTTTCCAGCTGAAGTCCTCGACCTTGCCGACGCCGAACACATCGACATCGGGATCGGCGGTCTCCATCTCCAGGACCGCGCCACCGGACATCATGGGCTTGGCCGCCCCGAGCGCGACTCCACCGTCGCCCTCGCGCTTGAAGTAGATATTGAAGAACGCGGCAATCCGGTGCCAGGCCACACCCCAGGTGAGTTTTCGGCCGATGAGATACAGGAATGCCGCTCCCGCAAGCATTTTGACGAACGCGAAGATCGAGATCAGCAGCGGACTGACCGGAAGCACTCGGGCGACCTGCATGGTGAGCGGATCGGTCGACGCCTGCCCACCGCCGTAGGTCGCGATCTTGCCGGCCTTGACCAGGACATCACCGAAACCGTGTGTCAGCACGATCATTTCGATGACATAGGCGGCAAGGAAATTCGATCCCCCGAATCGGGAGAGCCGCTCGGGCCGGCGCGGATGATTCAACTGGCGAACGGTGATCAGCGCCACGATCCCGATAATGGTGCCGGCGCTGAGGAATTCCTCCAGCAGGCGGTACCCGACGGTATCGCCGATGATCGGCCAGTGGAACGCCGGATCGAAGGTCTGCCCGTAGGACTCGAAGTAGAAGATCATGCCGAGCAGAAATCCGACCATCACCAGCCAGTGCGCCCAGCCCACGGTCCGGAACCTGTTCATCCGCGTATGCGCAACAACCTCGACGGCAACGGTTTTCACTCGAGGCAGGAACGGGCGCATCCGCGACCGGTCGGGCTGACCCGTGCGGAAGAGGCGAAGCATCCGGCGCAACCCGCCGAAGAATGACCCCCAACTGAGCAGGGTGATGAGGGCGCCGATGACCCCCAGTGCGATCGTCGCTGCGCTCATGGTGCTGACCCCCCGGTCCCGAGAACTCCCCGGGGCGGCAGCAGGAGTTATGTTACCGTCCAGTAACTTACGTGTCTGATGTCAAGTTATCATTGAATCGACAAGGGGGAAAGCCCGGTTCACCTTCACCTCGCCCATACGGGTGTGGACCAGTTCCGTTGTGGCGATGGGGAGTTCAGGAGATGATGCGGATGGCGTACGGCATGATGCCGCCTTCGCGGACTGCGGCCACGCGGACGACTTCGCCGGACTCCGGCGCCTCGACCATCTTGCCGTTGCCGACGTAGAGGGCGACGTGCTCGGAACCGCCCGAGCCCCAGAACAACATGTCGCCGCGCTCCCGATCCGCCACGGGCACACGGGAACCCATGGAGTACTGGTATCCGCTGTAGTGCGGCAGTGAGACGCCGATGCCGGCGAAGGCGTAGATCATCAGGCCCGAGCAGTCGAAACCTGTTTTGTTGTAGTCGCCGTAGGAGTCGGCGACGCCGCCGTCGCGAATGCCGAGGGTAGCACCGTCCTCATCACCACCGCCCCAGGCGTATTCGACCCCGAGCTGGGACATGGCGCGGTCGACCACGATTTCGACCAGATCCGAGCGGCTTCCGCTGGGGCGGGTCGGTGGCTGACTGCTGCGTGGTGGCGCCGGGGAACTGTTGAGCTGGGTGTGCGGGCGGCGGCCCGAACCCGTTTCCGAGGCACGGTCATTGGACGCACGATCGGCCGCGACCCGGGCGGCCGCGGCGACGGCGGCGGCGCGGGCCTGCGCCTCCTCGGTGCGGCGCTGCTGATCCCAGGCCAGGTAGGTATCGCGCTGACTCTGCAGTCCGGCCACCTGCGAGCGGGCCGTATCGAGCCGCTGCTGCGCCGAATCACGCTGCTGCTGCAGATCATTGCGGCGCGCGGCCTGCTGGTCGAACTCGGTTTTCGCGGCCGCGACGGCGCCCTGCGCCTCGACCTTCTTCGCATCGGCGTCGGCCGCGGCGGCATCGGCGGCCTGCTGCGCCTGCTTGGCGGCGGAGGTCTTGTTGGCCTGATCGACCTGGGCGCGGCGCAGGCCGTCCACCACCTGCTGCTGACTCTTGGACGCGATGGTGAGCACCTGGGCGCGGGCGAGCGCGACCTCCGGAGTGGGCGCGGCCATATAGCTGATGAGTGAGGTGGAACCGGGCCGCATGTAAACCTGGGAGACGAATTTGTCGAACTCGTTGTGCGCGTCGCCCACCTGCACACCGGCATCGGTGAGGTCGCGCTGGCAGTTGGTCACGGCATGCGCCGCGGTATCGGCGGCATCGCGGGCGACCTGCAGATCCACCAGGGCCTTGTTGACGGCTTCGCGGCGCGCGGCGACGGCATCGTCGAGCAGCTGCAATTGCTGTTCGGCGGTCGCGACCTGATTGATGAGCACACCGACCTGGCCCACGGTGGCGTCGACATCCGCACCGGCCTGGGCGATATCGCTATCGCTGGGATTGGGGGGTGGCGGGGGCACAGCGTGTCCGGTAGCTATCCCCAGAGTCACCACTGTGATCGCTACCAGCAACTCGGTAGCGACCCGAATCGGTCGCCGTACACGTTTCGCCGGTTTTCGCATCGCACCTCCCTGGATCCCGTTCTGGCCCCGGGGAGCGACTCACGAGCCCCATGCGAACCATCCGGATCACCGGAAACTCGAGGCCCTTCTGACACTTCATCCCCAACAGCGTAGTTTCGAAACCGTACGACACTTCCGACACAGGGTGAATCAGCCACGCGGGAATGACTCGCAGACAATTCAGACGTTGCCAGTCATTTGCCTGTTTGCTCGGGCGATACTGCACGAGGCCGCAGCCGACCCTCGGGAAAACCTTCCGGATGTCAGCGAAGACTCAGCGAATGAGACCGGACCGCAGCTCGGGCATGCCGAGAACTGCGGTCCGGGAAATGAGCGAACTATTCAGGAAACGGGTGTGCGCGGACGGCCGGAGCCGGCCGTCTCCCCCGCGGCGCGCCGCACCTTGACGGTGTACAGCCCGCCGATCACCGCGATCAGCGCGAGCACCGCGATCAGCGTGATCAGGGTCCATGACACGGTCTCGGGCTGTTCGAGCCGGTTCACGAAGGCCTGGGCCGCATCCTGAGTGTGGTCCGAACCGCGGTACTTGGACTTGTCCTCGGCCCACTCCAGGCGGGCGCGGGTGAAGGTATCGCTGTAGGTGCCGACCCAGTCGTCGCTGAAGACCACCACGGTGCCGTGCTCGGTCTTGCCGACCTCGGTGGCGAGGTCGCGCAGGTTCGCCTCCATACCGGGGTTGCCCTGCACCACAACGATGTTCAGATCGATGCCCTGATCGCGCGCCGCAGCGGCAATGGCGGCCAAGCCGTCTTGACTGCGCCCCTGGGGTGCGGCGACATGATTGTCGTCCAAGTCCACCAGAATGGCGTTCAAGTCGGTGTTCGGCGGCAGTTCCGCCTTCATAGGCGCGAAAACCGAGGTGTGCGAGACGGTCACGGACGCACAGTACGCGACTACTTGTCGCATCACCTCACCACGGCACGCCGTAAGCTGGCAGCGTCCCGACGCGAGAAGCTCGCGCAGCCACCGCGAGAACCTCCCCGCGCCGCTCGGGGACCTCCCCGATGCGCTCACAGGACAAGCGTACTGTTAGGGTGAAGCACGGACGAGGCCAGCGCCTCGACGAGCCATCGGCACAGCCCCGCCGGTGGCCCTCCCATTCACAGACGAGTGGAGCTGACAGTGACGAGTATCGATTCCTTCGGCGCCAAGAGCACCCTAGAGGTCGGAAAGAACTCCTACGAGATCTTCCGTCTCTCGGCCGTGCCCGGCACCGAAAAGCTGCCCTACGCCCTCAAGGTTCTCGCCGAGAACCTCCTCCGTACCGAGGACGGCGCGAACATCACCGCCGACCACGTGCGCGCCATCGCGAACTGGGATCCCAACGCCCAGCCCGACACCGAAATCCAGTTCACGCCCGCCCGCGTGATCATGCAGGACTTCACCGGTGTCCCCTGCATCGTCGACCTCGCCACCATGCGTGAGGCCGTCACCACCCTCGGCGGCGACCCGAGCAAGGTCAACCCGCTCTCCCCCGCCGATATGGTCATCGACCACTCGGTCATCCTCGACGTGTTCGGCCGCGCCGACGCCCTCGAGCGCAATGTCGACCTGGAGTACCAGCGCAACGGCGAGCGCTACCAGTTCCTGCGCTGGGGCCAGGGCGCCTTCGACGACTTCAAGGTCGTCCCGCCGGGCGTCGGCATCGTGCACCAGGTGAACATCGAATACCTGGCCCCCACGGTCATGGTCCGCAACGGCCAGGCCTACCCCGACACCTGTGTCGGCACCGACTCGCACACCACCATGGTCAACGGCCTGGGCGTGCTGGGCTGGGGCGTCGGCGGTATCGAGGCCGAGGCCGCCATGCTGGGCCAGCCGGTCTCCATGCTGATCCCGCGCGTCGTCGGCTTCAAGCTGACCGGTGAGATCGTCCCCGGCGTCACCGCCACCGATGTCGTGCTGACCGTCACCGAGATGCTGCGCAAGCACGGTGTGGTCGGCAAGTTCGTCGAGTTCTATGGCAAGGGCGTCGCCGAGGTTCCGCTCGCGAACCGCGCCACCCTGGGCAATATGAGCCCCGAATTCGGTTCCACCGCAGCGATCTTCCCGATCGATGAGGAGACCATCAACTACCTGCGCCTCACCGGCCGCAGCGATGATCAGCTCGCGCTCGTCGAGACCTACGCCCGCGAACAGGGCCTGTGGCACGACGCCGACAACGAGCCGGTCTATTCGGAGTACCTGGAGCTGGACCTGGGCACCGTCGTGCCGTCCATCGCCGGCCCGAAGCGCCCGCAGGACCGGATCCTGTTGTCGGAGAGCAAGACCGCCTTCCGCAAGGACATCCACAACTACACCAATGACGCGGAGTCCGGCCCGGCCGCCGTCACCCCGCACACGCATCTGGACGAGGCGATCGAGGAGTCCTTCCCGGCGTCCGATCCCGCCGTGCTGTCCTTCGCCGACGATGACGCGCTGCTGATTCCGTCCGCCGCCAATGGCAATGTGGGCCGCCCGTCCAAGCCGGTCAAGGTCTCCGATCCCGAGCGCGGCGATTTCGTGCTCGATCACGGCGCCGTTGTGGTCGCGGGCATCACCTCCTGCACCAATACCTCGAACCCGTCGGTCATGATCGGCGCCGCGCTGCTCGCTCGCAACGCCGTCGAGAAGGGCCTCGCGTCCAAGCCGTGGGTCAAGACGAACATGGCGCCGGGCTCGCAGGTCGTCTCCGATTACTACGAAAAGGCCGGCCTGTGGCCGTACCTGGAGAAGCTGGGCTTCTTCGTGGGCGGTTACGGCTGCACCACCTGCATCGGCAACACCGGCCCGCTGCCGGACGAGATCTCCAAGGCGATCAACGACAACGATCTGTCGGTCACCGCCGTACTGTCGGGCAACCGCAACTTCGAGGGTCGCATCTCCCCCGACGTGAAGATGAACTACCTGGCCTCCCCGCCGCTGGTCATCGCGTACGCGCTCGCGGGCACCATGGACTTCGACTTCGAGGTCGACGCCCTGGGCACGGACACCGACGGCAACGACGTCTTCCTCAAGGACATCTGGCCGTCCCCGCAGGAGATCGACGACACCATCAAGTCGGCGATCAGCCGGGACATGTTCACCAGCTCCTACGCCACCGTCTTCGAGGGTGACGAGCGCTGGAAGGGTCTGAGCACCCCCGAGGGTGACACCTTCGCGTGGGACGAGAACTCGACCTACGTCCGCAAGGCGCCGTACTTCGACGGTATGCAGATGGAGCCGACCCCGGTCACCGATATCACCGGCGCGCGCGTGCTCGCGCTGCTGGGCGATTCGGTCACCACCGACCACATCTCCCCGGCCGGTCCGATCAAGCCGGGCACCCCGGCCGCGCAGTACCTCGACTCGCACGGTGTCGAGCGCAAGGACTACAACTCCCTGGGCTCGCGTCGCGGTAACCACGAGGTCATGATTCGCGGCACCTTCGCGAACATCCGCCTGAAGAACCAGCTGCTGGACGATGTCTCGGGTGGTTACACCCGCGACTTCACCCTCGACGGCGGCCCGCAGGCCTTCATCTACGACGCCTCGCAGAACTACCAGGCCGCGGGAATCCCGCTGGTCGTGCTGGGCGGCAAAGAATACGGGTCCGGCTCGTCTCGTGACTGGGCCGCCAAGGGCACCAGCCTGCTGGGCGTCAAGGCCGTCATCACCGAGTCGTTCGAGCGCATCCACCGCTCCAACCTCATCGGTATGGGCGTCGTCCCGCTGCAGTTCCCGGCCGGCGAGTCCGCCGCGTCGCTGAAGCTGGACGGCACCGAAACCTTCGACATCGTCGGAATCACCAAGCTGAACGAGGGTGTGACTCCGAAGACCATGAAGGTGACCGCCACCAAGACCGACGGCACGAAGGTGGAATTCGACGCGGTCGTCCGCATCGACACCCCCGGTGAGGCCGACTACTACCGCAACGGTGGCATCCTGCAGTACGTACTGCGCAATATGATTCGCGGCTAGAACTGCTGAAGGCTCGGCCGGGAAGGGCTGTTTCCCGGCCGAGTTATGGTGGCAGGCAACGGTTTCGCGCCGTCGCCGGTAACGCGGTCCAGCCGGATCGCTTCGCTCGTCGCTAGTGCGGGACGTCCGCACCGGTCCTTGATCGGTGGGGACGTCCCGCACACCCCGTTTCGGAGGAGTCCATGCCCAAGGTCAGTGACGACCACCTCGCCGCTCGTCGCAGCCAGATCCTCGACGGAGCACGCAGCTGCTTCGCCGAATACGGCTACGAGGGCGCCACCGTGCGTCGCCTGGAAGAAACCACGGGTCTGTCGCGGGGCGCCATCTTCCACCACTTCCGTGACAAGGACGCGCTGTTCCTGGCGCTCGCGCACGAGGACGCGGCCCGCATGGCCGAAGTGGCCGCGAACCAGGGTCTGGTCCAGGTCATGCGCGATATGCTCGCGCGCCCCGAGGATTTCGATTGGCTCGGAACACGTTTGGAGATCGCCCGCCGCCTGCGCAACGATCCCGAATTCCGCGCCAACTGGGAGGAACGCTCCGAGGAGCTCACCGCCGCCACCGTGGCGCGCCTGGAACGCCGCAAAGCCGAGGGCGCACTACGTGACGACGTCCCCACCACCGTCCTGCTCGGCTACCTCGACCTGATCCTCGACGGCCTCATCGCCCGCATCGCCTCCGGGCACGCCAACGACAATCTCTCCGCAGTGCTCGATCTCGTGGAAGCCTCTGTGCGCCGCAAGAATTGAGCGCCTATTCCCGTTCGAGGTCCGCGAGCAGGAGCCGGGTGATCCGGTCGAGGTCTTTGCGGTCCTTCTCGGAAAGCACTGCGAGGATGCGGGTTTCGTTCTCGACGTGTTCGGTGATCACCAGATCGATGAGTTGCAGGCCGCGGTCGGTCAGGGCCACCCGTACCGCGCGCCGGTCGCCCGCGTCCGCGATGCGCCGCACCAGTCCGGCCTGTTCGAGCCGGTCCAGGCGGCCGGTCATGCCGGCTCGCGAGAGCATGAGCGTATCGGCGAGCACGGAGGGGTTGAGCTCATAGGGCTCCCCCGAACGCCGCAGTGCCGCAACCACATCGAACTCCCCGCGCTGCAATCCGTGTGCGGCGAACACCGATTCGATCTGCCGCCCGGCCACCAGTGAGAGCCGGCCCAGCCGGCCGATGATGGCCATGGCCTCCAGATCCAGATCCGGCCGCTCACGATGCCACTGCGCCTCGATGACATCCACCGCATCAACCTTCTTCGCACCCATGGACAACATTCTATTCGCTCCTATATAGTTCGATAGCGAACTATAACTCATCGAACTATCTGGAGCCGGTCATGACCACCACTTCCCGCCAGGTCGCCATCTGCCAGCCGAACGACGCCGAGACCTTCGGCAATGACAACGTCACCATGCGCCTGCTCATCGACTCCGCCGACACCGGCGGTTCGGTCAGCACCCTCGAGGTGACCATGAAGGCGGGCGCCGACGGCGCCACCCCGCACTTCCACACCAAATCCGATGAGCTCTTCTACATCGCCGAGGGCGAACTCCAACTCCTGGCCGGCGACCGCATAGTCACCGTCGCCGCGGGCGGTTCCATCGTGGTCCCCAGACTCATGCCGCACGCCTTCGGCGCCACCCCGGACAGCTCGGCCCGCATCCTGATCGCCCTCATGCCCGGCGTGCAGCGCTTCGAGTACTTCCGCATTCTCGACCGCATCGCCAAGGGCGAATCCACCTTCCAGGACCTGCTCGACTCCCAGGAGGAGTTCGACAACCACTTCATCGACCGCCCCGACTGGTGGGCCGAGCGCAACGCCAACCGCCGCTGAGCATTACGCGCGCCAACCTGCGGCAATACGGCCACATCGATGATTTCCGCAGGTAGCCCGGCAATCGCCGGAATGTGCCGCAGACCACTGAATTTCCGGAATCGTCCGGAAAATGCTGCGGTTGTAGGTTTTATGGTTTTCTCCGTTCCCGTCACCGTTCGCGGCTATGAGCTCGATGTCAACGGCCACCTGAACCAGGCCGTCTATCTGCAGTACGCGGAGCACGCGCGGTGGGAGCTGCTGCGGTCGTGCGGGGTGCAGGAGGACAAGCTGATGGGGTCGGGGATCGGTCCGGTGGTGCTGGAGAACAACATCAAGTACCTGCGCGAGCTGCACATCAGCGATGAGGTGACGGTGAGCTGCGAATTCGTATGGAGCGGCGGCAAGACCTACCGGATGCACCAGGAGATCCGGAAGCTGGACGGGACCCTCTCCGCCGAGGTGAATGCGGTCGGCGGCATTCTGGATCTGAAAGCCCGCAAGCTCGTTTCGGATCCGGCGCAGCGATTGCGTGAGATCTCCGAAACGCCCGAACTGCTCGGGCTCTAGTTCGCGCGGCGTGTAGCGAAAAACTCTCAGGCTGAGGGGTTTCCGCCGCCCCGGCAAGGTTTGCCAGGGCGGCGGAAATCTTTCGTTGCGAACCGAACGAGCGGCCTTGCGGGATATGATTCAGATCGAGCTCGGCCCCGCAGCAAATCCCGAGCAGATCGGAGTTAAGCATGACCGGCGCCCTCCATCACCTCGCGTCTCCCCCTATAGACGCCACTGCGCCACCGCTATCTGGCTACCTCGTAGCATCCACCGATAAGCACATCAGCGTGCGCGTCACAGATGGCATGTGGACGTTCCGGCGGACCGACGTTCTCGATCTGACCGACTGGGAAGTTGCGGCGGCACAGGGAATTTGCGAGGGACGCCCGGTACTGGTGCGGGTACGCAATGGCGCGACAGCCGATTTCACCCAGCGCCGGCGCATCGAACTCACCGAACGCCCGCCGACCCTCCCGCTCGCCTACTCCCCCACCCGCGGTGACGACGAGCTCCGCGAGCTCACCGAGGCCTGGGCCCGCGGCCTGGAACTCACCGCCGGGCCGGGTGTCGGCGGCGCCACCATGACTTGCTGCCAGACCCGGTCGCTCAACGGCAGTGACGACGGCGTGGCCTGCGACAGTCTCGACTGATAGGCCCCGATATGGCCGCCCGTACAACGGGTTCGGTACTCATTGTCACCGAAGCCGACGACCTTCACGGCGATGCACTCGCCGCCACTCTGCGGAAACATCACGGGCTCAGTCCGATTCGGCTCGATATGCGCGACTTCCCGCGTGAGAACGGCACTTTCCGCGTCAGCCGCGACGGCACCTCCCGCAGCCTCTCCCACATTCTGGGGCTCGACGACGCCTCCTCGGTGTGGTGGCGACGGCCGCAACCGTGCCTGGTTCCGGGCAGTGCCCGCGGTGAGGACGACGACTATCGCCAGGCCGAATGCGACGGGTTCCTGCAGGGTCTGCTGTGGTCCATCCCCGCACTGTGGGTCAACGATCCGGGCGCCGATCGCACCGCGAATCGTAAACTCGTACAGTTGGAGACGGCGTATCGCGCCGGTTTCGCGGTGCCGGAAACACTCATCACCAATGATGTGGACGAGGCACGCTCGTTCATCGATTCGCGGCCCGGTCCGGTGGTCTACAAGCGCGCCGGCACCGGCCGCGGGGCCTTCACCGAGACACGCATAGTCACCGCAGCCGATCTCGCGCGGCTGGAGACGATCCGCAACTCCCCCACCATCTTCCAGGACTACATCCACGCCGAATGCGATCTGCGCATCGTGTGGGTGGACGGTATGGAGTGGGTGGTGCGCATCGACTCGCAATCCGGTGTGGGACGGGTCGATTCGCGTCTGGACACGTCGGTGGACTTCACCGCGGACCGCCTGCCCGCCTCGGTGAGCAAGTCGCTGACCACCCTGATGGGCGCGCTGGGACTGGCTTTCGGCGTGCTCGACCTGCGGGTCGGCCTCGACGGCGAGTTCTGGTTCCTGGAGGTGAACCCCCAGGGCCAGTTCGCCTATCTCGAAATCAAGACCGGGCTGCCGATCTTCGAGAGCCTGGCGAATCTGCTGGTCCTCGGTGACGGCACCGTCAACACATGAGCATCGGCACATGAGCTCGGGGGCCGTGCGCGGCTGCACGCCGCTGGAGAATCAGCGCACGATATCGCAAGCGGTCGAACGGTTTTCGCCCCTCGACCGCTTGCCGATGTCGTGATCAGCTACTACTTGCTTTGACCTTTGCTGCCTTGCGGCGGTTGGCACCACCACGGCTGCGGAGTTGCACATGCGACTCCACCAGCACGTTGTGGATGAAGCCGTACGATCGCCCGGTCTCCCGGGCCAGTGAGCGGATACTCGCACCGCTCTCGTACTGCTTCTTGAGCTGGGATTGCAGGCGATCTCGCGACTTTCCCGTCACGCGTGTGCCTTTTCCCAATACGGCTTTACCCTGTGCGGGCCTGTCACTCATGACTTCCTCCGAGTCGCCGTGGGCGCCTCATTCAAGGTTAGAGACTCGGAGGGCGGTGATCAACGAAATCGTGTGATCGGAATCACGCCAGCTGAATGAGTTCCAGATAATCCTGGGACCAGTGGTCCTCGGTGCCGTCCGGAAGCATGATGACGCGCTCGGGATTCAGCGCCTCGGCAGCGCCCGAATCGTGCGTGACCAGCACAACCGCGCCCGCGTAACTGCGCAGTGCGTCGAGGACCTGCTCGCGTGAGATCGGATCGAGGTTGTTCGTAGGCTCATCCAGCAGAAGGACATTCGCGGCGGAGGAGACCAGACCGGCCAGTGCGAGACGGGTCTTCTCACCACCCGACAGCGTGCCGGCGAGCTGATCCAGCTGCGGGCCGGTGAACATGAACGCGCCGAGCAGGCCGCGCAGATCCTGTTCTCCCGCATCGGGGGCCGCGTGCCGGATGTTCTCCCAGACGCTCGCGTGATCGTCGAGGGTGTCGTGCTCCTGCGCGAAATAGCCGACCTGCAAACCGTATCCGGGCACCAGCTCACCGGCGGTGGGCTGTTCGACGCCGGCCAGCATGCGCAGCAGTGTGGTCTTACCCGCGCCGTTGAGGCCCAGCACCACCACTCGGCTGCCCTTGTCGATGGCCAGATCCACGCCCGCGAAGATCTCCAGCGAGCCGTACATCTTGGTCAGGTTCTCGGCCATCAGCGGCGTCTTGCCGCAGGTGGCCGGAGTCGGGAACTTGATGCGCGCCACCTTGTCGGCCACGCGCACCTCATCGGCCTCGTTCAGCATGCGCTCGGCGCGCTTGATCATCTGGTGTGCCGCAGCGGCTTTGGTGGCCTTGGCGCCGAGCTTGGCGGCCTGCTGCTTGAGCGCGGAGGCCTTCTTCTCCGCGTTCGCGCGCTCGCGGCGGCGGCGCTGCTCATCGGTGGCGCGGGCGTCGAGGTACTTCTTCCAGCTCATGTTGTACATATCGGCCTCGGCGCGCACGGCGTCGAGGAACCAGACCTTGTTCACCACATCGGCCAGCAGATCCACATCGTGGGAGATGACGATGAGGCCGCCGTCGTGACCCTGCAGGAACCCGCGCAGCCAGGTGATGGAGTCGGCGTCGAGGTGGTTGGTGGGCTCGTCCAGCAGCAGGGTGGTGTTGGATTTGCCGCCGCTGCCGTCCGAGGCCGCGAACAGGATGCGCGCCAATTCGATACGACGGCGCTGACCACCCGACAGCGTCCGCAGCGGCTGCTGCATCACCCGATCGGGCAGACCGAGGTTGCTGCAGATACGTGCCGCCTCGCTCTCGGCGACATAACCGCCGAGCGAGGAGAACCGGTCCTCGAGCTGACCGTATTTGCGGATCGCCTTGTCCCGTTCGGCCTCATCGACCACTTCGGCCATGAGCACCTGCTGCTTCTCCATATCGCGCAGGATCTTGTCCAGGCCGCGAGCCGAGAGCACCCGGTCCCGCCCGAGCACATCGAGATCACCTTCGCGGGGATCCTGCGGCAGATAGCCGACCTCACCCGAACGGATGATCTTGCCGGCATACGGCTCGCCCTCACCGGCGAGAATGCGCAGCGTGGTGGTCTTACCGGCGCCGTTGCGCCCGACCAGTCCGATCCGGTCACCGGCCTGCACCCGCAGTGCCGAGCCGGGCACTGTCAGCAGGGTGCGGACTCCGGCCCGGACCTCCAGGTCGGTCGCGGTGATCACAAGTGTCTCCTCGTGCGGTGATGTGCTGGCGGATAACTGCTCGATTGTGGGCCGTCACGACACACAAGAAAACCCGATTTTATCTCATGAACGGCATACCAAAAGGTCAGGGGCCGGTACGATGCGTCACCGCAGGCCGTGCTCCTACTTTGCTCCCACTTCGGACGGCTCGAGGTCCTCGAGCGCGTCGGCGTTGTCGACGACCCGATGGATGCACCCGTCCGGTCGATGCAGTTCGGTGTCGCCACCCCTGCGCCCTCCGAATGACCCAACTGCGCGCTAGCACGACGGGCATCCCCGGTCTTGCCCGCGACGTGCGTGGCAACCGTATCCCTAAGGTTGCCGAACGTCACCCATGGGATCGACGTACCCGTGCGTAACCGGAAACGTCACCAGGTTGTGATCGGCTGCGCGGCCGCGACTCTCGCGCAACCTGCGTTCGCAGCGCACGCGCGGGTGATGCACTCGCCGATGAAACCTGCTGTGCGGGAAGTGAACAGCTACGCAAACCTCAGCTCAGCAGTGCGCGCCCGTACCAGTCGTTCGCGTCGGTGACGCCGGGCAGCACGAAGAAGTACCCGCCGCCGAACGGCTGCACGTAGTCGGTCAGCGGCTCGCCGGCCAACCGGGTCTGAATCTGCTCGAACTGGCGCTGCACATCCTGCTGGAAGCAGGTGAAGATGTGCCCGGCGGCCATATTGCCGTTCGAACCCATGCCCAGATCGTAGTTGTAGGAACGCCGAACCAGTTGCTGGCGTACGGTATCGGGGGTGCGCGGGTTGGCCAGGCGGATGTGCGAGGTCAGCGGGATGACCGTGCCTTCGTGATCCCGCTCGTAGTCGGGGGTGTCGAATTCCTGATTGCCGTCCAGCGGCGCACCCGAATCCCGGCGGCGTCCGAACATGTTCTCCTGCTCGTTGATCGAGACCCGGTCCCAGAACTCCACCAGCATGCGGATCAGTCGCACCACCTGATAGGTGCCGTCGCGGGTCCAGGCCGGTTCTGCGGGATCGTCGGTCCAGATCAACGCTTCGGCGTCTCTTCCGGTCGGATTGGCCGTACCGTCCTTGAAGCCCAGCAGGTTCCGGCCGGTGCCCGAGGGGCGCGGCGGCGAGTTGTAGCCCTCGATCTTCCAGCGCAGCTGCAGCGCACCGCGGGTCTGGCGGGTGATGTCACGGATCGCGTGGTGGACGGTGTCGGGGTGATGCGCGCACAACTGCACCATCACATCGCCGTGCATCCACGCGTCCTCCGGCGAATCGTCGGGGAAGATCTTCATGGGCGTCAGATGCGCGGGCTTGAGCTTTGCCAGTCCGAACCGGTCGTCGAACAGGCTCGCACCCACACCGGTGGTCACGGTGAGCCCGTCGGCGGCCGTCTCCGGGCCGATCACGTCGCTGTCGGACGGCGGCTGACCCAGGCCGAGGTCCGGCGGGGTGTTGTCGGCGGTGAGAAAGCGGGCGCGCCCGGTGAGCGTCTTCATCAGCTCGGCCAATTCGGCCTTGTTCGACGCGGTGACATCGAACGATGCGTAGCAGGAGGCGTTCTGCTTATCCGCCGGGCCGGGGGTGAGGATGCCCGCCTGATGGACGCCGTGGAACGGGTAGGACGAGGCAGCCGAGGGCGCGCCCGAGGCCGCGGCCGCGGCGTCCACGCGGGCGCCTTCGGCGACGAGTCCCGCGGTCAGGGCCGTTCCGGCCGCACCGGCGGCGGCACCGGAGAGGAATCTGCGTCGGCTGAGGTTCATCGGAGGCAAGCCTTACGTGTCGAGGATCAGTGGGCGACGGGAACTTCCAGCAGCCGGGGAACCCGGGCCAGAACTTCCAGGGCGCCGCCGAGTGCGGCCTTCACGGACTGCTGTGCGGCATGCGGGGTCTGGGCGGGCGGACGCCACTTGCCGCCGTCCTGCGTGGCCAGCAGCGCACGCTGCAGGGTGTCCAGGCGCGCGGCGATGGTCGCGCGCAGATCCGGCGCCCGCTCATCCAGCAGCGGGCCCAGGCCGTTGATCACGGTGCGGGTGATATCGATATCGGCCATCGTGAGCGGATAGGCGGCGCCGCCACCCAGATCGTCCATGCCCGAAATGTGGTCGCGCAGTGCGTCTTCGAGAATCTCGTGAGCGCGGATCGACAGGTTGGTCGGGTCGCCCGCCAGGTCGGTCGAGCTCAGGTTCTGCTGCACCGTGGCGATATCGGCGCCCAGCTTGTCCAGGACCGGCAGCAGCTGCGCGGCGCCCTGTCCGTGCCACAGGCCGTATTCGAGGCGGTGCAGGCCGGTGAAGCCGGCATCGTTCACCACGTCGGGGAGCCCACCGGGCAGGCCGTCCACGGCGGTGCCCGCCGCACCGAAACTGTTGTAGGAGGCGCCGACCCGCTCCCATTGTTCCTGGGCGGTCAGCCAATTCACCTGCGCCGCGGCGATATTGTTCGCGTGCAGGTCGTTACGAAGGGCAGCGAGAGTTCCGGTGAGCCCGCCGAGCGCCTGCGCGGCGGCGGCCTGGTAGGCGTCGTTTGCGGGCGTGAGGTCGTCCGGGTTGACCGGTTTCACCGCCGCCGGCGCATCTGCGGTACCGCTGACCTGCAGCGTGGCCGAACTCGTCACCGCCTGGCCCGACATCGCGCACTTGATGGTGTAACTGCCGCGGCTCAGCGTCGCGGTCATATCGGCCGTGGTGCCCGCGCCGATCGTCTCGATCTCGCCGACGATCGCGCCATCGGCGTCGACCAGGGTGATCTCCCCCGCCTTGCCGCTGCCGTTCTTGACCGAGAAGGTCTGGCTGCCCGAACGAGCCGAACTCCATTCCGGCGCACACGAATTCGAGCTGATCGAGACCGCCTGGACGGAGCCTGCACTCGCCGAGGGCAGCAGTGCGATGGCCAGGCCGGCGGCCAGCGCCGGTACCAGCACCAGGGCCGCGCCCACCACCGCCAGACGCTTGCCCGCGATCCGCTCGAACCAGTCGCCGGCATGCCCGTGCTCGTCGGCGGGTTCGGGCTTCGGGTCCGCCGGTTGCGGGGCCGTGGCGCCCGCGCGGACGAACATGGTGAGCACCACGACGAGGTAGACCGCCCAGGCCACCACCTGCAGCACGGTCATCTTCGGCTGCAGGGCGGTGACGCCGGTGATGAGCGAGGCCCACCAGGAATTGGCGTCGATATGGGCGCTCAGGTCGAAGGCGATCCACTGCGCACCCGGGATCAGGCCCGCGTTCTGCAGTTCGCCCAGCCCGTAGGCCAACACGCCCGCGGCAATCACGATCAGCAGCAGCGCGGTTCGGCTGAAGAACACACCCAGGTTGAGGCGCACACTCTGGCGGTACAGCAGCCAGCACAGCACGATCGCGGCGATCAGGCCGATCGTCGCGCCGACCAGGGGCGCGAGGGTGGCGCCGGAGGCCCTGACCGCGGTCCACACGAACAGCGTGGTCTCCAGGCCCTCCCGCCCGACCGCCAGGAATGCGGTGACCGCCAGCGCGCCCGCCCCGATGGCCGCGGCCCGGGTCACCTCACCGCGCAGCTGTTTCGACAGGGTCGAGGCGGTGCGGCGCATCCAGAACACCATCCAGGTGACCAGTGCGACCGCCAGCACGCTCAGCACGCCGCCGATGGTCTCCTGCGCCGAACTCGACATCACGCTGGTCGAATAGGTCAGCACGGCAGCGAAACTGGCCGCCACCGACACCGCCCCGAGCAGCCCGAGCCAGACCGGTGTCGCAGACAGCGGACGCTCGGCCGTCGACGCCTTGCGCACGGCTGCCAGCAGGATCGTCACCACGAGACCGGCCTCGAGGCCTTCCCGCAAGCAGATCAGGAGATTCGGTACTGCCTCGGCCCAACTCACTTCGTAAAGGTAAGGCATACCTACTTCTCGGGTCCAGGGCACCCCGCCCGGAAACTTCCTGGCTACATCTCCAGCGAAACTCGGCCCGCCGGCGCGGCACGGCCGACATTTCACCGGATGTTGTCGCCGGGCATGACTTCCGGTTGTCCGGCCTTTCGCAGCGTGGTCCACGGTGAGCCGTGATTCCGATGCACGCCGCCCTGCTGTCCGGGGCGTTTCCTGCCGTACTGCGGTGGTGTGGGGTTGCCGCGCTGGCTTGGCTGCTCCTACACACCGGCAGGCACGAGGGGAATCGACGTGCCCCCGCAATCATCATGTGCGCAATTGCCGCGGTCGCTGCAACCGAACTCGGCGTGCACCTGGTGCGGAAAGTGTGGCGCCTGTTCCCCGACGCGCTCGACCCGCCGATTTTCACCGCGGTCGCGCTGGCGGTGTTCGCGCTCGCCCTCATCGCGACCCTGGCGGCCGGACAGCGCAGCGTGCCCTATCTGATCCGAATCATGGTGGCCGCCATGATCGCCATGGCCGCCGATACCAATGAAATCAATCTCTACTTCGGCGCCTATCCGACGCTGGCCGACGCGCTCGGCGAGGAGACCTCCACCAAGATCCCGTTTCACGCCCTACCCGCCTCCGAAGCGCTGGCACCGGACAGTCATCCGGTGTCCGCGTCGTGGACGCCGACCTCGGCGCTGCCGGATCAGGGCCGCCTGACCTCTGCGCGTATCCCTGCCACACGTTCGGGATTCGCGGCCCGTGATGCCGAGATCTACCTCCCTCCGGCCTATTTCGCCACACCACGGCCTCGGCTGCCGGTGCTGGTCCTGCTCGCGGGTCAACCTGGCGCACCGCAGGATTGGCTCACCGCGGGCGGTCTCGTTCGCACCATGGACTCGTTCGCTGCCACGCACGGCGGCCTCGCCCCGATCACCGTGGTCGCCGACGGGACCGGTGGCCCGTTCGCGAACCCGCTCTGCCTGGACTCCCGCCTCGCCAACGCCGCCACCTACCTCGCCGCGGACGTCCCCGCCTGGATCAGATCCCACCTCACCGTCGACGACCACGCCAGCGCCTGGGCCATCGGCGGACTCTCCTACGGCGGCACCTGCGCGGTGCAGCTGGCCACCAACTACCCCGACGTCTATCCCACCTTCCTGGCGTTCTCCGCCGACCCCGAACCGCGGCTCGGCAGCAGATACGAGACCATCGACCAAGCCTTCGCCGGGAACGAACACGATTACCAGCGAGTCAATCCCACCCGTCTGCTCCAGACCTCCCGATATCCGGGCAGCGCAGGCGCATTCGTCGTCGGAGACCACGATCGTGACGGCCTCAGCGGCGCCCGCACTCTGCTGCAAACCACCCGGGCCGCCGGAATGGACACGCATTACACCGAACTCCCCGGTGGTCACGACTGGCACGTATGGTCTGCGGCTCTGCATCGCGAATTGTCCTGGCTGGCTACGCGTCTCGGCCTGGTGCCCTAGGCGTCAGCGCCGGAAAACGAGCCAGCGCATCGAGGTATACATGAAGAGCGCCTCACCGAGCCCGCCGAGAATCCGCGCGAGGTGGTACTCGAGACCGAGTCCCGCCAGACCGCTGGTCACGCCGAGTATGAAGACCAGATAGTTCACCGCGACCACCGCGATGTAGATGGCGATCTGAGGGCCCACGGCAGCGTGCGAGGCAAAGTTCAAGGTCCGATTGAGCAGGTAGCTCAGCGCGAATGCGGCGATATAGGCGGCAGTGACCGCGATCGGGAGCGGCACACCCAGCCAGCCGTGCAGGGCGGTGAGTATGAGCAGGTCAGCGGTGAACGTACACCCGCTGACCAGTAGGTAGCCCACGAATGTCGGGGCCACGGCACGATCGAGCCCGAACGGCAGCCGCTCGACGACGCGTTCACACAACCGATGAAACGAACGAATCGACCGCGAGCTTGCGGGCCCAGAGACTGTCGCTATTCGCACTCGACCACGCTGCCACCGCCAGGTGGCGCGCAGATGAGCACCCGGCCAATTCCGTCTACACCCCGCGCTGCGCGGCCGCCTCGGCTTTCCGCTCGCTGTGGCTCTCGGGGCGGAGGACGGCGGCCGCCGTTATGGCGATCACGCCGAGGAGGGCCGCAGCCGGAGCGAGGGCCCATGCCCCGCCGACGGCCAGGACGCCGCCGCCGAGCGCGGCGCCGATCGCCGCGGCACAGTAGATCGCAGATCCGTTCAGGCCCATGGCAATCGGTGCGAACGCGGGGACGAGGGCGAACAAGCGGTGTTGCTGAGGCACGATCGCGATCCCCGCGCCCGCGCCGAGACCGAGCATCGAGACCACCGCACCGAATTCGCTCGTACGCGTCAGCGCCAATATCACCGCGAAAACGGTGACAGCGCAGGCACCCAGCACAAGCACGAAGGGCGAACCCCGCCACCGGATCAAGCGCGGAACCGCCGCGGTGCCGAGCACCTGCCCGCATCCGAAACCGAACATCGCCACCACCACGAGCGTGCCGGAGATATGCAGGACGGTCGGCAGATAACTGACGATCAGGAAGGCGGGCACCATCACTGTCGTCGTACCGACCAGAATGCCGCGCACACGGGTATCGGTGAGCACCCGCAGACGGCCGCGCACTCCGAGACTCGGCGCATGTGCGGCGGGCAGCAACGCCACCGCGACGCAGGAGATCGCGGCCAGGACTACCAGGATCCACATCGCACTGCGCCAGCCCCACGCCTGGCCGACCAGGATCCCGAACGGCAGACCCGCCACCAGCGCCAGCGACGCACCGCCCGCGACAACGGCCAGCGACCGCGCACGATGCGCATCATCACTCAGCAGTCCGGCCGTGCTGAACGCGTTCGACTGATACGCCGCCGCACCCAGCGCCGCCACCACGCGCCCACCGGCCACCGTCGGAAAATTCGATCCGGTGGCCTGCAGAACCATGCCCACGATGAACACCGCCATCCCGCCCGCGAGCAGCACCCGGCGGTCCCAATTGCCCGTGAGCGCAGCGATGATCGGCGATCCGACCGCGTACACAATGGCGAACAGCGAGGTCAGCTGACCCGCTGTGCTCACCGATACGTGCAGATCGGCCGACACCTCCGGCAGCAAACCGGAGACGACGTAGCCGTCCACCCCCAGAGTGAAGGTACCGACCGCCAGAATCAGCAGGTCGGCCAGCGACAAGTATTTCTGCCCGGACCGTATGCCCTGCTCCGTCGTCATCCCCATTGCGACCCAGCCACCATGCCCGACAGTCTTCAACCCCGCACCGGCGGGCAGCGGCACTCTCGGAATCTCCTATCGCTCAGGCGATTTCCGCAATCGCCGATCCGGCGGCATCGATGACTCCGCAGATTCACATGCGGGCGGTAACCATCGATCGAATCAAAAAACGAATCATCACAGGCGAATCCGGGAAGTGTCCGCATGCTTGCTCGGACTCGATAGCTCACACAGCGATCAGCTCCCTCCTGTGAAGGAACAGCCATGAGCCTGTCCAGCACGCCGACGCAGCCCACTCCAGCACCGGGTGAACTGTCGGTGGAAGTGCAATTGATGCTGCAGATATTCAACCCGGCGAATCGGCACAATCCGTTCCCCTTCTATCGGCAGTTGCAGGACCTGGGTCCGGTGCACCGGTCGCCGCTGGGGTTGAGCCTGCTCACCCGATACGACGAAATCGCCACGGTGCTCACCAGTTCCGAGTGGGGCCACGACCAGGAGGTCCAGCACCTGCACTCCGGCCAGGAGGAAGTGTTCCCGCCGGTGTTCATGTGGATGGAGCCGCCGGACCACACCCGGCTGCGCGGCCTGGTCTCGAAGGCGTTCACCCCCCGCCGGATCATGGCGATCCGGCCGCGGATCGAGGAGATCGTCGAGGAATTGCTCGACATCGCCTTGGCCGCAGACGAATTCGATGCGATCACCGGGATCGCCTACCCGCTGCCGCTGACCGTGATCTGCGAGATCCTCGGCGTACCGGCCGTCGATCACGACCGCATCCAGGAGTGGTCGCAGATCCTCTCGTGGGGTCTGGATCCCGATCATCTACTGCCGCAGGAGGCCAAAGACGCTCGCGCCGAGGCGACTCCGAAGTTCCTGGCGTATCTGCGCGCGCTCATCGCCGAGCGCCGCGCCGAGCCCGGCGAGGATCTCATCAGCGGGCTGGCCACGGTCGAGGAGCAGGGTGACCGGCTCACCGAGGAGGAGATGCTCGGCACCATCATCTTCCTGATCGTCGCCGGCCACGAGACCACGGTGAACCTGGTCGGCAACGGCCTGCTCGCCTTCCTGCGCCATCCCGAGCAGCTGGCCCTGCTGCGGTCGCGGCCCGAACTGCTCCGCCCGGCCATCGACGAACTGCTGCGCTATGACGGTCCCGCACACCTCAATTCCCGCTCCGCGAAGGTGCGCACCACCCTCGGCGGCCAGGTCTTCGAGCCCGGCGACGGCGTGGTCACCCTGCTGGCGTGCGCGAACCGCGATCCCCGGGCGTTCACCGATCCGGACACGTTCGATATCACCCGGTTCGACGGGCACGCCCCGGTGACCAAGCATCTGGCCTTCAGCCTCGGCCACCACTACTGCCTGGGCGCACCGCTGGCGACTCTCGAGATGGAAGTGCTGCTCGAGGCCATTCTCGCGCGGGTCGGCTCGATGGAACTGCTCGACGACAATCCGCCCTATCGGCCCAATGTGCTCATTCGCGGGATTGCGGAGCTCAAGGTCCGATTCCACGAGGGACGCCCATGACCGCTGTGGTGCTCGGTGCGGGCATCGCCGGGCTGTTCTCCGCCCGGGTGCTCGCGGAGGCCTTCGACCGCGTGCTCATCATCGAACGGGACAGGCTCGACGGTGCGGTGCCGCGCCGGGGTGTGCCGCAGGCGCGGCATGTGCACGGCCTGATGGATCGCGGGCGCCAGATCATGGAGGAGCTGTTCCCCGGGCTCACCGCGGAGCTGGCCGCCGCGGGTGCGCCGACCACCGACGTACTGCGCGGATCTCGCTGGTACATAGCGGGATTGCGGGTACACCCGACCGATACCGGGTTGACCGCCCTGCTCGCCAGTCGTCCGATGCTCGAGGACGCGATCCTCACCCGGGTGCTGGCCATGCCCGGTGTGCAGCTGTGGCAGCGGCGAACGGCGGCGGGGCTTCTCGGTGGCCGGGCGATCACCGGCGTCCGACTGGCCGACGGTGAGGAGGTACCGGCCGATCTGGTGGTGGATGCCACCGGGCGCGGCTCGCGCGCCGCGGACTGGCTCGCCGCCCTCGGTTATCAGCGCCCCGTCGAGGAACGCATCGACGTCGACCTCGGTTACACGTCGCGGATGTTCCGCCGCAAGCCCGATCACCTCGATGGTGATCTGGCAGCGGTGGTTTCGACCACGCCGGGCTTCCACGGCGGGTCCGCGATCACGCTGGAGGGCGACCGCTGGCATGTGACGCTGAGCGGAATGCTCGGTGACCACCCGCCGACCGATCCGGTGGAGTTCGAGCGTTTCGCCGCGACGCTGCCGGTGCCCGATCTGCACGAGATCGTGCGGACGGCCGAACCGCTGGACGATCCTGTGCCGCACCGCTTTCGCGGCTCGCTGCGCCGCCGGTACGACCGGATTGCCGCGGCGCCCCGCGGGTTTCTCGTGCTGGGCGATGCCATGAGCAGTTTCAACCCGCTGTACGCGCAGGGTATGACGGTGGCCGCGCAGCAGGCGCTCGCACTGCGGTCCTGCCTGCCCGATCCCGTTCCGGCACAGTTCTATCAGCGCGCCGCCGTGCCCATCGATATCGCGTGGCAGATGTCCACGCAGGCGGACCTGCGGTTCCCCGGCGTCCAAGGACCGCGCTCCCTGCGCAGCAGGATCCTGAGCCCCTACACCTCCCGCATGCCGCTGGCCGCCCATCACGACGCCGAGGTGGCCCACGCCTTCATGCGCGCCTCCAATCTGACCGCCCCGCCGAGCTCACTGCTCGCTCCCGCGATCGTCCTGCGGGTACTGCGTGCGAGCTCCCAGGAACGGAGTGCCCGATGACCGTCGTCTCCGACCCGTTCGCACCCGAGTTCCGGACCGATCCGTCGCCGTCCTACCGCATCCTGCGAGAGGCGGGCCGGCTGCACGAGTACCGGCCCGGGATCTATCTGGTCCCGCACTATGCCGATTGCAGCGCGATCTTCGCCGATCCGGCGTTCGGGCACGGCTACTTCTCCGGGATCAATCCGTTCCGCCCCGGCGTCGATCCCCGGAACCTTCCCGGCTCGTTTCTGCTGATGGACCCGCCCGATCACACCCGACTGCGCGCAATGGTGGCTCCGGCCTTCACTTCCCGCGCGATCGACCGGTTGCGGGATCAGATCACGCAGACGGCGATCACACTGCTCGACACCGCGGCGACCGCGGGCGAGATCGACTTCGTCGCCGACATCGCCTACCTGCTGCCGCTGACCACGATCTGCACCATTCTCGGAATTCCCCGGTCCGACCACGCGACATTCGGGATCTGGGCCTCGGCGATCAGCCGCGGCCTGGATCCGGATGCGCTGCTGTCCGACAACGACAAACAGGCCCGGGCCACCGCCGTACTGGCCTTCGCCGAGTACTTCACCGACCTCATCGCGCGTCGGCATGCCGACCCCGGTACGGACCTGCTCTCGACCCTGGTGACGGAAACACCCTTGGAGATAAAGGAACTCGTCGATATCGCCGTGCTCCTGCTCATCGCGGGCCACGAAACCACGATGAACCTGATCGCCACCGGACTACTCGCGCTGGCGCACAACCCGAAACAGCGCGAAATCCTGCGTGCCGACCCGGATTCGAGCCGGTTCGCCGTGGAAGAGTTCCTCCGCTTCGACACCCCCGTCCCGTTCCCGACCCGCGTCGCCATGCAGGACCTCGAGCTCGCCGACCAAACCCTGCCCCGGGGAACAGGATTCATCCTGCTGGCCGGTTCGGCGCACCGCGACCCGGCGGCATTCACCGATCCCGACTCACTCGACATCACACGATTCGCGCCGGGCCGACAAACATCACGCCACCTGGCCTTCAGCCACGGCCCCCACTTCTGCATCGGCGCTCCCCTGGCCAGGCTCCAAGCCGAGGTCCTGTTCACCGAACTCATGCGCCGCACACCGGATTTCACCCTCCTCGACCCGACTCCCCCGTACCGCGAATCGGTATCGATGCGCGGCCCGCAATCACTACCGGTCCGCATTCCCCGCTGAAATCCCCGTCGCGGCAGTGCGGTTCGAAACGACGTGGTGAACCGCACTGCCCGCAGACCCTCAGGCTCCGGCGAGCCCGATCACATTGCCCTGGGCATCGTTGACGATCGCGACCAGCTTGCCGCCACCGACGTCATGAACCTCTTCCGCGACAGTTCCGCCGGCCGCGACCAGCGCCTTGACCTGACCGTTGATGTCCTCGACCGTCCAGAACGGCGTGGGCCCGGTCATCCCCCGCTGCTGCCCGTTCGGCACCAAACCCACGGCCAGCCCCTCCGGCGTCTCGAAGTGCACGTAGTACGGCTGATCCATAGCGGGCTCGACACCGAGCAACGCCGTGAACTGAGCCTTCGCCGCCGCGATATCGCTCACCGGGTACAGGATCGCGTCCAGTGTCTTTGCCATCGGAAAACTCCTTTGCACAGTTTCGAACTCCGTCACCGCACACGCTATGGCCGCGACCCCACGCACAGCTTCTCGATTCCTGATCGATCCGAGTGTCACCTTCCACCTCGTCAACGACGGCATCGAGGCCGCGCTCGAGCAGGTCCGTTCGGAACCGACCGCGCGGGTGACGCACCTGACCTACGCTAGGCGTTCGTCGGCGCGTTCCAAAGGGCTTCGCCGGAAGACTGAACACGGAATGTACACGGGCCCAGTATATTCCGTGGTTCCGATCCCGAATCCCGGCCGCGAGCCGACCCGGCGGCAGTGTCGGTTGGCCCACAGTCTCGGCGCGGCGACGGCGAACGTGGCATAGTTGCCTGTTGAGAACGGGCGCATTACCAAGAAATTTGCTCGGCTCACTACAGAGAAGAAGTTGTAAACAGCATGGCTCAAGGCAGTGTGAAGTGGTTCAACGGTGAAAAAGGCTTCGGCTTTATCGCTCAAGACGGAGGCGGCCCCGACGTCTTCGTGCATTACTCGGCCGTCAGCGGCTCGGGTTTCAAATCCCTCGACGAGGGTCAGCGTGTCGAGTTCACGGTAGAGCAGGGCCAGAAGGGCCCGCAGGCCCAGGACGTCCGCGCCATCTGATTCAGCGCGACTTGATAGAAGCTCCGCACCGTTTTCGGTGCGGAGCTTTTGAGTTGCCGGGAGTTTTCACCCGGCTCACCGACTGCGCAGTCCCGCAACGAGAAGTCCGACCATGCGGCGGGCGTTGTAATGGGCGTTGTTCTCCGCGCCGATGCAGAGGTTTCCGACACCGCGCATGAGTTCGACGGCTTCGATATCGCGACGAATCTCCCCCGCCGCACCTGCGGCCTCGAGCAATTGGGCGCATACGGGGACGAGGCGGTCGAGGAAGTACGCGTGCAGGCTCGCGAAGGCGGCATCGCCGGACTGCAGGGCGCCGGCGAGGCCGTGCTTGGTGACCAGGAAGTCGACGAAGAGATTGATCCATGCCGCCAGCGCGGCATGCGGAGAAGTATTGTCCGCCAAGAGAATCGGACCCGCCTCGGCGCAGGCCTCGACCTGGTGCCGGTAGACCGCGACGATCAGATCCGCACGCGTCGGAAAGTGGCGGTAGATAGTGCCCACCCCGACACCGGCCCGGGCGGCGATATCGCGCACGGGCACATCGACGCCGGAGGCGACAAATGCCGCGGCCGCCGCGTCCAGCAGCGTCTCCGCATTACGCCGCGCATCGGCCCGCTTCCGCGGTACTTCCAGCCCTGATCCGCTGTCGATTTCGGCCACTGCGCCGCCACCTCCATCACTTCCCTTGGCAAACGGAACAACGTTCCGTATGTTGGTTATCGGAACAGCGTTCCGTTTACCCAGTTTGCCACAGGAGGACCGCCATGCAGTACCGCACCTTGGGCCGCACCGGTGTGCAGGTCAGCACACTCGCGCTCGGCGCGATGAACTTCGGCAGCATCGGGCGCACCACCCAGGACGAGGCAACGGCCATTGTCGACGGCGCGCTCGCGGCGGGGATCAACCTCATCGACACTGCCGACGCGTACAGCCGGGGCGAGTCGGAGGAGATGGTCGGCAAGGCCATCGCCGGCCGCCGCGACGATCTGGTGCTGGCGACCAAGGCCTACCTGCCGATGAGCGACGAGCGCAATCATCGGGGCAGTTCGCGCCGCTGGCTGATCACCGAGCTGGACAACAGCCTGCGGCGCCTGGGCGTCGACCATGTGGATCTCTATCAGATCCATCGGTGGGACCCGGCCACCAGCGATGAGGAAACCCTCTCGGCACTGACGGATCTGCAGCGCGCGGGCAAGATTCGCTACTTCGGCTCCTCGACCTTCCCCGCGTACCGAATCGTGCAGGCGCAGTGGGCCGCCCGCGAGCACCATCTCAGCCGCTATGTCACCGAGCAGCCCGGCTACTCGATTCTGCAGCGCGGCATCGAAACTCACGTCCTGCCCGTGACCGAGGAGTACGGGCTCGGCGTACTGGTGTGGAGTCCGCTGGCCTCGGGCTGGCTGTCGGGCGCGATCCGCGAAGGTCGCGAAATCACCACCAGCCGTGCGGCATTCATGCCGCAGCGCTTCGACACCGCCATCCCCGCCAATCGGGCCAAACTCGACGCCGTCGAAAAGCTCGCCGCTGTCGCCGCGGAGGCCGGGCTGACCATGATCCAGCTCGCGCTCGGATTCGTCACCGCGCACCCGGCCGTGACCAGCGCGATCATCGGCCCGCGCACCATGGACCACCTGCATTCTCAGCTCGCCGCCGCGGACACCGTGCTGTCCGCCGAGGTGCTCGACGCGATCGATGCCATTGTCGCCCCCGGCGTCGATCTCGCCGCCGACGAGAAGTCCGACACCCCGCCCGCCCTGCTCGACCCGGCCCTGCGCCGCCGCTGAAGAGGATCGACTCCCATGTCCCACATCAGTTTCGGAATCCTCACCGCCCCCATGCAAGTCGACTACCAGGACATCGCGCGGGTCTGGCGCGAGGCGGACGCCATCCCCGAGATCGAGCACGCATGGCTCTTCGATCACCTCATGCCGATCGGCGGCGACCCGGACGGGCCGATCCTCGAAGGCTGGACACTGCTGTCCGCGCTGGCCGCACAAACCGGCCGACTGCGCATCGGACTTCTGGTGACCAGCAACCGATTCCGGCCGCCGGCGATGCTGGCCAAGATCGCCACCACCGTCGACATCGTCTCCGGCGGGCGGCTCGACTTCGGCATCGGCGCGGGCTCACGGCCCAGTCATCCGCTCTCGCGGCGCGAATACGACGCGCACGGCCTGCCGTATCACGACGCGAAACATGCGGTGGAAAGTCTGGCCGAAGCGTGCACCGTCATCCGGCGGCTGTGGACCGAGCCCGAACCCTTCGATTTCGACGGCGCGCACATCCACCTCACCGGAGCATTCGGCAATCCCAAACCCGTGCAGCGCCCGCACCCGCCGATCGTCATCGGCGGCCGCTCGACCGCGGTGCTCCGCGTGGTCGCCGAACACGCCGACGTCTGGAATATCCCCGGCGGCGATATCGACGATGTCATCGAGCGCAGCGCCCTGCTCGACCGCTACTGCACCGACATCGGCCGCAACCCCGCCTCGATCACCCGATCGATCCACCTGCCGGTCTCCTACGATCAGCCCAGCACAACCAGGGAGGCGATCGCCACCGCGATCGACGCCGGCTTCCGGCACATCGTCTTCGGACTGTCCGCGCCCTACCCCGCCAAGGTCGCACAGTGGGTAGCCGACGAACTCATCATCCCGTCGACCTGATCCGCCGATCACTCCCTCGAGGGTCATCGGCGGCCCCACCGATGCGCATGTAAGTTAGGATAGGCTTACATACATCGAAGGGAGTTGGGCGTGCGCGTCGTCGTTCTGTTCGGATCTGAGCTGGGTACGGCCGAAATGGTCGCGGAGGCGCTTGCGGAGGAACTGTCCGCTTATGACGTGTCGGTGTTCGATATGTTCGACTTCGATCCTGGCGACCTCGAC
Source organism: Nocardia sp. NBC_01327 (assembly GCF_035958815.1). Taxonomy (NCBI): domain Bacteria; kingdom Bacillati; phylum Actinomycetota; class Actinomycetes; order Mycobacteriales; family Nocardiaceae; genus Nocardia; species Nocardia sp. NBC_01327. Next base: position 4,489,160 of record NZ_CP108383.1, on the reverse strand, counting down.
GCGGACGACTTTCACATCGTGGTGTGCTCCACCTACGGCGATGGTGAATTGCCTACGGGCGCAGAGCCTTTCTTCGCACTGCTGGATGCGGCGCGACCGGATCTGACCGGGCTGCGGTTCGCCGTGTTCGGGCTGGGCGACACCATCTACGGTGACACCTACAACCGGGGCGGGGAGATCGCCGCCGAGAAGCTCATCGCCTGCGGCGCCACCCAGGTCGGCGAGCATGCCCGCCACGACTCCTCGACCGAGGTGCGGCCGAAGGATATGGCGCGCGAATGGGCTGGGACGCTACCGATTCCGGCCCTCATGACCAGTTGAGCCGCATCAATCGCCGAGCGCGGTGAATGTTGTCAGGGTCGCCTGTGAGGAGCCGAAACGGATCCATTCGAGCGCCTGCACGCAGTATCTGCGCAGCGGATTTCCCACCATGACCGTGGTCGCCTCGCCGGAGGGCGTCGGGGCATTCGGCAGCAGCGGCGCCGCGCCGCCTCGGGCCTCGGGGGTGAGGCCCGGAATCGGTTCGGAGATCCAGCGGATCACCCAGCCCGAACGCACTTCGACGAGGGCCGTGTAGGAGCCGGAACTGCGCGCGATCCGGTGGGCGATATCGGCGTCGGCGGTTTCGATCTCGAGCAGCGGTTCCTGACCGGGCGCGGTGACATCGTGATCGATACCGCGCAGCACCACACCGTCCGGACCCGAGACGCTGCGGCGGACATAGCGGATGAGCCGGCGACGGCCGCTGTCATGGCGCGCGATCAGATGTCCCGACCGGACGTCCCCGGCCACGGCGGAATCGACGCCGTTCATGACGACGGCGACGTCGGACATGCGCGGAATCCGCCGATACAGGTCCGCCAGACCGAATTCGGCGTCCTCGGGCCGATCGTCGAGAATGCCGTAGAGCTCGCGGAATTCGCTGGTAAAAGGCGTGCGCATCGGCGCGCCGAGGGAATTCGTCCGCCAGCCCCAGGCGGCGGCGCGCGGGGGCAGCGGGGCGGCGATATCAGGTTCGCCCAGGTGGACGTGCACGCCGAAAACCTCACCGCAGGGCGCGGCGATCGGATGCGCGATGAGCGGGCAGGCGTCGGCGTCGGTGCTGGACAGGTCCCGAACCAGCGGTTCACGAGAGCTGCGCACCTCCGCGACAATCTCGCTGACCGATTCGAATATCTTGCCGCGCAGCACATTTCCCAGCGGGCGCAATTGCCGCTGACGATCGCCCTCGGCAATCACGGTCGGCACCTCGGAGAGCGTCTCGATCAATAACCAGTTACGACTGTCCCGTACTTCCAACACGGCCCCCTTCGACGACGTCGTACGCATCGTCGCACCAGAACGTGACCGGGGCAGTCCTTGAAAACTGTGATGAACGAAATAGTGCGCCGCCAAAGGTTCGACTTGTCTCGAACCTCCAGGCATGCGACTCTAGGTTCGATCACAGCCGAACCTTCTGGTCGCACGTCTGGCGCTCGTTCCGCGGGAGGACGCACATGAGCACTGATCTATCCACGAACACCGACACCGGGGCGAAAACACCGCCGTCGAGATCGCTGGTACTGGGAACCGTCCTGCTGGCGGTCTTCGTCGTGCCCATGTCGATCTCCGGCACCGCGGTGGCACTACCGGCGATCTCGGCGGATATCGGCGGCGGCACCGCGGGCCTGCAGTGGGTGGTGAACGCGTTCAATCTGGCCTTCGCCTGCTTCACGCTGGTCTGGGGATCACTCGCCGACCGCTTCGGGCGCGGCAGGCTCTTCGCCCTGGGCGCGGCGACCTTTGCGGTCGGCAGCGCCGCGAGCGCACTGGCCCCCGGCATCGGCACGCTCGATATCGCCCGCGGCATCGCCGGACTCGGTGGTGCGGCGATCTTTTCGTGCGGCGCCGCCATCCTGTCCTCCTCGTTCGACGGTCCTGCCCGCCATCGCGCGTTCGCGCTCTTCGGCACCACGGCGGGTATCGGCGTGGCACTCGGGCCGACAATCTCTGGCGCACTTGCCGATTCGGCGGGCTGGCGGGTGATCTTCGCGATCCAGGCCGCCGTACTGGTGGTCGTGCTGGCGCTCTCGCCCGCGGTCGGCCTGCGCGCCCCGGCGGTCAAGGTCGCCGGACGTTTCGATATCGCCGGCAGTGTTCTACTGGTTCTCGGACTGCTCGCCGCGATGATCGGCATCGTGCAGGGCCAGCCCTGGGGTTGGGGCTCGCCCAGCGTGATCATCGCGTTCGTCCTCGCCATAGTGCTGCTCGGTGCGTTCACCGTCGTCGAATCCCGGCTCGCCACACCACTATTGGATCTGCCACTGCTTGTGCACCGGCGTTTTCTCGCCCTGTGCCTGGTCCCGGTGGCGGCCTCGTTCGGCTTCGTGACACTCCTGACCTACTTTCCGACGTATCTGCAGTTCGTCGCCGGTGATTCCTCGGCGAAGGCGGGCGCGACGATCGTCCTGCTGACGATCCCCGTGGTTGTCGGACCGCTGGCGGCCAGCCGGGCGGTCAGTGCGGGAGTGAATCCGCTGGTGGTGATCTGGCTCAGCCTCGCCGCGCTGGTCCTGGGTGATCTCGGCCTGCTGCTCGCCGGACCGCACACCCTCGTCGCCGTACTCGCACTGCCGCTGCTGCTCGCCGGCTGCGGTATGGGCTTGTCCGCGGGCCTGGTGGACGGGCAGGCCTTGGCTCTCGTACCGGAGGAACAGGCGGGAATGGCTGCGGGCGTGGTGAATACGCTCCGACTCGGCAGCGAGGCGATCGCCGTCGCGGTGTACGCGGCAATTCTGTCCGGGCTCGCCGCGAGCCGGGCGCGGGACGGCCTGTCGGGTATCGCGGGGGTCGCCGATCCCGACGCCGTGGTCACCAAGACGGCCTCCGGCGATCTCGGCAAGGCTCTCGATTCGGCGGGACCCGCTCGCGCCCAGGTGCATTCGGTGGTGGTGGATGCGTACAACGGTGCATTCCACACCACGCTGATCACCATGACGGTCGTGGTTCTCGCACTGTCGGGCGCCATCGCGCTCCTGCTGCGCGGCGGCCGTAAGGCATGACATCCACCGCGCACTATGAGGTCGTGGTCGTCGGTTCGGGCCCGGTCGGTTCGCTGCTCGCGGCCGAACTCGGCCGCTGGGGTGTGCGAGTCCTGGTGATCGAGGCCGCGCCGACGACGACGCTGGTGCCCAAGGCGGGCACGATTCACGCCCGGAGCATCCAATTGCTGACTCGGCGCGGCTATTTCAATGTGCCGAATCCGGGCTTCGGCCCGCAGTCGACGGTGTTCCACTACGCGGGACAGCCCGGTTTGGAGATCGCCGTTCCGGGCGGCGAGGGCCCCGCGATCGCCGGTATCGGCCAGAGTCAGCTCGAAAGCTCCTGGAGCGCACTGCTTCCGCGCCTCGGCGTGGAGGTGGTGCGACCGGCCACCGTGACCGGCGTAGTCGACTCCGGCGACGGGGTCGACATCCGTTACCGGCGTGCCGGAATCGACGAGACGGTCTCGGCCGACTGGGTGGTCGGCGCCGACGGTGCACGCAGCACGGTGCGGCGCAGTGCGGGATTTGCGGTCACCGAAGTACCGCCCACCGCCGCGGCGCTGCTCGGCCTGGCGCGCTTGGACAATCAGGCGCAGGTGGTGGACGGCTGGGTGCGCACACCGCGCGGCTGGACGGTGATCAACCGATCGCTCGGGCACAGCCGGGTGATCACCTTCGACATGTCCGCTCCCGAGCGTGATCACCGCCGCCCGCTGACTCCGGCGGAATTGCAGCAGAGCGTGGAACACATTGTCGGACATCATGTTCCGATGCACGGCGTCACCCATCTGTCCCGCTTCAGCGATTTCTCCCGCCTGGCCGACAGCTACCGGCACGGGCGGGTACTGGTGATCGGCGATGCCGCGCACGTGCATTTCCCGCTCGGCGGGCAGGGGCTGAATCTCGGCATCGCCGATGCCGTACAGCTCGGCTGGCGGCTCGGGCTGATCACGCGGTTCGGTGCACCGTCCACACTGCTCGACGCGTTCTCGGCAGAACGCCGCCCGGCCGCCGAGCGGGTGATCGCGAATGTCGCCGATCAGGCCGACCGAATGCGGTCCGGCCCCGAGGGTGATGCCCTGCGTGCCGAAATCATCGATCTCTTCGGCGATTCCGCACGCAGCCGCGCCCTGGGCAATGAGATCAGCGCACAGGTGGACGGCGTGCCGAGGCCGATCGAGAACCCCGCTGTCGGTTCGTTCCTGACCAATCGCCAGCTCACGACGACCACAGGCATCACCTCGATCATCGAACTGCTGGCGGAGCGCACACAGGCGGTCCTGCTGGTCGCGGCCGGTCGCGAAGAAGAACTCCACGCCGAACTGGGCCCGTGGCACGACCGGGTAGACCTCGTCCCGGTCCTGTATCCCACGCTGCCATACGATGTGCTGCTGCGCCCGGACGGTTTCGTCGTATGGTCCTCGGCCGATCTCAGCGCAGACCTGCGGGACAGCCTGAGCGAAACATTCGGTGCGGCACAGGAACCGCGGACGCCATTGTCCGCCGCTCCTGTCTCGTCACCAGCGCACCGGCAGTAGTGTCGGCCGCCGCAGCAGTACGCCCGAATCCCACGGCAGCGATTCGGAATCCGCGGCCAGTCGCAGTCCCGGATACTCACTTGTCAGCCGGCGAATGACAACGGTGAGCTCCATGCGGGCAAGCGAGGCGCCCATGCAGTGGTGCATGCCGTAACCGAATTGCAAGTGCCGCGGCCCTTTTCGCTCCGGGTCGATGCGGTGCGGATCCGGGTACTCGCTCGGATCACGATTGGCGGCGAAGGCATCCGCGTAGACGACGTCCCCCTCATAGATGACGCCGTCACCCACGGGCAGATCACGAGTCGCCACCCGCGGGAAGGTCGAGATGGTGCCCAGCGGCAGCACGCGCAGCAGCTCTTCGACCAATTCCGGTGTGCGATCCGGGTTCTGCACGGCCCACTTCCACAGCGGCGGCGCCGACAGCAGCACGTACACCGCCTTGGCGAGCACCGACAACACATTGTGATCCGCACCGAGCAACGAGCCCATGAGCAGTCCGACCAGCTCGGCATCGGACAGGCGCGGTTCCACACTGTCGCGTCCGGCGATGAACCGGGCGACCAGGCCACCCTCGAGCACTTCGCGTTTACCCGTGACCAGATCGGTCAGGTAGTCGTACACCAGCCAGAAGTGTTCCAGCAGCCCGGGAACATCGGATTCGGGCGCCATCTGCACCACCCGCGATGACGGCCGGAAGTAGTCGATATCGCTGATCGGCAACCCGAGGAATGCCATATTGACCTCGACCGGGATCCGGTTCAGCACGGTGCCGAAGAGATCGGGCTGCTCCGAGCGCCGCAAATTCGACAGTGCGTCATCCAATATCCCGGTCGCGGCCGATTCGAGCGCAGCCACACTGCGCGCACTGTAATCGGAAGTGACGTACCCCTTCATGCGCGCGTGGTCGGGTACATCCAGATTGAGCGGCAGCTCCGGCGGCATGGTGGTGGGCAGGAAACTCGCACCGTCATCGGTATTGGTGACGGCGCGACTGAATGTCGGGTCGGCCAGCACCGCGAGAACGTCCCGATACCGGGTCACATGCACAGCGGTGTGACCACTGGGCAGCACGATCTGCGGTAACGATCCCCTACTCGATTCCGCGATCGGTGTGTACGCGGGCGGTGGGTCGAGATTCGGAATGTCGGTCAGTAGAACGGGAGCCGATGCGAAGATCGGCAGCTCGGCGAGGGTCATGAGCGTTCTCCTTCGAGACGGTCGTCAGACGACGCTGTAGGTTCCGGTGCGGTACGACAGCTCACGCAGGGTCTGGTCGTTGGAGGTGAATCGGATGGCCTGCCAGCCCGATTCCTCGGCGGCCGCGCAGTTCTCGGCCAGGTCGTCGATGAGCAGGCAGTCGGACGGCGCGACGCCGAGCGCTTCCTCGGCAATGCGGAAGATCCGCGGATCCGGCTTGCGCACACCGACGAAGCACGAATCGATCAGGGCGTCGAGCTCCCCCGCCGGCTCGATCATCCGATGCCAATGCGGTTCCCACTCCACGACATTGTTGGACAGCACGCCTACCAGATGTCCCTGGGCGCGCATCGCCCGGACCGTCGAGGCCATGAGGGAATTGCAGTGAATATTCGAGAACCATTGGCCGCCGAACATTTCCAGCTCGGCACGGGACAGATCCAGGGCGGGATTCGCGGCCGCGAGATGGGTGCGCAAGCGCGATCCCCACTCGTACTCGGTGATCGCGGCGAGTTCGATCGGTGCGAGTGGATGCGCGCCGAGATCGGCGCCCACCGCGTCCATCGCGGCCCGCAGCGCACGCGGCGTGATTCCGGTCTTCTGCTCGTACGCGTCGAAGAGATCGGACAGCGGCGGCGAGAGCACTCCCCCGAAATCGAACCAGATCGCCCGGGGCGCTACGGCGTTCATGCCGGGATCCGAATGGCGCGCACCCGCGGTGACGTGCCGATCCGCTGCAGCAGAATGGTCGCGGAGGCGATCACCCGCCCCTCCTGATGCAGTGACGCGGCGAAGGCGAGCTGATTACCGCATTCGGTGCTCTCGGTCGTGACCTCGCAATCCACCGGCAGTTCGAGCTCGCCGATGCTGACGAATTGAACAGAGCACTCGACCAGCACTATTCGATGTGGTGAGAGCCCGAACAGTTCGTGCGCGGCGACCAGCGCGGACTGCCGGACCGCTTCGAAAACCAGCACACCGGGGACATGATCGAGCGGGTGGTCGAACAGCGCGGGGTGATCCTCGTCCACGAGAATCCGTGTCGAGATCGCATTGTCGTGCACCTCGAACCCCGCGACGAGCACATTGCCGGTCAGGCGCCGCGCGACTTCCCGGGGGTCGATGCGTGTGTCGAGCCCGTGGGCCCGCACCGGCTCGAGCGCCAGCGAGGCCCGCCCTTTGGCGCGCAGCCGCGCCCAGGCCGCCCGCGGCATCCACTGGATCACCATATCCATCTCGGCCGCGGGCCGATTGTCCAGCGAGAGCGTCATTTTCAGCGTGATGCCGACAATGATGCCGTCGCGGGTCTTCTCCTCGACGATCTCGGCATCGAGGACACCGTCGGCGGGGCGCGGTCCGATGGCCAGCGCATCCAGCGAAACAATGCGGAGTGCACCGATATTGAAGATGAAGGCGGAATCCGGCGGCGCCTGGACATACCGGTGCGCAATGAGAATCGATGCCTGCCGGAACGTTTCGAGCAGTAGCAGCGGATCGTACCGCTGTTCGACGCAATCGTGGTCGCTGTAATAGCTGTGCACCCGCGGAAGCTGCGCTCCCAGACGGAATTTCGGATAGCGATCGCACACGATATCGGTGAGGAACACTTCACAGATGGCGGCGCGGTGTACGTCTTCGCGGGGTATCGAAGTGCGATAGGACAGTCTGGGTTCCACAAATGTGGTCACACGTATCTCCTCAACGTCGCTGGACCGAACGGGTGCAGGAGAATTCGTCATGCCGGACGCGGTGACGGATGCATGGACGGCAATAGAGGCTGTGCCGCATCGCTGCGCCGGGCATAAGGGTTCTCCGAGAAGGAGCAATCCTGCACCGGACGATGGGCACAGCGATCAGGGTCGCCGTGCTGTCCCAAGAAAGGGAGTCCGACTGAAGTAAAACAGACCATCCGACCCACGGCAACCGGAGCAAGAGCAGGTCACACTCGCCGCCTGGTTCGATGAAAGACGAACCACTGGTAAACTGGATTTGTGCCCGATCACGAAGGTCACCCCGAGGTCGACGAGATCGAACTCGTCGACGTCTTCGCCGCTCTCGCCGATCCGCTGCGGCTGAAAGTCGTGCGCGATCTGCTCGCCGAACCCGACGGCGTCGAACGCCACTGCACGTCCTTCGGCCTCCCGGTCTCGAAATCGACCCGCAGCCACCATTTCAAAGTGCTTCGCGAAGCCGGCCTCATCCGTCAGGTCGACCGCGGCAATTCCCGCATGGCAACGCTGCGGCGCGGTGATCTCGAAACACGTTTCCCGGGCCTGCTCAGCTCCATCGTCTAAACGGTCACCGAGGGCCTAAACGGTCACCGAGGGCCGCGCCCACACCGCTTCGGCGAGCCGACGATGTGAATTCAAGCGGGCCTCGCGGTCGTAGGTACTGGTGTGCACGAGGATTTCCTCGGCATCGGTGTGCGCGATCAGACGATCCAGGGCGGGGATGACTGTCGATTCCGGACCGTGGATATGGCCACGCAGGGATTCTTCGACAATGCGGCGCTGGCGGTCGGTCATGGGTTCGCGCTCGATGTCCTCCGGTGACAGCAGCGGCGGGAATTCGCCCCGGGTGCGGGAGTAGGCGGCGGACCACGCTTCGGGGAGCAGCAGGCGGTGGGCGGCGTCGATCGTATCGGCGATGACCACCGAGGCGGAGACGATCACATACGGCGCCGCACCCCATTCGGTGGCACGGAAACTATTGCGGTAGTTCGCGATTGCCTCGACCATCGCCTCCTCACCGGAGACCGCGGCGATGACCAGGGGCAGCCCGAAGCGGGCGGCGCGTTCGGCGCCGGAACCGGTGGCGAGCAGATACGCCGGAACGCGCAGACCTTCGGCGGGCCAGGCGTGCACGCCGTTCCGGCCGCGGGTGAAGTAGTCGAGCAGTTCGGTCAACTGGGCGTCGAAATCCTCGGCATCGTCCCGGCCGTGACCGAGTGCGCGGCGCACACCGTCGGTGAATCCGACCGACCGGCCCAGCCCCATATCGATGCGGCCGGGATACAGCGATTCGAGCGTGCCGAATTGTTCTGCCACCACGAGCGGTTGGTGATTGGGCAGCATGACACCGCCGGTGCCGACCCGAATGCGATCGGTGGCTGCGGCAATGGCGGCCGCCAGCACGGTGGGCGCGGAACCCGCGACGCCGGGCACACTGTGGTGTTCGGACACCCAGAACCGGTGGTATCCCCAGCTTTCCGCGAGCCGCGCGAATTCGACGGTTTCGCGCAGCGCCGCCGGATGCGACTGGCCCCGGCGGGTGCGCGATCGGTCGAGGATCGAGAAGCGGGTCGCCTGCGATGCGGGGGTCACATACCTGATCAACGCGTTCCGCGCGCGTTGATTCCGCGTGCGCAAGGCCGACGACCACCCGTGCAAATGCACAAAAGCAGTGGTCAATGCTCGGCGTACCGCCGATTGCGCGCGAGTTCGCAGTGGTGTGAGCTAGGTCGCATGGGCCGGAGTATGTGATTCGGCTGTGTGGAAACAATGAAGTTTTGGAGGCTCGGTGAACAGGTCTCGGATGCGGCGGCTGCTGGTTGTGGCCACGTCCGCATGTTTGGTGACGGTCGGGACGGGCGCGGTGTCGGCGCAGCCCGCCTATCCGCCGAATTTTCCGTCGGATCAGAATCAGATCCCGCAATTGCCTTCGGAGCCGCAGATTTACGACATGCTGCCGATTCCGTCGCCGGACCAGGACGACTGGTACAACGATCCGCCGAACCTCGCCGACTACAACCCGGGTGACATCGTCCGGTCACGAGAGGTCCAGACCCGCATTCTGGGCATCCCTTTCCCGGTGTACACCAAACAGCTGCTGTTCCGGTCCAACGATGTGCACGACAATCCCATTGTCACCGCGACCACCGTGATCGTGCCCGGCATTCCGTGGCAGGGCGGCGCGCGGCCGGTGGTGTCCTTCCAGGAGGCCATCGACTCCACCGATTCGGCGTGCAATCCCTCGCATACGCTGCAGGTCGGCACCATGAAGGAGTCGACGCTGGTCGCCGGTTGGCTGGCACAGGGTTTCGCGATCAACGTCCCGGACTTCGACGGAAAGTTCAATACCTTCAACACCTTCGACGAAGGCAAGATGGTGCTCGACAGCCTGCGGGCGGTCAAGAACGATCCGGCCCTGGGATTCGCCGATTCGGGTATCGCGCTCTACGGATTCTCCGGCGGCGGCAGCGGTTCCATTCGCGCGGCCGAATTGCGGGAGACCTACGCACCGGATGTGCGGCTGCTCGGGACGGCCTTCGGCGGCACACCCGGCGACCTGGTGGCGATCGCGAATTACGGCTCCGCCCGCGAGCCGGGCGTGACGGGAACCAGCAATTTCACCATGTGGCTCGGCTTCGCCTCACTGGCGCGCGAATATCCGGACGTGTTCAAGCCCGAGGAGTTCTTGACCCCCGAAGGCCAGGGACTGCTCGCGGATATGCAGCACCGCTGCTATGCCACCATCGCGGCCGAAGGCGTGTACCGCCCGATCAGCGAGTACTTCCTGCCGGGGAAATCGATCAATTCCTCGCCTGAGGTGCTGAAGGTCCTCGAGGACAACAGTCTCGGCAAGCACATTCCGGATACTCCGCTGCTGTGGTGGCACGGCGACTGGGACGAGCTGATTCCGCCGTCCACGGTGCTTCCGACCGTGCAGTCCTACTGGGATCGCGGCGCGGATATGCGTTTCTACACCGATCCGATTCCCGAGCACCTCACCAATGCGGTGGTCGGCTGGGCGCCGGCGGTCGCGTGGATCAGCGCCGTACTGCGCGGCTTGCCGCCCGGGCCCCGGTTCAAGGCCGATTTCCAGCCCTTCCCGCCGGGATTCCCCGGCAGCTGACGCCAAGAATGCCCCGGGGCTATCTGTAACAGCGTGTATCGCCTAATGTGTGCGGACACACAGTTCCGAGAGATCCGGGGAGGCAGCAGTGGACAACCGCATCGTGGCGGACCCGGTCCTGCTCGCGGAACCGGCCGCCACACTGGAACTGCTGCGAGCCCGCGCCAGCACGCTGGCCGGGGACTTCAGCGGTGAGGTCGCGCCCTACAACACCCTCCCCCACTCGCTGCGGGATGCGGACTTCGTACCGAGCGCGAAGCTCAATCTCGAACTGTTCTTCCGCTACGTCATCGAACACGTCGAACCGTCCGTCGAGGATACGCAGCCGCTCATCGACCGGGCGGTGACGCTGGTCCACGACGGTATGGGCCTGACCGAGGTGCTGACCAACTACCGCGTCGGCGCCGCGTTCTTCTGGTCCCAGCTGATACCGCTGCTCGATCGCGACGAGTACCGGGTGGTCCCCGAGGTCGGCCTGCGGCTCACCGAGTACATGGGCCTGATCATGGCGCGCATTGCGACCGCACTGGTCGAGGACGCCCGCCAGCCGCGCTGGGACATTCTCGAACGCCAGCACGAGGTCGCCGATGCCCTGCTGTCCGGCCGCGAACCCGGCGGCTGGGCGGTGGATCCCGAATCACCGCTCGCCCCGGCATTTCTCATTGCGGTGGTCCGGCTCGGCGAACCCACCCCGGGCACCCTGACCCGGCTGCGCAGCCGCATCGCACATCTGCCCGGCACCCTGCTGCACCGCGACAGCGGGGGCTGGACCGCCCTGGTCCCGATGCCGGCGGACAGCGGAGAGCCGGAGCACTTGCTGGTGGATGCGCTGGCGCTGCGCGATATTCGGCCGCATCCGCAGTTCTGGATCGGTGTGGCCCCGGCCCCGGCACACGCGGCGATTCCCGCCGCGTACGCCGAGGCCCAGATCGTGGCCGAGGTGGCGCGCTGTCTGCAACTCCCGGACATCGTGTGCCGTCAGCAGGACATGATGTTCGAATTCGCCATCGCCACCACCGGTTCCACCCGGCGCACGCTGGCGGCGCTGCTCGATCCGCTCGATGATCAGCCCATGCTGGGCCAGACCCTCGATGCCTTCATCGACAATCAGTTCAACCACAATGCCGTCGCCCGAACACTTTTCATCCACCGCAATACGGTCACCTACCGGCTGACGCGCATCGCGGACCTGACCGGCTACGACCCGCTGCACCCGTCCGGCATCTCCACGCTCATGGCAGCGCGGACGGCGCGGCGGCTGGAATCGAAATCCTTCCAGCACGACGGCGAACACCGGCCTCGTGCTGGATGACCGCGATCGACAGCGCGATTTCCAGCACCGCCCCGAACGTCGCCGGGCCCAGCATCATTGAGCCGTGGTGCATGGATCCGCGCATCAGCACTGTGTGCACAATGACCATCACTGCACTCATCACACCGGTGACCGCCCACGCCCGCGGGGTCGGACGGGTCCACAGATGCCAGGCGCAGGCCAGGCACGCCAGGATCATGAGATTCATGAGCACGGTGAGCGGCGTGGGTGCGCAGCCCTGCGACAGTCCCGCCGCGTGCAGGAGCGCCGAACCGGCCGCGAGGATCGCGCCGCAACGCCCCACCCCTCGGGCCGAACGTTGCAGCGCATGCACATTCGCGGTCACTGCGGCTCCGGGTGGCAGCAGTGCGACTGCGTGGTCGCGGGCACGCCCATGACGGGATTGCGGTCGAAGAAGCCGTAGGGCTTCAGCGTGAATCCCACATAGTCCACGGGCATGACCGGCCAGTCCTCCGGCCGCGGGAAATGGGTGAGGCCGAAGGTGTGCCACAGCACGATGTCCTCCCCCTCGATCGGCCGATTCGCCGCCATGTAGGCGGGCAGCCCGTCACCTCCGGCGTGCTGGTTCACCAGATCTCCTGCGGGATACCGCTCCCCGGGCGCGTACCGGGTCACCCACAGCTGACGGGTGGTGAAGGCGGCGCGGGCCGCGATGGAGGAGGACGGATCGGCCAGCAGCGTCGGTGTCTGCTGCGCGTGCAGGACGTACCCGGTCGGCTGACCCATACGATTGGTCTGCTCGGTATTGACCACATGCCACACCCGCCCGACCGAGGCATCGGCGTCCCGCGCGCCTTCGGATTCACTGGTGAGCCGAGTCGTCTTGGCGGTGAACGCGTTTCCGTACGGATTACCCGGGCCGACCGGCACCCGGCCCACCTCGACCTCGTCGACCGCATTGGCGAGCCCGTCGACCGTCATATCCAGTCGCGCACTGAACAGGTGCTGGTGATAAGGCAGCCCCAGGCCCGGCGCGACCTCGTTCTGATACGGCGAACCCTCCGGCGGATAGGCCGCACTGAACGCGACGCCGGTCAGTTTGGCCTCGCATTCGATGGTGCCGTCGAGGTAGAGGTACCAGTAGAAGCCGTAGTCGTAATTGCCGACGGTGGTGAAGAAGCTGATCACCAGCCGGCGCTGCCGGCGCACCTCGCTCACCCCGGTGAACAGATCGGTGTGCTTCCAGAGCGTGCCGTAGTCCTCCTCGTGCAGGCAGATCGCGTTCTCGATGGTGCGCGGCATCCCGAGCTCATCGCTGAGAGTGGCGTCGAAGTAATGGATTTCGCCCAGGCAGTCGCAGCCCAGCCGCAGTGAATTGGTGAAGCGCCCGAACAGGTATTCGCCGGTGTCGAAGTAGTTCTGCCAGAACCGGCTCGGCGACGGATCGGCGTAGGGCACCACCATTTCCGCGATCGAGGCCCGGTACAGGACCGGCCGGTAGCGCGCACCGTCACGAAAGGCCAACTGGCGCAGAATCAGTCCCTCGCGTGCGTCGAAACCGAGACGCAGCCGCCAGTTCGCCCATTCGACGACATCACCGTCGACGGTGAAGCTGGGGCCTTCGGGCTGGGTGATCTCGATGGGCTTGAGACCCTCGTAGCCGGGCAGGGCCAGCGCCGGATCCTGGAAGTTCCCGTGCTCCTCGGGCACCTCGAAGGTCCGGTGGTCGATGAGATCGACGAGTTCGCGGCTGATGATGTCGACGTAGGCGCACAGCCCGTCGACCGGATGCGCCCACGGATGATCCTGCGGGTGATCCTGCCGGAAGGCGAAGACGCGAATAATGCGCCGCCCCTCTTCATTCGGAATGTCGTAGTGCCCGGCCGACAGTGGGACGCAGACGGTCATCGCCGGATCGACACCGCGTGTGCGCAGTGCCGCGCACCAGGTTTCGTTCGCGGCGAGCACCACGCCGACCGCGGCGAACTCCTCCTCCAGAATCGGCACCTGACCGCAGGCGGTGTCGATCTCGGTGTCCGAGTGGACTTCCCCGGCGGTGAGCGATACCAGCACATCCCGGGACGCGCCGGTCGCGATGTCCAGCAGGAGAATTCGCACCAGCCGTGCGGGCGCGGGCCCGCCGTTCTCGTGTGCGAGCACCTGTGCCTTATCGGGCTCGTCCAGCCCGACGTAGACGAACCGGCAGGTGGGACCGATCAATTCGGCCCTGGCGAGGATCTCACGCGCGGCGCCGATCTCGGCGGCGGACAGACTCTCCAGCACACGCGCCTCGATATCGGCTGCGGCCGAGAGGGATTCGACAGTGGACATGGGGCAACTCCTGTTGAGAAGGACAGCAATTCCGGGGGACGGTCAGGCGGCGATCGCGTCGACGATGCCGTCGTAGACGATCCGATTGGCGCGGCGCAGCGCGTACGCCTGCGCGATTCCGGCGAGCGGGAAAGCGGCGGTGATCAGCAGCAGGACCGCGGCCAGGGTGGTCGAGCCGCCGATCAGGGTCGGGAAATTGACCGCGATCAGCCAGGCGGTCAGCGCGAGGCCGACCAGGCCCAGCGCCGGGGCGATACGCGTGTGCCAGATCCGCGTATCGGCGCGGGTGCGCGCGAAATAGACGATCACCGCGGCGCAGGTGAGTGCCATCAGCACCGCCACCCCGAGGCTCGCGACACCCGAGAACCACGTGAACACCTCCAGTTCCGGATCGAGGCGGCAGAGCGCGAACACCACCACCAGCGTGGCCGCCGTCGCCGTCTGCACCAGCGAGGACAGATGCGGTGAGGCATGGCGGGCGTGCACGCGGGCCAGTCCGGCGGGCAGCACATTCGTCGTACCCATCGAATGCTGATAGCGCGCAACAACATTGTGGAACGAGAGCACGCAGGCGAACAGGCTGGTGAGCAAGAGAACGTTCACCGCGACAGCACCTACCGAGCCGAGATATTCCGAAGCGGTGCGGACGATGAGCCCGCCCGGATCCTTTCCGGCCTCGTCCAGGATCCGATCCGGACCCCACGCCATCACCAGCGCCCAGGTGCCGAAGGTGTAGAACAGGCCGATGGAGATCACCGCGCCGTAGGTGGCGCGGGGAATGGTGCGGGCCGGATCGCGGGCCTCGTCCCGGAAGATGGCCGTCGCCTCGAAACCGATGAAACCGGCGAGCGCCATCATCAATCCGAGTCCCGGAGAGCCGGACAGCGCCAGGTGCGGTGTGAACGGCTGCGCCGACAGTCCGGCCGCCCCGCCACGCGCCACGATGACCACGCCCAGCAGCAGAACGATCCCGACTTCCGCGATCAGCAACGGCCCCAGCACTTTCGAGCTGAATTCGATATGCCGGTAGCCGAGTGTGCCGACGATCGCGATCACGGCGAGGGCGTAGACATACCAGGGAATATCCGGACCGTGGATATCCATGACGGAACGGCGCAGCGCCGCGCCCAGGAAGCCGTAGACCGCGACCTGAACCGTTGTGTACGTCAGGAGCGCCAGATAGGCCGCACCCAGCCCGGCCGGACGGCCCAGTCCGTAGCCGATATAGGTGAAGAAGGCGCCGGCCTTGGGAACATGGCGGCTCATGGCGCTGAGTCCGACCGAGAACAGCAGCAGCACCACGGCGGCCACGACGAACATGGACGGGAACCCGGCCCCGTCGCCGATCAGCATGGCGATGGGCGCACTACCGCCGATCACGGTCAGCGGTGCGGCGGCGGCCACCACCATGAAGATGATGGCGCCGGTCCCGAGCGAGCCGTGCAGCCCGGCGGGCGGTGCGGACGCGCTCGCGCCGGGCGGGGATATGGGGGTCACGGGGGCACCTCCGAGAAGCGGAAACTGGAACCCTCAATACTGTTGGCGCACACCTTTTCCGGACCGTGACCCGGCAGTAACGGTCATCGCCGCCGCGTTTGAGACCGCACCGGTGGCGGGCGTCTCGTTTGCCAACACGTAGCGCTGACATTCCGGAAACATCTGCGACACACCACGTTCGTACGTTCCGAGCGTATGAACCCACGCGGCAGCGCACTCGATCAGGCGATCGCCGATCCGCCCCCGGTCACCGGGGTGCGCGATACCTCGCCCATGTCCGGGCTGCGCCGCCGCAGCCTCGGTTTTCCCGGCCTGCTGGCGCAATCGGTCTCGGCCATCGCACCCTGTGCGGCGGCGGCCACGATTCCGGCCATGCTGGTGACCGCCAGCGGTGACGGGGCGCTGTGGGCGGCGGTGCTGGGCGCGGGCCTGACCCTGCCGGTGGCGGCGGCGATCAATCAATTCACCAAGCGGGTGGCCACCGCCGGATCGCTGTACACCTTCACCGCGAAGGGGCTCGGCGCCACGGCGGCATTCCTGTGCGGTGTCGGCATGATCCTGGGGTACGCGTTCATCGCCATGTACTCCCTGGCGAATATCGGATTGCAGCTGTCGAATCTGCTGGCGGCCCTGGGTTTCGGCACCGGCGTCCTGGTTCCCGTGCTGTGCGTGCTCGGCTGCGGTACGGCGTGCGCGGTGGTGATGCTGCGCGGAGTGCGGGTGTCCGCGCGCCTGAGTCTGCTGGTGGAATCGGTCGCGGTGGCCGTGCTCGTCGGGCTGGTGGTGGTGCTGTTCCTCGGGCAGGGGCGGCGGCCGATCGCGCGGGATCTGCTGGCGCCGCAGCACCTGTCGTTCGCCGGTCTGGTGACGGGCGTGGTCATTGCGATCACCGCATTTGTCGGATTCGAGAGTGCCGCATCGCTGTCGGTGGAGGCCCGCCGGCCGTTCGCCGCGGTGCCCCGGGTGCTGATCTGGTCACCGATCGCCACCGGGATCCTGGTGGTCGCCGCCACGTCGGTGCAGACCACCGGATTCCGGGCGGCGGGTGTGGCCCTCGACCAGGATTCCGCACCGGTGCACGCACTCTCGTCGTTCTACGGGGTCGGGTGGATCTCCCCGATTCTCGATTGCGGTGTCGCGGCATCGTTCTTCGCCTGTGCGCTGGCCTCCGCGACCGCGCTGGTCCGGGTGCTGCTGAGCATGGGGATCGACGGGGTGCTGCCGGAGGCCATGAGTCGCACGCATCCGAGGTTCCGGACACCGCATCTCGCGATCGGGGTGTCCATGCCGATCGTCACCGCGGTGCCGCTGGTCCTGCTCGCGGTGGGTGTCACCAGTAAGACGGCGGTCGGCATTCTGCTGGTGGTCTCGGCGGGCGGATATGTGCTCGCGTACACGCTGGTATGTCTCGCGGTGCCGTTCTTCCTGCGCCGCATCGGCGAATTCACGCTCGGCCCCGCAGTGGTCGCGCTGACGGCGGCGCTCGGGCTGGCGGGATGTCTGCTGGTGTTCCTGGGCGCCGAATGGCGGGGACCGCGATCCGCGGGTGTGTGGCTGTTCCTGCTCGGTGTCCTCCTCGGGCTGGCCGCATTCCGGCGCACCCGGCAGCGCGGGGCACTCCTGGTCGGCACGCACGACACCCCCATCGGTACCGAGGTGCTCGGCGGGGCGGCGAACGCGCCCGGCGATCGGGAACCGCAATGAGCGCACCCGGGGGCATCGGAGGACGGCAACCCAAGGCGGTCCTGAGCGCCCTGGTGGTGCTCGAGGAGGTGGCCGCCTGCGGACCGGGTGTGAGCGCGCGCGAGATCAGCCGCAATCTCGCCATGCCGCGCGCGACCGCCTACCGGCTGCTGAATCTGCTGGTGCAGCAGGAGTATCTGGTCCGCACCCCCGATCTGAGCGGCTTCGCGCTCGGCAGCAAGGTGACCGAACTGGCCGGAATGGCCACGCCCGCACCACTTCCCAGCGCGGCGCTCGAGGTCCTCGAACAATTGCGCGGGAGTATTCGCGGCGGCGTGCATCTGGCGGGATACCTGCGCACCGGCACCACTCGGCCCCGAGTCCGCATTCTCGACGCCGACCCGGACTATCCGATCGAACACGAGCATGCGATCACCAGCGATCTGACTGTGTCCGCCATCGGCCGCCTCGCTCTGGCCGAGTCCGATGTGCGGACCCGCAGTCTTGGCTACGCGCTGCAGGTGGACGAATTGCGGCCCGGCAGCGGCTGTCTCACGGTGCCGATCCGCGACCGCCGCGGCGCCCTCGTCGCCGGGCTCACACTCTCGACCACCTCGGCGCGACTGCGGGACCTCGGCGATGCGCTCGGGCTGCTCATGCCGGGGCGCGAACGGCTCGAATCCGCGCTCACCGACCGCTGATCCGATCCGCGAGGTAGGTCTCGGTCCGGAGGGAATTTGCCTCTCGGGCATGACAATTCGCTCTCGGCAGGTCAAGATGATCAATGGCCCCGGCCACACATCGACCTATCTGAGAACAGTTCCAGCGCTTCGGCCCCTCGCGGCGCGGACAAGGAGAGCCCCGTGGCAACGTCGCCGCAGACCTCGGAATCCGTCACGTCCGTGATCGTCGAAACCAGCCCACCGGCCCGGATCGGCACCCGCATCGCGCATCCCGTACTGCGCACCACCCTGCAGCAATTTCTGCGGGCGGGCGCCTGGGTGGCCGATTTCGGGCCGGGTCCCGCCGAGCTGATCTTCCGGGCCACCCGGCTCTCGGAGGCGCCCGCCCGCATTCTGGGCGCGCCGCGCGGGCTGCACCGGCATCCGGTGTTCTTCGATGATTTCCAGGCCGAATGGCTGTGGACCGCACCGATTCCCGATCCGCGCATCGAGCGGGATGCGGCCATTCTCTACTTCCACGGCGGTGCGTTCATCGCGGGCGGGCTCAACAGCTACCGCCGCCACACCGCGCGACTGGGCAGCATCAGCGAGTTGCCGGTGTTCACCGTCGACTACCGGCAACTGCCCGATGCGCATCCCAATGAGAGCCTCGACGACGCGCTCGCCGCGTACCGCTATCTGCTCGATCAGGGCTTCGCACCCGAAAAGATCATCCTGTCAGGGGATTCCGCCGGCGGCGGCCTGGCACTGCGCCTGGCGCTGACCGCGCGTGATCAGGGTCTGCCGCTGCCCGTGGCGATTTCGGTCACCTCACCGTGGGCCGATTTCGACTCCACCGCCCGCATGGCACATGCCAATGCCCACGCCGACGCGGTGCTGCCCGCGGCGGGCCCCGGCATGGTGGTGCGGCGCGGGATCGCCATCGATGGGGTGCTCGACCCCAGCTGGTCGGTGGTCAATCACGATTTCACCGGACTGCCCCCGATTCTGCTGCAGGTCGGCTCCCGCGAAATGCTGCTTGCCGACGCACTTGCGGTGGCTCGGCGCTGTGAAGAGGCGCAGGTGCCGCTGCGGTTGCAGATCCGGGCCAGCGCGCCGCACACCCTCATTCACCTCGGCGCAGGTCTGCTCGCCGACGGCCGCGATGCCGCCTGCGACGCCGCCGAGTTCCACCGTGCGATGATCGATTCGGCCGCCACCGGCCGCAGCGCCGCCTGAATCGACCGCGAGAGGCTCGAATGTCACAGCCTGCCACTGCGTCCCAGCCCGCCGTCCTCATCACCGGCGCGGCCGCCGGTATCGGCCGTGCGATTGCCGCCCGGTTCGCAGGTGCGGGCTGGACGGTCGGCCTTTACGACATCGACGCCGACGCGGTGCGCCGCACCGCCGAGGAAATCGGCGGCCGGACCGTCACCGGCGCGTTCGACGTCACCGATCCCGCGGGCTGGGAGCAGGCATTGAAGGAGTTCACCGATACCACCGGCCGCCTGGACCTGCTGGTCAACAATGCGGGCATCCTCTATTCCGGGGCCTTCGGCGATATCTCACTGGAACGCCAGCACCGCCTGGTGGACGTGAACGTCAAAGGCGTCCTCAACGGCTGCTACACCGCACTGCCGCACCTGCGCCGCACGCCCGGCAGCCAGGTCGTCAACCTAGCCTCCGCCTCGGCCTTCTACGGCCAGCCCGGACTGGCCACCTACGGCGCCACCAAGGCCGCCGTCCGCAACCTCACCGAAGCGCTCGACCTGGAATGGCGGCACTACGGCATCCCGGTCCACGACCTGCTCCCCCTGTTCGTGGCCACCGGAATGATGGACGAGGTGGCCCGCGGCTCGAAATCGGCAACTACCCTCGGCGTACACCTGACCCCCGACGACATCGCGGAAGCCCTGTGGCGCACCGCCACTCACCACCACCGCCTGCGCGGCCCACACGTCCTTATCGGCCTGCAGACTAAACTCACCGGCCTCGCAGTCCGCCTCGGCCCACCCTGGGTCACCCGCGCGGTCGTCGGCTGGCTCAGCAAAGCCGATTCGCTCTAGCGACAACCTCGAACCAGTCGCCGAACAAAGGCCCTGCTTTAAGATTCCCAGCCCCGATCTGCGACTCACACACCCGCTTTCCCGGCGTGTGAGTCGCAGATCGCGGGTCATGGGCTCGGCAGCAGTCGGCGTGCGGTGGCGGTGCCCAAGCCCGTGGGGCCGCCGAGACGGCGGATGGGCACCGACTCGTGGCCTGCGGTACGCACAGGATCCTGCGCGTACCGTTCGGTTCGCGCGAACCATTGCTGCCAGCCCGGTACCCAGTCTCGGAGACTTTCGATGTATCCGAGCACGTTCGAACTCTCGGCCGGGCTCGAGCCGCATTCTGTGAGCATCGCCGGCACCTCGACGTCGGCGATGTACTCGAACTGCTGCAGCCGGGAGCGGGCCAGTTCGCCGGTCATGGTCACCGCTTGGTCCAGATCGCAACCGAGGGAATTCCGCAGCACGAAGATCATATTGGCGGGCTCGTTCTCGCTCGCTATCTCGCGCTGGTAGGAGTGGAGGTCGTTGACCAGGATGCTCGCGTCGTTGACGCTGTCGACGAGCGAACGCAACACCGGAGCATGCACGACCGCGGCGGGCAGCTCCGCCGCTCGGGCGTATTCGATCAGGCACGCGACCACCGGAGCGCCATTGGTGATGCGCTTGAGTTCGAGGTAGTCGATCGGATTGCTGTTGTGCCGCTGCAGGTTACGCCGCTCCTGGAGGTTGCCGCCCAGACATTGCTCGATTCGCTCGCGCGTCTTGCACCGCCAGTCGTGCGACATGCCCGGCGCGGTGCGCGACCACAGATCGGCGAGACCACGTTCGGTGGGGCTGGTCGCCACGGGCACCTGCTGAGCCAGGTCGATCGGCATGAACTGCCCCAGCCTTGCCACCTGAGCTTTGACCGACGTCGAATTGCCGGTGGGCGCACAGGCATTGGCGAAATAGTCGTCGATATAGAACAACCACGTATTCCAGTCGGTGAGTACATCGATCTTGCCTCCGGGAGCGGTGGGGAACATGTAGGAGGACAGCAGTGCGTAGTCCTCCTTCTCGAACTGTTGCTCGGTCCACGGCTCATTGCCGGCATGCGTAGTGAACATGGACATGTCTCTGGCCCACGAAAGGGCATGTGCGCGAGCGGCTTCCACGTTCGGGTTGAGCCGGGCGGGACGAAGGGCCTCGAAGGTCGGTAGCTGGAGCGGCTTCGCCGTAGCCGGGGGCGATGCGCTCGGGCCCACGCTGAGTTGTCGCGCCAGGGCGGCGAGTTCTGCGGCCGCTTTCCGCTCCGGGTTGGCGGCGTGCAGACATGCCAGCGCCAAGTCGAGCTGACGCTGCGCTTCCTGGTGCGCCCACGTGCGCCCGCCGGCCTCCTCGATGAGGCCGACACAGGTTCGCAGCGCATCCTCGTCCAATGGCGCTGCACCGCAATACAACTCGGCCAGGCGTGCCGAAGCGCTATTGCCCGCATCCAGCGCGGCCACCACCGGTAGCGACTTCTTGCGAGCGCGCAGGTCGGACATGACGGGCTTTCCGGTCGCGGCCGGATCACCCCAGATGCCCAGGAGATCGTCGACCAGTTGAAATACCAGGCCGAGATGTTCACCGAATTGGCGCAGCTGCCAGACCCTTTGGGGTGACGCACCGGCAGACATGGCGCCGAGTTCGCAGGCGGCGGCGAACAACGCGCTGGTCTTGTCGCGTGCCATCGCCACGCATTCCGCCAGCGGCACATCGGCACGACCCTCGAAGCCCAGGTCCGCGGCTTGGCCGTCGTCGAGACGCAGCAGCGCCTCGTGCAGCCGGGGCACCCCGTCGGTGGCCAGCGGTGGGCCGTCGGCCACCAGGGCCTCCGCCGCCAGGGTGCTCAGCGCGTCACCGGCCAGGATCGCGGCGGGCACCCCGAAAACGGTCCACGCGGTGGGCCGATGGCGGCGGACGCGGTCCTCGTCCATGATGTCGTCGTGCAGGAGCGAAAAGTTGTGCGCCAGTTCAACGGCGACGGCCGCGTTGGTCGCACGCTCGGCGGTGCCGCCGACCGCTTCGGCCGCGAGCATGGCCAGGACGGGTCGCAGTACCTTGCCGCTGTTCTCCGCCACCGGGTCGCCGTGCTCGTCCCACCAGCCGAAGTGATAGCCGATCACCTTGCGCAGTGACGGGCTCATCCGATCCGCCGCGGCGCGCAGACCCGGGGCGATCAACCGGCGGGCGCGGAGGAAGGGGTCGGCTCCCGGCTCAGCGCTGATGGCCATTGACGCTCCCGAGCTGAACGTTCTCCAGAACGCCCAGCGCATCCGGCACCAGGACGGCCAGCGAGTAATAACAGGTGATCAGATAGTTGACGATCGCCTGCTGATCGATGCACATGAATCGCACGCTCAGACCGGGCTCGCGCTCATCGACCAGGCCGGTCTTGCGCAGGCCGATGACACCCTGCTCGGTCTCGCCGGTGCGCATCACGATCATCGAGGTGGTTCGCCGGTCGCTGATCGGGATCTTCCAGCAGGGATAGATGGGCACGCCACGCCACGCGGAGACCCGGCCGCCGAGGACATGGATGATCTCGGGGGAAACGCCCTGACGGGTGCACTCGTCGTGGAACGCGGCGATGGCTTCCGGGTGCGCCAGAATGAAACTGGGGTTCTTCCACACCGTATTGAGCAGCTGATCCATATCGTGCGGGGTGGGCGGGCCGCTGCGGGTATAGACGCGCTGGCTGAAGTCCGCGTTGTGCAGCAGACCGAATTCCTTGTTGTTGACCAGCTCGTACTCCTGACGCTCGCGCACCGCTTCGATGGTCAGTCGCAACTGCTGCTCGAGCTGGTCGATCGGCTCGTTGTAGAGGTCGGAGACGCGGGTGTGCACGCGCAGGATGGTCTGGGCGATGCTCAGCTCGTATTCGCGAGGCTTGAGCTCGTAATCCACGAAGGTGCCGGCGATGGGCACCTCTCCGCGATGACCGGAAATGACCTCCACGTCGGCCTCGCCGTGGACGTTTTGCGCTTTGTCCACGGTCTGCTGGTAGCGGTCCAGCTGGCTGCGCAGTGTGCCCGATTGCTCGAGCAGTTCCTGAAAGGCCGTCTTGGGCAACGACATGACCGTGCAGGAGGTGGTGGCCTTGACCGAGTAGCTCCAGGCGCAGTCGGGACCGACCAGTGCCTCGTCGCCGAAATAGTCGCCGTCGGCGATGATTTCCAGGGTCGACTCCTGCCCGAATTCGCCTTCACTGAGTTTCGCGAGGCGGCCGTGAACGAGCAGATAGAGTTCGTCGGCCGGGGCGCCGGCCGCTACCAAGACCTCGCCGGGTTCGTATTCGTGTCGAGTGAACCTGCCTGCCAGGGCATCCAGCACGTCCGTGTCTGCGAATGTCCGCAACCAGGGCAGTTCGGTCAGCTCGGCCGGAATCACCTGCACCTCGTCGCCGGTGGTGTGGAAGTCCAGCCGTCCGTCACCCAGCGTGTAGTTCATTCGCCGGTTGACTCGGTACGCGCCACCGCGCGCCTCGACCCACGGCAGTAGTCCGAGCAGCCAACGCGGGGTGATGCTTTGCATCTGTGGAACAGACT
This sequence comes from Nocardia sp. NBC_01327, assembly GCF_035958815.1. Classification (NCBI taxonomy): domain Bacteria; kingdom Bacillati; phylum Actinomycetota; class Actinomycetes; order Mycobacteriales; family Nocardiaceae; genus Nocardia; species Nocardia sp. NBC_01327. Next base: position 4,465,482 of record NZ_CP108383.1, on the reverse strand, counting down.
TGGTGGTCGCCGCCAACTTCCGCGCGGCCGCAGTACTGAGGCTGAGATGTCCAGTTCCATTGTGCCCGTTGACGTCTGGGCTCACTTCTGCTGTTGTTTCAGGCATGACTCGACCACCAATCGAAGAGGTGAATTGGAGAGTGCCACACGAAAGCAACCACAATGACCGGCCCGCCGCTCTCGGCTTTCCGGCGCTTGCCGTCCATCGGACTTGCTGCTGAAAAGGATAGATCCGAGCCGACATCGCGGGGTTGAAATCAAATAAACCGGCGTGCAACGACATCCAGAACGATCAGACTCGACTACCGATCGACTGGGCACCGAACCCGTCGGTCATATCCAATGCCCGAGTCCGTCCGCGGCGTCCGCCCCGCGCCAAGGCACCGCAACCGGACACGGCCGAGTCCGGTTGAACGAGAAGAGATCTCACGCAGGCTCGGAGCTGGACCCTTCAGCCCTCGCCCACGATGATCGTGAGTTGCGCAATGATGAACTCGGCCGGCCTGACGGCCGCCAGGCCGAACTTGAGGATGAGCTTGTTCTGGGCGATGTCCTGATCGGTCATGGTGATGCCCTTTCCGACCTGGACGAAGTACGCCTCCTCGGGTGTGTTGCCCAGCAAGGCCCCGGATGTCCAGAGGTTGTACAGGTAGTTGTCGACCGCCGACCGCACCCGCTCCCAGGTGGGAGGGGTGTTGGGCTCGAAAACCGCGAACCGCATGGCGCGTTGGATATCGCGTTCGGCGGCATTGAACAGACGTCGGACCGGGATGTAGCGCCAACTGTCGGTGTCCCGCAATGTCCGGGCACCCCACACCAGGATCCCCGTATCCGAGTAGCTACGCAGGGGGTTGATGTTGCCGAGGGCACCCTGTTCTGAATCGGAAACTTCCCACTCCAGGCTGGCGACGCCCCTGACAGCAACGTTGGCCGGGGCCCTCCACACGCCCCGCTCGCGGTCGACCCTCCCCCAGATACCCGCGAGGACTCCGGACGGTGGCACCGCCGCCTCACCTCCGGTCGGAATCAGCCACGGGTAGTACATGACCGCGTGGTCCGAATCAATTTTCCAGTCGTCCAGTGTCTCTCGGGCCTGAGCAGGGGTTTGTCCCTGGTCCGTATGCAGGATCGCCATCGCCTGGTGCTCGTCCGCGTACGCGATCAAGGCGTAGGCCCATTCGCGGGCCGCCTCGGCACCCTGGTCCCACAGGCCCGGCGCGATCAGCATCGTCACGTCGTCGAGCGCGTTCACCTGCTCGAGGGTGCCGGCCAGGCTGCTGTCAACGGTGCTGGCCACGTAGCAGTATCCGCCGCCATTCTCGAAGTACCCGCGCAATACGGGCTTCAACGCCGTCCCAGCGCCCTCCCCCTCTGCGCCGGAATCGGACACCTGGTCCTGGACGTCGAGCCAGCTGTTGAGTCTCGTCAGCCCCGAGGGAGCGCCGCTGAACGCGCCGATGAAGACCGGAACTGCAGTCGCACCCGAGTTCACGGACAGCGAGAGGCCGGGCAACTCCTCGACATACACCCCAGGCCACTTCGTCTGAATATTGGTCGGCATGGATTGTCCCCCTTACGTTTTGCGGCGAACAGGTTGTCACCATGATCCCGCAAGAGAAACGGCAAGACCCCACGTTCCGAGGATTTGGTCGCACACGACGATGGCTTCAGGCATGCAGCAGGCGAAGGGCGTGCTGTCACCTTCCGCGACTCCCTCCCCGCAACCCCACCGGCAAAATCCTCAAACGCACCCTCATCGCCCCCACCTGACCGCAGGCAATAAGCTCCCCCCGTTCGTATTTCCGAATCGGGGGGCTTCCGATGCTCATCTGGGGTTGGCGCACGCAAGCGCGCACACTGGCCATGATCACTTTTCTGTGCGCGCGCTGTCGTAATCCCAGCGCCCACTCCTTCCAGGAAGTGATCAAGAAATTCACGCTGTTCTTCGCTCCGCTGTTCACGATCAGCACCAGACACCGCCTGGTCTGCAGCTGGTGCGGGGCCGAAACCACCGTCCCCTCCACCGACGTCACCAATCTCCTGGGCCAAGCCCACGCCCAGAGCATGTACCCGGGCGGCATCCCACAACCCCGCCCCGCAGTCCCCGACACCCCCTGGCCCCGCATGCCCTGACCGCCCCGACGACCTTCGAGATCGGCGCAGTGGTGTCGTGATTCGCGATCAGAGCCATGCTCCAATCAGGCGGCGACCATGCGCAGTTCGGCCAGAGCGTAGGTATGCAGTTCAGCGAATTGGAGCGTCGCCGCGCAAGCGGTCGATCAGGCGTCCACCGAATGTGGCCGACAGTGGTGCGAGAAACCAGGCGTACCAGACGTGTGGAGTGAGCCAGGCGAGTGCGGCTGTGGCGACGAAGACCGCGGCGACTGCGAACGAGGCGTCGGCACTGGTACGGAGATCGGCCGGGGCGATGTGCTCGGCTAGTGCGGATCGGCGGGCGGCCAGATCCCGGACCACACCTTCGCTGGCGAACAGCAGTGCCGATGTCAGGGCGAAGAGGCAGACGGCCAGGCTGTTGTCGGTGGCGTGCCCGAATACCGCTGTCGAATAGGGCAGGATCGCGACGAAGAGCAGGAGCGGCGCATGCCATGCGAGGGTGCGCCGATCCAGCAGCGTCACTTCGTAGATCAAGGTGTGATGGCGGCGCCATACCGCCCACAGCAGGACGAACGCGAGGACGAACGCCACGAAAGAGGCCCGCTCGCGCCAGAGGAATGCGGCCAGGGCGCCGGCATCGACCAGGTTCTCGTCCTGCGGCCGCTTGATCTCGACGACCAGCAGGGTGATCGCGATGGCGAGAACGGCGTCGGCGAAGGCGCCGATGCGGTCGGGTGACCAGCCTGCGCTGTGACCGGTCGCATTGTGGTGCAGCGACATCGGAGTCTCCTGGGTTACGCGCGGGCTTCTCGAACGGCGGGCGCGAGCGTGGGCCGTTCGGCACTGGCGAGCCGCTGCGACCGGAGCGCGAGGATGATCATGACCGCGGGAAAGAGTATGTCGCACACCAGCACTCCACCGGTGTTGCCGGGAGCATGGTCGCCGTGCGCGAACCACTGGAAGACGTGGCCGATTGCCGCACCCCACAGGAACATTCCCGCACCGAGGCCGATGGTGATGCGCTCGCGGGCGGGGGCCGAGGCGGCGCGGAAACCCATGACCGCGAGTCCGAGGTTGGCGAAGGCTATCTCGAATTGGAACGGGGTCCGGTCGAAGCCGATCGCGGTGGCCATCACGTCCGGGGCGGTCAGGAAGGCGATGGTCATCCACAGGCTGCCGCAGCCGAGCGCGGCGACGGCCCACCAGCGCTGCCAGGTTTCTAGAGCGGCCGCACGGGAGGGGCTGCGGCGGGTTCGGATCAGCGCGCCGACAACCGCGATCACGATCCAGATCAGAGGGAAAGCCGACTGGGCGAGGTACGACAGAGCGTTCATGACTCCGAGTGTTGCATGGTTAATATTAACCAGTCAAGACTCATGTTCATCGAGGCCGGTTGCCAGGACCTATCGACGCGGCTCCAGCAGCTTGGCCAGCGCGGCAGTGTCGTTCAGGTATCGCTCGTACGGAAAACCCGCTTCGAGCAGCGCGTCGCGCAACTCGTTCTGCAACGGCCTGTCGCTGCCGTGGAAGGCGGCGCGCCCGGCTTCGGTGGTGCTGACCAACCGCCGCCGCGCATGTTCGGGGTCGATCTCGATCGCAACGAATCCAGCCACTTCCAACGGGCGCAAGGCCCGGCTGACCGCCGGATCCGACACCGCCAGCGCCTGCGCCAGCTGATGCTGGGTGGCCGGCTCGATTTCCTCCAACATCCCCAGCAGGCGTATCTGGCTGTACGTCAACGCCCCGGCGTCGCCCACGCGCCCCCGCGCCGCCTCGCCGAGCAGGTACACGACGCGATGCAGCATGTCTCCGAGTCCATCGTCCACGAATCGAAAGTATCAGAATCTTGTCTGGTTAACATTCACCGCGACCCCTCGGTCAGCAGTGTCGACTTCACCCTTTGCGGGTGAGGTACAAACTGGACGTTTGATAGAGGCTGGGTTAGCCGTCGACGGTCATTGCCGTCGGGAACAAGATCCGATCAGCAGTGAGGTAGCCCATGAACTTCCCGATCATCAACCTCGGTTCCGCCACCCTGGACCTGGCCAGCACCATCACCGGTCTGCTCTCCAACATCACCTACCTGCTCCAGTCCTGGGGCTCCATGTAATCGGGACCACCCCGATTCGACAAGCGCACCCCCTCCGGATTCCGGAGGGGGTGCGCTGTGTGACGGTGGTGGCGGTCCGTTCCTTCGAACAGCGTCAGTCGACAGGACCTCGGGCCGTCAGAACGGTCCTGAGCACATGCTCGACCGCAGACTCGAACAATGCTCCCCGCAACTCATTCCGTTCAACGAGGTTGCGGGTGGCGAGGTCGAGTATCTGATCGGGGGTCAGGCGGCGCACCACCAGGGCGGCAACGTCTTCCAGATCGAGGTCGCTGTTCGCGTTATCCAGTCTGGTCAGGGCGAACGAGATGATGATCTCCTCATCGGTCATACTTCGCCTCCGCCCTCCGACAATTCGGCCACGCTGTGGTGGCGGGCCCAATAATACGGCCGTTGGCCGATCGGTTCACCCTCCGATGGATGGGAGAACAGGTGCCCGTGTCCTGGGCGTCGCCAGCTCGGCAACGACTGAGGAGGATGACGATGCGTGCGGTGTGCTGTCGGGTCGGCCCAGGGAGATCGATCCGAGCCCCGCTGATCTTCAAACAGGCTGTGGTGCGGGGCTTCTGGGCCTCGAAGCGGCGTCAGGAGCACGCTCTAGGTCCTGGATCCCTTGATCGCCCAGATGCCCGGTCCGGTTCAGTCTGCCGCCCAGTTCTGCGCCGCGATGTCGCGCGCCGGGTATACCTCGACCTCGGATATGGCCTATGACCCGCAACGCAAAACCGACTACGAAGCACTGGCCGCTACCGTGTCCTGCCCGCTGCGAGTCAGCCTGTGGGAGATGTCGACGACCGACACCTACACGGAGGCAACAGTATTCGCTGCCGCCGACGATATGCTCCGCAAGGCGGGAGTCAAGTTGTGGATCGACGGCGCGGTCTGGGTGGGATCGGGGGCGACCTCGTACCCCTACCTGGACACCGCGGCAACCCGGCGGGCCGGCATCGACCCGGCGACCGCCGGTGGCACCGGTTCACTGAACTACTCGCGGCCGGAGCTGGACGCGATCCTGGACAACGCCGCGGCCGCGGGCTGGCAGATCGCATTCCACTCCAACGGGGACCTGGCCGTGGAGATGGGCTTGGACGCCTACGAGGCGGCGCTGCAACGCCACGGGCTCACCGGTACCGACCATCGGTGGCGGCTGGAACATCTGGGCGGCGCGACCCGAGCCCAGCTGGATCGTGCCGCCCGCCTCGGCGTGCACGTGTCGATGTCACCGTTCCAGTACTACTTCTGGGGCGACCTGCTCGACGGGCAGATCTTCGACCACGCCCACGGCAGCCGATTCGCTCCGTTCAATGATGCGCTCGCCTCGGGAGCCTGCCTGTCGCTGCACAACGACGGGCCGGTCTCGCCACCGTCGCCGCTGATCAATATCCAGACTGTCGTCTCCCGCCGCACCCGCGCCGGCAACGTGCACGGCGCCGATCAGGCCATCCCGCTCGAATCCGCGATCCGCGCCCACACGATCAATGCCGCCCGCACCCTGCGCCGCGACCACCTGGTCGGGTCCATCCGCACAGGCAAGCTCGCCGACTTCGTCGAATTGTCCGCCGACCCCTACGACGTGGACCCGGCACGGCTGGCCGAGACCGTCAGCGTCCTCGGCACCTGGGTGGGTGGGCGGCGCATCGACCTCCCCGCTTTCCTCGAAGCCGTCCGCGGCGGCGTCTCCGATCCGAGCTCGCGTCCGCGGATAGGCGGGTGCTGCTGACCGTGGGACCACCGGGCCACCTGGGATCGGCTGGCGAATCGGCCTGAGCGGTCAAAGATCGCACCAGGACTGAATATTGGTGACGACTCCCCCGCCCCGGCGCTCACCTCTCACCGATCCCGCGCCGTGGCCGACCCGCCGGGTCGAGCCCGTTTCACACGAGCGGTAGCCTCGATCGATGCCCCGCACCGTGACCCCGCCGCATCCGTTCGACGTCGCGACCGAGCTCATCTACGACGGCGACGGGAACTATCGCGGGCAGACCACCCCGGACTACGCCAATATGGTGGGCCCGTTCGGCGGGATCACCGCCGCGACTCTGCTGCGGGCGGCGCAGCAGCATCCGGACTGCCTCGGGGAACCGCTCTCGATCACCGTGAACTATGCCGGGCCGATTGCCAACGGCCCCTTCGTCATCTCCGCGGTTCCGGTGCGCACGAACCGCAATACACAGCACTGGACGCTGAGCCTGAGCCAGGACGGTGTTGTCGCCACCACTGCCACAGCCGTATTCGGCAATCGCCGCCCGACATGGACCTCCACCGAGGTCACCGCACCGGCGGTGCCGCCCGCGGACACCCTCGAGCCCGAGGCGCTGCCCGAGTTCATCGCCTGGGTCCGCAATTACGACATGCGATTCGTCGAGGGCGCCATCGCCGTTGCGGACGCCGATCCGAACCACAGTTCGACAACCACGCTATGGGTACGGGATACGCCCGCGCGGCCGCTGGACTACTGCGGCCTGACCGCGCTCAGCGATGTGTTCTTTCCGCGGGTCATGCTGCGCCTGGGCCGGGTCGTCCCCGCCGGCACCGTCTCGCTGACCGTCTATTTCCACGCCGACAACGAACTGCTGACAGCACAATCCGACCTGCCGGTGCTCGCCACCGCCCGCTCACAGCACTTCGGCAACGGCTTCTTCGACCAGTCGGCCGAACTCTGGGCGAATAACGGCACACTGCTGGCAACAAGTCACCAGATGGTCTATTTCAAGGACTGACGGCCCTCAGAGGATGGCGACCGGGGCCACGGGGGTTCCGGTCGCACCGACAAAGGGTTCAGGCATGGCGGAGAGCAGGAATTCGTACTGCCCCTCCTCCGCGCAGACTTCGGAGAGCTCCTGCAGATTCCAGTTCTGCCCCTGCAGCATGCCCATTTCCACGAGGTGGAGGGCGTGCACGGCGAGCATCAGATTGTCGATTTCCGGCGGGAAGATCTCGAAGGTGAGCGTGTCATTGGCTACGGCCGCGACATCGCGCGCATGGAACCATTCGGGGCAGCGTACGGACAGACCGGGCGCGGGGACGGCATAACCCTGACGGTCGCCGGACAGGAACAGTCGCATCTGACCGGTGCGGACGAGCACGATATCGCCCGCGCGCACCTTCACCCGGCCGAATTCCTCGGCGGCCTCCAGATCCTCCGGCGTGACCGCGTGATCGCTCGCCAGACCGTCCACCCCGCGCGCTCGGGCCACATCGAGAAGCACGCCGCGGGACACGATGTGCGGCACCTTGTCGATCCCGCTGAAGGCCGCGCCCTTGTGCGCGGTGATGGTGTCGGCGGAACGGCCGTTGTAGATCCGCCCGGAGTGCGAGATGTGCGTCAGGGCATCCCAGTGGGTTCCGGCCTGCAGGCCCATCGTCACCACGTCGTCACTGGTGGCAATGGTGCCGGGCCCGAACAACTCCCAATTGATCGCGATCATGCTGTGCAGCGCATTGACCCGGCCCGGAATCATCCCGGTCTGCACACCCTGCTGACTCAGCGGCAGTGCGAGAGCCACCCGGCGTCCGCTGCGCACCGTGCCCGCCGCGGCCCGCACCACCTCATCGGTAATAAGATTGAGCGTGCCGATCTGATCGTCGGAACCCCAACGGCCCCAGTTGTTCACGCGCTTTGCGAGGTCGAGAAATTCCGATGGAAACGCCATACCTCCGAACCTACAGACCGGCGGAAAACGACGACGCCCCGGCTGCGCCCTCATCGCGCGGCCGGGGCGTCATCCCAGGTTCGAGTGGTTCGCTGCCGCGCCCGAAAGGACCCGGCGCAGGTTTGGCAAGTGACGAGCAAACTCTAAGTTCATATCCGTCTTGCGACAATGCGTAGGACTGTGACCTGCACGACCGCACCGGTTCGGTGAACAGCGGGCGACCAGTTCGCGGGTACCGTGGACTGTTGGTCACCGGGGTGTTTGCCCACTGGTAACCCTTATGTGAAACAACGGACATCGAAACGCCGGACAGTTCGCTGACCGGGCAGTTCTCTGAGAGGTGGGCAGGACTTGATGGTGCAGAACGAGGTCGAGACCGCGACGGACGTCAGTCCGATGCTGCGGGCCGCACTCGCACCACCCGCTCGCACCCTGGTCGATATCCTGGCCGCGACCGCGCAGGATCACCCCGACGCACCCGCCATCGACGACGGCGAGACAGTGCTCAGCTACGCGGAGTTGCTGGCCGAGATCGACACCGTAGTCGGCAAGCTGGCCGCGGCCGGCGTGCGCGCCGGTGACCGTGTCGGGGTGCGGATGCCATCGGGCACCGCGGAGCTGTACCTGACGATTCTCGCGGTGCTGCACGCGGGCGCGGCCTATGTGCCCGTGGATGCCGACGATCCCGACGAGCGCGCCCGCCTGGTCTTCGGCGAGGCGAAGGTGACCGCCATGGCCACCGCCGGCGGAATCGAAACCACCGCTGCGGCACACGAATCGACCGCCGCGTCGACCGCGCCGCCCACCCCGGCCGACGACGCCTGGATCATCTTCACCTCCGGCTCCACCGGAACCCCGAAAGGTGTTGCGGTCACCCATCTCAACGCCGCCGCCTTCGTCGACGCCGAGGCCCGGCTGTTCCTGCAGCAAGCCCCCATCGGCCCCGGAGACCGTGTCCTCGCGGGCCTTTCGGTCGCCTTCGATGCCTCCTGCGAGGAAATGTGGCTGGCCTGGCGGCACGGCGCCTGCCTGGTACCCGCCCCGCGTGCGCTGGTGCGCACCGGCGCGGATCTCGGCCCGTGGCTGGTGCGGCGCGAGATCAGCATCGTGTCCACGGTGCCCACGCTGGCCGCCACCTGGCCCGCCGAAGCCCTGGATTCGGTGCGCCTGCTCATCTTCGGCGGTGAGGCGGTCCCGCCGGAACTCGCCGAACGCCTGGCGGGCACCGACGACCGTGAGGTCTGGAATACCTACGGCCCCACCGAGGCCACCGTGGTCGCCTGCGCCGCACTGCTCGACGGATCCTTCCCGGTGCGCATCGGACTACCTCTGGACGGCTGGGATCTCACCGTCGTCGATGCGGCCGGAAACCCGGTGGGCGAGGGCGAATCCGGTGAGCTGGTCATCGGCGGCGTCGGCCTGGCCCGCTATCTCGACCCGGCCAAGGATGCCGAGAAGTACGCGCCGCTGGAGTCGGTCGGATGGGAACGCGCCTACCGCAGTGGCGATCTGGTCCGCAATGACAGCGAGGGACTGGTGTTCCTCGGCCGCGCCGACGATCAGATCAAGCTCGGCGGCCGCCGCATCGAACTCGGCGAGATCGACAATGCGCTACAGCACCTGCCGGGGGTGACGGGCGCGGCCGCCGCCATCCGAACCACCAAGGCGGGCAATAAGATCCTGGTCGGCTACCTGACAGGCCCCGGCGCGGACTACGACATCAAGGCCGCCAGAGCTCAACTCGGCGAACAACTCCCGGCCCCGCTGGTCCCCCGGCTGGCGGTGGTGGCGGAACTGCCCACCCGCACCTCCGGCAAGGTCGATCGCAATGCCCTGCCGTGGCCGCTGCCGAAGGCGACCGACGCCGATCCGGGACTCTCCGCCACCGAGCAATGGGTTGCCGGACTGTGGGATTCGATTCTCGGCGCCGAGGTCAGCGATCCGAATGCCGACTTCTTCGATCTGGGCGGCGGTTCGCTCGCGGCCGCGCAGCTGGTCACCGCACTGCGGGAACGGCAGCCGCGCATCACCGTCGCCGATCTGTACGACCATCCCCGGCTCGGCGCGCTGGCGGCGCTGCTGGATGCCAGCGCTCCCGCCGTCGCGGTCGTCGATCGTGTGGTGCGCCCGGTTCCCTTGCGGGCCCAGTGGTTCCAGGTGCTGGCCACCATTCCGCTCACCACCCTGACCGGGCTGCAATGGCTCACCTGGCTGGGCATTGTCGGCAATATCGGGGCCTGGACCGGCTCGCTGCCCTGGCTGCCGCGCCTGTCGTGGTGGTGGGCGCTGATCGCCTTCCTGCTGTTCATCTCTCCGCCCGGGCGCATGGCGCTGTGTGTGGCGGGCGCGCGCACCCTGCTGCGCAATGTGAAGCCGGGCAGCTACCCGCGCGGCGGCTGGGTGCACCTGCGACTATGGACCGCGGTGCGGCTCTCGGAGGCCAGTGGGGCCGAAAACCTCTCCGGCGCACCGTGGATGGTGCCGTTCGCCCGGGCGCTCGGCGCGAAGATCGGCAAGGGTGTGGACCTGCACACGCTGCCGCCGGTGACCGGCATGCTCGAATTGGGCGACGGTTGCAGCGTCGAACCCGAGGTGGACCTGTCCGGCTACTGGATCGACGGCGATGTGGTGCACATCGGTCATATCGAGATCGGCCCGGGCGCGGTGGTCGGTGCGCGCTCGATCGTGCTGCCCGGCAGCAAGATCGGTAAGAATGCCGAGATCGCCGCCGGTTCCGCGGTATCGGGCAAGGTGAAGGCCGAACAGTCGTGGGCGGGCTCACCGGCGGTGAAAGTCGGTAAGGCACAGCACCGCTGGCCCGATCAGACCCCGCCGCGCGCGCGGCACTGGGTCGCGATCTTCGGTATCACCTCGATGCTGCTGGCGGCCGTGCCGATTCTCGGCCTGGGTACCGGCGGGCTCTTCATCGCCTGGGAGATTCGCAAGACCACCACGCTGACAACGGCTCTCGGCCACGCCTTCGCCCTGCTGCCGATCGCGACGCTGATCAGCCTGGGCGTGTACGCCGTGGTGACGATCGTCGCGGTGCGACTGCTCAGCATCGGACTCACCGAGGGCTATCACCCGGTGCGCAGTCGTATCGGCTGGCAGACCTGGGCCACCGAACGCCTGCTGGATTCGGCCCGCACCTTCCTGTTCCCGCTGTACGCGAGCCTGCTGACCCCGATGTGGCTGCGCCTGCTGGGCGCGAAGATCGGCAAGGGCGTCGAGGCCTCCACCGTGCTGCTGCTGCCGAAGTTCACCACGGTCGCCGACGGCGCGTTCCTGGCCGACGACACCATGATCGCGAGCTACGAACTCGGCGGCGGCTGGCTGCATATCGGCGAATCCAAGGTCGGCAAGCGCGCCTTCCTCGGCAATTCCGGCATGACCGCACCGGGCCGCCGGGTGCCGAAGAACGGTCTGGTCGCGGTGCTCTCGGCCGCACCGTCGAAGTCCAAGGCGGGCTCGTCGTGGCTGGGCAGCCCGCCGGTGCGCCTGCGCCGCACGGCCGGAACCGGTGATACCGCACGCACTTTCGATCCGCCGCCGCGTCTGCTCATCGCCCGCGGCATCGTCGAGACCTGCCGGCTGCTTCCGGTGCTGGTGACCTTCGCCATCGGCCTGGGTGTGCTGTTCACCCTGGCCTGGCTGGCGCAGACCCTCGGACATCTGCCCACCGCACTGCTCAGTGGCCTGGTGCTGCTGGCGGCGGGCGCGATCGCGGGCGCGAGTTCCGTTGTGGCCAAGTGGGTTCTGGTGGGACGCATTCGCGCCGAAGAACATCCGCTGTGGAGCTCGTTCGTCTGGCGCAATGAAGTCGCCGACACCTTCGTGGAACATGTTGCGGCGCCGTGGTTCGCACGCGCGGCGACCGGTACGCCCGTACTCAATTTGTGGCTTCGCGGACTCGGCGCCGAGATCGGCCGCGGGGTATGGTGCGAGTCCTACTGGCTACCCGAGGCGGACCTGGTGACTCTGGGCGACGGCGCGACCGTGGAGCGGGGCTGCGTGGTGCAGACCCACCTGTTCCACGATCGAATCATGGCCATGGACACCGTCACCGTCGGCGCGGGCGCCACCCTCGGCCCGCACTGCGTCGCACTGCCCGCCGCGAGCATCGGCCCGGGCGCCACCGTGGGCCCCGCCTCGCTGGTCATGCGCGGTGACACTGTGCCGCCGTCCACTCGCTGGTGGGGCAATCCCATTGCGCCGTGGCCGGATCGGGCGGAGGCCGGCGAATGATGCCGAACAAGTTCTCCGAAGACGCCATCGACGATTACCTGCCGCAGAACGGAAATCGCGGTTACCGGGTATCGCGGTACGACCTGGAACTGGTGTACAAGGTCGCCAGCAATCGGCTGGCGGGGCGGGCCGAGATCACGGCGGTGAGCACCGGGGTGCGGGATCGCTTCGCACTGGATCTTTCGCAGTCGCTGGCCGTGTCGAAGGTGCTGGTCAACGGTTACAAGGTCGCGAAATACACTCACCAGCAAGGCAAGCTGGTGATCACACCCTCGATCAAGGTCCCCGCCGGTGGGGCGCTGGCGCTGGTCGTCCAGTACGCGGGCACGCCCAAACCGGTGCGCGGCCCGTGGGGTGAGGTCGGCTGGGAGGAGCTCACCGAGGGTGCGCTGGTGGCCAGTCAGCCCAATGGCGCGGCCTCCTGGTTTCCGTGTGACGATCACCCGAGTTCCAAAGCCAGCTACCGCATTTCGATCACCACCGACACCCCGTACTACGCGCTGGCCAATGGCACGCTGATGCGCAAGCAGACCAAGGCCAGTCAGACCACCTGGGTGTACGAGCAGCCCGAACCGATGGCGACCTATCTGGCCACGGTGCAGGTCGGGCCGTACCGCAAGCATCGGCTGGAGGCCCCGCGCGGTGCGGTGCCCATGCAGGCCGTGCTGCCGCAGCGGCTGCGCGCCGCATTCGATCACGACTTCGCACGTCAGCCGGACATGATGGCGGTCTTCACCGATAAATTCGGCCCGTACCCCTTCGACGCCTACACGGTCGTCGTCACCGATGACGATCTGGAAATCCCCATCGAGGCGCAGGGCATCTCCACCTTCGGCGCCAATCACTGCGACGGTCATCGCGGCTCGGAACGCCTTGTCGCACACGAGCTTGCGCACCAGTGGTTCGGCAACAGCCTGACCATTCGCCAGTGGCGCGATATCTGGCTGCACGAGGGCTTCGCCTGCTATGCCGAATGGATCTGGTCCGAGGCCTCCGGCGGCGCGACCGCCGACCACCTGGCCCGCACCGCCCGCCTGCGCCTGTCCCACCAGCCCCAGGACATCCTGCTCGGCGATCCCGGCCCCACCCGCATGTTCGACGACCGCGTCTACAAACGCGGCGCCCTGACCCTGCACGCCCTCCGCCTGCAACTGGGCGATCCGAAATTCTTCAACCTGCTGCGCGAATGGACCACCCGCTACCGCCACAGCTCGGTCACCACCGACGAATTCATGGATCTGGCAGGGCATTACAGCGCGGCGCCATTGCGCTCACTGTGGGACGACTGGCTGCACAGCCTCCCGCTCCCCCATCTGCCGCCGCCGGGCGCCGCATCGGCCTGACAGTCACGCACGGCCGATCGATGCGCCAGCCACTGGTGGCGATCACCGAATGCGCGCAGGATGTAGGTGTTGGCGATCTTGTGATCGCGCATCGACAGGAGGAACGCCATGTTCCGCACTCCGCACCCCGCGCTAGGGGCGGTTCTCATCGCAGCCACCGGCTGTCTGGGATTCACCGCCGCACTGGCGTCCGCACAGCAGCCGGCCTCCATCTCCGTCGACCGGCAGATGAGCTACAACGTCACCACCTTGACCATCAACGGCTCCGCCACCTGCGCAGGAGGCGGCACCGCCGGAGTCAACATCGCGAACGGCTCCCTGGAACAAATGTTCCAGGGCGGCATCGGCGGCCCCATCGCCGTCCAACTCGACGGCTCGGTCCTCGTCACCTGCGACGGCGCCCCCCACAACTGGTCAGGCCGCCTCATCGCCCCCGGCCGCGCCCTCCCCACCGATTCCGGCGGCACCGTCACAGCCAACCTCTCCCAAGGATCGACCGTCATAGCCACCACAGGAGCCCAGGGCGTCTACATAGCCCACTGATCGCACGCTTCTACCGTCCGGGCGACCATGGAGCGCTGCGCGTGAGTAGACCAGCCACGGTGGCCGGCGATCGGCGTGCCGAGTGACCGGTTTTCTCGGCACACTCGAAAAACTGGCACCGGTCGCGCTCATCTGCGGAGCGGGGGTGCTGTTCGCCCGCCGCAAGATCATCGATGCCACGCTGTCGAAGGCGTTCTCCGAGTTCGCTTTCCGCTTCGCCATCCCCGCGTACCTACTGGGCAGCTTCTACCGCGCCGATCTGCGACAGGTGTTCAACCCCGTCGCGATCGCCGCCTACACCACCACCGCCGTGCTGGGCATGATCGTGGTGGCGACGGTGGCCCGCACCGTGACTCGATGCGATGCCCGCGCCACCGCGCTGCGGATCATGGCCGCCTGCCAGGTCAACACCACCTACTTCGCCATCCCGGTATTCCTGTTGCTGTTCGGCGACGCCACACCGATCTTCCCTGTCATCCTGCTGCAGGTCTGCGTGCTGACGGTGGTGGTCATCGCGATCATGGAATCCACAGGCACACCGACCGATCCGGAAGGCACGACCGGCGGCGTGCGAAGGGGCCTGCGAGCTGCGGTCACCACACCGATAGTGGTGGCCTGCTACGCCGGGATCGCTGCCAATCTCGCACACCTGCCCGTCCCGGGCTGGGCGACCGACACACTCTCGATGGCCGGAGCGGCAGCATCCCCCGTCGCCCTCTTCGCATTGGGACTTCACCTGGGCGGCAGCGGGATTCGACTGCGAGGGACCAGCAGCGACGAGTACTGGCTGGTCACCATGAAATGCCTGTTGTTCCCACTGCTGGCATTCACGCTCGCCCGCTACGTATTCGGCATCGGCGCGCCCTGGCTCACCTACCTCACCCTCATCGCGGCAATGCCGGCCCCACAGAACCTCTTCATCTTCGCCGCCCAGTACGACACGGACGTCGACCTCGCCGCATCGGTGGTCATCAAGACCTCGGTGCTCGCGCTTCTCCTGCTGCCGATGTGGGCGGCCCTCGCACACTGATCATCGGCGTGCGATGCCGCGTCCGATATCCGCGCGTATCGGGTGCGGGTGGCGGACAGACCCGACTAGGGGTTGGCGACCGGGGGTCTTTGATACA
Source organism: Nocardia sp. NBC_01327 (assembly GCF_035958815.1). NCBI lineage: Bacteria > Bacillati > Actinomycetota > Actinomycetes > Mycobacteriales > Nocardiaceae > Nocardia > Nocardia sp. NBC_01327. The sequence continues at coordinate 4,450,346 of NZ_CP108383.1, read as the reverse complement.
TAATCACCGTTATGCCAAAACAGGTCGACTTTGCCGTGCAGCGGCGGACGATCGCGGCTGCCGCCGTCGCGGTGATCGACAAGGCCGGGATCGACGGGGCGCGGCTGCGGGATGTGGCGGCGGCCGCCAATGTGACGACCGGCGCGGTCACGCACTATTTCGACGGTAAGGACGCAGTGCTGGAGGCGGCGCTGTCGGAGGTTGTGCGGCGAATACTGGAGCGGCCCGCGCCCTCGGCCGATGAACCGATCGACCTGGTGAGCTGTATCGAGCTGTACTGCGGTTACCTTCCCCTGGATGCGCGGGGGCTCGGCGAATGGCGGGTGTGGCTGGCCTTCTGGGGCCGGGCGATGACCGATGAACGCCTCGCCGCCGTGCATCGCCGCTACTACGAGGAGATCGTCGAGCGCATTACGCACCGGCTTTCGACGCTCCGAGGCGCACCCGCACCGCAGGAATTGGGCATCATCGCGGACTCGGTCCTCGCGGCGATCGACGGAGTCGGCACCCGAGCCACCTTGGAGCCGCGATCATGGCCCGCCGAGCGCCAGCGCCGCACCTTGTCGGCACTGCTCCTCCCCCTACTCACCACCCTCACGAACGGAACGCAGGAAGTCTGACGATGACGCCGCAGAACATGTCCGCCGATGATGCGTTGTCGGACTTCACCATTCGCGAGATCACCCTCGAAAACGTTACGAAGCGGGTGTATGTCGCCGGATCCGGCCCGGCCGTGATCGTCATGACGGAGATGCCGGGCATCAGCCCGCATGTCACTCGCTTCAGCCGCTGGGTTCGGGACGCCGGATTCACCGTCTACATGCCGTCGCTATTCGGCCGGGACGGAGCCGTAGCCACCGCCGACGAAGGTGCGGCGGTATTCCGAAAAGCGTGCGTCAGTGCCGAATTCCGCGCCTTCGCCGCCGACGAGTCCAGCCCCGTCACCGGTTGGTTGCGAGCGCTCGCACGGCTGGCCCTGCACGAGTGCGGCGGCCCGGGCGTAGGCGCGATCGGAATGTGCTTTACCGGCAATTTCGCACTGTCCATGATGCTCGAACCCGCCGTGCTCGCCCCCGTACTGTCCCAGCCCACGCTGCCGATGGACAATCCGGCAGGACTGGAGAGTCCCCCCGATGAGCTTGCCGCCGTGCGCAATCGGCTCGAGAAGGACGACCTCACGGTGCTCGCCTACCGATTCGCGGGTGACAAGTTCTGCCGCGCCCAGCGTTTCGCCGCGTACCAGGAAGCACTGGGCGACCGATTCGTCGGCCGAGTCCTCCCCGACCATGCGGCCAATCCCGAAACAGCGCCGTTCTTTTCGGTACACGTCGCGAGTCCGCACAGCGTGGTCACCGCCCACCTGATCGATGAGGCAGGCCAGCCGACCATCGCCGCCCGCGATGAAATCCTTGCCTTCTTCCAGCACCGCTTGATCCCGGAGACCGCGCCTACGTCGTAACGGCTGACCCGCACCGAGGTCTTGCTAGGGCAGTGGCCCGTTGAGGTTGATCCGGTTCAGAACCAGGGCGATGTGCAAGCGATTGCGACCGAACGCCGTATCGGGCCGATAGCCGAGAATTGTTGCGAGACGCGGAATTCGAGCCTGCAGTGTGGAGTGGTGCAGATACAGTGCTGCCGCCGCCGCACGCAGGCTGTCATGCTCGACGAGGGCGGTGAGGGTCGCTAGCGCCGCCGGGATCTGATCCTGCGCCGCTCGAATCGCCAGCACATCGTCGACCAGCGCATCCGCCGGCGAGATCCGCTCGGCGATGATGCCCATCCCACCGAGGTCCTCGAATCGCACCCGCCGTGGACCGTCAATTCCGGTGAGCCGCAACGCCTGTAGCGCCCCGTGCCACGAACGCGGAAGATCGGCGGACTCGACAGCGGGCCCGAGTCCGATCCGCACGGAGGTCTCGGGCTCGAGGTCGGCCGGCACGATCGCGGCCAGCACCCGGCCAAGCTGCGCACTCCATCTACTCAGATCCGCGGATTCCGGTACCGCCGAATCCGGCTCGGCGAGCATTGCCACCACTTTGACCTGAGGATCCGCGGGCAGGGCAATACGACGCGCAGCCTGCCGGCGCACATTCGCCGAGATATCCGCGCTGAGCAAAGCCTCGACGCTGGCCGGATCACGAGCGGGCCCGCGCCCGCGCGTACGGTCCAGCACGAGCCGGACGCCGACGGCCAGCCGTTCCAGAATGATCACATCGGTCGGACTCGGACCGGCATCCCGCTCCAGCCAGACCCGCCCGCCTTCTCCCCCGGCGAGCTCGACCATCGGCCATTCGCCGTGGAAGGAACCGGCTTCGAGCCGATGCCCATCGGGATGCATGCGGACCAGCACATGACGGTCCGGATCATGCAATCCCGCCGGACAACCCGCCAGGATTGCCGCGGCGCGGACAAAGGCCTCGAGCCCCGCCCGGCCCTCCACGAGTTTGTCGAAATAGGCGATCGCCCGCACCGCGCCCTCGGCGGCGGGATCGAGAGAGGCAAGCCGTTGGAGCAGCTCTTCCATACCCACTCCTCGCTCGGACGACTGCAGAATTGTATCGCCGATCGGCGGGCAATCTGGTCGAGCATCCGCCATATGGCGGTACCCCGAGCCGCACCATCCGCGAGAGGCTGGGTGAACCATCCGACAGGAGACACCCCAGATGAGCACTCGCCCGCCCTTCGACCCGGAGTTGGACGCAATCCTCGCCTCCTACCCCCTGGAAATGCGGGAGCTGGGCTGGACAGCACCCCGCGCGCTGGCCGAGTACCGAAAGATGAACTCCAGCACCGCGAATCCCGAACTGCTGCGGCGCAATGGCGCGGTGCGGATCGAGCAGTGCACGGTCGCGGGGGCCGATGACGGCCCGGAACTACCCGTCGTCATCATGCGCCCGACTCGCGGGCCCGGCCCGTGGCCCTGCGTCTATCACACGCACGGCGGCGGAATGATCGCCGGCGACGAGTGGGAGCTCGCCGACACCCTGGCCCGCTGGGTCGATGAGCTCGGCATTGTCGCGATCTCGGTCGGCTACCGGCGGGCCCCGGAACATCCCTTCCCGACCCCGGTCGAGGACTGCTATGCCGGATTGCTCTGGGTCGCAGGGCACTCCGAGGAGCTGGACATCGACCCCGAACGGTTGATCATCTTCGGCAGCAGCGCGGGCGGCGGACTGGCCGCGGCGACCGCACTGCTGGCGCGGGATCGGGGCGGCCCGGCGCTCGCCCATCAAATCCTGTGGTGCCCCATGCTCGATGACCGCGGCCGCACACCTTCGAGCCAGGAACTCGACCGCGAGGGCTTCTGGGATCGCACCGCCAATGCCGAGGCGTGGGCGATGTACCTCGGCCGGGCGCCCGGCGGCCCCGATGTGTCATCGTATGCGGCCCCCGCGCGTGCAACCGAATTATCCGGCCTGCCACCGACTTTCCTCGATGTCGGACAGGTCGAAACCTTCCGCGACGAAGTGCTCGACTATGCCGCGCGCCTGTCGCAGGCCGGGGTGCCGGTCGAGCTGCACCTGTGGCCGGGCGCGTGGCACGGATTCTCCATTGCCGCACCACAGGCCGCCCTCTCACAGCTCGCGGATGCGGCTCGAACCGCCTATCTGCGACGAGTGCTGAGTTAGAAAAGCTCAGCGGGTGGCGGGTTCCCGGGCGGCCATGGCCTCGCCGGTGAGTTCGACGGAGCGGACGCGGTCCTCGATGCGGTGCGCGTGATGGGCGAGAATGAGTTCGTCCGCCTGGATGCCGACGGCGAAATCCTCCAGGTACGCAACAACTTCGGCGGGCGTGCCGACCGCGGTGTACTTGGTCATCAAGGCCAGCTGGTGCCCGTTCGGCGAGGCCAGGAAGGCGTCGATCTCATCGTCGGTGTAATCGGCACCGGCCGCGCTGCGCTTGATGAACGCCCGGGTGCGCGCCCGGTAGGAGATCGTCTTCTGCTCCGCGGCCTGGTCGTGGTCGTCGGCGGTGAAGACATTGACCCCGGCCATGACGTACGGCTCGGCCAGCTGCTCCGAGGGCTGGAAACCATCACGGTAGGCGCGGACCGCCTGGTGCAGGGCATCGGGTGAGAAGTGGGACGCGAAGGCGTACGGCAGGCCGAGGTGCGCGGCAAGCTGAGCGCCGAACAGCGAGGAGCCCAGAATATACAGCGGCACAACGCCTTCCGCGCGCGGTACGGCCTTGACCCCTGGAATGCGCGAGTGACCCGACAGGTAGCCCTGCAGTTCCAGCACATCCTGCGGGAACGTATCCGCCGAGGCGGGATTGCGGCGCAGCGCCAGCATGGTCTTCTGATCGCTGCCCGGCGCGCGGCCCAGCCCCAGATCGATCCGACCGGGGAAGAGCGTCTCCAGCGTGCCGAACTGCTCGGCGATCACCAGCGGCGAGTGATTGGGCAGCATGATCCCGCCGGCTCCGAGCCGAATGGTGTCCGTATGCGCCGCCACGTAACCGATGAGAACGCTCGTCGCACTCGAGGCGATCGAGCTCATATTGTGGTGCTCGGCGTACCAGACCCGGCGATGCCCACTGCGCTCCGCGGCCTGCGCCAACTTGACGCTGTTGTCGAAGCTGTCACGCGCGGTCTGCCCGGGCGCGATCGACGCCAAGTCGAGAAGGGACAGTGCGATGGGCATACGACACCAGCTTTCCGAGAAAATCGACAGGTTCGGGTGCGGGCAACACACACCCGCCTTCTTTGACAATCCTCGAACCGCCGAACTTATGCCCGAGGATGCCCGGCCGAGGTCGTGAGATTCGTGACTTCGACGCGATTCACCGGGTCAGGCACGGGTGAACCGGAGCGTGACCAGCTGGAAGGGGCGCAGCCGCAGCCGAACTGCCGAACCGTCCAGAACTGCGGAGGTATCGCTTTCCGTCGGCCGCTCCAGCAGATCGCACACCTGCAATCCAGACGTCTCGAATCCGAGGGTGACGAGTGCCGAGGCCCGGCCGCCCTGCGCTTCGTAGACGCGCAGCACAACGTCGCCGCTGCCGTCGTCGGCCAGTTTGACCGCGCTGGTCACCACCGCGTCATTGTCGATGGTGAACAGCGGCGCGACTGCCTCGGCGACGGTCGGCGTGATCGGCGCGAGGTTGATGCGGTAGCCCGCACACACCGCGTCACCGATCGAGGCGCTCGGGATCAGCGAGTGCCGGAAGGCGTGCGCGCCGTGGTCGGTCTCCGGATCGGGAAACCGCGGCGCCCGCAAGAGCGAAGCCCGCACCGTTGTCGTGGTCCCGCCGTCCGCCCGGACCGTCCGGGTGACGTCGTGGCCGTAGGTCGAATCATTGACCAGCGCCACACCCCAGCCCGGCTCGGCGATATGCACGAACCGGTGATTGCAGGCTTCGAACTTCGCGTACTCCCAGCTGGTATTGGTGTGGGTCGGCCGGAACATGTGCCCGAACTGGGTTTCGGAGGCGTAGCGGTCGGCGTGAACGTCCAGGGGGAACGCCAGTTTGAGGAATTTCTCGGTCTCGTGCCAGTCGACGCTGGTATCGATATCGAGGCCATGCGCGCCGGCCCGCAGCGACAGGGTCTGCTCGACTTTCGAGGACCCGAACGATCGACCGACCCGAACCACCGCGGATTCTGTCGAATCCGGGCCTGCCGCAAGGAAATCCACGTCGATGAGATCGGTGACCCGGTTCCGGTAGAACCGGTCGACATCCCAGGCGTCCCACGAGTTCGGCAGGTCCGGATGCAGCTGCAGCAGGTTCGCGGCCGATTCCGGCGGCAATGTCTCCCGCTGTTGCGCGGGGTCGAATACCGATACGACAAGCCCGCGCACATCGATTTCGACTCGCAGCACACCGTTTTCGAGAACGAAGCCGCCCTCGGCGCGCGCGGTCACCGAGCACGAGCCGGACTGCTCAGGCACTGCGGCCGCTCCGGCCGGAACCGATTGCCAGGTGTGCGGCGTGGAATTGAAGCTGTTCGGCCCTGCCCGCTCACCACCGAGCACCCATTGAGCCCGCTCGATGATCTCGGTCAGCTCCTGCGCCACCGCCGCGTACGTCTGCGCGGCCTCCCGGTACACCCACGCGATCGCCGAGCCGGGCAGAATATCGTGGAACTGGTGCAGTAGCACCGTCTTCCAGAGGCGATCCAAGGCCGCACGAGGATATTCCGCGTTCTTGCGCACCGCCGCCGTGGCAGCCCACAGCTCGGCCTCCCGCAGCAGGTGTTCGCTGCGCCGGTTACCCTGCTTGGTCTTCGCCTGGCTGGTGAGCGTGGCGCGGTGCAGCTCCAGGTACAGCTCCCCCACCCACACCGGCGGATTCGCATACTCGGCCTCGGCCTTCGCGAAGAAGTCGGAGGGCTTGTCCCACAGCACTTTCGGCGAACCTTCGAGGTTCTTCATCCGGGCGGCCTTCGCGACCATCTCCCGCGTGGTGCCGCCACCGCCGTCACCCCAGCCGGTCGGCGCCAGCGACATCGACGCCCGGCCCTTGTCCTTGAAATTCCGTGCGGCGTGCGCGATCTCGCGGCCCTGCATCGAGCAGTTGTAGGTGTCGACCGGTGGAAAGTGGGTGAAGATCCGGGTCCCGTCGATGCCCTCCCACAGGAAGGTATGGTGCGGGAACTGATTGATCTCGCTCCAGGAGATCTTCTGTGTCAGCAGCCATTTGGAGCCTGCCGCCTTGATGATCTGCGGCAGCCCCGCCGCGAATCCGAACGTGTCCGGCAGCCACGCCTCCTCGTTCTCGATCCCGAACTCCTCCAGGAAGAACCGCTTGCCGTAGACGAACTGCCGCGCCATCGCCTCGGAGCCCGGCATATTCGTATCCGACTCCACCCACATCCCACCGGCCGGCACGAACCGGCCGTCCGATACCGCCTTCTCGACTTTCTCGTAGACCTCGGGCCGATGCTGTTTGAGGAAGTCGTATTGGGCGGCTTGGGACATCGTGAAAATGAAGTCGGGTTCGTCGGCCAGCAGCGCGGTCATATTCGCGGTGGTGCGCGCGACCTTGCGCACCGTTTCCCGCAGCGGCCACAACCAGGCCGTATCGATATGCGCATGTCCGACAGCGGAGATCGTGTGCGCCGACGCTATGGCCGGTGCGGCCAGCACCTCGACCAGACATTCCCGCGCCGCGGCGGCGGTCGAGTTCACATCCTGTAGATCGATGGTGTCCAGCGCCCGCTCGATCGCCCGCACAATGTCGTAGCGGCGGGCCGGATCCTCGGGCATCTCGTGCATCAGCTCGCCGAGCACCTCCAGATCCATCACCAACTGCCACACCTGCTCGTCGAAGATCGCGAGGTCCATCCGCCCCAGGCGATACTGCGGCTCACCACCGGCGGTGAGACTGTCCCCCAGCGCGGTCGGCGAGAAGAACGGGATGATCGGGTTCGACGCCGCCTCGACGTGCAGCACCACCTCCTCCCCGCCCACCGCGGGCCCAGCCACCCGCACCCACTGATTACGCGGATGCAACCCCTTCACCGGCGACCCGTCCCCCCGATAGACCAGCCCCTCGCACTGAAAACCCGTCATATTCCGATCGAACCCGAGATCGATGATCGCCTCGACAGTCCTCCCAGCCCACGCCGCCGGAACCGTCCCCTCCACCGTCAACCAACTCGTCCCCCAGGGCGCACCCCACCGGTCCCCCGGCCCGACCCCGGTCCGAGGCCCAGCCAACCCCTCGGCCACCGGCACCGGCTCATCGGGCGCCACCCACATGGATGCCCTGAGCGGCACGGACTCCGGATAGATCGCCGGAACAATCCGCTCCCCCAGCACCCGCCCCAGCCGACTCTCGATCAACCGACGGTCATCATGCACAGCGCTAGCTCCCATCGAAGCGGCGGCCACTACCTAGGGCCCATTCTGCTGCACAGATGTGTGATTTCAGTGCCCCCGGCACGGATCGAACGCGCGGCCTGCCGCTCAAGAGGCGGCAGCTCTACCACTGAGCTGCTCTACCACTGAGCTACGAAAGCGTGCCCTCGCCAGGGATCGAACCCGGGACCCACCGCTTACAAGGCGGCCGCTACTACCAGCTGAGCTACGAAGGCGGAGCGGAAGGTTGAGGAGTCGAACCCCAACGCCGAAACGTCCCCCCGGTTTTCAAGACCGGTCGGCCTCCACAGACCGGAACCTTCCCTTTCCGCAGTGCCGAAGTGGCTGCGGTACGGCAACGTTCGCAGAGTGGGCCGGAGCCCGGCAACCTATTTTCGCTATGGCCGGACGGCGGCCTGTGCCAATCGATCGGTGAGCGACTTGCGGGCGGTGACCAATGACGGGCCGTACCAGGTGAGATGGTGGCCCTCGACCAACGCCACCGGCATTCCCGGAAAGGCTTCCGGCCCATCGGTTTCGGTGAATACGTATGGCTCGTCCGGAAGTACGGCAAGATCGACGTTCGCCACCAGCTCGTGCGTGGATACAGTTGGATAGCGCTCCGGTAGATCGGCGTGGACAAGTCGCAATCCGAGCCGCCGCGCTAGATCACCGGTGAATGTGTCCCGCCCGACCACCATCCACGGATCCCGCCACACCGGAATCACCGCATTGCACAAGGGTTTCGGCGGCGGCGGAGCCCAGCAGGCCTCGGCCTGCGCCAACCAGTCCGGCATCCCGACATCGAGTCCCACCGTGAACAGACGGCCCATGGACGCGAAAGCTTCCTCCAGCGTCCGAATCCTGGTCACCCACACCGCAATCCCGGCATCCCGAAGCCGCTCGACATCGATCCGCCGATTCTCCTCCTGATTGCACACCACCAGATCCGGAGCGATCTCGACAATCCGCCGAACATTCGGATTCTTCGTCCCCCGAACCCGCTCAACCGACAATCCCGGAGGATGCGTGCACCACTCGGTAGCGCCCGCCAAAAGATCCGGGCAGCTCACCGCAATCGCCTCGGTCAGCGACGGCACCAGCGACACAACCCGCCGCACCGGCCGCCGCACGCGCACAACCGCGCCGAGATCATCGACCACCTCCCCGGCAACCACACTCTCAGCCGGTACAGAACGTGCCGGCCGACAGCGCCCCCAGCACACACTCGGGATGCGCCACTACCCCGAAGGGATCACCGACAACCGGCGAGACAGCAACCAGAATCCCGTAAACGGTATCCACCGCCACGCCGACAACCAAACCTGTGTACACCGACAAGATGTTCGGGTCCATGATCGCCAGCCTAGACGAGCAACCCCAATCCCTCAGCCCCCGGTAGCCAGTCACGAAGCCACAACCGAACAGTCCGTTCGACCACGCCGAACACGACCTGAAGACGTGTTACCGCCGGCGGACTCGCACCGAGAAGAACGCAGAGACAAAGACGCCTGGACAAGAAGAGCGAGACATAAGAACAAGAACGAAAGATAAAACCCGAATATTCTTAATAGCCTTATATCACAACGGAATTCGCCTTTCCGGGTCTGTTTCCCCGGAGTAGAATAAAGGCATGGAATCAGGGGAAGAAACCGCAATCGCGACCGGTGCAGCCGCACTGGTCGCGGCGGTCGATTCCCTCACCGCGTTGTCGTTGATTCCGTTGCCCGACACCGACATTGTCGCGTTGATGCAGCAGATCGAAACCAGCACCCGCCGGTTGGCGTCGGTGCAACGGGACCTGATCGTGCAAGCCTGCGCCCGGTCCCTGCCTACCAAGAACGGGTCCGGGAGCCCGGCGTTGTATTTGCAAGCGGTGCTGCACATCTCGCACGGGGACGCGATCAACCGGTGGCGCACCGCCGAAGACCTCGCCGTCTGGCACCGGGTCGGTGACGAACCCGACCCTGCCCCGGTCCTGCCGTGTTCGGCCCAAGCTCTCGATGACGGTGCGATCTCTCTCGATCATGTGCGGGTGATCCGGCAGGTCATGAACCGGTTGCCCAGCAAAGTCCCCGCCGAAGCCCGCGCCTACGCCGAAGAAGAACTCGCCCGGCAAGCCCGCGCGTTGGATCCGACGCATCTGCCCAGGATCGGGGAGCGGATCCTCGGTTACCTCGACCCCGACGGCAAACTCACCGATGACGATGACCGCCAACGGTTGCGGTCGGCGAGTGCAAGTCCGCAACGCTACGACCTGATGTCCACCCTCACCGTCGAACTCACCCCCGACGCGCGTGGGGCCTTCGATGCCGTCATGGCCAAGCTGGCGCGTCCGGGTATGTGCAATCCTGCGGACAAAGAGAGCCCGTGGGCTGAGGATGAGGACAACCCGATACCCCGGGACGTACTGGAGGCGTGTGCGGCCCGCGATGAGCGCAGCAAGGTGCAACGCCAGCACGATGCCCTCTTGGCGGTGCTGCACCCGGATTTCAACCCGGCCAAGCTCGGCTCGCATCGTGGGCTGCCGGTCTCGACGATCCTCACGATGAGCATCGAGGATGTGGAACGCGTGGCCGGGGTGGCTACCACCGCGACCGGTGGCACGGTGCCTGTTCCCGAGGCGTTGAAGTTGGCCGCCCGCCGGTCCAAGACGTTCGTGTTGGTGAAGAACAAGGACGGCATGCCGTTGCACCTGGGCGAAGCGCGCCTGGCGAATCCGGCACAACGGTTGGCGTTGATCGCCACCGAGCGCGGCTGCACCCGCCCGGGGTGCTCGGCTCCGGCGAGTATGGCGGCGGTGCATCATGTGACCGAGTTCTGCAAGGGTGGGCGCACCGATATCGAGAACCTCACTCTCGCCTGCGATCACTGCCATGCCCTGGTCAAGGGTGGTCCGCGCGGCTGGAAGACGATCAAACTCGGTGCGGATTCGGACTTCCCCGGTCGTACCGCGTGGATCGCGCCCGCCCACGTGGACCCGACGGGTACTCCGCAGGTCAATCACCTGCATCATCCTGGTGAGTTGATGGCTGAGGCTCCGCCGTCGCTGCGGCCTGGCCGGGTGTGTCGTGCCTGGGGGTTGTCCCCGGTGCGGTACCGGGTGCTGCGCCGCGCTGCCACACCGCCACCGCGACAATAGGTTTCCCGCCCCTCGTGTCACCGACAGGATCATCCTGTCGGTGCTACAGGTCGTTGCCTATCGGGGTGTTTCGAGACCGGCTCGCTCGCGGAACCCGAACCATGCACCTCGATCGAGGCACAGGGCTTCCCTGCCCCTGCCAGCCCGACCCGCCCCTACAGCCGGTGCCCGAGTCGACCTTTCGGGTTCTTGATCTCGTCCCTGTATTCCAGGCGTCTGAGGAGCCGGAAGGAATTCGGACAGTGAGGGTTTGGTCTTTCAGGCTGCCTGGTTCTGTTCGGACCATTCGGACTCTACCTCGTTGGGTATGCGGTAGCCAATCGCTGAGTGCAGCCGAATCTGGTTGTACCGCAACTCGATATAACGAGTGATGTCTTCCTCGGCAGCTGCCCTGGTCCGATAGTGCGTCCGGTAGACACGTTCATTCTTCAAGGTCCCGTTGAATGATTCGGCCCAGGCGTTGTCGTAGCAGACCCCGGTCCGCCCCACCGACCGGAGAATGTTCAATTCCTTCGCGACACCGGCGAACTCCGCGGACAGATATTGAGTACCGCGGTCGGAATGGAATACCGTGACCCCTGGCACGAAAGCAACTGTGCGGCAGGCCATTCGCAACGCGTCTGTGACGAGTTCGGCACGCATGTGTTCGGCCATCGCGTAGCCGACTACCTTCTTGGAAAAACAATCCAGCACAGTCGCGAGATAGAGCCAGCCCTCCGCAGTGCGAACGTAGGTGATGTCGCCGACCAGCTTGAGGCCGGGCCGGTCGGCGGTGAAGTCACGCCGTACCAGGTCCAGCAACACGCCTGCGTCGCCGGCGAGGGTCGTGACCGGCCGGAACGGGCGCGGCTGGCAGGCCACCAAACCCAGCTCACGCATGATCGACCGCACCGTCTCCGGATCGGCGATGGTGCCCCACCGGGCGAGCTGAGCGTGGACGCGACGATACCCATATGTGCCGTCGGAATGTTCGAACGCGAATTGAACTTCAGCAGAAAGGATCTCGCGCCGAACAGTGGTCACCGAGACCGATCTGCTCTTCCAGTCATAATAGCCGGACCTGGATACTTTCGACCACCTGCACATCCTGGAGACCGGGTAGTTTCCTTCTTCGGATTCGATGAACGCGTACTTCGCGGTCACCGGAACCTCTTCGCGAAGAAGGCCGCCGATTTTCCCAGGAACTCGTTCTCCGCCTCCAACTCTCGCACCCGGCGCTCGAGTTCGGCCAACCGCGCCTTATCAGGTATCGACAACTCCGGCTCCACGACCACATGGGTTTGCCGATAGTTCTTCACCCAGTAGTTCAAGGTCTGCTCGATCAACCCCAACTCGCGCGCAACCTCGGCCACCGTCCGTGACCGCTCGACCACTTCTCTGGCCGCCGCCTCACGAAACTCCGGCGAATACCGCGTATTCTTCCGTGCCACAACAACTCCGTTCGGTGAACCCCGACTCTACTTCGGGGCCACTGTCCGAGAACCTTCCAGCGCCTCAGTCCTTCGTCTTTTCGTTCTTCGTCTTTTCGTGTTTGTCTCGGAAACCGGACCACAGCCGGTCTTCCGGCTGGTACCGCAGGTATCCCTGTACTGCGGAAGGTAAATCGGGTACCCCACCCAACGCCACCAGCACGGCCATCTCGGCCCTGCCCGCACCCAGAGACCCACCACCGCCTCTCGCCGGACACAACCCAGGTGCACCGACCTCATCTCGGCCTCGAAACCCCCTGAAGCGGGCACCACACAACCCTTCTCTCCGACCGCACAGCAGGTATCCGCACGGCACAGACCCGATAACCGTTGTGCCGCTGACGCACCCGCTGTTCCATCCCCGGTGGCCGACGGTTTCTATGCCGAAACGGTCGGTGCACCTGGGTTTCTTGCCTCCCGGGCAGGGTTGGTCTGCGAGAGGGTGCGGGCAGAGCCCGAGATGGCCGTGCTGGGCACGTTGGCAGAGGTACCCGATTTACCTTCCGCAGTCAGGAGCGGACCTGCGGTACCCGCTTGGTCGACCGGCTGTGGTGCCGTTCTCGAGACGAAAACCCAAAGCAGAGAATGGGAACTATGGTTCGGGTTGTCAGTTCTCGGGCTGATTATTCAGGGGCTGGTTGTGCTGACTACGGTTTTGGCACCGTAGTCAGGCTGTCGCACTACCTCGGCCGGGATCAGCCGCTCGACTGGTCCATGAGTGTGGTTGCGGTTCTAACCGCCCAGGTTGCAATTGCCATCGCTGGACCAGTAGCAGGTGTTGTGTCCGCTGGCGGGGAATCCGACTACTTGGAGATTCGGGTTCGAGTGGCCGAAGCCGGTGCCGTTGAGTTCGAGGTAGAAGCCGGAGGCGCCGCTGTGGCCGCCGGTACCCCATAGGTAGCCCTGGTTGTTGCCTGGGCCGGTGCCCTTGTAGATGACGAAGTTTCCGTCACTTTGCATGACGGCAAAAACCTGCGAGTGACCGGAGGTACTGGAGCACCAGACGCCACCCAGGTTGTTGCTCGGGCCGGTGCCGCGATAGACGCAGAAATTGCCGTCTCCTTGCAGGATGGCGAAGGCCGGACTGTCCTGGGCGATGGTTGTCAGGTAATCCCCTTGGGTCAGTACTTGATTCGTATTGAGCACTGAACCGATCGCGCCTGCGCTGGCCTGTCCGGTGTTCATGGATACGATCGCGGCGGCCGATATAGCAAGGGCCGCAATGTACTTCGTGAGCTTCATACGCACTCTCCAAGGCGAGCCGGGCCCGATCGACCCGGTCTGGCGAGGACGCTACAGCAAGATTGATTGGCGGCGTTGAGGTTTCGGAATGAAACATTCCATGTTCACACAGCCCCCATCGGCTGAGATACACCAACACCCGGCTACCTCCAGCGCACCGCTGGCCGTACCGGCGCGGCCGGGCAGGAACTGTACCGCCGGGGACGGTACCGCCGGGCAGGAACTGTACCGCCGGGCAGGAACGGTGTGTCTGGGCTGGGAGCTGTGCGGTCGGCTGAGAGCCGTACCGGTACCGGTACCGGTGCCGGTGCCGGTGCCGGTGCCGGTGCCGCACTAAAACACGTAGCCATGGCCTGTGCGGGCGCTTAGTATCTGCGCGAGATCGTTGAGCGCTCTTTGGGGGTTCTGCCGCGGCCGGTGGAGTTTCGATCTTGGGGCGTGTACGAAACAGGGTGGAGTCGTCGCGGGGGCGGCGGGGTGCGGGGTGCACTCGATTCCGATTATGTGACAGGGGGTTTCGCTGGTGCGGTGGTTAGCATCGTCGATTGTGCGTGCAGACTCTTCCGGATTCGTCCGAGTTCAGCTGGTCGCTCTCATTTCGGGGGTGCTCGGTATTTTGCTGGCGGTGCTGACACCGCTACTTCCGGTCAGACAGGATCGAGCGAGCCTGGATTGGCCGCAGGGGCAGTCGGTTCAGGTCACCGCGGCATTGGTGGATTATGTGCCGCTGACGTTGGATTTGAGCGTGCCGTGTACGGCCCTGCGGGATCTGCCCAGTGGCACTGTGCTGGCGACGGTTCCGGGGCAGGGGCCCGAAGCGAGCTCGAAGGGGCTGCTGGCTCGGATCGAGGACAAGGCCGGTTCGGGGCGGACGTTGTCGGTCCTGCTGCGGGATGTCCCGCTGTTGACCGCCTCACTGAGCGATATCACCGGTGTAGAGGCTGTCTCCGGCGGCGCGGCGCCACCGTCGGCCGGGACCGCTCCAGCACCGGGCGCGGCTCCCGCGAATGGAATCGGCTCCAGCGCACCCTCCGGCGCCACCCCGCCCTCAGGTGCCCCACTGCCACCCGCCGGCGCTCCCTATCCCCCGCCGGGCGGAATGCCGCCTCCGGGCGCTACCCCGCCGCCCGGTATGACTCCACCGCCGGGAATGACTCCACCTCCCGGTGCGACCCCACCCGCGGGGGCCACGCCTCCGGCAGGCGCGACACCGCCCGCTGGTGCAATTCCGCCTGCGGGGGGCAACCCACCTGCAGGCGCGAACCCTCCGGCAGGCGCTCCGCAATCCGCAGGTGCTACACCGCCCGCCATCGGCACCCCGCCCGGTTCGAACGCGGACTCGGGCGCGAACGCGGTGCTCGGGAATGGCTCTGCGCCCGTTGCCAATCAGGAGAATGCACCGGCTCCACTGTGCTCGGCACTCACGGTGCATTCGACCGCGAACGCCACGACTGCGGAGCTGACCGGCCTGAAGCATAAGGACGGCACGCCTTTCCGCACGACGGTCGGCAAAGATGTGCGGCCGCAGGTTGTGGGCATCTATACCGATCTCGATCGCACCCGGCTCGGGGATGCGGCGCTGCATGCCGAGATCGATTCCCGATTCTCCTCCAGTCCGAGCCTGTTGAAGCTGGCGGCAATCGGCGGAGCGGTGCTGTTCACGCTCATCGCGCTGGTCTGCCTCTACCTCATCGATACCGCTGACGGACGCCGTAAGCGCCGGTTCCTTCCCGCGCGCTGGTGGCGGTTCACTGTCGCCGATGCCGTCGTCATGGGCACCCTGCTCGTGTGGCATGTGATCGGCGCCAATACTTCCGACGACGGATACATCCTCACCATGGCCCGGGTGTCCAAGCATGCGGGCTATACGGCCAACTACTACCGCTGGTTCGGGGTCGCGGAGGCTCCGTTCGGCTGGCCGTACGAGATACTCGCCCAGATGACGCGGATCAGCGACGCGAGTCTCTGGATGCGCCTGCCATCCCTGCTGGCCGGGCTGTTGTGCTGGTTGGTGATCAGCCGGGAAGTCCTGCCGCGCTTGGGATCCCGATTGCGCGCGAACACCGTGGCGCTGTGGACGGCCGGACTGGTGTTCCTGGCGGTCTGGCTGCCGTACAACAATGGCCTGCGCCCCGAACCGCTGATCGCGCTGGGCGCACTGCTCACCTGGTGCTCGATGGAACGCGCGATCGCCACCAGGCGACTGCTCCCCGCCGCCTTCGCCGTACTCATCGCGGCATTCTCGCTGGCGGCGGGACCGAGCGGACTGATCTGCGTAGCCGCCCTGCTCGCCGGATCACGGCCGATACTTCAGACATTCATCACCCGCGCCCGCACCTATTCCGGTCAGTCGACGCGAATCCTTCTGCGCTACAGCGCTTTGCTGGCACCCGTCCTGGCAGCCGGAACACTCGTTCTGGTGGTGGTCTTCGCGGATCAGACCCTGGCATCCGTGCTGGAAGCCACCCGCGTGCGCCAGCTCGTCGGCCCCGACTTCTCCTGGATCGATGAGCCCACCCGCTGGGAATCGCTGCTGTCGCTGACACCCGACGGCTCACTGTCCCGGCGCTTCGGCATTCTCGGCATGCTGCTCTGCCTTGCGGTGTGCGTCCTGGTGGCCCGCGGCAGGGGCGGCCGGATCCCGAGCACCGCACGCGGGCCGGTGGCACGGGTGCTCGGCATCGTGTTCATGTCACTGCTGTTGATGATGTTCACCCCCACCAAGTGGACCCACCACTTCGGTGTGTACGCGGGACTGGCCGCCGCACTGGCGGCGATCACAACAGTCGCGGTGAGCAGCACCGTGATTCGGGCCCGCTATACACGCTCGCTGTTCGCGGCAGCCGTGCTGTTCCTGCTCGCTGTGACCTTCACCGGTTCGAACGGCTGGTGGTACGTCTCCGGCTACGGGGTGTCCTGGCCGGATCGCGCACCACTGCTGGGCGGTATGGGGATCGCCACGCTGTTCCTCTGTCTGGCGGTGCTGTGCGTCGCGGTGGCCGGTTGGCAGTACTACCGTGAGCCGTACGCGACTGCCACAAAGGACAGCGGCACAACACGTTTCAGTAGATTCACAATCCGCCCGCTGACCATCGCCGCAGCCGCACTGGTGCTGTTCGAGGTCGCCTCGATGGCCCACGCCGCCTACGATCAGTACCCGGGCTATTCGGTCGCGCTGTCGAATCTCCGCACCCTCGCGGGCCACTCCTGCGCCATGGCCGATGACGTTCTGGTGGAGACGAATACCGCGGACTCACTGCTGCATCCCTACACCGGCACCACTGCCGACAGCCTCGCCGCGGACAATGCCGGATTCACTGCCAACGGACTGGGCGATCTCATCCCGGATGCGGGCGGTCCGGGCGGCGGTCCGGGCGGCGGCCCGCCCAGCGGCAGCGGCGGACCCGGCGGCAAGAAGCCCGGTCCCCCGCCCGGTGGCGGTCCAAGCGGTCCTGGCGGGCCCGGCGGCAACACCCGCAAGGTGACCGGAATCAATGGCAGTACAACCGAATTGCCATTCGGACTGGATCCGGCCCGGACACCCGTCCTCGGCAGCTACACCACCGGCGACAAGCAACCGGCCCATCTGACCACCCAGTGGTATCAGCTGGATCTGGCTGCCGCACACAAGGATTCCGCCTACCAGGTGCTGATTCTGACCGTCGCCGGTCAGATCGCCTCGGTCGACGACAGCGGCCGGGCGGTCGACGGCCAGCAGTTGAAGGCCGAGTTCGCACACCGCGCCGACGACGGCACCGTCACGCCGCTGGGCGATCTGGTGCCTCCGAGTATCGGCGGCGCCCCGATGTGGCGTAATCTGCCGATCGCGCTCGACCGAATTCCCGCGCAGGCCAATGCGATCCGCCTGGTGGCCAAGGCCGACGATCCCACCGGGAAGCAGTGGCTGGCCGTCACTCCGCCCCGGCTCCCCCGCCTGTCCAGCCTCAATTCCGTGGTCGGCGGCACCGATCCGGTATTGGCGGATTTCCATGTGGGCCTGGCCTTCCCGTGCCAGCACCCCTTCGATCACAAGGACGGTGTCGCCGAGGTGCCCGGCTGGCGCATTCTGCCCGACAAGCTCAATTCGCAGGTCTCCGAGACCTGGCAGGACGATACCGGCGGCGGCCCACTCGGCTGGATCGACCTGCTGCTGCAGCCTCGCACCGTCCCGGCCTATCTCGACCACGATTGGACCCGTGACTGGGGCGAACTGCAGCGCTATCAGTTCGTCTCGAATGCCAGGGCGCCCCAGGCCGATATCACGGTGCGGGTCGAAAACCGCTGGGGCTGGACAAATGACGCACCTATCAAGACGAACTAGCGTCTCGAAAATGCTAGTCCGCTGAGACCGAACAGATCCGCCGCTGCCCGACTACCGGACAGCGGCGGATCTGTGTGCAGTACAGACTATTTCGCGGGCGGAGCGCCACCGGCCGGCGGCTGACCGCCACCCGGAGGCCCATCGGCCGGGGGCGTCGGTTGTGCACCAGCCGGCAGCGGCTTGCCGATGTGCTGTGCGATATCGGGCAGCAGGCGGTTGGCCACCTGCTCCCAGTTACCCCAGTTGTGCACGCCGATGCTCGGGAAATCGTAGGTCACATTGTCGTAGCCCAGCTCCTGCAGCCGCGACTGGAATGCCTTGGTATTGGCCAGCGCAATCCCCTCCAGCGGCATGCCCTGGATGACCGCATCCGACGAGGACAGATCCTGCTGCGCCGGAATCGCGCTACCCGAGGCGATGTAGAGCCGCGTGTTGTTGGCGATCAGCAGCGGCGCGAACGACACCGCGTCCAGCCGATCCCAGGCCGGGCTGTCCGCCGCCGCCATGGCGTCGATGTTGTAGCCACCGGCCGCGATCATGGCCAGCCCCAGCGCCTGGCGCATACCGGGCGCCGACGAGTGCAGATAGCCGGAAAGCGAACCGGCATAGACGAACTGGTCAGCGTGGTAGGCGGCGAGCACCACCGCCGCACTGCCACCGCTGGACAATCCGAACACGCCATTGCGACTATCGCTGAAACCCAGCCGATCCCGCAGCGCATTACGCAGATCGTGCGTGAGGAACGTTTCCCACTTGTAGGTATTGGTCTTGCCCTGCGTCTCGTCCCACCCGCCGACGGCCGATCCGGAGTCCCGCCCCGGCAGCGCCGACGCATCGGGATTGACGCCGAAGAAATTGCTCGGCCCGTTCCAGTCGGCGTAGAAGCTGGATTCGCCGCCGACCGGCAGCACCACATTGATATTGAATTTGGCCAGTGCCGCCGGAATGCCGGTGTGCAGTTCCCAGCCGTTCAGATCGTTCTGGGCCCGCTCACCGTCGAGCAGGTAGACCACGCGGTCGGTATTGCCATCGGCCGCCCGGAAGATCCGGGATTTGATCGTCCCCATGCTGGAGTCGACCATGAAGTCGAATCCGGACGGGTCATAGTCCGCCGACGCCGGACCTGCCACTGCCACCGACGCCCCGAACGGCAGCAATACAGCCACAACAGCACCCGCCACGGTGCGCTCGAGCCATCCACCCCGGGATCTGTGGCGGCGCCCCTGCGCCCCTCGCACATCCATGCCTCGCATATTTTGTTTCGGCCTTTCTGTAAATACGGCCGAACCGGCCGCGTCCCCACGATGTCCCACCCCCGCCCCGGAATACCGGGGCCGGCGGTTCGCCGTGCAGCATAACGCGCGCAACACGGCCCGGTCCCATCGAATTGAGATGCGACGCAGCCGGTTCGACTCGCCACGACACCGGCGCGCCTCAGGCCGCCCACAGGTCAGCGCTGTGATCGTTCACCAACGCGCCGATGTGCGAGATCACCAGCCCGGCGGGTTGCGCGGCGAGCCGGCGCCCGTCCCGCAGCCGCACCGCGACCTCCCCGGCCGCCGCTTCGATCGGCCCGATGACCACTTGATACGGCACCAGCCGCGCGGTGCGCACCCGCGCACCGAGACTTCCCGATTCCAGCACCTGCGCACGCAGTCCGGCGGCAAGGCAGCGATCCAGAAACTGTGCGGCAGCCGAACTCTCGCTCTCGGAGACCGGCAGCACCGCCACCTGCACCGGTGCCAGCCACGCCGGAAACGCGCCGCCGTGCTGCTCCAGCACGTGGGCCACGGCCCGCTCGACACTGCCGATAATGCTGCGGTGCACCATGACCGGCCGATGCTTGGCACCATCCGCGCCCACATAGTGCAGGTCGAACTGCTGCGGCTGGTAGAAATCCACCTGCACGGTGGACAGGGTCGATTCCCGCCCGGCGCTGTCCCGCACCTGCACATCGATCTTGGGGCCGTAGAACGCCGCCTCCCCCGCCGCCGCCTCGTACTCCAGCCCGGAGCCCTCGAGCGCGGCGACGAGCAGCTTGCTCGCCTGCTCCCACATATCCTGTCCGGCAACATATTTCCCCTCCGGGCCCGGCAGCGACAGCCGGTACCGGGCCGCGCCGATGCCGAGCGCCCGATACGCCGCACCGATCAGCGCCAGCGCGCCGACCGCCTCCTGCGCGACCTGCTCCAGAGTGCAGAAGATATGCGCGTCATTGAGCTGAATAGCGCGCACCCGGGTCAAACCGCCCAGCGCGCCGGACATTTCGGAGCGGTACATCCCGCCCAGCTCCGCAATCCGCAGCGGCAGTTCACGATAGCTGTGCGAGCGCGATCGATAGATCAGCGCATGATGCGGGCACAGGCTCGGCCGCAGCACCAATTGCTCCCCGCCGACCTCCATGGGCGGATACATATCGTCGCTGTAATGCTCCCAGTGCCCGGATATCTCGTACAGCGCCCGCTTTCCGAGTACCGGCGAATACACATGCCGATACCCGGCCCTCCGCTCCACATCGCGGATGTACTCCTCCAGGGCGTGCCGCACGATCGCCCCCTCGGGCAACCAGTACGGCAGGCCCGCCCCGATGAGCGGATCGGTGTCGAACAGGTCCAGCTCGCGGCCGAGTCTGCGGTGGTCGTGCATGGTCTCCTCCTGAAAACTGCAGGCGAGCGACCACATGGGAAAGCCCCGGGCACTCGCCCGGGGCTCGATGTCAGAACATGAATCAGCGCGCCGGGACGTGGTCCGGCGTCGTAGTCGACTGTGCGCGCTGCATGTTCAGCACGGTACCTCGCCCACCGGGCGCCGAACAACCGCAATACTTTTCGGCGCCCGCGACAAGCACTACGGCACGTAGAACGTGGCCAAGCCCGGCGTGGTCGTGCCACCACTAGCGGTAGTGAGAATGAGCGCGACCTGGCCGACGCCCGTCTGCAGCGTCGCCGCCGCCGGAATGCCGTTCAACCCATCGGAGAGCACCGCGCCTCCCGTCGCACCGTTGGAAAGGTTGATCCAACTCACCGATGAGGAGATCGAGCACCCCCACCCACCGGGCATCGAACCGGTAATGACAACAACTCCGGACTGCTGGCCGACCACGGCGGCGCATCGGCCGGGGAAGGCATCGAAACTGCCGTTCGGATTACCGAAGGGCGCTGGATTGATCTGGAACGGAATCGCGACCGGATCCGCCGCGGCGGTGCCGATAGCCGCCAATCCGGATACGGCGAATGCCGTCGAACACGTGGCGAACGTACGAGCAAATCTCATGAAATGCATCTCCCTGCACGGTCGTATGGAGCTGTTCTCGGAAGCCGGACGACATCCCTATCGGAAATAGCAACGTGTCCGCTACCGAAACCCTGCCACGTGTACCTCACACCGCCGGGTCTACCGGAGCGAGTGTCGTTCGATCTGGGTCTGTACGGCGGTGCCGTTGATGTCCAGGTAGAGCAGGCGCTCGGTGATCGACAGGGTGACGTTATTGCGGCGCTGGATGGCCGGAACCGCGGATTCGATGAAGCCGGGATCGAAGCTGTAGAGGGGGATCTGCGCGCCCTGGTGGATTCGTTTGGCGGGAAGTTGCGAGAGGACCTTGGCGGGATCGTGGTGGGTGTAGATGGCGACCCGGCCGGCCAGTTTGCTGCCGCGGTGCACGCGGTCCACATCGGGCGCACCGACTTCGATCCAGGCGGTGACGCTCGTGGTGAGGTCCCGCACGACTACCGCGGGTTCCTTGGTCGCGGAAATGCCGCCTTCGCTGAAGGCAATTCCCTCCTCGTATTCGAGGCAGTAGGCCAGCACTCGCGTCAGCATGTATTCGGCGGTCTCGGACGGGTGGCGCGCGACCCGCAAATCCAAATCTACGTAGACGCCGCGATCGACGTCGGCCAGTTGGACGGCGAAGGTGTGCAGTGTTGCGCTCAGGGCCATGGAGCAGCAGCTTAGTTAACCCGCCGCGCGCGCCGACACGCGCACTCAAAGGAGTTGCGGGCTAGCTGTTCCCGCAGGTGGCAACCTTTCGGCTGTGACCGAATCGCTGACGATGGCTGCGATCGAGAATCTTTCGCAGACGGTGAACTCCTATGCGGCCGCAGCCGCGGGAGTACCGCTACCGCACGTGACATGGATGTGGGATTGCTGCGGCCGGTTCGCCTCACATGCGACCGGTGCCGCCGAATTCTGCGGCACAATTCATCCCGATATACCGGAAATAGAGGCGAACGCCCAACTGATGAAGTGGGCCATGGCCTTGAAGATGGTGGATGCCACCACCGACCGTGAAGCCGCCGGCGGCCGGCGCGCATTCACCGGGATCGTCGGAGACTCCCGCATCCGGCTGACCGCAGTGGTCGAATCCGCCTGCCCCGCAACCGAAACCCAGCCCCTGATGATCATCTCCTGACCTGTCCGGCACCGGCCACGACAGCCTCGACGGCTGAAACGGAGCCCCGTTGGGCGGCATGTCCCCATGCCGCCCAACGGGGCTCGATCATTTCACCGAGCCGTCGGAGCGGGCGTGCTGATGCTCGATCAAAATGACCGCAGCGCCTGCCACCAGGCATAGCGCGCTGATCAGCGACCAGGTGACCGTCCACCCGTCGAAGCCGTCGGTGGCCGCGGTCAGGCTCGATCCGAGAATGATGATGCCGCACAGCAGAAGTGCGAGGCCGGAACAGTGAACAGAATCCAGAAGGGACTCTCCGGGTCGAGTGCTGGTCTCCGGAAAGTTGGCTTGGTGACTCATCGAGGGGATCTCCTTCGGATAGCCGTGCTCCCCAACCCCTCCGGGGTGCCCGGCCCGCCACCGGGCCAAACCAGCATCCGCGCGCCGCGACCGCGCGAGTCGGCGCCGCTGCCCGCCGGCTAGCCGCGAGTTATCCAGGCGATCAGATCCGATTCCACCTCGTCCCGATTGGTCTCATGGAGAATCTCGTGCCGCGCACCGGAGTACACGCGGTAGGTGAGGTCGGTCAGTCCGGCCCGGCGATAGCGCTCGACCAGCAGATTGCTCAGGCGCAGACCGTCATTGAGCGGATCGCGATCCCCGACCATGACGTAGAGCGGCAGATCGTCCGGCACGGTGGCGGGCGCCGACAGACGCTCGGACGCCACCGCCGCCAGCAGCGCCATATTCGCCGCATCGATGTCGAACCCGCACCACGGATGCGCGATATAGGCATCCACCTGGGATTCGTCGCGGCTGAGCCAGTCCGCGGTGGTCCGGGTGGGCTGGAACGCCGCATTGAACAGCCCGAGCAGATCACCCTCGGCCGCGGCGATATTCACGAACAGCTCGTCCACCGCTGTGGTGCCGCACAATACGACATCGTCGACCAGCGCGGAATGGTCGAGAATGTACTGCTGGACGGCGAACGAACCGAGGCTGTGACCGAAGAGCACCAGCGGTACCCCGGGGTGTCTGCCGCGCAGCAGGCCGGTGAGGGTGACCAGGTCCTCGACCAAGAGGTTCCAGCCGTTCGCGCCCAGCTCCCCCGGCGCGCCCGCCATGCTGTGCCCGTGGCCGCGATGATCGCCTGCGTAGACCGCATAGCCCAGGGCCGCAAGACGTTCCGCGAGATGGCCGTAGCGGGCGGCGTACTCCCCCATGCCGTGCGCCATCTGGACGATGCCCACAACGCCGGTGTCCGGGAGCCATGCCCGCACGTGGATGTCGACGCCGTCGCTACTGGTGAAGGTGAACACTGTCTGCTCCTGTGAGTTCATGTGCCGACGATCGTCGCACCGCACCGGGCCCCGGCCCATGGATGCACGGACAAGACCGCCGGTGACCGATTGTTCTCGGCGACAATCACACCCGCAGTACCCTGGTCCGATGCAGCGAACCCAGCCACCGGAAGCAGTCATCGAGTTGGCCGCCGCACTGCTCGGCCGCATCGACGCCCTCGGGGTGGCGCTGGCGCATCGTTTCCAGCAGGAGCTGGAGTCCTATCGCAATGAGGCCCAGGTGCCGTTCGAGACCATCCGCACGTCGTGCACCCGGAATCTCACCCTGATGATCGAGCACTTCACCTCCACCGCGCCGGTCGATCCGGAACCGCCGAAGGAGACCGGTCGCCTGCGCGCACAGCAGGGCGTGCCGCTGGCCGAAACCCTGCACGCCTTCCGGCTCGGATTCGAATTCCTCTGGTCCGAAATGGTTTCCGAGGCCCGCCGCCATCCCGGGGTGAGTGATGCGGTGCTGGTATCGCTGGCCGCCGAGGTGTGGGCGCTCGCGGGTGAGTACTCGGTGGCAGTGGCCACGTCCTATCGGGAGAAGTCCTCGCAGCTCCTGCTGCAGCGCGAGCACGAGCGATCGGTGCTGGTCGAGGCGCTGTTCACCGGCGTGATCGCCGATCCGACCACACTGGGCGAGGCGACCCGCATTCTCGGCCTGCCGGTCAGCGCCCGCTTCCTGGTCGCCGCCGCCGATGTCCCCGCGCCCGGCCGAGAAGCCTTGCCCGGCATCGAATCGGCCCTGCGCGCGCACCGAATCACCTCGGCGTGGCGGCTGCTGCCCGATCAGCAGATCGGGGTGCTGGCCGTGCCCGCCGACAGCGAGGCGGCGGTCCTGAAAACCTTGCGCAAATATCGCACCCGCGTCGGCATCAGCCCGCCGTACGAATCCCTGCCGGAGACACCGCAGGCGCTGCACTTCGCGCGCCTGGCCCTGACGGGTCTGCGCGGACGCACCGGCGTTGCCCGTTTCGACGACAATCCCCTGGCCATGCTGATCGCCGCCGCACCGGTCGAGGCCGAGCGCATGGCGCGCGTGCAACTCGGTCCCCTGCTGCGACTCCCGTTCGAGGAGCGGCGCCGGCTTCTCGAAACCCTCGAGAACTGGTATGCCGCAGGCGGATCCGCCGCCGCGACGGCGAGCCGAATGTACCTGCACGCCAATACCGTTCGCTATCGCCTGCGGCGTGTGGAGGAGCTGACCCTCCGCTCCCTGACCGACCCGGCGACCGTCACCGAATTCGGCACGGCCCTGCAGGCTCTCACGCTATTGGAAATCACAAACATCCCTTGAATTCCTTGACCCGGCCGAAATCGTGTGCCGACACTGGGGCTATGTCGCTGACGACGAGGTTCACCGAGACCTTCGGAATCGAGAGTCCGATCGCCCTCGCACCCATGGGCGGTGCGGCCGGCGGCGCGTTGGCGGCAGCGGTATCCACTGGCGGCGGGCTGGGCATGGTCGGCGGCGGCCGCGGCGATCACGATTGGCTGGATCAGGATCTGCGGCTCGTCGCCGAATCGACCGATAAGCCCTGGGGCATCGGGTTTCTCGCGTGGGCGGTGGATATCAGCACCATCGAGAAGGTCCTGGAGCATCGCCCCGCCGCGATCATGTTCTCCTTCGGCGATCCGGCCCCGTTCATCCAGCGCGTGCGCAGAGCGGGCATCCCGGTGCTGGTGCAGGTCACCGACCTCGACGAGGCGAAACACGCCCTCGATCTGGGCGCCGACCTGCTGATCGCACAGGGCGGCGAGGCCGGTGGCCACGGCCGGGTGGGCTGGTCCACGATGTCGTTCGTGCCGACCGTCGTAGACCTCGCGGGCAGCACTCCGGTCCTGGCCGCGGGCGGTATTGCCGACGGCCGCGGGGTCGCGGCCGCCCTGGTGCTCGGAGCAGCGGGGGCGCTCATCGGCACCCGATTCCAGGCCAGTCTCGAAGCGCGCGTCCCCGCCGAGGTCGTCAAGGCGCTGATCGATGCCGGGGGCGGCGATACCGAGCGCAGCCGGATCACCGATATCCTGCGCGGCGCGGATTGGCCGCCGCAATATTCGGCCCGAACCGTGCGCACCGAGGATATCGATCGCTGGCGCGGCCGAGAGGACGAACTGGTGCACGATCTCGACGCCCAGCGGGCCTATCGCACCGCCGCCCAGCGGGGAAACAGCCTGGTCGCGCCCGTATGGGCAGGTCAGTCCGTGGATCTGGTCACCGATGCGCCCTCGGCCGCGGAACTGGTCGGGCGACTGACGATCGAGGCCGAACAGGCGCTGACTCGCGTAACCACCGGATGACGGCGAACTCGGCCGAAACCACCGTAGAGTGACAGGTGTGGCGGCCGCACTCTTGACCCAGGGCCAGGCCGGCGAGCTAGGTCTCGCCGAACTCGTCGTTACCGTATTCCACAGTGCCCGCGTCGATTTGGCGGCACTCCTACTGACTGCCCGGGGGCGGGTGCGCAGTGACGAGGACCTCGTCTTCTACAACCAGCCCGCCGGTCCCGGGGTGCGCCTGATTCCGGGCCAGACCTCGCTCGCGATCAATCTGCGCGAGATTCCGGCCGATATCGGGTTCATCCGCATCGTGCTGGCGCTCGATGACCGCAATGCGCACTTCAACGATTACCCGCCGCCGCATCTCACCATCGCGGACGCGCAGGCAAACCCGTTGTACGAGTACGTCATCGAGGGACTCGGCCCGGAGTCGACGCTCGTGGCGCTCGATCTCGATCGCACGGGCGACGGCTGGCAGACGCGGGCCGTCGGACACGGTTACGTCAGTGGCTTCGCCGCGCTGGTCGCCGCGCACGCCGTATCGATCGGCAATACCTCACCGACGGCCCAGCCCACCGAGCCCGCCTGGTCCGCGGTCCTGCAACCCGGCCAGGACGTCGCGCTGCGCACGCACGGCGGCAAGGAACTGGCCAATGTGAAGCTGGCGCTCGGCTGGGATCCGGTCCACGTCCAGAGCCGCTGGGGAAGCCGCCCGGCGGAGATCGACCTGGACGCCTCGGCGCTGGTCTTCGCCGGCAACGATCTCATCGACGCCGCGTTCTACGGCCAGCTGTCCACCCGCGACGGCGCGATCCGGCACTCCGGTGACAATCTCACCGGTGAGGGCAAGGGCGACAACGAGGTCATCACCGTCGACCTCACCCGCCTGCCCATGCGCGCGACCGCGATCGTCTTCGTCATCACCTCCTACGCCGGGCACACCTTCGAACGAGTCCGCAATGCCTTCTGGCGGCTCATCGACGGCAGCAGCAGTGCCGAGCTCACCCGGGCCAATCTCAGCGCGGGCGGGCCGCACACCGGCATGGTGGTGGCCAAGGTGCATCGCCAGGACGGCGTCTGGAAGATCCAGTCCCTGGGCCAGCCGATCCAGGCCGGTCACCCCATCGAAGCCGTCACCCAGGTCGTCCCGTTCCTCTGATCAGGTCGGAATCTTTACGGGCCGCGGCCGGTATCGGTGGATATCGTTGGTCTGGTGATCTCATTCCGTATCGAAGCGATCGCAGCGCTCGGGGCCGACGGTGTCCCGGCGTACAGCGCCACCGAGGTCTGGGTCGGCTCGGCGATCGTCCTGCTGATCGTGCTGGCGGTGGTGATCGCACTGCTGCGCCCGAGCCTGCATCGCGGTGTCGGGCCGAGTCGCCGCTCCCAATTGCGCCGCTCCCGCCGCCCGCAGGCCTGAGGATTATCCGCGACCGAGCTGAACTGCCTTGACCAGCAACAGAACCGCCCCCACCACGAGGTAGCCGCGCAGCGCGAGCATGCCGAGTTTTGTTCCGGCAGACCAGGTCACCGGTTCCAGCAGCGCCAGCGGCGGCATACGCCAACTGTCCTTCTCGCTCGCACCGACCACCGGCACCACGGGTGCGGGCGGCAGCGGCGAACGGCGGCGCTGCCATTTCAGCACACCCATGCAGACGGCGGCGAGCATCACCATGGCAACCGCCAGATATTCGGCGGTGGCGACCACATCGATATTCGGGAACAGCGTGGTCAGCATGAGAATGCCCGACAGCAGCAGCAACACCGCGACGATGAAGACCGCGACGATATTGAGCCAGGCGCGATTCACCCACGGCCCCAGCACTTGCGGATCATTGCAGAGCAGCAGCAGGAAGACGCTCGCACTGGGCAGCAGCAGCCCGGCCAGCGCCTGCACGGCGGTGGTGATCAGGCCCAGCGGTGCGCCGGGGATCAGCACAATGCCCGCGGCGAGAGCGACCATCGCTATATAGGAGACGTAGAACTGCTTGGCGTCCTTGAACCCTCGATGCAGCGAGTGCTTGATGCCGAACACATCACCGAAGGCGTAGCTGGTCGCCAGGGTCACCGCGGCCGCGCCGATAATGGACGCGTCCAGCAGCACGATGGCAAAGATCGATCCCAGTTTCCCGTCCACATTGCCGAGCAGGTGCGCGATATTGCCGGCATCGATGAATTTGCCGACGGAATCGGTTGCGCGAGCGGCATAGTCGGCGGTCATCAGCACCGCCGCCGCACCGATCACGACGACGAAAGCGCCCAGTGTGGTGTCGGCGCGCTCGTAGCCGATGAAGCGCGGGGTGATGCGCTTGTCGACGATATTGGACTGCTGGAAGAACAGCTGCCACGGCGCCACGGTGGTGCCCACAATGGCGATGACCAGCAGCACAGCATCCGAGGTGAACCCGCCCGAAACGCCCGGCACCACAAAGTCGTGTGCGGCGCGGCTCCAATCGGGATGCGAGAGCAGCAGCATCGGAATCTGCAGCAGCGTAATCGCGATGAAGGCGAACATGGCCCGCTCCCAGCGCCGGAAGCTGCCGCTGGCCATGATCACGATCAATGCCACCGCGGCGGTGGGCACCACAATGTATTTGGAGATGCCGATGTAGTCCGCGGCCAGCGAGACGCCGATGAATTCGGTGACGATGGTCAGGAAGTTCAGGATGAACAGGTCGCCGACGGAGAACCAGCCCCAGCCGCGGCCGAAACGCTCATTGATCAGGCGGGCGTGCCCGACGCCGGTGACCGCGCCGAGCCGAACCACCATCTCCTGGTTGACGATCAGCACCGGAATCAACAGCAGCAGCACCCAGAGCAGGCTGTAGCCGTAGTTCTGGCCCGCCTGCGCATAGGTGGCGACACCACCCGCGTCATTGTCACCGACCATGACGATCAGGCCGGGACCCACAATCGCCAGCATGGTCAGCATCCGGGTGCGCATATCGCGCGGACGATCGCTGTCGGACAGCTTGATTCGGCCCAGTGCGCCCTCGATATCACCCAGATGCGCGGTATCGAGCACGGCCGACTGCCGGCGCGGTGCGAGCGCCTCGGGTGTGACCACCGCCGTGGTCGCAGGCGCGACCGAAGCACCGGTATCAGCGGCGAGCGGCGCGGCAGCGGGTGCCGCTACCGGCCCGGATTCGGGTGCTGCGACCAGTACGGATTCTGATGCCGCCGCCGGTCCGGTTGCCGCCGGTGTGACCGGGTGCACGCCTGGCGGACCGGTGTCTTGGGGTGTGGCAGAGAGTCTTTCGTCATTGCTGCTCATGATCGCGCGGGACCGCCGGTCCCGCTGCCGGCGTTCTCCGCCGTGAGCGGCCCTGATTCGCGGGCCGGACGGGGCGCGGGCTCGCGGCGGCGCCAGTCCTCGGGAATGGTCGCCTCGAGAATATCGTCGACGGTCACCACGCCCAGCACATGATCGTCCTGATCGACGACCGGAATGGTGTAGAGGTTGTAGTCGGCCATGAGCAGCGCGACATCGGTCAGATCGGCCTCCGGCCCGACACGCACCGGATCGGAATCCATGAGGTCGGCGACCAGGCTGCCGGGCGCGGCCTGCAGCAGTGCGACCAGTGAGATCACACCGACCAGTCGCCCGGATTCGGCGAGTACGTGCATCTTCAGCAGCGCCTCCGGCTGCAGCGAGGTCGCCGCCGCGATAATCGAGACCGCCTGTGCCGCAGTCGCATCGGTCCCACAGGACACGATGTCCACATTCATGAGACCACCCGCGCTGGCGGGGTTGAAGCCCATCAGCGTAATGACCTTGGTCCGCTGTCCGGCGGGCATCAGATCCAGCACTCGCCTGCGGCGGGACTGCCGCAGATCCATGACCGCATCGGCCGCATCGTCGGCACGCATCCGGCCCAGCAGCGCGGCGACATCGGCATCACTCTTGTCATTGAGCAGCCGGCTGGCCTTGTCCGGATCCAGTTCCTCGAAGACATCGGCCTCCAGCTCCGGATCACTGTGCACCCGATCCAGAATCTCGCCCTGCTCGCGCTTATCGGCGTCCTCGAGCAGATCGGCCAGCTGGGCCGGTTTCAAACCGCTGACCCGCCCGCTCACCCGCACCGTCATGGACTGGCTGTGCCCGATGAGCGGTTCGAAGGCCTTCCAATCCCTCGAGGCATGCCCCGAGGAGGTCTTGAGCAGACCGAAAAACCTTGCGGGACGGCGGGTATCGAGCCGCGCCAGCACCCAGCCGGCGCCGGTGTCGTCCAGTTCGACGTCGTAGGCCCGGACCAATTCCGCCGCGGCCACATCGATGAGACGGTGGCCGAGAATATCGGCGCGCAGCAGCACCTCACCCTCGCGGCGTTCGAAACCGGTCAGGTTGACCTTATTGCGCGTCAAGGTGATTCGATCCGCCGTGAACTCGGCAATATGGTCGGCGGAGACGAACACGTGCCGCCCGCCGACTCCGACCACGACCCCCGATACCGGTGGATAGGCATCGCCACCGGGCAGCCGCACGATCAGATCCTCGACGCGGCCGATGGACTCCCCGGATTCGGAGATCACCGGCGACTTCAACAGTTGCGACAGATGAATCGTCGCCACCGCCGCTGCGGAAGGTGCGGGCACGGGCTCTGTCATGTGCACTCCTGATCGGTGGCCGGATACCGGCCGGTCGAAGCACACCATGCACCACGACCAGCACTTCCAGTTGATCTGGGCCTGAACATAACGCTACCGGGACCCGAACGCCGCGCATCGAGGCCGGACGGCAGTGTGGCGGTGGCCGGAATCCGGCCACCGCCACACGCTAGGGGTTGTTCAGGCGCCCGGGGTTGCGGCCGGAGCCGGCGGGGTGGCCAGATCATTGAAGAACTGGAACAGCGCCACGGTCGCGACGGGTCCGCCGACGAAGATGGTCCCGGCCACAATGCCGATGGCGGCGCCGGCCGCACCGGTGACCAGGCAGCCGCCGAGGAAGCCCGGAATGGTCAGGGTGCCGATGCTGATCGCCGTCGCGCCGAGGGCCACCGCGGTGCCGCCCGCGATACAGCCGATGCCCGCGCCGACCACGGTGCCGATGAGGCTGCCGAGCGCCACGCCGACGGAGACCTCATTGGTCAGGTTGCTCAGCG
Organism: Nocardia sp. NBC_01327; assembly: GCF_035958815.1. Classification (NCBI taxonomy): domain Bacteria; kingdom Bacillati; phylum Actinomycetota; class Actinomycetes; order Mycobacteriales; family Nocardiaceae; genus Nocardia; species Nocardia sp. NBC_01327. The sequence goes on along the minus strand of NZ_CP108383.1, from coordinate 4,419,255 downwards.
CCTGGTTGAAGTTGGCGTTCGCGGTGGCGTCGACCTCCTTGATGACCGGAGCACTCGGGGCGATCGGCTGGGCTGCGGCCGGATCGGTGTTCGGGGTCAGGGTGGCGGTATTGCCGTCGATCTGCGCTGCGATCGGGAAGGACTTACCGTCGCGCTGGTAGCTCAGCGGCACGGTGGCCACGGCCGCGCCGGCGCCGTCCACGATCTGGACCTGGTTGTCCTTGACCGCCAGCGAGCCCGCATCGGTGGCGATGACGACCGAGTGATCGACGATATTGGCCCTGTAGTGGATGCCGGGCGCGATATCCGTGGTGACCGAGCTGTTGCTCGACGCATTCGGCTCTGCGTAGGCCGTGTTCGCGGTGACAGCGGTGATCGACAGTGCGGCGATCGCGATGGTGGCGGTCGCAGCGATAGTGCGGAACTTCATCAAATTTCTTTCTGCAGGCGTGACTGATCGACTTGCCGATAAAAGCGAATCGGCAAGCTGCACAGGATGTTTGCTTTCCGGCAACCTCCGCCTCGCGAAATGTTTGCCGGCGCCAATCATGAGTGGAGGATTCTGGAGATGTCAATCCCCGATCCGCGATAGTGACGCGCGCCGCAATTCCGACTTCGACCTCAAAGATGTTGGGTCGTAAAAGAAACGGAGCAGGCCGTCAAAGTTCCGTAAGGGAATTCGAACCGGCCGGTCAGAACTTGATACTAGGCAGTGGTCAACCAGCAAAGTCGCTCTTCAACCGAGGCCACAATGGACGAAATCGAACGCCAGATTCAGCTCTCCGCATTCCAAGTCCAATGGTCCCCGCCGGACGCGGCATTCGTCGCGCGCTCCTCGCAGTACCCCGGAGTGATCTGCGCCGACGAAGGATCCTCACTCGCAGCGGTCGACGGCCTGATCGAGACCATCCGGCATCGCGTCCTGGCCGGGTAGCGCGACCGCGCGCAGTCAGTTCCCGAGCAGACGGGCCTTCTCCGCGGCGAATTCGGCATCGGTGAGGGAACCCTCGCGGTGCAGCCGGGCGAGCTCGCTGAGCTGCTGGATGCGCGCGGCATCGGCCCTGGTGGCCTGCCCGGCCCAATCCACCCTGGGCGCATCGTATTTCACTGTGCGCCCGGCAGCGCCCGGAATGTATCCGATCTTGCCGCCGCGCTGTCCACGATCGATGGCGACCCGCTTCCGATTGTGCGGCGCGGCGTAGACGTCGAGGGTCTGCCCCACGCGGAGCCCGTAAGCGGCTATCCGGCAGAAGGTTTCGTACGGCTGCTGCTTCGGCAGGCTCACCCGGACCCCGTACAGATACACCGTCCGACCCATTCGACCCATATCCGACGATCCGCCGATCATGGTGTTGGTCGCCTTGGCGGAGAGTATGACGCCGCTACCGCGAATCCCTCTTTTCAACAGCCGCTTGTCCCCGCCGCCCATTCCGGCCTGCACCAGATACATCCCGTAAACGAAGGGGCCCCACCACAGCACCGCCACCACGAATACCGAAAGCCCCACCCGCACCGGAGGAGCCAGCCCCGGAATGTGATTCACCGCCAGCAGCGCGGGCATGAACCCGACACACATCACAATGAACCACGTCCAGAAGACCACGGCCAGTTTGCCTACGGTCATCGCACACCCACCTGACCACCGGGCCGCGACCATACGACCTGTCCAGACAGTGTGAGCCGATCGGTCGGTACCCGCAGTGGAATCGGGCGAACCTCGGAGCTCAGTGCGCCAGTTTCAGCCCGACCACACCGCCGACGATCATCACCAGCAGCACCATCTTCAGCGCCGAGGCGCTCTCGGCCCCCGTGGCCATCGAGTAACCCACGGTGAGCACGGCGCCGATGCCCACCCACACCGCATACGAGGTGCCGATGGGCAGCGTCCGCATCGCGTAGGCCAGCCCGCCCATGGACAGCACGAGCGCACCCGCGAACAGAGCGGTCGGTGCGAGTTTGGTGAAGCCTTCGGATTTACCGAGCGCTGTGGCCCAAACCGCTTCGAGCACACCGGAAATCGCGAGAATCAACCAGGCCATGACACGTATTCCTTTCAGGAAATACCGTCTTTGCGCTGCCTGGGTACGGTTCCGATCGTCCAGTGGGTCGCAGACCGCGACTCGCCATCGACCATACCCAATCGACCCGCGACCGGGTGGAGATTCTCCTCACCATCCAGATATAACCCCTGCTAGAGGGCTGTTCCGCCGCTGGCGTCGAGAGTTTGGCCGGTGATCCAGCGGGCGTCGTCGCTGACGAGGAAGGCGACGATATCCGCAATATCGGCCGGGCGGCCGATGCGGCCGAGCGCGACATTGGCGGCGGCCTCGCGCTGCCCGTCCGGATTGTCGATGAGCCAGGCGTTCATATCGGTGAGGACATAGCCGGGGGCGACGGCATTGACGGTGATGCCGCGTGCGCCGAGAGCTTGGGCGAGGACGCGGGTGAAGGTGTCGATCGCGCCCTTGGTCATGGAGTAGGCCAGGATGTCCGGGATCGCGATCCGGGTGACGGCCGAGGACAGATTCACCACGCGGCCACCCGCGCGCAGCCGATCCAGAAGGCCTTGCGCCAGAAAGAACGGGGCGCGGACATTGGTGGCGAAGAGGGTGTCGAATTCGGCGGGCGTCATGGCCTCGACACCCTTCATCACCGTGATGCCCGCATTGTTGATCAGGATGTCCAGGCCGGCGGGCGCACCCAGGTCGACGAAGCCTTCGTCCATATCGTCCAGCAGCGCGGCGAAGTCGGTGGAGCCCAGATCACCACGCAGTGCGAAGGCGCGGCCGCCCTCGGCCTCGATGCCCGCGACCACCTCCTTGGCCGCCGCCTCGTCCCGGCCGAAATGCACTGCTACGAGCACACCTTCACGGGCCAGGCGCTCGGCCACGGCCCGGCCGATGCCCTTGCTCGCCCCGGTCACCAGGGCTGTTTTCCTTCTCTGCGTTCCGTTTTCGCTCATGAAAGCTATTCAACGGACCGGAGCATCCGGTGTCCGGCGGGATTCGGGCACGGCGTTCGCGATACAGTCAGCGGCCGCACCGCAGCCCACCGAAGGAAGACCGAACTTGCCTATCGCCACTCTCAATGGAATCCGGCTCAGCTACGAAGTGACCGGTACCGGCCCGCTGGTCTTGCTGATCATGGGCACCGGGAGTCCCGGCCGCGTCTGGCGGACGTATCAGGTTCCGGCCCTGGTGAAGGCCGGTTTCCGCGTCGCGACCATGGACAATCGCGGTATCGCGCCCTCGGAGGAGTCCGCGGCGGGCATCCGCATCGAGGATCTGGTCGCCGATACCGCCGCGCTCATCGAACATCTCGGCGGCGGGCCCGCCCACCTCGTCGGCACCTCGATGGGCGCCCGAGTGGCACAGGAGCTTTCGCTCGCGCGACCGGAACTGGTCGGCAAGGCCGTCCTGCTGGCCACGACCGGCCGCCCGCATCCGGTGTCGCAGATGCTCAATCGCGGTGAACAGGCGCTGCAGGACCAGGGCATCACACTGCCTCCGGAGTACTCCGCCGCGATCAAGGCGATTCTGAACTTCTCCCCGCACACCCTGCACGATCCGAACCGCGCCCAGGAATGGCTCGACATTCTCGAATACGGCGCGGGCACCGCCCCGTCGCCGGGTGTGCGGGCGCAGCTGGGCATGGATCGCTCCCGCGACCGGCTCGCCGAGTACGGCCGAATCACCGCGCCCACCCTGGTCGTCGGGTTCGCCGACGATCGCATGCTGCCACCGGCATTCGGCCGTGAGGTCGCCGCGGCCATCCCCCGCGCCCGCTATGTCGAGATCGAAAAGTGCGGGCACTACGGCTATCTGGAGCGTCCGGAGGAAGTCAATCGCGTGGTCATCGACTTCCTCACCGCCGCACCGAAACTCTGACCGGCGCCCTCAGGCGTCTTCGGGATCGTTGTCCAGAAGGCGCTTGGGGTGCATACCGTCGACCTGGCCGATGAACGGCGGATGGATGCTGTAGCCGAGCATGCGGCGGATGTCCTCATCGACGGTGCGGACGATATCGTGCGGGGTCGAGAGGGTGAAAGCCTCCTGCGGGCGCAGCCAGGGCTCGCAGTACTGCGCGGTGACGGCGAGGCGGGCGGCGTCGGTGCGGTTCGCACCGCCGCCGTGCCAGAGCGTGCCGACGAAGAAGACGCAGGATCCGGCGCTCATGACGACGGGCTGACGTTCAGCGGAAGAGTCGGGCAGGACCTCACCCCATTCGTGGCTGCCGGGCACGATATCGGTCGCACCGTTCTCGGCGGTGAAATCGTCTATGGCCCAGATGGTTGCGGCGCTCAGTGCGGCCCGGGGGCGCGGTAGCGGATAGAAACCGTCGTCGGTGTGCAGCATCTGCGCGGATTCCCCGGGCAGGATATTGATGACCTGCAGCATGGACAGCAGATAGTTCGGCATGAGCAGCCGGTCGAGCAGCGCGAGCACCCGGGGATGCGAGGCGAGCCGGTCGCAGCTGCGGGTTTTGTTCAGCACGCTGTAGATGCGCTGTGTGGCATGGCCTTCGAAATTGTTGCGGCCCTTGAGATTCAGCAGCTCTGCCGTGCTGTCGCGAATATCCCGCAGCTCCTGCGCGGTGAGCAGATCCGGCAGGATGACGTATCCGTCGCGCAGCACCGCGGCCAGATCGGCGTCCACCACCGCGGGATCGACTGTGCTGCCGCTGCTTTCGGTGCGGCGATAGGTTCCGGCGAGATCACCGGAAAGATCGGTTACGGATGACACCTCAGCGCCCACGGCGCACCTCCGAAACATAACTGAGTTCTGTTATGCTCCGGAGCATGGCACGCGCCCCCCTCGGACGTCAACAACTGCTCGACGCCGCGCGCGCGGAACTGGTGGCCGGCAGCGGTACCGTTGATCTCAATGCGCTCAAGCGCCGCTCCGGGCTGAGCACCGGCGCGCTGTATCACCATTTCGGATCCAAAGCCGGTCTGCTGGTGGCGATCTACGAGGAATTCCATGCCGGACTGGTCGCCGCCATTGCCGACGAGACAATCGCCGACTCGGTCGGCTGGGCCGCCCGCGAACGCGCTCGCACCCGCAATTTCGTGGCCTACCATTTCGCCGACCCTCTTTCGGAACTCCTGCTCGGACCGATCAGCACCGAACCCGAAGTCGCCGAATTGGAGGCCGCCGCACTCGCGCGCATTATCGAATCGGCCGGCCGCAATATTCGCACCGGCCAGCAGTCCGGCGAACTGGACCCCGCCATCGATCCGGACCTCGCCGGCGCGTGCGTAATGGGCGCACTGCGCCACGGCATCGCCGAACAACTGCGCCGCCACCCCCGCCCGTCGGTCGACGAGGCCACCGAGGGACTGTGGCGCTTCATCGCCGCCGCGGTAGGCGCCCACCGCCCATGACACCCCGGCACCTCACTCGAGACCTGGGCCGTGCGCGCCAGATAGTCGATCAGCGGTAGTTGATTCTGCGTCGGCAAGGTGAAGACATTGATCTGAGTGACCACGGAGTTGTCGACACGAATAATGGGCAATCTTCTAATAAACGCCACACACCGAACGACCGTCCAGGGTGCGCCGAATTCCCCGGTTGGTATGTGAAGCTGAAGCCACAGGTCAGCCGTTGATAGACAGGAGAACGCCATGCTCGGTCTCGGCATTATCGGGTGGATCATTATCGGCGGGCTCGCGGGCTGGATTGCGAGCAAGATCATGAAAACCGACGCCCAGCAGGGCATCGTGCTCAATATTGTGGTCGGTGTCGTCGGCGGTCTGGTCGGCGGGTTCCTGCTGAAGATCCTCGGCGTCGATGTCCGCGACGCCGGTCTGTGGTTCAGCTTCTTCACCTGCCTCGCGGGCGCGGTGGTGCTGTTGTTCGTCTACAACCGCGTCGGCGGCCGCCGCTAGCGCTCGATCCCGACACGCCCCGGCCGACACTCGGCCGGGGCGTTCTTCTTGCCGGATGAGGCAATGCTGCACCACTTCTGAATGTGCCATTGACAACTGGCACATTCATCGGTGACTCTAGAGACATGACAAGGTCAACGAGGACCTCGGTCCCCGGCGTTCCGGCGGTAGCTTCCGCTCGATCCCGGCTCGCAGCCACGGCATGCGGGATCGGGCTGCGGCCGCTCAACAATGCGGTACCGCTGAACGCACCGGGAGTGTGGTTCGCACGCAAGCTCATCGCGACGATCATGGCCACGGCGGGTCCACCGGTGCCGGGCACGACGGTCGTTCCGGTCAGGTCCGGCCCGGTACGCGGCGAATGGGTGTGCGCACCCGGTGTCGATTCCCGGATCGTCCCCCGTCCCGCCCCGAATGCCACCCGCGCCATCTACTACATCCACGGCAGCGGCTACGTGCTGTGCTCGGCGCGCACGCACCGGGGACTGGCCTCCCAGCTGTCGAAGAAGACCGGGTTGCCGGTATTCCTGACCGACTACCGCCTCGCCCCCGAGCATCGTTTTCCCGCCGCCGCCGATGATGTCGAGGCTGGATATCGCTGGCTGCTCGAACAGGGCATCGCCGCGGAAGATCTGGTCATCGCCGGTGATTCAGCCGGCGGGCATCTGGCGCTGGATCTGCTGATCGAGAACGAACGGCACTCCCGGCCGCAGCCGGCGGGGGTGGCGCTGTTCTCCCCGCTGATCGATCTCACCTTCGGCCTGGCCGCCGAACAGGAACGGCGGCACCGGGATCCGGTCATCTCCGCCCGTATCGCCGCCCGGCTCCCGCTCGCCTACACCCGGGATCTACCTGCCGATTCCCCGCGCCTGCACCTGCGGTTGCCGAAGGGAATCACCCTGCCGCCCATGCTGGTTCAGGTCGGCGGCGCCGAAATGCTCAGTGCCGACGCCCGACACCTGCGCGATATGGTCCGCGCCGCCGGCGGCAGGTGCGAGCTGGAGATCTGGCCCGGCCAGGTGCACGTCTTCCAGGCGCTCCCCCTGCTCGTCCCGGAGGCCGATCCGGCACTCCGGCGCGTCGCCGAATTCCTCGGGGCCGCACTGAATTCCAGCACTACCGCCACGGAAAGAGTGGGCTGACATGTTCGGACTGGAAAAACTCATCCCCCTCAGCGTCCGCCCCCGCCGCAGCTACGACGCCCGCGCGGTGGTGACCGGGGCCGGCAGCGGCATCGGCCGGGCCTTCGCGCTCGAAATCGCCGCGCGTGGCGGACAGGTCATCTGCGCCGATATCGACGAGGTCCGCGCCGCGGAAACCGCCGCGCTCATCGAGTCCGGCCATCCGGGCGCCGCCCACCCCTTCCGCTGCGATGTCGCCAAGCGCGATGACGTGGAAGTCCTTGCGCGCTTTGCCGAATCGGTCTTCGGCGGCCCGATCACCCTGGTGATCAACAATGCCGGTGTCGGCATCGGCGGCAAACATGTCGGCGAGATCGGTTTCGGCGATTGGGAGTGGGCGCTCGGCATCAATCTGTGGGGTGTGGTGCACGGATGCGAGATCTTCGCACCGCAGCTGCGCGCCGCACGCCGCGGCGGCATCATCAATGTGGCCTCGGCGGCCGGATTCGCGGCCGCGCCCTCGATGGCGGTCTACAACACCTCCAAGGCGGCGGTGATGTCGCTGTCGGAGACCCTGGCCGCCGAGATGAGCGGCACCGGAGTCGCCGTCACCGTGCTGTGCCCCACCTTCGTCAAGACCAATGTGGCGCGGGACGGCCGCATCACCCAGCAGTCGGCCCGCCTGGCCGACACCCTCATGCGCCTGACCGGCTTCTCCCCCGAGCATGTCGCGCGCACCACCCTCGACGCCCACGATCGCGGCCAGCTGTACGTGCTGCCGCAATTGGACGCACACGTCGTCTGGCGTCTGAAGCGCTACTTCCCCGCGCAGTACACCTATGCGCTGGGCCTCCTGGATCGGCTACTGCCGCAGGAGCATCCGACCACCCACGACCGGACCTCGGTCTCCGATAAGACGGGAGTCTGACATGGCGAACGCTATGGATTTCGACGATATGCTGCAGAAGATCAAGGACCGGCAGTGGGCGCTGGCCGATATCGACTGGGATGCGCCGGGCGCGGAAACGATCTCGCCCGAACTGCACGCCAAACTCCAGCCGTTCATGGCCGATCTCATGTGGATCGAGAATGTCGGCGCACGCGGTTTCGCCGCCATGGCGAAGAAGGCGCCCACCGAGACGCTGCGCGAGATCTACCGCTATTTCCACGCCGAGGAGCAGAAGCACGCCAATGCCGAGCTTGCGCTCATGCGGCGCTGGGGCATGCTCGACGGTGACGAGATCCCCGAGCCGAATATCAATGTCAAGCTGGTCATCGACTTCCTGGACAAGTACTCCGACGATATGTCGCTGTCGTTCCTGGGCACCGTGATTCCCATGCTCGAGGTCGCCCTGGACGGCGCGCTGATCAAGTTCATCATGGACGAGATCGAGGATCCGATCTGCCAGGAGGCGTTCAAGAAGATCAATTCCGACGAATCCCGGCACCTCGCCGTCGATTTCGCCGTCATGGATCTGCTCGGGCACGCCGGAATGCGCAAACTGCTCACCGAATTGGTCGGCGGCTGGGTCAAGCCCACCTTCCTCATCGGCGTCCTGAGCTATGTGCCGCTGCTGAACAAGATGCGCGACAATATCGTCGAGATGGGCGTCGACGAGGAGAAGCTGTACGCGGCGTTCAAGCGGTACGCCAATGTCGGCGAGCGCAGCGAATTCGCCCGCAGACTGCCCATGTTCCAGATCGTCAAGCGGCACAGCGGCTGGGTGATCAATCGCGAGCACCCGTATCACCTGATGGCCGACGCCCTGGTCAAGGTCTCCGCGCACGTACCGCAGCGGTGGCTGCGTCAGCCCACCTGGTCCAAGGAACTCACCTACGAGCCCGCGGCATGACGAAGGATCTCATGAACACCCAGATACTCGACGTCGCCATCATCGGCGGCGGGTTCGCCGGGATCGGCGCCGCGATTCGCCTGAAGCAGAAGGGGATCGGCGATTTCGCCATCTTCGAACGCGGCACCTCGATCGGCGGCACCTGGCGCGACAACACCTATCCCGGTGCGGCCTGCGATATTCCGTCGCGGCTGTACTCCTACGGCTTCGCGCCGAATCCGAATTGGTCGCACACCTACTCGGGCAGCAATGAGATCCTCGGCTATATCGAATCGATGGCCACACAGTTCGGTCTGCACCGGCATTTCCGGTTCGGGCACAACATCACCGGCATCGTCTTCGACGAGGATGCCGGCGTGTGGGATATCTCGGTCGAGGGCCGCGCCGATATCGTCCGGGCCCGCACCGTCGTGCTGGCCTCGGGACCGCTGGCCAATGCCAGTCTGCCGAAGATCCCCGGAATCGAGGATTACCAGGGGCACAAGATCCACAGCGCCCGCTGGGATCACGACTACGACTTCACCGGTAAGAAGGTCGCCGTCGTCGGCACCGGAGCCAGTGCGGTGCAGATCATTCCGGAACTGGTCGACAAGGCCGCCTCGGTGAAGGTGTTCCAGCGGACGCCGGGCTGGGTGCTGCCGCGCATCAACCGGCAGACCAGTCCGCTGACCAAGGAGCTCTACCGGCGCGTGCCCGCGGCCGAATCCCTCTCGCGCGCAGCCTGGTTCTACGGGCACGAGTCGGTCGCCCTCGGCGTGGTCTGGAACACTCCGCTGACCCGGGTCGTGGAAATGGTCGGCCGTGCCCAGCTGCGCCGGCAGGTGAAGGATCCGTGGCTGCGCCGTCAGCTCACCCCGGAATTCCGCGCCGGCTGCAAGCGGCTGCTGATGACCGACGACTACTACCCGGCTCTGCAGCGTGAGAACTGCAAACTGGTGACGTGGCCGATCGCGCGCATCTCCGAGCGTGGCATCCGCACCGCGGAAGGCATTGAGCACCAGGCTGATTGCATTGTCTTCGCCACCGGCTTCGAGGTGTCCAAGGCCGGGACGCCGATTCCGATCGTGGGCCGGGACGGGCGCGTGCTCGCCACCGAGTGGCAGCGCGGCGCGTTCGCGTACAAGAGCATCGCGGTCTCGGGCTATCCGAATCTGTTCTTCACCTTCGGACCGAATTCGGGGCCGGGCCACAATTCGGCGCTGGTGTACATGGAGGCGCAGATCAACTATCTCGTCGAGGCGATCAGCACCGTTCTCGACCGGGATCTGCGCATGCTCGATGTGCGCCGCGAGCGGCAGGACGAGTACAACGCCGCCATCCAGCGCCGGCTGGACAGCACCACCTGGAATTCGGGCTGCCGCAGCTGGTATCTCACCGAGGACGGGTTCAATGCGACCATGTACCCGGGCTTCGCGACCCAGTACGTCGGTCAGTTGCGCACGGTCGAGCTCGGCGACTACCACGTCGTGCCGGTCACCGCGGAGCGGACGGCGCCACGGATCGTGGTGAATTCGTAGGTGACGGCGGCCGGCGGCCAGGACGATAGACTCGGTCGGTCCAGGACCGTGTGTGTTCCGGCCGCCGGCTCGACCGGCGTCCCGAGGCGAGGGAGGTGATATCGGTGCCGCAGTACCGGATCGACGACCTCGCGCGCGCCGCGGGCACGACGACCCGCAATGTGCGCGCCTATCAGGAGCGCGGCCTGCTGCCGCCCCCGGCCGGAAAGGCCGGGCGCGCAAGCATTTACGACGACACCCATCTCGAACGCCTGCGACTCATCGACGCACTGCTGCAGCGCGGTTTCACCACCTCGCATATCGGCGACTTCATCACCAGCTGGGAGACCGGTAAGGATCTCAGCGAGGTGCTCGGCCTGCAGCACGCGGTCACCGCCGCGTGGGGCGAGGACGAAACCTTCGAGGTGCCGCGCGAACTCGTCGGCACCATTCTCGGTGCGGACACCGAGGAACTGCTCGATCAGCTCGCGGAGATGAAGCTGGTGCGGATCGACGGCGACACCGTCACCTTCACCGATACCGCCCTGCTCACCTCGTTCGCGGAGCTGCACGAGTACGGGCTCGAACTGCGCATGCTCATCGCAATCTATGCCAAGGTCGCCGACCGCATCGACGACGTCACCCACACCATGATCACCGCGGCCAAGCAGCACATCGAGGATAAGCACGGCAAGGGCTGGCTGCCGGAGACCAGTAGCGAAATCGCCGAGACGACGGCCATGCTCAACAAGATGCGTGAGCTGGCCGTCACCTCTGTGCATTCCACGCTGGCGCGCTCGCTCGATGTCACCCTGCGCCGCGAACTCGGCGACTATCTCGCCACCGCCGCCGAACGCGAACAGCAGCGGTCCACGGCGTCACCCGACGTGCGGTCGTAGCGGAGGACCCCTCGACATCCGCCACGACCGTGCCGGCCGGTTCTACCGGTAGCCGTACTTCTCCCAATTGGCCAGCACGCGATCCTGGATCTCGGTGGGCCAGCCGTTTTCGAAGCTGCCCTTCACCGGGCGCTTACCCTCCGGGTACAGATCGGCGAGCAGGCAGTTGTAGATGACCTTGCCCGCCATGAAGGTGTGCGACTCCTCCTTCGAGAGGTAGACCGCGAGCTGATCGGAAACCTTGTGGGCGTAATGGAATTCGCCCCGATCGAGGTCCGGATGCGAGCGGGTGGCGAAGGCCCACACCACCTGCTCCAGATCGGTGATGTCGACATCGTCCTCGACCAGCAGGATCTTGGGCGCATTGACCGACGGCTTACCGGTGAAGATCACCTCGGCGATCTTGTCCACCAGTTCGTGCGAACCCAGCCCGGTCTTCTCGTGCCAATCCTGCCGGACCGACAGCGTCAGCCAGTGCACCGCGGCCTCGTAGTTGTACCAGGCCGAGGAGATCGGCAGTTCCGCCTGGCGCAGCAGGTAGAGGATCTCCGCCGCGCTGGTGGTGCCGATGATGGTGTGGTCCTCCTCCACCGGCGGACCGGCGGCGACCACCGGCTGAATAGCGCCGTCGCGGTAGGTGATCGCGGTGACCTTGAAGACCTGCTTCGGGCTGGCCTCGGTGGCGTTGTAGCCGGGGAACTCGTTGAACGGCCCCTCCATGATCGTCTCGTCGAGCAGGATGTGCCCCTCGATCACGATCTCCGCGGTCGCGGGCACCAGCAGATCGACGGTCTCGGCCGCGACCAGCTCGATGCCCTCACCGAAAAGCGCGCCCAGATAATGACTTTCGTCCTCACCCTCGGGGATCGGCATACCGCCGACAAACGGCAGACCCGGCTCGACGCCGATGGCCAGCGCGATCGGCATGGGTTCGCCGGCCTCGATCCACTGGGAGCGAATGATGCCCAGATGCTGCGGCGCCGGAATCAGGCAGGCCAGCGTGTTCTTATCGGCGATCATCATGCGGTTGATCGACCAGTTGGTCCAGGAGCCGTCCGGCGTCTTGACGATATTCATGCCGTAGGTCTGGATATAGCGGCCACCGTCGCCGCCGTGGATCAGCGGCGTCGGGAAGGCGAACAGATCGATATCGTCGCCGGTCACGATGTTCTGCTTGCACGGCGCATCGGCGGCCCACACCACCACCGGCGCGATACCCGGCTTGGACCGCGCATCGGCCAGGGCCTCGACGATCTGCTGACCGGTCGCGTCGTAGGGCAGGCCGACCGCGAGCGCGATCCGCGCCAGCCGATGCTTCGGGCCGCTGAGCGCACCCGGCGCGCCCAGCACCCGGAACCCGCTATCGCCGTAGCCGGTGATATTGGTGAAAAGCGGTGCGGGAGCGCGCAGATCGTAGGATCGGCGGATCACCGCGCCCAGTTCCAGATTCCAGTCCACCTCGGCGTCGATCTGCTGGATCTCGCCGATGCTCTCCAGCTCCGAAATGAACTCACGCAAGCTGCGCAGGTGCGTCATACAGGGATTTCCTTACTGCCAATGGTGCACTGACCGAACAGGTTTCGTGGACTACTCACCCCACCGCGGCAGATCGGGAACGTCGATCCCGAGCAGGTCGAGGGCGCGGCCCGCGGTGTGGTCGACAATGTCCTCGACGGAGTCCGGCTTCAGATAGAACGCGGGCACCGGCGGCATGATGATGCCGCCCATCTCCGTCACGGCCGTCATCGCGCGCAAATGCGCCAGGGTGAACGGGGTTTCGCGCACCATCAGCACCAGCCTGCGCCGCTCCTTGAGCGTGACATCGGCGGCGCGGGTCAGCAGATTGTCATTATTGGCGTACGCCACCGCAGACAGCGTGCGCACCGAGCACGGCGCCACGATCATGCCCGCGGTGCGGAACGATCCGGAGGCGATGGCCGCGCCGATATCCGCGGGCCGGTAGGTCACATCTGCCATGGCGGCGAGATCCCGGGCGCTCAGATCCGTCTCGTATGCCCTGGTCTGCTGCGCCGCGGGGGTGACAACGAGGTGGGTTTCGACGCCGGCCTTGCGGGCCAGCTCCAGCACGCGGACACCGTAGGCGATGCCGGTCGCACCGCTGATACCCACGACGAGTCGTTGCGTTTTGTCCACCCGACAAGGATCGAGTCTCCCGCGTTGGCTATCAACGAGAGAATCGGCCACTATTGAGAAGCAGGGATTATCAATGGCTGAGGAGTTATGGACACCGATCGCATAGATCTCAACGAACTGGAGATCTTCCTGACTCTCGCCGAGGAGCTCCACTTCGGCCGTACGGCAGCGCGACTCGGTCTCTCGCAACCACGGGTGAGTCAGCTGCTGCGTGCGCTGGAACGCCGGGTGGGTGGACTGCTGTTCGAGCGGACCAGTCGCCGCGTGACGCTGAATCCGCTGGGCGAGCGCCTGCTTCGCGGCGTGCGCCCGGCCTTCGCCGAACTGCAGCGAGCGGTCGCCGATACCCGTTCCGCCGCACAGGGTTTGCGCATCGGGTTTCTCGGTCCCTATGTCAGCACCCTCACCGAACCGATCGCGCATCATGTGGCCCGGTTCCCGGACTGCCCCGTCGAGCTGGTCCAGGTGCCGTGGACCGACGTGTTCGGCGCGCTGTACCGCTCGGAGATCGATCTGCAACTGTGCCTGGCGCCCGTCGAGCAACCGGGTCTGGTCATCGGACCGGAAATCGCCACCTTCCCGCGCCTGCTGGCAATAGCCAAAACACACCCGAGGGCGAATTCGGCGGTCCTCACCCTCGAGGACCTGGCCGATCTCCCCGTCATCGGCCCGTCCCCGCAGGTGCCGCCGGAATTGGCGCGCACCTTCTGGCCGCCTGCGCTCACCCCCACCGGCCGCCCGATCCCCCGGTTACCGGCGGCGCGCACCGAACCGGAGATGCTCGGCACCGTTGCGAACAACCGCGGGGTGTTCCTGACCACGACCGCTATGCCGACCCACTTCTCGCACCCCGGTGTGCAGTTCATCCCGTTCACCGGCATGCCGGATGCCCGGGTGGTATTGGTCTGGCGAAAAGGTAATGACGACAGCAAGATTCGCGACTTCGCCAATCTCGCCGCGCCGTATCAGCTCACACCGTCCGGGGCGCGGGCGCACCGGTAGTCGCGACGCTGGGCCCCGCACCGACGACGCTGGGCCCCGCGCCGAAAAGCGCTGGGCCTGCGCCGAATTCGAATCACGCAGCCTTGCGGATGGTTCCGGTGCCGGTGCTGGGATCCTCGTGCAGGGCGCGGTGCATGGCGCAGCGGTGCACCGGACCGGGCCGGTAGAACGCGGGATCCAGCCGCTGGACAAAGGTGAGGTTGTCGCGGCGCCAGCAGTCGATGCACACGGGCTCGTTCATGGTGTCCTCCTCGGTCGCCGCTTTCGAAAAGCTTGCAGGGGTGGTATTCCCGTTCCCACCCCCGTCCACGCATGACGTGTCCATCCGCTGACCACGACGCCGCCGGATCGTTATCCGAGGGTGCGCAGAGATCGTTCCGGCAGCGTGCCCGCACCCTCTCCTGTGAGCGCGGAAAGTCGCGCATTTCGACCGGCTACCAGGAGCAACAGATCCGCGACGGTCCCCTCGACGGCCGGGCCCGTCCCGGCTGTCCATGTGGTGTCGGTGGCGGTGAGCCGGAAACCGGAGAACCGCTCCTGAGCACGGAACAGCCACCGCGTCCGCCAGACCCGCTCGAGCGCGAGACGTGCTGATGCCGTGGGCATTTCATACTCCAGCCCGAGCGGCAGGGCAATGTCCTGGATGTGTACGAGCACATCCATCAGACGATCGGCCGGGGTGGTGCCGGGCGGAGTGCGGCGCATCGGGACAACAGCGCGGAGATCGGTCAGCAGCTGGCGAGAGCTGGTCGCATCCGCGTAGCGAATCGCGCTGTCGAGATTCAGCCGCGGGATGCTGCCGCGCGCGCGAATCAGATTGGCCAGCAGCGAGAGCACTGTCGGCCGGCTCGACAGCACCACGTGGGCGACCACATCGCGGACACGCCATCCCGCGCAGAGCGAGGCGTGGTCCCACTCCGTCTCGGGAAGCTTTTCGAGCAGTTCCACCAGGGTGGTGCGTTCGGCGGAGACCGCTCGCCAGATCTCATCGGGTGTGGTGATCATCAGGGTGAATTCCTTTCCGGTAGGGCGCTAGTACCGTAGGAACTCCACCCGAGTGGAGGTTCAAGCGATTGTGACTCACCACACAATTCGCGAGGCGTTGCTGACCATCGGCGAGCTCTCGGAGCTCACCGGGGTGCCCGTCCGCACAATTCGGTTCTACTGCGACAGCGGCGTTGTGGAATCGGTCCGCAGTTCCGGCGGTCACCGCATGTTCGATCGAACTGCGGCGGTGGATCGGCTGCTCCTGATTCGCCGGTTGCGCGCACTGGGGCTGGGTCTGACCGCGATCACCGCCGTGCTGTCGGGCGAGCGGTCGATGGCGGAGGCGGTCGCCGCCGAGCGTGCGGCGGTCGATATCGAACTCGGCGCGCTCGCATGGCGGCGAGCGTCGCTGTCCGCCATAGAGAATGCGACACCGGCCGAGCGCGCGGCCAGACTGGAATTACTGGCCGCGGTGCAGAACGGGGCCGATGCGCACGACAGTTTGATCAGCTTCTGGCGGCGCCTGCTGTCGCCGGTGCCCGCGGAACTGTTCGAGGCCTTCGTCGATATGAATGTGCCGCCGCCACAGCATGATCCGACACCCGATCAGGTGGTCGGATACGCCGAACTCGTCACGCTCACCCGGGACCGGGAATTCGGCACGATCATCTCCCAGCAGCTCTGGCGCGGCGACCCGAGGGCGATTCGCGATCGGGCAGGTCTGCTCGCGGGAGTCGCCGAGGCGTGCGGTATGGCCGAATCACAGATCGCCCATGGCGTCGCCCCCTGCCCGGGCCCGGCACTGGACCGGTTCGTGGACGCACACGCCACCGCCCGCAATACGCGTGACACCCCCGGCTTCCGGACGCGTCTCCGCTCCGGCAACCACGACAATGACCTGCGCATTCACCGCTATTGGCACTGCGCGGGCGAAATCATGCGCAGTACAACCACAGCCGGTGCGGGACAGCTGTGGTTGCACAGCGCACTCGTCCGGGCGACAGCCGTACCGGACTCCGCCTAGCGGCCTCGAATCAGGCTGCCGCGGCAGCGGTGCGCAGGGTGGCCATGGCCAATTTCGGATCGGCCACATCGACGACGAGGCGGGTCAGGGGAGCTCCGGAGAGTTCGATACGAATGCCCTGACCGCCGAACTGGGTGTCCCAGAACTCCTTGCGGCCCTTACCCCGAAAGGTTCCGGCCGCGATCACACCGGGGAAGAAGGTGCCGGGCGCACGCACCCACGGCGGACGCAGATCCACCTCGGCCGGAACAACCTGGGTGATCTGCGATAGATCGAAAGTCACATGCTCGCGCAGCGCCAGCACGCGATGCGCTCCGGTCACATGCACTGTCACAGTCGTCCCCGTGAGCTCGAACTCGACCATCGTGGACCTCGCTTTCACCGACACCATTACTCCCTCCACAGTGCCGCCCGGTCCTGGTCATAGCCTGAGGTTCTCCTGCGATTACGCACAGACTTTCGCGTTGTGCCAGCTAGAAGGCTTGCCGTTTTCTCAGGACGCCTCGGATTCCAGGCCGCTGTCGCGCCGAAGGTAGAGCCCGGAGGGCGTTCCCTGAACCTTTCCGTCCCGAACGATCCGGCGACCGCGCAGGAAGACGTCGGTGACGCGCGCGGACATCTCGAACCCTTCGAAAGGTGTGTATTCCTGGGCGGATTCCGAATCGGCGGCGTGCACCACCCACCGCGCGGCGGGGTCCACCAGGGCGATATCGGCGTCGTAGCCCGGCGACAGCGCCCCCTTACGGGCCAGGCCGTAGCGGCGAGCCGGGTTGGCGGAGGTCAATTCGGCGATCCGGGCCAGCGGCAGACCGCGTTCCAGGCCCGCACCGACCAGCCCGGGCAGCAGGTATTCCGCGCCACCGAAGCCCGACTTCGCGAGAAAGACATCGCCGGCGTCCGCTCCGAACTTCTGCTCGGCCCGGCAGCAGGCGTGATCGCTGACCACCCAATCGATTTCGCCCGCAAGCAGATGCCGCCACAGGGCTTCGACGTCGGCGCGTTCGCGCAGCGGCGGGTTCACCTTGCCGCCGATGCCGTTGGCGGTGTCCACGTCGGCCAGCAGATGACCGATGGTGACCTCGCGGCGGAAATCGACGTGCGGGAACGCAGCGGCCATGCGCAGCGCGGCGTCCACGGCTTTGGCCGAGGACAGGTGCAGCAGATTGATGTTCGGGAAACCGGTCTCGTGCGCGAGGTAGGAGGCCATGGTGATGGCCAGCCCCTCCGAATGCGCTGGGCGCGAGGCACTGTAGGCCCGCAGGCCGGAGAGTGAACCGTCGGCTTCCACGAGTTCGGTGTAGGCGGCCATGATTTCGGCGGTCTCGCAGTGCAGCGACAGCGACAGGCTGTCGCCGAATCGCTCGCGGGCGCGCTGGAGGCCGCGCATGACGAATTCGAAGTGGGCAAGGTCGTAGCGTTCGTCCGGCCCGATCATCAGGAAGTCGGCCTGATCGCTGGAGCGTCCGTGCAGGCCGTGGCCGCCGTAGAACATGAAGATCTTGAACGAGGTGATACCGAATTCCTCGACCAGATACGGGATTTCGTCGATGTGCTCACGAGTCATCGGAGCCAGATGCAACCCGTGGTCCACGTATGAACGGCCGGCCATCCGGCCGAGCGCATCGGGGACGAAATCCCGGTAGGAGCCGCCGCGATTGAGGTAGTAGCGCCCCGTGCGCAGATAGCTCAGCGAGGTGGTGACGCCGCCCTGAGCACAAGCGCGGCTCTCGGTCTCGGTGTCCTGCCCGAGATCGGCGTAAATGCCCCAGTGCTGGTGCGCATCGACCACTCCGGGGAAGGCCAGCAGCCCGCCCGCGTCGATCACCTCGGCCGCGGATTCGGGCGCGATCGCGGCGGCGATGCGGGTGATGACACCGCCGGAGACGGCGATATCCCTAGGCTCGGGCACACCGACCGAGGGGTCGCCGGGGCGCACGACGCGAGCGTTCCGGATCAGTAGATCAGTCTCCGCCACAACCTTCTCCAGTTTCCTTCTGCGAAACATCTTGACTGGCTATGCGATCATCGCAGTACTATTCGCTGGTAGTCAACGCCGCAAGCGCATTCAATGTTTCGTTGTGGGAAACACTTCGGCGGTAAGGAGTTGAGCAATGGATGGTCCGCTCGCCGGCATACGGGTCCTCGATGCCGCGACCCTCTTCGCCGGACCGCTGGCGGCAACGCTGCTGGCGGATTTCGGCGCCGAGGTGATCAAGATCGAGCATCCCGAGGGAGATCCGGTGCGCAGCCACGGCGCGCAGCGGGAGGGAATCGGGCTGTGGTGGAAGATGATCGGGCGCGGGAAGCGATCGGTAACGCTGTATCTCGGAGCGCCGCAGGGCCAGGAGTTGTTCCGCCGCATGGTCGCCGACGCGGATGTGGTGATCGAGAATTTCCGCCCCGGGACTTTGGAGCGGTGGGGTCTGGGGTATTCCGCACTGCGCGAGATCAATCCGCGCCTGGTGCTGGCGCGGGTCACCGCCTTCGGGCAGATCGGCCCTTACGCACAGCGACCGGGCTTCGGCACGCTCGCCGAGGCCATGAGCGGTTTCGCGGCCATGACCGGAGAACCCGACGGACCGCCCACCCTGCCGCCCTTCGGTCTCGCCGATGGGATCGCCGCCCTCACAACAGCTTTCGCCATCATGACCGCGCTGCGTGCCCGCGACCGCGACGGGCACGGGCAGCAGATCGATCTGGCGATTGTCGAGCCGATCCTCACGCTGCTCGGCCCGCACATCGTCGCCTACGACCAGCTCGGGCAACTACCGCCGCGGACCGGCAATCGCTCGTCGAACAATGCGCCCCGCAATATCTATCGCACCGCGGACGACGGCTGGGTGGCGGTCTCGACCAGCGCGCAGTCGGTGGCCGAACGCGTGGTAGGGCTGGTGGGACGACCGGACTTCATCGGGGAGCCGTGGTTCACCACCGGCGCCGGACGGGCCGGGCACGCGGTGGAATTGGACGAGGCCGTCGGGTCCTGGATCTCGGTACGCACGACCGCGGAAGTACTGCGCGCCTTCGAGGAGGCCGACGCCGCCGTCGCACCGGTCTACACCGCCGCCGATATCGTGAACGATCCGCAGTTCCGGGCACTGGAGTCGATCATCACCCTGCACGACTCGCAACTCGGCCCGATTCGTATGCAGAACATCCTGTTTCGCCTCTCCGAGACGCCGGGCGAGATTCGCTGGACGGGACCACCGCTGGGGGCCGATACCGCCGCGGTGCTGTCCCGCTACGGCGTCGATGAGCAAGCACTGGCACAGCTGCGCGTCGCGGGGGTCGTGCGATGAGCGAGCGTGATGCGCTGGTCGCCGCTGTCGCCGGCGGCGTCGAACTCATCGAACTGGGTCAGCCGTTCTTCACGGGCATGCCCTGTTCACCGAATCATCCCGGATTCCGGATGACCCTCGTACGCAGGCACGGCGATATGATGCGGCCCGACGGCGGCTCGGCCGCCAACGAGATCATCGTGACCGGCGGGCATGTCGGGACGCATATCGATGCGCTCAGCCATGTCAGCCACGACGGGCTGCTGCACAACGGCGTCGATGCCTACCAGGCGCAGCGCGGCGGGGCTTTCACCGAGCACGGCGCCGAGCACCTCCCCGGCTTGCTGCGGCGTGGCGTCCTGCTGGACGTCGCGCGACTGCACGGCGTCGAGGTACTGCCCGGCGGCTACGAGATCACGGCCGCGGATCTGACCCGAGCCGCGAAACAGGCCGGGACCGAACCGGAGTCCGGCGATATCGCGGTGATTCGCACGGGCTGGTCCCGGCTGTTCAGCGACCGTGAGGCCTACCTCGGCGCAGCCTCGGGCGTGCCCGGCGTGGGTGTCGCCGCGGCACGCTGGCTGGCCGAGCGCGGTGTGGTGGCGACCGGATCCGATACCACCGCGTACGAATGTATTTCACCGGGCGCGGGCCACAGTGTGCTGCCCGTACACCGGGCGCTGCTCGTCGAATCCGGGATCTACATCCTCGAACATTTGGCGCTGGAGGATCTCGCTGGCGCCGGACTCGCCGAATTCGTCTTCCTGCTGGCGCCTTTGCGCATTGTCGGCGGCACCGGTTCCCCGGTGCGCCCGCTCGCGGCGGTACGACGATGAACGACCGGACCGTGGTCCAGCACCTGGCGGAGTTCGCCGAGATGGCCCGGCTGTGCGGTGTCGGCGCGGAATTGCGCGCCGATGCCGCCCGCCGGGTCCTCGACGTCCTGGGCAACAGCCTGGCCGCCCTCGATACCTCGCCCGCCATCGCGGTACGCGCCCTGGTGGACGAATGGGGTGGGCGACCGCGGGCGACCGCCCTCGGCCTGCCTGGCAGCTGGCCCGAACCCAGCGCCGCGCTGCTCGGCGGAACACTCGCGCACGCCATGGATTTCGATGACACCCACCTGCCCTCGGTGCTGCATCCGTCGGCATCGGTGGTGCCCACCGCACTGGCGGTCGCCGAATCGCGCAATGCGAGCGGCGCGGCGCTGCTGGATGCGGTGGCCGTGGGAATCGAGATCACCGTCCGGCTCGGTATGGCCGGATATGATGCGGCCCTGGGCAATTCGGTATTCTTCGAGCGCGGACTGCATGCCACCGCCATCTGCGGTGCGGTCGGCGCGGCGGCCGCGGCAGCCATGCTCTCGGGCCTCGATGCCGCGGGAATCGCGCACGCCATGGCGATCGCCGCCAGCATGGGATCCGGTCTGCTCGAGGCCAATCGCACCGGCGGCACGGTCAAACGCGTGCACTGCGGCTGGGCGGCACACGGTGCGGTTGTCGCGGCGGGCCTGGCCCGTACCGGCCTGACCGGTCCCCCAACCGTGCTGGAGGGCAGATTCGGCCTGCTCCAAGCATTCTGCGGCGACCGCACCGATATGGCCGCCATCCTGACCGGCCTCGGCGACCACTGGGAGCTGCCCGGCGTCTTCTTCAAGCCCTACCCCTGCAACCATTTCACGCACGCGGGCATCGACGCCGCACTGCGCCTGCGCGCCCGGGGCATCGATCCCGGCGCTATCGACGACCTCGAACTGGGCGCGCCCACTGCGGCCCTGCGCACCATCGGCTTTCCCGCCGCGGCCAAGGCCGCACCCGAATCCGGCTATCACGCGGCCTTTTCCGGCCCCTACACCGTCGCGGCCGCCCTCCTCGGCGGTGGCGGACTCGGGCTGTTCCACGAGGATTTCACCGATGCCGCGGCGCGCGATCCCGAACGTCTCGCCCTGGCGGCAAAGGTGCGCTGCGTCCCGGACCCGCAGTGCGACAGCATCTTCCCGCACCAGTTTCCCGCCGTCCTGACCGCGCGACTGCACAACGGCCACGTCCTCACCGAACGCGTGGAGGTGAATCGCGGTGGTCCCGGCAATCCCCTCTCGCCCCAGGAACTGGCGACCAAGTTCCGGCTCAACACCGCATCGGCGCTGCCGGCGCCGATCGCCGATCGAATCAGTGAAACCACCTTCCGGCTGGCCACGGCACCGAATCTCGAAGCGCTGCTGCAACCGCTGCGGGATG
Source organism: Nocardia sp. NBC_01327 (assembly GCF_035958815.1). Classification (NCBI taxonomy): domain Bacteria; kingdom Bacillati; phylum Actinomycetota; class Actinomycetes; order Mycobacteriales; family Nocardiaceae; genus Nocardia; species Nocardia sp. NBC_01327. Next base: position 4,397,317 of record NZ_CP108383.1, on the reverse strand, counting down.
CCCGGCCGGACGGCCCCGCGCACCATCCCACGGGGTGAGCGCTGCCGGGCATCGCCGCGGCGGTACCCGATTGCTCCCGTCCGGCTACCTGCCGATTCCGGCCGGGAAGATCCCCGCCCGGCCGAGCAGTGCGGGGACCGGGGCGCCGAGCACCCCGCCGAGCCAGGTCGCCGTTTCGATGGAGAGGTCGAGACGAACACCGGTGTCGATTCCCATGCGGTCCAACGCATACAGCAGATCTTCGGTGGCGATATTGCCGGTCGCGGCGGGCGCGAACGGGCACCCGCCGATTCCGCCGATACTGGCGTCGAGCACCCGCGTTCCGGCTTCCAGAGCGGCCAGGGCATTGGCGTAGCCGGTATTGCGGGTGTTGTGGAAGTGGCAGCGGGGCAGGGCATTCGGGGCGATCGACCGCAGACCCCCCACCAGTCTGCGCACCCGGTCGGGGGTGCCGACCCCGATGGTGTCGGCGAGCGCGATCTCGTCCGGGTTGGCGTCGGCGACCTGGGCGATCAGGTCCAGAACAGTCGATTCGGCGACCTCGCCTTCGAAGGGACAGCCGAAGGCGGCGGCGAGGGTGACGGTCCGCCACAGGCCGGATGCGGCGGCGCGGTCCGCGAGGCGCTGCCAGCGGCGAACGCCCTCCGCCGTGGTGCAGCCCTGATTGCGCCGGCTGAAGGTATCCGTCGCCACCACGACCACATTGATCTCGTCGACTCCGGCGGCGAGCGCCCGGTCCAGCCCGCGATCGTTGAAAACCAGTCCCGCATAGGAGATGTCGCCCACCCGCGGCACCCCCGCCATGACCGCCTCGGCATCGGCCAGCTGCGGAACCCGCGCGGGGTTCACGAAGCTGACAGCCTCGATGCGGCGCAGACCCGCATCCACCGCACGCTGGATCAACTCGATCTTGTCGGCAGTCGGTATGGGCTGCGATTCGTTCTGCAGGCCGTCCCTGGGCGCGACCTCGACGAGCGTGATGTCCACGAATTCTCCTCAGTACCAGGTGATTCGGCGAGCAGCTGATCGCATCTCAGCTCGATCTTGCTAGCCGTTTCGCTACGGGATACATTGTATCCATTCTTACCGGAGGTGCGCACGACTCCGCCTCACGGTGCGACAGAACGGAGTTGGCCGAATGCCGGACCTGCACACCCCCGCGCCCGGGCCCCTGGCCGATCTGCGAGTGATCGAGATGGGACAGCTGCTGGCGGGCCCGTTCTGCGGCCAGTTGCTCGGTGACCTCGGGGCCGAGGTGATCAAACTCGAATCCCCCGGCCAGGGCGACCCGATGCGCGAATGGGGCCGGGAGAAGCCGTACGGCCGCTCACTGTGGTGGCCGGTGGTGGCGCGCAATAAGAAATCGGTCACCTGCAATCTGCGCACCGCCGCCGGGCAGCAACTGGCGCGTGACCTCATCGCCCGCGCCGATATCGTGGTGGAGAACTTCCGGCCCGGCACCCTGGAGCGCTGGGGGCTCGATTACGACACCCTGCGCGCCGGTAATCCCGGCCTCATCCTGACCCGCGTCACCGGCTACGGCCAGACCGGACCGTATTCCCCGCGCGCCGGTTACGGCTCCATCGGCGAGGCGATGGGAGGCATTCGCTACACCACCGGCGACCCCGATCATCCGCCCGCGAGAACCGGTATCTCCCTGGGTGATTCACTGGCGGCGGTGTTCGCCACGATCGGAACCCTGGCGGCGGTGCATCATCGGCACAGCAGCGGGCGCGGGCAGATCGTCGACGCCGCCATCTACGAGGCGGTGCTCGCCATGATGGAGTCACTGCTGCCGGAGTGGGGCATCACCGACTACCAGCGTGAACGTACCGGCCCGGTACTCCCGAATGTGTCGCCCAGCAATGTCTACGGGACCGCCGGGGGCGAGTTGGTCCTCATCGCCGCCAACCAGGACACCGTCTTCTCACGGTTGGCAAAGACCATGGGACAGCCCGAATTGGCGGATACCGAACGCTTCGCCACCCATTCCCGCCGCGGCGAGCATATGGCCGAGCTCGACGACGTCATCGCCGAGTGGACCACCACCCTGTCGGCAGATGAGCTGCTGGCCACCCTGCACGAGGCCGGGGTTCCCGCGGGACGCATCTACACCGCACGGGATATGTTCGCCGATCCGCATTTCGCGGCCCGGGAGGCCATCGTGCGGCTCGCACATCCCGAGTTCGGCGAAATCCCCATGCAGAACGTCTTTCCCAAACTCAGCGAGACGCCCGGCTCGGTGCGCCACCCCGGCCCGGAACTGGGCGAACACAATGCCGACGTGTACGGATCCCTGCTGGGGCTGGATGCGCAGACACTCGCCGGGCTGACCCGCTCCGGCGTGATCTGAAAGGAGATTCCGGTGTCCGATCTGGCCGACGACTATCGCCGTCACGGATTCGCCGCCCGGCTCGGCCCCGGTATCCGGCCGGCCGTACTGGTGATCGATATCTGCGCGGCGTATCTCACCGACGGTTCGCCGCTGCGCGCGCCGGTGGAGGATGCCGTGCGGGCCACGGCGCGACTGGTCGCACGGGCCCGCGCCGTCGATCGCCCCGTCGTCTTCACCCGGGTGCGTTATCGGCCCGGCAGCGCCGACGGCGGGTTGTTCCGGCGAAAAGTACCGGCGCTCAACGCCTTCGAGGAGGGCAATCCCCTCGGCGACTTCCTGGCCGATCCCGCGCCGCTACCCGGTGAAGTGGTGGTGACCAAGCAGTACGCCAGCGGATTCCACGGCACCTCGCTCGCCGCCACCCTGACCGCACAGCAGATCGACACCGTTCTGATCACGGGATTGACCACCAGTGGCTGCGTCCGGGCCACCGCCACCGATGCCCTGCAGCACGGCTTCCGCCCGCTGGTGGTCGCCGACGCCTGCGGCGACCGCGATCCACGGCTGCACGAGGCCAATCTCCTGGACCTGGACGCCAAGTACGCCGATGTGATCGACCTCGACACCGCACTGACCGTCCTGCACTGATTCATCTTCTCCCCGAAGGGATTTCCATGGGACCGCATCACTACGGATGGTGGATCCTGCTGCACTTGGTGCTGTTCGTGTTCTGGCTGGGCGGTGATCTGGGGGTGTTCTACTCCAGTCGTTTTGTCATCGACCCCGCGCAGACACCTCCGGCACGGGCGACCGCGCTGGCGATCATGAGCGGGCTGGATCTGGGGCCGAAGATCTGCCTGGTGCTGTTCCTGCCCAGCGGCGTCACCTTGATGGCGATGGATCCGCACGGTGCGACCCTGTTCGGAATCGCGCTGTTCCCCTGGTGGTTCGTGGTTGCCGTCTGGCTCTTCGCCGCCGGATGGCTGGCACTGGCGATCGCGGCGCACCGCACCCACGGCCGGATCGCCATTGTGCGGCAGGCCGATCTGAGCATCCGTCTCGCGGTGATCGCGGGTATGGCCGCCGCCGGTGGCTACACACTGCTGGCGCACGACCCGTTCGGCGTCACCACCGACCCGCGCTGGCTGGGCGGCAAGATTCTGCTCTACACCGCCGCCGTCGCGGCGGGGCTCGGTATCCGAATCACCTTGCGCCCCTTCGGTCCCGCATTCGTGCGATTGCAGACCCAGGGCTCCAGCCCGGAGGTGGAGAACATTCTGCGCCGCAGCGTGAACGGCTGCCTGCCCTATGTCTGGGTCATCTGGGGCAGCGTGCTCACCGCCGCGGCGCTCGGAGTGTTCAAACCCGGAGCGAATCTCTAACCGGAGTAACCGAGTTGGGTCGACAGCGCGCCGGAGGCCTTGAGCAGCATGGGTACGTACTCCTCCATACGAGGCTCGAACCGCGACAGCGGACCACACACACTGATGGCGGCAACCACGCCGCCGTCGTGATCGAGAATGGGCGCGGCGACCGACGCCGCCCCGATCTGCCGCTCCCCCAGCGATACCGCGTAACCGCGCTTCCGCACGGCGTTCAGCTCGGTGCGCAGTTTGCGCTGCGAGGTGACGGTGGCGTCGGTGAACGCGGTCAGCTCGTGGCGGCCGAGGTACTCGTCGATCTCCTCCTTGCGCAGGTACGCGAGGATGACCTTCGAAGAACTGCCCGCATGCAGCGGATACGGTTGCCCCAGAGCCACTTCCATCCGCAATTCCTGATCCGGCACCACCTGGTCCACATACATTCGCGTATCGCCGCGACGGATGGACAGGGTGGCGGTCTCACCGGTGAGCGAGGCCAGCCGCCGTAGCTCCGGCGCCGCCATGACCCGCAGATCGGTCCGCGCCAGATAGGCCCGGCCCAGCGCCATCGCGGCATGCCCGAGCGCGTAGCGGCGGGTGGTGGGTTCCAGGGTGATCAGATCCCGGCTGCGCAGTGCGGTGAGAATCCGGTGCACCGCCGCCTTGGTGATATTGAGTTCATTGGCGATCTCGGTGACTCCGAGATCGGGCCGGCCGCTGCGTCCGAACAGCAGCAGCACGTCCATGGCACGTTCGACGGCGGCGATCGAACGGCTCTGAGTGTCGGATTCGATATCGGGCACGCCGCCGAGTCTAGGCGGCAGATTTCCCGATGGGAAACACCCTCCCCCTGCTGTTCCCCTTGCGCCCGCCCACATCGCGGCGTTACCTTGTGCGTAACAGCGTTTCCACTACCGAAACGGAGTTCCAGATGGAGCCGCAGTATCTCCGTACGGTGCTGGCGCAGTGGGCAACTGGCGTAGTCGTGGTCACCACCCTCGCCGAGGATGGCGGCCGGCACGGCATGACGGCGAGCTCGTTCACCAGTGTGGCGCTCGAACCCCCGCTCGTCTCGGTCTGCGTGGTATCCGCCGGCGCGACCTGCCGAATGATCAGGCGCAGCGGCGTTTTCGCGGTCAATGTGCTCGGCAGTGACCACGAGGAGGTCGGCCGCCGCTTCGCCGGCCCCGGCCTCGACGACCGTTTCGCGGAGGGACGCTGGGATACCGCGACCACGGGAGCGGCTGTCCTCGCCGATGCCGTCGCCTGGGTGGATTGCGCTGTCGCCGCCTGCTATCCGGCCGGCGATCACACCATTGTGCTCGGGATGGTCCAGGATGCGGCGACTCCGCGCCCGACCGCCCCGCTCATCTATCACGACCGGACCTATTACGAGGGGATTGCCCGATGATCGGAGAACGACTCATCGAAGATATGACCGATGCGGAACGTCAACGCGCCCAACGGGTCGAGGCTGTGCTTCCCGCCCTGCGCGCGGCCGCCGCGGAGGCCGACCGGACCGCCACCTTCCCGGTCTCGCATATCGGCCTGCTCCGCGAGGCCGGGCTGCTGGGCCTGGTGGTGCCGGAGCAGTTCGGCGGACTGGGCGGCACCCTGCGCGATCTCGCGGCGGCCACCTATGCCATGGGCACCGCCTGCCCGTCCACGGCACTTGCCTATTTTTTCCACAACACCAGTGCCTCACGCGGTTTGCTGCCGCTGGAGGCCATCGACGCCGGGCTGTTCGACACGGCCGAGATACCGGTGGTGCGCGCCTTCGCCGAAAAGGTGCTCACCCGGATGGCGGACGGGGTGTGGCTGGCGAATTTCGCCTCCGAGTCGGTCAAGACCTCGGGGGCGAACATCACCATCGCCACCACCGCGCACAAGGTGGACGGCGGATGGATTCTCAATGGGGAGAAGTCTTTCGGGTGCGCCACCGGGGTCGCGGACTATTACCTGACCTCCGCCAAGCTCGAGGGCTACAACACCGCCGAAGGTCTGGCCACCTTCTTCGTGCCGCGTGACGCGCCCGGAGTGACCGTGCGCGCGCCGTGGGACGGACTCGGAATGCGCGCGACCGCCAACAATGGCATCCGCCTCACCGATGTGTTCGTAGCCGAGGACGAAGCACTCGGCATACCGGGCGCATTCACCAAGATGCTCACCATGAGCCGGGGCAGTTTCGTGGGCAATCAGCTCGCCATCGCCGCCGTCTACACCGGATGCGCCCAGCGCGTGTACGACGAAATCCTCACCGCCACCACAACGAAGACCTTCGCCGATACCGGCGCGCCCATTGCCTCCTCCCCCGTGCACCAGGTGCTGTTCGGTGAGATGACCCGCGATCTGCAGACCGCCTACCTGTGGCTGCGCTACCAGTTGACGGTCGAGACCGCCGAGGTGCCGTTCAAACCCAAGCAGGAGGTCTTCACGCAGTGGCGGCTCGGCAAGGGCGCGGTCACCGAGGCCTGCTTCCGGGTCGCGCTCGGGGGGCTCAAGGCGGGCGGCACCTCGGCGGCCTCGATGGACGGTATTGCCGGGCGCGCACTCCGGGATCTGGCCATGGGACTTGTCATGACCTTCCCCGCCGAGCGCGGAATGCTCGAGGTCGCCCGCATTGTCACCGAGGCCAAGGCCAACGAATTGTTCGCGACCGCACCCGAGACACCGGCGCCGAACCTCCCGCCGCAGGTGCCGAATACGAGCGGTGACTCCACGCCGGAACCGAAATCTGCGGGCAACACGTCCGAGACGGAATCCGCGGGTATTACGGCCCAGACTCGGGCGATGAACGAAACTCCGCCGGCGACCAGTGCTTCCGCGACGGCGAACGCTGTCACCCAGGACCGCACCACCAGTGAGGTCGCGCGATGACCCCGGAACTGCCCGCCATACGCGATCTCATCGATGATACGTGGGGCACACCGAAGGTGGATCTGGGTGTGGCACTGGAAGATCCGTCCTCCGGCACCGCGATCGCAGAGGCCGTGGCGACCGCGCCCGACCGCGTGGAGCGTGCGCTCGCGGTCGCTGATCGGGCGAGCGGGCGTATCACCGCGGAGATGCTCGAGTCGATCGCCGACGCGCTCGATATCCGGCTGCCCGCCATCACCGAGCTCGATGCGTTCGCGACGGGTGTGCCGATCCGGCAGGCCGAGCCGCTGGGCATTATCGTCTCCGGCGCATTCCGCCTGGCGGCCATGCAGATTCGCGCCGGGGCGCTCCGGGACGACCGCGAGGGTGTCGAAGTGCACCGGCTGCCGCTGGGTCCGGCGCTGTGTCTCGTCCCGTGGAACGCGCCCGCGCCCATGGCCGCGCACAAGGTCGCCAATGCCCTGGCGGCCGGATGCCCGGTCATCCTCAAGGTCAGCGAGCTGACGCCCTACAGCGCGGTCCTGCTGGCCGAGGTGATCGCCGCGCACGTGCCGGCCGGAATGTTCCAGCTGGTCCAGGGTGGCGCCGGGACCGGTGCGCAGCTGGTCGCCGATCCTCGTATCAAGGCGGTGTCGTTCACCGGTGGTGTCACGGGCGGCCGAGCCGTTGCCACCCTCTCCGCACCCCTGTTCCGGCCCTGTCAGCTGGAATTGGGTGGCAACAACCCGCTCATCGTGCTGCCGGATGCCGATCTCGACACGGCCGCGCGGATGGCCGCGGAATTGCTGACCACGCTCAACGGTCAATGGTGCCGGGCCCTGGGGCGATTGATCGTGCCCGCGGACCGAGCCGCCGACCTGGTCGAGGCGATCGGTAAGCGACTCGACTCGCTGCGCATGGGTTCGCCTCTGGATCCGGACACGGAGTTCGGGCCGCTCGTGCATTCACGGCACGTCGCGGCGCTGCGCACCGCGATCGCGGGCCGTGATCATCGCAGTTTCGGCGTCCTGCCCGACGCCGGAAACTACGTCGCTCCCACCCTTCTCGACGATGATCAGCCCGAGGAGGTGTTCGGACCGGTGGCGGGCGTGGTCACCTACGACAGCGTCGAGGACGTGGCGCGACTGGCCAATGCCGTGCCGTACGGCCTGGAAGCCTATGTGTGCGGCGCGGATACCGAGTTCGCGCTCGCCATCGCCCGCCGCATCCGTGCCGGGGAGGTGAAGGTGAACGGCTCGTCGATCATGAGCCTGAACCTCATGACCCCGCGCCCGGCATGGGGCATCTCCGGTCTCGGCGAGGAAGGTACGGCCGAGACGCTGCGCTTCTTCACCGGGGCTCGTGTTGTCGGCGTCGAGGGGCGTTTCGCCCTGCACACCGCATGACCACCGTCGCGATCGCCGGGGCCGGGCCGGTGGGGCTCACCGCCGCACTCACTCTGGCCCGGCGAGGCGTGGATGTGACCGTGCTCGAGGCAGGTCCGGAACTCGCGACGGAATCGCGTGCCTCCACTTTTCATCCGCCGACGCTGGAGATGCTCGACGAACTCGGTGTGGTGGACGCGCTGCTGAACAAGGGCATCGTGGCCGAGACCTTCCAGTACCGCGAACGCGGCGGCGGGGAGATCGCCACACTGAATATGGCAGTGCTGGCGGCGGATACGGCCTTTCCGTACCGCGTGCAGTGTGAGCAGAGCAAGCTCACACCGATCCTGCTGGACGCGCTGCCTAAGTCCGTGCGGGTGCGATTCGATCATCGGGTCGAAGGGGTGGACACCGGCGAGGCCGGGGTGACCGTGAGCACCTCGGCCGGTCCGGTGCGCGCCGATTGGCTGATCGGTGCGGACGGTGCGCATTCGGCGGTCCGGCGAGCCATCGGCGCGAGTTTCGAGGGCAGCACCTATCCGGAGCGATTCCTGGTGGCATCGGTCGAGGAGGACCTCACCGCCGCAATGCCCGGCATCGCGCCCATCAACTATGTCTTCGACCCCGCCGAATGGCTGGTACTGCTGCGCACCCCGGACCACTGGCGGGTCCTGCTACCGACCCCGGAAGGGTCGGCCGACAATCTCGAATTATCCCGTCTCCCCGAGCGTTTGGCGGGCGTCGCCGATCTCGGACGGCCGTGGCGGATTGCCCACGCTTCGCTCTATCGGGTGCATCAGCGGGTGGCGCCACAGTTCCGGGACGGCCGGGTACTGCTCATGGGCGATGCCGCACACGTCAACAACCCGCTGGGTGGGCTGGGTATGAACAGCGGCATTCACGATGCGGTGCGGATGGCAGGGGCGCTCGCCGATGTCCTCACCGGTGCGCCGCAGGGGATTCTCGATGACGCGGCAGCACTGCGGCGCACCGTCGCCATCGAACACGTGCAGCGGGCAAGCCACGCCAATTGGTCACGGCTGCGCGGCCACGACCGCGGATACCGCGACCAGTTGCGCGCCTTGGCTGCCGATCCGGTCGCAACCCGCGCGCATCTGCGACGTGCGTGCCTGATGGATTCGCTGGAGAGGGCATCGTGAGGATCACCCGGGAGAACCCGGCCCGCCCGCGGGAGATAGTCGGATCGGTGCCGATCATGCCACCGGGCGCGGTGGATGTCATTGTGCGCGAATCCGATCGCCGATTCCGAGAATGGTCGGCCTGGCCACTGCCGGACCGGCTGGCGAAGCTGTCGGAAGCGGCGGACGGGCTGGATGCCGAGCGCTCCGAGCTGGCCGCCCTGCTGGCACGCGAGACCGGTAAGCCCATTGCCGACTGCCGTGGCGAACTATCCTTCGCCGCAACCTATCTGCGCTGGATCTGCCGACGAGCGGCCACCGTGTACAGCGATATCCGTATCGACGACGCGCAAGGGCGCCTCACCCTCGCCGCACGCCCGTATGGTGTCGTCACGGCGATCACGCCCTGGAATGCACCGATCATTCTCTCCTTACTCAAGGTGGGCCCGGCCCTCGCTGCGGGAAACACGGTGATACTCAAGCCGTCTCCCCTCGCTCCACTCACGGTCACCAGGGTGGCCGAACTCTTCCCGGTGACCACGGTGGTGCACGGTGGCGCGGAGCTGGTGCATGCCCTCATCGCCCATCCCCTGGTCGGCAAGGTCGCCTTCACCGGAGGCGATGTGGCCGGCCGCAGCATCGCGGCTGCCGCCGGACAGGCGATCACGCCCGTCGTCCTGGAATTGGGCGGTAATGACCCGGCCGTGTTCCTCGACGACTTCGCCTTGACCCCGGACGATTACGACCGCCTCGTCCTCGCGTCCTTCGCCACCGCGGGTCAGGTATGTATGGCCGCCAAACGCCTCTACGTGCCCCACCGTCGTGCGGATGAGTTCACCGAGGCGTATCTCGAAGCCGCACAGCGCATTCTGACGGTGGGCGATCCACTGGACGAAGCGGTCACCATGGGCCCGGTGGTCACCCGGGACGCGGCCGACCGCGTCTCCGCACTCATCGCGGATGCCCGAGCCCGCGGCGGCCGCATCCTCCCGCTGGCGGACGTACCCGAATCATCGGGATACTTCGTCGCCCCGATCCTGGCGCTCGATCTGCCCGACAGTGCGCCGCTGGTGAACACCGAACAATTCGGCCCGGCGGTCCCACTTCTGACCTACCGCGATGAATTCGAAGCCCTTTCTCGTGCCAACGATTCCGCGCTGGGGCTGGCGGCCTCGGTCTGGTCGGCCGACGAATCCCGGGCCTTCGACTTCGCTGCCCGGATCGAAGCGGGATTCACCTTCATCAATACCCACAACCGGACCGGGATGTCGCTGCGCGCGCCGTTCGGCGGAATCAAATCCAGTGGCTACGGACGCGAATACGCCGAAGAGGGGCTCCTCGAATACACCAGGACCACCGTAATTCACTCCCCTGCCGTCTTCCGGGCGGGCGGCGCCGGCATGTCCGCCCGCGCCTATCCCACCGAGACCGCCGTCATCGGGGCCTACGGCGGCGACGGAGGACCACCGCAGCCAGAATGACCGAAAGGACCACCACGACGACGATCGCGATGATCACTCCGACGACCGTCGAATCGGAGGAGCTCGAGTCGGCTGTGGCGCCGGCATTTTCGTGCGATGCGCCGGGTTTGGTGAACGTCAGCGGGACCGACGCCAGAATATCGGCGGGGTTCGTCAGGCTGGTGACCGCCAGGGTGCAGGCTCCGGGGGCGGAAGTGCAGTCGATGCCACCGACGGAGGCCACGAGGGTCACCACCGCTCCTCGAGCACCGGGTTTCCAGATGCCCTGCGCGTCAGCGCCGCCCAGGAGCGAACCGCCCAGGTTGCAGTCGGCGGGGCTGGTGATCTGGGGCTTGCATTGGCCGATGGCGACGGTGGGAAGATTGGGCGGCAGGCCGTCCAACGCCACGGTGATCGATTGACCCACGGTGACGTCGCCGGTGGGGGTCGGGTGCAGGACGGGGGCCGCACCGGCCGGGGCACTGGTCGCGAGCAGCGCGGCGGCCGTGACCGCCGCGCCCGCGACACCTCGAAAGATGTTGCTTCTCATACCTTTTCTCAGCCGAAGGTCAGGGGGATGGACGCGAGGATATTGGTGGGGTCGGTCAGGCTGGTGACGGAGATGGTGCAGGCGCCCGGTGCCGACGTACAGTCGACGCCGCCGATCGAGCCCACCAGGGTGATGGAGTGACTGTCTGCCTGCCAGGTGCCGGAGCCGTCGGCATTGCCCAGGATCGAGCCGCCGAGGTTGCAGTCGTTGGGTCCGGAAATCTGCGATTTGCACTGGCCCACAGCGACGGAGGCGAGACCGGGAGCCAAGCCGCTCACCGAGACGGTGATGGATTGCCCGGCGCCTACGCCACCGGATCGGCTCAGTTGTACCGAGGCCGCCTGTGCCGGCGCGCCGCCGATCAGTGCGACGGTCGCCAGGCCCGAGAGCACGGCACTGGATCGTAAGAGGATTCGAAACATCTTGTTCTCCTTGGGTTCTACTAGAGCCGCCGCCGATCGGCGAAGGCCGTTCCGGCGACGATGACGAGCAGCCCCGCGGTCACCGACCACAGCACCGCGGAGGGGCCGCCGGTGCCGGCGGCAGCAGCCGCGGCGGTGGTGGTTGCCGGAGCCGGGGTGGGGGCCGGCAACTGCGAGCCCGCGAAGGTCACCGGCACCGACGCCGAATTGGCGGCGATGACGGCGGCCGGTTCGGTGCCGGGCAGTGGTGCGGCGGCGATGACGCACTGCTGATGCGTACAGTCGATGCCGTTGAAATGCGGTCGCACAGTGAGCGTCAGGGTCTTGAAGGTGCCGTCGGAGCCGATATTCACGAAGGTCGCTCCGCCGTCGAGGTCGCAGTCCTTCAGACCATTGGTGAAGCCCTGCTTACACATGCCTACCGCCACGGCCGCCAGCCCGGCCTGGAAACCGGTGCCTCCCACTGTGATTCGCTGCGCCTCGGCAAGGTCACCGGTGGCGCTGACGTGCAGTGCGGCGGCGGGGTCGGCGGCGGCCGGGGCGATCACGGTCCATCCCGCGAATGCGAGCGCGGCGCAGCCGCACACAAATGTACGCATCACCGGGCGCCTCCTTCTGTGACGAGTGCGGTGTGGAAGCCGGCCGCAACCCGGTCGCGGGCTGGGTCGGCACGGACGGTGAACAGTGCTGCGGCGAGCACCGGCAGCACCGAGAGAGTCAGAGCTGAGCCCGTCCCCCACACGTGCCCGGCCGCGGCGGCGAATCCGAGGCCCGCGAGGCCGCCCGACGCGACCGTGCACACGGTGACAGCGCTGCGTGCGAGGCCCTCGGCGACCGAGAACTCCTGACTCGACAGCGAATCCAGCACCGACAGGCAACGGACCGCTGCCGCGAGCGTCACGGCCGTCCCGACCGCCGACTGCCACGCACCGGGTGCGGTGGCAACCAGCAGCGCACCCCCTGCGGCGAGGATCAGCAGCGATGGGATCGCGGCGGCGTGCCGTCCGGGTAGCAGCGCGACGAGGACCATGGGCGTGGCAGCCGAAGCCAGATACCAGGGATGGTCGCCATCGAGCACATTCCAGCGAAACAGCAGTAGATGAAGCGCGGGAAGCAGTGCGGCTCCGACGGCGAACCCCGTTGCGGCATAAGCGGTTAACACCCACCGCGCCTTCCGGATGAGTCGCAGGATGCCGCCGCTCGCCTCCATACCGGCAGGCCGATTCAGCGCGATGACCGCAACTCCCAACGCCACTGCGACCGAACCCGTTGCCAGCACAGCGATTCCGGGATGCTCCAGGCATCCACCGGCAGCCAGCGCTCCCCCGACCAGCCCGGCGGCCGGCACCGCGTAACCCGCCCGCACCCGAACCTGCGAGGCGAGCCCGGCCACCAGCACCGGACCCATCAGCACACCGGCGACCAGCACGCCTCCGGTGAACGTCCCGATTCCCGGAAACGCCCCCGCGACAACCAGTCCCGTGCCCGCGAGCACACCGCATCCGCCCGTACCGCGGCCGGAGGCGATGAGTCGCCATCGCACGGCGGGCAGCACCCCGACCACCCCGAACCCGACCGCGGTCAGCGCGATGTACCCGACGACCGCGCCGGGCAGCCCGACGACTCCGCCGAGTGATTTGTCCAGCAGCACGATTTCGATGCCGGCCATCGGTCCCACCACCGCCGCGAGCAGCACGGTGAGCCAGGAGCCGGTCATGCGGTCGAATCCGGATGCGTTTCGCGTCGACATCCTCACCTCCAGCACGTGTTTCGCTAGTGGAAACACGGTTTCGCAGTTGCCATATTGAACCTGCGTCACCTGCGGGTGTCAAGGCCGCAGCGGCGCGTAACCGCCTGGAAACAGCAGGTATTCACCCGTAGCGATTACAGCGGCGTGAAATATCGGCCGACCTCTGGACAGATGAGCGCGACCGGTACAGAATCACGAATATTGGAAACAGTGTTTCGATCTCCGAAACATGCACCGAGTAGGAGGGTGCGAGTTCATGACCAGAGTCGCGGCCGCACAACTCGCCGCGGGCACCGATGTCGCGGACAACCTCGACGCCTGCCTTCGCATGATCGATGCCGCTGCGGCGGAGAACGCGGAACTGGTGGTATTGCCCGAGTTCTGTAATCACCTATCGTGGTACACCGACCGCGCCCACGCGCACCGAATGGCCTGCCGCCCCGGCGACTCATTCCTGGCCCCTATCGCCGAACGCGCCGCGCAGCATCGGATCTACCTCAAGATCGGCGTGACCCTCGCCGGCGCGTACGGTCGCACCACCGGAACCGGTCTGCTGTTCGGACCCGACGGCTCAGTACTGGGGCAGTCGGACAAGCAGATTCTGATGGGCGCGGAGAACGACCATCTCGATCCCGGCCTGTTCGATTCACCGATCATCGACACCCCGATCGGACGCATCGGCATGTACGCCTGCATGGAGGGCGTGACCTGCGAGGTGGCGCGCTCACTGGCCGTGCGCGGTGCGCAACTGCTGCTCAACAGTCTCAATTCGTTCGCGACAGATGAAGCGAGCCTGCACATTCCGGTCCGCGCCGCGGAGAACAAGGTGTGGGTGGTGGCCGCCAACAAGGTCGGTCCGCTGCTCCCGGCGCAGCAGCTGCCCGCCATCGCGGCGCGGCTGGGCGTCCCGCCGGATCGGCTGCACGGCGCGGGTGAGAGCCAGATCGTCGCGCCGGACGGCAGCACGCTGGCCAGGGCTCCGGCCACCGGCGAGGCGCTGGCGATTGCCGATATCGACATCGACCTGGCCGATGACAAACGCCGGCCGGACGGCACCGACATCCTCGCCGCCAGACGGCCGCGGCTCTACACACCGCTGCTCGCTGAACCGTCGCTCCGGCAAGCGCCGGCGGGCGCGGACACACTGCGTGTCGCCGCCGTCCTCCCCGATCTCGATGTGATCGCCGAGACAGTCTCGGACGGTGCGGAATTGCTGGTGCTTCCGGAAGCGTCGACGCTGTCCGCCGCCCAGGTGATCGCCGCCCTGCGGGGCACCTCCGCGCACGCTGTGCTCACCGTCCGCGAGGGCGGCGCACAGCACGGACTACTGGTCGGCGCCGCCGGCATTGCCGGACGCCAGCCGCAGCTGCACCGCACCGGCCGGCACCCCTGGCTCACCGACACCGGCTCTCGGCTGGAGATCTTCGAATTGCCCTGGGGCCGAGTGGCGCTCGCGGTCGGCGACGATGCGCTGTTCCCGGAGACCTTCCGGCTGGCCGCGATCCAGGACGCCGATGTCGTCGCGGTCGCGCACTCCCCCGTCGAATCGTGGGAGTCGCGCCTCGGCCTGCCGGAGCGATCCGCGGAGAACCGCCTCAATGTGGTTGCCGCCGGACTGGATCCGCAGGGCGGCCTGGTGGCCGCCGTCTACGCGCTGAGTCCCGATTTCACCCTCTGGACCGCCTGGAGCGGCCCCTTCACCGGCGTCATCAGCCACCCCGAGATCACCACCGCCGCTGCCGGAGCGACCCGGGTGCACGCACTGGTCCGTCCGGCGCAGGCCGTGAACCGCAATGTATCCAAGGGCACCGACCTGGTCGGCGGACGGCCGCGCCCCGCGCTCGCCGCCCTCACCCGGGAGCCCGCCACCCTGACCACCCAACCGGAGCTGCCATGAGTGAAACCGTGCAACACGTCGAGCAGATGGTCGACGAAACACCCAGAATCGATGTGACCGAGACATTCCTGGAATGGCAGGCGCTACTGGGCGGTCTCAAGGACAAGATCGCCGAGCGTTTCGAACTGCACCGCGACCCGTCCACCGAAGACCTGCAGTCCTACGGCGATGCGGCGACCGGTCCGTCCGGCAGTCTCGCCGCCTACTCCGGTCCGGAGATCGATTGGCTGGTGCATTCCTGGATCGGTGATCCGCGAACGGGTTTCGTGAATCTGCACCTGACCGCCTGGCTGGGCCCGCAGGTTCGCGTACCGCATCTGGGCTCGGCGCTGCTGCTCTGGCCGGAGGGATGGTTCTACGTCGACGGCGTCCCGCGCGGCGACCTGGTCGGCGACGGCGATTACTTCGACGACTACTACGCGGACGCGGATGCCCCGTGGCTCCAGTTCAAGCAGGACCATCCGGACTTCACCTGGTTCACCAGCCGCACCGGTTTCATTCGCGCCAGTCTCTCCCCCACCGCCTACTGCTACTCCTTTCCCGCCACCCGGCCCAATCTCGACACCGTGCGTGACCTGCTGACCGCGAAGGTGGACCAGTGGCTCGGCTGGGTCGATGCCGCCGCGCCCGTACCCGCCGCGGAGCGGACCGAGCTCGCGGCCCGGGATCTTCGCATCCGCCGCAATATCGCCGAGCGTGATCCCGCGAATGTCATGGGCGAGCGCATGTTCGGACCGGAATTGACCCAGCGGTTGGTGCGCGCCCTGTGGGGCGGCGACCGCGTGCTGCCGAGGCCGGAGGCATGAGCATGATCCGTTCGCTCTGGTGGTCGGTGCGCACCGAGGGTGCGGCGCCGTTCGATACCGCCCATCTGAAGGTCTACTACCCGGCCGTGGCCTCCGGGACCGATGCCGAACGGCTCAGTGGCGTCTTCTCCCCGGACGCCGCCGCTGCGCCGTATCCCGTGGTGCTGTTCCTGTCCGGGGTGAATGTCGGCCAGGACTCCTACCGGCGTTTCGCCACCGCCGTCGCCGAATCCGGTTTCGTCGTGGTGACTTTCGACCGAGTGGCCGAATTGTTCGGCGGGGTGCGCGGCCTGACGCCGGGGGTCGATATCGCCGCCGCCCGGCCTGACACCTACGGCACCCGGCCCACCTGTCCCACCATTCCGGCGGTACTGGCGGCGCTCGCCGAACTCAATGAGACCGAACCCTTGCGCGGCGCATTGGATCTGGATCGGATCGCTCTCGGCGGTCACTCGGCCGGTGGCACCGTCGTACTGCAGTCGGCGAGCTATTTCCCCTCCGTGCGTGCGGTCTTCGCCTGGGGTGCGCACACCATGGTGGCCACCATGCTCGGCTGGGATCCGGGGACGGTGCTGCCCGCACAGGTGAACTGCCCGGTATTGCTGGGTGTCGGCACCAATGACGGTGTCATCAAGGGCAGCGCCGACCGCTACGGCGAAGGCGAGGACCGGCCCGACCCGGTGGCGCGCACCTTCGCGGAGGCCCTGCCGGAGGGCGAGCACCTGCTCGCCATCGTGCCGGGCGCCAACCATTTCGGCATCGCGGACGCCGATCCGACCGCCGCGCGCGCATTTCTGGACGGTCCGGCCGAGACCGACGCACTTCCGGGATTCGCGCGACTCACCGCGCTGTTCCTGCACGCGCATCTGCGTGATTCGGCGACCGCGCGCGATGAACTCGCGGGCTTCGACGACGGCATGTTATTGAAACGGCGATAGGGAGATCGAGTGCTCAAGAACTTCTGGTACGCCGTCGAATTCGCCGATCGCATCGGTCGCGAACCACGCAGGGTGACCTGCCTCGGACAGGATTTTGTGCTCTACCGCACCGAATCCGGGGCCGTGACCTGCCTGTCGGATCTGTGCGTGCATCGCGGCGGCGCGCTGTCCATGGGCAAGGTGACCGGGGACTGTATTACCTGCCCGTACCACGGCTGGCAGTACAACCCCGACGGCGTCTGCGTGCGCATCCCGGCCAATGCACCCGAACGCACCATCCCGCGAAAAGCGCGCGTGGACAGTTACCCCACCCTCGAGCGCCACGGCATGGTGTGGGCGTTCCTCGGCGATCTGCCGGAGCCGGAGCGCCCGCCAATTCCGGAAATACCGCAGTGGGACGACCCCGCCTTCCGCGCGGTCCAGGTCGATATGGTGATCGACGCCAACTACGAGCGCACCTTCGAGAACGTCGCCGACGCCTCGCACACCCCGTTCGTGCACGGCACCGCCTTCGGCAATCCCGATAAACCCGAGATCCCGGATTTCCGGGTGAACCAGACGGATTGGTCGGCCGAGGCCGATTTCCAGCTCAGCCCGCCGCCGCCCAAGGGGCTGTGGGGCCTGCTCGCCAGAGGCAAACCGCGACCGGAATACGTCACGGTCACCAATGCCTGGTATCTGCCGAACATTGTGAAATTGCATGTGCGGCTGCCGATCGGCGATCTGATCCTCTACGACTTCAATATCCCGCTCTCCCAGGACCGGACGCTGGTCAAGATCCTCGGCTTCCGCAATTTCTTCACCGGTTCGTGGGCCGATGCCAACGCCCGCAAGCGCATCGAGAAGATCCTGCTGCAGGACCGCCCGGTGGTGGAGTCGCAGCGACCGGAGCTGCTGCCCTTCGACCTCTCGGACGAATTGCATGTGCGCAGTGACGCACTGCAGGTCGCCTATCGGCGCCGGCGCGCGGAGCTCATCAAGCAGGGCTGGTGGGTGCAGGGCGATGACCTCATCACCGGTGACGCCCCCCGGCGCACCGCCACCGTCATCGCCTCACCGGGCCGCCGCGACAATCCCGAACTCGCCAGCGCCTGGGTGCACAAGGCGCGCACTGGAGGAACACCGTTATGAGCCTGCCTGCCGCGCTCAGTGCGCGCACTCTCGAAACCCTCTCCACCGCACTCGGATTGACCGTCGCCGAGGACATCGCGCTGACCAGCGCCACGTCACCGGAACCGGTGGGACGGCTGCGCGTGCTGCGCGGCGGCACGATCGACAAGGCGGTGACCGTCGATCTGGTGGTGCCGCCGATCGGGCTGGACAGCCATATGATCTTCGCATTCACTGGGAACGATTCCGCGGTACCGCATTTCACGCTGGACTCGGTCTACGGCGGCGACTACTACGCCATGCATCTGGACCTCATTCCACGCGCGGATCTGGCGGTGAATCTGGAGTATCTCGACGCCGCCTATCTGCCGCTGACCCCGGTGCTGGAGTCCGCCTGGGAGATCGACGGGGTGACACCGGCGGCGATCGGGCCCCGGCAGCGGGCGCTCATGTCGCCGTGGATGGTGGTCTGCCGGGCGACGGAGACGGCGTTCGGCGCGCTGGGCGACAGCGTCGATGCGTACCTGCGGCACTGGCTCACGCTGGTGGACAAGGGGGTACCCGCCGTGGACGCCGATCTCCCCGCCCGGGATCTGGCCAATCGCGCGAATCTCTTCAGCCCCCAGGTGGATCCGGTATGGGCGCAGGTCACCCGGCTGCTCGGGGCCGAACAATCCGAACGAGTGCGCCGGGAGCTCGCGTCATGACCGGCGCACCGAGCCTCTGGCAACAGCGTATTGCCGGTGAATGGGTCGGCCGGCCTTCACTTTTCGACGCGGAGGGGGTCTGGCTCGGGTTCGAGGACATCCGCCGCTCATCGGTCTTCGCCGACGGTGAGACGACCTACTTCATGGACGGCGGACTCACCGGCGGCGGAAAGCTCGCCGGGCGCTTCGCTCTCGGAGCACCCTTCGAATTCGGGGTGATCGACTCCGACGGCGACCGGATCTACACCGGACCCGATTTCTACGGTGCGGGCCAGCCCTACGGCGGATTCGTCGACGCCAACTACTACGGCCCGGGCTGGCAGGTATCGCTGAACACCTGGAACCAGACCATCGACGATACCCAGGTGTACTCCTCGGTGCTGTACCAGGGACCGGCGATGGTGGGCGTGTTCAACGGCGTCTACACCCGCGACCCCGAACTGGTGCAGCAGCGCATCGATACCGAAACCCGCTGTGGAGCCGTGCCGTTCACGGTGCCCACGAAGGACGAGAGCCGATTCTCGGGCGATCTGCAGCTGTGGAGCGCCGATCAGCAGGAGCTCGGCAAGGTGCGCATGACGGTCGCCGTCGACCCGCTCAGCCTGCTCGTCGCCGAGCATCACCGGACCATATCGGGGCTGATCGAGTCCGATTCTCGGTTCACGGTGCGCCGCGACGGTATTCGCTCCTTCTACGAGGGCTTCGATATCTGGGGCAATGGGCTGGCCTACGGGCGCGCCCATTTCGTGCGCCTGCATCAGAACGACGGGCGCCGCCTGGTCGGGCGGGAATTCATGCTCGACGCCGAGCCCGGAATGGGGGCGGGCGGCACCCTCGCGGTGGTGTACCAGCTGTTCCAGCACAACAGCCTGTCCGCCGTTCTCCACGGCGTCCTGGAGCGCGAATGAGCACCGCGACCGTGGCGATCACCGGCGGCACCCGCGGCATCGGATTCGGTATGGCGCAGGCTTTGCTGGCGCGAGGGCACCGGGTCGCGGTGTGCGGTACGGACCCGGAACGGACCGACAGGGTGCGGGCCGAATTGCCCGATAGCGCACTGGTTCACGCCGCCGACGTCACCGATCGCGACCAGGTGCAGGGCTTCTGGAATGCGGCGGTCGAGCGCTTCGGGGGTGTGGATATCTGGATCAACAACGCGGGCATCTCCCACACGCGCACACCTCTGTGGGAACTGGCGGCCGACGATGCGCGAAAAGTGGTGAACACCAATCTCCTCGGCGTGCTCAATGGGTGCGCCGTCGCGGTGCCGGCCATGGCCGCACACGGCCGCGGTCACATCTGGAATATGGAGGGTCTGGGCAGCGACGGCCGCTCGGTACCCGGGCTCGGGGTGTACGGCGCCAGCAAGCGGGCCGTCACCTATCTGACCGAGGCGCTGGCGAAGGAAACCCCCGATCAGGTGACCGTCGGGCTGCTCAGTCCCGGCATGGTGGTCACCGACCTGCTCATCGGCGGATACAGCGATCCCGCCGAACTGGCGAAGGCGCGCAGGATCTTCAACATCCTCGCCGACCGCGTCGAGACCGTCACCCCGTGGCTGGCCGAGCGCGCCGTCACCCGCACCCGCAATGGCGCGCACGTGCGGTGGCTGACCACCGGAAAGGTGCTGCGCCGCTTCGCCGCCGCCCCTTTCCGCACGCGCGATCTGTTCGCCGACTGATTCGACATCCGTACTACCAGGAGATGATCCGATGCCCGATGTGCTCGGCTGGCGCACCAAATTCGGGGTACTGGCCCCGTCCACCAATACGGTTGTGGAACCGGATTTCGCGCGTATGGGCGTGCCCGGGGTGACCGCACACTTCGGCCGCATCCATATTCGCGATCAGAATATGAGCGACGACACCGGTATGGGGCGGCTGCTCGATCAGATTCGCGCCGAGTTGGTCACGACCTGCGAGCGGGTGCTGACCTGCGAGCCCGACTACATGGTGATGGGTATGTCGGCCGAAACCTTCTGGGGCGGTGTGGAGGGCAACCGGCGATTCGTCGCGCAGATCCACGAGGCGACCGGTCTGGAGGTAGCGACCGGAGCGGAGGCGTGCAGTCGGGCTCTGAAGCTCTACGGGGCCGAGCGGATCGGCGTGGTCACCCCGTATCAGCCGGTCGGCGACGAGAACGTGGTGCGGTTCTTCGGGGAACTCGGGTACGAGGTGCGGACGATCATCGGATTGCGCTGCCCGACAGCGGTATCCATTGCCCATGTGCCCGAGGAACGGCTACGCGAGGCCCTCCTGGAAGCCGATAGTGACGGCGTGGACGCGCTCGTGCAGTGCGGGACCAATCTGTCCATGGTCCGGCTGGCCGATGAGGCCGAGCGCTGGCTGGGCAAGCCGGTCCTCGCCATCAATGCCGCCACCTGGTGGATGGCATTGCGGGACAACGGGATCACCGACCGGATCGAGGGGGCCGGATCGCTGCTGCGCGACCACTGACTCTCACCTTCGAAAGAAATGTCCGGGTCCATCCGATCACCTCGGATGGACCCGGACACTGCGTGTCACTGGTGGGTCGGAGTGTCACTGGTGGGTCGGATCAGCCCACGCGCCGATGGAGGCGGAGCGAACCGGTGAGATGAACCGGGGCGCGATGCTCTGCGGGAAGTCCGGGCCCCAGTTCGTGGCATCACCGGTCATGACGACCTTGGCATTGTCGGTGTACCAGTCGACCAGGTCGGCATCCGAGCGGAGCAGCCAGGTGCAGCCCAGTTCGGCGTCCGCGGTGAAGTCGCCGTGCCGGATGAAGGCCGGGCGCCAGAAATACGTTCCGGGCCACATGGTTCCGAAGTTGTACTCGAAACCGCCGTCCAGGCAGTATGCCTCCTCACTGCACGGATGATGTGCCAGCGGGACCTCCCGCCAGCCCGGCTTGGCCTTGATCAGGCGGGTGTAGAACCCGGTCTTCTCATCGCGATGCAGCAGTTTGATGTAGAGGCCGGGGACGGGGGTGCCGCCCAGATCGAAGCGCATCGGGCTGCCGTCCTTGACGTCGATCCACGGCATCGCCGCCGAATCCAGAACGATGAGTCTCTGGTCGGCACGGACGAATTCACGGTCGGCCGCGGCGAGGTCGAAGTGCCAGTCGCCGAACTCGCGGAACAGCAGGATCTCGGTTCCCGCCGCCACCGAGAGCTCCGGCGTCCATACCCCCGGCGGGGCCGCCCAGTAGCCCTCCGGGCCGAGCACCGTCCCGCCGACAGTGACACGCCCGGACAGCACGAACCATTCCGTCTCGGCATGATGGACACCGGCGGGCCGAGTCCACTCACTGGTGAACCGAACCTTGAGGGAGGCCGAGCCGTCCTCCTCGTCATAGCTGAGATTGCGCTGTTCCGCGCTACCCGTGCCGTGCTCGAATTCGGCGATGTGCCAGATCAGATCTTTTTCGTCGATGAGTTCGACATGCGGACGCATGGGTCCTCCTGGGGGAAGCAGTGTTTGAGGGAAGCAGTGTTTCCGATACAGAATGTAGCGCTTACGAATAAGCAAAACAAGATGTATCGTTTATTGCTGTGACCAGACCCGGACGACCGGCCGGACCCGCCGCCGACACCACAGCGATCGTGCTCACCGCAGCCCTCGAGCTTGTACTCACCGAGGGCGCCGGCGCGCTCACTCCGCAACGGCTGCACAGCATTACGGGCGTCGCCCGCACGACCATCTACCGGCACTGGCCCGCACCCAGGGACTTCCTCGCCGCGCTCATCGCGGTGGCCCCGCATCCGTCGCCGCAGCCCACCGGTGATCCGGTGGCCGATCTGCACGCCGAAGTGGATGTGCTCTGTGATCGCCTGCGCGACAAGCCCGTTGCCGCCTTCCTGCGCGCGCTGGTCACCGCTTCCACCACCGATCCGGAATGCGCCGAACTACGCCGTCGCTATGTGCGGGATCTGCTCGCACCCTTCGGTACCGCGGCCCGGGCGGCCGGTATCGAGGACCCCGCGCCCGTCGAGGAGACGGCCATGACCATCGTGGCTCCCCTGCTCGTCGACGCGCTGCTCCTGGATCGCGCCGCCGACCGGGATCGCGCCCATCGCGCGGTGGCGGACGCGCTGTCCCGCACCACAACCCGTACCCACTGATCAGCTCTTCCCGATACTGCGCACCACCGAGGAAACCGATGACCAATGCCGTGGGAACCCGAGCCGTCTTCGGGGTGATCGTGCCCAGCACCAATACCGTTGTCGAGCACGACTATTGGAAGGCCGGGTTGCCCGGCATCACCTATCGCGCGGGATCGATGTACATTCCGAATCCGGTCATGGGCGACGACAACGACTTCCAGGCGCTACTGGGCCAGATCCGGGCGTCCATCGACACCGCGGTCCGCGATGCACTCACCGCCGAGCCGGATCGGATGGTCATGGGCATGTCCGCAGAGACCTTCTGGGGCGGCGTCCACGGTAATGCGGCCTTCGAACAGCGCTTGCGCGACCGCACCGGCCTGCCCGTGACGACCGGCGCGAGCTCCTGCCGGGCGGCGCTGCACGAGCTCGGCTGCCGGCGCATTGCCGTGTTTTCGCCGTATCAGCCCATAGCCGACAAGGAGGTCGGCGCCTTCTTCACCGAGGCGGGCTTCGAGGTCGCCGCCATCACCGGGCTGCGCTGCCCGACGGCCATGGATATCGCACGGGTGCCACCGGATCGGCTGCGGCAGGTGGTGGCCTCGCTCGACGGACCGGATATCGAGGCCATCGTCCAAGTCGGCACCAATCTCTCGTTCGTCGCCCTGGCCGACGAACTCGAACGCGAGCTCGGCAAGCCGGTCATCGCCATCAACTCCGCGACACTCTGGCACGCACTGCGCGAGCACGGCCTTCACGACCGGGTCGAAGGCTCGGGCCGACTACTGCGTGAACACTGAAGTTATTGCGGGGCAGCCTTACTCGGCAGGCGCGTCCGCCAATAGCCTGCGGGCCCGGCGGATTACGGCCAGGTCCACCATGCGGCCGCCGGAGTCGAAGACAATGCCGCCGTTCGCGGCGTCGAAGCGGTCCACCAGATCCCGGGCGCGGACGAGTTCGGCAGCGGTGGGGGTGAATACCTCGTTGATGATCGGCACCTGGGCCGGGTGAATGCACGAACGGCCGCGAAAGCCCATACGCGCCAGCGCCTTCGTGGATTCACGCAGCGCGTCCAGGTCACGGAAATCGGTCTCGGCCGGGCCGAGCGGCGGATCGATCCCCGCGGCGGCGCTGGCCAGCACCACCTGGGTGCGCACGGCGAGCAGCCCATCACGATCGCCGGGATCGATGTCGGTATCAGCGCACAGGTCCGCCTCCCCCAGCTGCAATCGGGATACGCGCGGTGCGGCCGCGATCGCGGCGGCCGCCAGGACGGCCGCGGCGCTCTCCAGCAGCGGGCAGATTCGAATACGATCGGGTACATCCTCGTGCGCACCCAGGATCGTTCCCACAGCCCGAACCTGTTCCGCCGATTCGGTTTTCGCCAGGCAGATGGCCGCGACCGCAGGCAATGCGACGGCTCGCAGGTCCCGCTCGGCAGCGGCGCCGGAGTTCACCCGGACCCAGACGCTGGGGCGAGCAGCCGTGAGGGTGCGCAGCCAGGCGGACACTTCCGCCCGGGCGGAGTCCTTCTCCCCCGGCGGCACCGAGTCCTCGAGATCCAGCAACACCACGTCGGCCGGGCCGCTGAGCGCCTTGTCGAACAAATCCGGACGATTGCCGGGGACGTAGAGCGCGGATCTCACTGGGCGACTCCTCACAGCGGGCGCAGCACACGACGCCTGTTCGTTTTACGAAACACCGTTTCGCTCATCGAAACATATCTGCAATCACGCGGCACTGTCCAGCTGTTATCGTCTACCCAGCCCAACAGAAACGCCGTTCCGCCAAAGGAAACCGGCATGCTCGCCCCTGGAGTCGCGATGAGCCTTCGAGGTTCGACCCTGACCATCCTCGCCGCGGTGTGCATCGCCGCCGCCACCGGAGTCGGCACCGCCGAACCGCCACGACTACCGGGAACGGTCGAAATACCCTGCGCTGCGAGCACTCTGCATCAGAGCGCCGACTGGTACCTGCCCGCGGGACAACCGCGTGCCCTGGTCTGGGTCCAGCACGGTTTCGCACGGGACAACGACAATATCGCGGCCCTCGCCGAAACTCTCGCGGACGCCGGATATCTCGTGTTCGCACCCAGTCTGCCGTTCCTGAACCTGTCCGGCTGTACGCTGCAGAACCTCGGCGACAACACACCGTTCCTGAATCAGGTGGCGGATCTGTTCGCCACCGCGAACGATCCCGCCGGTCCCCTGGCCCACAGCCTCGAAGCCGCCGCGGCCAGTTCCGGACGACCGGTCCCGGCCATGCCCGGACAGCTCGTCTTCGTCGGCCACTCCGCGGGCGCCGAGGCGGTCGAATACGTCGCGCATCGACTGCACACCAGCTCCTCGTCGACCTGGTCGGAGCTGCGTGGTCTGGTACTGCTGGACCCGGTGAAGTCGTTCCTGGGCAACAACACCGACGTGGCCCTGACCGATCTGGATGCCACCGGCCTGCCCCTGCTGACCGTGTCCGGCCCGCCGTCGCCGTGCAATAACTTCGGTGGCGGCACCGCGGCCATGGAAGCCCTGCTGCACCGGCCCTTCATCGGCGTCCGAATCCCTGCGGGCGCGCACACCGATGCGGAGGGCGCCAGTTCCGACAGCATCGGTGAACTCCTGTGCGGGATGCCTCAGCCGGTCAATGTCGCGGCGCTGCAACAGCTGACGTCCGTGTGGACCGGTGACTTCATCAACGGCACACACACCGCCGGCTATTACCCGGACGATCCGGCCCGCCCTGCGACAATTCCCGCAGTGCCGAATGTCCAGCCACTCAGCGGAGCCTGACGCGCCGGTGTCCGCGACCGAATGCCGGTTCAGGGTTCGTGCACCGGATCGGGCAGCAGCCAGCGTTCGGACGCGCGGGGACGCAGGTAGATCAGGTAGTACGCGATGCCGAGCGCCATGGTGACGACCGCTACCACCAACTGCTGCCAGGAATCCTTTCCGAGGCTGTATCCGGCGTACACCATGACCGCGATGACGATCACCGGCGGCAGCGGCCACAGTGGCATGCGATAAGACTCCGAAACGCCCGTGCGGCGCACCCGAAGTGCCGCCAGCGCCACGAAGAGGTACACCAGCACCAGGCCCGCGCCGGTCGCGGTGATCAGCCAGTTGAGGGGCAGGACCGCGGCGGCGATCGCGGCGATCGCGCCCACCAGGATGGTCGCGGCCACGGGGGTGTGCAGGCGCGGGTGCACGGCCGCCAAGGTGCGGTCGATCGGCTCGGGCCAGCTGCGATCGCGGGCCGAGGCGAAGACCAGGCGGGAGATCTGCAGGATGATCGCGATGACCGCGTTGATGATGGCGATCGCAATGCCCACGCTCACAACCGTATTCACGGCGGAACCACCGCGCGCGGTCAGGAAGTAGTTCAGCGGGGCGGGGCTCTGCAGCAGGTCGGTCATCGACGGTGCGCCCAGCACCACCGCGGCGATGGGCAGGATTTCGATGGCCACGGTCGCCGCCAGGCAGACCATGATCACCCGGCCGATCGTCTTGGTGGCGTTCTTGGTCTCCTCCGAGTAGTAGATGGCGGCGCCGTAACCGTTGTAGGCGAACAGGGCCACCGGAATCAGGGCCGGTAGGGCGCCCATACCGACCCCGACCGTGCCGCCGCCGCCCGCGGTGAGCGGATGGAACCATTCCGCCGGACCACGCTCCACATGCCGAAAGCCCAGGAAGACAAGCACACTGATGGCCGCGACCTCCACAGCCAGGAAAATCCCCGTGACCCAGGCATTGGTCTTGATATTCAGTAGCGCCACGCCGGTGGTCACCACGATGACGGCCACGCCGACCCATTTGCCACCGAGACTCGGGATCGCCACGCCGAGATAGTCGCCGGTCCCCAGCGCGATGACCGAGATGATCAGCACCCCGTTGACCAGGGTGAGCAGGAACATGGCGAATCCGAGGGGACGTCCGAGCAGGCGTGCGGCCCAAGTGTATTCGCCGCCCGCGATCGGGTACCGCGCCGACAGTTCGGCGTAGCACAGGCCGACGCACACCGATGCGAGCGCGGCGATGCCCAGCGTCAGCACCGACGCTCCGCCCACCGCCAGCAGAATCGACGGAATGATGATGAACACGCTGGAGGCCGGTGTCACCGCGGACAGCGTGATCAGAATGTTCTCCCCCATTCCGAGGGCCCGCGAAAGCTGTTGCCTATAACTGTTTTCCGGGTCGCCTGCGGCTGTCCGGCCGGTCGAGGGGTGCATCGCCATGACCGACTCCTTTCTTTGATTTACAATCAAAGAATGATCCAAACTCGCTGGCAATACGGTGTTTCAGACGTAACAAGTACTTAACTCATCATCAGGGTAAGAAACGGGAGGGAAACGGATGGCACGCCGGAAGGATCAGGTGCGGGCACGCCGCACCATCCTCGACGCCGCGCTGGCGGCGGTGTCCAGCCGCGAGGTCGGCAGGCTCCGGATTCGGGATGTGGCCGAGCTCGCGGGTGTCTCACCCGCCACGGTGCACTACTACTTCGACGATCTGGACACGCTGCTGCGCGAAGTCCACCGGGAGGCCAGCGATCGATTCTTCGGTGCGCGCCTGACCATGGTCGCCGATATCCCGGATGCCCGGGCGAAGATCGGCGCGCTGATCTGGGCCGGACTGCCGGCGGACGATACCGATCAACTGGTCGTCGCACTGTACCGGCTGGTGGCGTATCGCAATATCGCGGCCGAGCACGGCGACCTGATCACGGCGCTGTTCGACAAGCAGGTCGCGGTGTACATGAGCGCACTCGAGGTCGGAAGTGCGCAGGGGCACTTCATGATCGATGCGCCGATCCTGGAGGTGGCCGCGAATCTGGTCGCCCTGGAGGACGCGTACGGCCTGCACATCGTCACCGGGAATCGGTCGGTGACCAAAGCCCGTGCCGCTCAGCTGATTTGCTCCTATGCCCGGACGGCGACCTGCTGCCCGGACATTACGACTCCGTCGAAGGGCTTCTGAATGACCGAGTATCAATCGTTCTCCCCCGACGGACGGCCCCGGGCCCGCGCCCTAGGCCTGCATCCGGCGGGCACGCCAGGGCCGTGGAATGCC
This sequence comes from Nocardia sp. NBC_01327, assembly GCF_035958815.1. NCBI lineage: Bacteria > Bacillati > Actinomycetota > Actinomycetes > Mycobacteriales > Nocardiaceae > Nocardia > Nocardia sp. NBC_01327. The sequence continues at coordinate 4,369,454 of NZ_CP108383.1, read as the reverse complement.
ATTACCGACGTTCCCGGAGTCGAGGTGGGATACCGGACCCTGATCGAGGGCGCGGGACCGCTGCGGGTGGGTGCCGGACCGGTGCGCACCGGAGTGACGGCGATCCTGCCGCGCGGCCGGGATGGTGTCGGCAGGCCGTGCGCCGCGGGGCGCTACTCGCTCAACGGCAATGGCGAAATGACCGGCACCGCATGGATCGACGAGGTCGGCCAGCTCTCGATGCCCGTCACGATCTCCAATACCCATGCCATCGGGGCCTGTCATACCGGCGCCATCGCCTGGATCAATGCGGTGCGGCCGGATCTGAGCCGGCAGTGGCTGCTCCCGGTCTGCGCCGAGACCTGGGACGGCTATCTCAATGACATCAACGGCGGTCATGTCACGCCGGAAATCGTTGAGGCCGCACTCGATTCGGCGCAGTCGGGTCCGGTGCAGGAGGGTTCGGTCGGCGGTGGCACCGGGATGAACTGCTATGCCTTCAAGGGCGGCAGCGGTACCGCGTCCAGGCTCGTCGAATTCGGCGCGCGGACGTACACGGTCGGGGTCTTCCTGCAGGCGAATTTCGGCTCGCGACAGGAACTTACGATTCGAGGCAGACGCGTCGGCGAGCGGCTCACGGTGGATAATCCGCAGGAGTCCACCAGCTGGGGCACGGCGCCGGACCAGGATCCGGCCGCGCCCGGCGGTGCGGGTTCGGTGATCGTCGTCGTCGCCACCGACGCTCCCCTCGAACCGTTGCAGTGCAAGGCCATGGCCCGCCGGGTGCCGTTCGGGCTGGCGCGCACGGGAACCACCGGCAGTCTCTTCTCCGGTGATCTGTTCCTCGCGTTCTCCACGGCCGGCGACCGCGCTTCCGACACCGGGTTTCCGATCGGCGATCCCACCGGCGACGAACTGGTCACCACCGCCCGAATGCCTTGGAACCGTATGGATTCCCTCTACACCGCCGTTGTCGAAGCGGTCGAGGAGGCCGTCCTGAACAGCCTCGTCGTCAATACCGATATGACCGGTCGCGACGGCCATCACTCCCCCGCGCTCCCCCACGATCAGCTGCTCGCCGCACTGACAGAGGGGTAGGCGGCATCCGAAGCATTTGCCACACAGCACGTTTGGGGCAACCGCACAACCATCGACATTGTCCGCGCAACGCGGGAGACTGCTGTCGGAGTTGTGAGGAGAATACGATGGACGCACAGGTAATTGTCCTGGACCCCATGGGTTCCGATATCCAGGGTGAATCCGCCCATATCCGCGCGAGCGGTCCCGTCACCCTGGTCGAGTTGCCCGGGGGCGTGCGCGCCTGGTCGGTCACCGATGCCGGCGTACTGAAGCGGCTGCTGACCGACCCGCGCGTCTCGAAAGACGCTGCGCAGCACTGGACCGCGTACATGAACGGCGAGATCACCGCCGAGTGGCCGCTGCTGCCGTGGGTGGCCGTGGACAATATGTTCACCGCCTACGGCACCGACCACCGTCGCCTGCGCAAACTGGTCGCGCCCGCCTTCACCCACCGCCGCACCACGGCGCTGCAGTCCCGCATCGAGGCGATCACCTCCGTCCTGCTCGATCAGCTGGCGCAGACCCCCGCGGGCACGGTGATCGATCTGCGTGAGGCGTACTGCTATCCGGTGCCGATCCAGGTGATCAGCGAGCTGATGGGAGTGCCGGAGGAGCGCAATCCGGCACTGCGCACATGCGTCGACGGATTCTTCGACGGTTCGCTCGGGCCGGAGGAGGGCATGGCCAACTACATCGAAATGTACGGCCTGGTCACGGAAATCGTGCAGCTCAAGCGGGAAACCCCCGGCGACGATCTGATCAGCGAACTCATCGCGGCCCGGGACGAGGACGACGGCTCGCGGCTGTCGGAGAAGGAACTCGTCGACACCCTGATGCTCATTATCAACGCGGGGCACGAGACCACCGTCAATCTGCTCGACCAGGCGGTCTTCACGCTGCTCACCCATCCGGAGCATCGCGCTGCCGTCACCGAGGGCCGCGTCAGCTGGGCGGATCTGGTGGAGGAGACCCTGCGCTTCGAAGCACCCGTCGCCCACCTCCCGCTGCGATATGCCGTGGAGGACATCGATATCGAAGGCCGCCTCATCCCCACGGGCGATCCCATTCTGGCGTCCTACGCCGGCGCCAATCGCGATCCGAAGGTGCACGGCCCCACCGCGGACGAATTCGATCCGCACCGCACCACCAAGGACCAGCACCTGGCCTTCGGCCACGGCGTCCACCATTGCCTGGGTTCACCGCTGGCCCGCCTCGAAGCCACGGTGGCCCTCCCGGCCCTCTTCACCCGCTTCCCCGGCCTCACCCTCGCCGCCGACCCCGTCACGTTGAAAACGGTCGGCAGTTTTATCTCCAACGGCCACGCCCAACTCCCGGTCCACCTGGAATCGCCCTAACCGCTGCCGAATCCGCCCCGACGTGAACAGTCCGAGACACGACGGGGCGGTACCGGAAGGTCCGCGCAATCCTCGGCGCGGACCGTTCGTGCCCGAATCAGCTGCAGGCGGGCGAACTCTGGTTGCCGAGGGTCAGGATGTTGCAGATCCATTCCTTCTGGACCTTCCACTTACCGTCCTCGACCACGAACGGCACGACGGCCTGCTGCGGTGCGCCGCCGTTGATCGCCGCCTGCGCGTCGGCGGTGAGGGTGCCGTTGCCCAGGTCGGTGACGCTGGTGACGGTGATGGTGGCATTGTTCTGCTTGTAGGCGTCGATAATTCGCGTGGGCAGGCCCGGGTCCGCCTGCATGCCCTGCATCAGGTCCAGCTTCTCGGAGTCCGGAACGCTGGGATCCAGCACCTTCTGCAGTTCGGTGTTCAGGTCCGCCGCGGTCGGGGCCGGCGGGAAGGTCTGGGCGGCCGCCGTCTGCGACGTGGAGGTCTTGGCGGGCTTGGCGCTCGTCGTCTTGTCACCGCTGCCACACGCCGACAACCCGAGCACGGTCACGGCAGCCAGCGCCGCGATCGCTATGCGTCCAGTCTTCTGAAACGTCAACTACTCATCCTTTACGTTCGACTAAATCCATCGTGCACCGTCACAGCCACCCGGCCGCCACGCCACACGACCCCCGACAGTACTGACGACACCCGCCGAACGGTTACCCGAAGCAAGCGTTAGAGCACTTTCAGTCCAGATCCTCATACTTCGCGATGATCCAGTCGGCAATGTCGCCGACGACCACCGGATCGACGTGCTGAGCGGTCAGATAGTCCGCAGGACTGGATAGTCCAGTGCCCGAAAAGAATTGATGATTGTCAGCCGGATAGACACGCGTGGTGACATCGAGGCGACCGCCCAGACCGGTCTGCCACGCCGCGAAATCCTCGCCAACTGTGACCTGGTAGTCCCGGCCCCCCTGCAGAACGAGAAACGGCTTATCCACTGTCGCGGCGGTGCCAACCGGATCGAGCGCCAGCCAGCCGATCCAATAACGGGCAGGCAGGTTGAACGGCAACCGGTCCGCGGCTGTTGCCGCAGAGAATTCCGGGCTGTCGAGCAATGCCACGCGTCCGGCAAGTTCCCGCACGTGCGGCATGGAATCAACGTCGGTTCCCGCGGACAGACCACTCAGGTAGCGAATCTGCCGAAGCAGCGAGTGGTGCGGCGGCTGCGCCCCACCGGCCATAACGATTACCCCGGCAATACTCGGCGCGGTACTGGCGATGTTCGGCGCGACGGACCCGCCCAGGCTGTGCCCGAGCAGGAACACCCGATCCGGGTCGACCGACGGGTGCTGTTGCAACAAGTGGATCGCCGCCTTCGCGGGATCGACGTATTCACCTATGGGAGTGAGTGTTTCGGGATCAATCATATCCCCGTGCACCCGAGTGACCTTATCGAAGCGCAGCACCGCGACACCTCGCGTGGCGAGCCCCCAGGCGAGATCCTTGAAGGACTTGTTCTGCGGATTGCCGGAGAGGGTCTCGTCGCGATCATTGGCGCCGGACCCGGCCAGCAATGCCACACCCGGCACCTTCCCACCTGCCCTGGGCACGGTCAGCGTGCCGGGTACAGCCAGGGGTCCGTCACCGACCATCACCTCGGTTTCGGTGAAAGCCCCCGTGTCGGCGTAGTCCGGACAGGCCCAAGGCACCGCCCGTCCGATCGGCGCCAAAGTCCAGCCGATCAGCAAACCTTCATTGTCGACGGCGACACTGAACGTGAAACCGCCTCGGACGCAGACCACTGGAATATGCACGGCAGTAACCCCATTGCCGGCACTTTCGCAGAGTGGTTCGCCAATCTCCCGGATCGCCCCGTGCTCGGCCAGCGCACTTCCCCACTCCTGCTCGATCTCACTCGCCGGCCATTCAGCGAGCCCGTCGGGCCGCAGGTCACCTGCTTCACGAATCCGCCCCTCCCGAAACCCCCGCAGAATCTCCAGCGCACACCCTGCCGAGTCGACGGCCATCCGATCCCCCTGACCTCGAGTGCATCCGTAGTCGATCCCTTTGTACCCCTGTCTTCGAATGGGGTGTCGGGGGACGTGTCAGGTCGGCATCAGGCCGGTATCAGCGCTACTCGCGACAGTATTCCCATGAACAACAACGCATTCGCCACTCCGGAACCGATCGCCATCACCGTTGACGTGCTCTACGGCAATGTCACGGTCATTGCCTCCGACCGCACCGACACCGTCGTCGACATCCGCCCGACCGATCAGTCCAAACGCGATGACGTGCGTGCTGCCACACACACGCAGGTCGATTTCTCCGGCGGCACCCTGACTGTGAAAACGCCGAAGGGGTGGCGCACGTACACGCCCTTCAGCGGCAATCCGTCGATCGAGGTCACTGTTCAGGTTCCCACCGGCTCCCGGCTCAACGCCATTGCCGGTATGGGCGTGTTGCGAAGCGTCGGCGAGCTCGGCCCCTGTGAGCTGGAGATCGCCGCGGGCGATATCAGCGTCGACCGCGTGCGCGGATCGGTCAGCGCCAAGACCGCCAAGGGCAATATCCGCATCGGTGCAGCCTCACACGGGGTGCTTCAGCTCGAAACATGCATGGGTGAGCTGGAAGTCGGCATCAGCCCGGGCAGCGCGGCACGACTGGAGACCGGCACCCGGAACGGCAGCGTGCACAACCAGCTGGCAGCGGTCGGCGAGGCACAGGACATCGTGCAGGTCTACGCACGAAACTCTTACGGCAACATCATCATCGGACATGCTGTCGCCGTATGACATGGACGGATTCGAGCGAGCCGCAGTGCCTGCGGTGGCGCGCTATCGCACCGAACTCGCCAGTCCGGCTCGAAATGCCCCATCCGATTCCCAGTGGGGCGCTTCGTGTCTCACTCCTACTGGTCAGCGCGCCATTGCGGCCGGCTGGAGCCGCGGGGCACCAGTGGCGGGTCGGGCCATGCCGGGGTGAAGTGGGAGAACTGCACCGGCGGAGCGAGCATGTGGATGTCGCCGAGTGGGCTGGGGGCATCGTAGGCGGCCGGTTCGCGCAGCGTGTGCTGGTCGCCGACACCGGCGCCCTCGGGGTCGACCAGGCCGAGGGTTTGATACCACATGGCCGTGCGGGTGAGGTTGACCGTGACGTGCCAGGAGCCGCCTTCGCTCGCTCTCTTACCGAGTGCGGCGAGTGCACCGATGGCTCCCATATAACCGGTGATGAAATCGTTGATCATCCCGGTGACAGGAAGTTTCGGGTTTTCGGGGCTGCCCTCGAGCGTCATCAGACCCGACGCCGCCGAACCGTTCATATCGAAGCCGCCGCGGGTGCGCCAGGGCCCTTCGGAACCGTAGCAACTCACCGAGACGACGATGATGCCCGGATAGCGGGCGGCGAGCTGCTCCGGGTCGAGGCCGAGCTTCTCGAGTTTGTCGCCGCGATGGTTGTTGACCACGATGTGGGTGCCGGCCAGCAGCCGATCGGCACGTTCACGCCCGGCATCGGTGGTGAGGTCGAGATACGCACTGCGAGAGCCGATATTGGCTTCGGCATAGATGAAGTCGTGCTCGTAGTCGTTGGGACGCGTAGCGCACAGCACCTCCGCGCCGTACTCGGCAAGGGTGCGCCCGACCGTCGGTCCGGCGATGGCGTGGGTGAACGACAGCACCCGAATATCGTCCAAAGGCCGTGCGGCCGGGCCGAAGTCGTGCACCGGCGCATCGCCGATGCGGCGCAGCCCGATCACCGGTTGCCCGGCCAGCAGCGCGCCCTGCGGATGGGCGAGCCATTCCTCGGGCGTGCGGGCGATGCACAGTGGCAGCCCCGCCGCATTGGCCGACTCCTCGAGCTCGGCGGCCTCACGGGTCGCGAAGGCGGCAGCGACTTTCTCGTAATCGGGTGGGGCATCAAGGAATCGGCACCATTTCGCGGCCAGGTGCGGGTACACGCCCGACGCCATGACCGTGCGGCCGTCCGCGGTGCGGTAGGGCGCGAGCAGAAAAGGATTGTCCGCGACCAGTGGATGCGGCGGCAGTTCACCGGCCAGCGTGGGATGCCAGAACGCATGCGGGGTGATGCCGTGCACGGCCTGCCGCAGATCCAGCTGCACATCCTGATCCGGACCGCCCCGGCGGCGATGCAGAGCGACCGCGCCGACAGCCGCGGCCATGATCGGAATCCCGATACTCGCACCCAGCCGATGCCGCGCCGGAAGAATCGGATCCTGACCGGCGAAACTGACACTGCCACCGGTGTTCTCGGCCGCAAGCCCGAGATTCGCCAGCAGGTCGTCCAAGGCCGCGACGTGGTCGAGGCCGGTGATATCCGGGCTGATTGCCTGGTCAGTCATCTATGTCTCCTTCGGGAGCGGACAGTCGATCCATCAGGGTTTCGACGAGTCCCCAACGCGCAGTGGTCGATTCGGTATGTCCCGCAGCGTGCTCGGTCAGAGTATGCAGGTTCTCGCCCTCGACGACCATCACGATCAGCCGGGTGAGGTCTTCCACCGGTAGCAGCGGTACACGCCCGGCGGCCGCGAGCTTCTCGGTCAGCAGTGCGGCCAGCGCCGCGCGCCCGCGCGCCTCGTGCTCGAGCAGCCTCCGCGCCAGCGGCGGCCGGCGCACCGCGTGCAGACCGAATTCCGCCGACACCAGCAGCCACTGCCGTTCCGCCTCGTCCACCACCGACGGCAGAGCCTGCCGCAACCGCTGCAGCCGGACGTTCCACTCCCGGTCGAACAGCGCCAGAAACAGCTCGTCCTTATCGCTGAAGTTGGAGTAGTAGGCGCCCTTGGTCAATCCGGCGCGCGCGCAGATCTCCGCGATCGACGTGGCCCCGAATCCCTGCTCAGCGAACAGCGCCAGCGCCGCGTCCAGCAGTGCGGTCACGGTGATCGGCCTGCGTTTGGTTACACCTTTGGGCACTCACACAGCATAACGGATACCGATAGGTATCGGATACCTAACTGAATCTGATCTACCCACCTGCAGTGACAACAGAATTGTCCTTGACAATTTTTTTCGTCGGCTGCAGGATGGACCCGTGCTGGACGTAGCTGTGATCGAAGAACCCGCCGCGGCCGAGGCGTCCCTGGACCCGATCCGGTCCCGGATCCTCGCCGCACTGGCCGAACCCGGCTCGGCTGCCATGCTGGCCGTCCGGCTGGGGCTGCCGAGGCAGAAGGTCAACTACCACCTCAAGGAATTGGAACGGCACGGGCTGGTCGAACTCGAGGTCGAACGCCGCAAGGGCAATGTGACCGAGCGGGTGTATCGCGCCACCGCGTGCTCGTACGTGATCTCCCCCAGCGCGCTGGGGACCATCAGCCCGGATCCGTCCCAGTCCCCCGATCAGCTCTCCGGCTACTGGTTGCTGGCTCTGGGTTCCCGGCTGCTGCAGGAGGTCGGCGCACTGCTCACCGGCGCTCAGCGCGCCAAGCAGCGGGTCGCCACCTTCGGCATCGACGCCCAGGTGCGGTTCGCCTCCGCGGCCGATCGGGCGGCCTTCACCGAGGAGCTGGCACAGGCGGTGACCACCCTCGTCGGCCGCTACCACGATGAGTCCGCCGCCGGCGGCCGGAACCACCGGGTGGTCGTCGGACTCCATCAGATCCCGGCCGCGCAGACCGGCCCGCGACAACTGCCCGAAAGTATCGAACCCGAAGCAGGACAGGAGAACTGACAATGCCGCATCCGTTCGAGATCGAACTGGAGACGACACTGCCGGCGAGCCCGGAACAGGTCTGGGAGGCCATTGCGACGGGACCGGGGATCGACTCCTGGTTCATGGGGCGCAATGACATCGAGCCCCGCGAGGGCGGGGTGGCCGCCATGGATACCGGAGGCCATCGGGAGGAGGCGGTGATCACCGCCTATGAGCCCGGTAAGCGTCTCGCCTCCCGCACGGCCGCCGCCGAGGACGGCCGGTTCATGGCCTTCGAGTATCTGATCGAGGGCCGCGAGGGCGGCAGCACCGTCCTGCGCGTTGTGCAGAGCGGCATGCTCGGCGACAACTGGCAGGACGAGTACGACGCCCTGCGCCGCGGCTGGCCGTTCCACCTGCATACGCTGCGGGAGTACCTGACGCACTTCCCCGGTCGCACCGGAGTCCCGGTTTTCGCTGTGGCACAGGGGAAGTCGGCGCAGGACGTGCGGGCGGCGCTCCTGCGCGGGCTGGCACTGCCCACCCCGCTCACCGTGGGTGCACGGGTGCAGGCATCGCCGGAGCAGCTGCCGCCGCTGGACGGCGAAGTGGTCTGGGCGGATGACGAGCGCATCGGGATTCGCACCGCCGACGGGCTCTACTCCTTCCACCAGGGCCCGACCGGTATGGCGCTGATGTTCCACCACCTGTTCGCACCGAAAACCGCTGGGGCGGAAGCCGCCTGGCAGCAGTGGCTGACCGAGCTCGTCAGCTGAGGGTCACCATCGACCACCCACGAACATCGACAACCGAGATACCAGGGAGACAACCATGCGCACTCTGATCAGCACCGCCTTCATTTCGCTCGACGGCGTCGTGGAGGGCCCCGGCGGCGAACCCGGCTACCGCAATTCCGGATGGACCTTCAAGGACATCGAATTCGTCCCCGACGCCTTCGAAATCAAAGGGCGGGAACAGAAGGAATCGGCCGCGATCCTGCTGGGCCGGGTGAGCTACCAGGCCTTCAGCCCGGTATGGCCCGATATGGAGGATTTCGCCGACTACAAGACGATGCCGAAGTACGTCGTCTCTACGACCCTCACCGAGAACGATCTCGTGTCGAACTGGGGCGAGACCACAATTCTGCGCTCACTCGATCAGGTCGCCGCGCTGAAGGAGACCGAGGGCGGTCCGATCATCATTCACGGCAGCGCCTCGCTGAACCAAAGCCTTTCCGACGCAGGCCTGATCGACCGCTACCACCTGCTCGTGTTCCCGCTCCTGCTCGGCGCGGGCAAGCGCCTGTTCAGCACCACGGATAAGGACGCGCAGAAGCTCAAGCTGGTCGAGTCCGAGGCCTACTCGAACGGCCTGCAGAAGAACGTCTTCGACGTCATTCACTGACAACCCGCGCCACGCCGTCGCCCCTGGCGGGCGGCGGCCGGTCGAAATGCGTGTGCCGGAGCAGCGGTCAGCGCCGCGGAGAACGTCCGTTCGGCCGGGGGGAACCGGGCTCGCCGCTGTGGCCACCGTCCGGATCGCCGCCTGATTCCTCGCTTTTATCGGATCCGATTCGGCGTGGTCGGGCCATGCGCCGCATACCTGCGGCCGGGGCGTCGTCACCGGCCCTTTTCCGTCGCACCGCGCCGAGGTCGATGACGCTCGCGTCATGCTCGGCGCTGCCCGGTTCATCGGCCGCGGCGGAATGCGGCGCCTGGCCGGGATCGACCTGCCACCATCCGGTCTCACGCTGCAGTTCCGATCGCAGGACCGGCCTGGTCGGTGCGGGATCGTAGAGGGAGCCGAGTTCCGAATGCCACGTTTTGCGGGGACGCTCGTCGGTTTCCTCCGTCATGCGCCGCGGGCGGCGCGGCAGGCGGGTGAGTTTCGAACTGTCCTGGCCCGCCTCGGGAGAACCGGTCTCGGCGGCCTTCAGGCCTTCCAGCTTCCGGCGTAACCGTTCCACCGCATCGAACCTGTTCCCGCCGGGCCCCGGCAGGGATCCGCGTCCCGGAACTTCCTGGTCCGACATCGAGCTAACCGCCGACAGATGCCGTGGCACCCGTCGTCACAACTACTGCCGGTAGCCCGGGCTGATCTCTGTACTTCTGTCTCGCTGCGTCACTCATGTCCGTATTCTCCCTCAGAACCGCCACACTGTTTCCTCCCCGTTCCCACTGCGGACCGGAGCCGTGCCTGCGCGCCGTCGCCACGAGATGCATCAACGATAACCGGCGGGATCGCTCGTCCGCGCCAGCCGTTGCCGGGGTCGACTGCACGCTGTTCTCCGGGTATGCCCATAAAAGCGGGGGCGCAACGTTTTTCATCCTCGGCGCGACGTGTTGGGTAGTACCGAGTGGAAGGGAACGCATGAAGCGAATTGTCGGAATCATCGCGGCGGTCGCCGTGGTGGCCCTGGCGACGGCATGCCAGGACGGCACGACGACGCCTGCGGCCGGGGGGTCGTCGGCGTCGCCTTCCGTCACTGCGGCCCCGCCGGGATCGGTCCAGGGGTCGACCACCCAGCAGTCACCGGGGGGCGGGCAGCAGTCACCCGGCGGTGGACAGCCCGGTGGCACTGATGCTCCCGCCACCGCCGGGAACGGCAAATGTGTGGATCTCACCTCCGGGGTCGTCACGGCCGCGCTCGGCAGGCTCGGCGCCAATGTCGGGGGCGACGGGTTCTATGCGGACAGTGGCACCGATGCCGCGGTCGGCTCCTGCCCCAGCCTGCTGTGGGTGCTCGCCGGGACACCGCACGGGACCGCGAGCTCGCCCTGGCAGGTGATGCTGTTCAATCACGCCGGGTATCTGGGGACGGCGACCAAGAATTCGACCGCGTATACGACGGTGGTCGGGTCGTCGGATCGAAGTGTGCAGGTGCAGTACCGCTGGCTGGCGGGTCAGGATGCCAGCTGCTGCCCCTCGGGCGGGCCGGTGACCGTCACGCTCACGCTGGGGTCGGACAATCACACGGTGACTCCGGATCGCGACTTCCCCACGCAGGCAACGGATCCGAATTCGGGAGGGACGCCGGCCCCGGCCGCGTGCCCGGTCTCCAAGTCCACCCTGCTCGCGGCATTGAAGGGCACGGATATCGAATCGCGGTTGGCGAAGCCGATCGAGCTCGAGGATCAGATCGACTGTGCCGGTGATTGGGCGATGGCGCACAGCGGGACTCACAACAACACCGTCAACCGGGCCCAGGTCCTGTTCCACTATGTGGCGGCCGACGGTGGATGGAAGCCCGCGGATCTCGGCAGCGCGCTGCACTGCACCGAGATCGGCGTCCCCGCCGACGTCGCCGCCAAGATCTGCCGCTGACCGCCGCCGCGAGGCGCCTCGAATGTGTTCTCACTCAGGAGATTCGGGGCCCTCGCGGCTGGGTTCGATGCGGGGGTCGGCGAAGATGCCGACGCCCGCATCGTCGGCGGTCGCCAGGCGGGATGCGGCGGAATCGGTGACGCGCAGGGCGTACAGGCCCTGCGCGGGGTCGAGTGGGACCAGACCGTAGCCGGCGTCGACATCGCTCACGGCGAGCCCGAGCGTGCGCAATGCGAGCTCGAGGGTCGCGTCCTGGGCGAGCCGAACGGTCAGCAGCAGCATGATTTCACGCTACGCGTGCGGGACGGTGCGCTGCAGCTGCGTGAGCAGGGCGGCGGTATCGATGACGCCGAATCCGTAGTCGTTGTCGAAGCCCGGGGTTCCGCGATCGGTGGCGGTGCTGCGCAGTAGGGCCCGCAGCTGGGCGGGCGGCAGTGCGGTAGCGGACCATTCGGTGCGAATGGCGGCGACCACGCCCGCGGTGACCGGGCAGGCGGCGGAGGTGCCGGTATCGGGCTCGCCTGCGCCGAAGGCCGTCGACCCGAGAAAGTGCGTGTAGGAGCAGATATCGGGCTTCTGCGCGCTCAGGCGACCCGGGCCCTGCGAGGAGTAGCCGACCCGGGTGCCCGTGTCATCGACGCCGCCGATGCTCAGCACGCTCGGATGCGAATTCGCGCCGCCGATCGGCTGACTCGGGTACGCACAGCGGGCATCCGGGCAGTCCCGGCCGCAATTTCCGGCGGCAAAGATAATGTCCGCCCCGGCGGCTTCGAGTGATCCGACGATGACATTGAACGGATGCGAGGGATTGTCGGAGTAGTTACCGGTGTTGCCCACCGGGAAATCCCACTGCGGTGAGAACGACCCCCAGCTGTTGCTGACCACCAGTGCCCGTGTGGATTCCGGCTGATTGCTCAGCACGGTGCGCAGCTGCGCGTAGGCCGCGACGGCATCGGACAGGAGTCCGTCCATGACCGTGCTGCCGTGCCGGGTGCTCTGCATGACCGGAATATCGAGCAGAGTCGCCTGCGGTGCGGCGATGAGCACATCGAACGCGCACATCGAGCCGTGCGCCACGGGGAACTCCCCCGCCGTACCGGTCACTCCCGAGGGATTCCAGCTGCGGGTCTTGTCGATGATCGGCGGTGTGCCGCGAACCTTTCCGACAAAGGCGGCATTGATACCGGTATCGACAATGGCCAGCGCCACGGACGCACCGTTGAGCCCGGCGGCGGTGAGCTGATCGACATGCAGCCGCGATTCGATATCGTGCCAGTCCCCGACCGCCGGATCGCCGCCACAGGTGAGGCAGGTCTCGATCACCGGATCCGCGAATACCCCTGTGATCGTGGGCGATTGGCTCAGCACCCGAATGCCCGAGGCCACGTCGTCATCCGGAATCTCGCCGCGCACCAGCACTTGGGCATGCTCGGGCGCCGAGGAGTAGGCCAGCCGATCCGCACCGCCGGGCACCGGTCCCGGCACCACGATCGGCGCAAACGAATCATCGAGCACAAGCCCGCCCGATTCGCCCAAAATATCGGAAGAGCGAACCGTGACCCCGGGATCTGCCACTGCCGCAACCAGTTCGGCCGCCGGGCGAAGCTGAATCAGAAGACGCATACCCGCCATCCTGCCGCCATTCGCCCCACACCGCTCGCGGGTCAGAAACTTCGCACCCTATCCTGGGTGCGATCGAAGGCGGAACCTCGCGGTAGGACAGGAGCGGGCGTGGTGACCAGATTCGTTGTCGATTGCAGCGCTGTTGTGCATCTGGCTCGCACACAGATGAAGATCTCCGACGCGCACCAGCTTCTCGCCCCGACTCTGCTGCGTTCACAGACCCTCTCAGCCCTGCACGAAGCGGTTGGGCGAGACGAGATAGCCCATGATGCAGCCCAGGAGTGTCTGGCCCACATCGGCCGGATGCCCATTCGCCTTCTCGGCGACGCCAAACTCCGGCAGCGCGCATGGAACCTGGCCGACCAGCTCGGATGGGCCTCAACCTACAACGCCGAATACCTCGCCCTCACCCAACTCCAGGCAGACAAACTGATCACCCTGGATCCCGAATTCGCCCACAGCGCCGACGGCATCGTCACACTCGGTTCGATCGACGAACTGCGCTGAGGAGTGAATCCGTTCTCGGAATCAGTCTGCGTCGCGCAGGATTTGGTCGACTCGGAGGCGGAATTCGGTGACCGACAGGTGTGGTTCGACCGCGGCGCGGACGCGGTCGTTGGCGGCGGTGCCGAGCACTCCCAGGAGTAGGTGTTCTGGAACGATGTGAGTGTGCGTCAGCGAGAGGGCTGCGCGCTGCGCTTGTCGCAGTGCGTGTTTGGCGTCGTCGTCGAACGGGAGGATCCCGGCGGGGGTTCCGGGGTTCGGATCGATCGGCGTGATGTCCAGTCGGGCGCGGTCTACCCGCAGGCCGATGGACCTGATGAGTTCGGACAGTGCCGGTGTCTTTTGCGCGCTCAGAATGCCGAGCAGCAGATGCTCGGGACGGAGGTGATCGTCACCCAGCGCTTCGGCTTCTTTCGTCGCCAGCAGGATGACCCGTTTGGCATTGTCGTCGAGTAATTCGAACATCAGGATTCACTCACCGCCACCGGACATCACCGTGAGGCAGAAGGGGTGACCCGATGGGTCCAGCAGGACTCGCCATCGGTCCGGGGAGGGTTGGAAGGCGGGCTTGACCGCACCGACGGTGATGGCCGCCCGCTCGGCGGAGTCGAGGTCAGTCACGAAGAGGTCCAGGTGCATTTGTTTGGGGACCTGGTTGCCGGGCCAGTCCGGTGGTTGATGGTCGGCTACGTGTCGAGGATCTCGGCTGTCGAGCGAAATCGCTCCGAATCGCGCGATGGCGGTCATAGCTCTCCCATGCTCATCACTCGTTCGATGAGTTTCGGCTGTAGCAGTCGTCCAAGTTTCGAGACTATCGACAGAAGTGGGCGACATGGACCTGTACAGCATTATGTGCGTGAGGGATCGGGCCGAGGCGGTGCGGTGGTATGAGGTGTTCTTCGGGCGCACGGCGGATGTGGTCATCGGTGAGGAGTATCTGTGGCAGGTGGGTGGGAATGCGTGGATCGTCATCGATGATCGGGAGGTGCGGGCCGCGCGGGTGGGCGGAACGATGGTCACCCTGGGGGTGACCGATCTGGACGAGATTCTTGGTCGGCTTGCGGCGCACGGGATCGAGCATGAACCGGTGGAGACGTACGGTAGCGGCCTGCGACATGTCGAGGTGCTCGATCCGAGCCGCAATAGTCTGTCCCTCGCGGAGTCTCCGAAGGTGCCCTGACCTGGGATTCGATTCCTTTTATGAGGCGCTCCGGTCGTAATGGCGAACGGTTCCGACCCGTGGGACCGGCCACGACGAAGGAGTGCGCGCATGGCGGGCAGGCAGTCAGCAGCGAATGTGTACCGGCCGGGAGGCCTGCGGCAGTTTAGGCTCGGCGCATGACGTCGCATCTGCGGCCGGCGGCGAACCAGGACCGGTTCGCGGCGGAGACCGAGCGATTCCGCCGCGAATTGCTGGCGCACTGCTATCGGATGGTCGGCTCGGCGCATGATGCCGAGGATCTGGTGCAGGAGACCTACCTGCGGGCATGGCGGTCCTATGCCGGATTCGAGGGCCGTTCGTCGATGCGGTCCTGGCTCTACCGAATCGCCACCAATGTCTGCCTCACCGCTTTGCAATCGCGGCGGATTCGGGTGCTCCCCTCCGGCCTGGCGGGCCCCTACGAGGGACCCGATCGCGCGCCGAGTCCCGTTGCGCCAGGCGAGGTCTCATGGCTGGAACCGCTGCCGGACGGCTGGATCCTCCCGGCCGACGACGATCCGGCGGTGGTGGTCGTCGGGCGCGAATCGGTGCGGCTGGCGCTCATCGCAAGCCTGCAGCACCTCCCCGCCCGCCAGCGCGCCATCCTTATTCTGCGCGAGGTGCTGGCATTCTCCGCGGCCGAGACCGCAGAGATCCTCGAAACCACCACTGCCGCAGTCAAAAGCGGCCTGCAGCGCGCCCGCGCCCGGCTGGACGAACTCGGACCCCAGCCGGCGGAACTGCTCGAACCGGCCGATCCGCGGGCGCGGGCACTGCTGGACGGCTACATCGCCGCCTTCGAACAGTCCGATGCCGTCCTGCTGGAGCAGGTGCTGCGCGCGGACGCCACGTTGGAGGCGACACCGTTCCGCGACTGGCAGGCCGGGCGGACGATGTGCATCCACGTGCTCGACGAGTACGTACTGGGCGACCCCGGTGACTGGCGGATGCTCCCGACCAGCGCCAATGGCCAGCCCGCCGCCGTTGTCTACCACCGTGACCCGGACGGCCGACTCCAGGCATACGGCGTGGTGGTGCTCGAAACCACCGCCACCGGCGTGACCCGTGCGGTCGCGTTCCACCATCCCGAACTGATCACCACGACATTCGGTTTCCCGGATACGCTCGCAGATTGACCGCGAGCGTATCCGCCATCGCACCGCAGCAGTATCGGCCAGCGCGCCGCGACACCCGGCCCGATGACCACCTCAGGGCACCAGTGCGAGTTTGCCCACGGTCGCACGGCTTTCCAGCTCCACGAGAACTTTGGGGCCGTCGGCCAATTCGTACGAGGTCGGCTCTCCCGGAGCGAGGACGCCACCGGCGATGAGCCCGAACAGCTCGCCCATGAGTTCACCGAAGATCTGCGGTGCGGACTGGATCAGCACGCCGATATTGAGGCCGATGACGTGGACCTGGTGCTGATACACCAGGTCCCAGTTGGTGATCGAGGCCTCGCCGCCCGCCAGCCCGAAGACGATGACCCGTCCGGTGACGCGCTTGGCGGCCGCCAGGCTCGCGCCGAAGGTGGCGCCGCCCGCCGACTCCAGCACCAGATCGGCTCCCGCGCCGCCGGTCAGCCGCAGTACCTCGGCGGCGATATCGGCGCTGCGGGAGTCCAGGATGTGGTCGGCGCCCAAGGCCCGCACGGTGTCGTGCTTGCTCGGCGCGGCGGTGGCGATGACTGTCGCACCATAGTGTTTGGCCATTTTCACTGCGGCCTGGCCGGTGCCACCCGCCGCGGCATGGATCAGCACGGTCTGCCCGGCGGCGATCTGACCGAGGGGTCTGAGTGCGGCGAGCGCGGTCGGCACATTCACGACGAGACCCAGCGCCTGCGAGGCAGTCCAGCCCGGGGGCACCGGTGCCGCACCGGCCGCGGGCAGGACCATGTACTCGGCGAAAGCGCCGTATCCGACACCGATTACGGTGGACCCGAGTTCCTGACCGGTCACTGCCGCGCCCACGGCGGCGATCTCCCCCGCAGCCTCGAATCCCGCCAGATACGGCGGCTGCGGGCCGCCCGCAGAGGTCCCCCGGGTCTGCGAGATATCGCGAAAGTTGATACCGGCGGCGGTGACTCGCAGCAGGATCTCCTCCCGGCCGGGGACCGGTACCGGTGCATCGGTGATCAGTCGCATGTCCTGCGGACCGTTCAGGGACATCTGCTGCAGGGCGCGCATGGTGGTGGGAAGCGTCAAGGCACTCAGCTCTCTAGTCGACTGGTGAGACGAGGCGGGCCTGCGCCGCACCTCCACCATGTAGACCACTGCCATCACACAAAGGAATCGCCGCCCCGGAACAACAATTCGGCCGGTCCGGAAACTGGTTCCGGACCGGCCGAGTCCTGGGTGTTCGTATTCCGGCACCCTGGGCGCCTTGTCAGGGCTGCCGCCCAGGACTCCTCGTAGCGGCGACTGTCAGCCGAACGAACCGGTCCAGAGCGTACCGAGGATCCCTCCCAGTGCCGCGCTTCCGGTGTTCAGCAGACCTCCGAGAGCAGCGCTGCCGGTGTTGATAATAACGGGAATCATTCGATCGCCTCTCAATAGTGGAATACACTGCCAGCCATTACATTTCGCTGCTGACACAGCCCACTCTGCCTACCGCAGCTGAGAGATCACTTAACACGTCCTGTGAATTCACCTGTATAGAAATCGAATTCGTCATTCATATAAGACATTTGTGATCCACAACCCTGAATTCTCACCGACTTTTCCATACGAATATCCCTCTCGAGAGGGATGCGAAATCATCCGAAGGGGTGACGACGAAAATCCCGCCTGCGATATTCACAGGCGGGACAGGGCCTTTCGACTATTCCGTTCGACCTCAGCTCGCGTAGACGTCCTCGACGTAGCGACCCTCTTGTCCGAGGTCACCGAGCCACTGCCGCGCTCGGTCGGCATCGGCTCCGGTGTTGTCGCGGTAGATCCGCATCAGGGTCTCGCGGACGCCGGGAGCGAGACGCCGCGCGTCACCGCAGACGTAAACCTGTGCACCCGCCTGCAACTGGGCCCAGATGTGGTCGGCGTCCTGCATCAGGCGGTCCTGGGCGTAGCGGACGTTCTCCGCGGGCTGTTGGCTGAACGCGGCCCGCACACGCACCGCACCCGCGGTTTCGGCAGCTGCCAGCGCAGCGCGATATAGATAGTCCAGATCAGGGTGGTCGCAGCCGAAATACAGTGTGGCCTGAGCTAATTCCGCGCCTTGGCGAATGGCGTGGACCCGGTCGGCAATAACGCCGTGGAAGGGCGCCAGCCCACTCCCGGCCGCGATCAATACCGTGGGCACCGCACTGACCGGATCGACCCGGAAGACCTCACGGCAGGGCTGCACCCGTGCCCAGATCCGATCACCGGGCACGAGGTCGGCGAGGTACCCGGATCCGGTGCCGCGCTCGCCCACGCCGGATTCGACCACCGCGACAAGCAAGTCGACGGCAGCCGGACTCACCGCCGGACTCGAGGAGATCGAATAGGTCCGGGGGCGCAGCGGTGGCAGCAGATCGAGCAGGGTCGCGAGATCGATGCGCCCGGTGAGCGCCGGATACCGCTCCACCAGCTCGATCAGGGTGGGCCGGGTGAGCTCGGGCGCGGATCCGGCGAGATCGGCCAGCGCCCGAGCCTCCGGCGGGCAGGGGTTGAGCTCGGCCAGCCGGCGGACAATCGCGTCCGAGACCGGGCTACGCAGATCGACGGTGTGCCGCAGCAGATCCTCCACGCTGATCGGCACACCGGCCGGAATACGGGACTCACCGGCCGTACGCGCCGGCTCGACGAGAACCAGCTGCTCACCATCGAGCGCGCACGCGGCGAGCGCACCCTTGACGTGCCGATCGGGATTGGGTGCGAGCACAACAAGCTGATCACTGGTGCGGTACCGGCCTCCGGCGGGCAGCCCGAGTCGGAGTATTCGCTTGGTGCGCCCCGGCCGACCCTGATCGGTGAGCGGCTCATTGGCTGCCACGGTGAATTCCGAGAATCCTGCGGTCAAGGCCGTAGCGGCATCGGTACCAGCGACTTTCACGATCCGATGACCCGAAGGGACCGCGCCGACCGGGCCGTCGACCGGCTCACCGAATTCGCTGAGCAGGGTGCCGAGCACCTCCTCGATCCACGGATCCGCGGCGACGGCCAGCCCCACGGCGGCATCCGCGATACCGCGCGGCACCAGCCGCTGCGCCCCGCCCGCCGCGAGCCGCTCATCGATGAAGGCCGGCACGCGCTGGTACGTGGCACTCCAATTGCGGTCGCCCACACCGAGAACACCGAACCGCACACCGTCGAACTCACCGTCCCGCGCATGCTCGAGCCGATCGACGAACCGCGACGCATCGTCGGTGCACCGGCCGTTGTAGGACGCGGCGAGCAGCAGCACCGGATGATCGGTCGGCAGCGCATCGACCGCATCGTCGAGACTGCCCCGGTGCACCGCGAATCCCGCCTCGCCGGCGCGCGCGGCGAGATTATCGGCCCACCGCTCGGTCACACCGAGATTCGAACCGTGCAGGACGGTCAACGGTGTTCCGTTGGCACGCAGCGCTTTCGGACTCTCGACGGTAATCGCGGCGGCGACCTCCGCGACCGCCCGCTCACCCGGGGTGCGGCGACGCAGCCGCAGCGTGAACCCGCGCGGCTTCACCGTCAGCGTCTGCGCGACCTGCAGCCGGTAATTGCTGTGATCGTCGAGGGCGTAGCGGTGCAGCAGCAGTCCGAGCACCAGCGTGGCCTCGTGCACCGCGAAACGGCTTCCGATGCAGGCGCGTTCGCCGGTCCCGAACGGCTTGTAGGCATGCACCGGGCGCGCTGCGGTGCGTTCGGGGGTGAAGCGATCGGGATCGAAGGCATCGACATTCTCACCCCAGCACGGATCGCGATGCAGCGCGGGCAGCACCACCAGCACCTGCTGACCCGCGGGAACCGGGTAGCGTCCGGCCAGCACCGAATCGGCCGCACCGACCCGGTTGAATCCGGGAGCCGTCGGCCACAGCCGCAGCGATTCGTCCAGACACTGTCGTACATAACGCAATCCGCGGACATCCTCGGCGGTAGGCCGCGGATTGTCATCCGCACCCCACAGCGCATCCACCTCGGCGGTGGCCCGCGCCAGTGCGACCGGATTCTTGACGAGCTCGTACAGCGCGAAAGACAGTGCACCCGAGGTGGTCTCATGCCCCGCCACCAGGAAGGTGACGATCTGATCGCGAATATTGGTGTCGTCGAGCCCGGCGCCGGACCGCGGATCGACCGCATTGAGCATCAGACCCAGCAGGTCATCGGCCGAGGTGTCGCCCCGCTCCCGGCGGGCCCGCAGCACATCGTCGATGGTGGACAGCATGACCGAGGTCTGCTCCCGCTGCGCGGCATCCTGCCGCCGGAACAGCCGATCACTGCCCGGCGGTCGCCGCAGCCGTTGCTGCGTGCTCGTCAGCACCTCACGCAGCGCCTCGACGAACGGATGCGCGGTCGCCCGGCCGAACGACCCGAAGTCGTAGCCGAATCCGGCCAGTCCGATGGTGTCCAAGGTCAATCCGGTCAGGTCCCCGACAACATCGACGGGAGCACGGTCGGCCGCGGCATCCCACTTGCTCATCAGCGCGTCCGCGACCCGGAGCATGACCGGGTGATAGCTGTCGATCTCGTCCATCGCGAAGCTGGGCATCAAGATGTTGTGGGCCTTCGCCCAATTCGGATCCTCATTGTCGGCGGTGAACAAACCCCCGCCGATATTGCCGCGCAGCAGTTTCAGCGCGGGCCCGACAAATTTGACGAACCGCGAGTCGTCGCACAGATCACCGACCACATCGACCCGCCCGGCCAGCAGCACCTGCCGCCCGAATCGGTTGGCGGAGATCAGACTGCCGAGTTCGCCGAACGCCGAGGGCAATTCGAATGCCGTGCGCTGACCCGCGAAGCCGCCGATATCGCCGAACACCGGCAGCCGAGCCCGGCCGAGAGTCGGAATCTCGGTACTGGACTGCGTTTTCATCGAACTTCCTCTCGGTAGTAAAGGGCGGGAGCCGGTGCGGCGGGCCGCGTGAGCAGACGCCACGACAGCACCGCCAGGGCAAAGAGCAGGGGCAACCCGAGCACGAAGTGCGCAATGCCTAGCGCGACAACCTGATTCACGAGATACAGCGGCAGGCCGACCGCCAGGTGCAGCGCCCACAGTCCGAGCCAGTAGCCGGTCAGCCGCTGGTGGAGGTCCGAATCCTCGGGCAGACCGGCACGCCGCGCGATGCGCACGGTAATGGGGCGGCCTCGAACCAGCGAGCCCGCGAAGACGACAAGAAGCGCGGTATTGACCACCAACCAGGACAGGAAGAAGTTGCGCCCCTCCCCCGTGCCCACCACCAAGGCGGCCTGCAACAGCACCGCACCGAAGGACATCGCGATCAGGCGCAACGGCTCGCTGCGCAACACCCGCACCAGCACCAGCACCGAGGCCACGACAAGCGCGCCGGCCACACCTGCCAGCGGTCCCGCGATGACATATCCGAGCAGGAAGGCGCTATTGGGCACCAGCGCATCGATCACATGCCTGCGATCGAATTGCCGCAGCGGGCGAGCGAGCGGTTGCTGCCGGGTTACTTCCTGAGCAGGCTCCATACCGCCACGCTAGCCAGCACAACCGCCCGGAACATCGCTCGAGCGGGTGATCTCAGGTCCCCCGCGCGAGGGATGAGCACGGCCCGCCGACTCCCCGCCGAGACTCACTTCCCGGCGGTCACCGGCCCGCCGTCGCGGGCCGCGGTGATGAATGCGCGGATCAGGTCCGGCGACTTCACACCGCGCGCGCTCTCGACCCCACTGGAGACGTCGACGCCCCACGCGCCCGTCAACTCGAGAGCCGCACCGACATTGACCGGGGTCAGGCCCCCTGCCAGTAGCCACTGTCCCGCCGGGGCGGAGAACTGCGCCGAGCCCCAATTCCACGGTGTGCCCGAGCCCGGATCGGGAGCATCGAGCAGAAGCAGATCCTCGCCGTACTCTCCGCACTTCTCGACATGCTGGGAGGTGGCCCGCAGCAATGTCTTTCCCTCACCTCGCAGCGCTTCGAAGTACTCCGGCCCCTCCTCGCCGTGCAATTGCGCTGCGCGCACACCGCTTTCCCGCACGAATCGCCGAATCTCCTCCACGGACTGACCGCGAAAGACGCCGACGGTGAGCACATTCGCCGGTACTCGCCCGGCCAGCCGCCGCGCGGTGGCGGCGTCGATCGTGCGCGGACTCCCCGGCGCGAAGACGAACCCCACCGCGTCGGCCCCGGCCGCCACGGCCGCGTCGACGTCCGTTTCGGTCTTCAAACCGCAGATCTTGATGAAGGGGGTAGTCACACGGCCAGTTAACCAGCCCGTACCCGGGAGTGAATCAACCCACATAGACTATTTTTAAACACCCGTTTAGATTGTCAGGATGGCGACCGCGGAGCAACACACGACCAAACGCAAGCGGACGCACGATCCGGAGGGCCGCCGCCGCAGCGTCTTGGATTCCGCGCGCAGGCTTTTCACCGAGCGCGGCTTCGACCAGACCTCGATTCGCGCCATCGCCGCCGACGCCGATGTCAATCCGGCACTGGTGATCACCTATTTCGGCAGCAAAGAGGCCCTGTTCCGGGAGATCGTCAGCGATCTCCGGCTGCGCGACGACGTTCTGCCCGGGGAGCTCGACGGCCTGGGCGCCCGCCTGGCGCGGCGCTATGTCGAACGGTGGGAGCACATGAGCGCCGACGATCCCTGGCAGGCGCTATTGCGCTCGGCCATGACGCATGCGCCGAGCGAGCAGATCATGCGATCGGTTCTCGATGTGCAGCTGGCCACCCCGCTGCGGGCCATTTTCGGCGATGACGGCACCGGCCCGTCCCGCAATGCGCTGGTGCGCTGCCTGCTCATCGGAACGATCATGGAGCGCTACGTCTTCCGCTTCGAGCCGGCCTGCTCACTGCCTGCCGCGCAGTTCGAGGAAGTCCTGGGCAATACGCTGCAATTCGTGATCACCGGCGCGATTCGATGACCCACGCGATCACCACCGAATTCCCGCCCGCCCCGGCACATCCGCCGCTGTTGCGCGCGCTCGTGGCGCACCGGCCCGGCCCCTGGGCATGGGAGGCCGCCGTACTGGCGCTCTTCGCCACCGTGGTGCCGTTTCTCACGGTGAACGCCCTTGCCGGCCGGGCCGCCGGATTGCTCGCGGTCGCAGGCGGATTCGCCGTCGTCTACGGCATCGGCGAGCACGGCGCCCGCCGGCTGCGCATCAGCGCCGCGGCCGGTCTCGCCATCATCGTGGGTGTCACCGTGTTCTCCGCGGTCGCGGGATCGCCCTGGGTCGCGGCGGTTCTCATTGCCATCGTCGCCGGACTCGCCACCTTCGTCATCGATGTGGCCCGCGCCGGGCAACCCGGCATGATCTTGATCCTGATCGCGTCGAGCATCGCGCTGGCATTGCCCGTCGAACCGGATCAGGTCGGCCGGCGCGCGCTGTGGACGGCCGCCGGTGCGGGCTTCGCGATCGCCATGACCGCACTCGCAGCTGTGGCATACCCGGCCCGCCCGTACCGTGCGGCGATCTCCCATGCCTACCTTCAGCTTTCGCGCTTCGCCGGGGCGCTGGGCACCCCCGGAGAGGATGCGGCGCGGCACGCGGCCGCGGTGGCCGTCCAGACGGCACTGTCGCTCCCCGCTCGCGATCACCACCGGGTCACGCGGCTCAATCACCTTGCGGAGCAGGCAGATCTGATCCTCGACGAATTGATCGCCGATCGTACGGCACTGATCGACGACGGCGGCAACAACTCTCGTCGCGACATTCTCGCCGCCCTCGCCGGCGGGAAGAGGGTTCGGACATCCGCCGCGAGGGCGGGAGATCGGCCCGTCGATGCGACGATCGCCGCTGCCACGAGAACCGCTCACGGCGAGATGACGCCCGGCGGCCGACTGCACCGGAGACAATCACGCACCACCCTGCTGCGAGATATCCACCGCCACCTGATCGATCGGCACTCGATCGCCCGGGTGCACGCCGAACGCATGGCGGTGCCCACCGCGCTGGCCGCGGCCCTGGCCCTGGGCGCCCATATGCCGCACTGGTATTGGGTACCCGTCTCCACCGCGGCGGTCCTGCAGGGCGCGCACACCACCATGATCTTCCACCGCGCCCTGCAGCGCGCCGCGGGCACACTGCTCGGCATCGCCGTCACCGCCGCGGTGCTCTGGATCGCCCCGAATGTCGCCGGGATACTCGCGGTCATCGCCGTCTGCATGTTCGTGGCGCAGCTGTTCTTCCCGCGAAACTACGGCGTCGCAGTAGCTTTCGTCACTCCGCTGGCACTGCTGATGCCCGAACTCGCGCACCCCGGCGTCGCGGCCCAGTCGATGGGCCCGCGCGCCTGGGAAACAGCTCTGGGTGCCACCATCGCACTGGCCGCCGCCTACCTGTTCCGGCGGCCCGTCACCATCACCCACCTGACCGAGGCATTGCGCAACGCGGCCACCGCCGCGGCCGAACTGCGGGCCGCCGCCGGAGCGCCACCGCAGGCATTGCGCGCCAGGGCAACTCACCACGCACTCGACGCGTGGCAGACCTTCGATGCTCTCAATGCCGATGGCCTCACCCGCGGCGGGGCGCACGCCCTCTGGCCCGATGTGGTCGCCACGCACCGCGAGGTATTCCAGGCCCGCGCCCACCGGAAGCGGCACTGACGCTGCGCCGATATCGGATCGGATATCGGTGCATATCGGCGTGGTCTTGGACAGCCGTACCGGTTCCGTGTTGTCGTGTCACCATGACTCAGAGCAGGATGCGGCTCACCCCGGCCCGCCGGATATTCGCCGCGATGATGACTTTGACGCTGCCCGCGATCGCCGCCTGCGGGAACACGTCGGACACCGCAAACACCACGGCGCCCGCAGCCACCAGCACCGCCGCTGCCGTCAACGCCGACGCGCAATTGAGCGCCGTCGAACAGCGCGGTCAGGCCCGGCTCGGGGTGTTCGCCCTCGACACCGCATCGGGAAAGACGGTCGGCTACCGCCAGGACGAGCGATTCCCCATGGCCTCGACGTTCAAGACCCTCGCCTGCGGCGCCCTGCTGCACGCCCACCCGCTCGACACCGGCTACTTCGACCAGATCATCCATTTCACCGATGCGGACGTCACCGCGGCCGATGGCGCACCGGTCACCGGCAGCCGGGTCGCCAGCGGCATGTCGATACTCGAACTCTGCGATGCGGCAATCACTTACAGCGATAATGTGGCGGGCAACGAGGTACTGAAACTGCTCGGCGGACCCCAGGCCGTCACCCAGTTCGTCCGGACCCTCGGCGATCAGGTCAGCCGGCTCGACCGCTGGGAACCGGTGCTCAACGACTCGATTCCGGGCAATGAGCAGGACACCACGACACCGGCCGCGATCGCCCACGACTACCAGGCCCTCACCACCGGCGACGCTCTGCAGGCCCCGGAGCGCAAGCAGCTGACGGACTGGCTGCTCGCCAACACCACCGGTGGCCAGCGGATTCGCGCGGGCCTGCCGGGCGATTGGCGCACCGCCGACAAAACCGGCACCGGCTCCGCCTACGGGACGGCCAATGACGTGGCCGTCACCTGGCCGGCGGGCAGCACCGCACCCATCGTTATCGCGGTGCTGTCCACCCACCCCGCCAAAGACGCCCAGGCGGACAACACCTTGATCGCCGAGGCGACCAGGAATGCCATAGCGGCAGTGCGCTGATCCCGCCTGTCACTGGTCGATGTCGTTCCAATCGTCCTCGATGGGCCAGCCCGAGGCCACCAGGTGCGCGCGCACGCGGGCCAGGTCGGATTCGGTCGGCAGCTCATCGGTCAGTTTGGTGATGACCACCCCGACGTCCGCCTTATCGGCCGGAATCGTGCCCTGCTGGACGAGTGCGGCAGCCACCTGCCGCACCTCGTCCTCGGGCAGTCGCTTCGCCAGCAGCGAAAGCAACGGGATGTAATCGGTATCCGGGACACCCTGCGGATATCCGGCACGCAGCCAGGCGACGATGCGGGACAGCAGTGCAGATAACGCCATAGGACTTCCAGCCTCCGCGGTAGGTATCAGTCCTCGGATGGACGGGCCAGCGGCCAACCGGCGGCAGCGAGCCGTGCGGCGACCCGGTTCACATCCTCGTCGCCGGGCTTTTCCAGGGCAAGCCCGGTGATCGCGGCTTCGATGCGATCGCGATCGATGCGGCCGCCGGTGTTCTCGGCCACCAGTTCTTCGACGACCTGATTGATCTCGGATTCGGTGAGTCTGCGGTGCAGTACCGCGAACAGGGCCACGTAGTCCTCGGGCGGAACGCCGTCCGGGTATCCCGCACGCAACCAGCGCAGTACCGCACCGAGAATTGACGTATTCGAAATTGTCATGGATTCACTTCTTGGGAGGTTTGGCGCCGAACAGCTGGACGTCGAACGAGTGGCTGATGAAATCCTTTGCGATGTACAGGATTCCGGCCCCGATCGCCAGCACGACGATCGCGAAGCAGAGGTAGGCCACCGCGAGTGCGGCCGGATTGCGGGCGCCGGTGGGCGCACCGTCCGCCGCGACGGTCTCCATCGACCAGAACCGGATGCCGATGGTGAAGATCAGCGGCAGCCCGGCCCCGAGCAGCAGGGCGATCAGTGTCACTTCACCGAGTGACTTGGCGATGGCATTGAACGTATGCATGGACCGTCTCTCCTCAGACCGTCGCGCCGGCGGCGACCTTGACGTCCGACGGAGGCGTGAGGCCGCCGTCCCATTCGTCGTTGACATTGCTGGTGTCCACCGGATTGCGCCGGGAACGCAGGTAGATGAAGGCCGACAGGCCGATCAGCAGGGCGAAGTCGACCAGCACACCGCCGAGTCCGCCGAACAGATCCGCGATCCCCCAGCACAGCGCGCCGACCAGGCCCGCCAGCGGCAGCGTGAACAACCAGGCGGTCGCCATCCGGCCCAGCACGCCCCAGCGCACCTCCGCGCCCGGCTTGCCGAGCCCGGTGCCCAGGATCGATCCGGTCGCGACCTGCGTGGTCGAGAGCGGAAGGCCGAACTGCGCCGAGGTGAGAATGATTGCGGCAGAGGAGGCTTCGGCCGCGAAGCCCTGCGGCGGATCGATTTCCACGAGCCCCTTGCCGAGCGTGCGGATAATGCGCCAGCCACCCAGATAGGTGCCCAGGGCAATGGCGGAGGCACAGGCGAACTTCACCCAGAGCGGAATATCGTCGTTATTGCTGAAGGTGCCGTGCGCGACCAGGGCCATGAAGATCACGCCCATCGTCTTCTGCGCGTCATTGGTGCCGTGTGCGAGTGAAACCAGTGCGGCGGAACCGATCTGGCCCCAGCGGAAGCCGTCGTCGACCCGCTTCTTCGCCGAGCGGCGGGTGAGCCGGTAGATCAGGAAGGTGCCCAGTCCCGCGACCAGCGCGGCCACGAACGGCGCCAGCACCGCCGGAACGATGATCTTGCTGATCAATCCGGTCTTCTCGTTACCGGTCCAGATCACGCCGCTGGCGCCCAGCGCGGCCACGGCCGCACCGATCAGACCGCCGAAGAGCGCATGCGAGGAACTCGACGGAATACCGAACAGCCAGGTGAGCAGATTCCACAGAATTCCACCGACCAGGCCGGCGAAAACGATGTGCAGCATTGCCATGTGGTTCACATTGCCGATATTCAGCAGACCACCCGACACAGTTTTGGCGACCTCCACCGAGAGGAAGGCGCCGAGCAAATTGAGGACCGCCGACATGGCGACCGCCACCCGGGGCTTGAGAGCTCCGGTGGCGATCGACGTCGCCATTGCATTGGCAGTGTCATGGAAACCGTTGGTGAAATCGAATCCCAACGCGGTGACGATCACGATCAAAAGAACGATCATTTCTGAACTCACATCGATATTTTCAGCTACGCCCCCGCTCAACTGCTATGGGGAAGGAAGCTGTTCACGCGATATTCAGGACGAGACCACCCAGGCGGCCGGGAAGGCCGTGCCATACTCCTCAACATGTATAGCCAAGTTGAGAACGGGGCGGTGGTCGAGGCCGCCGTCGTGGACGGGGATGTGTGGCTGACGACGGCCGCGCGCACGGTCGAGATTCCGGCAATGTGGTTGCGGGACAACGCCACTGATGCGCTCAGCCGAGACACCTCGAGCGGGCAGCGACTGTTCGATATCGTGGATCTGCCCGCCGATGTACGCGTCGAGGACGCCGGGGTCATCGACGACCGGCTCGAGGTCGTCTTCGCACCGGGCAGCCACCGTACGTCCTTCGCGATCGACACCCTGCTGGGCGATACCGCCCGCATTGAACTCGACCATCGCAGCGAACGGTCGAAGACGCTCTGGCCGCAGGCCGACGCAGCAGCAGACCTCGAGCCGGTCGCCTGGCAGACATACCTGGAGAATCCCGCTCCGGCATTGCGGCAGGTGGTCGAGTGGGGATTCGTGCTGCTACGCGGCGTCCCGGCCGAACTCGGCCAGGTCACACAGGTCGCGGAGACATTCGGGTATGTACGCGAGACGAATTACGGCCGGATCTTCGATGTCCGGGTGGAGCCCAACCCGGTGAACCTGGCATTCACGGGATTGGCCATCACCCCGCACACCGATAACCCGTACCGGGATCCGGTGCCGACGCTGCAGCTGCTGCTGTGCCTGCACAATGCCGCCGAGGGCGGGGATTCGGGTCTTGTCGACGGCTTCGCGGCGGCAGCGGCCCTGCGCGCGCACGATCCCGCCGCCTTCGAGGTGCTCACCCGCACCCCAATCACCTACCGGTACGAGGGCGACGGCACCCGCTTGGCGGCCGTGGCGCCCCTGATCGGTCTCGATGCCGGGCAGCGGATTCGCGAGGTCCGATTCAACAACCGGTCGATGGAGGTGCCGCTCGCCGATCCCGCCCGCGTGCGCGCCTTCTACGCCGCGTACCGCACCTTCGCTGAACTGCTGTACGCACCGGCGGCCCGGCTGAACTTCCGGCTCGGCACCGGCGACTGCCTGATCTTCGACAACACCCGGACCCTGCACGCCCGCACGGCTTTCGCGGCCGCCGGCGGCCGCCATCTACAGGGCGCCTATGCCGATCTGGACGGGCTCTCGAGCACCCTGCGGACGTTGGAGGAGCGCACGCGATGACACATGCCTACGAGATCCTGGCCGGCCTGTTCGAGGGCGAGGGCGCGAAAGACTACCTCGGCGAACAGGTTTCGATGGCGGCACATATGTTGCAGACCGCGCGGGTGGCCCGAGAATCGGGTGCTCCCACGGCATTGGTCGTCGCCGCCGTGGTGCACGACGTCGGGCATTTCTCCGGTGCGATGAGCGGCCGGGAACTCATGCGGGGCACCGACAATCACCATGACACGATTGCCGCCGAATGGCTTTCGCAGTGGTTCGACGCCGCGGTCACCGAGCCGGTCCGCCTGCACGTGGCCGCCAAACGGTATCTGTGCGCCACGGATTCGACCTATTACGAACGGCTTTCGGAGGCATCGAAATTCACCATGGCCGTGCAGGGCGGGACCATGAGCCCCGAGGAGGTCGCGGCCTTCGCCGCCGAACCGCACCGCGACGCCGCGACGGCACTGCGCAGATTCGACGATGCCGGTAAGGATCCGCATGCGCCGGAGCTGACACTCGCCGATTTCCGCGCCGATATCGAGGCGATGGATCGCACGGTCAGTTCGACAGCCTCGATCTGACCCGGCTGACCGCACCCGCGGCCACCGAATTGCGTACGACGAAGGCGACCGCCGACCCGAGGTAGGTGTCGAAAGAACACTCGAGCACCTCGCCCGCCGGGTCGGTGGTCCGGCGCATGGTGCGCAGAAGCGGTGTGCCGATATGGATTCCGAGCAGCTCCGCAGTGCGCGCGGTGGCGCCGATCGCCTCGATCGAATGCTCGGCGTCCACGAACACGATGCCGTAGTCCTCCAGATTGTCGGTGATCGACTCGGCCTCCAGATCCATGGCCAGAATCGGCGCGGCGAGCCGTTCGGGGTAGTAGGTGCTCTCCAGCATGATCGCCGCCCCGCTCAGCAACCGGACCCGCTCGACGTGAAAAGCCTTCTCCCCCTGTGTCAGACCCAATTTCTCCCGGACCTCCGGGGAGGGTGTGACGATATCGGTGCCGACGGTGCGGCTGCTCGGCGTCTCGCCGATACTGCGCGCCCAGCGGGAGAAGCTGAGCAGTTCGGTCATCGGTTGTGCGCGCGGGCCGCGCAGCACCTGCCGCCGCGCGCCCTGTCGCGACGAGACGATGCCCGAGGCGCGCAGATAGGCGAAGGTCTGCCGGATGGTGCCGCGCGAGACGCCGTAGCGCTCGCTCAGATGGTGCTCCGAGGGCAGTGACTCACCGTCGGCGAACTCACCGTTCTCGATCGCCTCGCGCAATTGCTCGGCGATCTCCCGATAGCGCGGCACCTTCGGCTGTCCAGTGGTCACACGCCAACTCTATTCACTGCGGATCCGCCGCCAGCAGCACCGGCCGGTCGAGCAGCGATACCGTGACCCGGGTACCCGGAGACAGGTCGCCCGCGCGATGGCTGGCGATATCGGCGAGCAATCGCGTCCCGTCGGCCCGGGTCAGGCGCAGCCGGGTGGTCGCGCCATAGAAGGTCCCGGCCTCCACAATCGTTGTGCCCTCGGCAGATTCGTGCACCAGCACCGCCTCCGGGCGGGCGAGCACCGTCACCTCGCCGGTGCACGTCGCCTCACCATCGCACAGCAGCACCTGCTCCCCCACTCGCACATGGGTGGCATCGACCGCGGTCGCCGGAATGCGATTCATGGTGCCGACGAATTCGGCCACGAACGGTGTCGCGGGCCGCTGGTACACCTGATCGGGACTGGCGCACTGCTCCATCCGGCCATTGCGCATGACCGCGACCCGGTCCGCGATCGCCAGCGCCTCCTCCTGGTCGTGGGTCACGAAGACCGTGGTCACGCCCAATTCCCGTTGAATACGGCGGATCTCCTCCCGCAATTGCTGGCGAACCTTCGCATCCAGCGCCGACAGCGGCTCGTCGAGCAGCAGTACCCGCGGGGCGATGGCCAGCGCACGCGCCAGGGCGACGCGCTGCTGCTGCCCGCCCGAGAGCTGATGCGGGAATTTCGCCACGTGATCGGCGAGCCCGACCATATCGAGCAGCTCCTGCGCCCGCTCCCGCCGCCGCTTGGCAGGCCGCCCACGCAGATTGAGCCCGAAGGCGACATTGTCTAGCGCCGACATGGTCGGGAACAGGCTGTAGGACTGGAAGACCATGCCCATATCGCGCTTGTTCGCCGGAATAGCGGACGCATCGCGACCGTCGACGCGAATCTCCCCCGAGGTCGGGTGATCGAATCCGGCGAGAATGCGCAGCGCCGTGGTCTTCCCGCATCCGGACGGGCCGAGCAGCGCGACGAATTCCCCGGGTGCGATATCCAGATTCAGCCCGTCGAGGGCTCGCACCGAACCGTACCGGCGGTGCACGTCGACGAAAGCGACTGCGGTGCTGTTGATCTCGGGAACTGACTGGGCGGTCATCGGGGGGCCTTTCGTGATCGACCTGCGATCGAGACGACAACGAGCAGTAGCAGCCAGGTGAGTACCAGGCTCAGAATCGACAGCGCCACCTGCAATTGGCCATCGGAATTGGCCGATTGCGCGAGCCACACCGGGAAGGTGCGGAAGATGAGAATCTTCGCAATGGTGTACTCGCCCATGACCAGTGCGAAGGTCAGGAAGGCCGCGTTCAGCAGTGAGGTGCGCAGTGCGGGCAGCACCACCCGCCACATGACGATCGTCCATCCGGCGCCGAGATTCTGCGCGGCTTCGACCAGGACGCCGATGCGCGAACCCCGAATTCCGGCATCGAGCGCACGAAAGGTGAACGGCAGCGCGATGACCACGTACTCGAGCGCCAGGATCAACGACAGCGGCTGCTGCTGCAATGCCGTGAACACCTGGGACACTTCGACATAGTCGCTGTTATTGCCCCACGACAGCACGCTGCGCACACCCACGACCAGGGCGACCGGCGGAATCACCAACGGCAGTAGGGACAACAGCTCGACCAGCGGCCGTGCGGCGGGTAAACGCAAGTGCACCAGCAGCATTGTCGGCACCATGAGCACCAGTGTGATGACCACCGCGATCAGGCCGAGCACCAGCGAGGTGCCCAGAGTGCCGGAAAGCCCGTTCGCGGAGAGGATTCGCGTATAAACGCGAAAACTCACCCCGTTCTTGTCATTGATGGTGAACCAGAACGCCACCGCGAACGGCCCGATGAAGTAGATCGCGGCGAGGCCGAGCACAATCCAGCGCCAATACGCCGTGGGCGGTGCGATCCGGCGGGTCGATCGCCGTGCCGGATTCGGCTGCACCGCCGGGCCGCCCACCACGGCCGCGGGATCGGTCACTGTAGCCATCGCGAGGTCCTGTTCTGCATGTACTGGTAGAGCAGGGTGAGCGGCACCACGACCACGATCATGTTCAGAGCCATGGCCGCGCCCAGATTCTCCTGTCCGACAAGCACATTGCCGGATACGGCGCTCTCGATCTGCAGCGGCGTGATCGAGAGCGTGCCATTGGTGAGCGCATCGGCGGTGGCGAACGAGGAGAAGGAGGTGCAGAACAGCAGCGCGACACTGCCGAGGAAATGCGGCAGCAGCACGGGTCCGGCGACATAGCGCCAGTACTGCCAGCCCCGCGCACCGAGGCTCTCGGCCGCCTCACGCCATTCCGGGCGCAATCCCTCGAGTGCCGGTGTGATCACCAGAACCATCAGCGGCACCAGGAAATACAGATAGACGAACTGCACACCCGCCTGGGAGTACAAATCCAGATGCAGGTCATCGCGCAGGGAGACGCCCAGATGATCCTGGAGGAGTTTCGTCAGCACACCGGCATTGCCGATCGCCGCGACGAACAGGAATGCCAGCGGCAGCCCGCCGAAATTGGCGAGCACGGCCGCACTGGTGGACACCACCCGCTGCAGCATCTGCCCGCGTCCGCTCGTAACCGCGTACGCCAGAATCACACCCAGCACCGCGGCGATGATCGCGACCACCAGCGACAGCACCACACTGTTTTTCAGCCCGGTGAGATACGCGCCCTTCAGCGCCGCCGTGACATTCGCGGTCCCGAAGGACGAATTCGCATCGTCACCGACCTGGAAGGCCGAATACACGATCACGCCGGTGGGCAGCAGGAAGAACACACCGACGTAGCCGAGGAACGGAACGAGCCCGAGCCAGCCGAGGGCCCGGGCCGAACGAACCGATGTTCTCATTTGACGGTGTTCGCCCAGTTCTGGGTGAGCGTGTCCTTGGCCTTCGCGGCCTGATCGTCCGTCGGGTAGACGGCCTTGTCGCTGGCGGCCGGCAGCACCTTGGTCAGCGCCGGATCGACCGTGCCGGCCTTCTGCATGGCGGGCAGTCGCACCGGGCGCGCGAAACCCTTGAGCAGACCGTTCTGACCCTCATCGCTGTAGAGGTACTCCTGCCACAGCCGCGCGGCGGCCGGATGCGGTGCGGTCTTGCTGATCGCCTGTGCGTAGTATCCGCCGATGGAGGCATCAGTGGACACCGCGACGGTCCACTTCACGTTCGTATTGCCCAGTGTCTGAGCGATTCCGGCGTTCAGGTAGTCCCAGTCGATAATGATCGGCGTCTCGCCGGACTGCACGGTGGCCGCCGTAGCCTTGACCGGAACGAAGTTCCCCTCGGACTTGAGCTTGCCGAAGAAGTCGATACCGGGCTGGATATTGTCGGCGGACCCGCCGGTCGCCAGGGCCGCGGTCCACACCGCCATCAGCGCGGAGTTGCTCTTGAGCGGGTCGCCGCTGAGCGCGACCTGTCCCTTGTACGCGGGCTTGGCCAGGTCGGCGATGGTCGTCGGGCAGACGGCGACCTTCGCGGCATCACAGCCGATGGAGATGTAGCCGCCGTAATCGCCGTACCACGTGCCGGCCGAATCCTTCTGGGAGTCCGGGATATCGGCCCAGGTGCTGACCTTGTACGGCGCGTACAGCCCGTCCTTGGCGCCGCTGATGGCGAAGGAGGTGCCGACATCGACCGCATCGGGCGCGCGATCCTGGCCCTTCAGCGATTTGATCGCATTGATCTCATCGGCACTGGCGGCGCCGGGATTATCGTCATTGACCTTGATGCCGTACTTGGCGCCGAAATTGTCCATCAGCGCGCCGTAACCGGCCCAATCACGGGGCAGCGCCATGAGATTCAGCGTGCCCTCCTTCTTGGCCGCGGCCACGAGCGCGTCCATTCCTCCGAGATCCGCAGCCGAAGTCGCCGTCGCGGCCCCACCCGCCGACGTGTCCGACTTCTTCGTGCAGGCGCCCACGCCGAGGACCAAAGCCCCTGCGACAAGACAGATTCCAACATTGCGAGCAGTTGCGATACGCACTAGTGAACTCCTGGATCCGGCATTCCATCAGAGGCCGGGAAACGAAACGCCCGGCAGCAGAACACACACTCGGCCCAAAAGTTGTATAGCCAAGATATCGCACCCATACGGAAGGTGAACAGGCAATGCCATGTGCGATCCACTCCCCGTTCACCTGTCCGGCCATGCCCGTGCGCGGCCCCGGCGGATTCGAACCCGAGATTGCCCCGAAACGCCCGGGCAGACACGAATTGTGTTGCCTCCATGCGTTGTTCACCACCAACCGCAGGTAGGCACTTCGACCCCACTGGTCAATCTGACCGATTTGTCCGATTAAGGTAGGGGCGTGAACATTGCAGCAACACACATATCCGGTTTCCGCATACGCGACTACGGCACCACCGACGGGCGCACCGCCGCGCCCATCCTGACGGACGGGTGAGTCCGGTGGTCGCACACGAAACCGCGCTGTCGCTCATCCAGCTCGGGGCGGTGCTGTTCGGGCTGGGATTGCTCGGACGGCTCGCCGCACGGATCGGAATGTCGCCGATCCCGCTGTATCTGATCGGCGGGCTGGTATTCGGCACCGGCGGTTTGATCAGGCTCGAACATGTGGATCAGTTCATCGAACTGGCCAGTGAGATCGGCGTGGTGCTGCTGCTCCTACTACTGGGGCTGGAATACAGCGCAACCGAATTGGTCACCGGTCTGCGCACCTCATGGCTTGCCGGCGTGGTCGATCTGGTGCTCAATGCCGCACCGGGCGTGACGGTGGCGCTGCTGCTGGGCTGGGGTCTGACCGGTGCGGTCGCCATGGCCGGTGTCACCTATATCTCTTCCTCCGGCATTGTCGCCAAGGTGCTCAACGATCTGGGCCGCCTCGGCAATCGGGAGACGCCGACGATCCTGTCGATTCTGGTATTCGAGGATCTGGTCATGGCCGGATATCTCCCGGTGCTCACCGCGGTGCTGGCCGGGGCGGGCTTCGCGGCCGGGATGACCACCGTCGGCATCGCGCTGGTGACGGTGACGGTCGTACTGGTGGTCGCCCTGCGCTTCGGCAAGTACGTCTCCCGGATCGTCGACAGCGACGATCGTGAGATCTTCCTGCTCAAACTGCTCGGCGCGGCCCTGCTGATCGCCGGATTGGCCTCATCGCTGCAGGTCTCGGCCGCGGTGGGCGCCTTCCTGCTGGGTATCGCCATCTCCGGCTCCACCGCGCACAATGCCGCCAAACTGTTGGAACCGCTGCGGGATCTGTTCGCGGCGCTGTTCTTCGTACTGTTCGGCCTCAGCACCGATCCGGCCAGTATTCCGCCCGTGCTCGGATGGGCGCTCCTGCTCGCCCTGGTGACCGCCGCGACCAAGATCGCCACCGGGTGGTGGGCGGCAGAGCGCGCCGGGGCTTCGCGCTACGGTCGCGCCCGGGCCGGATCAGCACTGGTCGCGCGGGGCGAATTCTCCATTGTCATCGCGGGTCTCGCGGTCACCGCCGGTGCGGTTCCGCCGGAGTTCGCCGCACTCGCTACGACCTATGTGCTGATCATGGCGGTACTGGGTCCCATTGCCGCGCGCGTGATCGAACCGGTACTGCGCGGTGTGGATCGGCTGCGCGTGCGCACCGCCTGACGGGTCAGTCGATTTCCGGCCCGAGCGAGATGCCGCGGCTGGCGAGCCAGGGCAGCGGGTCGATCTTGTCGGCGCCATTGAGCCACACCTCGAAATGGCAGTGCGGACCGGTGGAGAAGCCGCGATTGCCGACCGTGGCGATCTGGTCGCCGGCCAGGACCCGCTGGCCCACAGACACTGTCGCGGTGTCCACGTGACCGTAAACGGTGATGGTGCCGTCGTCGTGCTGCAGCCGGACCCACATGCCGAAGCCGTCGGCCGGACCGGCGCTGATCACGGTGCCGTCCATGATGGCGTAGATGGGCGTGCCGATCGGGGCGGCCACGTCCACGCCCAAATGCTCGGCGCCCCAGCGGGTTCCGAAGCCGGAGGTGAAGGTGCCCGAGGCGAACTTCACGAAGAGCGGGCGCAGTTTCGATTCCGCGCGGGCCGTGATATCGGCCGCGAACTGCTGTCCGTTCTCCAGAATGTCCTGATACTGCGCGGGATCCTCCGGCTGGGCGGCGTCCAGGATCTCGGGAAAGTGCGCATCCGTTCCGGTGAGAGCCGCGGGCTGCAGTGCGGCGATCTCCTGCGTCGCGGGCTCGGCAGTAGTGGTGGTCTTGTGCCCGCCCACGTCTTGCAGACCGGCCTGCCCGGCGGCGACGGCCGCACCCGCGGCCACCGCGGCGATGACCGCACGCCCCTTCAAGATGGTGATAGCCGGGGGTTTCCGGTGTGCACCCGATCGTCCACCAGCAGTCCAGGAAGTATTGCCGTGCAACAGAACCGAGCCTCCTACGCGATCTCTCCGGCGCGCGGTCCCGTCCCGATTCGTCCCGGTCCGAAACCGCCGGCCGCATGTGCCCTCTGCGGCGGCGAGACGATATCACCCGAAACTGTGAACGACTCCCAGGAAAGTACCGTCCGGTTCCGGCCCCGAAGGGGGCAATTCGGCTCCGGCGCAGGTGAACACCGTAGCATCGCGAGGCTCGGCGGGCGGATTGTCCGAAAGTGGACTCCGCCCGCCCGGGTCATCGCTAGCGGAACATGGCCTTCGTCTCGAGGAACTCCAGCACGCCGTACGGACCGAGTTCGCGACCGTTTCCGGACTGCTTGTAGCCGCCGAACGGAGCGACCGGACTGAAGGCGCCGCCATTGATTTCGACCTGTCCGGTACGTAGCCGGCGAGCGACGCGCTGGGCGCGTTCCGGGTCGGCGGACCAGACTCCGCCGGACAGGCCGTAATGCGTGCCATTGGCAATGGCGACGGCATGGTCCTCACTGTCATAGGGCAGGATCGCCAGCACCGGACCGAAGATCTCCTCCTGGGCGATCGTCATGGACGGGTCGACGTCGGAGAAGACGGTGGGGCGCACGAACCAGCCGCGCTCCAGGCTCTCGACCGGATCGGTGCCGCCGGTCACCAGGGTGGCCCCCTCCTCGATGCCGCGCCGGATGTATCCGAGTACCCGATTGCGGTGGGCGGCGGTGACCATCGGCCCCACGGCGGTGGCCGGATCGAAGGGATCACCCACGACGGCGGCTTCCACGGCGGCCTTGGCTATGGCCTCCACCTCCGCCAACCGGCTGCGCGGCACCAGCATTCGGGTCAGCGCCGTACAGGTCTGGCCGGAATTGAGGAAGCACTTGCCGACGCCGTCCACCACCGCGGTCATCAGGTCGGCATCATCGAGGATGATATTGGCCGATTTACCGCCCAGCTCCAGCGCGACCTTCTTGATCGTCCGCGCGGCCAGTTCCGAGACCCGCGCACCCGCCGTGGCCGAGCCGGTCAGCGAGATCATGTCCACGCCGGGGTGGGCGGCCAATGCTTCGCCGACCACCGGCCCGGTGCCGGGAACCAGGTTGAAGACACCGGCGGGCAGACCGAGCGCATCGATGATCTCGGCGAACAGGAAGGACGAGAGCGGCGCCACCTCACTGGGTTTCACCACGATCGAGCACCCTGCGGCCAGTGCGGGGGCGACCTTGGCGGCGATCTGGTGCAGCGGATAGTTCCACGGGGTGATCGCGCCGACCACACCCACCGGCTCCCGGACGATCAGGGCATTGCCGAGTTCCTCCTCCCAGGGCAGCTCGCTCACGAAGCGGGCCGCCGCCGAGAAGGTCATGGCGGGCAATCCGGCCTGCAGCAGCCGGGAAACGGCGACCGGGGTGCCGACCTCCTGTGAAATCAGCGCCGCCAGTTCATCTCCGCGCGCTTCGAGTCCGGCGGCGATGGCGGCCAGCACCTCGGCACGGGTGGAAACCGCACTGCGCGACCAGGATTCGAATCCGGCCTGTGCGGCCCGCACCGCATTGTCCACATCGGCGGCGGTGCCGAGCCGGACCGTCGCGAGGGTCTGCTCGGTGGCGGGGTTGATGACATCGTGGGTGTCGGTGCCGGACAGGGTGATCCATTCGCCGCCGATGTAGGCCCGGTCATACAGCCGGACGGCGGGTTCGGTGGTGGTCATATCGTCCTCGTCTCTACTTCGCCGTGATGCCGGTGCGGAGGGTCGCACCCGCATCGGCCGCGATCGCTTCGGCGGTGCGGTGCGCCAGCGCCATGATCGAGAGCATGGGATTGGTGCCCGACGCGGTGGGGAACGCGCTGCCGTCGCCGATCCAGACGCCGGGGGTGTCGTGCAGCTCGCCGGTGGGTCCGGCGACGCTGGTCTGCGGGTCCGTGCCCATGCGGCAGCTGCCCATCTGATGTGCGGAGAACATGCGATAGCCACCGGCGCGGAACGGGATTCGGCGGATCGCGGCAATGTAGGGGGCGAGGTCGTCCCCCCAGCGCCAGGTCGGCAATCCCTCGGCGAAGGCCACGATCTGCACCGCACCTGCGGCCTCGTGCATAACGGCCAGCGCCTCCACGCCGCGCCGCAGATTGGCCAGGTCGAGCTCATCGGTAATGGCATAGGACACCACCGAATTTCCGGTGGCATCGATGCTCACCTGTCCGTGCCCGCGATCGCGCAGCACCGCCAGGCTGGTGACCGCATTGCGGTATCGGCTCAGGAACTGCTTGTGCGCGGCGCCGGACGCCCAGGGCACCGCCGAGGCGCCCAGGCCGGTCGTGTACTGCGCGGTTTCGATGAGGAAGCCGTAACCGTCTCCGGTGTCGGCGAATTCATCGATCAGACCGGTGTGCGGGGCGCCCCACCACGCCTGCTGATCCTCCGCGTAGATGCCCGCGACCGCGGCGACCGGGTGCAGGCGCAGGTACTTGCCGACGGCGGGCCCACCGATGCCGGAGCGCAGGAGCAATGCGGGTGATTCGAGCGCGCCGCCCGCGATGACCACCCGGGGCGCGCGGACGGTGAAGGTCGCGGCGTCGCCGGTCACCGGATCGGCGTAGGTCGCCGAAACACCTGCGGCCCGGCCGTTTTCGACCAGGACCCGATCGGCGCGGCTGCGCACGATGATCTGCGCGCCCGCGTCGGCGGCATCACGCAGGTAGGTCTTCATGGTGCCCTGTTTGGATCCGGACTGGTCGCCGAAACCCAGGTAGCCCGCGCTGGCCGGATCGTAGGTCGCCGGATCGGTATTGCGGGCGATGGTGGCGAACGACCAGCCGAGGTGCTCCGCCGCTTCCTGGAACCGCTTGGTCGGGCCGTTGAAGTCGGAGCATTGCTCGTTGACCGAAATGCGTTGCGCCACTGCGTCCAGGTGTCGGTCGAACTCGGGGCCGTCGACATCCTTGAGCCCGTATTCGCGCGCCCACTGCTCGCGCACCCAGGGCCGGGTGCGCAGGCAATTGGTCCAGTTGACGGTGGTGCCGCCGCCCAGGGTCGCACCGGCCTGCAGCGAGATATTGAAATCGGCGGTCGGCGTCGGGCCGCCACGCCAGTAGAGGTTCTGGAAGCCCCACAGTTCGAGCTGGTTGAAGTCGGATTCGTCGAAATAGCCGCCTGCTTCCAGGACCACGACGCGCAGTCCGGCCTGGGCCAGCTGTCCGGCGATCACGCCACCGCCCGCACCGGAGCCGACGATCACGATATCGGTCTCGATGGTCGAATCCGGTTGCGGCACTGTGATGTGCAGGGCCTTGGTGTCCTGCTGCGGTGCGCCGATCGGGCCGGGAAAGCCGAATCTGCGCCACATGGGGTTCTGGCCGGTGGCCGGGTCCGGCAGGCCGTAGGTGAGGAACAGGGTGAGCGAGATCAGTACGCCGACTCCGGCTCCGGTCAGCGGACCCAGCAGTGCTGTGCGCCTGAGCAATTCCTCGCGGGACAGCGGCGAGGCCGTGACGATGCCCTGTGCGCCGAGGGCATCGATGAGCCCGAGCAGACCCTCGCGCTGGTCCTCGGGCATGCCCGCCAGATAGGCGATAATGCCTTGATCCGCGCCGAGTTCGGTGGCGGTGCGCGCCCAGAAGCCGTCCTGGTCATCGGGTCGCCGCAGTGCCGGGACGATGGTGTCGCAGATCGCGCGCAGCGCCTGTGACCGCTCGTCGGTCATCCATTCGGTCATGTCTTCCTCGACTTTCCGGGTCTATCGTTCCGCGCCGGGCACAGCGGTATCGGCCGCTGCGAAGGGCTCGGTGCTCCACGCGCCGCCGGCCGGGCCGGTGACGAGCTGTGATCGGGGATCGCCGAACCGCATGACGGCACGATGATCGGCGCTGTACTGCTCCCAGCCGGGCTCGCCGGTGGTGGCGAAAGCGACCCAGGCCGAATGGATTTCGTCGGCAAGGCGCTGCGGCGCGTGCGGACCGGCGAGCGGAACCGCATTCGCGAGCGTGTCGAAGACGAACGGGACTTCGAGGCCGTGGCAGGCGCCGAGGTCGCCATCGGTGCGCTGCCAGCCGAATTCGTAGACGAAGGCCGGGGTTCCGGTGGCGGCGTGTGCGGAGGCCAGTTCCGCGGTCGGACGGCGGAACATGCCATCGGTGATGACGGCCGCGAGTATGTCGCCGGGGGTATCGTCCGGGCGCGCGGCCGCGAACTCCTCGGCGATCGAGGCCGCGATACCGAAGCGCGCCAGCAGGAACGGCAGCATGTCGGTGGTGGCCGCATCCGCCAGGCCCGTGGGAACGGTGAAGAGGCGGAATTCCTCGGCGGTGACGCCGATGATCAGCGGGATGCCGCGGGCGGATCCGGCGGTGATGGCATCGATCGGCAGCGCCGACAGCAGTTCACCGTCGAGCGTGGGCATGAGGTTCATGACGCCGCCGCCTGCCGCGACCACCGAGGCTCCCCATCGTGCCGGGTCCGGGTTCAGGGAGTATTCGGCATGGACGGACTGCTGGGCGGCGAGTAGATCGGCAGGCGTCACGTGCGCGAATTCCGCTGCGGTCGGCGCTATTTCGAGCTTCTCGGCCAACTTCGCGCTCATCAGCCGGGCATCGTCCGCGGTCACCGCCACGCTGCCGTTGCCGCTCTGCATGATCGCCCTGCCGAACAGGCCGCGCGAGGCCGGG
Organism: Nocardia sp. NBC_01327; assembly: GCF_035958815.1. NCBI lineage: Bacteria > Bacillati > Actinomycetota > Actinomycetes > Mycobacteriales > Nocardiaceae > Nocardia > Nocardia sp. NBC_01327. The sequence goes on along the minus strand of NZ_CP108383.1, from coordinate 4,328,315 downwards.
GCGCTGAGCAGCGCCGCCACGCTCATCGCACCCGCCGATTCGCCGAAGACCGTGACATTGGCCGGATCGCCGCCGAAGGCCGCGATATTGTCCTGCACCCAGGCCAGGGCGAAGAGCTGGTCGAGTAGCCCGCGGTTGGCGGGGCTGCCGTCGAGAACCGCGAAGCCGGAGATGCCGAGCCGGTAGTTCACCGATACCAGCACCACGCCGTCGCGGGCGAAGGCAGCGCCGTCATAGGCCGGGACAGCATTGGAACCGTGTTCGAACGCGCCGCCGTGAATCCAGACCAGGACCGGCAGGCCCGCGCCGCCGGGGTCCGGGGTCCACACATTCACGTTGAGGTACTCCGCACCGGGCACGGTGTAGGTCCCCAGGATCTCCTCGATACCGGGCGGGTAGGAGGGCTGAATGCAGGTGGGGCCCAGCGTATTCGCCGCGCGAATACCGTCCCAGGGCGCCACCGGCTGCGGTGCGAGATATCGCGCGAGCCCGATCGGCGCCGCCGCATACGGGACACCGAGAAACGCGCTCACACCGTTTGTCGTTCGTCCCTGGATCTTGCCGCCGCTTACTTCGACGATCGGTTCCATTCCGCTCCTCCATCGCTACGCCCACGCCGCAGGCATCGGTGTGAGTCCATTGAAATTCGCCGCGCACCGGATCGCGGCGATACCGCGAAATGAACTTGAAATCGGATTCGGATGACCGTGCGATCCCGCGGATTACTCGCCGCTCCGCTTCTTTGCGGATCGGTCCTGTGCGGAGTCGCACACGGCTAATGTGGGCACCCGTCCAGCTGGTTTGGGACGGCTGTGCATAGCAGGGGAGGACATGTGATGGCCAACGATCCGACAGCCATTCGGGGGCGAGCGGTGCTGCTGACCGCGCTGGCGGTCTTCGCAGCCGTGGGTGTCGGACCGGCCGGGGCGGATGGTCCGGGCGGCGCCGAGTGTTCGGCCGCGCACTGGGTGGGTTCCTGGGCGGCCAGCCCGTCCGATGCGCTCGGTGCGTTCGATCCGGCACTGCAGCCCATACTTTCGGTGGGCGAGCAGTCGTATCGGATCGTGGTCACGCCGCATCGCGGTGGCGACCGGGTGCGGATTCGGCTGACCAATCGGTTCCGGTCAATGCCGCTCACGGTCGGCCATGCCACGATCGCGGACCGCGCTGCGGGACCCGGCGTAGATCCGGCCTCGATGCGGCCGATCACCTTCGCCGGGCAGGCGGGCGTCACGCTGGCGCCGGGTGCGGAGATACTGAGCGACCCCGTCGAATTCGCCGCAACGGCGTGGGAACCCATAGCGGTGAGCGTGTATCTGCCGGGGGCTGCGCCGTTTCTGACCGAACATTTCAACGGCAATGCCACCAGCTACTACACCGTGCCCGGAGCGGGTGACACCACCGGTGATTCCGCCGGGACGGCATTCAGCCTGAGCACCACCGCGGTTCCACTCGTCTCGACCCTGGATGTCTCGGCTTCGGGCGATGCTTCCGCCGTTGTCGCACTGGGTGATTCGATTACCGACGGATACGTCTCCGCCGATTACATCGGCATACCGCAGAATCCGACGCTCCCCGATACCAACGCCCGCTATCCGGACTTCCTCCAACACCGCCTCGACGCGGCGGGAATTCCGCTGGCCGTGCTCAATGCGGGCATCTCCGGCAATGCGCTGGCCGACGACGGCATGCTCCCCGTATTCGGCCCGAGCGCTGTTTCCCGCGCGGCAGCGGATGTGCTCGATCAATCGGCGGTCTCCGATGTCATCCTGCTGGAGGGGATCAATGATCTCGACTCCCCCATCGGCGCCGACTACGACCGGCTCATCGGCGCCTACACCGACATCATCACGCGCTTGAAGGCCGCCGGTCTGCGGGTCCATCTGGGCACCCTGATGCCGGCGGGCGGATCTCTCCTCGGCAGCACCATCGCGCCGCGGCAGAACCCGATTCGATTGCGCATCAACGACTGGATCCGCACCCAGCACCTCTCCGACACGGTCATCGACTTCGCCGCCGCCGTCCAGGACCCCGCCGATACCGATGCTCTGGATCCCCGCTACGCCGGGCCCGACAAACTCCATCCCAACCTGACCGGCTATCAGGCCATGGCCGACGCTATCGATATCTCGACCCTGGGCGGGAAAACCTGCGGGTGAGAGTCGGCGTCAACTCGGAGCACGCCTATCCGCCCGCCGGCCGTTGTGATGCCGGCGCCCAACCCGCCTGGCGCGCAACGGAAGTCCCGTCCGCGGGTGCGAGTCGGTAGGTGATCTCCACCGATCCGCCCGGCAGGGCGCGGGTGCTCTCGAACTCCAAACCGGTGTCAGGGCTCATCGCATCGGTCAATCGCATGCCGCCGCCGACTACAAACGGCAGCACCACCAATTGCAGCTGATCCAGAACGCCGAGGGCGCGGAAGGTCTCGATGGTGCGGGGACCGCCGATCAGATGCACATCGCCCCCGCGGTTGGCAGCGCGCAGGGCTTTCAGCAACCGCACGGGATCCTCGTCGACCGTCACGTTCTCGGGGGTGCCCTCCGGGCGGTGTGACCCGAGCACGAACACCTGCAGATCGGGCCATGGCCAGCGGTCATTGCTGAGCGCGGGCTCGAACGTGGTGCGCCCCATCAACGCCGCCTCACACGTCTGGAGAAACTCCGCGGTGCCGTGACTCCCCGGACCATGCACGGGATCGACCACCTGCGGCGGCCAGCCGTTCGGCGTGGTGATGTACCCGTCGGCGCTCATACCCAGGCGAGCCAGAATCCGCATATCCGTTGTCCTCTCGTCAGTCGCTCAGGAGCCAGTTGAGCTCGGTGCGCAGGCCCGAAGGATCCATGTCCGGCGTCGGCTGGGTGTGGTAGACCTCCCAGCGAACCGGACCGGCCACACTGCCCTGCTCGCCGATCCAGGCCTGCAGGCGATCCCATGCGTCGCTCAACCCGTCGAAGTTGCCGGCATGGATAACGCGGGCAACCCGGCCCGCGGGCAGACTCCCGGCGATGACGCCGCGCTCCGGCCGCACCGCCCTGTCGACAGCGAACCCGACCTCGAGGTCGATCGATTCGCCGGAGACCCCCCGATACAGCCCGAACGCCGGTCCGCCGATCGCCGCCCCCTGTGCGGCGACCACCTCCGGCAGTACACGGAACGAGGTATCGAAGAAGTCCCGCAGTCCGAACAGCGGAACCGTGCCACGAACAACGGCCGTCGTCACCTCGGCAACATCGACCAGCCCGGGACCCGCCACCGACGCATCGGCACTCTGCTCAGCCACAACTCTCCTCCATGCCGTAGGAAACCCATCCACAACGCAGACGCCACAGCCACCTGAAACTCATCGCTCTTCTTCGCCCGGTTCTTCCCTCGGTCCGAGAAGATCCCACCGATTGCCGGCGATATCGAGAAACACGGCAAGCTGCCCGTACGGCTCATTGCGGGGTTCGGTCACAAATTCCACACCGGCGCTTGTCATTCGGCGGTGCGCATCGCCGAAATCCTCGACCCGCAGAAAGAACCCCACCCGCCCAGCGACCTGATCGCCGACCACGGCACGCTGCGCCTCCCCATCAGCCCGCGCCAGCAGGATTCCAGTCACCGCGCCGGGTGGCCTCACGACCACCCACCGCTTGGGCCTACCGTCGTTGGTCGATGACGGAGAATCCTCAACCAGGTCGAACCCCAGAACCCGCACAAAGAATTCGATAGCCGGGTCGTACTCCGCGACCACGATCGTGATCAGCTCCAGACGCACCCACTGAGCGTAGGCCGGGACTCGATGCGATGACCGGTCACCCGACGGTTGTCGCTGCACCCTCCGAGGGAGCCGTACGACTTCCACCGCCGATGAGTAAGCCCGCGACGATCTCGGGATGAGTCAATTGGGGGTAATGGCCGGTGCCTTCGATAATTGTCACCGGGTAGGTAGTGGGTGTGGTCACCGGATCGTCGGAACCGGCGATGATCTCGAAAGGCACACGCAGTTGGGCCAATTCAGCGGCGAGCGCGGTGCGGTTTTTCGGGGCGCTCGCGGCGGCGAGGGCGGCGACTGTGCGGCGGGCAACGCCGGGGCGGCGCAGGTTGGCGGCGGCGCTCTCGATGGCCGGGCTGTTCGGAACACCCAGTTGCTCAGCCAGTTTCGCTACCGGGAGGCGCTTCATCACCTCCGCGATGATTCGGGAGCGAGTCAGCCATGATGCGCGCGACTGCAGGAAAGCCGGTGAGATGAGGACCAGCCGTGAGATGCGATCGGGGTGGCGGAGGGCGTAGCGCACGGCGGGTTCGGTGCCGAGCGAGTGGGCGACCAATACCGGACGGGTGCGCACTGTCGCCAGGAGTTCGTCGAGCCAGTCGACCATCGAATCGGGACGCGCCGCTGAGCGTCCGACGCCGGGCAGATCGGCGGCCAGCACGGGGGCGTCCAGCCGGCTCACGACGTCGTTCCAGCCGTCGCTGTCGATGGGAAGACCGTGCAGCAGCACGTATTTCGGTGTGCTGGTGTCACCCGAGACCCACGTGCCATTGCTGAAACCGGCGGCGGACTCCGGGGCGGCACCGTAGCGAGTCGCGACAATCCCGTCCGTCCAGCCGCGCAGCAGTTCGCCGACCGGTGGATGGGCGATTCCGAGCCTGCGGGCCACGTCATCCGCGGCCGTGGTGTCGTATCGGTCGCTGGCGATGAACATCAGCGTCTCGGGATCGGCCTTGGTCAGTGCACGCGGCAGTGCCCGCAGCAGCGAGACCGGGACGCTGAAACGTGGTGCGGGAACGTGGAGATGGTCGGCGATGAGCCGAATCAGGTCCGGGAGATCCGGAGTGGCGGGGTCGAGGAGGGTGTAGGCCCTGCCGACGGTGTCGGGCAGCGTGGGCAGTCCCACGAGGAATCGGGCGACATAGTCGACGTCGACCACCGGGATGAACGTATCGCTCCGGCCGGGCAGCGCGGGCAGCTTGCCGTTCCACAGATTATCGACGACCTCGGCCAGGCCGAAGTACTGCCCCGGCCCCAGCACCGAGGAAGGGTTGGCGATGGTCAGTGGAATGCGCTGTGCCGCAGCGAGTTCACGGAGCGCGGCGTCGGCCTCGAGTTTCGAGGCGCCGTACGCGCCATTGCGATAATCGCGTTCGAGACCGCCCTCCACGGTGGCGCGGTAGGCGGTGATGTGCACAACGCGCCGCAGCTCCGGTTGCCTACTCGCCCAGGTGAGTACGTTCAGCGCGCCGGTGACATTGACCCGGCGGGCCGCATCGGGCTCCAGGCCGAATTTCATGAGCGCCGCGGCGTTGTAGACGTCGCGGACGCCCCCGATCGTGCTGCGCAGGGCCAGATCCGATTCCGCGATATCGGTGTCGACGATGGTGAGTTCGCCCTGATCGACGCCCTGGCCGGTGAGCCAGGTGCGCAGGCGTTCCTGACTGCCGGCCCGGACAGCCGCTGTGACGGTATGACCGTCCCGCAGCAGTTCGGCGACCAGGGAGCGTCCGATGAATCCGGCGGCGCCGAAGACGATCGAGTCGGTGTCTACCATGATTGTCAGCTTTCAGTAGATCGATCTATATATTTTTGAGACATAACGCCAGGTCACGGAACCCAGCGGGTGCGGCTCAGACGAGGATGTCGACGATCTCGGCCAGCTGTCGCAGCGGTGTGCGGTCGCGGTGAGTGCGGGCGAGAATCAATCCGCCTTCGATCATCGCGAGAACCGCGGTGGTCAGGCGTTCCGGTTCGGGGTGACCGTAGGCGGTCAGCCGGTCCCGAAGCACGTCTTCCCACTGCCGGTAGACAGCCGAACAGGCTTGCTGCACAGTGTCATTAGAGGAGGCCACATCGAGCGCAACGGCCGCGACGGGGCATCCACTGGTCCAGTCGGATTGCTCCAGCCGGTCACCGAGCAATGTGAGCAACTGCCGCACGAACTCTCGGGCATCCGGCGCTTCGACAAGGGCGATCAGCTCCGCAATATCAGTGCCGCTGCGCCCGATTGCCTCGCCGACCAACTGATCCTTACCACCGGGAAAATGGAAGTACAGCGAACCCCGCGGCGCCCCACTGGTTTCGATGATCTGATTGAGCCCGGTCCCGAAGTACCCGCGAGCCTCGACCAGCGTCCGAGTCGCATCCAACAGCTTGACCCTGGTCTCGGCTCCCTTATTGCTCACCAGACAAACAATAGACCGACCTACATATTTCAGCAACCCTCGCACCGCACGCCGCCATCCGCTGCTCTCAGATCCCTCTCTCGCGCAAGCGAAACGACGCCGACCAGGAAACGATGGTGGCGCCATCTCGGCGTTTCCCACCCTCAGTTCCTGGTCAGCGTCATTTCACTGCATCGCCACACGCGACCGTCAGAGCCCACGCGCAAAGTCCGCCAGCAGCGTAGGCACTGCCGAATCGAACCCGGCAACGTCGAGCATGCCGGCATCCGAGGGATCGGCAATGGAGAAGTTCGTCGCCGTCATCCCGACCACAACCAACTTCGCCTCCGGGTTGATCTCACGCCGATACTGCCGCAGCGCCTGATGCGGATGCACCCGCCCCGCCCAGGTCTCGTTATCGGTGATGACTTCGAAGACATCCACGTGCAGCTTGTTCTCCAGTGCGTACTGCATCGGCAGGGCGCAGTCGGTGCCACCGAACGGCAGATTGCTCACCGCTCGGATCGCGTCGTCCAGGCGCTGGCGCGGGCTGATCGACAGGGGGGTCAGTGCGGCGTTCCGGTAGTCGCCGTTCGACGTGAATCCGACGATGTCGTAGGAGGATTCGGTCGATGCGGTGACCAGCGCGAGCGCAGCACTCGCCTCACGCGCGGACAATGGCAGCCCCGACACGGCAGCTGTCATCGATCCGGACACGTCCAGTGCGAGCAGGTGGTGCTTGCCGGTCGGCTGGACCGACTCGAATGCCTGATAGAACGCGGCATCGAGTGCGTCCACGATCGGACGGGAAGGCTCCCAGGAGCTTTCGCCGCGCACGGATCGGCCGGATGCGTAGGTACGCAGCGCGACAAGGACATTCACCGGGTGCACGCGGGACTTCCGCAGACGATCGCGGTCGGCCAGCTGCTCGGCGACGGCCTTGGTGCGCGCCCCCAGCGGGGACAGCAGACCCAGACGCGTCAGACGCGGCAGCTGACGCATCAGCGCGGTCTGCGGAATACCGTTGTCCAGCAGCGCTTCCCATACGGATGCCTCGCTGAGTGCGGCGTCGGGCAGCATTTCCCACGACAGCCGGTACTCGCGCACGAGATCCGGGATGCGTGCGACCGGCGCGTCCTGGGCACGCTTGAACCCCTCGATCAGGCGCAGCCCCTCGAGCGATGCCTCCCGGTGGCAGATCCAATCGAACAGGCGGCGACGCTCGTCCTGATCGGTGTCCGGGTGCGACAGACGCAGCAGATCGCGGTGCGTCCAGCCTTCACGCTGCTGGTACTTCACGGCCTGATACGCAAGGTCGTCGACGGACTTGTCCACGTACCAGTGCGCGACGGCACGCCGTAGCGCGCGTCCCCAGCCACGGAACTGCTCGACATAGCGGGCGAACAGGAACAGGTGGGTACCGGTACGCGCGACCAGCGGCAGTGCGTCGAGCGCGAGGCGGCGGCCGTCGACATCGCCGAGAGACGCGGCAGCGGCCAGGGCAAACAGCGCCGGATTCTGCTTCGGTGCCCGGCCCGCGGTCGAGATCGCGACGATTTCGGCGACCAGGTCCGCGGTGCGAGTGCGCGCGAAATCCAGTACGACAGTGGCGTTTTCCTTGGTCAGGTCCCGCGCGCTCACGTAGTACGTTCCGCCCTCGCTGCCGAGGGTCAAGAATCGGCGCAGCCGTACCTCCGGCGTCACCTCGAAGGTGAAACCACCGGCATTATTGGCAACCTGGCGCCGATCGGCGGGCTGCGACTGCGGGGTTGCCCGCAGGTTCACGCCTGCGTAAGCGTCCATGTTCACCTCATTTGTTCAGCCCTGCGAAGGGCATGGGGAAAGACGGGCGTGTGAATGCCGACCGGGGTTTGGCGGGCGCCTATGCCACTCGGCTACAAACGGCAATGCCGTTCGGCGGGAGTCGAACCCGCGAATTCCCGCTCCGATAACCGATCAGCGCCGGCCCGTCTTCCATTCTCCTGTAATGCATTCGAGTGCGGACGGTCATGGTGCGCCGACCGGGACTGATATCAGGATCGCTCCGAATATCAGCAAGGAGTTGAACCTTGGTAACCGATAACCGATCAGCTCCGGCCCGCCCTCACTCGCCACAGCACGGTTGCGTCCACGAAGATGGTGTACGGCAGCTGATCAGCTGCTGAGTCTGGCGTAATCCCCGGACAGCAAGGTGGTCACCGCGTGATCCTCGAAGGACCTCTCACAGTCACTCGAAGGAGACTTCACGCGATGACCAATATCCAGCCTATCGACCCGGGCAAGCCGTTCGCCGACCAATTGGCGGTAATGGGCCCGGACCTGCTGCGCGAGATGGTGTCCAGCTTCGTGCAAACCCTGATGAGCGCCGAGGCCGACGCCGCCTGCGGAGCCGGCTACGGCGAACGCTCCGACGACCGGATCAACCACCGCAACGGCTACCGCCACCGCGACTTCGACACCCGCGTCGGCACCCTCGACGTCGCGATCCCGAAACTACGATCCGGCTCGTATTTCCCGGACTGGCTCCTGGAACGCCGCAAACGCGCCGAACGGGCCCTCACCAGCGTGGTCGCGACCTGCTATCTGCTCGGGGTCTCGACACGGCGGATGGAGAAACTCGTCGAATCCCTGGGCATCACAACACTTTCCAAGTCCCAGGTCTCGATCATGGCCCGCGACCTCGATGCCCAGGTCGAAGCATTCCGCACCCGCCCCTTGGATCAGGGCCCTTACACGTTCCTCGCCGCAGACGCCCTGGTGCTCAAGGTCCGCGAGAACGGGCGCGTGGTCAACGTCCACGCCCTGATCGCCACCGGCGTCAACGCCGACGGCTACCGCGAAATCCTGGGTATCCAAGTCACTTCCGGCGAGGACGGTGCCGGCTGGCTGGCATTCTTCCGCGACCTGGTCGCTCGCGGCCTGTCCGGGGTCGCGTTGGTCACCTCCGACGCGCATGCGGGTTTGGTGGCCGCGATCGGCGCGACCTTGCCCGGCGCGAGCTGGCAGCGCTGCCGCACCCATTACACGGTGAACCTGATGTCGGTTTGCCCGAAGAGTTCCTGGCCCTGGGTTCGCACCCTGTTGCATTCGGTATTCGATCAAGCCGATACCGAATCGGTTGCCGCCCAATATGATCGGATGCTCGACGCCCTGACCGAGAAGCTGCCCAGAGTCGCCGCGCACCTCGATGCTGCCCGCGCGGACCTGCTGGCGTTCACCGCGTTTCCCAAGCAGATCTGGCACCAGATCTGGTCGAACAATCCCCAGGAACGGTTGAACAAAGAGATCCGCCGCCGCACCGACGTGGTCGGTATCTTCCCCGATCGCACCGCGATCATCCGTCTCGTCGGCGCCGTCCTGGCCGAGCAACACGACGAATGGATCGAAGGACGCCGCTACCTCGGGTTGGACGTTCTTGCCCGCTCCCGCGGGCTCACCGACCCCGACGAACAGGAGGACACCACCGCGGCACTGACCGCCTGACCCACTACCGGATCAAGCGATGACCACCGTTGCTACACCACGCATTTGGACTTGACCCACAGCACACAGAGGTGAGCGGTCATGTTGTTCCGACCGACGTGTTGGCGCTCTACCAAACTGAGCTACGGAAGCAAGCTCCCGGCGAGATTCGAACCCGCGACATCCCCATTAGAAGTGGTAACCGACCGAATCCGGCCCGCTCACAAACCATCTGCTGTACTCGATCGACTGTAAATGTTCACCCCCACCACGCGCCAACCAATTTAGCCACACCCCACCCCTCGAGAGGCGACCTCCGTCGGCGCCCCCCTCCGATACAACGCCGAGCGGGCTCTGATGGTGGTGACACGCCGAGAAATCCCACCACCAGAGCCCTCTCGGCGATGCCTCAGGTCGTGCTCGCGCTTCGTCACCGGCCTCAGCGGTCAAAGATCGATGCGGGGCGACCAAATATTGCCGCGGTGACTGGGGGTTTGACCGCTCAGGCCGGGCCATCGCCGTATCAGACGCTACATGTCGAAGGACCTGCGCTGACGGCGGGTCCGGAATTGGTGTGGGCGGCGGACCATGCCGTCGTGGCGGGCATTTGACCGCTCAGGCCGGAGCCTCACCGTGCCACGCGCTAGATGTCGAAAGTGCCTGCGCGAAGGCCGACCAGGAAGCTGTCCCACTGCTGCGGACCGAAAGTGAGCGCTGGGCCGACTGGATCTTTGGAGTCACGGACGCCGACTGCTCCCCCGGCGAAGTGGGCGGCCTCTACGCAGGCATCCTGCTGAGCGGAGTAGCTGCTCTTGAACCAGCGCCTTCTGTCGGGGATGCTCACGGTGCGCACTCCTTCGCCGTCTGTACCAACATCTTTCGCGTATCCCCTTCATCCAACGCAAGTCGGCTGATTTCTACAAGCGCGCTGCGATAACGGTCAACCTCGGTGTCTCTTTCGAGGTAGAGGGCGCCGGTAAATCCCTCGACGTAGACCACCGGAGGCTCGATCCATTTGGTCCGAGTCCCGGAAGCGGTGTGCGACGGAAACTCCAGCAGGACGAAGTGGTCCGTTTGCAGCCCGAGATGCGACCCGACCCGATGCGGAACAATGCGTATGGAGACGTTTCGCCGGTCACCGAGCTCGGCGAGATGCCACAGAGACCTCGCCGTGACTGCCGGGCCGCCCACCTGATGGTGCGGCACCGACTCCGAAAGTAGTGCTGACACACAGAATTCCGGATCATCGAGCCGCTGCTGACGCTTCACGGTCACTTCCACGCGCTGCTCCACTTCAGCCGTGGACATCCAGGGAAAGACCGTCCAGATCATCGCGCGGCGATACTCGAGGGTCTGGAGTAGGCCCGGCAGCAACGTGAGATGCCATGTGGTGATCCTGCGGGCGGACTCGCTCGGGCATTGCGGTTGTTGGGCATGGAGGGTTGACGTTGAGGTCGAGCGGAAATGGCGAGAGGGACCGCCCTTCGGGTGGTCCCTCTCGACGGGGTGGCCGCGGTGATTACATGACCGGGGTGAAGTCGCGGCTGCCAACGTAGGTGGGGCGGGGCGTGGTGGCTGCGTAGGGGTCGGTCAGGGTGTTTTCCACGCTGTTGAAGACTATGAAGAGGTTCGAGCGGGGGAATGGGGTGATGTTGTTGGGGGAGCCGTGCATGATGTTCGAGTCGAACAGGAGGGCGGATCCGGCGCGGCCGGTGAACTGGGCGATGCCGTGGCGGTTCGCCAGGTCGGTGATATCGGCTTCGGAGGGGACGCCGATCTGCTGCTCCCGCAACGAGTCTCGGTAGTGCTGGGGCGGGGTGGAACCCTGGCACGGCACGAATGTCCGGTGCGAGCCGGGCATGACCATCAGGCTGCCGTTGAAGGGGAAATTGTCGGTCAGGGCGATGGAGAGGCTGACCGCGCGCGGTGCGGGCATTCCGTCTTCGGCATGCCAGGTTTCGAAGTCGGAATGCCAGTAGAAACCCGCGCCCCGCAGTCCGGGCATGTAGTTGATCCGGCTCTGATGGATATAGACCTCTGAGCCGAGGACCTGCCGGGCCAGTCCGGCAATTCGACTCTCGCGCAACATATTCGCGATCAGCACGCTGAGCTTGTGCACCTCGAAGATCGACCGGACGCGGTTCGATTCGCGCTCGATGACGACCCGCTCGTCAAGCATCAGCTCGGGATCGCCTGTCATGCGCTCGATCTCGGCCGCCACATCGGCGACCTCCGCACGATCGAGCAGGCCGTCCAGGATCGCGTACCCGTCGGCATCGAAGCCGGTCAGCGCCGCGCTCCCGACCTCGCCCCATACGGTGGGATCGGTGCGCTCCAGGTGGGGCGCGGGTCCGTCCGTGCGCGTCGGATATCGATCGAACCTGGTCTCGTACGTTGCCGTCATTCCCTGGAAACTCCCGTCATTCCACTAGTCGGTCGATACCGCGACGAGCGGGTAGATCCCGTTCTCGTCGTGCACTTCCTGGCCGGTGACCGGCGGATTGAACACGCACATCATGCGCATGCGGGTATGCGCGTGCAGCCGGTGCTTCTCATGCCCGTCGAGCAGGTACATCGACCCCGGACCCAGCTCGTAGTTGACGCCGTTGTCGAGATCGGTGAGACTGCCCTCCCCCTCGACGAGCCACACCGCCTCCACATGATTGAGGTAGTGGAACTCGTGCACGGTCGCAGGCTCGATCGTGGTCTCGTGGAACGAGAAACCCACACCGTCACCGCCGAGCACAATGCGCTTGCTGCGCCAACCCGCCTCTGCCACATCACGTTCGGTACCGGTGATCTCCGCAGTGCTACGCACGATCATTTCAGCGTCCCTTCCCGTCGCACACAACAGCGACCGCGTCGGCGATAATGGCGAGTCCGTGATCCAACTCGGGTTCGGTAATCGTCAGCGGCGGAAGCAATTTCATCACCTCGTCCTGGGCGCCGGAGGTCTCCACCAGCAGCCCGCGCTCGAAGGCCACCTGGGCCACCTTGCCCGCCTGGGACGGTTCTCCGAAGACCACACCGTGCACCAGGCCGCGACCGCGCGTGGACAGACCCTCGAATGCCCCGCACATCTCGTCCAGGGTGCGGTGTACCAGCTCACCCTTGGCCAGAGTCGCGGTGGAGAGCAGCGTGTCGGACCAGTAGTGCTCGAGCGCCACCTGCGCGGTCACGAACGCCGGGTTGTTACCGCGGAACGTGCCGTTGTGCTCCCCCGGCGCCCACTGGTCGAGCTCGGGACGCATGAGCACCAGCGCCATCGGAAGCCCGTAGCCGCCAATGGATTTCGACAGCGTCACGATATCGGGAATGATGCCCGCCTCCTCGAAGGAGAAGAACGGCCCGGTCCGCCCGCAGCCCATCTGCACATCGTCGACGATCAGCAGAATCTCACGCGCCGAACACAATTCGGACAGGGCGCACAGCCATTCGGGACGAGCGATATTGACGCCGCCCTCACCCTGGACGGTTTCGACGATCACCGCCGCGGGCTTGTCCACCCCGGAGGAAGCGTCATCGAGGATGGTCTCCATCCACACGAACGGATCGTCCTGCGAATCCGTCAGATAGCCGTCATAGGGCATCGGAGTCGAATGCGGCAGCGGCACACCCGCGCCGGCCCGCTTGGCGGCATTGCCGGTCACCGCCAGGGCGCCCAGCGTCATACCGTGAAAAGCGTTCGTGAAATTGAGAATAGAGGTCCGGCCCGTCACCTTGCGCGCCAGCTTCAGCGCCGCCTCGACCGCGTTCGCGCCGGTCGGCCCGGGGAACTGCACCTTGTAGTCCAGCCCGCGCGGCTGCAATATGGTGCGCTGCAATGTTTCCAGCAGACGACGCTTGGCGACCGTCGCCATATCCAGACCGTGCGTGATGCCGTCGCCCGCCAGGTATTCCAGCAGCGCCTGCTTCAGCACCGGATTATTGTGGCCGTAATTGAGCGCACCCGCGCCCGCGAAGAAGTCCAGGTAATCCCGGCCGTCCTCATCACGCAGCCAGGCTCCGGACGCGGTATCGAACACCGCGGGCCAGGAGCGGCAGTAACCGCGCACATTGGATTCTAGTTCGTCGAAAATGGTCAAATCGGGGGCAGTCATCGGCCCACCTCCTGGTCTATTGCCGTGGCTATACGGAACAGGTGTTCGGGTTCGTGTCCGTCCGGAAAATGGCCGGGATCGAAGAGCGGCCGCGCCGTGAGCAGCGCACCGCGGCGGCGGGCGAGTGCGGCGAACATAGCGGTCGACGCCGCATTGTCCGGCGAGACGGTCGTCTCCAGCGTGGAGACGCCCTGCCCGGCAAGGCCGTCCATCAGGGAGTCGAGCATGGCCCCGCCCAGACCGCGACCGCGATAGGCCTCATCCACCGCGACCTGCCAGACGAAAAACGTCCCGGGCTGCTGCGGGCGCAGATATCCGATGACGAATCCGCCCACCCTGCCGTCGATTTCGACCACCGCCGAGGTGTCCGCGAAATCGCGGCACCACAGCAGGTAGGCATAGCTCGAATTCGTATCGAGGACTCCGGAATCCGCGGCGATGCGCCATATCCGGGCTCCGTCCTCCAATGTCGGAGCCCGGACGAGAAATTCGTTGCTGCCGCGCACCGGAGGCAACGCGGAGTGCCGCTCTCGAGTGATTTGCTGGACTATTGCTTCGAATTGCTTCAATTGCGTCTGCATGACCCTTTCGAGCCTCGCGGACGAACTTTGAGGTCTTCTGTTGGGTTCTTTACGATCGTGTGACGATCCCGTGTCATCCGGTGACACCGGGCAGGCGAACGGTGAATCTGGCGCCGCCGCCGGGCCGTTCGCCGCACTCCACCCGGCCACGATGGGACGCAACGGTTTCCGCGACCAGGGCCAGCCCGATGCCCGTCCCGCTGGCGGAACGGCGGGCATTGCGGACTGTCGCGAAGCGCTCGAAGATGCGTTCACGTTCCGCCGCGGGCACTCCGGGTCCGGCATCGTCGACGGTGATCACCACCTCCGTCCCGACCCGCGAGGCGGTCACCGCGGTCACGCCGCCGCCGTGCCGCTTGGCGTTCTCGAACAGATTGCCGATCGCGCGCTCCAGCTCGACCTTGCGGCCGGAGATCATCACCTCGCCCGTCACCGTCAGCAGCTCCGGGCTGTACGAACGCTCGGCGAGCATATGTCTGAGCAGCTCCGCGACCGAGAGCGGTTCGGTATCCCCGCGATGCACCCCGGCCTCCACCCGCGCCAGCTCGAGCATGTCGTCGAGGATGTGACGCAGATGTTCGAGCTCGGCGCTGACGAACTCCAGTGCGCGGCGGGAACGCTCCGGCAGCTCCTCGGAATGCCGGTTCAGCACACCGACACTGGTGATCAGGGTGGTCAGCGGTGTACGCAGTTCATGGCTCACATCCCCGACCAGGCGGCGCTCGCGTTCGATGCGCTGCCGCAGGGAATCGACCATCATGTCGTAGTCGTCGACCGTCGCCGACAGCCGGCGACTCACCCAAATGCCCGCTGCCGCACCGAAAGCGCCCGCGGCCAGCGCACCGCCGATCAGCAGCCATACGGGATCGGCGCCTTCACGACCGACACAGTATCCGGTGACTCCCACCAGCAGCGCGATGAGCCCGGCTCCCAGTGTGAAGGCGAAAATCACACGGCTGCGCAGGGTTTCGGTGCGCATGATCGGCCGGGAGGAACGCGGATCCGGGACGGTACCGCCCGGATCAGCGCTGCGCATCGAGTCGATAACCCAGGCCCCGTACGGTCACCACGATCTGCGGATCGGAGGGATCGTGCTCGATCTTGGTGCGCAAGCGGCGCACATGCACGTCGACAATGCGTTCGTCGCCGAAAAAGCCGCGGTCCCAAATGCGTTCGAGCAGCGCCGTGCGACTGAGCACCCGTCCCGGACTCGCGGCGAGTTCGCACAGCACCCGGAATTCGGTGACGGTCAGATGCAGTTCCTCGTCACCGCGCCGCACCGTGCCGCCATCCGGCGAAAGCACCAGCGGCGAGTCCGGATCGGCGTCCAAGAGCACCTCTTCGGGCGCCTCCTCGGCCGCGTCATCGGGTGCATCATCCCGGGACGAGGCCAGCCGCGCCCGCCGGCGCAGCGCCCGCATACGCGCGGTGATCTCCTTGATCTCGAACGGTTTGGTGACGAAGTCGTCCGCGCCCGCCTCCAGTGCGGCGACCACATCATGGGTGTCGTCGCGCGCACTGACCACGATGATCGGCACATCATGATCGCGGCGCACCTCACGGATACAGGTGAATCCGTCCATTTCGCCCAGCATGAGATCGACGATCATCACATCCGGGACGCCGTGGTCGCGCAGATGTTCCAGGGCCGTCTCGGCCTCCTCGGCCTCGGCTACGTCGTAGCCTTCGTCCTCCATGGCGAGCCGCAGAGCGCCACGAACCCGGTCGTCATCCTCCACGATCATCAGGCTCGCACCCATACACATCCCTCACCTGCACACGGATGCGGCGAACCGCATCCTCACGATCACGCGCCTGCTGCCCGCAGGCGCGTCCTTCGAACACACGAAATGCCGAGTACCCGACCGAGTGGTCGCCAAACAACTCCCAGCAACCCCGGAGACCGGCACACCGCCGTGGACAGTGCCCTCTCGAACGTCTGACCAGCGGCAACCACCCTCGAATCGGCGCGATTCGGGGCACGACATCCGATCGGCGGACTGCGGCACCCGCACGGGCTCTCGCCTAGGCTGCACCCATGGTCGAGGGCGAGGGGGTCAGGGAGGCGCTGGGCGCGGCTCCATGGGGATCGAGGCTGCTCGGTCCCGCCGAGGAAGGGGCGATGTCCCGGCGGGTGCGCGTGCAGGTCCTGCTGACCGTGCCGCTGATCGGAGCGAATCTGATCGGCATCGCGGTGGCCATGGTGTTGATCGGGGTGGTCCTGCCCGGTCCGTCGGTGCTCACGCGCCGACTGGTACTGCTGAACTTCGTCGCGACCCCGCTCTACGCGGCGCTGGCCCTGCTGCTCGGAATGGTGTGGGGCACCGTCTGGGGACTGCGGACGCTGCGCTGGTCGACCGATCCGGACCGGATACCGAATGCCGAGGAGCGGCATGCCGCCGCCCGGGTGCCCAGGCGGCTGGTTCTGCAGCAGGCGCTGCTCTGGCTCGGCGGGATGGCGGTCCTCACACCGCTGTACGGACTGGCGGACCCCGCCTTCGTGCCGAAATTCGTGCTGGGCATCGGGTCCAGTGCGATTGTCGTCTGCGCCAACAGCTATCTGGCCGCGGAGTTCGCGCTGCGGCCGGTCACCGCACGAGTACTCGACGCCGCACCGTCGCGGCAGTCGCGCGGGATCGGAGTGTTCGGGCGCTCTGCGCTGGTCTGGATGCTCGGTTCGGGCACACCGGTGGCCTTGCTCATGGTGGTCGCGATCCTGGCGCTGAGCGGCGTGGATATCAGTACCGAGCGGCTCGCGGTCTGCGTGCTCTCGCTCGGCGGCGCCACGCTGGTCTTCGGCGGACTGCTCATGACACAGACGCTCGGCGCGACGGTCGCACCCATTCGCAGTGTGCGCAATGCGCTGCGGCGAGTCGAGGACGGTGACCTGGAAGCGGCGGTCACGGTTTACGACGGCACCGAATTGGGGGAATTGCAAAGCGGTTTCAACCGCATGGTGCTGGGATTGCGTGAGCGCGAACAGATTCGGGATCTGTTCGGCCGCCATGTGGGCCACGATGTCGCGGCGGCGGCGCTGCGGCGCAATCCGGAGCTGGGCGGCGAAGAATTGGATGCCGCAGCGATTTTCATCGATATCATCGGCTCCACCACCATGGCCGCGACCCGGCCGGCCCGTGAGATCGTGACGATTCTCAATGACTTCTTCGGCATAGTGGTCGACGAGGTCGAGCGATACGGCGGACTGCTCAACAAATTCGAGGGCGATGCCGCCCTCGCGGTCTTCGGAACGCCCGCACTGCTGCCCGATGCGGCCGGTTCGGCGCTCGCGGCCACCCGCGCCATCCGGGAGCGGTTGTCCAGCGAAACCACCGAATTCGATGCCGGTATCGGTGTCGCCGCCGGACGAGTCGTCGCCGGCAATGTCGGGGCCCACCGCCGCTACGAGTTCACGGTCATCGGTGACGCTGTCAATGAGGCTGCCCGCCTGTGCGAACTCGCCAAGAGCGATGAACACCGGGTGCTGGCCTCCGCGAGCACCGTGGATGCGGCCGCAGCTACCGAACAGAAGCACTGGGACATCGGCGAATCCGTGACACTCCGAGGGCGAATTCAGCCGACACGCCTGGCTCGCCCCCGTTTCTAGCGGCATTCAGCAACCATCCAGGAACATCACGGGTGTCTCACCGGCCATTCACTGGCGTTCACCAGACTTCGGTGACGTAATCGACCTCACAGCAGGTGGCGAACAGCGCCTACCTGGTCATTCGAAGAGGTTGTCACCATGACGAACCCGAAACCGGAATCGGAAGCAGACACTTCCCTCACCGAGCCGATCAGCACCGAACCCGCACCGGATACCACCGAACCCGAGCCGGTCGCGCCACCCGCGTTCCCCGTGCGGCGCCCGCCGAGCAATGTGGGCTGGGCGGTCGCGTCCCTGCTCGTCTTCTGGCCGCTGGCCTTCTCGGCATTCACCCACGCGCTCAATGTGTTTCCGCTCTGGAGCGAAGGTGATGTGGAGGGCGCGCAGCACGCGTCGCACCGGGCCCGATGGCTCGGCATCGTATCGCTGTGCGTCGGCGGCGCACTGATCGTGGTATTCGGAGCGCTGTATCTGATCCTGATGATCGTGATGATCCATCACGGACACCACCACCACGGCTTCTCCGGCGGACAGGGCCCGCGTATGCGCCGCGGCTGACCGGCGCGCTCGCCGCGCAAGCTGTATCCGGGCGGGTAAAACGCGGACCACCGCGCACTTCCCGCCCGGCAGCGCGCAGGGACTCGTACGGGCTGCGCCGGGTGCGCAGCCGCTACCCGCCGCCTGAGCCGGTGTGGGCCGCGCCTACGGCAGGGCCCGCGCACCGGCGTCTTACACTGGGTGCATCTGACAGGTGAAATCGCATTGACCCGGGCTTTCGTGGGTATGGCGGGTCATGCGCGGCGCGTGACCTACCAAACGGAGCCCATGGGTAGCAGTGCGGGATTGTTGAAATCATGGTGGCGGGATCCGATCGATCGCCGCTGGCTGGTGCACGTCCTGGAATCCCATTCGGTGCTGCGCTGGGAGCAGTGGTCCGTCGGCGCGGGCGGACTGGTCATGGCCTTCGTGGCCGCGGCGACGGCGGCCTCGCCCAGCGGCCCCTCCGATACGTCGGGGCGGGTGATCTTCGCCATCATCGGTATCGGCGCACTGCTGTGGGCGCTGCGATGGTGGTTCGGGCCGTGGCCGAGCGCGAAGGAATCGCTGATCCTGTTCGCCGCCGCGGATGTGAGCATCACCGTCGGCTGTCTGCAGGACTCCAATCGCGTATACGGCTCGCTCGGCGTCATTCTGCTGGTGGTCACCGGCTCCTATCTCACCTTCTTCCACAGTCCCAAAGTCCTTGCCGCGCATGCGCTCTGGTCGGTGCTGTCGGTGCTGGTGCTGTCCTGGCATATGGTGACCGGCGGCGGTGACATCTTCCTCGCCACCGCCATCGTGCTGATCGTCATGGCCGCGCTGGTGGTCGCGCTGCCCTCACTGCAGTTCATGTTCTGGCTGGTGCAGACCGAATCGATGTCGGATCCGCTGACGAAGCTGATCAATCGGCGCGGGCTCGAATTCCATTTGAGCAGAATGTTCGCCACCAGTGATCTGGCGCGGATCTGCGTCATGATCGTGGACCTGGACGGTTTCAAAAGCGTCAACGACCGCTTCGGTCATTCGGTGGGCGATGACGTGCTGATGCGGACGGCGCAGCGGATCCAGGCCGCCGCGACCCCCGATTTGATCGTGTCCCGGACCGGTGGTGAGGAATTCGCCGTGGTCGGGTTGATGTCCGCCGAGGAGGCCGGTGCCGCGGCCGAACTGTTCCGCCAATCCGCCGCCGCCCAGCACACCGTGCCGGTGACCGTGAGTATCGGCGTGGCCATCGGCGGCGATGGTCCGCATCCGACACCGCAGGTCCTGCTGCAGCGTGCCGATTCGGCCATGTATCAGGCCAAACATGACGGCGGAAATCGCGTGGTCATCGACGAGGCGATTCGGCCGGAGGCACGGCGCGGCTGAAGCGTCGCCGCGCGGCTGAACTCCCCCTGCGAGAGGTGAGCCGCCGGTGCTCAGTTGACGGTCGAGACCAATCCGCCGTCGATGCGCAGATTCGCGCCGTTGATGGACGCGCTGAGCGGACTGGCGAGGAAGGCCACCGAACTCGCGATCTCGGCGGGCTCGACCAGGCGATCCGACGGGTTGGCCAATGGCCCGTCGAGCAGCATTCGAGTCGCGGCGGCGACATCGTCGCCCAGACCGTGGCCCTGTGCGAACGCCCGGGCGAAGTCCCACCAGCCCTCGACCAGGACCGGGCCGGGGCTGACGGTATTGACCGTAATCCCGGTGGCGGCCAATTCCTTCGACAGACTGACGGTGAGATTGGCCAGCGCCGCCTTTGCGGCGCTGTAGGCCGCCCGCATGGGGAGCGGATCGGGGTGCGCCGCGCTGCCGATCTGAATTACCCTGCCCCACCGGCCTTCTCGCATCTGCGGCGTCAGCGCGTGGATCAACCGCACCGCGGAAGCGACATTGGTGTTGTAGAGCGCGAGCCAGTCGGTGGCGACGGCGGTGGTCCAGCCGTCCGCGCCGAGGCCGCCGGCATTGTTCACCAGAATGTCGATGCCGCCGAAAGCCGTTGTCGCGCTTACCGCTACCTCCTTCGCCGTCGCATCGGATGCGAGATCTCCCAGTGCGACGGCCGCCACGCCGCCGGTGGCCGTAATGGCGTCGGCGGTGGCCTTCGCCCGGTCGCCGTCGCGCCCGTGAACGACCACGGCGACGCCTTCGGCGGCCAATCCGAGCGCGATCGCGCGGCCTATGCCACTGGATGCTCCGGTGACGAGCGCTCGCTTGCCCTGCAGTTGTAGGTCCATATTCGGCCCAGCTCCTTGATTTGGATAAATAGCTTGAGTCCAAGCTATTGATCCGAAGCGTAGGCTGACCGGGTGTCGTCGTCAACCCGTGCGCAAACCGGCCCCGAGGGCCCGCAGGATTCCGTGGATCGGCTGCTGGCCGGATTGACCCGGTCGCTGCCCGAGCTCGATCACTCACCGGTGGCGGTGGTCCAGCGCCTCGGGCGGGTGCGGCGCATTATCGAGGCGGAAGTCGAGGCCGGATTCGCCGAGTTCGGGCTCACCGGTTCGGACTATGTCGCGCTGGCGACCTTGCGGCTGCACGAGGGCGCCGGCGGGATCTCGCAGCGGGTGCTGATGCGCGAGCTCGGGCTGACCTCCGGCACGATCAGCGTCCGCGTCGATCGACTCGTGGAGCAGGGTTTGGTCACCCGCTCCCCCGATCCGGGCGATAAGCGCAATACGCGCGTGGCCCTGACCACCGCGGGCCGTGAACTGTTCGACCGCGTCACGCCCGCGCACCTGAGCATCGAGGATCGACTACTCGCCGCGCTCGATCCCGAGCAGCGCGAGGCCCTGGAGAGCATTCTGCGCCGATTGCTGGTGTCCTTCGAAGGATCGGTTCCCGACGATGAATTTCCCAGGCTGGGAATGATTTTGGCGCCGGCGCACATTGCCGTGCAGATGCGCCGGGCAGTCGGGCTCCCCGAGTTCACCGGACTGCTGGTCCGGGAGGTCGAGCCCGGTTCGCGAGCGGAGGGCGCGGGAATCAGGACCGGCGATGTGCTGCTGCGCGCCGACGACCGAGATCTCCGCTCGATTACCGCATTGCACACGGCACTGAGCGCAGCGACAGGGTCCGGGACGCTTCCCATCTCACTGGTGCGCGGCGTCGACGCCCAGCACGAGGTCACTCTCGATATGAGCCCGCGCCCCACCGATACGGTTACCGCGCCGACCCCGAATACCGGCGGCGCGCACCTGATCTGACGGCAATCGCCGGCGAATTCCGAGAGGCGAATTCAGCCCATATCCGGGCGGCGATGACGGCCACTGCCTCCCGACTCGAGGTCGTCCGGGCTGACATTCGGCAACTCGACAGTTGGCGCGTCGAGCGCGCCGCGGAGACGGTTGAGAAAGGCATCCACACTGCCGTATCGATGCAGCACATCGGTCAGCAATTGCTGCGTTGTCAACAACTGCTGGGCCTTGGGAACTGTCACCGCTGTCATCGCCACCCTCACCTCGAATGTACGTAACCAGCTCGTACGGTAGGGGTTTCACCCGGCTGCACATTGCCACCGGGAGAGCCGAGCGAAACCCCCACCACCCGAACGGACCCAGGGACTTACCCCACACCTCCTGGACCGACCATCACTGTAGTGGCACGACTCGCCGCAGCGGAATGGGCAGTAGATGACTTATTGTGCCAACTTCTTTCCTGCGGGCAAACGCTTGGACACTCAAATTCGAAGTGGCACAACGGTACTATTTCGGTCACCACTATCGGATCGTCGCGCCTCGATAACCGGCACGCTGGACGGCGCGGCCGACCACGCTCGTATCGACGGTCGCGATATCCAGAGGGCCGAGCGTATCGGTGACGAATTCATAGAGTCCGGGCAAATTCCGGCAGAAGACCGTGGCGAGCAGATTCGTCGGCCCGGTCGTCGCCATGACCCCGTGCACACGGTGATCGCCCGCCAGCCGTAATCCGGTGTCGTGCAGCCGTCCCGGGGACACGCTCATCCAGATGTGCGCATCGACCGCGTAGCCCATCAGCGCCGCATCGATCGACACATGGGTGCGCAGCAGTCCCATCGCGCGCAACCGGTGCAGACGACGGCGCACGGTGGATTCGGATTGTCCTGTCGCGGTGGCCAAGACGGAGATCCCGAGGCGGGCGTCCCGGGTCAGCTCGGCCAGCAGGTGATTATCAGCGGCATCGGGCGCGGCGGACTCGGTCGCGGCCGGCGGCGTCAGCGCGGCGATCTCCTCGGGAGTGAGGTATCCCGCGCGCCAGTCGGCGGCGTCCGCGAAGACGTGCAGCACCGACAGGGCGGTGGTGGACACCACGGCACTGCTGGCCGGAAGTTGTTCGTAGATCAGGCGATCCCGCACCCGCGGATCGGCGATCGCGAGTGCGACGATCTCGTCGCCACTGAGGGTGATGTCCACAAAGGGCACATCCGGGCGCCGGGCGAGCGCATCGGCAATGGCATCGATACGACCTCGCAGCACCTTGGCGCGCAACACCATCGAGGCATCCGCCGGATAGGACGTGCGGGCCGGCACCCGGGTCACCAGCAGCCCCGCCGAGCGGGTCAGCCGCGACACACGGCGCGAGATCGTCCGGCCGGAAACGCCCAGTACGTCGCCGATCAGGGCGACCGGAGCGAAACCGTCGATCTGCAGGGCCGAGACGATGCGGCGGTCCAGATCATCCAGGGTGGTGTCCGATTCCATGCTTCTGTCCTTCTCCTTTGTCCAGTACTGAGCATATCCATCGCCCTGAGCGCTCTGTACGCGTGCAACGCCGATAGAACTGTCCGCAGCAACCACCGCACAGCGAAGGAGAAGATGATGACCAGCGCGACGATCGAGAGCACACAACTCGAGCAAGTAGTCGCTGCCGTGCGCAGGGCAGGCGCTCGCCAGGCCGCGGAATTCACTGCCATGGGCGCGGCGCCCAGCGACTGGGAGGAAATCCGCGCGGCACTGACCCACAATGATCAGCTGGCGGAGGACATCCTGCGTCCTGGACTGCAAGCCGTGCGACCGCATGCCGACTGGGCAGGCGAGTTCGAGACCGGACTGCTCGGCGCGGGTGAGTGGTGGGTGGTCGATACCGCCGACGGCAATGTCAATGCGGTACACGGTCTGCCCGAGTGGACGGTGGCCGTGAGCCTGGTCCGCGATGACACCGCGCTGCTGACCGTCGTGCACGCTCCGCTCTCCGGCGATACGTACACCGCGCTGCGCGGCGGCGGTGCGTTCCGCAACAACCTGCCGATCCATGCCTCCCGAAAGACCGATCTGGCGATGGCAATCGCCGCCACCGCCCAAGCCGCCCCGGGCCACACCGAGCGAAGCGATGAGGAGGGCCGATCGATCGCCGCAATGTACCGAAACGCCCTGGTCGTGCGCTCCGGCGTGCCGTCCACGCAGCATCTGGCACGGCTGGCCGCCGGACAGCTCGATGTGTTCTGGCTGCACGGTCAGGACCGGGCCGCCACCGTGGCCGGCGCGCTGCTCGTCGCCGAGGCAGGCGGTGTCGTCACCGATATCGGCGGTCGAGCGTGGACGCCTGCCTCCGACACCTTCCTGGCCACGGCGCCCGGCGTGCACGCCGCCGCTGTCACCGCACTCACGAACCACTGAACAAGGAGGAGCAATCATGACCACCATCGCCGTTCTCGGAGCAGGTCGCGTCGGCCTCAATCTCGCCACCGCACTGCATTCCGCCGGACATACCGTGACGGTCGGCGCGCGCGGTCCCGTGGAGGCGCCCGCGCAGATCGCCATCGCGTCACTGTCAGAGGCCGCCGCCGGCGCCGACATCATCATCAATGCACTGCCCGGAAACGTCTCCGTCGCAGTCCTTTCCAGCATTGCCGAGGAGTTGGCGGGAAAGGTCCTCATCGACATCGCCAATGCGACAGAACGCGGGCCGGACGGCCTGCCCTCCGAATTGCTCTATCCCGCAGGCAGTCTCGCCGAGGAGCTGCAGCAGGCGCTCCCCCGCACCCGGGTCGTCAAGACCCTCAACACCATGCTCTACACCGTCATGACCGCTCCGCAATCCCTGCCCCACCCGGCCACCGCCTTCCTCTCCGGCAATGACGGCCAGGCAAAACAGTCCGCCACAGCGCTACTCACCGACCTCGGCTGGGCCTCCGAATGGATTCTCGATCTCGGTGATATCACCACCGCTCGCGCGCCCGAGGCATTCACACTGCTGACCGCCCCGCTACTGAAGGCGTTCGGATTCACCCCGTTCGCCCTGACCGTCAGCCATTGAAAATGCGAACCGCACCGCAGGCCGCGACGACTTGACCCGCCGAGACTGTCCCGGGTTGTGGGGTGGTGGGTCTTGGAGGCGGCGGTTTGGTGGAATGCTGGGCGGATGGTGGTAGCGAAGGTGGCCGGCGGGCGGTGGGGGGATCACAATGCCGAACGGCGGCGGGTGATCATGGATGCGCTCATCGAATTGATCGAGGAGTGCGAGCCCGGGGCGGATATTCCCTTGCAGGCCATTGCCGATCGGGCCGGGGTCAAGCGATCGGTGATCTATCGGCACTTCATCGACCGGAAGGATCTCGACGCGCGGACGCGGGAGTATGCGGTCGAATCGCATGCCGATGAGGTGATGCCGACGCTCGATCCCGGGGACACCCTGCGGGAGACGATCTTTCGGTCGATCGATGTGTACGTGACGCTGGTGGCGGCGACGCCGCGGTTGCACGAATGGATCGAACGGGGGCCCGGGAGCAATGAGCCGAACGGGCAGGCCATTGTCACGGGTACCAAAGCCGCTGTGGCCGAACGGATTGCGTCGCTGTTCGAGACGGCCGCCGCGGTGCTGGGGCAGACCGATCCGGGGATCGAGGTGGCGGCGTTCTCGATCGTATCGATGGTGGACGGCGCGGTGACGCGATGGCTGCACACGCGGCCCGAGGGCTGGGGCGCGGCGGAGATGAGCCGGATGCTGACCGAGTCGATCGTCTTTCTCGTCGATGGTCATGCTCGGGCGCGAGGATTGCAGGTCGACCCGGATATTCCGGTCGGGGACCTGTTGGCTCGGGCGTCCGCCGCGCTGTAGGCGCGACCATGATCGCGACATAGTGTCGCGATCACCCCTTGTCCGACCTGACGTGCCGGGCTACCGTACTCCTATGACCGCGACACGGTGTCGCGATCGGGGGTTCGAGGAGACAGCCGATGACGTCCACCACCCACGCCACGTCCGCGCACACCGACGAGCAGTACACCGACACACTCGCCACACTGTCGGAAGGATCGGTCCATCGGAAGTTCGATCCCTTCCTCGATATCCCTTGGGACGACCCGGCTTTCGCGGTGGTGCCCGATGACGAACGCTGGATTCTGCCGACCGCCGATCCGTTCGGCGCACACCCCTGGTACCGGGCGCTGCCGCGGGAGAAGCAGATTGCCATCGGTATGTGGCGGCAGGCCAATATCGCCAAGGTCGGGCTGCAGTTCGAGAACATCCTCATTCGCGGGCTGATGCAGTACGTGTTCTCACAGCCCAACGGGTCGCCGGAGTTCCGCTACAGCACGCACGAGGCCGCCGAGGAGTGCAATCACACCCAGATGTTCCAGCAGGTGGTCAATCGAATCGGTGTGGACGTGCCCGGAATGAGCCGCCTGACCCGGGCGCTCGGCCCGATCGTCCCGCTGGTGCCGATCGCCTTCCCCACCTGGTTCTTCATTATGGTGCTGGCCGGAGAGGAACCCATCGATCACGGCCAGAAGGCGATTCTGCGCTCGGACTCGGAGATGCATCCGATGATCACCCGGGTCATGCAGATCCATGTCGCCGAGGAAGCCCGGCATATTTCGTTCGCCCATGAATACGTCGAGCACCACGTGCCGGAACTGTCGGCGGTCAGCCGCTTCGCGCTGTCGGTGCTCACGCCCATCACCATGCGGGCGGCGCTGTGGTTGATCGCGGTGCCGCCGAGCCGCTTCCGCCGCGAATTCGATGTGCCGCGTGCGGTTTTCAAGGATGTCTACTGGCGGAGCCCCGAATCACGCCGGGCACTGAGCGACTTCTTCGCCGACGTGCGCATGCTGATCGGTAATGCCGGACTGATGAATCCGGTCTCGCGGCTCATCTGGAAGATCCTGCGTATCGACGGCAGGCCCGCGCGCTACCGCAGCGAGCCCGCCGCCTGATCGCGACCGGTAGGGGTCCGATGCCGGACCCCTACCGAGCGGTGATCACGG
This sequence comes from Nocardia sp. NBC_01327, assembly GCF_035958815.1. NCBI lineage: Bacteria > Bacillati > Actinomycetota > Actinomycetes > Mycobacteriales > Nocardiaceae > Nocardia > Nocardia sp. NBC_01327. The sequence continues at coordinate 4,301,716 of NZ_CP108383.1, read as the reverse complement.
CTGAGTCAGACCCATGCCCTGGGCCAGCAGCGGCCAGGACGTGTGCAGCGCGTCCTCCCAGTACGACCAGCGGTGCGTACCGATCGGATTGAACTGGTAGGTCGCCGGGATGTTCAGCGAATCGAGCTTGCTCTTGAGGTTGTGCGTGCACGCGTTGACCGCGCCCTCGATGACCATGCCCAGACCGAGGTTCACCGCACCCATGGCGCCGGCGCCGTTCATGTAGTACTGAACGTCTCCCGTGACCGGGATGCCGCTACCACTGGAGATGTAAAGCAGTGTGTCGCGCAACTTTTCGGCATTGATGACCGGATCGTTCGCGGCCCACAGCGGGCTGTCGGACGGGCCGTACATATTCTTCGTATCGCCGCCGGCCCAGGTCTCGGTGGCGAGTTTGACGAAGGCCTGACCCGCCGGATCGGCGATCTGCGCGCAGCCGCTGTAGGCGGCGACGGTCTTCCACAGACCGGGCTTGGCCTCGGCCAGCTGCAGTACCGAGGTACCCGAGGTCGACAGGCCCGCCAGCGCATTGAGGCCGTTGGAGTGCAGCGTGTCGTCCAGCAGCGGCGGCAGCTCTTCCGTCAGGAAGGTCTTCCACTTGTTCAGACCCAGAGCCGGATCCTTCTGCAGCCAGTCGGTGTAGTAGCTGCCGCGACCACCGATCGGCAGGACGACATTGACCGGCTTGTCGGACAGCCAGTCGAGGGCATTGGTACTGCCCTGCCAGCTCGCGGTGCCCTCGCCGCCGTCCAACCCGCTGAGCAGGTACAGGTTCGGCGCCGGCTGCGAATCGTCGGCCGGACGCTGCACGTCGACCGAGATATCGGTATCCATTGCCGCCGAGTACACCTTCAGGTGCCAGGTGCGACCGTCCTTGGTGACGGACGTGACGGAGGGGGCCTGCTGCGGATCCGCCGAAGCGGTGCCGGCGGTGCCCGCCAGCAGCGCCATGGACAGTGCGGCGGTGAGCGCTAGAGCAGTGGTCCGGACGGAGGCCACGCTGCGTAGTGCGGAGAGCTTCATAAACCAGTCAATCCAATCCGTGGGTCACCCCAAGCCTGTGCTTCGCCGGGCCCGCAGGCTGCACCGTCCATGCCGCTGCGTTCCGTCGAAGCGAAACTGTCACTCGAAACCTGTGCGCCGACTATCGAAATCGACGCACAGGCGGCCCGAAGGCCCGTATGACCTTCCCATGCAACCGGCTTCGGCTCAAGCCCATCTGGACGAGTGGTTAGTTCGCCAGTCCCATGCCCTGTGCGAGCAGCGGCCAGGACTCCTCGAGCGCCTGCTGCCAGTACGGCCAGTAGTGCGTTCCCACCGGGTTGAACTGGTAGGTCGCGGGGATGTTCAGCGAATCGAGCTTGCCCTTGAGATTATGCGAGCAGGCGTTGACCGCACCCTCGATGATCATGCCGAGCGCGAGGGTCGTCGGCCCGCCGTTGTTCAGGTAGTACTGAACGTCGTTCGCCACCGGAATACCGCTGCCGGCGGAGACATAGAGCAGGGTGCCGCGCAGCTTCTCGGCATTGATGACCGGATCGTTCGCGGCCCACAGCGGGCTGTCGGACGGGCCGTACATATTCTTCGTATCGCCGCCGGCCCAGGTGCCGACCGCGAGATTGACGAACAGCTGACCGGCCGGGTCGGCGATCTGCGCGCAACCGCTGTAGGCGGCGACGGACTTGAACAGTCCCGGCTTGGCCTCGGCCAGCTGCAGCACCGACGTTCCGGACGTCGAGGTGCCGGCCAATCCGTTCAATCCGGTGGAATGCAGCGTGTCGTCGAGCAGCGGCGGAAGCTCCTCGGTGAAGAAGGTCTTCCACTCGTTCACGCCGAGCACCGGATCCGGCTTCAGCCAGTCGGTGTAGTAACTGCCCTGCCCGCCGATCGGCTGGACCACATTGACCTGCTTATCGGCCATCCAGCCCAGCACGTCGGTCTGGGTCTTCCAGTTCGCGGTGCCCTCACCGCCGTCCAGGCCGTTGAGCAGGTAGAGGTTCGGCGCGGGTGTGGACTCGTCGACCGGACGCTGCACGTCGACCGCGATGTCCTTGTTCATCGCCGCCGAGTAAACCTTCAGATGCCAGGTGCGCCCATCCTTGGTCACCGAGGTGACCGACGGGGGCTTCTGGGCATCCGCCGCTGCCGTGCCGCCGCCGAGCAGCGCCATGGACAATGCCGCGGTCAGCGTTAATGCGGCGGTACGGAAAGCTGTATGCAGCACTCATCACTCCCTATGCTTATGCTTCGTCGGCCCGCACGCTGCACCGATCCCCGTCGCGCTACGTCTTCCGTCGAGGCGGAATTATCAGTCGATGTATTCGGCCATAGATCGGTTAGACCCTGCCATACAATCCACCGCTACTCAAGATCACAACGCCCCGACGCGAATTCGGGGCGCTGCGCCGCTGGTATTACCGCTCGAGCACGCCCAGTTGTTTCATCTGGGTAAGAACATCGGCCACACCCCAGACCTCGGCGACCTGACCTTCGACGAACCGGAAGATGAAGATTTCGTCGTATTCGACCGATCTCCCGGTAGGCGCGAGGCCCATGAACTCACCACGATGGGTTCCGGTGACCACGGTCCTGCCGACAACCTTGTCCGCCTCCGCGATCATGTCCTGAACTGCTAGTTCGATATCCGGATAGGCGCGCAGGAAGGTCGTCATCACCTGCTGAAACCCTTGCGCCCCGCCCGATTCCACCGGTAGCGGGATGTGCAGCAGCGCATCGGGGCGCACCAACTCGTCGATCGTCTTCGAGATCAGCTCCGCGTCACCGGTACCGACCACATCGTGCAGGCGTTTGAAGGCGGCCTTGTTGGCCGCGGTCTGATTGCTCGACATGTGCTTTCGCCTTTCAGTTGAACATGCCGGGCTCGTAACTGCCCGCGGGAGTCCGGGCGATCACGTTCAGCCGGTTGAAGGCGTTGATCACCGCGACCACCGAGATCAGCGCCGCGATCTGGTCGTCGTCGTAGTGCTTGCGAACCTCCGCCCAGGTGTCGTCGCTGACGCCCTGATGGGTGTCGGCCAGCCGGGTGCCCTCCTCGGCCAGGGCCAGTGCGGCCCGCTCGGCCTCGGTGAAGACCGTGGCCTCCCGCCAGGCGGCGACCAGGTTCAGCCGCACCGAGGTCTCCCCCGCCACGGCTGCGTCCTTGGTATGCATATCGGTGCAGAATCCGCAGCCGTTGATCTGGCTGGCGCGGATCTCGATCAGCTGCTGCGTCGTATGCGGCAGCGACGATTCCTTCAGCAGCAGGCCGACACCCGCGATCCGCTTGCCGATCTTGGCGCCGAGCTCGTTGGTGCGAAGGTTGAATCGAGGTTCCAGTTCCATTGCCCTGTCCTTACATTCGGACCCGTGCCGCGGTCGGGCGACACCCGTACGTAAGGAAGACTCCGCAGGCGGACGGAGTGTGACATGCCGCGGCTATGGCGGCCGTCACACCGCTGAGCGCAGGTCAGTTCCAGTTGTCGATTTTGACGTCATGGGGGTCCGGGGTGCCCGTACCGGTCTCGACCAGCGACTTGAGGCTCATGAGGAAAAGCGCCCACTTGGTGCTGCAGTGGTGCATGAATTCGACCGGCTCCTTCCAGCCCTGGTGGTTGAAAAGAATGATGGTGTAGCCGTCGGCCTGGCTGAGGTCCCAGTCCACGTGCGTGCCGACCCATTCCTCGGGGCCCTCGACGACCTCCCACGACACGCGTTTGCCGGGGGTGAGCTCACGGACCTTCATATCGAATCCGCCCGCGCCGAAGCGGAATTGGACTACACCGCCCAGCTCATCGGCTACGCCCTGAGTATTGTTCGCCCACCAGCCGGCGAGCCCCTCGACTGTGGTCAGAGCCGCGTAGACCGCGTCGGGCTCGGACTTGATTCCGACTCTGTGCAGGATGTCTACCATTTCGAATCTTCTTTCCGGTGTTCGCAATCGGATGGGCGTTCGGAGATTCACTACTGGGTGGAGCGCTGGTCTTTCGCGGCCTGAATGGCCTCGGCAATGCGCTTGATACGCCGGAGGCGGGCATCCCAGGCCGAGCCGACCGATGCCAGCTGGGCGACCGCGCGCGCGAGTTGCGCCTCGTCCACGTGGTACCGGCGTTCGCGCCCGGCGGGCGTGGCGTGCACCAGGCCGACGCGGTCGAGTACGCCGAGATGTTTCGCAATGGCCTGCCTGGTCACAGGTAGTTGCTCGCTGAGGCTGGTCGCCGTGCCATTACCGGCGGCCAGCAGCAGGTCGAGCATCCGCCGACGGGTCGGATCCCCGATTGCGGACCAGAGGTCGTCGTCGACGGCAGCGGTCACGGGGTCGACACCAGCCGCGCGAGGTACTCCCCTAGTCGGGGAACGAAGGTGTCCCAGCCGATGCTGTGCTCGCGGTACTGCTCCTCCAACTTGGCCACCTCCCAGCCCATCTCCCGGAATCCGGTCTCGGTGAGGCGAATCGTGGTGCCGGCGCCGGAGGGGGTGAGCTCGAAGGTCACCAGGAGCGAATTGGCGGAGTCCTCGACCTTGTCGTCGGGAAAGCACCAGCGGAAGGAGAACCGGCGCGGCGGCTGTACGTCCACCACCGTCATCGCGTGGACATCCACCCGGTCGCCCCAGACGAATTCCCCGACCGCGCCGGGACTCACCTCGAACTCGGCGTCGTCGGTCCACCACTGCGAGATGTGCTCGGGACTGCTGACCACCTCGAAAACCACCTCGGGCGAGGCGTCGACGTAGATCTCTCGTTCGATACTGCCGTACTCGGTACTCGTCACGCTTCCTCCATATGCAACGTTTGGTTGCACATAAAGCTAGCGAATCAACCGCGATCACGCAACCTTTGGTTGCCCATTTCCAGACACCCGTACACCGTTCTGCGCTTCCCAGCGGCGATCAGGATCGAATTGTGCTCGCCCACTGCGGGTCTCGGCCGGACGCGGCGACAGCGCGCGTCCACGGGTCCGCGGTATCGGCGACATCGACTGCCGCACCGAACATTTCGTATTCCCGATACTCCTTGCCGCTGACGTCGATGATCTGCTGGATGGTCGCGGCCGACGACTCGGAGACCCGGTATCGCAGGCCGGTGGCGGCGGCCACGTCCCAGCCGTGCAGAGCCAGTTCCAACAGCAGCATCCCAGCGACATCGGCGGCAGGTGTCGTAGCCCAGCCGAGGTCGATATCCCCCTCCCAGACTGCGGGGTCGGACCAGGCGTGTAGCGCCCGATCCAGTTGTGCCGCAAACTCTTCGGCCCAGTCCGGCACCGCGGTGAAGTCGCGGTCGGTCAGTTCGTCCGGAATCGCCTGACGCAAGGCCCGGCACTCCAGTCCGTACGAGGAGTAGAGCACCCAGTGATTGATGAGCGCGCGCGTATCGAACTCGGTGCAGGGCGTGGGCCCGGACAGTTGCCCGGGGCGGATTTCCCGGGCCACGCGGGCGGCTTCAGCGGCACATTCGGTCAGCGCGGAAAGGATCTTGTTCATGCCTGGAACGCTACGAGCGGCCGATCGCGGGGTCTTGGAAGAATGCGTCAGGAGCGCTGGTGAGCGGTGGCCATCGCGCCCCAGAGTTCGGCGATGCGCCCGTCGGCGACGCGGAACATCTCGAGCAGTGTGGTTGTCTGCCCGCCGGGGTCGAATCCGTGCACGGTCGCACGCAGTGCGACCACGTCACCGTGCGCGAAGGCATGATCGACCACTGTCCGCGAATCCGGATGCTGGTCGGCAAGTGCCTTCCATGCCACCTTGAGCGCGTCCCGCCCGGCGGCCAGCGGGTGACTGTGGAAGTCGGCGGCGAAAATCGTGTCGATGGCGTCGATATCCCGGTCGTTGAAGGCCTGATGCATCAGGTACCCGAGTTCCGCTGGGTCGTTGACTAGCAATTCACCGTTCCCCGTTCTGGCAGTGGATGATTGGGAGTGCGTGTCCCGCCGTTCACCCGTGATGCCGACTGGGTGAATAGTACTGTCGAACGGTGGTCCGGGTCGACGTGCTGGTGGGTCGTGAGGTCGAGCGTGAGCTGCTCGAGGCGTTCGTACTCGGCAAGGCCGGCGATGAGCCGGTACTGGTCATCCGCGGCGAACCGGGGGTGGGAAAGACCGCCGTACTGGATATGGCCGCCGATATCGCGGTGTCCCATGGCTTTCGGGTCCTGCGGGCGGCGGCGCTCGAGTACGAGGCGGATCTGAAGTTCGGTGCGCTCAATCAGCTGCTGCACCCGCTGCTGGACGCGGCCGATGAGCTCGGTGCGACACATCGGCAGGCCTTGAACGTGATCATGGGGTCGGAGCCGGGGGCGATGCCCTCGCAGCTGATCGCAGGTGCGGCCACGCTGGCGCTCCTGCAGGCCGCTGCGGGGCAGGGCTTTTCGCTGCTGCTGATCGTCGACGATGTGCAGTGGCTGGATCTGCCCAGCACGATGGCATTGAGTTATGCGGCCCGGCGCTGGACCGGGATCGGCATTCGCCTGGTCGTCGCCGGGCGCGCGGAATTCGATGACGGCTTCACCCGCAGTGGATTTCGCGTCCATGATCTGACGCCGCTGGACGAGGGTGATTCCGATGCGCTGCTGCGCGTCGCGTATCCGGCGCTGACCGCGAATGTGCGCCGACGCCTGCGTGCCGATGCGCTCGGGAATCCGCTGGCGCTGCTCGAACTGCCTGTCGCGTTCGAGAATGCCTGTCCCCCAGCCCCTTTGCCCGCGCTGCTGCCGCTGACCGATCGGTTACAGCGGGTGTTCGCCGATCGGCTGGCAGGACTGCCGGAGGGCACCCGGCGAATGCTGCTGTTCGTTGTTCTCGCCGGTGCGGAGAACAGTGTGACGCTGCAGGAGTGGGCACCGAATCCGCAGGGGCTCGCCGATCTTCCCCAGGCCGAGCGCGCGGGGGTGGTGCGGGTGAATCCTCGCACCGGCAGAGTGGAGTTCCGGCATCCGCTGATTCGCGCGGCGGTCATCGAGCAGTCGACGAGCGCGGAACGGCGGCTGGTGCATCGGGTGCTCGCCGAGGCCTTCGACCGGGATCCGCAGCGGCGGGCGTGGCATCTCGGGCACGCGGCGGTCGGACCCGACAGTGAGATCGCCGCCTCGCTGGAAGCTTTGTCACAGCAGATGATTCGGCATGGCGACAGCAGGCGGGCGACGGCGGCACTGCTGCGGGCCGCTGAGCTGAGCACCTCTGATTCCGATCGCGCCAGGCGGACCGCGCGGGCGGCGTATCTCGGGACGTTGATCACCGGGGACCTGGCCGATACCGCCCGGCTGCTGGCGGAGGTGAATCGCGCGGAGGTGCGCGAGTCGCCTTCGCTGGAAGCTGCGGTCGCGGCGGCCTACCAATTGCTCAATGACGAAGGTGACGCCACCACCGCAGGCAGGCTGCTGCTCGCGACCATCCGGGTGCACGATCGTGAAATCGGTTCCCGTGCGGACACCATGGTCGAGGCGCTGCACACGCTGCTGTATATCGGATTCTTCAGTGGCCGACGGGACCTCTGGGACGACATCGGCGTGGTGCTGCGGCGTGCCGAACCGCAGCCGATGGATACGCTGTCCCTGCTGCACAACATCTTTGCCGATCCGGTCGGTGCTACGCGGGAGGATCTGCGGCAGCTCACCGGAGCGCTCGACGGGCTGCGCTTCACCTCGGATCCGGTGCGGATCGTCCGGGTCGCGACCGCGGGCGCCTATATCGATCGCATCGGCGCTGCCCGCGAAGCCCTGTGGCGGGTGATCGAGGACGGCCGGCGCGGTGGCGCGATCGCCAAGGCCATCGAGGCGCTGTTCCTGATCGCCCAGCTGAATTTCTTCGAAGGCGACTGGGATGCGCTGCTCGCGGTCGCGGACGAGGGGCTGCAATTGTGTGCCGAGCTCGGCTACACCTTGCTCGCGGGACCGGGACGGCTGCTGCGCGCACTCGTCGATGCGGCCCGGGGGCAGAGGGATGCAGCTGATCTGGCCGCCGAGGAACTGTTGCTGTGGGCCGCACCGCGGCATCTGGTCACCTATGCCGCCTACTCCTCGCATATTCGATGTGTGTCGGCGCTCGGGCGCTCGAGTTTCGATGAGGCGTACCGGCATGCGGCGTCGATCACTGCGCCGGGGGATTTCCCGCACTACGGGCCGCATGCGGTGTGGCTGGTGCTCGACCTCACCGAAGCGGCCGCACGCAGCGGACGAGGCGCCGAAGCGAGAGCCCATGCCGAGGCCGCTGCCACGGCCGGTCTGCCGGAACTCTCCCCCAGGCTCCGGATGCTGACCACCGCCGCCCTCGCTGTCTCCGATCCGCGTGGCTGGCGCAGGCTGTTCGAGGAGGCATTGGGCACTGCGGACAGTAGGCGGTGGGTATTCGACTGTGCCCGAATAGAATTGCTCTACGGGGAAAGGCTGCGCCGGGAGCGCGAACCGGCGGCGGCCAGAGTGCATCTGGCCACCGCGGCACAGGCTTTCGCACAGTTGCGGGCGATGCCATGGCTGGAACGGACTCGAGCGGAACTGCGGGCGGCCGGTGAGCCGGTGCCCGCGGAGGTGCGCGGCTCGGCTCTGACACCCCAGGAGCGGGCCGTCGCGGAACTTGCGGCCTCGGGGCTGACCAACAAGGAGATCGCCGAACGACTGTTCCTCTCGGCGAGAACGGTTTCCACCCATCTGCACCGGGTCTTCCCGAAGCTCGGCATCAGCACTCGCAGCGCCCTTCGCGACGCCCTGGCCCCGCAGCGCGACTGAACTACGTCAATTGACGGATTCTCCCGCGCCGACACGAACCTAGATTCGATTGTGCCGAACGGCAATTCAGTGCAGAGGAGACTCGGAATGAGTGCGAAGAGCAAGACCGTCGTCCTGGTTCACGGCGGATTCGTGGACGGGTCCGGATGGCGAGCAGTCTATGACGAGCTCACCAACGATGGATACCGCGTGCGCGTCGTACAGAATGCGACCAAGTCGCTCGCCGACGATGCCGCGGCGACCCGCCAGATCCTCGACGATATCGAGGGCGAAGCCGTGCTCGTCGGGCATTCCTACGGCGGCGCGGTCATCAGCGAGGCAGGCACACACGACAAGGTCACCGCCCTCGTCTACATCACCGCCTTCGCCCCCGACAAAGGCGAATCGGTCAATTCGCTCATCGCAGGCTTCCCCCAGGACGGCCCCCAGCCCCCGATCCTCGCCCCCCAGCAGGGCTACCTCTTCCTCGACCGCGCGAAGTTCCACGAGTCCTTCGCCGGAGACCTCTCCGACCAGGACGCCGCATTCCTCGCCGACTCCCAGGTCCCCTGGGGCCTCGAAGCACTCGGCGGCCCCATCAGCGAACCCGCCTGGCGCCTCAAGCCCAGCTGGTACCTGCACGTCACCGAAGACAAAATGATCCCGCCCGCAGCCCAGGCCTCCATGGCCGAACGCATCGGCGCCACCGTCGTAGACACCCCCGGCAGCCACGCCATCTACGTCTCCCGCCCCGACGTAGTCGCCACCCTCATCCGAACCGCAGCCGGCGACGCCTAACCCCGAAGGGTCGGCCGCTCCCAGTCCGCGAGCGGCCGACTCCCGCCGCCCATCCCGGCGACGGAATCCAGCCGACCCGGATGCCACCTGATAGACATCGGAACGTGAACACCGACAACGTCACCGGCCGCTCATACGGATTGCGCGAGCTCGCCGAAACGTACCTGCTGGCACAGGCCACCGACAGTGATCCGGCCCGCGGCTAGGGCGGACAACCCCTCGACTGGCTCGGGGTGGGGTGGGGCGTTATAGTCGGGACGATGATGACTCATTCTGAAGAAGGATTGGGGGTCTCGTTCGTGTCTGGTGAGTGCTGATGCTCACTTCGATGGCGAATGGGAACGGATCCCGGATTTCTGTCTGGCGGCGTGTGCGCGAGTTCGCTGTTCCGCCTTCCATGATCGAAACCGCGAGTGCTCGGCGTGCGGCCGGGGACTGGGGCGGGGCTTGTGCCGCAGCGGGTTTCGATGTTGATATTGATTTGGGTGCGCTGGTGCGTACGCACGGGCGGGACCTCGCGGTCCGGGTGCGGGCCGATCTGCGTCGGCTGGCGCCGGATCTGCTGCGGTGGCAGATGCCCAGGGTTGCTCCTGACGGGCTGTTACGCCCCGGTCTGACGATGACACTCGCTCGGTACAGCGCCGAGGGGCACGGAACTTCTTGTGGCAGCGCGGGTTCGGTGCATCTTGTCGCCCGGACCGCACCGGCCTGGGCGGATGCCGGTCAGCGGATCAGCCTCGCACTATGGGGCGAATCCCTGCCCGGGACCGGCACCGGACTGCACCCGCACTCCCGCCCCGATCGGCGATTCCGACTCGATCTCCACCGGCACCTCTGGGATGCACGGCGAAGCGACGAGCTTCGAATACGTTCCGGGGCAGATCAATTCGCTGCCATTGATCTCATGGACCCCGGGCTACAGGAGCTGGCGCAACAGGGGTGCGCGATCGAGCGATGGGCTGCCGAGGCGGAGATTCTGCTGCACGGTGAGGGGCTCCCGGCCGGTCCGCTGCTGGTGCGCCCGGGAGCGCGCCGACGGGTTGTCGTGGAGCCATATACACAGGGGGACGACCCTGCCGTGCTGCGGATCGTGCGGAAATACCCGCGTGGCAGCGTGTCCGCACTGCCGGTGCTGCCGGACGCGGCGACCTGGGCACTCCCCGACCTGGAACTGCTCCGGGCCGGTGCGATAACGGCCGATCGGCTGCATCCGCTCGTCGCCTCGGCGCTCGTACCGGGCTACTCACCGGCCGAAATACCTTGCGGTACAGACCGGTCCGATCACCCACACCTGGTGGAGTGCCGCGGCGAACAGCACCGAATCGGGCTGCTGAACGGCGTGCTGACCGCACTGGATCACCACCCGGCCGAAGTCCGGCGGGAGGAGTTGCTGGTCGCGTTGACCGGCACTCCGCTGCCCTGCTTACAGGCGATCGATCAGGCGCATCGCCACCCGGATTGCCTCACCGGCGTTCGAGAACGGTTGCGCCACGGCGATATTGCCGGTGCGCTTGCCGTTGTCGAAGGCCTCCTGGGTCCGGGTGCGCAACTGCGTGACGGAGCGCTGCGCGACGAACTGGAGGCGGCCGCGCAGCGGCGGATCACCTACGGGCTGTATCGATCCGGGCTCTCCAGCCCCAGCCCGGAACGCGACGGGCGCCCGCGCCCGCCGCACCGCACGCATCCGCGCCACGCCGTCTTGCGGTGACCCGCGACTTTCGCGGCCCATTCACTTCTACTCAACCCCAAGGTGATTCACGCATGCCCTCATACGCCCCGTACGCTCCCCTCTCCGATCGAGCACACACCTCCCAACTCGACATCGCCGGCGAACTGCTCACCCTGCTGGGCACGGTGACCACCGAGCCCCGCGCGGATAGCCAACTCGAAGCCCTGACACTGGCCGTGGCCGCCGATCTCCCGGTGCTCCTGTGGGGCGAACCGGGAATCGGCAAGACCGCGGCCCTGACCCAGCTCGCGGAGTCCCTGCAACTCCCCCTGACCACCGTTATCGCGAGTGTGCATGAGCCCTCGGACTTTTCGGGCCTGCCCATCCTCGGCGACGATCCGGCGACCCAGGGCGTCCCGATGGCTCCGCCGGAGTGGGCCGTACGCCTGGTGCGGGCCGGCCGGGGATTGCTGTTCCTGGACGAACTCTCCACCGCGCCGCCGGCCGTGCAGGCCGCTCTCCTGCGCCTGGTGCTGGAGCGGCGCATAGGCGCGCTCCAACTGCCCGCCGGTGTCCGCATCGTCGCCGCCGCCAACCCGCGCTCCTCGGCGGCCGACGGCTGGGAGTTGAGCCCGCCGCTGGCCAACCGTTTTGTGCACCTGCAATGGACCCACGATCATGACGTGGTCGTCCGTGGCCTCGGCGGAACCTGGCCACGCGCGATGTTGCCCGCACTCGATCCCGAAAAGCTCCCGGAGGCAGTACTTTTCGCCCGGCGCGCGGTATGCGGGCTGCTCGCGGCACGCCCCAAACTCGTACATCAGCTGCCCACCAGCGAGACCCGCCGCGGCGGCGCCTGGCCCTCACCGCGCAGCTGGGATATGACCCTGCGGCTGATCGCCTTCGCCACCGCGGCCGATTCGAGCCGGGATGTGCTGTCGCTGCTGGTCCGGGGCACCGTCGGAGACGGCCCCGGCTTCGAACTCCTGAGCGCCATCGACCGGATGGATCTCCCCGACCCCGAGCTGCTGCTCGCCGATCCGGCCGCGGCCGAACTGCCCGAACGCGGGGATCTGCGCCAGGCGGTGCTCGACGGTGTGGTGGCGGCGGTCCGCAAACGCCCGGAGAAATCCCGCTGGGACGCGGCCTGGACATTGCTGGTGAAGGCCGTGCAGACCGGTGCGCCGGATCTGGTCGTCGTCCCCGCGACCACCCTCGCCACCCTGCGCCAAGACGATTGGGACGTACCGGCATCCATCGAACAACTCACCGGAATGGTGTCGGTATCCCAGGGCGCGAATCGCGCCGCGGCCCGTGTCGCCGCGCAGGCGGGCCGATGACAGCCGCCGCCGGACGCCTGGATCTCGACAAGCTCTATGCCGCCCGCCTACTGGCGGTGCGGGCCCGCCCCTACCTGTCGACCGCCCTGTTCGCACTGCACATAGTCGAGTCACCCCGGGCGCCGACCATGGGCGTGGACCGGTATTGGCGGTGCTATGTATCGCCCGCGTTCGTGGACTACACACCGGTGGAGGAGCTGGCTTCGGTACTGGTGCACGAGGTCTCACATCTGCTGCGGGACCATCACGGGCGCAGTGACCGATTCGCACAGCGCCACAACCTGAGTGGCCCGGCCGAACGACTGCGGATGAATATCGCCGCGGACGCCGAGATCAACGACGATGCGTTCGGTCACGGGCTGGTCCGGCCCGAGGGTGCGATCATGCCGGCGACCCTCGGATTGGCGGCCGGTGAGCTCATGGAGGACTACCTGCATCAGTTCCGCCTCGGTCGGCATACGCAAGAGCTGGCGTGGCTCGACTGCGGCAGCGGCGCCGACGGCTCGGATCGCGAGTGGGAACTCGGGCCGGACGGTGCGGACGGGCTCAGCGAACAGGAACGCGAGGCGGTCCGATTCCGTGTGGCGCAGGGCATTATCGGCGATCCGGGCACCACGCCCCAGGGCTGGCGGCGCTGGGCGCAGGAGGCGATGCACCCACCGCAACCATGGCGAGATCTGCTCGGCGCGGCCATCCGCGCGGCGGCTTCGGCCTCCGGCGCCGGCGCGGACTACACCTACGGGCGGCCCGCTCGGCGCTCGGCCGCGCTGCCCGGCATCGTGCTGCCGAGCCTGCGGCGCACACCACCGCGGGTCAGCGTGGTCATCGACACCTCGGGATCGGTCAGCGATGTCGAATTGGGCAGCGCGCTGCTCGAAACGGCCGCTGTCACCCGGGCCGTGGGCGGTCGCCGCGATCTGGTCACGGTGCTCTCGTGTGATGCCGCGGCCCGGATCACGGACCCGCTGTGCCGTGCGGAGGGCATACCGCTGATCGGCGGCGGGGGCACCGACCTGCGGACCGGGTTCGCCAAAGCGCTACGCGCACAGGCACGTCCGGATGTGATCGTGGTGCTGACCGACGGTCAGACGCCGTGGCCGGCCGCTAGGCCGTCCTGCCGGACGGTGGTGGGTCTGTTCCGCCGGGAGCACACCCAACATGACGATGAACCGAATTATGTTCCCGCACCGCCGACTTGGGCACGAGTGGTCCATATCGGGTGACAACCACGCGGAAGCCCTGTGCTACGACCCCTCCGGCGAGGGGTTTCGCCAGGGCAGCGTATTGCGTGTCATGGCAATGAATATCGCCGAGACGACCACTGCGGCAAGGGCGGCTTCGACGATCTGCACGACGGCGAAGTCGGCGCCGCGCGGCATCTGCAATACTCCGACGACCACCGAGAACGCCACTGCCGGAACACGGAACGCCGGGGTCGTGGCCCAGGCCGCCAAGGGCACGATCGCCCAGAGCAGGTACCAGGGCTGCACCACCGCGGAGAGCAGGACGATGGCGCCCAGGGACAGCCCCAGGGCACCGATCAGGTGCAGGCGACCGGTCCAGGTGGCGACCAGCATGCGCAGGCTGATGTATGCGGCGACCACCTGGGCGATCGGGCGGGTGATGCTCAGCAGCGCGTTCGTATGGTCACCCAATCCGAGCAGGACGCCGCCGAATCCGGTGGCGATGCCGAGCGCCGTCGGCAGCGACATCCAGCTGTTGACGGCCGTATTGGTGGACAGCGTGTAGATCCAGCCGAAGCCGAGCCCGCTGCTCCAGCTGATGAGCAGCATTGTCGCCCCGGCGATTACACCGAGGACCGCCGCGGCGACCACCAGGGAACCGAATGTGCTGCCCCGCCGCCGGGCAAGTGCCATACCAACGAAGGCGAGCGCGACGATCGCGGGAAGTTTGACCAATGCCGCGAGGGTGATGAGCACCGCGCCGAGAACCATCAGCGCCCACGCCCGGCCGTCCAACCCTGGCGGCGCTCCCGGTTCCGCCTCGGGGCCGCCGGCGAGCGCACGCAGGCAGAATTCCAGCCCGAACAGCATGAGCCCCAGCATCAGCGTGTCGTTGTGCGCCCCGGCGACCAGGTGGAACAGCACCAGCGGATTGGCCGCGCCGAGCCACAGCGCGCTCACCGGGGCGACCCCGCAGCGACGCGCCAGTCGCGGCAGAGCCCAGACGATCAATGCCATCCCGCCGAGTTCGAGCAGCCGATGGGACCAGACGCCGAAAATGATGTTGTCCCCGGTGATTTCGGCGATACCGCGCCCGATCCAGAGGAACAGCGGACCGTACGGCGCGGGTGTCTCCCGCCAGATATTGGGCACATTATTGGTCAGCACATTGCTCAGGCCGAGTCCGGTGGCCGGGCCCACCACATAGGGATCCATACCGCGCCTGGTGATTTCGCTCTGCGCCAGATACGAATACACGTCATTGGAGAACATCGGCGGCGCGACGATGAGCGGAGTCACCCAGAGCAGCAGCGTCCGGTCGAGCTGGGAACGAGTGATCCGGTGCGAGGGCGCCCCGCCGACGCTACCGATGGCGAAGCGGCCCATCAACAACCACGCCGCCACCACCGCGACCACGCCGATCATGCACATTGCCAGCATGGACGTCGGGAGCCGCGCGAACAGTCCGAAGACCGGGACACCCGATACCGGATTCTGATGCACCGGCTGTGCGCCCACGCCGAGCGCGCTGACCGCCATCACCACCGTGCCGGTCGCGCCGAGCAACTGGATCCGCCTGAACTGCAGGACTTCCCGGCGGTCGAGCCCCGGAACCTCCTGCTCGGTGCTGTGCAGCGCGGCGACGTAGTGCGCGGCGGCGGAGTCCAGGCCGATGACTCGGCGTCCGAGTCTCAGCATGTCGCTCCGCATACTCCCGGCAACCCGCACCAGGCGAGCCTAGCGGCATTCACCGGCGAATCCGGTGATCTCGAGGCCTGCGCCCACTGTGGTCTAGGGCGGCGCGAGCACGCCCGGACACGGGAACCGATCAGGAATCGAGAAGCCCCCGGTGGTGGGGCGAGATTAGCGTTTCGGGAATGGATATCACCATTCATTCGAGCTTTCTGCCGCATGATGACGCGGAGGCAGCGCTGGCTTTCTATCGCGATGCCCTGGGTTTCGAACTTCGCAAGGATGTCGGCTACAACGGGCTCCGATGGTTGACGGTGGGGCCGGTCAGTCAGCCCGGAACCTCCATTGTTCTGCATCCTCCGGCTGCCGATCCCGGTATCACCGAGGAGGAGCGGCGCACCATTGTCGAGATGATGGCCAAGGGGACCTATGCCAGCCTGCTGCTGGCGACCGAGGATCTCGATGGCACCTTCGAGCGGGTACAGGCCACCGATGCCGAGGTGGTGCAGGAGCCGACCGATCAGCCGTACGGGGTCCGGGACTGCGCGTTCCGGGATCCGGCGGGAAATATGGTGCGCATTCAACAGGTCCGCTGAGAAAACGTCCGCCGAGTAAACGGAGGTAGAAATGGCACAGGAAAAGCAGGCGGGCAAGCGCCCGGCCGGAACGCCGGGAGCATTCTCCCGATGGATGCAGCAGAAGATGAACGGCCGGATGAATCGGAAGATCCGGAACGGTCACGGCACCTTCATGGGCATGGATGTGCTGATTCTCCATACGGTGGGCCGCCGGAGCGGGCAGCCGCGGCAGTCACCGCTGGCGTGGTTCGCCGACGGTGAGAACGCACGGCTGCTCATCGGATCGGGCGGCGGCAGCCGGAATCCGGGCTGGTACGCCAATATGCTGGCGCACCCCGATCAGGTCGAGATCGAACTCCCGGGTCGCGAAGCCGAACCTGTTGTCCCGCAACAGCTGCAGGGCGCCGAGCGCTACGAGGCGTGGCAGCGCATCGCCGCCGCCCAGCCTCGTATCGCCAAGTACCAGAGCAAGTCCGAGCGCCAGTACCCGGTGGTCCGGCTCAGCCCGCGCTGACTCACACCGCGCGCACCGTCACACCGAGGTGCGCGTGAGCACCCGGTCGATCAGATAGACGGTGGCCGTGGCGGTGCGGAAGCCGCCACAGATCACCTTCGCATCGTCCACATCGATGCCGTCGGCCGATCGGGTCACGGTGACCTCTCCTCCGTCGGCCGCCAGATACCGCCCGCCTATCCGATCCGGCGGAAGATCGACCGGAACCAGATGGTGCGCAATAATTTTCAGCAGCTCCGAGGCGTCGCTGCGCATGCGATGAACGGTCTTCTCGTCGAGATTGTCGAGGGCGGATTCCTCCGGCACGAAGACGGTGAACCGCTGCGGCGCAGTCGAACCCGGCGCTTGCGCCCGCAGTCCGGCATCCTTCGCGGCGGACAGCATGACCGCCTCCAGCATCGGATTGTCCGGGTACGAGGCGGCGGAATCACATCCGGGACCGGTCAGTTCGGCGGGCCGTTCGATGTGCTGCGGTGCGGCCGGAAGCGGAGCTGGGGCGGCTAGGCCGATCGGGTCGGCGCCGCTGGTGAGTTGTTCGGGAGAACAGCCCAGCGGACCCACTGCCGTCACTGCCAGCAGGAGCGCCGCGGCGCTCGAGCATCGCCTCAATGTCATTGTCCCCATATCGTTTCCGTAATCCGACCGAACCAGGCCCCGGACTGCCGGGGCCTGGTTCACAGCACTTCTTCAGGACCGAACGCGGGCCTTCCTCAGGACTGAGCGTCCGCTGCCATGGCGGCGACCAGGCTGTGGGGACGCATATCGGTCCAGTGCTGCTCCACGTAGTCGAGGCATTCCTTGCGGCTACCCTCGTGGACCAGCTGCCAGCCGTCGGGCACCGCCGCGAAATCCGGCCACAGCGAATGCTGCCCCTCGGCATTGACGAGCACCGCGAATCGGCCCTCCTCGTTGTCGAACGGGTTGGTGTCGCTCATTCGATGTCCCTTCCTGTTCCGGTATTCGTACTCGATGACGACCAGCGCCGGTCGGCGGCGGCCTGAACGGAAAACCCTGTCCGGCATTCACCTTCGCTGAGGTGCTGCCGCAGCATCGGACCGATTTCGTCCAGCGCCCGCGGTGAACCCATATCGACGTGCGAGCAGCCGACGAAGTGCTCGGTGATCTCGCCGCGGACCACCCCGCGCCAGGGGCCCGCACCGGGTGTCGGCGGAGCCTGCCCGCCCGCGGGTGCCGGTGAATCCGGCTCTGTGGCAGTGAAATACACCAGATCACCGTCGTAACGGCGCGGACGGAACCGGTAGCCCATGCTGGTACCGGCCAGGTAACCGGTGTACAGCCGCTCCATATGGGCGGCCCCCAGCGCACCGAACGGTCCCTGGTGCTCGTGCAGCAATTCCGCCGCACGCTCGGCGGAGACGTTCTCCGCCGCCAGGCTCGAATCACCCAGCAGCGCCGCCAGCAGTTCACCGGCACTGGCGTCCGCGATCTCCGGTTCGTCGGCGAGGATGCGGCTGTCCAGCATGGCCAGCATCTGGACCTGCTCCCCCGCCGCTTCCAGCCTGGTCGCGATGTCATAGGCGATCAACCCGCCCAGCGACCAGCCCAGCAGGTGATACGGCCCGTGCGGCTGCACGGTCCGCATCTCGCGGATGTACCGCTGCGCCAGCTGCTCGACCGTGTCCAGACCGCAGTTGTCCTCGGTCAGGTGCGGCAGCTGCAAACCGTAGATCGGCCGCTCCGGTTCCAGGTGCGGCAGCAGTCCGGTGTAGCTCCAGGCCACACCACTGACCGAGTGCACGCAGAACAGCGGTGGCAGCGTGCCGTTCGGCCGAATCGGCAGCAGCGGACTCAGTGCCGCCTCGACCGCATCGTCATCACCGTCGGACGGCGCCTCGATCCGACCGGCGATACCGGACGGTGTGGGATCCAGGAACAGCGCCTGCATCGGCACATCGGCCCCGTGCTGATCCCGGATCACCGCGACCAGTCGCGTGGCCAGCAGCGAGGTGCCGCCCAGCTCGAAGAAATTATCGTCCGCGCCCACCGAGTCCAGACCGAGCACCTCGGCGAAGGCGGCGCACACCAGCACCTCGACGGGCGTGCCGGGCGCACGGAAGGTCGCCGCCGCGAGCAGCTCCGGCTCGGGCAGCGCCGTGCGATCCAGCTTCCCGGCCGGTGTCAGCGGCAGGGATTCCAGGACCGTAATCGACTGCGGCACCATGTATCCCGGCACACGACCGGCCACGTACCGCCGCAGCTCCTCGACGTTCACCGTGGCGCCGGACGCCGGCACGACGTAGGCGGCGAGAATCAGTGCACCGCTGGCCATCTCGTATCCGATGGTCGTCGCCGCGCTCACCTCGGCGCGGTCCGAGAGCGCGGCATTGATCTCGCCGAACTCGATGCGGAACCCGCGGATCTTCACCTGATCATCGCTGCGGCCGAGGTACTCCAGCTCTTGCCGGCCACTCGACATCACCCAGCGCACCAGATCACCCGTGCGGTACATGCGGTCACCGGGCGCCCCGAACGGACTCGCGATGAACCGCTCGGCGGTCAGCGCGGGACGGCGGTGATAGCCACGCGCCAGGGCGATTCCGGCGATATACAGCTCTCCCGGCACACCTGCCGGCACCGGACGCAGCCGCCCGTCGAGCACCATCAGCGCAAAGCCGCGCAGCGCTCCGCCGATGGTGACGGGCACGCCCGGCCGCAATCCCGCGCTGATGCTCGCGGCGACCGTGATCTCGGACGGACCGTACGCATTGAGCATGGTGCGACCCGGTACATCGGCACCGACCCAGCGCTGCACCAGCTCACCGCCGGTGCGGTCACCGCCGACCATGATCATTTCGAGTTCCCCGAGCCCCGCGGGTTCGACGGTGGCCAGCGCCGCCGGCGTCACGAACGCGTGCGTGATCCGCTCCGCGCGCAACAGGTCCCGCAGTTCGCCGCCGCCGAAGATCCCGGTATCGGCCAGCACCAGAGTCGCGGCACTGCCCAGAGCCAGCAGGATCTCCAGGATCGCGGCGTCGAAACTCGGTGACGCGAAATGCAATACCCGCGACCGCGTGGTGACCCCGCCGCGATGCGCGAGCTCCGCGGCGAAGTTGGCCAGACCGGCATGGGTGACGACAACACCCTTGGGCACACCGGTGGATCCCGAGGTGTAGATCAGGTACGCGGGATTGCCCAGCCGCGGTGCGCGAACGAGCTCGGCATCGGAAAGCGGTGCGCCCGAATAGAACCGGGTCTCCGCAGCGAAGGCCGGATCGTCGAGCACCAGCCACTGCGGCCCCACGGGCACATCCCCGCGGCACCGGGAGACCGTCAGCCCGATGCGCGCCCGCGAATCGCTGACCATGTGCTCCTTGCGCTGCGCGGGATAGGACGGATCGACGGGCACGAACGCCGCTCCGGTCTTGAGCACCGCGAACATGGCCCGCACCGATTCGACCGAGCGCGGAATACCGAGCGCCACATACGATTCCGGTCCGACCCCGCGCGCCAGCAGCGCTCGCGCCAGCCGGTTGGTGGATCGATCCAGCTGGTCGTAGCTCATCTGAATCTCCCGGTCGCACACCGCGACCGTGCCCGGCGCCCGGGCGACGGCGGCGGCGAATACCTCCGGGAAGGTGGCGGTGGTGACCGATGCGGATCCCCGGACCGGAGCCAGCGTGCGCATCTCCTGCGCATCCAGCAGGTCCAGATCCCCCACCGCGGTGGCGGGATCACCGATCGCGGCGGTGAGCAACCGGACGAACCGGTGGCACAGCACTTCCGCGCTGGCGGCATCGAACAGATCGGTGGCATAGGTGACACACAGATCGATACCGTCCGGAGCGCCGTGCGCGGTCTGCGATTCGGTGAGCGTGAACTGCAGATCGAACTTGGCCACCTCGAACGCCGCGTCCTCGGCGATCGCGGTCACCTCGGCCAGCTGCGGCAGGCCCGGCACCACATTGTGCACCGAGAGCATGACCTGGAACAGCGGATGATGCGCGGCCGAGCGGGCCGGATCCAGCGCCTCCACCAGCCGCTCGAACGGAATATCGGCGTGCGCGAACGCATCCAGATCCGTTTCCCGCACGGTGTCGAGCAGTTCCGCGAAGGTATCGCCGGGAGCGACGGACGTCCGCAGCACCAGCGTGCCGACGAACATGCCGACCAGCAGATCAAGCTGCGGATCCACCCGGCCGCCGATCGGCGTGCCCACCACCACGTCGTCGGTGCTGCCGAGCCGGCCCAGCAGGACCGCCAGCACCGCGTGCAGCACCATGAACACACTCACACCGTGCCAGCGCGCCAATTCGGTGAGCTCGTCGTGCAATTCGGCGTCGATACGAGCGAACACCGACGCACCACGCTGGGACGGGACCGCGGGGCGCGGCCGATCCATGGGCAGTGTGAGGCAGTCCGGCGTCCCGGCCAGCTTGCTCGTCCAGTACTCGAGCTGACGCGCGGCCGGGCTCTCGGGATCGTCCTCACTGCCGAGCACCGCGTGCTGCCACAGACTGAAATCGGCGTATTGCACCGGCAGCGCGAACCATTCGGGTTCCCGCTGCGCCCGCCGCGCCGCATAGGCCGCGGCCAGATCCGCCGCGAGCGGTCCCGCCGAGGCGCCGTCGGCGACGATGTGGTGCATGACGAGCACCAGCAGGTGCTCGTCCGCCGCGAGCTGCAGCAGTGCGGCACGCACCGGAAGCTGCTGTGTCACATCGAATCCCGCCGTGATGAACGACCGGATGAACTCCGGCGCCGCGGCGGCGGCGAGCTCGTGCAGCGGTACGTCGAGCGCCGGATCGGCGACGGGCAGCACCACCTGGTGCGGCCCCTCCGCATCCGCCGGGAACACCGTGTGCAGCACCTCGTGGCGTGCCACCACGTCCGCGACCGCCCGCCGCAGCGCCTCGACATCCAGTGCGCCGCGCAGCCGCAGCACCAGCGGGATGTTGTACGCACCCGAGGCGGTATCGAACCGATTCAGCAGCCAGAGCCGCTGCTGCGCCGGAGACAGCGGAATGCGTGCGGGCCGGGGGCGGGACACCAGCGCGGGCCGGTCCCCGCCGCCGGCGGACAGCATCCGATCGAGCATGGCGCCGAGCTTCTCCGGCGTCGGGTGCTCGAATACCGCCCGCACCTCCAGCCGGCAGCCGGAAGCGGCGGCGATCCGCGCCACCAGCTGGGTTGCCGACAGCGAGTTGCCACCGAGATCGAAGAAACTGTGGTCCGCGCAGACGCTGTCGTGGCCGACCACCTCGGCCATGGCCTTGGCCACCAGTACCTCGCCGGGCGTGCGCGGGGCACGACCGGTATCGCTGACGGTCCAATCCGGTTCCGGCAGCGCACGGCGATCCAGTTTCCCGTTGGGCGAGAGCGGGATCGAGTCCAGCATCAGGAAGGCCGACGGCACCATATGCGCCGGAAGCTGCTGGGCGGCAAGGTCGTGCAGTTCGCGCGCCTGCAGATCGCCGCCCTCCAGCGCGACGACGTAGCAGACGATATGCGCCCGGCCGCCGTCGTCCTTGCGAACCTCGGTGTGCGCGAACCGAACTCCCGCGCACCCCGCGACCACAGCGGAGATCTCGCCCAGTTCGATACGGAAACCGCGCACCTTGACCTGGTCGTCGGCACGGCCCGCGAAGACCAGCTCACCCTCGGCGTTCCACCGCACCAGATCCCCGGTGCGGTACATCCGCTCGCCCTTACCGCCGAACGGATTGGCCACGAACCGTTCCGACGTCAGCTCCGGACGCCGGTGGTAGCCCTGCGCCAGGCCGATTCCGCCGACATAGAGTTCGCCCACCACACCCGGCGGCACCGGGCACAGCCGCGCGTCCAGCACCACCGTGCTCACACCGCGCATCGGGCGCCCGAGCACGATCGGCCGCTCCGGATGCATGGGCTCGGAGAAGGTGGTGGCAATGGTCGCCTCGGACGGGCCGTACCCGTTCGACATATCGCGGCCACGGCCCCACTGCTCCACCAGTTCCCGGTCGAACGCCTCACCGCCGACGATCAGCGTGTGCAGGCGCGGCAGCGGCCAGCGGTCCGCATCGATGCTGGCCAGCGCGGCGGGAGTGATGACGACGTGGGTGACCGCGTTCGCCTCGATCAATTCCGCCAGCGGATCGCCGCCGTAGACGTCGATCGGGACGATCACCATGGTGGTGCCCGCGGACCAGGCCAGCAGCAATTCGAGCACCGCCACATCGAAGCTCGGTGAGGCCAGATGCAGTGTCCGCGCGGACGGCTCGACATCGAACCGGACCCGTTGCACCTCGGCGCAGTTGAACACACCGCGATGGGTGACGGCCACACCCTTGGGCAGACCGGTGGATCCGGAGGTGTAGATCAGATAGGCGATATCGTCGATGCGCGGCGCGCGCCGCAGCTCACCGGCGTCCAACGGTGCGGCGGACATTTCCGCGGCCTCGTCGACCAGCATCCACTCGATGCCGAGATCGCCGGGAAGCGCGGCGCGGTCGGTGGTGCAGGTGAGTCCGAAACGCACCGCCGAATCGGTGAGCATATGCCGGATCCGGTCCATCGGATGACGCACATCGACGGGCAGGAACGCCGCGCCGGTCTTGGCGATGGCCAGCGAACCCGCCACCGATTCCAGCGACCGAGCCAGGCCCAGTGCGACCACATCGCCGGGTCCGACACCACGCGTGATCAGCGTGCGCGCCAGGCGATTCGTCCAGGCGTCGAGCTCACCGTAGGTCAGCGTCCGCTCCGCCGTGACGAGGGCGGGATGATCGGCTCGCACTGCCCGATCGAACAGTTCGGGCAGCGTGATGGGCTCCGCGGCCCGGGCCCCGTGCGCCGGAGCCAGCACCGAACGCTCCCACGCGGACAGCACATCCGCGTCACCGACCGCGACCTCCGGCCGGGCCAGCACCGCCGCCAGCAGCCGGACGAACCGGCGGCTCATCCGGTCCGCGGTGGCGGTATCGAACAGATCGGTGGCATAGGACAGCGACATCTCGATGCCGTCCGGATCACCGTGCGCGGTAAAGGCTTCGGTGAAGGTGAATTGCAGATCGCACTTGGCCAGGCCCGGATCGACCGGGAAGCCGGTCACCGCGACGTCCGGCAGGCGCACCGTGGGCACACCCATATTGGTGAGCGACAGACTCACCTGGAACAGCGGGTGATGTGCGGTCGAGCGCACCGGATTGAGCACCTCGACCAGTCGCTCGAACGGCAGATCGGCGTGCGCGAAGGCATCGAGATCGGTATCGCGCACCGAGGCCAGCACCTGCGCGAAACTGGCCGCACCGTCGATCCTGGTGCGCAGCACCAGGGTTCCGACGAACATGCCGATGAGATCGTCGAGCGCCGCGTCGCCGCGCCCGGCGACCGCGGTGCCGATGGCGATATCGCCGCTGCCGCTGGTGCGGGCGATGAGCACCGCCAGTACCGCGTGCAGCACCATGAAGACGCTGACGTCGTTCGACTGCGCCGAATGCGCCAGGCGGGCATGCAGTTCCGCGTCGATGCGCACCGAGGTCGAGGCGCCGCGATGGGAGGCCACCACCGGCCGGGGCCGATCGACGGGCAGTTCCAGGCATTCCGGCAGATCCGCCAGGCGCTCGGTCCAGTACTGCAGCTGCCGCGTGGTCAGACTCTCCGGATCGTCCTCGCTGCCGAGCAGTTCCCGTTGCCACACACTGAAATCCGCGTACTGCACCGGCAGCGCCGGCCATGCGGGCGCGGCGCCGGAGCAGCGCGCCTCGTAGGCCGCCACCAGATTTCCGGCCAGCGGCGTGAGCGACCAGCCGTCGGCGGCGATGTGATGGATCACCACGACGAGGACGTGCTCGTCCGGGCCGACGCGCAGCAGGGCCGCGCGGATCGGGATCTCGGCCGCGAGGTCGAATCCCGCCTGCGCCAGCTCGAACGCATCGGTGATCACCGTGCTCGGGCTGGAGACGATGCGCACGAACGGCACCACCGCCGCCGCCTCCGGCACCACCACCTGATGCGGACCCTGCCCGTCCTCGGGGAACACCGTGCGCAGCACCTCGTGGCGCGCAACCACATCCGACACGGCCTGCTGCAGCGCCGCCGCGTCCAGGCGGCCGGTCAGGCGCAGGCCCACCGGAATGTTGTAGGCCGCCGAACCCGGATCGAAACGGCTCAGGAACCACAGTCGCTGCTGTGCCAGCGACAGCGGCACCCGTTCGGGTCGCTGACCCGCCATCAGAACCGGACGCCCGGCGGACGCCTCGCCCATCGAATCATCGAGCAGCAGCGCCAGTCCGGCGGGTGTCGGATGTTCGAAGACCGCGCGCACCGCCAGCCGCTGTCCGGAGGCGGCAGTGATACGCGCGACCAGCTGCGTCGCGGAGAGCGAATTGCCGCCCAGTTCGAAGAATCCGTGATCGGCGCAGACCTGGTCGTGACCGAGGACCTCGGCCATGACCTGTGCCACCAGCTTCTCATTGGGCGTGCGCGGGGCCCGTCCGCCTTCGACCGTCGCCCAGGCCGGTTCCGGCAGGGCGCGGCGATCGAGTTTTCCGGTGGGCGACAACGGAATCGAGACCAGTGGCACGAACATGGCGGGGACCATGTGCGCGGGCAGGCGCTCGGCCGCGATATCGCGCAGCTGCGCGGCATCCACCGTGTGCCCGTCCTCCGGGACGACATAGCAGACGATGGCCGGGCGACCCGCGGCATCATCACGGATCTCGGTGTGGGCGAAGCGAATCGATTCGGCGTCGACCACCACGGCGCTGATCTCGCCGAGCTCGATCCGGAAGCCGCGGATCTTCACCTGATCATCACTGCGGCCGACGAAGTCCAGCTCCCCGGACTGCGTCCAGCGCACCACATCACCGGTGCGGTACATCCGCGCGCCCGGCAGGGTCGCGAACGGATTCGAGACGAAGCGGCCGGCGGTCAGACCGGGCCGCCGGTGATACCCGCGTGCCAGACCGTCGCCGCCGATGTAGAGATCACCGGCCACACCCGGCGGCACCGGGCGCAGTCGCTCATCGAGCACGACCATCCCGGTGCCGCGAATCGGACGGCCGAGCACCACCGCGTCATCGGCCGCCAGCGGGTTCGAAATGGCGCTCATAATGGTGGTTTCGGTCGGCCCGTAGCCGATGTACAGGTGCCGGTCCGGGGCCCAGCGGGCCACCAGATCCGCACCCACCGCTTCACCGCCCACCGACAGGTGCTGCAGCGCGGGCAGGGGCCAGCGGGTGATATCGATGCTCGCCAGCGCCGCCGGGGTGATGAAGGCGTGTGTCACCCGCTCCCGGTCCAGCAGCGCGGCCAGGTCGTCACCGCCGTACACCTCGGGCGAGGCGAGAACCAGGGCGCCGCCCGAGCACCAGGCCAGCAGCAGTTCCAGGATCGAGGCGTCGAAGCTCGGCGAGGCGAAATGCAGTGGGCGCGAATCGGAGTCCATGGCGTAGCGGGTGCGCTGTTCGACCGCGAACCCGGCCATACCGCGATGGGTGACCGCCACGCCCTTGGGCACACCGGTGGAACCGGAGGTGTAGATGATGTAGGCGAGGTCGTCGATCCCCAGCCAGCGCAGCCGATCGGAATCGCTGATCGGTGCGGCCGATTCGGTCTGCTCCAGTTCCGCCAGCGTGAGCCAGTTCAGGGCCTCGGGCAGCGCGCCGGAGTGAGCGGCCGTTGTAATGCCCAGTCGCGCACCGGAATCGGTGAGCATATGCGCGATCCGCTCGGCCGGATAGCGCACATCGACGGGGACGAAGGTGGCGCCGGTCTTGGTGACCGCCACCGTGGCGAGCACCGACTCCGGCGAGCGGGGCAGGCCGAGCGCGACGATATCGCCGGGTCCGACGCCGTGCGCGAGCAAGGCCCGCGCCACCCGGTTCGAGCGCTCGTCGAGTTCGCCGTAGGTCAGCGTGCCCGACTCCGATACCACCGCAATGGCATCGCGCGTCGCCGCGGCGGCATTGAACACCTCCGCCAGGGTCGCCGGTACCGGTCCGTTCACACCACGCGCGGGCGCGAGCTCGGAGCGCTCCGGGACCGACAGCAGGTCGATATCGCCGACCGCGGTGTGCGGACGGCCGCTGACTCCGGACAGCAGCCGGACGAAGCGGGCGCCGATGCGCTCGGCGGTTTCGGCCTCGAACATATCGGTCGCGTAGGTCACGCAGATATCGATGCCGTCCGGATCACCCTGTGCGGTATGCGATTCGGTGAAGGTGAACTGCAGATCGAATTTGGCGATCTCGAGTGCGATCTCCTCGATCGCCACCTCGACGTCATCGAGACGAGGCAGCGCCGGCAGCGCGTCGTGCACCGACAGCATGACCTGGAACAGCGGGTGATGCGCGGTGGTGCGCACCGGATCGAGGGCCTCCACCAGTCGCTCGAACGGAATATCGGCGTGCGCGAACGCATTCAGATCGTGATCGCGCACCTGGGCCAGCAGGCCGGAGAAGGAACCGGCACGATCGATCTCGGTGCGCAGCACCAGCGTGCCGGCGAACATACCGATCAGCGGGTGCAGGCGCGCATCGGCCCGGCCGGAGATCGGGGTGCCCACCGTCACGTCCGCGGTGCCCGTGATCCGGGCAAGCAGAACCGCCAGCACGGCGTGCAGCACCATGAACAGGCTGGCGTCATGGTCGCGGGCGAGCCGGGAGAGCGCGGCATGCGACGAACCGTCCAGACGGGTGAATACCGAAGCGCCGTGCTGTGATCGGACCGTGGGGCGCGGCCGGTCGGCAGGCAGTTCCAGACTGTCCGACTGCCCCTGCAGGCGTTCGGTCCAGTACCGCAGCTGCTGCGCGGCCACACTCGCGGAGTCCGCCTCGTCGCCCAGCAGCTCACGCTGCCAGACGCTGTAATCGGCGTACTGCACCGGCAATTCGGCCCATGCGGGCGCGGCGCCCTGTCGCCGTGCGGCATACGCGGCCGCCAGATCCGAGGCCAGCGGAGCGACGGAACCGCCGTCGGCGGCAATGTGGTGCACGACGACCGCGAGCACATGATCGTGTTCACCGGCGCGCAGCAACTCCGCGCGCAACGGCAGCGCCGTCGCCAGATCGAATCCCCTGGTGGCCAAGGCACACAGCCGTGCCGCGATATCCTCCGCGGCCACGTCGACGACAGGCAGCGTGAATTCGGCGGCAACCGGCACGATCACCTGGTGCGGGCCGTCCGCGTCCTGTGGGAACAGGGTGCGCAGCGCCTCGTGCCGCTCCACCACATCCCGCAGGGCCGCCGCCAGCGCCGCCGCATCGAGCGAACCGCGCAGGCGCAGGGCCACCGGGATGTTGTAGGCGCCCGAATCGGTGTCGAAACGGTTCAGGAACCACAGTCGCTGCTGTGCCGGGGAGAGCGGAACCCGGGCCGGTCGGCGGCCGCGGGTGAGTTGCGGCAGACCCGGATCGTCCTGTGCCAGCAGCTCGTCCACGACCCGCGCCAGCTGCTCGGGGGTCGGGTGTTCGAAGACGGCGCGCACGCCGAGCTGGCGACCGGTGGTGGCGGCCAGCTGCGCCACCAATCGGGTCGCCGAGAGCGAGGTGCCGCCCAGCTCGAAGAAATCGTGATCGGCGCAGACCTCGTCGCGGCCGACCACCTCGGCCATGGCGTTCGCCACCAGAATCTCACTGGGCGTGCCGGGCGCACGCCCGGCCGCCACCTCCCACTGCGGTTCCGGCAGCGCCCGGCGATCGAGCTTGCCACTGGGCGAGAGCGGGATATCCGCCAGCACCACGAGGGCGGTGGGCACCATGTATCCGGGCAGCCGGTCGGCGGCGAATGCGCGCAGCGCCTGCCGGTCGGGCTCCTGGTCGCCGGAGGCGACCACATAGCCGACAATGCGCGGCGTTCCGGCCTCATCGCGGCGGATCTCGGTGTGCGCGAAGCGGATTCCCTCGGCCTCCGAGAGCGCCGCACTGATCTCACCGAGTTCGATGCGGAAGCCGCGGATCTTCACCTGATCATCACTGCGGCCGACGAACACGAGTTCGCCGTCTGCAGTCCAGCGCACCACGTCACCGGTCCGGTACATGCGCTCACCCGGGACCGTGGCGAACGGATTCGCCACGAATCGCTCCGCGGTGAGCGCGGTCCGGCCCACATACCCACGGGCCAGACCCGCACCCGCCACATAGAGCTCACCCGCGACACCGACCGGTACTGGCCGCAGCCGGGTGTCCAGCACGGTCAGCGCGGCGCCGCGAATCGCACGGCCCAGCACCACGGGGCGGCCCGCGGTGAGCGCGTCCGACATGACCGGCGCCACAGTCGCTTCCGACGGACCGTAGGCATTGAACATGGCCCGGTCGACCGCCCAGCGGGCGACCAGATCAGCGCCGACCGCCTCGCCGCCGACCACCAGGCAGCGCAGTGCCGGCAGCGGGTGGGCGGTGATATCGATGCTCGCCAGCGCGGCCGGGGTGATGAAGGCGTGGGTGACGCCCGCACCCTCGAGCAGCGCCGCCAGCTCGTCGCCACCGTAGATCTCCGCCGAGGCGACCACCACGGTTGCGCCCGTGCACCAGGCCAGCAGCAGTTCGAGCACCGAGGCGTCGAAGCTGGGCGAGGCGAAATGCAGTGTGCGGCTGGTGGATTCCAATCCGTAGCGGGCGCGCTGCTCCAGTGCGAAGGCGGCGAGCCCGCGATGCGGTACCGCGACGCCCTTGGGCACGCCGGTGGAGCCGGAGGTGTAGATGACGTACGCGATATCGTCGACGGCCAGCGGGCGGATGCGATCGGAATCCAGCACTGCCGCAGCCGATTCCGCGTCGGACGCACCGTCCACCTGGAGCCACTGCACCGTCAGATCGGCGGGCAGCAGCGCGCGGTCCGTGGCAGTGGTCAGGCCCAGGCGCGCCCCGGAGTCGGTGAGCATATGCCGAATCCGGTCGGCCGGATGCCGCACGTCCACGGGCAGATAGGCCGCACCCGTCTTGGCGACGGCAACCGTCGCGACGACGGACTCCACCGACCGCGCCAGGCCCAGTGCGATGACCTCGCCCGGTCCCGCGCCCTGTGCGATCAGGGTGCGCGCCAGGCGATTCGACCACTCGTCGAGTTCGCCGTAGGTCAGCGAGCGGTGCTCCGCGACGAGCGCGACCTGCTCCGGATCGGCGGCCGCCGAGGCGAACAGCTCCGGCAGCGTGAGCACGATATCGGCGGCCGGACCGCGCACGGGTGAGAGCGCCCGCGCTTCCTCCGGAGCCAGCAGCTCCAGATCACCCACCGCCGCAGCGGGATCGGCGAGCGCTGCGGTCAGCGCCCGCACGAAGCGGTGGCTCAGGTCCACGGCCGTGGCGCGGTCGAACAGGTCGGTGGCATAGGTCAGGCACAGGTCCAGGCCGCCCGTGCCGCCACCCGCCTCCGGGACAGCGGTGAAGACGAATTGCAGATCGAACTTCGCCACCATCGAATCGACCGGCGCGGCAGTGATATCCAGACCGGCCAGCCGCAGTGCGGGCGCCTGGAAGTTGTCCAGCGACAGGCTCACCTGGAACAGCGGGTGATGTGCCGTGGAGCGCACCGGGTTCAGCGCCTCGACCAGCCGCTCGAACGGCAGATCCGCGTGGGCGAACGCCTCCAGGTCCGCTTCCCGCACCGTATGCAGCAGATCGGTGAAGGAGGCGCCGCCGTCGACCGGCGTGCGCAGCACCAGGGTGCCGACGAACGCACCGATCAGCGCATCGAGTTCGGGTTCCCCGCGACCCGCGATCGCGGTGCCGACGGAGATATCGGGGGTGCCCCCGAGCCGGGCCAGCAGCACCGCGAGTACGGCGTGCAGCACCATGAATTCACTGACGTCACGGCTGCGCGCCAGTTCCGTCAGCCGGCCGTGCAGGCCGGCGTCCACCCGGGTGCGCACCGAATCGCCGCGATGGGTGGCCACCGCCGGGCGCGGGCGATCGGCGGGCAGGTCGAGGCAGTCCGGCAGCGCGGCCAGGCGGGTGCGCCAGTACCGCAGCTGCTGAGCGGCCACACTCTCGGCATCGTCCTCGTCACCGAGCAGATCCTGGTGCCACACCGCGTAATCCGCGTACTGCACCGGCAGCGGCATCCACTCCGGCGCGAGTCCGGACCGGCGGGCGGCATAGGCCGTCATGAGGTCCGAGGCCAGCGGCGCGAGCGACCAGCCGTCCATGGCGATGTGGTGCACGACCATCGCCAGCGCGTATTCGGTCTTCCCGGTGCGCAGCAGTTCGACCCGCAGCGGGAGTTCGCGGGTGAGGTCGAAACCCTGTTCGGCGGCGACCTCGACATGCTGTTCGAGCTCCAGCGCGGAGGTCTCGAGTAGTGCCAGGGTGAGCGGCACCTCGGCGGCGGGAATGATCGCCTGGTACGGTCCCTGCCCGTCCTGCGGGTACAGGGTGCGCAGGATCTCGTGCCGCGCAATGACATCGACGAGTGCGGCACGCAGCGCCGCCTCATCCAGTGTGCCGCGCAGTCGCAGCGCCACCGGAATGTTGTAGGCGCCGGAGTCGGTGTCGAGCTGGTTCAGGAACCACAGTCGCCGCTGCACCGAGGTGAGCGGGACCCGGGACGGGCGGGCCAGGGAGCCCAGTCGCGGCCGGTCCGGGATCTCCTGTCCCGCAACCTGATCCAGCAGCCGCGCCAGACCCTCGGGGGTCGGGTGCTCGAAGACCTCGCGCACCGCGAGCCGATGTCCGCACGCGGCGGCGATCCGCGATACCAGCCCGGTGGCCGAGAGCGAGTTGCCGCCCAGATCGAAGAAGCTGTGATCGGCGCAGACCTGTTCGCGCCCGAGCAGGCGCGCCATTTCCCCGGCCACCAGCGCCTCGGCGGGAGTCGCCGGTTCGCGGCCCGCGATGCCGAGATCCCATACGGGTGCGGGCAGGGCACGCCTGTCCAGTTTGCCGCTGGGCGACAAGGGAATCGAATCGAGCGCGACCACCGCCGAGGGCACCATATGCGCGGGCAGCTTCGCCCCGACGTGGGCTCGCACCGTCTGCGCGTCCAGCTCGCGAGCATCCTCGGCGCGGACATAGCTCACGATGTGTGCGCGCCCGGCCTCATCGTGCCGGACCTCGGTGTGCGCGAAGCGAACTCCGTCGAGGGCCGCGACCACCGCGGTGATCTCCCCGAGTTCGATACGGAAGCCGCGCACCTTCACCTGGTCGTCACCACGGCCGAGGAAGACCAGCTCGCCCTCGGTCGTCCAGCGCACCAGATCGCCGGTGCGATACAACCGCTCACCCGCCGAACCGTACGGATCGGCAATGAACCGGGCCGCACTCAGACCGGGCTGCGCGAAGTAACCACGCGCCAGACCCGGGCCGCCGATGTAGAGCTCACCCGCGACGCCGACCGGGACCGGGCGCAACCGGCGATCCAGCACCGCCAGTCCGGCGCCTCGAATGGGACCGCCCAGCACGATCTGCTGCTGCGGCGCAAGGGCATTCGACATGGCGACGGCCACTGTCGCCTCGGAGGGACCGTAGGCATTGAACATCGCGCGGCCCGCTGCCCAGCGCTCGAGCAGTTCCGCGCCGACGGCCTCGCCGCCGACGATCAGTCCGCGCAGCGCGGGCAGCGTTCGCCCGCCCGCACCCAGGGTCGCCAGGGCGACCGGGGTGAGGAAGGCATGGCTGATGCGCTCACGTTCGAGCAGTTCCGCCAATTCCTCGCCGCCGTACAGGTGCGGCGGCGCCACCACCATGGTCGCGCCCGCGGACCAGGCCAGCAGCATTTCCAGCACCGAGGCGTCGAAGCTCGGCGAGGCGAAATGCAGGGTCCGGGAACCGGATACGACGCCGAACCGCTCGGCCATGGTGCGCGTGAAGTTGGCGAGACCGGTGTGGGTGACCGTCACGCCCTTCGGGGTGCCGGTCGATCCGGAGGTGTAGATGAGATAGGCGGTGTGCGAGAAACGCAGCGGCACAGTGCGATCGGCATCGGTCACCGCGGTGTCCGGCAGGCTCGCCAGCGGTGCGGTGATCTGCGGATCGTCGAGTACCAGCCAGGTGACGCCGTCGGAGGGCAGTTCGCCGCGCTGTGCGGCGACCGTGAGACCGAACCGCGCGCCGGAGTCAGCCAGCATGTGCTGCTTGCGCTGCAGCGGATAGGCCGGATCGACGGGCAGGAAGGCCGCGCCGGTCTTGGCGACCGCCACGGTGGCGCACACCGAATCGACGGAACGCGGAATGCCCAGTGCCACGATGGATTCCGGCCCCACACCGTGCCCGATGAGCAGGCGCGCCAGGCGATTCGAGCGCCGATCGAGTTCCGCGTAGGTCAGCTCGGAATCACCACAGCGCACCGCCACGGCGGCGGGGTCGATGGCGGCCGCGGCGGTGAAGATCTCCGCCAGTGTCGCCACGGGCGCCGAGTCCGGCCCGGATACCGGTGCCAGAGCGCGGATCTCGTCCGCCGTCAGCATCGGGAGCTCGCCGACGATCAGGGCGGGATCGGCGGCAGCGGCAGCCAGTACCCGGGTGAACTGCTCGGTGAAGCGCCGGGCGGTGGCCGCCGCGAACAGATCGGTCGCGTAGGTCAGCGCCAGATCGATGCCCGCCGGAGCGCCCTGAGCCGAATGCTGTTCGATGAGGGTGAATTCCAGGTCCCAGCGCGCCGCGCCGGTCTCCAGCGCCGAGGCGGTGGAGCGCAGTCCGGCCAGCTCGACCGCCGCGGGCACAGAGCTGTGCAGCGACAGCATGACCTGGAACAGCGGGTGATACGCCGAGGAGCGGACCGGTTCGAGCACCTCGACCAGGCGCTCGAACGGCAGCTCCGCGTGTGCGAAGGCATCCAGGTCGGTATCGCGCACCGCACGCAGCAGATCCGCGAAGGACGCGCCGGTGTCGACACTGGTGCGCAGTACCAGGGTGCCGACGAACATGCCGACGAGGCTGTCGAGCTGGGGGTCCACCCGGCCCGCGATCGGCGTGCCGACGGCTACATCATCGGTGGCCGCGAGCCGGGCAAGTACGGTCGCCAGCGCGGCGTGCAGCACCATGAACACACTCACGCCGGAGCGCTGCGCCACGGCGGTGAGCGCCGTGTGCAGGTGTGCGTCCAGATGCGTGCGCACCGTGGCGCCGCGGTGCGAGGCCACCACCGGACGGGGCCGGTCGGTCGGCAGCTCGAGGCATTCCGGCAGCTCCGCGAGGCGTTCGCGCCAGTACCCGAGCTGACGGGCCGCCGGGCTCTCCGGATCGTCCTCACTGCCCAGCAGAGTGCGTTGCCACACACTGAAATCCGCGTACTGCACCGGCAGTGCCGCCCACTGCGGCGCCCCGCCGGAGCGGCGCGCCTCGTATGCCGTCACCAGATCGGTGGCGAGCGGCGTCAAGGACCAGCCGTCCGCGGCGATGTGATGGATCGCCACGACGAGCACATGCTCCTCGGCGGTGAGCCGCAGCAGGCCCGCGCGAATCGGCGGCTGCACGGTGAGATCGAAACCGGTGCCGGCGAATTCGAGCGCATCGGTATCGGCGGTGTCCGGTCCGGACATGATGTGCGCGAAGGGCACCACCACATTCTGTTCCGGCAGCACCACCTGATGCGGACCGTCGGCGTCCTCCGGGAAGACCGTCCGCAGCACCTCGTGCCGGGCCACCACATCCGAGAGCGCCTGCTGCAGCGCCGCCGTGTCCAGCCGGCCCGACAGGCGCAGGCCGACCGCGATGTTGTAGGCGCCCGAATCGGTGTCGAAACGGTTGAGGAACCACAAACGCTGCTGTGCCAGGGACAAGGGGATGCGCTCCGGGCGCTCCCCCGCCGTCAGCAGCAGGCGCGCGCCGGAGGTTTCGGACTGCTCCAGCAGCGCCGCCAGTGTCCCCACGGTCGGCGCGTCGAACAGCGCCCGCACCTCGACCACGGTGTTCAATGCCAGCGCGAGCCGCGTCGCCACCTTGGTCGCCAGCAGCGAATTACCGCCCCGGGCGAAGAAGTCGTCGTCCAGGCCCACCCGCTCGGCCCCGAGCACCTCTTCGAAGACCGCGGCCACCGCGCGCTCGGCGCGCGAAACCGGTTGGCGGAAGCGGGCTACCGCGAAGACCGGCTCGGGCAGCGCCCGGCGATCCACCTTGCCGGTCGCCGTCATCGGCAGTTCGGGCAGCACCATGAGGGCGGCCGGAACCATATAGGCGGGCAGGGCGGCGGCCAGGCGAGTCCGCAGGACGTCCGGTTCGACGGTACGACCCGGCGCCGGGACCACGTAGGCCACCAGTTGATCGCCGCGCTGCGCATCGGCCCGCGCGACGACGACCGCCGTCTCGATATCGTCCTCGGCGAGCAGCGCGGCCTCGATATCGCCCAGCTCGACGCGGAAGCCGCGAATCTTCACCTGGAAGTCGGTGCGGCCGTGGTACTCCAGCTCACCGGTGGTCTTCCAGGACGCGAGATCACCTGTGCGGTACATGCGTTCGCCCGCGTCCACCGCGAACGGATCGGGGACGAACCGCTCGGCGGTCAGCACGCCGCGGCTGACGTAGCCGTGCGCCAACTGAATTCCCGCGAGGTACAGATCGCCGACAACACCCGGCGCGACCGGCCGCAGCCGGGTATCGAGTACGTAGACCCGGCTGTTCCATTCCGGGCGGCCGATCGGCACCGTCACGGTGTCCGCGGCGTCCACCCGGTGCGCGGTCACCGAGACCGCGGCCTCGGTGGGGCCGTACAGATTCCACAGCTGAATGCGCGGATTCGCGCGGCGGAAGCGCTGCGCTGTAGCGGCCGGCAGCGCCTCGCCGATGGCCAGGACCAGCCGGACCGTAGCGGGCAGCTCCGCCTGGCGTCCCGCCATGAGGGCGGTGAGCATGGACGGCACCAGGTGCAGCACCGAGACGCGGCGGTCCTCGATCAGCGCGGTCAGGTAGGACGGATCGCGATGACCGTCGGGGGTCGCGATGACGGTGCGGCCGCCGACGAGAACTGCCGAATAGAACTCCCAGACCGACAGATCGAAGGTGGCGGCGGTCTTCAACAGCACGGTGTCATCGCCGTCGAGACCGAAAGTCCGCTGCTTCCAAAGCAATTGGTTCACCACGGCGCGATGCGGCACCGCGACGCCCTTGGGACGGCCGGTGGAACCGGAGGTGAAGATGACATAGGCGGTGTGCTGCGGGCGCAGCGGAGTGCGCCGTTCGCCGTCCAGGACGGGGTACGGCGGCACCGCGGCCAGATCCAGCGCGTCGATCGCGACGATCGGCACACCCACCTCGGGCAGCCCGGCCGCGTCCGCGCGAGTGCTCAGCACACACTGCGGTGCGGCCGTATCGAGAATGTAGTGCAGGCGTTCGGCCGGTTGATCCGGATCGATCGGCACGTACGCGCCGCCGGCGACGGCGACCGCGTACATGCCCACCAGCAGCTCCGCCGAACGGCGCACGGCCAGCGCCACCCGCGCCTCCGGACCGACGCCCAGCGAGATCAGATGGCGGGCAAGACGATTGACCCGCTCGGAGAATTCCCGGTAGGTCAGCGTCAGCGGATCGGCCTCCGGCCCCGACTCGGCCACGAGTGCGACCGCCGACGGGGTGCGGGCGGCCTGTGCGGCGAAGAGCGAGGCCAGCGTCTGACGGGCATCGACCGCCTGGGCGGTCGCGTTCCAGCCGTGCAGGATTCGGGTGCGCTCGGTGTCGTCCAGCAGATCGAGATCGCCGATCACCCGATGCGGGCGGGCCGCGGCATCACCGAGCATCCGGGCGAATCTCGCGGCGAAGCCCTCGATCGTGTGCTCGTCGAAAAGGTCGGTGGCATATACGAAATGGCCGGTGATCCCGGCCGGCGCACCGGTGCTGTCGTAGTGGTCGGTGAGCACCAGCTGCAGATCGAACTGTGCCACACCGGTTTCGATCTCGGTGCCGGACACCGTCAGGCCGGGCAGTTCGACCGCGATCCGGCCCAGGTTCTGGAACGAGAGGCCGACCTGCACCAGCGGATGCCGGGCGGTGGAGCGCACCGGGTTGAGCTCCTCCACCAGGCGCTCGAAGGGCAGCTGCGCATGCGCGAAGGCAGCCAGATCGATCGCGCGCTGCCGGGTGAGCAGCGCGTGGAAGGATTCACCGAGTTCGGGCCGGGCCCGGAAGACGACGGTATTGACGAACATACCGATGAGCGCGTCGAGCTCCTGTTCACCGCGACCGGCGACCGGTGTGCCCACGGCGATGTCGAGACCTCCGGACAGGCGCGCCAGCAGCACCGCGAACGCCGAGTGCACCGCCATGAACAGGGTGGCGTCGGTCTCGCGGGCCAGCCGCATCAGATCGGCGTGCACGGCCGCATCCACCGCGACGTTCACCTTCGCGCCCTGGAAGGACTGCACCGCCGGACGCGGCCGATCGTAGGGCAGCGAGAGTTCGTCCGGCAGGTCCGCCAGTTCGGTGCGCCAGTAATTGAGCTGCGCCGCAGCGGAACTGGCCGGATCAGCGACGTCGCCGAGGGTCTCGGTCTGCCACAGGCTGTAGTCCACGTACTGCACCGGCAGGGGCGCCCACTGTGGGGTCTGCCCGGCCAGGCGGGCCGCGTATGCCGCCGAGAGATCGGCGAACAGGGGTGCGAGCGACCAGCCGTCGGCCGCGATGTGGTGAATGACGACCGCCAGCACGTGTTCCCGTGCCCCGGTGCGCAGCAGCTCCATGCGCAGTGCGGTCTCACGGGTCAGTTCGAAGCCACGGGCGGCGACGGCTCGCAGACGCTCCCCTAGCTCGGCCGCGGGCACTTCGAGCACCGGCAGCTCCGGAACGGCGGCCGCGGCATCCAGGATCACCTGGTGCGGACCGTCCTGGCTGTCCGGGAAGAGGGTGCGCAAAGGCTCGTGGCGGGCAAGCAGATCCGCGACCGCGCCGCGCAGGGCAGCGACATCGAGGTCGCCGTCCATGCGTACCGCGAACGGGATGTTGTAGGTGTAGGCGCGGTGGTCGAAGCGGTTGATGAACCACAACCGCTGCTGCGCCGGGGAGAGCGGAATGCGCGCCGGGCGCACCCGCGCGGCGAGCGCGGCGCGACCGGTCTCGGGCAGCAATGCCGACACCCGGGCCGCGAGACCCTCGACCGTCGTCTCCTCCAGCACCAGCCGGACCGGCACCGCGACACCGAGTTCCGCGCCGATGCGCGCCGATACCCGGGTCGCGTTCAAGGAGTTGCCACCGAGTGCGAAGAAGCCGTCGTCCAGGCCGATTCGCTCCACCTCGAGCACCTCGGCCAGCACCGCGGCCACCGTTCGCTGCGCCGCGGTGCCCGGGGCCCGATAGGCCACGGTCACCACCACCGGTTCCGGCAGGGCGCGACGATCCAGTTTGCCGTTGGCGGTCAGGGGAATCGCGTCGATGACCACGTAGGCCGCGGGCACCATGTACTCCGGCAGCCGGTCGGCCAACGCGCCGCGCAACGCCGGAATATCCAGTGCGGCAGCCGATTCGGTCACCACATACGCGACGATGCCGGCATCACCCGCATCGTCGTGCCGCACGATCACCGCGGCCTGCCGCACCAATTCCTGGGCCAGCAGCGCCGCCTCGATCTCGCCGAGTTCGATGCGGAAACCGCGCACCTTGACCTGATCGTCGGCGCGGCCCAGGTATTCCAATTCACCAGCGGCAGTCCAGCGTCCGAGATCGCCCGATCGGTACAGCCGGGTGCCGGGTTCG
Organism: Nocardia sp. NBC_01327; assembly: GCF_035958815.1. Classification (NCBI taxonomy): domain Bacteria; kingdom Bacillati; phylum Actinomycetota; class Actinomycetes; order Mycobacteriales; family Nocardiaceae; genus Nocardia; species Nocardia sp. NBC_01327. The sequence goes on along the minus strand of NZ_CP108383.1, from coordinate 4,263,698 downwards.
CCGAACGGGTTGGCCACGAATCGCGCGCCCGAGAGCGCGGGCTGCCCGAGGTAACCGCGCGCGAGCTGGGCGCCGGAGACATAGATCTCGCCGGCGACGCCGATGGGCGCCGGTCGCAATCGGCTGTCCAGCAGGAAGATTCCCAGACCCGGAATGGCCCGGCCGATACCACCGCCGCCGGAGGCCGCGGCCGCACGATCGAGTGCGCGCTGCGTGACATGGACGGTCGTCTCGGTAATGCCGTACATATTGACCAGGCGCGGTGCGTGGTCGTGATGGCGGCTGTACCAGTCCGCCAGCCGGCGCGGCTCCAGGGCCTCACCGCCGAAGATGATGTAGCGCAGCGCGAGCGGAGTCACGGCCGGATCGCGTTCCGCCTCGACGCGATCGGCCTCGACGAGCTGCGAGAAGGCGGACGGCGTCTGGTTGAGCACCGTCACCCGCTCCCGGCGCAGCAGCGCCAGGAACAGTTCGGGCGACCGCGAGGTCTCGTAATCGACGACGACCAGCGTGCCGCCGTACAGCAGCGGACCCCACAGTTCCCATACCGAGAAGTCGAAAGCATAGGAGTGGAACAGCGTCCACACATCACTCTGATCGAATCCGTAGGCGCGGTCGGTGTTTCCGAACAGGGTCGCGACATTCGCGTGCGGGATCTGCACGCCCTTGGGGCGGCCGGTGGATCCGGAGGTGTAGATGACGTAGGCGACATTGCCCGGCGTGAGCGTGCCCCGGCGCTCGGCCGCGGCGACAGGACTGCCGTCGGCGGCGGGGTCCACGGACTCCACGGCGATGATCGGCAGTCCGGCCGGCAGCGCCGAACGCAGCGCCGCGGAACTGATCGCGCACGCGGGCCCGGCGTCGGTGAGCATGTACGCGATGCGATCGGCCGGATAGTCCGGATCGATCGGGAGGTATCCGCCGCCGGCCTTGATCACCGCGAGCAGGGCGATCACCAGGTCCAGGGAGCGCGGCAGCGCCACCGCGACCAGCGTCTCCGGGCCCACGCCGTGCCGGATGAGTTCCCGGGCAAGACGATTGGCACGAGCGTCCAGCTCACGATAGGTGAGCGACACCCCGTCGCAGGTGACCGCGGTCGCACCGGCGTGCGCGGCGACCGTGGCATCGAACAGGTCGGCCAGCGTGTCCTCGGAGGGCAGCGATTCCGCGGGGGTCCGCGCCCAATCCCGCAGCACCAGTTCCTGCTCCGCCGGACCCATGACAGCCAGATCGGCGAGCACGGATTCGGGAGCGGTGCTCAGGAATTCGGTGAGGTAGTCCAGGAAGCGGCGATGATGCGCGCGCAGTTCGTCGGCGGTATAGCGCGCCGGATTGCCGATGAAGTCGACATGCAGCTCACCCGCGCCGGAGCCGTTGTAGATATTGACCGACAGGTCCTCCACCGGTCCGGTCGACAGCAGATGCATGGTCGCGGCCGCCCGGCCGAAACGAAGACCGTTGTGGAACAGCATGATGTTGACCACCGGGCCGAAGAAGCTGCGGTGCTCACCCGCCGCGCCGCGATCGCGCTGCATATCCTCGTGCCGGTAGCGCTGATGCCGCAGTGCGTCCCGAATGCTGGGGTCGACCCGGCCGACCAGATCCGCGACCGTGGTGTGCGCGGCGATATCGACGTGCAGCGGAACCACATTCGAGACATAGCCCGAGGACATACGCAGCTCGGGGGTGGTGCGGGCGGTCACCGGCAGGCTCAGCGTGACCTGCGTCCTGCCGGTCACGGCGGCGAGGTAGGCGGCCACACCGGCGGTCAGCAGAGCGGGGCGTGAGGCGCCGAATCGTTCACGTACCGCATCGAGTTCGGTGCGGCAGGTCGCAGGCAGCACGCCGCCTTCGATCCACCGCTCCGCACCCGCGGCGCCATAACGGTCGCTCAGGCTGAAGGTCGATCCGATGGCGTTCAACCGGCCGCGCCAGAAGCGGCGGTCCTCGGCGAAAGCCGCCGATTCGCGGTACGCGAGTTCGGATTCGTAGATGGAGTGCAGATCCTTGGCGGCCGACTGACTCGGCGCCGCACCGTCGGTGAGCGCGGTGTAGTGCTCGGCAATGCGCGCGACGAGCAGCATCGCCCCGTAGCCGTCGATGGCGATGTGGTGCATCTTGGCGTACCAGAGGTATTCGTCGTCACCGGTGCGCAGTACGGCGGACTCGAAGAGCCGATGGTCCAGCAGCGGAATCGACATCGCGGAATCGCGGCGCATCCAGGACATCGCGGCGGCGCGCGGGTCGTCGCAGGATCGGAAGTCGTGCCGGGCCATATCGATCGGTTCGTCCGGTCCCACCACCTGACGTGGGTTTCCTGCCACCTCGACGATACGCAACCGAGGGCTCTGCAAATCCCTAGCACATAAACGGGCGGCCTGTTCGAGGCGCGCCACATCAAAATCACCATGAATCTCGACGTACTGCGCGACCGTCAGCGGCTCATCTGGCGCAATGTGCTGCGCGTTCCATATGCCAATCTGTGCCTCTGACAAGGGAAAAGAGAATACCGTGTCCGATGCGTCACGACCTGCGGGCTCCGAGGCCAAGGCGGTCATCAAAACACTCCAATCTCCGATAGAAGAATCTGGACGATCCTGAACAATCACCGGGAAGACAGCAACATCACTGCAACTCCCAGAGAGTTAATCGCACAGACCAGACGGACGGATTGGTTTTCGCCCGAAATACGTTGATAGGAACAGTCAATTCGGGCAAATGGGGCCGATTTATTCACTGCTGCAGCAAGAATCGGGCCGGTCGCCACGGGCGGTCCGGCTCGATTAAAACGGAAATACCTAGGGAGCGGCCCTCATCGGACGCTGACCACCCGGTTATGCCAGCCGGTGGACCCGCTCGGGAAGGGCGGCGTGCGCTGTTCGGCCTGCAGCTGCCCGGTCCGGTCGGTAGCGCGCACACGGAGCGTGTGGGTACCCGGGCCGGCCGTCCACTGCCAGGTCCACTGCCGCCAGGTGTCGATGGAGTATTCGGCGGCGAGCGTCGCGGGCTGCCAGGGCTGATCATCCACCTGCACTTCGATACCCGCGATACCGCGCTGCTGCGCCCAGGCCACACCCGCGACGGTCACCACACCCGCGGGGACGGTCGCGAAGGCGGCGGGCACATCGATGCGGGAGGCGGTCTTGATGGGCGCGCGAGCGGCCCAGCCGCGATCGGTCCAGTAGGCGCTGGCCCGGTCGAAACGGGTAACCTCCAGGTCCACTACCCATTTCGTGGCGGAGACGTATCCGTACAGGCCCGGAACGATCAGTCGCGCGGGATATCCGTGCGCGATCGGCAGCGGCACACCGTTCATGCCGATGGCCAGCAGCGCGTCGCGGCCGTCGAGTACGGCGGACAGCGGTGTGCCGGCGGTGAATCCGTCGATGCTGTGCGAGAGCAGCATATCGGCGTCGGGATGCACGCCCGCCTCGGCGAGCAGGTCGGCGAGCGGATAGCCCAGCCAGCGCGCGGTTCCGGCGAGCTCACCGCCCACCTCGTTGGATACGCAGGTGAGTGTGAGGATCCGCTCCACCGCGGTGCGCCGGCGCAGCCCATCGATATCCAATTCCACGGTGCGATCGGTCATTCCGTGAATCCGCAGCCGCCAGTCGGCGCTGGTGAGCGCGGGCAGCTGCAGGGCGGTGTCGACCCGGTAGAACCGATCCTCGGAGGTGATGAACGAGGTCAGGCCAGCGACCCGGGGCTGTGCGTCCGGCGGCACCGCGGGTGCGGATCGGAGCGGTTTCGGCAGGAGGAAGCGGGCCCGGTCCGCGACAACATCGCGCAGATGTGCGCCCAGCCAGCGGGCCGCCGCGACGGTGCCCACGGCGAGCGCGCCGACGCTCACCGCGGACACCAGGAATCGGCGGCGCGTCATATCCGCGGGTTCGGGAGTGCGCAGGGACGGTGTGCCTGCCACCAGCAGTCGCAGGGCCACGATTCCGGCGGCGATGCCCACCACGGTCGGAAGCACGAACCATACTGTCGCCGTTGGCCTCTGCAGCGCGGCGAGCACCGTCACGCCGCCCAGCAGCAGTAACAGCACGGTGCCCAGCGGGCGGCGGCGCTCGACCATGCCCGCCAGCGCCGCGCCGAGCGCCATGACAGCGGACATCGAAATGAACAGCGCCAGTTTGTCATTGCTGCCGAAACGGCGAATCGCCGCGTCCTTCAGGGTATGTGGCGTGTGATCGACCATGGTCGCGCCGAGGACGAAGAAGGGCGAGGACGCCGGATCGATGAACACCGCGACGAGCTGGCCGACACCCAGCACCAGTGCCGCGGCGAGCAGGCCCGCCACCGCGCCCCGTATCCAGTGCCGCCGCGTGATCGGTGAATTCTGCTGGGGCGCAAAGGAGGTACTGCTCGGTGCGGTCATCGCTTCGGCTCTCGTTCCGGGCCGATCGCCGCTCAGGTGACGAGATTGAGACTGGCGATCGGGGTGGTGGTCGGCAGTGGTGAGCCGCCCGCCGGTTCGACGGTGACGGCCAGGGTGTCCACCGATCGGAAGGTGGTCACCACCGGACCGCCCGGCAGCGAGTCGACGACGGCGACGGAGCGGGCCTGGCCGCCCAGCGGTACCAGCCACACCTGATAGGCGCGGGCGCCCGGCGGCGGCGGAACCCGGAGGAAGCGGATCGAAGCCGCGGAAAGTGTTGCGGAAGTGTGTATCTCGAGTTCGCCGCCGGCCGAGACCTGGACGGTGCGGATCGACACATCGGATTGCTGATCGATCATCGCCGCGGTGATACCGGGCCGGTCGGTGCTGCGATAGGCGACCAGGCCGAAGCCCATGCCGATCGCCACCACGAGTACCGCCGCGGCGGCGAGCCACTCGAGTCTCGAGAATCTCGCGAAACCACCGGCTCGCTGCGGCCCGCTCTCGTCCCGGGTGCCCTGAAGCACCCGATCGAGGGCGCGCATGAGCCGGTCCTCCACATGCTTCGGCGCCGGGTAGGCGTCGACAATGCTGAGCTCGGCCATGCTCTCCCGCACCGCGGACACGGTCGCGTCGAACTCGGCCACGGTCACCCGATCGGCGCGGGTGCGCCGCAGTTCGATATCGCCGCGTTCATGATCGGTCACGGCGTCCATCGCATACGGATAGGCGAGTTCGAGCAGTTCCATATCCGGATGCTCGACAATGCTCATCACAGGTCACCTCCTGTCAGACAGGCCGCCAGGCGTTTGAGGCCGTCGCGGATCCGGGTTTTCACGGTGGGCACCGGGGTGCCGAGATGTTCGGCCACTTCGGTGTAGGTGCGGCCGCCGTAGTAGGCCAGCTCGATGGTTTCGCGCTGCAGCGGGGTCAGCGTGCCGAGGCAGTGCACCACCGCGCGCTCCTCGAATCGCTGCTCGACCGTCTCCGCGACCACATCGTGGTCGCGGCCCAAATGCAGTTGGCCGTAGGCCAAATCGCGGCCGGCGGCGGCGCTCTCCACGCGGATGCGATCGACCGTCCGCCGATGGGTGAGCATCATGAGCCACCCCATCGGACTCGACATCCGCTCGTCGTAGCGCGACGCCAGCGACCACGCCTGCAGGTACACCTCCTGGGTGACCTCCTCGGCCGTCGCGCGATTGCGCGACATGCGCAGTGCGAGACCGAATACGCGATGGCTGGTCAGCCGGTACAGCTGGGTGAACGCGGCACGATCACCCGCGCCCACCGCGGCCACCAGCGCGGCCAGGCGGCGAGCCAGTTCGTGGTCCCGCTCGTGTCCCCGGCTGGGACACGACGGGCCCGACGACATTTCCCCGTCGAAGTCCCGGAACAGCGGGACAACGGTCGAATTCTCTTCCTCCGTCACGCTGGCACCTGCGGTATTCCTCCAGATCCGGCCGGGACGAACGGGATTCGTGGCTTCGACATCTGCCTCTCGCCTCCTGACGACGTGGTGGACGTGGGCGACCATGGTGCTCGTCCCCGCTCAGGAGGGCGGCATGAGGACGCTGTCGATCAGATAGACCGTCGCGTTCGCGGTCTTCACACCACCGCAGATGACCGATGCGCCACCGACTTTGATGTCGTCACCGGTGCGGGTGACCATCACGTCGGCGCCCTCGACGGTCTTGTGGGTGCCGGCGATGCTGTCGGGCGAGATCTGCCCGGGCACCACGTGATAGGTGAGGATCTTGGTCAAGGTGGGCGCATCGGTCTTCAGCGAATCGACCGTGGCCGCGGGCACCTTGGCGAAGGCCGCGTCCACCGGAGCGAAGACGGTGAACTGCCCGCCGTCGAGGGTGTCGACGAGATTCACCTGCGGGTTGAGCTGTCCGGACACCGCCGACACCAGGGTCTTGAGCAGCGGGTTGTTGGAGGCCGCGACGGCCACCGGATCCTGGGCCATACCGCTCACGGAGCCGGCGCCGGTGGGCACCTGCTGCGCGTAGTCCTTGCAGCCGGGGCCGACCAGGTTCGCGGCACTGGCCGCGCTGGTGGTCGCACCGGCCATGGAGGTGGTCGAGGCGCTGCCGGAGTCGGATTTATCGCTCGAACAGGCGGTGACGCCCGCGGTGGTCGCGACGAGGGCGATCGCCACGACAACAGAACGCTGTATCAGCTTCATGAGTTTGTTCCTTCGGATGTGTTGGACGGCCCCCGCCGCCGGTCACCGGCCGAAGATCGGGGTGGGATTCGGTCGGCCGGTGACCTTCTACAGGCGGGGCGGCTCGAGCCCCGGTGCTCACCCGTATCCGATGACCACGTACTGGGTTTCGCCCTGACCTGCCCACCGGTTTGGTCGAATCGGAAACTTCTTCGAAAACGGCCCGTGGCGGACGCCCGCGAAACTCGTGCCGCCGCGGCCAAACCGGGCAGGGGGGCATGTCGAAATCGAGGTATGCACCCAAGACGGAATATCGCCGTGATCGGTAGCGGAGTAGCCGGGCTCACCGCGGCATATGTGCTGGCCAAGCACGATCGGGTGACCCTGTACGAACGAGATTCCCGGCTCGGCGGGCATGCGCACACCCATGAGGTGGAGTACGCGCCCGGCAAGCGGGTCCGGGTCGACTCCGGATTTCTCGTGCACAACGACCGCACCTATCCGACCCTGCTGCGACTGTTCGAGGAACTCGGGGTGCCGACCCGGGAGACCGATATGTCGATGTCGGTGCGTGCGGACGCCCTCGGCCTCGAATACGCGGGGGCGAAGGGGCTCGGTGGCCTGTTCCCGACGGCGCGCATGCTGCGCAAGCCCCGCTATCTGCGCATGCTCACCGAAATCCGGCGTTTCCACCGTGCGGCGCGAGAGTTATTGCGGCAGGAGGGCTGCGATCTCACCCTCGCGGAGTTCCTCCGGGAGCACAGATTCAGCCGGTACTTCACCGAATACTTCATGACGCCGCTGGTGGCCGCGGTGTGGTCGTGCGATCCGGGCACCGCCACGCAGTACCCGGCCCAGTACCTGTTCCGCTTCCTCGACCACCACGGCATGCTCAGCGTCTACGACTCCCCCGCCTGGCGCACCGTCGTCGGCGGTTCGGCGCGCTATGTGGAGAAGATCGCCGCGACGCTGGACGAGGTCCGCACCGGCACGCCGGTGCTCACGGTCGCCGAACGCGGGGACCACGTCTTGATCGGCGATCGCTCGGGCATCCGCCGCTTCGACGCCGCCGTGCTGGCCACCCATCCGCAGCAGGCCCTGGCCCTGCTCGCCGATCCGTCGCCGCTCACCGCCGCCGTGCTCGGCGCCATGCCGTACTCGCTCAATCCCGCGCAGCTGCATACCGATGAATCGCTGCTGCCGACGGCGCCGCGGGCGCGGGCGTCCTGGAACTATCTGGTGCCGCAGGACACCGGCGGCGCCGAGGGTGTTGTCGTCACCTATGACATCACCCGGCTGATGGGGCTCGACCACGTCGCCGATCGCCGATTCCTGGTCACCCTGGGCGGTGCGCATCTGGTGGATCCGGCGCATCTCATCGCCCGAATGACTTATGAGCACCCGATATACACGCCCGAATCGGTGGCCGCTCAGGCCCGGCTGCCCGAAATCGACAGCGACCGGCTGACATTCGCCGGGGCCTATCACGGCTGGGGATTCCACGAGGACGGCGCCCTGTCCGGGCTGCGCGCGGCCGAACGGCTCGGCGGCTGGTGGCCGGTGCACCTGCGCGGGCAGGCGGCGGACGCGGTGGGTGCACGGTGAGCACCGCGCGCGAGCCCGCGCTGTATTTCACGCGAATTCGGCACGTACGCAAGGAACCCGTGCATCACGAATTCGAATATCGCGGCTACAGCTGGTTTTTCGATGTCGAGAACCCGCCGGTGCTGCCGATCCCGTTGCGCCCCTTCGCCTCGTTCCACGCCGCCGATCATCTCGCGCCGACGCGCGGCGAGATCGACGCGCACGGCTATGCGGGCGCGGTGCGGCACGACGGCGGGAGCGATGACCTGCGGGCCCGGCTCGACGACTACCTCGCCCGCCACGGCGTGGACTGCACGGGCGGGCGGATCACCGCGCTCATGAACGCGCGCATGTTCGGCTATGTCTTCGATCCGCTGACCGTGTTCTGGTGCCACGACGCCGACGGCGAATTGCGCTGTGTCATAGCCGAAGTGCACAACACCTATGGCGAACGGCACGCCTATCTGGTGCGGCCCGACGATCTCGGCCGCGCCAGCGTGGACAAGCGGTTCTACGTCTCGCCCTTCAACGACGTCGACGGGCGATACCTGCTGCGACTGCCCGAACCCGGTGACGGGCTGGCGCTGCGGATCACGCTGCTGCGCGACCGCCGGGCGCCGTTCACCGCCTCGGTGTCCGGCCACCGCGTGCCGGTCACACCGCGCACCGTCTTGCGCGCCCAGTGGCGCGCCCCGCTCGCTCCCTGGCTCATCGCGACCCGCATTCGCAGACACGGCATTTCCCTGTGGGCGCGCGGACTGCCGATCTCTCCCCGGCCACTCGCCGAATCTTCCCGAAGGACAGCACTGTGACCAGTTCCTGCCTCGACTCCACCACCGACGCCCTGCAACCACCGGTGCCCGCCGGGCTGCGCGCGCGGCTGCTGGGTGCGGGTGCGTCCCTACTCTTCCGGCGCGCGGTGGCGCAACTGCCGCTGCGGGTCGAACTCCCCGACGGGACGCTCCTGGGCACGCGCGCCGAGACCGAGCCCCTGCCGCGCATGATCATTCGCGATCCGGCCGCGTTCTTCGCCCGGGTCGGCAGTCAGGGGCTCATCGGTTTCGGCGAGTCGTATACGGCCGGCGAATGGACCGCGCCGGATCCGGCGGCCGTACTGCATGTGCTCGCGACCGAACTCACCCGGCTGATTCCCCGTCCGCTGCAACGCTTCCGGGCCGCACTGCCGACGCCGCCCGCCGGAGAACTGGGCACGGCGGACAATGCGCGCACCAATATCGAGCACCACTACGATCTGTCCAACGAGCTGTTCCATCTGTTCCTGGACGACACGATGACCTACTCCGCCGCGCTGTTCGACGACGCCGAACTCGCGGCCGGGCCGGTGCCGTGGGAGCGGCTGGCGGCGGCGCAGCAGCACAAGATCGACCGGCTGCTGGACGCGGCCGGGGTGCGCGCCGGGAGCCGGGTGCTCGAAATCGGCACGGGCTGGGGCGAATTGTGTGTGCGGGCCGCCGCACGCGGAGCGCTCGTGCATTCGGTGACGCTGTCGGCGCGGCAGCAGGAACTCGCGCGGGTGCGCGTCGCGGCTGCCGGGTATGCGGAATCGGTCTGCGTCGAATTGCAGGATTACCGCGATGTCCGGGGCGTCTACGATGCCATCGTCTCGGTGGAGATGATCGAGGCGGTCGGCTACCGCCACTGGCCCACCTACTTCGCATGCCTGGACCGGCTGCTCGCACCGGGCGGGCGAATTGCCCTGCAGGCCATCACCATGCCGCACGATCGCATGCTCGCCACCCGCCGGACCTACACCTGGATCCAGAAGTACATCTTCCCCGGCGGCTTCCTGCCCTCGGCCGAGGCCATCGAAAGCACTGCCGCACAGCACACCCGGCTGCGGGTGCGCGCACAACACGGTTTCGGACCGCACTACGCGGAAACCCTGCGGCTGTGGCGGGAACGCTTCGACAGCCGCGCCGCCGATATCGAGTCACTGGGCTTCGACGCGCGGTTCCGGCGGCTGTGGCAGTTCTATCTCGCCTACTCCGAGGCCGGATTTCGCTCGCGCTATCTCGATGTGCGGCATTTCGTGCTGGACCGTCCCGAGGAGCAGCGATGACCATCGCACTACTGAGCCTGCTGGTACTCGCCGTCCTCCAGGGCGTCACCTTCGCCATCGCCCGGCGCATCGGCAGGTACAACATCGTCGACGTGGTGTGGAGTCTCGGCTTCGTACTCGTCGCTCTCGTGGCGGCCCTGTTCGGCGACGGCGCACTCGATCGCCGGCTGCTCCTGCTCGGGCTGGTCACCGTGTGGGGGCTGCGGCTCAGCTGGCATCTGCACCGCAAGACGGCGGGACACGGCGAGGACCCCCGCTATACGCAATTGCTCGATCGGCACGGCCACACGCCCGCGATTGCGCTGCGCCGGATCTTCCTTACCCAGGGGCTCTCGCAATGGGTGATCTCCGTGCCCCTGCAGGTATCGGCCACCGCCGGTCCGACCGCTGGTTTCGGCCGGTTCGCCGCGGCCGCGGGCATTGCCGTATGGCTGCTCGGCTTCCTGTTCGAAGCCATCGGCGATCTGCAGTTGAAACGGTTCCGGGCCGACCCCGCCAATCGGGGCACCGTCATGGATCGGGGGCTGTGGGCGTGGACCCGGCATCCGAATTACTTCGGTGATTTCGCGGTCTGGTGGGGTCTGTGGCTCATTGCCGCGAGCGCGTGGCCGGGGGCGCTCACGATCTTCGCTCCCCTGCTCATGTCCTATGTCCTGATCCAGGGCACCGGAGCGCGCCTGCTCGAACGGTATATGGGCCAACGCCCCGGGTATCGCGAATACCAGCAGCGTACGGCCTATTTCCTGCCATGGCCCCCACATCGTGCGCGATCACACTAGGCTCGCAGAAATGGCGGACCAGCAGCGCTTCGAGTCGGTGCACACCGACGATGCCGAGCGCGAATCGGGACCGGCCTGTCCGGCGACCAGACCCGCGGCAGGGCCGGATGTCGCGGATCGGCTGGCCGAACTGCTGGCCGGTATCGCGACGGGCGATCGCGCGGCCTTCACGCAGTTCTATCGGTCGACCCACGACCGTGTTTTCGGTTTGGCGCTGCGGGTGCTGCGCCGGGAGAACGCGGCGGAGGAGATCACCCAGGAGGTCTACCTCTACGTCTGGAACACCGCGGCGCAATACGATCAGCGGCTGGCCAGCCCGATCGGATGGTTGATGATGCTCACCCATCGGCGCGCCGTCGATCGGGTACGCACCGAAACCCGTTCCTACACTCGCGATATCGCGTACGGCCATCGCGAACTCGGCCGCGACCACGATGTCGTCGCGGAGACGGTCGGCCAGCGCTCGGACGAGCGCGCGGTGGTCGACTGCCTCGGCACCCTGACGAACACCCAGCGCGAAACCCTCGCGCTCGCCTACTACGGCGGGCGCACCTATCCTCAGGTGGCCGAACATCTGGGCATACCCCTCTCGACCGTCAAGACGCGCATTCGCGACGGCCTCAAGCGGCTGCAGAACTGTTTGACGGGAGCGGTGACCGATGTCTGAGAACCAGCACGCCGACCTGCTCGAACTGGCGATTCCCTACGCTCTCGACGCGCTCGCCGATACCGAGCGCGAGGAGGTCGAACAGCGATTGAGCCGCGCCGACGAACCCGTCGCGGCCGACTTCCGGGCCACGGTGCGGGATATCCGCGAGGCCATGGCGTCCATGACGGTCGTCGACGCGCGGCCCGCACCGCCCGAACTCGAGGCGGCACTGCAGCGCGCGCTCGACCGGCAGATCGCCGAATCCGGCACCGGCGCAACACAAGCCATACCTTTGCGCCGGCGCCGCGCCGTGACACTGCGCTGGATCGCGGCCGCCGCGGTGGTCGTCGCGATCGCACTCGGCACGACCATCGCCGTGCACCGCAGTGGCTCCACCGATTCCGGGGCGGTCACCGCCTCGCAGGTGCTCACGCACTCCGATACCCGCGCCGCGACCGAAGAACTCACCGGCGGCGGCACCGTCACCGTCAATGCCTCCCGTGAATTGGATGCCGCCACAGTGTCTTTCGCGGCCGTTCCGGCGGCTCCGGCCGATCACACCTATCAGCTCTGGCTGCTGCCGGAGGGCGGGCAACCGAAGTCGGCGGGCATTGTCACCAGCCTGCCGACCGACCGCGCGCCCATGCTCATGCGCCTCGATCATGCGCAGGGCATCGCACTCTCGGTCGAACCCGCGGGCGGCTCCGACCAGCCGACCACCACTCCCCTTGTCGCGGTGACCGTTCAGTAGCGGCGATCGAGGGTGAGCTCGATCGGCTCGGGGGCGCGGTCCGGGCGGTAGATGCAGCGGGTTCCGGTGTAGATGGTGGGCATGCACTCATTGCAGTGCACACACGCGGACCGGGTGTCCTCGTCGGATCGGATGCGGTGCAACAGGTTCGGTTCGCGCAGCAGGGCACGACCCATGGCGACGAAGTCGAAGCCCTCGGCCATGGCGGTGCGCATGGTGTCCATATTCGTAATGCCGCCCAGCAGGATCAGCGGCATGGCCAGTTCCCGGCGGAACTGACGCGCGCGCTCCAGCAGGAACGCCTCCCGGTAGGGGTACTCCTTGAGGAACGCCCGGCCCACCACCTTGAAGCCCCAGCGGGCCGGTCCCGGAAGGGCATTCGCGAAGGAGCGCCGCGGCACATCACCGTGGAAGAGCAGCATGGGATTGAGCAGTGAGCTGCCCGCGGTCAATTCCAGCGCGTCCAGGGCGCCGTCGGCCTCCAGCCATGCGGCCACCTGCAGCGATTCCGGGACGGTGAGCCCGCCGCGTCGGCCGTCCTCCATATTGAGCTTGGCGGTCACCGCGATCCGGTCGCCCACGGCTTCCCTGACCGCACAGGCGATTTCGCGGGCCAGACGGGCCCGGTTGGCGGTCGACCCGCCGTAGCGGTCCTTGCGCCGGTTGAGCAGCGGGCTCAGGAACGAGCTGACCAGATAGTTGTGCCCGAAGTGGATTTCCACCGCATCGAATCCGGCCTCGACCGCCAGCCGGGCCGCATTCGCATGCGCACCCACCAGCTCCTTGATCTCGTGCTCATCGGGGACCTTCATGGCGCTCATGCTCAGCGGGCTGAACAACGGGCTGGGTGCGAGCGCCGGCACCCGATTGGACGCCGCATTGGCCACCGGCCCGGCATGGCCGATCTGCGCGCTGACCGCAGCGCCCTCGGCGTGGACCGCATCGGTCAGTTTCCGCAGTCCCGCAACGGCTTCCGGGCGCATCCAGATCTGATGCCGATCGGTGCGACCGCCCGGGGCCACGGCGCAGTAGGCGACGGTGGTCATGCCCACACCGCCGGCGGCCACCTCCCGGTGGAAGTCGATCAGCTCATCGGTCACCAGGGCCTCGGGCGTGCGGCCCTCGAAGGTCGCGGCCTTGATCACCCTGTTGCGCAAGGTGACCGGCCCCAGCGTGGCCGGTGCGAATATCTCGTTCATGCTCGTTCTCCTACCGGCGCGGTCAGCCCGGCCACCACAAAATCGCGCAGTGTCGCCAGGGCCCGCTCGGATATTCCGTGCTCGTCGATCTCAGGGCTGCCGAAACGCATAATGATCAGGTCGAAGGCCAGGGCCCAGCGGCGGCGGCTCTCACTGGCACTGAGCTCCGGCAGCAGCGCGGCCCAGGTGTCCATCCGGAACCACGGTCCCTGCCAGGACGTCAGTTGCCGGCTCAGTACGAAGCGGGCCAGCAGCCGAACATGCATGCGGCCCAAGGGATCCGAGACCAGTTCGACGAACGGCCCCAGAATCGCGTCGACCACCGCGGGCACCGAATCCCGGCCCGCCGTCGCATCCGCCAGCCCGCTGACCCACAGCGGGCCCAGCCGATCCTCGATGAGCGCGCCGACCAGGGCCTCCTTCGACCCGAAGTGATAGTGCACCGCAGCCGGATTCGCCCCGGCCGCCGCGCAGATCCCCCGCACCGACACCTCGTCGTACGGCTCGACCAGCAGCATCCGCTCGGCGGCGGCAAGCAACCGCTCCCGGGTTCCCGCCCCGACCTTCTCGACCATGCCAGCAGTGAATCACGTCTCAATCAGTATTTCAATCATTGATTGAACCCCCGGCCCGACAGCAGGAAAATGGCTGGCCGGCCCCCATGTTCACCCGCGATACTCGCCCACATGCCGAGCTTCGCCGACTTCGATCGCCGCAACTACCGCACCGTCGACGTCCCCACCGGATACGACGGCTGGGCCGCCACCTACGAACAGACCGTCATGGACGACATGGATCTCGCACTGCTGGACCGGGTGCGACTGAACTGGAGCGGGGTACGCCGCGCCGCCGACCTCGGATGCGGCACCGGACGCACCGGTGCCTGGTTGCGCACACGAGGTGTCACGCATATCGACGGGGTGGATCTGAGCGCGGGCATGCTGGCCCGCGCCCGCACCCGCGGCGCGCACACGACCCTCACCCAGGGCGATGTGCGTGAGAGTGGATTGACAAGCGGCGCATACGATCTGGTGATCTCCTCACTCATCGACGAGCATCTGCCCGATCTGACGCCGTTCTATGCCGAGGCACGCCGGGTGGCCGCACCCGGCGCCGCCTTCGTCCTGGTCAGCTATCACCCGCAGTTCATGATGGTGACCGGCATGCCCACGCACTACACCGCCGAATCCGGTGAGCCGCTGGCCATCAGCACCCACCTGCACCTGCTCAGCGCGCACGTGACGGCAGGTGTGGCCGCAGGGTGGCAGCTCACGCAGGCCACCGAGGCACTGGTGGACGATGCCTGGCTGGCGATCAAACCCAAGTGGGCGGACCTGCGCGGGCATCCGTTCACCATGGCCCTGGTGTGGACCCTGCCCCGCTGAGCCGATGATTTTCCCCCTTGTGGTCCCCGTCACAGCGTGAGTAGCATGCTACTCACGCAATAGGGCATGCCACAACATTGGGTGGTGTGCCGTCTGGGTCCATGTGGAGGAAAAATGGACAGTGTCGGTCCTCGGTCCGAGGATTTACTACTGCGGGCGAGCGCCCTGCGGAAGGTGACGGTACGACTGGTCCCACTGCTGATGGTCGGCTACATCGTCAGCTATATCGATCGAATCAATATCGGGTTCGCCAAGTTCGGCATGGATAAGGCCTTCGGGCTCAGCGCCACCCAGTACGGGTTTGTCGCGGGCATCTTCTTCGTCGGCTACATCCTGGCCGAGGTGCCGAGCAATATCGTCATGACCAAGGTCGGGGCGCGGATGTGGCTGAGCCGAATCCTGGTGACCTGGGGGCTGATCGCGGCGGCGACCGCATTCGCGCCGAACCTCGCGACGGTGTGCGTACTGCGGTTTCTGCTCGGCGTGGCCGAGGCCGGGTTCTTCCCCGGCATCATCGTCTATCTCAGCCGCTGGTACCCCAATTCCGAACGCACCCGGGTGATTTCGACGGTCATGGTCGCCATCCCGGTGGCGAGCGTGATCGGCGGGCCGCTCAACGGCTGGATTCTGGATACCTTCGACGGCACGCTGGGACTCTCGGGGTGGCGCTGGGTGTTCGTGGTCGGCGGCGTACCCGCGATCGTGCTGGGTGCGGTGTTCTTCTTCGTGCTCACCGAAACGCCCGCCGTGGCGCGCTGGCTGACCGACGGCGAAAAGGCCGCGCTCGCCGCCATTCTGGAGGCCGAGGACGCGGAACGGGCGAGCGCCGCACCCGCCGGGCACCGCGCCGCGCTGCGGGACAAGCGGGTGATCGCCCTGTGCGCGGCCTACTTCCTGCTGCTGTGCGGGGCGTATCCGCTCACCTACTGGATGCCCTCGGTGATCAAACAGGCCGGGCACGGGCTGAGCAGCTTTCAGATCGGCTGGCTTTCGGCCGTGCCGTTCCTGCTGGCCGCGATCTGCATGTACCTCACCGGCCGCAGGGTCCGGGGCACGGCGTCGTCCCGGCCGGTACTGATCGCCCTCGCCGTATCGGTGGCCGCCTTTCTGCTGACCGCGGTCGAACTGCACACGGCGGCAATTGCTTTCGCCGCCATCACGGTGGCCACCATGGCGGCCCAGACAGCGAAGCCACTGTTCTGGTCGGTGCCGACCGGCTATCTCGCGGGCGTCGGCGCGGCCAGCGGCATCGCCCTGATCAATTCCCTCGGCAATGCGGCCGGATTTGTCAGCCCGTATGCCTTCGGCTGGATTCAGGACGCCTCACACGGTGACACCTCGCTGTCGATGGGCGTCATGATCTTCGCCAATATCGCCGCCTTCGCGGTGCTGGCAGGACTGGCGGCCCGCGTTCGGCGAGCACCGGTGATGACGGCCGGGCCCGAACCGGCATCCGGCGTGGGCACGTAGGCGTTCGCGCGGGCAACGATTAGGCTGGGCAATCGCCCGTGGCAACCCGCCGCGGGCGAATTGCCGTTGTTCGCCCCGGTTCCCCCTGAAGAGGTCTCGTGTCGCAGGATGTGCCAGCTGACAGCAAGTCCGAGCGAATCGCCGAAGATATTCGCGATGCGATCCGGCAGGGCCGGTTGGCACGGGGCGTGCTCTACTCCTCCCGCGAGCTCGGCGAAATGTTCGGCGCCTCACGCACTCCCGTCCGCGAGGCACTGCTGAAGCTGGCCGATCTGGGCCTGGTGCGGATCGAGCGCAATCGCGGTGCGCGTGTGGTCGGCCAGGACGGGCGCGGCATTGTGGACCTGTGCAGCATGCGCATCCTGCTGGAGCCGCCCGCCTGCCGCAGCGCCGCCGCGGTGATGACCAGTCGTGACGACGCGGCCATGCTCACCGAGTACCGAATCATGGAGCAGCTGGCCGACGGCGGCGCCGAATACTTCGCCGCCGATGAGCGATTGCACGATCTCATTCTGCAGGCCAGCGGAAATCAGCGGCTGGTCAAGGCCGTTCGCGAACTGCGCCAGACGCTGAGCCTGGATGGGCGGCACAGCGTGCCGCAGTATCAGCCGGTCGAGGTGGCGCTGCACGATCACAAGGAGATCCTCGACGCCCTGCTCGCGCGTGACGGCGTCGCGGCCGAGCGTGCCATGCGCCGGCATCTGGTGCGCTCCGGCGATCTGCTGGTCGCGCACAGCACCGGCAATGAGCGCGGGCTGGTCGCCGAATGGCGGCGCTGGGTCGCGATTTCCGCGCTCGAAGGCGAGTAGGGCACCCCGCACGCACTCTCATGTCACCTTTCTGAATCTTTGCTGCCAAACAGTTGCATGCTACTCATCACTATTAGTATGTTGCAGTGGCCTAGTGAACCATCACTCGGCAGTCAGGTCCGGTGAAAGGACATGCTGTGGACCCAACTTCGTATGCGGCGTCGATCGCCCGGGGCATCTGGTCGGCGGGGGTCGATCTGGTCGGATATGTCCCGTCCGTGAGCGTCGCGCCCGTCATTTCCGCCCTCGTGGCATCCAGCGGCGGCGCGGACGGCCGCTCGCGGACCGTCTTCCCGCTGTCCCGAGAGGAAGAAGCCGCCGGGGTGCTCGGCGCACTGCCGCTGACCGGCAAGCTCGGCGCGATCGTCATGCAGGACAACGGATTCGGCAATGCGCTGACCGCGCTCACCACCTTCAACACGGCCTATCACCTGCCGCTGCTGATCGTGGCCAATACCCGCGGCGGGCTCGGCGAATACAACTCGATGATCCACACCTTCAGCCAGTACGCACCCGGCATGCTGCGGCAGATCGGGCTGCCGGTCTTCGAAATCGACCGGCGCAGTTCGGCTTCCGATTGGGAGGCGGTCGTGACCGAGGCGGGTGTGCACGCGCGCATGACCTTCCGGCCGGTCGTCGTGCTGACCCACTTCTGGAATACCGACGGAAAGGCGGCCTGACCGTGCTGCGTATCGAAGCGCTCCGGGTGATCGCCGACTGCACGGCCGAAGTGCCGGTGGTGGTCACCTGCGCGGCCTCCAGCCGGGAGCTCGCCGCGGTGGCCGATCGGCCCAATCATCTGTATCTGCTCGATTCCATGGGGCTGGCCATCTCGGCCGCCACCGGCATCGCGCTGGGCATAACGGACACGCCGGTGCCGAAGGTGGTGGCCATCGAGGGCGACGGCTCCCTGCTGATGAACCCCAATGTGCTTCCCACCGGCGGATTTCTACGCCCCGACACGCTGGTGACGGTGCTGCTGGACAATGCCGTCTACGGCGCGACCGCGAATCTGCCGACGTACGCCGACACCATCGACCTGGGACTGGTCGCCGAGGCCACCGGCTGGACCGTGCACCGCGCCGCCGACGCTCTCGAACTGCGCGCCGCGCTCGTCACCGCGCTGGATTCGCCCGGTCCGGTCCTGGTGCACACCCATATCGAGGTCGGCAATGCGACGAATGTGCCCAAGCTGCTGGAGGATCCGGTGATCATCGGCCGCCGGTTCCAGGACTGGCTGCGCGCCCGCATCGCCGCACCGGCGGAGGTCCTGCTGTGATCACCACCGCCGACCCCCGCAGCGGAAAGACGCTCGCCACCTACCGATTCAGCAGTGATCGCGAGGTGGGCCAGCTGCTGCGCCGGGCGCAGACGGCGGTCCGCAATCACGCCGATCTCCCGGTGTCCCAGCGCGTCTTGGGTTTTCGCGCCCTGGCGGAGCTGATGCGCACGCGGCGTGCGGAACTGGCGCTGCTGATCACCACCGAGATGGGCAAGCCGATCACGCAGTCCCGCGCCGAGATCGACAAATGCGTGACGACCTGTGAGTACTACGCCGACCGCATGCCGGAAATGCTTGCCCCGCGACAGGTCGACGTGCTGCCCGATGCCGGGACGGTCCGATTGCGGCCGCTGGGCGTCATTCTGGCGATCATGCCGTGGAATTACCCGTTCTGGCAGGTCATCCGGGCCATGCTGCCCGCGGTCGCGGTCGGCAATGCCATCGTGCTCAAACACGCCGACAATGTCACCGGATGCGCCCGTGCCGTGCAATCGCTGTTCGATGAGGTGTTCGGGGCCGGAATTCTCAGCAGCGTGGTGCTGCCGACCCATCGGGTGGCCCCGCTCATCGACGATCCGGCGATTGCGGGCGTGGCATTCACCGGCAGCAATCGCATCGGTGCGCTGGTCGCGGCGCGCGCCGGGCGCGCGGTCAAGAAGTCGGTGCTCGAGCTGGGCGGTTCCGATCCGCTCATCGTGCTGCGGGATGCCGATGTGCCCGCCGCCGCGGCCGCCGCGGTGCGCTCGCGGTATCTCAATGCCGGGCAGAGCTGTATCGCTGCCAAGCGAATCATTGTGGAGCGCACTGTCTTCCCGGAATTCGTCGAAGCCATGGTGAGCGGGCTCGACGAGCTGGTGTACGACGATCCGAGGTCGCCGGAGACCGAGATCGGCCCGATGGCGCGCATCGATCTGCGCGATGAGCTGCGCCGGCAGCTGGAGGCGACACTCGCCTCCGGAGCACAGGTGCTGTTCGGCGGCAAGCCCGATGAGCGGCCCGGAGCATGGTTCCCGCCGACCCTCGTGCAGGTGCCCGATACCTCCGCGGTCGCCTTCCGTGAGGAGACCTTCGGGCCGCTGGGCGCGATCCTGCCCGTCGAGTCACCGGCGGAGGCGCTGGCCGCCGCCGCGAGTTCGGTCTACGGACTGAGCTGTTCGATCTGGGGCGCCGACCGCGGCGTCATCGACTATCTGGCCGACGGCATCGACGCGGGCTCGATCTTCATCAACCGAATCTCCGAATCCGATCCGCGCCTACCCGTCGGCGGCGTCAAGGCCAGCGGCTACGGCCGGGAGCTGGGCCGCTACGGACTCGCCGAATTCGCCAATATCCAGGCGGTCCGCACCGCCGCGACCTCCAGGAGCAACCGATGACGATTGCCAGCATTCGCACCCGCGCGGTGGGCGTCCCCGTCGACAAGCCGACTCGAATGTCCAATCGCGACTTGAATTTCCGGCACTATCTGCTGGTCGAGGTCACCACCACCGATGGCGCGTCCGGCGTCGGCTACACCTATGCCGGAACCGGGTCGGGACTGCTCGCCAAATCCGCCGTCGATGATCTACTCGCGCGGGTGTATATCGGCGACGACCCCAATGATGTAGTGGGACTGTGGGATCGGGCCTATCAGGAGACACTGCTGGAAGGTCGGCGCGGCACCGTGCTGCGCGCCCTCTCGGCGATCGATATCGCGCTGTGGGATCTGCGCGCCAAGCAGGCCGGACTGCCGCTGGTGAATCTGCTGGGCGGATCGACCACCGCACTGCCCGCCTACGCCTCCGGCGGGTATTACCGCCCGGACGAGGGCGAGTGGACCGAGGCGGTGGTGCGGGAGCTGGAATTCAATGTCTCCCAGGGCTTCACCGATCACAAGATCAAGGTCGGCGGACTGCCGGTGGCCGAGGACGCCCGCCGGGTCGCCGCCGCCATCGCCGCCATCGGGGATACCGGCCGACTGGCCCTGGATGCCAATAACGCCTACCGCTCGGTCCACGAAGCCCGCACCGCCATAGCGGCTTTCGAGCGCGCCGCCGGTGACACCCCGCTGTGGTGGTTCGAAGAGCCGCTGTCCCCCGAAGCGATCGCCGGCCACGCCGAATTGTCGCACACCGTGCGCACTCCCATCGCCACCGGTGAAATCCATCAAACCCGCTGGGAATTCCGGCCTCTCATCGAATCCGGAATCCCCGTTCTGCAGTGTGATGCCGCCGTGGCCGGCGGAGTCACCGAATGGCTGCGCATCGCCCATACGGCCGACACCTTCGGACTGCAGATGGCCCCGCACTGGCACCACAACCTGCACGCGCACCTGTGCGGCGCGGTCTCCAACACCCTGGTCGTGGAGTACTTCGCCCTGGAAAAGGGGATCTACAATTTCGAAACCCTGCTCACCCCCGAAACGCGTCTCCGGTACGGCGGCAATCAGATCTTCATTCCCGAGCGTCCTGGTCTGGGCATCGAATTCGACGAGGAGACGGTGCGCAAATACGAACTGATGGACTGATCAGGAACTCGCCGTGGACAGGCGCAGCGAGTAGCCGACGCCGCGGACGGTGTGGATCAGGGGCGGGCCCTGGGCGTCGATCTTGCGGCGCAACTGGCTGACGAAGGTTTCGACGACTCGTTCGCCGCGGCCTTCCTCGGCCTCCCAGACGCGGTCGAGGATTTGGCGTTTGCTCACGACCTTGCCGACATTGAGCATGAGGTAGCGCAGCAGGTTGAACTCGGTGGCCGACAGCCAGATCGACTCACCGGCACGCCGGACGACGTGGGACTCGGCATCGAGTTCCAGGTCTGCGACACGCAGGTGACCCGAGGCCTCGGCGTCGGAGACGCGGCTGCGGCGCAGGATGGCCTGCAGGCGCAGCACCACCTCTTCGAGGCTGAACGGTTTGGTGACGTAGTCGTCGCCACCAGCGGCGAGCCCGGCCAGCCGGTCGGCCACGGCATCGCGGGCGGTCAGGAACAGCACCGGGATATCGCTGCCGCGATCGCGCAGCCGCTGCGCCACGGTGAATCCGTCGATATCGGGCAGCATGACATCGAGCACGATGATGTCCGGCCGATGCGCCGCGACGGCGGCCAGGGCGCCGCGGCCGCTATCGGCGGAATGCACCTCGAATCCGCTCAGCCGCAGGGCGGAACCGAGCAGGTCCAGGATGAAGGGCTCATCGTCGACTACGAGGACGGAGGCCTCGCCCGGTGCTGATCGGTCGGTCACGAAACCCACAATAGGCACAATCCGGGCATAGCGTGTGTCAACCTTGCCTGGTCACAGGGTGCGCGGCAGGGACACCGTGAAGGTAGCGCCCTCGCCCTGCACGGTGTCGAGTGTCACCTGTCCCCCGTGCGCGACGACAAGCGCCTGCACAATGGACAGGCCGAGTCCGGTGCCGCCGCTGGCCCGCGCCCGCGAGGCATCGGTGCGATAGAAGCGTTCGAAGACCCGGGCCGCCGACTCCGCCGAGAGTCCCGGCCCGCCGTCGACGACATCGACCCGGACCTCCTCGGCAAAAGGCGTGAGCCGCACCGTGATCGGCGCCTGCACCGGAGTGTGGGTCAGCGCATTGCCGACCAGATTGGTCAGCACCTGACGCAATCGGGTCTCATCGCCGATCACCTGCAGGGTGCCTTCCCCCGGCAGCACCTCCAGGCGGATGGAACGGTCCGGCGCATCGGGGGCGGGCTTCTGCTTGGCGGCGATGGCCTGCGCGTTGTGCACGGTGTCACCGGCAATCAGCAACATATCCACCGGTTTTCGGGCCAGCGGGCGATTCGCGTCCACCCGCGCGAGCATGAGCAGATCCTCCACCAGCAGCCCCATCCGGGACGCCTCGTTCTCGATTCTGGTGAGCACACCCGCCGCATCGGTGCTGGCGCCCTGCCGATACAGCTCCGCGAAACCACGAATCGTGGTGAGTGGAGTGCGCAATTCGTGGCTGGCATCGGCGATGAAGCGGCGCATCTTGGCTTCCGAGCGCCGCGCGGCCTCCTCCGAGGCCTCGGTCGCCGCCACCCCGTGCTGAATCTGGGCCAGCATCTCGTTGAGCGAACGCGCCAGATGATCGACCTCGGTATCGACGCCCCGCACCGGCACCCGCCGATGCAGATCGCCGCCGGCGATGGCGGCCGCCGTCTCCTCCACCTGCCGCAGCGGCCGCAGGCTGCGGCGTACCACCAGATAGCCGCCACAGCCGAGCAGCAGCAAAGCCGTTGCGCCGGTGGCCAGTTCGAAGTAGATCAGACCGGACACCGTTTGCAGGTTGTCCGCCAGCGAGACCCCGATCGTGGTCGAGCCGTACTTGTTGGTGACGGTCAGCACCCGCCACCGGGTTGTCGAACCATCGGTCGAGCCGACGGTCGCGGGGCTGCCGCCGGTGTGGCCCTTCAGATCGGGAGTGGCACCCTCATTGCCGCCCGCCACTTCCGAATAGACCTGCCCGTCAGGGCCTTTGCGCAGTTCGAAGAAGCGGCGCGGTTGCTCGCTGGGCAATCTGTCGGAATTCGGCGGTCGCGGGGCATCGGCGGGCACCCACACGGTGTGACCGTCATCGGTTTGAATCTGCTTCATCGCGCGCGGCTGCGCCCAGCTGCGCGCGGCGTCGTTCAATTGCTCATCGGTGCGCGATGTCAGCGATCGTGACAGCGCCGAGGTCAATGCCACACCGGACACCATGAGGACCAGCGCGGCCAGTCCCACCATCGCGACCACCAGGCCGATTCGCAGCGGGACCGACGACGCCCGCTGCCCCAGCGACTCCCGCAGCTTCACTTCCGGCTCGGCCGCAGTTCACGCGGCCCGCAGCCGTGTAGTCGCAGCCGCGGGATTCGGTTCATCATGCAGCTCATGGTTCCCGTACCAACCCTCTTCATACTTAAAGTGAGCTGGGGGTTTCCTGTGAACCACGCGGGAAACCGTCAGGCGGGACCGCTCGCCGGGCCGGAGACGGCGTCTCCGAGTGCGAAATAGACCCGGAAGATCGTCCCGCGGGCGGGCGCACCGAGCAGTTGTATCCGGGCGCCGTGTGCGGTGACGATGGCTGCGACGATGGCCAGGCCCAAACCGGAACCCCCTGCACGGGAACGTGATTCATCGACTCGATAGAAGCGGTCGAAAATGTGCGGCGCCTTCTCCACCGGAATTCCCGGGCCGTCGTCGCGCACCTCGATCACCGCGAATTCGCCGGAATCGGCAAGAATTCCACCGGATTCCGCGAGTACGCCCGCACTCGCGGGAGCGCTCACCCGATCGACGGTGACATCGATCGCGGCGGTAGCCGGGGTATGCATGAGGCAATTGCCCACCAGATTGGTCAGCACCTGGCGCAGTCGATACTCATCCGCTTCGATACGCACCGGATCGTCCGGAAGATGCAGCCGCACACTGCGTTCGGGCTGGCGCGTGACGGCGTCCTGCACCACATCGCCGGCCACCGCCGACAGGTCGATATCGGCGAGCACCAGCGGGCGCTCCTCGTCGAGCCGGGCCAGCAGCAGCAGATCGTCCACGAGCAGACCCATGCGCACGGCCTCGCTCTCGATGCGGCTCATCATGCGCTCCAGCTCGGCCGGGGTCCGCGCGCCCCCGTGGCGATAGAGCTCGGCATAGCCGCGAATAGAGGTCAGGGGCGTGCGCAGCTCGTGCGAGGCGTCCGCGACGAACAAGCGCATCCGCTCCTCGGACTCCTCCAGCCGGCGCAGCGTCGAGGACAGGCGCGCCAGCATCACATTGAACGCGGTACCCAGCCGTCCCGTCTCGGTATGCGAATCAGTCTGTGCCACACGGCGATCGAGATCACCCGCGGCAATCGCCTGGGCGGTGTGCTCGATGCGGGTCAGGGGCATCAACCCCACCCGGACCATCCACGCCGCGACGACACCCAGCAGCACGAGCACGCCGATCCCGCCCGCGAGCTCGATCGAGCGCAATTGCCGGCCGGTTGCGTGATAGGTGTCCAGCGACATGGCGACCGCGACGGTCCCGCCGCCCGGCTCGGTCCGGCTCGGCACCTGAACATTGGTGCGCACCCGCCACTGCACCGCCCCGTCCACATCCGGCACGGTGAACGGCTCACTGCCCCGGGATCTGACCGCTGCGGCATCCATCGCCGGTAATGCGGGCGGTGCGACCCCGTCGCCGATCAATCCCGTCGAGGCTCCCGATTTGTCGAAGAAGAACACCCGGAACGGCGAGGGCAGATCGGCATCGGCCTCATCCGAGACATCCGCAGGCGGGGGCGGCGGCCGGTTCGACGAGGACATATCGATGGCCACAGCGTCGATCTGCGCATCGATGCGGGCCAGTTCGGAGCGGCCGAGCAGACTCACGCTGAGTACGCCGAACACGATCAGCCCGAGCGCGGTCATCACCAGCATCGTCACCAGCAACCGCGCCCGCAGAGTCCATCGGCGCCGCAACCGCGCCACCGCCGTGCGTCCCTTCACGGATCACACAATAGGCACCGGCGCGACAGGCGCTCAGGCCGCCGGGCGACCGGCTGCCGTCCCCGCCGGATCTCCGCAACACGGCCCACCGCAATAATACGAAGCCGTATCGTCTCGCAATAGGGTGGATACCGACGCCCGACAGAGAGGAAACCGGTCGATGACCGATGCGAGCGAGCCGCGCGCCGGTCGCAAACGCGATCCGCAGCGCGACCGGGACCTCGTCAGAGCCGCCCAGGAATTACTCGCCGAGGTCGGCTACGACAAGATGACCATCGAAGCGGTCGCGGCACGTATCGGAGCCGGTAAAGCCACGGTGTACCGACGCTGGAAGACGAAGTCCGAGTTGGTGATCGACGCCGTGCGGGCATTCGACTGGGATGTCGCCGCACCCGATACCGGAACCCTGCGCGAGGATCTGTTCGCGCTCGCCCGGATCTTCATGGAGCGAAATCCGCTGCGCGACGGCGTTCTGGCGGGCATGGCCACCGCCATGGCGCGGGATGCGACCATCCGGCACGCGGTGGACGAGGTCGTCGACCGTCCCCGCCACGACGCCTTCGCCACCATTCTCACCAATGCCCATGCGCGCGCGGAGATCTCGCGCGCCGACGGCTGGGAGAACGTCCGGGACATCTTCCCCGCCATGCTGTTCTATCGGGTCGCCATCCGCAGCGGACCGGTCGACGACGGATTCGTCCGCGACATCATCGACGACCTCACCATTCCGCTGTTGACCCGCACGCCGACCTGATCGTGGCGATCGGCCTCCGACCGCCACGACCGGGGTTCCTCAGGGGGTGACGATGGCGAAATCGATATCGGGGGTATCGAGTACCCCGACCAGGGTCGCCAGCACCGAGGGGTCTCCCTCCACGCCTACACCGTCGAGGCCCTTGCCCGCCAGCACACCCAGCAGCTGCGGCTTGGTCATCGACAGCGTCAGATTCGCCTCGCCGTGATGGGGGGCATCCGCGGTCGCAGTCCGATGTGTCAGTGCACCATTCGACAATGTCAGGCGAACGACCTGGTTGTCGTCGGTCATCTTCCAGTCCATCAGGAAACCGGTCGCGGCGGCCTTCGGGCCGTTCACCCGCACGGCCATCGAATCGATGATCATCTCCACCGTCAACGCCATCGCCATCTCCGGATTGGCGGTGTCGATCGCGGTGTGCACGATGCCCTGGCGTAGTTCCATCGCGCCGGTCAGGTAGAAATTGCGCCACGGACCGTTCTCCGCACCCTGACCGAGCGTGTCGTACACCCCGGCAAGAGTCTCCTTCGCTGCCGCATTCGCAGGCTCGGCGAAGATCGCGTGATTGAGAAGCGTTGCCGCGAAACGCAAATCGCCACTGTCGATATACCCCTGGGCCTTGCCCAGCACGGCATCGATACCGCCGTAGTCCACGACGTACCGTTTGGCCTGCTCGACCGGCGGATGCTCCCACAGATGCGCCGGGTTGCCGTCGAACCAGCCCATGTACCGCTGATAGATCGCCTTCACGTTGTGGCTGACCGACCCGTAGTACCCGCGGTTGGCCCACCGATCACCCAGCGCCGCAGGCAATTCCATCACCTCGGCGATCTCCGGACCCGTCAAACCGCTGTTCAACAGGCGCAGGGTCTGATCGTGCAGGTACGCGTACATATCGCGCTGCCCGGCAAGCAGATCCACGAACCGGTCCCGGCCCCACACCGGCCAGTGATGGGACGCGAACGACACATCGATCTTGTCGGCGAACATCGCGATCGCCTCGTCCAGATAGCGGGCCCAAATGCGCGAATCACGCACCACCGCACCACGAAGGGTGAGGATGTTGTGCATATTGTGCGTCACATTCTCGGCCATACACATCGCCCGGCGATCCGGGAACAGGAAGTTCATCTCCGAGGGTGCCTCGGTCCCGGGGGTCAGCTGGAAGACGATACGGACACCGTCGACCGTCTCCTCCTGCCCGGTGTGTGTGATGTCCACCGTCGGCGGAATCAAGGTGATCGTGCCGGTGGAGGTGGTCATGCCCAGACCACACCCGATCTGCGCGTCCGGCCCCTTGGGCAGGTTCGCCCCGTACATGAACGCCGCCCGCCGCGTCATGGCGGTACCGGCGTACACGTTCTCACTGACGGCGTGCTCGAGGAATCCGGACGGGGCGATCACCGGGACCGGCGCGTGCCCGTGCGGCAGGACACCGCGAGCGCCACCGAAGTGGTCACCATGGGAATGGGTGTAGATCAAACCCGTGACCGGGCGCTCACCACGATGGGAGTAATACAGCGCCAAGGCGGCGGCCGCGGTCTCGGCGGAGATCAACGGGTCGATGATGATGACACCGGTATCGCCCTCGATGATCGTCATATTCGACAGATCCAGGTTGCGCACCTGGTAGATACCGTCAGCGACCTCGAACAGGCCCTGCTTGTTGCTCAGCTGGCCCTGCCGCCACAGGCTCGGATTCGCGGTCGGCGGGCACTCCCCGTCCAGGAAGGCGTACGCCTCTCCGTCCCAGATGACCTTCCCGTCTGCGGCCTTGATCACCGCCGGCGACAGCGCGGTAATGAACCCGCGCTCCGCATCATCGAAGTCGGACCGATCGCTGTAATCCAAAGACATATCCACTCCCTGCACAGTTGGGGCGCACGTTTCACCGATGCTTCCGGCACGTCGGGGCCACCACATCACCCGCGGCGGGTGAATTCGGTCAGTTCAAATGGTGAAGGAGGCACAGTGCGCACGCCGCAACGATCTGTGCCCCTGCCTGCCACGCAGGGGCTGGGAAGGTTACCGGCCGGACCTGCGCGCCTGACCTTTCAGCCCATCGATCGCTCCGACCTGCGCGACCGCATCGATATCGCGGTCGCGGACCCGCATACACGCGTGCTGATGATTTGCGCAGCCGCCGGTAGCGGCAAGACCGTCCTGCTGACCGATTGGCTGCGCCGACAGGTCAGCGGCGCCGACTCGGCCTGGCTGACAGTGAGCCCGGCAAGCGCGCAGTCGCAGCTGCTGTGGAGCACACTGCGCACGCGCCTGGCCGTCCCCGAGGCGCCCCGCGCGGACAATGCCGCACCGCTCGCGGAGGCGGTCCATCTCCTCGATGCCCTCAGCGCGCGGCAGACACCCGTGGTCCTGGTGATCGACGATGCCCATCTGCTCACCGATCCGGTCGCGGTGGCCGGCCTCGAGTATTTCCTGACCCATGCACCGGACACCGTCACCGCGATCATGGCGGGCCGCTTCGATCCCCCGGTGCGCTGGCATAATTTCGAGCTCGCCGGACAGCTCACCCGCCTGCCCGCCGGGCTGCTGGTGATGTCGCACGAGCAGGTGGCGCAGGTGTGCCGCCGGCATCTGCCCTCCCTCACCGTCGACGAGTTGCGCACCATCGCGAACCTGACGCGCGGATGGCCTGCGCTGGTACGCATTTCGGCCATTCATCTCGCGGGCCACAGCCGGAATCGGGTCGCCGCGCTCACGACGCTCGCGCGGCCGTCGCAGGCGGTCTCCGATTTCCTGGTGCGCGAACTCCTCGAGACTCTGTCGCCGGAGCTGCGATTGTTCTTGACCTACACCAGCATTCCCGATTCCTTCACCGAGCAGCTCGCCGACGAACTGACCGGCGGCGGCGCGGCGCATCGCATGTACGAACTCGATCGGGCCAATTTCCCGCTCACCCATGAGCTGCGCGGGGACGAACTCTGGTTCAGCTACCACCCGATGCTGCGCTCGTATCTGCGCGGCGAAGCGCATCGGCTCGGTATCGAGACGCGGCGCGATCTGCATGTCCGGACCGCGGCCTGGCTACGCCATGCCGACCAGCCGCTCGCGGCCCTGCCGCATCTGCTGGCGGGCCCGGGCGAAACCCATCTGCGGCGCTTCCTCATCGACGCCGCGCTGGAGCTGGTGCTGGAGGGTCGCGGCTGCGGCCTGTTCGCGGCGCTGCACAGTCTGCAGCCCGATCTCGCGGACGACCCGTACATCTGGCTGCTGTGCGCGATGAACGCACTGCTGTACGGCGATGCGGCCGATGCGCTTCCGCTGCTGGAGGTGGCCCGGACGCGGCAGGAGACTCGGGTGTCGTTCGTCCCGGCCTCATGGATCGAACTGCTGAGTGCCGCCACCGCCGCGGGTGCGGCGGTCATGGCCGGCACCGCGGTGGACGGCATCACGATGCGGGAGCCGCTGCAGTACACCGGCAATGCCGATATCGATTGCTACGCAACCAATCAGCTCGCCATGGCGGCATTCGTCCGAGGCGATATCGCCCGCGGCGCGGAGCTGCTGCATTCGGCGCTGGCGGTCGCCGAGCACTCCGGGCGCGCACGTCTGGCGGTGCAGGCGATCACCCGGCTCGCGACCGCGGCCGGTCTGGCGGGTGAGATCACCGCCATGCGGGAGCGGGCCGATCGGGCGCTGGCCATTGCCGCCGAATATGCCGTGCCCGACAACCCGGATACGACGCTGTCGCTCACCATGTCGGCGCTGGCCGCCTATCTTCAGGGCGAATGGCCCGATCCGGCGCAGGTGCGGGCGGCCCTGACCCTGCATTCACGACAGGACGGCTCATCGGTTCCGGCGGCGGGCTGGCATGCCCATGTCCTCGGCCAGCTGCTGACCTTCGAGCGGGCGGCCGACAGATCCGCTGCCGCCGATGTGCTGCGCCACAGCATGCTCGAGCTGCTCGACAAACAGGCCGTGCCGATGATGAGCAGCGGATTGGTTCCGCCGGTGGTGTGGGCGCTGCTGCGGGTGCACGAACCGCGCACGGCGCGACTGCTTGTCGAGCGCGCCCGGCGCACACTCGGCGATACCGCCGATATCGTGATCGCCCGCGCCGCGCTCGCCCACGCGGCGAACAGTCCGGCGACCGCCCGCGATCTGGTGCGTCCGCTCATCGAGAACTCCGAGACCATCCACCCCACCACTGCGACATTCGCCTGGCTGCTCTACGCGGTATCGCATCCCGAGCAGCCGCTCAAAGCGCGCGAAGGGATGGAGAACGCGCTCCGGATCGCCGCGCGCGACAAACTGGTGCGGCCGTTTCTCGATGTGCCCCAGGCCATTCGGCTGCTCGACGCGCTCGCCGGGCAGCTGGGCCGTCATGATGTCTTCGCCGATTTCGTTCGACGCCATCCCAAGGCGGCGCGCAGCACCGAGCATCCGGCGCTGACCACCACCGAGGTCACCGTGCTGCGCCTGCTGCCTTCGGGCCGCACCACGCAGCACATTGCCGATGATCTGGGTGTATCGATCAATAACGTGAAAACCCATTTGCGCGGCATCTATACGAAGCTGGGCGCGAATACCCGGGTCGATGCTCTCGATCGTGCCCGCCGCACCGGCTTGATCTGAACTTTCCAACGCGCTTTTCACCCGCTGCGGATGAAGTCCGGCTCCGGTTTTCCCAAGATACTGAACTCAGGTTGTGGTGCGCTCCGCTGGCGCGGCCGGGCTGGGGGAACACCACTATCCACCACTATGCTCGGAGACGACTTTGCTTCATTGCCCTCAGCCGCCCCGGCTCGGCGACACTCTGCGGCGTCTGCGTGAAGCCCGGCGGATCTCCCGGGAGTCGCTCGCCTTCGCCAGCGGTGTGAGCGCCAGCTATCTGGCGCATCTCGAACGCGGCCACCGGGATCACCCCGGACGCTCGGTGATCATCGCTCTGCTCAAATCGCTCGATCGGGTCGATTCGCTGACCGATGCCGAACGACGGCACTGCCTGGACCTGGCGGGGGTGGGCATCGATTCCATCCCGACCGTCGTCGAATTGCGCGAGACCATCACCGGCGATATCCGGCGCACCCTCACGCTCTGCGAGCCGCGGATCGCCTGCTATTTCGACATCCGCCTCAATGTGCTGGCATGCAACGACGCATTCACCAAGGCGTTCAAGGGAATTGCGGAGGAGGGCAATTTCCTGCGCTGGTACCTCGGCAATGCGGTGGCGAAACAGATTGTCGCGGACTGGAACGGCATGCTCACCCATATCGTGGGCTGGTTGCGCGGGGCCGCGGGCAGCCTGCGATCGGACGGTGATTTCGCCGAATTGCTTTCCGGTCTGGCCACTTTCACAGAATTCCGCGAGGCCTGGGCGGCCGCGGACCCCGTCTACTCCGACGGCCCGACCAGGGTGCACCTGCACGAGGCGGCCACCGGCGCGAAATATGCGGTCGACATCCAGGGCTTCCGCATGGATCACACCCGCTTCCCCGGCTGGATCTGGTACCTGCAAACCACTCCGCCGCACAGCCTTCCGGCCTGATCCGGGCGCCGGAACCTCATGCCGGGTAGATGTGAATCTCCGTGGCCTTGACCGCCGCCCACAGCCGCATGCCCGGCTGCAGCCGGAGGTCGGCTACCGCCGCGGGGGTGACGTCGGCCAGGACCGGCGGTGCGCCGTCGAGTTGCACACGGGTGGTATTGCCGTGCTGCTCGAAGCCCGCGACGGTGACAGGCCAGACATTGCGCGCACTACCGGCGGGCTGCTGCGGGTGCAGGCCGACCGCGGTGGGCGGGAAGGCCAGGAATACCCGCCCGGCCGCGGATTCGGTGCCGGTGAGCGTGCCGCCGCCGTCGACCGCGACCACGGCGCCGTCGGCGGTTCCGCGAAACAGGTTGAGCCCGACCAGATTCGCGACATAGTCCGAGCGAGGCCGGCGCGCGATGTCGACGGGTGCGCCCTCCTGGACGATGGCGCCGTCTTCGAGAATGATGAGCCGGTCGGCCAGCACCATGGCGTCCAGGGGATCGTGGGTGACCAGCACCGTATGTCCCGAATAGTCCCGCAGGTGCCGAGCCAGATCGGCGCGCACCTGCATCCGGGTGCTCGCGTCCAGCGCGGCGAGGGGTTCATCGAGCAGCAGCAGTTGCGGTTCGGTGGCCAGGGCGCGAGCCAGCGCGACCCGTTGCGCCTGACCACCGGACAGTGCGCGGGGCGTCGATTTCGCGTGGTCGTGCAGGCCGACGCGGTCGAGCCAGGTGCTCGCGCGGGCACGGGCCGCGGCCCGGCGCATACCGCGGGCCCGCAGTCCGAAAGCCACATTGTCCAAGGCCGAAAGATGCTGGAACAACAGGTAATCCTGGAAAACCACACCGACCTGACGCCGTTCGGCGGGCACGAACACCGCCGGCGGCGCATCCCAGACCGCATCACCCAGCGTGATCTCGCCACCGGTGAGCGGGGTGAGCCCGGACAGGGTGCGCAGCGCGGTGGTCTTACCGGCGCCATTGGGGCCGAGCAGTGCGATCACTTCGCCGGGTGCGGAGGTGATGCTGATGTCCAGGCGGAATTGTGGCCGCTCGAAACGCAATTCGGCGTGCAGCGTCATACCGGTCCCCGCATCCAGCGCTCCCGCAGCGAGACCAGTACGCCCACCGAGACGACCAGCAGCACCAGGCTGAGCACGATCGCCGCATCGGGATCGGTCTCGAGCGCGAGATACACCGCCAGTGGCATGGTCGTGGTCTTGCCGGGGAAGTTGCCCGCGAAGGTGATGGTCGCGCCGAATTCGCCCAGCGCCCGCGCCCAGCACAGCACCGCACCGGCGACCACGCCGGGCAGCACCGAGGGCAGCGTGACCCGGCGGAAGGTGTACCAGGGGGAAGCGCCGAGGGTGGCGGCCGCATCCTCGTAGCGCGTATCCGCCGCGCGCAGTGCGCCTTCCACGGAGATCACCAGGAACGGCATGGCCACGAACGCCTCCGCCACCACCACACCGGCGGTGGTGAACGGCAGTGCCACACCGAACCAGTCGTAGGCGTACTGGCCGACCAATCCGCGCCGCCCGAGCACCAGCAGCAGGGCCACACCGCCGACCACGGGCGGCAGCACCAGCGGCACCGTGACCAGTGCGCGAATCAACCCGCGTCCCGGCAGTTGCGCCCGGGCCAGCAGCCAGGCCAGCGGAATCCCGAGCACCAGGCAGATGCCCGTCGCCAGGGTCGCGCAGAGCAGTGAAAGCCGCAGGGCCTGACCGACTTCCGCGCTGAAGAGCCGCTCGGGCATGGTCCGCCAGGGCGCGCGGACCAGCAGGCCCAGTAGCGGCACCAGCAGGAAGGCCAGGGCGCACACGGCGGGCAGTACCAGGATGACCGGTCGTCGTCCCCGTACTGCCCGCCGTCGTGCCGAGGCTCCGCTCACCGGCGTCCCTCGGCGGTGGTCACGACCGTCACGGGGTGTCGAATCCGGCGGCGGCGAAGACCTTCTTCGCCTGATCGCCCTTGATGAAATCGACGAAGGCCGCGGCCGCGGCGGCATTGGGCGCCTTGGCCAGCGGCGCGATCGGGTAGGTATTGATCGCCTTGGCCGATTCCGGGAAGTCGATGCCCTCTACCTTGTCACCGGCGGCCTGCACATCGGTGCGGTAGACCAGCGCGGCATCCACCTCGTCGAGGGTCACCTTGGTGAGCGCCGCTTTCACATCCTGCTCACGGGTGACGGGCTGCGGCGTGATGCCCGCGATCTGGAAGACCTGCTTGGCCGCGGCGCCGCACGGCACCTGTTCGGCGCACAGCGCGGTGCGCGATCCGGCCTTGCCGAAGTCGGCCAGTCCGCTGATGTGGCCCGGATTGCCCTTGGGCACAGCGATTTCCAGACGGTTGCTCACGAACGTCGGCTGCGGGGCGGTGATCTCACCGGTGTCCACGACCTGCTTCATATTCGCCGGCGCCGCGGAAGCGAAGACGTCCGCGGGCGCACCCTGGTTGATCTGCTGGGCCAGCGCGGAGCTGCCGCCGTAGCTGAAGACGACCTTCACGCCCGGATGCGCCGCCTCGAAATCGTGGCCGAGCTGGTTGAAGGTATCGGTCAGCGACGCGGCCGCGAAGACCGTGACGGTGCCGGAGATCTGGCCGGTGGCGGCGGGCTTGCTCGAATTGTCATCGGAGCTGCATCCGACCAGTCCGGCCGTGACGGTGAGCGCTGCGGCAGTCAGCGCGAGCGTACGAATTGTCTTCATCCTCATCAACTTTCTGGTATCTCGACCACAACATGGGTGGATTTGACCGAGGCGACAGCGATGCTGCCCACCTCGAGTCCGAGTTCGTCGACCGATTCGCGGCTCAGCAGCGATACCAGGCGGAACGGACCGGCCTGCATCTCGACCTGCGCCATGACCGTGTCCTTGACAATGCGGGTCACGATGCCGCGCATCCGGTTGCGCGCCGAGACCGCCACGGTGGGCCCGGGAACGTGCGGGTCGGAGGAGCTGCGCAGGATTTCGGCGAGATCCGCCCCGCGCACGCCCTTGCGACCACTGTCCAGACGGACCTCGGCCAGCCGTCCCTGCTCGATCCAGCGGCGCACGGTGTCGTCGCTGACGCCCAGCAGCGCCGCCGCCTCACTGATCCGCAAATTCGTCACGATAGGGATCATATTGCCGTATGCGCGGAACACAAGCCCACCTCCGCGCCGAAAGTGCCAGCATTTCGGGCCGCCACCGGGTCCGCGACTAGCACATACGTGCGAAGCGCCCATCGGCCGCGAACCGAGGATGCGGTTGATCTATTCGAGGTTGCCGGCAACCGGCTGGCGGTGTTGATAAGGGTTCTCGAACCAGTTTCCTGTTCTTGTGGGCGATTTCGAGCAAACACCGGGCGTGATCGTGCGATATTTGTGCACGGGAAGGGGGGATGTGAAGAGGACTGCCCCCCAAACGGGGGCAGCCACTGGCACAACCCACGGAGGCAACAACTAAATGATGATCCCCACCGCGGTTACGGACCCTCGGCTTGTCGACGAGGTCAATCCTGGGTGCCCCTACCGCAACTCACCAGCTCATCAGGTGCTCGACATTCGCGCTGCGGCTGCCGAGGACCGTGAAACGGAGTGCGCGCAGTTCTTCGCGCTACCGGAACTGGCGCATCTGCCCGCCCAGCGCGGGGGCGTCGCGGCACGGCAGCTGCGCAGGACCGGGTCGTATCACCACACGCTCGAGGAATTGGCCATCGGCACGAAGCTGGCGTGGCGCAATCACGATCGGTGTGTGGGCCGAAGACAGTGGCGCGCTTTGGAAGTCGTCGATGCGCGCGATGCGGGCTCGGCCGCCGAGCTGGCCGGTGCGTGCCTGGAACATCTGCGCCGCGCCACCAATGGCGGCGCGGTCCGCTCGGTCATCACTATCGGCCCGCCCGCCGATGCGCAGGGGCGCGGATTCCGAATCCTGAACTCCCAGTTCATCCGCTATGCGGGATATCGGGTCGGGGACGGGGTGGTCGGCGATCCGGCCAATGTCGAATTGACCGATCTGGCCCGGGAACACGGCTGGCGCGCACCGGGCGGGCGATTCGATGTGCTGCCCCTGCTGATTCACACTCCCGACGGCATCATCGAGCGCTTCGACGTGCCGCCCGAGTTCGTGCTCGAGGTGCCGATGCGGCATCCCGAGTTCGCCTGGTTCGCCGACCTCGGACTCAAATGGCATGCGGTACCGGCTGTTTCGAATATGGATCTGGAGATCGGCGGGCTCTCCTACGCCTTCGCGCCGTTCAACGGCTGGTACGTCTCCTCGGAGATCGGCCGCAATCTCGGCGACAGCGACCGCTACGACATGCTCCCGGCGATCGCCGACGCGATGGGCCTGGACCGCAGCGCCGAGCGCACCCTCTGGCGCGACCAGGCCCTGGTGGAACTCAGCCGCGCGATCCTGCACAGCTACCGGCAGTCACGCGTGCATCTGGTCGACCACCACACCGTGGCCCGCCAGTTCCTCGACCACGTCGACCGCGAGCGCATTGCCGGCCGCTCCTGCCCCACCGACTGGACCTGGATCAATCCCCCGCTCTCGGCCAGCCTCACCCCCACCTTCCACCGCTCCTACGACCCCCCGGACCCGCATATCCGGCCCGCATTCGTGCGCCGCGGCGCCGCCCGGCCCGGGCCACAGGCCGAAGCCGTCGACCAGGAGCCGACATCGCTGTGGCGCAATATCTTTCGCGCACGACGCCATTGAGCTCGCGTTCCTTCCCGCGATAACGCATTTCTCGGCGCTCGCGGACCCGGTAGCGTCGTGGCCGTGTGGAACATCGGGGATTCGAAGGATCGGACGGCGGAGCAGGACGATATCCACGCGCGGCGTGCGACGTCGTTCGGCGCGGAGGCCGCCGCGTACGCGGAGCATCGGCCGGACTATCCCGCGGCCGGGATTCGGTGGGCGTTGGCGCCGCTCGGCGGAAAAGAGTCGCCGGTGGTACTGGATCTGGGCGCCGGTACCGGCAAACTCACGCAGGGACTGATCGCGGCCGGGGCCCAGGTGATCGCCGTCGAGCCCGATGACGGGATGCGCGCCGAACTGGTGCGCCGCTGTCCCGGGGTGACAGCAATTGCCGGTGCGGCAGAAGCGATTCCACTGCCGGATGGTTCCGTCGACGCGGTGGTCGCCGGACAGGCGCTGCACTGGTTCGACCTGCCGCGGGCCTTTCCGGAGATCGCGCGTGTGCTGCGCGCCGACGGGGTGCTGGCCGCATTCTGGAATATCGAGGACGACCGGGTCGAGTGGGTGGCCGGGCTGAAGCAGGTCTCCCGCTCCGGCGCCTCGCTCCCGCCGCCGGACAAGGACGGCGCACTGCCCGCGCATCCACTGTTCACGGACTTCGAGGACTCCGATTTCGCGCACACGCACCGGCGGACCGCCGAATCCCTCACGGCCACAATAGGCACGTATTCGCATACGGTCGTCATTCCCGGTGCGCAGCGCACCGCGCTGCTCGATCGGATCCACGCTTATCTGCGCGGCAGGCCCGAGACCGCGGACGGCGAGTTCG
This sequence comes from Nocardia sp. NBC_01327, assembly GCF_035958815.1. NCBI lineage: Bacteria > Bacillati > Actinomycetota > Actinomycetes > Mycobacteriales > Nocardiaceae > Nocardia > Nocardia sp. NBC_01327. The sequence goes on along the minus strand of NZ_CP108383.1, from coordinate 4,226,954 downwards.
ACGTCCCCATTCGGACCAAGACGATCCGTGCGGTCAAACGCGCGGCCGACTCCCCTCTGTAGCGGATTCCGACACCCCTCCCCGATTGCACCAAACCGGAGACGGTGGCAGCACGAACCTCCTTGTGCGCCGGCCAGGACGGCGGCGGTTACCGAGGCATGCTGCAGCGCCACTCCGAAATTGGCCACAATGGGAGGATTCCGCTTGAGAACACGGCGATTGACACGTACGGCAGCACTACGCTGGGTGCTCGGCGGCACGCTGGCCGCGGCGAGCCTGGCCGGCACCGTGAGTCCCGCAACGGCCGATCCGGGGGCGGCTCGTGTTGTCTCGGTCGAGGACGTGAACGACCGGCAGCAGAATGTCATGGTCTACTCGCCCGCCATGGACAGGCCGATCCGGATACAGGTCATTCGCGCGGCGGACCGGGCGACACCGCACCCGACCATGTACCTGCTCAACGGGTCCGGCGGTGGCCCGAATCAGAGCGGGTGGGATGCGCAGACCGATGTCGTGAGCTTCCTGCGCGGCAAAGATGTCAATGTCGTGACGCCGTACGGTGGCAGCGATTCCTATTACACCGACTGGATTCGCGACGACGCCGTTCTGGGCCACAACAAATGGCAGACCTTCCTCAACGAGGAGTTGCCGCCCGCCATCGAGGGGTTCCTGGGCGCGAATGGAAACCGCACGCTGGTGGGTGTTTCCATGAGCGGCACCTCGGTGCTGAACCTGGCGATCGCCAAACCCGGATTCTGGAACAGCGTGGCGTCCTACAGCGGCTGCGCGCAGACCTCCGATCCCATCGGGCACGAATTCGTCCGGCTCACGGTGGAGAATTGGGGCGGCGGGCAGAGCGTCGAGAACATGTGGGGCCCCGCCGATGGGCCGCTGTGGCGCGCCAACGACCCACTGGTCAATGCCGATCGGTTGCGCGGGACCGCCATCTACCTGAGTGCGGGCAGCGGCATTCCCGCGGCGCCGCACGACAGCCCGGCCGATCCGCGAGTTCAGGACGGCCGCATTCCGCTGCCGGTGCAGATCGTGTTCGGCGGGCCGATCGAGGCAGCCATCCACTACTGCACGGTGAACCTGACCAATCGGCTGCATGAGCTGAATATCCCGGTGACAGTGGATGATCAGCCGGTCGGCACCCACTCCTGGGGCTATTGGGAAGATGAACTGAAACGTTCCTGGCCATTCCTGGCGACAACGGTCGGCGCCGACGTCAACTGACTGCGGGCTGCTCTGTTCGCCACACAGGGTGGACCATTTCCGACCGGCAATACGCCGGAGGGATGACACCGAATGAGCAATGCGAGCGATGTTCGCACCGTATTCGGCGATGCTAACGTCCTGCTCATGCCCTCTTCGACGCTGGACTCGAATTCTCTTGAGCGACGGCGTGTTCCGGTACCAGGTCACTGGACGCCCCTGCGCAGAATTGGATTCCGGTTGCTCTTCACGATCGGCGGTTCCGTGCTGGTCGTATTCGTGTACGGCAATTTTGTGGCCCTGAACGGATTATTCCAGCCGTTCAGGGCCGCTCTCGCGCAGATCGGAAGCGTGCTGATGCGCGGGCGCGGAGTAGCCATGGATACGACCAATAGCGGCGACTCTCTCGGGGATTGGTGCGCCCTTGTCGGATGCCTGGTCTTCGGAATAGTCGCCGCCGCCCTCTGGAGTGTCCTCGATCGCAGGAAAACCGACTACCGGAGTCTGGGGCGGGCGCTATTCGAGGTCGCCCGCATCGGTCTTGTTGTCGAATTGCTCGCCTACGGTCTGGCGAAAGCGATACCCATTCAAATGGGCTACATGACCCAGCCGGCGCATCAGCTTCCCCTGGTGGGCGATCTCGGGCTGAAAGACACATTGTGGACCTTCATGGGCGCATCGGATGCGTATTCGATTGCGACCGGCCTCGCCGAAATCACCGCGGGCCTACTCCTGCTCTGGAAACGCACCTGGCTCGCCGGTGGCCTCCTGGCCATTGTTGCCATGGCACAGGTATTCCTCCTCAACCTCTGTTACGACGTGCCGGTAAAAATCCTCTCCGGCGTCCTCCTGGCCACCGCCATCGCCCTCACCGCCCCCTGCTGGCCCAACATCCTGCGAGTCCTGACCAACACCACCCCCCTCCCACCGAAACAACTGTGGCCCGCCCCAGGAACCAGACGCCTCCGCCTAGGCGCGTCCTCCCTCGGACTCGTTGCCGTAGTGGCACATTCAGCCCTGATGGCAACCCTCGCCATCATCGCCGTCATCGATATCCATTCCCCCCGCTCACCCCTCGACGGCGAATGGCAGGCGATATCGTTCACCATCGATGGCACCCCGGCGACAATAACCGCACAGGACCCGCCCCCCTGGGCAAACGTAGCAATCACCGACCGCCCTGACTCCCAAAGCCTCATCACCCAAACCCCCTCCGGCGCAACCACTTCCTGGGCCCTGGACCTGAAAGACCAAACCCTCCTCATCCGCCGGCACCTCTCCGACTCCCCCACCCCAATCCGGTACCACTGGAACCCCGACCACACCCTGACCCTCTCCGGCACCCTCGCCAACCACCAGATCGAAGGCCGATACCAGCGACGCCCCATGGACCGGCCAACCTCCCCGTTCCGCCTGGTCCAACCCGCCCCCGACCCCGACCTCCCGAAGACGTCGTAACTGGACGACCCGCGAGCTCGCCTCCCGCGAGCGGTTCCCAGCATGATGGACCACATCATGATCACTACCGCGTTTCTCCAGTACTCCGGCAAAGGCCCGATGCGGCACGAGGAAAGTCTGCTGGCGGAGGGATTGCGTCGGCGCGGGATTCCCGTGCAGCACTACACAATCAAGCGTATTCACCGCCGCCAGCTGGCATTGGGATCGGACACGTTCATCGCGGGCGATATGGATGCGATGCACGGAGCCATGCGTCAGCTGCACATCCCGGTGCCCGAACCCGACGATTATCCAGCCTGCCTCGGCGAGTTCCTCCGGCGCAGGGTATGGACCTCGACGCTGGGCGAGATCGAACGCTTGCTCGAGATCGGCTCTGCGCCAGCAATGTTCGTCAAGCCCGCCGATCGGCGAAAGAACTTTACCGGCACCGTCTGCTATTCCGAGCGAGACATCGCGGCATTGGGCAACGTCAGCAGGCGGCAGCGGGTCCGGTGCTCCGAGGTTGTCAGCTGGACTGCAGAATTCCGCGTCTACGTGCTCGATCACCAAGTCGTCGCCATCGACCACTACGAGGGCGATCCGGCAATTTCGCTCGATAGAAGCACAGTGGAGGCGGCAGTAGCGGCGTACCACCGCTCCGGGACAGCACCGAGCGCGTATGGCATTGATTTCGGTGTTCTGGCAAGCGGTGAAACCGCGCTCGTGGAAGCCAATGACGGCTATGCGCTGGGTGCCTACGACATCGGCGCGGACGAGTACACAGCGTTGCTCATGCGCAGGTGGACGGAGCTACTCAACTCCGCGATGCCCTGACAAACGCCTCCGCCGGGCGCTCCGAACTGGGCGACTAGTCGGTCGTTAGTGGGTTGTTGGTGGGGGCGCGGAGGTTGGTGTTCGGCCGTGGAAGTGGCTGATACCGAATGGAAGAGGGGAATCACCGTGAAGAATGTCTATCGGGCTGGGAGAGGGCGGCTGGGGCCGGTTGTCGCGGCGGCCGCGCTGGCGGTGGGGACGGTTGCGGTCGGCGCTGTTTCGGCGGGGCCGGCGGCTGCGTCGCCGGGGTACGACTGTCCGGGCGGGGTGTTCTGCGGGTGGGACGGGTCCGGCGGGACGGGCAGCATGATCGTGCAGGTCGATTCGAATTGTGTGCTGCACGATATCGGCAATGGCGGGGTCGGGGATCGGCTGACGTCGTACTGGAACCGGACCGGACAGACTGTGGGGGTGTACAACTGGACGGGCGAACGCTGGCAGTTGCTCGCATCCATCCCCGACAGTGCTCGGGGGAATCTGTCGTCCTGGGCAGATAACAAGGCCGACGCGGTGAAGGTCTGCGACTGACATCACCGACGCAAAGCGCGAAGCCCTCAGGCAATCAGCCTGAGGGCTTCGTGCTGGGTCGGCCCGGTTGTCATCGGGGCAGGACCTTCAGTTTGAGATCATCGACTCGCCCGCCAACTCGGCTGCTGCCGAGGAACGTCAGGGAATCCACGACGAGTCGATACAGTGATCCGGCGCGTGTGGAGATCGTCGAACCTCTAGGGATGAGAGTGCAGATCTGAAATGAAACTGCTGGTCACCGGGGGTGCGGGGGTCGTTGGTTCAGCGGTCGCGGGGATGCTGCTCGATGCCGGGCACGAGGTCGACGTGGTCGATGGGCTGTCCTGCGGCGGCGGAGGGGAGACTCCAGCGCGAATCCTCACGCCCGGAGCAGGTTTCGAGGCTGTGTTCCATATCGCCGGGCTGGTGGCGGGCGGGGAATCGATGGCGCATCCGGAATGGCAGTGGGACAACAGCACTCGGGTCGCGCTGGCGCTGCTGGATGCTATGGCCGATGCGGAGGTGTCGAAGCTGGTGTTCTCTTCGACCTCCACCGTCCATGGGGACAGCAAATTGGCGATCGACGGTGCGATCGCGGCCTACTGCCGTGTCGGCGGACTCGGCGCAATCAGCCTGCGGTACTTCGACTTCGATAGGCACTGCCCCGCCGATGACACCGGGCTGCGCGACTATCTCGGCATTACCGAGCTGGCTCGTGCGCACCTGCTCGCCCTGGACACCCTCCAGCCCGGTGCGCACGAGATCTACAACCTGGGCAACGTGAAACGCACGCCCGAGACCGACGGGACTGCCGCCGGCGCATGGGAATTGCCGCCGCTGGCCGCACAACAGCCAATCGGCTGACATCCGAACAGCCGGAATCCCCAAACCACCGCAACTCGCGGCGTTGCTCAGACCACCGCAACTCGCGGCCTTCCTCAGACCACCACAGCTAGCGACCTTGTTCAGACCACCACAGCGCGCGGCCTGAAGGAATCGGCGTCGGCCGCCGCCCAGTCACCGGCCCAATTTGCCGGCGGCTCCTTCACCAACTGCTCCGGAGCAAGCCACTCGTAGAGTTCGGCGAATGAGCGTTGTTCGGTGGGAGACACCTTCTTCCGAAGCAGTTGCGGGCTCAGCTCGTGCAGGTCTGACACTCCCATGGAGGCGATGATCTGCACAGCCTGGGCGACGGTGGCCTGGTGGTATTTGAATACGCGCTCGCTCTTGTCCGGGACATCGAGGGCGCGGGCGCGCCGGGGATCCTGGGTGGCGACGCCGACCGGGCATTCATTGGTGTGGCAGCGCTGAGCCTGGATGCATCCGACCGCCATCATCATGGCGCGGGCCGCGCTGGTGAAATCCGCACCCTGGATGAGCCGTTTGACAATGTCGTTGCCGACGGCCACCTTACCGCTCGCACCGATCTTGATCTTCTCACGCAGACCGGCCCCGACGAGCGCATTGTGCACGATCATCAGCCCATCGGTGAGCGGCAGCCCGACATGGTCCTCATACTCCAAAGGCGCTGCGGCAGTGCCGCCTTCGGCGCCGTCGACGATAATGAAGTCGGGTGCGGTGCCCTCGGCGATCATGGCCTTGCAGATGGCCAGCACTTCGATTCGGGAGCCGACACACAGCTTGAAACCGATCGGCTTGCCGTCCGAGAGCTCCCGCAGCTGCGCCACGAACCGAATGAGCTCACGCGGTGTCGAGAAGGCGGAGTGCGCGGACGGGCTGATGCATTTCTCATGTGCCGGAACACCTCTGAACTCCGCGATCTCCGCGCTGACCTTCGCCGCGGGCAGAACACCGCCGATCCCGGGCTTCGCACCCTGGCTGAGTTTGATCGACACCGCCTTGATCTGCTCGTGCGCGACCTGCTCGCGGAAGCGCACCGGATCGAATCGCCCCTCGCTGGTGCGGGTGCCGAAATAGCCGGACCCGATCTCCCACACCAGATCTCCGCCACCCTCGAGATGATAGGGCGTCAATCCGCCCTCCCCCGTATCGTGCGCGAAACCACCCAGCGCCGCACCCCGGTTCAGCGCCCGCAAAGCATTGGCCGACAGCGCACCGAAGCTCATGGCCGAAACATTCAGCAGCGAAATGGAATACGGCCGCGTGCAATCGGGCCCGCCGATCAGCACCCGCGGCGGCTCGGCAGGCTCCGGAACCGGTGCGATCGAATGCACCAGATACTCGTACCCCACCTCCTCGATATCCCGCTCGGTGCCGAAGGACAGCTCACCGTGAATCCCCTTGGCCCGCTCGTAGATCATGGTGCGGGTATCGCGATCGTAGGGCCGCCCATCGAAGTTGCGTTCGATGAAGTACTGCTGCAGTTCCGGCCGCAGACTTTCCAGCAGAAACCGCATATGCCCCAGCACCGGATAGTTCCGCAGTATCGAGTGCCGCTTCTGCACGACGTCGTACACCCCGACCGCGAGTAGCGCCGCCAATATGGCCACCAGCACCCACCACGCCCACGAGCCGATGGAGGCGGCCACTCCGACCGCAATGGTGGCCGTCGCCAGGAAACCGATCAAGAAGAACCGCAGCATGTGGCGTTCTTACCCCACCAGCGGCGGTTCACGCTCATCGGCGGCTGTGGACACGCTCCGAATCCGCGTAATCGTGTCGGCCACCGGAGAGACAATGGCTCGATGAACCCTGAACCAGAGTTCCGCCGACCGTTCCACGGCGGCGATTCCTACGCGACCACGCCACCGTGGGATATCGGCCGGCCGCAAACCGACTTCGCCGCTCTTGCCGAGCAGGGCGAGCTGCGCGGGCGCGTGCTCGATATCGGCTGCGGCACAGGCGAACATGCCCTGCTCGCCGCGCGCCTCGAGCACGAGGCGGTCGGCATCGACCAATCGGCGCACGCCATCGAACTGGCCCAGCAGAAGGCGCGCGAACGCGGCCTCACCGCCCGATTCCTGTGCCGCGACGCGCTCGCACTGGCCGATCTCGGCGAAACCTTCGACACCGTGCTCGACTGCGGCCTCTTCCACACCTTCGATCCCGAGCTGCGTGCGGTGTATGTCGAGAGCATCGCCTCCCTCGTCCGTCCCGGCGGCCGCTATTTCCTGCTCGGTTGCAGCGACCGCCAACCCGGTACCTGGGGCCCGTATCGCCTCAGCCGCGCCGATATCGAGACAGCCTTCGTCAAAGGCTGGCATATCGACTCGATCACCGAGACCGCCATCGACATCCTCATCGACCCGGACACCCTGCGGGCGTGGCTGGTCGCGATGACCCGCACGTAACCGTGCGGACCGCCGCGAATCCTGTTTACTCGACCAGCTTTTCGCTCTTCAGCCAGTCGTAGGCGACATCGGAGGGGTCCTGGCCGTCGATGTCGACACGGCCGTTGAGTTCCTGCATGAGCTGATCGGTGAGGCGCTCGGAGATCGTTCCGAGCAGTGCCCGCAGCTGCGGGTAGCGGTCGATCACGGCACCGCGCACCACTGCCGTACCGCTGTAGGGCAGGAAGAACTTCTTGTCATCGTCGAGGACCGTCAGATTCAGATTCTTGACCCGGCCGTCGGTGGTGTAGACCATGCCGAAATTGCACGGGGCGCTCTTGGCCGTCGCCGGGTAGATGACCCCGGCGTCCATGCGCGTGACATTGCCGGCCGGAACGCCGTTGGGATCGTTGTAGGGGATCCCGTACTTCTTCAGCATCGGAATGAAACCGTCCGAGCGACTGAAGAATTCGTCATCGACGCAGAAGGTCCGATCGGAGACCGGAAGCGCCGCCACCTCGGAGAGCGACTTCACCTTCAAGCGTGTGGCGGTCGGCGTCGAGGCCGCGAAGGCGTAGGTGTCATTGAAATTGGAGGGCGGCAGCCACTCCAGATTGTGGTCCTTCTTCTCGATATCGTGGACGCGCTGCCAGAGTTCCTTCGGGTCCGCGATCGTCTCGGTCTCATTGTGGTAATTGACCCAGCCGGTGCCGGTGTACTCCCAGAGAATATCGGCGTCGCCATTGAGCTGAGCCTGCCGGGACGATGCCGAACCTGGTGCCCCCGTCAGGTCCTTGACGTCGGCGCCTGCCGCGGACAGGTAGGTCGCGGTGATCTTGCCCAGCAGCACCCCCTCGGTGAAGCTCTTCGAGGTGACGACCAGCTTCGCACCGTCCAGCGGCTGCGCACCGCCCGGCAGCCGCGCATGATGGAACGTTCCGGACGAGCTCACCAGACCGCATCCCGCGAGCATTGTCACGGCCAGCACCGAAATCACGGTGAGCAGCCGCGCTCGTGGCGACCTCATGCGATACCCCGTGGGGTCGCGGCCAATTCGACGATTCTGCCCAGCCAATCGATGATCAGGGCCAGCAGCCCGACCAGGATCGCGCCGGAGACGAGCAGTCTGGGCAGGAACAGCGTGACGCCGGTGGTGATCAGCGTGCCGAGACTCGTCGCGCCGATGAAGGTGCTCAGTGTCGCGGTGCCGACCAGAATCACCAGCGCGGTGCGCACCCCGTTCAGGATCACCGGCACCGCCAGCGGCAATTCGACCTGGAACAGCGTCCGCGCGGCCGAGAAGCCGATACCGCGCGAGGCCTCGATCGTGCGCTGATCCACCTGCCGCAGTCCGACAATGGTGTTCTGCAGAATCGGCAGAATCGCGTAGATGACCAAACCGATGACCGCAGTGCGGAATCCGGTGCCCAGCCAGAAGGTGAACAGGACGAGCAGCCCGACCGCCGGCGCCGCCTGACCGATATTGGCGACATTGACGGCAATGGGTTCGAGCCGTGTCAGTGCGGGCCGAGTCAGCGCGATGCCGAGCGGAATCGCGATGACCACCACGATCAGCGTGGCCACCACGGTCAGCTTGATGTGCTCGAAGATGGTGTGCTGCAGGTTGGCCCAGCCGAGCGAGGCCTGCTCCGTCGGGGTGAAGGTCGTCGACCGATACCAGAGGAAGTAGCCGATGCCGATGACAAGAATGATGATCGGCTCGAACCACACGTCGATCGGAGTGCGGCGCAGGCGGTTCATGACTGCTCGTCCGTTCCGAGTTCCTCGGTTCCGGGTTCGTCGGCGGCCGCGATCACCGGTGTCGGCGCGGGATCGGTGCCGTCGACATACGTCGCGTACGACAGGTCCTCCTCGGCGGCATGCCCCTCGGCGAGTTTGGTCTGGATGACCTCCGTCACCGAGCCGATATTGAGCGAGCCGACCACCGCGCCGCGGCCGTCGGTGACCAGCGTGGCGCCCTGGCTGGCGGCGAGCATGGCATCGAGTGCGTCATTGAGGGTCGAAGACCGTGCGACCACGGGCAATCGGCGATCGAGGTAGTCGGACACCTCGGGTTTGCTCGCGACCTCGGTGAGCGACGGCCACGACCGCGGCCGCCCGGCCGCATCCACGACCACGACCCAGGTGTGCCCGGCGGCCTTCGCGCGGGCGATCACGCTCTGCGCCGGCTCCCCGATGCGCGCGGTGGTCACGGCATCGCAGTCGACATCGCGCACCCGGGACACGGTGAGGTACGCCAGCTTCGCGCCCGATCCGACGAACTCCTCCACGAACGGCGTGGCCGGATCGGTGAGAATCTCCTCCGGCGCCGCGTACTGCTCGATATGACCGCCCTCGGACAGGATGAGGACCTTATCGCCGAGCTTGGTGGCCTCCTCGAAATCGTGCGTGACGATCACGACGGTCTTGCCGAGTTCGTGCTGGATCGCAATCAGGCTGTCCTGCAGGCGAACCCGCGTGATCGGATCGACGGCGCCGAACGGCTCGTCCATGAGCAGGACCGGCGGATCGGCCGCGAGCGCGCGGGCCACGCCGACCCGCTGCTGCTGTCCACCGGACATATCCTTCGGCAGCCGATCGGCGAAGGTGCCGGGGTCCAGACCCACCAGATCGAGCAGATACTCGGTGCGCTCGGCAATCCGCTTCTTGTCCCAGCCGAGCACCCGCGGGATCGCGCCGATGTTCTTGGCGACCGACCAGTGTGGGAACAGGCCACCGGATTGGATGACATAGCCGATCGATTGGCGCAGCTTGTCCGGATCCTCCCTGGTGACATCGCGGCCGTCGATGAAGATCCGACCCTCGGTCGGCTCGATCAACCGGTTGATCATCTTCAGCGTGGTCGTCTTACCGCAGCCGGAGGGCCCGACAAACGCGACGATCTGCCCGGCCTCGATCTCGAGGTCCAGGCTTTCGACCGCGGGCTTGTCCTGTCCCCGATAGCGCTTGACGACCGAGTCCAGCTTGATGGACGCACCCGTCACATTGCGGTCCGGCGTACCCGGAGCGATCCGGCTGGTCACGGCATCGGTCATGACAGTCCCTTTGCGATGGTGAGGCGGCCGAGCAGGACGAGGAGCGCATCGAATACCAGTGCGATGAAAACGATGAGAAGAGTGCCCGTGAGCGCCATTTCGAGGGCATTCGCACCGCCGAGCCGGGACAGGCCATTGAAAATCAGGGATCCGAGGCCCGGTCCCAGGACATAGGCGACGATGGCCGCGACACCGACGATCATCTGCGTGGAGACCCGGATGCCGGTGAGAATCACCGGCCAGGCAATCGGCAATTCGACGGTCAGCAGAATGCGCCAGCGCGAAAAGCCGATGCCCTGCGCGGATTCGATGACCGAGGCGGGAACCGAGCGCAAACCCACGATCGCATTACCGATGACCGGCAGGGCGGCGAAGAACGCCAGCATGACGAACGAGGGAACCACGCCCAGTCCGAACGGAACCAGCAACAGCGCCAGCAGGGCGAGCGAGGGAATGGTCAGCGCGACCCGGCTCGATGTCAGCGTGAGCGCCGACAGCAGCGGGAGCCGGTAGACCGCCACCGCGATGAGGACCGCGACCACGGTCCCGACCAGAACCGTCTGAAATGCCAGGGACGCATGCTGATACGTGAGGAACGCCAGAAATCCTTCCCGCCCTCGGATATAGCTCCATAAGTCCACGGGGATTCCCATCGTCAGCCGAAGTCCGGTCGGTACTTGTCTGCGCGAGCCGTAAAAGCCTATTCGGTGCGGTGCGCTGGGCTCCGCAAAGGCGCGCGGGGCATCCCGGAGGAATACGGCGTTATGCCGCGCCCCGCAGCCGATCGACGGTCGAATAGGACTCGGCGCTACCTGCGATGACGGTGCTCGGCACACCGTCGATGCCGACGGGAATGTCACCGGCCAGCGTGATGCGGGTGAGCCTGCGGTGCTCGGCGCCGTCGTAATCGTCGACGGCATAGTGCTGGGTGGCGTGGTTGTCCCAGATGGCGACATCGCCCAGCGACCAATTCCAGCGTGCGGTGTGCTCGAGCCGGGTCACCCGGTCCTGGAACAGGCGGAACAGCGCCTGCGACTCGCTCCTGGATACGCCGACAAGCTCTTTCACGAAGCAGCCCAGCAGCAGGGCGCGTTCACCGGTCTCCGGGTGCACGTGCACCACCGGATGCTCGGTCTCGAAATAGGTGGATTCGAATTCGCGGCGGTAGGCCCGGAAGTTCTCGTCCGGCCGGTCCTCGGCGGCGTAGTCGTACAGATTGGTGTGCCGCGCACGCAGACTCTCGGCCAGCCGCTTGAGCGGTTCCGGCAGCGCGTTGTACGCGGCGACAGTCGAGGCCCAGGTGGTCGAGCCGCCATAGCTGGGCAGCGCCACCGCCCGCAGGATCGACGCCTTCGGCACCCGATCGACGAAGGTGACATCGGTATGCCAGGTATTCGACCGGCCGTGCTGGGAATCGATGGCCAAACTCTTCGCACCCGCGCTGAGCGTCGGATGCGGAGTCGTCGGAGTCCCGAGCAACTGCGCGAACTCGTACTGCCCATCCTCCGTGAGGTGGTGCTGCCCACGGAAGAAGATCACCTTGTGCTCACTGAGCGCCGCGCGCAGCGTGGCCACCGTCTCCGCGTCCAGGTCACCACCGAGCCGAACCCCGTCGATCTGCGCACCGATGTGGGCGCCCAGCTTGACCACCCGCACGGCGGTCGCGGTGTCACTGATGTAATCGACGCTCATTTCGGGGGCCTTTCGCTCGATCCTGACGATCGTTGCGATCGAACCACCCCGCGCGCGGCCCGGCGAGCATTAGAGTCACGCAGATCTAAACAGGCAACCGCCTGGCAACACCCCTTGCACGCTGCGCATCCCACCTACCGCACGCCCTGCTGCCTACACTCGCCGCCATGCGACTGAGCACCCGTAACCAACTCGACGGCACCGTCACCTCGATCACGCGCGGGGAGGCGATGGCTGTTGTGAAGATCCGGCTCAATGGCGGGGACGAGATCACCTCCTCGATCACCCGGGATGCCGTTGACGATCTCGGCCTGGCCGACGGCACTCCCGTCAAGGTCCTGATCAAGTCGACCGAAGTCACCCTCGGCATCGAGTAGACCGCGAACGCCGGTGCGCGCCAGGCGATTCGGATGACGATCAGCCGGCGCGCCCGATGATCCGCTGCCGATTCGCGGTCACGCCGACCGGCGGCCGGCACGAGACTTTACCGGCGCGGGGGACTCGTATGCCCGCGCCGGCGCAGTCGGCTCGGCTGCGGGGACAGGGAGTTCGATGGGCTCGGTCAGATGGATGTGCGGAAGCCCGCGCAGCATGGGGCCGATCGGGTCCTCGTGTGCCAGCAGTAGGGCAATCGGGGCGGAGGTGAGCCGGCGCGCGGCGAAGGCCAGGTACTCCACCGTCGAAAGATCCAGCCACTGCACATCATCGGCGACGACCAGCAGTGGGCGTTCACGCGCGAGTGCGCCGAGCAGTGTCACCATGGAGATGCCGACCAGATACGGGTCCACCGCCTGCCTACCCAGCGTGAGTGCACGACCGAGTATCTCGGCGTGCGGTTCCGCCAGGATTTCGAGGGGATCCTGCACCTGCTCGAAGAGTTCGCGCACACCCGAGACGCCGGTCTCCCCATTCCTGCCCCGGCACCGCATGACCTTGAAGCCTTCGGCCCGCTCGACCGCATAACCGAGTAGCGCAGACTTGCCGATACCCGGATCGCCCCGCAGGACTGCAGCGGAACCGAGGCCGGATCGGGCCGACCCGAGCAGTTCGACGATCCGCGCGGCCGCTGTTTCACTGTCGGACAACACCATCTCGAACGCCCCTTCCTCAGGGAGATCGTTACGATCGTCAGATCGTACGTGCCGAAATCGGCATGCCCCACCGCGCCGCGCCATCCGGCCTCGCATAGCGCGTGGGATCGATCGGCATCGATAATCCGTACTGCCGCGAATTCAACGACAACCACAACCACATCGGCCCCGACGATCACGCGCACGACAACGACCACGATCGCCGCTAGCTCACCCGTGGATAACGCCGCGGCGGGCAATTGCCGACCAGCCGCACTCGAATGGACCTTCGGCGATCCACCAGCAACTGGGATCGGTCGCATAGAGGCGCAATGGCATCAGGCCGATGCGACGAGGTGAGGGCGTTTTTGGAACGCGTTCGGCCATTAAAGCCGACCCGTCGATCCCGTTCTCGAAAAGCTAGCGATTGCTGAACGGTAACTATCAATGTATGTTCGTCGCATCATGCGGGCTCATTGCACTTGGCAACACCACTTTTCAGAGTTGCCGCAGATCTTCCGGGGGGACAGACCTGGATGCAGCAGACGATTTCAAAGGCTCTGACGACACACGACACGTTGACCGAAGGCGTTGAGATGAAGCAGCAACCGATGATTGCGCGATCACTGTTCAATCTGGACGAGCTCGGCCCCCAGAGCTGGCGCGAACAAGCCCTGTGCGCACAAACCGATCCGGACGCATTCTTTCCCGAGGTGGGCGGTTCCGGCCGCACAGGCAAACGCATATGCGAGGGCTGCGAGGTGCGTAAGCAGTGCCTCGACTACGCGCTGGCACATGACCAGCGTTTCGGAATATGGGGTGGAATGACGGACGCTGAGCGCCGCCGCTACTCGCAGCAACGCCGGGTCGGGGCCTCGACGGCGCCGCATATCGCCCCCGAGCCGCCGCTCATCCGAGTGGATCAGGACCATCGAGCACCGCGCTGACGGGAGTCGGCAACATTGCGCAAAGTGGCAGCTAACCTTAGTGTCATCACAAGGAACCTGAGTCGCACCGATAGCGCAGATCTGATCAAGTCGAGGTAACCATCAGTTGTGCGCACCCCGGTGCGCCGAGAGGGGTTTCGATATGACGATCAAGCCGACAATCGTACTGGTGCACGGCTTTTGGGGTGGCGCGGCGCACTGGGCGAAGGTCATCGTCGAACTCGACAAGCGGGGCTATCGATCGCTCTTCGCGGTGGAGAACCCGCTGACCTCCCTGGCCGACGACGCCGAGCGGACCCGCAAGATGGTCGAGCAGGTCGACGGGCCGGTGGTGCTGGTCGGCCATTCCTACGGCGGCGCGGTGATCACCGAGGCCGGTGACCTGCCCAATGTGGCCGGTCTGGTCTATATCGCGGCCTTCGCGCCCGACGCCGGAGAGAGCCCCGGGCAGATCACCGAAGAACTGCCTCCGGAGGCGGCCGCGAACCTCGCGCCCGACTCCGACGGCTATCTGTGGGTCAAGCAGGACAAATTCCACGAGAGCTTCTGTCAGGACCTCTCGGCCGAAGAAGCCCTGGTCATGGCCGTCACCCAGAAGGCGCCCCTGGCAACCACTTTCGGCGACAATGTCACCGCACCCGCCTGGAAGGCGAAGCCGACCTGGTATCAGGTCTCGACCGCCGATCGAATGATCAACCCCGACAACGAACGTCGCATGGCCGAGCGGATGAATCCGCGCAAGATCATCGAACTGGACGCCGGCCACGCCTCCCTGGCTTCGCAGCCCGGCCCGGTGACCGACCTGATCGATGAGGCGGCGCGCGAGCTCGCCTGAGTCAGCCTTCGGGGTAGAACAGGAACAACGTACAGCCGGTAGTGGATTGCGGGATATGAGACGAACCGGCCGGAGCGTGAATGAACGATCCGGCCGGGTAATCGCGGAAACCGTCGTTGAAAACGCCGGAAACGACGAATACCTCCTCCGGCCCAGGCTCGTGCAGGTCGATCCCCTCCCAGCGGGTACCGGGGTCCATCTCCAGCACATGCGCCTTGGCGCCGTTCACGCCGGACCACAGCGGCCGCGCCCGGATTCCCGGAAACACTTCCCGCACCGGCGCATCCGCCGAGTCGATCCATTCATATCCGGGAAATTCACTGATCTCCATAACGGCCGCAACCGCCGTCACCGTCGGCCTATTCCGCGCGGGTGACGGTAGTTGCGTCGCCCGAGGTTCTGGTGCCGCTGGTTTCATGGTCTCGCAACATGGAAGGTCCACCATCTAGTTTTCTGGGGCGAACAACACTGCACCCCAAGGAGACTCGACTGATGATCACACCCATCCGTACCGCGGTGGCCGCCGCGAGCGTATTCGCCGGACTGCTCGCCCCTGCGGCCATGGCGGCCGCCGAGCCGCTGGCGCTCTCGCCCGCGGCGCAGACCGCCGACTCGGTGGCGGGTACGGGCGGGACCGGCTCGTTCGATCCGTCACCGACCGGTTCGGCGAACCTCATCAAGTCATTCCAGACCGGGTCCGGCCAGTGCAACAAGGGCCCGCTCCCGGTCCTCGACGGGTCCGCGGCGCCCTGGTGCGGTTAGGGGCGACCGGCGGTCATACCGCCGTCGACGACGTACTCCGCACCATTGCAGTAGCTGGATTCCTCGCTGGCGAGGAAGACGACGAGCGGGGTCACCTCTTCGGGAACGCCTAGTCTGGCAAGCGGATTCGAGGCGCGGTCGACGGTGACCTCGCCGGTCGCGCCGAGCATCGGGGTGAGGATGCCGCCCGGATGCACGGAATTGACGCGGACACCGTGGGGAGCCAGCTCCAGGGCCGCCGACTTGGTCAGGCCGCGGACGCCGAATTTGGATGCGGTGTAGGCGTGTACGCCGGCGACGCCCTGAATTCCGGCGGCCGAGGAGATGTTCACGACGGCGGCCGGACGTGCCGCCACCAGTGCGTCGCGGGCGGCGGTGAGGCCGAGGAAAGGCCCGGTCAGATTGATGGAAATAACTGTCTGCCATTGCTTTTCGGTGTACTCACCGAGCGGGCCGCCGTCGAAGATGCCGGCATTGTTGACCAGGACATTGAGTTTGCCGAAGCGCCGGACGGTTTCGGCCACCGCGGCCGTCCAGTCCTCGGAGCGCGTGACATCCAGATGAATGAAGGCGGCCCGGTCGCCGAGCTCGTCGGCCAGCCGCTCCCCCGGCTCATCGGTGATATCGCCGATCATGACGGCGGCGCCCTCGGCGATGAAGGCGCGGGCGTGTGATGCGCCCATTCCCGATGCCGCGCCGCTGATCAGCGCGACTCGGCCGGACAGTCGGCCACTCATGGTGTCTCCTCGATGGGTGTGGACGGCCGCCACGGATCCGGGACGACCTTCTGAACCATGCCGAGAAGTGAAACACGTGTCAATCAGTAATTCAATCGTTGATTGAATCCCTTCGGCCGCTACCGCCCGGCAAGCAGGTCGAGCGAGACCTGCCACAGCCGTTCGGCATTGCCAGCGTCGAGTGCATAGGACGCCACACCGCGGCGAATGCCGGGCTGATGTGGTTCAGCCTCGTTGCAGTCCTCGAAGTAGCGACCGCTCACCCCCTCGAGCAGCGGCGAGGTGGCCAGCAGGACCGAGGTGGCCGCACCCTGCGCTGGGGTCTTCCACGAGACCGCGGTGCTGTCTGGCTCGAACGAGGCGGGCGCGTTCTGCACCGCGCCCATATGCCTGCTCAGATTCGTGGCCGGGATTCTGCCCGGGTTCAGGGAGTTCACGGTGATCCCGTCGTCGGCCCACCGCCGCGCGGCCTCGACCGCGAACAGGATATTGGCCGTTTTGGACTGCCCGTACGCCTCCCACGGGTCATAGGGGCGGCGCTGGAAGTGGATGTCGTCGAACACGATCTGCCCGTTCAGATGACCGACCGAGCTCACCACGACCACTCGCGCCGTGCCCGCCGCCGCCAGCGAATCGTGCAGAGCACCGGTCAGCGCGAAATGGCCGAGATGGTTTGTGGCGAACTGCATTTCCCAGCCCTGCGGGGTTCGCAGGTCCGGGGTGGCCATGATGCCCGCATTGTCGACGAGGATATGCAGTGGCCCCTGCCAGGCTGCGGCGAACGCCGCGATCGATGCCTGGTCCGCGAGGTCGAGTGGTTCGATTCGGATCTTGTCATTTCCGGTGTCGCCGATGATCTCCTCGGCGACTGCCTTCGCGGCTTCGATATTGCGCACGGCCAGGGTCACCTCCGCGTGCGCGCCGGCGAGGGCACGGGCCGTCTCGACACCGATCCCGGACCCACCGCCGGTGACAATCGCTCGATAGCCCGTAAGGTCCAGGCCCGCAATGACTTCCGACGCGGTGGTCTGCGCACCGAACGGAGTGGTGACGCGACTGATACTCATCACACTACTTCTTCCTGACGACGCTCTACACTGATAAACGGAGCCGGGTCCGCTTACCCAGCATAAGCGGACCCGGCTCCGTTTATCAACAGTCAGGAGACGTCGAAAAAATGCCCCCCGCAGGATCCCGCCCCCTGCGCGCCGACGCGCAGCTCAATCACGACCGCGTACTCGAAGCGGCCGCACAGGCCTTCGCCCGCGAGGGCACCCAGGCCTCACTCAAAGCGATCGCCAAGGACGCGGGCGTCGGCATCGGCACCCTGTATCGCCGCTTCCCCACCCGCGAGACCCTGGTCGAAGCGACCTACCGCAACGAAGTCACCAGACTGTGCGACTCCGCTCTCGACCTACTGTCGAATGTTCCCGCCCCCCAGGCACTCCGAACCTGGATGGACCATTTCATCGACTTCATGGCCACCAAGAACGCGATGGCAGACGCCCTGCGCACCCTGCTCGTCTCGGAAGCCGACATCATGCACACCCGAGCACTACTCACCGACGCCCTGGCGGAACTCCTGACCGCCGGTGCCGCTGACAAGACCATCCGCTCGGACATCAACCCGACCGACGTCCTGATGAGCCTCGGCGGAATCACCCTCATCGCAGGCGAACTCGACCAACGCGACCTGGCCCGCCGCCTGCTGGACCTCCTGATGGACGGCCTGCGCTACTCCCCACCCACCGCCTGACCCCCGCGCGGGTACAGATGCCTGCTGACATCACCCACAAGATCGACAAACACCCGCCGCTCAACAAACCGCCACCGCCCGTCACGCCGAGCGAAACTGTCGTGGTAGCGACCACTTGCGATGGGCTGCAAAGGCAATTCGGGCAACGCCTGCAGCACCGTGAAGTAACTCCGGCACCCAGCCGTACCCGCAGCCTCGTCCACCTCAATCGCGAGATTGGTGGTGACGTGCTTGGTGCGCGGCGTGCCGTCCTCATAAACGATCACCGTGCCGCGGAACATCGCCTCGATCGCCTCGGCCCCACTGACCGATCCCCCACTGCTGCCGAAGCTCGCATCGGCGAGCAGGGCGCCCAGCCCCGCGAAGTCGCCGCCGTCCACCAGCTCGGCATATGCGGCGATCAGATTCTCGATAGCTCTGCTCATGTACTCACCTTCAGTTCGTTGCCGGGTTCATTGTCGAGCGGGCAGTCCGTCCGTGCGTTGAATCTCGAAAAGCGGTAGCAACAAAGAGGAATGAACGTTTGCGCTAACGGTTCTCCGGGGACTACTCTGAGACTCATACGGAAACGAGCGTTTCGTTTTAGGAGAAGGCGATGGTATCCATTCCGCTGCTTCCCACCCAGACCGACGTGCTGATCGTCGGCGCCGGACCGGCAGGACTGACACTCGCGGCAAGCCTGCGCCAGCTGGGCGTGGACCATGTCCTGATCGACCGCGTCACCGAGGTTCAGCCCGGCAGTAAAGCGGCGGCCGTGCAGCCCCGCACTTTGGAATATCTCGAACGGCTCGAGGTCAGTGCGCGATTGGTCCAGGCCGGGGAGCGTGGGCGGGGGTTTCGGTTGCACGATCGCGACAGGACCTTGCTGCGGGCCGGCTACGACGACCTGCCGACGCCGTACCCCTTCGTGCTGCTGATCTCCCAGCAGACCACCGAGGCGCATCTGCTGCGGCGCTTGAACGAGTTGGGCGGTGAGGTGCATCGCGGTCACAAATTCCTCGGCGCGGCCACCGATTTCCCGGGGATGGTCGCGACCGTCGCGGGCCCCGACGGCGTGCTGCGCGCGATATCCGCGCGCTATATCGTCGGCTGCGACGGCGTCCACAGTGCGGTCCGGGCGACAGCCGGAATCGATTTCCCCGGTGCGGCGCACGAGCAGCGATTCGCTATTGCCGATGTTCGGCTGAGTCTCGATGGCGACAACGCCAAGTCCGACACCACGTTCTACCTTTCCGCCAACGGCATGCTGCTGCTGTCACCGCTCGCCGGCGGCCTGCATCGCATGGTGGCCTCGGCGCCCAGCGCGGCGCCCCCGACACCCGGTGATCTCGAACGCCTTCTCGCCGAGCGTGGTTCGCGTTCCAGCGCGGCCCGCGTGATCGAGGTGGTGGCCGCATCGACCTACCGCGTGCAGGAACGGGTGGCGGCTTCTTTCCGGGCCGGAAATGTCTTCCTGGTCGGCGACGCCGCACACACCCACAGCCCGGCGGGAGCTCAGGGCATGAATACCGGCATTCAGGACGCCGGAAATCTGGCATGGAAACTGCATGCGGTACTGACGGGGCTCGCACCGGTCGAACTGCTGGACAGCTATCACCGCGAGCGGCACCCGGTCGCGACCGGAATGGTCTCCTTCACAAGCCAATTCGCCACACTGGCAAATCTGCGCGACTCGGTCGCAGGCGATCTCCGCAATCGAGTCCTGGCCGCGGCCGCCGCCACACCGGGCGTCACCGACTGGATCACCACCAAACTCGCTCAGCTCGATATCGCCTATACCGATGAGCCCGACCGCGGATCACCCCGTATCGGCGGGCGGGTCTCGCCACTGACCGTGCCCGGTACTGATCTGAACTGGACCCTTGCACTGCCCGGCGACAGTGGGCCGGCCTCGGCGCACCCCGTCCAGCACGGGGTGGTGACCGTTCAGTACGTGGCCGGGCTCGACAAGGCACTGCTTGTCCGGCCGGACGGATATCTGGCCGCGGACCACGTTCCGACCAGTGCCGACGCTGTGCTGCACGACCTTTCGAGCTACCTCCCGTCCGATAACACCACCGCGTCCGAATCACACTTCCGACGGAGTTGATCTGATCATGAGCGCCCCCGCGAACCCCGTACACAGCGGAATCCATCACCTGAAACTGCCCGTCACCGACCTCGAGCGCAGTGCCGACTGGTATCGCACCGTCCTCGGCGCGCATCGTCTGACCGAGCTCGATCACCGTCGCGCCGACGGCACACTCTTCGCCGTCATCCTCGATGTTCCCGGCTTCCCCGGCCGCCTGGAGCTACGGCTGGATCCGGTGACGGCCAAGGCTCTTAACGGTTATGACCTTCTCACCCTGTCCGTCACGGACAGAGTGGCGATCGACGACTGGGTTGCACGGCTCAATACCCTCGACATCCCGCATTCGCCCCCGATCGTCGCGCTGATCGGCTGGTTGCTGGTCGTTCCCGATCCCGACGGTCTCCGGCTGCGCTTCTACACCACCGAGCCCCACCGGTTGGGCGCCGATGCGGTGGAATTCGATTCACCCTGGCTCGGCGCAGGAGTTGTCGCCGAAACAGCGAGCGCCGCAGGCGAATCCGCCGTGTGCGCGGTCGCCCGGCTCACGGCGCTGCCCGGCTACCGAGACCGGGTACTCGCCCGGATGCGGTCACTGGAAGACATCATCCGGCAGGAGGACGGCTGCCTCGCCTACCTGGTACACACGGAAAACGAGCATCCGAACACGAT
Organism: Nocardia sp. NBC_01327; assembly: GCF_035958815.1. Lineage (NCBI taxonomy): Bacteria > Bacillati > Actinomycetota > Actinomycetes > Mycobacteriales > Nocardiaceae > Nocardia > Nocardia sp. NBC_01327. The sequence goes on along the minus strand of NZ_CP108383.1, from coordinate 4,206,115 downwards.
CGTCGTCTACGAGTCGTGGGCCGATCAGGCCGCACTCGATGCGCACCACAAGACTGCCCATATGGAGCAGTTCGCCAGATTCGCTAGGCCGCTGGTGGATTGGCCTCCACAGCAGGATCTACTCACACCATTGACGTGACAGCTGGGCACAATCCCGCGTTCACACCGGATTTCGGTCGCGAGCCCCGTCTCGAAGCGACGAGGCCGAGGCGAAACCGCTTATGCCGGCGATCAATTGCTGCGCCGAGGAGCCGTCACCGAGGTGTTCCAGAACGATCAGACCCGGCATCAGCGTCGTCAATAACGCTGCCACAGCGTCGATATCGGCATCCGGCGCAAGGTATCCGGCAGCCTGCCACCGCCGGGCGAGCTCGGCGAAGTTCGCCCGGGTGGAGCGATAGTAGGCGTTGACCAGCTCATGCAGGTGCGGCCGCCGAAGCGCCTCGGTCCACGCCTGCATAGCCAATTGCGAGAGGTCATACCCTTCCTGCTCCCCCCTGCTGTGCAGGTCCTCCACCAGCACGGCAACCGTCTCGTCCGGGGTCGGTATCGGCTCAGCGGCCAGCAATCGATCGAACAGACTCCCGATCAGCACGAGCGCTTCCTCCGCCGTAGCGTCAATGAGTTCGTCCTTGCTACGGAAGTACCGGTACACAGCACTCGAGGACAACCCGGTCGCACCAATAATCTGATCCATCGACGCCGCATGGAACCCATCCCGCGCGAAACAGCCCCAAGCACTAATCAACACATGACGACGCCGTTCGGCCCAAAGTTCCTCACTGATGCGCGGCATACCCCCACCCTAAACAAGAACGACCGTTTCAAACGACCCCGGCCCTCTTCTTGGCGTCTGTTGCTGTGGTTATGACCCACGGGATTCACATAAACAGATGCATATATTTCCATGTTCCTACTTGAGGACTGTCATCGGGGAACTTCCGAGGTCGACACCAGCGGATGTGCGGCGGCGAGGTACTCGGTGAAGTGGGCGGTCAGTTTCTCGATCGCCGGGCCGAGGTATTGCTCGCGGTCGTATAAATCGACGTGGCCGGCTCCTGCAATCCAGTGAATTTCTTTGGGGCCCAGGGCCTTCTGAAACGCTTCCACGCTCATCCAGGAGGTGATCGCACGGGTGCCGACGATCAGCAGTAGTGGGCGCTGTTCGATCAGAGGGACTGCGGTGAAGGCGTCGAAGATTGCCATCGACCATTGGGTCAACAGCGCCACTTTCGGCACAAAGAGCTATCGGCACCCGCTCGCCGGCGACCTCACCCTCGACTGGTGACACCTGGCTCAGCCCCGACGGCTCCGGCCAGCGCCTGCTGGTGCTCACCGCCGAACCGGGAACCCCCTCACACGACGCGCTCCGCATCCTCCTGTCGTGGAGCTCGAAGACTGCCGCCGAGGACAGCCGGACCAGCTGAGAGTCGGCGGCCTTCGATATCGGGGCCGGGGATGTACTTCGCGAACCACGCCATGGCGTAGCCATCACCCTCAGGCAGCCGTCGGAGGTGTTCCTAGGAGCCGGGCACCCAGGAACTCCGCGGCCTTCTCCGCGTCCGAGAATCAGCCGAGGATGGGCGAAAGTGCCGGAGAGCTAAGGGGAATCATGGTCGCGATTACCGAGAAGCAGGTGGACGCGTGGGTCGGGCGGTATGTGCGGGCATGGAAGACATCCGATCCGGAGGACATTGCCGCGCTGTTCACGGAGGAGGCCGAGTATCACGAATGGCCTTATGCGACTTCGTGGATCGGGCGGGCGGCCATCGTCGATGGGTGGTTGAGTCGGGAGGCGTGGCAGGAGGGTGGGTGGGAGTTCGAGTGGTCGGTGCTGGCCGTTAATGGGGATACGGCCGCGATCGGGGGGACGGGGGTTTATCGCAAGCTGGGGACGTTCGCTAATTTGTGGACGGTGACCTTCGGTGAGAAGACCCGCTGTTCGGTGTTCCGGATGTGGAACAACGAGCGGTGAGCGTCCCGCGTCCGGTCAGGCGGGTTCCGCTTCGAGGTCGAAGGTGACGCGGTCGGAGGCGATGCCGTTGATGCGCAATTCGATTGCGTGGGCGCCGGGATAGTAGCGGCGGGTGGTGATCGGGCGGAAGGAGTGCTCGCGGTCGATGGTGTGCGCTTCGCCGGGGGCGAGGGTGCAGGTGGCGAGTTTGAAGGTTTTGCCGGTTTGGCCGCCGTTCGCCTTGCGGTGGTGGATGACGTAGTCGATGGACAGTCGTGCGGGGTCGGTGCCGGTATTGCGGATGGTGGCGGTGAAGCGGATGCTGCCGCCGGGCGGGACGGTTGTCCGGTCCAGTAGCGGACCGTCGATTTCGACTGCGGCGTGGGCGAATCCGAGCAATTCCAGCGCTCCGGGGTGGCCGGCTTTGATCAAGGTGCGCAGGGCGTGCCGCACCAGGCGCGCGGTATCGGCCCCCGGAGCGGCGAGCCAGCGCCGGGCGGCGGCGACCACCAGATCGGGCTCGTCGCGGCTGAGATCATTGAGGTGGTTGGCCACCGAGCGGCGGACGTATTCACTGTCGTCGAGATAGAGCGCGTCGAGGATCGGCACGGTGACTCCCGGACGGGCGATGATCTCGGGAACCCTTGTCGACCAAGGCAAATAGGGCCGGGTCCCTTCGGAGGCCAGTCGGCGGACATCGATATCGGCGGAGGTGGTCCACCCGGCGATAATGCCCAGCGCCCGGTCCAGATCGTGGCGCAGCAGCGTGCGAATCGCGAACTCCGCGGTGAGCCGTCCGGTGAGTTCCGCCAGCAGCGCCATCGCATCATCGAACGCGGCGCCGCTGTTCTCCTGTACCGCCCGAGCCGCGATCGCGCTGGTGACCGGCCAGATCAGCCAGCCGCCGAAGGCCTCCGAACTGTCCGCGGCAGTGCGCACCACACCGGCGAGTTCGGCGTAGGCGCCCGGCACATCCGCCAGGAGCGCATCGCGGAGCAGATCGGCACGCGGGCGCAGGGCGAGAGGGCCGAGCTTGCCGGTCGCGGCGCGCAGCGCAGCCAATTCGGCTGTGGGCGCAGCCTTTTCGATCGCGGCGAGAAGATCGCGGGCGGTGCGGTCATTGATGAGTTCATCAGCGAAGGGCATGACGTTCGATACTCCTGGATGCTGGGTCTCGATATAAGTACTGCGACAGGTCGAACTCAGGCCGGAGCCGACATGGCAGCGAGATAGGCGAGCGCTTCCTCGCTCCGGCTGCCGGGCTCCGGGGTACCGACGAGCAGCTGCTGTCCGGGCGCATCGCGCACATCGAAGGTCTGGTAGGTCAGTTCGATTCGCCCGGCCTCGGGATGGACGAAGATCTTGAAGGCGCGATCGAGGCCGCCGACCTTGTGATCGGCCCATAGCGCGCGAAACTCAGGAGACTTCTCGGTGAGCTCGGCGACAAGACCGCTGATAGCCCGATCCGCCGGGTAGTGCCCGGCATTCAGGCGCAGCGCGTGCACCGTAGCAGCGGCCACCACGGGCCATTCGGCGAATACGGTCCTCGCCTCCGGATGTGTGAACAGGATGCGCGGCATATTCCGCTCGGCACCGAACGGCGCCAGCAAGGCATCGGCGATCGAATTTGCCGCCAGCACGTCGAATGCCGGTCCCAGCACATACGCCCCGGCCCGAGGGAACGCATCGAGCAGTTGCAGCAGCGACGGATGCACACGATCCCTGGAATTCCCAGGCGGCACAAGGGGATTCAACCCCGCCAGCCGATACAGATGGCCGCGCGCGTCGGCGGTGAGTTTCAGCGCGCGCCCGATGGCGTCCATGACCTGCGCGGAGGGACTCCGTTCACGCCCCTGTTCCAAGCGGGCGTAGTAATCGGCGCTGACCCCGGCCAGCACCGCCACTTCCTCCCTGCGCAGCCCCGCAACACGGCGCCCCGAACCGCCGCTCGGCAGCCCGGCCTCGGCGGGTTCGATCCGTGCGCGGCAGGCCCGAAGAAACTCACCGAGCTCATTGTCACGGGATCCCATGCTGGCGATGATAGCCACGCCGGAACTGGCCTGGGTGTCGCGCACCCAGGTTCCCACTGCCTTCCCGAAGCGGCGACCACCGGATGTACTGGGTTGTCACCTCATCGGAGCCCAAGGAGCGCAATGACTTCCTCATCGCAGACCGAGCCGAAGGTCGTCCTCATCACCGGAGCCAGCAGCGGGATCGGCGAGGCCACCGCCCGTCACCTCGCCGCGCTGGGACATCGGGTGGTCGCGGGCGCCCGGCGCACCGATCGGCTCGAGAACCTGGCCGCCGGCGTACGCGCTGCCGGAGGTTTGCTGGATGGCCTCGCACTCGACGTCACCAGCCTGGACAGCGTCCGGGCATTCGCGGCCACCGCTGTCGAGCGCTACCACCGGATCGACGTACTGATCAATAACGCCGGGGTGATGCCGCTCTCCCCCATCAGCGACCTGCGCATCGACGAATGGGAGCAGATGATCGACGTCAATCTGCGCGGCACGCTCTACGGCATCGCCGCTGTGCTGCCGACCATGCAGGCGCAGGGCAGCGGTCACATCGTGAATGTCGCCTCCGTCGCGGGCCTGCGCGTCGACCCGACCGCAGCGGTCTACAGCGCCACCAAATTCGGCGTCCGCGCACTGTCCGAGGGATTGCGCCAGGAGAGCAAGGATATTCGCGTCACCGTCGTCAGCCCCGGCTTCACCCACAGCGAGCTCACCGACCACGGTGGTTCGGACGCGGCCCGATCGGCGGCGCGCGGTGCGACCGACCGGCTCGCCATCCCCGCATCCGCCATCGCCGAGGCCATCGGCTTCGCCATCGCTCAGCCCGCAACCGTGGATGTCAACGAACTCGTCATCCGGCCTACTGCGCAGAGCTAGGCACGCTGATCGGCGGCGAGGCGGCGATTGGTGGCCAGCAACTGATGTTCGGTACTCGCTTGCAGATCGTGCACCTGCGCGAGGTCGAGGCAGCCGCAGAGTCTGCCCCAGTGGACGGCGACCTGATCGCCGATCGTCGTCTCCGGGGCGAAGCCGTCGATCACGATGTGCTGCACCGAGGGTTCCGACAGGCGCAGCGCATTCTCATCCCACAGCAGCCGGGGACCGAGCACCGAAATATCGTCACCGTCGCGATCGACCACGGTTCCCCAGCCGATGCGGCAGCTGTCGAGAACGTGGATCGGCTGTTCGTCCATGCCCTTTCCGAGAAACCGGGACCACGGGTACACGCCGAAGACGTGGAAGCAGTGATTGGCGGCCGCCTCCGCCGCGAGATCTGCGGTCAGGTGCGCCCAGTACTGGCCTGCGAGCGGCCCGATCAGCGAAAGCAGCTCGGCAGTGAACCGGCCGGCATCGAGCTGCGCGCCCAGACCGCCACCGAGCCAATAGGATTCGACCAGGCGTGGATCCATCGGGTCGGCGATCCCGGTCATCCTCGACATGACCCGCAGGTACGGCCAGACCCCCGAGAAGCGGCGGGCGACCGCGCGCACCTCGTCCGGCGAACCGTCGCGCAGTGCGGTGGCCTCCGGCGGCCCGCAGTAGCCGAGCCGGTTGGGAGCGTAGGCATACCGGGCGAATATCTCGGTGCCCGAGACGTCTTTCATTCCAACGCCTTTGGGGTGAGATCACGCTGCCACCGGCCCTCGACATCGCTGAGCCGCCACACCGAGACGGCGGCGATCCAGGTGATCGCGAAGAGGCCGACAATGATGAAACCCATGGCGCCGAGGTCAAGATTCCCCACCCAGGCCAGCGGCCCGGAGCGGACATCGAATTCGGCGGTGAGGATCGAAATGACCTCCTGCGCACCGATCAACAGCGCCACCACCACGGACAACCCCGTCACCACGATGTTGTAGTAGATCTTGCGGACCGGGCGGGCGAAGGCCCAGCCGTAGGCGTAGTTCATGAAGACCCCGTCCAGCGCGTCGAACAGCGACATACCCGCCGAAAACAGCACCGGGAGAACCAGAATCGAATACCAGGGTAGTGCGGTCGCGGCCGCGCCGCCCGCGATCACCAGCAGGCTCACCTCGGTGACGGTGTCGAATCCGAGGCCGAACAGCAGTCCGATCGGGTACATCTGCCACGGCTTGCGCACGGCGCGCATGGCCGGTCCGAAGATTCGGTTGAGCGCGCCACGAGTTTCGAGCTGCTGTTCGAGCTGGGCCTCGTCGTAGTTGCCGCGGCGCATGCCGCGGAACACCCGCCAGATGCCGATCAGCGAAACAAGATTCAGCACTCCGATGAGAATCAGGAAGCTCCCCGAGACGCCGGTGCCGAATACGCCGGTCCACTGCTGCAAACCGGAATCACGGTTCTCGATATTCGCCGCGAGCGCCTTCACCCCCATGGCGAGCAACGCGACCAGAACGAATACGACGGTGGAATGCCCGAGGGAGAACCAGAACCCGACCGAGAGTGGTTTCTGCTTCTCCGACAGCAGTTTTCGGGTGGTGTTGTCGATCGCCGCAATGTGGTCGGCGTCGAAGGCGTGGCGCATACCGAGGGTGTAGGCGGTGACGCCGAGACCCACGCCGAAGACGGTGCCCTGCACGACATGGTTGCCGGGCGCCACCAGGAGCAGCAGCGTGGCCCAGCCGGCAATGTGCAGCGTGAGAACGGTGCCCGCCATTCCGATCATGCCGAGGCGCTGCCGGCGGTCCAGACCACCCCACGCGCTGTGCAGCGCGCCGGGTGACCGAACCGCCGCCTGCTTCAGCAAATCCGCGGCAGCTGTTCGCCGGCGGGCAGTGCGACCACCCGGGTACCTCCCAATGCGGTGCGGGCCACGACCATGCCCGGATGTTCGGTGACGCAGACGCCGATGGCTTCGGCCCGGGAGCCGAGCGGATGCTCCCGCATGGCGGCCAGTACCCGGTCCGCGTCCTCCGGTGCGACGAAGGCGATGAGCTTGCCTTCGTTGGCGACGTACATCGGGTCCAGCCCGAGCAGTCCGCAGGCATCGCGCACCTCCGGGGGCACCGGCAGTTTCCTTTCATCCAGTGAGACACCGACTTTCGCGACACCGGTGATCTCATTGAGCGTCGCGGCCACTCCGCCGCGGGTGGGATCGCGCAGCACGTGCACATCGGCCCCGGTGGCGAGCATTGCCGCGACCAGCCCATTGAGCGGCGCGGTATCACTGACCACCGTGGTCCCGAATTCGAGCCCCGCACGGCAGCTCATGACCGCGACCCCGTGCACGCCGATATCGCCGCTGACGATCACCACATCACCCGGTGCGGCCCGCTGCGGGCGGATATCCACGCCGTCGTCGACAATGCCGATACCCGCGGTATTGATGAAAATGCCGTCGCCGTGGCCGGAATCGACCACCTTGGTATCGCCGGTGACAAGCTTGACGCCGGCCGCCAGGGCCGCCGTGCCCAGTGCCTTCGCGATATGAGCGATATCGGCGAGCGCCGTGCCCTCTTCGAGAATGAACGCGGTCGACAGCACCATCGGCCGTGCACCCGACATCGCCAGATCGTTCACCGTGCCGTTCACCGCCAGATCACCGATCGACCCGCCGGGAAATATCAACGGCTTCACCACGAACGAGTCCGTCGAGAACGCCAGCCGCGCACCTCCGAGGGTGATGACCGCGGAATCGCCCATCCCCGCCTCGGCGGCCGAGCCGAAGGCGGGCAGGAACAGATGCTCGATCAACTCCCCCGACATGGCGCCCCCGCCGCCGTGCCCCATCACGATATTCGGTGAGTCCCGCAGGGGCATCGGGCACACCCAGTTCTCCATATCGATCGCGGCAGCGGCGGTCGGCATTGCGATATCGTCAGGCATGAGCCACCTCCGCGGGCAGATCCAGGCGTCGATACAGGTAGTAGGCCGCGCAGGCGCCCTCGGAGGACACCATGGTGGCGCCCAGCGGATTTCGCGGCGTGCACTCCTTGCCGAAGGCCGCGCACTCGTGCGGTTTGATCAGGCCCTGCAGGACCTCGCCGGAGCGGCAGATCGAGGATTCCGCGGTGTGCATATCGCCCACCGAGAACCGTTGTTCCGCATCGTAATCGCGGTAGCGCTCGGAGAGCCGCCAGCCGCTCAGCGGGATGACGCCGATTCCGCGCCAGGCCCGGTCGGTCACCTCGAAGACATCGGTGAGCATCGCCTTCGCGGCGGAATTGCCCTGCAGGGTCACCGCGCGCGGATACGCGTTCTCCAGCTCGTGCCTGCCCTCCTCCAACTGGATGACGGTGCGGCGGATGCCTTCCAGAATGTCGAGCGGTTCGAAACCGGTGACCACCATCGGCACCCGGTACTTCTCGGCCAGCGGCGGATACTCCTCGGTGCCCATCACACTGCACACATGCCCGGCCGCCAGAAAACCCTGTACCCGGCAGCTCGGCGATTCCATGATGGCGGCAATGGCGGGCGGTACCAGCACATGCGAGACCAGCAGCGAGAAGTTCTCGATACCAAGCCTTTTCGCCTGATAGACGGTCATAGCGTTGGCGGGTGCGGTGGTCTCGAATCCGATGCCGAAGAACACCACCTGGCGGTCCGGATTCTCCCTGGCGATAGTGAGCGCGTCGAGCGGTGAGTAGACCACCCGGACGTCGCCGCCCTCGCTCTTGACGTGGAACAGGTCCTTCTTACTGCCCGGCACCCGCAGCATGTCACCGAAGGAACAGAAGATCACACCGGGTTGCGCGGCGATCTCGAGCGCCTTGTCGATCACCTCGAGCGGCGTCACACAGACCGGGCAGCCGGGCCCGTGGATCATCTCGATCTGGTCGGGCAGCAGCTGGTCGATGCCGTGGCGGATGATCGAATGGGTCTGTCCGCCACATACTTCCATGATCGCCCAGCGCCGGGTGGTGACGGCGCGGATCTTGTCGAGCAGGTTCTTGGCCAGCTCAGGGTTGCTGAACTCGTCGAGATACTTCATGACGGCACCTCTGTATCAGATTGTGGCGGTGCGGATTCGGCTCCCGCGCTGGTGGGGTCTGCGAGACCGGCCTGTTTGGCGGCCAGTGCGAAACCGTCGCCGAATTCCTCCTTCAGCACCCCGAGATGCTCGAATTCGGCCAGTGTGCGCAGTGCGGACACCTCGTCGAGCCGCTGAATGGCGAAGCCGACGTGCACCACCACGTAGTCACCGATGGCGGCGTCCGGAATGTATTGCAGGCACACATCCTTGTGCACGCCCCCGAAGTCGACGACGGACATCAGCGTGCCGTCGCGCTCCTGGAGGCTGAGCACCTTTCCTGGGACTGCCAGGCACATTGTCGGCTCTCCTTTCGCTCAGCCCGCGCCCGAGGCAAGAATCTGCCCGAATGCGAGACCACCATCGTTCGGCGGCAGCCGCCGATGACTCAGGACATGGAATCCGTTTTCCCGCAGCACAGTTCGTGACTGCGAAAGCAGCAGGGCATTCTGGAAGACGCCGCCGGACAGGGCCACTGTGGTCGATGCGCCGGCAAAGGCGTTCGCCAGTTCCAGGACCAGCCGGGCGACGGCGTCGTGGAAGCGCGCACCGATCAGCGCGGGGGCGACGCCACCGGTCGCATCGGCGACGACCGCGGCGATCACCGGCGCGGGGTCGATCACGAGAGGGTCCGCCTCCCGGTCGATTCCGAACCGGTACACCGTCCCGGAGACGTCCGCTGCCGGAGCGATACCGCGCGCAAGGCCTTCGAGTTCGATCGCCGCCTGCGCCTCGTAGTCGGCGATATGCCGCACACCGGCCAGCGACGACACCGCGTCGAACAGCCGGCCCATACTCGAGGTCGGCACGCAGCCGAGTCCGGTGTCGAATTGATGTGCCAGCACCCGTCTTTCGTTTTCCGGGCAGGCCGCCACCGAGTTGATGTCGTCCGACCATTCGATGCCGGCGGCCCGCAGATGGGCGAGCGCCATGCGGTAGGGCCGCTGCACACTGGCGTCCCCACCGGCCAGCGGAACGTATTTCAGATGCGCGAGTCGCCGGTATCCCTTGTAGCTCGCCAGCAGTACCTCACCGCCCCACACCGCGCCGTCCGGACCGAAGCCCGTGCCGTCGAAGGCGAGGCCGACCACGGTCGCCGATTCGCCGAGGCCGTGCTCACCCATGACGGAGGCGATATGGGCGTGGTGATGCTGGACGGTGCGCACGGGCCGATCCCCCGCGTGCTGGCGCGCCCATGCGGTGGATCGATAGAGCGGATGCGCATCGGCGGCCAATTGAATCGGCTGCACGCCGGTGAGCACCTCCAGATGCCGCTCCGCATTGTCGAAGGCGCGCAGGGTGGCCAGATCGTCCATATCGCCGATGTGCTGGCTCAGCCAGGCATAGCGGCCGTCCGCGACCGCGCAGGTGTTCTTGAGGTCGCCGCCGACCGCCAGGGTGGGCGGCACGGGGACCGGAAGCGCCAGCGGCAGGGGCGCGTATCCGCGCGAGCGCCGGATCGGCAGTTCGATCCCGTCCACCACGCGGACCACCGAATCGTCGCAGGGGATGAGGATGCGCCGATTGTGCGACAGCCAGCCGTCGGCGAGCTCGGCCAGGCGCTCGCGGGCGTCGGCATCGTCGTAGCAGATCGGTTCACCGCCGAGATTGCCCGAGGTCATCACCAGCACCTGTGGTCCGGGACGATCCTCGGGGCCACCGAACAGCAGTACGTGCAGCGGGGTGTACGCGATCATGACGCCCAGATCCGGAGTGCGCGGCGCGACCGAGGCCGCCAGCGTGTGGTCCTTGCGGGCAAGCAGGACGATCGGGCGCTGCGGGCCGGTAAGCAGGGCCGCGCTCGTCTGGTCGACCTCGGCGATGGTGCGGGCGGTGGCCAGGTCCGGAACCATGACGGCGAAAGGCTTGTCGCCGCGGCGCTTCCGGCGGCGCAGCTCGGCCACGGCGGCGTCATCGGCGGCGTCGCAGGCCAGGTGGTATCCGCCGATGCCTTTGACGGCGAGGATTCCGCCGGCGCGCAACAGCTCTCGCGCCTGGGCCAGCGCGAACTCCCCGGGATTCCACTGGGTCTGCGGGAGTGCATTGTCGCCCGGATGGCGCACGGCCTGCGCGAGCATGTTCGCCTCGACGCTCCGCCAGGCTCGCCACAACGCGGCATCGCGGGCATCCGGTTCCACCGCAAGGCTTTTCGATTCGGGCAATTGCCCTGCGCCGGGCCGGGCGTCGAACGCCAGGGTCGGGCCACAGTGGGGGCAGGCGATGGGCTGGGCGTGGAAACGCCGGTCCGAGGGATCCGCGTACTCTTCGGCGCAACGTTCGCACATGGCGAAGTCCGCCATCGATGTCCGGTCGCGGTCGTACGGCAGGTCCGCGATGATCGTGAAGCGCGGACCGCAGTTGGTGCAGTTGATGAACGGGTGCCGGTAGCGGCGATTGCCGGGATCGGCGAGTTCCCGGGCGCAGTCCGCGCACATGGCGACATCGGGAGAGGCGAGGGTGCGGCCGCCGCCGGTGCGGGAGGTGTCGGCAATGTGGAATCCCGTGCCGCCGCGTAGCGGGATTTCGCTCTCGCGCACCGATTCCACGACGGCGAGCGGTGGTGGCTGCTCACGCATCCGCCGCGCGAATTCCGCGAGATCCCCGGGGGCGCCCTCCACTTCGATGATCACGCCGGAACTGTCGTTGGATACGCTGCCCGAGAGCGCCAGTTCGGCCGCGGTGCTGTAGACGAAGGGCCGGAATCCGACACCCTGCACCACACCTGCGACCAGCAGCCGCCGACGCGCGCGCGTCATGGGAAGTCACCGGGCGGCTCGTCACCGCTGCCGAGCAGGCGCAATCCGGCCAGCGCCGATGCCGCGCCCGCCTCGTCGGTCTTCTCGACCACGAAGCCCATGTGAATGATCACCCAATCACCCGGTTGTGCCGGATCATCCTCCAGGAGACCGATATTCACCTTCCGCTTCTCACCGGAGACGTCCACCAGCGCGACCTGGTTGTTGTACCCGTCGAGAATCTCCACGACGCGTCCCGGAATACCCAGGCACATGGTTCACTCCTCCCCTGAGGTGGTCAGCAGCTCGGCGAGCACCCGATCCACCGCGGCGACCGCGGCATCGAGGGCGGCCTCGACCGGTTCGGACAGGCCCATGCGCTCGTCCACGGATTCGACCTGGCAGCCGACGACAACGGTGCGCGGCAGCTGTCCGCCGAGTGCGCGCACGCTCGCGAAGACGGCCTCCGGATTCATGGCGTGGGCATCGAGCTGTGCGGCGCCGGAGGCATGCGGCTCGGGGGCGAAGATCCTGATCGCGCCCGGCGCACCGTGATTCGGTATCGCATCGATCAGTATCAGTGCGGCCCACGGGTCCAGCAGGTCGTAGGCGAGGTGCATGCCGCGAATCCCGTAATCGACCACGCGCACAGCGGTATCCGGATGCTGCGGTAGTCGCCGCACCACCTCCGGGCCGAATCCGTCGTCACCGAGAAAGATATTGCCGATTCCGGCGACGAGCACCCGATCCGTCATCTCACATGTGGCGAATCTTCAGGTAGCGCCGTACATCCGGTATCGATCGGACACCGAGGTACAGCCCTGCCACGACGACCACACCGACCACTACGGTCGCGATCACTCCCATTACTTCCATGGCGGATGACTTCCCTTCACTTTTCTGGGCTGCTGACAGGTTCGATTTCGTCCGGCGCGAAGTAGAGGTAGCGGCCGTACCATTCATGCAGGTCGGCCGCGGGATCGTCCTCTATGACGACGCCGACGTGGGCTTGGCCGTCGACATCCTCGTGCACCGTGGTGACCCGGGCGATCTGTCCGTCGAAGAACAGGTCCTGGGCATCGGCGCGACGGGACGGGTGCAGGCGCACACGGCTGCCTTTGCTGACACGAATGCCGTTGACCGACACCGCATCCGACTCCGGCGCGACGGCATTGTCGGCGAGCGGATCCCACCAGTCGACGCCCTCCGGAATTTCCGGCACCAGGCGGGGCTCGCCGAGATGTGGATCGCGCAGCACACCGTGCAGCTGCTGCATGGACTCCGGTGTCATGGCGTCACAGCGGTCGATGATCTGTGCCGCACGGGGATCGGTGGCGCGGGCCTGTGCCTTCTCCTCATCGGTCATGGTCATGACGCGCAGGGTGAGGATCTCGTCGATCTCGGTGGAGTCGAACAGCGCGCCCTCGCTCTGTTCCGCGATCTGCGGGTAGTCGTAGAGGATGATCGGGGAGATCAGCAGTGTGCTGCGATCACCCTCCGGACCCGAGAGGACCGGGAAACATCGGTGATGCACGCAGCGCTCCGCGGCAGCTGCCGCGTCCGGCTCCGGTTCGAGCAGTGAAATGAACTGTCCGCCTTCGAGTTCGGCAATGATGTGCGCGCCGATGAATGAGCGGGCGATGGCATCGCGGCTATCGGCCGCGGGCGCACCGGCATTGCGCACCCGCACGGTCAATCGCAGGTAGGGACCGTCCTTTTCGGCGGCGAGGGTGAGCTCCCCCGCCAAGGGAAAACGCGTTCGCACCAACCGCCCGGCCGGGTCTCCCCCGGCATCGCAGATCTGTTCGACCTCGGTCCCGCCCGGCACCGACAACGGCAATGTCATGTCATTGGGCGGCATCGGGCCGAAAGCGATCTCACCTTCGACGGCTTCGTCCCAGGTGATCCAGGACTGCGCGCCGACGACCAGTTCCGCAGTCGGTGTCCTGTCCCGGTCCTGCGCCTCCCGGCGCTGCAAGTGCAGGAAGCGCACCGCGAGCTGGATCGAGGCTCCCTCGCCCGCCTCGATGAGGCATTGCGCGGAGATCTCCGGGTCCTCACCGAGGCCGGACTGCACCGCGCCTTCGGGGCCGAGTACCCCGAATTGCCAGCGGGACTGGTTCTTTCCCGACGTCGAGCGGTAGGGGTAGAGCAGATAGCCCTCGTACAGCACCGCGTCGGCGACGGCACGGACGGCGGCGGAACCGGGAGCGTTCATGACGCCCCCTCGGCCGCGTGGGCCAGCAGCTTGGTCACGGCGTCATCGAATCCGAGCAGACCGTGGCTGGATTTGTAGGCGGCCAGGGCGGCGAGGGTTTCCGAGGTCAAGCGGACGTATCCGTCATTGGGGAAATGCGCCGCGACCAGGTCGTGCCAGACCGAGACCGGCATGTCGAACTTGTCCTCACGATCCCAGGGGATCTGCTGAATCGCGAAACCGGTGGCGCCCTTGAAGAATACGGTCCCGCTGAACAGGAAGATCAAGGGCACGGTGCCCTCACGCAGCGCGTGCAGGTACTTGGATCCGGTGACTTCGAAGTCATAGGTGACCGGCATCGGCAGATCCACCTCGGTGCCGCCGTTGAAGCCGGGAATCATGGTGGCGCAATGCATCCAGAGGAAGGACCGCTGGGTGTCACGCCAGCGTTCACGCGGGCCGAACAGGTCGACCAGGCCGCTGCTCTCCTCATCGGTGTAGGAGCGGCGGTACGGTTCGATCCGCACCTGGGCCCGCAGGGCGATGGCATGCACCGGGTCCTCGCCGAGGGCGGCGATGCCCACGCGCGCGGACAGGATCGGCGCCACCGCATACGGTTCCGGTTCGATGTCCATGACCGCGAAGGTGGTGGAGTAGACGGGACTCATCACGCACCTCCGGGCCGCGCGCGGGCGGACACCGTGGCGAAGAAGTCGTCCATATAGCGGTGCACATCCTGCCCGCCGTCGAAACCGCGCCACAGCGTGCGCATCCGGCCGACGAATTCGTAACAGGCGTCGATGGGCAGCAGCAGGCAGGTGGCCTCGGCGGTACCGCGTTCGGGTATCCGGATCAGCAGCGCTTCGACATCGGCGGCCAGCACGTCGAGCTCGGGGTGCCGTTCCCGGACCGCACGCCATTCCGCCAGGGGCAGTTCGGATTCCGTCGCACCCGCCGGACCCGGATAGAACGCGACGGTCCGATCCAGCGCCGAATTGTGGAAGAAGAAGGCGAGGCCGACCGGAATATCGAGAGCGTCCCACTCCCCCTGGCTGATCGTGAAGTCCGGAAAGGACAGATAGCGGTCCGGGACGGCCCGGTAGCGCAGGGTGGCGTTTCCGTCGATGAACAGCAGATAGCACGCGCGGCATACGCACATGAGCTGTCTGCCTTCGACATTCACGACATGCTGATGCTGGTCGGCAATGGTCTCCGCACACATTTCGCACCGCTCACCGGCCGGGACGGCGGGCTTGCGATCGGCGGTAATGCGTTGCAGCACGCGGAACGGAGAGCTCATCCGCCCACCCCCACCGGGACGGCCACCGACAGCTCACCCGAACGCACCAGCACCGGCAGGGGTTCGAGGTGACCCTCGCCGTCGACTCGCGCGCCGGCGTGCACGGCATCGAAATGCGCGCGGCACGACGGACATCGCAGGACCGCATCACCGACCGGGTAGCCGACCCGGCGGTGCAGCGCCGCGCCCGCGAGCGATTTATCGCAGGACGGGCAGTGATCGCGGTAGGCGTACAGATCCTCACCGACGCGGCAGGCCAGGATGGTCATACCGGCCAGCGCGAAGCCGCCCACCTCACCCGGCTGCAATTGCGCCAGTTCGGGTGCGGCGATCCAGCTGCCCGAGGAATGGCCGTTCGCGTGCACGCGGGAGAACAGCGAATCGGCCGCGATCAATCCGCTCGACGATTCCTGCTGTGCCGCAGCCACTTCAATGGATTCGATCTCCGGCGCGGCGGCGCGGACGGCATCCTCCACCGCCAGTTCCAGCGTCACCGAGGAGGACGGGCAGGTCTTGCAACTACCCGACAGTTCCAGCCGCACCACACCTTCCGCGACGCCGAGCAGTGTCACATCACCACCGTGCGATCCGAGGTAGGGCCGCACACTGTCCAATGCCGTCTGCACCCTGCGATGTACATCGTGCGGGTGCAGACCGTGCACGAGCAGCAGACTGGCCACCAGATCATCGCCGGCCAGCCGGTCGACGGTGTGCGCGTCGACCAGCTGTAGCACCCGCGCGAGCGCGGCCCCGTACAGATCGGCGACCTCACGCACCAGCTGCTCGGCGCGGTCCCTGGCCACCGCGCCGCCGGCCGAACTGGCATCCAGCAGCGTCTCTATCCGCTCACCGGCTCCGCGCCAGTAGCTCTCGTCGACAGCGCCGCCGTCTCGATCTCCCGGGCGATTGTCCACTTCATCTCTCCTGTCGCCCGGTGCTGTTCACTCCGCGGTGAGCGTCTGTGTCGGCGAGTGCAGTTTCTCCAGCGTTTTGCCCTCGCCGAGATACATGTGCACACCGCACGGCAGACAGGGATCGAAGCTGCGCACGGTGCGCATGATGTCGATGCCCTTGAAGTGCTCGCGATCGTTCTCCTCGAAGATCGGCTGGCCCTGCACCGCATCCTCGTACGGTCCCGGCGTGCCGAAGCTGTCGCGCGGGTTGGCATTCCACGGTGTCGGCGGATACGGGTGATAGTTGGCGATCTTGCCGTCCCGGATCACCATGTGATGCGAGAGCACGCCGCGCACCGCCTCGGTGAAACCGCAGCCGATGGCCTCGTCCGGCACCTCGAACTTCTCCCAGGTCTTGGTGCGGCCGGCCCGGATCTCCACCAGCGCCTGTTCGGCGAAGTGCAGTGCGCACGCCGCCGCATAGGCCTGGAAATACGTGCGAGCTCGATTGCGCTCCAAGGTATTGCTGCCGAAGACCGGAATCTGCCATTCGAAGCTGACCGGGCCCTTGAGCGCGGTCTTGGGCAGATTGATCTGCACGCTGTGGCCCGTAGACTTCACGTAGCCGATATCGACCAGCCCGGCCAGCGCCGTCGACCACAGCCGGGCCAGTGGCCCGCCGCCGGTATCGAGCGCGAGATGGTCCTGGCCGTCGTACCAGCGCGGTGACATGACCCAGCTGTACTTGTCGTCCATATCCCGCTTCTGCGGTTTCGGATTCGTGTGCTGGTTCCAGGGGTGCCGCCGGTCCACCGGATTGCCCAGCGGATCGGTCTTGACGAACATCTCCTGATCGGTCCAGTCGTCGTAATACGAACTGCCCAAAAGGATTCGGATGCCGAGGTTGATATCGACCAGGGAGGTGGTGACCAGCTTGCCGTCCACCACCACGCCCGGGGTCACGAACATCCTGTTGCCCCAGGTCTCCATATCCTTGTAGGCGAAATTGCACACTTCGGGATCCTGGAACGAACCCCAGCAGCCGAGCAGGGTGCGGCGCAGGCCGACCTGGTCGTAGCCGGGCAGGGCCTCGTAGAAGAAGTCGAACAGGTCGTCGTGCATGGGCACGACCTTCTTCATGAACTCGACGTAGCGCATGAGCCGGGACATGTAGTCGGTCATCAACTGGATGGTCGCGACCGTGCCCACACCGCCGGGGTACAGCGTCGAGGGGTGCACATGCCTGCCTTCCATCAGGCAGAACATCTCGCGGGTGTACCGGCTGACCTGCAATGCCTCCCGGTAGAACTCACCGGTGAACGGGTTGAGGGCCCGCATGATGTCGGCGATCTTGCGATAGCCGTGCTCACCCGCGTGCGGTGCGTCGGTGTTCTCGGCCTTGGCCAGCACGCTGGGATTGGTCTCGGCGACCATTCGCTCGCAGAAGTCCACGCCGACCAGGTTCTCCTGGAAGATATTGTGGTCGAACATGTACTCGGCGGCCTCGCCGAGATTGACGATCCATTCACCCAGATGCGGCGGCTTCACACCGTATGCCATGTTCTGGCAATAGCACGAGCACGTCGCGTGATTGTCACCGCAGATACCGCAGATGCGGCTGGTGATGAAGTGCGCGTCGCGAGGATCCTTGCCGCGCATGAAGATCGAATAACCGCGGAAGATGGAGGAGGTGCTGTGACACTCGACCACCTCACGATTCTCGAAATCGATTTTCGTGTAGATGCCCAAACTGCCGACGATTCTGGTGATCGGATCCCACGCCATTTCGACGAGACTGTCCGGATCGATCTTTCGGTGCGACGGCTCCGGGATGATCTGTGTCATCGAGCTTCTCCTACCAGGTGCGCGACGCGCCGGTTTCCAGCTTTTCGCCCTTGTGCCGCCAGCGCGGCTCTTTGTCGACCGTGCGACCCGTGATGTGCCGCAAATTGCGGATCACCGATCCGTAGAGCCCGGATGCCGTGGACGACAGCTTGCCGCCGGGCGGCTCGTCCATGAAAGGCATGAATTTGTCGGGGAATCCGGGCATCGTGCATCCGATGCAGATACCGCCGACATTCGGGCAGCCGCCGACGCCGTTGATCCAACCGCGTTTGGGCACATTGCATTTGACGACCGGACCCCAACAGCCCAGTTTCACAATGCATTTCGGCGAACCGTACTCGGTGGCGAATTCGCCCTGCTCGTAATAGCCTGCCCGGTCGCAACCTTCGTGCACGGTCGCGCCGAACAGCCACTTCGGCCGCAGCGCCTCGTCGAGGGGGATCATCGGCGCCTGGCCGGTCGCCATGTACAGCAGGTAGGTCAGGGTCTCCGACAGGTTGTCGGGCTGGATCGGGCAGCCGGGTACGCAGACGATCGGAATGCCGGCCTTGCTCTTCCAGTCCCAGCCCAGGTAATCCGGGACGCCCATGGCGCCCGTCGGGTTACCGGCCATGGCGTGAATGCCACCGTAGGTCGCACAGGTGCCGACCGCGACGATGGCGGTCGCCTTGGGCGCGAGCCGGTCCAGCCATTCGCTGGTTGTCATGGGCTGCCCGGTGGCCGGATCGTTTCCGAATCCGCACCAGTAGCCCTCTTCATGTAATTGCTCATTGGGTATCGAGCCCTCGACCACCAGGACGAACGGTTCCAATTCGCCGCGATCGGCTTTGAAGAACCATTCGAGGAAGTCGTCGGCGCCGCCGGTCGGGCCGCATTCGAAATCGATGAGCGGCCAGTGCACCGCAATTTTCGGCAAGCCCGGAAGCGCCCCTAGCGCAATCTCTTCGATGCTCGGCTGAGTGGCGGCAGTCAGCGCCACAGAGTCACCGTCACAACTGAGGCCGGCATTGATCCACAAGACATGAATCAGCGTTTCTTCGGCTTTGACTGCTTCCTGAGTTGGCACGGAAGCCACCCTTCTGGAGCACGGACACGCTGGTGATGGTCTCTCCCAATATGGAGATCATCACCTGAACGTGACCCCGATCACATGAGTCTAGGCCCGGCCCCCAGCGTGATCAAGGCCGGTCGAAAGCAACCAGCCCGCACTCCTTCGCGAGCCACGCATACCAGGCCGGAACGCCTTCTCCTGTGGTTACCGACATCGGCAGAATTTCTACGCCCGGGTTCACCGAGCGCGCATATTCTCGGCATTTCTCCAGGTCGAAGTCGACATACGGAAGTAAATCAATCTTGTTTACGATGACGAGCCCGGCGGCTGCGAACATGTGTGGATATTTGAGTGGTTTGTCGGTGCCCTCGGTCACCGAGATCACTACGACCTTGCTCCGCTCGCCCAGATCGAACAGCGCGGGGCACACCAGGTTTCCGACATTCTCGATGAACAGCAGCGTGCCGGCCGCCGGCGCCAGGGTGTCGAGCGCCCGGCGCATCATGTCGGCGTCGAGGTGGCAGCCCGCGCCGGTATTGATCTGCACGACGGGACAACCGGTGGCCCGGATTCGCTCGGCGTCGAGCAGGGTCTCCTGATCGCCCTCGATCACCGCGATCGGCAGCTCGCCGAGCTCACGGATGGTGCGCTCGAGCAGGGTGGTCTTGCCCGCACCCGGTGAGCTGGTCATATTGAACGCCACAATCTTTCGCTGTTCCAGCCAGGTGCGATTGTGACCGGCGAGGATGTCGTTCTTCGCCAGGATCTTCTGTTCCAGGGTGATCGTCTCGGTCACCGGCAGGTGGACATGATCCGCCCCGTGCGCATGGTCATGATCGTGGCTGTGCTGATCGTGCTCATGGCTGTGCCCGGCGGCGTGCTCATGCCCGTGTTCATGCGGGATGGTGATTACGGCCGCCGCATCGTTGCCGCATCCGCAGGTTGCGCACATTCTTCGCTCACTTCCATCGACCGGATCTTCAGTTCCCGCCCGGAGGTCACATCGAGATCGGCACTTCCACAGGGGCACAACAGAATCAGGTCGGCCAGTGTGAATTCCGCGCCGCAGGATCGGCAGTTCGCCTGACCGGGGACCAGCTCGATGTCGAGCTGGGCCCCGGCGGCGACAGTGTCCTCGGTGGCGAGCTCGAAACAGAACCGCATCGCATCGGGAACCACCGCGCACAGCGCGCCGACCGCAATGGTGACGCTGTACACCGTCCGGCCGGCCGCGTGCTCACACACGGCTTCGACCACGCTCTGGGTGATAGCCATTTCGTGCATCACAGGCCTCGTTTTATCGAAGGACCACTTCGAGGCTACCGCTGTGAGTCCCGCAGATATAGCGGTTCCGGTGACCGATACCGGTTCCGCCGTGTGGACCACTGACCAGGTTCATCGCTGCCCGACGCGCTCCTGACCCGTGCGCCGGGAAGCGGCGACCAATGCCGAGGAGTACTCGAGCATGCCGGTTTCGTAGCGGCGGACCGCATCGTGCGGGGATGTTCCGGATTCGAGTGCCGCCGATATCGCGAGGGTCAGCTCCCCTGCATCCCGCAGCGCGGTGTTCGCGCCCATGGCCAGTACCGGGCTCATGGCATGGACGGCATCACCGACCAGTGTGACGCCGTGGCAATCCCATTGCCGCACGGCACCGGAGGTGGAGATGCGCAGGGGGATCAGGGTGGCGGTGTCCCAACTGCCGAGAATGCGGTCGATATCGGGATGGTGGCCGGTTCCGATAATGCGGTGTGCGAGGTCGCGAAGATTCGGTCCGTCGAGCCGACGCATTTCGGCGAACGACGGCATGCACGGATGATCGGTGGTCGCGCCGACCAGACAGGCGACGTAGTTCCGGACCGGACCCACGCCCATATGCGTGCCGCCCGCTCCCTTCACCACGGTGAAGATGCTCTCGAACACCCAGTCCGGCACTGCGTGCGCGGCCGGATCCGGCAGCGGGATCTTCCCGTAGATGAGCCGCAGCCCGGCGTCCTCGATCTCGGCCTCTGGCAACAGTTTTCGGCGCACAGCCGAGTTGACGCCGTCCGCACCGACCAGCAGATCCCCGGCCACGATGCGACCGTCCGCGAAGTGGGCGGCGATGCGGCCGTCGGGCAGCTGGTCGTAGGTGGCGAACTGTGCGCCATAGTGCACGTCGGCGGGCAGACCGGCCAGCAGGAGCTGCCGCAGCGTCGCGCGGTCGAAAGCGAGCGAGGTGATCATCCCCGACCTCGCACGTTCGCTCACCGCCCGATCGGCAAGGACCTTCAGGTGCTGATCCAGCACTGTCACCCGAGGTGGCGGCGATGCGGCTGTGGCCAGACACGATTCATACAGTTCCGGCGGCAGACAACGCCGCAAGCCGTCGAGCCCCGGTGCGTCGAGCTGAATGCGGTACCCCTGCGCCCGAGCACCGGGAAAAGGATCCCGCTCGAAAACAGCTACCTCGATGCCCAGACGATGGAGACCGTGCGCAAGCGCCAGCCCGCTCATACCTGCCCCGACAATATTCACACGAAAATTCACAGTCCACTTCCTTCTAATACATACGAAGAAAGCACCGGATCCCCAAGGGATTTCACACTACGGAGGTCGCGATAACCTGCGAATCGTGCTGTCCCGAAACACCATTCTGGGACATTTTTTCGTGCATCCTGTTCAGTTGTTCCCGCACACCATACTACGTACCGGGACCGTCCTCGATACCCAGCAGCCGCCGGGCACCGGCAGCGTACGCACCGGGATCCTCGATCTGCGGATAGTGGCCCAGGCCGGGTAGCTCGACAACAGCCGCGGCGGGCCGCAAAGCGCGCAGTCCGTCGAGAACGGCTGTCGTGGCGACCGGATCACCTGTGGCCCAGAGAAATCCGAGAGGTTTGCCCCAGTCGCGGACAGCGCCGTGCCAGCGGGCGGCATGGACCACCCGCTCATCCAGGTAGGCGGTGAGCAGATCCGTGATCCGGTGGCCACGTTCATTGGACAGCAGCGCCCATTGCGCGGCAGCCTCGTCCTTCGACAGCGGATGCCGCGCGGAGAACAGTTGCGCGAACTCACGAGTGAACAGCACCCGATTGGCCAGCCGCGCCGCCACCGGACCGAGCCGACCACGCAGAATCTTCTGAATCGGCCGCAATGATGCCTTCTCCAGAATCACACTGCCATTGCCCAGCACCACGCGCTCCATCGAAAACGACAGTGCGCCTTCGATATCCCGCGCGAGCAGCTCGGTGGCGACCGAGGTCCCCATATCGTGCGCCAGCACCACAACCGGCCCGGCAATACTCCCGGCGACGACCTCCTCGACGATATCGGCCTGCTCGAACAGGCTGTACCGATGCGGACGCGGCTTATCCGAGAACCCGAAGCCCAGAAAGTCCAGCGCCACCCACGCCCGGCCCCCGAGCTGATCGACAACGCGCCGGAAATCGTAGGAACTCGAGGGATATCCATGCAGCAGCAGCACAGTCGGCCCGGAACCTTGACCCGACCGTACGAACACCCGACCGGCTGCACACTGCATCCAGCGCCCACTCTCGCGCCACGACCGGACATCCGGTGGCAGCGACGCCGCGCTCTCCGTCATGCCTGTGGATCGAGGTCGAGCGCGTCGAACTGCTTGGCCCAGTCGATATCGGGTGGGCCGTCGGTGTTGTAGACCTCGAAGGTCTTGCCGCGGGCCTGCGGATGCACCAGCGCCTGCAGGCAGATTCCGGCGATATCCTCGCGCGTGACGCTGCCCTCGCCGGTGTCGCCCTGGTCGAGCAGCAGTCCGGCCCGGCCGCCGGGTTCGTCGGTGAGCCAGCTGGGTCGCACAATGCTGTACTGCGCGCCACTGGCGCGCAGGGCTTGCTCGCCCCGGGCGCGGGCAGCGACGATCTCCTCGAATCCGGGCATGGCGTGCGGCCGGGTGATGTAGATCTGGCTCACCAGCACCACCGCCGCCTGACTCGATGCCGCGACTTCCGCGACCGAGCGGACCCCTCGATGCAGAACGGCCTCAACACCTTCGGCGTCGCGCGGAGGTTCCACCGTGATCACCACCGCATCCACCTCCCGCATCGCCTGTTCCACTACGTCGCGATCGGTAATGCTCCCCACGAAGAATCGCGCATCCTGCTGCTCCGGCCCCGGGCGCCGACTCATGATCCTGACGTTGTCACCGCGGGCGGCACACCTGGCGACGAGAATCCCGCCGATGCGGCCGGTACCACCGATGACCAAAACGGTTCGCGTCATGAACGATCACTGTAATCAGGATCGCGTGGTGTGGCAGTGATGCTCTCGGATGCCGGCGGCCCATCTGCAGGATCGGCCCAGGAGGCGAGGAAACGCAATGCTTGGTGCGACGGGGTCCCCGGCACCGCCGTCATCACCAGAATCGTCTGGTGCGGATCGTCGAGGCACGCCAGCATTTGCCAATCCAAGGTGAGCTCACCGGCGGCAGGATGGTGAAAGGTCTTGGCGCCGAAGGTTTTCCTGGCCACATGCCGGGCCGCCCACCAGTCCCGGAAGTCGGCGTCACGGACGGACAGCTCACCCACCAGCGCCATCAGCCTGGGGTCGTCCGGGAACTCCACCGCATCCATCCGGAGGTACTCCACGCAGATGCGGGCGGTGGCCTCCCAGGCCACATAGCGGCCGCGAACCGCAGGGTCCAGGAATGCCATCCGCACGAAATTGCGCTGCTCGACCGGGATTTCGGCGAAATCGGTGAACAGTGCGGCGGCCAGCCGATTCCACGCCAGGATGTCCATATGCCTGCCCAGGACAATGGCGGGGGTGTCGATCAGATTGTTCAGCAGCAACTCGGTCGCAGGCCGGGCGCGCTGGACGGCGGGACCTCGGCGAACCTTCGATTTGCGGGCCAGCTGCCGCAGATAGATCTCGTCGTCGGCATCCAGACGCAGTGCGCGAGCGATAGCGGTCAGCGCCGACTCCGAAGCACTCGTGAGACGCCCCTGCTCGAGCCGGGTGTAGTAGTCGGCGCTGATCGCGGCCAGCTGTGCGACCTCCTCCCGGCGCAGGCCCGCAACGCGGCGCGGCTGGCCCACCGCAGGCAGTCCGACCTGGTCCGGCGTGATCTGGGCACGCCGGGTGCGCAGGAACTCCCCCAGCTCGTTGTGCCGTTCCGCGCCGCTGCCCATGGTCTTGATTGTGCACTCCCCCCGCTGTTCCAGGGATGGCAGGTTTTGTCCCAGGAACGCAGGTGCCCGGGAACGATTTCACGCTGGTCGAGGTATTCGCGGCGAGCGAGGCTGACTACAGCATGCCGAGGACGGCATCGCAGCGACAACGTTGAGGAGACGAAACGTGCGGACCGATGTGAAATTCCCCAGCAGTGGGCTGACACTCGCCGGAAACCTTTACACCCCGGCTGATTACACCGACGGACAGCGACGCCCCGCGATCGTGGTCTCGCACCCCTTCGGCGGAGTAAAGGAGCAAACCGCGGGACTCTATGCCGAAAGACTCGCCCGCGCCGGTTTTGTCACCCTCGCCTTCGATGCGTCGTACCAGGGCGAGAGCGAGGGCGAACCGCGATTCCTGGAGAATCCGTTCGCCCGCGCCGAAGACATCAGGAGCGCCGTCACCTACCTGGCGACCCTGCCGCAGGTCGATCCGGAACGGATCGGTGCGCTGGGAATCTGCGCATCCGGCGGTTATGTTCCCTTCGCCGCGCAGACCGAGCACCGGATCAAGGCCGTCGCGACCGTCAGCGCGGCCGATATCGGCGCTCTCTTCCGCGAGGGGCTCGGCGGCGGACAGAGCGAAGACATAGTGCGCGGCATGCTCGATGAGGCCGGGGCCGCGCGCAATGAAGAGGCGCAGGGCAAGGAACCTCGGCGGCAACGCGTGGTTCCGGAGACCGAAGAGGACGCACGGGGCTGGCCCACCCTCTATGCCGAGGGCCGCGACTACTACCGCACACCTCGTGCGCAACACCCGAATTCACCCAACTGGTGGGTATCGCGCAGTGTGGACCAGATCGCCCAGTACTCCTCCTACGACCTCATCCACCTGATCTCGCCGCGACCGCTGCTGATGATCGCCGGCACCGAAGCGGACACCACCTACTTCAGCCGGCAGGCGATCGAGCAGGCCCGCGAACCCAAGGAACTGTTCTGGATCGAGGGCGCGACTCATATCGACCTCTACGACCGGGACGAATACGTTCCGGCCGCCGTCACCAAGCTGGCGGGCTTCTTTGCCGAGCACCTAGCTGCCGCTCCGGCGGGGTCGGGTCAAGAGGCGGGGTAGGACAACGGAATCGAGCGGGGAGTGCTTCAACGAATTCGCTGAAGCACTCCCCGCTCGATAGTTGCTCGAATTGCCCGGCAACTGCGGTGGGTCAGGCGTCCTGGCGCTGTAGGCGCACGGCTGCGATGACCAGAAGGGCTGCGGTCCAGAGGGTTAGGACGGCGAAGCCCTGCCAGGGGCCGAGGAGGTCGCCGGCGGCGGGGTGTTGCTGGGCAAGGAGGTGGCCGGCTTCGGAGGGGAGGTAGGCGTGGATGTGTTTGCCGAGGGTGCCGGGGAGCATTTTGGCTATCGGCGCGATGACCAGGACGAAGGCGATGACGCCGGTGATACCGGCTGCGGTGTGGCGGATGATGGCGCCGACGGCGAGGGAGAAGAGGCTGAGCATGGCCAGGTAGAGGCCGCAGCCGATGACGGCGCGCAGGACTCCGGGGTCACCGAGGGAGACCGGGACCTTGCTGTTCATGATCGGGGCGCCGATCAGGAAGGACAGGAACGAGACCAGTTCGCCCATCACCAGGGTCAGCAGCCCGAAGACCGCGCCCTTGGCCGCCAGCATCGGTACTCGCTTGGGCACGGCGAGCAGACTGGCGCGGATCATGCCGGTGGAGTACTCGGAGGAGATGACCATGACGCCGAGCACGCAGACGGTCAACTGGCTGAGCAGGATTCCGCTGCCGAGGATGGTTCCGGTCGGATCGAGGCGCATGGCGGCCTGCTGGGAGGCATCTGCGCCGTCCCACTGGGCGACGCCCATTCCGATGAACAGCGCGGTGCTCGCCACACCGAGGACAACCAGCAGGATCAGTGACCAGATCGTAGAGCGGACCGAGCGGATCTTGGTCCACTCCGACAGCATCAGCTGCCCGAAACCCGGTTCCCGGGTATCGATGAAAAATGCGGTGTCGGTGGTCATTTCACTCCTCCAGCGGCCGGAATCTTGATGTCGTACTCCACGCTCTCGCGGGTCAGCTCCATGAACGCGTCCTCCAGCGAGCCGCGCCGGCGGGTGAGCTCGTGCAGCACCAGCCCGGCGGAGGCGGCGAGTTCGGCAATGCGCGGAGCCTCCAGTCCCGTCACCTCGAGACCCTCGACACCGCCGGTGACCATGCCGCCCTCGGCGCGCAGCAGCTGTGCGAGCCGCTCCTGATCGAGGCTCTTGACCAGGACGCTGTGGTCGGTGCTGCGCTCGATGAACTCCTCGGTGGAGCAGTCCGCGACCAGCTTGCCGCGGCCGATGACAATGAGATGGTCTGCGGTGACGGCCATTTCGTTCATCAGATGACTGGAGACGAACACGGTGCGGCCCGCCGCGGCTTGCGCCTTCATCAGATTCCGGATCCAAACGATGCCCTCGGGATCGAGACCGTTGAGCGGTTCGTCCAGAATCAGCAGGGCCGGATCACCCAGCAGCGCAACGGCAATGCCGAGCCGCTGGCCCATGCCCAGGGAAAAGCCGCCCGCCCGCTTGCGGGCCACCGCGGTCAGGCCGACCTGCTCGATGACCTCGTCGACGCGGCGCCGGGGCAGGCCCTGCGCCTGAGCCAGGCACAGCAGGTGGTCGTAGGCGCTGCGGCCGCTGTGCACGGCACGCGCTTCCAGCAGCGCGCCGACCACCCGCATCGGCTGCGGCATATCGCGATAGTGCTGACCGTTGATGGTGGCGTCGCCGTGGTCGGGGCGATCGAGACCGAGCAGCAGGCGCATGGTGGTGGACTTGCCCGCACCGTTCGGACCGAGGAATCCGGTGACCCGGCCCGGCTGGACGGTGAAGGAGAGGTCGTTCACGGCGGTTTTGCCACCGTAGTGCTTGGTGAGGTGCTTGGCCTCGATCATGGCTTCTTCCTTAGAAAGACGAGCGACGGGGCTGGTGCTTATCGGTCCTGGATCAGCCCGAGGACATTGCCGTCGGGATCGGCGAAGGTGGCCACCAGCCGGCCGCCGCCGACTTCGTGTGCGGGCTCCTTCGTGGTGGCTCCCGCCGCGGTCACCTCGGCGAGCTTCGCCTCGATATCCGGCACGTGCCAGTACGCGACCGGTGCGGTCACGTTCTCGGCGCCGCCGGCCGGGACCAGGCCGATGTGCTGGCCCTCGGTATCGAAGCCGACGTAGAAGGAGGAATCGGTCTGCGGCGATACGCCGAGCAGCGCGGTGTACAGCGCCTTGGCGGCGGGCAGATCGGAGACGGTGTGCAGCACGGTCTTGATGCCCTGGGTGGACGAGGTGGTCATGATGACTCCTGAGGTAGTGGGCCGAAGCGACCCGATCTCCGCGGCCGGTGAGCCGTTCTGGACGTGGTCATAGCTTGGCTTCCGGTGCTGCCGCCCCACATCCGTGCCGATCACGGAACCCACCACTGATCGGGGCACGGACCACCTACGTGCACTACGGAATCCACCTGCATGTACCGGGAAGGAGGCCGAGATAGGGCAGGATGAGAACCGTGGCGGCAACAGTGGAGATCTCGGCGCGCGAGGCCGAGGTGCTGGCGCTGCTGGGAGAACATCTCAGTAACGCCGAAATCGGTGCGCAACTGTTCATTTCGGTACGCACGGTGGAGAGCCACGTGTCCTCGCTGCTGCGCAAGCTGGAGGTTCCGGACCGCCGCGCGCTCGCTCAGCGCGCCGCCGAGCAGACCGGCGCCGACCGACCGCATCCGGCCCCGGTCCTGCCGGCGCCGCTGACCTCCTTCATCGGCCGGACGCGGGAGCGGGCCGAATTGACCGAGCTCATCGACAAGCACCGGCAGGTCACCGCGGTCGGCCCCGGCGGGGTGGGCAAGACCCGGCTCGCACTGTCGATCGCCGCGGACGCAGCGGGCGATTTCTCCGACGGGGTGTGGTTCGTCGACCTGGTGCCGATCACCAGCTCGGATATCTGCGTGGTCGCCGGCACGGTCGCCAATGCCCTCGGCATCGGCGAGCAACCCGGCCGCGGCATGGACGAGTCGGTGCTGGCCGCACTGGCCGACCGGCATGCCCTGCTGGTGCTGGACAATTGCGAACATGTGCGAGATGGCGTGGCGCTGTTCATCGAACGCCTGCTCGCGGCCTGTCCCCGGGTGACCGTGCTGGCCACCAGCCAGGCCCGGCTGATGGTGCCGTTCGAACGGGTCTATCCGGTCCCGCCCATGTCCCTGGCCGGCGAGGGCGAATCCGATGCGGTCATGCTGTTCATGGACCGCGCGGCCGCCAGTGGCTGGCCGCCGAATCATGCTCTGCGCGACCAGGTCTCGGAGTTCTGCGGCCGACTCGACGGCGTGGCGCTGGCCATCGAACTCGCCGCCGCCCGCTGGACCACACTCGGATTGGACGGCCTCACCGAGGGTCTGTCCGATCAGCTGCGAATGCTCGCGGGCGGCGCGCGCGGCGATGACCGGCACCGCTCGGTGCGGGCGGCGCTGGATTGGAGCCACGGGCTGCTGGAGTCCGAGGACCGCGTGCTGCTGCGCCAGGTGTCGGTGTTCATGAAATCGTTCACGGTGGCAGCCGCCGCGGAGGTCACCGACTCCGAAAAAGGTGTTGTCGCAGACAGATTGGCCCGGCTCGTCGAACAGAGTCTGCTGGTGGTGACGGCGTCGCCGAACGGGACCGAATACCGGGCGCTCGAGACCATTCGCCAGTACGGGATCGAACGGCTCACCGAGGCAGGCGAACTCGTCGAGGCCCGGTCCCGGCACCTGCGCTGGTGTCTGGCCGCGGCCGCCGATCTGACCGTCATGCGCTCGGACTGGCGAGCCGGATTCGACGCGGTGGCAGACGATTTCCGCGCCGCCATGGCATGGGTGGCCGACCGGCCCGAGCAGCGCCCGGAGGCGTATCGCTTTGCCCGGTATCTAGCGGACCTGTCCTTCACCCGGCACCTGACCGGCGAATCTCAGATGCGCTACGAGCAGGCGGCCGCGCTCGCCGATGATCCGGCCGCCGGTGCGGCGCTGCTGCGGAACGCGGCCGCGGTGGCCGGATGTCAGATGCGGGGCGACGATATGTACCGCCTCCACCGCGCCGCCGCGGACGCCGCCCTTCGCGCCGGGGATACCGCCGGGGCCGCCGCCGACCTGGCCGCCGCCATCACCCTCACCTACCGATTCGGCAGCAAGTTCGCCCGAATCCTGCCGCAGGACAAGGCGATCGCGGTGATCGACGAGGCGCGGGCGCTGGCCGGGGACGACCCGGCAGCCCTGGCCGCGGTCGCGCTGGCCGAGGCCGGGAGTGCGCTCACCGAGGCGTTCGCTGCCGCCGAATGTTCGCCCGGCGCCGTCGTGCCGGAGACGATCGCGTGCGCCGAACGGGCGGTCGAACTCGCGCACCGCACCGGCGACCCGCTCGCCGAATCCGCCGCGCTCGATACCCTCGCCGGCGCACAGAGCTGGGGCGGTGACACTTTCACCGCGGCGGCCACGGCACGGCGGCGGATCGCGCTGCTCTCGTCCGTCCAGGACACTCCGGCAGGCATTCACGAGCTGATCGACGCGCTCGGCGAGGCCACCGAAGCCTGTCTCGGCGTCGGAGATCTGCGGGGCGCTCGGCGGTGGGCGCGGCAGCTCGCGGATCATCCGCTGCTGGCCGAGGTGGGTCATCGAGCCACGTGCTGGCTGCTGGTGGTCGACGCGCTGGCGGGCAATGTCGGCGAAGTCCGCACCCGCAGTGTGCGATTCCTCGAATCGTGGCAGCGCAGCGGCAGTCCCGCCGGATCGGGTCTGGGTGCGGCGGTGGCCGGGGTGGAGATGATCCACGGTCTGCGCGCGGATGATGACGACCGGTCCGAATGGACCTCCGTCATGAACCGGCTCGACACCCCACCGGAACATGCCTACGGCTACAAGGCCGTCTTCGACTCGATCCTGCTGCTGCACGAAGACCGGGCGGACGAGGCGCTGGAGCGCATGGCGCCCGAGCCCAGTGCGGTATGGCGCTCGCTCACCTGGATCTGGCTGCACTGGTATGTGGCGCTGCGCGCCGAAGCCACCGTGCTCGCCGGAAGACCCGACGCCGGTGCACGTGTGGCGGAGGCCCGCACCATCGTGGCCGGAAATCCCCTGGCCACAGCGATTGTGGACCGCGCCGAAGCCCTGTTCACCAAGGATGAGGAGCAATTGCTCACCGCAGCAGCGGCATTCGAGGTGGCAGGCTGCACGTACCAGTCAGCCCGCACCCTGATCCTCGCCGGCGGCGAGCATGCCGCGCGCGGCGCGGCCACACTGGCCGATCTCGATCTCGCGCCGATGGCTCCGCGCCGATAGCACTTCAGAGGAAGACGCGAGCGATCTCGAGCCACTTCTGTGCGTCCGCGCCCACCGCCGTGAGGTCGGTGTCGGCAAGAGGCCTGCGCTGGGTGACTCGCAGACAGAAGTCGAGAGCACTGCCCTGTACGCGTTGTTCGGCGTCCTCCGGGCCCCATACCCAGGCCTGACCCACGGGACCGTTCAGCTCGATACGGAAAGGCGCTGCCGGCGTGGGCAATTGGGCGGCGTAAAACGACAGTTCGCGCCCTGCTACTCCCAATGCGGCCACATGCCGGAGCCGGCCCGTAGCGGGCCGTGAGACACCCAGCGCATCGAAAACGTCCTGGCCGTGCGCCCACGTCTCCATCAGGCGAAGCGGCACCATCAGGGTTGCGGTCAATTGCGAGCCGAACCACGGAAACCCTTGGTCCAGTGGAATATCCCGGAGCGCCGCAGCCACGTCGGCTCGGACCTCGCGCCATTGCCGCAGCAGTTCCGATCGCGGTTGGGCTGCGCCCGCGGCGGCGTCGAGATCAGCGGCTCGGCCGCCTGCGGCTTCCGCCTGCTGCAGCACGATGTCGAACGCTTCCGGGTTCTTCAGCGCGATGAGAACGTTCGCGTCAGCCGCAGCGAGGTGCGCGATCTGGTGGGCGATCGTCCACCCCACCGCCGGTGTGGGTACGGACCAATCGGCGTGCGCTGCCACCAGGGCGTCGAGTTCATCTCCTTCGATCACCAAGTCGGGCAGCGCGATATCGCGCTTCACCTCGGATAGATCGAGCCCGTAATCCAACATCCGGTATCACCCTCACCCCGATGGTCGAACATGGTCACCACCAACATAATCGCCGCCGGTGGCACCCTGCCGGACGCCTCCGGAAATGTCACGCCGCTGTCAGCAGTCGTTCGCCAGGAAACCGATCGGGAGCACATCGCCTTTGCCGCCTGCCGCAGCGCGGCTCAGCAGCGCTCGGACGTCGGGCCCGAAAGGCGTGCTGTACTCCACATCTGGGGCGCATCCACCCTGTTCAGGTCCGCCGATCACGCCGACGACCTGACCGTTCTGGACCCAGGGCCCGCCACTGGTCCCCTCGCCGAAACCACCGCAGTGAATCGCGGAGCCGTCCGCCACGGCCTCCAACGGTGCGGTGCAGGTCAGCGGCCGACCACCACTGCCCAGCGGATATCCACTGACGGTGACGGGCTCACCCACGCGCGGTTCGCCCAGAGGTAGCCCCGGCACCACATCCTCGATCTTCTTTCCATCGCGCGGCGCGACGCGAAGGAACGCGACGTCATGGCGCGGATCGAACGATTGCTGCCACGCCGGGTCGATGTACATATCCGTCACCGTCCACACTCCTACGGGCAGCTCCGCGTCGTGCAGCAGTGGCGCGAACTCGATGAGCGCGCCCGGCCCGAGAACACAGTGCGCCGCGGTCACCAGCAGATCGCGCGAGGGCGAGTCCACGACGCCCGCCGAGCAGAAGTGCGGGCCACCGAGGCGCGGGACCACACCGAGTGCGCTGGGGTAGAACAGCGCCCCGGCCGCCGGAACCGTCTCGACCGGATACGCAGCCGGTTCGTCCGCCCACGCCGACTGCGGCGCCGCGAAACCGAGAAGAACCCCACACACAAGACCCGCAATCCGTCGCATCTCTCGGACCGTAATGCAGCACACGCAAATCGTGAAGCTCCGGGCTGCATAGGAATTTCCTATGCCACCTGCTGAATATTCGTCTTTGCCCCGGGTTCTTTCGCCGACATACCGTGAAACAGCTCGATCTCGAACTGACGAAGGCTCATCGGCTGCCGTCCCTTCTTCCGGTTGACCGCTATCCATTCCGTCGCGCTGTAGCCATCGTAGGTGCGCAAGCATTTTCGCCCTCGGGCGATGAGGCTCCGGCGAACTCGGCACGCCGACTATCGGAGGGTCGCCGAGGGGTGGGTGGCGGGACGGTGGAGTCGGGTGAGGGCCCGGGTGGCGAGACCTGCGCCGCGCATCAGCCATTTGAAGGCTGTGGTCGAGGGGCCGGGGACGATTCCGGCGAGCTGTACGCCGTCGAGCAGGTCGTAGAGGGTTTCGCCCTCGTACATCAGGTGGTCGGCGTTGAAGTGGTAGCGGTCGACGGCGGTGCATTGGATGAACGCGCCGTTGCCGGGGATCGCGGCGGCGCCGGGTCCGTAGGGGTGCAGCTTCAGCGGACCGACGAGATGACCACTTCCGTAGTAGCGCACCACCATTCGGACCTCCCCGTCCGGGGTCAGGTCGATGTAGCACTGTCCGGGTATGGGGTCGTAGCGCCAATCGGGGATGGCATCGAAGAACGCGAAGTTGTAGGCCACGAATTCGTCGAGGCCGACCATGGTCGCGCCGAGGGTTGTCACGTCCTTATAGCGCAGGTCGTCCGTGTAGAGCTCATGGTTATGGCTCATGTCCCGGGTCTGCCAACTCCACCAGTACTTCTTCGCCCAGTCGAGAGTCCAGGCGATATCGAGGCCGTGCCCGGCATAGAACTCGATCTTCTTCTCGTATTCGTCGAACCACGTCTGCGTCATGGCGGTCAGCGCCGCTTCGTCGAGGACTTCGACCGGCTCGGCGCGGTTGGTCAGCACCGCCGGAATCGGCTGCGCCAGGCGCGGTTGCCGCAATGACAGTTGGAACTGCTCGTCGGTGAACATCCACCCTCTCCCTCCGGAAACAGATGCTTCCTGATGAGTCATGGTGGTACACCGCGTGCCGCCACACGTCCGTATCGGCGAAGCTCAGGTGGCGGGATCGGCTGTGGCGGGCGGTATCTCGACGGAGATTTCACCGCCCAGGTCATAGCCGTCGGCCAGGTGCAGGCCGTCACCGCTCCAGAATCGGCCCGGGTCATACCAATTGGGGCTGCGGTTCGAGGGGAGCAGGCCCATTCCCTGGTAGGTGGCGGCGACGATTTCGGCGCAGTAGGCGCTTTCCAGTTGGCGGGCGGTCGGCTGCGGAGACTTGCGGCGGGGCAGTTGGGCGCGGCCGCGGAGCCAGCGGCCGGCCAGTGCGGTGGTGGAGGGGAAGGGGGTGCCGTCGAGGCGGGCGATGGTGCGCAGCAGGCTTTCTTCCATACCGGGGGTGATCGGGCGGTTCAGCTGGCGCAACCAGGCCTGCTGTTCGTAGCGGTGGGACCAGACCATGACCGCATCGCGCAGGTTGTGCAATTGGACGCCGCGGTGCGCGGTTCCGGACCACATGTCCGGAAGCGAACGACCCAGTTCCGCGTGCCAGATCAATGCGGGCAGATCGTCGATCACGACGGACATGCCGACATGGTTGACCGGACTGTTGGTGGTCATGCGAATCGCCCGGTCGGCGGCCGAATGTCCACGGAACAACCAGATGTCGCCGGTTCTGGTGAGCTCGAGTGCTCGGTCCAATCCGATGCCGGTACCCGTCATACCCGTAGCCTAGGCGGTATGAGGTGGTGGAAGGCAGTGGGATTGGCGGGTGCGGCCGGAGTGGTCGCGACCGGAGTGGTCGTCGTGCGTTCCGAGCGTCGTCGGCGTGCCTACACCCCGGACCAGGTCCGTGAACAGCTACACGTGCGATTCGCGCAGGCGACCGCGGCCGAAGGAGCGATCGAAACTGCCCCTCCCCCAACGCGAAACGCCTCCGGTATCCGCGAACGCCTGCGACAGTTGTTCGAGCGATTCACCGCCACTCGGTGAAGTTGACCGACGCTCTGTGAATCAGAGTTGGCGGGGCGGCTCGACGCGGACCAGGCCGGACTGGAAGGCGATGACGACGAGTTG
Source organism: Nocardia sp. NBC_01327 (assembly GCF_035958815.1). Lineage (NCBI taxonomy): Bacteria > Bacillati > Actinomycetota > Actinomycetes > Mycobacteriales > Nocardiaceae > Nocardia > Nocardia sp. NBC_01327. The sequence goes on along the minus strand of NZ_CP108383.1, from coordinate 4,171,903 downwards.
GGCGCGGTTCTGGACGCCCACCTTCGACATGGCGCGCTGGACATGCGTGCGCACGGTCAGCGGGCTGACGTACATCTTCTCGGCGATCTCCTCATTGGACATGCCCTCGGCGACCATGGCGACGACTTCGCGCTCGCGGGCGGTGAGGACCTCGAGGGATTCGGCTGCGCTGACACGGCTTTCGGGGCGGGCGAGGTAGCGCGCGATCAGGGTGCGGGTCGCGGTGGGCGAGAGCAACGAGTCGCCCGCGGCGACCACGCGGATGGAGCGCAGCAGTTCCTCGGGGCCGACGTCCTTGCCGAGAAATCCGCTGGCGCCGGCGCGCAGAGCCTGTGCCACATACTCGTCGAGTTCGAAGGTGGTGAGGATCAGGACGCGGGTCTCGCGCAATTCCGGGTCGGCGCAGATCTCCTGGGTCGCGGTGAGACCGTCGACCCCGGGCATGCGGATATCCATGACCACCACATCCGGCTTGGCCGCCTGCGCGAGTTCGACTGCCTCACGGCCGTTTCCGGCAATGCCGACCACCTCCATATCCTCGGCCGAATCGATCAGCAGCCGGAAGGTTCCGGCCAGCAGGGCTTGATCGTCGGCCAGCAGAACACGGATGGTCATGGCGTTTTGTCCTCGTCGTCAGGGGGTTTCGGTGGCTCGAGGGGAAGTTCGGTGGTGACTTCGAAACCGCCGTCCGGCCGGCACCCGGCCTGCAGGTGGCCGCCGACGGAGACGGCTCGTTCGTTCATGCCGATCAGACCATAACCCTGGCTGTCCGAGTCCTCTTCGCCGCGAACGGGTTCGGAGGCCGTGCCGCCGGCATTGGTCACGCTGATGGTCAGCAGCAGCCGGGAGTAGACCAGCCGCACCGTCGCCGCCGAGGTTCCCGCATGCTTGGTGACATTGGTGAGCGCCTCCTGGATGATCCGGTACGCCGTCAGATCCGCGCCGGGTGACAGCGGGCGCGGGACCCCGGTGATCGACAGTGACAGGGTCAGGCCGGTCCGCTCGAAAGAGGTGAGCAGTTCCGATAATTGCGCCAGGCCCGGTGTCGGTTCCAGCGGAGCGTCGGAGTCGTCCTCGCGCAGCAGTCCCACGGTGGCCTTGAGTTCCCGCAATGCCGCCGATGTGGTGCCCGCCAGTTGATCGAGCATCTCCTGCGCCTGATCCGGCTTGGTGCGCAGCAGATATGCGGCAGTGGAGGCTTGGGCGTGTGCGAGGGCCATATGGTGCGCGACGATATCGTGCAGCTCGCGCGCGATCCGGAGTCGCTCCTCCCCGACGCGTTGCCGCGCCTCCTCCTCGCGGGTCCGCTCGGCCAGTTCGGCGCGCGCGTGCAGGGCCGCCAGATAGTCGCGCCTGCTCCGCCCGGCCTCGGCGAACGCGCCCGCCACGAGCACCGCAGCCACCAGGGTGATGCGCCCGGGATTCAGCAGCGGCCAGAATTGGTGAAAGAGCGAGGTGATCAGCAGGACGCCGCCGGCGATCACCGGTGCGACCTTCGCGGTGCGCAGATCCGGTGTCCAGAGCCCGATCGAATACGCCGCGACCAATGCCGCGCCCGCGGTCACGATGGACACCTCGAAACCCAGGGCGCCGATGGCAACACCGCAGGCGGTGGTGATCACCAGGACCGCACGCGGGAACATGCGCCGCCACAGCAGGGTGAACGAGGCCAGTGCCGACAATCCGAAGACCGCCAGCGACGCGGGGCGGACCACCACCGCGCCCTGCCCGGCGCCGTGATCGGCCAACCGGCTCGCATAGGTGGCCAGCCCGCACAGCAGAATGGCGATGACCACATCGACGGCACGGCTGTGCCGTCGTGGCCACTGCGACCATTCTGCGGTCATCATGCGTTCCTCTCGTCGTTGAGAACCCTAATCGGCAGGCCGGCAAGAGACCGGTAGGCCGCCCACCCGGGACGGCCTACAGGAATCTCGCCATACCCCCATGGTCGTGGCACGGCCATGTAGTCGGCATCGTGCGTGTGAAGGCCGTCACGTGTACTGCGGATGCAGTACATAGGGCCGCTATGTACTGCGTTCCGCAGATCGAGTGCCGCGTGCTGCCGGATTCAGTTCGAGTACTGGTGGGCGGTCAGCGCGAGCGTGAAGTCACGGGGCTTGAGGGTCGGGAATTCCTCGATGTCCAGGCGGTATCCGGTGGGGGTGAGGGTCTGGGTGTGCAGGACGTGCACCAGGGTCAGCACGGCTTCGTGCAGTGCCAGCGCGCGGCCGATGCAGGCGCGGGCCCCGGTGCCGAAGGGTTTGTAGGACTTGGGAGTGGGTCCGGTGAGGAATCGGTCCGGAGCGAAGGCGTCCGGGTCGTCCCAGCGGGTGGGGTCGCGATGGATCGCGAGCAGGTTCAGATACACCCAGTCGTGCGGGGTGACCGGGTGCTCGCCGATGGTGGTGTCGGACAGCGCGCTTCGAATGAATGCCGGGGCCACCGGGTGCAGGCGCAGGGTCTCGTCGATGATCGCCCGCAGGTAGCGCAATCCGACGATGTCTTCGTATTCGAGTTCGGCTGGGCTCTTACCGGTTTCGGCGATCTCCTGGCGCGCACGCTCGGCGATCTGCGGATTGCGGGCGAGTTCATAGAGGGCGAATGCCACTGTGCCCGAGGTGGTTTCATGACCGGCGATGAGCAGCACCAGGGCTTGATCGATGATCTGATCGCGGGTCAGCGGTGCGCCCTGCTCGGGGTCGGTATCGCTGAGAGCCCGAAGAATGGGCGCATTCGCGCCGGGGGTGTCGATGATCATTTCGACATGCCGGCGCAGGGCCTCGGCGTGCGGCGGTGTGGGATTCACGCCCAGGACGGCATCGAGGAACGGAATGATCTTGCCGCGGTTGGTGGCCCGAATGAGCGCGAACATGGTCCGCACGAAATCATTGCGCTGCTCGCGTGAGAGCGCGGCGCCGAATCCGGCCTGGGTGATGATGTCGTAGGCCAGGTCCTGCGTCAGATCGGTGATGTTCACCGGCTGCGGCGCCTCGGCCCAGCGGCGAACGTGCGCGGCGATGAGCGGATTCATGCTCGCGTGGTACTCGCGCATGGCGGTACGACTGAAGGCCGGTTGCAGACGCTGATGCGCGAGCTTCCACAGCGCATCCTCCGTGCCGGTGAACAGCAGTCCGGTCGGCGCCATGGGCGCCAGGCGGCGGAAGGCCGGGCCGTTGACCTTGGTCCATGCGGCATCGTCGAGGATCGGTTCGGCCAGTTCGGCCGAATTCACAATGAGCATGCGCGGATAGCGCAGCACGCGTACCTCGAACACCTCACCGAGTCCGGCATAGCCGGTAATGCTCTGCGCGGGCGTCTGCGCCGAGAGTGAGAGGGCATCGCCTACGAATGGAATGCGCCAGGGGGGATGGGGGACGGCCGGCATCTGGACCACTCCTTTGCGAGGGCGGACAGGACTCGAGTTTCGGTCTGCAGGTCGGCGCCACCGGGAATCTCGAGCTGCCGGGCGGCGAAATTGGGCGGTTCCGCGGCCAGCTTCGCATCCCGCGCGGCCCGCAGCAGCGGGGCGATCGACGCGAGATCGGTGGCCGCGGCGGGCTCGTGGTCGGGCACATACGGCAGCAGCGACAGGATCGCGTCATTGATCTCGATGACCATGCGATGCAATCGGTAGGTGGCTCCGGCATTGTCCGGACGCGGCTGGACGATATCGGGACATGCGGCGGTGAGCTCCTCCCACAGCGGAGTGAGATCGTCGAGAGCGCGCGCCACCGGATCACCGCGGACGGCGTCGAAAGCCCGCAGCACCAAGGGAATAGCGGCGAGCGGCGTGAAGGCGATGATGTCCATGACGAACGCCATCCGATCGGTGTTCGCCGCGTATTCGGTGAAGGCGTTCACATACCCGGTCGCCAGCACGAGCGAGGTGCTCAGCCCGAAGCTGAGACTGCAGATCAGACCGGCGAAGATGGCCATGAACAGCAGGTAGAACACTCGCGCGGCGAGCGGTGGCCGGGCCCGCAGTTCCTGGACGCAGGCGGCGACGAGCAATATCGAACAGGCATAGGGGAAGACGACGAACAGCACCGTCATCGGCGCGGCTTCCCACCCGGGATACTGCAGGACGATCCCGCCGCCGGCCGCCACGGGGCTGCCCAGCACCAGGTAGCCGAGTCCCATAGCGACGGCCGCGGCGTACACGATCCGCGCGGACAGCGGATTCTGCTGCCGCGCATGGGAGATCATCAGGTACGCCTCGGCGGTCACCACGATCATGAGCGCGTTCGCGAGCTGGTACTGCCGTGCGGGGGTGAGCCATTCGAGCAGCTGGACAATCCACTGCTGCGCCGTCGCGATGAGCAGCAGCCACGCGATCGTGGATCCGACCAGTGCGCCATTGATGCGCCGCTGCGCGAAAGTATCGCTGCACCAGCGCAATCGAAGAATCGTCACACTCGCGGTGAGGATCCACAGCGGCCAGGCCACCACTTCGGGCATGGACGAGTACGGAGGCAGCATGTGCGAATTCCTCAGCCGCGCACGAAGATATTGCGCAGCGGTGCGAAGGGGCGGCGGCGGATATCGGGCATGATGAGATTCGCGAAGGTCTCCGCCTCGAGCTCCTTGGCGGTATCGAAAACGCCCCGCGCGAGTACCGTCTCCATTCGCGCGATCGAGGCCGATCCGACAAATCCACCGAGGTATTCGCCGAGGGAATCCTGGATGCGCTCACCCTCGTGCCCCAGCAGCAGATGGCCGATTTCGTGCAGCACGGTGTGCTCGACCATATAGCGGGAGGACCGCTCCTCGTAGACGATGAGCGTCAGATCGTCCATCTCCGCCAGCAGTCCGCACGGGAATCCGGCGGCGCGCAGGCCCCGATGTCCGGTCAGCACAATGGGTTTGCCGCGCTGTTCGGCGAGCAGGTCGACAAATCGCTGCAGATTCCAGGGGCTGGGGATCTCGAGTTCCGCGACCAGCGTCGCGAGGGGATCAGCGCCCGCCATGCGGTGCATCCACGGGGTGCGGGTGTGCGGCGGACCGCGCATCTCGAATGGTGGTGACCAGCAAGTCCAAGGCCTCGACATCCATGGCGCCGCCCCGGAAATGCACCGCGCCGAGCTTGATGCCGAGGGTGCGCGCAGTCTCGAGGATCGAGAGCTTCTGATCGAGTACCCGCATCTCCTCGAGGTCGGGCTCCAGTACGTATCTGGGGTCGATATCGAAGTGTATTGCGATGGCGCGCAAGAGATCCGGTGGTGCGTCACCCTCTCCACTACGCACCGCGGCGATCTCGGCGCGGGTGACGGTGCGAGCGAGGATCGCGTTCGCGGCCGCGGCCGCGGCGATCATATCGTTCAGGCCGTCCTGATCGTCGGGTGATCCGAGCAACCCACACAGTCGGTTGACTCGATCCGCGACGACATTCATGCCTGGTTTTCCCCTGAATCCTTACGCGCCTGCTGCAGCCTTTCCATGAATCTACCCGTCAGTTCACTCGCAATGCCCGCCGTGCCGCCGATCAGCCAGCGCCGGTACAGCTTCTCCTCGTAGTCGGGATCGTCCTCGGAAACCGGTGCGCTGAGCAGTTCCCGGAAAGCGTGCTCGACCAGCGGCAGCGCCGATCCGTCCGCCTGCCAGTTCCGTTCCAGCAGGTCGGTGAGGTAGAGGCCGAGCAGTCGGCCGAGATCGGTATTGAGCCGGTCGACACTGGCACGCAGCCTGGCCGGATCGGCCGGATCCTCGGCCAGGACCTGATTCAGTTCGATCTGAACACCGAACAGATCCAGCGCCAGCGCCGCCGGGACCGCCACGAAGGCCGTGCCCGCGTCGAGCTTTCGGCCCGGCACGACCGCCTGCGGCTTCTCACCACGCCAATATGCCCGTGCGGCACTGCCACTCCCCCAGGACAGCGCGGAATCGAGGCGCCGGAAGGTCACCGGCTTCGGCGCCGGCCCCAGATTCGCGGCCTCGACGCGGACGAGCGTGCGCCGGGTCGGTCCACCAGCCGCGATCACATCGTCGAGGCTGAAATTGAGCTCCCGCCGCCGCTCCCGCACACAGGCCGCGAGGAACGTGGCGTACTCAGGTTGCATGTAAACCGAATCTACTGCATGACCTGTCTTTCACGACAGTGATATCCGGTTCATTCTCTACTGATTTTGCTTGCTGGGCTGCGGGATCTGACCTAGGCTGTGAAAGCCGACGGCCGGGACAGCGCCGTGCTGGTCGTCGTGCGACGGCTCGCGGTGGTGCACCGATCTGTGCGGAGGGGAGAGATCGGCGCACCACCCCGAGTGCACTCGGATACAGCAAAGTAGGCCGCCCCTCGGGACGGCCTACCGGTGCTATTACATTCAGGCGTTGGCTGATTCGAGCTCTCGGACCGGCTCCTCCGCCTTCAGATGGTTCAGGCTCTCGCCCTCCACATCCACATTCGGCAGGATCTTCGCCAGCCACTGCGGCAGCCACCAGGCCTTGTCGCCGAGCAGTGCGAGCACCGCCGGCACCAGCGTCATGCGGACGATGAAGGCGTCGAAGAAGACCGCCGAGGCGAGCCCGAGGCCCATCATCTTGATCATCGGTTCGCCGCCGCCGATGAATCCGGCGAAAACCGCGATCATGATGGCCGCCGCGGCCACCACCACCCGGGCGCTGTGCCGGAATCCGGTGACGATGGCATCGTGTGCGCTCTCGCCGTGTGCGTAGGCCTCACGCATGCGGGTGACGAGGAAGACCTCGTAATCCATCGCGAGTCCGAACACCACGCCGATCAGGAAGATCGGCATCATGCTCATCACGGGTCCGGTCTGATGGACGCCGATGATGTTCGCCAGCCAGCCCCACTGGAAGACCGCGACGATCACACCGAAGGCCGCGCCGACCGAGAGCAGGAAGCCCAGCGCCGCCTTGATCGGGACCGCGATCGAGCGGAATACGACCATCAGCAACAGGATTGCCAGGCCGACCACCACCGCGAGATACGGCAGCAGGGCGTCGGACATCTTCTGCGAGACATCGATATTCATGGCGGTCGCACCCGTGACCAGTACGGTCGCACCGGTCGCCGACTTCAGACCGCCGGCTTCGCCGCGCAGCGCGTGCACAAGATCCTTGGTCGCGGTCGCGGACGGGCCGCTGGCGGGCACCACGGTGAGCATGGCGGCATCACCGGCCTTGTTGAACATCGCGGGCGATACCGAGACCACATCCTTGGTCGCCGCCAGGGTCTTGGTGACCTCGTCCAGCGCGGCCTTCGGATCACCGACGCCCTTGACATCGACGGCGACGGTGAGCGGGCCGTTGAAGCCCGGACCGAAGCCCTCGGCCAGCGCATCGTAGGCGCGGCGCTGGGTGGTCGAGGTCGGCTGCGATTCGTCACCGGGCATACCGAGTTCGAGACTCGATACCGGCAGCGCCAGCACGCCCATGCCGACCAGGCCGATCAGCAACACTGCCACCGGGCGGCGGACGACGAAGGTGGCCCAGCGGGTGCCCATATTGGGCTTCTTCTCCGCAATCGGCATGGCGGCCAAGGCCTGTGCGTCGGCCGGAGACTTCGCATCAGCGGCGAGCGCCTTGCGGAATGCCTTCGGCATGACCGCGCGCTGGAAGAATCCGAGCAGCGCGGGCAGCAGTGTCAGTGCGATGGTGACGGCGACCGCGACGGTGCCGGCGGCGGCCAGACCCATCTTGGTGAGCGCCGGAATACCGACGACGGCCAGGCCGCCCAGTGCGATGACCACGGTGAGTCCCGCGAAAACCACTGCGGATCCGGCGGTTCCGACGGCTCGGCCCGCCGATTCCTCGGCGCTGTAGCCCTCGGCTCGTTCGGTCCGGTATCTGGAGACGATGAACAGCGCGTAGTCGATGCCCACCGCGAGCCCGAGCATCATGGCGAGAGTTGTTGTGGTGGTGGACATGCCGATCGCCACGATGGCGGCGATGCCGACGCCGATTCCGATGAGCGCGGTGAGCAGGGGCAGACCCGCTGCCGCGAACGCGCCGAAGGTGATCATCAGCACGATGGCGGCAATGGCGATGCCGATGGCCTCGGTGGCGCCGCCCATTTCGGGCTTGGCCATCAGCGCGGTGCCACCGACCTCGACGGTGACCCCGGAGGTCTTGCCATTGTCGATCGCCGTGGTGAGCGCGTTCTTGGTGGCGTCGGTGAGGTCCTGGGGTGTCGCGCCGTAGCTCACGGTCGCGTAGGCGGTCGTGCCGTTCTTACTGACCGCACCGGTCTGGAACGGATCGAGTACGCCCTTGACCTGGGCGCCGCCGGACACATCCGACACGATCTTCTCGACCGCGGCCTTGTTCGGCTCGGAGCTGATCTGCTGGCCTTCGGGCGCTACGAAGACGATACGAGCTTGTGCGCCATCGGATTTGGTGCCGGGAAAGCGTTCGCCGAGCAGATCGAAGGCCTGCTGGGATTCGGTCCCCGGAATCGAGAACGTATCCGGCGGGGGCGTCGGCGCATTGGCGGCTCCGGCCACCAGCGCGGCCATGACCCCCAGCCAGAGCAGGACGACGAGCCGCCGCTTCTCGAACGAGAACCGACCGAGCCGGTACAGGAATTTCGCCATGTCGCCATGATCGTTCTACGGCTCTGTAGTCGGCATCGTGCGTGCGGAGGCCGTTGCGCGTACTGCGAATGCAGTACGCCGGGCTACCTCGTACTCGATCCGCAGGCCGCAGCGGCGCCCCGGTTGCGCGGGTGTTCGATCGAGAAGTGTGTCGGTTCGGTGGAGGTGTGGCTTGTCGGCGTGGCGGCCGGGGTCGGCTGTCGCATGCTGACCATGGCCGGTCGTACACCCGGCGAAGGAGGATATGCGGTGGCCTTGCGACGTCGTGAGCTGCTGATCGGCATTGCCGGAGCGGGTGGTCTCGCTCTTGCCGGATGCGCCGGAGAACCCGCGCCGCCGCCCAAGCCCGCGGTGATCCGGTTCGATCCCGCGGCCGATGCGCACAATGTCGAAGCGCGTAAGCCGGGCACCGTCAAGGTCGCCGACGGGACGCTGCGGAATGTCGAGTGGATCGACGAAACCGGCCGTTCGCTGCCGGGCGTATCGGCGCCCGATCACCGCAGCTGGACCAGTAGCGAACCGCTCGGCTACGGGCACACCTATACCGCGAAAGCCGTGGCGCAGGGCGAAACCGGAGAGGTCAGCGCGACGACGACCTGCTCGACGGTGCTGCCCGATCGGCTCATCGATGTCTCGCTGCGGTCGGCCAACAAGGTCGAGATTGCCGAAAACGACACTTACGGAGTGGGTTTCGTCCTTGTCGCGCATTTCGACGAGCCGGTCAACCGGGAGGTGGCGGCGGCGCATATGAAGATCACCGCCGAACCGGCGGTGACCGGGGCCTGGTATTGGCTCGACGATCAGAATGCGCACTGGCGGCCGGAGCGGTACTACGCGCCGGGAACCAGGATCACCGTTGCGGCCGAGCTGTTCGGCGCGGCACTTGCCGACGGTGGTTACGGACTGCGCGATCAGCGGGTGTCGGTGCTCATCGGTCCCGCGCATGTCGCGATCGCCGATGACAATACGAAGCAGATCGAGGTGTTCGAGAACGGAAATCTGGTGCGCACCATGCCCACATCGATGGGCAAGGGTGGCACGGCGGTGGTCGGCGGCACTGTGCTGTCGTTCTGGACCCGGCCGGGGGTCTACACCGTTTTGGACTGCAGGAATCCGGTGACCATGGACTCCTCGAGCTATGGGCTGCCGGTCAATTCCGGCTTGGGCTACCGGACGACGATCTACCACGCGGTCCGCCTCACCCACGACGGAATCTATGTGCACGAGCTGGCGGGAAGCATGTGGGCCCAAGGCAATACGGATGTCTCGCACGGCTGTTTGAACATCTCCCCCGACGATGCCGCGTGGTTCTACGACTTCGTCATTCCGGGTGATGTGGTCGAGGTTCGCAATACCGGTGGCGATCCGCTCGATATCTGGCAGAACGGTGACTGGACGATCGCCTGGCCCGATTGGCTGCGCGGCGGCGCGGCCTGATTCAGTCCTCGTCGAGGTCGGCTATGTCGACCTTGTCGCGGTCGGCCCATTCCAGCAGCGGTTCGAGGTCGAAGACGGCTTCGTCGATGCCGGCGTGCAGGTCACCCAGTTCGGCGTAGCGCGCGGGGACCGTGGACATGGTGAAATCGCGGGGGTGCAGGTCGGGGAGTTCGTCCCAGCGGATCGGGGTGGACACCGTGGCCTCCGGGACGCCGCGGACCGAATACGCGGCCGCGATGGTGTGGTCGCGGGCGTTCTGGTTGTAGTCGACGAATAGTTGGCTCGGGTCGCGGTCCTTGCGCCACCAGGCGGTGGTGACGTCGTCCGGGGCGCGGCGCTCGACCTCGCGGGCGAAGGCCAGCGCGGCCCGGCGCACCTCCTGGAAGCCGAAGCGGGGTGTGGTGCGCACGTACACGTGTAATCCCTTGCCGCCGGAGGTTTTCGGCCAGCCGACCGCACCGAGTTCGTCGAGCACCTCCTGCACCACACCGGCCACCCGCTGCACTCGCGACCATGGGCAGTCCGGCATCGGATCCAGGTCGATCCGCCATTCGTCGGGCATCTCGGTGTCGAAGCGGCGGGAATTCCAGGGGTGGAACTCCACCGTCGACATCTGCACCGCCCACACGACATCGGCGAGCTTTTCGACACACAGTTCGTCGGCGGTGCGCCCGTAGCGCGGAAAATACAGCTGCACAGTGGGAATCCAGTCCGGCGCACCGGCGGGCACCCGCTTCTGATGCACCTTGCCGCCGGGCAGACCCTTGGGAAACCGGTGCATCATGCACGGCCGATCCCGCAGCGCATTGACGATCCCGTCCCCCACGCTCAGGTAGTACTGCACCAGATCGAACTTGGTAGCCCCGGTCTCGGGGAAATACACCCGATCCGGATTGGATACGCGCACCGTCTGCTCGCCCACCGCCAACTCCACGGCCGGCGACGCCGATTTACTGGCCACCCGTCCGACGATAACGGGCATTCCGCCCACACGCCCGCCGCAACACGATCTGCGGCGAGGTTGTCACACGCTCACGGCAACCGATTCATACACACTCTCCAGCTCAGTCGACTCCACCAGCTCATCCACCCGCCGATGCGACTCAGGATGAATCAACCGCGGCATCGCCCGCTGAAACGCCTCCATATCCCCGTCGAACCTGATGATCGTCAGAATCCGGCGATCATCACCCGGATCCACCCCCACCTCGACACCAGCGGGATACGGGTCCCCGCTATCCGGCGCCCAAGCCCGCACAAAATCGTCCACCGACACCCCTACCCGAACTCTCCGAGCAAACACCGCAACAATCACGAACGCCTCCCACCCTTCGGCCACCCCAGGGCGGCATCGAGACTACGAGCCGACAGCATCCCCGCCGACGCCACAATCCAACCTACTGCACGAATTCGATGACGCTTCGACTCAATCCAGATCCCTTGCACAACAACATCATCTGTGCTGCGGAAGCTGACTCACGGGCCGTCGCGCGTAGGTCTCTTCGGGGTTCACGACGATCACGTCCACTTGGAGCACCAACGCCGCCGGTATCTCCCCACCCTCGAAATGCTCAGGGCTGGGGACTACCACCGCTTCAGCGTCCAAGCGGGTCGCCTGCGCCCTCAAACGCGCCAGTGGCGGACGTCCGAACTTCGGGTCATAGATCACCATATCGGCGAAGTCGTACCCGAGACGCTCAGCTAGCCTTCGGATTTGGGATTGATCCCACATCTGGGCAACGCCCGATACGTCGGTACGCAGGTACCCGATACATGTTGGCTTCCAGCGCATTACAGCCACTCCGCCTTCCTCATCGTGAGCCTGTCCGTGGAGTTGGAGATAGAACCCGGCGTAGTCCTCGTCCACGTCCCCGGTGCTCTGCAGTTCGAGCACCCCGCCGGGGAACGAGAACAGTCGTGTGCGCTCCGCTTTGTCATCCATGACCGCCCCTGTCGTCGGTTGGCGAGGCCCGCCTGGACCGAGACGATTGCACCGGCCCCGAACGCTTGGATCGACGCTAAGAGACCTCAAACCTGCTTGGCCACACCTATGCCGAACTATGCTGAAAATGACTTAATCACTGGTCAGCCAGGTCATTTGGGCGAGACAATTGGAGCTTGTAGGCATAGTTGCGCGTAGTTCAGATAGGAGCGTCATCATGTTGTTGAAATTCCTCGGCAAGGGCGGTTCGGGTGACGGCGATTGCCCAACGCTGTACGCGACCGACACCGGCACTTACGTTGTGGTGGGCTGGAAGACAGGGACGCAGGCGACTGTGGAGATTCCGCATCTACTGCTGGGGTTCGCAGAGCCGGAGACATTCATCGGTGCCACATTGAGCGACACCGGCCGCGGGACGTTCCTGATCTCCGGCCAGCCGATCACCGACCGTGCGACGGTGGACACGATGAGCATGGAACCCCACGAAGCCGCCATTGAAGTGCCGAAGGCGGAGAGGGCTTTTCACGGTGTTACTGCGGCAGCCTAGTCCGTGGCCTGAGCTGTTCCGGCTGGCCGAGCAGGAGGCATTCCATCTGGAGGTGAGAGACGCCTACTCTGTTCCCAGTGAGTCCGAATCGCTGCGCCGATTCCTCAACGGTGCAACACCGGTACCGGAGTACGGCAGGCGACCGTGGACGGAGCTTGTTCAGGAAACCGTCGGTCGCGGAGTGCGGGTGACTCGGGTCCGTGTAGTCACGGTGCCGCACAGCGACTATCAGCGCTGGCTGCTTTCGATCACGGCGGGCAATGTAGATGCCGGAGAAGACATTCGCTATCTGCCTCGACACCTTGCCGGGGACGTGCCCTCGGATGACTGGTGGCTGTTCGACGGCACGACAGTGGGTTTCAACCTGGTAGACAATGACGGCAGACCCTCCGGAGCGGCAATAACCACCGACCCCGGCATCGCGGCGTACTGCCGGGGAGTGAAGGAAAAGCTGTGGCGATCGGCGGTCCCGTTCAATGAATACGAACGTGAACTCTGACCGGTGACCAATTCTCTACAGCAAGCGCGCGAAGCTCTCGGGGAACGCCTCCGGGAGCTTCGCCAGTCCGCCGGACTCAGCGGTAGCGAGCTTGCCCGCAGGGCCGGATGGCATCAGACCAGGATACCCAAGATCGAATACGGCAGGACGAAACCGTCGATCGCCGACATCCAGGTGTGGTGCACCCTTACCGGGGCCCAGAGTGAGATGCCGAATCTTGTTGCTACGCTGCGGAATATAGAGACCTCGTATCGCGAGTGGCGGCGAACGCTCAGCGGTGGGACCAAACAGAAACAGCACGAGATCCTGCATCTGATGCAGCAGTCCAAGGTGATCCGCGCCTATCAGCCGTCCCTGATACCAGGACTTCTTCAGACCGCGGAATACGCTTCCACGGTCCTGCGCAGGTCGATCAAATTCCACGGGATACCCGATGATCTCGATGAGGGAGTCTCCAAACGCATTGAGCGCCAGCAGATTCTCTACCGAGGGGACCACCGGTTTCATATCCTCATGGGCGAGCAAGCTTTGTACAACACTGTCGGCGGGGACTCGGTCATGATCGGGCAGTTGGACAGACTACTGGCCGCGATGGGATTACCCCGGGTCACCTTCGGGATCGTGCCGATGAGCGCCGAACTGCCGATGCAGTTGACCAACTTCGTCATGTTCGACCAGCGCAGGGTAACCGTCGAGTCGATTTCCGCGGAACTCACCGTTACCCAACCGCGAGAAATCAAGCTCTATCACCGAACCTTCGATGTCCTGGTTGGGCAGTCGGTGTCCCCCTGCGTGTCAGGGTGAGGTGAGTCCACCGGCTCGGAGCCAATCGGAGATGCAGGGCGAGAGACGGATCGCTATTTCATGACCAGGACAAGAGCCGCGGTCGCCGAAGGCCACAATGGGCGGATGGGTTCTCCAGGGCCGCGTGGTGACGAGCCGAAGCGGCGGCGTGCGTTCAGCGCAGCGGACAAGTTGGCGTATCTGCAGGCCTACGAGCAGGCGATCGAACACGGCGACGGTGGCGGGTATCTGCGCCGAGAAGGGCTGTATTCCTCGCAGATCAGCGAGTGGCGCAAGCAGCGCGACGCGGGGGTCCTCTCCGGTAAGAAACCGGGTGAGAAGGTCGGTAAACTGACCGCTGAGCAAGCCGAAATCGCACGTCTGACAGCGGAATTAGCGCGTGCCAACAAACGTCTCGTCACTACCGAGGCCGCCCTGGACATCATGGGAAAAGCACACGCTCTCTTGGAATCTCTCTCCGAGAGAGCGGATTCCGACGAGCAGCGCAGAAGGCGTTGACCACCGCGTACATGTCGTTGACCGATGCCGGAGCCGGTACTCGGCGTGCGGCGGTATTGACGGGACTGGTGCGTTCCACCGCGAACCGCCGCCGTAAGGCCGCCGCGGCACCGAGTTCGGGTGTACCGCAACCGGTTTCAGATCCGGTGAACAAGCTCTCCGAGTTCGAGCGACGCGCGATCCTGGAGAAACTGGGCAGTGCCGGGTTCGTCGATCTGGCGCCGTTGCAGGTCTTCGCCCAGCTCCTGGACGAGGGCACCTACCTGTGTTCGGTGTCCACGATGTATCGGGTGTTAGGGGAAAACAAGCAGGTCAAGGAGCGGCGCCGGTTGGCGCGGCATCCGGCCAAGGTGTGTCCGGAGTTGGTCGCCACCGCACCGAGGCAGGTGTATTCGTGGGACATCACCAAGCTCGCCGGCCCGGTCAAGGGACAGTATTTCGATGCCTACGTGATGATCGACATCTACTCCCGTTACATCGTCGGGGTCCATGTTCACAATCATGAATCCGGTGTTCTGGCAACGGAATTGATGAAAGAGATCTTCGGGGTCCACGGGATTCCGCAGGTAGTGCACGCCGATCGGGGCACGTCGATGACGTCCAAATCGGTCGCCGCTCTGCTCGCCGATCTCGAGGTCACCCGCTCGCATTCACGGCCACGGGTATCCAATGACAACCCCTTTTCGGAGGCGCTGTTCAAGACTCTGAAATACGGTCCAGAGTTCCCCGAACGTTTCCGATCACTCACCGAGGCACGACAATTCATGGATTCCTTCGCCGGGTGGTACAACCACCAACACCGCCACACCGGCATCGGTTTACACACCCCCGCCGACGTTCACTACGGGCTGGCCACCGACAAGGCCGCCGCCCGCCAAGCCGTGCTCGCCCAGGCCCGCGCCCGCCACCCACACCGCTTCGGCACCACCACGGCACCGAAGATCCTTGACCTACCCGAGACCGTCTGGATCAACCGACCAGCCGACGACGCCACCCAGGAGGCCGACACGACAGCCGCTTAACACCCGTTGGACTCATCCACCTTGAAAAATTCCGTCCGGAGACGATGCACGGCAGCTGATTACCAAAGCACTACAAGCGCACCGCACCAGGTGAGGCAGCGACGAGAACCCTTACCGCACAGCCCGGATCGCACAGACTATGTCTGCGCCGCGCAGGCCCAACATGGGTTGTGCGTTGCGGATGCGGGCTGTGTGGTGGCGTTCGAGCGTTTCTGTCAGGTGAGGGACTTGGTCGCTGCGTGCAGGGCTTCGAGGGCGGCGAGGGCGTAGGGGGCGAGGGGGGCGTCGGGGGTGGCTTGGAGCCATTGGGCGTAGCCCTGTTTGAAGGCTAGGACGCCTAGTTCTGCGGCGAGGTGGGCGGTGGGGGCGGGGATGGCGCGGGCGCGGAGGGCGGTGGCCATGGCCTCGGCTAGGCCGACGCTTTTGAGGGCGTCGCGGGCTTGGAGTTCGCTGTTGGCGGCTATTGCGGCTTGAAGGCGGGGAGCTAGTTCGCGGTTCATCGGGCCCATGGCGGTGGAGGCGCGTTCGAGGCCGGCGGCGACGGCTTCGAGGGGGGTGGCATGGGCGGGGGCCTCGGCGATGCCCTCGGTCAGGAGTTGGCTCAGGGCCTCTTGGCCGGCGGCGAGGAGTTCTCGTTTGTCGGAGAAGTGACGGAAGAAGGTGCTCTTGGTGACGCCGGCGCGTTCGGCTATCTGGGCGACGGTGGTCGCGTCGTAGCCCAGCTCGGTGAACAGGTCCACTGCGGCCAGGACTAGTCGCTCACGTGCCCCGGGTTCCCATCTCGCCATCAGACCACCATAGATGATGGGACTGTTGTCTCATCACTCTGCTACAGTGATGAGACAACAGTCCCATCACTCTCCAGGGAGAGACATGCAGGTATTCATCACCGGCGGCAGCGGTTTGATCGGGTCGGCCGTTATTGCCGAGCTGCTCGGCAACGGGCACACCGTGCTCGCACTCGCTCGCTCCGATTCGTCGGCGGCGGCCCTCGAAACCGCTGGGGCCGAGACGATTCGGGGTGACCTCACCGATCTGGCCACGCTCCGCGCCGGCGCCGCGCGGACCGATGGCGTGATCCATCTGGCCTTCGCCAATGACTTCAGCAGTCCCGCTGCCGTCGCGGCGGCGGTCGCCGAGGAGAGTGCGGCGCTGGCGACCCTGGGCGAGGAACTCATTGGCAGCGACCGGCCGTTCCTCACGGTTTCGGGCACTCCGTGGGTGCCGGGACGGGCGTCCACCGAGGCCGACCCCTCCTCTACCGACGGACCCGTCGGCGGGCGCGGCGTCTCGGTCAATGCCGTGCTGGACTTGGCCTCGCGCGGGGTGCGAAGTGCGGCCGTGCGACTGCCGCGCACGGTGCACAACAACGGCACCGGCGGATTCGCCGGGCTGCTGACCGGCATCGCACGCCGCACCGGAGTAGCAGGCTATCCGGGTGACGGCGCACAGCGCTGGCCCGCGGTGCATGCGCTCGATGCGGCCGTACTCTTCCGGCTCGTTCTCGAGAAGGCGCCCGGCGGAACCGCATGGCACGCTGTGGCCGATGAAGGCGATGCCGTCCGCGATATGGCCGCGGTCATCGGTCGCAGGCTCGGGATCGCGGTCGAAGCGGTGCCGGAGGAGACATTCGGACCGCTCGGCCCGATCTTCGCCACCGATCAGCCTTCGTCGAGCACCCACACCCGGCAGACACTCGGCTGGCAGCCCATCCACCCGAGCCTGCTCGAAGATCTGGAGAACATCCAGCCCTGACCGGGCGCCGGCGGGGCGATCATGCCCGCTCCGGCAGCGGCGCCGAGGGCGTGAAAAGGACCGGGAGGGCCGATAGGGCGCGATGGAAAGGGCCTGGGCGCCAGTCTAATTCACCGATCGGGACCGCCAGGCGGATCTCGGGCAGGGCGTCCAGCAGCTGGTCGATGGCCTCCTGGGCGATGAGATAGGCCAGGGAACTCGCGGGGCAGGAGTGCGGGCCCGCTCCCCACGCGAGGTGGGAGCGGTTTCCGGCCAACTGCCCGGCCCGAATCGCCGGGTCGGTATTGCACGCGGCCATGCTGACTACCACCGGCTGATGCGCCGGGAGCCAGCGGTCCTCCACCAGGACGGGCTGGCGCGGGAAGCTGATGCAGAAGTTGGCCATGGGCGGATCGTCGAAGAGCACCTCGTCGAGGGCGTCGCGGGTGGACAGGCTGCCGCCCAGCACAATTCCGCCGAAACGGTCGTCTGCCAGGATGAGCAGCAAAGTGTTGATGATCAGATTCTGCTGCGGCTCGATGCCCGCGCCGTAGAGGGTGGCCAGCTGATGCACCATCTCGGTATCGGTCAGCCGGGCGGGGTGCTCGAGCATCCGGGTGGTGACGTCGTCGCCCGGTTGCGCCCGCTTGTGCACGGCGAGGCGTTGCAGCGCCCCGACGAGGAGCTTGTTACCGGTTTCCGCGCCGATGCCCTCGAAGATCGCGCGAAACCCCTCCGCCGCCTGCCCGGCGATATCGGCAGGACAGCCGAGCAGGTGGTTGAGCACCTCGAAGGCCAGCGGAAAAGCGTAGTCGCGCACCAGATTCGCGGATCCGGACGCACAGAACGCATTGATCAGCGATACCGCGGTCCGCTCCACGACGGATTGCAGCCCGAACTGATCGATCCCGGCCAACCCGGCAGTATTGGTCTGCCGATAGCGCGCGTGCACATTCCCCGCATTGCGCAGCGCGTTCGGACGCCACTGCATCATCGGCAATACGGGGCAATCAGCGGGCACCCCCTCCTGCCAGACGCGGGGATCGGCCGGAAAACGTTCCGGATCATTCAAAATCCGTACCGCAGTGCGATATTCGAGCACCAGCGTGGCGGGCACACCCGAAGCCAGCTCGACGGGCGCCAGCGCGCCGAACCTCTCCCGCATCTCCCGGTACGCCCGATGCGGATCGGCCGCGAATTGCGGGGTGTACATCGGC
This sequence comes from Nocardia sp. NBC_01327, assembly GCF_035958815.1. NCBI lineage: Bacteria > Bacillati > Actinomycetota > Actinomycetes > Mycobacteriales > Nocardiaceae > Nocardia > Nocardia sp. NBC_01327. The sequence continues at coordinate 4,153,651 of NZ_CP108383.1, read as the reverse complement.
ACGCGCGGACCGGAAACATCGATCGGCGCGACGGGGACGGCTGGGACCGGATCTGACATCAATGAACTCCACCGCGGTGCACGACACTCACCGCCGCCGATCACCGCACATCCCGGACGCGGAACCCAGGCAGCCTACCCTCGAACCCCAATGCGGGCAGAGTCTTTCGCTGCGCGAACGAATACGCTGCCGCATCGCTCGATCCGAGGTCGGCACGGGTGCGGAGCGGGCAATTTATTGTGCAAGACCCCTCGACAGATCTCTTGTCTTTGCGCCGTAAAGTGATAGTTTTTGTGCATGGTCGGGGAGACCTGAGAATCATTGCGCATCCAAGGAGATGCCGTGGCCGGAGCCGTAAAAGTCGCCGCCGCAGGAGTTTGCGGAGCAATTATCTGGATTCTCGCGTGCCTGTCCGGTGTGGCCGCCGCGCATGACGATGACGCACCCGGTCCGATACTCGTCGGCGACACCGCGTATTTCGCCCTGGGCGTGTGGAATTGCTCGATCGCCGCGAACGGCGCCGTGGGATGCGACCTCGCGGTCCCGGCGTCGTATATGAACGTGCTCTATGCCGGAATGCAGGTACCGCTGCCGAATGTTCCCGCCATCCTCATCGATTCGGCCGGCTTGCCCGCGCGCCCCCAGTGGAGCGCCGGCGGCAGTCACACCCTGCCGGGCGGAAATCCCGCACTGCCACGCCTCGCACCCGGGAACTACCACGACCCGCAGTATTCGGTCACCTATGCTGGGGCGAACTGTCAAATCACCTTCAACGGAACGGCCGTGTGCACCTCGATGGGGCACGGGTTCAGCCAAAGGGGACCAGTGCCGAATGGCTACTGATCCCCCATGATTCACCGATTACCGGTACCAGACACCGGAATCCCAGTCGCCGTAGTCCCAGACGTTGAAATCGTAGCGATTATGCGCACCCCCGAAGAGGTACCCCTGCCAACCAGCCGAGGTATCGCAGATCTGATCGTCGTGATTGCACACCGTCAATACCGGGAAGCCGCCGAACCAGTCGTCGACACCGGCCAGCGGATAGCCGATGATCCCGCTCCCGGGAGTCGACGCCAATCCGGCCGAGCCGGGCCCGGCGTCACGTTTGGGATCGGCCAGCAGAATGGCATTGGCATTGCCGACATCCTGGTGTGCGGTGACCCAGGCGTGGACGATGCCCGCGCCCTCGCTGTGTCCGATCAGTTTGATGTGGTCGTCCGGACATTGGCTGCGATGCAACCAGAAAAGCCGGTCGAGTTCGTTCAACCCCGACATCGGGTCGGCGGAGTTGTACCCGACAGGCTGGTCCACGGTGGGAGCGAACACCGACGAGGTGTTGTCCCCGAGACCGCCGATACCTATGGCCCAATCGCCGGTGCAGACATCGGCTTGCGCCTTCGGACTTGTCACGTAGGTGATGGAAAAGAGGATGGCCAACAGTAATGCGGCGAAGAGCGCCGTTGCTCTACGCATAATCGTACTTCTTAACTAATCGTGCCTCCGGGGCCTGCCCGGCTCGAACGGTATGTACCCAGAAATTGCTGGCGCCCAATCACTCCAGCGAAACAGTTACCTGGGGCATGTTTTCGTATGCCGTAATGCGATGTCGCAGGGCGTCATCCGGAGCTCATATCCGCTGGCTGGGCGTTCACCGGAGCAGGGCGCGCCGCAGTCGTCACGAAACCCTCTCCCCCGCGGGAAACTTCGCATAACCGAAGGTTTGCACACACTTTCGGCTGCTGTTGCGGCTCACCGAGGCCGGGAGACGGCCCTCGGAGCTGACGTTCGCGATAGTTGAACGCGCCGAGCGATTTCCGTCCCGAGGACGCGCGATCGGGCTAGGGTCCGAGGACAGCCGGGCAACGGGGAGGTAGGGCCCTGGACACACTCTGGACATTCGTGGTGCACCGGCGAGCGCAGCTCGTCACCGATTCGTATCTGCATGTTTCGGCGGTGGTGCAGTCACTGCTGATCGCGACGGTGATCGCCGTACTGATCGGAGTGCTGGTCTACCGCAGTCCGATCGGGTCGGCGGCGGCCACGGCGCTGGCCAGCGCAATTCTCACGGTGCCCTCCTTCGCACTGCTCGGGCTGCTGATTCCGTGGCTCGGGCTCGGCGTCGGGCCGACCGTCACCGCACTGGTGCTCTACGCCCTGCTGCCGATCCTGCGCAACACCATTGTCGGGCTGGCCTCGGTGGATCCGGCGATCGTCGATGCCGCGCGCGGTGTGGGCATGAACCGGCTGCGGGTGCTCGCGCGCATCGAAATGCCGCTGGCCTGGCCGTCGATTCTGACCGGTATGCGGGTCAGCACCCAGATGATCATGGGCATTCTCGCGATTGCCGCGTATGCCAAGGGGCCGGGGCTCGGCAACCTCATCTTCTCCGGCCTGGCCCGGCTGGGCAGTCCGAACGCGGTACCGCAGGCGCTGGTCGGCACGATTCTGATCGTCGTGCTGGCGCTGCTGCTGGACGGGGTCTTCGTGATCATCGGGCGGTTCACCACTTCGAGGGGAATTCGTGACTGACACCGAAATCCGCGGCGACGGCACGGCATCGGCGGTGTCCGGCGTCGAGATCGTGCTGACCGAGGTCACCAAACGCTATCCGGGACAGGATGATCCGGCCGTCGACTCGGTCTCGATGACCATCCCGGCGGGTGAGATCGTCGTCCTGGTCGGGCCGTCCGGCTGCGGCAAGACCACCACCATGCGCATGATCAACCGGCTCATCGAGCCGACCTCGGGCACCATCACCATCGGCGGACGCGATGTCACTTCGGTGAATCCGGATCATCTGCGCCGCGGCATCGGCTACTCGATCCAGCAGGCGGGGCTGTTCCCCCATCTCACCGTCGCGAAAAACATTGCGACAGTACCGGGTCTGATCGGCTGGGATCGCAAGAAGGTCGCCGCGCGCACCGATGAGATGCTCGAGCTGGTCGGCCTCGATCCGGGCACCTATCGCCACCGGTATCCGCGGCAGCTCTCGGGCGGTCAGCAGCAGCGGGTCGGGGTGGCCCGCGCGCTGGCGGCCGATCCGCCGGTGCTGCTGATGGACGAACCGTTCGGCGCGGTCGATCCGATCACGCGCGGGCTGCTGCAGGACGAATTGCTCCGGCTGCAGTCCGATCTGGGAAAGACGATCGTCTTCGTCACGCACGATTTCAACGAGGCGGTCAAGCTCGGCGACCGAATCGCGGTGCTGGGCAACCACTCCCGCATTCTGCAGTACGACACACCCGCGGCGATCCTCGCCGATCCCGCCGATGAGACGGTCGCCGGATTCGTCGGCGGGGACGCCTCGCTCAAACAGCTCACCCTCACCCGGGTCCGCGATGTCGAGCTCGGTGACTGCCCGACCGTCAGCGAGACCGATGCTGTCGAGACTCTGCGGACCACACTGGCCGGGCGGGAATGGCCGTGGGCGCTGATCTGTGACGACCAGCGGCGGCCGCTGCGCTGGGTGTCGAACGAGCAACTGGCACACGCGGATTCGCTGCGGGGTATCGGATTGCCGATCGGCGAACCGCTCTCACTGCAGTCGACGCTGCAGGAGGCGCTGGCGGCCCTGCTCGCCGAGCAGACGGCCACGGCGGTGGTCACCGGCCGCCGCGGCGAGTACGCGGGCCTCATTACGATCGACACCCTCGTCGGACATCTGTCGGCGCTGCGGGCAACACATACGAGCGCCGAGCAATGACGGCCGCGATCACGACCACCGCCGCACCGGCCACGAACGCGCCGGCGACAGTTCGCCGGGCCGAACGACTTCGGCTGCTCATCCAACCGGTGATCGTGCTGGCGCTCACCGCCGGTGTGCTGGTGTGGGCGTTCCGGCGCACTCTCACCGTCACCCAGCAGGCGAGCATCAGCGTCTCCAATATCGCCCATGTCACCTGGCAGCACGTGCTGATCTCGGCGACCGTCGTGGTGATCGTGATCGCGGTGGCGGTACCGCTGGGCACCCTGCTCACCCGGCCCGGATACCGCCGTCTGGCACCGCTTTTCATCGGGATCGCCAATATCGGCGCGGCCGCGCCCGCCATCGGCCTGATCGTGCTGTTCTACCTCGCCACCCGCACCACCGGCTTCTGGATCGGCGTGCTGCCCATCGCCTTCTGCTCACTGCTTCCGGTGCTGCGCAATACGATCCTGGGCTATCAGCAGGTGGACGACACGCTCATCGATGCCGGGCGCGGGCAGGGCATGTCGACGCTGACGGTCTTGCGCCGCATCGAATTTCCGCTCGCGGTGCCCTACATCCTGGCCGGACTGCGCACCTCCCTGGTGCTCGCCGTCGGCACCGCGACGCTCTCGTTCCTGGTGAGCGCGGGCGGGCTCGGGATTCTCATCGATACCGGATACAAGTTGCGGGACAACGTGACCCTGGTGGTCGGCGCGGTGCTCGCGGTCGCGCTGGCCCTGCTCGTCGACTGGCTCGGCGCACTGGCGGAACAGTTCCTCGGTCCCCGGGGGTTGAAGTGAGGACGCGCGCGTGGCGGGCGGCCGCGCTGGGGTTCGTGGCGGTGCTGGCGCTCGCGGGGTGCGGACTGGAATCCGGAAGCGCGGTGCCGTTGCAGGTGGGGCCCGGCAGCATTCGCCCGGTGCCCGAGCTCGAGGGCGTGTCGATCACGGTGGGCTCCAAGGACTTCACCGAGCAGAACATCCTCGGCTATCTCATCGAGTTCGCCATGGCCGCGGCCGGAGCGAATGTCCGCGATCTGACAAATATCCAGGGCTCCAACAGTGTTCGCGATGCGCAGCTAAATGGGCAGATCGATATCTCCTACGAGTACACCGGCACCGGCTGGATCAACTATCTCGGCAATGAGACCCCGATTCCGGACGAGGTGGGGCAGTTCAATGCCGTCCGCGATGCCGACCTGGCCGCGCACGGCATCGTCTGGGCGGATATGGCGCCCATGAACAACACCTATGCCATGGTCACCAGCGCCCGCACCGCCAAGGAGACCGGGGTGGTGACCCTCTCGGACTATGCCCGGCTCATCGCCACCGATCCGGGCGCCGCGACGACCTGCGTCGGCACCGAATTCAATGTGCGCCAGGACGGTTTCCCGGGAATGGCGCACAAGTACGGGATCGATGTCGGCAAGGTGCACAAGCAGATCGTGCAGGACGCGGTGGTCTACCAGGCCACCGCCGATGCCACGCAGTGCAGGTTCGGCTCGGTCGCCGCGACGGACGGCCGCATTCCCGCGCTCGGTCTGGTGCTGCTGAAGGACGATCTCGGCTTCTTCCCGAAATACAATGCGGCACTGGTGATGCGCAAATCCTTCGCCGATGCCCACCCGCAGATCGCGGCCATCATGGCGCCGATTTCGGCACGGCTGACCAATGAATCGATCACCGCGTTGAACAGTGAGGTCGATGTCAAAGGCCGCGAGCCCGCCGATGTCGCACGCGATTGGATGGTCGCTCAGGGGTTCGTCACCGCCCGCTGACCGGATCGCGGCCCACCGACTCGCAGCATGAAACGATTCACAAACGTTGCATCCGAGGCTGGTCTGGCTACAGTCGAGGGATGGGCATCTCGTGTTCGAGCATTGTCGCCGCACCGCTGACCGAGGTCTTCGACTGGTTCTCCCGGCCTGGAGCGTTCACCCGGCTCTCGCCGCCGTGGCAGCCCATGTCCCTGATCGAGGAGGCCACGTCACTGGCCGACGGCCGGGCCGTGCTGGGGCTGCCGGGCGGACTGCGGTGGGTCGCGCGCCACGACCCGGACGATTACGACCCGCCTCATCGATTCACCGACGAGGTCGCGGTGGACGGCCTCGCCTCGATGCCGGCCGGAATGGCCGTGCGCTGGCGGCACACGCACGAATTCGAGGCGGTCGACACTACGCACACCCGGGTCCTCGACCATGTCGATACGCCGGTGCCGGCCGGGCTGCTGCGCTCCACCTTCGACTACCGCTACCGGCAGCTGGCCGCGGATCTGGCGGCACACCAGGACGCGGCCCGGCACGGATTTCCGCGCTCCACCATCGCCGTGACCGGGGCGGGCGGATTGGTGGGCACCGCGCTGACCGCATTTCTCAGCACCGGCGGCCACACGGTGATTCGCCTGGTCCGCCACGCTCCCCGGCATGCGGGTGAACGTCATTGGGACCCGGCGAATCCGGCGCCGGATCTGCTCGACACTGTGGACGCGGTCGTACATCTGGCCGGAGCGCCGATCGCGGGCCGGTTCACCGAGCGGCACAAGCGCGATATCGCCGACTCCCGCATCGCACCGACTCGCGTATTGGCCGAACTGGCCTCGCGCGCAGGCGTTTCCACATTCATCAGCGCTTCGGCGATCGGGTACTACGGCTACGACCGCGGTGATGAGTCGCTGACCGAGGACAGCGCCCGGGGCGACGGGTTCCTCGCCGATGTCGTGACCGACTGGGAGCAGGCCGCCGAGACCGCCACCTGCCGCGTGGTCCGGGTGCGGACCGGCATCGTCCAGTCACCGGGCGGGGGCACGCTGCGCCTGCTGCGGCCGCTGTTCGCACTCGGCCTGGGCGGGCGCATCGGCGATGGGCGGCAGTGGCTGTCCTGGATAGGGATCGACGATCTGATCGATGTGTATCACCGTGCGCTGTGGGATGATTCGCTGTCGGGCGCGGTGAATGCGGTGGCGCCGGAACCGGTGCGCAGTAGCGAATACACACGGGTGCTCGCCGCGGTGCTGCATCGTCCGGCGGCGCTGCCGGTGCCGGGATTCGGACCGGCGCTACTACTGGGCGGACAGGGCGCGCGGGAACTCGCCGCGGCAAGTCAGCGGGTCGTCCCGGCTCGATTGAACGCCGCGGGCCATCACTTCCGCACACCCGAACTCGATGCGGCGCTTCGCCATCTGCTGGGCCGCACCGTCGATTCGGCGCAGGTCGGCGACTGACACTGACCCCGGCCCGAATCAGCTCATCAGATCGATAGCTTCACGCAGGTCGGCAACACGAACTACCCGCTCCGGCAATATGATCGAGGTCCAGCCGGGACCGCCGACATGAACACGGGCGCCGGCTTCGATGCCGGTTCGCACCGCCGAGATCAGCGCCGTGGACTCCTGCTGCGACCAGAGCATGACCGGCACTCCGCGCCCGAGCCGCCGCAGGGTGTCCGACAGCGCGGCGGCCGGCACATCCGCGCCCAGCATATGTGCGCCGGCACCGCGCTCCGCGAGCGCCGCGCGCAGCGCCTCGAGCGGTAGTGAATGCGTCTCGCCGTGGGTGCAGGCCAGCACCGCACGCACCGGAACCCCTTGTGCCGGAGGCGGATTCGTGCGATGCAGGACCGACATCACGCACCAGGACAGCAGATGCTCGACATCGATACACCCCTCCCCCGCCCCCTGTCGCGCCACAATGTCCGCAAAAGCCGGGCGGCACAGCTGATCCCAGGTGCCGACCACGCCGAAATCACGCAGATGCGCGGTGAGCAGTCGTGAGATCGCAGGCGTGTCGAGCGCGAAGGCCGCCTCCAGCAGTGGCGCGATATCGCCGCGCGCCGCACCGCCCTCGCGAACGAGCCCGGCCGCACCGGACGGACTGGCCCCGGACTTGATCAGCGCGCACATGCGCTCGAGCAGGACGATATCCGCCTCGGAATAGAGGCGATGGCGCCCCGGCTGATGTACTGCCGGTCCGATCCCATACCGCTGATTCCAGGTCCGCAGTGTCGCTGTCGGTATGCCCAGGCGCTCGGCAACCACGCGCACCGGGTACCCGAGCACGCCCTCGGCAGGAGCAGCGGAACGCGCGGTCATCATTCCATTCTGCCCTTATCGACACGCTCAGCCGCCAGTCGCCCGCGCGTTCTCGGCGACCCGGTGGCCGAGCGGGGCTGTTAGCGTACGGGGATGCAGGGCAGTGTGACAGTTCGGATGGCCGCGCCCACCGAAGAGATTTGGCGGCTCGTCAGCGACATCACGAACACAGGGAAGTTCAGTCCGGAGACCTTCGCCGCCGAATGGGTCGGTGGCGCGACGGCGCCCGCTGTCGGGGTGAAATTTCGCGGGCATGTGAACCGCAACGGGTGGGGTCTGAAGTATTGGACGGTCTGCCGGATCATCGCCTGCGAACCGGGCCGGGAATTCGCCTTCACCGTGCTGGGCCCCGGCGGTATGGGGATCAATACCTGGCGCTACCTCTTCGAACCGGTCGAGGGCGGCACCGACGTCACCGAATCGTTCCAACTGCACCGCACACCGGTGTTGCGGCTGTACTGGGCGGTGGCGGGCCTGGCCCGGGGCAAGACCAATACCGACGGGATGCGCGAGACGCTCGAGCGCATCAAGGCCTTCGTCGAATAGGCAGGACGCGCCGGTCACTGCCCCATGACGTATTTGACCGTGGGTCCGGTCGTCCATCCTCCGTCGACGGCCAGTTCCGCGCCGGTCATATAGGACGCCGCGTCCGACAGCAGAAATACGATGGCGGCGGCGATCTCGTTCGCCTCACCGACTCTGCCCATCGGAGTGTTCGGGTAGTTGCCCTCGCCCCGCTGGATCCCGACACCGGAGGTCATCGGCGTATAGGTCATGCCGGGGTGCACGGAATTCACGCGAATCCCGTTGACGCCCTGCTCAACTGCGGCGATCTTGGTCAATCCGCGCACACCCCATTTGGACGCGCCGTAGCTGCCGGTCAACGCCAGACCCATGAGTCCGGCCGCGGAGGATACGTTCACGATCGAGCCGCCGCCCGCCCGCTGCATTGCAGGCACCGCGGCCCGCATCCCCAGGAAGACGCCGACAAGGTTGATCTCGAGCACCTTCCGGAAGTGTTCGGGGGTCTCGGTCTCGAACGGCTGACCGGTGGAGATGCCCGCGTTATTGACCAAACCATGCAAGCCGCCGAATTCGCGCTCGGCCGCGGCGATGGCGGCATCCCATTCCTGTTCCGAGGTCACATCCAGCGCGACGAAGCGGGCCCGGTCACCGAGCTCGGCAACGGTGGCCGCTCCCTCGTCGGCCAGGACATCGGCCACGATGACGTTGGCGCCCGCGGCAATGGCCTCCCGCGCGGTTTCCGCTCCGATGCCGCGTGCGGCGCCGGTCACGATGATGACTTTTCCGGAAAGATCGGTCATGGGTCCTCCGTTCGAAGGGAATACCTGTTTCGAGCCAGATCCCAGAAGGCCCTCCGATCCTAACCTGTGGCCGCCACACCGAAACAACGTAGCTACCTTGTAGCTATGTCGAGGCCGTCGGCGGTTGTATTCTCGCAAAATGTATTCGGCCAGCAACAGGATGCAAGCCGTCACGCTGTTCGTCGGCGCCATGGCCGCCAGTTCCGCGATCGAATTACCCACCAACTTCCGATGGGCGACGCGCGAGGATCACATCTTTCAAATCGAGAGGCTGATTCTCAGTGCGCCCCGGGCGGCCGCGATCGGGGTAATCGTGGCCGTGATGGTGGCGGTTCTCGCTTATGCTTCCGGGCGGAACGCGGTTATTTGGCTGGCCGCACTCGCCGGCATACTGATAATCTTCGTGAATCACATTGGGGGTCAATACATATGGACCCACGACCTGACATTGCCCTCGCTGAATTATGTTGATTCCATTTCCGGCGGCATCACATTGGGGGCGCTGGGGGCCACCGCGCAGCGGAAGATACTGCCTATGTTCGGCTTTGCCCTGGGCGGTTGTTCGGCCTTTGTGGCCGGTGATCTGACCGGTGACATCGACCTGTTCGGGAGGCATCCGCTCAGCGGACCGGCGGCGGTGGCGTGGACTCCGATCGAGGAGCCGCCGATCTGGCTGGTGGCCGCGGCGCTTCTGCTGACCGCCGCGGGCACATGGCGAGCACGACTGGATTCCGACGCCGAAACGACGCCCGTTTCCTTCCTGCCGCCCATCATCGCGGCCGTGGCACTCGCACTCGGAGCGCTCTTCTCGGCCGAGTGGCTCGCCGGAAGAAATCCGACACCGGTGACCGTCGGCATTGCCGTACTCGCGGCCGTCGTGCCTGCGATGATTGCCGCCGCCTTGCTGCCGGGGCGGGACGGGACGGGATTGCTCATGGTCGTCGGCATCGCGGCGACTGCCGGCGCCGTGGGCGTCGCACCGCAGCCCGGATGGATCGTCCCGGTTCTCATCGTCCTCGCCGGGGCGGGACTGGCCGCCGGCGCGCGTCGCCCTTCCGTGTGGACCTCGGCCGGAATGACCTTGGCGGTGGCCGTATTCACCGCATCGACCGCCGCGTCCCACGGAGGCAGTCGAGCCGTCGTAGTGGTCGGGGGCGCGGTCCTGGCGTTCACGGTCGGCCACCTCTGCGCGAGCGCTCGACCCCAGCAGGTCCCCAGCGGTGTGCTGCTGATCGCGGCGCTGGCGCTGCCGACCTGCGTCACGGCGATTCGCACCGCGAACCGTGCGGGGTACTCGAACGATCCGAGAGCGGCCTTCGCGGCGGCACCGAGCCTGGCCGCAGGCGCAATCATGGTGTGCTGCATGGCCGGTGTGGCACTGCTGCACTCCAGGCGCCCGCTCAGTCGGTGAGGGTCAGCTGATCGTGACGCAGGTTCCGGCGCAGCAGCGTCGCATCGCACAGCTCCAGAACGGCATTGAGCAGGCCTTCGGCCAGCGAGAGATCATCGCCGTCGAGCGCGAAGAGCGTGATCACCAGGGTGCGGGCCCCGGAGGCGCTGCGCGGCAGACCGGGATCCTGGCCCGGATCGCCGGCGATGACAAAGGCCGGGCAGCCCGAGGTCATCATGAGCGCGGCCTCGAGTCCGTGGATCGGGTCCAGGCGCTGGCGGCGGCCGAGCGCGGCAATGCGAATGTGCTCCCGCGGGGTGCGGCAGCCGGCCGGTGTCGGCGGGCGCTCGATATGCTGCCAGCGGCCGATCGGGGGGAACGCATCAATATCATTACGCCCGCACCATCTTCGATGGCAACGTTCGAGTACATGCGCCACCACCACCCGCAAACGGTCGATATCCTCGATGCAAGTGAGCACTTCGACCGTGCGGCACTCGGCGGTCCGAACCCGGGGTTCGGAGACTACCGAGAGATCGATCAGCGCGGTCACCGAAGATTCCTCACGATCGATGCGACGCGGTAACGATCACAGAATTCCAGAATTTCACTCACGAGCCTCGGAACAATTACACGACCGCCACCACGCATATCCGCGCCTCCGATTCCACGAATAACACTGTGTGAAGTGCGGATTCGACGCTACCTCGCCAACGTCCGACATTCCGGATTCGATACCGAGACGAAACAATCGAACATCCAGGCGAGAAGATATGCGACCGAATGAATTCGACGTCACGGCGAGTCGAGGCCGCGGGATTGCGTGTCGTCAGTGCGGATGGTTGTGGGCGTAGCGAACACGCTCCGGGTTGGTGGCGTGCAGGACTCCGGGGGCATCCAGGTCTGCGGGCAGCCCGTGCTGGGCCAGCCGGTAGGCGCGGTTGGGGGCCATATAGGCCGCGCAGTAGAACAGGGCCAGGATCAGCGCGAGCAGGCTCATGGCGCCGCGCAGCCACAGCGGCCCCGGGAACAGCAGCAGGAAGACGGCGAAGATCGGCAGGAACGGGACCATGCCGCGCACGAGATGCCTTGTGTACGCGTGCTTTCCGGTCAGATCGCGCAGGACCCAGCCGCGTAGATCCGGCGGCAGGGGCCGACCGACGGTGTACCCCAGCCATTCCGGGAAGGTGGGGCGACGGCGTTGACGGGTCATGACCGGCTCCTCTCGTTCGGTGCAATCGGCGGTTCCCCTCGAGCGTGCGCCCGGCGCCGTCCACCCGGTAGCCCTCCGCCGTCTATGTAGTCATAGCCCGAATCTATGGGTTGCCCCGCAGTGGCGGCGAACACCGGCAACCCTTGTTTGATCTTCCCGAAGCGGGTTATTCGCCAATTGGCACGCCGGTCGAAGATGACACGTCGGTCGAAGACGATTCGGGCAGTCTGACAGACACCTCGGCGGAAGGCGGAACCGATGGAGGACCGGCGCACAGTGGGATTCGAGGAGGAGTTTCTCCTTGTCGATGCGAACGGAGTTCCCGCACCGAAGGCGGATCTGGTTCTGGATTGGCTGCGCGCCAATCTCGATCCCGATGAATCCGAGAGGTTCAAACCGGAACTGCAGAAAGTGCAGATCGAATCGGTATCGGGCGTCCACACGAGCATGAAAGCACTGCACGCGGAGCTGAGTACCGCCCGGCAGCGGCTCGGTGCCGCGGCCGATCGGTGCGAGCTGGCCGTCCTGCCGGTCGGAACGGCACCGGCCTGCGGCGCTGCGGCCGATGTCACCACGCACAGTCGATATGAACGGATCCACCACCGGTACGGAGAAATGACGCGAAGCTATACCGCGTGCGGGGCACACGTGCATGTCGGCATCGACGATGCCGAGCAAGCCGTCGCGGTGGTGAATCATCTCCGGCCCTGGCTGCCGATTCTGGTCGCGATCGGCGCCAATTCGCCATTCCACCATGGACGCGATTCCGGGTACAGCTCCTGGCGGATCGCGGAACAGGCCCGGTTTCCCGGTGCGGGATTACCGCCGTTCTCACGTTCGGCAGCGGACTATCGAGAGCGGATTGCAGTGCTGAGGGAATGCGGTGTCCTCATCGACGACCACATGTCGTTCTGGATGGCTCGACCCTCCGACGCCTTTCCCACTGTCGAAGTTCGGGCCGTCGACACCGCCGCGACAGTCGACGACGCCGTCTTACAGGCGCTGCTGACCCGCGGTTTGGTGCACACCGCGATACGCAAACTTGACGCGGGGATCGAAGGACCCGCTCTCGACGACCAGGTCGCCGCGGCCGCCGTGTGGACCGCGGCTCGCTACGGGCTCGACGGACCCGCGATCGATCCGATCGGGCAAATCCAGGTTCCCGCAGTACGGATGGTGGAAAAGCTGACCGCGTGGATCGCCGACGAACTCGAGGAAGTCGGCGATACCGCGGAGGCGACACGACTGCTGACCGCAGTGCACCAGCACGGCACCGGTGCCGCGCGACAACGTATCGCCGCCGTGTCCGGCCTCCCGGGGCTGGTCGAATCGTTCCGGCTGACAGGCGAATTCGCACCGGCAGGTATGAGTTTCGAAGAAGGAGGGTGATCAACGATGACCAATGTCCTGCCATACACGTCGCAGTCAGCGCTGAACGACGTCCTTCAGCAGCCCGCCCGGGGCTTACCCGTACCGCGTGGCGATTTGTCCGCGGCGGTCGTGAACGCGCTGCGCACTTCACCGGCGACCCGCACCGCACTGCCGCACCCCGGCAATGCCGATCCCTTTGGCGACGATCTGCAACTGGCGCTGCATCTCTGCTATGAGTTGCACTATCAGAGTTTTCCCAGCGTGGACCCCGCCTGGGAGTGGGATCCCGACCTGTTGCGCTTTCGCGCCGCGATGGAACAGCCGTTCCTCGATGCGTTGCGCGGCACTGTGATCGGCGGCTCGGATGTGCAGCGGGAATTCCGGGCGCTGCTGTCGCCACCTGCCGATGATTCGGGCATCGCGGGCTATCTACTCACCGGAGGGGACTATGAGCAGCTCCGCGAATTCTTCGTGCACCGTTCTATCTACCATCACAAGGAAGGCGACCCGCATGCGTGGGTGATCCCCCGTTTGCAGGGTCAGGAGAAGGCCTCCCTGGTCGCGGTCGAGTTCGACGAATTCGGCGGTGGGCACGGTGATCGCATACACGCTCGGCTCTATGTGAACCTCATGGCCGCAGCCGGTCTGCGCACCGAGTATCTGTACTACCTCGATGCTGTCCCCGCTCCGATGCTGGCAATCGTGAACATGATGTCGCTGTTCGGGCTGCATCGGGAATATCGCGGCGCACTGGTCGGGCACCTGGCCGCCGCCGAGATCACCTCCTCGCCGGGGGCGCGCCGAATGATCGCCGCTCTCGAAAAGCTCGGCGCCGCACCGGAATGCGTGAGTTTCTATGCGGAGCACGTCGAGGCGGACGCGGTGCATGAACAGGTAATGCGCCATGACGTGGTCGCGAACCTGCTCGCTCGTGAACCGGAGCTCGCCGAATCGGTCGTGCTCGGGATCCAGGCCACCACTCTGCTCGAGGATCGCTTCAGCGAGCACACGCTCGACAGCTGGCGTGCGGGGCGCAGCTCACTACGTCAGCCCGTCACGAGCTGATGCGATCGAGCCGCCTATTCCGCGGTGCGCCTGGCCCGCTTGCGGTGACTGGTGTCGCACAGCGGGAAACTCTTGCTGCGCCGGCACATACACAACGCCACCAGGAATCGATCCGAACACACCGTCGTGCCATCGGCTCGGACCAATTCGACCGGCCCTTCGACCAGTGCCGGACCATCGGGACTGAAGGTGATTCGCGTACGCGACGGCTCCGCCGCAGACGTCGTATCCTCGGGCCTCGCCCATTCCTCTGGCATCTGTTCCACCTCCTACGTGCGTATACCCCGGCATATCGCCCGCAATCACGCCGGAGCATTGTGTAGCAGGAGGAAAAACGGGCAAACCACAACCGCAACGTCAGTCCGGATCGACAAGGAGGCGGCATGGCCGACGAAGGTGTGTATCGAGTGCGGTTCTCGCCCCTGCTCCCCGCTACCGCTGACGCGGAGGCCTTTCGCGGCGGGCTCAGAGCGCTGGGCGGAATGGTCATCTACGGCACGTTTCCGGATCCCGTGGTGATCGGGATCGCCGAGGACGCCATCGACCGGGTCGGATCGCTTCCGTTCGTCGAATCCGTGGAGAGCGTCACCGACGCCTACGCCGCGGAAGGGTAGCTCCCCGACGAAGTGGGGAGGGCGGCGACGGCCGCGATGAGGACGACCGCGGACGCCAGGAGGAGGGCGGGGCGGTAGCCGTCGTGCAGGAGCGGGGCGGCGAGTAGCGGGCCGGCTATCTGACCGGCTGAATAGCCGCTGGTCAATACCGCGACCGCATGGGGCATCCGGAGGGCCGCGCCCGCGGCCAGGGCGAGCACGCTGATGCCCGCGAAGGTGCCGCCGAACAGTACCGCGGCGGCCAATGCGGCTGCGGGACTGCTGGATAGGGCGGGAAGGGCAATGCCCAGCGATTGCAGCAGGAGCGCGGCCATCAGTAGAACCGAGCGGGAGCAGCGGCGGACCAGCCATGTCCACAGGGCCGAGGAGGGCACGGCGGCAATGCCGACGAGGACCCACGCGCTGCTGCCGAGACCGCCCGGGGAACTCTGCTCGATGGCGGCGACCAGGAAGGTACCGGCGATGATGTATCCGACGCCCTCCAAGGTGTAGGAGGTGAACAATGCCGCGAACAGGCGACGCGAATGTGCTGTAAGCGGCTGGGGCGCAACCCTGTTCATCTCGACAGAAGGGGAAGAGTCCGGGTGCAGACGCCAGGCTGCCGCGGCGAGAATCGTCGCGAGAACAGCCGAGGCGAACCACGCGGCTCGCCAGTCCGCGACCACGCGCAGCACGAGAACCAGCACCCCGGACAGTGCGATGCCCGCACCGATGCCGCCGAAGGCCCAGCCCGCGAAATGGCCGGGGTGACCACTCAGGCGGCTGTGCAGACAGTTGACCGTGATGACAAAGATCAGAGCGCTTGCCACACCGGCGATGAACCGCAGCGCCATCCAGATCGGCGGACTCTCGGCGCACGGCATCCCGGCGAGGCTCGCGATGAGGCCGACGAAGGCGATGCGCAGCCCCACCGGCGAGCGCGCCAACCGCGGCAGGGCAATGCCCAGCAGTGCGCCGGCGAGGTATCCGGCGTAGTTGGCGGTAGCCAGGTGAGCACCGTCGACTGCGGACAATCCGGCCCCGGCATGCATGAGCGGGAGGATCGGACTGTAGACGAACCGGCCCACCCCCATACCCGCGGCCAATGCGGCGGCGGCCTGAATGACCAACCCCCACGGGGCTTTCCGGACAGCGGGCCGGGATCCTTCGAGCACCGGAATCTCTTGCACGGCTCGTCTCCATTCACGGGTGGATGTGTCCATCCTCTGCCCGTGACCGGCTGTCGCACCACGACCGGCTTCCTCCGCTGTATTAGGCGCAGCCTCCTACCGACGTAGCATCGAGGGGTGGAACTACGCCAGCTGAGGTACTTCGTCGCGGTCGCCGAGGAGCTGAACTTCGGCCGGGCCGCCGCGCGGCTGCTGATCGCGGGTCCGTCGCTGTCGCAGCAGATCAAAGCCCTGGAGCGGGATCTGGGCGTGCGGCTGTTCGACCGCGACCGCCGGTCGGTGACACTCACGCCGGCCGGGGCGACCCTGCTGCCCGAGGTGCACGCCCTGCTGACTCGCGCCGACGATCTGCGGGTGAACGCACGGCGGTTGTCCGGAGCCGAGCAGGTGCGATTGGGATACGTCAGCTGGCTGCCCCCGGACCTGACCGCGCGCACCACCGCGGTAGCGCAGATCCATCTCGACGCCTGGGTCGCGCCGTCACACACCCAGGCGGCGCGGGTCGCGGACGGCAGCCTCGATCTCGCGGTCTGCTGGGTACAGTCGAAAGACCTGGCGGACTTGGGTTTACACGCGCGACTGATCGGAGCCGATCGGCTGCACGCCGTCGCATCCGGCACCCGGACCGCCGCCGTCCCGGCAGCCGACACCCTTGTACTGCTCGACGACGACACCACCTCCTGGTCGTCCTGGAACGTCTACGCCGAACAGCTTGCCCGCGACACCGGCGCGCACATCGCGCGAATCAGCGACGGCGGCATCACCGGATCCGCATTCTTCGATCACGTCCGCCACAGCGCACGACCCGTGGTGCGATCACCGAAGGATATGGCCGCACCCATTCCGGCGGATCTCGTCCGCCGAGAGATCGTCGCACCAGCGGTGTACTGGACATGGTCGCTGGTCCGGCGCGCGAACGAGAATCGGGCCGCCGTACTCGCGGTGGTCGACGCACTCTGCGACAACGTCGGCGACCTCGGACTGCACGGGCCGAATACCTGGCTTCCCGATGGCGACCCACACCGCTGATCCTCTGAGAGCCTTCGCCTACCACTGCAGGCAATCGCACGATTCCACTCGGGAGAGCTAGCAGACCGACTCATCAGTCGGCTAGTATCTCGCGCAATCTCTCTTCCACCATTGGTGATGGAAGGTCGAGCGTGAGGAGCATGTATGCGGCGAAGAGTGGGAATCGCAGCTGTCGTAGCGGTTTCAGCGATGTTGTCGGTGGCACCGGCGACCGCGGGGCCTTCGGGCGCACCACCCCCGGAACCGTTGCCCGCCGGATTCCTGTGGGGTGTGGCAGGCTCCGGATTTCAGTCCGAGGGGACCTCCCCCGACAGCAACTGGTCACGTTTCGCCGCCTCGGGTAAGACCCGCGATGCCATCGGCACCTCGGTCGACTTCCTGCACCGGTACCGCGCGGATATCGAGCGCGCGCACGCTCTCGGGGCGCGCGTGTTCCGGATCAGCATCGAGTGGGCGCGGCTGGAACCCGCACCGGGACAGTATGATCCGGCGGCCTGGGAGTACTACGACGATGTGATCGCGGCGATCGGCGCGGCCGGTATGCGGCCGATGATCACGCTCGATCACTGGGTGTATCCGGGCTGGGTGTTCGACCGGGGAGGCTGGCGGAACGAAGAAATGACGCAGCAGTGGCTGGCCAATGCCCGCCGCGTCGTCGACCGCTACGCCGGCGCTGACCCGCTCTGGATCACCATCAACGAACCGTCCGCGTACGCGTTCGAGGAGATGCAGGTCGGTGGGCTGGGCGCGCCGGACCTGCCGGGCGCCCTCGATCGATGGGTGCGGGTGCACCGCGAGATCTACGACTACATCCACTCGAAACAGCCTGGCGCGCAGGTCTCGTCCAATATCGCCTACTTCCCGGTCGCCGAATCCCAGGTCGACACCACCTTCCTGAACCGGGTGGCGGACAAGCTCGACTTCATCGGGGTGGACTACTACTACTCGATGTCACCGACGGACCTCGGCTACGCGAATACCTTCTCCGAGCCGTGGAAGGCCACGCCCGCTCCCGACGGCCTCTACTACGCGCTGCGGCACTACGGCGAGGCGTATCCGGGACGTCCGCTCTATGTGGTCGAGAACGGAATGCCCACCGAGAACGCCGCGGCGCGACCGGACGGCTACGGGCGCGCAGATCATCTCGCCGACAGCGTCTACTGGGTCCAGCGCGCCGTCCAGGACGGGATGAACGTTATCGGCTACAACTACTGGAGCCTCACCGACAACTACGAATGGGGCAGTTACGCACCGCGTTTCGGCCTGTACACCGTCGATGTGAAGAACGATCCGGCACTCACGCGCGTGCCCACCCAGGCGGTCGACACCTACCGCACGCTCATCGCCCAGGGCGGCGTTCGCGCCGATTACACCCCGGTGCACCCCTCGACCCGGTGCTCCCTCGTCGACGCGCTCGCCAGCTGCCTGCGCCCCGCCGGCTGAAAGAGACTTCATGATCACCCGAGTAGCGGCTGCCGCGATCCTCGCCATCGCCTGTTCCGCGACCACACCGGCCTGGGCCGACGAGGTTCCCCTCGTTGCCGGTTCCGTTGCCCCCGACGCGGATCCGTTCTACGCACCGCCTGCGGATCTCGCGTCCTACCGTCACGGCCAACTGGCGTCGAGCCGCGAGGTCGCCGCGAATATGGGCGTACCGGTGCGGGCGTGGCAATTGTCCTACCGCACCGACAACTCTCGCGATCTGCCCGAGCTCGCCGTCACGACGGTGCTGGTTCCGACCGCGCCGTGGTCCGGCCCGGGCCCGCGACCGATCGTCTCGGAGCAGATACCGGAGGACTCCACCGGAACCCGCTGTGCGCCGTCGTACGGAATTGCCAAGGGCTATCTGAAGTCCGGCGAAGCGGTGACGCGGATGCTGGCGCAGGGCTGGGTGGTCGCCGTACCCGACTTCGAAGGGCCGAAGTCGACATTCCTGACCGGACCGCAATCAGCCCATGCCGTCCTCGACGGCATCCGGGCGGTGGGGCAGTTCGGCCCGGCAGGCGTGGGCCCGGGCGCCGTGTGGGCGCTCGACGGCTACTCGGGCGGTGCCGCGGCGACCGGTTGGGCCGCGCAGCTGCAACCGTCCTACGCTCCCGAGCTGACGTTCGCCGGCGCCGCGATGGGCGGCGTGCCAGCCGATCTACCCTCTCTCACAGTGCATTTCGATGGTGGCATATTCTCCTCGTACAACATCGATATCCTGATCGGCTACGAGCGCGAGTTCCCGGAGGCAGGCCTCGACGCCATGCTGAACGAGCGCGGTCGCGCGACCCTGGCCGCCGCCGGTAACTCCTGCGTCGACGATCTGCTGTACGGATTTCCGTTCCGCCGGTTGGCTGACCTCAGCGTGGTCGCCGATCCACTGCGTGATCCCCGGCTCGCGGATCTGTTGCGCGACAACTCGCTCGGTGCGTCCGCCCCCACCATGCCGATCTACGACTATCACGCGTCGACCGATGAGATCGTTCCGGTCAGCCAGAGCGACAACCTGGTCGCGCAGTGGCGGGCAGGTGGAGCGGCGGTAGTTTCGGTCCGCGACCCGATCGGCGAGCACGGCTTGGAATCGATCCAGCACATGCCGCGAGCGCAGGAGTTTCTGCAGAACCGATTCGCCGCCACCGCGGTGGCCGCCGCCGCACATCGCTGAAACGGATGAAACATGTGCTGCGGCGGCCGTGCATAGTCGGGTCAGCGTGGCGTGGCGGCGAACCGGCCTGCGAGGTAATCATCCGCGCCCGCTTGGCCTTTCGACGCTTCCTCTGCGTGCGTGCCGACGGGATCGCGGACCGTCACAATATCCGTATCTCGCTCACGCCAGGTACGCACGAGGTCGTCGTCCTGGCCGACGGGCACCACCTCGTCGGCCATCGAGTGATAACTGTAGATCGGCATCACCGGGGCTCCCTCCCCCAGTGAATTATGGTGCAGCACAGTGATCAATCGCGGATCGTGCCAGGGATCGGCGAGTGCCGTGCCGGCGGCGACCGATTGGAAGGGAAAGTTGGCCAGCAGCTCGAGCATGCATTTGCCGTCGGCTCGGGCGAGGTCCGCGCGGCCTCGATCATTGAGCACACTGTCGATATCGGCTTCGGGAAACTCTCGGCGCAGGCCGACCATGGCTCCGAAACCGAAACCGGCGAACAGGCTTCCGTCGACATTGGCGGCGACAATCGGCAGGTCGGCCGGGAGCCCGCCGATCGCGGCGCCCACGAAGGTGAGCTCCGGGGCGTACGCAGGTTGCAGCTGCGCTGCCCACGCGGTCGCGAAGCCGCCCCCGGAGTAGCCGGTCAGTCCCCAGCGGGTGTCCGGCCCCAGATCTGCCGCGCCGAACCCCTCGATGGCGCGAATGCCGTCGAGGACCGCGTGCCCGGCCGGTATCCCGGCCAGGAAAGCGGATTCGGGCCCTTCATGGTCGGGTACCGCCACCGCCCAGTTGCGGGCGAGCAGCTTTTCGACGGTATCGCCCCGAAATCCGCCCGAGGCCAGCTGATACGACGGTGCGCACCGGGTGCCGGTCGAATCCTCGGCCACCTGCACCGAGACCGCCGGGCGGGGTCCGGGTCCCGGCCATGGCGTGCGTGGAACCAGGATCGTGGTGACCGCCAGTCGTGGCTGATCATGGGAATCGTTGCTGCGATACGCCAATTGCCAGGCGCCGACCGGCACACGAAGGGTCGTCGTGATCGGACGGGAGGCGATGAGTCCCCCGAGCGGATAGGCGCCCAGGTCTGCAGGCGGTGCATAGAACGAATCCCGATCCGGCACAGCGAAACTTGAGGTCACAGGGTAGGCGCCGGATGAGGCGGGAACGAATATCGGAGTGGCGAACGCAAGGAGCGCGACCGCCAGGACGCGACACGGGAGCATGATCGAACTCTTTCTCGGAGGATCCGGAATATTCGACGAAGGCTAACCGACTGACGAGTCAGTGTGCTAGCTTGCGTGCGTCGATCCACCGAGGAAAGGGATATCGATGTCCGAAATTGCGGGGCCCGAATCCGGGGAGTTCGCGGGTCGCAGCGCGGTCGTGACCGGCGCGGCGGGTGGAATCGGTGCGGCACTGGCGGCCGAACTCGGCGCCCACGGCATGTCGGTGGTCGTCGCCGATATCGATGGCGACGGCGCGCGGGCGGTCGCGGAGGCGCTGCGGGCGGACGGCATCAGCGCGCTCGGGGTGCGGGTGGACGTGACCGATCCGGAATCGGCCGAGGCTCTCGCGAAGGTCGCCTATGACGAATTCGGTTCGGTCGAATTGCTGTGCAACAACGCCGGAGTGCTGCTGTTCGGGTCGGTCGCGGACTCCTCGATCGGCGATTGGGACTGGCTGTCGTCGGTGAATATCGAGGGCATGCTCAACTGCCTGCACGCGTTCCTGCCCCGAATGCACGCGGCGAGCGGGTGGCGGCAGATCATGAATACCGCTTCCACCCACGCCTTTCTGCCCGATCCGGCGGGCACCGCGCTCTACAGCGCCACCAAGCACGCCATCCTCGGGCTCTCGCTGGGTTTGCGCGGCGAACTCGCCGCCGACGGCATCGGCGTCACCACCCTGTGCCCCGGCCAGGCCGCCACCCGCATCCTCGATGCACAGCGCACCCGCCCCGCGGCGTTCGGCCGTCCGGCCGCCGAGCCCTTCGGCACCGGGGTGATTCCGATGAGCATCGAGCCTGCCGAGGTGGCACGCCTGGCGGTGGAGGGCGTACGCCGTGACGCCCCCATCGTTTTCGCACTACCCGAATACAGTCGCGATACCTTCCGCGCCCAGATCGAACGCATGTGGCGACTGGCCGATGACGCGTTGGCCGTGCCCGGAGAAACGCATGTCGCGCACGGATACTGAGCCCCGTACGGGTATGCGGCGGCTGCTGCTCACCGTTCCGTTCGTCAGCGCGGCTCCGCAATTGGCCTTCGCGGTATCGAATTACTTTGCCGCACTACAGGTTCAGCATATCGACAATGCGGCCAAGGTCGGCAACCTGGCCCTGGTGCATGTTGCCGCCGCCGTGGCGGCGCTGCTCACACAACCGCTGGTCGGCATCCTGTCCGACCGGACTCGGTCCGCATTCGGCCGCCGGGCGCCGTGGATGCTGATCGGTGTGCTGATGGGCGCGGCCGGCCTGATCACCGCCGGGCTCTCGACCTCGCTGGTTATGCTGGTGATCGCGGTGATGGTGGTGCATGTCGGAGCGAATGCCGTGTACGGACCGCTCTCGGCGATCCTGCCCGACCGGGTTCCGGTGCGGGTCCGCGGCCGGTACTCGACGCTGGCGGGGCTGGGAACGATCGTCGCGGCCATGCTCGGACCCCTTGCCGCATCGGCGTTCTCGGCCCGCATACCGCTCGGCTATCTGACCTTCGCAGGCATGATCGTGGTTGCCGTAGTCGGCTTCGTGGCGCTCAATCCGGAGCCCGGCAACCGGGATATGCCACGGCCCGAATTCTCGGCAAGGACTGCCGCGCAGTCATTCTGGATCGATCCCCGCCGCTGCCCGGACCTGTGGTGGGCATTTCTCGGCCGCTTCCTGATTCTCGGCGGGTACTACATGGTCCTGACCTACACCATGTACATCGCGCAGGGGTACGTCGGCCTCAGCGCCGCGGAGGCCGCGAGACTCGTTCCACTGATCGGGCTGGTGGGATTGCCCGGCCTGTTGGTGGCGATCTCCGTGGCCGGCCCCTGGTCGGATCGGACGGGGCGGCGCAAACCGCTCACGCTGACGGGCGGGCTGGTCATCGCCGCGTCCGCACTGGTGCCACTGGCGCTTCCGACGGTCACCGGGTTGCTGCTGTGGGGTGTGGTGGTGACGATCGGCTTCGGGATCTTCCTGTCGGTCGATCAGGCACTGGTTTCGGAAATCCTGCCGGACGAGGAGGCTTTCGCCAAAGACCTCGGCATCGTCAATATCGCCGCCACCCTCCCGAATGTGATCGCTCCCCTCGCCGCCGCGGGCATCGTGTCGGCCACCGGTGGATACGGCGCGCTGTTTCCCGCGGTGGCGGTCGTCGCGGGCGCCGGTGCGTTGGCTGTGCTGCCCATCAAGAGTGCACGATGACGCCCGCACCACCGCGCTGCACCGCGCTATTAGGCTCGGTACGAAACCCCAGGCAGTCGAGTGTGAGGAGTCCGGACCAGTGGCGAGAACCCGCGATGCGGAGCAAACCGGCGCGGCCCGCCGTGCCAAGATCGTCACCGCCGCCCTCGCCCTGTTCGCGACCCGGGGTTATCGCGGCACCTCCCTGGCTGCTGTGGCGGATGCCGCGGGCATTACCAGATCCGGTCTGCTGCACCATTTCTCGAGTAAGGAAGCATTGCTCGCGGCAGCCCTGGCCGAACGTGACGAGCAGGCTTTCGACGCTGTCGAGATCGACCGCGACTACGAGGGACCGGCACTGTTGCGGGCCCTGGAGATCATCGACGGCCTGGTCGAACGCAACCAGAGCAATCGCGAACTCACCCGCCTGGCTCACCTCGGCAACCTCGGGGCCGAGGACACCCCGCAGTTCGCCCGCGACTGGGCGCAGGAACGCATCCGCACCTTCCGCGAGAATCTCGCCGGCGTCATCGCGGCCGGAATCGCGGCCGGCGAGGTGCGCGCCGATGTGGACCCGGTCGCGGTGGCCGGGATCGTCATCGCGGCGATGTCGGGACTCGAGGAGCAGTGGCTGCAGGACGAATCCTTCGATATGGCCGGTGCGATGCGGACCTTGACCGCGGTGCTGCGCCGCGACCTCCTCATCACGCAGCGGTGATCACGCAGGTCGCCGCCCGGGTCGGCCGGGCTCGGCCGCACGGTTCACATTCTATGTTCTAGAGAACATACCGCTACAACCTCCGGCTACGGCGAGACGATTCGCCGAGCTTAAAAATCAACCCGAATGATGGTATTGACGTTCGCTCACCGTGGCTGTCAGTCTTTGCTAGATTCCCAAGAACATATCAAGCGAACTTCCGGAACGATCGGAGAGACCACCTGATGCGAGCGATCATGGTGATGTTCGACAGCCTGAACCGGCATATGCTGCCGCCCTACGGCGGCGACTGGACACACGCGCCGAACTTCGCCCGGCTGGCGGAACGCACCACCACCTTCGACAACTGCTGGGCGGGTTCCATGCCCTGTATGCCGGCACGGCGCGAAATCCATACGGGCCGCTACAACTTCCTGCACCGCAGTTGGGGTCCGCTCGAGCCGTTCGACGACTCGCTGCCGGAATTACTGCGGCGGGCCGGGGTGTACAGCCATCTGGCCAGCGATCATCAGCACTACTGGGAGGACGGCGGCGCGACCTATCACACCCGCTACGACACCTGGGAGTTCTTCCGCGGGCAGGAGGGCGACCCCTGGAAGGGGCACGTCGCCGATCCGGAGATCCCCGAGGACCTGAAGCGGTTGCGGCACCGGGCCTATCGCCAGGACTGGATCAACCGCCGGTATCTCGATACCGAGGACAAACAGCCGCAGACGCTGACCTTCGACGCCGGATTGGAGTTCCTGCGGGACAATTCGGCACAGGACTCCTGGTTCCTGCAGATCGAGACCTTCGATCCGCACGAGCCGTTCTTCACCCAGAAGCAGTACAAGGACCTCTACCCGCACGACTACGACGGACCACATTTCGACTGGCCCGATTACAAGCGGGTGACCGAAACCCAGGAGCAGGTCGAGCACGCCCGCTACGAGTACGCGGCGCTGCTGTCCATGTGCGACCGCTCGCTGGGCCGAGTGCTCGACTTCATGGACGAGCATGCGATGTGGGACGACACGCTGCTGATCGTCAATACCGATCACGGGTTCCTGCTCGGCGAAAAGGGCTGGTGGGCCAAGAGTGTGCAGCCCTGGTACAACGAGCTGGTCCGGCTGCCGCTGTTCGTTTCCGACCCGCGCGCCGCGGCGGCTGGGCAGCGCCGCGCGGCACTGGTGCAGACCATCGATCTCGCGCCGACCATCCTGGACTGGTTCGGCATCGAGCCCACGGCCGATATGCAGGGCAGGCCGCTGCCCACGGCCGCGGATGCGCCGATCCGGGAGGCTGGACTGTTCGGCATGCACGGTGGCCATGTCAATGTGACCGACGGCCGGTACGTCTACATGCGCGCGCCGGCGAACACCGACAATCAGCCGCTGCACGAGCACACGCTGATGCCCACCCATATGCGGGGCCGATTCGCACCGGCGGAACTGGTCGATATGGAGTTGGCCGAGCCCTTCTCGTTCACGAAGGGGCTCAAGACCATTCGGGTGCCCGGCCGTGCGCTCATCAATGCCTACCAGTTCGGAACGCTCTTGTTCGATCTGGAAACCGATCCGGCGCAGTCGAATCCGATCGTCGACGATACGGTCGAACTGCGCATGGCGGGTCTTCTGGTGGCGCTCATGCGTGACACCGACGCACCGCACAGTCAATTCGAGCGTCTCGGATTGCCCAGGACGGGGCCGGTCACCGCCGCGCATCTGCTGGTGCGGGCACAGCGCGATATCGCCGAACAGGCTGCCGCCCCGGCGCCCCGGCCCGAAGACTTCCCGTCCGGTCCTCTGTCGGTGCAGACCCCCATTCAGGAGCTGCTCGCCCACCGAGCGGCCGGGGAGGTACTCCGGCGGCACATCCCGGCCTTCGCCGACAGCGAGATCCTGCAAGCCCTCACCGGGGCATCGCTCCTCGATGTGGCCTCGGTGGCGCGCGGCCTGCTGACGGCCGAGAAGCTGCGGGCCATCGCCGCCGACCTCGCAGACCTCACCCGGACCGTGCCCGGCTCCACATCGGCATGACGGCCGCCGGCATCTAATTCATATGTACTCCGGAATATAATCCGAGAGTTCGAGAAGGGAGCCGCCATGACCGGCGAACCACACCGGAGTTGCTGCGCGCCGTCACGGGGCGACACGATCGCACTGTCCGAAGTCCGCGCACCGGTACGAGCGGCACCCGCTCGGGACACCGGCGGCATGGTGCTGGTGCCCGGCGGCGAGTTCCTGATGGGCACCGCGGACAGCGACGGCTACCCGAGCGACGGCGAGGGCCCGGTGCGATCGGTTCGGCTGAGCCCGTTCCTGATCGACACGCGCGCGGTCACCAACGACCGGTTCGCTGCCTTCGTGGGCGATACCGGCTATCGCACCGATGCCGAGCGCCTGGGCTGGTCGTATGTCTTCGCCGGGTTCCTCCCCGGGACGCTGCGCCGCGAATCTCCGCGACCGGATCGAACTCCCTGGTGGTGTGCGGTATCCGGAGCAACCTGGCAAGCCCCGGAAGGGCCGGGCAGCACGCTAGGCGATCGCAGTGACCACCCCGTCGTCCACGTGTCCTGGAATGACGCCCAGGCGTACTGCGCGTGGGCCGGCACGCGGCTGCCCACTGAAGCGGAGTGGGAGTACGCGGCGCGCGGCGGCCTGGCGCAGGCTCGCTATCCGTGGGGTGACCCGCTGGATCCCGACGGCGTGTACCACTGCAATATCTGGCGGGGCGCCTTCCCGGTCAAGAACACCGCCGCCGACGGCTATCGCGGCACCGCACCCGTGGATGCGTTCGCGCCCAATGGTTTCGGCCTGTACAACACCTGCGGCAACGTGTGGGAATGGTGCGCGGACTGGTGGACCGTCGATCACGGCGTACCACCGCTGATCGATCCACACGGCCCGAAGTCCGGTAGCGGCAAGGTGATTCGCGGCGGTTCGCACATGTGCCACGACTCGTATTGCTTCCGCTACCGAGTGGCGGCCCGCTCGGCCAATACCCCGGACAGCTCGAGCGGTCATACCGGATTCCGCTGCACCGCGGACCCTGCCGGCTCTTGACACCTCACAGGGAAAATGTGATGGTGGTCATATGTTCCTAAGAACATAGAACGAGGAGAGAATCGATGCAGCTCGACTACATGATCCTGGGCGTGCTGGCGCTGGGCCGCTGCTCCGGATACGACCTGCGTCGCTGGATGGAAGGCCCCGGCCGCTATCTCGGCTACGGGGTCCAACTTCCGCAGATCTACCGGCGCCTGGCCAAGCTCGCCGAACGCGGCTGGATCGAGTTCGAGGTCGATCCGCGCGACGGCCGCCCGGACGCCAAGGTCTACACCATGACCGAGGCGGGCAGGCAGGCCCTGCTGGAGTGGGCGCGCTCGCCCTACGAGCCCTCGCCGCGACCGATGGATCCGGACTTCAAGCTGCGCTTCCTCTTCGCGGGCTCGCTGGACCGCGAGATCGCCATCGAGATCGTCCGCACCGAACTCGAGTACCGCAGGAAGCACGACGCGCAATCGCCGCTCGCGCCGATTCCCGACTCCTACGACCCGCAACTGCCCGAACTGGACCCGCAGTGGGCCCGCGAAATACAGACCATGACCCATGAACAGGGCTATGCGTACGCCTCCGGCTTCATCGTGTGGCTGGAACTCACCCTGGCCCGCCTGGAAGCAGGCCGGCCGCGCTGAGGGCACGCCCTGCCCTACTTTCCATCAGGAACGCCATGCGCATCATCTATGTCGATGTCGACACTCTGCGTGCCGACCACACCACCCCCTACGGCTATCACCGCCCGACCACGCCGAATCTGCAACGCCTGGCCGACAAGTCGGTCGTCTTCGACCGGTACTACTGCTCCGACTCCCCGTGCATGCCCTCGCGAACAGCCTTGACCAGTGGGCAGTTCGGCATCACCAATGGCGTGATCGGCCACTTCGGCGAGGCGGCGCGGTTCCGGCTCGATGCCGGGCACGGCCCGGAACCCGACCGGCCGCTGCTCGGTCAGCTCTTGCAGTTCGGCGGATATCACACCGCCGCGGTATCGGTGTTCGCCGAACGCCACCGGGCCTACTATTTTCACGGCAATTTCCGCGAATCCATTCGGGCCACACCGAATTGGGGCGACGAGGATGCCGCGGACGTCAACCGCGCGGCCATCGACTGGATCCGCCGGCATGCCGACCAGGAGAACTGGTACCTGCACCTGACCTATTGGGAACCGCATACCGATTACACACAACCGGTGGAGTGGACCGATCGGATGGCCGCATCCGGTCCCGTACAAGCCTGGCCCGATGCCGACACCATCGCGGACCACGCCGAAATCTACGGTCCGCGAAGCGCTCTGGATCTCAACTATTCGCTGCGCGGCGACGGGCGCTCACCGGTGCCGCACAATATGCCCGACGCCATTGCCTCGCGCGCCGACTTCGAGCATCTGATTAACGGCTTCGACGGTGCGATCGCGTACTGGGACCACCACTTCGGGCAACTGCTCGCGGTGCTCGAGAAGCTCGGCATCGCCGAGGAGACGGCGATCATCGTCAGCGCCGATCACGGAGAATCCCTCGGGGAGAACGGTTCCTACGCCGAGCACGGTCTCGCCAACGAGCCCACGCACCGGCTGCCGCTGGTCTTCTACTGGCCCGGCGTCACCGACGAGGTGCCCGATGCGGGCCGCCGCAATGATGCCCTGCTCTACAACATCGACTACGCGCCGACCGTGTGCGAGCTGGTCGGGCTACCGAAACCCGCAGGCTGGCAAGGTGAATCGTTCGCGGCAGCCGTTCGTGGCGAAACCCTCGAATCACGCGACTATCTGGTACTCGGACATGGCGCACACACCTATCAGCGCGCCGTGCGCACCCGAGATCACCTCTACATTCGCACCTATCACCCCGGTTGCTTCCGCGCCGAATGGGAGCAGCTGTTCGACGTCACCGCGGATCCGCATCTGACCGAGGATCTGCTGCAGACCGAACCGGAACTGCTCGCCGCCATGCGATCTCGGCTGGCCGAATGGTGGAACACCTACGCCGGACGTCCGGGCGCCCTGCCCGATCCCATGCAGACCACCCTGCAAACCGGGCCCACCTATTACAACGATCCCGTCACCTACGCCCGGCACCTTCGAGAAACCGGCCGTGCCCATCTGGCCGAGGATCTGGAACAGCGGCTGCGGAACTACGCGATCCCGGTGTCCTGGCATGCCGCGGACCAGCCGCGCACCGCCGCGCTCGTCCAGCGCTGGGCGGAATTGGCACAGGCCGCCGCGCAGCGATCGCTCGACCGGCCCGAACCGGCTTAGGCGCACGCCTCCGACTGAATCGGATTCGGCGCACCTCTCAGAGCATCGGTGATCATCTAGGCCCCGAGCGGCCGGTCCCGTGCGCATCGTCCTCGAATTTCCGGACGAACAACGTATCTACCTCTCCCCCAGTGGCTTTCGGCCTCTCGCTGCCATGCCGCCAAACGACTAGGTCGCCATGCAACCAGTATCTCCAGACTCGACCGACCACACCGCCACCATGAGTGCCGCCACCGCCCAGGGACCGCCGATCGGCACGAACCCGGGCCAGGACTCCTCTCTCGGGTCCGCGCTCGCACCGAGTACGCCGGACAGTGCGCGCCCCGGTGTGGCGCCCGGCGGTGCGGCCCGCAGCTGGCGACAGCTCGCACTGCTCAGCGGGCTGATCAGCATGGACAACAGTGAAGGCGCGGTCGTCTCCACCCTGTTCCCGGCGATCCGAGCGGCGCTGGATCTGAAGCTGTCGGCCCTGGGCATTCTGGTCGCGGTCAGCAAGGTGATCGGCATGATCTTCGGCCCGATCTGGGTCGCGGTCGCGAACCGGCTGGGCCGTAAACAGGTCCTGGTCATCTTCTGCGGACTGTGGGGAATCTGGTCTGTCGCAGCGGGATTCGCACAGAACTTCGCGCAGCTGCTGATCCTCTACGCCATCGGCGCGGTCGGCTTCGCGGCCGGCGGCCCCCTCGTCAACGGATTGCTCGCGGACATGTTCCCGGAGCATCAGCGGGGCCGCGCCGCGGGTTGGCTCTATGCCGGATTCGCGGTGCTGGGCGCGGTGATCGGCCCGCTGCTCGGCCAGTTGTCGCGGATACCGGAGGGCTGGCGCTACGGCTTCTTCGCCTGCGGAGTCATCACCGTGCTGTTCGGGCTGCTGGTTTGGCGCTATTTCGTCGATCCGGGCGTCGGCGCCAGCGATGCCGCACCGCCGCTGGGCAAGAGCACACCGGGACGGGCCCAGCTGACCGCGGCCTTCGGCAGTCACACCCTGCGGCTGATGATGGTGCAGCGCCTGACGGCCACCCAGTTGGCCTTCCTCAGTTTCGGCACCGTCTATCTGGTCAGCGTCCGCGATTTCAGCACCGCGCAGGCGGCTCTGGTAGCCCCGTTCGCCATGCTGACCTACGTCCTGGGAACTGTGGCGGGCGGATATGCCGGAGACCGTGCCGGACAACGCTTTCCCGGCGCCGGGCGCCTGGCGGTGTGGCAGGCCGCGGTGCTCGGCTGGGCGGGTGCGGCGGCGCTGGCCTCGCAGGTCGCCTGGCCGGGGCTGTGGCACTACGCCGTGGTGTTCTCGATTCTGGGTCTGCTGCAGGGCTTCGGCCCCGGCAGCACCCGCCCCATTCTGATGGCGGTGACCCGGCCCGAACTGCGCAGTGCCGCCTTCGCGCTGATGCTCGGCGCGGAGTCCGCGGGCTGGGCACTGAGCACGCTGGCGCTGGGATATTTCGGTGACTCGGTCGGCCTGCAAGCGGCATTCCTGTGGCTGATTGTCGCCGTCAATGTCGGCAACGGTCTGTTCATCACCCTCATGTACCGCCCCTATCACCGCGAATCAGCCGCACTCCGAACCGAATTGGCCGCCGCCCGCGCCGCGGCCGCATCCGCCGCCCAGTGAGGATTCCATGTCCAGACATCCAAATTTCATCCCACCCATCACCGAACAGCGGGGCGCGGAATACGCACCGATCATCGAATCACTGCTTGCCGCATTGGATCTGGAGGACAAGACGGTATTGCTGTCGGGACAGGATCTGTGGTCCCTGCCCGCTCTGCCGAAGATCGGGCTGCGGTCACTGGTCATGTCGGACGGTCCGGTCGGGGTGCGCGGTGTCGGCTGGGGTGCGGACGATCCCTCGCTGACCCTGCCGAGCCCTACCGCTCTGGCCGCCACCTGGGATCCCGAACTCGCGCACCGGGCCGGGCAGGTGCTGGCGCAGGAGGCGCACCGCAAGGGCGTGCACGTCCTGCTCGCACCGACCGTCAATCTGCACCGATCGCCCCTGGGCGGCAGGCATTTCGAGGCCTACTCCGAAGATCCGCTGCTGACCGCGCGGATCGGCGCCGGGTATGTGAACGGGGTGCAGGAGCAGGGGGTCGCCGCCACCATCAAGCATTTTGTCGCCAATGACGCTGAGACGCAGCGGTTCACAGTGAACAACCAGGTCGGGCCGCGCGCACTGCGGGAGTTGTATCTCGCGCCGTTCGAGGAGATCATCGCCACCGCCCGGCCGTGGGCGCTGATGTCGGCGTACAACTCGGTCAACGGCACCACCATGACCGAGCATCACCACCTACAGGTCCAGGTGCTGCGACGGGAATGGGGATACGACGGTGCGGTCGTCTCGGACTGGCTCGCCGCCCGCGATACCGTGCGCGCCATCGAGGGTGGGCTCGATATCGCCATGCCGGGTCCGCTCACGATCTTCGGGCCGGCACTGGCTGCCGCGGTGCGGGCGGGTGAGGTCGCCGAATCGACCGTCGACGATGCCGTGCGACGAGTGCTGCTGCTGGCGGCTCGCCTGGGACTGCTCGCCGATGTCGCGCCGGCGGTGCCCGAGTCGGCGCGACCGGTTCCGCCCGATGGAATCGCGACGGCGCACGAGATCGCCGCGCGCGCAATGGTATTGCTTCGCAACCAGGACCGGGTGCTGCCGCTGGATCCGGAGGCCGTCGGCAGTATCGCCCTGATCGGGCGGGCGGCACGTGATGCGCGGGTGCTGGGCGGCGGCTCCGCCACCGTCTTCCCCGCCCGTATCGTGTCCCCATTGGAGGGGCTGTGGGCCGCCCTGCCCACAAATGTGGCACTCACCTATGCCGTCGGGGCGGATCCCAACGAGGGATTCGACTTGGCGGCAACAGGTTTCGATCTGCACGCGGTCCTGCGTGCGGAGGACGGCGCGGTGCTCGCCGAGCAACCGCTGACGCTCGCACGGGTGCGGTGGACCGATACCGCCCTGCCCGCAGAGGCGGACTTCCATGCCCTGGCCTCGGTGGAATTCACCGGCACCTTCACCCCGCAGGAGACCGGGCCGCACGTGTTCGGCATCGGCGGCCTCGGCCGCTTCCGGCTCACGGTCGGCGACCGGGTGCTCTTCGACGGCATGCAGGAAACCCCCGAGCACGCCGATCCTTTCGAGGCGCTGACCGCTCCGCCGACCCCGCACGGCTCGGCGGAGCTGGAGGCTGGTCGCCCGGTCACGATCAGCCTGCTCAATGCCACGCCCAAAGCGGCGCTCGGACCGATCCAGGGGGTGAGTTTCACGCTGGCCGTTCAGGAACCGCGGCTCGACGACGACACCCTGATCGCCGAGGCGGTAACGGCCGCGGCCGCCGCCGAGGTGGCCGTGGTGGTGGTCGCTACCACGACCGCGCAGGAGAGTGAGGGTTCCGACCGGGAGAATCTGCGATTGCCCGGCCGTCAGGACGAGCTGATCGCGCGGGTCGCCGCCGCGAATCCACGCACCGTGGTCGTGGTGAACTCCGGGTCGCCGGTCGAAATGCCTTGGCGTGAAGAAGTATCCGCGATCCTGGTCAGCTGGTTCCCTGGACAGGAGGGCGGCGCCGCACTCGCCGATGTCCTACTCGGACGCGCAGAGCCCGGCGGCCGGCTGCCCACCACCTGGCCCGTTCGCCTGGCAGACGCACCGGTATCCCTGGTCACCCCCACCGACGGTGTATTGCCTTACGACGAAGGCATTTTCATCGGATATCCCGCCTGGCAGCGCCTCGACGTGCGGCCGGCGTACCCGTTCGGGCACGGCCTCGGCTATACCGATTGGCACTACGAGAACATCGTGGCGACAGCGCGCGAGGTTCGGGTCACCCTCCGCAACAGCGGCTCCCGCCCCGGGCGCGAAATCGTCCAGATCTATGCCGGGCCGGTCGACGCCGACGATTCGCGTCCGGCGTGCCGGCTGGCGGGATTCGCCACGGCCACTGCCGACCCCGGCGAGACCGTGGAGGTCGACATCCCGCTGGCCGAGCGAATTTTCCAGATATGGGACGAGACGCGGGGCCGATGGTCCACGCGTCCAGGCCCATACCTGATCCGCGCCGGGCACAGCAGTACCGATCCAGGCCTGTCCACCACCGTTCGCGTCACCGCGACCGATCAGGAGGAGGTGACATCGGCCCACCCCTGACACCGTGCACTTCTGACCAATTGAATCACTGAAACCCGAACCCGCCGAAACTTTTCGAACTCGGCGGGCCGGTGAACACTGCCTGCATACCGATTCTGGCATCGCAGGTCTTATTCGGCATACCGAAAATCTGCAAGACCGGCGCCTCGCCGCTTCGCGCAGTCGAATATCGCACGCGGGCAATAAATCTCGCCTCCGCCGGCGCTCTCCGGCATCGATTCGAGCCTACCTGCTACGTGCGAGCAACCGGAACTTCGACGGCTCGGATATGGCCGAGATCACGACCGGCACCATCCTGATGAGGAAACATATGAATATCCGTCTCGCCTCGTACACCGCGGCCGTGCTGACCGCGAGCGTGGTCGGCACCGCCACCGCGGTGGCCGATCCCGGTACAACCGCGCCCGCGGTCAGTTATCACGCAACCCTCGACAACACCTCGGTCGTGGCCACGCTCGACAACGGCGTGTTCGCGCTCGCCGACGATCAGCGCTCGGTCACCGTCCGCGATATCTCCGGCCAGGTCCTCGACGCACTACCGCTGGCCCTCACCCTGGACGGTCAGGGGCTGCCCCTCCACTCACAGATCACCGATGCGGGACGTACCCTGCGACTCACCCCGGATCTGGGCGGACTCGACCGATCCGCCCTGAAACCCGTTGCGGCGCCGCTGGAAAACCAGCTGGCCATGAACGACCTGATCAATGCGGTCAGTATCGGAACCTCACTCGGCAGCCTGGTCGGCACGGCCATCGGCGCGGTGATCGGCGTCGGTGTCGGGGTAGTGCTCGCCGGTGCGTCCTGTGTGGTCCTGAGTCTGGGCTGCGTTGTCGCCGTACTGCCGATCATGGCCTTGGTCGGCGGCGTGGGCGGATTGGCCGGGCTCGTCGTTGCCGGTGGCCCGGTAGCTGCCGCGGCCCTGTTCGACTACGTCACCACGCTCAACACCGCACCGGGACACAGTAGGTACGCACCGAATCTGCAGGGCAAGCCCGGCATTCCAGATGCTGCCGCGACCGACGCCCCGAACTGAGCCGTAGGAGCATCGTTATGAACCTTCGCACAACAGCTTTCGCCGCCGCAGTGGCGGCGGGTGCGATAACGGTTGCCGCCACCCCGGCAAGCGCGGAACCGGACACGACACTCGGCTACCACGCCACGATTCGCGACAATGCCGTCGTGACAACGCTCGACGAAGCAACCTTCGCACTCGCACCGGATGCGCAATCGGTACTGGTGCGAGACGCGGGCGGCGAGCAGCGGGTCAGCGTACCGATGACCTATCAGCTCGACGGCGCACTGCATTCGATTCAGCAGCAGATCACCGACGACGGCCACACCCTGACGCTGCGGCCGGGCACCGACCTGCAGCCGGTGGCATCACCCATGGAGAACCAACTGGCCATGAACGAGTTCTCCAGCCGAATGCTCACCGGACCGGCCGTCGGCACCGTAGTCGGCCTGCTCCTGGGCGCGGTCGTCGGAGGTGTGGTCGGCCTCGGCTCCTGCCTGGTCGTCGGCCCGGCATGCCTGGCCACCGTGCCCGCCGCGATCGGCGCCTTCGCTGCCGCCGGCGGCGTGCTCGGCACCCTGGCCCTCGGCGGCGCCGCGGCCGCCGACGGCCTGTGGAAATACGTCACCACCCTCCAGGCCGCCCCGGGCCAGAGCGCCTACGCACCGAAGGTCACCCTCGATGCCGACGGCACCGGCGTACCCGACGCCAATCTCCGCCTCCCCAGCGGTTCGGCGAACGGATTCAAGACCGGCTCATCGGGAGGCTCATCACACGGCTGAATCAGTTTGCAGCACTTGACTACTGCGTAACTCTGTCATCCATCCTGCCGCCGAGCCGGATGGATGACAGACGTGCGCCGGAAACGGCGGGACTGCGATGTCGCCGCCGGATCGGTTCACCCGGCCCGTCAGCGCTCCCAGATCGATTCGTCGATCGGTCCGGCGCCCGGTTCGGCGACGAATTCGGCAGCGATCCGCTCGGCGACCGCCCTGTCGAGGGTCGCCGTGCACCAGTTCATCGATACGTGGATGCACCCATAGGCTTCGACCACGTTGAAGCCCACGAAGTTCGGGCCCGGCGGTGCGATCGACACGGTGATCCGCGGTGACGCCGAGCCGGCGGGCTGTGGCGCGTTTGCCCACTTGGTCGCGTACGAGATCATCAAGCGGACGGTGCGGTCTCCGTGCTGCCTCGCCGGTGACCGGCCGGGACGCAGAATTGTGTAGTGCCGCAAGGCATCACCGAAGATCAGCAGGGGCAGCCCGCTGTCGAGGATGCCGCCGATTCGGGCGCTCAGCTGGGTCGGCGTGTCCGAATCCGGGACCGGGACCGACTTCGACCAGCTGAAATTGCCGTCGACCGACGCGTCGGCCAGCAGATATCGCCGCAGGTCGACCATGAACGCGACCGAGCCGTCCACGGTGAGCCCGTGATGGCGGCACAGCAGCAGCGCCCGCATCGTCATGATCGACATCACCGACGCCGCCGAGCCACGCGCCGCTCGAAACACGCGGACCCGCTGGGTGAACGAATCGGAACTGACCGCAGTCACCACCGCGAAGGAAGGCGAGCGGGCGGCGCGTTCGACCGCAGGCCGGGCGCTGGAGGCTCGCAGGTGCCTGAGTTCTCGCTGGATCGCGATCGCGTGCGGCAGTCGCGATCCGGGCGGGCCGAATACCCGCAGCAGTCCGCGGGCCAGTGGCGCGCCGGTCATCTGACCGGAGCGAATGCCTTGCCGATCGCCGGGCGCGAGCAGCATTCCGAGGAAATACCATGCCGCGAAACCGTCACCCGGTGCGTGCGAATGACTGAACTGCGCCCAGTCCCGGCCCAGGGTGAGCCGGAATGGCAACCCGCCCAAGTCGAGTCCGGCGGGATCCAGCGCGTCGTCCGGCGGACAGCTTTCCTCCGAGCCCGCGACAAGCGCCAGCAGGAACGCGGCCTCTCGCCCCGGCGCCGGACGGCCGGTGCGCCCGCGCTCGACACACAGCAACCGCACCCAGGGATCGTCCGGGTAGGCGACGGCCCAGTCCGCGAGCCAAGCCCGGACCTCCTCCACGCCGGGCGTCACGATCGACCGAATCACCTTCACGACCGGCACACCGCACCACATGCGATCGCGGCGTCGGAGCCTGCGGATGTCGACCGCGGGCCAACCGGCTATATCCCCGCCACTCGATATGCGCGCAGACCGCAGATCCAAGCGGTGACGTGCGTTCACGGGTCATAGTGTGCCCGCAACTGACACCGCGCGAGCCGGAAGCGGATTACCGATGCGGCATATGCCGAACTTTGCCCGTTGCCGTGAAAGTTACTGTGCCAGTATCGAATCGACTCCTTCGGAGCGAACCTTTCGTTCCGACTACTCGCCGGGAACCACACCCGATACTCGGCGACCCCGCAAGCACGGCCAAAGGAAATATGGGCGTTTCATATGTTGGGGGACTTCGTAGTATCGGCACCCCAACAGAAAGGCACGCCCTGATGAAACACCGGATCGTCCTCACGGCCGCCGCGATCGCCGTCCCACTCCTGCTCGCGACGGGCATTGCGCAGGCCGCACCAGGCGCTTCGCCGGAAGCGGCCGAAACGATCGCCGCCGACTCCGGTTCGGCACTCGGCAACAACCTGCTGACCACCGGCTCGGTGCAGGCCCTCATCGGACCCGGCAGCGTGTGGTCCAACCTGTGGAACACCATCGGCAATTCCGGCTCGGGCCAGAGCTTGCTGCAGGGCGCCGGCTCCGGCGGTTACCACCCCGTCGGTTAAGCGGAAAACCTATGCCGTCAGAACGAGCAGTCGGTCGCCCGGCCCGCCCAGCCACCCTTCAGAAACTGGATGACGGCACAGAACACATCCGCCGATGAGGACCCCGCCACAGGTACCGGCGCGGACACCGAGTCGATGGAAACCGGTTGCGCCACAGCCGAACCCGCTGGTGCGACAAACCCGATCGCAATGGCTGCGACAACTACGAGCTGTTTCATCCGAATCGACATGCCCTCGACCCTAGGAAGATCTGAGCAGGCCCGCAATCAGGAACATGCCCTAACTTCTCCCTGCTTGCGGTACTGCTGATTCGTCCGGACAATCAGCGGCACAGCGGATTCGGGTTGCCGATCCCGCCCATTCCGGCGATCAATTCCACTATCGGGTGCTCGACAGAATCGTCATCATTGGGCCGGGCGTATCTCCTCGGCTGCCGATCGATTCTGCCGGGATTCTCCGGATCCCGCGCGCACGATCAGAGACCGCGATTCCCCCTTGAATGCGGTCGCCGCCACCGACGGATGGTCCATCGAACCGGCACATAAGCGAGGGCGACGAGTATCGCGGACCCGGTGAAAACCTCGACGCGCCCATCGCTGCGAGCATGGCTCTGCATCTGCGCCTGGCTCTGCAGGTCCCCGGGGACGCTGTGAGACATCCCCTTCATCAGCCCGCCTGGCCAGTAGAGGTGCACGTCGTGATCGCCGCGAACGTGGCCGTGCAGCACCTCGCATCCATCGATCGGAGCCATCACAGCGCCGCCACAGGTAGCAGTGTGCGTCAGATCGTGGACCCCGCTGATGAGCAGACCGACCGCCACGGCGACGGCGACCAGCACCGGCACTCCCAAACCGAACAAGGCCCAACGCGCCGGGGACTTCACGAATGTCCTTCCGGTGTAGCAGTTTTCGCGGATCAACGATGGCACGTGCCGTATTTCGCGCGCAGCGTCTTGTGGAGGGCAATGGCGGCGGCCGTGACGGTGTCGACGGGACATGTGCCCATCATCGACGGTCACGGCGCTGACCACTCCAAGGAGACTGTGCTCGACACCCGGTGCTACCACCATTGTCGATGAGGTCGGTCGAGACGAGGCTGGAAAGCGACCACACCGACTCCGCGACGTGTCGGCGACGACTGGGACGCCTATTTGGCTACTGCGGACAAGGGTTTGTTGTCCGCGCCGGGCTTCTTGCATTCGATGCGGACCATGACCAGCGTGCCGAACGGGCCGACGGCGCCGATGCCAGGTTTCTCCTTCGACAGCTCCTGCATGAGCGCGATGCCGGTGTCGTCGTCTGTGTCTTTGGCCAGGAAGTCGTGACAGGTCATGTCCGCGACGTTGGTGGCATGCACTTCGGTCGAGGGATTGACGTCCAAGGCGACCCCGATTGCCTGGGTTCCTTTGTCCTTGCAATTCATTTCCGCCCAGGTGACGCCCAGTTCGCCAACACTCGAGCTGTGCCAGCCGGGGTTCTCGCCGGCGATCTGACGCAGCAGATCCTCTTTGTCGGACTGGCTTTCGGCCAGAAAAGTAGAACAGGCAGTCTTGGACGCCGGCCCCAGGCCCGCCGCGCGATCAGCGGTCGTTGTGGGCGAACTGGTCGTCACACTGGTAGGCGCAGGGCTGGCCGTCC
This sequence comes from Nocardia sp. NBC_01327, assembly GCF_035958815.1. Classification (NCBI taxonomy): domain Bacteria; kingdom Bacillati; phylum Actinomycetota; class Actinomycetes; order Mycobacteriales; family Nocardiaceae; genus Nocardia; species Nocardia sp. NBC_01327. Next base: position 4,115,087 of record NZ_CP108383.1, on the reverse strand, counting down.
CCGAGGTTGTGGTGCCGCAACTGGTCACGGCGGCGACCGTAGCCGCAGCACCGACCAACGCAAGAACAAATCGCATCATTGAGCTCCCACCCATCGAATCTCCCCACCGGACAAACACATTCGCTCCGGCTCCGAACGATCTTGCCAGGCCGGTGTGCGGCCTTGGAAATTGCCGTGGCAGCGGCAGCCGATGATGTAGCCGCGGCCTACACCGAAGCGCGACGGCGAATCGACCGTGCCGTGGACGGGCAGGTCGTCACCCGCGGTCCACGTGAAGCGGACCGGAAGCCGCATCTGATTGCCGCAGGCTCTGCCAGTAGCCTCGCTCGATCTCAGCTAGGTACTGGCTCAGGTCGAAGCGAACTTCCTCAACTACCCGGTCGTCGGCGCCGGGGTACATCAGATCGCTCCAGATGACAGTCTGGCCTCGGAGTTTGACCCGGACCTCGACTCCCGAGGAGCCGCTGGACGCTTCATCCTGCTCAGTTACCTGTACGGTCCGGGCTTGCCCAGTCGGATAGAGCGGTCCTCCCGGCCTGAGTAGCTGGCTCAGGTGGCCGCCGACCGCGCCGCTGTTGCTGCGGGTGATGAAGTCGACGCCATCAACAAAGAGGTACGCATGTACGGCACTGCAAATCGGTGGTCCGGGGCAGGCGCTGATCAGCAACGTGCTCACTGAGGGGCAACCTGAACGACCAGTCAGGGTGGCGCGTACCACGCGCGGGGACCTACGAGGCATACGACCTTCGTGACGTCATGGAGCAGATCTTAGATGCGCTCTGTCTATCCCGTCTGCGGCCGGTGCTGCAGATAGACCTCCGTACTGGATCGGAACGGCCAATAGCGATATCCGCTCACGCCGTGTACCTCGCTGATCGAACTGGCCAGCGGCGTAGCGGAATATCAACGGGCCAGGCCGATTCGAGGCCCGCGGATTCGGCTCTGTACTAATCCATGGCCCTCGTGGGGTCTGTTCCGAGATCGATGATTTCAGGCGGTTCCCAGGCGAGCACATTGATGCAGTCTTCGTCCACGAGGAAGTATTCGCGAAGACCAGCCTGCTCACCCCGCCAAAACCTAGGGCGCTGACGCTCCATCTCGAGCCAGCCACCTCGAAGGACTTCCCACAACCAGCCGTGAGGTTGGCTGTAGGTATTCCAGTATTCGGTGACGTCTGTTTCGTTCAGTACCCGGAACCCTACGGGTGCGCGGAACACCACCTTCGCGTACGAGAAGCGACGGCCCTGAATGGCGATGGTGAGATCGCCGTCGTAGCGCAGATCCCGCACTACCTTCGACGAGTACCGGCTCGACTCGGCTACCAGGCGACATTCCGGAGCGAAACATAGAGCCGGGGGGTGCGTTTCGCCGTGACGCATGAGCTACGCCTGATCGATCTATTAACTACACCTGACGAACTGACCGACCCCGGCGATTTCGAGTGGTGGACCGAAGAAGCCGAGGTCCCCCGGACTCGTTCGTTCTCTGCCTTCGGGTCCCTGCCGGTCGGATCCTCCTGACGTACTGGTACGCGGAGCTGCATGAGGTGATCTTTCAGACGCCTGCCGAGTCCGAAGCCGCGGCCGCAGAACGCAACGCCTGCCTATTTGCTCACTACGGCCAAGGCTTGGGCTGGAATGAGGTCCTGGACAACGGCTTCGGGAAAACATATGAACGCGAGGATCAACAGCTGTTCGCGATGTGGAGCTACGCGATGGACTACACAACGATCGGGACGGCTGCCTACGCGGATGCCCGCCGAGCCTTGGCCTGAGCCTGGACGGCTCTCCGAGCAGGTTCGCGCTCGCGTGGCACGTTGAGGTTCCCCCCAAATGGTGGACGGGGGTTCTATGCGGCCGAGGAATCGGCCGCGTGGAGTGACCGCTCATAGCGGTCGGGGCTGAGCATTCCGATCGCGGAATGGCGTCGCCGAGTGTTGTACCGATTCATCCATTTGTCAACTGCAGCAACGAGTTCCGACTTCGTGGTGAAAGTGTGCCGGTAGTAGTACTCGTGCTTGAACGTCGACCACAGGCTCTCCGCGCCGGCGTTGTCCCAGCATATTCCGGTCGCACCCATCGACCTGCGCAGCCCGTGACGCGAGCAAACGGCGGCCATGGCGCCCGCCGTGTATTGGGCGCCCCTGTCCGAGTGAAGAATCGTGCCCGCACACGAACCGCCGCGAGTGGCGACAGCCAATTCGACAGCGTCGGTGACCATTTCGGTGCGCATGTGCTCGGCCACTGTCCAGCCGAGCACCTTTCTGGAGTGCTCATCGCGGATCGCGCACAAGTACATGTCGCCTTCACCGCAGGTCAGATACGTGATATCCGAGGTCCACACCGCATCGAGGCGGCCCCGGTCGAAGTCGCGATCCACCAGATCCGGCGGGAACGACGCGGCGGGATCGGTGATGGTGGTGCGGATTTTGAAGGTGCGCGGGCTGATCCCGGCCAATCCGATCTCGGCCATGATCGCCGCGACCGTCTTCTCCGACACCCGATCACCCTGCTCACGCAGCTCAGCGGTGATGCGCGGCGCACCATAGGTGCCGTCGGAATCGGTGTGAACGACTTGGATTTTCACCGTCAGATCAGCGCGGCGTTGCTGCCGATCAGTCAGGACGGTGGCCGCCGCGCGTTGGCACCAGGCATAGAAACCCGAGGTCGATACGCTCAACAGGCGTGCCATGCGGGTGATATCGGTCCGAGCGCCGGTGATCTGCGGGGCGGCGCACTCCGCGGCCATCAGCTCGAACCGGGCCGGTTCTGCTGCATCGCCGCGAAGTACGCCGAAGCTTTTTTCAGGAACGCAATGTCCTTGTCCTGCTCCGAGACTCGCCTGCGCAAAGCGAGCAACTCGGCTCGCTCAGCAGGGCTCAACGGCGCCTCGCCATGGACCTCGGCGGCCGCCAGGCGGCGGCGTTCGTCTTTGACCCAGCCGCCCAGCACTGGCTCACCCACTCCGAGCTCGCGGGCGACTTCGGCGATCGTGCGCCCGGTGTCGATTACCCGGTGCGCGGCCTCGACTTTGTACTCGGTCGTGAACGACCGACGCTTGCGAGGAGGCATAGGGACATCCTTTCAACAGGACTTGTCGTCCTGCTAATCAGGTGTCCACCGATCGGGGGGAGCCTCACGTGACGACAAGGTTCTGGCCATTGTCCGAGGCGCTCGCTGCCCGAGTTCGCGCGCATCCTGTATTGCCGCGACGCGGGCGGACCGACATAGGCCTGACCGCCTGCCGCCGAAGGTCAACGAATCGAGAGCATCTCGGCCCACGGAAAGTACTGGTCGCCAGTACGCTGCCGATCGTGGTTGCAGATTGGTACGCGGGATTGTCCGGCCTAGAAGTTGAGCAGGTATGGGTCTGGAGCGGCTGGGTGCGCATCGTTCTCTTCGACCCGGTCCCGCGCGCTGCAGGCGATCCCCATCTGGATCTCAACGATTTCCAATTCATCGACGCCGAGGGCAAGGAATGGGCTGTCCGAACCGAGGACGACCCCCGCACGGCAGGCCCAGTCCTAGGTTTGTTGCGATGCCGACTAGCCAGTGCACAGACGAAGGATGAGGTACTGACTCTCACCTTCGACAGCGGTGCACGCATCGTGGGTGACCTTCCCCTGTGATCGCCGACGCGATACTTGCAGGACCTCCGGCCCCACGGTCGGAAGGAACGTCCTCTTTGCCGCGTGGCGCGCGGTTCGAACCGGCCACGCGGCTTGCAGGAAGATCAACGGACAGAGACCAACCCGGCTCCGTTGACGCACCATAATGCCGATTTTCGTACGAATCCATGCGGGGCGTGAACTCGCAGAAGCCAGCGTCGGGCGACGCTGTGCTACGGAATTGGGAACTTGAAATCCGGACCACCTTCACGCGGTATCACGAACGGTGTCACTCCCGCCTCGACGGGCTCGACCTCGAGGTCGGCAAAGATCAGCGAAAGATTGTGACCGTTGGTCTCGATCTTCGCCTCGTAGAAGGGGCGGTCGAGGTGCGCCGACCAGGCCTGGGCCTCGTCAGAATCGAGTTGGAGTTTCGCGCCCGGATACAGCTCTTGCCAGCAGACTCCCCAGACGTACCCGTCCATGTCACCACCAGTTTCATAGTTTGTGAGTCGATCGTCGAGTGAGCGCGCCCAGACCTCAACTGGCAATGCTGTCGTCGCTGTGGCACGAACACAGTATTTGAAGCGGTACCGCAGATACTCCGGCTTGATACCGGTCCGGGGATCAGCAGTCGCGTAGATGAAGATGTCGTAGTCACGCATGTAGTCAGCGAAGCCGTGGTACACGATGCCCTGATCGAATACCTCATCCAGGGCCTGAGCGATCTCTACAGCGTCCACGAAGTCATTCTGCGGCACCATGATCGGGAAGTCGCAACGATGCACTCGACACGCGCTCATGCCGCTGACCGAGCTGATCGAACCGGCCACCGCGCGCTCGCGGAAGATCAACTGGCCGTGCTCATCCGAGGCCGGCGGAACGCACCGTACTGCCGAATTGAGGGCGAGGCTGGGTTAGGACCGGGACGACGTCGATAGGCGGTCTGTGCTCAATCTTGTGCTAGCGATCAACCGGGTACCGCACACCGCCCTCGGCGATACGCCAGTACGTCCCAGGTCGTTTACTCTCAGCCAGCTCCGCCCATCCTGCCTCGACGAATCGAAGGAGCTCGGAAGCGGAGCGATCGCTCGGCCAGAAACCAGACAGCAGTCCGACACCTCTGATCGCGTATCGATATTCCGGGTCGGTTGTGTCCCACCAGTCGGTGATCCATCCCTTGGTCTCCAACTCGAAAGGGAGTGACAGCTCGAGGACGTCACGCAAGGCCGACACGATAGAAGCGGCAGTGTGTTCGTAGATCGTGTACTCGCCAGGACTCCGGATTTCCAGGACCCAGTTGCTGTCGGCCCCGGGCAACTCCCAGCCGTCAGCGGCGAGCAGAGCCTCGCCATCGGCAGAAATCCGTTGCACGCCCAGCATGTGGTTGGACGAAACCTCGCACTGCAAGATGGTGCGAGTACGCAAGAACTGTACATATCCGCAGTCTGTCGACAAGATACGAATGCCTTGCTCTGGCAGCGTGAACAGCGACCAGGCCAACGCTGCGGAAAACCATTCCCATACAGCATCTACGGCGGACGCCGTATCGCTGTCTTTCCGACTCCGGTCCATCCGACACCAATCCTCGATCTCACATCACTTCGGCGATGTTATCGCCAGATCGTGATCGCCTCAGCCCCAAGATCAACTGGCCTTCGTTCGCGGGCGCAGACCGCAAAAGATACGTACTGACATGACGCGACCCGGGCGTTGGTCGGCCGTCCAAACTGGCTGGCCGACAGCGCTTCCTGATGACCGCTTGAACCCGCACCGATTACCGTGCGGTACCGAAACTATCACGCGGCAGACCCGAAGGTGGGTGGGCAACGATCATCTCGGCTGGCAGCGGGCCCGCTGACGGTGTGCGGCAGTCGATTACAGCGTGATGGCACAGCCGTACGTGCTGGCCCAGCGGGAAGCGACGACGGCCTAGCGGATGACCATTGCCAAACACAGAGTCTTGTTATCGGTTTCCTCGAACGACGCAACCTTACCGAGGGCAATGGTGTCCAGCGCTGGGCATTTCGAATCCTGACCTGGGCCGAGTACGGCGGTGACCTGGTACAAGGTGCGAGAGTCCGAACACGGTACGACAAGCTTATCCGCGATGTCGATGCACTCGCCTACCCGGGCATCTGCCATACGTACCCTGGAATCCGGAATTGCTGCAAAGGCGATCGAACCCGTGATGACGGCGATAACCGCAGCGCCACAGACTCGCAGCGCGAGTCTCGTCGACAACGACAGGTCTTGCCAGGTGGTTCCCCCGAGCTTCACCGGATGATCTTAGAGTGGGTCGGCTATTCAAGTGGCAGTGTAGGACAGGAACCCTCTATCGACGGAGCGCGCAGCGACATCCTGGACTGGTGTGTGCCGCTGACCGAGTCGGCCAGCGTGGCTCCTCGTAAGCGTTAGGGGCGGAGGGGATCTGGAGCCGACCAGACGTACGCTCTTGCCGATGAGCGTAAGGCTGCGATGTCGGTGGGCGTCGTTATGTTGTCCTGGAACGAGTTTCGGTCCAGGAATAGTGATGGGGAAACGTGGTCGACCACAATTGGGTGCAGTTGCTCGAGGAATTGCCGCAGTATCTGTATCCGTACCCTCCAGGCGAGCACGAGGGTGCACTGCTCCAGATCCGCGATGTCGAGACCGGCTATCGAGTGTTGTTCTGCGACACCGGCGGTGTCGAGGTCATGGTTGCGTTGCCGGACGAGCCGGAAGCTAGGCAGCGGTTGGTCGATATCCTCCGGACACATCGCACGACCAATGTCGGGACGTTGATTCTGACTACCGGGGAGGTGATTCGTGCAGATCACCGACCGATGTGGGGGCCGTCCTCGGTCTTCGAGGACCCGGGCGACACGGCGGTGTGCCAGGTCTCGACGGCGTGGACGGTTGCCGACAGGTTTCGTGAGGAGGTGGCTGCCGCTCTTGTGGAGATCTTCCGCGACGGCTGGGGCGCCTGCCCACAACGATTGCGCTACAGCGTCTCGAACTTCGCCGGACCCGAGGATGCCCTGCATTGCCTATCCCAGAAACTGACCGCGGTGGCTCCGGATCGCCCAACACACCGCAATGCTGGCCAAACCCCCACGAGCTGGGACGATTTCGCCGAACGGCTGGAATGGGCGATCAACACCTTGCCGTATGGCGGGATCCTGAGTTTGCACGGTCCCAACACCGATCCCGAATACACCACCGTCGAGTTCGCCAACCAGTTCCGCATCCACAATGTCACTCTGGTGGGACCCGCCACACACCGCGATCGCACCCAGTTGCGGCAGCAGATGGGCGAACTCGGCTGGGAATGGGAACCGATCGAAGGCGTGGGCGAGGAATACCCGATGTGGAACTCCGAACCTGTACGAACCTGGAGCGATTTCAGGCTGCGCGGACTCGTGCCACGTACGGTCGCTACCCTGCGTGACGTGTTCGACGTGGCCGACCCACGAGACCTGACCTTCACCGCAGAAGCTCAAACCGATGACCCGACCCTCGCCTACCTCGATGCGGAGCTCGGCCTGACACGCCGGCCCCGATGATCGCGTGCAGACCGATCGACAGCGACAAAGCTGATGATCGCCAGCGGGCGTCGTTCCGCACTCGCTGCAAGAAGGTCGTCGGATCGGGCGGTAAAGGCGGGTGCTTGACGCTGCGGGGGACAGAGGCGAGACCAGGCATTCACTGGGCGATGGACGCGCTCGTGTACCGTGCGAAAGTCCTCGGCCTCGACGGATTCTGACCGAATACCGGCCGTTTAGAACGCACTACATTGCCGCGTTGCGCGCTGTCTGTATCGGCCACGATGACGGCGGGCAACGGCTTGGGCGGTCGCTGATTGCCTCGAAGTCACTGCGCGTCAGCGCATTAGAGTGATCTATTGGAAGATCGACAGCAGGCGGAGGGGAATCCAGTGGCCGATACCGACATGTTCAGCGTCTATGCACGTATCTCGGTGCAGCCGGGGCAGCGTGACATTGTCATCGAGCTGATCAACGAGGCGGTCCGGGCTGGCGGGGAGACAAACGGACTGATCTCCTACAGCATCAATGCGTCGCTCGACGAGCCAGATGCCCTGTGGGTCACGCAGCTGTGGACCGACAAGGCGGCGCACGACACAACCACCCACAGTGAGCCGGTCAAGGCTGTATCGCAGCGGATGGTTTCACTCCTGGCAGCACCCCCGACTGGTTCCTACGGTCTCGCCGTCCACACCCAGGGGTATGGCCGGTAGCGCGGCCGGCAATGCACTCCTCTGCCGCGTTGCGCGCTGAGCGAACCGGCAACACTGCTTGTCGGAAAATCAACGGGCAGAGATCATCTCGGCCATTCGAACGCACGCAACTGCCGACTATGTGATGTTGTTGGGCTCGTCGATTCTGTGGCCGACCGTCACAAGGAGTCCGTGGATATCCGCGATGACCTCGAGCACGTCGGGGTCATCGTTACGGTCGAAGGCCGCGGTGACCGCGCGCAGCGCTGGTCCCTCGTTCAGTCAGGTGACCAGTTCACGGTAGGTCGGTGATGATCGATTCCAGAAGGCGTTGCGCGGGACCAGAAGTCCATCCTTCTGTCGGCAGTCCCGAGTGACGAACCCGTGCAGGCGGCGGGCTGCGACCTTGCAGTCGAGTTTGGCCCAGCGCGACAGCCGGGGCGCAATCGTGTCCTCGGCCAAACCCAATGCGCACACCAGGGTGTCCGCGCACTCGTACGAAGGGTCGCGGGTCAGCAGATCATGCCAGAGCGCATCGAAGACGGCAGCGATGGCCTGTGCCTGTGGCCATGATTGCCAACCCGCCCGGCGGAGTTTGTCGTAGAACACTTCGATGTCGGGCATGCGGCTGTCATGGCTGTGCAGCAGTTGCAGAATCCGCCCGGTCAAGTAGTGCAGATCAGCTGCGGAACCGACGGTGTTGAGTGCACGGAAGGTGTACTTACCCAGTTCGATTCCGGTCAGCTGGTGACGCGGGAGTGTGAGGAGAGGTGCGTAGTCTTGTGTCTTCCCACAGTCCGCGCAGCAGTCGATCGCCGCGGGTGGCCGAACCGAGCCGAAGGCTTCGTCGAGTGCCTCCAGCCTCAGCGTGATCCCACGATCGGGTGCATCGGACCCGATCTCGAACGGCTCACCGGACGATCTACGCGATGGCCGCATCTCCGCCTCCATTCCGCATCCCACGCCGACCCAACGCCCCATACTTCCAAGTGGCGTGCGTCCATCTCCCGAAGCAGCGTTGGCTAGTAGTGATATGTGAAGTAGCCCGAGGCCCACTCGTCCCTGTCGACTTCGCATCTGTCGATGTGAAAACAGTCAGGTTCGTCTCGGAAGCCCGGGAGGTTCCGCGCTTTGCGAATTCGTTCGTTTGCGCGTTGCTCGGTTGAGTAGGCCCCCAAGAGTTTGACGTCGTCTCCCCCCTCCTCGTCCCAGATGAGGTCCCCATCGTTATCGACGTGTCGAATCGGAGCACCGTCCGACGGGCGCGCGTGATGGATGTGCCGCAGTAGATAGACGTCCACGACGCCGGAGCCTATACCGCACGTTGGAAGACATGGGCCTCTGATCCGTCAGTTGGTGGCGAAACGGGCCGCGAGCCAAGAACATCCGCACTGGCACAGAAGTCATGGGACGTCGGCGTCGAGTGAGACACGGAAGCCGACGGCCACGGGCAGTACTGTCAGCTCGGCATACGGGCCGTCGGTACGCAGCAGCGGCGCGTGCAGAGGAGTCCGGCGTTTACCGGCGGTCAGGGTGGTCCGGCCGGGAGCCGCCCGACTCAGCGCTGCGACAGCACAACCGGCAAGCACCGCTCATTCCAACGTACTGAATTGCCGAGAAGCGCGAATTCAGTTGAACGCGCGCTTCTCTGACCTGTGGGGCCGTTCTGTCGCAAGCCGCTGATCCGTTACTGCGTGATCGAGCGGGCCGCGAGAACATTCAGCAGTGTGGTCACGAACGGCTCGGCCGAGCCGAGGTAGCCGGCGTGGTCACCGGGAAACTCGACGAGTTCAGCGTTGATCGTCGGCGCGAACTCCAGGGCGGGCAGCGCGGGCCGGAAGGCACGCGAGTCCGCACCGATGCCGAAGATCAATCGGTCGGCCGACGTGGCGAGCGCGGGCACGTCCGGCCCGTAGCCGACCACGTCAAGCATTTCGTTGCCAAGAAAGAACGGCAGGTTGGCGTGCATGCGGGCGCGCATCTCGCCGATAGCGGGCGGCAGTTGCGTCGGCTCGGCCGACCGGTTCTGTGCTGGTACGCCGGTACCCGCGCCGAACTTCTGGAACGCGGAGTCGGTGCCCTCGCGCAGAAACGTGGCGTGGACGTCGGCGAAGAAGGCCGCGTGGTCGGCGGCGTCGGGCAGGACGGTGAACATCGGCGGCTCGTGCGCGATGACCAGGCGCACCCGGTCCGGATACCGGCTGAGCAGGTCGAGCGCGGTGATAGCACCGCCGCTATTGCCGAACACGCACGGCGGCTCATCGGTGAGCGCGTCGATGATCGCGAGCGCGTCGTCCGCGCGTTCGCGCACCGGTTGCGGGCCGGGGTTGTCGATGGTCAGTGCGCTGCGCGAGTTGCCGCGCGCGTCGTAGGTGATGACCGTGTAGCGCTGCGCGAGCGCAGCGGCGACGAACTGGAACACGTCGCCGTCACCCGTGTTGCCGTGCAACAGGACCAGCGGCGGGCCGTCGCCGCGAACCTCGTAGCGCAGACGGGCACCAGGCACATCGAGAAAACCGGTCGTACCCACCATTATTCGCTCCCCCCAGGAAGGTTGATATCGCCAGGGCCACTCTAGCTTCGCGGCCGCCCTCTGCCCCAGCCATTCCCCGGCTGGAGCGTTTGCACAGGGAGTGCCCACCCCAAGCGCTGACTATGGTTAACGAAAGTATCCGGTCATGCCGCACAGCGCGCTCCGCAGTTCGGGCAGCGCCGCACGGCGAAAGATCAACCGGCCGTTCGGTTCTGAGTACATACGCAGGCCGCCCGGTCGGCCGAGCGGTGTGTTGCGCCGAGTCCGCGCCGACGCGGTCCCGTAGACGCTCAGGGGACATGAACTGCCATCCGACCGACATCCCGTGCCTGACCGGCACTCACCGCACCTGACCGGCTAACAACACTCTGACGTCAGCAGATGGCACCACTGCACGATGCTCCACCCATCACCTGACGAATGGACACCCGTGAACACACCCACCCGCGTCGAGCCGTTCCCCACCCCACAGCCCAGCTACCTGCCGGCCGCGGACGCGCCGAAGAAGCAGAAGAAATGGGTGTGGCTGGTCGGCACCCCGGTACTGGCTCTCGCCCTGGCTGCACCCGCATGGAACGGCGGTCCGGCAGCGGCCGACGTCACTCATCCGGATATCGCGGTATCGGAATTTTTCAAGGTGGATGAGTCCAACGGGTGTTAAGCGGCTGTCGTGTCGGCCTCCTGGGTGGCGTCGTCGGCTGGTCGGTTGATCCAGACGGTCTCGGGTAGGTCAAGGATCTTCGGTGCCGTGGTGGTGCCGAAGCGGTGTGGGTGGCGGGCGCGGGCCTGGGCGAGCACGGCTTGGCGGGCGGCGGCCTTGTCGGTGGCCAGCCCGTAGTGAACGTCGGCGGGGGTGTGTAAACCGATGCCGGTGTGGCGGTGTTGGTGGTTGTACCACCCGGCGAAGGAATCCATGAATTGTCGTGCCTCGGTGAGTGATCGGAAACGTTCGGGGAACTCTGGACCGTATTTCAGAGTCTTGAACAGCGCCTCCGAAAAGGGGTTGTCATTGGATACCCGTGGCCGTGAATGCGAGCGGGTGACCTCGAGATCGGCGAGCAGAGCGGCGACCGATTTGGACGTCATCGACGTGCCCCGATCGGCGTGCACTACCTGCGGAATCCCGTGGACCCCGAAGATCTCTTTCATCAATTCCGTTGCCAGAACACCGGATTCATGATTGTGAACATGGACCCCGACGATGTAACGGGAGTAGATGTCGATCATCACGTAGGCATCGAAATACTGTCCCTTGACCGGGCCGGCGAGCTTGGTGATGTCCCACGAATACACCTGCCTCGGTGCGGTGGCGACCAACTCCGGACACACCTTGGCCGGATGCCGCGCCAACCGGCGCCGCTCCTTGACCTGCTTGTTTTCCCCTAACACCCGATACATCGTGGACACCGAACACAGGTAGGTGCCCTCGTCCAGGAGCTGGGCGAAGACCTGCAACGGCGCCAGATCGACGAACCCGGCACTGCCCAGTTTCTCCAGGATCGCGCGTCGCTCGAACTCGGAGAGCTTGTTCACCGGATCTGAAACCGGTTGCGGTACACCCGAACTCGGTGCCGCGGCGGCCTTACGGCGGCGGTTCGCGGTGGAACGCACCAGTCCCGTCAATACCGCCGCACGCCGAGTACCGGCTCCGGCATCGGTCAACGACATGTACGCGGTGGTCAACGCCTTCTGCGCTGCTCGTCGGAATCCGCTCTCTCGGAGAGAGATTCCAAGAGAGCGTGTGCTTTTCCCATGATGTCCAGGGCGGCCTCGGTAGTGACGAGACGTTTGTTGGCACGCGCTAATTCCGCTGTCAGACGTGCGATTTCGGCTTGCTCAGCGGTCAGTTTACCGACCTTCTCACCCGGTTTCTTACCGGAGAGGACCCCCGCGTCGCGCTGCTTGCGCCACTCGCTGATCTGCGAGGAATACAGCCCTTCTCGGCGCAGATACCCGCCACCGTCGCCGTGTTCGATCGCCTGCTCGTAGGCCTGCAGATACGCCAACTTGTCCGCTGCGCTGAACGCACGCCGCCGCTTCGGCTCGTCACCACGCGGCCCTGGAGAACCCATCCGCCCATTGTGGCCTTCGGCGACCGCGGCTCTTGTCCTGGTCATGAAATAGCGATCCGTCTCTCGCCCTGCATCTCCGATTGGCTCCGAGCCGGTGGACTCACCTCACCCTGACACGCAGGGTATCGACACACGCGGTCGAATTCTCCCCGGCCAAGCAGGACACCTCCAGCCAGCACAACGCCATCCAGTCTGCCCAGCAGTACCTCGACTACTCTGCCTTCTCCCGCAGCGGTCTGATCCACCAGCTCGAGTACGAGGACTTCTCCACCGCAGACGCTACGTTCGCAGTGGACAGCCTGAATGTGGACTGGAACGAGCAGGCGGCAAAGAGCGCCAAGCAGTACCTCGACTACACCTCGTTCTCCCGGTCCGGACTGATCGATCAGCTGGTGTACGACGGCTTTACGCGCGCCCAGGCCGAATACGGAGCCAATGCCTCCTACTGACACTCTCTTTCGGCGGTAGACCCTGTCGGCGAGAAGCGAGCACTGCGACGCGCGGCGGCCGTAGTGCTCGCGGGAGCGCGGCGCGTGGGGATTTCATCACCACCACAGCGTTCACGTCGGGTGCCCGGGCCAAACCGGTCTGGCTTCAGTCAGCGGGAGTCGGCGATAGTGCCGCGACCCGCGCTGTCTGAATCGGCCAGCGCACGATAGCCGAAAGATGTACGGCCCGATACCGTCTGGGCTGGGGAACGTCCCGATCCCAGTCCCCTTTCCAAGGTGTGATGAGGCAAGAAGCAGCCTGCACCTGATCTACCGAGGTCTCGCCGCTTCCGCCTGAATCCGCATGTGACTGCACCGAACTCGTGCTTCCTTGTGACTGCACGATCGGTATAAAGTGACGGCATGAACCCCTTTATGGGGCGAATCCGCACAGGTCAAATGACTGAAGTACTGTGCCATCACATGAGTGATGATCTGCTGGGCAAGAGCGCGCTGGTCACCGGGGCGAGCCGGGGTATCGGGTTCGCGGTGGCGTCGGAACTGTTGCGGCGTGGGGCGAATGTGGTGGTGACGGCGCGGAAGCTGGGGCCGCTGGAGGAGGCGGCTGAGGAGCTGCGGGGGCTGGGGTATGCGGGGAAGGTGGTGGCGGTCGCGGGGAATTCGGGGGAAGCCGAGGCGCGGGCCGAGCAGGTTGCCGCGGCGGTGGCGCAGTTCGGGTCGCTGGATGTGCTGATCAACAATACCGGGATCAATCCGGTGTACGGGTCGCTCATGGAGGCTGATCTCGATGCTGTGCGCAAGATCTTCGACGTGAATGTTGTTGCGGCACTGGGGTATGTGCAGGAGGCGTACAGGGCGTGGATGGGTGAGCACGGCGGGGCGGTGGTGAATGTCGCCAGCGTCGCGGGGCTGCGGTCCACCGGGGTGATCGCGGCCTACGGTGCGTCCAAGGCGGCGCTGATCCGGCTGACCGAGGAGCTGGCCTGGCAGCTCGGGCCGAAGATTCGGGTGAATGCGGTGGCGCCGGGCGTCATCAAGACCAAGTTCGCGGACGCGCTGTACTCGGCTGACGAAGAGGCCGCCGCGGCGGTGTACCCGATGAAGCGGCTCGGCTCACCGGAGGATGTGGCGGGGCTGATCGGGTTCCTGTCCTCGAGCGAGTCCGCGTGGATTACCGGCACCACCATTCGCGTGGACGGCGGACTGCTCGCCACCGGCGGCATCTAACAAAAACGTCCGCCCCGCAACATGATTCAGCGCGGGGCGGACGTAGGCTGTGCGGCGGCCGATCAGCGCCACACGAGCGCGGCGAGTGTATCGCTGTGCCGGTACTTCAGGTACTTCTCCACGGTGGGGACATCGACGTCGGCGGTGGCGGTCGCGAAGGTGATCACCACGAATTGCGATTGACTGCCGTCACGCCATTTACCGGTCTCCCAGTTCGAGATGTAGCTGCCGGCGGGCAGGTTGATGTCCTTGTCGTCGAACTGTCCCGATGCGGCCGACGCCTTGTCGGGGGTGCTCATGGTGAGAATGAACTGGGTGAGCATGACCGCGCCGTTCTCGGCCTTCCACACCAGCTCCGAGCCGTACTGGCAGCCCAGGCCGGTGAGTTTGCCCTTGACCTCGACCGGGGCGCAGCTGTTGTAGTCGTGCCCCTCGACCCAATCCGCCTGCAGCGCCACATCACCGAGCTTGAAATTCCAGACCTGCCCGTATTCGGAGTAGGTGAACTTGCCGCCCGCGGGCGCGCTCTTGGTGGTCGTGGTGGGCCGCGCGGTCGTGGTGTCGGTGGTGGTCGGTGCGACGGTGGTCGTCGAGGTCGCGGCGGCCTGGTTGTTCGAGTTGTCGCTCCTGGTGACGACGACGATCGCGCCGACTCCGATCGCGAGCACCGCGACCACGGCGAGCACGATGCCGACGATCAGCCCGGTATTGCGGCGCGGCGGCTGCGGCGGCGGCCCGGCCGGATATCCCGGCTGCTGCAGATACCCCTGCTGCCCACCCCAGCCCGGCTGCTGCTGCCACCCCGGCTGCTCGACCGGCTGCTGCCACCCCGGCTGCGCCTGCGGCTGCTGCCATGCGGGCTGTTCGCCCGGCCAGCCCGGCTGCGGCTGCGCGGGTTGCACCGGCTGACCCCACCACGCCGGATCCTGCGGCGGCTGGCCCTGCCCCTGGCCGTACGGATCGCCTCCGAACCCTGGTCCGGACGGTGGTCCGGGGGGATACGTCATGTGTTCACCTTTCGCGGTGTGCCGGAACCCTCCCGACCCGGCAACAAGTCACCGAACTGTATGACGCCTGTCGATCATGATCCAATCACGGCATGACCTCCGATCTACTTGTCTGCGGCGTGGGCCCGGCGGGGCGAGCCCTCGCATATCGGGCATTGCGGCAGGGCCAGTCGGTGACCGTGGTCGATCCGCAGCCCGAGCGGCGGTGGACCGCCACCTATGCGGCGTGGGCGGATGAGCTCCCGGAGTGGGTTACCGCGGATGTGCTGGCGGCTGTCGTCGATCGCCCGCTCGCCTGGACCACCCGGCGTGTGGAGTTGCCGCGACGCTACGTCGTGTTCGATACCGCGCGACTGCAGGATTCACTCGATCTCACCGGAGCCCGCATCCTCACCGATCGGGTGGCCGATATCGTCGCGCCGACACGATCGGGTCCGCACGCGCACGATTGGCCGTCGGTGCGGCTGGCCTCGGGATCGGTGCTGCCCGCCGGCCGGGTGATCGATGCGCGCGGGGTACCGCGCTCCCCCACGCTGGCCGAGCAGACCGCCTTCGGTGTGGTGGTGAACCGGGCACAGTGGGCTGAGCCGGAGACGCTGTTCATGGATTGGCGCAACGACAATGGCGCGGACCCGAGCGAGCCGCCCTCTTTCCTCTACGCGGTACCCCTCGGCGATGACGCCGTACTGTTCGAGGAGACCTGCCTCGCCGGACGTCCAGCCCTCGACAGCACCGTGCTGCGCGACCGTCTGATGCACCGATTGCGTTCTCGCGGAATCACTCTCACCGGCGACGAGCGCATCGAACGCGTCCGCTTCCCCGTCCACGGCGGCAAGCCCGGACGCACCACCTTCGGCGCGGCAGGCGGACTACTGCACCCCGCCTCCGGCTACGGCGTCTCGACCGCCCTGCGCACCGCCGACACCGTCGCCGCCGGCGACTCGATCTGGCCGCCCTCGGCCCGCGCCGTCCACGCGCTTCGCCTTGCCGGATTGCGCGCGCTACTGGCACTCCCCCCGCAGGACCTACCCATCTTCTTCGCCACCTTCTTCACCCTCCCCGCCGCACGGCAGCGCGCCTACCTCTCCGGCCGCGAGGATCTCCCCGGCACCGCCGCCGCCATGTCCGCGCTCTTCGCGGCACTGCCCTGGCGACTACGCCGTACCCTCGCGCTCTCCGTGGCGGGAATCGGCAACCACTGAAAACCCCGTGCCGGGCCTGTTGGGTAAACAGGCCCGGCACGGGGTCGAGTAGAGTCGACTTCCGATCAGGAAGCGTCCCAACGAGTTTCCAGCAGGCGCGAGCCCGCTGCGGTGAGTGATCCGTGGATCCGCAGTCGGCCGAGGCCGCCGTCCGGGTAGATATCGAGCCGGACGTGGGTGAGGGGCTGCCGTGCGTCGGCCGCGACGCGAATACGGTGCGGGGTGTCGGGTTGAATCGTCACCCGGGGCAGCACTTCGAACCAGGCGGAGGGGTCCGCGGGCAGGGGTTCGCCGTCGGCGAGATCGATGCCCAGCAGGCGGATTTCGCCCGGGGAGTTGAAGACCAGGTTTGTGGTGTCGAGTTCGATCAGCTCCGGAATACCCTGGGCCGCAAGGGCGATCACGGCCCAGTCGTTGCCGTCGTCGCGGCGGCGCGCGGTTTCCCAGCCCTCGGACTGATTGCGCGCCAGGCCGGGAGCGAGCATATTGTCCGGCGCGGAATAGAACATATTCGAGCAGTCCAGGGTGCGCGCACCGCTCTCCAGTGCGGCCAGATCCACGGTGAGCCCGGTGAGCAGGGCCGGATCCGGCACGACCTCGCCGTGCACGCGGAAGCGGGCGATGCCGCCGTCCGGGTACATGTTCAGCCGGACGTGGGTGAAGATCCGCTCGTCCTCGACCGGCAGTTCGTGGCGAGCATCCCCGCCCAGCGCGGTGCGCGGCAGGATTTCCACCCACTCCGCCGAATCCAGTTCCGCCACAGCGGGATAGCCGGAGACCCGGCAGGCCTCGACGGAGGCGTGCGGCGGGTAGTTGCCCTTGAACCAGGCGGTGTCGATGACCACGCCGCGCACGATGCCGGGCATGCCCAGCCGCACAATGGCCCAATCGTGGCCGGGGCCGCGGTGGCGGCGGGTCTCCCAGCCGTCGTATTCCTGCCCCTTGGTGCCGAAGGTCTCGGCGGAGAATCGCGGCTCCCACGGTTGGATGAGATTCTCGCGCTCTTCGAAGGATTCGTCGCTCGCGGCGATCACGCTGGCGCGGTAGGTGCGCAGCGCCAGATCCGGCAGGCTCGTAAAGTCCGACATCGCTTCCTTTCTCGACTAGTTGGTGGTGCGGGCCAGCAGCTCGCCCAGGCGGGTAGCGGCGATCTGCGCGGCGAGCTGTTCCAGCAGCGCATCGGCGTTCGCCATGCACAGCTGGGGATCGGGTTCGATATCGGTGAGTGCGAAGGCGTCCTGGAATCCGAAGCGGCGCAGCACATCCCGGGTGAGCAGCCGCTGCCCCGAGACCGCAAGCACCGGCACCCCGGCCGCGACGGCGGCGCGCGCCACCCCGATCGGCGCCTTGCCGTGCAGGGTCTGCCGATCCAGACAGCCTTCCCCGGTGATCACCAGTCGCGCCCCGGCGAGCCGGTCGCCGAATTCCAGGTGCCGCAGGATGATTTCGATCCCCGGCTCGGTGCGCGCGCCGAGGAAGGCGAGCGCGGCGAAACCGACGCCGCCCGCCGCACCGGCGCCGGGCCGCTCCGCCTTGTCGACGAAGTGGTCACGCGCGGCGATCTCCGCGAACCGTGTGAGTCCGCGTTCCAATGCCTCGATATCGTCCGAGCCCGCACCCTTCTGCCCGCCGTAGACCTGCGCGGCGCCACGAGGTCCCAGCAGCGGATTGTCGACATCGGAGGCGACGGTGATCTGCACCCGCATCAAACCGCTGGTGTCGATGCGCGCCAGTCGCTGCAGTGCCACGCCGCCGGGCGGCAACTGCTCCCCGTCATCGTCGAGCAGCCGGGCCCCGAGCGCGGTGAGCATGCCCGCGCCGCCGTCGGTGCAGGCACTACCGCCGAGCCCCAGCACAATTCGGCGCGCACCGCGCGATACCGCGGTCCGAATGAGTTCGCCGGTGCCGAAGCTGCTGGCGGTGCGGGCCGTGAGGGGGGTGGGCCGGTCGGGCAGTCGCCGCAGCCCGGAGGCTTCCGCGAGTTCGATGACGGCCGTATCGCCCCTCATGGCAAACGCTGCGACCACTCGATTCCCGACCGGCCCCGTGACGGCCGTCTGGAGTCCGGAGAATCCGGACGCCACCATCGCCTCGACGGTGCCGTCACCGCCGTCGGCGACCGGAATGGTCACCACGGGCAGATCGGGCCGTTCCCGCCGCAGGCCGGTCGCGATGTGCGCGGCGACCTGCCCGGCGGTCAGCGACCCTTTGAATTTGTCCGGGGCCACGATCACATGCCCCTCCCGCCATCCGCGCCCCGAACCGCCCGGCGCGTGAATCACCCCGCGCTCCCGGCGGTTTCGAGTTCCGCCAGTGCGGCGATCGACGTGGGAGCGTCGGCGGCGGATCCGGCGAGCTCCTCGAATTCGGTGACGCTGTCGATCTCGAGTCCCATGGACACATTGGTGACCCGCTCGAGAATGACCTCCACGAGCACCGGCACCTGATGTTCGGCCATGAGCCGTTTGGCCTCTTCGAGCGCCGAGCCGATGCGATCGGGTTCGGTGACACGAATAGCCTTGCAGCCCAGTCCCTCCGCCACCTTCAGGTGGTCGACACCGTAGCCGTTGACCTCGGGACTGTTGATGTTCTCGAAGGACAGCTGGACGTAGTAGTCCATATCGAACGCGCGCTGCGCCTGGCGGATCAGTCCAAGGTACGAATTGTTCACCACCACATGGACATACGGGATCTTGAACTGTGCGCCGACGGCCAATTCCTCGATGAGGAACTGGAAGTCGTAGTCACCCGAGAGCGCGACCACCGTCGCGTCCGGCAGCGCCGTCGCCACACCGAGCGCGGCGGGCAGCGTCCAGCCCAGCGGCCCGGCCTGTCCGGCATTGATCCAGTGCCGCGGCTTGTACACGTGCAACATCTGCGCCGCCTGGATCTGCGACAGCCCGATGGTGGTGACGTAGCGGACATCCGGGCCGAAGGCCCGGTTCATCTCCTCGTACACCCGCTGCGGCTTGATCGGCACCGCGTCGAAGTGCGTCTTGCGCAGCAGGGTTCGCTTGCGCGCCTGAGTCTGCGCCGCCCACTCGCTGCGGTCGGGCAGCCGCCCGTCGAGAGCCATTTCATGCGCGACCTCGAGGAAGACCGCCAGCGCCGCACCGGCGTCGGACACGATGCCGAAGTCGGCCGCGAACACCCGGCCGATCTGCGTCGGCTCGATATCGACGTGCACGAAAGTGCGGTCCCGCGTGTAGGTTTCGACGCCACCGGTGTGCCGGTTGGCCCACCGGTTGCCGATGCCGAGCACGAAGTCCGACTCCAGCAGCGTGGCATTGCCGTACCGGTGCGAGGTCTGCAGCCCGACCATGCCCGCGTGCAGCCGGTGATCGTCCGGAATCGTGCCCCAGCCCATCAGGGTCGGCACCACGGGAATGCCTGTCAGTTCGGCGAATTCGACGAGCAGATCCGCCGCATCGGCATTCACCACGCCGCCACCGGCCACGATCAGCGGCCGCTCGGCCGCGCAGAGCATGGTGATGGCCTTCTCCGCCTGTGCCCGCGTCGCGGCCGGCCGGTGCACGTCGAGAGGTGAGTAGGTCTCGATATCGAATTCGATCTCGGCCAGCTGCACATCGATCGGCAGGTCGATCAGGACCGGACCGGGACGTCCGGAACGCATGAGCTGGAACGCCTTCTGGAAGGTGCCCGGCACCTGCGCGGGTTCCAGCACGGTGACCGCCCACTTGCTCACCGGGGCGGCGATGGAGGCGATATCGACGGCCTGGAAGTCTTCCTTGTGCAGCTTGGCCACCGGCGCCTGCCCGGTGATGCACAGGATCGGAATGGAATCCGCACTCGCCGCGTACAACCCGGTGATCATATCGGTGCCCGCGGGACCGGAGGTGCCGATGCAGATGCCGATATTGCCGGGCGCGGCGCGGGTGAAGCCCTCGGCCATATGCGAGGCCGCCTCGACGTGCCGGGCCAGAATGTGCCGGATGCCGCCGTGCGCCCGCATGGCGCTGTAGAAGGGGTTGATCGCGGCGCCGGGCAAGCCGAATGCCTGTGTCGCACCCTCCTTTTCGAGAATGAGTACGGCCGCGTCCACAGCCCGCATGCGTGTCATATCAGATCCCCTTTCGGATCAGCGTCAGCGGCCGACTCGTCGATTCGGCAAGTGATGTCCGGTGGTGCACGGCGACCCGCTCCACCACCCAGCCCTGCGGGACGGACAGCGCGCAGATGCCGTGCCCGTGCGCCATATTCGGGCCGTGCCCGATGCTCAGAACGGGCGCCGTCACGCCTGTCCCTTCCCGGCCAGCGCCTCGGCGACCAGCAGCAGTGCGGAATGATCGAGCGAGCCGTGGCCCATGGCGCGAGCGGCGGCGATCAGCTGAGCGGTCAACGCGCCCATGGGGATCGAGATCTCGGCCTGCCGGGCGGCCTGCAGGATGATGCCCATATCCTTGTGGTGCAGATCGATTCGGAATCCGGGCTGGAAGCTGCGCTCCAGCATGGACTTTCGCTTGAGCTCCAGAATCTTGCTGCCCGCCAGACCACCGGCGAGCACATCGAGTCCGGCGGCGGCGTCCGCGCCCAGGCCCTCCATGAGCAGGATCGCCTCGGCCACCAACGCGTAGGTGCCGCCCACCACCAGCTGGTTGGCGGCCTTCACCACCTGACCGGCGCCGTTCGGGCCCACCAGGGCGATGGTCTTGCCGACCGTCTCGAAAATCGGCAGGGCCGTGTCGAAGTCGGCCTCCGTACCGCCGACCATGATGGACAGCGCGGCATTGATCGCGCCGGGTTCGCCGCCGCTGACCGGTGCGTCGAGCACGCGCAGCTGCTTCTTCGCGCCCTCGGTGGCCGTCCAGATCGACGTCTTGGGCGTAATGGAGGAGAAGTCGATGTACAGCGTGCCGGGAGCGGCGTGCTCGAGGATATCGGCGAAGACCGCTTCCACATGCTCGTCCTGCGGCAGCATGGTGATCACGATGTCCTTGTCGCGCACCGCCTCCGCCGCACTGCCCGCGGTGGCGCCGCCGGCGGCCTTCAGCTTCTCCAGGCCCGCCGGAGAGAGGTCGAAACCCGTGACGTCATGACCGGCTTTGACCAGGTGACCCGC
The DNA here is from genome assembly GCF_035958815.1 of Nocardia sp. NBC_01327. Classification (NCBI taxonomy): domain Bacteria; kingdom Bacillati; phylum Actinomycetota; class Actinomycetes; order Mycobacteriales; family Nocardiaceae; genus Nocardia; species Nocardia sp. NBC_01327. Next base: position 4,093,694 of record NZ_CP108383.1, on the reverse strand, counting down.
CATGGGGCCGCCCATGATCCCGAGGCCGACGAAACCGATCTTGCTCATTTGATCCACTCCCAGTTCAGTTCAGGGTCCTTGTATTCCAGGCCGATCCAGCCGTCGTAGCCCGCCTTGTCGAGATCACCCAGCAGGGCCTCGAGGTCGAGCGCGCCGGAACCCGGGCGGCCGCGCCCCGGTGTATCGGCGATCTGCACGTGGCCGAGGTAGCCGGCCCAGGTGTCGATGACGGCGGGCAGGTTCTCGCCCATGCGCGCCAGGTGGTACAGGTCGCAGAGGAAGCGCACATTCGGCTCGCCGACCTGCTCGATGATCTTGATCGCATGCCCGGCCGAGACGATCGGATAGTCCTGCGACTCATACGCATTCAGCGCCTCGAGCAGGACGACCGCGTCGATGCGCTGCGCCGCCGCGGCCGCCAGCCGCAGGTTCTCCAGGGCGAGCTCGTCCTGCTTGGCGGGGTCTTCTCCGGCGATCCTGTTGCCGTACAGCGCATTCAGGGCCTTGCAGCCGGTGCGCTCGGCAATGCCGACGGCGATATCGATATTGTCCCGGAACCGGGTCTCCTGCCCCGGCACCGAAACCAGCCCGCGCCCAGCGGGAATGAGGTCGATGAAGTTCAGTCCGACCAATTGCACCCCGGCCACGTCGATGGCGGCGACGAAGGCGTCGATCTCACTATCGGCGGGGGTGGCGTTCTCACCGAAGGGCCACCAGAATTCCACACCGTCGAATCCGGCCGCCTTGGCCGCGGCCGGGCGCTCGAGCAGCGGCAGATCCGTGAAGAGAATCGAGCAATTGACGTCGTACTTCCGGGGCGCGCCCCCGGTGGTGAACTTCATCGGTTTCCTTCGCGATAGGTCGTCCAGCTGCCGAATTCGGTAATGTCGATCAGCTGCGGGTACGAGACGGGCGGGCGGCGCAGCACCATGGAGAGCACGGAGCGCTGATCATCGAGTTCGATGACGCCCAATTCCAATTCCGGCGGCTCCGCCGGAAGCAGGCTGGTGCGCAGTACTTCCATAGGCACATCGAATAACTCGCCAGTAATGGTCGTGCCGCCGTCCGATACCGGATGCAGTCCCGGGAAGCGATCGCCCACCGAATAGAACCGATACTGCGCCGCGGTCTTCACCTCGCCGGCGAACGGCGCGCCCGCGAGCAGGTGATTCAGTGGACCGCCGCGCATCGCGCCGCCGTTCAGGAAAATGAGGGGCATTCTGAATTCCTTCCTCCCCCGTTGATCCAAATTATGTCGGCGATCACAGCGCCTTCGAAAGACGCGATCACCACAATCGCGGGAATCGTTTCGGGGTCGATTTCGTAGGTTCGTCCAGCCGGGGCGCAGATTCGCCCGGCCGGCGGTACGTCAGTGGTGGATGTCGTCGTCGATTCGCTCGCCAGATCCGTCACGTTCATCATCTGCCGCCGCGAAGACCGATGCGCCGGAACGATTGCCGATCGTCACCACATTGAATAGGAGGTTGAGCACAATCGCGGATATCGCGGTGGCACTGATTCCGGACTGCATGATCACCGCGAACCATTGCGGGAACGCATCCCAAAATGTCGGAGCGGCAATCGGAATGAGCCCACCGGCCAGACCCACCGCGACGATGACCATATTGAGGTTGTCGTGGAACTCCACCCGCGCCAGCGTCCGAATACCGCTCGCGGCAACGGTTCCGAAGAGCACGACCCCCGCGCCGCCCAGCACCGGATAGGGGATCCCGGCCACCACCGCGCCGAATACCGGGACGAATCCCAGCAGGAGCAGCACCAGACCGCCGGTGGCGACGACAAACCGGCTCTTGATGCCGGTCAAGGCGACCAGGCCGATATTCTGCGCGAACGCACTGCACGGGAAGGACCCGAACAGCGGCGCCACGGCCGAGGAGGCCATATCCGCCCGCAGCCCGTCGGCCACCCGGCCGGTGTCGATCTCGGCGCCGACGATCTCACCGATGGTGATCACGTCTGCGACGGTCTCGGTCATGATCACCAGCATCACGATGGTCATCGAGACGATCGCGCCGGCATTGAACACCGGCGAACCGAACGGCAGGATCGACGGCAGTGCCACCAGCTTGGTCTGACCCACCGCCGAGAAGTCGGTGCGGCCCGCCAGGGCGGCGACGACGGTGCCCAGTATCAGGCCGATCAGGATGGACAATCGTGAGATAGCGCCCTGAAAAACCCGGCTGATCACCAGAATCGCGAGCAGCGTGAGCCCGGCCAGACCGATATTGCCCATCGACCCGTACCCGGATTTGTGTGGATCGTTGCCCAGTGCCCAGGTGAACGCGACCGGCATGAGCGACAGGCCGATCACCGTGATGATGGTGCCGGTGACCACGGCCGGGAACAGCCGCACCAGGCGCGCGAAGAACGACGACAGCACCAGCCCGATGAGTCCGGAAACGATGATCGCGCCGTATACCGAGCGCAGCCCGTCGGACTGGGCGATCGTCACCATCGTCGAGACGGTCACGAACGAAATGCCTTGCACGATAGGCAATCTGCTGCCGACCCGGCCGAGGCCGAGGGTCTGCAGCAGTGTCGCGACGCCGGACACGAACAGTCCGGCGGTGACCAGCAGGCCCATATCGGCGGCCGAGAGTCCGGCCGCGCCGCCGATGATGAGCGGCGGCGCGATGACCCCGCCGTACATGGTCAGAATGTGCTGAATGCCGTAGGCGAGCGTCCGGCCGAAGGAATAGCGTTCATCCTCGGGCCCCGGATGTCGTTGTCGCGCTTGCAGTTTGCCACTGAACATGGCGTCCTCCTCAGCAAAACCCGGGAACGCCGAACCAGGCATTGCCGGCGGGGTTCGCGTCGTCACGGTGCAGGGCGGCCTCGATGAGGCCGTAGGGCCGGTCCGCGGCGATGAACACCTCGCCCGGGTTCTCCACATGGAAGGGGCTCAGATCCACCAGGAAGTGGTGCTTGTTGGGAGCGGAGAACTTGATCTCGGCCACCTCGCGGTGCTGTTCGAGCACCGCGCGGCCCATGCTGTAGAGGGTCTGCTGCAGCGCCAGCGAATGCACCACGGCGAACTGCCGCAGCAGCGTCGACCGAATCGAGGCGTAGGACCTGTCCCAGTCCACATCCGTGCGGTCGTACCGCCAGCGCGCCACCAGCGAGGTGGCCATGATGCGATCCTTCGTGGGCGACAGCGTCGTGTACTTGTCCTCGAAGAATCCGGTGAACTCCGAACCGGTGGACTTGAGCAGCACCAGATCCTTGATACCGGTGACCACGTGCGTGCGGCGATCGTCGCCGTAGCCGTCCAGATTGACCACCGTCGTGCGCACTCCCCCGCCGGCCTGCGTGAACGAAAAGTCGTGTCCCACACCGTCTACCGGAATCCGGTCCCAGGCGTACTCGTCGATCTCGATGCGCGCGCCGTCGGCGCCGGGGCACCGCGAGACGAAGTGGTCGGCCAGCGTCAGCGCGAAATCCTCGATCGCGCCGATGCCCTTCTCCTTGGCGAAGGAGAAGGCGGTGTTCTTCTGGGTGTCGGTGGGCAGGATGTCCCGCTGATCACCGGTGATGTGCGCGTCCTCGAATCGGCCGCGCAGTGCCGAGGAGACATTGAGATCCCGGATGGTATGCCGGGCGCTGTCGCGATAGACGCGCACAACCCGGCTCTCCGCTTTCCCGTACTGATTCTGTCCCAGCTGAATTGCCATGGAAAACCTCTCAACTCCCGCGGTGGGCCGTACCGGCGAATGGGTGATGGCGCTTCAGACGATCACCCGCTGCAGCCGCAGGCGGATGATCTTGCGCAGTTCGACGTCGACCACCTTCGCCTCGGTGGTGGCGTCGTTGGCGAGCCGGAAAGTGACCGCCGCGAGAATCTCCGAGGTCGACAACCCCGTCGCGCAGATGAGGAAGACCCGGCCGAATCGCTTCTCGTAGAGCCGATTCGCGGAGTGCAGCGCCGCGACGGTCTCCACATCGGCCGCGACGCCGGACTGCTCCTCGCGCGACCAGGAGCTGCTGAGCTCCCCGTGTTCGGAGCGCTCCCCGATGCGTGGGTGCGCGGCCACGGCGCGCTCCACATCCTCCGGGCCGAAGTCGGCCGCCAGGCTGTCGGCGGCGTCGAGCAGGGTGTCCAGATCCGCATAGGGCCGGGCGGCCAGCAGGGCGTCGGCCCAGGCCGGCACCCGGCAGCACTCGAGCAGAGCGGGCCGCAGCCGGGCACTCTCCCACCCGTTGAACTCATCGACTGTGACCATATGCAGCAGCACTTTCTCGCTTTGCGGAAGTTATATTCCGTCCCGCAAAACAGTGTCATGGGTCACTTCGGCGCGTCAACAGTTTGTTGAAGTATATATCTTCGGCGACCGGCGCCGTCGGCCCGGAACTCTGCCGTGGAACGGCAAAACCCGCTGCATCGCAGCGGGTTTCGAGGACTCTCGGATGTGACTGGGGACTGTCAGGGCCGAGTTCTGTTGAGGTAGTTGTAGACCGTGAAACGGGTGACGCCCAGCGCCTCGGCCACCGTCTCGGCCGACTTCCGGTAGCTGAATGCGCCACGCTCTTCGAGCAATCGCACGGCACGCTGCTTATCGGCCCGCGGCAGCTCCGCCAGCGGCGCCCCGAACTGGGCGGCGACCTCGCTCAGCAGGCGTCGAATGCCTTCGGCCGGTTCGGCATCCGAGGCGGCGAGCCTGACCCACGCCAGTGTGGCACCCTCCCAGACCAGCGGTACATCGTCGGGCACACCGTCCGCGGGCGGAATCAGCCTGCCGCCCACGCGTTCCAGCAGGGGCGCGAGCGTCACCAGCACCGGATGGGTGGCGTCCGCCCCGGCGCCCTCACTCATCGGCCTGCTCGACCTGAAGTGTCACCCGGGACGCACCATGGGCGAAGGCGACCGCGAGCATCTCCTGCAGGGCGGGCAGCAGCTCCTCACCCGGACCGGCCACCGACGTGCCCAGCGGGCCGAATTCACAGGTGAGACCGTGCTTCTCGAGCGCGGCGAAGGTTTCGGTGGCATGCGGCGGCGGATCCCCCTCGCCGTCGAAAGGTTCGGTCGTGAATTCCGCGCGCAGCCGCATGATCAGCAGGTTACTCGCCGGCGGCTCGGGCGAACCGCGGCTCGTCCGAGACGACAGTGCGGCGCGGCCCCGGCAGGCCGCGCCGCACTGTGACCCATATCAGCCGCCCAGCACCTGTTCGATACCGTTGATGCCGAAGTAGGCCGCGAAGACCAGGCTGACCGCGCCTACCAGCCAGTGGATTTCGCCGAACTTGCCCCGCGCCAGCTTGATCACCGTGTAGGCGATGAGACCCGCGCCGACACCATTGGTGATCGAGTAGGTGAACGGCATGAGCGCGATGGTGATGAAGGCGGGCACCGCGATCTCGAGGTCGTTCCAGTCGATCTTGCGGGCCTGGGTCATCATGAGCGCCCCGACCAGCACCAGGGCCGGAGCCGCCGCCTGAATCGGCACCACCGCCGCGAGCGGCGTGAAAAACACTGCCGCGCAGAACAATCCACCGGTGACCACACTGGTGAGTCCGGTACGAGCCCCCTCACCGACGCCCGTCGCGGATTCCACGTAGACCGTACTGCCCGCACCACCGCTGAGTCCGCCGATGACCTGGGCGATACCGTCGACGGTCAGGATCTTGCCGATACCCGGCAGCGCGCCCTTCTCATCCAGCAGCCCCGCCTCGTCACTCACTCCGAAGACCGTTCCCATGGCATCGAAGAAGCCGGTCAGCACCAGGGTGAACAGCACCACGCTCGCGATCAGCCCGCCGGCGCGGGCGAAGCCGCCGAACAGATCGATATTGAACATGAGCCCGAAATCCGGTGTGGCGAAAAGGGATTTGGGCGCCTCGGGGACGACGGTGCCCCAGGTCTTCGGATCGATCTTGGCCGCCCAGTTGATCACGATCGCGAGCACCGTCGAGATGGCGATGCTGATCAGAATCGCACCCGGCACCTTGCGGATGTACAGCGCGAGCATGAGCAGCAGTCCGACCGCGAAGACCACCACGGGCCAGCCCTGCAGATGACCGTCGACGCCGAGGGTGACCGGTGGTCCACCCGCCGAACCATGGCCGACCACACCGGCGGAGACCAGGCCGATCATGGCGATGAACATGCCGATTCCGACGCCGATGGCGTGCTTGAGCGCAACCGGAATGGCATTGATGATCAGAGTTCGCAGGCCGGTGGCGGCCATGATCACAATGATCAGGCCCATCAGCACCACCAGGCCCATGGTCTGCGGCCAGGTCATATGCGGCGCCGCCTGGAAGGCGACCACCGGCACCACGCCCAGGCCCGCGGCGAGCGCCAGCGGGACATTGCCCACCAGACCCATGAGGACCGTGGACAATCCGGCGGAGAACGCCGTGGCGGTGGTGAGCTGAGCGATGCTCAGATGGTTGCCGTCGATATCGGTGACCCCGCCGAGAATGAGCGGGACGAGCAGGATAACGTAGGCCATGGCGACGAATGTGGTGATTCCGCCACGGATTTCGCGTGAGACAGTAGTGCGACGTTCACTCAACTTGAAGAACCGGTCGAGTGCCGACCCACCGGCGAGCGTGGTGGTGGGGGTCGGGGATTCGATCTGGGTCATGGCATGCCCTCCTAAGGGCGTAGCCGACCTACGGTCCGGGTTTCATCGTTCCGGGCCGCGGATTCGGTGACTGCTGTTGTGGGGTCCTTACCGTCGAAAGCCGGTCTGCCCCTGTTGATCAACTGCTCCGGATGATGTCTTCCGGTTGTACCGGCGCGGGGCTGATGTGCCCGGCGCCGTCGAGAACCTGCGTTTCCTCCATCACTGCTCGGGATGTAGTCATCGGGACTCCTGACGCAATAACCGCTTCCGGGCCAGCAGGCCCGCGCGGCCGACCTGATCGTGCGGGAGCGTGCGCAGTTCGTCGTTCGCCACCACGGTGCGCCCGCCCACGAACAGTCGGGCCAGCGGCGGGGTGGGTCCGAAAACCAAGGCGCACACCGGATCTTCGACCGCGGCCCGGAAGCCGTCGATACGCCAGACTGCGATATCGGCCAGCTTGCCGGGCTCCAGCGAGCCGATCTCCCGCTGGCGGCCGAGGTTTCGCGCGCCGCCCAGCGTGCCCATTTCCAGGGCCTGGCGGGCGGTCAGCGCGGTGGGGCCGTGCACCGCACGCTGGAAGAGCATCGCCTGCCGCATTTCCCCGGCCATGGAGGTCAATTCGCTGGAGGCCGCACCGTCCACACCCAGGCCGACCGGAGCACCGGCGGCCAGCAGATCGGAGATGCGGGCGATACCGGCGCCGAGGCGGCCGTTGGAGGTCGGGCAGTGCGCCGTGCCGGTGCCCGTGTCGGCGAAGCGGCGAATATCGGCATCGTGCAGATGGACGGCGTGCGCGAACCACACGTCGTCACCGAGCCAGCCCAGCTTCTCCATGTATTCGACAGGGGTGCAACCCATCTGGGCGATGCAGTGCTCCTCCTCGTCGATCGTCTCGGCGAGGTGGGTGTGCAGGCGCACGCCCCGGGTGCGCGCCAGCACGGCGGCATCGACCATCAGGCCCTCGCTCACCGAGAACGGCGAGCAGGGGGCGACGGCGACGCGCAGCATGGAATCGAAGGAATCGTCGTGGTACTTGTCGATGATCTCTTCGGTATTGATCAGGATCGCTTCGCGATCCTCGACCACCTCGTCCGGCGGCAGACCGCCCTGGGACTGTCCGCGGTCCATGGAACCGCGGCAGGGGTGGAAGCGCAGGCCGATCTCCCGGGCGGCGCTCACCTCGGCGTCGAACAGATCACCACGACCCTTGGGGAAGATGTAGTGGTGATCGCTCGAGGTGGTGCAGCCGGTCAGCGCCAGCCAGCCCAAACCCGCTGTGGCAGCGCCGTATACGACATCGGCGTCCATACCGGCCCAGGTCCGGTAGAGGCCGGTCAGCCATTCGAACAGCGTCGAATCCTGGAACAGGCCCTGGGTCGCCCACTGGTAGAGGTGGTGGTGGGTGTTCACCAGACCCGGGGTCACCAGGCAGCCGGTGCCGTCGAGGCGATCGGCGCCCGGCACCGCCGGCGCCGGTCCGGCGCCGAGAGCTGTGATCCGGCCGCCTTCGATCACGAGGTAGCCCGATTCGATCTCGTCACCGACAACCGGTGCGATATAGGCGTTCTCGATGACGGTCTTACCCAGATTGCGGATGAGCGCGTCGCCGCCGGTGCCAGGTGCTGAGAATTTCACTGCATCGCTTCCGTATTCAGGACCACGCCGGTCCGGCGGGCGGAACCTCGCGCACCACCGTGCCCTCGATGAGCCCGTACGGACGGTCGGCGGCCCAGAATACTTCGTTGTCATTGACCATGCCGAACGGCGACAGATCCACCTCGAAGTGATGCTTGTTGGGCAGCACCAGCTTGACTTCCACGATGTCGGAACAGGTTTCGAGCACCCGCTCCCCCATCTCGAACAGCGTCTGCTGCAGCGAGAGACTGTGGGTATCCGCAAAGGCCTGCAGCAGACAGCGTTTCACGATCTCGTAGGACTTGTCCCATTCGGTGTTCTCACCCGAATGCCGCCACTGCGCGTTCACCTCGGTGGCCAGCACGCGGTCGCGGGTCTCGCGCAGCGTGGTGTAGCGGTCCTTGATGTAGCCGTGGAATTCCGACTTAGTGGTGTTGAGAACGGTGAGATCCTTCAGACCCGAGACCACCCAGGCCCGGCTGCCGTCGTAGTGCACGAGGGCGGTGCGGGTCTCGCGGCCCGAGCGCACGAACGAATGCGGGTGGCTGTTGAGACCGACCACATTGCGCTCCCACTCGTATTCCTCGAGTTCGATGCGCGCGTGATCGATGGTCGGCTGCGAGTCCACGAAGTGGCGGGCCAGCTTCAGGCCGAACTCCTCCGGGGAGGCGATGCCGTGCTGCTTGGCGAAGGCGAAGACCGTGTTCTTCTGCGTATCGGTGGGCAGCACCGCCGCATTGTCACCGGTGCGGTGCACGTCCTCCATATCGCCGCCGAGCGCCACGCTGACATTGAGATCGCGGAGCTGGTGTTTGGTCCCGCTCTTGTTGACCCGCACGACGCGGGTCTCCGCCTTGCCGTAGCGGTTGGGACCGAGCTTGATCGACATGTCAGCTACCTCGATATGTGGAGAAGGAATAGGGACTGAGCAGCAGCGGCACGTGATAGTGCTCCGCCGGGTCGGTGACCGTGAAGGCGATGGTCACCTCGGGATAGAAGGGGCTGATATCGCCGGTGTCGAAGACCAGCCGGTGCACTCCGGGTTCCGGGGCGGGCAATCCTTTGACGCGCCCGTCGGTATCGGTGCGCTCCGCGGCCAGGACGGTGCCGTCGGCTCTTTCCAGCCGGACGGACACGCCGTCCGCGGGGCGGCCGGTGGCCGCGTTGAGCACATGGGTAGACAGACTCATATCAACCCCAGCAGCTTGCGAATACGCAGGCGGGTGATGGCGACGAGTTCGGCACGGACGACAGTGCGCTCCTCCGCGGGCGAATTGGCCAGCCGGCGCGTGAGCTCCGACAGCATTTCCTCGGCGCTGCGGCCGGTGGCGCGAATCAGGAAGACATGTCCGAAGCGCTGCTCGTAGGCCACATTGCCGGCGGCGAGTGCCTCGCGCACCGTATCGGCGGCCGTGGCGGCGCCGGACTGCTCGTCCTGCGACCACTGCGCCTCGCGCTGTGCGGCCTCTGCCGAAACTCCTTCGGCGCGTGCGGCTTCGGCGCGTTCACCGATGCGGGGGTGGGCCTCGAGAGCTTCCTCCACATCGGGCCACGCGAGCTCACCGAGCCCCGAGATCGCGGCCTGCATGAGGCTCGACTCGTTCACGTACGGCCGACCGGCCACCATTTTCCGTGCCCATCTCTGCGATGCGCAGCAGGTCAACAGCTGGGCCTCGGCCTCTTCCAGGGGCAGCGACCCGAGCCATTCCAGGCGACCCGACATCCGACCTCCATCCATTGGCGACTTGCCACGTAAGTACATCCGCCGGGGGTCCTCACCTGCCAGGACGAGACCTCCGAATCTGTGGCCCAGTTCACACGGGCGCACTTGTAGATACATCCAAGCCGGTAACCGTCGCGTCATCGGCTGTTAGCGTTAGCAATCATGCGGTTGCGATCTTTGCTCGCCCTTTCGGACACCGGCCTGGAACTCGTCACAGGAGAAGACGAGCTCGACCGGTTCGTTCGCTGGGTCGTGACGACGGACATGCTCGACCCCTCGCGCTACCTCTCCGGCGGCGAACTCGTGCTCACCGGACTGCAGTGGTGGACCGAATCGGCGGACAGCGACGCGTTCATCGCCGCCCTCGCCCGGGCCAAGGTCGCCGCTGTCGCCGCAGGTGACGCGCTTTACGGCGAGCCGCCGGCCGATCTCGTCGAGGCTTGCCGCCGCCATCGCATCCCGCTGTTCCGGGTGCGCGAGGAATTCGCGTTCGCGACCGTCGCCGAACAGATCAATCGCAATCTGTCGACGGGGCGGGCCGCGGATCTGGCGGCCGTGCTGGATCGGCACCGCAAGCTCGTCTCGGGTGGCGGGCTCGATTCGGTGCTAGAGCTAATTCACCGCAACCTCGGTACGGCCTGCTGGGTGATGTCCTCGACCGGGCGTGTCGTCGCGGGGCCGGTCAAGGCTCCGCCCGAACAGACGCGGATCGCCTGTCTGGCCGCACCGCGACTGCCCGAGGTGATCACCTCCGAGGGCAATCGGTTCTCGCTGTTCGCCGTGGATCCGGACGGCACCTCGCGGGTCGCGGACTGGTTCATGGTGTTCGAGAGCGATTACAAGGATTGGCCGGAAGAGCGGCGCGCGATTGTCGCCGAACTCGCCGGAATCGTTGCGCTGGAACGTGTTCGGCTCGACGACCGGCAGAGCGCGGAGGGTCGGCTGGCGCAGGAGCTGGTCGAGCTCATCGTCTCCGATGCCAAACCCGCCGATATCGTCTCGCGGCTCGAACTCACCGGACTGGGGCTGTCCGAGCGGTATCTGGCAGTCGCCGCGACCGCAGACGCCGGTGGCGTCCGGCCGCGCGAATTGCGCTCACTGCTGCGCGAAATCCTTTACGACAGAAGCCCTGCCGCGGGTGTGATCGACGGTGAAGCCATCCTGCTGGTTCCCATCGGGGAGGACGGCACGCTCGAGGATCGCATCCATCGCGCGGTGGAGGCCCTCGAACCCGGACTGCAGGGCAGCCGCCTCGCGGTCGGCATCAGCGGTGGCGTGGACGGCGAAAGTCTGCGTGGCGCAGTCGAAGAGGCGCGGTACGCGCGCCGCATGGCCGCCGAACGCAATCAGCCGACCAGCGTGGTGCGCCACGATGAACTGGCCACCCATATGCTGCTGCTGGCCAGCGTCCCCGATGAAGTCCGGCGCATGTTCCGGGTCCGGCTGCTCGACCCGCTCAGCAATTACGACCGGGACAATCGCGCCGACCTGATCCACACCCTGGAGACGTTCCTGCAGGTCTCGGGTTCCTGGACCAAATGCGCCGAACTCCTGCACCTGCACGTGAACACCCTGCGGTACCGAGTTCAGCGCATCGAGGAACTCACCGATCGCGATCTGTCCCGCCTCGAGGACCGCGTCGACTTCTTCCTCGCCCTAGCGCTCCGCTGACCGCCTAGGCCACCGCGAACTCGTTCGAGGTTCCGGTGAATTGAGCCGTCGCGCCGGAGCCGTCGCGGCTGTCGCCGAAGTACTGGATGCGGTACTGACCGGACGGAGCGTCCTGCGGGACCGTCCAGACGACGCGGATGAGCGAGGCGGCGTCATTGTCCGCTGGTCGCTCCCAATGCAATTCGGTGCACCAGTCGTTGTCGTCGTAGACGCGTGTCCACCCGCCGCCGGAAGCGCGCTGCACCTCGAAGTAGGTGCTGCCGAGGTGGAAGTTGTTGTTCGGGTGCGCGCCGACGAATTGCACCGAAACCGCATCTCCCGCACCGCTATTCGTAGCAGGTTGGGCAAGCACATCGCCGAAGGCGTGGCCCGCCACGGGGACGTCGGCGGGGACCGGAGCCAAGAGGTTGGGCTGGAGTCCGGAGGTCCAATCCAAGGGGGCGGGGCCGCGGCCGAGGTCGGTGCGGGCCGCTACCGCGCGGGCGAGGCGGTCGAATTCCTGCATGTACGCCGACAGGGTCCAGCGGCCGTAGAGCGTCTCGCCGCCTTCGTACTGTTGGGAGACATACTCTTCGGGCGTGGTGACATAGCCGCTGTAGCCGTTGGCGTAGCCCTGCATGAGGACGTTCTCGACCGGGACGCCGAGGGCGCCGGCGACCACGCGCCGCACCCGCAGGCCCGAGACAATCGTGAATTCCGCTGGGCCCGAGGCGAGTACGAGATCGCCGATGCGCATGATCTGGATCGGCAGCACCTGCGGCACCCAGGGGCGCGGCGGGAGAATGCCGAGGGGCACGATCGCCAGCTTGGGGGCCTGCACATCGCGCATCCACTGCTCGATCGGCGCGTCGATGCCGCCGAGCGCGGCCACCATGGGGTTGGTATCGCCCTCGTGCAGGAACGGGATCTGGGTGTTCCAGTTGTCTTCCGAGCTGGTGGCGACAGCGGATGCGCCCATCATCGCCGGAGACGTTCGCGCGGGCTTGCCGTCGGGGGTGTAGGAGCCGTCGATGGCGGTGTCGGCCATATTGACGTATCGGATGACCGAGTCCACACCGCCCTTGGACATTGCCTGCGCGGAGGCGAAAGCTGTTCGCCCGGCCTGATATTGGCGTTCGCCGATCAGGGTGCAGTTGAGGCGGTTGTCCTCGGTCGGGCCGGACGGATGCCAGGGGCGCACCGCCAGGTTCGGGGTCATATCGCCGGGATTGGTCTGCGGGAACGCCGCGATGAAACCGGGTTGCCCGTCGAGGTAGCGACCGCCCATCTCATCGTGCTCCCAGCGGTAGCTGGCGTAACCCTTGTTGTCGGCGGAGATGAGGGTATTGCGATCGGTCAGCGAGGTGCCGTGGGTGGCGAACCAGGTGATGGCCCCGACATCCTTGCCGCCCTGGCGCAATCGCAGCACGGTCACCTTGGGGTCGATGCCCTCGGGGAATTCGGCTTTGTCCTCGGGCGGATTCAGGTCGAAGGCGACGCGGGAGCGGTTGGCGCTGGCATCGTGCAGCTCACCGTGACCGAGCATGATGGTGCCCGGGGCCAGGCGGTCGTGCGCATTGGCGATCGCCGCGACGATGCCGTTCACCTCGGCATCGGTGGAGTTCTGCTGAAAACCCTTCGCGGCCAGCGAGTATGCGTATTCGCGGGCGGTGCCGCCGCAGGAGTTGTGATTGTGGGTGGCATTGAGGTTGACGTTGCGCTCGGTGTACGTGTCGCCGAATCGCTTGGCCAGTTCCGTCATGACCGCGAGGTGGACCGACTGGAACAGACAGGCGTTGTCGGTGTTCACGAATGCGACACGGCCGCCGGTCGTCTGGTCGACGATGATGTAGGCGCGGGCATAACAGCGGGTCAGCAACCCGGTGGTGATCTGATCCAGCTCCGAATAGCCCATCATGCCCTGGCCCGCGGGGGCGCCGGTCATATCGGCGATACCGCATCCGACGAGATAGCCCTGGCCGTTGACCGGCTGGGCGGCAGCGGGCTTCGAGTGCAGCAGCCCGCTGGCACCGACCGCGACGGCCGATGCCGCCGCGCCCACCAGCGCAGATCGCCGGGACACAATCATCGAGACTCCTCTGAGTTACGGGGTTGGCGGGACCGGTCCCAGTTCCGTGTCAGCACAGTATCGATGGATGGTCCGGCCTGTCGCGTTCAACCTGCGGCGGCGAGCCGCTTCGGCGATACGTTACCTGGACAAGTGACCATTTAGAATGGTGAACAGAAATCAATCCAGATCGACACGAATAGTTAACAGGTCCGATCCGGCCAGCCGGACCAGGGCGCTGTTCAACCACGGCAGCTCCCGCAGGCGCCGGCGCGAGTCGTCCTCATCGAGCAGCACCGCGACACCGGTGTGCCAGACGCCCCGAATCTGCAAGCGCACGTGTGGATTCGCCTCGATATTGCGCACGTACTGGGATTTGCGACCGAACTCCGAGACGATCCAGTACGACAATCCGACCTGCCTGCCGCCGATCGGCGTCGTGCGCGGCTGACCACTCTTGCGTCCCGTCGTCTCCAGCACCGCCTGGCTGTTCAGATACCGGGCCACCCGTCTGCCGACGGGATTCGCGATATAGCGCTGCACCGGCGTGATCAGGCGGAGTCGGATATTGCGGGTCGGCAGTGACGGCACACCGTCGCGGCGGGCTCGCTCGTGACCGATCCGGGTGACCGCGCCCATGACCACGCGCCAGACCGCGCGGCTCGGAGGGATCATGTAGGTCAGCTGGGTGTGCGGTGCGTAATACAGTGTCTTGCCGTCTTTTTCGAGCCAGCCGGTCAGGGCTGTCTGACGCTGTCCGAGCGTGCCCGCGGTGAAGGTGTGGCCGGTGAGCCCCGCCCGGCGGCCATGGTCGGGCACCGAGCCCGCAGGTGCTGTCAGTGTCATCCCTCGCGATTCCGTCGCACCGATCTGGACCGGTACGACGACCGGATAACCATCTGCGCCTACCCATCCGAGCAGTCGATGCTCCAGCTTCCGCAATGCCCGAGCTGTGCTGTCGACGTCGACCCGCGGTTCAGTGCCCTTCGCGGGCGGTTGCTGAGGTTCGGGCTCGGCGGACGGTTCGGCGGACCCGAACACCGATGCCGGACCCGAACACTCGGCATCCGGGAAAGCGATCACGCGCTGTGCGTGGACGCGCACGACGATCCGCTCCCACCAGAACGGCCCGAGCCACCAGTCCCAGAAGACGCCGCCGAGATTCTCCGGCCCGAGCGCGGTACCGGGCCGCTCATAGAACGGGGCCAGCGCTTCCCGATCGGGATACCAGGAGAAACTCGCATCCCCCTGCACCAGCACGTACTCACCGCCCTCCGCGGTGCCGTGCTCGCGCGTATGAAAAACCACGGCTACCTGCGGATTCCGCTCCAGCCGCCGCAACTTCTTGAACGCCGCGAGATCACTGGTAAACGAAAACGTCGAAGTCTCCGCATCCCACCCGGCACTGTTCACCGGCGACACCACCACTCCCCGCAGCGGCGTCACCTGAGCCAGCCCGACGACGAAGTCCCCGTCGAGAATCCCCTCGAGCCCATCAATCTCAATTGTCACGGTGGCAAACACTATGCCCGCCCCGCTCCACCCGCATCGTGCCCCGAGACGACTCCGACCTCCGCCCCTGGTAGGAGAGGAGTCCGGTTGATGGGTTCGATGCTGAAAACCGTTGATAGAGAAGGGATAAGAACAATACAAAAGACGCCTGGACAAGAAGGGCAAGACATAAGAACAAGAACAAAAGATAAAACCCGAATATTCTGAATAGGCTTATATCACAACAGAATTCGCCTTTCCGAGTCTGTTTCCCCGGAGTAGAATAGAGGCATGGAATCAAGGGAAGAAACCGCAATCGCGACCGGTGCAGCCGCACTGGTCGCGGCGGTCGATTCCCTCACCACCTTGTCGTTGATTCCGTTGCCCGACACCGACATCGTCGCGTTGATGCAGCAGATCGAAACCAGCACCCGCCGATTGGCATCGGTACAACGAGATCTGATCGTGCAAGCGTGCGCCCGGTCCCTGCCCACCAAGAACGGGTCCGGCAGCCCCGCCCTGTATTTGCAAGCGGTGCTGCATATCTCGCACGGGGACGCGATCAACCGGTGGCGTACCGCCGAAGACCTCGCCGTGTGGCACCGCGTCGGTGACGAACCCGACCCTGCCCCGGTCCTGCCGTGTTCGGCGCAGGCTTTGGATGACGGTGCGATCTCTCTCGATCATGTGCGGGTGATCCGGCAGGTCATGAACCGGCTGCCCAGCAAAGTCCCGGCCGAGGCCCGCGCCTATGCCGAAGAAGAACTGGCCCGGCAGGCGCGTGCGTTGGATCCGACGCATCTGCCCAGGATCGGGGAGCGGATCCTGGGTTACCTCGACCCGGACGGCAAGCTCACCGACGATGACGACCGGCAACGGTTGCGCAGCGCGAGTGCGAGTCCGCAACGCTACGACCTGATGTCCACCCTCACCGTCGAACTCACCCCCGATGCGCGTGGGGCCTTCGATGCGGTCATGGCCAAGCTCGCGCGTCCGGGCATGTGCAACCCGGCCGACAAGGAAAGCCCGTGGGCCGAGGATGAGGACAACCCGATCCCCCGGGACGTACTCGAAGCCTGCGCCGCCCGCGACGAGCGCTCGAAGGTGCAGCGCCAGCATGATGCGTTGCTGGCGGTGCTGCACCCGGACTTCAACCCGGCCAAGCTCGGCTCCCATCGCGGGCTGCCCGTCTCGACCATCCTCACCATGAGCATCGAGGACGTGGAACGCGTCGCCGGGGTGGCGACCACCGCGACCGGTGGGACGGTGCCGGTTCCTGAGGCGTTGAAGTTGGTGGCCCGCCGCTCGAAGACGTTCGTGTTGGTGAAGAACAAGGACGGCATGCCCCTGCACCTGGGGGAAGCCCGGTTGGCGAACCCGGCACAACGGTTGGCGTTGATCGCCACCGAACGCGGCTGCACCCGCCCCGGGTGCTCGGCCCCGGCGAGCATGGCGGCGGTGCATCACGTCACCGAGTTCTGCAAAGGCGGCCGCACCGACATCGAGAACCTCACCCTGGCCTGCGATCACTGCCATGCCTTGGTCAAGGATGGCCCGCGTGGCTGGAAAACCATCAAGCTGGGCCAGGATTCGGACTTCCCCGGCCGGACCGCGTGGATCGCGCCCGCCCACGTGGACCCGACGGGTACTCCGCAGGTCAATCATCTGCACCATCCGGGCGAGTTGATGTCGGAGGCTCCGCCGTCGCTGCGGCCTGGCCGGGTGTGTCGTGCCTGGGGGTTGTCCCCGGTGCGGTACCGGGTGCTGCGCCGGGTCGCCACACCGCCGCCGCGACAATAGGTTTCCCGCCCCTCGTGCCACCGACAGGATCATCCTGTCGGTGCTACAGGTCGTTGCCTATCAGGGTGTTTCGAGACCGGCTCGCTCGCGGAACCCGAACCATGCACCTCGGTCGAGGCACAGGGCTTCCCTGCCCCTGCCAGCCCGACCCGTCCCCCTACAGCCGTTGCCCGAGTGGGTCTTTCGGGTTCTTGATCTCGTCCCTGTGTTCCAGGCGTCCTTCGTCTTTTCGTTCTTCGTCTTTTCGTGTTTGTCTCTGAAACCGGACCACAACCAGTCTTCCGGCTGGTACCGCAGGTACCGCTCCTGACCGCGGAAGGTAAATCGGGTACCCCACCCGAGGCCACCAGCACGGCCATCTCGGGCCCTGCCCGCACCCCGGGACTCAACACCGCCTCTCGACGCACGCAACCCAGGTGCACCGGCCTCATCTCGGCCGCACAGCGGGTGTCCGCACGGTACAGGACCGATAACCGTTGTGCCGCTGAGAGACCCGCTGTTCCATCCCCGGTGGCCGACGGGTTCTATGCCGAAACGGCCGGTGCACCTGGGTTGCGTGCGTCCCGGGCAGGGTTGGTCAGCACGGGGTGCGGGCAAAGCCCGAGATGGCCGTGCTGGGCGCGTGGGGAGGGGTACCCGGTTTACCTTCCGCAGTCAGGAGCGGACCTGCGGTTCCAGCGGGGTCGACCGGCTGTGGTGCCGTTCTCGAGAACAAGACACGGAAGATGAAGGGCTGGAAGGGGTTGTGTTGGGATCAGTGGCCTTGGCGGTCGATGTTGTTGCTGCGGCCTTGGGTGTTGCGGCGGCGCCACTCGATCGCTAGCCAGAGGGCGCCGGAGAGGTAGAGGAGGGCGGCTATCACTGCGGCGATGATTGCTCGGGTGGAGAAGCCGTAGGCGGCGGCGAGTAGGGAGAGGGCGGTTGCTATCAGGGCTAGGCCGAGTAGGGCTAAGCCGGGGAGGTTGTAGTTGTCTTCGACGCCTTCTTCGGCGTGGGTGCGAGGCGTGCGGAATCGGCTGGAGAAGGAGCGGCCCGGTGCTCGGCGGCGTTGATCTCGGGTTTTGTGCTGTTCGATGCTCATGTCGAGGCCTCCGTTCGTGACGATTACTGCGGCATACGTTCGGAGGTACTATCCGGGATGCGGGCATCGAAGCAGCCTGCCTGGTCTACAGCCAGGAATCGGGGCGAGGCACCACAATTGGGCAGAGCGGCCGTGACAATTGGGCAGAGGGGCCGTGGCGCGCAACACGCCGGGCGGTGGGCGGCGGCGATTCGCCGATAACCGTGTCGGTAGCGACATGGGTTGTATAACTTTACTGGCGGTAGGTTCTCGCGGGTAGGCTTACCGGTCGGCAGAACAGTCGGCTCGCGCAGCGCCAAGGTGTCGGAGGTGGCGAAGTGACGATTCGCATGGACGGATCGATCGGGCAGCGGGAGAACAGTCGGTGAGCAGCGATAACCGCGAATTGAACGTGCGGACCACCTCGATCGATTCGGCAGTGGTGCTATCGGTCTCGGGCGAGGTCGATATGGTGTCGGCGCCCAAACTCTCCGCCGCGGTGGCCGAATCGCTGGCCACCGTTTCACAATTGCTGATCCTGGACCTGACCGAGGTGGGCTTCTTCGGCTCCGCCGGACTGAGCGTGCTGGTCGAGGCGCTGGAATCGGTGGGAGGCCGGGAGTTGCGCGTGGTCGGTTCCGTGCCGGTGCGGCGTCCCATCGAACTCACGGGGCTCGACGAAATGCTCGAGGTGTACGACACCCTCGATGCGGCCCTGGCCGGCAAGCCCTAGCTCGAGTAAACACCCGCACCGCAGGCACTCACAGCGCGAAATGCATCTGCAGTGTGTTGCCCGCCGGTGTCGTGTGCAGGCGAACCAGATCGCTCAGCTGGTTGATCAGCAATAGTCCGCGCCCGCCGATTCGGTTCGGCGGCACGGGGATACGACCTGCGAGCGGGTCGGCGATGCAGCCGTTGTCCTGCACCCGGCACACGATCTGGGCCTCCTCCACCCACAGGGTGAGGGCGCCGGAGCCGCCGCCGTGCACCACCGAGTTCGTTGTCGCCTCTGCCACAACAAGTTCGAGATCGATGGCGCGGTCGGCGGTCATACCGGCGCTCCGGGCGAACCCGGTGGCTGTATGCCGGGTGTTCGCGAGTGAGGCTTCGTCGAAGGCGATCACGGTGCTGTCCGGTGGCGCGTCGGGCAGGATTTCGTTGTAGGAATCCAGGACTCGGCCGGGGTCGTACACCGTGCTGGCACCCTCACCATGGCTGTCGATGACAACCGGGTGGGTACGCAGCGCGTCGTCGAGCACCACCTTGTCGAGCCCCGCCGTATCGTACGGGCACAGTATCGTCGCTTCCCGCCCGGTGAACGCGGCATTGATGAGCGCCTCGTGCTGCGCACACGCGGGATATTCCAGCTCCGACCGCCCGGCCCAGATCGGCTCACCGATGATCCGCACACTGCGCTGCGGATGCGCATCGGCGAAGGCCCGCTTCACCGACGGGATGATCCGACCCGGATTGCGGCCCGCCACAGCCATATCCAGCAGCAGTACCGCTCCGGCGTCGGCGCCGAGCGCATCACGCACCAGCGTCAGATTCGCTCCGGGTACCGCTACCGCTACCGGCTCGCCGTTCGCGAGTCCGGTGCGAATGAAATCCATTGTGCCCGCAAGATATTCATCACTGCCACGATAGAAAAAGGCGCAATGCAGGAACGGGTCCGAAGGTAGTTCGCCGATGTCAGTTGTCATCAAATCCTTACCTCGATATTGCGCTGCCGCACCGGCTCAGGCCTGACCGCCCTCGCTCGCGCGGTTGAGCCACCGGAACTCGACCACGGTGGGATAACCGGCGATCAATGCGGAATACGAGCCCTGGGTGGCGCTGAGACCATCGGTGAGCGTGCGCACGATATGCCAGCTCAGGCTGCCGTCCTCCAGGACCGCCTCCGAGGAGGCGACAGCGGCGAGACGGACGCCCAATCCGCTTTGATCGTAGGTCAGATCACAGTCGAGTATGGAGCCCGGAATCGCATCCTGTATCAGAATTGTGGCTACTTCGTCGAGAGCGAGACGAATGTCATTGACCTCGCCGATTCCGAAGTCGGCCATATGCAGGACGGTTTCAGCGAGCGCACGCAGCATCATCAGCTGTTCCGGCAACGCGGGCACCTGCAGCCCGATCGTTGTCGGGCCCGAATATGGCTGTGCGGCGCCACCATCCATGTCACCCTCCGCTGTTGCATATTACGCGATCCTCCGGCGCGGGCAGATTACCCCGCCCTCGATCGTGCGTGGAGGGTCGTGAATCCAGCCAGAGAGATCAGGTCACGTTTGAATAACGGATGATGGGGTATGAAGTACGAGTACGGATTCGATTGGGAGTGAGGAAACTTCATGAGCACGGCGACGTTTCAGCCCGGAGAACCCCGCCAGACCCGCAGCAACGGAGACAGCTACGACAATATCGAGCCCTGGTTCGAGAAGCTGGCCGCACTTCCCGCGGCCGACCCGAATCGGGACTCCGTGCGGGAGCACATCATCGAGCTGTGCCTGCCGCTGGCCGCACATATCGCACGCCGCTACGACGGGCGCGGCGAAGCGTACGACGATCTGCACCAAATCGCCTGTGTGGGGTTGGTGCAGGCCGTGGACCGCTTCGACGCCTCCCGTGGCAGCACGTTCCTGTCGTTCGCGATCCCGACGATCATGGGCGAGGTGCGCCGGCACTTCCGCGACCGCACCTGGGCGCTGCGGGTACCGCGCCGCGCCAAGGAGCTGCAGCAGCAGCTCGGGCCGGTGACAGAGGTACTGGCGCACCGGCTCGGCCGATTCCCCACCGCGCGCGAGATCGCGGCCGAACTGGACGTCGATGTGATGGAGGTCACCCAGGCCATGGTGGCGCGCAATGCCTACCAGGCCGGCTCCCTCGACACCCCGCGCACCGGTAGCGACGATTCCACGCTGCGGCCCGTCGCCGAAACGCTCGGGAGCGAGGAGCCGTGCTATCGGCTGCTCGAGGATTCGATGTCGGTGCGGCCACTGCTCGCCGCGCTGCCCCCGGCCGATCGCCAGCTGCTGGTGTGGCGATTCTTCGAGAACCTGACCCAGTCGCAGATCGCGGAGCGACTGGGGGTTTCGCAGATGCAGGTGTCGCGCAAGCTCGCTCGGGTGCTGTCGGTGTTGCGGGAGCAGGCCCTCGATCAGGGCAGCACCGCGCTGGACCGGATTCGGGTCGCCTGAGGCAAGCGACCGGTCTTCACCGCGCCCGAACCGGCTCGGCCGGAACTAGCGCGGCAATTGGACGATCTGCACGAAGAAGTCGTCGATATGCTTTATCGCAGAGACGAATTGCTCGAGATCGACCGGCTTGGTGACATACGCGTTGGCATGCAGTTTGTAGCTCCGCAGGATGTCCTCCTCGGCCGCCGACGTGGTGAGCACGACCACCGGGATGAGCGACAGATCCGGATCGGTCTTGATTCGGCTCAGCACCTCGTGGCCGTCGTACTTCGGCAGATTGAGGTCGAGCAGGATCAGATCCGGGCGCGGGGCCTGCGCGTGAGCGCCACGGCGATACAGGAAGTCCAGCGCTTCCTCGCCGTCGCGGGCGACATGCACCGTATTGCCGATCCTATTGTGCTCGAACGCCTCCAGGGTCATGAGCTCATCCCCCGGATCATCCTCGACGAGCAGGATATCGATGGGCCTGCCGAGTGGTGTCACGCCGGAATCTCCTTGTCGAGTGCTTCGGACCGCTGCTCGGCATCGAAGAGTGTGAAGACGAATCGGGTGCCGCCGGTGTACTCCGGATCGATCCGGATGTGGCCACCGTGGAACTCCACGATTTTCTTACAGAGGGCCAATCCTATGCCGGTGCCGCTGTATTCGTCGCGACTGTGCAACCGCTGGAAGATCACGAACACCTTCTCCGCGAACTCGGGGGCGATGCCGATCCCGTTGTCGGCCAACGAAAACCGCCACCCGGGCACCTCACCGGGCTCCGGTTCACAGTCGATCCGCACGGTCGGCGTCCGCACCGGCTCCCGGAACTTGATCGCATTGGCGATGAGGTTCTGCCACAGCATGATCAAAAGCGTGGGATCGCCGATGATTTCGGGAAGTCGCTCGGGGCGCTCGATCCGCACGCCGGTGTCCTCCACCACGGCGGCCAGGTTGGCGATCGCCTTGTCCAGCGTCTGGTCGACCTCCACCGGGGCGATATGGTCGCTGACCCGCCCCACCCGCGAGAAGGTGAGCAGATCGTTGATCAGCACCTGCATCCGCTTCGCGCCGTCCACCGCGAATTCGATGTATTGCGTTGCGCGCTCGTCGAGTTGATCGCCGTACCGCTTCTCGAGCAGCTGGCAGAACGAGGCCACCTTGCGCAGCGGCTCCTGCAGATCGTGCGAGGCGACGTAGGCGAACTGCTCCAGCTCGGCATTGGATCGGCGCAATTCCATGGCCTGGGTGTCCAGATCGGCGGCCTGCGCGGCCAACAGGGTCTCCTTGATCCGCGAAGCGTCGAGTTCGGCGACAATCCGGCGGCGCATGCCCTCCACCGCCTCCCCCACCGTCATCAGGTCAGCGGGTCCGCCCGCGGTGATTCGCCGGCCGAAGTCACCATTGGCGACATCCCGGGACGCGTTCTCCAGCGCACTGAGCGGACGAACGATCAAGCGCCGCACCAGAATTGTGAGCGCCACGGCCGTCAGCAGAAAGGAGGCGACCATACCCGTCAGCGCGACATCGCGTACCGTGCGCTTTCGATCGAGGTCGGCCTTGTCCCGCACGACGGCGGCGGCCAGGTTCGTGTTCTGGGCGGCGAAATGCGTACGGAGATCATCGAACAGCGTTTTGCCGCGCGCCGTGACGAGAGGATCGACGGGGTGGATGACACCGGGAGTGACCGTGGCCAGTAGTGGATCGGCGAAATCGTGACGCCAGGCCTGCGCGGACTGCTCCAGGGCATCGATATCCGCCACCAGTTCCGGACGATCGTGCAGCAGCTCGCGCATCCGGCTCGCGGCACGCGCCTCATCTTGATTGCCCTGCGTGTACGGGTCGAGAAACTGCGGATCGGCGGTGAGCGTGTACCCGCGAACGCCGGTCTCCTCGTTCGCGAGCGCACCCTGCAGACGGTAGGCCTCGGTGGCGGCGGGCTGTATCTGCCGGGAGAGACGGTCCGAGACGGTGGCGGCGTGTGCGGTGGCGACCGTCAGCAGACCGGCGCCTGCGAGTTCGACCACCACCATCAGCGCGAGAACAAGATGAAACCAGGCTTGCACGGTCATGCGCCCGGCCCGGCTGATCTTGCGGTCGGGAAGGCTCATGATCCGCCCTGATCTTGTGGCTCATCGGTCCACTTCAGGTAGAGCGCCGCGATATCGTCGGCCAGACCGCCCTGCTGCTCGGCCAATTCCTCCGCCCGCCCGATGAGCTGGTCCAGGAAATCGTCGGGCCGCTGGGCGGTGACCTCGCGCGCCAGGGCCAGTAGTCCCTCTTCGCCCAAACGCTCGTCCCCGGGACCGGTATGCCCCTCGAACAGACCGTCGGTGAACAGCACCAGACCGGTGCCCGGCGGCAGCGGCAATTCGTGGATCGGCCAATCCGCCTGTCCTGGAATGAATCCCAGAGCCGGTCCGCCCGGCACCTCGAGCCATTCGACGCCGCGATCGGTGTGGGTCAGCATGCCGGGGTGCCCCGCGCGCATCACCTGCACCACATGCCGGCGAGGGCGCAGGACCAGCGTGGTCACGGTGGCGAAGGTATGCCGGCCGGTACGTTCGGCGAGCAGCATCTGCTCCAGCAGCTGCAACTGCCGGGTCCCGGTGATCTCACTGAGAACCAAAGTGCGCCAAGCCAATCGCAGCGCGACACCGGTTGCCGCCTCATCGGGCCCGTGGCCGGAGACATCACCGATCAGCACGTGCACCGTACCGTCGGCGTCCTGCACCACATCGTAGAAATCGCCGCCCAGCAGCGAGTGTGCCCGGCCCGGCCGATAGCGCGAG
Organism: Nocardia sp. NBC_01327; assembly: GCF_035958815.1. Classification (NCBI taxonomy): domain Bacteria; kingdom Bacillati; phylum Actinomycetota; class Actinomycetes; order Mycobacteriales; family Nocardiaceae; genus Nocardia; species Nocardia sp. NBC_01327. Next base: position 4,069,715 of record NZ_CP108383.1, on the reverse strand, counting down.
ACCACATCGACGACCTGATCGCTCTGCAGCAGCGGGGTCGGCAGCAGACCGCGTTCGAGCCGGGCGTTCTCCTGGGCGCGCATCTGCCCGGCGCGCAGCGCGACCGCCGCCCGCTCGGCCTCCTTGCGCTGGATCGCGTATCGCACTGCGCGACCGAACAATTCGGGCTCGACACGACCCTTGACGAGGTAGTCCTGGGCGCCCGCGGACATCGCGGCCAAGCCCGTTCGCTCCTGGTCGAGTCCGGTCAGGACGACCACCGCCACCTCATCGGTCACCGCGCGGATCCGCTCCAGCGCCTCGAGACCGCGCGCATCGGGAAGATGCAGGTCCAGCAGTATGCAGTCGGGGGGATCCGCGGCGAGACTCGCACAGGCCTCGGCCAGCGTCCGCGCCCACCTCAGATGCAGGCCGGGCGCGGCGTCCGCGACCAGCTCCTCCACCAGCAGCGCGTCGGCGCGGTCGTCCTCCACCAGGAGCACCGTCGGACGGCGATCCACTCTTCTCCCCTCCTGCGGGCGGCCTGCGGGGACGGTCGAATTACCCACTGTGGCAGCCGGGGCTGGGTGTTCGCCGATATGGCCGGGTCGGCCGTATTGCCAGCTGGACATCGATCTCGGCCTCCTTCCGGACGCCCACCTTCTCATATCCACGGCCGGGCGGGAACCGGCCCTGTCTCGAACAGAAACAGACCGGCGCGCCGGGCAGTACGCCCGGCACGCCGATCCACTGATTTCGCTATAACAGCGGGGTGTTACTGCCCCTGCTGGAACGCGCGCTGACGCTGCTCCTCGAGAGCGGCCTCGGCACGCTCCTTCTCGGCGGCGGCCTCATTCTGCGCTGCCCCACGCTGCGCTTCGGCCTTGTCCTGCTGGGCCTTTCCCTCGCCCCGCAGATCGTCGTTTCCGAAAATAGCGCCGGCGGCTTCCTTCAGTTTGCCCTTGACGCCTTCGACGACGCCTTCGATGCCTTCGCTGGGACCGCTCTTGTGCTCGGACACGAGTTCTCCTCCAACTTGGTGTGTCGCAATGGACAAAGGCCGTGATACCCGGGCGACACGATCTCAATCGCGGTGGCCGAATTCTCTTCGGGCCATATTCTCTTCGACGAGGAGGAATCGATGACCGCTCAGCAGTCCGCCGCGTTCGACGCATTCGTAGCGGCATTGGATAATTCGCTCGTCGTGGTGACGACCCGGGTGGGTGCGCAGCGAACCGGCTGTCTGGTGGGCTTCGCCGCACAGGTCAGCATCGAGCCGCGCCGGTTCATGGTCGGTATCTCGAAGCAGAACCACACCTACCGAATCGCCATGCGTGCCGGACATCTCGCGGTTCATCTGCTCGACGAGCGGCAGCTGCCGCTCGCGACCCTGTTCGGTTCGGAGACCGGCGACGAGATCGACAAGTTCACGCACTGCGAATGGCATCCGGGCCCGGCGAACCTGCCCATTCTGGATGCGGCCGCCGGCTGGTTCTGCGGCCGGATCGTGGAACGGCACGATGTGGGTGACCACATCGCCATGATCCTCGCGCCGGAAGGTGCAGCGGCCCCGGCGAAGCCGGTCCGGCCGCTGCGATACCGGGCCGTCGCGGATCTGCCGCCGGGGCATCCGGCCTAACGCCGCCGAATCCGCTCCCGGTGGATCTCGACCACCACGCCCAGCACTCCGCCGACGAGACCTGTTGCGCTGGCGGCGATTCCGAAGGCCTCCCAGCCGCCCAGGCCGTTGCCGGAGGCGGTGAGGGTGGGCCCGAGCGCGATAATGCCCAGCAGCAGTAGTGCCAGACCCTGCCAGTTGAGGCGGTCCAGCAGAGACTCCGTGGTCTGCGCACGGGTGTTCTGGACGTCGGCGGGAAGACTCATCGGCTCACTCCCGATGCTCTGCGGCTCGATCGCGAATCGCGGTGGCGAGCTGCGCACCTCGATCCTGTGTGGTCGAAACCAGTTGTGCGCCATGGTCACGGACGACCTCGGCCAATTCGGCGCCCCGCTTCCTGGCGACCTCGCCCAGCTCTCCCCCGCGCTCCTTGAGCACCTCACCCAGATCCGCACCGCGGTCCCGGACGACCTCGCCGAGCTCCGCACCGCGCACCTTGACCACGTCGCCCAACTCGGCGCCGCGCTCCTTGACCACATCGGCGACGTCCGCGCCGTGGTCCTTGGCGAACTCCGTCAGCTGCGCCCCGTGCAGTTGGGCGGCTGCCACCAGCCCGGTGCCCTGCGCGGCAATGCCTTCCGCCAGGTTGTGCAGGGGACGCCGGGAATGACCACCGGTATCGCCCGCGGCGATCATCAGACCGCCGAGCAGGCTCACATCCTTGAGGAACGCCGTGCGCTTGGCCGCCCGCCGATCCGGATCGTCCTCGACCCAGAAATCCTGTTCGGTGACGGTGGCCGGAATGACCGTGGCCGCGAGCAGAGCCGCGGCGAGGCGCGGGAACCGGCCGGTGGCGAGCATCAGCGCGCTGCCGACCTGCACCGCGGCATTGACCTGCACCAAACGCTCGGGATTCGACAGCTTCGAGGCATACTGGTCGGGCAGCACACGCTGCAGCTGCTGGACACGGGCGGAGGCGGCCTTACTGCGGGCCTGCGGATGGGTGAGGGCATCCACCCCCTCGACTACGAATGCGGTCGCCAGCAAGGGCCGGGCAAGCCTTCTCATCAACATTACGGATACTTCCTTCCGCTCTGGTGTATCGCGACGACCGGTGATCAGGGCTTCCGAACGAGGCGCTGCAGTCACCGCAATAGCCGCAATCACCGGGTTCAAACACGCATATATCGCCGCCTCCCGGGTACCTCGGCCCATAACGGCCCGTAGAGGGGTAATCTGCGAGCTGGTTGAGACGACAGCCGAAACGTGCCCTTCGGGAGGTTTTGTCATGTCGCCAGTCGTTGTGCGGTCCGGTCATCTCGACCAGGACGCACTCGTCCTCCCCGAATTCCAGCAATCGCTCGACAAGGCGCTGAGCGGTCGGCCGCCGGCCGTCCTCGTCGATCTTCGCCACACCCGATTCCTCAGCGCCCGCAGCGCGTTCGCGGTGCTGTGCGCGGAGGAGGACGCCGCACGCGCCGGAATCGACTTCCAGGTGGTCACGGGCAGGTACGAGGTCGATCGGGTGCTGTCGCTGAGCCGGGCGGCGTTTCCGCTCGACCGCATCGGGTACGTCCACCAACAGGAGGAATAAGAGATCGAAAGAGATCGACTGCCTACCAGTACCCAGGGGCGATTCATTGTGACCGAGCTACCACCAGCACAGCACACACGAAACGGGAAGTCTTCGGCCCGTTCGGCTACTGCCGCGCTGCGGCTTGTCCATTCGGATACTCAGCGCAGCAGTCCCGCACTGCCGGAATTCACCTCTCCGGCCACCTCGATCGGAATTCGGGTGCCCGCCGGACTGACACAGTTGACCATGCTGCGGGCGCTCGCCGAAACTGTCTGTCTCATCGCGGATTTCACCATCGACGCGGCCACCGATATCCGGGTCGCGCTCGACGAGGTCGCCACCACGCTGATGCTGACGGCGGTGCCGGGGGCCGAGATCGAATGCGAGTTCACCTACGACGAACGCGCCATGACCGTGCGCGTCGCGTCGGTCTCGCATACCGCGACCCCCTTCGACGAGCGCGAATTCGGCTGGAACATGCTGCACGCGCTGACCGATTCGGTCCGGACCATCACCCAGCCCTGCGACACCGGCGCACCCGGATTCCCGATAGAGGTGACCTTTCACCGCAGCCAGGACGGCCTTCATGGATGACAATGGCTACGACAATATCGAGCCGGCTCTGCAGGAGCTGGCGCGCGCGATCGAAACACAGGACCCGCAGCGAGATGTACTGCGCAACAAGGTGATCGAGCGCTGCCTACCGCTCGCCGATCATATCGCCCGCCGGTTCTCCGGGCGCGGTGAATCTTTCGAGGATCTGCAGCAGACCGCGCGTATCGGGCTGCTGCACGCGATCGACCGGTTCGACGTCTCCTACGGCGCGCCGTTCCTGTCCTTCGCCATCCCGACCATTATGGGCGAGGTGCGCCGGCACTTCCGCGACTACACCTGGGCGGTGCGAGTTCCACGGCGCACCAAGGAAATCCAGCTGCGCATCGGCGGCACCATCGAAATCCTCGCCCAGCGCCTGGGCCGCCTGCCCAAGGCCCGGGAAATCGCGGACGAGCTCGGCGTCGACCTGCTGGAGATCACCCAGGCCCTGATCGCGGCCAATGCGTATCAGGCCTCCTCACTCGACGCGGTCGCCGGCGACGACGGCGAAAGCTCACCGCTGCCCCTGCGCGAGACCCTGGGCGCGGCCGAGCCGGATTACGAATTGATCGAGCAGGCGATGACCCTCCGTCCGCAGCTCGACCAATTGCCCGAGCGCGAACGGCGGGTGCTCATCATGCGCTTCTTCGAATGCCAGACCCAGAAGCAGATCGCGGATCACCTCGGGGTCTCCCAGATGCAGATCTCCCGAATCCTGTCCAAGACGCTGGCGCAGCTACGCGAAGGCGCGCTAGAGGACTGATCCGCGGGAGCCGCGGTACGCCACCACCCGGCCCGCCACCGAGAAATGCAATTCCGTTGCCTCGCCGAGGACTTCACCGTCGGCCGCCACCGCCACCGGATCACTGAGATGGACGGTCAGCTCGGGAACCTGCCGCTCGCCGTACACCCGGCTGTGCGCGATGGCGGCGAGCGAGAGCGCCACGACCGCACGGGTCCGGGAGAAACGCAGATCGGCGCGAAGCCACCGCACATCCAGAAGCCCCGTGTCCATATGGGACCGGAATGCGGGCACCGCACCGTGCGGCAGATACGGGCCGTTGCCGACGAACAGGAACCACACCTCGTGCCAGCGATCGTCCAGGCGCACCCGGATCGGCTGGGCGCGGCGCAGCATTACCGTGAGCGCGGCCGCGAAGGCCGGCCATTTGCCCCATCGCCCCTGCCACTTCTCCCGCAGCCGCACCAGGTCCGGATAGCCGCCGATACTGGCGGTATTGATGAAAGAGGTGGTGCGCGAACCACTCTCGGACCGCATCTGCAGGCTGCCGATGGAGACCTCGACCGCCGCACCCGAATTCACCGCCTCGACCGCCGCAGCCAGGTCGCTCACCCCAAGATCACGGGCGAAGTGGTTCAGGGTGCCGCCGGGGACGACAACCAGCGGAAGCCCGTGCCGCAGCGCGATATCGGCGGCCGCGGTGATCGTTCCGTCGCCGCCCACGGCGCCCACCGCCAGCACCCGCTCGGCGCCGGCGAGGAATGAGCCTTCCGCGCCCGCCGCGCGCTGGTGTTCGGCGCCCACCTCGAGCGCGGTCTCCAATTGCGCGGCCGCATCACGCCCCGGCTCCCCACGCAGCACGGTGGCCGCCGGCAGTGCTGATACGACATCACCGGTGGGGTCATGGTTGGCATCACCGGACCCCGGGTTCACCAGGATCACCAGTCCCGCACCATCGTTCAGCGCCGGTGCGTCACGTACCTCGCGGGCGGCGGCTTCGTCGATCCCGCGCACCGGCCACCACCGGCGCGTCGCCCAGGCCACCGCGGAACCCACCGCAGCGCCGGCCACCACATCCGATGCCCAGTGCACTCCCGTGTGCACGCGCGAGTAGGCGACCGTCGCGGCCAGTGGGGCGACGACCAGTGCGGCGCGCGGACTCTCCATGGCCACGGCCGTCGCGAAGGCCACCGCCGTGGCGCTGTGACCGGAGGGAAACGACGAGGACGTCGGGGCATTGATCAACCGCCGGAACGGCGGCAGCAGATCCGCCGCCGGACGCCGGCGCGCGAACAGTGTCTTCAGCACCAGATTGGCGGTCAGGCTCGCCCCGCCGACCGACACCACACCGCGAAGGGCGGCCCGCCGGGTGGCGCCCGGCTGGGCGGCCAGCACCACCGCGACGCCCGCCCAGAGCAGCCCGTGATCCGCACTCCGGGTCAGCCGGAGCATCCCGATATCGACGGGTGACGCCGGAATCCGCGCCACCGCACCACTGATCGCCCTGTCGACAGTGCCGACCCGATAGAACTTGCGGCTCAACCATCCAGTCACCCGATTGAAACTACCGCCCCGGCGCCGATCCAAACCGTCACGCCGCAAGGAAACGCAGTCAACCGCGAGAATTCCGCAGCCACCGGAATTCGACGACCGTCGGATATCCGGCGGCCGGGACCGCGGCGAGACCCTTGACGGTGCGCACCGAATCGGTCAGTGTGCGCACGATATGCCAGCTCAAGCTGTGGTCGTCCAAGGCCGTCGCGGAGGATGCGACCGCGGCGACCCGGACGGTCACACCGTCGGAGTCATAGGTCAGATCGCAGTCCAGCGCCGTGCCGGGCACGGCGTCGCGGACCAGGAGCATGGCCACCTCGTCCAGGACGAGCCGAATATCGTTGACCTCACCGATATCGAAATCGGCCAGCAGGGTCACCGTTTCGGCGAGCGCACGCAGCAGGGACAGCTGCTGCGGCGCCGCCGGCACCTGCAGCCCCACCGTCGTCGGAATCGAATGGTCCTGTGCGACGCCATCATTCATGCCGTCCTCCGTTCTCGCATGTTTAGCGTTCTCGGGCGGGCACCTGCGCCTAAAGCTGTCAACACGCGGATTACCTCATACGGACGGAGGCGAAACCGGCCCCTCATTCCGGTGGGTCGCGCGGTGGCAGAATCGGTTCCTCATCGGGCGAACCGCCCTGTTCCATATGCCGGCCACGGGCCAGTTCCGCATCGAACTGCGCGCCGAGCAGTACCGCAACATTGGTGAGCCACAACCAGATCAAGAACACCATCGCACCGGCGAGCGACCCGTAGACCTTGTTGTAGTTACCGAAATTCGTGACGTAGCAGGCGAATCCGGCCGACGCGGCAATCCAGAGCAGCACCGCGAGCACACTGCCGGGCGTCAGCCACCGCCAGCCCAGCTGGCGGGCGTTGGGCGCCAGCCAGTACAGCATCGCCAGCACCACGCTCACCAACAGCGCCAGCACCGGCCATTTCGCGATATTCCAGACCGTCACGCCCGCCGATCCGACCCCGAGCCAGTGCCCGATCCGGTCGGCCACGGCGCCGCTGGCCACAACCCCGATGCCGCACAACGACACCAGCACCATCATCGCCGTGGTCAATCCCAGCCGGAGCGGAAGAGTCTTCCATATCGGGCGGCCCTCCGCAGTCCCGTAGATCGAATTGACCGCACGGATGAAGGCGCCGATATAGGTGGAAGCCGTCCAGAAGGCCGTGACCAGACCCACGATGGCCAGCGGACCCGCCGCCGATCGCGCACCGTCGAGTTCCTTGATCCCATCCACCAGCATCGCTGTTCCGCTGCCCGGGCCGATATCGCGGAGGGTGTCGATCAACGATGCGGTAGCCCCGGGGCCGAGCAAGCCGAGCACCGAGGTGATGACGAGCAGACCGGGAAAGATCGACAACACGCTGTAATAGGTAAGCGCGGCAGCCCAATCCGTGAGTTCGTCGTCCCAGAGCCGTCGACCCAGGCGCATCAGCACCCACCGCCACGACTGCCCACCCAGATCCGTCGGCGTTACCGGCGGAGTCTCGGTGGCCGATAAAACTTCGGACATTTCACGACCTCCAGACGAGGTCCGACTACCCCGCCCGAGTGACCGCAAACGCTGCGCGCCCCGGGTAGTTCAGCATCTGTCAGCGCTTGTCCAGCGAGGGCAGCAGCGTTTCGCGCACGATCAGCAGACCCGCCGCCGCGACCGGAATGGCCAGCAGCGCACCGATAATGCCGAGCAGCGCACCGCCGAGAAGTACCGAGACGACGGTGACCAGTGCCGGAACCTGCACCGTGCGACCGATGATCCTGGGCACGAGCAGATAGTCCTCGAGCAGCCGCAGCACAATGAAGAAGACGATCGTGGCAATGGTGATGGGCACCGAAACCGTCAGTGCGACAAGGGCAACGACAACACCGGCGATCGTGGACCCCACAATGGGAATCAGATCGAGCACCGCGACCAGCACCGCGAGCAGCAGCGGATACGGAACGTCGAAGATGAGCAACCAGATGAACGTCAACACCGCGGTGATGACGGAGATCAGCAGATTGCCGAGGATGTAACCACCGACCTTGGTGAAGATCTCATCGCCGATGAGGATCGCGCGGGGTCTGCGGTCATTCGGGAACAACCGGTAGATCGACGACCGGATCTGTGTGAAATTGGCCATGAAATACGCGGTGAGGACCGCCACGATCAGCGTGGAACTCAGGACGCTGAACGCCTCCCGCCCGGCGTCCAGCACCCCGCCGAGCACGTGTGAGGGATCGGTGCCGAGGGTCTGCTGCACTCGATCCTGCAGGTGATAGCGGTCATTGAGATTGTGGATGAACGGATAGCGCTGCGAGAGATGGCTGACGTAATCGGGCGCATTGTGGATGAGCGCGCCGCCCTGCGTCACCAGCGGTGGAATCGCCGCGGCGAGAAAACCCGCGAACAGGCCGATGCCGATCAGGAAGACCGTGGTGACGGCGGCCCAGCGCGGAAACCACGGCCGCACCAGCCAGGACACCGCCGGCTCCATGCCGATCGCCAGGAACAGGGCCACCGTGATCAATATCAGGACCTGCCCCGCGGCCAGCAGGATCTGGATTCCCGCATAGGTGACCGCGACGCCGGCGGCGCCCGCCAAGCCGACCATGAAGGGCGAACGCCGGTCGAAGCGCCGCCCGGGCCTGCCGAACGGATACTCGGAACTGCTCGCCTCGGCGGCCCGGGCTTCGGCGTCGATGATGGCGCCGCCCTCGGCTTCCGTATGCGGTTGCGCGACAGCATCACTGTGCCCGTGCTCCGCGGATCGGACCTCCTCGTCCGGGGGTGGGTCCGCGGCCTCCGGATGGTCGCTTCGAATGTGCTCGGAAATGATTCGCCCCACTCTCTCCGGTTCACCGGCCGGTCTGCTGACCTGCCGACTTCCGGCTCAGCGCGGATACCCCGGGACTCGCGTCGCAAACAACGGCGGGTAAATCGCCGGGCGCTGGGTATTCGCCCATCCGTAAGGCGCGTCCGGGTCCACCACCGGGGCGGCGCGTAGCATGTGGGCAGCTTCCTATGCCGGTGTCCGGCAGAAAGAGTGACAGACGGTGATCACACAGCCCGGGCGAGTTCCTGGGAATTCCGTAGCACTATCCCCTGGCCGAGGCGCTTTGCGCGTGTATTCGACCGGCCGCCCGCCCGGCCTGCGCTGTGTCGGCGAAGTCGATTTCACCAACCACGGCGACTGGCAGGCAGCGCTGGGCACACTGCCCACCGCCGATGAGGTCCACTTGGATCTGTCGGAGCTGCGGTTCATCGATACCCACGGAACGCTGATCCTGGTGGAGGCATCCCAGGGCGCCACCTCGGACCGGCGGCTGGTCCTGCACCGCCCGCCGATGGCCATGCTGCTCCTGCTGGGGCAATTCTGGCCTGCCGAGGCCGCTATCGAAGTAGCGCGCTCATGAGCACGGCCGGCACCACCGATCTCTTCGTCCACCCCGCGCTCTTCTACCGCGACAGCGATGAATATCTTTCCGGCACACTCGGTTTCATTCGGGAAGGACTGGCCCTCGGCGAACCCGTCGCGGTGTCGGTGCCGACCGGCAATCTAGCGCTGCTGCGCGCCGAACTGGGTTCGGATGCCGATTCGGTGCGATTGATGGATATGACGGTCGAGGGCCGCAATCCCGGCCGGATCATTCCCGGTGTGCTGCGGGCGTTCACGGACGCGCAGCAGGCGGGACGCGTGCGCATTATCGGCGAACCGATCTGGGCGAGTCGCTCAGCGACGGAGTACCCCGCCTGTGTTCAGCACGAAGCGCTGATCAATGCGGCGTTCGCCGGGCGCGAGGTCACCATTCTGTGCCCGTACGACACCACGGCACTCCCGCCCGATATCCTGGCCGACGCCCGCGCGACGCACCCGACGCTGATCGACAGCAGCGGCGAAAGTGCCAGTGGCGCATACGATCCGGACAAGATCGTGGCAATGTACAACCAGCCGCTGGCCGAACCGCCCGCCGCGGCCATGCTGCTCGCGTTCGACGGTGCGGCGCTGTCCGGCATCCGGCACCTCGCGGTGGACTACGCCCGCGACGCGGGGATGGCCGCGGAACGAATCGTGGATCTGGAACTGGTCATCGCCGAAACCACCACGAACTCGGTGGTACACGGCGGCGGGAGCGGCACCCTCGCGCTGTGGGTATCGCAGGGACAGCTGTGCTGCCAGATTTCCGACTCGGGGCATATCACCAACCCGCTCGCCGGGCGGCTGCCCGCACCCGCGCGCGTTCCCGGCGGCCGCGGCCTGCTGATCGTCAACCAACTCGCCGACCTGGTGCGCATGCACACCGGTACGCAGGGGACCACCCTGTACATCCGACTGCCGCTCGACTAGTCACCTACTCGTCCAGCCGCGCGCTGCTCTAACCTCATCGTGTTCCAGCTCGGCGAAAAGGGTTGGGACAGCAGCACCGAAGTCTCACCAGTAGGGTGACTTGCCAAGCAAGAGCAGTTGGCTCGTGCGATGCCCTGTGTCCGGAGGTAGCAAAGAAGTGAGCAATGAAGTGAGAGAGCTGGTCCTTCGGACGCGATCGGCCGACGCCGCGGTGGTGCTGTCCGCGGTCGGCGAGGTCGATATGGTCTCGGCGCCGAAGCTGTCCTCGGCGGTGGCCGAAGCGTTGGGCACCGGTGCGCCGGTGCTCGTCATCGACCTGTCCGAGGTGGGATTCTTCGGCTCGGCCGGGTTGAGTGTGCTGGTGGAGGCGCTGGAGGCGAGCGCCGGACGGAAACTGCGGGTGGTCGCCACGGCGCCGGTGCGCCGCCCGGTCGAATTGACCGGGCTCGACGAGTTGCTCGATATCTACGGCACTCTGGAGGAGGCGCTGGCCGGCAGCGAGTGATCGTTGCCCGTCAGCCCCGGCTGCGCTGTTGCGCATCACGATGCCGGCGGAATTCGACGACGGTCGGAAACCCGGCCGCCGCGCGGGCATAGGCGCCCTGGGTGGCATCGAGTGAATCGGTCAGAGAGCGCACGATATGCCAGCTCAGACCACGATCCTCCAGGGCGCCCTCCGACGAGGTGATCGCCGAGACCCGGACGGTCAGCTCGTCCTCGTCATAGGTCAGATCGCAGTCGAGCGTCGAACCCGGCGCCGCGTCGCGGATCAGCACCATCGCGACCTCATCGAGGGCGAGCCGAATGTCATTGACCTCGCCGAGGTCGAAATCGGCCAGCATGGTGACGGTTTCGCTGAGGGCGCGCAGGATGGTCAGCTGCTCCGGCACCGCGGGTACCCGTAGTCCTACCGTCGTACCCATGGCACTCTCCGTTCCCGCCTGCTGCCGATCGCCCGGTTCGGGCAGACTACCCGGTCGGTGTGAACCGTCCGGCGCGCGCGTCGCACGCGGGCCACTGTGACGACAGCGTCATAATCAGGGTTGTTTGAATAACAAATGCCCGGGTAGCTCACGAAGAGTCGGATTCGATCTGCAGTGAGGAACCGTCATGTCCGAGGCGATACTTCCAACCGAAGCACCCCGGCAGTCGCGTGGCACCGGCGACAGCTACGACAATATCGAGCCCTGGTTCGAGAAACTGGCCGCGCTGACGGCTGCTGATCCCCAGCATGCGCCGATGCGGGAGCAGATCATCCAGGCGTGTCTGCCGCTGGCCGAGCACATCGCCCGGCGCTTCACCGGACGCGGCGAACAGTTCGACGATCTACACCAGATCGCCCGGCTGGGGTTGGTGCAGGCCGTGGATCGCTTCGATGTCTCGCGCGGCAGCACCTTCCTGTCCTTCGCCATCCCCACGATCATGGGCGAGGTGCGCCGGCATTTCCGCGATCACACCTGGGCCGTGCGGGTACCGCGCCGCGCCAAGGAGCTGCAGCAGCAGCTGGGCCCGGTGACCGAGACTCTGTCGCATCGTCTGGGCCGGATGCCCACCGCCCGCGAGATCGCCGCCGAACTCGACGTGGAGCTCAGTGAGGTCACCCAGGCCATGGTGGCCCGCAATGCCTATCAGGCCAGCTCGCTGGATACGCCTCGCGGCGACGACGATTCGGGCCCGGCCGCGATCGCGGACACGCTCGGCGCCGAGGAGCCCAGCTATCGATTGCTCGAGGATGCGATGGCGGTGCGCCCGCTGCTGGCGGCGCTGCCCGCCCGGGAACGGCAGATTCTGGTCTGGCGCTTCTTCGACAATCGCACCCAGGCGCAGATCGCCGAGCGACTGGGCGTCTCGCAGATGCAGGTATCACGCATATTGACCAAGACCCTGTCCACATTGCGCGAGCAAGCCCTCGGCCCTGTCGATATCGCCCGGATCGCATGAGCATTCAGGAGTGAGCAGATGACCACGGTTGCCGAAATGATCGTCACCGCCCTCGCCGACGAAGGCGTGACCCAGATCTGGGGAGTCGTGGGCGATGCCCTCAATCCCATCACCGATGCCATCCGCCGGGAGGATCGGATCGAGTGGATCGGCGTCCGGCACGAAGAGGTCGCCGCGTATGCCGCTGGGGCACAAGCACAATTGAACGGGACCCTCGGTGTCTGCATGGGCACCGTCGGCCCCGGTTCGATCCATCTGCTCGGTGGTCTCTACGACGCCAAGAAATCGCATGCGCCGGTGCTGGCGATCTGCGGTCAGGTACCGACCGCGGATATCGGCAGCGAGTACTTCCAGGAAGTCGACAATGACGCGGTCTTCCGCGACGTCGCCGAGTTCACCGCCACGGTGACCAATGTCGCCCAGCTGCCGCGCATGTTCGAACAGGCTGTGAATGCCGCGATGTCGCGCCCGGGCGTGGCGGTCCTGACCGTTCCCGGCGATATCGCGGGCGCGAAGGTCGAGAGTGGTTCGCCCACTCCACGATTCGTCTCGCGCAGCCGCACCGTCGTACCCGGCGGCGCCGAGCTCGCCGAGGCCGCCGGCGTTTTGAACGGCGCCGAGAAGGTGACCCTGCTGGTCGGGGTGGGCGCACGGGAGGCGCGGGCGGAGATACTGCAGATCGCCGAACGCCTGAGCGCGCCGATGGTGCTCACGCTCAAGGCGAAAGAGGGTCTCGAACAAGACAATCCGTTCGCCGTCGGCCAGACCGGGCTGATCGGCAACCCGGCCGCCCATGCCGCGCTGGCCGAGTGCGACGTGCTGTTCATGGTGGGCACCGACTTTCCCTATACCGACTGGTATCCGACCGGGAAGACGGTCATTCAGCTCGATCGGCGGCTCGAGCACATCGGCCGCCGCACGGCCGTGGACGTCTCGCTGGTCGGGCACTCCCGGCCGGCACTGAGTGAACTGCTGCCCCTGCTCGAGAACACCACCTCTGACGGGCATCTGAAGTCCGCGCAGCACCACTATCAGACCTGGGTGGAACGCCAGCAGCGTTTGGCGGATGCCGGTCACGATCGAAAACTGCTGGGCCGCCTGCGCCGTCACCTCGACAATCCGGACGAGTTGATCCGGCCGGAAGCCGTGGCCGCGGCGCTGGACACGCACGCCGCCGACGATGCCATCTTCACCTCGGATACGGGCATGTCCACCGTCTGGATCTCCCGATTCCTCACGCTGCGCGGAAACCGGCGGCTGCTGGGTTCCTACAACTTCGGATCCATGGCCAATGCGCTGCCGCAGGCCCTGGGCGCTCAGGCCCTGGACCGCGATCGGCAGGTGATTGCCTGCTGCGGTGACGGCGGGCTGATGGTGCTGCTGGGCGATCTGCGCACCGCCGTGAGCTACAACCTGCCGGTCACGTTCGTCGTATTCAACAATGGCCGGCTCGGGATGGTGAAGCTCGAGCAGGAACAGGGCGGGCTGCCGGAATTCGGCACGGTCCTGGACAATCCGGATCTGGCGGCCGTGGCCGCGGCAATGGGGCTCGAGTCGCGCCGGGTGACCGACCCCGAAGCACTGAACAGTGTTCTCGCCGAAGCACTTTCGCTGCGGCGGCCGATACTGCTCGATGTGCTGACCAATCCCGACGAAATCTCCATACCGCCGAAGCCTACGGTGGATCAGGCCTGGGGCTTCGCGATCGCGAAGGTCAAGGAAACGCTCGACAGCCGGGAGTGATCGCGGGCCCCCGCGAGTCCGCACGGCTCATTCGCCGAGCAGTATCGCGGCGACCGCCTCCGGAGCCTCATGCATTGCGTCGTGTCCGGTGGGGACATCGTGGACCCGCCACTCGGGATCGGCGTGCAGCCGGGTCCGGAGGTCGGTGAACGGGGTCCGGTCCTCCCATCCCGAGCAGTAGACGAACTCCCGGCGGGGTACCTCGGCGAAACCGCCTGTGAGACGGATCTTTTGCAGGAATGCGGCGAGCGGATGGGATCGGCGGCGGGGATCGCCACCGTGTGGCGGCCGGACGCTGTAGCCGGTGTCCACGGCACCGGTGGCAAAAACCGCGCGGAAGTGGTCGTTGGTCGAGGACCAGCACGATTCGCCATCGCTCGGCACGTAGGCGTCGAGATGCACCAGTCGGGAAATCCGGCCGTCCGCGCGGTCGGCGGCCGCGGCGACCACCATCCCGGCGTAACTGTGGCCGACCAGCGTCGCGTCGGAGATCCCGTGGCGATCGAGGAGCCGCAGCACGTCGTCGGCGTGCGTGTCGAGGTTGGCGGTCGCGATCGTCGCCTCGTCGTCCTCCGGCCGCAGCCCGGTCAGGGTCAGGGCGTGCACGGTGTGACCGGCACGCTCGAGCAGCGGAGTCACCGCCTCGTATGCCCAGGAGCCCTTCCACGCGCCGGGCACAAGAACGAATGTCGTCATGAGTTTCTCCCTCTGTAGAGCGGCGATGGCGGGGCATGCCCGCCGCACACAGGCAATATCACCAGATCAGAGGGGTGGCCTACTACCGATAGAATGCCAAGTGATGCCCGTTCCCCGCCAACCTCGCCCCGCCGCCGCGGTGACGTCACATATGTGGCCCTCCGGCGGCCGCCACCTGTGGCCGTCCGAGGAAAAGAGTGAGCTGCAGTCGCACGCACGCGGACATCTGGTGTACGCGGCCAGCGGTGTGCTGGCCGTGCACACCGAGCGCGGCACGTCGATCGTTCCCGCCAACCGGGTCGCCTGGACCCCCGCCGGATTCACGCACCATCACCGCGCCCACGGCGATACCGATATGCGCATCGTCTTCCTCGCACCATCGCTCGCCCGGCTCATCCCGGACCATCCCGCCGTATTCCTGACCTCAGACCTCGCCCGCGAGGTGCTGCTCGCCCTGACCGGCCCCCGCAACTACGACCCCGCCGCGCCCGGCTACAGCCGTGCCGCGCACGCCCGCCTGCTGCGAGTACTGGTCGACGAACTCCGTGAAGCACACGAACAGCCCCTGCACCTGCCGGAGCCACGGGACGACCGACTGCAGGCCATTGCCCGGGTGCTGCACGAAAACCCCTCGGACAACGCAACATTGGCCGAACTCGGGAGGACGATCGGAGCCAGCACCCGCACCCTGAGCCGGCTGTTCCGCACCGAACTCGGCATGACGTTCTACGAGTGGCGCACACAGTTGCGCGTCTACCACGCGCTGGTCCTGCTCGCCGACGGCCACGACACCACCCGAACCGCGTACGCCTGCGGCTGGGCCAATCCCAGCAGCTTCATCACGGCGTTCACCAATATCATCGGCACGACCCCGGGCCGCTACCGAACCGGTGGCCGGACCACGGCGAATGCTCCGGCCCTCCCCCGCCCGTAATCGGGCGGGAGAGCAGAGCTGCTACCGGGCGTGCCCCTCGCCATCGAGATTCCCGTCGCCATTGACGGTGCCGGCAGCTCCTGGCCGCTATTTCCGGCATACCCCGCCTGCACCGGACAAATCGGTCACGCCAGGACCGGACACCGCTGCCGAAAATTTTCGGGCGAAGACCGCATCCTTTCGGCGGGGCCGGGTATGTGCTGGACAGGACGCCGGTTGTTTCGGCGCCGTCTACAGAAGGAGAAGGACATGCTCGGTCTCGGCATTCTCGGATGGATCATTATCGGCGGGCTGGCCGGATGGATCGCCAGCAAGTTCATGAAGACCGATGCTCAGCAGGGCATTCTGCTCAATATCGTCGTGGGCGTGATCGGCGGCCTGATCGGCGGTTTCCTGCTGAAGCTCTTCGGAGTGGACGTCGAAGGCGGCGGTCTGTGGTTCAGCTTCTTCACCTGCCTCGGCGGTGCGGTGATCCTGCTGTTCCTGGTCAATCTCGTGACCGGACGTCGCGCAGTGCGCTGACGCTCGGCCACTGCACCGGCGGGGTGCGGTCATCCTTCGATGGCCGCACCCCGCTGCGTTGCCGCCAGCGGCAGTGCGACATCCTCGAGCGATTTCCCCTCGGCGTCGACCGCGAGCACCCGGGCGATCACACCACCGGCGATCATGATCAACGCGGCGAACAGGTATCCGAGGAACAGCCGGACCGGTTGCGAACCGTCACCGATCAGCGCACCGTAGATTGCCGGGCCGAGCGCACCGAAACACTGTGCGATGGCGAAGAATACGGCGATCGCCTTCGCGCGCACCTCCAGCGGGAAGATCTCGCTCACCGTGAGATAGGCGGAACTGGCGCCCGCGGAGGCGAAGAAGAAGATGACGCACCAGCACAGGGTCTGGGTGATCGCATTGAGCACGCCGGCATAGAACAGCCCCGCCGAAATCGCCAGCAGCACACCGGAAAGGATGTAGGTACCGGAGATCATCGTGCGCCGGCCGAGGGTGTCGAAGAGGTGCCCGATCGCGAACGGCCCGATCAGATTTCCGACCGCGAAGGCGATCAGATAGATGGGCGTGGCCGAGGACGGCACATCGTAGAACTTCCCGAGCACCAGCGTGTAGGTGAAGAAGATCGCGTTGTACAGGAACGATTGGCTGATCATCAGACTCGCACCGAGGATCGCCCGCGACGGATACTCGCGGAACAGCACGCGCGTCAGCGCCACATAGCCGATCTGCCGGGTGGGCTTGATCTCCATGGCCCGGGACTCGTCGACCGGCGGCACGGTCACCCCGGTCGCGGCCACTTCCCGCTCGATCTCGGTGATCGATTCCTCGGCCGCCTCCGCATGCCCGTGCATGATCTGCCAGCGCGGGCTCTCCGGAAGATGGCGGCGGACGAACAGAATCCCCACGCCCAGCACCGGGCCGATCAGGAATCCGAGCCGCCAGCCCACCGACAGGCTCATATGATTGAGCAGGATGTAGGTGCCGATCGTGCCGATAATCGCACCGGCCCAATAGGTTCCGTTGACGGCGATATCCACGCGCCCGCGGTAGCGCGCCGGAATCAGTTCGTCGATAGCGGAATTGATCGCCGCGTACTCGCCGCCGATGCCCATGCCGGCGATGAAGCGCGTGAGATACAGGAAAAGCACCCAGCCGGCGCCGCTGCCGAGCGTGAGTGCGGTGAGTCCACTGCCGATGAGGTAGACGGCCAGGGTGACCAGGAACAGTTTCCGCCGCCCGAGCCGATCGGAGAGGTTGCCGAACAGCAGCGCGCCGACCACCTCGCCGGCCAGATAGACGGTCGCCACCAGCCCGACCGCGGTCGAGGACATATGCAGCGTCTCGGGTTTGGTCAGCGTATCGGCGACCGAGCTGGCCACCGTGATCTCGAGTCCGTCGAGAATCCACGCCACACCGAGCGCGAGCACCATCCGCGTATGGAACCTCGACCACGGCAGCCGATCGATCCGCGCCGGAATCAACGTCCGCACCACACTGTTTCCGGCTGCGCCGGACACTTCCGCCATGACGACTCCCGAGTCCGAACCGTAGGTTTCGTCTACCCGGACGTACCACCGTCAAACAGTCTGCCCAGCAGTTCGCTCAGCGGCGCGCAGCGACACCGCCGCGTCGAAGGAAATCCACGGGCTCAGTGCTCGCGAAGGACGCTCAGTGCTCGCGAAGAACATTGAGAATTGCGGTCAGGCCGATCAGCAGACTGCCCCCCGCCACCGCGGAGGTGGTCCAGGACTGCGTCATGACGGCAATGCCGCCGATGAAGAACAGACAGGCCGCGAGCGCCAAAAGGGCAGTTCCCCAGTCGATTCCGACGATACGGGTGGAACTTCCTCGTGTCGTTGCCATAACCATGAGATACCCATCCGCTTGTTATCAAAACGTTACTATCGAGGAATGCCGGCCAGCCTGGAGGATTCGTCGGCGCGCTGAACAGCCAGTTCGACGGTCCGAACCGCCTGGTTGCGAAGCTTGTTCAGCTGCACTCGTTCGGTGTCGGGGTAGCGGGTGGTGTCGCATTCGACGGACAGGGCTCGTACGCGCCGGCGCAGGCGAGTGGCGCTCTCGAAATCGAGCGGTCGTTTCGCGGTGGCAACTGCGGACTTCAGCCGCAATCTCAGCTGTTGCATCTCACCCTCCTCGGATTGCGTGTCTTCCCGGAGGGTTGCCAATACGGACAGCATCGAAACCGCTTCTGCACCATCGGTATCTGCGGGACCGACGGCCGACGGTGCTACGCCGCGGGTATCCGCAGGTGAATCGTCAAAAGGATGTGGTCGGCCGCGGTGCGCGTCCGCGCACCGACCGGCGGCAGCATCGGCAACTCTTCCATGAGCTGAACCGCCAGGGCTCGCAGCTTGGTATTCGTCTCCTGGGAACGCCATTTCAGCACCCGGAACGCCTGATCCGCGGTCAGGCCGTAGACCACCATGAGCGCGCCCTTGGCCTGCTCGATCACCGCCCGGTGTTCCAGCAGCTCGGGAAGCAGCTCGTCGAGGACCTCATTGCGCTGATCGGCCAGTTTATCGGTCAGATCGACGTAATAGCCCTCCGTGGCGAACACCTCACCGGACTCGTCGGCGACCGCGTCGGACACCACCAGGACCTGATGTTCCTTCCCCGCGGTATCGATGATGCGATGCTGACTCGAGAAGGGCGCGTGATCGTGCAGCGAGGTGACGAGCACCTCCTCCACCCGCTCGCGATCGTCCGGATGTTTGTGCGACAGCAGCAGTTTCGTTGTAGGCGTGACCTCACCCGGCTCATAGCCGTGCAGGCGCGCCACCTCGTCGGACCATTCCCAGCTCTGATCGGCGAAGCGGAATCGGAACGAGCCGATCCCCTGTGCTTCACCTGCCGCGATCACTGCCTCGACCGCCGCCATATCGGCCCTGTCCGAGCGGCCGTCACCCTCTGCCATCAGCACAGTATGAGGTGTCCAACCGCCTGGTCGCACCGGTATTCGGGTGCGGCGCACGGCGGTCTTTCGATCTTGGTCTGATTGAGCCGGCGGTTCCCGGGGTACTCGATCGACCGTCCCACTACGAAAGGATTCGGCAGTGCCGGAACCCAGAACGAGTACCTTCGATGCGAAGCAGCAGCAGATTTCCGAAGACGTGTTGCGCGCCACCGTGATCGACCTGATCGACCTGTCACTCATCGCGAAGCAGGCACGCTGGAACGTCATCGACCGCGACCTGGACCCCATTCAGGCCGCGCTCGACGAATTGGTTTCCGTGGTGCGCCGATTCACCGACGCCGCGACCGGACGCGCCGCCGCGCTGGGATTCAGCAATGACGGGCAGGTGGTGACGGTCGTCGAGGATTCCGGGGCGCTGGCACTGCCCGACGGCTGGCAACTCGGCAATGCCGTCGTGGAGGCCATCGTCGACAATCTCACCATCGTGATCGCGCGACTGCGCGGACGAACTCAGGCGACGAGGACGAGCGATCCGGCGACCCGGGATCTACTCGTGGGCATTGCCGCACGGCTGGAGCAGCTGCGGTGGATGTGGCAGGCGCAGCTGGCCATGGCGGCCTGAGGCAGGACGCGCGATGGTCCCGCCCGTTCGACGGGCGGGACCACTATTGCGCTGTGTCACAGGCGAATACAGGCGGAGGGCCGCCATTAATCGATGTTCGGATTGATGGTCCGGTCGATGGCGTCGGTGAAGTCCGGCAGATCTCCCGGATTACGCGAGGTGATGAGTATCCAGCCGTCTTCGGGCGAGAGCACCACCGGTCGATCGACCCAGGAGCCCTCGGCATTGACGATGTCGGTGCGCAGCGACGGATACGAGGTCAGTGTTTTACCCGGAAGCAGATTGGCTTCCACGAGCAGCCAGGGGCCATGACAGATCGCCGCGATGGTCTTGCCCGCGCCGGCGAACTGCTGGGCCAATTCCACTGCCCGATCCGACAATCGGAGTTTGTCCGCATTCACCGTGCCGCCGGGAATGACGAGGAGGTCGAAGTCGTCGGCTTCGATATCATCGAGCGCCTTGTCCGGCTGGACGACGACATCCTTGTCGACATCGTGCACGAAGGTCTGCACATCCTCGAGCTTCGGCGCCGCATGCGTCACCCTCGCACCGGAATCGCGCAGCCAGGCAAGTGGTGTCAATAACTCGTCTCGCTCCACACCGGTATTCGAGGTGATGAACAGAACACGCATATCACTGAGCTGATCGGTCATCCACGAGCTCCTTCCGCTGTTCGAACGCGATATCTGCGGTCGTACCCGGACAGTCGCCTCGCAAACGTCGCTCCGGTCACCGCCGCCGGGGGATCTCGTGGAACCCGGCGGGTGTCTCGATATGGCTCGAGCCGCCGCCGGGGCGGTTGTGCCTCGCATGCGGTGCCGCGTAAACGGGTGGGGCGAACTGGATTTCGGCCTGGCGGCCCGCGGTGACCACGGTGGCCTCGCGCTCGGGTCCGCGCCATTCGCAGATCCACAGCCGATTGAACACCACCACGCCCGGACGACTCTGATCGTCCAGGGTGACCTGCACATCATTACCGCTGTACTCGCCCCAGATCGCCCACCACATCGCCTGTGGTTCCTGCGGGATCGGTCCCGAGGCGCCGACCGCCATATCGTTGTGGCCCTGCCATGTTCGCCACGGTGGCGCCGCGGCGCCGGAGTCCGCGGCGCCGGCGGGGCGAATGCGGAAGTGCTGATCGGTCGGCCGCCACTCCACCCGCAGCCCGGATACCGGTAGCACTATCTCATCGCACTGCATCTTCTGCTCCCATCGGTCGGGTCCGAATGGTTGTCACGAAAAAGGTCGAAAGATGCCTGCGCCACAACGGTATCGGCTACTGGTACGGCGGGATCAGCATCACAGCCACATCCTTTGACTACCCATACCCGTTGTTATGAAACCGTGATGCCGCACGAAACTTCTTCGCATCGCCCCGTTTAGACCCGAATGATCCGGCTATAGCAACACAAGCGCCGGGTCGCCCGGCGCGCCGTCCATCTCAAGGAAGTGTCATGATCATTCTCGGTCTGGTCCTGCTCCTTGCCGGCATTCTGCTCGGCATACCGCTTTTGACGACCATCGGAGTTGTACTGCTCGTCGCAGGCGCCGTGCTCATGGTGCTGGGTTCGACGGGGCGCGCGGTAGGTGGTCGGAGCCACTACTACTGAGCCTGATTTCCCTCACGGTTCGCAACGGGGCCGGGCAGCATTGCTGCCCGGCCCCGCGACTGTTTCGCGACACCGCACTGTTTCGCAAGACTGTGACGGGCTATACCCGAACCATGACTTCGCTATGGCTGGATGACGCCCAAGTCCCGGCCCGGCTACGGCTCACACCCGGCTCCCGGTTCGATACCGTCGTAATAGGCGGCGGTATCACCGGATTGGCGACGGCCCTGCTGCTGGCCGAGAACGGTGTGGAGGTCGCGGTCCTGGAAGGCCGGCGGGTCGGGGCGGGCACCACCGGCGCGTCGACCGGAAAAGTCAGTCTGCTGCAGGGAACCCGCGCCCAGCGGATTCGCCGGCGGCACGGTGAGGACACCCTGCGCGCCTATATCGACGCCAATCGTGCTGGGCAGCAATGGCTGATGCGGTACTGCGAGGAGCGGACGGTGCCGGTGCAGCACGAAGCGGCACTCACCTATGCGCAGAGCAAGGCCGAAACGTCCGCTGTGCGTGCGGAATTCAAGGCAGCACAGGCCGTGGGAATGCCGGTCGAACTGCTCGGCGAGATAGACGCCCCGTTTCCGTCCTACGGTGCGGTGCGGCTCGAGGATCAGGCGCAGCTGGACCCGATGGCGCTGCTGGCGGCCCTCGCGGTCGATATCGAGGGGCATACCGCCTCCATCTTCGAATCCACCCTCGCCCGAAATGTGCGCTCGGGCAAGGACAACGACCTGATCATCGAGACCGAGCACGGCGATCTGATCGCTCGCACGGTCGTCATCGCCACGGGCACACCGATACTCGATCGCGGCGGGT
The DNA here is from genome assembly GCF_035958815.1 of Nocardia sp. NBC_01327. Taxonomy (NCBI): domain Bacteria; kingdom Bacillati; phylum Actinomycetota; class Actinomycetes; order Mycobacteriales; family Nocardiaceae; genus Nocardia; species Nocardia sp. NBC_01327. Next base: position 4,047,501 of record NZ_CP108383.1, on the reverse strand, counting down.
TCTTCACCCGGCTCACCGCGCAGCGTTCGTATCTGACCGCCTTCGCGGTGACCGAACCGGTTCCGCACGAGATGTTCCTCAGCGCGGGCTCCCCCACCCGGTCGCTGCGGTACACGCCGTCGCCGGACGGTGACGTGCTGCTCGTCGGCGGCAACGGTCATACCGTGGGCCGGGAATCCTCGCCGCGGCTGCGCGCCCAGGAACTGATCGAATGGACCCGAACCTGGTGTCCCACAGCCGAACCACTGCACTCCTGGTCCGCCCAGGACTATCTGCCCGTCGACGAACTGCCCTATGTGGGACCGCTGCTGCCGGGCCGCGACAATATTCTGGTCGCCACCGGATACGCCAAATGGGGACTGACCAACGGCGTGGCCGCCGCACTGGCCATCGCGGGCCGGGTGACCGGCAAACCGCCCGCCTGGGCCAGAACCTTCGCCAGTTGGCGACCTTCTGAGCTGCGGTCACTTCCCGCCGCCGTCACCTCCAATGTGACTGTCGCACACCGGCTACTGTCCGGCTGGCGTCGAGCGGCCGGTTCCGCTCCGGCCGCCTTGCCCGCGGAAGGCTGCGGCCGGGTCGAGCGCCACGGCCTGGTTCCCACCGCGGTCTGCACGGTGGACGGGCAGACCACCGAGGTATCGGCGATCTGCCCCCATCTGGGCGGCATCCTGACCTGGAACGACGCCGAACGCTCCTGGGACTGCCCGCTGCACGGCTCCCGCTTCGGTCCGGACGGCACCCCCATCGAGGGCCCCGCAACCCGCCCGCTCCAGCAGTTCCTGCAGCCTTACCCCAGCTCACAGTTCACCCAGCTGTGAGCGCGGGCAGCCGCTCTCCGGCGAAAGTTGATCTAGACCGGTTCAGCCCGCGATCCGCGGGTACCCGAATCTCATGACCGATACAGAGCTCCCCCGCAGCCCGCAGCATTCCGCGCGGCCTCAGCCTGCCGGTATCGCCGAATCGGTTCCGCCGATCCCGCCGCCGGACCCGATCCCCTCGACCCCGGACCCTGTTGTGCCCCAGCCGGATCCCACGCCGATCCCGCCGACCCCGCCGTCGCCGGGCCCCGTGGACCCGCCACACCCCCTCCCGGATCCGGGCGAGCCGAAACCACTGCCGGAAATCGGATAGCGCGGCCCCGCCGGGCGCTTGGATCGAAACTTTGTTCGACTCGAGGTAGTCTGCCGGACCGTGCCAGAACTCGACCCGATCGTCGTCGCTCACCTGCAGATCAGCGAGGTGCGCCGGCGACTGCTCAAGGCTGCGATGTTCGGCAAGCACCTCACCCCCGACCAGCTGGAATACATGGCCGAACAGCTCGCGGAGGGATTGCGGCTCTACGCCCCGACGGACACGCATTGACAGTCCCACCCGCACCGAGCACTGGACGCTGCCGCGTCTAGCGCCCGTTCGCCGATGCCCGCGCGGCGGCGATCAGCGCGTCGATGAGGTCCCCGGGGGTGGATTGCGGCCACACCACCGCGAGCGGAGTCGGCGCTATATCGACGATGGGGACCAGGGCCACGCCCGGGCACAGTGCCCATTCGGCCATCTGCCGCGGTGCGAACCAGACGCCGCGGCCGCGGCGCAGTTGGGCCTGGCAGTCCTCCAGCGTGGGCACCACGGGACCGCGGACGGCCGGGCGGCCGTCGGGTCGCGGATCGACAATGCGGTGGCTCAATGCCTCGGGCGAGGCGAAGGCGTCGACGATGATCACCGGATCGTCGGCGAGATCGGCCAGGGTGACCGATTCCCGATCCGCCAGGCGATGATCTTCCGCCAGCAGGACGACACGGGGGTCGTCTCGAATCGGCTCACTCAGCAAGCCGGGGTCTCCGGTCGGCAACCAGAGGATCGCCGCGTCCGAGGCGCCCGCGTGCAGGCGCTGCATGGCCTCGATCGGGCGCAGTGCGGTGGCCACCTCGATTTCGATGCCGGGATCGGCGGCTTCCATCGCCTTGGCGACCTCCACCGCGAACAGTGTGATCGTGTAGGCGGCCGACACCACGCGCAGCCGCCGCACCGAACCGGCGACGGTGGCGCGGACCCGGCGCGCCAGCTCACCGAGATCCGCCAGCAGAGCGGGTGCGCCCGAAGCCAATTCGACGCCGGCCGCCGTCAGGCTGATACCCCGCGAGGTCCGCACCAGCAGCATCACGCCGAGCGCACGTTCGAGCTGCTGAATGTGTGCCGACAGGCTCTGCTGCGTAATGTGCTGGGTGGCAGCGGCTTCGGTGATACTGGAGGCCCGGGCCACCGCCAGGAACGAACGCAGGTGCCGCAGGTCGATAGTGTCGATCACCCGCCGACAATATCGATCCGCGCGCCGTCGAGCCGCGTCAGAACATGGCGCCGTTCGCGCGCACCGTCTGCCCGGACACCCACCCGGCCTCCGCGCTGATCAGCCAACCGACCACCGGCGCAATATCTTCGGGCAGGCCGAGCCGCCCGCGCGGGCTGTGCTGCGATGCCGCGGCCATCGACTCGGGTGTTTCGGCGCCGCGATAGAAGGAGTCGTCGACCGGTCCGGGCGCAACGGCATTGACGGTGACGCCGCGGCCGCCGATCTCCTTGGCGAGCGCGAGCACCATGCGCTCGACGGCGGCCTTGGAACCGGAGTAGAGGCCGTACGGCCCGGTCATCACGGAGGTCAGCGTCGTGGACAGCACGACGTAGCGGCCATTGTCCGCAATGTGGCGCGCGGTGGCGCGCAGGGTGTTGAACGCGCTGCGGGTATTGAGATCGATGAGGTGATCGAAGTCCGCGTCGGTGAAATCCGCGAGCGGCTTCTTGATCACGGCCCCGGGCGTGTGCACCACGATATCGAGGTGGCCGTGGCGCGCCACCACACCTTCGAACAGGGCGTTCACATCATCGGAGCGGCGCGCGTCCGAACGCACGGCCTCCACGGCCACGCCGTGCTTCTCCAATGCCGCGAGCGTCTCCTTGGCCGCGGCATCGTCATTGGTGTAGCTGATCACCGTGGTGGCGCCGCGGGCGGCGATATTGTCGGCGAAGGCCGCGCCCTGATTGCGGGTGCCGCCGATCACCAGGGCCACCTTGCCTTCGAGATCACGAGTCGTGAGAGCAGTAATCGTCTTGTCCTTCCACGGGTTTCGGGCCGGAATCGGGCCCGTCACCATCGTGGCCGCCGCGCCGATCGAGCGGAAACAGAAAGAATCGATGGCACCCACAGGCAATGCCTGTGCCCGGCGCGAACGTGACCCTTGCCACTGCTGGTACGTGAATGTACCGTCATGGTGGTACATCGAAGTACCAACGCAGGGAGTGGCGTATGACCACCGTCAGATTGCCCGAGGGACCGACCACGCCGGGCTTCGTACAGGGCTTGAAGATCTTGACCGGGCGCACCCGTGCATGGCGGGGCATGCATGAGCGCTACGGCTCCGCGTTCACCGTGCAGCTGCCCAGATTCGGCCGGACAGTGGTGCTTTCGGAACCGGCCGAGGTGAAGGCGCTGTTCACCGCGAGCACGGAGCTGGTCGACAATATCGATGTCAACCTCGGGCAGTTCCTCGGTCCCGGATCGCTGTTCTCCCTCGTCGGCGAGGAGCACCGCAAACAGCGCAAGCTGCTCGCGCCGCCGTTCCACGGCCGCCGCCTGGCGGTGTACGAGTCGCTCATCGAGGAGGAGGCGGTGCGCGAGATGGCCTCGTGGCCGTCGGGTCGCGAATTCGCGACCATGGAGCCGATGATGCGGATCACGCTGAATGTGATCCTGCGCGCGGTGTTCGGCGCCGAGGGCGCGGAATTCGACCAATTGCGTGAGCTGCTACCGAAATTGGTGCTCGTCGGTTCGGCGCTGGCGGCGCTGCCGGTACCGCAGAAATTCCTCGGGCAGTACGGTCCCTGGGCTCGATTCGCGGCGCACCGCCGCAATTACGACGAGATCGTCGGTCGTCTGATCGAGCGTGCGGCGGCGGCCGAGGATCTCGCCGAGCGCGATGACGTGCTCGCCATGCTGCTGCAGGCCCGCTACGACGACGGCTCCGCCATGAGTCACAGCGATATCGCCGATGAACTGCTGACGCTGCTCACCGCCGGTCACGAGACCACGGCGACGACCCTGGCCTGGACGGTCGAGCGGCTGCGCCGGCATCCGGAGTTATTGCGCCGCTTGGTATCCGAGATCGACGCCGGTGGCTCCGAACTGCGTGAAGCCACCCTGCTGGAGGTCCAGCGGGTACGTCCGGTCATCGACTCGACCGGGCGCAAGGTGCGCGCGGAGACGCTGCAGCTGGGCCGGTGGACGCTGCCGAAGGGGCAGAACATCGTGGTCAGCATTCGGCTGATGCACGATAACGAGGAGCTCTTCCCGAATGCACGGGCCTTCGATCCGGACCGCTTCGCCGGGGTGCGGCCGGGGACCTTCAGCTGGATTCCCTTCGGCGGCGGCGCCCGCCGGTGCATCGGCGCGGCCTTCGCCACCATGGAGCTGAACATCGTCTTGCGCACGCTGCTCAGGGATTTCACCCTCGAGCCGACCGATGCGCCCGATGAACGCACCCACTTTCGCGGTGTCGCGCTGGTACCGGCGAAGAAGGGTCGCGCCGTAGTGCACCGCCGTACTCCCGCGCCCAGCACACCCGCGGCGGCACAGGCCACCGAGGTGACGGTGTGACCGAACTGCGCCACGACCGAAACCGCCCGTACGAATTCAGGAGCTTTGATGCCCCGAGCAGCTAGACCACTGTCCGGCCACCCCGTCATGATCACCGGCGCCGCCTCGGGCATCGGCCGGGGCCTCGCCCAATTGCTTTCCCGCCGTGGATCTCCCGTGGCGATCGCCGATATCGACGAGACGGGGCTGAAGCAGACCGCCGCCGGATTGCAGGGTCCGGTGCTGCTGCGGGTGCTCGATGTGCGCGATGCCGGCGATCAGCTCGCCTTCGCCGACGAGGTCCGCGAATGGCTGACCGCACCGCTGGCGGCGGTGTTCAACAATGCCGGGGTGGCGGTGTCCTCTTCGGTGCTCGACTCGGTCCCCGAGGACGATGAATGGTTGCGGCGCATCAACTTCGACGGTGTCGTCAATGGCACGCGCGCGTTCCTGCCGCTGCTCGTCGAGCAGGATCGCGGCGTCATCGTCAATACCTCCAGTGTGTTCGGGCTCGTCGGCATGCCCTACCAAAGCGCCTACTGCGCGGCGAAATTCGCGGTGCGCGGCTTCACCGACGCACTGCGCCAGGAACTTCGGGGCACCGGCGTCTCCGCGGTGAATGTGCACCCGGGCGGCATCACCACGAATATCGCCCGCAATGCGCGGGTCCGCAAGGATCCGGAAGGTCGCGGGCGCAGCAGGGAGCAGATGGCCGCGGAATTCGAGGCCATCACCCTCACCTCACCGGAGAAGGCGGCCGAAATCATCTGTCGCGGAGTCGAACGCGGTAAGGCACGCATTCTCGTCGGCCCGGACGCCTACGCGTTCGACGCGCTCGCGCGGGTGTCCCCCACCCACTACTACGACATTATCTCGGTGCTGGAGCGGCGACTGCGCACCCGTGGCAAGGCGGAGGTGAACGCATGACCGACCATGTCGATGTGCTGATCGTCGGGGCCGGGCTGTCCGGCATCGGCGCGGCCCACCATCTGCAGTCCGCGTTTCCCGACCGGACCTACGCGATCCTGGAGGCGCGCGAGCGGATCGGCGGCACCTGGGATCTGTTCCGCTATCCCGGCGTGCGGTCGGACTCCGATATGGCCACGCTCGGTTACCGTTTCCGGCCGTGGACCGCGGCCGAGGCGATCGCCGACGGGCCGTCGATCCTGCGCTATATCCGCGATACCGCCGCCGAGACCGGTATCGATCGACGAATCCGGTTCGGGCATAGGGTGATTCGCGCGTCCTGGTCCTCGTCCGAGGCACGCTGGACGGTACAGGTCGAGCATGACGGCACCACCTCGGTACTGACCTGCCACTTCCTGTACCTGTGCAGCGGCTACTACCGCTACGACCAGGGATACACCCCCGATTTCGCAGGCACGGAAGAGTTCCGGGGACGGATCGTGCATCCGCAGCAGTGGCCTGCCGACCTGGACTACGCCGATAAGCGCGTCGTCGTGATCGGCAGCGGCGCCACCGCGGTCACCATGGTTCCGGCCATGGCCGAGACCGCGGCGCACGTCACCATGCTGCAGCGGTCGCCGACCTACATCCTGTCCGCGCCCACCGAAGACGTTGTGGCAACCAAGCTTCGGGCATTGCTCGGGCCGCGGCGCGCCTATGCGATCACCCGGTGGAAGAACGTCGCGATCAGCACGCTGATCTATCAGCTCAGTCAGCGACGACCGGAGATGATGCGAAAGTTCATCCGCACCCAGACGGTCAAACAGCTGCCCGAGGGTTATGACGTCGACACGCATTTCAATCCCGCCTACGGGCCGTGGGATCAGCGGCTGTGCCTGGTTCCCGACGCGGATCTGTTCCGATCGCTGCGCGCGGGCGACGCCTCGGTGGTGACCGACCATATCGACCGCTTCACCCCGGACGGCATTCGCCTGCGCTCCGGCGCCGAACTACCGGCGGACATCGTGGTGACCGCGACCGGTCTGCGGCTGCTCGCCCTCGGCGCGATCGAGCTCGAGGTCGACGGGCGCACCGTCACACCGCCGGAAACCATGGCCTACAAGGGAATGATGCTCGGCGGCGTGCCCAATTTCGCCTTCACCATCGGCTATACCAATGCCTCGTGGACCTTGAAGGCCGACCTGGTCGGCGAATTCGTCTGCCGCCTGCTGCGGCATATGGACGCCCACGGCTACGACCGGTGCACACCGTGGCCGGACCCGTCGGTCACCGAAACACCGCTGCTGGACTTCCAGGCGGGGTACGTACTGCGAGCCCTCGACCACTTCCCCAAAGCCGGGTCCAGGGCGCCGTGGCGGCTGGGCATGAATTACGCCCAGGACGTGCTCACCCTCCGGCACGGCCGGATCGAGGACGGTGTTCTCCGTTTCACGGCCCGGTCCACCGCGGCCGCGCCGCCGATCACCGACTTCGCACCCGATGATCGCGATCCGGAACAGGTGACGGCCTGAGGAGGTCGCTAATCTGACACTTGTGACACGCGCCGAGCTCGCACCCACCGCCGCCGAGGCCACGCCGGAATCCGGATTCCGCCGGCGGCTGCTCGACGCGATGGCCGATGCCGTCCGCGCCCGCGGCTACCGGGATGCGACGGTGGCCGATGTGGTCCGCAATGCCCGCACCTCCCGCCGCACCTTCTACGAGCACTTCACCAGTAAGCAGGACTGCTTCATCGCCCTGCTGACCGAGCGGAACAACGAGACGATCCAGCAGATCTACGAGGCGGTCGACCCGAATGCGTCGTGGCGTACCCAGGTGCGCCAAGCCATCGAGGCCTGGATCCACGCCTCGCAGGCCGATACCACCATCACCCTCGCCTGGATTCGCGATACCCCGTCCCTCGGCGAAAGCGCACGCGAACTGCATCGCGCCGCCGCCGAGGCCTTCATCGAACTCATCCAGACCCTCACCACCACACCGGGATTCGAGGATCCGCAGCTGCACCCGCCATCCCGGCAGATGGCGACCATCCTCTACGGCGGCTTCCGGGAACTCATCGCCTCCACCGTCGAGGAAGGCCGCGATATCACCGAGATCATCGATATCGCGGTGGACACCGCGCTGGCTCTCGTCGGACCCCGCTACGCACCCGGTAGTTGAGAGCATTCGGTAGTTGAGAACCGTTCTCAGACCGCATCTTTCACAGTTGTTCTCTCGACCGGCCTGGGCCAGGGGATGTACACCGGAATGTAGCGGCCCATCGCGACGGCGCCCAGGACCGAGACCGCACCGATGGTCAGGACCGCACCGGCCAGCGGTCCGACCGCCGCCAGCCCGCTGACCGCCAGCGGTCCGACGAAGTAGCCGCCGTCGTGCGTCAGCCGCCACGCCGCGAGGAATTCGGCACGCGTGGCGGCCGGGGCGATATCGGCGCCGATCGTCATGATGACACCGTTGCCGATGCCATTGCCGATACCCATGATCACCGCGGCGATGCCGAGCGTGCAGGCCGAATAGGTCAGTGGCACAGCGAAATAGCCGAGAGCCAGAATGATCAGCGACGGCACGGCGATGAACCGCCTGCCGTAGCGATCCATCACATGCCCCGCCGGGTACGAACACACGACATCCAGCCCGGCGCCGAGGCCGTAGATGAGGCTCGCGGTCGCGGCACTGACGCCCAGGTGATCGGCCCACAGCGGCAGCACCGCATCACGGGAGGCACGCGCGGCGCCCATGAGCAGCGATCCGGCGCCCAGGGTGAGCAGCAGGGTGTGATGGGCCCGGCCGATGGCGACCAGTGACAGCGGCGTCTGCGGCACCGCACCGGGCGGCGCGCTCTGCGGATCCGGCAGGCGGGCCATCAGATAGCCCGCGAGCACGATGGCGATCAACTGGACGATGAATCCGCCCCGGGCGCCGAATCCGGTGATCGCGGCCGCGCCGAGGATCGGGCCGAGGAAGAAACCCAGCCGCATGGCGCCGCCGAACAGCGCCATCGCCCGTGCTCTGCGCTCGAAGGGCACCACCTCCGACAGGTAGCTCATGCGCGCGAGTCCCCATATCGCATTGGACAATCCGACGATCGTCAGTCCCGCGCACAGGATCGGCACGGTCGGGGCGAACAGGCACAGCAGTACCCCGATCACCCCGGCGGTGCACGCGGCGACGATCGACATCCGCTCGCCGAGCCTCGACACCACCTGGCCCGCGGGAATATCGCCGAGCACCTGCCCGAGTCCGACCAGCGCGACGGTCAAGCCGGCGACGGCCGGTGAGGCACCCAGATCGAGCGCGGTCAGGGTCATGACCGGCGCGGCGGCTCCCATCCCCACGCCGTATGCCGAGGCGGGGACATAGACGGTGAACAGCAGCGGCCGCAGCGAGCCCGGTGCGGCCGCCTCCTGCGGGCGAGCGATCATCGGGCAACTCGAATATTCGCCGGCACGAGTGCACGCCTTTCCCTGATCGGTGATCACTGTCGACCCACTGTGCGAATGCCGGAGACGCCGGGCAAGATCGTTTCCACACCGTGGAAATCGCCGTGATCGCAATTCCGGCGGCCGATTGGGTTCGCGGTGATCGCAATCCTGTTCGGCCGCAGCTCGATCCGGTTGGGTGTCTGATATGACGACGCAGCGGCGGGCCGAAATCCAAGCGGGCGAGCAGATCTCGTGACGGTGCAGATCAGCAATCTGTCGTTTCTGACCCCGGGAAACTATCCCGACGACGATCCGTACAGCGGGCTCGAGGACACACTGCAGCTGTTCGAATACGGCGAGCGGCTCGGCTTCGGCGGCGCCTGGATCCGGCAGCGGCATCTCGAACACGGTGTCGGATCGGCGGCGGTCTTCCTGGCCGCGGCCGCGCAGCGCACCAGTCGAATCGAATTGGGCACGGCCGTGATTCCGATCGGCTACGAGAGCCCGTTCCGGCTGGCCGAGGATCTGTCGATGGCCGATGTGCTGTCCCGGGGCCGGTTGCAACCGGGCTTCAGCGCGGGCACGCCGCCGCATGCCGAACTCATCGGGAGCCTGGTCTTCGACGGTGACTGGCGCAGCTACGACCTGTCGCACGGGCGGATCGAACGACTGATCGACAATCTGCGCGGCGACTATCTGGGCGATGCGGAGGCGGTGATCCACTCCCCCGGCAATACGCAGCGGCCCCGATTGCAGCCGCACAATCCCGGTCTGGTCGACCGGCTCTGGTACGGCGGCGGCAGCGGCCGCTCGGTGCGCTGGGCCGGGAAGAACGGGCTCAACCTGCTCAGCGGCAATATCGTGACCGGCGAGCACACCGACGACTTCGGCACCGCGCAGCTGACCCTGATCGAGGAGTACCGCCGACTCGTCGATCCGGCCCGCCCGGCCCGGGTCGCGGTGGGACGGGTGATCGTGCCGTTCGACAGCGCGGACCGCGCCACCCGCGAGCGCTACCGCCGATACGCGGCCTCCCGCCACGAGCGAACCCTCGCGCCCCAGGGCGAACGGCGCGTCCTGTTCGCCCCGGATCTGGTCGGCACCGCGGCGCAGATCGTCGAGCGGCTGCGGGCCGATCCGGTACTGGCCCACACCACTGAGCTGCGCCTCGAGCTGCCCTACGAGTTCCATCGCGAGGATTACGAACAGATCCTGCACGATGCCCGCGAGCTGATCGCTCCGGCCTTGGGCTTGCCAGTTTGAACAACATCGGGTTGGGTATCAGCTAAGTCGCAGCAAGTTTTGAGCAGATCATTTCCCGACACCGAGGAGAGATCGTGGCGAAAACAACGCTGGATTCATTGATCGGTTGCACGATGTACGACACGGCCGGCGAGCAGATCGGCCGGGTCGAGAATTTCTACGTGGACGATGATTCGGGTGAACCGACCTGGGCGGTGGTCTCCACCGGGATGTTCGGTGAGCATTCGCTGGTGCCGCTCATGGGCGCCGAATATCGAGCCACCGACGCCACACTGCGGGTACCGGCCACGAAATCGCAGGTCGATTCCGCGCCCCACCTGGATCACGACGGCCGTATCGAGCCGCGTGCCGAACAGGAATTGCTCGCGCACTACGGCGCCGACCGCCGGCGGTCGGGCGCGGACAGGACCGGGCGGATCCAGCCCGGACCCGATGCGCCCATGACCACTGGACGCTCCGATCCGAATGCCGTACTGCGCGAGCAGGAGCGGCTGATGAGAGGCAATGAGCAGGCGGTCTCGGACACCGTTCGCACCGACCGGTTCGGCACCGGAATGCCTGGGACAGGCGCGAATTCATAGCACGGTAGGCACATCCCCTTCATGCATCAGGAGGAATCATGGAATGGCTACTGGGTCTGCTCGGCGGCGTGATCGGAGGTGGGATCGGCGGCGCCAAGAGCCCGTTCGGTCCCGCTGTCAGCGGTGGCGCCGGGGCGATCGGCGGCGGCATCACCGGCGCGATCATCCAGGCTGCCACCGGTAGTGGATTGGACTTCGGTCAGATCCTCGCGCAGGTCGGCGGTGGCGGCGTGGTCGGCGCCGTGGTCGCCGCGGTGATCGGATTCGCGACAAAGCCCAAGGCGAGCAATATCCGCTGATTCTCGGACGACTCTCGTGAGGAGCTCTTCGATGAAACGCTGGAAAGGATCGATCACCAGGACCGCGGCGGCGCTCGGCTTGTTCGCCGCCTCGTGCACCGGTGTCCTGCTCGCCCCGACGGCCTCGGCGCAGCCGGCCGGTGCGGACGCGGCGATCAGCGCGCATTACAGCGAAAAGGGCGGCGCATCCTCGCCGCTCGGCGAAAAGGTCGGCGCCGTATACGCATTCGGATCGGACGGCGCGGCGCAGGACTACAGCGGCGGAAAGATCGTCTACTCACCGGAGACCGGTGCGAAGGTGATGTACGGCGCGATTCTCGACAAGTATCTCGCCCTCGGCGGCGCGGACGCGGGCATCGGCTATCCGACGAATGACGAATCGGACGCGCCGGTGGCGGGCACCGCCCGCTTCAGCGAGTTCTCGGCCGCCGACGGAGCCACCATCGAGTGGAGTCCACAGAACGGCGCCTGGCTGGTCCGGGGACCGATTCGGACCGCGTGGTCGCATCTGCACGCGACCGACGGGGCGCTCGGCGCTCCGGCGAGTGACACCACACTGGCGAACGGTGTCTACAGCCAGACGTTCCGCGGGCAGAACGGCACTCCGGTCGATATTCGCTGGAGCCAGGCCGATGGGTTCGTCACCGTCCCGCCCGATATCGCCACGCAGCTGAGCGGTCTCGATGTCTCGGCGCCCGGTGCGCCTCCCGGAGCATCGGTGGCCACTCCGGAGCAGTCCTCCGGGACCGCGGCGGATACCAGCTCGAGCGGCAGCTCCAATAAGAAGTGGTGGGCACTGCCCATCGGTCTCGTAATCGCCGCTGCGGCAGGCGGTCTCGCCGCCATGGTCACACGCGGCGGACGCGGCGGCGGCAGCGGGACGCCGAGGCCCGCCTCGACCGGTATGCCCGCGGCGAAGGCGCCGGCCATGGCCGGCGCGGGCGCGATGGGCGCGGGCGCCGGAATGATGGGCACCGCGCACGGCTCGCATCTCGCGACACCGCGTGAACGTGAGCGCGGTTTCAGCGGCGCCTGATCAGTTCCCTCGAGGGCGGAGTACTCGGTAACGGGTGCTCCGCCCTCGGCATGTTCGGGCCCGCAATCCTGACGGAGTTGCACCGAACGCGAGTGCCGTCGATTACGTGCCCGCCGGTCGGTCCGGGCGCGTAATCTTGATTTCTGATATCCATGCCGGTCTGTCGCTTAGGAGGACAAGGCATGTCGAATCGAATGCTCGTATCGAAATCCCTTGTGGGATGTGCGCTTATCGCGGCGGTGCTCACCGGATGCGGCGTATCGGCCAAGGAACCGGAGACGGCCCACCCCACAGTCACCGCCGCGGGTACCGACGCCACGCTGACGCAGGCCGTGACCGATGCCTACCAGCGCTTCTTCGACGGCTCCACACCCGCCGACCAGAAGATCGCGGTGCTGGAGAACGGCCAGAGTTTCGCCGATACCATTCGGGCACAGGTGGATTCACCGATCGCCAAGGGCACCAAGGCGACCGTGTCCAGCGTGACCGCCGCCGGGGCCGACAAGGCGAATGTGGTGTACACCGTCTCGTTGAACGGCACGCCCGCGCTGCAGGATCAGCCAGGCAATGCGGTGCGGACCGACGGCACCTGGAAGGTTTCGGCTTCGACGTTCTGCGCGCTGCTGACGCTCGAGACGCAGGGCAAACCACCCGCGCCGTGTAGCGCGTCGACCACGCCGACCAGCTGATATGCGCGCCACCGGGACAATGGCGGCCGGTGTGGCGCAGCGGCCGGGCATCGCGCTGGCCACCGTCACCGCGGTGCTGTTCGTGACCTTTCTCGATACCACCGTTGTCAGTGTCACGCTCGGCGATATCCAATCGGATCTGCACGCGGGGGTGGTGTCGCTGCAGTGGGTGGTCAATGCGTACACCCTGGTGTTCGCGAGCCTGATGCTCACCGCCGGATCGCTGGGCGACCGCTGGGGACGGAAGCGGGTGATGATCGCGGGATTGGCGGTTTTCGCTGCGGGATCGGTGCTTTCGGCCCTCGCGACCGGAGTCACGATGCTCATTGTGGGCCGCGCGGTCATGGGATTGGGCGCGGCGGCGTCGGAACCCGGCACGCTGTCGGTGATCCGGCACGTCTTTCCCGAGCGGCGTGAACGCGCCCGGGCGCTGGGTGCGTGGGCGGCGGTCTCCGGTCTCGCGCTGGCGCTGGGACCGGTGATCGGCGGCGTGCTGGTCGGGGCGTACGGCTGGCGATCGGTGTTCTGGTTCAATCTCGCCGTCGGCGTGGTGGTGCTGGTCGCCGCGCTGCGGTACGTGCCGGAATCGGCCGATCCGCAACCAGGTCCGGTCGATATCGCCGGATTCCTCTCGGGCACAGTCTTTCTCGGGACAGTGATCTACGCGGGCATCTCCGGCGAGGAGGTCGGATACGGCGCGGCGTCGGTGGTGACGCTGTTCGTGATCGGCGGTATCGCATTGGCGGTGTTCATATTCGCCGAGATACGAGCGCGCAATCCCATGTTCGATTTCCACTATCTGAAGCGCCCGATGGTGCGCAGCGCGCTGATCGTGGCCTTCGCCGTCTACTTCGGGATCTTCTCCATATTCTTCTTCACGGCGCTGTATCTCCAAGAGGTGTCCGGGTATTCGGGCTGGCGCACGGCGGCGGTCTTCGCGCCCATGGCGATAGCCATTATCGTGGGCGCGCTGTTCGCGGGATTCTGGGTGGCGCTGCGCGGTTCGCGCACACCGATGATCACCGGCTGCGTACTCGGCGCGGCCGGCATTCTGCTCACCCGCCAAGTACTCGGTGTGACACCGGAATTCGTTCCGCTGATGCTGTCACTCACGCTCGCGGGGGTGGGTTTCGGCATTGCGGTGGTGCCGTTGACGTCGGCGGTGCTGTCCGGGGTGCCGCCCGAGCACTCGGGGATGGCGGCGGCCGCCACCAACACCATGCGCCAGGTCGGCGCGGTGGTGGGCGTGGCCGCCCTGGGCTCCCTGGTGAATTCGTTCCTCAATGCCGATCTGGTGTCTCGCCTGAACCAGCTGGGCATTCCCGCGAACTTCCAATCGATCGTGATCGATGCCATCAAGACCGGCCAGGTACCCGCGGGTGGGGATTCCTCCGCGTCGGCGGCCTACGGGCCGATCGTCGATCAGGTCATCACCGCGACCTACTCCGCGTTCCACCGGGGTCTCGAAGTGGCCCTGCTGGTTTCGGCGATCATGATTCTGGTCGCGGCGGTCATCACCGCGGTGTCCTCGCGCGGTGACCGCTCCGGATACGAGTACGAGACCTAGTGCTCAACGGTTGTACGGCTGCTCCTGGATCCAGCTGAAGCCGCGGTCCACCAGCGGGAAGGATTTCGGGTCCAGCTGGGTGAAGCGAGCGTGGATGCGATGGCCCGCATAGTCGTCGGCGTCGATGATCAGCTGGCCGGGGCCGGGCCACCAGTAGGTGAGACGAACTCGGACGGGGGTTTCCGCGTAGGTCCCCAGGGCGATGCGGTTGTGCAGGTCGATGAAGTGGCGCTTCGGATCGATGGCGCCGCCGTACTCCTCGAAGGAGTCATCCATGTGCTGGATGGTGAGCACCACCGGATCGGAAACGTGGAAGGGGCGGTCGACAACGATTCGGCGCCAGCGCAATTCGTCGGTGAGCAGCGGATCGCGGGCATAACCCTCCGAGGAGAAGCCGACCACCTGGTAGATGCCGTACAGCTCCGGGGTGGGGTGCGCCCACTGCCGCAGATTCTGCGCTCCGGTCACGGCCAGCACGCTTAGACCCACCACCAGCTGGGCCACCAGCGCGAGGCGATTCGCGCGCGCGGAGCCGAACAGCGGCACCGATCGGAGCGCGGGCGCGGCTCGATCGGAGAACAGCACCGCCAGCACCCGGCGAGCGCGCGGGGCGAGCAGGAACAGGCTCAGGAGCAGGAACTGTGACGACACCGTCTTCAGGCGGACGTCGTAGGTCATGTTCAGCAGGAATACCTGGGTCATATCCACCGCGCACAGCAGCGCACCCGCCGCCGTCGCGCGCGGCACCAGCAGCAGCACACCGGCCAGCAATTCCGCTGCGCCGAGCAGGATTTCATACGGCTGCGACACACTGACCTGCGACCACAGCACACCCTCGGGGCTGAAATTGCCGAAGGGCTCCACCAGCCGGTTCAGCACGAACGGCATCTGCGTCGGAATCGCCTTGGCCATCCCGAAATAGAACATCGCGATGGCGAGGACGAACCGCAGATACACCTGCGCCCACGCGAACAGGCGGGTGTAGTGCGTCCGCCGCCGATCTAGCACCGACCACACCACCGTGGCCGCCGCGGCGATCATCACCAGGAGAAACAGTGCGGTCCACTGGAATGCGCTGTCACTGCCCACCTGCACGCTGACCACGTGCAGGCCCAGCACGTGGGCGGCGGTCCATTCGATCGGCGGGCGCGCGAGGCGCAGGGCATTCAGCACCGACGTCCAGCCCGACCGAATACCCAAGCCTGCCAAGAGTATCGGCAGCAGGCCGAGCACGCCCGCCAGGCCGAACAGGCCGAAGTAGACGACGCCGAAGCGGAATCCGATGCGAGTCGACAGGTGCCAGTGCTCCGCCTCAGGGTCCCGTTGCGGAGCTGGTTCTTCCCCCGACGACTCCGGTTCTTCTTCCGCAGGTACCGATGGCAACTCGGACGCGTCGTCCGCGGTCCGTGGACGTCGCATCGCGACAGACGCGCCGAGCGCATCGATATCTACCACCGGAACCTTCCCCCTTCGGGAACACAGCTTCCCGATAGTAGGGGTGGCCGCTTAACAGGGACCGGGTGGTTCGCTTAAAAGACAGCCCGGTCTGGAAACGGCCGCGTCGATGTGGACTCAGTTGGCGGGCAACCGCTTTCGGGTCTGCTCCGCGCGACGTTCCAGACTTTCCAGGTGCTGGCGGGCGCGGCGCAGGGCTTCGCGGGTGGCACGTTCGGTGGCGGCCGTAAAACGGCGCTGATCCTCGGCGTGGGCCAGCTCGGCGCGCAGGGTGGTGATGCGGGATTCGCGCTCGGTCAGGTCGGCGGCGGCGGTGTTGTGGCCGGACTCGGCGGAAGTCAGTGCGGCGCGGGCGGATTCGATATCGGTGAGAGTCTGTTCGAGTTCGCGGCGTGCTTCGGCATGCGGGTCGCGGGCGGGCTTCGCGGGGCGCGGGGAGTCGCCGGTGCGGCGGGAGTCGGCTGCTGTTCGCCGCCCTTCGGACTTTTCCGATTCAGCGTCGCCGGATGCGCTGGGCCGGGCAGCCGGGACCGCGACGAGGGCGGCGGGGCCGAAACCGTCGTAACTGGCGGCGGCGCTGAGGGTTCCGGTGCGGACCAGGTCGGCGACGTCAGGATCGGCGAGAGCCGCCTGCAGTGTGCTGCCGACCTCGCGGAGCACGGCTTCGCCGGGACGCGGGCCGTGCGCGGCAGCCAGGTCGGCGGCCTTGCGCGTGAGAGTGCTGAGCAGCTGCTGCCGCTGAGTGGTGAGCGTGCGCAGCTGCTCACTCGACAACCGGCGCTGGGCCTCGCGCAGTGCGTCACCGAGGTCCAGGAGCGCACGAATATCCTCGGGCGCCGCGCGGACCAGTAGATTCACCGTCCAGGCTGCCACGGTCGGCCGCCGCAACTTACCGATCGCGGTCGCCAGCGCCCGGTCCCCACCGTCGCGCGCCTGCCGCGCCCGCTCGGTGCGCACCACCACGAATTCCGCGGGCGGCACACCGTAGAGCTCCGCCGCAACCTCGTCGAGCGTCATACCGCCCAACCCTACGACCTCATCGGACAGCGGTTCGCCGCGGCGCGAATCGACGTGCCCTCCGACCTCATCGGAGGCTGGTTCGCTACCGCGCGAACCGACGTGGCGGAGTCGGGGTTGCGCGAGGAGACTGGGGACGTAACGCTCGATTCTTCTTCAGGAGCAGATGCGATGGCAACCAATGGGCCTTTCGGGATCGACCCGGAAGAATTCGAACGTGCGCTGCGGGAGGCGGGGATCGATGTCCGGGACCTCATCGGAAAAGCCGGGGAGTACATCGACCGGGCGGGCAGCAATCCCCTGGCGTCGCTGCTCGGTCAGTTCATCCAGCCCGAACGCACGCGGCCGCCGAAACCGGAGGGCCCCACCACCGGTGAGACCGGCAGTGGGGTGTGGGCGATCTTCACCCTCGGTGAGGACGGCGAGGCCAGAGTCGACCAGGTCTTCCCGAACGAGCTCGAGGCTTTGCGCGCGCATCGCGACAACACCGACACACGCCGCCACGTCCGCTTCCTGCCCTACGGCGTCCCCGCAAGCGTGCTGGACGCGACCTGACGGTGCCGCACATCGCTCTAGCCGGCAGCACCGTCCGATCGCTCCACGCACACAACGAATCCCCTCGGCACTGGCCGAACGCCCGGCCGCACGAGAAGCGGGCGGAAGCTTATCTACTTGCTGGCGTCGTGATACGCCGAAACGATGCCGGCCTGGATCCGCCCTCGGCTGGACACCTCATGACCGTTCCTGCGGGCCCACTCGCGGATCGCGGCGCTCTGCTCACGGTCGACGGCCGGGCGGGCCTTATCGCTCTTGCCGCGCGGTGCCCGTCCCACCTTGCGCGCGTGCGCAGTCCACTGCTCGAGCTCACTGCGCAGCCGATCGGCGTTCAGCCCCGACAAATCCATCTCGTATTCGACGCCGTCGAGCGCGAACACCACTGTCTGCTCCGCCTCCGACTTTCCATCGGAATCATCAACGAGAGTAACAACGACCTTGCGTGCCATGGGCAGCATTCCCTTCGGGTATGTGAAGACGTCAGGTGAATGCTACTAACCCCCGTGTTCACGGTTCGTCACGGTGAGTTCATTGGCGAACTCCGGGATGCGGCGCACCCTGTGCGCCAACGGCGATCGTTACACCGGAAGGGATGCCGGCGGCGACCCGCCGAATCGTCACACGCGCCAGTTCCATTGGTGCCCAATGGTATCGACGAGGCGGGAGCCATTCCCGACGCCGAGGACGTATGTCTCGACCGGTCCCGAATCACGTCAACGTACCCTCACTCCCCTGGGCTACGAATACCTTGGCCGCAGCAGGATCGACGTAGGAAGGAAGTGGGATGAGAACGTTGCACGTCGGATTGCGAGTGACCGATCTGGGGCGGTCACTGGCGTTCTACACGGCTCTCGGCTACAAGATCATCGGCAGCGTGCCCGAGACCCCGATCGGACACCTGACCATGCTCGCTCTCCCCGGCGATGAGTTCGTCACCGTCGAACTGGTCCACGACGGCAACCCCGTCGACCACGGCACCGACCTGAGTCACCTTGTCGTACAGGTCGAATCGATGGCCGACACACTCGACATGCTGGCCGGCCACGGGATCGAGCCGATCGCCCCGATCCGCGAACACGCCAACGGCATGAAGACGGCATTCACCGCCGACCCCGACGGCCGCCGCATCGAACTCGTCCAGTGGCCCGCAGGCCACACCGACGGCATGACCGCCGCCGACTGGCCAGAGGGAACGGACAGCTAGAACGCCACTGCGGCATTACGTGTCGATGTCGGTATCGGAGCGGTCATCGAGTTCGGGATCGACGTTCACCGTGATATCGATTCCGGCAGCACGCATCCGAGCGGTTCCGTGGACGAATCCGTCGCCGGATTGCGGTGCGGTAAGCAGCCACGCCGAACAATCTCGTCCTTCAGCTCATCGATCGCGTTCATCGAATTACGCACAGCCCTTCACTATCGGTAGCCCCGTTTGAGCAAGTACTTGGCGCCCGCGTCGAATCCTGCAGGGCTGAGCTGCTCGAAGCCGAACGCGTCGGCAAGCCGGTTGGTTGTGTTGAATGCCGCGCAGACCGCCAGCGCGTCCTCGATCTGCTCGCGGGTCACACCGGCGGCGAGCACTTCTCGCATATCCTCGACGTCTACCGCTCCTGTCCGCGTCAACTTGCCGAGCATCGTCAACGTTGCCCGCAGCCCGTCCTCGATCGGGGCCGAGTTCACGTCGGTCAACACGGCTCGAACCTTCGCCTCGTCCGCGTAAGCCTGGCTTGCGGTCGCAGTGTGGGCGCTGATGCAGAAGGCGCAGTCATTGGCTTTGGACACGAAGGCCGCCATCAACTCTCGGTCCGCGACCGACCAGGCCGACGGTCCGCGCATCGCCTCGTGGGTGAACTTCTTCGAGAAGGCGCCGTAGAAGTCCGGCCGATAGAACACCAGCTTGGCGGCGTCGGGTAACGACTGCCCGGAGAACAGCTCAATGAGCCTGAACAGCACCTTTGTTCCGGGCTTGTAGCCGTGGTTGAGGATATCGAGTCGCATTATTCGGTCGCCTCGCCGCCGGTTGCCTCCGCCAGGGTTGCCAGTCCCGCGTCATACAGCCGGGCGGACCGGCCGACCGCAGCAGACACCACCAACTCGAACAGTTGGTTCTCACTGAAACCCGCAGCCTTGGCCGAGGCGAAATCCGCATCGGTGACCTGCGTCGGATTCGTGGCAACCTTATCTATCAACGCGCGCAAGGGCAGTGGCACATCGGCGTTATGAAACGCGCATACGCGCTCGTCCGGCGATGCGCTCCCCTTCCCGCTCAAAACGCGCTCCACCAGAGCGCGATGCGCCGCCTTCTTCTTGTCCTCGTCTGACACAACAGCCTCCACCTCGGCGGGTCTGCTCTTCCCTGCACACCATAAACCTCGAAGTCGCGCGGTGGTGCGGCCTGTGCCGCAGCTAGATTCGGCTGGGCCTACTGCACCGCTACGCACGTCTGACGCGCGAGCGACCGAACGACTTCATCCATCGAACCGAAATGAGATAATCGTGGAAGATCAGGCTCAGATACTGGGCATGCAGGGGAATTATTCCTTGGTCAAATGGGAGGGAAGAAAGTTCCCGGGTCTGAGCATTCAGGGCGATAGTCTGCATATCCTGCGGCAAGTCTTGGAGGAAGCCGAATCAGAGCTAACTACCGGAAGCCTCGTTGATGCGCTGTTCGCCGTCAGGGAAGCGTTGGACACGGTTATCAGCATGGATCTCTCATACCGGGAAATGATGGAGAAACGGGGCCTGAGACTGCCCTACTGAGCCTTCCGGCTGACGGGCTCACACCTGACGGTCGGACTGCCCGGGTCAAGAATCCAGATCAGGCAGGGTTTCAACAAGAGTGATCGCCCGCCGGTGCTCGAGCCAGAAACCGTACTCCCGCAGATACATTTCGAGCCCGTCGTCCAAGTAATGACGGTAGCCATGCAGTCCCTGCGCGTTCTCACGCTCGTCGCCTCGATCGCTGACAGACCATGCCCGCCCAACCCGGTCGATCCATTCGGCCAGACGACGCTGCATCGCGTTGGTTGAGATTCCGCCAGCGGCGCCGGCCGATCCGTACGGGTCGGGTAACCGCGGGTGTTTGGCCTTGGAGCTCCGCGATGGTTGTCGGTTGGTGTTGGTAGGTTGTCGGCGGTGAAGACAGGAGTGGTTGTGGCCGAGCATGATTGGGCGGGTCTAGCGAAGGGCATTGCGTGGGTCTTGTACCCGGATTGGGACAATGACGAGCGGATGACCTCGCCGGAGGATGGCGACAGCGTCCAGCTTCGCGACACGCTGACCGGACAGCGGGTGCTGTTCTGGGCTGAGGACAAAGGCATCACGATCAGGGTGACGATGCCGGACGATCCGACCGACGCTGTTCGAATGCGGTCGGTGCTCGAATCGCAGCGGACAACGTCGTTTTCGATGGTCCGTGACTATGAATCTGGTCGGATGGTGCCCAACGATCAACCGCTGTGGCGACCTGTCGAGCTTCGCGCCGGTCGTGATGAAGCCGCGGAGGGCGGCGGGCAGCGGATCGAGGAGTACGCGCGCGAGTGGTGGACCGGCTGGCGCCATAACGCCGGATATCGGGACGAGGTCGCAACCGCGATCATCGCGGTCCTTCGTGACGGATTGCGCACCACGCCAGCACATCTGCGCGTGAGCGCGTACAGCAACTACGGGCCCGATCAAGCCCCTCGCGTCGGAAATGTAGCGCCGGATCAACCCACCTCGCGCGGTTTGCCCCCGGACTGCTCGGATTGGGACGAATTCGCCAGCCGCCTCGAGTGGGTGTTGGCCACATTGCCCAACGTGGGCTACCTGAACCTATCGATCCCCGGGCGATCATTGTCCATGCAGCTCAGCAAAGAAATGGACGACGCGATCCGGGGAGTGTGCTCGACCGACGATGACGCGAGCTCCCGAGAACCGCAGGATGGAATGAGCGACTTGGGATGGCGCTGGGGCACGCCCTACGGGCTCGAAGGCATGGACGAGTTCGAACAATGGATCACCCTGCCGGCCGGGACCGGAACAGCGGCCCCAACTCTGAGTCGGCTGGTAACTCAGATCGTCACGACGCTGCACACCATCGGCGGAGCTGAGCGGCCGAGCGATCTCGCGTTCGAGGCGTTTTCGAACTTGGCAGGGGCCGACGATATGTCTTACGTGGCTGCCGAGCTCGGCGTGCCCCATACCTGATCGGTCGCGCGCCGCAGAGTTCGGTCCGTAAGGTGAGGTCCCATGGAGTCAGGTGCCAAGCTCGAGGACTTACGGTCCGTGCTCTCGTGCGTTTACCAGAAGCTCGACGCCGAGAGCCTTACCGAGCCCGACCGCGTCGAGCTGGTGGCCCGCGCCGAGGTGGTCCAGGACCAGATCGACGCGATCCAGGATGTCATCGGGAACGACGAGCCCGCACACTAGCGGACTGCGACCCCGTCACCACCTTCGAACGATCCGCTGTTCTGAATTGCGAGAGGCCGCAAAGGATTTCGCCGCCGGCCTTGTCTGGGCTCGTTCGAGGACGGAGGGTCCCGGCGCGAGATCAGGTCAGCCGCAGGCGAGGGGGTGGTGCACGGTCGATCAGCACTGCCGGTGAGAAGGTTGAGGATGTTGATCACGGCACTGCCACTGTCCGGCGAGAATCCCTGGATCTCGACCAAGCGCATCCCGGCTCCCAGGGGCTCGGATTCCTGGGTCAATTCGACAGGGGGCGCGGCGGGTATGGGACACCGCCGACGGCAGCAGCCCGCTGGTAGAGCCGGTCATTGGCGAGCAACATCTCCGAGACTGCGCGACAACCAGGCGAGGCTGTACGCAGAAGCGCGAACAAGACTGCATCCGACGGCGCGCCCAGCATGGGAACCGAGCCTGGGGTGAAGCGTTTGACCAGGACAACCCCACCGAAACCTAGGTCTGCTGAAGTAGTTTCGGCCATCGTCTGCTCAATGACTGCGGCGGCGCGCGCGGCGGGAAGGATGACCTGCCCCCACGGATGAGGAAGGCCCCACTCGCCAAGTTCTATCAACTTCTCCACGTCAGGGCTCAACCTGTCGGCGAAGTCGGTGAACGTGAGCTCCTCGACGTCGATGGGCGACAGGCCTTCCGGCGGAGCACCGCCGGCGTCGTACAAAACAGCTTTGAGCTCGAAGTCGGAGGACTTCGCCTGACCGGAGATGTGGTCAGCAACCAACCGACCCTGTGCGGCAATCAATTCGGCCGCTGAGTCGTACAACGCGCGATACGAGAGCACGCGCTCCGGAGCCTCGATCAGGCGCAGTGATGCCTTCGTGATGACTCCCTGTCGGCCCATTCCCGAACGCAGCGCATCGAAAAGCCGACTTCGTCGAGTCGGCGAACAGGTGACGATCTGCCCCGCATGCGTGACGGCTTCGAGTTCCATTACGTTCGCCGCCTGCGTGCCATGGATATGGGATGCCCCGCCGATCCCGGCGGCGGAAAGGGTGCCACCGACAGTCAGGTCCAGGTAGTCAGTGAGAACTGGCGGCATCCGCTGATATGCCAACGTAGCCGCCAGCACCTCCCGCCAGGTCGCTCCAGCATCCACGACGACGCGGTCGTCGGTCACCTCGTGAATGGTGGCCAATCCCCGCATGTCAATCGCAATGCCATCGGTCAGCGACTCCCCCCGTGACGAATGCCCGCAACCACGTGGGAGCGGGAGCGCATCCAACGCGCCCTGCGGCGCTGGTTCCCGGAAGAGAGCGGAAATCTCAGCAACGGAACTCGGGCGCACCACCGAACGCGGTGGACGGGTTGAAAGACGGCCGAAATCGCAACTCGCGTTGTCTCGCTGCACATTCGGCATTGCCAGACTGTATCGAAATCTGTGAACATGCAGGGCGCCCGAATTCATTTCAGCGTCCACCAATGCCTCGCCACCAGTGGGCCAGTCTGCTCGAAGAGTCGGCCGACGCCAGACGGATTCTGCCCGTTGATCTTCCGAAGTGCCGCGCCGGCCGGTTCGAACGCGCGGGTCGCGGCAGGGGTGAAGTTCCGACGTGGACCTGCCGTGCAGGTCTGGCGGATACCCAGACCATCTCGGTTACCTCGCTGAGCAGGCCGGACTTCACCCGTATCGGGTGATGCCAGAGCCGGCCATTGCCGCGATGCTGATGAAAGCTCGGTCCGATGAGTTCATCCGGCACCGGGGCCGGTCGGCCACGTCAACGTGAGGAGCTGCGATGTCCACAGACGCGAGCGACAGCATGGCATTTCGGCAGTTCCGGCCCTCGCCCGCCCGCAATTGGGACGAACAACGGGTCTACGGGCGGGCCGTCGAAGCGGTGATCTGGGCAATGCCCGCGGTGAGTATGGCCTTCTTCCGCGACAGCGCGTTCGCCGCTTACGGGACCGACTACCACGATGTGATCGCGTTCTCCCATCCCGCGCTGCCACGGCACGAACTGCTGACCTCCAACGCCCAGGTGCCCTACATCTTCACCTTCTTCGACCTGCGCGAGGGCCCGGTCGCGATGGAGGTACCACCCGCTGATGAGCACTCGCTGCTCTATGGGCAGGTCGTCGACGCATGGCAGGTCAGCATCGCCGACGTCGGCCCCTCGGGCCTCGATCGCGGCGAGGGCGGCACGTAGTTGTTCGTACCTCCGGGCTGGGACCAACCACTGCCGGACGGCTACCTGCTCGTCCAGTCACAGAGCTACCGGCTGAACATGATGTTGCGCTCGGTCAAACGCGGCGATACCACCGACGCACAAGCCGAGGCCTACTCACACCGGTTGCGCATCTACCCACTCGCCGACGCCGCCGACCCGGCGCCGACCCGGTTCGTGGACGGCTACCCCAGGGCGTGGGACAGCCTGCCGCACTACGATCTTCGCTACTACGAGCATCTCGCCGACCTGGTCTCGGCGGAACCGGTCCGGGTCCGGGACAAGGTCATGATGGGCATGCTGCCCACCCTCGGCATCGAACCCGGTGAACCGTTCACCCCCGACGCCCGCACGAGGGAAATCCTCGAGCAGGCAGTCCTGGACGCCCGCGCCATCTTGGAGGAGTTCTTCGAGACCCCGGACCGGGCGATGAGCCCGTACTGGCCGGGCAGCCAATGGGGTTTCCTGGCCATCGACCCCGATCGCATACAAGGCTTCAGCTACGAAACCGACACTGCCCTGTACTACGAAGACCGAGCCGGCGGCATGTTCTACGGCGCTACTTTCCTGCCCAAAAGCCTGCAGGGCGGCGGCACCTTCTACCTGTGCGCGCTACGCGACTCGAACGGCGAGTTGTTCCACGGGACGAGCACCTACCGGCTGCGGGTACCCAATGATGTTCCCGCAGAAGACTTCTGGGCTGTCGTTGCCTACGACCTCGATACCAAGTCCTACATCTTCAACGACCTCGACCGCGGTGGCCTGTCGAGCTTCGAACTTCCCTCGATGACGGTCAACGAGGACGGCAGCGTCGATCTGTACCTCTCGGCCACCGCCCCGACCGGTTTGGAAGCAAACTGGATCCCCACCTCGGGCCGGGACTTCTTCCTCTTCTTCCGCTTCTACGGTCCCCAGAAGTCCATCCTGGACCGCTCCTGGCACGGCCTGCCCGACCTCGAACGCATCAACTGAACGGCAACCGATGCCCGGTCATCGGCATGATGATCTGTTCCGCCGGCCGCGAATCGGCACGGCCGGTTGCTCTTCCGCCGAGCAGTCAGCCACCGAAGATTCGCGCTACCTCACGCGCTACCTCATCGGCTGGGACATCGCGGATCTGTTTGCGCACACCCCAGCGGTGGCCGAAGGGGTCGATGAACTGGCCGGTGCGCTCGCCGTAGAACACGTCGTCGAGGGGGTGAAAGATCTTGGCGCCGGCGGCGATCGCGCGTTCGAAGGTGGCGTCGACGTCGTCGGTTTCCACCTGCAACGCCAGATAGGTGCCGCCCAGCGTGGCCGGTGACACGATGCCCATGTCCGGGTACTCCCCCGCCAGATGCAGGTGAGTGTCACCGATGCCGAACTCGATGGCGAAGGCCGTTCCGTCCGGCAGCGGGATTCGGCTCAACTCCTCCGCTCCGAACACCGCTCGATACCAGTTGAGGGCCTGCTCAGGGTCGGAGACAACCAGATGCGGGGAGATATCGGCCATGACCGACTCCTTCGGTTCGACAGCACAGTATTCTTCTCCAGCTTCACCCCTCAACCCCACTCGAGGTCAACCCCTTACGTGGGCACCGCGCGATGAGCTACCGGTTCTACACAACCCACGGCAACCCACAGCCACCCGAACCCCCAGGTCGACAGCGTGTTACCCGCCGGAAACCGCGGTCCGAAGTACGATCGGACCATGCGGTCCATTTGGAAGGGCTCCATCGCGTTCGGGTTGGTCAATGTTCCCGTGAAGGTTTATACGGCCACGGAGGACCACGACATCAAGTTCCATCAGGTGCATGCCGCCGATGGGGGGCGAATTCGGTACGAGCGGGTGTGCACGGTGGATGGGCAGCCGGTGCAATTCGCGGATATCGATAAGGCGTACGAATCGCCGGAGGGGGATCGGGTGATCCTCACCGATGAGGATTTCGCGAAGCTGCCCGCGGCGGAAAAGCATGAAATCCCAGTGTTGCAATTCGTGCCCGCCGAACAGATCGATCCGATCTTCTTCGATAAGAGTTACTTCCTGGAACCCGATTCCAGTACGCCGAAAGCCTATGTGCTGCTGGCGAAAACACTCGAGCAGACCGATCGGATCGCGCTGGTGCACTTCACACTGCGCCAGAAGACCCGGCTGGGCGCGCTGCGGGTGCGCGACGGAGTGCTCGTACTGCAGGCCATGCTGTGGCCCGATGAGGTGCGCTCGGTGGCCTTCGACAAACTCGACGGGGTGGCGGATCCGCGGCCGCAGGAGCTGCAGATGGCCGAGACGCTCGTCGACACGCTGTCGGATGATTTCGATCCGGGCCTGTACGTGGACGAATACCAGATCGAGCTGAAGAAGCTCCTCGACGAGGCCATTGCCAGCGGCAGCAGCAAGGTCACGCGCGCACCGGAATCGGCTGCGCCCGAGATGGACGCCGAGGTCGTGGACCTGGTCGCGGCATTGCAGCGGAGTCTGGAGGCGTCCGGACGGGGTACCGCCAAGAGCGGCGACGCCCCCAAACCGGCGAAGGCTGCCGCACCGGCGAAGAAGACCGCCAAGAAGGCGGCGAAGAAGGCTCCGGCCAAGCAGGCCCGCAAAGGCGCCTAGGAACCGGTCCGGGCCGGAACGAGTCACGCCAGCATCTACCTGGCAAACTGTCAGATATGGAACCGGCCATAGCCATCGTCCCCATGGGACTCGGACATCTTCGACAGGTACTCGATCTCGGCTACGAGGTGTTCGACACCTCCACCAAGCCCTACACGTCCTGGTCGCTCACCTCGGTGGCCGAGCACCTCGACAGCGCCGGCCGCTCCTGCTGGGTCGCGGTGGACTCCGATCGGGTGGTGGGATTCGTCCTCGGTTCGATGGAGTTCGAGCTGCGCGATGACTGGGCCTATCTGGAGTGGATCGCGGTCGCCCCCGATATGCAGGGCCGCGGTATCGCCGGGCGGCTCATGTCCGCCTGCTGCGACACCCTGTTCGAGCGCGGCGCACGCCGGATCGTCACCGATGTGGAGATCCACAACACCGCCTCGGCCTCGCTCATGAAGCGCAACGGTTTCGCCGAGGGCACCACCGTCACGCTGTTCGTGCGGCCGAATCCGACGCCGAACGCCGAGGACGATCCGGCCGAGACCGAGAGCGATCAGGTCACGCTCATGCCCGGGACCAAGCGCGAGCTGATCCGCAAGGGCCGCATCGCGGGCGAGGGCGGCCGGGCGCGGATCAACCGCTGATCACCCGTCCGGACTGCTCGAGCTTCGAGTGCTTCCGCGAATAGCCGAAGTACACGACCAGACCGACCAGCAGCCACACCACGAACCGCACCCAGGTCTCCCACGGCAGCGACCAGATCAGATAGATCGAGAACCCGATCCCGACCACCGGCACCACCGGCATGAGCGGCAGCCGGAATTCGCGCGGCTCCTCGGGACGGGTATAGCGCAGCACCATCACCGCGATGCTGACCACGATGAAGGCCATCAGAATGCCGATATTGGTCAGCTCCGCAACGGTATTGATCGGCAGCAGACCCGCCAGGATCGCCGACCCGATGCCCACGATCCAGGTCACGCGGGTCGGCACGCGCCGGGTGGGGTGCGTCTTGGCGAACCACGCGGGCAGCAGGCCGTCGCGGCTCATGGCGTACCAGACGCGTGTGGTCGCCAGCATGAATGCCAGCACCACGGTGGCGATACCGATAATGGCGCCGACCGCGATCACATTCGCAACACCCGGCAGCCCAACGGATTTGAAGGCGCTGGAGAAGCCGCTGGTCGGATTGATCTCGGTGTATTTCTGCATTCCGGTGAGGACCAGCGTCGCCAGCACGTACAGCACCATGGCGATGGCCAGTGAGTACAGAATCGCCTTGGGCAGTTGCTTTTTCGCCTCGGTGGATTCCTCGGCGGCGGTGCTCATGGCGTCGTAGCCGAAGACGGCGAAGAATACCGTCGCCGCGCCCGTCCACACCGCGGCATGACCGTACGGGAAGTAGGGCGTGTAATTGGCGCTGTCGATATGGAATACGCCGAGTCCGATGATCAGCAGCACCACCGCGACTTTGACTCCCACGAAAAAGGTTTCGAATCGCCCGACGCTCTTGATGCCGCGCGTGAGCACCCACGCCGAGCCCAGGCAGAACACCACGGCGAACACGTCCACCACATGTCCGTCACCCGTTCCGGACGCACCGAGCATCCAGTGCGGCAACGTAAGTCCGATCTGATCGAGCAAGAAATTGAAGTAGCCGGAGACGCCGATGGCGACCACCGCCGACACCGCCGTGTACTCCAGGAGCAGATCCCACCCGATGAACCAGCCGCCCAACTCCCCCAGTGCCACATAGCCATACGTGTAGGCCGACCCGGCTTTGGGCACCATGCCCGCGAATTCGGCATAGCACAGCGCCGCGCACGCACTGGCCAGTCCGGCAATGAGGAACGAGATCAGCACCGCGGGCCCGGCGGTCTTGTTCGCCACCGATCCCGCCAGCGAGAAGATCCCCGCCCCGATGATCCCGCCGACACCGATCGCGGTCAGCTGCCACAGGCCCAGATGTTTGGCCAGCCGCTGTTCGGCGGGCGTATCGTCCTCGATCTCGCCCAGGGGTTTGCGGCGCAGGATCTGGCTGCGCAACTCCGCGATCGACATACGGCGTCCTTTCGTCCCACTGCGCCACAGCGGGACGCAGGTCCGACTCGAGATCACTCCATACGATCACGGACGTGCACGATTCGTCCGTTAATCCGCACCCTGTTATCACGCAGAAATCTCACGAAGTACGGCCGGTTGAATGGATGACCTGCGGCGTAGGCCGGGATCCGGTCGACGATATCGGAGAATTGCAGATCGTATTCCTCGCGCAGCACAGCGCAGGATCGGGGACATGGGCGGAAAATCGCGGCGGCAGATCTGTCGGACCACCCGGATACGGTGGCCGCATGACCGATGCCACCATGACCGCCATCAATGACGCTGTAGCCCTCGGGCGTCAGGGGAATACCGAGCAGGCGCGGGAAGCCCTTGCCGCGCTGTGGAATTCGATCGGCGCCGATGGTGATCCGTTGCATCGCTGCATCCTGGGGCACTACATGGCCGACCTGCACGATCATGCGGCCGATGCGCTCACGTGGGATGTTCGCGCATTGGATGCCGCCGAGGCGCTCACCGACGAGCGCACCCAAAGGCTGGACGCCTCGCTCACCGTCCGTGGCTTCTACCCGTCGCTACACCTCAATCTCGCCGACAACTATCGCCGTTTGGGTGCATTCGATACCGCGCAGCGGCATGTGGACGCGGCGCGCGCACGACTCGACGCACTGAGCGAGGACGGCTACGGCGATACGGTCCGGGCGGGCATATCGCATGTGGAAGCAGCACTTGCCGAGGGTTCCACCGATCGGCTGCCGACGCACTGATCTTGTGGCACAGGCGAAATCGGCCTTCGCCGCCATAACGAGCTCTCGTAGGAGTCTACGAAATGCCGGTCTCGGTCCACCGGCGTTTTCATGTCTTCCATACCTGGCTGATGCCACCCGCTTCGCTGTGTACTTCTGACACAAGTGGCAGCGAAACAAGGGGATTTCCCTTGTCCGACAAGGAGTTCTCATGGCGATCCAGCGCAAGCACACGATGTACCACTCGACGATCATCGATGCGGATCCGGACGCCGTCTGGGCCGTGGTCCGCGACGCGCTGCGGGTGGTGTCGATCGTGTCCGGCGATGCGGCGAAGGATGTGCACTGGGCCGAAGGCGGTGCGCCCGAACGCGTTCCGTCGCTGTACAACTTCACGCTGGTGTTCAGCGACGGCCTGGTGCAGCAGGAGGTGGCCGGACGCAATGAGGTGGAGCGGTCGCAAACCTACCGATCCATCGTGCCGACCATGGGCGTGGACCGCTATCTGGCCACCATTCGCGTCCGGCCGATCACCAATGATCCGACACGCAGCTTCTTCGATTGGTCACGGGAGCTGACGATCGCCGAGGACGCCGAGCCCGAGGTCGTCGAGACGATCATCGCCATGATGGCCGGGCAGGCCGATTCCATTCGCGACTACTTCGCGCAGCAGTAGCAGCAACACCTCACCGCACGAAGGAGAAGACCGTGACTGAGACATTGACCGCTCGGCAGCTCGAAATCGCCTGGCCCGACCTGGATATCACCGTCACCGCGGACCTCGACGGCCGCAATGGCGAGCTGGCCGATGCGCTGTGGGAAGCACTGCCCTACCGGAGTCTGCAGGGACACGCACTGGTGGCGGGCAGCCACCTGTATCACGTGGCGCCGATCCCCTCGCTGCTGCATCTGCCCGCATCGACCAGGATCGCCGATCGGCGGGACGCGCCCGACGGCACCGTATTCTGTTCCGCGCTACAGCATTTGGGCATCAAGTACGGACCGTTGAGCGAACCGATGCCCGCATCCCCGGTGGGCCGGATCCGATCGGAAGATATGCCCGCACTGCTCGAAGCGGGACAGGCGATCTGGGATTCGGTCTATTCGACGAAGAAGCCGATCCTGGCGGAGGTCCGCAAGGCGGGCACGGCGGGCGGGCACCGCATACCCCATCTGACCGCCGCCGATCCCGAGGCGAACCGGCTGATCCACGACGTATACACCGAGACCGAGCGGATCTGGCTGTCCGAACCGGCTGAGCTGGCCGACCTGCACCAGGGTCGAATCCCTTCCGGTGCAGGGAGTTTCGAGACGGTGCTGCCCACCCTGCTGTTCGTCAACGGGGAGACCCGCCCACTGGGGTATGCCACCTACGGCGGCCTGGTCCGGGCCGCCGTCGCGGATATGCCGATGGATTCGCTGCGCCAGATGGCGCGCCTGTTGATCGGAATTCCCGCCGAGTTCCTGGGCTACTGCGGTCTGGAAACCCTGTGGTCCTTCACCCAGCGCTTCCTGGCCTGTCTCGACCAGCTCGACCGCGACGACTTCTTGGCCGTGGCCAGCCAGCTCGCCCTCTACGTCAATTGCCTGGGCGGCTGGAACCTGCACCTGTTCCCGTGGGACGCCGGAGACCAGCTGCGCCGGCAGCGCCCGGCGGAAGTGGGTCAGCAGTCATGAGCGGTCTACCCGAACGCACGGAAGCCCTCGTCATCGGCGGCGGCGTCATCGGCACCTCGATCGCATGCCATCTCGCCGAATCCGGTATCCGCACAGTGCTTGTGGAACGTGACGCGCTCGGATCGGGCGCATCCGGATCCACCGCGGGCGTGGTGCGCACCTACTTTCCCGGCGATGCCCGCACCGGCAGCCTCGCCGTTCGCAGCCTGGCGGCCTATCACGACCTCGCCGCGCGCACCGGAACGACTCTGGGCCTGCGGCGGGTCGGCTTCCTGGTGCTGTTCACCGAGGACCGGCAGGTGAGGGACTTCCGCCGAGACCGCGCCGCACAGCACGCCGCGGGCGTGGACGTCGAGCTCGTGACCGCATCCGAAGCGGCACAACTGAATCCGCTCCTGGACGAACGCACCATCGTGGCGGCGGCTTGGTCGCCCGAGGCGTATGCCTGCGATCCCGCCGCGATCGTGCACAGCTACGCCACCGCCGCCCGGGATGCGGGTGCGCTGCTGCGCACGCAGACACCGGTCACCGGCATCGGCCCCGACGGGCAGGTCCGCACCCCGGCGGGCGGCATTCGCGCCGAGACGATCATCTGCGCGGCCGGACCCTGGTCACGATCGGTGGCCGATATGGCCGGGGTCCGGCTCCCCGTGACCACGTATCCGATCGAGTTGCTCCTCACCGACTCGCCCACTCCGCTCACCACGTTGCCGATG
Organism: Nocardia sp. NBC_01327; assembly: GCF_035958815.1. Taxonomy (NCBI): domain Bacteria; kingdom Bacillati; phylum Actinomycetota; class Actinomycetes; order Mycobacteriales; family Nocardiaceae; genus Nocardia; species Nocardia sp. NBC_01327. The sequence continues at coordinate 4,015,668 of NZ_CP108383.1, read as the reverse complement.
ACCCTGCATCCCTCCAGCCTGCGCATCCGCACATGGCACGACCGCATCCTCATCGGAATGGGCCGCCCCGACCCGGGCGAATCACGGCAGGCCTGGCTCGACCGGCTGGCACAGCAACTCGGCGCGACCTACCCAGCCCTCGCAGGCGCCACGATCGAGCGCGGCTGGAGCGGAGATTTCGACGGCAGCCCGGACGGCGCGGCATTCATCGGCCGAGATCCCGCCCGCCCCTTCCTCTACGCCGCAGGATTCTCCGGCCAGGGACTGTGCCAGGCGCCCGCGGCCGGCGAGATCGTCCGAGACCTCCTGGCCGACAAGCGAACCTGGATAGACACTGCGGGCCTGGCCACCGATCGCTGCCCCGTCGAAGCCGTGTAGCAGAGAAGGAATTTGCCATGATTGTCTTGGGCTGCAACGGTTTCACCCGCGTCTCGGACGTGTTCGCCGAGCATTTCGGCGCGGTCGGCACCGATCGGCACTACCTGCTCGGCCACGACGCCGGCGCCGCACTGCTGGTGGACGGGGAATTGGTCGCCGCCGTGGAGGAGGAGCGGTTCAATCGGGAGAAGAAGACCACCGCCTTCCCGGTCAACTCGGTGACCTGGTGTCTCGACCAGGCGGGAGTGCGATTCTCCGATATCGACCTGATTGCCATCCCTTGGAATTTCTCGGCCGAGGTATTGGACCGGATGGTGCACGGCATCACCGCCGCGCCGATGCCGACCCCGGCGAAAATGGCTCTGCTGGACAATATCGGCACGCTGTACACCGAGGCGGTCAGCCACGAGGCGATCCTCGCCGACTTCGCCGCGCGCACCGGTTTCACCCCCGACCCGGACAGGGTGGTATTCGTCCCGCATCACCTCGCACACGCGATGACCGGTTACTACCTGTCGGGTATGCGGGACAGCGCGTTCCTCATCAGTGACGGTCGCGCAGAGGTGTTTTCGGCGCTGATGGGCGAGATCCGCGACGGCCGGATCCGGGTCTTCGACGAGTCGACCATCGGCGCGGAATTCTCGATCGGCCTGCTCTTCGGCGCGATTACGAGGTTCCTGGGCTTCGTACCCAATAACGACGAATACAAGGTCATGGGATTGTCCGGATACGCCGAACCCCCGTCGCCGAACCCGTTCGTCGAGCACTTCATCCACCTGCACGAGGATGGGCGATACACCTTCGACAGGCCGCTCGAGACGGACAATCCGCGCAGCCTCGAGCCGCTGTTCGAGGAGTACTTCGGTCCGGTGCAGGACACCGTCGAGTACAAATCCCGGGTGGCGGCCGCGGCGCAGGAGATGCTGACCGTTGTCACGAGCCACCAACTCCGTGCCCTGGAAGCCAAGTCGGATCTGAACCATCTGCTGTTCGAGGGCGGCGTTGCGCTGAACTGCCTCAACAACACTCCGCTGTTCGAGGGCTCACGATTCGACGATATGGCGGTGAGTTTCGGCGCCAGCGATACCGGCATCGTGATCGGCGCCGCCGTCCACGCCTGGCTCGGCCGCAACGTCACCGAGACGACGCCCGCGCCGCACGTAACCCCTTATCTCGGACCGGAATTCGACGACTCCACGATCGAGGTGACCCTGGGGAAGTTCAGCGATCGGGTGAGCTGGACCAGGCTCAGCGATGCCGAAATCGTCGATCAGGTGTCGAAGCTGCTCACCGAGAAGGTGGTCATCGGCTGGTTCGAGGGCCGGATCGAGCACGGCCCGAGGGCATTGGGACACCGCAGCATCCTGGCGAATCCGACATTCCCGGATATCAAGGACGTCATCAATACCAGGGTCAAACACCGGGAACCGTTCCGCCCGTTCGCACCCCTGGTGCTGGAGTCGGACGCGCCCAGGGTCTTCGAGATGGGCCGCAAAACCCGTTCGCCGTACATGACTTTCGTCTTCCCGGTGCGACCGGAATTCCGTGACGTGATCCCGGGTGCGACCCATGTGGACGGCACCTCCCGGGTGCAGACGATCACCGATCGGGACACCCCGCGACTGGCGGAACTCCTGCGCAGCTTCACCGCACTGACCGACGTCCCGTGCCTGATCAATACCTCGTTCAATGTGGCGGGCGAGCCGATCGTCTGCACGCCGGCCGATGCGCTGAACTGCTTCCTCGGCACGGAGATCGATTACCTCGTGCTCGGCAACCACCTCGTCACGAAAGCCGCCCCGGCCGTATGACACTCGGACTCGACCCGGGCACTCCCACGACGCTTGTTCTGCTGCGCCACGGCGAGACCGCACTGACACCGGACAAGAGGCTCTCGGGCAGCGGCGGCTCCGACCCGGCGCTGTCCGGCATCGGGCAATGGCAGGCCGAGGAGGTCGCGCAGCGACTCGCGATCCACGGCACCGTGCAGGCGGTGGTGTCCTCACCGCTGCGCCGGTGCCGCCAGACCGCCGCGGCAGCAGCGCGGCGACTCGGCCTGGAGGTCCGGGTCGAGGAGGGGTTGCGCGAGGCGGATTTCGGCAGCTGGGAAGGGCTCACCTTCGCCGAGGTCCGCGAGCGCTGCCCGGACGAACTCGCCGCGTGGCGAGCGTCCCCGACGGCGGTGCCGGGCGGCACGGGCGAATCGTTCGACGTGGTGACACGCCGCGTCATACTCTCGCGGGACACGCTGATCGCACAGCACGCCGGGCGCACGGTGCTCATCGTCTCGCACGTCGCACCCCTGCGGACGCTGATCCGGCTGGCGCTGGGCGCACCGCACGATTCGCTGTTCCGGATGGAGCTGGCGGCCGCGTCGGTCTCGGAGGTGGTGTATTACGGTGCGGGGAACGCGGCGCTGCGATTGCTGAACGACACATCGCATCTGCGCTGAGCCCGTTGTATCGCAACGGCGCGTTTACCGTGAGAAACACAACCGCCATATCCATTTGTGCGATAAACCAATGCATTTGGCGGTCAGTGCTCGGTTTGTCGCACATTCCTACAAAGCGTCGGCGGTCCCCGCACGTCAGCTTGACCGATGGTCCCGCACCGACGTAGTTTCGAGTGAAACGACTCGTGAGCTGCCGGAAGGAGACGAAGTCGTATGCCGAGCCTCTCCGACCTGCGTCGCCTCGCTCACCGCACCGCCTGGGTTCCGGGCCGGGTGGCACACGGCTGCTGAGCAGCCCTTCCCGGTGCGCCCGATTGCGGCCCCGGCACATTCCGATCTCTGTCACCGCCTGCGCACCTCTTTACGTGCTGATTTGCGCTCGGGTTCTCCGGGCCGCGCCGACGAAATAGAAAGCTACTGAAATGGCGACTAGGATTATCAGATCGACCGCGCACCGAAATGAGGATGTGCCATGGTAGCGGCGCGAATCACGGTCAATGGGGAGGTCACCCCGATTTCCCCGGCGGCTCCCCACACAACGGTCCTGGATTTTCTTCGTGACCGTGGTTTCACCGGGAGCAAGGAAGGCTGCGCCGAGGGTGAATGCGGTGCGTGTTCGATCATGGTGGCGCGCCCGGGCGTGAATCAGCCCACCGACTGGGTCGCGGTCAATGCCTGTCTGGTGCCCGTCGCCTCCCTCGACGGCCAGGAGATCGTCACCGCCGAAGGGCTCGGCACGCTAGATGCCACGGGTGCGCCCACCGAACTGCACCCGGTGCAGCGGGAGATGGCCATTCGCGGTGGCTCGCAATGCGGTTACTGCACACCGGGATTCGTCTGCAGTATGGCTTCCGAGTACTACCGGTCCGGCCGCTGCGCACCCGCGGCCGATGCCGATGCCGATGCCCACGAGGCCGACCACGAGCACGGCCCCAACGGCTTCGATCTGCACTCGCTGAGCGGAAACCTGTGCCGCTGCACCGGCTACCGCCCGATCCGCGATGCGGCATTCGCCCTCGCCGAGCCGAGCGCCGACGATCCGCTGGCGCAGCGCCGGGCGCAGCCCGCGCCCGCCCCGGTCGCCACCGAGTACACCCTGGACGATCGCACCTTCCGCCGTCCGGAAACCCTGGCCGAAGCGGTGCAGCTTCTGCGTGAGCGTCCCGACGCGGTGCTCGTCGCCGGCTCCACCGACTGGGGTGTGGAGGTGAATATCCGTGCCCGGCGCGCGGATTACGTGATCGCGATCGATCGACTCCCGGAATTGCGGGAGCTGCGCGTGGCATCGGATCACATCGAGATCGGCGCCGCGGTGCCGCTGACCGAGATCGAACGACGCCTCGACGGCACGGTGCCGCTGCTGGCACAGTTGTTCCCGCAGTTCGCCTCCCGGCTCATTCGCAATAACGCGACCTTCGGCGGCAATCTGGGTACCGGCTCCCCCATCGGTGACAGCCCGCCCGCACTGCTGGCCCTCGGCGCGTCGGTGGTGCTCGCCTCCGCCGACGGGGAGCGGGAGAGCGAGCTGGCCGATTACTTCACCGGCTACCGGCAGAGCGTGCGCCGGGCGGACGAGCTGATCCGCGCCGTGCGCATCCCGCTGCCGCTGGCCCCGGTGACGGTATTCCACAAGATCGCCAAGCGCCGCTTCGATGATATCTCCAGTGTCGCAGTCGCTTTCGCACTCGATATCGAGGACGGCCTCGTCCGCTCGGTGCGCATCGGCCTGGGCGGTGTGGCCGCCACCCCGATCCGCGCCCGCGATACCGAGGCCGCGCTCATCGGCAAGCCGTGGTCGGCGGAGACCGTCGCGGCGGCCGCCCTGATCCTGAAGTCCGAGGGCACGCCGATGAGCGATCACCGCGCCAGTGCCGCGTACCGCTCCGCAATGCTCGGCCGGAGTCTGGAAAAGCTGTACGCGCAAACCACCGAGGCGGTGCTGTCATGAGTAACCTGTCCGAACGCCCCGAGAAGCCCGTAGTCGGCGTGCCGATGCCGCACGAGAGCGCATCGCTGCACGTCACGGGCAGCGCGCTCTACACCGACGATCTGGTGTACCGCACCAAGGATGTGCTGCACGCCTTCCCGGTGCAGGTCATGAAGGCGCACGGCCGGATCACCGCCCTGCGCACCGAAGCCGCGCTCGCGGTGCCCGGTGTGGTGCGAGTGCTCACCATCGATGATGTGCCCGGTGTGAACGATGCCGGCATGAAGCATGATGAGCCGCTGTTCCCGACCGAGGTCATGTTCCACGGCCACGCGGTGGCCTGGGTGCTGGGCGACACGCTGGAGGCGGCCCGGCTGGGCGCTGCGGCGGTCGTGGTGGAACTCGAGGAGCTGCCCGCGATCGTGTCGGTGCGGGAAGCGATCGAGGCCGACAGTTTTCACGGCGCGCGGCCGCTGATGATTCGCGGCGATATCGAGGAGGGCTTAGCCGATTCGGCGCACGTCTTCAGCGGCGAATTCGAGTTCAAGGGCCAGGAGCACTTCTACCTGGAGACGCACTGCGCACTGGCCCAGGTCGACGAGGCCGGGCAGATGTTCATCCAGAGCAGCACCCAGCACCCCTCGGAGACCCAGGAAATCGTCGCGCACGTGCTCGGTCTGCACAGCCACGAGGTGACCGTGCAGTGCCTGCGCATGGGTGGCGGCTTCGGCGGTAAGGAGATGCAGCCGCACGGGTTCGCGGCCATCGCCGCCCTCGGGGCCAAGCTCACCGGGCGGCCGGTTCGATTGCGGCTCAACCGGACTCAGGATCTGACCATGTCCGGTAAGCGGCACGGTTTCCACTCCATCTGGAAGATCGGCTTCGACGCCGACGGCCGCATCCAGGCCCTGGACGCGACATTGACCGCGGACGGCGGCTGGAGCCTGGACCTGTCCGAACCGGTACTGGCCCGCGCGCTGTGCCATATCGACAACACCTACTGGATTCCCCACGCACGCGTCGCCGGTCGTATCGCGCAGTCGAATACGGTATCCAACACCGCTTTCCGCGGTTTCGGCGGTCCGCAGGGCATGCTGGTCATGGAGGACATCCTGGGCCGGTGCGCACCGCTGCTGGGTCTGGATCCGGCTGAATTGCGGGAGCGGAACTTCTACCAGCCCGGTCAGTCCACGCCGTACGGTCAGCCCGTCGGCCAGACCGACCGAATCGGCAAGATCTGGCACGAGGTGCAGGACGGCGCCGACTGGACCGGGCGGCAGCGCGAGATCGCGGCCTTCAATGCCGCGCATCCGAATACCAAGCGCGCCTTGGCGATCACCAATATCAAGTTCGGCATCTCGTTCAACCTGACCGCCTTCAATCAGGGCGGGTCGCTGGTGCTGATCTACAAGGACGGTTCGGTCCTGATCAACCACGGCGGCACCGAGATGGGGCAGGGTCTGCACACGAAGATGATGCAGGTCGCCGCGACAACGCTCGGCATTCCGCTGCACAAGGTGCGGCTGGCGCCGACGCGAACGGACAAGGTGCCCAACACCTCTGCCACGGCTGCCAGTTCCGGAGCGGACCTCAACGGCGGTGCGATCAAGAATGCCTGTGAGCAGTTGCGCGATCGGCTCGTTCAGGTCGCCGCGACCCAGCTGGGCACCAACGCCTCCGATGTTCGCATTGTCGAAGGTATCGCGCGCGTTCTCGGCAGTGACAAGGAGCTGGACTGGGACACCCTGGTCCGCACCGCGTACATGCAGCGGGTGCAGCTCTCGGCCTCCGGCTACTACCGCACCGAGGGCCTGCACTGGGACGCGAAGATCTTCCAGGGCTCGCCGTTCAAGTACTTCTCCTACGGCGCCGCCGCGACCGAGGTGGAGGTGGACGGCTTCACCGGGGCCTACCGCATCCGTCGTGTCGATATCGTGCACGACGTCGGCGACAGCCTCTCGCCGCTGATCGATATCGGTCAGGTCGAGGGCGGATTCGTACAGGGCGCGGGCTGGCTGACATTGGAAGACCTGCGGTGGGATACCAGCGACGGACCCCATCGCGGACGGTTCCTCACCCAGGCGGCCAGCACCTACAAGCTGCCGAGCTTCTCGGAGATGCCCGAGGAATTCAATGTCACGCTGATGGAGAACGCCACCGAGGAAGGCGCGGTGTACGGATCCAAGGCGGTCGGCGAACCGCCGCTCATGCTGGCCTTCTCGGTGCGCGAAGCATTGCGGCAGGCCGCCGCGGCCTTCGGACCCGCCGGCACCAGTGTCGATCTGGGCTGCCCGGCGACACCGGAGGCGGTCTACTGGGCCATCGAAGCGGCCCGGACCAGCGATGTGCGGCGCAATGGCCATACCAACGGCAACGGCAACGGTCACACTGGGAACGGCAGCGGGATTCCCACCGACGCAAGCGCTTTGAGCCGTGTCTGACATGGGCTGGGTGGCCGCGGTCGCGCAGTTGCGAGCCCGCCGGGAGCCCGGCGCGCTGGTGACGGTCGCGACAGTGCGCGGCCACGCGCCGCGCCGGGCCGGCGCCAAACTTGTTGTGGGACAGACGCAGACGTGGGGTTCGATCGGCGGCGGCAATATCGAGGCCGTCGCGATCGATCGGGCCCGCGAGCTGATGGGCACGCGTGATCCGGAGCCGGAGCTGATGGAATTCGCCCTCAACGACAAGGTCACCAACCGGCACGGCGTGCAGTGCTGCGGCGGAGCGGTCACCGTCCTGCTCGAACCGCTGCCGGTGGGGCCCGTGGTGGCGATCTTCGGCGTCGGGCATGTCGGGCTGGAGCTGGCCCGAATCCTGTCCCGCCACACTCTAGATCTGCATCTGGTCGATACCCGCCCCGACGTCCTCACCGACGAACGCCTCGGCGTGCTCTCGGATGGCCTGGCGCAGATCCACATTCACCACACGCCGCTGCTTCCGGAGGAGGTGCTGGCCGAGCTACCGCCCGGCACCCACGTCCTGATCATGACCCACGATCATGCCGAGGACGCCGCGCTGTGTGATGCGGCCGTGCGCAATACCGACCTCGGCTCGATCGGATTGATCGGCTCGTCCGCCAAATGGGCGCGATTCCGGCAGCGCCTGGCCACCGAGGGCGGGCTCGGCACCGCTGCCATCGACCGGATCAAGACGCCCATCGGCATCACCGGAATCACCGGAAAGGAACCCGCCACGATCGCGGTGAGCGTTGCGGCGGACCTGCTCCGGACCTTCGAGCAGGACCGGGCGATCGAAAAAACTCCGGTCGCTCCCTTGGCAAAGTCTACGAAAAGCCGGTCTCAGCCTGCGGAGGTCTTCATGTCTTCCACCCCTAGCTGACTCCGCCCGGGTGCGATGTACTTCATCCGGGTAATCCCCACCGTATTTCGAAAAAGGAGTGACCGTGACCGCGCACATCCAAGAAACGAACGTCCAGGAACTAGAGCGCGCCTGGATGAACGAGGCGATCAGGTTGGCCACCACCAGCGTGACGGAGGGCGGCGGTCCCTTCGGCGCACTGGTCGCCAAGGATGGCGAGGTCGTCGCGATCGGGCACAATCAGGTCACCGCGACCCTGGATCCCATGGCGCATGCCGAGGTGAACGCCATGCGGGCCGCCTGCAAACAGCTGGACACCTTCACGCTCAAGGGCTGCGTGCTGATCACCTCGTGTGAGCCGTGCCCGATGTGCCTGTCCTCCGCACTGTGGGCGCGCATCGACCGGATCGTCTACGCCGCCGACCGGCACGATGCCGCGGTGGCCGGTTTCGACGACCGCGTGTTCTACGACCTGTTCGAAACCAAGCCGAAGTCGATGTGGCCCACCCGGGTCGAGCAGCTGGATCTGCCGAACCGCACCGCGCCGTTCGACGCGTGGCTGGCCAAGGCCGACCGCATCGACTACTGATTCCGGCCACTGTGGCGGCCCGGTGGAGATCCGCGGGCCGGCCTCAGGCGTCGGCGGCCGCGCGCACCCGGCCCTCCCGGAAGAATTCGAGCAGACTCTCCACGGTGGAGACTTCGGAACGGGAGCGTTTGGCTCCGAACGGGGCATTCCAGAAATCACCACGGCGGCGCGTCCACGGTCCCACATAGGCGTACGGCTGGGGGTTCTGCCAATCCCCCGGCGAGACACCGTAATTCACCTCGTCGATCGCCACCGACAGGTCGAAGTGCTCGGGCCACAGCACCGGCTGCTCGGTGGCAAAACGCCGTAATGCGGTGTCCCCCACCGCGAACCAATCGTGTACGGAGACCGCGGCAGCGCTGTCGACGGTGAACGGTTCTTCCGGATCCATGCCGGTGCCTTCGCTGTAGAGGCCCTCGGGCGGTCCGGCGGCCTCGAAACCGGCGGCGAGCGCGAGGGCGCTGTAGCTGCCGTGCAAACGGATCCGGCCCTGCGGCCACACCAGATCGGTGCCGGTCACCGACACCGGCCATTTCATCCCGGTGAAACCACCCAGCACGATTCGCATTCTGATACTGCCGAACCGCCGGTACTGCGGGCCCGCGATGAGCAGTTCCGCCGCGGCGTGCAGTGCGAACCGGGTGTCCTCGTAGGTGATGTCGTCCACCTCGAAATCATCTCCGGCGCGATGGGTGGTTTGCTGGAGAATGGGGCCGAGCAAACAAAAGTGCGCCGCACCGGACGAATCCGGCACGGCGCACTGTGCGATCAGCGCTCGTGGGCACTGTGCGATCAGCGCTTCGTGAGCACTGGTGCGATCAGCGTTTGGAGCGAGTGCTCAGTGAGCGTTGTCGGTGCACGCCGACAGGACCACCTTCGCCGCACGCGGCGAACCCGAGCCCGTATCCGGGAACGCGGGGGCACTGGTGCCCAGTGCGTTCACCGCGGCGGTCTCGGCATCACCCTTGGTGGCGGCCCACGCCCAGCCGAAGCGGGAGTCCGCGCCCTGCGAGACAGCGCCGCAGGCATTGGCGAAGTGGACCACGACCTGGCAGTCACCACCACCGCATTTGTTGACGGCGGCGCCGTCGGCGCCGTCCCAGTTGCCATAGTTCACCGCATAAGCGACATTTCCGGTGCTCCGCGACAGCGCCAGGGCGCCGTAGAGATCACCGGAGGCGGCCGTGAACCCGCCATCGGTTCCCACCGCATTGGCGGGACCGGCGGCAACGGCGCCCATCGCGGCCATCGAGGTGATGGCGAGGCCGATTCCAGCCTTGCGCAGCAACGACATTCGATACTCCCCGGGATGAATTGATATAACGGGTCGAATCATTGTCCAGCCAAACCCCAAAGTCCAATTCAGACGCGGCGCATTACCGAAACAACTTTGCCCAGGACCACGGCCTTGTCACCGTCGATGACGTCGTACGCGGGGTTGCGCGGTTCGAGATACACGTGGCCGTTACGGCGGCGATAGACCTTGACGGTGGCCTCACCGTCGATCATGGCGGCGACGATCTCACCGGAGTGCGCTTCGGACTCCTGGCGGATCACCACGATATCGCCGTCGCAGATGGCGGCGTCGATCATGGAGTCACCGCGGACCCGGAGTCCGAATACGGTGCCGCGGCCCACCAATTCCCGGGGCAGCGACAGCACGTCGTCGGTGTGCTGTTCGGCCAGGATCGGAGTGCCCGCGGCAATATCGCCGACCACCGGCACCGAGACCGAATCGCCGCCCTGCTGCTGCGGGGCGCCGGCTCGCAGGAACAGGCGCACGTCCATCGGACGGGTGACCGATTCGCCGCGTGCGAGGAAACCGCGGTCCTCGAGCGCCTTCAAATGTTTGGATACCGACGAACCGGACTTCAAGCCGACCGCGTCACCGATCTCGCGAGTGCTGGGCGAATACCCGTGCTGCTGCACCCAATCGCGGATCGCGCACAGAATCTGCTGCTGTCGGGGAGCCAGGGTCGAGGTGTCGAGGTGGGCGAACCCGTCGTAGTCGTCGTATCCGGTCACCCGGGCATCGTACGGTGTCGGCGCGGGCTTACCCCGGCGTGACCGGCTCCGGCCCATCGTGTCGGCCTCGTAGATTAGGTTGGTCCGGGTGAGTTGCGAATTCGTCGTACTACCGGCTGATTCCGTCGCTTCGGCCGATGCGGTCGAGGCCTATGTGGCGTCCAGCGATGGCATACCGGCGGTGAGCCTGGGGCCGATTCTGGCCGGGCTATGGCGCTGGAACACCGAGATTCCGGTGTGGAACGGCCGGATCACGCTGGCCGCGGTGGGCGAGTGCGTGCGGGTGTCGGTGCCCGAGCATGCGGCCTGGCGGGCGCTGCTGTGGATCGAAGAGCTCATCGCCGGAACCGAATTCGCGCTCTACGATCCGCGCGATCGGTCGCTGGAGAGCCCCGAGATGCGCGAGTTCCGGGTGAATGTCGGCGGCACCCGGTACTTCGATGTGCTGACCAAGCGCCAATTGCACACGTGGATACCGCAATTGCAGGATTTGGCCCCGACCCCGTTCCTGATCGTCCAGGAACCGGATGATCCGGACACCTTCATCCAGACGTTCCGCCAGGGCACCGACGACTACCTGCTGGAGTATCGCGAGGGGGGTCATATGCTCACCACCACACTCGACAACCCGTTGCGGATCGCCGATTACATCTGGGACTGGGCCGATGATCGCCGCAAGAATCTCGACCGGCTGTTCTGGACCAAGCGGCCCTGAGGCCCGCCCGGTTCAGTAGTAGCCGACCGGTTCAGTAGTAGAAGCACACCAGGCCGAGCCCCTCGGCCTGGCAGGTGCGCGCCCAGTCCCGCAGCTCCGCCACCGATCCGCGGATGGCGTCATCGGTGAGCCGCGCCAACTCGACCTCGGCCAAAGTGTCTGCCATAGCGCCGATCCGGTGGCTCTCGACAAACCCGATGCTCGGAAAATCATCGATCGGCGGCAGCTCGATCGGCGCGCCGCCGAGCACCAGCCCCGCCGGATCGAAGTCCACGCCGAGCTCCGCCAGCGCTTCCTCCACCATCGAGAAGTACCGGAACCGCATCCCCGCCCAGTGCGCATTGTCGAGCAGCGTGCCGGCGTGATGGCACAGCACCTCCAGCGCATGCCCGTAGGTAGGCCCGAAGTCCTCGTGCATGGCCTCCCCCAGCAGCAACTGCCGCATGATATCCCGCGGCGTCAGCCCGAGCTCCTCGGCCTCGTCCAGCCGATCGAGCACATGCCGCGGCGAGGACCGCACCACATGATCGGAGAACTCCTGGCTATACGAACCGACCAACCGGATCCCTTCCAGGTCAACGGCATACGGGCTCACGATGTAGGACACAGCTCCCCTTCCGGCATGAACGGCCAAACCCTAGCAGCCACACCACCCACCCCGGATCGATCCACCACTCAATCGATCTGATGCCACACCCGCGCCAACACGGCATTGACGACAAACACCACCGCGAACACCAGCGCCAGCCTCTGCCGCCGCATCACATAGACAGCGGCGATCCCCACCCCGAACCAGCACACCTCGAACACAATCCGCCCCACCCCACTGAGCGAACTCCCGGGCGACCCGAACGTCCCCCACACACTGGCCATCACCGCCGCCAGCCCCAACCCCGCAAACACCCGAATCGCCGTCGACTGCTGCCACGTGAACGGCCAGTACCCGACCGCAACCAGCGTCGCCAACTCCAACCCGAACGCAACAGTCGCATTGAGCGCCTTGACAATCGACAGCACCACCGGGAGCCCCTTCCTCCGGCGCGGGCCGCGCACGAACCAAGCAGTTCTACCACCGCCACGAACCGGCCGCCTCTTGACTTCGAGCACGCTCCAGCGATTAGCGTCGGGGGTATGAGCATTTCGCAGTCATTGGCAGGGACGCGGGCCGTTGTGACGGGTGCTACCGGGGGGCTTGGGCGGGCTATGGCGGCCGCGCTGGTCAACGGTGGGGCGCAGGTGGTGGTGACCAGTCGGAGCAGAGAGCGGGCGGAGGAGGCGGCTCGGGAGTTGGGGGTGGGGGCCGTGGGGGTTGCGGCGGATGTTCGGGATCAGGAGTCGGTGGCGGGGCTCGTCACCGAGGTGCATGAGCGGTTCGGGGGGATCGATCTGCTTGTGAACAATGCTGGAATCGGCATGCGCACAGTGAATCCCAGGTTTCTGGAGCAGTCGCTGCCGTTCTGGGAGGTGCCGCCGGACGGGTTTCGCGATGTGATCGACACGAAGATCACGGGGGTGTTTCTGGTGGCGCGTGCGTTCGCGCCGGTCATGCTGGCGGCCGGATCCGGGCGGATCGTCAATATCTCGATGAGCACGTCCACCATGACCCGTGTCGGATTCGTGCCCTACGGCCCGGCGGGAGCGGGTGTCGAGGCGCTGTCCCGGATCATGGCCGCCGAGCTGGCGGAGACGCCGGTGCGGGTGAATATGCTGCTGCCCGGCGGGGCGACGGCGACCGGCATGGTGCCCGCGGACGCCCCCTCCGAAGTGCGTGCGCGACTGCTGGATCCGTCGATCATGGGGCCGCCGATCGCCTGGCTCGCCTCGGAGGCGGCCGAGGATGTGCACGATGAGCGCATTATCGCGACCGAGTTCCCGGAGTGGCTGGCGCAGCGCTCGAGCATCACGCTGTAGGCCGAAAACGACTGTCGCCCCTGCTGTTTCAGCAGGGGCGACAGTAATGCGACACGGGGCACCGGTCATACGGCCGAGCCGTGCACCGGCTACGCGGCGGAGTTATACGGTGAAGCCGAGGGCGCGCAGCTGCTCGCGGCCGTCGTCGGTGATCTTGTCCGGGCCCCACGGCGGCATCCAGACCCAGTTGATCTGCAGGTCCTCGACCAGACCGCTGCGGACCAGGGCATTGCGCGACTGGTCCTCGATCACGTCGGTGAGCGGGCAGGCCGGCGAGGTCAGCGTCATATCCATCTTGCAGATGCCGTCGGTGACGGTCATGCCGTAGACCAGGCCCAGATCGACCACATTGATGCCGAGCTCGGGGTCGACCACATCGCGCATGGCCTCTTCGAGATCCTCGAGGAATTTGACCTCTTCCTCGGTCAACTCGACCTGCGGTGCGGCGTTTTCGGCGGTTTCCGCAATAGCGGTCTCAGCGGTCTCGGCCGCCGGAGTTACGGAAGTCTCGGTCGTCTCACTCATCGTTCTTCTTCTCCCCGTTCGACATCGGCAGCTTGGTCTCCTCGGCGGAGGCTATCTGCACCACCGCGTCCTTGAACGCCATCCAGCCCAGCAGCGCGCATTTGACGCGCGCCGGGTACTTGGACACGCCCGCGAAGGCAATGCCGTCGCCGATCATGTCCTCATCGCCCTCGAGGGTGCCGCGGCTGGAGATCATCTCGTTGAACGAGTCGACCACCTTCAGCGCCTGCTGCACCGGAAGGCCGATGACCTGGTCGGCGAGCACCGACGTGGAGGCCTGGCTGATCGAGCAGCCCTGGCCGTCGTAGGACACGTCGGCGACATCGCCCTTATCGTCCACCTGGACCCGCAGCGTGATCTCGTCACCGCAGGTCGGATTGACGTGATGCACCTGCGCACCGAACGGCTCGCGGAGCCCCCGGTGGTGCGGGTGCTTGTAGTGATCCAGGATCACTTCCTGGTACATCTGCTCCATGCGCATGATCTATGCAACTCCGAAGAAGCTCTGGGCCTTCCGCACCGCGGCCAGCAATGCGTCGACCTCATCGAGGGTGTTGTAGACGGCGAACGAGGCACGCGCGGTGGCCGGAACGCCGAGGCGGCGCATGAGCGGCCAGGCGCAGTGGTGGCCGACGCGAATGGCGACGCCCTCATCGTCGAGGATCTGACCCACATCGTGGGCGTGGATGCCGTCCACCACGAAAGATACTGCGCCGCCGCGGTTCACGGTGTCGGTCGGGCCGACAATGCGCACCCCGTCGATCTTGGCGAGCCCCTCGAGCGTCGCGCTGACCAGCGCATGCTCGTGCGCCGCAACAGCATCCATGCCGATGGCTTCCAGATACCGCACGGCCGCACCCAGTCCGACCACCTGCGAGGTCATCGGCACACCGGCCTCGAAGCGCTGCGGCGGGGCGGTGAAGGTGGTGGCCTCCATGGTCACCGTCTCGATCATGGAACCACCGGTGATGAACGGCGGGGTCTCCTCGAGCAGCGCGTAGCGGCCGTAGAGCACGCCGACGCCGGAGGGACCGAGCATCTTGTGCCCGGAGAACGCGGCGAAGTCGACGCCCAGCTCACGGAAGTTCACCGGCATATGCGGCACCGACTGGCAGGCGTCGAGCACGACCAGCGCACCGACTTCCTTTGCCCGGCGCACCATTTCGGTGACATCGGCGATCGCACCGGTGACATTCGACTGATGCGTGAACGCGACAACCTTGGTGGCAGGCGACAATTCGAGCGAATCGAGGTCGATGCGCCCGTCATCGGTAATGCCGTACCACTTCAGGGTCGCCCCGGTGCGGCGCGCAAGCTCCTGCCACGGAACAAGATTCGCGTGATGCTCGAGCTCGGTGATCACGATCTCGTCGCCGGGTCCGACGTGGTACGGGAACCGGCTGTCGGCGAAGGAGTAGGTCACCAGGTTCAGCGATTCGGTCGCGTTCTTGGTGAAGACGATCTCGCGAGCGTCCACGCCGACGAAGCGGGCGATATCGGCGCGCGCGTCTTCGTAAGCGTCCGTTGCCTCTTCGGCCAGTTGATGAGCACCACGGTGCACCGCCGCATTGTGCTGGGTGAGGAAATCGCGTTCCGCATCCAGCACCGCCGTCGGCCGCTGCGAGGTGGCGCCCGAGTCGAGATAGACCAGGGGTTTACCGTCTCGCACCGTGCGGCTGAGGATCGGGAAGTCGGCGCGAATGCGCGCGACGTCCAGAGCAGGCAGCCCGGCGAGCCGGGAATCGCGCACCGTGGTGGTCATAGTTTTAAGCTCCTACAGCGGCAGAGGTGAAGCGCACGTAGCCATTCGCGTCCAGCTCGTCGGCCAGTTCCTTGCCGCCCTGGGCGACAATGCGGCCGTTCACGAACACGTGCACGAAGTCGGGCTCGATGTAGCGCAGGATGCGGGTGTAGTGGGTGATCAGCAGAATGCCGCCGTCCTCCCGCTCCTTGTACTTGTTCACGCCCTCGGAGACGATGCGCAGCGCATCGACGTCCAGGCCGGAGTCGGTCTCGTCGAGGATGGCGATCTTCGGCTTGAGCAGCCCCAGCTGCAGGATCTCCTGGCGCTTCTTCTCACCGCCGGAGAAGCCCTCGTTCACCGAGCGCTCGACGAAGGTCGGCTCGATCTCGAGCTCGGCCATGGAGGTCTTGAGCTCCTTGACCCAGGTGCGCAGCTTGGGCGCCTCGCCGCGCACGGCGGTGGCGGCGGTGCGCAGGAAGTTCGAGACCGAGACGCCCGGAACCTCGACCGGGTACTGCATGGCCAGGAACAGGCCCGCACGCGCCCGCTCGTCCACCGTCATCGCCAGCACGTCTTCACCGTCGAGGGTGATGGTGCCGGAGGTCACGGTGTACTTGGGGTGACCGGCGATCGCGTAGGACAGGGTCGACTTGCCGGAGCCGTTGGGGCCCATGATCGCGTGGGTCTCGCCCGACTTCACGGTCAGGTTCACGCCCTTGAGGATCTTGATGGGCTCGCCGGATTCGTCCGGGTTGGCGACCTCTACGTGCAGGTCCTTGATTTCCAGGGTGGTCATCGAATTCGAATTCCTTTGCGGGGAGGGAAAGTTGGTCAGACGCCGACAACGGCGAGCCGTTACACGCCTACAGCGGCGAGTTCGGCCTCGATGGCCGCCTCGAGCCGCTCCCGGACCTCGGGGACGGCGATCTTCTGAATGATCTCGAAGAAGAAGCCACGCACGACCAGGCGTCGCGCCGCCTCCTCGGAGATGCCGCGCGAGCGCAGGTAGAACAGCTGCTCGTCATCGAATCGCCCGGTGGCGGAGGCATGTCCGGCGCCCACGATCTCGCCGGTCTCGATCTCCAGGTTCGGCACCGAGTCGGCGCGCGCGCCATCGGTGAGCACCAGATTGCGATTCGCCTCGTAGGTTTCGGTGCCCTCGGCCGCGGCGCGAATGAGCACATCGCCCACCCACACGGTGCGCGCGTCCGGCTTGCCGGAGTTCGGATCGCCTTGCAGCGCACCCTTGTACAGCACATTGGACTTGCAGTTCGGGACCGAGTGATCCATGAGCAGGCGCTGCTCGAAGTGCTGACCGTCGTCGGCGAAGTACACGCCGAGCATTTCCGCATCGCCGCCCGGACCGGCGTAGCGCACGGTCGCGGTCAGGCGCACCAGGTCGCCACCGAGGGTGACATTGGTGTGCCGGAAGGTGGCGTCACGACCCAGCAGGGCGTGGTGCGCGGTGGCGTGCACGGCATCGTCGGCCCAGTCCTGGATGACGATGACATTCAACTTGGCACTGTCGCCGAGCACGAATTCCACGTTCTCCGCGTAGGTTCCGCTGCCGCGCTGGTCGATGACCACATTCGCGACGGCGAAATTCGCGAGACGAACCTGGGTGTGGCCGTAGGCGGTCTTGCCCTCGCCCGGACCGGTGACGGTCAGGGTGACGGCGTCGGCCACCTCGACCTCCGCGCCGACGGACACGATGGTCGCCTGCCCGAAGCCCGAATACGCCTGCGCGGCAACACGATCGGTGGGCGTACCGGCGGCGCCGAGGCGCGCGTCGGTACGGTCCACGGTCTCGACCGTGATGCCCTCGACGGAGGTCGCTTCGACGGTGGCGGACCCGTCACGAACGGCGGTGCCGTCGTGCAGGCCGCGCATCCGGCGCAGCGGAGTGAAGCGCCACGCCTCGTCATGCCCCGAAGGCACTTCGAAGGCGTTCACGTCGAACGACGCGAAGACCTCACCCTTGTTGATAGCCGGAGGGCGAGCCTCGGCAGCAACGGCAACATTCTCGACCGTCATCAGCCGACGGCTCCTTCCATTTGCAGCTCGATCAGGCGGTTGAGCTCGAGGGCGTACTCCATGGGCAGTTCCTTGGCGATCGGCTCCACGAAGCCGCGCACCACCATGGCCATGGCCTCGTCCTCGGTGAGGCCGCGGCTCATCAGGTAGAACAGCTGGTCGGCAGACACCTTCGACACAGTCGCCTCATGACCCATGGTCACGTCGTCCTCGCGGATATCGACGTACGGGTAGGTATCCGAACGAGAGATGTTGTCCACCAGGAGCGCATCGCACTTCACGGTCGACTTCGAGCCGTACGCACCCTTGTTGACCTGAACCAGGCCACGGTAGGAGGCACGACCGCCGCCGCGCGCCACCGACTTCGAGATGATGTTCGAGGAGGTGTGCGGCGCCAGGTGCAGCATCTTCGCACCGGTGTCCTGGTGCTGGCCCGCACCGGCGAACGCGATGGAGAGCACCTCGCCCTTGGCGTGCTCACCGGTCATCCACACGGCCGGGTACTTCATGGTGACCTTGGAACCGATATTGCCGTCGACCCACTCCATGGTGGCGCCGGCCTCGGCCTTGGCCCGCTTGGTGACCAGGTTGTAGACGTTGTTCGACCAGTTCTGAATCGTGGTGTACCGGCAGCGGCCACCCTTCTTCACAATGATCTCGACCACCGCGGAATGCAGCGAATCCGAGGAGTAGATCGGCGCGGTGCAACCCTCGACGTAGTGCACGTAGGCGCCCTCGTCGACGATGATCAGGGTGCGCTCGAACTGACCCATGTTCTCGGTATTGATGCGGAAGTACGCCTGCAGCGGGATGTCCACGTGCACGCCCGGCGGGACGTAGATGAACGAACCACCCGACCAGGTGGCCGAATTCAGCGCGGAGAACTTATTGTCGCCCGACGGGATGACCGAGCCGAAGTACTGCTGGAACAGCTCCGGGTGCTCCTTGAGCGCGGTATCGGTGTCCAGGAAGATGACGCCCAGCTTCTCGAGATCCTCACGGATCGAGTGGTAGACGACCTCCGACTCGTACTGCGCCGCGACACCGGACACCAGACGCTGCTTCTCGGCCTCCGGGATGCCCAGGCGGTCGTAGGTGTTCTTGATGTCCTCGGGCAGGTCGTCCCACGTGGCGGCCTGCTTCTCGCTGGAGCGCACGAAGTACTTGATGTTGTCGAAGTGGATGCCGTCGAGGTCGGAACCCCAGCTCGGCATCGGCTTCTTCTCGAAGATGCGCAGTGCCTTCAGCCGGAAGTCGAGCATCCACTCCGGCTCGCTCTTCTTGGCCGAGATGTCGCGAACGACCTCCTCGGACAGGCCGCGCTTGGCACTGGCACCGGCGACATCCTTGTCGGCCCAGCCGTACCCGTACGTCCCAATGGAGGCGATGGTCTCCTCTTGGGACAGCGGCTGCACCTGATCGGTCGTTGTCGTCATTCGGCACTCCTTCCGGAGTCGTGTGTAGAAGTCGTTGCGGGCTGGGCAACGGGGGTTTCAGCGGTATTCGAGTTCTGTGTCGGCAACAACGTCAGCGGGACGTGTGTGGTGCACGCGCAATCGCCGTTGGCGATGGTCGCCAGCCGCTGCACATGCGTGCCGAGTATCTGTTTGAAAGCCTCGAGCTCGGCGGCGCACAACTCCGGGAATTCCTCGGCGACGTGCGATACCGGGCAGTGGTGCTGGCAGATCTGTACTCCCGCACCGACTTTCCGGGTGGAAGCGGCGAACCCGGCCTCGGAGAACGCATCCGCGATCTCTTCCGCCTTGTCGATCGTCGCCTCGGGTGTGTGCCGGGAGAGCTGCTGAACTCCGGCGACAATCGTGGCGACCCGCTTACGTGCGAAGTCGACGATGGCTGTGTCGCCGCCGACCTCGCGCAGCTGGCGCATGGCGGCGCCGGCCAGGTCATCGTAGGCATGACCCAATCGGCCGCGACCGGTGGCCGTCAACTGATACTGCTTGGCCGGACGCCCGCGACCCTGCTGCTGCCAGGCCGCCGACCGGGCGGCCCGCGCTTCGCCGGATTCGATGAGAGCGTCCAGATGCCGGCGCACTCCCGCCGGGCTCAGACCCAAACGCTTGCCGATGGCGGTCGCGGTGATCGGACCGTCCTCGAGCAGTAGTTTGATGACGGCCTCGCGGGTGTGGCCTTCGCCCGCCGGTGCAGACACAACAGCAGCCCGGGCGCCCAGCTGGCGCCCGGTTTCTGCTTTCGCATTCCGCAAACCCACGGTTTTCACAACACCAGTGTGACCGAATTCCATCCCACGTTCCAGTAAGGGTCACCTGACTTCGCTGGACCTGGGGATGTGAGGCTTTGCACACCACCGAATCGGCACTGACCACTCCGACGTGGTGGCGAAATTCGCGAGGAATTCGCCACAGCCGCGGAATTAAACACACCGATCCGTACGAGCTCACCCGAAACGGGTGAAACCTGCTCACATTCAACTGAATCAGCAAATACATAGCTACGCTCAGGCCCGACTTCCGAGCAGTACGGCACAGCAGGAGACTCCATGGGACACGCGGTCGGTCAGTTTCTCAGTCACGCGGTCGGCGTCGCCATCAGTCCGCTGGCGTTGATCGCGGTGATCCTTATCGTCTCCGCACCCCGGGGACGGCAGAACGCACTGGCCTTCGTCCTGGGCTGGGTGCTGGCCATCACCGCCATCTTCACGGTGCTGCTGGTGATCAGCGCCGGAGCCGGAGCCGAACACAATGGGCAGCCCGCATCCTGGGTGGCGTGGTTCCGGCTGATCCTCGGCGTGCTCATCGCCTTGATGGCACTGCAGCAGCTGCGACTGTCCCGAACCACCGATCCGGATTCGCTCCCCCCGCGGCTGCAGCGAGTACGTGAATTCACCACCCGCAACTGCCTGATCCTGGGCGCCGTTCTGGTGGTGGCCAATCCGAAGAATGTCATGCAGGTCGCCGCCGGGGCCGTCACCACCGCATCCTCCACCGCGCACCTCGGCGGCCGCATCGGCGCCGCGGCCATCTTCATCGCCATCGCCTCCCTGGTCGTATTGATCCCCCTGGCGGTGCACTTCTTCAACCACACCACCGGCGCCGGCACCCTCGAGCGCTGGAAGACCTGGACCGTCCGCAACCAATACGTCATCATGGCGGTCCTGCTGGCACTGCTCAGCGCCAAATCCCTCGGCGACGGCATCAGCGGTCTGGCCTCGTAGCCGCGTCAGCGGACGGCGACAAGCTTCATCGGTGTTTCCAGGAGCGCATCGACGGAATCCTCGAACGGCACCGTGCGCGTGGTGACGACGGAGGGATCGAAGCGACCGGTCGCCACGAGGTCCAGGACGTGCGGGATGACGGGTCGGACGTGGGCGCGGCCGGTGTGGAAAGTGCAGCAGCGCGAATACATTCCGAGGAGTGGGAGCGGCACGTCCTGCACTTGGACGCTGACGCTGGTGCACCAGCCGTCGTTCGCGGTGGCATTGATCGCGGCGCGGAGTGCCTCACCTCCACCGGCTGCTTCGACGGTGATGGGGAAGCGGCCCACCCGGGTGGCGGGGTCGCCCTCGATGGGATCGGCGCCGAGTTTGGCTGCTATATCGAGTCTTTCGGGGTCGGTGTCGAGGTAGACGGTGCGGGAGGCGCCGAGGGCTACCGCCAGACCGGCGGCGTAGAGGCCGATGGAGGAGGCGGCCGGGCCACCGAGAATGAGGACCTCCGCGGCGGGATCCGCCGAAAGTTGCGGGGCCACGGCGCGATAGGCGTCGGGGATATTGTCGCTGGCGCTGGCCACCGCGACCGGGTCGATGCCCGCGGGGAGCGGGACGAGCATGGCGTCGGCGTGCGGAATTCGCGCGAGATCGGCCCAGAGACCGCCCCATTCGAGGCCGCCCATCGGACCGAGGCCGTAGGTGGACATGAAGGCCTGGGCGGTGCAGCTGCCGGTGCGGCCACGCAGGCAGGGCGGGCAGGCGCCGCAGGAGATTTGGAACGGGACGACCACTCTGTCGCCGGGGCTCACGGTGCGGACGTTCTCGCCTACGGCGATGACTTCGGCAACCCCTTCATGCCCGAAGGGATAGGGGCCCGCGAGGGGAAAGAAACCTTGCAGGACAGCGGGATCCAGATCGCAGGTGGCTACGGCGATCGGCCGGACCAGGGCCTGATCGGGGGTGTCGAGGGTGGGTTCGGGGCAGTCTTCCCAGCGCAGCGCGCCGGGACCGTCCAGCATGAGTCGCTTCATCCATCGATCATCGCTAGAACGATCGTTCTGGACAACCCTCCCTAGGGTGAGTTCTGCTCGACGACAGAAACTTCGGCGAGA
Source organism: Nocardia sp. NBC_01327 (assembly GCF_035958815.1). Classification (NCBI taxonomy): domain Bacteria; kingdom Bacillati; phylum Actinomycetota; class Actinomycetes; order Mycobacteriales; family Nocardiaceae; genus Nocardia; species Nocardia sp. NBC_01327. Next base: position 3,993,751 of record NZ_CP108383.1, on the reverse strand, counting down.
CTCAGTCGGATCAGGCGGGCCAGGGCGGCGGAGACGGTGAGCAGCGGCTCGTCCGAGCGGCGAACTCTGGCGAGCAGTGTCGCGCCCTCGTACGCGGCGACGATCGTGGTGGACAGCTCATAGGACTCCCCCGCCGGCAACCCCATATCGGTGAGCAGTTGCGTGAAACCCGCTGTCATTGCATCGAATGCAGCAACGCACGCGGTGCGTACCGCCTCCACATCGCTGCCGCCGTCGAGCGCGGGCGTACCGACCGGACAGCCGTCGGTCCATTCGGACGCAGCGAGTTTCGCGGCCATGAAGTCGAACAGGGTTGCGGCCGTGCCGAACACATCGGCCGGAGCCTCACTGATCATGCGTCCCACCAGCACTCCGGTACCGGTGATGGCAGAGACTGCAATCTCCTCCTTACCACCCGGAAAGTGGTGGTAGATAGATCCGTACGGCAGCCCGGCCGCTTCGCTCAGCTTCTTCAGGCCGAATCCGTGATAGCCGTGCCGGGCCAGAAGTCCCGCCGCCGCCACCTCGATTCGACGCTTCGACTCGGAAACCATGCATCAAGCGTATGAGTGCGGTCCGACACCGGCAGCCCGAACAGCGCAAGGAACAGGCCGATACGCCGCGGTCTGTCCATCCCCACCCGGGTACAACCGGGCGATCGGAGTCCTCGATGGCACCCCCTACTAGTCTTTGCGGCTGTGGCAGTAGCGGACGGCGCGGGGCGCAGAGTGAGAGAACTGGGACGCCGGGCCCTCGGCCTGGACGTTCCGGCCGCCGACCACACCATTGCCGTGCTGCACAGCACCGAAACCGATGTGCCGGGGCTGGACCGGCGGGAAACGCTGCAGCTGAGCCGGATCCGCATGCTGGGCGCGACCGGCGCCGTGATCATGGCGATTTCGGCACTCGGTGTAGGCGCGCAGCCGGTGCATCAGAATCCGACCTCCGGTATGCGGGTGCTGGGATTCTTCGCGCGGGCGCACACCTCCACGCTGGCCATGTGCATGATCGGCACGGTTCTGGTGGTGATGGCCTGGCTGCTGCTGGGCCGCTTCGCCGTCGGCGGCTGGGGTGGGCATCCGCGGCATCGGCTCACCCGGTCGCAGCTGGATCGGACGCTGCTGCTGTGGATCATTCCTCTCAGTGTCGCGCCGCCCATGTTCAGCAATGACGTGTACTCGTATCTGGCGCAGAGCGAGATCGCCGCGCGCGGGCTCGACCCCTATGCGGTCGGCCCGGCGGACGGCCTGGGACTCAACAATGTCCTGACCAACAATGTGCCGAATATCTGGCGTGAGACGCCCGCGCCGTACGGTCCGCTGTTCCTGTGGATGGGGCGCGGCATCTCGGAGTTGGCCGGGGACAACATCATTGCCGGGGTGTGGCTGCACCGGCTGCTCGCGCTCGCGGGTGTGGCGCTGATCGTCTGGGCGCTGCCGCGGCTGTCGCGCCGCTGCGGTGTCGCGCCGGTGAGCGCGCTGTGGCTGGGTGCGGCCAATCCGCTGGTGCTGTTCCACCTGGTCGGCGGCGTGCACAATGACGCGCTCATGCTCGGGCTGATGCTGGCCGGTACGGAGTTCTGCCTGCGCGCCGTCGAGGACACCCATCCGTTCGACAAACGCGCGTGGACGCTGCTGGTGTTCGGCGTCGTGGTCATCACGCTGTCGTCCTCGATCAAGATCACGTCGATTATCGCGCTCGGCTTCGTGACCATGGCCCTGGCCAAACGCTGGCGGGGCGGATTGCGCACGGTCCTCATCGCCGGAGCACTGCTCGGCGCGATGGCCATAGCCACCACGCTGTTCGTGAGTTTCGCCAGCGGTCTCGGCTTCGGCTGGATTCATACGCTCAATGCCGCCACCACCGTGCGCAGTTGGATGTCGGTGCCGACGGCGCTCGGCATCGTCACCGGATTCGGCGGCGTACTGCTCGGACTCGGCGATCACACCACAGCTCTGCTCGGCATCACCCGGCCCATCGCCGGGGCGATCGCGGTGTTCGTGACCATCCGCATGCTGGTCGCCGCCTGGACCGGGCGCTTGCATCCGGTCGGCGCCATGGGCGTCTCGCTCGGCGCGATCGTGCTGCTGTTCCCGGTGGTGCAGCCCTGGTATCTGCTGTGGGCGATCGTGCCGCTGGCCGCCTGGGCGAACCGGCCCGCCTTCCGGGTGCCTGCCGTCGCGTTCTCGGCGGTGGTGAGCGTGATCCTCATGCCGCGCGGCGCGGACTTCTACGTCTTCCAGATCGTGGAGTCCGCGATCGCCACCGTGCTCGTGGGCGTACTGCTGATCTTCCTCACCAGAAATGTGCTGCCGTGGCGCAATCAGCCGGGGGTGTCGGCTCCGTCACAGCAGCCCACGGCCTACGGTGTGTCCTCGTGACCGCAGCCTCGGAACCCGCCGTCAGAGTCGACGGCGTCGTCAAACGCTACGGCGATACCACCGCAGTCGATGGTCTCAGCTTCGTCCTCGAACGCGCGCAGGTGCTGGCGCTGCTCGGCCCCAATGGCGCCGGCAAGACGACCACCACCGAGATGTGCGAGGGTTTCGTCTCCCCCGACGCCGGGACCGTGCGGGTACTGGGCCTGGACCCGATCGCCGATTCCGACAAATTGCGCCCGCGCATCGGCGTGATGCTGCAGGGCGGCGGCGCGTATCCGGGTTCGCGGGCCGGGGAGATGCTGGATCTGGTCGCCTCCTATTCGGCGCATCCGCTCGATCCGGACTGGCTGTTGAAGACGCTCGGGCTGCAGGATGCGCGCCGCACTCCGTACCGGCGGCTCTCCGGCGGTCAGCAGCAGCGATTGGCACTGGCCTGTGCGCTGGTCGGCCGGCCCGAGATCGTCTTCCTGGACGAGCCGACCGCCGGATTGGACGCGCAGGCAAGGCATCTCGTGTGGGAGCTCATCGACGCGCTGCGCCGCGACGGCGTCAGCGTGCTGCTGACCACGCATCTCATGGACGAGGCCGAACAGCTGGCCGATCAGCTGGTCATCATCGACCACGGCCGCATTGTCGCCCAGGGCACGCCCAGCGAGGTCACCTCGCACGGCGCCGAAGGCCGGCTGGCCTTCACCGCACCTCCGAATCTCGACCTCGTACTGCTGACCGCGGCGCTACCGGAGGGCTTCACCCCCAAGGAGGCCTCGCCCGGCTCCTACCAGCTGCACGGCGATATCACCCCGCAGGTTCTCGCGACCGTGACGGCCTGGTGCGCACAGATCAATGTGCTGCCCACCGACATTCGCATCGACCAGCGCCGCCTGGAAGACGTCTTCCTCGAACTGACCGGCCGGGAGATCAGAGGATGACCGAGACTGACAACCGCTTCGCACCGGGCACGTTCACCCCGGCGCCGCAGCCGACCACACGCGCCAAGATGCTGGTCTCGCAGACGCGCATGGAGCTGATCCTGTTGCTGCGCAATGGGGAGCAGCTGCTGCTGACCATGTTCATTCCGATCACGCTGCTGATCGGGCTGACGCTGCTGCCGATGAGCGGGCTGGGCGCGCATCGCGTGGATCGGGTGGTGCCCGCGGTCATGATGGTGGCGGTCATGTCCACCGCGTTCACCGGGCAGGCCATCGCGGTCGGCTTCGATCGGCGCTACGGTGCGCTGAAACGCCTTGGGGCAACACCCCTCCCACGCTGGGGCATCGTGGCGGGCAAGTGCGCGGCCGTGCTCATCGTCGTGGTGTTGCAGTCGATTCTGCTGGGCGCCATCGGTGTTGCGCTCGGCTGGCGGCCGTCGATCCTCGGGCTCGCGCTCGGTGCGGTCGTGATCGCGCTGGGCACAGTCGCTTTCGGTGCCCTCGGCCTGCTGCTGGGCGGGACGCTCAAGGCGGAGATCGTGCTGGCGCTGGCGAATATCCTCTGGTTCATCATGCTGGGCACCGCGAGCCTGGTCGTCATGTCCGATGACATTCCGCATGCCGTGAATCTGATCGCCCGGATCATTCCCTCGGGTGCGCTGTCGGAGTGCCTGAATCAGGCGCTGCGCAAGAGTGTCGACTGGTACGGCATTGCCGTTCTTGCCGCCTGGGGCAGCGTGAGCGGCTGGCTGGCGACGCGTTTCTTCCGCTTCGACTGACCGCTCCCCCGACTAACGACGCGTTGTAGTAGGGCCGGTGATCGGCCCGAATACGCTCCCGCTACCATCGACGCGTGCTATCTCGCGCATTCCAGCGACTCGTCGACCTGCTCCCGATGCCCTCGCTCCGGGTGCAGCGCATCATCGCTTTCGCGGTGATCCTGTCCCAGGCCGGAATCTCGGTGACCGGGGCCATTGTTCGGGTCACCTCCTCCGGGCTCGGTTGCCCCACTTGGCCGCAATGCTTCCCGGGCAGCTTCACGCCGTCGACGGTGTCCGAAGTGCCGGTGATCCATCAGGCGGTCGAATTCGGCAATCGCATGCTGACTTTCGCGGTGACACTGTGCGCGGCCCTGGTGGTCATCGCGGTGTTCCGCGCGCGGCGGCGCTACGAGGTGAAGGTGTACGCGTGGCTGATGCCCGGCGGCACCGTGCTGCAGGCGATCCTCGGCGGCATTACCGTGCGCACCGGACTGCTGTGGTGGACCGTGTCGGTGCATCTGCTGGTATCCATGCTGATGGTGTGGCTGTCGGTGCTGCTCTACGCCAAGATCTGCGAACCCGATGACGGCATCGAAACCGTGCGGGTGCCCAAGCCGCTGCAGTGGCTGACCGGATTCAGTTCGATTGCGCTGTCCGCGACGCTGATTGCGGGCACCCTGGTCACGGGTGCGGGACCGCATGCCGGTGACAAGAGCATCGAGAAGCCGGTCGCGCGCTTGCAGGTGGAGATCGTCACGCTGGTGCATCTGCATGCCGAGATGCTGGTCGCGTATCTGTCGCTGCTGGTCGGCCTGGCGTGTGGCCTGGCTGCCATCGGCATGAACAGGGCCATTCGCAACCGGCTGATTGTGCTGATCGTGCTGGTGTGCAGCCAGGCGCTGGTCGGCATCGTGCAGTACTTCACGAATGTTCCGGCCGCGCTGGTGGCCGTGCACGTCGGTGGCGCGGCGGCCTGCACCGCGGCGACCGCGGCCCTGTGGGCGGCAATGCGCACTCGGGAATCGGTGACCGCGGTGGTCGCCGAACCGGTCGCTCAGAACGCGTGACATCGGCACCGGCCGGGAAAGCCGGTGCTGTACGCGGTGTTTCGGTCAGGCGGTGTTTCGGTCAGGCCGGGAAGCGGTAGCGAGTCTGACTGAAGGGCTCGCCCTTACCGAAGGCCAGCACCTTCTCCGGCGCGATGCCGTAGACCGACGCCGTGCCACCCCGGCCGTCCGAGAATCCGTCGCCGTCCACGCTGAAGTCCCAGTCCAGCTGCACCTTCCACAGCTGGGCCAGCGCGCTGAGCGTCGGCACATCGGTAATGCGCTCGGCCGTTCCCTCGACCACCACATCGACCCCGGAGTTCAGCCGATCACTGCCGGTCGTCAGCACGCAGCGCGGTTCGCGGACGAGGTTCACCGCCTTCTGCTCGTTATCGCCGGTGCAGATGTGCAGGCGGCCGTCATGCCAGATCGCGGGCAACGGTGTCACATGCGGGCGGCCGTCGCGCCGGACCGTGGACAGCCAGAAGATCTCCGCCTGGTTCAGCGCGTCGGTCACCTCGGCCCATGACGGCGCAACCGCCCCCGGGCTGCTGAAACGCTGATCCAGTTCGACCACGGGCTCGAGCTCGGACATGACTGATCTCCTGTTCGCAGGTGTGCCGTTATCAGTGCAGACCGCGTGCGAGGACAAAATTCATCGGTGCCCCGGCCGAGATCACTGCCGGTCGGCGACGGTGACCCTGCTGCTGGCCAGGAAGGAATCGCGCTCGATCGCCAGGTCCAGTCCGCGGGCGATGCTGAGCTGATCCACATCAGTGGTGACGTCGAAACCACGCGCGCCCAGTAGTTTTCGCATCCGCTCCGGCGGCCAGGACGACCGATTCGGCTCCCCCGCCATGGGGTTGTTCCGCCCCGCCAGATTCAGCAGCACCTGCACCGTCTTACGGCCGATCGAATACACCCGTGACGGCACGGGATAGGTGAGGATCAACCGGCTGCCGGGCGCACTGTGCTTGCCGACCATCTCCACCGTGGCCTCGACCTGCTCCGGCGTCAGATAGGGCACCACACCCTCCCAGATCCAGGTGGTGGGCCGGGTCTCGTCGTGCCCGGCCTCGGCGAGCGCCGCACCCAGGGAATCACGCGCGAAGTCCACCGGAACGAAGCGCACCGAGGCCGCCAGCGCCGTCCGCTCCCCCAGCCGTTCCCGCTTCTCCTGCTGGGAGGCAGGCTGATCGACCTCGAAGACGTCCACCTCGGCGAGCTCGGCCATGCGCCAGGCGCGCGCATCCAATCCGGCGCCGAGAATCACCAGCTGCGGATTGCCGCGCTCACGCACCGCATCGTCGATGGCGACCGTCCGCACCACCAGCACTTCCGTAGTGCCGGTGAGCAATTCGTATTCCATTCGCTCACCGAACGGCTTGGGCCGGACCCCGGACCGCACCCGGCCCACAGGCTCCTGCTCCGCGGCGGTCAGTAGCTCTATCGCGACCGGGTCGGCAAACCGCCCGACCGCCAACCGTCCATCCGCCACGGCCCGGCCCTGACACACCAGAACCGCCGTCCGACTCGCCTTGCGCTCGGCCATGCCGACCATTATTCAGCGACGGCCCGACATGCGCTCGCGGGACACGTTGCCCGGACCGGCGCAGGCCCCGATGCGCGATGGCCGCCGACCGGGATCGATCAGACGCTCCGGCGCGCCCGCAGGCCCGCGATGCCCAGCGCGATATCGGCGAGAATCTCGAAAATCGCTGCGAACCAGGAGAATCCATTGACGTGGGCGGCGGCGGGCGGATTGATGAAGCTGTCACTGAACGGGCCGAACCAGTCGGGGAAGAGATGAACGAGGGTGAAGCCCACCGCACTGGCGAAGCCCACGGCTATGGCCGCCGGCGCGGCCCAGCGATGCCCGCGGTAGACGAGCACGATGGTGACGAGGGCGAGGATCAGTTGAGCGGTCCCCAGCGTCATGACCGTCGATGAGCTGGCGCTCATTCCGCGACGCAGGTGATCGGAGCCGTGCACGAGCAGGGCCACCGCGAAAACCGCTGTCACCGAACGCAATTGCTTATCGGCGACGGATGCGGGCAAGGTATCTGCCGAACCGGTCATGGCGCCCCCCGAGAACGAAGTTCTTCGACAACTACTACCTATTGTAGTACTTCATCGGGCCGGACGACAGTTATCGCCGATCCTCGTTCCCGGAGGTTCAGAAGGTTTGCCAGGCGGGCTTGTTCTCGACGGCGAAGCGGTAGTACTCGACTGCCTTCAGGTCGGCGGCGGCCTCGGGGTCGACGATGACGGTCACGTGGGGGTGCATCTGGAGGATCGAGGCGGGGCAGAAAGCCGAGACGGGGCCTTCGACGGCCGCGGCGACGGCGTCGGCTTTGCCGGCGCCGGTGGCGATCATGACGAGATGGTCTGCGTCGCTGATGGTTCCGAGGCCCTGGGTCAGGACGTGGGTGGGGACCTGGGTCAGGTCGTCGTCGAAGAAGCGGGCATTGTCTTCGCGGGTCTTCGGGGTCAAGGTTTTCACCCGGGTGCGGGAGCGCAGGGAGGAGCCGGGTTCGTTGAAGCCGAGGTGACCGTTGGCGCCGATGCCGAGGATCTGCACCGAGATGCGGCCGGTCTGTGCGATCGAGCGCTCGTAATCGGCTGCGGCGGCGGGGATGTCGGCGGCATTGCCGTCGGGGCTGTGCACATCGGAGTCCTCGAAGTCCACGTGCGAGGTGAATTCGTCGCGGATGAACTGCGCGTAGGACTGCGGATGCCCGGGCGGGAGGCCGATGTACTCATCGAGCAGAAACGCCTGCACGCCACGGAAACTCAGATCCGCCTCGCGGTACTGGCGAATGAGTTCCCGGTAGGCGCCGAGCGGTGAGGAGCCGGTGGCCAGGCCGATGGCGCGGGCCCCCCGGCGTACATGGTCGGCCATGATGCGGCCCGCCAGCACACCGGCTTCGGCCGCGTTATCGGTGATCACGAGTTCCATGGGACTCCGTCCTTGTACACGGTCAGTGGGGTCAGATGGTGGTCGGTGACGAGCACGTCGGCATGCATACCCGCGCGGAGCGCACCTATCTGGTCCGCGCGGCCGAGCAGACGAGCGGGGGTGGCGCAGGCGGCCGTGGCAGCGGCGGTGAGTTCCACGCCCGCATGGAAGACGGTACGGCGCAGCACGTCCGAGGCGGTCGCCGTCCCTCCCGCGATCGCGCCCTCACCGTTCGGGTCGTAGAGGCGCGAAACCCCGTCCTTCACCACAACATCCAGACTGCCCAGGTGATAGCGCCCATCGGGCTGACCGGCGGCCGCCATGGCATCGGTGATGAGGGCGAGATTGTCCGGGCCGAGGGTGTCGAAAACCATGCGGACGGTGCCGTCGGCCAGATGGACGCCGTCACCGATCACCTCGGCCACCACATCACCGCGTCCGGCGGCGGCCATGGCGGCGGTGAGGAAATTGGCGTCGCGATGCGCGAGCTCCGGCATGGCATTGAACAGATGGGTGATGGACACCCGCCAACCGCGGCGCATCGCATGCACCGAGCGCTCGTAGTCGGCGACCGTATGCCCCAGCGACAGCACCACATTCGCGTCCGCGAGCACATCGGCGAGCGCGTCGAAGTGCACGACCTCCGGGGCGATGGTGACCGAGACGATGCGCCCGCCCGCGTAGTCGATGAGGCGATCCAGCATGGCCGGGTCACCGGCGATGATCCGGTCGGGATTGTGCGCGCCCCGCCGATGTTCGCTGATGAACGGACCTTCGAGATGAATGCCCGCGAGCAGTCCGGAGTCGACGGCCCCGCCCAATACGCCGATGCGTTCGCGCAGTTCGGTTTCGGTGGCGGAGACCAGCGAGGCCACCAGCGTGGTGGTGCCGCGCCGGCGATGGAAGTCCGCCGCCACGGCGATGCCTTCGGCGTCGGCTTCGGGAAAGCCGAACCCACCGCCGCCGTGGCAGTGCACGTCGATGAGCCCGGGCAGGATCACCGGCGGGCAGTCCGCCACGGCGGGCAGCTCACCGGTGAATCCCTGTGCCGGGCCGACGAAGTCGAGCACCGGTCCGTCGAACGACACCACACCGTCGGCGATATCGCCCGCCTCGGTGAGGGAGACGACCCGGCCGCGCAGTGTCGTCCTCACCTACCTCGCCCCAGCGCGGTGCGGGCCGCCTGTAATGCCTCGTCGGCGGTTCGCGCGGCAAGCACTGCGGCAGCGGCATTTCGGCATTGCTCCAGAGTGACCTCTGCGAGCATTGCCCGCACCCCCGCCAGTGATCGCGGCACCATGGACAGTGTCTCGACACCGAGACCCACCAGGACACAGGCGAATTCGGGATTGGACGCCGATTCGCCGCAGACGCCGACCTTGACATGATGCTTGCCCGCTCCGGCGACCACCATGGTTATGGTCGCAGACAGTGCGGGCTGCCACGGATTGTGCAGCGCCGCCAGCGACGAGGACATGCGATCCGCGCCGAACAGGTACTGCGACAGATCATTGGTGCCTATGGAGAAGAAATCCACCTCCGCGCCGAGTTGCTCGGCGCGCAAGGCCGCGGCCGGGATCTCGACCATGACGCCGGGCGAGTGCACTCCCGCCTCGCGCGCGCGAGCGGCGAAGTAGTTCGCCTCCTCGACCGTGCCGACCATGGGCGCCATGACCTGCACGGCGGCGCCGGTGGCCTGTCGTGCGGCCTCGATGGCCGTGAGCTGGTCGAGCAGCGTCCCCTCATCGACGCTGCTCAACCGCAGCCCGCGCACACCGAGCGCGGGGTTCTCCTCGTCCGGCAGATTCAGGAACGGCAGCGGCTTATCGGATCCGGCGTCCAGGGTCCGCACCGTGATCGGGCGCTCCCCCAGGACGCGGAAGATCTCCGCGTACTGCTCCGTCTGCTCGGCGACCGTCGGCGCGGATTGCCTGCCCAGGAACAGGAATTCGGTCCGGAACAGTCCGACACCCTCGGCGCCGAGTTCGACCGCGAGCCGCGCATCGGCGGCGCTGCCCACATTGGCGAGCAGCGGCACCGCATGCCCGTCGGCCGTACGACCCGGACCGGTGGGAGCGTCTACCTGCCGCGCACGCACGGCAAGTACTTCCTCGCGACGCTGCGCCCCCGGTTCGACTTCGACTGTGCCGCTGGTTCCGTCGAGCGCCACCACGGTGTTCTCCGCGATCTCGACCGCGTCCGGGCAGGCCACCACGGCCGGAATACCCAGTGCCTTGGCCAGAATCGCGGTGTGCGAGGTGGGTCCGCCTGCGACGGTGAGCAATCCGACCACGAGCCGCGGATCGAGCGTCGCCGTATCGGCGGGTGCGAGATCCTGGGCGGCCAGCACGAAAGGCTCAGCGCTGTCCGGGATTCCGGGCGGATCCACTCCCAGCAGTTCCGCGACCACCCGCTGACCCACATCCCGCAGGTCGGAGGCGCGCTCGGCCATCATGCCGCCCAGCGCCGCCAACTGCTCGGCGAAGTGGGCGACGGCGTCGGTGACCGAGTGCGCGGTGGGGCCGCCGGCACGGATGCCCGTGCGCACCTGGTCGAGCAGAGCCGGATCGGCCGCCAGCGCCGAGGTCATGAACAGAATGTCGGCGGCCGGGCCCTGCGCCGTGTCCGCCTGCGCGGCATAGCGGCCCGCAACGGTCTCGAAAGCGGTTTCGGCACGGGAGATCTCGGCCTCGACATCACTGCCGGGAGCATCGGACGAGCTGGTGACCGGCGCGGACGCCAGCCACTTCACCGCTCCGAGCGCCACTCCGGGAGCAGCGGCGACACCGTGGATCTCACGCGTCAAGATCGGTCTCCAGCAGCGTGACGAGCCGGCCGAGGACCTCGTCCCCGCCGTCCTCGGTGTAGAGGGTGACGGTGTCGCCCTGCTTCACGCCGAGGGTCATCACCTGCAGCAGACTGCCGGCGGCGACGGGCGGCTTGCCGTCGATCGAAATCGTCACGGGCGTGGCCGATTTGGCGGCAGCCTGTGCGAAGAGGGCTGCCGGCCGAGCATGCAGCCCGGTCTTCGACGCAACAACAGCGGTGCGATTGATCATTACGCGACGTTCTCCTTCTCGATCTCTTCTTCTTCGGGTTCACGACCCGGTGTCGGCAGATTCCAGCGTCGAATGATGAAGCTGAAGGTGAAGTAGTACAGGACCGCGTACCCGAGTCCGATCGGTATCAGCAGCAGCGGGTGTGTCGCCTTGCCGAAGTTCAGCAGATAGTCGATGGCGCCCGCGGAGAAGGTGAAGCCGTCGTGGATGCCCAGCGCATTGGTCAGTGCGAGTGAGGTTCCGGTGAAGAGCGCGTGGATGAGCAGCAGCGGCCAGGCCACGAAGATGAAGGCGAATTCCAGCGGCTCGGTGATGCCGGTGACGAAGGCGGTCAGACCGGTCGAGAGCATGATGCCGCCGATCATCTTGCGGTTCTCCGGCTTGGCATTGCGCCAGATGGCGAGCGCGGCGGCGGGCAGGCCGAACATCATGATCGGGAAGAAGCCGGTCATGAAGGTGCCCGCGGACGGGTCACCGGCCAGGAAGCGCGGGATATCGCCGTGTGCGCCGTTGTAGTCGCCGATCACGAACCACACCACCGAGTTCAGAATGTGGTGCAGGCCCAGGGGCAGCAGCATGCGGTTGGCGAAACCGAAGACACCGCCGCCGACGACCGAGTTGTCGGCCACGGTATTGCCGAGCCAGGTGAGGCCGGAGTTGAAGGCCGGGTAGATGAACGACATGCCCACGCCGATGATCACCGCGGCACAGGCGGTCAGGATCGGGACCAGGCGGCGGCCGGAGAAGAAGCCGAGGTAGTCCGGGAGCTGGGTGCGGTGGTAGCGCTGCCAGAGAATCGCCGCGGTCAGGCCGATGACGATGCCGCCGAGGACACCGAAATTCACCAGCGCCTGAGCGCCTTTGGCGTCGGTCTTGCCCTCCAGCACCACCGGGGACATGGCCTTGAGGACACCGCCGAAGGCGAGATATCCGACGACCGCGGCGAGTGCGGTCGAGCCGTCGGCCTTCTTGGCCCAGCCGATGGCGATACCGACGGCGAACAGCAACGGTAGGGCGTCGATGAGTGCACCGCCGGCGCCGGCGAGCACGCTGGCGACAGTCTTGGTGGCCGACCAGCGGCCGATCATGTCGTCCTGTCCTAGTCGTAGCAACAGGCCGGCAGCAGGTAGCGTGGCAATCGGCAGCATCAAGCTACGGCCGAGCTTCTGCAATCCGGACAGGTCGATTTTCTTGCGCGCGCCCTGGGCGGTATCGGCCATAGCGGTGTTCCTCGGTCTGTGAATAGGGTCACCCGGCGGTATGGTGACTGGTTATAACCACATATAACTGGTTATAACCAGCTTTGTCCACTCGACACGCAGGAGGAATCATGTCGAAAGTCGATCAGATCGTCGCCGGACTCGGCGGCACCGACAACATCGTCGAAGTAGAGGGCTGCATCACGCGCCTGCGCGTCGAGGTCAAGGACGCCACGAAGGTGAACGAGAAGGATCTCAAGGCCGCCGGCGCACACGGCGTGGTCAAGATGGGTGACGCGGTTCAGGTCGTGGTCGGTCCGACCGCCGATGCCCTGGCCGAAGACATCAACGATCTCCTCTGAGCGCCATGAGCACGGAGATTCTCGCGCCCCTGCCCGGCCGCGCCATCCCGCTGTCGGAGGTACCCGATCCGGTGTTCGCGGCCGAGATGGTCGGCGCGGGCGTGGCCATCGAACCGCCCGATACCGATGAGCCGATCACGGTGGTCGCACCCATCGCGGGCGCCATCGTGAAGCTGCATCCGCATGCCGCCGTCATCCTCAGCGATGCGGGTGTCGGGGTGCTGCTGCATGTCGGCATCGATACCGTCGGCAAGACGGATCTGTTCCAGGTGCGGGCCGCCGAGGGCGATCGCATCGAGATTGGCGAACCCCTGGTTACCTTCTCGCCGAATGCCATTCGCCGCCTGGGGCTCAGCGCCGCGGTGCCGGTGGTGGTGATGGACAGCGCGCCGGGTTCGGCGCAGCACGCGGCCTCCGGCGCGGTGGCCGCGGGCGAGGTCCTCTTCTCTATCTGAGCGGACAATGATCTGAGCCCCGGCCTGAATCAGGCTGGGGCTCAATCATGTTCGGGGCAATATCGGGTTCGGCTGCGGCTCAGTCGTTCTGGCCGCTGTCCCCCGCCGAAACAGTCATGTAGACCTGGTATCGGTCTGCGCGGTACCAGGATTGGGCGTGTTCGACGCACCGGTCCCGCGAGTACGACATGCGATCGAAGGCCAGCAGCGGCGATCCGACATCGGTGCCGAGCCAGCCCGCGTTCCGCTCGTCCGAGGCCACCGCGCGCACCGTTTGATCGGCACGGTCGACGGGGCAGTCGTACTCCCGATTCAGCAGTGAGTACAGCGATTTCGTCAGATCGTGGTCGAGCAGTCCGGGCAGCAGATCGGCCCGGTACCAGCCGTCGTCGATGGAGATGGGCAGTCCGTCGGCGAGCCGCAATCGCACCAGATGGAATGCCTTGTCGTCGGTCCCGATCCCGAGCGCGGCGATCGAGGCCGGCGGCGGCACATCGAAATCGGTGTGCAGCACCACGGTGCTCGGGGTGCGGCCCAGCCGTCGCATGTCCTCGCTGAAGGAGGCCATATGCAGTCGCGAGCGCGCGACGCGTTCGGCGACGAAGGTGCCTTTACCGGGGATGCGGGTGATGACACCCTCGGATTCGAGCTGGCCCAGCACCTCTCGCACCGTCATGCGACTGACGCGGTAGTCATCGCAGAGTTGCCGTTCACTGGGCAGCATTTCGCCGGGGCGCAGCGTTGCGCACAGGGTCGTCAGCGCGGAACGCAGCTGCGCCTGTTTTGTCACTCGACCGGACACGGTGTCCTCGGCGAGTGCACGCCCCCCGCGGGTTGCGGGTTCATTCGACCTACTTCTCGTTGCGTGCCTTGGGGAATCGCTTCTGCTTGGCTACCCAGCCTGCCATCTTCGCCCAGTGGCCCTTGGCGGGGGTGACGGTGGAGATGAGTTCGCGGTTCCATTCGTCGGCCTCGGTGAGCCCGTCGACGGCGGCGACCAGCGCCTTGGCGGTCTCCAGATCGCCGACGACCCGGTCGCCGAGAATGCCATCGGAGCCGACGAGGGTGACCCGGACGCCGATGCGGCCGACGGGCTGCAGCACCGCGGTGGCACTGCCGCCGTGCTCGGCGAGGAATCCCTTCACCGAATCGATGATGGACGGCGACAGCTTGGCAGGTGCGGATGCGGCGGTAGCGCTCATGCCGGCCAGTTTACCCACGGGTAAAGCGGACTCCATGAGGTGCCGGTGTTGCCTGCGTCGCTCACGACCCGCCGATGCGGCGGGTGTAGAACAGAGTCATGCGCGCCATCGAGGTTTCCGAGCACGGCGGTCCCGAGGTTCTCCGGTCGGCCGAGGTAGCGGACCCGCAGGTCGGGCCCGGACAGCTGCTGGTGGACACCGAGGCGATCGGTGTCAATTTCATCGACACCTATATCCGTACCGGGCGTTATCCGACACCCGTGCCCTACATTCCGGGCGCCGAGGGCACCGGCGTGGTGGCCGCGGTCGGGCCGGAGGTCACGGAGTTCCAGGTCGGCGATCGGGTGGCGTGGGCGACCGCACCCGCCAGTTATGCCGAGAAGGTGCTGGTTGCCGCCGAATTCGCGATTCCGGTACCGGCCGGGGTGCCCGCGCCGGTCGCGGCTTCGGCACTGCTGCAGGGCATGACGGCGCACTATCTGATCGAGTCGATCTACAAGCCCGAGATGGGCGAGACCGTGCTCGTGCACGCGGGTGCGGGTGGTGTCGGGCTGATCCTGACCCAGCTGCTGGCGGCGCGCGGGGTGCAGGTGATCACCACCGTGTCCACCGATGACAAAGAGAAGCTCTCCCGTGAGGCGGGCGCGGCCGAGGTACTGCGCTACGAGGACGACATTGCCGCGCGCGTAAGGGAACTCACCCATGGGATGGGCGTGGCGGCCGCCTACGACGGGGTGGGCGCGAACACCTTCGAGGCCAGTCTGGCCTCGGTACGGGTGCGCGGCATGCTGGCGCTGTACGGCGGGGCCAGCGGGCCGGTGCCGCCCTTCGATCTGCAGCGGCTCAATCCCGCCGGATCGCTGTTCGTGACCCGGCCGACGCTGGCGCACTATGTGCGCGATCGCGCCGAATTGCTGTGGCGCGCAGGCGACATCATGAATGCCATTGCCGACGGAACCCTGAAGATCCGGATCGGCGCGAGTTATGCCCTCGCCGATGCCGAGCAGGCGCATCGAGATCTGGAGGGGCGCAAGACCACCGGATCGGTTGTGCTGCTGCCCTGATCAGGTGATGTCGCGGCCGGTCAGGCCGCGGTAGATGAAGCGCGTCAGCGCCTCGACGGCCTGCTCGTCGGTCAGTTCGAGCGCGCCGTCCTCGACGGCCTGCAGTAGCGCGCTCGTCGCCAGGAACATGATGGCGAGGCTGACGTCCGGGCTGCCGGGAAGTTCCAGACCGGCGGCGGGAAAGCCGTCGAGATGGTCGCGGATGCCCAGCCGCTGCTGTGCGCCGAAATCGGCCACTATGCGGGCGAAATCCTCGCTGACCAGGGCGGCCTGGGAGGTGGCGCGCAATACCGCCCAATTGTGGCGAGCGAAGCTCCAGTAGCTGTCGACGTGGTAGCGCACCGCCTCCGGATCGGTGAAATCCGGTTTGTGGTCCGGTGATTCGGCGGAGACGTCGCCTTCTGCCTCGAGGTCGTTCAGCAGCGCCTGGAGAATCTCCTCCTTGCCGGCGAAGTGGTTGTAGAACGAGCCGGCCGCCCGGCCGGCCGCGGCGGTGATATCGGTGATCTTGGTGTTCAGGTAGCCGCGTTCGGCGAAGAGCCGTCGCGCGGCGCTCTTGAGCGCCTGCTCGGTCTCCGTCGACCGCTCCTGGCGTCGCCCAGCCATTCGAACCACCTCCTTGACAGCGGAAACTACCATCCACAATACTGAATCTACATTCAGTGAATTGAAATTCAGTTATTGGAGTCGCCATGTCGCCGCAGGTATTCATCGCAGGCGCCGGTCCCACCGGCCTCACCCTCGCCATCGATCTGGCGCGTCGCGGCATCGCGGTGCGCATTGTGGATCGGGCCGAGAAGTTCTTCGACGGCTCGCGCGGGGACGGGATCCAGCCGCGCACGCTCGAGGTGTTCGACGATCTCGGGGTCCTCGGCGCGGTGCTCGCCGCGGGCATCCCGCAGCCGCTCATGAAGGTCTTCCTGGGCGGGGAGTTCGTCATGGAGCGGCGGATGACCGAACCGAGGGAGCCCACTCCCGATGTGCCGCATCCGAATCCGTGGGTGCTCGGGCAGTCCGATACCGAGGCGATACTGCGGGAGCGGCTGGCGGAATTCGGCGTGAAGGTCGAATTGGCCACCGAGCTGGCGGATTTCACCGCCGACCAGGACGGGGTGACGGTCACGCTGCGGCACGGCGACACGAGCGAAACCGTGCGGGCGGACTACCTCGTGGGCGCGGACGGCGGGCGCAGCACGGTGCGCAAGGCGCTCGGCATCGCCTTCGAGGGCACCACCGACGAATCGATTCGCATGCTGCTCGGCGATATGCGCGCCGATGCGCTCGATCACGAGTACGGCTACTGGTTCGCCAACCCGGAGGATCCGATGGAGGGAATCGCCATGTCCCCCTTGCCGGGTGGGCGCAAATTCCAGTTCGCGGCGCCGATCAGCGCCGACTCCGATGCCGATCTGGTGGTGCTGCAGGAGTATCTGGAGCGGCGGTCGGGCCGGACCGATGTCACCCTGAGCGACTTGAGCTGGTCGACGGTGTGGCGGCCGAATATTCGGCTGGCCGAACGGTTCCGGGCCGGGCGGGTGTTCCTCGCCGGTGACGCCGCGCATGTGCATCCGCCGACCGGCGGGCAGGGGCTCAATACCGGTGTGCAGGACGGCTACAATCTGGGGTGGAAACTCGAAGCGGCGCTGCGCAATCCGGGGGCGGAGAGTGAGCCGCTGCTCGATTCCTATCAGACCGAGCGGCGCGCGATCGCGGCGCAGGTGCTCGGGCTGAGCTCGGCGCTGCTGGACAAAACGGTCAAGGGGGATCCCAATGCCATGGATCGTGAGGGCACCCAGCAGCTGGATCTGAGCTATCGGCAGCTGTATGCGGCCGATGCGGGCGAGGGGTTGCACAGCGGTGATCGCGCACCCGACGCACCGCTGGCCGATGCGGCAGGGCAGGCGGTCAGCCTGTTCGATATGTTCCGCGGGCCGCATGCGACGCTGCTCGTTTTCGGACCCCTGCGGGCCGAGGAGCCGGGCGAGATCGAGAGCGTCTCGTTCGGGCGGCCGGCCAGGGTGGTGCGGGTGGTCCGACCGGGGGTTTCGACCGGTGCGCACGACCTCATCGATGCCGGCGGGCACGCCTATCGCGCCTACGGAGCCACCGACGGAACCCGGGTGCTGATCCGTCCCGACGGCTATGTCGGAGCGCTGCTGCGGCAGTAATCGGACAAACCGGCCGGTTGCCCCGGGTCACTCCCCGAACCGGCCGGTAGGGCTCCCCCTGCGCGGCAACCGGCCGGACCATGCAGAATGATCTTGCTGCCGCGCAAAACAATTCGCCGCGACCGCGCAGCGTGAGACGTAAGGTGGTCGCGGCGACCGTTCGGGCGGCCGAAGGGTAGAAGCATCGGTCAGAGGTGGTCTGGGATGTTGGTGAAGGTCCGGAACGATGACCCATCGCGGTTGTCGGCTACCGAGCGCACCGTGGTGAACTGGCTCAAATCGTGGAGCGGGCCGCACGCCGTGCCCGGTATCGCCATCGTGCAGTGCCAGGACGCCGACATCGTGGTGTGGACGCCGCAGACCAGTGTGGTGGTGGGGGTGCACGGTTTCACCGAGCGTGTCACCGGCACGCTCTCCTGCGCCGAGAACGAGCCGTGGACGGTCGACGGTAAACCCGCGCCGATCGACGGAGACGCCAATCCGCTCGAGCGGGTGCTGCAGCAGACCGTGCATCTCGCCGGCCAATTACGCTCCGCGCCGGGGCGGGAGAATGTCCCCGTCAGCGGGCTGGTGCTGCTGTGCCCGCAGCTCGGCAGCCGCGTGAAGCTCGAAAAGGGCGCCCTCCCACCCGGTATCGACGTTCTCATCGGCGACGGCCCGTCCTCGCTGCGCAATTACTTCACCAGTCTCGCCGAGGGCGCTGAACCGTCCTGGGATGCCGCGCAGGTCGGCCAGGCGCTCGGGGCGCTCGGATTCGCCGCCGCCGCAACCTATTCCGATCTGGTGTCGGAGGGTTTCCCGCCACCCGATTCGGCCCGGACCTCCCCTCCCCCGCTGTCCGCCGCACCCACGGTCGTGGTTC
Source organism: Nocardia sp. NBC_01327 (assembly GCF_035958815.1). Lineage (NCBI taxonomy): Bacteria > Bacillati > Actinomycetota > Actinomycetes > Mycobacteriales > Nocardiaceae > Nocardia > Nocardia sp. NBC_01327. Next base: position 3,975,304 of record NZ_CP108383.1, on the reverse strand, counting down.
CGTCGGTTCCCGTCCCGTCTCCCGAGCCCCCGCCTCCGCCGCCGACTCCTTCGGGCCCGCCCGCCGGGACCCGCTCAGGTGCTCCTTCGGGCCCGCTCCCGGGCTCCCAGGCGGCCCCTCTGCCAGGTGTTCCGGCGGCTCCCGCAGGTGGTCCGTCCGGTCCCGGTGCGGGCCGTGCCATCCCCGGCGGTGCTCCGTCCGGTCCCGGCGGCGGGTCCCCCACCGGCCCCGGCCGCGATGCCCCACCCGCACAACAGTTCTCACAGCCCGCAGGCCGCCGCCCGGCAGCAGGCGCCGAAATCGCCAGCGCCGCAGCGGCAGCGGCCGCGTACCGAGCGGTCACCGGCGGTGCCCCCGCCCCCCAACAGCAATACCCCCAGGGTGGCTCCCCTCAGGGCCCCGCAGGCTCCCCTTCCGGCCGCCCCCGCCAATTTCCACCCCAGTCCCAACCGGCAGGATGGCAAGGCGGCCAACAGCCCCGCCCCCCGCAGGGCGGCCGCATCCCCGAAAACGGCCCCCAGGCAAACTATTCCGCCGGCCAATCCCAAAACCCGGCCCCCGGCTTCCCCCTCTGGTCCGACCCCCAGCACCCGCCCAAGGCAGCCCGCCCCCGCCGCCGCCGCGACCTCCCCATAGTCGGCGCCCTGGTCCTCCTGGTCCTCATCCTCGCCGTAGCCGCCATGTGCACCGGCCGCACCACAACCACCAACAACAAGCCCCGCCCCGCCGAAGAATCCACCCTCACCCACCAATCCACCACCCCCACCACCACAGACCCCACCATCCCCCAAACCACCATCGCCCCAGCCTGCTTCCCCCTCCAACCAGGCTGCTGAGGCCCACCTGATTCAGGCCCCCGGTTCACGCGGTCTGTAACTCAGCTTTCAGCTTGTGTGTCGGCGTGGTAGGCACCGGGTTCGCTGTAGCCGTCGTTTCAGTTGCAGGAGAGTCGAATCGGGTCAGAGGTCGAAGGAGCCGCTAGACGGCCGCAGGTTACGCCGACGTCACGCTTGCCACGGATCGACGATGGGAACTCCGGCAACCTCGAACGGTGCGGTGTCGCGAGTGGCGACGGTGAAGCCTGCGGCGGCCGCAGAGGCGGCAATCATGCCGTCGGCGGTGGCTATGGCCAGACCTCCGGCGCGGGCAGTGGACATCAGGCGCGCGTATTCTGCGGCGGCCGCGAGGTCGTAGGCCAGGACGCGGCCGGAAAACAATGGCAGCGTGTGTTTTTCGAGCTTTTCGATGAGTAGGTCGCGGCGGCGGCCCTCGGGCATGGCTGCCGCGCCGTACCTGAGCTCGCCCACAGTAACGGCGGTCAGGTAGAGGGTTTCGATATTCTGGGCGTCGAGCCATTCGGCGACGCGCGGGTCCGGGGACTTGCGGAGGGGTTCGCTGATGACGTTGGTGTCCAGAATGATCACTATTCGAACTCCAGGGGTTCAGCCGGGGTGCGGTCGCGGTTGTCGAATGCTTCGTGCTCTTCGTCGGTCAGCTGGATCTCGCGCCCTGCCTCTGCTAGCAGAGAGCCGAGTTTGATCCGCTCGGCCGGTTGCACAGCGTCGGTGAGGATGGCACGGATCTCCGCCTCGGTGCTGCGGCCGTGGGCGGCCGCGCGCTGGCGAATCGCTCGGTGCACTTCATCACTGAGATTTCGGATTGTCACGTTCTTCACTTGATATCACCTCCTCATATTTGATATCACGCTATCAAATTATATCGGTTGATATCACTCACACACAGTGATGGCCTTACTCGAGACTGAACCCGGCACGTCCGCACATCGTGAAGTCCTCATCGTCTGGTCGATTCGAGGAGCAACATGCGGATACCGTCCTGCTTGTACGTCGGCGTAGTAGCCACCGGGTTCGCCGTCGCGGCCATGGCCACCGCCACTGCGGCTCCGGTCAGTGAACCTCCGCCGGGTGCGGTGCGGGATGGCGGGCCAATCGCCGAGGCGGTTCCGCCCGGTGGTCTGATCACCAGTTTTCTGCACAATCAGGTCACCTACTGTTCGATCATCTGTCCGCTCGCCGTCCAGACCGCCACCACAGCGGCCACCACAATTCAGCGGGCGCCCGGCACATTCGCCGCCGCTTCGCAGGGCAATGACCCAGCCAAGGCACTCGGCATCGCGGCAGCTTCCATCACCGGACCGACGAGCGCCGCAGCACAGCAGACCATCGTCGCCGACGGCACGGTCGTAGCGCCGCGGGCCCTGAATGCGTTCGAGGTAGGCGTAGTCGATGTACTCAACATCGGACCTGCCGCTGCGGCAGGCGGACCACCCGCGGCCGTCGCGGCAGCCCAGACCGCTCGCCAAGACACATACACCGCACTCAACGCACCCATCGTGCCCAATCCCCCGCCCACCGTCACCCCGCACGATGCCGTCCAAGCCGCGGTGGTGGCAGTGATCGACGCAGGCGCCGCAGTCGTCTTCCCGGCGTTCAACACCGTCCTGACCGCCGCATTCCAAGCCCCCGACGCCGCAGCACAGGAACTGGCAGCCACCGGCGATCCCCAACAAGCCCTCGCCGCAGGTCTCGGCACAGTGACCGCAGCACAGACCACAGCCGACACCATCATCACCGACGCAGTCACCCGCGCGGTCGACGACATCGGCATTGCTACCCAGTAACCACCACCTCCCCCGCGCTCACCTAGCCATCAATAGTGTTCGGCCCCAGACATTTTGATGCAGAAAGGCAGCCGAGAACTACGTTCGTTTGACACACTAACGGCCATGGAGTTTCAGGGGAGTTGCCCGTTTCAGGCCGGGATCCACGGCGTCGATGCATTACATGAGGAGATGAGAACCCAAGGGGCGGGAGTACATCGGGGGATACTGCCCGACGGATCGGCGGCGTGGGCGGTCACCGGCTACGAGGCCGTGAAGGGTCTGCTCAACGATGCACGCCTATCGGTGGTGAAAGCCAAGAGCCGCAACGGATATGCCGGTGCCCATCTGCCGCCCGCACTGGACGCGAATCTACTGAACATGGACGGTGAGGAGCATCGCCGTCTGCGCAAACTCGCTGCCGAGGCATTCGCCCCTCGCCATCATCGCACGCAGGAAGCGATCGTGGCCGAGACGGTCGCAGAGCTGGTGGCCGACCTGCCCGCCGCCGGGGAGATCGACCTCATGGGCGAACTGTGTGAGCCGTTGCCGGCGCGCGTGATCGGGGCCGTGCTCGGGCTGCCCCGCGAACAGCTGGGCGCGTTCCGCGACGCATCCGCGCTGGTACTGCGCGTGGATTCCTCTCCCGATGAGCAGGACACCCGCAAGGCCATGGTCACGCTCATGGGGCTGGTGGCCGGTGTCATCGCGGACAAGCGGCGCACACCCGGTGACGATCTGCTCTCGGCATGGATCGCCACCCGCGACGGGCAGGACAAACTCACCGAGGACGAACTCATGAGCCTCGCGTTCTTGACCATCGTCGCCGGTATCGAGAACGTCATCAGCCTGACCGCGCTCGTCCTGGACGACGTCGTGCGCAACCAGCAGCACCGTGCCCGCGAAATCCTCGGCGAGCCGGTCGAATTCACGAAATTCATCAAGCAGCTCATCCACGAGAATTCACCGGTGAACTACGCGCTGCGCCGTTTCCCCACCACCGACCTCGAGGTCAACGGTGTGACGATACCGCGCGGGCATACCGTATTTCTGTCGGTGCGTTCAGCGCATTTGGACCCCGACAGTGCGGGGAAGGCTGATCTGGGGTTCGGGTACGGTCCGCACTACTGCATCGGTGCCAGGCTCGCCGAATTGCAGGTCCAGCACGCGGTACGCGCTGTGCTGCAACACTATCCGCACCTGAGGGTGACCGGCGCGCGTGAGGACTACCGCCTCCGGTTGAGCTGGCAGACCTACGCCCTGGCCGAGCTGCGCATGGTCGCCGCCTGATTCCAGCGGATGTGCCGATGGTCGAACAATTCTCGACGATCAGTGGTCCACGCCCAATTCTGATCTTGTATGGTGGCCGACCGAGGCTTACACCGATTCGGGGGAATTATCTTGGAATACAAAGGTTTACAACGCTACATCCTGGCCGTCGCCGCAGCATCGATGGCTGCCACAGCCGCCACCGGCGTCGCGGATGCCGACCCCGCCGCACCCACAGATCCACCGGTCACGATCACTCTGCCCGCTCCGACCGGGCCCGATCCGGTAGGTCTCACCCAGTGGCACCTCACCGATGCCAACCGCGCCGATCCCTGGGATCCGGACCACCGACGCGAACTGATGGTGCAGATCTGGTATCCGGCCGACGACGTCGACACCTCGCCCGTGGCACCGTGGATGCCCCCGGGCGGGCAACAGGAACAGCGCTACGGCCTCGCCCAGAGCGGTGTCGCCGCCGATGCCTGGGCGCTCGGGCCCAGCCACAGCCGCAGCGACGAGCCCGCCCGCACCGACAGCGGGCGGTTTCCGATCCTGCTGAATTCCCCGGGCCTGGATGACACCACCGGGCTGAATACCGCCCAAGCCGAAGACCTCGCCAGCCACGGCTACGTCGTGGTCGCCATCAACCACACCCACGAAGCGTTCGCCGTGCAGTTCCCCGACGGACGCATCGAACACAGTGTGGTGCCGGTGGATTCGTCGCCGAACGTCCTGGAAGGTCTACTCCCGACCCGGGTGGCCGATATGCGCTTCGTTCTCGATCAACTCACTGCCGCGGCTGCGCACTCCACCGAGGCGGATGCTGCGTTACCGCAGTACCTCGCCGATGATCTGGACCTGACAAAGGTCGGCATGTTCGGCCATTCGCTCGGCGGGTCGACGACGGCTCAAACCATGCACGACGACTCGAGGGTCTCCGCCGGCGTCAATCTGGACGGACCGATGCTCGGGTCCGTCGCCACCGATGGTCTCGATCGGCCGATGCTGATGCTCGCCGCCGACAACTCGCCGTGGTTCGCGCACCCGGGCTGGGAATCGATATGGGCGAACAACACCGGACTGAAGTTGCCCATGCGCGTCGCGGGCACCCGGCACATGTCCTTCACCGACGAACAGGTGATCGTGGCGCAACTGGCCACCGCGGGCCTGGTCGGCACAGACCTGAGGAACCAGGCCATCGGCCCGATCGATGCGACCCGCTCGATCGACCTGCAACGTTCGTACCTCCTGGCCTACTTCGATGCGGTTTTCGGCCGCAGCGATATGAGCCCCGCGGAAACCATCCAGCGACTCGCACAGCCCGAGATGCTCCCCCACCTGTAACCCGCCGCGGCTGATTCAGGTTAAGATCCAAACCCTATGGGGGCGTATCGATTCACCGGCCGCGATGGCGTAGAACTGGCATGGCACGAGATCGGGTCCGGTCGGCCGTTGATCCTGCTGCCCGGCTTCGGAGGCGTGGGTTCGCTCATGCTCGAGTACGGACCGGCCCGCCTGCTCGCCGCGCGAGGACATCGCGTTGTTCTTCCTGACTTCCGCGGCTACGGGGACAGCGCGAAACCGCACGACTTCCGCACCGGCTACCCGCCGGATGTCCTGGCGGACGACGGAATCGCACTCGTCGAGCAACTCGGACTCGGCGACGGAGACTACGACCTCGGCGGGTACTCCCTCGGCGCGCGGATCGTGGTGCGCATGCTCGCACGGGGCGCCACGCCCGGCCGGGCGATCGTGGCCGGTCAGGGACTGGCCAAGGTGAGCGGCCCCCAGGCCGGCGGCGCGAATCATCGTGTGCTCACCGCACTGGTCAACGGCACCACGATCGAGCCCGACTCACCCGATGCCCGCACAGCCCAGATGATCTCGAGGATTGGCACCGACCCTCGGGTCATGCTGCACGTACTGGACTCGCTGGTGCCGACGCCCGAGGCCGCCCTGCGCGCGATAACCGTCCCGGCACTCGTAGCAATCGGCGATCAGGACGAGCGCACCGACGCCGATCTGCTGGCAGCACTCCTGCCGAATGCCGAGTTCGTCCGAGTACCGGGCGACCACGGAAGCGCCTTCGCCGCACCCGAACTCGCCACCGCGATCCTCACCTTCCTCGCGGAGCACTGATTCCTGTCGGAGTGAGAACGTCTTCGCAGCGCCATCCGACCTGAGCGGTCAAAAACCCGCCCCCACCGGCAAAAAATGCAGTCCAGACGCAATCTTTGACCGCTGAGGCCGACTTCCAACAATCCGGCCGCATGCCTGGGCCTTCGCCTCTTCGACCGAACGGGCGGGTCAGTCGTGGTGGACCTGTTGGGTTGTTGTGAAGGTCATGCGGTCGCCGCGGTAGAGGGAGCGGCGGTGTTCTATGGGGATTTCGTTCTGGTCGTAGGAGATTCGGTTCAGTAGGAACATGGGGGTGCGGGCGTCGACGGTGAGGAGGGCGGCCTCGCGGGCGTCGGGCAAGGTGGTGTCGATGCTGTCTTCGGTGCGTTCGAACTGTATGCCCCGCCCCATGATCGCGGCGTAGAGCGAGCTGGTGTGGTCGAAGTTGTCGAACATGCCGGGGTAGCGCTGGGCGGGCAATTTGGTGGTCTCCAGGCCGACGCGGTAGCCGTCGGTGGTCAGGACGCGTTCGAGCTGGGTGATCGGGGCGCCGACCTCGATATGGAGCTTTGCGGCGAGTTCTTCGTCGGCGACCAGGTGGGTCCAGCCGACCAGAATGCGGCTGGCACTGCGACCATCGGCCAGCGCGGCTTCGGTGTAGGAGCCGATCATGAGCGGCTGCACCACCTTCGGGCTCGCGACGATGGTGGTGCGACCGCGGCGTTCGATGCGGCCCTGCAGCAGTACGGCCCGCAGGGCCTGGCGAACCGTCTCCCGGGAGACGTCATACCGTTCGGCGAGTTCGCGCTCGGCGGGAAACGGATCTCCCGCGGACATACCGTCGAGCAGTTTCTCCAGCTTCGCGCGTAGGGCTTGGTGTTTCAGCTCTCGGGGTTCGGCGGTCGCGGTCACGGGGCGACCATACCAAAGCTTGGTATATACCAACGTTCGAGCGTTGTTAACCTGCCCAACACCCAAACCGCACTCCTTGGTATATACCAAGGCTCAGAGTAAGTGCTCATGCAGACCTCCGCCCTCCCGGACGCCGGCGCTCCGTCCGAAAGCTCGCTTCTACCAATTGATTTCGAGCTCATCGTACTGGACACAGCCGACTCGGCAGCGGATCGCCCGCACTGATCCTTCCCTCCGAGCCCCCTTCGGTCACCGAGAAAGATTGCGTCACAATGAAAATCCGTCTTCGCCGCCACGCAATGACCCTTGCCGCCGTGCTGACCGGTCTCGCCCTGGTCGCGTCCGGCTGTTCCGATTCCAAGTCCCACTCCCTCAACGCGCAGGGATTCCCGGAAACCCTGACCCTGGCCGCCGTCCCGGCCGAGAACTCCGCGGACCTGAAGGCGAGCTACGCGCCCGTCATCAAACTGCTGGAGAAGGAGACCGGATCGAAGGTTCAGTTCAAGCAGGCTTCCGACTACGCCGGTGTTGTCGAGGGCATTATCGCGGGCAATGTCGATCTGGCGTTCTTCGGCCCGTTCGCCTACGTGGTCGCCGGTATCAACGGCGCGAAGATCACGCCGCTGGGCGCGGTCGTGCAGGCCGCGGGCGGATCCCCCGGTTACAAGTCCTACGGATTGGCCAAGTCCGACAATGCTTCGATCAACGGGCTCAAGGATTTCGCGGGCAAGAAGGTGTGTTTCGTCGACCCCAGTTCGACCTCCGGCTTCCTCTACCCGACAGCGGGGCTGATCTCGGCCGGCGTCATCAAATCCGGTTCCGAGGCCGATATTTCGGCCGGTGTCACCCCCATCTACGCCGGAGCGCACGACGCGTCGGCACTCTCGATCGCCTCCGGCACCTGCGATGCGGGATTCGCCTTCGACACCATGGTCGACAAGACCATGATCGACAAGGGTGATCTGAAGCCGGGTCAGCTCAAGACCGTCTGGAAGTCCGAGACGATCGCCGGTTCGGTCTTCGCCGCCAACAATGCCCTCGGCACCGATACGGTCGAGAAGCTCAAGACCCTGCTCACCACCAAACTCAATGCCGCCAATCTGAAGAGCAGCGGCATCTGCGCCGACGAGTGCCGGATCACCGATGAGCGCGCCTGGGGCGTGGTCCCGGCGACCGACGCCGACTACAACGGCGTGCGCAAGGTCTGCGAAATCACCGGATCCAAGAAGTGCAAGGGCTGACGATGCCCGTCGACAACACCGTGGCCGGCGATGATCTCGTCATCGCCGCCCGCGGCGTCACCAAGCGCTTCGGCCCGACCGTGGCCCTCGACGACGTATCCCTCGAGGTGCGTCGGAGTGAATTGGTCGTGCTGCTCGGGCTGTCCGGTTCCGGGAAGTCCACCCTGCTGCGCTGCCTCAACGGGCTGCATCCGGTCAGCTCGGGCGCCATCACGGTCAATGACACTGCGGTGGAACGGGCTTCGGGCGCCCAGCTGCGCAGACTGCGCCGCGATGTCGGGTTCGTCTTCCAGCAGTTCAACCTGGTCGGGCGGCTCAGCTGCCTGGAGAATGTCTTGATCGGCGGGCTGGGCGCACTCACCCTCCCGCGCTACGGCACGCTGACCTATCCCAGGCGTATGCGCGCCGACGCGCTCACCTATCTGGATCGAGTCGGCTTGGCGGACTTCGCCGAACGGCGCGCCGACACCCTTTCCGGCGGCCAGCAGCAGCGGGTCGCGATCGCCCGCACCCTCATGCAGCGACCGAGCATTCTGCTGGCCGACGAGCCGGTCGCCTCGCTCGATCCCGAGAACGCGGGCATCGTCATGGACCTGCTGTTCCAGATCTGCGTCGAGGAGAAACTGACCGTCGTCTGCACCCTGCACCAGGTCGACCTCGCCATGGGCTGGGCGCATCGGATCGTCGGTCTGCGCAGCGGGGTCAAGGTGCTGGACCGCCCGACCTCGGAGATGTCACGCGAGAACGCGATGGAGATCTACCGGCGCGTGGATCCGGCCGCCGAATCGCTTGCAGGCAAGGTGGATTCGGCATGAGCACGGCGCTGGCAGCTCGTCCCGAAACCCGCGGCAGCGGTCACGGAGGACCTCGTCGGCCGCGCGTGCTGGCCGCGCTGTTCCTGGCAGCGGTGATCAGCACCGTCGTCTCGGCCTGGTGGATCGACTTCGCCCCCGCCACACTGCTCGACGGTCTCGACCACGTCCGGGCACTGCTGGCAAGAATGCTGCCGCCGACCCTGGACGACCCGGGCCGCATCTGGAAGCTCGCGATCCAGACACTGCTGATGGCCTTGCTCGGCACCGTGCTCGCCGCGGTGGCCTCGGTCCCGCTGGCCTTCCTGGCCGCCCGCAACACCACACCGCACCCGCTCGTGTACACGGTCGCGCGAGGCGTGATCACCTGCTGCCGGGCAATGCCCGACCTGCTGTTCGCCGTACTGTTCGTCCGGGCGCTCGGTATCGGAGTACTGCCCGGAATCCTCGCTCTCGCACTGCATTCCATCGGCATGCTCGGCAAGCTCTTCGCCGAGTCGATCGAGGCGACCGATCCCGGCCCACGGGAGGCGGTGCGCAGCACAGGCGCCGGATACTTCCGCGAGATGCTCAATGCGGTTGTTCCGCAGGCGATCCCGTCATGGATCGCGAGTTTCGTCTACCGTATCGACATCAACCTGCGGATGTCCGTCATCCTCGGCTTCGTCGGCGCGGGCGGAATCGGCTTCGCACTGCAGGATGCGCTGCGCGGCCTGATGTATCCCGACGCACTCGGCATCGTCTGCGTGATCCTGGTGATCATCGCCGCGATGGAACTGCTCGCGATCGTCGTCCGCAAGACCATGCTCGCACCCGCCAGACCCGGTCCCCGCCGCGATCGAATCGCACGAATCATCTTCTCCGCATTGGTTTTCGGATCCTGTATCGCTGCCCTGTTCGTGCTCGACGTCAGCCCCTGGTCCTTGCTGAACTGGGTCGGACCGTCGATGAAAACCTTCACCCGGCTCATCCCGCCGAACTTCGGCGCGCTCGGGTCCGAATTGTTCACCTCCGCACTGGAGACGGTGGCAATCGGCATTGTCGCCACCGCCATCGGCATCGTCCTGTCGATCCCGGCCGGGATCCTGGCGGCGAGAAACGTGACCCCGCACGTGAGCATCTACTGGGTGGCGCGGGCCTGGACTCTCGTGGTTCGTGCTGTGCCCGAACTGATTCTGGCCGTCGTCTTCGTCGCGGCCGTCGGCCTGGGCCCGATCGCGGGCACCTGCGCACTGGCACTGGGCTCGATCGGATTCCTCGGCAAACTGGTGGCCGACGCGATCGAGGAGATCGCACCCGGCCCGCTCGAGGCGGTCCGCGCCGTCGGCGGCGGCTGGTGGAAAACCCTTGTCGCGGCGGTGATTCCACAGGTCATGCCCGCACTGGTCGGCTCGATCCTTTATCTGCTCGACATCAATATCCGGACCTCGACGATCCTCGGCGTCGTCGGCGCGGGTGGTATCGGCTACCTGCTGTTCGAATCGATCCGCACGCTGAACTTCGACGTCGCGGGCGCCATTGTGATCGTCATCTTTCTCATCGTCTATGCCATCGAAAGGCTCTCAGGGTGGATCCGCTCGCTCCTCGTATGACCCGCGCCGCCGTATGGACCGGCAGCGGAGTCGAGATCCGGAAGTTGGACCTGCCCGATCTGGAGGCCGGGGAGACCCTCGTCCGGGTTCTCCTGGCCACCGTCTGCGGCAGCGACCTGCACACCGTCTCCGGTCGGCGGCCCGCGCCGTGCCCGTCGATCCTCGGGCACGAAGCCATCGGCGAAGTGGTGGTGGCCGGCGCCGGCGTCTCGGTCCGGGCCGGAGACCGCATCGTCTGGGCGGTGACCGTGGCGTGCGGACAGTGCGCACGCTGCCGGACCGGGTTCACGGCCAAATGCGAATTCGTCCGCAAGTTCGGCCACGAACCGTTCGACGGTGACTGGCCGCTGTCGGGCGCCTACGCCGAATACGTTGTGCTACCGCCGAATACGACTATCGCGCGGGTGCCCGACACCTTGACCGACGCGGTGGCGGCGCCCGCGGCCTGTGCGACCGCCACCGTCATGGCGACCCTCGACGCCGCCGAGACGATCACCGGGCGGGTGCTGATCTACGGGGCGGGCATGCTCGGCATCACCGCCGCCGCGGCCTGCGCCGAAGCGGGCGCGGAGGTCTACATCGACGATCTCGACCCGGTACGGCTCGAGCTAGCGCGCAAGTTCGGCGCCACACCCGACAATGGCGCACAGGTGGATCTCGTCTTCGACTTCTCGGGATCGGCCTGCGCCATCACCGGTGCGCTCGACCGCCTCGATATCGGGGGCACACTCGTCCTCGCCGGATCCGTCGCGCCCGGTCCGCATATCGGCATCGATCCCGAAAACGTCGTTCGCCGATGGCAGACGATCACCGGTGTCCACAATTACGAACCCCGCCACCTCACGCAGGCAGTCGAATTCCTGCATCGCACCCGCGCCGCCTACCCGTGGAGCTCGGTTGTCGCACCTCCGGTCGAGCTGGACAAGCTCGCTTCCCAGTTCACCGCCACGCCGCCCGGCATACTGAGGATGTCGTGCCGACCGTGACACCGAATGAGGTCGAATCCCCTGCCGCACAGTCGATTCGGATAGTGCTGCGCGGCTGAGGAATTCGCGGCGATCGGTGCCGCAACACCTCAGGGAGACGGGATCGTGAAGGAATCGCCTGTTATCGCGGTGGGGGTGATACGGGGAGCGGCGATCGAGAGTGATTGAGGGTTGTAAGCGGCGAGGGGACGACCGTCGGCGATGACGTTCGTGAAAGTGATGGGGGTGTAGGTGGGGACGTTGTAGGGGATGGATTCGGAGACGGCCAGGGCTGCTGTGGGGATTACGGTGCTCTCGAACGTCGCGCCGTAGTGCCAGCCCTGGGTCGTATCGGCGACCGTCATGCGGTAGGTGGTGTGGCCGTCCCAGGTGACGGTGGCCGCGATGTCGTCGCCGGGAACGGTGGGCGGCGATTCCCAGCCGTTGCCGGGGGCGTCGGCATCCGGGACGGGCATTCCGGCCTGGTTGCCGAAGGAGGGAGTCTCGAAGAAGCCGGAATAGCGCGGTACTCCGTTGTCGCACGCGACCACGGTTCCGGTTTGGATGAGGGTTCGGTCCCCGCCCGGACCCATGCCGACCAAACCGATCCAGGGGCCGACGTGCGGAATCATCAAGGTGCCGAGTGCGGCGCCCGGGTGGTTGAGCAGACCGGGGACTCGCAGGACGGAGCCACCGGTCAGGATCGTATTGACCGCGCCGTTCACCGCGCCGCCGAGGTTGCCGAAGGGCGGGCAGGTGACCGCCGGGACTTTCCATTGCGCGGTGAGAACCTTGAAAGATGGAGCGACAGCGGCATATCCGCTGTAATTGTCACCGCCGGGGCTGATGGGACTGATCAGTGGCGGCTCGGCGGATGCCGTGGGGGCCAGGGCCATAATCGGCACAATGCCCGCGGCGAGCAACCATCCCCGCCATCGAATGACCAAATTACTCCGACTCGTCATCGAATCCTCCCCCGTGAGAACAGCGCGGCAGCAGTGCGGCGAACAGGTTGAATCTACCTCGCCGAATCACCTACTACCGGAATGGTTTCCATCACACGCCGTCCATCGGTGTGGCACGGGTTTCGGCGCGCTCCTGGGCTTCCATCACCTCGTCGCCGTGATCGTGCGCCCATTGGGCGATGCCTTCTATCGGGCCGAGCAGGGAATGGCCGAGGGGTGTGAGCGCGTACCGGCCTTCGGTTCGAGCGACAAGACCGTTGTATTCGAGGCGGCGCAGGGTCTCGGTGAGAACTTTCGCGCTGATGCCGCCGACCCGGGCGCGAAGTTCGGTGTGGCGCAATGGACCGTGGCGCAGCGCCCAGAGGGCGACGCCGTTCCAGGTATTCGCCAGCAGGTCCAGACCCAGCCTCGCGCGACAGTCGGCCAGCAGCTCGCCGCTGGGAACCATTTGGTAATCACCCTGCTGCCTAACGTCTTCCACATATCCATCGAACCATGTGAGGAGCAGCAAAATGCGGATCGGCATTCTAGGAACGGGCAATATGGCGGAGGCGCTCGGCGGGCAGTGGGCCCGCGCCGGGCATGAGGTGCGGGTCGGCGGGCGCAGCGCTGAGCAGGCAGCTGCCCTCGCGGAAAGGATCGGCGGGAGTGCGGGTTCGCTCGCCGAGGTTGCGGCATTCGGCGAGGTACTGCTCCTGGCTCTGCCCTACGACGCGGTACCCGCGGTACTGGCCGAGGTCGGCCCGCTGCGGGATCAGGTCGTGATCGATTGCACCAATCCGCTTGTCCCCGGATCGTTCACACTGAAGACCGACGGCCTTTCGGCGGCCGAGCAATTCGCCGCGCAGGCGCCGGGCGCGCGAGTGGTGAAGGCGTTCAACCTCTGCCATGTGGACGTGTGGCGAATGACGCCGCCTATATTCGCGGGACGGCCGCTGGCAGTCCCCCTGTGCGGCGACGCTGCGGCGGTGGCCGAGGTTGTCCCCCTGGTCGAGGCCCTCGGCTGCCATCCGATCACTGCGGGCGCCCTGGACCGCGCGGGCCTGCTCGAGGCGACTGCCGCATTCGTCATCGGTATGTGGTTCGCCGGTGAGGACTCGCAGGCTGTGTTCCCGCCCATGGAATTCGCCCAGGGCGCGGCGTAACCGAAACGTCCGCGCCCGGCGACCACGCCCGCCACGCGATCGAAATTACGCGGACGACCGACCTTGGCGGTCTGGGCAACTGCCCGCATATATGTTGGTTGCCGGGACTTTGGCAATGAGAGAGCGGGTGCTATGCACTGGGATCAGATGTCCGATACGCCGGACGACCTACGTCGGCGCGCCACACGGCTGCGGCGCGGAGTCGGTCAGCTGGGGGTGCTGGAGTCGATTATCGATGCGGCGGAAGGCCCTTGGCTCGGCGCAATGGACGCTGACGGGCGCGGCGCGGCGGAATTGCGCATGCATCTGGCCGGGCACTACCGGCTGCATGTCGTGGTGACCAGCGCGGGCAAGCTGAGCCTGGTTCACGTCAATACGCTCGCGCAGGGCACCGCCGGGGAGCGGATCTTTTCCAACAAAATGGCCTTGCGGCGCGGCTGGGACGAGAAGGAGACGATGCCGAAGCAGCCGCAGTGGCTGCACTACGTGGTGACGTGGGTCAAGGCCGTCAGCAGTGAAGTGGATCGGCCCGCGGTCCTGGCGTGGATGCTCGCGGGCGCCGATCGAAACCTGGCCGCTGTCGAAGACGTCATCGAGAATCTGCGGGCCAGCCTCGCCGAGCAGGAACAATTGCGCGATGAGCGCGCCGCCGAGGTCGCCGGCCTACAGGCCGAGCTGGAAACCCTCACCGCGGAACAGAACAATTCCCCCCAGATCCCCGCACCGCAGACCGAGGCAGCCCCGGCCGAGGAGCCACTGATCGAGGCCCCGCAGTCCGAGGCAGCGCAGGCCGAAGCCCCGCAAGCCGAGGCAGCGCCCGCCGAAGCCCCGCAGGTCGAGGCAGCGCCCGCCGAAGCACCGCAGGCCGAGGCAGCTCCGGCAGAGGAGCCTCGGATCATTGCCCCTCAGGCGTACAGCACCTCGGATCAATAGCACACTGCCGCCGAGTCTTCGGACTCGGCGGCAGTGTCGTTTTGTCGATGATCACCCGAAGGCGATGTGCCCCAGCGTGTGCCACCCCATGACCGAGTCCACGGCCAGACCGCAGAACACCACCGCGAGATAGTTGTTCGACTGCAGGAACAGACGCAGCGGCTTCACTGGCTCACCACGGCGCACACCCGAGTACAGCTGGTGCGCCATCAGCAGGAACCAGGCGCCCGCGACAATCGCCACCGCGGCATAGATCGCGCCGGCGGCCGGAGCCAAAGCCAGCGTGGCCAATACGGTCAGCCAGGTGTAGATGACGATCTGCTTGGTCACCACCTGCTCGGTGGCCACCACCGGGAGCATCGGAACGCCCGCGGCCTTGTAGTCCTCCTTGTAGCGCATGGCCAGCGCCCAGGTGTGCGGCGGCGTCCAGAAGAAGATCACCAGGAACAGCACGATCGCGGGCCAGCCGATCGACCCGGTCACCGCGGACCAGCCGACCAGGGCGGGCATGCAGCCCGCCGCACCGCCCCAGACCACATTCTGCGAGGTCCGGCGCTTGAGGCCGAGGGTGTAGACGAAGACATAGAACAGAATCGTCGCGACGACCAGCACACCGCTGAGCAGATTGGCCTGCCACCACAGCCAGGCGAAGGAGCCCAGGCCGAGCACGATGCCGAAGACCGCGGCATTGCGCGTGGGCACCGCCTCCCGCGCGAGCGGACGCTTGGATGTCCGCTTCATCACCTTGTCGATATCGGCGTCCGCGACACAGTTCAGCGTGTTCGCACTGGCCGCGCCCATCCAGCCACCGAAGAGCGTGGCCAGGATCAGCCGCAGATCCGCATGCCCGCGATCGGCGAGCAGCATAGTGGGAATCGTTGCTACCAGCAGCAGCTCGATCACACGAGGCTTGGTGAGCGCGATATAGGCGAGTACTCGCCTGGTGGTCGATGCCAGCGGCCCACTGCCCGTGACGCGGTCGGCCAGCACCGTTCCGGAGGAGCCGTGAGCGCCACCCGGCTGTTGCCCAATCCGCACTGTTTCTCCTCGCACGCCGTGCATCTTGATCCGGTCTGGAACAGCAGCGCGCTCGGCCGTTCCCTAGAAAGGAGTCAGTGGCGGCGCGGCTACTACTACAGAGCATGGTAGACCCACGCCGACCGTGCTCTCGTCCAGGTCCGGCCCGGGCGCACCGAGATATGTCCGCGACGAGGCCGCGGCCGGGTCACAAACCGGTCCGCACGAGGCCACGAACAACGACACGACGGCCGGTGAACGCGGGTTCCCGCATGGCGCGGAACGGGCCACCTTTAGGGTGGTGGGTAGTCCGGTGCGCTGTCGGATGATTGAGTCGGCGCATCGCGCATCACCCCGCCAAGCGAGCCCGCCGACAACTTCAGTGTTCACGAGAAGGTCAGGAGAACCTCGGTCGTGTCAGTCACAGACGACATCCGCGCACTCACTCAGCCCCATCACCCTGCCGACTGGTCCGACGTGGACACCAGAGCCGTTGATACGGCCCGGGTGCTCGCCGCGGACGCGGTGCAGAAGGTCGGCAACGGCCATCCGGGCACCGCAATGAGCCTGGCGCCGTTGGCGTACACGCTTTTTCAGCGCATCATGCGGATCGATCCGAGCGATCCGGAGTGGGTGGGACGCGACCGTTTCGTACTGTCCTGCGGCCACTCCAGCCTCACCCAGTACGTGCAGCTCTACCTGGCGGGCTTCGGCCTGGAGCTCAGCGACCTCGAGAGCCTGCGCACCTGGGGCGCACTGACCCCGGGCCACCCGGAGTACCGGCACACCCCGGGCGTGGAGATCACCACCGGCCCGCTGGGTCAGGGTCTGGCCTCGGCAATCGGCATGTCGATGGCGTCGCGGCGTGAGCGCGGTCTGTTCGATCCCGAAGCGGCACAGGGCCAGAGCGCCTTCGACCACTTCATCTACGTCATCGCCTCCGACGGCGATATGGAGGAGGGCGTCACCTCCGAGGCGTCCTCGCTGGCCGGTACCCAGCAGCTGGGCAACCTCATCCTGTTCTACGACGACAACCGCATCTCCATCGAGGACGACACCACCATCGCCTTCACCGAGGATGTCGCCGCGCGCTACCGCGCCTACGACTGGCATGTGCAGGTCGTCGAGGGCGGCGAGAATGTCGTCGGCATCGAGGAGGCCATCGCCGCGGCGCAGGCCGTGACCGATAAGCCGTCGATCATCGTGCTGCGCACCATTATCGGCTACCCGGCCCCGACCAAGATGAACACCGGCGGCGCGCACGGCGCGGCACTGGGCAAGGACGAGGTCGCCGCGACCAAGAAGGTGCTGGGCTTCGATCCCGAGCAGAGCTTCGAGGTCGACGACGCGGTCATCGCGCACACCCGCAACCAGGTCGCCGATCGCGCCAAGGCCGCCAAGGCCGCATGGCAGGACCAGTTCGACGCGTGGGCCGCCGCGAACCCGGCCAACAAGGCGCTCTTCGATCGCCTGCAGACCCGCAGCCTGCCCGACGGCTGGTCCGCCCAGCTGCCGACCTGGCCCGCCGATCAGAAGGGCATGGCCACCCGTAAGGCGTCCGGCGCGGTCCTCGCGGCGCTCGCCCCGGTGCTGCCGGAACTGTGGGGCGGCTCGGCCGACCTCGCGGAGTCCAACAACACCACCATGCCGAACAGCCCGAGCTTCGGCCCGGAGTCGATCTCGACCGGTATGTGGAAGGCGAACCCCTACGGCCGCACCCTGCACTTCGGTGTGCGCGAGCACGCCATGGGCGCGATCCTGAACGGCATTGCGCTGCACGGTCCTACGCGCCCGTACGGCGGCACCTTCCTGGTGTTCTCCGATTACATGCGCGGTTCGGTGCGCCTGGGCGCGCTCATGCGCACCCCGGTCACCTACGTCTGGACGCACGACTCCATCGGTCTCGGCGAAGACGGCCCGACGCACCAGCCGATCGAGCACCTGGCCGCACTGCGCGCCATCCCGGGCCTGAACGTCGTGCGCCCGGGTGATGCCAATGAGACCAGCTACGCCTGGCGCACCATTCTGGAACGTGACTCCGCGGAACGGCATTCGCACTTCGTGCCGTCGGACGCCCCGCACCAGGACGGCCCGTCCGCGCTGGCGCTGACCCGCCAGGATCTGCCGATCCAGGAGGGCACCAGCTACGAGGGTGTCCGCAAGGGCGGTTACGTGCTGGCCGAATCCTCCACTGCCACACCGCAGGTGATCCTGATCGCCACCGGTTCGGAACTGCAGCTGGCGGTCGACGCGCGCGCCGCGCTCGAGGCCGAGGGCATCGGCACGCGCGTAGTGTCGATGCCGTGTGTCGAGTGGTTCGACGCGCAGGATCAGTCCTACCGCGATCAGGTGCTGCCGCCGTCGGTCAAGGCGCGTGTCTCGGTGGAAGCCGGGATCGGAATGCCCTGGTACCGATTCGTCGGCGATGCCGGTGAAATCGTGTCGATCGAGCACTTCGGCGCCTCGGCCGATTACAAGACGCTGTTCCGCGAGTTCGGTATCACGACCGAAGCCACCGTCGCTGCCGCGCAGCGCTCGCTCGCCAAGGTGAAGGGATAGTCCTGCAATGACCCAGAACCCCAACCTCGCGGCCCTGTCGGCTGCCGGGGTTTCCGTATGGCTCGATGATCTTTCGCGTGGTCGCATCAAATCCGGCAATCTGCAGGAACTGATCGATACGTGGAGCATTGTCGGCGTCACCACCAACCCGACGATTTTCCAGGGCGCCCTGTCCAAGGGCCACGACTACGACGCCCAGGTCGGCGAGCTCGCCGCCCGCGGCGCCGATGTCGATTCCGCCATCCGCACCATCACCACCGATGACGTGCGCTCGGCCTGCGATGTGTTCGCCGACGTCTTCAAGGCGTCCGGCGGCACCGACGGCCGCGTCTCCATCGAGGTCGATCCGCGGCTGGCCTTCGACGAGGACGGCACGGTCGCCCAGGCGATCGAGCTGTGGAAGATCGTGGACCGGCCCAACCTGTTCATCAAGATTCCCGCCACCGAGGCCGGTATTCCGGCCATCACGCGGGTGATCGCGGAGGGCATTAGCGTGAATGTGACGCTGATCTTCTCGGTCGAGCGCTACCGCTCGGTCATGGGCGCGTACCTCGACGGCCTGACCAATGCGCACACCGCGGGCCACGATCTGGCCAAGATCCATTCCGTCGCTTCGTTCTTCGTCTCCCGCGTGGACTCGGAGATCGACAAGCGGCTCGAGGCCATCGGCACCCCCGAGGCCCTGGAGTTGCGCGGTAAGGCCGGAATCGCCAACGCGCGCTTGGCCTATGCCGCGTACCAGGACGTATTCGACGGCGGCAAGCACACTTCGGTGTTCGCGCGGCTGTCGGCGGCGGGCGGGGCCAACCGCCAGCGCGCGCTGTGGGCGTCCACCGGTGTGAAGAACCCGGAGTACCCGGACACCATGTACATCTCCGAACTGGTCGCGCCGAATACGGTGAACACCGTCCCGGAGAAGACCCTCGCGGCCTTCGCCGATCACGGCGTCGTCTCCGGCGACACCATGTCCGGCACCGGTCCGGCCGCACAGGAGATCTTCGACAGGATCGCCGCCGCCGGCGTGAATCTGGACGAGGTCTTCGGGGTGCTCGAGGTCGAGGGCGTCGACAAGTTCGTGACCTCGTGGGAGGAATTGCTCGGCGCCACCACCGAACAGCTCCAGGCA
Organism: Nocardia sp. NBC_01327; assembly: GCF_035958815.1. Classification (NCBI taxonomy): domain Bacteria; kingdom Bacillati; phylum Actinomycetota; class Actinomycetes; order Mycobacteriales; family Nocardiaceae; genus Nocardia; species Nocardia sp. NBC_01327. The sequence continues at coordinate 3,956,030 of NZ_CP108383.1, read as the reverse complement.
GCCGGGAGCAACTGAGAGTGGCCGGCACAGTGACGACGACCGCGACGGTGAATCCGCTCCGCGATGGACGCGACAGCCGGGTTCCCCGCATTGCCGGGCCGTGCAGCATGGTGATTTTCGGCGTGACCGGTGACCTGTCGCGGCGCAAACTGCTGCCGGCCATCTATGACCTGGCGAACCGGGGGCTGCTGCCCCCGGGTTTCTCCCTGGTCGGTTTCGCCCGGCGCGATATGTCCGATGCGGACTTCGCCGCCGTGGTCAAGGAATCGGTGAGCTCCTCGGCGCGCACACCGTTCCGCGACGAGGTGTGGGATCAGCTGTCGGCCGGATTGCGTTTCGTCCAGGGCACTTTCGAGGACGATGCCGCTTTCCACCGGCTGGCGACCACGCTCAAGGATCTGGACCGCGATCGCGGGACGGGCGGCAATCACGCCTTCTACCTTGCGATTCCGCCCACCGAGTTCCCGGTGGTGCTCGATCAGCTCTCGAAGAACGGTCTCGCACAGGCGAAGCCGGAGCACGGCGATACGCCGACCTGGCGGCGCGTGGTCATCGAGAAGCCGTTCGGGCACGATCTCGACAGCGCCCGTGAGCTCAATGCCCTGGTGAATTCGGTCTTCCCCGAGCAATCGGTGTTCCGCATCGACCACTACCTCGGCAAGGAGACGGTGCAGAACATTCTGGCGCTGCGCTTCGCGAACCAGCTGTTCGACCCGATCTGGAATGCCAATTACGTCGATCATGTGCAGATCACCATGGCCGAGGACATCGGTTTGGGCGGTCGCGCAGGCTATTACGACGGTATCGGCGCCGCACGCGATGTGATCCAGAACCATCTGCTGCAGCTGCTGGCGCTGACGGCGATGGAGGAGCCGGTGAGCTTCCAGCCGCGGCAACTGCAGATCGAGAAGATCAAGGTGCTCTCGGCGACCAAACTCACCGAGCCGCTGGACGAGACCACCGCGCGCGGGCAGTACACCGCCGGGTGGCAGGGCAGCGAGTCGGTGGTGGGCCTGATGCAGGAGGAGGGTTTCGACCCGAATTCGCGCACCGAGACCTACGCCGCCATCACCCTGGCCGTGGAGACGCGTCGCTGGGCGGGTGTGCCGTTCTATCTGCGCACCGGAAAGCGCCTGGGCCGCCGCGTCACCGAGATCGCGGTGGTCTTCAAGCGGGCCCCGCATCTGCCCTTCGACCAGACCATGACCGAGGAGCTGGGGCAGAACGCCCTGGTGATTCGCGTGCAGCCGGACGAGGGCATCACCATGCGATTCGGGTCGAAGGTGCCCGGCTCCAGCATGGAGGTCCGCGATGTGAATATGGACTTCAGCTACGGCGAGGCGTTCACCGAGGACTCCCCCGAGGCCTATGAGCGTCTCATCCTGGATGTGCTGCTCGGCGTGCCGTCACTCTTCCCGGTCAACGAGGAGGTCGAATTGGCTTGGCGCATCCTCGATCCCGTACTCGAGCACTGGGCCGAGACCGGTAAGCCCGATCCGTACGAGGCCGGTATGTGGGGTCCGGAATCCGCCGACGAAATGCTCGCGCGCAGCGGGCGGGAATGGCGGCGACCGTGATCATCGATATGCCGGACACCGATACCCGTGAGGTATCCAAGCGGCTGATCCAGCTGCGTGAGGCCAATGGCGTGGTCACCATGGGCCGGGTGCTGACCCTGGTGGTCTGCACCCTGGACAGCTCCGAGGCCGAGGACGCCATCGACGCGGCCAATGACGCCAGTCGTGAACATCCTTGCCGCGTCATAGTTCTCGCACGTGGTGACCGGAATGCGGCGACGCGCCTCGATGCCCAGATCCGCGTGGGCGGCGACGCCGGCGCGGCCGAGGTGATAGTGCTTCGGCTGCAGGGCGATCTGGTCAGTCACGAGAGCAGTGTGGTGGTGCCGTTCCTGCTGCCCGACACCCCCGTGGTGGCGTGGTGGCCGCGCGGCGCCCCGGATTTCCCGTCCAAGGATTCGGTCGGCCGCCTGGCGACCCGGCGGATCACCGACGCGACCTTCGCGCCCGATCCGCAGGACACCATCAAGAAGCGCCGCGATTCGTATGCGGCGGGCGATACCGATCTGGCGTGGAGCCGGGTCACCTACTGGCGGGCACTGCTGGCGGCGGCCCTGGACGAGGCGCCGTTCGAACCCGTTGAGTCCGTGACGGTTTCGGGTCTGCAGGACGAGCCCGCGCTGGACATGCTGGCCGGGTGGCTCGCCGCCCGCCTGGCCTGTCCGGTGATTCGCGAGACCGGCGAGCTGAAGGTGGAGATGCACCGCTCGTCGGTATCGATCTCCATCGCCCGTCCGCAGCACGGCCGCACCGCGACCCTGACCCGCACGGGCGAGCCCGATCAGCGTTTCGCCCTGGCCCGCCGGGAAACCCGGGACTGCCTGGCCGAGGAGCTGCGCCATCTCGACGCCGACGAGGTCTACGCCGAGGCGCTGACCGGAATCGAAAGGGTGATCTATGAGTAAGCCCGTCGTCGAAACCTTCGCCACCACCGAGGAACTCGTGCAGGCGGCGGCTGCCCGCTTCGTCACCGAGGTCGTGGAGGCCCAGCGGCTGCGCGGCAGCGCGTCGGTGGTCCTGACCGGTGGCGGCACCGGCATCGGCCTGCTCGAATGGGTGCGCAAGGCCCCGGGCGACATCGACTGGTCCAAGGTCGACATCTTCTGGGGCGATGAGCGTTTCGTGCCCACCGGGGATGCCGAGCGCAATGATCTGCAGGCTCGGCAGGCGCTGCTGGACCATGTTCCGCTCGATCCGGCCCGGGTGCATCCGGCCGAAACCTCCAGCGGCGACTACCCCGATCCGCTCGAGGCCGCGGGCGAGTACTCTGCCACGGTCCACGCGTATCTGGCCGAGCACGGCGCGTTCGATCTGCACCTGCTCGGTATGGGCGGCGAGGGCCATATCAACTCGCTGTTCCCGCATACGGACGCCACCCGCGAGGAACGCGAACTTGTTGTCGCCGAGACGCATTCGCCCAAACCGCCGGCCGTCCGCATCACACTGACGCTGCCTGCCATCCGCAGGTCGCGTCATGTGGTTCTCATTGTCGGCGGCGAGGCCAAGGCCGCCGCGGTCGTCGCCGCACTCAATGGCGCCTCGCCCCTGGATGTGCCCGCCGCGGGTGCGATCGGCAGTGAATCCACCACATGGCTGCTCGACGAGGCCGCCGCCGCCGATCTCCCCAGCTGAGTGTTCACCCGGGTCGGGGGCGGTAATGCCCCCGACCTGCGGTAACTCGCCACTCGGCGTGGCCCCGAGGTCTCACCGATGATCGCTCCGGCTCGCTAGGATGCCCTCGTCTACGACAGTGGGGAGCGCGAGTGGGATTGGCGGACAAGGGTGTCCGGGCGCTGCGATGGACGGTCGCCATAGCCGTCGCGGTGCTCGCCGTAGTGATGCTGCCCCGGCTCACTTCCGATCGGCCGCCGTTCGACCCGAATACCGTTCCAGGCACACAGGTGGTCTGGGTCAGCGCACCGGCCGGCGCCGATCACGGGACGCTGGAGCTGTGGCAGCGGAACCGGCTGCGGGAGTGGAAGCGCACGTTCGCGGTACCGGCCTGGGTTGGCGCGGAAGGGATTTCGACGGAGGTCGGCGAGGGCCGGGACTACACGCCGGAGGGCACCTTCGGCGTGAGCGAGGGGTTCGGCCGGTTGCCCGATCCCGCCGCGCGACTCCCCTATCTCACGGTCGACCCGTCGAATACCTGGTGGTGGGTATCGGACTCCGAAAGCCCCCTCTACAACCGGAGGTATCGGTGCGCCGCAGCCGATTGCCCGTTCGATACCGCTGTCAGTGAGAACCTCGGCCGGACCGTTCCGCAGTACAACCACGCGCTCGTCATCGACTACAACCGCGCGCCCGCTGTACCCGGCAAGGGTTCGGCATTCTTCGTGCACGGCGATATCGGTGCGGCGACGGCAGGGTGCGTCGCCGTCTCCGAGGACGTCGTTCGCACCCTGCTCGCCACACTCCAGCCGTCGAAGCGGCCGGTCATCGCGATTCACAGCGGCTGAATCACGCTCCGGCCCAGCAGCTCCGGATCAGACGCACACGCCGTTCAGGTTCATGGCGGTGATCATCGTCTGCCCGGAGGCGGGACGCAGGTCGGAGGCATCGTCGAAGTAGATCGCGCTGATGATGTGCTGCCCCGCGACGCCGGGAACCCACGGAATGCTGGCGGTGCCATTGGTGACCGGCACCGTTCCCACCACATTGCCGGAGATGCCGGGCAGGTGGCTGGTGAACTCCACCGAGCCGTGCGATACCGGGGTGCCGTCGGCCATCTTCACCGTCGCCACCGCGGTCTGCCCGCAGCCGACGGAGGCGAGCTTGGCCGGGCCGACCGGTGAACCGGTCATGCTGATCGTCAGCGTCGGGGTCCCCGCCGCGGCCGCCTGCGGCGCCGCCGCCATCGGTACTGCGATACAGGCCGCCGCAACGGCCATTCCTGCCATCCCGCGAACGGCTATACCTCGTGATATGTCGAATCCGCTCATCTTGCCCCGTCTTTCGGTGTATCCGGACCAATCGTGGACAGATCTTCGAACCGGTCGCAGGCTATCCGACGTTGGCCCGGCAGCCATGGAGGCGGCGCGGCGAGTACTCGGGTCAGGCGAGGAATTCCAGGGCGGAATGCTCACCCTTCCGCAGGGCTTCGGTGTGCGCGGAGATGCCCAGGCAGTCGCTGAGCGTCGCGCCCGCATCCAGCTTCGCGATGACGCGGGCTTCGGCCTGCTTGATGGCGGTGGCAGCGGTCAGCAGCGTTTCCGCCCGCTCCGGATCGAGCACGACAATGCCCTCGTCGTCGGCGAGAATCAGATCGCCCGGATGCACCGGCACACCACCGCAGGTCACGCGGACCTGCAGCTCCCCGAGCTCGGTGGTGGTTCCGGCCATGGGTGTGATGAAACGGCTGTAGATCGGCAGTTCGCAATCGCGGACATAGCCGATATCGCGGTATCCGCCGTCGACAATGATCCCGCCCAGTCCGCGCACCAGTGCCCCGCGGGCGAAAAGTTCTCCGGCCAGGGCGATTTCGCTACTGCCGCCGTCGACGATGACAATATCCCCCGGCGCGGCGGTCTCGATGGCCCGCAATACCGCGAAGAAGTCCCCGTAGCACCGGACAGTGAATGCCGGTCCCAGAATTCTGGTCCCCGCCGACCGCGGCCGAATCGCACTGTCCATCACCCGCAACGACTTATCGGCATCACACAGCGCGGTCGTATCGATCGAGCGAAACCCAGCAGCAAGTCGTTCCACGAGCACAGGCAATGCCTTTCGAAGTTCGAACCCACATGACCCTTCGACCCTACGTCGCCCGCAGTTCCCGAACCCGCCGTTTCACCCGACCTACGAACGCCCGTCCGACACCCTCGGAATCATCAACCGCGCAGCAACCCTGACCGGGGACTGCTCTATTGGTGACCCAAATGTCTTCTCGCACAGCGTCTGGGCCGGACTGTGGGGCCGCGCATAGTCAGCGAGGCGGACGCAAGAACTTCAACGCGGCCCTCATGACCGGACCCGGCACCCGATCGCGCATATTCAGCGCTGTGGCAGCGACCCTGGTGCGCACCTCGGCGCCGCGGCCGAACGCCTTGTTCAGCGGGCCACCCGAGGGTTCGAGGTCGACGTGCAGCGGTGGCCGGCCTTCGGCGGCGCCCAGGGCGTGCGAGATGACAATGCGCTGGATTTCACTGGTGCCTTCGAAGATGGTGTACAGCTTGGCATCTCGGTACCACTTCTCCACCGGATGATCGGTGATGTACCCCCAGCCGCCCATGGTCTGGATGGCGCGTTCGGTGGCCCGCACCGCGACTTCGCTGGCCGCCAGCTTCGCCATCGAACCTTCGCCGCGTTCGAACGGGACGCCCTGCGCGGCCATCCAGGACGCGCGCCAGGTCAGCAATCGTGCGGCGTCGATACGGGTGGCCAGGTCCGCGATCGGGAAGGCGATGCCCTGATTGTCGATGATCGGCGCGCCGAAGGCCTCGCGGCGGGTCGCGTAGGAGGTCATGTATTCCATAGCGGCTCTGGCGATTCCGAGCGCCTGGGCGGCGACCATCGGGCGAGTCTGCTCGAAGGTTCCCAGTGTCACCGAACCGGATCGGCCGCCGCTGCGCGCCGCCTCACGCCTCTTGGCCAGCGCGTGCTCGAGCTTCTCCGGTCCGCCGAGCAGATTGTCCATCGGCACGCGCACGCTGTTGAATTTCAGCTCCGCGGTATGGGATGCGCGGCATCCCAGCTTGTCGAGCTTGCGCACCAATTCCAATCCTGGTGTGCCGCCGGGCACCACGAACAGCGCCTGGCCGCGGTGACCGAGCTGCTCATCGACCACCGCGTTCACCACGTGCACATTGGCGATGCCGCCATTGCCGATCCACATCTTGTGGCCGTCGATGACCCAGTCGTCACCGTCGCGGACGGCCCGGGTGCGCAGGTTGCGCACATCGCTGCCGCCCTCGGGCTCGGAGATCGCGAGCGCCGCGAGCTTCACATCCCCGGGGGTGCCGAAACATTCGGGCGCCCACCGCAACATCTGCTCGGGCGTGGCGGCCTGGCCGATCGCCGACAGGGCCAGTGCGGGCATCACAATCGCCAATCCGATGCCCGCACAGCCCCAGAACAGCTCCTCCATGAACATCGGCAGCGATAATCCGGTCGGATCGCCGATGAGATCGCGGTAGAACAGCGGACTGTAGAAACCCCGTTTCGCCGCCTCCTCCAGGACCGGCCACGGGAATTCCTGGGCCTGGTCGTAGTGGGACGCCACCGGCCTGATGCAGTCGCGGGCGAATTCGTGCGCACGCTTGGCCAGGTCGTGCTGCGCTGCCGTGGGTGTCAGGTCGAAGGTCACCATGTGTCGATACCCCGCCGGCCGCCCGCGACACGTTCAGCGGCGAACTCTCATTTCAGGGTGGCGTGCATGAGGTACACGTTGTAGCTGTTCCATGCCGAGACCGTGAAGTACAGGTCCTTGCCCGTGGACCACGGGTGCATGAATCCGCCGTACGCGGTCGGGTAGTCCTCGGTACTGAGCAATGGCACCGGATCACTCCACGCGCCTTGCGGTTGCGCGGCGGTACGCATCACGATCTGCCCGCGCGTCACGTCCAGATACACCATCTGCCACTGCCCGCTGTCCCGATCGAAACGCACCGACAACTCACTCGCGGTACCGGACACGATCGGGGTCGCCAGCAATTCGTTGGCCCCGTCCGCGGCCACCCAGGTGCCGTCGATCCAGTACTGGTACGCCGATTTGTTCAGCACCTGATCGGAGGGAACCCGCGCCAAACCGATCACACCCAGGCGCCCGTTCGGGGTACCGAACATATACGCGTAGTCCCCGTGCGGGACCATCGTCGCGACCTGGAAACGCCCGAGCCCGAACAGATTGTCCCAGCGCGCCCATTGCGATTTGGTCCAGGTGCGCCCGTTGTCGTCGGAGTAGGCGATACCCCCGTCGTTGGTCCACCACATGCCCGGAATCCGCGACCAGTGGTTGATCGACATGTACGTCAGGTACTGACGGTCACCGATCGCGAATCCGGAGGTCGGGATCGTGGTGTGCTCGAAATTCTTGATCTTGCGACTGTCGAGGATCTCCGCAGCATGACAGCGCGAGTTCTGCACGAAATCATCCAGGACCAGCCCCTGGGACAGATCGTGATTGCTGCTGTAGGCGATGGTGTTGCTGCGCCAGTCCTGCTGATCGGTGCCCGCACCCCCGGCCTGCCAGCCCTTGCCGAAGGTGTCACCGAACACCACCGCGACCTGACCGGGTTTGTTCTCCCACATCAACCCCAGATCGGTGCCATCGACCGACCAGCGCATATCGGTGCGGTTGAGCGACCCGTGCCCGGTGACCTGATCGACCAACTGCACCGAATCCACCTGCGGCGCCGGCACCGGCGCGACCGCCGGAGCAGGCTCGGACGGTTGCACATCCGAGGTGGGCGGGGCCTGCGGTTCGGGGGCCTCGCCGCCGGGCACCGGAATCGGGATCGGCTCGGCCTCGGGGGCGATCTCGATCCGCGGCAACGACAACCCGCTCCCGCTACCGGTCCCGCCCGGCGCGGTCGTCGGGGCCGGATCGTCCCGAATATCCGGGCACGGGTTGCCACACGGATCCGACGGCAACGCGACCGGATCGATCCGGGTGTTGTCGGGCTTGGGACCCGGCACCTGCACGGTCACGATCTGCGGGACCGGGACCGGAATCTTGATCGGCGCCTCCGGCTGCTTCTGCGAAGGATCCGGATTGGGTTGCCGGGCAAGAGGATCGAAACCCGTCTCCCCACAGGAATTCACCGGCGGCGCCGCCCACGGATGCACCGGACCGGCCACCGCGGGAGCAGCAGGCAGCAACACCGCACCGAGGGTCAGGACACCGAAAAGAGCTAGTGTCGCGGGGATTTCGGACTGTAACAGCGGGCGGCGATGCCGAAATCCCATGAGTGTGCGTTTCCTCGTCTGTGATCGAACCGCACTACTGTAGCGACCGGGTGCCGAATTCGCTTGCCGCCGAATAGGTCACCGTATCGGTCATCGAATCGGACACACCTGAGTCAGGCCGCGACAGCTGTCGGAAGTCAGTTCTGGCAGACCGGGTAGGCGGCGGCCGGATGGCAGTGCGCCGGGCAGGCCAGGATGTAGACGATATTGCCCAGCAGCAGACCGTCATCGAAGGCGGGCAGGTCGATATCCGGATCACGCAGATAGGCGGAGAAGTCGAAGTTCTCCGGAACCTGACAGAGGAAGACCAGGTCGGTGCCGCACGCGCAGCGGAAGTGTTCGGCGGCCTGCACCCAGAACGCGGCGCCGCCGACCTTGAAATCCTGGAGCGGCAGGCTGTCGTTGCCGTGGTCGGCATCCTCGAATCCGCGGACGACCAGCCGGTGCGGCTGCAGGTAGGGATCCGCGGCATCGACGGGGACGCCATTGCGCTGCAGCAGGATTCGCCAGAAGGCATGGTCGTTCTCGGCCGGGTGGTCCCAGTATTCCGCGGGCAGTTGGGTTTCGGACGGATAGCAGGCATCGCTCTCGGCCGGGCATTGGAAGACCAGTAGTTGGTCGCCACCGAAGTGCGGCACCCCGGCGGGCACCTCGACCTGGAAGTACAGCGCCATGCGCGCACCGCAGTCGCACAGCGGCCAGGGCTGATCCGCGTCCAGGACAGGCCATCCCCCGATGGTGTCGCGATCACCCGCGACGCCTATCTCCCCACTGACGTCGATCACATAGGTCATCGGCGCGGTCGTTCCCATGTGCCCTCCGTATTCCGTTGCGCCACAGACAATAAAGCATCAGCGTGCGAGGTCTGCCGGTGCCGTGCGGCCCTGGGCGACCACCGTCACCGAGATTCGCCCTCGCAGTGCGAGAGGAATTTCTCCAGCTCATCGGTGAAACCCGGTGCCGCCGGGACGAAGTGGCCCGCGCCGGGTGCGATGATCCGCTGCGCCCCGAGTTCCTCGGCGAGTGCGTCGCAGATGCGTTCCAGGGCAGTGTTATGCGCGCCGGAGGCGACCAGCGCGGGAACTCCTGCCGCCCGCAATGCCGCGAGATTCGGCCGGGCCTGGCCGGGCAGACGCCCGCCCTGCGCGCGGAGCACGGCGGCCACGACCGCGTCCGGGAGCGGTCCGGGAGCAATGCCTGGTGATCCGGTGAGAGCGAGGAACTCACGCAGCAAATCGGGGTCGGCATCAAGACCTCTGATGAGGACCTCGTCCCCCAGCTGTTGCAGTCGGGCCACATCCCGGTCTCCCGGAACAAGGAAGTACAGCGGCGGTTCGATCAGCGTCAGCGAACGCACACTCTCCGGCCGTTCGGCGGCGGCCAGCAGCGTTCCGAGTACCCCGTAGGAATGAGCGACCACATGGGGACGGCTCTCCCGGAACACCGCGCCGAGATCCTCCGCATCGACCACGAAGTCCTGCCGCCCGTCCGCCCCCGGCGGACTCGGCTCGAACCCGCGCCGGTACACCATCAGCAGCGTCCACCGCGCGTGCAGCGCTTCCATCCCCGCCCACGTGGACCTCGGCCCGGCACCGCCGTGTACCAGCACCACGTCGGGTCCGTCCCCGCACCTGCGCACCGTGAGAGCATCCACGCCACCCATTGTCAGCCGCTGTCCGCCCTCCGGCCCGCGACAGTGGGAATTCCCTCGAGTGATCTCCACCTCGAATCCTCGACCGGAGCAATCGGTAATGGGAACCCGTCGCGCGGCGATCTGCCCAGGAGACGTCATTCAAGGAGCGCCATGGCCACCGAACCTCCAGTGCCGGAACGACGCTGGCGTGTGCGCTGGTTCCTGATCGCCCGTCTCGTCGCCGGCGCTCTCGCCGCACTCGTGCTGATCGTGGCCGCGGTATCGGCCCTGTCCGTCCAAGCGGATCCGTCGGGTCCCGATTCGCCCGCGGTGCCTCTACTCCCGGTCTCGGTGCCGTTGCACCCGAAGTGGCTCGACAGTTCACCCCCTGCACCACCCACCTGAATTACGTGAGAACCACACCGGGCGATCGGGTAGTTCACTACTCGCGCCTGCTACCACCGGCGCGCCTAACGTTGCTGGTAGACGCCGAAAAGTTCGGCGCGCAGATGGAGTTGATCATGATCGACATCATTACCTTGCGCGGTACCGGGGAGCAGCGCAATTCCGATGGGACACCGGCGGGGATGTTGCACGATGTCACCAAACTGCTCGATCCGGTGCGGTTCAGCTGGTTCGAGCCGGACTGGCCCGCATCGATCGGTCCCGATCCGGATACCTGGGGGCCGTCGCTGGACACCTCGGTGCGGCTCGGGGTCGCGGCGGGGGTCCAGGCACTACAGGATTCACCGAATGTCTGTGGGCTGCTGAGCTATTCGCTCGGCGGGATTGTCGGCAGCACCATTCTCGAGGGGGTGCGGGCGGGGCGGTTCACCAATATCGACGGCTCACCGCTGGAGATCGCGTTCGTGGTGAATATCGCCAATCCGATGCGCCGATCCGGGCAATCGGTGGGAAATCTCTGCCCGGCGGGCGCCTACGGCCTGCATCGGCGGCGCAAGGCCTGGCCGACCGATGTCGACGTCTTCGAGTACGCCAATCCCGACGACATCATCACCGCCTCCCCCGCCGATTCGCCGCTGCGGCTCATCGATGCCGGGATCTCGCCGTTCTCTCTGGTGGAAGGCGCCCGGATCGGCAATCTGACCCCGCTGCTGTTCCATGAGCTGCTGGATTTCCTCCTGCTGGACCCGGTGGCGAATCTGGATCGGTACACGGCCGCCGTGCGCGGTCTGCTCGGATATCTCACGCCGTGGCCCGATGGCGAGCATGTGCGGTACTCCGGCCACACCATGCCCGGCACCGACGTGCTGTGGACAACACACGCCGCCGAGTACCTCAACGCCAACTACTGATCACCGGACGAAATATCCCGCCAGATATCGGGCGGGACAACAGCTTTCGATCGCCCCTGCTGATCGAGAATGCGGCCGAGCAGCTTCTCGTGGCGCAGCGTAATGCTGCGCTCGGTAATGGCGAGCTCGGGATGCATGGTGGCGAGCTGGTTTTCGAACCGCGTCACTTCGGCGACCGAATGCAGCCCGGCCTGCACCACCAGATTGTGGGCGCCGCTCACGGCGGCGCAATTGCGGGTCTGCGGCAGCCGGATGAGCGCGTATCCGATCTCGGGCAGTGCGGCGGTGGGCGCCGTCGCCCAGAAGGTCACCGCGACCGGCCAGCCGCCGAGCGGGCGCGCGAAATCGCAGCGAAATCGCAGCAGGCCGAGGCGGGTCAGCTCGTCGATCCGGCGTTTGACGGTGGAACTGCTGATCCCCAGTGCGGTGGCGATCGCCCGGTGGGAAGCCCGGCCGTCGCCGTAGAGCTGATCGATCATCGCCCGGTCCAGCTCGGTCACCTGCCGCCGTCCACGCGGGTCGGCGGCGGGAGCAGCGGGTGTTCGAAGCTGATCGCGCTGCTGCGGGGCCAGCGCGTCGATGCGCCAGCTGCCGCCCTCGGCGAACCAGTGCGTGACGATCCGAGTGCGCACCGCGACGATATTCGGGACGGCCGGAAGCACATCCAGGGTGTACCGGGCCATCTGATCGAAGTCGCGAGTCGCGACCGTAGCGAAGATCCGATTGCTGCCACCGGACCGTTCGAGGGTCAGCATGTGGGGATGATCGGCCAGGGCGGCCACCACCTCCGCGGTCGCGCCGGCGGCGCAGTCGATATCGACGTATGCGGCACAGACCAGATCGAACAGTGCGGGCCCCGGCGAGACGCACACCCACGCTTCGCCGCGATCGTCCAGGCGCTGCCAGCGGCGAGTGACGGTCACCGGATCGATGCCGAGCACCTGCCCCAACTCGGTCCAGGAGGCGCGGGGCCGCAATTGCAGGGCATGGATCAGCGCGAGATCCTCTTCACTCAGCGACCTGACATCATCCTGCACTCGCACCGGTCTCCGTGACTGAATACTGCGTTTCGAACGCTTCCAACGCTCAGTCTCGCACAATAATCAGGTACCCCGGCAGGTTCGGAAACTGGAGATGACGTCATGGCACTCGGTGACTTTCAGAACGAGATCTACTTCAACGGATTGCGCGGCGTAGTTCCCGCGCTCCCGGTGAGCTTCGCCGAACTGGAAGAGCGGGCGCGCGCGGCCATGCCGCCGTCGGTGTGGTCCTACGTGGCCGGCGGCGCGGGCGATGAGCGCACCCAGCGCGCCAATGTGACGGCCTTCGACCACTGGGGCCTGATCCCCCGCATGTTCGTGGGCGCGGCACAGCGCGAGCTGTCGATCGATCTGTTCGGAATGACCCTGCCCGCACCGGTTTTCATGGCGCCGATCGGCGTGATCGGCCTGTGCGCCCAGGACGGCCACGGCGATCTCGCGACCGCGCGGGCCGCGGCGCGCACCGGCATTCCCATGGTGGCGTCCACGCTCATGGTCGATCCGCTGGAGGACGTCGCGGCCGAATTCGGTAATACCCCAGGCTTTTTCCAGCTCTACACCCCGACCGATCGCGATCTCGCCGCCAGCCTGGTGGAGCGCGCCGAGCGCGCCGGATACAAGGGCATTGTCGTCACCCTCGACACCTGGGTGACCGGATGGCGCCCGCGCGATCTGTCCACCGGCAATTTCCCGCAGCTGCGCGGGCACTGCCTGGCCAACTACTTCAGCGACCCGGTCTTCCGCGCGAGCCTGGCCCAATCACCGGAACAGGACCCGCAATCGGCGATCCTGAAATGGATCCAGGTCTTCGGCAATCCCCTCACCTGGGAAGACCTCCCGTGGTTGCGCTCGCTGACCAAGCTGCCGCTGATCGTCAAGGGCATCTGCCATCCCGATGACGTCCGCCGCGCCCGCGACGGCGGCGTGGACGGCATCTACTGCTCCAATCACGGTGGCCGCCAAGCCAATGGCGGCATCCCGGCACTCGATATGCTCCCCGACGTGGTCGCCGCGGCCGAGGGTCTCCCGGTCCTGTTCGACTCCGGAATTCGCAGCGGCGCCGACATCATCAAGGCCCTCGCCCTGGGCGCCACCGCGGTGGGCATCGGCCGCCCCTACGCCTACGGCCTCACTCTCGGCGGCACCGACGGCATCGTCCACGTCCTGCGCTCCCTGCTGGCCGAGGCCGACCTGATCATGGCGGTCGACGGTTACCCCACCCTGAAAGACCTCACCCCGCAATCCCTGCGCCCGGTCTCCGCCTGACTCGAACGCTGCACGACGGCCCCGGTGGTGACAACCACCGGGGCCGTTCGCATTTCAGTCAATTCGCTACGCCACATCGCTGCGGGTGCGCCAGATGCGCGGGGTCATCTGGTGTTCGCGGCGGAACATGCGGGTGAAGTAGCCGGGGTCGGGAATGCCTGTGCGGCGGGCGATGTCGTTGATCGGGAGGTCGGTGTCGGTGAGCAGGCGGCGGGCCTCGGACATGCGGCGGGCGAGGATCCAGTCCTGGACGGTGCGGCCGGTGCGGCGGCGCACCAGGGTGGTGAGGTAGGCGGGGGTCATGCCGATCGTGGTCGCCACATCACGCAGGGAGAGTTGCTCGGTGAAGCGGTCTTCGATGACGGTGAAGACGTCGGCGAGTACGGATTCATTGCTGCGCTGCAGGTCTCCCACCACGTCGACCGCCAGCCGGGCGATGTCCACCAGGAGCAGGGTCAGATGGGCGGCGGCGGCCTGGCGGTATCCCGCTCGGCCCGTGGACAATTCGTCCTCGATGGCGGCGATGGTGTTCTCCCACAACGGTTGCCGCTGCGCCGGAACGTACAGCCGCAGCAACCCGCTCGGGGTGCCGTGCAGGAAGGGGAACAGCAGCGGGTGCGCCCGCCAGGCCGGCCAGGGCGCACGGGTGTCATCACCGAGCGCGGCCGGATCGAAGAGCACCCCGACCGCGCTGTCCATGGTGACCGTCCGGCCGTCCACCACCGCGCCCGGCGCGACCACGTAGACGTCTCCGGTCCGCGCCAGCCCCGGATGCTCCTGCTCGCCCGGCGTGCCGCGGTCGACGTAGAGCAGCACCGGGAAGTCATGGATGTGCGGCGTGCCGTACCCCGGTCGCCCGTCGTGGGCGAATCGCATGACCGAGATGGGGGGTACAGCAGGATCGGACGAGTAGCGGTACACGGGCACGCCCGCTTCGTATCGGATGGTGTGCGGGCGTTCGGACATGAACCAAAGATAATCCTAGTTCTGCCGATGATCCACCAATTGCTCAGCCAGTCCGGTGCACATCATGGAATACATGACGAAAAATACTCCCCTCCACCAGGCCATGGGCAACCGTCACGACTACCTCCCCGCCGCTGGCCGTGATGCCATGCTGCCGTTCTACGACCTGCTCACCCGCCTGCTCGGAGCCCGCAGGGTGCACCGCTCACTCATCCGGCAGGCCGACCTCGCACCCGATACCCGAATCCTCGAAATCGGCTGCGGTACCGGCACACTCACCGTCGCCGCGAAGGATGCCCAACCACGGGCCGACGTCATCGGCACCGATCCCGATCCACTCGCCCTGGCTCGCGCCGAGCGCAAGATCCGCGGCCGCACAGGAATTCGATTCGAACGCGCATACGCGCAAGATCTGCCGTTCCCCGACAGCAGCTTCGATTACGTATTTTCCTCATTCATGCTGCATCACCTCGACCCCGAGCTGAAGCCCGCGCTCGCGGCCGAGGTACTGCGGGTACTCCGCCCCGGCGGGCGACTGCATCTGGCCGATGTCGGCGGAAACATCTCCGCCGCAGACGGATACGCATCCCGCCGCATGCTGAAGAATCCACACGCGAGCGGCAACCTCGGCGACGGCATTCCCCGGCTCCTGCGCGCCGCCGGATTCGACTGCGAGGAAGTGGATTCCGGTGTCTACCGCCATGTCGGACGAGTCACCTTCTACCGCGCGACCCGGCCCGCGTAATCCGCTACCGACAGCCGAGATCCGGCCTGGCGGGCCGGATCTCGGGTGATATCAGAAGCTGCCGGTCTCCGGCAGCTGATCGGTCCACCCGCCCCATTCCGGGTGGCAGGCCGGACGCCAGTACTCGTGGTCACGATCGCAGTGCACCCAGTGCCAGTAACCGTCGTGCGCGAACTGGAGGTTCGGCGCGGATACGGCCGTGCTGTCCGCAGGCGCTTCCGCCGAGGCGGCGCCCGCCGCCATGACCATGGGAACCGCCGCGACCGTCAAAGCCAAGGCCACGCGAATCCCGGAACGGTGTGCTCTCGCTTGTAGTTTCATGCCACCATCACAGCCCGAAGGGTGGCCCTTCGAAAAGACGTCGGGCCACTCCTTCAGACGATCTTCAGATGATGCGGATCAGGCAGAAGTCGAGACGGTCAGGTCCAAACTCTTCAGGGCGTTGACGAGGAACCCGTTGACGGCATCGGCGCGTTCGAGCTGAACCAGGTGGCCCGCCTTGGGGATTTCGACCACCTCGCGCAGGTCGACCACATTGGCGCGCAGGGTCGCCAGCGGGTCGCGGCCGCTGAAACCCTCCATATCCGGGTCGTTCTCGCCGTAGAGGAAGAAGGTCGGGACGGTGACCTTGGCGTCGGCGTACGCCTCGGTGAGTTCCCAGTTGCGATCGAGGCTGCGGTACCAGTTGAGCCCGCCGGTGAACCCGGTGCGCTCGAAATCCGCTACCAGCGTGTCGAATTCGGCCTCCGAGAGCCACGACCACGGCATGGGCGGCGCCTCGGGAAGGACATCGAGGTAGCCCAGACCCGGCGGGTTCTTCCAGGTGTCGAGGTAGTGGTAGTCACCGCTGAGCGAGTAGTACACCCGGGCCAGGAACCCGCGCGGGTCCGCGGCCAGTTCGGCATCGGCCACACCCGGCTCCTGGAAGTACGCCAGATGCAGGAAGTGCCGATCCGCCGCCTTGGTCCAGAACGCTGACGGCGGACGCGGCGGACGCGGGCTGAACGGATTGTTCAGAACCGCCACCGCGGCCACCCGCTCCGGATGCCGCAGCGACAGCTCCCACACCAGTTGCGCGCCGAAGTCCAGGCCGACGAAGACGGCCCGCTGCTCGCCGATATCGTCCAGCAGCGCCAGCAGATCGCCGATCACGGCCTCGTTCGTGTACGACTCCAGCCCGGCGGGCGCATCGGTGCGCCCGTACCCGCGCAGGTCCGGGGCCAGCGCGCGGTACCCGGCGGCCGCGACCGCTTCCAGCTGGTTGTGCCACATGAACCAGGTGTGCGGGAACCCGTGGCAGAAGATGACCGGATACCCCTCACCCTGCTCCGCCACGTGCATACGGATGTCTCCGGTATCCACGATCCGATGCGTCAGCTCCACTGCTGCCTCCAATTTCTAGAACACGTTCCTATTTAAAGGTAGTGTCCAGAGGTCGTGAGCGAAATACCCAAGATTCTCGCCGGAACGGTCGCCGTGGTGACCGGAGCCAGCCGCGGTATCGGCAAGGGCATTGCCCTGGAGCTGGGCGCGGCGGGCGCAACCGTCTATGTCACCGGACGCACCACCACGGCCGGACACCTGCCGGGCACGGTGGCGGGCACCGCCGCCGAGATCGATGCGCTCGGCGGCGCCGGAGTCGCGGTGGTCTGCGACCACAAGGACGACAGTGCGGTCGAAAAGCTCTTCGCACAGGTGCGCGAGGAGCACGGCCGCCTGGATGTGCTGGTGAACAACGTCTACAACTCCCCCGCCGCCGCCCGCTGGCTGGGCCGCAAGTTCTGGGAGGTGCCACCCAAGGCGTGGGACGAGACCTTCGATATCGGCGTTCGATCGCACTATGTGGCAAGCGTTTTCGCGGCGCCGCTGATCATCGAATCCGGTGGGCTCATCGTCAATGTGTCCTCCCCCGGTGCGACCCGGTACATGCACAATGCCGTCTACGGCGTCGGCAAGACAGCCCTCGATCGGCTGACCGCCGATATGGCGCATGATCTCGCGGACACCGAGGCGACCGCCGTCTCGCTCTGGCCCGGCATCGTCAATACCGAACTGCTGCAGATGGTTCCGGCCGATGCGCAGGGCCGCCGCCTGGTCACGCTGCCCGGCGAAGGCACCTTCGATCTCGATACCGCCGAATCCCCCCGCTTCCCGGGCCGGGCCGTCGTGGCACTGGCCGCCGATCCGAAGCGCAAGGCGCGCAGCGGTAAAGCCTGGAAGGTCGCCGACCTCGCCGGGGAGTACGGGTTCACCGATATCGACGGCCGCGTCCCGCGCGCCGACTGACCATCCACCACAGTTGTTTCCGCAGAACAGGAGTACAGGAAGAATGCGTCGCGTTTTCGTCGTCGGAGTCAACATGACCCCGTTCGTCAAGATCGGTTCCCGCGAGTGGACCTACCCGCAGATGGTCGCCGAGGCCGTCAACGGCGCACTCGGCGATGCCGGAGTCACCTACGACCAGGTGCAGCGCGCCGCTGTCGGCTACGTCTTCCAGCCGTCCGCCGCCGGGCAGCGCGCCCTGTACGACGTGGGTCTCACCGGCATTCCGATCGTCAATGTGAACAACAACTGCGCCACCGGTTCCACCGCGCTCATGCTGGCGCGCGAATGGGTCGGCAGCGGGATCGTGGACATCGCGCTGGCCGTCGGCTTCGAGCAGATGACCAAGGAGTCCATGGCGGGCCCGGCCACCCGGCCCAAGGCCACCACGGTGGATCACCACCTGGCCGTCATGCGCGAGCAGTACGACTTCAGCCAGGCGCCCATCACCACGCAGTTCTTCGGCAATGCGGCCATCGAGCATATGAAGCGCTACGGCACCACGCCCGAGCAGCTGGCGGCGGTCGCGGTGAAGAACCACGAGCACTCCACCCGGAATCCGCTGGCGCAGTTCCAGGATGCGTACACCCTCGAGCAGGTGCTCGGCGACAAGCCGGTGCACGGCCCGCTGACCCGCTCGCAGTGCTCGCCCATGTCCGACGGCGCGGCCGCCGCGGTCGTGGTCAGCGAGGAGTACGTGCGGGCGCACGGGCTCGAGGATCAGGCCATCGAAATCCTGGCGCAGGAGCTGGCCACCGATGACGGCAACTCCTTCTCGACCGGCTCCATGATCGATGTCGTGGGCGCGCCCATGACCCGCGCGGCCGCCTCGAAGGTGTTCGCCACCGCCGGAATCGGGGTCGCGGACGTCGATGTGATCGAGCTGCACGACTGCTTCACCATCAACGAGCTCATCACCTACGAGGCCCTGGGCCTGTGCGGTGAGGGCGAATCCGGTGCACTGGTGGAATCCGGCGCCACCACCTACGGCGGCACCTGGGTGGTGAACCCGTCCGGCGGGCTCATCTCCAAGGGACACCCGCTCGGCGCCACCGGCCTGGCCCAGGCCACCGAATTGTCCTGGCAGCTGCGCGGACTCGCGGGCGAACGCCAGGTACCGGACGCGCGCACCGCACTCGCCCACAATCTGGGACTGGGCGGCGCGGTGGTGGTCACCCTGTACGGCGCGCACACGCTGTGACCTCTTGACAACAGTCACCTCTGGAAAGAACCGCTCGGAGTGGAGAAAGCAATGACCACAATCGATCCCGACACCCACCTGCGGCTGCCACTGCACAATGGCCATCTGCTGGTGTCCGGACTGCGCCGGCACAAGAATCGGCCGGTGCTGACCCTCGGTGGCAACGTGCTCACCGGCGGCGAGGTGCTCGATGCGATGAGCCGCTATATCTCGGCATTCGCCGAGTACGGCCTCGTACAGGGCAGCCCGGTCGGCATCCTCGCACTGAACCGGCCGGAGGTGCTGTTCACCATCGGTGCGGGCCAGATCTCCGGGCAGCGACGCACCGCGCTGCACCCGATCGGCGGCGTCGACGATCACGCGTATGTGCTTGCGGACGCGGGCATTACGACGCTCATCCTGGATCCGGTTCCGGCGTTCGTGCAGCGTGCGCGGGAGCTGGTGGACCGGGTGGAGAGCCTGACCCGCGTGCTGGTGCTCGGGCCCGTGCCCGAGGCGCTGGCCGATGTGGGCGTGGATCTGCTCGCCACCGCCGACAAGTACGAGCCGCAGCCGGTGCACGCGGTGGAACTGCTGCCAGAGGACATCATCTCGATCAGCTACACCGGCGGGACCACCGGCAAGCCCAAGGGTGTGGTCGGCACCGCGCGCACCATGACGACCATGACGCAGATCCAGCTGTCGGAGTGGGAATGGCCCAAGCGACCGAAATTCCTGATCTGCACACCGCTTTCGCATGCGGGCGCGGCATTCTTCCTGCCGGTCGTGCTGCTCGGCGGGCAGTGTGTGGTGGTGCCGCGCTTCGATGCCGGTGAAGTCCTCAAGGCCATCGAGGAGCACAAGATCAGCGCCACCATGCTGGTGCCGTCGATGCTCTACGCGCTGCTGGATCATCCGGATTCGGCGACCCGCGATCTGTCGTCGCTGGAGACCGTGTACTACGGCGCCTCCGCGATCGATCCGAATCGCCTGCAGGAGGCCATCGATCGCTTCGGGCCGATCTTCGCGCAGTACTTCGGGCAGTCCGAAGCGCCCATGGCCATCAGCTATCTGGGCAAGGAGGAGCACGATAAGGAGCGGCTCACCTCGTGCGGGCGGCCCTCCACCGCGGTGCGGGTGGCGCTGCTCGACGGTGAGGACAATCCGGTCGCGCCCGGTGAGGTCGGCGAAATCTGCGTCTCCGGACCGCTGCTCGCGGCCGGGTACCTGAATCTGCCCGAGGTCACCGCCGAAACCTTCCACAACGGCTGGCTGCGCACCGGTGATCTGGCTCGCGAGGACGAGGACGGTTTCCTCTTCATCGTCGGCCGCAGCAAGGACATGGTGGTCACCGGCGGGTTCAATGTGTTCCCGCGCGAGGTGGAAGACGTTGTCTCCGAGCATCCCCGGGTGCTCGAGGTCGCCGTGGTCGGCGTGCCCGACGCGCACTGGGGCGAGGCTGTGACCGCGCTGCTGGTCCTCGATCCGGAGACCGCCGCCGATGCGGCCGCCGTCGAGATCGTGACCGCCGAGATCCAGGCGGCGGTCAAGCAGCGCAAGGGTTCCGTCCAGGTGCCCAAGCATGTGCTGCTCATCGACAAGCTGCCCCTCACCGGGCTCGGCAAGCCGGACAAGAAGGCGATCCGCATTATCGCGGCAGAGCGCCTCGGCCTCGCCTGATCACACCTGATCGGGGCTCGGCGGTGCGAGGCGCAGACCTCGCACCAGCCGGGCGCCGCGGCGCGCGCTCGCCACTCCGGCCTCGGCCACCGCGCGAGTCACGAAGTGGCCCAGGGCCGTTGCCACGAAGACCGCGGCAATCAGGATCGGCGCCCACTCCCAGGTGAGGGCCAGCACCATGCGCTCGACGGTGCCGCGGGGCTCGACCACCGGCTCCCAGCTGTTGAGGCGGACCCAGCGGCCCAGGAAAACGCCTACGGCGCAGAGCAAATGGACCGTGAGGATGACCGGTGCGCGCCAGGCCCCCAGGCCGATCCGTTCCAGAAATCCGCGGAGCTCTGCCAGCACCAGGTAGTAGGCCAGGAATCCCGAGACGATGAAAATGCCGTACACCGGCAATACCGTGGAGACCACCGGACCGTCGCCGATAGCACGCACATCATCGCGCAAATGCACCAAATCGGTTACCACATAGGGCGCGTTCGGCAGGAACAGCATCAGCAGCGCTACCCCCGCCCACCACACCGGGGACACCGGGAGCCGCCGCCCGAACTGCGGGTCGGAACGGAAGACCAAGAGCGCGAGCGCAACCGGAATCCAGGCCAGAACGCTGTTCCACACCATCCAGAAGAAGTCCCGGTGAAGCACCCCCGCGAGGCTCGGCGCCACCGTATTCACCAAGTCCATCTGTCCATGATGCCCACAGGACGGTGGTGACGAGGTCCCGATTGGACAACCCGTTGCAAACAATCGGCGATATCCGCCGGTTCGGCACCCCGCATTCGGGCAACTTCGAGGCGACCGCACCCAGCACAAGTCGCCGGGCGCCGCATGCAGCGGCGCCCGGCGACCTGTCAGGTATCGACTAGGAGGAGAACTTGATTTCGAGTCCGATACCGAGGATCGAGATCAGCCAGATCACCCCGAGGAAGATCGTGATCCGATCCAGGTTCTTCTCGACGACGGTGGATCCCGACAGGCTGGACTGCACACCGCCACCGAACAGGCTCGACAGACCCCCGCCCTTGGCGCGGTGCAGCAGCACCAGCAGCACCAGCAGCACGCTGGTGATGATCAGGAGGATATCGAGGAACATGCGCATGCGGGCCATTGTATGCGGTCGTCAGAGGCATGATCGCATACACCCTGGTGCCGGCCGGACCTTATCGGCAAGGTCCTCCGCACACCTTCGTATCCTGCGATGTCCCGTGCGGAGTGGCATGAGATTCGGCACGCCACGACCGCAATTCAAGTTATCGAACATATGTTCGACCCCTGCTGTATGCTGACCCGCGTGACCATACATTCGACCGCGCTGGCGCCGGGTGCTCCAGCAGCAGAATGGCCGGAACTGGCCGATGTCGACCTACTGCGCACCCTCGTCGAGACCGAACGCCGCCGCAGGCGACTCGATGCCGCCATGCGCGCGGCCGTCGCCGAAGCCGAACGCCGCGGCCTCGCCCCCGAGATCGGCTACCGGGACACCGTGGAGCTATTGACCGATCTGCTGCGGATCAGCACCCACGAAGCCCGCCGGCGAATCGAATACGCGGCTCCCCAGGTCCGCTCGCGTTCCAGAAAGGTATGGCGGGTCCTGGCGGCAGCAAGCTGAGGCCAAGCCCAGATGCGCCTTCTGGCCGGAGGACCGCGAGGACCGCGAGGACCGACTGAAGCTCAACGAGCCGAGCCCATCCGGACGCGCAACCAGCCGAGCTTATCTGGGCCGAACGAAATGCCCTGATTTGCCGACGATGTGTCATTTCCGGGTGTCGCCATCGGAAGATCCACGGGGCGAATGTATTTGATCCATTCCAGACCAACCATCAAACGTCAGTCAGCGCCCCTGCCGCTCATTCCGGTCACTCAGCAGTCTTCGTTTCACGTCGAGCAACTCAGCGTCGCTGATGGGTGGGCACGCAACGTCTTGCCGGTATCCCACGGGTGTCACGGTCACCTGACAGTTTCTTTCCTCGTGCCAGAGCACGTCACCGACGACGTGCACGCCTCGAAGGGGAAGCTCAACATCCGGCGGCAGTGCAGTAACCCTCACCAATCCGACAGCGTCGGGCACCTGGTCTATCTGGATGAAAACCCCGAAGGGCTGACGACCGATCACCACTCCTGACACGCGAGTGCCGACCGGCAACCCTTCGACGACTGCCGTCCATGCTCGACGTGCCCGCGCCCCCAAGTCCGCATCATCCGGCCAGAAGAACTCGCTCACCCGCCAAGGATGCCATCCCCCAACGCCGGCACTGGTCCAAGAACGCACCCTCATGCCGCGACCCGCGCTTTCAACCGGCTGACCACACTGACCGAATCGGCCAGCGTATTCACCCAAAGATCAACGGGCTGAGCGCATCTCAGCCGCTACGTGTGCCACATTAGTGTCGATGACAGTGCTGATCGAATGATTGTGGAGCCGTGGGCGAACTGGCTTCGGGGGCAGTTCGACGGCCGATGGATGATCGGGACCGTCGGGGCGGTGCGTCGAGGGTTGTCAGTTGGTCAGGTCTATGGCGTGCCCGATATTGTGCTCGATGGCCTCGGTGAGGACTAGTTGGGTGGTGGCGAGGTCTTGTAGGCCGAGTCCGACCGATTCGAACAGTGTGATGCAGGTGTCGTCGTGCCGTCCGAGGGCACGGTTATTGATGACGTGGCCGAGTTCGGTGCGGGCGTCGTCGGCCGTGATGGCGTGCTCGGCGATAGCCTGCAAGACCGCGCCCGATTTGGCCATGACGGTGGGGTGGTGGTCTACGACGAGGCGGGCGCGGCGCATTCCGGCGGCGTCGATTTCGCGGTGGTCGGGGCGGGGCGGTGCACCGATGGCGTTGATGTGCTGACCGGGGCGAAACCAGTGACCCGACACGATGGGGTCGCGCGACGGGGTCAGGGTGCACACGATGTCGGATCGTTCGACGACAGATTCCGGTGATTCGGCGAATTCCGTAGTGATGCCGAGGCTTTCGGTTCCGGCGCGGAATGTCGCGACCGTGTCGGTGGTGCGCGACCAGAGGACGATCTTTCGTATTCGCCTCACGTCGGCGATCGCATGCGCGTGCTCGATGGCCAGATTACCGGCCCCGACCAGGCCCAGGACCGAAGCATCCTGCCGGGCAAGGTAATCGGTGGCCACCGCGCTGGCGGCGGCCGTTCGTACCGCCGTGATGGCACGACCGTCGAGCACCGCGACGCATTCCCCGGTGACCGCCGAGGTGACGATGATCGTCGATCGCTGCGTCGGCAGTCCGCGAGCACGATTGGCCGGCAGATCCGCCAGGAGCTTCACCGTGACGCCGTGCTCGTCAGCGGCGGTCATGGGTATCGCTGATCCGTTGTGCGGCAGGGTGATCGCCTGCGGTGCGGGGTTCTGGACGTGCCCGGTGGCCAGTGCGGCATGCGCGGCTTCGACGGCATGCCGCACCGCTCGCCGGTCGAGCAGACCGGCGATGTCGGAGCGGGTCAGGATGAGTGTCACGATTATCCAAGGGTGGAGGCGAGCACGGCATTGTCGGCGATGCTGGTGTCGACCAATTCGGTGAACGGTGGCACGGTCCGGATCATCTTCTCCTGCTGCAGGATTCGCATCCACCGGTCGCTCGCGGAGGCGTCGATGCGCACCGTGTCCCATGTGCTCGAGTTCTTGATGCGCGCACAGGCTCGGGCCAGGGTCGGCGACGCGATGTGCGGCCAGTGGGCGGTGAGCAACGGCTCGAGTTCGGCAACCGAGGTCGCCCGCAGGAGCTCCATCGCCTCGCTCAGCGCCGCGGTGAAGCGGACGAGCCGGTCGGACAGTTCCTCCTTACAGTCGGTTCGCGCGTAGTAGACGCTATTGGGGCCGATGCCCCCGGCCTCGGTGTAATCGATCGCGATGGATCCGGTTCCCTTGTCCTGCAAGACTTGTGCGGTTGTCATGTCCAGGACGATCGCATCCCCGAGCCCGGCCTCGAAGAGCTCCACGAACATCGGGGTGGACAGATCGCGCAGGAAGGTGATGCCCGCCGGATCGATCCCGGCTTCCCGGATCAGGCCCGCGGTGAAGGCGTACGGTGCGCTGCCGCCGATGCCCGGTGCGAGGACGGTGCGGCCAAGCAGGTCTGCCCAGCCGAGCGGGGCGGAGCCCTCCCGGGTGACCAGGGCTTTCGGGAACTGGTGATTCACCTGGGCGAAGACGGTGAGTTCACGCGGCGTGCCCCAGTACATCCCGGGCACCCAGAGCCCGCCGAGGGCGATGTCCGCCGCACCGCTGTCGAGATCGTCGAGTACTCCGGTCCACGGATCCTTCGCTGTCGCAGTGACTTTCAGGTCGCGGGCCGCGAAGAGTCCGAGATGTTCGGCGTAGTACTGCGGCAGGTAGTTCAATCCGTGCGCGGTGGCGGAGATCTTCAGTTCGAGCATGGGCGGGCTCCTTGTGTGGGATCGGGTGGGCGACTAGGCGGTGACGGGTTGTTCCGTCGCGGCTTCGAGGGATTTGCCGAATGTCTCGGGCCCGAAACGGGCGGCGACCACGAGCAGGGCATACATGGTGGCGATCATGATGAACACGCCGGGCACACCGGCGAGGTCGAAAAAGAACAGCGCCGCGAACGGCATGACGGCCCCGGCGACATTGCCGATGCCATTCACGACCGAGGCGCCCATGGCGCGGATGGAGGTGGGGAACAGCTCCGGCGACCACACCGACAGCATCGTGTTCAGCATCATGGTGAAGAACTGAAAGATCATGCCCAACACCAGAATCAGCACGGTCGAGTCGGCGAAGACCGCGAAGGCGATCGCGGATACGCATCCCAGGACCGCGGCCGTCATCACCGTGCGGCGACGCGGTGCCCGCCCGGCCAGATAGGACGCGACGCACGCGCCGAACAGGCTGCCGACATTCATGATCATGGTGAAGGCCAGTGAATCCGACAGCGAGTATCCCCGTGACATCAGCAGGATCGGCATGAGGAACAGCAGTGTCACCTGTGCGCCGAACGACATCCACGAGGCCGCTCCGATCGCGGCGGTGTGCCGCAGGTTCCGGCCCTGGAAAACCGCCAGATACGACGGCTTCCGGGTGGGCAGAATATCGGCATCGGTCACGAATCGCTTGGTGGGACCGGGATTTCGCAATCCCGCGATGCTGCCGCTCGCCAGTCGTGTCAGACTCGCGTTCGCCGCGTCGACGCGCCCCTTCGACAGCAGGTATCGGGGCGATTCGGGCAGGTAGCGGCGGAAGAACACGACCAGCACGGCGGGCACCGCCAAGATCACGTAGGTCCAGCGCCAGGAACTGTGATTCCCCCCGAGCACGCCGTTGAGCGGGCCGAGGACCAACAGGAAGAAGCCGAACGAGGCGATATTGCCGATGCCACCGGAGGAGATATTGAGTGTCGCCAGCAGCGAGCCGCGATGACGGGTGGCGACCACCTCGGCGAGAATCGCCAGCCCGACGGTGAATTCGCCCCCGAGTCCGATTCCCACGACGAAGCGGCTGCTCAGCAACATCTCGTAGTTGATCGCGGCGGCGCTGATCAGCCCGCCGAGGGTGTAGACGAGCAGATTCAGGCTCAGCGCGGTGCGGCGGCCCCACCGGTCGGCGATATAGCCGCCGATCAGGCGCCCGACCAGGCCGCCTATCACCGTCGCCGTATTGATCAGGGTCAGTTGGGCATTGCCGATGCCGAAGGAGTCCTTCAGCAGCGGACCCATCGCGCCGGTCGAGTTCTGTTCCAGCGAATCGAAGAACAGGCCCGCCATCAGCAAGGCGATAACGGTCGCCTGCACCCGGCCGAAGCCGATACGGTCCAGGGCCGCAGTCAAACCCGAGGACGGATTCGCGGCGGTGGGCAACAGGGAGGGGACGGTGGTGGACGGCGTGCCAGAGGCTGTGAGGGACATGTCGGAACTCCGGGTACGGGAGTGTGACGCCGACAGCGGTCGTATCGGCGAGCCGACTACAGATCGGAACTGAAATCGTGCTGCCCCTAGTTGTATACAGTTTCTATGACGCCGACGTTTCGCTCGTCGTACTTCATGTTAAGCGGTCGGTATATCTCGACAAAACTGTATACAACTTTGGGCGATCAGGTGCCGAACTGGTCGTTGAAGAACTGCTCGTCCCGCCGCAGATGCTCATCCATCAGATAGGCCGCCTGCACGGCGGCCCCATTGCGGACCGCCATCGCGACCGCGCGATGGTCGGCGGCCGAGGTCTCCGGATTGCGGCCGAGGCTCCACCCCACCCGCTGATTCACGTTCGTGAGCAGCTCGCGCAGCTGCTCGTTCCCCGAAGCGATCGCGATCAGCTCGTGAAACGACGACCCCTCCCCCGACCGGCCGTCGGCGATCTCGGCAAGCTCCCGCGCGACCGCACCGCCGCGGTTCTCCGCCGCCAGCTGCGCCGCGAACACCTCGAGACCCCGGCGCACCTGGAGCAGCTCGTGGCCATCATGAATCAACGACGCCGACACCGTCGCACCGCGATGGCGCACAATGGTGACGAACCCCTCCGACTGCAGGCGCGCGAGCGCCTCCCGCACCGGAATCCTCGACACCCCATACCTTTTCGCCAGTGACTCCTCCACCAGCCGCTCACCCGCCGACAACTCGCCGGCCAGAATCTCCGCGCGCAACGCTTGTGCGATCGCGTCTCCCGACGAATTTTCAGCCGAACCCGGATCTGCCATACCCGCAGCATAAGTGGCGTCGCTCGCCCCACCGCGCTTGCCGGAGCGCTCGGCCCCGTGCCGGGTCGGCGAAGTCACCGCCGAAACAACGACAAGCTACGCGCGGCCATCGCGCAGGGAGCCGATCATGCTCCGCAGGATCCGGAGCGCGCCCGACTGTTCGGTCTCGGTCAGGCCGGCCAGCATTCTGACCTCGACGGACCGGACCGCTACGGTCGCCTTCTCGAGGCTCCGTCGGCCGCGAGGCGTGAGCCGCGTGGGAAGAATCTTTCCGACAGTCGCCTCCGCGGGCCTGGTCACGTAGCCCTCTCGTTCCAGGGCCTGGAGCAGCACGTTCATCGACTGCCGGGTCACGAACGCGCCGCGTGCGAGCTCGGAGTTCGACAAGCCCGGTCGTTGAGCCAGCAGCTCGAGGCAGGAATAGTGCGTCACGCTCATCCCGAGCGGCCGCAGCACCTCCTCCATGGCTACGCGCAGGGCGCTCGACGCCTCCTTCAGCAGGTAACCCAGCGAGGTCTGCAGGTCGACACCGTCTTGACTCATGTCAGTATTCTGACATAGATTGACCTGTGTCAGAAAACTGACACACAAGGAAGGAGCATCATCATGCCCGCCACCGGTCCCGACTTCATCTCACTCCAAGCACGCGACCTCGACGCTTCTCGAGCGTTCTACGAGCAGTACCTCGGCCTCGTCCGCTCGCAGACCGGACCCCCGCACGCCGTCGTCTTCGAGACGAAGCCCATCGCATTCGCACTCCGCGACATCGTTCCCGGCACCGATCTCGACTCCGTCACCCAGCCCGGCATCGGTGCCGCAATCTGGCTCCACGCCACAGACGTCCAGACCATCCACGATGCTCTCGTCGCCGACGGTCACCCCATCGTCTCCGCACCGATAGACGGCCCCTTCGGACGCACATTCACCTTCGCCGACCCCGACGGCTACCAGATCACCCTCCACGACCGCGCCTGAGATGCCGCCTCGAGAGCGTTGCAGACCGCCGCAACACAATTGGGTGCCGACAGCAGCGGCCCGGGCCTGCCGTAATCGGCCAGCGTGGGAGGGTAGAAGCTCAACTGCCCGAGACTGCTTCCGGCACAGGGCATTGCGCGAAGATCTCACGCTGCTCGGCTGCGGATGCTCTGGTCGACATGCCGACGCGACCAAGGCCGGAACGAACTCCCGTGGAAGCCGAACGGCCTCAGCCGCTTCGAAATCTGCGGACGACGGCCACGGTGGGCCGGGGTTGGGTTTGTTGCTGTGCCGATCGCACTAGTGTCGAGTACATGACACCGGAAGTGTGCGTTCTCGTCGAGGCGTTCATGGACGATCCGTTGATGGCCTACTTCTGGCCGGAGCCTGAGCGCCGACGACGGGCCTTGCCTTTCTTCTGGCATCCGCGAGTTGAAGCCAGACGACGCGCGGGGTTTGTGGACACGGCTTCGGATAGTGAGGGGGTGACGACTGTCCTCTTGTGGGAGCGACCGGGCCGGCACGTCCCGATGTCCAAGCCGTTCAGTCTGATTCGCGCTCTGGGTTCGGCCACCCCTCGCGCACTCGCCGCCTCGCGCCGGATCGAGAGCCTGCGGCCTGCGACTCCTCACCTGTACCTGGCGGTCGGGGCGGCCTTACCGCGTGCGCGTGGCAAGGGTGTGACCTCCGAACTGGTCAGGGCGAGGATCGATAGCAGCGAGATCGACGTCTTCGTGGTGGCGACGAATCCGACGAGCGCGGCCATGGCAGAACATGCAGGGTTCCGGACTACGCGGGAGTTGGTCCTCAACAACGGAGCAACGCTCCGGGGGATGCTGCGGCCGGCCTGAACTCGTACCGGTGACTCTCAACGATCCGAAGTAGGCAGGGATCGAACGAGGTGAGCTTTTCGTGCAATCTGTCGCCCTCGTCAGCGATTTCTCGGCACTTCCGGCGGTAGTTGCACGAATAGTTCACTACTGCAAGCAAGTTCAATCGCTGACCCCGGACAGCCGCGCAGTAGCCCGTTCGTGAAAAAGCACATCCGCACACTAGCCAGCAGCATCCGATCACCTATGGCGCTTGCAAGGGCGGCCACACTGCGTGCAGGGCAGCACACGCCTGTCATCGAACAGGGCGCTGCGGAATTTTTCAAGGTGGATGAGTCCAACGGGTGTTAAGCGGCTGTCGTGTCGGCCTCCTGGGTGGCGTCGTCGGCTGGTCGGTTGATCCAGACGGTCTCGGGTAGGTCAAGGATCTTCGGTGCCGTGGTGGTGCCGAAGCGGTGTGGGTGGCGGGCGCGGGCCTGGGCGAGCACGGCTTGGCGGGCGGCGGCCTTGTCGGTGGCCAGCCCGTAGTGAACGTCGGCGGGGGTGTGTAAACCGATGCCGGTGTGGCGGTGTTGGTGGTTGTACCACCCGGCGAAGGAATCCATGAATTGTCGTGCCTCGGTGAGTGATCGGAAACGTTCGGGGAACTCTGGACCGTATTTCAGAGTCTTGAACAGCGCCTCCGAAAAGGGGTTGTCATTGGATACCCGTGGCCGTGAATGCGAGCGGGTGACCTCGAGATCGGCGAGCAGAGCGGCGACCGATTTGGACGTCATCGACGTGCCCCGATCGGCGTGCACTACCTGCGGAATCCCGTGGACCCCGAAGATCTCTTTCATCAATTCCGTTGCCAGAACACCGGATTCATGATTGTGAACATGGACCCCGACGATGTAACGGGAGTAGATGTCGATCATCACGTAGGCATCGAAATACTGTCCCTTGACCGGGCCGGCGAGCTTGGTGATGTCCCACGAATACACCTGCCTCGGTGCGGTGGCGACCAACTCCGGACACACCTTGGCCGGATGCCGCGCCAACCGGCGCCGCTCCTTGACCTGCTTGTTTTCCCCTAACACCCGATACATCGTGGACACCGAACACAGGTAGGTGCCCTCGTCCAGGAGCTGGGCGAAGACCTGCAACGGCGCCAGATCGACGAACCCGGCACTGCCCAGTTTCTCCAGGATCGCGCGTCGCTCGAACTCGGAGAGCTTGTTCACCGGATCTGAAACCGGTTGCGGTACACCCGAACTCGGTGCCGCGGCGGCCTTACGGCGGCGGTTCGCGGTGGAACGCACCAGTCCCGTCAATACCGCCGCACGCCGAGTACCGGCTCCGGCATCGGTCAACGACATGTACGCGGTGGTCAACGCCTTCTGCGCTGCTCGTCGGAATCCGCTCTCTCGGAGAGAGATTCCAAGAGAGCGTGTGCTTTTCCCATGATGTCCAGGGCGGCCTCGGTAGTGACGAGACGTTTGTTGGCACGCGCTAATTCCGCTGTCAGACGTGCGATTTCGGCTTGCTCAGCGGTCAGTTTACCGACCTTCTCACCCGGTTTCTTACCGGAGAGGACCCCCGCGTCGCGCTGCTTGCGCCACTCGCTGATCTGCGAGGAATACAGCCCTTCTCGGCGCAGATACCCGCCACCGTCGCCGTGTTCGATCGCCTGCTCGTAGGCCTGCAGATACGCCAACTTGTCCGCTGCGCTGAACGCACGCCGCCGCTTCGGCTCGTCACCACGCGGCCCTGGAGAACCCATCCGCCCATTGTGGCCTTCGGCGACCGCGGCTCTTGTCCTGGTCATGAAATAGCGATCCGTCTCTCGCCCTGCATCTCCGATTGGCTCCGAGCCGGTGGACTCACCTCACCCTGACACGCAGGGCTGCGACGAATCGTCATCGTGGAAGTCTTTGTCCCCCATGCACCTCCGGTGCATCACCTGAACCGCGAGTAACTGGAGAACGACGCGGCACGGGGCCGGAACCACCCGTGATTATCGACTTCGCGAACAAGGCTCGATATCAGTGGGACTGTCGATAGCCCGCTTTCGTGTCCTATGAGCTGGATACAGTCCTGATCTGCGCAGCGAGATCAGTGAGATCGACCGCGCGTGTGGTGTCGACGATGATCGTCGGTGTCAGCCCTAGCGGGGCGGCGTGCGTTACCCAGTCGTCCCAGTGTTGTTCCAGGCGTTGCTCATCCGAGTAGAAGGCCGGCCGCTGGCGTGACGCGTAGCGTGCTCTTGCGATCTCGGCGGGGACCTCGCACCAGATCTCGACGACCCGGCGAGTGCCGACCTGCTCGATTCCCGCTTGCGCGAAGGCAAGATCACGTGGCTTGAACCACCAGGAATCGATGACGACATCGACCGGTGAGGTCTGGGCCAGCTTCCACACCGTGTCCATGGCGATCCCGCCGAGTTCTGGTACCTCGACTGCGTTTTCGAGGCAGCCGACCAACGCCTCTTTAACGGCATCCTTGGATAGGAACCAAGCGTTCATGGTTCGGGCCACTGCGTTGCCCAGGGTTGTCTTGCCCGACCCAGGAAGTCCGTTCACCAGTATGAGGATTCGGTCCATCGAACGATCATGACCGACGCCGAACACAGATGGCTGAACGCCCTATCTTTGCTGCCGCTTTCACGCTGACTGAAAAGGTCACTTCTTCACTCGATGCACCCGAGACCTATTGATACACAGGGCAATAGCGGCACTGATGAAGAGGCTGTTGACATGAGCTTCACACTTGCGATGAAGGCACGTCTTCCCGTGGCTGGGGATGAACGCCGTGCTCGGAGCCGTCATCGTCAATAACATGCCGACAACGACAGACCGAGCGAAAAGGGGTCGTTGGTCGGAGTGCGGTGTCGTTGGCACTGTGCCCGATCTCGTTTACGGATTTTGGGAGCCGCATGAGCGCACCTAACAACTCGAAGGCCGTGGCTGTGCGCAGTCTCGAGATCATGGCAGCCGGAACTCGCGGGGACTTCGACGCTGTCATTCATCCTGACGCGCGGAATCGTGAGAGCCTGCATGAGCCGCCGACGACGCGGCTGCGCGGGCCCCATGGTTTCTACTCCACGGCGTTGTGGCTGCGGGCAGCTTTCACCGAGATGCGTCACGAGATCCGGCATGCTGTGGCTGATGAGGATCTGGTGTGTCTGGACACCATTATGGTTGGGCGACAGGTCGGTTCGTTCGTTGTCTACAACACCGAGGGTGAGGTAGACCAGGTGTTTCCTGGTACAGGGAAGCGTTTCTCGGTCGCGCAAACGCATTGGATGCGCATGGTGGACGGCATGGTGATCGAACACTGGGCTGCCCGCGACGATCTGGGCAGAGCTCGGCAATTGGGCTGGTTGTCACCGAGCGCGACATCCTGAAGCCACAACGCGGGCTGAGGATATTCGACGGGCGACGCGCCGCCGCTCACCAGTCTCGGGTGGCGATCAGCTCCTCGTTATCCGCGGCGGTGAATCCGTAGGCCGCGGCGATGACCCGGAAATCCTCGGCGATCTCTTAGCTGATGTCTTTCGGGGACTCTTGCGCCGATCATGCAGGAGCCCACTGACATTGGAATCGCCAGGTTTGAGCGTAGCTCGACCCCACCAGCGTAAAGCTTTGCGCGCCAGCGCTCTTCACCCGATGAACGCTGCGCGGCGACGCCAGGCCCAGCGCAGTAGGCCGACCCCTACCGCCAGCGTGATCACGTTGATGCCGAGTTCGATGTATCCGCCTGCGCCCGAGCGCCACCAGATGCCGTTCTCGAGGTCGTAGAGCGCGTCGAGACAGAAGAGATAGATCGCCGATCCGCCACCTGCCAGCAGCCATAGCAGGGCCATGGCATGGCGTTTGATCAACGTGACCGCAGCGGCGATCACACACACCGCCAGCCAGGCATCGGCCAGCGGGAATGCGTTCTCGAATTCGAAGTACGCGGGGCGTTCGTTGCTGGCGACCGCATCGCGGACGGTGAACCACAGGACCCAGTAAAGAATCAGGATCAGCAGACTCGCCACAAGAACCAGAAGCACCCGATTCCTGGACCTATCACTGACCTCGAACGGTGCCGACACGCTTGCCATTGTGAAACACCTCAGCTCGCATGGAGATCGAATCGGCGATACCGTCCAGCGCGCTGCGGCAGCACCAGCGCCCAGGAAGCGGATCCAAAACGACAGCATCGCAGCCGAATACTCCGCCGTTTGGAACAGACCACCGGTCACGGCGGCCATTTGACGTGCGGTCAGGCCGGCGTCTCGCGTACATCACGCAGCCGGGACCCGAGTGCCCGTCGCGCTTCCCGCGCGGAACTAGACGGGCTGGTATTCACTGTGCGGAATCGCCAGTGCCCATAGTGCCTCGAATGCGTTGCGGCACAGCTGAATATCATCAGGGTTGGTCGATGCGGTTTTGCCGGTACCCAACCCATCTCCAGCGTAGTGCAGGAAGACAACAAGCCGGTCATCGAAGAGGTAGAAGTCGTTGCCCGGCAACGCAATCGATGACACCCGGCGTCTCGGAATCCACCGGATGTCCTCGCCCGCGCCGACCATCTGCCCGGCGATACTGTACGACCAGCGCTGATAATCACTCAGCGGTTCGGAAACGATGCGAGCGCGGCGCACCGATCGTCCCGCCGCGACATGTGCACGCAACGTTGC
This sequence comes from Nocardia sp. NBC_01327, assembly GCF_035958815.1. NCBI lineage: Bacteria > Bacillati > Actinomycetota > Actinomycetes > Mycobacteriales > Nocardiaceae > Nocardia > Nocardia sp. NBC_01327. The sequence goes on along the minus strand of NZ_CP108383.1, from coordinate 3,922,257 downwards.
ACACCAGCCCTGCAACCATGCGAGGTCGTCCGGTTCCCCGGCAGCCCACTGAGCCATGTGCGGCAGTTCCGTTGCGGTGCCGTACGCATCGCGAGTCTCCACATGGATCGCGGAGTGCTCGAAATCGGTTAGCAACTGGTCGAACTCGCTGTCACTGATCTGGGTCACTGTCACTCCTCGACCGATGAGATCGTCAAGAGCAGCCGATCTCGGACGCGAATTTCAATGTCTCACCCCTGTAGCGAAGTTGACGGTCACGACGGCGAGCGCAGTAGGCGAGCGCAGTAGAGGGGCGACCATGGCGTTTCCTGGGCCCTGGTCGACGAGGAGATTCGGGGGCTCGATGGTGAGGGGCTGGACGCACCGATGAATTTCGGGGGGATCCTCCGTCGATACCTCTGAACCGGTGCCGGGAACTGATGGAGGATCGAATGCGCAAGTTGATCATGGGGTTTTATGTGTCGCTGGATGGCAAGAGTGCTGATGGGGACAACGGAATCCGGGACGTCATGATGAGTATCGACGATGCCGAGCAGGAGGAGTACTTCGTCAGCCGGCTGTGGGATGCGGGGGCGTTCCTGATGGGCCGGAACTCCTACGAGATCATGGCCGGATTCTGGCCGGGCTCGGACCACCCGTCGGCGAAGGCGATGAACGAGATTCCCAAGGTCGTGTTCTCTCGCACGCTGACGTCTGCCGACAACTGGCCCGAGACCCGCATCGCCAATGGTGATACGGCGGAGGAGATCGCCGCACTCAAGGCCGAGCCCGGCAAGGATCTCGTCGCCGTCGGCGGCACCGCATTCATGCACTCGCTGATCAAGCTCGGCGTCATCGACGAGTACCGGCTGTGGGTGCTGCCCGCCGTCACAGGCAAGGGCGCACCCCTGTTCCCGGAACTGGACCAGGCACTGAACCTCCGGCTGGTGAAGAGCACCGCCTTCCCGTCCGGAATTCTCGAGCTGGTTTACGCGCCGGCCGACAAGGGTTGAGCGACTTGGGATTTGCCGCGGACGAAGAACACCGCGACAACGCCGAAGACGATCAGTAGCACAGTCGCGAATGCCGCGATGATGGATGCGCCGCTGCCGCCGGAGTCACCGACCGCCTTGTCGAGTCCGCCGGTGGACAGGAATGTGCTGGGGTCGGTGCAGGCGTGCAATACGATCGCGGCCCAGATCGTGCCGGTCACCCGCATGGCCAGATACATGCACATGCCGAAGCCGAAGGTGTAGACGACGGTGGCGGCCACCGTGCTCAGCTCCATTCCGGAGATGAGGTTCACCATATGCATCAGCGCGAACACGAGTGAGGAGACCACGGCGACAAACCGTTCGCCGTGGCCTGCCTCGCGCAGGATTTGGACCGTCAAACCGCGGGTGGCCAGCTCCTCCGCCACACCGACGCAGACGCCGAGCACCAGCATCGCGCTGATCTGCGCACCGGTCCACGAACTCCACCGCGTGCCCGCCAGATGCGCGATGATCGCGATCAGCACCAGCGCCGGACCGATCCACATCCAGCCGCTGCCGCGCACGGGCTGGGGTCCGAAAATCGCTGCGAGCTTGCCCATCCGGGCGGTCACGGTCACCAGGGCAAGAGCGCCGACGGCGATCGGCAGGACGAGAGCGAACCAGATGCTGGGCGCGGTCGCCACCACATTGTCTTTGTCGATCCGGTCGCCGAAGAGCCACGATGTCAGTTGCCCCACCAGCAGGTAGAACACCAGGTACGCCACGATCAGTACGAGGGCCATCCACACGGAGGGGCGTCTCCACCCCTTCGATTCTTTGCCTGTGCTTATCACCGACTGATCCTAAGCAACGCACTCGCAACCTGCCTACAATCGCCGCGGGCCCGCCTGGATCGCTGGACGACCGCGCCGAGGGGTGGGGGTAGCACCACTGCGGGCCTACCTGGTCCCCGGTTGGAGTGCCGGGTAGCGGAACCGGGAGGGTAGTCCTCATGTTCGATATCGCACAGGCGCGGCGGGACCTGGCCTACCTGCTTCCCGGCATCCTCGTCGGACTCGCCAGTTTCGTCACGCTGATCTGCGGTTTCCTATTCGGCACCGCGACACTGGTGGTGTGGGTGGGCGTGCCCGTGCTGATCGCCACGCTGGGGGCGGCCCGCATGTTCGCGGCACTCGAGCGGCGGCGAGTGGCAGCGGTGATCGGGCACGAACTGCCTGCGGCCTACTACGCCACCGCCACCGGAAGCCGATCGCAGCGGATCTGGACCGTGCTGAAGGACCGGCAGTACTGGCGTGATCTCGCACACGGGATCCTCGCCATGCCGGTGTGGCTGTTCACCTGGGGCATCACCGTGATCTGGGTGTGTGCGGCGGTGGTGGGGACGCTGTATCCGCTCTTCGGCTGGCTGATGCCCGACTATCCGGACTCCCAGGGCCTGGCCGACCTGCTGGGCCTGCACGGTCTGGCTCCCAACATCATCGTGAATACGCTTCTGGGACTTGCGTTTCTGGCCACGACTCCCCCGGTTCTGCGTGGTCTCGCGATTGTCCAGACGGGTGTGGCCCGCGCACTGTTGACCAATGAGAAGGCCGCACTGCGCGCCAGAACCGAGCAGCTCACCGTGAGCCGCAGCGCCGCGGTGCAGGCGGAGGCGCAGACACTGCGCCGGGTGGAACGCGATATTCACGACGGGCCGCAGCAGCGGCTGGTCCGGCTGACCATGGATCTCGAGGCGGCGCGCCGGCGCATGAACGACAATCCCGATGCCGCAAGGACATTGGTCGATGAGGCGCTCGAGCAGAGCCGCGAGGCCTTGAACGAATTGCGGGCGGTCTCGCGCGGTATCGCACCGCCGATCCTGATCGATCGCGGTCTCCCCGCCGCACTCGCCGCCGCCGTGAGCCGCTGCCCGGTCCACACCACGCTCGAATGCGATCTGCGCGAGGACCGGCGACTGGCCGAATCCGTAGAGAACGCAGCCTATTTCGTCGTCAGCGAAGCCCTGACCAATGTCGCCAAACATGCTCGGGCCCGCAGCTGCGTGGTGACGGTGACCACCGATGAGACAAGCCTGTGGTTGCGGGTGACCGATGACGGCGTGGGCGGCGCGCATATCGGGAAGGGGCATGGGCTGGCGGGTCTGTCCGATCGGCTCGCCGGTGTGGACGGGCGGCTCGATGTGCACAGTCCGCCGGGTGGTCCGACCGTGCTGACCGCCGAGATCCTGCTCCCCCGTTAGGCTCACCGCTCATGCGAGTAGTTCTGGCAGAGGATTCGGTACTGCTGCGAGAGGGTCTGGTGCGGCTGCTCGAGGAAGCGGGCGCGACCGTCCTGGCGGCGGTCGGTGATGGTGAGGCGCTGGTGCGCGCGGTGGTCGAGCACCGGCCCGATATCGCGGTCACCGATGTGCGCATGCCGCCCTCGTTCGGCACCGAGGGGCTGCGCGCGGCACTCGAGGCGCGGCGTCTGGTGCCGGGTACGGCGGTCCTGGTGCTGTCCCAGTACGTCGAGCAGAGTTATGCCTCCGATCTGCTCGCCGAGGCGGGACTCGGCGGTGTCGGCTATCTGCTCAAGGACCGGATCTCCAAGCTGGAGGAGCTGTCCGACGCCCTGCGCCGGGTGACCGACGGCGGCACCGTGCTCGATCCCGAGGTGGTCGCCGGTCTGTTCGCCCGCAGGCGCAGCGGCCCGCTCGACGAACTGACCCCGCGCGAGCGGGAGGTGCTCGGCCTGATGGCGGAGGGCCGCACCAATCGGGCGATCAGCAAGCAGTTGGTCATTACCGAGGGAGCGGTGGAGAAGCACATCTCCTCGATCTTCGCCAAGCTGAACCTGCCGCCGTCCGACGACGACCACCGCCGCGTGCTGGCCGTGCTGACCTGGCTGCAGTCGTAATCACCTGCTACTTCGGCTCTTCCACCGCGATCAGGTGGCTGATCTCCGGTTCGCCGACGGTGTACTGGGCCATGTCCTGCTCATTGCGCTGATCCTGCGCGGTGAGCCGGACCTGATGCTGATGCATGTGCTCGGCCCAGGACCGCACGACGAAGGCCTCTACGAAGCGGTCGGCCACACCCACATCGCGGTAGACCCGCCATTCCATGGCGCCGGTGCGCTGGCGGGAGCGTCCCACCCGGGCCATGGCGGTGAGGAATCGGTCGACCAATTCGTCCGGGACGGTATAACTCTGGAGGATCAGCACCGGACCGTCGGCCGGATCGGGCTCGCAGAGGACGTAGGGCTCCGGCCAGAAGGCGGTCGGGGTCAGATCGAATCCGGTCGCATCCTGATTGACCGGCCACCACAGTGTGCTCACCGCGCACACCGCGAGCAGGACGGCCGACAGCAGCAGCGCGAACACCACACCCATGGCGCCGGCGATCGAACCCCACAGCAGCGAACCGATCGCCTGTCCGCCCATGAACACCAGTGTGTAGACCGACATCCCGCGCGCCCGGACCCAGGCCGGAAACATCAGCAGCATGGTCGAATTCAGCGTCGACATAGCCAGCGGCCAGCCGATGCCGGCGATCAGCAGGGCGATCAGGACCAGGGGCAATTGCTGGACCAGAGTCGAGACCATGGTCGCGACACCGAACAGCACCGCGGAGAGTGTGAGCATGCGGGTAGCGGTCAACCGGCGGCGTAGTGCGGCGAAGGACAGCCCGCCGATCACGGCGCCGACACCGAGCGCGCCGAGCATCAAGCCGTATCCGGAGGACCCCAGCCCCAACCGCTCCCGCGCCACGATCGGCAGCAGCGCCCACAGCGCACTGGCCGGAATGATGAACAGCACGGCCCGCAGCAAGACTCGGCGAATCGCCGGTCCCGACCGGACGTACCGCATACCGGCCTGCAGTGCCGCCAGCGGACGCTCGAGCGGCAGCGCCGACTCCCGGATCGGCCGCCGCCACCAGATCAGCACCACGACAATGCCGATGAACGACACGGCATTGAACCCGAACACGAAGGTCGGCCCGGCCAGCGACACCAGCACACCGGCGATCGCGGGCCCGATCGCGCGAGCACCGTTGACACTCAACCCATTCAGCGCCGATGCCGCCGGAATCTGTTCACGCGGAACCAGTTCCGGTTGAATCGCCTGCCAGGTCGGCATGGTCAGCGCCTGCCCGCACCCCATCGCGAACAGCAGCGCCAGCAGCACCGCCGGCGTGGTGTGCCCCACCGCCGTCGTCACCGCGAGCAGCAGGGCGATCAACGCCATCGCCGACTGCGCACCGATCAGCAACCGCCGCCGATCGATGAGATCAGCCAGCACCCCCGCCGGAATCACCAGCAGAACCACCGGCAACGTGGTCGCGGTCTGCACCAGCGACACCAGCAACGCCGCATGCGGCTGATCGACCAACAGCCACTGCGCACCCACCGTCTGCATCCAGGTGCCCAAATTCGACACCAACTGCGCCACCCACAGCGCCCGATACACCTTCGACGCAAACGGCGCCCACGCCGACACAGGCCCAGCCTCGATCCGGACATCACTCACCATTCGCACCCTATGCGCGTGCCCACCCCTTCCACCCACAGGCCACGCGGACTACTCCCCACCACGCCGCAATCACCCACCCCCAAGCAGCACATCTCCCCACCACACAGCACCCAAACGAGCCGCGCGGCCTCGACACGGACTGTGCCTTGGTTCGATGCGGGCTGCGCGGTCTCGATTGGGCTGCGTGATCTTGATGGGGGTCGGCTGTAGAGGTCTTGTGGGAGGGCGGATTCGGCTGGACTCGCTATTCAGGCGCGGGCAGGGCCGGATGGTGAGCGGGCGGCGTATGTGGCCAGGAGGTCTTCGACGAGGGAGAGGATGGCGGTGTCGAGGTCGGGGCGGGGGTAGACGCCGCGGACTACGGCTTCGCCGGAGAAGAGGTGCAGCATCATGAAGAAGAGGGGTTCGCGGATTTCGCTGGGGAAGGCGTCGAAGAGGCCGGTCTGGTTGAGGGTGGCGATCATTTCGCGGTAGTAGCGATCGGCGATGGGGGCGATGCGTTCGCGGAGTTCGGCGTCCGAGCGAGCCGCCAGGTAGATCTCGCGGAGGGCGTGGGTGAGGTTGGAGGATTGGGCGGCGCGCAGGAAGCGCAGGGCGGTGTCGAGGGCATTGTCCTGTGCGCCAAGGTGTTCCATGGTGGCGCGATAGCCGTCGAGTTGGCGGGTGAAGGCTTCCTCGGCGGTGCGGACGATGACGTCCAGGCGGGTGTCGAACTGGCGGAACATGGCGCCCGCGGAAAGCCCTGCGCGACCGCAGATCTCCTGCACGGTGGCGCGCTGGTACCCGACCTCGCCGATGGCATCGATGGTGGCGTCGACCAGTTTGCCCACCGTGGCGGCCCGGCGCTCCTGTTGGGTGCGGCGCGGGCGCGAAACTTCACTCACGTCGCACCATCCTGCCGTGTCCGGCGGCCATGTCGAACCAACTGGCGGACGTGACCGTTGACACATTCCATGCCTGCATCATAGGGTCGCGATGCAACTTAGAAACCAAGCGCTCTCTAACTTTGCGGGGAATGAGCGCTCCGCCGCCTCGGGCGGCATGGAGGAGTTCGATATGACAGCGGGGACCCGGACGATTGCCCAGGCATGCCTGGCGGTGGCGGCGGGATTGACGGTGGGAATCTGCCCGGCGGTAACGAATACGGCTGCGGCGCAGCCGGTTTCCGTGGAACCGGCGCTGCCGTTCCCGATTCCGCCCGCGCCGCCGTACCTGGACACCAACTTCTACCAGCCGGATCCGGCCCGGGTATCGGCCGCGCAACCCGGCGAGATCCTGGCAGCCCGGCAGGTGAATCTCGCCAATCTGTGGCTGATTCCGCTGAATGTGAATGCCTGGCAGCTGTCGTACCGCAGCACCAATACGCACGGCGAGGCGATCGCGGCCGTGGCCACCGTCATCGTCCCGCACGCCGCGCCGCCCAGCGGACAGCGCGGCCTGCTCTCCTTCCAGTTCGCCGAAGATTCGCTGTCGCAGAACTGCGCGCCCTCCTACACCTTGCAGATGGGTTCGCTGCCCAATCCCCTGAACCCGGTCATCTCCGCGGAATTCGTGGAAGTGCAGGCGATGCTGCAGCGCGGTCACGCGGTGGTGATCCCGGATCATCAGGGCCCGAACGCGGCCTATGCTGTCGGACCGCTGGGCGGGCGCATCACCCTCGACGGCATTCGCGCCGCGGAGAACTTCGAGCCCGCCGGGCTGCCCGGTACGGACACCCGGGTCGCACTGTGGGGTTACTCCGGCGGCGCCATTCCCACCGCGCATGCCGCTGAGCTGCAACAGGAGTACGCGCCGGAGCTCAATCTCGTCGGCTCGGCAACAGGCGGCCTGATGGCCGATATTCGTATGGCGGTCGACTACAACAACGGCACCTCCACCTTCGGCGGCGCGGTGCTCGGCGGATTGTTCGGCGTGGCACGGGAATACCCCCAGGTCGCGCAGTTCATCGACCAGCATATGAACCCACTGGGCAAAGCCGTCCGACTGATGCACGAAAACCAGTGCGTGGCACTGCAATTCGCGGGCTTCCCGTTCATCAATATCAAGGGGCTGTTCGATTATCCCGGCGATCCCATGCGCTCACCCGAAATGCAGCCCGTCCTGGACGAACTCAGCCTCGGCCGGCGCGGCACCCCGAGCACTCCCCTCTACATCTATGAGGCCCCGCTCGACGAGGTGATGCCGATCAATGCGGTGAACAACCTCTACGACACCTACTGCACCGATCCGAACGCCCGCGTCTCCTACACCCGGGATCTGCTCAGCGAGCACGGCATCGCCGCCGTCGCCGGGACCGCGAGCGCCGTGCTGTGGCTCGATGCCCGGCTCAACGGCGTTCCCGCCGCTGACGGCTGCCATCAGCGCGATGTGCCGACCGAAATCCTGGACCCGGGCGCACTGTCCACCTTCGTCGGCGCGATCGGCGGGACGCTCGCGTCGGCGCTCGGTATGCCGGTGTGATCACCGTACGATCGGCTATATGTCAGCAACTCGCAGAGGGTGTGGTGTGCTGTTCGCCGTGACGATCGCGGCCGTCGCCGGGTGCTCCACGCAGCAGACGGCGCCCGCGCCGCAGCCCGAGAGCACGCCCATGGGCCGATCGTTCATATCCACGCAGGTCAAGGGCACGGCCATACCGGGCGGCGGACCGCTCACGCTGAAATTCGCGGACGGCCGAGTCAGCGCCGGAGCGGGCTGCAATACCGCCTCCGGACCGGTCACCCTCGATGGCAATACGCTCGAGGTCGGACAGATGGCGACCACGCTGATGGCCTGCCCCGGCGACGCCGCCGGGGCCGACGGCTGGGTGGACGGGCTGCTGCGCTCGGCACCCAGCTGGAAGCTCGCCGGGCCCGACCTGACGATCACCGGCAATGGCATCACCGTCACGCTGCAGGACCGCAAGGTCGCCCAGCCCGATAAACCGCTCACCGAGACCACCTGGATCGTCACCGAACTACTGCACTCCGATGCGGTGGTGCGGTCGCAAACCCTCGACGAGGTGCGCCCGGCGCTCACCATCGCCCCCGACGGCACCCTGACCGGCAGTGCCGGATGCAATCAGATGAACGGCCGAGCCGAGATCGACGGCAGCGATATCAGTTTCCATGTCGCCACCACCAGAATGCTCTGCGATCCCCAGGTCATGGATGTGGAGCGGGACGTGCTGGCCGTCCTCAACGGAAAGGCCACGGCCACTATCGATTCCGACACTCTGACGCTGCGCAATACGGGCAGCGGCACCGGTTTGACGCTGCACGCCGAATAGCGTCACCGCACGAAAATCGTTGTCGCCGGGCGGTATCCGAGGGGTACCGTCCGGCGCTATGCATACGCGATATCTGAATGTGGTGGATGTGGAGGCCACCTGCTGGCAGGGTCCCCATCCACCCGGACAACCCATGGAAATCATCGAGATCGGGCTGTGCGTGCTCGATACCGAAACATTGGAGCGGGTGAGCAGGCACAGTATTCTGGTGCGCCCCGATCGCTCCACCGGCGACCAGCCGAGGAATTCGTAGATCCGGAGGAGACGCCCATTTCACATCTACGCTGATAGCCCGGCGTACACGACATTTGGGACAAATGGGGAGAGGTGGGTCGTATCAACGAGCGGGAGGCAGAACTAGACCAGTGGTTTCGGGCGGAAGTCGCCGCCACGAGACCCGGTGCGTCCCGTTCACCCCAGGACCCGCTCACCCCCGGCGGTCCGCTGACCGGCGCGCGCTGTCTCGAACTCTTCGACGATCAGGCGACGGCGCGGCACCTCGATCTGACGGCGCGGCGGTTGACCCGAGAAGGGCAGGGCTACTACAGCATCGGCTCCTCCGGCCACGAGGGCAATGCGGCGGTGGCCGCGGCGCTGCGCACCACCGATCCGGCGCTGCTGCACTATCGATCGGCGGCCTTCTTCGTCCATCGCGCCCGGCAGGTGCCCGGACTCGATCCGATCCGCGATGTCCTGCTCGGCGTCGTCGCGGCGGCCGCGGACCCGATTTCCGGTGGGCGGCACAAGGTTTTCGGCAGTAAGCCCGCCCATGTGATCCCCCAGACCTCGACCATCGCCTCCCATCTGCCACGCGCGGTGGGACTGGCCTTCGCGCTCGAGCGCGCCAATCAGCTGCGGGTGGCCTGCGAATGGCCCGCGGATGCCGTGGTGGTGTGCAGCTTCGGCGACGCGTCCGCCAATCACTCCACGGCCGCCGGCGCGATCAATACCGCCGTGTACACCACGCACCTCGGTGTCGCCATGCCGATTCTGTTCGTCTGCGAGGACAACCGGCTCGGCATCAGCGTGCCGACACCGCGCACCTGGATCGAGCAGGCCTACGGCTCCCGGCCCGGGCTGCGCTACTTCGACGCCGACGGCGCGGAACTGCTCGAGACCCTGGAAACGGCGCGGGAGGCGGCGGATTGGGTACGCACACACCGCAAACCGGCGTTCCTGCGGCTGCGGACGGTGCGCCTGCTCGGGCACGCCGGTTCCGATGTGGAGTCGGCCTATCGCCGACCGGCCGACCTAGCCACCGATCTGCGCAGCGATCCGGTGACCAGGACCGCGCGCATGCTCGTCGCGGCGGGCGTCGCCACACCCGGTGAAATCCTCAGGCGCTACAGCGATATCGGCGCGCTGGTCGCCGCGACCGCCGAATCCGTCCGGGGCGAAACGAAACTCACCTCGGCCGAGGCGGTCATGGCCGCGCTCGCGCCCGCACGCCCGACCGTGGTGCGCACCGATGCGCTGCGCACCGCGCCCCCGCAGTCGGACCAGGAGCAACCGTGGTCCGCGTGGACCGAGGCCGTCGCCGCGCCGCCGGTGGACACCGGTGATCCGATGACCTTGGCGCAGGCCGTCAATCACACACTCGGACAGCTCCTGGCCCGCGATACCGATGTGCTCGTGTTCGGTGAGGATGTCGGGCGCAAGGGTGGCGTCTACGGCGTCACCAAGGGATTGCAGCAGGCCTTCGGTGTGCGCCGCGTATTCGACACCCTGCTGGACGAGCAGAGTGTGCTCGGCACCGCGCTCGGTGCGGCGCTGGCCGGGTTCGTGCCGATCCCGGAGATCCAGTACCTCGCCTATGTGCACAATGCCGAGGACCAGCTGCGCGGTGAGGCGGCCACGCTCTCGTTCTTCTCCAATGGCAGCTACCGCAATCCCATGGTGGTACGCATCGCCGGCTATGCGTATCAGAAGGGTTTCGGCGGGCACTTCCACAATGACAATTCCATTGCGGCACTGCGGGATATCCCCGGCGTGGTGATCGCGTCCCCGTCCCGCGCCGATGATGCGGCCGCCATGCTGCGCACCTGCGTCTCGGCGGCGCGGGTGGACGGGCGGGTGTGCGTCTTCCTCGAGCCCATCGCGCTCTATCACACCCGCGATCTGTACCGCCCCGGCGACGGCGGCTGGCTCGCCCCGGTCTCCGCCGTGCGACATGCCGACATCGGGCTGGCCCGGGTGCACGGCATCGGCACCCACCTCACCATCGTGAGCTTCGCGAACGGCGTGCCGATGAGCCTGCGGGTGGCGCGGCGGCTGAGCGAACGCGGTATTCACGCCCGCGTCCTGGACCTGCGCTGGCTGGCGCCGCTGCCGATCGACGATCTGCTCGACAATGCGCGCGCCACCGGAAAGGTGCTCATCGTGGACGAAACCCGCCGCAGCGGAGGGGTTTCCGAGGGAATCTACGCGGCGCTGCTCGATGCCGGATTCGACGGCCGCATCGCGCGGGTCACGAGTGAGGACAGTTTCATTCCGCTCGGCCCGGCGGCGGACACCGTACTCCTGGACGAGGCGCGCATCGAGGCGGCGGCGGACAAACTCCTCGCCGTACCCTGAGGACGGGTGGCGACGAGCGGAACAGGCCCGATGAGGGGTGGTCCCCCGTTCCGCTCGTCACCGGCGCCGGTCCGGTCGGCGCCCCTGTGCCGATGAGGGGGCGGCACAAGCTTTATCTACTATCTCCGTACGTAGATAGTAATACCGGAAGATAGCCGGTCAGCGCAACACTCGATTCGACCGGACACCCGCACCCGAGCAAGTAAGGCTCCCCTCAGGTTTGCTCCGTACACTCAGCCGGACCAACGGGAGGAGTCACATGCGGCCGGGTGGACGGCAGGTACGGCAATGACCGTCGCCGCATGTCTATTGCTCTACGGATTCGCGGTTGCTGTGCTGGCGCCACGACTGCTGCTCCGAGTCAGTCACGGCAGCGCGGCCCCGCATGTCGCACTCTCGGCCTGGCTGACCTCGATTGCCTCGACCGTGCTGGCGTGGGCGGTGGCGCTGGTAATTCTCATTCTCGACCTGGTGACGCACCAGGTGCGGACGGTGCCGCACCGATTCATGGATACCTGCCTGGTGCACCTGCACGATGCCGTCGTGGGCGATTACGGCTCGCCGATCCAGATCGGGCTCCTGCTGCTCGCCGGGTTCTCGGCACTGGCCGCGACCACGGTGGCGGTCCGGCTCGGCCGCTCGCTGCTGCGATCCCGGCGCACCACCCTCGAACACGGCCGGATGGCCCGCCTGGCGGGGCGGCACCACAGCGGACTCGACGCCGTCATCCTCGAGGTCGACGAGCCTGCGGCGTATTGCGTTGCGGGAAAACCACATACGGTGGTGGTCAGTCGCGGCGTGCTCGACGCGCTCGGCGACGAGCATGTCGCCGCGGTGCTCAGTCATGAACGCGCCCATCTGACCGGACGCCACCATCTGCTGCTGGCGCTGACCCGCGGTCTCACGGCGGTGATGCCGCGCATCGATCTGTTCGCCGCCGGCGCCGTCGAGATCGCGCGACTGCTCGAAATGATCGCCGATGACGCCGCCGCGCGAATCCACGGCCGCGCCACGGTCTTCCAGGCCCTGCTGGCCCTGTCCGGACTGTCGGCCGGAGCGCACAGGATGGCCGAGGAGGGACTCGCCACCCGGCTGCGGCGACTGTCCGAACCCAGCGCCCCGATCGTCCGGACGCGCGCACGGCTGGCGCTGACAGCCGGCGCCGCGGCGGCGGTCCTGGTTCCCCTCGCGTCTGTCGTGACGGCCATCATCGCCATCACCATCTGCTCACCGCTCGAAAACTGAGCACCGGATCGCCGCGCCGAATCTGTTCGGCCGCCTACGTTTTCGACACGAAGCGCTCACCCTGCGGCCACCCGGCCGACACCTTCCGGAAACAATCCACTATCTCCGTACGTACTTAGTTGGTACGCTGAAGAACGAGTACAGGTTTCAGATGAATTCGGAAGGGGCGGGCCCGGTCGGTGAATCGACTAGCGAGTCTTACCCCGCGCGAGTTTGCGCAGTGCGGCGCGCAGCCCCTCGGAATCCTCGGCGCTCATCTGCTGCACAAAGTGCGCCAGCACCAGATCGGAGCGGCCACCGCTGCCCAGCGCCTCACTCATGAGCCGGGCGCTGTACTCCTCGCGGCTCAGAGTCGGCCAGTAGTGGTAGGCCTTGCCGACCCGCTCGCGTTCGAGCCAGCCCTTGCGGTGCAGGTTGTCCATGGTGGACATGACAGTGGTGTAGGCGATTTCGCGTTCGGTGGCAAGACCGTCGAACACCTCGCGGACCGTCGTCTTATCGCCGTGATCCCAAATCCGTTCGATCACGACCGCTTCCAGGTCGCCGAATCCTCGCGAAGCCATTTCTGACGCCTCCTCACCGCACGGCAGGGCCGTTCGCATACGTTCTACGTACGTAGACAGTAGTATGGTGCACCCGCCGCCCGGTCCGCGCAACCGGGACCGGGTCTACTCGGCAATCCGATGCCCGGCATCGCGCAGTACCGCCGTCGCCTCATCCAGCCGATGATCGGGCACCAGCACCAGATCCGCGTGATAGGTCGAGGCGACGAATACCGGAATCGACGACTCCGCCAGCGGGCCGACCACCGCGGCGAGCATGCCCGGCTGATCCAGGCCGTGACTGTCGCCGTCGCTGTAGAAACCCTTCCACCGCTCGCCGTCCACCCACGCCGGGGCATCACGAAGGACGGTGAGCCCCTCGGGCGCCCGGACCAGCGCGATCCACTCGTCGTCCTCCGGGAAAGTGGAATTGGCCAGATGCTCGACCGCGAACTGCGACGGGACGATGCGCAAACGTTGACTGCGAGTCATCCGGACATCGTATGCCGGTGCGGCGACAGCATCAGCGGGCCAGACCGGCGCGATGGGCATACGCGATGGCCTGTCCGCGATCGCGGACGCCGAGCTTGGCGAAGAGCGAATTGATGTGACTCTTCACCGTGCTGACGCCGATGAACAGCTCCTTGGCGATCTCGGTGTTGTTGCGGCCCTGGGACATCAGGCGCAGCACCTCGAGTTCCCGATCGGTGAGGTCCACGGCGGGGGTTGCCGGGGTCTCCAGCACCGCGACCAGGCGGCGGCCGACATCGGCGGCCAGGGTGGTGTGGCCGCTGGCGACCGAGCGTATGGCGGCGGCGATCTCGGCGCGGCCCGCATCCTTGGTGAGATAGCCGCGCGCGCCGGCCCGGAGCGCACCGGCGATCGAGGCGTCGTCGGCGTAGGTGGTCAGCACCAGGACCGCGGTGCCCGGATGCGAGGCCGTGATGGCCGCCGTGGCGGAGGCGCCGTCCACGTTGGGCATGCGCAGATCCATCAGCACCACACCGGGTTCCAGGCGGCGCACCAGTTCGACCGCCTCCGCACCGTCGCGGGCCTCCCCCACCACCTCGATATCGGGCAGCAGGGACAACACCGTAGTCAGCCCGTCCCGCACCGTGGTCTGGTCATCGGCGACCACCACCGTGATCACCGGCGTGGCGCCCGGATTCGCACTGCCCATCGACCCTCCTCCCTACCCGCCTGCACCGTGCCGCCGATCGCGGCGATCCGTTCACTCATACCCAGCAGCCCGGCACCCGATCCGGAGTGCCGCAGCGAACCCCCGTGTGCCGAAAGCGCATTCGAGATCACGAGCTCCACCTCGGTGGCGCTGCCCTGCGCGGTGAGCGTAACCGGCTGTCCGGGAGCGTGTTTGCGGGCATTGGTCAGCGCCTCCTGCACGGCCCTGGAAACGGCCATCTCGACCTGTTCGCTCGCTCTGCCGGTCGCCGCATCGATCTCGACCTGCACTTCGCCACCGGTCGCGCGATGTTCCCCGGCCAGGCGGCGCAATTCGGTGGTGAGATCGGATCCCTCGGCCCGCAGGGCGCCGACCACCCTGCGGGCGTCGGCCAATCCGGACACCGCCAGCGTGTGCGAGGCTTTCACCCGTTCGGCCGCCTGCTCGACCGCACCGGCCTCGAGCAGGGCGTCCGCGGCATCGAGTTGCATGACCAGCCCGCCGAGGGTGTGCGCGAGTACGTCGTGGATATCGCGGGCGATGCGACCGCGTTCGGCCATGGCGGCCGCGCGATCACGTTCGGCGCGAATCACGCGGTTCTGTTCGACGAGTAATCGATTCTGCTCGGCGGCAATGCGCGTCTGCCGACGGGCCCAGCCCATCAGCGCCAGGACCACCACCCCGGTCAGCAGGCCCAGCAGCGACCGGGGCCGCTCGCCCGCCACCACAAGACTCGACACGAACATGAGGACCACGGTCAGCGCGGCCAGGCCGTAACCGAACCAGGCCGGCTTACTCAGCAGGGCGGTCGCCGCCAGCACCGTCGCCAGCGCCGTGATCATCGAACCGTTCGATTGCGCGGCTGTCGCGCCGCCTCCGATAGCCATGGCGCACAGCGAGATTCGCTCACAACTCAGCGCCCCATTCGAGGCGTCGGCGGGGGCCGTCAGCCATCCCGCCCAGCCGATCCACGACAGCACGATGAGCACCGACACCCACAGCGGGTGCCACGACACCGCATCGACGGACCCCAGGACCACGGCAATGAGCCCGACCAGGCGGAACAGCCTGGTCAGGCCCGTGGTGGCTCCGGTGAACGTTGCGACGATCATCGATGTCAGTCTGCCGCAACCATCCGCGAGAGTCCGGCACGACGGGCCAGGACCACGCCACGACCGGCACGATTGAGCGCCAGCATGAGAAGAATGGCGCCGACCGAGGCGACCACGCCCGCGCCGACCGACCGCGCGCACACCTCGACCCCGATACGCACCGCCAGCAGGACCAGCCACAGCGCCGAGCCGAGCCATCCCGTGCGCGCCTGCCACTGACCGTCGATCCAGCGCACCTGGGATACCGCGCCCATGGCCAGGCCGACACCCAGACTCAGCACCGCGGACAAGACCAGCAGCGCGACCGCCGTCCCGCCGAGGGTATCGCCGGCGAGCACCGTCTTCATCTGGAGGACGCCGACCACGCCGAGAACGATCGGGCCGCGCCAGATCCGCATCGGATCGAGCACCTGCCACTGCGTCTGCCGGTACACGATCCAGCCGACCACCAGCACCACAATGACGCCTTCGACTACCGCGTTCTGCAAGTTCATGCCTCTAACATTCGGCGATCCGGCGATCCGGCCCCACCACCCGCGGGTGGAATCCGGGTGGATCTCGAACCGATTTAGTAGAGGTGACCAAAAATAGGATGCCCACGACTTGCCTTCGACCGGGTGGTCTTCACGGTCTGGGACCGGGCTGTCGTCTCGGCGAATCGATCCGCGTTCGAAGACCGATTCGGGGTGGGCGACGTCGGCGGCTAGCCGACTCCCCCTGTCCTACACCTCGATTCGTGAACCGATGAGGACCGTGCGTTCGCCGGGCAGGCCGAAGTATTCGTCGGCAGCCGCGGTGATGTGCGAGGTCGCGATGAACAGGCTCTTGCGCCAGGCCGCCATGGTCGGTGCGTCGCCCTTCTTCAGTTCGATCTTGGACAGGAAGTAGGAGGCGTCGTCGACGGAGATCGGGCCCTCGGTCTTCGCCGGATCGAGTGTGCGCAGCGTGCCGGGGATATTCGGCTTCTCCATGTACCCGAAAGACGCTGTCACGTGGATGATTCCGTCATCGGCGTAGACCAGCTCGTCGATCTGGGTGCGCTCGGAATCGGGGATGCGCGGTACCGGCAGCGTCACGATGGACACGATCACCACATGTTCGGCGAGCACGCGATTGTGTTCCACGATCGCTCGCATCGCCAGGGGCGCGGTCTCATTGCTGCGGCTGAGGAATACCGCGGTGCCGGGGATCCGGACGACCGGCAGTCGATTCTCGTGCAGCGCGTCGATGAACTCGGGCAGCGGGCCCTCCTTCTCCTCCCTTGCGCGAGTGACGATTTCGCGCCCGCGCCGCCAGGTGGTCATGGCAGTGAAGGTGGAGATGCCGATCAGCAGCGGCAGCCAGGCGCCGTGCACCAGCTTGGTCAGATTCGCCGCCAGGAACAGCAGATCGATCACCAGCAGCGGCACCGCGCCCAGGACGACCAGCCACAGCGGGGTGCCCCACCGGGTCCGGGCGATATAGAAGAACAGCAGCGTGGTGATGGTGATGGTGGCGGTCACCGCCATACCGAACGCGAAGGCGAGCGCCGCGGAGCTGCGGAAGGCGAAGACCAGGGTGATCACCGAGACCATCAGCACCCAGTTGATCCACGGCACATAGATCTGCCCGATGGTCGACTCCGAGGTGTGCTCGACCCGCAGGCGCGGCAGATAACCGAGGTGGGCCGCCTGTGCCGCAACCGAATACGCGCCGGTGATCACCGCCTGTGAGGCGATGACCGTGGCGGCCGTCGCGAGCAGCACCATCGGCAGCCGCGCCCAGCCGGGGGCGAGCAGGAAGAACGGGCTGCTCACCGCGGACTGATCACCGAGCAGCAGGGCGCCCTGTCCGAGATAGCTCAGGGTGCACGCGGGCAGTACCAGCCCGAGCCAGCCGCGGGTGATCGCCCGGCGGCCGAAATGGCCCATATCGGCATACAGCGCCTCCGCACCGGTGACCGACAGGACCACCGCGGCCAGGGCGAAGAACGCAATGCCGAAGTGCCCGAACATGAATCCGAGCGCATAGGTCGGCGACAGCGCCTTCAGGATCTGCGGGTGCTGCACGATCCCGCCCACACCGCAGGCGCCGATCGCCGTGAACCAGGCGATCATCACCGGCCCGAACAGCCGGCCCACCGCCGCCGTGCCGAGGCGCTGCACCATGAACAGCACCAGAATGATCACCACGGTGGCCGGCACCACAAAATCCGCCAGCCCGGGGCGCACGACCTTCATACCCTCCACCGCGGACAGCACCGAGATGGCCGGGGTGATCATGCTGTCGCCGAAGAACAGTGCGGCGCCGAAGATTCCGAGCCCGGCAAGGATCGCCGCGGTCCGGCCGCTGCCCCCGCCGGTGCGCCGCAGCAGCGTGATCAGCGCCATGATGCCGCCCTCGCCGTCATTGTCGGCGTGCATCACCAGCGTGACGTAGGTCAGGGTCACGATCGCCATGACCGACCAGAAGATCAGCGACACAACGCCGTAGATATTGGCGGAGTCGAGCGGAATCGGGTGCGGATCGCCGGGGTTGAAGACGGTCTGAATGGTGTAGATCGGGCTGGTGCCGATATCGCCGAAGACGACGCCGAGGGCGCCGACGACGACCGCGGTCCGGACCGGCATCCGGCCGACCATCAGATGGGTCGAGGGAACGACCCGGGGTTCCGTGGTGTTCATGGCACACTCCTCCGTCTGCGGCCCCGAACCTATCGCGTCGCCACCCGTCATGCCCGGTAGCGACGCGGCAGGCGGCCGCAGTGGAGAGAGTATTCAGTCGCTCAGGTGGACCCATCGACCTACGGACGGTATGCCGTTCATGTCCACGACGACTACGAGATACCAGCCGGGCGGCGCGAGGGCGGGACCGGACGGCATGGTCAGGCTCAGCGTGCCGGGCGCGGTGACCGTGAACGGCAGATCGATGAGCCGCTGATTGTTGTCGCAGGAGTGCGTGCACGAGCTGGGATGCATGAGGCTCGCCTCGCGCGGCGTCCCGTTCGTGGAGGCGGTGAGGGCGCCGCCGTAGCCGATGGTCCCGGCAGCCAGTTCCAATTCGGGGCGCGGGCCGCGGAAAAGGTAGGGCGGCCAGAACATTTCGATGCGCAGCTCCTCGGTCTTGCGCAGCGGATTCGAGCCGGCGGTGAGAACCTTGCCGTCGGGCATGAGCAGCGCCACCGAGTGGTACAGCCGGGCAACACGTTCCGGCGCGGTGGGAGTGAAGGCGGTCGCACCGGCGTCGAGGAGCTCGGCGTGCGGCGGGACCATATCGGCCATCTCCTCCATGCCGGAACCGCCCGCCACCAGCACGGTGCGGTCCGGCAGCAGTACCGCGCTCAGGTGCATGCGGGCGAATTCCATGGCGGGCCCGGGCTTGTAGACGGGCGTCGCGGCGGTCAGATCCACGATCTGGGTGTCCGCCGAAGCGGTGCCGGGGCCGTGCGGATCGACATTCCCGCCGCCCAGGAGCATGACCCGCTGCGCCTGCGCGGGCGGCAGCAGCACACTGGTGGACTGACTGCGCGACTCCGGATCGACCATGCCGTCGACCTGGGTCAGGGCGCCCGTCTCGGGGTTCCAGATCGAGGGGTGCATGCCGTTGTTGACGCCGAATTGACCGCCGGTATAGAAGAGCCGCCCGTCCGCGAGCAGGATCAGGTGGCCGTAGGTGGGTATCGGCCCCGGAATCGGCAACTGCGACCAGGTCTCGGTGGCGGGATCGAACAGTTCCGGTGTCTCCGAGAGGTATCCGTCCGTGCCCAGCCCGGATACCGCCACCACGGCGCCGGTCGGCAAGGCCGCCAGGGTCGGGTACCAGCGACCGAACGTCATGTCCGGCATCGTGTTCCAGGTGAGTGTGGCCGGATCGAAGAGCAGCGAATCACGCAGGCCGTAGAAGGGGTCGTACTGCCCGGTGCCGCCGGCGGCGAGCAGGCGGCCGTCGGGCAGGAAGGCCTGACCGGAGCAGAACATGTCGATGGGAGTCACCGGCGCGTCGAGACCCGGGTTCGGGTAATGCCATACGCGAGTGCGGAAGTCGTGCGCGTTCTCCCGATCGGGATCATTGCCCGAACCCGCGAAGAACAGCACATCGCCGGTGTGCAGCAGGGCCGAATGCACCGGATTGATCTCGGTGCCGAAATCGAGAATTCGCCAGACGCCCGCGGTCGGGGCCTGTGCCAGATCGGTTTCCAGGTCCAGCACGCGCAGATATCCGGCATTGCCGCCGTCCGGATGGTCGATGGTGCAGACGACCAGCTGTGGGACCGCTCCGGTGGTGGGCAGCAAAGCTATTGCCGCGCCCTGGTTCTGGGAGAAGCGCCAGTCCGGAATGTGTGACCAGCTGCTCCAGCCGTCCACGCAGTGACCGGTGCCGTCCAGACCCCAGCCGACGGTGTAGACCCCGCCATTGCCATTGTCGGGATGGTCGACCGCGAAGACGATCAGCTCCGGGCGGCCGTCGCCGTCGAGATCGGCGACGGTCATGCCCGCGCCCTGGTTCTCCCAGCCCCACCAGTCCGGAATCTCCAGCCACGGTGTCCATTCCGCGACCGCGGCGTCGGCGGTGAGGCCCTTGGCCAGGCGGAATTGGCCCGAGTTCTGCCCGGGCGGGTTGTCGACCGTCATCATGACCATGACGTTCTGCCCGTCGATCCGGGTGAGGCAGATATCGGCGCCCTGGTTCTCCCAGCCGTACCAGTCCGGAACCTGTTGCCACGGCGTCCAACCGCCGGTGATCGTGCCGTCGGCGGTGAGGCCGCGGCCGACGCGGTAGTAGCCCTGATTCTGGCCGACGGGATTGTCGACCAGGAACACCACCAGATCGAGGCGGCCGTCGCCGGTCAGGTCCGCGAGGGCGATGCCCGCGCCCTGGTTCTCCCAGCCCCACCAGTCGGGCACCGAAAGCCAAGGGCCCCAGGCGGAGACGGTGCCATCGTCCTGCAGAGCGGTGCCGACCCGATAGTTGCCCGTGTTCTGGCCTGCCGGGTCGTCCACCATCAGTACGACGATGTCTGATGTTCCATTGCCGCTCAGATCGGCGACGGCGATCCCACAGTCCTGATTCTGTTGCGAAAACCAGTCCGGAATGGCCACGAATTCCCCTGTCACATCGGCAATCATGGCCCTCCCGGCCGCTATCCGCCCGGCGATGTCCGGATTTTCGTACCGAATCGCTCCGGCGGCGTCTTCCACCCGCTACCCTGCGAAACGCTTGCATTTCACATATTCGACGGGACCTGTATTCATGCGTAAGACCCTGTGGCTCAATGGCGTAGCGCTCACCGCTGTCGCCCTGCTGACCGCGGCGGGACCCGCCTCCGCCACCGCCGCAAGCAGTATGGGCTCCGACTCGACCTTCAAGGTCGGCATCGATATCCAGCCCGGCGTCTACACGACGACGACCGCCGCGAGCATCTGCGCCTGGGCCCGGCTGTCGGCCATCACCGATGACCTCAGCGCCGTGCTGCAGAGCGGCGGCGCGATCAACGGCTACGTCAAGGTCGAGATCCAACCCGGCGATATCGCCTTCTACACCGCCGGTTGCGGCACCTGGACGCTGACAACCACCACCACGATCGGCAGCGGCTCCGGCGGCACCGGCTCCCTGGGCAGCGGCTCCGGCGGCTCCGGGTCCAGCACCCTCTCCTCGTAGCGCTGCAAGATCACCAGGAAGTGGTGGCGGCATTGTGCGAGTGGTCGCCGCCATCAGTTCCTGGTCGCCGTTGTGTTTTGCGGGCCGGGCCGGGAATCCCACCCACGGGTGGAGGCGGGTTGCGCCTGGGGTGGTGGTTCGGGCGGTAATGCGGCGGCATGCTGGGTTCATGGTCGTTAGTGATTTCCTGCAGGCAGCCGCGGGCTGGAGTTTTTCGATCGTAGGACTGGTCTGGGTCGGGACCGCGGTGTGGTTCGCGGCGGTACGGCAGACGAGCCTGCGGGGGAAGATCTGGCATTTCCTGCGCACGCTGCTGCCCGAGCCCTGGATGATCCTGGGTCTCGCGGTGCTGATCGTGGTGCTGGATCTGCTCCCGCACACCATGTGGGACTCGGTCACCTGGAAGTCGACGGGGCTGATCGATGCGGGCTCGGTTCTGGTGATCGCTTCCGCGGCGCTGATGGTGTGGGCGCGGCTGGCACTCGGCACCATGTGGGCGGGGCGGCCGATGATCCAGCAGGATCACGAGCTGCGCACCGGCGGGCCGTATCGGCTGGTGCGCCATCCCATTTACACCGGACTGCTCGGCGCGATCGCCGGTCTCACCCTGACCGCCGGCTTCGGCTCCCAGATGGTGATCCTGGTGTTCGCCATCGCGTGGCTGGGGTGGCGGGTGCACGTCGAGGACCGGATGCTCATCGCCACCTTCGGCGACCGATACCGGGACTATCAGAAGCAGGTGGGTGCGCTGATTCCACTCCCCCGCACCCTGATTCGCGCCTGAGGCCCGCGCTCAGCAGTCGCAGCAGCTGTCGTCGCAGCAGCAGCAACAGCAGTCGTCGGTGCAGTTGCAGCATTCGCAGCAGGCCACGCCCTCGCAGAAGGGGACGCAGAAGCCGCGGCGGCGCTGGGGCGGGTAGTAGCCCTGCGGCGGATAGCCGGGTGGCGGGTAATAGCCCTGCGGTGGTGGATACCCGCCGGGATTGCGGCGGCGCCAGCGACTTTCGACTATGGACTGCGCGCCGTGACCGGTGCAGCCCGACTCCGCGCCGAAGGTGCGGTGGACCGAGCGGCGGAGCTCATGGGTCAGCAGGCGATGAATGAGCCGGCCGTCGGCGAATTCCGCTTCCGCCAGCGCCAATTCGATGCCGAGCAGGGCATCCGAGCACAGCCGGTAGGCCTCGGCGGTATCGGTTCCGGTGGCGGCCAGCGGATTCCACTTGCCGTGGTCGAGATCGTCGCCGAGATCCTCGACCGCGTCCACGAGATGCGCTATGCGGCCGAACATCCGGCCGACCTCGGCGAGCGGCTCCGCATTGGACGGGCGGCCCGCCAGTACCGCGGTATGGCCGAAGGCCGCGGCGGTCGCGGTCTCGGTCGGTTCGGTCACCTCGAGCAGCGAGGTGCCCGGACCGGCCGCGGCCTCAATCGCGGTCTGCCGGTCCACGGCTGTCAGCAGCACCGCCGTGTCGAAACCCAGGCCCGCACCGGAGGATTCACCCTGCCGAGCCCACCGCTGCGCGATGCGCCGGGCGGCGGGCCGCATACCGGCCGTGCCCGCGACTCCGTCGTGGTCGTCCGCGTGGTCGCGCACCTTGGCGGCGGCGAGTACCAGGGAGACCGTTGCCGCCAGGCGCACACAGTCGCCGGTTGCCACATCGGCGCGCCGCATGCCCCGGAGCGGACAGGGACCGGCCTCCCGGCGCGTGGGCGGGGTCGGCGATTGCGCCTCCACCAGGGCGGAGACGATCAAGCCGTCGTAATTTGTTGCTATTCGGGCACTCTGCCCATGATCGTCGCGCAGTGCGAGACACAGTCCGCACAGCTGCGCCAGCCACGCCCGTCCGAGTTCCTCACCCAGCCGGTGACGGCAGGGCCGAATAATGCCGAACATATAAAGACGGTAAGCCTTTTGCGGGCGGTCGGAACATGGAATGAGCCGCAGCGTGAATTCAGCCGAAGGGCGTCGGCGCGTCGCCGGACAGGAGCAGCTGCGGGACCTGGGTGAAGGCCCAGCCATTGCCTGTGCGGGTGAAGACGTACACCATGTCGAAACGCGAACCGGGCCAGGAGGCAGGCGGATTCGGGCTGATCGGGCCGAGGTGGGCGATGATCTCGGCGATATTCTCATGCTCCCAGGAGATGAGGACCGGGCCGGTCGCGTGTGCGAGCCCGGCGGCCAGCTGCGCCTCCTGGCCCTTCTTGAAGCGCTGATCGACCGTCAAGCCCAGCGCCTCCGCCAGCGGGGTTACCGTCTCGGCGGGACGCTTGCTGCCGCCGGATCCCGGGTCGGCGCCGAATATTGTTGCGGGCCTGGATAATCCCGCGCGGAGCGGAGCAGGCTTGGCATCGGCGGTGCGGGGATCGAACAGGCCGATCAGCGCACCCGCCCGGGTCCAGCCGCGGACGGTCAGCGACTCCGCATCGTGGTCGCCGTCGGCCGTGATTCCGTACGGACTTCCGGAACCGTCCGGCTTCTCACCGTGCCGGATGATCATGACGATATCGGCGCCGGAACCGGTCAGGGGTGCGGGCGTCGTCGGCGCGACCGCCTTGGGGTGCTTACCCTTTCCGCCGCACGCGTCGAGCACCGGAACCAGCCCGGCCAGCGCCCCTACCGCGAGCATCGATCGCCGATTCATCCCTCGTCCCATCAGCATCCTTCCCGAGCACCGCGGTCACTGCCCCGAGTCTGGCAAACGACCCTGAGAATGAGCTGCACGCGGCACGACTGCGCGGTCAGGGTTCCTCCGGCCACGGCGAACAGGTCGAGGACGCCGGGGAAGTGGGTGGTGCGGCCCTCCGGTGTAGGTGGCGCGCTGTGGGCAGTCCGGCTCGGCGTGTCCGCCCGGTGCCGCTCCCGGGGTTTGGCTAACGTTGCGCGGATGGTGTCCAACGGTGGGTCGGTCCGGGTGGATAGCGAGTTCGCGACCTTGCGGACGGTGGTCGTGGCGCAGTCGCAGGTGCGTGCGCCGGACGATCTGGCGGCGCTCGGGCATGCGCCGCCGGTGCCGGAGAGTGCGCGGGGCGAGATCCGGTCCATTGCCGGGAAGGATTTCGGGGAGGTGTTTCCCCGGGAGCAGGCGGTGTGGGAGGCGGAGCGGGAGAATCTCGCCGCGGTGCTGCGCAAGTACGGGGTCGAGGTACTGCGGCCGCGCTTGCTGACCGATGCGGAGAAGGCGGCCGGTGGCAGCACCGGGTACGCGAACTTCTTTGTGCGCGATCCGTGGTTCACCGTCGGCGATCATGTCATCGAAGGCGTGCTGCAGTTTCCGCATCGACGGCACGAGATTCTGACCAGCCGCGAGTTACTGGTGGAGCGGGTAATGCCCAGTGCGGCAGCCTATGTGGCACTGCCTTCCCCCGCGATACCGGAGCCCGGTGGCGAGAAGAACGGCGCCGGGCCCTTTTTGGAGGGCGGGGATGTGCTGGTGCTCGGCCAGCACGTGTTCGTGGGCGAATCGGGGATGGCGACCAATCCCACGGGCCGCGAATGGCTCGCCAAATACCTTCGGCCCCACGGCTTCACGGTGACAGTGGTCCCGATGCCGCCGCATGTCCTGCACCTGGACTGCGCGTTCGGACTGGTCCGAGAAGGATTGATCATCACCTGCCCGGACCGGCTGCCCGCGGGTCTTCCTGAGCCCCTGCGGGATTGGGAGCAGATCGTGGTCACCGAGGAGGAGGCCGCCGCCATGGCGACGAACGGCCTGCCCATCGACTCCTCCACCTACATCACGGATCCCGAGTTCGAGCGGGTCGGACATGCGTTGCAGGCGCGTGGAATCACCGTCGAATACCTCGATTTCACGGTGTCACGGAGTTTCGGTGGTGCGTTTCGCTGTTCGACTCAACCGCTGCTTCGGGCGAATTGAGTTGCCGGGGAATCAGTGCGGTGGCCAGTAGTCCCAGCAGGACGAAGGTCGCGGCCAGGTAGCCGCCCAGGGTGATGCCGTTGGTCATGGCGGTGCGGCCGGCCTCGGCAATGGATTCGGTATGCGGTTGGGCGGCAAAGCCTTCGATCGCCGCGCCCGCCGTATCGGTGATGGTGTGCGCGTATTCGCCTGCCTGGACCCGGGATACGCCGCTGTCGGTGAGATGATCGGTGACCTGGGAGCTCAGGGTGGTGAAGAAGACGGTGGTCAGCACGGCGATACCGAGAGCGGAACCCAGTTGGCGGAAGGCGCTTTGAATGCCCGAGGCCTGACCGCTGTCGCTTTCGGGGATATCGGCGAGCACCACATTGGTGACCTGGGCGGTCGCGAATCCCACGCCGATGCCGTACACGCACAGGATGAGCGAGAGCGACCACCAGGAACTGCCGGTGGTGGCGAAGAATCCCAGCGCGGCCAGACCGGCGACCTCGAGACCCAGGCCGAGCCGGACCATAGTGAGCGGTGAGGCCTTACCTGCCATGCCGAAGCTGGCGCCGCTGGCGATGAAGCTGCCGATGGCGACGGGGACCAGGGCCAGGCCCGATTGCACGGCGCTGTAGCCGAGGGTGAATTGCAGCCACAGCGGCAGCACGGCGACGATGCCGAATTCGCCGAGGCCGATGATCAGGGTGGCGATATTGCCATTGCGGAACGAGGGCAGTGCGAACAGGCTCAGATCCATCAGGGCGCCGTCCGGGTGGTCGCCGCGACGTATCAGCATCTGCCGCCGGATGAATCCGGCCAGGAAGACAGCGCTCAGGACAAGTGCGACCAGAACCGGGGAAGGTCCACTCGCCCAGGTGAATCCGCCGATATCCAGGGGATGATTGGTGCCGATCCAGCCGTAGGTGCGGCCCTCCACCAATCCGAAGGCGAGCAGTCCCAGGCCGAGCACCGACAGGATCGATCCGGGCACATCGATGCGGCTGGGCACGCGCGGCGAGGGTGTGAGGCAGGCCAGCACGCCTATCACGATCAGCACGGCCAGCGGCACATTGATGCCGAAGGCCCAGCGCCAGGAGACGTGCTCGGCGAGCCAGCCGCCGAGCAGCGGGCCGAGCGCGGCGGCCGCACCGATGGTGGAACCCCAGACGGCGAACGCTTGACCACGGGCTTTGCCGGTGAAGTTGGCATTCAGCAGTGCCAGCGAGGTCGGCAGGATCATGGCGGCGCCGGCGCCCTGCAGGAATCGGGCCAGGACAAGCAGGCCGCCGCCGGGCGCCAGGCCCGCCAGAATGCTGGTCACTCCGAAGACGATCACACCGGCGACGAAGATTCGGCGTGCGCCGACAATGTCGGCAATGCGGCCGACCAGCAGTAGCAGCGCCGCGAAGACGATCGCGTAGGACTCCTGAATCCATTGCGCCTCAGTCGAACCCGTATGCAGGTCCTCGATGATCGACGGGATGATCACATTCACGATCGTGGTGTCGACCACGATCAAGGCCACGCCGAGGGCGATGGCGATCAAGCCGAGCCAACGGCGGACGGATGACGCCTCGCTCACTTGTTCTCTCCAATACTTCCATGGTGGAACTATTCCATGAGCAAAGTAGATTGGAGGACGATAGGTTGTCAAACAGAGCAGTCGGCGCCGGGCCGATATGAGGAAGGCGGACAGAGACGGATGGACCAGCCCGTATCAGATCCCCGCGCGCAGCAGCAGCGCCTGCTCGACGGCCTGCGCGCCTACGGTGCGAACTACCGCGAGTTCAGCCGCCGCTTCGCCGCCTGGCTGGGCCTGCACGCCACCGACGCCGAGGCCCTCATCGAAATCCTCACCGCCGAGGAACGCGGCACCACCCTCTCCCCCGCCCGGCTCAGCGAACGAATCGCCCTGTCCAACAGCGCAACCACCGCCCTGCTGAACCGCCTCGAACAGGCCGGCCACATCGTCCGCACCCGCGAACACGACGACCGCCGCATCATCACCCTCCGCAGCAGCTCCCACGTCCAAACCCTCGCCGACGAATTCTTCACCCCCCTCGGCAAACGCGTAGAAGCCGCCATCGACAAATACTCCCCCGACCAACTCCGCCAATTCGAAGACTTCGTCACCGACCTGCGCGCCGCCATGAACGCCCAACTGGCTCAGCCCACCGACCCCCAGCCCTGATCGCGGCGGCAAGCGAGCTGGGTTCGCACAGCCGCAATGGCCTTCCAGCCGATATCGACAGGCACCCAGTTATACGTAATTGTCATCCGGCCGAACTTCACTGCTCGGTGCCGGGACCCGCCTCGTTCCCCCCGAGCCGCGCGGTCAACTCCCGTACCTGAGCAACCGCCCTGTCCCGCTCCCCCACCACAGACTCCAGCGCAGCCTGCACATCCCGCAGCCGCTCCGCCAAGCTCGTCACCTCCGCAGCCGCAGCATCACGATCTGCCGCCACAAACCGCAGTTCCGCATTGCACCGATCGAAGTAATTCAGAACCTGATCCCGGTCATATCCCTCGCGCACGATCGCAAATGGCAACGAGACAAGCGGATTCCGGTCACTGGACACAGATTCGACGGTACGCCGCCCGGCGGTGTTGCGCGGGACGATGCGAAAGGGCCGGACATCCGAGTGGATGTCCGGCCCTTTCGGGGTGGAGAGTGTTACGGGAGGGGGCCGCCGGCGGCGATGGCTGAGAGGGTGGCGAATTCGTCGCCCTTCAGGGAGGCGCCGCCGACGAGGGCGCCGTCGATATCGGTTTGACCGATCAGTTCGCCTACGTTCTTGGCGTTGACGGAGCCGCCGTAGAGGACGCGGACGCCTGCTGCCACTTCGGGATTCGCCAGGTCGGCGAGTTCCTTGCGGATG
Source organism: Nocardia sp. NBC_01327 (assembly GCF_035958815.1). Taxonomy (NCBI): domain Bacteria; kingdom Bacillati; phylum Actinomycetota; class Actinomycetes; order Mycobacteriales; family Nocardiaceae; genus Nocardia; species Nocardia sp. NBC_01327. The sequence goes on along the minus strand of NZ_CP108383.1, from coordinate 3,894,476 downwards.
GCGCCGCAGACTTCCTGGGCGTTGGCGGGGGTGGCGACCTTACCGGTGCCGATGGCCCAGACGGGCTCGTAGGCGATGACGACCTTGGAGATCTCCTCGGCGGTCAGGCCCTTGAGGGAGCCGCGGAGCTGTTCGAGGTTGTAGGCGACGTGGGTCTTGGACTCACGGACGCCGAGACCCTCACCGATGCAGACGATCGGCGTGATGCCGAACTTCAGCGCCTGCTTGGTCTTCTCCAGAACCGTTGCGTCGCTTTCCAAGTGGTACTGGCGACGCTCGGAGTGGCCGACCACCACGTAGCTGCACCCCAGCTTGGCCAGCATGGAACCGCTGATCTCGCCGGTGTAGGCGCCCTCGTCGTGGGTCGAAACATCCTGCGCGCCATAGGTGAGCAGGAGGCGGTCGCCCTCGATGAGGGTCTGCACGCTGCGCAGATCGGTGAACGGCGGGATCACCGTGACATCGACCTTCGCGAAGTACTTCTCGGGCAGGGCGAACGCGATCTTCTGCACCAGGGAGATGGCCTCGAGGTGATTGAGGTTCATCTTCCAGTTGCCGGCGATCAAAGGCTTACGTGCCATGGTTCAGTCCTCCACTGTGTCTTCTTCAAGCACAGCGATGCCCGGGAGTTCTTTACCCTCCAGGTATTCCAGCGACGCGCCGCCACCGGTGGAGATGTGCGAGAACCCGTCGTCCGGCAGACCCAGCGAGCGCACGGCCGCGGCCGAATCGCCGCCGCCGACCACCGTGAACGCGCCCTTGCCGGTGGCGACCACGATCGCCTCGGCAACACCGCGGGTACCGGCGGCGAACTGCTCGAACTCGAACACGCCCATGGGCCCGTTCCAGAACACCGTCTTCGCCTCGGTCAGCAGCGCGCCGAAGCGAGCCGTCGACTCGGGGCCGATGTCCAGACCCATCCAGCCGTCCGGAATCTCGTTGGCGGGCACCACCTTCGACTCGGCATCCGCCGCGAACTTGTCCGCCACCACGATGTCGCGCGGCAGATGGATCACGTCGGCGTACTTGTCGAGCAGATCCTTGCAGGTGTCGATCATCTCGGCCTGCAGCAGCGAGCCGCCGACCGAAAGACCCTGCGCCGCAAGGAAGGTGAAGCACATGCCGCCGCCGATGACCAGCGTGTCGACCTTCGGCGCGAGCGCCTCGATGACCGCCAGCTTGTCGGAGACCTTGGAACCGCCCAGCACCACCGCGTACGGCCGCTCGGACTGCTCGGTGAGCTTCTTCAGCACCTCGGTCTCGGCCGCGACGAGCCCACCAGCGTAGTGCGGCAGCAACTTCGCCACGTCGTAGACCGACGCCTGCTTGCGGTGCACCACACCGAAACCGTCGGAGACGAACGCGCCGTCATCGCCGACCAGCTCGACCAGCGCCGCGGCCAGCTTGGCCCGCTGCGCATCGTCCTTGCTGGTCTCACGCGGATCGAAGCGAATGTTCTCCAGCAGCAGCACATCACCGTCGGTGAGGCCCTCGGACCGCGCGAGCGCGTCCTGACCCACCACATCACCGGCGAGCTGGACATTGCGGCCCAGTTCCTCGGCGAGACGCGCGGCTACGGGAGCGAGCGAAAGCTTCGGGTCCGGCTCACCCTTCGGGCGACCCAGATGCGCGGTGACAACCACCTTCGCGCCGGCCTCGGCCAGCGCCCTGATGGTCGGCGCCGAGGCGATGATGCGGCCCGGGTCGGTGATGACGCCGTTGTCGAGGGGAACGTTCAGGTCGGAGCGCACAAGTACGCCCCGGCCCTCGACACCCTCGTTCAGCAGATCCTGGAGTGTCTTGATCGCCATACGCTTACAGGGACTTACCGACGAGACCGATGAGGTCGGCCAGGCGATTGGAGTAGCCCCACTCGTTGTCGTACCACGAGGCGACCTTGACCTGGTTGTCGATGACAACGGTCAGCGGCGCGTCGTAGATCGAGGAGTGCGGGTCGGTCACGATGTCGGAAGAGACGATCGGATCGGTGTTGTACTTCAGGATGCCCTTCATCGGGCCGTCCGCGGCAGCCTTCATGGCGGCATTGATCTCATCGACCGACGCGGTCTTGGCCAGATCCACGGTGAGGTCGGTGAGCGAACCGGTCGGGACCGGCACGCGCAGCGCATAACCGTTCAGCTTGCCGAGCAGCTCCGGGAGCACCAGGCCGATGGCCTTGGCGGCACCGGTGCCGGTGGGCACGATGTTCAGCGCGGCGGCGCGGGCGCGACGCAGATCGGCGTGCGGCGCGTCCTGCAGGTTCTGATCCTGGGTGTACGCGTGGATGGTGGTCATCAGACCACGCTCGATGCCGAAGGAGTCGTTGAGCACCTTGGCAATCGGGCCCAGGCAGTTCGTGGTGCACGAGGCGTTCGAGATGATGTTCTGCGAGCCGTCGTACTTGTCATCATTGACACCCATCACGATGGTGATGTCCTCGCCCTTGGCGGGCGCGGAGATGATGACCTTCTTGGCGCCGGCCGCGATGTGGCCCTTCGCCTTGGTCGCATCGGTGAAGATGCCGGTCGACTCGACGACCACGTCGACGCCCAGCTCGCCCCACGGCAGCGCCGCCGGACCCTCACGCAGGGCCAGCGCCTTGATGCGCTGCTCGCCCACCACGATGTAGTCGCCGTCGACCGAGACGTCCTGCGGCAGCCGGCCGAGGATGGAGTCGTACTTCAGCAGGGTCGCCAACGTCTTCGTATCGGTGAGGTCGTTGACCGCGACGATTTCGATGTCAGTGGTGCCGAGCGCCTTCTGCGCTTCGACGGCCCTGAAGAAGTTGCGTCCGATACGACCGAAGCCGTTGATACCTACCCGGACAGTCACGTTATCGCTCCTCAGCTATCAAGCGGATCGTTTCCCTTGTTGTCTCACCCTAAACCCGTAACGGAAACGTCACAGACACACCCCTGCCCGATGTGGGGGCGGAGACGGTCGGTTTGCTTCCAGTTACACCAAGGCACCGCAACCCATGGGGGTTGCGGTGCCTTGGTTCAGGTCACGCCTCTTCGAGCAGCTCCGCGGTGACGGCGGATTCGGTGTCCGGTACGCCCAATTCCTTTGCGCGCCGGTCCGCCATCGAGAGCAGGCGTCGAATGCGGCCTGCCACAGCGTCTTTCGTCATCGGCGGCTCGGCCAGCTGGCCGAGCTCCTCCAGTGACGCCTGACGGTGCAGGACGCGCAACTTGCCGGCGGCGGCCAAATGATCGGGCACATCGTCGGCCAGTATTTCCAGTGCGCGCTCCACGCGGGCTGCGGCGGCTACCGCGGCCCGAGCCGAACGACGCAGATTGGCGTCATCGAAATTCGCGAGACGGTTCGCGGTGGCGCGGACCTCGCGGCGCATGCGCCGCTCCTCCCACGTGAGCCTGGTGTCCTGCGCACCCATGCGGGTGAGCAGGGCGCCGATGGCCTCACCATCGCGTACGACTACGCGGTCCGTTCCGCGTACTTCGCGCGCTTTGGCCGAGATGCCCATGCGCCGGGCCGCGCCGACAAGCGCGAGCGCGGCTTCCGGACCGGGGCAACTCACCTCCAGCGCGGAAGACCGGCCCGGTTCGGTGAGCGAGCCGTGCGCGAGAAACGCTCCGCGCCAAGCGGCTTCGGCATCACCGATGCTGCCGCCGACCACCTGTGCGGGCAGACCCCGCACGGGACGACCGCGCACATCGAGCAAACCGGTCTGGCGCGCCAGCGCCTCGCCTTCCTTGGATACCCGTACGACGTACCGGGAGGTTTTCCGGAGCCCGCCGGCGCCTAGGACATGCACATCGGAGCCGTAGCCGTACAGCTCGAAGATCTCCCGACGCAGGCGCCGCGCAATGGAACCCATGTCCACTTCGGCTTCCACGATCACTCGACCACCGACGATGTGCAATCCACCGGCGAACCGCAGTAGCGCGGACAGTTCCGCCTTGCGCGAGCTCACCTGTGAAATGGTGAGCCGGCTCAGCTCGTCCTTCACTTCCGCTGTCATCGCCACGAGACGCGCTCCTTTCCACCCAACCCGGTGCGCACATGTTGGCCCATATGCCGTCCTTCGACTCGAAGACCTGCTGATTCCGGCCGAGGTTGCCGGATCACCTGATCCAGTGCGGCGGCAAGCTTTCCGGGGTGGTGCCGGTCTGTCCCGGCCTCGGCAACATCAGCGAAGGTTACTCGTGCTCGCAGCTGTTCGGCAGCTCTTGCTACATGTTCGCGTTCCCTACCCTCGGGTACGGATCCTGAATCGACCAAAACATGGTCCACCGTGAAATCCGGTGCGTGCTGGGACAATACATGTAGGTGCCGTTCCGCGGAGAATCCGGCCGTTTCGCCCGGTTCCGCAGCGAGGTTGAGCACCAGCACTTTCCGGGCACGCGTATGCAGCAGAGCTTCGTGCAAATCGGGCACGAGCACATGCGGGATGACACTCGTGAACCAGCTGCCGGGCCCGAGCACCACCACGTCCGCATGCTCGATTGCCGAGGTAGCCTCCGTGCAGGCGGGCGGATCGGACGGAATCAGGCGCACCCGGCGGACCTTGCCCGGGGTGGTCGCGACCGCGACCTGACCCCGGATACAACGGCTCACCCGGGGGTCGCCCTCGAGCCCCGCCACATCCGCTTCGATGGTCAGAGCGATCGGTGACATCGGCAGCACTCGGCCGGTGATGCGGAGGATCTTCCCGGCCTCGTCGAGCGCGGCCACCGGATCGCCCAATTCCTCTGTCAAGCCCGCCAGAATCAGATTGCCGACCGAATGCCCGGCCAGTGCTCCGGTACCGCCGAAGCGGTGCTGCAGGGTGCGCGCCCAGATGCCGTCGGACTCCTCGGCCAGGGCCGCCAGCGCCATGCGCAGGTCGCCGGGCGGCAACATGCCGAGTTCGGAACGCAGTCGCCCGGAGGAACCACCGTCATCGGCGACCGTCACCACCGCCGTGATCTTGCGGGTCAGCCGGCGCACCGCGGTCAGCGTCGCGTACAGACCGTGTCCGCCACCCAGCGCCACGATCGCGGGGTTGGCATGCCGATTCGTTTCGCGCGCAGTCATTCTCGCCCCAAATCCCGATGGACCACGCGGATCACGTCCCCCGATCCGGGGTTCGCGCCGGCGCCGAGTAGTTCACCCAGTGCCTCCGCTATTGCCACACTGCGGTGTTTACCGCCCGTGCAGCCCACTGCCACGGTCATGTATCGCTTCCCCTCTTGGCGGTAGCCCTCGGTGGTGAGGTCGATGAGGTGGCGACCGGTACCCAGATAGTCCTGGGCCCCCGGACGCGACAGCACATACTCACTGACCGCGGCATCCTGTCCGGTCTGTTCGCGGAGTTCCGGGACCCAATGCGGATTGGGCAGGAAACGCAAATCCAACACCATATCGGCGTCCAGTGGTACTCCGTACTTAAAACCGAACGATTGGATTGTTAATTGCAAGGCGGTCTTGGCGTCGCCGCCATACGCCTCTTCCAGCTTTCGGTGCAGTTGGTGAATCGATAGTGCGGTGGTGTCGATCACGAGATCGGCCGCGGTCTTCACCGAGTCCAGACGGCGGCGTTCCGCGGTGATGCCCGCGGTCAGCGTGCCGTCGGCACTCTCGCTCTGCAGCGGATGACGCCGCCGCGCGAACCCGTATCGACGAATCAGGACATCGTCGGAGGCCTCCAGGAAAAGAATGCGGGTGCGCACGCCCGCGGAACGCAGTTGTTCGGTGACCGCCGAAAGATTTCCGGTGAAGAAGCGGCTGCGCACATCCATCACCATGGCGAGCTTGCGAATCGGCGGGTCGGCACTGTCCCCGAGTTCGACCATGCGGCCGATCAACTCGGGCGGCAGATTGTCGGCAACGTAATAGCCGAGATCTTCGAGCACCTTGGCAGCGGTACCACGACCCGCCCCGGACAAACCGGTGACGATGACCACCTCGACCTGTTGTGGCTGACCGAGGTTCTTACTACTGGCTTCGACGCGCGTCATGTCCTACCGGGTTCGTGTCTGGGGTTCCCTCGATCATCCTGCACCGATAACCCAAAACATCGCAGGCGCACGCACGAGGAGAGACACAGCTGTAATTCTGTCGCTCCACCTGCACAGACGGCGTGTCGCGCAACATGCCATCGGCGTGTCGCGCGAGCGCCGAATGTGGCCTACTCCGGGCGCAAAGCGGCCAGCACCGCCTTCGCCGTGGCCACCCCGATGCCCGGGACCTCGGTGATCTGCTCCACCGTAGCCTCCTTCAGCTTCGCGACGGACCCGAAGTGCGTGACCAGAGCGGTCTTGCGGGCCGCGCCCAGACCGGGGACGGCGTCCAGCGCCGAAGCGGTCATGCGCCGGGAGCGTTTGCTCCGGTGGAAGGTGATGGCGAAGCGGTGCGCCTCATCACGCACGCGTTGCAGCAGGTAGAGCGATTCGCTGGTGCGGGGCATGATCACCGGATCCGGCTCATTGGGCACCCAGACCTCCTCCAGGCGCTTGGCCAGGCCGATGACCGCGACATCGGTGATGCCGAGTTCATCGAGGACCTCGGCGGCGGCATTCACCTGCGGCGCGCCGCCGTCGACCACGTAGAGGTTGGGCGGATAGGCAAAGCGGCGTGGTTTGCCCGTCTTCGGGTCTATGCCCGGAAGGCCCGATTCCATTGGGTCCGAACCGGATTCGAGCGCGGCCAGATCGGCGGCCTCCGCCGCGTCCAGATCGCGGCGCAGCTTGCCGAAGCGCCGCCGGGTCACCTCGGCAATGCTGGCCACATCGTCGGAGCGGCCGTCGCCGGCGGCCTCCTTGATGGCGTAGTGCCGATACTCGGACTTGCGCGCCAGACCGTCCTCGAACACCACCAGCGAGGCCACCACATCGGTGCCCTGCACATGGCTGATGTCGACGCATTCGATGCGCAGTGGTGCGCTGTCCAGATCGAGGGCGTCCTGAATGCCCTGCAGCGCCGCCGAGCGAGCGGTGAGATCGCCTGCGCGCCTTAGCTTGTGCTGTTGCAGCGATTCCTGCGCATTGCGCTGCACGGTCTCGGCGAGGGCCTTCTTGTCACCGCGCTGCGGCACCCGCAGCTGCACGGCCGAGCCGCGGATCCCGGTCAGCCACTGCTGCACCTGCTCGGCATCGCGGGGCAGCGCGGGCACCAGCACCTCGCGCGGCACCACGGTACCGGGCTGTTCGTCACCGGCCTGCGCGGCGAGGGTGGACTGCTCACCGTAGAACTGGGTCAGGAACTGTTCGACCAGGACCGGCAGCTCGCCGCCGGAGTCGATCTCGTCGATGGCGTCACCGGATTTATCGACCACCCAGCCGCGCTGACCGCGGACCCGGCCGTCGCGGACGTGGAAGATCTGCACCGCGACTTCCAGTTCGTCGATGGCGAACTCGACCACATCGGCATCGGTGCCGGTGCCCAGCACCACGGCCTGCTTCTCGAGTGCCCGGCGCAGTGCCTGCACATCGTCGCGCAGCCGGGCGGCGGTCTCGAATTCGAGTTCCTCGGAGGCGGAATGCATCTTCCGCTCCAGCTCCTTGACCAACCGGTCGGTCTTGCCGGAGAGGAAATCGCAGAAGTCCTCGACGATCTGCCGATGCTCGTCGGCATTCACCCGGCCGACGCACGGGGCGGAACACTTGTCGATGTACCCGAGCAGGCAGGGGCGGCCGATCTGGTTGTGCCGCTTGAAGACTCCCGCGGAGCAGGTGCGCACCGGGAACACCCGCAGCAGCAGATCCAGCGTCTCGCGAATCGCCCAGGCATGCGCGTACGGCCCGAAGTACCGGACGCCCTTCTTGCGGGCGCCCCGGTAGACGAACACTCGCGGGTACTCCTCATTGAGGCTCACCGCCAGCACCGGATACGACTTGTCGTCGCGGTACCGCACATTGAAGCGCGGATCGAACTCCTTGATCCAGTTGTACTCGAGCTGCAGCGCCTCCACCTCGGTGGACACCACGGTCCACTCCACGCTGGCCGCCGTGGTCACCATCTGGCGCGTACGCGGGTGCAGCGAGTACACATCCGCGAAATACGAGTTCAGCCTGCTGCGCAGACTTTTCGCCTTACCGACGTAGATGACCCGGCTGTGCACATCACGGAACTTGTACACACCGGGTTCAACGGGAATCGTCCCCGGCGCGGGCCGGTACGTCGCGGGATCTGCCACGCCCACAGGTTAACCAGCCCCTCCGACAGCCCGGCAGCACCGGCTCACTCCGGCGCCACGCGATGGGAATCTCCTTGCGACACGGCCGGGATCGGCGGCGCGCCGGGGACCGCATCCGGGAGCCGCGCGGTGACGAAGGTATCGACAAGATCAGCCGACAGAAGGGAGCACTGACATGATCCGCCTTCGCCTTCGCCGCCGGTGGCTTGCGATCGGAGCCGCAGTGACCATGGCGGCCGCCGCGCTGGTGGCCGTGTCCATGCCGGCCGCCGCGGAATCGGAGGATGCCTCGACCTTCGTGTCCGGGGACTACCTGGTGCACACATCGATCCCGCTGGAGTGCGCCGGGCCGGCGGCCGCCGCGCCGCGGCAGCTGCGCATCGCGTAGACACCACCGGTCCGTGCGCGTGTACTCCCACGTCGGAGCGGCATATGAGGCCACTATGGGGGCCGCACTGTCATCGGACGATCTATCCACGCACAAGGAGAGAGTTGAAGATGAACCGTCCTTACCGCCGATCGCTCGCGGTCGGCTCGGCCCTGGGTCTCGGAGCCGCGGCCCTGGTCACCATTGCCACCCCGGCCTCGCAGGCCGAGGAGGCGTGCCGCATCGACCGGACGCTGGATACCGCGACCTACACCTGTCCCGCCGACGGCCACTGGTATGCCGCCGTGGTGCAGTGCCTGGGCACGCGGCAGGTCGGCAACGGCCAGCAGGCCCCGACCTACATCGTGGGCGACTCGCCGCGCCCGCTCATGCCCATGACCATCGAGTGCACCGGCGACGGCCGCAAGGGCATTGTGCTCAACGCCTACACCGACGGCCCGTTCTGACGAAGCATCCCGGTTAGACGCGCAGGCGCGAGCTCAGCTCGCGCCTCAGCGCGGGCGCGAGATCGCCGCGCTCCCCCACCTCGAAGGTGTCCAGCGCGAGCCAATCGGCCATTTCCCGCAGCGCCCCAGCAAGTTCCGCCACCACCCGGGCATTGTTGTGGCCGGGTTCGGCGAAGGCGCCGGGCACCCGCAGCACCCCGGTATTGCGGTCCGCGCGTAGGTCGACCCGGCCGACCAGTTCACCGTCGAGCAGGAACGGGAAGACGTAATAGCCGTGCACGCGTTTGTGTTCCGGCGTGTAGATCTCGATGCGGTAGTGGAAATCGAAGAGGCGCTCGGTGCGGGCGCGGAAGAAGATCAGCGGATCGAAGGGGCACAGCAGCGCCGCCCCGGTGATACCGCGCGGGGTGCGCGCTTCGGTGTGCAGATAGGCCGGTTTGTCCCAGCCCGCCACGGCGACCTGGGTGAGCTCACCCGCGTCGAGCAGATCCGCGATGGCGGGTTCGGTCTGACGGCGGTTCAGCCGGTAGTAGTCGCGCAGATCGGTTTCGGTGCCGATGCCGTGCGCGGCCGCGGCCCTGCGGACCAGTTCCCGGACGGCGTCGGCCTCGTCGATCTCGCGCGCGTACACCTCGGGCGGAATGACGCGCTCGGACAGATCGTAATGCCGTTGGAAGCCAACGCGTTTGGGTGCGGAGACCTCCCCCGCCGCGAACAGCGCCTCGCACACCACCTTGGTATCGCTGTAGTTCCAGCCCCAATGATCCTTGGACCGTGGACGATCCAGTTCCAGATGGCGCTCGATCTCCCCCGCGGTGCTCGCGCCGAACTCCTTCAGCACACCCTTGACATCATCGGCGAGCCCCGGATTGCGCTGTGTCACTTGCCGCATACCGTTCCAGCGCCCGTGCCGGTACTCCACCATGCGCCAGCGCATGAGCGCCCAATCCTGCACCGGAATCAGCGCCGCCTCGTGCGCCCAGTATTCGACGAGCTTGCGCGGACGGCGCGCGGTATCGCTCCAGGCGGCCTCGTCCAGCAGTGCGGTGTCGTAGGCGCCGATCCGGCTGAACACCGGCGCGTAGTGCGCCCGCACCACCGCGGACACCGAATCGAGCTGCAATAGCTTCGTGCTCTCCAGCGCTTTCCACACCGTCCGCCGCGTCGCGGGAGCGCTGGGCCGGGCCGCGGCGAACCCCTGGGCGGCCAGGGCGGTGCGACGCGCCGCAGCGACGGTCAGGGTCGGGATCCCGCTTGAGGAAATCGGCACACTCAGACCATGCCATGTCCGACCGACAGACAAGTTCGATACAGTCGTGTATCGAGTTTCTACAACCCTAGGGAATGGGCATGATCGAGAACCCGGATGTCATCGTCGTCGGCGCCGGTCTGGCCGGTCTCGTCGCCACGCACGAACTGGTCAAGGCGGGTCGCCGGGTACTGGTGGTGGATCAGGAGAACCGCGCCAACCTGGGCGGGCAGGCGTTCTGGTCGCTGGGCGGCCTGTTCTTCGTGGACAGTCCCGAACAGCGGCGACTGGGGGTGAAGGATTCCCTCGAGCTGGCCATGCAGGACTGGCTCGGCTCGGCCGGCTTCGACCGCGAGGACGAGGACCACTGGGGTCGCCAGTGGGCCAGGGCCTATGTCGAATTCGCCGCCGGGGAGAAACGGCAGTACCTGTACGACCTCGGGCTGCGGGTGACGCCGCTGGTCGGGTGGGCCGAACGCGGCGGTGAGTTCGCCGACGGCCACGGCAATTCCGTACCGCGCTTCCACCTCACCTGGGGCACCGGGCCGGAGGTGGTGCGGGTATTCCTGGAGCCGGTGCTCGCGGCCGAGAAGCGCGGGCAGGTCGGATTCGCCTTCCGGCACCGCGTCGACGAACTCGTGGTCACCGGGGAGGTCGTGACCGGCGTGCGCGGCAGTGTGCTCGAACCCTCCGATGCCGAACGCGGCGTGGCCTCGTCCCGGAATATCGTGAGCGAGTTCGAGATTGCCGCCCAGGCGGTCATCGTCACCTCGGGCGGCATCGGGCACAATCACGATCTCATTCGCGCCAACTGGCCGACGGATCGGCTGGGACCCTGCCCGGAGCATATGATTTCGGGTGTACCCGCCCATGTGGACGGGCGCATGCTCGGCATCACCGAGGCCGCCGGCGGGCGCATCGTGAACCGGGATCGCATGTGGCACTACACCGAAGGCATCCACAACTGGAACCCGGTCTGGCCCGATCACGCTATCCGCATCATTCCGGGGCCGTCCTCACTGTGGTTCGACGCCAATGGAAAGCGCATGCCCGCACCGTGTTTCCCGGGTTTCGACACCAACGCCACCATGAAGCAGATCCTGTCCACCGGCTACGACTACTCGTGGTTCATCCTCGATCAGTCGATCATCGAGAAGGAGTTCGCGCTCTCCGGATCGGAGCAGAACCCCGATATCACCGGCAAGGACCTGAAACTCACGCTCAAGAGCCGGGTCGCCAAGGGTGCGCCGGGCCCGGTAGAGGCGTTCAAGAAGCACGGCGTCGACTTCGTGGTGGCCGACAATCTCACGGATCTTGTTGCGGGCATGAACAAGATCGCGCGCGGGCCGCATCTGGACTTCGCCGATATCGAGCGCCAGGTGGTCGCCCGCGACCGCGATACCGAGCACAAGTTCAGCAAGGACGGCCAGCTCATGGCCATCGGCAATGCGCGGCGCTATCTCGGTGACAAGCTGGGCCGCGTCGCCACCCCGCACAAGATCCTGGATCCGGCGCACGGCCCGCTCATCGCGGTCCGGCTCAATATCCTGACCCGAAAGACCCTGGGCGGCTTGCAGACCAACCTCGACTCGCAGGTGATGCGCCCGGACGGCACCGCCTTCGAGGGCCTGTACGCGGCCGGTGAGGTCGCCGGCTTCGGCGGCGGCGGCGTACACGGCTACAACGCCCTGGAGGGCACGTTCCTGGGCGGCTGCATCTTCTCCGGCCGCGCCGCGGGCCGGGCCCTGGGCCGCACCCTGAAGTAGCGAGATCGGTTGCCGCCCAAGCTGTGCGCGGGCGGCAACCGACGCTCAGGCGGCTACGAACCAGTTGTAGCAGTCGCGGCGCAGCAGCAGCGCGAGCACGATGCCGGAGGCCATGACGCCGATGAGCACGCCGAACGGGCTTACCCCGGTGGGCATTTCAGTCGATACCAGCGTGAACACGCCGAAAAATGCCTGCATGCTGGCCAATCCCAGCGCGGCTACCCACACCCACGGTGCGCGCAGCCCGAAAAGCAGTGCCACACCGCCGGTCAGCCAGGCGGCGAGGAAATGCCCGGTGCTCCCCAGCACACCGTCCACGCCGTCCGGAATCGCCAGCAGGCCCTGCATGAACGCGAATCCCGTTGTGGCCAGCGCGGCGTACTGCGTTTCCCGCACCTTCACGGGCAGGGCGATCTCGGAACTATTACGACGAAAATTCCGGACCACACCGAGACATCTATCGAAAATCGTGACAGGAACACCGTTCCCCGCATGGGCCGGCGAGATTTCCACCTCATCGACCACAGCCGAATGCGAACTCACAGCACTCCTCATCGAGTAACCCCTGGTTGTGCGCCCCCTGCGAACGCACAGAACCAGACGCTAACCAAATGTTTCGGTGCTGGACAATCGAGTTCGCGAAGTTATGACCATGGCCACAGCGCATAGCACGCAGCGCAAACAGTGATCTCGAACACATAACGGCCGCACACGATTTCCGTGTGCGGCCGCTGTCGGTGCAGGTGAATCAGTAAATCTCAGTTTACCGCCGAAAGCCGGAAACTACTTGTCGTCCATCGGAATCGGCGGCAGCACCGGGAACTCGCCGGTGTAGCCGGCCCGCTCCTCGGCAATGGCCAGCACCCGCGGTTTGGCGAACTTCCACCCGATCATCAAGGCGGGCACGAGGAGTACGAGGCTGCCCACGGTCCAGGTGCCGACCGGATGATCGAAGGCCATGAGCACCAGCACGGCGAAAAGGAACACCAGGGTCGCGATGCCCGTATAGGGGGCGCCGAACATGCGGAACGCCGGACGCTCCGCGGTGCCCTGCTTCCACCACCACCACAGCTTCAACTGGCAGGCCACAATGGTGGCCCACGAGGCCAGAATGCCCAGCGAGGCCACATTCAGCACGATCTCGAAAGCCTCGTCGGGGACAACGTAATTGAGCCCCACACCGCACAGCGCGATGGCGCTGGTGAGCAGGATGCCGCCGTAGGGCACACCGGCGCCGGACATGCGCGCGGTGAACTTGGGCGCACTGCCGTTCATCGCCATCGAGCGCAGAATGCGCCCGGTCGAGTAGAGACCGGCGTTCAGACTCGAGAGCGCCGCGGTGAGCACCACGAAGTTCATGATCGAACCCATGTGCGCGACACCGAGTTTGCCGAAGAAGGTGACGAACGGGCTCTCCCCCGACTTGTACGCGGTGTAGGGCAGCAGCAGCGCCAGCAGGATCACCGAACCGCAGTAGAACAGCGCGATACGCACGATCACCGAATTGATGGCGCGCGGCATGATCTTCTCGGGGTTCTCGGTCTCACCCGCGGCGATGCCGACCATTTCGACTGCGGCATAGGCGAACACCACGCCCGAGGTGACCGTGATCAGCGGCAGGATGCCGGTGGGGAACCACCCGCCGGCATCGCTCACCATGCGCAATCCGGTGCTGTGGCCCTCGACCTGGAAGCGGCCGGCCAGGAAGACGGTGCCCACCACCAGGAAGGTGACCAGCGCGAGCACCTTGATCATGGCGGCCCAGAATTCCATCTCGCCGAACCACTTCACCGACGCCAGGTTGATGCCCAGCACGATGATCAGCGCGCCCAGGGCCAGAATCCATTGCGCGACAGGCTGGAACGGTCCCCAGTAGTGCAGATACGTTGCGACAGCGGTGGTATCGACAATGCCGGTCATGGACCAGTTCAGGAAGTACATCCACCCCGCGACGAAAGCTGCCTTCTCCCCGAAGAACTCGCGTGCATAGGAGACGAACGAGCCCGAGGACGGGCGATGCAGAACCAGCTCCCCCAGTGCCCGCAGAATGAAGAAGACGAAGACGCCACAGATCAGATAGACCAGGAACAGCGTCGGTCCCGCGGTGTGCAGGCGTCCGCCCGCACCGAGGAAAAGTCCGGTTCCGATGGCGCCACCGATGGCGATCATCTGCAACTGCCGTGGCTTGAGGGCCTTGTGATAGCCGCTGTCCTCGGCAGTGAGGTTTGTGGCCTGTGTCCGGATCTCGGTCATACGCCGGTTAACCCTCCGCAATCGTGTATTGGGCCGTCCGAGAGTACCTTGCGATCAGCTGCGAGCCGCATCGCCGCTCCGAGCTGGGAATGTACCTGTTCACCCGACAGAGCATTCCCAGTGTGGGGGGTTCAAACCCCGGTTCGCACCGAGCCCCGGCGTTAAGGTCCCTTCATGAGGCGCATGCGAAGGCATACCTGGAGCGGCGCCGGCGCCGCCCTGCTACTGCTGCTCGGCCTGGCCACCGCCTGCTCGTCCGATTCGGGCGCACCGCAGGCGGCCTGTACCAGCTCGCCCAACGGCACGCCGCTCAGCGCGGCCACGGGCAGCGGCCCCACCAGCACAAATCTGAGTCTGAACCCCGAGATCGCGACGGGCTATCGCACCGGGATGAAACCGGTGCACACCAATACCTTCGCCGTCTCCACCGCCAATCCCGTGGCGACCGAGGCGGCTTGCGCGGTATTGCGCGACGGCGGGACGGCCGCGGACGCGCTCATCGTGGCGCAGACCGTGCTCGGTCTGGTGGAGCCGCAGGCCACCGGAATCGGCGGCGGCGCGTTCCTGCTCTACTACGACGCGACGACCAAGCAGATCGACGCCTATGACGGCCGCGAAACCGCGCCGCAGGCCGCCACGCAGGACTATCTGCGCTGGATCAGCGATACCGACCGCACCACACCGCAACCCACCGCGCGGGCCAGCGGACGGTCCATCGGCACTCCGGGCGTCCTGCGGCTGCTCGAACTCGAACACAACGACCATGGCAGGCAACCTTGGCGCGACCTGTTCGCCCCGGCCATTTCCATGGCCGATCAGGGGTTCGTGATCGGGCCGCGCATGGCGAGTCAAATCGCCGACTCCGCTGCCGATCTCGCACGGGACGAGAACTCGCGCCATTACTTCCTGCGGGCCGACGGGACCGCCAAGCCCGCCGGGACCACACTGACCAACCCGGCCATCGGCAAGGTCCTCTCGGCGATAGCCACCGACGGCCCCGACGCCTTCTACAAGGGAGCGGTGGCCGCCGATATCGTCGACGCCATCGCCACCAGCTCGGGCGGGCGCACGCCGGGACTGACCTCACTCGCGGATCTTGCTGCGTACCAGGCGAAGAAGCGCACGGTGGTGTGCTCGCCGTATCGCACGCACGAGATCTGCGGTATGCCGAATCCGTCCTCGGGCGGTCTGGCCGTCGAGGCCACCCTGGGCATCCTGTCGAACTTCGACCTGTCCGCCATGAAGCCGACCGATGCCACCGGCGATAGCGATACAGCCCGCAATGGCGGCAAGCCGACGGCCGCGGCCGTGCATCTCATCTCCGAGGCCGAGCGTCTGGCCTATGCCGATCGCGACAAGTACGTCGCCGACTCGGATTTCATTCCGCTGCCGGGCAATTCGCCGCAGGCGCTGCTGAATCCGGACTACCTGAAGCAGCGCGCGAGCCTCATCGACCCGAACCACAGCATGGGCACCGCACAGCCCGGTGACTTCGGACCGGTGCCGCTCGGCAGCGGTCCGCAGCAACCCGAGCACGGCACCAGCCATATCTCGATCATTGACAAGTACGGCAATGCCGCATCCATGACCACCACGGTGGAATCCGCGTTCGGCGCCTTCCATATGGTGGACGGCATTGTGCTGAACAATCAGCTGACCGACTTCTCGGCGGAACCGCTGGACAAAGCCGGTGTGCCCGTTGCCAATCGCATCGATCCGGGCAAGCGGCCGCGCAGTTCGATGGCCCCGACGCTGGTCTTCGATCGCGCCGCCGACGGTTCGCGCGGGCCGCTCACCTATGTCACCGGCTCGCCCGGCGGCGGGGTCATCATCCAGTTCGTGGTGAAAACACTGGTGGCCCTGCTGGATTGGGGTCTGGATCCGCAACAGGCGGTGTCGATGGTGGACTTCGGGGCGGCCAACTCCCCGGTGACGGGCGTGGGCGGTGAGCATCCGGCGATCGATGCCGGCGATCACGGCGATCACGACCCGCTCGTACAGCGATTACGCCAGCTGGGTCATCAGGTTTCGGTGGACCCGCAATCCAGCGGCCTGTCCGCACTGGTCCGGGACGGAAACGGCTGGACCGGCGGCGCGGATCCGCGCCGCGAGGGCATTGTCCTCGGGGATACGCACTAGAGCGGGAAATTCACACCGAAGCCGGAAAGCACTGCTGCCCATCACCTCTCAGGTGATGGGCAGCGAGTTTGTCAGCGGCAGTGTGATGCCGGTACTTCAGGCGGGATTGCCCGCGGTGTATTTGGCGCCCAGCTCGCGAAAGCGATCCATGGCGGCGGCCGCACGCAACTTGTCGTTGGTGCGGATGGCCATCATGGGCACGTATTCATCGTGCACCAATTCCAGTCGCGCCCAGGACTTCTTGTCCGCGAATGAAATGCCGCGAATATCCTGCCAGCCGAACTCATTGTCGCCGAGGATGTTCCGGACGACGACACCCTGTTTGCCGACGCGCACCCGGGGCCGGGTGAGCATCAGCACCGAACCCGCCAGCAGCAGGCCGAACAGGATGAGCGCCAGCTGATCGGCCAGCCGGAAATTCACACCGGTCGAACCCGTCCGCATGAAGATGCCGCCCACGGCGAACGCCAGAAACAGCACCGCCGCGATGATCCGGGAGGTCATGATCGCGTGCTGCGGCCGCACCTCGAGATCCCACTGCGCACCGGATGGCGCGGGGCCGTCGGTCTCCTCGCCTTCGGGAGTCGACTTCGATTGCACCCCGGACACTTCGGCGCCAGACACTTCGGATTCACCGGCCTTCGATTGGGCGGACGCCGCGGACGTATCGGGCGTGCGGCGCGGTTCCTCCGCCCCGCCATCCCGTTTCCAGATCCGGACGACAGGCATGACTAGACGGTCTGACGCAGGTCGCGCAGGGTCAGCGCGGCATCCAGGGCAGCGGCCGAGGCCTGCTCCCCCTTGTTCTCCACCGAACCGGGCAGACCCGCGCGGTCGAGGGCCTCCTGCTCGGTATTGACGGTGAGCACGCCATTGGTGACCGGGGTGCCCTCATCCAGCGACACCCGGGTGAGACCGGCGGTGACCGAATCGCATACGTACTCGAAATGCGGTGTGCCACCACGGATCACGACGCCCAGCGCGACCACCGCATCATGCGTGCGGGCCAGCGCCTGCGCCACCACCGGCAGCTCCATGGCGCCCGCCACGCGGACCACGGTGATATCGCCGACCCCGGCCTCACGCGCCGTCTTCTCCGCGTTCGCCACCAGGGCGTCGCAGATGGTGGTGTGCCAGCGCGACGCGACAATGCCAAGTTTGAGGTCCTTGGCATCGGCGAGCTCGAACGTGGGTACGCCCGTGCCGCTCATCGGTTTCCGCCCTTCTCGATCATCGGTTCAGTTCGCGGTTTCGCCGAGATCCAGATCGTCCAGGCCGACCAGATCGTGACCCATACGATCCCGCTTGGTGCGCAGGTAGTGCAGGTTGTGCGAATTGGCGCGAACCGGCATCTGCACCCGCTCGGTAATGCTCAGACCGTAGCCCTCGA
Organism: Nocardia sp. NBC_01327; assembly: GCF_035958815.1. NCBI lineage: Bacteria > Bacillati > Actinomycetota > Actinomycetes > Mycobacteriales > Nocardiaceae > Nocardia > Nocardia sp. NBC_01327. The sequence goes on along the minus strand of NZ_CP108383.1, from coordinate 3,876,708 downwards.
TGCCCGCGCGCTTATCCGGATTATTGGTCAGCAGCCGCATGGAGGTGATGCCCAGATCCACCAGAATCTGTGCGCCGGTGCCGTAGTCGCGCGCATCGGCGGGCTGGCCGATGGCGATATTGGCGTCGTAGGTGTCGAGCTGCTGCTCGTCCTGCACCTGGTAGGCCTGCAGCTTGTGCATGAGGCCGATGCCGCGGCCCTCGTGCCCGCGCATGTACAGCACCACGCCGCGGCCCTCATCGGAGACCAGCTTCAGCGCGGCATTCAGCTGCGGACCGCAATCGCAGCGCAGCGAGCCGAACACATCACCGGTCAGGCATTCGGAGTGCACGCGCACCAGCACGTCCTCACCCTTGCCGTCGGCGCCGACGATATCGCCCAGGACCAGCGCGACATGCTCGGAATCGTCGTATTCGCTCTCGTAGCCGATGGCCTTGAAGTCACCGAACTCGGTGGGGATGCGGGCCTCGGCGACGCGGCGGACATGCTTTTCGTTCTTACGCCGCCAGGAGATCATGTCGGCGATGCAGATGAGCGCCAGATCGTGTTCGTCGGCGAAGACGCGCAGCTCCTCGGTGCGCGCCATATCGCCTTCGTTCTTCTGGCTGACGATCTCGCAGATGACGCCGGCGGGGCTGAGCCCGGCCATGCGCGCCAGATCCACGGCGGCCTCGGTGTGCCCGGCGCGGCGCAGCACGCCACCGTCCTTGGCGCGCAACGGGACCACATGCCCCGGACGGGTCAGATCATCGGACTTGGAGGCGCGATCGGCGAGCACCCGCATAGTGGTGGCGCGATCGGCGGCCGAGATACCGGTGGAGATGTTCTCGCGGGCATCCACGGAGACGGTGTAGGCGGTGCCGTGCTTGTCCTGATTGACCGCGTACATCGGCGGCAGGCCCAGGCGGTCGCAGTCCTCGCCGGTGAGCGGCACACAGATGTAGCCGGAGGTGTAGCGGATCATGAAGGCCACCAGCTCGGGTGTCGCCTTCTCCGCTGCGAAGATGAGGTCGCCCTCGTTCTCCCGGCTCTCGTCGTCGACGACGACAACGGCCTTACCGGCTGCGATGTCGGCGACTGCGCGCTCGATGGTGTCGAACCTGGTCACGTCTGTTGTGCTCCATCTCGAATTAGGTGCCTACCTACAGTAAGCCAGCGTCCAATTTGCGACGCCTCCGGCGTCACTGTGGTCATCAGCGCTGTAGTCATCCGCGCTGGACGAGTCGCTCGACGTACTTGGCGATCACATCCACCTCCAGGTTCACGGTCGTACCGGCGGGCGCGGACCCGAGCGTGGTGAGCGCACGCGTGGTGGGGATCAGCGATACCTCGAACCAGTCCTTGCTGCCGTCGGCCGCCGCCTCAGCGGCGAGGCCGAGACCGGAGACGGTCAGCGAAATGCCGTCGACGGTGATGGAGCCCTTCTCGACGACGTAGCGGGCGATGCTGTCGGGCAGCGAGATTCGCACCACCTCCCAGTTCTCCGAGGGGGTGCGCGAGAGCACGGTGCCGGTGCCGTCCACATGGCCCTGCACGATATGACCGCCGAGGCGGCTGCTGACGGCGGCGGCGCGTTCCAGATTCACCCTGGAACCGACCGCGAGGCCGCCGATGCTGGAGCGGTCGAGCGTCTCGGCCATGACATCCACGGTGAAGACGTCGCCGGCGACCTGCTGGTCCACCACGGTCAGGCAGACGCCGTTGACCGCGATCGAATCACCGTGTCCGGCATCGGAGGTCACCAGCGGGCCGCGAATGGTGAGGCGGGCCGCATCGGCCAGTTGCTCTGTGGCGACGATCTCGCCCAGCTCCTCGACGATGCCTGTGAACATGCCCTGCCTCTCCCTGTCACCTAGGGCCACGTACCGGGCCCTCCGCTTGCGCCAACAGCCCGGACCACCGGCGGTATTCCCGATGGGCGCGGGTCCACCACCAGCCTAACGACGCCGGGTCGTAGACGACATGCGGCCTACTTCACTGGTGGGTTCGGTACCGCTGGACGCCGCGGGAGGGTAGAAGCCGACCTGGAGTGGGCGAATTCGCCGAATTGGGCAGGATATCCAATTGAAAATTCGGAATTTCCCAGTTCTGCGAATTGTCCACCGGGGCGCAATCAATCCGCCCTACCCAATTCACGACTCGCTCACACCAGAATCTTGCGCATCGGCGGAAATGGACGCAATATTGTTATGCAGCTGATTCCTACCGTTCAACTTCTCCGCGAGCAGTCCGTCCCTCGCGGGTCGGATCCAGGTGGACTACAACACAATTGGGAGTGCAGCGTGACCACGCTTCTCGATACCACGCTCGAAGTTCGCTGCGTACAGTACCGGCGCGAATTTCATCTGCCGGCATCGATCGATCCGACGTCACGACACATATTACTCGAGATAGGCAGCCGTTACGGAGCCATCACAATGCCCGCCGATCTAGGCGAAAGAGTGCAAAAGCGACTCGCGCAGGCCGATCTGGCCGGGCCGGTCGTCCACCACCCGCGCGCACGGCGCTGGACCTTCATCACCGGTCCGGTCCGGCCGGACACCCTCGGCGCCTCGGTCGCCGCCGCGCTGTTCCGGGCCTACGCCACCGTCGCCTGCGCGGGCGCCCAGGTCGTGCTCCCGTCCGCCGATGACGAACGGACGGGATACCGCACCTGGATTCAGCCGCCGGAGACGGTCAGCTCGGTGCCGCCGATGGAATCGGTGGTCGAGGCGCTACTTCGCCGCTGAGGCTTCCACCGCGATGACCCGCTGCCGCAGGGCTTCCACGGTGGCAGCGGGGTCGGCGGTGCCGTACACGGCGGAACCGGCGACAAAGCAATCGATACCGGCCTCGGCGGCCTGCTCGATGGTGTTCATATTGATGCCGCCGTCGATCTCCACCACCAGGCGCAGCTCACCCGCATCGACCAGGCGGCGCACCGTGCGCGCCTTGTCGAGCACCTCGGCAATGAAGGACTGCCCGCCGAAGCCGGGCTCGACACTCATGACCAGCAGGGTGTCGAACTCGCGCAGGATCTCCAGGTACGGCTCGATCGGGGTGCCGGGCTTGACCGACAGCCCTGCCTTCGCACCCGCCGCGCGGATATCGCGCGCCACGGCGATCGGATTGTCGGTGGCCTCGGCATGGAAGGTGACGTTGTACGCGCCCGCCTCCGCATAGCCCGGCGCCCAGCGCTCGGGATTGTCGATCATGAGGTGGCAGTCCAGCGGAATGTCGGTGACCCGCAACAGACTTTCCACCACCGGCAGACCCAGGGTCAGGTTCGGGACGAAGTGGTTGTCCATGACATCCACGTGCACCCAGTCGGCGCCCTCGATGGCCTTCACCTCGTCACCGAGTCGCGCGAAATCGGCGGACAGGATGGACGGCGCGATCATGGGCGCGGGCCGCGCGAAGGGGGAGGAAGGAGTGCACACACGCGGCAGTCTAACGGGACCGCCGCCGCTCGATCGACGATACCGAGGCCACCGATGGACGAGAGCGGCAATGCCCGGTCTCGGTACCGAGGCCACCGATGGACGAGAGCGGCAATGCCCGGTCTCGGTACGGTCGCGAGCTACGCACGAGCCGGCGATCGCGGCGAATGCGCTGATTGCCGCGCGAAGGAATGGGTAGCCTAGTGCAGGTGATCAACATTTCGGCGGAGCAAGGGCTGCGGGCCACACCGGTCGAGATCGGTGTTGCCGCCTCCGTCTCCCAGTTGCCCATCGTGCGCGGACTCGCCGAAACCCTGGTGTTGCTCAGCGAATTCACCCTCGACGAAGTCGCCGATATCCGCCTCGCCGTCGACGAGGCGGCCTCCACCGTCATCGCGCTGGCCGTACCCGGTACGACGCTGCAGTGTGTGTTCACTGTGGGCGATACGGATTTGGTGGTACGGGTCAGCGGTGTGGCCAAGGCCGAGGGGCTGCCGGATCAGCGCAGCTTCGGCTGGCATGTGCTGCGCACCCTCTCCGATGAGGTCACCGCCGCACAGGGTGAGTTCGACTCCGCAATCTCCGGATACCCGACGACGGTTGAGTTCCGGCGGGTCCGGGGGAAGGCGTAGTGGCCGACGAGGACATCGTGTTCGTATCCCCCGAAGAAACGCAGCCCGGCTCGCCCGAAAACAGCACTGCCGCCGAGACACCCGAGAACGGCACGGCCCCCGAGAACGAGGCAGCCGCCGAATCCGAGGACGCCGCCGACGAGACCGTCGATGCCGAGGAAGCCGAGGAACTCGCCGAGGAGGTCGCGCGCAGCGGCTCCGGATACGACGATGTGTCGGCCCTGTTCGAGCAGCTGGCGGGCACCGATCCGACATCTCCGCGGCGCACCGCGCTGCGCGGTGAGCTGATCAACCGCTGTATCCCGCTGGCGGACCACATCGCTCGCAAATTCTCCGGACGCGGCGAGCCGTTCGACGATCTCACCCAGGTGGCGCGCGTGGGCCTGGTGCACGCGGTGGATCGGTTCGATGTCAGCCGGGGCTCCAACTTCCTGTCCTTCGCGGTGCCGACCATCATGGGCGAGGTCCGCCGGTACTTCCGCGACAACACCTGGGCCATGCGAGTTCCGCGGCGGGTCAAGGAGACTCATCTACGCATCGGCTCGGCCATCGACGCGCTCTCGCAGCAGCTGGGCCGCTCCCCCACCGCCAAGGAGATCGCCGCCCAGCTGGGCATCGACGCGGACGAGGTGACCCAGGCCGTCATCGCCGGGAACGCCTACCAGCCCGCCTCGATCGACGCGGTGTCCGTCGGCCGCGATACCGAGGCCTCGCTGCTGGACACCCTCGGCGAGGAGGAATCGCAGTTCGATCGGGTCGAGGAGTACGTGGCGATCCGGCCGCTGCTGGCCGGACTGCCCGAGCGGGAGCGGCGCATTCTCACCATGCGGTTCTTCGAATCCATGACGCAGACGCAGATCGCCCAGCAGATGGGGATCTCACAGATGCACGTCTCCCGGATTCTGGCGAAAACCCTTGCCCGCCTGCGGGAGCAGACGACACGCGAATAGTTCGGCGGCCCCGCCCGTTATGGGCTTGCCAGGCACTCGCACCGGTGCGACGATCAACGTCTCTCGGCACGTACCGCAATCGGGCGGGACACATGACGCAGCACCGCGATCAGCACATTGTGAACCAGATCGACCAGCTCGTGAGTGAGCAGCTGGCCGACGGGGAACCGCACACCGGTTACGACTACGGCGATCCGGATTTTCCGCGCTGCCCGCATCCCTGGTGCGATGAGGAGTGGCACGGACTGCCGATCACCACGCGGATGGCCGAAATGCGCTGGCGCGGTGAGGTGGATCCCGGCTATCGGTATCCGGACGACACGTCCGCGGTGCTCTGCCCGGGTTCCGAGGACGCCGGCGATTTCACGCCCGCCGACAAATTCCGGGCGCTGGCGCAGCTGCGGCAGTCGGTCTCGGTATCGCGCACGGTGCAGCGGATTCGAGCCGACGCGCAGTGGTGGTGCTGTTTCCACATTGCCGACCTGTCCATCAGCTCCGTGGTGGTGCGCGGTGGCGGATCACCGCAGCGGTTTCTCCAGATCAACGGTGAGACAGTCGAATTGGTGCCCGATGCCGACGGCACCTGCATGCTCGGCCGCACCGATCGCGGATCGGACGCCGGCGCGCGACCGCAGTGGATGGCCATCCACTGCCGCCAGGCGCCGCGCGCGGGCGTGTGGGTGTCCTGGCGGCCGACGCCCTGACAGGTGAGGTCCGCACCGATCGGGTGCGGACCTCATTCGGTCCTGTGCCGCTTTACGCGAGGGCCTATACCGCGTTACGCGAGTGGCTTGCGCAGGGCGGCGACGAACATGGCGTCGGTGCCGTGCCGGTGCGGCCACAGCTGTGCGGCGGGACCGTCACCGAGATCGGGGACGCCGGGCAGCAGTTCGCGGGAATCGAGCTGCTCCGCGCCGGTGCGGCGGACCATATCGGACACCACCGATACCGTCTCCGCCAGATGCGGGGAGCAGGTCGAGTACACGACCACGCCACCGGGGCGCACCAAATCCCATGCGGCGGAGAGCAATTCACGCTGCAACTTCACCAGGTCGCCCACATCGGACGGCTGACGACGCCAGCGCGCCTCCGGGCGACGGCGCAGCGCGCCCAGGCCCGTGCAGGGGGCATCGACCAGAACGCGGTCGTACCCCGGAGCCAGACCGCTGTCGCGACCGTCGGCGATGTGAATATCGACCGGCATGCCGCGGGTCGACTGGCGGACCAGTTCGGCGCGATGTTCGGCGGGCTCCACCGCATCGATGCGGAAGCCGTCGATATCGGCGATCGCACCCAGCAGCGCGGCCTTGCCACCCGGTCCGGCGCACAGGTCCAGCCAGCGGCCGCCGTCCGGGCCCTCGAGGGGTGCACGCGTAAGGGCCAGGGCGACAAGCTGACTGCCCTCGTCCTGCACACCGGCCAGGCCGTCGCGGACCGGTTCCAGTTTGCCCGGATCACCACTGTCCAGATACACGGCGTACGGCGACCAGCGCCCTTCCTCGCCGCCGGTCACCAGGGCCAGCTCCTCGGCGCTCATTTCGCCGGGACGCGCCACCAGATGCACGATCGGACGGGCATCATCGGCCGCGAGCACCTCACGCAGCTCACCGGCCCGCTCGCCCAGCGCATCCGCGAACGCCTGCGCGATCCACACCGGATGCGCGAACTCGAAGGCCATCTGCCCCAGCGGATCCTTCGGCGCCAGCGCCTCGACCCACTGCTCGGCCGACCGCTCCGCCACCCGCCGCAGCACCGCATTCACGAAACCGGCTCGCCCGATACCGAATTCGGCCCGCACCAGCGCCACCGAGGTATCCACCGCGGCATGCGCCCCGATGCGAGTCCGCAGCAATTGATACGCGCCCAACCGCAGGGCATCCAGCAGCGGCCCGTCGATCTCATCGACCGGCCGCCCCGCCCCCGCCGCGATCACCGCATCGAGCAACCCCAGCGACCGCGCCGACCCATAGGTCAACTCCGTGGCCAGCGCCGCATCCCGCCCACTGATCTTCCGCTCCCGAAGCAGCCCCGGCAGCACAAGATTCGCATAGGCGTCCCGCTCCCGCACCGCCCGCAATACATCCCGCGCGACAACACGCACCGGATCCAACCCCTGCGCGGCCTCCGCACCCCGATCCCCGCGATCCCCGTGCTTACCGGCAGCAGTGGTCCGCTTCGAGTCACCCTTGGCCGCAACCCGCCCCCGAGTGTCCTTGCCGCGACTGACCACACCGGAGCTCCGACGCTGATCCGCCTGCGCCCCAGCCGATTCCCGCTCACCGCCCCGGCGATCACTCCCACTCGACTGCGCGCCGGCACCACCCGCACTCTGAGTTCCAGCGCCACGGGCAGCGTCGAACTGCTGCTGATTCCCTTGCGCCGCAGCTGATTTGCGCTGGCCACCCGCCGCGGACCGTGGGCCACCCTTGCCTACGGCGCGTGCCTCGCCGCTGCGAGCGGAGTCATTGTGAGCAAGCCCGGAATGGTCCCGATCAGAGGATCGCTGACCGGCAGCGGAAGTGCTCCGATCGGCGCGTGGCGCAGCGGAACCCGTCGGCTCAGTCCGGCGGTGCTGATCACCCTGCGTCGCAGAGTGTTCGCGGTCACCACGACTGTCGTCGGCGGCCCCGCGAACGGCGCTGGTCCGAGGTCCGCGCGCGGCGGCACTGCGGCCCGCGGCAGTGGACGCACCGCTACTGCCGGTGTGGGCCGGGCGCGATTCGGAGTCGCTGCGGCCACGCTCGCCGGTGGTCTTGCGGGAGTCCGTGTTTGCCGCGCGGGCGGTGTCCGGCTTCGGGCGCCAGTCGCGGCGCGGCAGTTTGGCGGCGGGCTTGGCGGCGGGCTTGGCGTCGCGGCGGTCGCCGGTGGCGGGGCGCCCGGCACTGGTGCGCGAGTCGCCGCTGTCCGCGCTCTTACGCGGGCGGCCGGAGTCAGCGTCGCCGCGGCGGCGGTCGCCGGTGGCGGGACGGGCTCCGGTGTTGGTGCGGGAGCGGTCGTTCGCGGTGCGCGCGGTGTCTTTGCGCGGGCCGCGGGACTGCCCGGTGGCGGGCTTGTCTCGGCGGTCGTCGCCGGTGCCCTCTCCCCGATCGGGGCGGGTCATTCGACCACCGCGCCGGGCTGGAGGCGGGCGCCGCGGGCCCAGTCTAGGGCTGGCATCATGCGTTTTCCTTGGGGTTGCACCTCGATGAGGCGGACGGCTGTGGTGGCGGTGCCGATGAAGACGCCCGACTTGCGGACCTCGATCTCGCGTTCGGGGAGGGTCTCCTCCACCATCTCGATCGGGCCGAGCTTGAGACGTTTACCGTCGACCTCCGTCCACGCGCCCGGATTCGGGGTGACCGCGCGGATTCGGCGAGAGATGGCCAGGGCGGGCTCATCCCAGCGGATGTGACCCGCTTCCGCCTCCACCTTGGAGGCGTACGAAATGCCCTCCAGTGGTTGCGGAACCGCGTGCAGGGCACCGGCTTCCACCCCGTCGAGGGTGGATTCCAGCAGGTGCGCACCGCTTTCGGCAAGGCGCTCGAGCAGGATGCCGGAGGTATCGGTGGCGCGCACGACCTCGGTCACGGTGCCGAAGACCGGACCGGTGTCGAGGCCCTTCTCGATGAGGAAGGTGGAGGCGCCGGTGATCTCGTCACCGGCGAGAACGGCCGCCTGCACCGGCGCCGCGCCGCGCCAGGCGGGCAGCAGCGAGAAGTGCAGATTGATCCAGCCGTGCCGCGGAATCTCGAGCACCCGCTCGGGCAGCAGCGCGCCGTAGGCGACCACCGGACAGCAGTCCGGCGCCAATTCGGTCAGCTGCTCGATGAATTCGGGCTCCGACGGCCGCTTCGGGGTGAACACCGGAATGCCGTGCTCGTCCGCGAGCAGCCCGATGGGTGAGCGGGTGACCTTGCGGCCACGCCCGGCGACCGCATCGGGACGGGTCACCACGGCCACCACCTCGTGGTTCGCGGATTCGATGAGCCGGCGCAGCGACGGCACCGCCGGTTCGGGGGTGCCGGCAAAAACCAGGCGCATCAATTGCTCCGTTCCCGGGCGCGACGGCCCCCACCGATTTCCGATGCGGGCAGCACGGTGATCCCCCGGGAGAACCAGGACGATTCACGCAGTGTGCGCATCGCTTCCTTGCGAACCTCGGGCGCCAGCCGCTGCAGGAACAGCACACCGTCCAAGTGGTCGGTCTCATGCTGCACGCACCGGGCCAGCAGGCCCTCGGCGCGGAATTCGACCGGGGTTCCGTCCATATCGACACCGCGCGCGATCAGCGTATGCGCGCGCACGACGTCCTCCCGCACGCCGGGGATGGACAGGCAGCCTTCGGGCCCGGTCTGCGTCTGCTCACCGACCACCTCGAACACCGGGTTGATCAAATGTCCCTGGGCATCCCCGGTGTCGTAGACGAACACACGTAACCCGACCCCGATCTGCGGGGCCGCCATGCCGACGCCCCCGCTTTCGTACATGGTGTCGACGAGGTCGGTCACCAGCTGGCGCACCTGGGGATCGAACGTCTCGACCTCCGCCGCGCGAGCGCGCAGGATCGGATCGCCGAACAGGCGGACAGGCTGGATGGTCACGGGCAACTCCCGGTGCGAATGAATGCGGTCGTCTCATTTTACGGATAAGACGAAGCCGCCACGCCACGCACCGGGCTGAGGCGGCTTACGAATGTGCGGCCAGCACCACATCGCTGATGCCGGTGCCCAGCGCGACGGCGGTGCAGGTGGGCTGCACGGCATGCGCGGGATCGAGGACATTGAGCACCATCTGCTGCACATACGGGTCGTAGACCATGTGGAAGTGCCCGGTCAGATCGGTCGAGCACATATCCTGCAGCACCAGATTGGTGGCGCCCTCCCCGTGTAGCGCGATATTGGCGAACGGCTGGATCATCTCGTCCACGCGGCTGCCGATTGTCGTGTATCGCACACCGGGGACGGTGTCACCGCCCGCATTGAGATCCTTGATGAAGGGCGAGCCGGCCGCCTGCTGGATCGCGGCGAGCGAGGTGGCCTGCTGCACGACCTCGTAGAGCACCGGGGCTCTATCGGCCACCGGCACGAGCCCGTACATGATGCCGCCGTAACTGGGCGAGGCCATGCCGACCCACTGGCCGACCTTGGGCGCACCACCCAGTTTGTTGATGTAGTAGCGAGTGACGCTGGCGCCCTGCGAGAATCCGACCATATCGACCTGTGCGGCTCCGGTGGCGGCGAGCACCTGATCGACGAAATCGCCGATCTGCGCGGAACTTTCCCAGACGTCCTCGGTGCCGAAGCTGTCACCGCCGACCTTGCCGCCGTAGTTCAGCGCGAAAACGCAGAAACCGGCCTGTGCGAGCACGGGACTCAGCGCCGACCAGTCGGAATAGGCCGAGGAGTCGGTGCCGTGCGCGAGCACGATCGGACGCGGGTGGTCGGCATTCGGCTTGCAGCCGAAGTCATTCGACCCCGCCGGCGCCGCGTCCGGATGTTCTTTGAGATACCGGGCCGCTGCCAGATGTTCGGTCTGCGGCGGCCCGGCTTGGCTGGGCACCTCGATCGGCCGTAGCGCGGGCGCGGCCGCGGCCACCCCGGTTTCCCACGGTGTCGCGCCGACACCCGCGATAATCCCCAGCATCATGACCCCGACCGGTGCGACGCTGCGCAACAGCGGCTTTCGCATCCGACTCGACCGAATTCCCATAGAGGAATGATCTCTTGTGAAGAGTCACAACGCACACCAAGTCGCGGTGTTGCGCACCCACTACTTTTCGGGTGTGTCGTCTTCGGCGAGGATCCGGTAGAGCGACCGGCGGGCCTCGGTGAGAATCTCGGCCGCCTTGGCTGCCTGATCGGGTGTGCCGACCGAAGCGACCTGTGCGACCGCACCCATCAGCTGACCGATCAGACCACGCAGATCGAGTGCCTGATCGCCGACGCCGTCCTTGACGTCCTGCCAGGGATCGCCCAGATCGGCGCGATTCTCCTCGAGGTAGGCGGTGCCGGCCTCGGTGAGCTTGGCGGTCTTACGACCGGCCACCTTCTCGATAATGACCAGACCCTCGTCCTCGAGCTGTGCCAGCGCGGGGTAGATGGAACCCGGGCTGGGACGCCAGACGTCCTGGCTGCGCTCGCGGATCTGCTGGATCAGCTCGTAGCCGTGCATGGGCCGGTCCTCCAGTAGCAGGAGGATGGCCGCGCGCACATCGCCACGACGTCCGCGTCCACCGCGACCACGTCCACGGCCGAGGGGTCCGGCGCTGAAGCCGCCCGGGCCGAAGCCGCCGGGACCGAAGTCCGGGCCGAAGCCACGACCGTGGCCGTGCCGGTGCGGGCCGTGCTCGCCGCGGGGACCACGTTCACCGAACGGGCCGCCGCCACCACGTCGCATCCGCGGATGTTCGGGGCCCTGCTGCTCTTCCGAGCGCAGTCGCCGCCAGGGCCCGCGGCCCCTGTTGTCAAAGTTCTCCATGTTTTCCATGGTGTGCTCCTAAAGGTTCGTCGTTGTACTTGACGTTATCGACGATATATCGACAAACTATCGAGAGCAAGTGTGTCTTGGGACACAAACTTGCCAGTCGGGATCTTTAGGAAGGTACGGAGATCAGTCCACGCTCGAGGAGAATGTCCCGCAGGGCGGTCCGGCGATCCGCGGTGGAAATCGGCTCGACCAGGGCGAACTCACAGCCGAGAGCCGTGGCGCCGCCGTCCGCCTCGACACTGTCGCCGATCATCAGAGCGTTCTCGGCCGCCACGCCGAGCGCCGCGAGCGCGGATTCGAAGATGCGCGGATCGGGCTTCATGGCGCCGATTTCGAAGGAGAGGGCGAAATCGCCGATATATCGATCCCAGCCGCGGCTGGTGAACGCCGGGCGGATGTCCCAGGCGATATTGCTGACCACGGCCACCGGCACACCACGTTCCTGCAGCGCCTGGAAAACCTCGCCGGCATCGGGATAGGGCGACCACGCCTGCCAGTCGAGCATGCGCTCGTAGAGCTGTTTCGCCGGCACCTCGGGCACGCCCGAGCGCTCGAGCACCTGCAGATAGGCGATGCGATGCAGAGCGGGGTCGAGATCCCTTCGGTCCCAGGCGTATTGACCCGCCTCGTCGAAATCGACGAACTGCTCCACGGGCGCGGTCATGGCGCGCATGATCGCGGCGACCTCGTGCGCATCGAGCGGCCTGCCGTCCGCGTCGGTCAGATCTATCGCCCAGAGTTCCGAGTCCTCCAATCGGAAAACCGTGCCGGAGAAGTCGAAGAGAACCGCCTCGATCGCCATATCGCCAGACTACACAGCAGATTTTCAGCTATTTCTGTGCTCAAAACCACTCCTCAACTTGTCTGAGGAGTTGCTATCGTGGGCGTATGAACGACTTCCCGGTGCTCCAGGTCGATGCGGTCGATGTCGTGCGGGACGGAAACGCTCTCCTGCAAGCGGTTTCACTCACGGTACGGTCGGGTGAGCACTGGGCGCTGCTGGGGCCGAACGGTGCGGGCAAGACGACTCTGCTGCGCATGCTCGGGGCCTTCGAACATCCCACCCGGGGCACGGTCGAGGTGCTCGGCAAACGACTCGGTCGCGTCGATATGCGCGAATTGCGCACCGCCATCGGGCATGTCGACCCGCGTCATGCGCCGCGCAGCCCGCTCACGGTGCACGAGGTCGTGCTCACCGGGATCACCAATACCGCCGAGCTGGTGCCGCGCTGGCAGCCGTCCGCCGAGCAGTTCGCCGAGGCCGAGCGCCTGATCGAGCTGCTCGGGCTCTCGCACCGCCACGACGCACCCTGGCCGATCCTGTCGCAGGGGCAGCGCGGGCGCGCGCTCATCGCCCGGGCGCTCATGCCCAATCCGCGCCTGCTGCTGCTCGACGAACCGGCGACCGGCCTGGATCTCGCTGGGCGCGAACAACTTCTGGAACGGCTCGACATCCTGCAGCGCGCGCATCCGGAGCTGGCCTCGGTGCTGGTGACGCACCACCTCGAGGAGCTGCCGCCGGGCACCACCCACGCCATGCTGCTGCGCGACGGGCAAGCGCTGGTGAGCGGCACCGTCGATGACGTGGTGACCACCGAATACATCAGTGCCGCTTTCGATCACCCGGTGCGAATCGTGCGCGAGGACGGCCGCTGGAGTGTGCGCGCGGCGCAGCCGGCACATCGCTGAGCGGCGCTCACGCCAGCGAGCCGATCCATCGCTGTAGTCGCGCACCCTCCGCCGCCATCATGTCCGGATCACGGAAAGTATTGGTGAGCAGCGAGATTCCCTGATACGAGGCCAGCAGGGCGACCGCGAGCTCCCGGGCGTCCGCGCGCCCCATGGCCGCGAACTGCCGCTCGATCCAGGTCAGCAGCTCCCCCATCACCGCCGCCATTTCCCGGTCGAGCCCGTCGGCGCGCTTGTCCAGCTCGGTCGCGAGAGTGCCGGAGGGACAGCCGAATCGGGCGGCGAGATCACGCTGCCCCACCCAGCCCTGCACCAGCGCCTCGAGACGCTCGGCCGGGGCCTCCAGCTGCTCCAGCGCCGGGAGGATCTCGTGCAGGCTGCGCGCATGCGCGCCGATCGCCGCCTGGACCAGCTGATCCTTGGTCTTGAAGTAGTAGTAGACGTTCCCCACGGGAACCTCCGCGACCCGCGCGATATCGGCGATGGTCGTTTTCTCCACGCCCTGCTCGTGGAATACCTTGGCGGCCGCATCGGCCAGGCGCTCCCGCTTCCCCGCTCCGCGAGCCACTGAGTTAGTCATACAACTAACTATAGACAACCTGCCGAGAGATGGTCTACGGTTCTTCTTAGTCAGCCAACTAACTCAGGAGTGAGACACATGATCGTGGTAACCGGCGCAACGGGCAATGTCGGCAGTGTTGTGGTGCGACTGCTCACCGAAGCGGGCGAGAAGGTCATCGCCGTATCGCGGGGCGAGAAGCCGGTGGATCTACCGGAGGGTGTCGAGCATCGCCGCGGCGATTTGGGCGATCTCGATAGCCTCGCGACGGCGGTGACCGGGGCGGATACGCTGTTCCTGCTCATTACCGGCGAGCAGCTGGTGACCGGGCCGGATCCGGAGGAACTGCTCGACACCGTTGCCGCACAGGGCATTCGGCGGGTGGTGTTCCTGTCGTCGCAGGGCGCGGTGACGCGGCCCGAAAGTCCGGCGTACGCCAGGACGATCGCGTTCGAAAAGGCCCTGGCGGCTTCGGATCTGAAGTGGACAGCGGTGCGCCCCGGCGGGTTCGCCAGCAATACCTTCGCCTGGATCGAACCGGTGCGCACCGGCCGGATGATCCCGGCGCCGTTCGGCGATATCGGACTGCCGGTGGTGGCGCCGTTCGATATCGCCGCAGTGGTGGCGGCCGCACTCAGGGAGGACGGGCACAACGGGCAGGTGTACACACTGACCGGCCCGGCGGTCATCACGCCGCGCGAACAGGCCGAGGCGGTGGCGGCGGCCTTCGGCGAGCCGCTGCGATTTGTCGAACTGACATCGGACCAGGCCCGGTCCAACATGCTCCGGTTCATGCCGGAATCCGTTGTGGATCACACACTTCTGATCCTCGGCGAACCGACTCCGGAGGAGCAGACGGTGAGCCCTGATGTCGAACGCGTGCTCGGCCGGCCGGCGACCAGCTACGCCGACTGGGCGAGGTACGTCATCGGCGCCTTCCGCTGAAGAGGAAATCGGCCATTGCAGATTTAGTACGCTTACGCTTATCGTCTGTTCATGCGTATTAAATCAGCACCCTTCTCCGAAGGCACCGTCCTGATGCCGTGGAATCCCGGCCCGCACCACGACATTTCCGGGGAGGTGTTCGTCAGCGTGACGGACTTCCTGGCGGAATCGGACGAGGAGGCCCGCACGATCTACGAAACCGGCTTCGAACTGGGCCGCACCTGGCCGGTCATGCAGGGCGCGGTCGGACTCTGGCTGTGGGGCAGGCCCGCCGAGCGACGCGGTGGATCCATCTCGGTCTGGGAGTCGGAGCAGGATATGCGGCGCTTCGTGCGCTGGCCCGTGCACACCGAGATCGTGCGAGCCTGGCGCGGGCGGGTCGGCATCGGCGTCGACTCGTGGCGGGCGGAGCACTTCGATCCGGACGAAGTTCTCACCCGCGCGGGCGACACCATCGAGCAACCACACCGGAGGGCCGCATAATCTTGTCCGCATGACGACACACCGCCCGGATCTGGCAGCGATGCTCGCGCCGCTCGCCCGTGCACTGATGGCGGCCGAGCAGCCGGTCCTCGATGCGCACGGTCTGAGCATGTGGGCGTATGTCGTGCTGCTGCACCTGCACGAGGGGCCCGCACGCGGACAGGGTGTCCTCGCACAGGAGATCGGCGCGGACAAGACCCGCATCATCGCGGTGCTGGACGATCTGCAGGAGCGTGGCCTGATCGAACGCGATCCGGACCCCGCCGACCGCCGAGCCCGGGTGCTCACCCTGACTCCGGCGGGGCGGCGGTTGCGGGACGCGACGCAGGCCGATATCCAGGCTCGGGAGAATCGGTTGCTGGACAGACTGCCCGCGGCCGACCGGCAGGGATTCCTCAATGCCCTGAGCACCCTGGCCGCCCTGCCGCGCCAGGAGATCACGGGCGACTGATACGACTATCGACAGGACTTTTGCTGCGGCACAGCGGAATTCACAGTGTCGTGAAGAATCACAATGGACCCGCCGCACTCGGCCGATATCGACGGGGTCGATCAGCCGATATCGACGGGGTCGATCTGGACGCGCAGCGGCGCATCCGACTTGTGGGTACTGCGCACAGCGAGCGCCGCGCTCAGTGCCCGCGCGAGCGCCGCGCCCGCCGCGCGATCGACGCGCAGGATCATGCGCTCCACTTCCGGGGGATTGTCGCCCGAGGAGAAGGGTTTACGCGCACCGGGCGGCAGCGGCACCGGGCCGAGCACCTCGACCATATCGGGAAGCTTTGCCTCCGTGAGTAATTCGGCGATCGAATCGGTGGTGCCGTCCACCGCGGCCAGCCGCACCGACGGTGGGAACCGCACCTGCGTGCGCTCATCCAATTCGAATTGCGCATGCCCCACCGGATCCCACCGCAACAGCGCCTGCACCGTCGAAATCGCGGGATCGGCCATCACGAGCACCTGACCACCGGTCCGCACCAGCGCCGCCGCGGACATCCACCGCCGCAACGCATCCTCCGCTGCACGCAGATCAGCCCGGCCCAGCAGAGCCCAGCCGTCCAGCAGCAGCGCCACCGCGTATCCACCGGGCACCACGGGCTCGGCCCCGATCGTGGACACCACCACCTGCGGACCCTCCGGCACCGAATCCAGTACCGCCGCACCACCGGAACCACGCACCGGCACACCGGGGAACGCGCGCCCCAATTCCTCGGCCGTTCGCACCGCGCCGATCACCACCGCCCGCAGCGCGCGCGAACCACAAGCGCCACAGCGGAATGCCGCCTCGGTAATGCCGCACCACCGGCACGCCGGACTGTGCGCCATCTCCGCACCGCCACGCGGCACACTCACGCCCATCGCCACACCGCGATCCACGAAGGGCTGACGAGCCGCCTGGGCGCTTCCCTCGGCGGCGTTGGCGCGCGAGGCGTCGGATGATGTCGTGTCCGGCAAGGCCAATGGGCCGTTGCAGTGCCGGCAGCGGGCGGGGGTACGGCATTTCGCGCAGGCCAGGGCGGGAATGTAGCCGCGCCTGGGTACCTGGACCAGCACGGGCTGGCCCGCCGCCAGTGCCTTGCGGGCGGCGAGGAAGGCGACGCCGGGAATACGAATGGCTCGCGCGATGGGATCGCGCTCCAGTGCGGCATCGCTGTCGCCCGGGGCACTGATGTGCGGCATCACCTGGCGCAGGACACCGCGATCGGCGAGAAGGTCATGGGCCCAACCGGATTCGACAATGGCCTGGACCTCGGCGGTGCGCGCGAAACCACCGGCGACGAAGGCGGCGCCGGTCTCGTGCGCGCGCAGCATCGCCACCTCCCGCGCATGCGGATACGGCGACCGAGGTTCGGCGTAGGTGCCGTCACCGTCATCCCAGATCGCGATGAGACCGAGATCCTGCATGGGAGTGAAGACCGCGGCCCGAGTACCGACCACAATGCTCGCGGTTCCCCGCAATGCCGCCAACCAGCGCCGGTACCGCGCCGAAGGACCCAGCCCCGCAGCCAAGCCGACAGCCGAATCGCCCACCAGCGCAGTGCATTCGGTCAGCACCCGATCCAAATCCCGCTGATCGGGAACCATCAGCACAGCACTGCGACCACTCTTCACGACCACTGCCGCGAGCTCGGCAAGCCGGCGCGGCCAGTCCTCCCCCGGCAATGCCTGCCACGCCGCACGCGGCCCCTGCCCGGCGGCCAGCGCACCCAGAAACGATCGACCGTGTTCGTACCTGGACCACGCCGGGTAGTCCACCGGGATCACCTGCGCCGTAACCGACTTCGCGGCACCCTCATCCGGTGCCGGGTCGCTCTCGGCGGCCCTGCCCGCCGATCCGGTACTTTCGCCCCCAGCGCCGTCACCTGAGCCGGACTCGCCCGCGTCCAGCCCCTTGTCGCCGACGCCGAACTCGCGCCCGACCGCACCGAAATCACCTGCGGTCGCACCGATATCCTCTGCGCCGACCGCACCCTCGACAGCATCGAGATCGCCTGGGCCGATCTGGCCCGCATCGAAATCGTCGGCAGCGGCATCGGCGTCGCTGAACTCGTTCCTGGCTGCGCCGGGCTCCCGTGTGCCGGTGTGGATTCCGGTCTCGGAGAGTGGGTGCCCATCGGCCGCTGCGGACGCCACCGCGATGTCATCGGAGTCCGCAACCTGTGCGGGGGCTGCGCCGAAGCCCTCGCCTGTCGACGGAGCGGCGATCAGCTCGGCTCGACCGCGCGGCCCGTACGAATGGTGCGGCGCACCGACGGCCGGTCCGTCCGAGACAGCAATGTCCGTAATCCGCGCATGTGACGCATCCAACGTCGGCGAAACGTCCTCCGGGTCAGGCTCATCGAGCATGACGGGTTCATTGTTCGCCGACTCCGGCGCCGCATCCGATGCGCGTTTTCCGGCGGTCTTGCGCGCCTTGGCGGCTTTGGTGGCCTTCTTGGAGCCGTTCTCGCCCTCGGCCTCGATCTTCGCGTGGCGCGGCGGGATCGCCAGGCGCAGGACATCGGCGCGGGTGCCCGCGTAGCGAGCGGCGACCGCGGTGACCAGGCGGAGGATTTCGGGGGTGAGGACGCGCTCGCTGGATACGACGCGGTCCAGGCGCACGAGTCTGCCTGTGTGGTCGGACTTTTCGAGGCGTTCGAGGATATAGCCGTCGATGAGACGGCCGGAGAATCGCACTCGAACGCGAACGCCCGGTTGGGCGATCTCATCCAGCTCGGGGGGAACGAGGTAGTCGAAATCCCTGTCGAGATGGGCCGGTTCCAGCAGCGGGAGCACCCGCGCGATGGGGCGTCCCGCCGCTGGTCCGGTGTGTGTCAATTACAGCCCGGCGGCGGCGCGCAACTTCTCCGCGCGGTCGGTGCGCTCCCAGGGCAGGTCCACGTCGGTGCGGCCGAAGTGGCCGTACGCGGCGGTGGGCGCGTAGATCGGGCGCAGCAGGTCCAGATCGCGAATGATGGCGCCCGGACGCAGGTCGAAGACCTCGGCGATAGCGGCGGAGATCTTTTCCGGGGCGATCTGCTCGGTGCCGAAGGTCTCGACGAACAGGCCCACGGGGGCAGCCTTGCCGATGGCGTAGGCGACCTGAACCTCGACCCGCTCGGACAGACCGGCGGCGACGACATTCTTGGCAACCCAGCGCATGGCGTAGGCGGCCGAGCGGTCGACCTTCGACGGATCCTTGCCCGAGAAGGCGCCGCCGCCGTGGCGGGCCATGCCGCCGTAGGTGTCGACGATGATCTTGCGACCGGTCAGGCCGGCGTCACCCATGGGACCACCGAGCACGAACTTGCCGGTGGGGTTGACCAGCAGGCGAATATTGGAGGTGTCCAACGGATTCGGCAGCTTGAGCTCGGCGAGCACCGAGTCGACGACCTTCTCGCGGATATCCGGGGTGAGCAGATTGTCGAGATCGATATCGGCGGCGTGCTGGGTCGAGATGACGACCGTGTCCAGCCGCTTGGGGATATCACCCTCGTACTCGATGGTGACCTGGGTCTTGCCGTCCGGACGCAGGTACGGCAGCACGCCGGACTTGCGGACCTCGGTCAGGCGACGCGAAAGCTTGTGCGCCAGCGAGATCGGCAGCGGCATGAGCTCCGGGGTCTCGATGGTGGCGTAGCCGAACATCAGACCCTGATCGCCCGCACCCTGGCGTGCGATGGCATCGTCCTCGCCGCCGACGCGGGCCTCGTGCGAGGTGTCCACGCCCTGCGCGATATCCGGCGAC
Source organism: Nocardia sp. NBC_01327 (assembly GCF_035958815.1). Lineage (NCBI taxonomy): Bacteria > Bacillati > Actinomycetota > Actinomycetes > Mycobacteriales > Nocardiaceae > Nocardia > Nocardia sp. NBC_01327. The sequence continues at coordinate 3,857,338 of NZ_CP108383.1, read as the reverse complement.
TGCGCGCCGATGGCGACGTTCACGCCACAGGAGGAGCCGTCGAAACCCTTTGCGGAGGAGTCGTATCCGATCTCCAGGATCTTTTCGCGAACGATGGTCGGGATGTCCACATAGGCGGTGGTGCTGACCTCACCGGCCACGTGCACCTGACCGGTGGTCACCAAAGTCTCCACCGCCACGCGGCTGCGCGGATCGGCCGCGAGCAACGCGTCGAGGATGGAATCGCTGATGGCATCACAGATTTTGTCCGGGTGACCTTCCGTCACGGACTCACTGGTGAATAGGCGGCTGCCAGTCGTGCGCACAGTTGTTCCCTCTCCCTCAACGGGTTTCTCGTATCGGCCTGCGACAGTAGCGCGTCCCCGCTACCGCACAACCCTTTGTCTCAGGTTATTCCAAACCACCGACTGCGGGGGAACGACGTCCCCAGATGGCCAATATTGTGGCTCAGACAGTTGCCTATCCGAGCCAGGAGCCGCCCTGTCGGTGTGTCGCCCTCGGCCGGGCATGAGCCGGCGGTCAGCGCAGCAGCGGACCGAGCGAATCCAGCACCCGGCTCGCCAGCAATGCCTTGGACCCGTGGTCCAGCGCGATTTCGGTGCCGTCGGCCCCGAGTAGCCAGCCGTCGTTGTGGTCGACCTCGAAGGCCTTGCCCTCGCCGACCGCATTGACCACCAATAGGTCACAGCCCTTACGCGCCAGTTTGGCCCGGGCATGGGTGAGCACATCGGCGTGCTCGTCACCGGTCTCGGCGGCGAAGCCGACGATCGCGGTGCCCGCCAGCAATCCGTCGCGACGGGACTGCACCAGACCCGCGAGAATGTCGGGGGTCTTGGTCAATTCGATCGAATTCGGTTCGTCCGCACCCTTTTTGATCTTGGCGGCGGCGACGTTCACAGGCCGGAAATCGGCCACCGCGGCAGCCATGATCACCGCGTCCGAGCCGATGGCGTGCTTGTCGACCGCCACCTTCAACTGCTCGGCGGTGGTCACATGCACAACCTCGACCGAAGCCGGGGGCTCCAGGCCGATGGTGTTGCCCGCGATGAGCGTCACATGCGCGCCGCGCTGCGCGGCAACCCGGGCAATGGCGTAGCCCTGCTTGCCGGAACTGCGATTGCCGAGGAACCGCACCGGATCGAGCGGCTCACGCGTGCCGCCCGCCGAAACGATGATGCGACGGCCTTCGAGATCCCGCGGGACCGCGTCGGTGCGCTCGAGCAGCAGCGAGGCGAAGCTGAAGATCTCCTCCGGCTCCGGCAAACGGCCTGCGCCGGTATCGGATCCGGTGAGCCGCCCGTGCGCCGGCTCCATGACCATGGCGCCGCGGGCGCGCAGGGTCGCCACATTCGCCACCGTCGCGGGGTGCTCCCACATTTCTGTGTGCATCGCGGGCGCGAAAAGAATGGGACATCGGGCGGTGAGAAGTGTGGCGGTCAGGAGATCGTCCGCGCGGCCGGCAGCGGCACGCGCCATGAGATCCGCCGTCGCGGGAGCGATGACCATCAGCTCGGCCTCCTGGCCGAGTCGCACATGCGGCACCTCGGGCACGTCGGCGAATACGCCGGTGTGCACGGGATGGCCGGACAGCGCCTCGAACGTGGCCTTACCGATGAAGTTCAATGCCGACTCGGTGGGAATTACGCGAACCTCGTGCCCGGTTTCGGTGAACCGGCGCACGAGGGCGCAACTCTTGTATGCGGCGATACCGCCGCCGACACCGACGATGACCCGGGTCACCGCATGCCCCGGGTGAATTCTGTCGTCACTACGCCTCCAGCGCCGTAGTAGAGATGCCTGCTTTTTGCGCTATGCCGGGGGCTTATTCGCCCTCGGTGTGCTCCAGCAGGTCGGCGTGGATCTCGCGCATGGCCACCGACAACGGCTTTTCCTGCAGACCCGGCTCGACCAGCGGGCCGACATATTCGAGAATGCCGTCACCGAGCTGGTTGTAGTAGTCGTTGATCTGCCGGGCCCGCTTGGCTGCGTAGATGACCAGCGCGTACTTCGACGAGGTCCGCTCCAGCAGTTCATCGATCGGCGGGTTGGTCAGGCCGATCGGAGTGTCGTAGATGGCCGCGGTCTTCATTTCAGTACTCACTAGGAAGGCTCCTGCGGGGTTGTTCGAGAGGTGGGGCCGGCTCACTTCGAAGATGAGCCGGTCGATATACGAGGACTACCTCGAAATTGTGCTAACGAACAAGGATACCAACTGCTCACAGGCACTGGTCACCTCGTCGTTCACTATGACGGTGTCGAACTCGTCACAGGCCGCCAATTCTGTCTTGGCGGTTTGCAGCCTTCGCTCTATGACCTCGGGCGATTCCGTGCCTCGCGAGGTGAGCCGGGAGACGAGTTCCTCCCAGCTGGGCGGGGCCAGGAAGACCAGATTGGCCTCCGGCATCGCCTTGCGGATCGAGCGCGCCCCCTCGAGGTCCACCTCGATCAGGACCGGGTGTCCGGTCGCGAGCGCTTCGCGCACAGGTGCGGCCGGGGTTCCCGACCGCTGCAGTCCACCGTGGATATCGGCCCATTCGAGGAGTTCGTCCGCCGCGATCAGCAGGTCGAATTCTTCATGGGAGACGAATCGGTAGTCGCGACCGTCGACCTCTCCGGGCCGGGGGGCCCGGGTGGTGGCCGACACACTGAATACCAATTCGGGCAGTCGTTCGCGCACGCAGCGCACGACAGTGGACTTACCGACGGCCGAGGGGCCGACCAGGACTACCAGCCGGCCCTTCCGAGTGTGTTCGACCACCCTCGGATTATTCCGCGGTGAAGTCGAACCGGGCCAGCAGCGCCTTACGCTGCCGATCGCCCAGTCCGCGCAGTCGGCGGGTCGGTGCAATTTCCAGTTCGCTCATGATCTCGGCAGCCTTGACCTTGCCAACCTTCGGCAGGGCCTCGAGCAGCGCTGAAACCTTCATCTTGCCGAGAACTTCGTCCTTCTCGGCATCAGCAAGGACCGTCTTCAGATCGGTACCGCCACGCTTCAGGCGCTCCTTGAGCTCCGCCCGAATGCGCCGGGCGGCAGCCGCCTTCTCCAAAGCAGCGGCGCGCTGCTCGTCAGTCAGCTGGGGAAGGGCCACGGTTCCTCCGTCTCGTCGTTCATTGCTTGTACTCCCGCCGTTCGAACCGGCGGTCTCAGCGACCGTACCCACGACGCTTGGCGATTGCGAACCCACCCCCCAGGTCAGCGCGTGATTCCGGGCGCGACCGGGTGGAATGCACATCCGCGTCGGCCCTCGCGCACCGGCTGCCCCACCCCTGCGGCCGGGACTGCGAATCCCCTTGTCATCAGCGGTTTTTCGGCCTCCGGAAGGGCCCGCGAACCCGGTACCGAATGTCCGATTCAGACCGTGACCGAGCTGTAATCATCCGACCTGGAACTTTCTGGATTTCCTCGGCGTGTCGCACGATTTCGCACCGCGTGTCGCGCATCACCCGACACATTCGAACACCGTTCGAAGACTCGATTCCGCCGCAGGTCCAGCCCCCGGATGCCGCCCCGATGACATGTCCTGCCCCCTGGCGCGGCCGCAGACGGGTTAAACCTCTCCGATGCGACTTCCCGGGCGTTTCACCCACCGCGCCGGGCCAGGCGGGCGATCAGGCAAGCGCTCGGTCAATCGTCGTACTGGCAGAGCTCGATCAACGTGCCCTCCGGGGCGCGCAAATGCGCCACGCGCGTGCCCCAGGCGGGCTGGTCGACGGGCGCGGTGGTGAGTTGTGCGCCACGCGCCTCGACGGTCTTCGCGGCCGCATCGACATCGCTGACGCGCAGCACCACCACCACGGTGTCGACGCCGTCCCGCGGCCGGTGTTCGGCACCGACCGCCGCGTCCATATAGGCGCGAGTGAACAGGGCCAGATCGGCATCGCCTGCGACGAAGCACGTGTAGGGACCGGCTTCGGGTTCCGGTTCGCCCGGCTCGTGATGCTTGAGCGGCAGGCCGAGGATGTGGCGGTAGAAGCGATAGCTGTCCGCGAAATCGTCTACCAGCACACGGGTTTGACCGTAGGAGAGCAGGCCCAGGTCGAGACCGGACATGAAGAATCCACCTTTCACTTCGAGTGACTCTCGAAAAACTCTAGTGAAAGGTGGCGCATTCAGCGGGTCGGCCAGACCGCCTTCAAGCGCAGCGCAGCGTCGGAGGCTTGCCGGACACCCGCTTCGTAGGCGGGCACCAGCGTCGAGATATCGAACAGATCCGGACCGAAGGCGGTCAGGGTGTCGGCGTCGGGAACGATGGACAGTGTTGTGGCGCCGCCCAATTCGCTGTCGGACGGCGAATGCGGGAACAGGTGCGCAAGCGGTTCGATGATGACGATCAGATCGGCGCCTGCGGCCAGATCGGCATTGATGGGTGAGCGCAGGCCACCGTCGATGTAGTGGTGGCCGCCGATCGGGATCGGCGGGAAGACACCGGGAACCGCGGTGCTGGAGGCCAGCGCCTCGGGGAGCGAGGCAGTGCCGGTGCGGGTCCAGGTCTGGAGTTCACCGGTGGTGGTGTCCAGGGCCGTGACGATCAAATCGGCGTCGGGCCAGTCGGACACGCCCGCGAGGTCACTGATCCGGGCGATGTGGTCGGCCGGATCACCCACCCGCAACTCCAGCGCGCGGGCGCCGATCCGCTGGACCACTTCGGCCGGAGTGAGTCCGGGGGTCGCGGCGAGCGTCATGATCTCGGTGAAACCGTTCAGATTCGGCTGCGCCTGTGCCGTATCGGGCGCCGGGCGAGTCTCCGGGCTCGGCAACTCACCACCTCCGGCCAGCATCGCACCCACCACCGCACCGGCCGAGGTGCCGACAAACCGATCGGCCAGCGCCAGATCTACGCCCGCCGCACGCAAACCCGCTGCCAGCCCGACCATCCAGAAGATGCCGACAGCGCCGCCACCTCCCAGTACGAGTGCATGGCGAATTCCATTGGGCGACACCGCGTCAGACATGCCCTCACAGTACCGAAGCTGCTCGACACGGCACCGAGGTCGACTGCGGATCGACGCACTGCTGCGGATCGCGGTCTGCACGTCCGCGCCGCTGCGGCACGGCTGATCGACTTCGCCGGGCGTCATGCCTATAGGACTAGGGGCAGGAGGGAGCTCACTCTCCTGCGGGCCCGCACCCGGCACGCGGAGGGATTCGGCTGAGAATCTGACGCAGGCCGCGAATTCAGCGGGTCGGCCAGACGGCCTTCAGGCGCGGGGCCGCCTCGGCGGCCTGGCGGTAGCCGGCCTCGTAAGCAGGCTCCAGGGCAGCGGGGCTGAAGACATCCGGTCCGATGGCGGCGATGGCCTCCGCATCCGGAACGATGGACAGTGTTGCGGCGCCGCCCAATTCGCTGTCCTTGGGCGCGTGCGGGAACATATGGGCCAGTGGCTCGATGATCACGATGAGCTCGGCGCCCGCCGCGAGATCGGCATTGATGGGCGAGCCGAGACCACCGTCGATGTAGTAGCGGCCGTCGACGGGGATGGGCGGGAAGATGCCGGGGACCGCCGTGCTGGAGGCCAGTGCCTCGGGCAGGGTCGCGGCGCCCGCGCGGGTCCAGGCGTGGCGCTCACCGGTGGTGATATCGACGGCGGTGACGATGAAATCGGTCTCGGGCCAGTCGGTGACCGCGGCCAGGCCGCCGATCCGGGCGACGTGATCGGCCGGGTCGCCCACATTCATTTCGAGTGCGCGGGCACCGGCCAGCACGCGGGCCTCGTTCGCGGGCAGGCCGGAGGAGAGCAGCAGGGTCATGATCTCGCCGAATCCCGAGGGATCGATCGGCGGCCGCGCCGAATCCGGTTCCGGCCTGATGAGCAGGCGCTGCACATCGCCGTGGCCGGTGAGGACGGCGCCGACGACCGAACCCGCGGAGGTGCCGACCACCCGGTCGGCGAGGGACAGGTCGATGCCCGCCTCCTGCAGCCCCTGGGCCAGGCCCGCCATCCAGCAGATGCCGACCGCGCCGCCGCCTCCCAGTACGAGAGCGTGGCGAATACCGTTGGGCGACACTGCGTCAGACATGGTCCCCACTGTACCGAAACGGCCCGCTACGGCACCGAGAGAATCGGCGTCGTAGCGGGCCTACCGGTCGATCAGTGCTGCAGGAAGGCGAATTCGTCGGCCAGTTCGGCCACACGCGCCTGCAGCGCGGTCACGGACGGTCCGGACTTGAGGACCTCGCGGGAGACGTTCGGCAGTACCGCACCGAGATCGCCCGCGGGGACCAGATTGCGAATGGAGTCCGCTCCCCCGCCCTGCGCGCCCACACCCGGCATGAGGATGGGGCCGTTGAGGGCGGACAGGTCCGGCGCCTCGGTGAGCGTCGCACCGATGACCACACCGACGGAACCGAATTCCGCGCCCGCATTGGCGGCGGCCGCATCGTCGACCATGCGCTGGGCGATGGTGCGGCCGTCGGTACCGGTAATGCGCTGCAACTCCGCCCCCTCCGGATTGGAGGTGGCCGCGAGCACGAACACACCCCGATCGTTCGCCTTCGCCAACTCCAGCGCCGGTGCGAGGGAACCGAATCCGAGGTACGGCGACACCGTCACCGCATCGGTGCCGAGCGGTCCGTCCCCGAGCCAGGCGTGCGCGTAGGCGTCCATCGTCGAGCCGATATCGCCGCGCTTGGCATCGGCGAGCACCATGGTGCCCGCCGCGCGCAGGGCGGCAATCGCGTTCTCCAGCACCGCGATTCCGCCGGAACCGTAGGTTTCGAAGAACGCCACCTGCGGTTTGACCAGGGCCACCCGGCCGGCGAAGGCCTCGACGCACGCGTCGGTGAACTTCGCCAGGCCGTCGGTGTCCTCGGTCAGGCCCCAGGCCCGCAGCAGCGGCGGGTGCGGGTCGATGCCCACGCACACCGGTCCGTGCTTGTGCATCGCATCCCGCAGCCGCACACCGAAACTCGTCATCGGATCAGCCCCGGAGGGTGGCGTGGAGCTCCTGCAGGGACCGCACGCCGATACCGCCGTTGATGGTGGCCTCGATGCCCTGCACTGCCGCGGCCGCACCCTGCACCGTGGTGATGCACGGGATATTCGCGCTCACCGCGGCGGTGCGGATCTCGTAACCGTCCACGCGCGGACCGTTATTGCCGTACGGGGTGTTGAAGACGATATCGACGTCCCCGTCCTTGATCATGTCCACAATGCTGGGCTGATCGGTCTTCTCGTCCGAGTGCTTACGCACCTGTTCGCACGGAATACCGTTGCGCCGCAGCATTTCCGCGGTGCCCTCGGTGGCCAGGATGCGGAATCCGAGATCGTGCAGGCGCTTGACCGGGAACACCATGGCCCGCTTGTCGCGGTTGGCGATCGAGACGAAGGCGGCGCCCTCGGTCGGCAGCGAACCGTAGGAGGCGGTCTGGGACTTGGCGAATGCCGTGCCGAAGTCGGCGTCGATGCCCATGACCTCACCGGTGGACTTCATCTCCGGCGAGAGCAGCGAATCGATGCCGCTGCCGTCGGGCCGCTTGAAGCGGTGGAACGGCAGGACCGCCTCCTTGACCGCGACCGGGGCGTCCATCGGCACGGTGCCGCCGTCGCCTTCGGCCGGGAGCAGGCCCTCCTTGCGGAGTTCGGCGATGGTGGCGCCCAGTGCGATCCGCGCCGCGGCCTTGGCGAGCGGTACCGCGGTGGCCTTGGAGACGAACGGCACGGTGCGGCTGGCGCGCGGGTTGGCCTCGAGGACGTAGAGCACATCGTCCTTGAGCGCGTACTGCACGTTCAGCAGGCCCTTGACGCCGATACCGTGCGCGAGCGCGGTGGTGGAGCGGCGCACGGCCTCGATATCGCTGCGGCCCAGGGTGATCGGGGGCAGGGCGCACGCCGAGTCGCCGGAGTGGATACCGGCCTCCTCGATGTGCTCCATGACGCCGCCGAGGTAGACCTCGTCGCCGTCGCACAGGGCGTCGACGTCGATTTCGATGGCGTCTTCCAGGAACCGGTCGATGAGCACCGGGCGATCCGGGCTGATATCGGTGGCGCGGGAGATGTAGCCCTCGAGGGTCTGCTCGTCGTAGACGATCTCCATGCCGCGGCCGCCCAGCACGTAGGACGGGCGCACCAGCACCGGGTAGCCGATCTCGGCGGCGATCTTCTTGGCGGCCGGGAAGGTGGTGGCGGTGCCGTACTTGGGCGCCGGAAGTCCCGCCGCGACAAGGACATCGCCGAATTCGGCGCGGTCCTCGGCCAGGTCGATGGCGGCGGCGGAGGTGCCGACCACGGGCACGCCCGCATCGGTCAGCTTCTGCGCCAGGCCCAGCGGGGTCTGGCCGCCGAGCTGGCAGATGACGCCCACGACGGTGCCGGATTCGGTTTCCGCGTGGTAGACCTCGAGCACATCCTCGAAGGTCAGCGGCTCGAAGTACAGGCGGTCGGCGGTGTCGTAGTCGGTGGAGACAGTCTCCGGGTTGCAGTTGACCATGACGGTCTCGTACCCGGCGGCCGACAGCGTCTGCGCGGCATGCACACAGCTGTAGTCGAATTCGATGCCCTGGCCGATGCGGTTCGGGCCGGAACCCAGGATGAGCACCTTGCCGCGCTCACGCTGCGGCGCGACCTCGGACTCGGCGGCGGGATCGAGCTCGTAGGCCGAGTAGTGGTACGGCGTCTTGGCCTCGAACTCGGCGGCGCAGGTATCGACGGTCTTGAACACCGGGCGAATGTGCAGGCGGTGGCGCAGGGTGCGCACGCCGTCCTCACCCGCGAGTTCCGGTCGCAGAGCGGAGATCTGGCGATCGGACAGACCGTAGTGCTTGGCGCGGCGCAGCAGCGCCTCGTCCAGCACGGGGGCGTCGATGATCTCCTGGCGCAGCTCCACCAGTGCGGCGACCTCGGCCACGAACCACGGGTCGATGCCCGAGGCCTTGGCGGTGTCCTCGATGCTCGCGCCCAGGCGCAGTGCCCGCTCGACCTGGTAGATGCGCCCCTCGGTGGGGGTCCGCAGATCCTCGAGAATCGCCTCGGCGTCGGTCCACTCGCCGTCCGGCAGCGTCCAGAAGCCGGTGGCCTTGGTCTCGAGCGACCGCAGCACCTTGCCCAGGGCCTCGGAGAAGTTGCGGCCCAGCGACATTGCCTCGCCGACCGACTTCATGGTGGTGGTCAGCGTCGGGTCGGCGCCCGGGAACTTCTCGAAGGCGAAGCGCGGCGCCTTCACCACGACGTAGTCGAGCGTCGGCTCGAAGCAGGCCGGGGTTTCCTTGGTGATGTCGTTGACGATCTCGTCCAGCGTGTAGCCGATGGCCAGCTTGGCGGCGATCTTGGCAATGGGGAAACCCGTTGCCTTGGAAGCCAATGCGGACGAGCGCGACACCCGCGGGTTCATCTCGATGACGATGAGACGCCCGTCGGCCGGGTCCACCGCGAACTGGATATTGCAGCCGCCGGTGTCCACGCCGACCTCGCGCAGAATGTCGATGCCGAGATCGCGCATCTTCTGGTACTCGCGGTCGGTGAGGGTCATGGCCGGGGCGACGGTCACCGAATCACCGGTGTGCACGCCCATCGGGTCCACATTCTCGATCGAGCAGACGATCACCACATTGTCGCGGCGGTCGCGCATGAGCTCGAGCTCGAATTCCTTCCAGCCCAGGATGGATTCCTCGATGAGCACGTTCGCGGTCGGCGAGGCGGCGAGGCCGCCGCCGGCGATGCGATCGAGATCCTCGTGGTTGTAGGCCATACCCGAGCCCAGGCCGCCCATGGTGAAGGACGGGCGCACGACCACCGGGAAACCAAGTTCCGCAACGGTTTCGCGGACTTCGTCCATGGTGTAGCAGACCTTGGAGCGGGCGCTCTCGCCGCCGACCTTGGCGACGATGTCCTTGAACTTCTGCCGGTCCTCACCGCGCTGGATGGCTTCGAAGTCAGCGCCGATGAGCTCGACGTTGTACTTCTCCAGAATGCCGTTCTCGTGCAGGTCGACAGCGCAGTTGAGCGCGGTCTGCCCGCCGAGGGTCGCGAGGATGGCGTCGGGGCGCTCCTTGGCGATGACCTTCTCGACGTACTCCCAGGTGATCGGCTCCACATAGGTGGCGTCCGCGTACTCCGGGTCGGTCATGATGGTCGCCGGGTTCGAGTTGACCAGCGAAACCCGCAGACCCTCGGCCTTGAGCACACGGCAGGCCTGGGTGCCGGAGTAGTCGAACTCGCAAGCCTGGCCGATGACGATCGGGCCCGAGCCGATCACCAGGATGTGATTGAGGTCGGTGCGGCGAGGCATCAGGCTCCTTCCAGCAGCGTGGCAAAGCGATCGAACAGGTAGGCGGCGTCGTGCGGTCCGGCGGCGGCCTCGGGGTGGTACTGCACCGAGAAGGCGCGCCCGCTGACCAGCTGAACACCTTCGACAACACCGTCATTGGCGCAGATGTGGCTGACCTCGGCCTTGCCGAACGGGGTGTCGAAGACCTCGCCGCGCTCGCCCTCGAGGGCGAAGCCGTGGTTCTGCGCGGTGATCGAGATGCGGCCGGTGTGATGTTCGATGACCGGGACATTGATGCCGCGGTGGCCGAACTTCATCTTGTAGGTATTGCGGCCCAGGGCGCGGCCCAGGATCTGGTTGCCGAAGCAGATGCCGAAGAGCGGCAGATTCTCCTGCAGCACAGCCTGAGTCAGCGCGACGGCGCCGTCGGCGGTGGCCGGGTCGCCGGGACCGTTCGACAGGAACACCCCGTTGGGGCTCAGTTCCTTGATCTGGTCCAGCGTGACGTGGGAGGGCACCACGTGCACCCGGATACCGCGCTGGGCGAACATGCGCGGGGTGTTGGACTTGATGCCGAGATCGACCGCCACCACGGTGAAGCGGTGCTCACCGTCGGGCTCGATGGTGTACATCTCATCGGTCGAGACCTCACCGGCCAGGTCCGCGCCCAGCATGGAGGGCTGGTTGTTGACCCGTGCGACGAGCTCTTCGTAGTCGGCGAGCGCCTCGCCGGAGAAGACGCCGGCCTTCATGGAACCGCGAGTGCGCAAGTGCCGCACCAGGGCTCGGGTATCGATGCCCGCGATGCCGACGACGTTCTGGTTCTCCAGCTCCTGCTGCAGCGTGCGCGTGGAGCGCCAGTTCGAGGCGCGGCGCGAAGGATCGCGCACGGCGTAGCCGGCGACCCAGATCTTGCCGGACTCGTCGTCCTCGTCGTTCCAGCCGGTATTGCCGATCTGCGGGGCCGTGGCCACCACGATCTGCCGGTCGTAGCTGGGGTCGGTGAGGGTCTCCTGGTACCCGGTCATCGCGGTGCAGAACACCGCCTCACCCAAAGTCTGTCCGACGGCGCCGAAGGTCGTTCCGCGGAATACGCGGCCGTCCTCGAGCACCATCACTGCGGTATCGCCGCTCATGCCTCGTCTCCCGTCTTCGTCGTCTGTGTCTTGGGTGCCGTCCCGGTCCACGCCGGGTACACCGTTTTGTCGTCGCCCCGGAATCCGGTATCCACCTCGGTTCCGGTCGGCAGCTTCCAGCGAATCACCAGCACACCGCCTTCCGTCATGACCTTGCCCGCATGCCCGCGCTCGGTGCGCACCGCGGTGATGGACTCCTCCGGAATCCAGACCGTGCCCGCGCCGTCACGTTCGAGCAGGATGCCGCGTTCGAACCGAGTCAGCTCCGCTGTGGCCCGGAAGCCCAGATCGCCCACCGTGATTCGCTGAATCCAGCTGGGCGCCAGGGTGCTGCCGAGATACATGCCCGTGGTCGGCTCCAGCAGTTGCGCACCGCAGTCGGCGGGCACCACCGGCAGCTCACCGATCGATGCCGCTTGCTTCTTCGCGCGCCCGGTCCAGGCCCGGTACATGCCCCACAGGCACAGCGCGAAAAGTGCGAGCAGCACGACAATCGTCAGCGTTCGCTCCATTACGGTCCTCCTCGGTTCCCCACCCGCCGGTCTCCGCCGGCGAAGACCTCATCGCCACCGCGCGCGGCGCTGGCGACCCCGTCCCGGGAGGTGATCCGGCCGCGCAGGAAGGTGGCGGTCACCTTCGCGGGCAGGGTCATCTCCTCGAACGGGGTGTTCCGGGCGATGCTGGCGAGTTCCTTCGCCCGCACCGTCCATTCGGTATCCGGATCGATCAGCGCCAGATTGGCCGGTTCGCCGACGGCGAGCGGGCGGCCCTGATCATCCAGACCCACAATGCGCGCGGGGTTTTCGCTCATCACCCGCGCGACGCCGCGCCAATCCAGCAGACCCGGGCGGACCATGGTCTGCACGATGATGGACAGCGCGGTTTCCAGGCCCAGCATGCCGGGACGGGCGGCCGCGAATTCGCAGCACTTGTCCTGTTCGGCGTGCGGGGCGTGATCGGTGGCGACACAGTCGATGACGCCGTCGGCGAGGGCCTGCCGCAGCGCGGCCACATCGGAGGATTCACGCAGCGGCGGGTTCACCCGGTTCACCGCGTCGTAGGTCTCCAGCCGCGAATCATCGAGCAGCAGGTGGTGCGGGGTGACCTCGGCGGTGATCGAAATGCCCTGGCTCTTCGCCCATTTCACCAGTTCGACGGTGCCGGCGGTGGAGGCGTGGCAGATGTGCACGCGCGCACCGGCATCGCGGGCCAGCAGGGCGTCGCGAGCCACGATGGACTCCTCGGCGGCGCGCGGCCACCCGGCCAGGCCCAGACGGGCGGCGTTCGGGCCCTCGTGGGCGACCGCGCCCTTGGTCAGGCGCGGCTCCTCCGCGTGCTGGGCGATGAGCACGCCCAGGGAGTTCGAGTATTCCAGCGCGCGGCGCATGATCAGCGGGTCGTAGACGCAGTGGCCGTCGTCGGAGAACATGCGCACCGAGGCGAGACCGGCTGCCATGGTGCCCATTTCGGCGAGCTGCTTACCTTCGAGACCGACGGTGACCGCACCCACCGGGTGCACATCCACCAGGCCGACCTCCTGGCCGCGCCGCCACACATGGTCGGTGATGACCGAGGTGTCGGCGACCGGGCTGGTGTTCGCCATGGCGAACACGGCCGTATAGCCGCCGAGCGCCGCGGCGGCGGAACCGGTTTCGATGGTCTCGGTGTCCTCGCGGCCCGGTTCACGCAGATGCGTGTGCAGGTCGATGAAGCCCGGCAGCAGGAATTGCCCGGCGCCGTCGATGATTTCGGCTTCGCCGCCGTCCAGGCCCGCACCGATTTCGCGGATCTCGCCGTCGGCCAGCAGGACGTCGACGGGGTCGCCTTCGCCGTACAGAAGGACGTTCTTGATCAGGATGCTGCTCATGCCACCACCTCGTCGGTTCCGACCAGCAGGCGGAAGAGCACCGCCATGCGCATATGGACTCCGTTGTTGACCTGTTGCAGCACAGCCGCTTTCGGGGAATCGGCCACAGCCGAGGCGATTTCCATGCCACGCAGCATGGGCCCGGGGTGCAGGACCACCGCATGCTCGGCGAGCATGCCCAGGCGGCGCTCGTTCAAGCCGTAGTTGATCGAGTACTCGCGCGCCGACGGGAAGAAGCCGCCGTTCATGCGCTCGGCCTGCACTCGCAGCATCATGACCGCGTCCGCGCCGGGCAGCTCCGCATCGAGCGAGCTCGCCACCCGGACCGGCCAGGCCTCGACGCCGACCGGCAGCAGCGTCTGCGGTGCGACCAGCACCACCTCCGCGCCGAGAATGCTGAGCAGGAAGGCATTCGAGCGGGCGACCCGGCTGTGCAGGATGTCGCCGACCAGCACCACCCGCTTACCTTCCAGATCGCCGAGGCGCTGACGCAGGGTCAGCGCGTCCAGCAGCGCCTGGGTGGGGTGCTCGTGCGTGCCGTCACCGGCATTGATGATGGCCGGTCCGGGACCGACGAATCCGCCGCTGGATTCCTGCATCTGGGAGAACCAGCGCGCGATCTGATGCGCCGCACCCGAGGCCGGATGCCGCACGATGAGCGCGTCCGCGCCCGCCGCATGCAGCGTGAGCGCGGTATCGCGCAGCGATTCGCCCTTGGAGGCCGAGGAGCTCGAGGAGCTGACATTGATGACGTCGGCGCTCATCCACTTGCCCGCGACCTCGAAGGACACCCGGGTGCGCGTGGAGTTCTCGAAGAACACCGTCATGACGGTGCGGCCGCGCAGGGTCGGCAGCTTCTTCACCTCACGGCCGAGCAGTGCCTGTTCGAACCGCTCGGCATCGTCGAGCAGTGCGGTGGCATTGGCGCGATCCAGATCGGTGACCGAAAGCAGATGCTTCACTTCTCCCTCTCCTGACGCAGGTGCACACCGTCGCGACCGTCGTGCTCACGCAGCAGCACCGAGATGTCCTCGGTGCGGGAGGTGGGCACGTTCTTGCCGACGTAATCGGCGCGAATGGGCAGTTCGCGGTGGCCGCGGTCGATGAGCACGGCCAGCTGCACCGCGCGGGGGCGGCCCAGATCGCGCAGTCCGTCCAGCGCCGAGCGCACGGTGCGACCGGAGAAGAGCACATCGTCGACGAGGACCACCAGCACGTCTTCGATACCGCCCTCGGGCACGGAGGTGCGCTCGAGCGGGCGATGCGGCTTGCTGCGCAGGTCGTCGCGGTAGAGGGTGATGTCGAGGGAGCCGACGGCGGGGCGCACGCCGGAGAACTCTTCGATGCGGCTTGCCAGTCGAGTGGCGAGAGTCGTTCCGCGCGTGGGAATTCCGATGAGCACCACGCGGGGTGCGGTCGGGTCGCCGGAATCGAGAGCGGTCTTCTCGATGATCTGGTGCGCCATACGTGCGATGGTCCGGCCGACGTCCGAATCCGAGAGCAATTCGCGTCCGGCTTCCACCTGTGCGGGATCGTGCCGCTGCGAGTATTCGCCAGCGCTCGACTTGGCCGCCCGATCTTCGGGCACAGCCATGCCGACCTCCTTCCCCGCCTCACCGGACGGTCCGTTAAAGGATGTCTTTTCGGGTACGCAGCCTAGCAGCGGCGCGGGGTCCGGCCGTCACCGCACCCCTGTGGCAACCGAGTGTTCGCGGCCGGTTCGCGCGCTGTCCGGGATACACCCGTCGCGGACTGGCCGATTTGCCGTGATCACCCCGCTATACGGCTCGCACCAGCGGGTTTTCACGTGCGAATCCTCGCAGCCGGGACAGCGCAATAGCAATCGGGTAGTTAAGATTCAGACCGATTGGTCTGCGATGAATCCACCACCGGCACGCGCTGCTGGGAGGAATCTCACATGTCGCGCGTGGTGCTCACAACACCTGGGACAGGAACTGCCGCAAGCGCGGGGTTTCCGCGGTGTCGAAAAGCTGATCCGGCGCACCCGACTCCACGACCTGCCCCCGATCCATAAAGACCAGGCGATCGGAAACCGAACGGGCGAAGCCCATCTCGTGGGTCACCACGATCATCGTCATGCCGCCGGAGGCCAGATCGGCCATCAGCGACAGTACGCCCTTGACCAGCTCCGGATCCAAGGCGGAGGTGACCTCGTCGAGCAGCATCAGGGTCGGCTTCATTGCCAGCGCCCGCGCGATCGCGACGCGTTGCTGCTGACCGCCGGACAGATTCGCCGGACGCGCGTCGGCCCGGCCCGCCAGGCCCACGATCTCCAATTGCTCCGCGGCCACCGCGCGGGCTTCGTCCTTCGACAGTCCCCGCAGCTTCCGCGGTCCCAGGGCCACATTGTCGGCGATGGTCATATGGGGGAACAGGTTGAACTGCTGGAACACCATGCCGATGCGCTGCCGCAGCCGATCCGGATCCTCGCGCAGCACCGACTGCCCGTCGATCAGCACATCACCGGAATCCGGCTCGTACAACCGGTTCAGCACGCGCAGCAGAGTCGATTTACCGGAACCGGAAGGTCCGATCACGGTGGTGGTCTTGCCCGCATCCACATGAATGTCGATGCCGCGCAGGATGTGAGTGTGGCCGAGCGTCAGATTCAGGCCGGTCCCGGTGAGGGATGCGCTGTGCGGCCGGTCGGGGGTGTCCCCCGCGTCCTTCGGGTCCTTGGTCGGCTCGCTCATGCGCCGCGACCTTCCGTGATGGCGGCCTCCTCGACCGGTGCCGCGGGAGCTTCGGCCCGCCCGGTCCGCAACCGCTGGTCGATGTAGTTCACCAGGTGCGTGAGCGGAACGGTCAGGAGCAGATAGACCAGACCGGCCGCGACCAGTGGGGACAGATTGCCGGTCTCCGCGTTGAGATCTCGGCCGACCGCGAACAATTCACGCTGGGTCGAGAGCAGGCCCAGGAAGTAGATCAGGGAGGAGTCCTTGATGAGCGCGATGAACTGGTTCATCAGCGCGGGCAGTACCCGGCGCACACCCTGCGGAATCACCACCAGCGTCATCGACTGCCGATAGCCGAAACCGATCGCCCGCGCGGCCTCCAGCTGCCCGGATTCGACCGACTGGATGCCCGACCGGAAGATCTCACCGATATACGCCGAGGCCAGCAGCGCGAGCGCGACCGCGCCCAGCCAGTAGGGATTGTTCCCGGTGATGCCCTTGAACACGGGGCCGAATCCGAGACCGATGATCAGGATCGTGACCACGGCGGGCAGACCCCGGAAGATATCGGTGTAAACCCTTGCGGGCCAGCGCAACCAGCGTGTGCGGGAGATTCCCGCGACCGCGAGCAGCATCCCGAGAATGGTGCCGAGCACACCCGAGACGAGCGCCAGGATAAGGGTGTTGGGCAGGCCGGTCTTGAACAGCGTGGGGAACGCCTGACGATAGAGCGACCAGTCGAGGAACGTGTCCTTCAATTGCGCCAGAGTCGATTTCGGCGCGGCCTGCGCGGTTTTGGCGCCCTGATGTTCGGCCGCGATCTCGGCGAAGTCCGGCAGGGTCGGCATGGGCGCGGCCTTCGAGCCGGGCTTCCAGCCCGGCGGGAACTGCCGCGGCTCCCACTGGGAGTAGATGCGGGCGTAGGTGCCGTCGGCGATGATCGCGTCCAGTCCGGCATTGAGCGCCTCGGTCAGCGGCTGATCGCCTTTGCGCACCGCGAAGCCGACGTAGTTCTGCAGGCTGAAGGTGTTCTGTACGACAGCGGCCGGATCGCCGGGTTTGATCGCACCGGCCGCCTGCCCGGACGGCGCCACCCAGGCGTCGAGCTGTCCGGATCTCAAATTCGCGTATGCGGTGGTGAAGTCCGGGAATGTCACCGGATCCAGATGCAGCGTGTTGACCACGTACTCGTTCTGCACGGTGCCCTGCACAACACCGATTCGCAGCCCCTTCCGGAGATCCGAAAAGCCTTTGAGGGCACTGCCGGTGGGCACGACGAGCGAGAAATAGCCGAAGTCGTAGCCATTGGTGAAGTCGACGAGTTGCCTGCGCGCCTGCGTGGCGGTGATGCTCGCGGCGCCGACGTCGAAGCGCCGGTTGGCCACCTGCGCCAGCAGGCCCGCGAACTCGGTCCCCGAGAATTGCACTCGCAGCCCGAGTTTCGCCGCGATCGCCTTCAGTAGCTCATTGTCGATACCGGTGAAGACGCCGTGGGAATTCACGCAGACGCTGGGCGGCGCATCGGAGATCGTGCCGACGCTCAGCGTTCCGGGGTTGATCAATCCGAGCTTGCCCACATCGATCTGGGAGAGCGGAACCGTGGTCGGGGTCGTGTACAGGTCGACGCCCGCGGTCGGACCCGCCGCCAGGTTCGGCGGCGCGGCCGAGGCGAAGTTCACCCCGGGCGGGGAACACAGATCGCGCTGCCCCGCGGAATTGCCGCCGGACGAGCAGGCGGTGGTACACAGGATCAAGACGATCGACAATATCGCGAACATCGCGCGCGATCGTGATCCGGCCATTCGAGCCATACCCGAAAACCATAGCGGCACTGCGCCCTTGCCGACGCAGATCTGCGCACCTCGGCTGCGGAACCCGACGAACCCGCACACCTGAACCAGGCGAATCGCGGCCTCCGCGGCAGGTCTTCATACACCGTAAACCGCCGTGTGCGATGCTCGGTGTGTGAGCAATGAAGCCGACTTCACCGAACCTGCCCGCGTCACCTTCCGCGGCCAGGGCGGTATCGCACTCGCCGCGGACAGCTGGGGACCCCAGGACGGACCGCTGGTGGTGTTCCTACACGGCGGCGGGCAGACCCGGCACTCCTGGAAGGATTCCGGGCTGGCGCTGGCCAAGGCGGGCATGCATGCGGTCCTGCTCGATGCGCGCGGGCACGGTGACAGCGAGTGGGCGCCGGACGGCAACTACTCCCGCAATGCCATGGTCGAGGACCTCATAGGCGTGCTCGAGCAGCTCGGCAAGCCCGCGTTCGTGGTCGGCGCCAGCATGGGCGGCCTCACCGGTCTCATTGCCAGCGCGCACCCGCAGCGCGATCGCATGACCGGGCTGGTCCTGGTGGATGTGGTGCCGCGCCCCGAACGCGCCGGCGTGGAGCGCGTGATCAATTTCCTGGACAGCAATCGGGAGGGCTTCGCGAGCCTCGAGGAAGCCGCCGATGTGGTGTCCGCCTATCTCCCGCACCGCCGCAAGCCGCGCAATCCCGAAGGGCTGCAGCGCAATCTGCGGCAGCGTGCCGACGGCCGCTGGTACTGGCACTGGGATCCGGCCATGCTGTCCGGTCGCGGTGAGGAGATCGATTTCCATACCGATCCGCTGGAGGACGCGGCGCGTCAGCTGACCATGCCGGTCCTGCTGGTGCGCGGCGCGCTCTCCGATGTGGTGAGCGAGGAGGGTGTACGCGCCTTCCGGGACCTGGTCCCGCATGCCGACTACGCCGAGATCGGTACGGCCGCGCATACCGCCGCCAGCGATGCCAATGACGAATTCACCGATGCGGTCGTCGACTTCGTGCGCGCTCACGTGCGCACCGAATGACCCTCACCAATTAGCCAATCCAGATTGAACAATCTGGATTGGCTATCTATGGTGGATGTATGACCGAATCCGCCATGACCATCTCCGCCTCGGCCGCACTCGCCGCCCGTGAGCTGCGAGTGCTGGTCAGCCGCCTGCGCCGGAGGTTCCAGGAGCAGTCCGACAGCCGGGAGCTCACGCCGTCGCAGCTGTCGGTGCTGAGCCGGCTGAGCAAGGGCGATACGACCGCGAGCGATATCGCCACCGCCGAGCGGGTGCGACCACAGGCCATCGCCGCGACGCTGAATATTCTCGAGGAACGCGGGCTGATCGAACGACGGCCCGATCCCGCCGATCGGCGACGGCAGGTGGTATCGCTCAGCGGCGAGGGCCGCGAATTCTTCGACGGCCGGCGCCGGGCCGGGGAGGAATGGCTCACCACTTCGCTGCAGGAGAGGTACACCGAGGCCGAGAGGCAGGTGCTGCTCGATGCCCTGGCGCTGCTGGAAAGACTCGGGCAGGAATGAGTTCGGTACTCACCCGCCGGTTCCGGGCGGAGTCCGACAGCGGGTTCGATCGCAAGCTACTGGCCCCGATGCTGCTCGGGACGATTCTCAATCCGATCAATTCCTCGATCATCGCGGTCTCGCTGGTGCCGATCGGCGTGGCGTTCGGCGCACCCGCGTCATCCACCGCATGGCTGGTGTCGGCGCTGTATCTGGCCACCGCCATCGGGCAGCCGGTGGTGGGCCGCCTGGTCGATCTGTACGGGCCGCGGCGGCTCTATCTCGCCGGTGCAACGCTCACCGGGATCGCCGGGATCATGGGCGTGCTCGCACCCAATCTGCTGGTGCTGGTACTCGCCCGCATCGTGCTCGGATTCGGCACCTGCGCAGGCTATCCCGCGTCGATGTATCTGATCCGCAGCGAGTCCGAGCGCACCGGCAAGAACAGTCCCGCCGGGGTCCTGACCGCGCTCGCCGTGGCGGGGCAGACCATTGTGGTGATCGGGCCGACCCTGGGCGGGTTGCTGATTCACCTCGGCGGGTGGCGTACCACCTTCGCGATCAATATCCCCCTCGCCATCGCCTGCCTGATCGTGGGCGCACTGCGGATGCCGAAAACCCCTGCGCCGCAGCGCGGCAAGGGTTCCGGACTGGATCTGCCCGGTATCGCATTGTTCGCCGCACTGCTGGTCTCGCTGCTGCTGTTCCTGATGAAACCGCAAGTGGCGTACTGGTATCTGCCGGTGCTGGCGATCGCCGCCGGAGCGGCGCTGATCATCCGCGAATTGCGCACGCCGGAGCCGTTTCTCGATGTGCGGGTGCTGGGCGGGAATGTGCCGCTGCTCGCCACCTACGGGCGTGTCCTGCTGACCAGCATGGTCGGCTACTGCTTCCTGTACGGCTTCACCCAATGGCTCGAGAGCGGTCGCGGACTGAATGCCACCGGCGCGGGACTCATCCTGCTGCCGCTGTCGATCACCGGTATCGCCGTATCCGCGATCACCGGACGCCGAGCCGTGATCCGCGGCAAGCTCATCGTCGGCGGCATCGCCCAAATCCTGGGCTGCACAGCACTTTTCCTGATGCCGGGCGCCGCGGCGATCTGGCTGCTGCTGGGCGTCGCCGTCATCATGGGCATCCCGCAGGGCCTCAACAGCCTGGCCAATCAGAACGCCGTCTACTACCAGGCCGATCCGGAGCGCATCGCCTCCTCGGCCGGACTACTGCGAACGTTCACCTACGCCGGCGCGATGGGCGCCGCCGCCGCGGGCGGCGCCTTCCTCTCCGCCGGCAGCGGCGCGGCGGGGCTGCACCATCTCGCGCTCTTCATGCTCGTCGCCTCCGGATTGTTCCTGGCCCTCACACTGGCGGACCGCTCACTGCGGCTGACGGGCCGACCCGCCCGGGACGCCGTGTCGGCTTGATCATCTGCCGGATAGAACGTATGTTCGATCTCATGTCGACGCCATTGCAGGGATCGCTGCTCGATGGATTCGGGGAGCTCGAGGTCGGTGCGCTGGACGGAATTCAGCGCACGGTCTTGAGCAACGGCGCGTGGGTGGATGTCCTGCCCGGCTGGTTGAGTGGGGCGGACCTGCTGTTCGAGCGGCTCGCGGCGGATGTGCCGTGGCGGGCGGATCGCCGGCCCATGTACGACCGGGTGGTGGATGTGCCCCGCCTGCAATGCTTCTACGACGAGGGGCAGCTACTACCGGATCCGGTGCTGAACGACGCGCGCGATGCCCTGAGCCGGCACTACCGGCAGGAGCTGGGCGAGCCGTTCGCCTCGGCGGGCCTGTGCTACTACCGCGACGGTATGGACAGCGTTGCGTGGCACGGGGATACGTCCGGCCGGGGAGCCACGCACGACACCATGGTGGCCATCGTCTCGGTCGGCGCCGCGCGAGCGCTCATGCTGCGACCGCGCGGTGGTGGCGAGAGCCTGCGATATCCGCTCGGCCACGGCGACCTCATCGTCATGGGTGGCTCCTGCCAGCGCACCTGGGAACACGCGATTCCGAAGACGCGGCGACCGGTCGGCCCCCGCATCAGCATTCAGTTCCGCACCCGCGGCGTGCGCTAGCAACCGACCCACAGCGGCAGGCTCGTTGGCAGCCTGAGCAGCAGGACCGGCCGACGAAGGTTGAACTCGCCGAATCGCTCGCGGACAAGCCGTCGAAGAACCGCTGGCGGACGAGCCATCGAAGCTACCGAACAGACGCCTGAGCCATCGAAGCTACCGAACGGACGCGTGAGCCGACGAAGCTACCGAACAGGCGCGTGAGCCGACGAAGCTACCGAACCGGTGGGCGGCGGGCGAAATCTGGTGCGTGCTCGGGCAGGACGCCGCGGCCGACGAACAGCGGTGGCAGGTCCCGCACGAGGGGGATGCGGCGGAACAGGCGCAGTGCGAGCGGTGCGCGCTGGGCATTGGACAGATTTCGCCGGCCCTCCACCGCGGGGCCGACGACGAGCGCATGAATGATGCGCTGCACGGTCTGGGTGACGACGGTGGGCAGGGTGCGGCGGCGCTGGACACGTGCCAGATCCGCTGTGGTCACGGTGCGTGAGAGCAGTTCGGGCGCAAGAATTCTCGCGGCCGCTACCGCGTCCTGCACCGCCAGATTGATGCCGACGCCGCCGACCGGGGACATGGCGTGCGCGGCATCACCCAGGCACAGCAGTCCGTCGGTGTACCAGCGGTCGAGGCGGTCGAGCTGCACATCGAGCAGCTGCACCTGATCCCAGTCGTGCAGAACGTCAGCCCGATCCGCGAGCCACGGGACGGCATCCGCCAGGCTCCGCATGATCACCTCGACCGATTGCCGCTGCCGCAGCGCGGGATCATTGCCCTTCGCGAGGAGGGTCGCGCACTGCCAGTAGTCGCCGCGATCGAGCATGACGGCGAAGCGGTTCTGCGTCAGCACGGGAACCGCACCCGCCGGATCGGTGTCATGACGCGGGATGCGGAACCACCAGACATCGAACGGGGTGGCCCACGAATGCGAACCGAGACCCGCCGCGGCGCGCAGGATGGAGCCGCGACCGTCGCACGCCACCGTGAGATCCGCCCGAATCGTGCCGGTGGCACCGTCTTTCGTGCGATAGCGCACACCGACGACCCGGCCCGCCTCCCGCACCGGCTCCGTCACCTCGGTGTTCATTCGCAGCCGGAAGGTGGGTTCGGTGTCGGCGGCGCGCGCCAGCAGATCCAGCAGATCCCACTGCGGAACCATGGCGATGTACTTGTGCCGCCCCGGAATGTTCCCGAAGCTCGCCACGGTCACCATTCGGCCGCCGATCGGCAATTGCACCGAATTCATCCGCCGCTGCGGCAATTTCGCGAATTCCTGGCCCAGCCCGAGCTCGTCGAGCAGGTCGAGGGTGGTCGGATGCACGGTGTCCCCGCGGAAATCGCGCAGGAAATCACCGTGCTTCTCCAGCACCGTCACTTCGACCCCGGCGCGCGCCAGCAGCAATCCCAGGATCATGCCCGCCGGACCACCACCGGCAACAAGACAGGTCGTGCGTTCCATCGGGTACCCCTCCCGAGCGACAACCATCGATACTCCCGATGGTAGGCCGCAGGCGCACCCCGGCCGCCCGCTTACCGCGAACGGCTACCGGTTGCGGAAGAGGATGAAGAAGTACGGATCTCGCATTCCGCGCATATCCATGACGCCCAGCAGGGTGTCCTCGTCGACTTTGCGGAAGACGTCGATGATCGGCAGGTGGTCGTAGATCATTGCGGCACTGGACTTTCCGCGGAATTCCAGATTGCGCAGGCGGGCGCGCGGGATGCGGGTGCACAGTAGCGGCCGCAGGACACCGAGCGAGCGGCGGACCGGGCGCAGGGCTGCGACCGGCACCTTTCCGGCCAGGAAGAGCGGCACCCGGCGCGGGTCGACGGGGAACACCTCACCATCGGGTCCGGCGAACAGCAGCGGTTGCACGGAGTCCGCGTCATCGAACTGCTTTCCGCACCACCCGGATTCGACCAGCACGCCCTGCCACGGATGCCCGGTGTCGAGTTCGTCCCCGCCCCAGCGGCCGGTGGTGATCTCCTCCACCCGCACCGCAGGCAGCGCGTCGAACAGCGCCCACGCCTGCTCCGGGCTGCAGCCGTCGGCCCGCAGCGCGGCCAATCGCGCCCCGGCGTCCGATACCGATTCACCGACAACCATCCCAGGCCTCCTCGCCGAGTGGATGAAAGATTCCATGTCACATTATCTCAGCGGCGGGAAATCGGTTCGCGCACAGAGGCCCGAACCATGCCGATCGAACTGTCGCCGCACGTGTCCGCAGCCAGTCGACTCACCGCACACTGGTGCACCGCCGCAGATGCGGACGACTTCGTCGTCTCCGGATGCGGGGTGTGGCCGCTCTCGGCCCTGGCCGTCCATCGGACCATCGGTACGGCCGTGGGCGCGGGCTGGGTGGCACAGCCGGTGCGGGACAACTGAATCGGCGCGGCGAGCGCACGGCCGCACCGTTCTAGTCGTCTCGACAATTAGTTTCCCGAATCGCTGGCGCTTCTAGTTTTAGTCGCCTAGTCTAAAACGCATGACGACGGTGCGAGACACGGTGCAGGACATTCAGGCGGCAAGGCGGCCCGAGGACCTCTTCGGCAGCGCCACAACCGATTCCGCTGCCCGCAGGGACGGGCAGCGCCGGTATCGCCGGCTGGCCGCGGCGGTTCACCCCGATCGGGTGGCAGCCGACGAATCGGAGATGGCCGGGGCGGCATTCGTGCGACTGGGCGAGCTGTACAAGCAGTGGCTGAACCTCGATGACGCGAGCATGCACGTGACCGGGGCGCACGGGACGTACCCGGTCGGCAGGCTGCTGGCGCGCGGGTCGGTGACCGATCTCTATCGCAGCGGCAGCGATCGGGTCGTGAAGATTCCCCGGCGCTCCGCCGCCAACAAGCTGCTCGCCGGTGAGCGAAATGCGCTGCGCGACCTCGCGATCACGGCCGAGGAGCACAACTGGTTGCGACCGTATTTTCCCGAGCTCGTGGACACCGTCGATCATCTGGACGCGGGCGAACACCGGACCGTGAACGTACTCGGTGCGCTCACCGAAGGATTCGTGACGCTGGAACAGGTGCGCGCCGCCTATCCGGACGGGCTCGATGCGCGCGACTACGCCTGGATGCATCGGCGGCTGCTGCGCTGCCTGTCCGGGGCGGCGCTCGCCGGATGGGTGCATACGGCCATCACTCCGGCGAATGTGCTCATTCATCCACGGCTGCACGGTGTGGTGCTGGTGGGCTGGTCGTTCGCGACCCGGCCGGGCACGCCCGCCGCCGCGACCCTCGGCTCGCTCGACTATCCGCCGGAGATCCACGATGCGGTCTCCCCCGCCACCGATGTCCACCTCGCGCACCAGCTGATGCTCACCATGCTCGGCACTCGCGCGCCCACCGCCATGCGCACCTTCGCGGCGGGCTGTATGCAGCCCGATGCGCGGCTGCGCCCCGACGCCGCCGATCTGCTCGGCGAATTCGACGATCTGCTCGACCGGCTCTACGGACAGCGCCTCTTCCGGCCGTTCGAGCTCACGAAAGGACAGTGATAACAATGGGTTACGGAAATTGGGACGACAGCGCCTACGACGCCGCCCGCACCTTCCGCGCCGCCCGCGGCCTCGACGATTTCGGCTACACCGCCGATATGCGGTCGGTGCCCTGGGACAAATGGACGGCGCACACATCGCTCGATCCGAAGAATGTGGGGATGCGGGAGTCCCGCGATTCGGCTGATCACGGGAACTCGCTGCCCATCGCGGTGCTGTTCGATGTAACCGGGTCCATGGGCGCGGTGCCGCGGATCATGCAGGAGAAGCTCGGCAAACTGCACGGGCTGTTGCAGCGCAAGGGATATGCGGACGATCCGCAGATCATGTTCGGCGGGATCGGCGATGCCGATACCGATCGGGTGCCGCTGCAGGTCGGGCAGTTCGAGTCCGACAATCGGATGGACGAGCAGTTGCGACTCATCCTGCTGGAGGGCGGCGGTGGCGGGCAGAAGTCCGAAAGTTATGAACTGGCCGCCTATTTCATGGCCCGGCACACCGCCACCGACGCGTGGGACAAGCGTGGACAGAAGGGTTACCTGTTCATCGTCGGCGACGAGCTGAACAAAGATCGCCTGGCCTCGCGACACATTCGGAATGTCATCGGCGACAAGGTATCCCAGGATGTCTCGGTCGAGTCCATCTACCGCGAGCTCGCCGATCGCTGGCACGTGCACTACATCCTGCCCAATCAGTCCAGCTACTACGGGGATCCGGAGATCGCCGAGCACTGGCGGGGACTGCTCGGCGAGCGGTTCCTGCGCCTGGACGATCCGGCGGCGGTGTGCGAGCTCATCGCGCTGACCATCGGCATCGGCGAGGACCGCATCGATCTCGGTGCGGGACTGGCGGATCTGCGCGATATCGGCTCGCTCGACGAGGCGGATGCGGTCGGCAAGGCGCTCGCACCCCTCGGCGCGGGGCGGCGCACCCGCAGTGCCGGCGCCCTGCCCGCCGGCACCGGTGACGACGACGTCGATTTCGGAAACTAGAAGGGAGAGAGCAATGTTCGGTGATCGCCACCTGATCGTGGTGGACCTCGGGTTCGGCGACGCCGGCAAGGGGGCCACCGTGGACTGGCTCTGCGCACCGGAGACGGGACTGGACGTGTCCGCCGTGGTGCGGTTCAACGGCGGTGCGCAGGCGGCCCACAATGTGGTCGCCGGCGGACGCCACCACACCTTCCGGCAGTTCGGGTCCGGCACTTTTTCCCGGGTGCCGACCCTGCTGTCCCGGCACATGCTCGTGGAGCCCATCGCGCTGGCCGCCGAGGCCCGCGCGCTGGCACTGCTCGGCATCGCCGATCCGCTCGCGCTGATGTCCGTGGACGAGCGGGCGCTGCTCACCACCCCGATCCACGGGGCCGCCAACCGTTGCGGGGAGGATGCGCGGGGTGCGTCCCGGCACGGTTCGTGCGGTATCGGCATCGGGGAGACGGCGAGTTACGCGCTCGAGCACGACGCCCCGCGGGTGGGCGATTGCCGGCGGCCGGAAGTGCTGCGGCGCAAGCTGATCGCGCTTCAGGAGCACTATCGGCCGCTCCTGGCGGGCAGTGGGCACCGGTACGACTCGATCGATGATCTCGTCGATGTGTACACCGAATTCGCTCGGGCCGTGGCGATTCTGCCCGGCGATCAGCTGGCCGTCTTCGCCGAGAGCGGGCGGCTGGTGTTCGAGGGCGCGCAGGGGGCGCTGCTCGACGAATGGCGGGGGCTGCACCCGTACACCACCTGGTCGACGGTGGAACCTCGTCATGCGCGCGCCATGCTCGCCCGGATCGATGCGCCCGGATATGTCCTGGGCATCACCCGCAGCTACTTCACCCGGCACGGGGCGGGACCGTTCCCGACCGAGGATGCGGAGCTGCGGATTCCCGAGCGGCACAATGGGACCGGCGCCTACCAGGGTGAATTCCGCACCGGGCACCTCGATCCGATCCTGCTGCGCTACGCGGTCGATGCCTGCGGGGGCATCGACGGTCTGGTCGTCAACCATATGGACGCGGTCGGCGATATCCGCACCGCCACCGGATATCTCACCACCGACGGCTATGCCGACCGGCTCGACTGCGGCACCTGGCAGGACCTCGACCACCAGCAGCGGCTGACGGACCTGCTGAACGACGCGACACCGGTGCTCGCGGACCTGCCCGCCGACGTGCCCGGCTACCTCGAAGCCGAACTCGGGGTGCCCGTGGCGCTGACCGCACACGGCCCCGATCGCGCCGACCGCCGCGCCCGATCCGTGCAGCTCACCCGGCCCGCGCGGGCCGATCACACGATCGCTCCCCCCACTACGGCATGATTGACCCCTTGTGGAGCAACAATCCGCAGTATCCATCGATGTGATCGCCCTGCGCTACGGCCGCGACGACGCGACCGTCACCGTGGGCATCGCACCCCGCGAGTGGGAGCCGTTCGCCGGCGCGCTCGCCCTGCCCGGCGTCCTGCTCCACCGTGGCGAACGGCTCGAGGCCGCCGCCCGCCGGGCCGTGCACACCAAACTCGGTGTCCCCGAACAGGCCATCCTGGCCGTGGGTCAGCTCGCCACCTTCGACGAGCCCAATCGCGATCCACGCGGGCCGACGCTGTCCATCGCCATGTGGTCCGTCATCGCCGACCACAACGCCGACGCCGCCGAATGGCTTCCGTTCGAACGCATTCCGGCCCTGGCCTTCGATCACAACCGGATCGTCGACACCGCACGCGAGATCTTCGCCGAAATGCTCTGGAAGCACCTCGAATTCACGCGCCCGCTGGTGGGCGAGCAGTTTCCGGCCACCCGCGCGGTCGAACTCACCGCCGCGCTCGAAGGCTCCCGCCCCGACCCCGGCAACCTCAACCGCACCCTCGCAGCCCTTCCCGGCTTGACCCGCACCGGCGAGCGCGTGCGCGTGAAAGCAACCGGCCGCCCGGCCGCCGTCTGGGCCTTCACACCGCAGTAGCAACCACTCCCCTCACACCGGCAGCCGACCGAATTCGGGCCATCCCCCAGCGAAACGTCGCCGAGCGGGCTCTGGTTGTGGCGACACGCCGAGAAGGACCGCAACCAGAGCCCGCTCGGTGCTTCAGCTGTCGTGCGTGAGCGCGGAGGGGTGGGCTGGGGTATCTGCGGTTCGGCGACGTTCGGCGCGGTGGGCGAGGGCCTCGAGGAGGCGTTGCCATGCCGGTGAGGCCTCGGAGATGCGGGCGGAGATCAGCCGGTTGCCCGGGCCGCCGCCGTCTCGTTCGTACTTGATCTCCCAGGCGTCCATATCGTCGATGAGCCGGTCCAGGCGTGGGTCCTGCGGATCCCAGTCGACCGATTCGTCACAGGCAAGATACAGGCGAATCGTCTCCGGGTCGTCGAAGCCGGCGTTCTTGTCCCGGATCCGCTGCGGCATGGAGCCAGGGTCCAACGCCTGCAGCAGAATCCATGAGTCGCGCTCGAGCCGTACCCGCTGTTCGCTGACCCCGAAACCGCGCATCCGGTCCAGGATGTCGACCACCTCGGCGGGCAGGACAAGCCTTTCACCACTTGCCAATTCGGTGATGCGACTCCGATATTCGTTGAGCTGGTCGATCTTTCGCCGCAGCGCCGCGTCGATATCGGTGATCGCCGCGGCGAACTCGGGCGGCTGCGCATGCAGCAGCGTATCGATGCGGGCCAGCGGCACTCCGGCATCGGCGAGAGTCCTGATCCGGATGAGATCCACCGCCGCCTGCGCGCTGTAGCTGCGGTACCCGGAGGCATCGCGCTCGGGCTCGGGCAGCAGACCGACGTGGTGGTAGTGGCGGACAGTGCGCACGGTCACGCCGGCGGTCGCCGCCAGCCGGCCGATCGTGAGCACTGTCCTCCTCTGGTCCGTGCGATGCGTGATGGTGCCGATTCTAGGGGCGCGCCACCCGGTCCACGACGTCGCGGATCGCCTGGACCACCGCATCGGGGCGGTCGAAACAGAGCCGGTGGTGGAAGGTATCGGAGAGAATGCGCTGCTCCCCGTGCGAAACAGCGTTCACCAGAGCCGCATCCATTCTCGTCCTGCCGTCGTGCATGGCGGCCAACGTCTGGGCAGGGCCGCCGCCCACCACGGAGAGCGCGACCATGGGCACGTCAGGAATGTCGGGTCCGGCGCGCAGTTCGGTGGCGAGTGCGGTCAATCCACGGCGCTCGGCAAGGCCGGCGCGCATCCAGTCATCACTCAGGCAGGCATCCATCAGTGCTCGCCGCACGTGCTCCGGATAGTCCGCGTACAGCTCGCCGTACATCTCGAGCTGAGCCGGGCGTATCTCCTCGAGCGCTCCGTCCGGATCAGGCGCCATCTGCTCGGTCGCCGCCAGACTCGCTGCGGGCGGCATGAAGTCGTCCCAATCACGATGCAGGGCGTCGAGCCAGACCAGGCCCGCGACATCCTGCGGGTACAGCTGCGCGAACCGGTGCGCGAAGAACCCACCGAGCGAGTGTGCCGCGAGAACGTATGGGGCAGGGATGTTCTCGGCGCGCAGCAAATCGTGCAGTTCCGTAGCTACCGCAGCAGCGGTGCGCGGCAGTGGGAACGGATCGCTGTAACCCGAGCCGCCGCGGTCGTACACCACGGCGGTGGTGAACCGTGAAACCTGCTGCTGGACACCGAAATAATCCAACCCCACCGCGCTCGCACCTGGCAGGAACACCACCGCCGGTCCCCCACTACCCGACCGGTGCACAAAAATCCGCCGGCCGTCGATCTCCTGAAATCCTCCGATCGGCGGCGCAAGCCGCTCAAAAGAAGTGCTGTTGTTCGTCATACGACCACCCTCCAACCCTGACGCAGGGTCAAGGTCAACCCCACACCTTTTGTCCGAATTGTGGCATTCGTCGTACTGCCTGTATGCCCCAGCGGCACACGGGGAGTCGTCACGAAGAACTCGGACGTCAGCGCCCCGGCAACCACCTGCCTCCGTCACAAATAGCGCGCTTGCCGTGTCAGCCAGCGCGGCACAAGGTTCCGCCGCCAGTTCCAGTCGGCAGAACCGCGGTTAATCCGGTTGGCGGAGTACGGATTCCACGAGGGTGCGGATGGCGCTGCGGAGGCGGTCGGTTTCGCCCGCGCGGGCCATGGCGCGAGCCACGTCGGAACCCACTGCGCTGAACAGCAATCGACCGGCGGCTTCGGCGTCGAGGTCGGGGCGAGCCTCGTGGAGCAGGGTGGTGATGTGGCGGTCCCAGGTGCCGTGGAATTCGGCGGTGCGGGGGTGCGGGGGCATGGAAGCGCCGGTGTAGGCGGCCATCAGCTCGACATTGTCGGCCATCATGACGGTCATCGCGTCGAAGAAGGCCAGTAGTCGGTCGCCGGCGGGGGCGCCGGGGCCCAAGGGGGGCGGGTCCTCGGAAATGGCGGCCATCAGGGCTTCGGCGGGCTCGGCAACCAGGGCGTAGAGCAGGCCTGAGCGACTGCCGAAGCGGTGGAAGATGGTGCCCTTGCCGACCCCGGCCGCGGCGGCGACCTTGTCCATGGTGATGGCGTCGGCGCCGTGGTCGGCCAGCAGCGTGCGGGTGGCGGCCAGGATCGCACGGCGATTGCGGGCGGCGTCGGCGCGTTCCCGGGGCTGCTCAGCAGGCATTTCCTCGACTTTCGTTGACAAGTTGACCGTCGGTCCATATCGTCGTGAAGCATAAGTGGACCGTAAGTCAAGTTATGGGGTATTTCAATGCAGGCAATCCTATTGACCGCGACCGGTGGACCCGACGTCCTGGTGCCGAGTGAGGTGCCCGCGCCGCGTCCGCAGCCGGGTGAGGTACTCGTGCGCAGCGAGGCGATTCCGGTGCTGTACCCGGAGGCCATGCTGCGCTCGGGGGCGTTTCCGATCCCGCTGGAGAAGCCGTTCGTTTTCGGCACGCAGGCGGTCGGCGTGGTCGTCGAGGTGGGCTCGGGGGCGGATGCGGGATTGATCGGGCAGCGGGTCCTGGTGGCCGGCAACGCCTTCGGCACCTATGCCGAATTCGTCAGCGCACCTGCGGAATCCGCGGTCCGGATTCCGGACGCCGTATCGTCCGTCGATGCCGCCGCGCTCTCCATGAGCGGATCGGTGGCCATTCCGCTACTGGAGACCGCCAAGCTGACCGGTACCGAGACCGTCCTTATCGAGGCGGCCGCAACGGGAATCGGCGGCTATCTCACGCAGCTGGCCAAGGAATACGGCGCGGCCCGGGTCATCGCCACCGCGGGTGGCCCGGAGAAGGCCGAGCAGGCCCGGAAATTCGGCGCCGACGTGGTGATCGACCACCTCGATCCGCAGTGGCCGCAGCACCTGCGCGAAACTCTCGGCGGCGCAACGATCGACGTCGTCTTCGACTCCATCGGCGGCGAATCCGCGCTCGCCCTGCTGGATCTCATGACCCCGCTGCGCGGCCGGATGCTCAGCTACGGCTTCCTCTCCGGCACACCGGCACAGGTGACGTCCATGGATCTGATCATGCGCGGACTCACGCTGGTCGGCTGCTCGGGGCCGGATTGGCTGGCCTGGGTCGCGGGATCGCGCGCTGCCGCACTGGACCGCGCCGCCGACGGCTCGCTCACCCCGCTGGTCGATCGGGTACTCCCCCTCGCTCAGGCGGCCCATGCGCATCGACTTCTGGAAGACCGGGCAGCCAAGGGCACCATCGTGCTGCGCCCCGGTCGATAGGTCGCGGAAAGCGGCGGCCCACCGCGGTCGCCGCTGACCCGACCGACCTCGACAACGCAAAACGGGAGAATCCAGGCAGGAAACGGCCGGACGGATAGAGTCGGTAATCGACAGCGATGTGGTGAATGACAAGCCCGGAAGCGAGGCTCCATGAGCTCCTCGAACACCGTTCTGATCACCGGCACCTCCTCCGGCATCGGCCTGGCCACCGCGGTGGCCTCGGCGAAGGCGGGCTGGCAGACCATTGCCACCATGCGAGATGTCGGCAGAGCGGGCGCGCTGCTGGACGCCGCGAACGAGGCGGGCGTCGCCGGGCTCATCCGCGTGGAGGCCCTGGACGTCACCGATCCCGGCTCGATCTCCGCCTGCGTGCAGCAGGTCGTCGCCGACTACGGCCGGCTCGATGCCGTGATCAATAACGCGGGCGCGGGATACGTCGGCACCATCGAGCAGACCGGGCTGGAGCCGGTGCGAAATGTCATGGAGGTCAACTACTTCGGCGTTGTCGAGGTCACCCATGCCGCCATGCCGCATCTGCGCGCCTCGGGCGGGCGGCTCATTACCGTCACCAGCGTCGGCGGCGTCATCGGCCAGCCCTTCAATGAGGCGTACTGTGCGGCCAAATTCGCGGTCGAGGGCTTCATGGAGTCGCTCGCACCGGTCGCCGCCACCGTCGGCGTGCACGTCACGGTGGTCGAACCCGGTGCGGTGGCAAGCGAATTCGTGGCCAGCCAGCAGATCGACATCGCCGGACTGCTCGCCGCCGCCGGACCCTACGCCCCCGCCCTGAAGTCCTATATCGAACGCACCCAGGGCGCGTTCCGCAATGCCCAGACCTCCGAGGGCGCGGCGGCCTCGATCATCGAGGCGCTCACGGCGGAGGAGCCGCCCTTCCGGGTCCAGACCTCCTCCTGGGCACGCGGATTCAGCTCCACCAAGCTCGCCGACCTGGACGGTTCCGCAGTCCAGATGGTCACCGCGAGCTGGGTAGCCCAACCCGTCCACTGACCACGATCGTGTGGGCCGATCCGGGCACAACCTGCTCGCGACCGGCCACCGCGAAATGCGCTCAGCCCTGCGGGATCACCGCTCGAAAGCTGGCACTCAGCCGGTGATTTCCCACTCGTACACGGTGAGTTCCGAGGCGCCGCTGGTGTGAATGGGATCGGTGAAGACCAGATCCCGGGCGGCATCGAGGTTTTCGGCGAGAATGACATAGGCGCCACCGCTGTTATCGGTGAACTTGCCCGTCTCGACCAGGTGCCCGCGCGAGCGGATGGCGTCGAGCCAGTCCCGATGGGGCTGTGCCACAGCCGGATCGAAGCGCGGGGTGCGCATTGCCAGCACCAAGTACTTGCGCACCCTGCGCCTCTCCCTAGTTAATTCTGTTCGTCGTCGGTGCGCGGCGTGGCGCGGGTGGCGGCCGCCGCGGCCCGGACCTGCGGCGCGACCTGCACCACCTGACCGAGCACACCATTGATGAACGAGGGCGAATCGTCGGTGGAGAGCTCCTTGGCCAGCTCCACCGCTTCATCCACCGCCACCACGGGCGGAACGTCATTGGCGTGGAACAACTCCCACACCGCGACCCGCAGGATGGCACGATCCACGGCGGGCAGCCGGGACAGGGCCCAATCCTGCAGATAGGACTCGATGGTGCCGTCCACCCGGTCCAGATCGTCGGCGACGCCTTCGACCAGCACGCGGGTGTAGGGGTTCACCGGGGCCACCGAATCGTCCCGCACGGAGAGCGAGACGCGTTCGGACAGCAGTTCCGCAGGGTCGATGTCACGGGCTTCTGCCTCGAAGAGCAGATCGACCGCACGTCGGCGCGCCTTGTGTCGCGCACCCAGCTTCTTGAAACTCGCGGACTTCTTGTCCTGGGGCTGATTGGCCACGGTCACCAGTATCCGCGCGTCAGGAGTTGACGCGGCTGATGTAGGAGCCGTCACGGGTATCGACGCGCAGCTTGTCACCCTGATTGATGAACAGCGGCACCTGGATTTCCGCGCCGGTCTCCACGGTGGCGGGCTTGGTGCCCGCGCTGGAGCGGTCGCCCTGCAGACCCGGCTCGGTGTGGGTGACCACGACGTCGATGGCGACGGGGAGCTCGACGAAGAGCGCCTCACCCTCGTGCATGGCGATCTGCACCTGCATGTTCTCCAGCAGGAAGCCCGCGTTCTTGCCGAGGGTCCCCTCCTGCAGGTGAATCTGGTCGTACGTCTCGCCATCCATGAAGATGAAGTCCGAGCCGTCGTGGTACAGGTAGGTCATATCGCGACGATCGACCGTCGCGGTCTCCACCTTCACACCGGCGTTGAAGGTCTTGTCGACCACCTTGCCCGAGACCACGTTCTTCAGCTTGGTACGCACGAAGGCGGGACCCTTACCCGGCTTGACGTGCTGGAACTCGACAATCTGCTGCAGATTGTTGTCGATCTTCAGCACGAGGCCGTTCTTGAAGTCGCTGGTATCCGCCACTGTCCTCGGATCTCCTGTTCTAGTTCCATTCGCGGCTGGCCGCGCTGGCAGACCGGCGTCATTCGACGACGGTCAGGTCTTTGCTGGTGCGGGTGAGCAGCTCCGGGCCCCCTTGGCGAACCACGAGCGTATCCTCGATCCGGACTCCGCCGCGGCCGGGGAAATACACACCTGGCTCGACGGTCACCGCCACGCCATCGAGAAGTGTACCCGTGCCCGTTTTGGCGATTCCGGGCGCTTCATGGATCTGCAGGCCGACACCGTGTCCGAGGCCGTGGACGAACAGCTCGCCGTAGCCCGCCGCCTCGATGACCGAGCGGGCGGCGGCGTCCACCGCGCGGGTCGACACACCCGGGGCCAGTGCCTCGCGTCCCGCCCGCTGCGCCGTATTGACCAGGTCGTAGATCTCGCGCTGCCAGTCCGAGGGCTGACCCAGGACGAAGGTGCGCGTCATATCCGAGTGGTAGCCGCCGAGCATCGCGCCGAAGTCCAGCTTCACGAAATCACCCGTGGCCAGCACCGCCTCGGTCGGACGATGGTGCGGGACGGCCGAATTCGGGCCGGCGGCCACAATCGTCTCGAAGGCGATGGCATCGGCGCCGTGCTCGAACATCAGCCACTCCAGCTCGCGGGCGACCTGCCGCTCGGTGCGACCGGGGCGCAGGCCACCGCGCTCGAGCAGGGTGGCGAGGGCGGTGTCCGCGGCGGCGCAGGCGGCGGTGAGCAGGGCGACCTCGTGCGCGTCCTTCACCATGCGCAGCTGCTCCACCAGGCCCGAGACCGCGACCAGCTCGAGGCCGGTGACCAGGCCCTCGAAACCGCGATGCTGTTCGACGGTGAGCACATGGCTCTCGAAACCGACTCTGCCGGTCTGCCACTCCCCCGCGATCTCCACCACGCGGCGGGCGCTGGCCCGGTTGATCTCGGCCCGCAGATCGGGGACCTGCTCGCCGACCTGAGTGATGTAGCGGCCGTCGGTGCAGATGACGGTGCGGTCCTCGGAGCTGTCCCAGGAGTCCACCAGCAGTGCGGCATTCGATCCGGTGAAACCGGTCAGATAGCGGATATTGATCAGGTCCGTGACCAATAGCGCGTCGACGCGGTTCTCGACGAGCAGGTTCCGCAGGTTGGCCCGGCGCGCCGCGTAATTGGGGCGCCCGCCCGGATCGTGGTCAGCAGACATGCGTCCAAGCTACCGCCGACACGCCGCAACACCGACACCCAACACGTATCTGCCCGAATTGGGCGAAAGCCTGGTTGTTCACATGCCAAGTGGTTCTCCACAATTCGTGATTGCACCGCCCACGGCGGCCTTCGGGGCGGCAGGCTCGAGGTATGCGATTGCTGCCACTGCTCGTCCTCGCCGCCTGGTGCGCGGCGCTCAGCTGTGTCGATCTGCGCATGCGGCGACTGCCGAATTCGCTGACGCTGCCCGGTGCGGTCGCGGTGCTCTGCTACGGCTCGGCTATCGGTCGTCCGGCGGCCGCCGTGCTCGGTGCGCTTCTGCTCGCCGTGCCCTATCTACTCGTACATCTGTGTGCCCCGGCCGCACTCGGGGCCGGTGATGTGAAACTCGCACTCGGGCTCGGCGCCGCGACCGCACTGGGCGGTGCGCACGCCTGGGTGTGGGCGGCGCTGGCCGCACCCGCGATCACCGCGCTGGCCGGGGTCGGCACGCTGCTCACACAGGCGGTGGAACCCGGGGATTCGGCGGGACCGGACCCGCCGATCGGTACCCTCGCGCACGGTCCCGCCATGTGCGCCGCCAGTGTGCTTGCGCTCCTTGCCACGCCGTGACCGCGCTGCCGGCCGCACCATGACCCGGGTCACGCCGGACCGCGTGTCCGGGTAACCGTATTCACGTGGAAAGATGTAACCCGTGTTGCGCTGGATAACTGCCGGAGAATCCCATGGCCCTGCTCTCGTCACCATCCTCGAGGGGATGGTGGCCGGTGTCGAGGTGAGCTCTGCCGATGTCGGTGCACAGCTGGCCCGACGGCGGCTGGGCTACGGCCGTGGCGCTCGGATGAAGTTCGAGGCCGATGTGGTCACCCTGGTCGGCGGCGTGCGCCACGGCCGCACCATGGGCGGGCCGGTCGCCATCGAGGTCGCCAATTCCGAATGGCCCAAGTGGACCCAGGTCATGTCCGCCGATCCGGTGGACGAGGCCGAGCTCGCCGAGCTGGCGCGCAATGCGCCGCTCACCCGGCCCCGGCCCGGGCACGCCGATTACTCGGGCATGCTCAAGTACGGCTTCGACGACGCCCGCAATGTGCTCGAGCGCGCCAGCGCCCGCGAGACCGCCGCGCGCGTCGCGGCCGGGACCGTGGCCAAGAACTTCCTGCGACAGGCGCTCGGGGTCGAGGTGATCTCGCACGTGGTGTCCATCGGCACCGCGGCCGATACCACCGGCTTCGTGCCGACCGCCGCGGATCTGGACGCCATCGACGAGAGCCCGGTGCGTGCTTTCGACAAGGACGCCGAAGCCGCCATGATCGTCGAGATCGAGGCCGCCAAGAAGGACGGCGACACGCTCGGCGGTGTGGTCGAGGTCGTGATCGAGGGGCTGCCCGTCGGACTGGGTTCGTTCACCAGCGGTGAGGCGCGGCTGGATTCGCGACTCGCGGGCGCGCTCATGGGAATTCAGGCCATCAAGGGTGTCGAGGTGGGTGACGGTTTCGAGACCGCGCGCCGCCGCGGCAGCCAGGCCCACGACGAGATGAAGCCCGGCCCCGACGGTGTGCTGCGCTCCACCAATCGCGCGGGCGGGCTCGAGGGCGGTATGACCAACGGCGAGCCGCTGCGAGTGCGCGCCGCCATGAAGCCCATCTCCACCGTGCCGCGCGCACTGTCGACGGTCGATATGTCCACCGGTGACGAGGCTGTCGCCATTCACCAGCGCTCCGATGTGTGCGCGGTGCCCGCGGCCGGTGTGGTCGCCGAGGCCATGGTCGCCCTGGTCGTGGCGCAGGCGGTGCTGGAGAAGTTCGGTGGCGACTCGCTGCCGGAAACCGTCGACAACATCAACGGCTACTTGAAGCGAATCAACGCGCGCCCGCACGTACCCTCGGGCAACGCGCCACAGTGACCGGCGAAACCGATCAGCAGCCGCCGAGCGTGGTGCTGGTCGGTCCGCCCGGTGCGGGTAAGTCGACGATCGGCCGCAAACTCGCACGCGAACTCGGCGTGGACCTCTACGACACCGATGCCGGGATCGAGGAGCAGACCGGGCGCACCATTCCGGAGATCTTCGCCGAGGACGGGGAACCGGAGTTCCGGCGCATCGAGGAACAGGTGGTGCGCGACGCCGTCCTGGCCGGACACGGCATCATCTCCCTCGGCGGCGGCTCGGTGCTCTCGGTCACCACCCGGGAACTGCTGCGCGGCCGCACCGTGGTGTACTTGGAAATCAGTGTGGGCGAAGGACTTCGGCGCACCGGGGCCAGTACCAACCGCCCGCTGCTCAACGGCGCCGATCCGGCCGCCAAATACCGCGAGCTCATGAAGATCCGCCGCCCGCTCTACCGCGAGGTGGCGAGCGTGCGCGTGCGCACCGACGGCCGCAGCCCCGGCCGCGTCGTCAAAATGATCCTCGGCAAGCTCGGCCTGGAATCGACCCTGCCGCAAGAGGATACGACCCCCGACCTGCCACCCGTCCCCCTGGAACCGAACGACTCCAGTCGCTCCCGCTCGCGTCGTCGCCGGCGTCGCGGCCGCAGCCGCGCCGACAGCGCAGCCCCCACCCAGCCGAATCCCGCAGCACCCGAGGCAGTCCCGTCCGCCTCCGCGCAGCCGACCCCCGCCGACCCGGACTCCGGAACCGGCCCCGACGACCCCGCGACCAAACCCGCCCGCCGCAGCCGCCGGTCTCGCCGCCGCAGCCGCCGCCCGGCGGGTCCCGCCACCGGCGCCACGACGGCCGATGCCACGGGCGGCAGCAGCGCCGCAACGATCGCGGAAGGCGGCGCCTCGGGAGCGGGCGAACCGCGGCCGGATTCCGGCTCCGCCACAAGAGGTTCCGCGGGCTCGGATGCCAACCCCGCCGCAGCAGCCCAGCCAACCGACTCCGACGCTTCCCCACGGGCCTCGACGCGTGGCGGTCGTCGCAGGGCTGCCGCCAATCGGCGATCCGCAGCCCGAAGCGCAACGACGGAAGGAACGCAAGCCACGACCGGGGGCGCTATTGCGAATCCGGCTGCTGAACAACAGGATTCGGGGACGCAGAGTGCGCCGGGGGCCGGGCGGTCGCGGCGGGCTCGGGCCCGCCGGGCGCGGGCGCGGGCTCGGACCGGACCCGAATACGGACCAGAACAATCCGCACGAGAAGAATCGGAGCAGTCTCTATGAGCGAGCCGACCCGCATCGAGGTCCGCACCGCCGACCCGTACCCGGTGATCATCGGGCGTGGCCTGCTGGGCGATCTGGTGGACGAGGTGACCCGCAGTTCCGCCGTGCGCACGGTCGCGATCTTCCATCAGCCGCCGCTGGCCGAGACCGCCGAGGTGGTGCGGAAGGCGCTGGCGGACAAGGGCATCGACGCGCACCGCATCGAGATTCCGGATGCCGAGGACGGTAAGGATCTGGCCGTCGCGGGCTTCTGCTGGGAGGTGCTCGGCCGCATCGGTCTCACCCGCAAGGACGTGATCATCAGCCTCGGCGGTGGCGCGGCCACCGACCTGTCCGGCTTCGTCGCCGCCACCTGGATGCGCGGTGTGAATATCGTGCACGTGCCGACCACCCTGCTGGCCATGGTGGATGCGGCCGTCGGCGGTAAGACCGGCATCAATACCGAGGCGGGCAAGAACCTCGTCGGTTCCTTCCACGAGCCGGCCGCGGTACTGGTCGACCTCGCGACGCTGGAAACGGTGCCGCGCAATGAGATCGTCGCGGGCATGGCCGAGATCATCAAGGCCGGTTTCATTGCCGACCCGGTCATCCTGGAGCTGATCGAACGCGATCCGCAGGCCGCGCTCGACCCGACCGGCGAGGTGCTGCCCGAGCTCATTCGCCGCGCGGTGCAGGTCAAGGCCGATGTGGTCGCCGCCGACCTCAAGGAATCGGATCTGCGCGAGATCCTCAATTACGGCCACACCCTCGGCCATGCCATCGAGCGCCGCGAGCGCTACCGCTGGCGTCACGGCGCGGCCGTCTCGGTCGGCCTGGTCTTCGCCGCCGAACTCGGCCGCCTCGCGGGCCGTCTCGACGATGCCACCGCCGAACGCCACCGCAGCGTGCTGGCCAGTGTCGGCCTGCCCACCAGCTACGACGCCGATGCGCTCCCCCAGCTGCTGGACACCATGCAGACCGATAAGAAGACCCGCTCCGGCGTCCTGCGCTTCGTGGTCCTGGACGGTCTGGCCAAGCCGGGCCGCCTCGAAGGCCCCGACCCGTCGCTGCTGGCCGCGGCCTATTCGGCGGTCGCCCGCGAGGGCAGCACCGGCGGCGCGATCCTGCTGTAGTCAGCGCGAAGACGTCCGCTCACAACGGATTTCACACAGCAACGCCCGCAGTCGATTCGACTGCGGGCGTTCTGCATTATGTCCGGGTCCGGGCGTGTCAGACGCTCGCCGGCTGCTTGTTCAGGGAGACGGTGTCATCCGAGGCGCCCGAGCTCTTCTTGTGATCGCGGCCGACCAGGTAGCGGCCGATGGCCACACCGATCATGGCCGGGATGAAGATCAGCAGGATGATGAAGGACGCACCCGAGGTCATCTCGAAGAGCAGACCATTGGAACCGAGATCGAACTTGGGCACGAAGCCCAGGATCCAGGCCACCAGGCCGCTGCCGAGCCCACCGGCCAGGCCGGCCTTCAGCCAGCGCATGGTGAGATCCGCGCCGTCCTCGGGTTCGACATTCGCCCGCCGATCGGCGCGACCGTCGAGAACGCCCCAGGCGACCACCGCGACCACCATGACCACCAGGCACAACATTCGCATCCACGCACCATTGGTCGGCCAGTCCACCATCGCGAAGCCGAGCAGGGCACGCAGCACAACGGTCAGCGCTCCCAGTACAACGGCGCGCAACACCCACGCATTCATGATGATCACCTTAACCTGCGAACCGGCTCGTCCGAACTGAAACTCGTTCTAGAACTGTATCCCGTTCGCTCCGACACGGCCCGGACGGGCACCCACGCCACCGCGACACCTTCCGACACGCTGCTACAAAGGCAGGGTGAGCACCGACGAAAGCTCCGCGAGCATCGAGGCCGTCGCCCTGCTGCAGGATCCGATCCGCAGGCGGCTCTATGAGCATGTCGCCGCCGCGGACCACGATGTGAGCCGCGATGAGGCCGCGGCCGCCGCCGAGATCAAGCGGCCGCTCGCCGCTTTCCACCTCGACAAACTCGCCGAGGCCGGATTGCTCGACGCGGTGTTCCGGCGACCGGAGGGCAAGACCGGCCCGGGTTCGGGACGTCCGGCGAAGTTCTACCGCCGTGCGGATGCCGAGTTCGCGATCAGCCTGCCCGCCCGCGACTATCGCACGCTCGCAACGGTTCTCGCCGAGGTGATCGAACATGCCGGACTCGAGGACGCCGTCGCGGCGGCCGCCGCACAGCACGGTCCGGCGGTCGCGGGTCGCGATCTGATGGAGGCGCTGCGCGAGCGCGGTTATGAGCCGTACCTCGACGGTGCGGTGATTCGCCTGCGCAACTGCCCTTTTCACCGGCTGGCCGTGGATTTCCCGCCGCTGGTCTGCGGCATGAACCTCGCACTGCTCGAGGGCCCGGCCACCGAGGCCGGGTGGACGGCTCGGATGGATCCGGCGCCGGGCAGATGCTGCGTGAGCCTTTCTAAAACAAATACTGACTAGTTATAGTAGAGATATGCCTCTCGCTCAGCTCAATATCGGGCGCCTCGTCGCACCCGAAGGCGACCCGCAGGTCGCGGAGTTCTATGCCGAACTGGACCGGATCAATGCCGTCGCCGAGGCCTCCCCCGGTTTCGTCTGGCGCCTGGTGGACGGCGAGTCGAACAATGCGACCTCGCTGCGCCCCTACGCTGCCGATCCGGACATGCTCATCAATATCAGCATGTGGGAGTCGCGCCAGGCGCTCTTCGACTACGTGTACCGCAGTGCGCACATGGAATTCCTGCGCCGCCGCCGCGAATGGTTCGTCCCGCTCGGCAAGGCCGTCACCGTGCTGTGGTGGGTTCCGATCGGCCACACCCCGACCGTCGAGGAGGCCATGGCGCGCCTCGAACACCTCGAGGCGAACGGGCCGACGCCGCATGCCTTCACATTCCGCAGCGCGTTCGAACCGCAACCGGCCGGTTAGCCTCAGTCCTGCAGTGCCGCAGCCATTTCGGCGCGCGGAGCGGGCTTGCCCGTGAACTGTTCAACCTGGTCGTAAGCCTGATTCAGCAACATGTCGAGGCCACTGATCACGGTGTGCCCCGCGCGGGTGACCGCCTCCGCCAGCGGAGTGGGCCACGGGTTGTAGATGGCGTCGAGGACAACCGGGGCCTGGGCCACCGCGTCCGCGACGACGGCGGCCGCGGTCGCCGGGACCGTGCTCACCACGACATCGACATCCGAACACACGAAACCCAGGCTGTCCGGGTCGAATCCGATCACTTCGGCCGAGAGGCCCAGGCGCTCGGCCAGCTCCAGAGTGTCGGCCGCGCGGCCCGCATCACGGGCGACAATGGTGACCGTATGCGCGCCGAGTTCGGCCAGGGCCAGCAGCGCCGGACGCGCGGTGCCGCCCGCCCCGAGCACCACGGCCTTCGAAATCTCTTCGACGCCTGCGCCTTCCAGCGCACCGCGCACCCCGTCCACATCGGTGCAGTCGGCCCGCCACCCGGTATCGGTGCGCACCAGCGTATTCGCCGATCCGACGAGTTCGGCTCGCTCGGTGCGCTCATCGGCGTAGGCGAGGGCGGCGACCTTGCCGGGCATGGTCACCGACAGCCCGACCCATTCCGGGCCGAGGCCGTCGACGAAGCCCGGCAGCTGTTCGGCGGTGCACTCGACCCGCTCGTAGGTCCAGTCCAGGCCCAGTGCGCGATAGGCCGCCAGATGCAGCTGCGGCGAGCGCGAATGCGCGATCGGGCTGCCCAGAACGGCGGCCCGGCGGTTACCGTCCACTGTCGAGAATTCCACTCTGCCTGGCCTTTTCGATATTGCGCAGATGCTCGTTGTAGTTGTCGGTGAACAGGGTGGTGCCCTGCTTGTCGACGGTCACGAAGTACAGCCAGGTGCCCGGGGCCGGATTCTCCATGGCGCGCAACGCATCCAGCGACGGCGCGGAGATGGGGCTGACCGGCAGGCCCGACATGGCGTACGTATTCCACGGCGTCTTGCGATTGCGGTCGGCGTCGGTGGTGGCGACCTCGGTGCTGGGCAGCGTGTAGTTGACGGTGGAGTCGAACTGCAGCGGCTGCTCGGCCTTGAGCCGGTTCAGGATGACGCGCGCGACCTTGGACATGTCCTGTGGCAGGGCTTCGCGCTCCACCAGGGACGCGCCGATCAGCGTGTCGTAGGGCGAGAGACCGTTGGCGGCATTGGACTGCAGCAGGCCGGTCGATTCGTAGCTGGCGGCGCTCGCGGTCACCAGCTGCTTGAGAATCTGATCGGGCGCGGCGCTGGGATCGAAATCCCAGGTGCCCGCGGCGATCAGGCCCTCCAGCTGGCGCGAGCGATCGGGCACCGCGCGCACCCGGTCCAGGGCCCACGCCGGCACACCCAGCGCCGCCGGATCGGTCGTGGTGCCCGCTGCCTCGAGCTGGTCGTAGGTCACGCATTTGGCGGTGCTGCCGTCGCCGACGCAGCTGGCGTCGGCGATCTTGCGGTAGATGCCGTCCTTGCGCGCATTGGTCGTCACATCGGTGGAGTCGTGCAGCTGGCGGCCTTCGGAGATCACCACATTGCCGACCCGGGAGCTCTTGGTCACCAGCGCGACCACGGCATCGGAGCCCTTGCT
Source organism: Nocardia sp. NBC_01327 (assembly GCF_035958815.1). NCBI lineage: Bacteria > Bacillati > Actinomycetota > Actinomycetes > Mycobacteriales > Nocardiaceae > Nocardia > Nocardia sp. NBC_01327. The sequence goes on along the minus strand of NZ_CP108383.1, from coordinate 3,814,480 downwards.
GTGGCTCGGGATGGCGTAGTAGCCGGGCTGCACCGAATTCATATTGTCATTGCGCACGGCGGCCTCGTAGAAGGCCGCACTGCTGGCGACAACGCCCTTGGTGTGCATGGTTTCGGCGATCTGGGTGGCGGTATCGCCGGGCTTCACCTGCACCACCGCCAGTGGCCCCGGCGCGCCGGAGGCGTAGTCCTCGGCCGGGCTGAAGCGGTTCATGAACTTCCACGACGCGAAACCGGCTGCGCCGACGAACAATACGGCGAGCACCGCGCCGATGACCCACATATTGCGACGGCGGCGCTTGCGTTCGGCGGCCTTGCGGGAGGCGACACGCGAGCGCTTGGGGCGCTGCCCGCCCGAGCGGCCGCCGCCGCGCCCACCACTGCGCCCGCTCGTTGCCCGGGATCCGCGTGGTTTGGCGGGGCGCCCGCGATCGGCTCGCTGCGCCGGGCGGCGCGGCGGCTCCGGCTCGAGCGGGGGCTCCTCGTCCTCATCCTCGTAGCGCGGGATGACGGTGGTGTCGTCCTCGTAATCGTCGGCTTCCGACCATTCCAGATCGTCACGACGGTAGCGGTGTTCAGCGCTCTGCCGGTAGCGTTCCTCGGCTCGCGTCCAGCGGTCGGTCATGCAAGATCACCATCACCGCGCGGCTTCAATGCTGCACTCCGTTCGTCCAACCAACCCTGCAGGATCGACACGGCGGCCGCCTGATCGATGACCTGCCGCTGCCCGCGCGCGCGAACTCCACTGTCCCGCAACGCGCGTGCAGCAGACACCGTAGTCAAACGTTCGTCGGAAAGTCGCACCGGGATCGGAGCGACCAGGGTCCGCAAACGCCCCGCGAAGGTGGCCGCCAGCTTAGCCGAAGAGCCGCTCTCCCCGCGCAAGGTGCGCGGCAGGCCGACGATCACTTCGACGGCCTCGTACTCCCGCACAATCTCGGCAATCCGCGCGAGATCGGGCGAGAGGGCGCCGGGCGCGACCTTTTTGGCCTTCGGCACCGTCTCCACCGGGGTGGCGAGAATACCGTCCGGGTCACTGGAGGCGACGCCGATGCGGACGGTGCCGACATCGAGGCTGATACGCCGGCCACGACCCGGATCGTCCGCGCGGGTGGGCCGGTCCACGGGATACCCCGCGCTGTCGGCAGGGGTCCGGGCGTCGCCGCCCGGACCGTCCGAGGTTTCGGAATGGGACATCAGCCGGCGAGCTCGGCCACCTGCGCCCGCACGGCCGCCAGCCCGGCCTCGATACCGGACGGATCCGAACCCGCGCCCTGCGCCATCTCCGCCTTACCGCCACCGCGGCCATTGATCTTCGGCCCGAAGCCGGCGACCAGGTCACCGGCCTTGACGCCGACATCCTGCGCGGCCTTGGTCACCGCGACCACGAACGGCACCTTGCCCTCGTCATTGCCCAGCAGCACCACGATGGCGGGCTCGGAACCGAAGCGGCCCTTGATATCCACGACCAGCGTGCGCAGATCACCGGCACCGACGCCCTTCGGCGCGGCGGCGGCCACCAGCAGCACCTTGCCGATGCGCTGCGCCTGCTCCACGAATGTGCCCGCCTGAGACAGCACGGCCGCGACCTTGGTGCGCTCGAGTTCCTTCTCGGCAACCTTCAGGCGCTCCACCAGCTGCTCGACCCGCCCCGGGACCTCTTCCGAGGGCACCTTCAGCGCGGAGGCCACACCGGCCAGCAGCGCCCGCTCCTTGGCGAGGTACTTGTAGGAGTCCAGGCCCACAAAAGCTTCCACGCGGCGCACACCCGAACCGACCGACGACTCGCCCAGCAGGGTGATCGGGCCGATCTGCGAGGAGTGCTGTACATGGGTGCCACCGCACAGCTCCATGGAGAACGGGCCGCCGATCTCCACCACGCGCACCTCGTCGCCGTAGTTCTCGCCGAACAGCGCCATGGCGCCCATCTTCTTCGCCGACGGCAGATCGGTGACGAACGTGTTCACCGTGAAGTCGTCGGCCACAGCATCATTGGAGATGGCCTCGATATCGGCCTTCTGGCCTTCGGAAAGCGCGCCCTGCCAATTGAAGTCGAAACGCAGGTAGCCCGGCTTGTTGAGCGAACCGGCCTGAACGGCGTTGGGGCCCAGCACCTGTCGCAGCGCGGCATGCACCATATGCGTGCCGGAGTGACCCTGGGTCGCACCGCGCCGCCAGGACGGATCGACGGCGGCGAGCACGGTATCGCCCTCGGCGAGCTGACCTGCCTCGAGGGTGGTCTTGTGCACCCACACCTTCTTGGCGATCTTCTGCACATCGTTGATGCGCGCCTTCATCGCATGCGAAGAGGTCAGGCTGCCGCGATCGGCGATCTGACCACCGGATTCGGCGTACAGCGGCGAGCGGTTCAGAATGACCTCGACGTCCTGCCCGATCTCCGCGACCGGCACCCGCACACCATCCTTGATGATGGCGAGAACCGTTGCCTCGGTGGACAGTTCATCGAAACCGGTGAACTCGGTGGCGCCGCGATCGACGAACTCCTTGTAGATCGTCAGATCCGCGTGCGCGTGCTTGCGGGACTGCGCGTCCTCCTTGGCGAGCTTGCGCTGCTCGGCCATGAGGGAGCGGAAACCCTCCTCGTCCACCGAAAGCCCGGCCTCGGAAGCCATTTCCAGGGTCAGGTCGATCGGGAAGCCGAAGGTGTCGTGCAGCAGGAACGCCTCGGTGCCGCTGATCGTCTTGCCGCCCTGAGCCTGTACCTCGCTGACGGCGTCGTCGAACAGTTTGGAACCGGTGGTGAGCGTGCGCAGGAACGCGCTCTCCTCGCCGACGGCCACGGTTTCGATGCGCTTGAAGTCGGTGGCCAGCTCCGGGTACGACGGGGCCATGAGGTCGCTGACGACCTTCATGAACTCGCCCATGACCGGCTGGTCCGCGCCGAGCAGGCGGGCCGAGCGGACGATGCGCCGCAGCAGCCGGCGCAGCACGTAGCCGCGGCCGTCATTGCCCGGGTTCACGCCGTCGGCAATGAGCATGGCGCCGGTGCGGGCGTGGTCGGCGATGACGCGGAAGCGCACATCGTCGGCGTGCTCGACACCGTAGTTGCGGCCGGTCAGCTCCTCGGCCTTGGTGATGATCGGGCGCAGCAGATCGGTCTCGTAGACATTGTCGACACCCTGCAGCAGGAATGCGACACGCTCGACGCCCATGCCGGTGTCGATGTTCTGCTTGGGCAGCGGGCCCAGGATCTCGAAGTCGTCCTTGCTCCGGCCCTCGCCACGCTCGTTCTGCATGAACACGAGGTTCCAGATTTCGAGGTAGCGATCCTCGTCGGCCTCCGGGCCGCCCTCGATACCGAATTCGGGGCCGCGGTCGAAATAGATCTCCGAGCACGGGCCGCACGGGCCGGGGATGCCCATGGACCAGTAGTTGTCGGCCATACCGCGGCGCTGGATGCGCTCGGACGGCATACCGAGCTCGAGCCAGATCTGCTCGGCCTCGTCGTCATCGAGGTAGACGGTGGCCCACAGCTTTTCGGGGTCGAAGCCGTAGCCGCCGTCCTCGACGCTGTCGGTCAGCAGCGACCAGGCGAAGGCGATGGCCTCACGCTTGAAGTAGTCGCCGAAGCTGAAATTGCCGGCCATCTGGAAGAAGGTGTTGTGGCGGGTGGTGACGCCGACATTCTCGATATCGCCGGTGCGCACGCACTTCTGCACGCTGGTAGCTCGCGCCCAGGGCGGAGTCTGCTGACCGAGGAAATACGGGACGAACTGGACCATGCCTGCATTGACGAACAGCAGGTTGGGGTCGGCCAGGATCAGCGAGGCACTGGGAACCTCGGTGTGTCCGGCACGGACGAAATGCTCCAGGAAGCGTCGGCGAATCTCGTGGGTCTGCACAGATATCAAGCCTACCGGTCCCGGTCCAGCGGGTTTCCGCCGACCACCGGGCGATAGATACCATCGCGATGGTGACTGTGATCCCGGACCCATCGACCCCGTTCCCGCTGCCGCACACGGATCGGACGGTCTATCTGAAACCGCACATCACCTCGGCCAGTATCGAGGTCGGCGACTACAGCTATTTCGACGATCCCGTCGCGGCGACGGAGTTCGAGGCCAATAACGTCCTCTACGCCTTCGGCCCGGAAAAGCTGATCATCGGCAAGTTCTGCGCCCTGGCCACCGGCACCCGCTTCATCATGGCCGGCGCCAATCACGCCACCGCGGGCGTCTCGACGTTCCCGTTCACCATCTTCGGCGGGACCTGGGCCGAGCAGACCATGGACATCATCACGTCGATCCCGAGCAAGGGCGACACCGTGGTCGGCAATGACGTGTGGTTCGGCTACAACTCGCTGATCATGCCCGGCGTGCGCATCGGTGACGGCGCGATCATCGCCACCGGCTCGGTGGTCACGGCCGATGTGCCGCCGTACACGATCGTCGGCGGTAATCCGGCCAAGCCGGTCAAGCAGCGCTTCGACGATGCCGAGGTGGACCTGCTGCTGCGCGCGGCCTGGTGGAACTGGCCCATCGAACTGGTCACCGAGCACGTCCGCGTCATCATGGCGGGCACACCGAAGGAGATCGGACAGATCGCCCGCGAAAACGGCCTCCTCGCAGACTGAATCGAGACCGCCCGGTCGCGAGGTGACTTCGGGAGATATCCGGACATGCGGGACGGCGAGTTCTAGGCTCGCGGTGTCGGCTCAGTGGGCCGCGAGCCGGCACCTTCCGCCCCGAGAGGAGTCGGCCATGCCGAACATGAGCTCGTACGCACCGGGCGTGCCCAATTGGGTAGACCTGGCCACCACCGATATCGACGCAGCCAAGAATTTCTACGGCGACCTGTTCGGCTGGCAGCCCAATGTCTCGCCGGATCCGCAGTACGGCGGCTACACCATGTTCACCCTCCCCGGCGAGGCGGGCGGCGAGGTGGCCGCCGCCATGACGATCATGAATCCGGCCCAACCGCCCGCCTGGACCGCCTACGTCAATGTCCTCGACGCCGATGCCACGGCCAAAGCCGTACAAGCCGCCGGCGGCCAGCTGTTCATGGAACCCATGGATGTGCCCGAGCAGGGCCGGATGGTCGTCTTCGCCGATACGCAGGGCGCGGTCATCGCCGGCTGGCAACCGTACGGATTCAAGGGCGCGGGCGTCGTCAACGAGCCGAACAGCTGGTGCTGGAGCGAGCTCAACTGCCGGAATATCGAGCCCGCCAAGGCTTTCTACGCCGAAGTCTTCGGCTGGGAGAGCTCGACCGCCGCCTTCGGCAGCACCACCTACACCGAGTTCAAGGTCGGCGGAAACTCCATCGCGGGCATGATGCAGATGGACGAGAACTGGCCACCCGACGTGCCGTCACACTGGATCAACTACTTCGCGGTGAGCGATGCCGACGCGATCGCGGCGAAAACCGCCGAACTCGGTGGCACCGTCGCCGTCCCGCCCACCGATATGACCATCGGCCGCTTCGCCATCCTCAGCGATCCGCAGGGCGCGAACTTCGCCATCATTCGCCTCGCCGGCTGAGCACTCGCAGTCAGCGAACCCATTCCTTCAACGGCTCGGTATCCAACGTGAAATCGACGGGAGCCGGCAATTCGACCTGCTCGCCGAACGGCAGCCGGCTGATCGACGAGTACACGCCATGAACTGGTCGGCTGTAGACGAGCACCTCGCAGGCATCCCTGTCGATCAAAAGATAGACAGGGATGCCGGTTTCGGCGTATGCACGTGGCTTCTCCACCCGATCGCGTCGATCCGTATCGGAATCGAAGGATGTCACCTCTACCACCATCAGGACCGGGTCAGGGTTCTTCCACACCGGCTGACCGGTGAAGGAGCGGATGGGCGCGAGAATCCCGTCGGGAATCGCACGACCACCTCGATATGCCTCCACCTTCAGCTCGGTGCCCGGGTACATGGACAGATCCGGTCTGCTCAGAATGAAGTGCCTGATCAACCACTGGATGATCTCGACGTGATCGCCGTCCGGCACCGGCTTCGCCCCCAACTTGCCGTAGATGAACTCGAGCTTGATCCCCTCGCCGGCGCGACGCGCTAGACGCGCGAGTTCTTCGAAATCCTCGACAAGCATCTGTGGTCGATCCGCCATAGCTGTCACCGAATCCCTCCGTTCTACTGGGGGCCGTGGATTCACCGACACGGACTACCCTATTTCCCCAGTGTGACGTGTAGCCATCGTTTCAGATCGACTCGCACCGCGACACGCAGGAACTCTGCTACCGGCCGCGGACTATGCGGCGGAGTTTGGTGACGCGGGGGCCCACTTCGCGTTCGTAGCCGTGGTCGGTGGGGTTGTAGTAGTCGGTGCCGACCAGTTCGTCGGGTGGATACTGTTGTGCGAGAACACCATCCGGGTGGTCGTGGGGGTATTTGTAGCCCTGGGCGCTGCCCAGGGCGGCGGCGCCCGGGTAGTGGCCGTCGCGCAGGTGCGGGGGTACCGCTCCGGCTTTGCCTGCGCGGATGTCGGCCATGGCCGCGCCGATGCCCTTCACGACCGCACCGGATTTGGGAGCGGTCGCGATGTGGATGGTGGCGTGGGCGAGGGCCAGTTGGGCCTCGGGCATACCGACCAGTTGCACGACCTGGGCGGCGGCCACCGCGGTTTGCAGGGCGGTGGGGTCGGCCATGCCGACCTCCTCGCTGGCCTGAATCATCAAGCGGCGGGCGATGAATCGCGGATCTTCACCCGCGCTGATCATGCGGGCGAGGTAGTGCAGGGCGGCATCGACATCAGAACCGCGCAGGGATTTGATGAAGGCGCTGATGACGTCGTAGTGCTGATCACCGGCGCGGTCGTAGCGGACCGCGGCCTTGTCGACGCTGGCCTCGACCAGCTCGACCCCTACCTTGCCGTCGAGGGAGGATTCGGCCGACGCCTCCAGGGCCGTGAGCGAGCGCCGGGCGTCACCGCCCGCAATGCGCACGATGTGGTCGAGGGCCGCATCGGTCACCGTGTATTCGCCCGCGAGACCACGCGGATCTTCGATGGCGCGGGTGAGCACGGTGCGAATATCGTCCTCGGACAGCGACGTCAGCTGCAGGACGAGTGAACGGGACAGCAGCGGCGACACCACTGAGAAGGACGGGTTCTCGGTGGTCGCGCCGACCAGCAGCACAATGCGGTTCTCGACCGCGGCCAGCAGCGCGTCCTGCTGGGTCTTCGAAAAGCGGTGCACCTCATCGATGAAGAGCACGGTCTGCTCCCCCACGGTGAGCCGGCGGCGTGCGAGATCGATGACCCCGCGCACCTCTTTCACTCCGGCGGACAGCGCCGAGAGCGCCTCGAAGCGGCGGCCGGTGGATTGCGAGATGAGCGAGGCGAGCGTCGTCTTACCGGTCCCCGGCGGCCCGTAGAGCAGCACCGAAGCCGCACCGGAACCCTCGATGAGCCGGCGCAGCGGCGAGCCGGGGCCGAGCAGATGCTCCTGGCCCACCACCTCGTCCAGATTTCTCGGGCGCATGCGCACGGCCAGCGGCGCGAATCCCTCGCGGCCCGCCGGCGGTGTCGCCTCGAACTCGTCGGACACGTCCTCCATCCCTGGCGCTTCGAACAACCCGTCACTCACCACGCGACCGTACCGCCCGCCCACGACAGGAACGGTGAAGGCCGGGGTCCACGTGGGATCCCGGCCTTCACCGTCGAATCGAATCTATTCTTCCCAGTGCTCTTCGAGCGTCGCCGAGACGTGCTCGGCGAAATCACCGAGCGAATCGTCACCCGTGCAGCGGGCATCCTCGGCGAGTGCGGCCCAGCGGTTGATCAGCGCCGCCGACCGCGGAATCGACAGTCCGTGCTCGCGAGCCGCCGCGATGCGGGTGTGGTCCGCGGGCAGGAACCAGTAGGTGGAGAGCCAGACCCAGATCAGCCGCGCCTCGAGAATGCGCTCGGCGAGCACATCGTCGTCGGCGAGAGCCGGCCAGACCGCGACCACTTCCGAGCGCCAGGCCTCGACCATCTGCCGGGCACGTTCCCGGGAGAGTTCGAAGTCGCAGAGACAGCCGGGGAAAGAGACCAGGGCGTAGGCGATATCGAGGGTGGCATCACGGAAACCACCCCACTCGTAGTCCAGGAAACGCGCACCCTCGTCATTGAGGATGACATTGTCCGGACACAGATCGGACGGGCTGAAGGCGCGATAGCGCCCGGCGGAGAACAAGCGGTTACCACGAACGATGCGCTCGGCGATCTCGCCGGGGACCTCTATGCCGAGCTCGTGCTGCAGCATGACGGGGACATCGGAGACCGAGGATTCGGCCTGCTGGGCAATGCCGTCCACCCGATGCACCACGTCGACGCGGCGTAGCAGGGCGACAAAATCGGCCTCGCGACCGACGGTGGCAGCGTGCATGCGACCCAATGCCTGCGCGAATGCCATGAGCGAATTGCGCCCGGCCGGCTCGGCTCCGGCCTGCAAGACGGCCGTGAGCGAGGTGTTCTCCCCGAGGTCGCTGAGGATGAGCAGCCGATCGGGCAGGCTGTAGCCGAGTAGGTAGGCCCCGGGTCTGTGGTCGCGCCCGAGCGCCGTGGTGAATTGGTAGGAAACCGCCTCACGCAAGAATGCGGAGTCGATGCTGGCCACACCGGGCGCCATACCCCCGGTGCGTCGTTCCTGCGCGCTGCCGCGTACCTGCTTCACTATGAGAGTGCGCGGAAGTGAGAAAGCGTTCTCCGCTACACGCACGCGTAGCACCGTCGTTCTACCACTGCCGCTGAGTTCAATGGGATCGCTCAGCTTTACCGCAGCACCCATTCGCTTTGTGAGCAACTGTTGTGCCGCGTACACGACTTCGGCGGCGCGTTCGGCCAATAGTGCGGTCATCGGTTCCCAAGTTACTCGCACCAGGTCACTTTCAGCGAGCGGTTGCGCAACCTTTCGCGCGTCGTCCGGCGTGTCTGGGTGCCGGGTTTGCCCACACGGCGCTGGTTGCTTGACACAACCAGGACCGTCGAGTTGTCTCATGTTCAACTGCTGTGTGTCACACCGTAAACCGGGAAATGTGAAAGGCTCGCGACCATGACCGGCACGCCGCCCTCCGCACCGAACGCACCCTCCGGCGATAATCCGGGCGAGGAGGGCGGCGGGCAGTACACGGCCCGGCCCGGAGCCCATCAAAACCCCGAGCCACCACCGCATTCCGGTGCGCCCGAACAGGGTCCGGGACACGGTCGCCACGAGTTGCCCGGGCTCGCCGGATATCCGCAATTCAGCGGGCCGGGCGCCGCGCAGTACGGCAGCGAGGCCGTGGAACCACCGCCTCCGCTGCCCCCGCAGTCGGGCGCGCCGGGATCGCAATCGGGATACGCCCCGTCCGGCGGTATACCGCAGCAGGGCGGGTACACACCGCAGCCCGGCGGGTACGCGCCGCAACAGGGTTCACCTCAGCAGGGCGCTTACGCACCTGGGCAGGGCGGACCTCAACAGGGTGGTTACGCACCCCAGGGCGGACCCCAGCAGGGCGGTTACGCACCGCAGCAAGGTGGTTACGCACCGCAACAGGGTGCGCAGCAAGGCGATTACGGCCAGCCGCCGAGTGGTTACGGACAGGCGCCGGGCGCGGTGCCGCCAGGTGGACAGCAGCCTTCCGAGCCGCAGTCCTCGAACTACGAGCATCCCCCGATCAGTCTCAATGTGGGTCGCGCCATCTCCTACGGCTGGGATCGCTTCCGCGCCAATCCGGTTCCGTGGATCGGCATGGTGCTGGTCGGATTGATCGCCTGGCTGGTGGTCACCCTGCTGGTGAATATCGTTGACGTGCAATCGCTCACGGGCGTGCTGCTGCTGTTCATCGTGGCGGCCCTGGTGATGTGGCTGCTGCAGGCGGCGATGATCCGCGGTGCACTCTACGAAACCGACGGCACCCCACCGGATTTCTCGGGCTTCTTCGGATTCGTGAATGCCGGCAGTGTGCTGATCACGGCGCTCATCGTCTTCGTGGCCTGTCTGATCGCCTCGATGCTGTGCGTGTTCCCGGTGGTCATCGTCGGCGTGCTGTGCATGTTCGCACTGCATTTCGTGATCGATCAGGAGATGGATCCGCTCACCGCCATCAAATCCAGTGCCCAGCTGGTGATCTCGAATGCCCTGCAGGTGATCCTGCTGGCCCTGGCCGTACTGGTGATCACCTTCGTCGGCGCGCTGCTGTGCGGCCTGGGCCTGCTCGTCGCCGGCCCGGTCACGGCCATCGCGATCACCTACGCCTACCGCACGCTCACCGGCCGCCTGGTCGTGCAGTACTAGGTACCGACAGAAAAGCACCGGCCGGTATCGAGATACCGGCCGGTGCTTCTGGTTGGCGCCGAGACTACTTGTCCTTCACCGGGTTACCGTCGGCGTCCAGCTTCACGTCCAGTCCCGCGTCGCGGCGCTGCACGGGCGTGATCGGGGTGGGCGCGTCGGTGAGCGGATCCACGCCGCCGCCCGACTTCGGGAAGGCGATGACGTCGCGGATGGAGTCCACACCGGCCAGCAGCGCGGTGATGCGGTCCCAGCCGAAGGCGATGCCGCCGTGCGGGGGCGCGCCGTAGGAGAAGGCGTCGAGCAGGAAGCCGAACTTGTCCTGCGCCTCCTCCTCGCTGATGCCCATCACCTTGAACACCCGCTCCTGCACATCGCGGCGATGGATACGGATGGAACCGCCGCCGATCTCATTGCCGTTGCAGACGATGTCGTAGGCGTAGGCCAGCGCCGAACCCGGATCGGTGTCGAAGGTGGCGAGCGAATCGGGCTTGGGCGAGGTGAACGCGTGGTGCACCGCGGTCCAGGCCGAATGGCCGAGTGCCACATCGCCACTCGCGGTGGCGTCGGCGGCGGGCTCGAACATGGGGGCGTCGACGATCCAGACGAAGGCCCACTCGTTCTCGTCGATGAGCTCGCACTTGCGGGCGATCTCACCGCGCGCGGCACCGAGCAGGGCGCGCTGCGACTTGGCGTCACCGGCACCGAAGAACACGCAGTCACCGGGGTTGGCGCCGACGTACTTGGCCAGACCCTCACGCTCGGCGTCGGTCAGGTTCTTGGCGACCGGACCACCGAGGGTGCCGTCCTCCTGAATGAGGATGTACGCCAGACCCTTGGCGCCGCGCTGCTTGGCCCACTCCTGCCAGGCATCGAGCTGACGCCGCGGCTGCGACGCACCGCCCGGCATGACGACCGCACCGACGTAGGGCGCCTGGAACACCCGGAACGGGGTGTCCTTGAAGTACTCCGCCATCTCGGTGATCTCGATGCCGAAGCGCAGATCGGGCTTGTCGGAACCGTAGCGGCGCATGGCTTCCGCGTAGGTCATGTGCGGAATCGGCGTGGTGATCTCGTGGCCGATGAGCTTCCACAGCGCGACCAGGATGTCCTCGGCCAGGAGGATGACATCCTCCTGGGTCACGAAGCTCATCTCGATATCGAGCTGGGTGAACTCCGGCTGGCGGTCGGCGCGGAAGTCCTCATCGCGGTAGCAGCGCGCGATCTGGTAGTACCGCTCGATGCCGGCGACCATGAGCAGCTGCTTGAACAGCTGCGGGGACTGCGGCAGCGCGTAGAACTTACCGGGCTGCAGGCGCGCCGGAACCAGGAAGTCGCGTGCGCCCTCCGGGGTGGACCGGGTCATGGTCGGGGTCTCGACCTCGACGAAGGCGTGATTGCCGAGCACCTCGCGGGCGGCGGCACTGACCTTGGACCGCAGCCGCAGCGCATGCGCCGGGCCTTCGCGGCGCAGATCCAGGTAGCGGTACTTGAGGCGGGCCTCTTCGCCGGGCTCGTCATCGAGCTGGAACGGCAGCGGCGCGGCCTCGTTGAGGACCTCGAGTTCGGTGACATTGACCTCGATGGCGCCGGTCGGCAGATTCGGGTTCTCGCTGCCGGCCGGTCGATTCTCGACCACACCGGTGACCTTCACGCAGAACTCGTTGCGCAGCTTATGGGCCTGTTCGGCGGGGACGCCCTCACGGAAGACGGCCTGCGACACGCCCGAAGCATCACGCAGATCGATGAAGATCACGCCACCGTGGTCTCGCCGTCGGGCCACCCATCCGGTGAGGGTGACAGTCTGACCGGCGTGCTCGCTTCGCAGCGAACCAGCCAAGTGGGTGCGCAGCACTGGATTCCTTTCGACGGGCTCGAAGCACCGGCGGGGTGGGCCGGGTGCGCTCCCATCGTAGTGAGACACGTATTCCGAGAGGAAACCGATATCCGCGCGGCCGTGCCAAGCTAGTGCCCATGACCTTCAACGAGGGCCTGCAGATCGACCCGAACCGGGTCTCGGGCGGCAGCGGCGGACCGGGTATGGGCGGCGGAATAGCCCTCGGGGGCGGCGCCCTGGGCATCGTGGTGCTCATCGCCACACTGCTGCTGGGGGGCGATCCCGGCAGTGTCCTCGGACAGTTCACCGGCGCCCAGAGTCAATCGCAGGGCGCGGCGCAAACGCCCGAGCACTGCAAGACCGGCGCGGACGCGAACAAGTACGCGGACTGCCGCGTGATCGCGACGGTCCAGAGTCTGGACGCGGTGTGGGGCACCGAGCTGGCCAAGCAGACCAATAAGCAGTACACCGAACCGAGGGTGCGACTGTTCTCCGGCGCGGTGAACACCGGCTGCGGGCAGGCGTCCTCGGCGGTCGGCCCGTTCTACTGCCCCGCCGACCAGACCGCCTACTTCGATGTCAGCTTCTTCCAGGAGCTGAAGGATCGCTTCGGCGCGAGCGGCGGCCCGCTGGCGCAGGAGTACGTGGTGGCACACGAGTTCGGGCACCACATTCAGAACCTGCTCGGCGATATCGGCCGCGCGCAGCGTGATCCGCGAGGTCCGGAGTCCGGCGCGGTCCGCACCGAACTGCAGGCCGACTGCTACGCGGGCGTCTGGGCGTACTACGCCGATAAGCTACCCATGCCCGGCACCAACCAGACGTTCCTGAATCCGTTGACGGACAATGATATCCGTGACGGCCTCTCGGCGGCCTCGGCTGTCGGTGACGACCGCATCCAGAAGGCGTCGACCGGTAAGGTCAACCCCGAAGCCTGGACCCACGGCTCCTCCGACGAGCGGCAGAAGTGGTTCCTCTCCGGCTACAAGACCGGACAGGTCAATATGTGCGACACCTACTCCGCCCGCGACCTCGGCAACCCGCCCGGCCTCCGCTGATCGATCCTCGTCATCCCGGCATGTTTTCGGCCGGGATCCACACCCGAAGCACCCCAACACGTTTCGGCCCGCCTCCGCCGTGACACATCGGCCCCGCTCTTGACATGCTGTCGGTGACCGATGCCCGCACAGGGCAGAATCACGGACGGCGGGCGTTCGCCCCGCGCGGGAGCTCGGAGGGGTGCTGATGCAAAGACTCGGCGAGACACGCAGATTCGGTCGAACAGCGTTCGGCACAGGACTGCGTGGCATGGTGACCGCGTTGGCGACAGCCGTATTACTCACCGGCACCATAGGTTTCGCGCAGGCCGACGATCCCGCTCCCCCGCCACCCGCCGAACCCGCTGTCGCCGCGCCGCCGCTCACCGGCGCGCCCGGCCCGGCCCCGGCGGCGCCTTCGTCCGCACCGCCCGTTGCGCCCGTCACGCCGGTGGCCCCGGACCAGCCCGCGCCCGTGACCACTACGCCCGGCGCCGAACCCGCTCCGCCGGCGCCGGTTTCGCCCGCACCGTCTACCGCGCCCAACACCCAGAAGCCCTGGTCCACGGTCTTCCTGCTGACGTCCATGCCGAACAGCTGGGAGAACATCGGCAATCCGCAACCGGCGCTGGAGATCTGGGCCGATGGCCGGGCGATCGAGCGGCGCAATGGCCAGGAGATCTACGGCAGGGTGGCGGCGGAGGCGACGACGGCGGCCGCGACCGAGGTGCGGTCCTTGGCGCTGGCGGATATGGGCACGGCGAATCTGACCGATCAGGGGGCGGCGATCATCGATTTCATGCCGGCGCCGCCTGATGAGGATGTGCATCTGGTCGTGTACAGCCCGGGGGCGGTCGACGGGCTCACCGACGATCAGAAGGCGTGCCGCCAGCGCTTCACCGAGGTGTTCCAGCGCCTGCTGAATGCCTTCGTCGCCTCCTGATCGCGATGGTCCGATGCGAAAGGTCAGCCGACCGTCCAGGTTTCACGACCGGTGAGCAGCTGCTGCAGCGAATTCTCGTGCACTGGTTTATGTTCCACCGCTGTCGCGAGCTGGGCGCGAACGCCGTCGTCGTAGGTGGATCGATTCACGCTGCGGAAGACGCCGGTCACCACGTGTGACAGGTCCTGATCCGAGAGCCGGGAGAGGGCGTAGGCGTATTCGGGATTGTCGGTGTAGGCGTCGTGCACCACGATGTCGGCCTCGGCGACGGTGGCGGTGGGCGCGACTCGCAGTCCGAAACCATTGCGCACCACCGCGAATTCACTCTCGGCCCCGAAGCGGATGGGCTCACCGTGCCGCAGCCGGATGAGATGCGATTCGGCATTGTCACGGCGCAGGGCGTCGAAGGAGCCGTCATTGAAGATCGGGCAGTCCTGCAGGATCTCCACGAACGAGGTCCCGCGATGCGCGGCGGCGGCGCGCAGCACCTCGTTGAGACCGGTCCGGTCGGAGTCCAAAGCCCGTGCGGCGAAGGTGGCTTCGGCGCCGAGCGCGATCGAAAGCGTATTGAACGGGTGGTCCACCGACCCCATCGGCGTCGACTTGGTGACCTTCCCGGTCTCGGAGGTCGGCGAGTACTGCCCCTTGGTGAGGCCGTAGATCCGGTTGTTGAACAATAGGATCGTCATATTCACATTGCGCCGCAGCGCGTGAATGAGGTGATTGCCGCCGATGGACAGCGCATCACCGTCACCGGTCACCACCCACACCGACAGATCCGGCCGGGTCACGGCCAGTCCGGTGGCGATCGCGGGCGCACGACCGTGGATCGAGTGAATCCCGTACGCCTCCAGGTAATACGGGAACCGGCTGGAGCAGCCGATGCCGGAGACGAACATCAGGTTCTCGCGCTTGAGCCCCAGATCGGCGAGGAATCCGCGCACCGTGGCGAGAATGACGTAGTCACCACACCCGGGGCACCAGCGCACCTCCTGATCGGTGGTGTACTCCTTGGCCTTCTGCGGCCCGTCGGCGCGGGGCACACCCGACAGTCCGGTGAGCCCGAGATCGGCGCCGACAAGCGGGTTTTCAAGGATGGTCATCACTTACCCCCAGTTGTGCGGTAGGTCGCCCGTGCCCGGGCGGTGAAGGCCTTGTTCTGCTCCATCTCGGTAATGGAGCCGTCCAGGGCCGCGTCGATGACGCCGACGAGCTCCTGGGCCGAGAAGGCGAGACCGGCGATCTTGGTCCACGGCTGGACGTCCACCAGGTAGCGGGCGCGCAGCAGCATGGCCAGCTGACCGCCGTTCATCTCCGGCGCGACCACGGTGCGATAGCGCTTCAGTACGTCACCGAGGTTGGCGGGGAACGGATTCAGATGCCGCAGATGCGCCTGCGCCACCGGTACGCCGCGGCGGCGGGCCCGCCGGCACGCCTCGCCGATCGGCCCGTAGGAGCTGCCCCAGCCCAGCAGCAGCAGTTCGGCCTTGCCGTCCGGATCGTCGACCTCGAGGTCGGGCACGGTGATGCCGTCGATCTTGGCCTGCCGCAGCCGGACCATGAGTTCGTGATTGGCCGGCTCATAGGAGATATTGCCACTGCCATCGGCCTTTTCGAGCCCACCGATGCGATGTGCGCGGCCGACCGTGCCCGGTACCGCGAGCGGCCGGGCCAGGGTCTCCGGATCGCGAGCGTAGGGCTCGAACGAATCGTCCTCCGCACCAGCGGGTTCGAAGCCGGGATCGATGGGCGGCAGGTCGGAAACCTGCGGAATCGACCAGGGCTCGGACCCATTGGCAATGGCGCCGTCGGAGAGCACCAGCACCGGGGTGCGGTAGGTGAGCGCGATGCGCGCCGCCTCGACCGTGGTGTCGAAACAGTCGGCGGGCGAGCGCGGGGCCAGCACGGCCACCGGCGATTCGCCATTGCGCCCGAACAGCGCCTGCAGCAGATCGGCCTGCTCGGTCTTGGTCGGCAGACCGGTCGAGGGCCCACCGCGCTGCACATCGATGATCAGCAGCGGCAATTCGGTCATGACCGCGAGTCCGATGGTCTCGCTCTTGAGTGCGAGTCCGGGCCCGGAGGTGCTGGTGACGCCGAGCGCCCCGCCGAGTGAAGCACCCAGTGCCGCACCGATTCCAGCGATCTCGTCCTCGGCCTGGAAGGTGGTGACGCCGAAGTTCTTGTGTTTGCTCAGTTCGTGCAGGATGTCCGAGGCCGGGGTGATCGGGTAGGTGCCCAGGAAGACCGGCATTCCGGCGAGTTGTCCGGCGGTGACCAGGCCGTAGGCGAGCGCGGTATTGCCGGTGATCTGCCGGTAGGTGCCGGCGGGCAGCGTCGCGGGCGCAATCTCGTAGGTGGTGGCGAAGGATTCGGTCGTCTCGCCATAATTCCAACCTGCCCGGAATGCGAGGATATTCGCTTCGGCGACATCCGGCGTGGACGCGAATTTCTCCCGCATGAACGTTTCGGTGCCGCCCAGCGGCCGCCCGTACATCCAGGACAGCAATCCCAGCGCGAACATATTCTTCGCGCGCTGCCCATCCTTTTTGCCCACACCGGTCGGTTCGGTGGCGGCCAGCGTCAGCGAAGTCATGGGCACCCGGTGCACCACAAAATCGGACAAACTCTCATCGCCGAGCGGATCGGCGGCGTACCCGACCTTGGCGAGATTGCGTTTGGTGAATTCGTCGGTATTGAGGATCAGGGTCGCACCGCGCGCCAGATCCTCCAGATTCGCCTTCAGGGCCGCGGGATTCATCGCCACCAGCACATCGGGCTGGTCACCGGCGGTGAGGATATCGTAGTCGGCGATCTGGATCTGGAACGAGGAGACACCGGGCAGCGTGCCCTGTGGTGCGCGGATCTCGGCGGGAAAGTTGGGCTGGGTGGCGAGGTCATTGCCGAATGCGGCGGCCTCGTGCGTGAATCGATCACCGGTGAGTTGCATACCATCACCGGAGTCACCCGCGAAGCGAATTACAACCTTTTCCAATTTCTCTGCGGCGCCACCGTTTCCGGTTGTCGCCACCGATTCATCACGCTGCGAAACCATGCGCCTGCATCACTTCCTCGTCCCGTGAGAGGTACCAACGCCAAAGTACTCCGCTCTATTCGCGGCACGCCCGCGAAGTGAGCAGTGAGATATGCGGAGATTGCAGAGATCGGAGAGAGTCGCAGCGAGCGTCAGGCGAACAGTGCCAGCTGCGGGTCGGGCGTCTGCGACAGCACGGCAGGCGCCTCGGGCTCGGCCGGCTGTTCGCGATTCAAACCATGTTTTTCCAACAGCGGATCGATCCGGCCGCGTAGCCACGCGGAGTACTCCGGAGTCACCGAGGTTCCGCGACCATACAGCGTGCGATAGCGCCGCAGCAGCGCCGGGTGCTGTTCGGCGAGCCAGGTCAGGAACCAGCCACGGGTGCTGCCGCGCAGATGCATCGGGAAAGCGACGGCGCTCGCCGCTCCGGCGTCGGCAATGGCCTGGAAGATCTCTTCGAGGTGGGCGCGACTGTCGGTGAGATACGGAATGATCGGCGCCACCATGACATTCACGTCGAAGCCGGCATCGGTGAAGGCGCGCACCAATTCCAGCCGCGCCCGCGGCGACGGTGTGCCGGGCTCGAGACTGCGATGCAGCTCCGGATCCAGAATGGCGATGGAGACGGCAAGATGCACCGGCACCTGCCGCGCTGCCTGAGTCAGCAGCGGCAGATCCCGGCGCATGAGAGTGCCTTTGGTGAGAATGGAGAACCCGGTGCCCGATTCGGTGAGCGCGCCGATGATGCCCGGCATGAGCCGGTAGCGACCCTCGGCGCGCTGATACGGGTCCGTATTCGTGCCCAGCGCAACGGGTTCCCGATGCCAGGAGCGTTTGTGCACCTCACGGCGCAGCACCGCGGCGACATTGGTCTTAACCACGATCTGATTGTCGAAGTCGTCGCCGGCGTCCAGATCCAGATACTCGTGCGTGCCGCGCGCGAAGCAGTAGCGGCACGCATGCGAGCATCCGCGCATCGGGTTGATGGTCCAGCCGAACGGCAGGGCGCCGCCGTCGGGCACCTTGTTCAGAGCGCTCTTGCAGAGCACCTCGTGGAACGTGATGCCCTCGAACTCCGGAGTCTGTACGCTCCGTACGAATCCCGCGCGTTCGAGTCCGGGCAGCGCGCCGTCATCGGCACCGAGGGTCTGGCTTTGCCACCGCACCACCCAAGTCGAACACTTGTTCTACCAGGTGTCAAGCGATCTTCTGCGTGTCGACCTTGATGCTCTGCCCGTTGTAGAAGGCGATCAGGTCGCGCACGGTCTCCGCGGCGGGCCGCGGCCGGTAGCCGAGTTCGGCTGTGGCCTTGTCGTGTTCGACGATCGGCGCCGCCAGCAGCGCGCCCATGGAAGCCTTCGAGATGCGGTCGCTGCCGAGCGCCTTCGCGACCGGTTCCATGACCGGCATGAGCGAGTTGATGAACTTGGCCGGAATGGCGAAGGCAGGCTTCATCCGCCCATTGATCTCCGCGGCGAGCCGGGTGGCGTGGAGCATATTGGTGAAGTGGCCGCCGAGCAGGTAGTTCTCACCGGTCTTGCCGCGCTCGCCGGCCAGGATCAGGCCGCTGGCGACATCGCGCACGTCGACGAGGTCGAAACCGCCGCTGATCATGACGGGCACCCGCCCGCGCGCGGCGTCCCACAGGGTGACGTTGATACGGGAGCCGGTGTTGTCGACCGGACCGTACACACCGGTCGGGTTGCACACCACGGCATCCAGGCCCTTGTCGATGACCTTGCGCAGCTCGATCTCGCCCTGCCACTTGGACCGGTCGTAGACGGGCAGCTCGGGATCGATGGAGCGCGGCGAACGCTCGTTGATGTGACCGCCACAGGTGTACTGGTTGAACGCGTGAATCGAACTGGTGTGCACCATGCGGCGCGCGCCGACCGCGAGCGCGGCCTCGGCGACGGTGCGCACACCCTCGGTGTTGATCCGCCACGCCACATCGTTCTTGTGCGCGAGGGTGATGAGTGCGACCAGGTGATACACGACCTCGGCGCCGTCGAGCGTGCTGCGCATCGAGGCGGGATCGAGCACATCGCCGCTGACCCAGGTGACACCGGGGGTGTCCGTGGTGGGCCGGACGCGATCGATGGCAGTCACCTCGTGACCGCGATCCGTAAGCTGGCGAAGCAAGTTGGTGCCAAGGAACCCGGCAGCGCCGGTGACTGCGACCTTCATGAGTTGAAGAATATAGAACTTGTTCTAATTTGCAAGAACGGCCGGGCCGCGAACCGGGAGCGCTCCCACCTGCGGCGTGGGGGCATACGGCACGCCGGGGTGGACGCTGAGTGCGTTATATTCGCAACCGCATGTTCACGACGATTGGGGGGCACTGATGGCCGATCTGTCGGTCGATACCGATGCGGTACGCACCTTCGCCGCGACACAGGACGGCGTGGCCGGCGATATCACCGCCACCGGCGGGCTGGACACCGCCTCCCACGTCGCCGCCATGACGCCGGTCTTCGGGCTCATCGGGGCGGATTTCCTGGCCAGTTTCGCGGTCGCCGAACTATTGCACGACAGGGATATCAACGCGCTCTCGGCGCGCTTCTCACACCTCGGGCAGGCCGCCTTCGGCTCGGCCGCCACCTACGACTCCACCGACGGATCCTTCGCGGACGGGCTGGGCACGGTCGCGGGTCAGATCGGTAGCCAGGCATGAGGGCGCTCGATTCCGGGGTGATCAGCGCGCCCGCGCAGCCGATCGCAGCCGGACAGGATGTAGCCCGCGCAGTACCCTCCGGCACCTTGCTCGATCTGCCCCTGGGCCCGCTCCCCGCCGATATTCCAGGGTTCGAGGCACCGGAATTCGCCTTGTCCCGCAAGGAATTCGAGCAGCAGGGCACACCGCTGTCCGGTGGTTTGCCGGGCGGTGCGCACGGTGGCGACACCCATGCGGCCTCGGCGCTGGAGGGCGCTCTGTCCCCCGCCCTCGATTCCGCGCACGGCGTGCTGTCGGGCGCACAGCGGGCGCTGGCCGATGCCCAGGGTGTGCTCGGCAATGCCCAAGCCGCGCTGAGCAATGCGCCTGCCGCGCTCCATGCCGCGCAGGCCGCGTTCACCCAGGGCTCGATCGCTCCGGTGCTGCCGCCGCTGTCCGCGGATCCGGTCGGCGATCTCATGAAGGGTTTGCCGGTTCCGGCCGTTCCGGGTCTCGACGCACTGTTCAAACCATTCCTGGATCTGATCAACAGTTTCGGCACCGGGGTGCTGGGCACGCTGAATCCGGCCTCGCTGCTGAGTCAGGGCTCGAAGTTCATCGAGAGCGCGGTCCAGGTCGGCAGCGGTGCGCTCAAAACGGTCGAGGGGCTCTGGCAGGGCCAGGCGTCGAGCACCGCGCAGTCGGCGGGTCAGCAGGCGCAGAACCACGGCCACGAGACCAGCCAGCGCGGTGTCGATCTGTCGGCGATCACCCAGCAGGCCGCGGCGGTGGTGCAGCGCGGCAATATCCAGCTCACCGCCATCGCCCAGTCCTTCGCCGCGCAGGCGACCGCACTCGCCCCGGTGGCCCTGACGCCCCCGGGCCAGACCGCGCTCATCGCCGCGGCGACCGAACACCTCGGCTCCGCCATCACGGTCGTGAACGTCACCCACGGCGAATTGTCCGGCTACACAGCGCAACTCAACGGCATCATCGCCCAACTGGCCGGTCAGAACGGCGCACCCAACCCCGCCGAGGTCGCCCAGTCCCTCGCGCAGAATGTCGGCCAGCCGATTCTCGAGCAGGCCAAATCGCTCCTGGAAGGCGTGGCGAACCAGTCGGCCACCGACCCCGCAAAATTCGATCCGGCCTCGGGCCTCGACACCAAGGCCGCAGGTCTCGGTGAAGGCGGCGGTGGCGGCGCAGGTGCAGGTGGCGGCGCAGGCGGTGCCGGTGGCGGCGGCTTGGGCGGCAGCCTCCCGTCGGTCCCCGGCGGCCCCGGCTCCTCGATCCCCGGCGGCCGAATTGCCGCCCAGGCCAACCCTTTCGGCTCTGGCGCTCCCGGCATGGGTGGCGTCGGCGGCCCCGGCAGCCCGGGCTTCATGGGCTCCCCCGGCGGCGGCGCGGGCGGCAAGGGCGGCGGCAGCGATCAGCCGCACTCCCGCACCGTCCAGCCCTACCAAAACGTCTCCGGCGAAAGCGAACTCACCAGCGATCTCGGCGCTTCCGGCCCCGGCGTCATCGGCCAGGCCGACGAGATCTCCGGCGACTTCGACAGCGATAACGCGTGATTCGATCCCCGAGCCGGGCGATGAACAAGCACTGACCCGTGCAGTAGCGGAAAACTGTGGGCCGCAACGCGCTTCAGGCCCACCGGGAACGACCTTCTACCTGGCACTCGCGCCCAGGGTGACGTACGGCGGCATGCCACTACCCGGAGCCCAGGCACCTCGACACCGTCCGAGATTGCGTTTCACACGGCCCGGTGACTCCGGTAGGGGGTGATGCCGCGGCCATCGGAGTAGCTGCTCCGAGACCGCGGCATCGTTGGTGCCGAGCCGATCCGCAGTACACCCCGCGGGCTCAACCACCGTTCGTGGCGCCGGGTCGTGCCCGGCGTGGGGATCAGACTGCCGTCGGACGGACCTGCGCGTCAATTCCGCCGTCGATGACGAACTGGGCGCCGTGGATGAAACCGGCGTTCGCGCCGAGCAGGTACTGGATCAGGGAGGCGATTTCCTCCGGAGTTCCGTTGCGGCCGATGGGAGCAACAAAATTGCGGATGGCATCGCCGTAGCGGGGGTCGTCGAGGCCGGCCTGCAGGAGCGGGGTGTTCACACTACCGGGGGCGACGGTATTGAGGCGGACGCGGGCGGCGCCCCATTCGACGGCGCGCTGGCGGACGGCGACGGTGACGGCGTTCTTGGAGGAGGCGTAGGCGTACTGGCCCGCGAAATCGCCTGCCTGCGCGAAGGCTTCGGCCTCGGTGCCCAGATTGATCGGGTTCTCGGCCCACGGGATGTGGGTGGAGGCGACAGAGGAAACCACCACGGCCGCAGGCGATTCGCCCTTCTGCAGGGCGGGGAAGAGCGCGTCGAGGAAGGCGATGGTGGCGCGGTAGTTGATCTCGACGACGAAATTCGGATCGGGGACCTGCGGGCCGACGCCGGCGCAGAGCACCAGCCCGTCCAGCACGCCGCCGGAGCGCTCCAGCACCGTCTCGACGGCGGCCGCGCGGGCGACCGGATCGGTGAGGTCGGCGGTGACGTCGGCATTGCGCAGATCGATGCCGATGATGTCGTGTCCCGCCGCGGCGAGCGCGGCGGCGGTGGCCGCTCCGATGCCCGAGCCGGATCCGGTGATGGCAATGGTCATGACAGCGATTAGAACAAGGTCCAGATTGCCGGGGCAACCCTTTGGGCGAGCGATCTCAGCTACCGAGACCCCCGGGGCACGCGCGGCGGACACCGCGCTACAACAGATGCTGCACCTCAGCGACTTCGAGACTGATACAGCCGTTTCGCTCGGACCCATCGCCAATGCGCCCGTCGCGGGCTAACATCACGGCAAGAACTAGAATCTGTTCTAGTTTTGGCAGACTTGCTCACCGTCGAGAGGACGACCCGATGCGCTACACCTACGCGGAGGCGATGACCAACCCGGATTACTACATCCCCTTGGCCCAAGCGGCCGAGGCGGCCGGGTTCCACAGCATCACCATCGCGGACAGCATCGCCTATCCCGCGGAGTCGGACTCGAAGTATCCGTACACCCCGGACGGGAATCGTGAGTTCCTGGAGGGCAAGCCCTTCATCGAAACCTTCGTGCTGTCGGCGGCCATCGCCGCGGCCACCACCACGCTGCGACTGACCCCGTTCGTGCTGAAGCTGCCGATCCGCCCGCCGGTGCTGGTCGCCAAGCAGGCCAGTTCGCTTGCGCGCCTGAGCAATAACCGCTTCGCGCTGGGCGTGGGCATCAGCCCGTGGCCGGAGGACTTCGACATCATGGGCGTGCCGTTCGAGCGCCGCGGCAAGCGCCTGGACGAATGCATCGAGATCGTGAAGGGCCTGTCCACCGGCGAGTACTTCGAGTACCACGGCGAGTTCTACGACATCCAGAAGATCAAGATGACCCCCGCGCCCACCAAGCCGCTGCCGATTCTGGTCGGCGGGCACAGCGACGCCGCCCTGCGCCGCGCGGTGCGGCTGACCGACGGCTGGATGCACGCCGGCGGCAATGCCGAGGATCTCGACAAGTACCTGGCGCGCATCAACGAATTGCGCAGTGAGCGTGACAATCCCGGCGAATTCGAGATCCACGCCGTCTCCTACGACGCCTACACCCCGGACGGTGTGAAGCGCGTCGAGGAGAAGGGCATCACCGATGTGATCGTGGGCTTCCGCAACTCCTACGCCAAGGAGCACGATACGGAGACCCTCGAGGACAAGATCAAGAAGATCAACTGGTACGGCGAGAACGTCATCGCCAAGGTCAGCTGACCGCTCTTACCCGAAGACCCGGTTCAGGAACGTTTGGCGAAGCCGAGCTCGATGACCGCATCGCGCTCGGCCGCCAGCTCCTCGACACTGAGATCGATTCGGCCGCGCGAGAATTCGTCGATCTCGAGCCCCTGCACGATGCTGTACTCCCCCGCGGCGCAGGTGACCGGGAACGAGCTGATGAGCCCCTCCGGCACGCCGTAGGACCCGTCCGACGGCACCGCCATCGAAACCCATTCGCCCGGCGCGGTACCCAGCGCCCAGTCGTGGATGTGGTCGATAGCGGCACTGGCCGCGCTCGCCGCCGAGGAGGCCCCGCGCGCCTTGATGATGGCGGTGCCGCGCTGCTGCACGGTGGGGATGAAGTCGTGTTCCACCCACGGCTGATCATCGATCAGCTCGAGCGCGGCGCGGCCGCCGACGGTGGCATAGCTCAGATCCGGGTACTGGGTCGCCGAGTGATTGCCCCAGATGGCGACGCGGTGGATATCGGCCGCTGCCGCACCGGTTCTCTTGGCCACCTGCGCAATCGCGCGATTGTGGTCGAGGCGGGTGAGCGCGGTGAACCGCCCGGCGGGCACATCCGGCGCATTGTTCATGGCGATGAAGGCATTGGTATTGGCCGGGTTCCCGACCACCAGCACCTTGATATCCGCGGCCGCATTGGCATTGATGGCCGCGCCCTGATCGGTGAAGATCGGGCCGTTGGCGGCCAGTAGATCGGAGCGCTCCATATTCGCGGTGCGCGGCCGGGCGCCGACCAGCAGCGCGATATTCGCGCCGTCGAAGCCGACCCACGGATCATCGGAGATGTCGATGCCGGACAGCAGCGGGAAGGCGCCGTCCTCTAGCTCCATCGCCACACCCTCGAGCGAGGACACCGCAGCGGGAATCTCGAGCAGTCGCAACCGCACCGGGGTCTCGGGGCCGAGCAGCGCGCCGGAGGCGATGCGGAACAGCAGCCCGTAGGCGATCTGTCCGGCGGCGCCGGTCACGGTGACGGTCACAGGCGTCGACCGGGCGGCAGTGCTCACGACGAACTCCTAGCGATAGTCGGAATAACCACTTCGACCCTAACCGCGCTCACACCCGCCAGCACCCGCCGGTGCGGCCCTTCGTGAGGAAGTAGACACTCCGGCCGGAAGCGGTGACACCGGACGGCGGTGCACCCCGAAGCGCTCGCTGCGCATTCGGGTGACGCTCGTCGTATGCTGCCCGAAAGGCGGGCCGGGTGTCCCGATGTGCCTGCGAGTCACGAGGATTGGGGACATCGATGTCACCGGATTACCGCCGGCCGGACGATGTGTGGTCACAGGACACCGAGGTATTCGAGGTGATCTCCGATGACTACGAGCCGGGCCGCGCCGCGCCGCGCGCCGGTTCCGGTGCATCGCGGACGAGCCGCTACACGATCATCGGGCTGATTGCCGCACTGACCTGCGGGGTGCTCGTTCTCGGAGCGGTGCTCCTGCATCAGAAGTTCGCACCGAACAACTCCGGCGCCTCGGCCGCGCCGGCCCGAGCCACCACCGTGCCGGCGGCCCCGACGACAGTCGCGCGCACGACCACGGCGGCGCCGACGACCACCGAGGATTCGACCACCACCTCCCCCTCCACCACCACGACGACCCCGACCACGACGAGCGCCGCGGATATCGCCGTTCATCAGCAGTGCACGACGCCCGGACAAACCATTACGAAGGACAGCGGGGTCATTTTGACCTGCGATACCGCCGGGGACGGTGGATATGTGTGGCTCCAGGAGAGCACTCCCGTCGTCGGATCGCTGTGCAATACCAACGAAGCGGGGACGTTCCGGGCCGCGAACGACGGCTCGACGCTGCTGTGCGCCCCCGGCGGTGACGGACGGCTCTACCAGTGGAGACGCCCGGGCGTCTTGCCCGCCGTCAGCCCGGCGCCCGGGGCGAGATGCAGTGCTCAGCGGGACCACTACGCCAGGTCCGCCGGCGGTACAGCCATGTGGTGCCAGCCGGACGGTCACAATTCCGCCGCCACTACCGGGACGTGGCAGCCGGTGTCGTGACCGCCGGACCGCTCTCGGCGACTAGCGAGCCAGCTGGGCGATGTCCGCATCGGTGAGCACCACGGCGGAGACCTCGTCACGATCGCGGACCATGCGCACCGCCCGGTACAGCGGCCGCTCCTCGGCGACGGCGTCGCGGGCCTCGGCGCGCGACTGCAGCACCAGAATTTCCGAGACCGCCAGCGCGGCGGCCAGCGGGCAGTTGGCGAGGGCGTCGGCGAGCTTGCGCAATCCGAGAATATGCAGTTCCCGGCCGTCGCCGGAATCGGTGTACATGGCCAGCGGCACAATGCGGATATCGCGGCCGGCGGTGGCGCGCAACACGATTCGACTGAGCCGGCCCGGGCGCACGAGTATCTCGACCCCGACGGCCTGGGCCAGATCCAGCCGCCGCTCCCCCATCCAGGTGCGGGCGCGAATCACGGTGCCGGACAATCTGATCCGGCGCCGCTGCACCGTGATGGCGTACAGCGCCGTCGGCGCGCCGAGCACCACGCCGGTGGCGACGGCCAGCGGCCAGGTCACCATGAGCGCCAGCAGCAATCCCACCCCGACCCCGATCCCGATGGCGGACAGGGCAAGTCGGCGCAGCGAGGGCGCCAGCAATTCCGGCGCGATGAGATCGAGCCCGACCTCGGTATCGGGCCCGTAGTTCGATTGTTCAGTCACGGTTGCGCATTCGTCCGGTCGGAGGGTGCGCCGGTCGCCACGAAGCACCGCTCCCGCACACCGCCGGGACGCTACCAGCACTTCCCGCCTCCCCGAACCTTTTGGCCAGACTCTTCCCGCCTCCCCGAACCTTTTGGCCAGACTTAGGATTCGATGCAGTCGCGTTGGCGACCGGCGGTCAGGCGGTGGTTCAGTCAGCCCGTATCCGGGGAGTTACCCCGACCGGAACTGGATCAGTTGTCGCCTGGGGCGACGGAACTGGGGCGATGGACTCGAATCCGCCGAATTCGCACGAGGCAGACGGGTCCGGACGGCCGATCGGCCCCGGCGTCCTGCGCACGATTTCCCCTGCCGCGCACGGAATCTCCGGACATTTGGTGCGCGGCGAGCTATGTGCGCCCGGCAACCGCGACCCGGACAGCGGATTCGCTGCCGGGCCGCGGTTGGGTTCGTCAGGGCTGTTTGCCCGTGAGGGCGGCGGTCAGTTGTGCGACTGCTTCGTTCAGCGGGATCTGGCGCTGTTCGCCGGTGCTGAGGTCCTTCAGGCCGATTTCGCCCTCGGTGACCTCCCGGTCGCCCAGCACCAATGCGAAACGCGCACCGGACTTGTCGGCGGCCTTCATGGCCGACTTCATACCGCGCCCGCCGTAGGCGAGGTCGGTGCGAATGCCGGCGCCGCGCAGCTGCGCGGCGAGGGCCACCAGATGCTGCTTGGCGATATCGCCGAGCGGCACCCCGAAGACGTCGATGCGCGAGCCGTCGGTGGCGGACTTGCCCTCGGCCGCGAGGGCGAGCACGGTGCGGTCCACGCCGATGCCGAAGCCGATGCCCGAGAGCGCTTGCCCGCCGAGCTCGGCCATGAGCCCGTCGTAGCGGCCGCCGCCGCCGATGCCGGACTGCGCGCCCAGACCGTCGTGCACGAATTCGAAGGTCGTCTTCGTGTAGTAGTCCAGGCCGCGCACCATGCGCGGGTTGACCACGTACGGCACGCCGAGCGCGTCGAGGTAGCCCAGCACCAGGTCGAAGTGCGCCTTGGCGGATTCGGACAGGTGATCGATCATGAGCGGCGCGCTCGCCGTCATTTCCTTGACCTCGGGCCGCTTGTCGTCGAGCACGCGCAGCGGGTTGATCTCGGCGCGGCGGCGGGTCTCCTCATCGAGCGGCAGCTTGAAGAGGAACTCCTGCAACAGTTCCCGGTACTGCGGGCGGCAGGTCTCGTCGCCGAGCGAGGTGAGCTCGAGCCGGAAACCGTCCAGGCCCAGCGAGCGGAACCCGGTATCGGCAATGGCGATGACCTCGGCGTCCAGCGCCGGATCGTCCACACCGATGGCCTCCACACCGACCTGCTGCAGCTGCCGGTAGCGGCCCGCCTGTGGCCGTTCGTAGCGGAAGAACGGGCCCGCGTAGGCGAGCTTGACCGGCAGCGCCCCCCGGTCGAGACCGTGCTGGATGACCGCGCGCATGACACCGGCGGTGCCTTCGGGCCGCAGCGTGTAGCTCTCGCCCTTGCGGTCGGCGAAGGTCCACATCTCCTTGCTGACCACGTCGGTCGACTCGCCGACACCCCGCGTGAACAGGGCGGTGTCCTCGAAGATCGGCAGCTCGATGTGCCCGTACCCGGCCAGTCGCGCGGTATGAATCAGCCCGTCGCGCACGGCGACGAACTCCGCTGAGGTGGGCGGCAGGTAATCGGGGACCCCCTTCGGGGCACGGAAGCTGCTGGTCTCGGTCACGAGGTTCAGTTTTCCCCATCGTGCTCTCCCAAGTCCAACCGGTTAGTGTGCACCGGTTATAAGGGGTCGTCTCAGGAAGTGATGGCACACTCTTATGCCGGAAGCAACCGATACGGAGGGACTAGCTAGTGCCGAGCAATGAACAGCGACGCGCTGCAGCGAAACGGAAGCTGGAGCGTCAGGTCGCCAACCGGACCCAGCGGGCGCGCAAGCGCAAGCAACTGACCATCGCCGCCTCAGCGCTGGGCGTCGTGGTCGCGGTCGCGGCAGGTGTCGGCATCTACTTCCTGACGCGGGGTGATGACAGCACCAGCACCACCGCCGCCTCCGAAACCCCGGACGCCTCGCTCGCTTCGGCGGCGCCGCCCGCGGCGAAGGCCAAGCCCGCGACGGTGACCTGCGATTACCGTGTGGCACAGCAGCAGCCGTCGGATCGCCAGGTGAGCAAGCCCGGCACCGACAATATCTCCACGGCCGGCACCCCGAAGGCCGACCTGCAGACCAGCCAGGGCCCGATCGGCATCGCCCTGAACCCGGGCGAATCTCCTTGCACCGTCAACTCTTTCGAGAGTCTGGCCAAGCAGAAGTTCTTCGACAACACCAGCTGCCACCGGATGACCACCGGTAAGGGCCTGCAGGTGCTGCAGTGCGGCGATCCGACCGCCAGCGGTAAGGGCGGCCCGGGGTACGCCTTCGACAACGAGTACCCGACCGATCAGTACGACCCGAACGATCAGGCCGCGCAGACGCCGGTGAACTACAAGCGCGGCGTGATCGCCATGGCCAACGCCGGACCGGATCAGACCGGCCACGGCACCAATGGCAGCCAGTTCTTCCTGGTCTACGGCGACTCGCAGCTGCCGCCGCAGTACACCATCTTCGGCACCATCGACGACGCCGGACTGGCCACGCTCGACAAGGTCGCCAAGGCCGGTGTCACCGGCGGCGGCCAGGACGGCAAGCCCGCCACCGACGTAACCATCCAGTCGGTCCGAATCGACTGACCAACACGGCATTTCGGGCCCGGCATCGCGATGATGCCGGGCCCGTTCAGTTTCCGGCGAAACGTCCGAGATTCGGCCACCGAACCTCCTGTGTAAGGCTTTCCTAACCAAAGAAAATCCTGAGTTTCCCGCACGCTGCCGGAATTGTGCGATATATGCTGTATCGCGACGCGCGCGTGCGGCGGTATCTGAGTTTTCGCTGGTAATCTCGTAGAACGGAGTACGAAGCGGCGTAGTAAAGCCCACCGGGCCAACCCCATCGGGCCGCACCCCCCAACGCCACTCTCGCTCCCGGTGTCACGTTTGCAGGCGGGACTCAGCTATCCGAATCACCGTTCGTGTGGCGAGGTTCGTGACGAAGCACCACAATCATCCATAGTGATCACTGCAGCATCGGGGAGCAGGCAATGGCCGAGGAACTCGACGACATCGGCCGCGAAACCGCGGCGATGATGAGGCAAATGTTGCAGCTCGCGACGCTTGTCGCGCTGCGCACCCGGGAACGTGGCCAGAAGGAAGCGGAAGCCCGCGTCAAGGTCACCGAAGCCCGGCAGAAGGAAGGCCGTGAACGTCAGCTGCGCGAAGCCGCTGATGCGAAGGCCAAGGATCCGCGCAATGTCGAACTTGCGCGCATGATCGAAAAACCGCCGCTGGACAAGGGCGTATCACTCGAGAAGGATCGTTTCGCCGCACAGGCAGAGGCCGGCCGCATGGCCGCGACCCAGGCCGCCGCCGCGAACAAATCCCTCACGCGATACGACTCCGTCGAGCGCCGAACCGCTCTGGCCCAACATCTTTCCCGCATGGGTATCGCGCCCGAACTGGCCGCGGTGCGCATGCTGATGGAGGTCGGGCAGGCACAGTCGGCACAGGAAGCCGTGCGGGCCAAGGACCAGGAGGCCGCGGTGGCACAGCGCCGGGCCCGTGAGATGGAAGCCCGTGGGCGCGAACGCGTCCGCTCCTGACTTCCAGCCCCCCAGACGCGAAGGCGGCGGATCGCTCGAAAGACGATCCGCCACAACGCACTCCCGCACGATCCGGTTCACATGTGGAAATCACCCATGTTCGGATCGCTGAACAGCCCCTGCTGCGGTGATTTCAGCGGCAACGGCGTCAGCATGTCCTTGTGCCCATTGCGCACGCTGCAGTACTTGAACGGCCCCTTCGGGTCGAACAGCTTCGCCATATGCGGATCGGCGTGATCCAGGAACCACACGCTCAGACCGGTTTTGCCGTCCTTGCGGAAGTGCTCCCACGCCCGCCACATGGCATCGAGCCGCGCGACCGCCTCCGCGTGCTTCCACCATTCCGGGCACCACACGGTGTCGCTGATATCGGTGACCTGCCGCCGGTACACCAGGCTCAGATAGTTCTCCACGAACTCGACCACGCTCGCGTAGACCATGGGTGTTTCCTGCTGTTCGTTCACAGCGGCCGGACCTCCTCAATCTGCCCGGCGTCGTACGCCGGCTCGGCCTTGATAAGCGAGGGTCCGCCGATCAGATCAGCGATCTCGGTCTTGCGACGCGGTGACGGATCATGGTTGGTGATCGACTTCTTCACCTCGTCGGCATATTCACCCTCCCACCACGGCACGGTGCGCACCAGCACCGCCGGCGCGCCGGAGGAGAAGACGATGGCGCGGCCGCGCGGCAGCGTGGCCAGACCGTGCACATTGAAGGTGCGCGAGGAGCCGAGCGACCGCGAATAGCTCTTGCCGCCAGAGGATTCCGAGACCGACGAGGACACGCTGTCGTAATCGCCGATGGCCTCGGAGCGCTCCTGCAGGAACTTGGTGTCGTCCACGCCGCTGCCGAGCACCTTGACATTGGCGGCGGCCCACAGCGCCTCCATACCGTCCACACCCCAGCAGCGCGCGCCCTGGGCCCAGGACTGCAGCACCGTCATGACCACGATGCCGCGCGAGCCGAAATGGCTGTACTGCTTCGGAAGATCCTTCCAGCGCACCACATTCGCGGCCTCGTCGAGCACCGCGAGCAGCGGGATCTCCAGCCGGCCGCCGTGCGAGCGCGACGCCTCCCGCATGGCGATATCGATGACCGCCTCGGTGAGCGCGCTGACCAGCGGCGCCGCCGAACCGCGACCCTCGAGCGAGAGGCAGTACAGGGTGCCGTTGTCGCGAATGAAGGCCAGTTCGTCGAACTGCTGACCACCGAATTCCCGGGAGATCCAGCGGTGCACATTGGACATGCGCAGACAGCCGACCATCTTCTTGGCGGTGCCGAAAACACCACTGCGCGTGCGATCGTCGACGTTGTACTGCTGTGCGAGACCGGAGGCGACGAAGTGGAAGCGCCCGGAGCGGCGCAGCAGTTCGATCGGTTCGGTATCGAGCGGGTTGGTGACCCAGTCCCAGATCTGCGTGATCGGCCGTTCGTCCACCGCCGCCGCCAGGAACAGTCCGCCGAGCAGATCCTCGGCCTCCTGATCGAAATAGCTGTCGGTGGAGGTGGTGACCGAGCCGGACATATCGGAGGCGTCGGCGAAGTGCCCGGCCAGCCGCGCGGCCCGCACCTCACATCCGGGATTGTGCGCATCGACCCAGGCCAGCGGGTCCCAGAACCAGTTGTGCGCCCGGTCATCGGAATTCATCGGATCGCCCGCGATGTCCTGCGGATCGAAGATGAAGATCGGGCTGCCCTTGCTGTCGCGCACATCACGGGTGGCGTCCACGACATCGCGCTTGTTCGAGGTGACCACCACCGGCCCGATGGCGGCCAGGATCGCCGGAATCACGCGGGAGGTCGTCTTGCCCTGCCGCGGACCCCAGATATCGATGTGCAGATCCTCGTAGGAGCCGTACAGCATGCAGTTGTCGGCGACCGACATGCCGATGGGCACGCCCGGAATATCGTTGCGGCCCAAGCGCATACCGAGCTGATCGGCCTTGGCGCGCACACCGGCCTCGGTGAGCGCGCTGATGGCGCCGCCGTTGCCCATATGCTCGGCCTTGTCGTCCACCGGTAGTCGCCCGACGGCCGCGCGGGTCTTCATTCTCTTCTTCATGAAGACGTAGGCGGCCGCGGCCGCGATCACCAGCACCACGAACACGGTGGAGAGCATCGGCCAGTGCAGAGTGCCCTTGCCCAGCGCGATCGCGAGGGCGATCGGATTGATCGGAATGGTTTGTCTGGGAGAAGACAGCAGGTTACCCAGTTGCATTGACAGCCACAGCGTTCCGAGGATCGCGCCCGCCGCGTAGATCAAATGCAGGGTGGTGTCCGGCCCGGGATCGGCCGGGTCCTTCACCGGTTTCTTCGCCATCTCTAGCCTCCTGGATGACCTGTATCTCGTTGCTGCTCAGCGGAATTCGTCAAGCAGCCAGCTGCCGCTGGTGCGTACCACGGTGGCGACGACCGTACTGCCCGGTAGCGGCTCACGCCGGGAGTCCGGATAGACGACCGTCTGCTCTATACCGATCTTGTACTGCTGCCGATTCGGATCCGCGCCCGGCGGAGCCGTCTCACCCGAGGCGAATACGAATGCCTCGACGTGTGCCCCGGCCTTGCCCCAATCGGCCCACTGCAGCGTCGCCTTCGGCGTCTCGGCGCTCGTGGGTGGTGTGTCCAGTGTACGGATCAGCGTGGGACCCAGCCATTTCCGCGCCCGCGCCAGCGCGGCCGATTGCGATTCGGTAGCCGGATACCACGTGAATATCTCCCGCAGCGCCGCCACCGCCACCCCGTCCGGAGTGGTGGGGTCGGGTGTCGGAGCGCTCTGCAGCAGACGGGTGGTGGACGTGGGCGGCTGCAGCTGACTCGGACCCGAGCTGCTCCCGCCGCCACTGCCGCACGCGGACACCAGCATTGCGACGCCTACCACCAGCATCACCACCCGGTTCGCGTGTTGGCCATTCCCGAGGACGGACCGCACCGACCTCCAGGCTAGTCCCTGAGGTCGGCCGCCGGGCGATACCGGCGGGTTTGCCGAGTCGGCGTGTCCGCACTCGCGACACGCGGTGATATGCCCTGTTCGGCACGCGGTCATATGCCCCGCTTGGCATCGTGCAGGGTCTCCACCAGGCTGCGATTCATCTCCGCGGCGGCGGCCAGCTGCTGCTGCAGCAGTGCCACCTTGCGCCGCAGGGCGATCGCGTCCATGCGCTCCAGGCCCGGGCTCTCCGCGGCGCGGACCCAGTTGCGCACCGAATTGGTGTGCACGCCGATCTGTTCGGCGACCGCCCGGCAGGCCTCGGACTCGGACCGCAATTTGCCGGTGAGCGCGATGACCGATTCGACCGCGGCCTGTCTGACCTCGGGCGAGACTCTGCGATAAGACCGATGCGGCATCATGCGGCACTCCCGTCGTCGGTGCCGCGGCGGGCGGTGGATTCGGTGAATTCGCTGAAACGCTGGTTGGTGTCGTGGATTCCGCTCTCCTTCTCGGAGGGCGTGAACTCCATCTGGAACGGGATGCCGGGGCGGCGGTCCTCACCGATCTTGAGCAGGAACTTGCCCGTACCCGGTGCGGGTGGCCGATGCTGGCCCGGTTTGAGCGCCTCGCCGGTGAGGGCCTGCGGCGCAGACCAACTGGTCACCATGTCCTCCTCGGCGGAGGTGAACGGGACGGTGGAATCCAGGCGGGCGATCTCCTCGGCCGGCAGCGCGCCGAAGATCTTGGCGCGCGCGCGTTCCAGGAAGCCGAGCGCCTTGGAGATGGCGGCCTCCGAGCCGAGGGACTGCAAATCCTTGATGGTGTGGCTGATCATGATGAGCGAGGTGGCGATACCGCGCTGCAGACGGGTCAGCTCGTCCACCCGGTCGACCATGAAGTCGCCCAGGCCGAGCACCTGCCACAGCTCGTCCATGACCACCTGGAAGTAGCGCTGCGGCCCCAGATCGGCATCGGCGAGCACGTGCGCGGCCTCCACCGAGGCGAAACCGTCGGCCCAGCAGGCCAGCATGACCGCGGCCTTGAGCTTCTTGTCGCCGCTGGGGATATGCGAGACGTCGATGCAGACCGCGGTGGCGGTGGTATCGATGGGAGTGGTGGTCTGCCCGTTGAAGACCGCGCCGAACGGACCCTGGGTGAGCGCGCGCAGCGAACGGCGCAGGCCCTTGATGGCGTTCTGGTATTCCTCGGCATTGTCGGCGCCGGCGTCGAGTTGCATCTCCTCACCGCCGGTGATGATCACGGTGAGCAGGTCCTCGATGATGGGCGGCTGATCCGGGGTGAACTTGCTGCCTGTCCGGTAGAGGATGGTCAGCGCGGTCGAGATGAGGGTCTCCTCGTAATCGCGTACGCGCGCACCGCGAACCAGCTCCACCAGACCCGCGACCAGCGTGGTCTGGCGGGCCCGCAGCTCCTGCATCACCTGTATCTGCAGTTCGGGCAGGTGATCGAGCTTCGGCACGATGGAGCCGAGCACACCGGCGGCGAGCGGGTTGAGCTTGCCGTGGCCGTAACCCAGATCGATGACCTGGCCGTCGACCAGCTCCACCAGCTTGCGGTAGTCGGGCTTGACGTCGGCGAGGATGAGCGGGGTGATGCCCTGCGCCACACCGCCGAGCACAATGCGGCGCACCAGCGAGGATTTGCCGAAACCATTGAGGCCCAGGACGAAAAGGCTGGGCGCGGTGATGAAGCTGCCGCGCATGAACCAGTTCATCGGGTCGAAGCAGACCGGTGCACCGGTGTGCAGATGAGACCCCAGCGGCGTGCCGATGAGGGGCGCGCCCGCGCCCACCGACCACGGCCACAGGCCCGCGACCTGCGCGGTGGTGGCGCGGTATTCGACCGGACGGCCGATCACGTTCATCCGCCCGCCGCCCGCGCCGATATAGCCGCGGTCGGTCAGTTGTGCTGTGGTGCGGTCGAATTCGTCGACGCTGCCGTATTCCATGCGTTCCGCGCGGGCCGCGAAATTGCGGCGGCGCAGATCATCGGTATGCAGGCGGAAGGTGGCCCAGGCGGCACGCAGGCCGTTCTGTTCGCGCGCCACCACCTCCAGCTTCGCGCGCGCGGCATCGTCGAGCAGCTTGGGACCGGACTGCTTCTTCTTGGCCGCGGCCCGGCGCTTGGCCGCAGCGGATTTCGCGGCCTTGGACTGAGCGGCCTTATCGCTCTTGGTCTTCCGCGCGGCGGTGCGCTTCTGCTCGTCGGTGGCGGGCCGCTCCGGGCGGGTGCGCGCCTGCCGGCCGCGCTCCGGACGATCGGCCGATTCACCCTCGGGGCGGGGCCGGCGCGGACGCGCGGGCGTCCCGGTGCGGCCGCCCAGATGCACACGATCGGCATCGGTGGGCCTGGGGCGGCCCTCGGCGCCGCTGGGGCGCTGCGCTTCCCGGGCTTCACCGCGTGCCGCATCCGGCGGCCGCGGCGTCTCCGGCCCGTCGGTGCGCCGCGGATCTCCCTCGGGGCGGCGCGGATCGCGGCCTGCGGCGCGCTCCCTGCCGTCGGCGCGCGGCGCATGTCTGCCGTCGGCACGCTCGCGTCCCTCGGCACGCGGTGCATGCCTGCCTTCGCCGTGCTGACCCTCACGTTCCGCGCCCGGCGCCCGGCGACGTTCCCGGCCCGGCGCGTCAGGGCCGCGTTCACGCCCCCGACCTTCGAGATCGGCGGTGCGGCGGCCTTCGCGTTCGGAGCCGTGCTCACCACGCCGCTCACCCTCGGCGCGGCGGCCTTCGGGTTCGCCCGCCTGCCGTATCCGGCGCTCGCGCGTGGCCGGTTCCCCGACTCGCGCTATGTCACTCCCCGGCGGCACCTCACCCGGGACGACCTCCGGACCGCGCGGACGCCGCGGCCTGGCCTCGGCGCCCGCCTCCGGCCGCTCCGCCACTCGATCCCGCACCGGCCCAGGCGATTCCAGCGCAGGCGGAACTACATCGGCCACGGCATCGACGCCGCGAGTACCTTCCCCATCCATGCGCTCCCCCTCGACTCGATCCGAATCACGCGGGCGCGCACCTTCGGTCACCACACGGCGCGCACGTTCCCGCGCCGACTGTTCCGAGCCGCTGAGACCTTCTGTACTTACCGCCGAATCCCCCGCCACCGCAGCAGCTTCCGCTCCCACCGTGGCTGACGGCGCACCCTCACCCGCACGCCTGGATCCCTCGCCGGCCGCCGCCCTCCGGGCCACCCGATCGACATCGCCAGTTCCGGCGCTGTCCGGGACCCCGATATCCGAGCCCGGATCACCTGTGCGCGGCCCCTTTTCGGACGTCCCGGCCCGAGAATCCGAGCCCGCCAGGTCCGCCCGCGGCTCACGACCGGAAGTCGCTGCTGCCGACCGCCGTTCACGGTCCACGCCAACGCGATCATCCCGATCCGGGGACTGCGCCAGACCCTGCGTTTCCCTGCCGGAGGTCGCTGCCGCCGACCGTCGCTCACGGTCCACGCCAACGCGATCATCCCGATCCGAGGACTGCGCCAGACCCTGCGTTTCCCTGCCGGGGGTCGCTGCTGCGGACCGTCGCTCACGGTCCACGCCAGCACGATCGTCCCGATCCGGGGACTGCGCCAGAGCCTGCGTTTCCCTGCCGGAGGTCGCTGCCGCCGACCGTCGCTCACGGTCCGCGGCGGCGCGAGTGTCCCGGTCCGGGGACTGCGGGTCACGGCCGGAAACGTCTGCGGTGGACCGTGATTCGCGCTCCGGCGAGGCCGTCGGGGCGTGGTCGGAATGCACCGGAGTCGCCTCGACCGTCTGGGGTGCGGAGGCGCGGAGGGCATCGTAGGAGGAGCGCTCGCGGTCCGGAGGGTCCAGTTCCAGGGGCGCGGCGGGGATCTGCGCGTCCGAATCGGCGTCCTGCGATTCGGGGGGCGGGCCGAGCTGGATGGGCGCGTCGGGGTCCGGGAGTGGGTCGCGGCGGAGCAGGCGGCGGTCGGGCAGGGTGCCGCGGCGCGGGCGGTGCTCGTCGCGGGCCACCCGGCTCGCCGGGTAGGCCTGTTCCGGATCGGTGAGCCCGCGCTCGGGCTCATCCGGCACCGCCTCGCGACGGGCAGCACGACGGGCGGGAACGGCATCGCGTTCCCGCACCGGTGGTTCGAAGTCACGTGCCATGAACGGTCACCCCGCAAGTGCTTTCGGAATCGTCGCGTGTTCCGGCAGGATCACCCCGCAGCCGAGCGAGGCTGCGAAGGCGGCCGCCTGGTAGCGGTAGCACCGCCGGATTTTCAGCCGCGCCTGTGTGGACAGGTCGCGGGTGATGGCTTCGATGCGCGGCAGATCGCCGCGCAGGGGTTCGGTAATGGTCACCAATGCCCCGAAGCGGGTCACACCGTGACCCCTGGCCTGTTCTTCTCGGGCCTGCTGGGTGGCGCCGACCCGGATGGATGCGGCGGCCGAGACGACACCGCGCTCGCTCTGCTGAGCGACGAGCGCGTTCTTGAAGTCGTCATCGACGATCTGGGCGGCATCGCCGGCCGAATGCGGCCGGAAGACGATGGCGATACGTTTGCGCGGCACTTCGGGATTCGGCGCGAGCAGGCGCTGCAGCACGCGCTCGTCGACGGCGCCCTCGGGAGCGGTATCCATCTCCCAGGTGACCGAGCGACCGCCGTCGTGAATGAAGTGGTCCCAGCGCTCCTCGTGCGATACCGGCCCGGCGTCGGCCCAATCCAGGCCGTGCCCACCGGGTTCGCCCGAGGCGACCTCGAGGTCGGCCTGCGAGGCCGGATCGTAACTGCGCCGAATATAGGAGATGACCTCATCGGCCGACATGGGCTGGCAGCGCACACCCGCCTCCGACAGCGCCGCGCAGATGCCCGGCAGCCGGCGGCCGATCTCGACCGCCTCCTCCGCCGGGTTCTTGCGGCGTTCGGCGGTGGTGGCCTTGAAGGTGATGGCCACGCGCGGGAGCAATTGCACTCGCTCCTGCGGCAATTCGGTCGCCAGTTCGTACATGACCTGCTGCGCCAGCTCCGGCGCCTCGGGCCGGGTGATGGCGGAAACCTCGGTGAGCAAACGGTTTCCGGTCTCGGGCACGGTATCGATCACCGGTACCACGGCCACGATGTCGGAGGTCTGCCCGAGCGAGGCCAGGAAGGTGCCCCAGGCCGACACCCAGCGATCGATCACCGGCTGGTCGACGGCCTCGTGGCCCTGCGGCCAGGCGCGCAGAACGACTGTGTACTGGCCGAACTGGGGTAGGTGGATCATGCCGAAGCTGTAACCGCCGGCGTCGATGCCCTCGTACAGGCGCGACGGAGCCATCAGGCCCGGCAGCCGGGTCACACCGCCCGGAATCCGGGAGAATCGGCCACCGCGGTAGACGTGTTCGCCCTTGCCGCGGCCCCGCAACCAATGGAACATCATCAATCCGTTCTCGTAGCCGGAGCGGCCCCCCGTCCGCCACACCAGTGGAGTCATCACGATCAGGCCGAGTCCGGCGACGAACAGCGCCGGTTTCGGGCCGGCGATCATCGCCGTCAGCAGACCGGTGATCACGACCGCGAACCCGACCACGGTCTCACCCCAGCGCAGGCCGAAAAGTCCTGCGCTGCGCGGCTTCTGCCACAGTCCGTACGAGCGGCGCTCGTAGGTGTCGGTCATGGTCATCGCGGAATGGTGCTCCTGCCGAGATCGGGGGAACGGTTGGCCCAGCGGTCGCCGGCCAGATCACCCGCGGTCGCATCGGCCCGATTCAGGCCCGCGGTCGCCGCACGCACCTGAGCGACTCGATTCGCTGCCGCCCGTGTCGCGCCTGACGGTACTGCGGCCGATCCACCGGAAGCCGCAGGACTCGCGGCAGCACCGCCTCCGCCGCCACCGCCGCCCGGCGCCGGGGACGGACGCGGACCTCCGCCGCCTCCCCCGCCACCGCCGCCGCGACCGGCGATACCGCCCGGCGGTCGCGGACCGCGGCCCGGACCGACGAATCCGGCGGATCCCGGTCCGGCCATGGCACGCGCGCCGACGGCCCGGCTGCCGACCGCACCGATGGCGGCCACACCGACCAGGGTGCCGGTGGTCGCGGTCAGACCGGAACCACCGCTACCCACGATGGCCACGGCCGGGGTAGCCAGGCGCATGAGGGCGGGCAGCACGAATGCGGCACTGCACAGCAGCACGATCGCGACCAGCATCCGCTGGGCCTGATCGGAATCCGGCAGGGCTGCCGCGCTGGACAGATCGTCCACATGCCCGGCGGTGGTGAAGGCGATCATGTAGACGATCGCGGCCACCGGTTTGTACAGCATGAAGGCGATGATCCAGCTGATCAGCTTCGGATAGGACTGCCTGCCGGTCGCGGTGCCCGAGGCCGCCGCCGCCAGGGGCAGCACACCGGCCGCGACCACCAGCAGACCCTGGCGCACGATGGCCAGAATGATCTGCGCGAGTGCGCCCAGCAGGCCCACGATCGCGATGATCAGCACCAGACCGGGCGAGAATGCCTGCAGCTTCGAGGTTTTCACCATGAGCTCGGCAATGTTCTTGGCCTGGCCGTCGGTGGCGTCATTGATCACCCACTCGGAGAACTTGTCCGAGGCCTGGGTGCCCGCCACGATGACCGCGCCCAGCATCCAGGAGCTGAACACCACGCGGGCGAACATTCTGAACGATTCCGCCGCCTCACTGACGGCGGCGCCGCGTCTGGCTTCGGCGAGTTTCGCGCCGGACAGGATCACCGACACCATGAGCAGAAGTATCTGCACTTGATAGGTGTAGTCGTTGATCTTGGTGAATAGTGCGCCGGAATCACTGATCCGATCGTTGGGCACCTTCATCCAGAAGGTCAGCGCCAGGATCAGCGCCTCGCCCAGACCGTTCATCAGCGAGTCCACCACCTTGCCGAAGGTGGAGTCCCACGCCTTGTCGCGCACGGCCGCGGCCGCGTCGGTCGGGTGGGTGGCGACATTGCCGGCCTTACAGGCGGCCGAGGCCGCGTCACCGAGGCTCACCCCGGGGATGCCGAGACCGTCGAGCGAATCGTGTAAGTCGTTGCACGCCTGGTCGAACCCGTAGGTCTGTCCGTACGCCACCGTCGGCGTAGCGATCATGACGGTGAACACGACCGCGAAGATCGTGAGAATGCGCCTCACCATATGGTCCACCCCTCGAAGGGTCGCAGGGCCACTTCATTCACCATTCGTTCCGTTACCACCGGGTCCACCCCGCAAGGGAATCCACGTACTCGGTCTGCGAGGTCTTGGAGGTCGACGGCTTGAGCCGCCAATCCCCGGCATCCCACACCATGATCAGCCGTACCGCTGCCCACAGCTGTCTGCTGTCGACGACCGGGCCGCGCGCCGCGAGACGCACGATCGCCATATCGTCGGCATAGTTCTCGACCTGGAAGGCGTCGGACGCCACCAGGTATCGGGTTACCTTCTCCGGCTGCTGTTTCGGCAGCCGCTGATCGGCCAGGGCCTGGTCGTACGCGGTCACCTGCTGCGCCGAGACCCGCACCTGCCGCACATAGAGCTCGCGATCGGCGGGACGGGCATTGAGCCGGTAGGTGATCTGCGCGGCGGCCAGCACCGCGCCCTGCGGCGTGTGCGAATACCCCACCGCCAGACCGTCTTCCAGACGCGTCGGGCCGTCGGAGGTGGAGAACGGCACCGAGGCGCCGTAGACCCGCTGCCAGCCGTCCGGATCGACGGTGCCCGCCGGGGCGGCGGTCAGCCAGTCCTGATCCGAGGGCTTGTGCTGCTTGCGCACATCCTGCGGAAGCGGCTGCCCGGCAACATTGTTGGGGATATCGACGCGGCGGCCGAACAGATCCACCTCGGGCGCCGCGAAGCCGGTCGCGCCCGCATCGGAGACCGCCGGCGCCGTGCCGTCGGGTTTCGTCGCGGAGGGGCTGTCGTCACGCCCGATGTAGACCACGACGCCCACGACGATGATCAGGATCACCACGGCCGCCGAGGCAATGACGCCGAACGAGATGCGGTCGCGCTCGGGCGACTCCTTCTCGTTCATGACGACGCCTCCGAAGTTTTTATGTCACTGGACATTTCAGTGCTGGACAATGTGTGCGGACCGAATCCTCTATGCAGGCAGCAACGCCAGCGCGATACCGCTGGCCGAACTCGCCATGATGGCGCCCAGCAGGCTCATCACCACCCCGTGCGTCGCTTCGTTGGCGGCCAGATCGCCGCGGAAGTGGTACCACAGCTTGCCGGCGGACAGGATCATCCAGGCCAGGCAGAACAGCAGCACACACCAGAGCAGCCAGTCGATCAGCTGCATCATCGGCCGAAGGACATCGGCGGGCATCTGCTTGTATGCCAGTACGGCAACCGCGGCGGACATTAGGTGATCACAGCATTCATGATGGTGCCCGCACTGGTCGCGATGATTCCACCGATCATGGCTCCCGCCACCATCTTCGGCGACTCCAAACCGCCTCCTGACCACTTCTCCCAGGCGAATCTGCCGCCCGCGTAGGTGATACCCATGATTCCCGACAACAGCACGAACCAGGTGAAGTAACGGACCAGCTTCAGCAATTTGTCCGACGCGGGCGGAGCCTCGGGGGTCGGATTGCCGACCTGGGCGAGGACCTGCGTGTACGCGTCGTGTACGACGAGGATCATGCTCATTGTCTGTCCTTTTCCAAATACGAACCGCTAGTGACAATCTCCCCTTGGATTAGGGAACCTCTTCGGGCACAACGCATTCCAACAGTCACAATGATCACTCGTCCGCTTCCGGGGCGTCCGGGCGGGGGGCATCGAGCGCGTCCTGCGCCGCCGCCACGATGTCCGAGCCCAGCTCCCAGATGTCGGAGGTAATCTCCTGCAGCGCATCGGTTTTCCGCTTGCGCTGATTCGGGACCGGATCCGCGGGCGACCAGACCGGCAGCTGATCGGGCTCGACCAGCGTCCACTCCTCGTGCCACGGCACCTGCCACACCTGACCGGCCAGCGAACCGACCACATCGCGATAGCGGCGGATCTCCACCGGAATACGGCCCGGCCGCGCCGCCACCGTCACCAGGCCCAGCACCTCACACGGCCCGGCCAGGCCGGCGTGATGCTGGCGCAGCAGATCGTGGGCGCGGGTCAGGCCGGAGATGGTCTCGCGAGCGACCAGCACGACGAACGGGGATTCGCGATCGAAGACTCCGGGCCAGCGGCGATACGAATCCGCCGCCGGCGCAAGCAGATGCGCGAGGGTGCTGGCCCCGGCGCCGCCGTGCACACCGAGCAGCCACACCAGTGGCGCGCGGCCGCCGCCGGGTACGGGACGGTCCCAAATCGGTGCGCGGCGGGCTTCCGGGGGTGGCACCACACCTGCCGCCATTGCGGTTTCGGGGGAGGGTCGACGTTCCTTCATGGCTGCGGTCATGATGCCACCCCGGCAAGCAGGCGGCGATATGCCCGGCGTGTCTCGTTAGCCAGATCTCCGTGCCGCACAAGCTCACCGCGGGCGAGGTGGGGGTCGTAGGGCACTTCGCGAATATCGCCGACCCAGCCGTCGAGATGTTCCCGCAAATGGTCAGCGACTCGAGAATCACCGCCCGGCAACTGATGTGAGACAACAATCGTGGTATCTCCGACGATTCCGTCACCCTGCCCCTCGCCGGGGCCGCCGAACTGATCGTCGAGCCACTCCAGCGTCACCCGCAACCGGTTGGCGGCATCGGCGCGAGCCGGAATCGACAGCACCAGAGCGATATCCCCGTCTTCGAGCAGCGGGCGCAGGTGCCGGCTGGCGATGGGGCTGCCGCCGTCGTAGACCGGCGCGTAACCGGAGTCGTCGATCGCGCGCGCCACCGTGAGATAGGTGGCGCGGCGGCGCAGCGGGGCCGGATCGCGCCACAGCAGGCCGATGCCGGAGGTCGCCCGCGAGAGGCACTCCTTGAGCGGCGCGGCCTCGTCGTCACCGCGGCCGTAGAGCCACGCCTGCAGACTGATCGGGCTCAAATGCTCGTCAGCGCCCCGCAATGCGAGATCGCTGCCCGCGAAAGTGGCGTCCACGGCTACCGTTTGCGCGCCGGCGGCGCCGATCTCACCCGCGATGCCCAGAGCCGTCGTGGTGGCGCCCGCGCCACCGCAGCCACCCACCACCAGAATCGGGCGCTGCGCCGGACCGGCCTCGCCGGAATCGCCGCGGCGCTTACGCAAGCGCACTACCGGAGCCTTGGAACGCGCGGCACGGCCTGACGATTCGCCCTCTTCGGGCACCTCGTCGAGCCAGCGGCTCCAGTCCTGATCCATCGTTCTCAGCTCTCCCTCTTATCCAGCCGGAATGCCTGCGGCGGG
The DNA here is from genome assembly GCF_035958815.1 of Nocardia sp. NBC_01327. Taxonomy (NCBI): domain Bacteria; kingdom Bacillati; phylum Actinomycetota; class Actinomycetes; order Mycobacteriales; family Nocardiaceae; genus Nocardia; species Nocardia sp. NBC_01327. Next base: position 3,771,342 of record NZ_CP108383.1, on the reverse strand, counting down.
GATATGGTCGCCGATCGCCACGGTCGCCGTCATTTCGTTGTACGCCGCCGGGAGGTCACTCGGACCGGAACGGGGGTCCGTTCCGAGTGTGCCGATGGATTGCGAAGTGCCACTGTGTGAGTTGAGCACATAGAGAGCAACTCCTCCGGCAGCAGCCAGCAACAGGATGGCAACAATCAGGAAAGCGAGCGCGAAAGCCCGTCGGCGCCTGTATCGATCGGGCAGGACGGGCACCGCGCGTGTCTTGGCGGAGGCGTCCGTGTCCACGGCGTCCAGCAGTGCCGAGGCCACATCCGGTCGTGACCCATCATCCTCGCTATCGCCCGGAAATTCCACGACGGTGGAACCGCGATAGCGCAGTTTCGGTGTGTAGGAAGCGGACTCGTGATCGGTCATCCAATCGGACCAGGCGCCGCTGAAGTGCGTGCGGCGCAAGACCGATTCCGGAACCGGGGGGAAATCGAGATCGGGCTCATCGTCCCGGATGTAGTGCGGAAAACGGGCCGGGCCGTCATCGCTCGTGAGCGGCTCGCCGAAAGCCGTCTCGCCGTGCGCATCTGCGGACCCGGGCGCCGCACCCTCGGCCGCCGCGCCCTGCGGGGCGGGTTCCAGTGCGGGATACCAGCGCGAGAGTTTTTTGTACGACTTCAACATTGCTCGGTTATCCGTGGAGCCAGGCGCGTCGTGCTGCATCGTCGGACCCTCTCGGCGGTCGGTCGTGACGGACGGTCGGTGTCGCAGGACGGCCCGCCGTCACCGCGCCGCCGGTTGCGTCGCAGTCAAGACGGTCCCGATCAGAAATTATTTCGCATGTGCAGGATTCCAGCGACTCGACGCGCCGGAAGGCACTCCTTGTATTCCCCGCGCGTACGCGATAGCAGGCCCGTCAGCGGCCTGTGCACACCACGCCGGGGACCCGCTCTCACGTACCGCCACACAAGAATCTACATTCACAAGACACGCTATTTGGAGGTTTTGTGAAGACAGCAGACATCGCCGCGGTCGTAACCGGCGGCGCGTCCGGACTCGGCCTGGCCACTGTGCGCGAACTGCACTCGGCCGGAGTGAAGGTCGTGATCATCGACCTGCCCTCGTCCGACGGCAAGGCGGTGGCCGAGGAACTCGGTGAGCGCGTGGTGTTCTCGCCCGGCGACGTGACCAGCGAAGAGGACGTCACCGCCGCGCTGGATGCCGCCTCGGCCCTGGGCACGCTGCGAATTGCCGTGAACTGCGCGGGAATCGGCAATGCCATCAAGACGGTCGGCAAGCAGGGCGCGTTCCCGCTCGACTCGTTCAAGAAGATCATCAATGTCAACCTGATCGGGACGTTCAACGTCATCCGCCTGGCCGCCGAACGCATCTCGGCGAGCGAGGAGGCCGACGGCGAGCGCGGCGTCATCGTGAACACCGCCTCGGTGGCCGCGTACGACGGGCAGATCGGTCAAGCCGCCTACTCAGCCTCCAAGGGCGGCATTGTGGGCTTGACGCTTCCGGTCGCTCGCGACCTGGCGCCGCTGAAGATTCGCGTCATGACGATCGCCCCGGGCCTGTTCCACACGCCCCTGTTCGCCACCCTGCCCGATTCGGCCATTGCCGCGCTGGGCGCACAGGTTCCGCATCCGGCCCGTCTCGGCGATCCGGCCGAATTCGCCGCGCTGGTGCGCCACATCGTGGAGAACCCGATGCTGAACGGCGAGACCATTCGTCTCGACGGCGCGATCCGCATGGCCCCGCGCTAAAGAATCTGGCCCCGCGCTAAAGAACCGCCCGTGTGACATATCCGACAGCGGAGACCGGCCGAAAGTTGTTCACTCTCGGCCGGTTTCGGCTCGTTGCAGCCAGAACGCTTGCGGCACGGCCGCTTCGGGGCTCAGCCCTCGAGGGAGAGGATGAGCTTGCCCGTCGAGGTGCGGCTCTCCATCAGACGATGGGCCTCGGCGACCTCGCCGAGCGGGAACTCGGCCGTGATCGGCAGATCGACCTGACCGCTGGTGACCAATTCGAAGGCGCGCGAAGCGATTTCGCGCAGCACCTCCGGTTCGTTGGCCGTCAGGCTGAGGATCGAGAATCCGGCGACCGAGCGGCCCCGCGGGTAGAGCTGGGGCGAGCCGACCTGCCAGGCGGATTCACCGCCCGCATTGCCGAACGAGACCAGCCGGCCGAACAACGCCAGCGCGTCCAGTCCGCGCTGCAGGGTCTGCCCGCCCACCGGATCCAGCACCAGATCGACGCCGCGACCACCGGTGGCTTCGCGGACTTGATCGTCGAAGGTGTCGCTCAGGAACGCATCGTCATAACCGAGCTTGCGGGCGTAATCCGCCTTGGCCGCACTGGAAACCACGCCGTACACCGCACCGGCGCCGGCCAGCTTGGCCACCTGCCCGGCCACCGTGCCGACACCGCCCGCGGCGGCCTGCACCAGCACGGTCTCCCCCGGCTGCAACCGGCCGACCGTATGCACGAGGGCATAGGCGGTCGGCAGTACCGTGGGAAGTGTGGCGGCAGTACGCAAATCGACGCCCTCGGGCACCGGGAACACCGTCGCGGCCTTGGCGAGGGCCACCTCCGCGTACGCACCGCCCTCGGTGATGGCGGCGACCGGCTGGCCGACGGTCAAGCCCTCGACACCCGCGCCGACGGCTCGCACATGACCGGACAGCTCCAGTCCCGGGACGAACGGCAACCCTGCCACCCGATAGCCGATCGACCTGGCCTGCAGATCCGCGAAATTCACCCCGACATACGCGACATCGATGCTCACTTCGCCCGCACCCGGCTCCGGCAACTCGAGCTCCACCAGCCGCAAAACCTCCGGCCCGCCGAACTCATCGAAACGCACACCACGCATACCGAAGCATAACGACGCCATCTGTTTTGCATTCCCGGCTCTGGGCCTAGGCTGTCCGGCATGACGCCGCTGCAGCGCTATATCGCAGAGGAAATCGCCACCGACCATGTCGAGGGCCTGCTCAGCCGCCGTGAGGCGCTGCGCCGGCTGGGCATGCTCGGACTGGGCGCACCGGCCGCTGTCACGCTGCTGGCCGCCTGTGCCGACAAGGCCGGCGATTCCCCCACTCCCCCAACCACATCGACGTCGGCAGCAGCAGTGCCGACCACACCGCCCGGGTCGAGCACCGCACTGCCGACCAGCCCGATCACCTTCCCCGGGCCGGACGGCCGCACCCTGCAGGCCGCCTGGGCGGCCGCGGCGCAACCGCGCGGCGGAGTGCTGGTCATCCACGAGAACCGCGGGCTCACCGACCACATCCGCTCCATCGCAGGCCGTTTCGCGGGAATCGGATACAACGCGCTCGCGGTCGACCTGCTCTCGGAGGAGGGCGGCACCGCCAGCTTCAGCGAGGAGGCGGCGGCCACCGCGGCCCTGGGCAAACTCCCGCAGGAACGCTTCATCGCCGATCTGCAGGCGGGTGTCGCCGAACTCGCGCAGCGCACACCGGGAAAGAAGCTGGGCGCCACCGGTTTCTGCTTCGGCGGCGGTCTCACCTGGCTGCTCCTGACCACCGGCACCCCGCAGCTGGCGGCCGCCACCCCCTTCTACGGTCCGTTCCCCGACGGCGGCGAGATCGTCACCAAGGCCGCGGTCCTGGCCATCTACGGCGCCCTCGACAGCCGTGTCGACGCCTCCCGCCCCGCCGCGGAGGCCGCCTTGAACAAAATCGGGGCAGAGCACGACTTCTTCGTGGCCCCCAATGCCGACCACGCGTTCTTCAACGACACCGGCCCGCGCTACGCCCCCGCCGCGGCCGCCGAAGCCTGGCAGCGCGTGACCGACTGGTACGCCCGCTACCTGGTCTGAGCGAGACACACCGACACAAAGACGCCCGCGTGATCCGATCCGGATGACGCGGGCGTTGTGCGCGATGACTCAGCCGAAGTGGCAGACGTAATGCACCGGCTCGATGACCTCGATCTGGAACGAGCTGTCCCCCGGCACCGAGAACGTCTCCCCGCCGCGGTACACCACGGTCTCCTCGGCGCCGGCGAGCGTCACCTTGCACTCCCCCTCGAGCAGCTCCATGATCTCCGGCGCGCCGGTGGTGAACGTCAGCGTGGCCGGGAGAATGACACCGACCGACTTGTTCGTACCATCCGCCAACACAATGTTGTGGCTGACGCACTTGCCGTCGAAGTAGACATTCGCCTTCTTCGTGACACTGACATTCTCGAACGCGGTCATGAACTCTCCTGGTAGTGGCGCGGAAGAGGTCAGCCTACTAGAAGGCTCAGGGCGTGCTCAGCGCCGACTTCTGCCTGCGCAGTGCCGCGTCGAGGGCGAGGGTGTCTTCCAGCACGAGATCGTCGGTCAGGCGACCCCAGCGCAGGGTGAGCCACTGAATCGCAGTATTGCGGTAGGGCGTCCCGTCGGCGAGCGTGGCGCTGGCCCGCAGTTGCGCCGCGACAGTGGTACGCCAGGGCCAGCCGTTCGCGACGACGTCCACGAGATCGAGCCGAACACCGGGCAGTTCCCGCTCGAACCGGTCGAACCAATCCCGAAACGCCTGCCGCCCACGCACATCCGCACCCAGCGGCGTATCGCCGAGGAAGCGGAACCGGACATCCGGCGCAGTCATCGCCACCGCCGCATCGAAATCACCCGCGCCCACGCGCCGCCACGTTCTCCGAACCAGGGCCCGCACAATTGCGTGATACATATAATGACGTTAACCTGCTGACTTGCTTCTAGCAAGGGACTGATATGGCAAGAACGGACTTCAGCCGCATCGCATGCTCGATCGCCCGATCGGCCGCGATCGTCGGTGACGGCTGGGCACTGCTCGTAGTACGGGACATCACCCTGGGGCTGCACCGCTTCGACGAGATCCAGCGCGACCTCGGCGTGGCCACCAATGTGCTGAGCGACAGATTGCAGCGACTGACCGAGTTCGGGGTCCTGGAAAAGCGCCGCTACGAACAACATCCGGACCGCCACGAATACCTGCTCACCGACAAGGGCCGAGACCTCGTCCCCGCCCTGCTCGCCCTGATGGCATGGGGCGACCGCTGGGAATCAGGTCAGCACGGACCACCCCTGGTCCTGCACCACAACGAATGTCACCACACCACGGACGCCACGGTGACCTGCCGCCGATGCGGACAGGACCTGACCGCTGATTCCGTGGAATACCGCCCCGGCCCTGGCGGCCGGAACGCCCCGGGCACCGCATTGATCGGCGGCCTACTGGCCGATCCCCCGCACTAGCACCCTTGCGGCCGACTTCTACAGCGCCGCAAGCACTCCGACGAAAAGGCCGGACATCACGACCAGCCAGAGTGCCGTGGAGTTCCAGCACCCGGGCCCGGCGGCGTAACGCCGAATCGAGACGACTCACCCGGCAGTACGTGGCGCCTTGGGGATCCAGACGTACGGAGTTGTGGTGGTGATGGCGGTGAAGCCCCAGCGCTGGAGGATGGGGCGGCTGTCTTCGGTGGCGTCGACGTGGAGGTAGCGGATGCCGCGGGTGGTGGCGATGCGGGCGCGGTGGGCTACCAGGGCTCGGTAGATGCCTCGGCGGCGCCAGGCGGGGAGGGTGGAACCGCCCCAGAGGCCTGCGAATTCGGTTTCGGGTTCGATCTCCAGGCGGGCTGCGGAGACCATTCGGCCGGCGGCTTCCGCGACCACTACGACGGTCCGGGCCGGATCACTGTGGAGCTGGTCGATCAGGGCGGGGGCCAGCCAGCTGCGGTCCTCCTGCCATATCTCCGAGGACAATTCGGCGAGGCGGTGCAGATCGGCGTCGGTGTGGACCTCGCGGAGGGTGATGCCGTCGGGGGCCGGGGCGTCCAGGACGGGCAGTTCGGAGGCGACGCCGATCAGGACGGTCTCGCGCTCCTCCGCTACGAAACCCGCGGACAGGAGTCGCTGTGGGATGTCACCCGGCAGGTCGTGGGCGCGGGTCTTCCACTCCACGGCCTCGCCCCTGGCTGCGAAGAAACTCCGCTGCCGGGCGATCATTGCGTCCAGCGCCCGGCCGCAGAGTCCGAGATCCCGTGGGCCGCTGATGAAACCGCGCTGCGCGAGTCCGGCCACCCGATAGATGGGCCCGTCCCGCTCCACCCGGGCGCCGGGTGGCAGATTCCTGATCTCCGCTGCTCGCAGCTGGTCGTCGTAGGCAGCAAGAAGCGATGCGATGTCGGCCACCGGGCCACGCTAGTGCGCACCCACCGCGAACGCAGCTGATTTTCGACCGCGCAGACGACTGCGCGGCGTCCTCCGGTCAGGGAGAACGCCGCGCGGCGAGAGCGGGTCAGGCGGCCGAGGTCACCCGGTAGACGTCGTAGACGCCTTCCACGTTTCGGACCACGTTGAGGAGGTGGCCGAGGTGTTTCGGGTCACCCATCTCGAAGGTGAACTTCGAAATGGCTACGCGGTCACCGGAAGTGGTGACTGCGGCGGAGAGGATATTGACCTTTTCGTCGGCCAGGACCTTGGTGACGTCCGAGAGCAGGCGGGTGCGGTCCAGGGCCTCGATCTGGATGGCGACCAGGAAGACCGAGGACGGGGACGGCGCCCATTTGACGTCGATGATCCGTTCCGGTTGCGCGCGAAGGGAATCGGCGTTGGTGCAATCGGTGCGGTGCACGCTGACCGCGCCGCCGCGGGTCACGAAGCCCATGATCTCGTCGCCGGGCACCGGGGTGCAGCACTTGGCGAGCTTGGACACGGTGCCGGGTGCGCCCGGAATCTCCACGCCCGCATCACCGGTGAGCCGCTGCCGCGACGGCACCGTGGACGGGGTGGAGCGTTCGGCGAGCTCGTTCTCGACATCGCTGACCCCGCCGAGCTGCGCCATGAGCCGCTGCACGACGTGGTGCGCCGACACCTGGTTCTCACCGACCGCGGTGTAGAGGGCGGAGATATCGGTGTAGTGCAGCTCGGCCGCGAGCGAGGTCATGGCATTGGCGCTCATGAGCCGCTGCAGCGGCAGTCCGGACCTGCGGACCTCCTTGGAGATCTGGTCCTTACCCGCTTCGAGAGCCTCCTCGCGGCGCTCCTTGGCGAACCACTGCCGGATCTTGGCCTTGGCGCGCGGCGAGACGACGAAGTTCGCCCAGTCCCGGGAGGGCCCGGCATTCTGCGCCTTCGAGGTGAAGATCTCGATGACCTCACCGTTCTCCAGCTGCCGTTCCAGCGCGACCAGCCGCCCGTTGACACGCGCACCGATGCAGCGGTGGCCGACCTCGGTGTGCACGGCATAGGCGAAGTCCACCGGGGTGGACTTCTGCGGAAGCGTGATGACCTCACCCTTGGGGGTGAAGACGAATATCTCCGGCGACTTCAGATCGAAGCGCAGCGACTCCAGGAATTCGGCCGGGTCCGCCGCCTCCCGCTGCCAGTCCAGCAGCTGCCGCATCCACGCCATATCGTCGACCTCGGTCGAGTCACTGGAGTGCTTGCCTTTGGTCTCCTTGTAGCGCCAGTGCGCGGCAATGCCGAACTCGGCCGTGCGGTGCATGTCCTGGGTGCGGATCTGCACCTCCAGCGGCTTGCCGTCCGGACCGACCACGGTCGTGTGCAACGACTGGTAGACGCCGTAGCGCGGCTGCGCGATGTAATCCTTGAAGCGCCCGGCCATGGGCTGCCACAGCGAATGCACCACGCCCACAGCGGCATAGCAGTCCCGCACCTCATCGCAGAGGATGCGAATACCCACCAGGTCATGGATGTCGTCGAAGTCCTTACCCTTGACGATCATCTTCTGATAGATGGACCAGTAGTGCTTGGGGCGACCCTCGACGATCGCATTGATGCCGTTCCCGGTCAGGCTGCTGACGATCTCGGACCGCACCTTGGCCAGGTACGTGTCACGTGAGGGCGCGCGGTCGGCGACCAGGCGCACGATCTCGTCGTACTTCTTGGGGTGCAGAATCGCGAAGGCGAGGTCCTCCAGCTCCCATTTGACCGTGGCCATACCGAGCCGGTGCGCCAGCGGGGCGATCACCTCGAGGGTTTCGCGCGCCTTCTTGGCCTGCTTCTCCGGCGGCAGGAAGCGCATGGTGCGCATATTGTGCAGCCGGTCGGCGACCTTGATCACCAGCACGCGCGGGTCCCGCGCCATGGCGATGATCATCTTGCGGATGGTCTCGGCCTCGGCGGCAGCGCCCAGATTGACCTTGTCCAGCTTGGTGACGCCGTCGACCAGGTGCGCGACCTCGGTGCCGAACTCCTCGGTCAGATCCTCCAGCGCGTAGCCGGTGTCCTCGACCGTGTCGTGCAGCAGGGCCGCCACCAGCGTGGTGGTGTCCATGCCGAGCTCGGCCAGAATATTCGCGACGGCCAGCGGATGCGTGATGTACGGATCGCCGGACTTACGGAACTGGTGCTGGTGCTTCTCGTCGGCGACGTCGAAAGCCCGTTGCAGCAGAGCGAGATTCGCCTTCGGGTACAGCTCACGGTGCACGGTGGCCAGCGGCTCGAGCACCGGTTTGACGGCAGCGATGCCACGCTGCCCGGTCATGCGGCGGGCGAGGCGGGCGCGCACCCGGCGGGATGCGGAGGTGGGGACAGCGGCCGAGGCGGGACGCACAGGAGCGCCGGGCTGTGGAGCAGCGGCTGCGCCGTTCTCCTCCGATTGCCCGGCGTTCGCCTGCTCCAGATTCTGTGTCATGCCACCACCTCTCCCGGCCTCGATCGGAACACCGTACCGGACCGTCCAACCACGTAGACCACCTACTTTAGTCCTGGAAACGTTTCGAGACCGGAACGCCGAACGCCGCCCACCCGGACCTGGCCGGAGAGATGAACCCTACTCTCTCCCGCACCGTCTTCGACGCGGCATTGCGTCCGGATTGCTCCGATCTCGAAACGGCATCCCTCAGCTGACCTGGACATCCGTCAGACCCTCCGCGGTGAGCTCCACGCGGCGCGTCACGCCGATCTCCGCGAGGAAGCGCGGATCGTGACTGACCACGATGAGCGCGCCCTGGAACGCCGCCAACGCCTCGGTGAGATGGCGCAGGCTCGGCAGGTCCAGATTATTGGTCGGCTCATCGAGCAGCAGCAGCCGCGGCGCGGGCTCGGCCAGCAGGATCATGGCCAGGGCCGCCCGCAGCCGCTCACCGCCCGACAGCGCGCCGGCGGGGATATCGGCATCGGACCCGCGGAACAGGAAGCGGGCCAGCTGGGCGCGAATCCGCTCCGCCGAGGCATGCGGTGCGGTGACGGCGACATTCTCGAATACCGACAGTTCCTCGTCGAAGACATCGAGTCGCTGTGGCAGCAACCGCCACGGCACCCTCGGTGGTTCCGCGCAGATACGTTGCAGCAGAGTCGTTTTGCCGACGCCATTGCGGCCGGTCAAGGCAATGCGCTCCGGGCCCGTGACCTTCAGCGTCACGGCCGGACCGCAGGCCAGCACCACCTCGTCGAGCTCGATCACGTCCTGCCCCGGATAGAGCCTGGTATCGGGCAATTCGATGCGGATCTCCCGGTCGTCGCGCAGTTTCTCCTGCGCTTCGGTGAGCTGATCCTTCGCCTCCTCCAGTTTGCCTATCTGGCCGTTGCGCAGCTTTCCGGCCGAGACCTGCGCCTGGCGTTTACGTTCGTGCGCGATGATCTTCGGAACCCGTTTCTGCTCCTCCGCCTTGTTGCCGAAGCGCAGCCTGCGGTCGAGTTTGATGCGGGTCTCGATCAGCTCGCGCGCCTGCTTGCGCACATCACCGCGAGCATCCCGGATGCTCGCGCGAGCGGTCTCCTGCTCGGCCGCGACAATGCGCTCGTACTCGCTGAAATTGCCGCCGAACAAACGGATTTCACCCTGCCGGAGCTCGGCGACGGCGTCGACGCGCTCGAGCAGTTCGCGATCGTGGCTGACGGTGAGCACGGTCCCGGAGAACTGCCCGACAACCTCGTAGAGGCGCTCGCGCGCCACCTGATCGAGATTGTTGGTCGGTTCGTCCAGCAGCAGCACCTCGGGTTCGCGCAGCAGCTCGACCACCAGGCCGAGCAGCACCGTCTCACCGCCGGACAGCGTGTCCAAACGACGATCCAGATGCGCGATATCGCCTGCGACATAGTGCAATCCGAGCCGGCCGAGCAGTGCCACCGCACGCTCCTCGATATCCCACCCCGCACCCACGGTGTCGAAGTCGGTCTCGAGACCAGCCCCGGTTTCGATGCGGTGCAACGCTTTCCGAATATCGGCGATGCCGAGCACCTCATCCACCCGCTGACCGGTGGCCAGCCCGAGGTCCTGCCGCAGATAGCCGAGCAGTCCGGGCACCGTGACCGAACCCCGCTGGGGGCGCAGTTCGCCGGTGATCAGGCGGAAAAGAGTGGATTTACCAGCACCATTGCTACCGACCAGGCCGATATGACCGGGCCCGAGCAGAGCATCGAGCCCCTCGAAGACAGGGGTGCCGTCCGGCCACACAAAGGTCAGATCGGACAGCGAAATAACGGGATATGACATACGGACTCCCAGCGGCAATCGCGAAAATGCGGTGCGCAACAACTGCGGACCACGCGGCGGTTACCTCAGGAAATCAACGCAATGTCTCCGATCGGACGGGGCTGGGAACGGCTCCCACGGTATCCAAGGTCAACGAGGCCGTGCAAGTACATATTTCGTGACCCGACTCTCACCGCCCGTGATCACCGAACTTCCACAACCTCGACCTGCTTCTGCTTCCACCTGCCGAGCGCCTTGCGGAGCAGCCGGACATACGGGGACCAGCGCGCGGGCCGCACCGGCGGGTGACCGACCGCAACGGCCATGCGGTCCAGCAGGTCCTCTATCATCGCGTCGTGCGACCAGCGGATGATCAGGCTCCACTGCAGCCGGCCGCGCAGGTCACGCGGGGTCGCGAGGACGGCATGCCGGAGTACACAGGCATTCGAACCGCTCTTCAGCACGTCGAAAGCGTGCGTGCCCACGAACGGCGATTCGGGACCGAAGGTGAATTCCACCCGCCGACCGGGTTGGTAGTTGGTGCAGGTGTATCGATTACGGCCGTGGCCGCCGTCCGCACCCTCCTCCAGCGGACGATCCAGAACCAGTGCAGGCCAGTCCGGGGCCGGCCAGACGGGATTGCCGGGTTCGGCCACACGGTCGAGCAGTGCGCCCGCGACCTCGGCGGGCACCGGCAGGGTGCGCAGGTGGACATTGCAAATCATCAGATCCCCCATCTTCTGTGCGCGTAGGACATTCACGTCCTACGCGCCTCACTGCCCGACGCGGCGGGCCTTCATACCGTTCTGCAACGGCACCTCGGCGACCACGCCGCCGGGTTCGGCGTGCAGCATGCGGCCGTCGCCGGTGTAGACGCCGACGGTAGCGGGGCCGCGGACTCCGAAATTGCCGAAGACCAGGTCACCGGCTTGTGCCTTGATCAGCGGGATCTCTACGCCCTGTTCCCACTGCTGTTCGGCAGTGCCGGGGAGGGTGATGGCGCCACCGCTCGCGGCGAAGACCGAGGCCGCGGTGAAACCGGGTTCGTCGAAACCGCCGTTGGACGGGCCCTGGGCGCCGCCGCCGCCGAAAACGTAACGGGTGCCGAGCCATTGCTCACCGGCGGAGACGACCTGCGGGCCGAGGGATGCGGAGGTATTCGGCTGGAATCGGCCTTCGCTGCCCATGCTGCGGAAATTCGCTTCGGCCGCAAGAATATTCGTGACGTAGGGGCGGGTTTCGGTGAAGTGCGCGGCCACCTGGTTGGGCATGCCGCCCGAGGCCAGCACCGCGCCCTCGCCCGCGTTGTAGGCGGCGAGGGACAGGGCCGCCACGTCGCCGGTCACCTTGCCCTCGTTCTCCCAGCCCTGAATCTTCTGCGCGAGGGCGCACATATACCGGCCCTGGCCGATGATGGCGTCGCCGTCGTCCCAGACGCTGGCGGTGCCATTGCCGTCCGCGTCGATCACATACGGCTGTCCGTCGGGGGCCAGTGAGGCCGCGGTACCCGGCAGGAACTGCGCCAAGCCTTGCGCACCGGCGGGTGAGGTGAGCCCGCGGTGGAAACCCGATTCCTGCTGACCCTGTGCGGCCAGCAGCGAAGCGCTGATCTGCGGGCACAGCGATCCGGCGCGCCGGTACCAGATCTCGAGCTCGGGCGGCACCTTACCGGGCGCGAGATTGCCTCCGGCGGAACCGAATCCGTTCTCACAGGTGGGTGTGGTACCGGCGGTGGGCAGTGCCGAACCGGCCAGCCACGGCATCGGGTCGACCTGTTTTCCACCGGTCAGCCGGCCACCGGGCACCACCTCGAAATGCAGGTGGGGACCGGTGGATTCACCATTGGAGCCGACATCGGCGATGTGCTGGCCCATGGTCACGATATCGCCGGTGTGCACGTGGATACCGGACTCGTACATATGCCCGTACACCGTGGAGTAGCGCTTACCGCTCTCGTCGATCGAGTCGATGACCACCCAGTCACCGAAACCCGAAGCCGGACCGGACGCGACGACCAGACCATCGGAGGCGGCGTAGATCGGGGTGCCCGCGGCGCCGGCGAAGTCGACGCCCATATGGGTGCCGCCGCGCGCGCCGAAGACATCGGAGATGGTGAAAGTGCCTGCCGCCATGGGGTATTGACGCCGTCCCGCACCGGTCAGCTTGCCCGCCTCATTGACCGGTCCCGGCATCGAGGCCAGCGAAACCTCCGGCGGCGCACTGACCGTCGAGGTGGCGACGACGGATTTGATGGTCACCTGGACCCGATCCATGTGATTGCGCACCGGATCGCCGCGATCCTCCATGGGCGTCCACTGGGTGCCGTTGGCCGCGTCGGGAGTCCAGCTGCGCTGCTTCCACAGGACGTAGTCGATGTGGAAGTTGGCCGCGCTCTGCTGCAGGAAGGCGACGATGGCATCACCCTTGGCCTGATCGCTGCCGACGATGAATTCGACGGCCCGGCCTTCCCGGTGGTCCGGATAGGCGTCGTCGGCGACCACGCCGCGCATATCCATCATGCCGAAACGTGCGACCACACAGCGCAGTGCGCGCAGCGCGCCGTCCTGTAAACCGGCCTCGGCGGCCGCTCCGGTGGCCGGGCAATTGGGTTCGGTGAGCGCCTGGGTGGTCGAGGGCACCACCGGTGTGCCCGCGCCGCAGGTCTCTTCGCTCGAGGGCAGAATAATGACCAGGAGCAGCAGCAGAACCATCCCGGCGAGGCCGACGGCGCCGACGATGAGGGCCTTGGCCTTCACGCTGGAATACTCACGGCCGCCGCAGAGGTCACGGAAACATCATGCCATGGCGTACACATGCTTTCGTGGAGCAAACACAGCAGGAGCACGACACTGTTTCGACACGCGCTGACGCCGTTTCGAGCGGCACACATCGGGCATTCCAGGCTGATGCCGTACGTCACGCGCAATGAGGCCACCGCCGCCCGAATCATCGGCGGGGTCGGAGCACTGTTCGCCCTCATCGAGGGCGTGTATATCTTGCTGCTGGTACTGGGGGCCGATCAGGCCAATCGGTTCTTCGTCTTCATCAAATCCTGGGCCGAGCCCCTGGCGCTGTTCTTCCCGGGACTGTTCCACACCGGCAACGGCACCATCGACATCATCCTGAATTATGGTCTGGCGGCTATCTTCTGGCTTGTTGTCACCGGTTTCATCGCCCGGATGGTGGCCCGCTAGAGGTCGGCGGCGGCGAGGTCGAAGGCGGTCAGGGCCGCGGCGAACAGCGGCGCGTGCTCGGACCGGCCCGGATCGTAGCCGGTCAGGGTCGCAATGCGGTTCAATCGGTAGTTCAGCGTATTACGGTGCACCACCAGGGACTCCGCGGCCGCGACCCGATTGTGGTCGTGCGTGAGATAGGCGCGCAGGGCCTGCATGAGATGCGGGTGCGCGGTCAAGGGATCGAGCAGGCCGAGCAGCCAGGCGCGGGCCGGACCCGGCCGCGCGAACTGATACTGCAGCGCCAGATCCGCCATGCGATACACACCGGTCGGCCGGCCCAGTCCAATGGCCAGGCGCGCGATCTCACCGGCCTCCTCGGCCCGGGCCGGAATATCGGAAACCAGTGCGGCGGTGGCCGTTCCGGCGATCACCCGCACACCCGCCGCGGCCGCGATACCCGCGATCGCGGCATCCAGGCGCGCATCCGGTTCGGTCGCGGGCACCAGCGCCCAGCCGCCGGACCGATCCAGCACCGTCAGGGCCTGCGGCGACAGCTCGTCGATCTCGCCGTGAATGACCCGCATGGCGGGCCGGATTCCGTCGGTGACGCCGGGAACCTCGGCGGTGCGCAATGCCAGCACGTGATAGCGGCCGAGCGTGATACCGAAGCGCTCGGCCAGCAGTTCGGCGGGCTTACCCTGCAGGAGCGCCTGCGCCAGAGCGCGTTTCACCTCCCGCTGCTCCCAGTGCAGATCCTGGCGCTCGCGCAGATAGGACGCGGCGACGCCGGGCACCACCGCGCCCAGATAGCCGAGCAGCTGCGGCACAGCAGCGATCAGCGCATCCCGCTGCTCCGGTGTGCGCGCCCCGGCCGCCATGAAATTCCAGGCCGCCACCGCGCCCCGGTGGTACACCGCCAGCACCGCATCGAGCGGAATGCCCTCGCGCGCACGGCGTACCGCCGCCTCGATCATCTCGTCGAGGTCGGCCGCGCCCGGCTCCCGCTCCTCACTCAACAGGCGCACGAACAGGCGCAGATTGTCCTCGGAGCGCCGGATCAGGTCCTGTTCGACCCGCTCGGTGGGCAGCTGCTCATAGTCGGGAACCGCCCGCACCACGGCGGTCATCATCTCCCGCGCCACCTCGGGCAGATGGGCGGTCAGGAATTCTGTGAACGGTGCTGCCGACTCCCCCGGTGCAGTACTCATCTCGATATTGTGAGCGCGAACGAATCCGCCTGCACGGCAAACGGACACAGCAGGGCAATCCGGATAGCAGGCTGCTCACATCCTGTCATCCGAACAAACTGCACGCCCGCATAGTTTCCCGCGACCGACCGGTTCGCTCGTACCGTTTCGAGAAGCGCGGACAGGGCATTACCGCCCTATGCCTTATATGTACGACACCTACCGCGAGAGCGCCGCCGCCCGACTGATCGGCGGCCTCGGCGCTCTCTTCGCCATCATCCTCGTCGTCTATATTCTGCTGCTGGACTTCGGCGCGGATCAGACGAACCGGTTCTTCACCTTCATCAAGTCGGTGGCCGAACCACTTGCCCTGTTCTTCCCCGGCCTGTTCCACACCGGAACACCCCATCTGGACATTGCCGTGAATTACGGTCTCGCCGCACTCTTCTGGCTGGTCGTCACCGGGATCATCGCCCGCATCGTCGCCTGAGCGGCGACCGCGCGGGTTCGGATCAGAGCGTGACGATCGAGGTCAGCGGGTAGTCGCCCTGCTTCGATCGGCCGTCGAGGAAGCCCAGTTCCAGCACCACGGCCGCGGCCATGACCTCGGCGCCGGCCGCCTGGAACAGCGCCGCGGCGGCGGCGAGCGTACCACCGGTAGCGAGGACGTCGTCGAGGAGCAGCACTCGGCGGCCCTTCAGCTCGATGCCGTCGGCCGGGATTTCCAGTGCGGCCGAACCGTATTCGAGGGTGTACTCGCGGCTGATCACCGGCGGCGGCAGCTTGCCCGCCTTGCGCACCGCCACCACACCGGTGCCGAGCACCGCGGCCACGCCCGCGCCCAGCAGGAAGCCGCGCGCGTCGATGCCCGCCACCAGATCCGCGTCCGGTGCGCAGGCGGCACAGCAGTCGAGCACCGTGCGGAAGCCCTCGGCATCGGCGAATACCGGCGTCAGGTCGGCGAAACGCACTCCCGGAGTCGGGAAGTCGTCATGCCAGCGGGTCAGCCGCTGTACGGCTTCGGCCGCTCGGGCGGTGCGCTGACCGACGGTCTCATCGGTATCCACCATTCCATGCTTGCTCATCTACACCCGCTCCTCTTCACCACGCCACCGCGGTCTTTACCGCTCCAGCACCCAGCGATCCATATTCCAGCCCGCACCTGCCTTGGTGGGGCTGGCGACGCCGTTCCGCATGCCGTCACCGAACGCGATGGTGCGCGGGGTGGCGAACAGGGGAATCGACGGCATCTCGTTCCACAGCAGGTTTTCCTGCTCGTTCAGCAGATTCAGCACGGTGGTCGAGTTGTCCTCCGCCGCAAGCTGATCCGCGATGGCATCGTAGCGACCGTTGCCGTACCTATTGAAATTCAAGCCCTGACCTGTGTGCAACGCCGCAATCGCGTCGGTGGCCGACAGCGATCCGGAGGGCCCCGGCATGGCGGCCGTACCACCCAGAATCGCGTCCACCTTGCCGTCGGTGAGCTGCTGCGCCGAGAAGTCCGGCGTCCCCGCGTCGACCACGGTGATACCGGCGCCCTTGCAGGAGTCGGCGATCATGGCGACGGTCTGCGCGCGCCGATCATCCGGGCGCAGATAGCCGATGCGCACCGTCTGATTCTGCAGTCCGGCCCCGCTCGCGGCCTGGGTGGCCGCGGCGACATCGGCGTTCTTGTACTTGTCGGCCGCACCGGCGATCGCCCCGTAGTACAGCGAATCCTGCGGCACGGTACGGGAATTCAGCGGACCCGAGCCGAGGCCGGCATCCACCTTGTAACCGGGGTGGCCGAGCTTGTCGAACAGCGCCTGCCGCGGTACGCACAGGGCGAACGCGCGCCGCGCGGCGGCATTGCCGAAGACGCCGCCGGTGCTCAGCACCAGCTGCTCCACACCGCGACCGGGGTAGTTCTCGGCCGAGAACCCGCCCGGAGTGCCGTCGCCGAGCGCGCCCGTGCCCACATCGAGCACCCCGACGGCCTTGGCCGAGACCTTGGCCTTGAGATCGGTGTTCTTGTCCCACACCACAATGCGCGGCGTCTTGGCCGGATTACCCCACCAGTGCTCGTTCTTCACCAGTACCAGACCGTCCTTGTCATCGAAGGATTCGATCCGGTACGGGCCGGAGGACGGCAGCACCGTGACGTTCAGCTTGCCGGGGGTGAGCTTCCAGCCGTTGTTCCAGAAATCGGCGATGCGCTCGGCGGTCGCCTGATCACCCGATTGCAGGGGCGCCACCACATTCGGCGCCTGCACCGCCGTGGCCACAACATGCGCGGGCATCAGCTCGGAGGCATTGAACAGCGTCTTCCAGGCCGAATAGTGCCGGCCCGGCCGGAACACCACGGTGGCGTCCTTGGATCCGGGTGTGCAATCCACCCGCTCGATATCGGCGTACCCGGCGGTGCTCGCGGCATCGAACATCGGAATCGGGCCGCCCGGACCGGCTTTGGTGAACCGGCCGCTGCGCGCGGCCCACGCCATCACCAGATCGTCACAGGACGTGGGTGTGCCGTCGGAGTACTTACCGTCCGGATTCAACCGGTACTGGATGGTCTGGGCATCGCCCGGGACCTCCTTGGCGGTACCGGTATCGGTGTCCGCCACCGGCTGCCCGTCCGGACCGGTGTAGAAGAACCCGGTCAGGACGCGCGAGAACACCGCCGCCGCACCACTTTCGGCGCCCAGCGTGCTGCCGCCGTTGTAACTGGCGACAACCGTGTCCACGCCGTACCCGATGGACGGGACCTGATTCTTCCCGGCGCAGCCCGTCACCATGCCCGCGGCGACTGCACCGGCGAGCACGACGACGGCACTGCGGCGAGCCGCGAAATAACTACGGTGGCGGTCCTTCTTGTTGACCACCGACGGCGACCCCCTGCGCATGCTCAGTGCCTCTTCTTGGTTCGTTTCCCGCTCGGCCGAGTTCCAGGTCGCGGTCCCTCACCACCGCGCGGACGCGAGGCGGAGGCTTCCCGCCCGGCACCGACGGTGACGGGACGGCTGGCCGCATCCGCACGCTGCGCGGCCGCATCGGTCGCCCGTCCGGTCAGCGCACCGCTGCGGCGGGCGAGCACCTTCTTGGTGTGTGCGGCCACCGGGCCGAAGCGCTCCTTGATTGTCACCAGCAGCGGCACCGCGAAGAAGATCGACGAGTACGCGCCGACGATCATACCGACCAGCTGCACCAGCGCCAGATCCTTGAGCGTGCCCACACCGAGCAGCCAGACCGCGATGACCAGCATGCCGATGATCGGCAGAATGCCGATGACGGTGGTGTTGATCGAGCGCATCAGGGTCTGGTTGGCGGCGAGGTTCGCCTTCTCCGCGTAGGTGTGCTTGGTCAGGTTCAGCACGCCGTCGGTGTTCTCCTCGACCTTGTCGAAGACGACGACATTGTCGTAGAGCACATAGCCGAGAATCGTGAGCAGGCCGATGACCGCCGCGGGCGTCACCTCGAAACCGACGAGCGAGTAGATGCCCGCTGTCACAACGAGATTGAAGAACAGCGAGCCGATCGCCGCGATCGACATATCGCGTTCGAAGCGAATCGCGATGTAGATCATCGTCAGCAAAACGAAGACGCCCAGCGCCAGCAGCGCCTTGTGGGTGACCTGGCCACCCCAGGTCTCACTGATCTCGGCGGTACTGATGGCGTTCATATTCGGCTGCCCGTTGGAGTCCTTCGGCTTGAACGCGGTGAACAGCGCGTTCTGCAGCGTGTCGGTCTGCTCCCGGGACAGCGTGTCGGAGCGGATCTGAATGGTCGCGGCCGAACCCGAACCGACCTTCTGCACCGTCACGGCGTCATGGCCGAGGGCCTGGTTGTAGACCTTCTCCACCTGCGAGGTGGTGACACCGTCCGCGGGCAACTGGATCCGGGAACCACCGGCGAAGTCGATGCCGAGGGTGAAACCGCGAATCGAGATGCTCAGGATGGCGATCAGCAGCAGTACCGCCGCCACACCGTAGAACAGCTTGCGCCGGCCGACGATCTCGAATCCGCCGGTGCCGGTGTAGAGCCGCTCGAACAGACTGTGTTTCTTGGTGCTCTTGTCCGACTCGTAGTCGAGTTCGGAATCGGTATCGATTACGGAGCTGGTATCGCGCATGATCACGCCTCCTTCACCAGAACGCCGGACGCCACCTTGCGTTCACGGGCGAGTTCGGTCACCGCACCGAGACCGTTGACCGACGGCTTCGCCCAGAAGGCCGAGCGCGACGCCAGCATCAACAGCGGCGAGGTGACCAGGTACAGCACGATGATGTCGAGCACCGTGGTCAGACCCAGGGTGAAGGCGAAGCCCTTCACCTGGCCCGCGGCCAGCAGGTACAGCACCGCGGATGCGATGAGGCTGACCGTCTTACCCGACAGGTTGGTGCGCTGCGCGCGCTTCCAGCCGCGCGGTACCGCGGATCGGAAGCTCCGGCCACCGCGCATCTGGTCCTTGATGCGTTCGAAGAACACGACGAACGAGTCCGCCGTCAAACCGATACCGATGATCAAACCGGCGATACCCGCCAGATCCAGGGTGAATCCGATCCCCCTGCCCAGCAGCACGATCAGCAGATACACCGCCACACCGGCCGCGACCAGCGAGAAACCGGCCAGGAAGCCGAGCATTCGGTAGTAGAGCAGGCAGTACAGCAGCACCGCGATCAGGCCGACGGCGCCGGCGATCAGACCGGCGTGCAGGGAGGACAAACCCAGTGTGGCCGAGACGGTTTCGGCCTCGGAGGTCGCGAAGGACAGCGGCAGCGATCCGTACTTGAGGGTATTGCCGAGCTCCTGCGCGGTGGACTTGTTGATGCCCGTACCGGAGATGGAGGTGCTACCGCCGTACTGGCCACCCTGCTGTACGACCGGTGCGCTGACGACCTTCGTATCGAGCACGAAGGCCAGCTGCTTGTTGTAGAACTCGGTGGTCAGCTTGCCCCAGGTGTCGGCGCCGCCGGACTTGAAGTCCACATTGACGACCCACTTGGATTCCTTCTGCTCGAAGACTCCGGAGGCGTCCTTGATCTCCTGGCCGTCGAGGCGGCTCTTGTCCAGCAGATAGACCTGGCTGCCGTCGGTGCCACAGGCGACCAGCGGCAGGTTCGGATCGTCGTTGCCCTGCAACGGATCCGGCTTGGTGCAGTCCATGGTCAGCATGGCTTCCTGCTGAACCGTCTGATCGGTGCTCTGCCGCAGGGCTTTTGCGGCGGCGATCTCCTGCTGGGTCTGCTGCGGTGACGCGGGCGTCGGCGCCGGCACGGGAGCCGAGGGCGTGGTCGGCGCCTGCGCCGGGAATACCCGGTTCTGCGCGGCCGGGGCCTCGGAGGTGGTCGGCGGCGTCTGCGAATCGCTCGGCGCCACGGTTTCCGCCGGCGGCGCGGCGGGCTGCTGCTGCCCTGCGGCAGGCGACTGCGGCGCACCGGGCTGCTGTGCGGCGCCGGGCTGCTGGCCTACCGGCTTGCCGTCCTTCACCTGCGGGGCGATGGACTGGATCACGGGGCGGATGTACATCTTGGCGGTGGTGGCGAGGGCCTTGGCCTGCGCGCCGTTCTCACCCGGGACCGTGATCACCAGGTTGTCGCCATCGATCAGGACCTCGGAACCGGAGACACCCAGGCCGTTGACACGCTGCTCGATGATGCTCTGCGCTTGACGCAGACTGTCCTGGCTCGGTTTCCCGCCGTCCGGGGTACGCGGCGTCAGGGTGACACGGGTGCCGCCCTGTAGATCGATGCCGAGTTTGGGGCTGGCGGATTTGTCACCGGTGAAGAACACCAGGCCGAACATCACGGCCACCAGTGCGGCGTAGACGCCGAGCAGACGCAATGGATGCGCCGTTCCCTGGGAAGGTGGCACTGTACTTATCTCCTAGGCGGATTCGAGGTGGAACGAGCGGGCACACCGCAGCGCCGTCGGGCCACCGGATCGCGGAGGCCGACGGCGCGCGGGAATCTCAGTCCTTGGACAGCCGGGGGGCTTCGTCGGCGTTGTCGGACCCGGCCTCCGGAGCGTGATCGGACTCGGCTTCCGAAGCGGCGTCGGCCGAGGCTTCGGTCGTGGCGTCGGCATCCTCATTGCGGATCTCGCGAATGCTGGCACGCAGCCAGGTGGTGACGACGTCCTCGGCGATCTCGAGATCAACGGAGGTGTCATCGGCCTCGACCACGGTGCCGAACAGGCCCGACGTAGTGACGACGCGGTCGCCGACCTTCAGGGTGTCCTGCATCTCGATCACCTTGGCCTGTTCCCGCTTCTGGCGGCGGACGCCCAGGAACATCGGGATGAGCAAGGCAACCAGCAGCAGCGGCAGCAGAAGGTCCATCGTCGAAGTCAGCCCTTAATTTGAGTGGTCGAGTGGTCGTTTCCCAGACAGTCTGCCAGCTGAAGCTGAGATAGGCCGCGCCGACCTGTACTGGATTCGCCCAGGGCGAAGGACACAGCAAGATCGGTCAAGCGCCGCGGCGGGCGCTGCGGCCAGACTGATCGGGTGCACATCGGACGGGATCGACTCCGCGAACTGCTGGACGCGGTACTGGCAGAGGACAATTCGACACTCGGCGATATGGCGGCCGGCGCCTACGCCTCGCCGTTCCACTTCTCCCGGCAGTTCGCCCGCGGCACCGGCGAATCTCCGGTGGCGCTGCGGAGACGGGTGCTGCTGGAACGGGCGGCCTGGGAGCTGAGCCGGGGCGTGCGTGTCACCGACGTGGCATTCGCGGCCGGATACGAATCGGTGGAGGGGTTCAGCCGGGCATACAGCCGCGCCTACGGACATCCGCCGAGCAGTACCGGCCGCGAACGGTCGGCCCGGTGGCTACCGGCGGTGAACGGCGTCCACTTCCATCCGCCCATGTCGCTGTGGGTGCAGAGCGAACCGAAAGGACGGGCCGATATGGATCCGACCGCGATCATGCTGCATCAGGATCTGGATGACACCCGGGAGCTGCTGCATCTCGCGGCCGGACTGAGCGCGGACCGATACCGCCGGGTGCGGGCGCCGGGCTTCACGGTGATCCCGTGGTCCGGCGCCGAGGAGTCGCTGGCCGCGGTCCTGTTGCAGCTGGTGTGGACGAAACAGGTGTGGCTGGCGGCGGTGGAGGGTGCGGACAGTCCGGAGCAGCCGAGCGACGATCCGGCGGCGCTGCTCGAATGCTTCGAGGAGATCGGTCCCCGCTGGCTGGCGACGGTGCGCGAGATCGATTCGCGCGGGGGCTGGAACGACACGCTCATCGACGCGCTCTGCGATCCGCCGGAGAGTTTTGTGCTCGGCAGCGTGATCGCGCACGTGCTCACCTACTCCGCACACCGCCGACTGCTGGCACGGCAGTGGCTGGCCACCGAATTGCCCGATACCGCAACAGAACTCGGCCACGCAGATCCGATCATGTGGCTACGACAGAGAGGTTGAGATGTCCTTCACCACCTATTACACCGCCAGCAGTCTCGACGGGTTCATCGCCGACGCCGAGCATTCCCTGAGCTGGCTGCTCTCGCGCAAGAACGATAGCGACGGGCCGATGGGGTACAACGGGTTCATCGCCGAGATCGGCGCATTGGTCATGGGCGCCAATACCTATCGGTGGCTGCTCGACAACGAACCCGATACCTGGCCGTACGACATGCCGGCGTGGGTGATCACCCATCGGGAGTTCCCGCCGCAGCCGGGCCGCGATATCCGCTTCACCAGTGAATCCGTACCGGCCGTGCACGCGCAGATGGCAGCGGCGGCCGGGGACAAGAAGCTCTGGGTGGCGGGCGGCGGGGATCTGGCCGGGCAGTTCGCCGATCACGGACTGCTCGACGAGATCGTGGTGTCCTTCGCACCCGTCACGCTGGGTTCGGGTGCACCGCTGCTGCCGAGGCGGCTCGAGCTCACGCCCGTCGAGGTGGGATTGAACGGCGAACTCACCTGTGCCCGCTATGCGGTCGTGCGCGACTGACGGCCGCGCACGACCCGCACCGACTCAGGCCGACTGCGTCCCGTAGGTGTAATCGTCGAGCGGGAAGGTCACCGCTTCGCGGTGCGCGTTCAGCGTGCTGGTGGGACGCAGCAGCGCCGCCTCACCGTGCTGGTTGTAGTAGTAGCTGCGCGCGGTGGAGCACTGGCCGCTGTAGAACACCGAGGAGTCCAGCTTGTCGGTGACCCGGTCCAGGAATCCGGCATTGGCCGCCTCATTGACCTCGAAGACCTGCTCGCCGCGACGGTTCATCTCACCGAAGAGCCGGCCCATATGCTTCATCTGGGCCTCGATGGTGGTGAAGTAGGACAGGCCGCTGTAGGAGTACGGGCTGTTGAGGCTGACGAAGTTCGGGAACTTCGGCACGGTGATGCCCTCGTAGGCCTGGAAGCGATTGTCGCGCCAGAACTTTCCGAGGTTGACGCCCTCGCGGCCGATGATCTCGATGGCCGGGAAGTTCACATCCCAGAGGTTGAAGCCGGTGGCCAGGATCAGGGTGTCGATCTCGGTCTTGTTGCCGTCGGCGGTGACGATGCCGTCGGGCTCGATGTGGTCGATGGAGTTGGTCTCCAGGCGCACATGCGGTTCGTTGAAGGTCTTGAAGTACAGGTTCGAGAAGGTGGGACGCTTGCAGCCGAAATCGTAATCCGGCGTGAGCTTCTTCCGAGTTTCCTTATCCTTCACCGAGGTCCGCAGATGCGCCTTGGCCAGTGCGGCGGCGGCCTTGTTCAACGGCTTGGCCTGCTTGAAGTGCAGCACGCCGACGACCATGAGGGCCTCCAGCGCGGTGGTATTGGCCAGCCGGGCGGCCTTCTGCGTCAAAGGAACTCGCGCGAAGAGCGACTGCACCGACTTGGAGATGGCGACGTCGACCTTGGGCACCACCCAGATGGGGGTGCGCTGGAAGACGGTGAGCGCCTGCACCTTCTTGGCGACCTCCGGAATCAGCTGCACGGCAGTGGCTCCGGTGCCGATGATGGCGGCCTTGCGATCGGTGAGATCGAAGTCGTTCTCCCACCGGGTGGTGTGGATGATCTTGCCCTTGAAGGTGTCGATCCCCGGGAACGGCGGTGTGTAGGGCTGCGACAGGAAGCCGGTGGCGGTCAGCAGGTAACGGCCGGTGAGGGATTCGCCGTTCTCGATGGCGACGACCCAGTGCTGCTGCTCCTCGTCCCAGCGCGCTCCCCCGACCACGGTGTCGAAGCGCATGCGCCGGCGCAGGTCGTACTTGTCGGCCACGTGCTCGGCGTACTTCTTGAGCTCGGCGCCCGGCGCGAACAGTCGCGACCAGTTCGGGTTCGGCTCGAAAGAGTAGGAGTAGGTGACCGAGGCGATGTCCACGGCCAGGCCCGGATAGTGATTGACGTGCCAGGTGCCGCCGAGGTCGTCCTCGCGCTCCAGGATCACGAAATTGCTCAGACCGAGCCGATCCAATTCGATGCCCGCGCCCATGCCGCCGAAACCCGCACCGACCACGATGGCGTCGTACTGAGGTGCCACGCCGAACCTCCCTGAAAGCTGCGGCCCACAAGAGCCCTGTGACTCAGTTGTCACGGAATGACATCTCATTCCGTTTGTGAACACCGTATCATCGGCCTGGTGACGAAGCCATCCTCCCGAGTCGAACGGCGTAAGGCCGAGCTCCGCCAGGAGATCATCGATACCGCGTTCGCCTGCTTCGCCGAGAAGGGCTATCACGCCACCGGCATTGCCGATATCGCCAATGAGCTGGGCATCGGGCACGGCACCTTCTACCGGTACTTCGCCAATAAGCGCGACATCATCGATCACGTCATCGATGACCTGGCCGCCCGCATCGTGGAGGCGCTGGGCACCGAGAACGCACCCGACGCGGCCGAGAGCCTGGAGGCGTACCGGGGTCAGCTCGAGCGCATCGGGGTGGCGCTCAACAGCATCTTCCTCGAGGATCGCCGGGTGGCGCAGCTGCTGCTGTTCCAGGCCACCGGCATCGACGCCGAACTGACCATGCGGTTGTACGGATTGCTCGATACCGCGGACGCATTGACCACGGCCTATCTGGAACACGGTGTGGAACAGGGGTATCTGCGCGCCGATCTGGACACCGTCAATACCGCGAAGGCCGTCACCGGCATGCTGCTGGCGGCGATCCTGCACGGGCTGCGCAATCCCGATCTCGACCAGGCCGCGGCCGACGGCCTCACCCAGGCCATTCGGCGGCTGCTCATCGACGGTGTGCGCAAGGACTGAATCCGCCACGCGCACACGGACTCACCCGACAAAGCGGATCCACCAGGGGCGGCGACGATTCGGACATGAGCACATTGGCACAATGACCGACGTGACCCCCGAGGACGTTCGCCGCAGGCACTTCGGCACAGCACCGTTCGGGCACCACGGCTATCACCCCGCCCAGGTGGACGCCTTCCGAACACGTATCGCCGACACCATGATCGGTCACGATCACCTCAGCACCGCCGATATCCGGCTGGTCGAATTCGACGACGCCCCGCGCGGGCATCGTGGCTACGACATCCAGCAGGTGGACGAATTCCTGGATCAGGCCTGTCTGGAATTGGAGGTCGTGCGCCGCGGCTGCCACCGGGTGCCGACGGGTCGCGACCGGGATCGCCTCACGGTCGATGATGTGCTGCGCGTCCAGTTCTCCGCTCCCCCGTTCGGCCTGACCGGTTATGCGGCCGAGGAGGTGGGCGCCTTCCTCGATCGCCTGGCGGCCACCCTCGCCCACGACGGTCCGAACGGTCTCACCGCGGAAGATGTGCGGGGCACGGCTTTTCACACCGCACCCGGCGGTACCGCCGCTTATCACCGCGAAGAGGTCGATGCCTTCCTCGACCTGGTGGCGCATCAGCTGGAGAAGACCTCGCGCTGATTTCGGGGATCCACATTTATCGTTGGCGCGACCATCAATCTCGGAGTAGCGTTGGTGTCACCAACGTTTCTTGGAGGTTCCCATGACCCAGAATTCCGCGCCGCGGCCGAGCCTCGGCCGCGCACTCGGCGAAACCGCGCACCGGATCAAAAAGCTGCACGACCGCGCACTGGCGGACCAGCACACCGATTTCCCCACCTGGATGCTGTTCACGCTGCTGAGCGAACGGGGCCCCGCCCTGCCCCTCACCGTGGTGACCGCCGAGCTCGATCAGCGCATGGATCTGCCTCGGCCACAGGTCATCAGCCTGCTGGAGCGCATCGCGCCGACCGGCGACATCGTATTCGACACCGCGGCGGCGACGGTGGAGCTCACGGCGGAGGGTGCGGCGCACTTCAAGCAGATGTACACCCACGCAAGGCAATTGACCGATGCCGCGCTCGCCGATATCGACCCGGCCCTGGCCGAAGCCGCGATCACCATGCTGCTGCGGGCGGGTGAGCGGGCGAGCGCACTGCTCGACGCGTAGCTCCCGGCACGGATCGCGGAAGGGGCGCTCATACCTCCCTTCCGCGTTCCGCGCGTATAGATTTCATCAAGGTACGGCGAGGAGTGTGGCCGGCACGTCAACTCATCGATCCAGCTGGAGGCGCACCGTGCGCGGTATCAATCCCGAATGGGACCGGCGGCGGGATACGCTGCGAACGAATCTGTGGTTCGTGCCCACCATCGAAGTGCTGGGCGCGGTACTGATATTCGTCCTCACCTACGGCCTGGACCGGGCGACCTTCCGGGGTGAGTTCGGGATTCCCTCCTGGGTCATCGGCGGCACGCCCGATGCCGCACGGCAGGTCCTCACCGCGATCGCGGCCGCCATCATCACGGTGGTCGGCGTGGTCTTCTCGATCACGATCGTCGCGCTGACGCTGGCCTCGACACAATTCGGCCCGCGCATGCTGCGCAACTTCATTCGCGATCGCGGCACGCAGCTGACCCTCGGAACCTTCGTGGCGACGTTCGTCTATACGGTCGCGACGCTGGTGGTGGTCGGGCCGGAGTTCGTGCCGCACATCAGCACCACGGTGGCCATCGCCTCGCTGGTGCTCGATCTGGTGGTGCTGATCTACTTCATCAATCACATCGCGCAGGAGATCCAGCTGCCCAGGGTGATCGCCGGGATCGCACGCGATGTCTCCCTCGCGACGGCCGCGTATACCGATGGCATCGCCTCCAACACGGGCATCGAGACCGGGCCCTCGTCCGCCGAATTGCTGGCGCTGATGGGCGAATCCGGTGGTCCGGTGCGCACGGCCACCAGTGGGTATCTGCAGTACATCCGCTATGAGAAGCTGGTTCACATTGCCGAGAAGGCCGATGCGGTCATCCATTTGCCTTACCGCCCAGGACATTTCCTCACCGAGGGACAGGTCATGGCCATGGTGTGGCCGGCCTCGGCGGCCGAGGTGGTGGCGGTCAAGCTCGATCGGGGTCATGTGGCCGGGCCGACACGCACGCTCACCCAGGACATTTCCTTCGGCATCGACCAGCTGGTCGAGATCGCGCTGCGCGCGCTGTCACTTGCGGTGAACGACACCTTCACCGTCATGACATGTATCGACTGGCTGGGTGACTGCCTGTCCCGGCTGGCGGTCTCCTGGGATCCCCTGCCGGTGCGGCGATCCCGTGACGGGCGGATCCGGGTGATCGCCGAGCAGGTGAGCTACGAGCGGCTGGTGCAGCGGTCCTTCGAGAAGATTCGGCAGGCGGGAATCGGTATGCCCGCCATTATGATTCGCCAGCTCGACGCGCTCACCCAGATCATGGATCGGACGAGCGCGCCGGAGCGGCAGCGGGTGCTGATGGATCAGGCGGAAATGATCGAGCGGTCGGTGGCCGATTCGGTGCCGGAGCAATCCGATCGCGACGATATTCTGCGCCGCTGCCAGGCCCTGCGCGAGCTCATGACCGCCTGAGCGCTCAGCCCTGGGTCTTCAATCCCTTTGTGGGGTCGATGAATTCATTGGTGACCAGATCCTTCGCGGCGAGACCGTCGGGGACCTGCTGACCCTGGCTGTGCAGGATCGGGGTGACCGCCGCGATGACACGGTCGATGCGGGCGGTGTCGAAATTGCCGAGGGTATTGCCGGGCCCATTGGCGATGATCTTGTCCGCCAGTTGGACTTTGACGGAGTCGGTATTGGCCGCCGCGGTCATGGGCGGGCCGTCGGGGATGGCCTGCGAGATGTGCAGCAGGGCCTGATTGGTGGGTTCGGGGTTGGCGGCGTAGTCGATCTGGGCCTGCTGCAGCATGGGGACGAGCTTCTGCAGGCAGGGGCGGAGCTTGTCGAGTTCACCGGTGCGCACCGACCACTGATGCGGGTAGATCTCGTAGCCGGACTGGGAGACCAGCAGGCTGCCGGTGGGCTTCTGCCAGCCCTTCACATCGTGTTCCCAGCGGTAGGGCTCATTGGAGACGTAGCCCTGCTGCATGACTCGGCCCTTTTCGGCGACGAAGCGGCTGGGGGTGCCGTCGTAGGAGGCGTCGAGCTGCTCCTTCTTCACATCACCGTTGGCGACGAGGTAGTCCATATAGGGCTTGCCCTCGGAGTACAGGATCGGCGCACCGCTGGCGGCCACGTCCTTCCACGTATTGATGTGGTAGGTCGCCGGATCCCACATGATGACCTGCGGGTTGGTCTGCAGCGAGGCGAAGACGCCGGTGAGCGGGAGTTTGGCCTCGGCCCGGATCTGCTCGTCGGTGGGCACCAGGCCCAGGGTGATGCTGGTGTCCTGGTACATCTGGGCCGGTACCGGCTGGCCGCCGAGGAACGGACCGCCCAGGCGCACTTCGACATTCACGCCGGTATCGCCGAGCGGGCCGACGTACGCGCCCTTCTTGGCGTCGACGGTGCCGTTGGGGCCGACGAGCTGATAGGCGGCAGCGCGCTCGGGAGTGGCGTACCAATCCGTCTGGATCACCACGGTGGCCGGACATACCCCGGCGAGGACACCCTGACCGGTCGGCTTGGGCGAGGAGGAGCTACCGCCGCAGGCCGCGAGCACAAGGCTGAGGCTGCCCGCGAGCGCGGCAGTGGCGAGGAGACGTTTCTTCACGAGCATTCCTAGGTTTGTCACAGAGGGGTGGAAATCAGGCGCGCTTACCGTGGGCGCGATCGACGCGGGCGGCGAGAAAGTCGAAGGCCCAGAACAGGATCAGGCCGACGAGGGAGGACAGCAGCAGGGCGGTGAGCAGTTCTTCGGTGGCCAGGCGCTGCCGGTAGACATCGATCATGCGGCCGATGCCGGGATCACCCTGGCGGAAGAAGAAGTCGGCGACGATGGATCCGATGATGGCCATGCCGGCGGAGATCTTGAAACCGGTGATCATGGCCGGAAGCGCCGCGGGCAGTTGCAGTTTCAGCAGCCGCTGCCACCGGTTCGCGCCGTGCAGGGTGAACAGGTCGTGTTCGGCGGGCTGCACCGACTTCAGGCCGAACAGGGTATTGGTGATGACCGGGAACAGCGACACCATGACGCAGACGATGACGCGGCTGCCGAATTCGTAGCCGAACCAGAAGCCGAAGAGCGGAACCACCGCCAGCACCGGAATCGTCTGCAGGATCACGGCATACGGGTAGAGGGAGTATTCGGCCCAGCGGGCCTGGCTCATGAGCACCGCGAAGGCGACGCCCACCACGATGGCGATGGCGAGACCGGTGAGCGCGATCTGCACGGTGGCGCCGAGCGCCGTGAGGATCTCGGTGCGGGTCGCGGCATTCAGCAGGCCCTTGGACAGCACCGATTCCGGTGGGGGCAGCAGGAATCGGGAGTCCGCCGCGAGCACGAAATGACTGACCACGGTCCAGGCGGAAATGACGAGGAGGAACACGGTCACCGGGGCGATGATGCGAATGGGGGCAATCGCGAAGGGCCACCGCAGTTTTCGGTGATTGCCCGGGTCCGGAGTGCGCAGTCCGGTGTCGGCGGCGGTCTCCGGAACCGCCGTCCCGCCGCTCGAGGGCGCGGCCTCGGCGGGTGCGGCGGAGTTGTCGCCCGCCATGACCGCGGCGACAAGCGTTGCGGCGGTGGCGGAGCGGGCGGTGGCGGCGGTCATGCGGCCCTCCCGGTCGGTGTGATGTCGGTACGTTCGGCTTCGTGCAGCGCCGCCGAGACGGTGGCGGCGATGGCCCCGAATTCGGGGGTGTAGCGCAGTTCCGGGGCACGCGGGAAGTCCAGTGGCACCGGGATATCCGCGGCGACCCGGCCGGGGCGGCCGGTCAGCACCACGACCCGGGTGGACATGAATACCGCCTCGGCCACGGAGTGGGTGACGAAGACGCCGGTGAAGCCCGAGCGCCGGTACAGGCCGCTCACCTCTTCGTTCAGTCGCTGCCGGGTGATCTCGTCGAGGGCGCCGAAGGGTTCGTCGAAGAGGAACAGTTCCGGCGCCACGGTGAGCGCGCGGGCGATCGAGGTGCGCATGCGCATACCGCCGGAAAGCTGTGCGGGCTTGTGGTTTTCGAAGCCCGACAGCCCCACCCGCTCGATGGCGTCCCGGGCCGCGGCGCGTCGGGTGGCCTTGTCCACGCCCGAGAGTTCGGCGGGGAGTTCGACATTGCGCAGCACCGAGCGCCACGGCAGCAGGGTCGCCTCCTGGAAGACGTACCCCAGCTTGCTGGTGGCCGCCGCCACGGCGCCTGCGGTGGGTTTGTCGAATCCGGCGGCCAGGCGCAGCAGGGTCGATTTGCCGCAGCCGGAGGGTCCGACCAGGGAGACGAATTCGCCTGGGCGAATGTCGATATCGATGCCGTCGAGTGCGTGCGTGCCGTTCTCGAAGACCAGCGAGACGTTCTGGAAGGCCAGCGCCGGGGCGGTAGCGGCCGGGCGGGTGTATACGTTGCCGTCATCGGCGGCATCCGTCGCACCGGCCCGGCCCTGGCCGGTAATGGCTTGTGAAGCGGTGGTGCTCATGCTTCACAGTTCTATCGGTGGCTCATTGCCGTTCGCGGTCTACATGATTACGCCGCTGTTTCGTATACGATCAGTTCTCGACGAGAACGCCATGGCGCGCCACCACCCGGCCGCGCTTGAGCACCAGCGTGCGCGGCGCCACGGAAACCACCGCGGCGGCAGGCGTTTCAGCGCTCACGGTGAAGAGATCGGCGGCCGCCCCCGCGGTCAATCCGTAGTCGGTGAGACCGAGAACCTGTGCGCCACCGTAGGTTCCGGCGGCGAGCGCCAGTTCGATCTCGGGATCCGATACCAGGCGGTCACGGAAGGCGACGGTCATGATGCGGCGCAGCATGTCCCCATCGCCGTAGGGGGTCCACAGATCGCGAATGCCGTCATTGCCGAGCGCCAGGGTCGCGCCCACCTCGTGCAGGAGCCGGACCGGCACCACCGGGGCGTCCCCGACCGCGCAGGTGACCATCGAAACTCCGGCCTCGGCAAGGCCTTCCGCAATGCGCCGCTGTTCGCCCGGGGCCAGCTCCCCCATGGCGTAGGCATGGCTGATGGTGACGCGACCGGCCAGCCCGGTGGCCCGGGTGCGCTCGATGATCAGGTCGTACTGCCAGGCGCCCAGCGCGGCGCGGTCGTGCAGATGGATGTCGATGCGCGCGCCGTATTTCTCGGCGAGGCCGAAGATCAGATCGAGCTGGCCGTTGGCATTGCGGTCGTATCCGGCCGGGTCCAGACCGCCGATCACCTCGACGCCGTCGGCCAGGGCGGCCTCCAGGAGTTTGTCGGTGCCGGGGCGGGTCAGCAGACCGCCCTGAGGGAAGGCGACCAACTGCACATCCACCCGATCCGAATACCGTGCGGCCGCGGCGCGCACGGCATCCACCCCGCGCAGCCCGACCTCCGGGTCGATATCGATATGGCTGCGCACGTGCGCGGTGCCGCCGGAGATCATGGCTCCCAGCAGATTCGCCGCGTAGTCGGCGCTGGGCAGGCCGAGTTCATCGCGGCGGCCTTCCCCGTTCGCGATACGACCCTGCAGGGTCAGGCCACCGCTATTGGGCACCCAGGGTCCGCCGTACATGGTCTTGTCGAGGTGGCAGTGCGAGTCGACCAGGCCGGGCAGGACCAGCGCGCCCGCCAGATCGATGGTCTCCGTGGCGCTTTCGGTGAGGTTCGGGCCGATCTCGGCGATTCGGCCGTCGCTGATCGCGATATCGGCGGTGTCCAGCGGCCGGCCGGGAGTCCAGGGGCGGCCTCCGCGGAGCAGTAGGTCGTGCATCGATGTACCTCTTTCGAATGGGTGGGAGCGCTCAGGCCAGCAGCATGGCGGTGCCCGCGCCGACGCCGAAGACGATGACGAGGGCGCGGAAGGCGCCCGGCTGCAGGCGGTCCGCGAGTTTCGCGCCCGCCACGCCGCCGAGCAGGCAGGCGGGCGCCAGGACCAGGACTGCGAGCCAGTGCACCGGGCCGAACAGTGCGACGGCGATCATGGCGGTGGTCGAAACAGTCAGGGTGAGCAGGCTTTTCAGGCCGTTCAGCTGAGTGATCGAGGCGTCGATGCCCAGCGCCAGCGCCGTCAGCAGGACGATGCCCATACCGCCGTTGAAGTACGCGCCGTAGACGCCGCCGAGGAATACCCCGGCGAACAGCAGCAACTGGGAATCGCCCTCGCCGCGGCGCGCGGACAGCAGTTTCGACAGGAACGGCTGCGCCGCGAACAGAGCGGTGGCGGCGAGAATCAGATACGGGACCAGCGCGGCGAAGACCTTGGGCGGCGCCGCCAGCAACGCGATCACGCCGCCTCCCGCGCCGACGGCGCCGGTCAGTATCAATCGCGGGACCAGCGCGCGATGTTCGTCGAGTCGTTTGCGCAGTGCCGCCGCGCCGCCCAGGTAGCCCGGCCAGACCGAGACCGAATTGGTGACGGTGGCCGCGACCGGCGGCAGGCCGGTGGCCAGCAGCGCGGGAAATGAGAGCAGGCTGCCGCCGCCGGCGATGGCATTGCAGACGCCCGCACCGAAACCGGCGACGAGCAGTAGAACCAGATGCGCGGGATCCATGAAATCCTTCCGGACAGATATGCAGCGCATCGTATACAAACTGCCCCGGACCGGCGAGCCGAAGAACACGCTGGGGCAATGCAGGTCACACAGCGTCGTCACAGCCTGCGGTCGCGCAGGCGGACAACCGCTTTCATGCAGTAGATTGGCGGCAATCGATCCGGCAGCACCACGATGGATCGTATGCAAATGCCCGTTTCCCCGTTTCGTTTGTGAGGCCGCAGTGACGTTTGTGAGGCCATAGTGAGCAGCACTGTCCGGCGCATGACGCCGCAGCAGCTGTGCCGCGCGATTCGCGACGACATCATCAGCGGGGTGTTCGCCCCGGGCCAGCGCCTCACCGAGGAGTCGCTCGCCGAGAGCTACGGCGTCTCGCGAGTACCGGTGCGGGAAGCGTTGCGCACCCTGGAGGCAGAGGGTTTCGCCTCGTCACGGCCCTACGCCGGAGTGTTCGTCGCGGAATTGACCGAGGAGGAGGCGGCGGATCTGCTGGAGATCCGCGCCCGCCTGGAACCGCTGTGCGCCTCGCGCGCGGCCGTGCGCCGCACGCCCGAACAGCTCGGGCGGCTCAAGGAACTCACCGTGCTGGGCCAGGATGCCGTGCACGCCGGTCGTCTGGAAGAGCTGACCCGTCTCAACAGCCGCTTCCACGAGGTGCTCGCCGAGGCCTCCGGCAGCACCCTGCTCGAACAGCTGATCACCCAGCTGAGCTGGAAGATCGCATGGGTCTACGCCGTCGAGCTGCCGCGCCGGGCCAGCGACTCCTGGCATGAGCACGAGGAGATCTGCGCCGCGCTCGAGGCCGGTGATCCGGACCGCGCCGCGCAGGTGGTCGCCGACCATATCGCGCACGCGGCGTACGCCTATCGGCTGCGCCAGCTGCCCTAGGCCGCCGGAGCCTCCGGAAGTCCTTGCCCGGCAAGGCGGCTCGTAACCTCAGCGCAGCAATTCCCGCCCTCGAACGAAACACGCCGGTCGTATACAAACGGTGACACTCTCGTTCAGGAGGCACCCATGGCGGATCTTGTGCTGCGTAATGCCCGCATCGACGATGGCATCGACCCGGTCGATATCGCCATTGCCGACGGTCGCATCACCGATATCGGCCGCAGCCTTCCCGAACAGGGCCGCGACGAAATCGAGTGCGCCGGGCGGGTGGTCATTCCCGGGCTCATCGAATCCCATGTGCACCTGGACAAGGCACTGCTGGACGCCGAACGGCCGAATCCCGACGGCACGCTGGCTGGAGCCATCGCGGTCACCGCCGAACTCAAGCGCGGGTTCACCGTCGATTCCATTCGCGATCGTGCCCGACGCGTCCTGGATATGGCAATCACCCATGGCACCACCGTGATTCGCGCGCATCCCGACGTCGATCCGATTGTCGGGCTGCGCGGCGTGCAGGCGCTGCTCGCGCTGCGTGAGGACTACCGCGACCGCATCGACCTGCAGATCGTCGCGTTTCCGCAGGAGGGCATCCTGCAAGCCCCCGGCACCCTCGACCTGCTGCGCGAAAGCCTCCGCCGCGGCGCGGATGTGATCGGCGGCTGCGCCTACAACGAACCCACTGTCGCCGAATGCCGCCGCCATATAGACCTGGTCTTCGACCTCGCCGCCGAATTCGATGTCCCCGTGGACATCCACGCCGATTTCGCCGACGATGCCACCGACCCGCGCTTCGCCATGGCCGACTACATTGCCGACGTCACCGACCGCACCGGTATGTCCGGCCGGGTCACCCTGGGCCACATGACTTCTCTCGCCGGTCAGGAACCAGCCCGGCGAGACCACACCCTCGCCCGCCTGGCCGCCGCCGGTGTCGCCGTGGTCCCCCTCCCCGCCACCGATATGCATCTCGGCGGCCGCACCGACATCACAAACATCCGCCGCGGCATCGCCCCATTGCGCGAACTCTGGGCAGCAGGCGTCACCACCGCGTACTCCTCCAACAACATTCGCAATGCGTTTACCCCCTACGGCAACGCCGACCTCCTCGATATCGGCCTGTTCCTCGCCCAGACCTGCCACCTCTCCGGCCCCGAAGACCTGACCAGGGTCCTCGCCATGGCCACCACCGAGGCCGCTCGCGTCATCGGCATCGCCCACGACTACGGCCTGCGCCCCGGCGCACCCGCCGACCTGGTTGTGCTCTCCACCCACCGCGTAGCCGACGCCCTATTGGACCGCCCCGACCGCAACTACGTCCTCAAAGCAGGCCGAATAGTCGCCCGTACCAGTCGAATTCAGGACGGGATACTCACGCATTAGCCACACCCGAGCCTGCGTGCTCGTCTTCGCCTGCGGCAGTCGGAAGCAATACCACGCCGCCCGCAACAGGCAGTTCGGCAACTCTCATTCACGGCGTGCGGCGATGTGCCCGTCCGGGCGGACGGAGAGCGAGGT
Source organism: Nocardia sp. NBC_01327 (assembly GCF_035958815.1). NCBI lineage: Bacteria > Bacillati > Actinomycetota > Actinomycetes > Mycobacteriales > Nocardiaceae > Nocardia > Nocardia sp. NBC_01327. The sequence goes on along the minus strand of NZ_CP108383.1, from coordinate 3,736,321 downwards.
GGTCTCGGGGAGGCCGCACTCCCGCCGAAGTTGTTCGGGCAGTTGATTTCCCGAGAGGTGCGTAGGGCCGAAACCGACCAGGTCGAGGGTGGAACGGCCGTCCGGCAGCCAGGCGTGCGGCAGCCGGGCGCCGATCGACGCCGAGGGGTGGTAGCCGGTGAGATTCAGCGGGGCCGCCGGATCACCGTAATCAGTGGTGAGCAGCAATAGATCATCGATGCGGTACTCGGTACGGGCATTGGCGGTGGCGATATCGATGACTTGGCGGGCAACCGGACGGCGCTCGGATTCGTAGGTGTCCAGCAGGACTGGATCTGCGGCCGCAGTGTGAACCGCGGCGAGCTTCCACGCCAGATTGTCGGCGTCGCCGATGCCGACATTGAGGCCGTGGCCACCGGTCGGGGGGATGGCGTGGGCGGCGTCTCCTGCCAGCAGGACACGATCGGACCGATAGGCCGCTGCCAGTTGGGCATCCATGCGCCACGACACCGCATCGTGGATCTCTACGCCGAGGTCGTCCAGTCCGACTCCGGCGCGAATCAAGGCCACCAGATCGAGGTCTGCGCTATCGACTCCGCCGGTCAAGGGGTACTGGAAGATCCAGTGCCGATCATTGTCGACGGCCATGAATCCGCCGGCGGGCAGGAAGTAGGAGGCACTCGCGCGATCGGCGACCACCGCACCCAGGTCGGCCTCGAATCGGACGCTGAGGAATTCGCCGAGTCCGGTGGGGCCCGCCATGTCGATATTCGCGCCCGCGCGAACGGTGCTGCGCACACCGTCGCAGCCGATCAGCCAATCCGCCTGCACGACAGTCTCTTCGCCGTTGCGGGTATCGAGCAGCGTCCCGACGACCGCATCAGCTTTCTGCTGATAGGACACCAGTCGTACGCCCCGGCGCACGCGCTCTCCGGCCCGCGCGGTCAGCACCCGTTCGAGCACATCCTGCGAGCAGATCAAGCCGGGCGACGGCGTGTGCTCCGGCTGCCCGTCCGAGACCGGCCCGGTACGAACGAAATCCGGGTCGACGAGCGTGCGGCCGCGGAAGAAGGCGACCTGGTCCGCGGGCAGCCCGGCGGCGCGGACGTCATCCTCCAGGCCGCAGCGCCGGAAGATCTCCATCGATCGCGCCGCGAGACCGCGCGCCTTCGGATGCGGTGACGGCTCCAGGCGCGCCTCCACCACCAGGTGCTCGATCTCATAGCGCGACAACAAGATCGATAGCGTCAGTCCCACCGGACCACCGCCCACCACCAGCACGGGCGTATACATCACCCTCCTGTAACGGCAATTCGTTCTTTTGACGTTACACTACCCGTGTGACGGATGAGTCGAACCCGAGGGGCCTGTACTTCCTGGCCGAGCTGGCCAATGCTGTCGAAGCCCAGGACGCCGACCGCTCCGAGCTCGAACGAATACTGCGTTACCACGGCGCACCTGATCCGCACCTGAGCGAAGTCGATGCCGTCGTAATACGGTCCGCGACAGGCCGAATCGGCGACATCCTCGCCACGCGGAATCCTGACGAGGCGGCATTCGCGATCAACACGCTCCTCACCCGCTACCCCGCCCGCCCCGTCCTCGTCCAGCTCCCCGGCCGCCCCTGGTCGATGCACTCCCACCCACCCGAAACCGCAGACCGCGAATACTGGCTGCTCTCCACCGCCGCCCTCGCCCTCGGCCTCTGGCTCAGCGATACCGGCCGCTGCGCCTGGGGCCGCTGCGCAGCCCCCGACTGCCACCGCTTCTACATAGACACCGGCCGCCGCCAACCCCAGAAATACTGCACCCCCCGATGCGCCACCCGCACCCGCGTTGCCACCCACCGCCAGCGCACTTCCTGAAACTTCATCCCAGCCCCCAACGCACCGAAACCCCAACCGCGCCGAGAGGGCTCTGGTGGTGGACAACTGCGGCGTGTCGCCACCATGAGAGCCCACTCGGCGTCAGAGGCAGGGGTGCGCGCGCGGATGGGGGGCGGTTGAGATGCGTGGGGCTGGCGGGATTTCGGAGGATGTCGAGGACTGGCGGTTTTCAGTCGGCGTTGATTGGTCAGTGTGGTTGGGGGAGGTGGGATAACGCGATGAGGTGGGCCTGGCGGATGAGGGTGTGGTCGGTGTTGGGGGCGCCTAGGAGGCAGAGGCCTACGGGGAGGGTGTCGAGGGGGCGGGTGGGGAGGGTGACTGCGGGGAGGCCTGCGAGGGAGGCCAGGCAGGTCAGGTGGAGGGTGCGGGTACGTCCCGCCTCCAAGGTGATGGCGGGGGCTGTGCGCGGGGGTGGGAGGGTTGCGGTGGTGGGGAGTAGGAGGGTTCGGCCGGTCAGGGCGGTTCGGAGGTGGGCGGATGCGGTGGCTACCACTGCGCGGGCGCGGTCTGCGGCGGGGTCGGAGATGGTGGCGGCGTAGGCGAAGCGCTGGGCCACTTCGGGTTCCAGGGCGCCGGGGTGGGCGGTGATCCAGGGGCCGTGGGTGGTCCAGGCTTCGTGTGCCTGGACGGTGCGGAAGGCGGTGAACCAGGCGTCGAGGTCGGCGTCGAGGTCCAGTTCGGTGGCGCCCAGTGCGGTGGCGGCGGTGAGTGCGCGGCTCGCGAGGTCGCCGTCGGCGACCACGCACAGCGCGGGATCGACGACAAGCTGCGGGGGATCCGCGCCAAGGTTCGCGGGATCGGCGACGAGGTGCTGCGAGGTCGAGTTGGGGTTTGGCAGCAGGCAATCGGCCACGGCGGCAAGTGTTTCCGGGTCACGGGCCATCCAGCCGACCGTGTCGAAGGACGGGGCCAGGGGAATGAGACCCTCGGTGGAGAGGCGGCCGTGGGTGGTGCGGATGCCCCAGAGGCCCTGGTAGGCGGCAGGGACTCGAATGGAGCCCGCGGTATCGGTGCCGAGGCCGATGCTGACCTCGCCGCGGGCCACGGCCACGGCGGAACCGCTGGAGGAACCGCCCGGAATGCGCTCGGGGGCTGCCGGATTCACCGGCATGCCGTACCGGCCGTTGGATCCGGTGATGCTGTAGGCGAATTCGTCGGTGTGTGCGATGCCGGTGAGATCGGCGCCGGCGGACAGCAGCTGCGACACCGCGGCGGCGTGGCCGGACTGCGGTTCGCCGAGGTAGTCGGGTACGCCTGCGCCGAGGGCGAATCCGGCCACGGCGTAGAGGTCTTTCACGGCCACGCCGTGACCGGACAATGGGCCCGGCGCGGTAGCCGCTACCAGGGGCCCGCCCAATACGCGCCAGACACCGTCACCGCTCCCCCGTGGATCCGGCTCCACTACGCACGCCCCAGAATGCGGCGCGCTAGGTCGGTGGTGGCATGGTGCGCGAAATCGGCCACCCGAATCTCACCGTGCACGCCGCGCACCTGGTCCACGGCCTGCGAGATATTGAAATCCGTTGCGGCGCTGAGGTAGAGGTAGGCCTGCTGCGGATCGGCGTCGAACAGCGACACCACCATTTCGACGGCATTGCGGACGCAGACCTCGAGTGCCCGGTTCAGGTCGGGGTCCAGGCCGGTGGGAATGACGAACCCGTGGGCGGCCGCGAACGGGCCGATGGAACGGCCGAGTCCCGCCGTCACCTCGGCCGCGGGGACCAGGTCGACGGTGAGGCGGGCGCGCAGCGGCGCTTCCAGCGCGGTGAGCGCCACCTCGCCATTGCCCTGCGCGAAATGCGGGTCGCCGATATAGAACAGCGCATCCTCGACCTGCACGGGCAGGAACAGCGTCGCACCGGGCGTGAGGCGGCGGATATCGATATTGCCGCCGTGCTGACCGGGCGGCACCGAGGAGATATGCGAATCGGTATCGGTGGCCACACCGATGAGCCCCAGGAACGGGTTGATCGGGAATTCCGCACGATGGGGCAGGCCGGGGTGAATCGGCATGCCGCCGAACCACTCTCCATCGCGCGATGCCACGCTGCAGAACTGACCGTAGTCACCGTCGAAGCCGAGACGGTGCGCGAGAACGCCGCGATTGTGGCGGGTGGACACCACGCCGTAGGGCGCGCGCATGGCCAGATCATCGATGCGGATGGCGAGCAGATCCCCGGGCTGCGCGCCGGTGACGGCGATCGGACCGGTGACGATATGCGGCCCGGCGAGGGAGTCGCGTTTACGGGCGGCGGCGACTTCGACCGTGTCGGTGAGGATATGACCGGCCTCGACGCCGTGCCTGCCGAAGTAGGCGACGGGATCCGAACCCTGATCCTCGAGAATGCCCTCATGGCTGATGGTGTCGATGACCACCGTCTGCCCGGGATCGACGGTGGCGATGGGCTTGTCGCCGATACAGGGGATGCGCCCCCACAACACCTTCGGCGGCTCGGCCGGGATGTAGAGGTCCGCACCGGTGACCCCCTCACCCTGCTGCAGCACCGGAAACGCGGGAACGAACTCCTGCACGATCGACGTCACGCTCATACCTTCCATACCCGACCGCAATTGGTCGGACCATCCGATATGCCGACCATAAGACAGGCGAACGACCGACGACGTGCTTCGAAACCTAACGTAACCAACGGTTTACAACCACGAAATGGCAAGCATACGAACGGATTTAGAGTTGAGACGGTGACCACTTCGATACCACCGCTGAGCCGCCGCTCCCGCAGTGTGAGCGCGGAGGTCGCGGCGCACCTGGAGGGCCTGATCATCAGCGGCGAGCTGTGCGCGGGCGATAAACTGCCGCCCGAACGCGAACTCGCCGCCAGTATGAACATCTCTCGATCGTCCCTCCGGCAGGCCATGTTCGAACTGGAATCGAAGAAGCTCATCGAGCGCCGCCAGGGACGCGGCAGCACCGTCACCGAGATGTCGCGCGGGGCAGCGGAATTGGCGGGCGGTCTCGCCGCCGCCGATATCGAACTCGGCTATGCCAGCGAGCTCCGGGATCTCGTCGAGCCGCGCATCGCCCACCTGGCCGCACTGCGCGCCGTGGAATCGAATCTGCTGTCCCTGGAGACCGTGCTCGGGCAGAGCCGCGAAACCCTCTCCGCCACCGAATCATTGCGCCTGGACATCGAATTCCACACCCTGCTGGCCCACGCCGCCCAGAACCCGCTCCTGGTCACCCTGTGCACCATGACCACCGACTGGACCCGCCGCACCCGAACCCTCTCGCACCGCACCAAACTCGGCCGCCGCATCTCCCTGCGCGGCCACCATCTCATCTACGACGCCGTCGCCCGCCGCGACGGTGCCGCCGCCGCGGCAGCCATGGAGCTGCACCTGCGCGAGGTCCGCGACCTCAGCATCCCGCGGCTGCCCGATAAGCGCCCCGGCCCAGTTCAGGCTGTAGGCCCGGATCGGTCGCAGGAGCTCAGGATTCAGCGGGGGTGACCGCGCGGAAGGTGCGGCGGTAGGCGAGCGGGGCGACGCCGATGGCCTCGTGCAGGTGCTGGCGGAGAGAGGTTCCGGTGGCGAAACCTACTTCGGCGGCAATGCGATCCACCGGGAGCTCGGTGGTTTCCAGGAGTTCGCGGGCGCGGAACACGCGCTGTTGAATGAGCCAGCGGCCCGGGCTCATACCGACCTCGTCGCGGAAGCGGCGGGCGAAGGTGCGGCCGCTCATGCGCGCGTGGCCCGCGAGATCGGCCATGGTGAGCGGCTCGTGCAGGTTCGCCAGCGCCCACTGGCGAGCCGAGGCGGTGCCCGGGGAGGCGAGCGGGGGCATGGGCTGTTCGATGAACTGGGCCTGGCCGCCCTCCCGCCAGGGCGGTACGACGCAGCGGCGGGCGACCATATTGGCGACTTCGCTGCCGTGATCGCGGCGAATGAGGTGCAGGCACAGGTCGACTCCGGCGGATGCGCCCGCCGAGGTGAGAATGTCGTCGTCATCGACATAGAGCACATTCGGATCCACCCGAACCTGGGGGAAAGCCGACTGGAAGCGGTCACTGAAGTTCCAGTGCGTGGTGGCGGGGCGATCGTTCAGCAGCCCGGCGGCCGCGACCACGATCGCACCCGTGCAGATGGAAACGAGCCGGGCGCCGGGCCGAATCCGGGCCAGAGCATCCGCAATCTCCTGCGGCAAACCATCATTCAGAATCGACAGCACATCGCACGGCGGAATGACCACGGTGTCGGCGCTTTCCAGAATCCCGCCGTCGTGTGCGACGGAGATGTCGAAGTCGGAGCTACTGCGCACCGGCCTGCCGTCGACCGAACAGGTGAGCACCTCGTACCGCCCATCCGCGGTACCGAATACCCGGTTCGGGATGCCGAGCTCGAACGGGTACACGCCGTCCAATGCCAGCACGACCACCCGGTGCGGCCGGATTGCCTCGAAGTCCATGGCACGATCCTATCGAATAATGGCGATCATGCCATTTCCCGCGGCGGCCGACAGCGGCAAGCTTGGGTGCTATGAGCGAGAACAGCATCAGCATTCCCGAGACCATGCGCGCCATCGGCCAGGACGTTCTGGGCGGGCCGGAGGTGCTGCACGAGGTGCGGCGCCCGGTCCCGCAGCCCGGACCCAGTGAAATTCTGGTGCGGGTGCACGCCACCGCGCTCAACCCCACCGACTGGGGTCACCGCCGCCGAGCCGGGCTGTTTCTTCCGGAACCGCCGTTTGTGCTCGGCTGGGACGTCTCCGGTGAGGTGGTGGCGATCGGGGTCGGCGTCACCCTGTTCCAGCCGGGCGACGAGGTTTTCGGCATGCTCCCCTATCCGCACGGACACGGCGCGGCTGCCGAATATGTCACCGGGCCCACCCGCGCATTCGCCCGGAAACCCGCGGCTCTCAGCCATATCGAGGCCGCCGCCATTCCGCTGGCCGCGCTCACCGCCTGGCAGGCGCTGGTGGATACCGCCGACCTGCACGCAGGACAGCGTGTCCTGATCCATGCCGCCGCCGGCGGCGTCGGCCACTTCGCCGTGCAGATCGCCAAAGCTCGCGGCGCGTATGTGATCGGGACCGCCAGTTCCGCCAATCATGATTTCCTGCGCAGTCTCGGTGCGGACGAGGTGATCGACTATCGGACCACCGAGGTGGCGGAGGCCGTTCGGGATGTCGATGTCATTCTCGATCCGATCGACGCGGACCACGCCATCGAATCGCTGAAGTCCCTGAGCCCCAACGGAATCCTGGTGTCCATTCGCGCTCTCGGCGCCGATGCGCTGATCGAGGCCGCCCGGCAGCGCGGCGTACGCGCCGCCCTCCTGCTGGTCGAAGCCGATCACGCCGGGATGAACGCACTCGCCGACCTGGTTGCCTCCGGCGCCCTGCGCCCCACGATCGCGGGTGTCTTCCCGCTGGCCGATGCCGCCAAGGCGCACGCCCTCGGTGAAACCGGCCGCACCGCAGGAAAACTCGTCCTCACCGTCGACTGAGTTCGCATTGGGCAGTTGATCACCAGGAATTGGCGGCGGGATCGGCCGAGAACAGCCCGCCACCAATTCCTGGTGAAGCGCGCGTCTACGCGGAGTCGAACAGGCCCGGATGGGATTCGCGGGCACGGACTTCGATGGAACCGAAGACCAGGTCCGGGGGTGGTACCAGGCCCAGATGCTCCCAGGCGGCGGCAGTCGCCACGCGACCGCGCGGGGTGCGCGCGACCAAACCCGCACGGACGAGGAAGGGTTCGCAGACCTCCTCGACGGTGGCGGACTCCTCCCCCACCGCGACGGCCAGGGTCGAAACGCCTACCGGGCCACCGTTGAAGCTGCGAATGAGAGCCGTGAGCACTGCGCGGTCGAGACGATCGAGACCGAGGACATCCACGTCATAGACGGCCAGTGCGGCCTGTGCGAGCTGCCGGGTCACGATGCCGTCGAACTTCACCTCGGCGTAGTCGCGGACGCGGCGCAGCAGGCGGTTGGCGATACGCGGCGTGCCACGGGAGCGGCCGGCGATCTCGGCGGCGGCATCGGCCTCCAGCTGCACGCCGAGAATGCGCGCGGATCGGACCAGAATCTGTTGCAGCTCCGCGGGTTCGTAGAAATCCATATGGCCGGTGAAGCCGAAGCGGTCACGCAGCGGACCTGTCAGCGCACCCGAGCGGGTGGTCGCACCGACCAGGGTGAAGGGCGCGATATCCAGGGGAATCGAGGTGGCGCCCGGACCCTTGCCGACCACCACATCGACCCGGAAATCCTCCATGGCCAGGTACAGCATTTCCTCGGCGGGCCGGGCGATGCGGTGGATCTCGTCGATGAACAGCACATCGCCCTCGACCAGATTGCTGAGCATGGCGGCCAGATCACCGGCCCGCTCCAGCGCGGGGCCGGAGGTCAGGCGCAGTGCGGAACCGAGTTCGCCCGCGATGATCATGGCCATACTCGTCTTGCCGAGTCCGGGCGGACCGGACAGCAGCACGTGATCCGGGGTGCCGCCGCGCTGTTTCGCACCGCGCAGCACCAGTGCCAGCTGTTCGCGTACGCGCGGCTGACCGATGAAATCGTCCAGGGATTTCGGGCGCAGGCTGGCCTCGATCTCCCCATCGGAGGTGAGATAGCTTGCGCTGACCGCGGATTCGTCGGAATCGAGCGAATCGGCGTCGAAGTCGGGTTCGTCGATCATGATCGCCTATCGGTTCTTGCCCAGCAGCCCCAGCGCCGCCCGCAGGGCCTGCGAGGTGCCCAGGTCGGGATCGTGAACCAGGACCGCCTCCACCGCGGGTTCGGCCTGCTTCACCGGGAAGCCGAGGCCGATCAGCGCCTCCACCACCTGCTCGCGCACGGGGGTGACCGCGATCGCAGGCCCGGATCCGGGCGGACCGGACTGCACCGGAACAAGATCCACCTTGTCGCGCAATTCCACGACCATGCGCTCAGCGCCGCGCTTGCCGATACCGGGCACGCGGGTCAGGGCGGCGACATTGGATTCCGCGAGCGCCTTGCGCAGCGCTTCGGGCTCGAGCACCGCGAGCACCGCCATGGCGATCTTGGGCCCGACGCCGGACACGGTCAGCAGGAGCCCGAACAGCTCGCGAGACTCGGTGTCGGAGAACCCGAACAGCGTCATGGAATCCTCGCGCACGATCATGGTCGTGTAGAGGCGTGCATCCTCGCCGCGAGTGAGCGTGGATAGTGTGACGGGGGTGGCATTGAGCCGATACCCGACTCCGGCGGCCTCCAGGACCACATGGTCGAGCCCGATCTCGAGCACCTCACCGCGTACCGACGCGATCACCCGGACACCGCCTTCCGTTGCTGGGCAAGCTTTTCCTCGTACATGCGCCGCTGCGCGGCCGCCATGGCCTCTGCCTTGGCCATGCGATCGATCATCGGCGCGCGCCAGCAGTGGCAGATGGCCAGTGCGAGCGCATCGGCGGCATCGGCCGGTTTCGGCGCGACCGCCAGCCCGAGGATACGGGTCACCATGGCGGTTACTTGCGCCTTGTCCGCCGAGCCGTTTCCGGTGACGGCGGCCTTCACCTGACTGGGGGTGTGGAAGTGCACCGGGATGCCGCGGCGTGCGGCGGCGAGGGCGATGACGCCGCCCGCCTGCGCGGTGCCCATGGCCGTGCGGACATTGTTCTGCGAGAACACGCGCTCGATGGCGACGGCCTCGGGCTTGTACTTGTCCATCCACAGCTCGGCGGCATCGGCGACACCCATGAGCCGCTGCGCCAGATCCATCTCCGGTGGCGTGCGCACCACATCGACCTGAATGGCCTTGACCGACCGCCCCAGACCACCCTCGACCATGCTGAGCCCGCACCGGGTAAGCCCGGGGTCGACGCCCATCACCCGCACGAAAACCCCTCTCACCGCAGACGAACAACTGTTCGAGAGTCTAACGGAACAGCGCGGATTCCCCGCTCACCGACACGAGCGCGCCGCTCACGGACAGGACGGCTGCACACCGAGCAGGGTCGGATCCGTCGCCCGCTTCGCCCACTCCTGTGCCGGATTCGCCACCAATCGCCGAGTGCGTAGGTCCATCAGCCCGCTCACATGGGCCACGGTCGCCGAAAGTTCCCCATCAGCGCGAATCAGGTCGTGCTCAACGCGATACGTCTTCCCATCGCCCCACACCCACGAGCAGGACACCTCCACCGCATCGCCCGCCCGCAATTCCCGGTGATACTTGATCACCGTCTCCAGATTCACCGGGCCCAACCCCTCTGCCAGCAGCTCCGCCACCGAAATCCCCGCCGCCTGAACACATTCGAACCGCGAGTGATCCGCAAACTGCTGATAGGCGGCACCCGTCACATGCAACTGCGGATCCAGATCGGACACCCTGACCTCGATCCGAATCCGGAACGGCTCATACGTATTCGTCACGGACCCACCCTTGCAGACCCCACCGACAAGAATGCGCTACTCGGCCAGGGCAGCGAGATTGGGGAAGCCGGTGAGCTGCCAGCCGCCGTCGATGATCAGTGAGGCGCCGGTGATGTAGGACGCGTCGTCGCCGGCGAGGAACAGGCAGGGACCGGCAATCTGATCCGGGGTCGCGGGCGCGCGCAGCGGGATGCGGTCGAGGAACATATCCAGCGCCGGCTGGTATCCGATGATCGGCGCGCCCATCGGTGTGTCGACCAGACCGGGCAGGACGCAGTTGACGCGAATACCGTACGGGGCCAGCTCTAGTGCGGCGTTCTTGCTGAACATCTCCACACCGGCCTTGCCCGTGGCGTACGGGCTGGCGCCGGGGACCGGGATGCGGGCATCCAGGGACGAGACATTGACGATCGCGCCGCCACCGGCTTCGCGCATGCGGCGGGCCTCGTGTTTGGTGCACAGGAAAACGCTCTTCTGGACCAGATCGATGGTGAAATCCCAGTCCTGCTCGGCCATTTCGGTCACCGCGCCGATCAGCGAGCTGCCCGCGACATTGAAAGCCAGGTCCAGACCGCCGAAGTGGTCGACAGCGGTGGAAACGGCGGCCGCCACCTCCGATTCGATCGTCACATTCGAAGTCGCGGGCACGAACCGGTCACCGAATCGCTCGGCCAAGGCTTTCAACCCGGTCTCATTGATATCGACGCCGACAACCTGCGCCCCCTCGGCGATCAGTCGCGTCGCGATCGCAGCGCCGATACCGGAGGCCGCGCCGGTGACCAGGGCGGTTTTCGCAGCGAATCTGTTATTTGCCATCAACACAACCACTTTCACGATGTTGAGCCCACCGTAGCAGTCGACTGACACAGCGTCTTGTAAATGACAAACCGTCTACCGACGACCTGAAACCACGCCCCCGCTCACACCCCTTGCGCGCAAAACGCCTGGTACGCCTCATCACTGAACAATACGAACCGCACCTCCCGCACCCCGGTCTCCGCCGCACGCACAGTCTCGACCGCAAGCCGAGCCCCATCCTCCATCGGCCACCGAAAGATCCCCGTGGAGATCGCCGGAAACGCCACCGTCCGCGCCCCCAATTCATCTGCCACCCGCAAAGATTCCCGATAACAGGACACCAGCAACTCGGACCGATCCTCCTCCCCCGACCACACCGGCCCCACCGTATGAATCACCCACCGAGCAGGCAACCGCCCCGCCGTAGTAGCCACCGCCTGCCCCGTCCCCAACCCCCGCCCGTAATGCGAGGCCCGCAACGCCCGGCACGCAGCAAGAATCTCCGGCCCACCCTTCCGATGAATAGCCCCATCCACACCCCCACCCCCGAGCAACGACGAATTAGCCGCATTCACCACCGCATCCACACCCTGCTCAGTGATATCCCCCCGAACCACCACCAATTCGACCATGCCCATATTCTCGCACCGGGCGACCGAGCGGGAGGTGGCAGGATGAGCCTGCCGGAGTGTTCTCAGGGGGTCGAATATGAAGCGGCACATCGAATTCGAACGACTGCACAACTTCCGGGATCTGGGTGGCTACCGGACCGGCGACGGGCGGATGGTCGCGTGGGGTCGGCTGTATCGGTCCGACTCGCTCGGAAAGCTTCGTGGCCGGGACTGGAATCGCTTCCTCGGCCTGGATATTCGGACGGTCATCGATCTGCGGTATCCGTGGGAGATCGAGTCCAAAGGCGCGGTCCCCGAGCCGGAACGGTTCTGCTACGCCAACTTCAGCATCGAGCACCGCCCCTACGATCAGGCGTCGATCGACCCGAATCTCGATCCCTGGCGCTACCTGGCGGACAAATTCGCCGAGGTCGCGGCCGACGGTGTCGAGGAGATCCGCCAGGTCATCGAATTGATCGCCGACTCCGAGGGACCCACGGTATTCCACTGCGCCTCCGGCAAAGACCGCACCGGCCTCATCGCCGCACTGGTCCTGACCGCCTTGGACGTCTCCGAGGAACAGATCCTCGCCGACTTCGCCCTGACCGAACTGGCAACCCCGCTCCTCATCGAGGAATGGCAGGAAGCACACCCGAACCGCGAACTGCGATGGCCCGGATACGGACGCGCACCCGCACAGATCATGCGGTTCGTTCTCGACGATCTCGCCGAAGCCCACGGATCGGTGCACCGCTACATCTCCGAGGAGCTGGGGATCGAGGAGCACACGATCGAGAAGCTCAAGTTCCAGCTGATCACCGGCATGTAGGCGATCAGCTGGAACCGGGTACAGCGCAAACGGCAGGTCAGCCGGCGGAGCCGGTGTGGGGGGCTAGTTTTTGGTCGTTGTCGACTGTGGCGGTTTGGTAGTCGATGGTGACCGGGTAGGTGTTGTCCCAGGTGCCGGGGTCTTGGACCTGGTTGGACTGGAAGGTGCCGTCGGGGTTCATGGTCGTTTCTGTGTGCCAGGAGCCGGGCTCGTAGTCGCTCGGGCAGGAGATGGGGATTTGGTCGGTGGCGCGGCGGCCCGCGTAGCCCGAGAAGTCGTGGGCGCCACCGCCGAACGAGCAGGTGACGCGGCCGGTGACGTAGTAGATGTCGTCGGTGTCGTTGCGGCAGGTGTAGTCGCTGCAGGACAGGCCGGGGGCGAGATCTTTCGCGGCGGCCTGCGGGGCGAGGACCGCTACCGCGGCGGAGGTCAGGGCGGTAATGCCGAGGGCGACGGTCAACCGTTGCGGCATGAGTGTGTCTTCTCCTTTATCGGCCCCGACCTGAAATCCACTGTACCGATACGAAAATCGCAGGCCGCCCCCAAAAATAGGGGCGGCCTGCGATTGCCGGGAGGGGTGCGAACTCAGTCGTCGAGTTCGGCGAGGACCTCATCGGAGATGTCCACATTGGTGTAGACGTTCTGGACGTCGTCACTGTCTTCGAGCGCGTCGATCAGCTTGAAGACCTTGCGGGCGGTGTCGGCGTCGACCGAGACCGACATCGACGGCTGGAAGCCCGAGTCGGCGGAGTCGTAGTCGAAACCGGCCGCCTGCAGCGCGGTACGGACCGCGATCAGATCGCCGGGTTCGGAGATGACCTCGAAGGACTCGCCCAGATCGTTGACCTCTTCGGCGCCCGCGTCGAGCACCGCCATGAGCACATCGTCCTCGGAGTGATTGTGCTTCTCCAGGGTGACCAGGCCCTTGCGGTGGAACAGGTACGACACCGAACCCGGATCGGCCATATTGCCGCCGTTGCGGGTCATCGCAAGACGCACTTCACCGGCAGCGCGGTTGCGATTATCGGTGAGGCACTCGATCAGCACGGCAACACCATTGGGGCCGTAGCCCTCGTACATGATGGTCTGCCAGTCTGCGCCGCCGGCCTCTTCGCCACCGCCGCGCTTGCGAGCGCGCTCGATATTGTCGTTGGGCACCGACGACTTCTTCGCCTTCTGAATGGCGTCGTACAGCGTCGGATTGCCGTCCGGGTCACTTCCACCGGTGCGGGCCGCCACCTCGATGTTCTTGATCAACTTGGCGAAGAGCTTGCCGCGCTTCGCGTCGATCCCGGCCTTCTTGTGCTTGGTGGTGGCCCATTTGGAGTGGCCGCTCATTCCCTACTTCCTCTTTTCAGGGGGCAGGAGCCCACAGATGGACAGCGCCCCAGTCTACTGATCTTGTGCAGCCGGGTCACACCCCGATGCGCGGGCGCACCACGGTGTCGACGAACAGCCGGTGCACCCGCAGGTCGCCGGTCACCTCCGGGTGGAAGGACGTGGCCAGCACATTGCCCTGCCGCACCGCGACGATGGTGCCCGCGGCGGGTCCGGAGGGCACGCGCGCCAGCACCTCGACATTGTCGCCCGCGCGCTCCACCCATGGGGCACGAATGAAAACCGCGCGTACCGGACCGTCGTCGAGACCGCGGAAATCCAGATCGGTTTCGAAGGAATCGACCTGACGACCGAAGGCATTGCGCCGCACCGTCATATCGATGCCGTTCAGCGTGTGCATGTCCGGGCGGGTGTCGAGCACCTCGGAGGCCAGCAGGATCATGCCCGCGCAGGACCCGAAGGCGGGCAGGCCGTCACGCAGTCGCTTGCGCAGCGGCTCGAGCAGGTCGAAGACCTCCAGCAGTTTGCTGATGGTGGTGGATTCGCCTCCCGGGAGCACCAATCCGTCGACGGCATCGAGTTCGGATTCGCGGCGCACGGCCACCGGCTCGGCGCCGCACGCTGCCAGCGCGTGCATATGCTCGCGCACGTCGCCCTGCAGGGCCAGCACGCCAATCGTCGGAGTCACGCCGTCGAGCATACGTTCGGGTGCTGATGTGGCCCTGCTCACCCAGGGTGTGAAGGTTTCGTTAGGACGGGTGTCCAAGTGTCGCCGGAGGTGAACACTCCGCGATGTGACTGATGTGTTACGAGAAACCACACCCGGCCCGCGCGGTGGGGTAGACGCTCCGCCGCCGAAGCACGGGCTGACTGTGTCGACCGGGTTGGCCGGGCTTTCGCTGGATGCCATGGCGTCGGTCGCCTACGGTCCCGAGGCGATCGTGCTGGTGCTGGCCGCCGCCGGCTCGGCCGGGCTGGGCTACACGCTGCCGGTGACCCTGGCCATCGTGGTGCTGCTGACCGTTCTCATCGCGTCCTACCGGCAGGTCATCGCAGCCTTCCCCAACGGCGGCGGCGCGTACGCGGTGGCCAAGGCGCGGCTCGGGCGGCGCACGAGCCTGGTCGCGGCGGCTTCACTGATCGTCGACTACGTGCTGAACGTGGCGGTTTCCATCGCGGCCGGTGTGGCGGCACTGACCTCCGCGTTCCCCGGGCTGCTGCCGTACACGATGTGGGTCTGCCTGGCGGTGCTGGTGGGCATCACGGTGCTGAACCTGTACGGCATTCGGGAGAGCGCGCGGGCGTTCATGGCCCCGACCGCCGTCTTCGTCATCGGCATCTTCGCGGTGATCATCGCCGGGCTGCTGCGATCGGATCCGGCGAGCGTCTCGAGCGGCGCCGCCGTGGCGACCGATGCCAAGACGATCGGAGTTCTGCTGCTGCTCAAGGCATTCTCCAGTGGCTGCGCGGCGCTCACCGGCGTCGAGGCCATTGCGAACGCGGTGCCGAGCTTCCAGCAGCCCAAGGTCAAGCGGGCCCAGCGCGCCGAGGTCGCACTGGGCGTTCTGCTCGGCCTCATGCTGATCGGCCTGGCCACCCTGATCGGCAAGTTCTCGATCCATCCGATCGACGGCACCACCGTGCTCTCGCAGCTGACCGAGGCCGCGCTCGGCCACGGAATCGCCTACTACGTAGTGCAATTCGCGACGGTGCTGCTGCTTGCGCTGGCCGCCAACACGTCTTACGGCGGACTGCCGACGCTCACCAAGATCCTCGCCGACGACAATTGCCTGCCGCATCGCTTCGCGGTGACATCCCCGCGCCAGGTGTACCGATTCGGCGTACTGGCACTGGGCATTTCGTCCGCGGTGCTGTTGGTGGCGTCCGAGGGCAATATGAACGCGCTGGTCCCGCTGTTCGCCATCGGCGTCTTCGTCGGATTCACCATTGCCCAGGTCGGCATGGTCCGGCACTGGCTCGCCACGCGCAGCGACGGCTGGCAGTGGCGTACGGCGCTCAATGGTTTCGGCGCGGTGCTCACCTTCGTCGCCGCCATCGTCACCACCTCCATGAAATTCACCGAGGGGGCGTGGCTGATCGTGCTGGTGCTACCGCTGCTGGTGCTGGTCATGGAGAAGATTCGCAAGATCTACGAGCGAATCGACGGCTGCCGCGGCGCGGACTGCGTCCCGGAAACGCCCCGGCCGACCGAAACCGCCATCGTGGTCCCCGTCTCCGAAGTCTCCGAGCTGAGCCGCGAAGCCCTCTCCGCCGCAATGTCATTGGGCCGCGATGTGATCGCCGTGCACGTCTGCATGCACGACGAGAACATCACCGTCTTCACCAAGGAGTGGGAGGCATGGCATCCCGATGTCCGCCTGGTCATGCTCGAAGACGGTGACACCACGGTCGGCGGACCGGTCGCCCGCTACGTCCGCGACCATTTCCAGGGCCGCCGCAAGGTCGTGGTGATCGCCGAGGTCGAACCGCCCGCAGGCTGGAACCACGTCCTGCCCAGCCACCGCAGCGATGAGCTGGAGCGCGTCCTGCGCAAAATGCCCGACACGGTGGTCTGCCACCTGCGCGTGCAGACGGCCTGACCTAAGAAAGCGGCCCGGTCCCTCCTCGGAGGGACCGGGCCGCTTCATGTGTCCGGTCCTAGGCCGAGCCGCAACCCGCCGGAGTGGTCGACGGCGATTCCCAGCACAGCGGGTTGAAGCTGCCCGTCGACGCCACCGGGCTCAGCAGTGCGGCAATCGCTGAAAGAAAGTTCATGGTGCGTATCCGTTCCATCCGCCGGCGACAGTCCGCCGGGTGACATCGCACACTAGGCAGCAACATCAACATTGTCATGCCCATGTTTCCAATGGCGGCTATAGCGCGTGGTGAATCACCTCACCGAGCCGCGGCAGGACGAGACGTTTCCAACTCCGTTCCATGGCGTTGCGCACCATCCTCTGCCGGCGATCTTCGATGTCGAAACCTGTCTGCGTCAACAGAAGTCGTGTACCACGACCCTGCGGATGCAGTGTCCAGTCGACAATCCACCGGGCGGGATGCCCGGCCTGCGGATACATCCAGCTGTACGTCAACTGCGCGCACGGCCGGGCCGCGATCATCGACGTGCTGCACGGAACGCACTGGCTCACTCCACCCACCTCGCCGATACACCGCACCCCAGCCAGTCTCGACTTTCATGAATTCATCACGCTGATCCACGTCATACCTGGCTGAGCGCACTCTCATGAGTGCCCTTCTGTGCGAGATCGACCGCGGGTACGGCTGCTCGGAATATTCCTGTCGCGACCATGGCTACTGTTGCGCGGACTCGAGCATCCGATCCGATGACGCCTCGACCAGTAAGGAGCCTTGTTATGTCCGCCGAGCCATTCGAGGTCAGCATCACCGAAGCCGAGATCGCGGATCTGCGTGAACGATTGCGGCGGACGCGGTGGCCCGAGCCCGAGCCGGTGGAGGACTGGTCACAGGGGTTGCCGCTGGCGTATGCGCAGGAGCTTTGCCGGAGCTGGGCTGAGGAGTATGACTTCGGGTTCGCGGAGCGGCTGAACGTTTTCCCGCAGTATCGCGACACGATCGACGGGCTGGGCATCCACTTTCTGCACGTCCGCTCCCCGGAGCCGGACGCGTTCCCGCTGGTGCTCACGCACGGGTGGCCGGGTTCGGTGCTCGAGTTCCTGGAGGTTCTGGGCCCGCTGACAGACCCGCGCGCGCACGGCGGGGACCCGGCGGACGCGTTCCATGTGGTCGCGCCGTCGTTGCCCGGGTACGGCTGGAGTGACAAGCCGTCGACGACCGGGTGGGGTGTCACTCGCATCGCGCGCGCCTGGGACACGTTGATGGTCTCGCTCGGTTACGAGCGGTACGGCGCGCAGGGCGGCGACTGGGGTTCGGCGGTGTCCGGCACGCTGGGTGAGGTGGCGCCCGAGCGGGTCGCCGGCGTGCATCTGAACCTGGGGTCCGTGGCGGCGGGCACGTTCGCCGACCCGACGCCCGCGGAGCTGGCGAACCTCGAGGCCGAGAAGGAGTTCCAGCGCACCGGCCGGGGGTACTCGGCCATCCAGGCGACCCGGCCGCAGACGCTCGGCTACGGCCTCACCGACTCCCCAGCGGGTCAGGCCGCGTGGATCGCCGAGAAGTTCTGGGCCTGGACCGACAAGAACGGCCACCCCGAGGACGCGTTATCGCGGCAGCAGATCCTCGACGAGATCTCGGTCTACTGGTTCACCGCATCAGCCACCTCCTCGGCACGCCTGTACTGGGAGAGCTTCGCCAACTTCCGCGACAAGGTCACCGCGCCATCCGGGCTGTCGATCTACCCGAGCGACATCACCCGCCCATCGCGGCGAGAGGCCGAGTTGCGTTTCACCGACCTGCGCTGGTTCGAGGAGCTGCCGCATGGCGGCCACTTCGCCGCTCTCGAGCAGCCGGAGTCACTGGTCGAGCAGGTGCGCGGATTCTTCCGCCTCTTCCGCTGACTGTCCTCGGAGAAGCCCGGCGCGGCGGAAGATCAACCCACCTACCAGCTACCCCAATTGGCGAGTTGCTCGCGAAAGCGCTTGCCGCCCATGGATGTTCATCCCCAGGACCACGCACCACAGGTACGAGCGCGAATTCGCGAATCCCGTTGTGTCCCAGCGAAGTAGCGGGTGTCGTGGCCTCCCCTCCCGGCCACGACACCCACTACCCGCAACCCGGTATGGAGTACCGGGGGCCGGTGGTCAGTAGTGGGTGCCGAAGGCGGCGCGCTGTGTCCGTTGCAGCCGGCCGCTGAACAGACGGGCGAGCGGTAGGGCCGGGACGCCGACCAGGTCGTCCGGGCTCGCGGCCGAGAGTAGCCAGGCGGGCATGAAGCGCAGGGTCCAGAGGGGAGCCGTTGTGCGCATGTGGGTTTCGAATGCCTTCCAGGTCTGCTCGTCGAGTGACGGCGCCAAACGGCCGAGCAGTTCTCGCTCCTCGTCGGCGGTATGTCCGGCGAGTTGGTCGCGGACCGCGGAGGTGAGTTCGGCCAGCCGGGTCGCGGTCGCGCTGTCGGTGGACAGGTTCGCGAGGGAATCGTGCCAGTCGTCGAGGAGATCGGTCAGTGCGGCGTGCTCGGCGATGAGGGTTTCCAAGGCCTGGCGATCCGCACCGGCATCGCGCAATCGCGGCCAGAGGAACTCGTCCTCACCCTCATGGTGGTGGTGGATCACGAGGGCGAGCTTGTCCGCGTAACCGCCGAGTGCCTTCGCGCGCACAGGATCCGGCGCAACGGCCAATTCCCGTGCGGTGCGCTCGATTCGGCCCAGGTCCCGGACCATGGCACGGTGTGCGAGGAGCATCGTCCTATGCCCCCTCGGCAGATTGGCGACAGATGACAGGGGCATGACAACTCCTCGACATGTGGCGGCTGACGCCGATACACGACCGATGCTAACACTATAAACATAGTGAAATACACTGGAAACATAGTGCAAGGAGGTGGGATGTCCCGCAGGGAGCAAGTGCTGGACGCGGCCATCGAGGTGCTGGCAGCAGAAGGCCCGCGCGGCTTGACCTTTCAGGCGGTGGACAGGGCGGCCGGCGTACCCGCGGGCACCGCCTCCAATTCCTTCCGCAACCGGAACGCCTTGATCATGGGAATCCTCACCCACCTGGTCGACCTGGACCGGCGCGACTGGGAGGCCGTCGGCGGCATGCTGCAACCGGAAAGCCGCGCCGCCGTGGTCGAGGCAATGGCCGGTGTGGTCCGCCACGCCCTCGGACCGGGCCGCAGCCGCACCGCCGCCCGCTATGCCCTCTTCCTGCAAGCGGCCGCACACCCGGAACTGCGTGAGCCGATCACCGCCGCCCGCGCGACCGTCAGCTCCTGGGTCGCCCCCTGGCTGCAGAAGATCGGCTCACCCGCCCCCATGGACCACTGCCACATCCTGCTCGACCACCTCGACGGCCTGATCCTCCACCGAATCACTTGGCCGGAGCCCGATTTCGACCCCTCCCCCGGAATTCGCGCCCTACTGTCCGGACTCCTGAGCGAGCACTGAGGATGCGCATCAGGAATGACCATCCGCCGGGACTTACCCGAATTGGAAAATCGATTATGTAATCGAAATTAGCATCAGAATAGGTAATCGTTTATGTTTGAGGCGGCATGCGCAGCCTCCGCCGCCGCATGCCGACCCGCGGATCTGCCGGCAGGAAGGATTGTCCATCATGGCGCGACTGTCGAAGGGCGATGGGCCGATCACCTCGGCGGCGACCAAGGGCACTTCGGCCCGCAGCCTGGGCGCCGCGGTGCATGCCGGAATGCGTGCGGCCATCCTGGGTGGCCGCTTCGCGCCGGGCGCCCGCCTGAGCCCGCGTGAGCTGGCCGGTGAGTTCCAGGTGAGCCTGTCGGTGGTGCGCGAGGCGCTCTCGCGGCTGGCCGAGCAGGGACTGGTGACGGCCGCACCCCAGCTCGGATTCTCGGTGGTGGCCTTGAACATCGACGATCTGCAGGACCTCACGCGGGTCCGCGTCCTGATCGAAGGCGAGGCCCTGCGCGATGCGGTCGAGCACACCGATGTCGACTACGAATCCCGGGTGGTGGCCGCCCATCATCGCCTCACGCGCACGCCGCTGCTGACCCCCGAACCACCCATCGCGATCAGCGAGGAGTGGGCCGGGGCGCACGCCGTCTTCCACGACGCGCTGATCAGCGCGTGCTCGAGCCCGCGCCTGCGCGAGCTGGCCGCACGCCTGCGCGACCAGTCCGAGCTGTACCGGCGCTGGTCCGGCCCCTTCTCCACCGACGCCGAACCCCGCGACGTGGCCCGCGAGCACCGCGAGCTGATGGAGGCGGTCCTCGAGCACGACGGCGAACGCGCGGTGCGGTTACTCACCGCGCATTTCGAGCTGACCGCCACCATCCTGATCGACTACGCCACCACCCGGCCCGCCGGCGATTCCGAGGCCAGCGCCTGATCCGCGCACGCTAGACCTGCCGCCCCGCGAGCCGCGGAAACAGCTGCGCCCCAGCCGAACCGGGCGTCAAGCCCAGCTGCGCGCCGGCCAGTTCGGGCGCCTGCGCGAGCACCCCGGCCAGCGCGGCGACCGCCGGAGCCGGGGTGAAGGGGAAGTCGCTGCCGTAGAGCAGCCGTTCGGGCCCGACGATTCCGAGCAGAGCCGGCAACTCGATCGGCAGCGGCAGCCCGGCCAGGTCGTAGTACAGCCGTCCCAGCGCGGCAGGCACATCCATCGGCTCGCCGGTGATCGCGGTGAACAGCGAGGCCCGATGCGCGACGGCCGGCAGCACCGCCCCGGCGTGCGGAATCACCCAGCGGATGCCCGGATAGCGGGTGATCACCCCGCTCATCACCAGGTCCAGTACGCATCGGGTGGTGTCGAAGAGGAATTCGAGCATCGGCCGCGGCCGGCCCAGTGCGGTGACCTCCCAGCCCGGCGGTGAGGTCGGGTGCAGCAGCGCCACCGCACCCCGGCGATCCAATTCGCCCAGCACCGCATCGAATTCGGGATCGGCGAGGTAGCGGCCGTGATAGTTGGTCTTCATCGCCACGGCATCGGCCCCGAGTTGATCGTAGGCGCGCGCGATCTCGGCGAGCGCCCCGTCGACATCGGGGAGCGGCAGCACGGCGGCCACCCCGAACCGCTCGGGCGCACGGGTCACGATCGCCGCGCCCGCATCGTTGACGTGCGCCGCCAGATCCCTTGCCGCACTGTCTCGTCCGAGCGAATCGGAGCCGAAGTGAACGCCCGGCGAGGAGATCGACAGCACCGCGGCGGCCACCCCGGTGGATTCCATCAGCTCCCGGGCCGACTCGACGCTCCAGCCCGGAATGCCCGGCATCCCGTCGGGTCGCTCGTGCCCGGCGGCGCGGCAGACGGCGGCGTAGTGGTCGGTGACGTAGTGAGCGTGCACGTCCAGCCACTGGGTCATGGACACCTCCTTGTGGTCATGACTCCACACTATCCATCTTTTCGGCGAAAATCGATTATTCATTGACCTGCCGACTACTGCGGGCGTAGCGTGACGACGCACACAGTCGAATCCGGTGTGCCAGAGCACACCCCGTCCGCTCCGGGAGTCCGAAAATGCGTATCGCGAACGTTGCAGGCCGCGCCACCTTCGTCGACGGCGAAGGCGCGGGGCTGGATGTGGAGAAGGCCAGCGACGGGCGCTTCCCCTCGGATCCGCAGGCCCTGTTCGACGAATGGGACGCCGTACGGGATTGGGCATCCGCCCGGACCATCGAGGGCGACACCGGCATCGATCCCGCCGACCTGCGCGCCCCGACCCCGCTGCCGCGCCAGGTCTTCGCGATCGGGCTGAACTACGCCGAGCACGCGGCCGAGTCACGGATCGCGCTGCCGGACACCCCGCCGGTGTTCACCAAGTTCGCCAGCTCCCTCACCGGGCCGAACACCCCGATCGTGCTGCCCAGCAATACCGTCGACTGGGAGGCGGAACTCGTCGTCGCCATCGGGCGCGGCGGCGCCGGCATCGCCGAATCGGTGGCCTGGGGGCATGTCGCCGGATTGATGGCCGGGCAGGACCTCTCCGAACGGGTGGTGCAGCTGGCCGGTCCGGTGCCGCAGTTCTCCCTCGGCAAGTCCTATCCGGGCTTCGCGCCGCTGGGCCCGGCCCTGGTCACCGCCGACGAGGTCGCCGACCCCGACGATCTGGAACTGGGCTGCGCCATCGACGGCGAGGTGCTTCAGCACGGCCGCACCCGGGACATGATCTTCGGTGTCGCGGAACTGATTTCGCGGCTCTCGGCGGTGTGCCCGCTGTGGCCGGGCGACATCGTGTTCACCGGCACCCCCTCCGGCGTCGGCGCCGGCCGCACCCCGGCGCGCTACCTGACCCCGGGCTCGACCCTGACCAGCTTCGTCACCGGCGTCGGCGAGCTGAGCAATCCCCTCACCGCTGCCGAAAACTTCCTCCAGCGGTCCCTGTAAGGAGCAGCCGATCATGGCACTGCATCGTTTGAATCAGATCACCATCGGGGTGCCGGACGTCGATACGACCGGCAAGTACTACACCGAATTCGGGCTCACCCCTGCCGAATCCGACATCGGCACGGCCACCTTCGCCACCGCCGACGGCGGCGATCAGCTCCGCCTGGCCCACTCGGCCACCCGCCGCCTGCTCGAACTGCGCATCGGCGCCGACGATCCGGACGACCTCGACCGCATCGCCGCCGCGCTGACCCGCCTCGAGATCGCCGCGACCCGCACCGGCAGCGAGATTCGCGCCGTGGACGCGGGCACCGGCACCACCGTGGTCGTCGAGCTGGCCGAGCGTCTGGTCCAAACCCCCACGCCCACACCGCCGTACAACGCGCCGGGTGTGGCCGCACGCCCCGGCACCCGCGCCCCGGGTGTGGAGCGCACCGCTGCGGTGCGCCCGCGCAAGCTCGGTCACGTGGTGCTCGGCTCCACCGATCAGGAACGCTCACAACGGTTTTTCGCCGAGGGCATCGGCCTGCTGGTCAGCGACACCGTCCCCGGTCTGGCCTCGTTCATGCGCTGCTCCACCGATCACCACAATGTGCTGGTGCAGCAGGCGCCGCTGGGATTCCTGCACCACACCGCCTGGGAGGTCGACGATGTCGACGAGGTCGGGCGCGGCGCGAGCGCGATGCTCGCCGAACACCCCGAACGCCATGTCTGGGGTCTGGGGCGGCACCACATCGGCTCCAATTTCTTCTGGTACCTGCGTGATCCGGCGGGCAACTTCTCCGAGTACTACTCGGATCTGGACTGCATCGTCGAGGACGCACTGTGGAAGCCCGAGGTCGTGGAGGGCGCGAAGGGCCTCTACAACTGGGGCCCGCCGCCCCCGCCGTCGTTCCTGGCCCCCGAGGACCTGGCCGACCTGATGATCAACGGGCACAGCGGACGATGAGCACCGAGCCCACCGGCATTGCGCCGCAACAGTTCCGGGATCTGATGGCCTCGGTGTGCGCGCCGGTCACCGTCGTCACCGCTGCCGTCGGCGGGGTACCGCACGGCGCGACGGTCAGCTCGTTCGCCTCGCTGTCGTTGCAGCCGCCGCTGATCAGTATCGCCCTGGACCGCCGCTCGGCGCTGCTGGGCCACATTCGGAACCAGGGCCGGTTCGCGGTCAACCTGCTCGGGCAGGGGCAAGCCGAGCTCGCCACCGTGTTCGCCCGCCGCGACCTCGACCGATTCGCCTGTGCCGAATGGTATTTCGACCACGGCCTGCCCCGGCTGCGCGGCACCGCCGGATGGCTCGAAGCCACTGTGCACGCCTTCGTGGACGGGGGCGATCACGAACTGATCCTCGGCCACGTCGAGGCCGCCGGGCGTGCGGAGCAGGCTCCGCTGATCTACGCCCACCGCACCTTCGGCACCCACTCCCACTTCGCGCAGCGGCCGCGCCCGCTGATCATCGACCAGATCGCCGCCTGCGCCCGGTGACTCTCGCGCCCAGGCATCTCGAAAGGAACCACCCCATGACCGTCACCGAACCCTCGACCGTGCCCTCCACCGAGGAACTGCTCACTCGCATCAGGGAATTGCAGCCGCTGCTGGCCGCCAATGCCGCGCGCGGGGAAGCCGAGCGCCGCGTGGTCGAGGAGAGCATCACCGCGCTCACCGACGCCGGACTGTTCAAGGTCGCGCAGCCGCGCCGCTACGGCGGCTACGAGACCTCGGTGCGCACCATGCTCGATGTCTCCGCCGCGGTCGCCGAGGCCGACGGCGGCACCGCCTGGGTGGTCGCGCTCAGCAATGTGTGCGCGTGGATCGTGGGCCTGTTCCCGCAGCAGGCGCAGGACGATGTGTGGAAGGACAATCCCGACGCCAAGGTGTCGGGCGTGCTCACCCCCTCCGCGGAGACGGTCAAGGTCGAGGGCGGCTGGCGGGTGACCGGGCGCTGGTACTACAACTCCGGTTCCTGGCATGCGGACTGGGCCGGTGTCGGCATTCCGCTCACCGACGAGCAGGGGCAGGTCGTCGATCAGGGCATGGCGTTGATCGCGCGCACGGATCTGGATCTGGAGGAGACCTGGTTCGTGGCGGGTATGAGGTCCTCGGGCTCGAACTGCCTGATCGCCGAGAGCGTCTTCGTGCCCGAGCACCGGGTCATCTCGGTCACGCAGGCCCTGTCCGGCGGCTACGTCGACGACCATCCTGACGAACCGCTCTACCGCTCCGCCCTGGTCCCCATGCTGACCCTGGTACTGGTGGGCGCGCAGCTCGGACTCGGCCGGAAGGCACTGGAATTGGTGCAGGCCAAGGCCGCCGGAAAGCCGATCTCCTACACCTTCTACACCAGCCAGGCCGAGTCGGTCGGATTCCAGCTGCAGCTCGCCGAGGCCGCCATGATGATCGATACCGCACACCTGCACGCCTACCGCGCGGCCGACGATATCGACAACGCCGCCGCGGCGGGAGAGTACCTCGACCCGCTCACCCGCGCCCGCACCCGCGCCGACACCGGCTGGGCCGCCGAGCACATCACCCGCGCCATCGACGTGCTGCTGTCCGCGCACGGCGCGGGAAGTTTCGCCGAAGTCAATCCACTGCAACGCATCTGGCGCGATTCGGCGACCGCGGCGCGGCACGCCATCGTCTCGCCGGTGATCAACTACGAGATCTTCGGCAAAGCGCTGCTGGGGCGCGACGACCAGTGCACCCCGCTGATCTGAGCGCGGCGATGAGCATCGGCGCCACCACCGAATCCGAGATCCTCTGGCAGCCCGCCGCTTCCGCCGCCGAGCACAGCGCGCTGGCCGTCTTCACCCGCGCGGTCGAACGCGACTACGGACTGAATCTCCCCGACTACCAACGACTCTGGCGCTGGTCGGTCGATCACCCCGAACAGTTCTGGGCGGCGGTGTGGAACTTCCACGGACTCAACGGAATTCCCGCGCCCGAACCGGTGCTCGCCGAGCGCGGCATGCCCGGTGCGGTGTGGTTTCCCACCGCCCGGCTCAATTTCGCCCAGCGGGTCTTCGCGGACCGGGATCGAGCACAGGTCGCCGTCATCGCCGCGACCGAGACCGGCGAGCCGGACATCCTGACCTGGGGCGAGCTCGAAGACCAGGTCGCCGCGCTGGCGGCGACGCTGATCCGGCTCGGCGTGCAGGCCGGCGACCGGGTGGCCGGCTATCTGCCCAACAGCATTCCGGCGCTGGTCGGATTCCTCGCCGCGGCGAGCCTCGGCGCGATCTGGTCGTGCTGCGGCCCCGATTACGCGGCTCCCGCGGCCGCCGCCCGGCTCGGTCAGCTCGCACCCACCGTGCTGATCTGCGCCGACGGCTACCGGTTCGCGGGCACCACCCATGACCGCACCGGCGAGTCCGCGGCCCTGGCCGGACTGCTGGAAGGGCTGGCCGCGGTCGTCCACGTCGACCGGCTCGGGCTCACCCGCGCGCAATTCGCTGTCCCCGTGCTGGATTGGGACGAGCAGTTGCGCGACGGCCGGGACGCGAGCCTGAACATCCGTCCCGTCGCCTTCGATCATCCGCTGTGGGTGCTGTACTCCTCGGGCACCACCGGCGTGCCGAAGGCGATCGTGCACGGACACGGCGGCGTCATCCTCGAGGGATTGAAAACCCTGACCCTGCATATGGATTCGACCGACGGCGACCGCCTGTTCTGGTACACCACCACCAACTGGATGATGTGGAACGTCATCGCCCAGGCGCTGCTGGGCGGATCGTCGGTGCTGCTCTACGACGGCAGCCCGGCCCATCCCGGACCGGAACGGTTGTGGCAGCTGGCCGCCGAGCACGACGTCACCGTGCTGGGCGTGAGCCCCGGCTACCTGGCGGCGTGCGAGCGCGCCGGCCTCCGGACCGGCGACCACGCGCTGACCCGGCTGCGCCTGATCGGCGTGACCGGTGCGCCGGTGACCACCGCGACATTCCATTGGGTGCATGACGAATTCGACGGCCGGGTTCCCCTGATGTCGATGTCGGGCGGCACCGACGTGGTCTCCGCGCTCGCCCTCGGCGCACCGACCCTGCCGGTGCGGCCCGGCGAGATCAGCGCCCCGGCGCTCGGGGTCGCGCTCGACGCCTTCGACGACGCCGGCCTGCCGGTGCGCGGCGGGGTCGGCGAACTGGTGGTGACCGTGCCCATGCCCAGCATGCCGGTCCGGCTCTGGCACGATCCCGGCGGAAGTCGTTACCGTGACACCTATTTCGACGTCTACCCGGGCATCTGGCGGCACGGCGACTGGATCACGGTGAACGATCACGGCGGGGTCGTCTTCCACGGCCGCTCCGACGCCACCCTCAACCGGCACGGGATCCGGCTGGGCAGCGCCGACATCTACGACGTGGTCGAGGCGGTGCCCGAGATCGTCGAGGCGCTGGTCGTCGGCATCGACCGACCCGACGGAAGCTATTGGATGCCACTGTTCGTGGTCGTCGACGGCGACCTCGATCAGGGGCTGCGGGAGCGAATCGTGGACCGGTTGCGCCGCGACGTCTCCCCCAGGCACGTGCCCGACGACATCATCGCGGTGCCCGCCATCCCGCACACCCGCACCGGCAAGAAGCTCGAGGTGCCGATCAAACGCATCCTGCTCGGCGCGGACCCCGCACAGGTCCTCAGCCGTGATGCCGTGGACGATCCGGCCGCACTCGACGAATTCCTCGCACTGGCCACCGCATACCGCACCCGCACTCGCTGAAATGAGCTCGATGAACCTGCCTGCCCACACCGGCCTCGCCACTCGGCGGGACGTGCTGACCGGACTCGGCGCGACCGCAGTGCTGTTGAGCGGACTGCGTTTCGGCCGCGCGGCCGCCGACCCGGTCGCCGCGCCCGGCACCCAGCCGCTGAGCCTGCTCGGCGGCTCCATGACCGGTCGTTTCCGCCTGACCACCGACCCGCTACCCGGCTCGCCGCTGCTCGTGTTCATTCACGGCGGCGGCTCCTCGTCCGCCGAGACCGACGTCCCCGGACACTCCCAGCTCGA
Organism: Nocardia sp. NBC_01327; assembly: GCF_035958815.1. Classification (NCBI taxonomy): domain Bacteria; kingdom Bacillati; phylum Actinomycetota; class Actinomycetes; order Mycobacteriales; family Nocardiaceae; genus Nocardia; species Nocardia sp. NBC_01327. Next base: position 3,708,562 of record NZ_CP108383.1, on the reverse strand, counting down.
ACTGGCTGCCGCACAGGGACTCTCCGCGTTCGCGCCGGACCGCCCCGGCTACGGCGGCAGTACGTCGCTGAACTTCCCGCCCGGCAGCGACGACGGCCTGTTCGAAGCGAACGCCGCCCGCCTCGACGACGCGATCACCGAAATCTGGAACACCCACGGCAATCCCGCCGGCGGCATTGTGGTGCACGGTTCCTCCATCGGCGGGGCGATCGCCCTGACGCTCGCGGCCCGCTGGTCCGCCGCGGCGGCCACCGGTACGCAACGCTGGCCGCTGCGCGCACTCGGCGTGGCCGACGTCGGTCAGGTCCCGCGTCCGTATACCGCCGGCATCTGGAATGCCTTGCCGCCCATCCAGAGCCTCACCTTCGGCGATATCGCTCTGGTCCGTCCGGAGCTGCTCGAAATCTCCGGCGCGTGGCCGCGCGCCAACTGGTCGCGGGTCAGTTCAGCGATCACGGTCCCGGTGCACTATCGCCTCGCCCGTAACGATCAGCTCTGGGTCGAAACCGATGAGCTGGTCGGCCAATTCGCCGACACGCTGCGCACCCACGCGCCGAAGGTCGATGCCGCAGTCACCGACAACGCCACCCACCCGATCGCGAAAAGTCCTGCCGCAGACGCCTACAACGCCGATTTCATGCGTTTCGTCCACGACAGCCTCGCGTAACCGAGGCGGCCGAAAAGCGGTTGGCCGCTCAGTTCGTGCCCGAGGGGAAGGACTCGGCCTTCTTGTCGCGGAAGGTGCGGATGAGGCCCTCCTGGACTACGACGGCGACGAGTTCGCCCTGGCGGTTCCAGATGCGGCCCGCGGTGAGGGCGCGGCCGAAGCCGGCGGAGGGGGATTGCTGGTCGTAGAGGAGCCAGTCGTCGGCGCGGAAGGGGCGGAGGAACCACATGGCGTGGTCGAGGGAGGCGTTCTGGGTCGGTTCGTCGGGGTGGGGGACCTTCGAGGAGCCGAGCAGGGTCATATCGCTCATGTAGGCGAGGGTGCAGACGTGGAAGAGGGGGTCGTTGGGCAGGGGGTGGCGGTAGCGGAACCAGACCTGCTGCTGGGCGGCCAGGCCCTCGCGGCGGTCCACGAGCTCCTGCGGGACGGTCCGGATATCCCAGTGCTCCCATTCCCGCATGGCCCAGAGCCGTTCGGGACTCATCGAGATGGCGGCATCGGGCAGGTCGTCCGGTGCGGGCACGGTCGGCATCTCGTCCTGGTGCTCGGGGCCCTCGTCACCGACGTGGAAGGACGCCGACATGGTGAAGATGGCATCACCGTTCTGCACGCCGGTCACGCGGCGGGTGCAGAAGGAACGGCCGTCGCGAATGCGGTCCACCAGGAAGACAGTAGGTTCCAGGGGATTGCCGGGCCGCAGGAAGTAGCCGTGCAGCGAATGCACCTGATAGGCGGGGTCCACCGTCCGGGTCGCCGCGACCAGCGCCTGTCCGGCAACCTGACCGCCGAACGTGCGCGGCAGCTGCGTCTTGGTGGACGCGCCACGGAAGATGTCACGCTCGAGCCGCTCGATTTCGAGGGCCTCTTCGATCGTTGCCATGCACCGTTCCCTTCCGGATTGTCCGGCTCAGGCTAACAACCGGTCACTACCGGGACCTGCGCGACCTGCCCGAGCACCGCACGCCGAAGTCCGGCAAATACTTACGATTTGCTTACGGGCAGTGGTGGCAGCATTGGCTATGGGGGTTGACCCCATCAAGATCCATCGTTTGTACGGGGGGCTAGTCAGTGTTGACACTTGCCGAGGCCGATACGGCCTTGGCCCGGCTCGATGCCGATCGCTCCGATATCTCCGCGAATCTGGTGGAGTTGGAGGGTCATCCGGGGGTTCGTTTTCTCGATGAGGTGCCACTGGCCGGCGCCAGTGCGCAGCGATGGGCGGCGGCGCGGGGCCGACTGGGCGTGGTGTGGTCGCAATTCACCCTGTTCGAGGGTGTGGTGGCGCGGGTGCACGAGGTGCGGATACGGCGGCTGCGGCCGGGTCCGGCCGAATTGAGCGATCTCACGGCACTGCTGTGCGGGCCGTCGGTGGTGCTTGCGCCGCAACCGATTCCGTTCGGCGAACGGCAGCTGACCGGGCCCGCAGCGGTGGGACGCTCGCTTACGCTGGCGCAACTGGTGGGCGAGATGACGGCCGGCTACTCCGAGATCGCGCGCATGGCCGCGGCCGCCGATACCGTGGCCTCGTCGTTTCTGCCCGGCGTCGACCGGGCCGATGCCGGGGTGCGCGAGATTCGGCAGAGCGCCGCGGCCCTGGAACTCGCCGCGATCGACCATCCGCTGCTCGCGCACATCGCGAGAGTGGAGCAGCGGTTGAACACCGAACGCGCACTTGCCATGTCCGATCCGCTGACGGTCGCCGAACGGCACCCGGATCCGGCCGACCCGGTGGCCCTCACCCGCGAAATCGAGGAACTGCGAGCGAAACTGGCCGAACTGCGGGCACGCCGCGAGAGTGTCGCGCAGCGGCTGTCGACCCTGGCCGAGGCAGTGGAAGCGACAGCGGCCCTGTACGACACCGCGCTGACCGCCGCGAACACCACTTCCGCGAAGATCCTCGGCGCCGCTCCCCCGGTCTTGGAACCCCTTGCCCCACTGCGGGATCGACTGAACCTGCTGCACACAGGCCGCGCGGCGCACTGGACCCGGGTCAATGACGAGGTGGTGGCACTGACCCGCGATGTGGAGCGGGCGCGCACCGCCGCCGATACCGCACGCGATCATGCGGTGGCGCTGCTGGATCGACGGGACGAACTGCGCGGGCGACTGGACGCGTACCGCGCCAAGGGCGCCCGCCTGTACTTGAGCGAAAACACCACGGTCGATGCGCGATATCGCCGAGCATACGAGCTACTGCACTGCACGCCTTGCGATCTCGCTGCCGCAACCCGGGCATTGACGGAATACCAGCGGTCCATTACCGAACGGACAACCACAGCATGAACCCCTGTACCCGCCCCGGCTGCGGCGGCGCCATCGCGGACGGCTTCTGCGATGAGTGCGGAATGGCGCCCGCGCCGCAACTCGTTTCGGCAGTGAACGGCGTCGCGGTCACACCGTCCGTCGCCACGCCCGCCCACTCGCTCCGTTCCCCCGGCCCGTCGACCCCGTTCACCTCGTCCTCGGGCAGGCAGAGCCGCCGCGGCTCGAGCCGGTCCTCCTCACGATCCAGTCGCTCCAACCGCACCGCCCGCTCGGCGCGCGGCCGCCTGGGCGCGGGCCTGGTCTCGATTCCGCAAGTACCGTACCGGGATCCGTCGACGGCGGTGCTGTCCGATCCCCAGGTGCCCGAGCGGGAGCGCTTCTGCAGCAGCTGCGGCACACCGGTCGGCCGGGGCCGTGACACCACCCCCGGACGCCCGGAAGGCTTCTGCCGCCAGTGCGGGTCCGCCTACTCCTTTACCCCCAAACTCACTGCCGGGGAACTCGTTTCGGGCCAGTACGAGGTGCTGGGCTGCCTCGCGCACGGCGGCCTGGGCTGGATCTACCTGGCGCGCGACCGCAATGTGAGCGATCGCTGGGTGGTGCTCAAGGGCCTGCTCGACACCGGCGACGCCGATGCCATGGCCGCGGCGGCGGCCGAGCGGCAGTTCCTGGCCACGGTGGAACATCCGAATATCGTGAAGATCTTCAATTTCGTGCGGCATCCCGATCCCCGGACCGGGGAGCAGGTCGGCTACATCGTCATGGAGTACGTCGGCGGGGCGTCGCTCAAGGAGTTGCGGTCCCAGCGCGATGTCATCGGCAATCTGGCGCCGCTGCCGCTGGCCCAGGGTCTGGCCTACATTCTCGAGATCCTGCCCGCGCTCGGGCATCTGCACTCCCTCGGACTGCTGTACTGCGATTTCAAGCCCGACAATATGATTCAGACCGAGGAGCAGCTCAAGCTCATCGATCTGGGCGCCGTGCGGCGCATGGACGACGAGGAGAGCGCCGGCTTCAAAACCGACGGCTACTGCGCGCCGGAACTGGAAACCGAAGGCGCGTCGATCGAATCGGATCTGTTCACGGTCGCGCGCACCCTCGCCCTGCTGACCTTCAATTTCGACTACCGCTCGGCCTACCGCTACAGCCTGCCGCCCGCCGCCGAGGTCCCGCTGCTGGCCGCGTACCCGTCCTTCCACCGGCTGCTCATCCGTGCCACCGCACCCGATGCCAATGATCGTTTCGCCTCCGCCGCGGAGATGATCGAACAGGTCACCGGGGTATTGCGCGAGGTGGTCGCGGCGCAGGACGGGGTGCCGCGACCGGCCCCCTCGACCGTATTCAGCGGGGAGCGAAGGACTTTCGGCACCGAGCCGGACCAGTGGCCGAGCCTGCCCGCGCCGGCGGAGATCGCGGCGGCACTGCCGATTCCGCTCGTGGATCCGGCCGATCCGGCCGCCGGGTTCCTGGCCACCAATGCCGGCGGCGATCCGACAATGGTGGTGGCCGCCCTGGAGGCCGCACCGGTCTCCTCCCCCGAATTGACCCTCGCCCTGGTGCGGGCGCGCATCGATGCCGGTGATCCGGCCGCCGCCCGCACGGAACTGGATGTGCTGGAGGCGTCCGAGGACGCCGACTGGCGGATCACCTGGTATCGGGGCCTGGCATCCTTGGCAGCGGGCGAAACCTCCTCGGCCCGTGCGTTTTTCGATACGGTCTACGACCTGCTTCCCGGTGAGCCCGCAGTCAAGCTGGCCTTCGCGGCGGCCGCCGAGTGCGAGGGCGACGCGACCACGGCAGCCGCGCTCTACGAACGGGTGTGGCGCACCGATAATGCCTATGCCAGCGCCGCCTTCGGTGTGGCGCGAACCCGCCTGCGGGACCGTGATATCGACGGAGCCATAGCGGCCGCGGAGTCGGTACCGGCGAGCTCGAGTCACCATGTGGCCGCGCAGCTTGCGGCCTTCGGCGCAGAACTCGAGGGGGGCGCCTTGCAGCGGGCGCACAAGTACCTGGCGGCGGCGGGTGACCGGCTCACCGGACTCCCCCTCGATCCGGAACACAAGGCCTGGAAGAGCATTGCCGTCCTCGAGGCCGCGCGGGAACTGGCTGTGGGACAACCCATTCCACACAGCCTCATGGTGCTCGGCTGCCGATTCACCGATACCGGCCTGCGGCGCGCCCTCGAAGCGCAGTACCGGACCCTGGCCCGGCTCACGCCGGACGCCACCGCCCGGCGCGATCTGGTGAACCGGGCCAACGCCGTTCGTCCCGTCAGCTGGGTGTGAGCAATGCGGTCGATGACGACCACGAAGGATGATGAGTTGAGCGACATCTGCCCGAAATGCGCAACCGCGTTCGAGATCGGCGACCGGTTCTGTGAGGACTGCGGATACGCACTCTCCGGAGAGGTCACCGAACCAGTGCCCGATCGCCGCGAACTCGATCTCGGCAGCTGTGCCGCGGTGACCGATCGCGGAAAACGCCACGCGCACAACGAGGATGCGATGGCGCTGCGGCAACTCACCGAACCGCACATCCGGGTTGCGGTGGTGTCCGACGGCGTCTCCTCCTCAGATCGTGCCGACGAGGCCGCCGAACGCGCCGCCGTCACCACCGCCGACCGGCTCACCGAGGAGCTGCGGGAGGGCACGCATCCGGCCATCGCGATGGTCACCGCCATGGCGCAGGCCGCGGCGGCGGTCGCGGCGCTCGGCGATTCGGGTGACCGCAGTCCGGCCTGCACGCTGGTGTCGGCGGTGCTCACCGCCGAGGCCATCACGCTCGGATGGGTCGGCGACAGCCGCGCCTACTGGCTCGCCGCGGGCGATTCGGCGCGCTGCCTGACCGACGACGATTCGGTCGCCGCCGGGCTCATCGCCCACGGCGTGGATCCAGAGACCGCCATGGCGAGCCCCGAGGCGCATACGCTGACCGCCTGGCTCGGCGCCGATGCGGACGCCCTCGAACCGCATGTGCGCCACTTCGTCCCGGACGGTCCGGGCCTGCTGCTGCTGTGCAGCGACGGGCTCTGGAACTACTTCCCGGCCGCCGACACCCTCACCGATCTGGCCGCTCCGGCCACCCGGACCACACCACTGACCACGGCACACAACCTGGCCGATCTGGCGCTGGCCGCCGGTGGCGGCGACAACATCACCGTCGCCGTGGCACCGTTTCCGTCGAACCCGAGGAACTGCTGATCATGAACGCCCCCATCGGTTTCCGCATCGATACCTTTCAGAACGAATTCCTCCCGGCGGGCGGAACCCGGGTGAATGCCGTGGTCACGGTGACAGCCAGCACGGGTGGCCCCGCCACCGTCGTGGACAGCGCGGCCGAGGTCATCATCGTCGACTGCTCCGGATCCATGGATCACACCTACGGCAAGCTGAGCGCCGCCAAAAACGCGACCGCAGCGGCGATTTCGGCGGTGCGGGACGGTGTGGCCTTCGCCGTTGTGGCCGGGACCGATACCGCCCGCATGGTCTATCCGGTGACGCCCTCGCTCATCGAGGCCAATGCCAGCCACAAGCAGAATGCCATCAAAGCCGTCCAGGGCCTGCGCGCCGGTGGCGGCACCGCCATCGGCACCTGGTTGAAGCTGGCGCGCACGCTGTTCGGCGACCGGGCCGGACTGCGGCACGCCATTCTGCTCACCGACGGCCGCGACGAACACGAGTCCGCCCACCAGCTCGATGCCGAGATCCGTTCGAGTACCGGCGTTTTCGCCTGCGACTGCCGTGGCGTCGGCACCGATTGGGAGATCGCCGAACTGCGCAAGATCTCCACCGCGCTGCTGGGCACCGTCGATATCGTCGCCGATCCGGCGGATCTGGTGGCCGACTTCCAGGCCATGACCGCCGCGGCCATGGGCAAGGAGGTCGCCGATGTGGCGCTGCGCCTGTGGACGCCGCGCGGGGCGACGGTCAAATTCGTCAAACAGGTGGCTCCCGAACTGGCCGACCTGAGCGGTCGCCGCACCGAATCCGGTACGCAGACAGGTGATTACCCGACCGGATCCTGGGGCGGCGCGGAGAGCCGCGACTATCACATCTGCATCGAGGTCGCACCGGGCGGCGTCGGGGATGTCATGCTCGCGGGCCGGGTGAGCCTGGTGCGCACCAATGCCGCCGGTACCGAGGTGCTGGGGCAGGGTCTGGTCAAAGCCGTCTGGACCGATGATGTGGTGCAGTCCAGCAAGATCAGCCCCGAGGTGGCGCACTACACCGGCCAGGCCGAGCTCGCCGGGGCCATTCAGGAGGGACTCACGGCGCGGCGGCTCGGCGATTTGGACACGGCCACACAACGATTGGGGCGAGCGGTGCAGCTGGCCGCCGAATCCGGCCACGAGGACACCGCGAAACTCCTTGCCGGAGTGGTCGATGTGCTCGATGCCCGGACCGGGACCGTGCGGCTGAAGTCGGCGGTGCGCAAGGCGGACGAGATGACCTTGGATACGCGGTCCACCAAGACTTCCCGCGTGCACAAGCGTTAGGGGCCGACCATGCTGACCTGCCCCGCCGGACACGACTCGGTGGCAACGGATTTCTGCGATGTGTGCGGACTGCAGCTCTGTGCGCCCGGCGAGGCGACGTCTACGGCCGAACGCACCACACCCGTAGCCGAACCTCTGGGTGAACCGTGCCCGCAGTGCGGTGAGCCGCGCTCGGGGCGGTTCTGCGAAGGATGCAGCTACGACTTCGTCGCCGGATTCCCGGTCGCCACCGCAGCACCCGTGGTGATCACCGCACCCGTTGCCGCTGCGACACCACCGGTTCCGGACGAATACCTCTGGACGGCAACCATTTCCGCCGATCGCGACTACTTCGACACCATGCGCAGCGAGGACGACGATATCGAGTTCCCCGCGCACTACCCCGAGCGCGCATTCGTCCTGCGCGGCGCTCAGGTCCGGGTCGGCCGCCGCCGCGCGTCCGGCGGCCCGGGCCCGGAGATCGACCTCACCGGGCGGTCCCAGGATCCCGGCGTCTCCCATGTGCACGTGCTGTTCCTGGCGCAGACCGAGAACACCTGGGCCCTCATCGATCTCGGTTCCACCAATGGCACGCGTCTCAATGGCGGAACCGATCCGATCGAGCAGGGGACGCCGATCGCCATCGCGTCCGGCGATCGCATTCATATCGGCGCGTGGACGACGCTCACCCTCACCTCCTCGAAGCAGAACCGGGACAACGCATCATGACCACGGTCACCACCCGCCCGGCGCGCCCGGCTCTCGACAGCGCCCGCCGACTGCTGCCGGCGCGCGCCGATACTCCGGGCTGGATTCGCTGGCTGGCGGTTCTCGCCGTGCTGCTGACCGCAGGCACCGCACTGGTGATAGCGACCGGCGCGAGTTCCACCCGGCACGGCATCGACGTGATCGGTCATCGCACCGCACCCACCGTCGCCGCCACCGAGGATCTGTATTTCGCGCTGGCCGATATGGATGCGCAATTGGCGAATGTGCTTCTCGCCGGGGATGATTCCGCCCTCACCAAGGTGCGCGACACCGCCCTGGCCGGGATGGAGCAGCGGCGCACCCAGGTCGACGCCGATCTGCAGCAGGCCATGACCATCGCCACCAATGACGATGCCGCCGCGCAGATTCGCGAACTGCTGGATCTGTTCGGTAAGTATCAGGGGCAGGCCGCCGACACTCTGCAACTGGCCGAACTCGACCACGGTGCGGCCGGGAAGCCCTCGGCGCGCACGCTGGACGCCTATCGCGCGGCCACCGGAATGGTTCCCGATCTGATGGCGCGGGCGCAGAAACTCGCCGACACCAATAGCGGGGTGCTGGAGAGCGCGTACAACGACAGTGAGCACACCACGACGGTGGCGCGAGTGCGGATCGCCGCGCTCGGCATTCTGGTCCTGGGCACCCTGCTGGGCCTGCAGATCCTGCTGCGCGTGACCCTGCGCCGCCGGATCAACCCGGCGCTGGTCCTGACCACGGTGGTCGCCGCCGCACTGGTGATCGGTGGATTCTCCGCGAATTCCACTGCCGCACAGCAGCTCACGACCGCCAAGAAGGATGCGTTCGACTCCCTGCTGGCGCTGCGCCAGGCGCGGGCCCTGTCCTACGATGCCAATGCCGACGAGAGCCGCTTCCTGCTCGACCCGGAGCGCGCCGCCGCCTATCAGGATGCGTTCTACGGCAAGTCACAGCGCCTGGCCGGGGTCTCCGCGCACACGCTGGACGACTACGTGCCCGCGCTCGACAAGGCGCTCAGCACGAACAGCGCGGGCTTGGAGACGGCGCTGAGCGCGAACTCCTTCCTTGGAAAAGAGCTGCGCAACATCACCTTCAGCGGTGAGCGCACGGCCGCGCAGAACACCTTGACCGCCTACCAGACGTATCAGCACGACGACCGTGCCCTGCGTGCGCAGGACCGCACCGATCTGCGGGCCGCCATCACCCTCGACACCGGACCGTCCAACGACCACTTCGCCGCCTACGATCAGGCGCTCGTGGCCACCATCGATATCAATCAGCGGGCATTCGACAGCGCCGTCGCCGACAGCGAATCCGCGCTGGCGGGCTGGAACAACTGGCTTCCCCTCGGCGGTGCGGTGCTGATCAGCGTCCTCGTACTGGTCGGCGTCCGCCCGCGCCTCGCCGAGTACCGCTGACCCCATCATGTCGGTGCCCGCCCGCGCCTCGCCGAGTACCGCTGACCCCATCACCGCCGACACCCGATGCGACCCCGCGTCCAGCGGCTCCGCCTCGAGGAGCGCGACCAGCAGCGGATGCGAACGCGGTTGCGGCTCATGTCGGTGCCCGCCCGCGCCACACCGGGTACCGCCGACCCCATCATGTCGGTGCCCGCCCGCGCCACACCGAGTACCGCCGACCCCTCCGCACCTGTCCCGGCCCGTCGATCATGATGGACGGGTGCCCCGGTTCACCGCCATCTCCCCCGACGCCCTGGCCGAGCTGGTCGCCGACCGCGCGATCGGCCTGCCCGGGAATGCGGTGATCGCCGTCGACGGTGCGGACGCCGCCGACCCGGTGGCCTTCGCCCGCACTGTCGCCGGCCGCCTGCGCGCGGGCGGCCGGCCCGCCGAGGTCATCGCCCTGCACGATTTCGTCCGCCCCGCCTCCGTCCGCCTGGAGTACGACCGCACCGGCGAATACACCTATCGCACAGCCTGGTTCGACTACGCCGCACTGGATCGTGAAGTCCTGCAAGCTCTCCGGCAGCACGGCCGCTGGCTCCCTGCCCTCTGGAACGAACAGACCGACCGCTCCGCCAGAGCCCGCATCCACACCGCCGCCCCCGGCACCCTGCTCCTCATCGCGGGCCCCATGCTGCTCGGCCGCAACCTCGACTTCGACCTCACCCTCAGCCTGCACATGTCCGAGCCCGCCCTCCGCCGCCACACCAGCCCCGACGCCGCCTTCACCATCGAAGCCCTCCGCGCACACGAATCCGAAGACCCCGACATCCTGATCGCCTGGGACCACCCCGACCGCCCGGCCGTGCGCGACTCCACCGCACAGGGCCCTCACCGGGACCGATAGCGCCCACCCCGAAACAGGCGTATCCAGGCACTATGGGACAGCATCCACAGCGAACCCCGTTCTACGGCGTCCTGATGCTGCTCACAGTCATGATCAGCGGCCTCTGGGTCCGCGACCTCCCCTGGCTGGCCCTCCAGGTAATCGCCTGGATCGCACTGTTCATCATCGGCGTCGCAGGCTTCCTGATGACCTTCCGCGACTACTCCTGACCGGCGTGCGGCAAAACAGTGCGTTCAGCTCGCCCGGCCGCTTCGAGTCAGCGGCGTGAGGACTGATCAAGCGCCTGTCTCGCTGGATTACTACCTCGGGTGCGCAGTTCGAGCCTCATCGATGAGCGCCCGCGCTGAACGTGCGGCCTGCTCCTCGGTGGCTTCCGATGTATCGCGGCCGGGCCGAACCAATCCCTGATCGGTCAGCAGCGCCAACCCGTGAGCGGCAGCGGCGATACGGACGAGAAGGTCGAACGCGTCGTTCTCGTCGGGGGCAATGGTGCGCGCGATCGGCATCAGCATGTCGAATAACGCTGTGCCCGTATCCATCAGCTCGGGGTAGCGACTCTTGTCCAGGCCGGCGGTGAAAGCGAGCTCGAACAGGGTGCGCTCCTGCGCGGCGAAACGTACGTACGCCGCCGCGAAGGCGGCGAGTTGCTCGCCGGGCTCGGAACCGGTCGCGATGGCGGCCTCGTAGCGGCGATGCTGTTCGCGGAAGCTGTGCGCGGCCAGTGCCGCGAGAAGTGCCTCCCGGTCGGCGAAATGCTTGTACGGCGCGCCCACGCTGACACCGGCGCGGCGGCACACCTCGGCCAGGGCGAACCCGTGCACACCGCGCTCTGCGACGAGGTCCAGAGCGGTCTCCTCCAGTACTCGCCGGAGATCGCCGTGATGCTTCCCACTGGGCCTTCGCTCGCTGCTCATCCCCTTTAGGTTAACATCATTTACCATTGGTAAATGGCATTTACCATCGGTGACAGGAGGCATTATGCGGACATCGATCGACTACCTCGCCGAATCCGAGGTGGTCAACCTCGTAACGCGCACCAAGGACGGACGCGAGATCACCACAACGGTCGGGGCGGTGGTGGTCGGCGGCGTCGGCTACGTCCGCAGCCAGCGCCGCGCCGAGGCGAAGTGGTACAAGCGAGCCCTGCGTACACCGGAAGGTGCACTGCTGGAAGGAAATACGCGCTACCGGGTGACATTCGAGCACATCACCGACCCCGCGGTGATCCGGCACGTGGACCGGGCGATCTACGCCAAATACGGTGGCCCCCTGCGAAACCTCGCGTTGCGCCCGATGCTGTGGTGGACCAGGCGCTACGTCATCGGCGTGCACGCCACAGAACGCTCGGCAGAAACCCAGCCCTGATCGACGCCCAGAAAACGGCTGCGGAGTGGCTCGGCGTCCCGGCTACTTGCCGGCGAGTTCGGCTACGACTGGGGCGAGGGTTTCTGCGAAGTCGGCGCCGAATACGTAGTAGGAGAAGCCGGTTTCCTCTCGGCGGCGGTGGATTTCTTCGATGGCGGCGGCGGGGTCGTCCGGGAGCATCGCGAACGAGTCTGGGGGGAGGGCGGCGGGGTTGGTGTCGGGGGAGGCCATGAAGGGTGCGACCGAGTTGCCGATGATCGGGACGTGCAGGGCGAGCTCGACGTCTCCGAGTGCGCGGACCTCGTGGGCCAGGCGGGTGACGTCGGCGCGGGTCTCGTGGGGTTGCAGGGCGAAGTTGACTGTGTCTGCGAGTTCGGCTGCCAGTGCGCGGGCTTTGGGGCCGCGGACGGCCATGACGACGGGGGTGCGGAGGTCGGGGCCGTCGAGGTCTCGCAGGGTGGCGATGGTCTCGCGGACCTGGGTCAACCGCTCGCCCGGAGGGACCGCGGGTAGTCCCCGGTCGCGCAGTTCGTCCTCGATTCCGGGCCTGCCGGTGCCGATTCCGAACTCGAAACGACCCTCGGTCACCAGGGACAGCGAGTGCGCTTCCCACGCCGTCATCCACGCCGGTCGGAGCGGAGAGGCGTACACCCAGACGCCCACGCGCAGGTCGGGGGCGAGGGCTGCGGCGGTCGCCAGCATGGGGGCGGGCGACGGTTGCGCCTGCGGGAAATCGGGCACCAGCAGCGTCGAGTATCCGCTGTCGGCAATGCGGCGCACACGCTCTCGCCATGTCGGCAGGTCGGTTCTGAGCGGGGCAACGACCCCGAATCTGAAGGGCTTCGTCATGCCTGGACTCCTGTCGGTCGGCGTATCCAGAGGTATCGACGACGGATCCACCCGAAATTCATCGGTGCGGCCGGGACCATGTCCGGTCACCCAGCCCTGACTGGACGGGCATCCGGCCTGAGCGGTCAAAAACCGTTCCAGAGCGGCAAAAAATGCAGTCAGGGCGCGATCTTTGACCGCTCAGGCCGGGGTGACGATCTGGATGAGATTTCCGCAGGTGTCGGCGAATACGGCGATGGTCACCGGGCCCGCCGCGATCGGTTCCTGTGTGAAGGTGACTCCCCGGTCACGCAGCCGGTCGTACTCGGCCCGCACATCGGCGACCTGGAATGACGCGGCCGGAATGCCGTCGGCGAGCAGACCGGTCTTGTAGGGCTTCACCGCGGGGTGGCCATCAGGCTCCAGCAGGAGTTCCGCGCCTTCGGGGTCTTCCGGTGAGACGACCGTCAACCACCGGGCTTCGCCCAGCGGGATGTCGTGCTTCGTGGTGAAACCCAGTACCCCGGTGTAGAAGTCGAGGGCTTTCTGCTGGTCATCGACGAAAACGCTGGTGATGTAGATCCTCACGATGCCGTCCCTTCCTGGCTACCGGCCACCACTGGTCACGGTGGCCGAAGTGTGGTCTCGAGGCGGTGGAACTGTACCGCTTCACCTGTGCGCCCCCGCGTCGATAGCCTGACGGAGGAAGGCTGGACACCCCGACGGGAGCGCGTCATGGTGCGGAACGGATCGGAAAGCGGTGGTAGTGGGTTCAACTACGGACCGGTGGGCTCGACGTGTCCGAGGGATGTCGACTGGGCTGGGGGCGGTTCGGGGTATCGCGGGTACGAGAGGACAGTTGTCGTCGGGCATGGGGAGGTCGACTGGCGGCGCGCTTCCGAGGCGGTGATGAGCTGGGAGATCAAGCGGCGCAGCGGGTTTCGGGTAGATCCGCAATCGGGGGCTGATTTACGCGTGACCGCCGGGGCAGAGTATCGGATCACTGCCTCGTTCGGGCCGTTCGCCATTCACGAGCCGGTGCGCGTTGTCGCCGTGGTGGACACCTTGATCCGCCGCGGGTTCGCCTACGGCACGCTGGTGGGCCATCCGGTCTCGGGGGAAGAGGCGTTCATCGTCCACCGCAGCCCCGATGGGACGGTCGCACTCACCATTCGTTCGCTGACCCGCCCCTCCCCCACCGGAGTCTGGCGGGCATTGTTCCCACTGCTTCTTGTTGCCCAGCGCCGCTACCGACACCGCTACCTCCGCGCCCTCATACCGCTGTAATCGGGCGAAATCACTTCCACGCCAAGCGGTTCAATACTCGCGGTGGTGCGGTTTGAACGTCTCGGTGGGGAAGTCGTCCGGATCGAACTTCTGGTGCACAGCATCGCCCTCACTGGGCCAGAACCTGCTGGCGTACTGACCACGAATGCGGCTGAGATCGGGCTCGTCGATATCGGTGATGCCGACCTGGAACAGCATGAGCATGGTGACCATGCTGACGCCGACGATGAGCGGGGTCAGCAGCTGGTTCGCCTGCGCCCCGGCCGGCGCGTGCATATGCTCGGCGACATGGGCGTGCATGGCGAACATGCCCGTGTAGTGCATGCCGCACACCGCGATTCCCATGATCAGCGCCGCACCGATGGTGGCGAGTATGCCGTGCACATGCAGGGCGAACCAGAGCGCCGCCGTCGCCGCGACAATGGCGATCACCAGCGACAGCAGGACCACCCACGGGTCGTACTGCACTGTCGCATCGGTTTTCATGGCGTACATCCCGGCGTAGTGCATACCGGCGACCCCGAGCCCGGTGATCGCCCCGCCGATGACCAGTGCGAACAACTCCCCGCCGTGCCGGTGCACCACGATCGAAAGCCCCAGCCACACAACGCCCATCGCGATAAGGGCGCTGAAGACGGTAATCGGCACGTTGTACCGAATCGTCGCATCCTGCACCGAAAAGCCAAGCATCGCAATGAAATGCATGACCCAGATCCCGGTGCCGCCCAGCGCTATCGCCCCCGTCGCGATCCACCCGTTGCCGCCCCGCCCCACCTGACCGCGCGCCCGCACCATGCAGCGCAGCGCCAGCAACGAGCCGAGGACGGACATGAGATAGGCGAGCACGGGGGTCAACCAACCATAGGTGAACTGGTCGATTTCCAGCATGCGGACTCCTTGCCAGAAGGCTTCGCGGCAACAGCGTGCCGTGCGATTGTGCCGAACACTAGCCAGAAGTCAGCAGGTAGTAAATTTGCGGCAGTACAATCCTGGTAAATCAGCGAGAGTTTGCTGGAGCCCATGCGCGCAGGCAAACAGGGGTACGACCGGACCTGCGCCAGTTCCGCGCCTCGCGTATCCGGCACTTGACGGCGAGCGGTCACAGCAACTTCCCCGAAACATTGATCTGATCTTCGACTTCCGCCCCGAGTCCTCCAGTGAAAAACGCCGCCGGAGAGCCCTTTTCAGGCTCTCCGGCGGCGCAAGTCTGCGATATGCCGCGAGGCGATTACCAGCCGCGCTCGGCGAGACGGTGCGGCTCCGGGATCTCCTCGACATTGATGCCGACCATGGCCTCACCCAGGCCGCGCGACACCTTCGCCAGCACATCCGGGTCGTCGAAGAAGGTGGTGGCCTTCACGATGGCGGCGGCGCGCTGCGCCGGGTTGCCGGACTTGAAGATGCCGGAGCCGACGAAGACGCCCTCGGCGCCCAGCTGCATCATCATGGCGGCGTCGGCCGGGGTGGCGATGCCACCGGCGGTGAAGAGCACAACCGGCAGCTTGCCGGTCTCGGCGACCTCGCGGACCAGCTCGTACGGGGCCTGCAGCTCCTTGGCGGCGACGAACAGCTCGTCCTCGGCCAGGGTGCTCAGGCGGCGCAGCTCGCCGCGGATCTTGCGCATGTGGGTGGTGGCATTGGAGACATCGCCGGTGCCGGCCTCACCCTTGGAGCGGATCATGGCCGCGCCCTCGGTGATACGGCGCAGGGCCTCACCCAGATTGGTGGCGCCACAGACGAAGGGGGCGGTGAAGTTCCACTTGTCGATGTGGTTGGCGTAATCGGCGGGGGTCAGCACCTCGGACTCGTCGATGTAGTCGACGCCGAGGGACTGCAGGATCTGCGCCTCCACGAAGTGGCCGATACGAGCCTTGGCCATGACCGGGATGGAGACGGCGGCGATGATGCCGTCGATCATGTCCGGATCGGACATGCGGGAAACGCCACCCTGGGCGCGAATGTCGGCGGGGACACGCTCGAGGGCCATGACGGCGACGGCGCCGGCATCTTCGGCGATCTTGGCCTGCTCCGCATTGACAACATCCATGATCACACCGCCCTTCAGCATCTCGGCCATGCCGCGCTTCACGCGGGCGGTGCCGATGGCGGGTGTGGTGTCGGGCGTGGTCACGGCAAACTCCTGTGTCATGTGGGCCAATCGATCGCTCGGACTCGAACACCCTGAGTCTACGAGCACCGATCAGGCCACTTGATAGCCAGTCGGACACCACTGGACTGCAAGCCGCTCCGGGCCGGTAAGCCAGATCACACCGGACGGCTATCTCGCCGCAACGGGAGACAGCCGCAGCACCGTGCTCATCCGGCGGGTCAGCGCAGCTGGGCCCACGAATTCGAGCCGACCGGCGCGCATGGCGTGCAGCATCGGCACCCGGCCCAGCCACACCTGATACAGCGAGCTCACATCCGACGTAATGGTCACATCGACCGGAAAACCCGGATCGGAATCGCATACCGACGCGATACCGGACTCCACCACGATCCAGTATCGGCGCGGATCATCGGTGAACAGCACGCCGAGCACATGCCGTTTGCCCGGGAATCCGGAGGTGTCCAGCCGGGTGTGCATCCACCAGACCAGCAGCTGCGCATCCAGCTCCGCGGGCTCCGGCGCACCGAAGGTCCAGCGCGCACCCCAGGCGCCCAGACCGAAGAGAATCGGCTCCAGCTCATACCCGGCAGCACTGAGCACATACCCGCCGTCGGCGGTCCGCTCCACCAGACCGGCCCGCTCGAACCGGCGCAGGCGGCGCGCGAGCAGGCTGCGCGAGAGTCCGGGCAGACCGCGTGCCAGATCGTTGAATCGCGAAGTGCCGGTGAGCAAATCACGCAGAATGAGCAGCGACCAGCGCTCCCCCAGCAGGTCGAGCGCCCGCGAAATCGGGCAGTACTGGCCGTAGCCTGCGGTCGCGGTACCCACGAATCACCTCTTTGCCGTCCGGACGAGTCCATTTTCTGGACTATTCGGTTATCGCGAGAATCCCTAATTTCGACAACATGACATCGACTCTTCCCGAAACCACCAGCTCCGAGTGGCTCGCGGCCGCCACCGCGGTAGGCGACAACCTGCGCGACGGTGTCGCCGATCGCGACCGCACCGGCGAACTGTCCCTCGCCGCCTACGACCTGCTGCGCTCCTCGGGGCTGAGCCGGGCACTGGTACCCGCCGAATTCGGCGGCGGCGGGGCCACCCACCGCCAGATGGGCGACATACTGCGGGAATTGGGCAGGCACGATCCGGCCACCGCGGTCGCCTTCGCCATGCATTCGCATCTGGTCGCCGCCCAGGTGTGGCGGCACCGGCACGGCATCGACGCCCGGCCGATGTTCGAAAAGGTCACGGCGGGCGCGATTCTGGTCAGCACCGGGGCTTCGGACTGGGTGGATTCCAATGGCAGTGCGGTCCGGGTCGAGGGCGGTTACCGGGTCAGCGCGCGTAAGGCCCCGGCGAGCGGATGCGAAGCCGGGACGGTGGCGGTCAGCAGCATTCGCTGGGACGACGCCCCCGAGGGACCGCAGGTGCTGCACTTCGCCGTGCCGCTCACCGCCCCCGGCGTGCGCATCGAAAAGACTTGGGACACCCTGGGTTTGCGCGCCAGCGGGTCACACACCGTGGTGTTCGACGAAGCCTTCGTCCCCGATGCCGCGGTCTCGCTGATCCGCCCGGCGGGCGTCTGGCCGCCGATTCTCAATATCGTGGCGGGCGCGGCCATGCCGCTGGTGATGGCGGCCTACCTCGGAATCGCCGACCGCGCAGTGGAATTGACGACCGAGCTGATGGCCGGTCGCGGCGAAGCGCACACCGTGAGCCTGGCCGGGGAAATGATGAACTCCTACACCACGGCCGTCGATCTGATCGACGCCATGTTCACCGCCTCGGACAATCTGCACTTCGCCAATACCGACGAGCACGCCGCGCGCACCCTCAGCCGGAAGACCGTGGCTGCCGACGCGCTCATCGCCACCGTGCGGCTGGCCATCGAAACCGTCGGCGGCGCAGGCTATTCCCGCGGTTGCCCGCTCGAACTGTGGTACCGCGATATGCACGGATGTCTGTTCCACCCGCTCCCGCGCGCCAAGCAGACCCGCTTCACCGGGCAGGTACTGCTCGGACACTCGCCGCGGGGCTGAGGGGCCCGGACTACCTCACGGGTTCGTGGTGCCCAGCGGGTTGATCACGAACACCGTCGCCCAGTATTCGGCCGCCGAAGGACCCAGGTACGGCATCAGGAAGTCGTAGAGCAGATAAGACACGAATCAGTTCACCTTCCACACACGGTCGGCCGCATCTCGTATGCGGCAAACCGAATCGACCCTAACCGAGATGCGGACCCGCCACATCCCGATCAAGCATTGCCCCGGCGGGCCCGCCCCAAACCCGACTCAATCCCAGCGGTCGAGGGTGTAGCGCACCCGAACACCGCCCGTGGTGACCCGGAAGGTGTGCCCGACCTTGCCGCCTTTGGACAGCAGCAGCCCGCACACCTCCGCTTCGTCCTTGCCCGCGACAACGGCATCCTTCGCATACGCCTCGAGCGTTTTGCGGATCTCGTGCAGATCGCTGCGCAGGAACTCCGGAAAGAAGCCCGCGCCCTCCTTGTAGGAGGTATCCGTCGCACCCGCGAGGGCGAAGAGCACGGCCTGCTCGCGTCCGGTGCGATCGACCTCGACATGCCAGGTCGCCGGATGCGGGACCACGACCGTCACATCCCGGAACTCCCCCGGCCGCAGACCCCACTGCGACGCAGGAGAACCGTTGACATAGACGTACCAGGTCACCGGATTCCGATTGCCCGGAGCATCCCACTGCACGATCGGGGGCGCGTCGGGATTGGCCGCGGTCACCATGGCCCCGTAGCTGGTGGCCGCCTGCGGCACCTCGAATTCGAGGCGCTCCGCGTCCGGAAGTACGGTGCGCGCGAACTTCTCCCAGGTGATCACGACCGGATCAGCGCCGAGATCGGTTGCGGCCCTGTCCTTCCGGGCCGGGACGAGGTGCCCGAAAACACCCTCCGCCCGTGGCGCGTCCACGGCCCGCGACCACAGGGGACGGACATCGGCCAGCTTCGCGAAGCGGCGCTCCAGCGCACCGGCCGCCCGCAACTCGCCGATGACCCGCTCGGCGCGCGCGATCATCGCCGCCGTCGGTTCCGCGGTGGGGCGGCGGTACTGCAGCGGATGCATCTTCTCCGCGAAGCGCCGCTTGACGCTGTCGAAGGGCAGATCGTCGGCGAGATCGGTCAGCAGGGTGCCGATCATGCCGCTCTTGACGTGGCAGTAGCCCGCCGGTGCGGTCGCGGCGGCCAGCCAGAGGAGATTGTCGCGGCGGCGCTGCGCGGTATCGCCTTTTCCGCGCACCGAGTCGAGCTGCTTGTGCAATTCCGACAGCCAGGCGCCGGCGCCGAGGATCGCGTCCGAACGGTAGAGCTGCTCGGTACGCAGCAGGGCCACCGCCTTTTTCACGACGCCTGACGGAAACTCGGCGAGGGCACGCTCGAGTGTTCCCCGATCGGCATTCTTCGCGGCGACATACTGCGAGGTCGTCGCCAGCGCCGAGGGCGTATGCACCAGACGCTCGGGCGGAGTGACCGCGAGATGAGTCCACGAGCCGCGTTCCGGATCTCCCCACTGTGCCGCACTCGAGCGGAACACCGAGGTGATGGGCGCGTTCTCCACCTGCGCGGCCAGTGCCGCCACCGCCCGCGCGTACTCCGGCGGCGCGGTATTCGCCGACCACAGCACGGATTTCGTCTTCCCGTCCGGGCCGACGGTCACCAGTCCGCCATAGCGGCGCACGAAGGTCCGGCAGGTGCCGCAACTGTTTTCAGCGGCGAGCTCCGGGGAGAGGGCTTGGAGGAATACCTCGAACAAACCGTCGCCGCGGACACTGAACAACGCGGCGCCCTCGGTGATCGACTCCCCGAACACCCGCCGCACACCGGCCAGAAACTCGTCGTACCGGTCATCGGCGGGCGGCTGGGCGCCTGCGGTTTGCGTTGTCATAGTGGCTTTTTCGATCCCTCGTCTCGGTCACTGCACCCGAGACTAACGCCCGGCCGCCCGCTCGACCCAGGGAATAAACCGGTGCTGCCAGGTCAGCGCACGCGGGCGGCGCTGTCGGCGAATCGCAATTCCATGGTGACCGGAACGACCCCGACCCCGAGCGCCTCCCGCAGCCGGGCCACCGCCTCGCCGAGAATCCGGCGGCGCAGCGCGGTGATATCCGCACCGGGCTCGGCCGTGACAATGAGATGCAGTTCCGGCGCCCGCCCCGGACCCGACAGGAACGCCGACACCGACCGGGCGTCGGCATAACTCTCGATATCGGCCGCCACCGCATCGGCGGCGACCGACGACGCCAATACCGTTGCCCCGGAAGACTCTCCGTCGGACAGGTCCCATTCCACCGAACGCGGCAATCGGAACACCTGCGCGAGTAGCCAACGCAGACACAGCAATCCGATCACAATGGCCCCGGCCACAATGACCATCAGCACCCAGCGCGGCGGTGCGGCGGTGCCCGGGGCGAGTGTCCCATGCGAATCCAGCCAGCCGAGGCGGCCGCGATTGGCGGCGATCGCGTACCCGCCCGCCGCCAGCAGCACCAGGCCCAGCAGTCCGAGCAGTGCCCGGTTGAGCCGGGCCGGACGATTGATCGACGTCATCGATTCTCCCCTTTGCCGGTCGATCGCAGCCGGGTACGAACGGTCGCCGGTCGAGCCGGGGCAATGCGCTCCAGCATGCCAGCCACCGCATCCCGCACCGCGCCGTCCACCTCGTTCGAGCCGGCGCGCCCGGTACGCGCCGACACCAGAATCTTCTTGTTCCCCAAGCGAACTCGGGCCGAATCCACACCGTGCACGGCATCGGCCGCACGTCGCAGGGCGGCACGCAGACTACGCCGCGACACTCCGGCGGAGCTGCCGTCGATCTCGTCGAGCGCCATCACCACCGGCCGTCCCGGCAGCAGCGCCAGCGCGAGCAGGAGCGCACCCGCCACCGCGGCGGCCACGCCCACGCCGAGCACCAGCCCGTCACTCCATCGGGTGTCGTGCAATCGGTGCGCGACCGAGTAGTAGGACACCACTTCCGATCTGCCCAGCAGCCGCCCGATCAGCGAGACCGCCGTGACGACGCACAGTGCGAGCAGCACCAGCGCCACCACCACGGCCGGGCCGACCCGGCGCGGCCGGCGGATCACCGCACCCTCCGCCCGGAATCGGCTGCCGCCGAGGCGGATTCGACGACCATGGCGGCGATCGCGATATCCAGACCCGTCACCGTGAGCCCGGTGAGCTCACCGGTCCGGCGAATCACATGGGTCCGGCACTGCTCGGCGATCCGAATCACCGGCAGCGGATACCGGATCGGCACCCGCATGCGCAGCACGGCGGAATCACCGGACACACTGGCATCCACCGTGACCCCGTCCACGACGCCGTCGACCTCGCGGGCGGCGCGCGCCGCAATGCGTTCCACGGCACGCTTACTCACCGTCGTCCGTCCCGCGGGTTCGAGTACGACGGCGGTGGTCATCGCCGGCCCCGGTCCCGGGCCGAGCGCAATAATCCGGACAGGTCGATCTCGCCGTCCAGCCAGCGCCCGGCGACC
The DNA here is from genome assembly GCF_035958815.1 of Nocardia sp. NBC_01327. NCBI lineage: Bacteria > Bacillati > Actinomycetota > Actinomycetes > Mycobacteriales > Nocardiaceae > Nocardia > Nocardia sp. NBC_01327. The sequence goes on along the minus strand of NZ_CP108383.1, from coordinate 3,686,990 downwards.
AGGCCCAGCGCGGCGAACACCAGGACGATGGCGAAGGCGCCGAATCCGCCGAAGGCAGCGGCGAATCCGAGCGCGAGACCGACGGCCAGGCAGATCGGTGTGGCGTTCATCTGCGACTCCCTCTACGAGGCGGGCGACTTACTGGACGCGAGTGGCTCCCGAGGCGGGGGTGTCATCGTCCTCGGGGATGTAGACGTCATTGACATTGATATTGACCTCGACGACCTCGAGTCCGGTCATCTGCTCGATCGCGGAGATCACATTGCGGCGGATGGAATGCGCCAATTCGGCGATGGCGACCCCGTATTCGACGACGATCTCCAGATCGACCGCCGCCTGGGTCTCGCCCACCTCCACCGAAACACCCTGTCCCACACTGGCGGAAGCGCCGGGGATGCGGTCGCGGATGGCGCCGAACGCGCGGGCCGTGCCGCCGCCGAGATCGTGCACACCGCGCACATTGCGGGCGGCCAGGCCCGCGACCTTCTGCACCACGATATCGGCGATGGTGGTCGTGCCCTGTTCACTCTGCAGAGCGCTGGACGAGTTGGCCGGAGCCTTCCCGGTGGTGGTCTCGGCCTTCGGCTTATCGGTCGCGGTAGCGGTCATGTCTGCCTCCTGATTCCCTTGCGTCGGAACGGATGAAACGAAACTGCACTGGTGGGACCCGGCATGCGGCCGCCTGTCACGGCGGCGTGACACAGGTCACGGACCCGCCCCGAATGCGGCGGCCTCGAGCTGGGTCACGATCAGGCGCACGGTCGCCCCGGCCCAGCGGGTGTCCACCAGCAGTGGCTCGACCGCGGCCGCCACCCTCTCCAGCAGCGGCGGCAGCGGCAAAGTGGTTGCGACGGCGCGGATTTCGACAACACCGTTGCCCAGATCGATCGCGGTGGACCGGCTCGGCCAGGGCAGGCGCACACCGTCCTTGATCGAGGATTCCAATCGCAGACCGGTCAATGCCGAGACCGCCTCGGCGATCTTGTCGGTCAGCTCCCCCGTGTCCTTCACCGCGCCTCCGGTTCGATATCGACAACCAGCACCGACACCTCGTCGATGCGCACACCGGTCTGCTCGCGCACGGTCCGGATCACCCCGTGCTGCACCGCGGTCGCGACCACACCGGCATGACGTTCCGGACCGATGGCGATCTCCAGCTGCACCGCGAGCACGCCGTCATCGCGCAGCACGCGCACACCGTCGGTGGGGGCGGTCTCGAATCCGGTCCACAATTGCCGTCCGGCCCGGGTCAATTCGGCGACCAGGCCGCGCAGTCCCGGTTCGACCCGGACCACACCCGGCACCGCGACCGCGGCCCGGGCGGCGACACCCGCCACCACCGCATCCGCGACCACGAGTTCGGACCGGGTAGCCGCAGCGCTCACCGGCCGCCCTCCTGATAGACATCCACGATCGCGATATCCAGCCGCCCGACCAGCAGGCCCGTGCGGGCGGACGCGGCGGCCGTGACCCGCTCCCGGACCTTCGGCACCAAGCCCTGGACGCCGTCACCGTTGACGTGCACCGCGATGGTCATCGAAATATGCACGACGGTCTCGCCTTCCGGGCCGATGCCGACATTGCTGATCCGGCAGCGCCGCGCCCGTACCCCGGGCACGCTGTCGGCGGCGAAGCGCAGCACCACCGCGGCGGCCTGCTCGCTCACCGCGACCACACCGGCATGCGGGGTCGGCAGGCCGAGAGCTTGGCCGCGCCGCAATTCCGCGCGCACCGCGGACATGATGCGCTCCACCAGATCCGAGGGCGGCGGATCGGGTTCGTCGATCAGCTCCTGGGTCGCGGTGCGCAGGCCCAGCAGGCTGTCGCGGGCCGTCCGGCAGTGCACACAACTGGCCTCGTGCGCGTCCCCGCCACCGTTCTGCACGGTGTCGAGGCGTTCCCACACGCGTTCCAGGCCACGGCCGCAGGGCAGGAGATAGTCCTCCTGCTCGGTGTCGGTCACCGCCATGGCTTCATCACCTCCGCCAATTGTGCTCGGGCCCGCGCGATGCGACCGCGTACCGCGGTGGCGTTCGCGCCGACGATCTCGCCGATTTCCTCATAGGACCGGCCGTGTACCTCACGCAGTAGCCAGCAGGCCCGCTGTTCCGGGGTGAGCTGCTGCAGCGCCACGGTCAGCGCCTCGAGCTGACTGCTGACCTGCACCGCGTGCTCGGGCTGGGTGTCGGTGCGCGGCGATTCGGTGGCGTCGGGATCGACGTCGGCCGGAAGTTGCCGGGACCGCAGCAGATTCAGGCAGCGGTTGGTGGTCATGCGGTAGAGCCAGCCCGCGAAGGCGCCATCGTCCTGCAATTGGCCGATGCGCCGCCAGGCGGTCAGGAAGACCTCCTGCACGATGTCCTCCGCCTCGGCCCGATCCGCGAGGATCCGCGACGCCAGCCGGAACATCTGCCCCTGATAGCGGACGACTAGCTGCTCATAGGCTCGGACATCACCGTCTCGCACCCGAGCGGCCAGGGTCGCATCGTCCGACTCCACCTCGAGTGCTGCCTCTGGCACGGTCACAGCACCTCCTCATCGCTTACGACAGATAGACACCCGCCGTCGCGGATCGTCACGCAGCTGTATCAGTGATCGTTGTCTCATCGGTTGCCGCGTGACAGTAGGCTGGCCGGAGTGTCCTGTCCGAGTACGACAAAGTTCGACCACCGATACGGAGGATTCGAAATGTCTCTCAACGACAAGATCGACCAGAAGGCGCAGGAAGTCGGCGGCAAGGCCAAGGAGGCCGCCGGCAAGATCACCGGTGACGACGATCTGCGCGCCGAAGGCAAGGCCGATCAGATCGAATCGGGCCTGGAGAAGGCCGTCGACGAGGTGAAGGACGCCGTGGGCGGCGCCGTCAAGGCGGTCAAGGACAAGCTCGGCCGCTGACACCGGTCCGGCCCCCGAAGGACGAGAAAGGCTCGCTACCACCACACTCCGTGGTCGTAGCGAGCCTTCTTTTCTTCCGGCCGGGCGTCAGAGTTTGTATACGTACCGGCTGGTGGGGACGAGGTCCAGATCCAGGTGGGCGCCGAAGCTGACGACGCTCTCCATCATGCGGGTCACGCGGCGCTGGAGTTCGGCGTCGTCGTCACCCGCGCCGTAGAAGGCGTGGGCACTGGTCATGGCTGCCATGGGGAACAGCTCCTCGACGAGCGCGTCGACGCGCCTGCCCTCCGTCACCGGTTCCAGGACGGTGTTCTGGACATAGCCGAAGGTGTCCTGGGTTTCGATGGCCACCGGCGTGTGCAGGTCGTGCCAGCGGTGCAGCCATTCCTCGCGGGTCAGCTCGGCGGGGATGCGCAGCAGGGCGAAGTTCGCCAGCGCCGGAGTGCGCACCCCGTTCTCGACCGGTGGCGGCACGATCGGCGCCCGCTCGTCGACGATCCAGCCGTTCACCTCGGTGGCCACGGTGGTCAGGGCGGCCGTGACGGCCTCGTGCCCGCCGCCGGTGCGCACGCTCACGATGGCGGCGATCGGCTCGTCATAGGTGCTGTGCCGGACCTGGGCCGCGGCCACTTCCGCGTCACGGACGTTCACCTGCCACTCCGTGGCCCCGATATCCGCCAGTCGGTGCCGCAGCTCCGCGGCATGCAGCCGCTCGTCCAGATCGGCTCCCCACAGCGCGTACATCAGCTTCATTTCGGACGTCCCTATCGCATAGCTGTTGTTGAACGGCCCACGGTAGCGCCGACGGTACGAGCGGCCCCGCGCTTTCGGGGTCCGATCCCAGCCACCGGACTGCGAGAACGGCGGCCGGTCACACACCTATTTTGATTTTGTGTCGAAAAAGGTGAAACGCATCACGGTTTGCGTGAGATTAACCGTGTACATCCGCAAACCGCGGAAGGACGAAAGGAAAGAAATCATGTTGCTAGGACTTGGACTTGCCACCCTCGGCGGCGCCGCTTGGATCGCCGCCACAGCATTCCTCGCCACACTGGGATTCTTCATCTGACCAGGACAGCGCATGAGGGCTCGAATATAATCGGAGCCCTTTCTCCGGAGTTCGAACGCCACCGAAGATGACTACCGTCATCCAAGGTGGCGTTCGGCGTTTCAGGACATTCAGCGAATCGAGCGGACCTCTGGGTCGGCATGGCCGTCAGCTGCGGCGATGGCTTCCTCCAGCAGCTCGTCCAGGTGGTAGGGATATACCGTTTCACCCGACCGGTCCAGTGCTGCGATATCCCCGGCATGACACCATTTACTACCGGTGATAGACCGCCGTTCGACGAAATCCAATTTTGCCGGATTGGGTTCGAAGTTTTTAGCCCGAAGGACAAAGAAGAGTTCTTCGGAACGAATCAGTTCGCCATTGAACGGGAATACCGCGACACGACGCCAGAGCGGACCGTGTAGTGCGGAAGAGTCGGCGGGATAACCGGTTTCTTCGTATAGCTCGCGAATTGCGGCCTCACGCAAGGTTTCACCGGGATCGACACCGCCGCCAATGGTGAACCAGAATTCGACATCGGGGACTTTCGGATCGCGGCCGCGCAGCAGCAGTACCCGATTGTCCTCGTCCAGCAGCAGCACCCGCGCGGAGGTCCGCACGGTGTCGACCTCCAAACCGGTCGAGGCGGCGGCCGTCACGCGTTCGGCGATCTCGAAATACGTGGGCAGCGGCGCGGTTCCGCCCAGGTGCAGCAGGCGGACCGACCGGCGGGTGCGCAGCGCCAGCGTGTCGCGCACCGCGTCATTGTGAAAACGCCTGGCAATCAAGACCCTGGCCTCGGCATCGGCGAGCTCGGCCACCAACTGCGGCGGCAATTGCGAGATCTCGACGGCCGAAAGCGCTCCGGCCAGCTGGTTCTCGACCGTTTCCCGATCACGCCAGTCGGTGCGCTCGGCGCGCCCAGCCAATGCGGCGAGGTGCCGGGCCTGGTCAGCGCGTTCGGGCTCGGCATCGACGCCCAGTACGGTGGCCACCGTCCGCGCCACCACCGCGCGCCGATCGAGCGCGGCGCTCAAGGCATTCCGCGCCTGATCGCTGCGCACATGCAGCCGGTCGAGGCGATTGGCGGTGGTGTAGGCCCAGACGCCCAGGGTGATGACAAGCGCCGCGATTAAGGCGAGAACCAGAATCGTGGTCGCGGAGAAAGTGATCATCCAGCGGTCCTGACGCGGGTATCGCCCACAGTGACGGTTTCGTAGACGCGTAGGATCTGCTCGGCCACGACGGGCCAATCGTATTCGCCGACAACCTGATTCGCGGTGCGGATGAGTTCCGCGCGGCGATCGGAATCGGTGAGCACCTCATCGAGCGCCGCGGCCAGCAGATCCGAATCGCCGACCGGCACCAGCATGCCCGCGGTGCCGTCGCGCAGCACCCGGCGGAAGGCGTCCAGATCGCTGGCGACCACGGCGGTTCCGGCGGCCATGGCCTCCACCAGCACGATGCCGAAACTTTCGCCGCCGAGATTGGGCGCGCAGTACACATCGGCGCTGCGCATGGCCGAGGCCTTCTCCGCATCCGAGACCTGCCCGAGAAAGCGCAGGTGCGAGGCGTTTTCACCGGCTTCGCGGCGCAGCCGCTCCTCATCGCCGCGGCCCACGATCAGCACCTCGATATCGGGATGGCGGCGGACCAGTCCGGGCAGTGCGCCCAGCAGCACGTCCATACCCTTGCGCGGCTCGTCGTAGCGGCCGAGGAACAGCACGGTTCCGCCCGCGCGCGGATAGCCCTCCAGCAGCGGGGCGTGCGCGAAGGCCGGAACGTCCACGCCATTGGGGATTTCGACGGCATCCCCGCCGAGCGCCTCCACCTGCCAGCGCCGCGCCAGCTCGGAGACGGCGATCCGCCCGCTGATCTTCTCGTGGTACGGCCGCAGCACGCCTTGAAAAGTACTGAGCACCAGCGACTTCGTGGTCGAGGTGTGGAAGGTCGCGACGATCGGGCCTTCGGCGATCTTCAAGGCCAGCATCGACAGGCTGGGGGCGTTCGGCTCGTGAATGTGCAGCACGTCGAAATCGTTGTCGCCGATCCACCGGCGGATGCGGGTGTAGGCGGTGGGGCCGAAGGACAGTCGCGCGACAGACCCGTTATAGGGAATGGCGACCGCTTTACCGGCCGACACCACATAGTCCGGCAGCGGTGTGTCGTCGGCGGCGGGCGCGAGCACGCTCACCTTGTGACCGCGTTCGAGCAGTACCTGCGCCAGTTCCACGACATGCGACTGCACTCCACCCGGCACATCGAACGAGTACGGGCAGACCATGCCGATTCTCATAGTGCTGCGTCTCCCCTGTGCCCGTCGACGCCGTTGGCGCTGTGTCCACCAACGCCTTCGGCTGTGCTGGGCTCCCGAATCCCCACTTGATCCTTTGTCACAGTCTGCTGCGCCGCCGCGATGCGGTCCAGCCGCGACTGCGACAAATCACTTTCCCACAGCGGTTGCAGCATGTGCCAGTCGGCGGGATGGGCGGCGATATTGGCCGCGAAGCGGTCCGCCACCAGCTGGGTCGCGGCGGCCGCGCCGCCCGAAACATCCAGCGCCGCTTCCGTCTTGAAGCCCCAGCCTTCGCGGCCCTGCGCGTCGACGGTGTTCCAGCAGTGCACCGGAATCAGCGCCGCGCCGGTCTCGATGGCCAGCTTCGCCGCACCGGCGGGCATCCAGGTGCGTTCGCCGAAGAAGTCGACGGGCACGCCTTTTCCGGTGAGGTCGCGCTCACCCATCAGACACACCACGCGGTTCTGCCGCAGACGTTCCGCCAGCAGCGGGAACGGCGGCTGCTCGGCGCCGGTGAGCGGAAAAACCTCGAAGCCGAGGCTTTCCCGATATTCGACGAAGCGCTCGAACAGCGATTCCGGTTGCAGCCGTTCGGCGACGGTGGAGAAGGTGCCGTGGTTCTGCACCAGCCATACGCCGGCCATATCCCAGTTGCCGGAATGCGGCAGCACCAGCACCGCGCCGCGACCTGCGGCCAGTGCGGCCTCCAGGTGCTCCACCTGGTCGACGAACAGCTGGCCGGACTTCACCATTCCGGCGTGGTCCATGGTCGGCAGCCGGAACGCCTCGCGCCAGTACCGGGCGTAGGAACGCATGGCAGCGCGGACCAGATCATCGGGCACCTGCTCGGGCGTCGTGCCGATCACCCGGGCGAGGTTGCGCCGCAACTGATTCGGATGTCCGGCGTGCGCCTTCCGATTCATCCGGCGGGCGGCCACATCGGCTCCGGTATCGAAACCGCGGCGCGCCGCGCCCTCCGGAAGTCCGCGCACCAGAGCCCATCCGGCCGCGTACGCCTTATCGGTCATCGCGGACGTGAAATCGGTGCTCACCGCTGGTGTTCCTCCGGCGCCTTCGCCACGGGGGCGATAATGTCGCGTGCGCCAGGCGAATTGCGCACGGCCAGCACACGCTGGAAGACAGTGACGATGCTGAGCACCGCCAGAACATAGATGGCCACATACACCGCGTAGGTGAGCCAGTCGATCTCGAAATACCCGCCGATACCGGTGAATCCGGCGCCGACGAGACCGATGACCAGCCGGTCGGGGCGCTCGATGATGCCGCCGTCGGCCGACAGTCCGCTGGCCTCCGCGCGCGCCTTGGCGTACGAGATGACCTGCGAGGTCACCAATACCACCAGGGTAGCCGCGAAGAGCACCTTGGAGTGCTCGTGATAGACGGCCCACCAGGCCAGACCGCCGAAGATGGCGCCGTCGGCCACCCGGTCACAGGTGGCATCGAGTACCGCACCGTATTTGGTGCCGCCGCCACGCGCTCGGGCCATGGCGCCGTCGAGCATGTCGAACATGACGAAGAGCCAGATCACCATGGTTCCCCAGAACAGGTGACCGGACGGGAACAGCGTCACCGCCGCGGCAATCGAGGCGGTGGTGCCGATCAGCGTCATGGCATCCGGTGTGAGCCCGGTGCTCACCAAGGCTTTGCCCAGGGGCGCAGTCGCTTTGGCGAACGTCTCGCGACCGAAGAAGCTCAGCACGCTATTCGGATTCCTTCTGTGTCTTGCGGGACACCCGCACCCGGTCGGCTCCGATGAGCCGCTGCGCGATTATCGCTCATCTACGCCTCCTTCCAGGCCTCCGCCAGCAGTGCCCGGGTTTCCCGTAGCAGCTGCGGCATGACCTTCACTCCGCCGACGACGGTAATGAAGTTCGCGTCGCCACTCCAGCGGGGCACGATATGTTGATGCAGGTGATCGGCGAGTGAACCACCGGCAACGCCACCGAGATTCAGGCCGACATTGAAACCCTCCGGCCGCGAGACCCGCTTCATGACGCGGATCGCCTGCTGGGTGAAGGCCATCAGCTCGGTGCTCTCGTCGAGCGTGAGGTCCTCGAGATTGGCCACCCGGCGGTAGGGCACCACCATCATGTGGCCGGGGTTGTACGGGTACAGGTTCAGGACCGCGTACACGAATTGACCGCGCGCCAGGACCAGGCCGTCCTCATCCGACATCTCGGGGATATCGGTGAAGGGATGGCCGGTCTTCTTGGGCGCGTCTGTATCCGAGTCGTCGGCGGGCTTGCGCTCGCCGGTCGCCCCCGTGATGTAGGACATGCGGTACGGCGTCCACAACCGCTGCAGGCGGTCGGGGTCGCCGGCGCCGCGATCGACGATCGTCTCTCGCGGCGTCGAATCTGCAAGCCCCGCAGCGTCTTCGGTGAGACCTCCGGGCGCCGTACGTTCACTCATGCCCTACCCGTTCGCCTTCTCGAAACGCTGCGCGGTCGGAGAGTCGTTCTCGCGGCCCTTGATCCACTCGATGATCGTGGACACCGCCTCCGCGACCGGCACACCGTTGACCTGGGTGCCGTCGCGGAAACGGAAGCTGACCGCGCCCGCCTCCACATCCTTCGCGCCGGCGAGCAGCATGAAGGGCACCTTCTGCGCAGTCTGGTTGAAGATCTTCTTCTGCATGCGGTCGTCGCTGCGGTCCACCTCGGCGCGCACATCGTGCTCACGCAGCTGCTCGATCACGCCGTCCAGGTGCTCGGCGAAGGCCTCGGCGACCGGGATGCCGACCACCTGCACCGGCGAGAGCCAGGCCGGGAACGCGCCCGCGTAGTGCTCGGTGAGCACGCCGAAGAAGCGCTCGATGGAACCGAACAGCGCCCGGTGGATCATGACCGGGCGGTGCTTCTGGCCGTCGGAGCCGGTGTACTCGAGCTCGAAACGCTCGGGCAGGTTGAAGTCCAGCTGGATGGTCGACATCTGCCAGGTGCGGCCGAGCGCGTCCTTGGCCTGCACGGAGATCTTCGGGCCGTAGAAGGCCGCGCCGCCCGGGTCCGGCACCAGGTCCAGGCCGGAATCGGTGGCCACCTTGCGCAGGGTTTCGGTGGCCTCCTCCCACAGCTCGTCGGAGCCGACGAACTTCTTGGGGTCCTTGGTGGACAGCTCCAGGTAGAAGTCGTCGAGGCCGTAATCGCGCAGCAGGCTGAGCACGAACTGCAGCGTGGAGGTGAGCTCCGCGTGCATCTGCTCCTTGGTGCAGTAGATGTGCGCATCGTCCTGGGTCATGCCGCGCACGCGGGTCAGGCCGTGGATGACACCGGACTTCTCGTAGCGGTAGACCGAGCCGAACTCGAACATGCGCAGCGGCAGTTCACGATACGAGCGGCCGCGCGAACGGAAGATCAGATTGTGCATCGGGCAGTTCATCGGCTTGACGTAGTAGTCCTGGCCGGGCTTGCGCACGGTGCCGTCGTCATTGAGCTCGGCATCGAGGTGCATGGCCGGGAACATGCCGTCGCGGTACCAGTCCAGGTGGCCGGAGACCTCGAAGAGATGGCCCTTGGTGATGTGCGGGGTATTGACGAATTCGTAGCCGGCGGCGATGTGCCGGCGGCGCGAGTAGTCCTCGAGCTCCTTGCGGATGATGCCGCCCTTGGGGTGGAACACCGGCAGGCCGGAGCCCAGCTCGTCCGGGAAGGAGAACAGGTCCAGCTCGAGACCGAGCTTGCGGTGATCGCGCTTCTCGGCTTCGGCGAGCAGGTTCAGGTACTCGTCCTGCGCCTCCTGCGATTCCCAGGCGGTGCCGTACACGCGCTGCAGATCCTCGCGGCTCTGATCACCACGCCAGTAGGCGGCGGAGCTGCGGGTCAGCTTGAACGCGGGAATGTACTTGGTGGTCGGGATGTGCGGGCCGCGACACAGGTCGCCCCACAGCTTTTCGCCGGTGCGCGGGTCCAGATTGTCGTAGATGGTCAGCTCTGTGCCGCCGACCTCCATAACCTCCGGATCGTCGATGCCCGACTTATCGGAGATCAGCTCCAGCTTGAACGGCTCCTTGGCCAGTTCCACGCGAGCTTCCTCGACATCGGTCACGCGGCGCGAAAAGCGCTGTGCGCCTTTGATGATCTTCTTCATCCGGGATTCCAGCTTGGCCAGATCCTCCGGGGTGAAGGGGCGCTCGACCTGGAAGTCGTAGTAGAAGCCGTCTTTGATGGGCGGGCCGATGCCGAGCTTGGCCTCTGGGAACTCCTGCTGCACAGCCTGTGCGAGCACATGCGCGGCCGAGTGCCGGATCACGCTGCGGCCGTCCTCGGAATCGGCGGTGACGGCCTCGACCTCGGTGTCGGCGTCCGGAATCCAGGACAGATCCTTGAGATTGCCCTCCGCGTCGCGGACGACGATGACGGCGTCGGGGCCCTTGCTCGGCAGGTCGGCCTCGCGCACCGCGGCACCCGCCGTAGTCCCGGCCGACACCCGGACGAGGGCGACGGGGCTCTTCGGGGCTGTGGTGGTCACGGCTGCGCACTCCTAGGCATTGTCGTAAGCGCGGGAATTCCCCGCGATGTCTGGCCGGTCCATGCTATCGGCACGGTGGTGGCGGTGCGCCGATGGACCGGGTGCCGGGGTGTCAGCCGCGCGCGGCCAGCTCCGCGAGCAGTCTTTCGCGCTCAGCCGCAGGTCGTTTCGGGCAACTCGTGCACATCTCGCAGCCCGGCACCTCGAACACCAGGCAGCAGGAGATGCGGCGCACAAAAGTACGGCCTCCGATATCACTGAATCGAGGCACCGGCAGCCGCCCCGCCACCTCCCTGGCCAGCAACGCACCCGATTCCTGGGCGCCCGCATCGAGCGCCCGATTGCCGATGGCATCGGCGACGATCGCCCACAGCGAAGCCACTCCCGCACCGGACACCTCCGACACCACAGGCACCACCCGCGACAGCGTGTGCCGCAGCGCATGCCCGACGGATTCCGTCGGCAGCTCGTCCGCCGCCGTCCCCGTCAGCGGCCGCACCCGCTCCACTCCCCCGTCCGGCCGAATCTCACACCCGATCCGCTCCAATGCCGGATCCAGCGCCGGCACCCCCTCCGCATACGCCCCGACAATCGGATCCACCAGCGACGACGCAGCCATGCACCACCACAGGGTCCCGGACACCCGAGAATCCCCCGTCCCCCACGAAATACCCATCTCGGAGATCCGCTCACCCAGCCACTGCCCATCCAGTAGCCGAGTACCAGGCACTTCACTCATCCGAACAGGGGGCTGCGCAACCATTTCCATCGGACTCCGATCCAGCCGCCACCAGAGGGGCTCAACACCAGAATGTCACTGCCAGGCCATGGAGGCCGCAGACGGCCTCACCTTAGAGGGCATCCGATCGACCGCCCCGCAGGCGCGCCGGGGATCCGGCCCGACCGTTCACACACCCGGCCCGGAGTGCGAAACCTGTTGCCTCAGCTCAATTTTTGTCCGCTAAGGCCGATTCTACGAGTGGTCAGCGACGCTCCGGCCCGAGGCGGTAGGCGGCGAGGAAGGCGGTGGCGCCGGTGTCCGCGATTTGTTCCAGTTCGGCGGGTGGGGGTGGCGGGGCGTCGGGGGTGAACAGGGCGGTGTCCAGGAGTGTGCCGAGGACGAGGTAGGAGTAGTGCTCGGCGGCGCGGCGGGGGTTGGGGGCGTGGAGTTCGCCGCGTTGGTGGAGGGCTTGGAATGCGGTGGTGAGGGCGTCGATTACGCGGCCGGGGGCGCGTTGGTAGTACTCGGCGGCGAGGTCGGGGAAGCGGGTTGCCTCCAGGATGATCAGGCGGCGGAGTTGCAGGACGTGGGGTTGGGCTACGGCGGCCAGGTGGCGGCGGGCGAGGGATCGGATGGCGGTGGGCACGTCGGCCGCGTCGGCGAGGTTGGTGACGAGCTGTTCGGTGAACTCCGCTGCGGTGGGGGTGGCGCCGAGCACGATCTCGGTGAACAACCGCTGCTTATCGCCGAAGTTGTTGTACACGCTGCGTTTTGACACCCGCGCTGCCGCGGCGATGTCGTCGATGCTGGTGCCCTGATAGCCCTGGTGCAGGAACAGGGTGGTCGCGGCGACGGCTATGGCCGTTCTGGTTCGCACCGCGCGTGGGTCGAGGCCTTGGCGCGGGCGCGGGTCACCGCCCGGCTTCGATATGGGAATTCGCACCACCAGCACGTTCTCCGGGTTGCCGGGATCTTCCCCTGTCATGCGGCCCTCCTGTCATGCCTCTGACGAAACTGTTGCACCCTATCGTGCCAGTGGGTACTGTACTGTGCATTATCCTTGGTACTGGTAAGTGCAAGAGGAGGGTGTCATGGCGGTTTCGGTACACACTGACCGCTGCGATCGCGAGACGGCGGTGACGCGGTCGCTGCTCGGGTACGGCATCCTGGCCGGCCCCTTCTATCTGATCGCCGGCCTGATCGAGGCGTGCACCCGGCGGGGATATCGCATTGCCCACGACGATCTGAGCCTGCTGGCCAATGGCCGACTCGGCTGGATCCACATCACGGTTCTGGTCGTGACAGGGGCGATGGTCCTGACGGCGGCGGCCGGATTGCGCCGGGCTCTGGCGGGGAAGCCCGGCGGCGTCTGGGGGCCGGGTCTGGTCGGCGGGTACGGGGTCGGGTTGATCGCGGCCGGGGTCCTGGTCGCCGATCCGATGAACGGTTTTCCGGTCGGCACGCCGGCCGGGAAGCCGGTGCATCCGACGTTCCACGGAACCGGTCACCTGATCGCCGGTGCAGTCGGTTTCGCCTGCCTGATCGCGGCAATGTTCGTATCCGCCTGGGCATTTCGCCGCACGAACCGCCCAGGCTGGGCGTGGTACTCGCTGGTCAGCGGTGTTGTATTCCTGGCAGGCTGGATGGGCATTGCCACCGGCTCCGACAGCGCGGTGATCGTGCTGGCGTTCTGGGTCGCGGTCGCCGCCGGTTTCGCCTGGCTGGCCGCGGTGTCCGCCCGGCTGTACCGAGCACTCGCTCCCGCACGAGAAGCACTGTCTCCCAGCCGAGAAGGAGCCCCGCAATGAAATTCCGCACCACCGTCGAGGCCACCGGAAAGAACACGACCGGGATCGAGGTGCCCGCGGACCTGGTCGCGGCGCTCGGGGCCGGTCGCCGCCCACCGGTCGCGGTGACGATCAACGGCTACACCTACCGGACCACCATCGGCGTGATGGGCGGGCGGCAATTGCTCAGTGTCAGCGCCGATATCCGCGCCGCTGCCGGAGTAGCAGCGGGCGATGAGGTGGACGTCGAACTCGAACTCGACACCGCACCCCGCACCGTCGATGTCCCCTCCGACCTCGCCGCCGCCCTGGACAAGTCCCTGCGCAACACCTTCGAGCAGCTGTCCCACAGCCGCAAGCAGCGCCTCCTCACCCCGATCGAACAAGCGAAAACCCCCGAAACCCGCCAACGCCGCATTACCAAGGCCATCGACGAACTGCGCGCCGCACAACCGTCAGGCTGACCGACCGAACGGCCGCACGGACAGTCGATTACGCACGCCGACCCAGTCCAGGGCGTTTCGAATAGTCGGTCAGGCCGATGACATTGCCCCAGGGATCGGCGACTTCGACCGTCCAGCCCGTACCGACCTCGAAGGGCGCGGCCAAAGGCGCGACACCGAGTTCGGCCAATTGCCCAGCGGCCGCACGGGCGTCGGGAACCTCGAGCCACAACCGCATCCCCGGCGGCGCGCCCTCCCCCGCCCGCGGATCGCTACGAACCATGATCCCCGGAGCCTCCGCACCTGTCGCGAACAGCGCCAGCCCCCGCTCAGGCACCTCGAACTTCATGACCAGACCGAGCTTGCCCCCGTAGAACTCCTTGGCCGCAGCCAATTCGCCGACCGGGACGAGCACATTGTCCACTCCGAGTATCTCCATCGCCTCATGAAACCAGCCCGAACGGCCCTCGGGCCGGGTTTATCCGAGCCGGTTCGTTCGTGCCTGCTCTATGCGTGCGGCGAGTTCGACCAGGTCCTCGGCGGGACCGCTGGGAGGGGTCCGGCGGTGCCAGATGGCGCGGAACTTTCGGGTCAGGATGACGCCGTCGGCTAGGGGTACCTCGTGGAGGGTGCCTGCACGGAGCTCGTGCGCCACGATGAGACGGCTGACGACAGCGGGTGCGGCACCGCTGCGGGCAGTAGTGAGAATCGCTGCGGCCGAGCCGAATTCGGCGGCCGGTTGCGCCGGGGCGCCGTGAATTTCGAGTGCTTCCCATACGGTGTCCCGGGTCCCGGAACCCTTCTCCCGCCACAGCAGCGGGGTGTCTGCGAGTTCGCGCGGCGTCACCGGACGGCGGCGAGTCGCCCAGAGATGCGTCCGGCCGACAACTACGACGAGCTCATCGGCGACGAGTACGCGGCTGCCCAACCCCGCCGGAGGATGGGGCCCTTCGACAAAGCCGAGTTCGGTCTCCCGGTCGCGCACCGCCACGGTCACCTGCCGGGAGTTCGCCACATCCAGTTCCACGGCCAGCTCGGGGCGGATCTTCCGCAATGCGTTCAGCCAGTGCGGAATTCGATGATCCGCAATAGTCGTCGAGGCCAGAATGCGCAGGCTCGGGCGCGCGACGCGATGCAGAGCCGCGACTCCTTCCGCCAGTTCCAGCGCGGCCGCCAGCACCGGCCGACCGAGTTCCACCAGGGTGTGCCCGGCGTCGGTCAATGCCGACCCGGTGGGCCCGCGATCCAACAGCCGCAAGCGAATTCGCCGCTCCAGGGCTTTGATCCGCATACCGGCAGCAGGCTGGCTGATGCCGTGCCGCCGCGCGGCCGCGCCGAGACTGCCCAGCTCCGCCACTGAGACAAGCAGATCCAGCACCTCCAGATCGGGTGTCCCGGGCGGCAAGCTCATAAGGACACCTTATGAGGTGCGTGGCGTCAGGCCGCTACCCGATCGCCTGCGCGAGCAACAGGATCGTAGATATCCCCCGGTCGCGGGGCCAGTACCTCAGAGGAGAACATCGTGACGTTCGTAATCGGCGCGGCATGCGTAGACGTACTCGATCGGGCCTGCATCGAGGAGTGCCCGATGGATTGCATCTTCATCGGCAACCGGATGGCCTACATCCAGCCCGACGAATGCACCGACTGCGGGGCCTGCGAACCGGTCTGCCCGGTCGAGGCGATCTACTACGAGGACGACATGCCGCCCGGACAGGAGCAGTTCGTCGCCGAGAACGCCCGCTTCTTCGACGAGCCGCTGCCCGGGCGCACAGCACCACTCGGGCATCCCGGCGGCACGAGAGGTGCCGGCGCGCTGGGAGTCGATACCCCCTACGTGCAGGAATACCAGCCACTTTCGCAGTAGGTGGGCGATCGTGCGCAGTGAGCACCGATGAATTCGGCAGGGTCGGGTCGTCCTCATTTTCATGACCAAGACGACATGTGCCGGTGTGCTGACTGTGGCTGTTCCCGTGACCGACCAGGACCGCAGTAAGGCGTTATGGCAGCAGCTCGGGTTCGAGACCCATATGGATGCCGAGTTGCAGCCGGGCTTTCGATGGCTGGAGTTGCGGGCGCCGGGGGCCGATACGACGCTCTCGTTCGTGCGCGCGTCCGAGGAGTTGCCCGCCGGGATCGACACCGGGATCCGGCTGGCGACGCCCGATGCCCGCGCCGCGCACACCACCCTCGCCGAGCTCGGATTCAGTGTCGGCACGCTGCTCGAATGGGAGACCGCCCCACCGATGTTCGCATTCCTCGATCCGGACGGAAACCGCTTCTACATCACTCAGACCGACTGAACGCACATCGTCAGCGCGGCAGGAGCGTACCCAGTTCATCGGCGAAAAGGAGCGCCGGGTCGAACTCCATTCCGGCGAACTGGCCGGCCAGTTCGAGGGAGAGGACGCCGTGCAGGCGAGTCCAGAACGACAGGGCCTGATGCAGGGTCGCGGCGGGGACCGGGTGACCCGCGGCCCAGCCGCCGTGCGTCTCGAGGTGGATGTCGAAGGGTGTTGGGGAGCCGCCGCGGGGCTGCGCGGCGAACGCCTCGAGCAGGACCGACATGATTTCCGAGGAGATCGCGGTGGTGTCGTCGGGAGCGTGGTAGCCGGGGGTCGGGGTGCCGTAGATCAGGAAGTAGCGCTGCGGGTCGCGCAGCGCCCAGTCACGTAGGGCGTGGGCGAGCCCGGCGACGTCGGCGCCGGAGTCGAACTTCGCCCGGAGGGTATCGGCGAGGCTGCGGTAGGCGTCGCGGATGAGCTCGGTGATCAGGTCGTCACGGCTGGCGAAGTACGAGTACAGGGCCGGGCCGCTCATGCCCACGAGTTTGGCAATGGCGTTGAGAGACAACGCCGATACACCCGCGGTGGCGATCTGCTCCCAGGCGTGCTTCTTGACTTCCTCGCGCACCTGGGCGCGATAGCGCTCCCGCGAACCCGTCCGGCTCGGTGCCATCGTCGACCGCCTCCTCTCAGAACTGATGACTTAGAGGCTATCAGCATCTCTACCCTCCCTCAGATTTCTGATTGACACCCATTCCGTTCACTTATAACCTCTAAGTAAATCGAGTGCAATTAGAGGAAACCGAGGAGCGACCATGTCCCACCCGCACATCCGCCGCCGCCCCACCGCGCGCACCGCCCTGTTCCTGATCCCACTGGCGGCCGCGATCACACTGACCACCACCGCATGCGGCAGCAATAGCAAGTCCACCGCCGGCAACCCGGGTCCGACCACAACCTCCGCCATGCCCGCCGCACTGACCTGCGGCGGAGCCGGTATCGACAGCAAGGCCCCGATCCACTACCGGACCGAGGCCTTGATCAAGGCGCCACTGCAGACCATCTGGAATCTGCAGACCGATGTCGAACACTGGCCCGCGTGGCAGCAGCCGGTCGAGAGCAATAAGCGCCTGGACCAGGGACCGTTTCAGCCGGGCTCGCAGTTCCGCTGGACAACTCCGGTGCCCGCCACCGCCACCACCCCGGCGACCACCCTCGTCATCACCTCCACGGTCCAGAATGTGCAGCCGGACAGCTGCATTCGCTGGAGCGGGCCCGCGGTCGGCGACGGCCTGAACATCGACAATGGCGTGCACGTCTGGAATTTCACCGAGGTCGGCGGCGGCGTCCTGGTGCGCACCGAGGAGAACTGGAGCGGCACACAGGTCGAGGCCGACGTCCCCACCTCCACCGCATTCCTCGGCGCGGGCCTCGAGGCCTGGCTGAAGGACCTGAAGGCAGCCGCCGAGGCGCACGCCTGAAGACCACGCCGATTCCGCGAATAGTTCACTGCCACACGACGAAACGAGCCCCCGGTCGATGAAACCGGGGGCTCGTTCTGTGACATGGAGCGGTCAGTGAGTTACTGCTGCCAGGGCCGATAGGTCAGGGTCCGATATCTCGGACAGATCATCGGCGGTTATCTGCAGCACCCTGGCGGTACCGATGTCGAAGAACAACCCGGAGACCGCGATCTCGCGCTGCTGCATGGTTCTTCGGATCACCGGGTGCGCGCGCAGGGTTTCCAGCTGGACCGCGACATTGACCATGGCCAGCTGGTCGGCCGGATCGAAACCGGCGGCCGCGGCAGCCGTGCCCACCGGATGACCCCGGTGCCAGCGGTCGACACTGGCGTCGGCATTGGCCAGCCAGTCCCCCAGGCCGGGGCCCGCGGGAACTCCGCCGAGCAGGGCCTTCATCGCCCCGCACCCCGAATGTCCGCACACCACAACCTGATCCACCCGCAACTCCTCCAGGGCGAAGGACAGCGCCGCCTCGATGGAGTTGTCACGACCGTCCTTGGGAATCAGATTGCCGACATTGCGGACGGTGAACAGATCGCCGGGCCCGGTATTGGTGATCAGGTTGGGAACGATCCGGGAATCCGCGCAGGTCACGAAGAGCGAGTGCGGATTCTGCCCGTCCCGCAGCTCGTCCATGTGCGGACGCACCACGTGCGCATTACGACGGTGATAGGCGGCCACACCGGTGGTGATCGGATTGCCGTCCGCACGCCACGGGCGCAGCACGCCGTCCAGCAGCCCGCGGGCCTGACCGCGCACCGGCGGTCCGGTCAGGGCATCGGCCATGGGAGCGGACCCCAGTTCCACGAATTCGACTCGCCCGCCATGGGATTCGTGCTGTGCGGCCCAATCGTGAATGGCCTCGTACGCCGCATGATCGAGGAAGTCGACGCTCAGCTCGACCAGCGCGTGCGCACCCTCGGGCACCTTGGCCAGTTCGGCGGACAGCTTCGGCAGCGCCAGGAAGGTGCAGGTGCCGTCGATGCTGATCAGCCAGCGGTCGGTACCGGTCACCGGAGTCGCCGACACCGAAACCCGCACCACCCGCCACAGCAGCAGCGCGAAGGCCAGCAGCAGCCCGATAAGCACACCCTCCAGCAGGTTCAGGAAGACCACGGCCACCACGGTGACCAGGTAGATCATCAGATCGCCGGTGCGATGGGCGAGCCGGATGTGCGCCAGCTTCACCAATTGGATGCCGACCACGATGAGCAGTCCGGCCAGCGCCGATTTGGGAATCTGCTGCACCACCGAGACCAGGGCCACCGAGAACACCAGGATCCAGATGCCGTGCAGGAACGCCGAAGCACGGGTGCGGGCGCCGGCCTGCACATTGGTGGCGCTGCGCACGATGACACCGGTGACGGGCAGTCCGCCGAGCAGACCGGAGGTCACATTGGCCGCGCCCTGCGCCATCAGTTCCCGGTCGAAATTGGTGCGCGGGCCGGTATGCATCTTGTCGACGGCGACCGCCGACAGCAGGCTTTCCACGCTGGCGATGAGCGCGATCGTCAGCACCGCGAGGGCGACCGCACCCCATCCGCCGGACGGGATCTCCGGCAGGCCGATGGCGTCGAAGAGCGAGCCGCTCAAGACGATTCGCTCCACATTGCCAGGCAGGATCAGCGACAGCCCCGTGCCGATGGCGACCGCGACCAGCGGGCCGGGCAGCACCCGCAGGCGTCCGGGGGCGTACTTCCAGCTCAGCATGATGGCAATGACGACGGCGCCGATGAAGAAGTCATCGCCGTGCAGCGAGAGCAATTCGTCGGGCATCTCGGTCAGGTTCTTCCAGGCGCTGCTGCGCGAGGATCCGCCGAGCAGCACATGCAGCTGCTGCAGGGCGATGGTGATACCGATACCGGCGAGCATGGCGTGCACCACCACAGGCGCGATGGCCAGTGCTGCGCGGGCAATCCGGCTGAGGCCGAACAGAATCTGCAGTAGACCCGCGGCGGCGGTGATGAAACAGGCTGTGCGCCAGCCGAATTGGTTGATGGTCTCCGCGACCACCACGGTCAGACCGGCGGCCGGGCCACTGACCTGCAGCGGCGAGCCACCGAGCATTCCGACCACCACGCCGCCGACCACAGCGGCAATGAGGCCGGCGGCGATCGGCGCGCCGGAGGCGACGGCGATGCCGAGAGATAGCGGTAGCGCAACAAGGAATACGACTATGGAAGCAGGAAGATCGTGGCGCAAAAGCGTGACAGACCAGCGGTCCGCACCGCTGCGGAGCGGCGCGTCGTTACCGCCTGGTGGTGAATCGGTGTCGGTGGACATCTCGGCTCCTTCTCCGGATCGGATTGACCCGGAAGCGTCGAATATGTTCTGTGGGCATCGAATTGCTGCTGTGGACAGCGTTGGCCACAGACTCACCGGACGAGCTTCGCCAAGATTAGAAGTAAAGACTTAGTAAACCCTGAGAAAAGCGAGGCCACAATGTAAAACGGGCGTGAATCCTTACGGATTCACGCCCGAAAAGCGGCCTACGTCACACCGGCAGCACCGCGCTGACAGTTTGCAGCCGACCGCCTACATCCCCGATCTCGGCAAAGCCGTCCACCGTGACCTCGATGACGCGAGCGGTCGCGATATCGAAGAACAGACCGGACAGCACCACTCCCCGTTCGACCACGCCCCGGCGCACCACCGGATGCGCGTACAGGGTTTCCAGCTGCACAGCCACATTCACCATGCCCAGCTGATCGACCGGACCGAATCCCGCGGCCGCGGCGGCCAGCGCCACCGGATGCCCGAGCCGGTACAGGTCCAGACTGGGCCGGGCATTGGCCAGCCAGCCGTCGAGTTCGGAGCCGGTCACCAATTCCGAGTGCAGCGCCGCCATCGCACCGCAGCCGGAGTGCCCGCACACCACCACCGACCGCACATCGAGCTTGTCGAGGGCGTAGATGAGCGCGGCCTCCATCGAGAAGTCCTGGCGATCGGCCGGCACCAGATTGCCGATATTGCGGATCGTGAACAGATCGCCGGGACCGCTATTGGTGATCACATTCGGGACGATCCGGGAGTCGGCGCAGGTGATGAACAGCGAATCCGGTTCCTGCCCATCGCGCAGCACATCGAGGTGCGGACGCACCACATGCGCGTGACTGCGGTGGTATGCCGCCACGCCCGCCACGATCGGATCGACATCACCGCCGGAGCGCCGCCACGGCGCCAGCGCCTCATTGAGCATGAGCCGCGAATCGCCGCGCGCGGGCGGGCCGTCGGTCGCGCCGTCCATGCGCACCGAGCCCATCTCCACGAACTCGACGGTGCCGCCCCCGGCGCGGTGCTCGGCCACCCATTCCTCGATGGCGTCGTAGGCCGCGTGGTCCAGGAAGTCCACGGTCATTTCCAGGGTCACGTCCGCACCGGCGGGCACCCTCGCGAGCTCGGCCGCGAGCTTCGGCAGCGCGAGGAAGGTGAAGGTGCCGTCGACGGTGACCCGCCAGCGATCGGGCCGCACGGCTTCGGCGTGCACCGAGACCCGCACCACCCGCCACAGCAGCAGCGCGAAGGCCAGTGCGAGCCCGACGAGCATGCCCAGCAACAGATTCCAGAACACCACCACGATGATGGTCGCCGCGTAGACGATCAGATCGCCGGTGCGCTGGGCGCGGCGCACGTGCGCGAGCTTGATGAGCTGAATGCCCACCACGATGAGCAGTCCGGCGAGCGCGGCCTTCGGAATCTGCCGCACCACCCCGACCAGCGCCACCGAGAACAGCAGCACCCACAGCCCGCACAGCATGGTCGAGGCCCTGGTGCGCGCTCCGGCCTTCACATTGGTGATGCTGCGGACGATGACCGCCGCCACCGGCAGGCCGCCGATCATGCCGGACACCATGTTCGCGACGCCCTGCCCCATCAGTTCCCGATCCAAATCGGTACGGCGCGAGGCGTTCTGCCGGATCCGATCGACCGCCACGGCCGATAGTAGGGTCTCCACACTCGCGATGAGCGCGATGGTCACCGCCATGAGCGCGACCGATGCCCAACTGCCGTGCGGCAATTCGGGCAGGCGCAGTTCGTCCAGCAGCGAGCCGTTGAGCACGATGTGCTCGACCCGGACCGGCAGCACCAGTGCGAGCGCCGTCGCCGCGACGACCGCGACCAGCGGGCCGGGCACCGCGCGCACCGGTGCGGGCATGCGTTTCCAGGCGACCAGAATGACGATCACCAGCAGGCCGACGGCGAGATCGCCGCCGTGCACCGAGCGCAGCTCCTGCGGCAGCCCGGCCAGGCTGTCCCACGAGGAGCTCAGGGAATTGCCGCCGAGCAGCACGTGCACCTGCTGCAGCGCGATGACTATGCCGATCCCGGCGAGCATGGCGTGCACCACGACCGGCGCGATGGCCAGTGCGCCGCGCGCTATTCGGCTGAGCCCGAACACTATCTGCAGCAGTCCGGCCGCGACGGTGATGAAACAGGTGGCGGCCCAGCCGAATTGATTGATCGATTCGGCGACCACCACGGTGAGACTGGCGGTGGGACCACTGACCTGCAGTGTCGAACCGCCGGCTAGTCCGGCTACCACCGCCCCTACGACCGCGGCTATCAGGCCGGCGGCCACCGGGGCTCCGGCGGCGACGGCAATACCGATGGACAGCGGCAACGAGACCAGAAATACCACTAGCGAAGCCGGTAGATCGTGGCGTACCAACTCGGCGAGGCCTGGAAGCGACGTCCGGGGAGGCTGTTCGGTGTCGGTGGACATATTTCTCCTTCGCCGGCACGGCGGAAGCCGCCCGGTTCATCGGTCAACATGTACTGGCATCGAGAGCGAGCTGCGGGCGAGGCTGTAGACAGCACGACGCGCTATGCAGAACGCGGTAATCGTAAAGACTATGCAAAGGATCCGGAAAGAGTTTGCGGCGATTACGGTGAACCGCTATCAAACTGTGACCTGCGCCACTCCCGCCCGAGAGTAGACGTCGGCCATCGCCCGCCCAAATCGTGGCAATCAGACATTCAATACAAAACAGGCCGGTTGGTGTGTTTGACTGGTTCGGTTGCAGCCCATCCGCACGACTTCCCCTACGGGAGGTTCGACATGTTGGCTCTCGGCAGGATCCTGACCAGTATCGGATCGATTTCGGCCGCTTCGATTCTCGCCTTCGGGCTGACCCCCGGGACGGCCGCGGCCGACGGTCCCGCGGTGCTGGGCGGCGGCTCCGGTATCGCGATCAGCACCGACGACCCTCAGCTCTACGCACTGTGCACCGTGACCGCCGTCGGATTCGACGGCGGGAACCGGCTGGTCGCGATGACCGCCGGACACTGCGGTGAGATCGGCGCCTCGGTCTGGTCGGAGGGGTCGGTGCGCACCGGTGTGATCGGCAGGGTGGCCGAGGTCGACGAGTACTGGGACTGGGCGATCATCGAACTCGATCCGGCCAAGGTGGTTCCGGTGCGGCAGATCACGCAGAGCGTGGTGAATGGAATCGGTTCGCCGCCGGGGCTTTTGGAGACGGTGTGCAAGAACGGGCGCACCACCGGGTTCACCTGCGGACCGGTCTGGCAGACGCTGCCGGAGGGGTTCAGCAGTCATGTGTGCGCCGATCACGGCGACTCGGGAGCACCGGTGCTGGTCGGCGACCGACTGGTCGGCATGGTCATCGCCGGGCAGCTCCTGGACCTCGGCAGCGTGGTGCTGCAGATGCCCTCCTGCACCGACCCCGCCGACCCCCTACACGAGCCCGACCTCTCCACCGGTATCGGCAATGTCCTGACCAGTATCGATCAGCACGGTGGCGCCGGAGCGGGCTTCCGGTTGTTCTGATCCGAATCGACCTGCCGCGCGACCTCCGGTGTGCCGGGTCACCTTGCAATGCCGACATGGTTGGCGAATAGTCAGCAAATACTGCACGGTTGCGCCTGGCGATTCAGGAGGGTCTTTCGATGCGTGGGCTTCGCAAATGGACCAGCGCCGTCATCGCGGCCACCGCGTCGGCGAGTATGGCGGTCGCCTTCGACGCCGGGCCCGCGGCCGCGGATCCGCCCGGGACATTGATCTCGGCCGAACCGCAATCGGACGCCTTCCACGGAATCCCAGGCGGATCGGTCGTCCGATACTGGATGGCCAGTTCCAACGGCGCGCCGAAGCAGGCCAGCGGAGCACTGTTCGTCCCGGCCGGACCGGCGCCCGAAAACGGCTGGCCGATAGTCGCATTCGATCACGGCACCACCGGTCTGGGCATGGGCTGCGGCGGTAAATCCGATCCGAGCACCGCGCCGTACGACCACTTCATCGCCGATGAGGACACCATCATGCGATCACTGGTCTCCCAGGGGTACGCGGTGGTGGCTCCCGATTATCTCGGGCTCGGGCTGTACGACACCGGCCCGCATCCGTACCTGGAACTGCAGAGCGAGGCGACCGCCACCATCGATATGGTGCGCGCGGCCCGCGCGGCCCGTCCCGAGCTGTCGGGGACCTGGGCGGTCCTGGGTCTATCGCAGGGCGGTCAGGCCGCCCTGGCCACCAGCCATCTGCAGGCTATCTACTCCCCCGACCTCGACTTCCGCGGCACCGTCGCCATCGATCCCGAATCCGATGTCGAGAAGGCGCTCACCATCGCCGGTCCCACCACCCCGGCCATCCCCGGCACCGCCGAGACGGTCGGCTACCTCACCGACATTCTGGCCGGGCTGCGCGCCGCACGTCCCGACGCCGCCGTCGACAGTTACCTGACGCCGCTGGGGCATTCCGTGCTCGATCGGATCGGGACCATGTGCCAGCCGCAGATCAATGCGACCATCAGCGATCTGGGCATCGGCCAGCTGCTGAGCCGGCCGCTCGCCGACGGCCCGCTCATCGGGGCGGTGAACAGCTATATGGCCGTGCCGACCACCGGCTACAACAGGCCGATCCTGCTGCTGCTCAACGCAACCGACACCAGTGTGCCCTCGCCGCTGCATGCCGCCCTGGCCGCCCAGTTCGCCGCGAACGGGGTCGATTTCCGGAGCGTTGTCGGGACCGGCGGCCACACCCAGCTCAATCCCCAGATGTGGTCCGCCCTCGACGATTTCCTCGCCGCCCGGGTCCGGTCGTGAGCCGCTGAATCAGCTCGCGGGGTTCAGGGTCACCTTCACGGTGACCCGGCCCTTGTCGTCACGCTTGGCGATCGCGAGCCCCGTGCGATCGGAACCGTTGAGGTGCAAGGAGATCGGGCCGCCCTCACCCAGGAAATTGCGCCACCACGACTTCGAATCCGCCATGGCGACACCGATGGTGAGCGTGTCCCCGGAACGCCAGTAGTTCACCGGGGTGCTGAAGGTCTTGCCCGAGCGCCGGCCGACGTAGGTGATGACCACAAATCCGCGACCCAGCAGCGGGCCGATCACGGGTGCGTCGATCAGCTTGACGATCACACCGTTCATGCCGCGCGCGGCCTGTCCCAAAACCGATCCGAGTGCCATGCTTCCTCCTGCTCGTCTCCGGGAGTCCGCCTGCCGCACAGCCGCCCGCCCCCGGCGCCACCAATGATCTTGCTGCTTCGACAACCAGCCTACGACCTCGCGGCCACACTATCGACCGCTGCCGGATCGGTGACTAGACGCCGAGGGCGGCGGCGAAGACCGGCCAGGAGTCGTGCAGGTCGTCCTGCCAGTAGGGCCAGGCGTGGGTGCCGTTGCGGAAGACCGCGGTGGCCGGGATGCCGAGCGCGGCGAGCCGGCCCGCCAGGGCGGCCGCACAGCCGTGCACCACCGATTCCATACTGCCGCCCACCGTGAGGCGATCGGTCAACCGGCCGACGTCACCGCCGATCGACGGGTCGGCGAGGGTGTCGTGCACGCCGGGCAGGCCATTGCCGGCCGAAAGGTAGAGCGCCACACCGCGCAGCCGGTCGGCATTGAGCACCGCATCGTGTGCCGCCCAGGCCGGATTGCCGGGTCCGCCCCACATATTGTCGGCGTTCGCGCCGAACAGTTGCAGTTCCGAGCGCACGACGGCCGCGGACATCGGATCGGCGGTGCCCGAGCAGCCGCTGAAGGCGCCGACCGCCTGATATCGGCCGGGCGCCTCGATCGCCAGATCCAGGGCCGAGGTCGCCGACATCGATGTTCCGGCAATGGCATTGCGGCCGGTCAGGGCGAAACGATCGGACAGCGCCGCGGGCAGCTCGTCGATCAGGAAGGTCGACCACTTGTTCCGGCCGAGCACCGGATCATCGGCCGCCCAGTCGGTATAGAAGGAGGCGCGACCGCCGATCGGCTGAATCACATTGACCTGCTTGTCCGCGAAGAACTGCGCGGCATCGGTGCGATTGGTCCACGGGCCGCCGGACTCACCACCGTCGACGGCATTGAGCAGGTACAGCGCGGGCGCGGGACCGTCGGGGTGCGAAACCCAGACCGGGATGGTCCTGTCCATGGCGGGCGAGTAGACGTCGACCTCGAACTGCCTGCCACCCAGCGGCCGGACATCGACAATCGCCGCCGCCGCCGGGGCGGCCGACACCACTGGCATCAGACCGGCAAATACGGCGGTCAGGGTGGCAAGACAAAGCGGTAGCCGGCGCATTACTGGAGTATCCCCCGTCAGAGATCCGTTTCCCGTCATCACCGCGCGTGTTCGCCCGCGGAGTGCATGCGCAGCGCGGTGATCTCACCTGCCTCCGGACCGACCACCCGCATTCGTTCGGCAATCGCCCAGCGCAGCTTCCCGGGCAGGTCCGGCGCGAATCGGGTGAAGTACGCGTACAGCCATTCGGTCCGGGCGACCAGGAACGGGAAGTCGGTGCTCATCATCGGGCGGAGCACGAGCATCGGCACCGGGGCGTCGAGGGGATGGAAGTCGCTGTTCCACAGTCCCGGGACGGTGCAGCCCGGATAGAACTGGCCGAGCATGAGGCCTGCCGCGACCGCCTGTGTTTTACGAGCACGGTGCACGGCATCGATCAGCTCGTGGCGGCTCAGGTCCGGGAAGAGGGTGACAAGCGTCAAACCCCTGGAGTCCGCGGGGTTTTCCTGCCGCAGTCGCGCATACACCGCGAAGGCGTCGTCCATCACGCCCTGCATGCCCTCCGTGGACCAGTCCGTGCCGGTGGCCGCACCGGCCCACAGCAGTTGCCTAGTGGTCGTATGCCGCATGAACGGGCACACCGGGCCCGGACGGCCCAGTCCCGCATGGGGTTTGAGCAGATGATCGCTCACCCACCGCACCAGCGTCGCGGCCGCCGGGCCCTGCTGTTCCCAGCGCTGCGGCTCCCCGTACACATTGCACCAGGTCACCCCGCTCATCCGGCGTCCTCGCGCGCGAGGTGGGCGGCGAGCAGTGGGCCGATGACCGCGACGGCGTCGGGGTTGGTGAGCTGGGCGTGGGTGGCGGCGACGGGATGTTCGTGGAGCGCGCCGGAGATGTACGGGCGCCACATCTCCGCCCCGAACGATTCGGTCACGCCGCGAGTGGCCGAGAAGTACAGCAGGTCGCCGTCGAAGACGCCGGGGCGGTAGCCATGGGACAGGCGCACGCCGTCGACGTAGCCGTGATGCAGGCGGGTGAGCTGCTCGGCTGTGAGGCCGGTGCCGAAAGAGGCTGCCGCGGCGGCCAATTCGGCGGCGGCCTGGTCGGCGGTCAGGTCCGGCAGTGCATCACCGTCCTCGGGTTCGTCCCCGAGCAGATGGGTCAGCAGATCGCGCATGCGCGGGACCGGTGGCGGCGGCATGTCCTCGGGGAAGACGATGCTGTCGAGCATGACCAGTGTCGCCACGGTGGCAGAGCGCTCACGCAGGCGGACGGCGATGGCGTGTGCGATCTGGCCGCCCAGCGACCAGCCGAGCAGGTGGTAGGGGCCGTGCGGCTGCACTCGCAGGATCTCGGCGGCATAACCGTCGGCGAGATCGTCGATGGTGACGTCCGCGCGCGGCTCACCCTCCAGGGTCAAAGCCTGCAAGCCGTACACCGGACGGTCCGTGAGGTGGCGGGCCAGTCCGGCGTAACACCAGGCCAGCGGGACGGCCGAGTGCACACAGAACAGCGGGGGCCGGAAACCGTTGCGGTGCAGGGCCAGTACTACGCCCAGGGCGTCGTCGGTCGCGGAGCTGCCATCGTGACCGGCCAGGCGATCGGCGAGTTCGCGCACCGTGGGTGCGGTGTAGAGCCAGCGGACCGTGACCGGCAGGCCGGTGGCCGCGGCAAGCTGGGCCGAAAGTGCCACGCCGAGCAGTGAATTGCCGCCGGATTCGAAGAAATCGTCGTCGAGGCCGGCGCGGGGAGTTCCGGTGATCGCTGTGAAGTGTTCGGCGACCAGGCATTCCAGCTCGGACTCGGGTGCGCGGTAGGGGCGCTGAACGGGCGTCGGCACGGGTAGTGCGGCACGATCGATCTTGCCGTGCGCGGTGACCGGCAGCTGAGCGAGCTCGACCAACTGTGCAGGAACCAAGGCCGCGGGCAGGAGTTCACGCAGGCGCCGAGTCAAAGCGGAGTGATCGAGTCGAATCCCCTGCGCAGCAACGATATAGCCGATCAACCGGGTTCCACCCACACCTTCGTGTGCCGTGACGACAGCGTGTGAGATCTCGGGCAGCGCCGTCAGCGCGGCCTCGATCTCGGCGGGCTCGGCGCGGCGCCCGCGCACACTCAACTGATCGTCGGCCCGGGCGAGGAACTCCAGGCTGCCGTCCACCGCCGAGCGCACGAGATCACCGGTGCGATAGATCCTTTCGCCCTTTCCGAACGGGTCCGCGACAAAGCGCTGGGCCGTGCTGCCCGGGCGGCCCCGGTAGCCTTCCGCCACACCGGGACCACCCAGATACAGCTCACCGGTTCCACAGCGCGCGGCCGATCGCAGCCGGTCGTCCAGGACCAGCGCGCGCACTCCGGGCAGTGGTGCGCCGATCGGCACCGGCCCGCCGGCGGTCAATGCCGCGGATTGGGTTGCCATGACGGTGGTTTCGGTCGGGCCGTATCCATTGAACAGTTCCAGATGCGGCGCCCAGCGTCGTACCAGTTCGGCGGGACAGGCCTCACCGCCCACCACCGCGACCCGCAATCCCGGCACCTGATCGGGGGTGAGCGTCGCCAGTACCGCCGGGGTGGTGAGGAAATGGGTGATGGCGGCCTCTTGCAGCAGGGCGGCCAAATCGGGTCCGGCCACCACCGACGGCGGTTCCACGACCAACCGCGCCCCGCTCGCGAATGCGGCCAGCAACTCCAGCAGATGGGCATCGAACGACGGGGCGTGCGCATGCAGGATCCGTGAATCCGGATGTACTCCATAGTGTTCGACAATGTGATCGGTGAGCGGGCCGAGTCCGCGATGAGTGACGGCCACGCCCTTCGGCGTACCGGTCGTGCCCGAGGTATAGATGAGGTAGGCCGGATGCTCGGGGAGAAGTGGCCGTGTTCGCCCGGATTCCTGGATCGGTGCGCCGGAGCGCTGGCGAACTCGCGCGACGGTGTCCGCATCGTCCAGGACCACCCAGCCCGGTCCCACCGGGAGCCCAGAACGGTCGGCGCTCACGGTCATACCCCATCGCGCGCTGGAATCCGCTGCGACGGTGACCAATCGCTGCGCGGGGTCGGCGGGATCGACCGGAACGAAGGCGGCTCCGGTCTTCGCCACGGCCCACACCGCGAGCACCGATTCGGCCGATCGCGGCACCGCCAGCAGCACGAAATCGCCCGGGCCCGCGCCCGCCTCGATCAGTTCGCGTGCCCACCGCGAAGACATCTCGTCCAGCTCGCGATATGTCCAGGTACGCGTACCGTCCTGCACCGCGACCCGGTCGCCGCCGCGTCCGCTGATCACGTTCCCGCACAACAGATCCGGCAGCAACCGGTCGGTGCGCGCCGCCGCGGTGACCGGCAGCGCACGGTCCGAGCCCAATGCTCGCACCGGCTGCTCCAGGTCGGCGAGGAAGTCGTCCAGGTACGCCAGAAACTGCCGATGATGCCGGGCCAGCGCCTCCGCCGAGTACATCCGCGAGTTCGCCTGCATATCGATGACGATCGACCGGTCATCGGGACCGATCTGATAGCCGTTGACCAGCAGATCCTCCACCGGCCCCAGCGCCAGCAGCCGAATTTCCGCGGTGAGCGGCCCGATGCGCGGGGTCTCGACGAACCTGAGCATATTCAGCACAGGTCCGAAACCGCCTCGAACAGTGTGATTTTCGCCCAGACCCCGCTGCATGTCCTCATACCGGTACCGCTGATGCCGAAGCGCCCCCACCACGCGCGCCCGCACCTGCGCGACCATCTCCCCCGCCGTGGCGACACCGAATCCGCTCAGCCGCAAGGGAACCACGTTCGACACCGATCCACCCGACTGCCGCAGCGCCGCGCTCGGCCGCGCCGCCACCGGCAGGGACAGCAGCACCTCGTCCGCACCCGTCATCGCGGCCAGATAGCAACCGAACGCGGCAATCGTCAACTCCGGGAACAGATGCCCGAACCGCTGCCGCACCAGGGTCAGCCGATCCGCGGTCTGCTTCGGCAGCGTCGCTCCCACCCGGTGCGGTCGCAGCCCGGCGGGTTGCACACCCGCCAGTCGCGCCGGTTCGCCGACCCCCGCCAACTGCTCCACCCAGTACTCACCATCGGAGTGCGCCCGCGCGGAATCGGCGTAGGCCTGTTCCTCCTCCAGCAGCTCACCGATCGTCATCGGTCCTCGCGACGACCCGGTGGATGCGAGGGGCGAACCTGTTGCAGCGGCATACAATTCGGCCGTTCGGCGCAGCACCCCGGCCGCACCCATGCCATCGAGCACAATGTGGTGACTGCGCAGATACAGCAGATTCACCTCCGGCCCGACCTGAAACAGTGTGGCGACCGTCAGCCGATCGCTGAGCAGATCCAGCGGCGTCCCGTAATCCCGATCCATCGCCTCCCGCGCCACCGCAATCGGATCGGCACACCCACTCACATCCTCGAACCCCACCGCCCCGAACGCACCGGAGTCCACATACTGCCGCGGATACCCCGCGACAATCCGAAACCGCACCAGCGGCGACTGCAACTCCCGAGCCGCCCGCCCCGCACACTCCCCCAGCAATCCCACCTCGAGCGGCCCCCGCAACTCCAGATACAGAGCCACGGTATTGGCCACATCCGGATACAGCTGCTGCGCTACCCACCACCGCAATTGTGTAGCGGACAGCGCGAACTCGGTGTCCTCACCACCCCCGCCACACGCCACCGCACCCACAGTTCCCCCCACACCCAGGTCCCCGTCGACCCGCGCCAACGCGCCTCCTCACGCCCGAACAGCAGGGTTTGAACCGTCAACCAGCAAACCTACGGCATCGCCCGACAACCCACCCGGTACCGCGCACGACGGCGAGTTCGATTCCCCGGACGGCATCGAGCCGCCGACAGCGGTGGCGGTACGCTACGGCGTCCGGTGAGACCGGATCTGCACGACCGAAAGGAATATCGAGCGTGCGTATCCGGGAGTGGGCTATCGCGGCGGTTGCGGCCGGCTGCCTGGCGGGGGCGCTCGGTGCGGATGCGGGGGTTATTCCGACTCCGGTGCGGGCTGCGCCGGCGGTGGGGGTGCGGGCGGTGCCGCCGATGGGGTGGAACTCCTGGAACTCTGGGATCTCGTTGTCCGACAAGAATATTCGGGCGACGATCGATGCCATGGTGGCGTCCGGGATGCGGGATGCGGGGTATCGGTATGTGAATCTCGATGCGGGGTGGGCCGCGCCGACACGGGATAGTCAGGGAAATCTGCGGGCTGATCCGGGGCGGTTTCCCGGGGGGATTGCCGCGCTGGCGCAGTATGCGCATGACCGGGGTATGTATCTCGGGTTGTATTCCAGTCCGTACAACCAGGTCTGCGGGCAGACCACGCGGAATGCCTCGCTGGGGCATGAGGTGGCTGATGCTCGCACGTTCGCCGCGTGGGGCGTCGATTATCTGAAGTACGACTGGTGCCGCAATGATGCGGACCTCGGCGATCAGGTGCGCGCCTTCACCGCCATGCGTGATGCCCTGCGGGCCAGTGGGCGGCACATCATCTACAGCATCAATCCGCACAGTTCGGCGAATCCGGCGGCGGACGCCGGCTACGACTGGTCCACGGTCGCCGATATGACCCGCAATAACGGTGATCTGATTCCGCTGTGGCAGAACACTTTCTTCACGGTCCAGACCTACGGCTACTCGACCAGTTCGTATCTCGGCATCCTCGATCAACTTCACGCCGCCGCGCCGCTGGCCGCGCGCAGCCGTCCGGGGTACTGGAACGATCCCGACATGCTGGTGGTCGGCGTCCCGATCGCCCGGTTCTTCGGCGTCCAGCTCAGCAATACACCCGATTTCGCGCTCCCGGACAGGCTCACCCCGGACCAGACGCGGCAACTCGCCTCGGGCGTGCCGCTCTCACCGGAAGCGATTGCCCGGCTGGGTGATCTGCAGGAGGGCCTCACACCCGATGAGCAGCGCGCCCATTTCTCGCTGTGGGCCATGCTCGCCGCGCCGTTGCTCGCGGGCAATGACGTCCGCACCATGACCGAGCAGACGCGGGCACTGCTGACCAATTCCGAGGTCGTCTCGATCGATCAGGACGCACTGGTCGCGCAGGCCACGCCGCTGCCGGGCGACGATCGAGTGCTGACCAAACCGCTGGCCGACGGCTCGCTCGCGGTGGCCCTGATCAATCGTGGCGGCCTCGCCACCACCATCGAAACCACCCTTGCCGCACTGGGCCTGCCGTCCGGGCAGTCCTATCAGGTGCGCGATCTCTGGGCGCATACCGGTGATACCACCACCGACCGGGTAGCGGGCCGGGATATCCCCGCGCACGGCGTGGCACTGCTGAAACTCACCCGCTGCTGAGCGATCTCGGACCGAATCCGGGCCTATCCGATTAATGCGTCAGCTTCTGGGTATTCCTTGACCCCGCTCGGCACCGTCGCGCAGACTGTCGGCGTGCGTCGCACCCTGTTGGGCTGGCTTGCTGCCGGTTTCGCTGTTTTATCGGTTTCCGTAGTGTCGTCCTCGGTCGTGGCTTATCACGAGGACGCGCGTTCGCGGCCGGCGGTGGTCGCGCTCGTGCACGGGGGCCCGCACGCGGTGAACGCCGCCACAGCGAACCTCCCGGTGCTCGCGGTCGTCGGCGCATCGTTCTCCGCCGGTACCGGAGCCGCCTCTCCCACCCAAGCGTGGCCGCAGGTGCTCGCGACCTCGATCGGATGGCGCGCGGTGGTCAGCGCCGATTCCGGCGCCGGCTACCTCGTCGGCGGTGCGCATTCACTCGGCCCGCTCAATCGGCTGCTCACGAAACTCGATCTGCCGCATCTGAAGCCCGCACTGGTGATCATCCAGTCCGGTCACAATGATGTCGGCCAGCCCGATGCGCGCGTGCGCGCCGGAGTAGTGCAGCTGATCCGGGAGATTCACGCCGAATCACCCACCTCCGCCATCGCCGTGCTCACCGTCTTCCCGACCGGCGACCATCCCTCGAAGATCGTGTGGGACACCGACTCCGCCATCGTCTCCGCCGCGCGATCGGCCGATCCGGGCGTGTACGTCTTCGATCCGCTGGTATCGAGCTGGCGCTTTCCGCGGCTGCCCGACCAGTTACATCCGACTCCCGCGGGGCATCGCTGGATTGCCGACCAACTCGCGTCGGACCTGCGTGCCGATGGTCTTGTCCACAATCCCGCCCAGGTGCCCGCCGTGCGCAGGCCGACCGCCTAGCCGGAGTTGACGGCAGGTTCGCCGGACCGCACAGCAGGTTCACAGAACCGGGAAACGGGTATCACAGGTTCGGCGACGACCATGTGAGGAATGGATGCGGTGACCAAGTGTCAGGATCCAGCCGAGGACCCTTCGCACGCAGAGACACTCGTGACGATGATCGCCACGCGCGCCGATCTACATGCCTCGAAACCGATATTCGAGGATGCGCGCAGCGGCCGGACCGTCACCTACAGGCAATTGCACATCGCGGTATCCGAATGGTCCCGGCGCCTCGACGCGGTCGGCGCGGGTCCCGGCGCGGTGGTCGTGGTCGATGTGCCCGACCCGCTGACCTTCGCCGTGGTCTTCATCGCGGTGATCGCGTCCGGGCGCTGCGCGCTCCCGGTCGACCCGCGCGCCCCGATCGGCGAACTGCTGCGGGTGCTGCTCGGTGTTCGCCCGGTCGTGGTGGTCGGCACCCGACCTGAGCTGGCCGTGGTCTGCGACGCCCTGTTCATCTCCCCGACCGCCGAACCTGTGCGCTCCGGCCCGATATCGCTGGCGCGCCGCGGCTCGGTACTGCTGTCGACCTCCGGTTCGACGGGGGAACCGAAGGCCGTCCCTCTGACCGAACAGCAACTGCTGCATGTGGCGGGCGCGGTGGTGCGGCACCATCGGCTCACCGATCAAGACCGCGGCTACAACTGCCTGCCGCTGTTCCATATCAACGGCGAAGTGGTCGCGCTGCTGGCGACGCTGACCGCGGGCGGCTGCCTGGTACTGGATCAGCGGTTCCACGCCTCCGGATTCTGGGAACTGCTCGCGAGCAAGCGGATCACCTGGCTCAATGCGGTGCCCGCGATCCTGTCGGTGCTCAGCGGCGATCTCACCGGGCACGAAAGCGCCTGCACCGAACTGCGTTTCATCCGTTCCGCGTCCGCACCGCTGCCCAGTCTGGTGCGCAAGCGGATCACCGCGGCCAGCGGTGTGCCGATCGTCGAGAGCTACGGCATGACCGAGGCGGCCAGCCAGATCACCGCCACACCGCTGGACGGTCCGACCCCCCTGGGTTCGTGCGGTCGCCCGGTGGGGGTGCAGCTCGAGATCCGGGACCAGAACGGCGCGGTGCTGCCACCGGAACAGATTGGGCGCGTGCATATTCGGGGCGCCGGGGTGATCAGCGGCTATCGCGGTGGTCGCGCCCGCGATCGTTTCGATGCGCAGGGCTGGCTGGATACCGGTGATCTCGGCCGCGTCGACGCCGCCGGATTTCTGTATCTGACCGGGCGCAGTGACGATGTGATCAATCGCGGCGGCGAACTGCTGTATCCGCGCGAGATCGAAGAGGTCCTGCTCGCCGATCCGGGCGTGCGCGATGTGGTGGTGGTCGGCCGCAGCGATCCCGTTCTCGGTTGTGTACCAGTCGCTTTCGTTGTATCGACACTCCCCCAGCGGGACGGTGGAATGGCATTGGCGCAGCAGCTGCACGATCATTGCGCACGTCAGCTGACCAGCTTCAAGCGTCCCGCCGAGATTCGGTTCGTCGATGATTTCCCGCGCGCGGCGACCGGCAAGGTGCGTCGCCATGTCCTGCGCAGCCAGGCTCACGATGCGGTCGGAACATGAGTACCGACGCGGCAATTCGTCCGCCCGAGACGGCAGGTCGCCGGCAGAAGCGGCCCTACCTGCATCAGATCGATCTGTTCCGCATCCTCACCTTCGCCTGTGTCATCGCGGTGCACGTCATCGGCGGGGTGAACGATTCGGGAAGCGTCGCGGCGAACGGCGCCATGGCGCTGCTGCACTTCACTCGCTACGCCTTCTTCGCGCTCACCGGATTCGTGCTGATCTACCAGTTCGCGAACGATTCGTTCCGCGCCAGGAACTTCTGGCCGCGGCGGTTCGCGCTGGTGGGCATTCCGTATGTGGCCTGGTCGGTGGTGTATTGGGCCTATTCCATCTATCTGGGCCAGAACTACGGCTCGGTGGGCTGGCTGCTGAGCCGGCTCGGACTGGATCTCGTCTTCGGCACCGCGTACTACCACCTCTACTTCCTGCTGGTCACCATGCAGGTGTACCTGCTGTTCCCGCTCCTGCTGCAGCTCCTGCGGCGCACCGAAGGCCGGCACCGCTGGGTGCTGATGGTCAGTGCCGCACTGGAATTGCTGTGCCTGTGGTCCCTCACGTATCCGCCGTTCACCACCGGTTTTCCGGGGCAGCTCTGGGTGCACCTGTACGCCACATTTGTTCCGTACCAGTTCTTCACCGTGCTGGGGGCCATCGCCGCATGGCATATCGATGCGGTCCAGGCCTTCCTGCGCCGATATGCCCGGGTGCTCGCGACAGCCGTGATCGTGACGGCCGTTGCCGCGGAATGGGATTACCAGCGCCTGGTGCACGGCGGTATGCCGCCGTGGATGGCCTCCGGTGAGTTCATGCCGGAGCGGATCATCTGGTTCATCGGGGTGACGGTGGGGCTCTATCTGCTCGGGACGCTCTGGGCCGCACAGCGACAGGATCACGATCTGCTGGCCCGCGCGGTCCGCTACGGAGCGGATCGCTCGTTCGGAATCTTCCTGATCCATCCCCTCATGCTCGAGATTCTGGCTCCTGCCTTCGTCTCCTGGGGAGCGACGATCGGGCATTTCTGGGAGACCGTCCTACTGTTCTTCGCGGTCGTGGCGCTGTCGCTGATCGGGACCGAGATTCTGCGCCGCAGCCCCGGAAGTCTGTGGCTCACCGGACGGCCCATGCTCCGCACCGATCTGTCCGTGCTGATCCCCCGGCGATTCCGTACCCCGGCGCCCGCCCGCGATTCCTGCAAGGAGGTCGTATGTTCGCCCACACCCTGAACCTGCCCGGCCGGGATGCCAAGCCGCGCGAGCGCGGTCTCACCATGGTGATCGACCCCGGACTTCCGAACAGCTGCTTCTGCGACATCATGGCGAGCTACGGCGATCTGATCGACTATGTGAAGTTCGGCTGGGGCACCTGCCTGGCCACCTCCGGCATTCTCGGCAAGACCCGCGCCGCCCGCGACAATGGCGTCGAATTCTATTTCGGCGGAACCCTTTTCGAGAAGTTCCTGATCAACGATCGGGTCGACGAATGGTACAAGCTCTGTAGTGACGCGGGCGCCACCGTGGTCGAGATCTCCAATGGCACCATCCCGCTGTCCAATGCGGAGAAGGCCGGCTACATCCGGCAATTCGCCGACGAGTTCACCGTGCTCTCCGAGGTCGGTTTCAAGGATCCGGTCCGCTCGGAGACATTGTCGCCCGCCCGCTGGATCGATTACATCCAGCAGGATCTCGACGCGGGTGCGCATTTCGTGATCGCCGAGGCCCGCGAGAGCGGCCGCAGCGGTATCTGCCGCCCGGACGGCGAACTGCGCTACGGACTGATCGAGGAGATCGCCGAATCCGCGATCGATGTGAACCACTTGATGTTCGAGGCTCCGACCAAGGATTTGCAGATCTATCTGCTGCGGCGTTTCGGCCCGCAGGTGAATCTCGGCAATATCCATTCCAGTGAGGTGATCGGGCTGGAAACCCTGCGGCTGGGCCTGCGCGCCGACACCCTCACCGATTTCGATTCGCTGGTGGCGCAGGAGCAGACCCATGCGTGAGATGCGCGATGCCTTCCACCTGGCCATCCCCGCAGTCGATCTCGACGCCGCGGAGGAATTCTACGTCCGCGGTCTCGGCGCGAAACTGGCCCGCCGCTACCCCGACCGCATCACCCTCGACTTCTTCGGCGATCAGGTCGTCTGCCATCTCTCGGACAGGATCGATCACGAACCCGACCTGTATCCCCGCCACTTCGGCGTGACCTTCCGCAGTAGAGAGGATTTCGATCGCCTGGTGCGTCTGGCCGAAACCCGCAAACTCCCCTTCTACGCACCGATATTCACCCGCTTCGCCGGGACCGCCGAAGAACACCTCAGCTTCGTCCTGCGGGATCCGTCCAATAATCTCCTGGAGTTCAAGCACTACCTCGACCCCCGCATGATGTATTGAGCGGTCCCGGCCGGGCCGGCCATCGACAACCGGCTACGACGCCGGCAGGAAGAATCCGGTGATGTCGGCGAGTTTGCCGTCGTGGTGGCGGGCGGAGCTCACGCCCGAACCCACGGGCTCGCCCTGCGCGCCGACCTGGGTCCAGCGGGCGAGTGAGCGGTCGTGATGGGCGAGCACCTCATCGATGCGGAAGCGGTGGCCGGGGAACGCGTCCGCGAAACCCTGCATGTACGTGGCCAATTCGGCGCGGTTGCCGACCTCGGTCCCGGGGTCGCGGTAGGTGACGTCGTCGATCGCGACGGCGGCGAGTGCGGCGGGCCGTGCGCCCGGGTCGGCGGACCAGCAGGCCGAGTAGCTGTCCCAGAGTTGTTGTTCGTCAGTCATTTTCGTTCCCCTCGGTAGCGCCGATCGACGCCAGTGCGCCGTCGGTGATCATGTGCAATTTGGCGGCCGGAGCACCGGCGCGAACCAGGACCAGCAGGCCCTGATAGGTGGCGAGCAGCTGTGCGGCAAGCACTTCGGCCCGGACGCTCTCGCGCAGCTGCCCGAGTGCTCGGGCCCGGGTCAGGGCATCGTGGAAGCCGGACTCGATAATGTCGAGTCCGCGCTGTACGCCCGCCGTGGCTTCGGGAAGGCCGAACGATTCCACCGCGGTATTGGTGACAAGACATCCCGGATCGCGCTCGACCCCGGTGTCGATCGCCGAGACGAAGAAGGACCGGATGCCCGCCACGGGATCCTGTGCGGCGGCCATATGCTGCCGCACCCGGCCCTGGACGACCTCGATGTTGTAGGCGTCCAAGGCCGCACAGAACAGGTCTTCCTTATTACTGAACTCCCGGTACAGACTTCCCGGATGCAACCCGGTCGCCTCGGCCAGTTCACGTGTCGAGGCGCCGAGGTACCCGCGCCGGCGAAACAGCTGCATCGCAGCCGAGAGCACCTGCGCCCGATCCCACTGCTGTGTACGCCCCATCGAAACTCCCATAGTTGAACGAGCGCTCACAAAAATACACACGGTGGCCGCCGACGTCAATGCCGGGGATCGAGACGTCCTCGCACTCGCCGATCAATGCCTGCTTGCGGTCACCGCAGCGAACGGAGGAGGGCTCGAGATCTACTCGGGTTCACTATCATTCGCGCCGCTTCCACCGAAATCACTCCGGTCCGCGAGCCGGGTCAGGACAGCGGTCGCGTCGACTTCGCGGGTGATGACCGCGCGCGCGAGATCGGCCAGGCGGGTATTGGTGTGGCGGGCGTGGGCACGTAGTGCTTGGAATGCGGCGTCCATATCGAGGCCGCCGCGTTCGGCGAGCAGACCCTTGGCCTGCTCGATGACGACGCGAGTATTCAACGCGCCCTGCAGGTGTGCGGCGACGGTGAGGTGATCGGCCAGCACGCGGGCGTGCAGAATGCCGATGGTCGCGACATCGGCGAGGGCCTGGGCGATCGCGACCTGGTCCTCGTCGAGCCGGCCGGGGCTGGTGGCGAACAGGTTCAGCGCACCGATGCGTTCCTCGCGCAGCCGCATCGGCAGCGCGTACACCGACCGCACGCCGTCCTCGCGGGCGCGCCGCGCGAAGGCGGGCCATCTGCCCTGATCGTGGTCGAGGTCCTCGACCAGCACGGCGCGTCCGGTGCGGAACGCGGTCAGGCACGGTCCGGCGCGGGATTGCAGCTCGAACAGCTCGAGCAGCCGGGCCCCTTCGCTGGTGGAGGACAATACCTGCAGCTGGTCGCGGTAGTCGACGAGCAGCACTCCTCCGGCGGTGACCGGCAGCAGCGCGACCGCCGCATCGACCAACTCCTGGGCCAATTCGACCGGGTCGTAGTTCGCGACCAGGGTGTCGGCCAACTGCACGAACGCCGCGATCAGCGCACGCTCTCGCCCAGTCATCGTTCGAACCTCCTGTAACACAACACTTTTAAGAGGGTCCCGGATCGGGCTCACTACCGTCGTCGGGGCGGAAAAGTACGCGGTGGGCCACCACGTCCGCGCTGACCTGCGCGATCGGAAGGCTCGCCGCCAGCGCGAAGCCGACCAGGCGCGCATACGCGGTGGTGATGTCGGTGCCCAATTGTGCGGCGATCATCCCGGTGGCCTGATGGATCTCCCGGGTCGACTGCGCCGGTTCCCACCACGAACCCAGGCGATAGCTGTCGTTGATGGCGTGCGTGAAGACGTCGATCGCGTCGGCGCGGTGCTGCTCGGGCAGTTCCGGGCGCGGATCCGGGGTCGCCGAAAGCAACAGGGTGGTAATGAGTTCGGCGACCTGTACGGCGGCGGCGAACCCGGCCTTGTCCAGCATGGTGTCGGCGTACAGGTCCAGGGTC
The DNA here is from genome assembly GCF_035958815.1 of Nocardia sp. NBC_01327. Classification (NCBI taxonomy): domain Bacteria; kingdom Bacillati; phylum Actinomycetota; class Actinomycetes; order Mycobacteriales; family Nocardiaceae; genus Nocardia; species Nocardia sp. NBC_01327. The sequence continues at coordinate 3,647,511 of NZ_CP108383.1, read as the reverse complement.
CCGACCCGGATCGCGCCCAATTGCAGCGGAAAGGCGAAGACCCCGCCGTCCTTGTGTGCGAACCCGGCCGCCGCGAGCAGCGGCCATCGACCCGCCCCCAGTGCCGCCGCGACATCGGGGACCAGTACCGGCGCCTGGTGCCGATGAGCCTGCGGACCCGGGCCCTCCCCCGTCGCGGCCTCCAATTGCGCATAATCTGCTGCCTCGGAATCGGAGGCGCCGAGCATCTCCCACCCGCCCGGCCCGGTCCAGATCATGATCGCGGCCCGCGTCACCGGCAGTACCTGCACGCACGCGACACTCAGCAGACCCGCCCCGCGTGGACTTCCCGATCCGGCCGCCCGCGCCAGCGCGGCGACGAACCGCGCCCCGACTTCCTCGGCCCCGGTCATCACGCCCACCGAGCCGGTCTCGCACCCCACCCCGGAACGACTGCCCCTGCGGTGAAAGTGCCACCACCATCTACGTTCAGCATCATTGTCCAACGCCGCCGAAAACCTGTGACGCCGACCGGCATCCCGGAGTGCGTCCATCGAATGCCGGAATTCTATCGCCGCGCAACGTCGCCGAAAAGTATCCAGGGGCGTGGCGGGGTTGACCTCAACCATTGTCGAGGGGCCACAGTAGAGGTATGACTAGGCCAGCTGAATTCTGGGATTCCGTCTACGACAGTGGCATCGCACCGTGGGTGATCGGCGAGCCGCAGCCCGCGATCGTCGAGTTGGAGCGGGCGGGGTGGATACGGGGACGGGTGCTCGATCCGGGCACGGGGGCCGGGGAGCACACGATCTTGCTGACGCGGTTGGGATATGACGTTCGAGGCGTTGATCTGGCGCCGAACGCGGTGGAGTGGGCACGCCGCAATGCGGCGGAACAGGGTGTGCCACAGGCTCGTTTCGATGTCGCGGACGCACTACATCTGAGCGAGGCCCCGACTCTCGCCGACGACGGCGAGCCCGTATTCGACACCATCGTCGACAGCGCCCTCTTCCACATCTTCGGCACCGACCCCGACGCCCGCGCCGAGTACGTCCGCAGCCTGCACACGGTATGCCGCCCCGGCGGCCTGGTACATATCCTGGCACTGTCGGACAGCGAACCGGGCTTCGGTCCCCGCATCAGCGATTCGATCATCCGCGAATCCTTCACGGAGGGCTGGGAATTGGAAGACCTGCACCCGTCCCGCTATCGCGGTCGCGTCACCGATTCGGTCGCCGAGGCGGCAGCTCACATGGAACAGCACAACGGCCGCGTCGACGTAGCCGCCTGGCTGGCCCGCATCCGCCGCCTCTAAAACGGGCAGCGAAGTCGGCCCGTGGGGCCGTCTACACCAATGGTCGACCGACCAATCACCATTGCGGTACGAGGTGGTGAAACGCAACGGCAGAGGTGGTTCCCTATGACGATTCCCCGGCCCGGCATCGTGCACATGTGGCACCAGGAACTCGGAGCAGGCGACCCGCTGGTACTGCTCCATCCCGCGGGGGTCGATTCCCGCGCGTTCACGCCGAACTTCGACGGGCTCGCGCGGCAGTTCCGTCTCTACGCGCCGGATCGGCGTGGGCACGGGCGCACTCCCGATGCCGAAGGGCCGATCAGCTTCGAGCTGATGGCGCAGGACACCATCGCGTTCCTGGAGAATGTCGTGAGTGGACCGGCATTCCTGGCCGGATACAGCGACGGCGCGGTGGTCGCCTTGCTCGTCGCGCTGCGCCGCCCGGATCTGGTGCGGCGCTTGGTATTCGCCGCGGGGGTATTCCATCGAGACGGCTGGGCCGACGGCGTGCTCGATCATGATCTGACGCCGCCGGACTTCATGCGGGATACCTATGCCGAGGTCTCCCCCGACGGCGCGGACCATTACGACACCATTGTCGCCAAGATCGCGGCCGAACATACGCGGGAACCCTCGCTGACTCCCGCGGAGCTGCGGCAGATCACCAGTCGGACAATGATTCTGGTGGGAGACGACGATGAGGTTCGGCTCGAACACGCGCTCGAGATGTACCGCAGCCTGCCGGAGGCCGAGCTGGCCATCGTTCCGGGGACCTCACACGGCGTGCTCGCCGAGAAACCGGATCTCTGCAATCTGCTCATAGCCGATTTCCTCGGCAAGGATCCGGTGCCGACCTTCGCGCCGATCCGCCGGAAGCCGCTGGGCTGAAGGAGGGTTCAGATGCCGGCGGCGCGGACCAGAGCATCGGCGAGACGTGGTGACACGGTGGAGATCAGGCGCAGGGCGGCGGCGTAGGTGGGGAACAGTTCGACGGGGCGATCGCGGATCGCGGTGAGGACCCACTGCGCGGCCTGTTCGGGGGTCAGTGCGGATTGGGTGTCGTAGTCGCCGGTGGGGCTGATCATGGGAGTGCGCACCAGCGGGAATCCGATTGTGGTGACCGCGATTCCGGTGCCGTGGCATTCGGCGCCGAGGCTGCGGCCGAAGGCGGACAGCGCGGCCTTGGAGGCGTGGTAGGCGGTGAATTTGGGCATTACTCCGGCGGTGGTGCCCCAGGTGCCGATATTGATGATGTGGCCGCGACCGGCCTCGCGCAGGGCCGGGAGCAGCGCCAGGGTCAACCGGACGGGACCGAAGTAGTTGACCGCCATGGTGCGTTCGTAGTCGTGCGGGCGGTCGGCGGCCTCGAGTGCGGTGCGGCGGATCGAGCGGCCCGCATTGTTGATCACGATATCGGGCGGCCCGAAGCGGTCGAGCACATCGGCTGCCAGTGCTGCCACCTCATCGGGGCTGGTCATATCGCAGGGCATGGCGTGAGCGGCGCCGCCCGCGGCCGTGATCACCTTGCAGGCGGTATCGAGTCGTTCGCGGTCGCGGGCCACGGCGAGAATCCGAGCGCCGCGTGCGGCCAGCAGCTGTGCGGTCGATTCGCCGATGCCCGAGGAGGCGCCGGTCAGGATTACCGTCCTGCCGCGCAGATCGGGTGTGCTGCCGCCGAAGAAGTCCCTGACCGACGGTGTCGGATTGAGCAACGCGGTGATCAGTGGGTTCTTCATTCGACGCCGTCCTAGGTGATGTTCATGGGCTGCCGCAGCCCGGCGCGCATTAATTGACTATTTGGTAAATTACCGAGAGCTCAATCCGGTGTCAAAGGTGCGGACGGAAGGCGGCAGTGGTGAGCGGTGCGGGAACCAAGGGAGTGCCGCGGGCGCAGCGCGAGGCGCAGATCCTCGATGTCGCGGCCGCGGAGATCGCCCGGGTCGGTTATGCCGGTCTGTCGCTCGGCGTGGTGGCCACCCGGGCCGGGGTGTCGAAACCGCTGGTGTACGCCTACTTCGACACCAAGGACGGGTTGTACGTGGCGTGTGTGCAGCGGGCCGCGGCCGCACTCGGCGATTCGATCGACGAGGCGATCAGCGGTCCGGCGACGCTGCAGATGGCCGAGCACACGCTCGCGGCGATCTTCACCGCACTCGAACCGCGACCGCATGATTGGAAGGTCCTCTTCGACCGATCGCATCCCGCGGACGGGGCCGCCGCGCAGGCCGCCCAGGGTGCGCGGCGGCGCATCGCCGAACAGGCCGGACAGGGCGTGGGCCGGGTCCTCGACGGACGCGGGCTGACCGACCCCGAGGATCTGTCGGCCGTCACGGCGGTCTGGATGGGCACGGTTACCGCACTGGTCGATTGGTGGCTGCACCATCCGGACGAGAGCGCCCCGGCGATGATCGCGCGCAGCCGGCGGCTCCTCGCGATCTTCGGATAGCCGGTGTCCCGTTTGTGCCAACCCACCGACGCGCCGTGCCATCCCCTCCCCCCGGTTCGACGTCGGCCGCCGCGTCCGTGAGACTTCTTGTGACCGGCGGAGATTCGCCAGCAACGGCGATCGCCACCCGGTCTGCTCCGGGCACGGTGCGGCGAACCGCAAGCGTGCAGATATCGGGGAATGCGCTGGTCGTCGCGGCAACGCAGACTGCTTGCGATGCTGGCGCAGGATCCGATGGTGCCCAGCGGGACGCTGATACACAGCGCCGGTGGCCGGAACACGAAACGGTCCGGGAGTCGACCCCTCGACTCCCGGACCGTTGCCCAATCCGTCGGTCAGGTGCCAGTGCCACTCGAATCGACCTCCCCGTGTGAGCTATCTCAACATCCTCGGCCGTCGGGACTTTTGCCCCTAACGGACAGCGGCATTCCCTGGTGAGTTGGTCGATACGACTCGGCCGCAGCGCATCAGGCGCGGGCCCTGGACCCGGGAGCATGGTGTGCCGCGTCAGTTGACTCAGCGAGAGATCCTGTCCGAGCTCGAACCCACCGCCGAGGAGTGCGTGCACCAGCATCTGGCACGAGCCAAGGATTGGCATCCGCACGACTACATTCCGTGGGACGCGGGCCGGAACTTCGCCATGCTGGACGGAATCGACTGGGCGCCGGAACAATCCAAGCTCAGCGAGGTCGCCAAGGCGGCGATGGTCACCAATCTGCTCACCGAGGACAACCTGCCCTCCTATCACCGTGAGATCTCCGAGAACTTCTCCCGCGACGGCGCCTGGGGAACCTGGGTGGGCCGCTGGACCGCGGAGGAGAACAAGCACAGCGTGGTCATCCGCGACTACCTCGTGGTCACCCGCGGCGTGGACCCCGTCGCGCTGGAGAACGACCGAATGGCGCATATGACACACGGTTTCAACGCACCCACCGAGGTGCTCGAAGGCGAAGCCGGCTTCCTCTACTCGGTCGCCTACGTCAGCTTCCAGGAGCTGGCCACCCGCGTCAGCCACCGCAATACCGCCCGCGTCTGCGACGACCCGATCGCAGACCGCATGCTGCAGCGCATCGCCGCAGACGAGAACCTGCACATGATCTTCTACCGCACCATGTGCGGCGCAGCCCTGGACCTGGTCCCCGACCAGGCCATGGAGGCCATCGACACCATCGTCGAGAACTTCCGGATGCCCGGGGCGGGCATGCCCAACTTCCGCCGCAACGGCGTCCTGATGGCCAAACACGGCGTCTACGACCTGCGCCAGCACCTGGAAGACGTCCTCATGCCCGTAGTCCGCCAATGGAATATCTTCGGCCGCAACGATTTCACCGCCCGCGGCGAACAGGCCCGCGACCGCCTCGCCCGCTTCCTCGACGATATGCAGCACGTGAAGATCCCCCGCTTCGAGGAACAGCGCGACCGCGCCCTGGCCCGGGACAGAGCTCGCGCCTGAGTTCCCGGCGCAGGCCCTCCGCCTGGTCGGGCATCGACCAGGCGGAGGGGTGGAGTGCGCGTATTCAGTTCGCGGGGCGGGTGTTTCGGAAGGTCAGGGCTACCGCGAAGGTGAGGGTGGCGATGGCTGCGGCGGCGGCGAAGGCGGTGGTGATACCGGTGACAAGGGCGTGCTGGGCGGAGCCGCCGGCGCCGCGGGAGGCGGTGCCGAAGATTGTCACCAGAATGGCCAGGCCCAGGGAGGCGCCGGTTTGCTGGAGGGTTTGCAGTGCGCCACCGGCGGCGCCCGCGTCATGGGGTTCCACGTTCGACATGATGATCACATTGAGTGGCGAAACCGCCAGGCCGAGACCGAAACCCATGAGCAACATGGCCACGAACAGGAGTGGGAAGTAGCCGCTGTCGGCCGTCAATTGGGTCAGCAGGACGAGCCCGGCCACCATCGATGCCGTGCCGATCATGGCCAGGGGCTTCGGGCCGAAGCGCGGGAGCAGGCGTGGAATGGTACGGATCATGGTGAACATCAGCAGGGCGGTGGGCAGGAAGGCGAAGCCTGTTGCCAGAGCGCTCAATCCGAGGACGTCCTGGAGGAACTGGGTGAGGAAGAAGAACATCGACATGCCTGCCATGGGCGCCAGGAACATGCTCGCGTAGGCGGCGGCGCGATTGCGGTCGGCGAACAATCGCAGGGGCAGTAGCGGTTGGGCCGTGCGTGATTCGATGACGAGGAAGACGGCGATCAGGACGACCCCGGCCGCCAGGGAGATATCGGTGGTCGCATTGCCCCAGCCGTCCGATGCGGCGCGGATGAAGCCGTAGACCAGTGCGGCCACACCGGTGGTGGCGGTGATCGCGCCGGGCAGATCCAGATGCGCGGATTGCCGTGCGGCCCTGGGCAGATAGCGCAGCGCCAGTGCCACGACCGCCAGCCCGAAGGGCACATTGATGAACAGCACCGATCGCCAGCTGAGCCATTCGGTCAGCAGACCGCCGACAATGAGGCCGATGGCGAAACCGGCACTGGACATTCCGGAGAACAGTGCCAGTACGCGAATGCGCGCCTTGGGCTCACGGAAGGTGGTGGTCAGCAGTGCGAGCGTGCTGGGTCCGGCCATCGCCGCACCGACGCCCTGCACCACACGGGCGATGAGCAGCCAGGTGGCCGACGGCGCGAGACCGCCCGCGAGCGAGGCCACGGTGAACAGGGTCGCGCCGGCGATGAAGAGATTGCGGCGGCCGAACAGATCACCGGCACGCCCGCCGAGCAGCAGCAGTCCGCCGAAGACCAGGGTGTAGGCGTTCATGACCCAGGACAGGCTGGTGGCGGTGAAATGCAGGTCGGCTTGAATGCGCGGCAGTGCCACATTCATCACCGTGACATCCAGGACGATCATCAATTGGCAGGTCAGCAGCGTGGCCAGCACGATATTCGATCGAAGTCGGCTTGATTCGGGGGGCGCGGAGACGAGGGTGTCCGCGACAGCATTGTTCGAAGAAAGGGTGGTCGACAAGAGAGGCTCCATCGAATGAAATCAAACGGAGGATGCCTCCGTTTCGATAGAGCTATCATATGGAGGGTTCCTCCACTTGCGCAAGTCTATCCGGAGGGTCCATCCGTTTTCTACTGGAGGGTCCGTGGAAGCACCGCCGACGGGAAAGCCGATGCGCGCCGATGCGCGGCGCAACTACGAGCGGATCGTGTCGGCCGCTCAGGAGGCATTCGCCGAGCTAGGCCCCGACGCTCCGCTGGAAGAGATCGCGCGCCGCACCGGCGTCGGCATCGGCACGCTGTACCGGCATTTTCCGAATCGAGAAGTGCTGATCGAGGCCGTCTACCGCTCCAGCATCGAGCAACTCAGCCAGCGCGCCCACGAACTGCTCGAAAAGCACTCGGCCGAAGCGGCATTCGAGATCTGGCTGCGTGAGCAGGTGGAGTGGGTGATGGCCAATCGCAGCCTCGCCACCACCCTGAAGGCCGGTATGGACCACAACACGCCGACCTTCATGCTGTGCCGGACGGCGATCACCGGGGCAGCGGCGGCGGTACTGCAGGCCGCGCAGGACGCGGGCGCGATCCGCAGGGATATCGAACCCCGCGATGTGCTCCGGTTCGGCCACGGGATCGGCGTGGCCTGCGAAACGACGCCCGAGGCGGCGGAACGACTGCTCGCGGTGACGCTCGACGGCCTCCGCGTCCCGACTTCCGGCAACTTCGACGCCTGAGCGCTGATTTCACGCGGCGAAAACCGCTGCGGCGGGCCCGGACCCGCCGCAGTCGGTACGTTGGCGAGCATGCGAACCGATGGAGATTCCTGGGATATCAATACCGGTGTCGGATCTACGGCATTGTTCGTCGCGGCGGCCCGCGCACTGGCCGGCCGTGCGGCCGATGCACCGGCGCACGATCCGCTCGCCGAGATCTTCGTGCGGGCGGCAGGCAAGGAGTGGGTCGATCTGCTCGAAGGTCGCGTGCCCGACCATCCACTGCTGACCCCCGAATTCGGGATCCAGTTCCAGCAGCATCAGATCTCCCGCACCCGCTACTTCGACGACTTCCTGACCGCGGCCGCGGCCACCGGCATCCGGCAGGTGGTCATTCTGGCCGCCGGTCTGGACGCCCGCGCATACCGCATGCCGTGGCCCGGCGGGACCGTGGTCTACGAACTGGACCGCCCGCAGGTGCTGGAGTTCAAACGCGAAACACTCGCCGAGGCGGGCCACAAGCCGCTGGCGCAGCGCCACGAGGTACCGGTGGACCTGCGCGAAGACTGGCCGAAAGCATTGCGCGAGAGCGGCTTCGACCCGGCCCTGCCCAGCGCCTGGCTGGTGGAGGGCCTGCTGATCTACCTGCCCCCGGCCGCACAGGACCAGCTGTTCGACTCCATCGACGCACTCAGCGCCCCCGGCAGCCAGGTCGCGATCGAGCAGATGGATCCCCTGCCCGAAGAAGCCGCCACCGCCATGGCCGACAGCGACGGCGGTTCGGACTGGGTGCGCCTGATCTACAACGAGCCTCGCGGCGAAGCCACCGCATGGTTCGGTCACCGCGGCTGGACCGGCGAGCGCGTCTACCTCACCGACTACATCCAGGAACTCGGCCAGCCCCTCGCCGACGGCCCCCAGCAGCAATCATTGATCAACCTGGTGACCGTCGTACATCCCTGACGCCGGTTCATCGGACACCGATTCGGTAACCGATTGCAGCGCTGGAATAGTCGACCATAGTGGTCTACCGCGACATTGCCGTCGCCACCACCACTTGGGTGATATGGGCTATTCGGGAGAGGCATTCGGTGGGGGACAGCAACAGTACGGCCGGGGAGGGCGAGCATCTCGAGGCCGAAGCGGTGGTCGCCGCGCTGATTGCCGCGCACAATCGCGGCGATCATGCGCTGGCGGTGGAAAGCAGTTGTGGCGCATTGCGATCCGAGCTCGAGCAGATACCGGCCGAGGTCTTCGCCGAGCAGGCCCGTCGCGACCTCGAACGGCGGGGTGCGGGCATGCTGTGGGGTGTTGTATCGATCACACTCACTCCCCCCAGGGGGTCGCTGACAGCGTTCATTCGCTACACGACCGAACCCGACAAAAAGGGCGATCGGTACCTGTTCATTCTGGAGAAGACCGACAGCTGGCGCGTCTGCGATCGGCCGGTACCGCAGGCGGACATGCGGCGGTAGGCAGCAGCCGCCAGTAGGGCGGCGATCCATTGCCTGGTTCGATCGGCCCCGGTTACAGTCAGTTAGCAAGATGCTTGCAGTTGTTAGCACGGGCTTTGCTGTGAGCGCGACAGACAAAGGAGTCTGACCATGCCGACCGCAAGTACGTCCATGCTGATCGATGACCGATTCACTGCTGTCGCGGCGAAGTTCTTCCATATGTTCCGCCGCAAACGGCAGGGCGGCGGCGGGCTGTCGGTGTATCTGCACGGTGAGCCGGTGCTGGATATCTGGTCGGGGTGGGCGGCCCCGGATCGGCGCTGGCAGGCCGACACCATCGCCCTGTCGTATTCGACGGGCAAGGGTGTCGCCGCGACCGTGGCGAACCGCCTGATCGACAGCGGCGTGCTGGAATTGGATGCGCCGGTCGCGACCTACTGGCCGGAGTTCGCCGCACACGGCAAGGCCGACATCACGATTCGCGATGTGCTCAGCCATCGCGCCGGGCTGCAGCGCATTCGCGATCTGCTACCCGAGGTGCACCAGCTGCTCGACCACGACCTGGTGGCGGCGGCCATCGCCACCGCCGCACCGGATCCGCTGCGGCTGCGCGCCTCCGGCTATCACGCCATCACCTTCGGCACCCTCGTGGCCGAGATCGCCCAGCGCGCGACCGGCCGCGACTTCCGCGACGTGCTGCGCAGCGAAGTGGCAGAACCTCTCGGCGACAATGACTTCTGGTTCGGCGTCCCCGAAGATCAGCGTCACCGCATCGCCACGCTGGGTCCGCGCCTCGGCGTCGCCCGCATCCCGATAGATACCCTGATCGCACCCTTCGCCGGGGTCCGCCAGATTCGTTCCGCCCGCAGCGCGGTCTACGACGGCTGGGCCGATATGACCACCGGACCGCGCCCGTACGACGCCATGATGCCCGGCTGGAACGGCACCTTCACCGCACGCGCGCTCGGCAAGATGTACGGCGCGCTGGCCAACGACGGCCAACTGGGCCAGCGCCGCCTGCTGCGCTCCGAAACCGCCGCGGCCATTGCCCATATGCCCGCGAACAGCCGCTACGACTACGTCCTCGGCGCCGCGCCACAATTCGCCCGCGGCTACCATCGCGCGATTGTCGGAACCCGCCTCACCCGCCGCGCCTTCGGCCACTTCGGCCTGGGCGGTTCCGGCGCGCTCGCCATTCCCACCCTCGGGCTCTCCGTCGCGTTCGTCACCAACCACCTCGGCAGCATTCCGACCTCGGTGGCCGACACCCGGCTCCCGTTCCTCGCCGGCGCGGCGCAGCGCGCGGCGCTGGAGGCGGCCGGCGCGACCGCCGCACCGGCTCGCTACGCGGAAGCGGGTTAGACGGCAGGCGCGGATGGCCGATGTCGGCCATCCGCCCGCGACTCCGCTGCTTCCTGTGAGGTTCCTGGATATGCCCACAGAGCGAACCCGCGCGCACTAGCCTCCGAAACACATTCGTTTCAGATGATTGAGGACCCCCTATATGCGCAAGTCACTCTGGGTCAGCGGGCTCGCTCTCGCCGCTACCGCCGTATTGAGCTCGACCGGTACCGCGAGCGCGGCCGGTACCAGCATGAGCACCGACTCCATCTTCAATGTCGGCACCGATATCCAGGCGGGCACCTACACCACCACCACCGCCCTCACGACCTGCGCGTGGGCGCGACTGTCGGCGCTCACCCCCAGTGCCACCGCGGTGCTGCAGACCGGTGGGGCGGTGAACGGTTCGGCGAGCGTCACCATCCAGTCGACCGATATCGCGTTCTTCACCACCGGCTGCGGCACCTGGAACCTGCAGGTCTCGACCGGATCCTCGAGTCTGGGCAGCGGCAGCGCCGGCGGGCTGTTGTCCGGCCTGCTGTCGGGCACCGGATCGTCCGGCTCCTGAGCCGAAACCGGTGACTCGGCAACCGCATTCGCGGTGAGGTCCGCACATCGCGGAGCATGGCCGGTCCCTCACGAACGTGTGAGGGACCGGCCGTTTCTGCTGTGAAAGTTCAGTCGTGCGCGGGCACGACCGCAGTATCGGCGACCGCGGCCGGTTCCGCGTGCGGCGCAGTCGCTTTCGCGAGCCCCGGATCGGGCAGCCTGCGGTGGAGTTCGCTCAGCCCGCGACGAGCCACACCCGGCAGCAGCAGGTTGAACCAGAGCGACAGCGCGCCGTGCAGATTCTCCAGATGGGCGGGACGGCGCACGATGGCGTCGGCGAGCATATCCACCGCGGCCTCGGCCGACAACGTCTTGTAGCCGCTCCAGCCCAGGGAGGCGCTCATATCGGTGGCCACCAGCGGCAGCCGCACATCCGTGAAAGAGATTCCATCGGAAAGGCATTCGACCGCCGCCACCCGCATCACGGCCTCCAGCGCGGCCTTGGAGCCGAGGTAGGAGGAGAAACGGGGCACATCGGTGATCACGCCGAGCGAGGAACTCGACACGATGTGCCCGGAACCGCGGCGGCGCATCTCCGGCAGCAAGCGCAGCATCAGCCCGACCGGACCGAAGTAGTTGATGCGCATGGTGCGTTCGAAATCGTGCAGGCGGTGTTCGGAACTGGCGAGCGAACGCCAGATGGAACGGCCCGCATTGTTGACCAGGATATCGGGGGCGCCGAACTCGACCAGCACCTCATCGGCAAGTTTGTCGATGCCCTCGGCGGTGGACAGGTCCGAGGTGAGCGCGAACGCCCGCCCGCCCCGCTCCGCGATCTCGGCGACCAGCTGATCCAATTCGCTTGTGCGGCGGGCCGTCACGATGACGGTCGCACCCTCGTCCGCCACCCGCAGCGCCAGTGCGCGGCCGATACCGCTGGACGCCCCGGTGATGAGCACCGTCTTACCCTCGACCCGATCACGCAGGGTCGGCCCCCATGGCAATGGCAAGCGCTGCGGCACGGTCAGGACATTCACTACCTTCCGGACCAACTCGATCTGGACTCCCGCAATGGCCTTACGAACGCTCGTCAACGCACTACCCATACTTCCCTGAAGATCGAATCTCACTGCGTCGCGATCGTATTCGATCTTCGTGACCCAGGGGTTACCAGCGACCACGCAGCAGACGCCGACTACGTCACTCCCCGAGCGCATAGGCCACGGCGGCCGCGCTCGACAGACCCTCTCCGACCAGGGTCGCGGCCGCGAATCCCGCTGGGCCCAAGGCCGACTCGGCGGATCGAACGCAATCGACATGGCTGGCAGTCAGGTTCGGCAGCGAGATCGGCCAACTGCTCGCCACGGCGCCCCGCGCGGCCGCGGCGCCCATGAGCACCGCCGCACGCTCCGGATCGCCTGTATCGCAGGCGATCCAGGCCAGCGCCTCCAGGCACATGGCGGTGCCGACCGGATCTTCGACCAGCCGAGCCAGTCTGGTGAGCGCTTCATCCAAAAGTTCGGTGGCTCGGTCTGATTCACCGCTGGTCCAAAGCAGTACCGCCATCGACCACTGCGCATAGGATCGGCCCACCGATTCGCCCCGGGACTCGGTGATCTCCAAAACCTGCGTGTAGCAATCGCTTGCCTGCTCAGTAGCTCCGGACAGCGCGTGGCACAGGCCCAGAATGATCAGCGCCTCGACCAGCGGCGCGATCCTCTGCTGCCGCCCGAATTCCGCCACCGCATCGGTCAGCAGGGCGCGGGCGCGCGGAATCTGCCCGCCGCTGTAGGCGAGAAAGCCTGCCGCATACGCCGCCATCGCATCGACGGCCGGGTCCGCCGATGTCGCCAGCGCCTGTCCTTCCCGGACCAACGCCCCGGCGCCCTCGAGATCACCCTGCATATCGGCGAGCGCGCTGTCGGCGTAGAGCGCCATGACGTGCTCGGCGCGGGGGTTGCCCCTATCGCCGTCCAGCAATCGATCGAACCAGCGCCGCCCCTCGCCGTACAGGCCGCGCGAACTCCAATACTGGTACAGCGCCGACGCGATGCGAAGTCCTGCGACCGGATCATCGGAAACGCTGAACTCCATGGCATCTCGCAGATTCGGCTGCTCCCGCTCGAGTCGCGCGATCCACTCCAGCTGCCGCGCACTGACCCACTCCTGCTGCGCCTGCGACGCCAACCGCAGGAACCAGTCGCGATGCCGCCGCCGCAGGTCCGGATACTCCGCACTGTGCTGCGCCTGCTCGCGGCCGTAATCGCGCAGTATCTCGAGCATGCGGAAGCGCACCGTCGAACCGTGCGGCTCGCAGATCAGAATCGATTTATCGACCAGCGCGGTGAGAATATCGAGCACATCGCCGGACGCCGTCTCCGCAGCGCAGACCTGTTCCGCGGCTTCGAGATCGACGCCGCCGGCGAATACCGACAGCCGCGACCACATCAGCTGCTCCTGCGAGGTGCACAGCTGATAACTCCAATCGATGCACCGCCGCAGCGCCTGCTGCCGGGTGGACGATCCCCGGGCGCCGCGGGTCAGCAATCCGAAGGAATCGGCGAGGCGGCTCAGGAGCTGTTCGGGAGACATGGCTCGCAGCCGCGCGGCGGCCAGCTCGATCGCCAGCGGGACGCCGTCGAGCCGACGGCAGATGTGGGCGATGACTGCCCAATTGTCCTCGGTGAGTTCGAATGTCGGCACCGCCGCCCGCGCCCGTTCGGCGAACAGCGCAACCGCCGCGTACCGCTCCGACGCCTGCGGCACCGGCGCACTGCGGGATTCGGGAATCGTCAGCGGCGGCACCCGCAGGACGGCCTCCCCGCCGATGCCCAGCGCCTCTCTGCTGGTGACCAGGATCTGCAGTCGCGCACAGCCTTTCAGCAGGGTTTCACACAATTTCGCCGCACCGTCGATCACCTGCTCGCAATTGTCGAGGATCAGCAGTCCGCGGCGCGCTCCCAGAAATTCGAGCAGCGTGTCCTCGGGCGACTGCCCCGACTCGCGCACACCCAGCGCGGCGACGACGACGCCGGACAGGAGCGCCTCGTCGATCAGCTCACCGAGTTCGACGAACCACACCCCGTCCGCGAAATCGCGCGCGACCGCCGCGGCGAGCCGGACCGCCAATCGCGTCTTACCGACCCCGCCGATACCGGTGAAGGTGACCAGCCGGGCAGTCGACAGCAAATGCTGCGCGTCCGAGACTTCACGGTCACGACCGATGAGGCTGGTCAGCTCCAGGGGCAGGTTTCGAATCACCCCTTCTCGGCGCACCGCTTCGGTCACCGGCCGTGATACCGACGGGGCACCGGTCCGAGACTCATCGACATCGAGCCGCAATGCCATATCGTCGACGCGAAACCCACTGCGGCGCTGGATATCACGGAGCTCCTCCCCCAGTGCCGCGGCACTCGGCTGCCGATCCTCGGGGCGCGTGGCCATCGCCCGCTCGAGCACCGCGCAGACCTCGTCGGGGATGCCCTCCGCACGCAGATCCGGTACCGGCTGGGTGGTGATCCGCACGAATTGCGCGACCACCTGCTCTCCCGAATGGCGTTCGAACGCCGCATGACCGGTGAGCGCGCAGAAGAGGGTGGCGCCCAGGCTGTAGATATCCGACGCGACGCTCGGACTCCCCCCGGTCAGCACCTCGGGTGCGGTGAAGGCCGGGGAGCCGGTCACCATCCCGGTCTCGGTCTGGAAGCCACCGGAGAAGTGCGCGATCCCGAAATCGGTGAGCGCCGGATCGCCGTAATCGGTGCGCAGGATATTGCCGGGCTTGATATCACGGTGCAGCACGCCGAGACGGTGCACGGTTTCCAGCGCCCCGGCGAGCCGAACACCCAGTCGGAGAAGGTCTTCGACGGAAAGCGGTCCGGTGGTCCGGATTCTCGCGTCGAGTGAACCCTGGGCGCAGTACTGCATGACGATGTACGGACGGCCGCCGGTGGTCGTCCCGACCTCCAGCGCATCGACCACATTGGGATGACCGGTCAGGCGTCCCATCGCACGCTGTTCCCGGAGAAATCGCTCCCGGTTCTCGGCGTCGAGATCGGCGGTGAGCACCTTGACCGCTACCGTTCGATCCAGGGCGGGCTGCCGGCAGCGGTACACCACCCCGAAACCACCCCGCCCGATTTCCTCGACCTGCTCGAACCCCGCCGACTCGAGCTCAGCGAGAAGTGACGGGGCCACGTGGTCACGCTGCGTGTCGAACGGCTCGGGATCGATCATCGGCTACCAGATCTATCGGAGGCCCTTCACCCTATCGCTGCCCCCGGCGGTACGAGCAATACCCCGGCAATTTCCCGACCGGCTCGATCGGCCGACCCCGGTCAGGGCTTGCGGCCCACGCCGCAGTAGCACGAGACCTTGGCATCGAAGGCCGGGGAGATCTCGGTGGTCTCCACCAGACCCCATCGATGTGGCGGCACCACACCCGGCTCGACCAGATCCAGACCGGAGAACCACCCGGTGACCTCATCATGCGTCCGCACCTGCGCCGGCAATCTGCGCACCCGATACACATCCTGGGCAGCGACCACCTGCTCCGGCGCGAAATCGGCGGTGATCGTGCAGATCACCAGATACGAGCCGGGAGCCAAAGCGCTCAGGAAGGCCGAGACGATCGCCGGGACGCTGGCCTCCACAAAATGCAGGAGCGCGATCATGCTCAAACCGACCGGCTGGGATAGATCCAGCACCTCACCCAATTCCGGGGCGGCCAGGATCGCGAGCGGATCGGTGACGTCACCCTGGATATAGGTCGTCGTCCCCGAGGTTCCGCCGGGCATCAAGGCCCGCGCGTGCGCCATCACCACCGGATCGTTGTCCACGTACACCACCCGCGCATCCGGAGCGGCCCGCTGCGCGATCTGATGCAGATTCGGCTCGGTCGGAATCCCGGTCCCGATATCGAGGAACTGCCGAATCCCCGCCTCGGCCAGGAACCGCGTACTGCGCTGCATGAACTGCCGATTCACCCGCGCCGCGGTCCGAATATCCGGCCACGCCTGCAGAATCTCCTCCGCGGCCTTGCGGTCGGCCTCGTAGTTGTCCTTACCCCCGAGGAAGTAGTCATAGATGCGCGAGGTATGCGGCTGATCCAGCGGGATAACCCTGTCCAATCCAATCACCACTTCAATCGATCGACCGACCACATACCTACTCGCACAGGCTAGTCCGCCACCGCCCCGGACCGAAGGGTTTCATGTGGAAGGGATTCGGCTCTGTCGATATCCATTGCCGATCCATTGCCGCCGGTCAAACGTTTGTCGCGAATGCCCGAAATGTCGTGCGTGACAGCCTCGATCACACTGTGTGCGCTTGTTCCAGAAGGAACGAAAACGGTGAAACCGCCATGAGCGGCGCCGAGCCGTGGATCATAGGCGCTGTGCCGTCGATCAACAGTCGTGTCGCCAGCATTACCGCCGATCTAGCGGAGCTGTACCGAGACCTGCACGCGCATCCGGAATTGTCCTTCGCCGAGCACCGCACCGCGGCGATCGTCGCCCGGCGCGCGAAGGCCCTCGGTTATGAGGTGACGGAAGGAGTCGGAGGGACCGGTGTTGTCACCCGCCTCGCCAACGGCCCCGGCCCGCTGATCATGCTGCGCGCGGATATGGACGCACTGCCGCTGCGCGAGCAGACCGAACTGCCCTACGCCTCGAGCGCCACCGATCCGGACAGCGGCCGGCCGACCATGCACGCCTGCGGCCACGATATGCACGTCACCTGCCTGCTCGGCACGCTCGAAATGCTGGCGGCCGACCGGGATCGGTGGTCCGGCACCGTGCTCGGGGTGTTCCAGCCGGGTGAGGAGATCGGCCTCGGCGCGCAGGCCATGGTCGACGACGGATTGTTCGAACGCTTCGGGAAGCCGGAAATCGTGCTGGCCCAGCATGTCCTGCCGATCGCGGTGGGCACCGTGGCGACACGCCCGGGCGCGATCCTCTCCGCGAACGACAGCTTGCGGATCACCCTGCACGGCCGCGGTGGCCACAGTTCGCGCCCCGAGACGACGGTCGATCCGATCGTGATGGCCGCCGCGACCGTCATGCGCCTGCAGACCATCGTGTCCCGTGAGATCGCCGCATCCGACCAGGCCGTCGTCACCGTCGGCACGCTGCACGCGGGCACCAAGGAGAACATCATCGCCGATCAGGCCGAATTGGGCCTGAGCATTCGGACCTATTCGCCCGAACTGCGCGCCAAGGTGCTCGAGGCGATACGGCGGATCGTGGATGCGGAGGCCGAGGCCGCGGGCGCCGACCGCCCGCCGACGATCGAGTCGCTGACCCGGCTGCCCGTCACCATCAACGAACCTGTCGCACTGGACAAGACGCGCGCCGCGCTGCGGGCCGCTCTCGGCGCCGAGCAGGTCCTGGAGATGGGCGCCTTCCCGGCCAGCGAGGACGTCGGCTACCTCGCCGAGGCCGCCGGTGCGCCGCTGTCCTTCTGGTTCTTCGGCGGTGCGGACCCGGCGAAAGTCGCGGCCGCACAGGAAAAGGGCACGACCGACCAGGACATCCCGATGAACCACTCGCCGTACTTCGCGCCGCTTGCCGAGCCCACCATCGCCCACGGCGTCACCGCGCTCACCGCGGCGGCCCTCGCCTGGCTCGATGCGCGCCGCGCCGGTGACGTCCCGGCGTAAGTAGCCGCGCCGCCCCGGGCGGTGAATCCCGGCCCTGCACAGCACTTCCCGAACCGCTCCGGCCGCCGGGCCGAGGGCGCTCGCCCGCGTGTACATCGCCGCCGGTGGGCCCCTGCCGACCTGTCGCCCACTGCGTTCTCCGCCGTGCGCACCGCGCCCTCCGCGGTCTCCTGCGCCTCGGACACACCACGGCGATTTGTCCAGTTGGTCATTTGCCAGATCACACAGCTACTATTTAGCAACACGGCTCGCTAGCCCTTCATGGCACGAGAAACACGTGTTCTTCCTGCTCGAATTCGCTCAGACGTTGACGTACTCTGCTCGTCCGCATCTACGCACAGCACACTCAGCAAACGAATTCCTGGAAAGGATCCATGCACGTGTCGGTATCTGGCGGATCTCGCACGTCCATCGACGGACGCGATATCTGGAACCGCAATCCTGATGTGCAGTGGCATGTTTCGGCGTTCCAAGCACCCCGCAGCGGGGCCGACCCCACCGATCAGGTGCGGTGGTTACAGGAGCTGCGGGCTCGAATCCTGTACGACAACGGCCGGCGGCCGGGCTTCCGCGATGCCGCCGGCGCCCATGTCGACGATCAGGAATTGGATTACGGTGCCTGGCATTTCGTCGCCCGGCGACATCCGGACGGCCCGGTGCTGGGGTATATCCGGCTCTCGACCCCGGCGACCGGTGAGCTGTTCCAGTCCCGGGCGCATCTGGGTGAACAGCAGTACGAACGACTGCTGGCCGCCGAAGGCGCCGGGGTCGAGGACACCTACGAGCACAGTCGGCTGGTGGTGGAGCATCGAGCCCGCAAGCTGGGGCTCGGCGCCTATCTGAACGCGGTCGCGATCGGCGCCGCGCATCATCTCGGAGCCAAGATCATGATCGGCACGTCGGGGACCCGGGACGGCCAGGATCAGTTCCACGGCCGGTTCGGATTTCATCCCGTGGCGGGGACTCGCTGCTATGTCGAGCGCTATACCGAGGAGGTGGTGATCCTGCTGCACCGGACCGCGGCGGGAGCGGGTGAATACACCGATCTGGTGGGCCGCATGCGTGCGGAGTTCCCAGCGCTGACGAGTGACGATCTCGGCATACCGACGAGCGGCGATCTCGGTGCGTGGACTGCGGCCGGGATCGAAAGCCGCGATGCGCCAGCGGCTCTGGTGGCGGCAGCCGTGCCGGATGCCGACGGGTGGCAGCCGGTGCTGCTCGAACCCACCTACGCCGCCGACCATGCGGCCTTGACCGCGCTCCTGGAATCGGGCCGGGTCACCGCCGTGCACGACACCATCACCTCGCAATTGGCCGAGCTGATCCGCTGCCGGGAGCCCGATCGCCGCTATGCGGGGGCCGAACTCGAGCGGAAGATCGACGAGCAGCTGGCCGGGGTCGAGGCCTGGGCCTACGGCAGCTGGGTCTGGTACCCCTGGTCTGGGCGGCTGGTGCATGTGCTGCCGCGCGAGGAGTTCCGGCTCGTCCGCACCGACCGCAATCGCGAGAAGATCCAACGCCCGCAGCAACGCCGGCTGCTCGATCGCCGGATCGGGATCGTCGGACTGTCGGTCGGCAACAGCGCCGCGGTCACGCTCGCGCTCGAAGGCGTCGGTGGCGCGTTCCGGCTCGCCGACTTCGACGAACTGAGCCTGTCCAATATGAACAGGCTGCGTGCGGGCGTACATCATCTCGGCATCGGCAAGGCGGTGATCTGCGCACGCCAAATGTTCGAGATCGACCCGTATCTGGATATCGAGATCATGACGAGCGGGCTCACCGAGACCACCATGGCCGAGTTCTTCCACGGCGATCGGACACCGATCGATCTGCTGGTGGAGGAGTGCGATACGCCGTACGTCAAGATCGCGGCTCGGGAATGCGCTCGCGCACTGGGGATTCCGGTGGTCATGGATTGCAATGATCGCGGCATGCTCGATATCGAACGCTTCGATCTGGAGCCGGATCGGCCACTGCTGCACGGCAGAATCGGCGACCTCCGCGCTGCCGATCTGCCCGAGCTCTCGGATCAAGAGAAAGCGGATCTCATCTTGGCCATGGTCGATGCCGAACGAATCAGCCCCGAACTCGCCTCCGCATTCGGGGAAATCGGCCGGACACTGAGCAGTTGGCCGCAATTGGCCTCCGATGTGGCACTCGGCGGAGCGCTGGTCACCTCGGCCGCGCGCCGTATCCTGCTCGGCAGTCACTGCGAATCGGGCCGGTACTACATCGATCTCGATACCCTGATCGCCCCCGCGTACAACACCGCCGCGCTGGACGGTGCCCGCACATGACCATGACCTACGCGACCGATCAACCGCAGTCCCCGCCGGTGCGGCCGCCCGTGCCGCTACCGATCACGGTGTCGGGCTCCGGCATTCATCTGCCCGATACGGTCGTCACCAACGCCGACCTCACCCGGACGCTGGATACCTCGGCCGAATGGATCGTCGCGCGCACCGGTATCCGGGAACGCCGGCGCCTGGCGCCGGAGCTGGCGGTTTCGGATATGTGCATCGCCGCCGCTCCCGCGGCACTTGCCGAGGCGGGGATCGCAGCTCGCGATCTCGACGCCGTCATCGTCGCGACCTATACCTACGACCAGCCGCTTCCCTCGACGGCGCTGATGGTCAAGGACCGCCTCGGCGCCGGACGGGCGCTGCCCATCGACATCACCCAGGCAGCCTGCGCCAATGGGCTGCAAGCCATTCTGCTCGCGGCCCATCTGTTGCAGGTTTCCGCACGGGCGGTGCTGGTCGTCGCCGCCGACTGCGCCTCCCGGGTCACCGATCCCCTGAACCGCACCACCGGTGTCTTCTTCGGCGACGCCGCCGGGGCCGTGGTGCTGACCCGCACCGAAACCACCGGCGCCGGACTTCTGGCCTGGGACTTCGGATCTCAGCTCTCCCATGACGTCGAGATCCGGGCCGGTGGATCCCGGCTACCGACCAGCGCCCGGACCGTCGCCGAGCGCGAACACTATCTCCGGATGGACGGTCGTGCGGTGTGGGCGGCGGCGACCACCCGGCTGCCGGAAAGCATCCGCGCCGCCGCCTACCACGCCGGGCTCGATGTCACCGAAATCGACCATTTCTTCCTGCACCAGGCCAATCTCAATATCCTCACCGCCGCGATGACCGAGCTCGAAGTGCCGATGCGGCGTGCGCCCATCACTCTCGACACCCTCGGCAATACCGGCTCCGCGGGGGTGCTGACCGCTCTGCATCAGGCGCGCACCGATGCCCGTCTCCACCCCGGCGATACCTATGTTCTCTCCGCCATCGGAGCCGGATTCCAGTGGGGCACATTATGTTTCCGTCAGGGATAGGCGCAGGTATCCACCGGCTGCGTACCTGATCGCCCATCGCTCGGCGTAGCCGATTCGGTCCAGAGGGCAGCGCGCCTTCTGGACCGTTCGTCTCATGACGAGGCGGGCAGTCGTCCCGGTTTGCGCCCGAACACCATCGAGGTCGGGCCGATCAGATGCCGCTTCTTGATGTGGGTGAATCCCGCGTCGCGAAGCCAGCCGGAGCACTGGGTGGTTGTGGCTTCGAAGCCCTCGCGCATCTCCAGCATGATGTTCAAGCTGGACAGGAAGCTGATGAGATTGTTCCTGCCGCCCGGATCGGTCATGGCGTCGTAGACCAGCAGCACGCCACCGGGCGGCAGCGCCTCGTAGGATTTGGCGATCAGTTCGCGCCGCTTGGTTTCGCTGTAGCCGTGCAGCAGGTGGCCGAAGCAGATCACGTCCGCGCTCGGCAGTGGGCCGTCGTTCATATCGCCCGCGACGAAGCCGATCCGGTCGCTCAGCGCGAACGACTCGACGTATTCCTCGAAGATCGGGCCCACCGCGGGCAGGTCGTAGCTGACCCCGCTGATATGGGAGTGGGTGAGCGCGACCCGCACGGGCAGCGCCCCCTGCGCCGCGCCGACATCCACGAATGTCCGAAAGCGCTGCCAGGGAAAGCGTTTGGCGATGAGCATCGCCTCGCCGGTCGAGATTCCGGTCATCCCGGCCAGGAAGTTCCGCAGCGCTGCCCGGTCGCCGTAGAGGGAGGAGAAGAATTCACTCTCGCCGTGTTCCTCCTCGGCCCCGGGCCTGCCGGTCCGCAGCAGATCCCCCAGCCCCGACCACAGGTCGTAGAGCCGGGTGCTCGACAGCTCCATCAACCCGCCGATATAGCTCGGTTTGGCGCGGTCCAGGAACAGTGCGGCCTGACGCGAATTGGTGTAGACCCCGGAGCGATCTCGCCGCAGCAGCCCCATATCGACCAGCGCCCCGAGGAACGGCCCGGTGGCTCGCGGATGCCACCCGAGCCGGTCCCGCAATTGCGGCTCCGACAGCGGACTCACCGCCAACTCGGTGAAAACCCCGGACTCGACCGCCGTGAGCACAACCCGCGAGGACCAGAACGCCATCCCCTGCTCCAGAATCTGCTGCGGATCGGCAAAACGCCGCAGCACCGGCCCGCCGATCCGGCTCTGAAATGCCCTCATCAACAACAACTCTCGGCGAATGCCACGATCGGCACCCGATACCGCAACCGCTTCCGAGGACACCTCTCGATCCGGGAGAAGCGGGTTGCCATCGATCGAACTCTCGGGATGCGCCATGTGCAATTCCTCCAGTGCTGTGACCGACCCCGCGAACCGGCAGCCAGCTGCAATCCGGGCCGAACGCAAGGCTTGCCTCCATCACATCACCGATTGCCCACCCACGGTGATCCAGCAGCAGATCAAGCCCGGAGAAGCCGCGTCCTGTGCATTCCCAGACACTAACGGAGCGCACCGACAGGCACAGGCAGCGCGGGTCAGCGCTGCAGTTTGGCCACCTGCGTGGCCAGCAGCCGGTCGCCGAAAGCGATGCTCTCGGCGGGCATTTCGGGCCGGAAGGAACCGAGGTTGCCGCTGATGTACTCGACCACGGTGCGGGCGCCCACCGTCGCGAAGCGCACGACAGCGGCCGTGGGCATACTGCCGGAGCTCTTATTGCCCAGTTCCCGGATGTACGGCATCTCCCGCACCTGCCCCGCGCCCGCGATGTCCTTGAGCACCGGCACCTCCCAGTCGATGACCTGCTCCGACCCGTCGCGATCGCGCACCGAGATGTTCACGCTCGGGCACGCTCGCATGGTCGAGGCCAGGGCATCGGCGTCCACGACCCGGTTCAGCACCGCGATCTGCACGTCGTAGCGGGGCTTGCCCCGCCAACCGCGGGCTACAAAGGACAATTCAGACTTCGGGTCTGGGCGCGTGCGGCGGATTCAGGATCCCGGGCGTGGGGCGGGGCATTCGCTGGGGGCTGCGTCGCCGCGTAGTCGTTGATCGAGCCAGTCGATGGCGCCGGGGAAGCCGACCATCAGGGTGATGGTGTGTTCGCCGGGGATGGAGCGGTAGACGGCGGGGACGCCTCGGGAGCACTGGTCGGCGAAGAGGTTGAGGGATTCGGTTTCGGGGACCCAGATATCGAGCATGCCGTGGTAGATGTACAGCGGCGCAGCGGATGTGCGGTCGCGGAAGTCGGAATTGCCGAACATGGCGGCGGCGACCGTGGTGTCGAGGGGGTGGGCGTTGTTCGTGGCGATCTCGATCGGGACGCCGGTGATGCCGAGAATGCCGTTGCTGTCGCCGCAGGTGTCCTTGACGGGGGATGTGGCCAGCCATTCGCCGAGGTTGTTCAGCTGGTTCAGCAGTTCGGGATGTTCGCGGGCGAAGGCAAGCGCGACCACCATCAGGATCCCGGAGGCGAGACCACCGTCGAAGTGGTGTGCGACTTCTCGATAGTCGGTGACCAGCCCGCCCAGCGCGACACCCGCCAGCGACCCGGACAACTCCGGCGCGTACTCCCCCAGCAGCATATCCGCCGCGTAGGCGGCGATCGCGCCGCCGGAATAGCCGCCGATGGCAAACCTGCTCTGCCCCAGCGTATTCGGCTCCACGGCGCGAACCGATCGCATGGCGTCCAGCATCACGTGCCCGGCTACCCGCGGTTCCGCGTAGGCCATCCGCGGCCCCTCGTGATCGGGGATGAGCACCCCGTAACCCCGGGACAGCGCCAGAAAAGTGGCGGGCGGGAACAGATCCCCGACACTGAACTTGCTGTTCACACCGTGCGCCATCGCATAACTGGGCGTGCACTGCAGCCCCAGCGAATTGATCGGGATCGCGTTCACCAGCACCGGCCGGTCACCCGGACCGGTCCAGCTCGCGGCCGGGATGAGCAGGGTGGCGGTGCCGAACGACGCCCCGCCTGAGGCCCCGGTGGTCCGGAACTTCAACAGCAGTGCCCGGGAGATCGGCACCCCGGCCAGTGGCGCGGCAGTCGCCGTGACGTCCCGGACCTCGATCGGATCACCGGGCTTCAGGGCATCCAACCCGCTCGGCCAATCATCGAAGAGCGGATCACCGCTGGCGGGCGACAGCGTGGACCGCCAGAGCGAGGCGAGCTCGGGCGACAACTGCGCGTTCGGGGGCGACGGCGCCGGCGGCAGCACCGGCTTCGGCACCGTGTGGTCGATCCAGCTCTGCCATTCAGTGGCATCGGTGGGCGCCGCACCCGCGGGCCCCTGATCGGTATGCCCCACCGGGGCGTAGAGCACCGCCGCGGTCACCGCCGAGGCGACGGCCACGAGTATTCGGACACGCTGCGACCACCCACTGAAAGACACTGTGCCCCTTAATAAATCAAGCTGCCCGACGCGTCCCCAGACTACGGTCGACCGCCCCCGCCAGCAGCTTTCCCGTAGATCTCACAAAACATACCGCGCCCGGCTCCTCCGACGCCACAACCCGTGCGCGTGGCGCACGGTATGGCGCACGGATACCGGCGGAACTTGTCGGTGCGGTCACATACCTTGAGCGCATCTTGATCGATCGGGAGGGAGAACGATGGACTCGAATTCGAGCGCCGCGCCGGAGCAACCGGCGTGGGAAAGCGCTTCTGTCGTAAGGGTTTTGCCCACTATCGCACCACGCAAACTGAACAAGGTGCCGTTCGTGGAGCTGGCCGACGGGCGCTTGCAGGGGGTCGTGTCGAGTGGGTCCGATATTTCACGCGTGTACGTGGCCTCGGTGACCGCGGGGACGCACGGGTTGAGCTGCAGCACCAATAACAACCGGCCGTGCGGCGGGTTGAACCAGGGGTGGGGCTGCAAGCATCTGGATTCGCTCATCGAAGAAGCGGTGCTGCAGTACGGGCAGGACCGGGTGGCCCGGTTCCTGCGGGTCGAGGTACCCGAGGGTTCCCGACTTTCCAGCTGCCTCAAGGGAACTCGCGATCCGGCTCCGGCCGCCGCGGTGTTCAGCCGGTTCCTGCGGCATCTGACCTACCTGGAGTTGCCCGGTAGCGCGACGCCGATTCCGGAGTTGCACTGGTTTCCGGCGGGGGTGGGTCGCTGATGCGGGCAGTACAGCTGACCGCGCTGGCGGACGCACCCGCGGGAGTCACGGATGCCCTGGAGATCGTGGGCGGGTTCGATACCGCACTGGTCAATGGCTTCGCCCGGGTTTCGGAACCGCAGAGCGCGGCACTGACCGCGCTGGCCGGAGCCGTGGCGGGATCGCCACTGACCGGGGCGGTATCCGCGGCGGTATCGAAGGTGAGCACCGGGGCGATCGGCACGGATGAGTTGACGGCATTGGCTGCCGCCCGTGCCGCCCTCCTGGGCTCGGTACACGACGCACTGGTCGAACAGACCGATAAAGCACTGGGCCGCAATCGATTCGAGTGGGAAGCCGCGCCGAATACCGCCGCACCAACCCCACTCGCGGCGGGTTCCCGCGCCTGGCTCGGCGAACTGGCCATCGCGGGATGGCGCGGCGTGGACCATGACCTGGTCGCTGCGGCGGATCGCACCGTGGAAGCGCTACTGGCCGACCCCGCGCTGCGCCGGCTGGCGATACTGCTGGACGGCTTCACCGCCGAACTGGGCGCCTGCGCGCCGATCGCCACCATGGATCGGATACCGGCGCGCCGCTGGGCCGATCTGTGGGCACGCGCCCTGCTGCTGTCCTGGCGCGGCACGGAATCGGCTGCACCCGAATCGGTTTCGGGCCGCCTGCTACCGCTGGGCGTGGACGTGCACGAGCACGGGACCGCCGTACAGGTTCAGGTGCACGGCGTGCTGGAGACCGCGGGCGCACCGGCACGCCAGGTGCGCGCATCTGTCGCGGCGGCCAAGGTGGACACCATTGTGGGACCGGCGGTGTGGCAGCTGCTGGGCGCGCATCGGCAGTTGCTCACCGCACTGGCCGAACACCGCGCGCTGGAGCTCACCGATATGCCGCTGACGGCCACCGGTGACCTGCTGTGGGAGGACGATCGGGCGAAGGCTGGGGAGGCCGCCGATCCGTTCGTCACCGCCACCGTGCAATTGCCGCAGGCGCAGGCCCCGGCCGTCGCACCGCTGGATCGCGATCCGGTGCATATCGCAGTACCGGTTCTGCTCGAGGGGTACCGGTTCCGCGACGGTGTACTGGAATTGGAGGGGCAGCGCATCCGCGTGGAGCTGGACGCACTGCCGTCCGCCGGTCCGCTCACCGCAGCCGGGGTGACCGGTTCCAGCACCCTGATCGGACTGCTGCGCTGGGATGCGAGCGGCTGGTCGGTGCGACCGCTGGCCGTACAGCGCAAGGTCAAAACGGTGCTCACCGCCTTCCACAACGGCGATTGGGCACTCGGCCCGACCGATCCGAAAGTCGCCAAGGCACAGGCGAAGTCGGGCGATGCCGTGGCGGTGCTGCGCGAGCGCGCGGGACGGTTGCTGCGCAAATGACAAATCACGAGACACGGCGCCAGATCCTGTACTGGCGTCTGCTGGCCGGCGTCTTCACCGGGGATCAGCAGCCGACGCTGGAGCAGGCGAGCGCGGGGATCGTCGACGATCTGGGATTGCCGCTGGCAGTGCTCGATCCGGGCATCTCCATCGACAATGTGGTGCAACGGTATCCGGAGATGCAGGCGGAATTCGACAACCTCGATTTCTCCGAGGCCGGGGATACCGGGACCAGGGATGCTGGGACCGGGGATGCTGGGACCGAGGCCGAGCCGAGCGAGGCCGTCGCCGCGACGCCCCACTCCATCGGCGCGGCCGATGTCCGCACTGCCGCACTGGTTTCCAAGCTGCTGCTGAACGTCTTCGCCACCGGCTCCGGTCAGGTCAGCGCAACCCAGCTGGCGGGCTGGCAGTCCGATGCCCAGTGGCTGCGCCGCTGCCTGGGCGAAGAGCAGGCCGGTTCGGTACAGGGTGTGCTCACCGGCCTCGAAGGCGAGCTGGTGTCCCGTATGCGGCTGCGCGAAGTGCTGGCGGATCCACACCTGGCCGCCCAGCTCACCCCGAGCATGTCGCTCATCGAACAGCTGCTGCGCGATAAGCACAATCTGTCCGGCGTGGCCCTGGCCAATGCCAAACGCCTGATCCGCCGCTATATCGACGAGGTCGCCGAGGTCCTGCGCACCCAGGTGCAGCAGACCAGCGTCGGCACCGTCGACCGCTCGGTCCCGCCCAAACGCATTCTGCGCAATCTGGATGTGGACCGGACCATCTGGAAGAACCTGCCCAACTGGAACCCCCAGGACGAGCGCCTCTACGTCGACCGGCTCTACTACCGGCAGACCGCCAAGCGCACCGTCCCCGCCCGCATGATCGTGGTGGTGGACCAGTCCGGTTCCATGGTCGACTCCATGGTGAACTGCACCATTCTGGCGTCGATCTTCGCGGGCCTGCCCAAGGTGGATGTGCATCTCATCGCCTACGACACCCGCGCCCTGGATCTCACCCCGTGGGTGCACGATCCGTTCGAGGTGCTGCTGCGCACCAATCTCGGCGGCGGCAATGACGGCCCGATCGCCATGGCCATGGCCCAGCCCAAGATCACCGACCCGAAAAACACCGTGCTGGTGTGGATTTCGGACTTCTACGAGTTCGACCGCTCACAGCCGCTGTTCGAGTCCATGGAGGCGGTGCACCGCTCCGGGGTGAAGCTCATCCCGGTCGGCTCGGTGAACAGCTCCGGCCATCAGAGCGTCAATCCGTGGTTCCGCGAACGGTTCAAAGCCCTGGGCACCCCGGTGCTTTCCGGACGCATCCAGAAGCTCGTGCACGAACTCAAGAACTTTCTCGACTAGGAGACACAGACCTCATGAACGACGTTTTGCGCGCCCCCGCCGAGATCAAGTACGCCGAGGAACTCGATTGGCTGGAGTCCATCGACGACGGCCCCAAGCCCTACACCTGGCGGCTGAGCCCGAAGATGGTGCGGCTGTTCATTCTCGGCTCCGAACGCGCCGACGGACTGGACCGGGAGGTGAGCCAGAAGTGGTTCGGTGACCGCAGCTTCGTCGAGCGCAGCATTGTCACCCTGGCCTCGGACCGGGGCCTGCTGCTCATCGGCGATCCGGGCACCGGCAAGAGCTGGCTGGCCGAACTGCTCGCCGCGGCCATCAGCCGCAATTCCACGCTGGTGGTGCAGGGCACCGCGGGCACCACCGAGGACCACATCAAGTACTCGTGGAATATCTCCATGGTCATCGCCAAGGGTCAGTCGCGGGAGTCGATGATCCCGTCCCCGATCATGACCGCCATGGAGCAGGGCGTGATCGGCCGCTTCGAGGAGCTCACCCGATCCACCAGCGATGTGCAGGACGCGCTGATCTCCATCCTGTCGGAGAAGTACGTCTCGATTCCCGAACTCGACGATGACAATGTGGTGTTCGCGCAACCGGGCTTCTCCATCATCGCCACCGCCAACAGCCGCGACCGGGGTGTGAACGATCTGTCCTCGGCGCTCAAGCGGCGCTTCAATTTCGTGCGAATTCCGGTGGTGTCCAATAAGAAGAGCGAGGCGGAGATCGTGCGCTTCCGCACCGCGGAACTGCTGCGCCGGCATTCCCTCGAGCTGGAACTGCCGCCCACCCTGCTGGACATCCTGCTGGAGAGCTTCGCCGATCTGCGCGCCGCCGCGGCCGCCGCCACCAGCGACGACGACAAACTGGAGTCGGCACTGTCCACCGCCGAGCAGATCGGCGTGCTCGAGGACGCCATTCTGCACAGCCAGTTCTTCGGTGCGAAGGAACTGAGCGCCGAAACCCTCGCCGGGTCGCTGGTCGGATCTCTGGCCCGGCGGCAGCCCGAGGACCTGGCCATTCTCAACAAGTACCTGCACGGTGTGGTCGAGCCGCGCACCAGGGACAAGAAGGGCAAGGCGCCCTGGGGCGAGTTCCTGGAGGGCGGCCGGGCCGCGATCGCGAGGCTCTCATGACCGTCTCCGATACTCGGCCCGCGCCGAATACCTTTGGCGCACTGCGGGATCAGCTGGCGAACGCGGCCGTCGCGTTCGCCGGGGCCCCCGGGGCGGCGGGCGATATTCTGGCGGGCATCGTCGACGATGTCGACCGGGCGCTGACGGAGCGGCTGGAGATCTTCCCGGTCTGCCACCACTCCCCCGCCTCCGGTCTGGCAATGGTGCGGCGGCTGCGCGAAAAGCAGCCGAGCGTCATCTATCTGGAACTGTGCGAGGATCTGCGGCCGCTGCTGGACGAGCTGCGCAACTGCCGCTTGCCCGTGGCGCTGCAGGCCTTCGCCACCGACACCACCGGTTTCCCGGCGGAGTGGGCGCCGCTGTCGGTGGTCGCGCCGATCACCGAATCCTCGGCCGAGTACCAGGCCATCGCCTATGCGCTCGAGACGCCGGGCGTCGAACTGGTGCTGGTGGATCGGTCCACCGATCACGTCTTCCAGTGGGCGCCCACCGCGGACTCGGCGCAGACGCCCGGCGATGGCGAGCAGCCCGAGGACGACGGCCTGCACGGCGCGGCGGTGGGCATCGACATCGGTGATCTGCGACCGCGATTCGCGGAACTGGAAGAACACCTGCTGCACCACGGCAAGGTCCGGCACTGGTCGGAATGGTGGGATCAGTACGTCGAACAACCGCTCGCGGACGCCGACTACGACACCTACCGCCAGGTCATGGTGATGATCGGCAGCCTGTTCCGGCGGCTGCGGCGCGGCAGCACAGCCGAGGACGAAGATCGCGAACGGTACATGTGGACCCGTATGCGGGAACACCTGTCCGCCAACAGGATCGACCCGGCCCGGGTGTTATACGTATGCGGCGCGGCCCATGCGGCCAGCCCGGTCGCACAGTTCGGACTGGAGTCGGACGCGGCGTTCGAGATCTCGCCGCGCTCGGCCACCACCTGGCACTACGGGCTGATTCCGTCCAGCCACTCCGCGATCGAGGCACAGTTCGGGCTGGCCGGCGGCGCGGTGTCGATCGCGGCGGCCACCTGGGCGAAGGGTTTGCGGCGCGGCAGAGTGCAGCCGTTCCAGCTGGAGGGCCAGCCGGGGGCGAAGAAGGCCGCCAAGAAGCTGCCACTGCTCCCTGCCGAATCGGAAGCCGAAGTGGCGGATCAGCTTTCGGGATTCCTGTCGCGGCCGCCGGTGCTGGACCCGCTCGACGAGGCCGAGCTGCTGGAATGGTCGGTGGATATCGTCCGGCTGGCCCGGCGCAATGGCTACCTGGCCAGCACCGCCGACGCCATTGCCATCTTCGAGACCTCGATCCTGCTGGCGGGCTTGCGCAATCGCGCGCGGCCGACACCGTACGACTTCCAGGACGCGGCCGTCACCTGCATCGAAAAGGATCGGGTGCCCGGACGCCGGGATGTGCGGCGGCTGTGCGAAATCCTGCTCGGCGGCGACCGCATCGGCCAGGTCGGCTATGCGGCGCTGCCGCCGCTGGCCCGCGATGTGCTCGACCGGCTGCAACCGCTCGGAATGGATCTGTCCAAGCGGACACTGCAGCGCGCACTGCTGGATCTGAAGTCGAATCCGGACCTGCGGCCGTGCTCGGATCTGCTGTGGCTGCTGCGCAGATTGCTGCCGCAGGACGCACTGCGGCCGATCATGGGTTCGCGCGGCCTGGGCGAGACCTCGATCCAGGAGAGCTGGGATATCGGGCTCGGCAAGTATCAGCGGTCGCTGGTGGAGCTCGGCTACGAGGGCGTCTCGGTGGAGCAGGTGCTCGAGCAACGCCTGCGGCGTGCGGTCACCGCACCGGATGCGACGGCCGCGGTCGCACTGGGCGCGGTCGAGGATGCGCTGGTGTATCTGGGGTCGGTCCGGCTCGCCGCCGAACTCGGCAACCGTGCGGTCGAACTGCTCGCCGCCGAGCGAACAGTGGACGACGCGCCCGTCGTGCTGCGGCGAATCCGGCTGCTGCTCAACTATTTCCGATCCACCGAGGACGGCCTGCCGGCCTGGTGCGAACGGTTCGTGACGGCCGGGTATTCGCACTACTGCACCCTGCTGCCCACCGCCTTCGCCGCCGAGGAGACCGGACCGGCACAGGTCGCGGCCATGCTGGGCTTCCTGTTCGGGATGGAGAACCTGGCACTGTCACTGGGTTGCGATCACACGCAGCTGGAATTGGCAGTACTGCAATCGCATCCGGAAGCGCCGGCCAAGGTGGCTCTGCTGTGGGCGGCGCGGTTCCAGCTCGGCATGCTGACCATGGCCGAGTTGCGCGCGCGGTGCGACGCAATGCTCGCCAATCCGCTGGTGCTGCCCACGGTTCCGCACTACGTAAGCGGTTTCGTACAGGCCATCGACCCGGCCCCGGCACTGAAACCCTTTGTGGTGGAGCTATTGTCGAAGGCCTTCGGCACACTGCCGGACGCGGTGCTGCTGCCCTGGCTACCCAAGCTCATCACCGCACTGAAGGATCAGGCGGGCGACCTCATCCCCGGACTGGTCCGGGAAGCCGCCCGCACCTTCCCCGGCGCACTCCCCGCGGTGGACGCCTTCACGCCACCCTGGTCGATCGAATCCACCGCGGTCACAACCCCGATGGCGGCAGCATCGCGCGGACCGGTCACCGGCCTACTGGCCGCTCACCCCGGCACCTGCGACGCACTCGCCGGGCTCCTCGGCATCGAGGGCAGCTGGCAACAACCCGGACCAGCCGGAAACCGCGAGGTGACCGACCTACTCGATCGGTTCCCCGCCACCGCCGCCGCCCTGGCGACACAGCTCGGACTGTCAGCCGCGCTGAATTGACCCGGTCCGGCCGGTTCGTCACCGCAGTGGACGACCGGCCGGGCCTTCCGGCCTCCCGCACATTTCTTCCCGAAATTTGGGCTTTCGACAAAGTTGGGCTTTCGGCCAATCGTTTCGACTGCGCATGACGAACTACCGAAGAAGTGCATTTTCAAACAGAGGTTGATCGGATGAGGGTTTTCGGCGGAGTTTCAGCGGAACGGACAGTGGTGCGCGGGGTACTACTACCGGATCCGGCAGGCAGACAGCGGGATTCACCGAGGCCAGGCGCGCTGGAACGCCCGGTGCGGGATGAATCGGTCGATACCGTCGTCCTCGAGGTGCTCGACGCGCTGGCCCGGGACGCCCCGGAGATCAGTGATGTGGCGGTCGTGTATCGCACGGTCACCGAACGGCGCGCGACCGTCTCGGCGCTCGCCGACGGGATATGGCAGCGCGCCTCACATGTCTCGATCAAGGTCGCACTGCTGGCCCTGGCGCAGGAGGCGGCGGGCACCGGGAATCTGATGGTGCTCGAACTACTCGATCATCACACCGCATTCGTCCTGGCCACGCCCCGGCGCACCCAGATCATGGCGGCGGACTCCTGGTCGACCGGCGTCGTCGACGCACCCACCACGCAGGAGGCGATCGGACGGATCTGGCCGATCCTGAACGCCATGGGTTTACGGCCCGACGCGGTTCTGGTCTGCGGTTCGGCGCTGGCCGATCCCGCTGTCGCCGAGGCGGTGCGGCTCGGGTTCACCGTGCCCGTCACCGAGGCGCCCGACCCCGCGAACGCGGTGGCTCGCGGCGGCGCACTGGTGGTGGCCGGACAGTCGAGCCGACCCGATGCCGAGGTTCCCACGGGGAATCGCCGCCCCGGCCTGGTGCTGCTGGGAGTCGCCGTCGCCGCGGCGACACTGGCCGCGACCGGATTCACCCTGGTGCAGATCCGCGAACACACCGCATCGGTGGCACAGGTCCACATGACACCCGCCGGCTCCAGCGCCGCACTAGCTCCCACAACGCAAGCGCCCGCGCCGATCCCGCCGCCGGAACCGATCACCGATAGCCCCGCGCCGCCCCCCGCGCCGGAACCGATCACCGACAATCCCGCGCCGATCATCACCACTCCCCCGAAACGCACCCATCCGGCGCACCCCACCACCACCGATCCGGCCGTCACCACCACCACCACCACCGATCCGACCACCTCGAGCGTCCCGCCGACCTCGACCAAAGTCGGTGCACCGGACGCCAACTGGCTCTTCCCCGGCGAATCCCCGCCGCCTCCCGCGGGTTCGGACCCCGCGCAGATCCAGGCCTGGTGGGACAACCACCTGGCCCTGAAAGACCGCTGGCTGCACGGAGGTTAGCGATCGGCACCCGCAATCACCTCCGGTCGCGGTGGATTACTGCACCAGACCTACGACGGTCGCGCTGATCAGGCTGACCAGGGTGGCGCTGTAGATCAGGCGGAGTCCCTTGCGGGCGACGAGGGCGCCTTGGGCGGCATCGATGATGCGGACCGCTCCGGTGACAATGGCAATAGTGGTGAGGTTGGCGAAGGACACCAGATAGGTGGAGAGGATCGCCATGGTGTGACTCGACAGCGGGGTCTGGCGGCTGTGCAGCTGCTGCATGGCGACCACCTCGTTCGATACCAGCTTGGTGCCCATGAACGTTCCCGCAGAACGGGTTTCGTCCCAGGAGATCCCGGTCAGCCAGGCCAGCGGCGCGAAGGCGTGTCCCATCACATCCTGGAAGGTGGTGCCGTGGAACACCGCCGCGAATATGCCGTTGATCAGGGCCAGCAGGGCGGTGAAGCCCAGCAGCATGGCTGCGACGGTGATCGCGATCCGGAAACCCAGCAGGATGTAGTCGGCCAGCATCTCGAAAAAGGAAGGCTTGTCCCGGGATTCGGCGTCCTCGACGTGGAGCAGGGCATCATCCTCGCGGGTGGTGGTCCGATACGGGTTGATGAGCGCGGAGACGGCGAACGCGCCGAAGAGATTCAGGGTGATGGCGGCGATCACGTACCGCGGTTCGACAAGCTGCATGTACACCCCCAGGATCGCGGCCGACACCGTGGACATGGCCGAGGTGGCCAGCGTCAGCATCCGGCGTTCGGGTATGCGGCCCAGAATGTCGCGCAGGGAGATGAACACCTCCGACTGCCCGAGCAGCATTGCCGCGACCGCATTGAACGATTCGAGCCTGCCGAATCCGCTGACCCAGGACACCACCTGTCCGACCGCGCGAATGATCAACGGCAGCAGCCGAATATGCTGCAGAATCCCGATCAGGGCGGAGACGAGCACGATCGGCATGAGGACCGAGAAGAAGATCGCGGGCTGCGTACCGACCCTGGGCAGGTCGCCGAAGACGAAGGCCGTGCCGGTACCGGCGTACGTGATCAGATGATCGAAACTCGAGCTGACGGCATGGATCACGGTGTCCCCCACCGATGATTTCAGCAATAGCAGGGCAAGTCCGAACTGCACGAGCAGCAGCACCCCGACGCGCCCCAGCCGCCCGCCCGCCGCCCGTCGATCGCTGCTGGGCAACCATGCGAGGAACAGGAAAGACGCCAACCCGATACTTCCGATCAGATAGTGCACGCACGCCTCCGGGAGTTTGCACGGGATGATTGCGTCGGCACCGCAATCCGCCGCGCACTGAAGGCAAATGATCAGCTACTGGATGCCGAGGCGCAACGGGGCGCGCACAGGCCGCGACGACACCGACAACCACGGAGGAGCCTTGAATGCTCGAACACGTCAGGTAGCGATCGGCGGTATCGCGTGGATCCTGGTGGCGCAGTACTTCGTCATGCTGGTCGTCTCGCAGAGTCGATGGACCACCCCGTACAGCTGGTCGCGCAATGCGATCAGCGATCTTGGTGCCGCGACATGCCATCGTTCCGATCAACTCGATACGTGGGTGTGCTCGCCATGGCACGTCGCGACCAATATCTCGTGGACGATCGCCGGGGTGTGTATGTGCGTGGGTGCAGCACTCGTGAAACCCGCGCTGCCGCCGAGTCGCATCGGCGTGCTGGGTCTGGGATTGGTCTTCCTCGCGGGAATCGGCCTGTGCCTGGTCGCATTCAATCCCGAGGACACCGCCAAGACCATGCACGTGCTGGGCGCGACAATCGCGATCGGCAGTCTCGCCGCCGGGACATTCCTGATCGGTGCGGTGCTGTGGCGAGCAGACCGGAACCGCCTCGGGGCCTTGGGATTAGCCTTGGGGACGACAGCGATCGTGGGAATCGGCTTCATGCTGGCCAAGATCGGCGGACCCGCGCAGTTCGGATTGTGGGAGCGCGTCGCCGCCTTCCCCGGCCTGCTGTATCTGATCGCCTTCGGCGTCCGGATTCAGCGACCGAGTACCGCCGCGCCCGCCTGCGCGAACTTCTCGTCCTGATCGCCACTCGGCGCGCCCGCCACACCGATACCGGCGACCGGCGCGCCCTTGGCGACCACCGGTGCGCCGCCGGCCAGGAACAATGTCCCCGGAATATCCGCCAGTTGCGGCGCGGACGACAACCGCTCCACCAGCTTGGAGGTGGGCGCATTCCACGACACCGCCGTAAATGCCTTCTCCCGAGCCGAATCGAACGACTGCGGTCCCGCACCGTCCCCGCGCAGCACCACGATGGTGTTGCCGTCGCGATCCACCACGGCCACGCTGACGCGCTGATTCTCCTGCCGCGCCGCATCCAGCGCCGCCTGCGCGGCTTTGGTGGCAGCCGCCACGGTGAGATGCGTACTCTGCTGCAGATTTCCCTCCGCCGCGTCCGCGACGACGGGCGACGTGGTTCCGGGCTCGGTGCTGTCCGCAGTGGACGCCACCACGCCGACGACTCCCGCGGTCACCGCCACTGCCGCCACCCCGCCGATGAGAATTCGAGTACGGGTGGATACCTGCTTGTCGCTCATGCCATTTCCTCACGATCGCGCTCGGTTCGGGCCGATCGGCCCGTTCCCGATCCATCCTGCGAGCCCGCGCCGCACCTGCCATCGACGTCCCGGCCAGTGTCCGCGCCCCACCCGGCCGACCCAGGTATCAGCCGATCGGTTGACCCGCACACCCACCCGCGCCAGGCACAATGACACTGTTTGCCCAGTTCGCCATCGATCCGAGGAGGTACCGAAGTGGCACCCAGCGCCGATTCGCGCCGCCTCGGCCTGATCATGGACGCTGCCTTCTACATCTTGCTGGCGGCCTCGCTGGCCCGCTTTCTCATCCGGCACCACGAAACGCCGCGCGCCCCGTGGGTGATCGCGCTCTCCCTCGGATTGGCCGTGCTGTACGTCCTGGGCTCCCGGCGCACGGTGTGGTTCGTTCCGGTGGTCGCGGTCTGGGCGGTCCTGGTGATCCTCGGTCCGAGCTTCGCCTGGTGTGCGGTACCACTGCTGTATCTCGCCCTGCGCATGCTGCCGCTACGCGTGGCATTGGGATTGGTGGTGCTGCTGACCGGGCTGGTGGTGGTCACCCAGGTGCGTTTGGCGGGCTGGCTGGATCCGAATGTGCTCTTGGCGCCGCCCGCGGTGGCCGCCGTCGCCACCGCGGTTTTCGTGCACATGCAACGGCAGACCGATCGTGAGGCGGCGCTCGAACGGCGTGCGGGGATGCTGGCGGAGCGCCAGCGGCTGGCCATGGAGATCCATGACACGCTGGCACAGGGGCTTTCGAGTCAGCGGATGCTGCTGCAGGCCGCCGAGCGGGTGTGGGCGGACGATCCGGCCCGGGCCCGGGAACATGTGGGCACCGCGGCCGAGATCGCCGACCGGAATCTCGCGGAGGCCCGGCGGTTCGTGCACGATCTCGCGCCCGCGGAATTGGCCGAAAACGGTTCGCTCACTGCGGCTTTGCGCACCCTGGCTGGGCGTGAGAGTAGTGATGCCCTCACGGTGAGTTTCCAGTCCGACGGCGTCCCGGCCGACCTGCCCGCGCGCGTGGAATCGACGCTATTGCGCATTGCCCAGGGCGCGTTGGCGAATGTGCGGGAGCATGCGCGCGCCACCACCGCCACGATCACGCTGACCTACCTGGGCGATCAGGTCGCCCTCGATATTGCCGACGACGGTTGCGGTTTCGACCCCGAGCGCCCCGCCGTCGCCGCCGCCGAGCGAGGTCACGGGCTCCCCGCCGTGCGCGCCCGCCTGCGGCAGTTCGGCGGCACCCTGACCATTGAATCCGCGCTGGGCGAGGGCACAGTGCTCTCCGCCGCCATCCCCCTGGAGACGAGATGACGGATTCCCCTGTGCGCCTGCTCATCTGCGATGACCACGCGGTGGTGCGCGCGGGGCTGCTGGCGCTGCTCTCGAGCACGCCGGGCATCGAGGTGATCGGCGAAGCGGGCAGCGGCGCGCAGGCGGTCACACTGGCCGATCGCCTGCGCCCCGACGTGGTCCTCATGGACCTGCAACTCGGCGCGGATATGGACGGCGCGGAAGCCACCCGCCGAATCACCGAACTCCCCGCTCCCACACCCCGTGTCCTCGTTCTGACCACCTATGACACCGACGCCGACATCACCCGCGCCATCGCCGCCGGCGCCACCGGCTACCTCCTCAAAGCCGAAAGCCCCGAGGAACTGTTCACCGCGATTCAGGCTGCCGCCCAAGGCCGTACGACACTCTCGCCACCGGTGGCCCACCGTGTCATGGCGCACCTGCGCAACCCGCGGCCCACCCTCACCGCCCGCGAATTGGACATTCTCGCCCAACTCGCGCGCGGCCTGGGCAATCGCGATATCGCTCGCGCCCTGCACATCAGCGAGGCCACCGTGAAAACCCACCTCGGGCGCATCTACGACAAACTCGCCGTCGACACCCGCGCCGCCGCCGTAGCGGTGGCGAAGGAACAGCGCCTGCTGCCCTGACGGAATCCTCTGAATCCGTTGGCTGGACCTCCTGCTCACCGCATACGAGCGGGAGCAGGAGGTCGAATGTCAGATGCCCGAGACGCCCTGGCCCTGCTGGGAAATGACGAAGCCGCCTTCACCATTGGGGTCCTGACCGGTATCGAGGACCTTGTCGTCCAAGAATGCGGCGGCCTGCTGATCCAGGAACACTCGCGATCCCTCGGCGGTCACGACCTGATCCTGCTCGGCCGGCACCGGAGCGACGGCAAGCTGCAGCGTGGCGGAGTCGTCCGCCGTGAAGATTCGCAGTCCGGCCTCCTCCGGCATGCCCTCCGCATGCGTGAGAGTGCGAACCACCTCGATGGCAGTGGGGGTGAGCGTCAACATAAGTCTGGTTCCTTCCCGCTGTCGTGAAAGTCAGCCAGGTAATCGGCAAACTCCGGTTCCGCGGGGCAGCCTCCGACACGGTCGTCATCGGTGTTCGAAGGCACCACCGCGTTCTCCAGGGGTAGCCATCGCTTGCTTCGCGAAACAAAATTTTTCGGCCGCCGCCCCATTTCCCCTGCTCGGAGCCCGAATTCTGATCCCATCCGGTCAGTCGAGCGGCGCATCGGCGGTCTCCGGTGTCCACGCCGCCACCGCCGCGCTGATCAGCATGAGGACGAGCACGTATCCGGCGAAGAGGTTGGTGCGGCCCGAGGTGGTCAACCAGGTTTGCAGATAGGGCGCGGTGCCGCCGAAGACGGCGGTTGCGAGCGCCGCGCCGAAACCGCTTCCGGTGGCGCGCATCCCGGCCGGGAACAGTTCCGCGTATACCGCCGGAACGACCGCCGCGAACGGGGCCAGGAACGCCATTGCGAGAAACAGTGCGACGGCCATGGACCAGGCACCCCCGCGTAGCAGCGCCATCGCGGGGAAGACCACGACCGCGGTGCCGAGGAACGACAGCAGCAGCAATGGGCGCCGGCCTATTCGATCCGACGCGATACCGCACAGCGGCAGCAGCGCGATGAGGAACACCGAGGCCAGTACGCTGATCCACAGCACCTGAGATGCCGGAATCCGGTGTGCGGCAACGGCTTGCGCCGGTGTGCCGATCACCCAGAGATAGAAGGCGACGGTACCGCCGATGGTCAGCCCGAATGCTCGGGCGCACCCGGCGCGCTGCTGCCACAGGCCCCGCAGGAGCCGGCCACCCGCGCCGGTGCGCGCGATGACGCGGGTTTCCGGCAGTCGCAATCGCATCACCAGCGTGTAGATGCCCACCACGCCGCCCAATACGAACGGCAGTCGCCAGCCCCAGGACTCCATCTGCGCCTTGCTCAGCAGACCCGACAGCACGGCGCCGAGAACCGTCGCCGCCACGATCCCGGTCGTCCCCGACACATAGACGAAGCTGGCCCAGCGGCCCCGCCGACCCGGCGGTGCGGATTCGGCGAGATAGGTTTGCACGGCAGGCATTTCGCCACCGTGCCCGAGGCCCTGCGCCAGCCGCGCGAGGACGAGCAGGACCGGGGCCGCCACGCCGATCGCGGCATGGGCGGGCGCGATACCGATCAGCAGGCTACCGGCGGCGGCGAGCGCGATCGCCCCGACCAGCGCCGGGCGGCGCCCCCGCCGATCGGCGTACCAGCCGAACACCAGGCTGCCGACCGGCCGGATGACAAACCCGACGGCGAAGACGACCAACGCCGACAGCAAGGCCAGGGTGCCGGTTCTGGAGGGGAAGAACGCGTGGGCGAAAAACGGTGAGAAGGTTCCGAAGATCGCCCAGTCGTACCATTCGAGCGCATTGCCGACACCGGTCGAGGCGAGAGTGCGCCATGGTCGAGAGACCGCATCGCTTGCGGCGGAACTGGATTGGATGAGCGGAAGCGTGCGGACGGGTTGCGGGGCGGAGCTGATATCGGACATGAGCGGCCTATGCGGTGTGGGCGTCGGCGGTCAGCCGAGCGGCGGCGGCCAGTCTGCGGGCGGCGATCTCGGCATGCAGCAGCGCGCCGTCGGTGAGCACCGAATCGTCGAAAACCGCGTAGGGCGAATGATTGTCGAAGGCGTGGGCGGGATCTCGTTCCGGTGGGCACGCACCGAGCAGGATCATCGCTCCCGGTACCCGGTCGAGGACCCGGCAGAAGTCCTCTCCGGCGCAGAGTGGTTGCGGCAGATCGCGATACCGCTGCGCCCCGTGCACCTCGGCCGCCACCCTCGCGACGAAATCGGCCTCGTCCGGGTCATTGGCCGTCACGTCCAGGTACTCGACCACACCCGGATCCGCGGTCACACCGTGTGCTCGGGCGATCGCGCGGCACACTTCGGAGAAACCCTCCCGCAGCGCGTCGCGGGTGCGCACATCGTGCCAGCGCAGCGTGCCGAGCAGTTCAGCGCGCTCCGGAATGACGTTCCCGGCGGCGCCCGCGTGCATGCTTCCGATGGTGAGCACCGCCGTATCGGCCGGGTCGACGGTCCGGGTGAGAAGACCCGGCAGCGCACCGACCACGGCCGCCGCGGCGGGGATCGGATCCCGGACCAGGTGCGGGGCCGAGCCGTGCCCGCCGGTGCCGTGCACGGTCACCGACAGCAGGTCGGCGCCTGCCATCAGGGGTCCCCTGCGGGTGGTGAAGATGCCGTGCGGGAATCGCGCCGACATGACGTGCATCGCATAGGCCGCCACCGGGAGCGACCCGGCCGCCTCCAGCGCGCCCTCGGCGATCATCTTCGCCGCGCCGTCCTCGCCCTCTTCGCCGGGTTGGAACATGAAGACCACATCGCCGGTGAGCCCATGCCGTCGCGCACTGAGCAGCCGGGCGGCGCCGACCAGCATCGCGGTGTGCAGATCGTGCCCGCAGGCATGCATCGCGCCATTGCCCGAGGCGTAGTCGAGCCCGGTGCGTTCCGCCACGGGCAGTGCGTCCATATCGCCCCGCAGCAGTACCGAGGGTCCCGGCCGGCCGCCGCGGAGCACGGCGGTCACCGATCCGATATCGCGGCCGAGGGTGATCTCGAGTGGCAGCCCGGCGAGCGCGTCGAGCACCCGCTGCCTGGTGCGGGGCAATCGCAGTCCGACCTCCGGGTCGGCATGCAGCTCGCGGCGCAGCCGGACCAGATCATGGTGGAGCACAAGCCTTTTCTGTGATGTTCGCATTGCCGAGTCCTCCTGAGATGCGGAATCGTGACAGGATGGCGAGGCCTGTCGAAGAATGCGTAAATCCGCAGGATCTTCGAGGAATCGGGGTGGGGATGCAGGATTCTGCCAGCACGCTGGACGAGCTGGATCTGATGCTGATCAACTGCCTCGAGATCGCTCCGCGTGCCACCTGGCAACGAATCGGCGCGGCGCTGGACGTCGACCCCGTCACGGTGGCGCGGCGCTGGCAACGGCTCAGCGCCGCCAGGGCGGCCTGGGTCGGCGGCCGCGCCACCGGTGTGCCGGACGCCTGTCAGGCCATCGTCCTGGTCAGCTGCGCCAACGGGGCGGTGAACGCCACCGCGCAGCGGCTGGCCCGCTGGCCGCACGTCCTCAGTGTCGAGCACATCAGCGGCGATCACGATCTCTCGCTGCTGATCAATGTGCCTGGGCTGGTGGCACTCTCGCGGCTGTTGCTGGAATCGCTGTCGGCGGTGCCCGGGGTGGCCGCGACCAGCACGATGCTGGTGACGCGGGTGTACCGGATGGGCGACCAATGGCAGCTGAACGCACTGGACGCCGCGCAGCGGTCCCGTCTGATGGACGGTGTGCGGCCGTGGCCCGTGCGCCCACCGCCGACACGGCCGCTCGATGCCGTCGATCGCACCCTGATCCTCCGATTGGGGCAGGATGGCCGCACCCCGCTGGCCGAGCTGGCGAACGAAACCTGCCTGAGTATCAGCACAATTCGCCGACGGCTCGACCGTATGATCACCGACGGGCAGCTGGTGCTGCGCTGCGATCTGGCTCTGTCGCTGTCGAGCTGGCCGGTGGGCATGTGGCTGTGGGCGCGGGCCGATCCGAACGACCGGGCGACCGTCGAGGCGTTGCTCCGAGTGCCGGGGGCCCGCGTGTGCATGCGGGTCTCCGGCGGCGAGCCGAATCTCGCCGTCGGATTCTCACTGCAGACCATGCACGAGGTGCTCGTGGTCGAGTCGCGGCTCTCGGCCGAGGCACCGCGACTGACGATCCTCGGCACATCGATCGTGCTGCGTTTCATCAAACGCATGGGGCGCGTGCTGGATTCGGCCGGACGCAGCGCGGAGACGGTCCCGATGGCAATCTGGACCGACCCCGACGACCTATCGCATGGTCATGAATGACTCCGATCCGGAGGGAGCCGGTCGGGAAGGCCGAACGCTGGGAACAGGGCCGGATCCAGGAAGGCGGCGACGCGGGAGATTCCTTCGGGGACAACGGTCAGCACGTGAATGGCGTGAGCGCGCCAGTCTCCGGTGGTGTCGCGGATGTACAGGGCGAGGGCCGGCTGTCCGTTCGCCGACATCGGCTGAACCAGGGCGGCGCCCAGTTCCCGCATCCGGCTTCCGAGAAAGGCCACCGTGGTCGCCCGGTCCGCGAACCAGAGCGGGTCCGGCGGCATCTCCCAGGTGACGTCGTCGGTGAGCGCTGCCACTAGCCCTCGGACATCCGCGTTCTCGAACGCGGCCGCGTATCGGTCGAGCAGCTCTCGCTGCCGAGCCTGGGTCGGTTCGGTCAAACCTTCTTCGGTGACGGGTAATTGGGCGCGGGCGCGCTGCAGCGCGCTGTTGACCGCGGCCACGGTCATCTCGAGCGCGACCGCGACTTCCGTTGCGTGCCACTCGAGTACGTCACGGAGTATGAGCACGGCCCGCTGCCGGGCAGGCAGGGTCTGCAGCGCCGCCACCAGCGCCAGGCGGGTGCTCTGTCGCGTTATCACCACCGAGGCCGGGTCGGACGTGATCAGCCGGTCGGGGAACGGTGCCAGCCAGTGCACCTCCGGGCCGCGCACGCCCGCATCGGTGCCCGGTGGCCCCAGACCCGACGGCAGCGGGCGATATCTGGCGCGTTCCAGCGCCCGGAGCGAGGCCCTCGTGGCAATCCGATACATCCAGGTGCGCAATGACGAACGGCCTTCGAAACGGTCGTAGGACCGCCATGCATCGAGGTAGACCTGCTGGACCACTTCCTCGGCATCGTGCAGTGAGCCGAGCATCCGGTAGCAGTAGCCGATCAACTCACGCCGCAGCGGCTCGGCCGACCGGGCGAAGTCCTCGTCACGCGAGCGATCCTCAATGTCCGTGTTCATGGCTGCCTCCCATTGTGGTCGTAGCCGCACGCTGTGTCCGAGGTCGGCGCTGCCGTGGGCGCGGGATGGCGACAATGACGCCCAGAGCCGCGGCGACGGCGATGACCGCATATCCGCCGTGCACGCCGTGCAGGAAGTCGGCGTGCGCGCCCAACAGGACGGTGGACGCCGAGGCGATCACCACCGAACCACCGAACTCGCGCGAGGTCTCCATGAGACCCGAAGCCGCACCGAAATCGGTATCGGACACCTCGGTGAGGGCCGCGATCTGCACCGACGGCGCGAACAGGCCGACGGCCACACCGGCGATCACCAACGTGGGCAGTAGGGAAACGGCGAAATGCGGATGCTGCGGAATGACCATCAGCCCCAGGGCGCTGACCACCATCAATATCGACGCCAGCCCGATCAACCGGCGGGGACCGAAGCGTTTTGCCAGGACTGCGCCGGTCAGGCCCGCGAATACGAATCCGGTGCCCGAGGTCAGCAGCCACACCACGCCGGTCTTCGTCGGTGAGTAGTGCAGTTGCTGCTGCATCAGCAGGGTCGTCAGGAAGATGAAGGCGAAGAAGCTGCCGTAACCGGTGGCCGCCGCCAGATTCGCCTGCACTACCGGCCGGTTCGCCAGCAGCGACGGTGGGATGAGCGGACTTCGGCTGCGCGATTCCGACCAGACGAACACCATCAGTGTCGCGATCGCCGCAGCGGCGAGCGCGAGTGTTGTCGCCGAGGTCCACCCGTCCACCACGCCCCGGTTCAGCGCATACAGGCCCAGCATCGATCCGCCCGTCACCGCCAGGGCGCTGCGCGGCTCGAAACTGGCTCCGCGACGGACGATTCGGTGGCCGCGCAGCAACACCACGGTGGCCGCCACCAGCACCGCGCCGATCGGCACATTGACGAAGAAGACCCACTGCCAGCCGGGACCATCGGTCAGGAAGCCGCCGGCCAGCACGCCCACCGAGGCGGCCGCGCCGCCGAGCGCGCCATAGATTCCGAGAGCGCCGTTGC
This sequence comes from Nocardia sp. NBC_01327, assembly GCF_035958815.1. Lineage (NCBI taxonomy): Bacteria > Bacillati > Actinomycetota > Actinomycetes > Mycobacteriales > Nocardiaceae > Nocardia > Nocardia sp. NBC_01327. The sequence continues at coordinate 3,603,950 of NZ_CP108383.1, read as the reverse complement.
GTTCCCTTCCCTCCGGGAAGGTGTCCGCGACGACCGCGAGCGCCGACGGCGCGATCAGTGCTGCCCCGACCCCCTGAGCCGCACGGGATGCGATCAACATCGTTGTGCTGGTGGATAATCCGGCGAGCAGCGACGCCAGCGTGAAGATCATCAGGCCGGCCAGGAGGACGCGCCGCCGCCCGAGCATGTCGCCGACCCGCCCGGCCAGCAGCAGCAGGCCGCCGAACGGCACGCTGTACCCGATGACGACCCACTGCAGGGCGTCCTCACCGAGCCCGAGGTCCAGGGCCATCCTCGGCAGCGACACATTGACGATCGTCAGGTCGACCACCGTGATGAACATGGCGGCGCACGCCAGCGCCAACACCCGGTAGCGGCTGCGCACCGCCTGCTCCGTTCCGGAGTCCAATGCCGTTTGCATGCTTCTCATTTCTTCGCCCCTCATTCGATTCCGTAGGTGCCGACAACGGCCGCCCGCAGCACCGTCGCGGGTCCGACCAGGCGGGCGGGAAACTCCGCATGAAACGCCGCGAAGGCGCACGAATCCCCGAATGGGTCTGCCGTGCCGTCGAATACGGCGATGTGCACGAATCCCACACCGTCCTCGAGCCGGAAAACCTGATAGCGCAATCCGCCCGGATCTCGTGCGTTGAGCTCCTCGACAACCCGCTCGGCAAGCCGTTGATTGTGTTCCGCGGAATCGGCCCTGGTTCGGTACTGCACCACGATCGCTGCGGTCATCTCGATCACCTCCTGCATGGATAGAGGCAACGACAGACCGGAACTAATCGCGGCGCGGTGTGACTGTTCCGATCAGCGGGAGAAGCCGACGGTGTGGAACCACCACAGGGCCGCCGCCGACCAGGCGAGGACGAAGGTTCCGAAGACGAGGGCGCCCAGGACCGGCACCAGCCAGGCGGGTGCGTTGCGCAGGCGCAATGCCAGCATCTTGGCGGCGAACGCGCCGTAGAAGGCGATGCCGGCGATCGAGTGCACCAGGATGCGCGGTGGGATGCCGTCGTCCAGGTGGAAGCCGAAGCTGTAGAGGCAGTAGTAGCCCACCGGGAGGCTTGCGGTGAAGGTGAGCGCACCGGCGATGCGGTGGTAGCGATGGACCCAGCGGCCCGCGTGCCACCGGTAAATCCATACGGCCGTGAGCAATTGGGCCAGGATGAAGACCAGGACCAGGCTGCTCAGATATGCCTTGAAGGTTTGCGGCGCGGAGAAGCCCCAGGTGGGCAGTGGCCGCGGGACGGGCCCGAAGTGGGTGCCGAGCACTCCGAGCGTCACCGCGATCGCGGCGCCGGTCAGCAGCACGGCCACCGCGATCAGTTGCCGGACAGCGGTATTCGGCACGACGCCCGCCGGGCCCGATACGGTCGACTTCATACAGACAGATACGGCAACGGGTTACGCGGTTATCGCTCGAACACTCACCAGACCTGGATGGTCCCGAAGCAGCCCTTGCCCGCACTCCCCGACACCCAGGGCGTCTCGAGCTCGAAGGGAATCGGGCCCGGGGGCTGCGGGCCGATCTCGACCCGGGTGTGCGGGTTGAAGTACGCGCTCGGCAGGATCACCCGAATGCCCAGCGCGGGAATCCGGAACTGGGACGTGTCGGTGAACTGGAACGTGGTGTCGATATCGATATCGAACGGGGTATTCGCGGGCACCCCGACCTCGGTCGTCGAGCAGTAGCCGTTGTGGAACCCGAGCTGCACGATCGGTAGCGGGTCCGCGTGCGCGGGCGACGCTCCGATCAGCAGCACGGCGAGAACGCTCGCCGGCACGGCTCCGAACACACCTCGGTGAATGCCCCGCATGGTCGATCCCTCTCGTTCCTGACCGATAGGACCCTCCCAGGGACAATACGCCGCAACCTCACCCTCGAATGCGAACCGGAGATACTGGTTGCACCCGATCCCATAGCGGGTCACCCGCCGCGGCGAGCGGGTTGCCGATGGCCGAGCTGTAGGACACCCGCCGGCTCAACTGCCGCTCCGCAATCCGCTCCACCAGCAGCGGTATGAATTCCCGAACCCGATGACCGTTGAATTCGCGGTGTATCCCGCGCACTTCCTCACCGACCACCCGCTCCGCCAGATGAGGGAATTTGTCGGCCAGCCGGCCGACGAGCTCACTGATCTGCCGCTCCTCTTCGGATGCGCTCATGCTCTGATTTCGCCTCCATACACCAACGGATGACGCCGATAACCAAACCCTCATCAGGTCCCCGGCGACGGCCCCGCCCGGGCCGCATCCCTGTAGTCTCGCGGCTACCGCCGAGCACATCTACTTCGAATTCGTTTGTGGCACAACACGTCAGCGAATCGGCACCACAGGTCCTCGACAGTGACACCTGCAAGCGACAAATGAAATTGCAGCTGCACGCCTACGAACGACGGACGTGCGCACGTCCGCGCCGCCGGATTCACCGGCTTGCCAGCCGATTGTCGTCAACAGCACCGCGTCGACCATTCGGGCTGAATAGCCGACAGATGACAGGTGCCCATTCTTGGTCGTTCACGCAGAATCGTCTCTGTGGCAGAGCAATTCGCCACCGAATGAAAGGACGACCGAATGGGCCGAGAACGCTTTGCAGGAAAGACCGCCATCGTCACGGGAGCGGGTCGGGGAATAGGGCGGGATACAGCGCTGCTATTGGCGCGCGAAGGCGCCCGGGTCGTGGTGAACGATCTCGGCGGCGAACCGGACGGCACGGGAAACAATCGGTCGGTGGCGCAGGCCGTGGTCGAGGAAATCCGCGCTGCGGGCGGCGAAGCCGTCGCCGAGACGTCGAGCGTCGACAGCATGGCCGGCGGTAAAGCCGTGGTAGACGCGGCCATGGACGCGTTCGGGCGGATCGATATCCTCGTCAACAACGCCGGCATCATTCGCCCGACGCGGATCGACCAGATGAGTGAAGAAGACTTCGATTTGGTGCTGGCGGTCAATCTCAAGGGCTACTTCGCTACCGTGCGCCACGCCGCTCCGCATCTGATGGCGCGGGGCGGCTCGATCGTGAATCTTTCGTCTCCGTCCGGAATCGGGCACTACGGCATGGGCAATTATTCCGCCGCGAAGGAGGGCGTCGTCGGATTCTCACGCACGGTGGCACGCGATCTCGGCGAGTTCGGCGTACGCAGCAATGTAATTCGCCCGATTACCGCAAACAGCAATATGGCGACGCCGGAGAATATGGCGAGCCTGAGCTACGCGGTGGAAGCCCTGGGGATACCTCCACTGGCAAATATGTGGATGGACGGTGGGGGCGCACCGTTCGCCGTGGACCCGCATTCCGCGCACGCCGCTGCCGCGATCGGCTGGCTCTGCACGGAGGAGGCGCACTCGATCAATGGTCGCGAGCTCTTCATCGCGGGCTGTCACATCGCGTTCTACCAGGAGCCCGAGCTGATTCGCTCTCGGTTTCACCAGGCGGGCTGGGATCTCGATTCGCTGTGCCTCCCCGGAACGACCACAGCCCTCACCTGGGACCAGCGAAATCTCTTCGACGGATCGGCCAGGGTCGAGCACGAGCCCATCGTGAAATCTCGATGACCTGAACGGAGTCGTTGTGGCACAGCGGAAGTCATGCGATCCCAGCCAGGAGTCGCGGCCGGTCTGCGATTCGGAATTGCCGAGGTCCGAGCGGGCCCGGTTGCAGGAGCTGGAGCTGCGGGTCCGGGAGTTGGAGCAGGAGAACCTGTTTCTCAGCAGATCGGTCGCCTACTTCGCGAAGAAGCGCCGGTAACACCGCAAGTGCAGCACACGCCGACCGGCGCCCGCCCAATTCGCTACCGCGGTAGCAGAATTGGGCGGGCGCCGGTCGTCCTGTCGTACCCGAGCTCACCGACCCCGAACCGCGTCGAGCACCTTGGGATCGACCAGGGCCGAGGTATCGCCGAGATCGCGGCCTTCGGCGATGTCACGCAGGAGACGCCGCATGATCTTGCCCGAGCGGGTCTTGGGCAGCTCCGGCACAACGGTGATCTGCTGCGGCTTCGCGATCGGCGAGAGCTCGGCGGAGACCTGTGCCCGCAGTTCCGCGATCAGCGCCTGACCGCTGTTCTCGGCGCCTTCGCGCAGGATCACGAACGCGACGATGCTCTGACCGGTCATCTCGTCCGCGGCGCCGACCACGGCGGCCTCGGCGATGGCGTGGTGTCCGGCGAGTGCGGATTCGACCTCGAAGGTGGAGATCCGGTGCCCGGAGACGTTCATGACGTCATCGACACGTCCGAGAACCCACAGCGCGCCGTCCTCGTCGTACTTGGCGCCGTCGCCGGCGAAGTACCAGCCCTCCTCCGCATAGCGGGACCAGTAGGTCTCGCGAAAGCGGTCCATATCGCCCCAGATACCGCGCAGCATCGACGGCCACGGCTGGTCGAGAACCAGATAGCCGCTGCCGCCGGGACCGACGGGCATGGCGTCGCCGTCGACGATCCGCACCGAGATGCCGGGCAGCGGCGCCATCGCGGATCCGGGTTTGGTGGCGGTGACGCCGGGCAGCGGCGAGATCATGATCGCGCCGGTCTCCGTCTGCCACCACGTGTCCACGATCGGGGTCCGGCCGCCTCCCAGGACGTCACGGAACCAGCGCCATGCCTCGGGATTGATCGGTTCGCCGACCGAGCCGAGCAGTCGAAGCGACGTCAGGTCGTGCGCGTCGGGGATATCGCGCCCCCACTTCATGAAGGTGCGCACCAGCGTGGGTGCGGTGTAGTAGAGGGAGACGCCGTACTTCTCGATGATCCGGAAGTGGCGATGCTCGTCGGGAAAGTTGGGCGTGCCCTCGTAGACCACCTGGGTGACGCCATTCGACAAGGGGCCGTACACGATATAGCTGTGGCCGGTGATCCAGCCGATATCCGCGGTGCACCAGTACACGTCTCGACCGGCAGTGTGGTCGAAAACGCTGTGGTGCGTGGACGACACCTGCGTCAGGTACCCGCCGGAGGTGTGGACAATGCCCTTGGGCTTACCGGTGGTGCCCGACGTATACAGGATGAACAGCGGATGCTCGGCGTCGAACGGCTGCGCCACATGCTCGGCGGACGCTTTCTCGACGGTCTCGTGCCACCACAGGTCCCGGCCTTCGGTGAGGTCGACATCGACGCCGGACCGCTTGACCAGCAACACATTTCGCACCGACTCCGCGCCTTCGACCGCCTCGTCCACGGCAGGCTTGAGCGGGACCGCCCGGCCGCGCCGCCACTGACCGTCGACGGTGACCACGAGCTTGGCCTCGGCGTCGTCGATACGTGAGCGCAGCGCGGTCGCGGCGAACCCGGCGAACACCACCGAATGGGTCAGACCCAGGCGCGCGCATGCGAGCATCGTCACGATCGCCTCGGGGATCATCGGCATGTAGATGGCCACGCGGTCCCCGGGGACGAGGCCGAGATCGGTGAAAGTGTTTGCCGCCCGGCAGACTTCGGCGAGCAGGTCGCGGTAGGTGATGTCGCGGCTGTCGCCCGGCTCCCCCTCGAAATGGATCGCGACGCGATCTCCGTTACCGGCGAACACGTGCCGGTCGACGCAGTTGTACGCGACATTCAACTCGCCGCCGGTGAACCATTTCGCGACAGGCGCGTCCGACCAGTCGAGGACCTCGGTCCACTTCTGGTGCCAGTGCAGGCGCTGCGCCTGATCTGCCCAGAACGCCAGGCGATCGGCGGCCGCGGCGGCATACAATTCCGGTCCCGCATTGGCGGTCGCGGCGAACTCGGCGTTCGGCGGATATACCTCTGCGACATCGGGTTCGGATCCATTGGTGGTCATACCGATCGTGCTCTCTTCTTCGTGGGTGATCACTGCACTCCAGGGACGCCGAGTGCCCGCCCCAAGACGATCTGCGCCTCGTGGACCTCACGCTGACTCACCGCCGCGTTCTTCACGAGACCGGATCCGTGGAAGGTGCCCGGAAAGAGATGCAGCTCAACCGATACCCCGGCGTCGAGCAACGCTTGCGCATAGGCGATGTTCTCGTCGCGCAGCGGGTCGAATTGCATGACCGAGATATAGGTGGGAGGCAGGCCTGACAGATCGACGGCCCGAGCCGGCGCGGCGTACGGCGGCACGGCGTCGGTACCCCGGATGCCCTTACCGAGGTAGGCATCCCAGCTCTCCTCGACAGCCGCGCGATTCAGGATCGGGGTGTCGGTGAAGGTCCGCATACTCTTGGTGATCATTCGGTCGTCGATCTCCGGCACGCCGAGATATTGGAACACCGGGGAGGGGCCGCCCCGATCGCGTGTCAGCAGGGCGAGGGCGGAACACAGTCCGCCGCCTGCGCTATCTCCTTGAATCGCAATGTTTTCCGGATCGATGCCCAATGCGTCAGCGTTCTTCGTGACCCACAGCAGTCCGGCATAGCAGTCTCTTCCAGACCTGCGGGAAACGGGTTCTCCGGAGCAAGTCGATACTCCACCGCGATCACGACAACGCCCAGATTTCGAGCCAGGACAACATTGGCGTCGTCACGCATCGAAGCGAATCCGACGGTGTACCGGCCGCCGTGAATGTAGTAGACGGCGCCCGAACTTCGCCGCGCGTCGGGAGTAATGGTCCGCAGGGCGATGTCCGGCGCATCAGCAGGTCCGGCAACCGACAGTTCGCGGATCCGAACCCCGGAGAGATCTATTTCTCCCGCATTTGCCGTGTACTCGGCAAGTTGTTCTCGAACCTCTGTGAGAGACCGGTTTCCGGAACTCTGATCCGGTAGCAGAGCAAGCATCGGCGCAAGCTCAGGATCGAATTCGTATGTCATGCAGGCAATCCTGCGCGAAACCGAACATGCCGTGCATCCGCCGAGCGTCGGAAATCGCAGCACAACTCCCGACGAATACGCGGATCCGTCAGGAACCGATGCGCTCCTGAGGCGAAGTCCGCGATACGCGGATCGGGGCGTCCAGAGTTCCTGTGCCCCGAAGCCAATCCGGCAACATGCTCGCGACTACCGAAGCCAGGCCATCGGCATCGTGATCCGAGTCTTGGAGCCAGGCCAGGAACAGCCCGAGTATCCCGCCCACCAGAAAGGTCGCGGCCTGTGCGGGGTCGAGACCCTCGGGTTTGGCGCCGACCCGGCCGATCGCTTCGGCCAGATGCTCGACCAGGGTGGTGCCCAGTTCAGCCAGGACCGGGACCTGAACGTCCGCGATGAGCACGGCCGAACAGAGTCGGCGGTGCCGGCCGAGATGGACGAAAAGCTCCTCGAAGCTTGCGGCAGTTGCCATTTCGGGTGCGATATCCGCGTTCGCCCGGCCGCCGCCCAGTGGTTCGAAATCGTCGAGTATCGCCCGGAACGCGGCGACGCCCACCTCGTCGGCGCCCGTGAAGTGCTTGTAGAAGGCACTGCGGCTCACCCCCGCTTCGCGTGCCAGCGAGGATACGGTCGGCGCGATCTCGCCGGTTTCGAGCTGCCGCTCGAATGCCGCGAGCAATTGCTGCCGAGTCCGCACCGACCGCGGGTCCATGGCGTTTCCCTCGCGCATGAACACCGCCGGCGGAATGCCTGTCAGGCCCACCGCATCTCCCTAGTTTCGATGATCCGTTGACGCCGCAGCAATCATATGGTTTCCTCCCAAACACAACAATCTTACAGTTGTCCATTAGTTCGACTGTGACCACTCCCCGAAAGCTGCCCGCACCCCGAACAGGACAGACGATGGCACCAAAAGACATGATCGATCCGGAGCTGACCGCGGTCGTCGCCACGCTGGCGGCGTGCCCGCGGATACCGCGATCCCGCTCCACCGCAGGGCATTTCCGCCACCCGTCGGACCGCCGTCCATGAATGTCCTGCACACGGCGGATGACGTAGGTCACACTCGGGAAGATTATCGATGCATGTCACAATTCCCGACGCTCGATCCCGAACTCGCCGCCTCGATCACCATGCTCCCCGAGGGTGATTTCTCCGACCTGCCGGCGGCACGGACAACCTTGAACGACATGGTCGACACAATGCTGGCCGATCTGTCCTTCGACGGAGTTCTCCTGCAAGAGTTGACGATTCCCGGTCTCGGTGGAGATCCGGATATCGCGGTGCGGTTCTTCACCCCCGACAACGTGCAAGAGCCTCTCCCCGTTCTTCTCTGGATCCACGGCGGCGGATTCGCGGTCGGCACCGCAGCATCGTGCGATCCGTACTGCCTCGACATAGTGCGAGAACTCGGAATCGCCGTGGCGAGTGTCGACTATCGCCTCGCCCCCGAAACTCCCTTCCCCGGCCCGCTCGACGATTGCTACGCAGCCCTGACCCATATCCATGCGCACGCGGCCGAATGGGGAATCGATCCCGCTCGCATCGCCGTCGGCGGTCAGAGCGCGGGTGGCGGACTCGCCGCCGGCACAGTGCTGAAAGCCCGGGATGAAGGGCTTGTTCCGGTCGCCTTCCAGCTCCTCGAAATCCCCGAACTCGACGACAGATTGCACACCGTCTCGATGGCGGAGTTCATCGATACGCCGCTGTGGAACCGGCCCAATGCCATCCTGTCCTGGCGGTATTACCTCGGTGAGTCCTACACCGGCCCAGCGGATCCGAGCGTCTCCCTATACGCGGCGCCGTCACGCGCGACCGATCTCAGCGCACTGCCCCCGACCTATCTGTGCACCATGGAACTCGACCCACTGCGCGACGAAGGGATCGACTACGCCCTGCGGCTGCTCCAGGCCGGCGTCAGTGTCGAGCTGCACTCCTTCTCCGGCACCTTCCACGGATCCGGTTTGGTGGCAACGGCCGAGGTCAGCAGGCGCGCCGCCGCGGAATCACGCAACGCTTTGCGAAGGGGCCTGCGTGTGCCGTCTCCGGTTTTGTAGCGTGACCCGATGCAGGGGCTGATGTACCGGCTTGCCGAACTCGATGCGGATTCGGCAGGCATGGTGCGCGTCATCGATTATTTCGACGCACTTGTCAGGCACGGCGCCGACGCCACCTCTCTGCTCCGCGCAAGCGCCGCACTGGCCGACTGTGTTGTCGGTATCGAAACAACCGGGAAGGTCGGGAGCCGAGACGTGCTCCGCTGCGACCGGCGCGGGCAGTGGTCGCCCCTGCCGCAGCTCGCCCCGACCACCGCGAAGGACATCGTCCTCGGCGACGTGGTCGCGGGAAGGGTCTGGATCGAGCGGCCCGGTGAGAAACTTCCGCTCGACGATATGCTCGTCGACCGCATGGCACTCACCGCCGCCTCGATCCTGCAGCCTCGGCGCCCCCTCACCGATACGGAGCAGACCCGGAATCTGCTCTTCCCCGTGGATGAATTCGCGGTATTGACCGCCTGCGCCGCGCTGCGCATAGAACCGTCGACCGCTGTGCGCGTGCTCGTCTCCACGATGGCCGGGGGTGTGCGCCTGCCCATGTCGGCCGACCCGGCACCCGGTCGATCGACCGGCATCGAGATGGCCGGGGAACATCTCGATCTTGTGCTGGATTCACGCCTGCGGGAATCCGAGCTGTACCAGGCCGCCGCCACGCATTCCGCCTGTGTCGGAATATCTTTGGCGGCCAAGGCTTCGGACGCGCACCTGCTTGTCGGCACCGCCCGATTCGCGCGCAGTCAAACGTCCGAACGCACGCCCGTGGTGTACGCGGACGATCTCGGAGCCCTCGTTCTTCTGACGCCCGGACCCCGGATCGATCACGCCAGGATTCCGGACATCGTCCGGGCCCTGGAACTGAGCAAATCAGAGAGCGGCATCGAACTCCTGGCAACGCTGAGGGTGTACCTCCGATCCGGAACACTCAGAGCCGCAGCGGATTCCATGCACTGCACCACAGCAGTGTGGCGCACCGGCTCGCCAAGCTGTCGCATCATGTCGGGTTCGGCGTCGATGCGATCGAGAATCGGGCGCGCGCAATGGCCATGATCATGGTGCTGGACAACAGATAGCTCCGGTGGACCCCAGGTCCAGCTGGTTGAGGAGATTCTGAATTACGACCCAGGGGTTCATCTGCTGGTCCTTCATCTCGGTTGGTAGCCACCGGCAATCTTTGCCGATCGGTTGTGATGGCAGTCACGGTGTGCTGTCATAAAGATACTCAGATACAGCACTCGTGTCTTTGTATCAGACTCAACGAAGAGGGACCGCAGGATGGATGCACATCGACTCAGCAGGCGGGACGCACTGAGGGCCGGGGGTGGGTTTTTGGGCGCCGTCGGGGCGCTGGCGCTGACCGCGCGTACCGCGAGGGCGGAGCCGTGGTCGTGGTCGCCGAACGATTCGGTGGTCGGCAGCGGCGGCGGGGCCGATCCGCTCACGGTGTACGACCCGGACGCCGATTCGGTACTGGCGGATGTGATGGACCACGCCGATGTGCCCCAGGTCAACCGACTGCTGGCGACCTGGACCCGCAATGGTCAACCACTACCGGCCGGATTGCCGCCCGCGCTGGCCGATTTCATCGAACACGCCAGGCAGCTGCCGTCGTGGGCCGATCAGGGCAAGCTGGCGAGCTCGTTCGAATTCACCAAGAAGCGAGGTCTCTATCTGGGCGTGCTCTACGCCTTCGCCAGCGGGATGATGTCCACGGTCATTCCGCACGAGGCACTTGCGGTGTACTACTCGCGGGGCGGTTCGCATTTGAAAGAGCGGATCGCCAAGACCGCGAAATTCGGGTACGACATCGGCACGGTCAATGCCTACGGTGACGATGGCGAGATGGTTGTGACCTGCGTGAAAACCCGGATCATCCACGCGTCCGTGCGGCATCTGCTGCCGCAGTCGCCGCACTGGCCGGCGGGCGTCACGCCGATCAGTCAGGACGATCTGATGGTCACCTGGCACAGTCTGGCGACCACCATCATGCGGACGCTGAACGCCTGGAAGGTACCGATCCCGGCCGCCGAATCCGATGGCTACCTGCACAGTTGGCAACTGGCCGGTCACCTGCTCGGCATTCGCGACGAATACATCCCCGCGACCTGGGATCAGGCCGACGCGCAGGCCGCGCAGATGCTCGACCCGATCCTGGCGCCGACCGCCGAGGGCAACGACCTGGCCAATCAGCTGCTCAACCTCGGCGAGGACCTGGATCTCACGCTGATCAGCCGGGGCGTGCTGGGGGCGTTCACCCGATTTGTCATGGGAGACAAGGTCGCCGACTGGCTCACCATTCCCCGGGAGCCGGTGTGGAGCCCGCTGCTCGAAGTCGCGTGGGGCCCGTTCGTCGCCGTCCGGGAAGGCGTGTTGTCGGTGGCTCCGGCCGTGGATGTGCCCTACTGGATGTTCGACGAGTTCCTGCGCCAGTTCGCGCTCTGGTACGTGGCCGAACTCCGAATGCCGCTCAGTATCGAAATCCCTTTGACCAACCGCTGATTCATGTCCGCGGCAGGCAGGCGCGCGGCGGGTGGAAGGAACAGTGTTGCGCTGCCTTCGCCCGCCACACCGCTGCCTCCGCCGCCGAGGCCATACGATGGAACAGCCGACGTACCTACGTATCTTCGAGGAAGGCACCCGTGGAATCCGCGCTACCCGCCGGTACTCCCCCAACCGGTAAATCCCTGCTCGAACGCGCCTACCTCGAGGCGATCGAACAGACCGACAATACCGACGGGATTCGCGCACGCATCCTCGATGCGGCCAACCGGCAATTCCAACGGTGGGGCATCCAGCGCTCCACCATGGAGGATGTAGCCCGGCAGGCGGGCGTCTCACGCATCACCGTCTACCGCCGGTTCGCCACCAAAGACGAACTGGTCGAACAGGTTGTCCTGCGCGAATTCCGCCGCTACTTCGACAAGTTCCTCGTCGATATCACCGCGGCCGCGACCCCCGGTGATCGCGTAGTGCTCGGCTTTGTGAGCTCCCTGCGCGCACTACGCGGCAACCCACTGATCGGCTCCCTGATCACCGAGGAACCCGATCACTTCGTCAGTTCGCTCATCGGTGACGGCGGGCGAGCGGTGGCCATGGTCAGTGAATTCGTCGCACACCAGCTCCGCCAGGAGCAACGCGCCGGCACCATCTCCCCGGACCTGCGCACCGAACTGGTCGCCGAGCTGATGGTCCGCATCTGCGCCTCGTTCCTGGCGATCCCGAGCCATACCGTCGATCTCGACGATGAGGAACAGTTGGCCGCGATCGCCCGCCAATTCCTCGTCCCGATGCTCGAGCCACCGACCGCATAGCCGAGCACGCACCTACCGTGCCTGCTGTTCGACATAGGCGGAGTGGGTGCCGAATGTGCGGTGCCCGTACACCAGTGGTGCGGCCGTGCGTGTTTCGGCGGCGATCACCTCGCCCAGCAGCAGCATGTGGTCGCCACCGTCGACGGCGCGGACCAGGCGGCAGACCAGCCAGCCCGGCGCATCGGTCAGGCGGGGTAGATCGTGGTCGAATCTCCAGTCGATGCCGCTGAACCGGTCGGTGCCACGCCGGGCGAAGGACATGGCGATCTCGTCGTCGCCGTGGCCGAGCACGTTCACCCCGAACCTGTCGGTGTGCAGGATTTCCGTCAGCAGGCTCGAACGGCGGTCCAGCGCAACGGTGATCATCGGCGGGGACAGCGACAGGGACGCGAACGCGCTCACCGTCGCTCCGTACGGCTGGGTCCCCGACGCCGCGGTGACAATGGTGACCGGTCCGCATACTCCGGCCATGAGATCTCGGAAAACGTGCTCGGACAGCATCTTTCCTCCGCCTAGGTGAAGTTCCGGGTGGCGGACGGGCCGTCGGCACGACCGAGCAGGACCTGTCCGGCACGCTCGAGCATGCCGTCCTCGTCGATGGTGAGGTGACCGAGGATCACTTCGACGTCGCGCAGGAAATGCTGGGTGTCATCGTTCGTGCGGTAGATCGCCGCGCCGGATCCGCGCATCGCGAGTTGGATGGCCTCCCACACCAATCGGCCTACGGACAGGCAGTCGAGCTTGATGTTCGCGCGCAGCTCATCACTCATGGATTCGGTGCTGGCGGCATTCACCTCGAGGGTCTGGCGAACAGCACGGTCGAGTACGGCTTCGGCGGCACGGAGCTGGGAAACCGCTCGGGCATAGCGCAATTGGCCCGCGACGGTGTCACCGGTCAGCGTCGAATCGAACGCGGCGCGGCGCGTGTCCAGGCGATGGCGATAGTCCCCGATCAGTGCCTGCCCGGCGCCGAGCAGCAGCGCCGGAAGCAGGAACACCAGCAGGTCGCGAATGTCGTAGGCGTACGTGGATTCGGGATACAGCGCCGCACCCGGATTGTCCCGGGGCAGCCAGGCGGCGAGTTCGAGGCTGAATACCTCGGGAATGAAGCTGTCGTGCACCACGACATCGTTGCTGCCGGTGCCCTTCATGCCGGCCATGTACCAGGTGTCGGGCACCTCGACCTCGGCGCGCGGGATCAAGAACAGTCGAAGTTCTTCCTCCCCTTCGATTTTCGCCGCCAACTGCACCCAATTCGCATTGAGCACCCCCGAGCAGTACCCCCAGCGCCCGGACAATCGGTATCCGCCCTCGACCCGCTCGGCACGACCGGGCGGATTCGCCGCGACAGCCACCAGCACCGGTCCATCACCCTGAAATATCTTGCGCTGTGCGGCTTCCGGCCACCGCGCGAGCATCCAGCCGTGCGCGATGAAGAACGACATCGTCCACGCCGCCGACGGATCCCCCTGTGCCAGCGTACGAAGCACATCGACGAACTCCCGCGGCCCGCCGCCGGCGCCGCCCAGGGCCTCCGGAAGCAGCAGTGAGAACAGTTCGGCGTCGATACCGTCCTGGATGGTCGCCTCCGGCAGCCGCCGCAGCTCCTCGGTCTCGATAATGCGCTCCCGCAGCAGCGGAACGAGCTGCTGCGCCCGCGCGACTGCCGGATGAACGGACCCGTTCACCTGCGGGTCCAGTACGTCTCTCATGGTTCTCCTGTCGATCCGGCGGGGCGCTCGCATGCACCTGTCGAGCAGTCCGCCGCGAATGTGGTGCACCCCATAAGACACCAGAAATGTGCGCACAGTCAACCAAGTTTCGAAAGTATGTAAAAGATGCGCGTTCGTCGATCGGCTACGCTACCGACATGGCCAAGGCGAAAAGCGCAGGTTCACGCGCCGATATGGTGACCGCGGCAATCCGTGCGGACATCCTGGACGGGCATCTGGCGCCGGGACAGCGGCTCACCTTTCCCGAACTGGGAGCACGGCACGGTGTGAGCGTCGGCGTGCTGCGCGAGGCACTGGCCCGGCTGGTCGAGCAGGGCATCGTCAAGACGGTGAGCAATCTGGGCTTCAGCGTGATCCCGCTGTCGGCCCGCGATTTCGCCGAACTCACCCAGGTGCGCACGCTGATCGAGCCGCAGTTCTTCCGCCAGTCGGTGCTCGCCGGTTCGATGCGGTGGGAGTCGGAAGTCGTTGCCGCACACCATCTCCTGCAGCGGACCCCCTACTTCGCCGAGGACGGCTCGTCCTTCAGCCCGGCCTGGAACACCGTGCACACCGATTTCCACATGACGCTGCTCTCCGGGTGCACCAATGTCTACATGCACGACGGCACGGCGCGACTGCGCGATGTGAGCGCCCTGTACCGGCGATGGTCGCCGCTGCGCAGCCCCGTCGACGAGGTCCTGGAGCGGGGGGCACTGGAACACCGCGCTCTCGTCGACGCCGCCCTCGCCCACGATGCCGACCGCGCGGAACAGCTACTGCGCGAGCATATTCAGCGCGCGGCCGACGAGATGGTCATCGTCACCGAGTCCGGCGAACAACGCTCCGCCGCACACGGATAGCGGGAAGAAGCCGCGCCGGCCGAATCGCTCATTCCTCGATGATCGGCGTCACGGCGGCGACGCGGGCGGCGGCCTCGAGCACCGTCCTGCGGAACCACTTGTGGCCGGGGTCGTGCGTATGCACCGGATGCCACCACAGCGCTTCATTGATCGGGCCGACCTCGAACGGGCAGGGGATGATTCGCAGGGCCGGCGGTAATGCGATCGCATGCAGCAGCCGGTGCTGCACGATGCCGATCCGATCGGTGCCCGCGATATACAGCGGCAGCGCGAGGAAACTGTCGGTGACCACCTGCGGTCGCAGATCCACACCGAGTTCGGCGAGCCGCCGCACCATGAACGGCGGCTCATGCGGTTCGTGCTGGGCCAGTACCCAGCGCAAGCCCCGGAGCTCGTGCAGACCCGGCGTGTGCTCGATGACGGGATTGGTGCGGTCGACGACGGCGACCCATTCATCGGAGAACAGTTCGAGATTGGACAGCCCGAGCGGATAGGCGCTGTGCGGGAGGATCACCCCGTCCTCGGACCGGGCGGTGGTGTCCGGATGCCCCTCCCGGTGAATTCCGAACTGGCGAAATCGGAACGTCGCATGCGGCGCGTGAGTTTCGAACTCCGATACCAGTTCCGGTCCGAGCACGGCGACCGCGTAGTCGGAGGCGGTGAGAATGAACTCGCGTTCGGAGGTCGCCGGATCGAACTGCGCTGTCGTCTCGAACAATCGATCCGACAGCTGCATGATTCCACCGACCTGATCGCGCAATTGCACAGCGAGCGGGGTGAGCTCATACCGGCTGCCCATTCGCTCCAGCAGCTGATCGCCGAAGTGGCGGCGCAGCCGGGCCAGCATGGCGCTGGCCGCGGGCTGCGTGACGCCGATACGTTCGGCGGCACGGCTGACGTGCCGTTCCTCGAGCAGTGCCTGGAGCGCGACGAGGAGATTCAGGTCTGGGCGAGCAGGCATGTCCTCAAACTATCACTCCTCGAAATACCTCGATGCGGAACATCAATCCGCTGAATACTTCGCTCGCAATCGCAACCTCAGCCGAAGAGCGCTTCGGAGTTGGTGTGCATCACCTGAGCCAGCAGCTCACCCTGCAGGATCGGTGCGGCGTCGAGCTTGTCCGTGTTGGTGTGCACTTCGGGCAGCGGGGTGAACGGCAGGTCGCTGCCGTAGTGGATGTGCGTGGGGTCCGCGACGCTCAGCAGCGCGGGCAACATATCGGGGACGGGCATACCGGCCAGATCGAAGTGCAAGCGCTGCAGCGCATTCCGCATCGGGTCGGTTTTGCCGACCATCTTCGCCCCGATGACGTCGACGCGGGCGGCCACCAGCGGCAGCGTGGCGCCGGCGTGCGGAACGATGACCTTGATGTTCGGATACCGCTCGAGCGTGCCCGACAACACCATATCGGTCACCGAACGCGTGGTGTCGAAGAGGAATTCGAGCATCGGCCGCGGGTACCGCAGCGGTACGGCGGCGCCGGTGCACGGCCTGGCCGGGCTGGTGGGGTGCAGGAACAACACGGCATTGCGGCGGTCGAGTTCGGCGTAGACCGGGGCGAGCAGATCGTCGCCCAGGTAGATGCCGTCGAAGTTCGTCTCGAACACCACACCGTCGGCGTCGAGTTCATCGAAGGCATAGGTGATTTCGGCCAACGTGGCGTCGATATCGGGTAGCGGTGTCGAAGCGAAGAATCCGAAGCGCCCGGGGTGCGCTCGCTTGACCCGTGCGCCTTCCTCGTTCACTCGCCGCGCGAGATCGCGGGCAGCGGCATCGTCACCGAAGTGCACGCCCGGTGAGGAAATCGACAGGTAGGCCTTCGTGACGCCGAGGCCGTCCATTGCTTCCAGCGCGGTGGATTCGCTCCACGCCGGGATACCCGGGATGCCATCGGGGTGTGAGTGTCCGTTCGCGATCAGCGCCTCGCGGTAGAAGTCCGGCAGGTAGTGGCAGTGCACGTCGATTCTCGTCATGAGTTCTCCCGATGGTGGGTCGATGATGTGGTCGTGGAGCCGCGTCAGCGGTAGGTGTAGCCGCCGTCGCGGTACCTGGGCGGAATTACCGGGATCAGCAGGTGGGACTGGTGGCGGCCACCGGTGTACAGCACATGCCTGCCTTTATTGGACGTCTGCCAGGTCAGGGGCTCGAACCAGTCTTCGCGTATGTAGTGGCCCGAGATCTGCACCCGGATCTGTTGTCCCGCATGCCATATGCGACTGGTCGGCCAGATCGGGACATCGAGGGCGACGATCTCGTCCTGCCGCAGTTTCACTTCGCTTTGCTGTGCGAGTACCGGGTGGTAGTCAGTGGATTTGGCTTCGTCCAGAGCCCGGCGGGAGGCTCTGATCTTGCCCCACGCACCCGGATGCGGGTGTCCCAGCACGCTTGTCGGCAGCCATTCGCCGGTTGTACTGAGCTTCTGAATGTTCACGAACAGGTCGATCTCGTCGTTTCCATCGGCTTCCACGAACAACCGCAGCGCCAGATATCCGGTGAGTTCGGTGTCCTGCTCGAAGGTCATGTCGAAGGTGACGAGGCCTTCGGCCGCGTCATAGGACGTGTTCGATTCGGTCTCGATGGGGTGCGCCGACAGCGAACCGCTCGCGGCATCGAGATAAAGCTTCTCGTATTGTGTTCGGGCGAGGGGGAATTCACGTTCCGCGCGATCGACCTGGTAGTCGCAGTCGAACGCATCCATCACCTCGAGGCGTACGGGCGGGGTGAGTTCCCACCCGTTGTGGATGTCCTTGAGGTACCGGTCATAGAACCGCTTGAGATCCTCGAGATTGTCCGGGGAGTACATGTCCGGCCATTCGAAGTCACGGTGCGCCCGGATCCACTTCCGGGTACTGGCGGCGTGCCGGAATCCTTCGAAGGCGCCGTGCAGGTGGATGTGGCTCCACCCGGCGGTGATGTAGGCGGGCACGGTGATCTTCGCGAAGTCCGCGACCTTGTCGCGCCAGTAATTGTTGAAAAACGGGTAGCGGCGGGCCATTTCGCCGACATCCTCGACCAGGTTCGGGCCGGAGAGCAGGTCGACCAGGATGGAGTGGAAGGTCAGCCCGGGAACGCCGCCCTCGTAGATGGCTTCGTTGAAGAGGTCGAAGGTGCCCTCCCACGGGGCGATACACGCCAGGTGCGGCGGCTGCTGCGCGGCGATCGCCCACTGGGTGACCGCGACGCCCGAATTTCCGGCCATACCGACTTTGCCGTTGCACCACGGCTGTTCGGCCACCCATTCGACAAAGTCGTATCCGTCGCGGGCGTCCTGCGAGCCGTGGACGCTGATGTCGCCTTCGGAATGGCCCACGCCGCGGGGATCAACGTTCGCCACCGCGTACCCGTGGTGGCACCAATATCCTGGATCCACCGATTCGAACTTCGCCATCAGCGAGATCGTCTCCGGCGGCACACCCTTCACGTTCCATTGGGTGAGCCCATCGCCGGGCCGCTTGCCGAAGAAGCTCCAGGACAGGATGACCGGTACCGGCACATCGGTGTCGGGACGGTAGATGTCGGTGTAGATCGTGGTGCCGTCACGCAATACCACCGGCTGATCCTGATCGCACACGATCCCGGGTGCGGCCTCGTACGACCTGGTCTGGAACGGCGGGCAATACCCGAGATAGCCGTTGCCGGCGAACTCGTCGTCGCCGCCCTCGCCGATATCCGGCGGCCTGCGGGCCTGCTTGTAGACGACGTCGACCTGCTCGCCGTCGAAAGTTTGTGTGATGGTGATGAATTCGGATGTCCGTGCGGTCTCGGTGGACATATCGATGTTCCTCTCGTCCGGCTACTGCGCGTTGTCGACCACGACAGCGCCATTGCGCACGACCTGGTGGACGTTGGCGACGGCGGTGATGTCGTCCAGGGGATTTCCGGAGACGATGAGCAGATCGGCGAGCTTGCCCGGCTCGATCGTGCCGAGCAGATCGGACTTCCCGATCAGCTCCGCATTCGTCTTCGTCGCTGCGACAAGGACTTCCGCAGCGGGAATGCCCTGATCGTGCACCAGCATCACCAGCTCGTTGCGCAGCCGCCAGCCGTGCATACCGGTCGAGTGCGCGTCGGAACCGACGCCGAGCCGCACGCCGCGGTCGTAGGCGCGCCTGACCAGCGAATTGCCGTAATGCAAAGTGCGCGGGTCGGTTTCGGGCGTGGTGTCGCGCTGGTGGGCGACCATGGTGGGCACCAGGTAGGTGCCCTGAGCCGCCATCAGGTCGAACAACTCGTCGAAGGCCAGGGCATCCAGCGGCTCTTCCGCACGCATCACCAGATGCTCGATGTCATCGGCTCCGAGCCGAACCGCGTGCAGGCAGTCGTCGAGATTCTCGGTGTGCGCCGCAACCAGCAGCCCCTGCGCGTGCGCGGCGCCGATGATCGCTTCGGTGATATCCCACGGCAGCTTCAGCTCGGGCTTGGGCGGGCCGAAGAAAGCGTTCTCGGAAATAATGATCTTGATCAGATCGACTCCGGCGGCAGCGAGCTCGCCGACCATTCGCGTGGCTTCGGCGACCGTCTTCGGCACGCGCGCAGCCTCGTTCAATGCGAGCGGGTCGCCGAACCACACACTGCCGTTGGGGTGTCCACCCTCGACCTGGAAGCTCGGCCCGCTGGTCACGATCCGCGGTCCGACGAGGTCACCCTTGTCGATCTCGTCGCGGATGGCGAGGCTGTCGGTGAGGAAATCGCCGAGGCTGCGCGCGGTGGTGACGCCGTAGCGCAGCGCACCCGCGCGCGGATCGGCGTAATCGCCGGTGGCCGCGCGACCGCCGAACGCGGGCCGGCTACCGAATCCCAGACCACCCAGATGCACATGCGCATCGATGAGTCCAGGCATCACGGTCCTGCCTCCGAGGTCGACAACCGTCGCGCCCTCCGGGATCGGCGCATCGGCGCCGGCGGCGGCGATCGTATCGCCGGTCACCACGACGGTGGCATCGGAAACGGCGGGAGCGCCCGTGCCATCGATCAGCAGCGCATGCGTGAACGCGTATGTCATGGAAGACCTTTCGTGGAGCTACTTCTGCGCCGACTCCACCGGCGCGGGACGCCGGACGAATCGGCGCACGAGTTTGTACAGGATGAGAATCGCGAGGCTCGCGAGTAATGCCATGCCCGCATAGATCGCGAACTTCTGGAAGAACGGTCCGGCGTAGTAACCGCCGATGATGAACAGCGCACTCCAGATCGTCGTTCCGGTCGCACTGAAGGCGACGAAACGAGGGAAGGAATACTTCGATGCGCCGATCATGATCGGCAAGGTGGTGCGCAACAACGGAATCCAGCAGGCGAAGACCGCCGCCGGTGCGCCACGTCTGCGCAGGGTGTCCTCACCCTTCTCCAGTGCGCGCCGCAATTTCGATTCGGCCGGTCGGCGGCCGATCCAGTCGTCGAACACCCGACCGGCGTAATAGGTGCCGATCGGGCTGACAATGGCGGAGGTGACGATCACCAGGATCACGATCGGCAGCGAAACCTGGCCGCTCGCGGCGAGAATGCCCGCGAGCACGAAGAACGGCTCGCCGGGGATTATCAAACCTGTTGGTATCCAGAACAACAGGACGGTCAACAGGGCGAAGACAACATAGAGAGCCGGGCCGTGCACGCCATCGAGCACGGCGGTGATATCAAGCATCTAACGCACCATCCCAGGGCGTGGCGGATTCGCGGTGATCTGCGGGCTGATGCTCGACGGATGCTGGCGACTTCATACAACGAGTCTGCGGAGCGTTCCGGCATACGGGAAATCAATCCTTCGTATCCTTATATAAACAGGACTGATGAGCCCAAGGTGGCGAGCATCAATCTTCATCCCCGGTCGGAATATTTTCGAAACTTATGTCCACATGCGTACGCTGACGAAGTATGCGCATAGATTTTCACAGCCACTACCTCCCCCCACGCTTCTTCGAGCGCATGGATGCACTGCAGGCGAGTGATCGGATCGAGTCCTACGCGGTCTTCGGACCACGCCTGGCCGCCGCTGCCGATCGCCAGTTCGCCAGCGGCCCAGCGGCTTTCCTGGAGCACCGACTCCAGGACATGGAGAACGGCGAGGTCGACCTGACCATGCTGAGCGTCGGAGCGGTCCAGCCCTACTTCGAATCCGCACCGGCGGCGATCGCCGCGACCCGCCTCGCGAACGAGCTCCTGCACGAGGCGGTGGCCGCCGGGCACGGACGGTTCGGCGCGTTCGGCAGTCTCCCCTTGCCGCATACCGCTGCCGCGCTGGACGAATTGGCCTTCTGCTTCGACGATTGCGGTTTCCAGGGCGTGAATCTCGGCTGCTCGGCGGCCGGTTCACCGTTGGACGCACCGGAATTCGACGATATCTGGGCAGCCTTGAACGACCGCGCGGCCATGGTCTTCCTGCATCCCGGAGCGACGCCGCAGATGGCGGTCGGATCGGCGGAACACCTACTGGCGCCGGCCTTTTGCGGTCCGACGGAAATGGCGATCGCGGTGTGCCGGCTGGTGGCCGCCAAGATTCCGCTGCGGTTTCCCAGGATTCAGGTGATCGCGGGCATTACCGGCGGTTCGATCCCCTATCTGGCCAACAGGTGGGATCGCGGGCTGCGGATGTCCGATCCGGCACTGCACGAGGAGATCGGTGGTGTGCTGCCGAGCCTGCGCCGCTTCTGGTTCGATACCAGCCTCATCGAAGACGACCACCTCTACGACACCGTTCGGGCGACGATCGGCGTCGACCGGCTGGTGTTCGGCAGCGATACGCCGCGCGGACCCGTCATGGAGGCCGTCGACGCGGTGCTGCGATCGGACCGACTGTCCGAGCAGGAGAAGCACCGGATTCTCGACCACAGTGGCGATCTCGTCCTCGGCGCGACAACCGGACGATTCGCCCGCCCGAATCCGTGACCGAGATCCATGACCACACAGTGATGGCCCACACCGAATCCGGTGCGGGCCATCACTATTGCCGGAACGCTAGGGGGTCGCCGGCCCGCCGGGGGCAGCGGGCGCGTTCAGCGTGTTGTACATCTGGATGGCGCTGGCGATCCCGACCGGAATCCCCAGTACCGCAGCGCCGATGGCGGTTCCGAATCCGCCCAGCATGGCGCCGCCGCCCACACAGCCGGCCAGTGCCGCGGGAAGCGACAGCGTCCCCAGGCTGACCGGGATGAACAGGCTGCCGCCGGTGAACGCTCCGGCCACACAGCCGACGATCACCCCGGTGGTGCCACCCACCAGCGACCCGATGCCGGTGGCCAGACCGAACTGAGCACCGGCCTGGCCGAGTGCCCGGTTGAACTTCTCACCGGGATCGGCGTCGGCGGGCGCGGCCACCGCAGCCGCCTCCGGCGAGACCGACACCGTGGCCTGCGGCTGCACCGCCGCCGCGGGCGGAACCAGGAATCCATTGCCCGCCACTGTATTTCCGGCCTGGTCTACGGCCTGGAACTGTCCGCCACGCGTCGTCAGCGTGCCGATCGGTGTGGTGATGAGCACCGATCCATCGGTCAGGTCGCTCGTGTACTGCACGCCGGGAAGAATTTGCGTGCTCAATCGCTGCGGGTCGGACACCACCGGCGCGGTATCGGCGTGTGCGGTTCCGGCGGCTGTGCCCACGGCCGCCACCGCAATTGCGGTAATTATCGCGGCCCGGCGAGATTTATTGGTAGAGGTCCTCATTGGCCCCATCTCCATTTCTTTCGAATCCGACGCGCTATGCACCAGATCACATTCGAAACTATCAGGTGACTTTCAACACTACAAACCTATTTTCTATTGATATACCACCATCAGAATCAGTGATAGTGAAAAGCCTTTGAATAGCAAGAAGCCCCTACGGTCCGAATGGACCGCGGGGCTCCTTGGCAATACGCAATAGGTTGCCGGTCAGATGGTTCCGTCACGCAGCGGAATCGCCGGAACACCCGAGACAATGCGATTTTCGAGAACTCCGAGACCTTCGATCGAAGCAGTTACGGTATCGCCGGGTTGTAAGAACGGATATTGTTCGAGACTGTAGGTATTCGCGAGTTCGTTGATGCATCCGGTGCCGCATGTACCACTGCCGATGATGTCGCCGGGACGTACTTCGGTACCGCGTGACGCATAAGAAATCATTTCGGCGAACGACCAATACACAGAGGACCACACGGCCTCGGTGTATTGCTTGCCATTCACATCGCACCGCATCGAGAGTCGGTATCCGGTGCCCTCCTTGTATTTCTCGAGTTCGTCCGGGGTCACGATCCACGGCCCGAGACCGGTAGCGGTGTCCTTGCCCTTCACCGGGCCCATCGACAGCGTCATCTCGCGCTTCTGCAGATCCCGTGCGCTCCAGTCGTTCAGGATGCAGAAGCCGGCGATCAGCCCCTCCGCCTCGGCCGGGGTCAGGTCCCTGCCGTGGCCGCCGACGATCGCGCCCACCTCGAGTTCGAAGTCGAACTTCGCACTTCCCGGCGGAATCGGAATGTCACCACTACCGGTGGCCGCGTAGGGATTCGAGAAGTAGAAGACCGGGATCCGGTACCAGTCCGGGTCCATCTCCAGTCCGCGCCAGGCCCGCCCCGCGCGAACATGCTGTTCGAAGGCATAGAAGTCACGCAGCGTCGGCGGCGTGGCGATCGGCGAAAGGTACTGCACGCCTTCGAAAGCCACGACCTCACCGGTGACGCCCTGCGCGAGCGCCGCGTCCGCCAGCGACCTGTCGGGATCGTTGAGCAGCGGCAGAATATCGTCGATATCCTTCAGCAGGTGGATACCGTCGTCCTCCACGATGCCGACGCGGACGGTGCCGCCGGTGGTGCGAATGCGGGTCAGTTTCACTCGGATTCTCCTGCGCTCGTTGCCTTCTCGTTGTTCGTGCGGGTCCATTCCACGTAAGAGGACGCGGTGAAGCCCGTGTCGCCGTAGCGGGCGACGGATTCGCGGATGCGTTCGAGAAGTTGATCGGTATCGGTGTCGAGGTCGATGTGCTCGATGAACGGCTGGCGCGCCTCGAGTCCGGTCTGCCAGTAGACCTCGCAGCGATTGCCCTCGGGATCGTAGAAGTACACGCCCACGGCATTGCCGTGTGAGACCACCATGTCCAGCGTGACGCCCTGCTCACGGAAGCGGCGGAAGAATCCGATCACACTCTCGAGTGAGTCGCAGCGGAACGAAACCTGCTGGATCAGACCGACATCCGGCCCTGCGGTGCGGCCGGAGGCGAGCAGGACCTCGTGATGCTCGGTGTCCGGCCGCGCGGACAGGAACCAGACGCCGAGCTTCTCGTCATGATCGGTGAGCGTCAGCCCCAGGGTGCCGGTGTAGAACTCGAGTTGACGCGCCACATCGTGACAGCGGATGCCGACATGGCCGAGTTCGGCGATGGCCGGCGTGAAATCGGTTGTCATCATTTACCTTTCGCAATAGTGGGCAGCTACCCGCGCAGGGGCGCCAGCAGTCGCCGCAGCGACGCGGCGGTCTCTCCGGCGCGATCGGCCGGGAAGACGCAGGCGACATAGCGGTCCGGACGCAGCAGCACGAAACGACCCGAGGCCGGTTGCAAGAGCGTTTCCAGCTCGCCGTCGGCATCACCCACCGCTACTCGCGGACCGCTGGAGCGGGGGCGCCGATCGCCGAGGACGATGTCGACGCTTCTGATCGGCAGCGGCGGCAGCGCAGCCAGCACCTGCTCCCAATCCTCCTCGGAGACATCGACGCCGAGCAGAGTGAAGTCCTCGCCCAGCACAGAATCGAGTTTCCGGATCGTGCCGTCCGGTCGCAGCACCTGCGGCTGATCCAGCGCGACGCCTACCAGTTCGTCGGCGCTCGAGCCGTCCCGCAGCACGACACCGGTGCTGAACCTCGGCCTGGGCAGATATTTCAGGTGCGTGAGAAACGCGCGCCCCCGCGGTATTCGAAGCATGAGGGTCGCGACGGTGTCGCGCAGCAGCGCTGCCGGACGGTTGGTGGTCATCACGACGCGGCCCTGCCGGACGGAGGCGCGCACGGTGACCTCGGCATGGGGCTTGCGTTCGGCCTCATATGAACCCAGCAGCGCCGGGGTGGCATACCCGCGCCCGACCAGTGCCAGTTTCCAGCACAGGTTGGCGGCATCGCGAATACCCGAATTGAGGCCCTGGCCGGCGAATGGCGGCATCATGTGCGCGGCATCGCCGAGCAGGAATATCCGCCGATCCCGCCAGCGATCGGCGACCAGCCCGCTGAACCGGTAGTTCACACAGCGTTCGACCTGCTCGGGCGTGATCGTGCGATACGGCGCCAGCAGCCGTTGGATGAGCTCGAAGGACGGCTGTTCCCGGGCGGTGCCCTCCCCCGGTCGCAACAGGAACTCGTACCGGCAGCGGCCCTCACCGCCCGGCACGATCACGTGCGGCCGGTCCGGATCGCCGACGTGGATGCTGCACCGGTCGTCGTGCGCATCGCCGACGGTGTCCACGACCAGCCAGACATCATCGAAACTCTTGCCCGTCATGGGAATTCCGGCCAGTTTGCGCACTGCGCTGCGACCGCCGTCGCAGGCGAGCAGGTAGTCCGCGTGCAGCGTGTTCTCGATACCGCCGGCATGCCGGACCGTGACCTCGACGCCTTCCGAATCCTGTTGATAGGAAAGCAGTTCGGTGCTCATATGGATCTGCACGCTGTCACTGTCGCGCAGCTGCTCGAACAGCACCCGCTCCAGTTCCGGTTGCGAGAACTGGCTTTTGATCGCGTACCCGTACGGATACGGGGTCGCGCCGCGGGCCTGGAACAGCCGTTGCCCGCGGCGGCCGTAGAACCGCACACCCGTACCCGGGGCCATCACGGCGTCGAGGCGCTCGCCCGGTCCGAACCCGTGCAGTACGCGCAACGATTCCGCGTCCATGCTGATGGCTTTGGCCTCGTCACTCGTCGACGGGTTGCGCTCGACGAGGATGACGCTGACACCCGCGACGGCGAGCAGATTCGCCGCTGTCAATCCGACTGGCCCACCGCCGGCGATCACCACGCGAAATGGTGATTCCGCCTGCACTGATGGTTGATTCATCTGTTTCGATTCCGATCTCTGCGCGGAAACCACGGAAGGTTCCGGCCGCACCGCCTGTGTTCTGCTGTGCGGATCATGTTCTGCACAGTAGTTACTTATACGCAACGTCGTCAAGGGCGAATGCTTTGAAATGTTGCGCTCGCAGGTGTACGTTCTGGTCAGCAGAACAACCTGCACACGGTGATCGATGGTGGACGAGGAGGGGTCGTGGCTGTACCCGCTGGGTATCCGATCGAATCGGTGGACAATGCGGTGCGAATCCTGTTGATGCTCAGGCACGAACCCGCCCTGCGGATCACCGCGGTGGCCCGCGATCTGGACGTGGCCCGCTCCACCGCCCATCGCATGCTGACGACCCTGCAGGCCCGGGACATGCTGCGCCAGGACCCCGCGACCAAGGCCTACGGTGCGGGCCCGGCACTGGTGGAGCTCGGCGTCGCGGTGATGGGCGCGAGCGACCTCAAGGCTGCGGCGCGCCCGGTCCTGGAGCAGCTGGCCGAACGAACCGGCGAGACGGTGCATCTCACCACTTTGGAAGGCACGGAACTGGCCTTCATCGACGGTGTCGAGGGCAAGCAGGTGATCCGGGCCGGACTGCGGGCTGGCCAGCACTCCCCCGCGCACACCACCGGTGCGGGCAAGGCCCTGCTCGCCGCGCTCGATCCCGCCGAATTCCGCCGCCGCTACCCCGCGTCGAAGCTGACCGGCGGCACCGCCGAGGCCTTCCGGTCCCGGCGCGCGCTCGAGAACGAGCTCGACGATATCCGGCAGCGTGGATTCGGCACCAACCACGCCGAGTCCGAGGACGGCCTGACCGCCGTCGGCGCGGTGGTGCGCGACAGCCGCGGCACCGTCCGCGGGGCACTGGCACTGTCCGGCCCGTCGTTTCGGCTGCCCTCCGGCAAGCTCGAAGCACTCGTCACCGAACTGCGCTGGGGCGTACAGGAATTGGGCAATCGGATCGGCTGAGCATCCGGGATCCCCTCGTTCACCACTCGAAAGAGAGCTCATGCACCCGACATCGGACGACGCCCGGCAGCGACCCGACCGCCTGCCTCCGCTCGCGGACCATGAACTCACACCGCAGCAGCAGGCGGCCGTGCAGCGAATTTCGGCGGGGCCGCGCGGGAGCGTCTTCGGCCCGTTCGTCCCGCTGCTGCGCAGTCCCGTCGCGATGGAGCATTTACAGGAGCTCGGCGCGTACCTGCGGTTCGAAAGCCCGCTTCCCAAAGCGCTTTTCGAGATGGCCGTCCTGCTCACCGCGCACGAGCGAGAGCAGGAGTTCGAATGGAACTACCATCTGCCGCTGGCCCGCGCGGCAGGTGTGGCCGAAACGGTGATCGTGGCGATCTCGGGCGGCACGACGCCCACCGGACTCACCGCCGACGAATCAGCGGCGTATCGGGTGGTAGTCGAATCCTTGCGCGCCAATCGGGTCAGCGATGCGACATACGAGGACGCCGTGGCGCGACTGGGTGTTCAGGCGACCATCGATCTCACGGTTACGGCGGGCTACTACTCCACGCTGGCCATGGTCATGAACCTCGCGCAGACGCCGCCCCCGAAGCCGGATCCGACCGCTGCCCCGGCCGGCGGGTAACCCTCACGCCGACAGAAGTTCCGCGATCTCCAGATGCGCACCGGTCTTGGCACGCAGCTCGTCGATGGTCACCCCGGGCGCGACTTCACGAACATGCAGGCCCGTCCCGGTGACATCGAGCACGGCGAGATCGGTGATGATGCGCTGGACCACACCGACGCCGGTGAGCGGAAGCGTGCACTGCTCAACGATTTTCGGACTGCCATCCCGGGCACTGTGCTCGGTCAGGACGATGACGCGGCGGGCGCCGTGCACCAGATCCATCGCCCCGCCCATGCCCTTGATCATCTTGCCGGGGATGGTCCAGTTGGCGAGATCGCCGGCGGCCGAGACCTGCATGGCGCCCAGGATGGCGACGTCCAGATGTCCACCCCGAATAATGCCGAACGACATGGCCGAGTCGATGTAGCTGCCACCGGACCGTAGCGTGACAGTCTCTTTTCCGGCATTGATCAGATCCGGGTCCTGTTCTCCGGCAACGGGATACGGTCCCACACCCAGAATCCCGTTCTCGCTGTGCAGGATGACGGTGATGTCGTCCGGCACATAGTTCGGGACCAGGGTCGGCAGGCCGATGCCGAGGTTGACGTACTGGCCGTCGGTCAGTTCGCGCGCGGCGCGAGCGGCCATCTCATGGCGTGTCCAGGGCATGGGTGTTCCTCACTTGTTCGGAGAATCGAAGGGGTGACGACGATGTCGTCAGACAGCGACCGGCTGCTGCACGGTCAACTTCTCGATGCGCTTGTCGATGCCGGAGACCGGCACCACGTGTTGCACGAAGACGCCCGGAACGTGCACGTGGCCGGGCGGGATCTCGCCCGGTTCCACCAGGCGCTCGACCTGCGCAATGGTGATTCGGCCTGCCATGGCACACAATGCGTTGAAATTGCCTGCGGCAGCATTGAATACGAGATTCCCGTGACGATCGCCGATGGCCGCGTGCACCAGCGCGAAGTCGGTTCGGATCGCGGATTCCAGGATGTAGTCGCGGCCGTCGAAGGTCCGCAGCTCCTTGGCCGGTGCGTGCAGGGCGACCGATCCGTCGGCGGCGTACCGCAGGGGCATCGTGCCGTCGGCGACGGGCGTGCCCAGGCCGGCGGGGGTGTAGAACGCCGGGATGCCGCAGCCGCCCGCGCGCAGCCGTTCGGCGAGGCTGCCCTGCGGAGTCAGCTCGACTTCGAGCTCCCCGGCCAGGTACCGGCGCGCGAATTCCTTGTTCTCACCGACGTAGGACGCGGTGATCCGGCGAATCCGGCCTGCCGCCAGCAGCTTTCCCAGACCCCAGTCGTCGACGCCGCAATTGTTGGACACCACGTCGAGATCGGTGACCCCCGACTCCTGCAGCGCCTCGATGAGAATCTCGGGGATGCCGCACAATCCGAATCCGCCGACGGCGAGTGTCGCACCGGAGGGGATAGCGGCAATCGCTGCCGCGGGATCGGTCACCGTCTTGTCCATCACGTGCGTATCTCCTTATTCGATATCGGCCTCGGCCGCATTCGGTTCATCCAGTGCGCAGCTGATCAACAGCTGCGCGGTGTGCGCGATGTGATCACGCAGTAGTTCCTGGGCATGGTCGGGTTCGCGAGCGATCGCGGCGTCGAGCAGCGCCCGGTGTTCGGCGGGCAGGTCCCGCTCGGGCTCGTTGCCGAAGGACACCGACCACTGCAGGTACAGCTCGGCCTCCTGCCGCAGCGCCTTCGCGGTGTCGAGCAACCGGCGATTGCGGCAACCGGCCAGCAGCGCGATATGGAAGGCGGCGTGCGCGGCCGACCACTCGTCGCTGGGATGATCCGGATCGGCCGGATCCCGGAACGGGGTGCGCTCCAGCAGGTGGTGTGCCGCAACGGCATCCGCTTCCCAGCGCATATCACCCTCGAGCACCGACAGTTTCAGCACCAGCGACTCGACCTCGACACGCGCCGTGGTCAGGTCGGCCAGGTCCTCGTGCGACAGCGGCCGCACCAGATAGCCCTGATGCGCCTTCGTCGTGACCAGTCCTTCGCCGGCCAGCCGGGTCAGTGCTTCCCGGGTGGCGCCGACGCTCACCCTGTACCGCTCCGACAGGTCGGGGAACTTGAGCCGTTCCCCGGGAACCAGTCGGCCGCCGAGGATATCGGCACGCAATGCCTGGTACGCGCCGTCTGTGCGAGTCATTCCGCCGCTCATCGCCATGCGATCACGGTAGCACCATACGAAACAGTATTGCATTGTCGAAACTCACCCGCTACTTTCGAAAGTGATTCAGTGCACATCAACCGGGGCGGAGAGCCTCCGTCCCCCGAATTTCAGGGAGTACGCATCGTGCGGTTCGCCAATATTTCCGATCGACTCAAGTTCGTCGCCGCGTCCGATGCCGTGATCGACATCGAGCAGGTCAGCGGCGGCGTGTTCAGCACACGAATCCAGGACGCCTACGGCCGCTGGGACGAACTGCTCCGGTTCTGCGACGATCTCGAGACCGCCGACGGTCCGCGACTGGCCGATATCGCGCCCACGGAGTTCCGCAATCCGGCGCCGCAACCGCGCCAGGTCTTCGCGATCGGCCTGAACTACGCCGACCATGCCGCCGAGTCGAACTTCAACGTGCCGGAGGAACCGCCGGTATTCACCAAGTTCGCGACCTCACTGGCCGGACCGTACGGCACCGTCACCCTGCCGCCCGGCAAGGTGGACTGGGAGGTCGAACTGGTGGTCGTGGTGGGCCGTCCGGGATACCGGATCGCCGCCGCCGAGGCCTGGAGTCACATTGCGGGAATCTCTGTGGGACAGGATCTTTCCGAGCGCGTCCGGCAGACGGTGGGCCCCGCGGCACAGTTCAGCATGGGCAAGTCGTTCCCCGGGTTCGGACCGATCGGCCCGCTGCTGGTCACCCCGGACGAATTCGAGAATCCCGACGACCTCGAACTGGGCTGCCTGATCAATGGCGAGCAGATGCAGAAGGGCAAGACCTCCGACATGGTCTTCCCGGTGCCCGAGCTCATCGCGCGGCTGTCGGCCATCACCCCGCTGCTGCCCGGCGATGTGCTCTTCACCGGCACCCCGGCCGGTGTGGGCATCGGCCGCACCCCGCAGCGATTCCTCGCTCCCGGTGACGAATTGGTGAGCTACGTGCGCGGCGTCGGCGAGATGCGCCACGTGATGGTCTCCGACAACTAATCAGCACAACGTTTTTGGCAAGGAGCTAGGCAATGGCGCTGCACCGACTGTCATCGGTCACGATCGGCGTACCCGAACCGATCGCGACCCGCGACTACTACACCGATTTCGGCCTCTCCCCCGGGCCCGGTGGCTGGCTGGGCACCAGCGACGGCGGTGATCAGTTGCGGCTGGTGCAGGCCGCTACCCGGCGCCTGGTCGAAATCACCCTCGGCGCAGACACTCCCGACGATCTGGACGCCGTCGCCGCCCGGCTGCGCGCGCTGGATCTGCGGGTGTACCGGGGCGAGGAATCGGTGATGGCGGAGGAACCGATCGCCGGATTCCGGACCATCGTGCGCATCGAGGACCGGCTCACGCAGCCCGCCGCGGCGGCCACCGCGTACAACGGGCCGGGCCGCATCGAACGCCGGGGCAGCCGCGCCCCGGGTGTCCTGCGGGAGGGCCCGGTGCGCCCGCGCAAGCTCGGTCACGTGGTGATGGGATCGGTCGATTTCGAGGCCACTCGCCGATTCTTCACCGACGGACTGGGATTCAAGGTGTCCGACGAGATCAAGGGCCACGGTGCGTTCCTGCGCTGTTCCACCGATCACCACAACGTCCTGGTGCTCAACGCGCCGGTGAACTTCCTGCACCACACCTCCTGGCAGGTCGACGATATCGACGAGGTGGGCCGCGGCGCCTCCGCCATGCTCGAAGGCAACCCTGAACGGCACGTATGGGGGTTGGGCCGACATCATGCCGGATCGAATTTCTTCTGGTACCTGAAGGATCCGGCCGGCAACTTCTCCGAGTACTACTCCGATATGGACTCCATCATCGACGACCAGCTCTGGACGCCGGAGACACTCGAAGGCGCTCGGGGACTGTTCAATTGGGGTCCGCCGCCCCCGCCCTCGTTCCTGCACCCCGAAGATCTGGCCGCGTTGATGACCGGCGCACACCACGCGGAATAGGGAAAAGATCATGTCGGACAAGGTTCATGACGTCGCCGTCGTCGGCTTCGGCCCCGTCGGCCAGCTGCTCGCCATTCTGCTCGGCCGCCAGGGCCACGACGTGCTGGTGCTCGAACGCTGGCCGCAGCCCTACGACAAACCGCGGGCCGTGCATTTCGATCACGAGATCGGGCGCATCTTCCAGGCCGCGGGCATTGCCGAGGAGGTGCTGGCGGTCACCGATCCGGTGCCGGACTTCTACGAGTGGCGCAATGGCCAGGGTGATCCGCTGGTACGGATCGACTGGAGCGGCATCGGCGAAAGCGGCTGGCCCACAGCCAACTTCTTCTCCCAGCCGGAGCTGGAACGCGTGCTCGCCAAAACCGCCGAGTCGACCCCGTCGGTCACCGTCCTGCGCGGGAACCAGGTGATCGATCTCGAGGAACACCCCGACCACATCGGACTCACCGCGGCGGTCGACGGTTCACCGTCACGAAAGCACCTCGCGCGCTGGGTGATCGGCGCCGACGGAGCCAACAGCTTCGTCCGGCAGCAGATGTCCACCGAGATGACCGATCTCGGCTTCTTCTTCGACTGGCTCATCGTCGACGCCGTCCCGCACGAGCAGCGGGAATGGTCTCCGATGAACTGGCAGCTGTGCGACCCCTCCCGTCCCACCACCATCGTGTCGGGCGGACCTGGAAGGCGCCGTTGGGAATTCCTGCGACTCCCGCACGAGACCGTCGCCGATCTCAACACCCCGGAGACGGCCTGGCGGCTGCTCGAACCGTGGGGCCGGCATCCCGGCAACACCACGATCGAACGGCACACCGTGTACACCTTCCAGGCCCGATGGGTCGACACCTGGCGCGCCGGCCGGCTCCTGCTGGCCGGCGACGCCGCCCATCTGATGCCGCCGTTCGCCGGGCAGGGCATGTGCTCGGGCCTGCGGGACGCGATCAACCTGTCCTGGAAACTGGACCTGGTACTGCGCGGGGCCGCGGGGCCGGACCTGCTCGACAGCTATACCTCCGAACGCTCCACCCACGTCCGCCACGCCATCGAGATGTCCATGGCACTCGGGGAAGTCATCTGCGTTCTCGACGAAGACGCTGCGGCACAACGTGATCGGCGCATGATCGCCGGAGACGCGGATCCGGCCCGGGTGCTGCCGCCCACGGCGCCTCCGGTGCTCGGCGACGGAATACTGCAGCGTGGCCCGGACGGCGAGCGAGCTCCCGGTGTCGGACATCTGACACCGCAGCACCGGGTCCGGCACGGTGGCAACACCGGACTGCTCGACGATCTCACCGGCCCCGGCTTCCGGATCCTGACCGACGGCCCCGTCGCGGACGTAGCGCTCGACGACGATCAGTGGGCGTTCCTCGACAGTATCGACGCCGTCGTGGTCCCCCTCACCCCCGATGGGCAGTCCGGCACCTACGCGGACGTCGATGACGGCTACCTGCCGCACCTTCGTGCGCACGGGCATATCGCCGCGATCATCAGACCCGATTTCTACCTTTACGGAACAGCAAGCACCGCCGCCGAATTGGGGCACCTGATCGATCAACTTCGCAGGCAGTTGGCGGATTGAACGCATCATCCGGGCCGGCTCCCGACGGAGCCGTGCCCGGGTGATCGCCGGATCAGCTTCGCGGGGTGGGTCGTCCGTCGAGATACGCGAACGCGAGGCCGCCGAGCATGGCGAGGTTCTTCTGGAACTGCACCCGCTGGAGTTTGCGGGCGGTCGGGTCTTCGATATTCCAAAAAGCGTGGCCGGCAAAGGTAGTCGGCACGAGCGACGCGACCAGGACAGCGGAGGACAGCCTGGGCAGGACTCCCAGGGCCAGCAGTGCGCCGCCCGCCGCCTGAGCAGCGCCATTGCCACGGACGATGAGCTCGTCATCGACAGGGAGCGGAACGACCTTGCGTACCGCTGTCAGAGTGCTCGCGGCCATATCGACGCGCTGGCCCGGCGTACGTGCGGCTTCCCAGCCCAGAACCGCATAGGTCGACCCCGTCAGGACGCGGGCCGCGGTGCGCAATAGGTTCATGAAGTTCCATTCGATTCGTCACGGATGTGGTTGCCGCCATGGGCAATTCGGCTCGGCGAAGGGGCGCGCGGCTGTTCGAGTGCCGCGCACCGACTCCACGATCGACCAGTATGCCGCTGCCTGCCCTCGGCAGCCGTGACCGCTCACGTGGGCGCGGCGAGGGCGCATCGGCATGCAATGTTCTGCAGAGCAGATCACGCACCGGACAGTAGACAGATATTGCGACCCACGTCAAGCCTTGTACTGTTCTGCTGAAGGTTCTATGTTCTGTCTCACAGAACACTCAACCGACATGGTCGATCGTCGCGAACCCCTCCCCTGCGATCTCGCGGGACACAGCTTCGATCTCGGGGACACAGCCTTTCGGCGACGGTGAGTGTCCTGTCCAAGGCCTCGGACGCAGCGGCGCGCCGGTCAGGCAAGAGAGGCACCTTTCACCGTGAGCATCGAAAACACCTCGGCGATAAACGATTCCAGCGCGACCGGCACCCACGCGAGAAACGCACGCTGGGTGCTCCCGCTCGGCACCGCGATCCTCGTCATCGAAGGCTGGGATCTGGGGGCACTGGGGACATCCGGTCCCGCTCTGCTCGATTCCGGACAGTGGGGCGCGACGAAGGCCACCCTCGGCATGCTCGGCAGCGTGCTCTCACTGGGCATGCCGATCGGCGGCATCCTCGCCGGCCGCGCCAGCGACACCTGGGGCAGGCGAACACCTACGCTGATCGGACTCGCGCTCGCCGCTCTCGGAATGGCGATCAGCGGATCGGCGCCGAATCTCGGGCTGTTCGCCGCGGGGCTCACGCTGACCGGCACCGCGACCGGCGCCCTCACCATCCTCACGATCACCTTTGTCGCCGATTCCGCTCCGCCGCATCGGCGTTCGTTTCATATCTGCGTCGCGCAGTGCGGCGTCGCGATCGGCGGACTGATCGTTCCGTTCGCCGGGCGCGCCCTCCTGGATCGGCACAGCTTCCAGGCGCTGTTCCTGATCGGCATGCTGGCGTTGATCCTGATCCCCGTGACCTGGTTCGTCCTGCCGAACTCCCTCGCATCGACGGCCCCGCGCCCCCGATCGCCGCTTCGCGCCCTGCGCGCGGCGCCGTGGTGGCGACCGACAGTGCTGTTCTCCCTCACGAGCATCTTGGTGCTGCTACTGGTTTCGGGCGTCGCGGTATGGCTACCCACCCTGCTCGTGGACCGCGGGTTCGACCTGCACTCCGCGCTCGGATTCACCGTCGCGTTCAACGGCGGCGCAATCGCCGGAACGGTGTCCGCGGCCCTGATCGCGGACCGGGGGCATTCCAAGATCACCACAATCGTCTGTCTCGGCTGCGCCTGCCTGGCGCTGCTGGCCCTGAGCGCGGTCGGCACGACCTGGCTGATGCTGTTGATGTCAGCACTCGCCGGAGTGGGGACTTTCGGCACGCAGAACCTGTTGAACAGCTTCATCGCCGGCTCGTTCCCGGCCGAACTGCGCGGTACCGCCCTCGGAACGATCGCCGGTGTGGGACGCATCGGCGCGATCGCCGGTCCCGGATTCGTCAGTGCGGCGACGGCGCTGTTCGCCGGCTCGGGGGTCGGGTTCTTCGCCCTGATCATTCCCGCCCTGCTCGCCGCTGCGGTGCTGTCGCTGATCCAGCCGCTTCGCCACGACTGAAGGTCGATAACCACGGATTTCCGCGGAATCGGGGCAAGATCGGAAGTGGCAACGGCGGCTCGCTCGTTGAGACCCTGAGGACCCTGTCGAAGGAGATCGTGATGGCGGAAGCGTTTGTGCTCGGTGGTGTTCGGACTCCCTTCGCCCGATACGGTGGTTCGCTGTCGCATATTCGGGCCGACGACCTGCTGGGGATGACCATGAAGGGTGCGTGCGAGCGCGTCGGGGTGGGTCTCGATCAGATCGAGGACATTGTGGCGGGCTGCGTCAATCCGGCTCACGAAGGTATGGGTGATGTCGCGCGGTGGGCGGCGCTGGCGGCGGGATTCCCCGACTCGGTGGCCGGGGCGACGATCAACCGGTTCTGCGGGTCGTCCCTGAGTGCGACCGTCAATATCGCGCACGCGATCAAGGCGGGAGACCTGGGCGTCGGGATCGCCTGTGGCGTCGAGTCGATGTCGCGGTCGGGCTGGGCGTATATGAAGGGCGACAGCCCGTTCGGCCCCCGCGGCCCGGTCATCCTGCTCGACACCATGTGGGCGGGGGCGGGCGGTCCGGCCAATCCGGCGCTGCTGGCGCGCAATGCGTACATCGGAATGATCGAGACCGCGCAGAATGTCGCCGACCGCTACGGGCTGACCCGGGAGGAAATCGACGCTTTCGCGCTCAGGACGCAGCGAAATGCCAAGGCGGCCAGGGATTCCGGGCGGCTCGCCAAGGAAATCATGCCGGTGCAGATCGCCGGGACGCGGAAGACGCCCGCCCGTCTGTTCGAACACGACGAATTCATTCGCGACGACACCACCGCCGAAAAGCTGGCGGCGCTGCCCGCGCAGCCGGGGACGACGCAGATGACCGCCGCGAACTCGACTCCGCTGACCGACGGAGCCAGCGCACTGGTGCTGGCCTCGGGTGAACGGGCAGCCGAACTCGGCGTCGAACCGCTGGCCCGGGTGGTGTCGTCCGCCGTGTACGGGATCGATCCGCTGTACATGGGTCTGGCCCCGGCGTGGGCGCTGCCGCTGGCAATCCGGCGCGCGGGCCTGACACCCGAGCAGATCGACGTGTGGGAGGTGCACGAGGCATTCAGCGCCCAAGCCCTGGGCGTGCTGCGTGAACTGCCCAATCAGCTGGACGGTTTCGTCATCCCCGACGAGAAGCTGACACCGAACGGCGGCGCGGTGGCGATCGGTCATCCGTTCGGCGCCACCGGCGCCCGTTACGTCCTGACCTTGGCCACCGAACTGCGGGAGCGCAATGCGCGCTACGGTGCGATCGGAGTCTGCATCGGATCCGGTCAGGGAGTCGCGATCGTCCTCGAAAACCCCTCCGCCGCCTGAGAAAATGCAAGACCAGTAGCCGGGATCCACTAGTCGAAGAACAGCGACTTGGGGCGATGCGGGTAGTCCTCGTCCCATTGCTCCTGGGTGGCGGGCGACAGAGTGTGCGCGGGCGTATCACTCAGTTGCTCAACGATTGTCGTGACGCGCGGGTCGGCGTGGACCTCTGCCACCAGGTCTTCGACCTGCGCCTGCGCGCGGTCACGAGCCTCGTTGATCAGCCGGGCGATCAGCGGACCGAGCCGTCGATCTTGGGCAATTGCCTCGTCCTCGATATCGAGGGCGAGGATGTGGCCGTTCGCCCGGACGTCGACGGCGATACCCTCGTATTTCAGTGAAACATGGCTGTTCGTCACCGCTTCGGCGAGACGGTCCATTCGGGTGGACAGTGATTCGGTCACCCGATCCTCCTGTGCGACTGGCGAATTCATTCTCGGAGATTGCAGAAATCCTGTGCGCTGCGCGAGTCGTTCTCCACATACTCGACCGCGCCTGATGCGGAGTGTTCACCCAGCTCGCCGAGATGATCCGCGAGGATCTGCAGGGCCAGCGCACCCAGGCCCGCGCCGAAATGGCAGGCGCCGGGGACGGTGGTCCCGTTCAGGCCGCTCTCGACGCCGGGCAGCGTTGTGTGCGTGGTGATGTCGCCGATGCCGCTACCGGCGGCAGCGAAGGTGCCGCCGAGTTTCAGTACCGATTCGGGGTGCACCTCGACTGATCGATCGCCCATTGTCATCTCCCTTGAACTATCTTCGCGAACGTCAGTACGACGATCAGCAGGCCGATCAGGATCAGTGCGAAACCTCCCGGCAGAGTGGAAAACCCCCGGCTCGAAGGCGAATGCGTGCGGCCGTAGGCGACCAGCCGGGTGGCCAGATCGCGAAAGTTCAGTACGAGCATCAACCCGAGCGTCGACACACTCAGCCCCACCACGATCAAGACCGTGTACCCGACGTATTTCATCTCACCAGATCCTGAACATGTAGCTGCCGGTCAGGGCGGCCCCGGGGGTTCCGACGCCGCCGCCTATCTCCGTGGAGAAATCCTTGCCGTGGCTGACATCCGGTACGCCACCCCAGGTTTCGCCGAGGGATCCCTGCACACCGGGACCGGCTTGACCGGTCGCGGTTACACCCCAGCCGTGCACATAGCTGTCGATATCACCGGCCGAAGGAGTCGTGCCCTCGTCGATCCAGCCCGCCCGCGCCATGGGCAGTTCGATATCGCCGGGTGTCCCGATGCCGATCTGCGGGCCGACGTAGACATGCCCCTGGCGCGTGATCGTGACCACGCCACCGCCGCCGATCCCCCACGGTGAGAACGCACCGAAGTCGATGGTGTAGTAGTCGGGCCGGCGTCCTCCGCCGATGCCCGTCAGCGAGGCCAAGCCCTGGAACGCGCCCGTAATGCTGTGCGCGGAGCTGTCCAGGGTGTCCCCCAGCGATCCCAGCGCGGACATGATCATATTGCTGTGCTGCGAGGCGCCTCGCGACATGGATCCCAGACTCAGCAGCCCGGCCACCGGACTCAGTGCCGCCGAGAAGAGCTGCTGCGCGGTGGACAGATGCACCGATCCGTCCTCGTCGACGCGATATCCGGCGTCCTCGGCATCCTGAATCTTGTTCTGCGCCTGCTGATGACTGGCCGTGATCGCCGCATGACCCTCGCGCGCGGCGCTGTCGCCCGCCATGAGCGCGTCGATCGTATGTGTCAGGAACTCGTCGGTCCTGCCGTGCCGCTCTCGCATGGTGTCGCCGCCGGCGCTGCGCCAGAAGTCCTGTGAATCAGCGACATTCGATGCGACGGTGCTCTGGTGGCCGCTCGCCGCCTGATGACCCTCTCGCCATTCGTCGGCGAGGCTGAGTAGCGGACTCACATCGAGAGCCTTGACCTGACTTACCGTTGGCGTTCCCACGACCCCCCTTTGACTGGTGGTAAAGCGAAAAAATTACCCGCGAGTCTCGCGGTTCCGCTATATCCCCTAGCGGTTTCCATACACCCTGCCCGACGACCGAATGTTCCTCTGCCGTCAGGGATTCGGAAATTTCACGACCGGAGCGATAGCGGATCCGTCAAGAACCGAAGGACGTCTTCCGGAGCGATATCCAATGAAGCCCTGGCCATGTCGAAACGGGAGGCAGAGGGTATGGACATCTTCGGCACGGAGGTCTGCCTGGCATCGTTCCGGGTGCAGTGGTCGCCGGCCGAGGGGGCGTATATCGCACGCTCCGATCGGCACCCCGGCCTCATCGCCCGCGATGAGTGGTCTTCGCTCGCCGCGATCGACAGCCTGATCGATGTGATCGAACACCGTGGACAGCACGATGATTGGTCGGGGCGGCCCGCCGCGTGAATTACACAGTGCGTTGACGGAAATCGCCTCGCACACAAATGATTCGGACCTCCGGCGGGCGCTGATAGAGCAGGCTGCGATGATCGAACGCTCCGCCAGGGAATCGCTGACCGAGCAATCGGATCTGTTCGATGTGCCGCGCCGTTCACAGCCGCGCTCACGGCGCCGGTATCGGTGCTCACGGCTACCGGCCACCGGAAATATTGGGGCCTAGGCCATTTCGGCCCTTGAGGCGAGTGGGCACTAGCTGACGCCGTGGCCCCAGCGATCCAGTGACGGATGCCCAGCATGGCCCTTTAGATGCCACGCCCGGCGCATGGTCAGCACTCGGCCGGTCGCTCGTCCCAGGGCCGAGCTGTGCTGTCCACGGTTGTCAGCGTTCGCGCGATTCGACAGCGCTTGTGCGGCCGCCTCACCACGGGCGGTCAGTCGGAGTGTCCCGGGAATCGTCAAAGGCTCGTCCGACCCACCGCGGTCATCCGCCAGGAGGCCATGCGCAGCCATCATGCGAAGAGCCGTTGCCAACTCTGAATTCCGGGCCGGCACGAATCTCGTCAGCAGCGAGACATTGCACCCAGATTCGGACAGCAGGTCGAGGATCTCGACAACATGGCGCTGGTCTGCCAGCTCCTCCAACATCACCGCGTCATCGTCATCGCCGGCCATTCGAACCATCTCCTTGCTACCCGGAAAAACCTCCGGGAACTGCAGGTTAGGCGCGTCCGAGCGGCGGCAACACCTTCCTTGACACACTCTTGGCGCTGCCGACCTGCATATTTGCAAGATCTATACGAAATGACGAAGCCGCCGCGGATCCTTCCGGATTCGCAGCGGCTCCGGTCCTCGGCACACCCAGACCTCGCCCTGCCCGCGCCGGCTGTGCCGAAGGTCAGTCAGACCTGGCAGGAGCGGTGGCCGTGGATCGCTGAAGAGGTCAGGCAGTGTGCGCGAGCTGGGTGCTCCATGCCGCGAGCCGGGCGCGGGCACGCGAATTGCGGACCAGCGCTGCGGCGTTCGCGGGCTCGGCGCCCTCGTAGTAGGCGCCGTTCGTGACCGGTGTGCCGGGCTGGGAGAGCTGGACCAGCAGGGCTGCGACGCTGTCGAGTGGTGCGGTGCGGTGGCTGCGCAGTCGCGGCAGGTCGATCTCGAAATCGGCCGGATGCACGCTGAGCGAGGTCAGTCCATCCGGTCCCGTTTCGGCCAGGGAACGGCTGAACATGGTGAGCGCCAGCTTGGACTGCGCGTAGATCGCGAGCGGGGTGTAGATGCCGCGCTTGCGGTCAAGATCCGAGTAATCGATGTTCCCGGCGGTATGCAGTTTCGACGTGACGGCGATCATCCGCCCCTGCGCCGCCGCGAGCGCGGGAAGCAGCGCCATCGTCAGGCTGCGCGGTGCGAGATAGTTGACCTGGAACGTCAATTCGTGCCCGTCACGGGTGTGGGTTCGCGCTTCGGGCGCCGCGATCGCCGCAGTATTGATCAGTGCGTCCAGGCGGGTGATCCCCGCCGCCAGCGTGCGGCCGAGTTCATCGACCTCGCTCGAGCTAGCGAAATCGGCCTGCACCAAGTGGATCTGGCCGGGCTGGGCAGCAGACTGCAACCGCTGCATCGTCTCG
Source organism: Nocardia sp. NBC_01327 (assembly GCF_035958815.1). NCBI lineage: Bacteria > Bacillati > Actinomycetota > Actinomycetes > Mycobacteriales > Nocardiaceae > Nocardia > Nocardia sp. NBC_01327. Next base: position 3,563,524 of record NZ_CP108383.1, on the reverse strand, counting down.
TCAGCATGGTTCTTATCCAGAATGTGCGCGATAACGGTGTCACCGTCGGCGATCACCCGCTGCGCCGTCGCGAAGCCGAGGCGCGTATCGGCCCCGGTGACAAGAACGGTGCGGGCACTGGACACAGGTACGGACATAGCTCTCCGATAGCGAAGGGTGTGGCCGCGCCGAAGCGCGGAAGCACACGAGAGGTTCGCGATGACACTCGCGAGAAAAGGTGGAACGTCGCACGAACGGCGACATCGCAGCGCGAATACACTGCGCGGCAATAAAAATGACGACCGACTACACCGGACTCGGTGGCTCGTCCTCACTCTGGAACCCGAACAGCTCCAACGCAGACGGCACCTGCTCGACCCGATGCCGGACAACCCCGACCACAGCGCACATAGCGCCCCGAGAGCCGACAGTTGAGGTCACACCTCGGATATCACCCCATCAAGCACCCCCGGGCAAGACCCCCAACCCCGGTTTGACGATTCTTTGACAATCGCCGCACAGAACACGATCAGCGGGTCTGGCTGCTAACTCTCATCGGATTCGCTCGAGCTCACGAGGTGCAGCAGGGCGCGCCGCCGCTCCTCGGCCTCTTCGACGCTGACCTCCCGGCTTTCGAAGCGGACGAACTGATCCCACGACGCATTGTGCAGATCGAGTGTGGCCTTGAGCAGTGCCCCTGCCGCGAGCCGTTTGAAAACCTGATTGCCCTCATTGTCGAGCTCGCCCAGAACTTTGACGACGGTATCGCACTGCATGGTTACGGCGTCGTGCCGCAAACTCGAGATCCGAGCAAGACGTTCTTCCCGGAGGGTGGACAGCCGCACGGCGAAGTTCAAAATCGAGTTGGCGTTCTTGACCGCAAGGGCTCCGGCACTGGCAATCCCCCCTGTTCCGAGCATCGGTGTGATGATCTCTTGCCAGGGGTTGACGGTAAGACTGCTACTGATCGACAGCATGTCATCCGAGGGGTCGACCGGGTACAGATGCCACGACTGAAGGAGCGGCGTGCTGAAATGATCGTTCTCCAGCATCCCGTTGAGATTCTCTCGCACCTTGGATTCCTGTGGGGCGAGTACCGAGGATATAAACGGGTTCACGCCTGCGATTGTCACTTCATAGCGAGCGACCGTCAGCACGAACTCGCGGATCCTCGCCTGATGGGCGGCAACAATTTTGAGCGATGGCCGGATGCCGTAGTCGGCGGTCAGCAATAAAGACGTAGACGCCCCGACGGTGATCGGCTCCACATCAGACACGCCCCCCGCGTAGTTCGCTTTCACCCGGCGATCGTATCTCGCGCTGAACATTTCAGATGCCCTGCCGCTCGAGACAGGGTGGGTGAAGCGTTCTCCAGGAACCCATTTCGGCAGCATCACGACGAATTCATGACACAGCTTCAGCGGGCGGCAGGGTGATTCACCGTATCCTTGCGATGCGCGATACCGGCTGATCAATCGAATCATGCACGGACGGGCCAACTTCGACCTGCTACGTCGATGCGTTCTTCTCGGTGGCGGACGGCTCGATCGCTGAAAGTGCGCCATTCTCAACTGCCCCTTGACAGTTGAGAATGGCGAATCGCCATGACCCGTCGGGCGAACGGCGGGCGACGGCCGTTGTGGTTCCGGTCGGCGAGATGCGGGTGCCGTCCGGTGAGGTCGCCTCGAGGTTCCAATCGACGATGGTCAGGGCCGTGTCGGCCCCGATCTGGGTGAACCTGGGGTTGTTGGTCAGATGCGCCCGAGCCGCGATCGTCTGGATTGCCTCAGCGCGCAGGGCCTCGCGGTCGGTGAGGATATCGCCGCTGAAGGTGCGCATCGTCGCGTCCTGGTGGAACAGTGCGAGGACGGCGTCGGCGTCTCCGGCGTTGAGCGCATCGGCGTACGCGAACGGGAGGCGGGCCGGGTCGACGATGCGGGAGTTGACGGTTTCCGAGGTGTTCATGGCTGACTCGCTCCTCGTGTGGTTCGATCCGGATTGCAACAAGTATCGCGAATGTGGGCGGCGACTCGGTGCAGGTGACTATTGCGTGGTGCGGGGATGACAACGATGGGCGATGACGTGCGTTTCAGTCGCGACGCCTATGTGGTGCGCGCCGGTTTGCGGGGCATGCTGATGCCCACGGCGCTAGTGCTCACCTGGGTCGCCGCCCTCGTCATCCGCAGCTATTCGGCGGTCGGATACACCGTGCTGGCGGTGGTGGGTTTGGCGGTGGCGCTGGTGTGGCTGAGGGAATTCGGCCGGGCGTGGCGTCGGGAAGTTGTGCTCGCGGTGTCCGGCGAGGGGGTCTACTTCGGAGCGGGGCCCGGCGCGGAGGGCATGTCGGAGTCCGTTCGGTGGGCGAAGATCTGCGCGGTCGAACTGTTCACCGAACGGAGGCAACACGGGCACGGGCAGTCCGCGCACCGCTGTGTGGGCGTGCGGGCCCGCGGCATGGTGCAGACCAGACGCAGCGGTGGTCCCGCTGCCGCGCCCCTGCCGCAGGTCAGCGAGCAATACCTGCGAAGTGCGGGGCGCGCCGATCTCATCCCGGGGGCCGACGGCACGATCCGGTGGGCCTATCGCCGGATGGACGGTTGGACGGTGTCTCGACGGAACCTGGTCGCGGCTGTGCAGCGGCATGCGCCCCACGTTCCGGTGATCAACGGTCCGGATTGGCCGGCCGCGCTGGCGTGGGGCGAGGCGCTCGCGGCGCGGAGAACCCGACGCCGGTCGGACTGACCCTGACCGGGCTGTGCTGGATGATGTTGTCCGTGCGGTAAACTCGCGAAACTTGAGGTTACTCCTCCATTTACGGCTTTCTATCGATCGACCAGTCTTGCGGTGCGGTAGATCGGTAGAGCAGGCCGGGGGAACTGTTCGCATGCGTGGCGGGCCGCGAAAGTGTTGTACACGGGCCCCGAAATCGGCACACCCGGATACCACCTAGGAGAACCCTTCGTGTCCGTATACCTTTATCGCTGGGGCAAATTCGCGTTCAGACGTAAATGGATCGTGCTTCCGGTGTGGCTCCTGCTGCTCGTGACGCTCGGCGTCGGGGGCAGCCTGCTGAGCAAGCCGATGAGCGACAAATTCAGCATGCCGTCGCTACCGTCCGAACGCGCTACCGACATCTTGGACAAGCAGTTCCCCGGCATGTCAGGACAGTTCGGCATCGATGCCGTCAGCGGAACGTATGTCATCAAGGCGCCTGCGGGTACGAAGCTGACCGATAAGGACAACACTGCCGCCATCGATGCGCTGATCACCGATCTCGGGAACCTTTCGGTCGAGGACGGCCACAAACGACTCGTCACCGAAAAAGACTCTGCGGCACTGAAGAACCCGATCGCGGTGACCAAGGCGATGGGATGTCTGACCGATGCCAACCCGGCGGTGTGCGCCGGTGCGCCGCTGAATGTGCTGAACAAGGATGCGCCGGCCACTGTCGCGGTGCTCACGGTGCACTTCGATATCGCCTCGGCAGCGGACATTTCCGATGCGGAGCGCCGGGCTGCCTACGATGTGGCCGCCCCCGCTCGCGCGCACGGGTTGACTGTCGAGATCGGCGGGGCGATCGAGCAGAAGCAGAAGCAGCCGAGCGGTCACTCCGAAATGATCGGCATGGGTGTGGCGCTGGTCGTGATGGTGATCGCCTTCGGAGCCATCGTGGCGGCCTTCGTACCGATCGTCACCGCCATCGTCGGGCTCGGCGCCGCCATGATGGTGATTTCGCTGAGTACCTCGATCATCGAGATCCCCAGCTTCACAACGTTTCTGGCGTCGATGATCGGTATCGCGCTATCCATCGACTACGCGCTGTTCATCGTCTCCCGCTACAAGCATGAACTGCGGGTCGCGGAAAGCGCCGAAGAGGCCGCGGGCATCTCGGTCGGCACCGCCGGTTCCGCGGTGGTGTTCGCCGGACTCACCGTCATTGTCGCCCTGGGCGCGCTGAGCATCGTCGGGGTGAACTTCCTGACGTTCATGGGCCTCGGCGGCGCCGTCGCAGCCTTCTTCGCGGTGCTCACCGCCATCACCCTGATGCCCGCTCTGCTCGGCGCTTTCGGCCGTTTCCTGTTCACACCGAAGCTGCCGATGGTCGCTCGGCACGACCCGGAGGACGACACCTCGGTCACCCTCGGTACCCGGGTGGCCCGCCTGATCGGCAAACGACCGTGGGCCGCATTGATCATTGCCGTGGCGGCCCTGGGCGCATTGGCCACTCCGGCACTCGGGTTGCAGTTGGGGCTGCCGGGTGAGAACAGCTTCCCGGCCGATTCCACGGTCCGGCAGGCCTACGACATCAGGACGGCGGGCTTCGGCGAAGGCAGCAACGGCGTGCTGACCGTCGTCGCCGATCTGGAGAAGGTCCCGGCGGGCGAGCGCGATGCCGCGGTCGCCGCGCTGCGCGATCGGCTTGCCGGGTTCGCGGCGATGGATTACGTCACCGCGCCGCAGCTCAGTGCGAACAAGCTCGGCGTAATGCTCAGCGGCGTCCCGAAATTGGGGCCCAACAACCAGGCGACCAAGGATTTGGTCCGCGCGGCGCGCGATGCCGAAGGCGGCCTGACCGAGCGGTACGGCATCGAGTACGGAATCACCGGAACCACCGCCATCTACGCCGATATGGACCACGTCCTGCTCGGCAAGATCGTGCCCTATCTGGCGATCGTGGCCGGCGCGGCCTTTGTGCTGTTGATCCTGGTTTTCCGGTCGATCCTGGTGCCGTTCACCGCGGCTCTGGGTTTTCTCCTGTCGATGGCCGCCACCTTCGGCGCTACGGTCCTGATTTTTCAGGAAGGCACCTTCGGCCTGATCTCCGATCCGCAGCCGATCATCAGCTTCCTGCCAATCATGTTGATCGGCTTGGTGTTCGGGCTCGCCATGGACTATCAGGTGTTCCTGGTGACGCGCATGCGCGAGGAATACGTACACGGTAGGTCACCGCTGGACGCCATGATCTCCGGTTACCACCACGGAGCCCGCGTCGTCACCTCGGCGGCGATCATCATGATCTCGGTGTTCGGCTCCTTCCTGCTGGAATCCGATGTCACCGCCAAATCCATGGGCTTCGCCCTGGCCTGCGGTGTCGCGATCGATGCTTTTGTGGTGCGCATGGTTGTGGTTCCGGCTCTGCTGGTGATCATGGGACACCGATCCTGGTGGATTCCGCAGTGGCTCAACGGCATTCTGCCGGATATCGACGTCGAGGGCGCGAAACTGCGTGAGTTGCGGCGGCCTCTGGTTCATTTGGATCTGCCTGCGCCTGTCGATGCGGAACACCCTGCGCCAGAGCAGGTCTCGGCCCCGGACTGGGCCGAGCAGATCGATGGCAAGCAGATCGAAGACGAGCAGGCCGGGGACGAGCAGGCTCGAGCCGATCATGTCGCCGCGCGCAGCCGGGAGGCCGCCATTGCGCGCCTCTCCGAACCACTTGCCCCCGTCGACAGACGGACGATCGGTGGCCACATTCGCCGGGATGACCAGCACCCCGTGCCCGCGGCAATGTTGACCCTGATCAGCCAACGCGGACAACAGGTTTCGCGGACTACCGCAGACGGCAGCGGCAGCTACACCCTCGAGCCGCCCGCACCCGGCAGCTATGTCTTGATTGTCTCAGCGGACGGACATCAACCGACCGCGGTGAACGTCACGGTCAGGAATGACGGCGCGCACCAACTCGACGTCACGCTGTCGGGTTCCAGCGAAGTGTCCGGCGTGGTGCGCACCACCACACACGAACCGGTGCCGGATGCCACCGTCAGCGTGACCGACCTGCACGGTGACGTAGCGGGTACCGCCGTCACGGCAGCGGACGGCACGTACACCTGTCACGGTATGCCCGCCGGAACCTACACACTGGTGGCGGTCGCCGCCCGGATGCGGCCCACGGCAACAACATTGACGGTCCCCGACAGCGGCCGACTCCGTTTCGACATCACACTCGCACCGATGGCGGTGTTGTCGGGCACGGTGCGCGCCGACGGCCGGACGGTGCGCGACGCCAGGGTCACGGTGCTCAACCTGTCCGGCGACACTGTCGGAACCGCTCGCACCGACGAGTACGGCCGCTACACGGTGACGGGCCTGCCCGCCGGCGAATACACCGTCGCGGTTCGCGGATATTCGATGGTGACCGACCAGGTCACCATCACCGGCGGCGCCGATCACAACCTCAGGCTCGGCTTCGACGAATACGCGCAGGTTCAGTGAAGCGTCAACTGATACATCGTGTGCGATGCTTTCCGCATGGTGATCCACGATGAAAGTTCGTCCAGGGTTCGACTAGCAGCACAGGCCTTCCTCGGCGTGATGCTCATGTCCGCAGGCACAAGCCACCTGACCTTCGCCCGCAACGATTTCCGCGCCCAGGTGCCGTCGTGGTTCCCACTCGACACCGACTTCGTCGTACTGGCCTCCGGAGTCGTCGAGATCACGCTCGGCGCAGCTCTTCTCCGAACATGGAAGCAGCCGCGCCGCGCCCTCGTCGGTGCGATCGTCGCCGCGTTCTTCGTCGTCATCTTTCCCGGGAATATCGCGCAACTGGTCGAGCACCGCGACGCGTTCGGACTCGACTCCGATGCCAAACGCGCTGCGCGTCTGGTGTTCCAGCCGGGCCTTGTCGCATGGGCGTTGCTGGCCACCGACGCGGTCGGCGTGTGGCGCCGCAGCCGGGCAGTGGCGACCTCCTAGGCGGTCCGCGGAACTACTCCGGGGCGCATACCGAGTCGCCCAGCCTCTCGTAGTATGTCCGAAATGCGCAGATTGATTGTGGTGCTCTCGGTACTCGCCGTATCGGGATGCAGCCTGTTCGGGCCCGACGAAGTCAGTGGCAGCGATGTGGCGAAGGAGATCGGCAAGTTCTTCCGGACGGCCGCCGGAGCCGATGCGAAAAGCCTGAAATGCGCTGCTGTCAAAGCCGAGTCCGGCGCCAAGACCACCTGCACCGCCATCGACCGCAATGACGAGAAATGGCTGATGACCGCCGTCGTGAAAACCGTTGACGGCGGTCGGCTCACGTACGACACCACCTTCGACGACAAGCTCGCGGACAACGGCCAGACGCAGAAGTCCATCGCCCTCGCTCTCAAGAACAAGACCGGCCGCGATGTCCAGGCCGTGGAGTGCACCGGCATCCAGAAGCTCGCGATCAATGCCACCCGCACCTGCACCGCCATCGAATCCAACGGTGCCCGTTGGGAAGTCGAGCACTACCTCACAAACCTCGACGGTGCGTCATCGGTAACACTGAAAGACACACTGCTGTACGCGAAATCAGTCGAATCCATCGTTTCAGGGTTGGCCCGCAACCTGTCTCAGCACTACGGCCTCGCCTCGAACCAGAACCTCAGCAGCTTCCTCGCCAGCAGTGCCAGCTGCGCGAACATGCTGCGCGGCAATCCCGGCGACTCCATCCAGTGCAAAGCCATCCTCGCGGACAAGAGCAGCACCGACGTCACCGTTCGCACCACCAAATTGGAAGACAGCAAAATCTACTTCGAACTCTTCCCCAACAACGCCCCCGACCTCAGCATGAGCGGATGGCAAATAGCCGACCCCAGCTGATCCAGCTACGCCACTCATATTGGTCCGGCGGATATCTGAGGACCTACTGGGTCAGAGCCGTACCCAAAGCGACTGCGGCGAGCAGGGATTCGATTGCCGGTCGTGTGCAGCGCGATCAATTCACGGTCCAGTCGCCACCCTCACTCATACCGGGCGAGGTCAGCGCGAATAGCTGCTGATCGAGGCCGCAGCGCTGGAATCGGTCCGCAGAACCGATGTCCCGGACAGTTGTTCGCGTTCGCTTCGCGTGCGGGGGACGATCAGCACATGAGCCGCCGAGCGCCGAGCCACCTCGGTGTGAAACGAGCCGAACAATCGCCGCCATGAGGCGTCGAAGACACGCTCGCCGACGACGACCAGGTCTGCGCGGCAGGTTGCCGCCGCGGCGAGCAACACCTCGATCGGAGTACCGGGCATACTGCGCCCCACCGCTTCTGCCACCCCCGCCGCCCGGGCGTTGTCCACCGCAGCAGCAAGCAACTCGTCCATCGCCGAGACCGGCATGGAACTGTATGCGTCGCGACCCAACAGGTCGTTGACGCGCGCCTGATCGCGCGTTCGCACTCTGCGGTAGGCGCCCACGATGGTGAGCGTGGCGCGCGCATCCTTGGCTAATCGCGTTGCGGCCGCGATCGCCGGCTCCGATCGTGGCGTGTCAGCGATGCCCACCACGATCGAACGATAACCGCCCAGAGTGTGCACTGGTGGGCAGCAATCCATGACCTGCATCAGAACTCCCTCGATTATGTTGCTTCATCAATCCGTCGGTCCCCGTCGAGTCTTTTCATCGGCCCATCGCGCCGTTGACATCGAAAGGCGGGCAGTGCCCCTCCCCGGTTGCCTTGCGGTAACTAGCAGTACATTCGATGCGGCCCGTTGTCCGGACCGGTGCAGAAGTCGCAACAATCCACGCGGCAAACCGATCCGCCACCCCACCCAGCCGACCCCCTGACCTAGTCGCTCAGGAGTTCGGCAATGCGGAGACGGTCGTGTTCGGTCGCGGGCAGTTGCTCGACCAACACCAGATCGGGGTTCTCCACCAGCCGCAGCTGGTAGAGGTCCAGGTTCAATACACCTGCCGTGGGGTGGTCGATGCCGATCGTAGCGGCACGGAAGTCCTGCACCGGGTACTCCCGCCACCAGGTGCGGAACTCCTGGCTGGCATCGTTGAGACCGGCGACGATGGAGGTCAGGTAGGGATGATCGGGCGTCCGGCCGACGACGACACGGAACTGGCCGAGGATGGCGCGGGCGGCAGGCTCCCAGCGCAGCATCATGGCGCGGTTGCGCTCGTCGGTGAACATCCACCACATAAGGTTCCGCCGGTCCTCGGGGAGATCGGCGGGGTCGACGCGAACGCGCGCGAATGCGATGTTCCAGACCACGAAATCAAAGAATCCGTTATGGACGACCGCGAGGTTGGGCATCATCGAGTCGACGAGCCGCTGTAGCCGGAAGTCCTCAGTATCCATGTGCTCCACCGGATCTGCCAGCCCGGCAAGGCGACGAAGGTGTCGATGCTCGACCGGTTCCAGCTGCAGTGCCCGCGCCAACGCGTCGATCACCTGCGGGCTGGTCGCGATCTTGCGCCCCTGTTCCAGCCAGGTGTACCAAGTCAGACTCATCCCGGCCAGCTCGGCGACTTCCTCCCGCCGCAATCCAGGAGTGCGGCGTCTACCCGGCTCCATGTCCTCGAGCAGGCCGACCTGTTTCGGGGTCAGTCGCGCGCGCTGCGCCTTCAGGAATTCCGCCAGTTCGGCCCGGTGCTCGTTGGACATTGAATTCGCCTCTCTGGCAAGCACTATCACTACCAGGACCGGGCGATCGATCATCCCTAGCGTTGTAGTCATCAGGTGATCGACAGACATCACCGGCCACTGAAGAGAGCATGACATGACGAACAACAAGGGACCGATACTTGTCATCGGCGCGACGGGCCAGCAGGGCCGGGCAACAACCGAGCAGCTGCTGAAGCGCGGCTGGGAAGTACACGCTTTCGTGCGAAACCTGAACGCGCCCGCCGCGATGGCACTGCAGACCCAGGGGGCCAATCTGATCGAGGGCGATCTGGACGATGCCGGATCGATCAGTGCGGCGATGGAAGGCGCGTACGGCGTCTTCATGATGCTGACGATGATGACCGGGATCCATATCACGGCCGAAGGTATTGCGGCAGAACAGCGTTGGGGCAAGCGAGTAGCGGACATCGCGAAGGAGCTGGGAGTCGCACATCTCGTCTACAGCTCGCTGCGCGGCGCAGAAGGAAACACCGGCGTCGAGTACTACGCAGCCAAGGAAGCGATCGAAGCGCACATCAGCCAACTCGAACTACCGGCGACCGTCCTGCGACCCACCTTCTTCATGGACAACCTCAACGCCTTCAACCGCCCGGTCCTGAACGAGACCGGCGAACTGGTGGTGAATCTCCCGGTACGCAGCGACATCCCGATCTCACTGATCTCGACACAAGATATCGGCGCCTTCGCCGCCCTCGCATTCGACCGTCCCGAGGAGTTCCTCGGCCGCACCATCCCCCTCGCCGGCGACTACCTGACCCCACCCCAGATCGCCGAGATCATCGGACGCCACGCCGGCCTGCCCACCCACAGCAACGAGGTCCCCCTGGAACAGGTACGCGCCTTCGACAAGCACGTCGCCCAGATGTTCACACACTTCAACGAGAACCCCGACGGCCCACTCGACATCCCAGCACTCCGCACCGAGCACCCCGACCTAATGGACCTGAATGCCTGGCTCCGCTCAGTCGCCTGGAAGCCGTGACTCCCCTACGGACCCACGAAGCTCCACAAAATGCCCTCCCGCCCAGCGTTATCGCTGAGCCGGAGGGCATTCTGCCGATCAGGCATAGAGCGCCTCGATCTCAGTGGCGTATTTCGCGTCGATGGGTATGCGCCGCAGTTTCACGGTCAAGGCCATCGAGTCCCAGCTGCACCCCAGTTCACGGACAGCATCTGTTTCGACCGCTTCTACGCGCTTTTCCGGCTGGAATTGACCGCCGAGCTGCAGCGCGCGGAGATCTGCGGAATCCGCTGGCCGTCAATGAATCTCGATGCCGGGGTGCTGTCGGTGCACCAGGGCCGAGTCGTCGTGGCCGGACGCCCCCCAGGATGCAGATGTCACGTCCGAAGACCGGCGACGCGCTGTACGTCCCCAGTCGTGGGCGCTTGAAACCTGTCGGCCAAACTCGACCTCACGTGACCACAACGGCTATGCAGGCGAGCATGATGGCGAGCAATAACCCTGTGTCTAAAGGTATTACACTGTCCCCCTCGGATGGATGCTTCGGCTCGTTGCGGTCCGGGCCCCGTCACGAGGTGAAGCGCTTTCCTTAGATGCCCCCAAGCACGCGCCCACGCTGGGTCGGTTGCCAGCCTCGGTTCTGACCTGAGGTTCCGACGGTTTCCCGGACGGGTTGGTCATTCCCCAGTTTTCCGGCATCAGCGCTGAGGTGATGTGAGCTGATGGAGGTAGGTGGTTTCGAATTCTAGAGGTGTGCGCCAGCCCAGGGCGGAGTGTCGGCGACGACGGTTGTGGAGGCCTTCGATGTATTCGAAGATCGCGTTCGCCAGTTCGATGCGAGTGTTCCAGCGCTGGCGGTTGAGTAGCTCGACTTGCATTCTCGCCCAGAATGATTCGACGACAGCATTGTCGTAGGGGTCGCCGACGGTGCCCAGCGAGGGCAGCAATCCCGCGGTGCGGGCGCGGTGGGTGAAGGTCCAGGACGTGAACTGGGTGCCGTGGTCGCCGTGGATGATGGTGCCCTCGGCGGGGCTGCGGGAGTCGATGGCCATGCCGAGCGCGTTGGTGGCCAGGTCCGAGCGTTGCCTCGAATCGATGGCCCAGCCGACCACGCGGCGGGAGAACACGTCCAGCACCACGCAGCAGTAGAGTTTTCTCTCGCGGGTGGGGTGTTCGGTGATGTCAGTAACCCACAACTGGTTCGGGGCGTGGCGGGTGAAGTCGCGGCGGACCAGATCGGTGACAGTATCGGCCGGTGGGACCCGTTTTGCCTTGCGGCGCAGGGGAAGTCCAGACAAGCCGGCGCGGCGCATCAGCAGTTCGTCTGCCTCGGTGCCCACAGCCTCATGGTGCGGCCTGAGCTCATGCGGACTGTTCCGTACGGACACCGACGTACGCCCGACCCACTGGTAGCACGAGCTCGTTATCTACCGCCACGGGACGGGGACCGACCAGAGAAGGCATAAACCCCAGTCTCGTCCTTGCCGCGCTCCGTTGGCACCTCAAGCCGCACGTGGGTCCGACTCCGAATTCGCCACGGTTCCCCGCCCCGACACTGGTACGACCATGCGCGAGTAGATCTCTCGCAAACTTTCAATAATGTCTGCGCCTCAAGCGGCCGCCCCGAGCGAACAGAGAGATACTGACGGCACTGCCCGGTGTAGGCAGGCGGAAAAACCCTACAGAAACTCGATCAGGGTTGAACGACCTCAAGCGCTGATGACAATGTCACGCTGACGATCCCAGTCCCAGCTGCTCGCTTCCAGCTGGACCACTCACACTTGCTTCGGCTGGTTGGTCGAGTTGTTGCTGCCGTCGGCGTTGCTCATCTCTGATCGCTTCGACTCTGCTCACGAAATAAGGTAGGGCTTGCTCCTCCCTCTCTTTATCGCGGTAGTCGCCTATTCGAAGCGTCATGGAGTTCAGTTCAAACTCGATAAGATCGGCGGACTGTTGCAGGTAGAAGCTCCGTTCTCGGAATTTGAAGTAGCCCATGAACCCTGTCGCCACGCCTACTGTGAGGCTGAAAAAGATTGTAAGCCAGCGATTTTGAGGAATCGCATCGCCGAGAGCAGCGACAGTCGTAGTAATGAGAGATCCTGTGATGACGAGAGACTGAAGCCGATTGTGTCTCTTTCGGTACTTTTCACTGTCCTTCTGAAAGTGACGTATGAAGGAAGGGACATCGGCCATATAAAGTCGTTGACTTAGACCTCTATCCAGGCTTTTACTCGCCTCATCCCATTGAATCTGATCACGAATCTCCTCTAGATTTGCTTCGAGCTCCACTCGAGTGGGCAGCAACCCACGTCGCTCCCGCCACTTGATCGCAAGGAGCGCACCGCAGATGGCGACCGCGAAGATGATGCATAGAACCCCACCTTGCCGAGCATGTACGTTCTTGAGGTCGATTGTGAAGATGACTACGGCAACGATGGACAATAATGCGGCCGACGTTGTCAGGACCTGGTAGGCCCGGTTGATCAGCTGGCGCTTTTCTAGTTGCATCTCCAACATGCGCGCCTCGCGCTGCTCAGGCTTCGCGAAGGACCGACGAGCCCCCTCCTCGTTACCTGACCTGCGCCCTCCCTCAGGTCCGCTCATCCCCGCCTCTTCCGGTTGACCGTCCAGTCACGGTGCGGCTCAGTATAATTGGGCGCCTGTGGTGGTCACACTAGGGTACGACTGACCGACCAAAGTTCCCTGTGAGTTGAGGAGTCTTCCGCATGGCGTATTCGGCAGAGATCAGCCGCACCAACCCAGCGTGCATCATCTTGCTGGTTGACCAGTCAGAATCGATGGCGCAGACGGTCGGCACCGGACCTTCCCGCACCAAGGCCGTCGCAGTTGCCGATGCCGTCAACGATCTGCTGTACGACCTGTCAGTCCGATGCGCGAAGCCAGGCTTCGTGGACAACTATTTTCATGTCGCCCTGATCGGCTACGGCCGCACGGTGGGGTCTGCGTACGGTGGCGCTCTCGCTGGCCGTGACCTAGTTCCACTCTCGGAGCTTGCGGAAAACTTTCTCGAAAAGAGGAAGATGACGATAAGCGAAACCACAACATCGGGCGATGTAACACAACGTCCGGTCAGCCTGCCTAGCTGGTTAAAGCCGGCGGCTGACGGTGGTACCCCAATGAATCGGGCGCTCAAACACGCCGAATACCTGGTCGCCCAGTGGGTTGATTCTTATCCGGGCAGTTTCCCCCCAATTGTATTGAACCTCACCGACGGTGAATCGACCGACGGAGACCCAGTATCCGCCGCTTCCGCAATAGTAAGTCACGCCACGGCTGACGGCATGGCACTGCTCTTTAACCTCCACATGTCGGCATCGAAAGATGCGCCCGCCATGTTTCCGGACGACATCGAAAGTCTGCCCAATGAGCATTCTCGGCTGCTATTTAGAACGTCAAGCATCCTTCCCAGCCCTATGCGCATCTACGCCGAGCAGGAAGGGCTTCGCGTGTCGGACCGCACTCGCGGATTTGTTTACAACGCGACGATTAACGCGCTGGCCAAGTTCCTGGAGATAGGCACCCGTGCGACCGATCTGCGGTGAACCAATTCGCACCGAAATCACCAGATTCCTGGTACCTAAGCGCGGTCACACGGAGCCAGAGTGCGAAGACGCAATACGAATACTTCCGGATGAGATTACGCCGGGAAGCGAGCTTCGCTCGCCGATCGTTGCTGTGATATCCGATGGCGCCACGGAAAGCCTGCTCGCGAGGGAATGGGCGAGCTGGATCGCAATTACGACTGCTCGAATGATTCTAGATGATCCTTCCATCCTAGTTGGAACCGGAGAAGAATTCAGCGTCTTTGTGATGGCGTTACTGAAAGGCTGGCAGCGACAAAAGGCTGACTATTTATCCAGTCGAAACAAAGATGAACGGCCTGTGCAGTGGTATGAGGAACCAAAGTTGGCAGCAGGAGAATTCGCCACATTCTTGGCCGTTCGTTTAGACCCTTCATATATTATGCCGCACAGCACTGATTCCGAACGAGTCTTTGACACCGTGGTGTGGCAGTCCGCAGCGCTCGGAGATTCGTGCCTATTTCAGATTCGTGAAGGCCGAATCATAAAGCAAACCCCCATTTCCAACGCCTCTGAATTTAGCCACAAGACTGCACTCCTGGGAAGCAGAACCGAAAATTCGGCCTTGGTCTACAAGCGGACTCATTTCGACAGCGGTACCGCTGAAGCGGGTGACGATTTCTTTCTAATGACAGATGCAATGGCGAATTGGCTTCTCACTCTGCAAGATAGTTCCGACTCAGAGGAGTTCGAACGGACGGTGGCAAACCTGATAGCTTTAACAAGTAGCGGCAACTTGACGTTATTCAGATCCTGGATAGAGGAGAATCGAGCTAGCACCGATCTAAGGAACGATGATATCGCACTCGTACACATCAGCCTCTCACGATAGACCGAAATGATTGATGAACGCGCTGACAAATCACAGGTCAACCCTCTACGGAATTATCCGTCAGGAAGTCAGTATGCGCTAGCAGTGCAAAACCCTGCATTGTGCTTCAGACACCCAGAACTGGCGTACGCGACGCCAGACCTTAACTCAAATGGAATGCCCCGTGCCATTTCGGGGAATTTTGCAACCGTTTTCATACTCACTAGTCCACGTGGAAAACGTGTAGCGATCAAGTGTTTCACCTTCCACACCGATGAGCGGGCATCACGCTACTTAAAGATTGCGCAAAAGCTTGCATCCATTGATTCGACAACCCAATCTCAGCCGTGGAAGATGAACTTCGAGTACCTTTCAGTCGGCATATGCGTCGCCGGTATCTGGTACCCGATAGTCAAGATGGAATGGATCGAGGGCGTAGATCTCCTCCGCTGGATCGAATCCAATCATACGGACAGTGAATCAGTACGTCTGGTAGCGGAGAATTTTTTGTCTCTGGCAAAAGACCTAGCTCTTGCGGGAATAGTTCATGGCGATCTTCAGCACGGCAATATATTGGTAGCGCCCGACCGCACCCTGCGGCTGGTTGACTATGATGCAATGCACGTTCCATCTTGCGACGGCTCTACTAACAGCGAGACCGGACACCGCAACTATCAGCCCGTAACGAGATGGGAGGGGCCACCAACTGATTTCGATCGATTTTCGATCTGGATAATAGTTATTTCCCTCTTTTCTATCGCGTCTGATCCACTATTGTGGAAGTTGCTTCACGATCAAGGCGGCGAATACCTTCTCCTCGCGGCGGAGGACTTCGATGATCTAGATACGTCGTTATCCTTCTCAGTTCTTCGTTGCCACAGAGATCCTGCTGTTAGCGCCCTTTCAGAACTGTTTGTGCATCTAGTCACCGAGTCGACTAATATCTTGCCACTGCCAGTTATACCGGATGACATTGCGCCTGACTTGCGGCAGACAAATCCAATGCACAGCGAGCCTTTGACGTCTGCGAAGACGTCAGCCAGCACAGATCTGAATGCCTTTCATGGCAGGACTACTCTAGAGATTCTGGCTGCGGTATCGAGCCCGCTGTCATTTGTCGCACTATTCTCACTTAGCGCGGCTGGAGTAATATCGTTTTACATGGCCGTTTCATATTTTCTAGCTCTATTTTTCCTGATCACAGCGATCACGCTACTTCTTCGAAGCCGACGAGAGGAACTCAATCGGATAGACGCATCTCTCAAAACACAACAACTAGATCTCTCAAGCAGGAGCATTGCGGCCGTTGGTATCGATGAAATGGAGAGAAACTACGCACAGTTGATAGCGAACGAAAGTGCCCTGATGTCAGAATTAGCCAACGCCCGGGGACCTACGAGAATGAGAGCCCAGAAAGAGTATGCAAGAATCGAGATTGATAAGAATGCACGAAAATCTGCGATCAACGACAGATTGAATAACTTAAACCTATCGAAACGAAATGCCTGCGAGAAGCTACTACGTGAACAGAGGGAGCTTTGGGCCCGTAGCCAACTAGGCTTTTATGAACTGAGCGGGAACTCAGTGGCGGGGCTCAACCCTGGAGATAAGAAGGCGCTGAAATGCAATGGTATTCACACTGCGGCAGACTTCGCCGACGTTCATATCAGTCGCTCTTCAGCGCTGCTCATACTTCCAGACGGCCGAAGGGTAAGAATACCAGGAATAGGCCCTAAGAAAGCCGAGGAACTCATCGCGTGGCGCCGACGGTGTGAATCACACGCCCAATCCCGGTACTCCGGAACTCTTTCGGCAACTGATACCAAAAAGATTGCCAATGAGTTTAAGCCCCTAGAAGACGAAATAAAGGCTTTAGAACAGAAACTGGATGAGGACGCGTCTAGAAGACAGAACGCGGTAAACTCTGAAGCGAAACAGTGGCGCACAAATCACATTGCTGACAATCGATCCAAGTTGGAAATACTTCGACCCGAATTACATGAAATTGGCAGGAATCTGGCGGAGAAACGAGGTTCCGTTGAGGAGCTGAAACATCTCACCAATGCTCACAAGGCACTACTTCTTAGCCGGTCTCGGTTGTCATTCCCTCACTATGTGAGGTTCATACATCTCGGGGATTAACACGCCGGATCAGCGGGTGGGCGGGATGGAGAAATCGCCTCGGACGACGCTGCGGACAGTGAGAAGCGAGCACTTCCCAGCCGACCGTCAGGATGCGCACAAGACGACTGTGATGACGTGAAGGATTGGCCATGGGTGTCGGAGCGGACCCGATGACGGGTCCCGCGGTACAAGTTGTAGGGCTCGGACTGCGGTGCGGCCGCAGACAATCCGAAAGTCCCACTATCCCTTCGAATTTGAACTGACTCCGCCACATTTCCACGGAGCATCGCGTCTGTTGTAACGGGTCGAGACCTAACGAATCGGCACGCCACCCGATACTCGCCCACTGCCCCGCACCGGCGCTTGACCAACACTCCCGGATGCATACCAACCTGCGCCCACTGTCTCCGACAATAACAAGCAAGCCCCCCTGTGCCGATCGCCTCCCATCTAATAGCGTATGCACAGTGGGATTTCGAGCGAATCACAGTCTTCAGGTGGCCCGATGCCGACCATGAATACGGTGTCGATTCTGTAGTGGAACTGTGCGGAAGCCGCCCGCGACGCGGTGTACGTCCTCAGTCGTGGGCGCTTGAAAGCCGTCGGCCAAACTCCACCTGACGGTGACCACAACGGCTATGCAGGCGAGCATGACTGCGAGCAATAACCCTGTGTCCAAAGGCATTACACGGTCTCCCTTGGTTGGATGCTTCGGTTCGTTGCGGTCCGGGCCCCGTCACAAGGTGAAGCGCTTTCCCTTAGATGCCCAAAGCACGCGCCCACGCTGGGTCGGTTGCCAGCCTCTGTTCTGACCTTCCTCGACCAGGCCCCGTGCTTGCAGTCGTGTCAGGATGCGGCGCACTGAGTCGTGGCTCAGCGACAGGCCGGGTCCGGATTCAGGGGCAGCGACCTCCGTCGCGACACAAGCGATGCTCAGCGCACGGCCTGCCAGATTCAGCGCGCCGAGCACCGCGTAGTCGGGCATCTCCAGAGGTGTTACGCCGGACATCCCTGCCTCCCACCGAAGTAACGCGCATAGGTCTGTGGAGGGCTCACCGTCTCGACGTCGCAGCTGTGCATCAGCCTGTCGAGAGTGGGCTCGTCCAGGTGCGCGGCGGACGGCACGATGACCGCGTCCACGTCCGCCGACCGCACCTGATCGACCAGCCCCAGCACACATTCACTCGAGGGCCAGATCAACCGGTAACCGAGTCTGCGAGCAAGGCGGCGGCACTGCGCCAAATCCCAGCTGGCTGCAGCACTTACGTCATCGTTCACATAACCGAGGGCTGTAGGTTCCCGCCTCATGACTTACGACCTCCCGCCAAATCACGCTGCTGGGAATTTCACGGGCGAAGTAATCGTGGCCGTCCGGCAGCGAACCTGAATCAAGGTTCTCGAACCTGAGATCGCTATCCCAGCCATGACAGGTCTACAGAGGGAATACGCTTCGCATACACACCATTGCGGCCACGAGGCGGGAGTGGCGATGATCGTGCACAAATGGACCCGGACCGAAGTCCGCGCCTTGCGCAAGGCAGCTCTGCGGCAAACGCAGGAAGAGTTCGCCGACACCGTCGGGTACGTCGCGCCCACGGTGAAGAAGTGGGAGCGTACAACCGAAAAGCGCCCAGTGGCAGGCAGATCCGCCGAAGCGCTGGACACGCTCCTGGCCAGACTCGACCCAGACCAGCTCGCTCGGTTCGCCGCGGCGTTGTCGCTCCCGCAGGAAGTGCGAACACCATCCAGCCCGATCGATGGCAACCTCA
Source organism: Nocardia sp. NBC_01327 (assembly GCF_035958815.1). Classification (NCBI taxonomy): domain Bacteria; kingdom Bacillati; phylum Actinomycetota; class Actinomycetes; order Mycobacteriales; family Nocardiaceae; genus Nocardia; species Nocardia sp. NBC_01327. The sequence continues at coordinate 3,544,910 of NZ_CP108383.1, read as the reverse complement.
TAGCCGAGGACCCACAGGGCGATGAACTCGATCTCTACCATTCGGAGGACGGGGACGCGGTGAAGCGACGCGAATTCGGAAAGCTGGCCGCGGCCGGAGCCGCCACGACATTGATCGGAAGCGGTACCAACCACATTGGCCGATCCGATGTGCAGCGGCTGATGGACGCCGTTGCCGCCCTCACCCAAGAGGACCAACGCATCGGCGGCGGACAACTGGTCGACTTCGCCGTGGAACAGCTAAGCAAGACCAAACACCTGCTCGATACCGGGTCCTACGACATCGCCACGGGCAATGCGTACACCAGTGCGGTCGGGGAACTCGCCGCACAAGCCGGCTGGCTCGCCTACGACGCCGACCGACATGCGGTCGCGCGCCGCTGCTATTCCGACGCCCTCGCGCTGGGCGCGGAAGCGAACGATGCCAACGTCCTCACGCACGCGTGTCTCTCCTCCGCCACGCAAATGATCACCTTGTCGCGAAGCGGTGCCGGTAGTCCGTATCACGCCCTCAAACTGATCGATCGCGCCCGGAACCTGTTGCGCGGCGGGCCACCAGGCCGTGTCCATGCCCTGATCGCCGTACGTGATGCCCAGGCGTACGCCGTGCTGCTGGATCGGCCTGCATTCGAGCGTGCAATCGGAACCGCGTGGCGCGAACTCGAGTACGCGATTGCTCATGAACCAATCGACGCGTGTCCACAATGGCTCAGGTTCGTCGATCGCCAGGAGATCCTCGGGCACGAAGCCCGTGGCTCGGCAGACCTCGGCGACTTCGACCGCGCATTCGCACTGTTCGAGACAGTTGCCGCGGGACAAGGCAACGATCGCAATGACGCGAACTTGCGCGCTTGGACAGCCAACACCCATGCCCGCCGTGGCGACCTCACCGAGGCTGTGAATCACGCCATGCCCGTAGTCACCGAGTTCGCCGAACTCTCTTCCCCTCGAACGCTGCGAGTCCTCGAACCAGTCAGACAAGCGGTCGACCAGCTGGCAATCGGCGGGGACTTCCGCCATCAATTCGACACCCTGGCACGGAAAGTGATCACCGCATGACGCCGCCCGCCGGTCTGAGTTTCCAGCGCCTGACAGCTTCGCAAGCCCGCGAACAGCGCGAGACTGTAGAGGATGTGTTTCGCCGCTCGTACGTGGAAGCGATCGACGCCGGTGACCTCTTCGAAGCACCCGCGGAATTCATGCACCGATTCGGTGCATACACCAGCCCCACTCGCGCGGGTGACTTCGAGCTGGTCTTCGCCTACCTCGACGGCAAACCGGTCGGTCAAACCTGGGGCTGGCCGCTGCTGCCGGATACCATCTGGTGGCAGATATCTCGCCTCGACATCGCGGACACCGACCTGGCTGCCTTCACACACGAGACGGGCAACCGCACCTTCGCATTGAGCGAGATCATGGTGTGCAACGAGTACGCCGGGCGAGGGATCGCACGCGCCCTTCAAGACGAGCTACTCAACGGCCGTAGAGAACAACGCGCCACACTGCTGGTCGACCCGCAGAATTCCCGCGCATACAACCGATACTCACGGTGGGGCTGGCGGAGAGTCGGAACGATGCGACCGGACTGGCCCGATGCGCCGACCTTCGATGTCTTGGTTCGCAGTCTCATGTGAGTGGACTATCGCGCAGGGTGAGGAATCGATCGTCGTATGTGTGGCCAAGTCGGCGGCCGATGTGGCTGTCCGCTCCCCGGGCGCCAGCATTAGGGCCAAGCGACCCCGTTTTCGCAGCGCTATCTGGCACGTATCTGGCACGAAAAAAGCAGGTCAGAGCCTTTTAGGGCTCTGACCTGCTTTTTTGTTGTGGTCCCAGCTGGGATTGAACCAGCGACCCTTCGCGTGTGAGGCGAATGCTCTCCCGCTGAGCTATGAGACCTTACGGGTGTTCGGCCCTGCGTTGTTGTGCTGGTCGAACGAGAAAGAACATTAACACGCACTACCGGGGACATACCAAATCGCGTGGACAACGGCGTAAAAACGCGGTGCGACCGTGGGGATGGGGGTGGTGGGTCCGCGTGGCGGAGAGGCGGCCTCAGTGGGGTGCGGGCGGTGGCTGGGCGACGCGCCGGAGGGCGTGGACACACCTTGGCTGCGCTTTCGGTGATGCCGGCGCGCTGGAGACATAATCCGGGTCGTACGCTGCCGAACGTTCACTGAGCTGTTCTCGAATCACAGGGCTGTAGTTCACTTTTACCCCCATCTACCAGGCGATTTGTTGCTTGCGCAGATAGTCGGCTAATGTTCTCTCTCGTCAGCCGGACAGCCGCGAGGCACCGGGGGACAGAATGCGGATGTAGCGCAGTGGTAGCGCATCACCTTGCCAAGGTGAGGGTCGCGGGTTCAAATCCCGTCATCCGCTCGAAGGCCAACCCGGCCTTGGTTGGCGGTGTGGCCGAGTGGTGAGGCAACGGCCTGCAAAGCCGTGCACACGGGTTCGATTCCCGTCGCCGCCTCTTAGAGGCAAATGAAATCTCGCGCGATTAGCTCAGCGGGAGAGCGCTTCCCTGACACGGAAGAGGTCACTGGTTCAATCCCAGTATCGCGCACCAGAGTGGCAGAAGGGCCCGGCAGGGATGCCGGGCCCTTCTGCTGTTTCCGGGGCAAACCGGGCATTGACAGCGGTCCTGGGGGTCAATAACTTGTTGGTTGACTAGTAAGTAAGTGGGCCGAGGGGTTCGCCAGGGTTGAAGGGGTCGCCTCGTGAAGGTTCGGCATTTGAACTGCGGGACGATGCGTTTGCCGACCGGGGTCGAGGTGGTCTGCCATGTGCTGCTGATCGAGACCGACAGTGGGCTGGTGCTCGTCGACAGTGGGTTCGGGCTCGAGGACATCGCGGAGCCTGGGCGGCGGATCGGGGCGTCGCGGCGGTTGCTGCGGCCGGTGCTCGATCCCGATGAGACGGCCGCTCGGCAGGTCGAGTATCTCGGGTTCCGGCGGGCGGATGTGCGGCACATCATCACCACCCACTTCGATGCCGACCATATCGGCGGGCTGTCCGACTTCCCGCACGCCACCGTGCACACCACGGCGGCCGAATATCTTGGCGCGGTGGCGAATCCGTCGATGAGGGAGAGAATTCGGTTTCGCACCTCCCAGTGGGCCCATGAGCCGGCGATCGTTCAGCACGAACCGGAGGGTGAGAAGTGGCGTGGTTTCGCCGCGGCGAAGGAGCTCACCGAGATCGCTCCGGGAATCGTGCTGCTCGCGCTGCCGGGGCACACTCGCGGTCACGCTGCCGTGGCTGTTGATGCCGGTCATCGCTGGGTTCTGCACGCCGGAGACGCTTTCTACCACTCCGGCACCCTCGACGGTCATTCCCACGTGCCGGCCGTGCTCAGCGGGATGGAGACCGCTATTGCCTGGAACGTGAAGCAGGTCCGCGACAATCACGCGCGCCTCGCCGAGCTCTACCGGCGCAATGACCCGGACCTGCTGCTGGTCTGTGCACACGATCCCGCCCTGCTCGAACACGCCAGGGCGACCGAATAGCCGACCGGCAGCAGCACATTGGTGACAGGAGACGATGATGAGCCGAGGTAGTGCCTCCGAACGCCGCTCGCAGGAGGAACGCCGCGGCGAGGCGGAGCGGCGGTTGCTCGAGGCGGCGGCCGAGGCGGTCGCGGAACTCGGGCCCTCGCAGATCACGCTGGCGACTGTCGGTGAGCGGGCGGGGTACAGCCGCGGGCTGGTCACGCACCATTTCGGGTCGAAGGGCGCGATGATGGAGCGGCTCGTGGGCACTGTCTCCGAGCAGTTCCGCGAGGAGATTCTAGGCAAGACCGGATCGGGAATCGAGGCGCTGCGCGGATTCCTGGATATCTATTTCACGGTGGTCGCCGATCTCCCGCCGATCAATCGCGCCCGGCTGGTGCTGTGGGCCGATGCGGTGGCGACACCCTCGGAGCGGCGGGCGATCGTGCTGGCCTCCGATCGCGAGTTCCGCGAGGAGTTGACCGAACGCATCACGCAGGGCCAGCGGGCCGGGGAATTCGCCGCCGAGGTCGATCCACGGGGACTGGCCATCACGGTGGTCGGCGTATTGCGCGGTATCGCACTGCAATCGATGCTCGACCCCGAATTGGACCTCGCCGCGGGCCGTCGCGAACTCGAGCAGATGCTCTTCGCACGGCTTGCCCCGCAACATATTTCGGATCCCCACAATGAAGGGCAGCAGCGATGAGCCGGATCTTCGGCAGTATCACCCAGCTCGGGTACGTCGTCCGCGATATCAAGACCGAGATGCAGCGCTGGATCGATCAGGGTGTCGGCCCCTGGTTCTACGTCCACGACGTGCAGACCGATAACTTCACCTACCGAGGCGCACCTTCGCCGATGAAAATGAGTGTGGCACTGGCGAACTCGGGTGACTTGCAGATCGAGCTGATCCAGCCTCGCAATGACGCGCCGTCGCTGTACAAGGAGTTCCTCGACTCCGGCCGCGAGGGTCTGCAGCATATTGCGTACTGGACCAAGGATTTTCAGGGACTGTACGACAAGGCGCTGGCCCTGGGCTACACCGTCGGGCACGAGGGCTGCATCGGCGGCGAACTCGGGCGATTCGCCTACCTCGATACCGAGAAGTCCCTCGGGCACATTATCGAGATCTCCGATATCAGCGGCCCCAAAGGCCAGTTCTTCGAATACATCCGGGAGGTCGCGGCCACCTGGGACGGCGACGAACCCATTCGCGGCGAGGTCGACAAGCTCGCCTGACTCTATTCGTCCTGCCTCGCAAAGGATTTGACCATGGATTACCCCGAGACCGCGCACTTGCCGAGCGAGCTGCAGGAGGCGCTGAGCACCCACAGCGCCAATATCTACCGGATGGTGGCGCACTCCCCCGGCATGGCGGCGAGTTTCCTGTCGATGGCCGATGCCATGCTGCAGGCCAACTCGCTCCCCCTGCCATTGCGGGAGCTGGCGATCCTGCGCGTCGGCCATATCTATTCCGCGCCATACGAAATCCATCACCACGAGCGATTCGCGCGCGTCGTCGGCCTCGGCGATATCGCGATCGCGGCCGCCGCCACCGGATCCGCCGACGGCCTCAGCTCCGAGGAGGCGGCGATTCTCACGCTCACCGATCGGCTGCTGCTCAGCCACACCCTCGATGACGGCGACCGCAAGACCGCACTGGAGTTTCTCACCGTCACCCAGCTGGCCGACTTCGTGCTGACCGTCGGCTTCTACCAGCTGGTCTGCAACTTCCTCAATGCCTTCGATGTCACCACCGACGGCGAGCCGTTTTGACGCAGCGCGCGACAGCTTCCGGAATCTGTCATGCTGCACGACTGTTACCCGTCCTGATTCGAGGAGAGGTAGGTCGAGGGATGAAGACTCTGGCACTGGTGGCTGTGTCGTCGATACTTCTGCTCGCAGGGCAGTTCGGAACCGAGGGCGCGGCCGCGGCGCAGAGTTCCGGATCGCTGGACTATCTGGTCGGACTGCTGGCCGATCGCATCGATACCGCTGACACGGTGGCCGCGGCGAAGTGGGCCGTCGCGAGCCGCAACGGACAGGAGCCGGTCATCGACGATCCGGTGCGGGAGGCGGCGATCTACGACGCGATGGCGCAACTGGGAGCGCAGCGGAACCTGCCGGAGTCGTGGGTGCGCGAGGTTTTCCTGGGGCAGATCGAGGCGAGCAAGCTCGTGCAGCGTGGGCTGGTGCTGCAGTGGCGCTCCGGGCTCACAGCGGCCCCCACGCCGACAATGGATCTCGCGGCGGTTCGCCCGGTGATCGACCGGGTCGATACCGCGATCATCGCCGAATTGGCCGCTCGGCGAACCGAACTGGCGAGCGCCGATTGCGCGGCCCGGTTGACGAGCACCGTGCTGGCGACCGCCGGCGCACGGCGGGCAGATCCTCTGCACGAGGCAGCGCTGGTGCGGGCATCTACCTCACTGTGTGCGGCGCCGGGCCTGCGTTAGAAATCCGGGCGCAGGGTCACCTCGATAGTCGGTGGTGCGCGCACCACAGCGGGTGCTAACGTTCGGCGCGGCCGGACCGACCGGTACGGCCGAACTGCATCGGGGGGGTTCCCGTGTTCAATTGGTATGTCGGTTTGCTGGCCGTCAGTGGTGTTGTCATGCTCGCGATGGCGGCGGTGAGGAACGGGCAGAGCGCCGGGTCGCGCAGTATGAATGCCATCTTCGGGGCCGGATTCCTGGGCTATGCGGGGTATCTCGCGTTCCTTTTCGACGGTGGCTCGTATCTGATCTTCTTCCAGGCGTTCCTGCTGCCGGTGATGATGGTGGTGAACTTCTTCCGCAACCGCACCCCGCGTCCGAAACTCACCGAGACGCAGAAGGCGTGGCGCGAGTACCAGGGTTCCGAGCAACAGCGGTAGGGGAATTCGGGTGATCAGTCCTCGGCGTCGCGGACGATGAGGGCGAGCTGGACTCGGTTCTCTACGGCAAGTTTGGCGAAAAGCCTTCCGGTGTGGGTCTTTACGGTGGCAACACTGAGGTAGAGCTCGGTGGCGATTTCGGCGTTGGACAGGCCGCGGGAGATCGCGCGGGCAATGTCGAGCTCTCGGGCGGTGAGTTGATCGAGGGCGCGGCGGGCGGTGGCGCGGGCCGCGTGATGAGCGTCGGTGGGTAGGTGTGCGGTGGCGGCGGTGATGAGTTGTGTTGTGACGCTGGGGGAAAGCATCGGGCGACCGGCTGCGGCGCCTTTGATGGCGGCGATCAGGTCCGGCGGCGGGGTGTCCTTCAGGAGGAAGCCGTGGCTGCCCAGGCGCAGGGCGCGCAGCACCATATCGTCGGAGTCGAAGGTGGTCAGGACGACGATGCGCGGCGGTGTGCGCCAGGTGAGGAGTTCGGCGGTGGCGCTGAGGCCGTCGCGGACCGGCATGCGGATGTCCATGAGCACCACATCGGGATGTTGTTCGCGGACCACATCGATGGCTTGGGCACCGTCGGAGGCCTCGCCTACGACCAGCAGCGCGGCGTCGCCCCCGATGATCAGTGACAGGGCAGCCCGCACGAGTTGATCGTCGTCGACGAGCACTATGCGAATCGGTGGTGCGACAGCGGAATTCATGAGACCTGCACCGAGGCGGGCCAGGGCAGAATGGCGCGCAGCCGGAAGCCGCCCTCGGGCTGATGACCGAACGATATGGTGCCGCCCAGCAATTCGGCTCGCTCGGTGAGGCCGAGGAGACCGTATCCGGAGACCGGCGCGGGCGCCGCGGACCCGGTGGTGCCGGAGTCCAGTACGGTCACGGTCAATTCCTGTCCTTCCGCGCCTTCGATGCCGACCCAGACCGTCGCTCCGGGAGCGTGTTTACCGACATTGGTAAGCCCTTCCTGCACAATGCGATACGCCGTGCGGGCGCTCTTCGTCGGCGGCTCGCTGGCGGTGCTGTCGGTGAGTGTGACGTTCAGCCCGGAGATGCGCGCATCGGCCACCAGGGTGGGCAGCGCCGCGAGCGAGGGTTGCGGTGGTTCGGGTGGATCGGTGGCATGGAGTTCATCGGCGCGCAGGACACCGAGCACATCGCGCAGTTCCTCCAGGGCCTGGCGGGAGTTGTCGGCAATGGTTTTCGCAATGGCGCCGACCTGCTCGGCGGACAGGTCGGGACGGTAGCTGAGCGCTCCGGCCTGCATGGCGACCAGTGAAATCCGGTGTGCGAGTACATCGTGCATTTCGCGCGCGATGCGGTGCCGTTCGAGAATTCTGGCTTCGGCGGCACGCGCGACCTGTTCGCGTTCGGCTATTTCGGTGCGCTGCTGCAGCGACCACAGTTCTTCCCGCCGCGCCCCGACCGCGAAGCCAACCGCGACGATCGCCATGACGGCGACGACCATGAAACCCGCGGTGAACCAGTACTGTCCCGGTCCGTCGCTCTGCACATCGAGAGTCGGATAGAGCACGCTGATCACCACGCCCGCCACCACGAAGCCCACCGCTACCGACAGCGTTTCCGCATAGCGGCGTCGCGTCGCCAGTGAGCACATGGCCAGCAGCCCGGCTCCGCTGGCGGTGGTCGATACCGCTGAGGCGGCGGTCGTGATGGCGGCGACAGCAACCGGATAGCGTCGCCGGAACAGGACCAGCACGATGCTGCACACCCCGATGATCGGGTCCGCGGTGAACAACCAGACCCGCAGCAGTCGATGGACGTCCGAGGGCAGCTCATTGACGGTGAGAATCCACGTCAACACGCTGAATGCCAGCACCAGCAGCAGTCGCCAAGTCTGCTGCCACCGCTGTAGTGGCGCCGGACCTGGGCGCAGGGGTGCGATGCTAGCGGTCATCGAGCCAGCATTGCCGGTGGGAGGCTCTCGCGCATCCGCCTGTGGTCTACGACTCGATCGCCCGAAGTATGACGTTGTCCCGACCCGCGATCGATGTCGCCGCGGCCGGGGGCCGTCAGGATGGAACCGCAGCGGGCAACCGGACCGCGAACCTGAGGAGTGTCGTGCGGATCTCTCGGCGAATCATTTTGGGCGTGCTCACGGTCGGGCTCGCGGCGTGCGGTACCGATAGCCATGCGACGCCGGCCGCTGATCTCGCGGGCACCCTCGAGCCGATCCGGAGCGAGGCCGCGATCCCGGGCATGGCGGCGGCGGTGTGGAAGGACGGCAGGCTCGTCGCTCTCGGCGCGACGGGTGTGCGGAAGTCCGGCGATCCCACGCCTGTCACCATTGCCGACCAATGGCATCTGGGATCCGATACCAAGGCGATGACCGCGACGCTGATCGGCCTGTACATCGATCGCGGCACGCTGCATTTCGATGATCGGCTCGGCACGATTTTCGCCGGTGATCCCCTCGACCCCGTCAATGCGAATGTCACCCTCGAGCAGTTGATGCAGCACCGCAGCGGCATAGCCGACGGGCCGCCGGACAGCGATTCCGACGATTACCTGCACGGCACGCCCTCGGAGATCCGGACCCGAGCTGCGCGCGCCGTCCTGGCCGCTCCCCCGGCGCGGCCGGTCGGGACATACGCCTATTCGAATATGGGCTATGTGACGTTAGGCGTTGTGCTGGAACGGATTACGGGCAAGTCCTGGGAGGACCTGATGCGGTCCGAGCTGTTCGGGAAGCTAGGAATGGATTCGTGCGGCTTCGGCCCGCCGGGAACTCGCGACACGGTGGATCAGCCGTGGGGGCACACCGTGGTCGAGGACAAGCCGGTGCCCATGGCGCCCGGGGATCCGGCCTCGGACAATCCGCCCGCGCTCGGTCCGGCCGGGACGGTGCACTGTTCGCTCACCGATTGGGGCAGGTTCCTCGCGGTGCATCTCGCGGGCGCGCGCGGCGAGACCACAATGCTGACGACGGCCACCATGGACAGGCTGCATCAGCCGCCGAGCGGTGGCGATTACGCCGGGGGCTGGATGGTGGTCGACCAGCCGTGGGCGGGCGGGCGCGTGCTGGCGCACGATGGCAGCAATACCTTCTGGTACGCGTCGGCGTGGATCGCGCCGGAGAAGAACCTGGTGCTCACCGTGGTCGCCAATCGTGCCGACGAGCGCGCGACGGCAGGCATCGGCAAGGCGGTCACCGCGCTGACCGACACCTACGCCCAGCACTGACGTTGTGCCTCGCCGGCTCGGCACCGACCATTTTCGGTCGCTCGTGGTGTCCATCTCTATGAAAGGACCATCTTTCGGAGAGTAGGAGCCACTATGCGAGGGATTCCGCCGAGCAGGGGAACCGGGAGCGAGGCTCGGGCGCTGGAGCTGCTGGAGCTGGCTCGGGGCGGCGACGGTGAGGCGTTCCGCGGGCTCGTCGAGCCGTATCGCCGCGAGTTGCAGGTGCACTGCTATCGCATCCTCGGCTCGGTACAGGACGCCGAGGATCTGCTGCAGGAGACATTGCTGGCGGCTTGGCGCGGGCTCGGCGGCTATGAGGAGCGGGCGTCGGTGCGGACCTGGCTGTACCGGATCGCGACCAATCGCTGCCTCAATGCCCTACGGGCCGGGACCCGGCGTCCGCATGATCTCGCGGTCTACGAGACGGAGGTTCCGTTGCCCGAGCCATCACGTCGCCGTCCGGAACCGAGCTGGCTGGAACCGTATCCGGATCTGCTGCTCGACCGGATTGCCGACGATCTGCCGGGGCCGGAGGCGCGCTACGAGGCCAGAGAGTCGGTGTCGCTGGCATTTCTGGCTGCGCTGCAACAACTTCCGCCGAGGCAGCGCGCTGTGCTGGTGCTGCGCGATGTGCTGGGATTCCGGGCGGCCGAGGTGGCGAACATTCTCGATACGACCGAGAGTTCGGTGACCAATGCGCTGAAGCGCGCACGCACCGCCCTGGCCGATCCAGCCTCCGGTCTCGACAGGGAGAGCGCTCCCCTGCCGAATTCACCACAGGAGCGCCGGGTGGTGGCGGATTTCATTCGCGCGTTCGATGCCGGGGATGTCGAGGCGATCGTGGCCGTGCTGACGGACGACGCCTGGCTGACCATGCCGCCGGTCCCGCTGGAATACCAAGGCGTGGAGGCGATCCGGCACTTCTTCAGCACCGTGGTGATGCGCAACGGCCCCCGGCATGTGCTGATCCCGACACGGGCGAACGGCCAGCCGGCCTTCGGCTACTACCTGCGTGATCCGCGGACGCCGATTCTGCACGCGCACGGAGTACTCGTCTTGACGTTGAGCGGCAATCGAATTGCCGCGATGACGCGATTCCACGACAACTCGCTGCTGCCGATATTCGGTCTCCCGCGCTCACTGCGGTACTGATCGACGGCTGCTACCAACACATTCGGTCTTGCACTAAGGAGTATCGGTGACTACCGACGAAGGACGAATGACGTCCAAGCAAGCGTGGGTACTGGGGCTTGCCTCGGTGGCGTCATTCATGATGGCCCTGGACAGTTTGGTGGTGACCACCGCGCTGTCCACGATCCGGAAGGATCTGACGGCCTCGGTCGAATCACTCGAATGGACTGTCAACGCATACAATTTGACGTTCGCGGTACTGCTGCTGACCGGCGCCGCACTGGGCGATCGATACGGACGCCGCCGCATGTTCAGCACCGGGCTGGCGGTATTCACCCTCGCCTCGGTGGCGTGCGCGCTGTCGCCGAATATCGGCACGCTGATCATGTTCCGGGCACTGCAGGGTGTCGGCGCCGCCATGGTGCTGCCGCTCTCGCTCACCCTGCTCACCGCGGCTTTCCCGCCACAGCACCGGGGCCGGGCGATGGGGCTGTACATGGGCATTACGGGGCTGGCGACGTTCAGTGGACCGTTCATCGGCGGCGCTATCGCCGAAGGGCTGGCGTGGCAGTGGATCTTCTGGCTGAACCTGCCGATCGGGTTGATCACCATTGCGCTGACGGCACGGCGAATCGACGAAAGTTTCGGCCCGAATACGCGTTTCGATCTGCCGGGGGTCGCGCTGGTGACCGCGGGCGGGTTCGGCATCATCTGGGGTCTGGTGCGCGGAAATACGGCCGGGTGGCGCAGTGCGGAGGTGCTGAGCACGCTGATAATCGGTGTGGCACTGGTGATTTCCTTCGTGCTGTGGGAGCAGCGCTCGAAGGCGCCGATGCTGCCCATGCGGTTCTTCCGGCTGCGGGCGTTCGCCACGGCGAATCCGGCCAATACGCTGGTATTCGCCTCGCTGTACGGCACATTGTTCTTTCTCGCGCAGTACTTTCAGGTCGTGCGGGGTGACGGGCCGCTGGGCGCCGGCCTGCGGCTGATGCCTTGGACGGCAACACTATTGGTGTGCGCGCCGATCGCCGGAAAGTTGACCGATAAGGTCGGCGAGCGGAAATTCGTGGTCGGCGGACTGCTGCTGCAGACGCTCGGCGCGGGCTGGATCGCCCTTGCCGTGGGGACGAATACGAATTATCTGACGCTGCTGCCCGCACTGATCATCGGCGGGGTCGGACTCACCATGGCCATGCCGGCGGCGCAGAAGTCGGTGGTCGGCGCCGTGCAACCACACGAGATCGGCCAGGCGTCCGGCGCGTTCATGATGCTGCGCACCTTCGGTTGTGTATTCGGTGTCGCGGTGTCGGTCGCGGTGTTCTCGAGCGTCGGAGGGTATTCGTCGCCGGAGCAGTTCAGCAAGGGATTCTCGGCGGCGATGGGTGCGGTGGCCGTATTCGCGTTCGCCGGGATGCTCATCGCGCTCGGAATGCCGGGGAAGCGTGCGGTCGAACCACTGCGGGCGGCAAGTGCCGAGCCGGAGAGTGTGCCCTCGCCGCTCTGACCCCGTCATTCGAAATATGCAGTCATGCTACTGATTTGGAGGATATCGATGAGTACAGATGTGACAGTGCTGAAGGTGCGTGCCGAGTTGCTGCGGGATCTCCATCGCGGAGAGATGCTCGTACTCCCCAATGCGTGGGACGCGGCCAGCGCGGCGATCGTGGCCGAGGCGGGGTTTCCCGTCGTCGCCACCGCCAGTGCGGCGATCTCGGCGATGCTCGGCTATCCCGATGGCGAGGGTGCGCCGTGGCAGGAGATGTTCGCCGCGGCCGGTCGTATCGCGCGGGCGGTATCGGTCCCGGTGACGGTGGATGCAGAGGCGGGGTACGGCATGCGGCCGCGCGAGCTGGTGGATCGGCTGCTCGATATCGGAGCGGTCGGCTGCAACCTGGAGGACACCGATCATCGGGCGGGCGGTCTGGTCGACGCCGAGACGCACGCTCAGTGGCTCGCCGGCGTCCGTTCCGCCGCCGATGATGCCGGAGTCCCGATTGTCATCAATGCGCGCGTGGATGCCTTCCTGCCGGTCGCGGGGATTGCCGAGGCGGAACGGGTCGCGGAGGCCGTCCGGCGCGGGCGGCGCTATCTGGACGCCGGAGTCGACTGCGTCTATCCGATCGGCGTACGGGACAAACGCGATATCGCCACGCTTGTGAGCGAACTGCCCGGCCCGGTCAATGGCAATACCGGAGAGTTCCTGGATCTGGCGACGCTGCGGGAGCTGGGCGTGGCACGCGTGTCGTACGGCCCCCGGTTCTACCGGGCCGCCCTGGCCGATCTGAAAGTCGCTGTCGAGCACCTGCTCAGCTGATTTACGATGCTGCTCAGGTCCCGCAGTGCGGTGGGTTCGAGCCGCGGTGCGGGAATGCAGTCGCCCCGAGCGAAAGGCAGCGCCGCATGACCACCGCACGCATGATCGCCGTCGTGGCCTGTGTCCTCGCGATTTCCGGGGCCGGTGTGGTCACCGGGCCCGCCGGTCCGGCGCAGGCGTACGGACCGGCGTCGTGTGTACCGGGAAATCCGTTGCAGCCCACCGCCGAACTGTTCGCGACCGATAATACCGACACGATTACCGATCCGAATGACCCCAGGTTGAACGATCAGCTGGGGTCGTTCGAGATCAGGGTGGATGCGACCGCGGTGACCGAGCTCGCGCTGCCGGTGTGGTCCGATCTGCTGGAGGGTGTCTTCTGGTCCGAGCAGAGCGGTACGGCGACCTATGAGCGGTCGCGGGATTTCCATCTGGCGTGTACGGACAGTCGCAATCTGTTCTGGATCGCCGATGATGTGCGTGTGCGGTACCACCAGGAATCGGTGCTGACATTCGAATTGCTGCCCGCCGATGATGCGCGGGCGAATGCCGTCAGCATTACCGTCACCGGGGTGGATCGGACGCGTTTTCACGATGCGCTGGTGGCTGATCCGGCGGTGCGGGATCGGATCGGCGGCGGATCGGTCACCGATTCCGGGGCGTTGATTCTGGTGATCGATCGTGCCGATCTCGAATTGACCCGGGATTTTGTCAGCGGTCTTGGCGGGCAGTGGGATTCGGCCGGGCTGCAATACGGTGACAGGGAATTCGTCGGCTCCTGATCAGCATCCGAGTAGCTGCCGTGCGGCGATTGCTGTTCCCTCGGTGCGTATTTCGGTGGCGAGGGAGCGTGCCCGGGCCACCGTATCGGCAGTCAGTGCTCGATCCAGTGCTGCGACAAGGGGATCGGTGGCGGGTTCGCCGAGGGGCAGTGCTGTGCCGATGCCGAGCGCCTCCACTCGGGAGGCCCAGTAGGGCTGGTCGTAGCGCTGCGGCAGCACTACCTGCGGCACACCGGATTTCGCGATTGCCGTAGTGGTTCCGGCGCCGCCGTGATGGACGACGGCGGCCATCCGGGGGAACAGCGCCTGCTGGTTGACCTCGCCTATCGCCAGGCAGTCGGGGGCCTCGTCGATCGGAGACAGGTCGGTCCAACCGCGTTGGACCACTGCGCGATAGCCGAGTTTGCGCGCCGTCTCGATCAGGATCCGGCTGAACTCCGGCGCCACGTGCATGCTGCCGAAGCCGAAGTAGATCGGCGGTGCTCCGGCGTCCAGGAAGGCTTCCAGTTCGGCGGAGAGCGGGCGGTCGTCGGGGACCAGCCATGCGCCGGTTTGCAGGACAGGCAGGGCGGCGGGTTGCGGCCAGGGGCCCAGGATCGGGTCGGCGGCGAGCCACGGGTTTTCGGTGAAAATGTAGCCGCGGACGTCGGCCACCGGCGGCAGGCTCAGGGCCGCACGCTGGGAGTTGAGCGGATCGGACCAGATCTGGTTCCAGCGCTGGGCGTCCTGCTCCCAGAGGGTCGGGACGTCGGTGGTCGTGGGTGGCGGGCCCGGCATGGGCGGCGGGGCCAGGTGCGGATTGGGGAGGGTGTTGGGACTGTAGGCCGCGTAGACGTACGGGATGCCGCGTTGCTCGGCAAGGCTGTGCGCGGCGATTTGCAATGCGCCGCAACCCAATACGATGTCGCAGCCGTCGACGGCCGGGGCGATGAACTCGAACTGGGTGGCGACCGTGTCCGGGATCTGGCGGCGCAGTTCCTCGGGCGTGGGTTTCGCCCCGCCGCGGCCGAAGTGGCGGACCTCGGGACCGATCGGGACGAACGGAAGGTCATAGCCCGCGATCAGCTCCCGGAAGTCCGGTGGCGCGCAGAGCCGAACCTCCTGCCCGAGCGATCGCAGCCGCAGAGCCAGCGCCAGCACCGGCTGCACCTCACCGCGGGACCCGATCGTCGACAGCAGTATGCGCACGTGAACTCCTCTCGAAATGGCTTACGACCAGCGATTATGGAGGTCCGACGGGGCCTTGCGGCAAGAGGGGGTGTGCGCTATACATTGAAGTGGGAAGAAGGTCCGGCAGCCGCCGTTCTTCCCCGGCCGCTTCTACCGTGCCACTCCTCCCCCAGCGCCTTGCGCACCCCCGTTATGGTGGCGATTTGCAATCTGCGGCGGTTTGTCCCTAAAGTTCTGTCCCGCAAGCCGATCGGCTCCCGAGCCCCGGCAAGCAAGCGGATGTAGCGCAGTGGTAGCGCATCACCTTGCCAAGGTGAGGGTCGCGAGTTCGAATCTCGTCATCCGCTCAGAGGGGGAACACGCGCGATTAGCTCAGCGGGAGAGCGCTTCCCTGACACGGAAGAGGTCACTGGTTCAATCCCAGTATCGCGCACCATAGTTCGATCGGATCTGCCCTGCGCCGGGCAGATTTCCGAGTCTCGCTCAACTCGCGGGGGCGGTGTGCGGCATCCACCGATACAGCCGCAGCATCATGCATCTCGGCGAATCGGCGTGCGAAAACGGGCGGTGGCCGGTCAGTGCAGCTGAGAACGGCCGCGGTCTATGACCGCGCGCGCGTCCTTGGCGATGTCTCGCGCGGCGTCGCCCGCGAGCCAGCGCGCGCCGGTCGCGGCTTCGATCTGGGCCTGCGGGGCGAGTACGTGGTCTTGGACCCGGCGGTAGGAGTCGAGAAGTGTGGTGACGGCGGTCTGGTTGTTGGACGCGATGTCCGAGGCGAGGCGGCGGGCGGCCGGGAGCAGGTCGTCGTGCGGCACGACTTCGGTGACCAGGCCGCGCGCGAGGGCGGTGTGGGCATCGATGAAGTTGCCCGACAGGCTCATTCGGCGCGCGAACCCGAACCCGACTGCTTCCGGCAGGCGGGCGGTCAGGCCCCACAGCGGCATCACGCCGACGCGGGCATGCGTGTCGGCGAATCGAGCCCGGTCCGAGGCGATGAGGATGTCGCAGGCCAATGCGAGTTCGAGACCGCCGGTCACCGCGGCTCCGTTGATCGCGCCGATGATCGGCTTGCCGATCGGCGTCCACGGGTGCCCGGCCGGAACATCGCCGGCGGCGGCTCCACCCATATTGTCCCAGCCGCCTTCGGCGCCTATCACTCGAAGATCGACTCCCGCGCAGAAGGCCGGATCAGCGCCGGTGAGGATCACGACGGCGACATCGGGGTCCGAGTCCGCGGCGGCGATCTGAGTCTGTAGCTCCTCAATCAGCTGCGGCGACAATGCATTTCGCGATTCGGGCCGACTGAGCGTCAAAGTCAGGACGGAATCGTTCTTGTCGACGAGGAGCATCGCTGGATGGTAAGTGAGTGACCACCACGGGTCAACAGACTGACGCAGTCTCGGTGATGCTCATGCGGTCCCCTGCGCCCGAACGGAGACCAGAGCAGGCCCGGTGTCGGCCGGGCCCTTCTGTTGTTCCGCCCGGATCAGTGTGCGGAGAGGCTGCCGAGTACGCCGCCGGCGTAGCCGCCGCCGAAGGCGCTGCCGAGGGCGGCGGCGGTGCTGCCGGTGTCGACCGAGCCGGTGCCGATGGCATTGCCGAGGTCCGCGGCGGAGCCGGGGGTGATGTCGACGTTCTGGGCGGTGAGCGGAATCCCTTCTGCGGCAGCCGTGCCCACGGCACCACCGAGAAGGGCGAAGGCGGCGGCGCCGACGAGAATCGTTCGTTTCATGAAGTTGTCCTCAAATCTGTTTGCCGAGGCAGGTGCGGTGTTCTGCCGCTCTGCCGGTGAGAGCATATGAAATAATGTTGGTTCAGATGATCGTTTTGGAAGACCCAGAAATAGGGGCAGCCGGTGCACCTCCCGCTGCTCACCCGGCACGAGCGGACGGCGCGACGCGGGCGGATGCCCTGGGGCCCCGCCGGATCGGGACCCGCAACCTGTCTGCGGAGCGCATAATGACGCGACAGTGTTGCACCGCTTGGCCGGAGAGTCCGCATGAATGCAGAATCCCATGGACGTTTGTCAGCAATTCTTGCTATTTCGACAGTGTTACTCGCGTTTACAGCCGGATGCTCGGCGAATAACTCGACTACCAAGCCATCGGCTACCGCATCGAGCAGTCCGCCCGCGGCGGCTGCGACCTCGACCAATCCAGCGTCGGTGACCAGTGCTGCTGCGCCGCAGGCGACGTCGGGGATACTTACGCAGATATTTGTCGGCACCGGATCTGTGGGGCATATGAACTATGGGTTCATCGATCCGAGCTCCGGAAAGTATTCGCAGGTGGCCTCTTTCGATGTTTCCGCATGCTCGAATACCTGTGATTCCGGCAATGTTCTCTCGGCGTCACCGGATCTCAAGAGATTCGCGTTCACCAAGAAGGTCGATGGGCATGACAGTGCGGGATGGATAGATGCCGGTGGGACATTCACCAATGTGACGCCTGCGGCCGCGCTCGGGCCGTTCGGGGGTACGCAGCCGGATTTCGAATCCATCGGGTTCGATGGCGCGGGCAACTTCTATTACCGGCAGCCCGCGACACCGGTGGACAACTACTACGAGATACCGGCTGGGTCTACGAGTAATCCGCAGGCTGTGGGGCACGGACACCTAGGCGGTCCCTACCTCAACTATGACGGGACCATCGTGTTCCCCACCGCCGACTGCGGAACACTGATCTGGCTGGGTGGCCCTACCAAAGTGATAGATGCCAAGGACACTCAGGTATATCGGTCCGACGTCGTCAAAGACCCGGCGACCAATTGCTTCACCGCCAGCAACAGGACGCCGCTGCTACCCACCACGAATACGGCGGGTATATCGAACCCCGTCAGCAATCACGACGGCACTCAGATTGCCTTCAAGTACCTCGATACCCAAGGCACCGGCCAAACCTCCGTCTATGTCGTCACGGTGGACGGCAGTAGTCCCCCGAAAAAGGTCGACCTGCCGACCATCACCAACGCGCAGCTCTCGAGCATGACCCTGATGAAGTGGCTGTAACCCACCCCACCTCCCCCACCTTCGACCGAATCCTCCCTTCGCACACGTGAAATGACATCGACCAGGAACTGGTTGTGGCAAACGCCGAGTAGGCACCGCCACCAGTTCCTGGTCGATATTCATATCGGCGTAAAGGGTGACCCCGGTGCCCCCCGGACGGTCCGCGCGCGGGCGGATTCCCCAGCTGCAAACAGCCGAAACCGTTGCGGCATAGGTATGGAATTCCGGGGAGGAGAGCTATCGGTGTGCACGCAGGGCTGCGGATAGCCAGGCGAAGGCAGGGACTGCGGGCGGAGCGGGCTGGTACCCGTTGATCAAGGTCAGCAACTCCCAGTAGCGCTCCACCTTCGGTTCGGACACGGTGTCGAGCCAGGCGGACCGGGAGGCTGGTGCGGTGGGCGAGTTCGCCGATCGTGTGGAGGTCGTCGGTCATGGGAATACGCTGCACCTTCCACCCACTGGAGACGCAAGTGGTTAAGTGACTGAGGTGTTCGATAGGCGGGTCTTCGCGGGGGCGGTGGGGCTGGTTGCGGGGCTCGGGTTGCTGGCTGCCGCGACGCCGATCACGATCAGGCGGCAGGTGCGCCTGATGCTGCCGGGGCTCAGTGGGCGGTATCCGGTGGGCACGGTGGATCTGCATCTGGTGGATGCGCGGACGGACCCGTGGCAGGCGAGCGCGCGGCGGGAGTTGATGGTCACCGTGACCTACCCCGCGCAGGGCGGCGGGGAACTCGCCGACTGGATGTCGCCGCGGGTGGCGAGCGTGTTCGATCAGAGTGTGCCCGATCCGGCTTTTCTGGATATGCCCGCGGGCGTGGTCGATTGGAGCGGGACCGAGCGGCCCGCAGTCGCGTCGGCGGCGGTGGATGGCACACAGCGGTGGCCGGTGGTGTTGTTCTCGCACGGCCTCGGCATGCTGCGGGAGCTCGGTTCGGTGCTCACCGATGATTTGGCGAGTCACGGCTATATCGTTGTCTCCCTTTCCCATCCGCATGATTCGACGGCGATCGAATTCCCCGGCGGGCAGGTCGTCACCGGCAGTGCCGAGTCGAGCGTGGAATTCCTGCGGCGGACGATGGGTGCCCGCATTGCCGATACCCGATTCGTGCTGGATGAGCTGACCCGCATGGATCAGGGCGATAATCCGGACGCCGAGAAGCGCCCGCTGCCCACGGGCCTGGTTGGGGCGCTGGATCTTTCGGCGGTGGGCATGTTCGGCCACTCGCTGGGCGGGTGCACGACGGCGGAGAGCATGTACTACGACCGGCGGATCGCCGCCGGGATCAACTTCGACGGCGCGATGTCGCCGGGTGACGTCGGGGAAAGCGTGCAGCACGGGCTGGATCGGCCGTTCCTGCTGGTGGGCTCCGATTTCGTGTACCCGGCGACAGGTGACACCCTCCAGCATTCCCACATGAGCACCGATATAGATCCGTCGTGGAGGGAGTTCTGGACCAATCAGCGCGCGTGGAAACGCGATCTACACTTCGACGGCGCCGCACACAATGGATTCACCGACCTACAGGTCGTGGTTCCGCAACTCGCACAGGTGCTGAAGCGGGGTGCGCAGCAACGGGAGATCGGGCGGATCGATCCTGGTCAGTCGGTGAGCACCCAACGTGCCTATGTCACAGCGTTTTTCGATCTGCACCTGAAGCACAGCGACAGTCACCTGTTCGATGGGGACAACCCGGCCTACCCGAATACGAGATTCATCCCTTGACGATCACCGGTCGGCCTTTTCGTGCACTATCGAGGCGGATTCGGCGGGAAACCGCCATTCGAGGCTCGGTAGTGCACGATTAGGCCGGATAGCTCGCGACCCGGTTACCCGTCTGCGGGGTCGAGCCCCGTTCCGGGCGGGATCATTCGAGCGCGGTTGGCCTCCAACCGTTCTCGGTCGGCCGGGGTCAGTGCGGCGAAGGCGTCTTCACGGCGTTTCAGCAGTGCCGCAAACTCTTCCGCGCTCAGGCTCCGCGCGAATTCCTCGCGCTGACGGATCAGCCGGGCGAATTCGTCCGGGGTCAGTGGTTGATTCATGGTGACGGTCTCCTCAATAAGTCGTAGGAACTCCGAGGTCGACGGCTCCACCGTGTGTTCGAGGCCGTCGAGCACCTCGAGCAGGCGGGTTCGCAGGGCGCCGGCTCGGGCGATGCGGTCTTCGACCAGCGTCAGCTGTTGCCGGATCAGGTCGCGGGGGTCCTGGTCGGGGTCGGCGTGCAGGAGGGCCGCGATGTCCTCGAGCGGAAATCCGAAGCCCCGCAAGGCCACAATGCGGTGCAGGCGGTGCACGTCCGACTCGGTGTAGCTGCGGTGCCCGCCGGAGGTGCGCGAGGAGGGCACCAGCAGGCCGAGCTGGTCGTAGTGGTGCAGGGCCCGGACGGTGACGCCGGTTTCGCGGGCCAGATCTCCGACACGCCATACCTGTTCGGCCACGGCGCCTTCCTTTCGAATCAGCGGGTGGCGAGCATTGCGGCCATACCCGTGCCGCTGCGCCAGGTGTTGCGCAGCGCCATTTCGGTCAGTTTCCAGCCCTCGCCGGTCCGCGTGGCACGGACGTCGAAGACGCCGCCGGCGAGGAAATGGGTTTCCAGCGAGTGGGAATCGGACTCCTCCGGCGACCAGAGATGCATGGCGGTCAGATTGGCGCGCATTCTTGCTGTGCCACCGTCGATTTCGACAAGATGGTCGGCAGTGACGTGGTGTGTCGCTCGAAAACGGGCGAAACTCGCCGACTGGCTCTCGAGAATACTGTCGTGTCCGATAAGGGCGGCACCGTTGGGGCGGACGATACGGCCGTCGACCGCGAAGGTTGTGGTCATCACGGTACGATCGAGCCGCTTGTCGTCGACCGCTGCCAGGTAGGCGCTCAGCAGCTCGACGATCTCCGTGCGGTCGGACAGTTTCTGCAGGTCGGTGCTCATCTGGTTCTCCTCGGGTCGATGTGCACCACCCACGCTAAAACCTCACGTTACGTCAGTTTCAAGGGTCAGCGGGACTTTGTTATCAGGGCGGCTCGGCCGCGAGGGGTGATGCGGTAGCGGCCGCGGGGGCGGCTGGACATGATCAGACCTCGGGATTCCAATTGGGACAGGGCATTTCGGGTGCGCGCGGCGGTCAGGCGGGCGGCCTGCTGGATTTGGGTGGAGTTGAGCGGGAGATTGGGGCGGAGGGCGGTGAGGACCGCTATTTCGGCGGGGGTCATGGGGTCGACTCCAGGTGGAGACGGGTGAAGTGGGGCGCGCGGTGACGGCCGGTGGGGTGATCGGGTGCGAGCGGGACGTCGAGGTGACCACCGCCCGTGAGGTGCAGGCGTAGGGAGTTGACTTCCTCCGGATGGAGTTCGCGGCAATAACCCCAGCCGGACCAGACGATGACGGTGCCGCACAGCACGATGATCGACAGCAGCGCCCAGATGTCCCAGGTCATTTCGGTCCACCTTTCATCAGAAGTTCTGTACGGGAATCGCATTCAGTACCGAGCAGTAGGTCGCAAGTTCTCACTTATACTCGGTATACAACTGTGATCCCGCAGAACTTCTGATGAAAGGTGTCGAAGGGAATCCGCTGGAAGTCCAGCACGGACCGCTTCACGAAACGCTTCCCCAGATAGCGAGGCTAACGAAATGGTCGGATCCACTATCCCGCGTAGAGCATTCGGTCGCTTTCTTCGCTCCATACGAGAACAAGCCGGCGCCACCCTATTGACTGCCGGATTGGAGATAGATACGTCGAAGCAAACCATCCTCCGACTCGAGGACGGTCTGCCGACCAAAGTGTCTACGCCACAGTTGAAGTCGCTACTCGACATGTACAGCGTCACCCCTGCGGTTCGAGCGGAGGTGCTCGAGCTGTGGGAAGAACTCAAGCAACAGGCCAAAGTCGCCAAGCTGCAAGGAGTCTCGACAGGATGGTGGCAGGCGTACTCCCGCCAGTACGCCCCGTACTTCAATCACTACCTGCGACTCGAAGCAGTGGCCGACCACCTGACATCGCATCAGCTCGTGTTCATACCCGGCATACTCCAGACGCCCGCATATCGACGCAGCCTCATCGAGAACGCACTCCCCAACCTGCCCGAAATCGATGTGTCGAGTCGGCTCGAACTGGCCGCCCGGCGGCAGGAGCGGCTAGCCGACAATACTTTTCGAGTGGATGCACTCCTGTCGGAGGCGGTGCTACGCCATCGAATCGGAGGGCCTGCGGTTACGCGGGAGCAATTGCAGCGCCTGCAAGAGGCTGGAGCACAAGACAACATCTCGATCAGGGTCGTGCCGTTCAACGCGGGCACACACTCCGGATACTCGGTCGACTCATTCAGCATGCTCGAATTCCCTCCTCTTGCCAGCCGTTTGGTTGAACCTCCGGTTGTCTATGTCGAAGGGTCCGAGGGAGCGCTCTACCTCGAGCATGCCGAGGTGATCGCCCGGTTCAGGCAAGCGGTCGTATCCATGAAGCGGGTAGCGTTGAGCGAGAACGACACCCACGATCTGGTGTCGAGCATCGCGAAGGAGTACGCGCCATGATCAACGATCCGGCCGACGCCCAGTGGTTCAAATCCTCCAAGTCCCCCAGTGCCAATGAGTGCGTCGAAATCGCATTCCTCGGGGCGAACACAGTTGGGGTGCGTGATTCCAAGAACCCGAGCGGGCCGGTGCTCGTGTTCCCCGGCGAGCACTGGGACCGCTTCCTGGCCAGCGAAATCTGGAATCACTGAACGAGCTACACCGACAGGACGAACACCAGGCCGAGCCTGAAACAGGCTCGGCCTCAGTCACTATCCGGTCGGGTAGCCGGTCGCGAGCTTGATTATCAACGCGACGATTTGCCGTCACTTCAGCCTAGTTCGGCAGCCTCGGGCTGGGTGCGGGAGTCATCTACCCCGCAGACAGCACAGACCACGCCGCGACTGATCCGGACGCAGGCATTCCGGTGATCCGGGTTCGCAGATTCACGCCACCACAGTGGCCGCAGCGCGAATTGCCCAGTTAGCGCGCAGATCGGCAAAGTCCGCCAGCCCGCACAAGTTTCGGCCGAACTCTGCGCCGCCGAGACGTCGCAACGAAGCCAGAAGCGATCGACGCCTCCCCCAACCGCATACCGGGCCGAGACCGCCGCCCCGGGATCGCGCAGCCCGCGCCGAGGTCCCACAGCCCCCACTCGTGCTGCGTAGTGCCGAGAGACGTTGCGCGAAAGCCCGTTCCGGCACCAAACGACCGCGACAGGATCGAACAGCCACCGCCAGAACCCTGACAACCTAATTCAGGACCGCACAGTCGTGAACGTCAGTTCCCCGCACACTCGGGCCTGCGTGATGTGTATCGCCGGATCCGGCCTGTCGATGAACTGAAGGTCGCGGGCTCGGGTGCGGCGACCATTCCGCCGGACACCCCCCACATACTGTGCAGCGCAGAGACAGATTGACGGGGCCGGACCCGGGTTGGAATCGGGGGCGGCGATCGGGCCCATTGCCTGTCTGGGGCTGACAGCTACTTCGGGGCTTCCAGTTTCACCATGTCGGTGGGAAAGGCTGCCGGGGATTGGTTTCTGTTGGTTTTGGAGTTGAGGTCGGGGAGTTGGAAGCGCCAGTCGTCGGCGGACCAGACGACGGTCAGGAGGGTGGCCAGGATGCTGTTGTCGGAGAGGGTGCTGTAGACGGTGAGGTCGGTGCGGGCTGCGGTGTAGGTGTTGATTTTGTATCCGGCGATGTGAGCGGTGGCGGCGGGATTCGCGGGGGCGGTGATGGAGATCTGGGCGCGGGCCAGGACCCAGGAGTCCTTGGCGGGGCCGGGCATGAGGGATTCGGATGCGATGTCCGGCCACGCGCCGTCGGGGGCCAGGGTGAGACGAACGTTCTGATTGATGGCGGCGAGGGCCGCGCCCTGCGGAGTATGCGAGTAGCCGGAGGCGGCGGGGCTCTGCCTGGTGGGTCCGTCGTGTGCGCCGATCGGTAACTGGAAGCCCTGGTATGCCTCCCAATGGATATCGACGGGTGGGCGCGCCGGATCGGGGGGCGCAATGGTCGTCGTCGAGGGAGAGGAGGTGAGGCCGCCGCCGCACGCGGTGAGAGTCAGGGCTGCCACGAGAGTGAGCAGCGATAGCGAAAAGTGTGCTGCATGGAGACGCATGGAGCTTCCTTCCGAGAACCGGCGGACGCACGAGAGATAGTGCGGCACACGGTTCTTGCGGGGCGGAAGTGATCTTACGGTGCGTCTGTGCACAACAGCAGAATTCGTTCCGACTGATTTATACAAGAATTCGTCCCGACTGTCCCGTATCAGGTTGTGAGCGGCACGGTTACGGGTACGATCGATTCAGCAACATGATCATCGCACGGTGGTGGGGTTTCGTCATGGGTCAGCTGCGGTTCATGCGGCCGGAAGCGCGGAAAGCGCTGGTCGGTAGGGGGTTTCGGGCGGGTCGCCCCGCTGCCGACCGTTCTGATGAGGGGAATGGGCAATGAATTCCAGACGCACTTCGCTCGCATTATCGGTATTGCCGATAATGCTGGTGGCCAGCCAGGGAGTCGCTTCGGCCTCACCCGGACAGCCGGGTCTGGCAGTACCCGGCGAAGGCCAGCCGGGATTGAGCACCACCCCGCAGCCTCCCGCTGCGACTGCACCCAGCCCTGCGGATTTCATTCCGGATCCCCCTGCCCCGCCCGCCCGGCCGCGTCCTAAACAGCAGACCCAGCCGCCGGCCAATACGCTGGTGCAGCCGGAGGCGTCGCCACAACCCGAATCCGTTCAGCCGCAAGCACCTGCCGAGGATGCACCGGCGGTGATTCCGGTAGACCCGCACAAACTGCGGGTGGGCACCTCCACGGTCGAGCTGCCCGATTTCGTCGATGAGAAGACGCGGGACAAGGCACAGTCCTACCTCGATTACGCGGAATGGCAGATTGCCGCCGGTTACGACCACTTGGGTTTCTCCACCCAGGACTCGGATCGCATGGCCGCCACCAGCTCCATCGGCGCACTGCTCGGGGCGGGCGCGGTCGGCGTTGTCGCGCCTGCGGCGTTGGTCCCGGTCGGTTGCGGAGTCGGCGCAGTAGTCGGAGCTGTGGCCGGTGGACTGATCGGCGGCGTTCCTACAGCCGGTGTCGGGGCCCCTGCTGGCGCGATTGTCGGTGGCATCGCGGGTTGCGTCATCGGCGGCGGCCTCGGCGCGGTCGCAAGCGGGCCATTCGTGATCGGCGGTGGCGCACTCGCCGCACTCGCCGGTGGCGCGCTGGGCAATGGCAATGCGAACCAGCCCGCACCACCCGCTCCCGCGCCTCTGATCGATCAGCCTGTGGCAGCTCCGGTTTCGGCCCCCGCTCCCGCGCCGGTCATTCCCGCCGTCGCCCCGATCGTTGCGCCGCAACCCATCGCCGAGGCGGTCGCACCGGTTGTCCAGCAGGTCAACACCGTGGTGGACCAGACGGTCAAACAGGTCAATCAAACGGTCGATCAGGTCAATCAGCAGGTCGGCACCGCCGTCGATTCGCTGCGCTCCGCGGTCGCCCAGATGCCTCCACTAACCCCCGAAACCTTCCTGGCGGCGCTAGCGCCAGCTCCAGGTGCCTGACGGAAAAGACATGGGTGACGCCGTGATCGAACAGGAAGACCTCACGGCGCAACGCCCCGCTATGCCCGCGTTGCCGCCGACCAATCCGGGCCGCCATCGAGCGGACGAGCCCGATCCCGCTCCCGCCTGGGCGCAGTGGCTCGATGAGGACCACTCGCCCGATAGCGAGGCCACCACCCGCATCCGACGGATCACCTCCGCGGAAGCCGATCTGCTGTCGGATGATCCGATGGCTCCGCTGGTGCTGGCGGCGCGGGAACGCGCGGCGCAGACGCGGCGGCGGCGCGAGGTGCGCGAGCGTGCGGCGCTGGCCGCCATCGTGGCGGCGGTGCTCGCCGTGATCGCGGGGATCGTCTGGGTGAAGGTCGCGCCCGGAGACGATTCCGCGCCGCAGGCCGGACCCTCGCCGACACTGGTTCCGGCGGTGGCGAATCCGAGCCAGCCCGGCGGGCCGGGCGCGTGGTGCCAGGCCGTGGAATCCGCCGATCGGGTGAGTGGTTCCAGCTCAGGCAATCTCAACACCGCGCCGGGCGTCATCATGCATCTGGAATACGCCTGGTACGTGCTGCGTGATGCCGCCGCCGTGCGCAGCCTGCTCACCCCGGACGCCAAGGTCGCGCCGGAACAGGCCACCCGGGACGCGATTTCGGCCGTCCCGGCCGGAACCCAGCACTGCGTCACCATCTCCCGGCTGCCCGCCGATCACTGGGATGTGAATATCGACGAGCGCCGCCCGGACGGCACCAAGAACACCTGGCAGCAGACCTTCACCACCACGACCGGCGGCGACGGCCGGGTGCTGATCAGCTCGATCATCTCGTCAGGCGGGTGAGCGATGGTCGATATCGACGATCTCATCCGGCGCGTGACCCAGCCGCCCGCACCGGAACCCGAACCGCGCACCCCCACCGGATCACCGACCGATCCGGTCCCGCTGCACGGCGGTCAGGGCCGCCTGGTGCGCGCCGTGCTGCCGTCGGTGCTGGTGCTGGGCGGGTCCGGATCCGCCGGATCGTCGACCACCACACTGGGATTGGCCGCCGCGGCGGCCGTGGACGGTGAGGGTGAGATCTGGCCGGTAGCGGTGGACGCCACGCTCGGCGGCGGTGATCTCGGGCTGCGCGGCTGTGATGCCATGCCGGCGGTGAGCACCGTCCAGAACTGGCTCTCCGCCGAACATCCCGAACTGCCCTCCACCGTCGGCGCGTGCTCAGGTCAGACCACCACGGGGGTGCGGGTGCTCAGCCGCAGCCCGGATCCGCTGCCGCGCCGGGAGACTCTGGTATCGGTCGCGCGGCACCTCGAAACCGCCGGGCTGCTGGCCGTTTTCGATGCGGGCGCACCGGTGACCAGCCGGCTCGCCGCTCCCCTGCTGTCGGATCCGCGCGTGGGACTGGTGATCACCGTCGCCGCGCGGCCGGATGCGATCAATCGGCTGCAACCCTCGCTGAGCTGGCTGGACGAGCACTTCAGCGAATTCGTCGTCGGCGATGCGGTGATCGTGCTGACCGAACAGGTGCCGGACTCCGGCGCGGCAATTCTCGAGCATGTCAGCGCCCATCTCGGCTCATGGGTGCGCGCGGTCATGCTGGTGCCCTTCGATATTCACCTCGCCGGGGGCGGGCTCATCTCGTGGCACCGGCTCGCGGCCGAGACCCGCGACGCCTATCTCGCGCTCCTCGGGGAGTTGCGATGACCACTCTCAGCCTGCCGCCGGTGCCGATGTGGCATCGCGCCGTGCCGAATCGGCCCGACCGGCCGCCGCTGCTGTGGCTGGTCGGCGCGCACGGCGGTGCGGGCGTGAGCAGTCTGGCCGCCAGCCTGAGCTGGGCCGGTGATGCCGGGCAGCGCTGGCCCGCGCGTATCGGCATCGGCGCGGATATGGATTCGCCGCTGGTGGTCCTGGTGGCGCGCACCCATATGCACGGGCTGAACACGCTGCACCGGGCGCTGGTCTCGCACGAGCAGCAGGCGACGCCGGCGGGCAGCGAAGTCGTCGGCATCATCACCGTCGCCGATTCCGCACGGCCGCTGCCCATTCCCGCCGACGAACGCCGGCACGACGCCGAGAACCTCGCGCACGAGCTCGGTGCGCAGACCTGGCGGCTGGGCTGGCTGGAACAGTGGCGCGCCCTCGAACCGCACGATATGGCCGCGTGGATACCCGATGTCAACAGCTCCCCGCTGGACGACGGCGACCCCACGCGCACACCGCCACAACCGGTTCGGCTGCTGGCCGAGCAGATCCTCACGTCGGCCCGTACGGCCGCCGCGCGGATCACCGCCCGCGCGCACCCAGGCGCGCAGAACCCGAGTCCATGATCTGAACGAGGTGCGGCGTGGTCCGGAAACTGCTGCTCATCACTACGAGCGTCTGCCTGTTCACGGCAGCGACCCTCAGTGTGGCCGACGCGGGCCCACCCGATACCAGCCTGGCCATCGACACCTGTCCGGCGCTGTACGCGCTCGGCATCCAGGGCACGGGTGAATCCTCACCCGATGCGGCCGTCACCACCGATACCGGGATGCTCTCGACGGTGTTCCGGCCCATGATGTCCGAGGCCAGCGATGCCGGACTGGTCGACCGGGCGTATGTGCCCTACGAGGCATCGTTCGGCGGGGCGGTGTCCACCGATAAGACGACGTACTCGAAGTCCATCGGCGACGGTCTGAGCACCTTGCGGTCCATGGCGAAACAGGTCGCCGATCGCTGCCCCAATACCCGGCTGGCTATCGCCGGGTATTCGCAAGGCGCGCATGTGGCCTCGCTGTTCGCGCAGGAGGTCGCCGGGGGCACGGGCGTGGTGACGGCCGATCGGATCGCCGCGGTCGCGCTGTTCGGGGATCCCACGCGCGCCGCCGGGGCGGCGATGTTCCCCGGCAAACCGGGGCAGAAGCAGCCCGATGCCGCACCGGGCACCAATGGTGAAGCGGTGGCGAAACTTCCGCCGCCGCCGCAGTCCGATCAGCCCCCCGCCGGATCGGGGATGGGGACCGCGATCAGCAACAGCTCCATCAGCACGATTTCCAGCACGCTCGGGACCGATGGCGGCACGGGTGCGGGCACGGCCAATTTCGGCAGTCTCAGCGGGCGGGTCGCGAGCTTCTGTGCCGACGGGGATCTCGCCTGTGACGCACCGGCCAATGCGCCGCTGCTGCGGGCGGTGGCCAATATCGCCGGGCAGGTGGAGATTTCGGGCGGCGATCCGATCGCCTCGCTGAAATCCATTGCCGAGGCGCTGGCCTACACGTCCATCAAGACCGTCACCAATGTGGTGAACAACGATATCTCCGGGACCTCGCTCACCGATCTGTCGATCCAGCCGCAGAAGTCGCTGTCGCAGCGGATCGCCGAGGCCTCCGATCCGAATAATGCGGTGGATCTGCCCGGCGCCATGCAGGCGCTGGTCAAGGTCGGCACCATTGCCTTCAATTCCGTGGTGGCCGTGGCGAAGAGCGTGCTCACCGCGACCAATATCGCCGAGATCGCGGCCGCCGGACTGGCCAATCCCATTGCCGGACTCGCGGTGCTCGGCACCAAGCTGGTCGGGGCGGTGGCCGATCTGGTGCCGCCGACCACCATCAGCAATCTGACCACGTCGGCGTTCACCGCGCTGGTGCAGAACGTCACCGACAACAAGGATCTGCTGGACGTCACCACCTGGGTGCGGTACTGGAACACCGCGGCCAAGCATGACTACACGCATGCGCAGGGCGGCGGATTCGGCGACAGTCCAACACAATTCGTGGGGACCTGGTTCGCGGCGCTGGCGCATGATCTCTCCGGTGTGGCGGCGCCCGGGGCCACACCGCGCGGCGGCAGTGACAAGCCCAGTTCCGGATTCGATTTCGCGCCGTCCAGCACGGTCGCCACCACGGCGCCGAACGGGGGCCAATTCCCGCTCGGCGGAGGCGATTCCGGTGCGCCGACCACCAGTGGTGATGCGCCACTGATCAGCTCGGTCGTTCCGACCAGTGCCGCTCCACTCATTCCGAACCTCTCACCGCAGGGGACGCCATGACCACCTACGACACCTCGACCGGACGCACCGACGGACCGCTGGGGCCGGCCGAGGACGAGGACGAGCACACCGGCAATTGGG
This sequence comes from Nocardia sp. NBC_01327, assembly GCF_035958815.1. Lineage (NCBI taxonomy): Bacteria > Bacillati > Actinomycetota > Actinomycetes > Mycobacteriales > Nocardiaceae > Nocardia > Nocardia sp. NBC_01327. The sequence continues at coordinate 3,515,269 of NZ_CP108383.1, read as the reverse complement.
CGGACTGGATCGCCAGCGCGCCCGCACCGGAACCTGCCCGGTACGAGGAGGATTCGGGGTACGACGACTACTACGACGAGGACGAGCCGGAGGGTTACGAACCCGGCTTGCGGCCGCATCTGGGGGCCCGGCATCGGCGCGCGATGCTGCCGTCCAAACCGCGGCCGAGAGCGTATCCCGCTTGGGCGGTACCACTATTGGGGGTGCTGGCGGTGCTCGTGGTGACCGCCGCCGTGGCGGTGCAGATCGCCAAGGTGAGTCCGGCCGACGACAAACGGCCGATGCCGACCCTCGCCGCTCCCCCGGTGACGACCACCTCATCGGCGACCGCGCCCGCGGCAGCCGACAATCCCGCGCTGTGCCCGAACGAGATGAACGGCACCACCATCCGCGGCAACGGTCCCGGCAGTACCCGCACCGCACCCGATGTCATCCTGGCGCTGCAGAATCGCTACTATGTGGAACGCAATGGCCAACGGGTGCACGAGATGTTCGCTCCCGATGCCACCGCGCCCTCGGTGGCCGATATCCAGGCGGGCATCGACTCGATTCCGGCCGGGACCACCTACTGCGTGCAGATCATGCCCGGGCCGTTCGCCGGGCAGCAGATCATGGTGGTCAGCGAGACGCATCCGGACAGCTCGCGCAAGGTCTGGCCACCGCAATTGGTGCTCACATCCACCACCGGGGATCGCACGCTCGTGTCGTCGATCGTGCCGCTGCCGGAGAACACCACACCGCGGTAGGACCGCGGTTCGGAGCACGGAAAGGGGGCGGTTTGGTGGTTGGGCAGCGCGTCGGCTAATGTCTTTTCTCGCACGCCGGACAGCGCCGCAAGGCTCCGAAGGACGCGCAAGCGGATGTAGCGCAGTGGTAGCGCATCACCTTGCCAAGGTGAGGGTCGCGAGTTCGAATCTCGTCATCCGCTCAATACGAACGAAAGTTCGTCTCTCCCGGGACGCAAGTTCTGTCTGCATCAATTCGATGATCCGCACTCGCCTCCGGCGCGAAGATTCCTCGTATACCAGACGAAAGTCCCTCCCGCGCAGTAGATCTCACGCACATTCCCGCGCATGTCGCCCGGTTTTCGGGGTAACGTTGTGCGGGTGACTCCCATGCTCAGCGCCTTCCACGACACTGTGCTCGTTCATCTGAGCAGTCCCGTGCTGGCTCAGATCAGCAATCCGACGCCCGAGACACCGCCGGTGGCCGACAAGCTCATGAAGCTCGTCCGGTATTTCACCTGGTTCGTGCTGCTCTCCGGCGTTATGGGCATCACCTACGCGGGCGGTCGCTTCGCCTGGGAGAAGTGGTCCGGCAGCGGGCTCGCCTCGCCGAAGATGGTTGCGGGCGCCATGATCGGCGGCATTATCGCCACCAGTGCCGGCACCATTATGAACGCGGCCATCGGCTGAGTTTCTGACACTCACCGCTCGAGCTGTCCAACTGTTCTCGGCTGGAACAGCTTTCGCGGAATGCTGACTCGGCGCCGACCACGTCGGACGACGCCGGGTCAGAAGACGAAGCCGCGCAGTGCCAGGAAGCGCAGGCCGCCGACCACCGCCATGACGACGATCATGGCGGTCGCCTGTGCCATCTCGCCCAGGCCCGGGGCCCAGAATTCGAGACCGGCCAGCGCGGCCGTGCTGATCAGCAGGCCGACCATGGCCAGCGCGCCGCCCTCCCACTGTGCGCTGAACCAGGTGACCCGTCCGGCCGCGTGGAAGGTGAGCCGGCGGTGCAGTTCGTTCGCGATCATCGTGCTGACGATCGAGCCCGCGATATTGGCGACCATGGGGCCGACCGTGTTCATGGCCATGAACAGCAGGACATAGGCGATATTGCTGGAGCCGCCGACCAGGGCGAAGCGGATCAGCTGGGCGAAGGCGTGATCGCCGCGCAGATACCGCGAGACGCGGGCGAGCCATTGCGCGCGCAGCATCGAGCCGGAACCGATGGTCAGGTCGATTCCGGCGAGGATCGACTTGTCCCCGAAGGCGTTCCCCATTCCGGGGGCTGCGATTGCTGTGCTGTTCACGTCACTACTGTCGCCAGAGCGGCTTACACCGAGCTGACGCCGAACTGACACGGCGCTGGCGCGGGTCTGACCCGGGGTGCAAGGTCGGCTGGAGTAGGCCGGGCCTGTCGAGAACCGCGGGCGGGGAACGGTGGTACGCAGCGGGAGGTCTCGCCACCTGGTCGGGCGTCGCCGCGCATCAGCGCGCGAGGGCGGACCAGCGGACGTGCCGTGCGCTAGTCGAGCAGACAGGCCATCTCAGCGCACGCTCGCTGCGGCCGATGAACGCTCAGTACCTGTCTGAGCCGACGCCGCGTGGCTGGCGACCGCTGCGCATGGCCCGCGAGTGTGACGGGTGTCCGATTCCTTCAAGACTTGTGTCGGCGCGGGAAGCCACGCTGTACCGGGCATATCCGGTTCGATGGGTCGATTGACCACGGCGGTGGAAGAGGTGGAGGTCGGCATGACGGTGAATATCGGGGCTGTGACGCTGGGCGTGCGGGATGTGGGTCGCTCGCTGCGGTTCTATCGGGAGGGGCTCGGGTTGAGTTCGGCCGGGATCATCGGCACCGAGTACGTCCGTGACGCGGAGAATCCCGGGGGTGCGGTCGCCATGTTCACCCTCGGCAGTGGGCTCATTCTGTCGCTGTACTCGCGGGAGGATTTGGCGCAGGACGCCGGTGTTCCGGTCGAACGGGTCGCCGGTTCGCCGATGAGCCTGGGGTACTTCGTGGACAGTCGCGAGGAGGTGGACAGCACGCTTCAGCGTGCTGTCGAGGCCGGGGGCACTGTGGTGCGGGCGCCGCTCGAGCGGCCGTGGGGGATTTATGCCGGGTACTTCGGCGACCCCGACGGGCATCTGTGGGAGGTGGTCTATTTCCTGCCGGGCAGTCAGCCGGGCTGATTCTCCCCTGCTAGGACTTGGCTCGCGCGTTGATCTCTCGGGGCTTGAGCACACGCGCGTCCGCCCCGGAGGCAGCGACGGCGATCATGGCTCGGCCGATCTCCCGATTGTCGTTGACCGCGTTCGGCGCCAGGCGCTTGAACAGCGGGATCAACGGACCGGTGATCGCGTAGGCGGCGCGATACAGCGGGGTCTTGGAGATGACGCCGTCCATCGGCTGCACGAATCCGGGCCGGAACATGTACGCCTGGAAGGGAAGTGCGAGTAGATCGTTCTCGGTCTTCCCCTTCACCCGGCCCCACATGGAGCGACCCTGCTCGGTGCTGTCGGTGCCCTGCCCGGAGACGTAGATGAATACCAGCTTCGGGTTCGCGGCCGCCAGTGTGCGACCGACCTTCAAGGTCAGGTCGTAGGTGATCCGGCGATAGTCCTGCTCCTTCATGCCTACCGACGAGACGCCGAGGCAGAAGAAGCACGCATCGAACTCCGGCAGCTCACCGGCGATCGCGGAGAGATCGGTCGGATCGGGCTGGACCAGCTCGCGCAGCTTGGGATTGTCGATCCCCAGCGAGCTGCGCCCGACGGCGAGCACCTGCTCCACCCGCTCGTCCCGCAGGCACTCATTGAGCACGCCCTGTCCGATCATGCCGGTCGCGCCGAAAAGGATTACCTTCATGCCAGGCATCTTGCCTCAGCGGCGCGCGGATCGCGGGGAACTACCTGCCCGACGTCCACGCGGCACTTGGGTTCGGAGAGTTTCGTGCCTACGCTGCGGATATGTTGACAGTCGTGTTCGGAGCCAGTGGAAACGTCGGCCGCCATGTGGCGGCGGGGCTGAATTCCGTTGGCGCACAGGTTCGCCTGACAAGCCGGAGTCCCGATGCGGCGGCGCTTCCAGCGGGAGCCGATGTGGTATTCGCCGACCTCGATCGCGCCGAGACGCTGCCCGCCGCACTCGACGGTGCGCAGCGCGTATTCCTCTACGCCAAGCCCGAGGGGATCGACGGATTCGTGGCGGCGGCCGAATCCGCTGGGGTGCAACACGTTGTGCTGCTCTCGTCCGCGGCGGTCGCGACGGCAGCCACGGACAACCCGATCGCTCTGATACACAGTCGGGTCGAATCCGCGCTCGAGGCATCGAGGTTGGCGTGGACGTTCATTCGGCCCGGTATGTTCGCCAGCAATACGGTGCGGTGGTGGCAGGAGCCGATTCGCGGGGAGCGCACCGTTCGGCTGCCGTACCCTGACGCGCGCACGACTCCTGTCCACGAAAAAGACTTGGCGGCAATTGCTTTGGCCGCATTGACCGAGCCGGGTCACGAAGGCAGAGCGTATCTCGCGCACGGACCCGAGGCGCTCACGCTGCGGCAGCAGGTGCGGGACATCGGTGCGGCTATCGGCCGCGACATCACTGTCGAGGAATCATCCGTCGACCAGGCGCGCGCGGAGCTGGAAAAGACGCTGCCGCCGTTTGTCGCCGAGGCGTTCCTCAGCGGGTGGAAGGCAGCAGCGGACGAACCGCCGCAGATCTCCACGACTATCGAGGATGTCATCGGCCGCCCCGCACTGACATTCGCGCAGTGGGCCCGAGACCACGCCGACGACTTCCGCTGAGCCGAGGGTGGCGCAGTTCGTGATGAATCATTCTGTTGGGTAAGGAGTCCGGGGTAAGATCGGCGGGCAGCGTGGCCACCGCAGGTTCGGGTCCGCTCCCGAGCGGCTCGACGGTGGTTCGCCAGATCGAGGGATGCGCCGATGACCAACCTGCGCGCTTACGCAGCCTTGACCGCAGTGCCCGCACTTCTCGCGTTCGGATCCGGCACGGCCGCAGCGCACTCCGCTGATGTTCCCACGGGCCACCTCGCGCGCCCCGAAATACTCCCGGCAGCAGCGGATTCCGGCTCCCCGCGGCCGGTATCCGAGTCCGTACAACTTCCGGAGGGCATCGACCCTCAACTCCGCGACCAGGCCCAGAGCTATTTGGACGGCGTGCAGCAGCAGATCACCACCGCCTTCAACGGTATCGGCTTCCCCAGCAATGAATCCGACCGCCGCAATGCCTCCACAGTCACAGGAGGAGTCCTCGGCGCGGTCATCGGGAAGGTCGCCGTCTTCCCGCTCGAGATCGTGGGATGCGGAGTCGGCGCGGCGGTCGGCGCGGTCGCCGGTGGCGTCATCGGCGCGCTCCCGACCGTCGGTGCGGGCGCCCCGGTCGGGGCGGCGGTCGGCGGTGTGGCCGGCTGCCTGCTCGGCGGACTGGCTGTCGCCATTCCCGTGGATATCGTCGGCCTCGTCGGCGGAGCCGTCATCGGCGGAGCCGCCGGTGGGGCCTTGGGCGCTGGCGTCGACGCGCCTCCGGCCAACGCGGTCTCGGCCGACGCAGTCCCGGCCGACGCGGTTCCGGCCAACGCGGTTCCGGCAAACGCGGCCGCTGCCAGCGCTTCTGTCCCTCTCCTGAACACCCAAGCGCCCCAGACTGATCCGCTGACACTCCAGCCTGTCGCGGCGGTGTCCGAGGCCTTCGCCGCGATCAGTCCCGACACCAAGTCAGCAGTCACCTCACTTCGGACCGCAATCGCATCGATGTCCCCGCTCTCCCCCGGCGTCCTCGGCCCGCTCACCCAACCCGCTAACGACCTACTCGCAGTGGCACAGTCAGCATTCTGACCGGATCTTTCATGCCGCTCGGCGGACCCGATGGAACCCCGATGGCGACATGGCGGGGAGGTAATCGTCGAGGTCGACGGCAATCCCGGCCGCACGGCCACGCGCTCCAGACGCCAAAGGTGCTGCCAATCGTGCGGATCAGGGGCGAAAAGTTATGCGGCCAACCCCAGCGAAGGCACCTGGCTGCGGCTCATCCCCGACGCTGGACACCGTGGCACGAAGGTCACTCGTAGCTGCGGATTCACGCGGTCATCGACGCCCTCGACAACCCCTCGGGTTCCGCACGCTGAATCAGCCAGCGTGCGAACGGAATCGGTGCTGTGCAAGGCGCTGACGTGTGACACCCGACCGTCCCGCGTCCGCTGCGATCGTGGACGCGGGATGTATCGAGACGCGGGGTGTATCGATTCGAGTCCGTGGGTCCGCTATGTCGCTGTCCAGTCGCGGATCGCGGCGACGAATTCCTCGGGTGCGTCGGACTCCACGTAGATTCCGGCGCCCTCGACGATCACGGTCTTGTGGTCGGGGAACGTCGCCTCCAGCCGCTCGCGCTCCTGGGGGCGGAAGGCGAAATCGGCGTCACCCCAGACGATCAGTGTCGGCAGGTGGGCGATGTCGGCGAGGCTGGCTTCGACCTCGGCGAAGAAGGCCCGGCTGGCGAGAATCCGGCCGGGGAGCACGGCGCAGGCCTGGCGTCGCCCGGGGGTGTCCAGCGCTCGGCGATAGTGGGTCATCTCGGCCGCGGTCGGCTTCCGCCGTCGGTGGCCGATGGGGATGAACGCGGCGACAAGGAGATTGAACCGCCGGACCAGAAAGCGGATCGCGGGTCCGCCGACAATGCGCGAGAACGCCTCGAAGTGCATGTCGCCGTTGACCGGCCAGGCCCAGGTGTTGGCGAGCACCAACCGATCGAAGACATCCGGCCGCCGCTGCGCGACCGCCAGGCCGATCAGGCCGCCCCAGTCCTGCCCGATCAGAGTGACACCCTCGAGGCCGAGCGCGTCGACAAATCCGGTCACCACCTCTGCGTGCTCCTCGGGCAGGAAACGGTAACCGGGCTTCGCAGCCGACAGCCCGAAGCCCGGGTAATCCACAGCGATGCAACGGAAGTCGTCGCGCAGCGCGCTGATCACATCGCGCCAGAGGAACGACCAGGTCGGGTTGCCATGCAGGAGTAGCAGTGTGGGACCCGACCCCTCGTCGACGTAGTGCACGCTGTGCCCTTCGATATCGATGAAGCGACTCTCGAACGGGAACAGGGCATCGTCGACCCAGTCGGGCCGAACGCTCTTGGTGATATCAGCCATCGCGAACCCCTCTGAAGTGGGTATCCAGGTAAGCTTGAGGATCTCACGCACACTTGAGAATCTCAAGAGAATGAAGGAAACCATGCGTAGCTACGGCCAGTACTGTGGGCTCGCCCGGTCCCTCGAAGTGGTCGGCGACCGGTGGAACCTTCTCATCGTCCGCCAGCTCCTCATCGCCCCTGCCCGCTACCGTGACCTGTTCGAGGGCCTGCCCGGCATCGCGACCAATATGCTCGCCGACCGGCTCCGCGACCTCGAGGCCTCGGATGTGATCGAGCGGCGACTAGCCGGCGAGGGCAGCGTGGTCGAATACGCCCTCACACCATGGGGCGCCGAGCTACGCCCGACGATCGAGAGCCTGATCCGCTGGTCCACGCCCCTGATGCTGCGCGGCCCCGACGGCGACTCCTTCCGCCCCGAGTGGCTCGCCCTCGCCGTCCCCGCCCTGCTCGCCACCCGGGTCAAGGTCCGCCTCTCGGCGACGGTCGGGCTCGAGATCGGCGACTCATCCCTCCAGCTCCACGCGACGCGCTCCGGCTTCGATGTCGGCCCCCGTGACGGCCGCGCCCTCGACGCCACCGTCCGCACCGACCCCGGCTACGTCCTCGGCCTCGCCGCAGGCGCCCTCACCCTCAGCGACGCCCTCGCCCTCGGACTGGTCGAAATCGAGGGCGACGAGTCCATCGTCCGTACCGTCTTCGCCGCCTGAAGAAACCGCTCGTTCAGGCGGGCGGCAGCAGCGCGTAGCCAGGTGAAACATCCACCCGCAGAACGTCATTGACCATGCGGTTTGTTTGCTGATTGCCGCGGGCGATGATGTGGTCGCCCTCCCCGAGGACGAGCACGTCACACAGGCCAAGGTCGATTCAGCTCAATCCCGCGCGGGACGGCGCGGTCGCGGTCGGGCCGTCTACGGATATCACCTATCGATTCACTCGCGGCTGAACGGCACATCCCAGAATGCGAGTTCATGGCGCATGCCGGTCAGGAACAGGTCCTCCGCGTTATCGCCGCCGACCTCGTCGAGCATCTGGGCACAGCGGGCGGTGAGCGCTGCGAAGCCGGGATCGGCGTAGGTGTCGATCCAGCGCCGGTAGCGCGGGTCGGCGGGCGGGTTCGCCGCGAGGAGGCCGCCGAGCGTTGAGTAGCCCCACATACAAGGGTAGAGGGCGGCTAGGCCGTCGGCGTAGTTCGCGGCCGAATCCAGCAGGAACGCAGTGTATTTCGTGCACGGTTCGCCTTTTACGGCGCTCTCGAGGTCGGCGCCGAACTCCGCGGCCAGACTGCGGTGCAGCGAGAGTTCGTCGTGGTAAGTGGCGTGTGCGAGGTCGACCAGGTCGCCGAGGTGGCCGGCGGGCGCCTGCCAGGCGAGGCGGGAGAAGACACGGACGTAGTCGAGCAGGAACAGGTAGTCCTGTTCCAGCCAGGAGCGGAACACCGGCTCGGCGAGGTTGCCCGCAGCGATCCCCGCCACCGTCGGGTGCGCCAGCTGCTCCTCGACCAGCGGGCGGCCGAGCTGCTCCAAATGTGCTGAAAGGCTCATGCGAGACGTCTCTCCTACTCTCCAGAGTGCGTGGGCGGTGTGTGCCAGTCGATTTCGATGCGGACTTCGGCCCGCCTTTATGGTGGAGCGATGGCAGCGGTCAGAACTATTCAAGTCACCTTCGACTGTGCGGAGCCTGAGCGCGTCGCTCGCTTTTGGTGCGAGGTACTGGGATACGAACATCGGGGGTCGGCGGGCGTCGATCCCTCGGGGGTGGGGCCGCGCTTGTACTTTCAGCGGGTGCCCGAAGGCAAGGTCGTCAAGAATCGGGTGCATCTTGATGTGCGGGTCGGGACCGGGCTCGTGGGGGACGAGCGCGTGGCCGCGCTCGAGGAGGAATGCGCGCGATTGGTTGCGCTCGGCGCGGTACGGGTGCGGCTGCTGCGTGCCGATGGAGTCAATGAATCGTGCCTGGTGATGCAGGATATCGAGGGCAACGAGTTCTGTCTCGACTGACCGGCGACTATGCGAGGCGGATCTCCGTGGTGGCCAGGCCGAAGATCTTGCGGCCGGCGGACTTTGCGATGAGGACGACCGTGGCGGTTCTGGTTTCGGGGTCGAGCGATTTGATTCGCCCGCTGAACTCCACGGCTCCGGCCGAGACGGCTTCGACAACGGTGTAGTTCGACAGGCGGGCCGTGTATCGGACGATGGCACCGGGGTCGCCGAGCCAGTCGGTGACAAAACCGGCGCCGAGGCCCATGGTCAGCATGCCGTGCGCAATGACGTCGGGCAGGCCAGCCAGTGCGGCGACCTCCTCGTTCCAGTGGATCGGATTCGCATCACCGGCGACACCCGCGTAGTTCACCAGGTCGCCGCGCGTCAGCTGGACGGTGCGGGGCGGTAGCTCGTCACCGGCGGCGATGTCGTCGAAGCGGATTGCGGTGTGCGGCACACGTGTTCGCGATACCTGCGAAGAGAGGGCGGTCTGTGCGGCGTCTGCGGCGTGCGGAGCCGGGGACAACGGCGCGACGTCCACACCGCTCATGACCACGCCCTCGATGGCATCGCTGATATCGGCATCGACGTCATCGCTGGTGATGCCGACGAGTGTGGTGTGCATGATCTGCACAATCCGGCCGGACAGATCGGTGAAGGTATTGGTGACGGTGAGCAGGTCCCGCCCCGCGACTCGGCGAACCGAGGACAGTTCGACATCGACGGTCAGTCGGTCACCGGCCACGACAGGCTGGTGAAATTCGAAGACCTGGTCGGTATGCAGGAACGTGTCGTAGCCGGTCATGACGTCCTCGAACAGCACGCGATTGGTCCGCATGGCCACGATCGAGGTGAAGGTGGCCGGCGCGACCAGCCCGGAGTATCCGAATTCGCCCGCGGCGGACTCGGTCCAGTGCGCCGGATGGTAAGCCTGGACAGCTCGCGCGTATTCGCGGATCTTCTCGCGACCGACCTCGTAGTAGTCGTCGGCGCGATAGCGGTAGCCGATCAGCCCGGCTACGTCGAATGCTGTCTCCATCAAGGCTTCCCTTTCATCGTTCGAGCGGAACCACTCTCCCACAGGGACAGCGCACCTGCCGCCGCGCGCAGTTCGGATCGGCCGGCACGGAATATCCGAAAGCCAACGGGCTGAGGCCATCTCGGCTCGGAGCGGTGTGCGGTTCGTCGAAACATCACGGAGCCGGGCAACCCACCATGCAGCCGACCGCGACCTACCTGTTTCGTGGTGGCAGCGCGGCGGTTTCGGCGGCCCACAGATTCCCCGAAAAGGCCGACCTGCATGATGGGTCGATGCTCCCCACCGACCATCTGGCCCAGGCAGACAGTCGCCCAGCGGTGATCGACACGCCACTCGGCACTGTCGGATTCTCCCTCACGCTCGGATCGGAGGCGCTACCCGCGGCGCCGAATACGTTGTGGTGCTTACCGAACGGGTCACATCTGCATCGGTGGCAGCATCGCACCGCGACGGTCGATCTGCTGATCGGGAGCATCGAGGTTCCGGCGTGGGACGGCGGTGCGCCGGTTCCGGTGTGGGCCGGAATCTGGCAGGTGCAGGCGCGAACGCGGGTATCGGGACTGGTCGTCTCTGCCGAAATGACCGATCTGCCCGGCGATGCCCTCGGTGGGCAGGACTCCGGCGAATGCCTTGCGGCCGTGAGCGTCGAGAACGAGCACTTCATGGTGTCGATCGGCGGGCCGGATTCGGAACTGCTCGCCCTGCAGGCGGCGGACGGGCGGCTGATGCCCAGCAGCTGGGCGCGTCAGCTGCCGACCGGCGAGGATGCCTCCGAATACGGTGTGCGGTACGCGGATCCGGCGCGAATCGCGTGGCATCTGCCCGGTTTGGCCAGTACCGAAGTGGCCCGGCTGTGTATCGCGACCGCCTGGTGCCCGCGTGATGACGATCGGCCCGCGGCGTGGTACGCGGTCGACATTCCTCTCGATACCGCGTATTTGCAGCTCATCGCCGATCCGGCCTGATCGGCACCACGCTCGGGCGGTTCGGCTCGGGCTAAATGTCGGCCGATGTCGGACCGTGGCGTCACACTCTTGGCATGGAGATCACATCGGCCGTCGGCGCGATTCTCGGCGCCTTCGGGCTGTCGGGCGCGGCGGGGCTCAATGCCTGGTTGCCGCTGCTGGTGGTGGGAGTCGCCGATCGGGCCGGATGGATCGATCTGGGCAGCTCGTACGGATGGCTGTCGTCGACTCCGGTGTTGATCGGGATCGGCCTGGTGTTTCTGCTCGACCTTGTCGGAGACAAGATTCCCGCATTGGATTCGGCGCTGCACGCCATCGGGACCCTGGTGGCTCCGACGTCCGGGGCGATTCTTTTCACGGCCGAAAGCAGTCTGTCCTCGCATCTCTCGCCTGCCGTCGCCGCTGTTCTCGGCGCTGTCACCGCGGGCAGTGTGCACGTGGGGAGGTCGGTGGCGCGGCCGTTTGTCACGGGAACCACTGCGGGGCTGGGGAATCCGGTGGTATCGAGCGCCGAGGACGGGACCTCGCTGGTGCTGACGATCCTGGCGCTGGTGGTGCCGGTGGTGGCGTTCATCGCGGTGCTGATACTGCTGATCGGGCTGGGCTGGTTGGCATTTCGAGCCGCCCGGTGGCTACGCGGCAGGCGAGCACGGCGAGCTCCGGAGCCGACGTCGTAGTTCACAGCAGATTGGCACCGAAGTCTGACCTTCTTCGCACCCGCGCCTGGTTGATTCAGGGTGAGGGTTCGCCGGCTCGCGGCGGCCCGGATGTCGTAGGAGAGCTGTGTCCACTTCACTCGTTCCCCGCTCCAGTCGCCTTCTCGCCGCGGTATTGATGGCCGGCGCCCTCGCCGGTGCGCCGGCCGTTGCCGCCGCCGATGCGATCACCGGCGACCCGGGTGGCGGGGTATCCACTACGCAGCCGTCGACATCGCTCGACAGTCCGGGGACAGGGGGCGGAGGGACTGCGGGGGCAGGGACCGATGCGGGCGCGGGAGCCGGAACGGATACGGGAGCAGGTGCCGGTGCAGGGACCAGCGCTGGCGCTGGTGCAGGAACGGGCGCGGGTGCCGGGGACGGTGCGGGAGCAGGGGCTGGCGCAGGAGCCGGTGCTGGTGCAGGCGCGGGAGCTGGTGCTGGCACAGGAGCGGGAGCGGGAGCCGGCGCAGGAGCGGGCACTGGCGCTGGAACAGGCGCGGGCGGTACGGGAGCGGGCGCCGGCGCAGGCTCGCCGGGCACCGTGAACCCCGGTGGTCCCAATATTCCTTCCTCACCCGATCCGGTCACTCCGCCGCCGGCGCCGGGGCCGAATGTGACCGAGCCGTGCGATCTCACCGACACCAGCTGCCTGCTCGCCAACCCGACGGATCCCAACAGTCCGCTGAATCCGAACAATCCGGCCAGCCCGCTCTACTACCAGAACCACAACCAGGACAGCTCCCCCACTCCCGGTGACGAACCGGACGATTCGACCGCTCCCAGTGGCGGATTGAACGGCATTCTGCCCAGCCTCAGCGGCTAAAAGCCCACACAGGACCCGTTGGGGTTCAGCACATTCGCCAGTGCCGACGAGTAGATTCGAGCCGAAGCTCTCCACAACGCCACAGCACAATGAGGTGAGGTTTAGAGATGGTCGAAGCTTGGAGTAGCCAGAGCGGGCGGGGCCCGTTCGATGTCATATTCGACGGCAACGTCTACCGGAACCACTGGCGGGTGGAGGCGAATCACTGCCCCGGCGATGTGGAATCCGCGCCGGAGGGCAATCCGTGGCGCTTCCTGCGGGAGGCGACCGCGGAGGAGAGGGAGACGATCGGCAACCCGACGTCATGCGAGCCGGAAAAGTCGTCGGGCTGACCGATGGTCAAATGCTCAGGCTTGCTGGGTAATCCGGCCTAGGTGGTCGTGGTGCCGGACCAGCCGAAGCTGAAGCTGTGCCCCTTCGAATTGCACCCGATCGCGCCGCGTCCGCCGCCGTAGCAGGTGGCGCCCGCATAGGTGATGGTCGAGCTGATCTCGGTGTTCGGGAGGGAGTTGGCATCGCCGCGACCGTACGGGCCGAACACGCCGAACGTCGGGTGCGCGGGCAGGAACGGCACATCGATGACGAGATCGGTCACCGGAATGACGTTCAGCCACTTGGCGATACCGGATTGGATGTCACAGCCCGCGGTGCCATCCGGCTTGATAGAACACTGGGCGTAACCCACATTGAAGTACACGGTGTCACCGATCAGATAGTCGTTCGGGTTCACCGCATCCGCATTCGCGGTGCCCGTACCGACCATCGAAATCGCTGCTGCTGCCACGGCCATACCTGCGAAGACACGCATTTTCATTCGTTTCTCCCTTCGGAATTCGGTCCCGACCCGATCTTGGACACTACCTCTCGCAGCGCGGATCGGTGAGGGAGATCGCCGACACCGTGTTACGCACGCGGGCCATCGTCCGATAGGCAGGTATAACACCACTATTCGTGGTGCTGACTGCCTATCGGATCCGAATCACGGTGTGCCGGTTGCGATCAGAGATGGAGGGGACTGATGACAGCTCTGAAAACCGCTGGCGCGGCACTGCTCGCGGTCGGCACGCTGGCACTGGCGGGATGCGGGTCCGGCACCACCGGCGCCGGACCGTCGACCGTCACCGCGCCCGGAACCGTGCCGACCACCACCGCCACCGACGGCGGCGCCTCGACCCCGAGCGCCACCACCTCCGCGAGCACCCCCGCCGGCCTCGGACTCTGCCGCACCGCCGATCTGACACTGTCCAAAGGCCGATCCGACGGCACAGCGGGTAGCACGTACACCCCGCTCATCTTCACGAACACCGGCTCGAAGCCCTGCACCGTGACCGGATTCCCCGGTGTCTCGCTCGCCGCCGGCAATACCGGCGATCCGATCGGAGCCCCCGCCGATCGAGACAAGCCGAAGCCGACCATCACCCTCGGTGTCAACGAGCAGGCCTCCGCGCTACTGCGCATCACCGACGCCGGGAACTACGGCGACAGGTGCCAGCCTGTCACCGCCGCGGGCCTGCGGATCTACCCGCCGGACAACACAGAGTCGATCTTCCTGCCCGCGCAGATCAGTGCGTGCGCCAACAGTGACGTCCACCTGCTGGAGATCTCGTCGCTCGTACCGGGCGCGACAGGGAGCTGACCTTCAAGCACACGAGTGTTGCTCGGCGACACCGTATCTCGGATTGATGACCAATTCACCGCGCGCCTGTCAGTGGCCCAAGCTACGGTCGCGCCGCGGCACGAGCGACATCGGCGACGTCGGCCGTGGTCCCGCTGAATCGGGGATCGCGGCACCGGAGGGCGAAGGCGGCCAGGGGTTCTGCGATATCGCGGAAGACCTCGTCCTCGGTCTGCGCCGACGGGGTGTCGCACCAGATCGAGAAGACGGCGCCGGCGAGTCGGTCCGGATAGGGCGGGCCGTCGAGGTTCTGCGGACCCGCCAGCTCGAGGGGAATCGGGCCCGGCGCTGACACCGGCAGCATCGGGCTGAAATGTCCTGGCGCCCAACCGCTGTCGAGGATGCTCGCGGCCGTCGGATGCGGGTAGACGAGGGAGTTGCCGAGCACGTAGTAGAGCTGGCGGTCGTTGAAGTTCACGAGCGCGTGGCCGGCGTCGAGGAACTGGCGCACCGGAACCTGTCCGGGCAAGGAGTGTGTCCAGTAGTGCACGACAATGTCCGGCGACAGCTGCACCACCGGACCTCGGAGCATGCCGTCGTTCCACACGCTGACGATGTACCCATGAGTCTGAAGGCGGTGCGCGAGGCGGTTGGCGACGCCGGTGCTGAGGTCGTGCTGAGTGGCGGCAGGCCCGTACAGCTGCCGAGCCCGGTCGTCGAGGTTCGAATACAGTCCCTCGATCGACACCGCGCCCAGGAATTCGTCGAATCCCAAGTTCCAGTGCGTCGACTCGGGGAAGACTTCCGCGTAATCGTCCAGCAGATTCTCGGCGAGCTGGAGCGCGCCCTCGGCGGTGATATCGAGCGCGGTAGGAAGCGTGCTGCCGAATCGGTTGGGCAGCTGGAACTCTGGATGCGCACGCAGCACCGCGCCCATATGTCCCGGCATGTCGAACTCGGGGACAATCGCGACCCCCAGATCCGCGGCGAATCCGATGAGTCCGGCGATCTCCGCCCGCGAGTACTGCCGGCCGTCATTGATCTCCGGATGCCGCTCGCTGGCGATCCGGACGCACTCGTTCTCCGAGAAGTGCAGGTGCAGTTCGTTCAGGCCGAGCTCGGCACCGTATCGGACCAAGCGCTGGAGCCATTCGATGGTGAAGTACTTCCGCCCCACGTCCACCAGCACGCCGCGCCGCGCCACCGACCACTCGACCGGCCCCGATGCGGCGGGTACGACAGCGGCGGCGGCACGCCCCAGCAGTGGAACCGCAGCGGCCCCGAGACCGAGTCCGAGTGCCTGTCTGCGGCTGATCATCGGGTCACCGCCGGCGGGGCCTGCTCCGGGCAGGACACTCCGGAGTAGCCGGGGTCGAGCGCCTTCTGCACCATGAAACCGACCGTGGGTGATTGCGGCAGGGTGCCGTGGTCGAAAGCATCTGCGGGGCAGAGGTCTTGGACCCATAGGTTGTCGACGTGGGCGTCTGGGCCCGCAGTCAGGAAGGTGGCTTCCGGCGGGGTGGAAACCTTGTCCGCGCGACTGGCGATGACCGTGTAGTCGATGCCGGGCTCGGTGTCGCCGCCCGCGTTGAGCCCCTGGACGAAGGCGCTGCCCGCCAGTTGCTGTACCGCGCCCAGACCGACCACGCGCGCGGCGATCCCCTCGGCGGATCCGGTGGCACTGCCGTTGTCGAGCAGGGTGGCCAGGCCGTTCATGGTGGTGCCGTGATTGGTGCCTGCGATCGAGACGAATTTCTCGACGTGTGGCGCGCCGCCGTCGAACCGCAGGTACTGGCGTCCCACCAGTGCGCCTTGGGAGTGGGCGACGATATCGACTTTCGCCGCCCCGGTCGCAGTGCGCACTCGTTCGACGAAGGTTTCCAGCTCGTGTGCCGAATCCGAGATGTCACCGGTCGCGTATACGCCGGGTCGTGCACCCATGACACTCGAGGTGTCTCGGCCGTAATCGAGCGAGAAGACGCAGTAGCCCTGGAGTTTCAATTGCGGGGCGAGAATGTCCCAATCGTTCTGGTTGCCCCAGGTGCCGTGCACGAGCACCACCGGCTCGCGGTGCGCGGCGGCGGGATGGCAGGACCAGTCGTCGGAACCCTGCGGCGGCACGCTGCCATCGGGTTTCCCCGCGCCGCTCGCACTGCCGCCCGAGGTCGGCGCCGAGACGACACTCGCGGAATCCGCCAGTGCGTGCGGTGTGCAGAGGCCGGCCACTACGCCGACGATGATGCCCGCCTTCGCCAAGCGCTGCCGAGTGGTGTTCACGTCGATCGAAATCCCTTCCCCGGGATGCAGTTTTCACCTCGCGTCGAGTGCACGATCGCGACGGCTGGACATCGTGACGAAAACCGTACAGTGCATGGTTTTCAATACAAAACCTAGGGCACAACATCCGGAAGTGCCGCAAGCCGGGTGGCCGCGTGTGTGTGATCCTGGTCAATTGCCTCTAACAGTTACTGTTCAGCTACGGATAAGTGGGTAGTGCCGGAGCAATACCGAACCGTCTCTCCAGGAGGATCGATGAAGCAGCGTGTAGCGATATTGACCGCGGCGGTGGGCACCGTTCTCGCGGCGCCACTGTTGATGACCGCGACCGCGAGTGCCGATGTGTGGCAACCGGTGCCGGGGATTTCGATTCCGCTGCCCGACGGTGTGTTCCGGGGGCTGCCCGGGGTCATTGCCACGCCGCCGCCCGGGCCCGCGCACACCGAAGGGGCGCCCTGCGAAGGCGATGGGCACTGGGTGCATCTCGATGGCGGCAATGCCGCGCACTACGGCACCGATTGGATGTGCGCGCACATGTGACACCGTCCGGGTCGGGTCGGCTGGCGGGTCGGGGGCGCCGGCCGACCGGGATCCACAGCATGATGGTGGGATGGTTGAGCGGGTGAGCGCATGCGCGCATTGGTGACATTGATCGTTCTGCTGGGAATCGGGCTGGTGATCGGCGACCGGGTCGCAGTCGTAATGGCGCAGAACGAGATCGGGCGCAAGATCGCCGCCGACTACAATCTGCCGCAGCAGCCGCGGGTCACGATCGGCGGCGTTCCGTTTCTGACCCAGGCCGCCGACGGCAAATATCACGACATCGGGATTCGGGTCGGTGACTGGAGCGAGCAGAACCTCACCGTGCACGATCTCGACGTCAAGCTGACCGATGTGTCGGCGCCGCTGACCGATCTGATTCACAATCGCACGTCGAACCTTGTCGCGGCCACGGCGACCGCGACCGCAGTCGTCCCCTACGACGCGGTGAAGGGATTCGCGCCGTCGGGAGTGGAATCGATCTCGAACAGTCCGGACGGGCTGCGGGTCACGGGAACGTTCTCGGTAGAAGGTCTTTCGGTGCCGGGGACGGTGGTGGTGACCGTCGCACCGACCGCCGACGGCATCGAGGTCACTCCGGTTTCGGTCCAGGCCGCGGCGGGCGGGCCATCGATTCCGCTGGCACTGCTGCGCCAAACCCTGGCCTTCACCGTGCCGCTGCAGCGGCTGCCGCTCGGTGCGCGGTTGACGGCGATCCAGCCGAGCGCCGACGGCCTGCATGTGACCGCCGCCGCCCAGGACGTGCACTTCTCCGATCTGCAGTGAGCGAGGGCGGCTCGGACCGTTCCAGCTTCCCCCGCTCTGTCGGCCCGCACCGCTAGGCTCGTCGAACAGACTGGCGAACAGGCAGGGGCCACTGTGACGAGTAGTGAGCTGACGAGTAGTGAGCGGACGAGCGAGCGTGAGGCGATCTCCTTCGGGCTGGAGGATATCGACGAGGTGCTGGCCGCGATGGCCGGTGAGCAGGCCGTCGATCGGCCGCGCGAGGGCGAGCTCATCACCTGCCGGCTCGGGCTGGACGGCGAGCCGCCGGAGACGCTGACACTGCTCGGCGCGCGATTCGGCGTCTCACGGGATCGGGCGCGGCAGCTGTACACGCGGGCGGTCGGGAATATGGTGCGGCAGGCGCAGAATACGGGCGTGCACGATCTCGGCGTCTTCACCGAGCGGTATCCGGTCGGCTGGAGCGATGAGCGGCTGGTCCGCACGCTGCTCGCCGAAACCTATGCCACCGACAGCGATATCGCCGCACAGGACCGCGCGTATCTGAAGCTGCGGCTGGCGGGGCACGATCTGCAGGAGTCGAAACGGCTGGCGGGCTTCGTATTCCAGCGCATCGCGGGCTGGCAGCAGAAGGGGCGCTGGCATCTGCTGCCGCCGCAGCAGGCGGACGAGGTGCCCGCGGGTGTCTGGAATCCCTGGCTGCACCGGGTCGAATGGGGCGACGGGACGCCTGATGAGCTGCCCGCCGCACCGGCGCGGACGCTCGATCTCGGCGATGACGGGCGCGGGTTCATGTACTCCGAAAAGCTCGGCCGGGAAACAACTTTCGATACCGGGCTGCAGGCGCGGCTGTTCCGGCTGCTGGACGGGAGCGAGCGGGTCGAGACCTTTCAGGAGTATCCGGTCGAGATCGCCTACGAGATCGACGGCGGCGAACGACTGCACTACCCCACCGCCGCCGTCCGCTTCACCGATGGCCGGGTGGTGCTCATCGATGTGATACCGCTGGGCCACACCGCCTTTCATGTCAACCGCGTGAAATCCACCGCCGGTCGCGCCTACGCCCACGCACACGGGTGGGGATGGCTGGTGTGGACCGGAACCGACTGGGGCGTCGCCGACCTCGCACAGCACAGCGTGGCGGCGCGGCACGAGAACATACTGCGCAACCGGCTGGCAAAGGGGCCGGTCGACTGGACGGAGCTACGCCGGTATCGCGAGGACACCGGCATTCAGCTACTGGACCTCGCTGCCATGGTGCTGCGGCACCAATGGCGCTGGGACCGTGGGCCGTTCCGGCTCAGCCGCTAGCACGCGCTGCGGCGAGCCCGTACGACCGGGACCGGTTCCTCGTCGTTCCGGCGTGTTTTTTGGCCGGGATCCGACTGTGGATCCCGGCCAAAGCATGCCGGGATGACGAGGGGACCTACTCCGGGGCGGGGGGCATGGGCGGGGGGTGAGCTATTGCGGTGAGCTATTTGATCAGCAGGCCCGCACCGATGAACGCGACGATGATCAGCAGGGCGAACCAGGAGATGAGTTGCCAGTGCGCCAGCGCTGTCTTCTGGGCCGCCACGGTGATTCGGAGGGTGGCATCCACCCGGGCGTGATCGGCGAGGCGACGGCGGACCTGGGCCAGATCGTCGGCTTGCTGCTGGGCGGACACCTCGGCGCGCTCCAGGCGACCGGTCAGTCTCAGCATCTGCTTGGTCTTGTCGCGGGTCGCCTTGCGGGCCAGGGCGAGTGCGGTGCGCTGGTTCATGATTTCCTGGCGCTGGCGCGCGATGACCGTGGCCTGTGTGCGCGTGTGCCGTTCCCAATCCGTCACCATCGCCCAACCTCCCGTGTGCTCGTCGCGGAAGCCGTACGCGAGCTCCTGCGCGACCCATCCTGTGATGAACTCCCGTAATTCACAGGCGGTTTGGCTGGGTGACACCACCCCACCGGGGCCCGCGGCCAGCAGGCCGCCCAGCGCACGATAGTCGCAGGAGGCCGGGGCGAAGTCGTCGAGGCCCAGTGCGGGCAGCTGCGAGGTCCAGAATCCGGGGGGTGTGATCCACAGTACTTCGCTGCACCCGCCGGTGCGCAGCGCCACGGTGAGCTGCTTCGCGCGCACCAAATCCGGTGGCGTAGTGGATACCTCGATCGCGCATACCCGATCGTCCATGCGCCACAGCAGATCTGGGGTCAGCGTGCCGATCGGAGCATCGACCTGCACATCCTCCACGCCGGCGGCCAGCAGCCTGGCGCGTAGCCAGAACTTCAGCCGCTGTTCGTCCCACTGGCAGTCCGGGCAGCCGGGTTCCCGGCAGCGGTCCGCCGGCCGATGCCCGCGCGAATCCGTCACCGCTGATTTCTGATTCGGTTCCGGATCGGCGAGAGCCACCGATTGCCCGCGCGGAACTTCCACTCGCCTCGTGCTCACACGATCACCGCCCCAGCCACTTCTCCATGGGCCGCTCCCGATGTACCCGGAAACCACCGGCCCACGCCGTACCTTCCAGAGTGCCGCAGTGCACAGCCCCCTCGGCAGGAAAGCGGCAAGATTCGTTATCCAACCGCGAGCGGTACGTAATGAAGTGCCGCGCGGATTGTTACCCGTGCCCGGGATGCCGGACTGCTTTGCCGCCGCTACTCTTTCGGGATGCTCCCCCCGCAGACCACGAACCCGCTGCTCCGCGCGGCGCGCGCGGCGAATTCGGTGGCGTTCGCGCTGCAGGGATTCTTCCTGGCCGTCGTGCTGACCGAACTGCCGCAGCAGCGTGACAAGTTCGGCCTCACCGATACCTTGATCGTGGCGGCTGTGGCGCTTCTCTCACTGCTCGCGGGCGTCGGCAGCATCACCGCCGAGAAGATCGCACTGCACTTCTCCAGTCGGACCGCATTGCGCATCGGTCTGCTGCTCATCGCCGCCTCGGGTGTCGGAGTCGCGTTCTCCCCGAACAAGATAGTGCTGTTCGTGACGCTGGGCGTGTACGGGCTCGCGGTCGGCATCGTCGATGCGGGCACCAATATGCAGGCGGTATTCATTCAACACGGCTATGGCCGATTCGTGCTCTCCTCGTTCTATGCGGCGTGGAGCGCCGGGTCGATCACCGGTGCGCTGTTCGTGGCGGCCTTCGAGGGACTGCATGTGTCCCTGCGCCTCTCGATCCTGGCGGCCGTGCTGGTGGTGCTGCTCGGGGCGCTGCTCGCGGGACCGCGACTACTCGGCGCCCGGGAGGCCGAGGCCGGACCGGCCGAGCCGGAGCCCACCAGCACGGTGCCCGTGCGCATCTTCCTGGCCTTCGGTGTCATCGTGGCGCTCGCCTTCGCCATCGACTTCGCGGTCGGCAACTGGTCGGCTTTGTATCTCACCGATGTGCTGCTGTCCTCCTCCGCGACCGCCGCTCTGGCGCTGGCCGCCTATCAGGGGGCATCGCTGGTCGGCCGCCTCACCGGTGATCTGTGGGTGCGGCGGTTCGGACCGCGCGCGGTGGTGCGGGGTGCGGCGGTGGTCGGTTCGATCGGCCTGCTCGTCGTGGTCACCGCGCCCGCACCGATTGCCGCCATCGCCGGATTCCTGGTCGCCGGTATCGGGCTGCCGCTGATCGTGCCGCTCTGCTTCAGCGAGGCGGGGCAGCTCACCAGCGGGCGCGGCCTGGACGCGCTCATCGCCCGGCTCAACCTGTTCAATTACGGCGGCACCATCGTCGGCGGCGTGGTGGTCGGCGTGATCGCGGACGCCTCGAATCTGCGTGCCGGATTCGCGGTGCCACTGGTGTTCGCGGTGGTGCTGATCGGCTGTGCGCGGGCCTTCCACACCCGCGCGGGAGCGGCAGAGGTCACAGCGCTGCCGGTGGCCGGACATGTTTCACTGGACGGGTGAGCAACTCCCCAGTCACCGTCGAGCGGGCGGTACCCGCGGATGCGGGGGCGCTGGGTGAAGTCGCGGCCGTCACCTTTCCGCTGGCCTGTCCGCCGGAATCCACGCCCGCCGATATCGCCGCTTTCATCGACGATGTGCTCTCCCCCGCGCGATTCGGCGAATACCTCACCGACCTGGATCGCACCGTGCTCAAGGCGGTTTCGGATGCGCAGATCGTCGGCTACTCCCTGCTCCACGCGGCCGAGCCCGCCGATCCGGATGTTGCCGCCCTGATCGATCTGCGGCCCGTCACCGAGATCAGCAAGATGTACGTGCTGCCCGGGCACCACGGCAATGGAGTCTCGGGGGCGCTCATGGGTTCCGCGCTCGATGAGGCCCGCGAGGCCGGGCGCGCGGGCGTATGGCTGGGTGTGAATCAGCAGAATGCGCGGGCCCAGCGCTTCTACCGCAAACACGGATTCGAAATCGCGGGCACCAAGACCTTCACCGTCGGCTCCCAGCTGCACCACGATTACGTCATGCAGCGGACGGTCTGAGCTGCCGGGTCAGGCGGGGTTGGCGCACGCGTAGCGGGCGAGACCGGCGGCGAAGGATTCGAACATCGGCTGGAAAACCGTTCGCACCAGGCGGGATTCGAAGGGCCGCAGGGCCGCGGCGGGGTCCAGGTGGACCTGCCAGATCAGCCGGCACTCATCGGCACCCACCGGGTCGAAGGTGATGTCCTCGATCATCCTGTGCGCCAGGGGAATCGACATGGCATCGGTGGAGAACGCGAATCTGACACCTGGCTCCCACGCCAGGAAGCGCTCGCGGACGGTGATCCAGCGCAGGTGGATGTCGCGCACCGTGGCGGCATCGTGCGGAGCCGTGCCGTACCAGGTGGTGGCCCGGTAGCCCTCCGCCCAATCCCGCTGGCCCTCACCGGCGGCCAGGACCGCGAAGGTGCGCTCCGCCGATGCCGAGACCAGGCGTTCACTGTGCAGGTGGTGCCGCATTGCCGGGATATCGCCGAGGTAGCTGGGGCGTAGGGCGTACATGATTACTTGGCCCCCACCAGATTTCGCGTCACCCGAATGGTGGCGCGGCGCGGGAGTACTCGCGGCAGCCGGGACGACCAGCGGTTCGCGCAGCCGGACACCACACTGGGCGGACGCCTGCGCTGATCCAGTGCGCGCATGGCGGTCGCGACGACCTGGGCGGGGGTCTGACGTTTGCCCACGCTCGCGGATTCGCCTGCCACATCGAAGAATTCGGTATCGGTCGCGCCCGGGCACAGCGCCAGGGCGTCGACTCCGCTGCCTTCGAGTTCGCCCCACAGGGCCTCGGTGAAGGAGAGGACAAAAGCCTTCGTCGCACCGTAGACGGCCATGAACGGGATGGGCTGGAATGCCGCTGTCGAGGCGATATTCACGACGGCTCCCCGGCCGCGCGACACCATGCCCGGCACCAGGGCTCGTGTAAGAGCTACTACCGCAGCGACATTCACCGCGATCTCATCGTTCATCCGGGTGGCGTCCTGCTCGGCGAAGGTGCCGTGGGTGGCGAAACCGGCATTGTTGACGAGCACATCGACTGGCGTGCCCGAGGCGGCGAGGGTCTGTGCGAGGCGATCCACCTCCGAGGGCAGCGACAGGTCGGCGCTGACCACCTGTACCCGGACGCCGTATTCGCCCTCGATGCGTGTGGCGAGGTCACGCAGTCGATCCTCCCGCCTGGCGACAAGCACCAGATTGCACTGCCGCCGGGCGAGCGCGGTGGCGAACTCCGCGCCGATTCCGCTGCTCGCACCGGTGACTACCGCCGTGGAACCGTTCCATTGATCCATGATCTTCTCCTGAAGGTGAACAGGTGTTCAGTGAGTTAAACTTAACACCTGTTCAGTGATTGCTGTCAAGGAGGTCCGATGGGTACTGCGCGACCACGGCGGGTGCGCGGCGAAGGTGAGCAATTGCGCGGAGAGCTGGTCACGGCCGCTATCGATCTGCTGCTGGAGCCGCAGGCGCTGCCCGCGCCTTCACTGCGGGCCATTGCCCGCGCCAGTGGGGTCGCGCCGAGTGCGGTGTACATGCACTTCCCCTCGCAGGAGGCGCTCATGTACGCCGTCACCGAGGAGTTGTTCGGGCGGCTGCGCACCGCGCTCGACGCCGGTGAGGCAGCCGAGGGCACAGCCGAGACACGGCTGCGATCGCTGATCGGCGCGTATCTCCAGTGGTCCCGGGACTATCCGGGTGCGTACCAGCTGCTGTTCGAACGGCCCGATCCCGCCATCGATTCCGGCGCCGGGCCCGGCCTGGATCTGCTCGATCGGCTCGCCGAACTGCTCCAGGTCGCGGGCGCCGCCGCCGATCGCACACTGTCGCTGCGGATCTGGAGCGTCCTGCACGGCATCGCCTCGCTCCGGATCCACAAACCCACTGCCCCTTGGACATCCGCGCCCGAGGACGAGGCGTGGGCGATCATCCGGGCGCTGGGCGAGCTGCCGTGAATGATCGCCCCACTGCGCAGTGGGGCGGATGAACCACCGTGAATGACGGCTCCAGGACTAAGTAGCGCAGCGGAACCACCGTGGGCGACCGCGCGATGCCTACGCATGCAGCGGGTGAACCACCCTGGGCGAACGCGCCATGACTAGGTTGCGCAGTGAAGGTGCTGCGACGCAACCATTTCCAAGCGCCGACCCTGGAACTGCGCCCGCATCCTGCGATCGTGGGTGACCAGCACGACCGCACCCGAGAATCCGAGCAAAGCCTGCTCCAGGTCCTCCACCAGGGCGGGTGACAGGTGATTGGTCGGCTCGTCCAGCAGCAGCAGATCCGCGGGATCGCTGACCAGCCTGGCCAATTCGATACGGCGGCGCTGCCCGTAGGACAGCTCACCGATCCGCAGCCCCAGATCCGCCGGGCGGAACAGCCCGAGCGCGAGCAGCTGCTCGGCGTGCTCGTCAGGACAGCCGAGGCGACCGGAAGCGAAGGCGTCCAAGACAGTCCGGTCCGCCGCCCACGGCGATTCCTCCTGCCGCAGATGCCCGACCCGTCCCCGCACCGTCACCACACCCCGATCCGCCACCAACTCCCCCGCCAGCACCCGCAGCAACGTCGTCTTCCCAACCCCATTGGGACCGGTAACCAGCAGCCGATCCCCCACACCGATCCGCAACTCCCCCAGGCGCAACCGCCCATCCACCACAACATCGACAAGCTCTGCAACCGACAGCTCAGACACCCCACCGGCTACGCCACCCTCCGCGTCCAATCGCAGCCGACCGTCCCCGACACACGCGGCACGCCCCGCGACTTGCGGCTCCAGCAGCTCACTCGCCGAGTTGCTTTCGGAGTCGAACCGCAGCGGACCGTCCGGGAACTGCGGGGCCGGGGAGTTACTCGGTTGGTTCCATTCGGTGGTGAAGTGCAGGGGATTCGGGGGTGGTGCGGCTGGATTCGCGGTTAGGCGGTTTACTCGTTTCTTGGCGTTGCGGATGCGGGACATGGTGCCGTGGCCGCGGGTTCGGGTGCGGAAGGGGCCTGCGGCGAATACTGCCAGGGGGAGTTTGCGGGGAATCGCTTCCAGGCGGACTACATTCGAGGTGGCCAGGCGTTGGCTGCGGGACAAGTCGGTGTGCCAGGCGTCGTATTCCTGTTGTCGGCGTTGGCGTTCGGCGGCTTTCGCGGTGAGGTATCCGGTGTAGCCGTTGCCGTGGCGGGAGACGCGGCCGGCGGCCACCTCCAGGACCACCGAGGTGATGCGTTCCAGGAATACGCGGTCGTGGGTGACGGCGACGACCGTTCCGCGATGTGCGCGTAGATGCTGTTCCAGCCATTCGACGGCGGTGTCGTCGAGATCGTTGGTCGGCTCGTCCAGCAGCAGGAGTTCCGGTGCGG
Organism: Nocardia sp. NBC_01327; assembly: GCF_035958815.1. Classification (NCBI taxonomy): domain Bacteria; kingdom Bacillati; phylum Actinomycetota; class Actinomycetes; order Mycobacteriales; family Nocardiaceae; genus Nocardia; species Nocardia sp. NBC_01327. Next base: position 3,489,946 of record NZ_CP108383.1, on the reverse strand, counting down.
ATGCGAGGGTGGCCGCGAGCGCCAGGCGCCGGAGTTCGCCGCCGGACAGTGTGCCCAGCAGGCGATCTCGGGCGAGATCGGGGAGGCCGAGGCCGTGCAGGGCGGTCGCCACGCGCTGATCGATCTCATAGCCGCCGCGTGCTTCGAATCGCACCAGCAGATCGTCGTAGGCGGCGAGTCGTTTGCCGAGCGGGCCCGGTGCGACCAGTGCCAGCTCGGCGGATCGCAGGCGTGCCTCCAGCTCCCGAATATCGCTCAGCGCCAGGTTGATTGCGTCGTCAACGGTAGCGGTCAGGGGCAGGTCCAGGGTTTGCGCCACATAGCCCATCCCGCCGGGTGATTGGACGATGACGTCGCCATTGTCGGGACGCTCGCGGCCGGCCATGAGGCGTAGCAGCGTCGATTTTCCGGAGCCGTTGTCACCGACGACGCCGACCTTGTCGCCGGGACGGATGGACAGGCTGACGCGGTCCAGGACGGCGGAATCGTGGTAGCGCTTGGTGATTTCGGACAGCGTGAGTTGGCCGATAGGCATGGGTATCCCCTGTTCTCGGTTAGGAACCGGATCGCGGTGAGTGATCGACGCGGAGCGAATGCTCGACGCGTCGCCGGGGCGATTTACAGGAAGAAGTAATGCATGAGGGTTGCGAAGTTAGCGCGGCGCCGCGGCGACCGTCAACCGATTATTCTCGGCCGCCGGTCAGCAGCTGGACGATGGCGCGGACGAACCCTTCCAGTCGCTGCGCGGGATATTCGTCCGGCTCGCTGACCGCGAGCCCGCCCAGCATCTCCGCGACGGTGAGCAGGGAATTGGTGAGCAGGCCGGAATCGACTGTGGCCCAGCGCGGATCGAGTGCCGCGCCCATGCGGACGAGCGCCTCGGCCTGCTCGAAGATGCCGGTGCGGGAACTGCGCAGTGCCGCACGGTATTCCGCCGGCGCACTACCGGGGCTCGCCAGGATCAGCCGCCAGCGCGTCGGATTGGCAAGCACCACACCGACAAACGCCTCGACCGCCGAGGAGGCCGCCACCACCGGATCCGCGCCAAGCAGATCCGTCGGCAGGGTGGTCACCACCTGCTCGAGCGCCAGTTCGCGCTCGCGTTCGAGCAGTGCCTCGACCAGATCGGCGCGGGTCTTGAACACGGTGTACAGCACCGGTTTTCCCACACCCGCCGCCTGCGCGACCGCCTCCATGCTGAGTTCGTGCAGCTCCACCCGGGTCAGGACCTCGAAGGCGGCGTCGAGCAGCTGCGCCCGGCGCTGCTCGGGTGGCAGGCGCGGGGCATACCGACGTCGCGGCCGTTCGGTCGCCGTACCCGATTCCGTCACTGCTGCCACACCTCCGCCGACTCGCCTTCTCGAGGAAATCCTACGCGACCGTTGTATTACGCGCGACCAATTGCTACGGTGGCGTTGTATTCGCCGCTGAGGCGGGCAGCGCACAAGGGAGTGAACCGATGGGCTTCGATCCGACCACCCTTCGCCGGGACGACTACGGGTTCTTCGGGCCCGACTCCCCGAGCTGGAAGATCTGGACCGCGCCGACCGCGGTCATCGGCTTCCAGCGCGCGGTAGTCCTCGAGCATTTCGACCCGTTCCTGACCGCGGCGGTGGCCGATACCCGCCGCATCTACACCAACCCCCGGCAGCGGCTCGACCACACCTTCGCGTACTTCCTGCTGGTTGCGATCGGCGACGGGCGCACCGCCATCCAGGCCTCCGAGCACCTCATGCAGATCCACGCCCCGATGACCGGCATCGAACCCATCACCGGCAAGCGCTATGCCGCCAACAGCCCGGAAACGCAGCTGTGGATCCACATCACCGGCTGGCACTCGGTACTGAAGGCGTACGAGGTGTACGGGCCCGGACCGCTCAGCCCGGAGGACGAGCTGCGCTACTGGGAAGAATGCGCGATCGCGGCGGAACTGCAGACCTGCAAACCCGAGGACGTGCCGCGCACTCGCGAGGGCATCCGCGCCTACTTCGAGCAGGTGAAACCGCGCCTGTGCAGCTCGGTCCGCGCCGAGGAGGGCATGCACCAGCTGCTGCGCACCTCACCGCGCAATGGGGCGGGCATCATCTACGCGCTCGGCAGCATCGCGCTTTCGCTGACCACCTCCGCGCTCACGCCGATGTGGATGCGAAAGCTGGGGCGCTACAACGTGCCTCGCATCTCCGATCCGCTGGTGAAGCTGCCCGCGAAGATCATCGTGTGGCTGTTCACGCTGTTCGGATCGTTCGGGCTGCTCACGGCCGCGCCGTTCATCGCGCCGATGGCGGGGCAGATTCTGAAGCAGCACCTGTCGAAGGATCTGCCCACCATGCTGGAGACGATCACGCCGGCGCAGGCGCGGGAACGATACAGCTTGCGCGGCAAGCAGAATCAGGTCGCCGAAGCCAGCTGAGGCTATCGGACAGGATAGGCGAAGGCCAGGCTGGAATCTGTTTCCGGCCTGGCCTTTTCAGCTGTCACGCACTGATATCCGCTGTCAGACGAGCAGTTTCGCCTTCAGGGTGGCGATATCGGTGGCGGTGAGGCCGAGGCCGGTGCTGACGTAGTTCGCGAAGCTGCCGTAGGTGGTATTCGCCTGGGAGAAGGCGGTTTCCAGCTCCGAGGCGGTCACACCGTTGAGCGTGTCGCCGGCCTGGGCGCCGCGGTAGTAGTTCGACAGCATGAAGTCGTAGACCACGGTGTCATGGTCGACGCCCAGGATCGTCAGCAGCACAGCGGAAGTCCAGCCGGTGCGATCCTTGCCCGCCGTGCAGTGGTACAGCACCGCGCCCGGATTGGTCTCGATATCGCGCAGCACCGCGGCGAAGCCCGCGTTCGCGCCCGGCGCGGTGATGAACGCCTGGTACAGGGCGCCGCCACCGGAGCCCGTGGACAACCCCACCAGCGGAGACGCCTGACCGATGATGTCATTGTGGTACTCGGTGGCCCCGGCCGGAACCTTGTCCGCGCCCGACAGCGACTGCTCGGCGCTGGTGCGCAGATCGTGGACCGACTTCACGTTCCGCGCAACCAGATTGGCCAGATCCGTATCGCTGGCGCCGTTCAGCGCGGCGGTGCGGTACACCAGGCCGGGCCGGACGGTGTGGCCGTCGGTGGTCCGGTAGCCGCCCGCGTCACGCGCGTTCTGCACACCCGACAGGTTCAGATTCCGGTCGGTGATGCTCAGCACGACGCTGCCGGTCGGGGTCGGCGGCTGAACCGACGACGAGGACGAGCCGGAGGACGAACCCGAGGAACCCGAGCCCGCGGAGCCGGTATCCGCCAGCGCCGCGGCGGGCATCGAGCCGATCGACAGCGCGGAAGCCAGCAGTAGCGAGGCGCCTAGCAGGCGGGGGCGAATCATAGGTAGTTCCCTTTCGTGGAGACCCGGCATGCCGCCGGTCGGCCACACAGTACGCAAAGCAAATGCTTGTTCGTTCACGTTGCGCACAAGACAGATGAACACCGCGGAAACACCTCGAACACCAGGACCGGGCCTGTACAAAAGGCCGGGCCGGAAGTATGCTCCCGGCCCGGCCTTTCGCTATTCAACTGGTGAAAGCTGTTGTCAGGAAAGCAGTTTCGCCTTCAGCGCCGAGACATCCGCGTCGGTGAGCTTCAGGCCCTCGTGCACGTAGTTGTCGAAGCTGCCGTAGCTCTGGTTGACCTGGTCGAACGCCGCGGCCAGCGCCGAGGCGGTGACGCCGTTGAGCATGTCGCCGTCCTTGGCGCCGCGGTAGTAGTTCGACAGCAGGTAGTCGTACTGCACGGTGTCGTGGTCGACGCCCAGAATGGTCAGCAGCACAGCCGAAGTCCAGCCGGTGCGGTCCTTGCCCGCGCTGCAGTGGAACAGCACGGCGCCGTCGTTGTAGGCGATATCGCGCAGCACGTCGGCGAAGCCCTCGCTCGCGCCCGGGGCGGTGATGAACGCGCGGTACAGGTCCGCGCCCGCGACCAGCGTGGACGCCATGACCTGCGGCGGGGCCTGGCCGATAATGTCGTTGTGGTACTCGGTGGCGCCGGCCGGAACCTTGTCCACGCCCATGAACTGCTGCTCGTAGCTGGTGCGCAGATCGTGCACGGCCTTCACATTGCGACCCGACAGGTCGGCCAGATCGGCATCGGTCGCCTTGCTCAGGTCGCCGGTGCGATAGACCAGCCCGGTGCGCACGGTGCGCCCGTCGGTGGTCTTGTAACCGCCGGCGTCCCGGGCGTTCACCACGCCCTGCAGGTTCAGCGAGCGGTCGGCCGTGTTCAGGACCACATTGCCGGTGGCCGCGGGCGGCTGCACCGCCGAGGGCGCGGGCTGGTCGGCCAGCGCGATGGCGGGCAGCGAGCCGAAGGACAGCGCGGAGGCCAGCACCAGCGACGCGCCGAGCAGACGAGGTCGGATCATACGAACTTCCCTTTCTCGAGCACCCGGCACGCGGCCAGGGCAATTACGAAGTGGCTGCCGGGGTTTCGAACCGGGACAGCGCCAGCAGGCGCGAAATGGCACGCAGATACTTCTTGCGGTATCCACCATCGAGCATTTCCTGCGAGAAAATCTGGTCCAACTTGGCTCCGGAAACGGTGACGGGAGTTCCCGCGTCGTAGAGCCGGTCGGCCAAGACCACAATACGCAAAGCGACCGCTTGGTCGGTCACGGTGTGCACATCGGAGATGAACACCGCCGACACGCCCTGAATCAGCGCGTTGTACTTGGACGGGTGCAGCGTGCTCAGATGCTTCAGCAGCGCGTCGAAGTCGTCGAGCGTGGAACCCGGTGTGGCAGCGGCCTTCTCGGCCAGATGCTCGGGCGCGGTCGGCTCCGGGGCGGGCGGCAGATCGCGGTGCCGGTAGTCCGGGCCGTCGACGCGAATGGGCTCGAACAGCGAACCGAGCTTCTTGATCTCACGCATGAAATCCGAGGCGGCGAAACGCCCCTCACCCAGCTGACCGGGCAAGGTGTTCGACGTTGCGACAATCGACACACCGCGCGCGGTCAGCTCCGCGAGCAGCCGCGACACCAGCATGGTGTCGCCCGGATCATCGAGCTCGAACTCGTCGATGCAGAGCACGCTATTGCCCGCGAGGCGGTCGACGGCATTGTTGAAGCCCAGTGCGCCGACCAGATTGGTCACCTCACCGAAGGTGCCGAAGGATTTCGGCCCCGGCACGCTGTGATAGATCGAGGCCAGCAGGTGGGTCTTGCCCACACCGAAGCCACCGTCCAGATACAGGCCGATGCCCGACACCGGCTTCTTCTTGCCGAACAGGGGCTTCTTCGAGGCAGCCTGATGCAGCTTGGTGACCTGGGCGGCGAATTCCTCGGCTTTGCGCACGGCAGCCGCCTGCGACGGCTCCTTCGGATCCGGGATGTAGCTGGCGAAGCTCACCTCGTCGAAGGTCGGCGGGGGAACCATCTGCGCCACGAGCTGGTCTGCCGGAACCTCCGGATGGCGATCGACAAGGCGTTGTTGCACGGCGACAGCGTAGTTACGTGGTGGAATCGGTTCTCATGCAGCGTATGCCCAATGCGATCCAGCTCACAGAGCTCAACCACGACGACCTGCTGGCGCTGTACGCGTACCCGGCCGGGCCCGCGGCGCCGTGGATTCGGGTCAACTTCTTGACCAGCATCGACGGGGCGGTCACCATCGACGGCCGCTCCGGAGGTCTGGGGACGCCCGCCGATAAGAAGGTCTTCCAGATCCTGCGCGATCTGGCCGATGTGGTGGTGGTCGGCGCGGGCACCGCGCGGGCGGAGAATTACGGTGCGGCACACACCGATTCACAGCTGCGCATGCGGCTGCATCATCACGGGTTCGGCGGCGATCCGACCGGAGCGGCGCCGCGCATCGCGGTGGTGACCGCCTCCGCGGACCTCGATCCGACCAGCAGACTGTTCACCGACACCGGTGCGCGGCCGATCGTGCTGACCACCGCCGCCGCGCCCGCCGACCGCAAGAAGGCGATCACCGAGGCGGGCGGCCAGGTGATCGAAGCCGGCGCGACCAGTGTCACCGCAGACGGGCTGCGCAACGCCCTGGAGGAACTCGACATGAGACGGGTTCTGTGCGAGGGCGGGCCCGCGCTCTTCGGTGATCTCATCGTCGCCCAGGCCGTCGACGAACTGTGCCTCACACTGTCTCCGATGCTGGTCGCGGGGACGGAACGGCGAATCGCCGTGTCCCCCAATGCCATGCCCACGCCCATGACTTGCCGTCATCTGCTCTTCGACGACGACGGCACCATCCTGACTCGCTGGGTCGCCCATCACACCCTGTAGCTGAAACCGGACGCCGGACCTGGCAGGCTGTACCGCATGCGCTGGACTCGGGCCGCTCTGCTGGCGTCCACACTTTCGATCCTGGTGACCACCGGCTGTGGCGCCGGGCCCTCCGACCGGCCCGCCGTCGCCGTGGAACACCCCCATCAGGCGGGGGTCGCGGTGACCACCGCCTCGGGTCCACCCGCGCCGCCCGCACCCGAACTGCCCAAGACCGATCTCGCGTGGCACGACTGCACCGCGCCGACCTTCAGCCTGCTGTCACTGGGCGCACCGCCGCAGGGGCTCATTCTCGACTGCGCCGAATTCAGCACCCAGGTCGATGCCGGCGGTGCGGTCGGCGGTAATTTCCGCACCGCGGCCATGCGGGCCCGCTACGACCGGACTCCGAAAGACGCCGTGCCGCTGGTGCTGACGTCGGGGTACGACCGGGCCTCCACCGCCACGCTGGCGGGTCTCGCGGCCAGTCCGGCCGGGGCGCTGCTGGCGGCGCGGCCCATCGTGGCCATCGATCGGCGCGGGATCGGCAGCTCACAGCCGGTCAGCTGCCTGACCGACGATATTCGCAAGGCGATCACCGATCAGGCCCAATTCACACGCGGCACAACCGATCCCGTGGACGCGGTGGCCAAGGCCAGCCAGGACGCCACCATCGCGTGCCTGGACTTCCTCTCCCCCGCACAGGGCACCTTCGATGCCGCACACGCCGCCGATGACATCGACCAGCTGCGCAAGGCCTGGCAGGTCGATCACATCGCGCTCATGGGCACCGGCAGCGGTGCGACGGTCGCGCTCAGCTATGCGCACAAGTACGGCGATCACCTCGGCCGGGTGGTGCTCGATTCACCGCAGGCGGTCGGTCTGGACGCCGTCGGGCGCAGCGAACAGCAGGTCCGCGGGGCCGAGGCGGCGCTGACCGGCTTCGCGCAACGCTGTGCGGCGCTGAACTGTTCGCTGGGCAGCGATCCGCATGCCGCCATCGTCACGCTGGTCAACCGGGCCGGTAACGGCGAATTCGGGGATCTGTCCGCATCGGCGCTGGTGACCACGCTCAACGGCTTCCTCAGCGATCCGCGCACGCTGGCGAACCCGCAGCTGACCGAATTCGCCGATGCGCTTTCGGCTCTCGGGCGCGGTGATCGCGGGCCCATTACGCCGATCGTGCTGCGCCAGACCGCGGCGGTCGACAATGACGGCGAATTCGTGAATCGGTGCAGTGACAATCTGCAACCCACCACTCCGGTCCGCGCCAAAGAGCTCGAGAGCCAGTGGGCGGGCAAGTACACGGTGTTCGGCAGGTTCGCGGCCATCGATCTGATGGACTGTTCGGCCTGGCCCAGCGCCACCGCGATCGCCATGCCGGACAAGTTCGATCGGCCCGTACTGGTTGTCGGCGGCGACGCCGATCCCGTCGCCGGGGTCGACAGCAGGCCGACCGTCACCGGTGCGCTCGGCGCGGCCGGGGCGCGCACCTCCACCGTGGAATGGCAGGGCTGGGGGCACCCGGCCTTCGCGCACTCCGGGTGTGTCCAGCAGGCTGTCACCGACTACCTGAAAGACGCCACGCTGCCCGAGGACGGCACCGCCTGCCCGGCCTAGCTGGTTCTACTCGGCAGCCACTCCGCAACAACACGACCCGCCAACATTTGGCGGGGCCCGTCGCGGCGGGTCCGCGCAACGGTGACCGGGGTATTCGGTGTACCGTGCCCGAGTGTTCCTTCGCCAGCTCGAGCCCCGCACCGCTCGCACCACCGCCGAGGTCCTGAACTTCGCTCTGTGGCCGTTAGCGGTCCTGACTGTGCTGCATCGGGTCTTCATCAAGGCCGTCAATGTGACGATCACCGATGACTTCAAGCCCGTGTACAACGCTTCGCTGGCGTTCCTGAACCATCGGGCGATCTACGCCGAGAACTTCAACTCGACCGACCCGCACTACCTGTACCCGCCCAGTGGCACGCTGATGATCGCGCCGCTGGCCATCATCGATCCGGAGAAGTCCCGCTGGTGCTTCATCCTGATCAATGCGATCGCCATTCTGGTGGCCTGGTACCTGCTGCTGAAGCTGTTCAACTTCACGCTCAATTCGGTTGCCGCACCGGCGTTGCTGCTGGCCATGTTCATGTCGGAGACGGTGATCAACACACTCGTCTTCACGAATATCGACGGCTGTCTGCTGATGGCGATGGTCGCGTTCATCCATCTGCTGCTCAAACGCCGGGATCTGTGGGCCGGTGTGGCATTGGGATTGGCGATAGCGGTGAAGGGTCCGCTGATCGCCCCGCTGCTGCTGATCCCGCTGGTGCGCGGGCAGTGGAAGGTGTTCATCACCGCGCTGGGCATCCCGGTGGTGCTGAACCTGCTCGCGTGGCCGCTGATCGTGGACTACGGGCGGTTCTGGAGCCATACGCTGCCGTACCTGGCCGAGTCCCGGGACTACTTCAACAGCGCGATCGTCGGCAATGCCATGTACTACGGCGTCGCGGAGTGGCTGACCTGGACCATCCGCATCGTCCTCGGCGTGATGGTGCTGATCTCGCTGTGGCTGCTGTACCGGTACTACCGCGACGACGAGGTCTTCTTCATCTGCACCGCCTCGGGCATTCTCTTCGGCGGCACCATGCTGCTCGGCTCGCTGGGGCAGATGTACTACTCGATGTTCCTGATCCCCATGATCATGACCGTGGTGCAACGCAATTCGGTGATGCGGAACTGGCCGGCGTGGGTCGCGGTATTCGGGTTCATGTCCTACGACAAGTGGCTTTCGGACCGCTGGCAGAGCATCGGGCGCGACCTCGAATACCTGCGCATCACCTTCGGGTGGGGGCTGCTGCTCATCGTCGCGTTCTGCGTGCTGGGCGACCGCTACCTGGCCGCGCGGCGCGAGGGACGGCTCGAGGTCGGCAAGACGCTCGATCCCGCGTGGATGCATCCCGAGACGGCCCCGGCCGATCAGGCGAGCGTGCACAACGGGCATGCCCGGCACGCCGTTCCCGAGACCGTCACAACCTGAGCAGGGCGCCCTCGCGGGCGAGGTATTAGCGTGGAGCCATGAGTTCCGACGCTGATACCTCGCTACCGGCACCGCGCATTCAGCTCAGCCCGCAGGAGTGGCGGGCCAAGTTGAGCCCGGACGAATACCGCGTCCTGCGGGAGGCCGGCACCGAACGCGCCTACACGGGCGAATACACCGATACCGAAACCGACGGCATCTACGAGTGCCGGGCCTGCGGCGCCGAATTGTTCCGCAGCGGTGAGAAATTCCATTCGCACTGCGGGTGGCCGTCGTTCTTCGATCCGGCGAAGTCGGAGGCTGTCATCCTGCGCGCCGACGATTCGCTCGGTGCGCACCGCGTGGAAGTGCTGTGCGCCAACTGCCACAGCCATCTGGGCCACGTGTTCGAGGGCGAGGGTTACCCCACGCCCACGGACAAGCGGTACTGCATCAACTCCATCTCGCTGCGTTTGGCCCCTGCTGAGGGTTCTACCAGCTGAGATGCTGAGACTCGGACGCCCGAAATCGCCGAGTGAACGCTTTGCGAACGTTTTCATCCGGCGTCCGCGAAATCGACCACCGGTCGTGCCAGGCTCACGTACGCCTGCGTGGTGATAGCCGAGTTCTCATCGTGCCCCAGGATCAGCCGTGCTGCCGGGATCCCGTGGACCTCCGCGACCCGGGTGGCACGGGTGCTGCGCAGCGTCTTGAGCGTCGACCAGGACAGCTCGGTGTCCTTGACGATCGCGTGCCAGACGGTCGACAGCTTGTTGGTGCGCAGGATCTTTCCGACCCGGCTCGGGAAGACCAATGCCTGCCCCGGCGCCGCGGCGAGCTTGCGTTCTCGCAGCATTGCGAGACACTCCGCGTCGACTTTGATGGTCCGCATAGAACCACGGGTCTTGGTGAACGGTTGCCGGAAGGCCACCGTCACCACGGCTTGATCATCGAGCTCGTGCCAGTCGCCACGGACGACGATCTCGTGTGCGGCGAGCGCGTAATCGTCGACGACCTTGCGGACCTGCCACACCCGAAGCGAGCAATCGACGATCGTGCCGGCGATGGTCACCGTCCCCGCGGCGAAGTCGACATCGCCCCACTGCACCGCCACCGCTTCGCTAGGACGCGCTGCCAGCGTGTACGCCAGCTTCGTGTAATCCCGGTACCGCTTCGGCCTTCGGTTGGCGGGATCGGCGAACCGCGCCGCTTCCAGCTGCCAGTACCGGCGCATCTCATCGGGTGTCAGAGGCTGCGGCTCGTCCGGGAAGTACGGGTTGACCGCACCGGCCCGTCCGGCCTTCCTCCGAGGCCCCACCCGCCCATGGATTCTCACCGAGGCAACCGGGTTGAAATCCAGCAACCCGTCCTCTACCAGCATCTGGAACGTCATGCGCAGCAGCGATTTGTGGACCTCTTGTTTCGTGGTGCTCCAGTTCAGTTCTTCGAGATGAAGTCGGATGTGGTACGGCTTCACATCCACGGCTTGCATCCGTCCCAGCGTCGAATCGACGACCACGAACTTGTCTTTCTTCGCACGAGTACTGGTCGATCGCTCGATCTCTTTCCGGTACGTCTGGCTGTTCTGCGGCCTCTTCCCGGGGTGCTTCTCGTACGACGTGAGCCACGCGCGAGCTGCGTCGGCGACCGTGCACTTCTTGTCGTAGCTACCGCCCCACGTAGCCTTCGGCTTCCACTCGGCGCAACGCTCCTTAAGCGCGTCCTTGGCTTGCCGTTTGGTCTTGCCCGACGCCCGCGCCAGGCTCGGCTTGAATGGCTTGGGTTCACCGATCCGGCAATGGGTTTCGAACACCTGCCGAGCTTCGTTCCACTCCGGTTCACTCGGATCGCCAGGCTCCCCCGGCTTCAACGCCCTTCGAGGCATACGCTCAACTCCTTCCGTCCACCCGTTCGCCCGATTGCGACGGGACACCGCTCGGCTTATGCCGTGCAGCGGCGAGCGTATGAAATCCATCGAATGACCGGAAGACGGCAAATGTAGCTACTCGATTGCCCGTGAACGCGTAACGCCGACCTACAGACCGTGGACCGTGTGCTCATCCACGAACGCCCGTAAGTATTTCCATGGATACAACACACTGCGGCCGTACTTCACGTAGCGCGGACCGACACCCAGGTACCGGTCGTTGGCAAGCTTGGCTACGGTCGTGCGAAGAAACCCGGCAGCCTCCGCAGGAGTTGCCAACTCGCACGTATCCCCTCGTGCAGCCGCCTCGCCCTCGACCCCGAGCATCTTCTGTGAATTCTCGCCGTCGCATTCCGCATCAATATCCATCGGTACACCATCTCCCGCCGGACTTCGCTGAACGTCAAGAAACTAGTGCTGCTCACAATCGCCCGAAAATATTGCGGCAACACATGGTTCAAGGATCGCAACAGAAGCACTAAGAAAACAAGAAGATCCAGAACACCCCATATGGCGAATACAAACTCGTCTTTCGTACACCCTCTCAGGGCCAATCCGATGTGCGCCAAACCAGCGAAAATGGCCACGGAACCCGTAGGGTCGCCGTTGCCGAGCAGGGCACGGGAGGTGCGGATAGATTCCGCTCCGAACAATCCCCATCTGACGCTGCCGATTTCGAGTCCACCGGCGAGAAGATGACGCACTGCGCCAGGTCATCGGCTTGTGGTTCGACTTCTCGTCCGAGGCCAAGCGAGTACCAAAGACCGTCCTCGTGTCGGCCGGTTGGCTGCCCGATCGGGCTCGCGTACTGCGCCTGGCCGAAGGCCCATCTCCCGGCCGTCCGCACTGAGCACTGACAACGCGGCCGCGGCGGAACATTCCGGGATTTTCTCCGCATAGACGGCGTTATACATCGACCGAGGCCGCGCCGCGACGAGGGGGGCAAGTTGTCGATTCCCTGCCACAGTCTCCCGCCTATCGGTGATCACCGATCGGGTTTTGCCGCAACAGAATGACACCGCTTCGAGCACCGGCCGCTTGTGCCTTCGAGATCGGAATGGGCAGGAATTTGCGGGTGGCGGGCGGCTCGGAACCAAGGTTCCCATCGGTTCTAGTGTCGAATCTCCAGAACTACACCGGCTTGTACTGCTGTATCAAAATAGGTGAATCCGGTTCGGTCTTTACGCCTACCCGACATCAAAATAGAAATTCCCGCCTCTTGGACCGTACCGGTTGATTTATCTATGTCTTCCACATTGAAACCGATATGGAAGACGCCGCCCCCGGTTCGATCTAGAAAATTACGTTGAGGGGTATCACCAGGACCAGGCTCGACCAGCTGGAGTTGCAGTCCCGCGACAACGTTGGTGTAGACGTACTTCAATCCGAGAAATGCTTTTCGATCAGGCACGCTCAGCTCTTTGTTGTCATATTCGGAAAGGTCCGGATAATCCTGCCATCCACCGATTCCTATGCCTTCGTAGTAGTCGATGGCCGCCCTGACATCCGCCACCACTATGCATACATGATGTGCACGGGCGAACACATCTTTCATCCGGAATACCCCTCTCGGCTATAAGGTCGACGGGAGTCGCCGTCCCAGGAGACTCCTGCTCAAGCGGATACTGGAATTCAGCACGCGGCTCGACCGAGTGCCCATATATGCCAGGGAACACTGTGCGCGCTCGGCCAGCGCACCCGACTCTGCCAAACCTCACCGTATGATTTGGGCTCGGGTCACCCCCGACTAGGTACGTACCGAACGTCGGGGGTGTGCTCAGAACGCGGCCTCGTCCAGCTCCATGATGTCGTTGTCGAGATTCGACAGGACGGTACGGGTGGCGGTGAGCTCGGGGAGGACGTTGCGGGCGAAGAACTGGGCGGTCGCGATCTTGCCGGTGTAGAACGCCTCGGTGGAGCCGTTGTCGAGGGCCTTGATGGCGACCTCGGCCTGCTGCAGCAGCTGCCAGCCGATGAGCAGATCGCCGACCGACATCAGGAAGCGGACGCTGCCCAGGCCGACCTTGTAGAGCTCCTTCGGGTCCTGCTGGGCGCCCATCAGGTGCCCGGTCAGGGTGGCCGCCATGCCCTGCACATCTTCGAGGGCGGTGGCGAGCAGCTTGCGCTCGGCCTTCAGGCGGCCGTTGCCACCCTCGCGCTCGATGAACTTCTGCACCTGGCCGGCCACGTGCGCCAGCGCCACACCGCGATCACGGGCGATCTTGCGGAAGAAGAAGTCCTGCGCCTGGATGGCGGTGGTGCCCTCGTACAGCGAGTCGATCTTGGCGTCGCGGATGTACTGCTCGATCGGGTAGTCCTGCAGGAAGCCGGAGCCACCGAAGGTCTGCAGCGATTCGGTCAGGTACTGGTAGGCCCGCTCGGAGCCGACACCCTTGACGATCGGCAGCAGCAGATCGTTGACGCGGAACGCCAGATCCCCGTCGATTCCGTAAATCTGTTGAGCGACAACAGCATCCTGATGGGAGGCGGTGTAGAGGTAAAGACCGCGCAATCCCTCCGCATAGGCCTTCTGCATCATCAGCGATCGCCGGACATCCGGATGCCGGAGTATCACGACCCTCGGCGCCGATTTGTCGGACATCTGGGTCAGGTCGGCGCCCTGCACGCGGAGCCTGGCGTACTCCAGCGCATTCAGATAGCCCGTCGACAGGGTGGCAATAGCCTTGGTGCCCACCATCATTCGAGCATGTTCTATGACGTCGAACATCTGGGCGATGCCGTTGTGGACCTCACCCACGAGCCAGCCCTTGGCGGGCACGCCGTGGCCGCCGAAGGTGACCTCACAGGTGGCCGAAACCTTGATGCCCATCTTCTGCTCGACATTGGTGACGAACACGCCGTTGCGCTCGCCCGGTTCACCGTTCTCAGGGTCGAAGTGAAACTTCGGCACAAAAAACAGTGACAGGCCCTTCGTACCTGGTCCGGCACCCTCCGGACGAGCCAGCACCAGGTGCATGATGTTCGGAAAGAGATCGCCCGCGTCACCGGAAGTGATGAAGCGCTTGACGCCCTCGATGTACCAGGAGCCGTCTTCCTGCTGCACGGCCTTGGTGCGACCGGCACCGACATCGGAGCCGGCATCCGGCTCAGTGAGCACCATCGTGGCGCCCCAGCCCTTCTCGACGGCGATCTTCGCCCAGCCCTTCTGCTCCTCGGTGGCGTTGTCGAAGAAGATGTTGGCAAAGTGTGCTCCAGCCATCCCATAGAAATACGCAGCAGGCTGAGCCCCCAGAATAAGCTCCGACAATGCCCACTTCACCGCAGACGGAACCGTGACACCGCCCAGCTCCGCAGCAATACCCAGCTTTTCCCAGCCGCCCTCCAGCAGCGTGCGGTAGCTCTTCTGGAACGAACCGGGGAGGGTAACGGAGTAGGTCTGAGGGTCGAACACCGGCGGGTTGCGGTCGGCGTCGGCGAACGACTCACCCAGCGGACCCTCGGCCAGACGGCTGACCTCGTTGATCATCTCCTTCACGGTCTCGACGTCCAAGTCGCCGAATGCACCGGACTCCAGGATGAAACCGAGACCGAGGACCTCGAACAGATTGAACTCGAGGTCGCGAACGTTGCTCTTGTAGTGACCCATTCCTGGGAGCCTTTCTAATCTGCTCTCAGAGGGGAGAGCCGGTCTTCGCCGACCCGCGCACGCAGATCAGAGTCTGTGACGCCGAGGCCGGCGGTCGGCGCCATGCAGAGAACACCCACCTTGCCGATGTGCTCATTTTTCTGAATAGCGCGCGCGGCCTCACCGGACATTTGCAGTGGATACACATCAGACAGCATCGGTACTACGCGCCCCCGCTGGATGAGACGATTCGTCTGCCACTGTTCATACAAATTTGCGCCGTGGCTCCCGATGATCTTCTTCATGCGCATCCACAAGTAGCGATTGTCGAAGTTGTGCGAGTATCCGGTACTCGACCCGCATGTGACAATAGTTCCGCCACGCCTCGCAACAAGTACCGATATTCCGAACGTATCGCGACCGACGTGCTCGAATACAATGTTGGGATCCTCGCCGATCTCCTTCCTGATGATATTTCCCAATCTTCTACCAGCTTTCAGGGTGGCATCCGGATCGGCAGAGATCTCGCCGATCTCCCGCCTGTCGATCACCAGCTCACAGCCAAGATTGCGCGCAATCTCCGCTTTCTTGTCTGAGCTGACAATCCCGACCGGAATACCGCCGCCATTTCGCACAAACTGAACGGCGTAGCCACCGAGGCCACCGGCTGCTCCCCAGACGAGAACCACGTCGCCCTGTCGCATGTTCGCGCCATGTTCGCTGATCAGCATCCGATACGCCGTGCCGGCGCAGAGCGGGTTGCAGGCCGCTTCCTCCCAGCTCAGATGAGCAGCCTTCGGTAACAGCTGACTTGCTCGCGCAATCGCATAATCGGCCAACCCGCCGAAGTTGGTTTCGAATCCCCAGGCACGCTGCTCGGCTCCCATCATGCCGTCGCTGTGAGTGAGCGGTTCCTGGTCATCGACATGCGCCGTTGCTACAACAACATGGTCGCCGACCTTCCAATTACGTACACCATTGCCCACCCGCACAACGACACCCGACGCATCAGACCCGAGAACGTGATAGGGCTGATCGTGTCGCGCCGCCCAGCCACCCTGTTTTCCGTAATAGCGCAGGAAATTGAAGGTAGGCATCGGCTCGAACGTGGCCGACCACACCGTGTTGTAATTCATGGCCGAGGCCATGACGGCGATCAAAACCTCGTCCGGGGCGAGCTCCGGCATTGGCACCTGCCCGATATGGATCGACTTACGGACATCCTTGTCCATGACATCGGAGAACATATTCACGTCCTCGACCCGTAAATGCGCCGCTGTGTACTCCGACGGAACCGGGATGCGGTCGAGCACTTCAGGCGATGCTCCGGACACTACGGCTTCGGACAGCTCGTCCATTTTCATCCTTCCTCATTGCCAACCTGAGCCGGCAAGTATCACTACACGCTGGCCGAACCAGCAGAAGTCACGATTTCGACAAGCACACCGCCGCACTCTCGGGGATGAAGAAACGTGGCTCGCGAACCCATCGATGCGTAACGTGGCGGCGTGAACAGCACGTTCATCCCTTTCGCTTGAAGCGAGACCGAGGCCTGATCCACATCCGGGCAACCGAAGGCGATGTGATGGACTCCCTCACCGCGGCTCCTCAGAAATTTGCTGACCGGCGAATCCGCACGCGTGGGTGCAAGCAATTGGAGGTAGGTAGCTCCGCCATCGTCGGAACCGTTCAGTCGTAGCATCGCCTCGACGACGCCTTGATCGTCGTTCTTCTCGCGGTGGCAGACCTCCAGCCCGTAGACCGCGCGATAGAAGCGAATGGATTCATCCAGGTCCGTGCACGCTATTCCGACATGATCAAGTCTTGTGAACATATTCTTTGTCATCCCCATTCGTGCAGTGCAGAGATCTATTATTCTCGACTGCTACTCCGACAACCGCCTGCGGACTCCGCATCCGCTCAGTCAAACTCGGGACCGGTCGCCAAGACTGCCTTGAGAGCCTTTCCGCTCTGGACCGCTGTCAGCGCATCGGCGTAGTCAGAAAGCGGGAAAGATGTGACCAGACCGGCCAGATCGAACCGAGATGTCAAAGCTGGCAGCATACGAACGTACTCGACCAGATGCGCTCCAGAAAAGGCCCAAGACCCGATCACATCGAGTTGCTGCCGCACAATATGATGCGGGTTGATTGTCGTCGGTCCGGCATCGGTGTATTGGCCGACTATCAGGTATGAACCGCCGCGGCGGGCGAAGCCGATTCCTTGCTGAATCGCCAACGGCGAACCAGTGCACTCGATTACAAGATCCGCACCCGAACTGGGCAAGAGGTCTCTGGCCTGCTGGATAGCAGTATCGGAATTCTGGTCGACTATGTTTACGTGGAAGTCACCGATTCCGCATTCTTTCGCCTTGTCGAGGCGCTCATCTGGTCCACCGACGATGACGACCGACTTTGCGCCGGAGAGTTGCGCAAAAGCGGCCGCAGCAAGTCCGACCGGGCCGCTGCCTTGCACCACGACCGTCTCGCCCAGTCGTACCGGCCGACGTTCGTAGAGCGCATGAACCATGGTGGGGCCAGCACAGGCGAAGGACATCGCAGCGAGGTCATCGACTGCGCTCGGAATCTTCACAATGGTGGCGCCGGGATGTAGCAATATGCACTCCGCCCATGCGCCGGCGAGTGGAACCGCGTCAGAGATGGGCCGATTCACTCCGTAGGTGAGCCGATGTTCGCAGAGCGTAGGCTCTCTGTGCTGCCTGCAGGGAACGCACTGACCGCATGAAATCGAGGAGGCCCACATGACGCGGTCGCCGACGGCGATCGGTTCGCCGAGACTGTCCTCGTGTACCCCGTCACCCAATTCTGCGACGGTGCCCAGCCCTTCGTGCCCGAGTACCAATGGCACCGGGATCGGCAGATGCCCTTGCTGAAGATGCAGGTCCGTGCCGCAAACACCGCCGTACGTGCATGCCACGACAATCTCCCCGGTGCCAGGCCGGGGGACGGCGAACTCACGAAGCAATGGCTTACGGCCGAACTCCTCGAGAACGACTGCCTTCGCTCTAGAATTCATTTGCTACTCCCGACGGGAAGACGCTCATCCAACCGCTCAAATTCTTTGTCTTGCGGTTTCAGCGGTGTTGAATCATCGCCAACCAGATAACTAGGTCGCGGCTCCGCAACTCGCGGAAGATTCGAACAGCTATTATATGTCGCGATAAGTAACCGTCGCGGCGCCGGAGACATATTTGGCGCCGATCCGTGAATAATTTCCGGCGAAAAGAGAACCAGTGAACCGACCGGCGCCTGCACGCTCTTCATACCGCATTCATCTATGAGATGCGTAATATTCTGCGGACGCAGAGCGATATCTTCTGGATCAAGATGCTTCGCTGACGAAGGCGAGTGGTCGCGATTTTCTCTCAAATTGCCGACCTTATGCGATCCGGGCACAAAAATGAGCGGTCCGTTGAATTCCGTTGCCTCATCCAATAGCAGGGCCACATTGATCAGACGGGAATTCGGAAGTTCGTCCGCAATTTTCCAAGCAGTGTAGTCCTGATGCCAGGCCACTTTTTCTTTCCCAAATGCGGATTTCACGTTGATCTTAAATTGATACACATAGACGTCTCCACCCAGGATTGTCTGAGCAGGACATAGAAGCCGTGGGGTTCGAACGAGCTCGGCAAATTCGCCCACGCGCTGATGCGAGGCGTAGAGTGTCGACAATTCGTTCGAATCATCAGACATGAGTCGATATGGGCCATCATTCCCGCTATCTCGCACCATTGCTTCGAGCAATACATCCACTTCGCTCGGACTAAGCACTGATTCCAGGACGAGAAATCCGCTCTCCTCATAACTACCGATTTGATCTACAGTTAGCTGCATTCCTTCAGGACCTTCACATTGACTCAAGTGACTGTATAAATGACGACGCC
This sequence comes from Nocardia sp. NBC_01327, assembly GCF_035958815.1. Taxonomy (NCBI): domain Bacteria; kingdom Bacillati; phylum Actinomycetota; class Actinomycetes; order Mycobacteriales; family Nocardiaceae; genus Nocardia; species Nocardia sp. NBC_01327. Next base: position 3,471,272 of record NZ_CP108383.1, on the reverse strand, counting down.
TTGATGTCTGAAGCCGAACCTAAGGCCGGCGAGTCACTCGGACAGGCAGTGACATCAGGCCGTGGGTGATAGAGCTTGACTGCCAGCGAAGGCTGTCAATATCAACATCGAGAGAAATCTTCGAATAGTGAGCCAACAAACATGAGACTGCCGTTTTGGCTTCCATTCTCGCAAGGGCCGAGCCGACACAGCGATGAATTCCGTATCCGAACGCAATGTGCCGATTATCCAGCCGATGTGGATCCATTTCATCCGGCCTGCTGAATTGCGCCAGATCACGATTAGCGCTGGCCAGCGAAACGACAATAACTTGCCCTGCGTCTATGATCTTATCGCCGAGCCGGATCGGCTCGGTCGTGAAACGCGGTGGCGAAACATTACCCGAACTTTCGTGCCTGAGCATCTCCTCAATAAATGGCGCAACAAGATCCGGACTTTCCCTCAGCTCATCCATCAGTTCGGGTCGGCGTAGCATAGCCAACACGGAGTTTCCTATAAGCGCAGCCGTCGTCTCCTGACCGCCAAGAAGGAATGCATTAACCATAGCCACGAGTTCACGCTTTTCAAGCTGTTCCCCGTCATCTGCGGGGCTCATCAATTCCGACAAGAAATCCGTTGCCGCCCTCCCGTCGCGTTTCCCCATGAGGCGATACACATAAGTTTCGAAATTCGCCGCAGCGATATACTTGTCAGCCACTTCTGCGGCGGAAAGCTGCGTTTGCAGCCAGCCCTGGAATTCGGCACGATCGTCTGAGTCGATTCCGATGAGTTCACAGACGGCTGTGATCGTGAAGGGATACGCGTAGGCGCTGAGCAGATCGATGGAATCCGTTCCATCAATATCGATTGATTGAAGGAGTGATTCCGCGATCTCGGAAATCCGTGGAGTAAAATCACGAATGGCCTTACCCGAAAGCGCTTTCATCGCAATCTTGCGCAGCCGGGTGTGACGGGGCGGATCAGCGTAGACCAAGTTGTCATTCACGGGTGGGTCCAGCCGAAGTGCGACATTCGCGTCAGCCTGGGCCATTTCACCAGCTGGGCCATAGAGATCCTTGCTGATGGTCGGATCCGTAAGGACCTTCTTGGCCAGTTCGAAACCGGTGACCAACCATGCACGCATTCCGTTAGGTAGTTCGACGTGATGAACCGAGCCATGCTCGTTCAGCAGTTTATAGGTCGCCTGCGGGTTCTGGTAGAAGTCCTCGGTCAAGCGATGAATGCTGTTTGTAGTCACTATTATCCCTACGCTACGGTCGTGTGATTACGAGCTATCAGCGAATCAGCGAGATCAGTCCAGCACGACGCAAACTCTCGCGCGATTCGAGCAACGAGTTCTACGCAGTGTGGCGGTACATTGGAATTTGATTGTTCCCATTCGCGCGTCAACGTCCGTTCAGAATTCATCAACCGCAACAGGGCCCGGCCTGAATCAGTAAGACGCAATGACGGGTCTCTTTGCAGTGCACGAAGCAGATCATCAGTCGCCTGACATCGATCAGTAGAACCTTCTGCCGGCCGCCTCGCCTGTTTAACTTTGTCAGGTACCGGATTTTCCCCGCGGGCTAAACGCGCACGAACGTCACCAGCCGTTGCCGGAGATATACCTGCTGCCTTTGCGATCTCGCGTAGCGATGCATGTGGCTTCTCTTTGATCAGCTCACTCGCCCGCCGACGCCCGTCCTCACTGTTCACTGGCCTCGTCTTGCCATCCCGGCCTATTCGGCCCTTCAGGTCCGCAACAGAAATAACAGATGCGTGACGAATCGAAGCTACCGTCTTGGCCGCTAACCCCGCAAGAACTGCAATCGAACGGTCGGATCTGTCCGGATACATTTCGAGCAGCCGAATCGCCGCCGCCCGGCGGTCTGCTGTCGATAGCGGTAGTCCGTGACTCACATTCGTTCGAACTGCGATCGCGAATGCGTCGGATTCAGTTCCGTCGAAAAATATCACTTCAATCTCTTCGCTCCCGCGTATCTCGGCTGCTCGTAAGCGATGCATTCCATCGATAACACGCATCGACCGGCGGTGAACGATGATCGGCGGTAACGCTGTGTCCGTTTCGGCCAACGCGGCGATATGGTCGATATCCTCCCCATCCAGTCTAGGAGAATCTGCATCTCTCAGCAATCCAGTTGCAATCTTCACAGGCGAATTCGAGATAAGCCTGTCGATTTCTGTTAATACGTCTTCACCGCAGCCGACACTTTCAGTCCCCGCAGTTACACCGCAGTCGAAACCATGCATTTTTACTCGCTTGCTCTACTTGCTGCAGCGATTTGCGTAGCCGCGAAAGCAAACGCGCTCCATTACAGCATCGAACTTCGGTCAACTTTGCGGTTACACCCGCCGGAACGCGAACGTTCCCAAGAAATTCAGTACCCCCATGACAGCAGCCGCCGCGAAGGCCGCAGTGATGCCGCTGACCAGAACCTGGTCCGGTGGACCAACCGCACCCTGCTCAGAGGCACCGAAGACGGTCACCAAGATCGCAAGGCCCAACGCTGCGCCGGTCTGCTGAATTGTCTGCAGAGCCCCGCCCGCCACGCCTGCTGAACTCGACGGCACACTCGTCATGATGATCACGCCGAGCGGCATCAATGCCAAGGCCGTACCACATCCCATCAGTACGGCCACGATGAACACAAGCGGAAAATAGGCTGTGTCCGTAGACAATTGAGTCGGCAGCACCAGCCCCGCGATCAGGAACAGCGAGCCGATCATCGTCATCGGCTTCGGCCCGAACTTGGGTAGTAGCCATGGGATCAGCCGGATCAGCGCGAACATCAGTACGGCAGTTGGTAGAAAGGCGAGACCTGTTGTCAGTGGCCCCATTCCACGTACGTCCTGCATGTACAGGGTCAGGAAGAAGAACATCGACATGCTCCCCATGTATCCGACGAACAGGTTGAAGTAGGCAACACCGCGATTGCGATCGGCAAACAAGCGAAGCTGCAGCAGCGGAGCCTCCGAACGCAGCTCGATCACGACGAACGCCACGATCATCACCGAACCGATGATTAGCGAGACGTCGGTCACTGCATCGTTCCAGCCGTGTGAGCCGGCACTAACAAAGCCGTAAACGAGTGCGGCGACCCCGGCAGTTGAGGTTACCGCCCCCGGCAGGTCCAGCCGCCCCGGCTGCCGCGCCACGACAGGCATGTAGCGCAAAGCAACGAAAAGGACCAGCACGCCAAGCGGAACGTTGATGAAGAGCACCGATCGCCAGGTAAACCATTCGGTGAGGAAGCCTCCAACAATCAGGCCGATCGCAAACCCGGCGCCGGCCATGCCCGAGTAGAGCGCCAATGCTCGCAGCCGAGCTTTCGGTTCGGTGAAGATCGTGGTGAGTAGCGCCAGCGCATTCGGCCCGGCCATAGCGGCACCGGCGCCTTGCGCGACGCGGGCGACGACCAGCCAGCCGGCCGCAGGCGCCAGACCGCCGAGCAGTGAGGCCAGAGTGAACAGCGCGATGCCCGCGATAAAGATCCGGCGACGGCCGAGCATGTCACCTGCACGGCCGCCCAGTAGCAACAGCCCGCCGAACACCAGGGTGTACGCATCGATGACCCAGGCCAGGCCAGTCGCACTGAAGTGCAGGTCAGACTTTATTCGCGGCAGCGCCACGTTCATCACAGTGACGTCGAGAACAATCATCAACTGACATATGAGGAGAGCCGTCAATACAAGACCTGGACGAACACTGAGAGGATTCTGGACGACCTGATTTTCTGACGACGCGGCAGTGTTTGGCACAGTCACTCCGAATTCGGTTCAGGACAATGGGTATTTAAAGGAGCGAGCTCATGCGACCGAGATCCTCAGCATCTTTCTGGGCGAATCAGCAGGATACTCGGCTCGCCCATGCAAGACCCGCAGGTTGTCCATGATCAGAACCTGGCCCACCTTCCACTTGTGTACATACGTGATCTGCGGCTGACTCAATACACCGGCGAGCTTCTCGAATAGTTCGAGGTTCTGTTCTTTTGTGTACCCGACGACCGCTGCGCTGAAGTTGCGGGTCGGGTCTTCCGGATAGGCGACTCCGACGCAAAGTGAATCACGACCGGTTACCGGGTCCACCTGTATCGGAGCGATTATTGGATTACCTTCCGGACGGTCCACGTAGAAGCCCGATACGTTCGCCCAGTATTCGATCTCGATCCCTCGCAGTGTGGCTACGAGATCCTCGGGTGCGGCCCCGAAAAATGCCTCGCTTGCCGCGATCAAAGTCTCACCCCCGTCATACGGAGCTTCGAGGCATTCCGTTCCGATGTATCGAACTCCTGTAGCGTTCAAGAAGGCGTCGACGTGCATCGGTATTGCACCTGTCCGAAACTGAGAGTTGTCGGTTTCCGCCCGCTGCTCTTGAATCAGTTTCGTGCCATATTGGTATCCCACCGGCTCGCCGAGAGGTGCCATAATATCCTCGAGCGAAAGCGATTCCTCGCCGTCAGGCTCAAGTACGACAAATCCGTAGCGTTCCAATTTCTCTCGGTACGGTGACGACAACCCGCGACCACACCGCGCGTCTTCGGTCAAGCGCCGCATGTCCGTGATCGAATCCATATCCAGTTCCCTTCACTTATTGGTGACTCAGGAAGCCGCGCTCAGACGATCGCGGTCAGACCTTCTCGCGCGTATGCTGCCGCTGCTGTATCAAATTGCAATGCGGCGTGTGCCCCTGCGGTATGAATGTCGCGCCAGAAGCGCTGCAGTGCGACGCCGGCGCTGTGTCCACTTGTTCCGGACGCTCGAAAGAGCCGATCCACCGCATCAACCAACAAGCCTGCGGCGAAGGCGCAATCGCGCTGGTTTCTCGCCACTTCTGTACGCCCTACGATCGCGGCCGAGTCGGCGACCATCACAACCCGATCGAGAATCAGCCCGGCCGTGTCTATCTCGCTGGAGCTGCGGGCAAATACCGCGGCATAGTGAGCGAGGGCCGGGTCATTCTCGACGTGGCGTCCGCTCATCTTCGCCCCGATCAACCGCTGCCATTGGCGCAGCGCTCCGTGAGCGGCGCCGAGCATCGGTAAGCAGAAGATGAGGGTGTTGACAGCGAGAAGCGGCACCGCGCGTCCATCCGGACCTACAGGCGCAGAATCGATCTCGCCGAGGAGACTGGATGAGAAGGTCATCTCGCCCGGCACGAAAACCTGATCGACAACTACGGTGTGGCTGCCGGTGCCCTGCATTCCGATGCTGTCCCAGGACCTTTCGATCCGAACTGCCGACCGCGGCACCAGACATACCCGGTCGGCACGGCCGCCGGCCACATGTACGGCGGCCGCGAGCAGCACCCAATCGGCACCTTCCGATCCCGAAACCGTCGGCCAGGCACCGGACAACAACCAACCGCCGTCGACAGCAGTCGCTGTTCCCCTGGGTGTCACACCACCGGCAATGAGAACATCCGGGCCTCCCGCCCACAGCAGAGCTTGCCCCTCTGCTGGCAATGCCCCCGCAGCCCGAGCCATGAGCGCGGCCAGTACGGCGCACCATGCGGTTGCCGGGCATTCCGCGCCGATGGTGGTAGCGGCCTGCTTCAGCTCCGCGAAAGTACCGGTGGAACCACCGAACTGCTGCGGCACGAAGTGGCGCGCGAAGCCGGCTGCAACAACCGCGGCTGCGACAACCGGGTCGGGTGTTCGCGCCGCTTCAGCCTTGTCCGCATGCCGGCCGGCCAGCGTCGCGATATCACTCGCCCGGCCCACTAGCGCCCAATCTTGTTGAGGCTGAGTCATTGTCATCTCGTCACGTTCCGCGCCGCGTGTTCGATGATCTCGGCTGCGAGGCGTTCCACCGTCACCGGTTCCGCGAAGAATCCCGCAGCCTCGAATTCGATATCGAATAGTTCCTCGAGGGCAGTGAGGACCCGTACCAAGTTCACGGAATTAACTCCGGCACTGATCAGATCTGTCCTGTACTCCTCTGGATCAAGTTGGTAGCCGCGGGTACTCAGCTCGCCGGCGATTGCCTCACATACCGTCGATTCGTTCACAGAAATCCACCTTCGATCTCGTTTCGCACGCGCTGCGCGTTGTCTTTCTCGAACACATCGAAATGTCCGCCGCTCAACACGATGCTGTGCATGGTGCCTGAAATCGCTTGCCACGCCCACAGATGCGCCTCCGCCGGTCCAACTGCGGCTCGGAGTTCCACAAGCGGTACTGCTGTTGGGCGGGCCTGCCAGTCCCGCAGTAACAGCATGTTTTGCTGATACACCTCGAACCTGCTCCGCAAGGCAGGATCGGCGCTCACGTCTGCTGCGGACACGACCACGCCACCGGCTTGCCTGATATCGCTGATGAATCCGGCGAGCATCGCCGATTCGGTATCTGCGCACTGGCGGGAGGTCTTCGATACCGGGGTATCAATCACGACGACCCTGGCCACCGGGTGCGGCGCCGACCGTGCGGCCTCGACGGCGAGTGCACCGCCGAATGACCAGCCGACGAACACACAGGGCACATCCGAGTTTGCGACCGTCGTTTCGAGTTGCTGCAGGCAGTGTTCTGCGAGATCCGCCAACGTCGGATCGACATTCGGAGACATGTCCAACGGGCGGTCGAGACCGAGCACGTGAACGTCAAGATCTCCAGCCAGACTTCGGATCAGCCTGGAATAGCACGCGATACCGCCACCCACTGGAGGGAAGAAGATCACCCGGCCACGTGGGCTCGCTACCCGTCTGGGGACGAAGCTCCATACTGCCGAACTCTCGGCCGGCCGCATGTTCGCGCACATCGTCGCGAGCCCCGTCACCGTCGGATCAGTGACGAACCACCCGAACGGGACCTCGTATCCCGATCTGCTCCGAAGTAGGGACAGCAGCCGGATGGCGTCCAGAGAGCTGCCTCCAGAGTCGAAGAAGCCCTCCGCGCCCGGGGCGTGCCCAACGATCTCCGTCCAGCAGGCTGCTACCTCCTGGACGTGGATCCCACTTTTGCGGGGAGTGGACGACACCGCGACGGCGTTGACCGCCGGTGCGGCCGCGCGCAATCGACGCTGATCGACCTTCCCATTGCTCGTCAGCGGGATCTCGTCGATCTCGACGAGTGCGTACGGGACCATGTACGAAGGCAATTCGTTCCGCAGCACGGTCATGCATTTCTCGCGCCACGTTGTCGGGGCGTCTGACGACAGGATCACGCAGGCGATGACGCCACCGCCGTCGTCAGCCACACAAGCCGCGCTGTGGCGTATGTATTCCAGTGTGTTGAGCAGCGACTCGATTTCGCCCAGTTCGACCCGGTAGCCGTTGACCTTTACCTGGTTATCGACACGGCCGAGGAACTCGATGACACCGTCCCGGCCGCGACGACCGCGGTCACCGGTCTTGTAGATCCACCCGTGCTCGGGGTCATCGATGAACGCGGCGGCAGTTTTTTCCGGGTCGTTCAGATAGCCCTCGGCGACTCCCGCCCCCGCGATGTAGATCTCGCCGATGTGCCAGTCCGGGCACACTCGACGCTGCACGTCCAGCACGAGAATATCTTGGCTGGATAGAGGTTTCCCATACGGAATCGACCGACCGGTGCAGTCCAAAGGACTGATGCGGTGAAATATGGACCAGATCGAGCCTTCCGTGGCGCCACCGAGACTGATCACTTCCGCGTCCGAAGACACCCGTTGCAGCGCCCCAGGCAGTCTCAGTGGAATCCAGTCGCCACTGAGCATGAATGCACGCAGGGAAGGTAGTGCCGCACCCTCCTCCGAGAGCAGCGCAGCGAGGGCAGGGGCGGAATTCCACACCGTCACTGCATGTTCGGTGATCGACCGCGTCCAAGCTGCGGGTGTTCGGGCGGTGTCCTCGGACAACAGCACCACGGTGGCACCGACCAGCAGCGGACCGAACAGGTCGTACACCGACAGATCGAAGCCGATGGAGGACACCGACAGCACACTGTCTGCCGTATCGAGTCCGATCAGGTCGTTGACGGCGTCCAGCGTATTGAGCACCGCAGCATGCCTGATGACAACACCTTTCGGCTCACCGGTGGACCCCGACGTGAAGATCACATATGCCACGTCGGGCGAAGCGCGGTGTGGCGCCTGGCGCCGCCACCGAGGGGGCACGGAAGTTGGAATCGCGATGGGACGAACACCGCGGCGGCGCCAGTGGTCGACGACACTCCCTTCGCCGTCGGTCACGGCGAATCGAAGGCCGGATTGACGCGTTATTCTGTCGAGGCGACCGTTGGGCAACCCGCGATCCAGTGGGATGAACACACAGCCGGCGAGCAGAGCGCCCAGGATGGCCACCACCTGCCCGCGGCCGCGCGGCATGTGGACCCCAACGTGGTCGCCTACGGCGGCGCCACCGGTCACCAGTCGTTCGGCCACATTCGCTGCGGCGTCGGCCAGCATGGCGTAGGTGAGCACGCCGTCGTCGTCACGGACAGCCGGCGCATCGGGCATCCGCGCAACCATTTCCATCACTCGCTGATGCAGAGTTGCAGTTCCTGGGACCACTGACCTCGTGCCTATAGGCGCCGAAGGTGCACGGTCGTTCGAGCGGATCCAGGCATCTCCGTCGGTTGCCAACTGTGCAACGGCCCGAGCGTACTGCTCGATAAAGTCGCTGATGAATCCTTCGTCGAATGCCTCTGTTCGCCAGTCGAACCCCAAGCGAATACTGCCATCGGTATCGATTCCGACCTGGTGATCCAGCAATACCTGAGGCACTCGCATCTGAATGCTGTCCCAGTCGCGACGCACACCGATCGCGGCCTCGCGCTTGCTGTCCAGTTCCACCGCTGTGAACGCGAACGGGTACGCCAATCGTCGCCGGCTACCGGACGGGTCCGCCAGTATCGCGATCTCGATTCCGCTGAGCGAAGGATGGAACGACTGTTCCAGGAAACGTCCCTGCACTTCACGCGCGAGCGCGACGAAATCACGCCCCTCGAGCGCGGGGATGGCTAGCGGAACGGTACTGCCGAAGTTTCCGATCGCGCTGCCGATGTTCTGGCGATGGCGCTGGGACTGCACGATCGTGACCGTGTGAGACCTGCCTCCTCCCACTGAGCCCAGGAGGATCCCGTACACCGCGAGAAGGATCATCGGAACGGTCAGCCCATGTTCACGTCCCCTCTTTACCAGCGCATCAGCAGACGCCATGTCGATTTGCAGCGTCTTATGCGAGACCGCGCGGCTGGATTGCCGCCAGCCCGGTGGCAGCGGCAGTTCGGCGGCTTCCGGCAGTGTCGATGCCACAGCGCGCCAGTATTTTTCGTCACGATCTCGTTGTCGGCTGCTTACCTCGTCCGTAGCCGCGCAGCCAGCGCTATCTTCGGCATCCGGCGAGAAAAGCCCCTCCAGGAAGCGTGCTAGTGATGTGCCGTCCATCAGCCACATGGCATAGACCAGATGGACTCGCGCTCTCTCCGACGAACGCACCACAGAAATCCGCATCTGCGGCCAGCCATCGAATTCGAGTGCATCCGAACGGAATTCGTCGACGACGGCCCTATCTATCGTGTCAAAGGTCCGTCTCGTCGCCTCCAGTACAGCGATCGGGATGGTCGACTCTCCGGCCACAGGAGTCGGCGTCAGATCGTTCCCGACATACATGCGCAGTATCGGGTTTTCGCCCACCAGGTGGTCGAGCCGCCGCTGGATGTCGCCCACACAGGACACGTCCACATCGCAGGCCAGATAGTATCGAGCCGGGCTGCGCAGTTCCAGTCCGTCCTGGTCTCCGACTAGGTAGGCCCGTTGAATTGGACTGAGTGAGATGCCGGAAGGCATTGTGGCCATCGAATATTCAGTCATGGGTCGGCTCCTGCCCCATACGGATAATCCGCATGAGATTGCTGTGCACACGATCGATCACGTCGGTGCCTGCTATCCCCTTGCGGTAGTAATAGGTCATGACCATTTCTGGTCCGGACATCTGAAGCTCTCCCTGCAACTGGTAGCGCAACGAACGTCCCAGCGACCGCGGGAGCCAGGACCCGAGATCGCGCGCCCGCAGATTTCGCGGCATGGGGTGCTGATTGAAAAGAACCGTGGAGAGCGGAAAGCAGTCGGTGTCGATCAGACCGAGGTCGGCAACGCGCTGGTCGAACTCCCAGTCGCCGTGCTCCGCACCTGAGGCCAGCTGACTCGCGATCGCAGAGATGTTCTGCCGCAACGAGTCCGAAGCAGTTCCTCGGACGATCAGCGTGGTCGTGAACATACCGACTGCCGCCGCGCCGAGGTTCGCACGGTTTTGGCCGGCGACGATGACCGGCAGCCGCTCGAATCCGAACATGCCTCCGACCGCCATTTCGAATGCCGCTAGAACAACGGTGAAGGCGGAAACGCCCATCTCCTGCGCGAGCCGATGCACGCCACGCGCGCAGAGCGCACCGAGGGGCAATGACTTCAATTCACCTGATGCCCCCTCACCATCGGAGGTTTCGGGCAGCCGGACTTGAGTGACACCGTCGAGGAGATTCCGCCAGTAAGCGGCCGCAGCACCAGGCTGCACCGAGCGGGCCGTTGCGACACAGTAATCGCGGTAGGAGCCCTGATTCTCGACCGGATCGAGTACCTGCCCGGTGAGTGCGGCATGCAGCTCACCGGCCAGCACATCCATGCCGAGCCCGTCTACAAATAAGTGGTGCGCAACCAGGACGACCGAAGAGCCGTCGGTCCCCCCTACAAGCACGGCTCGCATCGGCGGCGGCGCCGTGGGATCTATCAATTCGGCCACCAGTGCGGTACGCGCAGACTGTACGCCCGCACGAAACGCGTCCGATGCCGTAGCGACGCCCGTATCGACGATACGCACCGGACAGGTCAATTCTGTTGGTGGCGTATAGGTTTGGCTCTGCCAATCAGCGCTCAGCGCAAGCCCGAGCGTATCGTGCCGCATGAGCAATGTGCGCATCGCACTCTCGACAGCTGCGCGGGACCAGCGGTGCTCGAACTTGATCTCACGAGAAAGGTTGCACCAGTTCGCATTACCGCCGGACATGCACGCCCATATATAGGCCGACTGGCGGGTCGACAAGGGATAGACGCCTGCGGTCTCGGCAGCCGGCACACATGCAGACTCGGCGGTGACCGAGCCTTCGTTCACCCGTCCTCGCTTATCGATCTCGCGGGCAACTGAAGGCACATCCCGGAGCCCGAAGCACTCCTGGATCGTCAGTCGAATCCCATAGCTGCGATTGATCCTCGCAACGGCCTCGAGCATGTCCAATGAGGTGATACCGGAATCTACGAGACCGATCGCGCCAGCATCGAGCCCTAGGAGTCCGCGCAGCATTTGCTCGATCTCGGCTTGCCCGACGGCGGCCGGCCCGTCTTCAGCTCCGGTATCGGCAGCGATTCGATCGATGGACTCAAGCAGTTCTCGCCGGTCTATCTTGCCGCTGCGCAAAATAGGTAGCTCCTGACGCAGATGCAACCTGAACCGCGGAAGTTCCAAACCAGCGCCGATGCCGTGGATCTTCTGTATCAGCTCGCCTGCGACACCATCCGAATGGTCGGTCGAGACGAAAACCTGCGGACCCTCGTGCTCGACTACCACACACTGCCGCACTTCAGGCAGGGCTTCGACGGCATCGATCAAGCGGGAAAAGGAAACTCGTCGACCACCGAACTTGATTTCGTTGCCCGAACGGCCAATAATCACCAATTCACCGTCGCTGCTCCAATATCCGAGATCACCAGTCGGGAGCGGAGCCGGAATCGGAATTGTTGGGTGAACGCCGGAATCGTCCCAGGACGCAGCGTCCAGGACCCCCAGTGCGGAAGCATCCACACTTAAGAGCACCTCGCCGATTCCGAGGCCATCGTCGTCAGCGACAGTCACCTCGACGCCGGGGCGGGGATTGCCGACCGGTATCGCGGCCGCCTCGTCGCGAACGAACTGCTGCACGTTACGCCGATACAGCTGGGCGAGCGTCGCCTCCGTTTGGCCGTACAGATTTACGATCTCTGCGTTCTGTGCAATAGCTGCCCACTGCTCTACCACCCGCCGGCTGAGTACCTCACCTGCAAAGAAGATCAGGCGGAGCTCGGCCAGCGGAGGCGCGGCGAGGCGCGGCTCTCGCGCCAGACGAGTCGCTATGGACGGCACCAGGAAGACGATCGTCGGGTTGCCGTCGATCAGGTGGTCGGCCATAGCCGACAAGTCCAACTGCGCGTCGACAGAGGGCAGGGAGAGCGTGCCGCCTACACCTAGTACGCCGAGCAGCTCACGTAGTGACGGATCAAAATTTACCCGGGTCACTGCACAGCAACGATCGGAACCCGTGAGCCCGAATTCTTGCTGAAACCATGCCAGGAAGACCTCCAAACCGCGACGACTCCCCACGACGGCTTTAGGCTCCCCCGTCGAACCTGACGTAGGAATCACGTAACTTGCGTCCGGATCGTGGAATTCACGTGTGCGGTAGCCAATTTCCGGGACAGACTCGACTATGACCTGACCTGTGTCGGAGTCGAGGACGACCTCTGCTGTACCAGCAGTGGCCCAGCGGTATTGGTCCACCGGGGTGACATCGCTACTTACGATCACTGCGGGACAGGTGCGTTGTTCCAGCCACGAGTACTGGCCTGCGGTCAGTCCGGCGTCAACGGGTACCAGAACCGCCCCGGCTCGCCATGTGGCCAACAACCCGACGATGTATGCGGGACACAATGGACCCATGACCAGCACACTCGCCCGGGCGGCGCCGAGCATCACGAGTCGATCGGTCAGAGCCGAGACTGCAGCTTCCAGATTCGCGTAACTCAACCGTCGGCCACACCACTCGATCGCGATGCTTTGCGACCGGTCATTTGTGATTGCCTCGTCGCGGTCGACGATATTCACCAAATCTGTCATCTTGCCGCCACCCCGATATCTCGAACGATTCGTTTCACCGCGTCGTAGTCGGTCTTACCGACAGCTGTTCGCGGCAGGCTGGCGGCAAAGGTGTACAACTGGGGCAGCTGGTACGGCAGAAGGCGCGAACTCAGCTGTCGCCGAACAGATTCCGCGTCGCAGCCTGGATCGGCGACGACCAGTGCGGCAACCTGTTCACCGCCTTCGCAGTCGGGCACCCCCACGACAGCACAATCGGTCACACCGGCACACCCTCGAAGCGCAGCCTCGACTTCGATCGGCGCAACTTTGTTGCCGGTGACGTTGATAAAAGTCGACTTTCGTCCGCGAATGAGCCAGCTGTCCGGACGCACGCCGACAAGGTCGTGAGTTCGGAGCCATCCGTCCACGAACATCGCAGATTCCGCAGCCGAATCCCGGTAATACCCACGGGCAATCGACGGGCCTCGCACCAGGAGTTCGAACACCGGCGACATGCCGCTTTCAGCTTCGACCGGTATAAGTCGCCAGTCGATATCTGATACAGGTAGTCCGATCGTGCCAGGTCCAGCGTATGCGGCATCCCAAGCGATGAGACCGATCTCGCCGAGCCCATACCCCTGCCGCAGCGGTAACCCGAACCGTTCCAAAAAGCGCACCTGGGTCTCAGCGGCGACAGGTGCGCTTCCGGTGAGGGCGAGCCGGAGCGAACCGAGCATCGACTGATCCACTCCGTCTGCAGTGACGAGCATCTGATACGTCGCCGGCAGCACACTGACGACAGTCACCGAATGTGTGTCGATCATTCGGGCCATCCCACGTGCAGTCAGATGCGCACCGCGCGCGAATACAACCTTGGCCCCACTCAGTAGGGTGGGCAAGGTCAGAATGTCGATTCCGTGACCGTGCCACAACGGTAGGGCGCACAGCACCACATCCGAGGGCATAAGTCCGGCCTCGCGCGACCATGAGCGAACTCGCGACATAACGGCCCGCTGACTCATCACAATGCCCTTCGGCTCACCGGTCGAGCCTGATGTGCAGTGCACGACGAAGTCATCCGGCAGATAAGCATTGGCAGCGCGACCAGCGGCATCGACCACACCGACCGAGATGGAGCCGCTCCCCGCATTCCCATCGCGCACCAGCACATCCAGATCGAACTTGTTGGCCCAACGATCGATGTCCTCGGGTGCCGATCTGCTGTCCAACAGTACGATCACCAAACCCAGCCTCGCCGCTGCGAAGTAGGTAGCGATGAAAGTGAACGGATCATCTACCGCCAAACCGGCAACCTGACCGACTCGAGCAGTGCGGCTGAGTGTTTCGGCGATCTCGTCTGCCGTCCCGAGCAACCGTCCGTACGATGCCACCGCGCCGTCGAAGCCGATCACCGCCGGCGCGTCTTGCATTCGTACCGCAGCGGCACGAAATTCCGAGTACAGCGAACGAATGTCAGTTTCTTCGACATCAGTGCGATTTCCCGAAAACATCATGTGGCGCTTACGACTTCATCGCTGCGCGTTCCCAGAATGTTGTCGAAGTGCTTGGTCATCGCCTTCGCCCCGAATGCCTGACGGTGCACCGCTTTGGATTGTTCACGAGTATTCTCGAGTGCTGCTCGCATTGGGTTGGTCAGAACCTTCTTGGTCGCCGAAAAAGCGATCTTCGGGTAGCGCCCCAGGCGATTCGCACGCATGAGTGCTCGTTCAAGAAGAAACTCGGGCTCGCAGATCTCGTCCACCATGCCTAGGCGCAGAGCAGAATCTGGACTAATCGTTTGACATGACATGACCACGTTACGCGCGACATCGTAACTACAGGCCGTCCCGATGATGGTTGCTCCCACGGATGCACCGATCCCGTGCTCCAACTCTGGCATAAAGAGATCCGCACGAGTCGACATCATTTTCCAGTCGAACATCATTGCCAACTGGAATCCGAGACCAACTGCATGGCGGTCAATGGCGGCAATCGTCGGCTTGCTGGTATCCAGGACCGAGAGGTAGAGGTCAGTGCACCAGTCGATGGTTTCGTTGACTACATCATCGCTCGACAACATCCGAGCTTCGTTGAAGTCGCCGCCAGCGCTGAAACAACGATCACGACCACCTGTGACGACAATAGCCTTGACGCTATCGTCAGCATCTGCTTCACGGATGGCCTTCATGAAAGCCTCCGCAGTCTTCTTTCCAACCGGATTAGTCGGCTTTTCGTGCGCCAGGGTGATGATGCGCACCCCGTCAACACTGTCAATGTCAATCGACTTCATAACGCAACTCCTGGGTATTAGTGGTTCTCGCCCGTGTATGCCGATACCGCCGCCTCGAGGCACTTGTCCGAGTCAATCGGCTCATCAGGTGCGGCGATGAGCGCACCCACCAGTTCTGCTTCGATCAGGCAGTAGAAACGTTCGACATCCACCGTCTCCCTGCCGATGTACCGCGCAATTGCGCCGTCCAGATTCTTGTCAACACCGCTGCCGTGGTGCAGCGCTTGCTTTCGACGCCATGCGATGTTCTCCGGCAGAAGTAGCTCCGCCGCAGCCCGCATATGCCCTTTCTCACGATCGCGATAACGCATTACCTCGGGTGACGTGTCTATAGCAGCCTGAATTACGGTCTGGTTCCAATACATATGGCGCAAGACGTATCCGTGCGCGGCGGCCGCGACCCCGGAAAGCTCCGTGGTCAACGCCGCTTCCGCCAAGCGATCCGCCACTGCACTCCGCAAATCGTCCACCGGACCTACCTCGACACGGTGTCCGGAGTTGATGAGATCGGCGCCGACGCCGGTCAGCACAATGCCTTTGGGCAGCTGTCCTTGCTGGTACACAGCGACGAGATTCACTCCTGCAGCAACGGTCTCTCGGTTCAGCTCACCAAGCATGCGAACTGTTTCCGGAAGGGCTCGCAGAATCTCGTTCTCCGACAGTGCAATACGACGAACCGGCATACTCAGATGCGCACCGAGTTCCTCTGCGGCAGCGTATTCGTCGCCCCACGGGGTACCCAGGCTTGCAAGATGATCAAGTATTCCGGCGTGCTTCGCCAACGCTGCGACCAGCCCGGAATCCACTCCACCCGACACAACCGCAGTGACAGGTCGCGGCGTACCGGCCGCAATAACCTCTCGGCGCAGAGCTTCGATCTGGCGGGTCCCGGCTTCGACCGCTGTCTCGCCAGTGATGGGCGAGGGCGTCCAGCTCTGGCTCACCGTTTCAGCGACCTCGATCCCGGCGCTGCCGGCACTGCGCGAGAGCACGAGCGTCCGACCTCCGGCGATCGCATGGATCGCTCTCCGGAAGCGCCGGATCTGCGCAGCTTGATCCACTTCCACACCCACGGAAGTGATGGCTCGCGCGGTTAGCTCAGCCCGATCTGTTCCGATCAGATACTGGCCGGCACCAGGCGCGCCCCAGTAATAGAGAGTCGTCGGATTCAGCCGGCTTGTGCGAATGACGACCTGCTCAACGGACCACTCGATCACGCTGCAGCTATCGATACCACCGGACGGCAGCGACCAGCCGCGGCCGAACTCCTCGATGACGAGACGTCCCGTCTCTGTAGGCTCCACAGCGGTGCCGACCCGAGTCTGGAGCCCAGCGCGCCGGCTCCGGATATCCAAAAG
The DNA here is from genome assembly GCF_035958815.1 of Nocardia sp. NBC_01327. NCBI lineage: Bacteria > Bacillati > Actinomycetota > Actinomycetes > Mycobacteriales > Nocardiaceae > Nocardia > Nocardia sp. NBC_01327. The sequence continues at coordinate 3,454,831 of NZ_CP108383.1, read as the reverse complement.
AACTGAGGGGTATGTGTTCATAGGGTCCAAAACCTCAACCAACCGATAGCCGAATCAGCTTGCGAGCCTGATTCGGGAATGCGCCACGTCCGTGCAGGACCCGAGTGTTGTCTAGAATCACGATCTCGCCGACTCGCCATTTGTGTGCGTACAGCACGCTCGGAAGATGCAGCATCGCTTCAATTCTGCGCAGCAACTTCGCGCTTTCCTCAGCGCTGTAGCCGACCACCATCGCATCGTGAGTTCGCATGGGATCGTCAGGATCGGTAAAACCCATGACAATCCTCTTTTCACCGCTTTCAGGATCGACCTGAATTGGATCGACGCGCGGGTGGTCGCCCACCGAGCGGTCCTTGTAGTAGCCGTCGATACGATTCCTATACTCGACGACGATATTCTGCATTGTATCGATCAGATCCGCCGGAGCATTTGCGAAGAAGGCGGCCGCGCTTGCAATCAGCGTCTCGCCACCCACCTCGGGTGCCCTCACGCATTGCATACCTATATATTTGACAGCCGGCCCTGCGTTGAAGGTCGAATCGGCATGCAACGGCATCCCACGGGTGGTGAACTGCAGATTATCGGAGCCTTCCTGCGGCTCGAGGGACAGCTTGGTACCAAATCCGTAGACCACCGGATCGCCAAGCTCCGACATTAATTCATCAAACTTCACATCATTCGCATCCCCCGGCTCGATGATTACAAATCCACATCTATCGAGCTTCGTTCGAAACTCATCGCGCCATCCGGCCCCACATGATGCTTCTTCAGATATTTCGATCATATTGGCCATACTCAAAACTTCCCAACTCGATACCGATATAGAATCACAGGCTTTGCAGGCGCGTAGTTGACCAAATAGATTTCCGGCAGCCGATTCCCAGTGACCGCAGTTCAAAAAGAACGCGGAGCCGGCCGGACGAACTGGACCTAAAGCAAAAGTTTTCACCTTTCGCGTCTGCTTTCCTCTTACAAGTTGTCCACCATATCGACAGTACTTCCAGCCTCGAAGCTTGAGCAATAGCAAACTTTGAACACTTCCCTCGGACAAAGCAATGGCCAAGCCGAACAGAAAGAAGAGAATTATCAGAAATGGTTCCGACCCTCCCCACAGCTAATACACACGTGCATGCGATTGTCTGAAATGTCACATGTTCAACTGCAGCATTTCCGCAGTTGAACAGTCCCCGGGCGACACACAGCGCAACTGATGGTATGCAGCGGACAGATCGGACCTATCGTGTTGAAAGGGTGCCCCCCGGGACACCGCGCCCACGAGCCGGCGGCGCGCGAGCGACCTCGGTCCAGCCAGACTACGAGCATCCGCAGCGGCGCAACGGATGACATCCCGTTGAGTAGGACCCGACGGAAGCGGCCGAACCGGCATTCTCAACAAGGTTGAATGGATCATGAGAGTTCTTGTGCTGCAATCCAAAAACGCATCTCGGGTCCTCCTTCCCGGCAGCTTCACGCAACACTAGAACACTGTCCTGCCTTGGGCTAGAGATGAAACCGGCCGCAAACTGCCATGTTTCGACGCCGGCGCGTCCACCCCCTGCCAATCTTGTTGCCGCCGTTGACGAAGACGTCTCGTCTGATCGCGATTAGCTCCGAGGATCACATCAAGCACTCGGTCGAGAATCTCAACCAAGCACACTCACGAGCGTTCGCTCACATCGCCTGGCCGCCAACGTATTCGGTGCCTAACAGTTCGACCTAGGCGACGATCCGATTCTGGACCTGCTCACGGAGAGCCTGCACTACCTAGCACCAGCCGGCCGGGGGCCGCACGACATCACCGACGAGACCGACCTGTGGATGTGTTCCAGTCTTGACCGATCGTCGCCTCGCACGCCCACAGGCATCTCGCAATGATCATCGGAGCAGGCCGAGTTCAGCCGCACGTACCCCGAGCTGAAACCGTGTCGGCGCCTCCAGCCTTGCCATGACGTCCGCGACATAGCGGCGGTAGGTGCGCAGAGAAACCGAGAGCATGCGGGCCGCAACCTCGTCTGTAACACCGGCGTTCAAGCACTTGACCACTGAGATCGCCGTCGCATCGAATTCCTTGTGCTGTAGATCTGCATGGTCGCGCAGCGACAGAGCCGACGACCAGGTCTGCGTCATTAGCCGATGGATCGCTTCCATCAAAGTGTTCTCCGTGAAGACGTAAGCCTCGGCTGCCTCACCGACTCTGGCCCACACGATCGCGACTCGGCGGTCGATGATCATCGTGTTGCGGAAATCGGAGTAGGTGACACGAATCAGATCACTGAGCGGACAGCCTGCCAGCAGCGCTTCCCGATCTCGGCTGTCGGCATACTTCGACGACATCAGCAGCTTCACCTCAGTCCCGACCGCCAACATCTCACGTATCACTAGTTCCCCGACCGGATACTGCCGTTGCAGCTGTATCGGATCGGAGATAGCGACCACGATTTCCTCACGCGCGCCCCGCAACCGTCGCTGCAAATCGATGCCCCAGTCCTCCCCCGGACTGATCCGTGCCACGTCTCCCACCCCTAGATCAGGCTCACCGATCTCCGAGATGACCGAGTCCAGCAGCCGCCTTGACTGAGCCAGCATGTCGGCGATTTCCACGCTCATGACGCCCCTCCTACGTACAGCGTGTCCCTCAGCAACTCCCGATGCCGAAGGTACACAACAGTTCTCATGCACAAGAACACGTTCTAATTGCTAACTACACTGAGGATAGCCCACTTCGATCTCCAACGAATTTGTCCGCGCGCCCACCCGCAAGTGTCACTGCGCCGCGCAAGTTCGGCGGCGCGAACCAACTAGCGAGTTCGACATCGCTTCAGCAAGAGCAGCGGTACTCGAATCGATGCGACGGACCGACCTGTCGACGGCACGTGAAAACTGGATCTGGCACTCTTTCCGTGATTCCGGCTGGTCGGATTCCTCAGTCGCTGAGCAGGATTCGCTTCCGGAGCAGGTCGGTTTTGGCGCGGCCGAACATCTGTCGTTTGAGCATCTTGATCCGGTTGACTTGTCCTTCGACCGGGCCGCTGTTCCAAGGCAGAGTCAAACCTGCGGTGACCGCGTCCTGGTCGCGGCGCAAGCCACGGACGAACGAATGCAGGGCCGGTTGGTCGTCGGCCTCGACCATGGCCATCCACCGCTCCAGTTCTCGCCCGCGCAGCTCAGAAATGATCCTCGCGAACGCGCCGACGTGGCCGGGCGAGAGCCGCCAGCGGTGGACTCGCGGCCAGGATCGCGTCGAGCCGTTTCTGGTCTGCAGCGTCAATTGCGCTGGGATTGCTCATGATCCAGGTGACCACGCGCCGAGGTGATGGAGGGTGGCGTGGCGACTGAGGGACGGGCATGGTGGCCCGGAATGGGTGCAGGTATTTGCGGACGATCTTGACCCCGTCTCAGTAGCACGGCGACCGTGGTGAACCGCACCGAGGCCGCGATGTCGTCGACCATGACCCGCGGGCGGTGGTCTCGGCGAACAACACGGTCGAGTCAGTGCAGCCGCCGCTGAATCGTTGGTGCAGGTAGGGCTTGAATTCATCGAGCGGGCTGGGGCGGTATCCAGTGCCGTTGTTGACCAGAAGTTCCTCAGTCGGTGTCAGCGTGGGCGAAGCGCCGGACCGTGCCGCGCGCGAGGCCCAGGCGCTTGCCGATGCCACGCAGGCTTTCGCCCTCGTCGATCAGAGCGTGAATATCGTTGTAACGCTTCGAGTACGCACTGCCCATCGGTCGGTGCGCTGTTGCGGTGACGGTAATGCCATCGCAGTGGCCGGGGCCTGACCGTCGGGGTCGTGTTGTTCGCCGCGCTCGTTGTCGGCATCGATGCTGAGCGCGGCGTGCAACGCGGAACGGTGCCGGGCGATGGTGCGTTCGACAGCTCCGGCGACGTTGTGCCACAGGTGCCACCGGTCGGCGACCTGCAGGGCGTGGGGCGCGCCCAGGGTGGCGCCTTCGGCGTAGGCGCCGGCCCGGTCGCGGCAGATGATCTCGACGCCGGGATGCGCCCGCAGCCAGGCGGTCAGCGATTCGGCCCGGCGATCGTCCAAGACGTCGACGGGACGGCGGGATTCGATGTCGATCAGGATGGTGCCGTAGTCGTGCCCTCGGCGAAGCGCGAAATCGTCGACCCCGAGCACGCACGGTGTCGGCCGGACCGGATCGGGTAAGGCTCGGACCTGCCGCAACAGCGTCATCCGGCTGACAGATGCAGCCAAGTTCCCGGTCAGGCGCGCACCGCGCGACCACCCAGAGCCAGTCCGACCGCGCGGCGCACTCGTCGCAGGATCGTGGGGTGGCGACCGTGTCGGGTCGTGAGCCCCGAAACCTGTTCTGCGAAAGTCTTTCTGGCGCAGTCACGGTTGTCGCAGAACAGTCGGCGCACCCGTAGCCGGATCAGGACTTCGCGCCCGGCGAGAGCGGTGTCGGCCAGCCAGCGGTCACAGCGGCTGTGTACACGATGCGATTCGATTCCGCAGCTGGGGCATTCGACCGGATCGGTGCCGGTACGGGCTTCGATGCGCACCCCGGTGCCCACGGCATGCACGGTGTCGATGCGCAACGCGGCAGGTGCGGCAGCCGGACGGTCAGCAGTTCATTATCAGAGCACCGCACCATCGTCAATCATGAAGACCGCGTGCAGGGTTAGAACTGGGTCAATACGGAAAGACTGCCAGATCCAGGATTGGCGCGTCGTCGACACGACCACCCCACGTGACAGATCGTGGTCGCAGTTGTGGGTGAATGATACGGTCGTGACTCCTACGTCCGGGTGCGACCCAGTCGCCACCCCCGGATCTAGTATTCGAGGAAACCATCGAATCGCCTGGCGCTGCGCCTCCATGGCCGCTACGCCTGGGCCGCTGGCGCGATCGCCGCGTCGTTGCAGTCTCAATCGGAGTTGAAGCCTCGTCTTGGGCAGGACTGAGCGAGCCGTGCCGACTGTCCCTTTCAACTTGCACAAAAAAGCAACAGTTTTCTCCGCCAGCGACTCAAGCGACGAACCCAAACGTGGTAGGCGTTTCCGCTGATCAGGTTGTCCAGCAGCACTTCTGAAGCTTGCCATCGTCGCCCCAGCCGTCAGACCGCTCACCAAGACCCTGCGAACAGAGCTATGAAACGCGTTCTAATCTGTTGTTGTGGATGTGACATACGAGAACACGCTGAAAACCGTCCGCACCGACAAGGGGGTACTGCGTTATCATGAGGCCGGCGACGGGCCGCCGGTGATCCTGCTGCACGGATCTGGGATCGGCGTCAACGGCTGGCGCAACTTCGGCGGAAACCTCGCCGCCTTCGCCAAACATTTTCACTGCTACATCCTCGAGTTCCCAGGTTTCGGCGCGAGTGATCCCGTGCCTGGGCATCCGGTTCTCACTGCTGTCGACTCGGTTCTGCGGTTCATGGACGCCCTCGGCATCGAATCCGCTCCTCTGGTGGGCAATTCGATGGGCGGGGTGGTCGGCGTCATGGCCGCCATCGCACATCCGGCCCGAGTGGACAAGCTCGTGGCAATCGGCGGCGTCGGCACAAACATCTTCAGTCCAGGCCCGAGCGAGGGCACCCGACTGCTACGGGAGTTCGCCGACAACCCCAGCCGAGAGGCTCTGGTTCGCTGGTTGAACTGCATGGTGTTCGACCCGAAGCTGGTTACCGAGGACCTCATCGAGGAACGGTGGCGGGCCGCCATTCAGCCCGATGCCCTGCAGACGTTGCAGGCTATGTATGGCTCGAAAGCTGCTGCACTACAAGAACAAGCGCAGGCCCAGTCCAATACACCGCCCTACTGGTCGATGCTGCACAAGGTGCAGTGCCCGACATTAATGGTCTGGGGCAAGGACGACCGTCAGTGCCCACTGGACATGGCACAGGTACCACTACGGCTGATCCCCAGCGCGGAGCTGCACGTTCTCTCCAAATGTGGGCACTGGGTATTCGTAGAAGCCAAAGACGCCTTCGAACGCACCAGTATCGAATTCCTGCAGCGCTAGTCAACTGGCCCATCCGACGTAGCTCTTGACCTGCCCTGCAGAGGGTGCTCTGCAGGGCAGGCCCGGCAATACTCGGCTCCGCCAGGACCAGATAGATTTGACGCTGGCTACCGAAGCGGCGCAAAACATTCCGTCTAGCGCTAGGAGTTAGTCGCCCATGGCCTGTAGCTCCGGGGTCGATGAGTTGTCACGCCGGTTAGTGCCGGATGAGTTGTGGGAGCTGACCGAACCATTGCTTCCGAAGTTCGCCCCGCGTACGCAAGGCGGCGGCTCCGAACCTACCGACCAGCGGGCGGTTTTCGCCGCCGTGGTGTACGTGCTGACCAGCAGTTGCGCGTGGCGGATGCTGCCACCGTCGTTCGGGATCACCGTGCCGACCGCGCACCAGCGGTTCACGGTGTGGACCAAGGTCGGGTTGTGGCATCGCCTACAACGAGCTGTGCTCGACGAGCTGGGCAACCAAGGCTTGATCGACTGGTCGCGGGCGGTGATCGACGCGATGTCGGTGCGGGCGAAAAGGGGGTGATCTCACCGGGCCGAATCCGGTCGATCGTGGCAAACCCGGTTCGAAACTCATGCGCTGTCCGATCGCGCCGGAATCCTTCTGGCCGTTGATGTTTCGGCGGGCAATATCAACGACGCCGAAGCGTTGCGGCCGTTGGTCAAGGCCATTCCGCCAGTGCGCTCGCGCCGTGGTCCGCGGCGGCTCGAACTGTCGAAGCTGCACGCGGACAAGGCTTATGACATCGCCGAGCTGCGTCGGTGGGTCCGTGATCGGGGCTTACCACCTGAGACAAAACGGCCAGTGGCATTCGACTACCGGGCACCACCGAACAGTGTGCGTGCCCAGATCGATGCGGCAGCGGTACGAGACCTGATGTTTGTTGTAGTGTCCATGTCGTCAACCAAGCTGATGCGATCAGTCTGGCCTGATTACCCCCGAGCGAGCCCCGCGCCGAACAGGTCCGGGGCTCGATTGGTTCGGAACGGACGACACGCGGTTTCCAAAACCACCTACAGCTACCTGGCCCACTACTCGTGGTGGGCGGTGATGAGGTGGCTCGAGAAACGACACCCGCGCCTGGGTTGACGGCGGTTCCTCACCGAGAAACCGAACAAGCGCCCAGAAGACAATGGATCCGTGCTCTACAACCCCAGCGATCTCGCCATCGAGCGATACCGCTACCGGGGTAACTCGGACACAACACCCAAAGCTGGCCCCTACCGAGAAACAGTCCTAGACCTGCCATTCTATGCTGCGGGGTGTGACTTCATAGGACCTTGCAACCTGATGCTCATCACGGTAGAGGCGCGGACCGGAGTGAATCGCCGACCTCGGGCGCCGTCTGCGATCACCGGACGAGATGCGCGGAGCCCGGTTCCGAGTCGGCGATACTGAGCGCGCCGAGCACAGAGTTAATACTCTACCGCTGTAGACGACATACGGGAAGGGTGTCCATGTCCGAGGAGGGAGAAACCGGGGAGGAACCGGATCTGGCCGCATTGATGTTTCGTGTGCTGCCGCAGCTGGCGGCGAAGGAGGAACCCCTGCTGCGGGAGGCGGGACTGTCAATGTGGGAGTACGCGATCATGAGCGAGCTGGTGTCGACGCGCGTCGTGTCGCAGGTCGAACTGTCGCGCCGCACCCGGCGCGACCCCACCCGATTAGGCCGGCATCTGGACGAACTGGCCACCCGCGGTCTGGTCGTCCGAGCACGGGCGCAGGATCAACGCCAGCGCACCGTTGGGCTCACCGACAGCGGGCGCACGCTGTATACGACGGTCAAGAAGCGCGTCAGAGACGCCGAGGACGAACTTCTGCACACAACCCTGGCCACAGCAGACGCCACCTTTTTCCGGCAGTTGCTCGCCCGGCTCGCAACACCCGATGTGCCGGTGGGCGACTCGGGAGAGCGATCACCTTGACAATCGCGGTCACCACGAGCCCAACAGCGTTCCAGTGGATTGTCACATATTCGCCCCGGGGCGGTACCACGATCGTGGTCCGCGACAGCTCCGCGGGCCCCGCCGCAGGCGGCCTACGACATCTGCTATGCCGACGCCTTCCGGACAGATCGACAATATGCTCGAACCTCGTTTGACTGGCCAGCTCGACCCGTTGGTGACGGCTTCGCGTATCGGGGCGAGATACATCCGATCGACGCCCTCGAAGGCGGAGGGCCCGCGCTGCACTCGATCTGAGTGCGGGGTGTTCCAGCACACGCCGTAGGGGCGCCGAATCGCTGACACCGCAGGCAATTTCGCCGGTCCGCGAGCAAAATCGCTGTCAGTGACGACACCGCGAGCGGTAACCAAACACGAACTGCTCGAATGCCGGGTTTTCACGGGCCGGAATATCGTTCGCAGGTAATCGTCGGCGGACTCGGTCAGGGCGACCGCGACCTCCTAGACATCGACCAGCACGCGCGCAAGACCGGCCACCTGCCACGTCGAAGACTGATCTCACAGCGCATCCGCTCAGGGTGCGGTGCTCGGGTAATCTGGCAGCCGATACTCGCCGCGGGTGCCGAGCAGCCGGGTGAGCAGGGTCCGAACCGGGCCCATTGGCCGTGACACCACGACCCCCAGCAGCGTGAGCAGCAGCGTGAGCACCGGGCGGGTGCGGGGCAGTAGCAGTCGGACCATGACCTCAGTGCCCTTCTGCACGCCGGATGCCAGCGGCCGCAATAGTTCCTCGTAACGGTCGAAGGCCCGCGCGAGATTGTCCGGTGTCGTGGAGATTTCGGCGGCGAGCAGGTAGGCGCCGACCAGAGCGAGGGTGGCGCCGAGTCCGGTCATCGGTGAACCGCAGTAGGCGGCGTCCCCGAGCAGGACGATCCGGCCGCGCGACCAGCTCGGCATCCGCACCCGGATCATCTCGTCGAAGTAGAAGTCAGGCGCGTCGGCCATGGCGTCAAGCATCGCCGGAACCACCCAGCCGTGCCCGGCCAGCCGATCGCTGATCAGTCGCTGCTGGCGTGCGGTATCTCCGCGCAGGTTCTCGTCCACGGGCATGCGCATGTTGATGATCGCCGTAGAGCTCGACGGATCGCGATGGGGTCGCATGCCGACCGCGTTCGCCGGCACCGGATACACACCGCCCCAGGCGGTTTCCAGCATCGTCGCCGGTGGCGTAGGCATGGTGAAGAATCCGACGTAAGCACCGAGGTATTCGGTGAAATGCTCACGCGGGCCGAATACCCTCTCACGGACCTCCGAGTGCAGGCCATCGGCGCCAATCACGACATCGAAGCTGTGCACGGCACCGGAGGCGAAGCGTACCTTCACCGCTTCGCTGTCCTGATCGAGCTCCTCTACCCATTCGCCGTACCGGTAATCGAGCACGCCCGATGTGACCGGAAGCGCGGCGATCTCTTCGAGCAGCACCCGGTTGAGATCACCACGGTTGAGTTCGATATCGGCGAGGAACCGGTCACCACCGAACTGCTCAGCGGAGATGCTGGCCAGTGTGCGGCCGCGCTCGTCGACCACCACCATTCCGCGTTCGTCGAGTTGATAGCGCCGGATGCCCGGCATCAAACCCATCCGCTCGGCCACCGCGCGGCCGGCGCCGCGCAAGGAGACACCCTGCCCGCCGGGCCGGGGCGCGGACGCGCGTTCGACGACGGTGACGTCGATGCCCGAGCGCAGCAGCTGCAGCGCAACCGCGTTGCCCGCGATACCGCCGCCGCAGACCAACGCATGAACCGATCCAGACATGAAGCTCCCTCCCACAGGCCACCTTGATCTCGGCCAGTGTTTCAGCGATTGATGCACTGGCACAACCCCATACCCGTCATACGAATCCGTCACCGTATCCGGCGACGGGCACCTTGAAGTCACCTCGACCCTACTCCTCTCCCCCGCCAGTGCAGGTCAGACAGACTGCGACAGAACCTATTTCACACAGTTCGGGGCGCATCGACAGACCTTCCGCTGAACACTTTGCGGCATAGGAACATTCGGGCATCGCACGTTGGCCAGACGCGTCAGATCGGGCACTGTCACAAGATGTGATCGGCCACCTGACATCGCTGCCGCAATCTCACAGTTACCAGAAATATTTCCATCCGAAAATGCTGGTAGATCCGAATTTACCAGTCAATAGCATGGTGATTTGCATCCGATTCGACGCAAAGAGCACGTCCGCGGGCTAACCGCAGATCCGCCCACGGACGTTGACAGAGCGCTATTAGCAAAGGTATAGATTTAATCGTTGCAATTAGCACGGTCTATGCACAAAGCAGGAATCGAGGGGGACTCGAAATCAGGGTGGGTTGATATCATTGGGCCTGCGCGGGGCCCGTTCTGACTCATCGTTGCCTATTTCCCGCCGGTCGGACTGATATTCATTCCTTCCAGCCCAATCCGATGTGCGCACGTCGAATCGACAGCGATTCGGCATCCTTGACGTGCTATAGCACACAGTTGCGACAGTGACGGAAATCGAATCTCCACAAATACCCACGCGTGTAGGAGAAGTTGATCAATGAAGCCAAATTGGGCCTATGGCCTGGGTGAGCTGTTCGAGCACAGAAGCAAAACCGGCAAACCCATAACATTCCATCTCTCCAGGCCCCTGGATATCGATCGGGAGAAACGATTATCGCTCGATTTGCCGACCCTGGCCGGATTGGTCAGAGACACTGCCGGGGTGCTGAACGAAGTCGGCGTGAAATCCGGCGATCGAGTGGTGGTCTACAAGGCTAATCATTTCGACTGTATTCTGCTGGCAGCGGCGGCCGCGCGAATAGGCGCCGTCCCCGTCATGCTCTCGGGGATGCTCCTGAAGGAAGCCGTGCACGGCCTCATCCGCCGTGTCGAGCCGACGGCCATCGTCAGCGACGGATCACGAATCGAACGCGCGGACATATCGCCCGAGCACTTTCCCGACCTCAAAGGGAGAATTCTCAGCGTCAACGGCGTCGCACCGCATGCGCGGAGTTTCCTGGACATCAGATCCGAGCCCTGCCGCGCGGCTGTCGCCCGGCGCGACGACCAGCTGCTCATGCTGACGCACACGTCGGGCACCACGGGACTGCCGAAGCTGGTCATATTCCCTCCCTCGACAATTCAGAAACAGATGGCGCGGCTGGAATGCCGGCATTTTCCGCCGTTGACGTTCCGCAGGAATGACGTTGTCGCAATGTTCACGCCCTATGTCCACGCCCGCGCCTTTACATGGATATATTCGGTCCTGACCTTGTCACCGGCGACAGTGCTACTTATGGACGATAATGTGCCCGACGTCGTGGACCGAATGTTCCGGGTGAATAAACCGACGTTCGTCGAAGCGCTGCCGATGGACTACACATCGATGGAACCGCTGCTTCGCACGGGAGCGGACAACCCGTTCTCGGATGTCCGGGTTTTCGTCGGGAACTTCGATGCGGTGCGATGGCCGGTTATTCGAAGGTATCTCAATGCCACTGGGCACCCGTTTCCACTCTGGCGCGAAGGTTACGGCCAGTCCGAGACCGGCGGCATGGGCATGACGGTCATTTCACGTCGATCGGCGAACCGACCCCGTGATCACAAGCCAGGACCCCGCATAGTAGGGCGCCCGATGCCAGGATTCGTCCAGCTGAAAGTGGTGGATCCAAAAAGCTTCGCGCCTGTAGAACGTGGGCGCCCCGGTTTGGTATTAGCAAAGACCAAGGCTAGGTGCGCCGGATACTACGGTGAAATGGACCGCTGGGCGGAGAAGGTCATCGGCGACTGGTGGAATACCGGGGACCTCGGAATTCTGACCCAGACCGGGGCATTGAGAATTATTGATCGCGAGGTCAACGCGGCCTCGGGGATCGGGTATCTGGAATTCGAGGATACCCTCGTCGACAGGCTCCCCGAGGGAATTGACGTCGCGGTATTGCCCAGGCCCGACGGACCACCGCTGCCCATCGTAGCGTCCCGTGGCGGCCGGCTGAACGACGACGATTGGACGCGCGCCTGCACCGGGTTGCCGGAGCTGTCCGAGCCGGTGGTGATCGCGGCCGCCGATATGCCGCGCACCGCCACCGGCAAGATCGTCCGTGAGGAGCTGCGCCGGCGGTATCTCGACACAGTCGCCACTCCGGGGTCGGGGCGCTGGACATGAGCAGCACCCTAAGTATCGAGCGAAACGGCTTCACCGTGGAGCCGTTGACGCACTCGTGCAATGTGGTGTGGGAATCACGCCACCACGTCGTCTTCGGGGTGAGCCCCGGGAACAGCTACTTCAACGTGGATCGATTACGCGTCATTTTCGGATGGCTGCGCAGCGAGTTCCGCCAAATCGACGTCGTCATTCCCGATGAATCACTGCGGCATACCTTCCAGGCACTGGGGTACGAGCCGGAGAAAGCGGCCAAGAAGGCCCGCGCAGAAACGAACGTGCTCAGAAATCGGGTCGTACGCGCCTGGGACGAAATCGGTGGCCCGCGCAGCATGGACGGCATACACCGCATGTCCGAGCTGTCCTCCGATCCGGTGTACGCCAGCACTCTGGAACATTGCGCCCGGCAGGTCGGTTCGGATCCGGTGCTGCGCGCCGCCTGCGAGGAGACGACGCGGGATGTACTCGCCTCCAAAGGCGCCGACGGCGATTTCTCCGCCGCACAGATCGTCGAAGCTATGAAGTATCTGATTGCAGAGCTGCCCTTCTTCGTATCGTCACGCCGGATGTTCGACGTCGACGCCTCGCTGAACTTTTATCACCAGCCCCTGCCACTGGCCGATGTCATCTTTTCCGGAGAACACTCGCTCCGAGCCGAGTCCGGGCAGGGCTACGCGACGATCCGCTCGATGGACGTGCTCACCGAGCAGCGTCTGAATTTCTAACCGCTGCAATAGAACTCGACAGCACGGGCATCCGCGTGCTCGCAACGATTTCGAACGCTCCGGTAGGAGCCTCACACAAGGAGAGATACCGATGTCCGAACAGGTGGACCAGTACGACCAGATCGCGGCCAACTTCGACGAGTTGGAGGCGATCATCCACTTCGTGCGAGAAAACCTCGACTGGCCCTCGTTCGAGCGTGCGCTCGGCGCACTGCAGAATTCCCGGGTGCTCGATGTGGGCTGCGGCGAAGGTGGATTCACCCGTCGTATCAAGGAACTCGGTGCGGCACACGTGGTCGGCACCGATCTCTCCGCCGGGATGATCGCACTGGCGGAACAGACCGAGCAGCGCGAGCCGATCGGCATCGAATACCACGTCTACGACCTGGAAGCCATGCCGATACTCGGGGAATTCGATGTCGTCACCGCCGTGCACGTCCTGCATTACGCCGACAGCCGCCCGGCGATGGCGACCATGGCGAAGGTCATGTACGCCAATCTGGCTGTGGGCGGCAGGCTGGTGGTGCTGAGCGGGAACGCGGATGCCAGTGCCCGGTCCGAAGAGGCCGCAGGCTTCCGCACGTATCGGCCGGAGAATGCGCGCGAAGGCGACAAGTTCAAGGTGGCGGTGATGACCAATCCGCCGACCGAGATCGAAGTGCATCATTGGCCCACCGCGACCATCTTGGACGTGCTGCGCGAGGCGGGATTCGCCGATGTGCGCTGGGCGCCGGTGACCATCGGAGACTCGGTGGCGCCAGCGGATCTCGAACGTGCGACGCGCTGCGCCGAGAACCCCACCAGCCTCATCCTGACCGCGACCAAACACTAGGCAAGCGATGTCCCGAGGTGACACGAAATATGTAGTGGCACAACAATAGCCGAGCCGATATCCGTCCGGTCGGGACTGCGACAGTGGCAGCGAGCAAGGAAAGCGTAGGTACACCAAGGTGCGGTCATCAGCGGTCGAGGTGTTGCGCGTCGCGATAGTCGGCGTCGGCCCCCGAGGACTCAATGTCTTCGAACGGATCTGCGCCAATCTCGGCGAACATCGGTTCGGCGCCGAGATCTACCTCGTCGATTCGATGCGGGTCGGTACCGGCGCGGTCTGGCGTACCGAACAGTCTCCGTATTTGCTGATGAATACGGTGGCCTCGCAGATCACCGCCTTCACCGATCACTCCGTCGATATGCTCGGCCCCGTCGTCGCGGGGCCGAGTGTGTACGAATGGGCCTGTCGGCTGCGCGCCACCGGGAATTTCGCGCGACTACCCACGGCGGTCTTCGGCGAATGCTGCGCCCTGGGCCCCGACTCCTATCCGACCCGTGCGACCTACGGCCACTACCTGCGCTGGGCCTACGAGCACTTCCGTGACCGGAACGCGAGATATATACGCGCGCACGAGATTACCGCCACCGCGACAGATCTTCGCGATGAGCCGTCCGGGCTGCAGGAACTCCGCCTCGCCGACGGGAGCCAGATAGGCGGCCTGCACGCGGTAGTTCTGGCCCAAGGACACATCGCCCCCACGACCGCTACGTCGGAGGGCTCGATGGGCCGCCGAGCCCTCCGCCTCGGACTGAGTTACATCGCTGCGGCGAATGCCGCCGATGTGTGCCTCGATCGCATCCCCGCTCACGAACCGATCATCATTCGAGGGCTCGGGCTGACATTCTTCGACTACATGGCGCTGCTCACCACCGGCCGCGGGGGCCGATTCCGGTCCGAGGGCGAATCGCTCGAATACCAGTCGTCCGGCCATGAACCCCTGATTGTGGCCGGCAGCCGCCGCGGCGTGCCCCACCACGCGCGCGGTGAGAACCAGAAGGGGGTCGACGGGCGGCACGTTCCCACGCTACTCACCGCGGACGGCATTGACGAGTTCCGCTCGCGCGCAGAGCATTCGGGTGATCTGTCGTTTCGCCGGCACGTCTGGCCGCTGATAGCACGCGAGGTGGAAGCGGTCTATTACAGCACCTTGGTCGCCGAGCGTACCGCCGCTGAGGACCTGCGGGCGTTCCGGCATCAGCTCATACACGCGCCGACCGAACGCGAACTGCACATAGAACTGGACCGCCGCGGAATCACTCCCAGCGACCGCTGGGATTGGGACGCGCTCATCGACCCGACCCGCGGATTGAACTTCTGCGGTCCCGGGCACTTCCATGACTGGCTGCTCAGTTACCTCGACGCCGATGTTCGGCATGCGGAACTGGGTAACGTGCGCGGGCCGGTCAAGGCGGCGCTGGACGTATTGCGTGACCTGCGCAACGAGATTCGGCTGATCGTCGATCACGGCGGTCTCGCGGGGGACTCGTATCGCGACGACCTCGACCGCTGGTACACGCCGGTCAACGCGTTCCTCTCCATCGGGCCGCCGGCGCGGCGCGTTGCCGAACTGGCCGGTCTCATCCGTGCGGGCGTGGTACGCGTCCTCGGACCCGAGATGGATGTCCACATCGACGAACACCTCGGGCTCTTCGTCGCACATTCCCCGCGCGTCAGCGGCTCCGCCACCACCGCGAGCCGCCTGATCGACGCATGGCTGCCCACACCGGATCTGGCCACCACGAGCGACCCACTGCTGCGTAACCTGTTGCGCCGAAAAGACATTCGCAGCTACGCCATCACCAACCCAGGCGGCGAAAACTACCGTACGGGCGGTATCGAGGTCACTCGGGACGTCCACGTCACGGTGCGTGCGGACGGGCGAGCACATCCGCGTCGGCACGTCTTCGGTGTGCCGACCGAAGCGGTGCACTGGGTCACCGCCGCCGGACCACGCCCCGGCGTCAATTCCGTGACGCTCGCGGACGGCGATCGCATCGCACGCGCGATCCTTGCCGCCCACCGCCTCTCGACAGCAACACCCATCGAAGGGATCGAAAACATGTCACACGACCTGGGTCTGCTCGCACCCGTGCGTGCGGGCGTGCCGATCGCGCAGCGGCTCGGCGACGACGCCTGGATCGACGCCATGGTGGACGTCGAACTGGCACTTGCGCGCGCCCAGGAACGCCTGGGCGTCATCCCGGCAGGCGCATCACAAGGGATGGCGAGGGCGCTACAGGAGCATCACCTCGATGTTCGAGCCATCGCGCACGCGGCACGCGGGGCGGCCAATCCCGTCGTCGCCTTCGTTGAAGAACTCCATCGCGTGGTCGCGCAGATCGATCCGGTCAATGCGGAGTACGTGCACTGGGGAGCGACCAGCCAGGATATCTTCGACACCGCGACCATGCTGATCGCCGGCCGGGCGGTGAGCACGATCATCGCCGACGTGAACGCGACGATCGACGCGTTGGCACGGCTCGCCCACACCCACCGCGACACCCCGGTCGCCGGGCGCACGCTGGCCATGCACGCGGTCCCGACGACCTTGGGCGCGAAGGTCGCGAACTGGATACACGCGCTGATCGGGGCGCGTGACCGCCTCGACCGGACCCTCCGCACCGGCCTACCGGTGCAGCTCGGCGGCGCCGCAGGCACTTTCGCGTCCTACGTGGAATGCGCACGCCTGGGCGCACCGGATTTGGCCACCGCCGACGCCGGGCAGATCTACGACATGCTGACCGGCGAGTTCGCCGCGGAACTGTCGATGACCGCGCCGATCGCGCCGTGGCACACCGTCCGGACACCGATCGCGGATCTGGCCGCCGCTTTGGCCGTCACCGCCGGCGCCCTGGGCAAGGTCGCACTCGACGTGATCACGCTGGCGCGGACCGAAGTCGTAGAGCTCCACGAACCGGCCGCCGCCGGACGCGGCGCCTCCTCCGCGATGCCCCAGAAGCGAAATCCCGCGCTCAGCACACTAATTCGTGCCGCCGCGCTCCAGGTTCCGGCGCTGGCCTCCACGCTGTTCGCCGCCATGCTGGCCGAGGACGAGCGTCCAGCCGGCGCATGGCATTCGGAATGGCAACCATTGCGCGAGTGCCTGCTGCTCGTCGGCGGCGCCGCCTATACCGCAGTCGAACTCGCTCAAGGATTAACCGCCGATGTCGGCCGCATGCGTGCGAATCTCGAACTGACACAGGGCCAGATCGTGTCCGAACGCTTGTCCATCCGGCTGGCCCCGCTGCTGGGGAAGTCCGTCGCGAAGAAGACCCTGCAGGCGGCCGCGTTCGAAGCGTACAGCGGTGGCCGGGAACTGGTGGACGTACTCGCCGAAGATGCCACTGTCCGCGCCCATTTCACCGCGACGGAGCTGGCCGCGCTGTTGCGCCCGGAGGACTATCTGGGCGCCGCACCACAATTGGTCGATCGGATCATTGATCGTGCCCGCCAGGTTCAGCGTCAGTAATCGGTTGGCGTGCGCCGGGGCGTGGACATCCTTCGCTCAATCGTCTACCGTGGTAGAGGATCTACCGCCGGTGCTCAACACGCTCAATACCACCGACCCCCCCGGCATGCCCCCGTAACCTGGCGCGCCCCCGGTCCCAACCGCGATGTGGCGACCAGCGACAGTGGAAGCGAGAACACGAAGTGGACGTATCCATGCTCCACACCCTGACCGAGGACTTCGCGACATTCCTGTCCGAAGTCACCCACAGCGACCTCAGTAGCCCGGTGCCCTACTCCACCCGTGACATCGGCGATCTGTATCTGCATCTGCTCGACCAGCACAACAACATCGCCGCTGTTCTCGGCGACCGGCCGATCCCGCAGCCGACCGGCCCGCACGACCGACAAGCCCTGGATACCCGCGTAGACCCGATCTACGGCAGTGTCGAACTCGAAGCCGGGTACCGGCACTCCGCCCAGCTCATGGAGAACGCGTTCACCGCCACGACCGACACGAGCCGGCGCTACCAGGTCCCGGGGTTCCCTGCAGCCGCCGACATCGCAACCCTGTACGAGGAACAGATCCGCAATACCGTCATCCACACCTGGGATGTCGCTCAGGCCCTGGGCTTTCCCTATCAACCGGCCCGCGACGTCGCCCAGCGCGTCCTACGAACCACTGTCCTGCGCGCGACCCCGCAGGCAAGCGACTCGGCCACCGAAACAGCCAACGACACAGGCGAATTCGCGTCCGTACTCAGCTTGTCCGGACGCACACGCTGAAAGTTCGAACAACCGCTCGCCGCGCCGCTAGCGAACGCCGAGAAACACACAACCTGTCGTATCCGTTGGGAGCCTCATCAGTATGACCGACAAACAAGTTGCCACCGAGCCGAACGATCTCGGCCGATACTTCCTCGAGCGCGTGAATGGGGGCGACCTCGACGGATTGGTGGCGTTGTACGAGCCCGACGCTGTACTTGAGTTTCCCTCCGGCACCTTCGTGACCGGACATGCGGAAATCCGCAAGGTCTTCGAGCAGCTCATCGCCGCCGCGCCGGTCCTCGAGCGGGGCAGGCAACATCCGGCACTGGTGAACGGCGACCTGGCCCTCACAGCGACCACGTCGACCACCGGTTCGGTGTCGGTCGAGGTCGCGCGGCGCCAACCTGACGGGTCGTGGCTGTGGGCGGTCGACCGGCCGATGCTGGTGTCCTGATCCTGGTGAAGGTAGCGCCGGTGCCGCACATCGGGTCCAGGACCAGGTCGCCGGGGTGGGCATAGGTGGTGCATGGGAGGCGACAGTCAACACTAAGCGTTGTCCGCCCAAACATGAATGGGAACAACATATTTCGTATTTCCAAACTTGTATGTACCTGCCCGACAGAGGGGCTGCCCCGAAGCTCCTTGCGGCTCCTCGACCAAGCCCTGATCGCTCACGTCCTGCCCGGCCAAGACGAGGATGCACCCACTCGCGCCGTCGCATACATGTTGGGACGCCACAGAACCCCAGCGCCGGCATCGAACCCATGAAACTGAGTTGGCAAATGATGCCGAACGCGATGTCAAATGAACACGAAAATGGCCCGAACCAGATGGTGTCCCGGGCCGTTCCGCCTAGTAAGCTGGGCCAGGATTTGAACCTGCGACCTCTGGGTTGTGAGCTTAAATTCGCTTATCCCGTAATCGGCCATATGGAAAATTCTGGCTTGGATCAGGCGCTTTATGTACCGCCAAACGGGGCGAGAGGGCGTCTCGTGGTATCCGATGCCATGCTATGGCGCGAGTTTCCGGTTACTTTCCGGTCAGTCGATATGGCCGATCATGATGCTTCAGACCAGAACCTCGTCGGCGCGTCGGGATGCAACAAACCAACGAGATTCTGGTCTCAGCACATTCCCGGCAATCGATCCTTTATTCATCGACAGGTGCCCAGTACGCCACATCGACATGCGACGGACCCCGCATTAGGACAACCTGTCGACTCTGCAAACCTGGTCACGAGCCCACTCTTACGCTTCGGGCAGCGTTCGCAATCTGGCTTCGGCCTGCACAGGAGCGGAGACCTCATCAGGCTCACCGTTTGTGTCATGAATCGTGATCGTTTAGGTGGCACGATTGAGCGGTGACTGGAACCACGACGCCCGACGTGTTCGCTGAGGACTCCCACCATGCGCTGGTCCCGAACCACCTCTGGGCGTATGCACACGACCATGCTCATCTGGCAGAAGCTGCTGAAGAGCTGCAGCGCTTCCTCGCGGACATAGCCAACGAAGCGTCCATCACAGTCCACACCATTCAAGCGCGTGCCAAGACCTTGGCCTCTTACCAGGACAAGTCCCTGAAGAAGCTTGAGGACGGAGCGGTGAAGTACCCTGATCCGAAGGATGCGGAGACGGGTATCCAGGATTGCATCGCCGCGCGGGCGATCCTGTATACCTCGCAGGCTCGGAATGACTTTGCTGACCAGATCACCCGGCGGGTCACTGCCGGCGCCCCGTTCAACCCAGGCGACGAGAAGCACAACGGCTACGACAGCGTTCACGTCATCGTCAAGGAAATCTCCAATGACGTACTGAAGACCCGCTATAAAGCGCTGGCAAAATACCTGGAGACATATCCTGGCCTGGAGATTCAGCTCCGAAGCGTCGCAGCTCACGCCTGGGCGGAGTACGAGCACGACATCAGATACAAGTCTCAGGGATACCAGGCGCTATCGAAGAACGACCGCGACCAAGTGGACCAGTTCTTCGTCGAAGCAGGCGGCTTGCGTCGGTTCATGGACGAGTTATTCGACCGGATCGAAGGGCTGATGGCGAAGGAGGACGACAGCACATCGCCCGTGGATCCCGATGAACTGACCAATGAAGTCGGCGACTCCAAGAACGACACTGGCGATGACCAGGACCTCTCCACAGACACACTCCGCAGCTTGGTCGAGCAACGTTTCCCAAAGTACGACGTCGGTGAGAACGCCGCAGTGGAAGAGCTGATCTCGAACCTCGACCGACTGGGCGTCCGTTCAATCGGACGCCTGAAATCGACACTCGCACAGATTGAGTCCGACGACGTATTCAGTCTTATGGAGTATCCGGTCACGCCGACCGGTGCGCGCCGCCTCGACGACGAGCTGCTCACGGCATTTACCGAGCGCTACGTGGAGGATGCACCCAGCGATGACCGTCAGCAACTCCTCAGGCTCCGTTTGCGCAAGGTACGAGGCAAATATGCCATCTACTCGATCCACAACGGCGAAACGATTCGGCCCGCCGTACCTGCGGCACGTGCAGTACGGGATCTCGCCCAAATGGTTGCAACTGACCTCGGCATAGATGCGGCGCTCATTGAAAGTGCAATCGCGCTCGATGTCGACGAGCTAAAAATTTCCGCCAAACCCGTCGCTGTGTCGATGCCCGGCGGCGAACTCCAGGTCGCAACCAACCTCTCCCGGCCATGGGCCGAGGAAATCCTGAAAACGCTGATGGGACGTGCGACCGGGTCCGGTTGGAGCGTGACACGGGCGGGCGACCTACTTGTCGAGGCACCCTCGGCTGTGGATCCTGGCGAGCCAGCAACAGGTGATGCAGCTTCCACTGAGACCGTCAAACAGCCAGGGACGCAAGCCGAGGAATAATCGGCCAAAACCAGTATGGCGGATCGACTTCCGACATCGGCCCATGTCACAGACTTCGCGGCTGAGCGTTGCTAGACACTGGAAAGAATCCCTTCTACTGGGTGCGACAGGTGTTTGCCCCGTGTAACTCGACCACCCGGCCGAGTTCCTCTGCAGCCCGCTCCTGCGGTGTGAAGTCAGGCAGCTCTTTGCGATGTCCACATTGACGTACGTGCCAGGTAAGCGATGGGCCAAGACGAATCTCCTTACACGACTGGATATCTCACTGCAGCAGACAACCGGGTACGCAGCGCGCCGACATCACAGGTATCGAGGAGAAGACGGTCTTATCAGTGCGCTTAGGCCTTCGGGGCGGTAGGCGTGCGCACGCTACACCGGCGGCGTGGTCGGTCAAGCCGCGTGTGCCGCACATCCTGCGAGCCAACAATTCGACTGTGGACCGGTCGCGGGGTTCTCGGCTTGACCGCCCACTGACGCCGCCGGTGTTTACGCGTTGCGCCCACCGCCCCGAAGGCGCGGCGCGACTATCGATATTTGGGTTGTCGCACTGCGCTTTTCGGGCTTGTCCTGTTGAGGAGTCCGATTATGTCTTCGTCCGACATTGTGCTCAAGAACCCCGGTCAGTTCATTGCCGCCGTGCCCGCGATGCTGGGATTCGTCCCCGAGCGGTCGCTGGTGATTGCCCTACTGCGACAAGAACCGGACCGCACGCACGAGGTGCAACTCTGCGCTCGTCTGGATCTGCCGAGCGCCGCTGATCAGTATTCGCAACTGCCGCAGCGCATTGCGAACGTGTGCGGTCGCTCCGGTGCGATCGCTGCGCTGGCGGTGATCGTCGATGACCGCGTCTCCCGACCCGACGGTCATGAGCCCGGAGCTGCTGATCACCGCCCGCTGGTCGATGCCCTGCAGCAGCGTCTGGCCGGCTGCGATGTCGTTCTTGCGGGTGCATGGGGGGTTTCCCGGATCGGCGATGCCGCTGAATGGTGGAACATCAGCTCTCCTGGGTCCCATGGTCTTCAGCCGGACCCGTCGGCGTCACAGGTTGCGGCGACTCGAGTCTTCGATGGTCTCGCGCTGCGCTCGTCGCGGGAGGAGCTGGCGGATTCGATCGCCGCCGACAAGGCGATTCTGGAACAGGTGGTCGCCTCCTTGCCTGCTGTGGCCGCTGAGGCACAGCGGCGGCTTGCTCGTGCGATCGAGATCAACAATCCCGATGCCTACAGCAGGATGGCGTTGTGGCGGGTGATGTCGGTCATCACCCACGCCAGGGACCTGGTCGATATCACGCCGAACGCGATCGCTGAAGTCGCTGTCGCACTGCGTGATACCGCTGTGCGCGATGCAATGTTCGGTGTTGCGGGCGGTGCGCATGCGCGGGCCGCGGAGGAACTGTGGGGTGTGCTGACGCGCGCTCTGCCTAATCCGGATCGGGCCGAATCGTCGATGCTGCTGGGGTTCAGCGCGTATCTGCGGGGCGACGGCGTGTTGGCCGGGATCGCTCTGGAGCAGGCGCTCGCCTGTGATCCCGAGCATCGTATGGCGATGCTGCTCGATGTCGGATTGCAGACGGCGATGCCGCCGGCGCGGTTGAACAAGCTCGTGCGCGCCGGTATCGAGGCCGCCGCGGATCTGCGCGTCGATATCGGTATCGCCACCACCGAGTCCGGGATGGAGGTCCTGCGGTGAGTGTCGATCGTCTGGCCTGGGCGTTGCTCTCCCGCGCGGCATCAGGTCCGTGCGGCTCGTTGGTGTCGCTGATCGAGCAGATCGGCCCCCGTCAGGCAGCCCTGATGCTGCAATCGGGTGATCTGCCGGTGGATCAGCGGATCCTCGATCGCGGCGCCGGCGGTTTGCATTCCGCCGCACGGGATCTGGACATGATGGAGCGAATCGGCGCCCGTTTGGTGACTCCCGAGGATGCGGAGTGGCCGCTGATGCTGGGGTGCCTGCCGTCGTGCTCGGACAACGTCGGTGATGTGGTGCCGGTGGCGTTGTGGGTGCGTGGGCACCGGTCGCTGCGGAAGGTCACCGACCGTGCGATCGCGGTGATCGGAGCGCGAGCCAGCACCGAGTACGGCAACCATGTCGCCACACAGATCGCCGGTGATCTCGCCGGTTCGGGCTGGACCGTGGTGGCGGGCGCAGCATTCGGTATCGACGCCGCCGGGCACAGGGCGGCGATCGCGGCGGGTGGAATAACGGTGGCGGTCATGCCGTGCGGGCTCGATCGCCCGTATCCGACCGCGCACGACCGGCTGCTGGACTCGATCGCCGACAACGGGCTCGTCCTCACCGAGTACCCGCCCGGTACGACTGTTCGGCGGCAGAGCTTCCTCGACCGTAACCGGTTGGTCGCGGCGCTGTCGCGAGCGACAGTGGCTGTGGAGGCCGGGCTGCGTTCGGGCACAGCGTCCACGTTGCGATGGGCCGAACGATTCGGGCGCCCGGTATTCGCGGTTCCTGGGCCGGTGACCTCTGCGGCGTCGGCGGGCTGTCACCGATTCATCACCGACGGGGACGCGCGGTTGGTCACCTGCGCAGCCGACATCCGGCAGGCACTGCTGGAGCGACCGCCGCTCGGCATGACCGCACCGTTCGTGCATATGCCGCCCGCACCGCAGGGAGGGATTCGATGACGAGCGTGGCGCACAGCGCGGAACCGGTGCCAGTGTGGTCGATCTGTGTGGGCGGCAACGATTCCGGCACGCTGCTGCCGGTGAGCGCCCAGCTCGACACCGCACTGGAACCGGCTACGACCGGGATCACGTGTGAGGCCCGGGATCGGGTGCGGGCGGCGATCTGCAATGCCGGACACCAGTTTCCGGATGGGAGACTGGTCATCTCCGCTCCCGTCCCCGCGCAGTGCCGTGCCGACCTGTCGGATCTGGCGGTCGCAGTGGCGATCGAGGCCACCTGCGGGTCGATTCCCGCACGTGCGCTGGCCGATACAGTGTTCATCGGGCAGCTCGGGCTCGACGGCCAGATGAGCGCACGCATCAGGTTGGCGCAGGCGGTACGCATGGTGCAGCAGGCCGGTCTGAGCCGCGTGGTCGTTCCTGCTGAGCACACGGATCGGTTATCGCGCACTGCGGGCGTGGAGGTGTTTGCTGCCTCGACGCTCTCGGCCGTGCTGGCCTGGGTCACCGATCCCCGCCAGCATCTGCGCGCACCCGAGCCGCGTGACCGTCTGGGTGTGCCTGCTGATGTGCGGGTGCGGGAGGCGGTGCAAGTGTGTGCCGCCGGCGGGCATCATCTCGCCGTCACCGGCGCAGGAAATGCACCGACTTTGGTGCCCGTGCACTATCTGCATGCGCTACTTCCTTCGTTGTCTCGTCGCGATGCTTTGGGCGCGACGAAACTGCGCGCCCGGACCGAGGTGACGTGTGTGTCTCCCCTGTCGCTGACTCCGCCGCTGCGAGAGCTGCATCATTCCGCGTCGTGGCGCACCGTGTTCGGCACCGCCGATATGGTCGGCGCGGCGGCACGAGCCCATCGGGGAGTGCTGGCCTGCCGGGAGTTCCCGCACTGGGATTCCAAGCTCGGTCGTGCGCTGGCCATGCTGACGCGCGAGGGGGCCATCCGGTTCGGCGATGGTGGGCAACTCGGCGTCCCTGCCCAGTTCCAGCTGGCGCTGACCGGTCACGACTGTGTCTGCGAGGACACCGGTCACCGCTCACCATCGGGTGCGCATGTGTGTTTCCGGTGGCCGCATGAGGAGCTGGACGGTTGCGTCGATGTGCGGGTTCGCATCCAGCCGGGGGCGGTCGAAACGGTTTCGCGGGCAAGGCTTACCGGGCGAGAACAGGTGTGCACTGCGCGCCGGATCGCCGCACGCAGGTGGTCTCGGCTCGGGGTGTTGACCAACGCGCGAGTGCCGGTCGATGCGTTGCGTGGTGCTCTCGGTGTGCGATCGGCGCTGCTGCGTGAGCTGGACCAGCTCACGCGGACTGGGGCGCTTTCCGCTGCGCAAGCGGGGGCAGTTTTGGCTGTGACATGGACGCTGTGCGACCTGCGTGGCGAGGCCTCGCCTGCGGCCGACGATCTGGAACACGCGTTGCGCTTACGTCGTCCTGTCTGACCGCTCGAAGACAGTGATCTGACGGCGCATACCGGAATGCCGTAATTGGTTGTCTAAGTGACTGTTTCGTGCCGTCCGGGTGGTCGGTGGGGCGGGCGCACGCTACACCGGCGGCGCGGACGGTCAAGCCGCACCGCGCCACGCTGGCAGGGTAAACCGTCACAGCAGTGTCGCCGCATGTCGGTGCAACGGCTTGACCGCCCACCCTCGCCGCCGGTGTCCGCGTGAAGCGCCCCACCGACCACACCCCGGACGGCGCCGATCAGCACCCGGTGCTGTTGCGGGTGGGGTTGATCCTGGGCGCCTTGTCGTCGGCTGGCGTGGGCATGTCGTCGTGGCCCACACCAGCCGATCACCACCCCTCACACCACCACCCCTCCAGCACGGCCGAATCTCGCGGCCGACTGGATCAGTTTGGTGAATTCCCTTCACTTCCAAGGAGATTTCTTATGTCGGGATACCGAAATCCGCAAGGCAGCACCGTGGTCGTGCAGCGGGAAGGTTCGTTGCTGCACGTCATGCTGTCTCGTTCGATCGATGATCCGCCGATCTCCGAATCGAGCTGGTCGGCGCAACTGGCCGTGGCAGCGCGCAGTGAACTCGGCGGCCCGGCTCGCCGGGTCTCCTCCGGTGGGGCCCTCACGAACGACGCCGCGAGCGGTCGACGCGAGCGCCGCTGCGCGACCTACACGATCGATTCCGCGTTCTCCGTCACCGATCGCGGTGACGAGGTCCACGTCGTGGTCTCCGGCCTGCTCACCGCCGACGGTGCCCGCGCGCTCACCGCCCGGCTCCCGCTCGACTTCGTGGTGCGCCGCCATGCAGGCAGGTGGTGGATCGCCCGCGGCGATCGCGTGCTGCACAAGCTCACTGCCGGAACGAAAGTCGTTGTGGCACTGCCGCCACGTTGCGAGTTGGCCGACCATTTCGGCAAAGGCGTCCTGGCTGTCACCCGCGTCACCGTCCGTGGATCGATGGCCCCTTTCCTCACCGTCGCGCATGCGTGCACGGCGCATACCCCGACCTCGGAGCAGATCCTCGCGCACAACCGGGAACTGGGCGAGAGAGTCGATTCGATCGAGATCATCGATCTCGCCTCCGGCCACCCCCTCGCGTCCTGGACGCCCGAGCCGGCTACATCCGGGCAGTGACTGTCCCCAATCGAAACTCGCTCCACCAGAAAGGATTTCGATCGTTATGTCCATTCTTTCTTTCCATGAGGATTCCTACGAGAACTCCCGCGATCACGGCACCTGTTACACCATCGAACCCACCGACGAGGTCCCCGTAGGCGGGCGAGTGTTCGTCGACATGGCCGAGCACACTGTGCCCGGTGACGGCGAGTACGGGCGCCGGCCGAAGATCGTGTTCCGGTTCTTCGGGTTGTCGGTGCACGGCCGCTGGCTCGGGGCGCCGGTCAGTACCGCGGCGTTCTATCCGAGCTGGAGCGATCACCAGCCCGGAATGGCGATGCTGTGCCTGGGCGAACCCGGCCATCTGGTCGTCGAGGTGGGGCGGTTGCTCAGCGATCAGCCCTCCCATATCGAGCAGGCGGTGCGCACCGTGCTGGTCGCGTTGTCGCACCGGTTCCTGACCGACCTGCGGGTCGCGCAGTATCGGCAAACCGAGGCTGCCCAGCGCTGTGACCGTGCCTCGCGCGCACAGGAATTGGCCGAGATGCGCAAAGACATCGCCCGCCTGCGCTACCGCCACGCGCGCAGTGCGGCCGACGCGGCCGATGCGCTGCTGGCCGCCGTGCGCACCAAGACCGGTTCATGAACGCCGGCGGTGCCAATGCACGACTCCAACAGCATTCTGCTCCACCTCTCATTGATCCAATCCCTGTGGAAGGAACCATTTCTCGTGTCTGTAGATAGTTACGCTCGTCATTTGTCGTTGCAGGATCTGGTGCCGTTGCTTGAGCAGCAGCAGGCCGCGAAGGTCGATGTCGTCGCGTCCGCGTCCTCGATTCGCGCCACCGGCGGGATGATCGAGTTGTTCGGGGTCGGTCCGGTCGTCGACGATCGTGGTGTCGCCTGCGTCGATGGCCTGTACCTGCCCACCGGTGCGGCCGATGGGCAGATCGCGGACAAGCTCGGTATCCCGGTGCGCTACCTGCGCCGGTTACGCGAACGCGAACGCCTGGACCTTTATGACGGCAACGTCAACGGGTGGCTGCACGGACCCACCGGAACCGAACTGCCCGAACCGGATGAGCGGTCGTTTCTGCTGCGGTTGTTCACCCCGGCCCGTCCGGATGGGCCCGGTGTCATGCGGGCTCTGGTGTCGGATCGGTACGGGATCATCGACAACCTCGATGTGCTCGCGGCCGTGCTCGAAGGCATCCGTGATGCCGGGGCCGACACGGAGATCCGGGCCTGCGATCTGACCGATTCCGCGATGCACTGCAAGGTGTACTGTCCGCAGATGTCGGCGCTGGCACCGCGGTTCTTGGCCAACTACCGCAGCGCGTTCGCCAACCCGGCGTTGGAGGCCGAACGTCAGCGTGTCGCAGGCGATCTCGACCGTTGGCGGCCCCTGGCCGCACGCGAGGGCCAGGGCTACGACCTCGGGAGCGAGCCGGTGGTGTTCGCCGGATTCCGGTTCAGCAACGACGAAACCGGCCACCACGCCGTCCGCCTGACCCCGGAACTGGTGGTGCAGATCTGCGGGAACGGGCTGACCATTCCCATGTTCGCCCACACCCAACGTCATCTCGGCGAGCGCCTGGATGCCGGGGCGGTGTCCTGGTCGCAGGACACCTTGCGTAAGAAGCTCGCGGTCATCACCGCGGAAACGCGTGACCGTGTCACCGAATGGTTGTCACCGGAGTTCTTCGCCGCCCGGGTCGAGGAACTCGAACACGCTGCCGGCGCTCCGATCACCCAACCGGACAAGACCCTCGAAACCCTCTCCAAGCGACTGGGTTTCAGCGAAGCCGAGCGGACCGGGATCCTCTCGCACTTCATCGCCGGTGGCCAGCTCACGGCCGCCGGCATCGCCAACGCGGTCACCAGCTACTCCCAGACAATCCTCGACGGCGACCGCGCCAACGCCTTGGACGACCTTGCCCTGCACGCGATGAGTCTGGTCTGACGCCAATTGCCCTGCCACAACACCAGTTTGATTCAGATACTGCTGTAACTCTTTCCAGTTCAACCCATTCCCTTCGGGTGAGACACCGTTCGGTGTCTCACCCTTTCTTTCTCCCGAGGAGGTTTGTTTCCATGACCGAGACCATGTCCCGTGAGGAGTACGAGCAGGCGGCCCATTTCGGGACCGCCGGTCCCGCATCGCATCTGGACGAACAGGTGGTCACCACCTGGCGGCGTGATGCGAACGGGTGGTCGGGCAAGCACTGGCTGTACTCGCCCGCCGACGACGGCGTCTGGGCGTTGTGCCCGCTCAATGTCACCAACCGCAAACGCACCTGACACCTCTACCGCAGGCCGCCACCAGTCGATACCCGGCCGTTTCCAGCCAATTGCGGCACCACAGGCCATCGCTTCCCTCGGCTCATCCCCCCCGGGCGGGTACCGCAATCTCCGCGATTCCGGTACCCGCCCTTTCTGTTTCGAAAGGACCCGGATTCATGTCCACTGCCATCGACACCGCTCTCACCTCCAATCCCATCCCCGACCTCGACGAGGCTGCCCTCGACACACCCGACGTGGCCGAACCGGCCGCGGTCGACGAAGCCCCTGCCGATCCGCCGGCGCCCGCGCCGGAAGCGTTGATGCTGCCGCCGCGCGAACTGGTCATCGACGACAATGTCCGAAAGACCTTCGACCTCGGCGACCACCCCGACGTCACAGACTCGATCCGCCGCCGCGGAGTCGAGACACCGGTCAAGGCATACCGGGAACTCGATGGCACGATCACCGTCATCGAAGGGCAGATCCGGGTCCTCACCGCGCTGGCCTTCGACCTGCCGAAAGTCCCGGTCTGGGTCACACCCGCTCCGGCGGTATCGCCCGCCGAGCGGGCGATC
The DNA here is from genome assembly GCF_035958815.1 of Nocardia sp. NBC_01327. Lineage (NCBI taxonomy): Bacteria > Bacillati > Actinomycetota > Actinomycetes > Mycobacteriales > Nocardiaceae > Nocardia > Nocardia sp. NBC_01327. The sequence goes on along the minus strand of NZ_CP108383.1, from coordinate 3,426,040 downwards.
ACCCGCATCGCCGAGCAGATCAACGCCAACGACTGCCGCATCCCACTGACCGACGGTGACCGCGCGGCCGGGATGACGCAGATGTTCGACTTCGGTGCGTCACTGACCCGTATCAGTCAGGAGATCGGCCGCAAACGCGATCACGTCAAGCTCGCCGTGAGCGTCGGCTCCAGCGACACTGCCTGCCGGGCAGTCGATTCCGGGCAACTGGACTTCGAACAGGCCGCGATCCTCGCCGAATACGAAAAGGTCGGTGACACCGACGCCGTCGCGCGCCTGCTGGCCACCTCCCGGGCCATGTTCGCCTACGAGGCCAAGCGGATCGCCGGTGATCGTGCCGAAGCGCGGCAACGGTTCCTCGAATCACTGTCCTACGCCGCCCATGGTTTCGGAGTGCTCACCAGCGAACCCGCCGAGCCCAACGACCGGTTCATCAACTACGAACTGCTGCGCACCGCCGACAACCGCGATATCACCGCCGAGGATCTGCACGCCACCGCCGTCGACTGGGTGGTGTACCTGTTTCCCACCGACACCGACGCCCTCGTCGATGCCGAGACCGGCGCGAGCGTGGACCCCGACACCGTCGACTGGGACACCACGGACCATCCCGATGCCGGGCCAGTCGAAGGAAAGCGGCACGCCGACAGCGTGCAGCGCCAGCCCGTGTGGGAACCGACCTGCTATCTGCGAGCCGACCGGTTGAACGAATCCATGTTCGCGCTCGCGAGCGACTTCGACCATGAGATCGAACTCCCCGGCAGCAGCGTCTACGACAACGACGTCTCCGATGCGGTACCACTCGATGAGATTCGCGTCGGCGACAACGAATCCGGTAGCTCTCCTACGCCCTATGAGGCAGCGCCTCAGCAGGTCGAGACCGCCGAGGACATCCAACGGCGGGAAGAAGCCGCACGGGCCGCTGCCGAGCAACGCGCCGAGGCCGAACGGGTCGCGAACGAACGACGGGAGCAGGAACGCGAGGCCGCGCGGCGAGTGCGGGAGCTCAACAAGCAGGGCCAGGCCGCACTCGAGGCGAGGCGCGAGTTCGTCACCGGCTACCTCACCCGCAAGACCCCTCCCCCGCTCGCGGCCTTGTTCGTCGCGGAAACTCTCGCCGATGAACCCGGGCTGCTCAACGAGTACAACGCCGACCGCACCGCCCACGAATTGCTCGGCATCACCGGGTGGCGCAAGGAGCTGCTCACCGCGATCAGCACCGCCAAACCCACACGCTGCCAAGTGATCACCTTGGGGCTGGTGCTCGGCGCGTACGAGAAGCGCACCGGCAAGGACGCCTGGCGCTTCACCGACCGCGGCGTGCGCCGATACCTGCACTTCCTCGCCGACAACGGCCACCACCTCACCGCGGTCGAGCAGGCCGCCGCCGGCGATATCGATCCGAACACCATCGACATCGACTCCTGAACCACTGACCCCGAACGGGCGGGCAGGCCCCGGTCATCCCCGCAGCCTGTCCGCCCCTGCATTTCGCGAAGGAGTTCCGTTGTCCTCCAATCGATTCCTCGGCGCCGCCCTGGCCGCGGCAGCGCGAGGCTGGTACGTCTTCCCCCTGCGACCCCACTCGAAAATCCCCGCGATCAAGAACTGGCCCCAAGAAGCAACTATCGACGAGATACGCATCAGAGAGTTCTGGCCTGCGAAATCGCGGAAGAACGTCGGTATCGCTACCGGCCCCAGCGGCCTGCACGTCATCGATCTCGATACCCATCACGGTCTCGACGGCGCCGCTGCCCTCTATCGGCTCGCCAACCGCACCGGTGCACGCCCAACGCTGCTCACCTACTCCGTCGCCACCCCGAACAATGGCCGCCACCTCTACTACCGAGTTCCCGACGGGCTGCGTCTGCCCAACACCGCTGGCCTCATCGCACCAGGGATCGATTCCCGCGGTCATGGCGGATACGTCCTCGCTGCCGGTTCCCGCACCAGCGACGGCGACTACCGAGTTCTCACCCCACGCCATCCCAGCCCGTTGCCCCCGTGGCTCCTGCAGCTCCTCACACCCCCGCCTCCGCCCGCCTCGGCAGCGAATCCCGGTGCGCCACCGGCCTATCCGGACGCTTACCTGCGCGCCATTGTCGAGGCCGAGACCCGCAAGGTCACCGCTGCCATGCCCGGCACGCGCAACACGGCCTTGTTTCGTGCGGCGGTCACTCTCGGCCGTCTTGTCGCTGGCGGAGAGCTCGACCAGCACCTCGTTCATGACGCCCTCGCCGCCGCAGCAGCAGGCCACGTCGGGCAATACCAATTCACTGCCCGCGAGCTCGAGCGAACAATCACCAGCGGTCTCACCATCGGCGCGCGCCGACCCCGGCATCTGCCCACCGCAACCAACAGCCGTTAGGGACCTCATGGGAAAAGGCACCAGCAAGAGAACCGTGCAGCATTTCGACCGATTGCCAGACGGCACCGTCGGTTGCTACCACCTGGGATGCACGGATCCCGCGACCCGATGGATCGATATGGAGCGCTGGGGGATCCGGCGCTGGCTCTGCACCGCCTATTGCGACAGGCACGGCGATTGGGAGTTGCGCGACGGCGATCACCCGCGCCGAATCAGGCCGATCACCTAGCTCCAGTACCAGCCACCCCACAAACTCGCTGATCGGAACAACTCCCTGTTCGTGCCGTCCGATTGAGGCGGCAAGCGAGTGGGGCATCGGGTGTTTCCCGGAGTCCCGGCGATCTGCCCCAAGGGGATCAGGGGCGGGCCGGGTTCCCGCCGATGAACCTGCGGCACGGCATGGGGACGAGCCTGCGCTGCGCTCCGGTCGCCGCAAAAAGCGCGGCGATCCCCATCCCGCGCCGCAGAACCCCCGCCGGCCCCTGCGGGGCCCGGCCCACCCCTGATGGCAAAGCCGCAGATCGCCAGCCCTCCGGGGCAGCACCCGATCACGGATTTTCTCCGTATCGGGGTTTCGGAGGGCGCGGCGGTCTGGCTTTCCCTCATCCCTTCACATTCAGGAGTGCATTGTCATGTCTGGAGAAATCATCGTCACCGTGGTCGGCAACCTCACCGCAGATCCCGACCACCGTCAGTTGCCCAGCGGCCAGGTCGTCGCGAACCTGACCGTGGCTCAGAATTCGCGCGTCTACGATCGCGCCTCGAACGAATGGCGCGACGGCGCAGCGGCGTTCATGCGGTGCGTCGTGTGGAACGAGATGGCCGACCACGTCGCGGCGAGCTTGTCCAAGGGCACGCGAGTGATCGCGACCGGGCGGCTGCGGCAGCGCAGCTACGAGGACCGCAACGGTGTCACGCAGTGGATCACGGAGGTCATGGTCGACGACATCGCGGCCTCGGTGCGGTTCACCACGGTCGCCGTGCAGACAGCTGAGGAGGCCGAGGAGCCGGAGCAACCCGCGCGGCGTGGCAAGCGCACCCTGGTAGCCGCCGGGGCCGGGGACCAGCCCGACTTCTGATCGTTCGTATGCGGCGGTGCACCCTGCCATGCAGGGTGCACCGCCGCTGTGCAGCATCGAGTCCGCCTCACCGTGTGCCGGTGGGGCGGACTCGGTTTCGTCTCGAATCTGCTCGGAGGTGGCTTCGATGCCCGCCCACGACACCCCGCACTTTCGTGCACCCCGAATTTCCCGCAACGATCTCGCTGTGTGGCCCGTGCTGATCAGTGTGCTCTCCACCCGCCTGCGGACGGCCGAATTCGAAACCCGCGCACTGGCACAGCGGGTGCAGGAGCTGACTCAGGTTCGTGATGACCTGCTCGATGCCGCCGATATCCACGCCCTGTGCGCGCACGAAGAGCGACTGATCGGGCGGGCCCGCTTCTACGACCGTCCCCCGTGGGCCACCCGCCGTTGATCGATCCGATTCTGCCGATTCCTGTGTCTACCGGTAGGTATCGACGTGCAATCAAAGGTAGCTCGCTCCCTACCTGCCGCATCGTTAGGAGTGTTCTCATGGGCCTGATCTGGCTTGCCGCCCTTGCCGTCTTGGCCGCCATGTTGTTGTGGTGGGTGTTTCCGTTCCTTGCCCGCCTGGTCGGATTCTTCATCATTGTCAACTCACTACTCGCGATCGTCCTGACCCCCGCCCGGGCGATCCCCGCCCAGCTGCCATGGCTCGCTCTGGGTGTCCTGGTCTGGCTGCTCGGGCATTGGGCGTGGGCGTTCAAGCACGGGTTCTGGGACTCGCGGGTGGCGCTGCGTGTGTTCAGTCTGCTGGGTGTGCGGCGCGTCATCCCGCGCTCCACGCTCATCGACTTCGACGCCGACTCCCGTTGAGGAGACCGGTCTTTCGTTGACGGTCCCCGCGGAGCCTGGCCGCTGGCCCAGGTGCAGTAGTCGCCGCACCCGCGCCGGGCTCAGCCGGGTGATCTCACACAGTTGCGATTCCGCCATTCCTCGCGTGTGCAGCCGCCGCAGTGCGGCTGCCGCGCCGGTTTCGGCGTCGGCCTCGCGCTGGCGGTAGCGGGCATTCACCGTGGCGATCGCGGCCTCGCGCCGCTGTGCCGCCTGTTCCCATCGGCTGTGCTGCTTGCGGAATTCGGTCAGATCGGTTTCGTTCTCCCGTAACTCACGTGCTTGCTCGGCCAGCAGCCGCGCCGTCACCTCTCGCGCCCATCTGCGCGCATTCGGCTTCTCTGTCATCCCGCACCATCCCTTCCTGCCCGGCCGTCCCGGCGGCGCGGTCTCTGCGCTACTCACGCATTCACGTTTCTTTCATCACCTTCTTCTTCACTTCCAAGATTCCATCCCACTCCATTCCCAGCAACCCTCCAAATTCTGTTTCTTCAGATCCCATATGGGTTCTATTCTCCATTCCTACACACCTCTTGCATTTCCAATGCTACTCACGGGTAATGTCTTTTTTAAGTTTACATTCCGCGCTATTTTCGATGAGGTGATGACCCTTCACCGCTTACACGCCGGAGACGGCTACGAGTACCTGACCAGGCAAGTGGCCAGCGGAGATCGCCTGCGAGATCGCACCCGCGACCTCACCGACTATTACACCGAGCACGGCACTCCGCCCGGAATATGGATGGGCCGGGGCGCGGGCGAACTCGGCCTGTCGGGAATGGTGACCGAGGCGCAGATGAAAGCGCTCTTCGGTGAGGGTTTGAATCCGGACGCCGATACCATCATTGCCACTGCGATAGCGGACGGAAAGACCGTGAAGCAAGCTGTCGAGGCCGCGCAGATCGGCCGAATGTTCTACGAATTCTCCACCGAACCTTCGCCTATTCGCGACATTTTCGACCGCAAGTTGGCCGAGTTCACTTTCGCGTGGCGGCGGCGCCCGGACTGGGACGAGCGCACGATCCTGCGCACCGATGCCGCCCGCGAACACCTCACCAGCGTGCTCGGCCGCGCTCCCAGACGCGCCGAGATCGACCACGCGCTCGCCGCCGAGAAAGCCGAGACCCGCAAGGCGGTGGCCGGGTTCGACAACGTGTTCACCCCACAGAAGTCCATCAGCATCCTGTGGGGCCTGGGTTCGGATGCGGTCCGCCGCGAGATCTGGCAGTGCCATCTCGAGGCCGTGCGGGAGGTCCTGGAATTCGCCGAATCCCGGTACGCGGTGACCCGCCGCGGCGCGAACGGGGTCAGGCAGATCGATGCGACCGGGCTGATCATCGCAGCGTTCACCCACTTCGACAATCGCGCCGGGGACATGAATCCACACACGCATGCGGTGATTTCGGGAAAGGTTCTCGGCTCCGATGGCAAGTGGTCGGCGTTGGATGCGCGTGCGTTGTACGCGGCGACGGTGTCGCTCTCGTGCCGCTACAACGCGACGATCGTGGGGAAGTTGAAGCGGCGCATGGGGTTACGGTTCGAGGAACGCACCCGGGGCCGAGGCAAGCAACCCGTCCTGGAAGTGGTCGGTGTCGGCGAGGAGATGGTCGCCGAATTCTCCCGTCGCGAGGACATTCTCGTGCGCTTCGAGGACCTCGTCGCCGACTACCGCAGCAGCCACGGTTGCACCCCGAGCAAGGTCACCCAGTACAAGCTCGCCCAGCAGGCCACTCTGCAAACCCGTGCGAGCAAACCATTACCCAAGGCGCTGCGGCAGATGATCGGCGAATGGGATGCCCGGTTCCGCTGTGTGTTCGGCCGCGGTCGCGGTGGGCAACAGTTCGTCGAGGACCTGCTGTGGGCCCACAACCATCCCGACGCACCCCGACCGTTCGATCCCGACGACGCCATTGTCGAGATCGGCGTCGGGCTCGGTGGCGTCGCCGAACTGCTCACTGCCACACCACTACAGCTGCAGCAAGCAATCACTAACCAACTCGGCCGATACCAATTCAGCACACCCCAGGCCACCGCAGGCGCCGCCCGAACATTGTCGGTGCGGTTTGCATCCGACCCTGAGGAGTCGCTGCTCGACCGCATCGACGCCATATGTCTCGCACGGCGCCGCACAATTTACGACCCGGCAGGGATCGCGGTGGAGGTCACCGACACGGTGGGACGGCGCCGCGCCACCTGGACCGAAGCCAATATCCGCTCCGCCGTCGAAGACCGGGTCGGACTGTGTGATTTCGGCAGCGATACCGCGCACCGCGCGGCCGTGGAAGCGATCACCGTCGCAGTGCGGGATCACCATTCGATTCTCCTGACCATCGACCCGGATCCGGTTCCCGCCGCCATGGCCCGCGCTTCGGGGGAAGGCATCTTCACCGCCACCGGCACTGCCCGCTGGACCAGCCGGGCTGTCCTGGATGCGGAAACCCGACTCCTGGATGCCTCCCGCACCCCGAGCGCCGTCACCGTTCCCGCGCGAAAAGTCGACGCGGCCATCGCACGAATCCAACGCGGTGGTGGACGTGTTCTCAATCCCGGGCAGCGTGCCATTGCGCACTATCTGTGCACGGCCGCAACGAAATTCGCGGTCGCGATCGGACCCGCCGGCAGTGGCAAAACCACCGCCATGGCGGCCGTCGCCGCCACCTGGCGCGAGAGCGGGCGTGATGTTATCGCCCTGGCACCCTCAGCGTCGGCGGCCCGTCAGCTCTCGGCCAGTCTCGGTGTTCCGGCCCGGACCATCCATAAACTCTTCGCCCAAGCCGACCACGGTGTCCCGACCGGGATCACGCCCGGGGCGATGCTGCTCGTCGACGAGGCCGCCATGGCCGCCACCTTCGATCTCGATGCCCTGCTCGCCCTCGCCGATACCCACGGCGCGATCATCCGGGGCATCGGCGATCCCGAACAACTCTCTGCCGTCGAATCCGGCGGCATCATTCGCACGATCGCCCGTGACAACCATTCACCCGAACTCTCGGAACTGGTTCGCTTTACCGACCCGGAAGAGGCCGAAGCAACCCTGGCCGTGCGGGCGGGAAACGCACCTAAGGCGTGGGAGTTCTACGAGAGTCACGGCCGCGTCACCCACGGCCTCAGCGACCAACTTCGCGCAGAGATCCTGTCCCGGCACCTCGCCGATGCCGACGCCGGGATCTCCTCGGTCATGATCGCCGCGACCCTCCTCGACGTCGCAGCACTCAACGCCGCCGCCCAAACAAGCCACCTCGCCGCCGGTCGCGTCCGCGCCGACAGCGGAGCAATCCTGTTGTCCGACCGACACACCGGGTACCTCGGCGACACCGTCGTCACCCGCCTCAACAACCCGTTCCTGAAAGTTCTCGGTGGGCATCGCCACAACACCCAGATCGATAACGGCGACCTCTGGTACATCCGTGCCATCCACACCGACGGGTCGATCACCGTCACCGGAATCGACCACCGCGGGCATGTCACCCTGCCAGCGGAATATGTGACCCAACAGGTCGAACTCGGTTATGCCTCGACCATCCACCGTTCGCAGGGCATCACCGTCCGCCACGCATACACCCTGCTCAACGACACCCTCGGTCGCGCCCTTGCCTACGTCGGCCTGACCCGCGGCACCGACCTGAACCAGGTCTTCCTCGCCACCGACGCCCTCATCGACCTCTCCGGCGACCAACAACCCGACGACCCGGGGGAACCCTTCCGCTGCTTCGCCCGGGTCCTGGCACGCGAGGACGACAACCGCTCCGCGACCGACATCATGCGCGAAGAACAAACCGCCGCCGACCACCGCATTCGCGTCAACTACCAGCACGCGTACCAACTCCTGGCCGATGCCCGCGCCGAGTATCTACTCAACCGAGCACTCCCCGCTGTGTTCCTCCACGAGGCCAAAAACTCGCCGAACTACCAGGATCTGCTCGACACCATCGCACTCGCCGACGCACACCACCTCGACACCGGCACACTCGTCACAGCCATCGCCACCAACAACCTCGAAGACCTCGGCGAATCACTGGTCACCGCCCACGACACCGGCGCCCTACTACGCTCACGCGCCGACCGCTGGATCCAACAACGACTCTCGCCCATCCCCAACCCGATCACCACTACCCCTGTCGAAACCCTCACCACGACAGACTTTTCCGCTATCGCGAACCTGGTCGCACGACTCAACGCTCTGCCGATCCTGACCACGCCTGCAGCGAAACGCTTCCGCGCCTTGCGCGATGCCCCCTACCCAAGCCCGTTCCTGCCAGTGCCCAGTCCATGGCGCGGCATGGACACCGCACTGCTCAACTACGCACACGAACTTCGGCGAAGGCTCCTCGGCCCGAACGCCGACACCACCCTCCCCGACACCGGCAATCGTCAGAATGTGCTGCCCGCCTCGCCCGACAATCTCCCGAATTCCGACGAAATCCAGCGCCCGGATCTTGCCAGTAGCGTTGCCTTGCATGCAGAAACCCTCACTGCAACAAATAGTTACGACCCAATCGCATTCATCGCACGACTCAACGCCATTGAAACTCTCACCATCGAACTAGGGCCCCTACCGCAAGCCGATACCGATCGCCGGCCTCCCTCGGTCAGCGCGGAACGGCTGGCGCGCATGCATTCGGACTACCACGAATATGTCAAACAACTCGCCGACGCCCACACCGATCGGACTCTCTACCGCGCGATGCCTGCGGTCCTGCACCGGTTAGCGGTCAATTCCCGACACTGGAATGTCTTGCTGGACACCATCGCTCTCGCCGACGCCCACCAGCTAGACACCAACACATTGATCGCAGCCATCACCACCGACAACTACAACGACCTGGGCGCTTCCCTGCTCCTCGCCGGCGACCCCGCACGCGAGCTACGCGACCGCGCCGACATATGGATCCACCACCATCTACCCCACTCCGAACCCACCCACGCAGCCGCATTCCGAGCCCTCACCGACAGCCCCTACCCCGGCCAGCTCAGACCGATCCCCGACTACCCCGGCCGCGACGAACAACTCGCCGACTTCGCCAGCGAACTCCGCGCACGAATCGACACCGCACAATCGCCTCACCGCACCCCAGCCACAGCATCCGCGACCACACCCCCGACCCCGACCACGCCCCCGGCCGCCCCCGCACCACGTTCACCGGCCCCCCGAAAGATCGCCGCAGCCGCGCGCCGTCGCATCAAACCTGCCTCACCCCGGAGACCACATCGCCGCGGCATGTGAATCCACGAACGCCCATCGTGACGCGGCCGCTGATGACAGGTCTTTCCGGGGCGCGGCGACCGAAACCTGCCAAGCCCATCGGGTGTTGCGGTTGGCAGCCAGTAGTTTGCATCGCATTCCGTGCTGACCGGACCGGACAGTCGGCAAGGTCTCGGTGGCCTAAGGACGTATCGAACATCAACTACAAAGCCTGATATCCCCGACTGCGGGAAGCTCGGATAGCAAGGCCCCCAGTAGCTTTGACTACTGGGGGCCTTCGTGCGCCCGAACTAATCGCCGAACTTGAACAGTCGACCGATTTCGCGCAAGATCTCGCTGCGATACTTCGCAGGGACACCCTTTCGGCGGAATGCCCAGTAGGCGATTGCCATTCGTGTTGTTGCCACGCTGACAGCCACCCCACCAGCAGTGTAGGAGAGAGGTAGCAACAGCACGTGCAGAGTTTCCAAAGCACATCCTTAGAGGAGTGCTGACAGGGGACGCGCTTAACCGCCCTGTCAGCAATGGTTGGTTGCGTGACAGAAGACGAGAATGCACCCCCGGTGGCTGTTCCCAGTGGCAGCGTACTTGTGCGAGTGACCGCGCAGCAATAGAACTGAGTGGAATCCCCGTGGTTCAGATCGGTGCCGTACGGCCCGCTTACACCGCCGGAAAAGGGTTCGCACCCCCGCCCACCCCGGCACCCGAACCACGACCCAGGAAGGTTTCCGATCATCATTGCGGTGAAGCTCCACCAAGGCCGCGTGAAGGTCGGCGCGAGTCGGCAGACACGCTGCTCATGGGTTATGCAGGCCGCCACTGTCGACTGGATTGTCGGCCTCGATCTGGTCGATCTTTGAAGATCGCAGCAGCACAGGTCAGTTTATGCATGACAACGTGGCTATGAGCGTCTTCAACTATGCGAGTTGTTCTCATATATAGCGCTGGCACGCCTCACTTCTGCTGACAGGTGGTCACGGAGAACGTCTGCGAGCTGGTCTCCGGCGGTAGAACGTGGCTGGTCTTTGAGCGTGGCTGCCACCATTCGTGCGACCAGTGTTCCTTCGCCGGACAGCAGGCGGCTGAGCAGATCTGTGAATCGGTCGTCATCGCTATAGCGAGTGCTTTGGGCTGCAAGCTGATTCGCCACGATGGCGCGGACCCAAGGATCATGGTCACGCGATATCGCCCAGAGAGTGTCGAGCGTGCTTGCGTCGTCGCGTCCGGCAATGAGACGGATCGCAGCTTCACGCCGTTTCAGGTCCTCTGAGTGCATTAAGTCCAAGAGTTCGGCACCGGTGATGGCGCTCGGGCGGAGAACTGCCAAGGTGCTGGCCGCCTCGCCGCGAATATCACCTGCAGCCGCCCGACTGCCCGTGCCGTTGAGCATGAGCGCATGTAGGGGTTCGACCAGCGCGTCGACGACCTCGCCGGGAAGGTTGTCACTTTGGCGTCGAAGTAGCTGCAGAGGTCGAGTGAGTCGGATGGGGAAAGGGTTTGGTACTGAAAGCAATTCGATGATCGGTTCCCAGCAAGACGCGGAAGGGTGCCATGCGTTGATGAGGATCAATGTCTCTGCGGGGTCATGGGGGCCGCCCGTGCTCTTACCGGCGCGCAACTCTGCGAGCAGCCGCCGGGTCCGCTCTGCGAGATGTGTGGCCAGTTTGCCTGCGGTTGTGGGGTCAAGATCAGTGACATCTCCGAAGGCGGCCAGCGCATCGAGGTCTCCCTCGCAGATCTTTGCCACCAGCTGTTCTCGATACTCGGGATCCCCGGCGGCGACGACGCCGCTGAAGACGTCAGCGAAGTCACCGGTGGCGCCGGAGAGCCGATTCGACAAGGTGCGGCGATCATCGTCGCTCCAGGCTTCGGGTGGAAGACCTCTGACCACTCCCGACCAGTGGGCTGTGTCTGTGATGCTGTCAGATTGCAGTGCCATGACGTGGTCGATGACTTCGCGTTGCATCACCGGAGAGATCACGGGGACGAGTTCGGTAAGGGTGTCGACCAGGATTACGTTCGTGAAGGCTGGTTTCATCCGTGATCTGAAATCCTCCGGGTCCTTCAGTACTGACAGGATCCAGAGGGCACAGCGATCAGCGGCCTCAGATGTCAGAACATCGGCTGCGGATGCCACCATCTGCAGGGCTGCCCTGATCGAGGTCCTCGTAGCCTGATGGAGGCGCAAGTTCTCCACGGCGACTTGAACTGCGTTCGCGGGTCCCGAACGCAGTACATGCTCAATCGCTTCCTGGATTGCCTCAGCGTCGCCGGCCTGGTGTAGCGCGGTGAGCGCTGTTGCCACAGCCGCAGGGGTGTCTGCGGCGAGGGTGAGGACATGTTTGGCCAGCAGGATTGACGTGTGTCGCCACGATGAATGGTCGGCTGCCATCCCGGCCGCCAGCGACGCTGCCCGTAGCCGCCGCCAGGTGCTGCCATAGGTGTCGCCGTCGAGCGGCCCATTGTTGGCCCAGGCTGTGAAGTGGTCATTGAAGTGGTCTTGCAAGCCCCACGCGATCTCTTGGCTCCGCCACCAGGATGCGATCGTGTCGCGCCCGTTAATTACCGCGGAGAGGTCGGCTCCCCATTGAACCGATGTGAATACTACGTCGGCACCTCCACCAGCGATCGCCATGGCCGTGGGATCGTCAGCAGCGATCGCCCGTAGCCGCTGCACGTCATACCCCAGTGAGCGTGCGGCATCGAGGTCACCGAGTTCAGCGAGGCAGCGGGCTTTGTGTAACCGCAGCCAGTCGTGGTCGACCGGATCGCAATCGTCGAGAGCCAGCACGGCGTCGATGATGTTCATCCCGCCAGTGGGGTCGAGGGTCTCCATTCGCATCGCACAGCAGATGGCAGCCGCAGCGGCGCGCTGGTAGGGGCTGCTCGCAGTGTCGATCAGCGTCTCCACGGTGTCGCTGCGATGCCCTTTCAGGAGTACGTCATAAAGAGCTGCGTACAAGCGCCATCGCCAGTCGTCGGACGCGTGGCATTGGTCAAGATCAGGGACCGGTCTCCGGGTGTCCATGGGTTTCGCTGTGAGATCAGCAAGACGCATATTGACCAGAAGCGCGATCGCTTCGTGCGGCTGTATCTCGCCGGGAGCCCGGTTCGGATGCGGTGCTATCAGGCGCGGCGTCAATAGCGCGTACCGCAGCTGATCCGGCGGCAATATTCGCTCACCGCCGCCCCAGGCGCTGCCTTCCCATCGCGCACCGACCCGTCTGCTGGTACCGATTCTCAACAGTTCGTCGATGTGGTCGGCGTCTACCGTCGAGGACTTCGGGACCAGGATCTTCGCACCCTTGCCGGTAGACACGACCCTCTCCGCGGTGACGTGGACCCAATAGGACGTGTCATCGGACTCGTCGTGCAACACAACCAGGTGTGGTGACGTGTGATGTATCCAGGACTTCAGATGCTCAGCGTCGTCGTCTCGGAACCACCAACCCTCGACCTCGCGGGTCGCCCCGCGCTTCGGTTCGTCGAAGTGGGAGTCACCTGATTTGACTTGGGCGCCGACTATTGCGCCGAGGTCGAATCTCCGATCATCCCGCACCTGTAGCAGCAGGTCAGTGCCAACTTCGCCAGCTGGATTCGGAGCGACATGCCACCCGAGTCGCCTAAACTTGAGGGTTACCGCGTCCGTCCCGATGTTGCCGGTCTGTTCGGATTCACTACCGCGCAGTCCCATGACTCAATCCCATGCAAGTAGGGCGATGAACACACTACAGTCGCAACAGGTTGCAGACCGTGTGTTTGCTCAACACTAGCTAACCGAACATCTCCGGTGAGGCCTAAGCGGCAATTGATTTCGCCGCCAGACGGGCGTGCTCGGTCTCGAAGCTGCTTCCCGAGATGATCTCGGCCCGATGATCTCTGGGCCTGTGGTCGGATCGTTCGGTTGTGTTCGGTTGCGCCAGGTACGAACGCATGTCTTAGCTGTTCAGGGCAGGTGTGGTGTGCGGTTGCCCGATGGTGGTGCGGCGGAACACGTTACGCGTCGATCGTCATCACTATGCCAGAGATCCTCGCCTGGATCGGCGCGCTTGTTCTCCTGCTCCAGGCCGCCTCCCACATCCCTGCCGCCTTGACCGAATTGGTTCGGGCCTGCAAACAGCTGCTGGATGCGGTGCGCGAGCTCCGCGACCACGACTGTTGACAGCGCCCATGGCAGCCCGAATCTTCCGACATGACATCCGCTGGAACCCGAAAGTGAACATCTGCCGGGCCCACGCTGGGAAGGTCTCAGAGCCGGGCAACCCGACGACGCCCGGCCCACCGATGCGCTTCGCGAGTTCGCTGGCACGGCAATACTGTTGGCTTGGCGCAGCCCGCCAATCATTACCAGACTGTTCGAACTATGTGAGGCAGAAGATCGGTGACCGACGTCGACGCAGTGATGACACCGCAGGATCTGCGTACGGCGCTGCGTGCGTTGTTCAAGAGCAAGCACTTGAGCCAGAACCGTGTCGTCGCCCGGGTCAACGACGCCGGTGGCGATCTGGGCAAGTCAACGCTGAGCAACATCCTGAGTGGTGCCACCCACCTGCCCCGGTGGGACACCGTCGAACCGATCTTCACAGCGTGCCAGGTGACCGGCAGGGAGCTGGTGGCGTGGGAGCACGCCTACCAGCGTGCGAGTCAGGACGGGGCTGGAGAACCACTCACCGAGGAACTGGACCCGATCGAACTCGGAGTGCACAAAGCCATCATTGTCAGTCGGCCGTGTCACGATGACGGCACGCTGACACCCTATGTGCCGCGCCCTCACGACACCGCCCTGTCTGAGATCGTCACTGCAGTCGAGGCCGGGCACAGCAGGTTCGTGCTGCTACTGGGGGATTCCTCCACCGGCAAGACACGCGCCTTATGGGAGGCGCTGGCGCCGCTTCGGGAGCGCGGTGGGTGGCAGCTGTGGCATCCGACCAGCCCAGACCGTCGCACCGCGCTACGCGAGGATCTCGGGCGCGTGCGACCACGCACTGTGGTGTGGCTCAACGAGTCTCAGGAATACCTCGGCGGAGATGGACGCAGCGGGGACGAGACGGCCGCGGTCGCACTGCGTGACCTGCTGCGTGACCCGGTCCGCGGCCCAGTCCTGATCGTGGGCACAATATGGAGCGAGTACTACACCGAGCTGCGCAGCCCGCACGCCTCGCAGGTACGAGACCTGCTCGACAACAGCGCCACAATCCTTGAGGTCCCCGCTTCCTTCGCCGACGCCAACCCTGCGGCACTAGCCACGGCCGCCACGACAGATCCGCGGTTCAGCGTTGCGCGTGAGCGGGCTGAGCACGGGCGCATCACCCAGTACCTGGCCGGCGGCACGGAGCAGCTACACCGCTACGAGCACGAGCTCACCGCCGCTGCGAAAGCGATCGTGAAAATCGCGATGGACGCCCGCCGCATGGGACACCGCAACGCCATTCCGCACGGGTTGCTGGCCACCGGCACCCACTCCTACATTCCTGACCAATGGAATGCCGTTGCCGCAACGCCTGATTGGCTCGAAAAGGCGCTGGCCGAGTCGGCGCGCCCCTGTAAAGGTGCCGACGGGCCGCTGACCCGCATCGCAGCTGCACCCACGCGTTCCCGAAGCCGATCCCACACAAACCCGTCTGCAGAAGCGAGTACGGCCAGTGGTCCGGTGTATCAACTAGCCGACTACCTCGACCAGCACGGCCGCACCGAGCGCGAGCAGATCATCCCACCCATCGACTTCTGGGAAGCTCTCACCGACCATGCCCACCCCGGCGACCGCACCGCCCTGGGACGAGCCGCACGCAATCGTGGCCTCTACCGCGACGCCGCTCAACTGTGGGTCGAGGCCACCCTTACTGGAGACATCGCCGCCGCTGCCGGATTGATTGATCTGCTTCGGATCGTGAACCCTCGTGACGAACGGCCAACCGACTGGGTGATCAACCACATCATTCCGGACAAAACCAACAAGCCTGAGGTTGCGGCGTTGTTGAAGGAGCTGCGTAAGGGGGGAAAGGTGGATCAGTCACGGGCGCTGGCCGAGCGGACTGTCCCCACCGTCGTCACCAGCGACCCAGTCGAGATCGCGGAGCTGCTGGAGGAATTGCGGATAGGTGGGTGGACCGACCAAGCACAAGAACTGGCCGAGCGCGCTGTGCTCACCACCGATCTCAACAGCAGCTTCTACAGCCTCGCGGGGCTGCTGAGCGAGCTACGGGCAGGCGGATGGACCCGCCAAGAACAGGACCTGGTCGAGCGCAAGGTGTGCGCAGTCATTCGTCGCGGCGACCCGTACAGCGTCGCGTGGTTGCTGGAGGAATTGCGGGAGGGCGGATGGACCGACCAAGCACGAGAACTAGTCGAGCACGCCCTACCCGCCATTGCTCGTTTCGACGACTCATCCGACGCCGCGTTCTTGCTGAAGAAGCTGCGGGAGGGCGGATGGACCGACCAAGCACGAGAACTAGTCGAGCGCGCCGTATCGCCCGATGTTCTCGATGACCCGTACGGCATTACGGAGCTGCTGAAGGAGCTGCGGGAGGGCGGATGGACCGACCAAGCACGAGAACTAGTCGAGCATGCAACATCTGACGGTCTCTATTTCTACGACCCGGTCGGCATCGCGTGGCTGCTGAAGGAATTGCGGGAGGGCGGATGGACCGACCGAGCACGAGAACTGGTAGAACACGCAACATCTGGGGCCGATCTCCAGGACCCATTCGGCGCCGCGGAGCTGCTCAAGGAGCTACTGGCCGGCGGGTGGACCGACGAAGCACGGGCGGTGGCCGAGCGTGCCGTGTCGGCCGTCGATCCTGTCGGACCAGTCGGCATCACGTGCCTGCTGGAGGAATTGAGGAAGTGTGAGTGGACCGACCAAGCACGAATCCTGGTCCAGCGCGCCGTGCCCGCCATCGAACTCTATGACCCGATCGACGTCACGGCGCTGCTGGAAGAGTTAAGACACGGCGGGTGGACCGACAAAGCGCAGGAGTTGACCGCCCGACTACCGGGCGCCGGGAGCTTCGATCTCTTTCTGGGGAACATCACGAACCCGGAGGACTACCGGTTCGGGCGGGAGCCCGATGGCACCGGCTCCCCCGACTGGACCTGGGACGACCTGTTCTGACCGACCCGCAAACTAGTCGTCACTGGGTTCCGGCCTGGTGTGACCAACGCCTAGAATATTTCTGGCTCGACCAGCGACTCTGAATCCCTGCTCCAGAATCCTCAGTGCCTCGAGCGCGTCGTGGGGATCCACCGGGACTGGCGTGCCGTCGCTTAGAGCATCGGCCATCACGCGATAGAACGCGGGGTAATCGCCAGGCTCGGTGGGAATCCGACTAAATACCGTCATCGGTCCCTAACTGGCCCCAACAGTCGGGTTCGACCGTGCCCCAGGGATCTCCTTTACCTGGGCGTCGGCCGGAGCGCAGGGCGGCTTCCTGTGAATCGAAACCGTGCAGGACGAAGGCACCTTCGGATCCCAAAATGCGGAACCGGGGGCCGATCTGTGCCGATACTGCGCTCATCCACAAATGAGACCGGACGCCTGAAGCGTGGGTGAGGGCAAGGAACGCATCGTCATCGGCCTGCACCCCGGGACGTCGGCGGTCGAGTTCGCAGTAGACATCGGTGACCGCGCCGAACAGGGTCAGCACCTGGTCGACGAGGTGGCTGCCAAGGTCGTAGAGATATCCGGCGCCGTCGGCGGCTGAACCGAGCTCACGCCAGCCGCCTTTGCCCACCGGTCGCCACCGCTCGATCCACGACTCAAATCGCCGTACCTTCCCCAAGCGGCCGTTCGCCATCAAGGTTTGGACCGTGCGGAAGTCGCCGTCCCACCGTCGGTTCTGGAACACCGAAAACGCCACCCCACGCCGATCGGCCGCAGCGATGACCTGCTCGGCCTCGGCCGAGGTGACGGTGAACTGTTTGTCCACCACTACCGATATCCCGGCCTCGATCGCCGCCAGCGCGATCGAGGCATGGGTTCGATTGGGTGTCGCGATCACGACCAGATCGATTCCCGAGGGATCAGCGAACAGCTGCCCGGCTGAGGCGAGGACCCGTACCCCCGGATGTTCCCGGCGCGCCTGCTCGGCGCGTTCGGCCGACGAGGTGACTACCACGTCCAAGCGCATGCGTGGTTCGGCGGCGATCAGTGGTGCATGGAACACCGATCCGGCCAGCCCGTACCCCACCACTGCCACTCGAAGTTCCGCCATCTCACTCCCCTAACACCGATGATCCGGCCCTTCCGCAGCTGCGGTCTGGCCATGCCGGGAACTGTGATTCACCTATGCAATGTGGACTGGATTTCGCGAGCCAAGTTGCGGTTTCCGGCGGCAATGAATCTCTGACGTGTATTCATGGCTTTGTTGATGTCGGACATCGAGTTCAAACGGTAGTCCAGTGGGATATCTCTGCCGTCGAGGTCGGTCACGATACCGCCTGCGGCGTGCAGGATGTAGTGCCCTGGCGACAGGTCCCAGATGGCGAAGCCTTTGGCGAATTCGATCATGGCATCGGAGAATCCGGCCGCGACGTGACACAAGCCGATCGATCCGAAATCAACACCGATACGCCCGTTCATCGTTCCGTTCCCGGCCGGAGCGCTCAGCGCTTTCAGAAATTCTTGCTGCCCTGCCAATGGCTGGAATCGTTGCGCAGGTCGCATGAGGTAATTGGTGACCAATGCGTCCGGCAGTGAGGCTTGCGATGGCCGAGCGAGAGCGTGTCGGGCACCGTCCGCGGTGATCATGAGCGCTCGGTCGTTTCCGGCTTCGTCCATGGCCGCGACGTAGATCTCGATGTGGTGAAAGATGTCGCCGACCACCGCGGCGACGGGCCGTGCCAGTTCGCGTGAGTAGACCAGGACGTGGGTGTATCCGTACAGGCCACGTACGGCCAGCTCGCTGGTGTCGAGCGGGTCGACCAGCACACACAGGTCGGGGTCCGAGTCCGGGCCGATGACCTCGGGGTCGGCTTCCTCGGAGGCGTAGACGAACGATGGGATCTTCTGGGCCAGTAGCTCTTTGTAGCGTTGGTGCATCCACAGGTCGTAGTCGGAGAGGAAGTTGTCGCTGTGGCGCAGGTTCTCGTTCTCTGCCCGATGACCGGTCAATGCGGCGTCTATCAGGCGCGGACGGATTTCGGTGATCATCTGGCGCACCAAGTCGGCGATGTGGTGTGCCAGTTCGGTGATCGTTGCCCCAGTGGTCATTCCGGGTCACCTTTCGACTGTTGTGTCATCGCAGCTCCATAGGAGGTTCGATTCCCGGCGGGTTCATGGTGGCAGCGATGAAGATGGCCTCGAAACCTGCGGCGCGCATGATTTTCGCACCGGTCAGGTCGTCGAAGCTTTCCACCGTCAGGACGCGGCTCTTGGTCATTGCACCGAATACCGCGAAGTACAGTTCGGCGTTCGGGTATCTCACACGTACAGTGATCTTTCCAGTGCGGCAAGGCATCTCAGGGGCGGAGGAATCGCCCAGCTGACCGAATCGCGCAGGAACCGCTACTCCTGCACCGTCGCGATTCGATCGAGCACGACGAACGCTGGCGGTGTCACCGCGGCGCTGCGGCCACAGTCGCCTCGTCCCAGTAACTGGGGTTGCGGCCGTAGTTGGGTGTAGTGAAGGCGCGATCCCATTGCGCACCTTCGGCAATGAGCTCACGCCAGGGCGCGACCTCGACGTAGAGGACACGCATCGAATTGAGAGCGCCGTGGTGAAGGTCGGGCCCGTCGGTGGAGACGGCGTCTTCGGCGACGGCCACCTCGTAGTTGCGTTCGAGGGCCGCTCGGACCGTCGCTTCCACGCACACGTTGGTTTGCAGTCCGGCGACAAGGAGGCGTTGGACGCCAAGGCTTCTCAGGATCGGATCGAGCTCGGTGTAGGCGAAGAAACTGTGCCGGGTCTTCTCGAGCACCAGATCCCCCGGCGCGGGCGCGATAACGTCGATGAGCTGGCTGCCCCATTCTCGCTGCGCGGCTGTCAGTACCGGCAGGTGGGAGGCACGTGATTGCTGATGCCGGGCTGCTCGCGGATTGGCGGCTAGCCAGCCGGCCGGGCTGGTTATCTGTCGCGAGTACACGATTTGGATCCCGGCCGACCGGGAGGCAGCCAGAAGGCCGGCGCACTCGCTGATGGTCTCGGTCAACCGCCAAATCGGCGGCCAACCCAACATATCCCGCACCCGGTCGTCCGCGAGGTAGCCGTTCTGCACATCGATCATCAACACCGCGAGATCCGCCACGGCACATCCTCTCCTACCCGGATTTGCGCCCCCAACGGCGTCGTACCGATCATCCGCCGCACGAACAGCGCGCGTGCCGAATCCGCTCTCTCCGACTTCAAAGCGCCAACGAGGCCCCCGGCACCATCGCGAGCGGGCCGTGATCGATAACCAATGGCGCTCGCAACCTCTGGCCATCATCATGTTCCGATGACCGACAGCGATCAGGATTCCGCTCGGATCAAATGGGGAGACCTGCCCGACTGTGTCCGTACCGCAGTCGAGGAGCGACTAGGTGGACAGGTCATTGCCGTCACTGAGCCACCTGGAGGTTTCAGCCATGGTATGGCCGCGCTTCTCGAATTGTCCTGCAGTCAGACAGTTTTCGCGAAAGCGATCTTCGTCGACGACCCCCTCGCTGACCCTTACCGACGGGAAGCCCAGACCGCCGCTCGTCTTCCCGACACGGTGCCCACTCCGCGGATGTTGTTCTCCCTGCAGGCGGCGGATTGCCTGGTCCTCGTCTTCGAGGCCGTCGCTGGCCATCACCCACGGCTCGATTACCCCAACGAGCTGGCAGCGGTACTTCGTTGCGTTGAGTACATGGGGTCAGCGCTGACACCGAGCCCACTGCCGGATACGCCGACGATCGCGCAGTCCTATGGGCCGGAACTCACCGCATGGCAGCAGTTCGCCGACGAAGGCCCACCTCGAGATCTCGACGAGTGGTCTCGTCGTCACCTGGGCAGCTTGGCAGAACTGGAAGCAGCCTGGTGCCCGGCCACAGTTGGGGACACGCTGTTGCACACCGACCTTCGTCCCGACAACATGCTCGTACGCCACGATGACGGTACCGTTGTCGTGGTCGACTGGGCGTGGTCATGCCGGGGAGCGGCATGGGTCGACCTGGCATCGCTTGTGCCCTCGCTACTTAGCGAAGGTGTCGACCCCTCCCCGATTTTGGCCTCCAACCCCATTACTGCGGAAGTCGACCCGGCAGCGATCGATGCATTCATCTGCGCATTGGGAGGCTATTGGGCACGCAACAGCAGGCTGCCCTCTGCACCGCGATCACCGCACCTACGCATCCACCAAGCTCACAAAGCCGAACTCGCAATCTCCTGGATAGCTCGCCGAGTTGGATGGCAATAGCCAACGAACGCAGCGGCTCCTACGTGCAGTTCGATTTCGAGGCCTTCCGGGTAAACCACCGTTACCCGTCGCCGGTTCAAGACTCCCCTCCTACCCAGGAAGCTGCTCTACGGCGGTGCGACAACGCAATGTGATCGTCCATGTGCCATGACCGCGGGCGAGAAATCCGGTAAGACTGGGTGATTCGACGCTATGCGCCCATACCTGAGGCGGGACCATCACATCCTCGACAGCTCGGCGATGAGAAGGGTTCCTCTCACCTTGCAGATCGATTCCGCGCGGCGCGAACTCGAAGATCGCGGCTTCTCGGTGGTGTCGCAGCTGGTTCCGTCTCTGGTGCGTCGCGCTGTGGCCTATGAGGCGATCCGATTGGTCGAGCACGCGGGAGTTCGCCGTGATCTGGTGCTGGCCGAGACTGGCTTCACTCCGAGACAGATGCGGAACGTGACCAGAGCCCAGATCGCCGAGAGCGGGTCGAGGATCCCGAGGATCTACCAATCCGAGGTATTACTCGAAGGGCTCAGTCAGCTGATCGGGGAGCCGGTTCACCGCTGTCCGTATGAACCGGAGCAGTTCGTCGTCACTCGGTTGGAGCACGCTGGCGATACGCACGGATGGCATTGGGATGACTACAGTTTCGCGCTGGTGTGGATTGCCGAGTGCCCTCCAGCTGCCGATGGCGGGTTCGTCGAGTGCGTGCCGGGCACGGCGTGGGATAAACAAGATCCGGGTATCGAGAAGATACTCCGTGAGCGAGACGTACATCGTTTGGAGATCGGAGCGGGCGAGGTGTACCTGATGCGCACCAAAACCACGATGCATCGAGTGCATCCACTCCAGCGAGGACGACGAACGATCGTGAACATGGCCTTCGCGGCAGCGGGCGAACTCAGCATGCCTGTGTCGCACGAAACGATGGATGCGCTGTGGTCAGTTCCCCAGGTTCGAACGAACGGAGTTGTTCGATGCAACGAATTCAGTTGACCTCAGTGGACGGAATCCCGCTCGATGGCGCTGTACATCCGACATCGGCGACACCAGCCTGCGGTGTGGTACTGCTGGCACACGGCATCACTGTGGACATGAACGAGGGTGGGGGGATGTTCGTGCGACTGGCGCAGCAACTATCCGATGCCGGGTTCGACGTGGTGCGATTCTCCTTCCGTGGCCACGGCGACAGCGGCGGAACCTCGCGCGGAGTAACCATCGCCGGTGAGTGCCTGGATCTCCAGAGCGCAGTAACCTTCGCGCGGGACAGATTCGCCGGTCCTCTGTCGATCGTGGCCGCTAGTTTCGGCGCCGTTTCGACGGCACTGTCGTTGCCTTGGCTGGCCCGCAACAGTCTTCACCGACTCGCGCTCTGGAACCCGGTACTGGACTTGCACCACACTTTCCTGGAACCCGAGCTTCCTTGGGGCAAGGAGAACTTCGGGCCGGCCGGTCAAAGTCAGTTACTGGACAAGGGATTTCTCGTCGTCGACGACGAGTTCGAGCTGGGGCGAGTGTTGTTCGTCGAATTCGCGCAGTATCGGCCGCTGGAGAACCTGCTCGCGAGCAACGTCGAAACGCTGATCGTCCACGGTGATCGCGATACCGCAGTGTCCTACGACATCGCAGCCGACGTTGCGCAGCGCCGACCACACACTGCGCTGCACACCGTTGTCGGCTCCGATCACGGGTTCGACGGGCGCGCACGGGAAGACGAGGCTATCGCGATGACGGTCCGCTGGCTGATCAAACAATCTCCCACCAAGCCATGAGAATCACGGACCTGTATGCGCCGGTTCGGTTCGGCGAGTCGGTCGTTGTCGGGGAACAGTGCGTGCTCGGGTACCCGAAGGAGTCCCGCATCCGCGATGCCCAAAACGGGAATCTTTCAGCTGGCGAACCAGTGTCGGTCGGCGACCGCAGCCTGCTGTTCAATCATGTGATCGTGAACGAGGGCACCGTCTTTGGCCCGGACTGCGTCATCGAGGACCGCGCGCGGGTTGGATACGGATGCACGGTCGGCGATCGCACTCGGATTGTGCACGGCGCTTATATCTGTGATCGAGTCAGAGTCGGCTCGGATGCGTGCGTGGCCGGGTTCGTCTGTGACGCAACGATAATCGGAGACCGGTCAACGGTCATGGGCGATCTGGTGCATGAGTACACCCGCCCGGACCTCGGATGGTGGGGCGTTGACGAAGCTCCCCCGGTCATCGCGCCGGACACTGTGATCGGCTTTGGTGCTCGAGTTGTCGGAGGTGTACGTGTCGGGCCGCGAAGCTACGTGGCGGCCGGAGCCGTCGTAACGAAGGACGTCCCGCCCGAGCACATCGTGACCGGGGTAAACGAACACACACCTATCACACGCTGGACAGGCAAACGGCTGAGCTCGCTCATTGCGCAGTGGACAACGTCGCCTCGCGATTAGCCGCGGCAGCTCCGGTCAACCGACGAAGTCCGACTCTTCGGTATCGCTACCAGCCTCGGACTTCGGGCGCTGAGTGACCAGGGGCGGGTGGAAGGCGAGCGCGGAAAGCAGTGGCGGAAATCGTGCCCGTACGTCGTGGCGCGGGTGCGGCAGGTACGACGCCGGTAGGAATTCGTCGATCGGGACGATAGCCTGCGCGAGCCGTGCGGAAAGCAGCACGGTGAGCGCTGGGCGGGTGAGCAGATAGGCGTAGCTGCAGTGGCTGTAGCCCGGTCGGACGAATCCCGGTACGGCTACTCGGTGGTCCGATTCGAGAGGGTAGCGGCCGAGGTAGAGCAGGTCGAACGGTGCTGCCTGGTGGTGCAACTGGTTCAACCCGATCAGCAGAGTGTCGGAGAAGCCGGCGCCGAGGACCGCATCATCCTCAAGGATGAGAATGTAAGGGCTCTTCGTATGTTCGGCGGCGTGATTCCAACAGGCGAGATGGGCTAGGGTACAGCCGATTTCACCGTATTTCAGAGGCCGATTCCACCACGGGTTTTCGGATTCGATCTGCCACTCGAACAGTTTGATCCCCGCGGTATGCAGGTCGGTCAGCAGCAACTGGTGACCGTCGAAGGTCATGTCGAAGTCGGAGGTGTAGGTGACCGAGAGCCCAATGGGCAAGCGCGCACGAATCCAGGCGCGCCGGTCGGGTCTGCGGGGCAGATTCACAACATAAATCGCGATGTCGCCGAGACCGATCACGTTGCCAGCTGCGCGGTTTGGCGACTGGTGAACCGTTTGGTGTTGTCGATGACAACGCCCCAGTTTTGACCGGTTTGGCGCGACATCAGCAACAAGGGTTCGACGACGGTGAGGTCGGCGACATCGGTGATGCCGCCGACGCGGCGGGCTTCCACGATGAGGACGAAGTCGTCCTCGCCGAGAAGATCGCAGATGTATCGGGTGTTGGCGGGACCGCGCTCTACGTCGAGCAAGCAGCGAGCGGCACCGAGAACCCCCAAGGTGAGGCAGCCACCGAGTAAGAACACGGTGGTGCCTTGCAACGTGAGACGCGTGAATACCGCAAGGTCTTCGATCAGTTCGTGGCGAGCGGTCCAGCGCGGTGCCAGGCTGAGGTTTTCGAGGTCAGGCACCACAAGGGGGTCGTCATCGCCGAGCGAGTGTGACTCGAAGTAGAACGGCAACTGCGGCAAGAACTCTCGGTATTTCGCATTCCATGGCGGTCCACCGATCACAATCAGTACATCGGCATGGGTGTCATAGTGCTCCGACGGCGCAAAATCGCGCACCACGATGCTCGGTGCGAGCTGCGCAAGCCGAGTCCGCGCGAACATCATGGTGTCCAGGTCGGCGAATTTCGCGTATCGCAAATAGTTCCGGTCAGAGGGCGATGCGTAGTCCGGCCGCTCATTCTCGGGGATCTCGGAGCACACGATGTCGACTCGAGCATCAGGCCGCAGGCACCAGAAACCGCGGACCGCGTCTGCGAGTTCGGTGCGGCCGGGGTTTCGGCCGCGCCGTTCGGAGTCCTCGCGGTGACCTTCCGCTCCGACCTCCTTCGAAGGTGTGGGGCCGGCGATCAAAAGGTAGGCGAGGGTATCGAGGGCACGTGCGGCATGGCGGCGCACGGTCTTGGTAGCGCATTTCTGGCGGCTGGCAAGTGACTCCTGCCTGTCCGTCAGGGTTGCGAATTGATGCTCGGGCCGCAGGTTGAAATCGACTTGGGCGTATAGGCGTTCATCGTGTGCGAGCAATTCGATCGTCGCGCGGATCGTGGATGCCAGGACGGCGATCTGGTCAGCGGAGCCGGGTTCGCAGGCCCGCCCATGGCACAGGTAGTCGCGCATGGGTTGGTCGAGCGCGGTCAGCAGCGTGGTGGGCCGGGCGAGGGCAGGGCCCTGGCGCAGCTTGATCAAGCACTCCTTCACACGATCGATGGACGGCGGGGAGCTGAGCACCATCTGTCCACAATATGTCCAGCGGCCGGTCCCGGTGGGCTTCCGGCGGCGTGGCCCGCGCCGGAGTGTCCAGGAGGTGTCCAGCTCTGGTCACGATGTCCAGACATACGGCGGGTGATCGGGATGGTTCCGCGGGCTCGAGCTGTGAAGACTCGAACTTACCCATCGCGTGAACTCTGATCGGAACGAGGAGAACTGATGCACGAGGAAATCGCTTCCGCTGCTGAGGAATACGAGACACCGGAGGTGGAAACGAAGTTGATCATCAGTCGGCAGTGCGACTGATCTTCTGCGCGGGTCGGGCGGTACAAACCATGTGCCGCCCGACGCGCTTGGTCAAGCTTTCCGCTTTCGAAGGGGACATGTGATGCTGATCTTGTATTTGGGCGACCTGCACTTCTCCGGATGGTCGATGCGTGGACGAATCGCTTTGCGCGAGAAGCAGATTCCCTTCGAAGAACGTGTCGTCGAATTGGATTGGCCCACTACCGAGAACGCCGACGGTGTTCTGGTGGCAGGTGATCTGCCCGAGCAACGCGAGGCGCGGTTCGGGTGCCAGTGCGCGTTCGGTGACTTGCTGGCCCTCGATCGTGAAAGTCTATTACCCGGGTCCGTGGCGGAGGCGCTACCGCGGGTGCCGATCTTGGTCAATACCGGAACCTGCACCGTGGCCACCGACGTGGTGTCCATCGCCGAGTATCTCGATGAGATGGCCCCGAATTCCGATGTGCGGTTGATGGGATCGACACCGGCGCTACGCGCCCGGATTCGGTCGTTGTGTGCGTGGGCCTCGCACGATCTTCCGTCGCTCATCAATGGAGCCTCATACGCCAAATCCCTTCGTCCACAACCCCCCTCACCGGCCGAGGCGTGCGCGGTCGAGCAGGCGCGATGGGTGTGCGAAACGGTCGCCGCCCTGCTACGCGGCTATGGAGGTCCATACGCGGTCGGCGAGTTCAGTCTGGTCGACATCATGCTTTCCCCATTGTTCCAGCAGATGACCGGCTGGAGGATCCCCATCGCCGACGATGCCGTTGGCGAGTACGCCGGGCGACTCCTGGAACGCCCATCCATCAGCAGCCACCTCGACGAGGCCAAGGCGATCTATCGCGCGATCGCAAACGCCGAAGTCGGTAGCCCTCAATGGATTCTGTGCCATTACCGCTACAACCAGTCGCAGCGTCTATTGCACGATTGGCAGACCGACATCTGCCAACGAGTGAGTAACGCGACCGCCGAAATGGTCATCACACTCGCCTACGCGGGCGCCACCGTCGAACAGATCGCCACGATCGTCTCCACCGAATACGGCGCGCCTCGGACACAGGTGAGCCTCGAGATCCGCAACCTCATGGACCGGCTCGATCCGCGCCAGGAGAGGGCTGCCTGATGAGCGCCTTGACCGATACCCTCACCACCAAATTGCGTTACCGTCGCGATCTCGGTTTGCTGTTCGATCCTCGGACCGGCACATTTCATCGGCTGCGCAATACGGTCGCCAAAACCATGGTCGACCAAGTCTTCTCGGGTGCCGATCGGGATGCGGTCATCGACATAGTCAGCCGTCGGTATCGCACCGATCGGTGTCATGTCGCCGCCGACTTCGACACTCTCATCACGACTCTGACCACACCGTCCTCAGCGCAGCTGCAACCACATGGCCGATCGCTGCTGGCGGTGGACAAGCGATTCGATGGCACTCTCGACTTTCCGCTGCGTATGGAAATCGAGCTGACGGCGGTCTGCAATTGGAACTGCGGGTTCTGCTACAACGTGTGGAAGATCGATCCCACGATGTCCGACAACGACATTCGGCGCACAGTACGCCAACTCCCCGAGAAGCACATACCCACAGAACTGGCTACTGGCATCCTCGACGAGTGCGCGGAACGCGGATGCTTCGTGATCCGCTACAGCGGCGGGGAGACCTTGCTGCATCCAGACGCTATGGAAATCTTCGAGCACGGCGGGCGGCTCGGCCTCTACCAAGTCGTGTTTACCAACGGCCATTTCATCAACGCCGAGCGCGCGGCTCGGCTCGCCGCTGCCAATGTTCGCTGCGTCCTGGTATCGATCCACGGCGACCGAGACCAGCACAACCAGCTGACCGGACATCCCCGCGCCTATGACAAGGCTGTCGACGCGATGCGGTTGCTGCTGGACGCGGGCATCAACGTAGTTGCCGAACTAACCCTGGTGAAGGAAAACGTCTCCGGAGCTTTGGATGTCATCCGCGACGCGCACCGCATCGGGGTCCGCGAGTTCGGCGTCATGCGATATGTGCCGACCGGACGCCACGACGACCAGTACGGTGTGCCGGTCTCGGTGACGCTGCCGCTGATGCGCGAGATCGACCGGCTCACGGCCACTGAATGTCCCGGCATGACCGTGGCCTGGCCATGCGCGCAGAAGCTGTGCACCAGCGATACCGACGCTCCGCTGCGCGCAGACGATCCCACACTCGCGCTACGGTTTTCCCAGCTGGCCGGCCACTGCGAGTCCGGACTGGTGTGGGCCAGCATCAGCTACGACGGACGCCTACGCAACTGCCCGCACAGCAACGTCTACTTCGGTCGGCTAGCCGACCACCCCTTGGCCGATCTGTGGCCGACTCTCACCGATCGAGTACGCACCGCCCTCACCGTCCGACCCACCTGCGCCGGCTGCGCCGTGGCCGACGCCTGCCAAGGAGGTTGTCACCTGTCCAGCTTCTTCACGTCGAAAACACCCACCGGCCTGGGCATTCCGGCCGTGGGCACTGCGCCGGCAACCAGCACGGATAGGTAGGATCGCGCGATGGCAGACGCATCCTTCCGCACAGAGTCGCAGCCGACCCTGTCCATGCAAGAAGCGATCCTCCGTCTCCAGGGCTACTGGTCCGGTCACGGTTGCCTGATCGCGCAGCCGTTCAACACCGAAGTCGGTGCTGGAACGATGAATCCGGCCACTCTCCTCAGCGTGCTCGGCCCTGAACCCTGGCGAGTGGCCTACGTCGAACCTTCCGTACGCCCAGACGACAGCCGCTATGGAGAGAACCCCAACCGCCTACAGACGCATACTCAATTCCAGGTCGTGATCAAGCCCGAGCCTGGCGATCCCCAGGAGCTCTACCTCGGATCTTTGGCGGCGCTCGGCATCGACTTGCACGCCCATGACGTTCGGTTCGTCGAGGACAACTGGGCTCAACCAGCCATCGGCGCTTGGGGTTTGGGCTGGGAAGTCTGGCTCGACGGCATGGAGATCACCCAGTTCACCTACTTCCAGCAGGTGGGCGGGCATACCCTCGACCCTGTCCCTGTCGAGATCACTTACGGGCTTGAACGCATCCTGATGGCCGTGCAGAAGGTGACCCACTTCAAGGACTTGCTCTACGCACCTGGCGTGACCTACGGCGAGTTCCTCGGCCAGTCCGAATATGAGATGTCGCGTTACTACCTCGACGACGCTGATATCGAGGCCACGCGGGCTTTGCTGGACATCTACTCCGGCGAGGCCGGCCGACTCATCGAGCGACGGCTGCCTGTCCCCGCTCACACGTTCGTGCTCAAAAGCTCGCACGCATTCAATGTCCTCGATGCCCGCGGTGCCATTTCCACCACAGAACGCGCGAAGTGGTTCCAGACCATGCGCACCCAATCCCGCGCTGTCGCCGAGCTGTGGACCGAGCTCCGGGCAACAGCGGGTCATCCGCGCGGGGCCCATCAGCCGCTCTCCCTTGCCACTTCGCCTGTCGACCTGGCGACGCTGCCCACACACGGCGGACAGCTGGTTTTCGAAATCGGTAGCGAGGAGCTTCCGCCGCACGTCGTCGACGCCACCGCGGTGTTTGTCCAAAATGAGGCGAGCCGCCTGCTGGCGCAGACCGCACTTTCACACGGCCCGATCCGAGTGGACGCCACGCCACGGCGAATCGTGCTCCATATCGATGCAGTCGCAGATCGTGAGCCAGACAGCGTGCAAGTCAAGCGAGGGCCCAAGGTCGTCGCCGCGTATTCCAACGATGGTGAACCGACCCGCGGTTTGCAGGGATTCCTGAACTCTCATGGCATTGCCGAGACCGATTTGACTCGCATCGAAGTCAACGGCGTCGAACACGTTGCCGTAGAGACACTTCGGCCGGGGCGAACGGCAGTTGAAGTCCTGACCGATGCGCTTTCCGAACTGGTCGCCGGACTTCGGGCCGACAAGAACATGCGGTGGAACGACCCGGCACTCAGCTTCAGCCGGCCCATCCGCTGGCTGCTGGCCCTGCTCGATGGCACTGTCTTGCCCGTCACTGCCGGGGCGTTGAGTGCCGACCGGATCACCCGCGTCCACCGCGACGCAGTCCGCCCCGAGATCAGCATCGGCGCAGCCGCAGACTACGACGCTGTGCTGTGCGCCGAGGGCATACTCACGAACCGCGACAAGCGCCGCATCGCCGTTATCGTCGCCGCCACTGATCTCGCAGCCCAACACGGGGGCACGATAGACACCGACATCGAATCCGACCTGGTCGACGAGATCACCAATCTGGTCGAGACACCGGTCGGCATCCTGGGACACTTCCACCAGCGGTACCTGGAACTGCCCGAACAGATCCTGACCACGGTCATGCGCAAACACCAGCGCTATCTGCCTGTGCGGTCCGCCGATGGCCGCCTGCTGCCACAATTTGTCACCCTCGCAAACGGAGCCTGTGACGTCGACGTGGTCCGCGGCGGCAACGAGAATGTACTGCGCGCCCGCTTCGAGGACGCGGCGTTCTTCTGGAACAGCGATCTGCGCACGGCGCCGATGCAGTTCCGCGCCCGGCTCAGCGAGCTGACTTTCGAGCAGCGCCTCGGCTCCATGGCTGACCGTGCCGACCGGATTGCCACGATCGCCCAGGAACTCGGCACGCGAATTGCCCTGTCCCCCAGCGACTCAGCGACTCTGGAACGCGCCGGAGCGCTGGCGAAGTTCGATCTCGCCACTCAGATGGTCGTCGAGATGACCTCACTCGCCGGCACCATGGCCCGCGAATACGCCCGAAAGGCCGATGAGCCCGAGCCTGTTGCCGAAGCTCTGTTCGAGACCGAACTCCCGCGCCACCACAACGATCTCCTGCCGACGACTGTGCCCGGTGCGCTGTTGGCGCTCGCCGATCGGTTCGACCTGTTGACCGCGATGCTCGCAGTCGGCGCGAAGCTGACCGGCACCTCCGATCCGTATGGGCTGCGCCGCGCGGCTCTCGGCATTGTCCGGATCCTCCGGGCGCATCCTATGCTCGAACCCCTTGCCTACCGCGACGGGCTCAACGTCACAGCTCGGGCACTGCGCAGCCAGGGAATCACGGTCGGCGACGAAATTCTCAGCGCCGCTGAGGAACTGATTCTCACCCGATACGAACAACGACTCCGGGATGAAGGCACACCGATCCCCCTCATCGAAGCAATGCGCACGACTGCGGCCTATCCTCGGCGAGCCGACCAATTGCGAACCGAGATCGACCACGCACGAACCACACACGGTCAAGAATTCGCCGAGCTCGTCGAGGGATTACAGCGAATCATGCGAATCATGCCTGCAGGCACACCCGCGGGCTACGACTCGACGCTCCTCACGGAACCCGCCGAGCAGTACCTCATCCGCGTTGCCACGAGTCTCGACGACACGGGTGAACAGCCGCTGCCCGAGTGGGTCGCCACCGCCGCACCGCTAACCCAGGCTCTGCGAAGGTTTTTCGACGACATCCTGGTAATGAGCGACGACACGGCACTGCGCACTGCACGCCTCGGCCTTCTTGCGAGCGTGCTGGAAACGGCGCCGCAAGGAATCGATTGGAGGGCAGTGCATCAACTGCGTTCCGACTCCCCCGACGAAGTAACCGATCCTGCGGGTATCACTACCTGAGCAGCGAGAGCCTTTGTGAAACAGCACATTACAACCGCCCGGCACCGTCGACCAGGTGTCGGGCAGAAGGGAGATTTGTTTCGGCAGCGTCCTGCGATCGCGCCTTGAACATCGGCGAGCTAGCTCGCAAGGCTACTGAGGGCGGTCGAATTCGCTGTCCGCGACACCTTTTATGAAGGCATCCCATTCGTCCGCGTTGTACGCCAACGTAACTGCCTGGTCTGCAATGACAGCGCTGGCATCGGGGTGACGTGTGATCGTCACATCGCCCACTATCCCTGGTTCATTGCTGAGGACCAGGTCGAGCAGTGTAGGCCACAGCGCGGCCGGAACCGCAATGACCGGCTGCTCGCCACTGAGGCCGGTGTACTTGCTGTCACGGACGAATACGCCGTCGCGGGCATGAGCGACCTCGACACAGGTCTGGTCTCCACCGCTGTATGTGGACTTGAAGAACTTGGCGCTCACCGTATTTACCTTATCTTCTGCCGTGCGACGCGGTCGATCAGATCGAGGGACCGCTTCCGGTCGAGCGCGATCGACTGGATCTGGTTGTACAGGTAGTCGAGGGCGGTCACTCGCTTGGGATCATCGGCGATTTCGCCGTAGGCGGCCGATTCGACCCATCCCACCGTGGGTAGCCGCGCACTCCGGAAGTCCAGCAAGTGGAAGGTCGCGGAGTTCAAGCTTGCGATCGCCCCACCGGCTTCGTAAGGGATGACACGGATGTCGAGGGTGTCGGGATGCTGCTCGGCCAGTCCGATTACGTGCTCGAGTTGCTGTCGCTGCAGGTCTTCATCACCGACTTGGTACATCAGCGCTGCCTGGCCCATCACCAGTGACAGCTCCAGGGGATCAGGACCATCGAGGCGGCGCTGACGCTGCAATCGCGCGCTGACGCGCTGCTCGACCTCGGTCGGTCGGCCTGTGGTCACGCTGGCTTTCATCAGGACACGGATGTAGTCCTCGGTCTGCAGGAGACCTGGGATCACGCCGCTCTCGAAGCTACGGATGCTCTGGGCGCCGGCTTCGAGACCGTAGAACCGCATGAGCTGCTCGTTGAACAGAGCCGAGTATTCGGCGTATGGGCTGCGCCCCTTCGCGATATCGCGCAGGGACAGCAGCTCCGCCTGCTCGTCGGCATCGAACTCGAGCAAGCTCATCAAAGTCTTCAGTTTGTCCTCGCTGAGGGTGCCCCTCCCCCTCGTGAGCGCGGACCAGTACTGCTGGCTGACATCCAGAGCCTTCGCTATCGCGCCGGTCTTCACTCCACGCTCGTCGGCCCGACTGCGGATACGAAGCATCAACTCCCAGTTCGCGACCATGGGAGACGTCTGTGTCATCTCGATCCCTTCCTGCGAATGAGGCGCCATCACGGTACAACACCGGCGTATCGAACAGTACCGCCACACGTCTTGCCTAGTTGTTACAACCAGGCGTAGCGTGTGACTTATACAACAAGGCGCTACATCAGATCGCTTCGGACGCCTCCGAAGGGAATCGAGGAACGGTGAGCCGACCGACCGGAACCGCAGATACGCCGCAATCCAGATCCGCTTACTACCGCCAACAATGCGGTTTGCCCGTGACGGTGAGGCCCGGCGGACACATCGTCGCAAAGGCCGACTCCGACTTGGCTGGCTTCACCATGCCAGTAGAACTGGGCGAGCTGGTCAAGGCCGAAATGAGGACGAGGAACGTTCCATGGGGGCCCATCGTCGCGCACGTGCGCGCCCGACGATGGATGTTCTTGGTCGACTGGGAAACCCGAGACGATATCGGGGTTTCGCTGGATTCGGAGATGATGCGCTCGAACGTGAGTGTCGTCCGGCCCGGTGGCGAGATCGCGTTTCCATCGCCAGCGCCGAGTTCGATTCAACGCGAATGGATCGTCAATCCGAACAGCCGCCACCGACCTAGTGCCGGCACGGTGCTCGAGGTCATCCGGCATTGCGTGCGCCGTCGCGATTGCCGCAGGCAGGCCGAAGTCTCCAAAGGATCGGCAAATCGATGAGTACGCCTTACCCACTCCTGCACCTGCACGTGGAATCCGGTCCGCTGACGCTGGATTTTCAGGGCCTCCCCGAACAGATCGACCACGTAGCCGCAGAGCTGGCAACTGTCGGCGCAGTGTCGGTGACCGTCGATGACAAGGTGACGCCGGACATGCCGACGCTTCCCTGTTCCCGACTGTGGGCATAGCGCATATCAAACTCGTTACATAGTTTGTGCTGCAACACTATCCGGCATCCAGAAGGTCAAAAAGATGGTGACTCGACCATAGCCAAATGACCGGAGCTACCGGTCGTTCAATCATGAATCTCGTTGATGAGGAGGTCATTCCAAATGTCTGCGTTCTTGCCATTTCTGACCGGTCTTGCTGCGGGTGGAATGGCGGTGTGGTTCACGCTCTGGCTTACCGCTACCGAGAGCCCCGCTCGCCCCCACACACGAAACACCGAGTCTCTGACAGTGCAACGCATTGCCGCCCGGATCAAACAGGAAAACCTCCAAGGCGAGCAGACCGGCCGCGAACTGCGCACGCCTCGCCCACCCGTCCGATTCTCGGGTACCGCCAGACCCTGAACTCCACATGTCTTGACCTGCAATTGAATTCAGCCATCCATCCACGGCTCAGCTCAGAGAGATGTCCGATATGTTGCCGCACCGGAAACCGACCCCGCCGAAGCCACCGACCGCGTTGGGGTACATCAACCGTCACCGGATTCCGGCCGGAGCGACACCGGAGATGATCGGATGGCCGATCCGGGCCTGGGCTGAGGAGCAGGGATATCGTTGGGGCGGAACCTATCTCGCCTCCTCCGACGACGAGCAGACCATAGCCGCACTATCCCGTGCTGCAGGTGGGCCCGACGTGGATGTGATCGTCGTGCCGAGCAGCAGGCACCTACCGGCTGGCCAGCACATGGTGGTCAGTGGAGACCGCCGCATCCGGGTAGTCGTCGTACGGTGACGTCGACAGGTGTGACCACACGCGCCCTTCGTGGGTGTGAACGATTCCCGAGCGTGTCGCTAGTGCCCTGATGGCGGCTGCTGTACCCGAATCTGGACGTTTGCGAGTCGGAGGTGTTCCAACGCGTCTGGTCAGTGCCGGGGCGGATCGGATCGCCGTCTGCACCGGTGACACCCCTTCTTCCGCCTGACTCGGTCTACATCCCGAGGTTGCCCGCTCCGCGCGAGAGAGAACCGGCGCCGCCGAGACGGGGCCACTCGCCGTACTGCGTCAATTTGCTGGGTCCGCGTGCAAATCTTCGACGACGAAATGGACGGTTACCGCAGCGGATGCGCACGGCACGCCGTGGGATCGCGTTCTAGCGCTGACGACGCGTCCGCACAGCTGCTGCCTTTGGCAGACGAGATATCGCCCGTCGCCGCTCTTGCGCAGTAGCTCTGGCCTTTTCGCGGGCGCTCTCGACCAGCTTCTTCCGGCGATCGGGCGACGGAACGCCGGCATCCGGCTTTGCTGCTACGCCGTTGGGTTCGGCTGAAGACGACGCTTGTCCCTGCGTGCGGGATTCTTCGGCGGCTGGTCTATTTTGCGCTGCGTCCGACGAGCGTCGCGCTCCGGACTCTTGCCTTGCGCCGCTGATCTCCTTTGCGTAGCGGCTGTGCCGGGCTTCGATGTCCCCAGCTTGGAAGCCTGACTGCTTGGAGCGCGGGTCGCAGTCGAAACACAGTCTGTTGTAGCGATCGGCCATGTAGCGAAATTCGCCGCAATGGTCGCACCAGTCGTTGAAGCTGCCGGAAACTGCCGGGGCGGGTGTTGGCGCCGGGTCAGGGTCGGTGTGGCTTTGTACCCAGGCGCTGATGATGGGCTTTGCATGTCGGTCGGCGTAGCGCCACTCCTGCCGGAAGATGCCACGTCCGTCCGTAGGGAAGTGTTCGGCCAGGTATTCGAGGCGCCCGTGCAACTGATCGGTGAGGGTATGTCCTGGTGGAAGTTCGGGCAGCCCGGAGCGGCCGAGGCTGCGGCATTCGCCGCACAGGCCGTCGTCGCCTCGTCCGGCCTGGGCGCGTTCGGTGTGCCGGTCGATGGCAGCGCGTTCCAGCCGACAGGACACACACAGCGTGGTGGACACGTGGATCAGGGCGTCGACGTCGTAGTCGTGCCGGTCAACGATCAGTTCCGCGCGTGCCACGCCTGGGTCGTCGCGTTCATCTCGGGTCAGGGCCTTCTCGTAGTCGTCGATGATCTTCGTGTTGGAGGTGCGGCTTCTCTTGTTCGGTGCAATGCGTTTGTCCGGGTCGATGTCCCGGCTGACTTTGCTCGCTCGTGGGACGATCGGTCCGTTGTCGGCCCTGGCGGGCGGTGGTTCGGGAATGTACTGGCGTTCTCCGGATTTCGGCACGCACGCTTCGATGAGGGGCCGGAATTGTTCGTTGTGGCGCCAGAGGTTGCGCAGTTTCGTGACCGCGACGGTGGGGGTCTTGAATCGCAGGGTGTTGGCGATCTCGACGATCATCGCCCACGTCGCATCATCGGTGCCGGCTTGCAGTTGGCGCAGTTGCGCTTTCGCGGCACGGAGGTCCTGGGCTGCGACCAGGGTGCGGATCGTGCGGATGGCATCAGCTTCGGTGGGGTTGCCCGAGGACGGGATCGAGGTGCTCATGGCGGCGCTCCCGTGATCAAAGCCGTCGTCGGCGTGGTCGGCCGCCTGATTTCGGCGGCTGTCGGCGTTTAGCCCGAGCTTGTTTCGCCGGTTGTACTGGTGGCGTGGGCCGTTCGCTGCCGGGGGTCTGAGTCAGGGTGATCCGGTTGGCGTCGCGACTAATCGCGCTGCCGGTTCGTCGCGGCGTAGGTGCGGTGGACGGCTGGTTGCGGTGGAGGGTATGCGGCCTGCCGGTGCGCAGGGCATCACGGAGCCCCCGCACGGTGGCGACGTCGTGTTCGAGTGAGCTCAGGTCGCGCTCGAAGGCCCGCATCTCCCGGACCACACTGTCTGGGAGCGAGACGTACGGCGCTGGTTGTTGGCCTGGTGTGGCCTCGAATGTGGCTGCTGCGGCTATTAATTCGTCGCAGGAGCGATAGAGGGATGGTGGGGTGTCGTAGACGGTGGTTCGGCCGTCCTCGCCGGTGTGGATGCGCTGGGCGTACCACTGGTGCTCGTCGAATCCGATCTGAATGAGGTGGCCGGCGCGTGTGAGGTTGCCGTACCTGTATCTGCCGGCCCCTCGGGTGAACTCGTCCACGCGCTGTTGGGCTTGGTCGGCGGCTTCGTCGAGCCAGGTGCTGGTTCGCGGCGGGGTCATCCAATCGATGTCGCTCTGTCGAACGCCTTGCCGGATCTCGTCCAGGCGTGATCCGACGGTGTCCGGCTGCTCCTCATCGATGTCCGGTCCACGGTCGGTCCGAGAGAGCCCGGCTCGATCGGTGAAGTCGACAATGTCGGTGTAGAGGTCATCCGCGCGTAGGTGATGCTCGAATCGGCGGCCTACCGCCCACGGGTTGGCATGGTCGATCAGGGTGTTTCGATACGCGTCACACAGCACGTCGTAGCGCACGTCGTCGAGCCAGGACTGTGCGGACGGGTCGACGGGAATCGCTGCGGTACCGAGCAATTGGTCGAGATGGCGTAGCTGGTCACCGAGCTCCCCTGCCGTCAGGTCGGTCCCGGTCATAAGAGGTCGTGCTGCGGCGCCACTGTGCGGGTCGGGTCCGGTGATGGTGATGTCCACCCGGCTCTCGGGGGCCGTCGCTGCTGCCCGGTCGATAAGCCATCGGCGCGCAGCCGACCAGCTCGGCAGCGACGCCCAGCTCGTGTGACCGGCGGCGCGATAGCTCGTCAGATATCCGTAGACGAAATCGATATGGTCTGGGGAGCCCGAGTCGCTGCCGATGCCCATGTCGGTACGTCGCGATTCGGCCAGTTCGCCTGCCATCAGCAAGTTTCGGACTTGGATAGGATTGGCCAGATCGGTGGTGCCGGTGCGTGTATAGTCCCCCGCGATCTGGTCGAGCATCTGTTGCATGCTTTCTGGGTTCTGCTCCCAGCGTTGCGCTGCAGTGGCTAGGTGGTCCCAGTGGTTGTTCCAGGGGGCTGGGGCGGCGCGCCAACGGTCGGTGATGGCGTCGATCTGCTCGGTGATCTGCTGCAGTTCGGTTTCGGAGACAATCGCCCAGTTCAGCGACCCGATCATGTAGTGGTAGAAGCGGAAGTCGTTGCGCAGCTGTTCTTCATTGAATCGTCCGTCGGGTGTGTGCGGTGTGTCGGCCATGACGGTGCCTCCTTGGTGGGTGTCGAGTGGGGTGCCTCCTCGGCGTTGTGGCGTGGGCTCGGAGCCCGGTCAAGGTCAGTTCTGCTGGTGTGTCGCGTGGTCGGTGGAATGCTGGGCATGGCGTTAACGGAGGTGTTCCAGATCCATTGCCTCAGAGGAAGATTCGGATCCGGTTGCGGAGGTGGTCCTGTAGTAGTGGCTGTGACGAGGAAGCAGGCGGTGGGTGGGTCGGTGTCGGTGAGTACCAGCGAGGCGAGCGGGCTGGTGGCGGGCTGGTTGTAGCGCAGGGATTTGGTGAATCGGCGGCCGTGGCCGATCAGTCCGGTGATCATGGTGTGCTCGAAGACCGATTCGAACGGGATCCAGTCAGTGCTCACGTTCATCAGGGCGATGCGGTCCGCGACCGCCACGCCGGCCGCTGTGACGCCGAAGGTGAGCAGCACGATCAGCTTGGAGTCCGGAAGGGCCTGGCGCAGTGCGAGTTCGGTAGCGAAGGCGTGGCGCAGGTGGGTGAAAGTGTCGGGCTCGATCATGAACGGACAGTCGGGGGCGTGTTTGATCAGCAGCTTGTGCCGTCCGAAACGGGCAGGGGCGATGTCCTTGACTTCGCCGAGGGCGAGCATGAGCTTGCGGTGCTTGCCGGTACCGACCAGCCGGGCGAACGCGGCGGTGCGGCGGGCAGCGATGTCGGCTTTCGCGGCGACGGTGAACGGTTCGGGTACCCAGAGCAGTTCGGATAGATCCCGGGTTTTGGTCGTTTTCGTTTCCGCTGCCATGAGTACGTATCGGCGGATCGCGGGCCAGCTGCGCCTGCCCGACATCGCCGGCACCCAGCGAACGAATTCGGCTTCGTCCCAGAGAAAGTGAAGCAATGCACGCAACGACAGCTTGGAGACGTCCACCTCGCCCGGCGCCTCGATACCACCGGTGTCGGCCTGGGCCGCGGCGCGACCTGTGCTGCGGGCCATAGGGAATCCGAGCGCGAGGCGTGTGAGTCCAGTGCTGGGTTGTTCACGAATCGCGGTGCCGAGCAGAGGCGCTAAGCCGGTCAATTCCATCGGCTGGGTGTAGGACGCGCATACGGAGGCATGATGTGGTCCGGTGCCAGGCATGCGTTTGAGCACGTATCGGCCACTGATGCGGGCGACGTACATATCGACCCCACCGGTTTCGCTTGCGCTGCACAAACATCGGGGACGGTGGTGGGGGCTGCAGTGCACCGCCGCCAGCAAGGGCTGCAAGTAGTCGTCGCCGACGCGGGCCCGGTCGATGATCTGATCGTCGATCGCGTACATCCCCTACCCCTCCGTACCCGGAACCATGCTGAGTGGCGTTGCGTGAGTGCCGATTTCGGCGGCGAGGTACTCGTCGACTCCCGCGTGTAGAGGCTGTGGATGATTCTGGTAGCGGCAGTGGTGGGGGCGGCAGGCGGAGAAGTCGCTGATACGTGTGAGGCGTTCGATCGCCGGCCACAGCCACTGGGTGTGCCAGGCGGTCATGTCCTCGCGCGGCAACTCGATGCTGTCGGGGCCACACCAGTAGGCGGCAGTGTGAGCCGCCATCAGGGCGGTGAGTTCTTCGACGACGACCTCGTGGCGGTACCAGCAGGCCGGTACGCGGGAGCCGAGTTGGTAGCGCTGGCGCAACCAGTCCACCCAGTCCAGAAGTTCGGCCCACAGCCGGGCGGCATCGCGCTGATCGATCTCACGCCAGCAATAGCGACACGGCTGCAGCGTCGATGGTGCCGGATTGCTCGGCTGCGGGCCTGGTTGTGTCAGTGGACTATTCATCACAGTCCCCTCCTTCCTTCTCGCGCGGTGGGCTGATTTGGTGATCCCCTGGGGGTGGGCGGCGCCCGGCGACGATGTCGTCGAAGGCGCGGGTGGAGGCGGTCACGGCTTCCCGCCACGTGCGGCGTTCCCAGACGCTGGGTAGGCGTAGCAGCATGGCGGGGGCGTTGCGGTAGATCAGCAAGCCGTGGTCGGTGCCCAGTTCGCGGATTTCGTCGGTGCGCAGCACGGTGTCGTCGTGCAGGGCGTAACTGCGCGAGCCTTCGTGCAGGCTCGCTTCCCAGCGGCGGCGTTCCCCGATCAGCCGCGAGAGCGCGGAAAGTTCCTCGACGCCGCGTAGGCCGGGCAGGATCAGCATGGCGGGTGCGGATTGGGCGAGGACTTTGCCGCCTTCGGCGCCCCATCGCAGTTCGTTCTGGTCTTGGTTGTGGGCGAAGGCCCACACTGTGATGCCTTTGCCGCCGGAGTCGGTCATGATCTGCGGCAGGTCGGGAATCGGTGCGACGTTGTTCATTTCGTCCAGCACCAGCCGCACGGGCGGATCTAGCCGCTTGCCGGGCAACAGCTGCGAAGCTCGGTCAGCGACGTAGTGCACTTCAGCGGCGAGGGCCGCGACGAACGGTGCCATCGACCGCGTGGTGCCTCGGGAGACGAGGTACAGGGTGTTCGCTCCCGAGAGCACGAATTCGCCGACGTCGAAGGACTGTTCGGCCGGTACGTCGACCGCCGCTAGGAGGGTCGGGGACGCTAAGGGCTCGAGCAGCCGGGAGGCGGCAGCGAGGACGTCGTCGCTCGATTCACTTGCCGAGGACAGGATTTGGTCGAGTTCGCTGGCCCAATCGGGCAGGGTGTCGGCGAGGATGTCGACGGGGGTGTGGTTGGTGCGTGCTGAAACCCACACGCGGACTTCGCGAATCGAGAGCCCGCGCAGCGCCGCGGCGTGCAGGCAGCACCGCAGCATGGTGGCAGCCTTCTGCTCGAAGTAGGCACCATTGCGTGTGCCTTCCAAGGGCATGGCGCGCGCGAGAGCATCTGCACGGCGGATCGCGGTGTCCGGGTCGGTGCAGCCGGTCAGGATGGACCAGGCGATGCCGTCGGGCCACCCAGTCAGATGCTCGGGATCGAACACCGCCACCGCGCCGCGAGCGGCTCGGTCCAGGAGCGTGGCGGCGACCAGGTCGGCTTTGGTGGTGGTGGCCAGAACGAAACCGGGTGCGTCGATGACGCGCTGCCAGGCGACCCGCCAGGTCTTGCCCGCGCCGGTGGGGCCGTGCACGATCACTCCGTCGCGGTGCTGCAACCACACGTGCCGGCGCGGCTGCTCGATCAGAGCACCGACATCCACCGCCAATGGCGGCGGGTTCGGTTTCCCTGGCCGTACAAGCCTTTTCACCGTGTCCGCCTGGGCAGGCGAATCTTTCGACGGGTCGGCCGCTGCCTTGCCAACCGGGGATACTCGTAGGCGGCCTTCTGCGCGGCGGAGTGCTCGTCGAGTGCGAGATGGTTCAGGTCGGCGGTGCCGG
This sequence comes from Nocardia sp. NBC_01327, assembly GCF_035958815.1. Lineage (NCBI taxonomy): Bacteria > Bacillati > Actinomycetota > Actinomycetes > Mycobacteriales > Nocardiaceae > Nocardia > Nocardia sp. NBC_01327. The sequence goes on along the minus strand of NZ_CP108383.1, from coordinate 3,385,376 downwards.
CGAGCCCGTCGCGATGGCGACGGTGCAGGCGGGCGTCGATTTCGCTGCCCGCCATGGCAATCGCCGTACACCACAGTCCGGCGACCAGGCCGATGCACAGCCAGGTCAGCCAGGCAGACCCCGGGCGCGGGTCGCTGGGCCACGCGGCGGCCGGATCGGCAGGTCGCGTCACCAGTCGGACCAAGGTCGCCGACATCTGTTCTGGTGCAACGATTCCGAATCCATGACCTGCGATTGCGCCGGAGACCGCGCCACCACCGAACACCCCCACCATGACGGCGGCGAGAAGGTACCCAGCCAGGGTCATCCCCGCCGGGAGGATAGGCTCGCGCCGCACGGGGTGCGGGATCCGTCCCCCATTCATTGCGGTTCGTCTTCCGGCTCATCGTCGTGGACGTTCGTGCGGGCAAGGTCGCGCAGCGACAGGGTGTCGGAAACTGTCTGCAGGGCAGCGAGTTCATTCGTGGCCACTTGTAGGAGCTGAAGCATCTGCCCAGCTCGCTGGGGGTGGCTCATGTGGGCTGCGGGTTTTGAAATTCCTTCATTGGGAGTGACGTTCAGTCGGTAGAATCGACGTACTGGCACCCTCGGTGAAGCGAGTGGTCGATGAACTTGGCTGTAGTTCGCAATCTTTCGTCCGCGCGTGCGCTGCGGACGCAGCACGATGTCGAGGATTTCGAGCAAGAAGTCGTCGACCAGTACGCGATCGCTATGGCGGCCGCGAATCTCTCCGACAGTCACATCGGCAGCGCCCGGGCCGTGATCGTCGAGTTCGCCCGGTCCCTGGATGGCCCACTCTGGACGGCCACTTGCGATGATGGGGATCGTTTCCTCGCTCAGCAGCGACTCGCGGGCCTGGCTCACAGCACCCGCGCGAGCAAGGCCGGACAGTTGGCCTGCTTCTACGATTTCGTGATCCGCCGCTACCAGGGCGATGTCCATGCCCTGACCGGCTGCGTCGTCGAGCAGCCGATCGACGAGTACAACCGGCCACGCAGTCCCGTGTACGCCGACGTTCGCGTGCCACCGTCGAATGCGGAGATGGAGCTGCTGTTCGGGCAGTGGCGCTCGTCGATCACCCAAGCCCGCAAATACCTTCCCGCAGCGCGGGATTACTTCGCAGCCTCGTTGTGGCGCCGGCTGGGCTTGCGGATCAACGAGTCGGTCATGCTCGACATCAGGGACTGGCGTCCGGACCTCGGTGCGTTCGGGAAACTGCATGTGCGCCACGGCAAGGGCAGCCGCGGCCGCGGTCCCAAACCGCGCCTGGTGCCCGCGATCAACGGCGCGGACCGGCTGATCGACTGGTGGCTCGGCGACGTGCGCCACCAGTTCGGCAGTGACTGGTCCAACCCCGACGCACCCTTGTTGCCCAGCGAACGGCGTGACCGGGACTTCGGCCGATGCCTGCGCATTACCACTGACCCGCTGCGCAAAAGCCTTGCCGCAGCAGCAGATACGTGGCTGCCCGGCTGGGCCGGGCGGCTGACTCCACACGTGCTGCGCCACTACTGCGCCTCGTCGCTCTACGCCGAAGGCATGGACGTCGTGGCGCTGCAGGAGCTGCTCGGACACGAGTGGCTCTCGACTACGACCCGCTACATCCACGTCCACAGCCAGCACATCGAACAGGCGTGGACCGTAGCCAACCAGCGGCTGGAAGCCCGTTTCGAGGAGATGTGATCCCGTGCAGTGGAACCTGCGGATGAAGGCCGCTGAGCGCGGTATCTGGAAGTCGACCGAGATGCGGCGCCTGCTCGCCGAGTCCGGCGTGGAGATCAGCGCGGGCAAGATGTCCCAGCTGTGGACCGGCACCCCCAACATCGTCCGCCTCGACGAGCTCGACGTAATCTGCTCCATCCTGAACTGCGAGCCGTCGGACCTGCTGATCCGTGAACCCCACAAGGTCCACCAGCGACGACCCGACCAGCAGCAGGCTGCCTCGGCATCCGTTACGCCACAGATCATCACGCCACGACTGGGCAACCGGCGCTCCGAACCACCACTGTGAGCGCGCCACCACCCAAATGCGTTGCGTGCCGGGTCAATCGGGTGGCCTGGACCAACCCGCGCGTCGACTTCTGCTACGCATGCCTGCCCGGCGGGCCGTTCACGCCCCCGCCGTGCCGGACCTGCGGATCGAGTTCGGACTACTTCAGCCAAGGCCGCTGCGAGCGCTGCCACCCCGGCGCGCCGCTGCACGTGGGGTCCTGCCACGAGTGCCTGGCCTGGGGCGTCTACCGCCGCCACTATCGGTGCTGGATCTGCCGCTGGTGGCGCGGCCACTACCCGGTCGGCACCTGCGCGTTCTGCGCACGCACGACCCCCGTCAACGGCGCGGGAGCCTGCCGCCTGTGCTGGGAGAACGCCCGCCACGTCCAAGAACCCTGCCGTGCGCTCAACCTGCGCGAGGCGAATCAGCATGGGCAGCAACTGTTCCTGGCCAACATGCAATACGACACAACCGTTGCCCACCGACGACGCCTCGCCCGTGAGCGGCATCTGCGCAGCCTCGAGACCTCGTCCAAACCGCTGTCCTACACCGCCCACCAGCAACTGGCGCTGTTCCAAATGCCCTATGGCTACGGAGTGATCAAAAGGCGGATCCAGATCCAGCAGTCGCCGTTGCTGCGGCACTGCGACCAGACCCTGCGTGAGCACGCCCGCAAGCACGGCTGGTCCAAACGTCTGATCAACGGTGTCGCCCGAACCCTGAGAATCCTTGACGCCCTTTACGACACACCGGGCGCCAAGATCCGCAGTAGCGATGTTCTCGCCGCGGTCCGCTACGGCGCGACCGTGATCTCGACGCTGGAAATCCTTGCAGCCATGGACCTTCTCGAGGACGACCGAAGTCTGGCCGTCGAGCGCTACTTCGCTCAGCACACTGTCGACCTGCCCGCCACGATGAGCAGCCAGCTCCAGTTCTGGTTCGACATCGTGCTGCACGGCAGCCCCACAGCCCCCCGAAGCCGCCCACGGCAGCCGGATACGATCTATACCCAAATCGCCGGCATGGCACCGATCTGGCACATCTGGATTCGGCAGGGCCACACATCCTTCAGTGAAATCACGCGCCAGGACGTGATCAACGCTCTGCCCGCCACCGGAACGAAACGGATCTTCGCCGAACGCGGCCTCAGCTCGCTTTTCACCGTCCTCAAGGCCCACCGCCGCGTGTTCACCAACCCGATGCGCGGAATGCCGGCCACCAAAGCCAACACCAACATCCCGCTGCCGCTGGACACCCAAAAGATCCGCGAAGCGCTCAACTCCTCGAACCCCGCGGCCGCACTCGCGGTCGCCCTGGTGGCATTTCACGCGCTCAACGGTCGGCAACTGCAGACAATCCTGCTGACCGACATCGTCGACGGTCGTCTCCGACTCGGCCAGCGCGGCATCCCGCTCGCCACCCCGGTCAGGACCCGTCTGACCGCCTACCTCGACCACCGAGCACACAAGTGGCCACAGACGGCAAACCCACATCTGTTCGTCAACCACAAAACCCACGCCCGGACCACACCGGTCAGCAAGCAATTCCCTTGGCAGACACTGAATATCGACGCGAAATCCCTGCGCGACGACCGAATCCTCCAGGAGATCTACGCCACCGGCGGCGACGTCCGCCGTCTCTGCGACTTCTTCGGCATTGGCATCGAAGCAGCCCTGCGATACCGCAGCGCCCTCGACCACACCACGACCGAGCCAGACCAGGGAACCCACGACCGCACATAGACTAATCACTGCTGCTCACCGCCTCGCGTCAGATTCTGGAAAGCCTCAGTTGGAGTGAACCCACTCATGTGGCCGGTGATCGCGGCGTCGGTGTCGGTGAGTGCCGCCTCGAAGGGTGACCGAGTGTGGGTGACCAGGATCGGATCCCGTGATCCGATCTTGACCAGTGCCTGCCCGCGCCCGAGCCGCATCAGCGTCTCCTCGGTTCCGGGCGGCAGCCGGTACAGGCGCGCGGTTTCGACCGCATCATCGGCACGGGCCTGCCCGAACAAGACGACGATCGAGGCTTCGGCCATCAATGCCCGCGCCGGCGAATCCGAGGGCGTGTCGGCGGGATGGTGAAAGGCCGAGACGGTCGAGAGCGCGAGTCCGCGTGAGAGTTTCAGGTTTGATCGGAAGACTTCGCCGGTGGAGCCGACTGCGACGTGCCAGCCTTCTTCGACAACGAGGATGGTTTGCTCGTGCGCGGCCGACCGGGCAGCGAGCTTGTTGGCCAACCACGTGTTCGCGGTAGTCATCACCACTCGCAGTGCGGGGCCTTCGGTAGGAAGCGCGGAGAGGTCCATGTGGACCAGCGGGTGCGTGTCCAGGGCATCTCGTACCGCGGGGCTGGTGGGTGCGTCGACCAGGCCGCGCAGGTCGCGGTCGGCCAGGCGTAGCAGGGCCAGGCCGGGTTCCAGGCCCCATTCCAGGGCGCGTTCGTTCCAGCGCCCGCCGAGGTCGCGTCCGTCGTCGGGGTGCGGGTCCAGTAGCCGCATCGCCAGCTCGCGGATGATCGGATCGCGTCCTTGTGCGCGAGCATCAGCGTTGACCAGTCCAAGTCCGGCGCCGACGGCTGCTTTTTCCTTCTCGTCGAGTGGGCGGCCCATAGCGTCGGTGAGCACGGCCAGAACCAGGGCTTCTTGTCCGGCGGGCACGACACCGTCGAGGCCGCCGCGGTGCTCCCCGCCCGCGCTGATGGCCGGGTCCAGCAAATTCAGCCGGGCACCGGCGCCGCCGACCTTGAATCGGATACTCTCCGCGCCAAGGGCTTCGGCCAAGGGGGTGTATTCCCCGCGCCCGGCTTGGGGCTTCTTGTCCAGGACCACGACCTGGCGACCGGCAACGAGTTGCCGCAGCACGCACACGGTTTTGATCCAGGAGGACTTGCCGCGCCCGATATCGCCGATGACACACACATTGATGCCGGAGGTCTCATCACCGTAGGCAGCGAACGCATCGACAATCTCGAGTTCCTGGGAGATGGTGTTGAGTCCGGCCAACACCCCGTCTTGGCGCACACGGCGGCGACTGGTGGCCAGATTCCATGCCTCGGCTTGGCGGGTGGTGGTCCACGCGCCCTCGCTGCGCGGCTCGTACCAGCCATACCGGTCTAGCCAGCGCGCGCGCCGCGGCCCTCGCCGTCGTTCCATCGGCGGTGGCTGCTGCGTGTTCTCGGTGAGTCTGTACCCCGTGGTGGGGCCGTCCTGTGTGGATGGCGTGCGGGCGGTGACTCGAGGGTGTCGTGGCATGGGGCACCTCCTACTTACCGGGTGTGCGGGGTGGCCGCGAGTCCCCTGGCCAAGGGCAAAGTGGTGAAGACAGCGACGTCGTGATCGCCCACACACCAATCGATTTCGGTGATCGCCGATTCGCCTGCGGCTTCGGTGACGCGCAAGCACGCCCGGTCGAGATCGTCGAGGTCGCGGCCGGTGACCGCGATGCTCGCGGTGTAGATGACGCCGTGGTGCCCGGAGCCGGGCATGAGGTCTTGGCGTCGGCGTTCGGAGGCGTCGGCGAGGACTTCGGTGGACCCGTCGTCGAGCTTGCCTTTTTCCTGCTCCTTGGCCTTGCGGGCCTGATCGGCGGTGACATCGCCCTTAGCAGCCGCGCGAGCACGATGCGCGGGCACGAAATCCAGTCGCACACTGAGCGTTCGGATGGTGGGCATCGGGGCGATGTCCTCATCGCCAGGATCGGCCTCGACACCGGTCAGCAACGGCGCAAGCCATAACGGTCCCAATGCGACCGGTTCGATCGCGCGGGGTCGGATGTGCCCGACCCTGGTGCGCCATTGCCCTTGCGGGCCGATCGCGACGCAGTCGCTGCCACCGACGTAGCTGGGCCAGCAGCTCGCCCAGCTGGCGTCACGGTGCCGATCGATCTTGTAGCTGGGATCGAGCAGTGCCCTGATGACCGCACACACACGCCGTTCGCCGAGCACGTCTACCCGGCCCATACCTGCCATCGCCAATAGTCGTGTGGCGCGTTCGGTTTCATCGCGCACTACTTGGGCGATGCCGCCGCCGATCGGGGCGTTCTTGTTACGTGCGAGCCGGGCGGTCTCGGCCATGAATGCCTCGGTCTGCGGGAACCGCAACACCAGCAGGGAGCGGTGTTCTTCCGCGAGCGGGGTGAGAGTGTCGATGAGGGTGCCGTAAGACTCGACCGCCGGCAGCAGCCGCTCGTCACGAAGGCGGGCCACGCGGGTGTGTGCCCAGCGGGTGTGGCGGGTCATATCGTGCGGGACGCTGCGGTGCAGCAGTTGCAGGCCGCGTACATGGGAGCTGGTGCGTGCCATCTGCGCCAGGAACATCCCGAACGCGCTCGACATCGCGGCATAGGCAGCGTCGCCGCGTAACCCGCCAGCGATGCCGTCCACGGCGATGACCACCGAATAGTACGGGCGCTCACCAGGATTGGCGGTTCGTATTATGAACATATCGTCCAGGCCGGTGCCAGCCACCGGCAACGGTGCGGTATTGCCCAGCGGCGGTGGGAATTCCCAGCCCGGATCCAACACCGGATCCCCATGAGCGGGGTCGCCCGGATTGCGGTAGATGTGCTCACCGCGGCGGCGGCGACTGAAGGTACGCAGATCATGGGCGCGACGGGACGCCCAGGAGGGTTTGTCGCGCCATTCCATGGTGGCCGCGAACACGGCGATCAGCCATCCGAGCGCGGTCATGATCGCCCATGCCTGTCCGCCGCCGAGGATGTAGATCGCCAGCGAGGCAACGATACTGAGCGCCCATGCAGTCACGACCGGCCGCGAGAGGCCCAGCCAGCTGCGGCGGGCGATTTCCCCGCCGAGAATGCTGGTGCGCATCCCGGAGCTCATTCGCTACTCCCGGACTCGGACTCACCGGGCGCGGCTTCGGCGGTGCTGCGCGCTTTGTTCAATGCACCCGAAGCCGCTTGCGCCGCAATCGGTGTCGCGACCATCGCCGTCTTACCCAGACCCTTGGCGACCAATCCCACCGCGCCCGCCGATTTGCGTGCTACCGACCTGCCACGACTGGGCTTCGCCCCAGCGTTCGCACTCAAGGTCCCGGAAAACCGTGCAGCGGTGGATGATCCGGACGAGCTCGACCCACCACCGGCACGCGGCCCGGTTGAGCTCTCCCCGCCTGAACTACCTCCACCACTGTCCGGTGACCGGCCACCTCCATTGCCGCCCGCACCCCCGCCGCTTGTCTGTTGTCCACCGGCTCCGCCGCGTCCCGGGTTACGTCTGCCGGTCCACCACATCGCGGTGCCGGCACCGCCGACCGCCCCGGCCATGAGCGACCCCGACTGCCCGAATCCAGCGGCGTCCGAACGTGAGGGCAACAGCGGCGCGTACCGCAGCAATGTCCACGGCGCCAGGCCGACAACGAGGAAGGCGACGACGACCAAGCACAGCTGCCCGAGGCTGCCCAGTTGCTGCTGGTCCCCGCCACTACCGGTCAGCGCGGTGTTCAGCAGTCCGGTCATGGTGGCCAGCAGCAGAAATAGGAGGGGTTTGGAGAACACGATGGCGATAAACAGCAACACCGGGCGCAGCGCCTTCTTGCGCCACTGCGGGTGCACCCACATGCCGAACCCGATTCCCGAAGCCACCGCCAACATCGGCAGAGCGACCTGGTGCATGAGCAGCCCGAAGTACACCGCCAACGCCCCGGCGATCAACAGCAGGAACAAGATCAGCCCGACGATAACCCCGCCGGCCAAATTGCTCGCGGTGAGTTTGCCGGTGAACAGCTGCAGGTTGGTGATCATCTGCCCCATATCCGGGCCCGACGCATGAGTGATCGCGTCGGAGGCATCATTGGCCAGACTCACCAGCAGGGTCGCGAACATCGGGGCGAACAGCATCAGCAGCACCCCGGCCGGCATGTAGCCGAACAGGTCGCCGCTGATGGTCTTGATGGTTTCGCCTTTCGAAGCGGCCCGCCACAGCGCGAACAAGGTCATCGCGCCCATGACAATCACCCCGATACCAGTACTCAGGGCATACCAGTGCAGGAACCAGTCCGCGTTCGGATCGAACCGGCCGACACTGGAGAGCCCGTCTAAGACCCGCGAACTGAGCTGCACAGCACTGTCTTTGGACGAGTTGGCCCAGTCATCGATTACGCTCTCGGGGTTATCGACGAACCGCCATGTTGCCGCACCTGCGTGCCACAGCCACCCGAAGGCCGACACGATCGCGGCGCCGCCAGCGTATTGCTGTCCGATCGCCGAGTCCACGACATTCTCGATCCTGTCTGACAGGCTGGTGTTCTTGTCGAGCCAGTTGGCGGTGCCGCCGAAGAGCTTGCCTACCGCGCGGTTCCACACCAGGCATTGGGTCTGATCACCGGTGGCGGGATCGGAGTGGGTGCAGTCGAGGAAATAGGCGTGCGCACAATAGGCGAACCCGACGTGGCACGGATCGGTCCACACTTGGTCGGGGACCTTCTGATCACCGAGCTGTGTGCGGATGGCGCTCATCGATTGGTCGTCGGGGTGGGTGGCCCAGTCGAAGCCCCACGCATTCGATGCCGCACTACCCGACCAGCGTTTGAGATCATCCGCGCAGGCCGGTGCGGGCATCCGATATGCGGGGTCTCCGGCCGGAAATACCTTCGGCAGCAAGTCTTTCGGAGGTTCCTCGTGCTGACTGATCAGGGTTTGCACCTCAGACTGCCTGCCGGGGACAGTCGAGTCCGCGCCGAGTAACTGTGCTTTCTGTTTGTCGTCGGAGGTCCAATACATCAGCCGGTCCTCGACGGGCATGACCGCGTTCACGTACGCGCCGACCTCGCCGCCGCGGCTGGCGCAGGTGCCCGAAAACCATGCCGCCTTGAATTCGTCGGTGTTGGCAATGAATTGGCGCAAATCCGTGGGAAACCCGTCCGGTAGCGATCCCGCCGAGGTCGGTGTCGTGGGGCCCGGGTCGGCAGCGGCGACCCCCACCGAATGGACGCACGCGGTGAATATCGCTGTCGTGGTGAAGATTACGGTGGCAATTCGTCGCAGGCGCATGACAGGCCACCCCCTAGTTGATGTAGAAGCTGTAGTAGCCCGACTCGAGCGCCCCGCTCAGCGGCGACTGCGCGCCTGGAGCCACGCTCTGCTCGGGTGTCGGTCCGGTCTGCGAGCTGAGTTCCTTCACCTTCCAGTCACCGCCCTCCCACACCAGCGACACCGAATGGGTAGCCCACGCGGTGATCACCGAAGCACGGTCGCCGTCGCTGATCGATGACCGCGATACCGCGACGGTCCACACGCTCACCCGAGCGGCCGAGGAGGAGAATTCCACCATCGAGACTGCCGCCGGGACAAGGTTGACCACGTCAGTTCCGGGAGCGCGGTTCGCGCCGATCTCCAGTGAACGGCGCAGTCCGGGGCCAGGGTCGCGTGCGATGAGAGCGTGCTCGACCGTGGCCATCGGGATGCGTCCTTGGCCGGCTTGGGTCAGTGCCTGCACGGTGTTCACCGCAGCGGTTTCCGCGCCGGCCCGATCGTGTGCGTAGCCGACTGGAACACCACCCGCGGTCGCTGTCGGCCCGTGCGCGACCCGCACCGTATTCGCCGGATCGTGGCCGCCCGGAGAGCTCGACCCACAAGAACTGACAGCGAAAAGCCCTGCGGCAACGGCTGATGCCACCATCAGGGCCGCGATCGTCCACCGGCGCAACGACATCCGAGGCCGTTGCGGGGCAGCGGGCGCCGCGCCGGGAGTTACCGGGGCGCTCGCTGCGGATTCGGGCGAGAGCTCAGCGAATCGTTTGCCATGGGCGTATCTCATAGCGACCTCCTCACCGCAGGGCGGTTCATCCGCCGACGACGAATAGGACAGTGGCCACGAGCGGGGACGCGAGCCCGACCAGGCCGAGAGAGACCAGCGCGTCTTGCAATTCCTCACTGCCTTCGGCGAGATCGTTGGCGTAGCCGCGAGACTTGGCGCGTTTGACCTTGAATGCCCCGATAATCACCCGCACCGACGCGCCGATCACGACCATCGCCCACAGGAACGCCACGATCCTCTTCCACGAGGAATCCAGGGCACCGTCGAAGAGCCCGAAGTCCGGTTTGATCCCGCCCAAGGGGTTGGTGATCTGCGCGGACGCCGAAGGGGCGGCGTAGACGACCGCTACCGCGCCCGCGATGGTCGAGCCCACGCCACGGCATGCCCGAAATACCAGCGGGACGATGTGTTTCATATCCATAACCGTTCACCTCATTTGTGTTCGGATCGGCCCTCACCAGCCCGGATCGAACTCGTCGACCGGGGTGGGGGACGCGGGAGTGCGGATTGTTCGACTACGCGAGAGCTGCCCTTCACGCAGCGCATACGCCAGGAGCCGCTGATGAGTCGCCTCGTCCGCGCCCGCTGACCATCGGGATTCGGGGACGAACCGGGTCTCCATCGGAAGGTGCCGGATAGCAAGGGTTTCCGCGACGCTGTCAGCAACCGTGGCGGCAACTTCGGTCCAGGCACGCACCGACGCCCGGCCCATCCGGGTCACCACAATGCGTTCGCCGCTGGCCAAGACCGGGTCGAACGGGACCGGCACCACGCGAGTAATCCCGGCGGACGCCAAGGTGTCCGCAATCTTGTTCTGCGCAGGGCCTGCGCCGCACAGGACGATCACCGCCCTCGCTGCCAGGTCCTCGTGACCGTCTTCGGCGATGCCGTCGAGCAGGCGCAGCGCCGATACGATCACATCCCGGCGCCCGATAATCGGCACCACCAACTGGGTGGCGTTGGCTACCGCCCACCGGAATCCCTGCGCCCGGTCGTTGTTGCCGGTATCGACGACCACCATTTCGCGGTGGCGCCGCAAGACCGCCAGGATCGCCGCGCACTCCTCACGCCCGATACACACACTGCCGCCGGGAGTCTGGTCCGACGCCAGGATTTCATCGAGGGTGGGCTGGCGTTGCAGGAACCGTGCCAGACCGGACGCGTCGGCGTTAGCCGTGCACAGCTCACGGGCGTGAGAGAGCACGTCCCACACGGTGTGCTCACTGGGACAACAGGCCGCGCGAGCCGCGAGGCTCCCGCACGCTTCGTGGGCGTCCCAGGCCACCACACGGCCACCGCGATGCCGGCCTAACAACGCTGAGAGCAACACCGCCGCAGGAGTCTTGCCACTACCGCCCTTCGGATTGGCGATCAGAACCACCGGCGTGCCGGGCAGCGGCTGACGGATGCGTTCTACCGCCTGCCGATACGCCACTTCGTCCCCACGCCGCTGGGGGCGCACCCGACATCCGAAGGCGTTGACTCGCCCGCGCCATCCCCAGCGGGCTGGGTCGGTGTGTACTCCCGCGGCGGGCTTGAGCAGCATCGCCAGCCGTGCCTCCCGGACTGCTGCGACCTCGTCCGAGGACGGCTCGCCCGGTCCGGCCAGATTCTCTTCCCCGACGCCATAGGGATCGTGCTCCTCGCGCGCCAGCACGTCGGAATCGTCGTCACTGTGCTGCGAACCGATCTGGGTTTCGTCGCTGGGTGCGGGGTTGCTGGCGGCGCGTAGCCGTTGCTGGCGCAGGTCCACCGGTTGTTCTGCGGTGTAGTCGTCACGTTCGACGGCGTCAGTGCCCGTCTCGAGGTCGTTGTCCATCACGACCCTCCTTTCCCAGTTCCTGTGCTGGCGTGCCGGTTTCGGTATCGGCGGCGAGTTCGCGGAGCAGTTTGCGGACGAAGCGCTCGCAGGCCATTGGCGGTGGCAGAGCGGCCGAGCGGGTATCGCGGGTCCCGGCTCGCGGGTCGCCGCTCATCACGCGCCACCCATCGTCGCGGCGTACTTCGTCGCTAGCGCGGGAATGTTTTTCACGTAGTTCAAGGTTTCGGCGTTCTGACACACGCCGCCGCTCTCGAAGGTGCCGCCGGGTCCGCAGTTGTACATGCTCAGCCACAACTCGGTCAGGTCACCATGCAAAGTTCCTTGCGCCAGACCGTTTTTCGCGCTCTGCACCTGGTCGCAGTCGTAGCGTGCCTGCGTCATCACCGCATCCGGAATCGAGTGGATATCGGCGTAGCCCTTGCCCTCGGCATCAACGCCGTACGCCGCCCATGTCCCGAGCAGGAACTGCGCCGCTCCCTGCGCCCCCTTCGGCGACCCCGCGTCAGGGTTGAACCCTGATTCCTGCTCCAACTGACCGGCCAACAGCGGCCCAGTGACCTCCGTGCAGGTCTTGGCCGCCCGCAGAATCCAGGGCTCGAATGCCGGGGGAACAGATCCGGGCCGCAGATCCGGGGCACTCCCGCCCCCGTCCACCGCGACCGGCATACACCCCGCAGCGAATCTAGCAACTTGCGCGATACCGTATTTCGCTCGCGAACTCTTCGGACCGCCCGGCGCAGCGACGGTTGTCGCACTCGCGGCCGGCGCCGCCGCAGCATCGGAGCCGCCAACTGGGGCGCCGTGCTGCGCCAGCCATGGCACGGGGTCGATCTGCTGCCCGCCCTGCTGCCGTCCGCCCGGGACCACTTCGAAGTGCAGATGCGGCCCCGTCGCCTCCCCGTTGCTGCCGACCGCGCCGATGCGCTGCCCCGCTTGGACCTGTTGTCCGACAGTCACATTCACGCCGTCGTCGAACATGTGCCCGTACACCGTCGAGAGCAGGCTTCCGTCGATCTGGGTGTCGATGATGATCCAGTTGCCGAATCCCGACGCCGGGCCGGCTGCGGAAACCGTCCCGTCGGTGGCCGCCAGGATCGCCGTGCCCGCCGCCGCGGCCAGATCCACACCCAGATGCACCCCACCATCACGCGGCCCGAAAGGCGAGGACACCGTGTAGGTCCCCGACGGCAGCGGTATGACCACCTGCGTACCCGTATGCGGTTGTGTCCGTGGCACATCGGGCAGGCAGCCCTGCTGGACCGGTGTGCGATCCCCCGACGCGAGTAGCAGCGCCCCGCCGGCGATCGCGAGCGCCGCGACCGGCACGAGCACCACGGCCAACGCGCCCATCACACCACTCCGACGACATGGCGGATGCGGTTGCTGAACCAGTCGCTCAGCCACTGCACCGCGGTACGGCCATCGGAATCCACGACGTAGTGGTCATAGCTTTCGTGCACACCCGAGAGCAGGAACGACATCGCGTCGCTGCCCTCTGACAGCAGCTTCGAGATCGCATCAAGGCCGTCGTTGCTGTTCGCGTCGGTCTTGGTGGTGCTGTTCGCGTCGGTCTTGGTGGTGAGCGACTTCGCTAACCCGCTCAGATCGGTCGTGTTCTGCGATCCCTGCGACGATGTCGTCTGCCCGGTGAGGGTGTTGAGCGCGAGGGTGGCGAATCCGAGTGCGGTGGGGACGAAGTCGAGTAGGCGGGCACCGACGGCCAGCAGATCGCCTCCGCTGCTGATGGTTTGGGCCAGCGCCCAGACCTTGTCTTGTAGCTGGCCGACCTGTTGCGCGAGCGCCACCACGTCGAGATTGGCCAGCACACCCACGATCACCGAGACGATTTGGGCGGTGCCGGTCGTATCCGGGATCATCGCGATCAACCGTGACGCAGTGTGCAGATCGACCCCGGCGGCCATCTTCACCAACGGCTCGAACAGGTTGTTGAGCTGTCCGAACATGTCGTGCAGACCGTTGACCTTGCCGGCGGTATCGATGCCCGGATCCGCGAGCAGCCCGATCATCCGCCCCAGCGTGTCGGCCACAGTGGGGACGTTCTGCGCGAACGATATTCCGTTGCTGACGACGTTTACCAGCTGGTTGACCACCACCGAGGGCTTGAGTACCGCCAGCACCTGCGCGGCTTGCGAAGCCGTAGTGGAGGTGGATGAGGACAGTGAATCGGTCAGCGGCGCTACCGCATTCGCGGCGGTCTGCGCGTCCTGCGCGCGTGCGGTCCCACTATCGGCCTTGTCGCTTTGGGTTCCGAGATCGGACAGTGCGTCCATCGCCTTGCTGACATCGGAGCGTCGCACCCCGTCCAGGACCGACCCGGCGAGCTTGTCCGCGGACCCGTCTGAGGCGTCTGATAGGCGCTTCTGCGCGTCAGGGGTACTAGATACCCAGGTGCTCAGATCAGACAGGGGCTGAAGGGTTTTCGCCACGTCGGAAGCAGTTTTGGTCAGCGCGGACGAGTCCGCACCGGTGGTGGCTTGGGTGCCCAGACGGGTGATGGTCGCGGGGAGATCCGCGATCTTGTCAGCCGACAGATCGGTCGAAAGCGCCTGTCCCAGATCATCTTGTTGGCTTGTACCGCCGCTGCCGGTGCCGGTTGAGTCGCCGGACTGGGTCAGCGCACGCCCGATACCGGCAGTAATCGGATCTTCACTGGAGTTCGTCGCGCAGTACTTGTCTTTGGGGGCACAGATTTCCGCGGTCACTGCTGACAGTGCGCAGAACCCACTCGCACGGGTGCCGGCGATGCCCTGGCCGTCTACCGTCGGGCCTATCAGTTTGCCGCCGGCGGTGCCCTGTTTCGGATCGGCCACCAGTCCCACTCCGAGTACCCGATCCGCGGCAAGGGGATCTCCGTTGCATCCGATCGAGGCTGCGACATCCCCCATCGCGTCGGCGCCCTGGCTGTAACCGGCGAGCACGAATTTCGTTGCAGGACAGGCCCCTGCGATATCGCCGACCACCCGCCGCACCGCCGCGACACCGGTGGCCTTGCTGTCGCTGTAGGCCATCCCGTCGAATGCCTCGGCCGCGTAGGCGGGGAACCGATACTCGAACTGAGCGCCGAACTGTTGCGCCAAAGCTGTTGCCACCGGGGCGAACAGACCCACGGCTTGCGTCTCGTCAGCACCTGTGTGCGTCTCCCATGTACCCGGCAGAAACACGCCCGCCACCGACGGACAACCCGAGGCGCTCTGGTTCGGCGCGGACGAATCGGCCATCGCCGTGCCGGGTACCGCCGTCGCGGCCAATGTCAGTGCCCCAGCGACCAACAGCCCCAGGCTGGCGCAAGAACGCGATGTGGCGGCACTGCGCGTACGGCCGAGTCTCTTTGTGCTGCCGCTCATAGCTGTTTCCCCGGGAACTGCTTGCGGGATCGAACCCACTCATCGACCACCGACGCCTCCAGGAGCAACGGAGAATTCATCGCATCGCTGCTTTTCCACGCCCGTGAATACAACGGATGACCCTGGATCCGGAGGTGCCGGATCCGGTCCGGTGAATGCCCTGTCCGCTCGCCTATCTGACGGATATTGAGCACTCGATAACGGCACACCCGACCACAATTCTCACACGGCTTTTCTGCCACTGTGCACCTCCTATTACACGGCTTTCAAAACAGCAGAGCTTCACATGGCGGCCGGATCGTTTATTGAATCCGGCGGCTATGCTCTACTGTGGATATGAAGTAGTTCCATCCCGAGGATTGACTCGACCAACAACGAATCAATCCGGCGATATGAGATAGCAATCCGCAACTGAGAACAGCCGCAGGATGAATTAAATGGCGGCGAGGTATTCAGCGCTGCAGCGGCCGCTGAAAGAGCGCTGACCATGACGGTTTCCTGCAGCGGTCGCTAGTCCTCGTCCGACGTCCAGCGGTGTCGAACCCGTCGCCTTGATCGCAGTTCACTGTCGATCATCTCGTCGTAGAGTCGCTCGAAATTCTCGTTAAGCGCCTTGTCCCACACGAGGATCGGCCGACCACTACCCGATCGGCGAGAACGCCGGCAACCATGCTCGAGGATTTTCATTTCACCCACTCCCTTCCGATCCGATTTCCCCACCGAACACACATCAACTGCGCATTCAGGACCATCGGCTTCGCAGGGTCACACCAGGATCTTCCATACAATTTCTTGCATCAGCCACCACGAGAGGTGGGGACGAAGGGAATGCCTGGCTGTCATCCGGTTCCGCACAGCGGGTGCCGGGAAGTGCCTCAAATGAGAGGCATGTGATCAATCTAACCGACGCAAAGTTATTTGACAAGATTTTTCTCGCCGGCAAGGATTGCGTTTAGATATCAGAAGACATGAGCTATGGCAATTACAGGCAAGCTATGACACAACCCCTGTGAAATGTCAGATTTGGCAGTGCACGTAAAGTAAATCCCGGCACCTAAAAGGGCTGCATACCGAGTCCGCCGTGAACACATAAACCCGGCGCCATAACTCGCCACAGCAGATGGCTAGAACTCACATCGGATAACCACGTACGCCCTGCAACAGCGCCGCCTATCGACTCATCCTCGCAAGCTGAGACCCACCACGTCGAGGCCCTCCTCGCGCCCTACTCCCTGCCGTCGTTCGTTGCCAGGGATCGAGGTTCGATTGGTGGACGTCATCCTCGAAAACAGCCTCCGTTGCTTCGTTGATATTCTCAAATCTGTTCTGGCAATTGAGATTTGCACCGAACTCGTACACGAGTGAATGACTGGAGTTCCAGCGACCATCTACGCTAGGCGGCCCCCTCGGACAGCAGTCGACATCGAGTACACATGTCGACGATCGACGGCGGCATCGATCCGACGAGCGCAATGTCCGCCAGCACCTGTGGCTGGGCACCGGTAACGATCCGCGTCCAGTGGGACTCCAACTCGATCCATTCGTCAGCTGCGTCGAATCGGATCCGGACTCGCACGCTGGCGGTCGTGCGGGTTCCCACGAGCATCTCGAAACCGGTCGCACGGATTTGTTGCCGGTCATCGGGGTGCAACAAGGGCCGGTGATGGGCCCACATCCCGATCGGATCGCCGTGGTTGGCAACCCAATCGTGAATGACGAACCCGCTCAGGTCGATAAGGGCCAAGGCATGTCCCGCCGGTATCGGCGCGTGGCGCAGTGCCCGGGAATACACATCCGGAGCCACCGGAGGTTCGACATCGGTGATGTCGCACACGACAGCCCGGACCGCACGTGCGACGCCCGTTCCACATGCGCGAGCGCCGAGGTGAAGCCTGTGCATGGTGCCATCGACGAAAGTCCTTGTTGCGCCTCCGATCCACTGGTCGACCGGATCGGAGAGCCTGAGCAAGGCCAGAAAATCGAACCGATCATCGAACCGATCGAAACAGGCCAGCATCTCCGGGAGCATGGTCTGGCCCACGGGTTTGTCGTCCAGCAACAACGACCGCGCCGCTGCGGAAGCAGAAACGACTACTTCGGCGTCCCACTCCACGACACCGACCTGAGGAGGCGGTGGCAACTCCTCGCCCACCGCCCCTGCCCACAGGGTCACTGCCCGAACCTGTCCGAACGGACCGGCAATCGGAGCGGCGACCATATTGATCGACGCACCGCACGCAAGTCTGGTCCGATCAGCCGTGAACCGGCGACTAGTGAGGCATTGTTTGACAAGGAGCCCGAGTTGACGAGCGATCGCTGCGTTAGGCGCGATCGTCACGCGGTTGAGGTTCGCGAACCGCCTGGGATACTTGCCATCGACAAGCACTGTCGGCTCGCGGCCCTCGTAGAGGGTTTCCGCAACTACCCAATGCTTCGGCGCGTGCGTTCCGCGCGGATGGTTGCACCCAGCTACTTTCTTCGGCATTCCAGCCGGAGTGGGCGGAGTGCTATCAAATGAATCGGTCATCGGGACAACCCCTTCCAAGCAGCGCAAATCTTCGGCTCCGGGGTTTCCCCGGTGCACGCTGCCTGGCGTGGACCACATCCAACCGACCACCGCCGGATTCCCGATTCTAAACGGGAGCGTAACTCTGGATTATATATCGCAAATCACTAGCAATCCATCGTGAATTTCAGCAGCGCCGCTGTAGTCTCCTGATCGATCGCGACCAGACTCGCGCGAGCGCTAATCGTTATCCAACTGCCATCGACGCCGCGTACACGCATCTTCCCCGTCGTAGACGACTTGGCCAGCCCGCGAGCCATCTCGACCATGACGGGCCGATCATCGGGATGAACCTCAGGAGCAGGCTCGCCCTCGATACCGCGCCACGCGATCTCCTCGGGGATCGGTGAACCATGCACCCAACGGATCAGACGCAGATTCCGAAGGTTGATTAAGGCCCGATACTCCCCCGCGGGTGTATCAGCCTCCAGTAAGCGATGCTCCAACAGGACCAACGGCTGAGGCTGCGCCTCCCCAGGAGCGCCGACAGAGATCTCCTGACTTATCCCATGGGCGACGCGATGCTGCAGTTGATCGACAAGCGACTCGTAGATGCGGCAAGAGAAATGCGAGCGAAAACTGGCGCCATCGCGCCGGTAGACCGTCCACACACCCTGGTGGGTGGTTCCTGGCACGGCGGCGATGATGCGCTTCATCGCGATCAATTCCCGCTCGTCGGTCTGAACCTGCGCGAACATGTTCGCCAGGGAACGCGCCGTGCCACGCTGCTCCTCAGGGATGTCAGCAAGATCGGCCCACTCAGCGCTACCCAGAGCCGTCAGGGTAGTGAGATTGATGTCCCAGGCCCCTGCTCGCGGACGCGGCGGCGCAGCCTGACCCTCTGTTCCCGACCACACCTGCACCCCGTGCAATCTGTCCCCAACGAAGTGCGGATACACCTCCACATGCCGGCCCGCTCCAACCGCAGTCAGCGGCTCACGCGAGCGAGCAACGACAGTGACAGCCTGCCGAATCTTCGCCGCAGCGCCTTTCACCGCCTTGTCGAGAGATAGAAACTCCTTCGGATGTCCGCCCCAATCGACGATTGTGTAGTTACCGTCCAGTTCACCGAATGTCTCGATGAGCAGCCACTGTGGCGACCGCGCGTGCTCCTCCTGGCGTACGATTTTGTCGGCCATAACGCAATAGTGCGCCTTTCGTGTCCGAAGTTCGCGAAAAACGGAGAACTATGCTGACCAGTGCAGTTGCCTTCGATGACTCGTATTTTCGGGATCCACACCAGTTCTATCGACAGGTTCAACAGAACGGGCCGATCCACCGGTTCACCACCCCATCCGGGGTCCACGGCTGGCTCGTCACCAGTGACCGCCTTGCCCGCACCGTGCTCACAGACCCCCGGATCGGCAAGGGCCGCGACACCATGCTCGGCGTATCCACCGACGACAGCGCCAGCATTGGACTCCAACGACGCCTCCTGCGCTACGGCACCGAGTGGGTAGTCACTCATATGCTCGGCTCCGACCCACCTGAGCACACACGGTTGCGCAGGTCCGTCGCCGACTACTTCACCCCACGCGCTGTCTCGACGTTGGAACCCCGAATTCGCACGCTTGCAAATGAATTCGTAGAATCGATGGACTCCACTGCACCGGTCGATCTTGTGTCGGCCCTGGCTTGTCCACTACCGGTCGCGGTAATCTGCGAGGTCACAGGCATCTCCCGCCACCACCAGCAACGCATCGAGCGGTCCTCCGCGATCCTGTCCGATGTCACCGTCGCCGAAGGACGTCAATTACGCACTGCCAGTATCGATTTCGCTCGGCTGATCCTGCCGACATTCGCCGCCCGCCGACTCCGCCCTCGTGATGACCTCATCACCTCACTGACACGCCAGATGTCGGCCGGGGCGATAGATCTGAAAGAAGCGCTGTCAACGGTCTCGTTGCTGCTGATCGCCGGGCACGAAACCACGTCCAACCTCATCCTCGGCACGATGCTCTCCCTACTGGGAAACCCGGACGAGCTGCAGCGCGTCCGCTCAGACCCAACCAGGCTCAATGCTGTCCTCGACGAGACGCTGCGCACCAACCCGCCACTCCCCGTAGCGACGCTGCGTCAAGCTCAGTCGAACTTCGACCTCGCCGGCCAACGCATCAACCGCGGAGAGCTACTGATGGTGTCGCTGCTCGCAGCGAATCATGATCCCGAATCAGTTACCGACGCAGACACATTCGACGCCGATCGCCAAGTTCGACACATCTCGTTCGGAACCGGAATCCACCACTGCCTCGGCGCCCGGCTCGCCCGCACCGAAGCTTTAGCGGCAATTACCAACCTCCTCGAGCACTACCCCACCATCAGCCTCGCCGTGCCAGCCGAATCGCTGCGCTGGCGCCGGAGCATCTTCTTCCGACGGTTAGAGGCACTTCCTGTACACGTATCGCGCGAAGCCGGTCAATAATCCGCAACGTAGTCCAGCGAACTGCGCCCCAATCGCCCTCGGCGGCCCCGAGTAGGCCCCAACGCAACAGCTGCCTCTTCCAGATCGAGCAGGAAGGGATGGGAGCGGTGGATCTGGGCAGCCCAGAATTGCTGACGTAGCGTGCCGCAGCAGTAATGATATTGGTATGCAGCATGATTCGTATCTCAACTTCTTTCCGGATACCCAGCTGCCGGGGGGCTTCGGAAATCTGGAGGTGACTCCGCCGGTCAGGGATGCAGCGCTGGTTGACCGACCACTCATCGCCGATGCGGTCCTGGTGGTGCCCGGGATAATGGGGACCGAACTGGTCGATGTCTCGGGCAGCTCGCCGAAACTGTTGTGGGGCTTGAAACCTGGGCTATTGAGCAAGATGTGGTTGGGATCTGCAGATGCGTTCGAACGTCTGAAGTACGATCCCGACGACACCCGGATCGAGCCCGGCCGGCTGCTACGAGTGCCCGCCTACGCACCGTTCCTCAAGGGCTACGAACCCTATACGGACCTCATCGAGGATCTGACGAAGATTGTCCAGGACCCGCGCGCGATCGGGCAGTTCGGCTACGACTGGCGACTTCCGGTACGGCGCAACGCGCAACTGCTGGCGGTCGCGATCGATCAGCATCTGACGCGCTGGCGGCGGCTGTCGGGGCGGCCGGATGCGAAAATTCATTTGGTGGCACATTCGATGGGTGGACTGCTGTGCCGTGCGCTGGGCATGATCAGCGGCGCGATGGACAATGTCGGTGTCACCGTCACATTGGGTACACCATTCGACGGGTCGGCCTCGGCGATGGTGATGCTGGGTTCCGGGGAAGGGAAACCGCTTCCTCCCCATCGCATGCGGGAGCTGGCCCGGACACTGCCGGGAATGTACGACCTGCTCCCGGGTTACCCGTGCCTGCATACCGACAATGACGAAATGCGCGAGTTGACGGTCGATGATGTCGTGCGGGCCGGCGGAGATCGTGACCTTGCGCGAGCAGCGTTCGCTGATCGGGAGTTGCTCGCGCAGGTGCGCATTTCCAACCACCGCAGGGTGATCGGCATTGCCCAGCCGACGATCTGCACGATCACCATCGACCGTAACGACCAGGTCGACGGTCACGGTTACACAGTTCGATTCGACGCGGACGGCAAGCCGGTTCGCCGACCCGACGGGACACTACGCCGCGAACATGGCCTCGGCGACGGCACTGTCCCGCGAACCTCCGTGCATCTCGAGAACTATCAGACTGTGCCGCAACAGCACGGCGCCTTGGCGCAGGTGACCGAAGCATTCCAGGACGTACGCGACTGCCTTTTCCACCATCCGCGCAGCACACGGCTCGCCGGTGGTGAGCTCGGGTTGGAGATTCCCGACGATATCCGCGCAGGAACCGAATTCGAGATCGGTATCAGCGGAGCAGAAGCTGTGACGGGATTCAAGATTCGGATCGAGCAACAGGTCGACGACCCGAGGATGGGCCGCGCCACACTCGTACCGACTGCCGAGCGCCGCGATGGTCGGGTAGTCGCACCGGTCCGGATCCACCGGCCCGGTTTGTATCGGGTCACTGTCGCCGGCGCGGGAACATCACCGGTCAAGCAATTGATCTTGGTTGCCGACGGAGGTGATCTGTGACCGACGGTGTCGAACTGTTCCCGATCGCAATCGGTGAGTTCGATGCGGAGGGGTACGAACGGATCGACGGGATGGAGGCGAATCTGGCGGCGATCATCGACACGTTCAGCGATTTCGAATGCCATGTCGTCGAATGGCCCCGCACCGCCGCGCCGTGCTGCGGGTGCCATCCTGCCGGACCACACCTGGATTGTTCGGTGTGCCCTGATCGCAAGGGTGACCATTATCGAGGCCACGACGACGTCCACGACAGGCTCCGGGAATGGGAGGACCGCGATCCGGCGACCCGCTCGATCCTGTATTGGGTCGGCCATGGTTCGTCCGACGAACAACATCCGACGCTGATTCACAGTCGCACGAGCCCGAAGCATCCCGCCACCGAGGGGATCGGCCCTGAGCGGATCGCGGACGCCATCATGAGTCGCTTCGAGTCGCGTCCGCGACCGTGGGTGATAGTGATGATCGAGGCATGCCAGTCCGCGCGATTCGTCAGCCAGTTGCAGAACGCCTTGAACGACAGGTCATATCGGGGCAGCTATCTGCTCATCAGCCCGATCGTCGGCGAAGGCGCGGTGACGTTGGGGCGGTGGCAGGCCGTATTGCACAACATCCTGCACAAGACCTTCGCCACCGAGGATGTACTGCTGGATCGGTTCGCCAAAGCGCTGCACAGCAGGGACGTCACGGTTAAGCAGAGCGGGCCGATCGCTGACGATGTCGTGGCTCTCGTGCGACGAATTCGGCTGCCCGCCAATATATCCGTGGACGCACGGGAAGAACTCGCGCAGGCGATACACAGTTTGCCACTCGATGTCCAACGCCATTTCATCACCAAAGCGCACGGCGGCCTCGGATCGTTCGAGCATGTGGTGCTCAACGAACAGTCCTGGTACTTCGAGGGGCGAGAGGAAGCCACTCGGCATGTCGTGTCCTGGTTGCAAGAACATCGCAGCGGCATGTTGGTGATCACTGGCCCACCCGGCTCGGGCAAATCAGCCTTCCTGGGAAATCTAATTGTGCACGCCGACCCGGCGTTGCGTACCGCCTTGCAGCGGGCAGGGTTGCTTGCCGAGTCTCCGAATACCGTGCCCGACAATGTTTTCGACACCTGTCTCTCACTGATCGGTGCCCCCACAATGGATGTGGTCACCAAACTGGCCGCGGCCGTGGATGCCACAATTCCGGACGAAGTGGTGGGCCGAGATGCAGCCGCTGCGGGCCGGTGGCTGGCGCGGACTATTCGCGCCCGTGGTACGCCGCTGACGATTGTGGCTGACGCGCTCGACGAGGCGGTGTTCCCTGAGGAACTCGCCACTTACGTGTTGGGTCTGCTTGGGCGGATTCCGGCGGTCCGAGTGCTCGTAGGTACTCGTCAAAGCACCCAGGATCAGATCGACATTCCGACCACCGACACGAACCTGTTGCGCGCCCTCGGCGCATCCGAGTTGGACCTCGTGCCGATCCGCTCCGACCACCAGGCGGTGCGACGGTTCGTCGCGCACCGACTGCGAAATCGGGTCGGCATGGATGTTGATCGCTTCGCCGATGCTGTCGCGCAGCGTAATACGCACTTCCTCATCGCCCAGCTAGCGGTCCATGAGGTTCTCTCGGATCCGCAATGGCGCTCCGACAACGCCTGGGACGATCTGCTCGCACGGAATCATCGAGGAATCTTCAGCCTCGCTGTAGACCGGCTGGCGCAGAAACACCCGTCATACCCTGGGCTGCTGATCTCGTTGGCCGTTTCGGCTGGGCATGGGTTGCCCATCCACGACGGAATCTGGCGGAAAATTGCCCAAGCCGTTGCCACTGTGGACAACTCACAATCGATCGACGATCACCACATCGAGCGGTTCATCGATGATGCCGCGCCGTATGTGATCGTCGACAACGAGCACCAGCAAACAGTCTATCGGCTGGCCCACCGCACCTTCGCTGAGTATTTCACCCACGGGTACCACACTGAGCATCGACACTTCTTTGCTACCGAGATCTCGGAATCGGCGATCACCACTGCCTTGATCACCGCCGCCGACGAAACGCTGGCCGCCACCGGCGCTGACGGCACACCGACCGTCATCAATCCCTATATCCGGCACTATCTTTCGACGCACGCCGCAAATTCCGGCCCACAGGGATGGTATCCGCTCAACGATGAGAAGCTGCTCGCCCTGCTGGACCCGGAACAGGTCGGTGCTGATGCCGAACGGGCAGCCTTCGGCAGAGTGGTTCTGCCTCCGATGGTTGACGGCATCGCCAACGCACGGGAATGGCTCCGCCGTACGGATCGGCAGCATTACGGCTTCGCCCTGAGGATCGCGGTAGCCCGAACCACCGGCTTCCACGCCAAGACCGGACCGGCAGATCCCAACGCCATCGCGGATCTGTGCTGGGCGGCGGTGCAGCGTCGAATGTCGTTTCGAACTCTCATCGGTCACACGGATTCAGTCGTCACCTTCGCCGCCGTTCCCGCCCCGGACGGCGGCACCTGGCTGGCGAGCGCCAGCCGCGACGGCACGATCCGCCTGTGGAATCCCACAACCGGACAGCCGCTGGGGGTGCTCTCCGGACACAACGGCGCGGTGACCGCGCTTGCTGTCGCAGACGAGCATGGCAGCATCCTGGCAAGCGTCGGCGAGGACCACCAACTCCTCCTATGGGACCTTCGCAGCAAACAACCCTTGGCAACTTTGACCGATACCGTCGATGGGGTCGCGCTCGCGGCGATTCCCGTGGCGGGCAACAGGTTTTTGCTGGCCTGTAGCAGCGGCGACGCCATACAGATCTGGGATCCCGCAACCAACCGATTGATCGGCGTGCTGCTCGCGCACCTCGGCGGCGTCACCGCATTGGCGGTTCTCATCGATCCGGATTACCGCAGTCTCCTCATTAGCGTCGGTTCGGACTCGACGATCCGGGTGTGGGACGCTATTGACGGCCGCCAGATCAGCATGATCCCGAGTCCGACCGCGCCGGTCACTCAGGTGGCCGCGCTTAAATATGACGGCAAGTACCTGCTCGCCGCTGTAGCCGACGGACGAATGACTTTGCTGAATCTCAGTGGGATCGACTCATGGCGCCCTACTCAATCGCATGGGATTCCCATCACATCCATGGCCGTGATGTCTCTTGGTAACTGGGGCCTATTGGTCGCCGGTGCGGGGAGCGGCAGGATTTGCCTGTGGGACGTGAGTTCTGTGCTATTCGAGCAACTTTCGCCGGGTGTGCGCGAAGGATTCTCGCTGGGAAATGAGTGGGATTGGAAAAGGCCGACGACGGAACCGGTTTCAACCCTCGCCGGTCAAATTGCCGACACATCGGACATCATGGCCCTGGCCACGATTCCTTTGCCCGACCGCGGTGCGCTTCTCGCGAGCGCACACTACGCGACTATCCGCTTGTGGAACCCGACTGCCGGACTGTGGAATTCAGTCGTCGAGCAGGACAGTCCCGGCGTACGTCCAACTGAACACCGCGGCGCCGTCACCGCTCTTGCGGCCGTTCCAAGCCCTTCCCACGAGTCCGTACTCGCCAGCGTTGGCCATGATCGACCGATCGCCCTTCATCATGCCGATAGTGGCGAATCGCTCGGTTTCCTCGGGACTTTCACCAACCGGACCAACGCCGTGACCGCCTTGGCCACCGTCCCTAGCCGCGACGGCGGCACCATGCTCGCCACCGCTTCCGACGGCGGGCGAATCTCCCTGTGGAATTGCGTTTCCGGGCAAGGTCCCAGCACCATCCTGCCCAGCCACGGAAGCGAGGTGACCGCCATGACCGCGATGACAATCGACGGCACCACCCTGCTTGCCAGCGCTGGCCGCGACGGAGTCATCTGCTTGTGGGATTCCACTGCCGGACAACGACCGCCGATCGCCACACTCTCGGACCACGGGCCGACGATCACCGCGCTGGTTTCAATACCCGGCACCTCCCGCGGCACGCTGCTCGCCAGCGCGGACGCCGATGGGAACATTCGGATATTCGATCCGACGAATCCGTCCGGGAAAGAACTGCTGGGAACCTTCTCAGGCGGCACTGCCGAGGTGCGGGCTTTGACCGTCGTCTCCGATACTCGTAGCCCGCTGCTCGTCAGTGCCAGCCAGGACGGCACGATTCACATATTTGATCCGTCGAGTCCTGCTGCCCCACACCCCATTTCCACGATGCACGGACACAAGGGGGCGGTAACCGCCCTGACAACCTGGTCCCCCACTTTCTTCGTCAGCGGCGGACGTGATTCCATGGTTCGCTTGTGGAATCTTGCCGAAACGACTCCGCAGCATGCGATCCCGGTCGACGCACCCATCAACACCATGGTCGCGCTGCCCGGCGAGCAGCTCGCCGTCGCGCTGGATGATGGCCTGCTCGTCCTCAGGATCAACGCGATCTCGAGGGCGCAGCGGTAACGACTCCCACCTGTTACGTGTCGGGAAGAATGTTCCCGTTCTTGCTGCGATTGATGATTCGAGCAGGGATACCGTGTTGCTGACACAGCGACAGCAAACCACTGGCATCGATCAGCGTCAGGCGCTTGCCGTTGGCGAACCTCTCGCTCTCCGGCCCGTACCCGGAGGTCGTGATCATGATTCCTTTGAGCGCGCCTTCGCTTTCGACGGTCCCCCACAGTTCGCGGACATGGTTCGGCTTCACCGTGTGGGTGTACAGCTTGGCTTGAATGATCAGTTTTCCGCCCTTGAGCGGATCGGAGTCGTAGGCGACGCAATCGACACCGCGATCTCCGCTGGCTCGGAACAGCTTGGTGTCGTAATCCATTCGCGCGAACAGATTCTGGATGAACGCTTCGAACTCGCTCGGTGTGAGATCGAGCAGGTTGGGGCGCTTGTCGAGCTCGGAGATGACGTCGACCGGATCGATGATCCGAGGATCGGCCATGTCGAAGGTCATCACCGGCTTCACCGCCACCAGCTCGTCGGGGTGCTCCGACACATCGGCGAAGAAGTGCTTCCGTACGCAGGCTACGGGATTGAACTTCGGCTCATCGAGAATCAGCCGCGTGAACTGATCGCGGGTGGCTCGCATCGAGATCAATGGGGCTTCGATCTGCTGGCCGGTCTCCGGAGAGACCGCCCGCACGACTCCGTTGAACACGACGGTGCTGATCAGCTCCTCGGACGACGCCGCGAACACCTCACGAACCGTTCGCAATGCAATTTGGGCGATAACGCGCTGATACAGCTGGCGGATCTCTTTGACAGGCCGCACCGTGGGCTCGACTGCCTTGCGGGCCTTGATATGCCGGTATGCCTTCTGTTCGGGCACCACCTCGATCGGGGGCAGGTACCACTGCACCACCAACCGGGTCGACTCGGGCACGTACCCGGCTTGCCGTTGGTTTGGGAAGCTGCTCGGGTAACCGGATCTGCGCAAGACCTCTTCCATGTACTCGCTGACCGCCAATCGATCCCCCGCTCCGACCCGTGCGAGCCATTCGTCTATGTGTGCGTTTGCCTCCGCCACCCAATGCTCTGCCTGCTCGACCGCATCTTTGTGCTCCAGGTGTTTCCGCGCGATTTGCCGTTCCCGCTCCGCTTCTGCCCGGTCGTGGTCCTCTTGCGCCTGAACGAATTGCTGCTGGGCCAGTCGCAGCTCTTCCTCGTAACGTTTCCTGCCACCGAACATTCGCGCCACACCGGCCGGCTCCGCGGGCGGATTCCACGTCGGCGCAGGGATCGGGTAGGCGAGGGCACCGAGGTCGAGTGGAGGAACCTCCACCCTCCTGTAGAGCGAGGAGAATTCGATGCGCGGATCCCGACCGAGCGAAGACCGCAACAGATCCTCCAGCTGCGCCACCCGGCCATCGATCTCACTGGTCGCGACGGCCGCCTGCTGGTCGCGCTGTTCAGCGGCGGCCTGCGCCTGCTGGCGTTCCCACGCCTTGCGTTCACGATCGGATCCGTAACCGCCGTACTGGTTGTAGGGAGATCCGTATGTCACCACCAACCACCTTCAGACGCAGGATGTTTCATCAAGGATAAGTCCGCCCGTACAAATGCTTCTCCAGCGCCTGGATCCGCGCCGCATGGGACGGATGCGTGGCAAACATGCTCGCGCGCAACCCATCTCGCCGTCGCGCGTCGTCTTCCCCGGCCCGTAACCAGCCGTACAAGACCTCGATCAGGAGAGCGCCGTATCCGAGGTCGGCGGCCACCCGGTCCGCATATCGCTCCCCCCATCGGCTGGCCCAGGCCAGTAGGAACGGGATCGCCCACACCAGCACCAAGGCGGGGTGAATGGAATACAGGAACCAGGTGAGCGTTCCCAGGATCAGCCAGGGCAACAGCCGCACCAACGGTCCGATGAGGCAGCCCGCGGCGTCACCACCGGCTCGTCCCCCGATCGCGCCGCCAGCGGCGCCCAGCGTGAAGCCTGCGACGACCGCGAACAGAAACCGGGTCGTCGTGAAAAGTGCCCGCACCGCCACTCGCCCAGGCAAGGAGTACCAGTAAGTCAGCAATGCCGCCCAGGAATGGCCGCCGAGGTGGTGTCCCAACTCATGTGCCAGAACCGCCGAAAGGTGCTGCGGTGGAAGACGATCGAGAGCGATACGGGTAACCGCCACGATATGTCCCGAGGTAGCGAAGGCGTTCAACTCGCCGGCGTCCTGCACCCACAATCGATACCGATCCGGCGGGACCCCTGCCGCCCGCGACACCGGACCCCACGCCTGGTCGATCCGGGATTGCTCCGCCAGTGTGGGACGGCGCAACCGGAACATCACGCGCGCGATGACGTACTCCGCCGGACCAACGAACCCCCCAGCCCCGGACAACACGAACGCGGCGATCGCTCCCCACACCACGACGGCGTTGCCTGACGCCGCGAACTCCGCGACCAGACCCACCACCACCAGGCTGCACACGAACCACGGAAGTCCCAGCAGCAGTTGAACCGCCGTCGATACATGCATCCCGCGGCGGGGTACCGCCGCACTAGATGGAGGCCGAGACCCGGGTCCGGGCTGATGGGCACCGGGTTCCGGCTGATCGTGTCGTCCTTGCCCCGCCGTCATCACGCCCCCACTCCGATGAACCCGCTACAACGGTTGAGCGTAGTCCGCGTTCGCCGTCGATCGGCAAGATCGATCGATGCATGATCCTCAAGTGTGAGCAGGGCAAACAGGCTGATCACACCAAACCACCGATCCTGAAGCCGGGGCCCTGGACCTTGTCGAGAGCGGCCCGAATACGCGGGATTTCCTCGCTTCCGGTGGTGGGTAGGCGCAGTAGTGGGATGCGGTACTTCACGCAGATATTGTTCTTCAACGCATCGTTTGCCAGCTGGGTGGGGTTGTTTTCATGGTATTCGAACCCGTCGACTTCGATCGCGAAAGACCATCGGTTGGTGACACGGTTGAATACGACGAAATCGAACTTTGCGCGGTTGTTCACATACCGCGACTCGGCCGCCGTAAGATTGCTGAGGTCGGGCAGCAGATTCCGCACCAGTACCTCGGTCCTGACAGCCAGACCTCGGTAATTCTGTTCCTGTAGAAGACCTTCCAGAACAGTCGCGATGATGTCTTCGGACAAGAACCTTGAGCGCCGCTGTATCCGGGCCATCAGGGGTCTGAGACGCGCAGAGTAGTCCTGGTAGAGCAGATCGAACACCGAGACGATCGAGCTGTCGAAAACCCCGCTACCCGGGTTCCGGTAACCGATGTAACCGATCAGATCGCGCAGGTTTCGACTGCGGGGCAGCATGTCGTGGTTGGTCACGAGTACGAACCGCTTCTTTGCCCGTGACACAGCGACATTGACCATCTGTGGGTCGTCGAGAAATCCGAGCCCGTACTTGTCGTCGTGATTCGAAGATCTTTCGTCGAGGACGGTCGTCATCACGATCACATCCTTTTCCCGGCCTTGGAACCGGTGGATCGTGTCGGCCTCGATGGCGTCGACGAGCGCGTCTGTGACCTTACTGACCTGCTTGCGATAGGGAGTGGTGACGCCGACGTCCGCGGGAGCGAAGCCAGCGCAATACTGCGGGAGGACTTCGTGTTCGATCACATCGATTTCTCGTTGATTGGAACGACTTCCGGTATCGTGGCGGCGCATATGGTTGCCCGGGACGGTGCGCGCGACGATCATCGATTGCCAGCCCGGCGTGCTGGTAGTGAAGGCGATCAGTTCGTCGTCGTAGAACTTCTTGTTGCAGAATCCGATGATATCGGGATCGCAACGGTAGTGCTCACGCAGCATCGTGCGCGGCAGCGCCTGACCGTACAGCTCGATCAGCGCGGACAAGATGCTGTGACGGTGGAAGTCGTACACTGGCAATGGTGCTGGCGGGCAATCATTTTGCTCCAGCCCCGGAATGTGGGCCAGCTGCTTGAGATCTCCCACCACAATCAGGTTCTTGCAACAGGCCAGCACGGCAGCGGCTTCGAGGAGATTCACCTGCGAGGCTTCATCGATGATGAGGTAGTCGAGCATCCGGCCGGTGCCGATACTGCGTTGCAGGGAATGACATGTGCTGAGAACGACCGGGTAGTCGCGACTGAACCTCCGCCACTGGTCCAGGTAGTTGTGATTGTACGTTCCCGGCGAGTGCTGGGTGTAGCGGTGGCGTAAGCGGTCGGTGAGCCACTGCAACGACCGCTCACGGTGCCGGTCGGTCAGCTGCTCGAATTTCGCAGAGTCGAGGGAGCTTTCGAGCCGGCCGATCTCGTGGTCGAGCTCGGCGATCTTCTTGTCGAAGTAGCGCCGTTGTAGCCGCAGGACTACTTCGACGTCGGTGGCGTCGACCGCGCGCATCGAGCGGTACCTGATCCAATGAGTTATCCGGTCGAGCAGCTCGGGTAACGCACCGGCGCGTGCCAGCTCCGGATCGGTGTCCGCGATATAGTCCAGTAGCTTGTCCGCGCCCCATCCCAGCATCGGCAGCAGCTCTGGATCCGGCAGCGATTGCCGATCGAAGTAGGTCATGAAGTGTTCGCGCTCGAGATCGTAGGCGTTGCGTTCCGATCGCCGCTGTGCAAGCTGCCCCTGAGTGGCTTGCAGGCTCCACAGCTGACGGTCTAGTGCGGCAAGCTCTTTGACAGAGGCGGAGGACGCTCCGGCCGTAGCGAGGAGCTGTGTGACGAGGTTGTTCCTTGTCGTTTGTGACTGATCGCTGAGAAACTGCTTCCTCTTCTCCGATCGGCCCAGATTGGCCACGACATACCCGATCCCGACGTCATCGAGCTTTTCGCGCACATTGTCGACCGCGGCGTTGTTGGAGGATACGACCGCAACGGTCATGGACTCATCGAGCAGAATGTTGGCGATCAGGTTGAGGATGGTCTGCGTCTTGCCGGTACCTGGCGGCCCGTCGATCGCCGATATCGGGAACCGCAGCGCATTGTCGATCGCGTCGCGTTGACTGAGATTCGTGTGAAACGGATAGATGCGCGGTACCGGGGTGTCTTTGCGCTGCGCGAGGCGCCCGCGGGTGAGGAATCGGTGCAGAATGCTATCGCCATGCACGAAGGTGAGTTGTTCGAGTCCCTGTCGCAGCAACCGGCCCTCGGCAGGAAGCAGCGCCGCCAGCGCGCGCCAATACCCCAGTACCGCAGCCGATTCAGGATGGGCAGCATCGTTGCGAACCACCTCGACCTGGCCGGTCCGGCCCACAACGCAGCTCCCGCCACGCGAGAAGATGTGCCACCACCCACCGTCTGGAGTGTCGAAATGGTAAGCGCCACCGGCACTGTCGCGGACCTCGCCATCGACAAGCATCTCGGTGTACGGGTCCAGCGTCAGCCGTCGCGGACTGCCCGCGATATATACCCGCTCACTGCCGTAACGGTAGTTGGCATTGCGTCCGTATGTGACATGGACCCAACGACCATCGATGCGGTAGTCCGCTATCTCGGCAGTCTTGTCCTCGAACGTAATCCCGTCACGATCGCGGATGACGACAGCGACTCGACGCGCATCGATCATTGCCATCGGACCCATAGCGGCGTGACCAATGCCACCGCCCTCGACTCAGCCACCGATTCTGCGTGCGTTGTTTCGTATTGAGCTGTCCAACAGCAGCTTCCGTCCAATCCAGTCGTCGGCCCTGCTCCCATGGCGACGGTGGCCGACGCGGGGTTCGGTGTGGACGAGCCGCACGCCACCAGAATCAGCACGATCAGCACCACAAGGATCACCAGCAACCACAACGCCAGACCTCTATGCCCCGATCTTCCCGCGCGGCGCGGATACGCGACTGGTTGTGACCACGGATCATGCGTGTATCCCTGCGGTGGACCAGGAACCACCGGACGGAACGGGGTTGACGGAGGACGTTGAGTGGGCGGCGGCGAAGGTGATGCCGGAGCAGCCGGTAGCGGCGAAGGTCGCGGTCGCGCGGACCGCGGTGCCGGGATGTGCGGTGACGAGGGTGCTGACGACTGTCCAAGTGCGGTCGGCGCCGCAGGCGTTGGCTGTGGATTCCTCCGAGGTGGTGTCGTCGGGGATGGTGATACCGATGTCGGGGTGGCAGAGAAATTCTTGTACATCTCACTCAGCCGCGCCTGGCGGCGCGCCTCTTCTGCCGAGCGATCAACCGACGGTTCAACACTTTTCGCAGCTACAGGCACAGGTGGAGGAGCTACCGTTGGTGTAGCCGCGATCTCTGGTACACGAGTGGACTTGGGCGGTGTCGGCGGGACCTGAGGTGGTGGGATTGTTAACGCGACGATCTGTTGGTCGCTGAGATTGCGCAGCAGACCGGCGCGCACAAGCTCGATCTGCGGGACATGGACACCCTTGTTCACGAAGATCACGATGGTCCCGGTGATCGCGACCTGCCAGCCGTGCAGCTTCCGCATCGGGCGTTTCCCGTACGGATTCGGGTTTCCGTAATCGGCGTAGAGCCGACGAGCGACATCGTCGTAGGCGACGATGGTGAAATCACCATTTTTGTAGTCGCCCAGGTTGATCAATGCCACGTCACGGCTCTGGCGTCCCTTCGTGACAGTAGCGAATCGGACCTTCCCGTACACGGTGACCGTTTCGCCCTCACGTGCCAGCAACTGCGCACGATCACTGCCGGCGACGATCTCACCGGAGACCAGTGCGAACGTCCCAGCGGTCGGCGCAGTCACTGCGCCACCAGCCAATACGGCTTCCACGTGGTCGTAGTCGGTTCGACAGGCACGGCGCAACCGGGCGGCGTGCTCGGCGACGCCACGGATACGAGCAAGGGCCGCGAACACCGGCGAGTTCTCCGGATCGATAAAATCTCGCGCCGTGAATATCAGGTTCTCACCGGTACCGCCGAAGTCGTCCCACAATGATGGCTGATATCGCAAGGCGCGCAACGAAACATCGACAACCGCTGCTGCGAAGGTATCGATACCGCGATCGAAACGCCCACCACGCCCTGGGTGCTGATAGTTGCGGTGACCTTGTTCTATGGCCTGCAGTGGCGTACCCCGGAACGCATCAAGGTACATGCCGTCGTAGTCGATAAGTGTGATCGAAAAATCTTCGCCGACAACAATATTCCCGTGCTGCAGATCGCCGTGTGCGGCGCCGGCGGCGCGCAGTGCGACAACCGCGTTCGCAATCGCGATCCGCACGGTCTCGATGGCGGCGGGGTCTCGCCCGGGATCCTCGATCCAGTCCTCGATCCACACCCCCAGCATTTCACCGGCCGCCCACCGCATCCACACCATCGGGAATCCAGTGCCGTTCACGACGATTCCGTCGGCTTGGTAGACCGCGCCGATCAGGAACCTCAACTGCGGATGAGTGGTCACGAACCGGTGAATGTGCTCGTAACGCTCGCGCAATCGGCGGTCGTCGTGCCCTTGCTTGTGGAAGCAGCGCACCGCGAACCGGTGCCCGTCCACACTGTGGACGGCGAAGGTCGCGGCGAACCCTCCCGAGGCAACCGACGGCATGCCCTGCGCGTTGAGCACAGTGGTACCGCCCCGTAGCACGTCGACGTTTCTGAAGGCAGTCCGTGGATCCTGCAGCGCAAGTTGGTAATTCAGCAGGCTGGGCAATCTCATAGCTGCACCAGGCAGATCGTGGTGTCATCGTTGTCCATGCCAGCGCGGCGTGCGTCCGCCACCCATTCCCGGAACTCGTTGTCGTTGTCGGGGATCGCGGCCAGGTCAATCGTGGCGCCATTGCAATGCTGTTCCAGCAAGTACTTGGCGAGCCCGTCGGAGGCGAGCACGAGCTGATCGCCACGCGCGTAGCCGTCCCCATGCTCCCAGAGCGCCGCCTGGTGAGAATTATCCCGCACCTGCGTAGTAATCAACGGTGGAGTACGACCGAATTGGCGCGGATGCTGCAGGGGACCCGTCGTGATCACTCGTCCGCGACGTATATGTAGCAGGCAAGCGTCACCTATAGCGAAAGCACGGTACCGCTGCTCGTCGGAGTCGATATCGACCCCGACGAACGTTGCGGCACCACCAAGCTGAAGCTTCGCCAACGCATACCAGGGAAGATCACCGGCGTGTACCCGGCGCCGCCAGTCGGATCTGAGCGTTTCCAGGACGATGGGATCGAGAATGTCCACGCCCTTGATCACATAGGCGTACACCAGAATCTCCGCCCACTCCTCAGCACGCGCGGAGGTCGACGCACCGTCCGCGAGTGCGAAACGCGAACATGTTCCCCCGACCGCACGATCGTCGTTCTCGTTAGGGTCGCGCCCCTCTTTGTGGTGAGTCGCAAGGCGCGCCACCGGAGCACTGGTCGCCACATCCCCTGCGTGCGAGGGATTTTCCGCACAGTCGATCACAGCGCGGGCTGATCGCCGCCGTTGTGACTGCTGTCATCATCATCGTCAGAGGTTGCATCGCCGCCGTCACCGGGGACCGCATCATCGTCGGTCGGAGTAATGAGTTCCTTGAGCCCGGTCGGGGTGACCGCGCGCGTACCGATATCGAGAAAATCGATCACCATCGTGACATCCGCGTTGTACAGGAATCCACGCGATCCGCTACGCACCGGATACCCCAGTGCCGCAGACGCTTCCAGCATCGCCGGCGGCAACACGCTCGAAGCCTCGAATAGCCTTTGCGCATTCGGATCGGTCATGTCTGCCGCAGTGTCCGGGAAAGTCACCGCCTGTCCGCCCAGGGCCGACAAGTGCAGGTTGAACACCAGGGCGGCACCATCGTCTGTCGACAACTCGCGGATCCGATCCGCGGCCTCCCGAGGGTCACCGTCGGTGCTCGCCCCGTCGGTCACATTGATCACCATCGGCGGGAAACTCGATGGATGGGCCGCACACCAGGATGCGATCACCGGCTCCGCGTAGCCCAAGGCCGACACCATCGGTGTAGCACCATCCGCCAGCGGATCCACCCAGACGGGCATCTGCTGCTGCACCGGCACGACACCACCGGCGCCATCCGGCACCCGCCGTGCCACCGTATCGATACGGCGAGGATTGTCGGCAAGCTCCTTCACCGGCAACACCCGCCGCTCGGCATCGGCGCCATGCAGGATCGGCCCGATCTTCGCGCCGTAGCCCACAACCCCGACCTCGAAATAGTTGTAAATCTTCTCGCCGCCGCGGCTGCATAGCAAGACCGCGTTCCCCAGCAGGTTGTTCACAGCCAGCGCCAACACGTCAGCCTTCGTTCCCTGCCCCTGCCCGGCAGGTTCAGACATCGAAAACGACTGGTCCACCAGCAACATCAATAGCGCTGGCTGCTTACGATTGATCTCCGCCGAATACATGACTCTCCATCCTGTGGTGACAGCTCACAATTCCGCTGGCAGAGCAAACCGTTCCGACCACCCAGCGGCACCCCTTATGCAGCACACCACAGCAACGGTGCGCTGGGCCAACCAACATTCCCCTCCCCGGTCCGGCCTAGCATCAATGAGAGGCACGCCCGGTTCAGCAAGATCAGAACTCAAGCAGCCCCAGTTCGCCAGTCAGGACGAAACCCCCTGGCACTCTTACGATTCCATCGCGATATTCCAATTTCCACCTATGACATCTGATGCCGATCTAGCGACCGCTTGTGCCAGGTTGGCGACCACGAGCGCTCTGAACCGGGAGGGCTCGATCCTGAGTACCGTGGGAGGCCATCGAATTCGATCCCCGAGCCTCTGTGGGCTTGCCTCCGATGAGCTGTTCCAGCGCGCCCGCACGGCACCGGTCTGCGTCAGAGCTCGAAGGCTCTTCGAGGGCAAGGCTCCCTGCCGTGTGGGCGGGCTCGAACTACGACCAATCTCAGCCGTTTTCGACGGCCGGACTTGGAAGACACCGCGCCAATCGAGTCCGGCCGCCAGATCGGCGCGGCACCCGCGGCCTCTAGTGAGAACTCGACGGTCCACTGGAGCCAAAACAGCACGACACACGTTCGAAGAAGTGAGGTTCCCGCGGTCTTCCGGACCAACCCGGCAGGGAACCGCTGGAACCGCTACCTCACGCAGACTCGTGCATGATCTCCCGTAGAGCTTCGGCAGCTTTAATGGTGTCGTCTACATCCACAATGTGGGCAACCTTCCACACGGGAGTCAGCATAGAGTCGCCACCCATCTCATCAATGGCTTCGCCCGAGTAGAACGCGATGAAACTCCGGGCTGCGCCCGCGGAACGCGCAGCAGTGACACGCGCGTTGAATTCGCGAGCCACCATCTTGGATGCGTCGGATGACGTTTGATGCAGTTGCAATCGATGCATCAGATGCCGCTGTCCATTCGTGTACGCGTAGTCGAACTTGACATCATCGGCCGCATCCTCACCCCACGATGCTTCAACGGTGATGTCGAGTTGCGGATGAACCTCCGCCAACTCTAAGGTCGCCTCAACATGCTGGCGGAGGATCTTCGCCCGGGGCTCACCATGCTGCTCTTCTCGTTGAACGAGTTCCGCGAAGAGGCTGGCCGCAACGTCCGCCGCAGTACCCAGCGCTCGGATGTAGCCGCCGGGTACCAGACGGAACTCCGCGGGACGCCGTTGCTGCGTCTCTACGACGCGTTCCCAGCGGCCGGCAAGGATCATGTCAGAGTAGTAGTCCACCCATGAGGCATAGCCATCCTTCGAAAGCCCATACCGTCTCAATGCACGACCGTTGATCCCTCCGGCCTCATCCACGCCGAAAAGCTTGATCGCCCACTGTCCGTCGACTGCGACTGCCACACCGATATTTCGAGGCTCCTTGCGCCGCATGTCCGACGTGTACTGAATCAGATGCCATATAGCTTCCATCGAGAACACCTCCTCACGCCGGATCGAAGGACAGCTGGATCTCGGATGCTACGTCTGTCCTGGTCTGTGCGAGGGACTGTCGAACGAGACCTGCAATGGACTCTCGACGACTCCGAAGCAGCCTTCTCAGCGTTGCAGTTCTCGACTTCTGCATCAAGCCTCGCGCACTCACTTCACCGAGCGCCAAATCGATCGCCGCGTCAGGCACACTTTGCACTCGCCAGCACCAGAACTCTAACGCCTGCTGAGGCAGCGCTGCCGCACTGAAACCATGCCAATCAAGCGGCATGTCGAACCTTGCCGCAAAAGTTTCGAACCGTGCGCCGTCGTTCCCCGCGAGGGCGTTGTCATGATCGATCAGCCACATGCCCAGAACGGGATGGAAAAGGAAGTTCTCCTCGTGGCGGTCCTCGTTCAAGACCCAGCAATCGAACACGAACGCGCCAGCGACCGTCGAAGCGTACTGACCCAGAATCTCGCTCTCACGCGTCGGGGGAACCGTCATGCCTGCCTGACTGATCTGCGGCGTCACCCAGCACTGCCGCCCATCCGGGTGTTTCGCAACCTCTCCAGGTAATACGGGGAGGCCGAGGGCGGCGGCCAGTCGGCAACAGATGAGCTCGTTGGCGATGAGGTACGGAAGATCATGGTTCTGCGCTTTGACGTGCATCTTTGCGACACCCCACCACGAGTCGTGGGTCCCCGCGAACTCATCGGAGATGGACGTGTACGACTCGATCTCAATTCCCGGCTCACGATATCTAGCCACGGTCATGTCCGGTTCGAGTGCTGTCGGTGCCACGCTGGATAGATTGCTCGCCGACAAGCGGTTGTAGCGCCATGACGCCAAGCTACACATCCGAGAACAAGCGAGTCAGACGAACACCTCCAGGTCTAGCCCCGGAGACGACCACCACACCCCACGCAACACCGCAGTCGACCAACGAAACGACACGGACGCTGTCGATGGGATTCATTCGAATGCTTAGCCCGAATGCTTAATCGGGTCCAGACCCTGCCAGCGAGCTATTTGCCAGAACATTGCTATCCAGCAAACGCCTTCGGCGTGCCGTTCAACGACACGCCGAAGGGCGCTAGATCGTCGCGAACGTTTTCGCGAACGTATTCAGGCTGATCTTCCGTGATCTGTTTGAACGCTCAGTGATTCCAGCACGGGCCCACTAGACGTCAAAACCTATCCTCACCAGCAAGAAAGCCCCATCTGCCCGGCCACACGGTCCGGAGATATTCGAGCGGTACTGCATCAACTCCATCTCGCTGCGTTTGCACCCCTCGGACAGCGCAACAAGCTAGTCGAAGAAACACTATGGGGCATACACGGTTTCGTGCATGCCCCAAATTTTCCGGGCAGCGGCCCGGCCAACCGACGGTTATCTACGGCAGAGCGGCGATGAGCTGCTCGACCTCGACGCGCGGGCCCGTGAAGAACGGGACCTCTTCGCGCACATGCAACCTGGCCTCGGTGGCGCGCAGGTCACGCATGAGATCGACGATGCGGTGCAGTTCCGGGGCCTCGAAGGCGAGGATCCACTCGTAGTCGCCGAGGGCGAACGAGGCCACCGTATTGGCGCGCACATCCGGGTAGCCGCGGGCGGCCTTACCGTGATCGGCCAGCATCTTGCGACGCTCCTCGTCGGGGAGCAGGTACCAGTCGTAGGAGCGCACGAACGGGTACACGCAGATGTAGTTGCCCGGCTCCTCGCCGGTCAGGAATGCCGGCAGATGGCTCTTGTTGAACTCCGCCGGGCGGTGCAGGGCGGCGTTGCTCCAGACCGGGTTGGAGACCGAACCGAGCTCGGTGACGCGGCGGAAATCGGAGTAGGCGGCCTGCAGATCCTCGATCCGCTCGGCGTGCCACCAGATCATGAAATCGGCGTCGGCGCGCATACCGGCGACGTCGTACAGCCCGCGCACGACCACCCCGCGCTCTTCCAGCGAATCGAAGAAGGCCCGGGCCTCCTTGATGGCAGCCGCCCGATCCTCCCCCAGCACACCGGGCTCCACCTGGAACACCGAGAACATGAGATAGCGGATGGTGTCGTTCAGGGACTTGTAGTCGAGTCGCGCCATACCCACATCGTGCCATTCGCCCGTACCGGGGGAGGCGGCGGACCCGCCGGATTCGGACAGGCTCAGCGTGCGGTCGCGGCCCAGGAGTCGATGAGGCGGCGCAGGCCGTCGCGGAAGGGCTCCTCGGAGGTGACGGCGTCGGCGACCTCGTTCATATGTGCTGAGAGCAGCGGGTATTCGTCCGGGTCGAGGGCGGCGAGGTGCGTACGGGTGCGCAGCTGAACGGCTTTCAGATCGGTGTGTTCGACCAGTGCGGCGCAACCGAGCGTGAACAGGTACATCTCCCGATACGCTCGCAGGGCGGCGGTCACGCTGAGACCGATCGAAAGATTGTCGGCCACTTGTGGTTCGGTCAGTCGAGCAAGCAGGCGGGGGCCGAGCAGGGGGCGTCGTTCGCGCAGCAGCACGAGCACCGGATGGGCGGCGATCAGGGTGTACCAGGCGCAGAAACGCTGTTCGGTGGCCTGCGCCCAGGGCAGGGAGCCGGGGGCGACATCGGGCAGATCGGCGGCGAGATGATCCGCGAGCAAGTCCAGCAGACCGTTGAGATCGCCACCGCCACGACGTACCACCGTGGTGTGCGAGACCTTCAGATAGGACGCGATGGCACGGAAACTCAGCTGCGCCGCACCACGGGATTCGATGATCGCCAACCCGGCGCGCGCAATCGCCTCCGGGGTCGCCTGCTCGAGCGTCTTCGAGGTCCTTGGCATGAAACCAGCGTAAGTTACAGTGTAATTATCCGCCACCGCAACCCGCCCGAACCGATCCAGCGAAGGAAGTGCAGTGCATCCGACTTACGCCGACGTGAAGGCGGCCACCGACCGCATATCGGGACATGTGCGACCGGTCGTGCTCACCCCGGCCGAAGCGGGCCAGGGCGGCCGGCAGTGGCGACTGGCGCTCGAACATCTGCAGTACTCCGGCAGTTTCAAGGCGCGCGGTGCGGTGAATTTCATGCTGGCGCACCGGGAACGGGGGTTGCTGCCGCGGATCGGTGTGACCATCGCCTCGGGAGGTAATGCGGGCGTCGCTTGTGCGTGGGCCGCGCGGATGGTCGATTCGGCGGCCACGGTATTCCTGCCCGACTCCGCACCGCCGGTGAAGGTTTCGCGGCTGCGGGCGCTGGGGGCACAGGTCATGTCCGGTGGGGAGTCGTACGCCGACGCCGCGGCCGAATGCGAAAGATACGCTGCGGCAACGGGAGCGCTGCGATCACACGCTTACGACGATCCGTACATCGCCGCCGGAGCGGGGACGCTGCTGGAGGAGATCGTCGCGCAGGCGCCCGATACCGATACGGTCGTCGTGGCCGTAGGCGGCGGCGGGCTGCTGACCGGAGTGGCGACAGCTGCTGCGCACCATGGCATTCGGGTGATCGCTGTCGAACCCGAGTACTGCCGTGCCTTCAATGCCGGTCTGGCCGCAGGACATCCGGTGGATGTGCCTATCGACTCCATCGCCGCCGACTCACTGGGTGCGCGGCGCACCAGCGAAATGGCGATCGCGGTAGCCGCCGAGTGTGACGTGCGGTCGGTACTGGTGACGGATGAGCAGATCATCGCGGCACGCCAATTCCTGTGGGATGACGGCAGACTCGCGGTCGAGCACGCGGCGGGAACGGCGCTGGCGGCACTGCGATCGGGAGCCTACGTGCCCGAACCGGACGAGCGGGTGGCCGTAGTGGTGTGCGGCGCGAACACCGATCCATCCGACCTGGCCGGATAACGCACCGCCTGCTGCGGAATGAGACGCTGGCCCGCACCTCGATCAGGCTGGACCGTGCCGATCGGGCGGTGAACTGATCCGTTCGGGCGGTGAGCTCATCCAGTCGAGCACAGTCTGATCCGGTCGGGCGGTGGGCTCCAGAAGGTCAGGTCAGTTGCTCGGTGATGCGAGCGGCGGCTGCGGTGCCGGAGGCTGCGCATGCTGGGACGCCTACGCCGTTGAGATATGCTCCGGCTAGTGCCAGGCCGTCGAGATCGGCTGTGGCAGCGCGGAGTTCGGTGATGCGCGCGGTGTGGCCGGGTGCGTACTGCGGCAGGCCGCCTGGCCATCGCTGTACTACTGCGCTCAATGGATTGATGTCGGCGGCCGTCACTGTGGTCAGGTCTTCGACGGCGGCTTGGATCAGCTCCTCGTCCTGCCAGGACAGCATCGAATCGTCGCCGAAGCGGCCGAAGGAGGCGCGTACCAGGGCTACCTCGCGGGCGGCCAGGTGCGGCCACTTGCGGCTGGACAGGGTGAATGCCTTGGCGCGCAACGATTCACCGGTGGCTACGAGAATTCCTGAGTTGTCGGGGAGTGCGGTGTCCTGCGGGAGGGCCAGCGCCACCACCGCGGACGAGGACAATTCGATTCCGGCGGTCAGCTCGGCGGCTTCCGGGGCGACCTCTCGCAGCAGCTCGGCAGTCACGGGGGCGGGGGTGGCCAGGACTACGGCATCGACCGCGCCGATCGGGTCTAGCTGCCAGCCTGTGGCGGTGCGGGTGAGTCGCGTTACGGGAGTATCGGTTTCGACCTTCACGTCGGCGACCGCGCGAAGTGCATCGAGCAGCACGCGGTAGCCGTCGCGGATACCGCCGAAGACGGGGGTGTCAGACGGCGGTGGCAGAGCGTCGGCAACCGCTTGCGAGAGGCTGTGTGCTCCAGCGTCCAGGGCTGCGGCCAAAGTGGGGAGAGCTGCCCGGACTCCGATCGAGCCTGCGGTACCGGCATAGACGCCGCCCAGTAGCGGATCGACGCTCCGGCGGACCACCTGCTCGCCGAACCTGTCGGCTACCAGGGTGCCAACGGAGATATCGCCGCCGCGCTCCCAGGTCAGTGGCCTATTCGGTTCAGCGGCAATGCGGGCGATCGTTTCGGCGTCCACCAGGCCGGACATGGTGTCGGGGGAAGCCGGGATGCCCATGAGAGTGTTCCCCGGCAAGGGGTGGGGAGCGCCTTCCGACCAGACGAGGGGGCGGCGACCGGCAGGGTGCACCAGTTGATCCGCAATGCCCAATTCCCGCATCAGCTGGGGGATTTCGGGGCGGCGGCCTACGAAAGCCTCTGCTCCGAGGTCGACGGGATCGCCTTCGATGTCTGCGGTGCGGAGGATGCCGCCGAGGCGGTTACGGCGATCGAGGAGGATCAGCTCGGCGGTAGGGCCCAGAGCTTTGCGGAGGCGATAGGCCGCCACGAGGCCGCTGATACCTCCGCCGACTACTGCGATCCGCATTGATCACTCCTCGTTCATATGGGCTGTTCTCCTGCTTGCAACCTACCTTCGCAGGTGGTGTGAGCTGTGTCCGGTGCTGCTCCCCCGGTGTCATACAGAACAAAGAAGCGCAGGAACCCTGGGAGACGCACCCGACCTCGGCTCCCCACCCCAAGGGAATCCTGTGACCCGTAAGGACGGGTCCGGCGGCGATCTTTAGCCAGTGGCGAGAAATCCACGGTGCACCGGCCGTTTCGATGTCGAGAACGTCTACAGCTGGCGACGGAACAGCGGGTCTCTCAGCGGCACAACGGTTATCGGTTCTGTGCCGTGCGGACACCTGCTGTGCGGTCGGGGAGAAGCGTTGTGCGGTGCCCGCTTCGGGGGGTTTCGAGGCCGAGATGAGGCCGGTGCACCTGGGTTGCGTGCGTCGAGAGGCAGGGTTGGGTCTCCGGGTGCGGGCAGGGCCCGAGATGGCTGTGCTGGTGGCGTCGGGTGGGGTACCCGATTTACCTTCCGCAGTAGGGAGGTACCTGCGGTACCGGCTCGGTCGACCGGCTGTGGTCCGGTTTCAGAGACAAAACCCGAAAAGACAAAACCCGAAAGACCAAGAACCCGAAGCACCCAGACCCAAGAACCAAGACCCCGAAACCCCCGCCCGCGTAACGACCTGTAGCACCGACGGGACCAGCCCGGCGGTGGAACAGGGGCAAACGGGGGTCAGCAGGTGGGTGTGGAACCTACTGCCGGTAGCGCTGTAGTTCCCGCTCGTTACGAGCCCGGATCCGTGCCACCGCAGCAGCCTTCAACTCCAGCGGGTGGTGCAGATGATTGACCTGCGGTACCCCGCTCGGGTTGATGTGCGCGGGCCCGATCCACCCGGTCCTTCCCGGAAACTCCGACTCCGGTCCCATGACCACCGTTTTCCACCCACCCGGTCCGTCGTGAACCTGGGCATGGCAGTGATCGCACGCGAGGGTGAGGTTGTCGATATCGGTGCGCCCACCGTTGCTCCACTCGGTGATGTGATGCACCGCGCACATCGTCGCCGGGGCATCACACCCAGGCCGTGTGCAGCCCTTCTCCGAGGCGATAAGCGCCAATCGTTGTGCAGGACTGGCCAACCGAGGTACCCGCTCGGTCCCGAAGGACCGCGGTCCGAACACCAACCACGCGGGCCGGGTGCCGTGGCCGGTGCTCGCCGATCCTGAAGCACCCTCGGTGCCAGCTCCATACGGGTCGTGGCCGGAACCGCCTGCCCGCGAACCGTAGTCGAGGCTGGCGGGCCGAGCACCGTTGCCGAGGCTCGCCGCCCCGGAGCCCTCTTTGGTGGCCGAGGGGTGGGAGTCGTCCTTGCTG
Organism: Nocardia sp. NBC_01327; assembly: GCF_035958815.1. Lineage (NCBI taxonomy): Bacteria > Bacillati > Actinomycetota > Actinomycetes > Mycobacteriales > Nocardiaceae > Nocardia > Nocardia sp. NBC_01327. The sequence goes on along the minus strand of NZ_CP108383.1, from coordinate 3,341,958 downwards.
CCGCACGAGCGCAGCTCGGGGCCGGAACCGTCTGTCCGTGAACCGTACTCGAGGCTGGCGGGCCGAGCACCCTCGCCGGGGCTCGCCGCCCCGGAGCCCTCCTGGGTGGCCGAAGGGTGGGAGTCGTCCTTGCTGCCGCACGAGCGCAGCTCGGGGCCGGAACCGGCTGCCCGCGAACCGCACTCAAGTTTGGCGGGCCGAGTATCCTCGCCGGGGCTCGCCGCACAGGAGTCAGCATCGGTGCCGGGTGAGTGGTGGTCGCGGCCGGAACTGCTTGTCCGCGCACCGGTCTCGGCGCTGGCAGTGCGCGTACCGGCACCACAGCTTCCCGACGAGCCAAACGCATGGCCGGGACCGGCCGCACCCGGAACGCCCTGGTCGCCGGTAGGCCGGGCGCGGTGTCCGAGATCAGCCGACCCGCACTCGCGATCGGCACCACCTGCCCGCGAACCGGGCTCGAAACCGGCCGGGTGAGCACCGGGATCGAGGCCCGCCGAACGGGACACGGACTCGATACCCGAGGAGCTGCGGGTGCGATCCAGGTTCACCGAGCGGGTACCGCGACCCAGATACAGCGGCAACCCCACCGGGTTCAGCACCGCCAGATACTTGTTCGACTTCGACGCCAACTCCAAAGCCTCCGGGATCGACACGATCCCACCCGACGCGGTCGTCGCCACACCGGCGTCGGCTTCCAGATCCGTCACGCTCATCGTCACGATCACCGACACCGGCAGACCACGATGCTTACCGAGCTTGGCCGGGCCACCGAACTCCGGACGCAGGAACGCCAGCAGCGCATCATGATTGCGCTGGGCCGGGGTACGGGTGTCACGCTCGGCACACGCCGCCATCGCCTTGGCATCGAGCTTGTGCTCGGACACCCACGGGCTCTGCGGATCCTTCGGATTACACATCCCCGGGCGGGCCAGCTTCGCGAACACCGGCTCCAGCACCGAGCGCAGCTTGCGGTTGATCTCCCCGTTCCACGGAGACATCCCATCCGCACGCTCGGCACCCAAGGTCAACCCGCGCATGCGCTCACGATCGGCATCGGAACTCAACGAGCCATCCGGATCCAAACCCGCGAGCAACACTTCACCCATCACCGGCAACCCTTCCGGGTAGCCGGTCGGGGCGAACTCGGTCAGTTGCAGTTCGGTGGCCTCACGCACGTCCATGTCGAGACTGCCGGGCAAACGGTTCATCACCGTCATGATCCGCCGCACATGATCGACCCCGATCACCCCTTCACGGTGCGCGGCAGCCACATGTGCCAGGGTGGGTTCGAGCTCCACACCGGAGACGATCCGCGGGCCGGTCTCCACCGCGATGCTGACCCGGGACGCGGCGTCGGCACGGGAGATACCCAGGGTTTGACGCAGGAACACCTTCGGGGACGCCACCCCGCCGCGCTGGGCCAAGCCGCGACTGGTGGTTTCCACGACGAAACGGGTCTGCACGGCCTCGAGTTTGCGTTTACACGTTTCCACTTCTCGCATGAGTGCGATGAATTCGTCATCGTGCAACGGAACCAGGGACGCGTTCAGGAGGTGATCGACCGCTACCGACAGTGCGTGCGCACTGTCGGTGTTGACGGTTTCTCCCCCTGGATTCATACCATTATTCTACCGCCGCGATACGGGCACGGAAAGGTGAATTATGGTGTGATATAAGGATATTCAGACTGGCGGACCGACCAGCCTCTTTCACTTCGTTTTTCTCTTCTTGTTTTGTTCTTCGGGCGTTTTATTTTCTTCTCGTCCGGGCGTCTTTATCTTTTGTTGTTTCCGCCCTCTAACCGATTCAGAGTGGCACGGGCAGGCTGTGAATCAACTTCACCGTTTCGGTAATTACCGTCGGATCGGTGTTTGGTAGCACCCCGTGGCCGAGATTGAAGATGTGGCCGGTGGCGCCGAGGGTGATTGCTTCGTCGGCCTCGTGTGCGATTCGACGCACCTCGGATTCGACGGCGGCCGAGCCGGCGAACAGGACGGCGGGATCCAGGTTGCCCTGCAAGGCTTTTCCGGGGCCTACGCGACGAACGGCGTCGGTGAGGGGGACGCGCCAGTCGACGCCTACGACGTCGGCGCCGGCTTCGCCCATGGCGCCGAGCAGTTCGCCGGTGCCGACGCCGAAGTGGATGCGGGGGATGCCGGCGGAGGCGACCTCGGCGAAGACTCGTTCGGAGTGCGGGAGGACGTACTCGCGGTACTGGGCGAGGGTCAGGGCGCCGGCCCAGGAGTCGAAGAGTTGGACCGCGTCGACGCCGGCGGCGATCTGCGCCTGCAGGAATTCGATGGTGATGTCGGTCAGGACCCCGAGCAGCTCATGCCAGGTCTCGGGATCGGAGAGCATCATCGCCTTGGTGCGCTCGTGGTTCTTGCTGGGGCCGCCCTCGACCAGGTACGAGGCGAGGGTGAAGGGGGCTCCGGCGAAGCCGATGAGGGGGGTGCGGTCCAGTGCGTCGAGCAGCAAGCCGATGCCGCCGGTGACCGCGCCGACCTCCTCCGCGCGCAGGCGCGGGAGTGCGCGGACGTCGGCGGTGGTGCGGATCGGGTTGGCCACGACGGGGCCGACACCGGCGACGATGTCGAGGTCGATGCCCGCTGCCTTCAGCGGAACCACGATGTCGGAGAACAGGATTGCCGCGTCCACATCGTGGCGGCGGACCGGCTGCATGGTGATCTCGCACACCAGCTCCGGATTGAAACAGGATTCCAGCATGCCGACGCCGACGCGCAGTTCGCGGTACTCGGGCAGCGAACGGCCTGCCTGGCGCATGAACCACACCGGACGACGATGCGGGACGCCACCGGTGGCGGCGACGAGGAGGGGGGCATCGGTCAGCTGGCGGCGGGAGTGAGTGCTCATCACGGCTCATCGTAAAGGCCGCGGGCGGCGCGCCTTCCACTACACCGCGCCGGAGAGGTCTACCGTCCTCATACGTGACACCGCTCGACTTCCGCGACGGCGCCGCACCGACCCCGGAGCCCGAAGAACCCGCAAGGTTCCGCGCCGCGGTCGATGCGATGGGAACCGCAACAATGCACCCCCGGATCGAGCTAGCTCCGATCCGCCCTCCACAGCGCCTGGCTCCCTACTCCTATGCACTAGGAGCGGAAGTCACTCGCCCTGACACGAATGTGGTTCCGGTCGATTCCGACGGGGATGCCTTCGGCCGCCTGATCCTGTTGCACGACCCGGACGGGCAGGAGGCCTGGAACGGCGTCTTCCGGCTGGTGGCCTATATCCAGGCCGATATCGACTCCGCGCTCGCCGCCGATCCGCTGCTGCCCGAGGTGGCGTGGAGCTGGCTGGTGGATTCGCTCGATTCGCGCACGCCGTTCACGGCGCTGGGTGGCACCGTCACCTCGACGAGCTCGGTGCGATACGGCGATATCGCGGGACCGCCGCGCGCGCATCAGCTCGAATTGCGCGCCTCGTGGACGGTCGGCGATACCGCTATGCGACCGCATGTGGAGGCCTTCTGCGAAGTCCTCGCGTACGCCGCGGGGCTGCCGCCGGCGGGGGTAACCCGACTGGATACCCGGCGCGGCGACATCGATTCCGACTAGGCGCGCGCGAGAACTTCTGTACTGCAACGAAATCGGCGCCGGGCAACTACGATTCCCGAAAGTCCGGCGCCGAGTCTCCCCTCTTTGTTTATCCGACGTGACGCGGATCGCCACTGTCCTACCCGTAGAGTTCAAGACCATGTCCGTACCAGAAGAGCCCGAAGCCACTGCCGCGGTACCGTTGCTCGCGCCAGCGGAGGGTGTGCCGCCGGTATTGGACAGTGCTGCCGCGATAACGGACGCCGCGCGGCTGCTCGCCGCCGGCACCGGGCCGCTCGCGGTGGACGCGGAACGCGCTTCCGGCTTCCGGTACTCGAATCGGGCCTATCTCATTCAGCTGCGGCGGGCGGGCGCCGGCTCCTTCCTCATCGACCCGATTCCGGTGGACGGTGACCTCACCCCGCTCGCCGAGGCGATCAACGATCTGGAATGGGTGCTGCACTCCGCCGATCAGGATCTGCCGGGGCTCGCGGAGCTCGGGCTCTACCCGGCGCGGCTGTACGACACCGAACTGGGCGGGCGACTTGCCGGATACGAGCGGGTCGGACTCGCCGCCATGGTGGAGAAGCTGCTCGGGCGGGAACTACGCAAGGGCCACGGGGCCGCGGACTGGTCGACCCGGCCGCTGCCCGACGACTGGCTGAACTACGCGGCGCTCGATGTGGAACTGCTGCTCGAGCTGCGGGACGCGGTCGCGCTGGAGCTCGACGAGCAGGGCAAGACCGATTGGGCGGCACAGGAATTCGAGCATGTGCGACTGGCCGAACCCTCCGCGCCCAAATCGGATCGGTGGCGGCGAACCTCCGGCATCCACACGCTGCGCCGCACCCGGCAGCTGGGTGTGGTGCGCGAATTGTGGACCACTCGCGACCGGCTGGCCCGGCTCCGCGATGTGGCGCCGGCGCGCATTCTGCCCGATTCGGCGATCGTGGCCGCGGCCAATAACGAACCCAAGTCCATTGCCCAGCTGCGGGCGCTGCCGGTCTTCGGCGGGCCCCGGCAGCGGCGTTATTCGCGCGAGTGGCTCGGCGCGGTCGAACGCGCCCGGGCGCTGCCCGAGAGCGAATTGCCGCCGCTCACTCAGCCCTTCGACGGGCCGCCGCCGGTCAACCGGTGGGAGCGCCGGGATCCGGCCGCCGCGGCGCGGTTGCAGCACGCTCGCGCGGCCATGAGCGAACTTTCGAGCGAAGTATCGGTGCCGGTGGAGAACCTGCTGATGCCGGACCTGCTGCGGCGCATGTGCTGGGACGGGCTGCCGCGCACGGTCGCGAACGGCGAAGGCCCGGCCCTGATCGACGACTATCTGTCCGCCGGTGGGGCGAGACCGTGGCAGCGAGATCTCGCTGTCTCGCGACTGGCTGAGGCGCTGTTCCCGGCTGACGGCAAAGAAGCCTGAGCCGGACAACACTCTCGTCATCCCGGCATGCTTTTGGCCGGGATCCACCACGGTCGGCTGATCAGTCCTGAGTACGGATCCCGGCCAAAAAGCGCCGGGATGATGGAGTCAGTCCTCGAAGACCGGGGGGCGGCGGTCTTTGCGGGCGCGGATTGCTTCGTCGAAATTTTCAGTGGTCAGGCGGACGTAGAGCTGGGCGGTGCCCTCGTGTTGCATGTGGGATTCGAAGCTGCCCGCTTCCAGACCACTCCAGAGCATGCGCTTGGTGAGTTCGGTGCCTACGCGGCTCCAGCGGATGATCTGGTCGGCCGTGTCGTAGGCGGCCTCGAGGAGTTTGTCGGCGGGGACGACGCGTGAGACCAGGCCGATGCGTTCGGCTTCGGTGGCATCCACATCGCGGCCGGTGAGCATGATCTCGAAGGCGCGGGCGGTGCCGACCACGCGCGGCAGCAGATAGCTGATGCCGAGTTCGGCCGAGGTCAGGCCATTGTTGATGCCGGCGGCACGGAAGTACGCGTCCTCGGAGGCAATGCGGAGATCAGTGCCGACGGCCAGGCAGAAGCCGCCGCCGATGGCCGCGCCGTTGATGGCGCTGAGCACCGGCTGATGCATGCGCCGGATGGTGAGCATCACATTGTTGAGCAGCTCCATGGAGCGGCGGGCGACGCTGGTCTTGGTCAGGCCCTCGACGCCGGGCACGCGGCCGGCGTGGGTCAGGTCCGCGCCCGAACAGAAGCCCTGGCCCGCGCCGGTGAGCACCACCACGCGCACGTCATTGTCGGCGGCGACCGCCTCCAGGGTTTCGCGCAGCGGCACCATGACATCGAAGGCCATGGCATTCATCCGCTCGGGGCGGTTGAGGGTGACCAGGGCGATACCTGGGCGCGGCTTCTCGACGAGCACGAACTCTGGCGACATGCGAACTCCTGACCGGAAAAACTGCAACCGGTTACAGAATGTACGCGAGAAGCTCAGCGCTGCCTACGTTCGATCCCAATCCTGAAAAGCCGCGCCGGGCCGCCTATTCCGCCAGTACCCTGTCCTGTTCGAGTTCCGCCGCGGTCGCCTGCTCGGCGACCTCGGCCAAGCGCAGGCCCGTCCCGGACACCTGCTCCTCGACCGCCTGCTGTGCGCTGCCACTCAGCCAGCCGCCGATGCGCTGTGCCACATCGGCCGGGGTGAGCCCGAGCTCCTGCAGCACCTGCCCGCGCGTGGCATGGTCCAGGAAGCGCTGCGGCACACCGATATCCCGCGTCGGCACATCGAGCCCGGCCTCGCGCAGGCGCGCCGACACCGTACAGCCGATGCCGCCGTGCAGGCCGCTGTCCTCGAGGGTGACCACGAGGCGGTAGTTCTCGGCCAGTTTCACCACCGCGTCCGAGACCGGGAGCACCCAGCGCGGATCGATGACGGTGACCGAAACACCCTCCGCCTCCAGCACATCCGCGACCTTCAGGGCGAGGTCCGCGAAGGCGCCGACCGCGACCAGCAGGACATCGGCGCGCACCGATTGCGCGGTGGCGTCGCCGGATTCGGGCAGGCGCAGCACATCCACGCCGTCGAATCGCTCGACCGCGGAAATGTCCTCGCCGACACTGCCCTTGGAGAAGCGCACGGCCGTGGGGCCGTCGCTGATGTGCAGGGCCTCCCCCAGTTCCTCGCGCAGCGTCGCCGCATCACGCGGGGCCGCCACCCGGATACCGGGCACGATGCCGAGCACCGACAGGTCCCACATGCCGTTGTGGCTGGCGCCGTCGTCACCGGTGACACCGGCGCGATCGAGCACCAGGGTCACCGGCAGCTTCAGCAGCGCCACATCCATGAGCAGCTGATCGAACGCGCGGTTGAGGAAGGTGGAGTAGATGGCCACCACCGGATGCAGGCCGCCCAGCGCCATACCGGCCGCGGAGGTCATGGCGTGCTGTTCGGCGATGCCGACGTCGAACATGCGCTCCGGGAAGCGTTTTCCGAATGCCGATAATCCGGTCGGACCCGGCATGGCGGCGGTGATGGCGACAATGTCGTCACGCTGCTCGGCCTGTTCGATCAGCTCCTTGGAGAAGATCGAGGTCCAGCTCGGCGCGGTCGAAGCACCCACCGGCTCACCCGTTTCCGGGTCGATGCGGTTGATGGCGTGCATCTGGTCGGCCACATGGTCCTCGGCCGGCTTGTAGCCGCGGCCCTTCTGGGTGACCACGTGCACCACCACCGGACCGCCGAAGTCCTTGGCGCGCCGCAGCGCCGCCTCCACCGCGACGGTGTCGTGACCGTCGACCGGGCCCACATACTTCAGGCCCAGATCGCCGAACAGCTCCTGCGGCGCGACCGCGTCCTTGATGCCCGTCTTGAGGGCATGCAGCATCGAATAGGCCGAATCCCCCACGCGCGGAATGGACTGCACGATGCGCTTGGTGGCGTCCAGCGCCTGCTCGTAAGCGGGCTGCATGCGCAGCCCGGCCAGCCGCTCGGCGAGACCGCCGATGGTCGGCGCGTACGAGCGGCCATTGTCGTTGACCACCACGATGACCGAACGCTCCTGGCCGGCGGCGATATTGTTCAACGCCTCCCAGCACATACCGCCGGTCAGCGCGCCGTCACCGACAACCGCGACCACATGCCGCTTCTGCCGGGTCAGCGCGAACGCCTTGGCCAGTCCGTCCGCATACGACAGCGAGGCCGACGCATGCGAGGACTCGACCCAGTCGTGCACGCTCTCGGCGCGGCACGGATAGCCCGACAGGCCGCCGTTCTTGCGCAGCGTGTCGAACCCGTCCTTGCGGCCGGTCAGAATCTTGTGCACGTACGACTGGTGCCCGGTATCGAAGATGATCGGGTCGGTCGGCGAATCGAAGATCCGGTGCAGCGCGATGGTCAGCTCCACGACACCGAGGTTCGGACCCAGGTGCCCGCCGGTAACGGCGACCTTACGCACCAGGAACTCGCGAATTTCCTCCGCCAGCTCGCGTAGCTCCGGTATCGACAACCGACGCAGATCCTCGGGCATGTCGACCCGGGAAAGCACTCCCACGGCTATTGCTCCCTCCGGATATCTCCTGTGATTGCAACAGTCTACGGAGCCCGTAGCGGCCCCCGACCCCAGGAACTAATTGTCACCTGCGACATCCGCAGGGAATGTGAGGCTCCACACACATTACGCGGATAGAGTGGGCCTGTGGTCCCCCCAATTTCGGCCAACGGCGAGTCGCCGCAGACCGGCCACGGCGTGGTGGCTCGCATCATCGACGAAGTATACGAGTTGTGCCGCGCCGATACCTCCGGAGAGCTTGCCGACTACATCCCGGAACTCGCAGCGGTACAACCGGATTCATTCGGCATCTGCCTGGCTACGGCCGATGGTCAGGTGTACGGCAGCGGAGATCTGGACACCTGCTTCACAATTCAGTCGATTTCGAAACCGTTCACCTACGCACTGGCACTCGCCGATCACGGAACCGCAGCGATGGCCGAGCGCATCGATGTGGAACCCACCGGGGAACCGTTCTACGAAATCAGTCTGGACCCCAAGACACAGCGCCCGCGCAATCCGATGATCAATGCCGGCGCCATTGCCGCGGCCGGATTGGTCGACGGTCGTGATGCGGCTGACCGGTTTGCCCGGATACGTCGCAGCTACAGCCGATTCGCCGGGCGCGAACTGAAACTCAACGAGGATGTCTACGCCTCCGAGGCGCGCACCGGATTCCGCAATCGCGCCATCGGATATCTGCTGCGCGGCGCGCAGATCATCGACGGCGATCCGGAAGAAGCCGTGGACCGGTATTTCCGGCAGTGCTCGATCGACGTCACCTGCCGCGATCTCGCCATGATGGCCGCCACCCTCGCGAACAACGGCGTGAATCCGCTCACGCACGAACGCGCGCTCACCGGACCACTGGTCGAGCAGGTGCTCAGCGTCATGACCACCTGCGGCATGTACGACGCCGCGGGCGACTGGGTGACCACCGTCGGGCTGCCCGCGAAAAGCGGTGTGGGCGGCGGAATCCTGGCCGTACTGCCCGGGCAGATCGGCATCGCGGTGTACTCGCCGCGGCTCGACGCACACGGCAGCAGCGTGCGCGGGGTGAAGGCCTGCCGGGAACTCTCACACCGATTGGGGCTGCACTTCCTGCACGTGACGCGCGCCGCGCACACCGCCATCCGGACCGCGTATTCGGTGGCCGAGGCGCCCTCGCGACTGCGCCGGGACGCGGATGAGCTGGCGGTGCTGCGGGAGTGGGGCGAGCGCGCCCGCATTTTCGAATTGCACGGCGATTTGCTGTTCGCGGGTGCGGAATCCACGGTGCGGGCCGTGGAGGAAACCTCCGGGCAACTGGAGGCGCTGGTACTGGATCTGCGCGAAGTGGCCGATGTGAGCGAGATCGCGGTGCGCATGATCGATGATCTGCAAGCCGAACTGGCCGCCGCGGGATGCCGTGTCGCACTGGTCGATCCGGAGGCGAAGCTCGGGCATATGACCTCGAGCCTGGATCCCAAGGACCCGCGCGGGCGGGTGTTCGCGGACCGCGACAGCGCCACCGAATGGTGCGAGCAACTCATCGTCGACCGGTACCGGCCGGAGGACTGCACGCCCGCGGCGGCACTGCGGGTGGAACAGCATCCGGCCATCGCCGATCTGCCCGATGATGAAAGGCAGCGGCTGGCAAAGGAATTCGAGATACGGACCGTCGCGCGCGGGGAACGCATCGTGGCGCGCGACAGTCCACGGGCCGGGCTGTTCCTGATTCTCGACGGGCGGGTGCGCGTGACATTCGAGGATCGCGACGGGCGGCGGCACCGGTTGATCTCGCTGTCGCCGGGCATGTCGTTCGGTGAGATCTCCCTGCTGACCGGGGTGCAGTTCAGCAATGACATCTATGCCGAGACGACGGTGCGGCTCGCGGTACTGCCGCCGGACAAGTTCGATCAGCTCACCGGTCAGGCGCCCGAGGTGAAGCTGGCGCTGCTGGAACGGCTCGCCACCGCTGCCTACGCCCAAGCCGATGCCGCCGTACGCGCGCTGGCAGCCCACGGCGGGGTCTGAAGCCCAGCAGCTCGGACGAATCCGGGCGGGGCCACGCGTGGTCCATCGACGCGCCCGATCGCCCAGGACGCATTCGCGCCCGGTTCGAGCAAGGGCCACGCGAAATGATCGGCCCCGGCGGGCTCTGGCAACGCACTGCGAGGTTCAGCCCCGCCGGAGTGACCGCGCGGCGCGGCGTTCGGTGTGTCGGGCGTCGGTAGCATCGGGGTGCCCTGGCACCGATCGAGGAGGACGCCGTGACCAGCACTGCCATCGATTCCGGCACCATTACGACGTTCGGCGCCGGGAGCGCGAGCGGCACACCCGATCTCATGCGGGTGACCATGTCGATCGAGACCAAGGCCGATTCCGTCGCGACGGCGTACGCGACAGCCGGAGAGCGCGCGGACGCGCTGATCGGGTCGCTGCGCGGGGACGGGGTGCCCGGGCGGGACATCTCGACCAGCGGGCTGTCGGTGCGCACGGAAACCGTATGGACCGAAGGCAATCGGGAACAGATCGTCGGATATGTGGCGAGCACCTCGCTGACGGTGACGCTGCGCGATATCGCCACGCCGTCGGGAGCGGCGAAGGGCACCGCGGACGGCGGTCCGGCCGCGATCATCGCGCACGCCGTCGAAGCCGGTGGGGATGATGTACGCCTCGGCGGGCTCGCGCTCACCGTCAGCGACCCCGAGAGCCTGCTCACTCGCGCCCGCGACGCCGCCTGGGATCACGCCCTCGCCAAGGCCGAGCAGTACGCCGCACGCGCGGGCCGCACCCTCGGCCCGGTCCTGGAGATCACCGAGAACACCTCCGGATCCTCAACCCCCATGCCCCGCATAGCCTTCGCCGTCGCCAAGAGCGATATGGGCGGCGCTCCCCCGGTGCCGATGGAACTCGGTGAAAGCGAACTGTCCGCCACGATCCGGGCGACCTGGCTCCTGAGCTGAGCCTGCGTAACCACTGCGGTGCTTCAGAATTCGATGTGGGAGAGCAGGGATTTGGCGCGGGTGGCGGTGAGTTGGATGCGGAAGCGGGTGGCGTCGGCTCGGGTGCGGTGGGGGTGGGGGTTGGCAGAGGTCATGATGCGGAGGTCGCGGAGTAGGCGGGTGCCGTCGCGGACGGTGAGGCGGGAGGTGTCTACGAGGTGGCGGACGTTTTTGGTGCTGTCCGGCTCGGGGGTGCCCACCGCGTAGGCCGTCAGATGGTCGAGGGCGGCGCGGAGGTGTTCCTCGCAGGCGGCGTAGTCGCGGCGGGAGTAGCAGCGGGTCGCCTGCTGCAGGTGATCGAGCGGGGTGTGCTGGCCGCGGAGTTCGAGTTCGGTTTCGATCAGGGCGATCTGCTCGGCCAGCTGCAGGGGCAGGCGGTGGGTGGGTCTGAGGCGGCAGCGGATGGTTGCCTCGCCCGGCTGGTCGCCGGTGCGCTCGATGCGGAGTTGGTAGCCGTCGGTGAGCAGGGCGGCGCGGAAGCCGGGGAGCCAGGGCGGTAATTGCTTGCGCTCCAGGGACTCACCGCGCAGGAACTTCTGCGCGGTGAGTTCGGCCAGATTCAACAGTGCCTGATCCGCCTCGGCGCTCCCGGCCAGTGCGGCCATGCGCGCGCCGTACACGGGGGTGACCAGCCTGCCCCAATAACTCTCGGCATTCACCCACATCGCCGCCGTGTACTCGGGGCGCTTGAGATCCACACTCAGCAGCAGGCCCTCCAGCGAGTGGAACTTGGACTGATCTGCGTAGATGAGTTCCAGCACCGCCGAAAGCGTCGGATCCGACAGCGTAGTCATGATCGCTATCTTGGCCGATGGCCCAGATCGACCGCCGCACAGCCCGTTTCCAGCGGGCCGGCGCAGAGCGGCACTCCCGCACCGCTATTCGCCTCAGCGCTCGAGCAGAGCCACGCATTCGATGTGGTGGGTGGCCGGGAAGGCATCGAATACCCGCAGGCCGCTGGGCTTGTACCCGGCATCGCGGTAGAGACCGAGATCACGGGCGAAAGCGGCTGGATCACAACCGATGTGGACGATCCGGCGCGGCCCGCGCTCACCCAGGGCGGCGATGACGTCCTTGCCCGCACCCGCGCGCGGCGGATCCAGGACCACCACATCCGGTGCGGTGTCGGGCTGTTCGACGATCCAGCGCTCGACACGCTCGGCCCGCAACCGCACCCACGGCAGATCACGCAGCGCGGATTCGCCCTCCTCGACCGCGGAGCGCGCGGACTCCACACCGTGCACCGCGCCGTCCGCACCGACCTGCTCGGCCAGGCGCGCGGCGAAAACGCCGACACCGCAGTAGAGATCCCAGCCCAGGGTGCCGGGGGCAGCGTCGGACCACTGCGCCACCACATCCGAATACATCTGCGCCGCACCGGAATGCGGCTGCCAGAAACCGGTGGCCGACACCTCCCAGCGACGGCCCGCGACATACTGCACGGCCACGCCGCTGCCTTCGATCACGCGTTCCGTGCGGGCACGGCTGGCAGCCGCACGGCGGGCCGCGGCGGAATTGCGGCCCCCGCGGCGATCACGCGCCTCCGGACGACTACCGGACCGCACCTCGGCGGGAGCCAGCTCGACAATATGGCGCACACCGTCACCGTCCACGGCGACAACAAGATCCGCGCCGGGCGTCCAGGTGCGATCGGCGATACCGGTCATGGCTCCGGCGATCGGCTGCGGGCAGCGCAGATCGGTGATCACATCGGTGCTGCGGTAGCCGTGCACACCCGCGCGGCCCTCGGCATCGACCACCAGGCGCACCCGGGACCGCCAGCCGCCGGAAGACAGCTGCGGCGCAATGCCATTCACGTCGAGGTCCCCGAGGCCGTTCGCATCGTCGTGCACCGCACTGCCGGGCGCCCGGCCCGCCGCAGCGCCATACACGCGGCCCGCCGCAGCGCTCCGCACGCGCCCGGCCGCAATGCCACGCACACCGCCGGTGGCGATGCCGCTGCGTCCCACCCGTCGCGGCGCGGTGCCGCGCGGCGGAATCGGAATGACCTCGACCTCGAAATCCGTCTCCCAGTCGGCAAGACGGCGCAGCTGCTCGGACACCACGGACGCCTTCAGCGCACGCTGCGCTTCCGGTGTGGCGTGCGAGAAGTCACAGCAGCCCGCTCCCCCGGGTCCGGACACCGGGCACGTCGGGTCGACACGATCGGCCGACGGTTCCAGGATCTCGACGGCATCGGCACGGCAGAACGAGCCGCCGCGATCCTCCGTCACCCGGGCACGCACCAGTTCACCCGGCAGCCCGTGCCGCACGAACAGCACCCGGCCCTCGTGCCGGGCCACACAGAAACCACCGTGTCCGGGCGGGCCGAGGCGCACCTCGTACACCGCACCGCGCCAATTCTCGCCACTGCTCATGATTCGTCTCCGAAACCACGGCGCACCGAACCGGGCGCGTTCACTTCACGGCCCGCGCGGGCCTTGGCGGAGGAGCTCAGCTGCCACGGCACCGAGGTCACCATGACACCCGGCTCGAACAGCAGGCGGCCCTTGAGGCGCAGCGCACTCTGGTTGTGCAGCAACTGCTCCCACCAGTGGCCGACCACGTATTCGGGGATGAACACGGTCACCACATCGCGCGGGGAATCCTTGCGGACCCGCTTCACGTAATCGACCACCGGTTTGGTGATTTCACGGTAGGGGGATTCGATCACCTTGAGCGGCACCGAAATGTCGCTGCGCTCCCATTCCCGCACCAACGCCCGGGTGTCTGGTTCGTCGACGTTCACGGTAATGGCCTCGATGGTGTCGGGTCGTGTGGCGCGGGCATACGCGATGGCCCGCTTGGTCGGTAGATGCAGTTTCGACACCAGCACGATGGAGTGCGTGCGGCTGGGCAGTACACCGTCCCATTCGGTCTCGTCCAGCTCCCTGGACACGGTGTCGTAGTGACGGCGAATGAGCTTCATGATGCCGAAGATGGCGGCCATGGTGACAATCGCGATCCAGGCGCCCGCCAGGAACTTGGTGACGAGCACGATCACCAGCACGGCCGCGGTCATGCTCAGACCGATGGCATTGATCACCCGGGACCGCTTCATGCGCGCCCGCTGCGCCGGATCGGTCTCGGTGCGCAGCAGCCGCGTCCAGTGCCGCAGCATGCCGGTCTGACTCAGCACGAACGAGACGAAGACGCCGACGATGTAGAGCTGGATCAGACGGGTCACCTCGGCGCCGAACAGCACCACGAACGCGATGGCCGCACCGGCCAGGAAGATGATGCCGTTGCTGAAGGCCAGGCGATCACCGCGCGTATGCAGCTGACGCGGCAGGTAGCGGTCCTGCGCCAGGATCGAGCCCAGCACCGGGAAACCGTTGAACGCCGTATTCGCCGCCAGCACCAGGATCAGGGCGGTGACGGTGGTGATGAAGTAGAACCCGGCCGGGAAGCCGTGGAACACCGCGCCCGCCAGCTGCGCGACCAATGTCTTCTGCTCGTAGCCGGCCGGTGCGCCGGTGAGATCGTCGGTGCGCTGCGCGTAGACGACGCCGACCTTCTGGGTGAGCACGATCATGCCCATGAACATGGTGATCGCAATGCTGCCCAGCAGCAGCAGCGTGGTCGCGGCATTGCGCGACTTGGGCTTCCGGAACGCCGGGACACCGTTGCTGATGGCCTCCACACCCGTCAGCGCCGCACAGCCGGACGAGAAGGCCCGGGCGATGAGGAAGACCAGCGGTACACCCAGCAGATGCGATTCCTCGGCCTTGAGGCCGAACCCGTAGGACTCCGCGTGCACGTCCTGGCCGAGGATCCCGATCCGGGTGAACCCCCAGACCAGCATGACGAACATGCCGATCATGAAGGCGTAGACGGGAATCGCGAACATCGTGCCGGACTCCCGCACACCGCGCAGATTCATGGCGGTGAGGATCACGATCGCCGCGACCGCGAACAACACCTTGTGCGTGGAGACGAACGGCACCGCCGAACCGATATTGGAGGCCGCCGAGGAAATCGATACCGCCACGGTGAGCACATAATCCACCAGCAGCGCACTGCCGACGGTCAGTCCCGCGGTCGGACCCAGGTTCTTGGTGGCGACTTCGTAATCACCGCCGCCGGAGGGATAGGCGTGCACATTCTGCCGGTAGCTGGCGACCACAACGGCCATCACCAAAGCGACCACCAACCCGACCCACGGCGCATACGTGTACGCCGAGAGCCCAGCCACCGACAGCACCAGAAAGATTTCCTCGGGTGCGTAAGCCACCGATGACAAAGCATCGGAGGCGAAGACCGGGAGTGCGATCCGTTTGGGCAGCAGCGTGTGGCCCAGGGAATCACTACGGAATGGGCGGCCAACCAGCATGCGCTTGGCGGCCGTCGTCAACTTCGACACTTTGGTGAGCATAAGGGAGCGCGGACCCCGCCGCGTCCACGGCGCGGCAGGTTCGCGCCCGGGACCGTAGTGTGGCCCCTGAACACGGTGAGTTTCTGCTGCTGCGCAGTGTGGGCTTTTTCCGATTCCGGTTTGAATACCGACCAGAGGGGGAAAGTGCCTCGGGGAAAACTCGAACGGTACGGTTGCCACCCGGCTGTGATTTCGACAAGCAGGCAACCAGACCGCACACCACGGTTTTCGGGAATGGGGTTCGCAGGGTGTACGTAGTGATCATGGGGTGTGGGCGAGTCGGATCCTCGCTGGCTCGCGCCCTGGTCCGCATCGGCCACGACGTCGCGGTGATCGATCAGAATTCGAGCGCCTTCCTCCGGCTGGGCCGTGACTTCCCCGGGCTGTGTATTACCGGCGTCGGATTCGACCGGGATGTATTGACCCGCGCGGGAATCGAACGGGCGGAGGCCTTCGCGGCCGTCTCCTCCGGCGACAACTCCAATATCATCTCCGCGCGGGTGGCGCGGGAGACCTTCGGCATCGACCGCGTGGTCGCGCGCATCTACGACGCCAAGCGCGCCGCCGTGTACGAGCGCCTGGGCATTCCGACCATCGCCACCGTGCCGTGGACCACCGACCGGTTCCTGCGTGCGCTGGTGGCCGATCAGTCCACCACCACGTGGCGCGACCCCACCGGCACCGTCGCGGTCACCGAACTCGCACTGCACGAAGAGTGGTACGGACGCACCGTGCACTCGCTGGAGAGCACCATCGGCGCCCGCGTCGCGTTCCTCATCCGGTTCGGCCAGGGCGTGCTGCCGAACGCGAAGACGCTGATGCAGGCCGACGACACGGTGTACATCGCGGCCACCTCGGGCACAGTAGGTGAAGCGGTCGCCTTGGCTGGAAATCCCCCCGCGAGCGAGGACTGATCATGAAGGTAGCCATTGCGGGCGCCGGCGCCGTCGGCCGATCCATCGCCCAGGAGCTATTGCGCGGCGGGCACCAGATCATGCTGCTGGAGCGCCGCCTCGATCACATCGACCCCGTCAGCGCGCCCGCCGCGGTGTGGGTGCACGCCGATGCCTGCGAGCTCGAAACGCTCGAAGAGGCCGGGCTGGAAACCTATGACGTGGTCATCGCCGCCACCGGCGACGATAAGGTGAATCTGGTGTTCGCCCTGCTCGCCAAGACCGAATTCGGCGTGGGCCGGGTGGTCGCGCGGGTCAACGATCCGCGCAACGAGTGGCTCTTCGACACCTCGTGGGGTGTGGACGTCGCCGTCTCCACGCCGCGCCTGCTGGCCTCGCTCGTCGAGGAAGCCGTCTCCGTGGGAGATCTGGTGCGGCTCATGACCCTGCGTCAGGGCCAGGCCAATCTGGTGGAGATCACGCTGCCGACCGATACGCCGTTGGCGGGCAAGGCCGTTCGCATGCTCAAGCTGCCGCGCGATGCGGCGCTGGTGACGATTCTGCGCGGCGGGCGAGTCATCGTGCCGCAGCCGGACGATCCGCTGGAGGGTTCCGACGAACTGCTGTTCGTCGCCTCCGTCGAAGCCGAGGACGATCTTCGGAAAGCCCTCGGCGTCAACGGTTTCGGCAACCCGGTCGGCACAACCGCCTGATAAGGCCGATGCGGGCGGCCACCCCGCACTACGACGCCGACCGGAGTTCGGCGCGCAGCTTGTTGAGGGCGCGGTGCTGCATCACCCGCACCACGCCCGGACTGGTCCCGATGGCCTCGGCAGTCTCCGCGGCCGTCCAGCCCAGCACGATGCGCATGACCAGCACCTCGCGGTGGGTGGGCGCCAGCACCTTCATGAGTTCTCTGGTGGCCGCGCGGGTTTCGGACTGCAGCGCCCGCTCCTCCGGTCCGGCCTCGGTATCGGTGGCATCCGGGAATTCCGCGACCGGATAGGCCGGGTGCAGCTGCGCCCGGCGGAACGCGTCGGCGACCTTGTTGGCCGAAATGCCGTACACGAACGCCAGGAACGACTTGCCCTGATCCCGGTAGCGCGGAATGGCCTGCACGGTGGCCAGGCAGACCTCCTGTGCCACATCATCGGCCGTCACATGCAGATGGCCCGCGCCACCGATGCGCGCGGCGCAGTAGCGCCGCACCAGCGGGTAGACGATCCGGAGAATCTCCGTCACCGCCGCCCGGTCGCCCGCCGCCGCCGGAGCGATCAATTTCTCGAGTTCCGCTGCCGCACGCCGGGATTCCGACGTCGCCGCGGTACTGCCCTTGGTTCCCCGCCCCGCCGAATGCCGGCGCGCGGCCGTTGTCTGCACCGCCGCGCCGAGCCCCTCGCCACGGTCCTGCGATGCCACTGCCTTGCCGTCGGTAATCAACTCGAGATCCTTTCGCCGTTCGTTATACAACGATCGTGCGTGGATCAGAGCCGCCGAAATAGGTACCCCAGGGGTGGGGTGGCCACCCCCTCTCACCCCCGAATCGCCCCGAAGGTGTTCACACGGCAGCGTTTTAGAGCGATAAGGCGCCGGGAAAACCCGGCGCCGACGCAGGCAGGACTCAGTTGGAAGCGGTCTCGGTGGACTTCGCGGCGGGCATATGCCCCGCCTTGCGCACCGCCCACACGGTGACCACCAGGGCCACGGCCGTCAGCGGCCAGCCCATGGCCAGGCGCGCCACCGCCAGCAGACCAGTGCTGTTGGAGTCGTAGAGGTGGTTCTGCACCAGGTAGCGGGCCACGAAGACGATCGCCCACACCGCGGTGGCCAGATCGTAGAGGCGCATGGCACGGCGATCGGAACGCCATTCGGTGCCGTGGCCGTTCAGCACACCCCAGATGACACCCGCCAGCGGCCAGCGCACCAGCAGCGAAATCAGGAACGCGCCGCCGTAGATCAGGCTCGCGTAGATGCCGAACAGGAAGAAGCCCTTGGCCTCACCCATCCGGTAGGCGATGAGCGCACACACGCCCACGCCGAGAAATCCGGAGATGGCCGGCTGGATCGGGCCGCGCTTGACCAGCCGCCAGATCAGGATGGCGGTCGCCACGCCCAGGGCCGCCCAGATGGCCGTGGTGAGCCCGCGCAGCGAATTCACCGGCACGAACACCAGCACCGGCAGCGAGGAGTAGATCAGGCCGCTGAAGCCGCCCAGCTGCTCGAGCAGGGTCTGCTCGATCTCCTCTTCCCGCTCCTGTTCCACCTCGTCGGCGAAGGCGTGGGCGAGTTCGTCCTCGCGGTCGGCCAACTCCGCCTCGAAGGCGTGCTCCAGCTCGCCGGGGGACGTGCCGTAGGCGCCATCGGATATGCGGCCGTCGTCATTGCTGCTGGGTATCGGCATAGGAGTCAGGAGTTCTCACGCAGTTCGTAGTAGGGGTTGTAGATGACCTTGCCGCCGTCACGTTCGCCGACGCGGCCGCGGACCAGAATACGACGACCCGGCTCGATACCGGGGATGCGACGCCTGCCGATGAAGACCAGCGCCACACTGTCGGTGCCGTCGAAGAACTCCGCCTCCACCTCGGCGCCCGCCGATTTGGGGCAGGCCTCGACGCTGCGCAGGCGGCCGAGCATGGTGACTTCCTCACCTCGGCGACACTGCGATGCCGCACACGCGCCCGACGCCTCCGACGTCTCGGCGAGCTCCTCGGCATCCAAACGATCCAGATCCTCCGTCAGGCGCCGGCTCAATCGCCGGAAATAGCCTGACGGGGCTTCCTTCCCACCCGAGGATGGCATCTCGCACGCTCTCCTGTAGAGCCATACGGCGTGGGTCTCACGTCGTTCTTCTCTCCGCATACCTCGTAGGTTTCCCACTCGGGCGCGGCGTACACACCGCCACTGTAGAGGTGACGGGGTGTACTCGCCACGCGCGCCCGTCCCAGTACGCTCGGCGGGTGCCAGATCTCTCACGTCCGGCGGTCGCCGTCGCCCTGCCCGGAACCGGCTCCGATGCGCACTTCGCCGCGCGAGCCTTCGGATCCGCCTGTGCCGCAATGGATCTGCCGCTCCACGCGGTGGATCCGGACCCGCAGCGGGTCATTGCGAGCTATCAGGGCGCGCTCGATGCGGCCGCGCGGTCCGGGCCGGTGCTCATTGCCGGTATTTCGCTCGGTGCGGCGGTGGCCGTCGATTGGGCCGCCCGGCATCCCGATTCGGTGTACGGCGTGGTGGCCGCACTGCCCGCCTGGACCGGGGCCGACACCACCGGCTGCCCGGCCGCGCTCAGTGCCGCGGCCACGGCCGCGCAGCTGCGGGCGGACGGCATCGACGCGATGATCGACCGCATGCGGGCCTCGAGCCCGGCCTGGCTGGCCGAGGCGCTCACCCGCTCCTGGCGGTCACAGTGGCCGCAGCTGCCCGAGGCGCTGGAGGAGGCCGCCGCGTACGCCTGGCCCGAGGCCGAATTCTTGACGAAGGTCACAGCGCCGGTGTCGATCGTCGGCGCGATCGACGATCCCGTGCACCCCTTCGCGGTGGCCGAGCGGTGGGCCGAGCTCATCCCGCGCGCTGAACTGCACCGCATCACGCTCGACGAGCTGGGCGCCGATCCGGCGATCCTGGGCGAGCGCGGCATTCGGGCACTGTTCGCCCGGCACATCGCAGCACCCTGACACTCTCGCGCCCTCGTAATCACCGCAACGCTCTGCGGCTCGAATCCCCCACAGACAGCAAACGACCTTCGCACCCCTCGAGACGAGGAAGGCGCGAAGGTCGTTTGCTGTTCTGCGTTGCCGTGTTGCGGCAGGCGCTAGTTCAGGCCGAGCTGCTGCATCGCGGAACCCTCCGCACCGCGACGCGGTTCGCCGTTCGGAGCCTGGATCGGCTGCGGGCCACCCTGCATGGCGGCCAGCTGCGCGGCCACCGCCTGCTGCTGTGCGTCCAGCTGCTGCTGATGGGCCGCTGCGAGCTGATCGGCGAGCTCCTGGGGTAGGACCACCGGAAGGGGTTCCCGCACCGGTAGAGGCTCGTCTCCGCGGCGGACCACGGTCTCACCGAGAATGGCGCGGGCCGCGGCCACCAGGGGGGTGCCGTCGGTGGCGGCGCCGCTGGGACCGGCCGCCACCAGGCGGACCATCCAGCGGTATCCGTCCACGCCGATGAAACGCAGATCCGCGCCCTCGGTGACAGCGTGCAGCTCCCGGCCCCACGGGCCGTTCTGCACCGACACCTGGGCGCCGTCCTTGCGCAGCGTCTCCGCCAGATCCGCTGCGACCGAACGCCATTGGCCCGGCGACTTGGGCGCGGCATACGCGGCGACCGTGATGCGGCCGTGCTCGGTGGCCAGGTGCACCGCCTGCGGCGCGCCCTCCGGCGTCATCTCGACCTGCAGCTGACCGCCCGGCGGGACCGGCACGATGACCGAACCCAGATCCAGGCGCTGCTCGCCGATGCTCTCGATCTGATCGACGACGTCCTCGTAGTTGTACGGGCCGGTGCGCTCGCCCGCGACAACGGGGAATTCGCCGGTGTCCTCATCGGATTCGTCGTACGCGACGGCGGCCTCGTACTCGGCCGCCTCCTCCTCGTACTCGTCCTCTTCGTCGTCGTATTCGTCGTACTCGGTGTACTCGTCGTCGTACGGTGCGGCGGCGTCGCCGGACTCACCGTTGCGCTTCTTGCGTCCGAACATCGTCATGCCTCCTTGCCGGCCACCAGGCTGGCGTGCCCACCACTGGATCCGTATCCTCCAGCGCCACGCTGGGTTTCGTCGAGATCGTCCACCTCGACGAAGTCGACCAGCTCCACCCGCTGCACCAGCAGCTGGGCGATGCGGTCACCGCGGCGGAGCTCGATGGGAGTGCGCAGATCATGATTGATCAGGCACACCTTGATCTCGCCCCGATAGCCGGCATCAACCGTGCCGGGGGTGTTGACGACGGACAGGCCGGTCTTCGCGGCCAGGCCGGACCTGGGGTGGATGAGACCGACCGTTCCGATCGGGAGGGCTACCGCGATGCCGGTACCAACCAGCACCCGCTCCCCCGGTTCGATGATGACGTCCTCGGTGGTACACAGATCCACCCCGGCGTCGCCCTCGTGGGCGCGCGTGGGTACAGGCATCGCGGGATCGAGCCGCAGCAGGGGAATTGGAGGAATACCGGTCACGTCGGCCGAGCCTACGCGTTCACCCCCGCAGCCATTGACCTAGTCTGATGTCGTGTCCGACCAGCCCCCTCAGGTGACCATGGAACCTCAGCAGCAGACCACGCCCCTCTACTCCGAGCGCCTCTGGGTGCCACTGTGGTGGTGGCCCGTAGGTTTGGCAGTCACCGGACTGCTGGCAGCCGAAATCCACATGGGCGCACCGGGTGTGCGGGCCTGGCTGCCCTACGTCCTGCTGTTCCCGATTCCCGTGTGGGTGCTGCTGTGGATGTCGCGGCATCGGGTGGAGGTGGCCCGCGACGCGGACGGCACGCCGGAACTGCGCATCGATACCGCGCATCTGCCCGCCACCTTCGTGGCGCGTGCCGCGGGTGTGCCCACCAGCGCGAAAAGCGCGGCGCTGGGCCGACAGCTCGACCCCGCCGCGTACGTTCAGCATCGGGCCTGGGTCGGTCCGATGTTGTTGCTCGTGCTCGACGATCCGGACGACCCGACACCGTACTGGTTGGTCAGTACGCGTCGGCCCGATCGAATCCTGGAAGCGCTCGGCGTCAAAAACGCTGGTCAGCCACGTAACTGAAGCTGGCCAGCGCCCGTGCTCGCGCCGGACGAATCCCTTGCCGCGCTCGGCGAACCGAGCGCGGGCTGACGGATATTCCTGCGGGCTGAACGACCTGGATCAGGCCGCGCAGTCCATACAAATCAGCTGCCCGCTAGCTTCGCTGGCGAGCCGGCTGCGGTGGTGCACCAGGAAGCAGCTGGAGCAGGTGAACTCGTCGGCCTGCTTCGGGATGACCCGAACCGAGAGCACCTCCTCCGAAAGATCCGCGCCCGGAAGCTCGAACGACTCCGCGGTATCGGATTCGTCGATATCCACGACGGCGGACGCGGCTTCGTTGCGACGAGCCTTCAGCTCCTCGAGCGAGTCCTCCGACACTTCGTCGGTTTCACTGCGCCGTGGTGCGTCATAGTCGGTTGCCATGTCGTCTTCCCCTCGTCCTTACTCCGTATATCCCGGACCGGCTGGTTCCGTCCCGATTCCCGCAGGAACCGGGCCGGGATAGCCGCCCCGCCCGTGGTGTACGTCACGTGTACACCAGTCACCGACCTGGCCGGATACTCCTGGTCCGTACCTGATCGCGCTCGGTCAACGCAGGACAAGCCCTTGTTGTTCCCGAAATCGAACCCCCGATTCAACCCGGGCGATACGATCGCGGCCGCCAGACAATAGCGGACCCCACGGCAAAAGTCGCAATCAAAACACGCGTGATTCGAAAAAGACGGGCAATCGTCACCGACCAGGGCACGCAACGAGACCTTCGGGCCCGCAACCGAGACCCTTCGGTGGACTTACCGAGACCTTGCACGCAACTTGTCCCAGGTTTTTCGTAGAGTGTGACCGTGGTTTCACTGATCACCCAAGGCAGACCGACCGACCCCAAGGGGCGGCCCTTCATTCGGCGACGCTGGGAGCCGTGGGCAGCCATGGTGGCCGTCATCGCCGTGATCTGCGTCGGTGTGTGGTTTCGCGCACTGACGACGACGGAGGCCGATCCCGGTGCCATGGCGTGCAATTCGCCCAGTCCCGCCTCCAGCACCTCGGCGCCCGCGCCGGCGCCGCTGGGGCAGCGCGTATCACCCTCCAGACTGCGCGACGTCGAACCAGTACCGCTGGCGCAGGCAAAAGTGCGCGTGTTCAATGCCAACGGCCAGCGCGGGCAGGCAGCGCACGTCGCCTCCGAACTGGGCGATCTCGGCTTCGCCAGCGCACCGGATGTTCAGGTGGGCAATGACCCGGTCTACGTCAACGGCGATCTGGAGTGCACCGGCCAGATCCGCTTCGGCGTGAACGGGCGGCCCGCCGCGGCGGCCGCACAGCTGGTGACGCCGTGCGCCGAACTCATCGAGGATCAGCGCACCGACGACACCGTGGATATGGTGCTCGGCTCGCTGTTCCGCGATATCCAGCTCGGGACCGATGCAGAGGAGGTGCTCAAGTCGCTGAAGAATCCGGCGCCGGGCAGCGCACCGGCCATCGATCCGAAGTTGCTGGACGCGGCCCGGCACGCGAAGTGCTGATGCCTCTGCGCTGAGTGCCGTACCGCGCGACGGCGGTACCGGGCCGACCATGCGGCGGCCGAAAAACCAAGTGTCCGTGACCGTTTCATCACACGATCGTTCGACAACCGAATCCTGGATCGCCGCGCCCGATGGGCGCGGCGATCAGTATTTCCGGACTGTGCGGCCTCGGGCTGTCTAGCCCACTGTCCTCACTCCGGGATAGGGGTGGTGACACCGATTCGCTCGAGTAGACCGCTCAGTTCGTCGGCGATTCCGGGCGCGGCGGCAACCACCAATTCGCCCGCCGAACCGGACGCCGTCGGCGCCGGCAGGGTCAGCCGCGCGCCCGCCTCGGCGGCGATGAGCGCGCCCGCGGCCCAATCCCACAGGTTCAGTCCGTGCTCGTAGTGGGCGTCCACGCGGCCCTCGGCGACCATGCACAGATCGAGCGCGGCCGAGCCGAGGCGGCGGATATCGCGAATCTGCGGCAACAGTTCCGCGATCAGTTCGCCCTGCCGGGCACGGCGTTTGGGGGCGTAGGCGAAACCGGTGGCGATCAAGGCCATCGAGACCGACTCGACCGGATTGCAGCGCAGCGGAATCGGTTCGCCGCCGAGCGGAGTCCGGTGCGCGCCCAGGCCCAGACCGGCGCTGTAGGTGGCCCCGGCCACCACGTCGGCCACGGCGCCGGCGACCGATCGCCCGCCGCGCACGGCCGCCACCGAGACCGAGTAGGCGGGGATGCCGTAGACGAAATTGACCGTGCCGTCGATCGGATCGACGACCCACTGCACGGCGTCCGGATCATCGGCGAGGGTGCCGCCGTCCTCCTCGCCGAGGACGAGATCGCCCGGGCGCAGTTCGGCGACCAGCGTGCGGACCAGCGCCTCGGTTTCGGTATCGACGATGGTCACGGGGTCGGTGGGGGTGCTCTTGGACTGCACGGCGTCGTCCGCCACGGCGCCCGGCCCGAAAACCTCGGGGCGGCGCGCCCGCACGTGAGCGGCGGCGGTTTCGGCCAGATGCACCGCCACACGGCGCAGTTCGGCGATGTCGGTCTCGTCGGAGGTCAGGGTGGTGTTCGATGCGGTGGAGGTGAAATCGGATTCCGGCACGAGGACCATCGCAGCACAGATCCCGCACACCTCGCATTAGGCTTGTCGGGCACATCACTGGGAGAACGAGGAGTCGTCATGTCCGCTCGGGGGCACGGGTTCGGGATCGACATCGGCGGTAGCGGTGTCAAGGGCGCTGCGGTCGATCTGGCCACCGGGGAGCTGATCCAGGAGCGCATCAAGGTGGCGACGCCGCATCCGGCCACGCCGAGCGCGGTCGCGGAGACCGTCGCGAAGGTGGTCGCGCAATCGGGTTGGGACGGTCCGGTCGGCATCACCATGCCGAGCGTGATCATCGGCGGTGTCGTGCGCACCGCGGCCAATATCGACAAGTCCTGGATCGGCACCGACGCGCGGGCGCTTTTCGCGCAGGCGCTCGGCGGCCGCGAGGTGACGGTGCTCAACGATGCGGACGCCGCGGGCATGGCCGAGGACCGCTACGGCGCAGCAAAGGATCTCGACGGTCTGGTAATGCTGCTCACCTTCGGCACGGGCATCGGATCGGCCGTGATGTACAACGGCGTGCTCATGCCCAACAGCGAACTCGGGCATATCGAGGTGGGTGGTCAGGAGGCCGAGCACCGGGCCGCCGCATCGATCAAGGATCGCGACGGACTGACCTACGCGCAATGGGCCGCCGAAGTCAGTAAGGTGCTGGTCACGCTGGAAAACCTGTTCTGGCCGAACGTGTTCGTGGCGGGTGGCGGCATCAGTCGCGACTACGCTGAATGGATTCCGTTGCTGACCAACCGAACCCCCGTCGTCGCGGCCGATTTGAAGAACACCGCGGGCATCGTGGGAGCGGCAATGGCCGTGTCTGCCGGTATCGCGCCATAAGTACGCTGGTTCGATCGTTACAATGGAAGAAGCTCCGGCGGTGCGCCGGTGAAAACAACCCGGCACCAGCGCCGGTTACCCCCCTACAGACCGCTCCGCCGGATCACCACTCTGGCGTGACGCCGCACGAGACCGTCACGAAAGGGCGTACGTGGTAGCCACGAATACCCGAGAGACCGCCGAATCGGCCGACGAAGCCGACTCCGCAGACATCACCGCAGCACGGCCGGTCAAAAAGGCTGCCGCTAAGAAAGCCCCGGCCAAGAAGGCGGTGGCCAAAAAAGTCGCAGCCAAGAAGGCCCCTGCTAAAAAGGCTCCGGCCAAGAAGGCGGCTGCCAAGAAGGCCGGCAGCAAGGGCGAGGGCGACGACGGCGACGTCGATGTGAGCGCCGACGAAGAGTCGGTGGATCTCGCCGATCTCGGCGACCTGGAGGTCGATGAGACCGACCTGGTCGAGGAGGATCTCGCCGAGGACGATGCCGAAGAGGCCGAGACCCCGGCGGCGGGCGAGGAAGCCGAAGAGGCCGAGGAGCCCACCGCCAAGGACAAGGCGTCGGGCGACTTCGTCTGGGACGAGGAGGAATCCGAGGCCCTGCGGCAGGCTCGCAAGGACGCGGAGCTCACCGCTTCCGCCGACTCGGTGCGCGCCTACCTCAAGCAGATCGGCAAGGTCGCGCTGCTCAACGCGGAGGAGGAGGTCGAGCTGGCCAAGCGCATCGAGGCCGGCCTCTACGCCACCGAGAAGCTGCGCGAATTCGCCGAAAAGGGCGAGAAGCTCACCGTTCAGCTGCGCCGCGACCTGCAGTGGATCATGCGCGATGGCAATCGCGCCAAGAACCACCTGCTGGAAGCCAACCTGCGACTGGTGGTTTCGCTGGCCAAGCGCTACACCGGCCGTGGCATGGCGTTCCTGGATCTCATCCAGGAGGGCAACCTGGGCCTGATCCGCGCGGTCGAGAAGTTCGACTACACCAAGGGCTACAAGTTCTCCACGTATGCCACCTGGTGGATCCGTCAGGCGATCACCCGCGCCATGGCCGATCAGGCCCGCACCATCCGTATCCCGGTGCATATGGTCGAGGTCATCAACAAGCTGGGCCGTATCCAGCGTGAGCTGCTGCAGGATCTGGGCCGTGAGCCCACTCCCGAAGAGCTCGCCAAGGAAATGGACATCACGCCCGAAAAGGTGCTGGAGATCCAGCAGTACGCGCGTGAACCCATCTCCCTCGATCAGACGATCGGCGACGAAGGCGACAGCCAGCTCGGCGATTTCATCGAGGATTCCGAAGCCGTCGTCGCAGTAGACGCCGTCAGCTTCACCCTCCTCCAGGACCAGCTCCAGTCCGTCCTGGAAACCCTCTCCGAGCGCGAGGCAGGTGTAGTCCGGCTCCGCTTCGGCCTCACCGACGGCCAGCCCCGCACCCTGGACGAGATCGGCCAGGTCTACGGCGTCACGCGCGAGCGCATCCGCCAGATCGAATCGAAGACCATGAGCAAACTGCGCCACCCCAGCCGCTCCCAGGTATTGCGCGACTACCTGGACTAGGTTGCATACGAGAAAGGCCCCCGAGCTTCCAGCTTCGGGGGCCTTTCTCGTGTCGGTGTTCAGCCGAATGCCGAAGAGCGGCAACCGATTCTGGTCAGGGGCTGCGTGCGGGCGGTCGATCACTCGAAACAGTCTCGGCCCGTCGGTGTTTCAGAAACCGCGAGGGCTGATCGGGTCTGCGGTGGGCAGGCGATATCACACTGGAGTCCTATTTCGTGTCATACCAAGGGGTTACAGGCGACGAGAATTTGGGCGATAGCTTCGGGGTATCGAAATCGGCGCCCTGCTCCGGCATCGACCGGCCGGCATTGTCGACGGGCGGAGGTGGCGTCTCGGGCTCAGTTCTCAGGAAGATTTATGTCGACACCTGCGTTGGTTCCCGAGTCATCTCCACGGTCGCCGCGGCGCGGCGCTGAGGGTGATTACGCCCGTTTGCTGCGCCAGATCTCCGATACGGGGCTGATGGACAGGCGTCCCGTCTATTACGCGATCCGGCTGAGCCTCGTCGGGGTCGCGTTCGTGGCCGGTTGGGTCGCTGTCGTCCTCATCGGGGATTCGTGGTGGACGCTGCTGGTCGCGGGGTTCATGGCGGTGACGTTCGCTCAGATCGCACTCGTCATGCATGATGTCGCGCACCGCCAGGTCTTCCGGCTCCGGCGGCCTACGGAGCTTGTCGGACGACTCGTCGGCAATGCCGGCATCGGTCTGGGTTACGGGTGGTGGCAGGACAAGCACACCCGGCATCACGCCAACCCGAACCACGAGGAGCTCGACCCCGATGTCGCGCCCGACATTCTGGTCTGGTCGCAACGGCAGGCACGGTCCAGCCGGGGTCTGGCCCGTCTCATCGGGCGGGCGCAGGCGTACCTGTTCTTTCCCCTGCTCTTGCTGGAGGGCCTGAACCTCCATCTGGCCGGCGTCCGTGCGCTCAGAAATCGATCGGTCAAACACCGCGTATTGGAGGGCGCACTGCTGTTCGGCCACTTCGCGGTCTACCTCGCCCTACTGTTCGCGGTGCTGCCCGCCGACAAGGCTCTCGTGTTCATTGCCGTCCACGAGGGCCTGTTCGGCCTGTACATGGGCTGCCTCTTCGCCCCGAACCACAAGGGCATGCCGACCTTGACCGGCGACGACCGTCCCGATTACCTCCGCCGCCAGGTGCTGACCTCGCGCAACGTCCGGGGTGGCGTGTTGACCGACCTCGCCCTCGGTGGCCTCAACTATCAGATCGAACATCACCTGTTCCCGAGCATGCCGACCCCGAACCTGCGACGCGCCCGGCTGATCGTCCGCGACTACTGCACCGAGATCGGCGTGCCGTACCACGAAACCGGCCTGATCTCCTCCTACCGCGAGGCACTGACCCACCTGCACCACGTCGGCGCTCCCCTCCGCACCCCCGATCGCCGCCCGGATCCCGAAGTGCCACAACACAATCGTTGAACACAATCTGAGTATCACGACACCCTGACGCTCCCTCGCCGCCAATTCCGCTCTCCCCCAGAGCGAATCAGCCGCGAGTGGGCTCTGGTGGTGGCGACACGCCGAGAAGGCCCACCGTCAGAGCCCACTCGGCGATATCGCGCAGTGCGACTCGGTTGGTCAGTGGGGCCAGCAGGCGGGGGCGGTGCTGTCCATCCAGCAGTCCGAGCTTCCGGTGGGGACCAGCAGGGGGCCGAACATTCCTAATGCCATCGAGATCAGATACATGGCTGTGGACCTTTCACAATGTGGGCTAGAAACGGGACAGTAGTTTGCTGTTGCGCAGGTGGGCAGCCCCGACTCCCGGGGGCATCTTTCAGCGGCTGAGGTAGGCCAGAACGGCCAGGACTCGGCGGTGGCCTGTGTCTTCGGCGGGGAGGTCGAGTTTGGTGAAGATATTGCCGATGTGTTTGTGGATGGCTCGGTCGGTGACGGTCAGGAGGCGGGCTATTTCGCTGTTCGCGTAGCCCTGGGCCATGAGTTCGAGGACTTCTCGTTCTCTGGCGGTGAGGGTGGCGACCGGGTCGTGGCGGGTGATGAGCTGGTCGAGAACCTCTGGGTCCATGACGGTTCCGCCCTCGGCGATGTGGTGCAGGGCGCGCAGGAAATCCTCGACACGGGCGACGCGGTCTTTCAGGAGGTAGCCGACGCCGGCGCCCGCGCGGAGCAGGTCTCGTGCGTAACTGTGCTCGACGTACTGGGAGAAGACGAGGACCGGCTGGCCGGGGACGAGGGAACGGACCCGGAGCGCCGCGCGAATACCCTCGTGGCGGAAGGTAGGCGGCAGCCGGACGTCGACGATCGTCACGTCGGGGCGATGTTCCAGGACGGCGTCGACGAAGGAGTCGCCGTCGGTGGTGACGGCCGCGACCTCGTGGCCCTCGGCGCGCAGCAGCAGCACAAGCCCTTGTGCGAGAACGACATTGTCCTCGGCGATCACTATTCGCATGGGCACGCCGCCCGCAGGATTGTGGGTCCGCCGGGTGGGCTGTCGACGGCGAGCAGGCCGTCGAGCGCCGCCACACGTCGTCGCATACCGGAAACCCCTGTCCCCCTGGATTCATCGACGCCGCCGCGGCCGTCGTCGCGCACCTCGACGGCAATGCACCCGTCGACCATGCGCACGTCGACGCTCGCGGCACGGGCTCCGGAATGCCGGGCGATATTGGTAAGCGCCTCGGTGACAACGAAATACACTGCCGCCTCCACCGCTGCAGGCGTGGCCGCGCCGACATTTACGCGCACCTGGGTCGGCACCGTGCAGCTCGCCGCCACTGCGGACAGCGCGCCGTCGAGTCCGTGATCGGACAGAATCGGCGGGTAGGTGGTGCGCAAAACTGTCCGCAGATCACTCATCGCCGCTTCCGCGCCCGATCGCGCCTGCTCCAGCAGCGGCGCGACCGCCGCCGGATCACGTTGCAGCACACGCAGAGCCAGGCCAAGGCGAAGCGCGAGGGAGACCAGATGCGCTTGCGTGCCATCATGCAGGTCGCGTTCGATGCGGCGCAGGTCGGCCGCGTGCGCGTCGACGGCGCCGGACCGACTGCTGCGAAGCACCGTGATCTCTTGCGCCAGCTGATATTTCGCACTCGGCCGCAGCCCGGCCCGCGATACCCACAGACCGGCGCGGGCGACCAGTGGTCCGCACACGATGGCCACCGCTGCCGTGATCACCGTTTGCGCGATCCCCACGGTGAACGCGGACCACCATCCAGTGATCGGCACATTCGCGACAACCCGGATCGGGTCGTGCGGCGGGAACAACCACCACAGCCAAATCGCCGCAAACGACATGACAGGCAGGAGGAAGATCGCGACACCCAGCAGGCCGAGCACAGTCCCGGCAAAGAGCATGACGACGGCCCAGCGGAGTTCACGCCACACCGTTCGGTCCGAGACAAGCGACGGCAGCCACCGAAATGGTCTGCCGATGGGAAATTCGGGCCCCTCCGCCACTCGAGCCAGCCGTTTCCGCTCGGCATCACCGATCCGTCCGAGCAACCACAATTGCGGCGGCACCAGCACGAATCCGATCCCGACGACGCAGGTGACAGACGTATAGAGCAGCACCGGCACCGCGATCACGGCGTACAGCCCGCGCCCCAGCGTCACCACGCTGGAGACACCCGCGAACCGGATCCGTTCCCACCACAACGCGACTGGCATCCCTCGAGTTTCGCATTTCCGCTCGAGCGTGACGGTGTAGCGGGCTACACCATCGACCTGGGAGATGATGACACCGCGCCCGATCGGCGAACTACCTGGCGTTGAACAGCAATCAAGCGCAAGATCTCAAGCCGAGGACGACAGCGGACACGACTCGACGGTGTGCCGCCGGACCGGGCGCGGCAGCGGATGATCGACTGCCTCGGTGTAGCGGGCTACACCATCTTTGCGGGTGATCACGTCACCGCGTCTAATCGATTGCGCTCCTAGCGTTTTCGAGTGTGATGAATAGACATTACTTGCGGGCTCCGGAAGCAGAACACCCGGTGGCCCAGCGAAGACAGGCCGTGAAAGAGCTGTGGTATTTCCTCCCCGCGACATACCTCGGAGCCTGGGTGGTGACCACACCGCTGTGGCTGAACGGATTTCGCCGGTCAGCGCCCTCGCAGCACGCGAATTCGCTGGCACAGGCGTGCCTGTTCACCATGATGCTCGTCCCCGCGGTGGTGGCGATCGCCCTGACACTGCGACGGCACCCGTGGCGCGGCGTGCCACGGGTGCTCGCACTCGGACTGCCCCGTCCACGCCGGCGCGTGATCGTCCAATGCCTGTGCGCGACTGCCGCATTGCCGGCGATCACGCTGGCCGGACTGATTCCCGCGACACTGCTGGGCGCCTATCATCCGGTCTGGCCCGAGTCCTGGTGGCCGGTGCTGGCTCTGCCGGTGTCGGCGGTGGTGTCGATTCCGCTGTACCTCGGCGAGGAGATCGGCTGGCAGGGGTACATGATGCCGCGGTTGACACTTCGCTTCGGCACCACAACCGGCATCTGCCTCGGGGGTGTGCTGTGGGGCCTGTGGCACCTGCCGATGACGGCCCTCGGCGGCAGTTATCCGGGGCACCCGCTCTATGTCGCCGTACCGGCAGCCGTGGCGGTGGCGGTGGGCGCCGGCGCCTTGATCGCGGTGATCCGGATCCATACGCATTCGGTCTGGCCCGCCGTCACGGCCCATCTCGGTTTGAACGAATTCGCACTCCCCCTGCCGCAGCTCACCTCGGCGCCGGACCACGTGCCCGATCCCCTCTTCGTCGGCCCCCTGGGATTGCTCACCCTGCCGATCCTGATCATCACCGCAGCAGCGGCTTTGTTCACCGTCAAGGGCCGCCGCGGCCAGAAAATTCGGTGACGCACCGGCATCACTCCGCCGCGCCGGGGCCGCGCTGTCGTAGTCGAACCGTATTGTCCGGAGCATGACCGATATCGCTCCCCTGGCCGCGTTCGCACGGGCGAAATTCGGCGATCCCGGTGTGCACGCCATCGTCCGGAACGGGCGCACCGTGCATGCTGTCGGACTCGGGCAGTGGGTCGGCACCGAGGAGGTGCCGGAGCTGCTGTGCCACACCGGGGTTGCGGGGTGGTCTCCCAACGCGTTGCAGCCGACCCGCGCCGGTGTCACCTGCGTTCGGTGTCTGCGGAGTCTTTACGGCGAGGGTGAGAGCGATCCGGCGCAGCTGTCGCTGTTCGGCAGGGATTGGCAGGCCGAATAGCGCCGTATCAGTCGCCCGCTACGACCTCGTTGAGTTTGCCGGTCGCCACGTCGAAGACGAAGGCGCGGATACTGTCCTTGTGCGGGATGTACGGGCTGGCGACGATGCGCGAGATGGATTGGCGGACATCGGTTTCCAGGTCGGTGAACGATTCCGCGGCCCATTCCGGCTTGATGCCGGTGTCCTGCTGGATGGCGGCTTTGAAGTCGTCGTCGGTGAAGGTCAGCATACCGCAGTCGGTGTGGTGGATGAGGATGATCTCGCGGGTGCCGAGCAGGCGCTGACTGATCGCGAGTGAACGGATCTCGTCGGCGGTGATCACGCCGCCGGCATTGCGGATCACATGCGCTTCACCGTCGGACAGGCCCAGGACCGCGTAGACGTTGATGCGCGCGTCCATGCACGCGACCACGGAATTTTTCAAGGTGGATGAGTCCAACGGGTGTTAAGCGGCTGTCGTGTCGGCCTCCTGGGTGGCGTCGTCGGCTGGTCGGTTGATCCAGACGGTCTCGGGTAGGTCAAGGATCTTCGGTGCCGTGGTGGTGCCGAAGCGGTGTGGGTGGCGGGCGCGGGCCTGGGCGAGCACGGCTTGGCGGGCGGCGGCCTTGTCGGTGGCCAGCCCGTAGTGAACGTCGGCGGGGGTGTGTAAACCGATGCCGGTGTGGCGGTGTTGGTGGTTGTACCACCCGGCGAAGGAATCCATGAATTGTCGTGCCTCGGTGAGTGATCGGAAACGTTCGGGGAACTCTGGACCGTATTTCAGAGTCTTGAACAGCGCCTCCGAAAAGGGGTTGTCATTGGATACCCGTGGCCGTGAATGCGAGCGGGTGACCTCGAGATCGGCGAGCAGAGCGGCGACCGATTTGGACGTCATCGACGTGCCCCGATCGGCGTGCACTACCTGCGGAATCCCGTGGACCCCGAAGATCTCTTTCATCAATTCCGTTGCCAGAACACCGGATTCATGATTGTGAACATGGACCCCGACGATGTAACGGGAGTAGATGTCGATCATCACGTAGGCATCGAAATACTGTCCCTTGACCGGGCCGGCGAGCTTGGTGATGTCCCACGAATACACCTGCCTCGGTGCGGTGGCGACCAACTCCGGACACACCTTGGCCGGATGCCGCGCCAACCGGCGCCGCTCCTTGACCTGCTTGTTTTCCCCTAACACCCGATACATCGTGGACACCGAACACAGGTAGGTGCCCTCGTCCAGGAGCTGGGCGAAGACCTGCAACGGCGCCAGATCGACGAACCCGGCACTGCCCAGTTTCTCCAGGATCGCGCGTCGCTCGAACTCGGAGAGCTTGTTCACCGGATCTGAAACCGGTTGCGGTACACCCGAACTCGGTGCCGCGGCGGCCTTACGGCGGCGGTTCGCGGTGGAACGCACCAGTCCCGTCAATACCGCCGCACGCCGAGTACCGGCTCCGGCATCGGTCAACGACATGTACGCGGTGGTCAACGCCTTCTGCGCTGCTCGTCGGAATCCGCTCTCTCGGAGAGAGATTCCAAGAGAGCGTGTGCTTTTCCCATGATGTCCAGGGCGGCCTCGGTAGTGACGAGACGTTTGTTGGCACGCGCTAATTCCGCTGTCAGACGTGCGATTTCGGCTTGCTCAGCGGTCAGTTTACCGACCTTCTCACCCGGTTTCTTACCGGAGAGGACCCCCGCGTCGCGCTGCTTGCGCCACTCGCTGATCTGCGAGGAATACAGCCCTTCTCGGCGCAGATACCCGCCACCGTCGCCGTGTTCGATCGCCTGCTCGTAGGCCTGCAGATACGCCAACTTGTCCGCTGCGCTGAACGCACGCCGCCGCTTCGGCTCGTCACCACGCGGCCCTGGAGAACCCATCCGCCCATTGTGGCCTTCGGCGACCGCGGCTCTTGTCCTGGTCATGAAATAGCGATCCGTCTCTCGCCCTGCATCTCCGATTGGCTCCGAGCCGGTGGACTCACCTCACCCTGACACGCAGGGCCACGGCAACACCCTGTGAGGGAGGCAGTGGCAGCGGCCCGGTGAAGGTGGCGGCGTAGGTCGAATTGTTTTGCAGGTACTGCTCGGTGGCGGTCATAGTGGTCTCCTGCGCTCGGTATGCGTCAATCCCTATATGTGCCGTGACTCACGGTAGGCATTCACGAGGGCAAAGGAACCGGTCCCGATCAGGGAGATTCAAACGGTTGCCCGCATCTGCAATCTCAGCCAGCTAACTTTCAGAAATCATGATGTTTCGATTTCCCAATCGGACAGGTGGCCGGTACTCTTCGCTCGCAAACGCGATCCGCGAAACCCCTGTTCTGGCAATGGAGTTCGAGTGCTGGAAATTCACCACTTCACTTACGGGTGGGTTACCCCCGTCGTGGCCTACATCATGTCCGTCACCGGCTGCCTGCTCGGGCTGCGTTGCACCGCCCGTGCCCGCGCCGGCGAAGGCCGCCGCGGCTGGCTGATCGCCGCCGCGGTCGCCATCGGCGGCACCGGCATCTGGGTCATGCATTTTGTTGCCATGCTCGGGTTTTCGATCCACGGCGCGTCCATTCGCTACAACGTGCCGATCACTCTGCTCAGCGCGCTGGTGGCGATCGTGGTGGTGTGGATCGGCCTGTCCGTCGTGGCGACCAGCCGATGGGGCGGCTGGGAATTGCCGGTCGGCGGCACCATTACCGGTCTCGGCGTGGGCGCCATGCATTACGCGGGCATGTACGCCATGAAATCGGACGCGATGATCGAATACAACGCCGGACTGGTCGCGGTGTCGATGGTCATCGCGGTGGTGGCCTCGATCGTGGCGCTGTGGTTCACATTGAATATCAATGGAATTCTCGCGACCATCGGTGCGGCATTGATCATGGCCGTGGCCGTCTGCGGCATGCATTACACCGGTATGGCGGCGATGAGCGCCCATCAGATGGATCACGCGAGCATGCCTTCGGGCGTGAGTCCGATGCAATTGCTGGCCCCGCTCATGGTCAGCGTCAGCATGGTGACCCTGGTGCTGCTCATTCACGTCGGACTGACCGAAGTGGACGAGGCCAATCGTATTGCCGAACCCGTTCGCCCGGAACCGGCGCGGCACGACCCGTGGTCCCTGCAGTCGAGCACGGTTGCGCGAGCGGGCAATTCGAATGACCCGGGCAGGCCCGCACCGAGCGGTTACGGTGCGGCGCAGAATCTCGGGCGCCCGCCGCAATATACGTCCCCGCATCAGCAGCCCGAGCCGTACTACCCGAGTCAGCCGCCGCTGTATGCCCCGGAACGGCCCGGCGCCTACCCGCAGGGCGGTCTCGGAATGCCGCCCGCCGGACCTTCGCCTTCCTGAGAGTCTCGCAGCGTAACTACTGAGAACACGGACCGGTTGGTCGACTTTCAGGCATATCGGCAGCAAACTGACGGGCGTGCACAGCCAATTCGAGTTGATCTTCGTGGTCCTGCTGGCGACCATCATCGCCCAACCGCTCGGACGGCGGCTGGGCCAGGCGCCCGCGGTGCTCATGACCGTCTTCGGCCTGGTCCTGGCACTGATTCCGCAGGTGCCGGATATTCACATCGAGCCGGAGTTGATCCTCCCGCTAGTGCTGCCGCCGCTGCTGTACGCCGCGGCCCGGCGCACCTCCTGGCGGTCCTTCTCCGAAAACTGGGGCGCCATCAGCCTGCGCGCGGTGGTCCTGGTCGCCGTGACGGCCGTGGCCGTGGCCCTGATCTTCCGCGCCTGGTATCCGGCCGTCCCGATCGGCGCCGCGCTGGCCCTCGGCGCCCTGGTCGCCCCTCCTGATCCGGTCGCGGTCTCGGCGCTGGCGGGCAAGCTCGGGCTGCCCCGCCGCCTGGTGGCGGTGCTCGAGGGTGAGGGCCTGTTCAATGATGTGACCGCCATCGTCATCTACGCGGCGGCGATCCAGGCGGTGGTCACCGGAAAATTCTCGGCCTGGCATGCGGCCGGGGATTTCGTGATCTCCGCGGTCGTGGGTGTGCTGGTCGGCCTGCTGCTCGGCTGGCTGGGCAGCAAGCTCATGCGGCGGCTCGGTGAGGCGCCGTGGCAGGTGGCACTCGGCCTGCTGCTGCCGTTCGCGGCCTATGCGCTCGCCGAAGCGCGCGGCGGTTCGGCGGTGCTGGCCGTGCTGGTGTGTTCGCTGTATCTCACCGATGCGGCAACGGATTTCAGCGACAGCGACTATCGGCTGGTCGGTGACTCCTTCTGGGAGATCACCGAAATGCTGGTCACCGGTTTCGCCTTCGGGCTCATCGGCCTGGAACTCAGTACGGTGCTTCGGGATGCGGGGCCGGACTGGCCGCGCTTCCTCGGCGGCGCGGCCGCGGTGATCGGCGTGGTGGTGGGGCTGCGGCTGATCTGGCTGCTGTGCACCACCGCCCTGTTCCGGAACCGTTGGCGCACACACGATGCCGATGAGCCCTACACCTGGCGGGAAACCATCGTGACATGGTGGGCGGGTATGCGCGGGGTGGCCACAGTCGCGCTGGCGCTGGCCGTTCCCTTGACCACCGATACCGGTGCGCCGTTCCCCGGCCGCTCCGAAATCCTGTTCACCGCTTTCGCCGTCGTGCTCTTCACCCTGCTTTTGCAGGGCACCACGCTTCCGCTGGTGGTGCAGGCGACGGGTGTGCACGCGGATACCGACGGCGAACGCAAGCTGGAACTGCAGTTGTGGACCCGGGTGCTCCAGGCCGAACTTGCTCGGCTGAAAGAGATTTCGACCACCGAGCGACTGCCCGAGGAGATCTACGAGCGGCTGCGGGACGGCTTCGAACGCCGGCTGGCGCAGGCCGATCCCGAAGCGGCGGACAGCAATGCGCGCATCGCCACCGACCGCACCGTCGCGTTCACCAAACAGATACGCGCCATCAGCGATGAGGTGCTGGAGGCCGGTCGCGCCGAGGCGATGGCTGCTCGCCGAGAGCCCGGTATCGCACCGGAGGTGGTGGATCGGGTGATGCGCCGCCTGGATCTGCGCACGAAGGCCGGTCGGCCGTAGAACGCATCGTCAATCCGAATCAACAAGCCCGACAGGAAGATACGAGTAGACCGTGGCCGCGGCGATCAGCGCGACGAGCACGCCCGCGACCACCAGATTGGCCCGCCGATGCGTGGACAGCATGGCGATGAACTCGCGCAGGAAGGCCGCGGGCACGAAGTAGCGTGCGGTCCGGGCGCCCGTCACCTGGGCGTCCAGATCGAGCCGGCGGGTCAGCGCGGCGGTGCGCATGACGTGAAAGTCGCTGGTTACCACCGTCATTCGCACATCCTCCGGCGCACAGCCGCGCTCGCGGAGCAGAGCCGCGGTGAAGCGCAGGTTCTCCCGGGTATTGCGGGATCGATTCTCCCGGACGATCCGTGCGGCGGGCAGTCCGGCGGCCTCGAGGTAGTCGGCCATGGCATCCGCTTCCGCGACCGTCTCGCCGGGACCCTGTCCGCCCGAGGTCACCAGCAGCGGGTCCGCACCCGCCGCCACCTCGTCGCGATACACCTCGATCGCCCGGTCCAGCCGGGAGGCCAGCAGCGGAGTGACGCGCCCGCCGGCCAGTCCACAGCCCAGCACGACCACCGCATCGGTGCCGGATTGCCGCGGAAGTCGTGCGTACAGCACCGCGTAGCCGGTGAATGCCAGCAACTGCACCAGCAGGAGCAGCCCGAGCAGCAGGAACGCCACGACCACCGCCTCCTGCCAGATCGAGGTCTCCGGGCCGGGATCCATGATCCGATAGGCCAGCAGCGGCAAAACCAGCAGTCCGATACCGGCGACGGGCGCGACGGCGGTGGCAATACGCAGCCCCTCGCGCCGAGTCAGCACCACACCGTTGGCGACCAATCCGATGCCCGCGGCCAGCAGCGACAGCGGTGGCAGCAGAATGACATGCGCCAAGGCGATTTCCAGGGCCAGCGTCGGATCCCAGTCGTGCACCGCCAGCAATGCCCACAGCGCGAGCAATGCGATCGCCGCCAGCAATATGAATCCGGTCGAGACACGCCGCGGGTCCTTGATGATCCGGAACGCCCCGAGCCCCGCCAGCAGCACAGCGCCGGCCAATAGCAGCGCCAGCACGATCGGTGATCTCACGGCAGCCTCCCCTCGGCGCGCGGCACCGGCTGTGCCTCGGTCGCAGCCGTCACGCTATGCGCAGTGTGCAGAATAGTTGCGCCGGGCACGCCGGAGGTCGCCCCACCCCCGCGCGCACAGGGAACTGTCAACACCGGCTTCGGCGATCACCCCGGCGGGCGCGGAACCGGTGCAACGCTCGACGAGGTTGCCGATCGCGGGTGTCAGTGATCGGCGCTGGGCGTCGCGCCCCTCCCTCAGTGTTGCTTCCGCCACTCAGGATCAGCACACAGCACCCAGATATGCGGCAAAGACCACTCAGCAGGGCCGCCTTGAAGGCACTGAGCTGAGTGCCGATTCGGTCTACTCCGCGACGACCGAGACCACGCCGCAGTCCTCGGCGAGCTACGCCGGATCAGCCGCTTCCAGGATCAGAGCCTCGCTGCCGGTCAGTGTGGGGTCGGCGGAGGTGTCCTTGAGGTCGACGCCGGAACGGCCCAGGCGGCGGGCGCCTTCGATGAGGCCGGAGGCGACCTGGGCGGCGCGGGTGTAGCCGAGGCCTTCGGGTGGGTGGATGTTGGAGATGCAGTTGCGTTCGGAGTCGGCGCGGCCGGGGCAGGGGAGGTGGGTGAGGTAGATGCCGAGGCTGTCGGCGACGGACAGGCCCGGGCGTTCGCCGATGAGGACCAGCAGGGTGCCTACGCCGAGGGCCTGGCCTATGTGGTCGCCCAGGGCCACCCGGGATTGAGTGGCGATGACCGGCGGGGCGAGGGTGTAG
Organism: Nocardia sp. NBC_01327; assembly: GCF_035958815.1. NCBI lineage: Bacteria > Bacillati > Actinomycetota > Actinomycetes > Mycobacteriales > Nocardiaceae > Nocardia > Nocardia sp. NBC_01327. Next base: position 3,302,949 of record NZ_CP108383.1, on the reverse strand, counting down.
CGGTCGCCGAGGATTTCCGCGAGGGCGGCGAGCATGGGTACGCCGTGGTCGGTGAGGGCGCGGGGCGAGAGACCGTCGGCGAGGACGATGCCGATATCCGCGCCGGTGTACCGCAGCGCCGAAATCCCTTCGCGGGGCGCAGTATCCGTATCGGGAGCGGTCGCTGTATCGGACGGCAACCTGCCCAGGTCTGGGCGGCGGAGGTATTCGGAGCGGTCGGTTGCGCGGCTGCGGATGTGGACCGCTTCGCCCAGGCCGAGGGCATTCACTTGGGTGGCAAGGGCATTCACGTCGAGTGGGTTGTGTACGGCGTCGCGGGCGGCGGCGTGGGCGGCGCGCAGTTCCAGGACGTCGGCGGTGGGTAGGGCGTCGCCGGTGCGGCCCAGTCCGATGCGCGCCTGGGTGGTGCGCCGGAGGTCGGCCCAGAAGGCCCGTGCCGCAATGTCTTCGATGCCTGAGGGACGCAGGGATTCGTTCACGAGGCGCTCGCCAATCCGCGCAGGGGTGAGGAGAGGGGCGGGACCGGCAGGACGCGGCCGTCGGTTCCCATCATGCCGAGGCGTTCGAGCCAGGCGGCGAATTCGGGAGCGGGCCGCAGGCCCAATACTTTTCGGGCGTAGAGGGCGTCGTGGTAGGCCAGGCTCTGATAGCCGAGCATGACATCGTCCGCACCCGGAACGGCGATGACGAAGGCGCAGCCCGCCGCACCCAGCAGCGTGAGCAGATTATCCATATCGTCCTGGTCGGCCTCGGCGTGGTTGGTGTAGCAGACGTCCACGCCCATGGGCAGCCCGAGCAGTTTGCCGCAGCAGTGATCCTCGAGCCCTGCCCGGATGATCTGCTTACCGTCGTAGAGGTATTCGGGCCCGATGAATCCGACCACGGTATTGACCAGAAGCGGATCCAGCTCCCGCGCCACGGCGTAGGCGCGGGTCTCCAGGGTCTGCTGATCGACGGGCCGTCCGCCGGTGCCCAGGTGCGCACCCGCCGAAAGTGCCGAGCCCTGACCGGTTTCCAGGTACATGACATTGTCGCCGACGGTGCCGCGCCGCAGCGACCGCCCGGCCTCATTGGCCTCCCGCAGCAGCGAAATATTCACGCCGAAGCCGGAATTCGCACCCTCTGTCCCCGCAATGGACTGGAACACGAGATCCACGGGAGCGCCCGCCTCGATGAGCCCCATGGTGGTGGTGACATGCGAGAGCACACACGACTGCGTGGGAATATCGAACCGCTGCCGCACCTCGTCGAGCAGGTACAGCAGATCGGCGGTGGCCCGCGGCGAATCGGTAGCCGGATTGATCCCGATTACCGCATCACCGCAACCCAATAGCAATCCATCCAGCACGGCCGCCGCAATACCGCGCGGATCATCGGTGGGGTGATTGGGCTGCAATCGGGTGGCGAGGGTCCCGGGCAGCCCGACGGTGGTGCGGAACCCGGCGCGCACCTCGACGGCCCTGGCGACCGCGATCAGATCCTGATTGCGCATGAGCTTGCTGACCGCGGCCACCATTTCCGGTGTGAGCCCGGGCGAGACCGCGGCCAGCGTGCGCCCCGCCTCCGCCGTGGCGGCGACCCCGAGCAGCCAGTCCCGCAGCCCACCCACGGTGAGATGCGAAATCGCCTGGAAGGCAACCCGATCGTGCGTATCGAGAATGAGGCGCGTGACCTCGTCGGTCTCGTACGGCACCACCGGATACTCGAGGAAGGTGGTCAGCGGCACCTCGGCCAGCGCCCACTGGGCGGCGGCGCGTTCCGCATCGGATTCGGCCGCGCATCCGGCCAATTCGTCACCGCTGCGACGCGGGGTCGCCTTGGCCAAGAGCTCGACCAGCCCGTCGAAACTGTAGGTCGCGCCGCCGATTCGCTGGTGGTACATGGGCCCAATCCTCCGGAGCCCATGTTGCTGTGGTGTAACCGCGACTTTCCCTGGGCATTACTACGCGTAACTTCTCGACTCACCGCCGCATGGCACAGGCCCGCTTGACCTCGGGATACCATGGCACCGACACCCCCGCGGGCGTCGGTTCGGACGGTGACGACCAGCAGCGCACGGGAGAACGGACCGCATCACATGACTCTGCGCACCTATCAGCCACCCTGGCTCGACACCGTCGGCATCACCGACGAGGTGCGCGCCCTGAGTGCGTGGTGGGCGCGCCCGCAGCGGTGGCGGCGCGCCGTCACCGCCTATCAGCGATTGCTCGCGGTGACCCCGGCCTGCATCGCCTACGCCTTCACGCTCTTCGTGACCTGGTGGACGCTGCGCGGCGCCAGCGATCTGGTCGGCCGCCGACTGATCCTGTCCGCCTCCACCAATCTCAAGAATATGCAGCGGGATCCGATCCAGGTGCTGCTCGCCTCCGCGTTCTGGACCGAGGGCGGCGGGTTCCCGTGGGGGGACATCATCGTCCTGCTGACGCTGATGGCGCTGGCGGAACGCTGGCTGGGTTCACTGCGCTGGATTCTGGTGGTGGCCATCGGGCATATCGGCGCCACCCTGATCACCGTGGTGGGCATCTCGCACGCGGTGCAGAAGGATCTCATCCCGTTCCGGGTGACGGTGGCCTCGGATGTCGGCCCCAGCTACGGGATTTCGACCATGCTGGCGGTACTGGCCTTTCGGCTGCGCGGCTATCCGCGACTACTCTGGGCGGCCGGGCTGCTGCTCTGGTACGGCTACGGCGTCTGGAAGGGCCGCACCTTCACCGATTACGGCCACTTCTCGGCACTGATCATCGGTTTCGCGGTCGGCGGGATCGCGGTGCTGATCTCCCGCCGCCTGCTGGCCTGGCGGGAGTCCTCGGCCCGCCGTGCCACCGAGAAGGCCGCTGTCACACTACTTCCCGACCGGGTCGAGACCGCCCCGGTCGCGCTGCAGGAGCCGGACGGTCGGCTCGACCACGCGGGCGGCGATCGGGCCCAATACGGCCATCAGTAGCACGTAGGCCGAGGCCAGCGCGGCCAGCCGGTGGTTCACCCCGCCCATCGAAACCGCAAGTCCGGCAATGACGATGGAGAATTCGCCGCGTGCCACCAGCGCGGCGCCCGCGCGCGCCCGGCCCATTCGGCGAATGCCCTGCCGCCGCGCCGCCCACCAGCCGGTGCCGATCTTGGTCAGCGCGGTGACCAGCGCCAGTGCGATCGCCCAGCCCAGCACCGGCGGAATGGCGCGTGGATCGGTATTGAGCCCGAAGGCCACGAAGAAGATGGCCGCGAACAGATCTCGCAGCGGTTCCAGTAGTTTCGCCGCCTCCTGCGCCGTGCTGCCGGAGATGGCGATGCCTAGTAGGAACGCACCCACCGCCGCCGACACATTCAGGGCCGAGGCCGCACCGGCGACCAGCAGCGCCGCACCGAGCAGCTTGAGCAGGAACACCTCATTGTCATTGCTGTCCACTATTTTCGAGACATAGCGGCCGTAGCGCAGCGCCACCACCAGCACCACCGTAATGGCCACCAGTGCGATGGCCAGCGATTTCAGTCCGCTGAAGAAGCTCAGCCCCGCCAGCATCATGGTGAGGATCGGCAGGTACACCGCCATGGCCAGATCCTCGAACACCAGAATGGACAGGATGACCGGAGTTTCGCGGTTACCCAGGCGGCCCAGATCATTGAGCACCTTGGCCACGATGCCCGACGACGAGATATAGGTGACGCCGCCCATGGTCACCGCCCCGACCGGACCCCAGCCGAGGAACAGCGCCACGAGCACGCCGGGTGTGGCATTGGCGGCGATATCGAGGAAGCCTGCCAACCAGTCGCGGCGCAGTCCGGTCATCAATTCGGCTGGGGTGTACTCCAATCCGAGGAGCAGGAGCAGCAGCACCACCCCGATCTCACCGGCCAGGTGGCCGAATTCGGTGGCGGCCTTCATCTGGAAGATGCCGCCGTCACCGAATGCGAGCCCGCCCAGCAGATAGAGCGGAATCGGGGACATGCCGAAGCGGCCGGCGAAGCGGCCCATCATGCCGAGCGCGAACAAGATCGCGCCGAGCTCGATCAGGGCTAGGCCGGTCGAATCCACCGTGTCAGCCGTCGGCCAGGATGCGAGCGGCCGCGTCCAGCCCGTGCGGGGTACCGACCACTACCAGCAGATCTCCGGAGTCGAGCACAAAATCCGGTCCGGGCGACGGGTGCAGCTGCCCGGCGCGCATGACCGCGACGATGGAGGCCTTGGTGCGCGTGCGCAGTCCGGTCTCGCCCAGCATGCGGCTGCGGTAGGGCGAACTACTGCCGATGGGTAGCTGTCTGGTGGTGATCCCCGGTAGGTCCCGGTGATCCTCCTTGAGCTTCTCCACCAGCTGCGGAGCGCCCAGCAGATTGGCCAGCACCCCGGCCTCGTCGGAGGTCAGGGGCACCTGCACCAGGCAGGCATCCGGATCGTCACGCTGGGAGACGATCAGATCGATGGAGCCGTCCTTATGCGCCACCACCCCGATCCGGCGCCCGGCACGGACCTCGAAATCCTTCCGCACACCGATACCGGGCAGGGCTGTCACATCGACGTTCACCCGTCCAGATTAGGACAGAGTGACCGGATACCGGCGGAGCAGCTCAGTTAGCGGTGAGCGGGGCGAAAATACCGTCGGATCCCGGCAGGTAGGAGGTCACTTCGACCACCGCGCCGACCGGCAGCGGCCCGTACAGATGCGGGAACGTCATGGACTCCGGATCGGTCGGCACCCCCGGCTCCCACTTCACCGGCGCACCGAGACGCTCCGGATCAAGCCACAGCAGCACCAGATCGGTGCGCCCGGCGAAAATCCGATTGGCCGGCAGATGCGCCTGATACGGCGCGGACAAATGAATGAACCCCACCTCCGCCAGCGAGGGCGCCCGATACTCCCCCACCGCCCGCGCGGCCTCCCACTCCTCGCGAGCGCACATGTGCACCAGGCTCTTCGGCGTCGACTCCGTCTCGGTTCCCACCCGGCCAACCTAGTTCAGCAGGCCGCTGGATTCAGCACAGCGCTGGATTCAGCAGTGCGCAGATTCAACACGGCGAGGGGTTCAGCAGAGCGCAAGGTTCAGCAGAGCGCAAGGTTCAGCACGGCGAAGGGTTCAGCAGAGCGCAAGGTTCAGCACGGCGAAGGGTTCAGCAGAGCGCAAGGTTCAGCACGGCGAAGGGTTCAACAGAGCGCACTATCAATAGGGCGCGGGATGAGCGAGGTGGATCGAGACGTCGTTGACGCCGACTCGGGCCGGGGCGAATCTGCCGATGGCGCGGGCGCCGACGGCGGCGTCGGCGGTCCAGACGCTGATGCACGGTCCGGCGGGTGTCCGCAGGGCCAGTTCGAAGGCTTCGCCCGCGTCGGCGAGGCGGACCACGGGCAGGACCGGGCCGAGGGTCTGCTGGGTGAGGACGGACATGGTGGGATCGGCGTCGGCGAGGACGGTGGGTTCGAAGCTGTGGCCGACCGCGGCGCCGCCGCAGCGCAGGGTGGCGCCCTTGAGGAGGGCGTCGCGGACCTGGTCGCGGACGAACTCGATATGTTTGGCGGAGGTCATGACGCCGACGCCGGTGTCCTCACCGAGATTCGGGCCGAAGGCGGCGGCCTCATCCACCAGTTTGTCGACAAAGGCGTCGTAGACAGCGTTTTCGACATAGACGCGCTCGATGCCGTTCGGGTTTTGCCCGCTGTTTGCCAGACCGCCCAGCGCAATACTGGCGGCCGCTTTGCCCAGATCCGCATCGGCCAGCACCACCGCCGCCGACTTCCCGCCCAGATCCAGGCAGCACGGAATCAGCCGGGCGGCCGCGCGCAAGGCCACCACCTTCCCGGTTTCCATGCTCCCGGTGAAGCGGATGTAATCGACCCGATCGAGGATCGCCGGACCGGCATCGTGCCCGGCGACCGACTCGAAAACCGCTGGGGCGCCCAGACTTGCCCAGCCCGCGGCGACGGCCCGCAGGGTGAGCGGCGTCTGGGACGAGGGTTTGACGATCACCGCCGCACCGGCCACCAGCGCCGGCAGCGCGTCGATCATGGTCAGCGCCAACGGATATGTCCACGGCCCGATCACCCCGACCACCGCGGACGCCTGCTGGGCAATGGTCAGCTGCATGATCGCGCCCGGCCGCATGGGCGCCTGGGGCAGTTTGCCGCCGAGGAAGTCGGCGGCATTGGCCCGGTAGTGGTCGAGGGCGTCGATGGTGAGCGCGAACTCCGTCTCGGCCTCGGATTCGGACTTACCGGTCTCCAGGCCCAGGAGTCGGACGAGCCCATCATGGTTGTCCAGCAACCAGTTTCGGAACATGTTCAGCCAATGGATCCGGCCGACGACACCCAGTGACCGCCACAGCACACTGTTGTCGCGCAGTCGTTCGACGGCATCACGCACCTGTTCGGGCGTATCGGCGGGGACCGTATCGATCACCCGTCCATCGATGGGCGCGATCACGATGAGCATCGGCGGGCCGACCTTTCCTGAAGACGGCACCTGGCGGGGACTTTCGACGAGGTATGTGGATTGCGCTGTGCGCATGAAACTCACCGTATGGCTGAGGTTTTCGAGCGACCAGCTGGCAATGGGCCAGGAATCGACGAATATGGGCCGTACCCAGGCAACTTACCGGCCGGTAACGGCCCGCGCACGCCGAAAGTTTGCGAGACTGCCTGAGTGACGGAAGAGTTGGCGCAACTGCGGTCCATCACCAGCACCGCCCTGCTGGCCGACTTCGCCCTGGGCCGAGGCATGACCATGCGGTCCACCCTGCAGGACACCGGCATCCGGGATATCGATCTGCGGGACCCGTCGACCGAAATCACGCTGGCCCAGGAGTTTTCGGTGACCCGCAACGTGGTCGCCGGCATCCATGACGAGCCCGGGCTGGGGCTGCTGGCGGGCCTGCTCTGCCATCCGCCCACCATGGGCGTGCTCGGGTTCGCGCTCATGAGCAGCTCCAACCTGAAACAGGCCATGGATATCGCGCTGCGATACGCCGATCTCTCCTTCACCGCCGCGCACCACTTCATCGAGGAGCGCGGCGCCGAAGTATGCGTGGTGCGTGACGATTCCGCGCTACCGGCCGATATCCGCCGCTTCACCCTGGAACGCGATCTGGCGGCCATCGCCACGATCCAGCAGGACCTGCTCCCCATGCGAATTCCGGCCGTGCGCGTGGAGCTCGATGTGGAGGCCCATCCGATCTACGAGATGTTCGGCGCCGTTTTCGGCGTGGAGGAGGTCGCGTTCTCGATGCCACAGTCCCGCATCAGCTTTCAGGCGAGCACCCTGCAAACCCCGCTGCCGCAGGCGAATATGTCCACGGCCCGCTTCTACGAGCAGCAGTGCGCGGACCTGATGGAGAGCCGGCACAGCCGCACCGGTCTCAGCGGCCGGGTCCGGCAGCTGCTCATCCGGCACGGCGGTTCCGCCGATCAGGCCCGGATCGCCGGGGACCTTGATGTCAGCGTGCGCACCCTGCGCCGCCGCCTAGCCGAGGAGGGCACCACCTTCCGCGAGCTCAGCACCGAGACGGTCGGCCTGCTCGCTGAGGAACTGCTCATTGCCGGACTCACCGTGGAGCAGGCGGCCGAACGGCTCGGCTACTCCAGCGTCTCGGCCTTCGCCTCCGCGTTCCGCACCTGGAAAGGCCAGTCACCAGGACATTTCGGGCGGTTGCACCGGGGTCGCACGTCGGTGCGCTCCTAGCAGAACAGCCGCCGCGGCGGCACGGGCCGGGGGCACGGCCGGGCGGGGGTCATGGGTACGAGGGGCGTCATCTGGTAGACCGTCGGGTACGCACCCGCACCCGACCGTTCGAGGAACCATGAACCCGTCCGTGATCATGTCCGCCCGCGATATCGAGTTCCTGCTCTACGACTGGCTGGATGTGGAGTCGCTCACCGGCCGGGAGCGCTTCACCGACCATTCACGCGACACCTTCGATCAGGTACTGCGCCTGTGCCAGGACCTGGCCACCACCTACTTCGCCCCGCACAATCGCGAGAGCGATCTGCACGAACCGGAGTTCGACGGCGAGCAGGTGCACCTCATACCCGCCGTCGGCAAGGCCGTGCAGGCCTTCGCCGATGCCGGAATGATCGGTGCGGCAATGGATTACGAGATCGGCGGCATGCAGCTGCCGCATGTGGTCTACACCGCCTGCATGTCCTGGTTCCATGCCGCCAATGCCGGCACCGCCGCCTACCCCATGCTCACCACCGGCAATGCCAATCTCCTTGCCGCACACGGCAGTACAGAGCAGATCGACCGCTTCGTGCGACCCATGCTGGAGGGCCGCTATCTGGGCACCATGGCGCTGTCGGAGCCGCAGGCCGGGTCCAGCCTCGCCGACATCACCACCCGCGCGGTCCCGCAGGACGACGGCAGCTACCGCGTCTTCGGCCGCAAGATGTGGATTTCCGGTGGGGACCACGAGCTTTCGGAGAATATCGTCCACCTGGTGCTGGCACGCGTCCCCGGCGCACCGGAGGGCACCCGCGGCATCTCACTGTTCCTGGTGCCCAAATTCCTGCCCGGCGACGACGGGAATCCGGCGGTCCGCAATGACGTGGTGCTCGCGGGGATCAATCACAAGATGGGCTGGCGCGGCACCGTCAATACCGCCCCGGTATTCGGCGACGGCAATTTCACCCCCGGCGATCGGCCCGGGGCGGTCGGCTATCTGGTCGGCGAGCTGAATCACGGTCTGCCGCAGATGTTCACGATGATGAACGAGGCCCGCATCAGCGTCGGCCTGGCCGCCACCGCCCTCGGCTACACCGGCTACCTGAAGTCCCTGGACTACGCCCGCACGCGCCCGCAGGGCCGCCCGCTCGGCGCCCGCGGCGGCGCCCAGGTGCCGATCGCCGAGCATCCGGACGTGCGGCGCATGCTGCTCGCGCAGAAGTCGTACGTGGAAGGCGCTCTGGCACTGCAGTTCTACTGCGGCAAGCTGGTCGACGAGCAGCACACCGCCGCCACCGAGGCGGACCGCGCCGCCGCCGGCACCCTGCTGCGCATCCTCACCCCCATCGCCAAGAGCTGGCCGAGCCAGTGGTGCCTGACCGCCAACGATCTCGCCATCCAGGTGCACGGCGGGGCGGGCTACACCCGCGACTACGACGTCGAACAGCACTACCGCGACAATCGCCTCAATCCGATTCACGAGGGCACACACGGCATTCAGAGCCTGGATCTGCTGGGCCGCCAGGTGACCCTCGACAACGGCGCGGCCCTCACCGCACTGCTGACGACCATGGCGGCCACCCTCGCGGCGGCACGCGCGGCCGACGATATTGAATTGTCCGATTTCGCCGACGCGCTGGAAGCCGCCGCCGGACGAATCGCCGCCACCACCTCCGGACTGTGGCGCGACCTCGATCCGGAGTCGGCGCTCGCCAACTCCGCCGTCTACCTCGAGGCCTTCGGGCATGTGGTGCTGTCCTGGATCTGGCTCGAACAGGCCCTCGCCGCCGCACCCCGTACGGCGCGCGGTGAAACCTTCGGACTCGGCAAGCGCGCGGCCGCCCGATACTTCTTCCGATGGGAATTACCGCGCACCACTGCGATGTTCGATCTCCTCGATTCCCGCGACCGCACCACGCTCGATCTGAACCCCGCTTGGCTATGAGCTTGCTAAGCGTGTCTGGAGGGTTATGCAATCGGAGTGTGAGTGTCGGGGCCCGCGGGTAGTCTCCCGGTAGACAACTTGATCAGCGTGTTCGGAGGGGCGGCCCGAGGGGTTTCGCGGGTACCAGCCAAGGCCTGTTCGCTTTCAGCGAAATCGCAGGTCGTGTTAGGCAAAACACACGGGAAACATCCCGGGAACAAAGACCGCTCCCCGAACGTCTGACAGAGTAGTCATCAACCACTGCTGGGAAGTAGCGGTAGCGAGGCTCGCGAAGTGGATCGCGAGCCCCCACACCAGGCGAAGGATGTGCGAGCATTCCGGAGCCAGGACGGAGGAGTCATGCCAGGAACCCTGACTAGCACCCCACTGACTGCGGTCGACCGTTGTGACCGTTGCGGGGCGGCGGCGCGCGTGCGCGCAGTTCTTCCCGCGGGTGGTGAGTTGCTCTTCTGCCAGCATCACGCCAATGAGCACATGGATCGTCTTCGTGCGCTCGAAGCCGTGATCAACACGGAGTCGGCACCGGCGCTGTAACAGCTCCTCCACCTCGAGGATGGTTCACCACCTCGGGGGGTCCGCTCGAAAATTGAATCTTCCCAACAGAATTACCCCCATGAACTGCGGGCGGCCCATACGGGTCGCCCGTTGTTCAGTTTCCGGGTCTCGACTTGCGCAAAACCGTCTTGTTGTGTCCCGGGATGAATCCACCCGCCCGGAGGAGCCCACTTGTCTACGGCGCACGCCACCTACCTGCCCGATCGTCATATGTTCGCCCTGTGGACCTGGGACGGGTCGGCCGTGGGTCATGTTCCCGAAATCCCCGGCGATCCCGAGACGGTCGCGCTGGCCGTGCCGGACGGCAGGGGTATCGCGGTCGCGGAGGTGCCGTGCGTACTGATCGAGCCGGAGCGGTACCTCGAGCTGGAACTGCCCGGGCCCGGGGCCTCGGCGCTGGCCTGGCGGGCCGCGCTCGAGGGTGAGCACCCGGCGCTGCCGCCTGCCGCGCACGCCACGCCCAATGCGGGCGGGACGGCCATTGTGGCCGCGGCCCGGGCATTGCGGGTCCTACAGGAGACCGTGGCGCTGTCCGGCGAGCTGCGCGCGAGCCTCAAGGCCGAGCTGCGGCCCTATCAGGCGCGCGGCATCTCCTGGCTGCACGAGACCACGGATGCGCACGGCGGTGCGGTGCTCGCCGACGAGATGGGTCTGGGCAAGACGGTCCAGGCGATCGGGTATCTGCTCGGGCGGGCGGAGGCGGGGCCGCACCTGGTGGTGTGCCCGACCTCCCTGGTCGGCAACTGGGTGCACGAGATCGAGCGGTTCGGGCCCGGACTGCGGGCGGTCGGCTGGCGCGGCGGCGAGCTACCCGAGGCCGAGCCGGGCACGGTGCTCGTCACCGGATATCCGACACTGCGCGGGCACGGGCCCGCGCTGCAGGGAAAGCAGTGGGCGAGCATCGTTTTCGACGAGGCCCAGGTGCTGAAGAATCCGCGCACCCAGGTCGCCAAGGCGGCGCGCGCCATTCCGGCGGACGCCCGGGTGGCCCTGACCGGAACGCCCGTCGAGAACCATCTCGAAGAGCTCTGGGCGCTGCTCAATCTGGTTGTGCCGCACGAATTCACCCATAAGACCCAGTTCCGGCGGCGGTTCGTGCGGCCGATCAACGAGGGGTCGGCGCCGGCGGTGCTGCGACTACGCGATGCCATCGAGCCGGTGGTGCTGGCCCGGCGCAAATCCGAGGTGGCGGGCTCGCTGCCGCCGAAGATCCACTGCGATCTGGTCTGCGATCTCACTCGTGAGCAGGAGCGGATCTACGACGAACTGCTCGTCCGGGCCGAGGAGGAGGGCTTCGGGTCCGGCGGGCAGCGGCATACCCGGCTGCTGGCGGTGCTCACCGAATTGAAGCAGGTGTGCAATCACCCGGGACTGATCACCGGCGACCTGGACGAATTGTCCGGGCGCTCCGGCAAGTTCGATGTGTGCGCCGATATTCTCGCCAACAATGTCGACGCGGACGCGCCCACACTGGTGTTCACCCAGTACCGGCGCACCGGCGAGCTGCTGGTGCGGCACTGCGCCGAGCAGCTCGGGATCACCGTGCCGTTCTTCCACGGCGGGCTGAATCAGGCGCAGCGCACGCAGATCGTCACCGACTTCCAATCCGCGGACGGGCCACCGGTATTGGTGCTGAGCCTGCGGGCGGCGGGCACCGGTCTCACGCTCACCCGGGCGGCCGATGTCATCCACTTCGACCGCTGGTGGAATCCGGCCGTCGAGGCGCAGGCCTCCGACCGGGCGCACCGCATCGGGCAGACCCGCACGGTCACCGTCACCACGCTCACCTCGGGCACCACCATCGAGGAGCACATCGCCGGCATGCACGACCGCAAATCCGCGCTCACTGACCTCACCGACTCCGCCGGTGTCGCCGGGCTGGCCCGGCTCGACGACGACCGGCTGTTCGAACTCCTGCGCCGGAAGCGAGGCAACTGAGATGGCCGACAATGAATTCGGGTACACCAGCTGGGGTATGGACTGGGTGCGGCTGGCCCAGCCGCTCAAGGTCAGCAAGCCGGAGCCGCTGCTCCCCCGCGCCTACAGCATCGCCCGCAACAACCTGGTGCAGACCGAGATCGAGAACACCATCGTGCGGGCCACCATCCACCGCGGCGCGGAGGCCTCGGTCACCTATCTGGAGCTGACGCCGCTGTCCGCCGCGACCATTGCGGCCATCGGGAAACTGATTCCGGCGGAGACCCTCACGCTCACCGACGAGCACCGCGCCGCGCTCGCCGAGCACGGCATCACCGTCAAACCCCAGCTCGCGCGGACGGACTGCTCCTGCCGCGCCCGCACCGAACGCTGCGTCCATATGCTCGCCACGTGTTACGCACTGGCCCGGCGGGTCGACGAAACGCCCTGGCTCGCACTGGATCTGCAGGGCTATCGCACCGGGGGCACGGCGGCAGCGGCGAGCGGCGAGGCCGGGCCGGCGCGGTGGACCTCGATCGATACGCTCGATCCCGCCACGTTCTTCGGCATCACCGCCGGATAGTCGCGTCTCCGCCGAGTGCTTGGATGCGAGGGTGACTGTTCAGGGGAATCCGAAGCTGCGGGCATTGCTGTTCGATGTGCAGGGCACGACGGTGGACTTCCACTCGGTGGTGACCGCGACGGCGAGACGCATTGCGGGCGCCCGGTATCCGGAGGCGGACTGGGCCGGATTCACGGATCGATGGCGGGCGGAGTACTTCAGGGCGCTGAAAGCCGCGACGCCGCAGCGTGATGCGGCCTGGGTGACGGTGCACTCGGTGTACCGCCGTGCGCTGGACCGGCTGCTGGAGGAGGGCGGCCTCACCCTCACCGCGGACGAGCGGGACGAGCTGACGCTGTCCTGGCGGCGCATGGCGGCGTGGCCGGATACGGTCGCGGGGCTGGGCCGGCTGGGGACCCGTTTCACCCTCGCGACGCTGTCGAATGCGGATGTCGCTGCGGTGGTCGATATCTCGAAGCGGGCCGGGCTGCTGTGGGATGCGGTGTTCACGGCCGAAATGGCGGGCGCCTTCAAACCGGACCCGGCGATCTATGCGATGGCGGCGCGGTACCTGGGTTTCGCACCGGCGGAAATCATGATGGTGGCGAGCCACAAGTACGACCTTCGCGCGGCCCGTGCGCTCGGATTCCGGACCGCCTTTGTCGCCCGGCCGCTGGAGTTCGGCGCGGGTGGCGCCGTGGACGTGAGCTACGAGGACGAGTTCGATATCAATGCGCGCGACTTCCTCGACCTGGCCGGTCAGCTGGGCTGCTGATATCAGGGCCTGCGTGCCCGGAAGCGGAATTGGTTTGCGGCGGTGCCGATCTCGATATCGGTGAAGCCGATGCCGGAGAGGCGCTCGGCGAGGGTGGCCGGCGGTACCGGAACACAGGTGTCGCCGAGGTGGATGAGGCGGAACAGACGGCTGTCGAGGCCGTCACTGCCCGCGAAGACACCCTCGGGGCGCAGCACCCGGAACGCCTCGGCGAACAGGGCGTCCTGCTGTGCGGGCGACGGGACGTGGTGCAGCATGGTGAAGCAGACCACCGAGCTGAATTCCTTGTCCGGCAGGGGCATTGCGGTGCCGTCGCCCTCCAGCACCCGGAGCTGATCACTGCGGCGATCACGCAATCTGGCGGCGAGGGCGGGGTCGATTTCCAGACCGGTGAGCGCAGCGGTGCGCTCGCGCAGGGTGCCCACATTCGCGCCGTAACCGGGGCCGACCTCCAGCGCACTGTCGCCGAGTTCCACACCGCCCAGTGCCCACGGGACGATGCGGGTGGCGCTGGTGCGCTCCCAGTAGCTGGAGCGGCAGCAGAGCTGGTGGACGAGGTTCATGGCCATGGTTACGACGGTAGGCAGAGACCGATGCGACCACGAGAGACTACGGTGACAGAGTGTGTCGCCAAACAGCCAACCGCTCGTGATCCACGCACCCGCCGGGCCCACGGCCATGTGGTTCGGCGTGGGCTCGCTGCGAGCCGGGCACTGGTTCGAGGAGCACGAGCATCCGCAACACCAGATCGTCTGGGCCACACAGGGTGTCATGACCGTCGAGATCGGTGCGGGGAAGTGGGTACTGCCGCCCACCCGCGCACTGTGGATTCCGGGTGGGCTGCGCCACCGCACCGGCACCTACGACGGTGCGGTCATGAGCGGCATCTTTCTGGAACCGGCGCGCTGCCCCGTCGATTTCGCCGCGCCGACCATGCTGCGGGTGCCGCGGCTGCTGCACGAACTGTTCGCACACCTCATGTCGGACACCACCACCGCCGCCCAGCGCGAACGCGCCGAAGCGGTGATCTTCGATCTGCTCCGGCCGGTCGAGGTGATCCCCATCGGGGCGCGCATGCCCGAGGATCCGCGCGCCCGGCACGTGGCCGAGGCGCTCGTCGCCGACCCCGCCGATGCCCGCACCCTGCACCAATTCGCCGCCGCGGCCGCCGCCAGCCCGCGCACCCTGGCCCGCACCTTCGTCGCGGACACCGGAATCACCTTCGGCCAGTGGCGAACCCAGGTCCGCCTGGCCGCGTCACTCCCCCATCTGGCCGCTGGCATGCCGCTGGCCCGCATTGCCGCCCGCGTCGGCTACGCCACCCCCAGCGCCTACGTCGCCGCCTTCCGCCGCGAGGTGGGCGTCTCCCCCGGCCGCTACTTCGCCCGCTGAACCCACACCGCCGCACGCCGTTACCCTGGACAGTGTGACCGAGCGTAAGCCGCCCGGCCTGCATGCGAAATCCGATCGGGCCTCAAGTACCGATCACGCCGCTGCGAACGGACGATGTGGTCGCCACCTGGCGAACCGACCGCGATAAGGCACGGGCCGCGCGCACCCCGGCATCAACTCCCCCGCCGAACGCAACCCGGCTCGACCGTGGTGGCGAAGGATGCTCTGCCGGTGAGCAACTGAAGCGCGCGTCGGCACAGGCTGTCGGTCGGGCCCGATACCGTTGGCGAATGGCGAACGCGCAGTACTCCTTCACCAGCGAGCTCTGGAAATGGGAGGCGCGCGCCTCGTGGTATTTCGTCAGCCTGCCCGAGGCGGTATCCGACGAGATCGAAGCGATGTACGGCGCACTGGCAGGTGGCTTCGGCTCGCTGCGGGTCAAGGTCACCGTCGGCGGCAGCCACTGGTCCACATCCATTTTTCCAGATGGCAAGCGCGCCACATATGTACTGCCGATGAAGAAGCCGGTCCGGATCGCCGAGGGGCTGGCTGATGGCGACCCGGTCCATATCGATCTGGTGATCGCGTCGTGACTGCTCTACATGCGGCGCAGGGCCGCTATGCGTTCGGTGAGCTGGTCGGCGGTGGCGAGGGCGGTGGGCGGGCCACCGCACTCTCTTCGTAGCTCGCCGTGGATGACGCCGTGGGCCTTGCCGGTGCGGTGGTGGTGCATGGCGACCAGGCTGTTGAGTTCGCGGCGGAGTTCGCCGAGGCGGTCGGAGGTGGCGGTGCGCTCGGCGGAGGCGGCATTGGTGAGCAGGGGGCGGCCGGATTCGGCTGCGGCACTGCGGTCCTGGAGCTGGCGGGATTGGCGGTCGTTGAGCAGGGCGCGCATCTGGTCGGCGTCGAGGAGGCCCGGAATACCGAGGTAGTCGGCTTCCTCGTCGCTGCCGGAGAAGGTGGCGGTGCCGAAGGAGTCGCCGTCGTAGATGACCTGATCGAGCTCGGCGTCGGCGGCCAGGGCGATGAACTTCTTCTCCTCCTCGCCCGGCTCGTCCTTCTGCTTATTGGCGTCGATCAGCAGTTCGTCGTCGAGATCGCTCTTCTCCCGGTGCGGCTTACCGATGACGTGGTCGCGCTGCACCTCCAGCTGCGCGGCCAGGTCCAGCAGCACCGGCACCGACGGCACGAAGACGCTGGCGGTCTCCCCCGTCTTGCGGGCGCGCACAAAACGTCCGATGGCCTGCGCGAAGTACAGCGGGGTCGAGGCGCTGGTGGCGTACACGCCGACCGCGAGGCGCGGGACGTCGACGCCCTCGGACACCATGCGCACCGCGACCATCCACGGATCGGTATTGCCGCTGAACTCGCCGATCCGGCTCGAGGAGGCCGGATCATCGGAGAGCACGATGGTCGGCTTGGTCCCCGAAATATGTTCCAGCAGTTCGGCGTAATCGCGCGCCTTGTCCTGATCGGTGGCGATGACCAGGCCGCCCGCATCGGGCATACCGGTGGCGCGCAGCTGTCGCAGCCGGGTGTCGGCGGCAATGAGCACCTTCGACATCCAGTCGCCCGCGGGGTCCAGGGCGGTGCGCCAGGCCCGAGCGGTGTGTTCGGCGCTGAGCGGCTCACCCAGGCGGGCGGAGTACTCGTCGCCGGCGCTGTCACGCCAGTGCGCCTCACCGGAGTAGGCGAGGAAGACCACGGGCCGCACCACGCCGTCGGCGAGCGCCTCGGAGTAACCGTAGGTGTGATCGGCGCGCGACTTCTCGAATCCGGATTCATCGGCCTCATAGGTGATGAACGGAATCTTGGAATCGTCGCTGCGGAAGGGCGTACCGGTCAGCGAGAGTCTTCGGGTCGCATCCCCGAAGGCCTCCTCGACCGCCTCACCCCAGCTCTTCGCATCACCGGCGTGGTGGACCTCGTCCATGATCACCAGCGTGCGCCGGTTCGTGGTGCGCACCCGATGCTTGAACGGATGCGAGGCCACCTGCGCATAGGTCACCACCACACCGTGGTAGTCCGAGGAGGTCGAGCCGGTCGAATTGGAGAAGTTGGAGTCGAGCTGAATGCCCACCCGCGCCGCCGACCCGGACCACTGATGCTTGAGGTGCTCGGTCGGCGCGACGACCGTCACCTGATCGATGGTGCGGTCGGCCAGCAATTCCGCCGCCACACGCAACGCGAAAGTCGTCTTACCGGCGCCAGGGGTGGCAACCGCAAGAAAATCGCGAGGCTTGCTCGTCAGATATTTGGTGAGAGCCCTGCGCTGCCAAGCACGTAATGAACCGCCACCACCCGAAGTCACTTGGTAGAGATTAGCGATGCCGACCGACAACACACCAATTCGACACAGCACCAACTAGTGCCGCACGACACATCGCCGGTCCCCGCCCATTTGAAACGCTGGTGAGCGATGCTGTAGCCACCATGAACGAGCACGAAAATCCCCCGCAACACGCCGACGTGTCCGCGCCGCCCGGGACCGACGTGGTCGTCGTCACACGCTGGGGCCGCATTCGCGAGCTCATCGTGCACGTGGCGGTCAAAGCGTGGGGCGATTCGATCTTCAACAAATCCGCCGCCGCCGCGTTCTGGCAGACATTGTCGCTGGCACCGCTGCTGCTGGGGCTGCTCGGCTCGCTCGGCTACGTCGGTCACTGGTTCGGTCCGGACACCGTCGACATCGTCGAGGGCAAGATCATCACCTTCAGCCGCAACCTGTTCAGTTCGAGCGTGGTCGACGATCTGATCGAACCGACCACCAGCGATGTGCTCAAGCGCGGGCACGGCGGCGTGGTGTCGGTGGGGTTCGTGCTCTCACTGTGGGCAGGATCATCCGCCATGGCGACGTTCGTGGACGCGATCACCGCCGCGCACGGTCAGGCCAATGCGCGACACCCGGTCTGGCAGCGCATCTTCGCGCTGTGGCTGTACGTGCAATTCCTCATCGCCGCGGTGCTGATCCTGCCGGTGGTCGCGCTGGGCCCGTCGCTCATCGGCCGGGTGCTGCCGCGCGGCTGGAAAGAGCCGGGCCTGCGGCTGATCGACACCTTCTACTACCCGGGCGCCGGACTACTGCTGATCATCGGCCTGACCACGCTGTACAAGCTGGCCCTGCACCGCACGCTGCCCTGGCACCGGCTCTTCGGCGGCGCACTGGTCGCCGGCGTGTTCTTCATGGCCGCCAGCGAGGGACTGCGGCGATATCTGGCCTGGGTCACCCGGACGGGTGTCACCTACGGTGCGCTGGCCACGCCGATCGCCTTCCTGCTGTTCACGTTCTTCCTCGGCTTCGCGGTGATCCTCGGCGCCGAGTTCAATGCCAGCATTCAGGAGTTCTGGCCCGCGCGCGCCACCCGGATCACCCAGGTCCGCGCCTGGATCGAGGCGCGCAGGCATAAACGGGCGACCGCGGCGCTTCCTACAGTGGAACCGAAACCACCGCATCGACCCACGGGGACTCATGGCTGACCAACTGACCATCATGGCTGTACACGCGCATCCCGACGACGAAGTCATCAGCACCGGTGGCCTTTTCGCGCGCTATGCCGCCGAAGGCATTCGCACCGTCCTGGTGACCTGTACGAACGGCGAGCAGGGCGACGGACCCGGCGGCATCAAACCCGGTCAGCCGGGCCACGATCCGGACGCGGTACGGGCGCTGCGGCTCGCCGAACTCCGCGAATCGGCGGCGATCCTGGGCATCGAACACGTCGAACTGCTCGGCTATCGCGACTCGGGCATGGACGGCTGGGACGGCAATCAGGATGCCGAAGCCTTCTGGAACACCCCGGTCGAGCAGGCGGCGGCCCGGCTCGACGCGCTCATGCGGCAGTACCGGCCACAGGTCGTCGTCACCTACGACGAGAACGGGAACTACGGCCACCCCGACCATATCCAGGCCAACCGCATCGCCCTGGCGGCGGCGGAATCCTCGGGCATCCCGGAGAAGCTGTACTACACCGCGATCCCGCGCGAGAGCGCCCGCGAGATGTTCGAGGCCTTCAAGGCCAGCGGTCAGGACATGGGCGATTTCGAGCCGCCGGAGGATTTCGGCACCCCGATGGACCAGATCACCGCCGTGGTGGACGTCGCCCCCTACGTCCGGCGCAAGGTCAAGGCGCTCGAAGCCCACGGCAGCCAGGGCGACAGCATGCCCTTCCTGCGCCTGCCCGAAGACATCCAGCAGATGGTCTTCGCGACCGAGAGTTTCGTGCGCCACTTCAATCGCGTCGAATCCGCCCCCGCGCTGGAAACCGACCTCTTCGCCGGTCTCCGCTGACGACGGTGGCCGGTTCCTGGCGCACGATCGTGGCCCGCTTCAGAACAGCCCGCCGGCGTGGATCGTCTGGCCGGTGATCCAGCCGCCCTCCGCCGAGGCCAGGAATCCCACTATGGCGGCGATATCGTCGGGGAGCCCCAGCCGGCCCAGGGGGATCTGCTCCGCAGCCTGCGCCAAAGCCGCTGCGCTGACCTGAGTTTCGAGGGCGTCCGTCCGGGTGGCGCCGGGCAGGACGCTGTTGACCGTGATGCCGCGCGGTCCGAGTTCACGCGCGGCCACCCGCGCGAGTTGTTCGACCGCCGCCTTGCTCGCCGCGTAGAGCGCCGTACCGGGCCGGGAGGTGACCGTGGCCCCGCTCGAGATCACGATGATTCTGCCGCCGTCGCGCAATCGGTGCGTGGCTTCGCGCAGCGCGAGGAAGGTCGCGCGGGTATTGGCCCGGAACAGGGTGTCGAAGTCGTCGTCGGTGGCCTCGGCCAGCGGGGCGAAGCGCGCGATACCGGCATTGGCGACCAGGATGTCCAGCCCGCCAAAGGTTTCCGCGGCGAAGTCGAACACCGATCGCAGCTGATCCGCATCGGTGATATCGGCGCGAACGGCCGCCGCGCGACCGCCGACGGCTTCGATATCCGCCACCACTTCCCGTGCCGCGTCGGCATTGTCGCGATAGTTGACGACGACCTGCGCCCCGTTCACCGCGAGTCGCGTGGCGATCGCCCGCCCGATGCCCCGGGAGCCGCCGGTGACCAGTGCGACCGATGTGTCGGCCATGAAGTTCTCCTGTCGAATTCGCGCCGGTCAGTCTCGGATGACCGGTGGCAGTACGGGAACCGCGTCGAGCAGGTTCCGGGTGTAGGGGTGCTGCGGTGCGGTGAGGACGCGTTCGGTCGCGCCCTGTTCGACGACCGCTCCGTCCTTCAGTACCAGGATTTCCTCGCAGAGCTGCTGTACGACGCCGATATCGTGCGAGACCAGGATCAGGGAGAGTCCGAAGCGGGACACCAGGTCTCGGACCGTATCGATGATCTGGCCGCGGACCGTGGCGTCCAGGGCGGAGAAGGGTTCGTCGGCGACGAGGACCCGGGGCCGGGGAGCGAGTGCGCGGGCGATGGCGATGCGCTGACGCTGGCCGCCGGAGAACTCGTGCGGATAACGGTGTGCCGCATCGGGTTCCAGGCCGACCGCGAGGAGGAGTTCGGCGACGCGGTTGTCGTGATCTCCCGGAATACGCAGGCATTCCAGAGGTTCGGCGATGGAGTCGCGCACAATGCCGCGGGGATCGAGGGAGCTCATCGGATCCTGTAGGACCACCTGTACTTCGCGGCGGAACCAGAGCAGGTCGCGGCCCGTCACCGGACGGCCGCGATAGCGGACCGTTCCGCTGTCGGGGCGGTCCAGGGCGAGCAGGAGGCGTAGCAGTGTCGACTTGCCGGAACCGGATTCGCCGACAATGCCGAGCCTGGCGCCTTCGGCCAGGGACAGATCCACCGCACGCACCGCATGCCGGATCGGCGCCGGATGCCATAGTGCGCGGCGGGGCAGCCGGAAGGAGCGATCGAGGCCGGTCGCCTCTAAAAGCGCAGTGGTGGCACCGGTTTCGGTGATCGTCATCGGGCAGCCTCGGGGGCGCGGCGGAAGGATGCGGCACGGGCCAGGTCGAGCAGGTTTCGGGTGTAGGGGTGTGCGGGCGCGCTCAGAACGGCCTCCAGAGTGCCCGATTCCAGCACCCGGCCCTCCCCCATGACCAGCACCCGGCTCACCACCTGGGCGAGCACCGCCAGATCATGGGTCACGAAGAGCAGTGCCGTGCCCTGTTCGGTGACGAGATCGTCCAGCAGACCGAGGATTTCGGCCTGCACGGTCACATCCAGCGCGGTGGTGGGCTCGTCGGCGAGCAGCAGCCCGGGACGGGACGCCACCGCCATGGCGATGCCGACCCGCTGCCGCTGGCCGCCGGACAATTGGTGCGGGTAGGCGCGGACCAGATTCTCCGGATCCGGCAGGCCGACCTTCTCGGCGAGTGAGATCGCCTCCGCCAGCGCCTGTGCGCGGGACAGTCCGCGATGCAGGCGCAGTGGTCCGCCGATCTGCCTGCCCACGCGCATCAGCGGATTCAACGCCGACAGCGGTTCCTGGAACACCATGGCGATTCGATTGCCGCGAATACGAGACAGCTCACGGTCACCGCGACCGAGCAGTTCGACGCCGTCGAGCCGAATGCTGCCGCGCACCTGCGCTTCCTGCGGGAGCAGGCCCAGGATCGCCAGTGCGGTCAGCGATTTCCCGGAGCCCGAGGCGCCGATGAGCCCGAGCCGCTCCCCCGCGTCCAGGGCGAATCCGATACCGTCCAGCACTGTTGTCTCCCCGAAACGCACAGTGAGATCATCGATTTCGAGCAGCGTCATGTTTTCACCCCACTGCGCAAACGTGGGTCGGTGCCGTCGCGCAGGGCATCACCGAGCAGATTGAAGCCGAGCACGGTGAGCGCTACGGCCAGGCCGGGCCAGATGACCAGCAGCGGCCGCACCCGGATGTAGTCCTGCTGGGTGTGCAGCAGTCCGCCCCACGAGGGGGTGGACGGGGAACTGCCGTAGCCGAGATAGGTCAGCGTCGCCTCGGCCAGCACCGCGAGCGCCATGACCAGCGACAGCTGGACGATCAGGGTGGGTGCGATATTGGGCAGCAGGTGTTTTCGCACGATCCGCCCGGTCGAGGCGCCGGCGGCCCGCGCGGCGAGCACGTACTCCTGGCTCAGCACCCGCGCGATCTCAGCGCGCGACACCCGGGCGACCCCGACACCGGCGCTGATGCCGACCGCCACCACCACGGTCGCGAGCGAACCGCCGTATACCGCCGCCAGCACCATGGCCAGGAGCAGTCCGGGAAAGGCGATCATCAGGTCGATCGCCTGGACCACCACCGCGCCCACCGGCCGTGGTGACAGCACCGCCGTCACCGCGAGCAGAATTCCCAGTACGGCGGCCAGGAAGGCCGATCCCACTGCGGCGATGAGGGTTTCGCGACTGCCGGCCAGCAGCTGACTGAACTGGTCGTGGCCGACCCGGTCGGTGCCGAGCAGATGCCCGCGCTGAAACGGCAGCAGCCAGGCGGCGTGCAGATCGGTGGCCTGCGGATCGAACGGGGTCCACCACACCGACACCACCGCCGCGAACACCAGCACCGAGGCCACCGCGACTCCGAAGGCCCCCGCCGGGCGACGCACCACCGCCGCCGCGACCGTCCGCAGCGTGCGCCACCGTCGCGCCGCGCGCCTCATACCGTGCTCCCTATGCGCGGGTCGATGATTCGGTGCGCGATATCGACGAGGAATCCGAGGGTGAGCACCGCGCCGACGAGGATCAGCAGCTCGCCCTGCACCTTCACCAGATCGCGATTGCCGATATCGGTCACGAGCATGCTGCCGACACCGGGCAGGGTGAAGACCTGTTCGATCACGACCGCACCGACCAGCAGCGCCGCCAATTGCAACCCGAGAATCGAGACCACCGGCAGGGCCGCATTGCGAAAACCGTGCCGCAGCAGGGCCTGGGTGCGGGTCAGCCCCGTCGCCCGTGCGGTCCGCAGGAAGTCGGAATGCAGTACACCGAGTACCGCCGAGCGCACGAATCGCAGCAGCACGGCACCCTCTGTGAGTCCCAGTGCCAGGCACGGCAGCACCAGGGACCGGATCGCCGGTCCCGGACGATCCCAGCCGTCCACCGGAAAGCCCTGTGCGGGAAGCCAACTCAGTTGCACGGCGAACAACCACACCAGCAGGAGTGCCAGCCAGAGACCAGGAATCGCAATACCGAACTGCGACAGCGCATTCAGTGCGCCACCCGCGACCGTCCGGCTGCGCGTGGCGGCCCAGGTCCCCAGCGGCACCGCCACGAGCAGTGCGACCGCCATCGACCCCGCCGCCAGCGGCAGCGTCACCTCGAGTTTGCGGTTCAGTTCGACGCTCACCGCGGTGCCATTGAGCTGCGAATGCCCGAAATCGCCGTGCAGGACCCCACCGATCCAGGACAGATACTGCGCGGGCAATGACCGGTCCAGACCCAAATCGGCACGGATGGCGGCGATTTGCGCCGGACTGGCCTGCGTGCCCGCAATGGTGGTCGCCACATCGCCGGGCAGCAGCCGCAACAGCGCGAACACCACCACGCTGCCGGCGGCCAGCGAGATCGCGAGCAGCCCGAGGCGACGCACGATGTACCAGGTCACCGCCGCGTCACCCCTGCTTACCGACCGCGAGGGTGCTCAGATTGAAACGGTTGCTCGTCTCGTCCTGCGGTACGCCGTACACCCCATCGCGCAGCACGGTGGTGGCCTGCACCAGGAACAGCCAATCGGCGGCGGCGTCCTGGGAGATCTGCCGGGCAACGTTTTTCAGCAGCGCGTCACGGTCGGCGTCGGAGGCGGCGGTGCGGGCCTGGGTGTACCACTGCTGCACCTGCGGGTTGGCGTAGCCGAAGTAGTAGGTGGGTTTCGTGTAGTTGTCCAGGTCCCGGGCCTCGGCGTGGTCGACCAGGCTGAGCTGGAAGTCCTTGCTGGTGTACACCTTCGACAGCCAGGTTTGGAATTCCACCTGACGTACCGTGAGCGTGATGCCGACCTTCTTCAGATCCGACACCAGCAGATCGGTGATGGTGGTGGGATAGATATTGGGCACATCCAGGGTCAGCGCCAGTCCGTCCGCGAATCCCGCTGCGGCCAGGAGCTTCTTGGCATTGTCCGGGTTGTAGGCGTCGATTCCGGTGAGATCCTCGTACCAGGGGTCCTGCGGCGGCACATTGCTGCCGATCGCGACACCCGCCCCGTACGCCTGGATCGCGCCCTGCCGATCGATCGCCTGCCGGATCGCATGGCGCACATCGGGATTGGTGAACGGCGCACGGGCGCCGTTGAAGGCCAGGGTGAACTTATCGGTGGTGCTGCCACGCAGCACGGTGAATTTGTCATTGCCCGTGAACGGTTGCAGCAGTGTCGGATCGGCCGCGACCTGAATGTCGGTCTGGCCGGTCACCTCGGCATTGTTGGCGGAGTTGGGATCCTTGATATAGGTGAAGACCACCTTGGCGACCTTGGGCTTCGCGCCCCAGTAGGAGCCGTTGCGCGCCAAGGTGATCGACGATCCGCGATTCCACTGTGCGAGCGTGAACGGCCCGGAGCCGTTCTCGGCGCCGCCGAGCCCGGCGAAGTCGGTGCCCTGCTTGTAGACGATGCCGCCACGCTGGGTGAGGTTCCACAGCAGCAGGGTGTCGCGCTGCTTCAAGGTGATCCGCACCGTGGCCGGATCCGGAGCCAAGACATCGGCGATCGACGTGAAGGCCGCCGCCTTGATCGATTTCGAGCCGGGCGCGATCTGCTGCTGCAGCGACCACACCGCGTCGGCGGCGGTCAGCGGCGTGCCGTCGTGGAATTTCGCACCGGCCACCAGATGGAAGGTGTAGGCCAGCCCGTCCGGTGACTGCTCCCACGAGGAGGCCAGTGCCGGAACGATCTTGTCCCCGGCGGCGGTGTCGATGCTCACCAACCCCTGATAGACATTGTCCAGCAGCAATTGATCCAGCGCCGCACCCGAGGTGCCGAAGGTATCGAGGCTGGTGGGCTCCAGGGTCAGCCGCACAGTCACCGTAGCATCGGTATCGAGCTTGTCATCGGGCGGCGTCGCGGCCTGTGTGGTCTGCAGACCGGCGGGCGCGGCGGTATCCGCGCCGGTGCCGCAGGCGGCGGTGCAGAGTACGGCCAGCGCCGCCAGGGCCACCGGAACACGATGTGCCCATGCTGAATTCAGGAGTGTCACCCTCGTCCTCGGGAATCTATAGCTGCGCAGCGACAAAATTCACGATGACGCGGTACACGTCCTCGCGATCGAGCTCATTGAGAATGTTGTGCCGATCGTGCGGGAAGATCTCGGCGCGGGCCGCGGGCAGCAGCTGCGCCGCCCGGAGCACGCCTGCGGCCGGAGCCATATCGTCCTCGGCGCCGTGCACGAACAGTACTGGCAGGTGCAGCTTTTCCAGCACCGCGGGCAGTCGCGCCGCCGTTTCGACC
Source organism: Nocardia sp. NBC_01327 (assembly GCF_035958815.1). Taxonomy (NCBI): domain Bacteria; kingdom Bacillati; phylum Actinomycetota; class Actinomycetes; order Mycobacteriales; family Nocardiaceae; genus Nocardia; species Nocardia sp. NBC_01327. The sequence continues at coordinate 3,277,817 of NZ_CP108383.1, read as the reverse complement.
AGTGCGCCGAGGGTTTCCAGGCGCAGGCCGCCCTGCCAGGTCAGCGGATCCTCGCGGATCTGCCGCGCATACCCCTCGTGCCGGGTCATCTCGAGGGGATCGCGGCGCAGATCCCAGGGATCGATACCCGCGGCGAGTAATTCGGCGAGGGCATTGCGGGCCTCCGGTGCGGGGACCAGCGAGGAGCCCGCCAGCACCAATGCCTGTGCGGGAACACCCCGTTCGGCGATCAACAGTGCACTGACGAGCGAACCGAGCGAATGCCCGGCCAGGAACAGCGGCAGTTCCGGATGCGCCTGCCGGGCCAGATCCACCAGCGTCGCGGCATCATCGACGAGCGCGTCGACCGACGAGATCAGCACGCGCACACCGGCACTGCGACCGTGCCCGGCATGATCACCGGCCCACACCGCGAACCCGGCGGCGTTCAGGGCCGCCACGAAGGGCTCGTAACTGCCGATGTGTTCACCCAGGCCGTGGAAGAACACGACCAGCGCCCGCGGATTCGGCGGCACCCACCGGTCGTAGTGGACAGTGCCTGCCACGCCGTCGAATTCAGCCATGGAGTCCTGCTTCCAGATCCGCGATCAGATCGGCGACCGCCTCGAGTCCGGCCGACAGCCGGACCAGACCGGGCGTCACACCGCTGTCGAGCTGCTGCTGCGGATCGAGCTGCGCGTGCGTGGTCGACGCCGGATGAATGACCAGGCTGCGCACATCACCGATATTGGCCAGATGGCTGAAGAGCCCGAGCCGGTCGACCAGACCGCGCCCGGCATCGTGGCCGCCGGTCAGTTCGAAGGCCAGCACGCCGCCCGCGCCCAGTGGGAGATACCGTTTCGCCGCATCATGCCAGGGACTCGAGGGCAGGCCCGCATAGTGCACACGGGCGACCTCCGGACGATCGGACAGCCATTCGGCCAGGGCCAGGGCATTGGCCGAATGCCGCGCGACGCGCAGTGAGAGGGTCTCCACTCCGTGCAGCAGCAGGAAGCTGTTGAACGGGGAGACCGCCGGACCGAGATCGCGTAACAACCTGGTGCGCAAGCGGATCGCGTAGGCGAGTTCACCGAACTTCTCGGCGAATACGAGCCCGTTGTAGCTGGGATCGGGGGTGTTGAACTGCGGCCAACGCTCCGGATCAGCACCGAAGTCGAACCGGCCGCCGTCGATGACGGCTCCGCCGATCGCGGTGCCGTGCCCGGACAGGAATTTGGTGGTCGAATGCACCACGATGTCGGCGCCGTGCTCGAGCGGCCGCAGCAGGTACGGCGTCAGCACGGTGTTGTCCACCACCAGCGGTACGCCCGCGGCATGCGCCACCTCCGCCACCGCGGCGGTATCGAGCACATTGCCGCGCGGATTGCCGAGGGTTTCGGCGAAGAGCGCCTTGGTATTCGGGCGGATCGCGGCCCGCCACTGGCCCAGATCGTCCGGATCGGTCACGAAGTCGACCGTGATGCCGTGCTCCGCGAAGGTGTACGCGAGCAGGTTGTAGGTTCCGCCGTAAAGTGTTGCGGCAGCGACAATATGATCACCCGCGCGGGCCAGGGTGAACAGCGCCAGCGAGGCGGCCGCCTGACCGCTGGCCACCGCTACCGCCGCCACCCCGCCCTCGAGGTCGGCCAGCCGCTCCTCCACGACCGCGGTGGTCGGATTCGACACCCGCGTGTAGACGTGAGTTTCCAAGTCGCGCAGGGCGAATGCATCGTCGGCGTGCCCGGCACTGTCGAACGTGTACGAGGTGGTCTGGTAGATCGGCACGGCGCGCGCACCGGTGACCGGATCGGGCTGGGCGCCGGCGTGGATCTGCCGGGTGTCGAAGGACCAGTCCCGGCTCATGACCGAGCCTCCAGAACGTCGGACCACCATTTCTCGGCAACCTTGGGATGCGAACGGAGCCAGCCGATTACGGCGTTCTCACCGAATTGCGCCAGCAGCGGATTGTCGGCGTCCGCGCTCACCCCGCGCGCCTGCGCGGCCAGCTCCGCCGGGAGCACCAGCGGTTCGACCACCGCGTCCAGTCGCGGCCCCAGGAAGAACGGCACCGAATAGCGGTCCACCCCGGCGGGCGGGCTCACGACCCGGTGCCTGGTCGCGATCAGATATCCCTGGGTCGCGATCTCCAGCATCTCGCCGATATTGAACACGAAGCTGCCCGGCACCGGCTCCGCATCGATCCAGCCGCCGGGGCCCTGCACCTGCAGACCGCCGACCTCGTCCTGCTGCAGCAGCGCCAGATAGCCGTAATCCTTGTGGGCGCCCACGCCCTGGTCGGAACCCGCGGAGTCCTGACCGGGATAGTGGATGATCTTCACGTGCGTGGAGGCTTCCGCATCGAACCAGGCGTCGAAGTAGCCCTCGTCCTGACCCAGCGCAACAGCCAAGGCGCGCAATACCTCCCGGCTCACCCGGAGTGCTTCCGCCTGCCAGTCCAGCGTGACCTGCCGCAGCTGCGGCAGCGCCGACGGCCACTGGTTCGGGCCGATCAACCGCCGCCAGACGGGATCCCCGGCCGTCGGGGTGACGGCCTCCCGCTCGGGCCCGATATCGATCTGCTCCCGCCGATCCGGTGCGCCCGCGGTGTATTCGTGCCCGGTCGAGGTGTATCCGCGGAATTGCGGGGAGTGGATATTCTCGATCTCGAGGCGCTGCTGCGGCGGCAGCGCGAAGAACTCCCGCGCCACCTCGAAGATTCCGGAGGTCAATGCCTCCGGGACACCATGCCCGACCACATAGAAGAAGCCGACTTCATGTGCGGCATACCGCAACTCGTCGAGGAAGGCGGCCCGCTCCGTGTCGCTACCGCGAAAGCGTGAGATATCGAGGATCGGCAATCGCGCTGTCATCACAGGCCTTTCGCGTTCGACACCGCGGACCGCACCGTCGGCAGGCCGAGGTTGTCGCGCAGTGTGGTCCCGGCGTAGTCGGCGCGCAGCGCACCACGGTCCTGCAGGAGCGGCACCACCGTGTCGACGAATTCGTCGAGACCCGAAGGCACCAGGTGGGATCCGATGATGAAACCGTCCGAGCCGTCGTTCTGGACGAAGGTATCGATCTGCTCGGCGACCTGGGCGGGCGTGCCGATCAGGGGGCCGCGTTCGAACTGATCGATCACCACCTCGCGCAGGGTGAGCTTCTTGGCCTCGGCGACCTCGCGCAGACGCTTGGCCGTGCCGAAACGATCCTGGTGCACGAAGGCGCGGCCCTGAATGATCGGCGCGGCCTCGGGATCCGGATCGATATCGGGGACCGGGCCCTCCGGGTCGTAACCGGACAGATCGCGGTTCCAGATCTGCTCCAGCAGGATCAGCGCGGTCTGGCCGGTGACCTGCTCATTGCGAATAGCGTGGTACTTCTCGATCGCGTCGGCCTCGGTATCGCCGAGCACGAAACTCGCCGAGGGCAGGATCTTGATGTCATCGGCCGCACGTCCCGCCGCCACCGCCCGCGCCTTGATATCGCGGTAGAAATCCGCCGCCTCCGGCAGCTTGCCGTACGGGGAGAAGATGGCATCGGCATTGGCGGCGGCGAAGGCGCGGCCCTGGGGTGAGACACCGGCTTGCAGCACCACGGGCCGGCCCTGCGGGCTGCGCGGCACGGTGAAGCGACCGGAAATGTCGAACTGATTGCCATGGAAGGCGAATGCCCCGGCATCCGGGCGCGCCAGGAACCGGCCGGACTCCTTGTCGGCGACCACATCCTCGGCATCCCACGAATCCCACAGGGCGCGCACGGCGTTCAGCGTCTCCTCGGCCCGCACATAGCGGTCGGCCGGATCGAGGAATCCGCCGCGCCGGAAGTTCTGGCCGGTGAAGGCATCGAAGGACGTCACCACATTCCAGGCGGCACGGCCACCGGAGAGATGATCCAGACTCGCGAACCGGCGGGCCAGCTCGTACGGTTCGTTGAAGGTGGCATTGATGGTGCCCGCCAGGCCGAGATGCTCGGTGACCGCCGCCAGCGACGCCAGCACGGTGAAGGTGTCGGGGCGGCCGATAATATCCTGATCGAAGATCTGGCCCGCGCGTTCACGCAGGATGAGACCTTCCGCGAGGAAGAAGAAGTCGAACTTGCCGCGCTCGGCGGTTCTCGCGGTGTGTTCGAAACTGCTGAAATCGATTTGGCTGCCGGCCTCGGGATGCCACCAGGCGGTGTGGTGATTGACGCCGCCGAGGTAGGCACCCAGGATGACCTGCTTACGGGGAGTGCTCATGATGACCTCGCTCAGGCAGTCGCGTAGCGGTTGGGAACGTCGGAGGGCAGACCGAGCAGTGCGCGCAGCGAACCCTCGGGATAGCCGGTGCGGAAAACGCCCCGGTCTTGCAGAACGGGGACGAGACGGTCGGCGAGGGCGGCCAGATCATCGACCGCCACACCGGGCCGCACTCGGAATCCGTCGGCGCCCTCCGCGCTCCAGGCGGTGAGCAGATCGGCGAGCTCCTCGGCGCTGCCCGCGAAAATCGCCGCATCGGAGGTGAATTCGGCTCCGGCGAGTGCGTTCAGGCGTGCCAGGCGCTGCGGGCCGGTCTCCTGCTCGGTATCGAGGAAGACCACCAGATCGGCATAGACGCGCAGCGGTTCACCGGCGCGGTGGACGCGTGCCGCGGCGGCGGCGACCTCGTCCACGAGGGCACGGGGGCCGCTCGCACGACCCGGGGTGACGAACACCAGATCCGCACCGCGGGCGGCGAATTCGTAGATCAGCGGGGCGTGCGCCAGGGCGGTCACCACCGGCTGCCCCTGCGGCGGGCGCGGTGTGATGGACGGTCCGCGCACGCTGAAGAAGCGGCCCTCGAAGTCGGCGCGGTGCAGTTTGTCGCGGTCGATGAAGCGACGGGCGCCCACGTCACGGATCTCGGCATCGTCCTCCCAGCTGTCCCACAGTCGCCGGACCACCTCGACGGCGTCGGCGGCCTCGTCGAACAGCTCGTGCACCTGGCCCGGAAACGTCCCGGAGGCCACCGCTTCCGCGATTTCGGCAGGGGTGAGCTCTCTGAATTCGCGCCGCCCGAAGTGCGCGGCCTCCTCGGCGGTGCCCGATACCCGCACCTGCCAGCCCGCCCGGCCGCGCGAGGTGTAGTCGAGGGTGGCGATCGCGGTGGAGACATGGAACGGTTCGGTATGCGTCGCGGTCACCGTCGGAATGAGCCCGATATGCCGGGTGATCGGGGCCACCCGCGCGGCGATCAGGCCCGCGTCGATCCGGGCCCGGACACGGTCGACGGCGTCATCGGAGGGTGTGTGCGGCACACCGGGCAGGGTCAGACTGTCCTCGATGCTCACGAAATCGAGCAGGCCGCGTTCCGCGGTGGCGACCAGATCCGTCCAGTACCCGGGGCCGAACAATTCGGCGGGCCGCGAATTCGGCTCCCGCCAGGCGGCCGGATGCCAGCCGGCTCCGTCGAGCGCGACGCCGAGATGCAGTGGGTTCGATGCCATCGTCTCCCGTTTCTGTGCGGACGTGAATGTCCTGCACCATCCCGCCGGACGCGGGCGGAGTCAACGGTTGCGATCAGCTCGAGCCGGGGGAAATACCCTGCGGGCGAGCGGAATTGACTCCACTACACCGCAGTGTGCGCCGGACGGGCGCGCCGCTGCCGTTCGGCGATGATCAGATAGAGCACGAATCCGAAGGCAGCACTGGTGAACAGGCTGCTGACGAAGAAGAGCCACGGTTTGGGCAGGCCCTTACGGAGGCCGCCCGCGATCGACATGATCGGCAGAATCAGGACATTGAGGAAGACGTAATCCTGGGATGCGGAGTCGGCGGCCCAGTTGGGGAACATGAGATAGATGTATTCCGCCCAGCTGGCGCCCGGCCCCCAGAGGGGATTCGTGCCGGCGTGGTGGTACTCGAGCACGAAGCGGATATTGAAGTACCACCCCAGTACCACCGAGGCCACACCAATTGCCCAGTAGGCGAGTTCGACCGCGCTGATGCGCGGCCGCCCCGGTACCGAGACGAACAGCGCTCGGTTCTCGCCGATGATCCAGGCGATGACAGCGATCCCGAGAATCGCGTGGACGAGCAGGCTGAGAACGTACATGGGCGGATTCTAGAGCCGGAAAGTGTCACTCATGACAGATTTGGCAGATGTTTTGTCACTGTTGACATTTTTCTGATCCGGTGGGACCGTTCGGCTTATGTCGGACTATGACGCGATCGTGATCGGGGCCGGGCACAACGGATTGGCGGCCGCGGCGATACTGCAGCACGCCGGACTGCGGACGATATGCCTCGAGTCCAACCACTATTCGGGCGGAATGGCCTCCACGGTGGAGCTGATCGACGGGTATCGATTCGAGATCGCCGGATCCGAACAATTCCCCACCTCCGCGCAACTCAGCGCCGAACTGGCACTCGATGCGGTGCCCGCCGTGCCGCTCGAGGTCATGTCGGTGTCGACGCTCGGCAGAGGCGACCCGCCGTTCATCTACTACACCGATCCGATGACATTGCTCGAGCATGTGAGCGCCGTGCACGGCAGCGAGGTGCTGACCGGGCTCGCCGGGCTGATGGCGTGGGCGCAGGCTCCGGCCCGGGCACTCGGCCGGTTCGAGATCCGGCGGGAACCGAAGACCATCGACGAGATGTTCGCCTGCGCGATAAACGAATTCGAACGCGCGGCGATCTCCGAAATGCTGTTCGGGTCTCTGTCGGAGGTTCTCGACCGCTATGTACCGCGCAGCGACAAGACCGGGGCGCTGCGCGGAATGATGTCCTTCCTCGGGCTGAACATGACATTTCGCGGACCTGAAACACCTGGCACCGCAATGGCATTGGCGTTCGGACTGGCCACGCCCGAGGGCGACGGCACCCTGATGCGCAAGATCCGGGGCGGAATCGGCGCGTTGACAACACATCTGCGGGAAAGATTCGAAACAGCCGGTGGACAGGTCCGGTTGCGCACCCCGGTGACTCGGATACTCACCGATGGAAAGCGGGTGACCGGGGTGCGCACCGGCGACGGCGGCGAGGTCACCGCGCCGATCGTAGTGTCCTGTATCGCACCGGATCTCACCGTCGGACAGCTGCTGGATCCGGAGGTGGTGCCCGCGGACACGCTGTCCCGATTCGCTCGCACCGACCACCGCGGCAGCTATCTGCAACTGCATTTCGCGCTCGACGGCATCCCGGAGTTCGCCGCGCCGTATGAGGTGCTCAACGATCCGGCCATGCAGTCGGCGATCGGCCTCTACAGCACTCCCGAAGAGCTGCAACAGCAGTGGGAGGATTGCCGGCGGGGCACAGTGCCCCACGACCCGGCGGTAGTCCTGCAACTGCCCTCGGTCCACGATCCCTCGGTCGCGCCCGCGGGCAAACATGCTGCCTCCGCATTCGCGCTCTGGTTCCCCATCGAGGGGCAGCGGGAGGACTACGCGCGGCTGAGGGCCGAGATGGCACAGCGGGTCACAGCCCGAATCTGCACCCTCGCACCGAATTTCAAGGACCTGATCGCCCGGCAAATTGTCTTCACCCCGCGACACATGGATCGGATGTTCGGCGCTCCGGGCGGCGACTACTGCCACGGCCTGGTCCACCCCGAGCAGATGGGCCCCGGCCGCCCCGGGCCGACCGGTTTCCGGGACCTGCCCCTGCCCGTCACCGGGCTCTACCTCGGCAGCGCCGGATGCCACGGTGGTCCGTCGGTCTCGTTCATCCCCGGCTACAACGCCGCGCACCGTGCGCTGGATGCGGCGAAGTAGGACCCTAGAATGCGGTCTATGCCCGCCGCGCCGTCACCCTCCAAAGCCGAGCGCACCCGCTCCACGCTGCAGCATGCCGCGCTGGCGCGCTTCCTCGAACACGGCGTGGAGGCGACGACGATCGCCGATATCGCCGCCGACGCGGGCGTGACGGAACGAACCTTCTACCGCCACTTCCCCTCGAAGCAGCATGTGCTGTTCGCCGATTACGACGCCCGGCTGGACTGGTTCCGCCAGGCCCTGTCCCTGCGCCCGCCCGGCGAACCGGTCACCACCTCGGTCCGCATTGCCGTCGAATCCTTCCCGTACGACGCCGCACTGCACCAGATCGCCATCCTGCGCAGCAACCATCTGGAGCAGGACCTCGTCCAGTCGCACATCAAAACGGTGCAGGCCGAATTCTCCCGCGAGATAGCCCAGTTCCTTCTGGACCGCACCGGCGCCGCCCCCGACTCCGATGACGCCTATCAGATCTCCATCACCGCCCAGTGCGTCGCCGCGGTCATGTTCACCGCCACCGAAACCTGGTTCGCCAGGGGCGATCTCAATGTCCAGGAACTCTCCCGCCTCGTCGACATCGGCCTGCAGAGCCTCAAGGACGGCATCGCCTGAGTTCACAGCTCGCGGAAACGCCACCGTATTCTCGTGGATACACGGCGGCACACCGGGCCACGATAGATTGCCGGGATCATGGTGCCCGGAGTCATCGGGTGCAGATTCACCACGGAGGATTCAATGAAGTTGCGCATTGCTGGACTGCTGGGCGCCGCCGCAGTGGCCGGAATGGTCGCGGTGCTCGCACCCGGAACCGCCGGTGCGGCAACCGGAACGCTCGTCGAGAACGGCAGGGTCCTCGTCGATCCGACCGGATGCGTCCGGATCAAGCTGACCGACGAGAGCAGCACTGTGGTGGCGAACTCCACCGACCAGGACGCCACCTTCTACGCCAGCGGCGACTGCTCGGGCGATCCCATCGGCACCGTAGCCGCCGGAGCAAGCGACACTCCCCCGATGGCCGGCAGCTTCACCATCAACTGACGTAGTACGACAGCGCCCGGCCCGGCATACCACGCCGATCCGGGCGTTTCCGTCACCGGCACAACACAATTCACCCTGTGACCGGCGGAAGTGGTTCAGGCCAGGATGATCGAGGCAGCGTGTTCGCCGATCATCATGGTGGCGGCGTTGGTATTGCCGCCGACGATGCTGGGCATGATCGAGGCGTCGGCGACGCGCAGGCCCTCCACTCCGCGCACCCGCAGCAAGGGGTCGACCACCGCACGCTCGTCCACGCCCATGCGGCAGGTGCCGACGGGGTGGTAGACGGTGGTGGCGCGGTTCGGGACCTCTGCGGCCAGCTCGGCGCGGCCGGGATACTCGGTGCCGGGGGAGATTTCAGCGTCCACGTCGGCGGCGATCGATTTCGCGGCCATGATTTCCCGGGTCAGTTCCATGCCGTGCACCAGGGTGTTCAGGTCCTGCTGCTCGGCGAGGTAGTTGGGGTCGATGGCGGGCGCGGCGGTGGGGTCGGCCGAGGTCAGTCGCAGGGTGCCGCGGCTCTGCGGGTAGATCATGGTGACCAGGACGGTCAATGATCGGCGCGGATCGGGGGTGTGGCGGATCGGGGCGTCCTGATTCGGGCCGGGATAGCCCCACGGCAGCACGTGCAGTTGCAGATCGGGCGCCTCCGCGGCATACGGGGTGCGCAGGAACGCGACCGCTTCGAAGACGCTGCGGGCCAGCCAGGTGCTGTTGTTGCGCAGGGACTCCCGCATGAAGGCGCGGGCGAAATACCCTGGCGCCGAACGGTTCACGGCGGTCGGCATGGCGAAGGACATCGGCACGAACAGATGGTCGTGCAGATTGTCGCCCACCGGGAGATCGGCGACGACGTCGATGCCGAAGGCGCGCAGATGGTCGGCCGGTCCGATGCCCGAGAGCATGAGCAGCTGCGGAGAGCCGAATGTGCCTGCGCTGACGATGACTTCGCGCTCGGCACGCAGCACCTCGGTGCCGTGCGCGGTCCGGTACTCCACGCCGGTGGCGCGGCCGTTCTCGATCAGAATGCGCACGACCTGCGTATTCGGCAGTACCGTAAGGGTTTTCGGTCGATCGTCGAGGTATCCGACCGCGGTGCTGTAGCGCAAGCCGTTGCTGTTGCTCTGCTGCAGGATCGAGACGCCGTCCTGCTCCGCGCCGTTGTAATCGGGATTGATTGCCGCGCCGGTGGTTTCGACCAGCGCCTGCATGAACGACTCGGACGCGGGCCGCAGGTCACGGGCGCGGATCACCTTGATCGGACCCGAATCACCGCGGAACCGGTTCGCGCCGTCCTCGAAGGATTCGAACTTCTTGAAGCTCGGCAGCACCTCGTCGTACGACCAGCCGGTATTGCCCGCCGCGGACCAATCGTCGAAGTTGCGCCGATTGCCGCGCACGAACACCATGCCGTTGACCGAGCTCGAACCGCCGACCACCTTGCCGTGCGTCTGCGGAATCGTGCGGCCCAGCGCATGCTTCTGCTCGACGGTGTAGTGCCCCCAGTCGACCATCTTCTTCAGCTGCGGCACGCTGTGCAGCGGGCCGATCATGCCCGGCTTGCGCACCAGCCGGGTGTTATCGCGCCGGCCCGCCTCGATCAGCGTGACGTCGGCACCGGTATCGGCCAGCCGGCGAGCGATTATCGCCCCGGCACTCCCGGATCCGATGATGATGTAGTCCGCCATCGCCACGCCAGCCCTTCTGCCCACACCGTTTCACCCGAGTCACCGGCAAAACTGGAACGTGTTGCGAAACTACTCCACAACGGCTGCGCAGGAGCCCGATTCGGCCATCCGGTTCGGCTCGGCCTACTCGTTCGCGGCGGCAGCAACCACCACCACGGCGAGACGCGCGGATGGGCGATCGTGTTCGCCTGCGACCTGATATCGGATGTATTGCTTCCCAATTCGGCCAATTCGATCGCGCCCTGATAAATCGGGCCGGCGACCAGCACCCACGCTCCCAGGAATCCACACCATGCGGCGATCACATGCATGAGCGCATTATGTGCGCTGCCGGTTCCGCGCCGGTGCCATCACCGGTACGCGTGGCGTGTCAGCGTGCGGCGGTTGCCTCGCGCACCGCCGGTACGACCTCATGTGCCCAGAGGTTCACTATTGTGTCGCTGATGATTTCGCCCGGAGCCTGCAGATAGACGAAGGCCGCGGCGCGGTGTTCGTGTACGGCGAAGGTCAATTCCTCCACCCACTGCGCGACCGAGCCACCGAGCCAGCGGCCGTCCTCGTCGCGGGTCTGCGACAGTGTTTCCCGGCCGATCCGACCCGACACGTTGTAGATGGTCGCGATATCAGCAGGACTCCTCCCGGCCGATGCCGCCGCTTCGTCGATGATCGGGCGTGCCCGAGCGACCTCCGGGCTGCGCCAATCTGCGAGGTGTCCCGGTATCCAGCCGTCCGCGTGGCGGCCGGTGACCGCCAGCATCTTCGGGCCGAGCGCTCCGACCCAGATCGGTGGCGGCGGTGCGGCCGCCGGCATCAGGTCGGCGATCTGATAGAACTCGCCGTCGAAAGTGACCGGTTCACCACCGCCGGAGAGGGCCCGCACCACGGTGATCGCCTCCTCCAGCGCGCGCACCCGGTCCGCCGGCGACAGACGCGGAACACCAAGGGCGACAATCTCATCCCACAGGCCACCGGCACCGATTCCGAGCACGAAACGACCACCCGAGATCGTCGACAGTCCCGTGACGGTCCGGGCGAGAATCGGAGCCGGGCGGCTCAACAGATTTGTCATGATCGTCGCCGCGGTGACATTCCGGGTCGCACCCAGAACGAACGCCAGCGTGGCGTAGGCGTCGATGCGGTCGGCGAAGTAGGGGTGGTCGGAGATACTGACCAGATCCAGACCCGCATCGTCGGCGGTGCGGGCGTGGCTGAGGATCTCGCTCACCTGGTCGACGCCGGTCTCGAGGTTCAGGCCGAAGAGGACTTTGTCCGAGGTCACGATGTCACCTTCCCGAGAAGTTGTCATGGGCTACTACCTGGACTTATGACAAAGCAGTCATATCACGAAGGCATCGATCTCAGACTTCGACGGGCTCCGCATCAGGTGCGGCGGTCCGGTCCTGCGCCGGCAGGGCGGCTCGGCCCGGAAGCAGCAGGCAGAGCGGGACAGCCGCGATCGTGAACGCGGTAGCCCACCAGAAGGCGTGACCGAAACCCGAGGCCAGGGCCGCCGGAGTGTGGGCGCCGGCTGCGGTGCGCTGCAGGATCATTGCGAGCACAGCGGTCCCCGCGGAGCCGCCGATCTGCTGGGCGACGCGGCTGATGCTGGAACCCTGCGGGATCTCCTCCGGCCGCAGTCCGACGAAGGCGCCGCCCATCAGTGTGATCATGGCCGCGCCCAATCCGGCGCCGCGCACGAAAAGCACTGCCATCAGGGCGATATCGCTCGTACTCGCGGTGACGAAGCAGAACGGCACGGTGGCCGCGCAGGTGAGGACGAAGGCGACGATGGCGACCGGGCGCGCCCCGAAGCGATCCATGTACCGGCCCGCCAGCGAGCGGGAGACGAGGGTGCCCAGGCCCTGCGGGATGAGCAGCAGCGCCGCGCCGAGGGCGTCCTCACCACGCACCTGCTGCCAGTACAGCGGAAGCAGCAGCATGGTTCCGTACAGCGCGCCGCCGGTCAGGAAGACCAGCGCCGACGACGCGGCGAGCGAGCGGTGACGGAAGAGCCGGATATTGATCAGGGCGTCCGATCCGCGCCGCAGCGCCCAGCCGACATATCCGGCGAGCAGGGCCAGCCCGGCGATCAGCGGCAGCGCTACCTCGAGGCTCGCGAATCCAGCGGATCCACCGAGCTGGGTGAGGCCGAAGATGACAGCGGCGATGCCGGGCGAAAGCAGCAGCATGCCAACAACATCCAGGCGGGAGCCGGGGCGGGGACTGTCCTCGGGGAGGTTGCGCAGGGCCAGGTAGCCGCCGACGACACAGAACGGCACATTGAACAGGAAGATCCAGCGCCAGTCGCCCAGGTGCAGAATGATGCCGCCCAGCACCGGGCCGAGGACCGGACCCAAGGCGGTGGGGACGGTGATCAGTGACATGACCTTGCCGATGCTGCGGTCCTTGGCGGCCTGCATGATCAGCGTGGTCATCAGCACCATCATGATGCCGCCGCCGATGCCCTGAACGACGCGAAAAGCGATGAGGCTCGGGACATTCCAGGCCGCAGCGCACAGCAGTGACCCGAGGAAGAACATTCCCAGGGCGGCGATCCACAGGCGTTTGCCGCCCAGGACCGACTGCGCCCATCCGACCGCCGGCATGGTGGCGGCCAGGGCCAGCAGATAAGCGGTGCTCACCCACTGGATGGTGCCGAGCGAGGCATGCATCTGCCCGGCGAGGCTGTTGATGGCGACGCTCATGATCGTGGTGTCGAAGATGACGGCGAGCGCGCCGATGATCAGGGTGAAGGTCAGGCGCCGCAGGGCCGGGTCGAGGCGATCGGACTCTGCGGGGAGAGGTGGCGGTGGGACAGCGCGGGCGTTCACGTGGCTCCTTAAGGTAGAGACGTCTATCTTATTTCTGCCACAGTACCGCGCTACGATAAGATAGACAACCCTCTCTAAAGGAGAATCATCGATGCCCGAGCGACGGCGCGGAGCCGAATTGGAGCAGGCGCTTCTCGACGCGGCCTGGGACGAGCTCAGCGATCACGGCTACGCCAGATTCACCGTGGACGCCGTCGTCAAACGCGCAGGCACCAGCCCTTCCGTTCTCTACCGCCGCTGGGCCGATCGCAATGAACTCATCCGGGCCACGATCGCCCACATCCTGCGCAAGTCCCGCCTCGACGTCCCCGACACCGGCAGCCTGCGCGGCGACGTCCTCACCCTCATGCGCGAGATCAACGCCACCCGCGTCCAACTCTTCCTCGTCATGAGCGTGCAGCTGGCCAGCTACTACCAGGAGACCGGAATCAACCCCAGCGATCTGCGCGACCCCCTCGCCACCGGCCGACAGGAAGCCGTAGACGTCCTCTTCGACCGCGCCGCCGCCCGCGGCGAACTCACCCCCGAACACCTCACCGACCGCATCAAATCCCTCCCCTTCGACCTACTCCGCAACGAATTCGTCACCACCTTCGCCCCCGCCCCCGACCACGTCCTCGAAGAAATCGTCGACACGATCTTCCTCCCCCTCCTGCACCACACCTGACCTCACAGCAGTTTCTCGCGGACACCGAAAAGTGTTGGACCACTGCGGTTTAGGCTCCAGCTTTGCGCGGCGCAGTTCACCGGGAGAGCCACCGTGAAGTACAGCGAGTCGGTCAGGGCCGAGGAGTAGGGCGCTTCCGAGAAGTCGGGGATCGGCCCGGTGCGTAGGTGCAGACGTTCAGGTATTCCTCGCGGACCTGTGCCGCGGTATGCAAGTGCCGCCATCGCCGCATGGGAACCCTTGGCGGGCACGCGCTGAAACTTCGCGACAGCAAAGAATCGGCATCGAGGGTATCCAGCGACCCTCGATAGCCGATGACGACGAAGCGGAACTAGTCCTTCTTCATCATTTCGTACACACGCTTGCACTCCTCGCAGACCGGGGAGCCGGGCTTGGCGGAGCGGGTCACCGGGAAGACCTCGCCGCACAGGGCCTGCACGAAGGTGCCCATGACGGCGCTTTCGGCGATCTTGTTCTTCTTCACGTAGTGGAAGAATTTGGGGGTGTCGTTGTCCGTCGACTCGTCTGTGGTCGTCTCCGGACGTACCAGGGTGTCTGTGCTCACGCACTCCATGATGCCAGGCCTGGCGGGCGAGGCAACCGACATGTGCATTCGACGGGCGGTAGTGCAAGACTCGAGGTATGCAGCGTGATGGGGATTCAGACGCCGGCGTCGGCGGCGGCGATGATCGCCCCGAGGTCGAATTCCGTCCAGCCGGTTCGAATCCCATGCCGGAGCGCAAGCCCGCGGGCTTCTTCCGAGGTGAGAAGGAACAGCCCACGCTGATCACCGAGGCCGCGGTCTCACTGGAACAGCAGCATCACAATCGGGTCCGCCGGTACACGATCATCATGGCCTTCCGCATTCCCTGCCTGGTGCTCTCCGCCGTCGCCTACAGCATCTGGGGCAACTGGGTCATCTCACTGCTGATCATCGGCGTCTCCATTCCGCTGCCGTGGATCGCGGTGCTCGGCGCCAATGACCGGCCCCCGCGCAGCAAGGACGAGCCCAGCCGCTGGGACGGCCGGCGCAATCAGAAGGCCCTCGACTCACGCCCGCACAATGCCATCGACGGCTGACGGCTCCACCCGCTTACGCCGGATACTCGCCGACATGAGCGCGGCGAATCCGCACAGCCCGCCCGCGATGTACCAGGCCAGGGTGTAGCTGCCCTGCACGTCCCGGATGATGCCCGCGCCGACGGCCGCGATCGCCGCACCGACCTGATGCGAGGCGAAGACCCAGCCGAAGGCGACCGGTCCGTCCGCACCGAAGTGCTCGCGGCACAGGGCGACCGTGGGCGGCACGGTGGCGATCCAGTCCAGGCCGTAGAAGACCACGAATGCCCACATGCTCGGCTGCACATCGGGCCCGAACAGATTGGGCAGGATCAGCAGCGACACCCCGCGCAGGGAGAAGTACGCCACCAGCAGATACCGCGAGTCGACCCGATCGGTGAACCAGCCCGAGGCAATGGTCCCCGCCACATCGAACAGCCCGACCAGCGCGAGCAGCCCGGCGGCCGTGGTGGCGGGCATACCGTGATCGTGCGCGGCACTGACAAAATGCGTGCCGACCAAACCATTGGTGGATGCACCGCAGATAGCGAAACCGCCTGCCAGCAACCAGAATACGGGCTTGCGCACCACGGTGAACAACACGCTGAGCGCCCGTCCGGCGCCGCCCACGGGCGCGGTGCGCACACCGACCGCACTGCCCGGCTCGGCGCCGTACGCGGTGACGCCCACATCACTCGGGAAGTCGCGAATGAACAGCAGCACCAGCGGCACCACCACCAGCGCGGCGCCCGCCACCAGCAAAGCCGGTGTGCGCCAGCCGTGATCGCCGGCGAGCCGCGCGATCAGCGGCAGGAAGACCAGTTGCCCGGCAGCACCCGCGGCGGTGAGCACACCGGTCACCAGCCCGCGCTGGCGCACGAACCAGCGGCCGGTGATGGTGGCGACGAACGGCATGGACATGGACCCGGTACCGATGCCCACCAGCAGCCCCCAGGTGGCCACCAGCTGCCACGGCTGCGTCATGAACACGGTGAGCCCGCTGCCCGCGGCAATGAGCAGCAGCGCGCTCGCCACCACCCGGCGAATCCCGAACCTGTCCATGAGCGCCGCCGCGAACGGCGAAATCAGCCCGTAGAGCAGCACATTCACCGAAACCGCCGCACCGATGGTCCCGTGCGACCAGCCGAATTCGTCGTGCAGCGGCTCCATGAGCACACCGGGCACCGAGCGGAAGGCGGCCGCGCCGATCAGCGCGACGAATCCAACAGCCGCGACAATCCACGCCGGATGCACTCTGCCGCCTGCCATCCCCCAGGACGGTTTCGGCGCACCGAGTACTGATTCCACCGGCCGTGCCGCTCCGAAGTCGGCACTCCGACCCGACGCCCCGCCGGCATGCGGCCGTTGCGCCACCGCACTATCCGATTGCCGCGGCGCTTGGCCAGTCCCGTCGAACGGCGGCTCGGCCACATCACCCTGCTGCGGCTCGGCCGCCGCTCCATCCGCTGCTGCGGTGTCCCGCGAAGCGGCTGTGCGGGAGGTCAATTCGATGACGGGATCGGTACCCAGTTCACTCACCGTTCGAGCGTGCCGGACTTCGCACTCGCGCACGAGTGGCCTGACTGACACAATGCGTCAAGATCTGGCCAACGTAGTGGAGAGGGAGAATCCGATGCCCACACCTCATCTGGTGGCGGTGCTCGCGCTGGAACCCGTTGTCGGATTCGATATGACGATCCCGCCCATGGTGCTCGGCTCGGCAGTCGACGATGCCGGAGACCCGCTGTACGAGGTGCACGTCTGCGGGGCACATCCCCGCGGTATCGCCACCACGACGGGTTTCACCATCGTTCCGGAATGCGGGCCGGAGCTACTGGCCCGCGCGGATACCGTGATCGTGCCCGGCACCCGGATATCGGGACCGCGCACCCAGGGCGTGCTGCCACCGGAACTGGCGCCGGTACTGGCCATGATCCGGCCGGACGCGCGGATCGTCTCGATCTGCACCGGCGCCTTCGTACTCGGCGCGGCGGGCCTGCTGGACGGACGGCGCGCGACCACCCACTGGCAGTTCGCGGAGATGTTCCGATCGCTCTATCCGGCTGTGCTGCTGGATGAGAACCTGCTCTTCGTCGAGGACGGAAACGTCTGGACCGCAGCCGGTCTCGCGTCCGGCATCGATCTGTGCCTGCATCTGATCCGCACCGATCACGGCAGCGCTGCCGCCAATCGCGTGGCCCGCTACTGCGTGGTGCCGCCGTGGCGCGAGGGCGGCCAGTCCCAGTTCATCGAACAGCCCATGCCCGAACCGGGCGCCGAGGGCACCGCGCCGACCCGCATGTGGGCACTGCACCATCTCGACCGCGAGCTGGACCTCAATTCCCTTGCCGCGCACGCCTGTATGAGTGTCCGCACCTTCACCCGGCGCTTCAAGGCCGAGACCGGTATGGCGCCCGGCGCCTGGGTACTGCAGCAGCGACTGCGGCATGCCCGGCATCTACTGGAGACCACCCGGCTGGCAATCGACGAGGTGGCGCGGGCCGCCGGCATGGGGACCGCCGCCTCACTGCGCCATCACATGCGCTCCGAACTGGGCGTGCCGCCGCTGGCGTATCGCAAGACCTTTCGCGAAGAATGGAAGCGGGAACAATGGGAGACAGCATGATTCGGTGGCTCTGGGCCTTCATCGACCGCCCCGCGGCGCAATTCGGGGACTGCGCCGAATTCTGGACCACGGTCACCGGCACCACACTGTCGCCCACCCGGGGCGAGCACGACGAATTCGTCACGCTGCTACCGGATTACGGCGCGCCCACCGTGAAAATGCAGACCATCGACGGCGAATCGCGCGTGCACCTCGATCTCGACGTCGACGATGTCGTGGAGGCCACCGAGCGCGCGGTACGACTCGGCGCCACGCTGGTCGGGGATTACATTCTGACCGAGCGCATCGGCTACTCCGTCCTGCGGTCTCCGCACGGAATGACCTTCTGCTTCACGCCTTTTCGCGACGGCGCCGGCGCCCTCGCGCCCACGGTCACCGGACCGGCGGGCGGGCGCAGCCGACTGGATCAGGTCTGCCTGGATATCGGCGCCTCCGACTACGGCATCGAGGCGCGCTTCTGGGCCGATCTGACCGGCTGGGCCTGGCGGCCCGGCAGTCTGCCGGAATTCGCCCGCCTGTCCGCCCGGCCGGGCGTGCCGATCGACCTACTGCTGCAGCGGCTCGGCGAGGACCGGCCCACCGCCGCGCATCTGGATCTGGCCTGCACCGATATCGAGGCCACCGCCGACTGGCACGAAACGCTGGGCGCGCGGCGGATCGAGCGGGGCAGCCGGTGGCTGGTCATGACAGATCCGGCCGGTCAGACCTATTGTCTGACCGGCCGGGAACCTGCCTGAGCTGGTGTCAGTTCGCACCGGTCTGCGGCTGCTGCCGCGCGGCCGGAGCTGAATTGGCCAGCATTTCGAGATCGTCGAGGAAACGCTCGATGCTCTCGGATCGGGCCTGCGGTGTGCCGACCTGCTCGCGCACCTTTTCCTCGGTGAGGGCGAGCATGGCGGCCGACAGGTCGGCCTCCAGATCGCGCATCATCTGCCTGCGGAACTGCAGGATCTGATCGCGGCCGACACGGCGGACACGTTCGACCTCCGCGGTAGCCGCCTCACGCATCTGCGCAATGATGCGATCGGCGTCGGCGCGGGCTTCCTCGCGCATGCGCTCGAGTTCGGCCTGCGCCTCGGCGACCGCGCTGTCGTAGGCGGTTTTGGCCGCGGTCAAACGCTCCGCTGCCGCTTCGCTCTCTTCGAGCTGCCGCCTGATGGTGTCCTGTGCCTTGTTCATCGTCTTCTTCACGAAGGGGAGAAGGTATTTCACGAAAAGCCAGATGATAACGACGAAACCGAATAGCTGACTGAAGAAGACGGGCCAGTCGAAGGTGATGTTGTAGCCTTCGGCGAGCACGCCGGTCGTTGGCATCAGGGCGTCCCCCGTCCTCTCTGATTTCCGGCACTGGACCGGGGACGATTCTTGACGCCGAGCATGCGATCAGCCAGATTCTGGGCCAGCGGTTCGACGGATTCACGGAGTTCGGCAGCAACCTGATCAGCCTCGGCACGCAGTTGTGCCGTGGATTCCGCGACGATGTGATCGGCCTCGCGCTGGGCCTCGCCGCGCAGCTCCTCGAGAATCTCCCGGCCTTGTGCCCGTGCGTCATTGCGGATTTCCGCCGCTTCCGCACGGGCCTTGTTGAGGGCCGTCTGATACCGGTCCTCGGCCTCGGTGAATATCTCGGTCGCCGACTTACTGATCTTCGCCGTCTCCTCGACCCGCGCCTCCCGTTCCGCCAGCACCTTACGGATCGGCGGAACAACGAAAATCCAGATGACTCCGAGCACGATCAGGAAGATCGCCAGCTCAACGAAGAAGGTGCCGTTGGGGATCAGGAAGTTCCCCGCGGCCTCCACATCTGTTCTCGGAGACATGATTTCGTCTACTTACCGGGAGTTGCGAAGACGAAGAGCGCCATGAACGCCAGGTTGATGAAGTAGGCCGCCTCCACCAGACCGACGGTCAGGAAGAAGTTACCGCGCAGCTTGCCTTCGGCTTCGGGCTGACGGGTGACGCCATTGATCAGCGCGGCGCCGGCGAGACCGTCACCGATTCCCGCACCGATGGCACCGCCCGCCAGAATGATGCCGCCGCCGATGAGAGCGCCCTGGACGATACTCGCGGTTGCTGGATCTGCCATTTTTCACTTCCTTTTGAGATTGCCACCGAACAGCGGTGCCGATCAGTGATTTTCACTCTCCAGCGACATCGACTGGCTGAAGTAGAGAACGGTCAGCAGGGAGAAGATGAATGCCTGGATGGCGCCGACGAAGAGGTCGAACATCTTCCAGATGGCATTCGGGCCCCAGCTGATCCAGAAGGGGAACAGCGTGATCACCGAAATCATCACACCGCCGGCGAACATATTGCCGAAGAGTCGCAACGAAAGCGACAGCGGTTTGGCGACTTCCTCGATCACATTGATGAAGATCATGCCCCAACCGGCATGGCCCTTGAGAGTCTGTTTGAGGTGATTGGCCGGACCGCGCCGCCAGACACCGGCGGCCTGGTAGGCGATGAACACGAAAAGCGCCAGGGCATAGACGAAGTTGACGTCCGAGGCCGGAGGCGCGATCAATTCGCCCGAGCCGTACTGCACCGGCAGCACCGACAACCAGTTGGAGAGCAGAATGAAGGTGAAGAGGGTGACGGCCAGGGGCAGCGCGAACGGCGCGACCTTCATGCCGATGGCGCCCTCGACCTGATTGCGCATCTGGACGGTGACGGATTCGAAGAACAACTGCACCCCGTTGGGGACGCCCGAGGTTATCTTGATCCGCAGGTAGAAGGCCAGACCGAGCACGATCAGCGCGGCAACGGAGGTCGACACAATGGTGTCGATATTGAAGTCCAGGCCGAAGAAGTGCGCGGTGACGTGGTCACCGACATGAATCTTCGACGGCGCCGCTGGAGCATCTTCGGCGCTCAGGGTCACATTTCCGGTCATCTGGGCAATCGAAGCGACGGAATGGCTCATGGCTGCTGTCGAAGGCCTTTCACTTCGGGCACCACCGTGTGGAGCACAAGAATCAATTGAAAGACGGCCAGCCCGAAGAAGATACCGACACCGTACGGACGCGTGAAGAACGCGACGACTATCGACAGGCCCGTCAGTATGAGCAATCGCGCCGCCGAGGAGAGCGCGAGCTTCTGTTTGCTAGGAGTTTCCGCATCGGTGATGCGAACAATAGACATCCACGTTATTTGCGCATTGATCCCACCGAGTGCCAGTCCGGCGCACATGAATACGCCCAGCATCAATCGATCAAGCGCACCGGTGGCCATCAGAGCCAGTATGCCGAAGACGATTGCAATTGCCGCCGCCCGCCGCATCCGGAGCCTGTTGACGTCCACTTATCGACACCGCCTCGCCCTCAATCCCACCTCGTAGTGGGGCTGTGCATGATCAGTAGCATACACAGACGAACCCTGTTGCGTAGCAGTATTTTTGATCTTCAAAATGTTGATCTTGAAAGGCTGGAACGCCTTTCAGCGACATTTCAGCGACCATTCTTCTATATCGCTGCCGCGCAGCATTTTACGCTCCATCCCCGGTCAGAGACTACGGTTCCATTCAGAATCACCGCAGTTCGTCATGCACTCCCGACAACACGGCCTACAGACAGTTCGGGGCGAACGCTATGGGGCTGGACAGCAGACCGAATCGGGGCCAGCGCGTCGGTCCGAACGGCACCGGTGGCAGAGTTCGATGCCATGCCGACGAATCGATCCCTCGACCAGCGCTCGACGACCGCCTCGTCCCTGCTCGCCGACCTCGCCCCGGATCTGCGCACCGCGCTGACCCGGGTCGGATACGGCTCCGACAATCTTGTCGCGGCACTCGGGGACGCGGCGCACGCGGCGCTGTGGCGCTCCGAGCCGGTACCGGTGCGCCGCGCCGCCCGCGACGCCGGAGAGCTCGGTACCCTCATCCGCCTACTGCTGCTCGGCGATCCGATGCCCGAGCGCGAGGTCGCCGCCGCACTGGCGCCGGTAGATATAGAGCGCGCCATCGCCGCCGGACTCCTGGAACGCGACGGCGACGAGGTGCGCGCCGCCCTGGACCTGCGCCCGCTCGATCTCGGCGAGGGCACCCGCTGGGTGCTGTCGGACCTCGACGACTCCATGCGCCGGCGCACCCTCGACGCCGATCACGTGCTCGGCGTCGGTCAGGCGTCACTGTCGCTCCTGCGCGCCACGCCCACCCGTCCGGTCGGCACCGTGCTCGACCTCGGCACCGGCTGCGGTGTGCAGGCCATTCACGCGAAGTCCTACGGGCGCACCGTCACCGGCACCGATGTGAACAGGCGCGCCCTGTGGCTGGCCGCGGCCACCGCCGCGCTCAATGATCTGGATATCGAGCTGTGCGAAGGCTCCTGGTTCGAACCGGTCGCGGGACGCCGCTTCGATCAGGTCGTCGCCAATCCCCCGTTCGTGGTCGGCCCGGCGCGCGTCGAGCACACCTACCGGGACTCCGGGCTGGCGCTGGACGGTGCGAGCGAACTCGTCATCTCCGGCATACCGGACATGCTCAATCCCGGTGGCACCGCGGCACTGCTGGCCTCGTGGGTCCATATCAATGGACAGGACTGGCGCTCCCGCGTCGCGAGCTGGCTGCCCGACCATGGCATCGATGCGTGGATAGTGCAGCGCGACATCGCCGATCCGGCCCTGTACGTCGGAACCTGGCTGCGCGACGCCGGATTGGATCCGCGCGAGCCGGCGGCGCAGGCGCGGGCCGAACAGTGGCTGGAGGCCTTCTCCGCCGCCGAGGTCGACGGCATCGGATTCGGTGTCGTCTATATGCGCGATATAGACGGGCCCACCGAAATGCTCGCCGAGGACCTCACGCACCCCTTCGAGGATCCGCTCGGGCAGGAGACCCATCGCTACTTCGAGCGCTCGGCGTGGCTGCGCGCCGTCGCCACCGATCCGGGCCTGGTGCTGTCCTCCCGCTTCGAGGTCGATCCGGTCACCGCGCTGGAGCGGGTCTCGCTGCCGGGCACGGAGGGTTGGCAGCAGCGGGTCGCACGGCTGCACCGCGGCGACGGGCCGCTCTGGCAGCACGAGGTGGACGACACCACCGCGGCACTGCTGGCCGGGATGCGCCCGGACGGACTGCCCTTGAGCGAGCTCGTGGAATTGCTCGCCTTCAGCGATACCGGCGATGCGGCCACTCCCGAGTTCGAATCGGCGGTGCTGGGTGTGGTGGTCAGCCTGGTTCGTCACGGGCTGATCCATCCGCGCTGAGTTCCTCTCCCTGCGCGCTGAGTTCCTTCGCGCCGCACCTTCCTCGGCCGCCGCGCATCCCTGCCCGGCGGCCGAGTCGTTTCCTGGCCGTGACCTGGCGTTTATCTGCGTAAAGTGAGCTATCTCATGTTTCGAACGCCGCCGGCGGGTACCTCGGGGAGGCCGCCGAACCGCACAGCACCGGAACATCCGCTCGAACGAACGCCGGCAATGCAAGGCCCGTACACACGTATTCGGTTGCCGCGCTCCGAAGTTCGACGCCGACGGCGGCAACTCACCGGACATCGGCAGCCGCCGACCGCAGGCGCGCGTTCCCCGGTACGCACGCTTCTCAGGAACTTCTCAGCCGTGGGTCGCAAAAACCGCAGCTCAGATACGGTTTATGTCCGCCGCTGCGGGGAACTTTCCTGATGTCGGGCCCGTTGTACGGAGCGAGACACCACCGACAGGAGGCAAGTCATGACAAGCCCCGCCACCACTGACGTGCGCATCAGCGAACAGGACCTCGACGCCGCAAGCCCCGCCGCCGACTTGGTACGCGTGTACCTGAACGGAATCGGCAAGACGGCGCTGCTCACGGCTGCCGACGAGGTCGAGCTGGCCAAGCGCATCGAGGCGGGCCTCTACGCTCAGCACCTGCTGGAGACGACCAAGCGATTGTCCGCGCCCAAGAAGAAGGATCTCGCGATCCTCGTGCGCGAAGGTCAATCCGCTCGCCAGCACCTGCTCGAAGCCAACCTGCGCCTCGTGGTTTCTCTGGCCAAGCGATACACCGGCCGCGGCATGCCGCTGCTGGACCTGATCCAAGAGGGCAATCTTGGTCTGATCCGCGCCATGGAGAAGTTCGACTACACCAAGGGCTTCAAGTTCTCGACGTACGCCACCTGGTGGATTCGTCAGGCGATCACCCGCGGTATGGCCGACCAGAGTCGCACCATCCGGCTTCCCGTCCACCTCGTCGAGCAGGTCAACAAGCTGGCCCGCATCAAGCGCGAACTGCATCAGCAGCTCGGCCGCGAGGCCACCGACGCAGAGCTCGCCCACGAGTCCGGCATTCCGCAAGAGAAGATCGCCGATCTGCTCGACCACAGCCGCGACCCGGTGAGCCTGGATATGCCGGTGGGCAATGACGAAGAGGCCCCCCTCGGCGATTTCATCGAGGATTCCGAAGCCACCTCCGCCGAGAACGCCGTCATCGCCGGCTTCCTGCACCGTGACGTCCGCGTGGTCCTGACCACCCTGGACGAGCGCGAACAGCAGGTCATCCGCCTGCGCTACGGCCTCGACGACGGCCAGCCCCGCACCCTCGACCAGATCGGCAAGATCTTCGGCCTCTCGCGCGAGCGGGTCCGCCAGATCGAGCGCGAGGTCATGTCCAAGCTCCGCAAGGGCGAGCGCGCCGACCGCCTCCGTGCCTACGCCAGCTAGCAACCTCAGCGGCCGACCGAATTCCGGTCGGCCGCTTTCGTTTTCCCGCTCGCGACCTGTCACGCCCGCTCGCGACCTGTTACGCCTGGATGAGTTGCCAGTCGTCGGGCAGGCCCTCGACGGAGATCGTGGTGCCCTGCGCCTCGATGGTCACCGTCGCCGTGCCCAGTCGCAGATCCGCCAGTCGTACCCGGCCCGCTCGATCGGGTAGCCGGGGTGCGACCGTCAGGGTGCGGTGCGGGACGTCGGGGACGAGGCCGAGGAACGAACGCATCAGCAGGAGTGGGGCCGCGCTGGACCACGCCTGGGGTGAGCACGAGGTGGGATACGGGATGGGGGAACGGAATTCGGTGCGGGGGAACCCGCAGAAGAGTTCCGGCGGGCGGGCGTCGAATTCCGCGATGGCTTCCAGCAGACCGCCTGCCAGTCGTTCGGCCAGTTCCAGGGCGCCCGGAATGTGCCGGTAGCGCAGTAGGCCCGCGACGACGATGGCGGTGTCGTGCGGCCAGACCGATCCGGTGTGATAGCCCATCGGGTTGAAGCGGCGGGCCGTCGAGGAGAGGGTGCGCAGGCCGAAGCCGCTGTCCATATCCGCCCCGCCTAGGCGTTCGATGAGCGCGGCGGCGTGTTCGTCGTCCACAATGCCGGTCCACAGGCAGTGGCCCGGATTGCTGGTCACGGTGTCGACCTGCTGCTTGGCCCCGTCGAGGGCGAGTGCGTAGCGGCCCGCGCCCGGAATCCAGAAGGCTTGTCCGAACCGCTGTTTCAGCTCCGCGGCTTGTTCGCGCAGCCGCCGCGCGGTGTCGACGTCACCGAAGGCCTCGGCCAGATCGGCGCGGCCCTGCCGGGCGGCGTAGACGTACCCCTGGACCTCGCACAGGGCCAGGGGTGGATCGGCGAGGTGGCCGTCCGCGAAACTGATGGCGTCCCAGCTGTCCTTCCAGCCCTGATTGGCCAGCCCGCGGTCGGTCTTGCGCCGGTATTCGACAAATCCGTCGCCGTCGCTGTCGCCGTAGGTGTCGATCCAGGCCAGCGCCGCGTCCGCGGCGGGCAGCAGATCCCGGATCGCGGCCGGATCGACTCCCCACCGCCAGCATTCGGCGAGCAGCATGACGAAAAGCGGTGTGGCGTCGGCGGTTCCGTAATAGACGCTGCCGCCGAGCACCGCATCGCCGCCGGGGCCGTGCCGCATCTCGTGCATGATGCGGCCGGGCTCCTCCTCGGTGAGCGGATTGCTCTGTGTGCCTTGCAGTTTCGCCAGCTGCCGGAGTGTGCCCAGGGCCAGATCCGAATCCAGCACCAGCGCCATCCACGAGGTGAGCAGGCTGTCGCGGCCGAACAGCGCCATGAACCACGGCGCACCCGCGGCCACATAGGCGGTGCCGCCGCCGGGATCGTCCATCCGCAGCGCACCGAGATCGCTCTCGGTGCGCTGCAGAATGGCGTTCAGACCCGCACCGCTGGCGGTGAGGCTGGTCGCGGTGGCCCGCCACTGCCGAATCTTGTTGGACGGGTTGTCATCCGAATCGTCGTCCAGATTCACCGTGACGGCGTGGTGCCCGATGATCGGCTGACACAGCACCACGGTCTGCCAGCTGGAATGCCGTGGCACCACGATCCGCCAGCTCAACGATCCCGGCTGCGCGGCCGGATCACCACTGGCGATGACGACCAGCCCGCGCCCCGAATCATTGCGGTCGGTCAACCGGAGGGTGCCCTCCGCGGTGGCGAGTTCACAGCTGCCGCTGTGCACCCGCCCCTCCTTGACCGCGAACAGATCGGCGAAATCGGAGTCGGCGATGAGGGTGACCGTCATCGCCGTGTCTTCATCGCCGAGATTGTGCACCGTGATCGTTTCGCGCATTCCCTCGCCGATCATCCGCCGCCGCGATACCAGCACCGTGGCATCGGCCACCCCCTGATTCGGGGGCTTGCGTGTCACGAAGCGGGCCCGGAACGCCTCGGCCATCATGACCGAAAGGTGTTCCGGCGGATGGCCGTCCAGCCGCAGCTCCCAGCGCGCCAGCAGCCGGGTGTCCCGGTAGAACAGCCCCTGGGCGGAACCCGGATGGATATCGCCCAGTTGATCGGACAGACAGAAGGTGCCGGCCTCCACCAGGGTGACGATGCCACGACCGTCGACCGGTGAGGGAGGGCCGGCGTTGAAAATGCTCACCCGCGACTCCTACTCACGACATCCGGCGGTGCGATCGCCGGTGTCCTGATTACCGCATGATCGCCGGCGAAACGTAGCGGTACCCGCTTCGAAAGGTCGCCTATGGCTCCGTAATACGCCGCTTCGTAACCCTGCACGAAGCGGGTGGAGGCGAACAGCCGCTCCACGCGCGCCCGGCAGGCATGCGGGTCGATCTCCCCGGCCCGGGCGATCGCCTCGGGCAGTTCGGCGGGATCCTCGCAGATCCAGCCGGTGACACCGTGTTCGATCACCTCCGCGACCGCACCGCCGCGCAGGGCGATCACCGGGGTGCCGCACACCATCGCCTCGATCATCACCAGGCCGAACGGTTCCTCCCACTGGATCGGGAACAGCAGGCAGCGCGCGCCCGCCAGCAGTTCCCGCTTGGCAATGGCGTCGGCCTCGCCGAAGACCTGATCGGCGTCGGTCAGCAGCGGGCGGATGCACTGCTCGAAGTACGCCTTCTCGGGCGGCTCATTGCACTTACCCGCGAGAATCAGCCGCAGACCGGCGGCATGCGCGGCCTCGAGCGCCAGATCCGGTCCCTTGGACGGGGCATAACGCCCCAGGAACAGGCCGTAGTCCAGTTTTTCGGTGCGGAACGGCCATTCCTCGGGCCGAATCGCATTGTGGACGCGGGTAATCCAATTGAGGTCGGGGGCCAATTCCCGCTGCCGATCGCTGATGGCGATGAGATTCACGCTGTGGTCGAAGGCCTGGTAGTACTCATACATATCGGGCTCGACGGGTCCATGGACGGTGACCACCGTGGGGATTCCCAGCATCCGGTAGGCCGCGGCATTGAGCGGACCGGCGAAAGTATGGTCGTGCACGATATCGACCGGGTCTTCGGCATGCAGTTCTTCGATAATCCGGCAGGCCCGCATCGCATTGACGATTTCCGGGAACGTCTCGCCCAGACGTGCGGTCTGCACCTCGTCCCACACCCGGATGAACCGGGCGTTCGTTCCCGCTCGACCTGCTCCGAGCAGGGTCACCCGGTGTCCTCGCTCGACCAGTGCGTCGGCCAGCGTCGCCACCATCGCCTCGACGCCGCCGTATCCGGCGGGCGGGATGTCGAAATACGGCGGCGCCACCAGAACGATGTGCAGCGGCCGCTCGTAGAAGTCGCCGTGCGCGAGCTGTGAAACAGAATTCGGACGCCCCAGCAGGGCGTCGATCGAATCCGAGAACAAAGAGTCCGAAAGGTCGAAAGTCATTCCAATCTCCTCGTCGTTGAGGTCTGGATGCTTATCGAAAACCAGCTCCGGTCTCGTCGGGCGTGGTTGCCTCCCTGTCGAACAGCGGATGCGGACATATGTCGTGGTAGTGATTACCGCGACATCAACTTCGCAAACATTACTCTTTTCATATCGCTACCCGGCGAGGGTGGTCACCGATTGGCACGCGGTAGGTTCGGGCAGCTTGCCCTTGAAGAACCGATCCGGCGTCACGCCCATGAGCGACCGGAAGTCGGCGGTCAGGTGGGATTGGTCGTAATAGCCGGTCGCGACGGCGATATCGGACCAGGGCGTGTTGCCGGCGGCGCCGATCACCTGGCGGACCCGGGTGATGCGGGCATAGTGCTTGGGCGAGACGCCGACGCCGGCGGTGAAGAGATTGCGGAGTTGCCGTTCGCTGACCGCGAGGCGGGTCGCGACGTCCCGCAGCGGCGTGGCATCGCCGTCGATGGCCGCGACGGCCGAATCGAGCAGGCGGCGATGCTCGCGGCGGGTGGCGCTTTCGGAAAGGACCTGCGGGAGAGTCGATTCCAGGAACGGCACGACGTCGTCGAGGTCCATGCCGGTGATCTCGCGCGCGAGATCGGCTGCGGGGCCGGGCATATCCACCAGACGCAGGACGCGGTTGGTGAGATCGGTGGCGGCGACACCGAACAGGGGCAGAACGGCGCCCGGGGCCAATCGCAGGCGCAGACAACCGGCGGGCTCCTTCGCACCGGCGTAGGTGGCCCGCGTGCGGGGGCCCACGACCAGGGCGTCACGGCGGCCGGACGGTTCGGTGCGGAGCACCAGCGTGGTGACGGCCTGCGGCACGTGGGTGAAGTGTGTGGGCACGTGCGTGAGCACCGGAATGCGGCCGACCTCGGCGATCCACGGGCGCAGCGACTCCGGGGCGGGGAGCGACTCCTCGAAGCCGTCTGCGGTCTGGACGGCTGCCGAACTCTGCACGACGGTCACCGCATCCACTGTAGGCGGGGCGCGCGCCCCGGAGTGTGCCGGTTTTTCCTAGAGTGCGGCCGGGCGGGCGCGGCATCGTTGTGGCCATGATCGTAATCACCGGTGCCACGGGCACCATCGGCAGTGAAGTTGTCCGGCAATTGGTGGCGCGGGGAGTGAAAGTCCGTGCGGTGACCCGCGATCCGGAGCAGGCGCAGCTGCCCGCCGAGGCCGAGGTGGTCCAAGGCGACTACGCCGATACCGCATCGATGGCGGCGGCATTCGCCGGAGCGGAGGCGGCATTCCTGGTCGGTCTGCTGGGTCCGGACTATGTCGAACTGGATCAGGCTCTGGCCGCGGCCGCCCGCGATGCCGGCGTGCGGCGGCTGGTGAAGCTGTCGGCCATCGGCACCGGCACCGCCGATGTCGGCATGGTCGGCACCTGGCATGTTCCCGGCGAGCAGGCGGTACAGAACAGCGGGGTGGCGTGGACCATCCTGCGCCCCAGCAGTTTTGCCACGAACACCCTGAGCTGGATCGCCCCGATCCAGGCGGGTCAGCCGGTCCCGAATATGTCCGGGGACGGTACGCAGGGTGTCATCGATCCCCGCGATGTCGCCGCGGTCGCGATCGAGGCGCTGCTGTCGGACGCGCACTCCGGCCGCATCTACACCCTCACCGGTCCCGAAACATTGAGCACACACGATCAGGTGGCCGCGCTGGCCGCGGCCCTGGGCCGTCCGATCGAGGTCGATGACATACCGCTCGAGGCGGCGCGCGATCTCATGGTGGCGTCGGGCCGGTCTCCGGAGTTCGCGGACGGCGCCCTGCAGGGCCAGGCGTATGTGCGCGCGGGCGGCAATGCCATTGTCACCCAGGATGTTCGGGAGGTGCTCGGCCGCGCACCGCGCAGCTATGCCGAGTGGGCGCGCGACCATGCCGCCGCCTTCACTTCGTAACGAGTGCGCCCCAACCGGTTTCGAGTAGCTCGAAGATGCGGGTGAGATCGGCTGCGGGATCGGTGCCGCGCCGCGCCACCTCCAGCGCCCCGAATACGAAGTGCGCCAGTGCGATCACCTCGATATCACCGGGATCGCGGCCCAGATCCGTGGCAATGGCCTGGGCCAGTGCGCCCTCGTGCCGCTGCCACATCCGCCGGAAGTAACTGGAGAGCGCGGGCGTGCTCTCTACCAGCTGCATGAACCCGTGCATCTCCGCCGATTCGGCGGGCCGGGGTGTGGCCAGGAAGGCATCGCGCAGCCCCTCGAGCACGTTCTTTCCCGGCGCGCGATCGCGGACGGCCGCCACCAGGCCCTGTTCGCGATCCGCGTCGAGATCGAAGACGAGCGATTCCTTCCCGTCTGGGAAGTGCGCGAAGAGCGTGGGCACCGACACCTCGGCCGCCTCGGCGATCTCCTTCACGCTGACCGCGTCGTAACCGCGTTCGAGGAACAACCGCAGCGCGGCATCGGCCAGGGCCGTGCGGGTCTGTGCCTTCTTGCGCTCGCGAAGTCCGGTCATGAGCACACCCTACCGATGTTTCCTTAGTCATACAATTTTCTGAGCGGTTGAATTTCTTAACTCGTTATGGTTTTCTGGAATCACACGGGCGCCGATCGGCACCCGAACCAGACCTCAACGAAGGGAGGGACCGCCATGACCACGCTTTCCGCACCGCAGACGGCACCGCGCAATGTGCGCTGGATCCTGCTGGGCGTCATGCTGGCGATGCTGCTCGGCATGCTCGACAACATGATCATCGGCACCGCCATGCCGACGATCGTCGGCGAACTCGGCGGCCTCGAACACCTGTCGTGGGTGGTATCCGCGTACACCCTGGCCACCGCCGCCTCCACACCCATCTGGGCGAAGCTCGGCGATCTGTTCGGCCGCAAGAACAACTTCCTGGCCTCGATCGTCATCTTCCTGATCGGTTCCGGCCTGGCCGGCGCCGCGCAGAACATGGATCAGCTCATCGGCTTCCGCGTACTGCAGGGCATCGGCGCGGGCGGCCTGGCAGCGGGCGCGTTCGCCATCATCGGCGAGCTCATCCCGCCGCGGGAGCGCGCCAAGTACATGGGCATGACCGCCTCGGTCATGGCGCTGGCCACCATCGGCGGCCCACTGGTCGGCGGCTTCGTCACCGATCACGCCGGCTGGCGGTGGGCGTTCTACCTCAATCTGCCCATCGGCTTGATCGCACTGGTGTGGTGCTACACCACGCTGCACCTGACCGCCCGGCGCCCGAATGCCAAGATCGATTACCTCGGGGCGGCGCTACTGACCGTCACCATCTCCGCGATCGTGCTCGTCACCACCTGGGGCGGCACCCAATACGCGTGGGACTCACCGCAGGTGCTCACGACGATCGCCGTCGCGGTGCTCGGCCTGCCCGCGTTCATTTGGTCGCAGACCCGCGCACCGGAACCGATCATCCCGCTGAGCCTGTTCACCAACCGCAACTTCGTGCTCACCTCGGTGCTGTCGGTGGTGGTCGGTGTGGCCATGTTCGGCGCGGTCAGCTTCCTGCCGCTGTTCCAGCAGACCGTGCAGGGCGCCTCGGCCTCGAACTCCGGACTGCTGCTGTTGCCGATGATGGTGCCGATCATCGCGGTCTCGCAGATCGCGGGCCGGGTGATGAGCAAGACCGGGCGCTACAAGATCTTCCCGATCCTCGGTGGTGTTCTGCTCACCGGCGGCAGCATTCTGCTGGCCACCATGGACACCGGCACCAGCCGGCTCGCCTCGGGCATCTATATGGCGATGCTGGGCGCGGGCTTGGGCTTCCTCATGCAGATGACGGTGCTCATCGCACAGAACAGCGTGGAGATGAAGAACATCGGCGCCGCCTCGGGCACCGCGACCCTCTTCCGCACCCTGGGCGGATCGTTCGGCGTGGCACTGTTCGGCGCGCTGTTCAACCGGCAGATCACCGCCGCGATGACCGGACACGGTGGCCACGGCGGGCAACTCGATCCGGCGAAACTGGGTTCGCTCCCCGCCGCCCTGCGTGATGCCTATCTGCACGGGGTGGCCTCGGGCATGCACAGCATCTTCACCTGGTCCGCCGTGCTCTGCGCGATAGGCCTGGTCGCGGCGCTCTTCCTCGTCGAAGTTCCGCTGCGCCAAGCGGGTCCGCCCGCTGCGGCCCCGGCGCAGGAGCCGGAAAAGGCACCGGCGCAATAACTTCGGAGCCTCTCTCCCACCGAGCCCTCGGCCCGCACCCGATCCGGGTGCGGGCCGTCCGACCAGCTGTTCACCTCACCACCGTCAGGAGCCCGCACTGCCGGAGCCGATGCTGCCGCCGCCTCCACAACCGGAGGGAGTAGCCGCCGGAGCAGCGGGCTGCCCGGCGGCGGCGATCACCTCCACCCTGACGGACTTGGCTACTCCCGCCTGAGTCGCGGTGATCGTATGTGTCCCGGCGCTGGTGGGCGTCCAGTCGATAATCACCAAAGCCCCGGTGTTCTGGCTCGTCGTCGGCCTGCTGCCGATGCACGATCCGTTGTCACGGAACATAACCGGCTGGGAGTCGAAGTTCTCCGCCTTCGCTCGTAGTTGATAGGTGGATCCCACCACCAAGGTGCCGCCACCCGAGCTCACGTCCAGCTGCGTGACGTCGGCGAAGGCAGGCGGCGCGACAATTGCCGCCACAGCGGCAATTGTCATCACACCTGTTATGCCCCAGCCGATTCGACGACCCGTCACACTGCCTGCATTCATCAGCCACTCCTGTTCGCTGCCCTCCGGACGAGGGTCGACGAACTGTAAGCGTTCGGAGTGTGTGAAATGTCCGAATTTCAGAGAGTAGTGTGCCCCCAATTATCCGGGCGCGGATCCTGAATGTCCCCGGACCTAGCCAGAATTGCGCAGGGCTGTGGACAGGCCGTTCATGGTGAGCAGGATGCCGCGTTCCACCAGTTCGGAGTCGTCTCCGGCGCGGCGGCGGCGCAGCAGATCCACCTGTAGTTGATTGAGGGGTTCGAGGTAGGGGAAGCGGTTGTGGATGGATTCGGCCAGGGCCGGGTTGTCCGCGAGCAGTTCATCGGTGCCGGTGATGGCGGCGTGCATGCGCACGGTGCGGGTGAACTCCTCGCAGATCATGCCGAAGATGGTGTCCCGCAGCGCTTTATCGGGAACCAGATCGGCGTAGGTCGCGGCGATATCCATATCCGCCTTGGCCATGACCTGCGCCAGATTGGACATGATGGTGCGGAAGAACGGCCAGCGCCGGTAGAGATCGGACAGTGCGTCCAGGCGGGCCGGATCATCCCCGATCCACTGCTCGAAGGCGGTGCCGGTGCCGTACCAGCCGGGCAGCATGACCCGGGACTGGCTCCACGCCATCACCCAGGGAATGGCGCGCAGGTCGTAGACGGAGTTGGTGGGCTTGCGGGAGGCGGGCCGGCTGCCCAGATTGAGGTCGGCGACCTCCGCGATAGGCGTTGAGGCACGGAAGTATTCGACGAATCCGGGGGTTTCGTGCACCAGTCGCGCGTACGCCTGGCGAGCCAGCTCGGCCAGCTCGTCGAGAACCTCGTAGGAGGCTTCAGCCTCGCCGCCCAAACCCTCCACATCGAGCAGGGTGGATTCCAGGGTGCCCGCGACCAGAGCCTCGAGATTGCGGTACGCGGTACCCGGATCGGCGTATTTGGTCGAGATGATCTCGCCCTGTTCGGTCAGGCGCAGTGATCCGCGCACCGCCCCGGCGGGCTGAGCGAGGATGGCGTCATAACTGCGACCGCCGCCGCGGCCGACGGTGCCACCGCGACCGTGGAAGAGCCGCAGTCGAATTCCGGTCTTGCGGGCGGTATCCACCAGATCCAGTTCGGCCCGGTACAGCGCCCAGTTGGCGGCCAGGTACCCGCCGTCCTTGTTCGAATCGGAGTAACCGAGCATCACCTCCTGCTGCATACCGCGCGCCGCGACCAGGCGCTGATAGGCGGGCACCTCCAGTGCCGCGGACAGGATTTCGGCGCCACCGCGCAGATCGTCGATGGTCTCGAACAGCGGCACCACACCGACCGTGCTGGACGGCGGGGTGTTCGCATCACCGGGATCGAGAATGCCCGCTTCCTTGAGCAGCAGCGCCGCCTCCAGCATGTCGCTGACCGAGGTGCACATGCTGATGATGTAGTTGGGCACGGTGTCCGGGCCGAGATCGTCGATGGCGCTCCTGGCGGCGCGCACCACCGCGAGTTCCTTCGCCGCCAGCTCGCTGAGCTGTGCGGTGGGCCCGACAAGCGGTCGGCGCGTGGTCAATTCGGCCGCGAGCAATGCCACCCGCTGTTCCTCGTCGAGCGAGGCGTAGTCCGAATGCACTCCGGCCCAGGCGAACAGCTCGGCCACCACCTGCTCGTGCATTTCCGAGTTCTGCCGCAGATCCAAACCCTGCAGATGAAAACCGAAGGTCTCCACCGCACCGCGCAGCGCGGCCAGTTGATCATCGGCGAGCAGGCCGTCACCGGAAGCGCGCATGGCGGCGTCGACCACATTCAGATCCGCGAGCAGCTCCTCGGGCCCGGCGTACGGCTCGGCGACGACATCTATTCCCTCCGAAGGGATTTCGCCGAGCGACCGGCGCGCCGCGGCACTGAGCCGAGCCCGGATGGCACGCAGTGCGCGGCGATACGGTTCATCGGCACGCTGCGGGGAGTCATCGAATCCAGCTCCGGCCAGCGCCGCGAGCTCCGGCGTCACCGGTACCAGCCGCGCCGACTGCGACATCGACTTCTCGAGCTCCACAATAGATTTCAGATACCGCTCGAAGACGAGGGCACCCGCCCGATGGGTGGCGCGGTGCACCACCTCCGCGGTCACGAACGGATTGCCGTCCCGATCACCGCCGATCCAGGAGCCCGGACGCAGGATCGGGCGTGCGAGCAATTCATGCTCCGGCCAGCGCGACCGCAGCGCCGCCCGGACCTCGTCATTGATCTTCGGAATGACCTCGAACAGCGTGAGGTCGTAGTACCGCAGGCCGACCTCGATCTCGTCCTGAATCCGCAAGCGCGCCAACCGGATCAGTGCCGCACGCCACAGCTGCAGCACCTGCCGCCGGATATCGGTGTCGATGACCGCGAACTCGGGTTCGTGCTCGCTGTAGCGCTGACGCTGCCGCATGAGTTCGGTGATGCGCGACTGCACATCGAAGATGGTGCGCCGCCGGGTCTCGGTCGGATGCGCGGTGATGACCGGAGAGACCAGGGCGTCGGTCAGCAGATCGACGACGGTATCGGCCGCCGGCGGGGCGGCGTCGAGCTTGCGGTAGGTGGCCGCCAGGCTGGAATCCTGCGGCAACTCCCCCGCCGCGATGTGCACGGCGCGGCGGCGGTCACGCTGCAGGTCCTCGGCCAGATTGGCCAGCAGCAGAAAGTGACTGAAGGCGCGGATCACCGGAATGGCGGTGTGGATATCGACACCGCGCAGCATGTCGGCGACCGCGCTGCGCTCCACCTCCGACCGGCGCACCTTGAAGGCTTCCACGCGCACCCGCTCGATGAGGTCGAAGACCTCCGGGCCCTCGTGGTCGCGAATGGTGTCCCCGAGAATCCCGCCCAGGAACCGGATATCGTCGCGTAGCGGCGCGGTGGCCGTCTCGATCTGATCTTCTCGCACTACGTTCACCTCTCCACACAGCGAATTTTGTTGGTTCTCAACCCATTCGTGCTGTTCTCAACCCATCCGGCGCGGACCGCTTTCGAACCTGTTGGGTTCCGGCCCGATGCGTACCCGTCCGTAGAGCACCGCGGCGCCCTCCGGTGAGGCCATAATGGGCTCGCACTGCAGTTCCCGCACCTCGGGCAGGTCATCGCAGAGCGCCGAGATGCGCTGTGCCAGTTCGGCCAGCGCATCCTTGTCCACCGGCTTGCCGATATCACGCCCGCGCACGGTCCCCGAGAGCAGCGGGGCAGCGCGCGGCGCGTCGATCAGCTCCGCCGATTCGTCCTCGGTCAGCGGCAGTGCCCGGTACACCCGGTCACCGAGCAGATCGATAATGGTGCCGGACAGGCCGAAACTGATCACCGAGCCGAACGACGGATCGTCCTGCACCCGGAAGCCACAGCCGACGCCCTTGGTGGCCATGCGCTGAATGTGCACCGGATTACCGGAGATCTCGGCCAGTTCGGTGAAGGCCCGCCGCACCTCGTCCGGACGCCACAGATCCAGCCGCACCCCGGTCAGGTCGGGCCGGTTACGCCAGATCTCCCCCGTCGCCTTGGCGGCCACCGGATATCCGAACTGTTCGGCGGCCAGCACCGCGGTCTCGGCGTCGAGCACCTCCCGGAATTCCACTATGCGAATTCCGTAGCAGCCCAGCAGTTCCGCGGCCTCCAGATCCGGGAGCCAGTGATCGGTCTCGGAGGACATCCATTCGGTGACCAGTTCGCGAGCCCGAACAGTGTCGGCACCGTCGGGGCGCGAGACCTGAGATACCGGCCGCGTGCGCCAATCGGCGTAGCGGCGCACCCGGGCCAGCGCCCGGGCCGCGCGCTCCGGATCGCCGTAGGACGGAATGGATCCGCGCTCCAGCATGCCGCCGGGCCCGCGGGTCGCGAGCAGGTTCGACATGCCCTGATCGGCGACGAAGGTGGTGAGAACCGGTGTGGCCGGATCCGATTGCGCGCCCGCCCGAATGGCCTCGGCGAAGGCCGCCACGGCGACCGGCACCGGCGGCGAGTAGACGACGATGACCGAATCCACCGTGCGATCGGTGACCGCCGCGGCCACCGCCGTCAGGAAGTCGGCGGGACCGGCCTGCGGCCCCAGGTGAATGGGCTCCTGCACGGTGAGCCCCTCACTGCGTCCCGCATCGACCGCGAGCCAGTTCAGGGCCGCGCTATTGCCGATCACCGCCAGCCGCGGCCCCGCCGGCAGCGGTTGATAGGCCAGCAGCATGGCGCAGTCGAAGAGTTCGGTGATCGAGTCGACCTGGATGATCCCGGCCTGCGCGAACAGATTGCGCACCAGCGAGCGGTCCAGATCCTGCTCCCCCTCCACCCGCACCACATTGCGGCCACTGCTCACGGCCACAATGGGTTTGGTGCGCGCCACCCGGCGGGCGATGCGGGAGAACTTGCGCGGATTGCCGAAGGTCTCCAGATACAGCAGCACCACATCGGTGCCGGGATCGCTGTCCCAGTACTGCAGCAGGTCATTGCCGGAGACATCGGCGCGATTACCGGCCGAGACGAAGGTGGACAGCCCGAGCTGCCGCGCCGCCGCCTCACCCAGGATCGCCGCACCCAATGGTCCGGACTGACAGAAGAATCCGATGCGCCCGCGTCCGGGCAGCACCGGCGCGAGGGTGGCGTTCAGGGCAACAGCCGGATCGGTATTGGCGATCCCCAGCGCGCTGGGCCCCACCACCCGCATGCCGTGCGCGCGCACGGCGTCGACGAGTTCGCGTTCGGCGTCGTAGCCGTGCGGGCCGGTCTCGGAGAAACCGGCGGTCAGCACCACCAAACCCTTGACGCCCTTGGCCATACAGTCGTCGAGCACCGACCCGATTTCGGCCGCGGGCACCGCGATGACGGCCAGATCGACCTCATCCGGAATATCGCGCACGGTCGGATAGGCGCGCACGCCGCGCACCGCGGTGCGCGTGCGATTCACCGGAAACACCGGACCCTGGAATCCACCCGACAGCAGATTGGCCAGCACCGCGCCGCCGACCCGGGTGCCGGACGGGGTCGCGCCGATGACCGCCACCGAGCGCGGCGTCAGCAGATTGCCGACACTGCGCGCCTCCGAGGCGTGTTCGCGCGAATCCCGTACCGACTGCAGGGCTTCGGTGGGGTCGATGGCGAATTCCAGGTGCAGCACCGAACCGTCGCGACTGCGCTGCACCTGATATCCGGCATCCCGGAACACCTGCACCATGGCATTGTTCTCGGCCAGCACCTCGGCGACGAAGGTCTCGATATCGTTCTCGGCGGCAGCCCCGTTGAGATGCTCGAGCAGAATGGAACCCAGGCCCCGGCCCTGATGGTGATCGGCGACCACGAACGCCACCTCCGCCGAACGCGGTCCGGGCCGATCGGGCAGATACTCGTAGCGGCCGACCGCGATGATGTCGTCGCCGAGCTCGATGACCAGGCCCACCCGGTCGCGGTAGTCGACATGGGTGGTGCGGTACAAGTCCTTCGGCGTCATCCGCGGGTACGGCCCGAAGTAGCGCAGATAGCGCGTGCGGTCCGACAGTCCCGTATGAAAGCGCTCCAACCCGGCCGCGTCCTCGGGCGTGATCGGGCGCAGCCGCACCACACCGCCGTCGGAGGCCAGCACGGCGGCGAACCAATGTTGCGGTGGCGGCGGCGGATTCGCCGGGGTGCCGGGCGTGTCCGCCGGCAGTAGCGGCGGGGTCGAGGGGACCGCCGG
Source organism: Nocardia sp. NBC_01327 (assembly GCF_035958815.1). NCBI lineage: Bacteria > Bacillati > Actinomycetota > Actinomycetes > Mycobacteriales > Nocardiaceae > Nocardia > Nocardia sp. NBC_01327. Next base: position 3,239,819 of record NZ_CP108383.1, on the reverse strand, counting down.
ATCGGCAGATTCAGTCACGGGGATCCTCCGGATCCAGGCCGAGCAGCCCGAAAGTCGCGCGGCGTGTTGCCAATACGGATGTGTCCAGGGCGCGCCGCGCGCGGTCGGTCCGCTCATCGCCGGTCTCGCGGCCACCGCCGGGACCGTCCCAGCGTTCGAAGCCGGTATCGGCGCCGTCGCCCATGGTGCCGGGCGGCGCCACGGTGGGCGCGTACGCCTCGACCAGTTCCTGCCACTCCCGCGGAATCGGGGTATCGGGGTCGATGGTCCGGTCCAGCGCCGTGGCCAGCAGATGCGTCCAGGCCCGCGGCACCACCCGGATGAGCCCGTATCCCCCGCCGCCGACCGCGAGCCAGCGGCCCTCGGCATACCGATCGGCCAGATCGCGCATGGCGATGAAGGCCGCGCGCTGCCCGTCCACGCTCAATTCCAGATCGGCGAGCGGGTCCTCCCGATGGGTGTCGACACCGCACTGGCTGATCACGATCTGCGGCCGGAAGGCCGCCAGCGCGCCGGGGGCGACCGCATGGAAACCGCGCAGCCACAGCGGATCCCGGGTGCCGGGCATGATCGGCAGATTGATGGCGGTGCCCTCGGCCGCGCCCGCGCCGGTCTCCTCCGGCCATCCGGTATTGGGCCACAGCGTCGCCGGATGCTGATGGATGGACAGCGTCAGTACCCGTGGATCGCCGTAGAACACGCGCTGCACACCGTCACCGTGGTGCACGTCCACATCGAGGTATGCGATGCGATCGAAGCCATTGTCGAGCAGCCACGAAATCGCCACCGCCACATCGTTGTACACGCAGAATCCGGCCGCCGAATCGGGCATGGCGTGATGCATGCCGCCGCCGATGCTCACCGCCCGGCGGGTGCGCCCGGCCGCGATCTCCTGCGCCGCCGCGAGGGTGCCGCCGACAATCACCGACGCCGCCTCGTGCATATGCGGAAAGACCGGATTGTCGGCCGAGCCGAGTCCGTACGGCGGTGCGGCGGGCATGACGCCCGCCGGTTGCTGAGCGTGCTTGACGGCCTCTATGTAGTCATGGGTGTGCACCCGCAGCAGTTCCGAATCCCCGGCCGCGACAGGTGTCAGCGTCTCCACCCCGTCCAGCAGTCCCAGACTCCGGGCCAGCGCCATGGTGAACTGCAGCCGGACCGGCCGCATCGGGTGCTCCGGCGTCCACGTGTAATCGAGGAACCGATCGGTCCATACGACGGTTCCGTCTTCACGCGCGCGGCCAGGCATACTTGCCACGCTAGTGCGTCCGCTGCACTCGGAGGCTATGGACACTGTGACGCCGGAAACCCGTGGGGAACACGCAGGCCGTCCTCGGTGTTGACTCGGAGTTCGCGAAATAAGCTGCAGCCCGGTGTAGCCGCCGCGCATGGGTAGAATTCGTGCCGACGAAGGGGTTAACAGGTGAAGGATCTGGTCGACACCACGGAGATGTACCTCCGTACCATCTACGACCTCGAGGAGGAGGGTGTCACGCCCCTGCGCGCTCGCATTGCCGAGCGCCTCGAGCAGAGCGGTCCCACGGTGAGCCAGACGGTGGCGCGGATGGAGCGCGACGGTTTGCTGACCGTTGCCGGTGACCGCCACCTCGAATTGACCGACAAGGGCCGGGGCATGGCGGTTTCCGTGATGCGCAAGCACCGCCTGGCCGAGCGGCTGCTGGTCGATATCATCGGCCTGGACTGGGAGAACGTGCACGCCGAGGCCTGCCGCTGGGAGCACGTCATGAGCGAGGAGGTCGAGCGCCGCCTCGTCGAGGTGCTCAACAACCCCACGACCTCGCCCTACGGCAATCCCATTCCCGGACTGGACGAGCTGGGCGTGCCGCCGCGCTCGGGCGCCGAGGAGAAGCTGATCCGCCTCTCGGACCTGCCCTCGGGCCAGTCCGCCGCGGTGGTCGTGCGCCGCCTGTCCGAGCACATCCAGACCGATCCCGAGGTCATCGGCCAGCTGCGCGAAGCCGGCGTGGTGCCCGACGCACGCGTCAATGTGGAGACCAGGCCGGGTTCGGTGGTCATTCTGGTGCCGGGCCACGAAGGTTATGAACTGTCCGATGAGATGGCGCATGCCGTCCAGGTGAAGTTGGTCTGATCCGTGAAACTTCTGGTAACCGGAGGCGCGGGCTACGTCGGTGGCGTCTGCGCGCAGGTTCTGCTCGAAGACGGCCACGAGGTGGTTGTCGTCGATGATGTTTCGACCGGTAATGCCGAGGGTGTTCCGGGTGGCGCGAAGTTCATCGAAGGCGATATCGCCACGGTCGGCGTAGAGCTGATCGCCTCCGAATCCTTCGACGGCGTGCTGCATTTCGCGGCCCAGTCGCTCGTCGGCGAGTCGGTGGTGCAGCCGGAGAAGTACTGGCACGGCAATGTGGTGAAGACCCTGGCGCTGCTGGAGGCGATGCGCGAGGCGGGCACGCCGCGCCTGGTGTTCTCCTCCACCGCGGCGGTGTACGGCGAACCGGAGCAGGTGCCGATCGTCGAGGACGCGCCCAAGCGCCCGACCAATCCCTATGGCGCGTCGAAGCTCTCGATCGACTACGCCATTACCTCGTACGCCGCGGCGCACGGGCTGGCGGCCACCAGCCTCCGGTATTTCAATGTGGCCGGCGCGTATGCCGGGCTCGGCGAGAACCGCATGGTGGAAACCCATCTCATCCCCCTCGTGCTGCAGACGGCGCTGGGCCATCGGGAATCGATCTCGGTCTTCGGCACCGACTATCCGACCCCGGACGGCAGCGCGGTGCGCGACTACATTCACATTCGCGATCTGGCGCAGGCGCATCTGCTGGCGCTGGCGCAGTCGCAGCCGGGCAAGCACCGCATCTTCAATCTCGGTAGCGGTACCGGTTTCTCGGTGCGCGAGGTGATCGACTCCTGCCGGCGCGTGACCGGCCTGCCGATCACCTCGGTGGACGCACTGCGGCGGGCGGGCGATCCGGCGGTGCTCATCGCCTCCAGCGAGCTGGCCACGGCCGAACTGGGCTGGCGACCCGAACACACCGATCTGGACGAGATCGTCGCCGACGCGTGGGAATTCCTGCGCTCGCTCGGCAATCGCGCGCACAGCGCCCGCTAGCACCGAATCTCCGCGCGGCGCCGCGGATCTCACGGGTGCTCGGCACGCAGATCGACACCCAGATCCGCGGCGGCTTCGCGACCTGCATCGGCGAGCCGGTGCAGCCGCTGCGGCGGCATACCGGTCTGCAATCCGATATCCAGCAGGTTGGCCATGCGGTGCGCGGGATCGGAATTCAGCGCGGCTTCCAGGGCGATACCGGCGAGCGGACCCTCCCCGCGCACATAGGCGGTGTAGCCCAGCAGCATGGCCGCCTCGGCACGATCCGGATCGGGCAGCGCCCGCGTCAATTGCAGCCACAGGGTTTCGGCGGCGCGGGCATGCGGACCTGGTACGAGACCGAAGAGAATATCGCGCACCGTCGAATCACGCAGTGCGACAGCCATTTCCGCCAGTTCCCGCGTATTCGGCAGCGTTCCCGCCTCGATGGCGGACAGCCACCTCAGCACGTTCCGGACGGCCGCGCGGCTATAGGACTCCGGTTCATCGCGCCGCACGGCCTCGGCGAGCCGATGCACGGCAGCCTCGGCGGCGGCGTCCAGCAGCGGCCGGAATCGTTCCCGGACAGCCGCGTCCACCTCGATCACATCGGTCAGCTCCGCCCGGGAGCCGCGCAGCGGCCGACCCGCCAGCACATGCCGGAGGGTGACCAGCGAGGTCGTCGGATCCGGTTGCCGACCGCGCCGCGCCGGACCCAGCAGACTCCACCACGGCAGCTCCGGGCCGATCGCGCGCACGGCCCACGCCCCGGCCAGCGGCACCGCCGCGGCGTCCAGGCGATGTTCCAGCGCACACACCAGATCTCGATGCCGGCGCGACCGCACCCCACGATGCCGTTCGACCGGCGCGGTGGCGCGATCGTCGACGATCAGGGCCAGCACCGCGGCGGTGGTATCGCGCACGCAGACCCCCGCGACCCGTTCGACGAGCTGTCCGGTGGCGGCCCGGCCCGGACTGTCCAGATCCATCCGGGCCACCACATCGATTGTGGCCGTGCCGGGTTCGTCCACCGCCTCCCGCAGCACGGTCACCACCAGTGACCGGGCGGGCATGAATCCGAGCATGGCGGGCACCGCCGCGATGAAGTCGCCCGGATTCCGCAGATGCGGCTCCGGTTCGGATCCGTCTGCGGGATCGATGAATTCGGGATCGCCATGGTCACGCTCGCTATGACCGGGATGGCTGTGCTCGGCACCGATACGGTCAGAATCGGTGTAGTCAGGATCGGTGTGCTCGGGACCGATGAGGCCGGGATCGCCGTGCTCGGGATCGGTGTGGTCGGGAGGCGTCGGTTCGGCGGGAGTGGTCATGGAATCGAGCGTGCGCGGCGGCGCCGTCGCCACCGCGAGGCCCACCAGCGGTTTTGCCCGGCCTGTGGACAACCGGTCGCGCCGTGCGCTATTCGGCGTGGCGCGGAGCCCGGCAGCGGATATCTGTCGGACCCCGTTGTTACCGTGCGGGCAGATCGGAAGAAATGAAACGTATTCATTTCATTTCACCCGATCGGGCCCCGTCCCACTGCTAGTGTCCCGCTCGGAAGCTACTCCGGACGCGCAGCGGCCAAGATCTCGAGGTAGTGCGGATTGGTCATAATGCCCAGCACATTGCCGAACGGATCCACCACGGCGGCAGTGACGAATCCGGTGCCCTCGCCGCGCGCGGTGATCGGCTCGTACTCCTTCGCCCCCATTTCCAGCAGCCGTTCGAAGGTGGCCGCGACATCATCGACATGCCAGTTCACGATCTGACCACCCGGCTGATCCGGCGTCGTGGCCGCGTACTTGCGATTGATGAGACCGAGCTCGGCCTGGTAGTCGCCGATGCGGAACTCGTAGTACCCGCCCGGAACGGTGAAATACGGTGCGACGCCGAGGAATTCGCTGTACCAGTCCTTGGCTGCCTCCAGGTCGTCGGCGAAGTAGTTGACGGTGGCCATTCCACGCAGCATGTCGATCTCCTAATTGGGTTCCGCTGGTCGATATATCCATCATCGGCCGCAAAGTGCTCACCGAATGAGCACTTTTATTGGGAGAATTTCTTTCATGCGAGCCGATCGATTGGTAGCCACCCTGCTCTTCATGCAGACGCGCGGCCGGGTGACCGCCGCCGAGGTCGCCACCGAACTGGAAGTCTCGGTGGCCACCGCCCGCCGCGACCTGGAGGCACTGTCCACAGCCGGGATTCCGGTGTACCCGCAGCCGGGGCGCGGTGGCGGCTGGGCGCTGGTGGGCGGAGCACGCACAGATCTGAGCGGTTTGACCGCCACCGAGGCGCAATCGTTGTTCCTGCTCCTGGGCCCGATGGCGACCGCCACCCCCGCCACCCGATCCGCACTGCGGAAACTCCTGCACGCCTTGCCGCAACCGTTCCGCCTCGAGGCGGAGGCGGCCGCCGGCGCGGTGATCGTGGATCCGGCGCGCTGGGGCGAACGCGACGAACAGGCTCCGGCACTGGTCGACCAGTTGCAGGCCGCGGTGGTCCGCCGGCGCCGGGTGCGATTCGACTACGGGCGTGCGGGCATTCGCACCCAGCGCACGGTCGACCCGTGGGGCCTGGTCGACAAGGACGGCATCTGGTACCTCGTGGCCGGAACCGACCGGGGGCAGCGGACTTTTCGCGTGGACCGCATGACGGACGTCGAGGTGACCGCCGAATCCGCGCATCGCCCTGCGGATTTCGACCTCTCCGCCGCCTGGTCGGAGGTGGTCGAGCAGGTGGAGCAGCACCGGTCGACGCTGTCCGCCACCGTGCTCGTACCCACCACGCTGCTTTCGGTACTGCGCCACCAGCAGGGGCGGCACTGCGAGGTGGACGGTCCCCAACCCGACGGCCGTGTGCGCGTGCGCATCACCGCGCCCACGCCGCTCATGATCGCCCAGCAATTGGCCGGTTGGGGAACGGCTTTGGAGGTGACCGAACCGGAGTCGGTGCGCGCCGAACTGGCCCGGCTGGGCACCGAACTCGCGGAGCGCTACCGGCTGCCCCGAGACGCCCGTTCCACAGTTATGCCATAACCGAATCATGTTGCAGCACTTTTCATTTCACGAATTATCAGGCTCACTCGCTGTTACAGTCCGCCCGGCGCCTGTCGGAGGCGCCGGAAGGAAGTACGCAATGACGAGAACACTTCGCACCGCGAGCGTTGCCGCCGTGCTCACCGCACTCGCGGGGCCCACACTGCTGGCCGGACCCGCCGCCGCCGATATCACCGATGTCAGCGTTGTCGGCGTCACCCCCGGATCGCAGTGCACCGTGACGGACGGCTGCACCATCATCGCCGGGGTGTCCGGCAACAACCGCTACGACCAGGTGCAATTCCTGATCAACGGCGCCGTCATCGGATCCGCCACGCCGGTAGCCGATTCCGGCGTGGTCACCGCGACCTTCTCCTGGCACCCGACCAGCCCCGGCCCGGTCATGGTCGGAGCGACGCAGGGCACCACCTCATCGGCGGTCAGCTATCTCGTCGGCGGTGGCGGTTCGGCCTGCTCCTGGCTGCCCAGCGGTTCGGCGGGCAGCGGTTCGGCGAGCGGTTCCGGCGGCAGCGGTTCCTCGAGCCTGTCGGGCGGAACCGGTTCAGCGGGTAGCGGATCCGCGGGCAGTGGTTCAGCGGGCAGCGGCTCCGCCTGCTGATTCGGTCTGCGGGAGCCGGATCAGGCAGGGGGTCGGCTCCTCCCCGGGGGACATCCGCGCTTGTCCCCGTGCGGGATTCAGCCCTTGCGCACCTTGCTCACCGCGGTGGTGAACAGGGAATCGAGGGCCTCGGTATCGGCCTTGGAATCAGCGAACGACATATAGGTCACATTGATGCGCACATTCCCGATCTGACCGAGCAGCGTCTGCATATGCCGGGTGATACCCGCACTGCCGGACTCGGATTGGACGGTGCGCCGCAGCGCGAGGGTGTCGTCGGCGTTCAGCGGCGGCGGCGGATCCAGCTCGGTGGTGATGGTCGCGGTGGTTCCGGAGTGACCGACGCGCACGGTCCCGCAGCGCTGCAATTGATCTCGCAGCGTGGACAGCGGCTGGTCGGTGCGCACCAATTCGACGGTGAGGGTGGCGCGGGTGGAATCGTCGGTGCCGACGGAGACCGCCGGTCCCGGGGTCGGTGCGCTCGGCGCACAGGTGGCCGGATCGATCTGGGCCCCGGGCAGAATGCCGTCGAGATCACCGGCGGCTTGGCCGGCGGCATCGATCGGCAGCGTCACAGCCGCGTAGCGGGCGGGGAATTGGGACGGATCCGGCAGTAGCCGAGCCAGTCCGCTATCGGTTTGCACTGTTGTCACCGAACTTCTGTTACCGACCGGATGGCCCGATACCGTGGTGCCGCACGCCGCCAGCGCCACACCCACAATCGCGACCCCGAGGGCACGGAGAGGCCTTCGGCACAGCGGGTGGGCAGGCCTGCGGCAGGGCGCGGTCACGTGTCCACTATGCCGAATTTCTGCTGATCACAGCGAATGCCACGCCGCGTGGCGAGCCCGCCGGGAATGCGTGTCCCGGTGCCACGCGTTGCACTCGCGGTGCGGGCAGTGCACGACCGGTCGGCGCATGAGGGACAATGGTTTCTAGGTCGCGCATGTGGGCCACGCAGGAAGGAGCACGCGATGGACTACGAGTCGCGAATGTACGAGCTGGAGTTCCCCGCTCCGCAACTGTCATCCGCCGACGGTGCTGGTCCGGTACTGGTGCACGGGCTGGAGGGTTTCACCGACGCCGGTCACGCCGTGAAGTTGGCCACCACGCATCTGCGGGAGAGCCTCGAGAGTGAACTGGTCGCCTCGTTCGATATGGACGAGTTGCTGGACTATCGCTCACGGCGGCCGCTGATGATGTTCAAGACCGATCACTTCTCCGAATACACCGAGCCCGAGCTGAATCTGTGGGCGCTCAAGGACACCGCGGGCACCCCGTTCCTGCTGCTGTCCGGGCTGGAACCGGATCTGCGCTGGGAGAAGTTCGTCACCGCGGTGCGCCTGCTGTCCGAACAGCTGGGCGTGCGCCGCACCATCGGCCTGAGCGCGATCCCCATGGCCATTCCGCACACCCGTCCCCTCGGTGTCACCGCGCACGCCAGCAATAGCGATCTGATCGGCGATCACCAGCGCTGGCCCGGCGAGCTGCAGGTTCCGGGCAGCGCGTCCTCGCTGCTGGAGTACCGGATGGCTCAGCACGGCCACGAGTCGGTCGGCTTCTCGGTTCATGTTCCGCACTATCTGACCCAGACCGCCTATCCGGAGGCCGCGCAGACGCTGCTGGAGAATGTGGCCGAGAACGCGGGCCTGGAATTGCCGCTGGCGGCGCTGAGCGAATCGGCCGCGCGGGTGCGCGAGCAGGTCAACGAGCATATTTCCGGCAACTCCGAGGTGGAGAATGTCGTACAGGCGCTCGAGCGGCAGTACGACAGCTTCGTGACCGCGCAGGAACGGCAGTCCAGCCTGCTCGCGAGCGATGCCGATCTGCCCACCGGCGATGAACTGGGCGCGGAGTTCGAACGCTTCCTGGCCGAACAGTCCGGGTTCACCGAGGGTGAGAGCACCGACGGCGGCGAGCCGCGCTGAGTGACAGTCGGCGAGCCGCGCTGAGCAATAGTTCGGTGAGCCGCGCTGAGTGGCCGTCGGCGGGCCGGTGCTGAGCAATAGTCGGCCGACGCCGGGTAGTGGCGGCCGAAGTCGGGCAGACCGCCCAGTAACGTAGTGCCCCGTGCAGTTATCCGAACTCGTCCCCGACCAAGCCGTACCCGATGTGGACCCGGATTGGCTGTACGAAACCTTCTCCGACTGGACCGCGTCGCAGGGCCTGACCCTGTATCCGGCCCAGGAGGAAGCGCTGCTCGAGCTGTTCACCGGCGCGAATGTCATTCTGGCCACGCCGACCGGCTCCGGTAAGTCACTCGTCGCGATCGGCGCGCACTACGCGGCGCTCAATCGCGGGCAACGCAGTTACTACACCGCGCCGATCAAGGCGCTCGTCAGCGAGAAGTTCTTCGCGCTGTGCGAGGTGTTCGGCGCGGACAAGGTCGGCATGGTGACCGGCGATGCGGCGGTCAATCCGGAGGCGCCGATCATCTGCGCCACGGCCGAGATCCTGGCCAATCTGGCGCTGCGCGAGGGTTCGAGCGCCAATGTCGGCCAGGTCATCATGGACGAGTTCCACTATTACGCCGATCCCGATCGCGGCTGGGCGTGGCAGGTGCCGCTCATCGAACTGCCGGGCGTCCAATTCCTGCTCATGTCCGCCACTCTCGGCGAGATGGAATTCTTCGGCGAGGATCTGCGGCGCCGCACCGGACGCGATACCGCCATTGTCTCCGGCGCGGAACGACCTGTGCCGCTGAGCTTTTCGTATGTGAAGACCCCCATCACCGAGACCCTCGAGGATCTGGTGACGACCAGCCTCGCCCCGGTCTACGTGGTGCACTTCACCCAGGCCTCGGCCATGGAGCGGGCGCAGGCGCTGATGAGCGTGAACTTCGCGTCCAAGGCGGAGAAGGACGCGATTGCCCAGGCGCTGGGCGAATTCCGCTTCGCCACCGGATTCGGCAAGACCCTCTCGAAGTTCATCCGGCACGGCATCGGCGTCCACCATGCGGGCATGCTGCCCAAATACCGGCGACTGGTGGAGAAGCTGGCGCAGGACGGACTGCTGAAAGTGGTGTGCGGCACCGACACTCTCGGCGTCGGCATCAATGTGCCCATTCGCACCGTGCTGTTCACCGGGCTCACCAAGTACGACGGTGTGCGCACGCGCCGCCTGAACGCCCGTGAATTCCATCAGATTTCGGGCCGGGCGGGTCGCGCCGGGTTCGACAGTATGGGCACGGTGTGGGTGCAGGCGCCCGAGCACGAGGTGGAGAACGCCCGCCGCATCGCCCGCGCGGGCGACGATCCGAAGAAGCTCAAGAAGGTCCAGAAGACCAAGCCCCCCGAGGGTTTCGTGTCCTGGTCCGAGGAGACGTTCGACCGGCTCATCGCGGCCTCGCCGGAGCCGATGGTCTCCCGGTTCAATGTGACCAATGCCATGCTGCTGAATGTGATTGCGCGCAAGGGCAATTGCTTCTACGCCATGCGGCATCTGCTGGAGGACAATCACGAACCGCGGGCCGCGCAGCGCAAGCACATCCTGAAGGCCATCAAGCTCTATCGCGCGCTGCGGGATGCCGGGGTCGTGCAGCAGCTCGACGAGCCCGACGAGTTCGGCAGGCATGCCCGGCTCATGGTGGATCTGCAGCGCGATTTCGCGCTCGATCAGCCGCTGTCGCCGTTCGCGCTGGCCGCGTTCGAACTGCTCGACAAGGAGTCGCCCACCTACACCGTGGATGTGATCTCGCTCATCGAATCGACCCTGGAAGATCCCCGGCAGTTGCTCATGGCGCAGCAGCACAGGGCGCGGGGTGTGGCGGTCGCGGAGATGAAGGCCGACGGGATCGAATACGAGGAGCGCATGGAGCTCCTGGAGGAAGTCACCTGGCCCAAACCACTGGGCGAGGAGCTCATCTACCCGGCCTACGAGACCTACAAGGCCGGTCATCCGTGGATTTCGGAGTTCGAGCCCTCCCCCAAGTCGGTCGTGCGCGAGATGGTCGAGCGCCAGCTCACCTTCGCCGAACTGGTCTCGCAGTACGAGCTGGCGCGCTCGGAGGGCGTGGTGCTGCGCTATCTCGCCGATGCGTACCGCGCGCTGCGGCGGACCGTGCCGGAGCAGGCGCGCACCGAGGAGCTCGACGACATCACCGAATGGCTGGGCGAGCTCATCCGCCAGGTCGATTCGAGCCTGCTGGACGAATGGGAGCAACTCACCAATCCGGGCGCGGAGACCGATACCGAACAGGTCGCGTTCGGCGCGGAGACCGTCCGGCCCATCTCGGCCAATGAGCGCGCCTTCCGGGTACTCATCCGCAATGCCCTGTTCCGCCGGGTCGATCTGGCCGCCCTGCAGCGCTGGGACGCGCTGGAGGAGTTCGGGGACGAGCTGGATTGGGAGACCGAACTCGAGCCGTACTTCGACGAGTACGAGGAAATTCGCACCGGCCCGAACGCGCGCGGCCCGAAGCTGTTCCAGGTGGAGCAGCGGGGCGAGTTCTGGCATGTGCGCCAGGTGCTCGACGATCCGGCCGGCGATCACGGCTGGTCCATCGACGCGGTCGTTGATCTGGCCGAATCCGATGCCGCGGGCGAAGTGGTGTTCGACGAAGTGACGGTCGTGGCGGGCTGAGGTTCGCTCGCGGCGGGCCGAGGTTCGCACTGCGCGTGGTCACACTCTCGTAAGGTCGCGGGCCCGTTCACAGCGGGCCCGCCGCGTTAAGGTGACGTAATCGAACCTTCGCCAGTTCGTTTTCCTGTGCCAACCGCTGCTATTCTCGCTGGCTGTTGCCCGAGGCCGTTTCGACGGCCCGAACAGTGGGGAGTTCCCTTAGATTGACCGTTTCAAACTCGGCCGAGTCGCCCCGTCTCGTCATCGACCTGAACCTGGTGCGTGCCAACTACCGCGCCCTGCATGCCGCGCTACCCGCAGCGCGAATTCGCTTCGCCGTCAAGGCAAGTCCCCTACCGGAGATCATCCGGCTACTCAATGACGAAGGCGCCGAGTTCGACGTCGCCAGCGTCGGCGAAATCGAACTGTGCCTCGCGCAGGGGGTCGATCCGGCGGTCATGTGCTACGGCAACCCGATCAAGAAGGCCGCCCATATCGCCGCCGCGTACGCGGCCGGGGTGCGGCGCTTCGCCTCCGACTCCGAGGGCGACCTGGAACGCATTGCCGAGCAGGCGCCCGGTTCGGAGGTCGAGGTCCGATTCCTGGCTTCGGCGCCGCAGTCGCAGACGCCGTTCGGCGCCAAGTTCGGTTGCGCCCCCGGCGAAGCCGCGCAGCTCCTGGTGCGCGCGCACGATCTGGGCCTGAAGGTCGGCGGACCGTACTTCCACGTGGGCTCGCAGCAGCTCGATCCCATCGCCTGGCAGATCGGTATCGAACAGGCCGGCGAGATCGCGGAAGTGCTGGCGGTCAAGGACATTGCCGTATCGACGGTGAATATCGGTGGGGGACTACCGATTTCGTATGCCGACGCGGCGCCCGGCGTGGACGAGCTGGGCGCGGTCATCGCCGCGGCCGCCGCCCGCCATCTCCCGGAACACACCGCACTCATCGTGGAACCCGGTCGCGCCCTTGTGGGTAACACCGGTGTGATTCACGCCGAGGTGGTGAATGTTCGCCAAGCGCCGGACGGGCGGCGCTGGATATACCTCGATATCGGCCGCTACAACGGCATGGCCGAAACCGAGAACGAGTACATCGCCTACCGCTTCCAGACCGACCGCGACAGCGATCCGATGGACGAAGCGGTGGTCGCCGGTCCGACATGTGACGGCGACGATGTACTGTATCAGCGCACGCGGGTCCTTCTTCCGACCACGTTGCGAGCCGGTGATCCTGTTCGGATCCTCGAGACCGGCGCCTATACGGCGAGCTATTCGTCGGTGTCCTTCAACGGTTTTCCGCCTTTGACTGTTCATGTCACTGGCGCTGAGCGAGAGTGAGTTTAGCCATGACGGCAGAATTCACCGGCTGGCATGTGCTGGCCGAGTTCGGTGGTGTCGACGCGGCCCTCTGCGACGACCTCGAACGACTCGAAGCCGCACTTCGAAAATCGTTGGTCGCCGCGGGGGTGACCATCTGTGATGTCGTGCGCAAGCAGTTCGAGCCGCAGGGTGTCACCATCCTGGCTCTACTGGCCGAGTCACACGCCTCGATCCACACCTATCCCGAATCGGGCGATATCTTCGTCGACGTCTTCACCTGCGGCAGTATCGGAGCCGGCGCTACCAAGGCCGTCGAGCTGCTGCAGCAGGAGCTGGCGCCGAAGTCGGTGAATATGGAGGTCATCCAGCGCGGCCACAGCGCCCGCCGGATCCATGAGCCGGTCGGCGACGGTCTGACCCGGGTGTGGAACATGTCCGAGGTCGTGGTGGACACCAATACCCCGTACCAGCACATGATCATCGCGCGCACCGAGCAGGGCCTGTCCCTGTTCTCCGACGACGATCGCCAGTCCACCGAGTTCTCGCAGCTCACCTACCACGAGGCCATGCTGGTCCCGGGGTACGCGCTGGCCGAGAAGCTGGACAAGGTGCTCATCATCGGTTCCGGTGAGGGTGTCGCCTCGCAGATGTCGGTGGCCGCGGGCGCGTCGCTCGTCGATCACGTGGACATCGATCAGCGGGAGGTGGAGCTGTGCGCCGAGCACCTCCCCTACGGTTACTCGCAGGCCGATCTGGCCGAGGCGGTCGCACAGACCGGCCCGATCAAGATGCACTACGCCGACGGCTGGGACTTCCTGGCCAAGGCCGAGGCCGCGGGCGTGCGCTACGACATGATCATCATCGATCTGCCGGACGAGCGCGTCGAGGATGCCCAGCACAATCGCCTGTACGAGGATGACTTCCTCAATCGATGTAAAGCGCTGCTGTCCGACGGCGGCGTGATGGCGGCGCAGGCCGGCTGTCAGACCATGTGGCGCAATGAGACTCTCAAGCGCTCGTGGTCCCGCTTCCACAATCTGTTCGAGACTGTCGTCCCGTACGTCAGCGACGAGCACGAGTGGACCTTCATCTTCGGCGTCGTCAAGAAGATCGAAGACCCGGTGGCCAAGATGACCGCCACGCTCTCGACCCTCCCCTACAAGGCGGAGACCATCGACGAGCAGGCGCTGATCCGCGGCGCCATCGAGCCGCACGCCCTGCGCGTCGGCGCGACGGTCGGCTAGCCCGAACCGCTGCACCCGCAGTGTGCCCGCACAGATCCTGGATCTGTGCGGGCACACTCGTATCCGCGGTTCAGTGGTCGGCGGTGGGGTCTGTGATCAAGGCGGCTTTGAAATAGCGGCGGGCGCTGGCCCATTCGCGGTCGCGGTCCCGGTCGGGGTGCAGGCAGTCGCGCATGGCCAGGCCGCGTGCGGTGGCGAGGGCGAACATCATGAGCTGCGGCAGGTCGGGACGGTCGGTGATCTCGGTGGCCAGTTTGCGAACATGCCTGCCGATCTCGGCGTCGATGTCGTGTTCGACCTCGAGCAGTAGTTCGCGCAGCTCGGCATCCGTGCGCGCGGCCGCCCAGAGGTCGAGGGCGGCGTGATACAGCGTGCCGCTGTGCTGGTCCCAGACCATATCGAGCATGCCGTCGAGATCGGTGATGTTCTCGAATCGGTCGCGCAGTTCGGTGTGACGCCGCTCGGCGAGGCGGGCGATGGCGGCGGCGACCAGGGTGTTGCGGGTGCGGAAGTGATGCAGGTGCGCGCCGACCGACAGGCCCGCCCGCTCACTCACCTGCGCCAAAGTCAGGTTGGCATAACCGGATTCGGCCAGGCAGTCGATGGTCGCGTCCAGCAGTGCCGCGCGGGTCTCCTCCCGGCGCTGCTGCTGGGTGCGCCGCTGCGGGCGGATAGCTGCTGTCACGTCACCGGTCACCTCGAAAACAATACGCTACAAACTTACATTGCATTAGTAACGTAATTTTAGTTACCGTAGTGCGCATGAGCGAAGACGCCCCCACCGCCAGCCCTGCCGTTTCCGTCGAGCACCCCGTTCCGGGCGTGGCGCTGGTGACCCTGAACCGACCGAGGTCGCTCAATGCGATCAGCGAAGCGTTCGCCGCGGAGATGGCGGTGGCCTTCACGCAATTGGCAACGGAGGCAGCGGTTTCCGTTGTCATCCTGACCGGCGCGGGGCGCGGTTTCAGCTCCGGCGCCGATCTGAGCGCCATGGCGACCGGCATCGGCGCCGAGGGGACCGAGTTGCGGCTGGATCCGATGATCGAATGGATGCGCCGTGCCGCTCGACCGTACGTGGCGCTGACCAGCCTGCCGCAGTTGACGATTGCCGCGGTCAACGGCCCGGCCGCCGGTGCGGGATGGGGACTCGCCATGGGCTGCGATATCCGCATTGCCGGTCCGTCCGCCAGCTTCTGCGCCACCTTCGTGCGCATGGGGCTCGGCCCCGACTACGGCCTGTCCCGCACCCTCCCCGATACCGTCGGCGAGGCTCGCGCCCTCGAACTGCTCGCCACCGGACGGACCGTCGACAGCGCGGAGGCGCTGCGGATCGGCCTGGTCTCCGCCGTCGCCGATGATGCGGTGGCGGCTGCTGTCGATTTGGCCGAATCCGTCACGGCCGCACCCGATTACGCCATCCGGTCGCTGAAGCGAACCGTCCGGCGCTCCTCGAACGCCGATGCCATCACGGTCATCAATGAGATCGAGGCCACGGCCCAGGCCGAGCTGTTCGCCCACCCGCGCTTCCACGCCTCCGCGGCGGACTGGCTGTCCCGGTTCAAATCCACCGGCGTCACCGCATGATCGGCCGGCGCCAGCGCGTGATCGGCCCTACGGCTGGGCGCCCACTTGATCGAACTCCAGGTGGAGTTCTTCGGGCGCCCCGACGCTGATACCGACCGCCGAGCGGACGACCGAGTCCGGGACCAGCCGGAAGTTCGTCAGCCGGGCCAGCAGCCGGTTGATGCCGATCTCCAATTGCAGCCGGGCGAAGTGCCTGCCCACGCAGCGATGGATGCCGATGCCGAAGGCCAAGTGCGGATTGCGATTTCGTTCGAAGTCGAGGCTGTCTGGATGATCGAACCTCGCGGTATCGCGATTGCCCGAACGCCAGTGCACGGCGATACGATCGCCCTTCGCGAGCGGCACTCCCAGCAGATCATTGTCCTGCACGACCACCCGGCCCATTACGCTCACCGTCGAGGTGTACCGCAGCACTTCATCCAAATCGCCTCTGGCCCAGCCGGGTTCGCGCAGACGCGCCTCCAGGCCCGGCTCCTCGGTCAGGAATTTCGCGATGTACGACAGCGCACCGCGCGTGGTGTCCAGACCGCCCAGCAGCAGGACCGTGACCACACCCAGTCGCTCCTCCTGGGTCAGCGGCCGACCACCCTCCACCGTGGCATCGACGACCGACTGCAGGAAGTCGTCCCGCGGTTCGCGCTCACGTTCGGCCATCAGCTCGGCGGCCAGCATGGCGACCGCGGCGAAACTCTCGGGCGTGTTCTGCACCGAGACCGCGGTGACCGCGTCGACCGCGCGCTGCAACCGCTCCTCGTTATCGTCGTCGAGCACCACCTTCGCCAGCGCACCGGCGGAGAACGGGACGGCGAATCGGCTGACGAACTCGACCTGCCCGTCCGCGACGAACCCGTCGATCAGCGCATCGGCATGCTTTTCCAGAACCGGCTCGTAGCGTGCCAGGGCGGCGCGGGTGAACGGACCGTTCAAGAACGCCCGAAAGTCACTGTGCAGCGGTGGATCGACGTCGATCGGCGGTAGTGCGACCGGCACCGTGGCGAGTCCGGGCATGGTCGAACTGAACACCTCGGGGTGCGAGGCCACCGTGACCAGATCCTCGTACCGGGTGACAACGTGCATGCCGCCGCCGAAGCCGGTGTGGACGACCGGGCACTGCGCACGGGCCCATGCCAATCCCTCGTCCAGCCGCGCGCAGTCTTGCTCGTCGAACCAATCGAGCTGATCGAAGAATGGTTGCTGGCTGTCGGTCACGGCATGCTCCTTAGCCCGAAATTGCGCCGCTACCAGTGGAACACAGGCAACGGTCCGGCCGCGAGAACCGCTCAATACTCCCCCCGAATTGGGTGGGTCGATACGCTGGAGGGTGGAACGACTCCAGCCGCGCACCGCTGCGATGTCGTTGGAGCCCGTCCGAGGCCGTATGGCTGATCGGTGGTACGGCCGCGAGTTTCATTACGCGGGAAGGACATCGGCTGATGAGGGTGCGGCGATGGGTGGCGGGGGTCGTGGCATCGGCGAGCATCGGGGCGCTGGTGTGCGGAATCGGGGCCACACCGGCCCAGGCGGATCCCCTCCCCCAGTGGGCCCCGTTCGGGACCACCCTCTTCACCTTCGGTGACGCGAATTTCTGTGCCGGGATGATCAATATCGTGCTGGAGGCCACCCCGCATATGCCCGGCCATGTGCTGGCCCACGTGACCCCGCTCGGATATCTGAACGGGCCGTGCGGCAACCACGTGTCGCTGGGATGGCTGGGTTCGGCGGGCGGCCGCTCCCAGGACGTGTACGTGCACTCCGACGGCCCCCGCGCGGGCGACACTGTCACCGTTGATCTTTGGGTCGGCATGGGCCTGGCCAAACTCTTCGCGAACACCGCGCCCATCCAGAGCCAGTGGGCGGAATGGTATCTCTGGGTGCCCTGACCCCGACGTGCTGCGATGGCGCACCAATTCACTTGCCCCGCATGCCATATCCCAGCCTGCGGTCACTCGACTGGCATCAGTTCGTTCTCCTTTGTAACTTGTTCTAGTACGTTCAGAGGAGGATCACAATGTCGACAACCCCACCGGGGCCCCGTGGGAAGGTTCGCGAGATCGACGTGGGCGCGGCGCCCACTCGCTACGCCCGGGGCTGGCATTGCCTGGGTCTCGCCAGCACCTTCCGTGACGGCAAGCCGCACGCCGTCAATGCTTTCGGCACCAAGCTGGTCGTGTTCACCGACAGCAAGGGTGATCTGAAGATCCTCGACGGTTACTGCCGCCACCTGGGCGGAGACCTGTCCATGGGCGAGGTCAAGGGCGATTCCATCGCCTGCCCGTTCCACGATTGGCGCTGGGGCGGCGACGGCAAGTGCACGGGCATCCCGTATGCCCGGCGCGTGCCCCCGCTGGCTCGCACCCGCGCGTGGAGCACCCTCGAGCGCAACGGACAGCTGTTCGTCTGGCACGACCACGAGGGCAGCAAGCCCACCGATGAGGTGACGATTCCCTACATCGACGGGCCGTACCGCGATGAGCACGGCACACCGCTCGAGCAGTTGTCGGGCGAGTGGACCGAGTGGACCTGGAACTCGCTGCTGATCGAGGGCGCCAACTGCCGCGAGATCATCGACAACGTCGTGGATATGGCGCACTTCTTCTATATCCACTACGCGTTCCCGACCTTCTTCAAGAATGTCTTCGAGGGCCACGTCGCCACCCAGTACCTGGATTCGGTGGGCCGTCGCGATATCGGCATGGCCGCCGAGATCGACGGTGATTCGCTGCTCAAGTCCGAGGCGTCGTATTTCGGCCCGTCGTACATGGTGAATCCACTGCTGAACAGCTACAACGGTTTCGAGGTCAAGAGTGCGCTGATCAACTGCCACTACCCGGTGACGCAGGATTCGTTCGTCCTGCAGTGGGGCGTCTCGCTGGAGAAGCCGAAGGGCCTGCCGGACAGCGCATCACAGGATCTGGCCGTCCAGATGGCCGATGCCATCAGCGACGGCTTCCTGCAGGACGTCGAGATCTGGAAGCACAAGTCCAAGATCGACAACCCGCTGCTGACCGAGGAGGACGGCCCGGTCTACCAGCTGCGCCGCTGGTACGACCAGTTCTACGTGGACGTCGCCGATATCGACCCCAAGTCGACGCAGCGCTTCGAATTCGAGGTCGACACCACCAAGGCGAACGAGGCCTGGGCCCTCGAGGTCGAGGAAAACCTCCGCAGAGCCCGCGAGGAATCGGTGTCACTGCAGGACTGATGTGCAGTGACACCGACCAGGAACTGGTGGCGGGCGCTTCTCGGCCTTTGCCGCCACCAGTTCCTGGTCGTGATCGTTTCAATCGGCGCGGGTCACTTCGGCAGGACCTGGTCGGTGGTGGGGTGGGTGCGCGGCGGCTGGGCCGAGACACCGTGCCAGGTCGACTGGGCGCCGGATTCTCCGATTCGGTACACCTGCACCGTCGCCGCCACGCTCGCGGCGAGGGTGAGGGCGGCGACCACGCCGACGAGCAGTCGGGACAGCGCACGGCCGCGGGACTCGCGCAGGTGAACGACCACCACCAGAGCCGCCGCGATCAACAACCCGCCCGCGAAGTAGATGAACGTATCGCCGAGGTGAGTGTGCGTGCGCAGGTCGGGATTTCGCCCGACACGCTTCTCCAGCCACTCCCCCGCATCGGTGGTGATCGGGGTCAGGATCACCACGAACACGGCCAGCACGAGGCTCAGCCAGACCAGGCGGCGGCGGGCCGCGGGCCACAGCGCCGATATGGTCAGCAGCACCGCGGTCAAGGGGGCCAGCACCACGATGAAATGCACGAGCAAGATGTGGGCCGGGAGGCCGTTGAAGGTCGACATCGGGAACTTTCTCGCGGGCGGACCGTACGTGCCCACAAGCTGTCACACATTCACTGAGAGGACGCTGAGCCTCCCCTGGCAAGGGACTACACCGGATCGGAGCAGGTATGGCCAGCTATGAAATCGACGGAGTGGTACCGGTCGTGGCCGTCGGCGCGTTCGTGCACCCGTCCGCGGTGCTGATCGGCGATGTCGTCGTCGAAAGCGGCTGCTACATCGGCCCGACGGCGAGCATACGAGGCGATTTCGGCTCGATCGTGATCGGCGCGGGCTCCAATGTGCAGGACGGCTGCGTCCTGCACTCGTTCCCCGGGCGAGAGTTGCTGCTGGAGAGCGAATCCCATATCGGCCACGGCGCGGTACTGCACGGTTGTGTCATCGAGTCGGGTGCGATGGTCGGAATGAACGCCGTCGTGATGGACGGCGCCCGGATCGGCGCACGCGCGCTCGTCGGCGCCGGCAGCGTAGTGCGCGCCGAAACCACAATTCCCCCCGAGCACCTCGCCGTAGGCAACCCGGTCACGATAACCACACCCCTGGATGAGCAGACGCTCCACTGGAAGGCCAACGGCGTCAAGGTCTATCAAGAATTAGCCAGACGATCCCTGGCCACCCTGCGAGAAACCCCACCCCTCACCGAAATCCCGATCAACCGCCCCCGACTCAGCACCGGCCGCGACGTCTCGACTCCCCTGCACGAACTACGCCGCACCAACACCCCACCGCAGTCGCGCTGATCCAGACCGGCCTCAGACGAAGCGGTCGAGAATCGCCGCCAGTTCACGCGCCCGCAGCACAACACCCACATGCCCGGCCGACCACCAACCCTTCTGTGGCCCAGATGCGCTGCAGGCCAATCGCTTCTAGTGGCAGTGAGCGATGTGCTGTCCGGTCAGGGGTTGCCGGCACTTGACTTGGAGTGCGCTCCAGGTCGTAGGTTCGAGTGGTGAGCGTGGCTCACCTGATTTCGAGTGCGACCCTAGGAGGATTCCCAGCATGATCGCTACCAGGAAACTCGGCGAGCTGACCGTTGGCGCGGAGGGGCTCGGGTGTATGGGCATGAGTTCTGCGTACGGGGTGTACACCGACGAGGCCGAGTCGATTGCCACCATTCATCGGGCGCTGGATCTGGGCGTCACACTGATCGATACCGCGAATGTGTATGGGCCGGAGACCAATGAGCGGCTGGTCGGGCGTGCGATTGCCGATCGGCGGGATCGGGTGGTGCTGGCTACGAAGTTCGGGATCGTCTGGGGTGCGGGCGGGTCGATGGGAGCGCGGGGTGATGCCGCGTTCGTGAAGCAGAGCTGCGATGAGTCCCTGGCCCGGCTGGGCGTCGACCATATCGACCTGTACTACCAGCACCGGGTGGATCCGAATACGCCGATCGAGGAGACCTGGGGCGCGCTCGCGGATCTGGTGACCGCGGGCAAGGTGCGGTACCTCGGCATCTCGGAGGCCTCGGCGGAAACCATTCGCGCCGCGCACGCCGTCCACCCGATCACCGCCCTGCAGAGCGAATGGTCACTCTGGACCCGCGACCTCGAAGCCGAAATCGTGCCCACCTGCCGCGAATTGGGCATCGGCATCGTCCCCTTCTCCCCCCTCGGTCGCGGCTTCCTCACCGGCGCAATCACTTCCACCGCCGACCTGCCCGCCGACGATATGCGCCGCAACCTCCCCCGCTTCACCGAAGGCAACCTCGACAGCAACCTCGCCATCGTCGCCGCCCTTCGCAAGCTGGCCGACGAAAAGGGCGTAACCGCAGGCCAATTGGCCCTAGCCTGGGTCCTCAGCCGCGGCGACGACGTCGTCCCCATCCCCGGCACCAAACGACGCACCTACCTCGAGCAGAACGCCGCCGCGGTCGACATCGCCCTCAGCCCAGAGGATCTGGCCGCCATAGAAGCCGCCGCCCCCGCCGACGCCATCGCTGGCGCCCGCTACCCAGAGCACCTGGCCCGCGCAGCCGGGAAGTAGACACCTCGTTACCACCGAATAATTCTGACAATTCGGAGCGAATCACCAAATCCAGCAACACATATCGCTCGGGCTCCATACCGTCGATCCATGCGATCACCATGTATTACGACCTTGTGATGTCGACCCTGAACCATGCGGCCCGATCGTGCTTGGAGGCGATGATGACCACCGCGGCCCGCCGTGAGTATCCGAGCGACACGTTCCGCAATCTCGTGAAAGAGGGCCTACAGCAGGGCCGTGAGCAAGGCTTGGAACAAGGACTGGAAGAAGGGTTGGAACGAGGCCGGCTCGATGGAGAGGTCCGCATTCTGGAAGCCGTTCTTGATGCGCGGGGGTTCGAAGTTTCCACTGCGGTTCGCGCTCGCATCGAGGGCTGTACCGATGTCGATCACCTCGAGGTGTGGGCTCGGCGGGCAGTGACCGCGGCCGATATAGCGGAAATCTTCGAGTAGGCACAATAGCTGTATGCGGATTTCGGTTGCGGCGGACGAGGACACCGGGGTGGCGGGGGCGGTCGTGGAGGAGTTGCGGCGACGCGGGCACGAGGTGACGGTGCATGGGGCACTGAATCCGGACGAGCGGGATGATTGGGCTTGGGCCAGTGCCGCGGCGGCGCGTGATGTCGAGGAGGGGCGGGCGGAGCAGGCCGTGGTGTGCTGCTGGACCGGCACGGGGGCGTCGATCGCGGCGAACAAGGTGGCGGGGGTACGGGCCGCTTTGTGCGTGGACGGGTATACGGCCGGCGGGGCTCGGCGGTGGAACGATGCGAATGTGCTGGCGCTGAGTTTGCGGTTGACCTCGCGGGCACTGCTCACGGAGATTCTGGACGCGTGGTTCGCCGGGGTCGCGAGTGCGGACCCCGGCGATATCGCGAACGTCGAGTACGTGGACCGGATTGCCGACTAGTTCGGCTGCTCGGCGAGAGTCGCGTATTCCGAACGCAATTCGCGTTTGAGGATCTTGCCGCTGGGGTTCTTCGGCAGCGCCTCGGTGAAGGTCACGAACTTGGGGACCTTGAAGGGCGCGAGATACTGCTTGCAGTGGGCGATGATCGCCGCCGGGCTGGGGGCGGTTCCGGCACGGGTGACCACCACGGCGGTAACCGCCTCGATCCAGTGCGGATGCGGAATGCCGACCACGGCGGCTTCCGAAACATCGGGGTGCTGGTAAAGGACCTCTTCGACCTCACGACTGGCGACATTCTCACCGCCGGTCTTGATCATGTCCTTCTTGCGATCGACCACGCTGAGGTAGCCGTCGCCGTCCAGCACACCCAGGTCCCCACTGTGAAACCAGCCGTCGCGGAAGGCTTCCGCGGTCTTCTCCGGATCGTTCCAGTACCCGAGCATGGCCTGCGGCGACCGGTGCACGATCTCGCCGATGACCCCCGGAGCCACCGATACGCCGTCGTCGTCGACCACACGGGTCTCCACATTCAACGCCGCCCGCCCGGCCGATCCGGGTTTGGTCAGCTGATCCTCCGGCGCGAGAACCGTTGCCAGCGGGGCGAGTTCGGTCTGCCCGTAGAAATTGACCAGCCCCACACCGGGCAGTCTTTCGGCCAGCTCGTGCAGCACCTCGACCGGCATGATGCTCGCCCCGTAGTACCCCTTACGGAGTGAGGACAGGTCATAGCTGTCGAAATCCGGATGCCGCAGCAGCGACAGCCACACGGTGGGCGGGCAGAACAGCTTGGTCGCCCGCTCGGTCTCGACGGTCCACAGAATGGTGGCCGCGTCGGGCCCCTGCAACAGAATGCTGGTCGCGCCCAGGTAGATATCGGGCGTGAGGAAGCAGTGCAGCTGCGCGCAGTGGTAGAGCGGCAGCGCATGCACCTCGATGTCCTCGGCGGTCATCCGCCCGTCCACGATCGCGCTCACATACTGCGCGATCAGCCCGCGATGGGACATGATCGCGCCCTTGGGCCGCGATTCGGTCCCGGAGGTGTACATGAGCTGCACCGGATCGTCATCACCGATGAGCACCGCGGGTTCGAAAGCGTCGGCATGGTCTTCCCACGCCGCGACATCCTCCCACCCCGCGGCCACCGGCAGCCCACCCAGTCCGATCCAGCCGAACAATCGGATCTCATTGTCCCCCAACTGCTTCACCGCCGCCTCGGCCTCCCCGGCGAGCGCGTCCTCCGCAATCAGCCCGACCGCTCCGGAATGCCCCAGAATGTAGGCGACCTCATCGGCGGTCAGCATGAAATTGATCGGCACCGACACCGCCCCGAGCCGGGCCAGCGCAAAGTACACCAGCACGAACTCGCGGCAGTTATGCGAGAACACCGCGACCCGATCCCCCTGCACCACACCACGATCGGCCAAACTGTGCGCAACCCGATTGACGGCCTCGTCCAGCCCGCCGAAACTCTCCCGCCGCCCCCGCCACACCAGCGCAGTCTTCCCCGGAACCCGAGCAGCACTGCGCCGCAACAGATCCCCTATCGCCTGACCGCGCACCGCCGCAACAACACCAGCTGTCTCCATGCCAACACGTTCTACCCCATCACTGTGTCCGGCGTCACGCAGTCCCGGTCACCAGGATCGGCACAGAACCCCAGCACACCGGCCACGAAGCGACCCGGATCCTCGATCGGCGGGAAATGCCCCACGTCAACCATCGACTCCACCCGCACATCCGGTGCCCACCGCTCGAATCCGGTCATCAGAGCGGGCTGCAGCAGCGGGTCACGATCCCCCGACAGCACCAGCACCGGAACAGTGAGCCGCGACCACCGGTACTTGCCGAACAGCAGCAGCGGCAGTTCACGCCGCACGATGTTCCGGTAGTAGGACACGGTGGCTCGCACCCGAGCCGGATCCCGGAATTGCGCCAGAAAGATCCGAGTGTCCTCGGAGGTCAGCGTGGCAGAGCGATACGTCCACCTTCGCAATGCCCACCTCGGCACCACCGACCCGGACATGCGGTGACCGATCAACGGCGCGGCATTGAGCGGAATATGCCATACCCGAAGCCCATTGAGCAGCACCCGCGGCGTGGGCCGCAGAAACGGGCTCGCCGTATTGACCGCGATGTAGTGCGACACCCGATCCGGACTGCGCAGCGCGAGCTGATAGCCGACCAGACCACCCCAATCGTGGCCGACCAGGCGAAACCGGTGCACCCCCATCCGGTCGAGCAATCCGGCGATATCGTCGGCCATCACCTCGGGCCGATAACCCTCCGGCGGAGCGCCGCTCCAGCCGAGCCCCCGCAGATCCGGGCAGATCACGCGATAGCGCTCTGCGAGTGGCCCGATGACCTGCCGCCACTCCCACCAGTGCTGCGGCCAGCCGTGCAACAGCACCAGTGGTTCCCCACTCCCGGCGACCGCGACGTGCATGCGCAGCCCGCCGACATCGATGAAGTGATGTTCGACCCCGGGCAACTCGGGCATGCGCTCGGTACTCATCGGATCTGCGCCGACCGGGACACACTCGCGAATTCCGCGATGGCGGTGGCCAGCCGAGCCGGTTGATCCTCCGGCGAAAATCCCCGCGCCCCGGGTATCACCTCGAGCCGGGCATGGGGAAAGTCGGTTGCCAGCCGCAGCGCGTGGGCCATCGGGAAGATGGGGTCACGACCGGACCAGGCGATCAGCACGGGCAGGTCGAAATCGGCGAAATGTGCTGCGGCACCCAGGGTATGGCGGCGGTGTTGACCGAACAACGCGCGGCGCAGGTCATCCCGAATATCTCGAGCTATCCCGGCAGGCAGTACATACGAATCGGCAGCCTGCGGTTCGATCGGCCGAATCGCCAACGCGCCGAAGGCAATCGGCGAATTGCGTACCCAAGGAACCCGAAGCGCGGACATGAGCAGACTCAATCCGCCTGGAATACGCGCGGTGAGCCGAATGGCGCGCACCAGCAGCGGAGGCATGTTCTCATAGGCGTCACACGAGGTCAGCACTAGACGTTCCACCAGGTCAGGCCGAGTGGTCGCGACCAATTGACACAGGGCGCCACCGCTGTCGTTGCCCACCAGCACCACCGGACCGAGTCCGAGCGCTTCGATTGCGCCGCAGATCAGCTCCGCCATCCCCGGCGGCGTGAGATCCGACCCCGGCATGGACAGCGTATGCGATCCGAACGGCATATCCACTGTCACACAATGGAATTCACCGGCCAGCCGCGGCACCACCCGCCGCCACAGATTGGCATTGACCAGTAACCCGTGCACGAACACGATCGGACGACCGCTTCCGGACTCGAACACGGCCATTCGGCCCTGAGGTAGCGAGATCTCGCGGCGCACACCCAGATCGGCAGCACGCCAGGATGCGCGGGCGGTAGTAGTCGAGTCGATCATCTGGAACCCCCTGGATTCAGCGACAATAGCTACAGCACCGACAATAACAAACAGTCTGCCTGTTTGTAAGTGTTGATGAGTCATGCCCAGGACGCCCGAACGGAAAGCACAGATGAGCAGGCAAGCCGCCCGATCCGAGACGACCCGAACCAGCCTGATCAATGCGGCGCGCGAACTGTTCGCCGCGCGCGGCTACGCGGCCGTCGGCACTCCCGAGATCGTGGAGCACGCCGGCAGCTCCCGCGGCGCGCTCTACCACCACTTCAAGGACAAGCAGGAGCTCTTCCGCGCGGTGTACGAGCAGATCCAGCAGCAACTCATGCAGCAGATCGCCGACGAACTGGCACGGACCGAGACCACCGATCCGCTCGCCGCCTTCGAAGCCGCGCTGCGCATGTTCCTGCAGTCCTGCATGGAACCGGAACGCACCCGCATCTGCCTGATCGACGGGCCCGCGGTCCTCGGCTGGCAGGAGTGGCGCGCCCTCGACGAGAAGTACGCACTGGGCATGGTCGCGGCGAGCCTGCAACTGGGCGTGGATTCCGGAGCCCTGCGCAATGACGTGCCGCTGCGACCCCTCGCCCATATGATCATCGCCGCCCTCGGCGAGGCCGGTCTACTCATAGCGAGCTCCGAGGATCCGGCCGCCGCCCGAATCGAATCCGAGGCGGCGGTGCTCGCGATCCTGGACGGGCTGCGAACCTAGCGGCCCTGCAAGAGGTCTCGGCGCCAGGTCGCGGAGCGGGCGAGGTAGTCGGCGAGGTGGTCGGCGGCGAAACGTTGCGCTGACCACTCGCCCGGTGTCACCGCATCGGTCCAGGCGTAGGTCCACGCGTAGGTGTGCCGATCCGCGGCGTGTACGGGGATGGGGCGCAGTTCGTACTCGTCGTCTTCGAAGGCGTCGAGTATCCGCCACTCGTCGGGGGTGAGCCCGCCGAGCAGGAAACCTTGCGTCACAACACCGTTGGCGGGTATCAGGCCCGGGTATATCCGATCGGGCAGGACCGCAGCCCGCTGGCCGAGCACACGGGCGGGTTCCAATTCCGGTGCGCGGCCGAGCAATTCGACCAGCACCTCGGGGAATTGCAAGGTGCCGTAGACGAAGAGCGGGGCGGGGCCACAGGGGAGGGGGCGGGCCCGGCGCCAGGGACTCACCGGGCGGTCATCCGATGGAAGAGCGCCGCGTCGTGGGAATTGATGACGCTGATCTGATGGCCGTGCAGGCGCCGGAGTTCGCGCAGACGACGTTGATTCTCCCGATATGCATCGCGGACTATTGCTCCCTGTTCGTACATACGCAGCCACAAGGGAGTATTCGGACTCTCGGGGTCGATGGAGCTTTCCAACATGAAGGAATCTCCGGCGTGCAGCAGCCAGCCGTTGCCGCTGTCGATCGCGACACCGGCATGACCGCGGGTGTGGCCGGCCAGCGGCACCACGAGGATCTCCGGGGGTAGGCCGGGTAGGTCACGCACCGAGGTGAAACCGAACCACTCCTGCGCGCCCTCGACCTCGTTGACCATCCACTTGGGTCCGTGCGCCCACTGCGCCGCGCGATACCGCAGGCGCTCGGAAAGGGTGGGTGTCGCTGTGGCGGCCCGGAATTCGGGACCGTGCACATGCACCGTCGCCTCCGGGAAGTCGGCCAGGCCACCGGAGTGATCGAGATCGAGGTGGGTGAGAATGACGTGCCGTACATCACGAGGGTCGTAGCCCAGCGCCTGAATCTGCCAGATCGCCGTCTCCTTTTCGGCGAGCTTTGGACCCAGGAGGAATCGGCTCGCGCCCAGCATCTTTCCCGGCTCCCGCACGCAGCCCAGCCCGTATCCGGTGTCGACCAGCACGAGTTCGGTCCGGGTCTCGACGAGCAGGCAGTGGTCGACCAGGCCGAAGGCCATGGTGCCGCAGTTCAGATGGTGAATGCGCATGGAGCCGAGCGTCCCAGACGTGCACGAACCGGTCAATTGGGGGTGCTCCAGACCTCAATCGAAAGTGCGGTCAGCGCGGCCGAATACTCCGGATGATCTCCGCGAGACGCTCGTAGTCCTCACCCCGCGCGGTCGAGGTGCGATAGGCCAGTCCGAGCGTGCGCCCCGGTGCGGGCGCGGCGAAACGCGCGATATCCAGAGTGCCGCGCGAGGTTTCGGACTCGACCGCCATCTCCGGAATCAGGGTGACACCCAGATCGCCTGCCACACACTGCACCACGGTGGCCAGCGAGGCGGCGCGGGTATCGCCGACCGCGCCCGGATGGGCATCGTGCGAGCGGCACAGATCCAGCGTCTGGTCCCGCAGGCAGTGCCCTTCGTCGAGCAGCAGCAGCGGCAGCGCGTCCAGATCGGCGGGTTTCAGATCGGCGCGCCCCGCGAACGCGTGCCCGCGCGGAACCACCAGCACGAATTCCTCCGTATAGAGCGGAATCTCGACCAGTCCGGTGGCATCGGCCGGCAGCGCCAGCACCGCGACATCGAGGACGCCGGACCGCAGCCCGTCCACCAGTCGCGCCGTCTGATCCTCGATCACATGCGGCACCAGCGCGGGCAGCTGCGTGCGCAGCTCGGGCAGCAGCCTCGGCAGGACATAGGGGGCGACGGTCGGAATGATGCCCAGTCGCAGGGTGCCACCGAGCCCGGATCCGGCCGCGGAAGCGACGAAACGGTCAGCGGCTTCCAGCGTCGCCATGGCTTGCGGCAGTAGCCGTTTGCCCGCGGGTGTGACGAGCACCCGGCGCGTGCTGCGCTCGATCAATTGCAGACCCAGTCCGTTTTCCAGTGATGCCAAGGCCTGCGATAACGTGGGTTGGCTCACGCTCAGCCGGGCCGCCGCGGTGCCGAAGTGGCGATATTCCGCGATCGCCACGAACGCACGCAGCTGCGACAGGGTCGGCTGATAAGTTTGATCAGTCACGCCTATCAGTCTAGTGCGACCGATCACCTTTGCCTTTAAGCGAGGTTCGGGCAAGATCGTTTGCAGCAGTCACGACACGATCGATTCGACTACACAGAGGAGCAAGCATGGCACTGCTGACCATCGGCGACCAGTTCCCCGCCTACAACCTGACGGCAGTCATCGGCGGTGATCTCTCGAAGGTGAACGCTCAGCAGCCCGACGACTACTTCACCCAGATCTCGAGCGACGACCACGCCGGCAAGTGGCGCATCGTCTTCTTCTGGCCGAAGGATTTCACCTTCGTCTGCCCGACCGAGATCGCCGCCTTCGGCAAGCTGAACGAGGAGTTCGCCGATCGTGACGCACAGGTGCTCGGCGCGTCCGTCGACAACGAGTTCGTGCACTTCCAGTGGCGTGCCCAGCACGAGGAGCTCAAGACCCTCCCGTTCCCCATGCTGAGCGACCTCAAGCGTGAATTGGCCGCCGCCACCGGCGTTCTCAATGCCGACGGCGTCGCCGACCGCGCCACCTTCATCGTCGATCCGAACAATGAGATCCAGTTCGTCTCGGTGACCGCCGGTTCCGTGGGCCGCAATGTCGACGAGGTGCTGCGGGTGCTCGACGCCCTGCAGTCCGACGAGCTCTGCGCCTGCAACTGGAAGAAGGGCGACCCGACCATCAAGGCCGGCGAGCTCATGACCGCTTCGGTCTAAATTCTTCCCAATTCGGCTCTGATACAAAGGATTTCGCCACTGTGACCATTGAGAACCTGAAGAACTCGCTACCCGAGTACGCCAAGGACCTCAAGCTCAATCTGTCCTCGATCGCTCGCACCACCGTGCTGAACGAGCAGCAGTTGTGGGGCACACTGCTGGCATCGGCCGCCGCGACCCGGTCGGCCACCACGCTGCGCGAGATCGCCGAGGAGGCCGCCGACGTACTGTCGGCCGAGGCGTACAACGCCGCGCTGGGCGCCGCCTCGATCATGGGCATGAACAATGTGTTCTACCGCGGCAAGGCCTTCCTGGACGGCAAGTACGACGACCTGCGGGCCGGTCTGCGCATGCAGATCATCGGCACCCCGGGCGTGGACAAGGCCGATTTCGAGCTGTGGTCGTTCGCGGTCTCCTCGATCAACGGCTGCCAGCACTGCCTGGAGGCGCACGAGAACACGCTGCGTGAGGCGGGCGTGTCCCGCGAGGTGATCTTCGAATCGCTGCGTGCCGCCGCGATCGTGGCCGGTGTCGGCCAGGCCGTGGCCTCGACCGAGGCGCTGGCCGGCGCCGCGGTCTGATCTCCTGCTTTTCGATCTGAAGCACTGCTGACAGGGGTGGTGCACCGATTCGGTGCACCACCCCTGTTTCTATTTGCTATCAGTTAGCTGAAATCAGGTCACCGGTCGGCAACATTGCCCGTTTCATCCGGTTTCCGGCCCTAGACTCCCCCGCATGCCCGAGCGTTCCCGGACCACCGCCCGGCGCCGCTGGCGCAGATTCTTCGCCACCTCCCTCGTCCTCGTCGCGGTGGCCGCGACCGGGCTCGCGCTCTGGAGCAATCGGCAGGAACCGGCGCACAAAAACACAGACACAGACACGGCCGCGGCCGATCCCACCAGCACGCCGCTTCCCGACCTGCAGCATGCGCAGGCCGATCTGGACCGGCTCACCATCGCCTGGAATCGGAACTGGGAATCCTATGAGCGCAATGCCTTCGGGCCCGGCTGGTCCGGGCGCGGCGGTGAGCCCGTACTTTCCGGCGGATGCACCGCCCGTGAAGATGTGATGAAGCGAGATCTGACGGAAGTCAAACTGGCGGACAGTAATTCGTGCATGGTGCTGTCCGGCGTACTCGACGATCCGTACGCGGGCGAGCGACTGCCCTACGACCGATTCAAGGCCTCCGATATCGAGATCGACCATGTCGTCGCACTGGGCGATGCCTGGCGGTCCGGCGCTTCGGAATGGGATGCGCAACGCCGCCAGTACTTCGCCAATGACGTGGGCAATCTACTGGCCGTGCAGAAGCAGGCCAATCAGGACAAAGGCTCGAAAACACCGGACCAGTGGCGCCCGCGCACCGGGTTCTGGTGCGAGTACGCACGCCGGTGGGTGGCGGTGAAGTCACGCTGGGGACTCACCGTACAGGCCACCGAGAAGAGCGCCCTGGCCGACATGCTGGGAGCATGCTCACCTCCCCCCGCTCGATAACCAGCGGTAAGCTCGGCAGCTATGAGCACCCCGGAAAGCGATGGCGCGCAGATCGAAGTGGTTCGCGTATTCACCGATGCGACGGGCCGCTTCGGCAATCCGCTCGGCATCGCGCGTGCCGCCGATGTGGCCGGAGCCGACCATCAGGCTCTGGCCGCACGTGTCGGCTACAGCGAGACGGTCGTGCTCGAGGAGCCGGACAACGGCCGGGTCCGCATGCGCATCTACACGCCGTCGGTGGAACTGCCGTTCGCCGGTCACCCGACCGTCGGCACCGGCTGGTGGCTGTACCTGCGCGGCCGTCCGGTTTCGGTGATCGACGTGCCCGCCGGACCCGTGGACGTTTCGGTCACCGAGGGCATGGCGTGGGTGCGGGCGCGCTCGGAATGGGCCCCCGCCTTCACTTTTCACGAAATCGAGAGTGCCGACCTGCTGGCCACGCTGGACCCGGCCGACTTCCCCGAGGGCTCGCACTACGCGTGGACCTGGCACGACGAGGCCCGAGGTCAGGTGCGCACCCGAATGTTCGCCCCCGCCATGGGAATTGCCGAGGACGAGGCGACCGGAGCCGCGGCCATCGCGCTGACGGCGAAACTGCAGCGCGGGCTGTACATCACCCAGGGCGCGGGTTCGCAGCTGTTCACCGAATGGGACTCCGACGGCTGGGTGCGGCTGGGCGGACGCGTCGTGGAGGACCACCCGGTCGTCATCTGAGCGCTACGACCACAGGTCGCGGCGCGGGAAATATTCTTCGGAGGGAATGTCCGGATCCGGTGCGGTGGCTTCGACGTCTCGGGTACAGACGCCACCGAGGCGCCGACAACGGAGGTGAGACCGATGAAGTACATGATTCTGTCCTACGGTTCGCAGCGGGACTACGACGGTATGACCGGCAAGGCGACGGGCGATTACGCCTGGACACCCGGCGACTTCGCCGCGGTGACCGAGTTCATGCGGGATTTCACGGCAAAGCTCGAGGCCTCCGGTGAGCTGGTGGACACCCGCGGTCTCGTCGATCCCGTCCACACCCGCAGGATCAGCGGCAGCACCCGCGCGGGTCTGCCGGTGGTGATCACCGACGGACCGTATGCGGAAACGCAGGAGGTACTCGCCGGATACTGGATCGTGGAGTGCGAGAGCTTCGACCGGGCCACCGAGATCGCGGCGGAAATCACCGAATGCCCCGGCCCCGCTGCGATAGCCGCACGCGCCTACGTGGATGTGCGGCCGATCGCGGAAAGTGTTCAGTCCCTGGAGATTTGATGTCCGACACCCGCACCGAGGAGCTGCTGCGCGCACTCGCGCCGCAGGTCCTCGGTGCGCTGGTGCGGCGCTACGGGCATTTCGATACGGCTGAGGATGCGGTGCAGGAAGCCCTGCTGGCGGCGGCGACGCAGTGGCCCGAGACGGGTGTGCCGCACGATCCGAAAGCCTGGTTGATCGCCGTCGCGGCTCGGCGACTCATCGACCTGCTGCGCGCCGAGCAGGCGCGACGGCGACGCGAAGACGCTGTGGCACAGGCTATTCCACTCGAGCAGTGGACATTACAGACGGTGGATGACCGTGTCGCGGACGCCGACGACACACTGATCCTGCTGTTCCTGTGCTGCCATCCGGCATTGGCCCCCGCCTCGCAGATCGCCCTGACCCTGCGCGCGGTCGGCGGTTTGACCACCGCGGAGATCGCGCGCGCCTTCCTGGTACCGGTGGACACCATGACCCGGCGCATCAGCCGGGCCAAGCGCACGATCAAATCGGCAGGCACATCCTTCCGCATGCCACTGCCACAGGAGCGCGACGCCCGGCTCGCGGCCGTACTGCACGTGCTGTACCTGATCTTCACCGAAGGCTATGCCGCCACAGCCGGACCCGACCTGTACCGCACCGACCTGTCGGCCGAGGCAATTCGATTGGCGCGCATCATGTATCGCCTAATCGACCAGGATGACGAAGCCGCAGGCCTGCTCGCCCTCATGCTGCTGACCGATGCCCGCCGACCGGCCCGCGCCGGGCCGCACGGCGAACTGATACCGATGGCCGAACAGGATCGATCGCACTGGGACCGCCGCCTCATCACCGAGGGCATCGCACTGATCACTCTGACACTGCCACGCGGCGGTCCGCCGGGACCGTATCAATTGCAGGCCGCCATCGCGGCCGTGCACGACGAAGCGGCCACCGCCGAGGACACCGACTGGCCGCAGATCGCCGCGTTGTACACGGCACTGCACGCGCTCACCGACAACCCGGTAGTGGCATTGAATCGTGCAGTCGCGGTGGGGATGTCGAGCGGCGCCGAGGCCGGGCTGGCCATGCTCGCAGAACTGGAAACCGATGGCCGACTAGCTGCCGACCATCGGTTCTATGCCGTACGCGCACATCTGCGGGAACTGAACGGAGCCGACTCGGATGCGATCTCCGACTACCGCCACGCCGCTCAGCTGACGGGAACCGTTCCGCAGCAGCGTTACCTCAATTCCCGTGCCGACCGTCTGGCCGCCAGGTAGGACTAACCCAGGGCGCGGGCGAAGCCTGCCGCCAGTTCGGCGACCTGCTCCTCGGTGATGACGAAGGACGGGGAGATCTGGAGGGCGCCCTGACCGGCTGCGCGGCCCGAGATGCCGTGGGCGCGCAGGGTTTTCACGAACGGCATGGCCTCGGCGGGATCGGCGAGCTGGATGGCGGCGACGGCGCCCAGGCCACTGCGGACCTCGGCTACCCGGGGGTGCTCGGCCAGTGGCGAAAGGTGCTTGTGCAGCAGGGATTCCAGGTTCTTGCTGGCCTCGAGCAGGTTTTCCCGCTCCATGATGTCGAGGGTGGCCATGGCGGCCGCCGCGGCGCCGGCGTGGCCGCCGTAGGTGTAGCCGTGGCGGAACCAGGTGCCTCCGGCGAAGAACGGCTCGGCGACCCGCGGGGCGATGAACACCGCGCCCATCGGCACATAGCCGGAGGTCAGACCCTTGGCGGTGGTCATGATGTCCGGCTGCAGGTCGAAACGTGAAGAGGCGAACCAGGATCCGCCGATGCGGCCGAAGCCGGTGACGACCTCGTCGGCCACGAACAGGATGTCATTGTCGCGGCAGATGCGGCGCACCTCGGCGAGGTAGCCCTCCGGCGGCAGGTAGACGCCCCCGGCGCCGATGATCGGCTCGGCGAAGAAGGCGGCAATGCGCTCGGCGCCGACCTCCTCGATGAGCGCGAGCAGCGCCTTGGGGTCGTCCCAGCCGATGGTGCGGGCGTCGGGCATGAACTCGCCGTAGCCCTCGTGGTTCACCGGAATGCCCGCGAGCGAGGTGCCTGCCACGTGCATGCCGTGATAGGCCTTCTCCCGGCCCACGATGATGGTCTTGCCCGGCTTGCCCATGACGTTCCAGTAGCGGCGCGCCAGCTTGGCCGCGGTATCGATACCGTCGGATCCGCCGGAGGTGAAGAAGATCTTGCTGCCGGGCACCGGCGCGATGGCGGCGAGCCGCTCGGCCAGATCGCGCAGCACCGGGGAGGCCAGATCGCCGAAGTTCGAATAGTGCGCCAGATTGCTCAGCTGCGCGGCCACCGCATCCGCGATCTCGCGGCGGCCGTGGCCGACATTGGTGAACCACAGCCCGGCGGTGGCATCCAGGTACCGGGTGCCGCCCTCATCCCAGATATATGCGCCGTCGCCGCGCGCCACCACGAACGCACCGCCGTCCTCCACCGCACCCATATCGGCGAAGCCATGCCACAGCGAACCCATCCCGCACCTCCGTCACACCGACACCGACTGCCACTTTCCGGGCATGTCGACCAACCACACCATCACACCATCACCGCGCGGAGCAGCGCGAACGGCCCCCGGGACTGGCAGCTCAGCCCGCCGCGGCGAGCACGAGCATGTACG
This sequence comes from Nocardia sp. NBC_01327, assembly GCF_035958815.1. Lineage (NCBI taxonomy): Bacteria > Bacillati > Actinomycetota > Actinomycetes > Mycobacteriales > Nocardiaceae > Nocardia > Nocardia sp. NBC_01327. The sequence continues at coordinate 3,205,308 of NZ_CP108383.1, read as the reverse complement.
CGGTACCCAGATCCATCACCAGGTGCGGAAACACCGCCTTGGAACCGGTGCCGACCGCATGCGGAAACACATGCCACAGCGCGCGCCGAGATGCCGGAACCGCCATGACCACCGCATCCACGGTGAAAAGCGCGGCCAGCGCGAGCATCGGCGCCGGGGCGGGCCCACCCGCCATATGCATGCGCATCCCGGGCTCGGCATGCCCGCTCATCGCGTACAACATCGCCCCCGCCGCCAGCAGGTGATAGGCGAACGTAGCGACACTCACACTGCGCCACCGCAGAATTCGACCCATCAGCACTGCGGCGTAGACCACAATCATCGCGGTCAGCACACCGCGCAGCGCGCGCGGATCCGCCGTCGCCGGAAACACCAGCATGGCCAGCATCACCAGGCACATGAGCAGATGCGCCGCATCCGACTCCTGATCCACCCGAAACCCATTCCCCGCCAGCACCTCTCCCCCGCCCACCGGCCGCACCGCGGCCAGCCGCCCCACCACGATCACCGCAGCCATCACGAAGCCGGCCACCACCAGCCACCGCAGCATCCCGCTGTCCTGCACGAATCCCGCCATGCCCCACCACCTCTCAGCGCGGAGTCCTGCCTCCCTCCATAGTGGCACCGCCCCCACCCGTCGGCACCGCCCTTACCCTGCCGAACCAAGGTCATCCCACCGCCACTCGGCGGCAGACCGGCAGGCAGCCGCCACGCAGCAGCGGTGTTCTGCGGCAACCCCCCACGCTTCGGTAGATCCCAGCACAGCCCTGGACAACGCAACCGGACGAGATGGGAAGGCGCGAGACATCGGCAAGGCGACTGCGACGGCCCGCGGTCGGGCACACCTCCTGTCATCCCGGCGCGCTTCGGGCCGTGATCCACGGAAACCGTTGACACGCTGCGGGTGTGGATCCCGGCCAAGAGCATGCCAGGATGACGGGGTTCGCGCGCCGGATGACGGGGCTCGCATGCTGGGAGACGGGGCTCGCATGCCAAGAGACGGGGCTCGCGCGCCGGGAGACGGGGTTCGCGTGCCGGGATGACGAGGGCGAGTCACTCGGATAATTCAGGACACCTCACGCACACAACGCGAATCACCGCACCCGTCGGTCGAATTCGACGGGTGCGGTGACTCGGCTGCGGGTGACGGGCTCGCGAGGTCTCCCAGGACCTCGGTCAGCTGCCGACGTAGGCCGCCAGATGTTCGCCGGTGAGGGTGGCGGGTTTGGCCACCAGGTCGGCGGGGGTGCCCTCGAAGACGATGAGGCCGCCGTCGTGACCCGCGCCGGGGCCGAGGTCGATGATCCAGTCGGCGTGGGCCATGACCGCCTGGTGGTGCTCGATGACGATGACCGACTTGCCGGATTCGACGAGGCGGTCGAGGAGCCCGAGGAGCTGTTCGACGTCGGCGAGGTGCAGGCCGGTGGTGGGCTCGTCGAGGACGTAGATGCCGCCCTTGTCGGCCATGTGGGTGGCCAGTTTCAGGCGCTGGCGCTCGCCGCCGGACAGGGTGGTGAGGGGCTGGCCGATGGTGAGGTAGCCGAGACCGACGTCGGCGAGCCGCTCGAGGATGGCATGCGCGGCCGGGATCTTCGATTCGCCGGCGGCGAAGAATTCCAGGGCCTCGCTCACCGACATGGCGAGCACCTCGCTGATATCGCGGCCGCCGAGGTGGTAGTCCAGCACCGCCGCCTGGAACCGCTTGCCCTCGCACACCTCACACGTGGTGGCCACGCCGGCCATGATCGCCAGATCGCTGTAGATGACGCCCGCGCCATTGCAATTGGGGCACGCGCCTTCGGAATTGGCGCTGAAGAGCGCCGGCTTCACGCCGTTGACCTTCGCGAACGTCTTGCGGATCGGCTCGAGCAGTCCGGTGTACGTCGCCGGATTGCTGCGCCGCGAACCCTTGATCGCGCCCTGATCGACCGACACCACATTCTCACCGGCGGGAATCGATCCGTGCACGAGCGAACTCTTGCCGGACCCCGCGACACCGGTGATGGCGACCAGCACCCCGAGCGGGATATCGACATTCACACCGCGCAGATTGTGCGTCTTCGCGCCACGAATCTTCAAGGCCCCGGTGGACTTTCGCACCGTTTTCTTGAGCGCGGCCCGATCGTCGAAATGCTTGCCGGTAATGGTGCCGCTGCCCCGCAGACCGTCGACGGAGCCTTCGAAACAGATGGTGCCGCCACCCGCGCCCGCACCGGGTCCGAGATCGACAATGTGATCGGCGATCGCGATGGTCTCGGGCTTGTGCTCGACGACGAGCACCGTATTGCCCTTGTCCCGCAGACGCAGCAGCAGATCGTTCATGCGCTGAATATCGTGCGGATGCAGCCCCGCGGTGGGCTCGTCGAAGACATAGGTGACATCGGTGAGCGCGGACCCCAGATGCCGAATCATCTTGACGCGCTGCGCTTCACCACCCGACAGCGTGCCCGACGTGCGCTCCAGACTGAGGTAGCCGAGCCCGATCTCGACAAACGAGTCGAGCGTCCGCTGCAACGTCTCGAGCAGCGGCCCGACGGACGGTTCGTCCAGCCCCTTCACCCATTCGGCGAGATCGCTGATCTGCATCGCACAGGCATCGGCAATGCTGACCTTCTTGATCTTCGAGGACCGAGCTCCCTCGCTGAGCCGGGTGCCGTGGCATTCGGGGCAGATATCGAAGGTGACCGCCCGCTCCACGAACGCGCGGATATGCGGCTGCAGCGCATCGACATCCTTGGAGAGCATGGATTTCTGAATGCGCGGGATAATGCCCTCGTAGGTGAGGTTGATGCCATCGACCTTGATCTTGGTCGGCTCCTTGTAGAGCAGATCGGCCAATTCGCGCTTGTTGAACTTCTTGATCGGCTTGTCCGGATCGAAGAACCCGCACCCGGTGAAGATCCGGCCGAACCAGCCGTCCATGGAGTAGCCGGGGATGGTCAGCGCACCCTCATTGAGCGATTTGGTGTCGTCGTACAGCTGCGTCAGATCGATGTCATTGACCGAGCCCCGGCCCTCGCAGCGCGGGCACATACCGCCGGTAATGCTGAAGCTCCGCCGCTCCTTCACCGTCTTGCCGCCGCGCTCGATCGCGACCGCACCCGCACCGCTGATCGAGGCGACATTGAAGGAGAACGCCTGCGGGGAACCGATATGCGGCTTCCCGAGCCGGCTGAACAGAATGCGCAGCATGGCATTCGCATCCGTGGCCGTGCCGACCGTGGAACGCGGGTCCGAACCCATCCGCTGCTGGTCGACCAGGATCGCGGTGGTGAGCCCCTCGAGCACGTCGACCTCGGGCCGCGCCTGCGTCGGCATGAAACCCTGTACGAACGAGCTGTAGGTCTCATTGATCAGCCGCTGCGATTCCGCGGCGATCGTGCCGAATACCAGCGAACTCTTGCCGGATCCGGAAACGCCGGTGAACACCGTCAATCGGCGCTTGGGAATCTCGATGCTGACGTCTTTGAGATTATTGACCCGCGCGCCGAGCACGCGAATCAGCTCGTGACTATCGGCGGCGTGCGACGCGGGCGCGGACGTCCTCTTGGTGGCCATGCTTATCGTGTCTCCGTAATTCAGGGTCGGTGGCGGAGAAATGCCGGACGGCTCAGCCCAGTTGCTGGATGCGGACCATATTGCCTGCGGGATCGCGGAAGGCGCAGTCCCGGACGCCATAAGGCTGGTCGGTCGGTTCTTGGACGACTTCCGCATCGCTGGCCTGCACGCGCTCGAAAAGGCCGTCCAGGTCTTTAGTAGCCAGCAGAATGCTGGAATAGGTGCCCTTGGCCATCATCTCGGTAATGGCGCGTCGCTCGTCCTCGGTGAGGCCGGGGTCGACAGCCGGCGGATGCAGCACGATCGAGGTATCGGGCTGTCCGGGAGGGCCGATGGTCAGCCAGCGCAAGCCGTTGTATCCGACGTCATTCCGGAGCTCGAATCCGAGGGTGTCGCGATAGAAGGCCAGCGCGGCATCCGGATCGTCCTGCGGGAGAAAACTCGCGTGAATGGTGATGTCCATGGCGATCAGGCTAGTTGCGACTCGGTAGCCGCCGCTTCTCTATTCCTGATCGGTCTGGTTACTTGTTTCTCCACGCATGACGGAATCCCCGAGGTCGCGGTCGCCTCGCGGCGGTAGACGCTCGGCGGAACCCCGACCAATTCGGTGAAACGCGTGCTGAACGTGCCCAGGGACGAGCAGCCGACCGCGAAACAGACCTCGGTAACGCTCAGATCGCCACGCCGCAGCAGGGCCATCGCTCGCTCGATACGGCGTGTCATCAGATAGGAGTACACCGACTCGCCGTACGCGAGCTTGAACTGGCGGCTGAGATGACCGGCCGATATGTGCGCGTCCCTGGCGAGCGCCTCGACATCCAGCGGTTGCGCGTACTCCCGATCGATACGGTCGCGCACACGGCGCAGCCGCGCGAGATCGCGCAGACGCTCTGCCCCGGATGGACTGCTGGTCACCTCACCGATCGTGCCATGCCGTGCCCGACTTGCCTAGTTTCACCAGCACCCGCCGCTCAGCGCATCCGGAAGACCGGTCCTCGGGGGCGGAAGGGTAGTGCGGCGCCCGCCGGAACGAGGAACGCGTGCTCGTGCCGAATGCGGACCACATCGCACATACCGTCGGTGATGATGAGAATCGGCCCGTCGGCGGGGAAATCGGTGGCGCGCTCCAGAAGTCGGATACCCGGCTGCAACTCGGTGCCGCCGCGGCCCCGGACCCGGACCTTCGAGGCGATCTCGTCGACCGGCAGATACCCGGCGTCGTGGGCGGCCGCATCGCAGAACACCACGCGGGCACGCGGGACGTCACGGGCACGGGCGTACGCGGCGATCGCGCCCAGACCCTTGCCCATGAGCTCGGTGGACATGGACCCGGAGGTGTCCAGGACCACGCCGAAGGTGGGCAGCCGGACGGACTCTTCCGGGCGCACCCAGGCGGGGCGCGGGATATCGGGCGTGGAGGACTGGCGACGAGAGGCGCGGGCATAACTGCGCCGCTTCTCCACAGCGGGCACATGTTCGTCGAACCACTGCGCCAATTGCGCGTCCCACGGCAGCGGTGGCTGATCGAGGGCGCGAATCTCCTGCTCCAGACCGGCGGGCAGCAGGCCGCGGCCACTGGACTGGTGGTAGGCCAGACCGGTCGCGAGTGCGCCGCGATAGTAGTGGTCCAGATCGATATAACCGCCGGTAGTTCCCTTGTGCGGCAGTGGATCTCCGAAGATGTCGCCGCGACCGCGCCCCCGCAGGGTAGCGAGCTTGCGATTGCGGCGCAGGTCACCGGCAATGCGATCGTAAATCTGTTCCGCGGAAAGACCTTTGAGCTCCGGGTCGTAGAGCAGCCCCTCGGGAAGCTCGCCGACGCCCATCTCCACCAGCCAGCCGTTGACCACGTAATCGCAGGCCACATTGAACAGGTAGTGATCGCGCCAGCCCGCCCGATCACCGTGTCGCAGTGCGGCATGCAGCATTTCGTGCGCGAGCACAAAGCGCCATTCCTCATCGCTGAGACCGGCGAACGGGTTGATGTAGATCTCGGCGGCTTCGGCATTGACCGCGGCGATCGAAATATCCCAGCCGCGAGCAATATCCACCTCCGCGACGATCGTCATTCCGGCGGCCAGCGCCCCGAGCAGCGGATAGGAGGAGACGAACCAATTGAGCGCGCGGTCCCACGAGCGCATGACCTTGCGCCGGCCGGCGGTGACATCGTGGCCCGCCTCGGCGAGCGCATTGCGGGCGGCCTCACCGATGCCGATCGCGAAGTGTGTGCGGTGGTCGTGGTTCTTGGCGGTCTCGGCATCACCGACGAAGAAGTCCGGATACTCGGGCTGCCGATACTGCTCGGGAATGCCCGTGTGCCACCAGCGTTCGGTCAGAGCCTGCTCATCGGAGCCGCCGGGCGTCGGCGGCAGATCCGCGGGCGGACGGCCGATCTTCAGCGTGAGCAGGTACTGATCGACCACCGCACAGCACGCGGACCGATACGCCGGATGCGGCTGCCGCGGATTATTGAGCCAGGTGGCTGCGAAGAGGTTCTCCTCCAGCATGTGCTCAGGTATGCCGCGCGGATCGAGGTGCCCGAAACCCGCGTGCAACAGCAAATGCGCGAAGGCCCAAGCCCATTCATCGGCCGATGCTTTGCGCTTCGGCGCGAAATGAATGGCGCCGTGGCCGGAGATGACCGCCCACGCCTCCGGGGGCAGCCGGTCACCGGCGTCGACCAGCCCCCGGCCGGCCCAGCGGAACATCGGATTCTCCTGCACCTGCGCCCACCCGGCCAGCATGTTCTCGTACCAGGGGTCGGCGGCCCTGCGCCGTTTGCGGGTCGAACGTCCCGACACGATTACCTCCGCGCCGCCAGCCGAGGCAGATCCCGGGTGACCTCCACCAGGAACCAGGACGGCAGCACGGGCAGCCCGTTCTCATCGGCGGCAATGACCAGTTGCGCGCATTCCACCGAGATCGCCGCCAGCTCGGTGAGCATCGTCTTGGCGCGCAGCACAAAGCGTTTCAGCCCCGCCGAGGCGTGCTCGCGGGAGGCGGGCAGCTCCTTCACCAGCCGGGCGCGGAAGGTTTCGGACAGGAAGTACAGCAGGTCGCGGTCGGCCGGATCGCGCGGCCACGCCGCCTCGCCCTTGACGACCGCCTCCAGATCGAAGGCGTGCCGCACCGTCTTCACGAAGGCGCGGAAGGCGGAAGCATGTGCGGCAGTGAGGGTTCCGGAGGCCAGCACCCACAGCGAGGTGTCATCGATCCCGGTTCCGTAGGAGTGCAGCGCATCCGAGAGCATGTGCCAGCCGCGCGGCGTCGAGAACGCCTGCTCCGACTTCGGCGGTGCGGCCCAGAGATGATCGGGCCGCTGCATGACGTACTCCACCACCCAGGGGTGAATGTCATTGTGCGCGGCCCACTTCAGCCAATCGTCGACATCGGCGCGCAGGTGCACATGCACCATGCGGTTCACCAGCGCCGACGCCATGGGGCGGGCCAGCGCATTGTCGGTGGCGCGGTTACCGGCGCCGATCACCACCGATCCGGCGGGCAGTTCGTAATTGCCCACGCGGCGATCGAGGATCAGCGAGTAGAACGACTTCTGCACCTCCGAAGGCGCGGCATTGAGCTCGTCCAGGAACAGGCAGTACGGCTCGGCCCGCGCGATCATCTCCGGCGGGGCGAATCGGCTGCGATCGTTCACGATCTGCGGGACACCGATGAGGTCTTCCGGCGCGAGCTGCGTGCCGAGCAGGGTCACGCATTCAAGTCCGAGGGAGTCCGCGAATGCTCGCACCAGCGAGCTCTTTCCGATACCGGGCGCACCCCAGAGGAATACCGGGCGAACCACCGCGACGTGCAGTAGCAACTCCGGCAACTGATCCGGGGTCACCGTCACTGTCGCTTCCAAGGCGTCCTTTCCCATTGCGGCAAGTCCCATTGCCGCGAGGTCGTCTCAGGCTAGGTTCGGGACTGCGCGAATGCCATTGATTTTCCGGCGCCGACCAGTGATTTCCGGGCTCCGACCGGCCGGGAACCACAGGGCGCAGACCACTCTGGCAACCGGCCGAACGGCATCGATAGCCTGAAGATATGCGCATTGTGGTGGACGATCTGTCCGGTGCCGAGGTGATCGAACTGCTGCAGACCCATGTGGCCGAAATGCTGGACAACTCCCCCGAGGACAGCATGCACGCGCTCGATGTGGACGCGCTGCGCAAGCCCGAGATCACACTCTGGTCGGTGTGGGAGGGCGACGATATCGCGGGCTGCGGGGCGGTGAAGGAGCTCGATCCGATGCACGGCGAGATCAAATCCATGCGCATGGTCGAGGCCTGGCGCGGTCACGGGGTGGCGACGCTGCTGCTGGAGCACATTCTCGGCGTGGCGCGCGAGCGCGGATATACGCGGCTGAGCCTGGAGACCGGGTCCTCGGAGTTCTATTCGCCCGCGGTCCGGCTGTACGAGCGGCACGGATTCGCGCTGTGCGGACCGTTCGCGGAGTACACCGATGATCCGCACAGCGTGTTCATGACCCGGGAGCTCTGAGCGGGATCACGCCGAGCTGGATCAAGACGTGTGCGTACGGCTTTCGCGCCAGAAGCGCGCGAGGAAACCGTTCAGCGCGACCACGGCGGCGGCCAAGATCGCGAAGAAGATCACCATCAGCACCAGCTTCCACGACATTTCGAGGTAGCCCTGATGCCGCGGATCGATGAAGGGGTAGGGATACCAGTCCACGATCGGGCCGCGGACCAGCGTGTACACCCCGTAGAGCACCGGGTAGATCAGCCAGATGCCGATGAGCCGCGCGCTCAGCTTGATCGCGGCGGGAACCAGTAGCCAATCCGCCAGCACGACAATGGGCATGACCCGGTGCAGTGCGGGATTGGTCCAGTGCTCGCCCAGCTGGACATCGATATTCGACAGCAGCAGCGCGTAGATGATCCCGGTGATGACCAGGTAGAGGGTGCCCGCGCCGCGGAACAGCTGCCAGCCCCGGCTGATCGGCGCACGCAGTCCGCCCACCAGCAGCACCACCACGCCCACGATATTGGACTGGATGGTGAAGTAGCTGAAGTAGTTGGCTTCGGAGTACCCCGCGACGCCGATGTTCTCGATCGGGATCCACACCAGCGCGACGATGCCGAAAACACCGAAGGCAATGCGCAGCGCTCGAATCCACGCGGGCGTTCCGGCAGTGCTGTTCATGGCCTGATATTCGCACGGGAGCACGCCGAAACGCGGACGATACGCCGATACAGCACACTTCAGGCAACTCACTCTCGAGCGATCTGCGCCACCGCCCCGACCGGCCGCGCAATGACTTCGCTAGGCTTGACGGTGCAATGACCAGGACTGCCGCCACCGTTCGCGAGCTTCGTTCCCGCCTGGCCGACCTCTCGATCCGCGACGAATATCGTTTACGTCGGCGCCTCGACCAGGTCCGCGGCGGCGACCTCAGCGCACTCGAAGCCGAAATCGACGCCGCCCAGCGGCGCGTCGACACCCGTCGCGCCGCGCTACCCGCCATCAGATATCCGGAGCAGCTACCGGTCTCCGCGCGCCGCGAGGACATCTCGAAGGCCATCGCCGAGAACCAGGTGGTGATCGTGGCCGGCGAGACCGGCTCCGGTAAGACCACCCAGCTACCCAAGATCTGCCTGGAGCTGGGGCGCGGCATTCGCGGCACCATCGGGCACACCCAGCCGCGGCGCATCGCCGCGCGCACGGTGGCCGAGCGCATTGCCGAGGAGCTGGGCGGCGAACTGGGCGATGTGGTCGGCTACACCGTCCGATTCACCGATCAGGCCTCGGATCGGACCCTGGTCAAGCTCATGACCGACGGTATTCTGCTCGCCGAGATCCAGCGGGACCGGCTACTGCGCCGCTACGACACCATCATTATCGACGAGGCGCACGAACGCAGTCTCAATATCGATTTCCTGATGGGCTATCTCAAGCAGCTGCTGCCCAAGCGGCCGGATCTGAAGCTCATCATCACCTCGGCCACCATCGATCCGGAGCTGTTCGCCCGGCACTTCAGTGACGAGAAGGGCACTCCGGCACCGATTGTCGAGGTCTCGGGGCGCTCGTTCCCCGTGGAGATCCGGTATCAGCCACTGGCGCTGGAGGTTCCGCTCACCTCCGATGATCCCGATGACGAGGACACCCGGGTCGTCGATCGCGATCCCACCGATGCCATCGGCGATGCGGTGCGCGAACTGCTCGACGAGGGCGACGGCGACATCCTGGTCTTCCTGTCCGGTGAGCGCGAAATCCGCGATACCGCCGACACGCTGCGGGATATGAAACTGCCGCGCACCGAGATCCTCCCGCTGTACGCGCGGCTCTCCGCGGCCGAGCAGCACAAGGTCTTCAGCAACCACGCCGGTCGCCGGGTGGTGCTGGCCACCAATGTCGCCGAGACCTCGCTGACGGTGCCCGGCATTCGCTATGTGGTGGACCCCGGCACCGCGCGCATTTCCCGGTACTCGCTGCGCACCAAGGTGCAGCGGCTGCCCATCGAACCGATCTCGCAGGCGTCGGCGCGGCAGCGCTCCGGGCGCTGTGGCCGCGTGGCCGACGGAATCGCCATCCGGCTGTATTCCGAGGACGACTTCGAATCACGGCCGCAGTTCACCGAACCCGAGATTCTGCGCACCAATCTCGCCGCCGTCATTCTGCAGATGACCGCGCTGGGGCTGGGCGATATCGAGAGCTTCCCGTTCGTGGAGGCCCCGGACAATCGCGCCATTCGCGACGGCATCTCGCTGCTCGAGGAGCTCGGCGCGCTGGCTCGGCGGAGCGAGGACGCCGATCGCTCCGAAATCCCCGATGCCGGACTGACTCTCACGCCTATCGGCCGGGAAATGTCGCAGCTGCCGGTGGATCCGCGCATGGCGCGCATGCTGGTGGAGGCGAACCGCACCGGCTGCCTGGCCGAGGTGCTGATCATCGTTGCGGCGCTGTCGATTCAGGATGTGCGCGAGCGGCCGGTGGAATTCCAGCAGGCCGCCGATACCAAGCACGCCCGCTTCCACGTCGACGGCTCCGACTTCCTCGCCTACCTCAAACTCTGGGACTACCTGGGCGAGCAGCGGCAATCGCTGTCCTCCAACCAGTTCCGGCGCATGTGCCGCGACGAATTCCTGCACTACCTGCGCATACGCGAATGGCAGGACCTGCACGGCCAGCTCCGCACGATCACCCGCAGCCTCGGCTGGTCGACCGACTCGGGGTCGTCCGACAACGACACCGCCGAAACCGATTCCGAATCGGGCCGCTCCGACGGTCGCGGCAATTCGCGCGGCCGCGGCAGAAACCGACGCGGCGGCGAAAGAGCCGACAGCTCAACCTCATCCGGCCGGCCCGCCGGAACAGAGACCTCGAGCCGAGTCGCCACCGGTCGCACCACTGCCGACTCCGGAAGCAGCATTAGCGGAGACGTCGCCGCCTCAGGCAAGGACAGCGGCGGAAATACGAGCGCAGCAGGGAGAAGTGCCGCGCGGAATTCCGGTGACTCCGGTAGGGGCGCTGCGGCTTCCACCCAGGGCACGGGCTCGAAATCCACGTCGGGCAGCACTGCCACGTCCGGCAGCACTGCCACGTTCAGCGGCAACGCGACGTCCGGCGGGGGCTCAGCTATGCGCAGCACCTCCGGGAGTGGCGGCACCTCCGCAGCGGGCAAGGCCGTACGCGGTGGGCGTGGGCAATCCGGTGGGAGTGCGTCCGGCGGAGCCGATTCGGCTGCGCGGCTTGCTGCGCTGGCGGCGACGGCCGATGAGGCGTTGCCGTGGGATTCGCTGTCGATTCATCAGGCACTGCTGGCGGGGATGCTGTCGCATATCGGTGTGCGGGAGGCCGAGAGCCGGGAATTCCTGGGCGCGCGCAATGCCAAATTCATGATCTTCCCGGGGTCCTCGCTGGCCAAGAAGGCGCCGCGCTGGGTGATGGCGGCCGAGCTGGTGGAGACCTCGCGGCTGTGGGGACGGACGGCTGCGCGCATCGAACCGGAGTGGGCCGAGCGGCTCGCCGGGGATCTGGTGAAACGCACCTACTCCGAACCGCATTGGTCCTCCAAGCGCGGTGCGGCCCTGGCGTACGAGCGGGTCACGCTGTACGGGATTCCGCTGGTCACGCAGCGGCGGGTGGATTTCGGGCGCATCGATCCCGAGCTGTCGCGCGAGCTGTTCATCCGGCATGCGCTGGTGCAGGGCGAATGGCAGACCCGGCACGAATTCTTCGAGCGCAATCGCGAATTGCTCGACGATGTGGCCGATCTCGAGCATCGGGTGCGCCGGCGCGACATCCTCGTCGACGATCAGGTGCTGTTCGACTTCTACGACGGCCGCATTCCCGCCGATGTGGTGTCGGTGCGGCACTTCGACAGCTGGTGGCGCAAGGCGCAGCGGCAGGATCCGACGCTGCTGAACTTCACGGCCTCCACCGTCGTGAACGAGGATGCGGCGCTGCTGGATCCGACCGCGTTCCCGGACAGCTGGCGGCAGGGTGAGCTGATCTTCCCGCTCACCTATCAATTCGAGCCCGGCAATGCCGATGACGGTGTCACCGTGCACATTCCGATCGCGCAGCTGGCGCATGTGCGGGCCGTCGGCTTCGACTGGCTGGTGCCCGGTATGCGCGAGGAGCTGGCCACCGCACTCATCAAGACGCTGCCCAAGCAGCTGCGGCGCGCCGTCGTTCCGGCGCCCGATTTCGCGAAAGCCGCACTGGCACAGCTGACTCCGCGCGCGGAACCGCTGCGCACCGCCCTGGTGCGGGAGCTGTCGCGCCTGGGTTCGGTCACCATCGCACCCGCCGATATCGACCCGGTCGCACTGCCCGATCACCTGCGTATGACCTTCGCCGCGACGGATGCCGCCGGCACGCTGATCGATCGCAGCAAGAACCTGGCCGAGCTGAAATCCCGTCTCGCGACCCAGGTCTCGAAGACGGTGGCACGCGCGACCGCCGCCGCCGAGCGCGCACCGGCCGCGGTGTGGACCTCGGAATCGCTCGGCACGCTGGAGCCGACGGTGCGCAGGCAGGTCGGCGGGCAGACCATTACCGGTTATCCCGCACTGGTTCCCGAGGGCGACGGCGTCGCGGTCCGGGTGCTGAGCTCACCGGCCCAGCAGGCCGCGGCCATGCGCACCGGCACCCGCACCCTGCTGCTCCATGCGCTGCCCAGTTCGGCACGTGCGGTCACCGCCGGGCTGCCGCCCGCCGATCGCCTTGCGCTGAGCCAGAATCCGTACGGTTCGCTCGACGCGCTGATCGAGGACTGCCGCGCCTGTGCCGCAGATCAGCTCATTGCGGGTTCGGGTGGACCGGTGCGCAGTCCGGAGCAGTTCAAGGCGCTCGTGGAGAAAGTGCGACCCAACTTCACCACTGCCGTCGTGCAGATCGTGCGATTGGTGGTGCCCGTGCTCGCCGAAGCGCATCGGGTGCGTGCCGCCCTCGCCGATTCCCGCGATCGGGAAGCCGTGCAGGACGTCACGCACCAGCTCGACGATCTCGTCTTCCGCGGCTTCGTCTCCGAATGGGGCGGTGTGCGATTGCGCGAACTGCCGCGCTATCTCGAAGCGGCAAAACTGCGCCTGGAAGCCCTGCCCGCCTCGGCCAATCGCGACCGCGCGGGCATGGCCGAACTCGATCGCGTGCACGCCGCCTACGATCGCCTGCTCGAACTGCTGCCCGAGGGCCGCCGCACCGGCCGCGACATCACCGAAATCTGGTGGATGATCGAGGAATTGCGCGTCAGCCTCTTCGCTCAGCAGCTCGGCACGCCATACGCGGTGTCCGCCAAGCGCATCGAGAAGGCGATCGAGGCCGCCCGCAAGCCCCCTGCCAAACGCTGATCGCGCGGGCAGGGGTGAATCAGGCAGGGGCGAACCAGCTATTCGGCTGCGACGCCCACCGCGTGTTCGGCGCGGTGCTTGCGCAGTGAGGCGATCTCCTGCTCGAAATCCTCGGCGGAGCTGAAGGATCGGTAGACCGAGGCGAAGCGCAGGTAGGCGACTTCGTCGAGATCACGCAGCGGGCCGAGGATGGCGAGACCGACCTCGTGGCTGGGCACCTCGGGAGCGCCCTTGGCGCGTACCGCATCCTCCACCTGCTGCGCGAGCAGGTTGAGGGCGTCGTCGTCGACCTCGCGGCCCTGGCACGCGCGGCGCACACCGCGAATGACCTTCTCGCGGCTGAACGACTCGCTCACGCCGCTGCGCTTGACCACCGAGAGAATCGCGGTTTCCACCGTGCTGAACCGTCGCCCACACTCAGGACAGGCACGACGCCTCCTGATGGCGCTGCCTTCCTCGGCTTCACGCGAGTCGACCACCCGGGAATCGGGGTGGCGACAGTACGGGCAATGCATCCGTGATCCTTCGTCGGGGCCTGGGCTCCTCAGCAATCTCGAGGATACCCGGACTGCGGCGATCGGCGTGCGTCCGCCCGGGTGGGCGGCCCGGATCAGGTGGTCAACTGCCACTCGGCGGTCAGATCTCCGAGCAGATCCGGCAGTCGCCGCACGAGCCTTCCTTCGGCCAATTTGTCCGAAAAGGGCTCCGCTAGCACCGGTCTCGCGATGGCCTGATTAGCGGAAAGCTCCAGGTAGCGCGGCAGTAGATCATTCGTTATGTAGTTCCACCGCGTGTCGCGGTCGGCCCAGTTGAAATTCGGCAGCGGAGTGCGCAGCGACATGGTGCCCGCGGTGAGGGTGGTGGGCGCGAACACACCCGGGGCCCGCACGCCGGGAACGGCGGCTTTACCGGCGACGGTGCTCACGTAGGTCATGACCCGTCCCATGACGCCGCGCCCGGAGGAGGTGGCATCCCACTGGTCGGCGATGATCTGGTTCTGCTCCCGGTCGGTCATGCGATAGGCGGCATCGGCCAGTCCCGCCGGCGTGCCGCCGTCGAGCTGACGCCATGCGGTGACGGCATTGTCATCGAGCACGCCGGCCCGGTACATCTCCTCGACCCCGGCCAGGCCGTCGGCGACATATGCCTCGTGCATGGGCACCTGATCGATGAAGATGTGCTTCTGCATGATCATCAGGCGGGTCTGGTACCAGGTCAGATCGTCGGCGGTGAGCCGCTCCCCCTCGGTGCCCAGCGCCTTGATATCGGCGGGCAGCAGATTCAGCAGATCGGCGGGCGTACCGCGCAGCAGATCGGCGACCGCACCGCCCACCTGGTGAATGCCCGGAACACTGACGATATTCGCGACATCGCCCATATCGAAGAAGCCCGAGGCGAACGATCCGCCCGCGAGCCCGGCCAGCCCGGTCCAGTAGAAATCCGGGTGCTGATTATTGAGCCGCAGATAGTTCACGTACACCTGGATGAAGGTGGGCGAGTTCGCCGCCACACCGCGCGCCGGATCCCAGGCGGCCAGATCGATATCGGCATTCTGGGTGGCGACGGTCAGCCAATACTGGTGCAGCAGTGTGGCGTAGTGCCGCGGCGCCACACCCGCCGCCCGCGCGTCGTCCAACGCGGTGCGCAAGTGTGCCGGGTCCAGCGGTAAGGCCGGATTCAGGCCGCCACCCGCGGAACCGTCGCCATTGACCGACGGCAGATCCAGGTAGGCGGCGTAGGTGGATTCGGCGTGTGCCGCCGGTACCGAGACCAATCCCAGCACCAGGCAGGTCAGCAGTCCGGCCAGTCGAATCAGTCCCTGGCCGCGGTACGGCCTGGCCGCACCACGCGCGTACGGTCGGCCCGCGCCTCGCGGGAGTGGCCTGCTCGCGCACTGCCGCGTGCCGCCGGTGCCCTGCGCCATTGCGCCCCCTTGTGCAATACACGCCGGTCCGTTCGGGGCCGGCGCGAATGTAGCCTCTGTCACATCTCGGGCACCGTAGCAACGCGTTTCAGTTTTCAATCTACTTTTTCGGCCATCCCCGTGGCCGACCATCCCTACTCGAATGCCCGGCTATCGCCAGGCGAACCGCATATCGGAAGCTTCGAGCCGTGACGCTTCCCCGCGCCACCGCACTGTGGCCACCGACGCGCTAACGATCAGCGGGGCGGGGCGGGCGCGACCTGGACCACCGAGGTGGTCTGCGAACCGAAATCTCCGGATCGCAACTGCGCCAGCGCAATCAGACCGGCGACGGCCAGCGCCGTCATCAGGGCGGTCACCGCGAGCGCCGCGAAACCGATCTGCGCGCGCTGCACGCGAGTGATCGGGTGCGCGCCACGAGCGCGCCCGGCGCGGCGCGCCACGATGTGCGCCCGCCCGGCACGCGCGCGCTCGCGCGGTACGGGCTGCAGGCGCGCCCGGCACGGCTGCCGGTCGGCCGCGGGGCGCCAGAGGGCGTGCGAGACGGGGGCGGGGGCACGGTCGGCGTGCAGCTCCCACGGGATGCTGCTGAAGCCGAAATCGCTTGCACGAGTGTCGAAATCGCTGGTCACAGTGCGCATCGAAGAATCCTCCATGCTGGGCTTGCCGGATAACTCTGGACAGTTGACTCGCTCATGTGTTCGAAGAACTGATGTTCGAATTTCTACCACGCCCGACCGACAATGTCGCGTATTTGCGCGACATGCGTCGAACAGATGTTTGATCAGTCCGGAGTCTCGGACTACAGTCAGTCACGAGCTTCCCGGACGTTCGGCAAACAGCGCCCGGGGACGAATTCCGGTGAGACACAGCAGTGAACGGAGGACTGCGGCGGTGAGCGAACACAGCGCTGTGGAGGGTGACAACGGTCCGGCCGACCAAATCGGGGACGGCACCGAGACATCCAGCCAGGGGGCGGATCTCACGGCCCGCCAGCGCCGAGTGCTGGATGTCATCCGGAGCTCGGTCAGCGACCGCGGGTATCCGCCCAGCATCCGGGAGATCGGTGATGCCGTAGGCCTCACCTCCACCTCCTCGGTGGCGCATCAGCTACGTGCGCTGGAACGCAAGGGCTACCTGCGCCGCGATCCGAACCGCCCGCGCGCGGTCGATGTCCGCGGGCTGGACGAAACGGTCATGCGCGCCGCAGCCGGTGCGCCGCAGCTCCGTTCGGTCCCGGCGGAGGTCGAGAGTTCGGGCGATCGCCCGGTGCCCATCTTCGTCCCGGTACTGGGCCGCATCGCCGCCGGTGGTCCGATCCTGGCCGAGCAGGCGGTGGAGGACATCTTCCCGCTGCCGCGCGAACTGGTCGGCGACGGTTCGCTGTTCCTGCTGAAGGTCGTGGGCCAGTCCATGATCGACGCCGCCATCTGCGATGGCGACTGGGTGGTCGTCCGGCAGCAGAATGTGGCCGAGAACGGCGATATCGTGGCCGCCATGATCGACGGCGAGGCCACCGTCAAGACCTTCAAGCGCACCGGTTCCCAGGTGCTGCTGATGCCGCACAACCCCCTGTTCGAGCCGATTCCGGGCAATGACGCCCAGATTCTCGGCAAGGTCGTCACGGTCATTCGCAAGATCTGACCGTGCCGGACTGCCGTGGCCCGGCGCCCGCCCGCAGACCGGGCGCCGGGTCACGACACTCACTCCGAGCCGCGAACTACGTGGCCGTACCGCCCCAGACCGCATGCGCTCCGGAATCTCCGACGCGATAAGTCTGCAGCAGCGCCGCGGCCCCCGCCGCCAGCGCGATCACCGCGATCAGCACCTTCACCATTCGGCCGAGTGACTTTCCCCGGCCCTCCAGCACCTGCGCCCAGGCCAGCAGTGCGGCCGGAATGAGCAGCGGCGCAACAAAATACAGCATTTCCCGGCCGAGGTCGGCATGATGATCGATGGCCGGTGTCGAACCCAGCCGGCGCTGCAGCCACTCCCCCGCCTCGGTGGTCACCGGGGTCAGCGCGACGACCAGCACCGCCAGGCCGACCGCCGGCCAGATCCACCGGCGACGCGCGGCGGGCCACAGGGCGCAGACGATGAGCAGCACCGCCGTCAATGGCACAAGAACGACAATGGCGTGCACCAGCAGTACGTGTGCGGGCAACCCACTGATTGTCGACATTCGACTCCCCGATTCGGTCCGTTGTTAGTCAGGACACGTATGGGGAGCACCGGAGGTTCGGCGGTGCGCCGATATTCGACGCGGGGTACTACAGCTGTTCGCTGCGCGCCGGGCTGCCGCCGGGACCGTTCTCCGGGCCGACCGGCGGCGTCGACGGCGGCACCCGGGTCATGAGCACGGTGGCTTCGGCATCGATCGGCCGGTCGGGGGCCGAACGCCTGATGACCGTCGTCGCCGCATCGCTCTGCTGAGCGTGATCGTCCACCACACCCGGCTCACTGTGCGGCGCAGGTTCATTCAGTCGCGCGCTGTCCGGGAGCTGCACCTGATCGATCAGGTGCGCGGGAGCGGAGGTCTCGGGCCGCGCCGAGGCGATGACCTCGGTGAGCCCGAGCGCGGGGTCTTCGGCAGGCACCGGATCGGCCATGGTCGCGGGCGGTGTCGGGCTCGCGAAGCCGAGCATTTCGTACTGGGCGCCAATAGTCATGGCCACCGAGTCCTTGTCCGCGGCGATGAAGCCCTGATTGGGGCCGATCACGCGGCGCAGGGACTCCAGCCAGCGGTGGTCGAGCACCCGGCAATCGGCCCACGGGAAGTATTCGAGACCGGTCCGCAGGAAGAAGCGATCACCGATCCGAGCCTGGCGCAGCAGATCCAGCAACCAGGCGTCGATGCGATTGGGCTGCGCATTGCGATAAATGCGCGTATGCGGCGGCACGGCAGCGCTCGCGAACTCTCCGAACGCACTCAGCAACTTCACAGGGAACTCATCGGTTCTGACAAATCCGACAACATCGAGCCCCTGCAATTGATCCGGAAGCTGCGCCGCGGCCCGGCGCTCGTCATGCAGTTTGAACTTCCTGTTGATGTCCTCGGTGCGCATTTATCCCCGCTTTCCCGCCATACTTCCGGGAACCCTAGCATGAACCCAACCGTTTCAAATCCAGTTGGTCACCTGGCCAGATAGGCCCTGACCCGCACTTCCGCTATGCATCCGCAACCCATATGCGCACCCCTGGCGGCCGTCGATCGAGTCGCCGAATATCAGGGCCGATAGCGCCCGGTGATGATCTCGCCCTGGGTGTCCAGACCGGGATTTCCGTTTCCCCAGTAATTGCCGTGCGCCCACGGATCGAAGGGCAGCAGCGAGCCGTAGGGCAGCGCATGCAGCAGGAGCAGATTCAGGGTCGCGCCCGCGGAGGGGAAGACCGTCGCACCGAAATCCGGATCGACCGGATCGGCGCCGTGGATCCAGCGCGCATAGAACGACACCGGGTCGGCCGGGTCCGCGGTGGCGTACACGTGCTCGTGATTGTGTTTCACGGCGATGCCGTCCAGTCTCAGTTCGGAGACATCGTGCACGTCCACACCCGGACTGCCCACGAAGATCAGATTGTCTGCCGCGAGTGAATTGCCATGACCGGCAGCAATTCCCATGAGCGTGGTGCCGTAGCTGTGCCCGACCACGGTGAGGTCGGCGGGCACGCCCCCATGGGTGGCGCGTAGGCCCGATTCGAAACGGTCCAGGGCCACAGCGCCCTCGTCGGCGTACCGATCCGAGAGCGCGTTTCCCAGTCCGGGCGGCGATTCGTAGCCGTACCAGGCAATGACGGATGTGCGCGCCGAGCGGTCGGCCTTGGTCGCAGCGGCCAGCAGGGCGCGCGCACGACCCGTTCCGGTGGCGATGCCGTCGAGCGCCGCGCCGGTGCCGGGGACAAACGTGGCGATATTGCTCGCGGCGTCCGGATTATTGAGGGCGATCGCCCCGTGACCGTCACCGTCGACACTGAGCAGATAGCGCCCGGAGCTGTCCGCCGCAGCCGTGGCGGCCGTGTATGCGACCAACTGCGTACGGATCTGCTCGCGTTCGGCCTCCCAGCGGTGCAGCGCGATCCAGTCATGTGGCGTGTCGGGCAGGTGCTCCCGGCGCGCCCAGTCCGGATGCTGGGCGTCCAGGCCGCGCAGGTCCGATTGCGCGGCCGCGCGCAAGCGTGCGAGATCCCTCCGGTTGTAGCAGTCCCTGGCTACTGCCGGAATGCCGTCCCGATTGCCGATCGCGGGGTCGAAGGCGGCCAGCGCGTCCTGATCCGCCGGTGTGAGCGACTCCCACAGCGCGCGCAGGGCTTTCGGATCGTCGGGCAGGAAGGCATTACCGTCCAGCACGGCGGCCACCCGCGCACTCATCGCCCCGCCCTGCGGCGCGGCGTGCAATGCCGCCAGCGCCTCGACGGCAGCGGTGAGTCGCTGCCCGATCGACTGATCGGTCGCTCCGGCACAGTCGAGCAGCGGCAGCAGCCGTGCCTGCAAGGCCAGTGCTTTCGCCTCGAAGCAGGCCTGCAGTGCGAGATCCAATGCGGCATTGCCGGTATCGGCGTGCGGCGCCGCGACCGTCCCGTCATCGGCGATCACACATCCATTGGCCGCGGCCTCATTGTCGATATCGCGCACGGTCGCACACACTCCCGCCAGTGCCGCGGCGTCGGCGAGCGCATCGGCGATATCGAGCACAGCCGCACCGATGTGATTCGCCGTCAGCTGGGAGCTCAATGCATGCAATGCCGCTGCGGCAGCCGCCGCACCCCGCCAGCCCGAGACGGCAATATCCACATGGCGGCCGACCGCCCGCATGGCCCCGCCGAAGCGCAGATTCCCTTCCACCACAGCATCACTCGCGATCCCGGCCACCGCCGGATCCCATCCGCGCACCTGTGACATGGTCGCTCTCGACAACGCTCCCTCCCGGCCCCTCCTGCCTACAGCGCCCTGCGAATACCTACGGCCTTCCCTGCAGATAACTGTCGAGCCGGCCCTCGAATGCCGCATCGATCTCGGCATAACCGCGGGCTCCATGCTCGGACACCTCGGCTAGCTCGACCAGTCGCTCGGCCATCCCCGCGAATGCGAACCGCAGCGGCTCCCCCACCCCGGCCACCGCCGCACCGATAGCCGAGTTCGGCATGGCCCGGCCGACTTTCGCGAGCACATCCACCGGATCGATCCCCGCAATAGTCTCGGCCTCCACCCGCACCGCGGCCGCCATAACCCGCAACGCCTCCACGTCGGCACGCAACATATCCCCCATGAGCTCCCCTTCTCTCGAGCTCAACCCTAATCCGATCGCACACCGCCCGAACGGCCCACACCGAATCTGTGGACAACCAACCCGCTATCCACAGCCGGATCATCCGACCAGCTGCCCACCAGCGCCGTAGTACTCACGGAGCATGAGCGCCGACATGGTGGATCGTCGGGATCGCTCGTCGAGTGGGCTTTGGTGGGGGCTCGGCGTATTGCCACCACCGGAGCCCACTCGTGCTGGTTCCAGCTGTGGGTCAGACGGATTCGCGGTCGCGGCGGGCGGCTTCGCGGGCCAGGGAGCGGTCGCGCTGCTCCTCGAAGCGGATCACGTCCTTGGCGAGTTGGTCCAGATGCGCGCCCAGTTCCTCGCGCGTCTGTTCGCCGCGGGCGGTGAAGTCGGTGCGGTCGAACAGGTTCCACTGGCGCAGGACCGGCATGATCACCTCGTCGAGGTGCTGGCGTAGGTCGTAGATACCGTGTTTGGCCAGCAGGACACTATTGCGGCGGAAGTCGGGCATGCCGGCGCCGGGCATGCGGAAATTGCGGATCACCGTGGCGATGGCTTCGATGGCGTCATCGGGGACCAGGTCCAGGGCCGCACCGCAGATATTGCGGTAGAAGACCATATGCAGATTTTCGTCGGCGGCGATGCGCGCCAGCATGCGATCGGCGATCGGGTCTTCGCAGACGCGGCCCGTATTGCGGTGCGAGACACGGGTGGCCAGTTCCTGGAAGGTGACGTAGGCGACGCCGTGCAGGACGGCGTGATCACCCGTCCCGGTGGGATCGTCGACGCCCTGTGAAACGCAGATCATGCGCGCGTGCTCCAGCGCGACCGGATCCACGCCGCGGGTGACCACCAGATAGTCACGGAGGGCAATGCCGTGCCGGTTCTCCTCGGCGGTCCAGCGATCCACCCAGGTGCCCCAGGCGCGGTCGCGGGAGAACGACTCCGAGATCAGCCGGTGATAGGAGGGCAGATTGTCCTCGGTGAGCAGATTGGTGACCATGGCGGCGCGCGCGAGGGGGCTGAGCCTGGATTGCTCAGGGCTCCAATCGGTTCCGCCCATGGCCGCGAAATTGCGGCCCTCGCCCCAGGGCACATAGTCGTGCGGATGCCAGGTTTTGGCGAGGGATAGGTGCCGGTTCAGGTTTGCTTCCGCAACCGGCTCGAGCTCGGACAATAATTCGACTGGGGTCATGGAATTCACCACAGGCGTGGTCCTCTGTCTGCATTTGACGGCCGAATCCGTTGTCCGCGAGCCTACCCGGATCGAGACTCGGCCGCCCGGCCCTGGAACAAGACGACCGTTATGCAGCAATGCGACGACGCCGGACCCGATCCCGCAGTCGCGGACGCGGTGCGAGCCAGGCGGCCACCTCACCGTGCCCGATCCGCTGATTGAAGCGGCCGATCTCCCGAATGGCCTCGCGGGCATCGGGCAGGATATCGGCGGCGGCATGGAAGACGTGGATTGCCTTGTCCCACACCTGCACTCGGCATTCGACCCCGGCCGCCGCGCAGCGCTCCGCCAGCTTGTCGGCGTCGGCGCGCAGCACCTCGGTGGACCCGACCTGGATGAGCACCGGCGGCATACCGCTGAAGTCGCGGTTGACCGGCGACCAGAGCGGGTCCAGGACCCCGTCCACGGCAAAACCCCACAGGGCCGGAATCGCCAGCGCTTCACCGGAAAGCATGGGATCGACCCCATTGTTCGGGTGCGCGATCTTATCGGTGGAGTCCAGATCCGCCCACGGCGCGATGGCAGCAATACCGCCCGGTATGGGCAGCCCGCGATTCCGCGCCTCCAATGCGGTGGTGAATGCCAGCCCACCACCGGCGGAGTCCCCCGCGAAAACAATGTGCGCGGGCTCGAATCCCTCGGCGAGCAGATGCCGGTACGCGGCGAGGCAATCCTCGATGGTGTCGGTGATATGCGCCCAGGGCAGCTGCCGATAGTCGACATTCAGCAGCGGCATCCCGCTGTCCCGGGCAATGCGCGCCACGATGCGCCGATGGGTATTGAGCCCGCAGGCGACAAATCCGCCGCCGTGGAAGTAGAGGATGGCGCCATCGCGCAACCGCTCCGGATCGACGGTATTGGCGTGCCACACCCATTCGGCCCCGAAGTGCTCGAACCGCACCGGCCGGCGCTGGGTACCGCGCGGCGGGATGAGCACCCGCGCGAGCGGATCGGCGAGTTCGACGGGCGCGAAGATCACGGTGTGCCCGCGGAGCGGCCGCTTGCCGCCGAGCCACACCAGGGCGTCGATACCTCGCCGAAGTGTGTTGTAGGACAGCG
The DNA here is from genome assembly GCF_035958815.1 of Nocardia sp. NBC_01327. Classification (NCBI taxonomy): domain Bacteria; kingdom Bacillati; phylum Actinomycetota; class Actinomycetes; order Mycobacteriales; family Nocardiaceae; genus Nocardia; species Nocardia sp. NBC_01327. The sequence goes on along the minus strand of NZ_CP108383.1, from coordinate 3,182,448 downwards.
GATGTGCGATGCGCAGCGGCAGGCTGGCCCGGCGGCGCAGTTCGATGGTGACGGATTCCGGCGCACGGTCGAATGCGGCGTTGTGGGATTGAGCGGGCATCAGCGACTCCTCGATGAACCACGGGCCGGCAGCTGTGGTGGCTTGTACCCGAGATTACACTGTCTCAGACAGTAGGCCAAGACGGAGAGCCCCCAACCGGACTCTCCGTCTCGCCCCGGCTATTTGGCCGGGGCGGCCGGTAGGACAGCGGGCAGGCCCGGCAGTCCCGCATCCGGCTGACCGGGACCGGTCTTGGCGCCGATATCCTTGTACCCGAACACCTTCCACTGTCCGCCGACCTTCATGAGGTCGACGTACTCGGTCACCGAGCCGGTGGTCGGATCGTTCTGGCCGGGCGCCCGGCCGGTCAGCCCGACCACGGCGAGCATGCGAATCAGGGTGTCGTTCTGACTGATCACCGCCGCATCGGAGACCGCGCCGGACATGCTGGCATTCGATTCCGCGAGCAGGCTGAGCAGCGCCTTGGTCTGGCGCACCTGCTCTTTCAGAGTATCCGTCGTGGCGGCGGTCATGGCGTCGTTCCACTTCGCCATGCCCTTATCGTTCACGCCATCGACGGTATAGGCGGTCGCCAAGAAATCCCCGCCGACCTTCAGCGCCGCATCCCGGTCCGCCGACTTCGCATCACCGGCCGCCGCGGTATGCCGGAGCTCACTGCGCGCATCCGCGAAATGCCAAGCCCCGAAACCCAACCCGGCCGCGACCACGACCACCGCCGACGCCGCAGCAACGACCACGGGCAGACGAACCCTGTCCCCCACCCGAATCCGAATGCCGCGCAGCCTCGATGCCGCCCGCTCCGGTACCGCGGCCGATTCCACCGCGGTGTCCTCCGAGCCCTCGATGTCCTCAGCAGGTTCCTCGCTGTCGACCGCTGTTGTCTCGGGTTTCTCTTCTGTCGTCATAGGATTCCGCCTTTCGCGGTCAGCGGGGGGTCTCGGCGGGTGCGGGAGCATCGGTGGTGGGCGCGGGTGCGGCGGGGGCGGGCGGCAGGCCGCCGGCGGGGCCGTAGCCGGAGACCTTCCAGTGCCCGTCCAGCCTTCGCATATCGACCAATGCGGAACTGTCGCTGGTGCCGGGCTCCTTGGCATCCGGATCGGTGCGGCCGGTCGATTCGATGACGGCCAGGAGGGTGACCGCATCCCCGTTCTGGGAGACCACGCCCACGTCCTTGACAGTGCTGTTCATCTCGAGATGCGCCTTGACGAGCTTGTCGAGCACCGCGCGCCACTGCCCGAGCTGATCGTGCATGGAGTCGGTGGTGCTCGCCAGCACGGCGCTGTCCCAGCGATCGAGGCTGCCGTCGTTCACCGTGAACATGGTGGTGAGGAAGTCCGCCCCGGCCTTGGAGGCGGCTTCTCGATCGGCGGTCCGCGCCTGGTCGGCACGCACCGTATCGGCGGCGTGGCTGCGGGCGAGCGCGAAATAGCCGCACGCCGTACCGCTTCCGCCGATCAGCACCGCGGCCGCCGAAACGGCCACGAACAGTCGCCGCTTGGTCAGCTCCACTCTCTTCTGCATGCGTCATGTCTCCTATCGCGGCTGTTCGGGCTGGACCGGGACGGTGGGCCCGGGCGTAGCCGGCGCCGGTGTCGCGGCGAGATCGCTGCGCAGGGCCTGATCGCCGCGCCCGGAGTCGACGGCCTTCCACCCCCCGCTGTCGCGCGAAACCTCAACCCACACCGCCGAAGTCGTCTTCACCGGGTCCGTGGTCTGGAAGTTCTCGGTACTCTCATTGATCTGCGCCACCACCTTGACGCCCTGGTCGGCCTGTTGCGCACACGCCGCATCGGCGACGGTCGCGGATTTGCGGAGCTTCCCGGCCTTGATCAACTCGGTATTGTCCTGCGCCACTTTGGCGATGGCGAAGTAGTCGTGCACGGGTCCGGCGGTGAGCGCCGCCATTTTGGTCGTCCACTCCTCCGGAGTGCGATAGTCGAAGTTATTGGCCGCCAGCAGAAAATCGGTTCCGGCCTTGAGTGCGGCGGTACAGTCGGCCTCCTTGCGCCGATACTGCGCGAGCGTGGCGCCGAGCGAATCGTTCCGGTCCGACAGCTCCCAGTTCCGGTACGACATCACCCCCACCATGGTCGCGATGACCAGCAGCGCGGCCGCCAGCCCGAGCAGTGGAATCGGAATTCCCCTGTCACTCCATACTTTCCAGCGAGTCTCCATCCGTACCCTTTCCTCGCTGTGCCGCTGTTACCTGTCCCGTGTGCCGCCCCTAGTGCGGTATGTCCACCAGCACGCGGAACCCCTTCCCGTCCGGGAATGCCGCGAGTAGCCCGTCCATGGTTGTGCCCAGATCCACATACGAGTTCTCCACCGGATCGAGCAGATACGGCCGCAGCACCTCCAGCGCCGGTCCGCCCTTGCCGATCAGCGCGGTCAGATATTTCATGAGTCGCTGTCCCAGCGGAATGAACGGAACCACCTGTCGCCCACCGCTTTCCTCGGTAATGCTGATCAGCTGATCGAGCAGTACCGGCAGCTCCGGCAGCAGGGTGTGGGCGAGCCGGTCGGCGCTCTCGCGCAGCAGTGTGAGCTTCGCGCCCGAGGATTCCGAGGCCGACGACGCCAGAAATCCCAGAAGCCGCTGAATGAGTTCGCGGTTCTGCCGCAGTGTGGTCGCGAACATGCTGCCGGACTCCACGAGCTTCTGAATGCTCGGTCCCACATCCTGAATCGCGATATCCGCGCCCTGCAGAATCGAATTGATGGCGTCCGGATCGATCTGCGCGATCACCGACTGCACGCCTCCGAGGGCGCGCGCAATGGTCAGCGGTTGCACCACCTGGGCGGCCGGAACCACCCCGCCGTCCGAGAAGTACGGGCCCTGAGTCGATTTCGGCGCGAAGTTGATGTACTGCTCGCCGACGGCGGACAGATTGGCCACCGTCACCTCCGAGTCCATGCCGATGCGATAGTCGGCCTTGACCGACAAACTCGCCAGCACTCCGCCCTCGGCCTTCGCCAGCCCGACCACCTTGCCGACCTGTAAGCCGTTGAGCGTCACCGGCGAGGTCTGCATGAGACCGCCCGAGGTCGGCAGCAGCACCGAGAGCGAATAGGTGCGCGCACCCGGCCGGAAGCCGAATACGCCGTAGGTCAGGTAGGCCGAGGCGCCGACGGCCATGATCACCATGGCCAGCGCCGACACCAGAATCTTGCGGGTCATCGCACCAACCCCACCAATTTCAGGACCGGATTCACCCGATCACGGAAGGCCTGTTCATTGGCCGCGACAATGCGCGCGTCCGCGACCGGATCACCAGTGAGCAGCTCCGGCGGCGTCTGCGGCGCGATATCGGTGATGGTGAGGGACGGCAGTCCGCGCGCCGACAGGAACGGCACGATCTTGTTCTGCAGCAGCGCGTCGATGGCGCTCAGCGTGCGCGGCACCTGGTTCGGCGTGGCGATCACGGCCTGCGCCAGCGGTGTCCACACATCGAGGAAGCGGTTGATCCGATCCACACGGGTAGTGGTCGCGGGGTCCGTCTTGTCGGTCAGGATATCGCCGGCGTACGAGGCCAGATCCCGCAGCGATTCGATGAAGTACATGATGTCGGGCAGCACCTTCTGCACCACGCCCAGCAGCACCGGGGCCTGGTCGAAGACGAAGCGCCACACATCATCCGCCTGCCGGAAGGTGTCCAGCGCCGCGGTCGCATTGTTGAGAATGGCGCTCAACTGTCCGGTGCTGGCCCCGATCCGATCAATGGCCACCGAGAACTTCGACATGAAGTCCTTCAGATCACCGGAGTCGGTCGGGAACGCCTGATTGACACTGCCGACGAAGCTCTGCACGAATGGCACATTGCCGCCGGTCACCCAGCTGACAACGGCCGTCATGTACTGCTCGACGCTGGTGGCCTGTTTGGTCTGGGTGATCGGAATGACGCTGCCCTGCGACAGCATTCGTCCCGAATTCCGCTCCGGGATAGTCAGTTTCACAAAGGTGTCGCCGAACAGCGTCTGCTGCGCCATTTCCGCCCTGGTCTCGGCGGGCAGCCTCACATTCCGGTCGATGGCCAGGATGGCGGTCGGCTGATAGTAGGGCTGCTGATCGGCAGGCAGTTCCGGCACGCGCGCGTCCGGCCGCGGCCGGACGCTCACCGAATCGACCACACCGATCTGCGCGCCATTGAGTTCGACCTTGGTCTTGAGCGGCAGCGACAGCACATCGCCGAATTCCACCCGCACCTGATAGGTCGGCTTGCCGTAGCGGGTGCCCGGCAGCGGCATATCGAGCGGCCGCACCGCGCAGCTCGTCACCGCGGCCACCGTCAGCACGCCGAGAAGTACTGTGCGCCAAATTTTTCCGGTCATGGACCTCACCTCCCACCGGCCGCGGACATGAGCAGCTGCACCAGGCCCAGGTCCACGGTCTCGCCGGGTGCGAAATCGTGATTGCACTGTGCGAACCAGGGTTTGGCCACCGAGCAGATATCCCGGGCCAGCGACGGATCGATCCGGAAACTCGGCGGCACGTACTGCAGCCGCCCCGCGCCCAGATTCTCGTCGAACAGGTGCGCCGCGCCCTGCAGCGCGGGTGGCACCTCCTTCGCTAGATTCACGAAATCCGCTGTGTGATCGAGGATTCGGAAGATCACCGGCATGATTCCATCCAGGCCCGCCATGATCAGCCGCCCCCACTTGTAGACGAGCAGATTGGCCAGTGGCGGCACCCAGACCGAGATATCGCTGATGATGCCGACCAGATCGGGACCGATGCGAGTGATGATGTTCAGCGCATCGGTGGTCGCGTCGAGCAGGAATTCGCCGTCACCCGCGCCCTGGTCGAGATTCTCGCTGATCTTGCGGAACTCCTTGAGAATCGCACCCATCAGATAGTTGGCGCCCGCCGCGGAGTCGCCGAGAATGTCGGACACATTGCGAATCGCGCCATTGAGCGGCACCGCACTGTCGTGCACCTGGTGCGCGATCTCCTTCAGCGAGTCACCGAGCACATTCGGGGCCGGCTGCTGCAGCGGCGCATCATGCGGCTTACCGGTCAGGTCTTCGGACAAATTGGCGACGGCCCGCATGGCTTCGGTGAATCCGACCGGAGTCTTGGTGCGCTCCTTGGGAATACAGTGCCGGTAGTCGAATGTCCCGCCGCCGCCGTAGGCCGGTCCGAGTTCGACCCGGCGGTCGGTGACAATGGAGTTGGCAATGGTGACCGCGCCCAGCTGCTGGGCCAGCCGCACCTTCCGGTCCACGGTCATCCGCACCAGCACCCCGTCGGCCCGCGGTTCGATATCGACCACATTGCCCACCTGGATGCCGAGCATGGTCACCTTATTGCCCTTGTACAGCCCGACGGCATCCCGGAATTCGGCGCAGACGGCCAGCGGGGCCTCGGTGCTGTCGTAGTACTGCTTGCCGGTGACGGCCACGAACAGCCCCATCACCAGCGCGACCGCGCCGACCATGGCGAGTATCCGCCCCTTGCGGCTGCGCGGAATCACCCGACCGCGGAAGACCCGCAATGGATTTCGAACGCTCATCTCAGCACCCCGGCTTCCCGTGCGGGCACAGCGGTGTATCGGTGATGGTGGCCCCCGAATGGTCGACGCGGACGTAGGGGTTGTCGGAGTTCTTGGCGAACCACTCGAGCAGCTGCGCGAGATTGGTGTTCATGCCCGCCAGCGCGTCCTTATTGCGCACCAGCTCGGCGACCTCCTTGTCCATGGAGTCGTAGAGCGGATCGAGCACCGGCCCCAATTGCTGATCGGCGAACTTGAACACCGGGGTGATGTAGTCGAACGCCCGCCGGATCTGTGCGACCAGCGTGACCAGCCCGTCCCGGTTCGCCGCCACCACCCGGTACAGGTCGAGCACGTGCTGTCCGGCGAGTTGCAGCCGGTCCAGCTTGTTCATGATCGTCTCGAGGTACTCCTTCGAGACGTCCAGGGCGCGTGCGAATTCGGTGCGGCGCTGCGCCACGATCGCCGAGAGGCTGTTGACATTGTTCAGGATTCCGTCGAGCGCCTGCGGCTGCTCCTGGAAGGCGCCGGCCAGTTTGCCGATGGTGTCGCGCAGCTTGCCGACATCGAGTGCGGACAGCGCGGGTGTCACATCCTCCATGGCGGCGGACAGATCGTAGGGCGTCCTGGTGTGCTCGCGCGGAATGATCTTGCCCGAGGCGGTGTCCGGTCCGGCGGGCTCGACGGACAGATAGCGCCCGCCGATGGGGGTCAGCAGCTTGACCACCACGTGCGAATCCACACCGACATGCACCTTGCTGTCGAGTCCGAACGCGATTTCCGCATGATCGCCGACCAGCGTCACCGTGCGGACCTTGCCCAGCGAGATCCCGGCGACACGGACGTCGTCACCGGCCCGCACATCACCGGAATTCTTGAACTCGGCGCGATACACGTTCTCGCCGAACGGAATAACGAATGCGCCGACCGCGGCGACCAGCGCACCGACGGTCAGCAGAATGGCGAGGATTCCGACCCGGAACTCGAACCTGTTCTGCGCCTGTGCACTACGAACGGTCCAGCGCGGGAGGCGGATTCGCCGAGTCTGCAGCCGCTGCAGCGTCGCGGTGGCCGATGACAGGTTCATTTGCAGCCCTCCATGCGCTCCGTGCCCATGAGAATCGTGTTCGGAATGGGCAGCCCGCTCAGGCAGCTCCAGGTCTGCCCCGCCTTCGGTTCCAGCACCAGGGTGTCGAGCGTCTGTGCCGCCAGCGGCACCGCGGCCAGCGTCTGCCGGATGAAGCCGACCATGTCCGGTCCGAGCAGGGTGCTGTAGAGCCGGTCCATGCCGGGGAAGTTGTCGTAGTAGATGCCGACCAGCCGGTCGAACAGCGGCATGGCGGCGTTCAGCCCCGGAATCGCCTTGTCTATCAGGCTTTTCAGCGAATCGAGTTTGCCGTAGAGCAGATCGACCGTGTCCAGGAGCTGGTCGATCATTCCGTCGATCTTGGGCGATTGCCCCTGAAAACGATTGAGTAGTCCGGAGAAGTTGTCGGCGAGCAGTGTCACCACCGGCTCCTGATCGGCGGCCACCGCGATGATCTGGTTCAGACTGTCCATGACCGGACCCAGTCCGCGCCCGTCACCGGAGACCACCAGCAGCAGATTCTCCAGGAACTTGTCCACCGATCCGGCGGACAGCGTGTCGAAGATCGGCCGCACCGCATCGAAAAGCTCCGAGATGTCGAAGGATCCGTGCGTGCGCTCGAGGGGGATCAGGGCGCCGGGCGGAACCTTGTTGCCGGGCGCGACCTTCTGCTGCACAGCCAGATACCGGTCGCCGACGAGCGACGAAAACAGCACGGAGACTTCGGTATTGTCGTAGAGCTGCTGCCCCTCGGCGACGCTGAACTCCACATAGGCGACCGTGCCGTCGAGCGCGATATCGGTGACCTTGCCGACCTGCACACCCGCCATCCGCACATCCGAACCCTTTTTCAGGCCCGACACATCGGAGATGTGCGCGGAGTAGCTGCGGACGTGTTCCTTGACCGGGGTCTGCAGGGCGGTCCAGATCATGGCGCCCATGACGGCGATGACCACGCTGACGATGATCAACCGGATTGCCGCTGCACCAACGGATTTCATCGATCACCACCCGAAGCCGGTGCGGGTGCGCCGAACAGTCCCGGCGGAATCGGGAGGCCCGGTATCTGCGGCATTCCGGGAAGCACGGACGGCCCGGCGGGCACGGTCTGCGGCCCGGCCGCGACGACCGCGGGATCGCCGCCGAGATACGGCAGGCCTGCGAGCAAAAGTTGCACCTGGAGCGAGACCGTCCCATCGGGATTGGCGACAAAGGATTTGTCGATCTGGTCGAGCAATTGCGGCAGCCGGGTATAGAAGCTGGTGAGCCCGCCGGCCGCACCGCTGATCGGTTTCAGCACACTCAGCACGGCATCGACGACCTGGGTGAAACCCGGCTGCGGGAAGATCTTGATCGCATCACCGATCACCTGGCCGATCAGCGTGACGATCCCCTCCAGGTCCTCGTGCCGATCGGTGAGGAAGCTGATGCGCGACGCCTGCGCCCGGAAGGTCTCCAGCAGCCCCCGGGACACATGCACCAGGTCGTCGCTGAAGCGCGCGCCGTCCTGCAGCGCCGGCCGCGGATCGAGCCCGACCAGGATGTCGTCACCGACCTTCATGCGCCCGAGATCGATGGCGGTGGAGATCATCTTGCCGATGCCGTCGGCGCTGCCCTCGAAATCGAGCACCTTGCCGATGCGGCCGATCGGACCGGTATCGATCTTGCCGAGCTGCTCGCCGACCATGCGGATGACCGAGGTGACGGTGACCGTCATGGAGTCCTTGGCCAGCGTGATGGTCGCACCGCTGTGCAGCGGCGTGCCCCGGGCGCCGAGATAGAACAGCTCGAGCGCCGTCATGCCGAGGGTATTGGAGGAGACGAACCGCGCCTGCACATTGTCGGCCAGGAACTTCGCGTTCTCCGGATTCACCGACAGCCGCACGAACTGGCGCTGCGCGCCCTGGCTCTCCACCTTGCTGACCTGGCCGATGCGCAGGCCGTCCATTTTGACGTCGGCGCCCTCGACAATGCCCTCGCCGACCTGTTCCGCCTCGATATTGACGGTGAAGGCCGGTGTGAACCCGCCCTTGACATAGGTCGCGAAGACCAGCGAGATCACCGCCAGCACCGCGCCGCCCACCAGTCCGGTGAGCAGTAGCTGCCACGGCTTGGGACCACGTCCGTCGACGGCCTGATATCTGGCAATTCCCATGGGTTATCCCGTAATTCGAATATCGCTGACGAACATGCCCCACAGCGCGGTGGTGAGCATCAGGTCCAGCACGACGATGAGCACCAGGCTGGCGCGAATGGCACGGCCGGAGGCCACACCCACACCCTCCGGGCCGCCCGAGGCATAGAAGCCGTAGTAGGAGTGCACCAGGATGACCACGACGACGAAGACAATGGCCTTGAACAGCGAGAGGAAGATGTCCTTCGGATTCAGGAACGCCTGGAAGTAGTGGTCGTAGGTGCCGCCGGCCTGTCCGTGGATCACCTTGATGAAGAAGGCGGTCGCGAAGTAGCTGCACGAGAGTGAGGCCAGGTACACCGGGATCACGATGAGCACGCCGGCGATGACGCGGGTGGTGACGACGAACGGAATCGGTTCCACCGCAGTGGCTTCCAGGGCGTCGATCTCCTCCGATATTCGCATGGAGCCGATTTCGGCGGTGATCCGGCAACCCGCCTGTGCCGCAAAGGCGATGGCGGCGATAAGCGGAGCCAGCTCGCGGGTGTTCGCGAAGGAGGAGATGAATCCGGTGAGCGGGCCCATGCCCAGCATGTCCAGGAGCCGGAAGGCCTCGATGCCGATGGCCGCACCGGTCATCAGGCCCATGAAGACCACCACACCGACGGTCCCGCCGCCGACGATGACACGTCCGTTGCCCCAGCCGATGTCCATGAAGACGACACCGATCTGGCGGCGATAGCGGTGGATGGTGCGCGGGACGGCCCGCAATACGTGATAGGCGAAGGCGAATTGGTGGCCGAGCCCCACAATGGGAGCGAGACTGTTGGCCGCGCGGGTGAACGAACGTGCCCCCAGCGCCCGGTATTTCGATGGCAGAACCATTCAGAGCCCCATATTGTCCGGAAACCAGATCGTGAGCAATTGGGTGATGAGCACATTCGCGGCGAAGGTGATCATGACGCCGAGCACGACGGTCGCATTCACGCAATCGGCCACGCCCTTGGGGCCGCCGGAGGCCTCGAAACCGCGCTGGCTCGCGACCAGGACGACGAGGATTCCGAAAATGACCGTCTTGATGACGGCGATGAGCAGATCGCCGGTACTGGCAAAGGCCGCAAAGGAATTGAAGAACGCGCCGGGAACGCCGCCCTGCACCAGCGTCATCATGTAGATGGTCGACATGCCGACGAAGACCACAAGAATGCACATGAGCGGGCCGACGAGAAACATGGCGGCCAGCCGCGGGGCGACCAATCGGTGATTCGGATTGATGCCCAGGGTCCGAATGGCGTCGATCTCCTCGCGAATCTTGCGGGCGCCCAGATCGGCGGCGACCGCGGCCCCCACCGCGCCACCCATGAGAATGCCCGAGATCATCGGGGCCGCTTGCCGAATCACGCCCAGTCCGCCCGCCGCACCGGCCTGTGAGGTGGCTCCGACCTGGGCCGCGAGTGATCCGGCCTGAATCTGGATGATCGCACCGAGCGGGACCGAGATGAGAATCGCGGGCCAGCCCGAAACGCTCATCATGAACCAGGCCTGCGTGAGAGTTTCGCGCCACGGGTGCTGGAGTTTGGCGATATCGCGCACCAGCCCGTACAGGGAATCGACGGTCAGCAGCACCAATCGGCCGAAAGTGCCGATGGAGCCGAGCAGCGTATTCCAGGCCCACAGCGCCAATCCCACGAACGGGCGCAGAATCGGCGGAACCGGTTGCCGCAGTGTGGGTTCCGGGGCCTCGGTCTCGTCCGGCGCCGATTCCGGGTCGGCATGCTCTGCCACCTCGAGTCGCATATCTGAATCCTCCCGCATACTGTCTGAGACAATGTATCCAAGCCGCACAGTGCTGTCTGCGGTTTGCGTAATTCGGCACATGCCTACGGCGTCCACCACTCGACTACGGCCTGGACAGCAGGGTCAATGCCATTGCGCGCAATCGTCAGAGCGCTCTGGGTCACTTGAACGGAAACCCCCGCACCCTTTCCGGCCCAGCCACCACCCTGGACAGCGATGCCGGCTCGGATCGGCGTCCCGGTGGCCAATTCGTATGCCTTGAAATACGACCCGCACACCACGAAGAGCGTGGACTCGGTACTGCCGACGGCCGTCGCCCGGGTCCACTCGTCGCAGCGCGCCGATACTCCGTCACCGCCGTACCAGCCGTACTGATTTGCCGTCCGATTCACGAAGTCCGGTAGCGCGCTGGTCGGCGCCGCCGTATACCCGGCACCGTCCGGGAGCTGGGCCGGAATCGTCTCCGGCGCGGTGACAACCTTGGGCGTGGTTGTCACCGCGCGCGTGGTCGGCACCACCGCGGTGGTGCTCCCGGGCGGCGCCTGCGCCACCACGATGATCGGCGGCGGCGCTCCCAGGTGGGCCTGAAACCACAGCGCCACAGTGGTTCCGGTGGCAATGAGCACCACCGAAACCAGCAGGCCCGCGATGTACGCGAACGCCGACCCCCGCGGTCTGTGCACTCCGGCCACCCCGCCCCTCCTCACGCCCCGCGCTTGGTAAAACTGCACTACCGACTCAGACAGTTGTTAACATACTGTGACCCACAACCCAAAGCAACGCCAACTGCGATCGTCATCACATGGAGGGGACATGAAAGTTAGCCCAGGAACGGCACTCTCACTGGCTGCGGCCGGAACGCTACTGTCTCTGACACTCACCGGCTGCGGCTCCGGAAACGTCCGGAGCAGTGAGGTCACCATTTCCGTCGCGCCCACCACCACGGTCGCCGCCACCGTCAGCGGCGCCCTCCCCGCTCCGCTCACCGCCGATCAGCTGAATACGCAGCTGCAGAACCTGTTCGGCAAAGGCCGCCAGGTGACCGATGATCAGCGACTGTCGATCGTCTCGGGCGGCGAGAAGTTCCGCGGCGATCTGCCCGAACTCCAGAAGGCCATGTCGGAGAACCCGAATGCCACCTTCGGCGTGACGCCGGGCTCGGTGGTGCTCAATGGCGATGTGCTCGAAGCCGACTTCTGGCTGGACAAGGACGGCAATGGCAATCGCCGCTCGGCGCCACTGAATCTCAGTGCGGTGAACGGGGAATGGAAGCTCCCGGTCAGCGAGATCTGCGGAATCCTGGCTCAAACCGACTACAAGTCGCCCGCCTGCGCCTCCTGAGCGCGGGTTCCCGAGGGGAGATCCGATCGTGTTCCACTGGATGGGGCGGTGGATATACCGCGCCCGCTACACCGTAATCACCGGATTCATTGTGCTGATGGGGGTTTCGGGCCTGTACGGGCTCGGATATCAGGACAGGCTGACCGCGCAGGGCTTCTTCGACGACACCAGCGAATCGGTGGCGGGCACAAAACTGGCCGACACCACCTTCGGCCGCGACTTCGACGGCGATGTGATCGCGCTGTACACCGCACCCGCCGGCAAGCACATCACCGATCCGGATATCGAGGCGGCCGGGCGGGACCTGACCCGGAAGCTGTTGACCGACTACCGGACTCAGATCAAGGATGTCAGCGGCTACTGGAACGGCAGCCTCGGCAAGACCCGCTTCATCGACGACTCCAAGACCCGCGCCTTCGTGAGCATCGGACTGCAGGGCACCGGCGATCAGGACAGTGTCGACTTCTACCACCAGATCAAGGACAAGCTGGCGATTCCCGGTCTGGACGTGCGCATTGCCGGCCGGGTGCCGGTCGCCGATGCGGTCGGGCTGACCATGCAGGCCGATATCGAGCGCATGCATCTCATCGCGCTGCCACTCGTGGCCGTGGTGCTGTTCTTCGTCTTCGGCGGCGTCATCGCCGCCGCGCTGCCGCTCATCATCGGCGGGCTCACCATTGCCGGGGCCTGGGGTGTGATGAAGGTGCTGACCGGGTTCATGCCCGTGCACCAGTTCGCCGATGCGGTCATCTCCCTGATCGGGCTCGGGCTGGCCATCGACTACGGCCTGTTCATGGTCAGCCGGTTCCGGGAGGAGATCGCCGACGGTCGCTCCACGGAAGAGGCGGTACGCATTACGGTGTCGACCGCCGGACGCACCATCACCTTCTCGGCCACCATTATCGTGGTGTGCGTGGCGGGGGTGCTCATCTTCTCCATGACCTTTCTGCGTTCGGTGGCCCTGGGCGCTCTGACCGCCGTGATTCTCGCTGCGCTGCTGTCCATTACGGTGCTGCCCGCCCTGCTCGGCGTGCTCGGCAAGCGGGTGGACGCCTTCGGGCTGAAGCGGTTCTCGCGCACCAGGACGACCGAGCAGATCGACGCCTCCTTCTGGTCGCGACTGGCGACCTGGGCCATGAAACGGCCTGCGCTGCTGGCGTATCCGATCATGCTGGTACTTCTGGGACTGATTCTGCCGTTCCTGCACGCGCAATACGCGGGGCTGACCGAGAAGTATCTGCCGCCGGGCAATGAAACCCGTTCCGCGCAGCAGAGTTTCGACGCGGTGTTCCCCACGGAGCGGGTCTCGCCGATCAAGCTCGTGATCGAGGGCGCGGATCGACCCACACTGAGCGCCATTGTGGCCGCCGCCGATCAGGCGCCCGGGCGCACCGCCGATTTCGCGCAGCCGTTCGCCAACGGGGTGGCCCCGCCGGGCGTGAACGTCAAGGTGTACACCTCCGGCCTCGTCGATCCGAAGAACGCCGACGAGGTGATCACCCGGCTGCGGGCCATCGCACCACCGGCGGGCGTGACCATGTACGTCACGGGACTGCCTGTCCTGGAACGTGATTCGATCCACGGCGTCATTCATCGGCTGCCATGGCTGCTGGCAATCCTGGTGCTGGCCTCGTTCATCATGATGTTCCTGGCATTCGGATCGTTCGTCCTGCCGCTCAAGGCGGTGCTGGTGAGCGCGCTCAGCCTGACCGCCACCCTCGGGTTCCTGTCCTTCGTCTTCTACGACGGGCACGGGGCGAAACTGCTGAACTTCACGCCGCAGCCGCTCAGCTTCCCGGTGCTGGTGGTCATCATCGCGATCATCTTCGGCCTCTCCACCGATTACGAGATCTTCCTGATGTCGCGCATGGCCGAGGCGCGGGCCCGCGGCGCGTCCACACCGGAATCGATTCGCTACGGCACCGCGCACACCGGCGGCATCATTACCGCGGCCGCCCTGGTGCTGATCGTGGTGACCGGCGCCTTCGGGCTCTCGGAGCTGGTGCTCATGAAGTACATCGCCTACGGCATGATCGTCGCGCTCGTCCTGGACGCCACCATTATTCGCATGCTGCTGGTGCCGTCGATCATGACAATGCTCGGCGACCGCTGCTGGTGGGCGCCGCGGTGGGCCAAGCGCGTGCACGCGCGAATCGGGCTCGCCGAATTCGATACTCACACAGCGCCGGCGCGCCCGGCGACCGAGGAGATCACGGTATGAGACGTCTCGGACGGATTCTGGCAGGCTCGGCCGGCGGGCTACTGGCCGCCGGGCTGGTGGCGGTACCCGCCGGAGCGGAAGCCGGTGGCGCACCGGCGCAGATCGACTGCTCCGCGACCCACCGGGACGGTTCGAAGCTGGAAGTCAGCTGCTACAACGCGGATTCGGTGACCGGCACCATCGATCTGATGTACGTGTGCAGTACACCGCTCGATTTCGATCATCAGATCTTCTTCAATGAACCCGCCCTCGCCATCGACGGCGGGTCCACACTGCGGCTCACTCGCGACTGCGGACCGCAGCAGGTGATGTTCACCTACCAGGTCTGGCCGCTCACCGGGACCCAGCTCGATGACCAGACGGCTCGACAGAATCAGATCCGGGAGCAGCGCGACCGCGCAGCGAACCGCTGAGTCTTTTGTGAGACCATTGCAGTCTGGGACACTTTATGCGGCAATGCCTCAAACTGGCTTAGCACCAAGGGAAATCCGGCCCGACGTATTGCAAATTGTCTGGGACACAACTAATCTGGCGTCAGCCCGCGATCATTCGTTGCGTACCCCACCGTCTGTTTGCGGGCTATCGGGGGCGGCCCGCCCAATTTCCTGTTGTCCGGCAGTGCCCACTGTTGTGCCGGAAGGGTGGCCGTCCCCGCTCGGGCACGTTAATGTCGGGCATAGCCTCTGCGATGCACAGGTTATTCACCGCCTCTTTTTCACCGTGTCCGCGAATCAAGGAGAGCCGATGGCCCCGGCCATTCCCGCATCAGCGAGAAAGGCGCTCCCCACAGTCGTGTTCTCGGTCGTGGTGGCCGCCGCCGCGATCTGGCAGCACGCGACGGTCGCGGCGGGCATGCGGGCCCTGCTGGGCGCCGACCCGCGCTGGCTGGCGCTGGCGGCCCTGGCCACCCTCGGCCTCTGGCCCACCTCGGTGTGGATGCTGCGCGGGTCCATTCCGGCCCAGCCCTCCGCCCGGCGGCTCTTCGCACTCCAACTCGCCGT
Source organism: Nocardia sp. NBC_01327 (assembly GCF_035958815.1). Classification (NCBI taxonomy): domain Bacteria; kingdom Bacillati; phylum Actinomycetota; class Actinomycetes; order Mycobacteriales; family Nocardiaceae; genus Nocardia; species Nocardia sp. NBC_01327. Next base: position 3,167,317 of record NZ_CP108383.1, on the reverse strand, counting down.
GCCCGCCATCGGACTGGTGCCGGCCGCCTCCCTGCTCATCCGGCTCCGATTTCTGCGCCGGGAGGGTCTGAGCCACAGTGCCGCGGTCGCCTCGATGACGCTGCTCGGCTTCGCCGCGCTGGTGGTACGGATTCCGCTGGTGATCATCGCCCTGCTGGCCACACCCAGTCTGGTGCGGCGGACCGGGTCCCAGTCGCCCTGGCACGATCTGGGCGCACGGACCTCGGCGTGGTGGCATCACGCAACCGAAAGTCCCTGGCGCACAGGGGCTGTGATCGCGGCGATACTCGTCGTCGTGGGGGCGCTGACGGCATTCGCGGTGGTGACAGTCCGTCGCCGGGTGGCAGCCCGCGGTGGCTGGCGGGAGCTCGCGCACCGGGTCCGTTCCGGACGTTCGGATGCGGAATTCGCATGGAAATCGGTGGCCGCCACCGCACTCCGGCCGGGCCGCGCGGCACCGCTGTGGGTTGCCGCGCTGGTGCAGCCGTTGCTCATGGTGGTGGCGCTGTGGGCGGTACTGCATGCCGTCGGCGCCGATCTGAGCCTGGCCGACACCTTCGTGGTTCAGCTGGTCACCGTGGCGCTGGGCCCGCTGCTGCCGTCGCCCAGCGGTGTGGCAGCGAAGGAGATCACCCTCGCTGCCGGACTCACGGCCATTGCCGGATTGACCGGCGGGGTGGCGGTCGCGGTGGCCCTGGGGTTCCGGCTACTCACCTTCTGGTTCCAGATCCCGCTGGGTTTGGCCTCTTTCGCCTACCTGAACCACCGCCGCGCCATCTGAAACGCGGCTCAGACCGGCGTGCAGGTGATGGTCGAGAACTTCGCGGTGCCACTCCACAGCGTCTTCGCCTGGCCCTGAGCCTGGCGCACCCCCTGGGTCGCGGTCACCGATACGGTCGGCAGCGTATCCCCGGCCCAGGTCTGCGCGGTGCAGCTGTAGTTGACCGAAATACCCGGCCGTGACGGCAGCGCCTGCGCGGGCGCGGTCCCGGCCAGAGCGAACACCGGCGCCACCGCCAGGACCGCAGCGGGCAAACCGATCAGGAACCTCACACTCACAATGTCTCCTCGCGCATTATCGGGGCAATCAAGCAGCCAGATTCTCGCACGGTAGACCCGCTGCCGCCGGTTGGTCGGGAGATCAGATACTCACGAGACCGGCGAGAGCGGCGGGTGTGGGGAACAGATGGGTCAGACCGAATCGGCCCAATCCCTCGATCGGGGCGCCGTGCCGTTCGACGATGTCGGCGAGCACACCGGGCGCGGCCGCCGCGCCGACCCTGTCCATCACCATATTTCGGACACCGGCCTCGTGCGAATCCCAGACCTGGCCACCGAGCAGCCGTTGCACCCGGCCCACCAGATGCAGCAGACCTTCGATCCGCGGCAGGTGCGCGACGAGCAGCGCCTGCCCGGAGGCGTCCGCGCTGATATCGATGACGCCGGGATCACCGTCCATCGACACCGTGCGCCGATAGTGCTCCGCGGTGCCGTGCTCGACGCCGCGCACTGCGGTCCGGGCCAGCTCGCCCAGGCGCTGATCCAGCCGCACCGGTTCCGGCAGCGGCACCCGCAGCACAAGACCTCCGTCCGCCACGAGGCGATCGGCCCGGCGCCGCCGGGCCCGCAATTGCTGTGGCGTGGCCCGGAAGGTCTCGACCATCACCCGATTGAACTGGCGCAGGCTGCCGAAGCCGGCGGCGAAGGCGATATCGGTGACCGAGAGATCGGTGTCGTCCAGCAGCCGCCGGGCGAAATGCGCGCGGCGGGATCTGGCCAGCTGATCGGGTGTGGCGCCGACCTGTTCGCGGAACATGCGGCGCAGGTGCCGCTCCGAAACCGCCAGCCGGGCTGCGAGATCGGCCTCGTTGCCGGTGTCCAGTACTCCGGAGGCAATGAGATCCACAGCGCGGCAGACTATTTCGGAAGAGGTCGACGGTCTGCGGTCGCCGCGATACGGGCGGCACCGATGGCAGGCCCGGAAGCCGGCGGCCTCGGCCCCTGCCGCAGAGGCGAAGGACACCACGTTCTCCGGCAGCGGACGACCAGGGCACGGCGGCAGGCAGTAGATGCCGGTCGTGGCCACACCCTGGAACGGTTCCATACCCTCGAGTCTGCTCGGGCCGCCGCACCGCGGCCAGACATATCCGGACACATCGCGAGCGATGTCCGAATGTGGCGAGATCGGCGTCGGAGAAGCACCCAGGATGGGCCGGGTGAGCACCCCGACCAGCACGGAAATTGTCCAGCACGCCTGGCAGGAATTCGCCTCCGGCGACCCCGGCCGCATCACCGCCGTCTTCACCTCCGACGCCGAATGGCTTGCGCCACCGCGGAATGCGACGGCTCGCGCCCTCGACGGCAGCCATCACCTCATCGGCCGGGACCGCATAGTGCACTTCCTGACAGTCGAGTTCCCCAGCATCTTCGTCGCCGACCGCAAGATCGACTTCACCGCCTTCACCGCCGCGGGCGCCACGGTCGTCGTCGAAGAACGTATGCGGGCAACACTCATGAACGGCAACCACTACGACAACGACTACTGCTTCATCTTCGAACTGCGCAACGGCCTGATCCACCGAGTCCGGGAGTACATGGACACCCGTCGCGGCGAGGAACAGTTCGCCGCGACACAGCCGAGTTCTACACCTTGAGGCCATTCTTGGTGACGTACCAGTAGTGGAAGCCGAACAGCGCGCCGAGTACGACCACCCATTGCAGACCGGTCACCAGCGGCACCGCATCGATCGGAAGCGTATAGGCCAGCACGACCCGCACCACGGCGTCGAGGGCGAAACCCGCACCCCATACCGCGGTGAGAACCCGGATGTGCCTGCGGAAGTCGGCCTCGGTGTGCCAGCGGTCCTCCCACTCCCGGGCTCCGGCCGCACCGATTTTCGCGGTCACGACCGCACGGGCCGCGACGAGCATGAACGGTTTGCCGGTGAACAGCGAGCCGAGCACCCACAGGCCCAGCGCACCGAACAACCAGCTGTCGCGGACCAGCAGCACTCTGGGGTCACCGGTGACCAGTGACATCAGTGCGCCCAGCACCACGAAGCCCAGCGAAAAGACCACCGTCACATCGACTTTGCGCTGTGTGATCAAGGTGTAGCCGATCGCCGGGGTGACCAGCAGACCCGCGCCCAGCACCGATACCCACTGACTGAATCCGGCGGCGTGCAGACCGTAGTAGCCGCCGATCGGGAGACCCAGCTCGAGAATGAGATTGCGGGCCAGGGCCTTTCGAGCCGCCGCGGACTTCTGCCGCTCGGTCGGCCCCTGATCGCCGGGCGGAGCCGGGAGGGGTCGGGTCTGCGGGCCGGCTGCTTCGTCCGTCGTCATGATGTGCTGCCCCACTGCGATGTCGTTCATGATGCTTTCCTTGTCGCTGCCTCGAAGAGATCGGCGAGCTCCCGCCCGCAGGCCGCGGTGTCGAAGTCGGGATCGACACTCGCCCGCACCGTCGCCTCATTGATGGCGCCGTGCAGCGCGAGCACCATCACCTTGGGGTCGAAGTCGCGAAACTCCCCGGCCTGCTGGCCTTCTCGGAAGCGCTGCTCCTGCATGGCGGCGGTGGCGGCCCAGACGGGCGTCAGGCCGCGCAGGTCGGGGTCCTCGATGCGGACCGCATTGATGATCTCCCCCGCCGCGACGAAATGCTTCGGGAACTCGTCGAGCATGGCGATGCGGGCGACGATGAATGCCCGCAGCCGGCCAGCCAGCGTGTTCTCGGCATCCATCTTGCCGGTCAGATACTCCCCGGACAGGCGCAGGAATTCGGCGATGACCTCGCGGATCAGATCGTCCTTACCCTTGAAATGGTAGGAGATCATTCCGGTGCTGCTCAGTCCGGCCTGCTTGGCGATCTTCGCGAACGAGGCATTGGCATAACCCTGTTCGGCGATGACCTCGACCGCGGCATCGACGATCTGCGCGCGGCGAGCGGATTCGATGAACGTCCGGCCTTCCTGCTTGGCCGAACTATTTCTTGCTTGCATGAGCTAAACCGTACTGCTGTTTGCTCAACTGAGCAAGAAATAGTTCAGCCGAGCAGCCTCAGCGGGGCCAGGGGTAGTGGACATCCGTGAGGGATTCGCTCAGTCGCCAGAGCGCTCGCGCTTGAGTTCGGCTGTAGGCCAGTGGATTTCGGAGCGTGCGGCGGGGATAGCCGAACGTCTCGAAGGCCGGGCCGAGGTAGGAGTTGCCGGGGAGGCCCGGCATGGTGGCGGCATAGAGCTGGGGCAGCGCGCCCATGCGATCCGATTGCGCGAGACCGACCAGGGCCCGCTGCTGCAGGGCGGCCAGACGGCCGCCGACCCCCTTCTCGGCGCCGGAATCGTAGAGGTGGGTGGCGGAGAGGCCGGGGTGCGCGGATACCGCGGTGAGAGCCGTACCGTGTTCGCGCGCACGGCGATTCAGCTCCGCGGTGAAGAGCAGATTCGCGAGTTTGGACTGACTGTAGGCGAGCCAGCGAACGTAGAGCACGCGCCAGTTCGGATCGGGCCAGTTGATGACCCCACCCCATGCCGCGATCGAGGAGACGGTGACAACCCGCGGATCGGGTGCACGCAGCAGGGCGGGCAGCAATAGACCCGTGAACGCATAGTGACCCAGATGGTTGGTGCCGAATTGCGCGTCGAACCCCTCCGCGGTCCGCACCGTGCGCGGCAGCGCCATTACGCCCGCATTGTTGACCAGCACGTCGATGGCATTGCCGCGCACATCGAGGTGATCGGCGGCGCGGCGCACGGAGGTCAGATCGGCCAGATCCAGCGGCAGCACCTCGGGTTTGGGACCGGTCGCGGCGGCGGCCACCGACTCCAGCGCGGCGGCGGCCTTGAGTTCATTGCGGCATGCCATGAGCACGTGAGCGCCCTTGGCGGCCAAGGCTTCCGCGGTGCGCAGACCCAGACCGCTGTTCGCGCCGGTGACCACCGCGGTCTTACCGGTCTGGTCGGGAATGTCGTCGATGGTCCAGCGTCGTGCGATGAGCGGAAGGCTCGCCGTAGTCGTCCCGGCCGAGAACACATTGGCCATGCGATGTCACACTCCTCGGAAGAAATCTACCGTCTGAGACAATCTACGCGACCATGTTAGGATGCGACAGTTCCGGCGGCAGGCGGTCGCCGATGATCACATCCACCGAGGGGGCCGCGGATGGCTACCGATCACTCCGGCTACAGCACGGCGCTCGAACCGCAACCGAGCCCGATCGAGCAGATTGTCCGAATTTTACTGGCGGAGCTGTCCGCATGGCTCGGACCCAGGCTCTACCGGGCCGGGAAATTTCTCGCCGCCGAAGTCGCGCGCGGCGTAATCGCGCTCACCGCACTGGGTTTCGCGCTCATCGCGGCGGCCTACGGGACCGTCTACTTCTTCCGCTTCCTGACCGAGCTGTTCGCACAGTGGATGCCGAACTGGGCAGCCCTGCTGACCACCTCGGCGCTCATGCTGATTCCCGCGGGCATCGCCGCGATCTTCGGAATCTGGCAGGTCTACCGCATGCGCACCGTCCGCGCGACCGCCTCGGCGGCCGCCGCCGCGAGCCATGCCGCCCGGTCCTTCGCGCGCCGAAATCGCCACGGCGCCAGCGAGTTCTGACGCCCGTACGCCGTTTGTCGAGTAAGGAAACAACGTCATGGTCACAGTCATCATCGTCGTGGCGGTCATCGTCGTCCTGGGCGCGATCGCGGGCGGCATCACCGCGCTGCTCCTGCGCCTGTGGACGAAGGATGTGCTGGCGGACAAAGGATTCGAGGTGCGGCCGATCACCTCGGCGGAGGTCGGCGAATTCCTCGACCGCGCAACCTTCACCGTCACCGCCGGTCGCGAGTTCCCGTTCCCGCCGCACAAAGTGTGGGATGCCTTGCAGCTCAACGGCACCTTCTCCTGGATTCCGCTGATCAATGGCATTCGCTATCGCGATGATTACCGCCGCGAGGGCGCGCTGCGCAGCTTCGACGGACTGCTGTTCGCCGTGCAGGAGCGGGTGATCATCATGGCGCCGAACCAGCAGCTCACCGTCTCCGGCACCACGATCTCGATTCCGTTCCTGATCAAGGCGTTCGCCGAGGACTACCGGCTCACCGAGACCGCGGACGGCACCCGGCTCACCTGGACCATCGCATTCCAGCCCCGCATCGGGTCGTTCCTGCCGCTGCGCTGGGCCGCACCCTTCATCCGGCCCTTCGCCCGCTTCGGCCTCAAGGGTCTGGCCTCTCGCATCTGAATTGCCGCGGCCGTGCGGATCCCGGCGCACACCGGGATCCGCGCCCGCGCTATCGGCGGTCCGGACCCTCCAGCTTCCGCGCCAGATAATCGTCGACCCGTGTCAGCACCGACGGCCGGGTCACACGTGCGCGCAATCCGGTCAGCCTGTCCGGGCGCAGAACTCGCGCGGCCAGACGCGCGCCGCCGGGTGAGACCCGAGTGGCCAGGTACAGCGCCCGCGCCTCGATCGGCGTCGGCACCACGGCGGGATTGCGGGCCGCCACCCGGACGATGGTGCGCGCGATGCTCTCCGGGCCGTGCGCGACAAATCGCTCGGCCAGCGCGGCCACGCCGAGGGTGTGCGCCGCGTCCGCCGCCGCGTCCGCATCGGCCTCGCCGTCCTCGTAGATTCCGGTGTGCACCAGGGCCGGGCAGACCGCCGTCACACCCACACCGGTGCCGGCGAACTCCAATCGCAATCCCTCGGTGAGCATTTGCGCCGCCGCCCGGCTCGCGCAGTACGGGGTGCTCAGTGGAATCGGCGTGAAGGCCGCCACCGAGGTGACATTGATAATGCGCCCACCGCGCCCGGATTCGATCATCTGCCGTCCGAAATGGGTGCAGCCGTATATCAATCCCCACACATTGACGCCGAGTAGCCGCTCCCAATCCTCCAGCGTGTGCTCCAGAAACGGACCGGCCGTGCTGTATCCGGCATTATTGACCAATACCCTCGGCGTCCCGAATTCCGTGTGAATGTCCTCGGCGAATGATTCCATAGCCACTCCATCGGACACGTCCACGGCATAGGGTGTGGCGACACCGCCGAATGCTTCGATGGATTCCACCGTGTGCACGGCCCGCGCCTTATCGAGATCGGCGGCGATGACGATGGCTTTCTTACGCGCGAAGCGTTGCGCCACCGCGCGGCCGATACCGCCACCGGCACCGGTGATGACGACAACTTCGTTCTCGAAGCCTGCCATGTGAGGTCCCCTGATTCCGCGGCTGCGGCGCTGCGTTCTCATACTTCCACATACTGTCCCAGACAGTGTACACTCTGACTCTCCAGCGGAGGAGTAGACCACAGATGAAACCCTTCCACCCGCACCTTGCCGTGGTGACCGGGGCGGGCAGTGGCATCGGCCGCGGCACCGCCAAGGCCCTCGCGGCCCGGGGGGCAGAGGTCATTGTCGCGGACATCAACTACGCGACCGCTGAAGATACTGCGGCACTGATCCGTTCGGCGGGCGGTTCGGCTTTTCCGTATGCCCTCGATGTGGCCGATCCGCTCTCGCTCGAAGCCCTGGCGGACCATGTGAAGACCGCGCACGGTGTACCCGATGTGGTGGTCAATAATGCCGGAATCGTCGTCGGCGGGCCATTTTTCGAGATTCGGCCCGCCGATCTGCAGCGCATTGTCGATGTGAATCTCACCGCGATCGTGCACGGGTGCCGGCTGTTCGGCGCACAGATGGCCGAGCGCGGCACCGGCGGGCACCTGGTGAACATCTCCTCCGTCGCGGCCTTCGCGCCCATGCGGATGGGCACCCCCTACTGCTTCACCGCGGCCGGGGTGAAGCACCTCAGCGAGACGCTGCGCGTCGAAATGGCCCCGCTGGGCATCGGTGTCACCGTGGTGTGCCCGGGCCTGATCGCCACCAATCTGGCCGCGACCGCCACGTTGGCCACCCTCAGCACCGAGCAGGTCGCCATCACCCGGCAGATCGTGGTGAAGGGGATGACGCTGCTGGGCATGCATCCGGACAAGGCCGGCCGCAAGATCGTCGAGGCGGCCGCCGCCGATCGGGCCATGCTGCCGCTGCGCGCGGAATCGCGGCTGATCTACTACTTCACCCGCGCCTTCCCCAATTTCACCCGCGCCCTCATGCGCGTCGGCAGCGGGCCCGAGGTGGAGCGGGCGGTCCGCTTCGTCATCGATCATCCGGGCTTCGTCGGGGTGGCCCGGGAGGCCGCGGAGCTCATGCCGCAGCGGCCGGGACTACAAACCTATTGGGAACCACCGGAATACGATGACCCGCCACCACCACCGATACCGATCAGGAGATGAGCCCGATGGCCGATCGACCGATTCCCCCAGCCGAACCGCCCACCCGCCGGAACCTGGTGATCCTGACGGCGCTCGCGCTCACCGTGATCGCGGCGCTCATCGCGGCCGCCGCGCTCGTCGGGGGCTGAACAGCGCAGCCTGGCGCAGCGGGGTGCGCCAGGCCGAAATCAGCTGCGGCTCAGGCTGCTTCACCCTCCTGCAGGTAGCCGGGCAGCCAGCGCTCCACCAATCCGAGGAAGGCTCCCTCGGCATCCAGTTGCGCGCATACCGCGATGACACCGCCGAGCACGCGGCCGAGCATGACCAGGTCGGGGAGCTCGGGCGGCGTGCGCACGGCGAAAGTATTGTTCACCGACATGTTCTGCACATCCATGGCGCGCAACATATGACCCTGCAGCAGGTCCCGGGTGATGTGCAGCCGATCACCCTGCAATTCCGCGACGATCGGCGCCACCACGCGCTTGATCGGCTCCAGGTCGATGTGATGGCCGGGGCGCACGAAACCGTTCGCGTGCAGGGCGGCCATCAGCGCGTCGTAATCCTCGGCGACCGCGAGCCGGGCCAGCTCCCCCACCACCGGCGGCAGACCGTCGGGCAGGGCGATGGTGGCGCCGAAATCGATGATGCCCAGCCGGCCGTCCTCGAGCAGCTGGTAGTTGCCCGGATGCGGATCGCAGTGCAGGGCGCCGACCCGCTTGGGTGAGCTCAGGCCGAATTCGACCAGCAGCTCTCCGGCCCGATTCCGCTGCTGCACAGTGCCTTCGGCAATGATCTTCGACAGCGGGGTGGCCGCCATCCACTCGGTGACCATGACCTTGGGCGCGCTCGCGATCACCCGCGGGACGAAGAAGTTCGGGTCGCCGGCGTAGGCGGCGGCGAAGTGCCGCTGATGATCGGCCTCCAGCCGGTAGTCGAGCTCATCCTCGGTGCGCGCGACGAATTCGTCGATCAGCGCGCGGACGTCCACGCCGGGCATGAAAACCCCGAAGGTGCCCGAAAGCATCTGCAGCAGTTTGAGATCCGACATGAGTGCGGTATCGGCGCCCGGATACTGGATCTTCACCGCGACGGTGCGGCCGTCCTTCCAGACCGCCCGATGCACCTGGCCGATGCTCGCCGCCGCCACCGGCTCGTCCTCGAAGGTGGTGAAGCGCTCACGCCAGCGGGTGCCCAGCTGTTCGTCGAGCACGCGGTGCGCCTGTGCCGTCGGCATGGGCGGGGCCTGATTCTGCAAGCGCGACAGGGCCTCTCGATACCGGTCGGCGAAGCGGGAGGGCACCGCGGCCTCGGCGACACTGAGCGCCTGCCCGAGTTTCATGGCGCCGCCCTTGAGTTCCCCGAGCACCCGGAAGACCTCATCGGCGGCCTTGTCGATCAGCGCCTCATCGATGGCGCCGCGATCGGCGCCGGTCATGATGGCCTTGCCGGTGGCGGTCATGCGCCGGGCCATGATGCCCATCGGCAGTGCCGCGATCTTCGCCGACCGTGCGAGACCGGTTCTTCTCTTGCCCGCCATGGTGCCTCGATTCGTATCGCCATTACTCGCCGGGGCGAGGGTGACAGAGCATGTCCCCGGGGACACGAATCGAAGACTAGAGTGTCTCAGACGGTTGGTCAAATGGCTTGTCACGCAGAAATTCCGGCAACCTCCGCGCCGACGCCGACCAATTCCTCGAAGTGCGCGACCACCTTCTCGTGGTACAGCGCGAACAGATCCTCGAACAGCGACAACTGCGGTTCGGACGGGCCCGAATCGGACTCCCAGACCGCCAGCAGCGAACGCCACACCAGCACATGCAGATCCGGCGACGCCGCGAAGTACGCCTGCACCGCCTCCGGCACCTCGAACAGCATTTCGCCGACCGAGTTCAGGACCGCACGCTGCACGCTGTGCCCTAGGTCGGTGAGAAGGGTGCGCACCAGGCCGATTTCGAGGGTCAGCATGGCGGCGTGATCGGGATTCTCGCTGCGGGCCAGGGACTCCAGCTCATCGATGGCGCCGTGCAGCGACACAGGGTCGACGCCACCCTCACCCTCGGTGTAGTCCAGCAGCGCCTCGAGCACGATGACCCGTTCGGCGGCAACGATATTGCGGAACATATCGGCTGCCAGCTCGGGTGCGTGCATCGAGAGCCGGAACAGCCGGCGGTAGACGTCCAGCCCACCGGCTCGGCGCACATCGCGCACCGTGAAGCCGCGGCCGCGGTGCGCGTCCACGAAGCCGTAGGACTCCAGCCGGCCGAGCACCAGTTGTGCAGTCGCCCGATTCATCCCGAATTCCTCGGCGACCTGACGAACGGACGGCATCAGGTCACCGGGCGCGTACTCCCCGGTCGCGACGCGGCGAGCCAGCTCGTCGGCGACATCCGCGACGACCGTCTGGGCACCCATCCTGTCACCTTTCGACAACTTTCGGATACGTCCCAGACAGTTTAAGCTCTCATATGCCAAACTGCACGTGCGCACACCGCGGCGGGCTGCACGGAAACCGCCGCGCGCCGCGTACACAATGAGGTGAGCAATGACCAAGCGGCGAACCAGCAGTCGTTCACGGGGTACCGGTGGCACGCCGCCGGTTCGGACCGCGGTTCGCAATGCCAAGATCGCCGCTCTCCCCATCGCGTTCGCCGGACGGCAGGCGGCGGGCGTCGCACAGCGGGCGCGCGGCAGATCCGCCGCCGAGGTCAGCATGGATATCCAATTGCGTACGGCGCAGCACATTTTCGAGGTGCTCGGCGAACTCAAGGGTTGTGCGGCCAAACTGGGGCAGCTGCTGGCGCTGTACGAACTCGCGCTGCCGCCGGATCTGGCCGAGCCCTACCGCAGGGCGCTGGCGCAGCTGCAGGATTCGGCGCCGACCATGCTGCCGTCGCGGGTGCACGAGGCCATCGCCGCGGAGATGGGCGAAAGCTGGCGCTGGAACTTCCGGGAGTTCGACGATCGGCGGGCGGCGGGAGCTTCCATCGGCCAGGTGCATCGGGCGGTGTGGCGCGACGGCCGGCAGGCGGCGGTGAAGGTCATGTACCCGGGCGCGCACGAGGCCGTGCGCAATGATCTCGAACAGTTGCGGCGACTGTCCGTGCTGGCCACGGTTTTCGTGCCCGGCGCCGATGTGCCCGCGGTGACCGAGGCCATCTGCACCTCCGTGGCCGAGGAACTCGACTATGCCGCCGAGGCCGAGCATCAGCGCGTCTTCGCCGACGCCTATGCCGACGATCCGGATTTCGTGGTGCCCAAGGTCATTACCCAGCGCGGCAATGTGATCGTCAGCGAATGGCTGCACGGCACACCGGTCTCGCGCATTATCGAATCGGGGGCGCCCGAGGAGCGCAGCCGCGTCGGAATGCTCATTCTGCGATTCCTGCTGTCGTCCTGGACGCGCACCGGACTGCTGTACTGCGATCCGCATCCCGGTAATTTCCGGGTACTGCCGGACGGGCGGCTCGGGGTCGTCGACTTCGGCGCGTGCGTCGTCTGGCCGGCCGTCGGATTCGAGGATCTGGTCAGTGAGGTGATGGATGCCGCGCTCAATGGCACCATGGCCGATCTCGATTCGGCGCTGCGCCGGCACGGGTTCGTCGAACCCGATCGCACCTACGATGTGGCGACCATCGCCGAGGGGATCGCGGTGGCCACCGAACCGTTCACACAGCACGATTTCCGATTCAGCACCGAATGGCTGCGGCATCGGGTACGGCACGTCATGGATCTGCGGCTGACGAATGCGCATCGGCAGATGAGCATTCCCGCCTACATCACGCCCTTCGCCCGCGCGCTGCTCACGGCCATCGGTGTGGTGTGCCAGCTCGATACCGCAGGCCCGGTGCGCGGTGAATTCGCGCGCTGGTCACCGGAATTGGCCGCGGTGTTCGAGCGCTTCGACACTCGCAGTGCTCAGCCGACGGATCTCGGGCTGGCGCGGCAGGTGCGGACCACACCGGTTGCGCGGCGGTTCTCTGTCGTCAGCTGAGCCACGGGACCGCGCGGTCACGGCGCGAAGCGGTGCTGGGCGAGGAAGTCGCTCACCAGCTCGTTGACACGGCCGGGGACTTCGAGAGCGAGCAGGTGCGCGGCCCCATCGATCACAACGAAGTGTGCACCGGGAATCGCCGCGGCCATCGCCCGCACTTCGCTGACCGGGAAGATCCGGTCCTCGACCCCGGCGACCACCAGAACCGGGGAGGAGACTCCGGCGAGGAGGCCGACATTGTCCGGGCGCTCGGACACCACGCTGCGGACGCAGTACCGGGCCGACTCGACGTTCACTCTGGACGCGACCTCGAGAACGGTCTCGGCTGCTTCGGGGCGGCTACGCAGGGACGTCGGGCCGAGGAATGCGCGCAGCACCGCCCGATCCAGGGGCGGACGGAGGGAACCGAGAATGCCCGCGGCCGTCACGAGGATACGAAACTTCATGCGCTGCAGCGGGCTTGCCGGTGAGGCCGTGCCGTTCAACAGGACTGCCGATGCGACTCTTTCGGGATAGCGCGCCGCCAGCACCGCACCCACCATCGCGCCCCACGAATTGCCGACGAAATGAGTGCGAGGGATCTCGAGCGCATCGAGGACGGCGCATACGCAATCGGCGCATTCGTCGAGGGTGAATGTCCGCGTGACCGGAGAACTCGTCCCGTGTCCCGGAGGATCGAAGGCCAGGGTCCGGTATTGCCCGGCCAGATGCTCGATCTGCTGGGTCCACAGGGTGTGGTCCATCAACAGGCTGGGCCACAGCAGAACCGGCTCGCCCGAGCCTTTCTGGTAGACGGAGATCGAACCCAGCGGTGTCTCGATATCCACGCGGTCAGTCATTCTCGCCTCCACAGCGGATTCGAGTCGGCCCTGCGAAACGCCTGTGCGGTATCGCGGTCTCAGAGTAATCACCGAGACACTGATAACTGCAGCGCCGAGGTGGATATAGAGCGAGTCTGGGGTGGGCATAGAACGGTTCTATGCATCCATCGAACTGTGGCCGGTACCGGGGAATCCTTGCTCGGCCGATGCTGGGTACATGACCACAGTGACCTTCCGCCGCAGCGCCGATACCGTCTCCTCGGTTGCGGCCGCGCGTACGCCTGTGAAGTCGCGCAATGTCGTCCACCCCGACCGGGAACCCGGCGATGCCCTGCGTTCGCTGGGGCCCAATTGGTTCGCCGCGGTGATGGGCACCGGCATTGTCGCCAACTCCGCCGCCACGCTCCCGCTGCAGTTCCCCGGTCTGCGCGCCGCTGCCACCGTGGTGTGGGGATTGGCCGCGCTGCTGCTGGTCGTGCTGGCTGTCGCGTGGGTGGCGCACTGGCGGCGGTACCCCGAGATCGCTCGCTCGCACGGGGCGCATCCGGTGATGATGCAGTTCTACGGGGCTCCCCCGATGGCGCTGATGACCGTCGGCGCGGGCACCCTGGTGCTCGGCAGTGATGTGATCGGAATGTCCGCCGCAGTGGCCATCGACTGGGTGCTGTGGTCGGCGGGCACCGTGCTCGGGCTGCTGGCCGCGGGCGCCATTCCCTTCCGGATGATCACCCGCCACAATTTCGACGCCGATGCCGCCTTCGGCGGTTGGCTCATGCCCGTGGTGCCTCCCATGGTCTCAGCCGCCACCGGCGCCCTGCTCATCCCCCACATCCCGGCCGGCCAGCCTCGAATGACCATGCTGTTCCTCTGCCTGGCCATGTTCGGGCTGAGCCTCATCGCCGCCATCGCGACCATCACCGTCATCTGGTCGCGCCTGCTGCACCACGGTCTCCCCGCCGCGGGCATGGTCGCCACCGTCTGGCTGGTTCTCGGCCCCCTCGGCCAATCCGTCACCGCCGCAGGCCAACTCGCGAACGTTGCCCCCACCGCCCTCCCCGACCGCGAATCGGCAGGCCTCGACGTCTTCGCACTCATCTTCGGCGTCCCCACCTGGGGCTTCGCCCTCCTCTGGCTGTCCCTCGCCATCGCGGTCACCTACCACGCCCGAAAGACCATGCCCTTCAACATGACCTGGTGGGGCTTCACCTTCCCCCTGGGCACCTGCGTAACCGGCAGCACCGTCCTCTACACCCACACCGGCGCAAACATCTTCGCCATCACCGCAGTAGCCCTCTTCACCCTCCTCCTCGCCGCCTGGTCCGTAGTAACCCTCCGCACCCTCCGCGGCATCCACAACGGCACCCTCTTCCACCCCGCCCGCTGACCTGGAACCGCCTTCGGCATTCCTTCCGGTGTCATGCAGAACAAAGAGAAGCGTGGGAACCGGAGACATACGCCGCCTCGCCCCCACCCCCAAAGGTGCACAGGCCATTTCGGTGTCGAAAACGTCGATAACTTCCGACGGAACAGCGGGCCTCTCAGCGGCACAACGGATAGCGGATCTGTCCCGCTTAGACACGGACTGTGCAGTGCGGGAGAAGGGTTGTGTGGTGCCCGCTTCAGGTGGTTTCGAGGCCGAGATGTGGCCGGTGCACCTGGGTTGCGTGCGTCGAGAGGCAGTGGTGGGTCTCCGGGTGCGGGCAGGGCCCGAGATGGCTGTGCTGGTGACCTCAGGTGGGGTACCCGATTTACCTTCCGCAGCAAGGAGATACCTGCGGTACCGGCGGGGTCGACCGGCTGTGGTCCGGTTTCAGAGACAAAACCCGAAAAACCAAAACCCGAAAGACCAAGAACCCGAAGCACCCGGACCCAAGAACCCAGACCCCGAAACCCCCACCCGTGCAACGACCTGTAGCACCGACGGGACCAGCCCGGCGGTGGAACAGGGGCAAACGGGTGTCAGCAGGTGGGCGGGAACCTACTGTCGGTAGTGCTGTAGTTCCCGCTCGTTACGAGCCCGGATCCGCGCCAGCGCAGCAGCCTTCAGCTCGAGCGGGTGATGCAGGTGATTGACCTGCGGTACCCCCGTCGGGTTGATGTGCGCGGGCCCGATCCACCCGGTCCGCCCCGGAAACTCCGACTCCGGTCCCATGACCACCGTTTTCCACCCACCAGGCCCGTCGTGAACCTGGGCATGGCAGTGATCGCACGCGAGGGTGAGGTTGTCGATATCGGTGCGCCCACCGTTGCTCCACTCGGTGATGTGATGCACCGCGCACATCGTCGCCGGGGCATCACACCCAGGCCGCGTGCAGCCCTTCTCCGACGCGATGAGCGCCAATCGTTGTGCGGCACTGGCCAACCGGGGAACCCGCCCGGTCCCGAAGGACCGCGGCCCGAACACCAACCACGCAGGCCGAGTACCGTCACCGAGGCTGCCCGCCCCAGAGTTGACCTCGGTGCCCGAGGAGTGGGAGGAGCGGGAGCCGTCCTCACTGCCGCACGAGCGCAGGTCGTGGCCGGAACCGCCTGCACGCGAACCGTACTCGGGGCTGGAGGGCCAAGCACTGTCGCCGAGGCTCACCGCCCCGGAACCCTCCTTGGTACCCGAGGAGTGGGAGTCGTGCTCGAGGGTAGCCGGACGGGAGTCGTCCTCACTACCGCACGAGCGCAACTCAGGGCCGGAACCGGCTGCCCGTGAACCGCACTCAAGTTTGGCAGGCCGAGCACCCTCGCCGGGGCTCGCCGCACAGGAGTCATCATCGGTGCCGGACGAGTGGTGGTCGCGGCCGGAACTGCCTGTCCGCGCACCGTTCTCGGCGCTGCTCAAGCGCGTACCGGCACCACAGCTTCCCGACGAGCCAGACGCATGGTCGGGACCGGCCGCACCCGGAACACCCGGGTCGCCGGTAGGCCGGGCACGGTGCCCGAGATCAGCCGACCCGCACCCACGATCGGCACCACCTGCCTGCGAACCGGTCTCGAGGCCGGCCGGGTGAGCACCGGGATCGAGGCCCGCCGAACCGGACACGGACTCGATACCCGAGGAGCTGCGGGTGCGATCCAGGTTCACCGAGCGGGTACCGCGACCCAGATACAGCGGCAACCCCACCGGGTTCAGCACCGCCAGATACTTGTTCGACTTCGACGCCAACTCCAAAGCCTCCGGGATCGACACGATCCCACCCGACGCGGTCGTCGCCACACCGGCGTCGGCTTCCAGATCCGTCACGCTCATCGTCACGATCACCGACACCGGCAGACCACGATGCCTACCCAACTTGGCCGGGCCACCGAACTCCGGACGCAAGAACGCCAGCAGCGCATCATGATTACGCTGCGCCGGGGTACGGGTATCACGCTCGACACACGCCGCCATCGCCTTGGCATCGAGCTTGTGCTCGGACACCCACGGGCTGTCAGGGTCCTTCGGATTGCACATGCCCGGGCGGGCCAGCTTCGCGAACACCGGTTCGAGGACAGAGCGGAGTTTGCGGTTGATCTCCCCGTTCCACGGGGACATCCCGTCCGCACGCTCGGCACCCAGGGTGAGACCGCGCATGCGTTCACGATCGGCATCGGAACTCAACGTGCCGTCCGGATCCAAACCCGCGAGCAACACTTCACCCATCACCGGAAGACCCTCCGGGTACCCGGTGGGCGCGAACTCGGTCAGTTGCAGTTCGGTGGCTTCACGCACATCCATGTCGAGACTGCCGGGCAACCGGTTCATCACCGTCATGATCCGCCGCACATGATCGACACCGATCACACCCGCCCGATGCGCCTGGGCCACATGCGCCAACGTCGGTTCCAACTCCACACCCGACACGATCCGGGGACCGGTCTCCACCGCGATGCTGACCCGGGACGCAGCGTCGGCGCGGGAGATACCCAAGGTTTGACGCAGGAACACCTTCGGGGACGCCACCCCACCGCGCTGGGCCAGGCCACGGCTGGTGGTTTCCACGACGAAACGGGTCTGCACGGCCTCGAGTTTGCGTTTACACGTTTCCACTTCCCGCATCACCGCGATGAATTCGTCATCGTGCAACGGAACCAGGGACGCGTTCAGGAGGTGATCGACCGCTACCGACAGTGCGTGCGCACTGTCGGTGTCGACGGTTTCTCCCCCTGGATTCATACCACTATTCTACCGCCGTGATACGGGCACGGAAAGGTGAATTGTGGTGTGATATAAGGATATTCAGACTGGCGGACCGACCAGCCTCTTTCACGGATTTGTTCTTTGTCGTTTTCCTTTCTTCTTGTCCAGGCGTCTTTGTCTTTTCGCCCTTTGTTCGTTGTTCTCTTCCGGCGCCTACTCCGCCCCAGGAGCATGCCCAGCGGTCAATTCCAAGGTGTCTATGTCGGCGAGAACCTTTTGATGCCAGTCGATCTCGGATTGCAGGCGCATTCGGGCGTGGTCGACTATGAGGTCGTCTGCGCGAGTTCGATTGGGGGACTGGCGGTCTGGGTGGTGTTCGATTCGAGAGGCTCTTGTCTGGAGGGCGGCCAGGCGGTCTTCGAAGTAGCCACGGAGGAGAGTGCGGTCGAGGTCTGCGCTGACTACCAGGGCCAGATCTACTGGGTCGGGGCGGATGTCTACTTCGGTGAAGGCTTCGTCTCGGAGGGCGCGTAGTTCACGAAGACCCTCTTCGGTGATTTCGTAGACGGTCCGGGCGGGGAGGGCGCCGTCCTGCTCGGTGCGGAGGGGGCGGATGAGGCCTTCGGCTTCCATGCGGTGCAGGGCGCTGTAGAGGGAGCCCGGTTTCACTCGGGACCACAGGTCGGCGCGGTCCAGACGGGCATCGCGGCGGAGCTGATGGCCGTGCATCGCACCACGTTTCGCCAAAGCCGCTAGTACGAACAGCCGGGTCTCGTTCACTTCGCCAGTCTGACATGACTACTCAAATTTGAGTACCCTCGCGGCATGGCTGTTCGACCGATCCTCATCGCAGGTGATCCCCGGCTGACCACGCCGGCCCTTCCCGTCACCGCTTTCGACAGTGAGCTCGCCGGCTTCGTGGACGACCTGTTCGACACCAATACCGCCGCGCACGGGGCTGGGCTTGCGGCCAACCAGGTGGGCGATCCGCGGGCGGTGTTCGTGTACGACCTGATCGACTTCGGAGTCCGGCACCGGGGTCACGTCGTCAATCCGGTGTTGGAGACCTCGGCGATTCCGGAGGTGATGCCGGATCCGGAGGATGATCTCGAAGGGTGTTTGTCGGTTCCGGGTGAGTGGTTTCCCACCGGACGGGCGGAGTGGGCGCGGGTGACCGGCGTCGACGTTGCGGGGCGGCCTGTCGGCGTCGAGGCTCGCGGCTACCTCGCGCGCTGCTTTCAGCATGAGATCGACCACCTTTCCGGACACCTCTACCTGCAACGACTCATCGGCCGGAACATGCGGGCCGCCCGGAAGACGGTGAAGAATCGGGGGTGGACGGAGGCCGGTAAAAGCTGGGTGCCGGGGCGGGTGTCCTGAGACCCCGCTTCTGGCGGGTGGTTGGGGTTGTGGGGGCTCGGCTAGCCTGACTCGGTGTTCATGGTCGAATTTGTTGCCGCGCGGCTCCCGAGGCGATTGCTGTCGGTGTTTGTGCGGAACGCGGAGTTGCTGAAGTTTCTCACCGTCGGCGGCATCGCGTTCGTCACCACGACGGCGCTCTTCTTCGGCCTGAAGTGGACGATTCTGCACGAGAAGCCGATAACGGCGAATATCGTCGCGACGGTCATCGCGACGGTGGTGTCCTATGTGCTGAACCGGGAGTGGGCCTTCACCGCGCGCGGTGGGCGGCAGCGCAGGCATGAGGCGACGCTGTTCTTCGTGGTCGCCGGTCTCGGCGCGGGGATCACGGTCTTGCCGCTGTGGGTGTCGCGGTACGTGTTCCTGCTCTGCACCCCGCATGTGTCGCTGCTGGTGGAGAATATCGCCGATTTCATCAGCGCCACCGTGCTCGGCACCCTGCTCGCGACGGCATTCCGCTGGTGGGCCATGCGCAAGTTCGTCTTCCCGGAGACGGTCGCCACCGAGCTGGAGCAGGCCGCGCCGGTCGAGGCGCACGAATAAAGGATCTCGAAAACGGGCGCGTTGTAACCTCGCTCGCTATCTACTGAAAGACGTGAAGACACGTCGTTGGTGGATTCGGGGAGCGTCGATTCATGGTGCGTCGGACAGGGTCCGATCGCTCGCGGGCGGACGAAGGCGTGAGCTCCGGCCGGGAGTTGCGGCTGGTGTCCGGTGACGGGTACTCCGGGTGGGAAGCTCTCTATCGAGACAATGTCACCTGGGTGTATGCGCTGATGTTCGGCAAGGTCGGCAACCGGCCCGATGCCGAGGATCTGACGGCCGAGGTATTCACGGTGGCGCTCAAACCACTGCGGATCTCGGCATCCGTGCCGGAGGTGCGGGCCTATCTGCGCGCGACCGCGCGGACGGTGCTCGCGGGCTACTGGCGTACCCGCATGGGCCGCGAGATCACCACGATCGACGACGATTTCGCGGACGATCCGCCCGACGAAGTATCGGACGGCCGGGCCGAGCTGCGAGCGCGCGCGGTGCTCGAGCAGCTCTCCGGGAATTATCGGCGAATACTGGAACTGCGATTCCTGCAGGGCCTGTCGGTCAAGGATTCGGCGCAGGATCTGGGTGTCAGCGTCGCCAATGCGAAGGTGTTGCAGCACAGGGCGTTGCAGATGGCGGCCCGGCTGAACGAGGGAGGTGCGCGGTGAGCGAGCGGGAAGTGCGGCATTACGTCGAGGAGCTCCTGGCCGGACGGCGACCGCGCTCGTTCCGGCCCGATGAGAACGATGCCGAGGAGATGCGCACCGCCATCGAGTTGCAGTCGGCCCGGCTCGGCAGCGCCGCGCCCAGCCCGGACTTCCTGTCCGGATTGCAGCAGCGGCTTGCCGCTGAAATGGCTGAGCCGCAGGAGGATTCACCACCACAGCGCGGTACGACCCGCCGGCGACAGGTGCTGATCGGCACCGCCACCGCCGCGGCGGCCGCCACCGCCGGAGTCGTCGTCGATCGCATGATCACCCACCAGGCGGAGCCCGCTTCGCCTGCCGCACAATCGACCTTGACGCCCACCAACGGCTCGTGGCGGCCCATCGCGGCCAGCGCCGACCTCCCGGAGGGCGGCACCGTCTCCTTCGATGTCGGCACCCTCAACGGATTCGTGCGGCGCGCCAACGGGATTCCGGTGGCGGTCTCGGGGGTCTGCACCCATCAGGGCTGCAAACTGTGGCTGGACGCTCCGGCCGATCGACTGCGCTGCCCCTGCCATTCGACCTCCTTCTCGATCAGCGGGGCCGTGCTGTCACATCAGCTGCCCATCTCCCCCGCACCGCTCCCGCACCTGCAGGTGCGGGAAAACAACGGCGCCATCGAGGTTTTCGCGCCGACCGTGTAACCCGGGTCCCTATCTCCATGTGACCGGTCCCGCAGCAGCGGACGGACACATCCCGGATGGAGGCCCGGACCCATGAGATTTATCCGCAGCCCGCGGCGGACGGCGCTCGCCGTCGCCGCCACGGCGACAGCGCTGCTGTCGGTGAGTGCGTGCGGCAGCGGCGGTAACGCACCCGACAATGCCGCTCCCACTTTCGTTTTCGCTTCCGGCACCGATACGCCCGGCATGGTGCCGGGGGGCACCGGATCGGCCATGCCCGGCATGCCCGGAATGAGCATGCCGAGCAGTTCCGCACCGGCAACGGCGCCCGCGGACGCACCGGCCGGTCCGAATGACGTCACCATCACCAATTTCGCCTTCGCGCCGGCCACCCTGACCGTCCCGGTGGGCACCACGGTGACGTGGACCAATCACGATGAGGAGCCGCACAATATCTCCCCGGCCACCGGCGGCTTCAAATCGCCGAATATGGGCACCGGCGCGACGTACACGTTCAAGTTCACCAAGGCGGGGAGCTACGCCTACGTGTGCTCGATCCACCCGTTCATGCACGGCACCGTGGTGGTGACGGGATGAGCCCCGAGAGGGATCCGCGCGATCCGCAGGCCATGACCCGCCGCCAGCTGATGCGGCACAGCGCCTGGTTCGGCGCGGCGGTGGGATTGGCGGTCGTGGGCGGGGAGGTGGTCTCGCATATCGCGGGCACCGCCGCGGCCGCCACCGGTCGCCCGACTCTGCGATTCGCACAGGTCAGCGATAGTCACATCGGTTTCACCGGTACGGCGAACGCCAATGTCACCGACACCTTCACCGAGGCCATCGGACAGGTGAATTCGCTCGGATACACCCCCGATTTCGTCATCCACACCGGCGATCTGACCCATCTCGCCACACCGGAGCAGTTCGATCAGGTCAAACAGCTCATGGGCGGCCTGCACACACCGCACGTGTTCACCGTTCCGGGAGAACATGATTCGAGCGACGACGGCGGGCAGCGCTATCGCTCGGCGTTCGGTAAGGGCACCCGCGGCGACGGCTGGTACAGCTTCGATATCGCGGGCGTGCACGTGATCGGACTGGTCAATACGATGAATCTGCAGGCGCTGGGCCACCTCGGCCAGGATCAGCTGGACTTCGTCCGCAAGGATGTGTCCGGATTGTCCAGCGACACACCGATCATCGTGTTCAGTCACATCCCGCTGTTCGCCATGTATCCGCAATGGGGCTGGGGCACAGACGATGCCACCCAGATGCTGAGTTATCTCGCCCGTTTCGCATCGGTCACCTGCCTGAATGGCCATGTGCACCAGCTGTTCACGAAGACCGAGGGCAATGTCACCTTCTACAGCGGCACCACCACCGCCTATCCGCTGCCGGCGCCCGGCGACGGCCCGGCGCCGAAACCGGTGACGCTGCCCGCCGGAAAATTGCACGCTGCGCTGGGCATTCGTGAGGTCACCTACCAGCGCGGACAGCAGCAGCTGGCGATCAAGGACCAGCCGCTGACGTGAGGAAACACGCCGGGGGCGGGGCCGCCGCGCCGAAGCCCTGCCACCGCGCGTGCGAAGGTGCGGATTATTGCGGGTAATCTACTACGCTGAGCTGGTACAAGATGCTGTGCAGCAGTGCGGCGCACGGCGATTACAGGAGGGAGAGCCTTGCCACTCCACCGTTTTCGATCCTCCGCCGCTGTGAGCCTATTGGCGGCACTACTCATGGTGGTCACGGCATGCTCGTCGTCCTCGACGATCAGCAGCACACTCGGCAGTGTGCCGCCCGCGCCGTCGCCGATCACCATCGCGCCCGCCCAGGGTGCGGACAAGGTCGATCCGGCCGCGCCGGTCCAGGTCACCACGGCCAGCGGTGTGCTGAGCACGGTCACGCTGACCAATGACGACGGCAAGGTCATCGACGGCACCTTCACACCGGACAAGACCGCGTGGAAGCCGAACGAGCAGCTGGGCTACGGCCGCACCTACACCCTGAAAGCCCAGGGTATGGATGTGACCGGCCCCACCGGCCCGGCCACCTCGAGCTTCACCACCATCAAGCCGGGCAATCAGACCAAGGTGTATCTCAACACCACCGGCGGGGCAGCCCTCGCCGACGGCGGCACCTACGGTGTCGGCACGGTCGTGGTCGCCCACTTCGACGAGCCCATCCCGGACAAGGCCGCCGCGGAGAAGCATCTGACCGTCACCACGACCCCGCCGGTCGACGGCGCCTGGTACTGGATGGACAGCCAGAACGCACACTGGCGGCCCAAGGAGTACTACGCACCGGGCACCAAGGTGAGCGTCGCGGCGAACATCTACGGCATCGAGGTCGGTCCCGGCCTGTTCGGCCAGGAGGACAGCAAGACCTCCTTCACCATCGGGGCGTCGCACGTCTCGATCGCCGATGACAACACCCATCAGGTGCAGGTGTTCGAGAACGGCAACCTGATCCGCACCATGCCCACCTCCATGGGCCGGGGCGGCAGTGAGGTCATCGCGGGCAAGACCTTCTACTTCTGGACCCAGCCGGGCGTCTACACCGTGATGGACAAGGCCAATCCGGTGATCATGGACTCCTCCAGCTACGGCCTGCCGATCAATTCGCGGCTGGGCTACAAGGAGGCCATCTCCTGGGCCACCCGGATCAGCACCGACGGCATCTATCTGCACGAGCTGGACACCACCGTGTGGGCGCAGGGTAATACCGACACCTCACACGGCTGCCTCAACCTCAATGCCGACAATGCGCAGTGGTTCTTCAACTTCGCGCAGCCCGGTGATGTGGTCGAGGTGCGCAATACCGGTGGTCCGACGCTCGATGTCTGGCAGAACGGTGACTGGGGACTGCCATGGGATCAGTGGGTGGCGGGTAGCGCCCTGCACTAGGGCGACGCCCTTACCCCAGCGGAACTGTTGCGCGCTGCGCTCGCTCCCGGGCGGCCAATTGCGCGGTGCGCACCAGATACCAGGCGGCGACGGAGAATTCGGCGGCCACCGTGCCCCACACCAGGGTCCACACCGAGTGGGTGCCCAGGGTGATGAGCAGCGCGGTGGCCGCCACCGCCGTCCCGATGACCGCACCGATCATGATTCCCATGGTGTCCTGCCGGACCGGCAGGGTGGCCGTGGTGATGAACGATGTTGTGGCGGTGGCCAAGAGGATGAACACCTCGACCCGCAGGATCGGCACCACACCGCGGAAGTCGTCGTCGAAGATCAGATGCACGGCCAGCGGCGCGGTGATCCACACCCCGGCCACCGCGACCGCCGCGACCGCGACACAGGCTGCCAGCGCGCGCATTTCGTGCCGCCAGAAGCGGGAATCGCCGCGCTCGCGCGCGAGCCGGGGCAGCAGTGCGAGCCCGATGGGATCGAGCAGCGACTGCACCGCGCGCACCACTTTGTCACTGGAGGAATACAACCCGAGCGAGGCGGCGTCCAGGACCGAGGAGTAGACCGTCGCGGTCCCCTGCCCGTAACTGGTCACCAGCAGCCGGGAGGCCAGCACCGGCCCGCCCTTGCGCAGAATGACCGCGATCCGCACCGGCCGGGCCGGGCGACCGTACTTCCTCAGAGCGTCGCGCCAGGTCAGCGCGACCGTCACGGTGGACGAAAGCAGCAGGCACAGCAGCACTATCGAGGGATTCGGCAGTCGCGGCAGCAATACCACCAGTAATCCCAGATACACCACGCGCCCGGCGATCTGATACGACGTGGACGCGCCGAAACGCCCCTGCCCCACCAGCAGCCAATCCTCGGACATGGACAGGAACCCGCCCACGAACAGCCCGAGCAGAATCATGCGCAGATGCGGCCCGGCCCCGAAGCTCAACCCCGCGGCCAGCGCCACGGCGAGCACGCCGAGAATGCTCGCCCGCACCGCCAGATAGCTGCCGCGCAATTCATCGAGGCCCTCCTCGTCCAGCAGCGCCGCCAGGAAGGTATTGATCCCCAGATCGACCAGCAGCGAACCCAGGAAATACGAGGACATCCCGATGGCCAGCAATCCCACACCGCCGACGCCGAGCGTGCGCGCGGTGAGCGGCACCGTCACGGCCGTGACCAGGAACTGCCCGTAATTGCCCAGGCTCACGAAGCCGACATCGCGCAGCACGGACAGCAGTCCGTCCGCGGCCAGGCGTGCGCGCAATCGGTCAAGCATGACGGCCGGCGTATCGCTGTCGATCCGGCATGGCAGGTCCTCGCTCTCGCGCCCGGCACAACCGTGCCGACGAGCGAAATTGTCTCGCTGCCCAGGACCGACCGCTACCCGAAAGGTCCGGGTGGCCGAAATACGCTATGCCGCAGTCGCTTGAAGTCGGCGGGCGTGCGCCACCAGGGACATGGCATCGGGTCCGCTGATGCGGCGTTCGAGGGCATCGGCGAAGCGCTGCACCGTGAAGACCAGGGCGGCCGGACGCGTGAGCCACAGCGCCGCATGCAACAGCGGATCCACCGCCGCGGGCACACCCAGGTTCCGGCGTGCCGGGCGAGGCAGCATGGCGACCAGTTGCGGGGTGAGCACCCCGGCCAGCAGCATCGGCGCGAGCTCCGGCACATGGGTCAGAGCGAATCCGCGCACCATGGCCAGCGTGGGACGCATGACCAGATCGGCGCCGAATCCGTCGATGACGCCGTAGGTGCCGGCGATTCCGGCGTAGTACTCGGCCACTCCGCGACAGGTCGTCGGCACATCCTCGGGCCGCGCACCCATCAGGACGCCGAATTGCCTGGCCTCCCACCAGAATCGGTCACGATCACGCGGTGTGAGCCGATGCGGCGGGCGCAGACCTTCGAAGGCGAAGTTCTCGTAGACCAGCAGTGCCGCCTGCATGATCGTGACGTGTGCGAAGAGCACCAGTTCGGGCCCCTGTGCGGCATAGGGCTCGCCGGTGCCGGGAACAGTGCCGGTCATCGGCGCGTGATAGCGGCGCAGGTGTGCCGCCACCCGATCGGCGGTTGCCTTGTCGCCCAGGATGATCGGGACCGGAACGCCGACGGTGCGCTGCGCCCGCCGCACGGCCATGATCGGGCTCATGCTCCGGCTGCGGCGACCGGTGACGGCCAGCGGATCGTGATCGAGAATCACCGCCTGCAGCGGAATGTGCGGCAGTTCGAGCAGTGCGGTCACCGGTGCCAGGAAGGCGGTCACGGCCGGATGCAACAGCACCCGCCACACCTGGGATCCGGGGCCGAAGTAGCCATAATCGTGATTCTCGTCGAGCCCGGCGGGGATGGGCGCGGGACCGCGCCGCCAGATGCGGGCATTCTGATGCGCTTTGGCGCGAGCGTTCATGGCCGATCACCTCTTTGTGCTCTATATCGGCTGTGCCACAAGCGTATTGACCAGTCGGACGACTTGACAAGTCGTGTGACTTGTTCGTGGCCCGACCGGTATCGTGGGCGAGTGTCGGTCACGGCGGGAAATAGCAAACGCAGCCGGGCGCAACAGCGCGCGGACACCCGTATCGCGATCCTCGACGCCACCATCGCCAGCCTGATCGAGCACGGTCAGGCCGCCACCACCACGCGCGGAGTGGCCGAACGGGCGGGGCTGAGCCAGGGCGCGGTGCAGCACTATTTCCCCACCCGGGGCGAATTGCTCGACGCCGCGATCCGGCGGATGGCCGATCAGAGCGCCCGGGCCGTTGTCGAAACCTATTCGGAGATAACGGGAACCGATCGCGAACGGGTCGCGGAACTGGTCGACGAGCTGTGGTCATTGGCCCGGCTGGCGCCGATCAGCGTCGGCCTGGAACTGCTCGGCACCGCGCGCACCGATCCCGAAATGGCCGATACCGTGGCACATCTCGTCGAACACATCGAGACGACGATCTTCGAGGTGGCCCGCCAGGTGCTCGGCGAGCTCGCCGATCTGCCCGGCGCCCGGGACTGGCTGCGCATCACGGTCATCACCATCGCGGGGGTGCTGCTGACCTCGTCGGTGCCCGCCGCCGCGGGCCTGGTCCCGGAGTGGAGCACGGTGCGGCATCACATCATGACCAGTTTCGATACCTGGCGAGCCGAGCACCGCTCACCAGGACACGCGTAGCAATCGGGCATAGCGGGCACCGCGGTGACCCACAATGGGGCGGTCGCCCATCGAAAGGTCGCCGCACCGATGAAGACCACCCGAATCGTCCTGGCCTCCCGCCCGACCGGTATGCCGCAGCAGGAGAACTTCCGCACCGAGACGGCGGAATTGCCGCCGCTCGAACCCGGTCACGCGCTGCTGCAGACGCTGTATCTCTCCTTGGATCCGTATATGCGCGGGCGCATGAGTGACGCGCCGTCCTACGCACCGCCGGTGGCGGTCGACGAGACCATGTGCGGCGCCACGGTGTCCCGGGTGCTCGAATCCGCGGATCCGGAGTTGCATCCCGGCGATTGTGTGCTGGGTTATGCGGGCTGGCAGACACATTCCGTCGAACAGGGCCGGTACCTGCGCAAGCTCGACCCCACAGCAGCGCCTCTCACCACCGCACTGGGCGTACTCGGCATGCCCGGTTTCACCGCGTACTCCGGGCTGCTCACCATCGGCCGTCCGCAGCCGGGTGAGACCGTGGTGGTCGCCGCGGCCACCGGTCCGGTCGGTGCGACGGTCGGGCAGATCGCGAAGATCAAGGGCGCGCGGGCGGTCGGCATTGCCGGCGGACCGCAGAAGGTCGCCCTGCTGCGCGAACAATTCGGCTTCGATGCCGCCATCGATCACCGCGCGCCCGATTTCGCCGAACAGCTCGCCGCCGCGACGCCCGACGGCATCGACGTGTACTTCGAAAATGTCGGCGGCGCGGTCTTCGACGCGGTGCTCCCCCGCCTCAACAAGTTCGCGCGTATCCCGGTCTGCGGCTTGGTCGCCTCCTACAACGACACCGAGCTCCCCGCGGGCACCGATCGCATGGGTCTGCTCATGTCGCTGATCCTGCGCAAGAGCCTGACGCTGCGCGGCTTCATCCAGACCGAATTCCTCGATCAGTTCGGCGAGTTCTATCCCGCGGTCTCGGGCTGGCTGGCCGACGGGCGGCTCACCTATCTGGAGGACGTCGTCGACGGACTCGATCACACGGTGGAGGCTTTCCAGGGGCTGCTCACCGGTAAGAATCTCGGCAAGCTGGTCATCAAGGTCGCCGACTGATCGCAGCGATGCCACCCTGGGTCAGCGCACAACCGTGGAAGTCAGTGCGCGGCCGTGACAGTCAGCGCATGGCCGTGACATACGGCCGCAGACCCAGGGTGATGTCGACGCAGGCCCCGAGCAGGACATCACGTTCCACCGCATCGGGGCTGCGCTTGAGGATGATCCGGGTGCCGAGCAGCGGCACGGGCAGCGGCTGCCCGGCGTGATCCCACCAGATATAGGTGTTGTACAGCTCGTCGGCAAGGCGACCGAGCGTCCAGCCGCCGACGGTGCGCACCACATCGAGGCGGCCGAATTCCTCGCCCATGCGGTCCAGGATGCGCATGCGGAACAGCTCCGGGGTCTTCACATCGTCGGTGGGAACGAAGTGCAGCAGCGTACCCGCGGTCGAACCCACGGCCGTGGAAGTGTCCGAGCGGGTAATGGTTGCGATGGCGGTGCCGTCGGCCCGGCTCAGCACGGTCGGCGCCGAATCCTTCGATTGCACCCAGACCACCGTGCCGTCGGCATAGGTGATCGAGTGCCGGCCGGTCCCCCCGTTCTTGAATCCGAAGAGCATGGCCATCTTCCCGCCGAACCCGTCACCCGCGCCCTGCACCCCGACCGCCATCGGGTCCCCCGGCCCGGCTTGGAAGGTGATCTTCAGAGCGTTCGAGGTTTTGTGAACGACCCGACCCTCGATCATCGTCGAGCCGTTCTGCGGGGCTGACATGCGTCGATGGTAAGCCCGAAGGCCGGCGTGCAGAGCCGGTTTCGGTGCGGCACGCCTGACGACGGGCGGTCACTTACCGTCGGGGTGCCCGACCTTGGCCAGGGCGGTGGTCCAGTCGGTGGCAATGGCGACCTGCGCGTCGACGAGGCCGATCTTCTTGCCGCAGACCAGCGAGTGCAGCTGGTTCTCGACGGTGTCCTTCGGATTCGCGGTGCCCGCGCCCTGCTTGTGGCCCGGTGACGGCGGTTCCACCCACAGATTGCGGGGATCGTCCGGATCGCCGCCCAGTTCGAGCGAGATCAGGTGGTCGTACTCGGCATCGCGCGGGTCACCGGTGTAGCCGTAGGACTTGATGTTCGCGGCCTTCTCCGGACCGGTGATGTTCTCGCCCGGCCGAATTCCGCCGGTGTAGCCGGATTTGCAGATGGTGTCCGAGAGGTTCGCAGCCGTCACCTTCGGATTTGTCGCACCCGGCGTACACGTCCGGTCCGGAAGTGGCTGCCCGTCAGCGGTTTTACCGTAGTGGCAGCTTCCCGGAGCGGGCTGCTGCTGCACGGTGTACTGCACCGGCCCCGGACCGACCGGTACGGATGAGGGCACATCCTGCTTCGCGGGCCCCTGCGAAACGTTCTGCGCCACAGTATTTGCGGGGTGCGTCGAACACGCCACCGACAATCCGAGCGCGAGCAGGCCAATCATCAGCCCTTTGTATGCCTTCATGACCATCCCCTACTAGCACCGGTGAAGCACTCCAATTGTGCGCTACCCCTTGGGGACACGCTCAGCGAGTGTTTCTTCGCGACACGCGCGCAGGACGGATTCGATTGGGGCGGAAATATATTCGGCACCGCGACCCCAGCCGCTCTGAAATCTCGCGTTCGATTGTGCTTCAGCACAATAGAAGCTTCAAAATTCCATGCTATGAGCGCTATATTGTGACTCCGTTGTGCACAGCAACAATGTCGGACAGTACGATCGTCTGCCATGAGCACCCCGCACCCTCGACCCGAAGGCTTCGTCGCCCGCGCCAGCACCACACTGCTGCGACGCCTCGACGAGGTGGTCGACCGGGTGGCCGCGGAAATCGAGCGGGCGGAACCGGTTTACGGCAGCTCGCGCGGAGTCCCTCCCGAGGAACTGCGCAGCACCAATCGCGCCAATCTCGAGGCAATCCTCGGTCACCTGGCCGGGCATCCCGAAGCCGGTACCGCCACTCCGCGCAGCACGGGGCACCGGCGGGCCGAGACCGGTGTTCCGCTTCCGGCGGTATTGCGCGCCTACCGCATCGGTTCCGGTGTGGTGTGGGAGGAGTTGCTGGCCATGGCCGGTGACGATCCGAAGGCCGGGCGGGAGCTACTGGAAATCGCCTCGCTCGTATGGAAACTTGTCGACGACTACTCGCAGGCACTCACGGACGGGTATCAGGAGACGGTGGCCGAGCAGCTGCGCCGTGATGCTCGCGCACACGATGCCGCGCTCGATGCCCTGTTGAGCGGGCAGGTGGACGGAGCGCGGCTGTGGGAGTGCGCCCGCACCCTCGGACTGCCCGCCCAGGGTTCGTTCGTGGTGGTCGCGGCCACCACCGCGGCGGCCGCCACCGAGGCGCTGCCGGGCGTGGGTGAGGCCCTGTCCGTACTCGGCGTCGCCTCGGCCTGGCGGGTCCGGACCGACAGTCATATCGGAATCGTCACGCTGACAACCAGATTCACCGAAACGCGATTGCAGGCACTGCTGGCCGAGCGCAGCGTCGGGCGGGTCGGCATCAGCGCGGCCTGCGGTGCGCTGACCGAGGCGGTCACCGGGCTGCGCCAGGCCGAACTCGCCTGTGCCGCAACCCAGTCCAGGTCCAAGCAGGTCCTGCGGTACGACGAGGCGCTGATCCCGGTACTGCTGGCCGGATCACCCGAGGTCGCGGCGGCGCTCGCCCGCGCCGTACTCGGCCCGATACTCGCACTGCCCCAGCACGACCGCGAGGTGCTGCTGGACACCGTGCGCACCTGGTTCGCGCACAATGGCGAGGTATCGGCCATCGCCGCCGCACTGTTCTGCCACCGCAATACCGTGCGATTCCGGCTCAATCGCGTGGCCGAACTGACCGGGCGGCGGCTCACGGAACCGCGTGCCGCCACCGAGATGTACCTCGCCCTGGAAACCCAGCGCATCCAGGGCGACGGCTCCGGGGACCACTGAGCTCCGGGGACCGCTGACTCGGGGAACTACCCCACGGCCGCCTGCCTGCGGGTGAAGGTGCCGTGAAAGCCCCAGGGGATGTGGTGCTCGAGCCATGCGGTGGCCAGCGGTCCGCGCTCCAGATCACGGGCGTCGAGAACGACCAGCTGCGAACGGTTCTCGGCGAGTGCGTGATTGAGGAACAGCAGCCAGCCGTCATCCTCACCGGCCTCCTTCGTCCGGGGCACGAAGAGGGGCTCGCCGACAGCGCTGAGCCCGAAATCGCAGTCGGTGGTGACGCCGGTGCGATGGTCGACCTTCATGATCGAGTTCAGCAGGCCGGTGGCGTTCGAGCCCATGGCGGCGAGATAGCTGTAGCGGTGTGCACGGGTGCCGCGTCGCCAGTCGAACTGCGGGAATTCGCAGCTGGTTCCGGTCAGCTCGCGTTCGATCACGGTGCCGCCCTTGGTGATCCGGTACTGCATAAGTCGCGAGGAGGGGAAGCGCGGCGCCTCCGGCGAGTTGACAGCACTGGTCAAGCGCCGGAATTCCCGCCATTCGGTATCGAAGCGGACCAGCTCGATGACCACATCGTCACCGTCGTCATAGGCATTGGTGAGGTGCACGTGCAGTAGCGCCTCGTGTTCGACAATGCGCGGTTTGCCGCCGTTCTTCGGCACGAGCACGAAGCGGGTGCCCTTGGACCGCTTGAAATCGAGGGAATCGATGAAGCTGTGGGTGGCGAGGGTGATCTTCCGCAGATCCGGCAGCAGCGGGTCCAGCACGAACACCAGATACCGCTGCGTGAGCGCGAAGTCGTGGTTCCAGGGCAGATCCAGCATGGGGATGGTGGCCAGGGTGTGCAGCTTTCCCCCGCGGTCGACCCGATACGTGCGAATGCGCGGGGTGGGCAGCAGATCCAGGCCGAAGTTGTACATATCGCCGGTGTCCGGATCCCACTTCGGATGCGCGGAGAACGCGCCCAGGAAGCCGAGCTTGCCGTCGAAGTCGAAGCGCCCCAGGGTTTCCAGGGTGTCCGGATCGATGCGGTGGGGATTGCCCATCTCCCAGAGCGCCAGCAATCCGCCCGCGTAGTTCACGATATTGGTATTGGCGACGTTCTCGGCCATCCGGCCCATATTGGCGAGCGGGCCGCCCGGAATCTGGTCTCCCACACCGCGATAGCGAATCCGGTCCGAGCGCTGCCCGTGCTCGAAGTGCCGGGTGCGCACATAGCGATTGCGGTAGTGCACCGAATCACCGTCCAGCACCAGCTGCGACACCATGCCGTCACCGTCGAAGATGCTGTGCAGCAGTGTCTTTCCGACTTGGAACTTACCCGGGCCGATGCGATAGAGGGTGCCGGTCAGCTCTTTGGGCAGTGCGCCGTCGATCTGCGTCACGCGGTAGTCGAGTTCGTCCGGCAGCGGGTCGTAGGCCCGCCGGTACAGGTCGGTGGTGGAAGCCGACAGCTCATCGGTGGCCATGATTCTCCCTTGAATCCGCATTCTGACGACAGGCGTCGTCCAATTGTTACGGTGTTCTAGGATTGCTGTCAATGACAAGGCCGGGAGTGGTTCGCAGCTATGGCGGCGTGAGCGCCGAGGACAGGCGCGCCGAACGCCGCACCCGGCTGCTCACGGTCGGGCGGCAGCTGTGGGGCGAATCGGGCACGGCGGCGGTGACCGTGCGCGGGGTGTGCAAGGCGGCCGGGCTCACCGATCGCTACTTCTACGAGCACTTCGCCCATCGCGACGAACTGCTGGTGGCCATTGCCGATCAGCTCCGCGATCAACTGCTCACCGCCATGGTTCAGGCGGGCGTGGCCGAGGCGGGCGGCGCTGCGGAAAAGCTGCAATCGGGGTTGCAGGCCCTGCTCGATATCGTTGCCGGTGATCCGCATATCCACCGCATCGCGACCAGTGATCCGGCCGGGGTGGCGGGGCTTGCGGAGCGCCGGCACGCCATGCTCGGCATCATCGCCGATCTGGTTGTGCAGTACGCGCCGACCGCACTCGATACCGAACTCGATCCCGAATCACTGCGCCGCGCGGCGCTGTTCATCACCGGCGGGGTCAATCAGCTGATCGAGGGCTGGCTCGAGGGCAGCCTGCCGCTGTCCACCGCCGAACTGGCGGCCGAATGCGCGCGGCTGTCGGTGCGCACGCTCACCGAGTAGAACGGCGGGGCCCGAAGGACCCCGCCGTCACACCGCACACACGGATTTCAATCTCTCGTCAGGAACTCCTCGAAGGTGGGGCTCGGCAGCTTCAGCTGCGCATGAATATCGCCACCGAGTCCGAAGTGGCCGATGGCTCCGCCGTAGTTCTGCTGATAGCTCTGCCACAGCACTACAACGCTGATGATCCGATTCGCGCCGGGTAAGGCCGGATCGGGAAACGGATTCGGCAGTACGGCACGATAGGCGCCGGAACCGTCCGGATCCGTGATGAACACATTGGGCACCCCGAGCGGCCCGGGACGCGTGGGTGCGTCCGGGTCGAGGTCATTGCTGCGCAACGACATCACGGTGTAGAGCGAATCGGGAATGAGATCGGTGAATTCGAAACGGAATTCGCCTGTTCGGCCCTCCGCATCGACCGTGACCTCGACACTGCCGCGCGCCCGCAGCCACTCCCCCAGGGTCACCGGGGTGGTGAGCCTGCGGCCGTCCTCGGGGCGCAGATCCGGAATCGGCGTCTCGTGGAACGGGTAGCTCGGACGCCGCACGGTATCGGCGTCGGGCCGCTGGTCGGGCGCGAACACCATCGGATAGTTATTGGCGGGCAAGGGAAGTGGGAGCGTGTACAGCACGCTTGCCGCATCCGCCTCCGGCAATTCCTCCGGGAGTTCGCGCACGACCGTATACGGCGCCAGCGCACCGAACTTCGGCACCGGCGTCTCGGCCGAGACGATGGCCCGGCCCCAGCACCGCGCGACCGAACCGTCCGGACCGGGTTCGTTCAGCCAGCCGACAACAATGAAATCGCCTGCGGCATCGAGTACTTCGCTCGGCGGATACAGCGGACCCTGGGTGGTCGGGGTCAGCTCGTACGTCCTGGTCACCACACCGCTACCGCTTCCTGCTCCGTGAGAATCCGGCCGGGGTCACCGATCGCGGCACTCACCCTGTCGCTCAGATGAATCCAGCTCCCGGCGCTCGCCTGTTCGACCAGCACCGGATCGTCACCCCGGAAGCCCCGGTGCGTGACCGCCCGCAGGAACGGCAGATCACTGGCGTGATCGCCGTAGCCATAGGTGTTCTCGACCGAGATTCCGTGTGTGAGCAGGAATCTCACCACGGCATCGGCCTTGCCCGCACCGATCATCGGGCGTTCGATCTCGCCGGTCAGCAGACCGTTCTCATCCACCACCAGGCTGGTGGCAATGAGGTGATCCGCGCCGAGCGCCGCCGCCACGGGGGCCAGCGGCGCGGCGAACGATCCCGAGAGAAGAACCGTCACCACCCCCGAATCACGGTGGGCGCGCAGTGTTTCCACCCCGTCCGTGTAGTAGGCGGCGCCCTCGGCGGTGAAGGCCTCGAACCACCGCCTGCCCGCCGCGGCGAGCTCGTCGGCACGCACACCGCGATACGCGCGGTAATAGTGCCGATTGACCTCCTCCCGGGGCACGCCCGCGGCCGCCCGCTCCTTCACCTCCCCGCTCAGTCGCGCGTATTCGGCGCCGTCGTCACCATGCTCGGCCAGCCAGAAGCGCTGGAAGGCGAACATGCTCTTGACCGTGATGAGGGTTTCATCGACATCGAAGAAGGCCGCGGCAGCGGGGGCGCTCATGCCACCGCACCGAGGTAGGCCGCGATCGCCTTGGCCGCCTTGTGCCGTTCGATCTGCGAAATGCGCTCGTTCGGCAGGGCGGCGTAGGTGATGCGGGCGGTCGCCACGCTGCGATCGAGCTGGCGCACATCCACTTCGATGGCGAACTCCAGCTTGGCGGGATCCTCGATGGCGACCGGGGTGAGGACCGCGTGCAGGGTGGCGGGCAGCGGGAACAGGAACGACGTGAACTCCAATTCGATGCTGTTCCAGACGATGTAGAAGTGCTGCTCGGGCCAGCGCCGGCCGTACTCCAGCTCGAACGCCCCGAGGAACAGCTGCCGGACCGCCTCGACGATCACCAGGCCCTGCACGTGTTCGCCGGTCTGGTGGTCCAGCAGTAGTTCATTGTCACCGTGAATCCGCAGATCGGCCCGGAACTCGGTGTCGTTCTCCCGAATGAGGTTGGCCAGCAGCACATTCGAGTTCTGATACTTGTGCACCTGGTGTCGCGGCGCGGGCTCGGCGACCGGACCGGTCACCTGCACTCCGGCCGGAGCGTGCACGGTCGCCACATGCTCGACATAGTCCAGATCGTGGCCGGTGACGCCCTGCCCGAGATGGATGGTGAGCGGCTCCGTCGCCTCCCGCAGCCGGCCGCCGCGCAGGGCGGCGACCAGCCCGGACACCGTAAAGGCCCGGTCGTCCTCGGCAATGCCCCGGAACCGGTCGGCGACCAGCAGTATCGCGCCGGCCGTCAAGGGTTCGGCGGCAGGATGCGCCGAGGAAAGTTGGGCTACAGACATGGTTCTACCTCCGAGAGCGAGCACGCTTATGGCGGCGCTTCTGCCGCCATCCGGTCGTCACCCGGAGCACCCCGCCGTCGCTGGAGGGTTGCCGCCCAGCAAGCCGGGGCTTGACGCTGGAACTCATGACCGTGATTGAAAAACTATGTGGCGCAGTGAATTACAGACAACGATTCAAACCAGGGTGGTGAAAACCCCCGTCGCGCCGCGCGGAGGACGCCGATGGCCCCCGCCGGATACTCCGATTCAGGCTGCTGCGGCGGTCCCCCGCGCCGAGGCGTAGGCGAGCGCCGCACCCGCCAGCGACAGTCCGGCAATGGCCAGCGCCACCGCCGAATACCCGCTGTGGGCAACTAGATTCGCCAGCTGCGGACCCGCACTGGCACCGACGAAAAGCGCGAAGGTGTAGAGCGCGGTCGCCGCGCCGCGGGCCGCACCGGCCCGCGCCGCAATCGCCTGCACGGCGGCCGGAGCCGCGACGGCGATCGCCGCGACGAACACCAGCAGCCAGACCGCGACCCAGACTCCGCCGAGCGGAATCGCTGTCACCGCGGCCGCTATCCCGGCGATGCCCAGTGCGACGATCACCCGGGTGCTCGGTGTGATCACACCGAGCCGTCCGGCGAGCAATGGCACCGCGATCATGGCGGGAATCGCACTGGCCCGCAAGGCAAGTAGCGCACCATTGCTCGATCCCACACCCTGCGGCGGTGCCAGCTGAATACCGGTGTAGAGCCCGACGAACGAGCCGAGCACCGCCAGGCAGCTCGCATACAGCAGCACCAGCCGGCCCTGCCGCAGCAGGGCTGCGAAGGGCGAGAAGACGGTGCGCACCGTCTCACCGAATCCCGCCGAGGGCGCGGTGTTCTTCCTTTCGTCGGCGGCGCCCTCCAGCACGACCTGCAGGACCACGGCCGAGACCACGAATGCGAGAGCGCCCACGATGAAGATGGCATGCCATCCCCATGCATTCGCGATGAGCTGTGCCAGCACCTGCGCCACCACACCCGCCGCGAGGAACGAGCTGGTCAGGCAGGTGAGCGCAAAGATCCTGCGCTCCGGCGCAATGCGCTCCGACAGATAGGCGAAGGCGGCCGGGGCGAAGAACGAGGCGGTGAGACCCTGCAGGATGCGGGCCGCCAGCCCGGTGCCCACATCGGGCGCGAGAGCAACGATGAGCGAGCTGACCACCGTGGCGATGAGCCCGCCGACGATGACCGGCCGCCGCCCCCAGCGATCGGAGAGCGGTCCGGTCACCAGAAAGCCTGCGCCGTAGGCCAATCCGAATGCGGTGGTGGTCCAGGTCGCGGCCGATTTGGAGGTATCCCAGTCCTGCGCCAGCCGATTCAGCACCGGCAGCACCACATACAGCTGGCCGACCACCAGAATTCCCACCGCGCAGACGGCCCCGACGGTGCGCCCGGTCGGCGCCCAGACCTGCTGCTCAGTATCCGGCGGCGAGCTCACGCGCACGCTCCTGAGCTGTCGCGAACCCGGCCTGCGCATCCTCGGTCAGCACCGTGGGCGCGAACCGGATTTCCGCAATGTCCTTGATACCGACGAAGTTCAGCCAGTCCTGTACGAACGGGGTCGCGAAGTCGGAGCCGAACTCCACCGGCACGCCGGGCTGATGCACGCCGCTGGTGTAGACGGTGACCGCGCGCTTCTGAGTGAGCAGCCCGGAGTAGCCGGTCTCCGGATCGAAGGTGAATGCCCAGCCGGGCTGGGTGACGATATCGACCCACTGCTTGAAGATGTACGGGACGCCCGCATTCCAGATCGGGATATTGATGACGTACTGATCGGCCGCCGCGAAGCGGTCGAAGACCGTGCGCGCCTGCTCCCAGGCCACCAGCTGTTCCGGGGTCTGATCCCGGCCGGTGAACAGCGCGAGCTTGGCTTCGGCGGCGTGCGTGCCGAATTCGGGCAGTTCAGCCTCGAAGAGATCCAGCGTCTCGACGATCAGCTCCGGATCACGCGCGGTCAGACCCTCGATGAAGGTCTGGGCCAGCGCCCTGGATTGGCTGTGCGCGCCACGGGCCGAGGCATTGATATGCAGCAGGGTGGTCATTGAAATCCTTTCGTGGACAAGAGAGTCCAAGGAATATCAATGTGCCGCTGCGCCTCACGAGGGTTACGTGCGCGGTGATCGCAAGCCCATCCGGCGCGATGCGGCTCCTGCCCTACACCCCGGCGGGCTCGGACGCGGACGCCTCCACCCGCAATCCGCGGCGCAGCGCGTCGAGCTGATCAGCGGCGGCGCGACGGCTCACCGCGGCATCGGCGACGAGGCCGGAGCCGTGGAAAGTGCCCGGGTACAAATGCAATTCGGTCGGCACACCCGCTCGGGCCAGACGCTGGGCGTAGTCGATGCCGTCATCCCGAACCGGGTCGAACTGGCTGGTCGAAATGTAGGTCGGCGGCAGGCCGGACAGATCCGTCGCCCGCGCCACGGCCGCATACTGCGACACGTCCGCACTGCCGGGTTCGACCTCCGGACCCAGATAGTGCCGCCAGATCACCTGCAGACTGGGGCCGTCCAAATTCGGGGTGTCGTCGTATTCGATGACCGAAGGGGTCTGCAACCGATCGTCGGTGGCAGGGAAATCCAAGAGCTGGAAGCACAATTCGGGCCCATGCTGATCCCGCGCCAACAGAACGAGCCCCGCCGCAATGGCGCCACCCGCACTGTCGCCGGCCACCCCGATCCGAGTGGTATCGATCCGCAGCTCGCCCGCTTCCCGCACCGCCCACCGCAGCGCGGCATAGGAATCCTCCAGACCGGCCGGGAACGGGTGCTCGGGCGCCAGCCGGTAGTCCACCGACACCACCACAATCCCCACCTCCGCCGCGAACCGAATCATCTTGGCGTGCACCATCTCCAGGTCACCCAGCACGAACCCGCCACCGTGCACATAGAGCAGCGCAGGCAGCGCCCCCTCCCCATCCACCGGCGTATAGACCCGCACCGGCACCTCGACACCCGCATCGTCACCCCGAGCAACCAGATCTCGAATCCGCACCGAGTCCGGCACCCGCACCTGAGGTCGTCCCGCGAACAGCTCACGCATCTGAGCGCGCGCCCCCGGAACATCTCGATAATCCGCCGGCCGCAGCCGATCCACCCACGGTGCCAACTCCGGATCGAATGCGTAAGTCATGCCTGCACTCAACTCCCGATCCCCTACCCCTATTCCCCTGCCGGGCAAAGTTTGTCAGCCTCTCGGGCAACGACGATGAACGGACGGTGCCCCGATACCGGGCCGATTGCGGGAAACTCTGGAAGTCTGGGGCGATGCAAGACCTTCCCGAAAGAGCCGGGGCCGTGCAGGCGCCGGGGCGTTATCGGATATCGCAGTCCGCCGCGTTCTGGCTGCTGTCGACGGCGCTGGCGCTGCTGTTGTTCGCCTCGGCGGCGCCCTCGCCGATGTATCCGGTGTATCAGCAGATGTGGCATTACTCGCCGCTGGTTTCCACGGCGGTGTATGCGGTCAATGCGCTGGCGTTGCTGGTGACGCTGCTGTTCGCGGGATCGCTGTCCGATCATGTCGGGCGGCGGCCGGTGCTGGTGGGAGCGGTGCTGCTCGAGCTCGCCGGGACGCTGGTGTTCGCCGAAGCGCATTCGGTGTCATGGCTTTTCGCGGCGCGCATTCTGCAGGGCATTGCCACCGGGATGGCGACGGGGGCGATCAGCGCGACGCTCATCGATCTCCAACCCGCAGATTCGCGGCTGGGGGCGCTGATGACGAATGTGGCGGCGGGCGGCGGATTGGCCTTGGGCGCAATCTGTTCCGGACTGCTGGTCGCCTACGCGCCCGCACCCACGCATCTGGTGTACTGGCTGCTGGCGGCGGCATTCGTGGTGATCACCCTCGGTGTGCTGGTGATTCCGGAGACCGTGGCGCCCGATGGGCGCGCGCTGGCGTCGCTGCGGCCGAAAGTGTCGGTGCCACCGCAGGTTCGAGCCGCCTTTGTCACCATGCTTCCGTCGATCACCGCCACCTGGGCGCTGGGCGGGCTGTATCTCGCCCTGGGCAGCGCTCTCATGCGGGTGCAGTTCCATCTCTCCAGCCCGCTGGCCGGTGGGCTGGTAGTTGTTGCACTGCAGGGCACTTCGGCTGTCACCGCCCTGCTGGCCCGCGATTGGACCATCGATCAGGCGCTGCGGCGGGGTCCGCTGCTGCTGATCACGGGCGTCGCCGTGGCAATGCTGGGCG
The DNA here is from genome assembly GCF_035958815.1 of Nocardia sp. NBC_01327. Taxonomy (NCBI): domain Bacteria; kingdom Bacillati; phylum Actinomycetota; class Actinomycetes; order Mycobacteriales; family Nocardiaceae; genus Nocardia; species Nocardia sp. NBC_01327. The sequence goes on along the minus strand of NZ_CP108383.1, from coordinate 3,128,016 downwards.
TGGCCACGCATTCGGCGGCGCTGTTCTTCGCCGCCAGCATTATCGCCGGAATCGGCTTCGGCCCGTCCTTCTCCGGGGCCCTGCGCCTGCTCACCGGTCTCTCACCCGCGGAGAATCGCGCCGAGGTCGTGACGGCGATCTATGTGGTCTCCTATCTGGCTCTGAGCGTGCCCACCGTGATCGCGGGGCTGTGCCAGACCCGGCTGGGCCTGGCCACCACCACCTACGCCTACGGCACGATCGTCATCGCGCTGGAAACCCTCGCCATGCTCGGTTCGGTGCGACATCGCAGTCCGCACACCGCACTGGCCGCAGCCACCTGCCCGGCACCGTGCCCGGGCACCGTGGCGGCCATGCCGCGCGTGGTGTCGGCCCACCCGTGAACGCTCAAGCGAGCGCGAAGGTCAGCAGCGCGACCGGTCCGCCCGGATCACGCGACCACGAGTAGCCGAACCACACGCCCGGCGTGATCTCGCGGATCTCGTCGTAGATCTGCGGGGTGGGCGAGGGCGCGTAGTTCAGCGCCCAGGTCGGGCGGCCGTCGAGAATGGCGGGCGCGCTGTACACATTCGCGGGCCAGCCCTCGATGCCGGCCGGGGTGATGCGGTTCATCAGATATCCGCCGTCCGGACCGGTGTAGAAGGTCTTGCCGATCCACACCGCGGGCGTCCAGGCCGCCATATCGAGCGGCCGGATCACCCAGCCGTTCTTCACTCCCATCGGTACCGCCCCCTGCGCGGCATCGCGGAAGATATTGTCCTGCTGGGCAGGACCACACCGAAAACGCAGTGAGTCAATTGTTGCCGCAGGGTTCCCGTCGTACAGGACGCATCCGCCGCCGTAATCGGCGTCCGCGGACGCAATGGGCGCGGTGAAGGGATTGAGTGCAAAAGCAGCGCCCAGTCCGGCGAGAGCGAGAAACCTAACCAGGGCATTTCGAATGGTTTTGCGGCGTGAATCCATCACTGCCTCCAACTGGTCGACCCCGACCTACCAGTGATGCTAGTTCGCTATTGGTTAACTGAACCCCTGCGTCACTGAAATGAGACCCGTCGGTATTTACTCATGCGCACCGACTATTACGCCCGGTCAGACGATTGACAGCGAACTGACAGCTCGGTCACCAAGGCCGCCAAGCTTCACGGCGATTAATTGAGCATGAGCCAGAACAAGTCTCGATCACCGCAGGTACGGTGGCTGTGGATTGCCATCGGCGTCATCATCGCCGCAGTCACCGTGGCCCTGAGCACCGCACCCAGTGCGCTCGCCACCGTCCACCCCCCGATCGCCACAACGCAGCAACCCGCCACCGCTCCCCCGGTGACGACAGCGGCGCCCGTGGCCGCCGCCCCCGGTCTCCCCGGCCCGTCCCCGCAGGCGATCGCCCTGCAGGTGCAGTCGGCCATTCAGGCCGCTTCACCCGGCACCACCGTGGGCATCGATGTGGTCGATACCCAGACCGGGGCGGTGCTCGCCGACCTGAATGCCGATCAGCAGTTCTACACGGCATCGGTGGTCAAGGTTCTGATTGCTCTCGATGCCATGCAAAGCCAAGGCTGGCAACCCGATTCGGGTACCACGGCGCAGCTGCAGCAGATGCTCGCCACCAGTGACGACGATATCGCCGATTCGCTCTGGGATGCCGACGGCGGCGACGCCATCGTCACCCGGATGGCTAATCTCGTCGGCATGCCCGGCACGCAGGCGCCCGAGGATTCCAGTGAATGGGGCGAAACCCTCACCACCCCACAGGATGTGGTCACGCTCTACCAGTGGCTCACCACGCAGGCCCCGCCCTCGGCGAGCAATCTGATCCTCACGGCGCTGCGGGGCACCACACAGATCTCCGCGGACGGCACCGATCAGTACTTCGGTATTCCGGACGGGCTCAACGGTGACGACTGGGCCGTCAAGCAGGGCTGGATGTCCCTGGACAGCTCCACCACCCTGGACACCACCGGACTGGTCGGCCTGGGTCCGCTACAGCCGCTGCGCTACGCCGTGGTGGTGCTGACCTCACAGCCGGCCGATATCAGCTGGTCCGCCGCCGGTGCGGCACTCACCGACGGCGTGGCCCAGCTGCGGCCCCTGATCCCCTGAGCGGATGGGCTCAGTCCAGGGTGATGACGGCGGCCGTGCCCGAGATGACGGTCTCGCTCTGATCGACCAGAGCGGCCCGTACCTGCACACTCTGGCCCTTCGCCAGCTGCGGTTGGCCGGCGACCGCGGACAGGGAGACGGTGCCGGTGTGTTCGGCACCGTCACAGGTCGGATTGTTCTGCGCGCCGGTGGCCGCCGCGCTGTTGGCATTGGGGTCCCCGGCCATCACCTGAATGCTCGCCACTCCGGCGGCGGCATCACAGGTGTAGCGGACCCCGACCTCGTCCGCCGCGGCGCCGGCGATCTGGATGGTGCCCGCCGCGAACGCGGGTGCGGCGGTGAACGCCACAGCGGCGCCCATGGCTACGAAAACGGTCGCTGTACAGGCATAACGCTGACACTTCCGGATAGTCACCATGTCTCCATGGTCCAGCCCATCGGCGCTCACCGTGGGAGAACCGGTCGGCCCGGCGCGTCGCACAGGGCCTATCGGGGCGGTTGCTGGGACTGTCGACCGGCGAGTTCGTCGACGAAGACCTTGGCGCATTGGGCCAGTTGGGCCGGGGTGAGGGAGGCGAGGTCCTTGGCGCAGTCCGCATTGGCCGCAGCCGGTGACTGACCCGGGGCTGTCGCAGGGGCCGTCGCTCCGGTGTCGTCGAGTTTCACCAGCTGCACCGGACTCTTGTGGCTCGCACTGATATCCACGCGATAGGCCACCCGGCCGTTGAATTCGACAAAGCCGCGCCAGGTATCACCGTCGATCGGTGTGAACTCGACCAGCTTGCCGCCGTTGGACATGACCGTTCCGGCATTGGTCGCCAGCCACGAGCGGGCATCGGCATCCAGATTGTCGATATTGATACGGCGCGGGTCGCTGTCGTCGAGGACATAGACCGACTGCGGGTTCAGAGTGCCCCGGTGCACCTCGTCGGCCGGGGTGATCGAATAGGCGACAAACAGCTCGGATGTGCTGCCGCGCAAGGTCATCGGGGTGACCCACTGCAGGCGGCCGGTGGTCTTGTCGCGCAGCAGGTACTCGGAGACATTGCCGCTCTGCGCGCCGGAGGCGGCGGGGTCGAAGCCGAAGTGGTTGCGGTTCATATTCTCTCGGCCCGCCGCCCACCGGTCCTCGGTCCGCTGGTATGCCGTCAGGGATTTCGGGTAGACCGGTCCCGGCAGCGCACCGGCCGCCACATCACGCTGATAGTCGAGCTTGATGTGGCCGTGGTCGCCGCGCACGGTGATCACACCCGCGGGGGCGGTCACGGTGCGGTGGGTCCAGGGCACCGGCTCGGTGACGGGGATGGCCACGACCGGCTCCTTGCCGTCGCAGTAACCCCACACATCGCTCATCTCGAAGCCGAGCAGCGGGTACTTCTCCTGCAGCAGATTGTTCAAACTGTTCTTGCGCGCACCGCCGAACGCACGGTCGATGCCGTAATCGCCGGTGAAGTTGCATTCGGTGGCATTGCCCTGACCCGTCCACTGCGCCACACCGCCCAGCGGCACATCGATACCGCTGCCGTCGAGAACACCGCTCCACGCACCCGAGGCGCCGTCCTTGCCATTGAGGTAGGTGATGGTCTCGGTACGGAGGCTGACCGCCTGCACGTCCCCGGTCGCCCTGGACAGGGCGATCTGCGCGCCGTCGAGTGAGCCGACTCGCGGATCCCAGCCCGCCGGCGACAGGTCACCCTGCTTGATGCAGCCGTACACATCGTGGCGGCCCTTGATCGCGCAGCCGCCGGAATCGTGCGCACCGCCGTCCGCGAGCAGATGCACCGAACCCGGAACATGTGCTGGGTCATGGACATAGAACGTCGCGGCACCCGCGTAGAAACGGCCCTCGTTCTTGTCGAGCCCGAACAGGAACACCCCGGCGCCGACAACCGCCACCACCAGCAACAGCGCCCCGATCCCGTTCAGGACGCTGAGGGATTCGGTGACCCCGTACGCCAGCAGTCCGACGGCCACATAGGCGAGCGCCCACCACAGTCCGCTGCCGTGCTCGAAAACGTTGAAGAACCATGCCCGCAAGCCGTTCTGCGTACCGAACCCCGGAGCCACCACCGCCCAGAACAGCCAGATCACGCCGATCAATGCCGGCGGTATCAACCAGACCGCGAAAATCCGAGCCCCGTAAGACATTTCCGAACCCCAAATCGGCAGTGCAATCCCGCGAAGTTGCACTGTAGCGCGTCCGGATCGAAGTGGACATCACCCCAGAAATCGCGGCTCGCGCTGCCGATCCGCCCCGGTGGGAGGGATTTTCAGGCCGAACAGCCGCCGGTCTGCAGCGCTTCGAGGGTGCAGGTGGCGGTGCGGGGGTAGTAGTCGCCCATGACCGTGGCGGCGGCCGCCGGATCGGAGTCGGGCGCCACGTGCTGAACAGCCTCGCCGAAGGTGCTGTCGGGCAGCATATTCCGCAGCAGAATCGCATGCCGGGCATTCGGGCTCTGTGATGACCAGGGCACGAAGGTGACACCGGGAATCGCCTCGAGGGCGGCCCGTTGCTGCTCGGTGCCGACCACATAGGTGTAGTCACCGCTCGAGTCGATGCGAGTATCGGTGTCATTGCGGCAACCGACATCAACAGTGCTGTCGGGCAGCACGTTCCGCACCACCGGGCCGGGCAGGTCGAGCAGGTTGACGCAGAGCGAGAAGTAGCGGACGTCGGCGCTCGAATTCGGCCACGGCGCGGGATGCGGGCCCGAAGGGACGGTGGGGGCCTTGCCATGGATGACAACAACCTGGCCGTCCGCCGGGCGATCGAGGGCATCGGCCAGATAGGCATTGTCGACATTGGGAAACGCACCCGCGCCGGTGACCCGCCGGAAACCGGTCGGCGCCGACGCCGCGGACGGCAGCATCGAACGCAGCGCGATGAGATCGTCGGCCGCACCGAGCGCGTTCCCGATCGCCGCGCCCGCGACGCCACCGACGCAGGGGCGCAGGGTGTTCGACGTCCCGTGATCGGTGAGCGTCACGCTGGGCAGGGACACCGCGTCGGGACCACCGACGGGCAGATAGACGCGATAGATCAGATATCCGATCCCGCTGCTGGTTCCGGTCGGCGTGAGCGGGAGGACATTCGGCTGTCCCGGGCTCGCATCCGCGCGCACCGCAATGCTGTAGTCGCCGCCGGGCGCACCGGCGCGCTGCCACGGGTTGACCGCATCGGCGGCGGGGGTGATGTGATCATCCGGCAGCGCGGAATCGATGCCCGCGGCGGTGAAGCTGCTGAACTTACCGTCGTAGGTATTGAACGACATGTATCGCGCATCCGGGAACTGGCCGGAGACAGTGATATTCAGCGTGGGACTGACCTGGTACGGCAGGATCCAGTACGACGCACCGCTGTCAGGGTAGGCGAAGTTCAGCGTGCCCAGGGTGCGCGGCGACAGTTCCATCGACCAGGAGCATCCGTCCGCGATGTCGGCCGAGCCCGCGCCGGGATCGGCATGGGTGATCGGTGCGGCAGCGGCAGTCAGCACGGCCACCGCGGCACCGGCCAATGCCGGGAGCAAAAACTTCATGCCAGCAAGCTAGTACACCCGCGCACCTAAACTGACGGCGTACTCGGTCCCGTGCCGGCTCTCACCGCAGATCTCGAGCACTACGGCAAGGAGTTTCGCAATTGATTCGCATCCCCGTCCCCGCAGCCCTCTTGTGTAGCGCGGTCTTCGCGGTTGTCGCCGGCTTCGCGGCCGTCGCGCCCACCGCGGCCGCCGCACCGGAAAGCACCTGGCTGTGCAGCCCCGGCCAGGCCGGTGACCCGTGCGGCGGCCGTTCGGACGCACCCGTCGACTGCTTCTACGTCTATCCCACCGCCTCACTGCAGCAGACCACGAACGCGAACTTCGATCCCTCGCCGGAACTGCGGGAAGTCGCCCGGGCACAGGCGGGGCCCTTCGGTGCGGACTGCAATGTGTGGGCTCCGGTGTACCGGCAGGCGACGCTGCGCGCTTTGTTCACCGGATCCGTCCCGGACCGCAGCGCGGCCTCGGACCTCGCGTACCAGGACGTCGAAAACGCCTGGGACGACTATCTGGCGCACCACAACAACGGGCGCGGAGTGGTGCTCATCGGGCATTCGCAGGGCGCGAGGATGCTGCGGACCCTGATCCACAATCGAATCGACGGCAAACCCGTGCAGTCACACCTGGTTTCGGCAGTGCTGCTCGGCGGCAATGTGCTGGTCCGGAAGGGCGCGACGGCGGGCGGCGATTTCACGTCCGTTCCGGCGTGCACCGACCCGGGTCAGATCGGCTGCGTCATCGCGTATTCGTCCTATTCGAAAACGCCGCCGGCCGATACTCGCTTCGGTGTTTCGCCGCAGGTCCCCGATGATTCGGCCGTCCGCGGGAGTCTGCCGTACGGGCCCGGTTACGAGGTGCTGTGCACCAATCCGGCCGCCCTGCACGACAATCTCGAGGCCCCGATCCACGGCAGCGTCGCGGGCAGTGCGGCAGGCGGATTCACCGCCCGGTGCACCGGCGGCGACGGACCGCACGTGCTGATGGTCTCGGGACCGGGCGCCGCACTGCTGCCCGCCCTGCCGAACGACACCTGGGGACTGCACCTGCTCGATTTCAACCTCGCACAGCGGGATCTGGTGGATCTGGTAGCCGCTCAGAGCGCGGCCTACCTGCACTGATATCTCCGGAAGCCGACCTCCGGCAGTGGGTTTCAAGCAGTGGGTCTCAAGCAGATGGTTTCAGCAGGCCATGTCGACCAGGCGCGTCTTGCCGACACCGCCGGCCGCACGGCCGATGCTGCCCGCCGCACGCACCGCGGCCGATACCGCGACCACCGGCGGCACCCAGCGGGCCTCGTCCGGGGAAATCTGCCAGCGCACCGAACCGCTGGCCCACCGGGCCGGAGGCAGCGGAACCGCGGCGCCGTCGGTGTACACGATGGCGCCGGCGGCGCGCAGTGCTTCGATCGCCTTCGCCGCCTTGGCAATACCGACCACCAGGTGGATTTCGCGGCGCTGCGGCCCCGGCATCTCGATCACCGGGCCGATCAGCTTGTTCGCGCGCAGGAACTGGCCCACCCGCGCGGCCAGCACACCACTGACCTCGATTGCCGCTGTCGCCTGATCGGTGATCAGGCAGGAACCATTGGCGGTTGCGGCCACCGTCCACCCGAGGCGGCTGTAGTCGTGCGCGACATCCGGCATAACCACGGCGACTGATCTCGGAAACGTAGCGGGCACTGTCTTCTCCATTTCACCAGGTCGATCAGATCTCACATCGCTGTGACGGACGATTCGGGTTGCTAGAGCTACCCTCGTCTCCGAACCTGTGCGTCAAATCCGTCAAGGCTGGGAACTTCCCTACAGAATGCTTGCGGTAACGAACCACCCCAGCGATTCTGCGCGATTCGGCGGCCCCGGGCATCGCCCGCAGGTCGCTGCCCGGGTACTCCTTTGGTCGGACCTTCGGACCGCCCACCCCCGGCACAACCCTTGATAACGTTGCGCCGCAATCAATTATGCCGAGACCCTCGCCACTCCGTAAGGAGTAACGAGGGTCTCGGGAAAACCAAGCTCCGGCAGGCTCGGCGCGGGGCGCCGAAACCGGGTCCTATCAGGCCAGTTTCAGACTGCGCCCGATGATCTCCTTCATGATCTCGGTGGTGCCGCCGTAGATGGTCTGCACCCGGGCATCCATGTACGCCTTGGCGATCGGGTACTCCCGCATGTACCCGTAGCCGCCGTGCAGCTGCAGGCATTTGGTGATGAGGTCGAGCTGTTCCTCGGTGCTCCAGTACTTGGCCATGGCGGCCTCCTCCACGGTGAGCTTCTCCTGATTGAGCAGCTCGATGCAGCGGTCGACGAAGACGCGGACGGCCGTGGTCTTGGTGGCCAGCTCGGCCAGGACGAAGCGGGTGTTCTGCTGGGCGCCAATGGGTTTGCCGAACGCCTTGCGATCACGCACGTACTGGATGGTGCCGCGCAGCGAGCCCTCCATGGCCGCTGCCGCCATGACGGCGATGGACAGCCGCTCCTGCGGGAGGTTCTGCATGAGATGGATGAAACCCTGACCCTCGGTGCCGAGCAGGTTCTTCCCCGGAACGCGCACATCCTGGAACGAGAGTTCCGCGGTGTCCTGCGCCTTGAGGCCGATCTTGTCCAGATTGCGGCCCCGCTCGAAACCGGCCATACCGCGCTCGACCACCAGCAGTGAGAATCCCATGGCGCCCTTGGCCGGATCGGTCTGGGCGACCACGATGACGATATCGGCATTGATGCCATTGGTGATGAAGGTCTTGGAGCCGTTGAGGATCCAGTCGTCGCCGTCCTTGACCGCGCGGGTCTTGATGCCCTGCAGGTCCGAGCCGGTGCCGGGCTCGGTCATGGCGATGGCGGTAATGATCTCGCCGGAGCAGAAACCGGGAAGCCAGCGCTGCTTCTGCTCCTCGTTCGCGAGCTCCAGCAGGTAGGGGGCGATCACGTCATTGTGCAGGCCGAAGCCGAGCCCGGAGTACTGGCCGTAGGTGACCTCTTCGGTGACGACGGCGTTGTAGCGGAAGTCCTTCACGCCACCGCCGCCGTACTCCTCGGGCACGGCCATGCCCAGGAAGCCCTGCTTGCCGGCCTCCAGCCAGACCGTGCGATCGACGATGCCGTCGTGCTCCCACTGCTCGTGGTTGGCAGCGACATGCTGATCGAGAAACTTTCGGAACGACTCCCGGAACAGATCGTGTTCAGGTTCGAAAATAGTGCGTTCCACGCCAACCTCCTGAGTGACCACATCGGCACATGCCTCTGCCCATACGGTACTAGAAAGTCGAATCAGGGTTAACTTCGAACCCCGGGAAAGTGGTTCGAACTGCGACAGTCGCCTTTGACGTCGCGGCTCGAAGCAGATGAACCCCGGTAAACTACCGGGCGGCCCGAGCGGCCGGGTTCAGCAGGCCTGAACGGTCAGAGACCGACGGCGGAGAGGGTGCGGCCGAGTAGATGACGGCCGCGGTCGCGGGACCGCTCGGCGAGCAGGAAATCGAGCTCACCCTCGAGCGCCTTGCGCGTCACCACCTGCAGTTCGACCGCGGCGGCTTCGATATCCGGGGCATCGCGCCACGGGCTGGTATCGATCGGCGTGCCCAGCGCGTAGTAGAAGCGCTCCGGTTTGGGCACCAGTGTCGGGCCGAGACCGCGAATCAGCGGCGGCGTCAGATTCGCGCGCAACCCCAGGCCCGTGACCGCCTTGCGCAGCGGGCGCATGACCGGATGGTTGCCGTCGAAGACGATGTCGTAGATATCGTCACCGCCGACCATGGCGATCGGCACGATCGGCGTCCCGGTCTCGATTGCCATGCGCGCGAAGCCCGTTCGGCCCTCCCACAGGAGTGTGTACTTCTGCCCCTTGCCACGCATGGCTTCCCGGCCACCGCCGGGGAATACCGCCACCGCCTCGCCCGCCTCCAGCAGCGAGTAGCAGTTGTGCCGATTGCCGCGCACAACTCCCAAGCGGTGCAAGCCATCTCGCAGCACCGGCACATCGATGAGGACATTCTCGGCGAGGCCGCGGACCAGCCGGTCATGCTTGACGAGGATCTCGTGCGCCAGCACCGGCGCATCCGTCCCGCCGGCCAGGGTGTGGTTGCCGACCAGCAGCACCGGGCCCTCGGCCGGGAAATTCTCCAGGCCGTAGAAGCGCGGGCTGAACCAGGCCCGCGACGGGGCCACCAGTAATTCGATCGCGCGCCGATCCAGCTCGGTCAGCGCGACATGTAGCGGAGCCCCATCGGTGAGCCCCTGAGCCTCGGATTCTCGAGCGTCATTTCGAGACAAGACATCCCTCCCTGCAGAGATTTCGATAGCAGCATGCTAACGAAAATCCCCGCAGGGGACTCGGCCGGGTGAGCCCACCCCTAGTGGATCCGTTGCGGCTCAGTCGATTTCAGCAGGCTCCGTACCGGCGGAAACGAATTCTGTGAGCACAGCGGCCAGGAACTGGGGCACGCGGGCGCGGACCCGGGTTCCGGACTCGACGTGCTCGGAGCTGATGATGCGGCCGTCGGCGTGAATGCGGGCGAGCAGATCACCGCGGGTGTAGGGCAGCAGCACGCTGACCTCCACATCCAGACCGCCGAGGATATTGGCGAGCTGGGCGCGTAGGGTCTCGATACCCTCGCCGGTGTGAGCGGAGACGAAGACCGCGTCCGGCAGCCAGCCGCGCAGCTGGGTCAGCTCCATCGGCTCCAGGGCGTCGATCTTGTTGACCACCAGCAGTTCCCGCGGCGCGGGAGTCTTGGTGTCGCGCAGCACATCCGTGATGACCTCGCGCACCGCCTTGATCTGCCCGTCGGGCAGCGGATCGGAGCCGTCCACCACATGCAGCAGCAGATCCGCGCCGGTGACCTCTTCGAGGGTGGAGCGGAAGGCCTCGACCAGCTGGGTGGGCAGATGCCGCACAAAACCGACGGTATCGGTGAAGACGACCTCACGCCCGTCTTCCAGCGCGGCGCGACGGGTGGTCGGATCCAGGGTCGCGAAGAGCGCGTCCTGCACCAGCAATCCGGCGCCGGTGAGAGAGTTCATCAGACTCGACTTGCCCGCATTGGTGTAGCCGACAATGGCCACCTGCGGTACGCCGCTCTCGATGCGGCGCGCCCGCTTGGTATCGCGGGAGGTCTTCATCTCACGAATTTCGCGGCGCAGCTTGGCCATGCGCTCACGAATGCGCTGGCGATCCGTCTCGATCTTGGTTTCACCGGGACCACGGGTACCCACACCGCCATTGGCGCCGGCGCGACCACCGGCCTGCCGGGACATGGACTCACCCCAGCCGCGCAGTCGCGGCATCATGTACTGCATCTGCGCCAGCGCGACCTGCGCCTTACCCTCGCGGGAGGTGGCGTGCTGGGCGAAAATATCCAGAATCAGAGCGGTGCGGTCGATGACCTTCACCTTGACGATCTTCTCCAGCGCGGTCAGCTGCGCGGGGCTCAGTTCACCGTCGAGGATGACCGTATCGGCGCCGGTCTCGAGCACCATGGCCCGCAGCTCCTCGGTCTTGCCGGAGCCGATGTAGGTGGCCTTGTCCGGTTTATCGCGGCGCTGGATCAGCGAATCGAGCACCTCCGAACCGGCGGTCTCGGCGAGGGCGGCCAGCTCGGCCATGCGTGCGTCGACCTGGGCGGTACTGCCCTCGGTCCAGACGCCGACCAGCACCACACGCTCCAGGCGCAGCTGCCGGTACTCGACCTCGGTGACATCCTCGAGTTCGGTGGACAGCCCGGCGGTGCGGCGCAATGCGGCGCGCTCGTCGAGCTGCATCTCACCGACTGTCGGCGATGCGGACTCGGACCAACCGGTCTCGGCCTCGGCGTCGCCGGTGTTCTCCTCAGCGGGAGTGAACTCGTACGTCTCTTGTTTACTCATACGCCTTCCATGGTCCCACGGACCAACCGAATGGCGCATTCGGTTATTTCACGGCGATTCTCGCCGCGAGACTGAGAGTGGGGGGCCTGCCCCCCACACCCCCGTGATTACGCGTCTTGCCACCACTTGGCGGCAATGGTTCCCGTGGCTACGAGGACTGAAGGGCCGCGGAGCCAGGCTGCGCCGTTTTCGATTCCTACGGTGACCGTTCCGCCTGGGATGTGGACCTGGACGTGGCCGGTGTCGGTGGCGAGGTCGAAGCCGTCGCGGGCCAGGGCGGCGGCGGCCGCGGCGACGGTTCCTGTTCCGCAGGAACGGGTTTCGCCTACGCCGCGTTCGAAGACGCGCATGTCCACACCGCGCTGACCGTCGGAGGCGACGCCGAGGGCGGTGAGGATTTCCACGTTCACGCCCTTCGGGAAGAGGGTGTGGTCGAAGGACGGGGCGTGGGTGAAGTCGAGTTCGCCCAGTTCCTGGTGCGTGAGGGTGGCATCCACGCAGGCCAGGTGCGGGTTGCCGACGTCGATGCCGAGACCTGTGAATTCGCGGCCGTCCAGGGTGGCGGCCGACTCACCGAGCACGCGGACCGTGCCCATGGCGACGGTGACCTCACCATGGACGGGATCGGCGTGGTGCACGACCACCGGGCGCGCGCCCGCGCGGCTGCCGACCACGAACTCTTCGCGCTGTTCGAGACCGGTGGCGACCAGATAGTGAGCGAAGACACGGACGCCGTTGCCGCACATCTCGGCGATCGAGCCGTCGGCATTGCGGTAGTCCATGAACCAGTCGCTCGCGCTCACACCCTCGGGCAGCACCGGCAGGGTGCCGTTCTCGAAGAGCGCACCCGCACGCGCCACGCGCAACACGCCGTCCGCGCCGATACCGCGCTGGCGATCGCACAGGGCCGCGATACGCGATTCGGTCAGCTCCAGCCACGCGTCCGGATCCGGCAGCACCACAAAATCGTTCTGGGTGCCGTGTCCTTTGCTGAATTCGATATCAGCCGCGCTCTCGTTCACCATGCCGTCCTCACCCACAGTCGTCCTCACCCACACCGTTGTCCGCACCCGGACCCGAAGTTTTCACCGCAACGCCCGGCGCTGCCGGGAAATTTCGTACAGCGCCACCGCCGCCGCCGACGGCGCACCGAGCGTGCCGTCGGACGGAATGCACACCAGCTCGTCACACGCCTGCTGCCAGGCGGAGCCGAGCGTCTCGCTCTCATCGCCGAGGACCAGTACGGTCCCGCCGTCGAATGCGAGCTCGTCGAGGGCGATTCCGCCGTGATCGTCACTGCCGACGATACGGGTGGCGATACCGCGGCGGCGCTGCCGGTCCCGGAAGGCGAGCACCTGCGCAGGTCCGGAGGCGCGCAGCACGGGCACCGCGAAAAGAGCTCCGGCGGACGCCTGCACGCTGCGCGGATCGTAATGGTCCGCGCCCGAACCGGTGACGATCACACCGCCCGCCCCGAAGGCCGCCGCCGAACGAATGAGCCCACCCAGGCGCGCGGGCGAGGCCGGGCGGTCGATGACCACCACATTCGGCGGGTGATCGGGTGTGCCGGGCGCGAAATCCTCGAGCTCCATGCGCCGGGCGATGGCCACCGCCACCAGTTCCGGCACCTGCTGCGAGGGTTCGGCCAGCTCGGACATCACCTCCGGCACCAGTCCGACGCTCGGCACACCGCTGGAATCGAGCACCTCCCGGGCCCAGGCCGACGGCTCCGGGCCGCCCAGGCGGTAGACGAGAGTCTCCAGCGGCCAACGACATTCGAGCGCCTGGGCGATCGGACGCATACCGTGCACCAGAAACCGATTGTCCCGAAGTCGGCTGGCGCGATTGTTCAGGTACGCCTGCCACACCTGTACCGAGGCATTGCGGGCGTTCGCGCGACGGGTCACTTACCGCACTTCCTGTTCGTCCTTCTCGGTCGAGGAGTCGACGAGCGCCAGTGCCGTCACCGCCAGATCGGGATCCGCGCCGTTCACCCATCGCACCCGCGTATCGCGGCGGAACCAGGAGCGCTGTCGCCGGACATAGCGCCGGGTACCGATGAAGGTGCGCTCCTGTGCTTCGTTCAGGTCGTATTCGTTGTCCAGGTAGTCCAGGACTTGTGCGTAACCGATTGCGCGGCGGGCGGTCTGGCCTTCGCGCAGGCCCTGGTCGATGAGGGTGTGCACCTCCTCGACCAAACCGGATTCGAACATGCCCGCGGTGCGCAGTTCGATGCGTGCGTCGAGTTCGGCGGTCTCGCGGTCCACGCCCAGAATGACGGCGCCCCATCGGGGTTCACCGATCTGCGGGGCGGAGGCGGCGAAGGGTTTGCCGGTCAGTTCGACCACCTCGAGGGCGCGCACCATGCGGCGGCCGTCGGTGGGGAGAATGGTGGCGGCGGCGACCGGATCCGCGGCCCGCAGCGCTTCGTGCACGACCACCACGCCGCGCTCGTCCAGCAGGGCTTCCCATTTGGCGCGAACCGACGGGTCGGTGGCCGGGAAGTCCCAATCATCCAGTAGCGCTTGCACGTACATCATCGAACCACCGACGATGACCGGTGTGTGGCCGCGCGCCATAATCGCCTCGACATCCGCGCGCGCCGCGGTCTGATAGGCGGCGACCGTCGCGGTCTCGGTGATATCGAGAACATCCAGCTGGTGGTGCGCGATGCCGCGGCGTTCCGCGACCGGCAGTTTCGCGGTGCCGACATCCATACCCCGATACAGCTGCATGGCGTCGATATTCACGATTTCGCCGTGTAGTCGCTCGGCCAGATCCAGTGCCAGATCGGATTTTCCGGTGGCGGTGGGGCCGACGACCGCGATGGGGGTGATCATGCGGCGCCGCCCGGGTACCAGACGCTCACGTGGTACGCGACGCCGAACGGGGCTGCGGCATAGCGGGTTTCGACCTTCGGATCGGTGTCGTCCGCACTGAAGAGCCCGGCCAGGATCTGGTAGGCGGGGCGGCCGGACACATCCAGTTCCGCGCACAGTCGCGGGTCGAGGGCGGCCAGTGCGGCCCGGTCCCCCGCCGTGAGGGCTCGATCGATATCCGCCTGCACCGCTTCCGCGCGGGCATCGAGGTATCGGGGGGCTTTGGTGGACATGGTTGCCGCACCGTCGCCGACGACCAGGACGCCATACCGGTCGGTCTCGGCATCGAGCTCGGCGCGCAATCGGGCGCCGAACGCCACGCACTCCGCCGCAGTGCTGTCGGCGGCTATCAGGCGGGCCTGCGCCGAGACCTCCGGAGCGACCTGTGCGCGGAGCCAGCCACCGATCAGCATCGGCAGCGGCAGCGCCGGATCCGCTGTCGTAGATGCCACGGCCCTTGACAAACCCACCCGTACATCGACGCCGTAGCCCCGGAACGTGCCCGCCGTCTCCGGGCCCAGCACCAGATCGGACTCGGCCGCACCGACCACGATCCAGCGCGAGACCTGCTCGGCAAGCGCGCCGGCAGCGGACAAAACAGCCCTGCGCAGCACAGCTGGTTCGCCGTCGGCCGCTGCGCCCGCCGCGCCCCCGAGTTCGGGTACCAGGGCGGGCGGTGAGGGAACCAGCGACGCAACACAGAACACGCCGTCAACCGTAGCGCTACCGTGCCTCACCAGCCCCACCCCGCCCGGGTCGCCGCGCCACCCAGGTGGCCTCAAAGACAGCATTTCGCACCCCAGCCTGGTTGAATGGGTTGAGTTAGACAGATGAGCTAGGGCGTAACCAGGCAGCCGTGACGCGCGGCAGGGACGAGGAGCGATGACCGAGAACAGCGGAAACGAAAAGGCTACCCAACCGGAGTCGGCCCCGACGCCTGTGCCCGGCGCCGCCGCTCGACCGTCACCGGCCACCGTCGCCGGTCCCCGTCCGGGGCCCGGGCCGCGCAAACCGGAAGCCCCGAAACCACACGCCGTCAAGGCCGCTCCCGGCGCGGCGACACCGCATCCGCATCCGGTGGTGGTGCCCGCCGTGAGTGACCCCAGCCAGTGGGGACGGGTCGACGAGGACGGCACCGCCTGGGTCAAGACCATCGAGGGCGAGCGGGTTGTCGGCTCGTGGCAGGCCGGCGATACCGCCGAGGGCCTGGCCCACTTCGGCCGCCGCTTCGACGATATCGCCACCGAGGTGGCGCTGCTGGAGGCCCGGCTCGCCGCCGGCACCGACGCCCGTAAGACCAAGGCCGCCGCCACCGCGCTTGCCGAAACATTGCCGACCGCGGCCGTCATCGGTGATATCGATGGGCTCACCACCCGCCTGCAGGCCATTATCGAGCACTCCGACGAGGCCGCCGCACATGCCAAGGAGGAGAAGGACCGCTCCCGGCACGAGCAAACCGAGCGCAAAGAGGCGCTGGCGGCCGAAGCCGAGCAGATCGCCGCCGAATCCACCCAGTGGAAGGTCGCGGGCGACCGGCTGCGCGAGATCCTCGACGAGTGGAAGACCATTCGCGGCGTGGATCGCAAGGTCGACGATGCGCTGTGGCGGCGCTTCTCCAAGGCTCGCGAGGCGTTCAACCGCCGCCGGGGTGCGCACTTCGCCGAACTCGATCGTGAGCGCGCGTCCGCCAAGACCCACAAGGAAGGGCTGTGCGTGCGGGCCGAGGAGCTCTCCAGCTCCACCGACTGGGCCGGCACCGCCGCCGTCTTCCGGGATCTGCTGGCCGAGTGGAAGGCCGCAGGCCGCGCCCCCCGCGAGGCGGACGAGCAGCTGTGGAAGCGCTTCAAGGCGGCACAGGACGTGTTCTTCGCGGCCCGCAATTCCGCCGCCTCCGAGCGGGACGCCGAATTCGAGGACAATGCGACAGCCAAGGAAGAGCTGCTGCTGCATTACGAAAGGCTCGATCCCGAAACACATCTGGACGCCGCCCGCGCCTCCCTGCGCGATCTGCAGGAGAAGTGGGACGCCATCGGCAAGGTCCCGCGCGAGCGCATCCACGACCTCGAGGCCCGCCTGCGCGCCGTCGAAAAGCGCGTCCGCGACGCCGTGGACGCCCAGTGGCGCCGCTCCGATCCCGAAGCCATGGCCCGCGCCGCCCAGTTCCGCGAGCGCGTAGCCCAATTCGAGGAACAGGCCGCAAAAGCCCAGGCCGCAGGCAAGACCCGCGATGCCGAAAAGGCCCTCGAACAGGCCAAGCAGTGGCGCGAATGGGCCGAAGCCGCCGAAGGCGCCGTCAGCCAGCGCTGAGCACAGGTACGGGGAATGGCCTGGGACAACCGAATCGGTTGTCCCAGGCCATTCCCGTCGGCTTCAGCTGATCGAACAGCGCTCGTCCATATCGCACAGCGGTAACCACCGCTGTGCGGCGGGGCGATGCGCTGTTTTGTCCGGAGGGGTGGATTCCCTTGGGGGGCAGATGAAACCAGCGCTGGGTGGGGAGCGGCGTTAGGCTCGCGGGATGGCACCGAACCGGGAAGCACTTATCGCGCATCTGCTGGCGACCGGAATGGCGGGGCGGGTGGCCACGCCTCGGGAGAACAATCTGCTGCATTATCTGCTGCTGGCACATCGGGATCCGGATTATTTGTTCGGGCTGGATCCGGGGCCGCAGTGGAGTGCGGATGCGGTGCTGGAGTTGATGGCACGGAAGGTGGGGGTGAGTCCGCGGCTGAATTTCCGGCGGGGGGTGGACACCATCGATCCGGAGCGGACGGCCGCGGCGCTGGACCGGTATGCCGCGAGATTCCGGGTGGCACTGCGGGATCGGCAGCGGGTGCTGTTCGCCACCGGGCATCCGCGCACGCTGGGGCCGTTCTATCAACTGCTGGCCGCGGCGCTGGAGGAGGCGGGCGGCACGGTCGTGAATGCCGGTGCGGGACTCGGCTACGACGGTGAGACGCGGTACGGAATTCAGCGGCTGGAGGTGGACTTCTTCCTGGGGGTCGCGACACTGCACGATCCGGGCGGGCCGATCCATACGCACTCGGCCGAGCCGGTGCAGATCGTGCTCGCGGAGCTGGCGCACACCGGTGCGCAGATGCCGGATCTTGTTGTCGCCGATCATGGTTGGTGCGGTGGAGCGGCGCAGGCGGGTCTGGATGCCATCGGGTTCGCGGACTGCAATGATCCGGCCCTGTTCGTCGGCGAGGAGGAGGGCACGGTCGCCGTGGCGGTCCCGCTCGATGACGGCATCGAACCCGACAGGTACGGACTGCTGGCCGATTACATCCTGGCCGATTCCTACAGCGACACAGCCGATCTCAACCGGTGACGACCTCATGCCTGCTGGCGCGATGAGAGCGGCGGTACTCGCTCGGTGAGACGCCCACCTCGCGGCCGAAGTGCGCGCGCAGGTTGGCGGCGGTGCCGAGACCGCAGCGTTCGGCCACGGCGTCGACGGGAAAATCGCTGGCCTCCAGCAGTTCCCGCGCCCGGATCAGCCGCTGGGTGAGCAGCCACTGCAGCGGGGTGCCGCCCAGTTCGGCATGGAAGCGGCGGGCGAGCGTGCGTTCGCTGGTATTGGCGTGCCGGGCCAGATCCGAGACGGTGAGCGGCTGATCCAGGCGGTGAATGGCCCACTGCAGCGTGGCCGACAGACCGCTGTCGTCGGGATACACCGGCACCGGCGATTCCAGATACTGCGCTTGCCCGCCCGCCCGGTGCGGCGGCACCACCAGATAGCGGGCGGCGGCATTGGCCGCCCCCGAACCCAGATCCTTGCGAATCAGGTGGATGCACAGGTCCATTCCCGCCATGGTGCCCGCACTGGTGAGAATGCGGCCATCGTCGATATAGAGCACCGACGGATCGACCTCGAGGTGTGGAAAGCGTTCGGAGAGCGCGCTGATATGCCGCCAGTGCGTGGTCATGCGACGACCGTCGAGCAGCCCCGCGGCCGCCAGGACGAACGCTCCGGTGCACAGCGAGGCGACGCGGGCGCCGGACTCGTAGGCCGCGCGAACGGCGTCCACCAGATCGGCGGGCGGGTCTTCGCGCACATTCGGCACGGACGGGACGATGACGGTATCCGCGCGGACCAGATCGTCGTAATCGTGATCGGTCAACGCCACGAACGGATCTCGCAGTTCCGCCGACCGGGCGCCGCGCGGCCCGCAGAGCTGGAAGCGATACCAGGAGTCCGGATCGACGCCCAGCGGCGGCTCGTAGAACACCTGATAGGGAATGGCGACCTCGAAAATCGGCATGCCCGGCGCGACGGCGACCGCGAGTGTGCCGGGGTCGGTACGGGTTCCGGAGCCGTTCTGGTCCATGTCAGAATCCTAGCGCATCATGGCATTCCTGCCACTGTTCGCCGGAATCCCCAGGTCGCATAGTCGAATCATGACGACAACGACCGAACGGGAAGCAGCGCTGCGGCAGCAGTCGCAGGATCCGCCGAACCCCCGGCGGTGGCAGATCCTGGCCATCGCCGGCATTGCCCAATTCCTCGCCATTCTCGATCTTTTCGCGGTGACCGTCGCCTTCCCGACCCTGCAGGCGACCTTCGGGACCTCCACCAGCGCGGTGTCGTGGACGCTGAACGCGTACACCATCGTCATGGCGGCGCTGCTCGTACCGGCCGGGCGACTGGCCGACGACACCGGCCGCAAGCGCGGATTCCTCATCGGCATAGCGCTTTTCGGCCTGGCCTCGATCGCCTGCGGTGTCGCCCCGACGCTGGGGACGCTCATCGCGGCACGGGTGGTGCAGGCCGCGGCGGCGGCACTGCTGGTGCCAACCGGGTTGGGGCTGGTGCTGCCCAGCTTCCCGCGCCGGGAACACGCCACCGTCATGGGCATCTGGACCGCCATTGCCGCCGCCGGCGCGGCCAGCGGACCGGTGCTGGGCGGACTGCTCCTGCAGGCCGGGTGGCGGTGGATCTTCTTCCTGAATGTGCCGTTCACGCTGGCGGCCTTCATTCTCGGCATTGTGGTGCTGCCCGATATCAAGCTGCATGCGAAGCGGCGGCTGGATCTGCTCGGCGCGCTGCTGATTCTCGGTGCGACCGCAGGCTTCACGACGGTATTCGTACAGGCCTCCACCTGGGGGTACACCGGTCCGGCCACGCTCGGCTGCCTGGCTGCCGCCGTCGTGCTGACGGGCTGGTTCGCCTGGCACGTGCAGCACCATCCGGATCCGGTGGTGAGTCCGGTCGTCCTGCGGCACAAGCTCTTCCGCACCGCCACCTTCGGAGTGTTCTGCTACTACCTGGCCTTCGCCGCCATGATTCTGGAGGCGACGCTGTTCCTGACCGAGCACTGGCACTATTCGGTGCTGGCGTCGAGCCTCGGCGTCGCGCCCATGCCGATCAGCTGCCTGCTGCTCTCACCGTTCTCCGGGCGCTTCGTCGCCCTGGTCGGTGCGCGCGCCTCGGCTGCGCTCGGTGGTGCGAGCCTGGCGGTGGGCTGCGCGTGGTGGGCGGTGAGCAGTGGGTTCACCGATTCGTATGCGCTGGTCATACTGCCCGGCAGTGTGCTCGCCGGAGCCAGTACCGCACTGCTGCAGCCCCCGCTGTTCGGATCCGCGGCGCTGCTGCCCGCCGATCAGATCTCGCTGGGCTCGGGAACCCTCATGATGGCGCGTCAGACCGCTTCGGCGCTCGGCGTCGCGATTCTGATGGCGATACTCGGCGAGGGCACGCAGCGGACCCTGGGGGAATTCCGGGCGGGCTGGATCTACATGGTGGTCGTCGGCATCGCGGCCATGTTCGCCGGTCTGGCGTATCGGCCGAAAACCATGGCCGAGCCACGCTGAGAAGCACGCGAAAACTGAACAGCGCACGAAAAAGGCCCGGCGGTCACCGAATTCGGTGACCGCCGGGCCTTGTCTTCGCTTATTCGCCGAACAGGCGGCGGCGACTGGCTTCCTCGGCGGCCGCGGCGGCCAGGCGGCGCTGCTCCTCGGCGGCGAGGTGCACGGACGTGCGGCCCCACACCACGCGCACCCAGTGGAAGGTCAGCACCACAATGGCGACGGCGGACAGGATCAGGCCGAAGCCGGGTCCCGCACCGTGATAGTTGTTCAGGCCGGGGGTGTTGCGATGCCAGATGGAGAAGACGCCGAACACACTGCCGACAGCGGACCCGGCGACCGCGATCCAGGCCAGCGCCCAGCGGCGGGTCATCAGGGCGAGCAGTGAGAAGCCGATGCCGAAGACCAGCACGAACCATTCGAAGACGCGGGACGGCAGTCCGATGTGCTCGGCCTTGGCGGCGGCGTCGTACATGATGACGTCGAAGCCGCGGGCATGACCGGCATGCGGCAGCACCATCGAGAGCAGCAGCACGAACACCGCACCGGCGACCACCATGGCGCGCACGCCCGGATCGATCTCCCCCGCGATCTTGCGCTCGACCGCTTCCAGGTCGTCCCGGAACTGCTCGAAGTCCTGACTGTTCTCGGCCGACTTCATGCTCTCCTCGTTCGCTTCGGGCGCCGGTGTCGACGCCGAATCAGGCTGTGCGGCTTGATCTTCCGGTCGCGCGTCGCTCGGCTCGCGAGCCTCGTCGGGGCCGGTGGGCTGCTGCTCGGTCATACGCTGTGATCCTGAGTCGTCCTGGAGGGGTGTCGACCCATCATGCTCCCGCACCGATCCGCCCTACTACGCGGTGTCGGATTGATCGCCGGGCGCTGCCGATCGGCCGCGTGATTGTGGAGCACCGACCGCACTCGACCCGTCAGGCGCCGCACTCGGAACCGCAGCCCGCCGCGGCGGTTTCCACCACGATCGGCGCGCCGATCTGCGGCAGGCCGAGGCCGACGCCGATGGGTGCGGTCTTCGGGGTGATGCCCAGCTCGTGCGCGTCACCGGCGCGGGTGCGACGGTGCGTCTGCACGGGGGCATCGGCGATCAGATGGTGCGGGGCGGCACCGGTGATCTCGACGGTGATGATGTCGCCGGGGCGAATCTCCGAGCCCGCGGGCAGATCCGCCGTCGGGCGGAAGTGCACCAGGCGGCCGTCCCGCGCGCGGCCGCTCATGCGCGCGGTTGCCGCGTTCTTCTTGCCCGCGCCCTCGGCGACCAGCAGTTCCACCGTGGTGCCGACCACCGCCTGATTGCCTTCGAGGGAGACCTGCTCCTGCAGTTCGATGAGTCGAATATAGCGCTCCTGCACGACTTCCTTCGGCAGCTGATCGGGCATATCCGCGGCGGGAGTGCCGGGGCGGATGGAGTACTGGAAGGTGAAGGCGCTGGTGAACCGCGCCTGCCGCACCACATCCAGCGTCGCCTGGAAATCCTCCTCGGTCTCGCCGGGGAAGCCGACAATGATGTCGGTGGTGATGGCGGCGTGCGGCATGGCGGCGCGCACCTTGTCGATGATGCCGAGGAATTTGGCGCTGCGGTACGACCGCTTCATGGCCTTGAGCACCCGGTCGGAGCCCGATTGCAGCGGCATGTGCAGCTGCGGGCAGACATTCGGGGTGGCGGCCATGGCCTCGATGACGTCATCGGTGAATTCGGCCGGATGCGGGGAGGTGAAGCGCACGCGCTCCAGGCCCTCGATGCTGCCGCAGGCGCGCAGCAGTTTGGCGAAGGCGCCGCGGTCGCGCTCCTGCGTCGGGTCGGCGAAGGAGACGCCGTAGGAATTGACGTTCTGACCCAGCAGGGTCACCTCGAGCACACCCTGGTCGACCAGCGCCTGCACCTCGGCGAGCACATCACCGGGGCGGCGGTCGACCTCCTTGCCGCGCAGGGCCGGGACGATGCAGAAGGTGCAGGTGTTGTTGCAGCCCACCGAGATCGACACCCAGCCGGCGTACGCGGATTCGCGCTTGGCGGGCAGGGTCGAGGGGAAGGCCTCCAGGGATTCGATGATTTCGACCTGGGCTTTTTCATTGTGGCGGGCCCGCTCCAGCAGCACCGGCAGCGAGCCGATGTTGTGGGTGCCGAACACCACGTCCACGTACGGCGCCTTCTTGACGACGGTGTCGCGGTCCTTCTGGGCGAGGCAGCCGCCGACCGCGATCTGCATACCGGGGCGCTCGGCCTTGATCGGCGCGAGATGACTGAGCGTGCCGTACAGCTTATTGTCGGCGTTCTCGCGCACCGCGCAGGTGTTGAACACCACCAGATCCGCGATCACGCCGGGGTTGGCCTGCACATATCCGGCGTCTTCGAGCAATCCGGAGAGGCGTTCGGAATCGTGCACGTTCATCTGGCAGCCGTGCGTGCGCACCTCATAGGTTCGCGCTTCCTGCTCGCCATCGCGCTCGGCTACCGCGCCACGTGCTGAAACCTGCCCCAACGAATTCACCCAACCAGGGTAATCGCTGCCCAGCCAGGGTTACGGGCGGGTGTCGACTCGGCGCAAGGTACCGATGCGGGAACCAAAGACGAGCATTTCGGGCACAGTGCCTCTAAGGTCACAATTCATGACCGACGCGCCTGTATCCGTCAGCAAGTCCGCGCCGATGATTTCGATGCGGAGTGTGGACAAGCACTTCGGCTCGCTGCACGTGCTGCGTGACATCAATCTCGAAGTGCCCGCCGGGCAGGTCGTGATCGTGGTGGGACCCTCCGGCTCCGGCAAGTCGACCCTGTGCCGCACCATCAATCGATTGGAGACGATCGACTCGGGTGAGGTCGCCATCGACGGGGTGCGGCTGCCCGATGAGGGCAAGGCCCTGGCCAAACTGCGCGCCGATGTCGGCATGGTGTTCCAGTCCTTCAATCTGTTCGCGCACAAGACGATTGTCGAAAACGTCATGCTCGCGCCCGTGAAGGTGCGCGGCCTGGACAAGACGACCGCGCGCGCCCGCGCCATGGAATTGCTGGAGCGCGTGGGCATTGCCGAACAGGCGGACAAGTATCCGGCGCAGCTGTCGGGTGGACAGCAGCAGCGTGTCGCCATCGCGCGGGCGCTCGCCATGGATCCGAAGGTGATGCTGTTCGACGAGCCGACCTCCGCACTCGACCCGGAAATGGTGTCGGAGGTCCTCGATGTGATGGTGCAGCTCGCCAAGGACGGCATGACCATGGTGGTGGTCACCCATGAGATGGGGTTCGCGCGCCGGGCCGGCAATCGCGTGCTGTTCATGGCCGACGGGCAGATCGTCGAGGACACCGAGCCCGAATCATTCTTCACCGCACCGAAATCGGAACGCGCCAGGGATTTCCTCGGCAAGATCCTCAGCCACTGACCTGCTCTCCCTACAGAATAGGATTTTCGATGAGGCTCAATAACGTGCTCAAGGTTGCCGCCGGGGCGGTTGCCCTGGCGGTCGTCGCCACCGGATGTGGTGGCGGCAGCGATAAGACCGCGAGCCAGCACGCCGCCGACGGAAAGCTCACCGTCGGAATCAAATACGATCAGCCGGGTCTGGGCCTGCACAATAAGGACGGCTCGTTCAGCGGCTTCGATGTGGATGTGGCCAAGTTCGTGGCCGACAAGATGGGCGTGAAGCCGGAGAACATCACGTTCAAGGAGGCGCCGTCCGCGCAGCGCGAGACGCTGATCCAGAACGGGCAGGTCGATTTCATCGCCGCCACCTACTCGATCACCGATACGCGCAAGGAGAAGGTCGATTTCGCGGGGCCCTACCTGCTGACCGGGCAGTCGCTGCTGGTGCGTTCGGACAATACCGATATCACCGGTGCGGATTCGCTGAACGGCAATAAGAAGCTGTGCTCGGTGAAGGGCTCGACTCCCGCGCAGAACGTGAAGGACAAGTATGCCAAGGAAGTTCAGCTGCAGGAGTACGACACGTACTCGCTGTGTGTGGAGGCGCTCAAGTCCGGCTCGGTCGACGCTGTCACCACCGATGATGTGATTCTGCGCGGTTATGCGGCGCAGAATCCGGGTGCGCTGAAGGTGGTCGGCGCGCCGTTCACCGTCGAGAAGTACGGCATCGGCGTCAAGAAGGGCGATACCGAATCGCGCACCAAGATCAATGACGCCATCGACGCCATGATCTCCACCGGTGCGTGGAAGGCCGCGCTCGAAAAGAACTTCGCCGGAACCGGATTCCAGGTTCCCGCGCCGCCGCAGGTCGATCGGTACTGAGTTGATATCGCGTGCCGGGCGTTGATTCGCCCGGCACGCTTCGGCTTTCAGTAGTTACTGCACTCAGAGTTACTGCGATCGGAGGGGCGCGGACGCCGTGTTCGACTTGATCTCGAAATATCAGACCCAGCTGCTGGATTCGTTCTGGGTGACCATCAAACTGACGGCGTATTCTGCGGTGCTGGCGCTGATTCTCGGCACGATTATCGCCGCCATGCGAGTGTCGCCGATACCGGTCGCGCGCTGGCTCGGCACCGCGTACGTGAACACCTTTCGCAATACGCCGCTGACGCTGATCATCATCTTCTGCTCGATCGGGCTGTACACCACGCTCGGCGTGAAGCTGGCGCCTGCCGGGCCTAATGATCTGGCGGAAAACAACTTCCGGTTCGCCGTTCTCGGATTGAGTGTGTACACAGCGGCTTTCGTCTGTGAATCGCTGCGCGCGGGCATCAATACGGTATCGCTGGGGCAGTCGGAGGCGGGGCGCTCGCTGGGCTTCACCTTCCTGCAGAATCTGCGACTCGTGGTGCTGCCGCAGGCTTTTCGGGCCGTCATCGCGCCGCTGGGGAGTGTGTTCATCGCGCTCACCAAGAACTCGACCGTCGCATCGGTGATCGGCGTCGGTGAGGCCGCACTGCTCATGGACACCATGAACGAGAACGAGGCCGCGCCGCTGGCCATCGGCGCGATCTTCGCGCTCGGCTTCGTGGTCCTCACCCTGCCCACCGGCCTGCTCTTCGGCTGGCTGGCCAAACGATACGAGGTAGCCCGATGAGCTCGGCTTCGGTCCTCTACGACGCCCCGGGGCCCAAGGCTCGGCTGCGCTACCGGCTGTACTCGGTCGGCGTGGTGGTGGTGCTGGCCGCGGCCGCCTGGTTCGTGCTGCACGCCCTCGACAGCAAGGGTCAGTTCGAGGCCGCCAAGTGGAAACCGTTCCTGGACGGGCAGATCTGGTCCACGTATCTGCTGCCGGGTCTGCGCGGGACCATCGAGGCGGCGGTGCTGTCGATCGTCTTCGCGCTGGTGATCGGCATGGTGTTCGGCATTCTGCGACTGTCCGAGCATCGGATCGTGCGGGTGGTCGCGGGCGCGGTGGTCGAGGTCGCGCGGGCCATCCCCGTGCTGATCCTGATGATCTTCCTGTTCGCCCTGTTCTCGACCAAGAACCTCTTCCCCTCCGATCAGCTGGCGCTGGCGGCGGTGGTGACCGCGCTGACCATCTACAACGGATCGGTCATCGCCGAGATCGTGCGCTCGGGCATTCGCTCACTGCCGAAGGGGCAGTCCGAGGCGGCAGTCGCGCTCGGCCTGCGCAAGAACCAGGTCATGCGCGTCATCCTGCTCCCACAGGCCATTACCGCCATGCTGCCCGCCCTGGTCTCGCAAATGGTGGTGGCACTGAAGGATTCGGCACTGGGCTACCAGATCACCTTCGTCGAGGTAGTCCGCGCCGGCAAACAACTCGGCGCCGCCGAACAGAACACCGTCCCCTCACTGCTGGTGATCGCCGCCATCATGATCACCCTGAACTACACCCTCAGCGTCGTAGCCACCCAACTCGAACGCTGGCTGCGCACCCGCAAACGCGGATCGACCGTAGTGAGCGCCAACATCACCACCGGCGCCCCGGGTATGAACCTGACCGGCGCACCCCGCCCGTAGTTCCTGTCGCCCCAGCCCGGGACGGAATGCAATTCCCGGGCTGGGGCACATCTCGTTCCCCCCGAATGACCGTTCGCGTTCACTCGTGCAGCTCACCTCAGCTTTCGAGTTGGGGCCAATGTCCCCGAGCCTCGGACAACCGGCAATCCTTCCTCGCATACTGCTCTATATGAGCGAAGAGGACAGAGCCCGAAGACAATTCCTCCTCGGCCTGATCACGGTCGCGGTCCTCACCCCCCTCGCAGCCCTCTGCACCGCCCTCGCCGCAGCCCTGGGCACCCTCCTGATGCAAGACGCCCGCACCCGCCTGGCCCACGCCCTCCGCCGCGAGCCCGCGCCCTCCCGCCTCCCCCTCCCCCGGTCGGCCACACCTCGCCCCGTGAGCCCAGCCGGCACCCGCCACCCCCGTCGTGGCCCCGCCCCCACCCGTCTCCGCGGCCGAATAGTCCACTGAGCCGCCAGCTTTCACCACCCTGCCGCAGCGC
This sequence comes from Nocardia sp. NBC_01327, assembly GCF_035958815.1. Lineage (NCBI taxonomy): Bacteria > Bacillati > Actinomycetota > Actinomycetes > Mycobacteriales > Nocardiaceae > Nocardia > Nocardia sp. NBC_01327. The sequence goes on along the minus strand of NZ_CP108383.1, from coordinate 3,101,429 downwards.
CACGCTTCACAACAGGCACGCGAGGTCATACGCTCGCGCGAAGTAATCCGCCCAAGCAGCCGCGTGATCGCGCTCGTAGGCCCGGAACAACCTCTCCCGCACAGCTTCTCGCCGGACCCACGCGGCTATCGCATCCTTCGAGTCCGACATCCGAACCATCTCGTTCACCAGCGCGGCCAGATGGCGGTCCGCCGAGCGACCTGCAATGTTCTCCCACGCGACCAGATACCGCGCCGGGCCGATCCCCGCTGACGCCACCCCATCGAGGAACTCCCGTGCGCCCGTGAACACTCCGACCCGAGCCAGAAACTCACCCAGCACCCGATGCCACACCGCATCCAGAAACTCTTCAACCGCCCGCTGCTCCCCCAACGGCCAACTCCCCCACTGCTCCTGCCCCAACTTCCCCAAAACAATCCCGGCATCCAGCTCATCCGAGGTAATCAATCGCTCGAACAACATCGGTAGCAGCGCCTTCACATCCTCACGCCCACCCACCGTATTGCCGAGCTTGATGCTGAGCCAGAACAGATCACACTCATCCACCCGAACCGGCGGCCCACAGTGCGGGCACCGATCCAGCACCGCCCTGCGGGGATACGCCCCGAACGCCGCTGCCAAATCATCAACCACGTGGGCAATCCTGGCGCCGCATCGTCCACCCATCAAGCCGTTTCCTCAGCAACAGCCGGGGGCAGCCACGCCCCATTTCGGAGTACAGGCGAACGTTTCCGCATGCTCGATGGCATGCCCCCGCGCCGGCCAGCCGAGCTCCCATGCCGCCCGGTTCCAACTGCGTGCCGCAGCCACCGCCTCTGGAGACCCCAGCAGCAGAACGGTTTCCCACTTGATGGTCTTGTCCGCTTCCGCCTCAGCCAATAGCCGCATACCCGTATCGATATCGATCGGCAGCGCCACCGCAGGGTAATCGCGCGCTGCTGCCAGTCGATACGAAACCTGCACATACTGTTTCAGCGAATTCGCGTACTCGCTGTAGGCGGCAAGCCGCTTGTCATCCCACCGAGTGTCCTGCCCCCTCCGCCACTTCGCCCGCTCGTTCATCATCGTCACCACGAACGTCGCCCCCGCACCGAGCACGACCCCCGCCAGCCTTAGCAACTGCTGCACAACCCACTCATATATAGAATCCAGCCGCACCACAACAGAATTAGCCACACACAGTCGCCCATTGCATCGAGAGGGCACTGGTGGCGGCGACACGCCGTGGAAGGCCACCGTGAGAGCCCTTTCGATGGTCAAGATCATTAGGAACTGGTGGCGGCGTTGTGCGAGAAGACTCTGCCGTCAGTTCCTGCTCGATGAGAGAGGGCCGACGCCGGGAGTGCGCGCGTTGCTGGTGGCGTGAGGTTTGCGGGGTGGGGATGGTCACGCGCTGCTTGGTTCCGACTGCCAGTGGCTCTCGCGGAATTTGGCTACACGAAGTTGGCGGCTGCGAGCTCTTGTTTTACTACGGAGTAGGCGGTGGAGGGGCTGTAGCCGCGGCGGGCTAGTAGGGCTACCAGGCGGCGGGTTGCTTTGTCGCGGTCGAGGTTTGGGGGGAGGGAGCGGATTTTGCGGCGGATCAGGGCGGTGGCGGTCTCTTGGTCTTCGGCGGCCTGGTCTGCTGAGGAGGGCGGATCGGTTGCGGTGGGGTCGGGCGATGGGTCCGAGTCGTGGGTGCCGTCGTCCGAATCATCGGTGGTGCGGGGTTGTGGGCGGTTCGACCTCGCTGGTTGGCGTGGCTTTTCCTGCCTGCGGGGGTCGGGGAAGGTGGATGTGGCTAGTTCGGCGGAGACTACCGAGTAGGCGGTGGAGGGGTCGTAGCCTTTGCGGGCCAGCATGCCTACCAGGCGGGCGGTGGCCTTGTCGCGGGGCAGGTCCGGGGGGAGGGTGCGGGCTTTGCGTGTGACCAGGTCTGTGGCTCGGGTGCGCTCATCGTCGGGGGTGATGGTGGAGAGGGACTCTTCGATGAGGTTGGGGGCTATGCCTTTGCGGCGGAGTTCCTCGGTGAGGACTTTTTTGCCCTTGCCGGAGTAGGTGTGGCGGGAGTAGACCCACTGCTGGGCGAAGGCGGCGTCGTCTACCAGGCCCACTTCGGCGAGGCGGTCGAGGGCGCGGTTGGCCACCTCGACGGAGAAACCCTTGGCGGCCAGGCGATCCGACAGCTCGAAGCGGCTGCGGGCACGGTCGGTGAGTAGGCGCAGGCAGATTTCCTTCGCCTGCGCATCGGTGCCGCCGCCGGGCAGCGGTTCGACAACGCCGGGACGGCCGCGCCCGCCGCGGGAGCGACGGTCACGCGAGGAATCCGCGTCGTCGGAGAAGCCGGAATTCGCCTCGCCGGTACCGGTTTCCGTGTCCCGCGAGTTCCTGGATCGCCCACGCCGGCGTGGGCGATCATCCGCGAAGTAGGAGTCTGGGTCGGTAATGGACCGGCCGGCACCGCCCGAAGTGGGCGGCGCTTCCTCTCGCTGCCCCTCCGGCCGATGCCGACCGGCATCGGGCGAACGACGCTGTGACGACTGCCCTTCGGAGTCGAATCCGGCCTCGGAATCGCCGTCGGAATCCGACTCGGCACGAGCGCCGCGCGAGCGCGAACCTCTCCGAGCGCCGGCCTCTTCACCAGATCCGTCACGCAAGCCACCCTCGTCACCGAACCCGTCGCGAGACTTGGATCCGCGGCGCGACCCGGAGCCGTCACGAAAACCGGAGCCGTCACGAAAACCAGACCCGCCGTGCGACTCTGATCCGCCGCGCGATTCAGACTCGTCACGAAAACCAGACCCGCCGTGCGACTCTGATCCACCGCGCGATTCAGACTCGTCACGAAAACCAGACCCGCCGTGCGACTCTGATCCACCGCGCGATTCAGGCTCGCCACGAAAACCGGATCCGCGGCGCGACCCGGACCTATTGCGCGAGTCGGAGCCGTCGCGGAAGTCGGACCCGCTGCGGGAGGAGAACTCCTCGCGGATGCGGGAGTCTTCTCGGGCGGCGGGCTCTTCCTGAGTGCTGGGCTGGGTGGGGGCGCCGGACTCGGTCCAGCGGCTGGAGGCGGCCCAGGGGTCGGAGTCGTAGCGCTTCGAGGCGGGGGTGCGGCCGCGGGCTGCCAGTGAATCCAGTTGGCGGCGCAGGCGTTCCACCGCGTCGAGGCGGGAACTTTCGGGTCCCGGCGACGTGGGCCGGGACCCGGAGGCGTTCCGATCGGTCATCGACTAGAAGTCGGCCGCGGCCTCGGTGGCGTCGGCGGTGACGACTGCGCCGATGCCGAGCTTCTCCTTGATCTTCTTCTCGATCTCGTCCCGCACATCGGTGTTCTCGAGCAGGAACTTACGGGCGTTCTCCTTGCCCTGGCCGAGCTGATCGCCCTCGTAGGTGTACCAGGAGCCGGACTTGCGGACGAAGCCGTGCTCGACACCCATATCGATGAGCGAGCCCTCCTTGGAGATGCCGTGGCCGTAGAGGATGTCGAACTCGGCCTGCTTGAACGGCGGGGCCACCTTGTTCTTGACGACCTTCACGCGGGTGCGGTTACCGACCGCGTCGGTGCCGTCCTTGAGGGTCTCGATGCGGCGGACGTCCAGGCGGATGGTGGCGTAGAACTTCAGCGCCTTACCACCGGTGGTGGTCTCGGGCGAGCCGAACATGACGCCGATCTTCTCGCGCAGCTGGTTGATGAAGATGGCGGTGGTGCCCGAATTGTTCAGGGCGCCCGTCATCTTGCGCAGGGCCTGGCTCATGAGGCGGGCCTGCAGACCGACGTGGCTGTCACCCATTTCGCCCTCGATCTCGGCGCGCGGCACCAGGGCGGCGACCGAGTCGATGACGATGATGTCGATGGCGCCGGAGCGGACCAGCATGTCGGCGATTTCCAGCGCCTGCTCACCGGTGTCGGGCTGGGAGACCAGCAGTGCGTCGGTATCGACGCCGAGCTTCTTGGCGTAGTCGGGATCGAGCGCGTGCTCGGCGTCGATGAACGCCGCCACACCGCCCTGCGCCTGCGCGTTCGCCACCGCGTGCAGGGCGACGGTGGTCTTACCGGAGGATTCCGGACCGTAGACCTCGACAATGCGGCCGCGCGGCAGACCGCCGATGCCGAGCGCGACATCCAGCGCAATGGATCCCGTCGGAATCACGGCGATGGGCTGGCGGGTCTCATCGCCCAGGCGCATGACGGCGCCCTTGCCGAAGCCCTTCTCAATCTGCGCCAATGCCAACTCGAGTGCCTTGTCGCGATCGAATGCCTGTGGTGCCATCGTGGTCCCCTTCTCGACGGGTGAGTCTCATTCTGTGGTTGGCGCCCACGTTAGAGGGCGGCACCGACAAGTTCCGACGCCGAGCTTAGACGAACAGGTGTTCGACGCAAGCAACGCGCCACCCGACACGCGGATCTCACCTCGAAGTCATCGGGTGGACACCTCATAGTGACGGCACGACGGCGGGGCGGTGCACGTCGAGCAGCGTCTGCGACTGCTTGTAGGTCCGTAGCGCGGGCGTCACCTCGACATCGCCGATCCCCTCGAGCGAGCCCAGCCGCTCGGTGACGAACCGATAGAGATGAGCGGTATCGCGACAGGCCACCGAGGCGAAGAGATTCGCGGGCCCGCTGATCGCCGAGAGGAAGGCGACCTCCGAATACGCGGCGATGGTGAGGCCCACCTTCTCCAGATCCCCCGGGCGCACCCGCATCCACAGCAGCGCGCGGGCGTTGTAACCCATTGCCCCCATGGCGAAGTCGAGATCGAAGTACAGCACCCCCGATTCGACGAGCTCGCTCATGCGCCGCGCCACCCGGGTCGCGCTCCACCCGGTGGCGGCGGAGATCTGCGCATAGGGCGCGCGACCGTCGCGACCGAGGATGGTCAGCATGATCCCGTCCTCGCGGGAGAGTGTCACAGGCGATTCCGGCCCGGAGGGCTCCCACAGGCTGGGCCGCGGACCGAGTTCGCTCAATTGCCGGGCACTGAGCAGCCGCCCATAGCGGGGCCACTCATCGGCGAGCGGAAACTGTCGCATCGATTCGTGCACACTCAGTTCGAGCACATCGCTGACACGGGGAATCAGGCGCAGCAGCAGTTCATCTCGGCGCTCGGCCGAGCGCGGCCGGCCGGTACAGAACACCTCGTAGCCGGTGGAGAGCAGGGAAACCCAGCTGAGATCCGGTACCCGAGCCAGTGTTTCGGCCAGCACCGGCGCGCGACTGGGCGTGGATCTGATCCGCAGCAGCCATTTGGTGTGCCCCAGCGGCACCGAATTCACCTGCCCGGAAACGTGAATCATGCCGCGGCGGCGCAGCGATCGATACCGTCGCGCGGCGGTCTGCTCCGAGATGTCCAGGATCGCGCCGAGCCTGGCGAAAGGGATCCGCGCATCGGCGGTAAGCGCGTGCACGATCTGCTTGTCGAGGACATCCAGCATGTCGGAATCTTCGACGTATTCACTCTCCATAGGAGGATTCTAGCGGATTCCAGGCAGGGACTAGGTAGATATCCCACCCTCAGTCAAGACTAGGGGACGAAATCGTTCGTTCTTTCTTGGAGGTTCCCGTGCGGAAATGGCTACCCCTGTTCGCGGCGTGCCTCGGCACCTTGATGCTGCTGATAGACGTCACCATCGTGAATGTGGCACTGCCCGACATGTCCGCCGATCTCGGCACCGGCCTGTCCGGACTGCAGTGGATCGTCGACGGCTATGCGCTGGCGCTGGCCGCGCTGCTGCTGGCACTCGGCTCGCTCGCCGACCGGGTGGGTGCGAAGCAGGTCTATCTCGCCGGACTGGCGCTGTTCGCGATCGCCTCACTGATCTGCGGCATCGCCGACAACGCGCCGGTGCTGGTCGCCGCGCGCATCTTCCAGGGCGTCGGCGGCGCGGCGATGTTCGCGACCACGCTGTCCCTGCTGCACGCCACCTATACCGGGCGTGATCGTGGTGTCGCCTTCGGCACCTGGGGTGCGGTCTCGGGCGCGGCGGCCGGAATCGGCGTGGTCCTCGGCGGCGTGCTCACCGATCTGCTGTCCTGGCGCTGGATCTTCTTCGTGAACCTGCCCATCGCGGCGGTGACGATCGTGTTGTCCGCCATGGTGTTTCCCGCCTCGCAGCGGCATCCGGGTCGTGATGTGGATGTGCCCGGCATGCTGGCCTTCACCCTCGCTGCCGCGGGCGTGACCTTCGGCATCATCCGCGGCGGCGAACACGGCTGGACCGATGGCGGCGCACTGCTGGCGCTGGCGGTCGGCGCGGCCGCCGTGGTGATCTTCGCGATCATCGAATCCTGCGTCGCCGCACCGATGTTCCCGCTGTCGCTGCTGCGCAACCGGACGCTGGGGGCCACCCTGCTCAGCGCCTCGGGGCAGACCTTCGCCGCCTTCGCGACCATGCCGCTGCTGTCGCTGTGGTTGCAGCAGCAGCTGCACATGACCCCGTTGAACGCGGGCCTGGCCATGCTGCCCATGGCCGCGACCGCATTCCTGGTCGCCGGGCTCACCGGCCGCGTACTGCACGACGCGCGCCCGGAATGGACCATCGGCGCGGGCCTGATCGTGGTCGGCGCGGGCTCCGGCCTGCTGACCCTGATCGGCGCCGGATCCTCCTGGGTCGCCATGGTTCCCGGCTTCGTGGTGATCGGCGCGGGCATCGGCGTCAATGCCCCGGCCCTGGTGTCGACCGGTATGGCGGCCGTCTCGCCGCAGCAGGGCGGAACCGCCGCCGGTGCGGTGAATACGGCACGGCAGCTGGGGCTCGCGCTGGGAGTCGCGGTGCTGGGCACCGTATTCCGGAATGTCGCCGGTGATGCGGGACGAATGCCGCTGTCCGACTTCGTGAATGGGCTCGACACCGCGGTGACGGTGGCGGGAGCGGTCGGGGTGACCTTCGGTGTGGCGGCGTTCGCGCTGTTCCGCCGGGCACGCGCGCAAGAACCCGTGATCACCCCCGCAGAACCGGCGCTGGTCGGCTGAGCACGGCAGACTACCGGCCCGTCCCCGCTCCGCTCCTGGAGCGGGGACGGGCCATTTATTCAGCGCAGCAATGAGATTCGATCGGTATCCATCAGCGCCTGCGCCTGTTTGAACGTCCGCAGGGCCGGCGTCACCTCCATATCCACGATCCCCGGGAGCCCGCCCAGCCGCTCGGTGACGAAGCGGTACAGATGCGGAGTGTCGCGGCAGACCAGAGCAGCCGTCAGCGTGGTCGGCCCTGTGGTCGCCGCGACATAGGTGACCTCGGGGAACATCGCAATGGCAGCCCCGGTCGCCGCGAGATCGGCGGGCCGGACGCGCAGCCAGATCGCCGCGCGCACCGCATAACCCATGCGTTCCAAGGCGAAGTCGAGATCGAAGTACAGCACATCGGATTCGACGAGTTCGACCATGCGCCGCGCGACACGAGGTGCGCTCCAGCCGGTGGCGGCAGCCAATTGCGCATACGGCGCGCGCCCGTCACGAGCGAGGATGGCCAGCATCGCCTCGTCCTCGGGAGTGAGAGCGACCGGCACCTCCCCGACTGCCGCATCCTGGATAGGACGGCGCGAACCCAGCTCGCTCAGTTGCTCGGCGGTGAACAGGCAGCTGTATCGCGGCCACTCCTCATCCTGAGGGAAGGCGTGCATCACCTCGTGCGCTATCAACTCGGTCACCTGCGGTGCGCGCGGAATCAGCTGCAGCAGCAACGCATCTCGCCGCTGTGCGGTGCGCGCGCGGCTCACGCACATCACCTCCGAACCGGTGGACAGCAGCGAAACCCAGCTCAGCTCGGGCTGCCGGGCGAGCGCCTCACCGAGCCGCAGTGCGCCACTGGGCGTCGATCTGATGCGCAGAATCCACCGCGCGTGGCCCAGCGGGACGACATTGACCTGTCCCGAGACGTGGATGATGCCGCGCTCCCGCATCGAGCGGTAGCGCCGCGCGACCGTCTGCTCCGACACCCCGAGGATCGCACCGAGTTTCGCGAACGGGATGCGGGCGTCCACGACCAGGCCGTGCACGATTTGCTTGTCGAGATCGTCGAAAATGGTGGAATCACGGAGCAATTCGGGCATCACCGGAAGAATCTAACGCCGCTTGCCCAGTCGATATGAGGAAAGCAACGCAAGACGCACGATTGGCGTCGAAATCGTTCCGTTCTTCTGGAGGCTCCCATGCGGAAATGGCTCCCCTTGTTCGCCGCGTGCCTGGGCACGCTGATGTTGCTCATCGACGTCACCATCGTCAATGTCGCGCTGCCCGATATGGCCGCCGATCTCCATTCCGGACTCTCCGGCCTGCAGTGGATCGTGGACGGCTACGCCCTCGCCCTGGCCGCACTTCTCCTCGTTCTCGGTTCGCTGGCCGACCGGCTGGGCGCCAAGCCTGTCTACCTGGCCGGTCTGGTCCTCTTCGCCATTGCCTCGCTTGCCTGCGGAATGGCCGGGGGCACTGCCGTTCTCGTGCTCGCCCGGGTACTGCAGGGTGTCGGAGGCGCGGCCATGTTCGCGACGACGCTCTCGCTGCTGCATGCCACCTACACCGGCCGCGATCGCGGTATCGCGTTCGGCGCCTGGGGCGCGGTAGGCGGCGCGGCCGCGGCGCTCGGAGTCGTGCTCGGCGGAGTGCTCGTCGATCTGCTGTCCTGGCGCTGGATCTTCTTCGTCAATCTGCCGATCGCGGCGCTCACCATAGCCCTGTCGGCGAGCGTTTTCCCTGCGTCGCAACGGCATTCGGGACGCCGCGCGGATCTGGCGGGCATGCTGTCGTTCACGACCGCGGCGACCGGGATGACCTTCGGCATTATTCGCGGCGGCGAACACGGCTGGGGTGATGGTGGGACAGTGGCCGCCCTACTGACCGGCGCGGCGGCTGCCGTATTGTTCGTGATGATCGAATCCCGGAGCGCCGCACCGATATTCCCGCTTCAGCTGCTGCGCAATCGCATCTTCAGCGCGACCCTGGTCGGCGCATCCGGGCAGACCTTCGCGGCGTTCGCGAGCTCGCCGCTCATCTCGCTGTGGTTGCAGCAGCAGCTGCACCTGAGCCCACTGCACACCGGCCTGGCCATGCTGCCGATGGCGGTGACCGCATTCCTGGTAGCGGGCGGGACGGGTCGCTTCCTGCACGATGCCAAGCCCGCGTGGACAATCGGAGTGGGCCTGATGGTGATCGGCGCGGGCGCGGGTCTGCTGGCCCTGGTCGACGCCGGATCCTCCTGGACCGCTTTGATTCCCGGGCTCGTGGTGATCGGCGCCGGTGCGGGCGTCAATGCTCCCGCGCTGGTTTCGACGGCGATGGCGGCGGTGCCGCCGCAGCAGGGCGGTCTGGCGGCGGGGGTGGTGAATACGGCGCGGCAGCTGGGCATGGCGCTGGGAGTCGCGGTGCTGGGCACCGTCTTCCACAGCGCAGCCGGTGATCGGCAACCTGCCCCGATCTCGAAATTCGTCGAGGGGCTCGATACCGCGTTCGGTGTCGCCTGCGTGGTCGGACTGGTATTCGGGGCTGTGACGATCGCCCTGTTCCGCCGGGCACGAGTGGACATACCCGAGGCCATCGCGACTGACACGGTGCTCATCGGCTGAGGGAGCTCCAGGCGTTGCTGTCGCAGACCGATGCGCCGGCCTGCCGACTGATCAGGTACCTCCCCGCAGCGAAATACGCCGGGAGGTACCCGTTTCGGCATCTGTCCTACTCGAGCTGCATCTGTCCTACTCGAGCTGCGTCCGCCCTACTCGAGCGGCAGCGACCAATCCGCGTCCTCCGGGCTGCGCGGACCGAAGATGCGCCGCTCGGATTCCTCGATCCGAGTGTCGTTGATACTGGCCTCACGCCGGGACATGAGTCCCTCGGGGCTGAACTCCCACAGCTCATTGCCGTAGCTGCGCCACCACTGCCCGGAGTCGTCGTGCCATTCGTACTGGAAGCGCACGGCCATGCGGTTATTGCGGGTGCCCCACAGTTCCTTGCGCAGCGCATAGGCATTTTCGGTGGCCCACTTGCGCTTCAGGAACTCCACGATCTCCGCGCGGCCGGTGATGAACTCATCGCGATTGCGCCACACCGAATCCTCGGTGTACGCCTGCGCGACGATCTCGGGATCGCGAGTGTTCCAGGCATTCTCGGCGGCGCGGACCTTGATCGCGGCCGATTCCATATCGAAGGGTGGCAGTGGGGGACGCATGAGGGGAATCCTCTCAGGGATTGGCGGGCGAGAGTTCGGGGGCACTCCAGCGCAGCGAGTTCGCGCCGGAGATCTCTACCACCCGCGTGAGGGTGAAGTCGACGGCGCACTGTGCGCCGGGGGTGAATGCGGCCTCATCCCAGGTGATTTCGGCGGTGCCGGTGAGCTGCACCGTGCCACCGGTGCGCCAGTCCGGGATCAGCAATCCGCAGCGCGGGTCGGCGGCGATATTGCCCAGGGTCATGAACATGGAGTTGCCGCGGTAATCCGGCCAGCGCAGGTGGGTCGGGGAAAGCACCTGCAGGAAGCCGGGATTGCCGCCGCGATGGGAGGCGTCGGCATTGCCGTCCGGGTCGGCGGAGGCGATGAAGAAGGCGTCCGCCGCCGAGATCGCCTGCTGCTGTGCGATATCGAGGGCCTCCGTTTCATGCACGGTCGCCTCCCCCGTCGTCTCCCACTGCTCGATACTGCGCCGCGAAATGTACTTGGGGCAGTTGGAGTACACCTGGTCGGTGGCAATCCGCAGGCCCGTAGCGGTGGGCTCGGCGGTGCCGTTCACCCGCATGCGCCGCCGCAGCTGCGGTTGCAGCGCGATCATGCCGAGATGTCTCGGGCTGCGCAGTGCTCCGGCCAGCGGGTCACCCGGCACCGGACGGGCGTCGATCTCGATGACCCGGTCGCCGAGCGCCCTCGCGAATCCCGGCAGCCCGGTGAGCTGGCTCGCCCACAGCCGGCCCGCGTCGTCGGCGGCGGCCACCACGACCATCGGCTGCCGGGCCAGGAAATCGGCTGCGGCATCAGGAATGTAGGGACTGATCATCCGCCCGACCCGCTGCGCGGTATCGGCCTGGCCCATCCGCTGCTGGACGGCCAGTTCTCCCGGGTGATAGGCGATGGTCACGGTGCACTCCTGTCAGCGTCGACCGCGAATTCCACAGCAGCCGAAGATATTTCGATTCAGAAGAACCCACACGTCGGGGCTGCGCCGCTCGGTGCGGGGGCATGCTCGGCGCCGGTGGGCGCGAATACCTCGAGCCGAATACCGTCCGGATCGGTGAAGAAGATGCCCCCGGACGCCGCGCCCTCACCGTGCGCGACAACACCGTCTTGGGCGAAGGTCACCTGCAAGTCCTTCAGCACCGCTTCCACCTCGCGCACCTTGTCGATGCTGTCGACCTGGAAGGAAAGATGTTGCAGGCCGGGTGTTTTCGCCGAGAACTCGCCGTCGCTCTGCTGCCACAGCGTCAGCTGGAGCTGACCTGACGTGCCGAGGAAGGCGAAGCGCTGCGCGCCTTCGCCGCCCGCACCGAGCTGCTCGAGCCCGAGGGCGCGTCCGTAGAAGTCCACCGAGCGGTCCAGATCGGTGACATTGAGACCGATGTGGCCGGTGGCGAGTGCTGGTGCGGTCATGAGGACCCCTCCGGAAGTTTTAACTGTCATTGTTGGTTTGACTAGTTAGAATTTAAGGCCAGAGCAATCCCACTGTCAACCCTCATATTGATTGTTACCGGTTAGAAGGGAGGTGATCCGCCGATGCCGGGTCCTGGACGGTTATCCTCGGGCGTGCCCGATCCACGTCCCCACCTCGGCGAACCGCTCGCCGTGGACCTGCTCAACACCCGCTGGATGACCCAGGCGGGGCAGCAGGATCTGCTCACCGATGTGGACGGACTGCGCCGGTGGCTGGACGACAACAACCTCACCGCCGTGGCCGACGAACCGACTTTGCGTGCGGTCGTCTCCGCCCGCGAGGCCATTCTGCGCACGGTGCGCGGTGAATCCATCGACGATCTCAACAAGGTCCTCGAGCACGGGCGCATCCGCCGCACACTGACCACCGACGGCCCCGCCGACGAACCCGATGTCCGGCACCCCGAATGGCTGCCCGCCTGGCTGGCCGCCGACAATCTCCTGCACCTGCTGGCCGCCACGCCCGGTCGCATCAAACAGTGCGATCATCCCCACTGCGTGCTGTGGTTCCACGACACCTCGAAGAACGGCGCCCGCCGCTGGCATTCCATGGCCACCTGCGGAAATCGCGCCAAGGCGACCCGGCACTACGCCAAGAAGGCGCACCCCGGCAGCTAGCCGGTCACCATCTCCCGCGCGGCACATCGAACTCCGAGCACAGCGCCCGCCACACCTCACGCGGATCCACCCCGGCATCGATGGCCTGCGCCCCCGTCTTCCCGATACGCGGTAGTACATGGTCGATGAGCAGCGCATCCCCGCGCGCCGTACCGAATTCGGTATGCAACAGCTCCTGGAATTCCGTCAATCGCACGGCCGCGAGCCTACGCCACGAGATCGACGCCGCAGTACACGTCATCCCGCCGCGGCCGACCGCACCGGTGGCTAGCGCGGGCGGGCCGCTTCGGCAATGTCGTGACAGATCTGGACCGGATCGGAGACCACCGCCGCACCGGCAGCCGCCGACTCGGCCGCGGTCGTGTAGGCCGGGTCGTCGAGGATCTGCTTGATGGCGTCGCGGACGGCTTCCGGGGTGAGCGGGCGCACCAGGATCGAACTGCCCTGGCGGACAGCACGATTGGCGAGCTCCCACTGGTCGCCGCCGCCGGGGATGGTGACGATGGGCACGCCCGCCAGCAGAGACTTGGCGAGCAGGCCGTGCCCGCCGCCGCCGATGACGACGGAGGCATGACGCAGCAGTTCGTCCTGACGGCCCAAACCCGCTGTGGCCCAGGGCGGGAGATCGACGGGCGGGGTGTCGAGGGTGGAGACGGCGACGCGGACGCCCGCACCCTCCAGGCCCGCGAGAACGGTCGCGACCATATCCGCAATGCCGGTGTGCGCCGTGGAGGGCGCGACCATGACCAGGGGTTCGTCACCCGGAGGCAGGTCCAGAATCTTATCGGTCGGCTCCCACAGCAGCGGGCCGACCAGGTGCGCATCCTCCGGCCAGTCCGGGCGCGGCACCTCGAGCGCCGGCAGGGTCGCGATCAATCGCGCCGCCGGACCCGGATCCTCCGCGGGCAGGCCGATACTCGCGCGCGCCTGCTCCCGCTGCACCCCGCCGCGGCGAATATCGCGCGCGGTCATGGTGCGCAACACCGAATCCCGCATCCGCCCGCGCACGCCCTCCCCCGGCGCCAAACCACTTCCGATGGGCGGCAAGGCTTTCGACGGCAGATACAGCGGATGCGGAGACAACTCCACCCACGGCAGCCCCAACCGCTCGGCCGCCATACCCCCACCGGCGGTGAGCACGTCGGACACCACCATGTCCGGCAGCATGGCACTGAGCTCCGGCAGGATCTCGGTGGAAATATGCGCCGCACGCTGATGGATCCGCGCCCCGGCATCCATATCGTCATCCTCGGCCCGCGGCGCCAGCCCCTTGAGCCGCCGCACCCCGATCCCGGCGGCGCGCGCCGCGTCGAACCAGCGCGGACTGGTGAAAAGCACCGCATCATCACCCGCAGCCTGCAACCGCAGGCACATCGCGATCGCCGGAAACGCATGTCCCGGATCAGGCCCGGCCACCACAGCTACTCGCACGAGCCCACGATGTCACACCACCTGGGCCGCAATGTCACCACCGCCGCAAAAACCGCCGGGGCCGCTCCACAGTCGGCTGTTCCAAACGAAACAACTGATCTCGCACGATCCGGTTAACTCCTGGGGTACCCCCGAGATAGGTGCCGAGCCCGACCGCCACCACGCGTGCCCAACGTCGACAGCTCTCAGCCGTGCGCTAAAGGTCCGAGGAGGCGGGACCGAAGTGGTAGAGCTCGAAGCTGATGGCGTGGGCGGCGGGGAAGCCTTCCTTCGGGCCTGCGGTCATGTCGAGGACGGCGCGGGCCTGAGTGGCTACCGGGTCGGAGCTGAGGGCTTCGAGGTAGCGCGCGTGGGCCGTGAGGGATTCGACGGCCAGGTCGATGGTGTCGGTGACGTCTACGGCGTGGCTGCCGTCGGCTACGCCGTAGACGGCGGCCCAGCGGGGAGAGTGCGGGGGGAGGTCGGCGAGGTCGGGGTGGATCCATTCGTTGCCGGCGTCGGAGACGGCGTCGAGGGCGGCGCGGCCGACGGCGCGGTGGTCTGCGCTATTGGCGTAGCCGCGAGCCCAGACGTCGCCGAAGTTGAACAGCACCACCAGATCCGGGCGGTGGCGGCGGATGGCGGCGGCCAGATCACGGCGCAGGGCCAGGCTCTCCTCGATGCGGCCGTCGGGGTAGCCGAGGAAATCGATCTCGGTGACGCCGACGATTTTCGCGCCCGCCCGCTCCTCGGCCTCGCGCAGTGGTCCGGACTCCGCCGGCGGCAGGCCCGCAATGCCCGCCTCACCACTGCTGACCAGCACGTAGCGAATGTCCCTACCCTGCCGCGTCCACCGCGCCACCGCGGCGGCCGCACCGTATTCGATGTCATCGGGGTGCGCGACGATGACGAGTCCGCGCTGCCAGTCCTCGGGAAGCTGCTCCATATCTGAATTCAACACCACACCGGACCCGGATCGGCAGGACCCGGGTGGAGATCCGGAGCCGATCGGCCGCATCGTTCATACCGGCCGCTCACAGTGCTGTCAGCACGCCCTCGAAGGCCGCCTCGGCGGCGCCGAGCAACTGCAGATCCGCTCCCAGCCGCGACTTTTCGATGCGCACCCCGCCGAGCGCCCGGCTGACCATGCTGCGCCGGCGCACCTGATCGCCGACCCGCGTCACCAGCGCATCCGGCAAGGCGGTGAACAAATCGCCGAGCACCACCAGTTCCGGGCCGAGAATATTCACCACATTGACCAGGCCGAGGATCAGCCAGTCCAGATAGTCGTCGAGCCTGCTCTCGCTATCATCCTGCAGCGCACGCAATTCCGCGACGATCGCGCCGCGCGGCCCGTATTCGGACAACCCCAGCGCCCGGCACAGCGCCGCCTCACCGACCTCGGTCTCCCAGCAGCCCTCATTGCCGCAATGACAGGGGCGGCCACCCGGTCGCACTGTCATATGCCCGATTTCGCCGAGATACCCGGCGGATCCCCGCAGCAGCGCGCCCTGGGCGATGAGACCGCCACCGACACCGACATCCGCGGAGACGAAGACCGCATCACCCGCGCCCCGGCCCGCACCGCGCAAATGCTCTGCGAGAGCACCGAATTCGGCATCATTGCCGACCACCACGGGCACATCCAGCACCGCGGTCATGCGCTGCCCGAGCGCTACTTCGGCCCAGCGCAGATTCTCCGAGCTGCGCACCAGACCGTCGGCGCGACGCACCACCCCCGGCACCGACACCCCCGCCGCGACCGGCGAGAGTCCCAGATCCTCGGCCAGCAGGGCCGCCGATTCGGCGACATGGGTGATCACTTCTTCCGGTTCCCGTTGCCGCCCATGCAGATTCCAGCTGTTGCGGCCCAGGATCTGCCCGCCGAATCCGACCATGGCAATGCCCGCGTGCTCGGCCCGCACATCCACCGCCAGCACCACCACCGCCTGCGGCTGCGGCAGCACCAGCAGGGACGGCCGCCCCGCGCCCCGCGCCAGCCGCGGCACCCGCTCCTCCACCAGCCCGGCCTCGGCCAAGCCGTCGACCAGCATTTTGATGGTGGATCGGTTGAGCCCCAACTCGGTCGCGAGCGCCGCCCGGGTGGCCGGACCCCCGGTGTGCAGCGCTCGCAGCAGACTGGACCGGTTGGAGCGGCGCGCCTCGTCCGGTCGAGCGACGGTCATGGACTCAGGAATACCATCGGCGCGTGCGGCGCCCCGCATCGCGGCATCCCCGCGTGCTCATCGCTGTGCCACCGCCCGGCGCCTCGACAGCGCGTCGACCGTCGCTGCCAGCAGCAATACCAGTCCGGTGACAATGGAAACGACGGCAGCGGGCTGGCGCAGCAGACCCAGACCATTGGACACCACCGCCAGCACCGCACCGCCGATCACCGCATCCGCGACCCGGCCCTTACCGCCGAACAGCGAGGTGCCGCCGATCACCGCCGCACCCACCGCGAACAGCAGGGTATTGAGCCCGCCCGCCTGCGGATCGACCGAGCCGACCTTCGAGGAGTAGACAATGGCCCCGACCGCCGCGCACGAGGAGCAGATGACGAAAACGCTTGCCCGCAACTGGGTCACATTGATGCCCGCGCGCCGGGCCGCCTCCGGATTGCCGCCGACCGCGTAGATATGCCTGCCGTATCGGGTGCGCTCGAGCACGAAGGTCCCGGCCACCAGCAGCACCAGCACGATCGGAACCACGTACGGCACACCGGAAATGACGATCAGCTTGCTCGGTGACCGATTCACGGTCAGCAGCGCCGTCACCACCACCGCGAGCACGGTGAGCACCAGCACCTTGGCCAGCACCAGCGGCGTCGGCTGCGCTACCAGCCCCCTTCGGCGGCGTAATGCGTGACCGCCCAGCGTGATTGCCGCATAGCCTCCGGCGGCCACCACACACAGCGCCCAGCTGCCGATTGTGGACAGATTGCCATTGGCCACCTGATCGAGCACATGCGACGAGCTGATGCCGAGCACGCCGCCCTCGCCGATGAGCTGCAGAATCACGCCCTGCCACGCCAGGAACAGCGCCAGGGTCACCACGAACGACGGCATGCCGATCTTGGCTATGAGGAATCCGGTGATACAGCCGATGGCCGCGCCCACGCAGACCGCGAGCACCATCTCCACCCACGGATTCGCCTTGAAGCCGACCACCGTGATCAGCACACCGAGCAGCGAGAGCGCCACGCCCGGCCAGATGCGCAGCAGCGCAGCGAGTATCGCCGCCAGCACCAGCAGGCCGTTGAAGAGGAAGAACACCGTGGAACCCATGCCCGTGAGCAGGTTTCCGTCCTTCACGTAGTGCATGGCCAGCACCGCACCGGCCACCCCGGACGCGGTGCCCGCCGACAGATCGATCTCGCCGATCAGCAGGACGTACACGATGCCGATGGCGATGATGGTCTGTCCCGCGCCCTGGGCCAGCAGATTGGCGATATTGTTGAGCGAGAAGAACACATCCGACTGCACCGAGAACAGGATGACGAGCGCGACCAGACCGAGAAGTGCTGGGAGCGAGCCGATCTCACCGGATCGCAGCCGGACCAGATACTCCCCCAGCGCCTCTCGCGTCGAACGCGTCGTAGTGTCGATCCCGAAATCGGTGATCACCGTATCCGCGGACGCGGCCGCCGGCTCCGAAACCTTGCTCATATCAGGAGCTTTCTCGTTCACAACACCACCGCTTCCGGTCGGGCCAGCCCCAGATCGCCGGAGCGTCCGGCGGTGATCAGCTCCACCACCTGGCTGTGGGTGACATCGGCGGTGCGCACCTGCGCCGCCATCCGGCCCAGGTACAGCACCGCGATCCGGTCGGCGACCTCGAAGACATCGGCCAGATTGTGGCTGATGAGCACCACGCCCAGGCCCTGTTCGGCCAGCCGCCGCACCAGGTCCAGCACCTGCCGGGTCTGTGCGACGCCCAGCGCCGCGGTGGGTTCGTCCAGCAGCACCAGATTGCTGTTCCACAGCACGGCTTTGGCAATGGCCACGGTCTGCCGCTGTCCGCCGGACAGCGACGAGACCGGCGTGCGCACCGATTTCACGGTGCGCACGCCCAGCGAGGCCAGGGTTGTGCGCGCCGCCTCCTCCATGCTCGCCTCGTCCAGCAACCACGGCTTCCCGCGCTCGCGGCCGAGGAACATATTGGCCACGATGTCGAGATTGTCGGCGAGGGCCAGATCCTGGTAGACCACCTCGATACCGAGCGCCGCCGCATCCTTGGGCCCGCGCAGATGCACCGGTTCGCCGCGGAATCGCACCTCGCCCGAATCCGAAGGATGAATTCCCGCAACACATTTCACCAGGGTGGTCTTGCCCGCGCCATTGTCGCCGACAAGCGCGGTGACCTCACCGGCGGGCACGGTCAGATCCACATCGTGCAGCACGTGCACCGGGCCGAAACTCTTGTTCAGCCCGGTGATCTGGAGCAGCGGCTCGGTCATGGCTCAGGCGATGCCGAGTTGGGTGCAGGCGGCCTTCACATCACCGGTGCAGATATCGGAGGCCTTCACGAAGCCCGAATCCGTCACCTGCTTGACCTCGTTGCGGGTGATCGTCTGCGGCGGCAGCAGGACCGATTTCACCTGGCGATTGCCCTTGGGATCCTGACTCACGGCCTGCGCCAGCGCATTCGCCGCGGCGGTATCGCCCTTGGCCAGCGCCGCAGCGAGTTTCGCGGCCGATTCGGCCTCATCCTTGATCGGCTTGAACACCGTCATGTACTGATCGCCGCGCAGCACCGCCTTGAGCCCGTCGGCGGTGGCGTCCTGACCGGTCACCGGCACATGACCATTCAGCCCGTTCTTCTTCAGCACGGTGATCACCGCGCCCGCCAGACCGTCATTGGCAGCCACCACACCGTCGACCTTGCCGCCGTTGCCGGTGAGGATCTGCTCGAAGGTATTGCCGCCGGTCTGATTGTCCCAGCCGTCGATGGCCTGGCTGCGCACCAGTTTCAGCGCGCCCGAATCGTAGAGCGGCTTGAGCGCCTGCTCCTGACCCTGATGGAACAGGGTCGCATTATTGTCGGTCGGCGCGCCCTCGATCTCGATGACCTGCGCGCCGGGCTTGTCCTTCAGCGCCGTGATCAGCGCCTGGCCCTGGAGTTCACCCACCCGCACATTGTCGAAAGAGACGTAGTAGTCGGAGGATCCGCCGAGATTGAGCCGGTCGTAGTCGATGGTCGGAATGCCGGCCTTCTTCGCCTTGGCGGCGACCGCGCTGCCGACCTCGCTATTGATCGAGGCGACGACCAGAACCTTCACCCCCTTGGCGATCATGCCGTCGGCGAGGGTGCTGAACTTCTGGACATCGCCCTGTGCGTTCTGCACGTCGGCGTCGAAACCCTGTGCCTGCAGGGCTTGTTCCAGCATGGGTTTGTCGAACGACTCCCAGCGGGCGGAGGTGGCGGTCTCCGGCAGGATGACGCCGACCGTGCCATTGGCCCCGCCGCCGGACGGCGCCGCCGAGGTCGAGCCGGAGCTACTGGTGGAATTGGATCCGCAGGCGGTGAGCGTCAGCACGCCCGAGAGTGCCACCGCCATCGCCACACAGCCGGGTCGCACCAGGCGACGTGAATTCTTGGGCAGGAGCGAGCTTTTCGTCCTCATCAGGGTGACCCTTCCGAGCGGCAGCCACTGGATTGCGGCCGCGCACCGATATGTTGTGGGCAACAACATATGCCAGTCGGGTCACCGAGACGGGACAATTCGCCGAATCAGGGCAGCAGGATTACCTTTCCACCGGCGTGTCCGCCGAGGACGAACTCGTGTGCCGCGGCCGCTTCGGTGAGCGGATAGGTCGCGGTGATCACCAATTCCAGCTTGCCCGAGGCGATCAGGGGCAGCAGCTCGCGCCAGGCGTTGTCCCGGATCTCGGTACCGGGATCCGCACCGGGCCCGCCGCCGAGCGCCTGGAAACCCTCCTTCGCCGCGCGGCCGAAGGCGGCGATGGTGGCGATCCGGCTGTGGTCGGCGACCAGTTCCAGCGAAACATCCACCGCCTCATCGGTTCCGATGGTGTCGATCGCCGCGTCCACGCCGTCCGGCGCCAAGGCGCGCACCCGATCGGCCAGCCCGGGACCGTATTCGACCGGTTCCACGCCGTAGCTCCGCAGCCGTTCGTGGCGCGCGGGCGCGGCGGTGCCGATCACCCGGGCGCCGCGCGCGACCGCGAGCTGTGCGGCAAGGGAACCCACACTGCCCGCGGCGCCGTGGATCAGGACGGTATCGCCCGGACCGACACCAGTCGCGACCACCAGATGCACCGCGGTGCCACCGACTGCCAGCAGCCCCGCCGCCACCTCCCAGCTCACCTCGGCGGGCTTGGGCAGAATGCGAGCGGCGGGCACCGTCAACTCGCTGACGTATCCGCCCCCGCGCACGATCACCTCTTCACCGACCCGGATCGGACCGGCGGGCCCGAGCGCGTCCGGGCCGATCGCGGTGACCACACCGGAGGATTCCAGGCCGATCCGAAGCGGAAGCTTGGAATCATCGGCGCCGAAGGCGCCGCTGTAGATCTTGTAGTCGAAGGGGTTCACGCCCGCGGCGCGCACCTGCACGGTCACCTCGCCCGGACCGGGTTCGGGTACGTCTACTTCGACAGGAGTGAGTACTTCAGGACCACCGTATCCGGCGGCAACGATCGCAGTAGCCATAGCCGCCTCAACGTACCGCCGCGCCACAGGATTCCCCCCGCCGGTGCGTTTCCGAACGACACGACAATGGGCCACCCGGATATCTCCGGATGGCCCATTGCAATGCGGCTCCGCCGCTGCTACAACCTGTTGATCGGGGACTTGTTCGAACCCGAGACCGCCTTGTAGAGCAGGTACAGGCCGAAGACGACCGCGCTGATCATGAGGATCGGGAAAAGCCCTTTGATCAGGGCGCCGATAATGGCGAGCGCGATCCAGACAACCGCGACGACGCCGATGATCTTCCAAAGCATTCCGTGCCTCCCGTAAGTTCCGGATCACCGTCATTGCGATCCGACTCCTCAATACTGGCCCCTGCACCCGGGAAAATCACCTGGTCAGCACCAATATCGGGGAAAGTTCAGGGTTGTCCCGGAGGTCGCTGTTAGGGATGTGCCCGGTAGCGGTTGTCGGCCAGGTCGGTGAGAGCCTGGGCCCAGCCGTCGAGGCGGTCGGCGGCATCGCGCAGGTTCACCATGGCCCAGCCCAGGTCATCGGTGACAGCCGCGCTTTCCGGGACGGCGAGCACGCGGGCGGCGGCGGCCACCATGCCCTCGAATTCGAGGACACCGCCGTCGAGCCGGACGGAGATCGACCGGACATGTTCGGCCAGTGGCGAATTGCGGGGGCCGAGGGCGCCCGCCGCCTGTTCCATGGCAACCACATCGGCGGACAGGGCGTGCAGGGCCGCGGCGCCCGAGGAGGCTGTTTCCATCATGTCGGACAGATCATCGGCCGGTAGCCGGCCGGATCGGGCGATCTGGGCGCCCAGGCCGTGCAGTGCTCGTTCCGCGCGTACCAGTCGGGCGATCGAGGCGCGCGCCGCCGAACGCAGGGGCGGCAGCCGCCGGGGCACGAATGTCGCCTGCGGCAACGGTTCCCGGCGCAATTGCATATATCGCTTGGCGGTCACCGCGGTACCGGTCACCAGTGCGACAGCGCCGCCGCCGACCACGATCACCGCCCAGGCCGGCGCCGAAATCAACACCAGCCCAACAGTTCCCGCGGCGGTCAGGCCCGACGCCGTGCCCAGTCGCAAACTCCGCCGCCGAGTCCGGCGCCGCTTGCGCAACTCGCGCTCTCGCGGATCCGCCCACTTCCGCACCGCGACCAGCGCCTGCTCCCCCACCCCTCGCAGGGTGTCGGGCAGCCGCTGTGCCAGTTCTTCCGGCCCGATCCCGGTGGGAGCCAGCATCTCCCGCGCCGCCTGAGCGGCCCGTGCGCGCTTACCGCGCCGCGACGAGCCCTTCCCGTCACCAGCATCCGCTGTCCGCCACTGCTCGGATCCAGCCGCCGGACCGGCAAACCGGCCCTGCCCGCCCGGCACAGTCTGCGCCCATCCGGGATCGGATCCTGCCGGACCGCCGAACCCGTACTGCGGCCGCGCATCCGCCGCCGGCGGCACCCAGCCGCCCGCAGAATTCGCGGCCGTCGGCCAGGGCGCGCCCGATTCGGATCGTCCTGAAACGTCACTATCCCGGTGCGTTGCAGCATTACCGCTGGGATCGGCGCCCGGCTGCGACGCCGCACGAGGTGAAGTCATCGAGCGCCGCTCTCGCGACGCAGTCTGCTGACCCGGCTCGGCCACCGGGGCACCGAACCCGTACTGCGGCTGCGCATCCGGCGACTGCCCGCCGCGGTCCGATCCGGCAGCGGCCGGTCCGGATGCCCTGGATTCGGGCCGAGGCGCGGTACCACTCGGGCCTGCGCCGGTAGGAGGCCATCCCGTCGGTGGGACGAAACCCGGTGCCGGATAACCGGTTTCGGAATTGGGTGAATTGGGTTGGGTCGCACCGCTGTCGGCGGCGGGGCCGAAGGGTGAGGGGAAGCCGGGGACAGGGGCGGCTTCCCTGGTGCGCGAACGGCGGCGGAAACGGGCAGGGGAGGTCGCGGGGTTGTCTTGCGCCCGCGAACTCCCCATCAGCAATCGCCTTCGTTCCAAGGGACCAGCACTACTGCTGGGCGGCCTGGCCCTTGTTGGTGTTGATCTGCGGCGCGGCCGCAGGATTCGGGACGGCCTGCGGCTGGCTGTTCCCACCGGCGGGCAGTGCGTCACCGCGCATGGAGGCGCGGATCTGCTCGAGACGGCTGTGGCCTGCCATCTGGACGCTGGCCTGCTGCACCTCCATCATTCGACCCTGGACGGTGTTCTGGGCCAGCTCGGCCGAACCGAGTGCATTGGCGTAGCGGCGTTCGATCTTCTCGCGCACCGCATCCAGGCTCGGGGTGGTGCCCGGCGCGGAAAGTGTGGAGTCCATCTGCTGCAGCGAGGCCGAAACCTGCTCCTGCATCTTGGCCTGCTCCAGCTGGGACAGCAGCTTGGTGCGCTCGGCGACCTTCTGCTGCAGCAGCATGGCGTTCTGCTCGACGGCCTTCTTGGCCTGCGATGCGGCCTGCAGCGACTGGTCGTGCAGTACCTTCAGGTCCTCCACCGCCTGCTCGGCGGTCACCAGCTGAGCGGCGAAAGCCTCAGCGGCATTGGTGTACTGGATCGCCTTCTCGGTATCCCCCGCGGTGCCCGCCTGATCGGCCAGCATGACCGCCTGGCGCGCATTGGCATTGAGCTTCTCGACCTCGTCGAGCTGGCGGTTCAGCTTCATCTCCAGCTGGCGCTGGTTGCCGATCACCGACGCCGCCTGCTGCGACAGCGCCTGGTGCTGCCGCTGGGCCTCCTCGATGGCCTGCTGGATCTGGACCTTCGGATCCGCATGCTCTTCGATCTTCGAATCGAAGAGGGCCATCAGGTACTTCCAGGCCTTCACGAACGGATTAGCCATCGATTGATCCCGCCTCCATCTGACGTGCCACGCGCCATCGCGCGACATAGTGCGCGACCGTCACGCACCCGGTTGTCCCTATCCTCCACTGCGCGGCAGAGAACCGGAAAAACCCGCACCTGTATGGCGCCTCCGGCTCAAAGCCTACAGAGAATTTATCCCTTTCGAGTCCTGTGCACAGCGATCACTTGGCGGCCACCAAAACCAGGCGATCCGACTTGGGCGCCGGAATGACGATGCGGGGGCCGAAACCGGCGTCCCCGGAACGCGGCGCATCGCCGTCGCCACCGCGCGGGCGGACACCCGCACCGGCGGTCGCGAGCGAGGCATTCGCCGTGGCCACAGACTTTTTGGCGGTAGCCCGGTCGGCATCGGCCAGGGCCGAACTGACATCGAAGAGCACCTGCGCCAGCGGTACGTCCAGGGCCGTGCAGATGGCCGCCAGCAGCTCGCTGGAAGCCTCCTTACGACCACGTTCCACTTCGGACAGATACCCGAGACTAACCCGCGCGGAGGTCGAAACCTCACGCAGTGTCCGGCTCTGAGCGACCCGAGCGCGCCGCAAACTGTCCCCGATCGCTTCTCGCAGCAGCGTCATCCCGTTCTCCTCACACTCGTCTCGCCGGACCCAGCGTTTGACTGGACAACGTCCGGCGTCGGCCGCGCGTTCCCGGCCGCTTCACCCGCTTCGAACACTCCGGACGAGCTCTGCGACCGCGGCGCGGACCGCGCCCACCCTGATAGTCCACCGGTCGCCCGACAGTTTCAACCGGATGACCTCCGTGCCCTCCGCACCGGCGATGCCGAGGAACACGGTGCCGACCTCGCGTCCGTCCTGCGGATCGGGTCCGGCGACGCCGGTGAGACCGATTCCCCAGTCCGCTCCGCAACGCACCCGCGCGCCCACAGCAAGCTGCTGCGCGGTGCTCGCGGCGACCGGGCCGTCGGTAGCGAGGGTGTCCGCACTCACACCGGCCAGATCGTGTTTGAGCTCGGTGGCGTAGACGATCAGTCCACCCCGCAACACCGTGCTCGCGCCCGGAATTCCCGCGATGGTGGCGGCCAGCAGGCCGGCGGTCAGCGATTCCGCGGTCGCGACGGTCTGCCCGGCAGACTTCAGGGCGGCGACCAGGTCCGCGGCGGGGACGAGCGAGGTGAGTGGATCTCCCGGCTCAGACGGCACGACTGCCGCCGGGCGAGCCGAACCACAACCTGGCCGCCTGCACCACGTAGTCGAGGCCGGTCACCACGGTGAGCACCACGGCCACATACATCAATGCCATTCCGGCGCTGGCGAATCCGCCGGAAAGAGGCAGCAAAATCACGGCAATCGCCACGGACTGCACCAGGGTCTTGAGCTTGCCGCCGCGGCCGGCCGGGATCACGCCGCGGCGGACCACCGCCAGCCGCAGCAGGGTCACGCCGAGCTCGCGGGCCACGATCACAATGGTCATCCACCACGGCAGATCGCCCAGCATGGACAGCCCGATCAGGGCGGCGCCGATGAGCGCCTTGTCCGCGATCGGATCCGCGAGCTTGCCGAAGTCGGTGACCAGGCCGTACTTACGGGCCAGCTGACCGTCGATGCGATCGGTGATGGCGGCGACGCCGAACAGCGCCGCGGCGCCCCAGCGCCAATGGGCATTGTGACCATCGGCGGCGAACAGGGCGGCCAGGAAAATCGGAACGATCAGAATCCGCAGGATCGTCAGGATATTGGCGATATTCATCAGCGGCACCGCCGCCGGTTCCACTACGCCGGGATTGGGCACGAACCCCGATCGCGCTGGACCGGCATCGGCCCAGCGACCTTCCACCTCATCGCGCTGCACCGTCACCAGCGCCCCCACCGGCCGCGAAACCCGCGAGGGTTTCCGGACCATTCCGGTATGCGGGGAGGCTGGATGTACGACACACCTCAAGCCTATCGGTACCGGGGCCGACTACTGTGCACCCCATGACAACACGGGTACCTCACAGCGGTTCGGTCGGCGGCGAGTCGGGGACACAACCGACCATCCGCCGTGCCCGAACCTCTGATGTACCCGGGATCAAAAGACTCATCGACTACTACGCCGGCAAGATCCTGCTGGAAAAGAACCTGGTCACGCTGTACGAGTCGATCCAGGAATTCTGGGTCGCCGAACGCGACGGGGAACTCATCGGCTGCGGGGCGCTGCATGTGCTGTGGGCCGACCTCGGTGAGGTGCGCACCGTTGCGGTGCATCCGGATATCAAGGGCACCGGCGCGGGGCACCTGCTGGTGCAGCAGTTGATCACCGTCGCGCACGAGCTGGCGCTGGGACGGGTCTTCGTGCTGACCTTCGAGGTGGACTTCTTCTCCCGGCACGGGTTCGTCGAGATCGAGGGGACGCCGGTCACCGCCGAGGTGTACGCCGAGATGTGCCGGTCCTACGACACCGGTGTCGCCGAGTTCCTCGACCTCAGCTATGTGAAGCCGAATACGCTCGGCAATACCCGAATGCTGTTGACGCTCTGATTCATTCGCCCCTTCCTCTCACTCGACCCCAGAAAGCGGAACCGTGCCGATCTTCGCCGTCCACTACACCTACTCCGACGCCACCGTTCCCGGTCGCGACGAGGTCCGCCCCGTGCACCGCGCCTACCTGGGCGGCCTGTCCGAGCAGGGCATCATCCTCGCGCGCGGGCCGTACCCGGACGGGTCCGGTGCGCTGATCATCTTCCAGGCCGAGGATGCCGACGCGGTATCGAAGCTGCTGGCCGACGACCCGTTCGCGCTGGCGAACCTCATCGACGACACCCGGATCGTGGAGTGGCTGCCGACGGACGGGTTCCCCGGCGCGGCGTAGGCGGTCAGCGGGTTCGCACCCGCGTGCCGGTCTCGGCCGATCGGCGGATGCTGTCAAGCAGGCGGTGCAGGTGCAGGCCGGTCTCGAAGGTCGGGGCGGTGTGCGTGCCGGTGCGGATGTCCTCGGCCAGTTGCCGATACAGCCGGGCCACGTTTTCGGATTCGACGGGCAGCTCGGAGATGGGCTGCTCGTCGGATTCGGTGAGGTCCTGCCAGACGCCTCCCGCGCCTTGTGCGCCCAGCAGGCGCAGTTCGCTCAACTGAATGCCACCGGGGCCGTGCCGGCCGGTGGAGATGATCGCTAAATCGCCTTCGGTGCCCGCGATTTCGATGCGGGTGCGGCCGTCGGTGAGCTTGGCGTCATGGATGTGGGCCGAGATGACCGCACCGGTCGCCACCGTGGCATTGAGCAGCAGGTGGTCCGGGCTGGTCACCGTGACGCGCTCACCTGTTTCGGCAATCGTGTTGTGCGAGTTCCGGATTGCCAGGTCTGCCGAGAGTTCGGTGATTT
Organism: Nocardia sp. NBC_01327; assembly: GCF_035958815.1. Taxonomy (NCBI): domain Bacteria; kingdom Bacillati; phylum Actinomycetota; class Actinomycetes; order Mycobacteriales; family Nocardiaceae; genus Nocardia; species Nocardia sp. NBC_01327. The sequence continues at coordinate 3,074,959 of NZ_CP108383.1, read as the reverse complement.
CGCCGAGCAGGTGTTCGAGTGGGTCCAGGGTGTGCCCGCCCGCGACTTCGAGTAGGCCCGCGCCACTGCGGCGGTCCAGGGTGTACGCCGCCCATTCCGGGATCAGCCCGCCCGCACCCTTCCCCCGGGCGGCATACACCGTCGCCGAAACCACTTGCCCCACATAGCCTTCGGCGATCAGCCGCTTGGCCGTGCTGATGGCCGGGGAAAAGCGCGCCTGCAAGCCGACCGTTCGATGGCCGTCACCGCCGAGCGCGATGACCGATTCGGCCTCCTCGGTCGTTCTGGTCAGCGGCCATTCCGAATAGACGTGTTTGCCCGCCGCGAGCGCCGCGTCGATCAGTTCGGCGTGTGCGGGGACTTTCACCGTGATCGCCACCAGATCGACGTCCGGATGCTCGGCGAGCCGCCGGGCATCGGTGAAGGCATGCGCGGCTCCGAACAGCCGGGCCGCCGCGTCCGCGCTCTCCTGCCGGCTGGTCCCGACCGCGGTCAACTCGAAATCGGGCAATGCCCGCAAGGCCGGAATATGCGCCCGTGCCGCCCAGCCCCGATTCGGGCTGGCGCCGATGATTCCGACTCGGATTCTGTCCGACATCTGCCGCTCCCATCCATAAACGGACTCAATCGGTCCGTTTACTACGGTAGCCAAACGGACCCGCTGAGTCCACTTTGTTAGGATCGCATCCATGACCGCCGTTGATCGTCTGCTGACCCGCGAATCGGGTCCGGCCCCCCGCGCGGACGCCCGCCGCAATCTGGAGCGCCTGGTCGTCGCGGCTCGCTCGGCCATCGCGGATACCGGCGTCGCGGTGACCGCCCAGGAGATCGCCTTGCGCGCAGGTGTCGGCAAGGGCACCTTCTACCGCCGTGTCCCCTCACTCGAGGCACTGCTGCAGGCAGTCCTGGAGGAAGTTCTCGAAGAGGGCGTAGCCGCCGCCGATCGCGCCCTCGCAGATCCCGACCCCTGGAACGGTTTCCGCGACTTCGCCGCCACCTACGTCCGCCTGCGCGCCGAAAGCTGCGGTGTCAACGAGGCTTTGGGCGGCACCGGCGCCTGCGATCTCGAAGCCACCATCACCGACCTGCGAGAAGGCCTGCGCACCTTGGTCGAACGAGCCCAGTCCAGCGGCGCCCTGCGCACCGACATCACCTGGCAAGACGTCGCATTCGCCCTCGCGGGCGTCGCCACCGACCCGCACACCGTCGGCCTGCGGGCCGCCGACGACCAATGGACTCGAAACCTGCGAATCGTCCTGGACGGCTTGGCAACTCGACCTTGATCAGCCGTGCGCGGCGGCCCGCCAGGTGTCGGCGACGATCTCGTCGATGCCGGAATGCTTTGGTGACCAACCGAGTTCGGCCTGGGCCTTCGCCGGATTGCTGATCAGAGCGGCAGGTTCGGGGGCGGCGGGGCCGTGGATGCGGGCGACGGTTCGCCCGGTTGCCCGTTCGACCGCGGCGACTACGTCGAGAATGCTTGCCCCGGAACCGCTTCCGATGTTGTAGCGAGTGTGGACACCGGGTGCGGGGACCTGTTCGATGCAGGATACGAAGGCGGCGGCCGCGTCGTCGACGTGGAGGTAGTCGCGTACCGCAGTGCCGTCACCATTGATGTGCAGCGCGCTTTCGCCTGCTGCCGCGGCGATTACGCGGGGGATGAGGCGGGTGGGATCCGGGTCCGCTCCCCCTGCGACGTTCAGCAGGCGGACGATCACTGCGCCAAGGTTCCCTGCCTCGGCTTGCGCTTCGATTGCGAGTTCGGCGGCGAGCTTGCTGGCCGCGTACGGGTGCGGCGGGGAATCCGGCATATCCTCGCTCATCGGCTGCCGCTCCGGGGATCCGTAGATCGCCCCGGTCGATGAGAACACGATCCGGGACACTCCTTCGGCGGCCATCGCCTCGAGCAGAGCGACGGTTCCCGCGGTATTCACCCGGAAGAACGGCAGCGGATCACGCACCGATTCGCGAGCCCGGCCGAGGCCTGCCAAATGGCACACCACCTCGACATCGGCCACCGCCCGCCGCAGCGCCCCCGGATCGAGCAGATCGGCTGTTCGCACCTCACTCGCGCCGGGAACCACGCCCCCGCGAGCACTCACCATCGCGATCGGCTCATGCCCAGCCGCACCCAGCGCAGCCACCACACCCCGCCCCACATAACCGCCCGCCCCAGTCACCAGCACCCGCACACCCACATCCTTTCACCACAACCACACCGAGCCACACAGGCTCTCACTGGCACGGAATACACCGACAAGATCATCAGGAACTGGTGGCGGCATAACGCGACAAACCACCGCCACCAGTTCCTGGTCGATGCACTAGGCGAAGCGCTAGCGCGAATCGGTTGTCGGTGAGCACGATTAAGGTGCCCGGTCATGGAAGCTGCCACGGCCGCCATCGCCGATATTGTCCGGAATGTCGCTCCCCTCGACGACCTCGAACGCCGGCACCTCGACGAGACGCTGCGCTGGCTCGGGCAGACCGACGATGTCTTCCGCCGCGCCAAGCCCGCCACGCCCGCCCGTCACCTGGTCAGCTACGTGGTGCTGATCGACCCGGACGCGCGCGCAATCCTCTTGGGGCACCATCGGAAAGCGGGTTTGTGGCTGCCCACCGGCGGTCATGTCGACCCCGGCGAGCATCCCTTGACGACCGCCGGGCGCGAGGCTGCGGAGGAGATCGGCATCGAGGCCGAATTCTCGGTCGTCGGCCCGGAACCGCTGTTGCTGACCATCACCACCACGGTGGGCATCGGCGCCTGCCACGAAGACGTCTCCCTCTGGTACGTGATCCGCGGCGACCGAACACACCCCTACCGGCTCGATTCCAGGGAATTCAGCGACCAGCGCTGGTGGGGCATCGACGACTTCTCCACCTCCGACACCGACCCGCATCTCCCCCGGTTTCTGACCAAGCTGCTGGCGGCTCTGTCTCGGTAGGCCGGGGCTATCGCATCGGGCTGTACGACCCGATTCCAGGTCAGCGTTCGAAGACGCCGGTCAACCGCGCACGGTCGAGGACGGGTGCGGTGATGACGGGCAGGAGGGTGCGGGGCCGGGCACGGTGGGGTGCGGCGGCGACGGCGGCGGAAAGCGCGAACAGCTGGAAGATGTAGTGGTGCGGCCCATGGCCTTTGATGGGTGCGGGACCGTGATATCCGCGGCCGATGGTGGAGCGCAGCAGCTGGACTCCGGCACCTGGCCGCCGCGCGCCGAGGGCGCCGGGGTCCAGGTGCCCGAGGGACGGGTCGATCAAGGCGGCGCAGTGCACGGCGGGCTTGGCGATCGGGACGTCGATGTCCTCGACGACCAGGAGCAGCTGCACGGTGCCCGGAGGCGGTGGGGTCCAGGCCAGGTGGGGCGACAGGTCCGCTCCGCCGATGTGCTTGGCGCACTGCGGCAGCGGTATCGCGGCGCCGTGGGCGAAATGCTCGCTGGTCAGCGTCAGCAGCTCGGGGCCGTGCAGATTGGGCAGGTTCCACGCCGTGTGCGTATCGCCCGCTCTGCGGTGGTGCAGGAGTCGGCCGAGCAGGGTCATCGGGTCGCCCCGACCATGTCGATAACCTCTGCGGCGGTGGCGGTTTCGCCGAGTTTAGGGAAGACGCGCTCGATGCTGTGCCGGTGCGAATCGGCATCCGGATCGAGCATGGCGTCGGTGGCCAGAACGACGTGGTACCCGTAGTCGGCGCCCGAGCGCGCGGTCGACTCGACACCGGCGCTGGTCGAAATGCCCGCGAGCACGATCTGGGTGACGCCCAGATCCCGCAGCAGGGTGTCGAGCCCGGTGTCGTGGAACGCGCTGCGCCGCCGCTTGGTGATCAGGTGGTCGGTCGGCTGCACATCGAGTTCGTCGATGAGGTCGGCCCAGCCGGCCGGCAGCGCGCCCAGTCCCCCGGGCCGTCCGGCCTCGGTGCGTCCCGGTGCGCGCCCGGTGACATTGACCAGCACCACGGGCAGCTTGTGCCGGCGGAACTCGGCGGTCAGGTGTGCCGCCTGCTTGACGACATCGGCGACCGCGGGGTCGCTCTGGGCGGAGACGATGCCCTGCTGCAGGTCGATCACGATCAGCGCGGAGGTGGGGTCGATCGTTGTCAGCGTCATATGTACTTCTCCTGGAGAGGTCGGAGCGGAAGCGGCTGGAGCGGAAGCGGTTCCGCGCAGCAGGGAGGCGATCGCCGCGAGGACGGCGAGGACGGCGCCGAAGCCGAACACAATGACCAGACCCGAGTGGAACGGCCCGGAGATCAGGGTCGGGAAGAACTCACGCCCGGTCAGGGTCTGCTGCTGGGCTGCGGTCAGGTGGGTCAGCGCGCCACTGGGTTGGAGCAGGTTCTGGATCGGGTTGACGCCGAGTTGCGCGGCGAACAGGGACGACACCGGGGGCAGGTTGCCGACCTGGGTGGCGACGTCGGCCGGCACGCCCTGCTGTTGCAGACCGCTGGTGAGGGTGTGCGGAAGGCTGCTGGCCAGCCCGGCGATCATGAGGGAGAAGAACACTCCGATGGAGACGGCGGTGCCGGAGTTCTGGAAGGTGGCCCGCATACCGGAGGCCACACCGCGGGCCCGCGGCGGCACACTGCCCATGATCGACGAGGAGTTCGGGGAGGCGAACATGCCGCTGGCAATTCCGTTGAGCGCGATCAGCAGTGCGAAAGTCCAGTAGCTGAAGTCGATCGGCAGCACCATCAACCCCAGGAAGCTGGCGCCGAACAGCAGCGCACCGCCGGTGGCCAGCCCCCGCGAGCCGAGACGGTCGGACAGGTACCCCGAAACCGGTCCTGCGGCAAGGAATCCGGCGGTCAGCGGCAGCATAAAGATGCCCGCCCACAGCGGTGTGCTCTCGAAGTCGTAGCCGTGCAGGGGAAGCCAGATGCCCTGCAGCCAGATGATCAGCACGAACTGCATCCCGCCGCGCCCGATCGAAATGGCCAGACCCGCCAGATTGCCGAAGGTGAAGGCGCGCAGGCGAAACAGGCTCATCTGGATCATCGGTGCGCTGACCCGGTTCTCGATGACGACGAAGGCCGCCAACAGGGCGAGTCCGCCGACGATCAACGTGTCGACCAGCGGATTGGTCCAGCCCATGGTGTGCCCGCCGTAGGGCTGCAGGCCGAAGGTGACCGCGATCAGAATCGAGCTCAGACCCACCGCGAAGGTGATATTGCCCCACCAGTCGATCCGGCCGCCGTCACGCTTGCCGGTCTCGCGCAGCGTCCGGTAGGCCCACACCGTAAAGAACAGTCCGACAGGCACATTCACCCAGAACACCGCCCGCCAGTCCCAGGCCGCCAGCAGACCGCCGGCGACCAGGCCGATGAACATCCCCGCCAGGGCGGCCACCTGATTGACGCCGAGGGCGAAACCGCGCTGCTCCTCGGGGAAGGCGTCGGTCAGGATCGCGGCCGAGTTCGCGGTCAGCATCGATCCGCCGACGGCCTGCAGCACCCGCCACCCGATCAGCCACATCGCCGCGTGGCCGCCATCCAGCGGATCGAAGGACAGCAGGATCGAGGCGAAGGTGAAGACCGCGAATCCGGAGTTGTAGAGGCGGACCCGGCCGTACATATCGCCCAGCCGGCCGACCGTGACCACCAGAACGGCTTGGACCAGCCGGTATCCCATGATCATCCACAGCAGGTAGGCGATATTGCCCGGAGCCAGCGGGTCCAGGTGGATGCCCCGGAAGATCGCGGGCAGGGCGATCAGCACGATCGAGCCGTCCAGCGCGGACATGAAGACCGCGGCGGTGGTGTTCGTCAGTGCCGTCCACTTGTACCGATCACCGCTCGCGCGGGGCGGGGCGGACGTCTCCGTCATCAGGTTGGTGCTCATGGTTCCGTTCAGATGTTCTGGGCCAGTCGCTCGAGAAGCGCTGCGGCCGAGGCGAGTTGCTCCAGCTCCGTCGGAGTGAATGTGCCGCTGGTCATGGCCTGGGCAAGGAGTTCGGTCCGTGCGTCGCGCTTGTTCTGCAGCGCCTGCCGGCCGGTGTCGGTGACGGTGAGCACAACCCGCCGGCCGTCGTCCGGGTCGGGCCGGCGTTCGACCAGACCCCGTGCGCGCAGGGCGCCGGTCGTCGCCCCCATGGACTGGGCGGTGATCTGCATCGCCCTGGCGAGCGCCGCGGAGGTGGCGGGGCCGGAGCGATCCAGATGCGATAGCGCGGCGCGCTCGGGCATCGTGAGCTCACCCGGTGTCGGCACCTGGCGAATCCGGCGAACCAGCAGACCGACGCCGGCCAGCAGCGCGGCGGCGACCTCGGCGGGGTCCAGGCCATCATCCATATGATCAGCCTACCTTATAAGTTTCACTTAGCACATTCTGAAATAAGTATGTGTCTGAAAAGCCTGCGGATTCGACAGCGAGTGGCGACAATTGGCCATGACTGCGCGGCGGGAACGAACACCCGGCGCACGGGCCCGAATCCCCATCGGCAACAGAGGAATTCAACGATGAGCAGGCTGGCGACCTCGTGCGCGGCGACCCTGGTCGCCGTGGCCGTCATGGTCGGGACCGTGGTGGTCGGCGATGCGCACGCGCAGACGCGCGGCGCGCAGCACTGCACCCCGTATACCGCGATTTTCGCGCCGGGAACCTGGGAGACGCGTTCCGACGCGGATCCCACCGTGCCGGTCGGCATGCTCAGGCCGATCGGTGACGGTCTGCAGCGGCAATTCGGCAGCGATATCACCGTGCTCTATGCCCCTTATGCCGCAAGCGCTTTCGATCAGGGACTGAGCTACGCGCAATCGCTGAGCACCCTCGAGAACCGATTGCACACCATGATCGGCGGCCTGTGCGCCTCGACGCGGGTCATCCTCGCCGGATACAGCCAGGGCGCGGACGGCATCGGCGACGTCGCCACCGCGATCGGGAATGGCGAAGGCCCGGTCGGCGCCGATCGGGTGGTCGGCGTCGGGCTACTGGCCGATCCGCACCGCAACCCGAATACCACACTGTCACTGGGTGATCCGCAACCCGGTCACGGTATCGCCGGAAACCGGAGCCAGGATTTCGGCGCGCTGACCGACCGGGTGCGCACCCTGTGCGCCGACGGTGATCTGTACTGCTCGCTCAATGCCACCGCCTCACCGTTCCTCGCCGCGCTCGGCCGGGTGCTCAGCGGCGATCCCGCACCGATCGCCTCGCTGATCCCCGCCAGCACCGACCCCGGCACGCTCATCGCGCAGGCCGTGAAGGTGGGCGCAGGCTGGACGGCGACCGCGGCGAAGCTGCCGACCATTCTCGACGGTCTCACCGGTCTGCCTGCGGCGATCCAATCCGGTGATATTCGGGGTGCGCACCAGATCGCGAGCGATCTCAATGCGGATCTGGCCCCGATGGTCCAGGCGGCCGCGGGCGTGGATCTGCCCCTCATCGCCTCGGTCATCCGCGCGGCAGGCACCGTGGACCCCTCGGGCTGGACCGCGGCCGAGAGCGTCATCGCCGATGTCCTGACCCGAATCGATATCCTGCGCATCGCCGGAGACGTCGGGCAGATGCAGGAAACCCTCTGGCGCGCAGTCGAATCCCTCACCCGGGGCGATTCGCTCGGCGCCGCCGCCGACGTCGCGACCCTCACCCCGGCGGGACTGGATCTGGCCGGCGCCGTTGTCGGCCCGTTCGCCACCGCGGTGCGCGGCGACCTGCGGGTGGCCGTGCGCGCCCTGCTCAATATCGGTGGGCCCCAGTGCATCAACGACCTGGTGCAACTGAGCCGTCAAGGCATAACCATGGCCAAGTTCTACGCCTCGAACGCCCACGTCGACTACGGCGACGACGCCCAGATCCTCCTGAACTACCTAGGTTCCCAGGCCATTTCATAGCGGCGCGGCATATCCGCTCGGCTCAGAAGTATTCGCCCATCAGCTCGGTCGACCACTCGGGCTGGTGCACATCTCCCCGAGGACCGAACTCGCTCATATAGGGCTTGATATCGAGCACCGGGGTTCCGTCGATCGCATCCAGGCCCGCCACCTGCACGGTCAGGCCGTCGACGCCCAGCAGGCGGCACCGGGAGACCCCGATCCGGTTGGGCCGGTTCTTCCCGCGCTGGGCGAAGATCCCGACCAGCGGCCAATCCTGGCGGTTGCGCGGATGCCGGGCCCCGGTCTCCACCTTGCCCTCCGGCACCAGGTGGAAGTGATAGACCACCTCCAGGTGCGAGAAATCCCCGAGACCGGCGAGCGCCTCGGGCGTGAACCGCTCCGCATCCAGTTCGATGGCGGCCTCGACGGCCCCCCAGTTGTCGTCGAACGCCTCACCGCGCCCTCCGACCACCCGGCCCACGGGCACTACCTCCACTGCATAAGGCGAGTTCGTCATCACCGGAATATAGCGTGGGCCCACTAATTCGTTTTCCCAACCTAATACGCGGTGCTACCGTTATTTCAACGATCCACCGAACCTCCACGGAAGGCAGCAGTATGACCGGGCAGCAGCTACTGAATCAGCGGCAACGCTGGATTTATGGTGCCCGCTCGCCGCAGGCACTTCTCCCCGTATCGGTTCTCCGCCAGCGCATTCGCGGCGGTTCCTGAGGTCTGACGAATAGACCCTCCAGGGCCGCTCTGGCGAATTCGCCACGGAGCGGCCCTTTTCCGTATCCACCCCCGCATTACCGATCCCTCGTAGCCCAATTGGTAGAGGCAGCAGTCTCAGACCCTGTCCAGTGCGAGTTCGAATCCCGCCGAGGGAACCCGACCCAACCAGCCCCCGCGCACCTCAGTGCGGAGTAGATGTCAATGGCGACATCCGCGCGGGGCCATATGCCCGTAGCTCAAACGGATAGAGCGCCTGCCTACGAAGCAGGAGGCTGGAGGTTCGATTCCTCTCGGGCATACCAACTTTCGATGAAACGTGGTGTAACGGCAGCACGGCGAACTCTGACTTCGTCAGTCCAGGTTCGAATCCTGGCGTTTCAGCTCACTCTTCTTCCGGGGCCTCGTCGTCGGACGGGGGCTCGCCCCCGCCGCCTCGGATGGTCCAGAGCAGGCCGTCGAGTTCGTCGGATTTGATGAGGACGTCGCGGGCCTTGGAGCCTTCGCTGGGGCCCACTACGCCACGGGTTTCCATGAGGTCCATGAGGCGGCCGGCTTTGGCGAAACCAACGCGGAGTTTGCGCTGCAGCATCGAGGTGGAACCGAATTGGGAGGTGACGACCAGTTCGATGGCCTGCACGAGCAGTTCGAGGTCGTCGCCGATATCGGCGTCGACCTCCTTCTTCTCGCCGGCCTTGGCGGCGGTGACGCCTTCCTGGTATTCGGGTTCGGCCTGCGTCTTGGCGAATTCGACTACGGCGGAGATCTCTTCGTCGGAGATGAAGGCGCCCTGTAGGCGGGTGGGTTTGCTCGCGCCCATGGGGAGGAAGAGGGCGTCACCCATACCGATGAGCTTTTCGGCGCCGGGCTGATCGAGGATGACGCGCGAGTCCGTCAGCGAGGAGGTGGCGAAGGCCAGGCGGGAGGGGACATTGGTCTTGATCAGACCGGTGACCACGTCCACCGAGGGGCGCTGGGTGGCCAGCACCAGGTGAATGCCTGCGGCACGGGCCTTCTGGGTGATGCGGACGATGGCGTCCTCGACGTCGCGCGGGGCGGTCATCATGAGGTCGGCGAGCTCGTCGACGATGGCGAGGATGTACGGGTACGGGCGATAGACGCGTTCGCTGCCCAGGGGCGCGGTGATCTGGCCCGACTTCACCTTGCGGTTGAAGTCGTCGACATGGCGAACCTTATTGGCCTGCATGTCCATATACCGCTGTTCCATCTCCTCCACGAGCCAGGTCAGCGCGGCGGCCGCCTTCTTCGGCTGGGTGATGATGGGCGTGATCAGATGCGGAATGCCTTCGTAGGGCGTCAGTTCCACCATCTTGGGGTCGATGAGGATCATGCGCACTTCTTCGGGCGTCGCCCGGTGCAGCAGCGAAACCAGCATGGAGTTCACGAAACTCGACTTACCGGAACCGGTGGAACCGGCGACCAGCAGGTGTGGCATCTTGGCCAGGTTGGCGGAGACGAATTCGCCCTCGATATTCTTGCCGAGGCCGATGACCAGCGGATGGTGATCGGCGCGGGTGGTGGGCGCCTTGAGCACATCGGCCAGGCGCACCAATTCCCGGTCGGCATTGGGGACTTCGATGCCGACCGCCGACTTGCCCGGGATCGGGGCGAGCAGGCGCACATTCTCGGTGGCGACCGCATAGGCGATATTGCGGGCCAGCGCGGTGATCTTCTCGACCTTCACGCCGGGGCCGAGCTCGACCTCGTACCGGGTGACCGTCGGGCCGCGCACGAATCCGGTGACCGCGGCGTCGATCTTGAACTGGATCAGCACCTCGCTGATCGCCTCGATCATGGAATCGTTTGCGGCACTGCGCAGCTTGGGCGGATCACCGTCGGTGAGCAGACTCAGCGGCGCGAGCTGATAGTCGCCGTCCACCTCACGCTCGGTGACGAACTCCAACTGCTGCGCCACCGGCGGCGGCGGGGTCTGATCGACCACCTTGGGAGGAACCTTGCGCACCTTGGCTTTCGGCTTCTCCTCGGCCACGATCTCCTTGGCGGCCTGCAGCGGCGGTTCGCCCATCACCTCGGTGACGGCATCGGAGCCGCCGAATTCGTCGACCGGATAATTCTCCGAGGGCGCACGGCCGCGGCGCTTGCCGCGCACGCGCTCATGACGCGGGAAGCCGTCCGCATCATAGTTTTCCGGGTCGTAGAGGCCGGGTTCGTCGGAGTAGCTCTCGTATTCGTCGCCACCGCTGCCGGTGCCGAAGATCTCGCGCAGGGCCTCCGGAACCTCACGCACCGTGGTGCCGGTGAGCAGCAGAATGCCGAATCCGATGGCCAGCAACAGCAGTGGGACGGCCAGCCACGCGCTCAAACCGTCACGCAGCGGGCCGCCGATGACATAGCCGACAAAGCCGGCGGCATGCGCGCGACCGTGCGCATCGGCCGGTGCACCGGCCGCCATATGCCACAGCCCCAGCACCGGCAGCCCGACCAGCAGCCCGCCCAGCACCAGTCGCGGCCGGATCTCCGGATGCGCTTCGGTGCGCATGAGAATGATCGCGATGCCGATCAATACGAACGGCAGTGCCGCCGAGGCGGATCCGGAGACCGCGCGAATCGCGGCATCCACCCAGTGCCCGACCGGCCCGCCCGCGGACAGCCATACCGCCGCGACAATGAGGAATCCGAAACCGACCAGCCCCAGCGCGATTCCGTCCCGCCGGTGCCCGTGCTCGATCTCCCCGGCGCGGCTCAGGGCCCGGGTGCTCGCACCCAGCCCCCGCGCCAGCATGTTCCACCCGCTGCTCACGCCGCGGGTGACCACCGCCAGTGGAGCGGTATTCGATGTGCGCCGAGGTGCGGGACGGCGGCGCGCCGCAGCGCTCCGACCGGCATTCCCCCGCGCCGCGGCCGTGGTGCGACCGCGCGCAGCGGTGCGCGGAGTGCTCGCCCGAGACCGTGCAGGAGTCTGCCCCCGCGTCGATCCCGCTCGCGAACGTGACGTTGCGGTACCGCGGGACTTACCTGGCATGCACCCCAGGCTAGCCGCAACCGCACCATACGGACCATCCGCAACACTCGACCCTCCCACAACAGCGCTGTGGGATTGGCCATGAAAACGGACAGAACAGTCAGCTGGCGGCGGGGATCGCGGCCGGTCGAGTGCCGATCGGAGTGGGACCCGGCGGCGCGGTCCAGCGAGTCAGGGCCGCTTCGAAGTCGGGGATCTGGCTGGCGGCCGTGCGGTAGCACTCGGCGGCGTCGAGAGTGCGGCCCAGGCGGTGCAGGGCGGTGTAGCGGACCAGCATGTTGTAGGTGTGCAGACCGCCCACCCGGGAGGATTCGCGAGTGGCCTCGGCGCGCTCGGCCTGCTCGACGGCCTGCAGCAGGCGGTCGGCGCTCAGATGGGCGAGGGCGGCGCGAGAGTGGACGGCGGATTCGAAGCGCAGGGCGCCGGCGCGGCGGGCGGCGCGCAGGGCGGCGTCGAACAGCAGGGTGCCCAGTTCGCCGTCACCCTCCTTGCTGATCACCCAGGCCGCTTCGGTCAACGCCCACATGACATTCCGGCGGGTACCCGGCTGCGAGTCGCCCACGACCGCACGCGCGGCCGCGGCGAGCGAGTCACGATTGCGGCCCGCCGCCGAATAGGCCTGGGCGAGGCACGAATAGGCGACCCGCACGCATTCGGGACTCGCACCGAGCCGATACAGGCGCAGCGCATGGGCGAAATGCGTGGCGGCGCTCATCGGATCCTGGCGGTACAACCCGATAATGCCCGCGAACACGTGCGCGGTGCCCGCCACCCACGGTTCGGCATCGGGATCGGTATCGGCGAAGAGCCGGTGCAGATGCCCGGCCGCCCGCTCGGGCTCGCCGAATTCCGAGACCAGCGCGAAAACCAAGGCCAATCGGGCTCGGCCCGCCGCCACCGTATTGCCGTCGGCCTCGAGCGCCCGGATCAATTCCTCGAGCGCCTTCTCCACATCCACTGTGGCATCACCGGCGAGCATGGTTTCGGCCACCGACAGGGCCAGATCGGCGGCCAGCACCCGATGGTGCGGGGTGCCCGCCACGGCGAGGCGGTACAGCGCGACCAGATTGCGGCGCTCGATAGTCAGGAAATCGCGGGTGGCGTCCAGATCGGCCAGGCGGGTGCCCGGATGCCCGGTCGGGGCCAGGGTCAGGCGTAAGCCCGGATGTCGCACGCGCAGCACGGTTTTCATGGTGGCCAGGTAGTAGTCGAGCAGCCGCTCGGTGACGTCCACCGCGGCATCGCCGCCCTCACGGCCGAGCGCGAACAATCGCATGAGGTCGTGATAGTGGTAGCGACCGCGCCCGACGGTCTCGAGCATGCCGCGATCGACCAGTTCCTCGCACAGATCCTCGGCGAGCGGCTCGGTGGTATCGAGCACCGCGGCCGTGGCCGCGAGCGGCAGATCCGGCAGCTCGGCCACCGCCAGCAGGCGGAATGCCCGTGCGGCGGCAGCGGGCAGCTGCTCGTATCCGGCACGGAAGGCGACGGCCAGCGCCAGCTCCCCGGTCCGGAAACGGTCCAGGTCATGGCGTTCATCGGCCAGCCGGTCGGCCTCGGAGACGATCGTCCACTGCGGCCGCGCCGCGACCCGCGCCGCCACGATGCGCACGGCCATCGGCAGCAGTCCGCACAGTTCGGCAATGCGCCGGGTCGCCTCCGGTTCGGCGGCCACCCGCGCCGCGCCGACAATGCGGCTGAACAGCGCGACGGCCTCCGCGGCGTCGAGCACCGGCAGAGCCGCCGATCGCACCCCGGGCAGCGCGGTGAGCGGGCGATGCGCGGTGACCAGTACCGCACAACCGGGACCGCCCGGCAGCAGCGGCGCGACCTGCGCCGCGTCACTGGCATTGTCGAGCACCAGCAGCATGCGGCGACCGCTGACCACGGACCGGAACAATGCCGCACGCTCGGCCACACCGCCGGGCACCTCACGCTGCGCCACGTTCAGAGCGCGCAGAAAAACTCCGAGCACCTGTTCGGGGTCGGCCGGATCGGCACCCGCACCGTGCAGATCGACATACAGCTGTCCGTCCGGATACTGCTCCCGAATCCGGTGCGCCACATGCAGAGCCAACGCGGTCTTACCGACCCCGCCCATACCGGAGATGGCCACGATCGACGTTCCGGCGCCGAATGCGGCGCTCAGCTCCCGCACCAGCTCGCCGCGACCGGTGAAATCGGCGGTGTCCGGCGGTAATTGGGCCGGCAGCGGCGCCACCGCCGGAACCGGGGCGGTGACGTACACGCGGGCGGGCAGTTCATCGGCCAAAATCTGCCGATGCAGTTCCAGCAGGGCCGGTCCGGGCTCGATGCCCTGCTCCGACACCAGCAGTCGCCGAATGCGCTGATATTCACCGAGCGCCTCGGTGCGGCGGCCCGCCCGGTACAGGGCGGTCATCATGAGCCCGCGCAGCCGCTCACTGAGCGGGTCGCCCGGGATCAGGGCTTCCAATTCGGCTATGGCATCGGAATAGTCGCCGCGCTGCACGGTGACTTCGATGAGGTCTTCGCGCAGGGCCCGGTGCAGGCGGCGCAATCGGGCGCGTTCGGCGGTGGCCCACGGCCCGGGTACCCCGCTGAGCGGATCGCCGCGCCACAGTCCCAGCAGCGCCCGCAGTGCGGCATCGGCCTGCTCCAGCTGTCCGGCTCCCCGCGCCGACTCGGCTTCGGCGCGATAGCGGTCGATTCCGTCGATATCGAGCTCGAGCGGGCCATCCAGCCGGTAGCCCCGCGACTCCGAGGCCAGCAGCATCGTCCCCGGTTGCGCCGAGAGGTGTTTACGCAGCGCCCACGCGTAATTGCGCAGCGCACCCACCGCGGAGGCCGGGCGCTCCGCACCCCAGATACCGTCGACGAGTTCTTCGATCGATACCGTCCGCCCGCGCGCGCAGGCCAGTATGACAAGCGCCGCTTGCTGTTTGGGCGGCATGGGCGAGCCGGGCGCACCATCGGACACCAACTCGACCGGCCCGAGCAGCGCCAGTTGCCAAGTCATTGCCTACCACCTCATCACCACGGGCTACCGCCGCTCGCAGAAGCTACCGTCCGGCGCGTGATCGTTTCATGATCAGCGGCCGGACCGCCACTCGAGCGCACCCGCCGGCCGAAATCTCACACGCTGCGGTCCAGAGCGTTGACCGCGGCCACATCCTCCGCGTCACCGGTGGCCTCCAGCCGTACGGCACTGCGGCCGAAAGCATGCAGCAGCAGCTCCGACGGCGGGCCCGCCAGTACGACCGTGCGCTCCCCCGCGTGATGCGCGACGGTGCGGCGACCGTCCGGCGTCGCGAGCGCCACGGTAACCGGCGATTTGCGATATGCCATGCGCGCCAAGCCGGTCAGCACCTTCCAGAGCCGATCCTCGTCTGCGGCAGGCAGTTCGCGCGGCTCCCAGCCGGGCTGCGCGCGCCGCACATCCTCGTGGTGGACGAACATCTCGGTCAGATTCATGAGCGAATCCACCGGGCGCAGCAGCCACGGCGGACCACTGCTCACCAGTTCGAGCAGCTGCGGGAAGGGCCGCTGCGCCACGCGGCGCTGGACATTCTCCAGATAGGAGGCGAAGGGCTTCAGCATGATGCCTGGCGCGGCATCGGGGCGGCGCTCGCGGACGATCAAGTGCGCGGCCAGATCTCGCGTCGTCCATTCACCGCAGAGGGTCGGTGCGTCCGGACCGGCCGCGGCCATCGTCTGCACCAGGGCCTGCCGTTCCCGCTGTGCCATGCTCATAAAGGGAACCCTAACCGGACACACTCTCGAATGCATCGCGCGCGTTGCACCGTGCGATAGCGATTCAATTGCTGAATGCCCTGGCCTTTAAGGGGAACACCCGGTCCGCCATAAGGCGCGCATTCGATCATGAACTCATCAGCCACCGCGGCTTTCGCCGGTTGGCTTCGGTCGAATCGGATCGGTAGCTTGTGCACTCGGTCCATCGGGTCATGGGCCCACAGCACTAGAAGGGCAACACTCTTGAAGAAGATCGTCAGCGGCGCCGCCGTGATGGTTGCGGCGGCCGGTTCCCTACTGGTCGGCACCGCAGCTCCAGCCGGTGCGTACACCGATAACTTCGGTGCGATCGCGCTATCCCCCTCGAGCGGCCACATCGGCTACTCCTACGACTACTCCGACCGCGGGTCGGCGCAGGACGGTGCGATGAGCTCCTGCACCTTTGCCGACTGCCACGTGGTCGCCACCTTCGCGAACGGTTGCGGCGCGGTTGCCTACTCCCCGCGGGGCTACTACACCTACGGTGCGGCGTACTCCCGCTCGGCGGCCCGGACCCAGGCGCTGGCGCGCAACTTCTCCGACGCCACCATCGTTCACTGGAACTGCACCACCGGTTACCAGCTCTGATTCCGACATTCCTTTCAGGGGAGAAAATCGTTGAAGCACACCATCTTCCGCGCTACCGCCGCCGTGGCGCTGGCCGCCGCCGCGCTCGGCCTGGTCGCCTGCAGTTCGAGCGATAAGTCCGACAGCGCCGCCACCACCAGCGCCGCCGCACCCACCAATGCGTTCCAGGGCACCACCGACGACACCAAGGACACCGGCGCGCCGTCCACCTCCCAGGTGCCGAATCTGCCGAAGCCGACCGTCGCGGATCTGAACGACAAGATCACCAAGGCCTTCGACCCGTCCATCGATGCCAAGACCAAGGTCGACTGGATCGAGGATGCCGGGCAGGACCCGCAGCTGGTCGCCAAGCTCGTGGACGCCGCCAAGAAGAACGACGTCAAGGTGGAGATCACCAACGTCCCCGATCCCGTGGACGGCAAGGTCAAGGCCGATGCCAATGTCACCATCGGCGGCTCCCCGGTCAACAATGCCACCGTCTCCTTCGTCGCCGACGGCAACGACTGGAAGGTCGATCACACCTTCGCCTGCAGCATTGTGAAGGCCGCCAAGCTGGATTCCGCAGCCTGCCAGGACAAATAGCAGCTCTTCGTGTTCCCGCCCCGGCAGCCGTTGCCGGGGCGGTTTTTGTTTTTCGATGACATACCGACCGTTCATGTTTAAATGCGCATATTTCAATGTAGGTATGCCGCTGCTCCCGGTTCACGGCGGAACCGAGAGTGGTTCATGGATACGGCAAGAGCGCCCGGCAGCTGTTGCTGCCGGGCGCTCTCAGGTTGTGGCGCTTGCCTTTTCGGGCAGTCAGACGCCGATGACCGTCGGGACGATCATCGGGCGGCGGCGGTACTTGTCCGCCACCCACTTGCCGACCACACGGCGCACACTCTGGGCGATGCGGTGGGTGTCGGTAATGCCTTCGCTCGACAGGCGGCGCAGTTCCGCTTCGACGAGTTCGTGCGTTTCGGCCAGGGCGTCCGGGTCATCGGAGAAGCCGCGGCCGTGCACCTCGGGCGCACTGACGGCCTTACCGGTGGTGGAGTCGACGGCGACGGTGATGGAGATGAAACCGCCCTCCCCCAGCACCAGACGATCCGAGAGGGTGGATTCGCCGACGTCACCGACGGACAGACCGTCCACGTACACCTGACCGACCGGCACCCGGCCGGTGATCGAGGCGATGCCGTCGACTAGATCGACCACAACGCCGTTCTCGGCGAGCATGACTCGCTCCTCCGGCACGCCGGTCGCCACCGCGAGTGCGGCATTGGCGCGCAGGTGCCGCCATTCACCGTGCACGGGCATGGCATTGGTCGGCCGCACCGCGTTGTAGAGGTACAGCAGCTCACCGGCGGAAGCATGTCCGGAGACATGGACTTTCGCGTTCTGCTGGGTGATGACGGTCGCACCGATCCGGGTCAGCCCGTTCACGACGGTGAACACGGCATTCTCATTGCCCGGAATGAGCGAGGAGGCCAGCACCACCAGATCGTCGGCGCGAATATTGATCTGGCGGTGATCGCCGCGCGCCATGCGCGAGAGCGCCGACAGCGGTTCGCCCTGCGAGCCGGTGGAGATGAGCACCAGCTTGTGCACCGGCAGGTTCGCGGCCTGATCGATATCGACCACCAGACCGTCCGGCAGATTCAGATAGCCGAGATCCTGGGCGATCTGCATATTGCGGACCATGGACCGGCCGACGAAGCAGATGCGGCGGTCGTAGCGCTGCGCCACATCCACGACCTGCTGAATGCGGTGCACATGAGAGGCGAAGGACGCCACGATGACCCGGCCCTTGGCCTTGCCGATCACCGTGTCCAGAACCGGGCCGATCTCACGCTCGGGCGTGACGAAGCCGGGCACCTCGGCATTGGTGGAGTCCACCAGGAACAGGTCCACGCCCTCGTCGCCGAGGCGGGAGAACCCGGCCAGGTCGGTGAGGCGGCCGTCCAGCGGCAGCTGGTCGAGCTTGATATCGCCGGTGTGCAGCACCATGCCGGCGGGGGTGCGCACCGCGACCGCGATGGCATCCGGAATCGAGTGGTTGACCGCGAAGTACTCGCAGTCGAACGGGCCGTGCTGGGTGCGCTGGCCCTCGGTGACCTCGATCAGCTTGGGCTGCAACCGGTGCTCACGGCACTTGGCAGCGACCAGCGCGAGGGTGAACTTGGCACTGACGATCGGGATATCGCGGCGTAGGCGCAGCAGGAACGGCACCGCACCGATGTGATCCTCGTGACCGTGGGTCAGAATGACCGCGGCGATATCGTCCATGCGGTCCTCGATGGGACCGAAGTCGGGCAGGATCAGATCCACGCCCGGCTGCTGGTCCTCGGGGAACAGCACACCGCAGTCGATGATCAGCAGCTTGCCGTCGTATTCGAAAACGGTCATATTGCGGCCGATTTCGCTGATGCCGCCCAGCGCGAACACGCGCAGGCCGCCCTTGGGCGCCTTCGGCGGCGGGGGCAGCTGACGACGTTCGGGACGCGGTGCGGCGACCGGCTCGGAACGATCGCGACCACCCTGGCGGGAACGGGTCCCGCCCGGCTTACGGGTGCGGTCGGCCTGCCGCGATTTGGGCGCGGAGTCGTCCTGGCGCGCCTTCGCGGGCGCGGCGTCGGCCTGCCCGTTCTTGGCGGCCCGGGTGCCGTTGCGCTTGGCCCGAGTTTCCTGCGGTGCGGCGGTTTCCGCCTGCACCGGTGGCGCTACGACCTTCTCCGGTTGCGCAGCGGCGGCCTTCGGCTGTGCGACAACAGGTTCCGGCGCACCCGCGGCGCGGGAGGCGGTACGACGCGGCCGGCGACCTTCGGGGTTGCTCATGCAAGCACCCCCGCAGCTCGCAGGTCCACGGCAAGCTCGGCGAGCTGCTCGGCATTGGGCATGAGTTGTGGCAAACGTGGCTCCCCGGTCTCGACCCCGAGCAGCCGCAGCGCACCCTTGGTCATGGCGACGCCACCCAGCCGGGACATGGCCCGATTGAGTGGAATCATGCTGACATTGATTTCACGAGCCCGGGCCACATCGCCGGCGGCATGAGCCGCAGCGAGTGCACGCAGGCGATCCGGCACGAGATGGCCGATAACACTGATGAATCCGACCGCACCGACCGACAGCCAGGGCAGGTTCAGCCCATCGTCGCCGGAGTAGAAGGACAGGCCCGTCTCGGCGATGAGCTCGGCGCCGGCATTGAGATCGCCCTTGGCGTCCTTGACCGCGACAATGCGCGGATGCTCGGCGAGACGGCGAATGGTGTCCGAATTGATGGCCACCATCGAACGCGGTGGGATGTCGTAGAGCGTGACAGGCAGATCGGTGCTGTCAGCGATGGCGGTGAAGTGCGCGATCAGGCCGTCCTGCGAGGGACGCGAGTAATACGGGGTGACGACGAGCAAACCGTGGGCGCCGGCGCGTGCCGCATTGCGTGCCAGCTCGATGCTGTGAGCGGTGTCGTAGGTGCCGGCACCCGCGATCACGGTGGCGCGGTCACCGACCGCGTCGACGACGGCGTGCAGCAGATCGAACTTCTCCGACTCGGTGGTGGTCGGCGATTCCCCGGTGGTGCCGGAGATGGCGAGCAGGTCCACACCACCTTCGACCAGGCGAGCGGCGAGCGCTACCCCGGCATCGACATCGAGCTTGCCTTCGGCGGTAAAGGGAGTCACCATCGCGACACCGACTGTGCCGGACGCGCGCAGCTCGATTCGCGTCGATTCACCGTTCGTCATAGCCAGAAGGCTACCCGGTTACCGAAACACCTTTTGCATCGTTATACCCGAACCGGCCCGTCGATGACGGTGATTCGCATCGCTCCCGGGGGGTGACGCCAAATCACTCCTTGAATGATGTCATTTATGACAGCACACTGGTGTCATGGATCTGAACAAGTACACCGCCCAACTACGCGAGAACCTCATCGCGGCCGCCGCGCTCGGCGATGAGAAGACGCAGTCGACGGCCGCCGCCCTCGCTGCGGCCACCGAGAACTCGGCGCGGCTGGTCCTGCTGGCGGCGCTGTCCGAACTCGCCACCGAGGTGAGCGCCGCGGTCGGCGATCACACCGTGCACGTCTCGTACGACGGCGCCGAAGCGCATGTGGACGTGCGCAAGGCGGCCGGTCCCGAGGAGGAGCACCAGCCCACGTTCGAGGAGATGACCGGGGATATCAGCCGCGTGACACTGCGATTGGTCGAGCAGATCAAGTCCCGCGCGGAGGATGCCGCGGCACAGAGCGGGCAGTCGCTGAACTCGTGGATGGCGACGGCCGTGCAGGGCGCGCTGCGCGATCAGATGAAGAAGGGCGGCGCGGGCCGCTGGGATATGCCCCGCGATTCACGGCGCCCCAGGGACACCGATGCGCACCGGCCCAAGGACACCAAGGACCCCGAGGACCCGGCCAGCTGACACGAACCAGTGCGCCGCGCGTTCAGTCCGTGACGCTGACCTGACCGTCCGTATCGATCTCGGTGCGGCAGTCGTGATCGGGCGCGTGCGCGAGCACCGTCGCGAGTACGCGCCGCCCCAGCGGCAGCACCCGCACTGTCACCGATCCGGCATTGGCGGCGTCCAATTCCCTTGTCGCCGCGTCGATCACACGTTTGCGCACCCACTCCGGGACGCCCGCGAAGCCGCCGTCGTCGAGCAGTACGACCTCGACGCCCCGGCCGCGCGCACCGCGCGCCGCGCCACTGAGTTCATCGGTCATGAGCTGCGGCGCCCGCAGGCCGTCGCGCAGTTCCGCCTCGAGCAGGCGGCATTCCTCACGTTCGGCGGCGGTGAGTTCGGCCCCGTCGGCAATGCGCTCCAGGATCGGGCGCGCCACCCGGTCCAGCCGGGCGAGCTGCCGACTGCGTTCACTGTCGGCGGCGGCCATGGTGGCCTCGGAGGCGGCTCGCATCATGGCGTCCTCGCGCAGCAGTCGCAGTGAGCGCTGCATCGGGTGCATGACCATGCTGAACACCGAGATCGCGGCGACGGTGCCGATGGGCACCAGCGAGCCGACCACCGTATTCGACTGCAGGTGCGCGGTCATACCGGCGACCAGCAGCACACCCGCGATCCCGGCCACGCCGGCCCAGGCGGTCCGGACCCGGCCGCGCAGGACCAGCACCGCGAGGACATAGGACGAGGCGAAGGCCGACCACACCGAGTGGTGGACGGTATCCGCCGACGGGGTCATGACGGTGAGCGCGGTGGCCACCGGTCCGGCCGCGGCGGCAAACAGGGCGAGCGGCAGCGGCAGCGGATCCACCGGCACGACCACCACCAGCGCGCCCGCGCTCAGAATGAGCACGGTGCCGAGCAGCGCGGCCCACTGCGGTGATTCGCCGAAATTGCGAAACATGTACAGCGCGATGGTCGCCTCGAGAATCAGCAGGAACAGCCAGGCGGCGCGGCCGCGCAGGCCGAGCATATCGCGCAGGTCGAACCGCGAATCCAGTTCTGCCACATGGTAATCAGCGGGAACCATCGCCACCCCACACCAGTGTCACGGTAGTGCCCTCTCCCGGTTGGGATTCCACGAACGCGCTGCCGCCGGCCAATTGCCGCATGCGGCCGAGAATGCTCATGGAGATGCCGAGCCGGTCCGCGGAGACCGCGGCGAGGTCGAAACCGGCGCCGTCATCGGTGAATACGATGCGGATACTGCCCGCGCTCACGGTGGCGGTGACAATGCGGCGCACCTCACGACCGGGTAGCTGGGCGTGGCGCAGACTGTTGCGCACCGCCTCGGCGAGCGCCGCGGCAATGGTGCTGGCCGCGTGCACCGGCATGCGCAGATCGTCGAAGCCCGGCCAGGTGCGCGTCGCGAAACGCACCACGGGATTGATCTCGTGCACGGCGGCGCGCAGGAACAGCACCGCCGAACGCGCGTCGAGCAGATCGGGATCGCGGTCGCTGCCGCGACATTCGTCGAGTTGTTCGAGGGTGCGCTCGGCTTGGCGGCGCAGCACATTCGACTGTGCCCCCGCCCGCGAGGCCTCCAGCAGCGTGGAGAGCACCGCATCGTGGATGAGTGCGGCGAAACGCGCGCGCTCGTGGTCACGGCCCTGCGCCGAGGCGGCGGCGGCCGCGCGGCGAGTGGCAATGGCCGATTCCCGGTCGACCCGTGCGGCCGCACCCGTGGCGGCGGTACCGCACCAGACGAACAGGGCCGCCAAACCCACTGCGCGCAGGAAGTTTTCGACCACCGAGTACGGCGTGACCGTGGCGACGGTGTAGATGATCGACAGCGCCACCGATGTAGAGGAGGCCACCAGGTAGGCGACGGCCCAGCGCGGTGGCCAGGCCAGTACGGCCGCGATCACCGCCAGCGCCGCCACCCGGTACGGCCACACCGTGCTCGAATCCACCGAATGGACTTCCAGCGCGAACGGCATGGTGGCCAGCGCGGCGAGGAAACTCAGTGCGGCACAACCGGATACGACCCGCACGGGGCCCGGTCCGGTAATGGCCGATACCACCGCCAGCACCGGGAACCAGCCGAAGGTCAGCGCCACGGCGACCACCGTCCACCAGCCGGGGGCATGCCGCCCCTGTTCGGCGATCTCGGGCAATTCCATGGCGCAGACGATGATTCCGGCAATGCCGACGGAGATGCCGAGCCGGCGCATGATGCGGTCGTAGGCGGCGGTCGCCGGATCCTCCTGCGGCATCACCAGCACGCGGCGCAGCCGTTGCAGGAATGCGGTGATCACGGACATCGGATGCTCGGCGGGCCGGGTGGCGAGCGTACCGGTCGCGGTCATGCGTGCGGTTGCCGTTTTTCGGGGACGGGCAGCCACCCGTCCTCGACGGCCCGCTTGTACAGATCGGTTTTCGTGGGCGCCGGCCGGCCGGCATCGGCGTACTTCTGCCGGATGCGGCCGAGATAGTCGTTCACGGTCTGCTCCGACAGACCCGTCATGCGCGCCACTCGCGACGCCTTCTCACCGGAGGCGTAGAGCTGCAGCACCTGCTGCTGCCGCGGGCTCAACCCGACGTTCGACAACTGCGGATCACCGTCGATGGCGGCCGCCCAATCGGTGGTCACCACCTGCTCGCCCTGTGCGGCGCGGCGCACGGCCGCCACCACGGTCGGCACATCCTCCGATTTCCGGACCACGCCCAGCACACCCGCCCGGGCGGCCTCGCGCACCATGAACGGATTGTCCGCACCGGTGAACACCAGCACCTCGATACCGCGTTCCCGCAGCGTGCGCACATTGTCGTCGGGCGATGACCCGTCGGCGAGCCGCAGATCCAATACCACCAGATCCAATTGCGGTCCGGCGGACAACAGCTCCGCCACCGTCCCCGCGGTGATCACCAACTCCAGATCGGCCTCGGGCGCCAGCATGGCCGCCAGCCCGATAGCGACCGATTCATGATCCTCGACCAGCCCGATACGGCGTATCCCCGAATCCTGCGCCTGCACGCCGGCCCTCACCTCTTCTCAACTCCCGAATATTCGTATCGAGTATGACGGCAAGCACGCCGGATGCGTCAGCCACCAGAATTCGGGGGGAAGGCGGACTTCGGAACGAGTACAAAAAGACCGCCGGGCCCGTTCCGGGCGAACTGTCCGTACGCTCTACGGCATGAGCGAGAATCTGGAATCGGTGACTGCGCATTCAGGGGGCGGCGGGGGCACGGCTCGACTGCTCTCGGTGATGCTTTTCGGTATGGGGACATTGCATTTCGTGGCGCCGAAGCCGTTCGACGCCCTGATTCCCCCGCAGCTGCCGGGCTCGGCTCGGGCGTACACACTGGGTTCCGGAGTGGCCGAGCTCGCGGTGGCCGGGGCGCTCGCGGTGCCGCGGACGCGGCGGCTGGGCGGCGGACTCGCGCTGCTGCTGTTCCTCGCGGTGTTCCCGGGCAATCTGCAGATGACCTACGAATGGGTGCGCAGTGACAAGCCGCTGCCGTTGAAGGTCGGATCGATTCTCCGACTGCCCCTGCAGATTCCGCTGATCCTGGCCGCCCGCAAGGTATATCGCCAGACCGCCCGGGGCTGATGAGCCTCAAGGCATGAGGTGCGCGGCCACGGTCGCGCCGAGTTCCCAGCAGCGCTGGACATCCTGCTTGGTCGGCGGGCCGGAGACCAGGACCGCGGCGGCGGCCTTCTCCCAGCCCAGCCCGGTGGTAATGCTCTCCACACCGCGTTCGGCGCCCTCGGTCCCCTGATTGCCGTGCATGTACATGCCGTAGGGCCGGCCTCGGGTCGAATCCAGGCAGGGGTAGTAGAAGGTGTCGAACGCGTGCTTGAGGGCCCCGGACATATAGCCGAGATTGGCCGGGGTGCCGAGGAGATAGCCGTCGGCCGCGAGCACATCGCTCGCGGTCACCGCGAGTGCGGCCCGGCGCACCACCTCGACACCGTCGATCTCCGGATCGGTGGCTCCGGCCACCACCGCCTCGAACATCTCCTGCATATGCGGCGACGGCGTGTGGTGAATCAGCAGCAGCTTCGGCACGAAGCCGAGCCTAGCGCCGTGGTTCGCCTACGCCGGTCGCCGCGGCGGGTCAGTCCTGCTTATCGGTGAAGAGCGACCGGTACTGCCCGTAGCCCTGCGCCTCGAGATCGTCGAGGTGGATGAACCGCAGCGCCGCCGAATTGATGCAGTAGCGCAGGCCGCCCGCCTCGCGCGGGCCGTCCTTGAACACGTGGCCGAGATGGCTGTCACCGAGCGCCGAACGCGCCTCGGTGCGGATCATCAGATGACTGAGGTCGCGCTTCTCGACCACGGTCTCGGCCTCGATCGGCTTGGTGAAACTCGGCCAGCCCGAACCACTGTCGAACTTGTCGACCGAGGCGAACAGGGGCTCGCCGGACACCACATCCACATAGATTCCCGGCTCGTGGTTGTCCCAGTACTCGCCGGTGAACGCACGCTCGGTGCCGTTCTCCTGCGTGACGTGGAACTGCTCGGGTGAGAGCGCCGCGACCGCCGCGGGATTCCGGTTGTATTCCTGTGTCACTTGACCTCCTCAGATGGGCATCCGGTACAACCGGACCCCTGCCTCGGAAGTTCCCGCCGCATCGCAGGCGTCATACTTCGGTCACAGATCGCGCGGACGCCCCGCAACGGGTCATGACATGACGCGCACGCTGCGGCCGTCGGCGCTGACCGTACTTCCGTAGGGGGAAATCGTTTCCGAGGCGCCGGTGCAGTCGTCATTGGCGTAGACGTAGGCGGTGGTGCCGGTGTCATTGTGAATCGTCACCGGGGGAACTAGATCGTCGTAGCAGCCGGTCGGATCCAGATACACCCGGCCGTCGATGATCAATTGCCCGCCGTCGTCGGCCGCGCCCACACCGGTAATGCCCAGGGTCAAAATTCCGGCCACGATGAGCGTGGCCGGCAGTGCGACGAATCGTCGCATCAGCTTCTCCTTGTTCAGCGAAAAGCGGCTTACAACAATTCGAGCCCGAACCGGCCTCGCGCAGTTACCTCCGCTGTCCCTCCAGGCTAGTCGGTCGTTCCGCTGGCCTCGCCGATGAGTTCGGCAAGCACATCTACGGCGTCCTGATTGCCGGTGGCGGCGAGCCGGCGCAGCTCGTCCATATCGTCGAATTCGATTGCCAGCTGCACGAGTTGGTCGGCCGCGTCCTGACTGCCATTGGCCGCCAGCTGCCGCAATTCCTCCATATCGCCGCGCTCACCGGCGAGTTCGACAAGCTGATCGACCGCATCGGTATCACCGGCGGCCGCCCTACTGCGAAGGTTCATCAGTTCGGAATCAGTCATGCCGGCCACAGTATCGGCGAGGGGTGACACGTCCCGCGTTACGACCCACCGGGCGCCCGGCGCCCGGCGGGTCGTCGCGGTGGATCGCTACCGGCGCTGGTGGCGACGGAGCACCGTGGAGGCGGCCGAGGCGATGAGCGACAGCGCCGCGATCGCCGCGAAGGCGAGGTGGTAGCCGGAGATCGGATCCCATCCGGATGCCGTTGCGCGGGAAAGGATTACCGCGATCGCGGCCACGCCGACCGCGCCGCCGACACGCTGCAGGATATTCACGAAGGCCGCGGCGTCGGGCAGCTGGTCGTGGCGCACGGAGGCATAGGCCGCCGAGATCAGCGGTATACCCGACAGGGCGGTGAAAACGCCCGCCGCGAACAGGAGCGCCTCCATCAGGAGCAGGTCGGCATCGATCGGGAGGAAGGCGAAGGGCAGCACTGTCAGCGCCACCCCGAGGTTGCCGCCCACCGCGATGACACCGCCGCCGAAGCGGTCGGCCAGGCGGCCGCCGAGCGGGAGGGTGACCACGCCGCCCGCACCGAAGGCGATCAGCAGGAGGCCGGTGCGAATCAGTCCGTCACCGTGCAGCACCTGGAAGTACAACGGCAGCAACACCATCACGCTGAACATGGACGCACCCGCGAAGAAGCTCGCGGCGTTCGCGGCCGCGAAGACCCGGTTCTTGAACATGCGAACATCGAGCAGCGGCCGGCTGCTGCTGATCGTGCGCGCGATGAATCCGGCGAGCGCGGCCAGGCCGAGCAGGACCGGCAGCCATACCGACAGCGCGGTGAAAGATCCGTCGATACCGATTTCCGACAGGCCGTAGACCACGGCCGATACTCCCCCGCCGCCGAGAATCAGGCCGAGCACGTCCAGGCGCTGCGCCGGTGCGCCGCCCTGCAGCGGCAGATACCGCAGCCCGAGCGCGATACCGATCAGGCCCAGCGGGATATTGATGAGGAACAGCCACTGCCAGCTCCAATTCGCCAGCATGAGACCGCCGATGGTCGGCCCGATGGCGGGCGCGCCCACCACGGCGATGCCGACCACGCCCATGACCCGGCCCATACGCTTGGGTCCGGCGGCCTGGCCGAGGATGGTCTGACCGGCCGGAATCATGACTCCGGCAGCGAGCCCCTGCAGTACGCGCAGCGCGATCAGCCATTCCGCCGACCCGGCCAGCGCACAGGCGGCCGAGGTGAGGGTGAAGGCGAGCAGTGCGCCGATCCACAGCCGGCCCACGCCGACGCGCCGCGCCAGCCAACCGCAGACGGTGAGCGAAACACCAAGGGCGAGTAGGTATCCGCTGGCCACCCATTGAATCGTGGCGAGCGAGCTGTGCAGGTCCGCACCGATGGTGTGCAGGCCGATATTGACCAGTGAGGTGTCGAGCATGCCCATGATCGCGCCGAACACCACGACGGCGGCGGTGCGCCAGACGTGTGCGGGGATCTTGTCGGAGGCCTCGGGGGCATTCAGGTTGGGGGCATTCGGGTCGGGGGCATTGACGTTCGGGGCGTTGGGAGCGCTGGCATCCGTGCGCGGCTGCGACATCGGACCCCTCCTTCAGTTGTGATTGAGCATCTCAATTGCAGAGCTTAACAATGATTGAGACACTCAACAATAGATATAATCTGCAGCGTGACCGAAAACCGCGACTATCACCCCCGTGGACTGCTGCGCTATCCCACGTACGCCTTCGGCAAGCTGCACAAGGCCATACACACCGATCTGGATACGCCGCTGCGGGAGCACTGGGTGCTGACCTACCTGGAGGAGAGCGGCGACATCACCCAGCAGGAAATGGCGAACGCGCTGTCCATCGACCGCAGCGAGGTGGTCCGGCTGATCGACAGCCTGGAGAAGGCGGGCCTGGTCACCCGCACCAGGGATGCCGACGACCGGCGCAAATACCGGCTGACCATCACCGCCTCGGGACGCAAACTGCGCGAGGAGGTCGGCGCGCAGGTCGATGCGGCGACCGATGTGGTGCTGCAGCGGCTCACCCCGGCGGAACGCACTACGCTGCACCGGCTTTCGCTCAAAGCCCTGGGTTACGACCTCGACGAGCTCTGAACCGCCGGACCCGGCCGCCGGTGACGCGGTTCCCGGCCGCAGGCCGGACGGCTACCGTGGGCTGGTGCCTTCCCGACCGCGACTACCTCGACTGCCTCAGCTCACCCCTGCGCACGATGCGCATCGCGGGTACTCGCAGCACGAGATTCTCGACGAGTTGCGCAGGCTGATCCTCGAGGGCAATCTGCCGCCCGGGACCGGCATGCCGCTGGGGGAATTGGCCCGGCAGTTCGGGGTCAGCGCGATTCCGGTGCGGGAGTCGCTGCAGACCCTGATCGGCGAGGGGCTCGTCGAGCACAAGGCGAACTTCGGGTATCAGGTGACGCTGCTGACGGCGGCCGAACTGCGCGAGCTGTATGTCGTGCGGGAGAGCCTGGAGGCGGCGGCGCTCGCGGCCGCCGTGCACCAGGCCACGGCGGCCGATCACGAGCTCGCCCGGGAGACCCATGCCCGGCTGGAACGGGCGATACTCACCGAGAATGCCCTGGCCTATCACCGGGAGACGCGGAACTTCCATCTCGCGCTGGTGCGGCCGTCCGGTATGCCGCGGGTGGTGCACATGCTCGAATACGCCTGGAATATCACCGAACCGGTGCAGCCCATGGTGCACGCCAGCACGGCCGACCGGGTGGTGCTGCACGCCGATCACAGTAAGCAGCTCGCGGCCTTCCTGGCTCGCGATTCCGACGCGCTGCTGGCGGCCACGGGTGCGCATCACACGCGGCTCAACGGAGTACTGTCGCGACTGCCCACCGATACCGGACTTTTTGCGGATTCGGCCGGTCAGAAAGATATATAGTTTCAGCAACACCCGGGCAATACCCGCTCGATAGCATCGCGAACACCTTTGTTTCCGAAGGTCGGACCCATGAGATCGGATGTGCGACGTGCCTGACAGGAATCCGCGGCGCGGCAGCTGGCGGATCAGCGGCACGATCGCGACGGCCGGCCCGTTCGCCGCCGTGTTCCCGACGCCGGACTCCGGCAAGATCACCGGTATGCACCCGTCCGGCCCTGTATTCGAAACTCGGTGAGATCCATGCGAATTCGAGTCATCAATCCCAATACCACCGTGGCCATGACCGATCTGGCCGCGGCCGCCGCCCGCGCGGTGGCCGCACCCGGGACCCTGGTCGAGGGCATTACCCCCGCCATGGGTCCGGCCTCCATCGAAAGCCATTACGACGAGGCGCTTTCCATCCCCGGCCTGCTCACCGAGATCGCCCGCGGCGAGACCGAGGGCGTGGACGGCTATGTGATCTCCTGCTTCGGCGATCCCGGCCTCGACGCGGCGCGCGAGCTGGCCCGCGGGCCGGTGATCGGCATTGCCGAGGCCGCCATGCAGGCCGCGAGCCATCTCGGGCGCGGCTTCAGCGTGGTGACCACCCTGGCCCGCACCTCCGGCCGGGCCGCGGAGCTGGCCGAACGCTACGGCATGCAGCGGTTCTGCCTCGGCATCCACGCCTGCGAGATTCCGGTGCTGGAGCTGGAGGACCCCAAGGCCCGCACGGTGATCGTCGATGCCTGCCGGGAGGCCGTGCACACGGACAATTCCGATGCCATCGTGCTGGGCTGCGCGGGCATGGCGGATCTGTGCGAATACCTGACCCGCGAGGTCGGGGTGCCGGTGATCGACGGTGTCGCCGCGGCCACGCTGACCGTGCAGTCGCTGGTCACCATGGGACTGCGTAAATCCGGGCGCGGGGAGTACGCGACCCCGCTGCCCAAGCACTACACCGGCCTGCTGGCCGGATTCTCCACCGATGCCGAGGAGGCGCGTTCGTGACCCTGCCCCCGTATGTACTGGGCGATATCGAGAGCCGCCTGCAGGCCGTCGATTCCGAGTTGGCACAGCGATATCCGGGCGATCGGGCGGGTCAGCCGATCCACACCGTCTATGTGAGCGCGGCCGATGCCACCCCCGAGCTCCCGCGCGAATGGGGTGCGACGGCCGTCGAACTGGCCGGGAAGCACAGTGCGGTGCTGACCGAACTGGCCGGTGAGGAGGTGCTGTCGCGGGCGCTCACCGCGCTGCGCCGGCGCCCGATCCAGGATCTGCGCCTGGATTTCGAGGACGGGTACGGCACCCGCGGTGATGAGGTGGAGGATCGCGACGCGCTGCGCGCCGGGGCGGTGCTCGCCGCCCTGCCCGCCGAGGTGGTCTCGCGCGGTATTCGCATGAAGGGCCTCACCACGCTCGAATGGGCGCGCGCCGTGCGCACTCTGGAGAAGGTGCTCGAGGGCGCGAGCGGGGTGCCGGCCGGATTCGTCTTCACCATTCCGAAGATCCGCTCGGCCGATCAGGCCGAGGCGGCCGTACTGCTGTGTCAGGCAATCGAATCCGCGCACGGGCTGCCCGAGCAGTCGCTGAAGTTCGAGCTGCAGATCGAGAGTCCGCAGGCCGTGATCGCCGCCGACGGCACCGCGACGGTGGCGCAGGCCATTCATCGCTCGGCCGGGCGCTGCACCGGATTGCACTACGGCACATACGATTACAGCGCCGCCTGCGGTATCGCCCCGCAGTTCCAGTCGCTGGAGCATCCGGTGGCCGATCACGCGAAGGCGGTCATGCAGGCCGCGGCCGCGCAGACCGGCGTCTGGGTGTGCGACGGCTCCACCCAGGTACTGCCGATGGGCACCGATGACGAGGTGCGCGCGGCCCTGGCCCGGCACTACCGCCTGGTCACCCGCTCGCTCGAACGCGGGTACTACCAGGGCTGGGATATGGGCGCCGGGCATCTGGCCACCCGCTGGCTGGCCACCTTCGCCTTCTACCGCACCGCACTCGAGGTCGCCGCGCCGCGCATCGGCCGCTATCTGGATCGTCAGGGCGGCGCGGTGGTCGACGAACCCGCCACCGCCCAGGCCCTCGCGACCGTGGTGCTGCGCGGATTGGATTGCGGCGCTTTCGATCCCGACGAAGTGACGGCGCTGATACCGGCCGCCACCGTCGATGTTCTACATCAGTTGCGCGAAAGGAAAATGCCCTCGCTATGACCGCAGATACGACTGATTTCACCCTCCTGCCCGATCTGGCCGTCCGCTCCCTCGGCGGTGCGGTGATCTGGGCCAATGACGAATCCTTCGCGGAGAAGGAGAATCTGGTCCGGCCGGAGGATTCCACCTATCAGCCCGCCACCTTCGGTCACAAGGGCCAGGTGTACGACGGCTGGGAGACCCGGCGGCGGCGCGACGAGGCCGGGGATGCCCCGGAACCCGATGACTGCGATACCGCCATCGTGCGACTGGGCGTGCCCGGTGTGATCGCGGGCATCGTGGTCGACACCGCCTGGTTCAAGGGCAATTACCCGCCCGAGGTTTCGGTGGAAGCCATTGCGGTGCAGGGTTATCCGTCCGCCGAGGAGATTGCCGCGCTGGACGGCTGGACCTCCATTGTTCAGCGCAGCGCGGTCGGCGGTGACAGCCGCAACCCCTTCCCCGTCGATTCGAAGCGCCGGTTCACCCATGTGCGCCTGCGCATGTTCCCGGACGGCGGTGTGGCCCGGCTGCGGGTGCACGGTGTGGCCACGCCCGATCTACGCTGGCTGGATACTGGTCCGTTCGATCTGGCGGCGCTGGAAAACGGTGGCCTGGTGGCGGATTGCTCCAATCGCTTCTATTCGCATCCGCAGAATGTGCTGCTGCCCGGTCGGGCGCAGTCCATGGGCGGCGGCTGGGAGACCGCGCGCCGCCGCGATAAGGACAACGACTGGGTGCAGGTGCGGCTGGCGGGCGAGGGCGTGCTCACCATGGCCGAGATCGACACCTCGTACTTCCTGTTCAACAGTCCGGGGGCGGCCGCGCTCACCGGAATTCGCGCCGACGGCTCCGAGGTGGAGTTGTTGCCGCGCACCGTGATCCGGCCCGATACCCGGCACCGGTTCGCCATCGATTCGGACGATGCGGTGGTCGAGGTGCGGCTGGACGCCTTCCCCGACGGCGGACTCGCGCGACTTCGCCTGTACGGCAACCTCACCGAGGCCGCGCGGGCGCGGCTGGCGGCGGAGCAGGAGAACAACGCATGAGCGCCTTCGATTCGGACTACCCCCGGGATATGGTCGGCTACGGCCCGAACCCGCCGCATCCGCAGTGGCCCGGCAATGCGCATATCGCGGTCAATTTCGTCCTCAATTACGAGGAGGGCGGCGAGAACAATGTGCTCGACGGCGACGAGGGGTCGGAGACCTTCCTCTCGGATATCGTTCCGGCACAGTCGTTCCCGAACCGGCACCTGTCGATGGAATCCATCTACGAGTACGGCTCGCGCGCCGGACTCTGGCGGGTGCTGCGCATGTTCGAGCAGCGCGATATTCCGCTGACCATTTTCGGGGTGGCGCGGGCGCTGGAGCGCAATCCGGAGGCGGTCGCGGCCTTCCAGCGACTCGGCCACGAGATCGCCTGCCACGGGCTGCGCTGGATCTCGTACCAGTCGGTCGATCCGGAGATCGAGCGTGCGCATATGAAGGAGGCGGTCAGCATCATCACCCGTCTCTTCGGTGCGCCGCCCCAGGGGTGGTACACCGGTCGCGATTCACCCCAGACCCGCGAACTGGTCGTCGAGCACGGCGGTTTCGCCTACGACTCCGATTCCTACGCCGATGACCTGCCGTACTGGGTCACGGTGGGCGACCACGATCAGCTGGTCATCCCGTACACCCTCGAAACCAATGACATGCGCTTCTCCTCCCCCGCTGGTTTCGCCAACGGTGACGAGTTCTTCGCCTACCTCCGCGACGCCTTCGACGTGCTCTACGCCGAAGGCGAAGCGGGCGCACCGAAGATGCTGTCGGTCGGCCTGCACTGCCGCATTGCCGGAAAGCCCGCCCGCGCAAAGTCTCTGGAGCGCTTCCTGGACTACGTGCAGTCCCACGACAACGTCTGGCTCACCCGCCGCATCGATATCGCCGACCACTGGCGCAAGGTGCATCCGGCGCGCTGATCGGTGCGCCGTGAATGAGAGATGAGTGTGGCCCGGAACCGTACGGTTCCGGGCCACCGTCGTCGTTGCGGGGATCGGCCGAAATTCGCTGGGCCACTGCGAGTCTGGATCCCGGCCACAAGCATGCCGGGATCACGGGGCCGCTGGGTCCGAAATGACCGGGGCCGCTGCGCCTGAAGGACTGGGCTGCTGGGTCCGAATGAGTGGCTGCCGGCCCGGCGGGCTCAGCCGGTCTGCGTGGTGCGTTCCTGGCGTTCCAATTCGACTGCGCGGCGCATGACTTCGCGGGCGCGGGTGCGGTCGCCGGCGTAGTCGTAGGCGCGGGCGGCACGGTAGTTGCTGCGCCAGTTGTCGGGGTCGGCTTCCCATTCCGTTTTGACCTGCTCGAAGAGCTGGTCCGCCGCGGCGCGTTCCAGGCGGCCGGAGGGGCGGTGCGGGAGGTCGGAGGTGTCCAGTTCCAGACCCTCGGCGTGGATGCGGCGGGCCAGGTGCTGGTGGGCGAAGGCGGCGCGGACGCTGGAGGCGACCACCCACACGCCGAGCAGCGGCAGCAGGAAGACGCCGACGCCGAGAATCGCGGCGGGGATGGAGCCCGAGGTGATGAGGCTGACCGCGATCCGGCCCAGCAGGATGAAGTAGAACCCGAGGACCAGCACGAGAGCCGCGATGAAGGCGACCCGCTTGCCGACCTCGCGGGTGTTGTTCTCCGGTGTGGTGCTCACAGGTCCAGCAGCGGGTCGATGCCCACGGTCAGGCCGGGGCGCAGCGGGGTCTTGCGCACTCCGAGCAGTACTCCGGGGACGAAGGAGGTGCGGTCCATGGAGTCGTGGCGAATGGTGAGGGTCTCACCCTGGGTGCCGAAGAGCACCTCCTGGTGCGCGACCAGACCGGCCAGGCGCACCGAGTGCACGCGCACGCCGTCCACATCCGCGCCGCGCGCACCCTCAAGCTCGTCGACGGTGGCATCGGGGCTGCGGCCGACACCGGCCTTCTCCCGGGCTGCGGCAATGATGCCCGCGGTCCGGTAGGCGGTGCCGGACGGCGCGTCCAGCTTGTTCGGGTGGTGCAGTTCGATGACCTCGACGGAGTCGAACCAGCGGGCCGCCTGCTCGGCGAAGCGCATGGACAGCACCGCGCCGATGGCGAAGTTCGGGGCGATGAGCACGCCGACCTCGGGCTTGGCGGCAAGCCAGTCACGCACCTGCCCGAGTCGCTCGGCATCGAATCCGGTGGTCCCGACCACGGCGTGAATGCCGTTCTCCACCAGCCACTTCAGGTTCGGCATCACGACGCCGGGGCTGGTGAAGTCGACCACGACCTCGGCGCCGGCGGCGGTGAAGGTCTCCAGGGCGTCGTCCTTGTCGACCTGGGCCACGAGCTCCAGATCGGCGGCCGCCTCGACACCCGCGCAGATCGCCTGCCCGACCTTGCCGCGCGCTCCGAGTACACCCACCCGGATCCGGTTCGTGGTCACCACGTCTCCTCACATACTTCGCCTGGACGACCCCGACGGGTCTCGCCTGAGCCTATCGGGTCGCCGCACGGCACAATGGCACCCCCGTGACGGGTGCCCGAGCGCCTGGTCGCCGTATCAGTCGAAGACGATCACCTGTCGCAGGGCATGGCCCGCGGCCAGCTCGTCCATGCCCGCATTGATGTCCTCCAGCCGGATGCGGGAGGAGACCAGGCGTTCGACCGGAAGCTTGCCCTCACGCCACATGCGGACGTACTCGGGGATATCGCGGGCCGGGACCGCCGAACCCAGGTAGCTGCCGATAATGGTGCGGCCCTGTGCCACCAGGCCCAGCGGCGAGATGCTGGCCATCGCATCGGGCGCGGGCAGGCCCACGGTGACGGTTTTGCCGCCGGTGGCGGTGGCGGCGACGGCCGTTTCGAAGGCCCGCACATTGCCGGCGGCCTCGATCACCACTTCGGCCTGGATGTGCTGATCGGCGATTTCCTGCGGCGTATAGGCCGCCGTCGCACCGAGTTCCAGGGCGATCTTCAATTTCTCCGGCACGGTGTCGACGGCGATCACATCGCGGCCGGTGCCCTCCCGCAGTGCGGCCGCGACCAGGACGGCCGCCATGCCGACGCCGCCGAGCCCGACCACCATGATGCGATCCGCCGGTGTCGGCTGCGCCGAATTCAGCAGTGCCCCACCGCCGGTCAGCACCGCGCAGCCGAGGACGGCCGCGACGTCCGCGGGCACATCGTCGTCCACCGGCACCACCGAGTGCCGGTCCACCACGGCATGGGTGGCGAAGGCCGATACCCCGAGGTGATGGTGCACGGGCTCACCGTCGCGCAGCAGCCGCCGGCCGCCGTTCATGAGTTCGCCGGAATTATTGGCCATACTGCCGGGCAGACACGGGGTACGGCCCTCGGTGGCGCAGCCGGAGCATTCACCGCAGCGCGGCAGGAAGGTCATGACCACCCGCTGCCCGACGGCGATATCGCTCTCGCCCGGGCCGACCGCCTCGACCCGGCCGGCAGCCTCGTGCCCGAGCAGCATGGGCACCGGGCGCACCCGGTTTCCGTCCACCACCGACAGATCCGAGTGGCACAGTCCGGCCGCCTCGATCCGCACCAGCAATTCGCCGGGCCCGGGTTCACCCAGGTCGAGTTCGCTCACCGTAATCGGTTTCGACTCCGCAAAGGGGACCGATGCCCCGATTCGTTCCAGGACAGCTCCGCGAATCCTCATGCGCCCGACGCTACTCCACCCCACCTGCCCGCACAGCTCGCCAAACCTTCCCAGACAGTTCGAAATCTGCTTCGATGAGTACCGGACTAGGAGCACATATGAACAGCACTTCCCTCACCACGGGCAACCGCGCCCTCAACCGGGTGGTGACCGGGTTCTTCGGCAATGTCGCCCGCGCCTACGACACCGCGGCACTGCAGCAGGCGGTCTATCGCCCGCCGCAGGACCAGGTGGTTTCCGAGCTGCGGGCCGCCGGATCCCGCCGGATCGCCGATATCGGTTGCGGCACCGGAATTCTCACCTCTCGCATCGCGCGCGAACTGCATCCGGAGGTGACCTACGGCGTGGACGCCTCGACCGGCATGCTGGAGCAGGCCCGCGCCCGGTCCGCCGTGGTGCACTGGCGGCACGCCGCCGCCGAACATCTCCCGCTCGGCGACGGCGAAGTGGATGCGGTGGTCTCCACCAGCGCTTTCCACTTCTTCGACCATCCGGTGGCGCTGCGCGAATTCCATCGGGTGCTGTCTCCCGGCGGCCTGGTCGCCATTGCCACCATGCACCCGTCGGCGCCCACCGCCCGCCCGATCCAGCGCCTCACCCGCAGTCCCCTGTTCCCCGCGCACGCGCCGTCGCCCCGGGAAGTCCGGAAGCTGCTGGAGGACGCGGGCTTCGAACTGCAGGACCAGCGCAAGGTCTCGCGTCCCCTGCCGTCCTGGCTCATCCCGGACGTCATCACCATCGCGCGCCGGGTGTGATCGGGCCGGGTCCGGTGCGAGCCATCGCGGTCGCACCAGGACCCGCACGTCACTTGCCCGGATCGTCGCCGCCGCGGAAGCACACGGTCATCCGGCGCTTGTCCCAGACCACCCACACCGCGCCCTTGCCGTCGCGGGGGCAGTCCGCACCGCTGGTGGAGTCCTCCAGCACCGCGGTGGCCTGCACGATGTGATCGCCGGGCGTGCCGCAGTCGACCTTCGACGGCTCGTCCATATGCGCTGTGTCGTAACAGACTCCGACGCGCCAGTCGAAGGCCAGGCAGAGGTGGTAGAGCTGCTTTCCGGAGCGATCCTTGCGACTGGTCTCGAGTTTGAACAGCGAACCCGTACAGGGTTGTGGACCGGTCTGCAGGACGCGGTAGTTGGCGTCGAGCGAGGCGCAGTCGGCGGGATCGGGCGAACCGGGTTTCCAGGTCGGGGCGCCGGAGGCATCGGTCGCGGCCTCCATGGGAACCTCGACGCAATCACCCGGTTTCAGCAGCGACATCGGGTCCGGGGCAACGGGTTTGGGACTGGTCGTGGGCGCCGTCGAGCCCGCCGGGACCAGGCCGGGCGGGGGCGCCACGGCGGTACCGGCGACGGTGTCCCCCATCAGCACCGCCACACCGGGTTGCACGCCCGCGGCCAAGGCCAGCCAGCCGGATATGCCCAGTGCAAGGGTCACCAGCACCAGTGCGCGTTTGCCCCTGATGACCAGAAAACCCCCGATCGCGGCCGAGAACAGCAGTGCCACTGCCACTTCGACGACAACCCAATGAACGCCCAGCGTCCCCACTACGATCCCCTACTCGTTACCGCTGCAAGCTATCGCACGGGACGATACGAGGGCAATCCGACAAATCGGTGAACGGTCGCGCTAGGCGGTGCGCTCCGGCAGGTTCTCCGCCGGGGCCGGCGGCCACTGCTCGGGCAGGACATTGGCGGGTTTGGTGGCGGGCGTCTCGTTCCAGTCGAAGTTCACGCCGACCCAGGCCTTCGGGCGCTCGAAGCTGACCTGTCTGGCATCGAAGACCGCGCGCCGGAAGGAGATCTCCCCGAAGAAGTCACCGCCGGTGAAAACCGCCGAGCGCCCGCCGAACACCGCATCGGCGAAGGACACCTTGCCGTGGTACTCGGCGCGGGAGAAGTTCACCTCCTGGGTGCGGCCGGACCGCCAGCGGGTACTGCCGCCGAGATGGGCGCAATCGAAGGAGGTGGCCTCGGAGTAGAAGCGGGCGGAGGTGAAAACCAGTCTGCTGCCGAAGAATTCGGCGCCGGTGAAGGCCACCCGATCGCCGTCGAAGATGGCGCGCTCGAAGGAGGTCAGCTCGGCGGTGAACGTGGCATTGGCGAAACCGCTGCGCTCACCGGCGAACTTGGCGCGCGTGAACGCGGTGCGCGCACCGCCGAACTCCGCGCCGTCGAAGCTGACCGGTCCACCGAAGGTGGCATCGATGAAAGTGGTTCCGGTACTGCCGCGTTCACTGCGAGCCACGCGCGCATGGCTGAAGCGGGCGTGATCGAAGGAGGTGGTGGCGCCGCGGAACATGGCCCCGCGGAAGGTGACTCGTTTGCCGAGGAAGGCGGCCTTCTCGAAGCTGGTGGCGCGGCCGCCGGTGAACATGGCATTGCTGAAGCGGGTATTGCGCCCGGCGAAGACGGTGTAGCGGAAGTCGGCGTTCTCGAAGGCGGCATCGGAGAAGTCGAAATCGCAAGCGGACCAGGATACTTCGGCGGAGGTCCGCAGATGTTCGGTGATCACCCGGACAATGGTTTCGCGGACCTGGCGATCGTTCTGCCGGTAGTGGTACACCCGCTCGACCGCCGTCCCGGCATCCTCGATGCGCTGGGATTTGGAGACCAGATGGCTGGCGCCCTCATCCGGCGCGTACGGCAGGCGCAGATATCCACAGAGCACATCGACGCACTGCTGCCGCCGCCCGCGGGCCGAGAACTCGTCCGCGACACCGGCCATGGCGTAGACACCGGCCAGTCGCACCGCCACATCGGGATTGCCCAACTGGGTGGCCGCGGCGCCGAACACCTCGGCGAACCTGCCGCGCTCATTGTCGCGCTGCCGCCGATAGGCGACCACCAGCGCCACCGCGCCGCCCACGCCCGCCGTCACCGAGAGCGCGATCTTGGTGAGGTCCACCTGATTCGGCGTCTCCGCCTTGGCGCCCAGCAGCGCCCACATCACCCACCAGGTGAGCGCCGCGATGGCCAGTCCACCCACGACCGCGAACACCACCGACAGCAAGAGGGCCGACCTGTGCACCGCCCGGTTCAACACTCCCCCGAACCTCCCCCACCACCGCATAGCGGAAGGATAGCGATCACGCCCGCACAACGCACGGCAAGCCCGGATTCCTGATCTCCGGCAGGCTCTTTCGAGACCCGGACCGGAAATCCGGTTCAGCTGATCCGCGCCTGAGCGGCGGCGTCATCGAGGCCCCGGGCCGGGGCGCGATCGGCCGGGGCGGCCGCCCGGGCCACCAGATAGTGCATGCGCAACCCGCCCACCAGGACGCAGACATCGATCAGCTCGCGATCGGTGAGGTATTCCGCTGCGGCGGTCCAGGTTTCATCGGTCGCGAAGCACTCCTCGTGCAGTTCGTAGACGAGTGATCCGAGCGCGGCCAGGCGCGGAATCGACTCCTGCGGCAGCGGCCGAGAGTCCATCAGCTGCGCGACGGCGGCCACCGCGAAATCCCGATCGACCGGGTCGAGCACACCGAATCGGGGTGCATGCCGCGCGAACAGCCGCAGCGCCTTCGCCAGCCGCGGGTGCCGCCGTAGAGCCTGGGTCACCGAGGCGTCCTCGGGCGCCCAGGAGGCGGTGCGGACCCGGGCGGCTCGGGGGCGGCGCAATCCCGGCGGCCACTGCGCGCCCACCTCCGGAATCGGTTCGCCCCGCACGAATCGTCCTACCGCACCGGGCATTCGGAAGCCGACGCTGCCGAAGGTCATGGCCACTGTCTCGTACAGCGTGCTGATCGCGGCGATCTCCATGAGCTGCCGCTCGGAGAGATGCCGCTCGGCCTCGGCCCGGGTCTCGGGCGTAATACCCAGGGTGTGCCGCAGATCGTCGACCACCCGGAGCAGGGCGGCCTCGCGCGGCCGCCACGCCGCATCCTCGGGGCCGCGCTGAATCGCCTGCTGCGCATCGCGTCCGCCCCGCAGCAGGCGGGTGACGGGCACATGCGCGGCGTACGGGAAGTAGCCGCCGACATTCCAGGTGGTACGCAGAATGACCAGTTCACGGTCGATGCCGCGGAGTGAATCACGGTGCAGCAGACCGCTGTATCCGGCCAGCGCGACCAGGGCCAGCGGTATCGGCTGCCGAATCAGGCTGCCGAGATTGCCCAGGGTCGCCGATCTCGCGGGCACGCCGGGCACGGGAGCGACCCGGCGGCCCGAGGGCACTCGCCATCGATTGCCCACGATGCGTAGCGGTTTCGCGATCTCACCGGTGTTTTCGATTGCCATGACTCCCCCCGTCTGCCCCTGCGTGCGGCGTGATTACCGCGAGTCTAAATCGTCTCAGACAGACCTTGTTTCGATTCTAGGGGATTACTGCCGAACGAAAGCACCATGGCCCGCCCGGCAGTTCGCCGGACGGGCCATGGGGATGTCTCTTCGGGACGCGCTCAGGCCGTGCGCGGCCGCATACCCAGCCCGGCGGCCGTCAGGCAGGCCACCGCCACCGCGACGACGAACCACGGGAACACCGTGGTCAGACCCCAGGTGGTCGCCGCCCAGCCCGCGACCACGGTCGGCAGTGCCATGGCCGAATAGGCGAGCAGGTAGTACGCCGACATGGTCTCGCCCCGCTTGTGGTGCGGCACAACGCTGGACAGATGCCGCAGCGAACCGCCGAAGCCGAGACCGAAGGTGCCGCCGAGCAGGAATCCGGCCGCCAGCACCAGCACCCAGTTATGGGTGTTCAGCGCCGGAATGGTCAGCAGCAGTGCGACCGCCATGCCGATATCGCCGATGATCGCCGCGCGGCGAGCGGGGATTCCACCCGCGAAGTACTGCGCTCCGGCGCCGGCGAGGGCCGTCGAGGCCACCACCGCACCACCGAAGACCAGATTGTGAATGCCGGTCTTGGCCGAGGCCAGTGAGGGATACAGCGACAGCAGCACGCCGAGCACCGACCAGGCCGCCATCACACCGAGTGCGGAGAACCAGAAGTCGCTGCGAATCTCGGCGGGCACGGCCGGCCGGGCGATGGTGATACGCCCCGCGATACGCGCGGTGTGCGGCTCACGCAGGGCGAGCACGCCCGTGCCGATGGCCAAGCAGGCCACCGTGATCACCACGTACGGCGTGCGCAGCGGATACGGCGCGTACTGCGCGAGCAGCGCCGAACCCAGAATCGCCACTGCCATCCCGACATTGAAGGCCACCCCGGTCAGCTGTCCGGAGCGTGCGCCCGCGGTGGGCCGCATATCCAGCAGCGCCGCCGCGCCTGCCACCACGGTCGCGCCGACCGCGAAGCCGTGCAGCGCCCGCGCCACCAGCAGCATGGCCACATTGTCCGCGAACAGGAAGACCACCAGGCCGATGATCATGAGGGCGAATGCGCCCAGCAGCACCGGCTTCCGGCCCACCACATCGGAGATGCGGC
Source organism: Nocardia sp. NBC_01327 (assembly GCF_035958815.1). Lineage (NCBI taxonomy): Bacteria > Bacillati > Actinomycetota > Actinomycetes > Mycobacteriales > Nocardiaceae > Nocardia > Nocardia sp. NBC_01327. The sequence continues at coordinate 3,034,219 of NZ_CP108383.1, read as the reverse complement.
CGGACACGAGCACCGCGACCAGGGCGGCGACGGCATAGACGGCGAAGACGAATGTCGTAGTGAGCGGCGAGAAATGCCACGCCTGCTGATACATGCCATAGAGCGGCGCGGGCGCGCCCGATACCCCGAGCGCTACCCCGCCGGCGGCAAGTATGAGCGCGTAGGCCCAGGTCTGGCTGCCCTGCTCCACTGGAGCCGCAACCGTCGCTGTCGCTGCCATCACACCCTCCATCAGGTAAGTTCGATTACTATCGAACCTGACCATACGCCTGGTTCGATGATCGTCAAACCAGTTCCCGAGTGAGGTATTTCATGCCCGACACTTACGACACGCCCGCGGTGGCCCCGATAGCACCGCTGCCGGCCGTCCTCGTCGCGCTGCAGGACCCGGTCCGTCTCGAAATGGTGCGCCGGCTGGGCAATGCCAACGAGCCGCTGCGCTGCACCGCGCTCTACGACGCGATCAGCAAGTCGACCGCCGCCCACCACTTCAAGATCCTGCGCCTGGCCGGACTCACCGAACGCCTCACCATCGACGGCCAGACCTGTCAGCGCTTGCGCCTGGCCGAGGTCGACGCGGAACTGCCCGGACTGCTGGACGCGGTCCTGAGCGCGGCGAACCGCCTGTCCGACTGACCTCGGGCGACATGGTGCGATAGCGTTTACGAATGCGCATTCGTGCCGCGACGATCGACGATCTCCATATCCTGCAGGACATCGAGGACGCGACCGGCGAACCGTTCCGGGAACTGGGCATGATCGAGGTCGCCGATGACGACCCACCCGCGATCGAGGTCCTCGAGGAGCATCGGCGCGACGGCCGGGCCTGGGTCGCCGTCGACGACAGCGACACCCCGATCGCCTACCTCATCAGCGAAGAGGTCGACGATACCGAGCACATCGGCCAGGTCTCGGTGCATCCGAACGCCGCACGCCGTCGCATCGGGGCCATGCTCATCGACACCGCCGCCGAACACGCCCGCGCCGTGGGCCTGTCCGCCCTCACCCTCACCACCTTCACCGAAGTCCCTTGGAACGCACCGTATTACGCGCGCATCGGCTTCCACGAGGTGGAAGAGGACGAGCTCACCCCCGGCCTGCGCAAGATCCGCGCCAACGAGGCCGAACTGGGCTTGAATCGCTGGCCGCGCATTGTGATGCGCCGGGAGCTGTAGCCGGGTCGATCGGATCAGCGGAGGATGCCGGCCCGGGTGGCCTCGCCGATCCAGGCGGGGAATTCCGAGAGCAGGCGGTCGTAGAGTTCCGGATCGGTGATCTGGTCCATATCGTCGACGGCGAAGAAGCCGACATTGTCGACGCGGCGGCCCGCCATGGTGTCGAGGCGTTCTAGGACGCCGTAGCCGGAACGGGTGCCGAGGCCGACGAACTGCCAGAAGATGGGTTCCTCGACGGCGGCGCGGAGTTCCTGCTCGATCTCGTTGTTCTTGTAGACGCCGCCGTCGGAGAAGAAGAGCACCAGGGTGGGCACGGGCAGCGGTGTGGCGCGGATATAGGAGCGGACCTCGGCGATCACCTTCTGCTCCTCGTTCTGGATGCCGACGGTGCGCATATCGATCTGGCCGGGCCGCAGATCACGGGGCGGTTTGCGATTGCCGAACAGGGAGAGCTTGCCGCAGCGCACATGCAGCGAAATCCATTGCGGCATATCGGCGATAACCAGATCCGGCAGGCGGGCCGGGGTGCTGGCGAAGGTCCAGGCCTGCATATCGCCATTGTCGTCCAGCTGCGCGGCGACCGCGGCCATGCGCTCCACCACGCGATGCACCAGCTGCTTGTCATAGAGCGGGGTCATGGAGCCGGAGGCGTCCAGCACCAGCACGACACGTGCTGTGAGGCCGGAGATTCCGCGCTTGGCGAGACTGACCGCCACCTGCTCCTTGCGCAGCGACAGGCGCTTACGCATATCGACGGGCAGGCGCTCCTCACCCTTGGTCAGCCGGATACCGGGCTGCGCGACAGCGGACGGGAGGGGCGCAGCGGGCGCCGAGAAGGGCCGGGCGGCGGGTGCGGCATACGCGGGCGGCGGCAGGGGCGCAGCGGGCGGCGGCAGATTCGGCGGCGCGGTCGCGATGACCTGCGGTGCGGGCTCCTTCTCGACCGTGATGCCGAAATCCGTTGCCAGCCCGGCCAATCCACTGGACCAGCCCTGGCCCACCGCCCGGAACTTCCAGGCCCCGGCGCGGCGATACAGTTCCCCGCACCACATGGCCGTCTCCGGGCCCGCCGCGATATCGAAGTGCGCGATCTCCGCATCGCTCGCGGCATCGATCAGGCGCAGCTGCAATCCGGGCACCTGCCCGAAGGTTCCGCCGTCGGCGGAGGCACAGACCGCGATGCGTTCGATATCCCCCTCGACCGCAGTCAGATTCACCTCCAGCGCATCGAAGTCGCCGCGCTTGCCCAGATGCCGCACCGCGCCACCGGGATGCTGCGGCTGGTTGTAGAAGACGAAATCCACATCCGAGCGCACCCGCCCCGCCGCGGTCAGCAGGAGCGCCGACGCGTCGACCCCGGGCACCCCCGGTCCGCCCGCCCAGGCCAGCACGGCGCGAACAGCATTGGCAGCGACCGGCACATTGGACCCTTTGCTGAGATTCGTCACGCGCACCAGTGTGCCCGCCGCACAGCAATCGCAACACCGAGCGGAAGATTGCGCATAGGCGGGGCCGGTTCCCGCGCGTAGGCTGCAGAGATGACAATCGCGGACAATTCGATTGTCAGCGTTCGTGATCGCATCGTGGTACTCGCCTACGACCAGGTCACCCGCCACGGCGTGCGGGCCCTCGACGTCCATGTCATCGCGGCCGGCGCCGGAATCACGTATCCCGAACTGCAACAGCTCTTTCCGACCACTGCCGACCTGATCACCGCGGTCATGCAGCGCCGGGAACGGCTGTGGACGTTCGGGCTCATCGAAGAACAATCCCGGCGCCGGGGCAGCACACCGGAACAGCAGCTACTGGCGATCTTCGACGTCTTCGACGAATGGTTCGCCGACGATGATTTCGACGCCTGCACCTTCATCAATGTGCTGCTCGAAATGGGCGCGGACCATCCCCTGGGCCGGGCGGGCGCCGAACACCTGCAACGCATCCGCGATATAGTCCGCCACCGCGCCGAACGTGCGGGCCTGACCGATGTCGACGATTTCGCCCGCAGTTTGCACATCCTCATGAAGGGCGCGATCATCGCCGCCGCCGAGGGCGATCTGCTCGCCGCCCGCCGCGCGAAAAAAATGGCCCGCATGCTCCTCGAAGCGCACCGCCCGACCGCCGACGGCCATCCCGCCTGAACCACCAGCCCAGCCTCCCCGCGCCCCCGCCAGCCCGAGTCGACGGCACAGCGGTTCGCCAGCAGCACAGCCCTTCTCCCACTCGCACAGCACTCACACGAACTGCGCGGCACCGACACCAGCTGCGCGGCGCGAAGATGAGCGCGATCCGCCGACCGCACAGCACGGCACAGCGGTTCGCCAGCGGCACAGCCCTTATCCGAGTCGCACAGCACTTACACAAGCTGCGCGGCACCGACACAAGCTGCGCGGCGCGAAGATGAGGGCGTTCGCCGACGGCACAGCGCTCCTCCGAACCGCACAGCACTTACCCCAGCTGCGCGGCGCGGACAGGAGCTGCGCGGCGCGGAGATGAGGGCGTTCGCCGACGGCACAGCGCTCCTCCGAACCGCACAGCGCTTATACGAGCTGCGGGGTCGGAGAAGGGCTGTGCGACAGGTCAGTCGACGAGGCGGCGGACGACGGCGGGGAGGTCGCGGGTGCGGCGGTAGGGGCCTGCTACCGAGGCGCCGATGGGGCGCGAGAGCAGGGTGGCCGCTATGCGGGAGACCTCGTCGGTGGTGACCTCGTCGATGCGGGCGAGGGTTTCGGAGACGCTGCGGTGGTTGCCGTAGCTGAGTTCACTGCGGCCGATGCGGTTCATGCGGGAGCCGGAATCCTCCAGGCCCAGCACCAGACCGCCGCGCAGCGAGCCCTTGGCGCGGGCGCACTCGGCATCGGTAATGCCGTCCGCCGCAACCTCTTCCAGCACACCGCGGGCGAGACTCGCCACCTGGCCCAGGTTTTCGGGCTGGCAGCCGATGTACACCGAGAAGGCGCCGGTATCGGCGAAGGTGTCGACGCTGGAGTACACCGAGTACGCCAGACCGCGTTCCTCCCGAATCCGCTGGAACAGACGGGAACTGAGGCCACCGCCGAGCACGGTATTGAGGATCGACAGCGGCCAGCGCTTGTCGCCCTCGTGCCGGCCGAAGGCGCGGGTACCGAAGACCAGGTGCGCCTGCTCGCTGTCCCGGTGGATGCGAATCAACTCGGGACTGGTGCGCGGGCGGAATTTGCCCTCGCGTCGCGGTGCGGGTTCGCGGACCGGATCGAGCCGGCCCGCGAAAGCGCGGTGCACCAGTTCGACGGTGTGCTCGTGCTCGATATTGCCGGCCACCGCGACCACCATCTGGTCGGGCCGATAGCGCCGCTGATGGAAACCACGCAGCTGCGGGGCCTGCATGCTCTCGATGCTCTCGATACTGCCGATCACCGGACGGCCGATGGGATGGTCACCGAAGAGCGCGGTCAGGAAGGCGTCGCCGACCATATCCTCGGGATCGTCATCGCGCATGCAGATCTCTTCGAGCACCACCTGCCGCTCGACGGCGACATCCTCGGCGCGGCACAGCCCGTTGAGCACGACGTCCGACACCAGATCCACCGCCATGGGCAGATCCTCGTCGATGACGTGCGCGTAGTAGCAGGTCTGCTCCTTGGCGGTGAACGCGTTCAGTTCGCCGCCGACAGCATCCATGGCCTGCGCGATATCCAGCGCCGAGCGGGTGGGCGTGGCCTTGAAGAGCAGATGCTCGAGGAAGTGCGCGGCTCCGGCGACCGTCGAGCCCTCATCGCGCGAGCCGACGCCGACCCATACGCCGATGGAGGCGCTGCGCACACCGGGCACATGCTCGGTGACGATGCGTAGCCCGCCGGGCAGCACGGTTTTGCGCACACCGGTATCGGCGTACGGCGCTTCGGACGTGGAGAGAACCAGTGCAGAACTCTTACCCGACAGTGGAGTGTCCTTCTTCCGACCCATCATTCCCAACCCGAAGTGCAACGTTTCAGCTGTGTTCACGCAGCTGCATTCATTCCAGAAAGCTGACGGCCCCTCGCTCCGTCTTCCGGAGCAAGGGGCCACCGCACTTTACGTCAGACCTGTGACAATTACTCGGCCGCTACGGTTTCGGCGACGGGGGCTTCCGCGTTCTCGGCGGACTCCTCCTCGACCGGAACCAGCGAGATCTTGCCGCGGTTGTCGATATCGGCGATCTCGACGCGGATCTTGTCGCCGACGTTGACCACGTCCTCGACCTTCGCGACCCGCTTGCCGTTGCCCAGCTTCGAGATGTGGACCAGGCCGTCACGGCCCGGCAGCAGCGAGACGAACGCACCGAAGGCGGTGGTCTTGACGACCGTGCCCAGGAAGCGCTCGCCGACCTTCGGCAGCTGCGGGTTCGCGATGGCATTGATCAGATCGATCGCCGCCTGCGCCGCAGGGCCGTTGGTCGCACCGACGTAGACGGTGCCGTCATCTTCGATCGAGATGTTGGCGCCGGTTTCCTCGGTGATCTGGTTGATGACCTTGCCCTTGGGCCCGATCACCTCGCCGATCTTGTCCACCGGGATCTTGATGGCGGTGACGCGCGGTGCGTACGGGCTCATGTCGTCCGGGGTGTTGATGGCCTCGGCCATGACATCCAGGATGGTCATGCGGGCGTCGCGCGCCTGGTTCAGCGCACCGGCCAGCACCTGCGACGGAATACCGTCGAGCTTGGTGTCCAGCTGCAGCGCGGTGACGAACTCCGGGGTACCGGCGACCTTGAAGTCCATATCGCCGAAGGCATCCTCGGCGCCGAGGATATCGGTCAGCGCGACGTAGCGGACCTCGTCCTCGCCCTTGGCGTTCTTGATGGTGTCGGACACCAGGCCCATGGCGATACCGGCGACGGGGGCCTTGAGCGGCACACCGGCGTTCAGCAGCGACAGGGTCGAGGCGCAGACCGAGCCCATCGAGGTGGAACCGTTGGAGGACAACGCTTCCGACACCTGACGAATGGCGTACGGGAACTCTTCCTGCGACGGCAGCACCGGCATGAGGGCGCGCTCGGCGAGGGCGCCGTGGCCGATCTCGCGGCGCTTGGGCGAACCGACGCGGCCGGTCTCACCGGTGGAGTACGGCGGGAAGTTGTAGTGGTGCATGTAGCGCTTGGAGGTCTCCGGCCCGAGGGAGTCGACCTGCTGCGCCATCTTCACCATATCGAGGGTGGTGACACCCAGGATCTGGGTCTCGCCGCGCTCGAACAGCGCCGAGCCGTGGGCGCGCGGGACAACCGCGACCTCGGCCGAGAGGGCGCGGATATCGGCCAGACCGCGACCGTCGATGCGGAAGCTGTCGGTCAGAATGCGCTGGCGCACAAGCTTCTTGGTGACCGAACGGAAGGCCGCGCCGATCTCCTTCTCGCGGCCGACGAAGTCCTCGGCCAGCGCCGAGAGCACGTCGAGCTTGATCTCGTCGATCTTCTCTTCGCGCTCCTGCTTGGCGGCGATGGACATCGCGTTGTTCAGCGGAGTCTTCGCGGTGCCCTCGACGGCGGTGTACACATCCGGCTGGTAGGCCGGGAAGACCGGGAACTCACCGGTGGGCTTGGCGGCCAGCGCCGCCAGGTCCGCCTGCGCCTTGCAGAGGCGGGCGATGAACGGCTTGGCGGCCTCGAGGCCCTGTGCCACAACGGTTTCCGTCGGAGCGGTGCCACCGTCGGCGATCAGCGACAGCACGTGGGTCGGGGCCTCGGCCTCGACCATCATGATGGCGACGTCGCCCTCGACCACGCGGCCGGCGACGACCATGTCGAACACGGCGCCTTCCAGCTGCTCCACGGTCGGGAACGCGACCCACTGGTCACCGATCAGCGCGACGCGCACGCCGCCGACCGGACCCGAGAAGGGCAGGCCCGCAATCTGAGTGGAGGCGGAGGCCGCATTGATGGCGACCACGTCGTACAGATCCTTGGGATCGAGCGACATGACCGTCACGACGACCTGGATCTCGTTGCGCAGGCCGTCCACGAAGGACGGGCGCAGCGGCCGGTCGATCAGGCGGCAGGTCAGGATCGCGTCGGTGGAGGGGCGGCCCTCACGACGGAAGAACGAGCCGGGGATGCGACCCGCGGCGTACATGCGCTCTTCGACGTCCACCGTCAGCGGGAAGAAGTCGAACTGCTCTTTGGGGTGCTTACCGGCGGTGGTCGCCGACAGCAGCATGGTCTCGTCGTCCAGGTAGGCGACGACGGCGCCGGCGGCCTGCTTGGCCAGCCGGCCGGTCTCGAAACGGATGGTGCGGGTGCCGTAGCTGCCGTTGTCGATCAGGGCGACGGACTCGAATACGCCGGGCTCGACCTCGGCGGCGGAACTGGTCACTGTTTCGGTCATTCTCTTCTCTCAACCTCTCGTCTTCGCCGGATGCCAGCGCTTCTTCCCCGTATGGGACGGCAGCGCGATCCGACTGTTTTGTCCCCTTGACAGGGGCAAGCTGTACCCGGCACGGGCGCGCGGCAGCCCTCCTGGCTATCGCGCGCACACCCGGCCATCTCCCCGTGGAAACGGCTACGCAGAGGCGGTCATCGATCGAAGCCCTCCGGCAGCGCGGTGTTTCTACCTCTTGCTGCGCCCCGAAAAGCCACTACCGAAGACCGACGCCACGGATCAGGTGCATACGGCTCGTGTTGACGTGCATACGGCAGCGTTCACCGGATGCACGAAAGGCCAACGAGGAGATTCTATGCCTCCCCGTCGGCCGGTTCGTCAACTGCCTACGGCAGTCGTGTTGTGTCGCGTCACGCCGCGGCACGGTATCGCAAAGACTAGCGACGCAGGCCCAGACGCTCGATCAGCGAACGGTAGCGCGCGATGTCGTTGGCCTGCAGGTACTTCGAGAGCCGGCGACGGCGACCGATCAGCGCAAGCAGACCGTGGCGCGTGTGGTGGTCGTGCTTGTGCACCTTGAGGTGCTCGGTGAGATCGGAAATCCGCTTGGACAGCATCGCGATCTGGGCTTCCGGAGAACCGGTGTCCGTCGGGTGCAGGCCGTACTCGGCCAGGATGGCCTTCTTCTGCTCGGTGGTCAACGCCACGAATTCACTCCTGATTTTCCAGTCCGCGCTCGGAATCCCGGGACGAAAGCCGAAACCGGCCCGGTTGGGCGCTGCCGCAGACCACAGCAAACCCGACGGATCAGGTTACCGGACCGGTGACCTGGACCGTTAATCGCCCCTGGCGGTTGCCGCCGGGACGTGCTATTCGGCGACGGCTCCGGCCGCGCTCAGCACCTTGCGGGTCTGCTCGACATCGCGGCCGATGGCCTCGACCAACTCCTCGATGGACTCGAATTTGCGCATGCCGCGCAGCTGTTCGACGAAATCCACCGCGACATGCTTCTCGTACAGGTCACCGTCGAAGTCGAGGATATGCGGCTCGACCGTGCGGGTGCGGCCGTCGAAGGTGGGATTGGTGCCGACCGAGATGGCCGCCATGCGCCGCTCCCCCGGTGCGTCCAGCACGCTGAACCAGCCGGCGTACACACCGTCCGCGGGAATCGCGCCGTGCATGGTCGGGGCCACATTGGCGGTCGGGAAGCCGAGCCCCTTACCGCGACCGTCGCCGTGCACGACCACGCCTTCGACGCGATGCGGACGGCCGAGCGCCTCGGCGGCGGCCGCGACGTCACCCTCGGAGAGGCAGGCGCGAATATAGGTCGAGGAGAAGGTCACGGCATGTTCGCCGAGCAGTTGGACGCCGTCCACATCGAACCCGAAGCGGGTGCCGAGCTCGCGCATGGTGTCAACCGTGCCTGCCGCCTGTTTACCGAAGGTGAAGTTGTCGCCGACCACCACTTCGGAGACGTGCAGCTTGTCCACGAGCAGCTGTTCGACGTATTGCTCGGGCGTCAGCTTCATGAAATCTTTGGTGAACGGCATGACCAGGAAGACATCGATACCGAGCTCTTCGACCAGCTCCGCACGGCGGTGCAGGGTGGACAGCTGCGGCGGATGCGAGCCGGGCCGCACCACATCCACCGGATGCGGATCGAAAGTCATGAGGACCGACGGAACACCCCGCACCGCAGCGGATTTCACCGCACGGCTGATGAGCTGGGCGTGGCCGCGGTGCACGCCGTCGAACACCCCGATCGTGAGCACACACCGGCCCCATTCCGCGGGCATCTCATCGAGACTTCGCCATCTCTGCACACCGGAAGCCTACGCAAAGCGCGTCACAGACAGTATTCGGCGGTGCGGATCTTCACAGGAGGAAGCATGGTAGTCACCCGTAGTTCACCTCGGTCTACCAGCAGGCGCGCCGATGTGTGAAACCCGCGCGGCTGTGCCTAAGCTCGAGTACGTGCCTGGAAAACGAGACATCGCCACCCGTCGCGAGCTGGCCGATCCGTCCGAACCCACCGGTACCCTCACCGCCGTCGCGACCAGCGTTGCTCCCGTCCTGTCCTCCGTCGCACAGGACTATCTGAAGGTGATCTGGACCGCGCAGGAATGGTCGCCGGAGAAGGTGTCGACCAAGCTGCTCGCCGAACGCATCGGCGTGTCCGCGTCCACGGTCTCCGAGGCGGTCCGCAAGCTCGCCGATCAGGGCCTGGTCGAACATGCGCGCTACGGCGCCATCACCCTCACCGAGGACGGCCGCCGCGCCGCCATCGCCATGGTGCGCCGGCACCGGCTCATCGAGACCTTCCTGGTCAATGAGCTCGGCTACGGCTGGGACGAGGTGCACGACGAGGCGGAGGTGCTCGAGCACGCCGTCTCCGAAACGCTCATGGCGCGTATCGACGCCAAACTCGGCTATCCGGACCGGGATCCGCACGGTGACCCGATTCCCTCGGTGGACGGTGCGGTGCCGACGCCGCCCGCGCGGCAGCTCAGCGATTTCGGCGATGGCGAAATCGGGCGGGTGGCACGCATTTCCGACTCCGATCCCGCCATGCTGCGGTACTTCGATTCGCTCGGCATCGCCCTCGACACCCCGATCACGGTGGTGGAGCGGCGCGATTTCGCGGGCACCATCGCGGTGCGGATCGAGGACCGCACCATCGATCTCGGCAGCATTGCCGCCGAGGCCATCTGGCTGACCCACGAAAACTGAGGGCTCGCAGCGTCAGACCAGTCGGTGGCCGCCGTCGATATGGAGCACGGTGCCGGTGATGAAGGGGTTGCGCAGGAGCGAAAGTGCTGCCTGCGCAATGTCTTCCGGGCGGCCGAGGCGGCCTGCGGGGAGGCGGTCGGCCATGGCGCGCAGGCGGTCGGCCTTGTCGTCCCAGGGCATGTTGTCCCAGACCCCGGTTTCGACCCAGCCGGGCGAGAGGACATTCACGCGGGTCGGGGCGAGTTCGATGGCGAGCGCGCGGGCCAGGCCCTCCAGGGCGGCATTCACCGCGGCGACCATGGCCCCGCCCGCGGCCGGGCGGTAGGCGGCGATGCCGGAGGTGAAGGTGAGGGAGCCGCCGGGTGTGAGGCGGGCGTGCTTGGCCAGCAGCATGGAGCCGATCAGTTTAGTCTCGAGGAAACCGCGGCCGTTCCCGAAATCGAAAGTGCTTACGGGCCCGTAGGCTCCGCGCAGATCGGCGGCGGTGGTGATCACGTGATCGACCGTGCCGACGGTGTCGAAGAGACGGCGGACCTGATCCTCATCGCTGACGTCCGCGGCGATGGCCTCGAGCTTGCCGTCGCCGAGTTCGCGGACCGCGTCGGCGAGTCGTTCGGCCGAGCGCCCGACGATGGTCACCTCGCTGCCCGCGGCCAGCAGTGCGTCCGCAATCGCCTGTCCCATACCGGAACCGCCGCCGATCACCACGGAGCGGCCGATCTGATTGTCGAATCCCTTGTGTGTCATGCCTTTCAGCACACCCGCGGCGGCGGTGCACGTCCATGTCGCGGTACCGAAGCCGGATGAGCCGCCGACTAACGGGGCTGCTGCCGCTGCTGCGCGGCGGCGCAGATGCGAGCCGTGCCATAGCGATTCCGCCGACTGGCGATGCGGGCACGGCAGACCTCACCCGAGGGTGCGTGGTAGCCGGTGCGGGCGGTCAGGGCGACAGCCGGGATCCGGTGGCGAGCACCTCGGCGACGGCCCGCAGAGCGGAGTTGCGTGCGGCGGGGCGCCAGGCGGCGACGTAGCTGATGACCAGCGGGTGCGGATGCAGTGGGCGCCAGGCCAATCCGGGTGCGGTGGCGGTGCGCGAGGAGCCCAGGCCGATGGCGGCGGGGCGCAGCGGCAGCAGCGAGAGCATTTGGGCGTGGCTCATGGCGCTCTCGCTGAGGGCGACGGCCGCACCCCGCTCGCGCAGCTGCGCGAGCAGCGAATCATGCAGTTCGGGAGCGGAATCGCGGGCGAACATGATCAGTTCCTGACCGCGCAGATGCACCGGCTCGATGGTGGTGCGATCGGCGAGCGGATGTTCGCGGGACATGACGATGCCCAGCTCCTCCACCGCAATGGCGGTGCTGGTGAGGTGTTCGGGCAGGCGTACCGGCATGCGCAGCACCGCGAGATCCACATCCTCGCGATCGAGCAGACGCACCTGGTCGACGGTGGGCCCGCCGGTCAGCACCACGCGCGCGCCGGGTTGCCGGGCCTTCAGCAGCGATTCGATGCGCGCGGGCAGCCAGCTCGGCGCACCGTTCACCACACCGAGCCGGAAGACGGCGCATTCGGGATTGGCGACCATGCGCGTCTCGCGCAGCGCGATCTCCGCCGCCTCCAGCACCGTGCGCGAGTTCTTCAGCAAAACCTCACCGGCAGCGGTCAATTCGACACCCTGCGACCCGCGAATGAGCAGCGGCCCGCCGATCTCGCGCTCGATGGCCCGAATCTGCTGACTGAGCGTCGGCGCGGAGATGAACAGCCGCTCCGCGGCCCGGCGGAAATGCAATTCCTCCGCTACCGCCACGAAATACCGCAACTGCCGTAATTCGACCACCCCAGCACTCTAGGCCGCCCGGGTATCGATCCGGGTGCGAGCAGTCAGGGGAGGTTCGCGGGGCGGATCACCAGGACCGACGCGGCGCGCTTGCCGCTCTCCTTCAGGAGGGCGATGGCGCGGCCGGAGGAATCCACCGCGGCGTAGACGCCCGGCAGACCGGCGGGTTCGAGCCAGCGGCCGTTGCGGAGGTCTTCGGCCTGGGTGTCGTCGATATCGCGGATCGGGAAGGCCGCGCGCACCGCCTCGTCGATATCCAGGCTCAGCAGGGGGTCGCCCGCCTCCGCCGCGGCGGCCAGGGTCGCGAGGGTGCGTGCGTGTTCGAGGGTGAAGGGGCCTACGCGGGTGCGGCGCAGGGCGGTGAGATGTCCACCGACACCGAGCTTTTCGCCGAGATCACGGGCCAGGGCACGGATGTAGGTGCCGGAGGTGCAGTCGACCTCGACGTCGAGATCGACGAATTGCGCTGTGCCGGTGTCGATATCGCGGCGCTCGAGAATCTCGAAGCGACTCACGGTGACGGGGCGGGCGGCCAGCTGGACGTCCTCCCCGGCGCGGGCGCGGGCGTAGGCGCGCTCACCATTGATCTTGATGGCGCTGACGGTGGCCGGGACCTGCTGGATATCGCCGGTCAATTCGGCTACGCCGGCGGCGATCTCGGCATCGGTGAGGTGCGCGGCGGAGGTGGTCGCGGTGACCTCGCCCTCGGCGTCATCGGTAATGGTGGACTGCCCCAGGCGAATCGTCGCCGTGTACGCTTTGGTGGTCAGGATCAGCTGGCCGAGAATCTTGGTGGCCCGCTCCACGCCCAGCACCAGTACACCGGTCGCCATGGGGTCGAGGGTGCCCGCATGCCCGACCTTCTTGGTGCGCAACAGCCCTCGGCTCTTGGCGACCACATCGTGACTGGTCCAGCCGCCGTCCTTATCGACGATCAGCAGCCCGCCGAGCGCATCGACAACGGGTGTCCTCTTCTCGCCCATCAGGCCTCCACGATCGCGGTCAGAATGAGTCCGTCGGTGATCGCCCAGCGACCGTCGAAGCTGTGCAGCGGGTCGCCGCCGTCGGTGGTGTGCCCCGGAATCAGCAGACGCGTATGGAAGGTGCCCGCACCGGTGCCCGCGGACTCCTCGTCCACGGTGAAGGTGATGTGCGCGTCCTCGAAACCGAGCCAGCGGCCGGTCAGGGGGAACCACGCCTTGTAGGTCGCCTCCTTGGCGCAGAACAGCAGTCGGTCCAGATGCAGGCCGGTGCCGGGCAGAACCGTTGCGAGCCAATCCCTTTCGGGCGGCAGGCTCACCGAGTCGAGCACACCGTCGGGCAGTGCCGCATGCGGTTCGGCATCGATGCCGATGGAACGGAAACGCAATCTGTGGCCGAGCGCCGCCGCCCGATAGCCGTCGCAGTGCGTGAGGCTGCCGACAATGCCGCGCGGAAGCAGCGGTTCGCCGGTGCCGCCCTTGCCGATGGCCACCGCGGGCTCACCGAGCTGGGCCAGTGCCTGCCGGGCGCAGTACCGCGCGCCGATGAAATCGCGCCGCCGCTTCTCCACGGCCCGCGCGATCAGATGCTCCTCGGCGGGGTGCGGCTTCAGCCCCTCCGGGTACGCCAGCAGTTCGGCCGAGGCGACGCCGAGGGGGAGGATGCTCCCGAGAATGCGCGCCGACTCCGTCGTCCCTGCTACCGACTCCGCCGCCGCGACTGCCCGCTCTTCGATGACCGCCTCCTGATCGCACCGCCACTTGCCCGAACGAGCCTACCGGCCGGGCGGGAGCGCGCGACGGGCCGTGTCAGCCGCCGCCGTCGCTGGGCCCCGGCCTATCGGCAGGGACACGCACGACAGGCGGTGTGACCGCGACAGAGGATCACGTAATAGGCGGTGGCATCCAGGCGCGGGGCGAACAGGCGAGTACGTCCGAGCCGGGCTCATTCGAAGCGCACGGTGGCAATCATGGTGCGGGCCAGGGCTTCCGGGTCCTGATCGAAGGCGAGTGCCGAATTCTCCAGCGCGCCTTCGCGCCACAGCACCGCGAAGCCGTGCACGATGGACCAGGCGGCGAGCTGGGTGGCCAGCTGTCCGCGCTCGGAGTGGTCCGGCTGTTCGGCGGCGACCCCCGAGCGCAGGGCCGCGCCGGATCTGTTGCGCGCCTGGGCCAATTGCGGATCGTCGCCGCGCAGCAGATCGCGGCGGAACATCACATCGAAGTGGCCCGGATGCCGCAGCGCGAACCGTATGTACGCGATCGCGGCCGCGTGGAAATCCGTGCCGGCCGCGTTCATCTCCACCGTCAGCAGTTCGAAGCCCTCAATGGCCAGTGCGGTGAGCAGGCCCGCGCGATCACCGAAGTGATGCGCGGGCGCGGCATGGGAGACCTCGGCGCGCCGGGCCAGGCCGCGCAGGGAGACGGCGTCGACACCGTCGGTCGCGATCTGCTCGGCGGCCGCCGCCAGGATGGTGGCCCGCAGATCTCCGTGGTGGTAGCCGGTTTTCGCCATGGGCCCATCATGGACCGCAATCTAGTCATTGACAAGTTCCCCCGCTCGGACTTAATCTAGCCACTGTCAAGATTGATCGAAACACAGGAGATCCGATGGCCCCGCTGGTTGTACTCGCCGTCGTGACCGGACTCACCCGACTCATCGGGTGGCTCACCGGTTATGCCTGGCTCGATTCCTGGCCGCACACCACGGCCCTGGGACTGGCCGCCATGTTCGCCATGACCGCCGGCGCGCACTTCGTGCAGCCGAAGCGCAGCGAGCTGATCGCCATGGTCCCGCCGCAGTTCCCGAACGCCGGGGCCATGGTGACCCTCACCGGTGTCCTGGAGGCGGCGGGTGCGGTGGGACTGCTGCTCCCGCCGTTCCCCCGCATCGCCGCCGTCTGCCTGTTCCTGCTGCTGCTCATCATGTTCCCGGCGAATGTGCGTGCCGCGAAACAGGATGCGGGAGTCAAGACCATGCCGCTTCCGCTGCGGACCGTGGTGCAGGCGATCTTCCTCGGCGCGTGCGCCATAGTCGCGGTGGGCTGAGAGGTTATGCCAGCCCGCGCCGCTTCTGCGCCTGCTCCTGCATCTTCAGACCGGCTTCCCGCATCTCGGGGGTGATCTTGAAATGCCCGCCCCACTCATTGAGCGTGTCACCGTAATCGGGCACGGGCAGGATCTGCCGCAGCAATTGGTCGGGCAGACCGCGCCGCTGCCACTCCCGGGGATAACCGAGCGAGACCTCTTCGAAGCGCACCCCGTCATGGAAGGTGGTGCGCGGAATGTGCAGATGCCCGTAGACCGAGCACACCACGTTGTAGCTGGTGTGCCAGTCGGCGGTGAGGTCGGTGCCGCACCAGAGCGCGAACTCGGGGTACCAGAGCATGTCGGTGATCTCCCGCAGCAGCGGGAAATGATTGATCAGCACCACCGGGGTGTCCGCGGGCAGCGCGTCCAGGCGGCGCTGGGTGTACTTCACGCGGGCGTGGCACCAGGCGTCGCGGGTCAGGTACGGCTCCGAGGAGAGCAGGAATTCGTCGGTGGCCACCACATTGCGCTCCCGGGCCAGGGCCAGGCCCTCGGCCTTGGTGGTGGTGCCCTTCGGCAGCCAGGAGTAGTCGTAGAGCAGGAACATCGGGACCAGGGTCACCGCGCCGCCGTACGCCTCCGCGCCCGCGCCCTCCCACACCGGGAACGGATCCTCCGGCGTGACCACATCCAGATCACGGCAGATCGACACCAGGTAGTCGTAACGCCCGGCCCCGTGCATCTGTACGGGATCCTTTGCCGTGGTCCACAATTCGTGATTGCCCGGCACCCAGATCACCTTGGCGAACTGGCGGCGCAGGGTTTCCAGCGCCCAGCGGAAATCGTCGGTCTTCTCCCCCACATCACCGGCGAGGATCAGCCAGTCCTCGGGTGAATCCGCCCGGATCGCCTCGACCACGGGTTTATTGCCCTGATGCCCGACATGGATGTCGCTCACCGCCATCAGTTTCGGAATCACCCAGCTCCGCCTCTCTGCTCGAACCAACCCTCGCAGCAACGATGGCGGCCGCCACCAGATTCCCATGCGCCCGCGCGCAGACCGTCGCTCACCCCCTGCTCCAGGTCAGCGGAGGGTGAAGGACCTCAGCGATCCAGCCGAATCCGGGCGGCGGGTGCGAAGCCCGCGGCGACCGTCAGCGCTCCGGTGGGTTCCCGCCGGCAGGAGGCGACCCCGAGATGGCAGGGGCGCAGGAGATCAGTGGGAAGTTTTGCACCGCCGTCGATCTCATAGCGGGTGTTGGTGACCTTCCATTTGCGGTCGGCCCGCGCATCGTCCGGGTCGACCGGCGGTGCGTCGGCGCGCGCGACCACCATGACCTCGGTGATGCCGGTGGGCCATTCGAAGAGTAGGAGCCCGGCTCGTTCGGCCAGGTCGCGGACGGCAGGCATACCGCCGGGTGTGGGATCTTCGTCGGGGGCTGCGGGAGTGGCCTCCTGCGGCCGGGCCTGCCCGTCCGAGCGGGTCACCTCCGAGGCGCGGCCCGAGACCGAGGCGACAACGCCGTACACGGGCACCGGACCGGCCATTGCCGCACCGTCCTCGAGCGCGGTGCCCCGCGTGCGGCCGACCACCCGCCAGGAACCATCCGGTTGTAAACGGGTGACGCGGTATTCGCTCTGCTCCGTGGTGGACGGCGACCAGGCGATCACCACCGTGCCATCGGGTTTGCGATTCGCCGTCACCTGACCGGGTGCGTCGACCGGCAGCATCGACAGCGCCGCGGTGGTGTCGGCGTGATCGGCGCAGATATCGAAAATCGCACGCAGTGCACGCATTCGGGCGGCGACCGGGGCGGCCGGTGCCGCCGCGAACAACCGATCGGCCTCGGCGAGCGCGGTCCGCGCCTGCGCCGTCAGCTCCTCCAGACTCGGTCCGCCGCTCTCCGGATTGGGCACATCGGCGGCCGCGCGCTGCAGATACTCGAGATGATCGAGCGCCTCCACATATCGCCTGCCCGCACATCCGACGCGCGCACCACGCCAGCGCACCAGCGCCTCGGCAAGCACCCGCTCCACCAGTTCGGCAATCGGCCGCACCGAGGTCGCCCCGAGGCTGTCGTCCCCGACACTCCGCTGCGCCTGCGCCACATTGGAAGCCGCCGCACGCGGATGCCCCGCCCGCAGCGCCGCCCGAGCCGCCTTCAGCGGCTCCTCCCACGGCCGGACCGGCGCCTGCGCGCCCCCGGACGTGCGGCGGTAACCGGAGGCCGCGCCATGGTCCGGCGAATCGGTCCCGCCCCGGCCCTCGTCAGCGCCCGAACCCGCATATGCCGCACCGGAACTCGTCCGCGAAGACCCGGTATTGGCCCCCGAGTTCCCAGCGCCGGTCCGGGACTGTGCCGTATCCGCCGATTCCGCGCTCCCCGTACCGGCCTCGGCTCGCCCGGCCACCGGGTTTGCCCCGGCGCCGGTCGCCTGCGACGTCGTGCCGGAGGACGGCCTGGTGCGGGTGTACGAGATAGGCGGCGGCTGCGCGCCGTCCACGGTGGTGCCGAGTTCGTCTGCGAGGGCGAGGATTACGCGTTCGGCGGCGGGGCGGTCGAGTCCTGCGGCGATGGCTTCGCCGATCAGGTAGTCGTGATCACCCTCTACCAGGCGGTCTTCGACGAGCACCGCCGCGCGGACCTTGGGACGCAACAGATCGGTGACGTCGTCGATGATGGCCTGCAGGTAGGCGTCCATGGCGCTGCCGCCGGGTTCGAGCAGGTCGCTGACGTGTACGAGCAACTCGTCCAGCACCACGCGTACCCGGCCGGGCGGCAGTTCGCGGGTGCGGGCGCGCAAAGCCTCTGCGCGCAAACGGATTTCGGAGGTCTGCCGGGCCTTGGTGAAATCCAGGCCGAGCAGAGCCAGCAGGGTGGGCACCGGATCGCCGGGCAGCAGGCGGTCGTATTCGGCGAGCAGCTTCCGAATCTGCTGCCGCCGTTGCACACTCACCCCGGCGGGCGCGGAGTCCGGGGCGGCGGCCTCGTCGAGGATACGATGCCGCCGCAGCCGAGCCTGCACCTCGGCGGGATCGAGACCGCTCAGCTTGCCGATATCCTCCAGCCCGGGAATCTTGCCGGGCGGAATTGCGCCGTGCCGCTGCACAAGTCGTTCGATGGCGGAGTCGAGCATTTCGTAGCGCTCGGAATCCCGGCGCGCCCGCAGGTGTTTGACCCGTTCGGCCTCGATCCGGCGCATTCCCGCATCGAGCAGCGGGGCGGACAGCTGCGCGTGCTCATCGACGAGCAGTCCGGCCAGCACCCGGTACTTGGGATGGTCGCGCTGCTTCTGCCAGAAGCCCCACACCTCCTCGATGCGCGCCCGCACCTCGTCATCACCGAGCCGGGGCGCCTCGTCGAGCGGAATGTCGTACAGCTCGAACGCATCCGAGTGGTCGATGCCGCCGCGGCGTTCCACGGCCGCGAGCACTCGTTTGCGGTAATCGTTCGGATCGAAGGCGTGCATGGATACCGCGCTCACACCGCGCGGCGGCGGGTGCGCTGCAGCTGATCCAGCTCACGCGCCACATCCGCCTGGGACAGCGTCGCGCCGGTCTGCACCGAAAGGGCAAGCGGCATACGGGCATCCACGTGATAGGCCGTCACGTGCAGGACGCCGTCGAAACCCATCTCGAAGGTGACCTGCACTTCGCTGCCCGCCGGATAACCCGCCGGAATATCCCGAATGCGCCCCTCCACCAGTACTTTCGTATCCTCGGGGCGGGTCGAGGCGGCCTGCCCCTGCTGTTCGACGATGGTCAGTTCGATCTGATCCTGATCGGCGCGCACCGTGCCGTAGGAGCGGCGCACCCGAATGGGCAGGGTCTGATTGCGATGCACCAGCCAGCTGGCCGCCAGCCCGTTGTAGGTATCGAGCGCCAGCACCCCGAAACCGCGCGAGACCACGGTATCCACCTGGATTTCGAGCATGCGCCGCACCAGCGACACCGGCTGCCCGAAGGAGGCGGCGACCCGATCGAGCGACTGCTCGAGGTCGCGGGGATCGGCATCGTAGAGATCCGCGCCATCACGCAGGCGGCCGCGAGTCACCAGATCCGCGATGACCAGCCGCTCCATTTCCAGCTTCTCGCCGTAGAGGGCGGCGCCGCGCGCGACCGACAGATCCGGATCACGCAGCTCGCCCGTCAGGCCCAGTTCCCGCTGCAGTTCCCGCGCCACCATGGGCATCCGGGAGGAACCGCCGACCAGCAGCACCCGATCCACCCGCTGCACGCCGCGCTGCTCGGCCGCGGCCAGGCACGCCTTGGTGAGGTCGATGGTGCGCCGCAGCAGCGAGGCCGTCATGGCCTCCATCTCGCCGCGGGTCAGGGTGATCACCGCGCGCACACCGTCATGCGTGATCACCACATCGGTGCTCTCGGACTCTCCGAGTTCGCGCTTGGCGCGCTCGGCGGCGAGCACCAGCATCTGCGATCCGGCCGAATCGTCCAGCGGGTCTTCGGCATCCGGATTGGCTTCGCAGAACTGCTGCGAGAGATGCAGGGCGATCCGCTCGTCCCAGTCCGCCCCGCCCAGCTGATGATCGCCCTCGACGGCGAGCACCGAGATGCGCCGATCGGACAGCTCGATGACGGTGGCGTCGAAGGTGCCGCCGCCCAGGTCGTAGACGAGCACGGTCTCGCGCAGGCCACCGCCCTTGCCGATATCGATACTGCCGTCCAGCCGCCCGAACCCGTAGGACAGGGCCGCGGCAATGGGCTCGGAAAGCACGCCCGCCACATCGAATCCGGCATAGGTCCCGGCCTGGATGGTGGCCCGGCGCTCCTCGTCGCCGAAGTACGCGGGCACGGTGATCACCACCCGCTGCACGGTCCCGCCGCCGCCGAATTCGGCATCGGCCGCGAGGCTCTTCAGGATCAGGGAGGAGACCGCGGGCGCGGACCAGCGCTGCCCGTGCGCCATGAACCGCCAGTCCGCATCGCCCATGCGCCGCTTCACGAGTGTGCACACATGCTCGGGGTCCAGCCGGGATTGGCGGCGCGCGCCCTCGCCCACCACATGATCGGCCGCCGAGGCGAACAGCACCACCGACGGCACAGTCTGCTCACCGTTCATACCGATCAAAATCTCCGGGCGCCCGTCCGCGTCGATGCGCGCGATGGCCGAATTCGTTGTGCCCAGGTCGATGCCGAAGACCCCCATGGTCGCGATCGTAGCAGTCACCGGCGGCACCCGGGATTAAGGTTCGGAGCATGACCGAACCCGCCGCAGCGACCGGGAAACCCGATGCCGCAACCGAACCCGGCGCCGCTGGCAGCACCCGTCCGCTGGCCGAACGCATCGACGATCTGACCCGCGTGATCGCCCGCCAGGCCGCCACCCTGCAGCGGCTCACCGACGATGCCAAGGCCCGCGCGCAGCGCGAACGCCTCGGCGCGGACCTGCCCCTGGTGGTCGAGCTGTTCGCCCTGTACAGCGATGCGCGGGCGCTGGCGGGCACCGCCGGATCCGGCACCGAGCGAACGGCTTTCGATACCTTCGCGGCCCGCGTGGAACGACTGCTGATCGGACGCGGCGGGCAGATCGTCAGTCCCGCACCGGGCAGCGCCTTCGACGCGCTGACGATGGAGGCCGCCGATATCACCGCCACCGCGGACCCGGCCGCGGACCGCACCGTCGACGCCGTGGTCGAAGCCGGCCTGACCGTCGCCGACCGCTCGGTGCGGGCCGCCCGAGTGGTCGTCCGCCGCCACCTGCCGGGCGAACAGGACTGACACCCCGGGGCTCCAGCGGCCAGGAACATTTAAGCAATTGCTTGCAGAAATTAAGCACTGATGCTTAATCTCGGCGCATGACCTATTCCTCCGCGACCGCGATCGTCACGGGCGCCGCCTCCGGGATCGGCCGTGCCCTCGTGACACGGCTGCTGGAGCGGGGCGCCACCGTGTACGCCGCCGATCGCGATGCCGAAGGGCTCGACCGGCTGGCCCCCGGCGACCGGCTCACGACCATGGTCACCGATGTCTCCGACCGCTCCGCCATTGCCGCCGTGATCGATCGGGCCGTCGGCGAAAGAGGCACGCTGGACCTGATTTTCAATAATGCGGGCATGGTGGTCGGCGGCGACTTCGAGGAGATGACCGAAGCAGCGTGGGACCGCATCATCGGCGTGAACCTGTGGGGTGTCATCCACGGCAGCCAGCTCGCCTACGCGGTCATGCGCAAGCAGGGCAGCGGGCACATTGTGAACACCGCCAGCAGTGCGGGCGTGCTGCCCGTCGCGCGGTCCACCGCCTATGCCGCCACCAAGCACGCCGTGGTCGGATTGAGCACCTCGCTGCGCGCCGAGGCCGCCGAGCACGGCATTCGGGTCAGCGCCGTCCTGCCCGGCGTGGTCGACACCGGCATCTTCGACAATGCGGTGAATCTCCCCGGCTACAACTACCGGGCCTCGATCGACAAACTGCCGTTCGCCAAGGTGACACCCCTCGACGCCGCCGACGCCATCCTGCACGGCGTCTCGAAGAACAAGCAGTTCATCACCTTTCCGGCCTACAACCGAATCATCATCGGGCTCAATCGACTCATGCCCGATGTGATGGCCCCGATCATCAATCGCGGAGGGCGACAATGACACCGGATATTCGCACCATCGATGTGGGACAGCCGATGACGCGCTTTGCGCGCGGCTGGCACTGTCTCGGCCTGGCCGAGAGTTTTCGGGACGGGCAGCCGCACTCCATCAGCGCTTTCGGGACCAAGTTGGTGATCTGGGCGGACAGTACCGGGGCATTGCACGCGCTCGACGGGTACTGCCGGCATATGGGCGCGGATCTGAGCTACGGGAGCATCAAGGGCGACAATATCGCCTGCCCGTTCCATGATTGGCGCTGGCGCGGCGACGGCAAGTGCGCCGCAATCCCTTATGCGCGCCGGGTGCCGCCGCTGGCCAAGACCCGCTCCTGGACCACCTGCGAGGAGAACGGGCAGTTCTTCGTCTGGAACGATCCGGAGGGCAATCCCCCGCAGCCCGAGGTCGCCATCCCGCACATCGAGGGCATGGGCACCGATCTGTGGAGCGACTGGAGCTGGAACTCACTGCTCATCGAGGGTGCGCACTGCCGCGAAATCATCGACAACAACGTCGATATGGCGCACTTCTTCTATATCCACTTCGCCTATCCGGTGTTCTTCAAGAATGTGTTCGAGGGCCATGTGGCCACGCAGTTCCTGCATTCGAAGGGGCGGCCGGATATGCATACGGCCTCGAACTATTCGACCGAGATGCAGCTGTTGCGTTCGGAGGCTTCGTATTTCGGGCCCTCGTACATGATCAACTACCTGCACAACGACTTCGGTGACAACACCGTGGAGGTGGCGCTGATCAACTGCCACTACCCGGTCACGCACAATTCGTTCATGCTGCAGTGGGGCGTCAGCGTGCAGCGCATCGAGGGCCTGCCGCCGGAGAAATCGCAGAAGCTGGCCAAGGCGTTCGGCAAGAGCTTCGGCGTCGGCTTCCTGCAGGACGTCGAGATCTGGAAGCACAAGACCCGCATCGACAATCCGCTGCTCACCCAGGAGGACGGACCGGTCTACCAGCACCGCCGCTGGTACGAGCAGTTCTACGTCGACGTCGCCGATATCACCCCGGATATGACCGCCCGCTTCGAATTCGAGGTCGACACCACACACGCCAATGAGAACTGGCGGGCCGAGGTCGCCGCCAATCTGGAAAAGCTTGCGGCGGAACAGAGTTAGGACGGCGACAGGGCCTCGTGACGGCGGCAGCGGGTTCGTGACGGCCGCACAGTCAGCGCGGCCCCGCGACGGCGGCGAGTAATTCGACCCCTGCCGGCAGACTGCCGTCGGCGTCCGCGTCGATGAGGAACGTCTCCAGCGTTTCGCGAAAGGCGTTGGCGGCGTGGGTCGGAGCGACATCCTTGCGGTGCGCCAGCGCGACCGTACGGTACAGGCCGGGCGCACCGCGACCACCGTCCAGCAGCAGCGGCGTGCCGCGCAGCCCGGGCCGCCCCGCCAGCACCATGCTCGGGACGACCGCCACCCCGAGCCCCACCTCCACGAACCGCAGGACCGCGTCCATCTCCCCGCCCTCGACCGCGAATCGGGGTTCGAATCCGGCGTGCCTGCACGCCGCGATCGTCGCCTCGCGCAGGTCGTATCCGGCCCGGAACATCACCAGCGGCCGGTCCCGCAGATCCGTGATGTGCAGGTGCGGCCGGTTCGGCAGCGAGGCGTCGTCGACCCGCGAGGCGACCACCAGGTTCTCCCGCAGCAGCGGGCTGGTGACCAGCGGCGTGTCCTCGGCGAGCGGCAGGATCACCAGGGCCAGGTCGAGCGCTCCCCTGGTCAGCTCCCGCACCAGATCGCGCGAGCCGCCCTCTTCCACCAGCAGTCTGATCCCCGGATAGCCGTCGTGGAAGCGCCGCAGGGTGTCCGCCAGCAGTCCTGAGCACAGTGACGGGGTGGCCCCCAGCCGGACCCGGCCGCGCCGCAGTCCGGCGAGCTCCTGCACCTCGAGCCGTGCGGTGTCCACATCGGCGAGGATTCGATTGGCGAGCGGGAGCAGCGCCTCACCCGCCGGGGTCAGGGTGATATTGCCTCTGGCCCGGCTGAACAGCGGAGCGCCGAGCTCACTCTCCAGGGCCCGGATCTGCTTGGACAGCGAGGGCTGCGCGACGCCCAGCGTTTCGGCCGCGTGCGTGAAGTGCCTGGTCGTCGCCACGGCCAGGAAGTACGACAACTGCTGCAACTGCACGTTCGACAGCCTAGGACCACGGACTTCCCGCCCCTGATTCCGGAGTCGCCGACCGCGCCGCGGCGTCTGCCGGGGTGTGAAAGCCCTCACGCCACGAAACCCCTACGGGGCGTAGTAATTACGCCCGCAGCTTGCTCCATAGACTGCGGCCATCGACACCAGAGCACTGCGGACTTGGACCTGCTGAGCAGTCCGGCCATATTTTCCGCAGGTGGCTATCGCAATACCCGCGCTGTACCGCTCGACGGTCGGCAAGAAGGCCGTCATGGCGGTGACCGGCGCCGTCCTCGTGCTGTTCCTGCTCGCGCATATGGCCGGGAATCTCAAGATCTTCCTGGGTGATTCGGACTTCGATCATTACGCCGGATGGCTGCGCACGCTGGGCGAGCCGGCGCTGCCGCACCGGTGGCTGCTGACCGGAATGGAGATCGTGCTCACCGTGAGCGTGATCCTGCACATGTGGTCGGCGGTCTCGCTCGCCCGCACGGCACGCCGCGCCAGGCCCGTCGGATACGCGGTCAAGAAGAAGTCGCACGCCCACGGTTATGCCGTGCACACCATGCGGTACGGCGGCGTCATCATTCTGCTGTTCCTCATCTGGCATCTGCTCGACCTGACCTTCGGCGCGGTGAACCCCGAGGGCGGCAATTCGACCCCGCATGCCAAGGTCGTCGCCGACTTCGAACCCTCACGCTGGTACATCACGCTGTTCTACGTCGTGGCCGTGGTCCTGGTGGGCGTGCACCTGCGGCACGGCATTCGCAGCGCCTTCCAAACACTCGGCCTGGCGAGCAGCCGCAGTTATGCCCGCTACGACCTGCTCGCCGCCGTCGTCTCGACACTGCTGGTCGTCGGATTCCTGGCAGTCCCGATCGCCGTCACATTCGGATGGGTGAAGTAATCATGAGCGAAACCTTGTACAGCAGCGGCGATCCGATCGCCGACAGCACCGCCCCGGCCGGGCCGATCGCCGACCGCTGGACCACCCGCAAATTCGAGGCCCGGCTGGTCAACCCCGCGAACAAGCGGAAGAAGAAGATCATCATCATCGGCACCGGCCTGGCCGGCGGCGCGGCCGGCGCCACACTGGGCGAACAGGGCTACCACGTCATCCAGTTCTGCTTCCAGGACTCCCCGCGCCGGGCCCACTCGATCGCCGCGCAGGGCGGCATCAATGCCGCCAAGAACTACCGCAATGACGGCGACAGCGTGCACCGCCTGTTCTACGACACGGTCAAGGGCGGCGACTACCGCTCCCGCGAATCGAATGTGCACCGCCTGGCCGAGATCTCCACGCAGATCATCGATCAGTGTGTGGCACAGGGCGTTCCGTTCGCCCGGGAGTACGGCGGCCTGCTCGACAACCGATCCTTCGGCGGCACACAGGTTTCCCGCACCTTCTATGCCCGCGGGCAGACGGGACAGCAGCTGCTGCTGGGCGCGTACCAGGCCCTGCTGCGCCAGGTCGATACGGGCACTGTCGAACTGCACGCGCGGCACGAGATGCTCGATCTGATCGTGGCCGACGGGGTGGCGCGGGGCGTGGTGGTCCGCGACCTCATCAGCGGTGAGATCAAGTCCTACACCGCCGATGCGGTGGTGCTGGCCTCCGGCGGGTACAGCAATGTCTACTTCCTCTCGACCAATGCCATGGGCTCGAATGTCACCGCCTCCTGGCGTGCGCACAAGCACGGCGCGTACTTCGCCAACCCGTGCTTCACCCAGATCCACCCGACCTGCATCCCGGTCTCGGGCGAGCACCAGTCGAAGCTGACCCTCATGTCGGAGTCGCTGCGCAATGACGGCCGGGTGTGGGTGCCGGAGCGGGTGGGCGACCAGCGGGCGCCCGGCGATATCCCGGAGGACGAGCGCGACTACTACCTGGAGCGCATCTACCCGGCGTTCGGCAATCTGGTCCCGCGCGATATCGCCTCCCGGGCGGCCAAGAACGTCTGCGACGAGGGGCGGGGCGTGGGTCCCGGCGGGCTCGGCGTCTACCTCGACTTCGCCGATGCGATCGCGCGGCTCGGCCTGGATGCGGTAGAAGCCAAGTACGGCAACCTCTTCACGATGTACGAGCGGATCACGGGCGAGGATCCGTACGAGCGGCCCATGCGCATCTACCCCGCCGTGCACTACACGATGGGCGGGCTGTGGGTCGACTACGACCTGCGCTCGACCATTCCCGGTCTGTTCGTGATCGGTGAGGCCAATTTCTCCGATCACGGCGCCAACCGGCTCGGCGCGTCGGCGCTCATGCAGGGGCTGGCCGACGGGTACTTCGTATTGCCGACCACCATCGGCGACTACCTGGCCAGCGGTCTCGCCGGGGAGGTACCCGATGTGGCGGTCGCGGAGGCCGAGCACCGGGTCACCTCGATGATCGACCGCTTGCTCTCGATCAACGGCGACCGGACGGTCGATTCCTTCCACCGCGAGCTCGGCCACATCATGTGGGAGTACTGCGGAATGGAGCGGACCGAGGAGGGCCTGCGCAAGGCGCTCGATCTGATTCCCGCTCTGCGCGCGGAGTTCTGGGAGCGGGTCACGGTGCCGGGCTCGGGCGCCGACCTCAACCAATCGCTGGAGCGCGCGGGCCGGGTGGCCGACTTCCTCGAACTGGCCGAACTCATGGTGATCGACGCCCTGCATCGCACCGAATCCGCGGGCGGGCATTTCCGCGCCGAATCGCGGACCGAGGACGGTGAAGCCCGGCGCGACGATCAGAACTTCTCCTATGTCGCGGCGTGGGAGTGGACCGGCGCCGGCGAACCGCCGACCCTCCATCGCGAAGCACTGAATTTCGAGTACGTCCACCCGGCCACCCGGTCCTACAAGTAATAAGGGGTGTCACCCATGAAACTCACACTGCGCATCTGGCGGCAGCGTGGTCCCCGGGACAACGGCGGACTGGTCGACTACCAGGTCGAGATCTCCTCCGACGCTTCGTTTCTGGAGATGCTCGATGTTCTCAACGAGCGTCTCACCGGCGAGGGCGAGGAGCCCGTCGCCTTCGATCACGACTGCCGCGAGGGCATCTGCGGCATGTGCTCGCTCGTCATCGACGGCACACCGCACGGCCCGGAAAAGGCGACCACCACCTGCCAGCTCCACATGCGGAAGTTCGCCGACGGCGACACCATCACAGTCGAACCGTGGCGGGCCAAGGCTTTTCCCGTCGTCAAGGATCTGGTCGTGGACCGCTCGGCGTTCGACCGGATCATCCAGGCGGGCGGCTACATCACCGCGCCGACCGGCGCCGCGCCGGAGGCCCATTCGGTGCCGGTCCCGAAACCCGATGCCGACTTCGCCTTCCAGGCGGCCGAATGCATCGGCTGCGGCGCGTGCGTGGCCGCCTGCCCCAATGGCTCGGCAATGCTGTTCACCGCCGCCAAGATCACCCACCTCGGCCTCCTGCCGCAGGGGCAACCGGAGCGATACTCCCGCGTGGCCGACATGCTGGAGACGCACGACGAGTTGGGATTCGGCGGCTGCACCAATACCGGCGAGTGCACACTCGCCTGCCCGAAGGAGATACCCCAGGACGTGATCGGACGCCTCAACAAGGATCTGCTGCGCGCGGCCAAGAAGGGACGCTGATCAGCATCAGGCCAACCGGCCCGGCACATCCGCGCCCACTCGGGCCCAGCGACCGGAGAGCGCCCGCCACGACACGGCGGCCAAGCGCAGCACCATGAAAGCGACCAGCCCCGTCCAGATTCCGGCGATGCCCCAGTCGTAGACCAGGGAGAGCCAGATGGCGGGGAGGAAGCCCAGGAACGCCGATCCCAGGGTGGCATTGCGCAGGAAGGCGGCGTCGCCCGCGCCGAGCAGCACGCCGTCCAGTGCGAAGACCACCCCGGCGATCGGAATGATGCCGACGAAGAACCACCACACCACATGGGTGCGGTCCAGCACCGACGGGTCGGTGGTGAACAAATTCGGTATGACCGAGTACCCGGCGGCGAAGACCACCGCCAGTATCACCGCGAACACGGTGGACCAGCCGGTGATGCGCCGCGCCAAACCCTGTGCGCCCCGTGCGTTTCCGGCCCCCAGGGCGGCGCCCACCAGGGTCTGCGCGGCAATGGCCAGCGAATCCAGGGTCAGGGAGAGGAAATTCCAGAGCTGCAGCACCAGTTGGTGCGCGGCCACCGACGCGGCCCCGAACCGGGAGGCCACCGCCGCTGCCGAGACGAAGCACGCCTGAAAGGACAGACTGCGCGCTATCAGATCCCGCCCCAGCACCAACTGCGCCTTCATGATCGCGATATGCGGCGCCAGCGGCACTTTGGACCGCCGTAGCGCAAGGACGAACAGGAGGGCGGTCACCACCTGTCCCGCCAGATTGGCCACTGCGGAGCCCTCCAGCCGCAGCCGCGGCGCGCCGAGCAGTCCGTGTACCAGGACCGGGCACAGCACGCCCGAAAGCACCAGTCCCGCAATCACATACAGCAGTGGGCGCCGAGTCTGCTGCACCCCGCGCATCCACCCGTTCCCGGCCATCGACAGCAGAATCAACGGCACTCCGAACAGGGCGATCCGCAACCAGGACTCCGCACCCGAGGCGATCTCGCTGCCACCGGCGATGGCGCGCGTCACCGGACCCGCAAAGATCTGCAGCACAACCACAATCGCCAATCCCACCCCGGCGGCAATCCAACTGGCCTGCACCCCTTCGCCGATCGCGCCACGCTCATCCCCCGCCCCGTGCCGCCGCGAGGCTCGCGAGGTCGTTCCGTAACTCAGAAACGTCAACTGGGTACTGACCTGCGCCAGAATCAATCCACCGACGGCCAGCCCGGCCAGCGCCAGCGCGCCCAAGCGCCCCACCACCGCCATATCGAACAGCAGATAGATCGGCTCGGCGATCAGTACTCCGAGGGTGGGCACCGCAATCCCGAGAATGCGCCCCGGTCCGGCGGCAGCCGGATCGCCGCCGGACCCCGACCGCGCCGAGGCCGTCACGACATGGGCGAATGCCTCCGCGGGATCATCCCCGCTCTGCTCGTCGAGACCGCTCATTCGATCACCATCGCACACCGCGCCGACCGATATGCCCGTCGACGCCACGGCGACTGCGGGTTTCTAGCTGGTGAGCGTCTTTTCGGTGGCCTGCAGACTCGCCATGGGCGGCCGGTCGGCGACCGACACCGCGCTGACCGTCCGACGCCAGGTTGTGCCCTCGGGTCGATACAGCGCCAGGCCGATGCCCGAATCGTGGATGCCGAGCCGATCGAGCAGGGTGGCGATGAGCTGCCGGCTCATGACGGCCAGTTCGTGGGTGGGGCGGTTGCGATGGATGCGCGTGCCCAGATCGACCTGGGCGATGGCCTGCGCACCGTAGCGCTGCCAGGCGTCGATGAGAATGCCGATCTCGACACCGTAGCCGGGCGCGAAGGGTATGCCGGTCAACAGCTTTCGGGTCGCGGCGTATTCACCGCCGAGCGGTTGCAGCACCTCGCCGAGTTCGGGAGCCAGCGCGGCGAGCAGCGGGCGCGCCACCAGCTGGGTGACCCTGCCGCCTCCGTCCGCATCGCCCGACGAGTCGGCGATGAGGGGGCGGCGGTAGTAGCCCTTCACCAGTTCGATGTGCTCCTCGAACAGCAGCGGGGCCAGCAGGGCCGGAACGAAGAGCGGATTCGGCGCCAGCAGGTCGGAGTCGATGAAGACGACGAGGTCGCCGGTGGTCACGGCCAGCGACCGCCACAGCACCTCCCCCTTGCCCGGCCGCGGCGTGATAGCGGGGATCGCCTGCTCGCGGGTGTAAACCGCGGTGGCACCGGCGGCTTCGGCAATGGGCACGGTCTGATCGGTGGAACCGGAGTCGATCACCACCAGTTCGTCCACCAGTGTTCCCACCAGACCCCGGATGGATCCGAGTACCCCGGCAATGGTCGCCTGCTCGTTCAGCGCCGGCAGCACCACCGAGACGGTGCGCCCGGCCTTGCGTTCGATCAGCTCCGGGATCGACCAATCCCGCTGGAACCAGGTGACTTCGGCGGAAACGCTCCGGTAGGTCATCGATCTATCCCTTCACCCGAATCGAGAATTGTGGTGTGCCAGTCCGGCCAGATATCGGACCAGCGGCGCAGCGGATGGTCACAGCGCCAGATGACGACGTGACGGGTGATGCCCGGAAAGCCGAGTGGGGCGTCCAACCGGAGTATCGGCCGAACCTCGGAGAACGTCTGGCGCAGTGGGGTTTCCGCTGAGTTCGCGCCGACGTAGAGCACAGTGGTGGCGGTTTCCGGCGGGCTGCCGAAGTAGGCGAACCCTCGGTTCGGGCTGTACACTGGCGGCAGGCCGACGCCCAGCTCATCGAGAGCTGCTGCCTGCCAATAGTTCTGAGCGACCAGGACCACATGCGCACTCGTATCCGGGTCCAGAGCGAGTACCGCCGCGTCGACGGCAGACACCAATTCCTCCCAGCCGCTCACACCGAACAGGCGCATTCGAAGCGACAGCGCGCGCTGCGTGTCCGCAGGTTCGCGCAGTGACGATGCGGGCAGCGGGAGTAGGACAACCACAGCTGAAGCGATCACCATCGACACTACGACCAGACCACGACCGGTGCAGTCGAGCCACATGCGACGGTCGCGATCGGCGTACCACACCGCGCCCGCCGCGAGCAGTACCGGGAACAGGCCCGCCAGGTAGTAGGGCCTGGAGTCGGTGACCATCACGAACAGCGCCTGCACCAGCACCGCGACTGCGGCAAATCGATAGGGGCGCAAGGCGGGAGACCGCAGCAGCGCCCACAATCCGGCGGCGGCCACCGGACCTCCGAGCACCCCGAGCAGCAGTGCCCACTGCATCGGCAATCCGCCCGCACCGCCGGTCGCCGCCCGCTGTTCGGCCGCGATGACCGGGCCCATGGCCAGCTGCGGCCAGCCGTGCCGCAGCTGCCACCACAGACTCGGAACCGTGGAGAGCCCGGCCATCGCAATCGCCGCCCACAGCAGTGGGCGGCGAAATACCGCACGCGGGCCGAAGACGAAGACTCCCAGCATAATTCCGGCGCCGAGGACCGGTATCAGCAGCTTCACCTGCATATCGACGACGGCAAGGACCGCAGCGCCGAGGAGCAGCCGATCGTCGCGAATTCTGCTCCAGCGCATCAGTATCCAGAGCAGCCCCGCGGACAGTGTGGCATCGATCGCGAAGGTGGACAGCGTTGCCGCCGCCGTGATCAGGAAGGGACTCGTGGCGTACGCGAGCGCCGCCACCCGCTGCGCTCCTCGGCCGCCACCGAACTCACGTGCCAGCGCGGCGCACACCCAGATCGCCGCCACCGCGCACACGATCGACGGAATCCGCAGCACGATAACCGATTCCGGCGCGATCCACCCCGCCACACGGGCCAGCAGCGGCACCAGCGGCCCCTGATCCGCGTACCCCATCGCAAGATGCCGCCCGGCCGAGAGGAAGTACAGCTCATCCCCGAAGTAGCCGTACCGCCCCGCCCGCAGGCACAGCACCACCGTCGTCACCCCCGCGATCACACCCACCCATCGCACGTCCCACGGCGGCAGCGCATCTCGGATGATCCCGCGCTGGGAGTCACCGGCCGCGCGACCGGGTTCCAGCGACAGCATGGCTGCGCCGGACCCCCTTGCCGACCGCGATGTATCCCCGGCCGCAGAGATCGCAACCCGTTGCGGCGCAACCTCTCCGGCAGAAGTCTCTGGTTGCTGCGGCCCGGTGCTCATGCCCGCCGCCTGGGCAGCGCGAGCGTGAGCACCGCGAGTAGCGCGGATACTCCGGCCATGATCCAGAGCACGGTGGTGAGCGCGGCGAGATAGGACTGCGCCGCAACCCGGGCGAAGAACACCATCCCCAGTACGGCCACTCCCACCGAACTGCCGACCTGCTGGACCGTCGGCACGATCCCCGACGCCGACCCGGCAGCACGATCGGCCACACCGGCAATCATCAACGGCGGTAGCGGCGCGGCGAACCAGCCCATACCCGCACCGGCCGCGAATACCGGCCATGCCAATTCCCTGATGTCCAACCCGGTCCCGGCCGCGTGCACGGTGTTCGCCGTCGCCCCCAACCCGACAGCGAACACCGTCACTCCGAGGGTCAGCACCCGGTTTCCGAACCGCGACACCAGCATCGGCGACGATAGCGCCCCGGCGACCGCACCGACCGCGAACGGCAGCATGACCAGCCCGGTATGTGACGCGGACCAGCCCAACCCCGACTGCGCCGTCACCGACAC
Source organism: Nocardia sp. NBC_01327 (assembly GCF_035958815.1). Classification (NCBI taxonomy): domain Bacteria; kingdom Bacillati; phylum Actinomycetota; class Actinomycetes; order Mycobacteriales; family Nocardiaceae; genus Nocardia; species Nocardia sp. NBC_01327. The sequence continues at coordinate 3,002,168 of NZ_CP108383.1, read as the reverse complement.
CGTGAACAGCAACGCGGTGAAGACCCCATAGAACACCGCCATGAGCACGGCCCCCACCCCGAACCCGCGATCAGCAAACAACTCCAGCCGCACCAACGGCTCCAACCCCCGATCCACCCGCCGCCGCTGCCCGGCTACGAACACCGCCAGCACCGGCCCCGAGAGCCCCAGCAATACGAACACCCCCGGCGGCCACCCCAACTCCCGCCCATAGGTCAGCGGATAAACCAGCAACCCCAGCCCCGCAGCCGACAGCACCGCCCCCCACACATCAAGCCGCCGCACCACCCCCACAGCAGCACCCGAGCGCGCACACTCCCCGACCGCAGCAGCACCCGAGCACGCACACTCCCCGACCGCAGCAGCACCCGAGCACGCACACTCCCCGACCGCAGCAGCACCCGAGCACGCACACTCCCCGACCGCAGCAGCACCCGAGCACGCACACTCCCCGACCGCAGCAGCACCCGAGTACGCACACTCCCCGACCACCGGAGCAGCACTCGAGCGCGCACACTCTTCCACCGGCTGCCCTGTTTCCGAAACAGCGTGCGCGGCATACCCAACCGGCATCCCCGGCTCGTAGGCCGAATGCCTGGCAGTTCCCTCCGGCCGCCCGGGATTTCCCGACACGCGCCCACGGCGCGCTGCTCGCCGCCCGAGGTTTCTCTCTCCCGATCCGAGCCGGTCCGCCGATGGCCCAAACTCCCTGCCCGGCTGTGTGGAGTCCCCAGTGGCGCGTTCGGGCTCTGCTACCGAGCTCTCTGCCCGTGCGCGCCGAATTGCCAGGGCCACAGCAACTCCGGCCAGCGGGATATTGATCAGAAAGACGGCGCGCCAACCCAGGGACAGCGGGTTCGCGTCTATCAGCGCGCCGCCGAGGGTGGGTCCGGTCATGCCCGCGAGGCCGGCTACCGCGCCGTAGAGACCGAAGGCGGTGGCTCGCGCCTGCTGCGGGAATGCGGCGGTGATGATGGCGATGGTTTGGGCGGAGGCCAAGGCGGCGGCGATGCCCGACACGGCTCGGGCCAGCACTAATTCCGTTGCACTGGAGCAGATTCCGCACCAGAGAGAGGCGACGGCGAATCCGGCCAGTGCGGCTGGGAAGACGACCCGCCTGCCGAGCACATCGCCTATGCGGGCGGCGGTCGGCAGCGCGCAGGCGAAGGTCAGGCCGTAGGCGCTGACTATCAGCAGTTCGGCGGACGGACTCGCCCCGAGATCCCGGGCCAGCGCGGGCATGGCGGTATGCACGATGGTCAGGTCCAGCATTTGCATGAATACCGCAATCAGGCACGCCGACATGGCAATCCACGCTCCCGGCGACCTCGCGGCGGCGTCCGCCCGGTCCGACTCCCGGACGGTCATGACAGGGCCGGGACCCGGACCGCGTAGTCCCCGTCCGCGGCCACCGTCGTGACGATGGTGACCAGCTTCTGCACATACCGGTCGACCGAGGCGTGCGCCTGCGGAGTGTCCGGGAACAGCAGGGTCAGGGTGGTCACATCGGTCATCCGATTGACCCAGAGGAAGACCTCGCCGGAGCTGCCGTCACTGCCGTACAGCCCGCCCTTGATGGCGTCGAACATATCCGCACCGGCCATTTTCCGGACATCGACATAGGACACCATGGGCGCCGCGAAACCTGGCCGGGTGCGAATGCCGAGGTCGGGCGTGACCAGCTCCAGCACGCGGTGCAGCGAGATATCCGTGAGATCCCGGGCCCGCTCGGTCGCCTCCTGCGCCACCGCCACCAGCGCGGTGAAGGTGTCCACGGACTCCACCGGCACCACCACCGGAATGAGATTGGTGTACCAGCCCACCGAGTCCATCTCCCCCGGCAGGAATCGCGTATTGGCCGGGGTGAAGCCGAAATAGCCTTCCTTGCCGGTCAATTCGAATTCCGCCAGCGCGACGGCCGCGAACAATCCGCCGAAGAATCGCCCGCCGTGCTCCTCGCACACCTGCTCGAAGCGCAGCATATCGGTCTCGCTCAGCAGCGGAATGGTGAGCTGCGCACCCCGGCTGTAGCCGCCCGCCGCGCCGAGATCGAGCGGGAAGTGCGGTACCTGACCGTCATTGCGCCGCAACAGCTCCACCCACCGGTGGACCGAGTCCGACTCCAGGGTGAGCTGCCCGTTGAGGCGGCGCTCACGCGCGCAATAGCCGATATGACCGTCGACCGGCGGCAAAGCCAGTGCGCCACCGGATAATTCGGTGCCGTACAGCAGGAGCAGTTCCACACACGACAGCGCCTGCGCCACACCGTCGGTGTGCAGATGATCGACGGCCGCGTACATGGTGAACGATCCGGGACGCTCGATGATCCCGAAGGAGAAGCAATCCCATTCGAAGGGGCCCGGCGTCTCGGCTTGCACCCGTTCGCGCAGCGCGCCGAGATCGGTGAACTCACCGTACGCGGCGGGCGTGAAATCGATATCCGCCGGATCCGCCACATGGCGGACGAACCACTCACCGCGCTCCGGCGCGAACCAGCTGTGGAAGGTGTCGTGCCGGCGCAGGAACGCATTCACCGTAGCGGTCATGGCCCGCTGGTCCGGCACCCCGGGTATATCGAACGAGATCATGCATATTCGTGAAACCCGCAATCCCGCACCATCATTGCGCTGTGCCGCCCGCAGATACGCCTCCTGCTGATACGACGGCCCCACGTCGTGCGCGGGCGCCCGCCGCACCGCCGCCCGCGAGTGCGGCGATGCTGTCCAGGTGGTGAGCCGGCCCGGCTCCGGATGCCAGTCGTCGAACAGACCGAATGCGACCATGATGACCCTCGATTCCTACAGCTGAGAACCACGCGTCGCCGCCGGGATCATGTGTCCGGCGGTAACAGATTTTCGAGTGAACGGCACGCGGCGGCCCCCTGACCAGCGCCGCGCCGAAAGTCTGTGATCATTCCCAAGCCTGTGTGCCGTCGACCGGACGGTCTCCCAAAGCTTCGCGACATTCATTGTCGCGGCATGGCTTTGGTCCTAACGTGACCAGCCGACCGGCTCCACTCCAGACGATCGGAGGTCTCGGGTGAAGGCAGCAGGCCCACTCGTATCGCTCGCACTCGCCCTCGCACTGCCGTGGCTCGGTGTCGCGGCTCCGGCACGGGCGGAGCCGACGGCAGCTGCCGCGGTGCTGGCGGCCGCGCATCTCGCGCCGGACGGTTCCGGCTTGCTCGCGGTGACCGAGGACTCCGGCGGCCTGCTCGATATGCGCGTGCACTCCACCGCCATGAATTCCGATATCGCGCTGAAAGTTCTTCGCGCACCGGATGGTTCGGCTCCGGCGCCCACCCTCTACCTGCTCAACGGCGCGGCGGGCGGGTCCGATGCCAGCAGCTGGACGGACCGGACCGATATCGTCGACTTCTTCCACGACAAGCAGGTCACGGTCGTCGTGCCCATGGGCGGCAGTGGCAGCTACTTCACCGATTGGCGCACCGACGATCCCGCGCTGGGCCGGGTGCGGTGGAGCACCTTTCTCACCCGTGAATTGCCGCCCATTATCGATTCGGCGCTGAACGGCACCGGCGCGAACGCCGTCGCGGGCATCTCCATGGCCGGCACCTCCGTCTTCCAGTTGGCGCTCGACGCACCCGGCCGGTACCGCGCCATCGGCTCCTACAGCGGCTGCGCCCGCACCAGCGATCCGGTCGGCCAGGCCTTCGTCGATGCGGTGGTGCTGCGCTGGCACGGCAATCCCGTCAATATGTGGGGCGCACCGGATGATCCGGCCTGGACTGCCAACGATCCCTACCTGCATGCCGACCGACTCCGCGGCACCGCCGTCTACGTCTCGACCGGTACCGGTCTCCCGGGTCCCCTCGACACCCTCGACGGACCCGGAATACACGGCAGCGCAGCCACACTCGTCAGTCAGCTCACCAGCGGCGGCGTGCTCGAGGCCATTACCGATCGCTGCGCGCTGGCATTGCGCGACCGTCTCCAAACCCTGGGCATACCAGCCACTTTCAACCTGCGCCCGGCCGGAACCCACTCCTGGGGCTACTGGCAGCAAGATCTGCACGACTCCTGGCCCCTGTTCGCCCGAGCCCTGCACGGGTGATCCACACCGCGCCGGGGGAAAAAGACCTGCACCGCATCGGGCACTCGAGGCAGGCTGGGCACATGACTCCACTCGACACCGCCATCACCGCGGTCACCGTGTACCCGGACCGAGCCCGCGTGACCCGATCCGGCAAGGCGAATCTGGTGGCGGGCGAGCATCGGATACGGGTGGCGCCCCTGCCCACCGGCCTGCTGCACGATTCGATCCGGGTTGCCGGACAGGGCGATGTGACGGTGCTCGGCGTCGATATCGTGACCGAGCGGCAGGCGGTGACCAGTGACGAGCAGGTCGCGGACCTGCTGGCCCGCATGCGCACCCTGGACGCGGCGATGACCGAGCTCGCCGACGCCGACCGCGCCGCGGAGGCCCGTGTGGCATTTCTGAAGCGGCTCGCCCAGCGGTCCGCCGAGCGGCTGGCGAAGGCCGATGAGGATCGCGTCATCGAATTCGCCGACAGCCTCGAAGCACAGTACGGGGCCGTCCACGCCGCACGGCGGGAGCGGGAACGACTGCGGCAGGAGCACATTCGCGAACACCAGGCCCTCGAGCGGCAATTGGCGGACCTGCGCGGAAAGAACCGGACCGATATCACGGCCGCGGTGATCACCGTCGATGCCGCACAGCCGGTGACCGTGGACCTCGAGGTGTCCTATGTGGTGCCGGGTGCGAGCTGGTACAGCACCTACGATCTGCGCCTCGGCGAGACCGGGCTGACGCTGCGCTGGTTCGGGCTGGTGCGCCAGAGCACGGGCGAGGACTGGCCCGAATGCCGGTTGCAGCTGTCCACCGCCCGTCCGGCGCAGGCGCTGGACGTCCCCGAATTGGATCCGTGGTTCATCAGCTCGGTAGCACCGCAGGTTGAGATCAACGCCATGATGGCCCATAGCCGCCGGTATGAAGAATCGGACTCCGATCTAGCGGTGCCGAGTTTCATGGGCGCGGCGCCTAGCGCGGCCGCACCCCGCGCGTCGAGGTCCGCCCCGGTCCGCGAATCCGTAGCCGCCGTCGAACAAGGCATCACTGCGGCGACCTACACGCCACAGCGCACCATTGCAGTACCGTCCGACGGCACCGCGCACCGCGCCATGATCACGGCCCTCGATCTGGAAGCGCAACTCGATCATGTGACCGCGCCGGTGCAGTCGCTGGAGGCGGTGCTGCGCGCCACGGCCCGCAATACCTCCGAGCACACGCTCCCCGCCGGCCGCGCGGCCCTGTTCCACGACACCGAATACGTCGGCGCCACCGACCTCGAGACCTGGGCCCCCGGCGAGGAGCGCGAACTCGCACTCGGCGTCGACGACCGCATCCGCGTCGAACGAGAACTGGTGCGCCGCAATGCCACCAAGGCCACACTGGGCTCCGCCCGCCGCACCGAGGTCGAATACATGATCACCCTCAGCAACCACGGCACCCGCCCCGCCACCGTGACAGTCCTGGACCGCCTCCCCGTATCCCGCGACGCCGCCATCACCGTCCGCGAAACCACCACCAAACCCCAGCCCGCCGACCGCGACGAACTCGGCGTCCTCACCTGGAAAACCGACCTGTCCCCCCAAGCCGAAACCACCATCACCTTCGGCTACCGAGTCGAATCCGCCAAGGGCATCACCATCTACGGCCTCGACGACTGACCACTCCCCCCCGTTCGCCGACGGCAGTGTCACGTACTGCCGTCGGCGAACACCCCACCGCGACGCAGCGCTGAAAGCAGGGCGCGACACGGCGAATGATGGTGCGCAGGTTTAGCGAATTGTCTACGCCGCGCAGAGGGATACCCATCGGACAGCTCGATCTGCGAACACTAAGCTGATCTCGCGGAACGTCGGAGCACGGGGGGCGACATGGTCAATGGCGTTGAGGCGCTGCGCAAGTGGCTGTCACGGATTGCTGCGGCGGCGGGCGCACTGGGTGCCGGTTTGATCGTCGGCGGGACGGCACTCGCGGTCTACAGCCGCTGCTTCGCATCAACACGATCACTGCACAAAGAGTGGCTGGACCGCGGAGCCTGGTTCACCGCCGGCCCAGGGGTGGAGATCTCGGTGCTCCCCGGTTACCTCGCCACCGCGGCCCTACTGACCGGAATCGCGATGCTGGTCACGGTGGCGGTCGTCGTGGTCCGCGTGGTGCGGCGATGGGACAGCTATCTGGGGCTGAACGCCCTCGTCGCGCTATCGACGATCGGTGCGGTAGTCGTGCTGCCATTCATGGCAGTGCACTATCACCTGCTCGAGGCATATCGCCTGATCAGTTTCGAGTACCAGCTTTTCGAGATGCTGCCCACCGCGATCGCGGCCGCCGGTGTGCTGGTCGCCGGAACGGTACTGTTCGTGCCGATCGCGCTTCGACCCGTACACACCCGCACCTTGCCGATACAGGTACTCGCTCTATTGCTGACGACCGGGATGCTGGTATCGGCCGGCGTCGCTGTTGCTGCCGTCCGCCTGGGTGATGATCAGCGAAATATAGATCATACGACAGCATCCCGGACGGAGTCTGCGGCTGTACCGGACCGGCTCGGCGCGGAGCGCTACCGGATACCGATTCCGGTAGCGCCCAACTATTTCGGCGAAACGGCTGCCGATGACGTGGTGCCCGCGGGCGCGGGATTCGTCATCGCCTCGGCGCAGGGTTTGACGGCCTATGACGGTTCGACCGGCCTGCCCCGCTGGCACTACCTGCGACGGAACGTCGAACGCGACGGCCGGTTCGGCCCGGCCTACATACCGCGAACGCTGCGGCCGCTCGATAACGGAGCGATGGTCCTCGCGCTGTGGGATCAGTTGGGCTGGATCGCCTTCGACGCCTCGACCGGGGAAATCCTCTGGCAGGGTTCGGATTTCACCCGCGACACTGTGCCCGGAGTGTCGTGGGAGTTTCCCGGCAGCGAGCTCCGGACCGATTCCGAGGCCTTGATCCTGGTGGGCGACAACCGGATCACGGGTTACGACTCGCGCAGCGGGCTTCGGCTGTGGTCAGCGGATACGACCACTCCGGAATGTAAACCGTCCAAGTCCGACGTCGCCGCCACCGAGACAGTGGTGTATCAGATCTCCCGCTGCACGAATCACAGCGAATTCTGGTTCACCTCAACAGTCCGGGACGCCCGAACGGGTGTAGTGATCGGGACACGCGAAGTCGGCAGAAGCGCGGAGACGAACGCCCCGGAGTCGGTGGCGTCTATCAAACGGTTCGGCGGTGTCGTCGTCATATGGTGGCTCGAAATGAACGACACACACCACATCGTCTTCGCGATGCCCCAGCAACTCGCCACCACACCGGTCACCGACGAGAAAGACTATCTGCCCATCGGCGGCGACCAGGCCGGCACCGAGGCGCTGGTCGACAAATCGACCCACACCGATGATGGCTACAACCACGATCGTCTCCCCGTCCTCGAACTCCCCGAGGGCGCCGAAAAATACACTTTGACCGGGCCTGAGCCGGATCACGACAGCCCGCTACTCTTCCTACCGGCGGAAATCGTCGCCGTATTCCGCTACGGCAGCACCGAAGGCAATCCCCGATCCAGCCTGCAGTCATGGAGCCGCGACAATGGCGGACCGGCAGCGGACCGGCCGATCGCCTCCGATAACCGCACATGTGACTTCACGCAGCTTATGGCCGCGCCCGGCGCGACACTGGCATTGTGCGTGGAGGATCAGTCCGCAGAGCTGGTGGGTTTCGGCTCGGTGAGGTAATCGCCCGGACCGCAACGCCATTCAGGCGGCAGCGAACCTCGCGAATGGCGTGCTCGATGGGCCCGGCGGGGCGATCGCGGGGGCCGCAGCCGGATTCAGGGTTGAGCGAGCTCTCGGGTCAGGTTCTCTATGAGTTCGCCGGGGCTGCCGGTGGTGGAGTAGCCGGCGGCGTAGCGGTGGCCGCCGCCGCCCAAAGCTCCTGCGACGCAGGCGACGTCGACTCCCGGTGAGCCGTCGGCACTGTCGTGCGAGCGGAGGGAGACCGTCCACTGCCCGGAGGTGCTGCGGGTTTCCTTGAACACGGCCGCCACCTGGGCCTCGGAGGTGGTGCGGATGAGGTCGATAATGCTCTCGACCTCCTCCGAGCGCACACCGACGGTGTCCTCACGGCGGACGAAGACGTAGACCAGGCCGGCACCGTTCGCGGCCTCGCGATCCAGCTCCGCCGAGGCGAGCACGCGCGACAGCATGGGCAGCCAGGCGAAGGGGTGGGTGTCCATGAGGGTCCGGGTGATCCCGGCGCCATCGATACCGGTGGCCAGCAGACGCTCGGCGAGAGCGTGGGAACCGGGCCGGGCCCATTTGAACGAGCCGGTGTCGGTGACCAGACCGGCAAAGAGGCAGTACGCGATGTCGCGGTCGATCGGTTCACCCCAGGCGTCCAGCACCCGGGCGACCAAACCCGCTGTGGATTCAGCGTTTTCGTCGATGACGTTCACCATGCCGAAGCGGGTGTTGGAGCGATGATGGTCCAGCACCAGGCTGATGCGTGCGCCGCCGAGACGGTCCGCGAGCGCACCCAGCCGACCGGCACTGCCGCAGTCCACCGCGACCAGCACATCGACCTCACGCACGACCTGCTTGGCCGGCACCAGCAGTTCGGTGCCGGGCAGCCCGCGCATGGACACCGGCAGCTCCGACGGCTCGGCGAAGGACACCTGCACCGGCACTCCCCGCCGGCGCAGCACCTGCGCCAGAGCCAGCCCGCTGCCTATGGTGTCGGCATCGGGCTGGACATGGCACAGCACCGTGACCGATCGGGCGGTGTCGAGTACCGACACCGCCGCGGCCAGATCGACCGGTTCCGTCACCGGCGGTCTCCTCCCCCGCAGAAGATCCGCAGGTCAGTCTTCGTCTTTGTCGTCGTCGACCTTGTACGGGTCGGCGTCGCCGGCGTGGGTCGCATTCACCGCGACCTGTGCGACACGAGCGTCGGCGTCGCGGGCCCGGGCCAGCAACTCCTCCATCTCCTTCGCGACGGTGGGCACGGTATCGAGCTTGAACGCCAGGGACGGCGTGAACTTCACGCCGGTACCCGCGCCGACCTTGGAACGGAGAATGCCCTTGGCCTTCTCCAGTCCGGCCGACGCCTCGGTGTAATCGGGCTCGGTGTCGAGCGTTTCGCCCATCACCGTATAAAAGATGGTGGCCTCTCGCAGATCACCGGTCACCTTGCAATCGGTGACGGTGACGAACCGCAGTCGCGGATCCTTGATCTCGTACTCGATCGCGGTGGCCACGATCGAGGAGATCCGCTTGGCGAGTCGGCGTGCCCTGGCTTGATCCACCATGGCTGTGCCCTCCTCACTGGTTAGATTCAGTCTTCGGGTCCGAAGACGCGGCGGCGTACCGCCAGCAACTGTAACTCCGGGCGTGCTGCCACGTGCCGTTCGCACTTGTCCAGCACCTGGGTCAGGTGGTCCATGCCCACACCGACCATTGCGACGCCCAGCAACGTACGCCGATACAGATCGTGATCGCCGCCTTCTGCGGCGCTCACACCGAACTTGATCAGCTCGGCTATGACCGGGCGGATGACGGAGCGCTTCTCCTTCAGCGAATGTACGTCGCCGAGAAGTATGTCGAACTCGAGCGCTCCCACAAACAGTTTTTCAGTCATGTAATGCGCACGCACTTACCTGGAATGGCCGACGCGCTCCACGGCGTGCGCACGAGTGCGTCGGAATCTGGTGGTACACAACCCTGCCGGGCCGGGATCGCTCCCGACCCGGCAGGTTGTCGCACCTACTAGTCGCGCGGCTTTTCGCGCAGCTCGTAGGCCTCGACGATGTCACCTTCACGAATGTCGTTGTAGGTGAGCGTCATACCGCATTCGAAGCCCTCGCGGACCTCGGTGGCGTCATCCTTCTCACGACGGAGCGAGGAGATGGTGACCGTCTCGGCGACAACCACGTTGTCACGCAGCAGACGCGCCTTGGCATTGCGCTTGACCGACCCGGAGGTGACCCAGCAACCGGCGATATTGCCGACCTTGGACGAACGGAAGATCGCGCGGATTTCCGCCCGGCCCAGTTCGACCTCTTCGTAGATCGGCTTGAGTAGACCCTTGAGAGCCTTCTCGATCTCGTCGATCGCCTGGTAGATGACCGAGTAGTAGCGAATATCCACGCCTTCGCGGTTCGCCAGCTCGGTCGCCTTGCCCTCGGCCCGGACGTTGAACCCGATGATGATCGCGTTCGACGCCGACGCCAGGTTGACGTTGGTCTCGGTGACGCCACCGACACCGCGGTCGATGACGCGCAGACGCACCTCTTCGCCGACATCGATACCGAGCAGCGCCTCTTCGAGGGCCTCGACGGTACCGGAGTTGTCGCCCTTGAGGATCAGGTTCAGCTCCGAAGTCTCCTTCAGAGCGGCATCCAGATCTTCCAGGGAGATGCGCTTGCGGCTGCGTGCGGCCAGCGCATTGCGCTTACGCGCATTACGACGGTCCGCGATCTGGCGAGCGATGCGGTCTTCCTCGACAACGAGGAGGTTGTCGCCGGCGCCGGGCACCGAGGTGAAACCGATGACCTGGACGGGACGCGACGGCAGGGCCGCCACGACGTCTTCGCCGTGCTCGTCGACCATGCGGCGCACTCGGCCGTAGGCGTCGCCCGCCACGATCGAGTCACCGACGCGCAGCGTGCCGCGCTGGATGAGGACGGTGGCCACCGGGCCACGACCGCGATCGAGGTGGGCTTCGATAGCCACACCCTGCGCGTCCATGTCCGGGTTCGCCCGCAGATCCAGGGTGGCATCCGCGGTGAGGACGACCGCCTCGAGCAGCTGCTCGATATTGGTGCCCTGCTTCGCCGAGATGTCGACGAACATGGTCTCGCCGCCGTACTCCTCGGCGACCAGACCGTATTCGGTCAGCTGCTGGCGAATCTTCTGCGGATTCGCGCCTTCCTTATCGATCTTGTTGACCGCCACCACGATCGGCACATCCGCGGCCTGCGCGTGGTTGATGGCCTCCACCGTCTGCGGCATGACGCCGTCGTCGGCCGCGACCACGAGGATCGCGATATCGGTGGCCTTCGCACCACGGGCACGCATGGCGGTGAACGCCTCGTGGCCCGGTGTATCGATGAAGGTGATCAGTCGATCGAGCTGGTTGACATGCGTCAGCACCTGGTAGGCGCCGATGTGCTGGGTGATACCGCCAGCTTCGCCCTCACGGACGTTCGCCTGGCGGATGGTGTCCAGCAGTCGGGTCTTACCGTGGTCGACGTGGCCCATGACGGTCACGACCGGCGGACGGAACTGCAGATCGTCCTCGTCGCCCTCGTCCTCGCCGTAGGTGAGGTCGAAGTTGGCGAGCAGCTCGCGGTCCTCGTCCTCCGGGGAGACCACGTGCACGACGTAGTTCATCTCCGAACCCAGCAGCTCGAGGGTCTCCTCGTTCACCGACTGGGTCGCGGTGACCATCTCACCGAGGTTGAACAACGCTTGGACCAGCGAGGCCGGGTTGGCGTTGATCTTGTCGGCGAAGTCGGACAGCGAGGCGCCACGGGCGAGGCGGATGACCTCGCCGTTGCCGCGGGGCAGACGCACGCCACCGACGGCCGGAGCCTGCATGCTCTCGTACTCGGCGCGCTTCGCCCGCTTCGACTTACGGCCCTTGCGGACCGCGCCACCCGGACGACCGAAGGCACCCGCGGCACCGCCGCGGCCACCACCGGAACCGGGACGGCCACCGCCGCCACCGCCGGGACGCCCGCGGAAACCACCCGCTGCTGCGCCGCCACCGGCACCCGGAGCACCACCGGTACCCGGGGCGCCGCCCTGGCCACCGCGGTACGGACCACCGGCGCCGGCCGGACGACCTGCGCCGCCACCGGGACGCGGACCACCCTGACCCGGACCACCGGGGCGACCGCCGCCGGGCGCCGGACGTGCGGCACGCGAGGGCATGGCACCCGGGTTCGGGCGGGGAGGCATGGAGCCGGGGTTGGGACGCGGGCCACCGGGGCGGGGACCGCCCTGACCGGCGGCCGGACGCGGACCACCCTGACCCGGAGCCGGACGACCGCCACCCTGGGCGCCACCCGGACGGGGGCCACCCTGACCGGGACGCGGGCTCTGGCCGGGGCCGGGACGCGGACCACTCTGGCCGGGGGCCGGACGAGCGCCGCCCTGACCCTGGGCCTGGCCCGGAGCCGGACGCGGCGCGGGCCGCTCGGGAGCGGAGGAGAAGGGGTTGTTACCGACGCGCGGGGCCTTCGGACCCGGCTTCGGACCGGCCGGGCGCGGGGCCGCGCTCGGTGCCGGAGCGGCAGCCTGCGGAGCCGCGGGACGCGCCTCGGCGGCAGGAGCCGGCTGGGCCGGACGCGGAGCGCCCGGGGTCGGACGCTGACCCTGCTGCTGCGGTGCGGCAGCCGCGGCCGGAGCCTCGGAAGCTGCTGCGGGAGCAGGGGTTTCACGCACGGCCGGCTTGGGAGCCGGAGCGGGCGCGGCCGGGCGGGGCGCACCGGGACGCGGTCCCGACGCCTCGGCATTGGCCGCCGGGGCGGCCTGCTCGGAAGCGGCCGGAGCCTTGGGCGCTGCCGGAGCCGGAGCTGCCGGGGCCGGAGCGGACGGACGGGGCGCACCGGGACGGGGTCCCGAGGATGCGCCGGGGACCGGCTTCGCAGCCGGACGCGGGGCCTGGTCGCCGGGCTTACCGGCGGCCGGCTTTGCGGAACCGTTCGCCGGGGTGCTCTTCGGGGCGACGGACTCCCGCAGGCGACGTGCGACGGGTGCTTCCACCGTCGACGACGCGGACTTCACAAACTCGCCCTGCTCCTTGAGCCTTGCGAGTAGTTCCTTGCTCGTGACACCGAGTTCTTTAGCCAACTCGTGCACGCGGGCCTTGCCTGCCACTGCTCTCCTCACTGAGAGGCCGAGCGCGACAACCCTTTTGGGAAGGGAGGCCCGCACGACCCCAGATTAATTCCGATGGTCGATCATCGTTGGTGCTTCACGGTGTGCTCATGAGTGCTCGTGCCTGTTCTCTACGTAATGCTCCAGGGCTGAGATATCCAGATGTCCGGACACTCGTAGTGCTCTGCCGAATGCTCGGCGCCGAACTGCTTGGCTCAGACAAAGCGAAGAGGGGTGCAACCAGGCACCCCTTCCGGGCAGTCTACGCCTCGGATCGGGAACAACCACAGTCTCCTGCGCCACGACCCGCAATAGTTCAGCGGCTAGCACTTGTTTCCGGCATCCGATGCAGGTCCGCACAGGTGCTGATCTTGATTGCACCCGTCCAGCGCGCAAAGAAGCCGGAGACTCGCGCTGAGCCTGCTCCCACTCTACCGCTGACATGTCCCGATCTCCGCATCCGTACCCCTGGGAAGTTACCAAGCTGTCATCCGCGGGGTCTGTTTCACAAATCTCGGGACCTACCGGGGCCGATTCGTGCTACAAGATCAACCCCGGTGTGGCGCCCGTGGGTCAGCTGCGGTGCGCTTCGGAACGCACCGACCCGGCCACATCGGGCGCCGCGTCGCTGCGAATGTCGATACGCCAGCCGGTGAGACGTGCTGCGAGGCGGGCATTCTGGCCCTCCTTGCCGATCGCCAGCGAGAGCTGGAAGTCCGGCACCACGACCCGGGCCGCGCGGGCGTCGGGATCGACAATCGTGACGGAGACAACCTTCGACGGGGAGAGCGCATTCCCGACGAAAGTCGCGGGATCCTCGGCGTAGTCGATGATGTCGATCTTCTCGCCGGCCAGCTCGCTCATGACATTGCGCACGCGCTGACCCATCGGGCCGATGCACGCGCCCTTGGCGTTCACGCCCGAGACGGTGGAGCGGACCGCGATCTTGGAGCGGTGCCCGGCCTCGCGGGCCACGGCCACGATCTCGACCGAACCGTCCGCGATCTCCGGCACCTCGAGCGCGAACAGGCGGCGCACCAGGTTCGGGTGGGTACGCGAGAGCGTGATCTGCGGGCCACGCGGGCCACGCGAGACGCCGACCACGTAGCACTTGATGCGATCGCCGTGCTCGTAGGTTTCGCCGGGCACCTGCTCGGCGGGCGGGATGACGCCCTCGGTGCCGTTCGCCTCGCTGCCGATGCGCACCACGATGGTGCCGCGCGCGTTCATGCGGGCGTCGCGCTGGATCACGCCGCCGACGATGTCGCCCTCATGGGTGGCGAAATCGCCGAAGGACTTCTCGTTCTCGGCATCGCGCAGCCGCTGCAGCACCACCTGGCGGGCGGTGGTGGCGGCGATGCGGCCGAAACCCTCTGGGGTGTCGTCCCATTCGGAGATGACATTGCTGTCGGCGTCGACCTCGCGGGCCATCACCCTTACGACGCCGGTCTTCTGGTTGATGTCGATGCGGGCGTTGGCCTCGTGGCCGTCGGTGTGCCGATAAGCGGTGAGCAACGCGGACTCGATCGCGGAGATCACGGTCTCCATCGAGATCCCCTTGTCGGCGACAATCGCGCGCAGGGCTTCGATTTCGATGTTCATTCCACGATCCCTTCGGTCGGTGAATCGGATACTGCTTCGTCTTCGTCTTCGGGTGCTTCGTCGTCCGGTGCTTCGTCTGCCGCGCCGTCGTCCAGGGGCACCTCCTGCGCACCCGGCCGCGGACGGCCCGGTGCGACTCCCCCGGCTAGCTCGAGTTCGGCGATGCCCGGCGGAGAGAACTCCACCTGCACCACGGCGAACTCGATTCCGGCCAGCGGCACCGTCACCCGGTGTGGCTTCCGCTTGCCGCCGAGGACCAGTGCCACCTCGGTCTCGGTGGCGGCCCCCACGCGAGCCTCGAAGCGCGCCTTGCCCTTCTCCTCCGGAGATTCGACGCCCGGGCGGAGCGTGACCTTCACCTTGCGGCCGCGGGCACGCCGCCAGTGGCGTAGCTCGGTGAGGGGTCGATCGATGCCGGGGGTGGTGACCTCCAGCAGATACGGGGTCTCGCCGAAGTCGCCCGCCTCGTCGAGCGCCGCCGAAACTTCCGAGCTCAGCTCTGCGACGGCGTTCAGTGGGGCGGCCTCGTCACTGTCGACTGTCACCTTCACCTTGGCATGCGCGGTACCGGCGGCCGAAATCGAAACGCCCTCGAGGTCGAATCCCCGGCGTTCGACGAGCCCAGCAACGAGCTGGCTCACCCTGTCCTCGGTCGGCATCGGCATCTGGGGCGGCTCCTGGTTCAGTTGTCACGGGTTGCAGTTGTGTGGTGCGGCTGTGTGGTGCGGCGGTGGTGCTGTCCAGAGTTCGGCGAATTAGCGCACCGAAGGTCTAGCGTAACGCGCGGAAAGAGTGTAAAGGACCAGCCGATGCTCTCGACTTCGGCATGGTCGGCGCTACCGGAACGGCGGCGTGTCCAGTGCCGACGCGCCCGTTCCTGCGGCATATCGATCGAGATCACAGCCTATCGGACGGCCCTGGCGCGGCGGGCGCGCTCCGGCGGCTGGCACCATGTACCCGTGCCCCGCAGTCAGAGCCGCCAGACAGGCGGCGTTCCGCTCACGCCCGAGCCCCCCGTTCGCACCGTGGACCGCCGTGCCGTGCTGCGCCTGGCCGGTGGCGGCGTTTTCGCCGTCGCGGCGGCCGGCACGCTGACCGCCTGCGCCAAAGACGACGCCCCGGAACCTCCGGATCCGCTGCTGGCACAGGAACTGTCGGCGCGCACCGATGCCGCCGTCGCGAGCGCCGCCATCGCCGTCAACCCCACACTCGCCGGGCCGCTGCAGACGATCGCCACCCAGCGCGGTGCGCATGCCGATGCGCTGCGTACCGAAATCGACCGCGCCATAGGCGTTTACGGTGACGGCACCACGCCCAGCCGCCGGGTCGCGCCGGTCACCCCCACCGTGGCGGTGCCGCCGCCATCGGTGAATCAGCTGCGCACCAACCTGACTCAGGCCCAGCGTGCCGCCGCCGATCTGTCGGTCACGCTCACCGGCTACCGCGCGGGCCTGCTCGGTTCCATCAGCGCCGCCTGCGCCACCCACGCGGGGGTGCTGCTCGCATGACCACACCCGATCAGCAGGCGCTCACCGATGCGTTGAGCGCCGAGTACGCCGCTGTGTACGCGTACGGCATCATTGCCGCCTTCGCCAATCACGACCGCGACAAGCTCGTCGCCGAATCCACTGCGGCGCACCGGGCCCGGCGTGATGCGACCATCGACACCCTGAAATCGCTCGGCGCGAACGCCCCGGCGCCCGCCGCCGCCTATACGACGCCGTTCGTCGTCGACGACCCGATTCCGGCCGCCAAACTCGCGGTGACCGTCGAGTCCGATACGGCGGCGGCATGGCGCTCCGCGGTGGAGCGGGCCGACACCCCCGAAATCCGGCACATCGCGCTCGACGCACTCACCGAAACCGCTCTACGGCTGGCCACCTGGCAGTCCATCCTCGGCGCCAACCCGATCACGGTCGCCTTTCCCGGCCAGCCCTGACAATTCTTCTCGATTCACTCGGTCCGAACTAGTCGGTGAATACCGGTAAGGTCGGACCGACGTGGCCAGGTGCATTATCCCTGCCGCGCAATCAATTCCGATGTGAGTCGAGGAGAGACTGTGGCGGTCGATACTGCCCGGGAAGAAAAAGCACTGCGTGCGCTGACGAATCGCCTGGTAGACGACTATGGCGAGGCGCATTCGAAGGAGCGCGTCGAGGCCGTGGTGGGTACGGTGCGGCGACGGTTCGACGGGCATTCGGTGCGTGATTTCGTTCCCATTCTGATCGAGCGGATTGCGCGGCGGGAGTTGGATCCGGCCGCGACGGAAACCGATATCGAACAATCGGTTTCAGCGAATACGACAGCAATTCCATTGGGCGACAATTCGAATTCGGCCGGCCGTCATCTGTTCGACACCTTGGACCGATTGGGTTCGGCCGCCAAGGGTTTGGGCGGACGGACGGCGGCCCTGCCGCGCCGGACCGTGCTGATCGGTGCGGGCGCCGTGCTCGCGGTGATCGCGGTGGTGGCTGTTGTCGCTGTGCAGCAGCCGGATTCGGGGCCGGTGAGCGCGGGGCCGGTGCCGTTGACGACGGTGCACGGTGTGGTCGGCTCGGAGAAGATGGCGTTCTTCGACGATCCGCAGGTCGCGCAGGCGCTGGCCAAACACGGACTGCAGGTGCAGGTCGATCCGGCCGGATCACGGCAGATCTCCACCTCGGTGGATCTGGCCAAGTACGACTTCGCCTTCCCGTCGAGTGCCGCGGCCGCCGAGCGGATCCAGCGCGAACGTGGGGTGAGCGGCAAGTACACGCCGTTCTCCTCCCCCATGGTCATCGCCACCTTCAAGCCGATCGCGGATCTGCTGACCCAGGCCGGAATCGTGCAGCCCGGCGCGACAACGGCATTCGACGTCGAGAAGTACCTCGCCCTCGCCGAGCAGGGCACGCAGTGGGATCAGCTGGCCGGTAACACCGTCTATCCGGTCCGCAAGAATGTGCTGGTGGCCACCACCGATCCGCGGACCTCCAACTCCGCCGCGATGTACCTGGCGGTAACGGCCTACGTCGCCAATGACAACACCATCGTGCGCGGGACCAAGGCCGAAGACTATGCGGTGTCCCGCATTTCGCGTCTGTTCACCCGCCAGGGCTACACCGAGTCCAGCAGCGACGGACCGTTCAAGGACTACCTCGCCAATGGGATGGGCCCGGTGCCGATGGCCTGGGTCTACGAAGCCCAGTACGTGGACGCCGCCGTGCACGGCCAGTTGAAGCCGGACATGGTGCTGATGTATCCGAAGCCGACCGTCCTGTCCCAGCACACCGTGGTGCCGCTGAACGACAGGGGCGACCGGATCGGCAAGCTGCTGACCACCGATCCGGATCTGCAGCGGCTCGCGGCCGAACACGGCTTCCGGCCCAATGATCCGAGCCTGTTCACGAAAGTCACCGCCGAACACCAGGTTCCGGTCGATACGAACCTCATCAATGTGGTCGATCCGCCGAATTACGACACCCTCGAGCATCTGCTCGACGATGTCGCCAAGGCCTACAACTGAGCGGAAACGACCGGGTCGAAACAACAAAGCCGCGCATCACCGAGTGTGATGCGCGGCTTGCTGTTTCGCCGACTACGGGTCAGCCGCGCACCCTGGCGACAATGGACGCCACGGCCGATTCGGCCGGGAGCTCATCGCTGGTGCCGGCGAAGCGGTCGCGCAGTTCGAGCTTGCCCTCGGCCCAGCCGCGGCCGATGACGACCACCAGCGGCATGCCGAGCAGCTCGGCATCCTTGAACTTGACGCCCGGGGAGGCCTTGCGGTCGTCGAAGAGCACCTCGAGACCGTGCGAGTTCAGTTCCGCCACAATCTGTTCCGCACCCTCGCGCGCGCCGTCGTCCTTATTGGCGATGACCACGTGCACGTCGTACGGCGCGACCTCGCGGGGCCAGCGCAGGCCCTTCTCGTCGTGCATCTGCTCGGCGATGACGGCCATCATGCGGGAGACGCCGACGCCGTAGGAGCCCATGGTCAGGCGCACCGGCTTACCGTTCTCGCCGAGCACGTCGACCTCGAAGGAGTCGGTGTACTTCTGGCCGAGCTGGAAGATGTGGCCGATCTCGATGCCGCGCGCGGCCTCCAGGACGCCACGGCCGTCGGGCGAGGGATCGCCGTCCCGGACCTCGGCGGCCTCGATGGTGCCGTCGGCGACGAAGTCACGACCGGCGACCAGGTTCACATAGTGCTTGCCGGACTCGTCCGCACCGGTGATCCAGGCGGTGCCGGAGACGACGCGCGGGTCGAGCAGGTAGCGAACACCGTTGGCCAGCAGCGCCTTCGGGCCGATGTAGCCCTTGACCAGGAAGGGGTTGGCCTTGAAGTCCGCATCGCCGAGCAGCTCCACCTCGGCGGGTTCGACCGAGGCCTCGAGCCGCTTCTCGTCGACCTCGCGGTCGCCCGGAAGGCCGACGCCGAGGATCTCGGTCTTGCCGTCCGGGTAGCGCAGCTTGACGATCACGTTCTTCAGAGTGTCGGCGGCGGTGACGGGGCGGCCCAGCTGCTCGGCGATGCCCGCGCTGTTCGCCCACTCCACCAGCGACGCGATGGTCGGAGTGCCGGGGGTCTGGTGCACCACGGCCTCGGCCTGACCCTCGAGCGGGATCTCGGGGGGTGCGGCGGTAATCACTGCCTCGACGTTTGCGGCATAACCGGATTCGCGGCAGAGCACGTAGGTGTCCTCACCCACGGGGCTGTCGGCCAGGAACTCCTCGGAGGCGGATCCGCCCATGGCGCCGGAGGTGGCGGCCACGATCACATACGACACGCCCAAGCGCTCGAAGATCTTCTGGTACGCCTCGCGGTGCGCGCTGTAGCTCTTCTTGAGCCCGTCCTCATCGAGGTCGAAGGAGTACGAATCCTTCATGATGAATTCGCGGCCGCGCAGAATGCCGGCGCGCGGACGCGCCTCGTCGCGGTACTTGGTCTGGATCTGGTACAGGGTGACCGGCAGATCCTTGTACGAGTTGTATTCGCCCTTCACGGTGAGCGCGAAAAGCTCCTCGTGGGTGGGGCCGAGCAGGTAGTCCTGCCCCTTGCGGTCCTTGAGCCGGAACAGGCCGTCGCCGTATTCGGTCCACCGGTTGGTGGTCTCGTACGGTTCGCGCGGCAGCAGCGCCGGCAGCGAAATCTCCTGGGCGCCGATGGCGTCCATTTCCTCCCGGACGACGTTCTCGATCTTGCGCAGCGTGCGCAGGCCGAGCGGCAGCCACGAGTAGATGCCGGGCGCGATGCGGCGCACATATCCGGCGCGGACCAGCAACCTGTGGCTGGGCACCTCGGCATCGGCGGGATCGTCGCGCAGGGTGCGCAGGAAGAGGTGGGAGAGGCGGGTGATCACGGCTCCACACGATAGCCGCTGCTCGGCCGATGCCCACAGTGCCTCACTGCTCGCTCGCTCGCGTGCACTACCGTGTTCGCCTGTGCTGGTGCTGCTGCCTCCCTCAGAAACCAAGTCCGACGGTGGTTCGGGCCGTCCCCTGGACCTGGACACCCTTGCGATGCCGCAGCTCACGGCGGTTCGCGACAAGCTGGTCACCGAGCTGATCCAATTGGCCGCCGATCCGGAGGCCTCGCGGTCCGCGCTGGCACTGGGCAAGGGGGCTGACGCGGAGATCGCGCGCAATGCCGCGCTGCGCACCTCGCCGACGCGGGCGGCGCTGGACCGGTACACCGGCGTGCTCTACGACGCGCTCGATGCCGCGTGCTTCACCACCGCCCAGCGCACCAAGGCCAATGCGCGCCTCGCCATCGGGTCGGCGCTGTTCGGTGTGGTCCGGGCGGGCGATCCGATTCCGGCGTACCGGCTTTCGGGCGGTTCGAAGCTGCCCGGTATGCCGACACTGCAATCGGTGTGGAAGCAGGTGCTGCCGGAGGCGCTGCGCGAGGAGACCGACGGGCAGCTGATCGTCGATCTGCGGTCGGGCACCTACCAGAACCTGGGCCGCATTCCGGGTGCGATCACCGCCGCCGTGCTCACCGAGCGTCCCGACGGCAGCCGGACGGTGGTGAGCCATTTCAATAAGCACCACAAGGGTCTGCTGGCCCGCGCGCTGGTCCTCGCCCGTTCCGAGCCGACCGATATCAACGGCCTGGCCCGGGTGGCCGAGAAGTTCGGCCTGCGCATCGAAATCGCTTCGCCGACCGAACTTCTCGTACTCACCTAGCCGCCGGTCACTGTGTGCGCTGATAACTCCGGAAGGCGGAGACGGCCCACCAGAACGCGAGGGCGGCCAGCGCCAGCAGGTACCCGAGGTGGGCGGCCACGAATCCCGCGTCCGCCGCGCCCGCGAGTCCGCTGCGGCCGATATCGACCGCCCAGGACACCGGGTTGAACCTCGAAATGCCCTGCACCCAACCGGGCATGAGGGCGGTGGCCATCATGCCCGAGGACAGGAAGGTCGCGGGCAGAATGATCAGCTGCGACATGCCGATCAAGGCGATCTGACTGCGCGCGGTCAGCGCGAGGGCCACCGACCCGGCGCAGAAGATCGCCGCCAGCAGGGTGGCGGCCGCGAGCGCGAGCGCCATTCCGTTGATACCGCCGGGATACCGTGCGCCGCCGAGGAATCCGATGCCGAGCACGAGCGCCGATTGCACGATGCCGATGACGAGCTGGACGGCGAGCTGGCCCGCGATCACCGCGCTGCGCGAAATCGGCGCGGTGAGCAGCTGATTCATCACACCGTTGTCGATGTCCTCGATATAGGAGGTGCCCGCCCACACGCCGGAGTAGAGCACGGTCATCATGAGGACGCCCGGCACCAGGAAGGTGATGTAGTTCGCCGAGCCGAATCCCGGAATACTGCCGACCGATTTGAAGACCTGGCCGAACAAGAGAATCCAGACAATGGGTTGCAGCAGTGCGGCGGCCACACCCCAGGATTCGCGCAGGGTATTGATCGACCAGCGGCGGAAGATCTGCCCGGCGGCGACGAACCATCCGGCGGAAGGGGTTTCGTAGGCGGTCAGGGTGCTCATGCTGCCACCTCCGCCCGCTTGCCATGGGCCGCGCCGGACCGGTAGGAGCGGCCCGCATAGTGCAGATACACATCATCGAGGGTCGGGCGTGACACCGACACCGCACCGAATGCAATTGCGGCAGCGTCGAATTCCGAGATCACCCGGCCGACCACGCCGGACGGATCGTCGGTGCGGGCGATCATGCGGCCGCCGGGTCCATCGGTCTCGACCACCACATCGCGCAGTGCGGAGATCGATTCGCCGACCGCACGCACCGCGGCCACGTCCGGGTTGATGAGCTCCACTGTCAAGGTGTCGCCGTCGAGCGTCGACTTCAGCTGTGCCGGAGTGCCTTCGATGACGGCGCGGCCGTGATCGATGATGACCAGGCGGTCGCACAGCTCATCGGCCTCCTCCAGATAGTGCGTGGTCAACACCACGGTGAGCGCCGCCTCGGTGGCCAATCGCCGGATCTCGGACCACATTTCGGCGCGCGCCTGCGGGTCGAGTCCGGTGGTGGGTTCATCGAGGAACAGCACCGCCGGCGTATGCACCAGCCCCACGGCGACATCCAGCTTGCGCCGCATACCGCCGGACAGCTTGGCCACCTTACGATCCCGCGCCTCGGTGAGCTGGAATTGCTCGAGCAGTCCGGCGGCCCGCCCGAGGGCGTCGCGCCGGGAAATCCCGTGCAGCCGGGCGGCCATGACGAGATTCTCGAAGGGCGTCTGCCGCGGGTCCGCGCCCGAGCCCTGGGAGACGTAGCCGATGCGATGGCGGATGGCGCCCGCATCGGCGCCGACATCGAATCCGGCCACCCGCGCGGTGCCCGAGGTGGCGCGTGCGAGGGTGGTGCAGATCTTGGTGGTGGTGGATTTGCCCGCGCCATTGGGCCCGAGCATTCCGTAGACGGTGCCGGCGGCAATGGCGAAGGTCAGGCCGTCCAGCGCCCGGATTTCCGGGGTTCGCCGTCCGCCGGGGTAGACCTTGACGAGGTCGCTGACCTCGACCGCGGGCATGGCTGTAGCAGGTGGGTGGGAAGAAAAAGACATGGTTCGGTCCTCGTGGTTCGGGGATTCGAACGACCGCGAGACCGGCAGATATGCTGTGAGTGCAGTTCGAGCATCAGCGGTCTACGCCGCCGATCGTTCGGATCCGGCGACGGCTCGGGTGTTAGCGCACCCGGGCCGTTGTCGTGTATCGGGATGGTCGATCACGTGGGTGGTGTCGGTAACCCCCATTCCTCCATGAGCTTGTCGCTCTCCTCCGGCGGTATCCGGCCGCCCGGAAACTTTTGCGACAGTTCGTATATCTGCCGCCAGCCCGCGATCCCGCCCAGCTCGCCCGTCTGGATGCGGACCACCAGCCCGGCCGTGAACTCCCGATCGGCCTCCAGCATCCGCAGCTCGTAGAGCCCCTCGATAATGAGAAGTTCGGGAAGCCAGCTCTCGGTGGCGATCTTGGTGTCATTGATGGCGGCAATCCGCTTGTCCAGCACGGCAATTCGGCGGTTCAGCAGATCGGCGGCCTCATCGGGGCCCAGCACCGGCAGAAACGACAGCGCGGCCATGAACCGCGGATACTCTTTCTCGGCCTCGGATACCCACTCGCGCAACCAGTCCCGCATTTCGGCAATGCCGTCATCGGTGATCCGGTACACGGTGCGCGCGGGCCGATTCCCCTCCTGCTCGGCCCCGACGACGTCGATGAACCCCTGCTGCAGTAGCGATTCCACCACGGCGTACAGCGCACCGTAATTGATCCGCACACTGTCGTCCTTGCCGCGCTGCTTGAGCGTCTGCGACATCTGATACGGATGCATGGGCCGCTCCCACAGCTGCACCAGTACCGCCAGCGACAACGGATTGACACGGCGAAACGCTCGTTTCCCAGCCATGCCCACCTCCGCATACTCTGACCAGAGTATTGATTACTCTCATCAGAGTATCCCCGCTCCGACCAGCGGGCAAGGCTCCGGTGGGCAGGGCCGGATAAAGAATCGAGCGGTGTCGTCCAGGTAGGGCCGGACGACACCGCTCATCGACTGCTACTGCCCCGCGGGATGACCGGGGAGTACGCAGACGGCATCGAGGCCGAGCACATGATTGAGGCGGCCGAAGGCCAGCCAGGAGCCCAGGCACATGGACAGTTCCACCACTTCGGCCTGGGAGTAGGCGGCAAACATGCGGGCCCAGAATTCATCGTCGAGATTGTGGTGGTCCAGGGCGTAGCGCTCGGCGTATTCGGCGGCCAGGCGGGTGCGGTCGTCGAAGGATTCGGTGGTGCGCCAGTCGGTGACGTCCTGCTCGAAGGATTCCCCGACCTTCTCGCCGTCACGATCGGTGCGCCAGTCCAGGCAGAACAGGCAGCCGTTGATCTGCGCGATGCGCAGCCGGGCGGCCTCGAATTCGCGCAGTCCCAGCGTGGTGTGCGAGTAGACGGCGAGGGAGAACGCGGCGGCGGCGGTGCCGATGCCGGGCACCATTTCACCCCACACGTAGCCGATGGGGTCCTTGCCTTCGGGAATGTCGATGATCACGGCTGGTTCCTTCCGAGAGTGCCGGGTCGCAGGGGAATGTCGAGGGCGTCGTAGAGGCCGGGTTCGGCGGCCACGAGCCAGTCGATGGCGCCGACCAATCTGCCTACGGCGGTGGCGTTTCCGCCCGCGGAGTGATTGCCGTCCTCATCGGTGGCCTGGATGGTGACCTCGATGCGCGGGCGGCCCTCGATGATCACGCGATGCGCGCCGGCGCCGCTGTGCGGCAGCGGCCAATCGGTGGCGCAGGAGGCGTGGATGCGGGTGATGTGTTCGATGACGATGCGCGGGCGGCCGTCGACAATGCCCTGCACCTCGAAACGGATCGCACCCTGGGTGCCCGCCTCGAATTCGCCCATGAGCTCGGTGCTGACGGTGGCTTCGAGCGGACGCCGCTCGACCACCTCGCGGATCTCCTCGACGGCGACGCCGAGTCCGCGCGCGATGAGCCGAATCTGCCCGCCCCACACCATGGTCGGCACCGAGGCCATGAGCATGGGCGGGTCGTAGTCCATGGGCTGGCCCATGCCGACCAGATAGCGCACCGAATCGGGTTGGTCGTAGGTGGTGTAGTCGAAGATCTCCTGGCAGCGCACCACATCCACGGTGCTGCCGAGCCCGCTCACGAGCAGCGGCAGCACATCGTTGCCCCAGCCCGGATCGACGCCGGAGACGAACAGCGATCCGCCACCCTCGGCGATGGCGGCGAGCACCGGCTCACGAAGTTCTGCCGGGGCATTGCGCTGGTCGTAGAGGGCGTAGAGCGCGGGTGTCACCACCACCGCGCCCGCCCGCAGTGCGCGCAGGATATCGGCGAGCGCGTCATCGGGCCGGATATCGCCCGAGGCCGCGTACACCACGGCGCCCGGCCCGGAGGCGAGCGCGGCGGCGATATCGTCGGTCGCCGCCACCCCCAGTTCGGTGTCGAGCCCGGCGAGATCACCCGCATCGCGGCCCACCTTCGCCGGATTGTGCACGAGCACACCGGTCAATTTCAGCGCCGGATGCGCGGCCACCGCGCGGATGGCGGCACGGCCGACATTGCCGGTGCCCCAGACCAGGGTGGGTATCATTTCGGGAGGGTAGCAAATGCTTGGTTGGTCGTGGTCCAATTCACTATGGATTTGAACGCAGTCGAGGAGATTCGCACACTCAAGTACCGCTATCTGCGGACGCTGGACCTCAAGCAGTGGAAGGATTTCGGCGAGACGCTCAGCACCGACGTGATCGGTTCCTACGGGTCGCCGTCGGGCGGTATGCCGCTCGAATTCGCAGGTCGGGACCAGATTGTCGACTATATGCAGGGCGCGCTGAGCGGGAACATCATCACCGTGCACGTGGCCAATCACCCGGAGATCGAGGTCGACGGTGATACCGCCACCGGCAGTTGGTGTTTGGAGGACACGGTCATAGTCCCCGACTATCAATTGCTGATTCGCGGAGCCGCGTACTACAACGACACCTACCGCCGCGAGGACGGCATCTGGCGGATCACGAGCACCGGTTACGTGCGGATCTACGAGTCCAAGGTGTCCACCGCGGGCCTGCCCGGGTACGAGATCACGGCCAATCGGTGGGCCGGAAACTGATCTTCCCGGACGGGAAAAGCGCTGAGCGCCTTCCCCTCTGCGTGTTCACCTAGCGGTTAACGCGTGTCGGTGCCGCACACGATAGTGGTGCGCACGGCCGAATTCGTTCGGCCGGCTGCACTATCGGTTCGACACACAGCTAGGAACACTCATGCGCAAGATCCTTCTCGGTACCGCCGGTATCGCGTTCGCCGCCCTCGCCAACGTATTGCCCGCCGCACCGGCGTCGGCCTCCGCCAACTGGGGCGCCATTGCCGTCTCCGGCGACGGCGATCTGGGCTGGGCCTGGAATTACGACTCCGAGTCCGCCGCCAGCCAGGCCGCCGAGGCCAAGTGCGGTTACAGCGACTGCTCGACCGTCGCCTCCTTCACGGGCTGCGGTTCGGTCGCCTACTCGGCGAGCATGAACAAGTACACCGGCGGATACGGCAGCACCCCGGCGGAGGCGGAGAGTTCCGCGCTCTGGTACGGCGATTCCACCATCGTGCGCGCGGCCATCTGCAACGACTGATCCGCGGCGCCGCGCGACGGACCTGACACCGTTGTCGCGGAACTGGCCCCGGGGGAAGAGAATCGGGTTGCCCGGCCCGGACAGCACTGCATCCGAGGGGATGTCGCAGTGTCCGGCCCGGCAATTCGGCCGATGGATTTCAGTGATTCACCGCTCGGCGGCGTCGACCGCCTTGCGCACCGTCTCGGCATCGGCCGGGGCCGCGTCGTTCTCCCAGAAGGGAGCCGCCACCGCGTACGGCGCACCGTAGGCCGGGGTATCGGGATGAGTCCGCCAGCTGTCGCTCGCGCCGCCGATATCGACCGTGTCGTAGCCCAGGGCATTGATGAACTGTGCGGCAGCGGCTTTCGCCTCGGAATCATCGCCCGCGATGGGCAGCGCTGTCCGATCGGACGCGCCGGCCGGGCGACTCAGCACCGCGAGATGCTTGAAGTAGATGTTGTTGAACGCCTTGACAACCCGTGACCGCGGCAGATGCCGCTGAAGTAGTTCACTGCTGGTGGCCGTCCCCGCCTCCAGATCCGGGAACTCGCCGTCGCGTTCGGGGTAGTAGTTATTGGTATCGATGACGACCTTGCCGACCAGCGGGTCCGCCGGTACGTCGCGATAGGCCTTCAGCGGAACCGTCACCACCACGATGTCTCCGGCCGCGGCCGCCTCCTCCGGAGTTCCGGCGCGCGCCCGCTCCCCCAGCTCCCGCACCAGATCGGCCAATGTCTCGGGCCCCCGGGAATTGCTCAGCACCACATCGATCCCGGCGGCGACGGCCAGTCTGGCCAGCGTCCCGCCGATATTGCCGCTTCCGATCAATCCCACCGTAGTCATGATCCGTGCCAACCCCCGCGCGTCGGCGGATGTTCCCGTTCGCCCCTGCGGCCGCCACACTCCCGACGGCCGCAGGAACTCGCCAGGTGGTCTCAGCCGAGGGTGATGGCGTCCAATCGGGTGCGCAGGAACTCGGCGGAGACCACCGGTTCCAGACCTGCGAGGCGCCCGATCGGCGGCGCCAGCGGGGTGACGCGGGCATCGTGATCGAGTTCGTAGAAATAGATGAGCGAGACCAGATCCTCGTCGGGGGCGGTCTCCTGCGGGGGCAGCACCCGGTGGCGACCGGCCGGCCAGCGCTGACCGCTCCAATGTGCCAGCAGGTCACCGATATTGACGGTGAGCGCGGACGGGTCGAAGGGTGCGTCCGCCCAGCCCTCTGCATCGGTGTAGACCTGCAGGCCGCCCGCTCCGGGCTCCCGGTCGAGCACGGTGACGGTGCCGAAATCGGTATGCGGCCCGATGCGGAACTGGCCGGGTTCGGGTGCGCCGAGGTGTGTCAGGGGCGGGTACCAGTTGATATTGCAGGTCCAGGTCGGGCGGGTGGTCACACCCTGGAAAGGGTTGTGCGGCAACTCGAGTGCGGCGGCGAAGAGGGCGAGCAGCTCATCGGAGAGCGTGCGCATGGCGGCGGTGTAGGCGGTGGACAGCGCGTGCAGTTCGACCACCTCGTCCGGCCAGACGTTATCCAGGAACCACACCTCGTCGACGAGGGTATCGCCGGTGCGGGTGTCCGCGCCCACGGCGAAGGTCTCCTTCAGATCGGGCGGAGTTTCGGTGCCCTCGGAATAACCGTTGGCCTCCAGGCCGGGACCGATCCAGCCGCGGCCGCCCACGGCGGTGCCGTAGCGCTGCTTCACCTCCCCGGGGAGGGCGAAGAAGCGGCGGGCGGCGGCGCGCAATGCGCCCGGAAGTCCTTCCGGCACACCGTGTCCGCGCACCAGCAGGAATCCGGCGCGCTGCATGCCCGCGTCGACCTCGCGCAGTACCTGCGCGGCGTCCGGGCCGCCCGCGCGCCAGCGGTTCATATCGACGGTCGCGATGGCATTCACTCCGCTACTCCTATGTCCTCGTTCCAGAGTTCCGGCCGGTCGGCGATGAAGCGTTCCATCATGTCCACGCAGGCCGGATCGTCCAGCACGGTGATCGAGACCCCGTGTGCGGCAAGCCATTCGTGACCGCCGGTGAAAGTGATCGACTCGCCCACCACCACCGCGCCGATACCGAACTGGCGGACCAGGCCGCTGCAGTACCAGCAGGGCGAGAGGGTCGTCACCATGATGGTGTCGCGGTAGTCGCGGCGGCGACCGGCATTGCGGAAGGCGTCCGTCTCGGCGTGCAGGCTGGGATCTCCGGCCTGGACGCGGCGATTGTGGCCGCGGCCGAGCAGGTTTCCCTCCGAATCGAAGAGCGCGGCGCCGATCGGAATGCCGCCCTCGGCGAGTCCGAGCTGTGCCTCGTCGTAGGCGGTGACCAGCAGATCTTTTGCGGTGATCATGCCGATCATGCTGCCACCGCCACGCGCGCGATCCGTGCACGGTTGAGCAGCAGATATGCCGCGCCGGAGATCAGGAAGCCGACGAAGAAGGTGATATCGCCGAGTTGCGGCCAGGCCTTGGCCGCATAGCCGACGAACTTGGCCTGGTTGGAGAACAGCACCACCGAGACCACCAGGCCGACCAGGAAGGCCGCCACGCCACCCCAGTTGGTGTACGAGCGGTCGTAGAGCAGGTGGTCGATGCGCTGGCCGCGCCGCAGGTACTCGTCGGCGAAGACGATGCCGAGCCACGGGCCGATCCAGTAGGCGACGATCAGCAGGAAGGCCTCGTAATTGGCCGCGGCGTCGGGCAGCGCCCACCACGCGACCAGGAAGCCGACCACGCCGAAGACCGCCGAGACCAATGCCCGCTGAGTGCGCACCGGCAACTTGAAGCCCATGGTGACGAAAGCCATTGCCCCCGAATACACATTGAGCGCATTGGCCGCCACCGCACCGACCGCGATGGCCAGCAGGGTCAGCTTCGCCAGTGCGGTCGGCAGATTCGCGGTGAACACATCGGTCGGGCTGCCCTCGGCCGTGGCGGCCACCGTCGCCGAGGCGGCGCCGACGACGCTGAGCCAGACGCAGGACAGGAACAGGCCCGCGGAGGCCCAGAGGCCGGTCGCGGTCCGGGAGACGGTGGAGGGCAGGTAGCGGGAGTAGTCCGCGGCGTAGGGATTCCAGCCCGCGCCGTAGCCGAACGCGGTGCCGACGGTCAGCAGGAAGCCGCCCATACCGCCCGCTCCCCCTGCCGGTGCGGGTGCACCCAGATCGGCCTTGCTGAAGATCACCACGGTGACGATGGCGAAGACGATCGCCAAGAGCGGGAAGGCGATTCGCTCGAAAGCCTGCACCAGATTGTGCCCGAAGAATGCGAACGCGGTCTGCACCAGCACGATGACGAGCAATGAGGGCAGTTTCGGCAGACCGGTCAGCGAGTTCAGCGCGAACGCACCGCTGACGCTATTGGTGGCGAACCAGCCGACGCCGCACATGATGGCCATGAATCCGGCGGGCAGCGCATTGCCGAGATAGCCGAATCCCAAGCGGCCCAGCACCATTTGCGGCACACCGTGCAGGGGGCCGCGCGCCGAGAGCAGATAGTGCGCGACGGCGCCGAGACCGATGCCGATCGCGAGACCCAGACTCGCCTGCCAGAAGTTCATTCCGTAGGCGGTCACGGCGAGTACGCCGACGAAGATCGTCGCGAACTCCATATTCGGAGACATCCACGTCCAGAACAGCTTTCGGGGCGTACCGTGCCGCGCGCTGTCGGGGATGTAGTCGTCGCCGCCGGGCTCGACGGCAATCAGCCGATCGCTGTACGCCGCCTCGGTCCGGGTCGATGCCATAGATACAACTCCTCAAATCTCGGTCGCTTGACCTGTGAGGATTGTGGGGGCCTGATTGTTGCCTGAATATGAAACAGCGTTACCAGCGGAAATCAATATAGTGACCCAGGTCACACACTTTACACTGAGCACGAAAACGAGCGGGCAATCTTACGATTCGTCGGAGTGGCAATCCGCCTGCGGCGCAGCACAATCCGGCGGTCCTCAGGATTGCGGGAAATCATCCGGCGATCTGACTTTAGTTGAATGAACCTAGTAAGTAGTGTGACGGAATGGACAACGACTTCGCCCGCGCGATGTGGCGGGTGCTCGAACCGCTGCACGCGGTGACCTATTTCGCTCCGAGCTGCACGGCCGCCAACAAGGCCGCCGGCTTCCGCGGATACTGGATGGGCTATTTCGCCGCCCGCTCCGCGCCGATGGGCGCTGTCGGACCAGGCGTGATCGAAGCGACGTTCTACAACTTCCACCCGGCGATGATCCGGCGCGCGATCCCCGACGCGTGGACCTTCGCCACCCCCGAGATCGCCCTGACCACCCGGCGTACCGCCGCCGCGGAGGTGCTTCAGGCCCTGGTGCCCGATCTCGCCGCTGTCACCGACGAGGCCCTGCCCGCACTCCAGGCGGCCGTCGCCGGAGCACCCGCGCCCGGCCGCGCGCTCTTCGCGGCCAATCGCGACCTTCCCATCCCGGCCGATCCCGCCGAGGCGCTCTGGCAGGCCGCCACCGCGCTGCGCGAGCATCGCGGCGACGGTCATGTCGGGTGCCTGCTCGCCGAGGGCATCGACGGCTGCGAAGCCCATGTTCTCTTCTCCGCCGACACCGGCGCACCGGAGCAGATGTGGCGCGACAATCGCGGCTGGACCGAAACCGATTGGGCCGCAGCCCGCAACCGCCTGCAAGCCCGCGGTCTGCTCGATGACAGCGGGATTACCGATACCGGCCGGAACCTGCGCATCCACGTCGAATCCCGCACCGACGAGCTGGCCATGACCGCCTACCGCGATATCCCCGATATCGCGGCAGCCCTCGCGGCCCTCACCCCGGCCGCGAAGGCCGTCGCACACAGCGGTGCGGTCCCCTACCCGAACCCCATGGGCGCCAACCCGATCTGACGCTCTCCGGCCGCATTTCACCAGATGCCGGGGACCAGGCGCTTGGTGGTGGATCGATAGATCTCGTACGGCCGCCCCATGGTCTCGACCAGGGCCTTCTCCTCGACATCGATGCGCCGCATCAGGCCGTAGGTCGGAATGATCGTCACCACGAGCAGGGAGATCCAGTTGTCGGCGGCGATGCCGAAGCCGAGGGTGATGAGCAGAACGCCGGTGTAGGAGGGGTGGCGGATCCAGTGGTACGGCCCCCGGTCCACCACCGACTGATCGGCATCGACCTCGACCGTGGTGCGGAATGACTTGCCCAGCACCGCAATTGCCCATATCCGCACGATCAGGCCCAGCCACATCACCATGACACCGACTACCTCCCAGACCAGTTGCGGACCGGGGAAGCGCAGCGGACTGTTCGAGGACAGCACACCTGCCACGATGCTGGCCACCAGGACCGACGGGAACATCAGCAGGAAGATCGTGAACCTGGTTCCGCGATCTCGGGCGGTGGAACCCGTATGCCGCACTCTGTCGCGTATGCGCAGCCCTAGTTCGAGTGCCAGCCATATCCAGCTGGTGACGACGGCGGCGTTCACAATTGTCTCCCCTCGTTCGGACCACTGACCTGCCCATCAAGGGAAGCACCCCATTCGCCGATGCACATCGGGAAGTTCCCTGATGAGACCCCCGATATGCGCCGGATGGCAGGGCGTGCACGATGGCCCGCGGAAGTTCTCCAGTTGCCCCGGTCTGCAGGTCTCGGATGGGTCAGGGCAGCCGATCGAGCCGGCCGTTTCCTGATCCTCGAGCGCTATGCCGATCAGCAGTCGCTCGATACCACCTGGCCGTCCCCGACCGGCTGGCAGCCGACAGCTCCGGAACCCTCGAATCCACCGTTGAGGTAGGGCGAATTCGGTTGCTCAGCACCATCGATCGCATTCCCGGGGCGGCACTCGACCGATGGGGACTACTCCCAGGTGGCGGACTCCGGGTCGATGCCGTGTGCGGCCGCGTTCGCGAAGAGGGTGTCGCGCAACCAGATCGGGAGGCCGGGCTCGATGGCGTCGTAGTGTTTCGCGAAGCCGGGATCTGCCACGAACATTCGGCCCAGGCAGACCTGCATCGAGTGGGTGCAGTCGTAGTAGTAGCGCGTGAAGAGGGCGCGGTGGCGCTCGGCCAGTGCGTTCGCCGCTTCCGAGCCGGGGAGGACGCCGTTGCGTAGTGCGGCGGCGAAATCCTCTTGCAGCGCATCGGTTTCGGCGGTGACCGCCCGCCAGTCCTCCGGGCTCATTCCTGCGGCTCGCTCCGTGTACTGCGCCCACTGCGCACTCTCGCCCCAGCGCTGCTGCGCCTCGCCGATCCAGCCGGGCTGCCAGTCG
This sequence comes from Nocardia sp. NBC_01327, assembly GCF_035958815.1. Lineage (NCBI taxonomy): Bacteria > Bacillati > Actinomycetota > Actinomycetes > Mycobacteriales > Nocardiaceae > Nocardia > Nocardia sp. NBC_01327. The sequence continues at coordinate 2,969,841 of NZ_CP108383.1, read as the reverse complement.
TCGCCGAAGATCTCGGCCTGCTGTTCGGGAGTCAATTGCATTCCGGTGCCGGAGGCTTCGAGCATGTGATCGACCGCGCCGACCATCTGCTGCAGGCGGGCGATGCGGTCGAGCAGCTGGGAGCGCTGGCGGCGCAGGTGGGTGCGGGCGTCGATGGCGGGATCGTCGAGGAGGCGGGCGATATCGGCGAGGGGGAATCCGAGTTCGCGGTAGATGAGTACCCGGTGGATGCGGGCGATGTCGTCGGCGGCGTACAGGCGGTAGCCGGACCAGGTGCGGTCGCTCGGCTGGACCAGGCCGATGACATCCCAGTGATGCAGGGTCCGGACGCTGATTCCGACCAGAGCGGCCGCTCGACCTACGGTGAGAGTCCCGGCGGGAGCCTGGTCGCCGATGTCCACGTGCACGCCGGAATCCCCTGCCGACTGTGCCGCCGCGTCTCCTGCCGACAGTGCCGCCGAGTCTCTTGCCGACAGTGCCGCCGCGTCTCCTGCCGACTGTGGCGCCGCGTCTCCTGCCACAGGTGCGTCGGAATCTCCCGTCATCGGTTCAGTATCTCCGGCGCCTCGGCGATCTCCGGCACCTCGAAGCCGATGGCGCGCAGGTGGTCGGCCTGCGGGCTGCGCGGGTCCAGCGGGCGGGCGGCGGTCATGACGACGCGCACGTTCTCGGGTGTGATGACGGTCAATTCGCGGGAGTTCCACGGCATCTCCTGCGGCTCGCCCGCGGACCCGGGCCGCAACCGCGCGCAGCGCTCGGCGATCTCCTCGATCTGGCCGAGCACACAGGCGAAACTCGTCCGCAGCGCGGACGCCTCGGCGGCGGGCTCCCCCGGTACGAGCAGCACATCCTGAAATGCCCAGCGCCGCAGGTGGATCAGCCGATCGGGCACGGTGAAAATATCGATGAATCCGAGGCCGCGCGTCCAGAAATCCAGCGATGCCGCGAGATCGGCGGTCGGGACGATGAGGAACATCGGCATGCCGTAGTAGCCGCGGTACAGCTCGGGGGCGACCGCATCGAGCGCGGGCAGGGGAACGGGGCTGGTGTATTCGCTCATGCCCCGATCGTCGAGCCTCACGCTGCGTCAGGGTCAAGCCGCTACGGCTCGCCGGGGACGGTGAGGTCGCGGATGAGCAGGGCGGTGTGCAGGGAGGTGCGGGTCTCACCGTCGTCGAGGTCGACGTCCAGGATGCGTTCGATACGGGAGAGGCGGTCGTAGAGGGTGGGGCGGCTGATGTTCAGGCGCTTGGCCAATTCGGTCTTATTGCCTGCCAGATCGAGGAATTGGCGCAGGGTGCGGGTGAGGTCGGCGGATTGGCGGATGTCGTAGCGGAGCAGGGCGCTGAGTTCGGTTTCGGCGAAACGCTGCACGCCGGGTTCGTCGCGGATCAGGGAGAGCAGGCCGCGCAGCCGGACGTCACCGCTGCGATAGAACGGGCGGGGCGCGGAAGAGGCCAGGGAGAGTGCGACTTCGGCGACGTGCGCGGCCTGGGAGAGTTCACGGGCGGTGTCCAGAAGTGACTCGGATTCCGCGCCCACGCCCAGGACGGCACGGTCGACGCCCGGTACCCGGCGGATCTCGCCGAGCATGAGGGTGCAGACGGCGGTGAGAACCGTGTCGAGATCACCGGTGCGAGAGACCGCCAGCACCAGATTCACCCGATTACCGTGATCGGGTGCGGCCAGGGCGGTCGCCTTGGCCAGAGCCACGCCGTGCAGCGCCGCGTCGAGAATCGCGGCGGTACGACGCTGGTGGGCAACGGGATCGGATTCGATCGCGGCGGCCACGTCGATGGCGAGCGGGATGTAGCGCGCCCGGCGCGCCAGGCCGAGGGTGGCCGCGAGCGCGAGGGCGTCACGCTCATCGCTGAGACGGCCGTTGATCATGTCGTCGATGAGACCGGTCTGCGCCTGCCGGTGCAGGCCGAAGCGGTCGCGCTCGACCATGCGGTGCAGCGTCAGGGTCTGCGCGGCACGCTCGAGCACCATGCGGGCACGGGCATCGGGAACCCGGCTGGAGCGCAGGATGAGCCGGCCCCAGCGCTGCATGTGCGGGCCCACGGGCACCACATTCGCATCGTGGTCGGGCAGCAGGCGCGAGGTGCTCTCCCAGTGGTCGAGCAGCGTCGAGGTGGCGGTGTGGCGCGCGGTGGAGGCGAGCACCCGATGGGTGAGATCCTCCAGCACCACGGAGGCATCGAGCAGACCCGCGGCGGTCTTGACGATTTCGGCGAGCGACGCGCGGCGCACGCTCAGATCGGTGAAGGTCTCGTGCACACTGTGGGCGAATTCCAGTTCGGAGTACTGGTCGGCCACGATGACGCGGTGCACGGCCTCGGTGACCTCGACGAATCGCACCACCTCCCCGAGCGCAACGATCGGCAGCTGCAGCCGGTCGGCGGTCGCGGCCACGATCGGCGGCAATTCGCTGATGTACGTGCCCAATTCGACGACCAGGCCCGAGACCCCGGCGGCGGCCAGGGATTCCAGATACTCGACGGTCGCGGCATCGCTGTGCGACAGCGCCTGCCCGGTGGTCAGGATCAGTTCCCGGCCCACCAGAAGTTTCGCGACATCCGACAGTTCGCTCACGTGCACCCACCGCACGGGCCGGTCCAGCGACCCGCCGCCGACGATTTCCGGGTGCCCGGCGCGCACCACGGGGATCGCCAGGACATCGGCAACGGAGAGGAGCACCTACGAATCGTAATACCAATGCCGAAACACCGTACAAAACGTCGGGGTGTGCGGCGACGATCTTCATGCAGAGTAGGGATCGGGCCACCGCAGTCCCGCCCGACGGCTTCTCCGGCATCGGCGGTCGCGGCAGGTCCTCATCCTGACCGTGGCCTCCGGTGGCCACGGGCGGCTGCGCCCACCTCCGAGGCCCGACCCCAGTCATGCCGGTGACGGGGGCCGGGCCCATCTCCATATGCGAAGCCAGTTCCATCCATCGAATCGAGGAGATATGCAGACCATCGCGCACTGGGTCGACGGCAAATCATTCACCGGCACCAGCACGGCCACCGCGCCCGTGACCAATCCCGCGACCGGGGTGGTCACCGGGCAGGTCTCGCTGGCGAACGCCGCGGACGTGCGAACGGTCGTCGATGCCGCCGCCGCGGCCTTCCCGGCCTGGCGCGACGCCTCGCTCTCCAAGCGCACGCAGGTGCTGTTCCGCTTCCGCGAGCTGCTCAACGCTCGCAAGGAGGAGATCGCGGCGATCATCACCGCCGAGCACGGCAAGGTGCTCTCCGATGCGCTGGGCGAGGTGACGCGTGGTCTGGAGGTCGTCGAATTCGCCTGCGGCATACCGCATCTGCTCAAGGGCGGCTACACCGAGAACGCCTCCAGCAAGGTGGACATCTTCTCCATTCGCCAGCCGCTGGGCCCGGTCGCGATCATTTCGCCGTTCAATTTCCCGGCCATGGTGCCCATGTGGTTCTTCCCGCTGGCCATTGCCGCCGGCAACACCGTGGTGCTCAAGCCGAGTGAGAAGGACCCCTCGGCCGCGCTGTGGACCGCCGCCCTGTGGGAGGAGGCCGGACTGCCCGCCGGCGTCTTCAATGTGGTGCAGGGCGATAAGGTCGCGGTGGACGAACTGCTGGAAAACCCTGCGATCAAGGCGGTTTCGTTCGTCGGCTCCACCCCGATCGCCAAATACGTCTACGAGCGCGGCACCGCGCACGGCAAGCGGGTGCAGGCGCTCGGCGGCGCGAAGAACCATATGGTGGTGCTGCCCGACGCCGATCTGGATCTGGCCGCCGACGCCGCCGTGAACGCGGGCTTCGGTTCGGCGGGCGAACGGTGCATGGCCATCAGCGCGCTGGTCGCGGTCGGCCCGATCGCCGATGACCTGGTGGCGCGAATCGCCCAGCGCACCGAGACCATTCGCACCGGTGACGGCACCAAGGGCTCGGATATGGGCCCGCTGGTCACCGAGGCCCTCCGAGACAAGGTCGCCTCCTACATCGCCGCGGGTGAATCCGCCGGTGCGACAGTCGTTCTCGACGGCCGCACGGTGCAGGCCGACGGTGCGGCGGACGGCTTCTGGCTGGGCCCCACCATTCTCGACAATGTCACCCCCGAGATGAGCGTCTACACCGACGAGATCTTCGGCCCGGTGCTGTCGGTGGTGCGCGTGGACACCTACGACGAGGCGCTGGCGCTCATCAATACCAATCAGTACGGCAATGGCACCGCCATTTTCACCAATGACGGCGGCGCGGCCCGGCGCTTCCACAACGAGGTCGAGGTCGGCATGGTCGGCATCAACGTCCCGATCCCGGTGCCCATGGCCTATTACAGTTTCGGTGGCTGGAAGAATTCGCTCTTCGGCGATTCCCATGCGCACGGCATCGACGGCGTGCACTTCTTCACCCGCACCAAGGCTGTCACCTCCCGCTGGCTCGATCCCAGTCACGGCGGCCTGAATCTCGGCTTCCCGCAGAACAACTGATCGGAATTGTGATGACACTTCCCAATGGTTCGACTCCCGAGGCCGCCCGCGCGGAGGCCGCCCGCGCGTACGAGCTCGACCGCAAGCACGTCTTCCACTCCTGGTCGGCGCAGGCGCAGCTGAAACCCATGGTCATCACCGCCGCACAGGGCTCGTACGTGTGGGACGGCGAGGGCGCCCGGCTGCTGGACTTCTCCTCCCAGATGGTGAATACCAATATCGGCCACCAGCATCCGAAGGTCGTCGCGGCGATTCAGGAGCAGGCGGCCAAGCTGTGCACCGTCGCGCCGCCGCACGCCAATGCCGCCCGCTCGGAGGCCGCCCGGCTGATCGCCGAGCGCACACCCGGCGAGCTGAATCGGATCTTCTTCACCAATGGCGGCGCGGATGCCGTCGAGCACGCGGTGCGCATGGCGCGGCTGCACACCGGGCGCTACAAGGTGCTCTCACGCTACCGCTCGTATCACGGCGGCACCGAGACGGCGGTCAATCTCACCGGCGACCCGCGGCGCTGGCCGAACGATCACGGCAATGCCGGCGTTGTGCATTTCTTCGGACCGTTCCTGTACCGCACGCGATTCCATGCGAGCACCGAGGCCGAGGAGTCGCAGCGGGCGCTCGAGCATCTCGAGCAGACGATCCTCATGGAGGGTCCGAGCACCATTGCCGCGATCGTGCTGGAATCGGTGCCCGGCACCGCCGGAATCATGGTTCCGCCGCCCGGATATATGGCGGGCGTGCGGGAATTGTGCGACCGGCACGGCATCGTCCTCATTGCCGACGAGGTGATGGCAGGCTTCGGGCGCACCGGAAAGTGGTTCGCCATAGAGCATTTCGCCGAGGTGGTGCCGGATCTCATCACCTTCGCCAAGGGCGTGAATTCCGGCTATGTGCCGCTCGGCGGTGTGGCCATCGCACCGCATATCGCGGCGACCTTCGACGACCGCGCCTATCCGGGCGGGCTCACCTACTCCGGACATCCACTCGCCACGGCGGCCGCGGTGGCCACCATCAATGCCATGCAGGACGAGGGCATTGTCGAGAACGCGGCGTCCATCGGCGAAAACGTGCTCGGGCCCGCACTGCGCGAACTCGCCGAACGGCATCCGAGCATCGGCGAGGTTCGCGGCCTGGGTGTGTTCTGGGCGCTGGAACTGGTGCGTGATCGCGACACTCGGGAGCCGCTGGCGCCGTACGGCGGCAGCAGCCCGGCCATGGCCGAGACCGTCGCCGCCGCCAAGGCCGCCGGTCTGCTGCTGTTCGTCAATTTCAATCGACTGCACGTCGTTCCGCCGTGCACCATTACCGAGGGTGAGGCGAAGGAGGGTCTGGCCATTCTGGATCAGGCGCTGTCCGTCGCCGATTCCCATCTCGTCAGCTAGGAGCGCAGTGAGTTCCCAGGAACTGCAATTCATCGACGGGGTCCGGTGCGCCGGATCCGGTGCACCACTGGAGATCACCGCACCCTCGACCGGAGAAGTCATCGCCTCCGGCGCGAGCGCGTCAGTGGCGGATGTGGAGTCAGCCGTCGCCGCCGCCCGCGCGGCCTTCCCGCTGTGGGCGGGGATGACGCCGGGCGAGCGCTCGGACGTCATGCACCGCTGGGTGCGGCTGCTGCGCGATCACGCCGGGGAGCTGGCGGCGGTCGAAAGCCGCAATGCGGGCAAGCCGATTCGGCTCGCGCAGGAGTTCGATGTGCCGGGCACGATCGACAATGTCGCGTTCTTCGCCGGGGCCGCACGCCATTTGGAGGGCAAGGCCTCGGCGGAGTACTCGGCCGATCACACCTCCACCATTCGCCGGGAACCGCTCGGGGTGATCGGGTCCATTTCGCCGTGGAACTATCCGCTGCAGATGGCGGGGTGGAAGATCCTGCCGGCGGTCGCGGCCGGAAACACCATTGTGCTCAAGCCTTCCGAGCTCACTCCGCTGACCTCACTGCTGTTCGCGGAGCTCGCGACGGAGGCGGGCGTACCGCCGGGCGTGATCAATGTGCTCACCGGTATCGGACCCGTCGCGGGTCAGGCGCTGGTCGAACATCCTCAGGTCGCGATGGTGTCGTTCACCGGATCCACGGTGGTGGGCAGGCAGGTGGCCGCGGCCGCAGCCGGTTCCGTGAAGCGCATACATCTGGAGCTCGGCGGTAAAGCGCCGTTCGTGGTCTTCGACGATGCCGATCTCGAGGCCGCCGCCCGTGGCGCGGTCGCCGGATCGCTCATCAATGCCGGGCAGGATTGCACCGCGGCCACCCGCGCCTATGTGCAGCGACCGCTGTTCGACGAATTCGTGAGCCGGGTGGCCGACCTCATGGATCGGGTGACGCTGGGACCGGTGGACGATCCCGAAACCGATATGGGACCGCTGATTTCACTCCCCCATCGCGACAAAGTGATCGGCATGGTGGATCGGGCCCGCGAATACGGTGCAAAAGTGGTGCGCGGCGGCCGAATTCCGGAGCACACCGCCGCCGGTGGCGCGTATTTCGAGCCGACGCTGATCACCGGCGCCGCGCAGGATTCCGAAATCGTCCAGAACGAGGTCTTCGGGCCGGTGCTCGTGGTGCTGCCGTTCGATACCGATGACGAGGCCATAGCGCTGGCGAACGATACGGCGTACGGCCTGGCGGCCTCGGCCTGGTCGACAAATGTGTTCCGGACCCAGCGCGCGAGCCGGGAGATCCAGGCCGGTTGCGTGTGGATCAATGACCATATTCCGATCCTCAGCGAGATGCCGCACGGCGGATACAAGGCGTCCGGATTCGGAAAGGATATGTCTGCCTACTCATTCGACGAGTACACCAATATCAAACATGTCATGTCGGATATCACCGCCGCCGCGCACAAACCCTGGCACGACGTGGTCTTCCGAGCCTGATAGCCCGGTTCTGGGCTATTCTCCCTCTCATGTGGCCTTTCCTCGATATCGCCGGGCAGCTGCGTAATCGCCGCCGCTCGGACGATCGCGCCGCCACCAGCTGATTTTCCCGCGAGCCGCCGGGTCCGGTCGTATCGACCGCCGGCGGCTTTCGCGTTCCCTGAGACCAACACAAATGTCGTTGGGCCGCGCGGCTGGACCGTGCGGCAAGAGAGAAGGAGTTGATCGGCCATGCAGGCCAAAGGAAGCAAACTGTTGGCGTCGGCACTCTCCGAAGCAGCGCCGACGCCGTTCTGGACCGACCGGCCCGAGCGCCCGTCCTCGACCGATCCGCTGACCACCGGCACCGATGCCGATCTGGCCGTCATCGGCGGCGGTTACAGCGGACTGTGGACCGCGCTACTGGCCAAGGAGCGAGATCCGGGTCTCGATGTGGTGCTCATCGAATCCGGCCTGTGCGGGCATGCGGCTTCCGGTCGCAATGGCGGCTTCTGCGCCGCCAGTCTCACGCACGGACTCGCCAACGGTGTGGACCGCTTCCCCGACGAGATCGGCGATCTGGAGCGGCTGGGCCGGAAGAACCTCGACGAGATCGAGGACGCCATCCGCCGCTACGATATCGACTGCGACTTCGAGCGCACCGGCGAGATGGAGGTCGCCACCGCACCGCACGAACTGGAGTGGCTGCAGGAAAGTCATGATGCGGCAGTCGATCTCGGCTATCGCAGTGAATTGCTGGATGCGCGGGGCGCGCAGAATATGGTGCACTCCCCCACCTATCTCGGCGGGCGGTGGGATCGCGACGGTGTGGCCATGCTCGATCCGGCCCGGCTGGCCTGGGGGCTGCGCCGCGCCTGCCTGGAGAAGGGCGTGCGGATCTTCGAAGGCACTCCGGTGCAACGCATTTCGAAGACGCCGGGCGCACTGGACCTGCACACTCCGCACGGCGAGGTGCGGGCGCCCCGGGTCGCACTGTGCACCAGCGCATTTCAAGGGCCGCTGGCCAAGGTGTCCCGCCACGTGGTGCCCGTGTACGACTACGCGCTCATGACCGAACCGCTGACCTCGCAGCAGCTGGAATCCATCGGCTGGGTCGGCCGCATGGGGCTCGGCGATGCCTCGTACCGCTTCCACTACTACCGTCTGACCAGCGACAACCGCATTCTCTTCGGTGGCTACGACGCGATCTATCACTTCGGAAGCAAGATCGCGCCCGGCCTGGAATGCAATGAGGCCACCTTCGAAACCCTGGCCCAGCACTTCTTCCAGACCTTCCCGCAACTGGACGGCCTGCGCTTCACCCACCGCTGGGGCGGCATCATCGACACCTGCGGCCGCTTCTGCGCCTTTTTCGGCTCGGCCTTCAAGGGCAAACTCGCCTACGCCGCCGGCTACACCGGCCTCGGCGTCGGCGCGACCCGCTTCGGCGCGGAAGTCATGCTGGACCGCCTCTGGAACCTCGACACCGAACGCACCCGCCTCCGCATGGTCCGCTCCCGCCCCCTCCCCTTACCCCCGGAACCCCTTCGCTCCGCGGGCATTCAACTCACCCGCTGGTCGATGGCCCGCGCCGACGCCCATCAGGGCCGCCGCAACCTCTGGCTCAAGACAATGGAATTGACCGGACTCGGCTTCGACAGCTGAGGCCGGACTTCGGCAGAAGACAGCTGAGCGGCGACCCGAAACGTTCGGGTCGCCGCTTCCGCAATGCCGATACCCCTACGGCTGCCGTCGGATTCGAAGAGGCCTATGCCGCAGCGCCTGCGAGTTCGGGGCTGCGCAGGACCAGGACGGTGATTTCGCTGGGGGCGAAGACACGGAGCTGCGGACCCCAGAAGCCGGTGCCCCGGCTGGTGTAGAGCTGGGTGTCGCCATGGCGGCTGAGACCGGCCACCACCGGCTGATCCAGCAGGACCAGATAGCGGAAGGGCCAGATCTGGCCGCCGTGGGTATGGCCGGAGATCTGCAGTGCGACACCGTGTTCCACCGCATCGGTAATCTGCTTGGGCTGGTGGGCCAGCAGGATCACCGGAAGTTCCGGGTCCGCACCGGCGAGCGCGGCGGGCAGGTTCGGACCGTGTCCGGTGAGCGCGACGCCGGTCGGATCGTCGATGCCGGCCATGACCAGGCGGTCGCCCTCGCGGGTGAGAATCTCGTGCTGATTGTGCAGCGGCTGCCAGCCCAGGCCAGCCATATGCTCGATCCAGCCGGGCGCATCGCCGAAGTATTCGTGATTGCCGGTGATGTAGAAGCGGCCCAGGGTGGCTTCGACCTTGCCCAGCGGATCGACCTGCGCGCGACGCTTTATCACCGAGCCGTCCGCGAGATCACCTGCGTGACAGGCGATATCCGGCTTCTGCGCATTGACGACCTCGACTACTCGCTCCGACCAGCGCAGGCGGTCGGTGGCGGCGTAGTGGGTATCGGTGACCACCACTACCCGCAACCCGTCGAGTCCGGGTGCGAGCTTGGGGATGGTCACATCGACGGTCAGCACCCGCGGGATGCGCCGGGCCTCGTAGATGCCCCAGGCGACGAGGGCGGCCGAAATCGCAAGCACGCCAACGGCAACGATGCGCGAACGCGCCGGATCGTCGACACCGGCCAGGATCAGTATCGTGCGGGCCACAGCGCCGATGGCAGACCAGGTGAACAGCACCCACATCACACCCAGCCCGGTATCACCGATGAGCGCGGCGGTATCCGACTGCTTCGGACCGTGCCCGGTGAACATGGCGGCGGGCAGACCGATATAGCCCAGTACGAACAGCGCCGACAATGCCCAGCAGGCCGCCCCCGAGGTGGTGGTGTAGACGAGCACCCACCACGGGAGCAGGAATAGCAGCGCTGGAATCGCCAGGAATATGACCTGGCGGGGAATTCTGTTCAACAGAGTCCGTCCTCATGGGGCAAGGGGCACGGACCTTGTATCCAGCGCCGTCGATCCCCCGCACCGACGATACCTGCACCCGCCGACCGCGGCCGCACGAGCGGTTCGGGCTAGGACGCCGGATCGGCCGGGCGTACCCGCAAGCGTTCCGACAGCAGGGACAGTGCGGCGGCGACCTCCTCGACAGCGGCCGCGTCATCGGTTCCGAGGGCACGGGCGAGGGCATCGTGAATGGTGGTCGCGCGCACCTGCGTGACACGTTCGGACACCTCTGCGGCACGGCTGATGAGGGTGCGGCGGCCGTCGCGCGGATCCGGGGCCGTGGTGATGGACCCGGATTCCTTCAACCGCGCCACGGCGTTCGAGACCGCGCTCTGCGGCAATCCGGTGCGGGCGGCGATCTCACTGATGGTGGTGCCCGGGTGGTCGAGGATGTCGCTGAGCGCCACCAGTACCCCGCGGTGACTGCCGCGCTGTGCGACCTCGGGCAGCGACTGCTCACCGAGCTTCATCAGCGTGCGCCCCAGCAGGAACAGCTCGACTCCATTCATGGGCTCACGGTACATCAATCCTGATACATCAGTATTGATGTATCAGGATTGATGGATTATGGTCAGTGGCATGAACACGATCGAAACCGCCACCCTGCAGGTCCCCGGAGCCGAGCTCTACTACGAGATTCGCGGCGCCGGGCCGATGCTGCTCATCTCACAGAGCGGCGAGGGCGACGCACGGCGCAGCGAGGATCTCGTGCGACGACTGGAGAGCGACTTCACCGTTGTCACCTACGACCGACGAGGGTTGTCGCACAGTCGAATTCACGACTCCCGGACCGTCACCGTCGCGACACACGCGGACGATGTGCACCGCCTGCTGTCCGAGGTCGCCGACGGGCCGGTGCGCATGCTCGGCTGCAGCCTGGGCGCCTCCATCGGATTGCACATGGCCACAACGCATCCCGAACAGCTTCAGCTGCTCATCGCGCACGAACCGGTCTCACCGTGGCTGCTGGCCGCCACCGACCGCGCCCTGCATATGCGCGAGCTCGAACACTGCCAGCAGGTGTACCGGGCCGAGGGCTGGCAGGCGGCGCTCGCACCCATGGCGCGCACCCTCGGTATCAATCCCGCCGATCAGGAAATCGAACCGAACGTGCGCCCGATACCCATCACCGCCGAAAGAGCCGCCAACTTCGGCTATTTCATCGAGCACGACTTCACGGCCGTCCGCGAGGATTGGCTCGACGCCCTGTCGCTACAGCAAACCGAAGTCCAGATCGTGCCCGCCCAGGGCCGCCACACCCCCCACCAGGTCTTCGACCGCAAATGCGCAACCGAACTCAGCAAACTCCTGAACACCCCCGTCGCCGAATTCCCCGGCGGCCACAACGGAAATCTCACCCACCCCACCGCCTACGCCGACCAGGTACGCACCCTGATCACAACCACCCACTCCTGAGGTCAGCCCACCAAGTCGGTTTTTAGTTTTCGTCTCGAGAACGGCACCACAGCCGGTCGACCCCGCTGGAACCGCAGGTCCGCTCCTGACTGCGGAAGGTAAATCGGGTACCCCTCCCAACGCGCCCAGCACGGCCATCTCGGGCTTTGCCCGCACCCCCTGCTGACCAACCCTGCCCGGGCAGCAAGAAACCCAGGTGCACCGGCTGTTTCGGCATAGAAACCGTCGGCCCCGGGGGATGGAACAGCGGGTGTCTCAGCGGCACAGCGGTTATCGGTTCTATGCCGTGCGTACACCTGCTGTGTGGTCGGAGAGAAGGGTTGTGTGGTGCCCGCTTCAGGGGGTTTCGAGGCCGAGATGAGGCCGGTGCACCTGGGTTGCTTGTGCCGAGAGGCAGTGTTGGGTCACGGGGTGCGGGCAGGGCCCGAGATGGCTGTGCTGGTGGCGTCGGGTGGGGTACCCGATTTACCTTCCGCGGTCACGAGGGAATCCGCGGTACCAGCCGGAAGACCGGCTGTGGTCCGGTTTCCGAGACAAACACGAAAAGACGAAGGACGCCTGGAACACAGGGACGAGATCAAGAACCCGAAAGGCCCACTCGGGCAACAGCTGCAGGGGGACGGGTCGGCCTGGCAGGGGCAGGGAAGCCCTGTGCTCCGACCGCACAGCAGGTATCCGCACGGCACAGACCCGATAACCGTTGTGCCGCTGAGACACCCGCTGTTCGATCCCCGGTAGCCGACGGGTTCTATGCCGAAACGGTCGGTGCACCTGGGTTTCTTGCCTCCCGGGCAGGGTTGGTCAGCACGGGGCTCGATCGAGGTGCATGGTTCAGGTTCCGCAGGCGAGCCGGTCTCGAAATACCCTGATAGGCAACGACCTGTAGCACCGACAGGATAATCCTGTCGGTGACACGGGGCGGGAAACCTATTGTCGCGGTGGCGGTGTGGCGACCCGACGCAGCACCCGGTACCGCACCGGGGACAACCCCCAGGCACGACACACCCTGCCAGGCCGCAGCGACGGCGGAGCCTCGGCCATCAACTCGTCGGGATGGTGCAGATGATTGACCTGCGGAGTCCCGGACGGGTCCACATGGGCAGGAGCGATCCACGCGGTACGGCCCGGGAAGTCTGAATCCGCACCGAGTTTGATCGTCTTCCACCCGCGTGGGCCGTCTTTGACGAGGGCGTGGCAGTGATCGCACGCCAGGGTCAGGTTCTCGATATCGGTGCGCCCGCCCTTGCAGAACTCGGTCACATGATGCACGGCGGCCATGCTCGCCGGAGCGGAGCAACCGGGGCGGGTGCAGCCGCGTTCGGTGGCGATCAACGCCAACCGCTGCGCCGGATTCGCCAGGCGCGCTTCGCCCAGGTGCAGGGGCATGCCGTCCTTGTTCTTCACCAGCACGAACGTCTTGGACCGGCGGGCCACCAACTTCAACGCCTCGGGAACCGGCACCGTCCCACCGGTCGCGGTGGTGGCCACCCCGGCCACGCGTTCCACATCTTCGATGCTCATGGTGAGGATGGTCGAGACCGGCAGCCCGCGATGGGAGCCGAGCTTGGCCGGGTTGAAGTCCGGGTGCAGCACCGCCAGCAACGCATCGTGCTGGCGTTGGACCTTCGTGCGTTCGTCGCGGGCGGCGCAGGCCTCCAGTACGTCCCGGGGGATCGGGTTGTCCTCGTCCTCGGCCCACGGGCTTTCCTTGTCCGCAGGATTGCACATGCCCGGACGCGCCAACTTGGCCATGACCGCATCGAAGGCCCCACGCGCATCGGGGGTGAGTTCGACGGTGAGGGTGGACATCAGGTCGTAGCGTTGCGGACTCGCACTCGCGCTGCGCAAGCGCTGGCGGTCGTCATCGTCGGTGAGTTTGCCGTCCGGGTCGAGGTAACCGAGGATCCGCTCCCCGATCCTGGGCAGATGCGTCGGATCCAACGCGCGCGCTTGCCGGGCCAGTTCTTCTTCGGCATAGGCGCGAGCTTCGGCGGGGACTTTGCTGGGCAACCGGTTCATCACCTGCCGGATCACCCGCACATGATCGAGAGAGATCGCCCCGTCATCGAGAGCCTGGGCCGAACACGGCAGGACCGGGGCCGGATCGGGTTCGTCACCGACCCGATGCCACACGGCGAGGTCTTCGGCGGTGCGCCACCGGTTGATCGCGTCCCCGTGCGAGATGTGCAGCACCGCTTGCAAATACAGGGCCGGGCTCCCGGAACCGTTCTTGGTGGGCAACGACCGGGCGCACGCTTGCACGATCAGGTCCCGTTGCACCGACGCCAACCGGCGGGTGCTGGTCTCGATCTGCTGCATCAACTCGACAATGTCGGTGTCGGGCAACGGAATCAACGACAACGCGGTGAGGGAATCGACCGCCGCGACCAGTGCGGCTGCACCGGTCGTGATTGCGGTTTCTTCCCTTGATTCCATGCCTTTATTCTACTCCGGGTAAACAGACTCGGAAAGGCGAATTCCGTTGTGATATAAGGATATTCAGACTTTCGCGGTTTTATCTTTCGTCGTCTTGTTTTGCTTCGTCATGTCCGGGCGTCTTTGTCTTTTGCATTTGGTAAGAGTTCTCGGACGACAACATGTCTCAAGTTGTGCTCGGTGTGGCCGAACGGACTGTTTCGGTTGTGGCTGACGCGCAGACGCATTGACGGTTGAGCCCGCTCGGGGCATCGGCGGGTCAGTCGTCCGGGTCGGCGAGGGTTTTCAGCTCGGCGGCGAGGTTGGTGCGGGCCGCGCTGTCGTAGCGGGCGCGCGCGGTGGGGGTGCGGAAGAGGTGCTGCTGTTGGATGAGGCCCTGGAGGACTGCTGCCCGGCCTTTGCGGAACAGCTCGTCGGGGACGTGCGCGTACTCGGCGCGGACCGCGGTTGCGTATGCGGCATAGGCGGATTCGCCGGCGGCGAGGATGGCCAGGTCGGCGTCGCAGAGGACACCGCCGTTGCGATCGGACGGGTCCGGGTGGTGCCCGGCCGTGAGGCGGACCAGGCGGGCGACCTCGGCTACCAACTCGGCGTTCACACCCAGTGTAGGCAGGGCGGTTTCGGCGAGCGCGGCGCTGGCTTCCTCATTGTCGCCGCCCTCCACCGAGTACACGGCGTCGTGGAAGAAGGCCGCGTAGCGCACGGCGGTGATATCGGCGGCGTCGGCGGCCAGGTCGTCGATGATGTTCAGCATTGCGGCCAGATGCTCGACGGTGTGATAGCGCCGGTGCGGTTCGCTGTACCGGCGTACCAGGTCCTCCCCTACCGCCCGCGCCGACGGTCCAGCCAGCTCGGTCCAGCGGTCCAGCAGTTCTGCGTCCAAACTCGTCCCCATCTACGCAGTCTGCCGAATGTCCCGCCGCGACAACAGCCCTGAATCACGGTGCTCTTCGCCACTGTGCCCCGGCCGCATATCAGCACCCCCATCCCACACCGCGCTGCCGGACGCTCGTCCCACACCGTGTTGCAACACGCTTGTCCCACACGTGCAGCAGCACCCCGGTCCCGCACCCGTATAGCGTTGCCGCCCACACGTGTCCGGCGCTGCACCCCAAGGGGAAGTTCGGACTGCCGCGCTTCCACTACTCCAGGCGGCACCCTCGCGCGACAGGTGGCGGTCTCTGCTCACGCGACGAGGTGGCGGTCTCTTCCCACACGGCGAGGTGACGGCCTCTTCCCACACGGCGAGGTGACGGCCCCTTCCCACGCGGCGAGGTGACGGATCTCTTCATCCTCGCGCAGCGGGTGGCGAGTGCCTTCATCCTCGCGCTGTGCGTTGCGTTGGCAGATACTGGAATCCATGTCGATGCAACCTCACCGGTGGACGCCGCCGCATGCCACTGCTCGCGCGCGCGAAACCCGTAGTACGCCTGTGATGCCTGCGCTGCAGTTGCTCGAATTGCCTGGGCGGGGGCCGGAGGACGTGGTGATCGGGGCTGATGGGCGGCTGCTGACGGGGGTCGAGGGTGGGGCGATTCTGGCGGTCGATGCGGTGACCGGGGCGGTGGAGCGGATCGGGGATACCGGTGGGCGGCCGCTCGGGTTGCATGTGGAATCCGAGGGGGCACTGCTGATTTGCGATGCCGAGCGTGGGCTGCTGCGGCTGGACAAGCCGGGTGGTGCGATCGAGGTGCTGGTGGCGGAGGTGGACGGGGAGGCCTTGAATTTCACCAGCAATGTGGTCGCCGACGGCGACGGGACCATTTACTTCTCCGAGTCCTCGCGTCGCTGGCCGCTGCGGCAGTGGATGGGCGACATCATGGAGCACTCCGGCACCGGGCGCCTGTTGCGCCGCAATCCGGACGGCAGGGTCGAAACCCTCATCGACGGACTGGATTTCGCGAACGGCGTGGTGCTCGCACCGGACCGCTCCTGCGTACTGGTCGCCGAGACCGGCGCGTACCGCGTCACCCGGTATCGGCTGTCCGGCCCGCAGGCGGGCACCTGCGACCGCCTCGTCGAGAACCTGCCTGGCTTCCCGGACAATATGTATCTCGGCAGCGATGGCCTGATCTGGGTATCGCTCGCCTCACCGCGAAATCCCTTGCTGGACACCCTGCTTCCGCTCCCGGGCATCCTGCGGCAGATCTCGTGGGCGATTCCCGAACGGCTGCAACCGAAACCGGCCCGCACCGTCTGGGCCATGGCCTTCGACTTCGACGGCACGCTCGTGCACGATCTGCAGCGCGAGGGCACCGATTACGCCATGGTGACCGCCGCCGCCGAACATGACGGCGCCCTCTATCTCGGCAGCCTCAGCGAATCGGCGATCGCGGTGACCCGGGTCCCCCAGGACGGGTGACGCGGGTCCCCTACGACTTCTGCGCGGCGTCCTGGGCGTGCTGCGCCTGGGACAGCTGCTCCGGTGTGTAGCGCAGTGAGAGCGACAGCAAACCCATGAAGGCCGTGCCGAGCGCACAGACGAACAACACCAGGGTGTAACCACTACCGAGCGCATCGATCTGCGTGGAGGTCATTTCGGTGACCTTGCCGGTGGTGCCGCCCAGCGACAGCGTGCGCGACAACGCCACCGGACTCAGCAGGCCGACCGCGAACGGCGTGCCCATATTCATGAACATCTGCCCGACCGCCGACAGCGGGCCGATATGCGCCATGTCCACACCGACCAGTACGCACAGCGGCAGGATCACGATGACCATGCCGACCGCGAAGCCGACCACGCACAGCAGTCCGAGCAGCGTCGGGAAGTACTGCACCGAACTGTCGATGGTGGAACCGAAGAACAGCCCGGCCGCCAGCACGATCGCCGAACCGAACAGCAGCCAGCGCGGCTGCACATATTGCACGGCCTTGGACGACACCGCAGTGCCCACACCCGCGCCGAGCGTGAACGGGATACTGCCCAGACCCGCCATGAGCGGGCTGTAGCCGAGCACATTCTGCAGGAACTGCGCCACGAAGAACGTCGTCGCACCCAGCACACCGGAGGCCAGGAAGATGGCCGCGAAGGAGATCACGCGATCGCGGCTGTCGAACAGCGACCATGGCAGCAGCGGATTGGCGACACTGCGTTCGGCGAAGACGAACACGATCAGCAGCGCCAGTCCGCCGAGCAGCGAGCCGATGATAATCGGGCTGTCCCAGCCCATTTGCGGACCCTCGGTCGCGCCGAACACGATGGCCGCGCAGGCCAGGGTGCCCAGTACCGCGCCGCGAATATCCAGGGAGATGCGCTGGTGTTCGGTGTCGTGCAGCTCGTAGATCGCACCGAGCACGATGAGCAGGCCGATCGGCACATTGATCCAGAAGATCCAGCGCCAATCCACCTGCGTCAGCGCACCGCCGACCACCAGACCGCCCACCGAGCCGATGCCCACCATGGAACCGAGAATCGCGATGGCCTGGTTTCGGACCGGGCCGGGCGCGAAAGTGGTGGCCACCAAGGCGAATGCGGTCGGCGCGGCAATGGCCGCACCGGTGCCCTGCAGTGCGCGGGCAGCGATCAGCCAGGCCTCGTTCTGCGCAGTGCCGCAGAGGGCCGAAGCCACCGTGAAGACGCCGACGCCGAGAATCAGCATGCGCTTGCGGCCGAAGGAGTCCCCTAGTCGACCACCGAGCAGCATCAGACCCGCGAACGGCAGACCGTACGCGGTGACGGTCCAGGCGCTGCCCGCACTGGACAGACCCAGTTGTTCCTGTACCCGCGGCAACGCCAGAATCATGACGGTGCCATCGAGCACGACCATCAACTGCAGCCCGCTCAATACGAGAATCGCGAGCCCGAACGCCCGCTTGGTCACCGGATACTGCATCGTCGCAGCGGGATTATCGAGCACTCCGACACTGTAATGGATGCCGGAGGCACCGAACCGATCTCGTTCCCGCGCGATCGGCTCAGCACAGCGGCCCGGGGGCCGCACTGTTGTCCAGGGGGCAATGCGCGCACAGCGAGCGATACCCCGGTCAGAGCACGCCGGGATCGCCGGCGGTGAATCCGGCGGTGGGGCCGATGACGATAATCGCCGGGGGGCGAATGGCTTCCGCGCGCACCTGCTCGGCGACGGTCGACAGGTCGGCGCGGACGATGCGCTGGGTGCGCAGGCTGCCCTCCTGCACGATGGTCACCGGGGTATTCGCGGCGCGACCGCCCTCCAGCAGTGCGGTCGCGAATTTGTCGATGCGCTCCACGGCCATGAGCAGCACGAGGGTGCCGCGCAGCCGCGCCAGGGCGGGCCAGTCGACGAGAGAGTCCGGGTGGTCCGGGGCGACGTGCCCGCTCACCACGACGAATTCATGGGTGACACCGCGGTGGGTGACGGGGATACCGGCCAGGGCGGGCACCGAGATCGCACTGGTGACGCCCGGCACAACCATCACCGGAACACCGGCTTCGACACAGGCTTCCAATTCCTCGTAGCCGCGGCCGAAGACGTACGGGTCGCCGCCCTTGAGGCGGACCACGAACTTTCCGGCCTTGGCGCCCTCGATGAGCGCGGTATTGATGGCCTCCTGGGCCATGGCGCGACCGTACGGAATCTTGGCGGCGTCCACGACCTCGACGTCGGGGCCGAGTTCGGCCAGCAGTTCCGGCGGCGCGAGGCGGTCGGCGACAACAAGATTCGCGCGCGCCAGCAGTCGGCGGCCGCGCACGGTGATCAGGTCCGGATCGCCGGGGCCGCCGCCGATGAGCGCCACGCCCGCGGCCACCGGACCCGAATCATCGGTCACCACACCGGATTGCAGCGCCTCCAGGAGCGCGGTGCGCACCGCGGCCGAACGGCGATGCTGCCCACCTGCGAGCACACCCAGGCTCATCCCGTCGTAGCGCGCGGTGGCCGGAGTGACAGCGGTGCCCAGCCGGGCATTGTCGGCACGCACGGAGAAGATGCGCCGCCGCGTCGCCTCGGCCACCACGGCCGCATTGGTTTCGGGCTCATCGGTGCACACGAGCGCGTACCAGGCATCCTCGAGGTCGCCGTCGGCATATTCGCGCAATTCGAGGGAGATCTGCCCCGAGGTGGCCATGCCCTCGACCGCCGGGGTGGCCTCGCGGCTGATCACGTGCACATCCGCACCGGAGGCGATGAGCAGTCCGAGCCGGCGCTGCGCCACGGTCCCGCCGCCGACCACCACCACGCGGCGCCCGTTCAGATCGAGCCCGACCAGGTAGTTCGGGTCGCCTACGGGCTGGTCTTCGGATGCGGCTGACGTGTTCGGCACGAGGATTGAGCCTACGGTGTGGCCGGAAAACCGGAACAATCGCCTCGCGGCTGGGATGCGCTCGGGTTCAGATGCCGCTGTGGATCTTGGTCGGGGTGATGCGGACCGTCACCCGCTCGGCGGGGTCGGTGCGAGATGAAGGCATGAACTCGCCGTACGTCTGCCCGGTGAACTTCAGCGACAGGCGGTCCGGCAGCGCGCGGTCGGGGTCCGGCTCTACGGTGACGGTGCCGCGGATCTCGGCGTAGACGTACGGGTTCTCCGGCGGGCTGATCAGCACGGTGGCTCGCGGGTCACGCACCAGGTTCTTGTACTGCTGCCGACTGACCGACGTGGAGTAGATCAGATCGTCGCCGTCACGGTCGAGCCAGGCGACGGTCAGGTGCGGCTGGCCCTTCGGGCCGACGGTCGCCACGGAGGCGAATACCTTCGACTCGTCGATATGCTTCTTGAGTCCCTCGGGAAGTGTGGTCACGGATGGTGTGAACAGACTGCGCCGCAAGCTGATTCCCGAGTGTCACTTCACGCCGTTGGCGTAGTCCTGCACCAGATGCAATCCGCCCTGGCGGATCGGCATTCGATCCGAGTCGACCAGCGTGAGCGCCAGCGTCACCGGATGGCCTTCGAGTTCGCCGGTCAGCGTGAGCCGATCCGGAGCGGGCCGTTCGTAGGTCAAGCTCGCCAAGGTTTCCGGGCCCGAGGACGCACGCAGGGTGAGACGGTGTGCGCCACTGTCGAATTCGGTCAGGACCGGGACCATACCGTCATCCATGCGCTGATAGATCGCCACGCCAGGATCTTCGAACACCATTCGCCGCCACCGGGTTTCATCGGTGAGCAGCGGCGGCACCGGCTGCCCGTCCCTGGTGAACTCGGCGACATTCCAGATGCCGTACAGCTCGGACTGCGGCCGACCCGGGCCGTACCTGTGCCAGCCGTCCCAGGCCCCGACCGCCTGCCCCAGGACGAACCAGAGCGCCAGCAGCACCAGGGCGATATCGGAGATCCGCCGCGATCGCCGCGTCCGGAACGGGGTCGGGGCGGTCGAGGGCCCGGCCGCGCCGCCCAGCAGTGCGGTGGTGAGCCGCCGCGCATCCGGGGCCAGCACCACCATCGACAGCAGCAGCAGGTGGAACGCCAGCAGTTTGACCGGGACGTCGAAGGTCATGTTCAGTACCCACACCTGCGCCATGCTCACCAGACTGAGCAGCGCGCCGGCCAGCTGGGTGCGCGGCAGCAGAAGCAGCACGCCGCCGGTGATCTCGGCCAGGCCGAGCAGACTCTCGTACACCGGTGAGACGCCGACCTGATTCCACAGCACCGCCATATGACTGAAGTCGCCGTAGGGCTGCACCAGGGTCGCCAGGGCGGGGACCGGCATCTGCAGGGGGATCGCCTTGGCGAAGCCGTAATTCAGCATCTGACCGGCCAGCATGACCCGGAAGAACAGCAGGAACCAGCCCGCCGCGGTGCGATATTCGGTCCGCCTGCGGTCCAGCACGCTCCATACCGCGGCCACCACCACCGCGGCGACCAGAATGCAGAAGACCTCGATCCACAGATACAACTGATCGCCGCTGCCGGAATCCAAATTCAGCTGCACGCCCGGATGGTCGAACACCGTGCGCCCGGTCCAGCGGATCAATGGGCCGGGCAGGTCCGCGTACCGCTGCATGAGATCATCCGGCAGCCACTTCTGGACGATGCCGAAGAAGGCGAACAGCGGCTGCGGGTAAAGCACGCAGAACAGGGTGAAATAGGCGATCACGAAGCGGAAGAGAATCCGCGGGGCCGGTCGCCACTCACGGTTCCGCACCGGTGGAAGATCCTCGAAATCCGTTGCCGCACCGACTGTTCGAACGCTCATCGCACATCCCCTCGCTCCGAACTTCGACCGTAGTTCGAATACGGGCTCGACGCCTCCGGGTTATCCCCCTTTTCCGGAGCTCCGGCATACCTCTGCGGGATTACGTGCCAGCCCCCAGGCTGATGACGTGCCAGCACTACCGCCGGGCCGGAATTCCCGTCGAGCGGTCATCCCATTCACCGGTACTCGACCCCGCAACCCCTGCACAATCGAACTGGAACACGTTACATTTCTCGGCACCGTGTTGTGCGGGTCACAGCGGCCCTTTCCGGCCCGCCCGAACCGCGCCTGACACGCCTGCCTTTCCATGCCAGGAGGAATAGACATGTCGGCCGACGACCCCAACCAGAGATGGGAACTCACCGTCTCCGACCGCGACGAGGATCAACTCGCGGCACAATTGGCGAGCTGGCTCGCCACCAAGGTCGTAGCCGACGAGGCGCCCCGCGTCACATCGCTGACCAAGCCGCAGGCGGGCGGCATGTCCAGCACCACGCTGCTCTTCGACGCCGAATGGACCGAGAACGGGCAGCCCGCGGGCGGCTCCTACGTCGCGCGCCTGGCGCCGGAGGACAGCTCCTTCCCGGTCTTCGAGAAGTACGATCTGGAAACCCAGTACGCCATCATGGCCGGAGTCGCCGAGGCCACCGACGCTCCGGTGCCGGAGCTGTGCTGGATCGAGACCGATCCGAAGGTGCTCGGCTCCACGTTCTTCGTCATGCGGCGCGTGAACGGCCGTGTCTGCGAAGACAATCCGCCGTATGTGTTCTTCGGCTGGGTCTTCGACGCCACGCCGGAACAGCGGTTGGAGATCACCCGCAAGACCGTCGAGGTCATTGCCAAGGTGCACGGCATCGAGAATCCCGAGCAGCGCTTCCCCATGCTGGATGGCGAGGGCTCGGCGCTACGCCGGCACTTCGAGGCCCAGAAGCAGTGGTACGACTGGGCGCTCGCCCGGGACGGATTCCGTATTCCGTTGCTGGAGCGCACCTTCGAGTGGCTCGAGCAGAACTGGCCGGAGGACTCGGGCCCGGATGTGCTGAACTGGGGAGACGCCCGGCCCGGCAATATCATGTTCCAGGAGACCGACGACTGCGATCTGGTCGCCGTGCTCGACTGGGAGATGGCGGCCATCGGCCCGCGTGAACTCGATGTGGCCTGGCCCATCCTGATCCACCGCTTCTTCCAGGACATCGCGACCCGCTTCGATCAGCCCGGACTGCCGGACTTCCTGCGGCGCAGCGATGTCGAGAAGCTGTACGAGGAGGCCACCGGGCACGCGGTCCGCGATCTGGACTGGTACCTGATGTACGCGGCGCTGCGCCACGGCATCGTGATGGGCCGCATCAAGCGCCGCATGATCCATTTCGGTGAGGACACCGATACCGACGATCGCGATGACTACGTCATGCACCGACCGCTGCTCGAGGCCATGCTCGACGGCACCTACGCCTGGGATTGAGAGATATGAAACCCATGATCGGCCCGCTGGACGAATTCCCCATCCACCAGGCGCCGCTGCCGATGGCGCGGGTGGTCAGCAGCGATAAGAACTTCTACGACCGCAGCTACTTCAATGCCATCGACACCAGCGGCGACCTGATGCTGATCACCGGGTTCGGCGTCTACCCGAACCTGGGTGTGACCGACGCCTTCGCCACCGTGCGGCGCGGCGACACCCAGCACGCGGTGCGGTTCTCGGATGCGCTGGACCAGCGCGGCCTGGACCTCGCGGTCGGAGGGTACCGGATCGAGATCATCGAGCCGCTGCAGAAGCTGCGGGTGATCTGCGAGCACGAGGACCTGTCCTTCGATATGACCTGGGACGGCGCGTTCCCGGTCGTACAGGAGGAGGCGCACACCATCATCACCGGCATGAACAAGGCCATGATCGATGCGCAGCGCTTCGCCCAGGTCGGATCCTGGTCCGGCACACTGCATGTCGACGGCACCGACTTCACCGTCGATCCGGCGAACTGGACCGGCACCCGCGACCGCTCCTGGGGCATCCGGCCGGTCGGCGAATCCGATCCGGCGGGTCGCGTGGCTTCCGAACCGTCCGAAGGCTTCTGGTGGCTGTACGTGCCGCTGCGCTTCGACGACTATTCGATCATCGTCATCGTGCAGGAGGAGCCCAACGGCTTCCGCACCCTGAACGACGCCACCCGCATCTGGCACGACGGGCGCATCGAGCAGCTGGGCTGGCCGCGAGTCAATCTGAAGTACAAGTCCGGCACCCGCATTCCGACCTCGCTGCGACTGGACCTCACCACACCCGACGGCAAGCCGCTCGAGGTCGAGGTCGAGGCCGGCACCCATATCGCCCTCAATGTCGGCTGCGGCTACGGCGGCGATCCGGACTGGCAGCACGGACAGTGGAAGGGCCGCAACTGGTCCGAGAGCAAGAGCTTCGACCTGACCGACCCGGCCATCGCCGGCCGCATCCCCTTCAGCGTCATCGACCACGTCGGCAAAGCCCGCTGCGGCGACGCCGAAGGCTGGGGCCTGTTCGAACACGGCAGCCTCGGCCGCCACGACCCCACCGGCTTCGCCGACTGGGGTTCGGTCTCGCCCTAACCCCCAGACCGCGAATCATCCACTCCCTGTGAATGATCCGCACCGCCGCCGCGCCCGCCGACGACCCAACCAGTCGGCGAGCGCGGCGGTTCGCCGTTCGAGAGCTACTCAGAGTTCAGTGCCGAATCACCGCGGCTGCCAGCGTGATTCCGCCGATCACTCGCTTCGCCACGATCAGCCGGTCGCTCGCGGCGGCAAGCAGTGCGGCGGCCTCGGCGACGCTGGGCGTGCCG
Source organism: Nocardia sp. NBC_01327 (assembly GCF_035958815.1). NCBI lineage: Bacteria > Bacillati > Actinomycetota > Actinomycetes > Mycobacteriales > Nocardiaceae > Nocardia > Nocardia sp. NBC_01327. Next base: position 2,945,803 of record NZ_CP108383.1, on the reverse strand, counting down.
ATGGCCTCCGCTGCGCGCGCCGAGGGGTGCGGCACCGGTACCGCCGCGAGATCCTGCGCCTCGAACACCACCACCGGCACCCCGAGCTCCGCGGCGGCAGCTACCAGCCCGGGCTCCGCCGCCCGCCGATCCACCGTCGCCAGGCATCCGATGACCGCATCCCCGAGCACGTCTCGCACCGCGCTGACGATCGCGGAAGCCGTTGCCCCGGAACGCATTCCCACTCCCACCGCGAGCTGCGGCAGCGTGGTCCCGCCGTGGCGTTCAGGCATTCGCAGGTCCCGGCCCCGTGGGGTCCAGCGCGGCCGGTGCGGTCACAGACCATGTCGGCGCAGCGGAATATGCCGTCTCGAGGAGATTCATGACCGCTGTGGCCGGTCTTTACGCGAGGACATTGTCCTGGGCGAAATCGGCTGCGGTGGAGACGAAGCGGGTGATGGCCTGGGGGTTTCCGGCGGGGTGGGTGTGGAGGTAGGAGGCGTGGACGTTGTGGAGGATTGCGCCTTCGCGGATGGTTTCGCCGGAGGGGGCGCGCCAGGCCCAGGCGAGGGCGTCCGGGGAGGGGGCGGTGAGGCGGGTGCGGTGGAATTCGTGGCCTCGGACGCGTTCTCCGGCTTGCCAGAGGGGGGAGTCGGTGAGGGCCACGGCGTCTCGGTAGCCGAGGGTGAGGCGGGGGCCGAATTCGGCGTCGGCGTCGACCACGCCGGCCATGCGGTGGCCGTCGAGGGAGCGGGTGAGGTAGAGGAGGCCGGCGCATTCGGCGTGGATGGGGAGGCCGCGGCGCGCCTGGTCGGCAATGGTGGTGAGCAGGTGGGTGTTGGCGGCCAGGGAGGCGGCGTGCTCCTCGGGGAAGCCGCCGGGGATGACCAGACCCGCTGTGCCGGAGGGGAGTTCGTCACGCAGGGGGTCGAAGACCACTACGCGGGCGCCCGCCGCTTCGAGAAGCTCGCGGTGTTCGGCGTAGCCGAAGGTGAAGGCGGCTCCGCCTGCCACGGCGATGATGGGGCCCTCAGCGGGAGGCGTGCCCAGGCCACCGGCCGCCGGACTCGCCGGAAGACCTGCGAAGGCCGGAATGCCTTCGGAGACAGCGCCGATCCCCGCCGCTTCGGACGTCAGACGCAGTTCCTCCTTCGGATCCCATGCCGGTCCGGCGATGTTGGAACTCGCCAGGGCGGCGACGGCGGCCAGATCTATATGCGCGGCAACAAGATCGGTCATGGCATCGACCGCGGACTGCGCCGCCGAGCCGTGCTCCACGGCGGGCACCAGGCCGAGATGCCTTGACGGCACGGACAATTCGTCCAGGCGGGGCAGCGCCCCCAGCACCGGCAGGCCGACGCGGGCGCAGGCGGCGCGCAGGACCTGTTCGTGCCGTTCACTGCCGACACGGTTGAGAATGACTCCGCCGAGCCGGATTCCGCTGTCGAAGGTGGCGAATCCGTGCAGCAGCGCCGCCAGGCTCTGGCTGTGCCCGCGCGCGTCCACCACCAGGACGACCGGTGCGCCCAGCATGGCGGCGATCTGCGCGGTGGAGCCCTCGGCGACGGGTTCGGTGTTGTGCTCGTCGATGCGCCCGTCGAACAGGCCCATCACGCCCTCGACCACGGCGATATCGCATCCCGCGCTGCCGTGCCGGTACAGCGGGACCACCCGCTCGGCCCCGCACAGCACCGGGTCGAGATTGCGCCCGGGCCGACCGGCGGCCAGTCCGTGATAGCCCGGATCGATGTAATCGGGCCCCACCTTGAACGGCGCCACCCGGTGCCCGGCCCGGCGCAGCGCCCCGATCAGTCCGGTGGCGAGAGTGGTCTTACCGCTGCCCGATGCGGGCGCGGCCACCACCACCGCGGGCACACTCACCATTCGATACCGCGCTGGCCCTTGCGGCCCGCGTCCATCGGATGCTTGACCTTCGTCATCTCGGTGACCAGATCCGCGACCTCGATGAGCGCCTGCGGGGCATCCCGGCCGGTGATCACCACGTGCTGATTGCCGGGACGATTACGCAGCGTCTCGACCACCTCGTCCACATCCACCCAGCCCCACTTGAGCGGATAGGTGAATTCGTCGAGCACGTAGAAGCGGTGCTGTTCGGCGGCGAGGCGGCGCGAGATCTCCTGCCAGCCCGCGAGCGCGGCGGCGGCATGATCCTCATCGCTGCCCTGCTTGCGCGTCCAGGACCAGCCCTCCCCCATCTTGTGCCACTCGACCGCGCCGCCCGCGCCGGTCTCCTCGTGCAACTTGCCGAGGGTGCGGAAGGCCGCCTCCTCGCCCACCTTCCACTTGGCGCTCTTCACGAATTGGAAGACAGCCACATCGAAGCCCTGGTTCCAAGCGCGCAAGGCCATCCCGAACGCGGCAGTGGACTTCCCCTTGCCCGGCCCGGTGTGGATGGCGAGCACGGCCTGATTGCGGCGCTGCCGCGTGGTCAGTCCGTCATCCGGAATGGTCTCCGGCAGTGGCACGCCCTGGGGCATCGTCTGCGCTCCTTCTCCTCACGCGGCCAGAGTGCGGCCGTCGGGAATCTACGGTGCCATACCCGGTCACCGCCCCCGGTCGCGGCCCGGCCAGCGAGCTCATGATCATCAGGAACTGATGACGCGCAGTTCTCGGCCGATGCCGCCACCAGTTCCTGATGATCGGCTGACCAACCTCACGCGGACGACCCGGCGAGTAGGTATGCGGCGGACTCAGGCGGCGCGGGTCGCGCGGACGACGCCGGCTACTGAAGCGCCGGTGAGTTCGGCCAGTTGCAGGTAGCCGCCGCGGAGTTCGCGGGCCAGGTCGCGGGCGAGGCCGAGGCGGATCATGCCGCGTTCGCAGTCGACGACCATGGCGGTGACCGAGTCGCCTGCGAGCAGGCGGGCGGCGGTGCGGGCGCGGGGTACCGGGTCGGGGCCGCCGGTGGCGCGGCCGTCGGTGAGCACAACGAGCATGGGGCGGCGGTGCGGGTCGCGGACGCGTTCGCGGGCAATGACTTCACGGGCCTTCAAGAGGCCTTGTGCGAGTGGGGTTTTGCCGCCGGTGCGCAGATCCGCGAGGCGGCGGACGGCGATATCGACCGAGGAGGTGGGCGGGAGCACCAGTTCGGCATCCGCGCCGCGCACCGTGATGACGGCGACCTTGTCGCGGCGCTGGTAGGAGTCGCGCAGCAGTGCGACGATGGCGCCGGTGACGGCGGAGAGCCGGTCGCGGGCAGCCATCGAGCCGGAGGCGTCGACCACGAAGACGACCAGATTGCCTTCGCGCCCTTCGCGATACGCTCCGCGCAGATCCGCGGCGGCGAATTCCAGGGGGCCGCTGATCCGGCCCCGGGCGCGCTGATGCGGAACGGCCGCGAAGATGGTGCCGAGCAGGTGCAGGCCGGTACCGGTTTCGGGAGTGGCGCGCACAACACGGCCCTGGCGGGTGCGGGCACGCGAGCGACGGCCCGGTGCGCCCTCGCCGACACCGGGGACCTCCCAGCGCGGCGGCTTGGCCACCGACCGGGAAGGCATGCCGGAGCGCCCATCCCGCGCCGGGCGCGCCGAGTCCGGGTCGCCGGAGGAATCCTGGTTCGAATCGGCAGGCCGCTGGTCAGGCTGCGAATCCTGGTCGCCCACAGGCGCATCCGGGCCGTTATCCGGCTGCTGCAGCGAATCCGCTTCGCCCGCAGGCAAATCCGCACCACCGCCGGGACCGTCCGGATCATCCTCAGGCTCGGGGGAACCTGCTACCTGCGACCCCGCATCATCCTGCGGGGCCGCATTACCTTTTCCCAGGTCGTCGGCACCGCCGTCCTGCGTCTCACGGTTCGCCTCGTCGGCCGCCTGCTGCATGGCCTCGTCGAGTTGCTCTTCACTGATCCCGGGTTCGTCGAACGGATCTCGCCGGCGCCGGTGCGGCAGTGCGAGTTCCGCCGCGATCCGGACGTCCTCCTCGGTCACCGCGGCGCTGCCCCGCCAGGCGGCGTGCGCGGTCGCGGTGCGGGCGACAACAAGATCCGCGCGCATGCCGTCCACATCGAAACTCGCGCACAGCGCGGCGATCCGGCGCAGTTCGACATTGTCCAGCGTGACCTCGCCGATCCGGTCGCGAGCGGTCAGAATGCGTTCGGCCACTTCACGATCGGCCCCGGCGTAACCGGCGGCGAACCCGGCCGGATCGGCCTCGTAATCGAGCCGGCGGCGCACCACCGACATGCGCACATCCACATTGCGGGAGGCGACCACGTCCACGGTCAGGCCGAACCGGTCCAGCAGCTGCGGCCGCAGTTCACCCTCTTCGGGATTCATGGTGCCCACGAGCACGAATCGCGCCGGATGCGAATGCGAGACGCCGTCGCGCTCGATATGCACGCGCCCCATGGCGGCGGCATCGAGCAGCACGTCCACCAGATGGTCGTGCAGCAGATTCACTTCGTCGACGTAGAGCACGCCGTGGTGGGCGGCCGCGAGCAACCCGGGCTTGAACGCCTGTTCGCCGTCGCGCAGCACCCGTTCCAGATCCAGGGATCCGACCACACGGTCCTCGGTGGCGCCTACGGGCAATTCCACCAGCCGGGCGGGCCGCGCGCCGCTCTCGTCGACCACAGGCGGCAGCAATTGCGCCAGCGCGCGCACCACGGTCGACTTCGCGGTCCCCTTCTCCCCGCGCACCAGCACCCCGCCGATTCCGGGATGCACGGCACAGAGAATCAGCGCCAGCTGCAACCGCTCCTGCCCGACCACCGCCGAGAACGGAAATCCGGCCTCGACATCGGAGACCGCGCGCTTGGATTCGGAGTAAGCCACAGAGGAGACGGACACGCGGTCAACTCTATGCGCGCCGCGCGCACCGGCTGGAGGTACCCCGGGCCAGGCGGGTTCGCACCCGTGAAAAAGAAAACCCCGCAACCATTGTGGTTGCGGGGGTCGCGTCAGCCTCGGCGCATAGGGAGGTGCGGTATCCCGTCCTCGATGTATTCCTCGCCGTCCACCTTGAATCCATGCTTGGTGTACATATCGACCAGGTAGGTCTGCGCGTTCAGGCGCACGGTGGCGCCGGTGCCGGTCTCGGCCAGCGCCGCCTGCAGCAGGCGGGTGGTGTAGCCGTGGCCGCGCGCGGGCGGGGTGGTGCACAGTCGCCCGATCCGGAAGGACTTCACGCCGTCATCGTGCTCTTCGAGCAGCCGGAGGGTGCAGATGACCTCACCCTCGTCGTCGAGCCAGAAATGCCGTGTTTCCGGAAGCAGGTCCAGACCGTCGAGCTCCGGGTATGCGCATTTCTGCTCGACGACAAACACTTCGACACGAAGTTTCAACAGCCTGTACAGAGTCTTGGTGTCCAGATCCAGGGCCCATGACCGTTTGAGAGCAACCGTTGACATCATCGATTGTTGCTATCACACCTACGCGTGCAATGCCACAACTACGCGTGAGATGTGACCCCGGAATGCTTCGGCGTCTTGTCGTGATCCAGGCGCAGGGCCTTGTTGGACCACTCCCAGACCTCGCGGTACAGCGCCTGATTCTCCGAGAGCTTGACGCCCAGGGACGGCACCATTTCCTTGAGTTTCGGCTCCCACGAAGCGAATTCGCCCGGGAAGCACCGCTTCATCACGTCGAGCATGGCGCTCACACAGGTGGACGCGCCCGGGGACGCACCCAGCAGACCGGCGATGGTGCCGTCCTCGGCCGCGACGACCGCGGTACCGAGTTCGAGCACGCCGCCCGCACCCTTGCGGCGGATGACCTGCACACGCTGACCGGCGATGATCAGATCCCAGTCATTGCCGTCGGCGCGCGGGAGGAACTCCTCCATCGCCTCGACCCGACCCGCCTGCGATTTGAGCAGCTCACCGACCAGGTAGTTGACCAGGCCCATCTCGGTGACACCGACACCCAGCATGGAGAACAGGTTGTTCGGCTTCACCGACTTGAACAGGTCGGTGTTCTTGCCATCCTTGAGGAACTTCGGCGTCCAGCCCGCGTACGGGCCGAACAGCAGGCCGCGCTCACCATTGATGACACGGGTGTCCAAGTGCGGCACCGACATCGGCGGCGCGCCGACCGAAGCCTGGCCGTAGACCTTGGCCTCGTGCTGCTTGATGAGGTCCGGGTTCTTGCAGCGCAGGAACAGACCGGACACCGGGAAGCCGCCGAATCCGGCGATCTCCTTGATGCCGGACTTCTGCAGCAGCGGCAGTGCGCCGCCGCCCGCGCCGACGAACACGAACTTGGCATTGATGACACGGGTCTTGCGGGTGCGCAGATTGCGCACCTTCACCAGCCAGGAGCCGTCCGACTGCTTGGTCAGGTTCTTGACCTCGTGACCGAAGGCGATATCGGCGCCCGAAGCGCCGAGATAGGCCAGCAACTCCTTGGTGAGCTCGCCGAAGTCGATATCGGTGCCGTAGTCGGTCCAGTTCAGCGCGACCGGATCGGAGAAATCCCGGCCCTTCGACATGAGCGGTAGTCGGCGCGCGAACTCGTCGGCGTCATCGATGAACTCCATGCCCTCGAAGAGCGGGTGCCGCGACAGCGCGTCCTGGCGCTTGCGCAGGTACTCCACTCCGTCCGCACCGTGCGTGAAGCTCACGTGCGGTACGTGGTTGATGAAGTTCGACGGATCGGCGAGAACGCCGTTCTCCGCGGAATACGACCAGAACTGGCGCGAGACCTGGAACCGCTCATTGATGTCGATGGCCTTGGTGATCTCCACCGAGCCGTCGGCATTCTGCGGCGTGTAGTTCAACTCGCACAGGGCCGAGTGGCCGGTGCCCGCGTTGTTCCAGGGGTCACTCGACTCGGCCGCGGCGGCGTCGAGCCGCTCGAACAGCGAGATGGTCCAGTCCGGTTGCACCTGTCGAAGCAATGCACCGAGGGTGGCACTCATGATGCCGGCACCGATGAGGACTACATCGGTCTTTTCAATCGTGGCAGCGTTCGACACGGTGTTGATCGACTTCCTTGTCTGTGTGAGGCAACCCAGCGGCAGTTAGGTTACCCGTCGTTCACCTAGGTTCGATTGTGCCCCTGGACACGCCGAAATCCCGCAACGAAAAGCCCAATTGTGAGAGATACCTCCAAGCTCCCTTTCCGCCCGCTGGGGATTATCTTGAGCAGGTGACCTCTGATACGTCATCCACCGCCGCCTCATCCGCTCCGACCCAGGCCACGGGCGCGTGGCAGCCCGATGTGCTCGGGCCGGACTATCAGCAGCGCACGCTGCCGCTGGGCCCGGATCCCGATGGCGAGGGCGACGCCTTCGCCACGCTGGTCCGCTATACGCCCGGCGATCAGCCGGTCGCCACCAGCGCCGTGTTGTTCGTGCACGGGTTCACCGATTACTTCTTCCAGGAGCATCTGTCCGAGCACATGGCCGCGCAGGGGTTCGCCTTCTACGCGCTCGATCTGCGCAAGTGCGGGCGCTCCACCCGCGAGGGGCAGACGCCGCACTTCGTGACCGATCTCGCGCTCTACGACGTGGAGCTGAACCGCTCGCTGCGCATCATTCGCGAGGAGACCGGGCTGCCGGTGCTCGTCATGGGGCATTCGACGGGCGGGCTGGTCACCTCGCTGTGGCTGAACCGGTTGCAGGCCGCGGGAGGAGCTCGCGCACAGGGCATTACCGGCCTGGTGCTCAACAGCCCGTGGTTCGATCTGCAGGGCCCGTCGTACTACCGCAATCCGCTGAGCACCGCGCTGCTGCAGGGCATCGGGCGCCTGAGCGCCATGGCGCAGCTGCCGCTGGGCAAGATCTCCACCTACGGAGACAGCCTGCACCGCACCGCATCCGGTGAGTGGGATTACAACCTGGACTGGAAGCCGTTGACCGGCTTCCCCATTCACGCGGGCTGGCTGCGCGCCATCCGGCGCGGGCATCTGCGGGTGCACCGCGGGCTCGATATCGGAGTGCCCGCGCTGGTGCTGCGGTCGAAGCTGACCCGCTTCATGAGCAAGTACGGTCCGGCCGCCGATGTGGCGGACGTGGTGCTGGATGTGAAGCAGATTCAGCGCTGGTCGGGCTGCCTCGGCGAGCGCACCAATATCGTGCCGATCGAGGGGGCGCGGCACGACGTGTTCCTGTCGTCGGAAAAGCCGCGCACCCAGGCGTTCGAGGAGCTCGATTCGTGGCTGGAATGGCTGGCGAAGTCACCAGAAGCTGGTGCGTAGCACGATTTCGGTGGCGAGTTCGTGGCCCGCTTCGGCGGCCACATCCGTGACGTCCACCGGGACCAGGCGGAATTCGCCGTAGACGTAGCGCCCGGAGGCCTCGGCCGCCGGGCGCGGCAGGCGCTTGGTGGCGAGCAGGGTGGTCGGGATCTCCACCGGCGGGCAGGTGGCGTCGGCGATCGCGCCGTCCGCACCGGGGGCCGCGGGATGCCCGCTACCGGCCGCGATGAGGCTCATGAAGCGGCCGAAACCGCGGGCCGCGAGCTGCCAGGCCAGATCCGCGCCGGTGCCGCTGCCGACCAGATTCGCCCAGGGCACCTTCAGTTCGTCGAGGATGCCGAAGACCGCCGCGCTGTCGAGCCCGTCCGCCGGTTCGATGACGATGGTGCGCAGGTCCGAGGTCTGCAGTCGTTCACAGACCCCGTCGTATACGTCGGCCGGATCGCCCGCATCGGGGAGCAGGAGCACATGGTGACGAGATTCGGTGCCTCCGACCCGCACGGCCCATACGCGGTCACCGACCGTGATCCGCCTAGATTCCATAACGAATTACGCTACAGGGCGCGCGAAAGTCCCGAACGCGAGTCGCCCGGATTGCTGTGACCGGCATCACCATCGGGACGCAGAAATGCCGATCGTTCATGAAAATCACCGAGTCGTCGTGAGGGTCGGCAGATTCGCGGGCGCACCCGCATCGATCAGTCGCTCCAGAGCCGGGAGATCGAGATACTTCTCCATGAGGTCGGCGAGCAGGTCGAGCTGGGTTGTGCGCACCTGGTCCACCGAAACATTGTCGGCGACAAGGAAATCGGACCGACCAGCACGATCGGCGACCTCGCGCAGCCAGGCGCGGCGGAATTCGTCGGATTCGAGGGCGCCGTGCAGGTGCGTACCCCAGACGGCATCGCGCACACTGCCTTCGGGTGCGCCGTTCAATTCCAGCCAGGGTCGATCACCCGTGGCACGAACCCGGCCGTGATGAATCTCGTAGCCGTGCACCGGGATACCCGGAGGATGACCGGAGCGGAGTGTGGCGATACCCTCACCGGGCTCGAGGCGGCTATCGCCGGCTGCGGGAACATCCGCGGCGCCCGCATACCCCGGCGCGTGACCCGCGCTGCGGCGCAGCACTTTCGGGTCGTGGAATTCGATCTCGAGATCGAGCAGGCCCAGGCCCTCGACCGTGCCCGCGCCGGATTCGACGTGATCCTCGATGGTGCGGCCGAGCATCTGGTAACCGCCGCAGATGCCGAGGATCGGGCCGCCGGTGGCCGCGCGGGATTGCAGGGCGGCGGCGATTCCGGTGCGGCGCAACCATTCCAGATCGCTCACGGTGGATTTACTGCCGGGCAGGACCACCAGGTCGGCTCCGGTCAGCCGGGAGGGATCGGTGACCCACCGGACCGAGACGCCGGGTTCGCAGGCCAGCGCCTCGATATCGGTGGAGTTCGAAATGCGCGGCAGTCGGATGGCGGCGACGGTCAGCCAGTCCTTGCCCAGCGGCGGCCGGGAGCGGCCGACCGGGGCGTCGGCAATGGTGCTCAGCGAGTCCTCGGCGTCGATCCAGAGATCCTCGGCGAACGGGATGACACCGAGGGTGGGGCGGCCGGTGAGTTCGGTGAGCTGATCGATGCCGGGGCGCAGCAGGTCCACGTCGCCGCGGAACTTGTTGATGATGTAGCCGGAGATCAGTTGCTGGTCTTCGGGTTCCAGAATCGCGACGGTGCCGAACAGATGCGCCAGCACTCCCCCGCGATCGATATCGCCGACCAGCAGGACCGGCAGCCCGGCGGCGCGCGCCAGACCCATATTCGCCAGATCCGTTGCCCGCAGATTGATCTCGGCGGGCGATCCCGCGCCCTCGCAGATCACCACATCGAATTCCGCACGCAGCGAAGCCAATTCCTCGGCGACCACCGCGCGCAACTCGGTGCGATGCCGGAAGTAATCCTTCGCCCCGACGGTGTCCACCGCCCGGCCGCGCACCACGAGCTGCGAGCGCCGGTCGCTGCCGGGCTTCAGCAGCACCGGATTGAACCGCACACTCGGCTCGAGTCCGCAGGCCCGCGCCTGCAGGGCCTGCGCCCGCCCGATCTCCCCGCCGTCCAGTGTGACGACGGAGTTGTTCGACATGTTCTGCGCCTTGAACGGGGCCACGCGCACCCCGCGCCGGGCCAGCATGCGGCAAAGCCCCGCCACCACAACGCTTTTCCCGGCATCCGAAGTGGTACCGGCGATCAGCAGTGCGCCCTTCACGCGCCCGGCCCCTCGTCATCCCGGCGTGCTTGTGGCCGGGATCCACCGCGAGATTCCCGCCACAAGCACGCGGGAATGACGGGGGACGAGGTGCACGCGGGGATGACGGGGTCGGAGGTCACGGGAGAGTCAGGATCTCCGCGCCGTTCTCGTTCACCACGAGCGTGTGCTCGAACTGGGCGGTCCACTTGCGGTCCTTGGTGACCACGGTCCAGCCGTCGGGCCAGATCTCGTAGTCGATGCCACCGAGATTGATCATGGGCTCGATGGTGAAGGTCATACCGGTTTCGATCTGGGACTCCACGGCGGGCTGATCGTAATGCAGGATCACCAGGCCGCTGTGGAAGGTCGGGCCGACGCCGTGGCCGGTGAAGTCGCGCACCACGCCGTAGTCGAAGCGATTGGCATAGGACTCGATGACGCGGCCGATCACATTGAGCGCCCGGCCCGGCCGCACCGCCTTGATGGCGCGCATGGTGGCCTCTTCGGTGCGCTCGACCAGCAGGCGCGCCTCCTCGTCGACATCGCCGGCGAAGTAGGTCTTATTGGTATCGCCGTGCACGCCGCCGATGTAGGCGGTGACATCGATATTGACGATGTCGCCGTCCTCGATGACGGTCGAGTCGGGGATGCCGTGGCAGATGACCTCGTTCAGCGAGGTGCAGCAGGACTTGGGAAAGCCCTTGTAGCCCAGCGTCGACGGGTACGCGCCATTGTCGATGAGGTATTCGTGCACGATGCGGTCCAGCTCATCGGTGGTGACGCCGGGAGCGACCGCCTTGCCCGCCGCCTCGAGCGCCTGCGCGGCGAGCTTGCTCGCGATTCGCATGGCCTCGATGGTCTCCGGCGTCTGCACCCAGGGCTCATGGCCCTCGTTGGCGGTCTTCTTCCATACGTACTCGGGCCGCTCGATGGATTTCGGCACCTCGCGGATGGGCGACTGGGTGCCGGGAACGAGGGGTTGGCGGGTGCGCACTGACATGGAACAAGACTATCCGCCCGATGCGGGCGACTCTCCTTCAGCGGGGAAGTCCCGGCGGTGAACCCGCTCGGACAGGCGTGGAATGTTTCCGGACCACGGTCCGTTTAAGCTTCAGGTTGACTTGGAAACAAATTTGGAAGGGACGTAGAGCCGTGGAACTGGGACTGACGACATTCGCCGAGACTCATCCCGTCGGCGGCGACGGGCCGGTGCCCACCGCAGGTGAGCGACTGCGCCAGGTCGTCGAGGAGGGCGTGGCCACCGAGGCCGCCGGACTCGACGTCTACGGCGTGGGTGAGCACCATCGCGAGGATTTCGCCGCCTCCTCGCCCGCCATGGTGCTGGCGGCCATCGCCTCGCGCACCGAGCGGATTCAGCTCACCAGCGCGGTGACGGTACTGAGCTCCGATGATCCGGTACGCGTGTACCAGAATTTCTCGACCCTGGACGGGCTGTCCAACGGCCGTGCCGAACTCATGGCAGGCCGCGGCTCCTTCATCGAATCCTTCCCGCTGTTCGGCTACGACCTGGCCGACTACGACGAACTCTTCGAGGAGAAGCTGGCGCTGCTGCTGAAGATCCGCGAGGAGGGTCCGCTCACCTGGTCCGGCAAGTTCCGCGCACCGCTGACGGACGCCGTCATCTACCCGCGGACCGAGAACCGGCCGCTGCCGGTCTGGATCGCCGTCGGCGGCAGCCCCGAATCCGTCGTCCGCGCAGGGCTTCTGGGCCTGCCGCTGGCCATCGCCATCATCGGCGGCGAGCCCGCGCGCTTCAAGCCGCTGGTGGACCTGTACCACCGCGCACTGGAGGAGGGCGGCCAGGAACCGCAGCCGATCGCGGTGCACGCCCACGGGTATGTCGCCGAAACCGATGAGCAGGCGGTCGCGGACTTCTACGCGCCGTACGCCCGCGCCATGACCGGCATCGGCCGCGAACGAGGCTGGGGACCGATGACCCGCGAGCAATTCGCAGGTCTGCGATCACAGAGCGGCTCACTCTTTGTCGGTACGCCCGACTACGTGGCAAGCAAGATCGCCGATGTCCGAGACACTCTCGGCCTCGACCGCTTCATGCTGCACACGAGCGTCGGCACGCTCCCACACGAGAAGGTGCTCCGCAATATCGAACTGCTCGGCGAGAAGGTGGCCCCGCAGGTGCGGTGAATCATCCGACGGAGAGACGCGCAGACCTTCGGCGCCGCCTCTCCCGCCTGATCGCTCAGGGCTCGATCATGAGTGGGCGGTGCGGGTGCACCTCGACGAAGGCCACGAGGTCTCCGTAGGGGGCGGTGCCCTGTTTGAAGCGGTGCGCCATGCGCGCCAGGGCATTTCGCGCGCCGTATTTGATGCGCATGCCTTCATGCGCCCGCTCCACCAGGAAATCGTCGCGGACGATGTGGACGCTGCCGTACTGCTGGCGACTGCCGACCATCGGGCGGCCGCGCCAGTCTCCTGGCTGGATCATCACCCGGCGATCCTGCCCCAGCTGTTCGGCTTCGATGTCGTAGGAGGAGAGCAGGAAGTTCAGCCGGCCGTATTCGGCGGGAACGACCAGGTGCGCCATGGTGACGAGGCGGCCCGGCGCGGTCGGGCGGGTCACCAGAACGGATTTCGCGTCCCACCACAGCGATCCCCGTTGCCATGCGCTGCGGCCGGGTTGAGCAGCGGGCAGCGCGCTCCGGGGTATGGGCATGGTGGTCGCGGATGCGGAAGGCGTCGTCATAACCGTCTTGACTCCAAACTCGTTGTTCTTCAGTACCTTTCGAGCACAGACCCAGTGAACGTGGGTGGGATAGACAACAACCCGTTGCCGCCGTGGCAACGGGTGAAAGCCGTGATTGTCCCGATTTCGAGGTTAGCGTCGCTTACGGATACGTGCCACGACCACCGAGCCGTGTCTGTCACATCGTGACCACATCGGGTATCACCAGCCGGTGTGCACCGGGCATCGCTAGTCGGTGAGCTTGGCCTGGAAGGCGATGCGATCGCCGCGGTAGAGCGAGCGGACCCGCTCGATCGGGACGCCGTCGGTATCGATGCTGCGGCGGTGCAGCAGCAGCATGGGCAGGGCGGTGGTGCATTCCAGCAGCGCCGCTTCGCGCGGGGAGGCCAGCATGGTCTCTATGCGTTCGGTGGCCGAGGCGTAGGCGACGCCCATCTGACGGGTGGCGGCGTACAGCGAGGTCTCGGGGTTGTAGAACTCCCGGAGCACGGCGAAGCGTTCGAGCGGCATGAAGGTGCTCTCGAGCCCGATGCGTTCACCGTCGGCCAGCAGGATTCGCTCCAGATGCATGACGGGGGTTCCGGGAGCGATGGCCAGATCTTGCGCCGTATCGGGATCCGCGGGGATATCGGTCCATTCGACCAGCAGGCGGCCGGGGGCGCGGCCGAACTTCAGCGCGCCTTCGGTATAGGACCGAAGAGTCAAGGGCTGCACCATCTTCGGGCGCGAGACCACCGTGCCGCGACCTTGGCGGCGAATACGACCCTCCACCAGCAACTCCCGCAGCGCCTGCCGCACGGTCTCGCGCGCCACCCCGCAGCGCAGCGCCAGATCGCGCTCCGAGGGCAGCGGATCGCCCTCGTTCAGTTCGCCCAGTAGCGACTCCAGCTCGGTGCGCACCCGGTACGACTTCGGGATGCGCGCCTCGGCGGCGGAGAAGGCGACTTCCGTCGTGTCCATGCCCCAAAGCATACCCACGATTGGTCTATACCAATTGTTAACCTAGCGTTTGCACACGAAACACCCGTAGGTCTAGACCATTGGCCACGATAGGTCGCATGCGATTGGTCATCATCGGCGGCGGCATTATCGGCACCGCCCACGCCCTGGCCGCTATCGGACGCGGCCACGAAGTGGTCCAGCTGGAGCGGGAGGCGGAGGCGCGCGGCGCCACCGTCCGCAACTTCGGTCTGGTGTGGGTATCCGGGCGCAGCACCAGCGAATTGGAGATCACACTCCGCTCCCGGCAACTGTGGGAGGAGATCGGCGGCAAGGTGCCGGGCGTGGGCTTCCGGCCCGCGGGCTCGATCACCCTGGTGCGCACCGAAACCGAACTGGCCGTGGCCGAGGCCGCCATGCGCGACTCCTCGGCCACCGAGCGCGGTTTCGAACTGCTGGACGCGGAGCGCGTACGCGCCGTCAACCCGGCCCTGCGCGGCAAATTCCTTGCCGGACTGCACTGTTCGACCGATGCCGCGGTGGAGTCCCGGCAGGCGCTGCCCGCACTGCGCCGCTATATGGAGGCCACCGGGCGCTACACCTTCTTCGCCGGCACCGAGGCGCGCACCGTCACCGGCTCCGCCGTGGTGGACGATCGCGGTCGCCGCCACGAGGGTGATCTGGTGCTGGTCTGCCCGGGCGCGGCGCACACCGGCCTCACCCGGGAACTGGTCGGCGATATTCCGGTGCGCCGGGTGCGGCTGCAGATGATGCAGACCGCTCCGCTCGGCGAACCGCTCACCACCGCCGTGGCCGACGGCGACAGCTTCCGCTACTACCCGGCCTTCGCCGGCGCGGAGCTGGATCGGCTCAATCGTGAAGAGGCGCAGCCCTTCACGGCCGCACAGCACAAGATGCAGCTGCTGTGCGTGCAGCGCCTGCACGGTGGGCTCACCATCGGTGACACCCACGAATACGACGAACCGTTCGCCTTCGATGTGGACGAGGCCCCCTACGAGCACCTCACCGCCGTGGCGGAGGAGCTGCTCGGCCGCAAACTGCCGCAGGTCGTGCGGCGCTGGGCGGGCGTCTACAGCCAGTCCATCGATCCGGGCACCATCGTGACCCGCGCGCAGGCCGACGAGAACGTCTGGGTGATCACCGGTCCGGGTGGGCGCGGTATGACCCTCGGCCCCGCGATCGGCGAAGAGACCGCCGACCTGCTCAATCTCTGAACTTCCGTCAACTGTAAGGAAATTCCTTGTCCGACAAGCAGATCGACCTCGCGGTGCTGGATATGGCGGGCACCACCGTCGAAGACGACGGCCTGGTCATCCGCGCCTTCGAGCAGGCCGCGACCTCCGCGGGCATTGCGCTCGAGGGTCCGGAGCGCGAAGCCGCCCGGCAGTACGTGATCGACACCATGGGTCAGTCCAAGATCACCGTCTTTCGCGCCATCCTCGGTGACGAGGAGCGTGCGCAGCAGGCCAATATCGCCTTCGAGACCGCGTACTCCGAATTCGCCGATGCGGGTGTGACCCCGATTGCCGGTGCGGCCGAAGCCATTTCGGCACTGCGCGCCGCGGGCATCAAGGTGGCGCTGACCACCGGCTTCAGCCGCGGCACCCAGGACAAACTGCTGAACGCCCTGGGCTGGAACGATATCGCCGACCTGACCCTGGCTCCCTCCGATGCCGGTCGCGGCCGCCCCTATCCGGACATGGTGCTCACCGCCCTGCTGCGACTGGGCATCGATGCGGTGGATCGTGTTGCGGTGCTGGGCGATACGACCAGCGATATCGCCACCGGCCTGGCCGCCGGCTCCCGGATCGTCGCGGGCACGCTGACCGGCGCGCACGACGAGGAGCAGTTGCGGGCCGCGGGCGCCACCCATGTGGTGCCGTCGGTCACCGAGTTCGCGCAGCTCCTGCTGGCCGAACGCGCTTGAGTTTCCGCCGCCCGAGGCGATTCCGCACCGGGCGGCGGATGCAGTGAATAACACAGTCCCACCCCTTCGATCGACCCGTCCCACGAACTGGCTCTGTCCATTTACCGAAAGTGCAGTCACCGTGCGTAATACGAACAACCGCCTCGCACGCACCATCGCCCGTACCGCTCTGATCCTCACCTCCGCCACCGCGGTCGCGTTCAGCCTCACCGCCTGCGGCGGCACCGGCAGCGACTCCAGCGGTGGCAAGACGGTCACCGTCTACTCCGCCGACGGTGTCGGCGACTGGTACAAGACCCAGTTCGCGAAGTTCAAGGACCAGACCGGTATCGCGGTCAATCTGGTCGAGGCCGGTTCCGGCGAGGTCGTCAACCGGGTCGAGAAGGAACAGTCCAACCCGCAGGCCGACCTCATCGTCACGCTGCCGCCGTTCATGCAGAAGGCCGAGAAGTCGGGACTGCTGCAGAACAGCGGCGTCGACCTCGCCGCCTTCGGCGCGGCCGATAAGGACGCCAATGGTCAGTGGGTCACGCTGGCCGGCAACTACCTCTGCTTCATCGCCAACCCCTCGGTCAATGCCACCAATGTGACCTGGGACGATCTGCTCAAGCCCGATTACAAGGGCAAGGTCCAGTACTCCACCCCCGGCCAGGCCGGTGACGGCACCGCGGTGCTGATCCTGCTGCAGCAGCTCTACGGCAAGCAGGGCGCGCTGGACTACCTGACCAAGCTGCAGGCCAACAATGTCGGCCCGTCCTCCTCCACCGGCAAGCTGCAGGCGAAGGTCGACAAGGGTGAGCTGCTGGTCGCCAATGGCGATGTGCAGATGAACCTGGCGACCATCAAGGACAACAGCTCCAAGTTCAACGTCTTCTTCCCGGCCACCGCCGACGGTAAGCAGAGCACCGTCGCGCTGCCGTACCTGATGGGTCTGGCCAAGGGCGCACCGCATTCCGACGGCGCCAAGAAGCTGATGGACTTCCTGCTGTCCGCTGACACGCAGAAGACCCTGCCCGATGCCATGGCCGTCTCGGCCCGCACCGACATCCAGGCCGCCCCGGCCGCCGCCGGCACCGTGAACCCGGCCTCGGTCGTCCGCAATGTGACTGTCCTGCACCCGGATTGGACCGCGGTCCTCGACTCCCTCGATGCCGATGTCGCCGCGTACTCGAAGGCCACCGGCAGCTAACTGAATCAACCCCAGGAGCAGCAACCATGTCTTCCGCGTTGACGACATCCACCGTGGCGAATGCCGCCGCCATCGAACCGGCCATCGTGTTCGACCGGGTCGGTGTGACCTACGGCCGCGGCCGTAAAACCACCGTCGCACTCGCCGATTTCAACCTGCGCGTCGCCGCGGGAGAAACGGTTGCCCTGCTCGGCCCCAGCGGTTCCGGCAAGTCCACCGCGCTCAAGGCCCTGGCCGGCTTCGTCCGGCCGACCTCGGGCGCGGTGCGACTGGGCGGCCGTGATGTCACCGACCTCTCCCCCGCCAAGCGCGGTATCGGAGTGGTGGTGCAGTCCTATGCGCTCTTCCCGCATATGCGGGTGCACGACAATGTGGCCTTCGGGCTCAAGGCACATCATGTGCCGCGCAACGAGATCGCGGCGCGGGTGACCGAGGCGCTCGAGATGGTCGGCATGGGTTCCTATGCCAAACGGCTGCCGCGGGAGCTGTCCGGCGGGCAGCAGCAGCGGGTGGCGATCGCCCGGGCGCTGGCCATCCGGCCCAAGGTGCTGCTTCTCGACGAGCCGCTCGCCGCGCTGGACGCGCAGCTGCGCCAATCCATGCTGGGTGAGCTGCAGGAGCTGCGAAAGGCCCTGCCGGACACGGCGATGCTGTATGTCACCCACGATCAGGCGGAGGCGCTCGCGCTGGCCGACCGGATCGCCGTCATGCGCGATGCGCGACTGGTCGATATCGATACCGCGCACAAGCTGTGGCAGCAGCCTTCCACCGATTTCACCGCATCCTTCCTGGGCGGCGCGAATCTGCTGCCCTGCACCGTGCGGCACGTCGCCGGTACGGCGGCCCTGGTCACCGTCGGCGAGCACACGCTGCAGGCGGAAGCGCCGCAGCCGGCTGTCGGCCGTCCGGACTGGGTGCCCAATGCCGATGCGCAGCTGTGTGTACGCCCGCACACCGTGAAGATCGTCGCGCTCACCGAGCGGGATGCCTTGCACGGCACCGTGAACGCCGCCGTCTGGAAGGGTGCGGTCACCCGCCTGCATCTCACCGTCGCCGGTATTCCGGTCGAGTTCACCGCCGAGGTTCCCGGGCATACCGAGCTGGCCGCCGGTGATGCGGTGGGCGTGCGCTTCCCCGACCCGGCAGGTGTGCTGATTCCGCCCGCCATCGGAACCGGCTCTGCCGCAGCTGATTCCGGGGTGCGCGCATGAACTCGAGCGCACTGCCGCGCCGTCGGCCCTTTGACTCGAACGACCTGGAGGGTGCCGGCCCGCCAGCACGTGACCGTCGTTCGACTACGGCCACGCGTCCCGTGAGGGGGGACGTGTGGTCCGAACTTTTCGCCGGAGTCGCCGCCGCACGCGATAGGAGTCAGGCGTGACCGCTGTACTCGAAACTCCCGCCGCCCCTGCGGAGTCCCCCGCACCGCGGCGCTCGCTGCGGCCGATCCTGTGGACGCTGCCGCCGGTGCTGGTGGTGCTGTTCATGGCCGTCTATCCGATCATGCGCGTGCTGTGGGAATCCACCACCACCAAGGACGGCGGGCGCGGCGCCGGCACCTGGACGAGCGTGCTGGCCGAGCAGTCGGTGCGAAATGCGCTGTGGCGCACGGTCACCATCGCGGTGTCCTCGACCATCGGATGCCTGCTGCTGGGCACGTTCCTGGCAATCGTGCTGGCCTTCATCCCGTTTCCGGGTTCGCAGCTGGTGGGACGTCTCATCGATACTGTGCTGACACTACCGTCGTTCCTGGTGACGCTCGCCTTCACCTTCCTGTACGGGACGGCGGGCGCGGTCAACGCGTTGATCGAAAAGCTCACCGGCAGTGGTGAACCGGCGCTGAACTTCCTGTCCACGCCGTGGGGCGTCATCTTCGCCGAGATCACCTTCTTCACCCCGTTCGTGGTGCGTCCGCTGCTGGCGGCGTTCGCGCAGCTGCCCCGGGAGCAGCTGGATGTGGCCTCCAGCCTCGGCGCGACACCCTGGCGGGTGCTGCGCCAGGTGGTGCTGCCGGAGGCGTGGCCCGCACTCGCCGCGGGCGGGAGCCTGGTACTGCTGTTGACGCTCAATGAATTCGGCATCGTGCTCTTCACCGGCGCCAAGGGTGTCATCACGCTGCCCGCGCTCATCTACACGCGCGGCATCGTCACCTTCGATCTTCCCGGCGCGGCCGTGCTGGCCTCGGTGCAGGTGCTGCTGTCGCTGACGCTGTACCTCGGCTACCGCCTGCTCTTCGCCCGCCTGACCAGTACCCGACAGGAGAGCTGACCATGCTGGTGTGGACTCGCCGCGGACGTCTCGCGGTACTGGGCGTCTTCGCCCTGGTTGTGATCGTCGTCTTCGTGGCGCCCATCGCCACCGTGGTGGCCGCCGCGCTGGCCGGGCGCTGGACCGGCCCGCTGCCATCGCATCTCGGCTTCGCGAATTTCGATCATGTGCTCTCGGGCGAGGAATCGGCCAGCCTGTCGGTCAGCCTGCAGACCGCACTGCTGGCCGGACTTCTCGCCCTGGTGCTGGGCACCTGGGCGGCTCTGGCCTCCCGCGAGGCCCCACAGTGGTTGCGCCGCAGCACCGATGCGGTCTTCCACGTCCCCGTGGCCGTGCCCTCGGTAGCCATCGGCCTGGGCGTGCTCATCGCCTTCAACGAGCGCCCCCTGCTCCTGGGCGGCACCAAATGGATTGTCATCCTGGCCCATACGGTCCTGGTCCTGGCCTACGCCTTCAGCGGCGTCTCCGCCGCCCTGGACCGCCTCGACCCCGGCTACCAGCAAGCTGCCGAATCCCTCGGCGCCGGCCCCGCCCGAGTCCTCTTCCGCATCACCCTCCCCCTCCTCCTCCCCGCCCTGGGCGCGGCCGCAGGCCTGGCCGTAGCCCTCTCCATGGGCGAACTGGGCGCCACCATCATGGTCTACCCCGCCACCTGGAAAACCCTCCCCGTCAGCATCTTCGCCGCCAC
Source organism: Nocardia sp. NBC_01327 (assembly GCF_035958815.1). NCBI lineage: Bacteria > Bacillati > Actinomycetota > Actinomycetes > Mycobacteriales > Nocardiaceae > Nocardia > Nocardia sp. NBC_01327. The sequence continues at coordinate 2,925,673 of NZ_CP108383.1, read as the reverse complement.
CGACCGCGGCGAGGTCTTCAACGCCGCCGCCAGCACCACCCTCCTGGTAGCGGTAACCCTCATCGCCCTGATCATCCTCGGCCGCCTCCGCGGCCGCGCAGCCCTGCGCTGAGACTCGGCCGCGCGGGCCGCGAAATGGGTGTAGTGCAATGCAGCTGGACCGGTGCCGAAGGGTCGGCACCGGTCCGGCTATTTCTTCAGGGAGGGATCGGCCTGAAGTTTTTACAGGCCCGCGGCGGTCGCCAGGAGGGTGCGGGCGTGGGTGTCGTCGGAGGTCTGGATGAGGCCGGCGGCGAGGAGGTGGGCGGCGGCCAGGTGGAGGGCCGAATCGCGCAGGGTGGTAAGGGTTTCGGTCAACTCTGCCGCTTTGGATTCGAAGCCGTGCTGTAGTTGACGGGACGAATCGAAGGAGCCGAAGCCACTGAGGGTGTGGATTCGGCGGGAGTGGTCCAGTGGGGGGTCCAGCGCATCGGCGAATCGCAAGAAGGTTGCGGCACACTTGCGGGCGAGCGCCGTATCCATGCGGAAGGCGCCGCCCGCCGCCTGGTCGTACAGCGCATCAGCCGTGGTCTCTCCGGCATTCATGATCGAACTCCGTCCATTTAATGTGAAATGCCTGATTTCACTCGCAATTTCGCGAAGTCAGCTCGGGCATGGAGGGAAAGCGACATCGTGGATGGCAAAGAAGTGGATGACAGACAAGAGGCGGAGCGGGTGTGCCGCGCCAGTCGACCACGCGGCACACCGGGCGGGGCGCCCCGTTGCGCCCGCCGTCTAATGGCGGGCGACGTCTGAACGGCTGTTGACGTCACCGCTGGTGACAATGGCTCCGTACCAATGCATTAATTGTGTCAATGCATTTGGAATCACTGTTCTGGTAAACGGCGGCGGCCTCCGGCCACGTCGATTACGAGATCAGTGTAACCGTCGACCAACTCGGCCAGATGGTACCAGTGTTTATGGGTGTTATCGCTGCCCGCACCGTCGTGATCGATCACCTGATTGGCTTCTACCCAGCTCCTGGCCATGCGGTCGACGACCGCCCCCAGACTCTCTGTGTGCAGCAGGGCGCCGCTGCGGTGCTGTGGCAGTTCCTGTTCCACCCAGTCATTGATATCGTCGACGAGTTCGATGCGCCGGCAATCGATCTCGGCAACAAGCATGGAATCCCCGATCTCGGCTCGGCGTTCGTGCAGTTCGGCGAGAGCGTGCGCGGACCGGAGCAGAACTCGATCTTGAAATCGCCGCCCCTGGAAGGCGCAGAGCAATTGCGGGGCAGTCGGCAGAACGCCGGCTATCGACATGGTCATCGGCTCGCCCCACACGTACCTGACAGCATCACTAATCGCACCAACATGATTGGTCTCCGAAATCAGCTATACCGGTCATCGGATCGGTTGTTCACGAATAGGCTAGCCGAATCATGCTCTTACAAATGCAAGAACGCAACAGTGCGTTCTTGCTAGTGCGCAAGACGAAAGGGTTGTCATGGCGGGCAAGCGAACTGTGCTTACTGTCCGTTTGCGCAGACTCGCGGCGATGCTTCACGAGATGCGTGAAACAGCCGGACTCAGCAAAGAGGTGGTCAGCGCCAAAACCGGTATCAACGTCACCACCCTGTACCGCATCGAGACCGCACAGGCCAGGCCACAGCGCCGCACCCTGACGGCCATGCTGGAGCTCTACGAGATTCCCGAGCCCCAGCGTTCAGATGCCTTGCAGTTGCTGGTGGACGCGCTCAAGCCCGGTATGGCCAGGTCCTTCGAGGACGCGGTGTCCGAGGTCTACGGCGCGTACATCAATTTCGAGGCCGAGGCGCTCTCGGCGCGGTTCTTCCAGGCCTCGTACGTCCCCGGCCTGCTGCAGACCGCCGCCTACGCCACCGCCGTCTACCAGACCACCATGCCCAAGATCTCCGATCAGGTGGTGGAGCAACGCATTCGAGCGCGCGAGGAACGATCCTGGGTGCTCACCAAGGATGATCCGCTGGAGCTGTGGGTGGTGCTGGACGAGGCCGTCATCCGGCGACTGGTGGGCGGCAAGGAGGTGATGCGGGAGCAGTTCGAGCGGCTGCGCTACCACACCGAGAAGCGGAATGTGATCCTGCAGATCCTCCCCTTCGACGCCGGCGCGCACCCCGGCATGCTCGGATCCTTTACGCTGCTGGACTTTCCGGATCCCGCCGATCCGGAGCTGGTGTACGTGGAGGGCATCGCGAGCGACGAACTGATCGAGGGGCATCCCGAGGTCCGCCGCTACGGTGTCATGTTCGATCAGCTGCGGGCCATGGCCCTGAGCCCGCGCGATTCCATCGACATGATCTCCGACACCATGCGTGACCTGGAGTAACCGCGCCACCACCCACCCCAGGGTGTACACCTCACCCCCCTCGGAGCGGTGATCGACAGCACTGAGGTTGCTGTCGGGGGCGGCCGAATGCGGCGACAGTTGGATACATAGCCAACAGCACCACGCAGCCGCAGCTCCGAGAGGATGATTACCGATGTGCAAGCCGGTCGAATCGCCCGCCACCACCACCGATTCCGAACTGACCCAGGCCGAACTGGACAGCTGGAGCAATCGCCTGGCTCGTATGCTCGTGCGCCGCGGCGTCCGCCCCGGCGATCACGTCGCCATCGTGCACACCCCGCAGCTGGAGTCGATCGTGGCCCGGCTGGCCATCATCAAGACCGGCGCCACCCCGGCGACCCGCACCACCGAAACCACCGCCTCGCGGGCCGATTTCGGCATCACCACCAAGGCCGGCATGGAGCACACTATCGATACCGGCCGCTGGCTGGTGCTCGACGATCGCTCCACGCTGGTGCAGTACCTGACCGGTTCCGACGCGCCCCTCACCGCCGCGGAGCTCCATCCGGCACTTCCGGCCGCCGCCTGATCTGCCGAATCTCCCCAGCCCGCAGGATGTTTCATGGCTTCCAGCTCTGCCACCTCAGCCTTCGCTCTGTCCGCTGCACAACGTGGCATCTGGTTCGCCCAGCAGCTGGCCCGTGACACCCCCATCTCCATCGCCCAGTACGTCGAGTTCATCGGCCCGGTCGATGTGGACCTGCTCGGCCGGGTGGCCCGGCAGGCGGGGCGGGAGTTCGGCACCGGCTATCTGCGTCTCATCGAAATCGACGAACTGCCATGGCAACTCGTCGATACCACCCTCGACGATCGCATTCTCACCGTCGATCTGAGCGATGCGCCCGATCCGGACGCCGCCGCGCAGGCGTGGATGCGGGCGGAATACACCGCACCGCTGGACCTCACCCGGGACCGGCTGTGCACCGTGGCCATGCTGCGGCTGGCCGAAGAGCGCTGGTTCTGGTACTCGCGGCTGCATCACATCCTGCTCGACGGCGTCGGCGCACTCACCATGCTGCAGCGCACCTCCGAGCTCTACAACGCCATCGCCGCCGGGCGGGAAGTACCCGAGGGCAAGGCCGAACCACTGCAGCACATAGTGGAAGCCGATGTCGCCTACCGGAATTCGGACAAGCTCGGCGCGGATCGGGAGTACTGGAAGCAGCATCTGGACGGTATGGCCGAACCGCGGCAGCTCGGCGGTCGTGCGGGAGCGGTCGACGCCCATCCCCGACTGCTCAGCGGCGCACTGCCCGCGGAGACCGCCGCCGCGCTCGAGGCCGTCACCGCCGAACTGTCCACCAGTCCCGCACCCGTGGTGGTGGCGGCCTTCGCCGCGTTTGTCGGCGCCATGACCGGCAGCGGCGAAATCGTGCTGAGCCTGCCGGTCTCCGGCCGCACCACCGCCGCCCTGCGCCGCTCCGGCGGCATGGTCGCCAATGTGGTGCCGCTGCGCCTGCATCCGCAGCCGGGCGCCACCGTGGGCGCGCTGATCCGGGCCACCCAGGGTGAACTGGTGGCCGCACTGCGGCGGCAGCGGTACCGGCAGGAAGACATCATCCGCGATCTGGGCTGGGCCATGGACGAGATCGCCGGCTTCGGTCCGACGGTGAATCTCATGCTGGCCGATACCCGCATCCGGCTGGGCGGGGTGACCGGGCAGCTGCATGTGCTGACATCGGGCCTCATCGACGATCTGTTCGTCAATGTCTATCCCGGCACCGGCGGGGAGCAGACCCATATCGACTTCCAGGCCAATCCGAATCGCTACGACGCCACCGAACTGGCCACGCTGCACGCGCGGTTCCTGGAGTTCCTGCACCGATTCCTGGCGGGCGGGCAGAGCACGCCGCTGGCCGGGGTCACCGCGCTGTCCGCGGCGGAACGCCGGGACTTGGTGCCCGCGCAGGGCCGGATCGGTACCCGGGCGCACACCCTGCCCCATATTCTCGACGCCGGAGCGCAGGTCGATCCGTCCGCGATCGCCATGCGAGCCGACGGGACCGCCTTCACCTACCGGGAGGTCAGCGAGTACAGCAATCGGCTGGCCCGAGTGCTCATCGCCGCGGGGGCGGGACCCGAACGGGCCGTGGCCATCTCGATCCCGCGTTCGGCGGAGTCGGTGCTGGCCATGTGCGCGGTGGCGCGGACCGGTGCGGCCTTCGTACCCATCGATCCCGGATATCCCACCGATCGCATCGAGCACATGATCACCGACAGCCGGGTGGTGGCCGGAGTGACGGTGGCCGCGGCCCGCGGAGCCCTGCCGGACCGGGTGCAATGGCTGGTCATCGATGACGACGCCGCCGAAACGGCGCTCGCCGCAGTCGATTCCGGTCCGGTCACCGATGCCGACCGGCTCGCACCGGTGCGGATCGACCAGCTCGCCTATCTCATCTACACCTCCGGTTCCACCGGACTGCCCAAGGGCGTCGGGGTGACGCACCGCGGACTGTCGAATCTGGTGACCGGTTCCGGCACCGCCTTCGGCGTGCGCTCGGATGCGGTGATGGCACATGCCGTTTCGCCGAGTTTCGATATTTCGGTGGAGGAGCTGCTGGTCGCCTTCGCGGTGGGAGCGACCGTGGCGGTGGTGCCGCCCGCAGCCTACGCCGGTGAGGAGTTGGCGCGCGTACTGCGCGCGCTGGAGGTCACACATTTGAATGTGACTCCGGCCGTGGCGGGTTCACTCGAGGTGGCGACGCTGCCGCGATTGCGGACCCTGGTCGTCGGCGGCGATTCCTGCCCGCCGGAGCTGCCCGCGCGCTGGGCCGGGCGCGCGGTGCTCAATGGCTACGGACCGACCGAGACCACCGTGACCGCGACGCTCAGCGCGCCGCTGACACCGGGTGAACCGATCACCATCGGCGCACCCGCCCGCGGGGTCGGCGCGGTTGTCCTCGACCCCTGGCTGCGGCCGGTGCCGCCCGGAGTCACGGGTGAGTTGTATTTGAGCGGCGCCGGATTGGCGCGCGGTTACCACCAGCGCATCCGATTCACCGCCGAGCGGTTCGTTGCGAATCCCTTCGTCGCCGGTGAGCGCATGTATCGCACCGGAGATCTGGTGCGGTGGCGGCGGCGAAGCGGGCGCTTCGAGCTCGAGTTCGCGGGGCGCGGCGATACCCAGGTGAAGGTGCGCGGGTTCCGTATCGAACTGGGCGAGGTGGATGCCGCGGTCGCGCAGCACGCCGGAGTGGCGACCGCCATCACGGTGGGCGCGACCACACCGGGCGGAGCCATCGCGCTGGTGTCGTACGTGCTGCCCGCACCGGAGGCGATCGTCGATGCGGAGGCGGTGAAAGCGACTGTGGCCCAGCAGCTCCCGTCGCATATGGTGCCGTCGGTGGTCATGGTCCTGGACACGCTGCCGCTCACCCCGGCCGGCAAGGTGGATCGGCGGGCGCTGCCGCAGCCGGAATTCGGCGCGCGCACCCGCACCGGCCGCGCACCCGAGGGCGAGCGGGAGCGCACGCTCGCAGCGATTTTCGCCGAGGTGCTCGGTACCGACGCCATCGGCGCGGACGATAATTTCTTCGCCCTCGGCGGCGACAGCATTGTCGCCATTCAGCTGGTGGCGCGCGCCAAGGCCGCCGGATTGGGGCTGCGGGCGCGAGATGTCTTCGAGCACAAGACGGTTGCCGCGCTCGCCAGAGCGGCCACGGACGCGACCGCGCCGGTCGTGCAGGAGCTGCCCGGAGGCGGTATCGGCCGGGTGCCGCTGACTCCGATCGTGGCCGCCATGCTCGATCAGGGTGACAGCTGGCCGCGCTTCGCCCAGGCGGTGCTCCTCGGACTGCCGCGCGATATCGACCGGTCCCAGCTGCGAGCGGCCGTGCAGGCCCTGCTCGACCGGCATGATCTCTTGCGCAGCACGCTGACCCAGCAGGCCGGGTCCGAATGGGAATGGCTCGTGGACAAGCCCGGTTCGGTGGAGGCCGGTGCGCTCATCGAGGTGGTTCGCGCACCCGCCGATAGCGATGGGGAAGTCGAATTGCAGCGCGCCGCGGATCTGCTCGATCCGTCCGCCGGGGTGGTGGCCCGGTTCGTGCTCCTCGAGCGGGAGGACCGCGATCCGCTGCTGTGGATCGTGCTGCATCATCTGGTCACCGATGGCGTGTCCTGGCGAATTCTGCTGCCCGACTTGGTGACCGCCTGCTCCGGCGGCATACTGGCGCCGATCGGCACCTCCTTCCGGCGCTGGGCGCACGCGCAGCAGGAGCAGGCCGCCGAGCGGGTATCGGAATTGCCGCTGTGGCAGGAGATTCTGGCGACACCCGATCCGGCGCTGGGTGCGCGGGCACTGGATCCCGCGCACGACACCGCCGCCACCATGGAGCAGCTGCGCACCACCATCGATGCCGAAATAACCTCGGCGGCACTGGAACTCATTCCCGAGCGCTTCCACTGCGGCGCCGATGACGCACTGCTCACCGCTCTCGCCCTCGCGGTGGGCAGATGGCGCAGGAGCCACCGCACCCTGCTCACACTCGAGGGCCACGGCCGCGAGGAATCGATTCTGCCCGGAGCCGATATCTCCCGCACCGTCGGCTGGTTCACCAGCGTGTATCCGGTCGCACTGGATCTCGGCGGGATCGATCTCGACGAGGCGTTCCGTGGCGGTCCCGCCGCCGGAGCAGCGCTCAAGGCCGTCAAAGAGCAGCTGCGAGCCATCCCCGACAAGGGCGTCGGATACGGCATGCTGCGCTATCTGAATCCCGAGACGGCCGCCGAGCTGGCGGCCGCGCCCGTTCCGCAGCTCAGCTTCAACTATCTGGGGCGCACCGGGGCGGGCAGCACCGAGGAGGGCGGCGGAACACCGTGGCTGCCACGCCGTTTCGCGGCGACCCACGACGATCACGCACCCCTCGCGGCGGCCGTCGATATCAATGCCTTCCACACCGACGCCGGATTGGAAATCACCTGGGCCTACGCCGCGCGACTGGTCACCGAAACTCAGGTCCGCGACTTCGCCGCACTGTGGGCGGCGGCATTGACCGCGCTCACCACCCATGCCCGCCGGGCCGGCGCGGGCGGGCACACCCCGTCGGACTTCCCGCTCGTCACCGTGACGCAGCCGCACCTCGAGGTGTGGGAGCGCGACTATCCGCAGCTCACCGATGTGTGGCCGCTGTCGCCGCTGCAGTACGGGCTGCTGTTCCATGCCCGGTACGACACCGATACCGCCGACGGCTATACGGTGCAGACCCAGCTGTCGCTGGCGGGCCGGGTGGACGCGGTGCGGCTGCGGAATGCGGCGCAGAGCATTCTCGATCGGCACGAGGTGCTGCGGGTGGCCTTCGCCGAAACGGCGGCGGGACCGCGCCAGCTGGTGGTCGGTGCCGCCGAAATACCCTGGCAGCAAGTCGATCTCACCGATATCGAGGACGCCGACGAGCGACAGCGCGAGTTGACGCGCCTGATCGCCGTCGATGCCGGCACCAGGTTCGATCTCGCGCGCCCGCCGCTGCTGCGGCTGAGCCTGATTCGCACCGATGCCGAGGCGTACACGCTGCTCATGACCAATCACCATCTGGTGCTGGACGGCTGGTCCACGCCATTGGTGGTGCGCGAGCTGCTGGCCGGATACCTCGCCGCGGTCACCGGGCACGAACTCACCGCCGCGCCCGCGCATTCGTACCGCGAATTCCTGGCCTGGCTGGGCGAGCAGGATGAGGCCGCCTCCCTGGCCGCGTGGACCGAGGCCCTCGCGGGCGTGGATTCCCCGACCCGCGCCGTCCCGTCCCTGGCGGAGATCTCCAGTACCGAATCCGGCATGGTGACAGTCGATTTCGGTCCGGAGGCGCTGGCACGGCTGGAGACGACCGTGCGAGCGGCCGGTGCGACCGTGAACACGGCGGTGCAGTCCGCCTGGGCGCTGCTGCTGGCTATGGTCACCGGGCGCACCGATGTGGTGTTCGGCGGGACCGTGTCCGGGCGGCCGCCGCAGCTGGCCGGTATCGAGGAGATGGTCGGGCTCTTCATCAATACCCTGCCGGTGCGCGTGCGCTTAGATCCCGCCGAACGGGTGGCCGAACTGCTGGCCCGGGTGCAATCGGAGCAGACCCGGCTGCTCGACCATCAGCATGTCGGGCTGGCCGCCATTCATCAGGCGATCGGATTGTCCGAACTCTTCGACACCCTCACCGTTTTCGAGTCCTACCCGATCGATCGTGAGACCCTGTCCCAGGCGCTCGATATCGCCGGTATGCGCATCCTGGACGTCTCCGGTACCGATGCCACGCCCTATCCGCTCAATCTCATGGTGATTCCGCAGCGCGCACCGGACGGCGCCGAAAGTCTGCAGCTCACCGTGAAGTTCATGACCGCTCAGCTGCCCGAGGCGCAGGCGCGGCGACTGCTGGAGCGCTTCGCGCAATTGCTCGGGCAGATCGCGGACCGGCCCGGACTGCGGGTGGCGCAATTGCAGCACTGCGATCCCGCCGAGCGGCGGGCCCTGCTTCCGGTGCGCGGCGCCGGACCGGTGCCCATGCGCACGCTGGCCGAAATCCTCGGCGCCGGAGCGCGAGTCGCGCCGGACGGGATCGCCCTCAGCTCCGGCACCCTCACCATGACCTACCGCGATCTCGACGCCTGGTCCAATCGCTTCGCCCGCATGCTGCTGCGCCGCGGTGTCGGCCGCGAGGTCTTCGTGGTGCTGGCGCTGACCCGCTCGGTGGAATCGGTGGTCGCGGTATGGGCGCTGGCCAAGACCGGGGCGGCGTTCCTGCCGCTGGATCCCAACTATCCGGTGGAGCGCATCGAGCACATTCTCACCGATTCGCGCGCACCGATCGGGGTGACGGTGTGCTCGGTCGGTGAAACACTGCCGGGCAGTATCGACTGGCTGCTGCTGGACGATCTCAACACCATTCGCCGGGTCATGACGGTTTCGGACGCGCCCATCACCGATGCGGAGCGCGGCGGGCCCATCGATCTGGACCAGATCGCCTATCTCATCTACACCTCCGGCTCCACCGGTAAACCCAAGGCCGTCCTGCTCAGCCATCGCGGTCTGGCCAATCTGGTGTCCTCGCAGGAGACCTTCCTCGATCTGAACGAAGAGTGCAGCACGCTGCAGGTGGCCTCCCCCAGCTTCGACGCCTCGGTGCACGAAATGCTCATGGCGCACGGCATGGGCGGGCGGCTGGTCATCTCGCCGCCGGATGTGTACGGCGGCCCCGAACTCGAAGAGCTGCTGCGGACCGAGCGGGTGACCCATGCGGTCATCACACCGTCGGTGCTGGCCACGATGAATCCGGCCGGACTGAGCGATCTGCGGAATCTGACGGTGGCGGGCGAGGCGGCCGGACCGGAGCTGGTGGCGGCCTGGGCGCCGGGCCGGCGCATGGTGAACCTCTACGGGCCAACGGAATTCAGCATTTGGGCCACCGGGCCCGGCGAACTCCGGAGCGGGGAGTCCATCACCATCGGCACGCCCATTCGCGGGGCCGCGGCCATGGTGCTCGACACCTGGCTGCGACCGGTGCCGGTGGGCACGACCGGGGAGCTGTATCTGACCGGGCCGGCGCTCGCGCGCGGATACTTCAACCGATTCGCGCTCACCGCAACACGTTTCGTGACCAATCCGTACGGACCTCCCGGAGCGCGCATGTACCGCACCGGAGATATGGTGCGGTGGGTAGAGACCGAACACGGCGCGCAGACCCGGCTCGAGCTGGAATACCAGGGGCGCAGCGACTTCCAGGTCAAGATTCGCGGGCTGCGGATCGAACTCGGTGAGATCGACGCGGTGCTGAGCGCCGACGACGAGGTCGAATACGCCGCCACCATCGGCTGCCCCGGGCCCGGCGGGCAGACCGTACTGGTCTCCTATGTGGTCGGACTCGGCGAGCACGATCTGGATACCGAACTGCTGCGCACCCGCGTCGCCGCGGCCCTGCCGGGATATATGGTGCCGAGCTACCTCATCGAACTCGATGAGGTGCCGCTCACCCCGGTCGGCAAACTCGACCGGAATGCCCTGCCCGCACCGGATTTCGCGAGTCTGCTGGAGCGGTATCTGGCGCCGCGCACCGCCGTGGAGACCGCGGTCGCCGAGGTGTTCGCGGAGGTGCTCGGAGTGGAGAAGGTCAGTATCGATCGATCCTTCTTCGAACTCGGCGGCAATTCGCTCAGCGCGACCCGGGTGGTGGCGCGGGTGAATTCCGCACTGGGCGCGACCATTGCGCTGCGTGATCTGTTCGACGCACCGACCGTCGCCCAGCTCTCGACGCGGGTGGTGCCCGCCGGGGACGGCACGGGACGGCCCGTGCTGGCGGCCCGCATCCGGCCCGATCGGATTCCGCTCTCCCCTGCGCAACAGCGCATGTGGGTGATGAACCGGTTGGATCCGGAGTCGGCGGCCTACAATATCTCCGTCGCGCTGCGGCTCACGGGTGCACTGGATGTACCGGCGCTGCGGCAGGCCGTCATCGATGTGGTGACCCGGCACGAGACGCTGCGCACCATCTATCCGGCCGATGCCGACGGACCACGGCAGGTGGTGGTCGGCGCGGAGTCGGCCGCGCCCGAACTGCGCGTCGTCGAGACCGAAGACGGTGCGGCACTGGCCGATCGGATCGCGGCGGTCACCGGCGCCGGATTCGATCTGACCCGGGAATCGCCGCTGCGCATCGGATTCTTCCGGATCACGCCGGAGTCCGAGACACATGTGGTGGTGCTGGTGGTGCACCACGTCAGCGCGGACGGCACCTCCATGGCGCCGCTGGCCACCGACCTCATGGCCGCGTACCTGGCGCGCAGTAGCGGGGCGGACCACGCGCTGCCGCCGCTGCGGGTGCAGTACGCGGACTACTCGATCTGGCAGCGCGAGCTGCTCGGCGACGAGCAGGACCCGGACTCCGCTGCCGCACAGCAGATCCGGTACTGGTCGGAGCGGCTGGCCGCGACGCCGGACGCCCTGGAGTTGCCCGCGGATCGGCCGCGACCGGCGGTGCAGAGCATGCGCAGCGCCGATCTGGCCTTCACCCTCCGTCCCGAATTGCACAGTGCCCTCACGGCTTTGGCTGCCGAGACCGAATCCAGCCTGTTCATCGTGGTGCATGCCGCGCTGGCGGTGCTGCTCTCACGGCTCGCGGGCACGCCGGACGTCCTCATCGGCACCGCCGTGGCGGGGCGCGGCGAGGCCGCACTGGACGATCTGGTCGGCATGTTCGTCAATACGCTCGCCCTGCGCACACCGGTCGACACCGGACGCGGCTTCCGCGAATTCCTGTCCACCGTACGGACTTCGGACCTGGACGCCTTCGCGAACGCCGAGGTGCCCTTCGAACGCCTGGTGCAGGTGCTGGATCCGCCGCGCTCCACGGCACACCATCCGCTCTTCCAGGTCTCGCTGTCCCTGCAGAACTTCAGCACCCCCGCCCTGGAATTCCCGGGACTGCGGGTGACGGTGGAACCGTTCGACCGGGACACCTCCCAGTTCGATCTGACCTTCGATCTGCGCGACCCGAATCCCGGTGCGGCACCGGGCGGTTTGGACGGAACCCTCACCTACGCCACCGATATGTTCGAGGCGGCCACCGCCGCGCAGCTGGTGGCGAGATGGGAGCAGCTGCTGACCGCCATCACCGCCGATCCCGATATCCGGATCTCCGATATCGATCTGCTGGCCACGGCCGAACGGGCCGCACTGGTGCCGCTGCGCGGGCCGCGCACCGGCGGCACCGGCACGCTCGCCGAGATCCTCACGACCGCCTCGGCCTTCCACCCCGATCGCCCGGCCATTGTGGCCGACGGGCGGACCACCACCTACGGCGAGCTCGAGGCCGCCGCCGACCGGCTGGCAGAACAGCTCACGGCCGCCGGGGCCGATGTGGAAACCGTGGTGGCCCTGGCGCTTTCGCGCAGCGCGGAGCTGCTCATCGCACTGCTGGCCATCGCCAGGACCGGTGCGGCCTTCCTGCCCATCGACCCGCGCCATCCGCTCGATCGCATCGATCACATGCTGTCCGACTCCGGTGCGGTGCTCGGACTGACCACCAGCGTGCACCGGCCGCTGCTGCCCGACACCATTCGCTGGGTGCAGCTGGATCAGCCCGCGACTCCGGGACGAGCGAAAGCGCCGTGGGAAGAGACCTATCGCGAGATACACCCGGATCACCCCGCCTGGCTGATCTACACCTCCGGATCGACCGGAACGCCCAAGGGCGTGTCGGTCTCGCATCGCGGGATCGCCGATCTGGTGCGGGCCCAGCACCACATGCTCGGGCTCAATGCGAAGTCACGGGTATTGCAGGTCGCCTCACCGAGTTTCGACGCCTCGGCCTTCGAGGCGCTCATGGCGTTCGGCGCCGGCGGTACCGCCGTGGTCGCGCCGCCGGAGGTGTTCGGTGGTGACGCGCTGGCGGAACTCATTGCCACACAGCAGGTCACCCACCTGGTGATCACACCCTCCGCACTGGCGACCATGGATCCGGCCGCGGTGCCGAGCGTGCGCGTGCTCGCCGTCGCCGGTGAGGCGATCGGACCCGATCTTGTCGCCCGCTGGGCGGCGGACCGGATGCTGGTGAACCTCTACGGTCCGACCGAATTCACCATCTGGGCAACAACTTCGGATGTGCTGCGGGCGGATCGGCAGGTCACCATCGGCCGCCCGATCCGCGGTGCGGCCGCCGTGGTGCTCGACGAACGGCTGCGGCCGGTACCCCTGGGTGTGGCCGGTGAGCTCTACCTGGCGGGGCCCGCACTGGCTCGCGGCTACCATGCGCGCCCGGGCCTGACCTCGGGCCGCTTTGTCGCCGACCCGTACGGCGAGCCGGGCGAACGCATGTACCGCACCGGCGATCTGGTGCGCTGGATCGGTGCGCTCACCGCGCCCCGGCTGGAATATCTGGGCCGCACCGACTTCCAGGTCAAGGTGCGCGGCCAGCGCATCGAACTCGGTGAGATCGACGCGGTGCTGACCCGCGCCGACCACGTCGAATTCGCTGTGACGCTGGGGGTTCCGGGACCGGGCGGGGCCACAGCACTGGCCGCCTATCTGCTGCCCGCGCACGATGCGGAGCTCGATATCGCCGCCGTGCGCGCGCATGCCGCCGATCGGCTGCCCGGCTATATGGTGCCGTCGGCCTTCGTGGTGCTCGATGCCATCCCCCTCAATGCCGTCGGCAAACTCGATCGGAAAGCCTTGCCGCAGCCGGTATTCGAGGCCGAGACCGAATACCGGGCGCCGACCACCGGTACCGAATCCACGCTGGTCGCGCTGGTGGCGGAATTGCTCGGGCGCGAACGGGTCGGCGTGCACGATTCGTTCTTCGCGCTCGGCGGGGACAGCATTCTGGCCATCCAGCTGGTCTCGCGGGCGCGACTGCACGGACTGGAGCTCACACCGCTGCAGATCTTCGAGCACCGCACCGTCGCCGCGCTGGCCGCACTGGCCGATGCGGCGGGCGAGGCCGTCGTCCTCGAGGAGCTGCCGGGCGGGGGTGTCGGCGATATGCCGCTCACGCCGATCATGCGCTGGATGATCGAGCGCGGCGGTGACTTCGGCCGGTTCGCACAGACCGCCGTACTGGAGATGCCGGCGAGGATCACACGTGAACAGCTGGTCGCCACGGTCGGCGCGGTGGTCGATCACCACGATATGTTGCGTGCCCAGCTCAGTGCTGCGGACGGTGAGTGGCGGCTGCGGACCCGGGAACCCGGGGCCGTCGATGTCGATGCACTGCTGCACCGGGTGGAATTCGATGCCGCCGGTACCAGTGAGCTGCGCGAGTACGCCGCGACCGAACTCGATTCGGCGCTGCAGCGGCTCGATCCGGCGGCCGGGGTCATGCTGCAGCTGGTATGGCTCGATCCGGCGGGACCGACCGGTCGCTCCGGACGATTGATCCTGGTGGCCCACCATCTCGTAATAGATGGTGTGTCCTGGCGCATCCTGATACCGGATCTGATCGCCTCCTGGGCCCAGATCTCCGGCGGCGCGGCCCCCGTGCTGCCGGAGATCGGCACGTCCATGCGCCGCTGGGCGCACGCGCTGCGGGAGGAGGCCCACAGCGCCACCCGCACCGCCGAACTCGACTACTGGCGCGAGGTCGCCACCACCCCCGATCCCCCGATCGGCCGCCGCGAACTCGATCCCGCGATCGACCTCCTCGGCACCGTGCGCGCCGTCGACGTCGAAGCGCCCGCCGAGGTCACCACCGCCCTGCTCACCACCCTGCCCGCCCTGTTCGGCGGCAGTGTCGAGGACGCGCTGCTGGCCACCCTCGCCCTCGCGGTGCGGCACTGGCGCATTCGCAGCGATGACGATTCGGTGCTGATCCGCATGGAGGGCCACGGGCGGCAGCAGGAGATCGTGCCCGGCGCGGATCTCTCGCGCACCATCGGCTGGTTCACCAGCCTCTATCCCGTGGAACTGCGGCTGCCGGGCATCGATATCGACGACGCGCTGCAGGGCGGTCCCGCCATGGGCGAGGCGATTCGCGCGGTCAAGCATCAGCTGCTCGCCGTGCCGGACAAGGGCATCGGCTTCAGCCTGCTGCGCTATCTCGATCAGGAGACCGCGCGGGCGCTGCCGGAGCACTTGCCGGGGCGCATCGGCTTCAACTATCTAGGTCGCTATGCCGCCGCCGACATTCCGGCCGGGCTGGAGGGACTCGGCTGGCTGCCCACCGACGAGTTCGGGGATCTGCACGCGACGGAGAACCCGGATGTGCCGGTCACCGCCGAGATCGAGATCAATGCCGTGGTCGCCGGGGACCGGTTGCAGGCGAGTTTCAGCTATCCCGAAAAGCTGGTGCCACGATCGAAGGTCGCGGCCCTGGCCTGGCTGTGGATCGAAACACTCACCGCCGCGGCCTGGTTCGCCGATACCCCGGCGGCCGGCACGGCCGCCGAGGCGGAATCGCGGTATGTGGCCGCACAGGCGCGCGCCGCACTCACTGCCGCACAACAGGATTCACCGCCGGGGCTGGGCCTGGACGTGGTGCTGCCCATTCGGCTCGGCGGCGACGAACCCGCGCTCTTCTGCATCCACCCGTCCTCCGGCATGGCGTGGACCTACCTCGGACTGGCCGACGCCCTGCGCCCCGGCCGTCCTGTCTACGGTCTGCAGGCCCCTGATCTGTCCGGCGCACCGCACGCGGACAGCATCGACGACTTCGCCGAGCGCTACGTGCAGGAAATCCGGCGTCTGCAACCGGAGGGCCCGTACCATCTGCTCGGCTGGTCCTTCGGCGGTCTCATCGCACATGCCGTCGCCACAAAACTCCAGGAAGCAGGGGCTCGGATCGGCATTCTGACGCTGCTCGACGCGGACAGCACCGATATCGACGGTGACAGCATCGAAAGGCTCACCGCCGGTTCCTTCGTGGCCAGTTTCGGCCGGGTCTTCGGCATCGAGGACGTGCCGGCGGAGGCCACCGCCGACGAGGCCGCCGAACTCATTCGCGAGCGCATGGGCGGCATCTCGCTGATCGACGCCGCCACCCTCGAGCGCATGGCCGCCTCCTACAACGCCTCCGCCCGCACCCGCACCGGGTATCAGCGGCCGGTATTCCACGGCGACGCACTGTATTTCAGCGCCACCGTCGACACCTCGGAGATCTTCGGGCCCGCCGGCTGGCGACCGTGGATCACCGGAGACATCACCAATCACGACATCGAAGTCGCTCACGAGGAACTGACCGCACCCCATGCGCTCGCGGCGATCGCCCGCATCCTCGACGAAAACCTCGGAGGGACACCATGACCACAAACAGCAGCGCGGTGCCATCGGAAGCCGGTGACGGCGTCATCGTCGAAGGCGTCGAGAAATCCTTCGGCGCGGTACAGGCCTTGCGCGGCATCACCTTCCACGCCGCGCCCGGTGAGGTACTCGGCATTCTCGGACCCAATGGCGCCGGGAAGACCACCACCGTCAATATTCTCTCCACGCTCATCGCACCCGATGCCGGGCGCGCCTCGGTCGCGGGGCACGATGTGGTCGCCGAGGCCGCCGAGGTGCGCCGCAGCATCATGCTGACCGGCCAATTCGCCGCGCTCGACGATGCTTTGAGCGGATACGAGAACCTCGTCATGTTCGGGCGGCTCATGGGACTGCGCAAGCGCGCCGCCCGCGCCCGCGCCGATGAACTCATCGACGAATTCGATCTCACCGCCGCCGCGAAGCGCCGGGTCGGCACCTACTCCGGCGGTATGCGGCGGCGCATCGACATCGCGTGCGGACTGGTCGTGCGGCCGGAGGTCGTATTCTTCGACGAACCCACCACCGGGCTCGATCCCCGTAGCCGCCAAGGGGTCTGGGATCTGGTCGGCGGCTTCCGCAAGCACGGCATCACCACGCTGCTCACCACGCAGTACCTGGAGGAGGCCGACGCCCTCTGCGATCGGATCATCGTCATCGACCACGGGGTGGTCATCGCCAGCGGCACGCCCGATGAGCTCAAGGCGCGGACCGGCGGCAGCTACTGCGAGATCGTGCCGCTGCGCATGGAGGATCTGCCCGCCATCGCCGGAGCCCTCGGCGATCTGATCCCCGATTCGACCCGGGTCGCCCTGACCGGAGATTCGGATCGACTGGCGATTCCCGCACCGGAGGGCGCGAAGACACTCGCCGAGGCGCTGCGCCGACTCGACAGTGCCGGAATGGAATTGGTGGATATCGCGCTGCGGCGGCCCTCGCTCGACGAGGTCTTCCTGCAGCTCACCGGCCATCCGGCCGAACTGGTCGTCGCGGAAGAGGCGCAGTCGTGACCGCCGGGACGGCCGCACCCGCGGTCTGGCTCACCAGCGCCCGGGCCACCCCGGCCACACTGCGGCAGTGGTGGGTGCTCACCATCCGGCTCATCGTGCCCGCGATCACCACCGGTGAGATCATTACCGCGGTGCTCGCGCCGATCACCTTCACCATCAGCTTCTACATTCCGCTCAATCGCGTAATGTCCTTCGCGGGAACGGGATTCAGCTCGTATGCGCAGTTCATGACACCCATCGTCATGCTGCAGGCGGCCGCGTTCACCGCCATCTCCGCCGCCTTCCGCGCCGCCACCGATATGGTGTCCGGACTGGATCGGCGCTTCGACGCCATGCCCATGCATCCGCTCATCCCCACCGCGGCGCGTATGGCGGCCAACCTCTTTCGCATGCTCGTCGGGCTGGCCTCGGCGGTGGTGAGTGTGTACGTGATCGGCTTCCGCTTCCACGGACCCGCCTCGCACACCCTCGGCTTCCTGCTGTTCGCCATGCTCATCGGCATCGCCTTCAGTATCGGCGCGGATGTGATCGGCACCGTGACCAAGAGCCCGGAGGCCACCACCCAGATGCTGGTGCTGCCGCCGCTGATCCTGGGCATGCTCTCCACCGGGCTCGCACCGGCGAGCCAATTCCCGCACTGGGTACAGGCTTTCGTGCGCAATCAGCCCGCTTCGCAATTCGCCTACGGGCTGCGTGCGCTCGGCGGTGACACCCGCGGGAATGCCGGTGAGGTGACCTGGTCGCTCATGACACCACCGCTGCTGTGGGCGGCCGCGATCATCGTATTCTCACTCATCTGCACCGTCCGGCTGAATATGAAGAGGTCGTGACATGGCCACCCTCGCCGAACACACCGACGCCGACACCCTCCGCCCGCCCGAATCCTCGGCCCCGGCGCTATTGCGCCACACCTGGATTCAGACCCAGCGGCTGCTGCTGCGCTGGGGCCGCGACCCCATCACGCTGCTCGAAACCCTGATCGTCCCGTGCCTGCTGCTGATGATGCTCAATATCGTTGTGGGCAGCCAGATTCAGAAGTTCTCCGGCCACAGCGCCCTCTACGGATCGGTGCCCATGGTGACGCTGGTGGGCGCACTGTCGGGCACCGTCGCCAGCGGCGTCATGCTCGGGCGGGAGCGCGATGCCGGACTGCTGGCCCGGTTCTGGGTGCTGCCGGTGCATCGCGGCTCCGGACTGGCCGCGCGCATTCTGGCCGAGGGCTGCCGCATCTTCTGCGGCACCGTCGTGATCATCGGCTTCGCCATGCTGCTGGGCTTCCGATTCCACCAGGGACCGCTGGCCGCCTTCGCCTTCCTGTGGCTGCCGGTGCTGTTCGGGCTGGCCTTCGCCACCATGGTGACCGCGATTGCGGTGTTCACCGCCAAATCCACACTGGTGGAGGGTGTTGCGCTGCTGTCGTCGCTGCTCATGTTCTTCAGCACCGGCTTCGTCCCGCTCGGCGCGTATCCGAATTGGATTCAGCCGGTGGTGCGCAACCAGCCCATGTCCGTCGCGGTGGACACCATGCGCTCGCTCGCGGAGGGCGGTGCGCTGGCCCGTCCGCTCATGCTCACGATTATCTGGTCACTCGGCATGATCATCGTTTTCGCCGTTCCCGCGGCCTACGGTTACCGCCGGGCCAGCCGCCGATGACCCCTTTGCGTGCGATGTCCGGATCTCGTACCCCCAAAGGGCGCAACACAATCCCCCCATCCAGCCCCCTTTCGTTAAATACCGGACCTGCGGCGCGTCGAGCGCGCGCCGGAGGTTGCGGGGCGCACTATGCTGGCCGCCGTGCTCGAACCCCAATCACCCGTTGCGCCCCATCCGGATATCGCTCATCTCGCACCGCTGCTGGGTACCTGGCGCGGACGCGGACAGGGCGAATATCCGACCATCAATAATTTCGAGTATCTGGAGGAAGTGCACTTCGGTCATGTCGGCCGACCCTTCCTCACCTATCGGCAGCGCACTCGCGCCGCCGACGACGGGCGTCCCATGCACAGCGAGACCGGATATCTGCGCGCGCTGCCGCGGGACCGGGTCGAATTGATTCTCGCGCATCCGACCGGCATCACCGAGATCTGCGAGGGCAGTCTGATCGCCGAGGACGAGGGCCTGCGCCTCGAGCTGGACTCCACCTCGATCGGCCTCAGCAGCAGCGCCAAAGCGGTGACCGCACTCGGGCGCACGATCATGCTGACCGGTAACACCCTCAGCTACACCCTGCGCATGGCGGCGGTCGAGCAACCGCTGCAGCATCATCTGGCATCAACCATGCAGCGGGAGAACTGAAAAACTTCTACAGCGTCCAACCATTCGTGACCTGCGACACTTTCCTTTGATAAGTGTGCGGGATCACACCTGCGGGTTGCATCGAACGCGACTGTCGGATTACCGTTCCTTACGGTGGCAAACAATCAGCCAACCTTAATGAGCACCGGTATTCCGAAACTGACCGTTCGGAACGCCTACTCATCCCCCTAAACAAGGGAGTTGGACCATGAAGCGTTCGGCCCTTTTGCTCATCACCACCGCCGGCATGATCCTCGCCGGCGCCGGCGTCACCGAAATCCTCGGGGACGCCTCCAGCGTCGGACCGCCCGCCGCCCGCACACTCGCCCAGCAGCACTACATCGCCGATCCGGCCTCGGGGGAAATCCAGCCGCTGGCCTGTGTCCATCTCGCACAGGCCCCCGTCTACCGCTGAAGCTCACCCGGTGGTGACGCTCAGTACCCCGACGGCAGGGCAGTGAGCATGTCGCGGGTCACCGCCACCGCATTGTCGGAACTGCCGCCGCGCACCACCAGCGTCGCGAAGGCCATATCCCCGCGGTAGCCGATGAACCAGGCGTGCGAACCGCCGTCCACCTCCGCCTCACCGGTCTTGCCGTAGACCTCGCCCTGATCCGCAATGCGCTCGGCCGTACCGCCGAGCACCACCTTGCGCATCATCAGCCGCAACCCGTTCACCACATCGGCCGACAGCTCCGGATGATCGCCGGAGACCTGCGTCGGATGACCGGAGATCAGATACGGCACCGGGACCGAACCGCGCGCCACCGAGGCGGCCACCATGGCCATACCGAACGGGCTCGCCAGCACCTTGCCCTGACCGATGCCGTCCTCGGCGCGCTGCACCAGATCATCGTCCTGCGGCACCGAACCGGAGACCGTCGGCAGACCGACCACCGAATAGTCCAGACCCAGACCCAGCGTCGACGCTGCCGTCTGCAGCTCATCGCCGGACAGCTCCGAGGCGATCTTCGCGAACGCGGTATTGCAGGAGCGCTCGTACGCGGTCGCCACCGGCACGTCACCGAGTGAGAAGAAGTCGTAGTTCGGAATGGTGCGCTCCCCCACCACAATCCGGCCCGGGCACGGCACCACCGTATCCGGCGTGATGTGGCCCGCCTTCATGGCGGCGGCGGCCGTGACCGTCTTGAAGGTGGAACCCGGCGGGTAGAGACCGGACGCGGCGACGGGACCGTCGGTATCGGCGGCCGCGTTCTGCGCAATGGCCAGCACCGCACCGGTGGACGGCTGGATCACCACCATCATGGCCTGGTCCTCGCGCGCGTCCACGGCATGCTGCGCGGCATTCTGGATATTGCGGTCGACGCTCAGCGAGAACGACGGGGAGGTCTGGGGATCGACCTCCTTCAGCACATCGGTATCGGCGCCATTGGAATTGACGGTGACCACATTCCAGCCGGCCTTGCCGTCCACCTCGTCGATCACCGTCTTGCGAATCTGCGCGAGCAGGTCCGGGGCGAAATGCCGGTCGGTGGGCACCAGATCCCATTGGCGGCCGAAGGTGACACCGGGCAGACCGACCAGTTCCGAGCTCACCTCCTGGTACTCCCACTCCGACAGAACGGCGACGTTGTAGGCGCCGTCGGCCTTGCGGGCGGCGGTGAGAATGGCCTCGGCGGTGAGCCGTTCATCGAACTGCTGCAGCGCCCCCGCCAGCGCATTGGAGACCGCGACCGGATCGGAGGCGGCGGCGCGGTTGAAATTGATGCGGTAGATCGCGCCCGGCACCAGCACATCACTGCCCGAGCGCTCGTTCACCCGCGCGCGCGGCGCGGGCAGCGCACGCAATTGCAGCGTCTGGGTATTGCCCAGCTGCGGATGGATGTCAGCAGACGTCCAGCGCACCGACCAGCGGCCCTCGGTGCGGCCCATCTGGAGCTGTCCGTGATAGTTCCAGACGCGATCCTTGGGCAGTTTCCACTCGTAGGTGTAGTCGACTATCGCGGTGTCGCCGGTGACCCGGGTATCGCCGGAGGTGGCCGTCAGCTTCTCGGCCTGTAGTTGATCCCAGGCGGAAGCCAGTGCGGGACCGGCCTTTTCGGGTTGGGTGGTGAGGTCGGCGGCCGCCTGCACATCATGGTCGGCGAAGGCGGACAGGAAGGCGTCGGCGGCCTGCGCGGGACCCTGTGGTCCCGAGGAGCAACCCACTGCGGCAACCGACACCGCGGCGGCGATCAGCATGGTGAAGACCCGTGTGGACATCGGCACAGATCGTAGAGCCAACTACTGGCAAACATGCGCGACACACTGGGCCGGAAAGGATTTCAGGGAGACTTCACAGAGCTGAGGATCACTTACCGGCCGCGGCGAACGGCACAGGGCGCGTCAATCCAGCAGCACTGTCGCGAATGTCGCGATCTGCCGGAACCCGACCTTCGCATAGGCGGCGCGCGCAACCTCGTTGTAGCAGTTCACATACAGGCTCGCGGTGCGACCGGAGGCCACCACCACATTCGCCACCGCGGCCGTGCCGGCGGTGCCCACACCGGTCCCGCGATGCTCCGGATGCACCCACACACCCTGGATCTGGCCGGTGCGCCGCGACATGGCGCCCACCTCGGCCTTGAAAATCACCTCGCCGTCCTCGAATCGCGCCCAGGCCCGGCCGGATTCGATGAGGCCCGCCACCCGGCGGCGGTAACCGCGGCCACCGTCTCCGGCGCGGGGATCGACGCCGATCTCCTCGGTGAACATGGCAACGGCGGCAACAAGATAGCGGTCCAGTTCCTCCGGGCGCACCCGGCGGACCCGCAGATCCGGCGCGATGGCGGCCGTCTTCTCCATGGCCAGCAGCGGTTGATCGGCGCGCAGATCCCGGGCCGGACCCCAGTGATCGGAGAGCAACTCCCACAGCGGCAGTGCCAGTTCGCGGCGGCCCACCACCGAGGAGCACACCCGCGGACCGCGGACCGCTCGCTCGGCGAAGGCACGTAGATCGGCCCTATTGCCGCGCAGCGGCACCAGATTCGCGCCCGAGAAACATAGGGACGCCTCGGGCCCGCCGCGACTCCACAGTTCCCCGTAGGCGCCGCGCGAATCCAGACCGTAGTCCTGCAACCGCGCCGCGACCATGCAACTCGCCACCGGATCGGTGTCGAGTACGCGCAAAACCTGTGTCAGATCGCGGTTCGCGAGCTGTTGAGCGCCGGAGGCTTTGCCCCGGCGAGTCGGCTCCAGCACACTCCGCACGTTCACAGCCTGCCAGAATTTGTGAGAACGTGCCGCACTATTGCGCCGGACCGCACGCCGACCAGTCGTTTATCCGGCGCTGACAACCGGCGAACCGCTGCCGGCGGCCTCACCCATCTCCTCGGCCAGTCGCAGGGCCTCTTCGATCAGGGTCTCCACGATCAGGTGTTCGGGAACGGTCTTGATGACCTCGCCCTTGACGAAGATCTGGCCCTTGCCATTGCCGGAGGCCACGCCCAGATCGGCTTCGCGCGCCTCACCGGGACCATTGACGACGCAGCCCATGACGGCCACGCGCAGCGGGACCTCCAGACCGTCCAGACCGGCGGTGACCTGGTCCGCCAGCGTGTACACATCCACCTGGGCGCGGCCGCAGGAGGGGCAGGAGACGATCTCGAGCTTGCGGGGACGCAGGTTCAGCGACTGCAGAATCCGGTCACCGACCTTGATCTCCTCGGCCGGCGGGGCCGAGAGCGAGACGCGGATCGTATCGCCGATGCCTTCGGACAGCAGCGCGCCGAACGCGACCGCGGACTTGATGGTGCCCTGGAAGGCCGGACCGGCCTCGGTGACACCCAGGTGCAGCGGGTAATCGCAGACGGCGGCGAGCTGCCGGTAGGCCTCGACCATCACGACCGGGTCATTGTGCTTGACCGAGATCTTGATATTGCCGAAACCGTGCTCCTCGAACAGCCCCGCCTCCCACAGCGCCGACTCCACCAGCGCCTCGGGGGTGGCCTTGCCGTACTTCTCCATCATGCGCTTGTCGAGCGAGCCCGCGTTCACGCCGATGCGGATCGGGATGCCGGCGGCGCCGGCCGCCTTGGCGACCTCTTTGACGCGGCCGTCGAATTCCTTGATATTGCCCGGATTCACGCGCACCGCAGCACATCCGGCGTCGATGGCCGCGAAGATGTACTTGGGCTGGAAGTGGATATCGGCGATCACCGGGATCTTCGACTTCTTGGCGATGATGGGGAGCGCTTCCGCGTCCTCCTGCGTGGGACAGGCCACACGCACGATGTCGCAGCCGGACGCGGTCAGCTCCGCGATCTGCTGCAGCGTCGCATTGATGTCATGGGTCTTGGTGGTCGTCATGGACTGCACCGAGATGGGGAACTCGCTACCGACGCCGACCTTGCCCACCATCAACTGGCGGGTCTTACGCCGTGGTGCGAGGACGGCCGCCGGTGCGGACGGCATCCCCAATGTGATGGCACTGCTCACGATCGGTTGCCTGCTTTCGTCTTGTCCTCACCCGTTCCGGTTCCGAGCTTACCGAGGCTCGGATACCGGTCGCCCTGTGACGGCGGCGACAACGGTACCCGCGCCGGGCGCTCAGCCAGGAATCGGCCGGGGCCTGCTCTTCTTATTCGTTGCAGATGGCGTGAAGGTATACGGTGCGCGTTGTGAAGGTAGCGAACACCGATCCCTGGCCTCGCAACCCGGAAGAGGCCAGCGCCCTTCAAGATCGACTACGCCCTCGCGTCAGCGCCGCGAATCCGCGCCCACCGCATTTCCGCACGATAGCCGGGCTCGATTCGGCCTACGACGAGGACGGCAATGTCGTCGCCGCCATCGTGGTGCTCGATGCCGAAACCCTGGAGACCGTCGACATCGCGACCGCCCGGGGCACCACGGACTTTCCGTACGTCCCCGGCCTGCTCGCCTTCCGGGAACTCCCCACCACCCTGACAGCTCTCGAAAACCTCACCATCACACCGGATCTGCTCATCGCGGACAGCCAGGGCCTGGCCCATCCCCGCCGCTTCGGCCTCGCCTGCCACCTCGGTCTGCTGACCGGACTCCCGACGATCGGCGTGGCCAAGAACGCCTGGGGCGACTACGAGATGCCCGCCCCGGAGCGCGGCTCATCCACCGAAATCACCATCGACGGCGACCCCGTAGGCCGCGCCCTCCGCACCCGCACCGACGTCAAACCGGTCTTCGTCTCCATCGGCCACCTGATCGACCTGGAAACAGCCTGCGCCCAAGTACTTTCACTGACCCCCGAATACCGCCAGCCCGAAACCACCCGCCGCGCAGACCGCCTCTGCCGTCAACTGCTCGCCGAAGGCGTTACGGGAAGAGCTTGACCGGGTTGACGATGTCGGCGACCAGGGTGAGGACCATGTAGGCGCCGCCTATTACTACGACTACGTAGGTGGCGGGTAGCAGTTTCAGGTAGTCGACCGGGGGGCCGTCGGGGAGGCCCTTGCGGCCGCGGAAGAGGTTGCGGATCTTTTCGTAGATGACCACTGCCATGTGGCCGCCGTCGAGTGGGAGCAGGGGTAGGAGGTTGAAGGCGCCCAGGAAGAAGTTCAGGCTGGCGAGGGTGAGGACGAAGAGGGACCAGAGGCCGTGCTGGGCGGTTTCGCCGCCGATCTTGCTGGCGCCGTAGACCGAGACGGGGGTTTCCGGATCGCGGACGCCACCGGTGACGGCGTGCCAGAGGTCGACGACCTTGGCGGGCATCTGGGCCAGCGACTGCACCGTGCGGTAACCGATTTGGCCGGTGAAGGCGACCGAGGCGGGGATGGCGGACAGGACGTTGTGCTTGACGGGGCTGTAGAAGTCCTGGCCGACACCGACCTTGGCGACCGACTTCGGGGCGCCGTCCTTGGTCGGGTAGGTGACCGCCATTTGCGGCGTGACCGGGATGGTGAGGGTCTTGTCGTCACGCTTCACGGTGTAGGTGAAGGGACCGGTCTGCTTCTCGGTCTGGTCGCGGAAATCCTGCCAGGACTTGATCGAGGTGCCGTTGACCGCGGTCACGATATCGCCGCGCTGCAATCCGGCCTGCTGCGCCGGACCGTCGCCGGTGCAGGGCAGCACCGACTGGTCGGCAGCCTGATTGGCGACGCAGCTCATGGCGCCGAGCTGGGTGGCCGGCGGCTGATCGAAGCGCGGCAGGCCCCACACCACGGCCAGCAGCAGGATGAGCAGGAAGCCGAGCAGGAAGTTCATCGCGATGCCGCCGAACATGACGACCATGCGCTTCCAGGTCTTCTGCCGGTACATGGCGCGGTCCAGCTCTTCGGGCTCGAGCTCGTCGAGCGCCGTCATACCGGCGATATCGCAGAAACCGCCCAGCGGCAACGCTTTCAGGCCGTATTCGGTTTCACCCCGGCGGAACGACCACACCTTCGGGCCGAAGCCGACGAAGTAGCGGCGCACCTTCATACCGGTCGCCTGCGCCGCCCACATGTGGCCGCATTCGTGCAGTGCGACCGATACGGTGATACCGAGGGCGAACAGTGCGAAGCCGATCGCGTAGACCATGCGGTTCCGAACCCTCCTGAAGTCAGCCGCGCACGATCGTGCGCGCCGTCTCTCGCGCCCACGTATCGGCCGCGAGCACCTCGTCCAAGGTACTGGGTTCCGCGGTCCACCGGTCGGCAGACTCTACGACCCGCGCCACGGTGCGCACGATCTCGGGGAATCGGATCACTCTGTCGAGGAAGGCCTGCACCGCGATCTCGTTGGCGGCGTTGTAGGTAGCGGTCACGCAACCGCCCGCCTTACCGGCCTGACGCGCCAGCTCGACCGCGGGGAAGACCTCGTTGTCCACCGGTTCGAAGGTCCACGTCGAGGCGGTCCTGAAGTCGCAGGCGGCCGACGCGCCCGGCACCCGGTCCGGCCAGCCCAGCGCCAGCGCGATGGGCAATTTCATATCCGGCGGGCTGGCCTGGGCGAGGGTGGAGCCGTCGACGAAGGTGACCATGGAGTGCACGATCGACTGGGGGTGCACGGTCACGTCGATCTTGTCGTAGGGCACGCCGAACAGCAGGTGCGTCTCGATCAGTTCGAGGCCCTTGTTCACCAGCGAGGCCGAATTCAGGGTGTTCATCGGCCCCATGGACCAGGTCGGATGTGTCTTGGCCTCAGCCGGATTCACCGACTCCAGCATCTCGGCGGTCCAACCGCGGAACGGGCCGCCCGAGGCGGTGAGCACAATGGTGGCCACCTCGTCGGCGCGGCCGCCGCGCAGGCACTGCGCCATGGCCGAATGTTCGGAGTCCACCGGCACGATCTGTCCGGGCTTAGCGGCCCGGGTGACCAGCGAGCCGCCCGCGACCAGCGACTCCTTATTGGCCAGCGCGAGCCGCCGTCCCGAATGCAGGGTCTCCAGCGTCGGCGCCAGACCCAGCGACCCGACCAGTGCGTTGAGCACCACGTCCGCATCGGTGCGGCGGACCAGTTCGGTGGCCGCATCCGGGCCGGCAAGCGCCACACCCAGTTTCGCCGCGGCCGCCTCGTCGGCCACCGCCACATTGCGGGTCCCGGTGGCCGCGATCTGCTGTGCGAGCAGTTCGGTATTGCCACCGCGTGCGGCCAATCCGACCACTTCGAAGCGGTCGGGGTTGGCGGCGATCACCTCCAGCGCCTGGGTACCAATCGAACCGGTGCTGCCCAGCAGCAGAACTTTCACGACGTCGGACACGCGCCCCATTCTCCCCTGCTCCGAAAACGACCCGCTGTGCCGCCACCCTGCTGGCTACGACACTGGGTCGTATGTCACGATAAGGGCCAGCATTCGATTCGAGCCCTATAAGGAGCGAAAGTGGCCGCCACGGAACTGGAATCCGCCCACAGCGCCGGAGTCGTCACCAAGGTCGACACCGCCGAGGTTCCGTCCGCCGCATGGGGCTGGAGCGGCGAGTCGCGTCGCACCTTCCGCACCGCCGGCTGGGTTGTCGTCGTCATTCTGCTCGCCATGCTGATCGGTAACCACAAGGGCAAGATCGAGGACATCTACCTGGTCGGATTCGCCGTCGCCATTGCCGGCATCCTGATCCGCGACTCCCTGCTGCAGCGCAAGCCGCGCTAGTTCGCACGCACGCAAATACCCGGCCTCGCAGACTTTTTCGCGGGGCCGTGGTTGTTTTCTCCTGACCATCAGGCAAACTCGGGGTGGCACACACGCACACGAGTTTTGGGAGTGAAACGAATGCGCAAGATCCTGCCCTCCACGTTGCTGGCCGCTGCCGCCGTCGGCGCGCTGCTGGTGCTGCCCACCGGCACCGCCAGCGCCATGTCCCCCGCCTGCAACCAGGCCAGCGACGTGATCAACAACAATCGCAGCCTCGGCCCGGACGCCGCTCTGACGCAGTCCATCTCCGATCAGCTGCTCGCCATCGACGCCAGCGGCCAGGAGCAGCAGGCCATCGCCAACTACGCACACGCGCTGACCAATGGTGATGTCGCCAGCGTCGGCAATGCCTCGACCATCCTCAACGGCGTGTGCCAGGTCGGGTCGTAGCAACCACCGCTTCGCAGCAGACTTCGGGCCGGATCGCATATGCGATCCGGCCCGAAGTCTGTTGTGGCTGAGTGCTACTCAGGTACTAGCTGGTCGGAGCAGCCGGGGCCGGCGGGGTGGCCAGATCGGTGAAGAACTGGAACAGGCCGACGGCGACGACGGGTCCACCGATGAAGATGGTGCCCGCGACCAGGCCGATGGCGGCCGCGGCCGCACCGGTGACAAGGCAGCCACCGATGGCGCCCGGAACGGTCAGGGTGCCGATGGTGGCAACCGTGGCGCCCGCACCGAGGATGAGACCGCCCGCGAGGCAACCGATGCCCGCGCCGATCACGGTGCCGATGAGGCTACCGATGGCAACACCCACGGAGACCGTGCTGGACAGGTTGCTCAGCGCCTGGTTGAAGTTGGGGTTCGCGGTGGCGTCGACCGGCTTGATGAGCGGGGCGGCCGGATCCAGCGGCAGCGCGGCTGCCGGATCGGTGTTCGGGGTCAGGGTGGCGGTATTGCCGTCGATCTGCGCCGCGACCGGGAAGAGCTGGCCGTTCTTGACGAAGTTCAGCGGAACCGCGGTGACCACACCGCCCTGGGGATCGCGCACCTGGAGCTGACCGTCGTCTGTGGTCAGCGAGCCGATATCGGTCTTCAGAACGACCGACGAGCCCTCGATCTTGGTGTCATAGTGAATCGCGGTCGCGGCGGCCGGAGCCGGCGCAACGTCCGCGTAGCTCGTGCCGGCAGAGACACCGAGAGCCGCGATGACCAGGGCCGAGGTGGCGGCGAACTTCTTGAAGCGCATAACTTTTCGTCGCTTTCTGCAGCGGACGCACTACCTCGTTTCGAGGAGTGCGGGTTCTCGTCGAGCACCCGAGATAAGAGTCGTTCCGTGATGTTTCCGTGATGTTGCCGTCCCATAGCGGTATGGAGTCAGTGAGCCGGTTTTCGTTACGTTTAACGTGCAGCAGGTCTTTTTCACAGGAATGAGTCGACTCATCGGCGCACGAAAAGGGCCCGCCACCACCGATTCGATGGCGAACGGGCCCTCAGTTTGCCCAGGTATAACCGCTACTGGTTCGCGGGATCGTTGATTCTCTGGAAGAAACCGATGCCGACGACGATCGCGGCCGGAACGCCGGTCAGGACCAGACCCGCCGCAGCGCCGAGCGGGATTCCGATCAGCGCGCCGGTAATGCAGCCGCCGATCCAGCCCGGCAGCAGTACGGGAGTGCCGAGGAACGCGCCCAGGGCACAACCGCC
The DNA here is from genome assembly GCF_035958815.1 of Nocardia sp. NBC_01327. Taxonomy (NCBI): domain Bacteria; kingdom Bacillati; phylum Actinomycetota; class Actinomycetes; order Mycobacteriales; family Nocardiaceae; genus Nocardia; species Nocardia sp. NBC_01327. Next base: position 2,896,560 of record NZ_CP108383.1, on the reverse strand, counting down.
GATGGCGCCGACCAGCGTGCCGACCATGGTGCCGATCGCGGTGATGACGCCGAACTGCGCACCGGCCGCGCCGACGGCATCGTCGAAGGCCTTCTGCTGCACGACCTCGTGGACCGGCAGGTCGACCGCGCGGGCGGCGGCCGGATCCAGATTCGGGGTCAGCGTGGCGCGCAGGCCGTCGATGGCGGCCTTGATCGGATACTGCAGGCCGTCCTTGATGAAGCTGAGCGGGAAGGCGGTCACCAGACCACCCTTGTTGTCGAGCATCTGAAACTGGTCGTTCACCGTGGTCAGCGAACCGGCATCGGTGGTCAGCACCACCGAATCGCCCTGGATCTCGGCATTCCAGTGAATGGACGGGACCAGCTGATCGATCGTCTGGTTGACGCCGTTCACGATGTCGGAGACACCCGGGATCGCGGGTGCGGGGGCCGGGGCGGCATGTACAGCGCCGGCGGAGATACCGAGAGCCGCGATGACCATGGCCGAGGTCGCGGCAGCTTTGCTGAACTTCATGACATCGTTGCTTTCGTCGCGCGGACACTGCCCCTATCAGCAGCGGAAGGCTTGTGAAGCCTTCTAGTCAAGTGTCCAACAAGGCGATTACTGATGAGTAGCTGAGAAGTCGATAAGAGCCCGAAAATCAGAGTGATCTACGTCAAACGACTCGAAAACCGCACTGCTGAACAAACTTTCAGTCGGTTATAGGCCGGTTTTCTGACATATGATCTGCCTCACTTCAGTGCTGATCGGCTATCGGATCGCCAGTAGAACCGCGCCGACGGCCAGTACGGCCGCATCCGCGCCCGGCACCGCTCGAACGCGAGTGGTCAGGGCGAGTTCGTTCAATACCGTCTGCGCGGCCTGCACCCGGACACGGGCGCCGATCGGATCCCAGTCCGGATGCACGCGGCGGGCGAGGCCCACCCATTCGGCGATGTACGAGTGCTGCGCGGCGCGGGCGCGGTGCCGATCGGCGTCGGGCAGATGCATGGTCTCCGAGACCAGGATCTGGACCAGATCGGGATTCTCCGCGACAAAGCCGCCATAGCTGCGCAACAACCGGTCCAGTCCGTCACCGGCGTCGGAGGCCCGGGCGAAGGCGCGGCTCATATCCATCCGCAGCCACTCGTTGCCGCGGAACACCACGGCCAGCAGGATATCGGCCTTGCCGGGGAAATGGTTGTAGACGCTGGGCCCGGTGATGCCGACGGCCTCCCCGATATCGTCCACGCTCACACCGGTGAAACCCTGGCGAGCGAAGAGTTTCGCCGCCTCGGCGAGAATCGCTTCGCGCCGTGATCTGGTCATCGAAAGACGCTTCTTCCCGGCCTGATTCGCGGCGACCTCGGGCAGCGCGATCGGGGTGTCCACCGCCGCCGAGACGAGTTCGTCCAGCAGCGCGGTGAATCCGGGTTCGGGCAGCGACAGACTGTGGAACGACATGCTGTCGGCCACCGCCAGCGCACAGCGCGCGAGCAGATCCGCCTCCACCGCGTTCAGCTCCGGGCGGCGCTCGCGCACCAGCTCGGTGAGGCGGGCGAGGATCCGCTGGGTGAGAGTGCGGAACGCGGCCCGGTGCTCGGCGGACAGATGCCTGCCCTCGCGCCGCCACAGCACTCCCACATGCCGGTGCGCGAGGGTTTCGGCGGCGAGGCTCGCGCCGATATCGTCCGCGGCGGTCTCCGCCAGGGCGGCGTCGATGGTGGTCAGGGCAGTACCGAGCACGGTGGCGAGCAGATCCTGTTTGCCGCGGAAGTGGCGATAGAGCGCGGACGGCCCGATGGCCACCGCCGCGGCGACCTCGCCCATACCGACGGTGGCATAACCCTTGCGGTAGAACAGCTCCGAGGCCGCCCGGACGATCAGCTCGCGCCGATTGGCCGGGCGGGTGCCACGGGCAGGCCCGATGACAGTGGTCGCCTCCGGGCCGCTCGTCATACCGCTCCTCTACCGGTCCGTGCCGTCACTCGTCCCGCCGCGTTCAGAGCGAACGGGCGATGAGTTCCTTCATCACTTCATTGGCGCCCGCGTAGATGCGCTGGACGCGGGCGTCGGCGTACATGCGGGCGATCGGGTACTCCAGCATGTAGCCGTAGCCGCCGAAGAGCTGGACACAGCGGTCGACGACCTGCCCCTGAATATCGGTGCTGTACGCCTTCGCCATGGACGCGGTGGCGCCGTCGAGTTCACCGCGCAGATGGCGTTCGATGCAGTTGTCGACGAAAACGCGGGATACCTGTGCGAGCGTGGCGCATTCGGCGAGTTCGAAGCGAGTGTTCTGCATATCGAACAGCGGTGCGCCGAAGGCCTGACGCTCCTTGGTGTAGTGCACCGTCAGCCGGACGGCGGCCTGGGTTGCCGCGGCCGCGCAGACCGCGACGATCAGGCGCTCGTGCGCGAGCTGCTTCATGAGATAACCGAAGCCCGCGCCCTCGTCGCCGAGCCGGTGCGAAACCGGCACGCGCACTTCGTCGAAGAAGAGTTCGGCGGTGTCCTGGCCCTTCATGCCGACCTTGTCGAGCAGCCGGCCGACGCGGTATCCCTCGGCATGGGCGGTCTCGACCACCAGCAGCGAGATGCCCTTCGCCCCGGCGGCCGGATCGGTCTTGGCCACCACGATCACCAGATCGGCGTGCTTGCCGTTGGAGATGAAGGTTTTCGCGCCATTGAGCCGGTAGTGCTCGCCATCGCGAACCGCGGTGGTGCGCAGGGCTTTCAGGTCCGAGCCCGCGCCGGGTTCGGTCATGGCGATGGCGCCGACGATCGCGCCGCTGGCCATACCGGGCAGCCAGCGCCGCTTCTGCTCCTCGGTGCCGTAGGCGAGGAGGTAGTGTGCGACCAGCCCGCTGTGCACCATATTGCCGAAACCGGTGTCCCCGAGCCCGTATTGGGCGTCGAAGATGGCGAAGTCGTGGGCCAGGGTGCCCCCGCCTCCGCCGTACTCCTCCGGAATAGAGGCGCAGAGCAGTCCGAGATCGCCCGCCTTGTTCCAGAATTCGCGATCGACGTACTTCTGGGCCGCGAATCGCTCGTGGTGCGGCAGCAATTCGGCGTCGAAGAATTTGGTCGCCATATCCTTCAGGGCGGTGATCTCGTCATCGACCCAGGGCGAGCGGTACACAGGGGTGGTCACGTAGTGCCGTCCTAGATATTGAAGCCGCCGCCGCAGAGCAGAGTCTGCGCGCTGACGTAGTTGGATTCGGGAAGGCAGAACAGGTAGACCGCACCGGCGGCTTCGGCCGGGGTGCCCGCCCGGCCGAGCGGGACCATCTGCTCCATGGCGGACAGCAGATCCGGGTTCACGCCGACCTTGAGCTTCTTGCCCTCGATGTCGATGGTGCTGTCGCCGCCGGCGGGCGCCTCGGTGAGCCGGGTCTTGATCAGGCCGAAGGCGACCGTGTTCACGGTGACGTTGTAGCGGCCCCACTCCTTGGCCAGGGTCTTGGTCAGGCCGGTGATGCCCGCCTTGGCGGAGGAGTAATTGGCCTGTCCCGCATTGCCTCCGGTGCCGGCCATGGAGGAGATGTTCACGACCTTGCGGCACGGGACCGGCTCCCCCGCCGCCTTGGCCTTCTTCACCGCGGCGGCGATGACCGGCTGTGCGGCGCGCAGAATCCGGAACGGGGCCTTGAGGTGGACGTCAAGAATGGCGTCCCACTGCTCGTCGGTCATCTTCTGGATGACCGAATCCCAGGTGTAGCCGGCGTTATTGACGATGATGTCCAGGCCGCCGAAATTGTCGACGGCGGCCTGCACGAAACGCTCGCCGAAATCGACGTCGGTGACACTGCCGACACACGAAACCGCCTGCCCGCCTGCGGCTTCGATGGCTGCGACGGTGTCCTTGGCCGGATCGGCATCGAGGTCGTTGACCACGACCTTGGCGCCCTCGGAGGCGAGCTTCAGTGCGATCTCACGGCCGATGCCGCGGCCGGAGCCGGAGACAATGGCGACCTTGCCATCAAGAGTTCCCATGGGAGACATAACCTTTCAGTGTGGATGAATGCGGTGTGGATGAATGCGGTGTGGATGAATGCGGTGTGGATGAATGCGGTGTGGATGAATGACGCTCAGAGGGCGACGACGGCGTCACCGACGAGGGTGACCGTGCCGTCGTCCAGAGTTACGGCGAGTTCGAGGGTGGCGCGGCGTTCGCCGTCGACCTCCTCGACGGCGGTGACCCGGCCCGTGGCGGTCGGGATGCCGTGCACCGGCGTAATGGCGGCGAACCGCACGCTGTAGGAGCGAATCGACTGCTGCGGAACCCAATCGGTGAGCAACCGGCCGAGATAGCCCATGGACAGCATGCCGTGCGCGAAGACATCGGCGAGCCCGGCGGATTTCGCCACATCGAGATCGATGTGAATCGGATTGTGGTCACCCGACGCGCCCGCGAACAGGGCCAGCGTGGTGCGCGAGATCGACTGAATCTTCAAGGGCGGCAGCTCGGTACCTACCTCGACGGTGTGTGATGCGGTCATTTTCCTGCTCCCGGATTCCGGATGACGATGACGGACTTCAGGTCCGCGACCGGCGACCCGTCCGCGCGGGTGACGGCGGTTTCCTTGACCAGGAATTCGAGCGCGCCGCCCTTCTTGCTGTAGACGTCGGTAATGCGCGGCCGGGCGGTCAGCACGTCACCGGCGACGGCCGGTGAGTGATAGGTGAAGGTCTGCTCGCCGTGCAGGACGAACCGCAGATCGACGCCCGCTTCGGCGAGAAACGTGAACGGGTCCGGGTTTTCGAGTTCGATCGAGAACAGGAAGGTCGGGGGCGCGGGCAGGTCCGCATACCCGGCCGCCTTCGCCGCCTCGGCATCGGTGTAGACCGGATTCGTCTCGCCGATCGACTTGGCGAAGAAGCGCAACCGTCCGGCGTCGACGGTCAAAGTTGTTGCCGGAAGCTCGGTTCCGACAATCGCGGGATCGATGGCCATGCTCAGCTCACCTTCTCGTACAGGGTGACGACGGCCGCGCCGCCGAGCCCGATATTGTGCTGCAGAGCCAGGTTCACGCCCTCGACCTGGCGCGCCTGCGCCTGACCGCGCAACTGCCACACCAGTTCCGCGCACTGCGCCAGACCTGTCGCGCCCAGCGGGTGCCCCTTGGACAGCAGGCCGCCGGACGGGTTGGTCACCACCCGGCCGCCGTAGGTGTTGTCGCCGTCGGCGATGAACTTCTCCGCGGTGCCCTCGGGTGTGAGACCCAGGCCCTCGTAGGTGAGCAGTTCATTGGCGGTGAAGCAGTCGTGCAGTTCGACGACGCGAATGTCCGACGGGCTCACACCCGCGGCCTCGTACACCTGATCGGCGGCGGCCTTGGCCATGTCGTAGCCGACCACCCGCATCATGTCGGTGGTGAAGGTCGACTCGTAGTCGGTCGTCATCGCCTGCGCCTTGATGACCACGGAAGTGTTGAGGCCGTTGGCCTTCGCGAACTCCTCGGAGCACAGGATCGCCGCGGCCGCGCCGCAGGTCGGCGGGCAGCACTGCAGTCGGGTCAGCGGGCCGAAGATCTGCGGTGAGCCCAGCACCTCCTCGACGGTCACCGGATCGCGGAACACCGCGTACGGGTTATTGGCCGCGTGCTTGCGCGCCTTCACCGAGATCTGTGCGAACACCGCGGGATCCATGCCGTACTTGTCGGCGTACGCCTGTCCCGCACCGCCGAAGTACTGCGCGGCCATGGGCGCCTGCTCGTCCCAGCCCTGCAATTGCGTGGTCTGGGTGTCGAAGCGCCCGAACGGGGTCGGCCGATCGCTCCACATCGAACCGAGCGCCCCGCGCATCATCTGCTCGAAGCCGAGCGCGATCACGCACTCGGCCGCACCGGTCTCGATCGCCTGGCGGGCCAGGAACAGTGCCGACGATCCGGTCGAGCAGTTGTTGTTGACATTGACGATCGGAATCCCGGTCTGCCCGAGCCCGTACAGCGCCGCCTGCCCCGAGGTGGAGTCGCCGTACACGTATCCGACGTACGCCTGCTGCACCCGGCTGTAGTCGACGCCGGCATCGGCCAGCGCCTTGCGGGCCGCCGTCTCGCCCATGACGTCGTACGGCTCGGTCCGGCTGGGTGTGGTGAAGGGAATCATCCCGACACCCGCCACCACTACGCGTCTACTCATCAAGACCTCCTGGACTTACTAGTGCTGATTCACTTAGTGAACCTCACGCAGCACCACATGCACAAGCCGTCGATCACATACCGCTGTTTATCGCGGAATAGCCACCGGAAAACTGGGGGTTGCGCCGCCATCTGTGATCGTTGTTACACTACCTACTGTTCACATAATGTACGACGCAGTCACGGCTGCAACCCACCGGATCCGGAGATCGCATCCATGTACCTCACGCAGGGCCTGCACCGGGCCGTTCAGCAGAACCCCGACGGGATCATGACCATCGACGGGGACCGGACCCGGACGTTCCGGGAGGTGGCCGATCGAGTTGCCCGGCTGGCCGGAGCCCTGCGCGCACTCGGGGTCGGCGACGGTGATCGGGTCGCGATGCTCGGGCTGAACTCCGATCGCTACAGCGAATATCTGCTGGCGGTGCCGTGGGCGAATGCGGTGCTCAATCCGGTCAATATCCGGTGGAGTGTGCCCGAAATCGTGTACAGCTTCGAGGATTCCGGCACCACCGTGCTGTTCGTCGACGATGCCTTCGCGGCCGCGCTGCCCGCCATTCAGCAGGGCTCCCCCGCAGTGGCGACGATCATCCACTGCGGCAACGGGCCGGCCCCCGAGGGCACGCTGTCCTATGAGGACCTCATCGCGAACTCCGCGCCCATCGAGGACGCGCGGCGCGGTGGTGACGAGCTGGCGGGAATCTTCTACACCGGCGGTACCACCGGATTCCCCAAGGGCGTCATGCTCTCGCACGCGAATATGTACGCCTCGGCACTGGGTTCGATCGCCAGTGGATACCTGTTCAAGCCCGGCGGCACCTACCTGCATACGGCGCCGATGTTCCACCTCGCCGATCTGGCGGGCTGGATGGCCGAGGTGCTGCTCGGCGGCACGCACGTGATCATTCCGTCGTTCGATCCGGTGTCGACCTTGAATGCCGTTGCGGTGCATCGGGTTACCGATACCCTGCTGGTTCCGGTGATGATCCAGCTGGTCGTCGACCATCCCCGGGTGGGCGAGTTCGATCTGTCGAGCCTGGAGGCGATCATGTACGGCGCCTCGCCGATCGCGCAGGCCGTGCTGGAGCGGGCGATGAAGGTGTTCCCCAATGCCAGCTTCACCCAGGCCTACGGCATGACCGAGGTCGCACCCGTCGCGACCCTGCTCGGTCCGGCCGATCATGCTGCGGGACTGCTGCGTTCGGCCGGCCGGGCCGCACCGCATGCGGAGGTCCGCATCGTCGATCCGGACGATATTCCGGTGCCCAGCGGTACGGTCGGCGAGATCGTGGTGCGCGGTGATCATGTGATGCTCGGCTATTGGAACAAGCCCGCGGAGACCGCCGACGCACTGCGTGGCGGCTGGATGCACACCGGTGACGGCGGCTATATGGACGATCGCGGCTACCTGTATGTGGTCGACCGGATCAAGGACATGATCGTCAGCGGCGGCGAGAACGTGTATTCCGCCGAGGTCGAGAATGCCGTTGCCGCACACCCGGATGTGGCCGCCTGCGCGGTGATCGGCGTACCGGATGCGGAGTGGGGCGAGCGGGTGCACGCCGTAATCGTCTGCGTGCCGGGTACTTCGGTCACGACCGAGCAGATCCGTGAACACGCCAAGACACTGATCGCCGGTTACAAGGCTCCGCGCACCGTCGAGGTGGTCGAGGCGCTCCCGGTCTCCGGGGCCGGAAAGATTCTCAAACGCGAACTGCGCAAGCAGTATTGGGGCGAGAGCGACCGGCAGGTGCATTGATCGCCGGGCCGCGAGCGGTCATTCGATGCCGACGCCGAGGATCCGGTCGAGCGCCCGGGTCCCGGCGGGCGTGATCTTCAGTGCCCGCCGGGAACTGTGGCGCTCCAGCCATTCGGCGGATTCCATGCGGGTCAGCACGGCCGCGCCGAGTGCGCCGCCCAGATGATGCTGCTGTTCGCTCCAGTCGACGCAGAAACGCAGCAGTGGCCTACGGCGGGAACGCAATTGGTTCAGATCGACGCCGAGTTCGGTGAATATCGGCTCGGCGGCCGGGCCCAGTTCGTACGGGTGCTCGTGCAGGGGCGCGGCGATCGGGTCGGACGGTGCGCGTTCGGTGTGCACGCCACCGTCATTGCGGGTCAGCGCATTTCGCTCGAGCAGTGCGGCGGTGACGGCGACGCCCAGTTTTCCGGCCAGGTGGTCGTAGCAGCTGCGGGCGCTGCGCATGGCGGCGGCGCGGGTCGATTCGCGCAGCGAGCGCACCGGGCGGATGGGCGCGAGCGCGGCCACCGCCTCCAGGACCGTCGCGACCTCGGGTCCGGCCAGCCGGTAGTAGCGATGACGCCCCGACGGCTCCACGGTGAGCAGCCCGCCCGCGACGAGCCGGGACAGATGCGCGCTGGCCGTGGACGCCGAGACGCCGGCCTCCGCGGCCAGCACCGAGGCGGGCAGTGCGCGGCCGTCGAGCAGGGCCATCAGGACCCGGGCGCGGCTGGCATCGGCCAGTAGCTCGCCCACACCGGCGATATCGGCGAAGCCGAGTGCAGCAGTCTGTGCGTTCATACCCTCCAGTCTGCCGCGACCACACTTCGACGGGGGACGAAGTGTTTCGGGGAAACACTGGGGATATGAGTACATCGACTCGCGCGATGACAGAATCCGACCCGAGGGTGCGGCCCGGACGGCTGCTGACGGTGCTGTGCGCCGGCATGTTCCTGGTCCTGCTGGACGTGACCATTGTGAACGTGGCCCTGCCGAGCATCGGCCATCAACTACACGCGGACTCCGCCACGCTGCAGTGGGTGGTGGACGGCTATGCGGTCGCCATCGGTGGTCTGCTGCTGGCGGGCGGCACTCTCGGCGACCGCTTCGGACATCGCCGCATCCTGCTGATCGGATTCGCGGTGTTCGGGGCCGCCTCGCTGATCTGCGCACTGGCACCCACAATCGGGGTGCTGATCGGCGGGCGGGTGCTGCAGGGCATCGGCGGCGCCCTGCTGCTGCCCAGCACCATGGCGGCGCTGGTCGACGCGTTCCCGGATCGGGCCGCACAGGCGAAGGCGCTGGGGACCTGGGCCGCCATCTCGTCGCTGGCGCTGCCCGCGGGTCCGCTGCTGGGCGGACTGCTGGTCAGCGGGCTGGGCTGGCGGCCGGTGTTCTGGATCAATGTGCCGCTGATCGTCCTTGCGCTGGTGGCGATTCCGGTCGTGGTGCCCGCGCGGCCCGCCGATCGGCAGGCGGGCGGGATCGATATCGTCGGATTGACGGGATTTGTCGTGGGTCTGAGCGGGCTGGTGTTCACGGTCATCTCGGCCGGACACCATTCGAATCCGACGCTCTCGGCGGTCTCGGCGCTCGTGACGGTGGCCGCGCTCGGTATCGCGCTGCGGTCGGCGCGGCACAGTGCGCATCCGATCCTGCCGTGGGATCTGTTGCGGCGCAGAGACTTTCTGAGTCCGAATGTCGTGGCGCTGACCATGAATCTGGTCTTCAACGGGCTGCTGTTCGTCAGCATGCTGTATCTGCAGGATGTGCTGCACTATTCGCCGTTCGCGGCGGGGTGTGCGGTGCTGCCGCTCGCCGTTCCGCTGGTCGCGCTGGCCCCGGTGTCCGGGCGTCTCACCGCGCGGCGCGGGCCCCGCACCGCCATCGCCCTCGGCTGCGGTGCGGCCGTACTGGGTTCGCTGCTGCTGACGCAGGTCCGTCCGTCCTCCGGAATCGGCTGGCTGCTGGCCGGATTCGCGCTGCTCGGTGTCGGTGCGGGGCTGGTGACCACCTCGGTGGTCGCGGCCGTCGTCCGTGCCACGCCGTCGGACCGGTCCGGTTTGGCGACGGGCGTGTCGAATACCGCTCGGCAGATCGGAACCGCCTGTGGCGTAGCGCTTTTCGGCGCCATCGCCGGAGCGCCGGGCACGCCCGGTTTTCTGCACGCGATCCCCGTGCTCGCGGTTGTCGCCGCGGTGCTCTGGGCGGTGGCATTCGCCGTGACGCTCAATGGGATCGGACGGCGACACGGCTCGGCGGACGGCGTGTCCCCCGTACGAGGGACCCGAGTTCCCCCTGTGGAGTGATGGTTTCGCCCGCCGCCGAACCTAGGCTGCTCTGCGTCGGGCCGCCATCAGCGATTCCATTCGGCCGCCCGCTCGATCGTCCTGGGAGGCACAGTGCTCGGTTCCGTCAGCAGAAGAGGTTTCCTGGCAGGTGCGGCGACCACCGCGGCGGCCGCGGCGACCGCCGCATCGGCGGGTCGCGCTCGCGCCGATGTGGACCGGGACAAGCCGAATATTCTCGTGGTGCTCGTCGATGAGATGCGCGCACCGGTCTGGTTCCCGGATCAGCGGGCGCTGGACGGGCTGCTGCCCAATCTCGCCCGGATCCGGCAGGGCGGAGTGTCCTTCGAACAGCACTACACCGCCGCGAACGATTGCACCGCCTCGCGTGGCGCGCTGGTGACCGGGCTGTACACCCATCAGACCGGATGCATGGTGGTCTCCGAATCGACGCTGTCGCCGAAATTCCCGACCTGGGGTTCGATGCTGCGCGATCACGGTTACGAGTCGACCTGGTGGGGCAAATGGCATCTCGGGCACTATCCGGATCGCACACCGGGCGCGCTGGACGCCTACGGATTCGGCGGCGGCACCTACCCCTCCCCGAACGGTGCGCCGGGCCAAGGGCTGCAGATGGATCCGAAAATCGTCGATCAGTTCGCGGATTGGTTCGAGCACGATGCCGGTACCGCGCCGTGGTGCACCACGGTATCACTGGTGAATCCGCACGATATCCAGTACTGGCCGCGCTGGACGCGCCGTGACCAGGCGAATCTGAATATCCCGCAGTGGGTGACCGAGCTGCCGCCGAATTTCGAATCCCCCGAGCAGCTCGCCGGGAAACCACGTCTGCAAACGGCCCTGGTGCAGGTGTCGACCGCCGCATTCGGACTCGCGCCGTACGGTACGCCGGACGCCCGGCAGGCCTGGATCGATATGCGCAATCTGTATCTGTGGCTGCAGCAGCAGGTCGATATCCAGATCGGGCGAGTGCTCGACACCTTGAATTCGCGACCGGATGTCGCGGCCAATACCGTCATCGTCTTCACCTCCGACCACGGCGATTACGCCGGTTCGCACGGTCTGCACGGTAAGGGCGGCGGTGCGTACGACGAGGCGATCCGCGTCCCGCTCTATGTGCACGATCCGCGCGGCTACTACAGCCCCACCGCCGGAACCGGTCTCCGCAACCAGCTGACCTCCAGCGTCGATCTCGCCCCGCTGCTGCTGTCCATCGCCACCGGCGGCAACGCCTGGCGCGGTGACGGCCGCTACGAACACCTGCGCGACCGCCTCGACCTGGCCGCCCTGTGCCGCGATTCCGGCGCGGCCGGCCGCCCCTGGATCGCGCACACCACCGATGAGGCGACCATCGAAGAGGCCGCAATCCTGTTCGACCGCAATGCCCCCGGCCACGTCGCCATGGTCCGCACCCCCGAAGCCAAATTCGCCTCCTATTCGACCTGGGTCGACGGCCGCATCCAGATAGACCCGAACCAAGAGCAGGAATTCGAGCTCTACGACTACTCCACCGACAACGGCACACTCGAACTCGACAACCAGGCCGCCACCGCAAACCCCCTGCGCACCACCACCTCCCAACTCCTCGACCACGTCATCCAAACCGAAATCCAGCAGCCCCTCCCCGCCTACCTGAAAGACGCCCAAGACCAGGGCATAGCCGACTACCTCGACTCCCAGCGCAACCTAGCCACCAAAGCCGAACGCCTCGGCGACTTCCTCGACGATTTCGCCACCCCCCACTGACCGGCGGAAGCTGCCGATCCGCCGCCGCCCTTCACACGGAAATTGCTGCGATTCACGGGGATTCAGCGGCGGTGGCCAGGCACCGTCCCGGCGGATACGCCGGTGTTATGGTGCGACGATGAATGATGGTGCGGGATCACCGCTGCGGATCGGGATTCTCGGCGCGGCGCGGATTGCTCCGATGGCGGTCGTCAATCCGGCCAAGGGGCATCCCGATGTGGTGGTGGGGGCGGTGGCGGCGCGGGATGGGGCGCGGGCGGCGGCGTTCGCTCGTAAGTATGGGATCGAGACCTCGTATGACAGTTATGAGGCGCTGATCGGGGATCCGGGGGTGGATGCTGTTTATATTCCGCTGCCTAATGGGTTGCATGGGCGGTGGACTCGGGCGGCGCTGGAGGGCGGGAAGCATGTGCTGTGCGAGAAGCCGTTCACGGCCGATGCCGAGGAGGCCCGGGAGGTTGCGGCGCTGGCCGCGGATTCGGGGCGGGTGGTGATGGAGGCGTTCCATTACCGGTATCACCCGATGAATGTGATGGCCGAGCAGATCATCGCGTCGGGGGAATTGGGCAAGCTGGTGCGGGTGGAGGCCTCCATGTGCTTTCCGCTGCCGAAGTTCTCCGATATTCGATACAACTATGCGCTGGCCGGCGGATCGCTGATGGACGCCGGTTGTTATGCCGTGCATATGGCGCGCGTATTCGGTGGCGAGAATCCCGAAGTCGTCTCGGCCACAGCGAAATTGCGCGATCCGAAGGTCGATCGCGCCATGACCGCCGAGCTCCGATTCCCGTCCGGGCACACCGGCCTGATCCGCTGTTCGCTGTGGTCGTCGGACCTGCTGCGCATGAGCGTCAAGGTGGTCGGCGAGCACGGCGAGTTGCACATCGTCAATCCCATTGCGCCCCAACTCCCCCACTGGCTGACCGTCCGCACCCAGCGCGGCAAACGCCGCGAACGCTTCACCCACCGGCCCAGCTACGCCTTCCAACTCGACGCCTTCGCCGGCGCGGTCCTGCACGGCGAACCGGTGAAAACCGGCCCGCAGGACTCGGTCGACAATATGACCGTCATCGACGCCATCTATCAGGCGGCAGGTCTGCCGCTGCGCCTGCCGAGCTGACGCCGGTACGATCGATCACGCACGACAACTGAATGCCCCAGCCCCCCAGGAGATCTGATGACCGACCAACAGACTGTCCTGATTACCGGCGGTACCGGGAGCCTCGGTTACCGGACCGCCGCGGCGATTCTCGATGCGGGACGGCATGTGGTGATCACCGGGCGTGATTCGAAAACGGTTGCGGCGGCGGCTCATCGACTCGGGGAGAATGCGGTGGGGCTGCCGCTGGATCTGGGTTCGCTCGACAGTGTGCGGCGGTTTGCCGACGCGATTACGCGATCGGGTCTGCCGCCGCTGCACGCGATCGTCTGCAATGCGGGGATGCAGATCGTTTCGGGGATCACGTTCACCGCGGACGGGTTCGAACAGACCTTCGGGGTGAATCATCTGGCGCACTTTCTGCTTGTGCAGGAATTGCTACCGGTGCTGGCGACGCCCGGGCGAGTTGTCTTCGTCGCCAGCGATACTCACGATCCGAAGAAGCCCACGGGCATGCCCGCGCCGGACTACAGCAGCGCGATGGCACTGGCCTATCCCGAGGACCAGGGGGCAGCGGCCGCAGCGGCGGGTCGGCGGCGGTACACCACCTCGAAACTCTGCAATGTGCTGACCACCTATGAGATGGCGCGGCGGAGAGGGGAGGACATGCCGCCGATCACCGTCAATGCCTTCGATCCAGGACTCATGCCGGGCACCGGACTGGGCCGCGACTATCCCGGCATTCAACGGCTGGCGTGGCGATTCCTTTTGCCCGCAATGACATTGGTGCCGGGACTCAATATTCATACGCCGAAGCGCTCCGCCGCCGCGCTCGCCCGGCTGGTGCTCGATCCCGCACTGGCGGAAACCACCGGGCGGTACTTCTCGGGACGGCGGGAGATCCGATCCTCGGACGACTCCTACGATCTCGCTCTCGCCGCGGATCTGTGGGACACCAGCGTCGAACTCATCGAGAAGGTGCGGCACTGACCCGCGGTCACCTGCGGGAGAAAACCGCCAGGAGCCGCCCGAACCTTCCCCGGGCCGGTGCCAGCCACTCTGCGATCTGAGCGATCACAGCGGGGTCGATGTGTTGTGCCGGTTCGTATTCGGCGGGCGTCGAAGGGCCCGCACCGGGGAAGAACAGGTGATTGTCGGCGTCGAAGACGCGGATGGTGACGTCGGGACGCGCGCCGAGACCGGCCTGCCACCGGGCGAGATCGTCTTCGACCGTCACCTGGTAGTCACGGCCCCCTTGAAGAATCAGCATCGGTTTGTTCAGCTCCACCGCTGTCGAAACCGGGTCGTAGCCGCGCAGATCCAGCCAGTACGCGCCGGGCAGGCCGAACGGCAGCTCGGCGGCGGGCGTCGAGGCCGACAGCTCCGGACTGTCCACGCGCTCAGCCTGTTCGGTAATCATCGCGACGGCCGACTCATCGGCCTCACCGGCATTCAGCGCCGCGAGATAGCGCGCCACCCGGATGGCCGAACGCTGCATCGGAGTGGCGTCGGCGGCCAGCAGCACCAGCCCCGCGATCGACGGTTCGGCGGCCGCGACACGCGGGGCGACTTTGCCTCCCATACTGTGCCCGAGCACGAAGACACGTGCGGGATCGACGGCCGGATGTTGTTGCAGCAGTTGAACAGCGGCGACCGCATACGGCACATATTCATCGGTCATGGTGAACCCGGGTAGATCGGCGACCAGGCCCGGATGCGCATACGTGACGAGGTCGAACCGCGCCACCGCAATGCCGCGACTTGCCAGCCCCCAGGCGAGATCCTTCAGCGGCTTGTTCTGCCCGCTGGTCTCGTCACGATCGAAAGGCCCACCGCCACTGAGCAATACGACGCCGGGCTTGCCCCCGCGCCCGCGCGGCACACTGATCGTGCCGGACACCGCGAGTGATCCTTCCCCGAGGGTGACCTCGTATTCGGTGAACCGCGCCGATCGGGCGTAGGAGGGCGGTTCCCATGCCGAGCCGGGCGGCGGTGCGAGCCGAAATCCGTTGAGCAGTCCCGCCGCATCGACCGACATGACCACGGTCATTCCGCCGCGCTCCCCGGTCACCGGAACACTCACGCGCACCAGTTCCGCATCGATCGGCTCGCTGACCGGTTCGCCCACAGCGCTCACCGTTCCGAACCGCCCGGCCTCGGACGCCCACGCCACCCGCAGCGACTCTGCGGAGACCACCGCGCGAAGCCGCGGCGCGAACAACTTCTCGATCTCGGCGAATCGACCCTCGCGGGCCATCTCGACAACAGCGGTGGCGATCACACCCGGTTCGACGCTCATCGGAATCCCCTACCTTTCTCATTCATGAGAAAGGTAGCACGTATGAGATCGTTGGACCATGGACACCCTCGAACTCCTGGCGCATCCGGTGCGGCTGCGCATTGTCCACGCCCTGCGCGGCGGCCGGACGCTGACAACCTCGCAGCTGTGCGCCCGGATTCCGGACGCCTCGAAGGCCACCGTCTACCGGCAGGTCGATGTGCTCGCGGCGGGCGGAATCCTGGAGGTGGCCGATGAGCAGCGGGTGCGCGGCGCGGTGGAACGCCGGTACGTGCTGCGCCAGGAACACGCGTCGATCGATGCGGATACGCTCGCGGCCGCCTCGCTGGACGATCATCGGCGGACGTTCGCCGTGGCCATGGCGGCGCTGCTGGCCGAGTTCAATGCCTATCTCGATCGGGATCAGGCGAATCCGCTGACCGATCTGGTCGGCTACCGCCAGCACGCACTCTGGCTCAGTCCGAGCGAACTCGAGGCGCTGATCGACGGCATGCGCGCCGCGATCGCACCGCAGCTGGGCAATACACCGGCACCCGATCGCGCCCAGTACCTGCTCAGTCCGGTGCTGTTTCCGATCGAGGACGATCGGTGAGCGGCGCCCACGGGTCGACCGGGATCACCGCGTGACCGTGCCCGTCGCTGTCGAGCATGCGGCCCCACGATTTGCACGGGCGCAGCACCAGCCGCTGATCGGCCACCACCACCGTGGGAAAGGTGCGGTGGATTCGATCCAAAATCTCTGACAGGTCGGCGATTCGGTGCACCTGGGCCATCACCAGCAAGTTGGCGGATCCGATAATGGAGACGCAGATTCTTGTCTCCGGCCAGAGTCCGATGTCCGCACCGGCGTTCTGGAGCTCATGATGCGGAACCGTAAGCCACAGCACCAGTTCCGCGGGCCACCCGCCTTCGCTGCGCGTGAAATCGGTGCGGAAATTCAGCATGCCCCGGCGGGTGAGTGCGGCGAGCTGGCGGCGGACCTGACCCTCGGTCGATCCGAGATCCCTTGCGAGGTCGCGGTATCGGGCACGACCGTCGCGTTGCAGCGCCAGGAACAGGGCGCGATCGGCGGGATCGAGGGAGCTGTCGCGGGCAGTGCGCCCAGCACCGGGCTCGGATTCGTCGATCACCGAACGCTGGGTCGTATCGATCGCGCCCAGCCGCCACTGGACTCCACTGTGCCAGTGCAGGCCGATATGGGCTCGGGTGCGGGCGATCCCCGGAAGCTGGGCCAAGCGCTCCAGCAGCAGCGCCGTCAGCGACTTCATATCCGCGGCGAATACCAGGGCCAGCACATCGAACTCACCGGCGGTGAAGTACACGCTCCCGACCTGAGGGATATCGGCCAGTGCCTGCCCCACCTCGAGCAGACGGCCGGGCTCGGCCTCGACCTCGAAGACCGCCGCCGACAGTGCCAGCCGCGCACCGGGCACCGCGGACACCCAGGCGCGACCGGAGTCCGAGAGTCGCTGCCAGCGCCGGGCCGCGGTCACGGCGGAGATATCGAGGGCGGCGCCGAGTCGCTCGAAGCTGACCCGGGGATTCATGTGCAGCGCATCGAGCAGGGTCACGTCGAGCTCATCCACACCGGACTTGCGCGAGCGGTTCTCAGCCACGGTCACCCTGTTCCGGAGGGTCGAATTCGATAGGTTCCGAGTACGGACGATATCGCACATTTCCTACGTAGATGAGCTTCACTCGACGTTTTCCATCTATATGGGCACTCAGACATGCATTTACCTTCAGATCTGCGAGCACCGTCACCACCGGCTGTTCACTGTGTGCATGAGCGATACGACAACCTCCGATGTCACCGTTCCGCTTGCCTCCTGGGTCGAGCAACTGACGCTCGACTCGATTCCGGAACGGGTGCGCACCCGCGCCAAGCATCTGCTGCTCGACGGCGTGGCCTGTGCCCTGGTCGGTGCGCAGCTGCCCTGGTCGCGGGTGGCGACGGAATCGGTGCTGGGACTCGAGGGCAAGGGTGAGGTGACCGTCATCGGCGCCGGCGCGACCACCAGCGGTCCGGCGGCGGTGCTGTTGAACAGCACCTTCATTCAAGGTTTCGAGCTGGACGATTTCCATCCGCTGGCACCGCTGCACAGCAATTCCCTTGTGCTGCCGGTACTTCTGGCCGCGGCGCAGCAGTTCGGCGGAGCTTCCGGCGCGGCTGCCCTGACCGCTGCCATCGCCGGTTTCGAGGTCGGGCCGCGAGTCGGGTTGGCGCTGCACGGATCCGAGATGCTCTCGCGAGGCTGGCACAGCGGACCGGTGTTCGGCACGCATACCGCCGCCATGACCGCGGGCAAGCTGCGCGGCCTCGACACCGCGCAACTCGAAGACGCCCTCGGCATGGCGGGTACGCAGTCGGCCGGGCTGATGGCCGCGCAGTACGAGGCGATGTCCAAGCGGATGCAGCACGGATTCGCCGCGCGCAACGGCTATTACGCCGCCGGGCTGGCCGCGGGCGGCTACACCGGGATCAAGCAGGTCTTCGATCGCCCCTACGGCGGGTACCTGTCGGTGTTCGGCGAAGGCCACGATCCCGACCCCGCGCAGGTCATCGCGGGACTCGGCGAGGGGTGGCATACCGAACTGATCATGGTGAAGTCCTATGCCGCACAGGGTGGGCTGCACGGGACGATCCAGGCCGCGCTGGAATTGCGGGCCGAATACGATATCGATCCGAAATCCATCGCGCACATAGAGATTCGGGTCGGCCATACCGTCTACCACCACGGCTGGTGGGAGCCCGAGCGGCCGCTGACGCCGATCGGCGCGCAGATGAATCTGGGGTATGCCGCGGCCGTGGCGCTCCTCGACGGTGCCGCGCTGACCGCGCAGTTCACCGAGGCCCGCCTCGATGCCGACGATGTGTGGGATCTGCTCGGCAAGGTGCGGGTCGAACTGGACGAGAAAATCCAGAACGGGCCGATCACAGGACGTTTCGCCACCGAGTTGACCATCACGCTGGAGGACGGCAGCACGCTGCACAAGCGGATCGAGCAGCCGCACGGCGGTCCGGCCGATCCGGTCACCAATGCCGAACTGATCGCCAAATACCGCTCACTGGCAGGCCCGTTGCTCGACGCCGACCGGCTCGATGCCATTCAGGACGCGGTACTGCACCTCGACGAACTCGACGATATTCGCGTGCTGGCCGAACTGCTGGCCGCACCGGTCGCCGGCGCCCTCGACGGAGAGGAATAAGACATGAATCCACACGAGGCCCGGACCCGCCTGCGCGCGGCCATTGCCGATGACGAGATCGTCATCGCACCAGGTGTTTTCGATGGGCTCTCGGCATCGCTGGTGAGCCGGATCGGGTTCACCGCGGCCTACCTGACCGGTGCGGGTGTCGCGGCCTCCGGATTCGGGCTGCCGGATATCGGGCTGGTCACCCAGACCGAAATGGTCGAGCGCGCACGGGTTCTGGTGCGCGCGCTCGGCGATATCCCGCTCATCGCCGATGCCGATACCGGATACGGCGCACCCCTGAATGTCATCCGCACCGTCCGTGAGTACGAGGCCGCCGGAGTTGCCGCGATTCAGTTGGAGGATCAGGCTTTTCCGAAGAAGTGCGGACATCTGCCGGAGAAGGAACTCATCAGCACCGGTGAGTTCGTGGTCAAACTCGAGGCAGCGCTCGATGCCCGCACCGATCCCGATCTCGTGGTGATCGCCCGCACCGACGCACGCGGGCCGCTGGGTATCGATGCCGCGATCGAACGCGCCAATGCGTATGCCGCCGCGGGCGCGGATGTCCTCTTCGTCGAAGCGCCGCAGGGCATCGACGAGATCGAGCGGATTGCGAAGGAGGTGTCCGCACCGCTCCTGATCAATCTCGTGATCGGCGGCCTGACGCCGATCGAATCGACCGCGCGGCTCCAGGAGCTGGGCTACTCGATCGTCATCCATCCGTCGAACCCCTTGGGGGCGGCCGCATTCGCCATGCTGACCGGTCTCACCGGGCTGCTCGGGCGTGATCCCGCACCGCTGCTGCCGGGAAGTCCCGGCGAATTCTTCACTCTGGTCGGCTTGACCGAATGGTCCGAGCTCGGCGAGCGCTACCGTTTCGAAGGAGCCTGAACCATGGGCATGACAATGATCGAGAATCTGCTGGCCCGCAAAGCCGGTGTCGCACAGGTGCGCCCGGGTGACATCGTCACCGTCGACGTCGACATGTGCGTCATGATCGACCTGCAGTTCGCGACGCTGTGGATCCCGCCCTCCCGGATCCACGACCCTGACAAAGTGGCCGTCATCATGGACCACGCGGTCCCGGCGCCGACGCTCAAGGATGCCGAGGGCGGGCCCAAGGCGCGAAAGTTCGTCGCGGACTTCGGCATCGAGAAGTTCTTCGATGTCGGGCGGCACGGCATCTGCCATCAGGTGATCGCGGAGAACGGTCTCGCCCGCCCCGGCGAGGTGCTGGCCTGTACCGACTCGCACACCTGCGCGGGTGGTGCGTACAACACCGCGGCGCGGGGTCTCGGGCCCGCCGAGCTGTACTCGATCATGTGCACCGGGTCCACCTGGTTCCAGGTCGCGCCGACCATTCGCTATGAGCTCAATGGTGCACTGCCCGAAGGGATCAGCGGTAAGGACGTGTTCCTCTACATCGCCGATTCCTATGGTGACGCCACCAATATGAATCTGGAGTTCGGCGGCTCCGGTATGGCGAGCATTCCGCTCAGCGACCGGCGCACCATAGCCACGCAGGCGGCCGAAATCTCCGCTGATTTCGCAACTTTCGGTGTCGACGAGATCCTGCGGGACTTCCTGCACGAGCGCGGCGTCCACGATTTCGAGCCCGCCGATGCCGATGCGGATGCCGAGTACTTCGCGGTGCGTGAGGTCGATCTGAGCGGTCTCGAACCCTATGTGGCACGGCCGGGCACGGTGAGCCGCAATGGATTACCGGTCTCGCAGATCGAGCGGCGCACGATTCATCAGGCCTTCATCGGGTCCTGCGCCAATGGTCAGCTCGAGGATCTGCGCATTACCGCGCAGATCCTGCGGGGCAGGGCCGTGGCGCCCGGAGTGCGGCTGCTGGTGACACCGGCGTCGCAGCAGGTGTATCGCGATGCCATGCGCCTGGGCTATCTGCAGGATATTGCCGATGCCGGTGGCGTAGTGACCAATTCGACCTGCGGGGCCTGCTTCGGATACCACATGGGCGTCATCGGGGCCGGCGAAGTCTGCCTCACCTCCAGCACCCGCAATTTCACCGGCCGGATGGGCAGTACGGAGGCCGAGATCTATATGGCCTCCCCCGCCACCGTCGCCGCCTCGGCGGTGGCCGGCTACATCACCGATCCCCGGAGCGTGACCGCATGAGCACCAGTATTTCCGGCCGGGTCTGGGTCTTCGGCGATTCGATCGACACCGATGCCATGTATCCCGCGTTCGCCATGAAGCTCGATATCCCCGAAGCGGCGAAGCATGTCTTCTATCAGATCCGGCCGGGCTGGACCGAGCTTGTCGCACCCGGCGATATTGTCCTGGCGGGCAAGAACTTCGGCGTCGGATCCTCACGACCGGTGGCCGCACTGTTCCGCAGCCTGGGGGTGGCGGCGCTGATCGCGGAGGAATTCAATTCGCTGTTCTTCCGCAATGCCGTCAATGCCGGCCTGCCCGCCCTCACCGTGCCCGGAGTCACCGCGATGTTCTCCGACGGCGACCACGGCAGCTTCGACTTCGCCAGCGGCGCTTTCGGAAACGACACCACCGGCGCCTCCGGCCGGGCGCCCGCACTGCCGCCCCTCATCCTGGAAATCCTGGCCAGCGGCGGAGTCCTGGCCCGGCTGGCCGAGCAGGGATTCCTCCCGATCGAACTACTCGACGTCTTCCGCTCGGGCGCCATCCCGGTCGACAGTGGGACCAGCGCATGACGATGGAGAGGAAGTTCTGATGATCAAGCATCCGATCGCCCGGCTGCTGCGGCCCGTGCGCGCGGGCATCGGCAAGATCGCATGGCATCACAGCGCGATTGCCGGTGCACCGGAGCTGATTACGGTGACGAGCACCGCTTTTGCCGAGGGGGCGGCCATACCGCAGCGGCATGCGGGCGCAGGAGTCGGTGCGAATATTTCGCCGGCGCTGTACTGGTCCGGCGTGCCCGCTGCGGCGGTGGAGTTGGTCCTCATCGTCGAGGATCCCGATGTGCCGCTACCGCGGCCGATTGTGCACGGCCTCTTCTCCGGAATAGCTGCCGACTGCGGGGGGATTCCCGAAGGGGCTCTCGCACTGGAGTATTCGGCGAGGCCGGCATTTCAGATCGGCGTCGGTTCGTTCAAACGGCGTGGATATGCCGGGCCTCGTCCGATTCCCGGTCATGGGCCGCACCGCTACATCTTTCAGCTCTTCGCACTGGATGCCCCGAGTGGGCTCGGCGGCGAGGCGACGCTCGCCGAGACGCTCGCGGCCATCGATGGGCATGTCCTCGGTCGCGGAAAGCTCACGGGCACTTACGAACGCGACTGAGGGGCGACTGCTCGCGCCACGCCCTGGATGACTCGAAGGCGTCCGTCGGCGAGAGCGCGGGTCAGGTTCGCCGCCTTCTGGGCGAAGTCGGTGACGAAGGCGTGCAGTCCGAGTGGTGCGGGCGGCAGCGCCAGAATCGCCTGCATCAGCGCGGCCGCCTGGTCGGTGAGATCGTTCCAGTGGTCGATCTCGAATCCCGAGGACTCGACGATGGCGTGCAATTCGCCGGCCCCGATCAGGTGACCCAGGTCGGGTCGATCGGCCCACGGCAGCGGATAGTCGAGCTCACCGGTCTCGCCAGAGGTGATGTCCCACATGGCAAGCCGGCCGCCGTCCACCAGAACCCGGCGCGCTTCCCGGTAGAGGCGAGGCTTGTCTGCCACGTTCATCTGCACGTGCTGACTGAAAGCGATCTGGAAGGTGGCGTCGGCGAACGGCAGATCGGTGACGTCGGCGCGCTGTACCGAGATTCGATCATCCAGTCCCACACGCTGATTGAGCCAGCGCGCCGTATCGCAGTACTCCTCGGTCAGGTCGACGGCGGTCACCCGGCAGTGACAGTGGTCGGCGACGAAGCGTGCCGTTCCGCCGATTCCACTGCCCGCGTCGAGCACTGCGTCCGCCGCGGTGACCCCGGCAAGATCCACCAATTGCCCTGTGGCATAACGACCCATCGTATGGAAGTCTTCGAGCAGCGCGAGATCCTCGGGCCGGAGGTGGTCGAGGTCTTTGCCCGCGGCCAGCAAGGCCTGCTCGATATTTCGCCGCGATACGCCGGTCGAGTACTGGGTATCGATCAGTGTGTCTTTCATGCCCAAGCTCCTTCGCCACGGCCAGCTTGCCGAACATCGCATATGTTTCTGAACAACATGTTCGATTATGCTGTCGGTGAGGAGCTGCTGGTCAACAACCAGTTCCGGGCATTCGTTCACTACCGGACATCAGCCGAGTGGTTGTCCGGAAAGTCGAGGAGGCAACCGTGGCCGAGCCGGACCGCCGGGTGCGCCGCACGCGAAAAACCCTGCACGAAGCCTTCATCGCCCTCGTCCTGGACAAGGGCTACGAAAACATGACGGTGCAGGACATCCTCGACCGCGCCGATATCGGCCGCTCCACCTTCTACGTCCACTACCGCGATAAAGAAGCCCTGCTCACCGCCACCTTCGACAGCATGCGGGCACAACTCGAAGCCGACTTCGCCCATACCGCCTCCGCCGGCCTGCCCCTCGAGGTGGACCGCCCCGCCGCCCTCCTCTTCGACCACGCCCACCGCAACCAGCGCGTCTACCGCGCCCTCTGCGGCAAACAGGGCGGCACCGTAGTAACCCGCCACCTCCACGACTTCATAGTCCAACTCCTCGCGGACCACCTCCCGCACAACCCCGGCACCGACCACGCCCCACCCCCCGAGGTCATCGCCGAGTTCTACGCCGCCGCCACAGTCGGCCTCCTGGCCTGGTGGATCGACCACGACTTCGCTCGCGACCCCACCCACCTGACTAGCGACTTCCGGCACCTGGCCACCCGCGGAACCCGAAACTGACCGCTGCGATATCGCCCGATATCGCGACGGATCCGCACAGCCGGTCTCTGAACCGCGCAGTCCGCACGCGTGCGGTGCGGCACGTGGGCGGGCTGTGCGGTGTTCGATGTGCACAGCGGTCCTTGTCAGCCCGGGCTGTTCGTCGTATCGGTGAAGGCAAATCGAACCTGGAGGAGGAGCGATGAAGTATTTGCTCATGATCGCGACCGATGAGGCTGAAGTGTCGGAGGTTGCCGGGTGTGGGGAGTGGGCTCGGGAGATGCGGGCTCGGGGGGTGTTGCAGGAGGTTACGGGGTTGCGGCCGACCAGTGATGCGACGACTGTGCGGGTTCGGGGGGCGGAGGTGCTGCTGTCGGATGGGCCGTTTGCGGAGACCAAGGATCAGATCGGCGGGGCGGCGTTGATCGAATGTGCTGATTTGGATGAGGCCATTGATATCGCGTCGCGGCATCCGGCGGCGGCGCTGGGGGCGATCGAGGTTCGACCGCTGATGGTGCAGTGAGCGGCGAGGTCGATGATGCGGTCGCGGAGGCGTTCCGCGGTGAGTGGGGGCATATTGTCGCCACGCTGATTCGGGTGACCGGGGATTGGGAATTGGCCGAGGAGGCGGCGCAGGAGGCCTTCGCCACCGCCGTGCAGGTGTGGCCGCGGGACGGGGTGCCGCGCAGGCCGGGGGCCTGGCTGACCACCACGGCACGCAATCACGCCATCGATCGAATGCGCCGGAATACTGTGGGCGGGGCCAAATTACGGGAGTTGGCTGTGCTGACACCACCTTCGGATTCCGGCCTATTCGAGGCGGAGGAGATCCGCGATGATCGGCTGCGGCTCATATTCACCTGCTGTCATCCGGCGCTGGCGTTCGAATCGCAGATCGCGCTCACCCTGCGGACACTGGCCGGGCTGAGCACGGCGCAGATCGCGCGGGCCTTTCTGATGCCGGAGCAGACGCTGGCCAAACGGCTCGTGCGCGCCAGGGCGAAGATCAAGAATGCGGGCATTCCGTACCGGGTGCCGCCCGCGCATCTGCTGCCGGAACGGACGACCGCGGTGCTGGGGGTGCTGTATCTGATCTTCAATGAGGGGTATGCGGCGACAACGGGCGCCGATCTGATTCGGGAAAGCCTGAGCGCCGAGGCGATTCGGCTGCAGCGACTGCTGGTCGAATTGATGCCCGATGAGCCGGAGGCGCAGGGGCTGCTGGCATTGATGCTGCTGCACGATGCGCGGCGCACCACCCGGGTGAACGAGGCCGGGGAGCTGGTATCGCTCGAATTCCAGGATCGATCGAGGTGGGATCGAGGCGAGATCGCCGAGGGCACAGCGATTCTCGACAGCGCGATGCTGCGCGGACCGGTCGGCCCGTACCGGGTGCAGGCGGCGATCGCGGCCTGCCATGCGACCGCGCCGACCGCCGCGGCGACCGACTGGGCGCAGATCGCCGGGCTGTACGACCACCTCGTCCGGCTGGTGCCCTCGCCCATCGTCCGGCTCAATCGGGTCGTCGCGATCGCCATGGCGGAGGGACCGGACGCGGGCCTCGCGCTACTGGCCGATCTGGAGGCCGAGAAGGCGCTCGCCGAGAACCATCTGCTGCCTGCGACCAGGGCCGATCTGCTGCGGCGGCTCGGGAGAGCCGAAGCGGCGGCGGCCTCCTATGAACGGGCGCTGGAGCTGGTCACGACCGAGGCCGAGCGCCGGTATCTCACCCGGCGACTCGAGGAACTCTCGCGCTGATGTCCGTATCGGGTCATGCCGTTCGTCGGGAGGACACATCGACCCGAAGGAGTTCTGCCATGAGTCCAGACCCGCACACCGGCAAGGTCGTCTCCGCGGACGGCACCGTCATCGCCTTCGATCGGCGCGGGGACGGGCCGCCGCTGGTGCTCGTACTCGGCGCGTTCAATGACAGATCGACCCATCAGGCCTTCGCCGAGGAGTTGGCCGCGTATTTCACGGTGTTCAACTACGACCGGCGAGGGCGGGGCGGCAGCGGCGATGCGCCGGAGTACTCCGTCGAGGCCGAAATCGCCGACCTGGCCGCCATTGTCAGGCAGACATCCAGTGCGCCTGTGGTTTTCGGCTACTCCTCCGGTGCGGTGCTCGCGCTGGCTGCGGCGGCCGCCGGAGTTCCGGTGCGCGGTCTCGCGCTCTACGAGCCGCCGCCGGTGCGCACGGACCAGCCTTTCGCCGAGCAGCTGGATCGACTGATCACGGCGGGAGAGCGCGGCGCGGCGGTGGAGTATTTCCAGACCGACATCATCGGAATACCGGAATCCATTGTCTCCCAGATGCGTAATGCGCCGTTCCGGCCGGCCTTGGAGGCAATGGCGCACACTCTGGTCTATGAGATGACCATTCTCGGCGGGGTTGTGCATCCGGCCGATTCCGCGGCCGCGGTTTCGGTGCCGACGGTTGTGATGGTGGGCGAGCAGAGTCCACCGATGCTGCATGATTCCGCAGCGGCGATCGCCTCGGCGAATTCGACTTTCCGCCTGCACGTACTCGCCGGGCAGAATCACGACATCGCTCCCTCAGTCGTGTCGCTCATGCTGAAAGACCAATTCCTGCAACGGCATTGACCATCGGTCCGTTCCCCCTCCGGACTGGCGCTGATCGGCACCATGTTCGCCGACCCCAGGCAGCGCGCGGCGGCCGTGGCGGCCTTCACCGGCTGCTTCATGGGCGGCGCAATCATCGGCCCGATCGCGGGAGGTGCACTCCTGGACCACTTCTGGTGGGGCTCGGTATTTCTGCTGGCGGTGCCGGTCATGCTGCTACTGCTGATCGCGGGCCCGCTGCTACTGCCCGAATACCGCAATCCCGACGCGGCCCGGCTCGATATCCTCAGCGTCGCACTGTCATTGGCGGCAATACTGCCCACGGTCTACGGCATCACCGAGCTGTCCCGGGACAGCCGCCAGCCCCTGGCCTGGCTGAGTGTCGCCCTGGGCGCGATCGTCTTCACCGCATTCGTGCTGCGGCAGCGCACACTCCGGCAGCCGCTCCTGGAACTGCGCCTGTTCGCCAACCGAATCTTCCGCGGCGCCTTCACCCTCAGCCTGCTCGTCGGCGCGGTGCAGGGCGGCAGCATCCTGATGATCAACCTGTATCTGCAGACGGCGCTCGGATACTCGACGCTCCGGGCCGGATTGTGGATGGTGCCACCGGCTTTCGCCATGCTGCTGACCATCGGACTCGGCCCGGCCCTGGCCCGCACAGTCCGCCCGGCCTACATCACCGCCACCGGGCTCACTGTCGCCGCACTCGGCTACGCCCTGATCACCCAGGTGGACACCACCACCGGCCTACCCCCGCTGATCATCGGTTTCGCCATCGCCATGGCAGGCATCGGCCCCGGTATGTCCCTGGGCTACGACCTCGTACTCGGCGCCGCACCCCCCGAAATGGCGGGCTCCGCCTCCGCAACCGCGGAAACCGGCGGCCAATTCGGTGTCGCCGCAGGCGTAGCCGTCCTGGGCAGCATCGGCGCCGCGGTCTATCGCGCCCACATGCCCACCCTCACCGCACTACCCCCGGTCGCAGCCGACCGGGCCCACGAAAGCATCACCGGCGCAGTAACAATCGCCCGAGACCTGCCGCCCGCACTGCACAACGAAGTACTCGAATCCGCCCGCACCGCATTCACCACCGGCCTGCACACGGTGGCCGCCATCGGCGCGATCACCTTCCTCGCCCTGGCAGCCCTGGCCCTCGCCGAACTTCGACAAGCACTGCCCAGCAATAAGATTCCACCGGACGACGCCTGACGATTACACCGGTTGTTGTTGTCGGCGGTACCGGCCCGGAGGAAGGCCGTATTCACGTTTGAATGCTTTGGAGAAGGCGTATTCCGAGCTGTATCCACAGCGTTGAGCGATGGCGTGGATCGGGTCGTCGGTGCGGTCCAGCAGGCGGGCCGCGGTGATCATTCGCCACCAGGTGAGGTACGTCAGGGGCGGTTGGCCGACGACGGTGGTGAAACGCTTGGCGAACGTCGCGCGGGAGACTCCGGCACGAGTGGCCAATTCCTCGACGGTCCACTGGTTTTCGGGTTCCCGGTGGATGTGGTGTAGCGCGGTGGCGATCACCGGATCGGTGAGGGCGGTGGCCCAGCCGTCGGTGGCGGTATCGGCGTTCTCGTCGAGCCACGCGCGCAGCACATACAGCAGCAACATATCGATGAGCGCGGGCAGAATCGCATCGGTGCCGGAGCCCGGGCGGTGCAGTTCATTGCCGAGCATGTCGACCGTGGCCCGGAGCGCGCGATGGTCGCCGATACGGGCAGGCAGGTGGATCATCGGCGGCAGGGTTCGCAGCAGCGGATGAGGGCGAGCGAGATCGAATGTGTAGCAGACACACAGCATTTCGGTGATGGCGCCGGGGCCGGGGATGTCCAACTCCACCACGGAGTAGCCGCTGCCCCGATCCGGCTGGAATTCGACGGCGGGACTGCCGGGGCGGTCTGCCAGCGTATGCGCATGCCGGGGCCCGGTGAACAGGATGTCTCCGACCCCCAGGGTCACCGGTGGCGTCCCGTCGGCCGGAACGAGGCTGCATCCACCCTGCAGAACAATGTGACAGCAGGCGGCATCGCCTGCGGGAAAACGCACACCCCACGGGGCCCGGCAGATGCTGCGACCCGCATACGGCCGGCCCGCCCGCATAGCGGCGAGCACGTCACTGAGAACGTCCACGGAGACAAACTAGCACCGGACCAGTCAGACGATGGGACAGGAAATCCAGACAGAAGACCATTTATCATCCGACCACACAGATTTACGGTCATCTCATGGAAACGCTGTTGAAGGCCAGAACCGTACTGTTCGACGAGACCGGCGGCCCGGATGTACTGCGCCTGGCGGAACTCGACATCGGCGAACCCGGTGCGGGGCAGGTTCGGGTTCGCATCGACGCCATCGGACTGAATCGCGGCGAGGCACTGCTGCGGGCCGGGAGTTACTACTACGACGCCGTGCTGCCCGATTCCCGGCTGGGCAATGAAGCCGCCGGGGTCATCGAAGCTGTCGGATCCGGTGTCACCGGATTCGATATCGGTGACACGGTCAGCATCGTGGCCAAGCCGACCGATGAAGGGATGTCGGCACACGGTGTGTACGCCGACCGCGTGCTGGTGGGCGCGAATCGGTTGCTGCATCGCCCCGCCCACATCGATGCGATCACCGGCGCCGCGGTCTGGACCTCGGCGTTCACCGCCTACGGCGCGCTCGTGGAGATCGGCCGGGTCCGGGCGGGCGATACCGTCGTCGTCACGGCGGCATCCAGCGGCGTCGGCATGGCCGCGCTGCAGATCGCGCGCTACCTGGGCGCCACACCGATTGCCGTGACACGCACCGGCAAGAAGGCCGATCGGCTTCGCAACGCCGGCGCGGAACATGTCATCGCCGGCGACAACGGCGATGTCGCAGAACGGATTCGCGCGCTCACCGACGGCACGGGCGCACGGATCATCTTCGACGGCGTTGCCGGACCCGGACTACCCGATCTGGCCCGCGCCGTCGCACCCGACGGCATCTTCCTGGTTTACGGATCACTCGATACCCGCACCACTCCACTCCCGATGTGGTGGCCGATCAACGTCTACGGCTACGCGGTCTTCCACGTCTACGCCGACACCGAACGAGCCTGTCGCGCAGAAACATTCATCGGCAACGGACTGCGCGACGGCGCACTGACCCCGGTGATCGATCGAACCTTCGACCTCACCGAAATCGTCGAGGCCCACCGATATCTCGAATCCAACGAGCAGGCAGGCAAAATCGTCGTCACCGTCCAGCACTGACGGCAAGCACCGAGCGGCCCTTCGCTAGCCTTCGGCGGCGAGCTGGCCGCAGGCGGCGGCGATTTCCTGGCCGCGGGTGTCGCGGACGGTGCAGGGGACGCCCTGTTCGTTGACGCGGCGGACGAATTCGCGCTCAACGGGTTTCGGGGAGGCGTCCCACTTGCTGCCCGGGGTCGGGTTCAGGGGGATGAGGTTCACGTGGACCCGCGAACCCAACGCCTTGTGGAGTTTCTTGCCGAGGAGATCCGCGCGCCAGGGCTGGTCGTTGATATCGCGGATCAGGGCGTACTCGATGGAGACGCGGCGGCCGGACTTGTCGGCGTAATACCTTGCGGCATCGAGGACTTCGGCGATCGGCCAGCGGTTGTTGACCGGGACCAGGGTGTCGCGGAGTTCGTCGTCGGGGGTGTGCAGGGAGACCGCGAGGGTCACCGACATGTCCTCATCGGCGAGCTTGCGGATGGCCGGGGCCAGGCCGACGGTGGAGACCACCACGCTGCGCTGGGAGATGCCCAGGCCGTCGGGCGCGGGAGAAGTAATGCGGCGCACCGCATTCACCACGCGCTTGTAATTGGCGAGCGGCTCACCCATACCCATGAAGACGATGTTGGACAGGCGGCCGGGACCACCGGCGACCTCACCGTCGCGCAGGGCGGCCGCGGCGGCGCGCACCTGATCGACGATTTCGGCGGTGGACAGGTTGCGGGTCAGGCCCGCCTGGCCGGTCGCGCAGAACGGGCAGGCCATACCGCAGCCGGCCTGACTGGAGATGCAGAGGGTATTGCGGTCGGTGTACCGCATGAGAACGCTCTCGAGCAGCGTGCCGTCACCGGCGCGCCACAGCGTCTTGCGGGTACTGCCGTCATCGCAGACCACATTGCGGACCTCGGTGAGCAGCGGCGGGAAGAGCGCCTCGCCCACTTTCGCGCGCATGGCCTCCGGCAGGTCGGTCATCAGCGCCGGGTCGGCCACGAGGCGGCCGTAGTACTGGCGGGCGATCTGATCGGCGCGGAATTTCGGGAGGCCTAGCTCCTCGACGGCCGCCCGGCGTTCCTGCGGATCGAGGTCGGCGAGATGCCGCGGCGGCAGGCCACGGCGAGGGGCGTCGAACACGAGGGGCAAGGGGGTGGCAGTCATAACCCTTCCAGTGTTCCATCCGAACCGCTGTTTCGGGCGTGCGGGGTGCGATGCGCTCGTCACAGTCACCGTGAGCTCGCCGACAGTGACCCGGCTAATACCGGGCATGAACGACATACCGGAGATAAGGGGCGATATACGTGCACCGGTCATAGCAATCGGCAATGATCAAGCAATGACCACCGACGCCGTACCGACCGCTGGGTCCGAACCGACCCCGAGCACAGACAAGAGCAGCAACCCGCGCGTCCTCAAGACCCGTGCCGGCTATGCGTGGATCGGCCTCGTCATCGCCGCCATCCTGGGGATCGTGCTGCTGATCTTCATCCTGCAGAACCTGGACCAGGCCCAGGTCTCCCTGTTCGGATGGAACTGGAACCTGCCCATCGGCGTGCTCGTCCTGCTCTCGGTGATCTCCGGCGCGCTGGTCACAGCGCTGGTCGGCGGCTACCGAATCCTGCAGCTGCGTCGCGCCGCCAAGAAGAACCTCTAGCGGGTGACCAGCCGTCGATAGGTGATGCGGTCGAATTCACGGCCGAATTCGTCGACGGCTGTCACGTCCATTTCGCTGGAGAACACGCCCGGGCGCACATCTACCCGGATGAACGAGTAGCGGTTGAAACGCACTCGGGACCAGGCGACGGTTTCCTGCTGGTCCTTGCCGTCCGCGCCCCACAGCGTGCTCCGCACCGGGGTCGTATCGGCCGCGACATTGCCGCGGTAGCTTTCACCGCCGGGGAAGACGCCATGCGCCGCGCCGCCACCGCCGACCACGTAGTAGGTGGTGCCGTCGGTATCGGGATAGACGATCGAATTATCGGGTGCGGCTTTGGTCGGCTGCCCGGCACGCAGCGGATCGGTGCGCTCGAAATTGTGGTTGTGGCCCTGTAGTACGAGATCGACGCGGTACCTGTCGAACAGATCCGACCACGCCCCGCGCACGCCACCGTCGCTCGCGCCGCCGATACCGGTCGCGTAGGCGCACTCGTGGTAGAAGCACACGATGAAGTCGATAGTCGGATCCGCGCGGTAGGCGGCGAGCGTGCGCTCGACCCAACTCGTCTGCGCCCCACCGGAATAGCCGAGATTGGCCTGCACCTGATAGCTGACCTCGTTCGCATCGAGGGACAGCACCGCCACATTGCCGTAGCGGAACGAATACACCGACGGGCAACCCGGCGCACCGCCGCCGACCAGCGGATCACCACCGGAGAACTCGAAACGCGCCTGCAGACCGCCGTATCCCTGATTGCCGTACACGGCTTCCATATCGTGATTACCGGTCGCGAACATCCACGGCACCCGCGCGGCACTGCCCTCGATGGCCTGCAGATAGGTGTCCCATACGAACGGGTTGTAGGCGTCGATATCCGGGCGCGGCGCAGTTCCGCTGGGCACGAACCAATCCGGGCCGCCGCCGTGCGAGGTGTCGGCATAGCAGAGGTCACCGGCGAGAATGTGGAACTCCGGGGCGGAGGCCACGATCTGGCGCTGGATGTTCTCGGCATTGCGCGCACCCGGCGCATCGCCCTCGCCGTACTTGTTGCGATACGCACCGGCGGGCATGCCGCCGGGCTGCGCGGGAGCATCGTCCACACCCTGGTCGCCGACCATGGTGAAGCGGAACGGCAGCAGCGCCGCGCGGGCGCTCGGCATGGCGGTATTCGCCGAAACCACCTCTCCCGCAAAGCCATCGGAACTGCGCCAGCGGTAGAAGTGCGGCATGCGGCCGGGCAGGCCGTCGACCGGCGCGTGCACGTAGAACTGCTCGGCGGCCAGCACTCCCCCATCGGTACGCGGCAGCTGGGTCACCAGATTGCGCACCTCGCCCTCGACCGTGCCGCCCAGCGCGGGCGTCGGCCCGTGATCGAGAAAGACCTTGGCGCCCTGCGGATTCCGCGACAGCTGTGCCGAGAACCGCAACTGACTGGCGGCATCCGGGCCGTAGCCGACATGCCTGCCCGCCACCCCGAGCGGCGCGTCCTCCGCGTACGCATAACCCGTCCGGCCGAACGATGCGGCGCCCACCATGGCCGCCGCCGCGCTGCCGCGCAGGAACGACCGGCGGCTCACCGCGTGCCGCCGCAGGAACGACCGATGCCAGTCGTACTGCTCGGCCATCGTCATATGCGCGGCCAGGTGGGCGGGAATGCCCGTGCGGGGCACCAGGCCGGGAGGATTCAGCATCGAGAGACCCTTGTCGTCGTGGGGATGAACAGGGCGCGCGGTCACACTTCTGCCCGCCCACCGAGCGCGTCCTCCGCATCTCGACCACGGCCGAGCGGCTCAAAGGCCAAGCAGGTGCGCAGCAATTCGGCTGTCGCGGCTGTACGGCACCGCACTCGACGTTTCGTGAATCGGCCGCAGCTCAGAGCAGTGCGGTCAGTACCAGCCAGGCCACGAAGGCGGAGGGCAGCATGGAGTCCAGGCGGTCCATGATGCCGCCGTGGCCGGGGAGCAGGGTGCCCATATCCTTGATGCCGAGTTCGCGCTTGACCTGCGATTCGATGAGATCGCCGGTGGTGGCGATCAGCACCAGGCCGACACCGAGCAGCACACCGATCATCGAATTGGCCTGCAGCAGCAGGGTTACCGTCAGCAGGCCGCCGATGACACAGAAGACCAGCGAACCGCCGAAACCCTCCCAGGACTTCTTCGGGCTGATGTGCGGAACCATCGGATGCTTGCCGAACAGCACACCCGCGACGTAACCGCCGACATCCGAGCAGACCACCAGAATCATGAAGGTCAGCACCCGCAGATTGCCGTCGTCCTGCTGCAGCATCAATACCGCGAAGGACGCCAGCAGCGGAATCCAGGCCAGGACGAAAACACTGATCGCGGTGTCGCGCAAATAGTTTCGGGGCGTCGCCCGCAGACCGTGATCGAACAGCCGCCACACCATGACCGCGAGCGCCGTCGCGCCGAAGGCCCCGAGCACACCCTGCGGACCCCACGGCCACGCCAGCCAGACGATCGCCTGACCACCCGCCAGCAGCGGAATCCGCGGCACCAGGACATCGGCCTCACGCAGTCGCTTGGCCACCTCCCAGGTGGCGACCGCGATGGCCGCGGCGATCACGCCGATGAGCACCTTGGGCGCGAACAGCAGAATCGCGATGAGCGACAGGCCCAGACCCATGCCGACCGCCAGCGCGGCAGGCAGATTGCGCCCGGCCTTCGAGGCGGGCGCGGCCGGAGCCGACGGTGCTGCCGCCGGCGACTCCGGCTCGGGAGCCGGTGGCACCGACCCGGGAGCCGACGGCACCGCCCCCGCGGTGTCCTCGCCGGGCGGCGTCACCGCGCCGGAGGCGGCAGTTTCTTCGGCCACGATTGTCCTGTCGCTCACTTGTCGTCCGTTCGTCCCTACCCCCGGCAGGCATCGCCGGCCGTCCGTGTCAGATTCGAGCGACTCAGACCTCGAGCAGCTCAGATTCCTTGTGCTTCACCAGTTCGTCGATGGAGCTGACGTACTTCGCGGTGGTCTTGTCCAGTTCCTTCTCGGCGCGACCGACCTCGTCCTCGCCGGCCTCACCGTCCTTCTGGATGCGGCCGAGCTCCTCCATGGTCTTGCGCCGCACATTGCGGATGGAGATCTTGGCGTCCTCACCCTTGGACTTGGCCTGCTTGACCATCTCGCGGCGCCGCTCCTCGGTCAGCTGCGGGACGGACACGCGGATGATGTCGCCATTGTTGGTCGGGTTCACACCCAGATCCGAATTGCGGATCGCGGTCTCGATCGGCTGCAACTGGCTCTGCTCGTACGGCTTGATGATCAGCATGCGCGGCTCGGGCGTGCTGATACCGGCGATCTGGGTGATAGGCGTGGGCGACCCGTAGTAGTCCACGACAACCCGGGAGAACATGCCCGGATTCGCGCGACCGGTCCGAATGGAACCCAGATCGTCCTTCGCCACCGAGACAGCCTTCTCCATCTTTTCCTCGGCGTCGAAGAGCGCTTCTTCAATCACGGCGTTTCCTCCACAGCGTCATCGTTCTTTCCACTGGTCACGAACGGACCAGCGTGCCGATCTTCTCACCGGCGACGGCACGGGCAATATTGCCCTTCGTCAACAAATTGAACACCAGCATCGGCATCTGGTTGTCCATACACAGGCTGAACGCGGTGGCGTCGGCCACCTTCAGGCCACGTTCCAGGACCTCTTTATGCGTGATCTCGGTGAACATGACCGCATCCGGGTCCTCGCGCGGGTCCGCATTGAAGACACCGTCGACGCCCTTGGCCATCAGCACGACCTCCGCACCGATCTCCAGCGCGCGCTGCGCGGCAGTGGTGTCGGTGGAGAAGTACGGCATGCCCATTCCGGCGCCGAAGATCACGACCCGGCCCTTCTCCAGATGCCGCTTGGCGCGCAACGGGAGATACGGCTCGGCGACCTGCCCCATGGTGATGGCGGTCTGCACCCGGGTGTCGATGCCCTGCTTCTGCAGAAAGTCTTGCAGCGCAAGGCTGTTCATCACGGTACCGAGCATGCCCATGTAATCGGAGCGGGCGCGTTCCATACCGCGCTCCTCGAGCTCGGCGCCACGGAAGAAATTGCCGCCGCCGATGACTACGGCCACCTGGACACCGTCCTCGACGACCTCCGCGATCTGCTCGGCGACCGCCTGCACCACATCCGGGTCGAGACCGACCCGGCCACCGCCGAACATCTCGCCGCCCAGCTTGAGGAGCACTCGGCGATAGCCCTTGCGGTCGGGGGCCGTATCGGGGTCCGTCATCGGTCTCCTTGTCCTCGGCAGTCGCGCAGCCACGCACATGAAAAGGCCACCCCGGCGCATGCATCGCACGGGACGGCAACAAACTGGGTTCTATCCTGCACCACGGGCGGTCACGACCATGCGGCGACCCTCTATACGGTGCCCGAATTCGTGATATTCGGCGCGTGCCGCACGGGCCGACGGTACGGCAATCCGACCGGTACCAGCCCATCCCGCTGCGGAACCGCCCAGCAGCCCGACCTTCCGGTAAATCGGCAGCAAGGTGACCGACCACCCGTTACTCCTGGAATCAGGCGCCCCGAGGATCCGTCCAGACCATGGAATCATCGGCACCGGATCAGCTTTGAAGACAATTCATTTCAGATATGGTCCAGCCCATGAACCCCCAAACCCGTTCCCTCCGAATCGGATTCGCGACCTTCACACTGGCCGCCGCCCTCGCTATGACAGCGGGTCAGGCAACGGCCGAGCTCGCCCCGCAGCCGGTCGCCTCCAGCGGCTCCACCGGAACCGGAAGCGGCAGCTACTTCCTCGACAGGCTCGCTGCATACCTGACGTCCGGCAGCTCCAGCTGCCCGCCATGGGCGCTAATCTGCGGACCGATCGGCTGATCGGTCCAGACCCCGGAATCGATGGCAGCCGATCCACTTTGAAACATCTCGGTTTCGAATAGCCTCCGCTGTATGAACCCCCACAATCGCAGCGCCCGAACCGGATTCGCCGTCCTCGCACTCTCCGCGGCCATTGTCTCCACGGCCGGGCAGGCCGCGGCGAACGTCTCGCTCGACCCCGCCGAGAGCGTTTCGACCTCGACCGTCTCCGATGCGGCCACAACCGGATCCGGTGACATCCTCTCACTGAGCGCCGATGCCGCCCGGAATCCGATTCTGGCGGCACTGTGGAAGCCATTCGCAGACGCGATCGAGCTGGGCTTCTGCGGCTCGGCAGGCTGCGGGCGCCACTCCTAGACAACCTGGCCACATCCGCCCAGCGGCCAGGACTCAGACATCTGACATGAGGAGGAACCGGCTGATCGAAAGGCAGTGCGCCCCTAGGATTGGGGGCATCGAAACACAGTGAAATGGCTTGGCTTCAAATAACATCTCCGGCCATGACACGCCTCTCCAGCCGGGCCCTCAACGGCGGAATCGCCACCCTGACACTTGCCGCCGCACTAATTGCAGGAGCCGGCGTCGCCGCCGCCGGCATTCCCCTCTCCCCCGCCGTCAACGCGATCGACAACAGCGGTTCCGCCGGCGTCGGCCCCGACGGCAATACGGGTTCGGCGGGCAGTGCGTTCGCATACCCACTCCTGGGCGTCGTCCTCGACCTCGCCTCACTGAGCGGAAGCACGGTCCCGACAATGGGCTCGGCAGGCGCCCATTGATCCGGACCGGGGACACTTCCGGAGTGAGACGCACCCAGGCCACAGTGGTACCGGCTTCACCACCGAACAGGCCGCAGGGGTACTGACCCCGGGACCGAAAACATTTTGAAGTAACTGCATTTCATATACCGTCCGACCATGATCATCACCACGCGTCGCGGGGCGCGAACAGGATTCGCCGCATTAGCACTCGCCGCAGGGGTGATCGCCGCAGCCGGCCAAGCCTCGGCGACCGTCGCCCCCTCGACCTTCACGAACGCGAGCCCGATCGCATCAACTCCCAGCTCCGGCTCCGGTGCTACACAGAGCACCTTCGACGTGCCGCCCCTACTCGTCGGGCTCCTGAACCTCCTGAACGATGCGACCGGAAGCGGCCCCAGCACACACCCTCCGATCGGCTGCGGGACGACCTGCTGACGGGGTGAAGCCCCGCCGCACTCCACGCGACAACCATCAAGCGTCGCCAGCAAAACACCCCCTACCACCTCTTCGGCATCCAGGGGCGATCACACCAAAGACACTGAAACAAGTTGAAATGACAGCGTTTCAGATAATGTCACCGAGCATGACATCTCCATCCCGCAGGGCCCTCCGCGCCGGATTCACTGCTCTGACGCTCGCCTCCGTGCTCGCTGCCGGGGCAGGCACCGCCACTGCGGATCTTCCCGCGACCAGTTCCGCCACTGGCTCCAACACGCCCCAGGGCGGCACCACTTCGCCCCTCCCGCCGGTCATCACCTCCAGCGCCGAAACGGGCTCGAGCATCGGTAACAGCATCTTCGGGTTGTATTGCAACTTCGTAGTGGCGCTGACCGGGAACGATGGTTGCGAGACCGCTTCCGGCGGCCCGGCCTGAGAACGTGCCACAAAAAAGGGCCTCTTGCTCATCGAATATCGATGAGCAAGAGGCCCTTTCGGGTGTGTCAGGCGATCAGGCCTGGCCGACCTCGAAGCGAGCGAAGGCGGTGATGGTGGCACCGGCCTCGTCGAGCTGCTGCTTCACGGTCTTCTTGCTGTCGGTGACCGACGACTGCTCCAGCAGGACAACGTCCTTGTAGAAGCCGTTGACGCGGCCTTCGGTGATCTTGGCGAGGGCGGCCTCGGGCTTGCCCTCTTCGCGCGCGGTCGCCTCGGCGATCGAACGCTCCTTCTCGACGAGGTCGGCGGGGACCTGGTCGCGGGTGACGTACTTGGCCTTGAGCGCGGCAACCTGCATGGCGGCGGCGCGGGCGGCCTCGGCGGCAGCTTCGCTGTCACCGGTGTACTGGACCAGCACGCCGACGGCGGGCGGCAGGTCGGTAGCGCGCTTGTGCAGGTAGGTCGCGACCGGGCCGTCGAAAGCGACGGCGCGGCGCAGCTCGAGCTTCTCGCCGATACGGGCGGCCAGCTCCTGCACGGCCTGGTCGGCGGTCTTGCCGCCCAGGTCGACAGCCTTGAGCGCATCCAGGTCGGCCGGGCGCGTCTTGGCGGCAGCCGCGACGATGCTGTTGGCCAGCTCCTGGAACTCCGCGTTCTTGGCGACGAAGTCGGTCTCGGAGTTGATCTCGATCAGGACGCCGTCCTGCGAGGCAACCAGGCCCTCGGCCGTCGAGCGCTCAGCGCGCTTGCCGACGTCCTTGGCGCCCTTGATACGCAGGATCTCGACTGACTTCTCGAAGTCGCCGTCGGTCTCCTCGAGCGCCCGCTTGCAGTCCATCATGCCGGAGCCGGTGAGGTCGCGAAGCTTCTTCACGTCAGCGGCGGTGTAGTTCGCCATGTCGGGCGAGCCTCCTCAGTGTGGGAATGTGGTGGTCACACCTTGCCGCCCGCTTCCTAACAGGAAGGGGCGGCAGAGTGAACGAACTTCGTTGTCGCGACTCAGAAGTCGGCCGGGGTGGCAGCCGGGGGAACCTCGGCCACAGCGGCCTCGGCCGCGGTCTCGACGGGCGCCTCGGCAACAGCCTCGGTGGCCTCGGCAGCCGGAGTCGCCGAAGACAGCAG
Organism: Nocardia sp. NBC_01327; assembly: GCF_035958815.1. Lineage (NCBI taxonomy): Bacteria > Bacillati > Actinomycetota > Actinomycetes > Mycobacteriales > Nocardiaceae > Nocardia > Nocardia sp. NBC_01327. Next base: position 2,858,159 of record NZ_CP108383.1, on the reverse strand, counting down.
CTCCTGCTCCCACTCGGCGAGCGGCTCGCCGGCGGCGCCGGCTTCCGGCTTGGAGTCGCCACCGGCGCGCGCGGCACGGGCCTGCACACCTTCGGCAACGGCGGAAGCGACAACGCGGGTCAGCAGCGCGGCCGAACGGATCGCATCGTCGTTACCCGGGATCGGGTAGTCGACCAGGTCGGGATCGCAGTTGGTATCCAGGATCGCGATGACCGGGATGTTCAGCTTGCGAGCCTCGCCGACGGCGATGTGCTCCTTGTTGGTGTCGACGACCCAGATGGCCGAGGGAACCTTGGCCATGTCCCGGATGCCGCCGAGGGTGCGCTCGAGCTTGTTCTTCTCACGCGTGAGCATGAGGATTTCCTTCTTGGTGCGACCCTCGAAGCCACCGGTCTGCTCCATGGCCTCGAGCTCCTTCATACGCTGAAGGCGCTTGTGCACGGTGCCGAAGTTGGTGAGCATGCCACCGAGCCAACGCTGGTTGACGTACGGCATGCCGACGCGAGTGGCCTCGGCCGCGATCGATTCCTGGGCCTGCTTCTTGGTACCGACGAAGAGAACGGTGCCACCGTGGGCGACAGTCTCCTTGACGAACTCGTAGGCCTTATCGATGTAGGTCAGCGTCTGCTGCAGATCGATGATGTAGATGCCGTTGCGGTCGGTGAAGATGAAACGCTTCATCTTCGGGTTCCACCGACGGGTCTGGTGACCGAAGTGCGCGCCGCTGTCGAGCAGCTGCCTCATTGTTACGACAGGCATGGCTACGTAACCCTTTCAATTGCTGGTTGACGCAAAGGTCGGCGACCTCTGCCCTGGCGCCCACGGCCGCCGGACCCTCCGCAAAAACCAGGGGGACCAGCCGACGACCCTCGATGTGGGCGCGCGAAGTCGGTCTGCAGTCAAGCAAACCGCTCGATCAGTTTACGGTGTTGTTATCCGAGACCGAAATCGCCCTGTCAGCAGGCTTTTGACCTGGGCATACTCACCTCTGGGTGACCGCGTATTCGATCGAGAGCACCAGCGCTACCACCGCTACGACGCCGACCGCCACCGCCACCGCGGTAATGCCGCGAGAGCCCCGGCTCCACGCACCCCTGCGATGCGAATGCAGCACCCGCCCGCGCTGTACGCACACCGCCGTGACCACCAGCAATGCGATGGTCGCCATGAACGCGGCCACCGAGACCGGAGGCCAATCGCTGCTGTACGCGGCCTTGAGGAACAGCACCGCGTTCGCCATCGACGAGATCGCCGTCCGGCGCCACGCCAGCGCGGTGCGCTCGGCCGCGAGACCCGCCTCCGGGCTGGTCACGACAGCAGCAGGCCGATGCCCGCGAGTACCGCGATGACCGCGATACCGCAGGCCAGAATCGGAACCATGAGCGTGCGCGGGAGTTTGTCACCGCGCTGCATGGACTCCTGCACATGCCGCCAGCGGCCGTAGGCGCCGAGCGCGACAACACCGGCCAGCACGATGCAACTCATCGCGACCGCGGAGCGGACACCGTGGTGGCGGAAGGGTTTCACCAGTTCATGGACCGCGACACCGCCGGCGAGCAGGCCCAGGGCGGTGCGAATCCAGGCCAGGAAGGTGCGCTCGTTGGCGAGGGTGAAGCGGTAGTCGAGCTCCTGCTCCTCGGCCTCGATGAGCTCCTCGATCTTCGCTTCGGTCGCGGCGATCTCGTGTTCGACCGCTGCCATCTCCGAATCGGCGGCGCTGCCGGACGGCTCGGCGGAGCCCATTCGATTTCTCCTTCGTCTGCGCGTGCGCGGCAGCGGACAGCTGATCCGGCCTTCTCAACCACACGGTATTCACAATCGTGCGGCTATCCACAATTCGCATTCACGGTAGCCCGGACGGGTTTGCCGGAGCGCACAGTGAAGGTATGCGCCTGATCGTGTCGATCGTCCTCGGCTGGCTGGTCCTGCTCACACCGCAGTGTCTGGCCGCACCGGGTGCTGCCGCGCCGATCAGCGGGTTCGACTGGCCGCTACGGCCGCGACCGGCGGTGGTGCGGGCATTCGACAAACCCGAACGGGACTGGTTGCCCGGGCATCGCGGCGTGGATCTGGGCGGAAGTCCCGGGCAACAGGTGCTGGCGGCGGGCGACGGGACGGTCGCATTCGCGGGGATCGTGGCGGGCAAACCCGTGCTGTCGATCGACCACACCGGCGGGCTGCGCACCACCTATGAGCCGGTGAAGTCATCGCTTCCATTGGGGCGCAGGGTAATTCGTGGCATGCCGATCGGCGAGCTGCAATCCGGCCATGACCGGTGCCCCGTCAGCGCGTGTCTGCACTGGGGCCTGCGGCGCGGGCACGACTATCTCGATCCGCTCGGACTGGTTCGGCACGGGCCCATTCGGCTCCAGCCGCTGGCATCGCAGTCGCTACCCGGGGTCGGCTGAGACGAGCCGCACCAGGCCTGCCTCTATCCGAGGCCGGGGCGGGCGGTCAGGATGAGGGTATGCCGCAGAACCCCGCAACGGTCCCGTTCACATACGCCGATGCCGGAGCTACCAGGGGTGAGTTCCCGCCGGGGTATCACCACTTCCGGATACGCCGCCGAATCGGTTCCGGCCGTGCGCTGTTCGAAGAGGCGGGGATCCAGATCCTGGCCTACCGCATGCAGCGGGGCACCGGCATCTTCGAGCAGGCCACCACGCCGAACGCCGAGCCCGGCACCGAACTGACCGTCCGCCTCGGCCTCGGCCCGCTCGGCATCAGTGCACCCTGCCGGGTGGTGTACGTCCTGGACGAACCGAACCGCCGCGGCTTCGCCTACGGCACGCTGCCCGGTCATCCCGAGAGTGGAGAGGAGCTGTTCGCCGTCGAATACGACCCGGCCGACGAATCGGTCTACGGGATCGTTGCCGCGTTCTCCCGCCCCGGCGCCTGGTACACCCGGCTCGGCGGACCGGTGGTCCGGCTCATCCAGCACTGGTTCGCAGCGCGCTACATCGCCACCATTCAACCGCGCTGAGAAGCCCGCCAGGGAACCTGCGACCGATCATCGGCGCTCGCACGCGGCCGGTTCGGGCTGCGGCGCATGGTGATTGGTGCTGCGCCTCACCAGCGGCCGGGGGCGGCGGTACTGCGGGGCGACCTCGGATGCCAACTCGGGTCACCCGTCCGATTCCGCTGCGGTCAGTGGCGAAGGAAGCCCAGTCAGCCGTTGTCGAGATGTGTCGCCAGGGCGGCGGCTTCGGCTCGCAATGCTGTCGCCCGGTCTGCGCCGCCTGTCAGGGATTCGTATTCCTTTGCGGCGGTGAGGCGTTCGTCGATTTCGGTGCGGACTATCGCTTCGATATCGGATTCGGTGAGATCGCGGCGAGGGCGCTCGGCGGCGCCCACTCCGATTGCGCTGGTTTCGATTGCGCCTGCGCGGACATCCGAACTGTCGACCGCTTCGGCATTGTCGATGGCGCCGAGGGCGGAACGCAGAGCTGCCGTGGCGGTTTTGTCGCGAGCCTTCATGGCAGTGGGCAGGGCGGCGCGGAGACGCTCGCGCAGGGGCTTGGGACCTGCGGGTTGTTCGGTCATCATGATCGAAGACGCTACGGCCGAGTGCCGCACGCGTCGATCATTTAACGCTGGCGGTTGCTTCCCCGTTTAACGCCGGCGGTTGCGTCGAGGGACTGGTCGATGCGGGGGACTTTCGACCACCGCGTCGACCAGAAGAACCCTCATGCGCCCGGCGAACGCGCTATACCGCTGCGGTAGCGGACTTCTCGCTCTCGGCGAGCTCGGACTTCCAGCGGCGGAAGCCCTCTTCGGTGCGGCCGCGCCGCCAATAGCCGGAGATCGAGGCCCATTCGGCGGTCACGCCGTGCTCCTTGCGCACGTACGGGCGCAGATCGTGCATGACGGCCTGGGCTTCACCGTGGATGAAGACCTGGGCCTGACCGTCGAGCCAGGACTCCGCGCGCACGGCCGCGGCCAGGCGCACTCCGGGTTCCGCGCCCTCGCGGTGCACCCAGGTGAGGGTTACGCCCTCGGGGTGCACGAAGGCGAGTTCGTCTGCGGGACCGTCGACCTCGACGAATATGCGGCCGACCGCATCGGAGGGCAGCGCCTCGGAGGCCGCTGCGATGGCGGGCAGGGCGGAGTCGTCGCCGGCCAGCAGATGCCAGTCGGCGTCGGCGCGGGGTGCGTACGCGCCACCCGGGCCGAGCAGGTCAATGGTGTCGCCGGGCTCCGCCGCCGCGGCCCAGGGACCGGCGACGCCCTCATCGCCGTGGTACACGAAATCGATGGCGATCTCCTCGGCGGCGGTATCGACCGCGCGCACGGTGTAGGTGCGCATGGTGTCGCCGTCCGCGCCGGGGAAGGCGAGTTTGACGTAGGCGTCGGTGAAGCCGTTGGGCTGGAACGACGCGAAGCCGGGGCCGCCCAGGTGGACACGAATGAGGTGGTCGGTCAGGCGGATGGTGTTCTGAACGACAAAAGTTGTGCGGGCGCGAGCCAAGAGGGCACCTCCATAATTAGGGTTACCTAATAGACCGTAGCATGATTGTCGATAGCTCGTCGATAGAGTTTCGATACGGTGCCGATCAGTGCAATTCATCGACGAGCGCCGCCAGCGCCGCGGCGAGAACAGCGAGACCCGGCCCGGCGGGGCCGCCCGGTTCGATCATGTAGTTGTCGCGGCGGATCTCCACCATGAGGGCGGTCAACCGCGGCTCGGTGCCGTAGAAATCCAGGGGTACATAGGCGCCCGCGAACGGGCTGTTGGTGCCAACACCGCCGAAATCGCCGAAATTCCGCGAGGCCCGGGCAAGCAGGGCCGGCGGAGTGTGGAAGTCGTCCGAGCCCAGGCAAATCGGCGGACGGCTGCCGTCGCCGTGCAATTCGTACGGCAGCCGGACGGTGGGATAGGAGTGCACATCGATGATGACGGCCCGGCCGGTCGCGCGCAGGCGATCGGCGACCACCGCCGTCATCGCCCGGGCATACGGATGGAAGTAGCGGTCCAGCAGTGCGGTGGGATCGAAGTTCTCGGGGCGCAGCGGAGTTCGGTGCGTCGTCCGCGTGTAGACCGCACCCATGCCCACCGCGCGCATCTCCTCCCGCTCGTCCGGAAAGCGTTCGGGGTCGACCACCAGGCGGGAGAGCCGGTTCACGAACTGCCAGGGGCGGATTGCCGAGAGCCCGGCGGCCGTTTCGGCCAGTGCCGCGGTGTGCGCATCCGTGATGTGGTCCAGTTCGTGTGCGAGCTGCCGGTCGTCGAGCGGGATATCGGAGCGGACCTGCGGCGGGATGGCACGCGCGGAATGCGGAACATGCAGGATCACAGCCGAATCCGCCGCGCCCGGGCGGACTTCGACGGAGTCGGGAATCCGGGGCATGCGGTCAGGCGCGGGGGTGGGCTTGATCGTGGACCTTCTTCAGCCGGTCGATGGAGACGTGCGTGTAGAGCTGGGTGGTGGCCATGCTGGCATGACCCAGAATCTCCTGCACCACACGCAGATCCGCGCCGCCCTCCAGCAGGTGTGTGGCAGCGGTGTGCCGGAAACCGTGCGGGCCCATATCGGGTGCGCCGGGAATGGCGGAAACCACCTCGTGCACAACAGTTCTGGCCTGCCGCTGATCCAGCCGGCCACCGCGGCGGCCGAGCAGCAGCGCCCGGCCGGAGGTCGCGGTCGCGAAGGCGGCACGACCGTGCCGGAGCCAGTCGTCCAGCGCCTTGTCGGCCGGTCCGCCGAACGGCACCGCCCGCTCCCTGTTGCCCTTACCCAGCACCCGCACCAGCCGCCGCTCCCGATCCACATCCTCGATATCGAGCCCGCACAGCTCGCTGACCCGAATCCCGGTCGCGTACAACATCTCCACGATCAGCCGATCGCGCAGCGCCATCGGATCATGCTGTGCCGCACCGGATTCCGCGGCGTCCATGGCCGCCCGCGCCTGATCCTGCCCCAGTACCGCGGGCAGCACCCGATGCGCCCGCGCCGATCCCAGGCGGGGCCCCGGATCCACGCCCAGTCGCCCGGTATGCGCCAACCAGGCGGTGAACGTGCGTGCCGCCGAAGTTCGGCGCGCCATGGTGGTCCGCGCCGCCCCGGCCGAGGCCTGCTGCGCCAACCAGGACCGCAGCAATGCCAAATCCACCTCGCCCACACCGGAATCCGCCGCCCGCTCCAGCAGATGCTCCAGGAGCGACCGCGCATCCCCCACATAGGCCCGCACCGTGTGCTCCGACCGGTTCCGCCCCAGCCGCAAATGCCGCCCGTACTCGGCCAGCAATGCCTCCAGGTCTTCGGGCAATCCACTCATGCCCCCACGGTCACCGCCCCTCCCCCGCAAAGCAAGCCCCCGCGCCGCCGACTCCCCACCTCCGCAGAGGTCACAGCGCGGTTTTCCCCATCGAACCGATGACCGGCAACGCCCCTTCCGAGTGCATCCAGGCCGCATCGGGCTGTGGCGGTGCCCATCTCGGCGAGGTAGACCAGCGCAATGCGGGAGGGCTCGGCGCGAGACCGCAGGGCAAGGACCCAGCGCGGCACGGCAGGGCACCTCTCGGCGGGCCGCGCGGGTATGCCGGTCTGCTCGGAGCAGATCCACAGTTCAGCGAGACCGGTCACGGACCGCGGGTTCGGATTGCGCCTGCTGCCGCTTCGATTGGGCCAGGCGGTGCCAGCCGTTGTCGTCGCAGGCAACCAGGCCTGCGATCTCCAGGGCGGAGAGGGTCGCGCGCACCAGTGGTAGGGCCAGACCGGTGTCTGTCACCAAGGCACGTGGGAGACGGGAACCTACTGCGGGAAGGGCGGTGAACAGGAGTGCCTCGTGCTCGGAGAGATTGTCCTCCGGGGCGGGCGGGACGACGCCGGGCAGGGACAGGCGCAGCGGGCCTGCTTCGTCGAGAATTTCCGCGGCGGTGGTGGCGATGAAGGCCTCGCCTTCGCGAATCATGCGGTGGCAGCCGACCGAGGCGGCAGAGGTGATCGGGCCCGGGACGGCGAGAGCCGGACGGCCCAGGCGGCGAGTCCATTTCACCGTATTGCGGGCACCGCTGCGGGCACCCGCTTCGACCACCACCACGGCATCGGCCAGCGCCGCTATGAGGCGGTTGCGGGCCAGGAAATAGTGTTTGCGCACTCCGGTTCCGGGTGGATATTCGGTGACGACCAGCCCGGTCGCGGCAATCTCGGCCAGCAGCCGATCATGCTGCACCGGATACGGGCGGTCCGGCCCGCAGGCCAGCACGGCGACGGTGCAGCCGCCCACCGCCAGCGCCGCGCGATGAGCCATCCCATCGATTCCGAAAGCCGCGCCGGACACCACGGTCCACCCCCGCACCGCCAATTCCCCGGCAATCTCCCCCGTCGCGTGATTCCCGTACCCGGTGCTGCACCGCGCACCCACCACCGCGATCGCCCGCTCGGTGCACTCGAGCAGCGATCGTGGTCCGCGCGCCCACAGCACGAGCGGCACCGCCGCGGCCTCATCCTGCGCCGGATCCAACTGCCGCAACCCGAGCATCCGCCAGGCAGGCCACTCCGGATCATCAGGCGTCACCACCCGCCCACCCAGCCGATCCATCAATGCCAAATCCTGCTCGGCCCGCTCGATCCCACGCCGCAACTCGGTCGGCCCCCGCAACACCTCCGGCAGCGCACACTCCCGCACCGCCCGGGCCGCCTCCACCACCCCCACCGACTCGATCAGCGAAGACAGTGCCGCACAAGGCCCCTCGACCACCCGGGACAAATAGACCCAGGCCAACCTCCGCTCATCACCATCGGACCGATCCACTCGAATCGACTCGTCAGCACCACCCACCGCGCAGCCCGGGCTGTCCGGAGTCTCGCAATCGGCCACTGGCTCAATGGGATCGGCGGCCGACCTGGCCGAACTGTCCGACCTCACGGCCGACCCGCTCGGCCCAGAAGGTCGGCCGTTCAGAACAGCAGTATCCCGGTTCAGACTGGAGACCGATTCGGCCCGCGCCCCCGCAACGCCGACCGAGTCGGCAGGAGACTTACGCACCGCCGCAGCAGGATCGCCCTGCTCGGCCGCGCGCTCGGGCACGTCGACGATTCCACCGGCGGGTTCGGCAGTAGGGCATCGGGCCGACATCTCCGCCGCGGCGACAGTGCCTCGAGCGGGTGACCGCTCCGGGGCTGCCACCGTTCGATGTTGTTCAGGCGGCATATCACTCATGCCACACCTCGCTGACGGAAGCTCAATGCCTGCAGGACGTCCTGGGCATTGGGAATGTCGCCGCCGCGTAAATCGCTGACGGTCCAGGCGACTCGGATGGCGCGATCCGCGCCGCGGGCCGACATGCGGCCGTGGCTCAGGGCGGTCTCGACGGGGGCCAGCGCCTCCCGGGGCAGCCGGAATTGCTGCCGCAGAACGTGTCCGGGGACTTCGGCATTGGTCGAGAGGCCCAGACCTTCCCAGCGCTTGGCCGCGGCATTGCGGGCCGCGGTCACGCGGGCCCGGACCACCTCGCTGTTCTCGACCTCGTCACCGCTGAAGGCTCCTGCCGACTGCGCATGCATCTGGACCGCCAGATCGATGCGGTCGAGCAGTGGACCGGACAGTTTGCCGAGATAGCGGCGGCGGGCCAAAGGCGCACAGATGCAATCGATATCGCGGGCGGGCGCGCACGGGCACGGGTTGGCTGCCAGGACCAGCTGAAATCTGGCCGGATACCGCGCGACCCCGTCACGACGGGCAATGCGAACTTCGCCCTCCTCCAAGGGAGTTCGCAAGGCTTCGAGGACTTTGCTTCCGATCTCGGCGCATTCGTCGAGGAAGAGCACCCCGCGATGGGCACGGCTGACCGCACCCGGGCGGGCGGTGCCCGATCCGCCGCCGATCATGGACGTCACCGAGGACGAGTGGTGCGGGGCGACGAAGGGTGGGGCGAAGATCAGGGGGTGATCGTCGGAGAGAATGCCCGCCACCGAGTGGATGGCGGTGACCTCCAGGGATTCTCGTTCCCGCAGGGGCGGGAGGAGACTCGGAAGGCGCTGTGCCAGCATGGTTTTGCCGATCCCGGGCGGGCCGGTGAGCAGCAGGTGGTGGCCGCCGGCCGCCGCCACCTCCAGGGCCCAGCGGGCCTCGTCCTGGCCCACCACCTCGCTCAGATCGCCGATGGAGGGGGTGGGGGCGGGCTGGACCGGATCGGGCAGCGCGAGATCGGTGGCACCGCGCAGCCAGTCCACCAGCTCGCCCAGTGTCGAGGCGCCGAGTACGCGAATGCCGTCCACCAGCCCGGCTTCGGCCAGTGCCGCGGTGGGGACGACGACCGTACTACGCCCGGCGGTACGTGCCGCCAGCACCGCGGGCAGGATGCCGCGCACCCGCCGCACGCGCCCGTCGAGGGCCAATTCACCGAGTAGCACCGCATCGGCGAGACGCTGCGCCGGAATGGAACCGGCCGCATCGAGCACTGCCGCCGCCAGCGCGAGATCGTAGACACTGCCGACCTTGGGCAGGGTGGCCGGCGACAGCGCCAGGATCACCCGCCCGTCCGGCCACTTCTCCCCTGTATTCGTGACCGCCGCCCGCACTCGGTCCCGGGATTCCTGCAGCGTGGTGTCCGGCCGCCCCACCAGGTGCACCGACGGCAGGCCCTGCCCGATATCGGCCTCGATCTCCACCAATTGCCCGTCCACCCCGGCAATCGCCACCGAATACGCCCTCCCCAAAGGCATGTCAGAACACCGCCTTCAGATGATCGATCACCGGCTCTGTCCCGGGCCGCATGAGCACCGACACCACATCGAACCGGACCCGCGACCACGGGCCGGACTGCTCGTGCAGCCACAGCAGCGCGAGGCGGCGTATGCGCTGCTGTTTGAGGAAGGTGACGGCCTCGGCGGGCGAGCCGAAGCCCACGCCGCGGCGGGTCTTGACCTCGATGAACGCCGTGACGCCCGCGCTGTCCCGGCCGATCAGATCGAGTTCGCCGTACCGGCACCGCCAATTGCGGGCAACGATCTCCATACCGGCGGCGCTCAGATACCGCGCCGCCAGTTCCTCCCCGTGTGCGCCCAGCGCGAGATTGTGTCCCATTCAGCCAGCATGGCCGGGCCCAGAACGGACCCGGCCATGCCGACCTGCGGAAACAGATTGCCTGTGGATAGCGAGAAGCGTGTGGACTACTCGGGAAGCCGCAGGTCAGGCTTCTCCAGCTCCTCGATATTGACATCCTTGAAGGTGATGACTCGAACGTGCTTCACGAAGCGGGCGGGCCGGTACATATCCCAGACCCACGCATCGGACATACGCACCTCGAAGTACACCTCGCCGTCAGCGTTCTGCGGCCGCAGTTCGACTGTGTTGGCCAGGTAGAAGCGGCGCTCGGTCTCCACCACATACGAGAACTGGCCGACGATGTCCTTGTACTCTCGATATAGCGAGAGTTCCATCTCGGTTTCGTATTTCTCGAGATCCTCGGCGCTCATCGGGTGGAACGTCCTCCTTGTCGCCCAACTGGGTGTAGAGACATCATCCCGCATACGCGGTATCGGTAGCCACCCGGCCGGTCTCCCGCACATTGCGCCAGGACCGCCGGTGCTCACTGGTGACGCCCAACCGCTGCAGGGCCTCGGTGTGTTCGGGCGTGTTGTAGCCCTTGTGCCCGGCGAATCCATAGCCGGGGAATTGCTCGTCGAGCTGCACCATCATGCGGTCCCTGGTCACCTTGGCGAGCACGCTCGCCGCCGCGATACAGGCCGCCGTCGCGTCGCCACCGATCACCGGCAGCGACGGCACCGGAATGCCCGGTACGCGGAACCCATCGGTGAGAACGTACCCGGGCACCGGGTCCAGCCCCGCCACCGCACGCCGCATGCCTTCGATATTGGCGACGTGGATACCGATGGAGTCGATCTCCCAGGCCGGGACCACGATCACCTTCCAGGCCAGCGCGACCCGCTTGATGATCGGGAACAGCTCTTCCCGTGCGTTTTCGGTGAGTTTCTTGGAATCGTCGAGTCCGGCGAGGGAGGTGTACGCCTTGGGCGCCAGCAGGCAGGCGGCCACCACCAGCGGTCCCGCACACGGGCCGCGGCCCGCCTCGTCGACACCCGCGACCGGACCCAGCCCGCTGCGGATGAGCGCCGATTCCAGCGTGCGTAGCCCGCCGGCGCGGCGCATGACCACGCGCGGCGGCCAGTCGCCGCGTTCTGTCGGCTGCTGAATCAGTGTGCCGCCGCGCGACTTCCGCGCCGGACCGCTCGCGGCCCGCGTGCCCGCACCGTTCGCCATCTTCCCCACCGGTCGATTATCCCGCAGGACTCAGTTGGTCTGCGGGTCTTGGGAGCGCACAGATCCGATCCGGCCCAGCGGCCAGATCTTGTAGACCGCCTTGCCGCGCACATCCTTGATCGGCACGGTGCCCTGGTACTGATCGTCCTGGTGGTAGCGCGAATCCGCGGATTCGGCGCGGTTGTCGCCCATCACCCACAGATTGCCGTCGGGCACCTTGACCGGTCCGAACGCCCGGCCGCCGGCGTTGTACGGCAGCGTGGGCTGTGCGGGATTGAACGGATTGTTGCGGCTGCGGCCGTCGGGGTAGGTGCCGATGTACGGCTCGTCGAGCGGCTTCCCGTCGACCAGGATGCGGCCCTGCGCATCACAGCACTGCACGGTCTGCCCGCCGGTGGCGATGACCCGCTTCACCAGATCGTTCTCGTCCGGCGGGACCAGTCCGAAGAAGGAGAAGAAGTTCTGGGCGCCGCGCACCACGGTGTTCCGCGAGCGGATCGACGTGTAGTGCTTGTTCCAGGAATCACTCGGCCCGACGAACACCACCACATCACCCGGCTTGGGATCGCCGAAGTAGTAGCTCAGCTTCTGCACGTAGATGCGGTCACCCGTACAACCCGTGCATCCGTGCAGGGTCGGTTCCATCGACTGCGACGGGATCACATACGGCCGGCCGATGAATGTCACGACCAGCGCGGTGATCACTGCGGCAATGCCGATGAGCATCGGCAGTTCCTGCCAGAACGGGCGCTGCTTCTTCTTCGGCTTGGTGGTCGCCGGCTCATCCGCACGGCTCTCATCGCCGGGCCCGGACACCGTCAACGACTCGCTCTCGTCTGCCACCGGAACAGAGTAGCCCGGCACCGCGAAGAAACCATGCGGTGCCGGGCTACTCGGCGTTCGGAGCGAAAAGCTACTTCAGCGCTTTTCCTTGATCTTCGCGGCCTTGCCGCGCAGATCGCGCAGGTAGTACAGCTTGGCGCGGCGGACGTCACCACGGGTGACGACCTCGAGGGTCGCGATGTTCGGGGAGTGCACCGGGAAGGTGCGCTCCACGCCGACACCGAACGACACCTTGCGGACCGTGAAGGTCTCGCGGATGCCACCGTTCTGGCGGCGGATGACGACGCCCTTGAAGACCTGGACGCGCTCCTTGTTGCCTTCGATAACCTTCACGTGCACGTTGACCGTGTCACCCGGGCGGAAAGCCGGGATGTCGCTGCGGAGCGACTTTTCGTCGACGAAGTCGAGGGTGTTCATTTCCGTCCTTATGATGTTCGCGCGAACAGAGGAACCTGGTGGCTACCTCGAGTGGAGATGCTCTACCGGTTCGTGCTCCGGATATTGGGCGGTGCCCAGGCATGAAAGCGCCCAAGGCAACCTGACCATAGTGCCAGACGGCCCGGCCCACCCGGAAATCGGGGCCCCTCGCACCGGCTACGACCCGGTGTTCGCGCGGGTGATCGCGGAGGCGATATCCGACACGAGCGGCGGATAGTCGGTAGCGCCGGTGACGACCTGCAGAAATACCAGGCAGTCCTGGGCGGCCGCGGCAACCTCCATGCACTCGCGCAGTTCTCCGACCGTAGTGGCTCGCAGCGTCAGCACCGAATCCTCGTCACCGCCGAAAGCGTGCGGCAGTTCACCCCAGCGCCAGGGTGCGATGTCGTTGTAGGGCGCGCTCGCACCGTGAATGGCGCGCTCGATGGCGTAACCGCTGTTGTCGACCAGGATGATGACGCCGGTCAGGCGTTCGCGGATCCAGGTGCCGAGCTCCTGGATGGACAGCTGCGCCGCGCCGTCGCCGATCACCAGCACGGGGCGGCGGTCCGGACAGGCCAGTCCGGCGCCGAGCGCGGCGGGCAGCGCGTAGCCGATGGAACCCCACAGCGGCTGGCCGACGAAGGTGATGCCGGCGGGCATGCGCAGGGCGGCCAGGCCGAAGAAGGCCGAACCCTGGTCTGCCACAACCACATTGTTGTTGTCCAGCGCTCCGGCCACGAGCGGCCACAGGGTCGCCTGGGTGAGCGGGGTCTCGCCGGGATCGGTGATGACGGGGATGACATCGGCGGCCGGGGTGGTCGCGTCCGGTTCGGCGAACGCGCCGGAGATCCTGGTCAGGATTTCCAGCGCGGCGGTCAGCGATAGCGGCGCATAGGCGTCCATACCGCCGATGACGGTGCGCTCCGGGCCGATATCGATGGTCCGGCGCGGGTCGATGCGATGACTGAATCCGGCGGTGATGCTGTCGGTGTACTGCACGCCGACCGTGACCAGGCGCTCGGAATCCTCGACCGCCGCGCGCACCGCCTCGGGCGAGGCCGCACCGGTGTAGACGCCGAGGAAGTTCGGGGTCGATTCGTCCACGAGCGTTTTGCCCCAGGCGAGCGTGGCATGCGGCAAATCGGCAGCGTGCAGCAGTGACCGCAATTGATCGGTCGCGCCTATGCGGTTGACGAAGACGTCGGCCAGCACGGTCACCCGGCGGTCGACGAGGAAATCGAGGGCGGCCTGCTCGAAAGCCATTCGCGCACCGGCACTGCTGAAGTCCGCGGGCGGGGACAGCGGCGTGGCCGGCGGCTGGACCTCCACCCGTGCCGTATCGGTGGCGAGCATCAGATAGCCCGGACGCCGGTGCACCAGTACCGAATTCAGCACCCGGTCGATTTCCTGGCAGGCGTCGGCCGCGCCGAGATCGGCCTGGGCACAGGTGACTTCGGCGGCAATGCGCCGGAAGTGGTGGAAGTCGCCGTCGCCGAGAGTGTGGTGGATGACGCGGTGATTGGCCTGGATGTCCTTGGCCGGCACCCCGACGATGTGCACGACCGGTACGTATTCGGCATAGCTGCCCGCAATGGCATTGACCGCGCTGAGCTCGCCGACGCCGTAGGTGGTGACCACCGCGCCGATGCCGCGCAGCCGGGCGTAACCATCGGCGGCGTACCCGGCATTGAGTTCATTGGCGCTGCCGACCCAGCGGATGCCGCGGTGCTCGACCACGTGATCGAGGAATTGCAGATTGAAATCCCCGGGGACACCGAATATTTCGGTGACTCCGAGTTCGTGGAGCCGATCGAGCAGGTAATCGCCGACAACGTAGCCCATTCGGCTACAGTGGCACGCCAGTCGTCAGTCAGCAACCTTACGGCTACTTACGAGATGGTGCGTCGAGGGCGGAGCGGGCGGAGCCGGGAGCACCGTGCGCGCCAACTCCTCCTCCGCGGCCCGGCGGACATGCGCGACATCGGGCTTACCGGCCACCAGATCCTGGACGAAAATCTTGGCCCGGATCATCGGCCGCCGGTACCGGCGTTCGCGCACCACCGCTCGCCGCATGAGCCCGGCGCGCGAGGAATAGCGCCACCGCGCCCAGGGCGCACCCGGACGGCTCAGGCGCAGCGCGCCGATCAGCAGCAGCGGCAGGAAGAACATGCCGAACAGACCCGTCCAGATTTTGCCCTTGGCAATGACGATCGCGGCCAGCACCAGATTCACCAGTGCGAACACGATGACGAAGGTGCGATCGGCGGAGTTCGGATCATGGCGGACATCACCGAGATTGAGCAGCCACAGCGGATGGAAGCCGAGCAGCAGCAGACCGGTGACGGCGACCGCCACGAAGACGGCATCCACCGAGGTGCGGCCCTGCTCCTCCCAATACACATCACGCAGGTAGTAGATGAGCGCGAACTCGTCGAGCACCAGCGCCGCGCCGACCCCGAAGACCGCCGCGAAGGCACTGATGACCCCGACACTGCTGTCGTAGAGGGTGACCAGGCCGACCCCCGAGCTGAGCACCAGCACCACGCCGAAGACCATGTGGTGGATGTGCACGTCGCCGGCCCGCACATTGCCCGGCCACCAGCGCACCTCCTTGCGGATGAGCCGCACGCTGATTCGGATCAGCAGGAATCCGACGATGAATCCGAGCAGTAGGCAGGCCAGGGGCAGTCGTCCGGTATCCACGACACCATCGATCCACCACCGCCGCACATGCCCCATGCCCTCGTCGCCTCCGCGATCAATTCGCACCACCTGACGAAGCAACGCTACCTGTCGCTCAGAAACCGCCTGAATTCCTCGCGCGTTGTGATGGTCAGAAGGCGGATTCCGGCCAAACGCATGCCGGGATGACGGACCGTCTTCCGCAGGGACAGGCCAATTCCCGCAAGACGGGGCCCCTGCCGAAGGACGGGGCCGACCTGAGATAGGACGGGGCCGAGCTGAGGCAGGACGGCCAAGCTGAGGCAGGACAGAGCCGACCTGCCAGAGGACAGAGCCTGATCGGACTGAAGACGTGGCTGGACCGGAGGCCAGGCCCGATCGGATCGGAGACGGGCTGGGCTGGGCTGGGCTGGTGGCGCAACGTCGCGGAATGCCGCAGGCCGGCCACTTCCTGTGGCCGGCCTGTGGTTTTCGAGCCGGAGTTACTTGCCGAACCCGGCCTTGCGGAGGGCGTCGGCCATGGAACCGCTCGGGGCGGACTGCGGGCGATTGCCCTGCTGACGGGCGCCGCCGCCCTGACCACCCTGGCGGGCCGCGCCGCCTTGACCGCCCTGACGGGCAGCCCCGCCCTGACCACCCTGACGCGGGTTGCCCTGGCCGCCCTGGCGGGGGCGGTTGTCATTACCGGCCGGGCGCTGGCCCTGCCCGCCGCGCGGACGGCCTTCGCCGCGTTCGGGTTTCGGCGCGCCGGGCTCGTCGTCCAGGCGCAGGGACAGGCCGATGCGCTGGCGCTGCACATCCACCTCCATGACCTTGACCTTCACCACATCGCCGGACTTCACGACCTCGCGCGGGTCCTTGATGAAGTTGTGCGACATGGCCGAGACGTGCACCAGGCCGTCCTGGTGGACGCCGATATCGATGAAGGCGCCGAAGGCGGCCACATTGGTGACCACACCCTCGAGCACCATGCCGGGCTCGAGATCGCCGACCTTCTCGATGCCCGCGGCGAATTCGGCGGTCTTGAATTCCGGTCGCGGGTCACGGCCGGGCTTCTCGAGCTCGGCGATGATATCGGTGACGGTCGGGACACCGAAGCGCTCATCGGTGAAGTCCGCGGGCCGCAGCGCGCGCAGCGCCGTGGTGTTGCCGATGAGCTCGTGCACGCCGCGGCCGCTGGCCTCGAGCATGCGGCGGACGACGGGGTACGCCTCCGGGTGCACGGACGAGGTGTCGAGCGGATCCTCGCCCTCGCGGATGCGGAGGAAGCCCGCGCACTGCTCGAAAGCCTTGGGGCCCAGGCGCGGCACGCTCAGCAGTGCGGTGCGGCTACGGAAGGGACCATTGGCATCGCGGTGCGCGACAATGCTTTCCGCGACCGAACCGGTAATGCCGGACACGCGCGAGAGCAGCGGCACCGAGGCGGTATTGACGTCCACACCGACCGCGTTCACCGCATCTTCGACCACCGCGCCGAGCGAGCGGGCCAGCAGCGTTTCGGAGATGTCGTGCTGGTACTGGCCGACGCCGATGGACTTCGGATCGATCTTCACCAACTCCGCGAGCGGATCCTGCAGCCGGCGTGCGATGGAGACCGCGCCGCGCAGGGACACATCCATATCGGGCAGCTCCACCGAGGCGTACGCCGAGGCCGAGTACACCGAGGCGCCCGCCTCGGAGACCACGATCTTGGTGGGCTTGTTCTCCGGAATGCGCGAGATGAGTTCGGCCGCAAGGGCATCGGTCTCGCGGGAGGCGGTGCCGTTGCCGATGGCGATGAGCTCCACATTGAAGCGCGCGACCAGCGCGCCCAGCACGGCGAGCGACTTCTCGGTCTGACCCGTATGCGGGTAGATGACCTCGGTGGCGACGGCCTTACCGGTGGAATCGACCACGGCCACCTTCACCCCGGTGCGGAAACCCGGGTCCAGGCCCATGGTGGTGCGGGTACCGGCGGGCGCGGCCAGCAGCAGATCGCGCAGGTTCATGGCGAAGACGTCGACGGCGTCGCGTTCGGCGGACTGGCGCAGGCGCATTCGGGTATCGATGCCCAGGCTCACCAGCAGTTTGGTCCGCCACGCCCAGCGCACGGTATCGAGCAGCCAGGTGTCGGCGGCACGGCCCTGCTCGGCAATGCCGAACTTGTAGGCGATGCGGCCCTCGTAGACGGTGCGCTCGCCGGGCTCCGGCTCTTCCGCGTCGGCGGCGAGGTGCAGGGTGAGCACCTCCTCCTTCTCACCGCGCAGCAGCGCCAGAATGCGGTGCGAGGGCAGCTTGGTGAACGGCTCGCTGAATTCGAAGTAGTCGGAGAACTTGGACCCCGCCTCCTCCTTGCCCGGGCGCACGCTGGAGCTGACCTGTCCGCGCGTCCACATGAGCTCGCGCAGTTCACCGACCAGGTCGGCATCCTCGGCGAAACGCTCGACCAGGATGGAGCGCGCACCGTCGAGCTGTTCGGCGCTGTACTGCGCGGGATCGGTGGCCGGATCGTTGATCAGGGCGTCGGCGACGGGCTCGTGCCCGGCCTCGCGCGCGATCTGCGCCTTGGTGCGCCGCTTGGGCTTGTACGGCAGGTAGATGTCCTCGAGGCGGGCCTTGGTATCGGCGAGCATGAGCTGCGAATGCAGTTCCGGATCCAATTTGCCCTGGCCCCGAATGGATTCGATGATCGAACCGCGGCGCTCGTCGAGTTCGCGCAGGTAGTGCAGGCGCTCGTCGAGGGTACGCAGCTGAGCGTCGTCGAGCCCGCCGGTGACCTCCTTGCGATAGCGGGCCACGAACGGCACGGTCGAGCCGGCGTCCAGTAGTTCGATGGTCGCGCGCACCTGCTCGTCGCGCACGCCCAGCTCATCGGCAATGCGCCGGCTGACGCTGCCGAGTCGAACGGCGCTCTCGGTGCCGGTGGTCACGGTGCTCGCGGGACCTGTGGTTTCCGCGCTGACGGGTTCGGAGGCTGTCGTCACGCCCGCAGACACTACCGGCGTCCGCTGACACGCTGGGACAGTGCCGCACCGAAACGCTGCGGCGACACGCGGTCCCGGGGCCCGATCAGGAGCTGCCGGAGAGGCGGGTCATCAATTGTTTGCGGTAGGAGTCGAGGATGACGGCGACGATAATGACGGTGCCGGTCACCATGGTGCGCTGGAAATCCGAGACGCCCATCAGCAGCAGACCGTTGGTCAGCACACCGAGCAGGCAGGCGCCGAGCAGGGTGCCGATCACCGAACCGCGTCCGCCGGACAGGCTGGCGCCGCCGATCACCACTGCCGCAATGGCATTGAGCTCGTAGCCCTGGCCGAGAATGGGGCTGGCGACACCGAGCCGGGCCATGTAGATCACGGCGGCCACACCGACGCACAGTCCGCCGATGACAAAGCATACGATCTTGATCAGATTGGTTCGATGCCCCGAAAGTCGTACCGCCTCTTCATTATTCCCCGTCGCATAGACCAGTCGGCCGAAGACCGTGCGGGACAGCACGAACCAGGCCACCGCGACTATCAGCAGCGCCACCGCGAAGACCGCCGGAATACCGGCGACGGTGGCCGTGCCGAAGCTGGTCATCGCGGCCGGCAGGTTGTAGATCGTCCGGGCGCCGGTGTACTGCTCGGCGGCGCCGCGCGCGACGTAGAGCATGCCGAGCGTGACGATGAACGACGGCACCCGCCAGCGCTCGGTGACAAAACCGTTGATCAGACCGCAGATCGCGCCGATGAGCACGCTGAGGCCGAGGGCGGCGGGGATGGCCGACGAGCCGCCGTTCTCCATCGCCTTGCCCGCCACCACCGCGCACAGCGCGATGACCGAACCGACCGACAGATCGATGCCGCCGACCAGGATCACGAACGTCATGCCCACTGCCAGCACGGTATTGAGCGTGATCTGGGTCATGATGTCGCGAATATTGCCCGTGGTCGCGAAATGCGGTGCGGCAGCGAGGAAGAACGCCGCCAGTGCCACCAGCGCGACACCGATTCCGGCCTCGCCGAGCACCTGGCTCAGCACCCGGCCGGCCCGGTTGTCGGTGCGCGCCGCGCTGAGAGAAGTCATGCTGCACTGCCGTTCTTCAGATAGCCGGAGTAGGCGAGATTGAGAATGTGCTCGGCGTCGAAATCCGCGCGGGCGACCACACCGGCGATCCGCCCGGCCGAAAAGACCAGAATGCGGTCGCAGATCCCGATCAGTTCGGACAGATCCGAGGAGACCACCAGTACGCCCTTGCCCGCGGCGGCCAGATCGAGCAGGAGCTGGTGGATCTCGTAGCGGGCGCCGACATCGATGCCGCGCGTGGGCTCGTCGACGATCAGCAGATCGGCGTCGGTCGCCAGCCAGCGACCGAGCACGACCTTCTGCTGATTGCCGCCGGACAAGGCTCGGACCGCCTGCTCCGGACCGCTGGCCTTGATTCGGAGTTTTTCGGAAAGATCACGTGCAGAGGCTGTTTCACTCTTCTTTCGAAGCAAGCCCGACCGGCTGACCTTGTCCAGGGACGCCAGGCTGAGATTGGCGGCAATGGACAGATCCAGCACCAGCCCCCGAGCTTTGCGGTCCTCGGTCAGGAAGCTGATGCCACGCCGGACGGCATCGCGCGGACTCTTGATCCGCGCATCGCGGCCGCGTACCGAAACGGCCCCGCGCACAGCCTGATCCGCGCCGAAGATCGCCCGCATGGCCTCGGTCCGACCGGAGCCCACCAGTCCCGCGACGCCGACGACCTCACCCGCGCGCACGGCGAACGAGATCGGTGGCGTCCGCGCGGTGACGGAAAAGTCTCTGACACAGAGTATTTCGTCCCCCAGCGGCCGCGCAGTGACCGGCGGGTACTCGGCGGCCAAGTCCCGGCCGACCATCATCCGGACCAGTCCCGGAATATCGATGTCGGCGATCTCGCGTGCGGCGACGCTGGTTCCATTACGCAGCACCGTGACCCGGTCGCCGATCTCGAAGATTTCGTCGAGGTGATGGGAGATGAAGATGATCGCGACACCGTCGGCTCGAAGCCGGCGCATCACTGTGAACAGGGTCGCGGTCTCGCGCGGGGTGAGCGTCGCGGTCGGCTCGTCCATGATCAGCAGCCGGCATTCGGTGGAGAGCGCCTTGGCGATCTCGATCAGTTGCCGCTGCGCGATGCCCAGCCGCCCCACCGGCGTATCCGGTGAGACCTCGAGGCCGACCTGTTCGAGCAGATTCTCCGCGCGCGCCCGCATGGCGCGGCGGTCGACGATGCCGAATCGGCGCGGCAGATGCTGCAGGAAGAGGTTCTCTGCGACGGTCAGGGCGGGCAGCAGCGCCAATTCCTGGTGCACGACCTGGATTCCGGCGCGCAGCGCGGCCGCGGTATCGGCGGGGTGGTGCTCGGAGCCGCCCAGGATCATCCGGCCCGCATCCGGTTGTTCCACGCCCGCAAGGCATTTCACCAGCGTAGATTTACCTGCTCCGTTTTCGCCTATCAGCACATGGATTTTACCGGCGATAACGCTCAGGTCCACACCGTCCAGGGCGGTGACGCCCGGATAGCGCTTGGTCAAACCGGTGATCTCGAGGAGTGCACCGGTCTCTGGCTCGGGGTTCATACTGCTCCCAGTGATCTCGGGATATGCCGGGGTGGAGTCGATTCCGGTCGGCTCCACCCCGGCCGTTGTCCGCGTCGGGCCCCTCACGCCCCGGCGGTGACGACGTTCATCCGGGTCTTCTGCCAACCGGTGACGGCCTGGCCGCCGATCAGTCGCATGGCGACGTCGATACCGTCGCCCGCCTGCTCGGAGCCGAACTGGTCGAGGGTCGCCAGCATCGGGCCGTTCTGCAGGAAGGTCTTCACGGCCGGAATATTGTCGATGGAAACAACTTTGACGTTCGCGTGCCGCTCCTGAATGACCTTGATGACGCCCAGCGCCATCGAATCATTGGAGGCCATGACGCCCTGGATATCCGGGTGCGCGGTGAGCATATTGCCGAAAACGGTGTAGGCCTCGTCGGTTTCCCAGTGCGCGGTCTTGGAATCGAGCAGGTTCAACTTCGACGCGCCGATGGTGTCGTTGAAGCCGTTCTTCCGCTGCAGCGCATTGTCCGCACCTGGATTGCCCTCCAGCACAACCACTTTGCCGCCCGGTCCGACCGCCTTGGCCAGCACGTCGCCGACCTGCTCGGCCCCGGCCCGATTGTCCGGGCCGACCAGCGGGATCTGCACGCCCGCCGCCGCGAGTGCGTCGGGGTCGAGCGCCACATCGATATTGACGACCTTGATACCGGCCTTGCCGGCCTTGACCACCGACTGCACCAGCGCCTTCGAATCGGCCGGTGCGATGACAATGGCCTGCACCTGCTGGGTGATGCACTTGTCGACCAGGGCGATCTGCCCGTCGACATCCGTCTCGTTCTGAATGCCCGCGGTCTGCAGTTCGAGCGTGCCGAGCTTGTCGACGTGATCCTTGGCGCCCTTCTGCATCTGCTGGAAGTACTCGTTGGCGAGCGACTTCATGATCAGGCAGACCGTGGGCTTGCCATTGGCATTCGTGGCCGGGCTCGACGCCGTCTGTTCGGTGCCGCAGGCGCTGAGCGTCGCCGTGGTCGCCACGGTCAGAACAGCGAGTACCAGCCTTGTGCTTCTTCGCATTTCGGGTAACCCTCTCTTGTTGGAGCTATGTCGGACGAGGCGCTACCCGATGGCCGAATCGCCGCCGAGCGGATCGGGGCAACCGCAGGATCCGCGCGCGACGAGCGTGGTGGCATGGGTGATCCGGCTCGGCGCGAGTGCGGGATCGGCGATCTTGGCCAGCAACCACTCCACCGCCGAGCGGCCCAGACTTTCGAAGGGCTGACGCATGGTGGTGAGCGCGGGCACCGTGTAGGCGCTGCCCTCGATACCGTCGAAGGCGCAGATCGCCAGGTCCTGCGGTACCCGCAGGCCCAGCTCCGCGGCGGCGCGCAGCACGCCGAGCGCCTGTTCATCGCTGGCCACGAACAGTGCTTCGGGACGGTCCGCGCCCGCCAGCAGTTCCCGGCCCGCACGGTATCCGTGCGCCCGGCCGAACGCCGCATGCACCAGCATGCCGTCCTGCGGACCTTGTCCGGCGTCGGCGAGTGCCCGTCGCCAGCCCGCGACGCGCTCCACCGTCGGGTGCATGCCCGCTAGGCCCGAAATGCATCCGATCCGCGTAAATCCGTGTTCCAGTAGGTGTTTCGTCGCCGTGTAGGCGCCGCCCGCATTGTCGACCAGCACATGCGAGGCGCCCGGCAACTCGATTTCGCGATCCAGCACCAGACGCGGAACGGCCGTCCCGGAGAGTTCGGTGACCCAGCTGCCCGCCCCGTGTGCGGGTGCGACGATCAGCCCGTCCACCTGCCGGTCGATCAGTATCCGGATGTAGGCGGCCTCGCGCTCGTCATTGTCGACGGCATTGCCGAGCAGCAGCACATATCCGGCCTCGAACGCGACATCCTCGATCGCCCTGGCGAGTTCGGCGAAGAAGGGGTTCGAATTGTCCGGCACGACGAGCCCGAGCGTCATCGTCCGCGAGGTCTTCAGCGACCGGGCGACCGCATTCGGCCGATAGCCCAATTCCTTGATGGCGGCGACGATTCGAGCCCGGGTGGCCGGGGCCACGCCGCGCGGCCCGTCATTGAGCACGTAACTGACCATGGCTTCCGACGTCCCCGCCAGTTGCGCCACATCGCGCCGCGTCACCATATCGACCTCAATCAACTCGTGTTGATTGAGGAGTATGCAGTGGATCACACTCCCCCGGCGGCGAATCCGCCGAAAAAGTTTATGGAGATTCCGGGAATGTAGATCGGGGGTGCGACAGGTGCCGCGCAAGATTTTGCGCGGCGATCACATCAGTCCGGTGGGAGCAGATCGGGGCGGCGGTCGCGCGTGCGTTCCAGCGACTGCTCGCGGCGCCAGGCCTCGATCCTGGCATGGTTGCCGGACAGCAGGATGTCCGGGACGTCCAGCTCGCGCCAGGAGACGGGGCGGGTATAGCTGGGGCCTTCGAGGAGACCGTCGGAGAACGAATCCTGTTGGTGCGATTGCTGATTGCCCAGTACGCCGGGGATGAGGCGCACGATCGCCTCGGTCATGACGAGGACCGCGGCCTCGCCGCCGATCAGCACATAGTCGCCGATGCTGACCTCCTCGACGCGTACGCGCCGGGCGGCATCGTCGAAAACGCGCTGATCGATACCCTCGTAGCGGCCACACGCGAAGACCAGATGCTTTTCGGCAGACCAGCTTTCGGCCATGGCCTGGGTGAACGGGCGACCCGCGGGGGTGGGGACCACCAGCAGTGCGTCGTCCGGGCACACCTCGTCCAGGGCGTCGCCCCATACGGTCGGCTTCATGACCATGCCCGGTCCGCCGCCGTACGGGGTGTCGTCCACGGCCTTGTGCACATCGTGCGTCCAGCCGCGCAGATCGTGCACGCCGACCTCCAGGATACCCTTGTCGATTGCCTTGCCCAGCAAGGCGGTTCGCAGCGGCTCCAGGTATTCCGGGAAGATCGTGACGACGTCGATGCGCATCGTGCTCACTCCGGATCCAGCAGGCCTTCGGGCGGGTCGATCACAATCAGGGAGTCTGCGAGGGACACGGTCGGCACCATGGCATTCACGAAGGGCACCAGGATCTCCCGGCCCGCGGGCGGGAAGCCCTCGGCCGCGGTGATCGAAAGCAGTTCTCCCGCAGCGGAATGCAGTACTTCCCGGACCGTGCCCACGAGGGTGCCGTCACCGAGTTGCACGGTGAGGCCTTCGAGTTCGTGGTCGTAGTACTCGTCCGGATCCTGCGAGGGCGGCAGATCGGCGGTGTCGACGACAAAGAGCATGCCGCGCAACCCATCTGCCACGGTGCGATCGTCGAGCCCTTCCAGACGCACGAGAAGCCGGCCCGAATGCTCCCGGGCCGACTCCACTACGTACTGCTGCGTCTGCTTCGCGCGCGGCAACCGGCCCGTGAGGGTGGTGCCGGGCGCGAAACGCAGATCAGGCTCGTCGGTTCGGACTTCTACGACGAGTTCGCCGCGCACACCGTGCGACTTGGCGACCCGACCGACGACAAGTTCCATCTACTGATCCGTGTCGACCACGTCGACGCGAATGCCCTTACCGCCGATACCGGCGACGAGAGTGCGCAGCGCGGTCGCGGTACGTCCACCGCGGCCGATCACCTTGCCCAGATCCTCGGGGTGCACGTGCACCTCGACGGTCCGGCCACGACGGCTGGTGATCAGCTCGACGTGGACATCGTCCGGATTGGCGACGATGCCGCGAACGAGATGTTCGACGGCATCGGCGACGACGGCTGTCATTACTCGGCGGCCGGGGTCTCGGTCGCCTCAGAGGCAGCCTCGGCGGCCTCTTCCTTCTTGGCGGCCTTCTTCTTCGGGGTGACGGCCTCGGCGACCGGCTCGCTGTCAGCGGAAGCCAGCGCGGCGTTGAAGAGGTCCAGCTTGGACGGCTTCGGGGCCTTGACCTTGAGGGTGCCCTCCTGGCCCGGCAGACCCTTGAACTTCTGCCAGTCACCGGTGATCTCCAGCAGACGCTGCACCGGCTCGGTCGGCTGCGCGCCGACGCTCAGCCAGTACTGCGCGCGCTCGGAGTTGACCTCGATGAGCGAGGGCTCTTCCTTGGGCTGGTAGATGCCGATGGACTCGATGGCCCGGCCGTCGCGACGGGTGCGCGCGTCGGCGACCACGATGCGGTACTGGGGGTTGCGGATCTTGCCCATGCGGGTCAGCTTGATGCGAACAGCCATTAGCTGTGCCTTTCGGTGGCGGCCGCCCATGGGGCAGCCTGGTTGGTCACGGCCGCAATTCAGCAGTCCACGCGGGGTGGACCCGGTTTTGCGTTGAGTGTGTGACCGCCGCGCGGAACGTATCCGGAGACGGGCTTCACTGTTCTCGATGAGAACGGTGGTCCATTCTGCCAGAGGGGTCCCGGCGCGAAGAAATCGCCCTCGCCCAGAGCCGGGCTCGCCATGGTTCGGAGACGACACAGCCCACCGGAGCCCGCGCGACTCCGATGGGCTGCCGACCGTTTCCGGCCGCTAGTTGCCGGAGCTACCGGACGTCAGCAGCTTCACGACCAGACCCGCCAGTACGGCAGTCAGGAAGTTCTCGGCAGAACCCATAGGTCATTCTCCTCACCAGATTGGAACTGAAACATGTGAAGCATGACCTATTCACTTCGAGCGCGCAGGCAAATCGCAAGGTCGGCGGCCACCTTTCAGGGAGCCAGTGCGGTGACCAGGCGGGTGGAGACCCAGGGGCCGCCCCACCACATGCGCCAGCCGAGGCTGCGCAGGGTGACGTCGGAGGCGCCCGCGGCTTTGAGCACGGTGTTGTATTCGCGGGTCTTGAAGATGTCGGCGATGACCAGGCGGCCGCCGGGGCGCAGGACGCGGAGGGCCTCGCGGACGGCTCGGGCGCGTAGCTCGGCGGTGGGGATGTTGTGGATGGCGAGACTGGAGACGATCAGGTCGAATTCGCCGTCACCGAAGGGTAATTCGGTCATATCCGCGGTCCGGAGTTCCACTCGGTCGGCTACGCCCTCCGCCACGGCATTGCGGGCGGTGACCTCCTCCGCATTGCCGGACTGGTCGACCGTGCGCCAGAGGTCGATGCCGACCGCACTGCCGCTGGGGAGGCGGCGTGCGGCTGCGAGCAACACCGCACCGCGACCGCACCCCATATCGAGCAGGCGTTCGTCGCCGTGGAGCCGGAGGTCGTCGAGCACCTGCTCCCAGACCTCGAATTTGCCCCGGCGCGTGGAATGTACGTACAGGGCCAGCTGGATGAGCATGACGATGCCGAGGAAGACGAACCAGCCGAGGGCGCCGGCACTGCCGAGGAGTCCGAAAACCACGGCGACCACGAAGAACACGACCGCGAAACCGCCCATCCAGAGGATCTGGGCGGGTGCGTCCACACCGTAGGAACCGTTGCGCTGCGCGGGCGAGACCGTGCTCATACCGCTCACCTTCCGTCATATGGTGTGCCGCAAGACCATTGGACGCTTGGAGCGTGAACCCCGAAACACCCGCTGTCGATGGTATCCGCTCAGCGGTGGCCGGTGACCGGATCGCGCCGGTCGTAGGCGCGGCCGCGGAGCACCACCCAGGACGGTGTGGACAGCACGTGCGGACTGGTGCGCGGATCCTCCTGATAGACGACGAAGTCCGCGGGCGCGCCCGGTTCGATCCCGGTGCGGCCCAGCCACGTCCGGGCATTCCACGAGGATGCGCCGAGGGCATCGTGCGGTGAGAAGCCCGCGCCCATGAGGGCGGTGATCTCGTCGGCGATGCGGCCGTGCGGGATGGAACCGCCCGCATCGGTGCCGGTGTAGATCGGCACGCCGGCCTCGTGCGCCTTCGCGACGGTTTCGCGCGAACGCCGGTGCAGATCACGCATATGGGCGGCGTAGACGGGGAATTTGCCTGCGCTGTCGGCGATTTCGGGGAAGGTGTCGATATTGACGAGGGTGGGCACCAGGGCGGTGCCGTGCGCGACCATCATGCCGATGGTCTCGTCGGTGAGGCCGGTGCCGTGTTCGATGCAGTCGATACCCGCGTCGAGCAGGCCGTAGAGGGCGTCCTCGCCGAAGACGTGCGCGGTGACGCGGGCGCCCTCACGGTGGGCGGCGTCGATGGATTCCTTGAGAATGGTGTCCGACCACAGCGGGGCCAGATCGCCTGCCGAACGGTCGATCCAGTCGCCGACGATCTTGACCCAGCCGTCGCCGCGGCGGGCCTGTTCGGCAATGATCTCCGGCAGATCGCGTTCGTCCTCGAGTTCGATGCCGAGTTCCCGGATATAGCGGCGCGGCCGGGCGATATGGCGGCCCGCGCGAATGATCTTGGGCAGATCCTCGCGGTCGTCGATGAAGCGGGTGTCGATGGGTGAGCCCGCATCACGCAGCAGGAGCGCGCCCGCATCCCGCTCGACCTCGGCCTGGGCGATCGCGCCCGCGGAATCCTCGTCTCCCCCACCGTATTTGATGCCGACGTGGCAGTGCGCGTCCACCAGCCCCGGCACGATCCAGCCCGAGGCGTGCACCGTCTCGGCCTCGGCGACCGGTTCATAGGACAGGACGCCGTCATGAACCCACAGGTCCCGCATATCCCCGTCCGGCAGCACCACTCCGCGAAAATGCAGACGCATGATCAGCCTCCTCGCCACGCCCACCGTGCCTCGACACAAACCCTGCTCCACTACAAACTACTGCGCCCCGCCCCGCAAGAATTCGCGCGGCCTCGCACCCCCCGAACCCGCGAGTCCCCCTATTCGCCCAGCACGGAGATGTCCGCTCGCTCACGACACACCGCCCGGATCGCGGCGACCCCGGCCGCGATGACCGGATGCTCGGCGGAACCCCGGCGCACCGCGACCAGATGCCGCCGAATGGGCACGGGGTCACCCCGCAGCGGCACCCGCACCACCGCCAGCTCCGGCGGGATCAAGGCCAGCCGCGCGATCAGGCTGACCCCGAATCCGTTCGCGACCATTGCCGATACGCCGACGAAATGCACTGCCTGCCCGGCAATTCGAGGGGTGAAACCGGCGGCGGCACAGGCGGCCGACACCACCAGGGAGTGCGTGATCCAATCCCGGCCGGTGATCCACGGCTCCGCGGCCGCCTCGATCAGCTGCACCTGCGAGCGCCCCGCGAGCCGATGTCCGGCCGGAACCAGCAGATCCATCGGTTCCGCGAGCAACGGCCGCTGCTCGAACCGCGGATCGTCCGCACTGGGACTGCCAGGCGCGGGCAGGACCACGGCGATATCGCAGTCCCCGGCCAGCAACAGCTCGAAACAGTGCGTGCTCTCGTCCTCGATCAGCGAAACGCTCAAGCGCGGATGGGTATCCCGCAGCCGCGCCGCCGCCGGAGCCACCACGGCCGCGAGCGCGGTCGGCATGGCGCTCAACCGCAGCCGCCCCGCAATGCCCGCCCGATGCGCAGCCAACTCCGCCCGCGCCAACTCCCCCTGCGCCGCAAGCAGATCCGCATGCCGCAGCAGTGCGAACGCGGCAGGCGTCAACTGCACCCGCCGCCCGACATGCTCCAGCAACTCCACCTCGAAATCCCGCGCCAGCCCCCGCAACTGCTGCGACACCGTCGACGGCGTCAAATGCAGCGCCGCCGCAGCCGCCGTCACCGTCCCCTGCTCCCGCAGCACCCGCAACGACTGCAACCGTGGATCGATCATGTGCACATTCCACACGATTCACTGCGGAATTATTCGATGGACCGCACCTATCGCCCCCGGAAAGACTCGATCACATGACCGGATCAAACGAGCACTGCAACACCTGCGGCTGGCCGACCACCCGGCCCCCGACCACCCTCTCCCGCCACCACACCTCCGAGGGTCTGGTCACCTACACCCGCTGCACCTGCGGCACAGTCCGAATATGGCTGTCCCCCAACACCTTCGACAGCAGCCATCAACTCGGTCCGCGCTGATGACCTAGCGCATCCGGCCGACTGGTCAAGCGATCACCAGGAAGTGGTGGCGGCATCGCCCAAGAAAAGGTCTCCACCAGTTCCTGGTGATCATGAATGCCCGGGTCGGAGGACAATCGGCCGGCCGATGCGGTGCGATGAGCGGATCGGACGCACCTCGGCCCCGTCGAGATCCGACGGGGCCGAGGCGAATTCGAGTGTGGGGCTTACTTCTTGGGGAAGTTCAGCTTGGAGAGGTCGAAGCCTTCCAGGCCCGGGGGGAGTTCGTTGAGGCCGGCGGGGAGGTTGGAGATGTCCGGCATGGCGCCGGGCATGCCGCCGGGGAGGGCGGGCATGCCGGGGAAGCCGCCGCGCATCTTCGGCGGGGTGGGGCCGCGGCCGCCCTTTTTGCCCTTTTTGCCTTTGCCTTTTTTATTGTTGCCGCCGCGTGCGCCGGGGAGGCCGAACTGGCGGCTCATGGCGCCCATCATCTTCTTGGCTTCGAAGAAGCGGTCGACGAGCTGGTTGACCTCGGAGACCGAGACGCCGGAACCGTTCGCGATGCGCAGGCGGCGGGAGGCGTTGATGATCTTCGGGTTGTCGCGCTCGGTGGGCGTCATGCCGCGAATGATGGCCTGCACCCGGTCGAGCTGCTTGTCGTCGACCTGCGCGAGCACATCCTTCATCCCCGCCGCGCCCGGCAGCATGCCGAGCAGATTGCCGATCGGGCCCATCTTGCGGATGGCGAGCATCTGCTCGAGGAAATCCTCGAGGGTGAGCTCGCCGGAGCCCATCTTGCGGGCGGCTTCCTCGGCCTGCTGGGCGTCGTAGACCTGTTCGGCCTGCTCGATCAGGGTGAGCAGATCACCCATGCCGAGAATGCGACTGGCCATGCGGTCCGGGTGGAAGACGTCGAAGTCTTCGAGCTTCTCACCGGTGGAGGCGAAAAGGATGGGGCGCCCGGTGATTTCACGCACCGACAGCGCCGCACCACCGCGGGCGTCACCGTCGAGCTTGGTGAGCACGACACCGGTGAAGCCGACGCCGTCGCGGAAGGCCTCGGCCGTGGTGACCGCGTCCTGACCGATCATGGAGTCCAGGACGAAGAGGATCTCGTCGGGGTTGACGGCGTCGCGAATACCGGAGGCCTGCGTCATGAGCTCGGCATCGATACCGAGGCGACCGGCGGTATCGACGATGACGATGTCGTACTGCTTGGACTTGGCCTCTTCGATACCGCGCCGGGCCACATCCACCGGATCGGCCGCGGAAACACCGAGCGGGTTGTCACCACCGCCGATGGAGGTGCCCGGATTGGGCGCGAAGACCGGCACACCGGCCCGTTCGCCGACCACTTGGAGCTGGGTGACCGCGCCGGGGCGCTGCAGGTCACAGGCGACGAGCAGCGGCTGATGCCCCTGGCCCTTCAGCCATTTCGCGAGCTTGCCCGCGAGCGTGGTCTTACCCGCGCCCTGCAGACCCGCCAGCATGATGACGGTGGGCGGGTTCTTGGCGTACTGCAGTCGCCGGGTCTCACCGCCGAGGATGCCGACAAGCTCCTCGTTGACGATCTTGACGACCTGCTGGGCCGGGTTCAGCGCCGCGGAGACCTCCGCGCCCTTGGCGCGCTCCTTGATCTTGGCGATGAACGTGCGCACCACCGGCAGCGCCACGTCCGCTTCGAGTAGGGCGAGGCGGATCTCGCGGGCGGTCGCATCGATATCGGCCGGTGACAGGCGCCCCTTCCCACGCAGATCCTTGAGGGCACCGGCCAACCGGTCGGAAAGGGATTCGAACACCGATCGCGCTCCTGGTATCTCGGGGACGTCACTCGAGATACCAGGGTAGTGGGATCCGCGGTGAGCTGTTATTCCAGGCTATTCGAGACTGCGCGGGCGCGGCTTCGTGGAGGGGCGCCGGAGGGCGTGCGGCTCACTCGCGACCATGCCGACCGCCTCGCGCGCGGTGAGCCCGAGTTCGAGGGCGAGGCCGTCGAGCGTGATCCATTCGGAGTCTGTCACCGGGGGCATGGTCACCGTCCCGGCAATGGTCATGGCCGTCACCGCCTGCTGACCGGAGAGGGTGCGACCGGGCAGCCAGGAAACCACCCAGCGATCACCGCCTACGCAGCGCGCTATATGCGGGGTCATATCGCTCGTCATCATCGACGCCGAAACAACTTCAATTGCCACCGACCAGCTCCCCTCATACGCGCGACACCATTGGTTGAGGGCGATATTAGGGGGGAACGCGGACCGCCAGATCGGTATTTCAGCAAATTACGTGCAACGATCGGATTAACTGGCAAACGTACGGTTTGCCAGTTAATCAAGCAACCTGGCGAATGGTCAGAAACCCGAGGTTGATCCTATTTCAGTGTCTGATTCGGGCGTTTTCTTCGGTTGTTGCGGAGGCACCACGGAAAGTACCGCCGCTTCGATTTCCGCGCGGCGTTCCGGCGTGTCGGAGGCGCCGAGATCCAGGTAGAACGAGTCCACCACCGCCGCACCGAGGGTGACAACCTTCGCCCACGACACATTTACATCGCATTCCGCGAAAGCGGCTGCCAAACGACTCAGTAAACCGATACGATCCTCCGCGCGCAATTCCAGGAGCACCCGTCCCGGTTCTGCCGTATCCACCCAAATCACGCGCGGCTCCGCCTGTGCGAACGGACTTCGCTGGGTGCCCCCGGCTTCCCGTTCCTTGCGTGCGAGCACCGAAACCAAGTCCAGATCTCCGTTTATCGCCCTGATCAATTCCTGGCGCAGCAGACCCGGATCCGGCGGATCACCGAAACGCGGTGCGACCACAAACGTGTCGATCGCCGAAGCGCCGACGCTCACCAGTTCGGCCGAGAGCACCCGCAGCGAATGCAGGGCCAGGATTCCGGCCGCATCCGAGAGCAGGCCCGCGGTGTCCGGCGCGACCACGGTGACGATATGGGTGTAGCGGCCGTCGCCGGGCTTCAATTCCACGTGCACACCGCCGTTTTCGGCGCGAGCGCGCAGATCGTCCGGTATCGGCTCGGGCTGCGGCAGCTCCTCCCCCGCCATGGACAACCGGCAGCGGCGCACCAGATCGCCGATGAGCGAGGCCTTCCAGTCGTTCCAGACGCCCGGGCCGGTCGCCAGCGAATCGGCCTCGGCCAGCGCGTGCAGCAGTTCCAGCAGCAGCGGATCGCCGTCCAGCGCCTCGACCACCGCCTTCACGGTGTCCGGGTCGGAGATGTCGCGGCGGGTCGCGGTATCGGGCAGCAGCAGGTGCTGGCGCACCATGGCCGAGAGCGTGCGCACATCCGAGGGCCACAGTCCGAGCCGGCGGCCGATGGAGGTGGCCAGCTCCGCGCCGACCACACTGTGATCCTCCGTGCGCCCCTTGCCGATATCGTGCAGCAGCGCACCGATGAGCAGCAGGTCCGGGCGGGCCACGCGGGTGGAGAGCGCACCGGCCTGCGCGACGGCCTCCATGAGGTGACGGTCGACGGTCCAGGTGTGCATGGCATCGCGCGGCGGCAGATCCCGCACCACGCCCCACTCCGGAAAGAGCCTGCCCCACAAACCGGTTCGGTCGAGGGCCTCGATGGCGTCGATAGTGCCGCGGCCCGCACCCAGCAGTACCAGCAGATCGTTGAGCGCCTCCTTGGGCCACGGCTCGCGTAGCTCGGGCGCATCCTCGGAGAGACGGTTCAACGTGGTTGCGGACATGGGCAATCCGGACTGCGCGGAGGCCGCGGCCACCCGCAGTATCAAACCGGGATCCCGCTGCGGCCGCGCATCACGCGCCAGCACCACCTCGCCGGAGTGCTCGACCACCCCCTCATCGAGCGGTCGGCGCACCGGCATGCGGCGCAGGCGGGCGAGTCCGCGGCGCGGCAGGGCGTTTGCGGCAGTCCGCAATCCGACATCGGTCGAATAGCTGACGGTCCGGGCCGCATCGCTGAGCGTGCGGGCCAGATCGAAGCGGTCGCCGATGCGCAGCGCGGCGCCGATCTCATCGGCGTCCTGTGCGCGCAATTGGTCGCGGGCGCGACCGGCGACCCGGTGCAGTTCGGTGCGAACGTCCAGCAGCCGGCGGTGCGCCTGCTTCAGCCCGCCGCCGGGCACATCCGGACCGAGCCCCGGCATGGCATCGGTCAGCTGTGCGATGGCGAGGGCGTCCAGCAGCTGGATGTCCCGCAGTCCGCCGCGGCCGTTCTTCAGATCGGGTTCGGCCCGATGCGCGATCTCTCCGCTACGGCGCCAACGGGTTTCGGCCTGTGCGATGAGCCCGTCGAACCGGGAGCGCACCCCCGAGCGCCAGTCCCGCCGCACGCCGCTGATCAGCAGATTGCTCAGGCCTTCGTCGCCGACGATATGGCGGGCCTCCAGCATGCCGAGCGCGGCGGTCAGATCGTCCGCGGCCACGCGCAGCGCCTGCGGCACCGTGCGCACGCTGTGGTCGAGCTTGATGTGCGCGTCCCACAGCGGATACCAGAGTTGATCGGCGACCTCGGCGACCCGCGCCGGATCGACATCGTCGTAGAGCAGTACCAGATCCAGATCCGAGTACGGGAGCATTTCCCGGCGTCCCAGACCGCCCACCGCGACGATCGCCAGACCGCTGTCGGCGGTGATGCCGACCTCGTGTCCCTTTGTCGTCAGCCATAATTCGTAGAGATCCACCAGCGCCTGGCGCAGCGCCTCGGGTTCCAGGCGGGCCGTGCGGCCGCCGGGGTGCTCGGCGAGCAGTTGGTTTCGAGCCCGGACCAGATCCGAAGCGCCGTTGGAGATCGTCTCCTCGGAGCCCTTCTCGTCGCGTGCCTGCTGGAATCCCACAAACCCACCACCCATCTCATTCAGTTCGTCATTCCGGCTGCGGCCCGGAACTTTCAACTCTGCCCGAACACGGCGACGGCCCCGTCCCCTCCGGTCCTCATCCGGCGGGGAGCGGGGCCGCCGCTCGCTCGATCCCTGTAGTGCTAGAGAGCGTCGGACCCGCGCTCACCGGTGCGAACCCGGATGATGGCCTCGACCGGGGTGACCCAGACCTTGCCGTCACCGATCTTGCCGGTGCGGGCGGCCTCGACGATGACCTCGACGACCTTCTCGACGGAGGCATCGTCCACGACTACCTCGACCCGGACCTTCGGGACGAAGTCGACGGAGTACTCCGCACCGCGGTAGACCTCGGTGTGGCCCTTCTGACGACCGTAGCCCTGCACTTCGCTGACAGTCATACCGAGCACGCCTGCCTGCTCCAGCCCGGTCTTGACATCCTCGAGCGTGAACGGTTTGACGATTGCAGTGATCAGTTTCATTTGCGTCATGCCTCCTTGACGGCGGTGGAACGTGCCGTGCCACCCACAGCAGCGAAATCGTATGCCGATTCAGCGTGCTCCGACTCGTCCAAGCCCACAAACTCGGCTTCTTCGTCGACGCGCAGGCCGATGGTGAACTTGATGGCGTACGCGAGAATCAGCGAGACGATGAAGGAGAAGGCCAGCACCGAGAAGGCGCCGATGGCCTGCTTGCCGAGCTGATCGAAACCGCCACCGTAGAAGATGCCCTTGGCGCCGCCCAGGCCCTGCGAGGCGCCGGACTCGGGAGCCAGGAAGAAACCGATCATCAGGGTGCCGATGACACCACCGACGAGGTGGACGCCGACGACATCGAGCGAATCGTCGAAGCCGAGCTTGAACTTCAGGCCGACGGCCAGGGCGCAGGCGATACCGGCCACGGCGCCGACAGCCAGCGCGCCGAGCACGTTGACCGAGGAGCAGGACGGGGTGATGGCGACCAGACCGGCCACGATGCCCGAAGCGGCACCGAGGGTGGTGGGCTTGCCGTCGCGGATCTTCTCCACGAGCAGCCAGGCGAGCATGGCGGCACAGGTGGCGATGCTGGTGGTCATGAAGGTCGAGCCGGCGAGACCGTTCGAGCTGACAGCCGAACCGGCGTTGAAGCCGTACCAGCCGAACCACAGCAGACCGGCGCCGAGCATGACCATGGTCAGGTTGTGCGGGCGCATCGGGGTGGTCGGCCAACCCTTGCGCTTACCGAGCACGATGCAGAGCGCGAGGCCTGCCGCACCGGCGTTGATGTGGACCGCGGTACCACCCGCGAAGTCGATGGCCTGCACTTTGTTGATCAGCCAGCCACCGTGGTGGATCACATTGCCCGCGGCGTCCTTCACGTCCGCGTCGAAGACCCAGTGCGCGACCGGGAAGTACACGACCGTTGCCCAGACGCCGGCGAACAGCAGCCAGGCGCCGAACTTCAGGCGGTCGGCGACGGCGCCCGAAATCAGGGCGACGGTGATGATCGCGAACATCAGCTGGAAAGCGACGAACACGGTCATCGGGATAGTTCCGGCGAGCGGGATCTTCACCGCATCGGCGGCCGTCACCCCGTTCGCCGCGTCGGCTGCGACTGCCGCCGCGCCATTGCTGCCGATCAGGCCCTTCAGACCGAAGAACTGGCCGGGGTCACCGATCAGACCGCCGAACTTGTCGTTCGCGAAGCCGACCGAGAATCCGTAGATCACCCAGAGCACGCCGATGAGGCCCATCGCGCTGATACTCATCATGATCATGTTCAGGACGTTCTTGCCACGGACCATGCCGCCGTAGAAGAACGCCAGTCCAGGCGTCATCAACAGCACTAGCGCGGAGCTAGCCAACATCCATGCGGTGTCGCCGGTGTCCGGCACACCGAGCAAGGGATAAGCCACCTTCGTTCCTCCTCATCTCGGGCTCTGCCGCAACCGGCGAACGAGCCTGACATGAAGGTTGCGCAAGTGGTGTTTCCGACGTGATCCTGCGGCGTTTCGCGTAGGTGAACGGATGAGATTGCACTGTTTCGGTCAGGTTTCCGAAATCGCACCGCTGTTACGCATGGGACGTGAGGCTTGTGGTGATTCGCGTGGTTCGCCCAGTTCGGTGCTGCTCAGCCGAGCAAAGCGTCCACGAAGGCGCCCGGTTCGAAGGGTGCGAGATCGTCCGCTCCCTCTCCCAAACCGACCAGTTTCACCGGTACGCCGAGCTCGTGCTGCACCTGGAAAACGATGCCGCCCTTGGCAGTACCGTCCAGCTTCGTCAGCGCGACGCCGGTGATATCGACGACCTCCGCGAAAACCCGGGCCTGCGTGAGCCCGTTCTGACCCACCGTGGCATCGAGCACCAGCAGCACCTCGTCGACCTTGGCCCGCTTCTCCACGACCCGCTTGACCTTGTCCAGCTCGTCCATCAGGCCGGTTTTGGTGTGCAGGCGGCCGGCGGTATCGATGAGCACCACATCCACGCCACGCTCGATCCCGACGCTGACGGCGTCGAAGGCGACCGAGGCCGGATCCGCGGCCTCCTTGCCGCGCACGGTGTCCGCGCCGACCCGTTCGCCCCAGGTTTGCAGCTGATCGGCGGCGGCGGCGCGGAAGGTGTCCGCGGCGCCGAGCAGGACGCGGCGGCCGTCGGCCACCAGGACGCGCGCGAGTTTGCCTGTGGTGGTGGTCTTTCCGGTGCCGTTCACGCCCACGACCAGCAGCACGGCCGGGTGATCGGCATGCGGTAGGGCGCGAATCGAGCGGTCCAGTTCCGGGCACAGGGCCTCGATCAGCACCTCGCGGAGCACGGCGCGCGCCTCGTCGGCGGTACGCACGGTCCGCGCGGCCATCTCCTCGCGCAACCGCGCGACGATGGTGGCGGTGACGGCGGTGCCCAGATCGGCCATGACCAGGGTGTCCTCGATCTCCTCCCAGGAGTCCTCATCGAGATCGCCGCCGCCGAGCAGGCCGAGCAGGGATTTGCCGACAGCGTTCTGGGAGCGGGCGAGACGGCCGCGCAGGCGGGTGAGACGGCCTGCGGTGGGGTCGATTTCGGGGATGAAGTCGATATCGAGTTCGGGCGCGGCCGGGGTGGCCGTGTCGGCTGCGACAGGGGCGGTGTCGACAGCGGTCTCGGCTGGCGCGGCCGGCTCGATGATCTCGGGGGCTGCGGCTTCGACCGGCGCTTCGGCTTCGGCTTCGACGGGAGCTGCGGTCGGCTCGACCGTCTCGGCGTCGGCAGGCGCTACCGCCTCGGCGGCCTGCTCCTCGGCAGGAGCCTCCGGCGCGAGCTCCGGTCCCTGAACCGGCGCGGGCAGCGGGATGTCCTGGATGGTGCGCTTGCCCGAATCCCGGGGAACCGCCGCATCGTCGCCGATCTGCGGCTGCCCATCGGTATCGGTGCGCTCGATGCGCACCGGCTCCGGTTCGGGCTTGGGCAGCGTGGCTGTGCCGCCGCCCTGACTGAAGTTGAATCCTCCCGATGCCGCATACCCTCCCGACCGGTCGGTGAGTTCCGCCTGCGTCTCTTCGGCGGCCGGGGTCAGAGAGATGCGGCGGCGCTTGTACAGGACGAATCCGGAAACGAACGCCACCAGCAGGACCGCGGCGATGGCGGCAATGAGGATCCAAGCTTGTGCAGTCACACCCCCATCCTTTCAGAGGCCCGGCTATTGCCGGTTTCACACACCTACCCACGAGTTGGGAGCAGTGTCGCCTAGCACATATCGATGCATACCGGCTATGAACACGCCGAAATGGCTGCCCTCGGCCCTGGTTGCGACCGACCGGTCTGTTCAAGAACGCACCACAGTGCGGAAGGAGCGGCGAATGAGACACCGAGACAATAGGATCGGCGGCGTGACCGATCGAAATGTGCTTGGGGGATCGCTGGAGGAGTGTGGCACCGATCCTCTCACCGGCTTCTACCGGGACGGCTGCTGCAGCACCGGTCCCGAAGACCTTGGTAGCCACACCGTGTGCACCGTGGTGACCGCAGAATTCCTGGAGCACCAGAAGTCGATCGGCAACGACCTTCTCACTCCGCGGCCGGAGAACAACTTCCCCGGCCTGCAACCCGGTGACCGCTGGTGTGTGGTGGCGGTGCGCTGGCTGCACGCCCACGAGGACGGAGTGGCGGCGCCGGTGGTGCTGGCCGCCACCCATGAGAACGCGCTCGAAGTGGTCCCCATGGAAACTCTCCGCAAATACGCCGTGGACGTTCCGGACGATGTCAGCGATCTGCTCTGATCCGGGCCGCGCTCAGCGCACGAACCGGGCGGCGGTGTCGCGCAGCAGGATTGCCAGCCGGCTGCCGGGCACGATGAGAGCCCCGGCGGCGCGGGCGCCGCGCTGCTTGGGGCCCGCCACCCGGCGGTGCCGCTGTTCGTAGCGGCGCAGCGCGATGTCCGGTTCGCCTGGAGTGCGGCCCAATTCCTCGGCGAGGGTGTGCCCCGCCGCGATGGCGAGACTGGAACCGTCACCGAAAAGTGAGACGCTGGAGGCGGAATCGCCGAGCAGCGTGATGCGGCCCTTCGACCAGCGGGGCAGGTCGACTCGGCTGACGGCATCGAAGTAGAGGTCGTCGGCCGCGCGCACCTGATCGAAGAGATCACCGAAGATTCCGGCCGGTCCGTCGAAGGTCTCCAGCAGTAACCGCCGATGCTGCTCGATATCGCGATAGTCGAAGCCGGGCACGACAGGACTGCGGAACATGAAGGCCGCGAGCGGCTTTCCACCCGCCGGATGCACCGAGATCGAGCGCCCGGGCATGTTGTACATGACGACCTCGTCCGCATCGCCGTACACCCGGTCCACCGGAAGCGTGGCGACGTAGATGCCCATATGCCGCACGAACTGCGACTCCGGGCCGAAGGCGAGCCTGCGCACATTCGAGTGCAGCCCGTCCGCGCCGACCACATAGTCGAAGGTCTGCGGCGCACTGTTCTCGAAGGTCACCGCGACACCGGAATCCCGCGGCGTGAGTCCGGTGATGGTGTCGCCCCAGCGCATTTCGGCATGCTCGCGCGCCGCGTCGAGGAGGATGCGGGCGAGGTCGGCGCGGGCCAGCTCGATATCCCGGTCGGCGGAGACGCCGGAGTTCTTGGTGGGCATCGAGACTCGGCGACGGCCGTTCGCGTCGACGAAACTGATGCGCGCGACATTCGTTGCCGCCTTGCGCAATTCCGGCAGTACGCCCATGTCGGCCACCACATCCGCCGCGGCGCCGCGCACATCGACGGGGTTACCACTGGACCGCTGCCCGGCGGCGCGCTCGACCACCGTCACCTCGAACCCACTGCGGCCGAGCCAGTGAGCCAGGGTCGAGCCGCCGACACCGGCTCCGGAAATCAGGACTTTTGCGCTCATGACCATCACCCCAATGTTCTAACTGGACGAATTTCGTCCACTTATCTTCATGTTAGGCTAACCGGAAGCATTTCGTCCACTTATTGGAGGTGGGTATCACGGCCGAGCAGTTGCGGGCGGACGCGCGGAGCAATCGCGACCAGATCCTGAATGCCGCGCTGGACGTCTTCCGCGAACGCGGCACCGAGGTTCCGATGAAGGACATCGCCGACCACGCCGGCGTCGGAGTCGGCACGCTCTACCGGCGCTTCCCCGACCGGGACGCCCTCCTGATCGCCACCGCGCGCGCCCATCTGGAGCGCCTGGCGGAGCTGGCCACCGCCGCCTGGCGTGAGGAGCACACCGCCTGGCTCGGCATGTGCCGCTTCCTCCGCGAATGCGCCGAAATGCAATTGGGCGCACAGGCCGCCGCGGTCGGCCCCGCCACCCACCAGGCCATGCACGTCGACCCGCGCCTGACCGGAGTCCGCGCCGCCGCAGTCGATCTGGTCACCCGAATGACGGCCCAGGCCCAAGCCGACGGCGACCTCCGCGCCGATATCGGCCCCGAGGACATCGCCCTGCTGATGACCGTGCAGGTCTACACCCGCGGCGACGAGTCCTACACCGACGCGGTCGACCGCGTCATGAGGATCATGATCGACGGCCTACGGCCACAACAGCATTCATAGCGGGAGTGGACGGCCGCCGGTGGTCAGGAGTCGGTCAGCGCCGCCGGCGGCGAATCCGGATGATCACGAAGACGATTGCGCCGATGACGCCGGCAATGAGAAGCAGGACCACGATTGCGATGGCTCCACCCACGCCGGAGTGGGAATTCGTCGAGCCGAAGAAGTGGTGGTGCGTGTGCCCGTGGCTGCGACGGGCGGGCGCGGGCATAGTCGGCCCGGGCGCCGACGCCGACTCGATCCGCGATGTGATCGACGGGACCCCGCCCGTCGCGGCACCGGACGGACCGGCTGCGGCCAGTACGGCGCTGAGCGCCAGGGTGGCCGAGATCAGCAGTGCCAGAGTCCAACTGCTGATGATTCGAAGCGTGTGTTGCCTGATTCCGAGCATGGCGCGAGATCTCCCATTCGACCGGAATTCAAGTCGAGCCGAGCGCCTGACCTCGGACGTTAACGGAACCCAGTGGGGCAGAAAGTTACACCGTATCGGGGTGTTCGCGCAGTGGATGCACGCGATATGGGGTTCTCCGCGGACCGCAGTCGATCGGTCAGGTCGACTCCCGTTCGATGAGCCGCAGCGCGGATCCACTTGACTCGGTGGGAGATTCGGGCATTCCGGCGGCGGCGACAATGTGACCAGCGAGTGCGGTGGCCAGGACGAGCGGGTCGATCGCCACCGTCGACAGCTGCGGGGAGACCAGCGCCGCAATGGGGAGGTCGTCCACGCCGACAACCGCCAGGTCTGCGGGCACTTCGAGGCCGGCATCGCGCGCACCGGCCAACAGGGTCAACCCGACGAGGTCGTTGAAAGCGGCGACGGCGGTGACCTGCTGATCAGCCCAGTGGCGCGCGGCAGCGAGACCGCTCGCCCGGGTGTATTCGACCGGCAACACGACCGGCGGGAGCAGCCCGAGGCCACTGCACGCCTCCTGCGCACCTCGCAGGCGCGGCGCGCAGAAGGCGGCTTCGCGGGGATCGCCGACTGCGCCGAACCCGATGCGGGTGTGCCCGCGCGCCACGAGGTGCTGCACCTG
Organism: Nocardia sp. NBC_01327; assembly: GCF_035958815.1. Taxonomy (NCBI): domain Bacteria; kingdom Bacillati; phylum Actinomycetota; class Actinomycetes; order Mycobacteriales; family Nocardiaceae; genus Nocardia; species Nocardia sp. NBC_01327. The sequence continues at coordinate 2,817,682 of NZ_CP108383.1, read as the reverse complement.
CAGCGTGCCGATCTGCGTCTGATCCAGGCCGGTCAGAGCCTTCCCGGAGGTGCCGAGCAGGTCATCGATGAGGGCGACGCCGGTCCGCCGAATGTGCTCGGCGTCGGCCCGGCCGAGAGCGCCGAAGGACAGCACTACAACCGGGTCGACGTGCGACCACAGGCCGGTGAGTTGCGTGCCGTCCTCGGTGTGCAGGAATACGCACGTCAATCCGGACGCCTCGAGCACACGGCTCAGTCCGCGGCGGAATACCTCCATGACCTCGGTGACGGGAATGTCAGGAATCACGCACAGCACGACATTGCTGCGTCCGCGGCGCAGATTCCGTGCCGCGCCGGAGGGAACGTAGTCGAGCCTGCGGGCCGCGTTCAGGACCGCCAGCCGGGTGCTCTCCGAAATCGTCTGGTCGGCACGATCATTGAGCACGAAGCTCACCGTCGTCTGCGAAACGCCCGCCGCTTGCGCGACGTCCCGCGCTGTCACCCGCGCCACGCTGCACCTCACTCCTCGTCACCTGCCCGCAGTCTATTGCGTTCTGTGGCCGCCCTCACTATCGTCGGGTAACTAATACGAATTAGCGTATATGAACAGCACGGAGACGCCATGATCGACGATGAAGTCGGCACCGAGGCCGCCACATCCGCCAGCGCCTGCTCGCGCGGTAGCCAGTCCGGGCGGACCCGATGAGGCGCCGCTGGACCGCGATCATCGCCCCGGTGCTGCTGTCCGGACTGCTCAGTGCGGGGCCCGCGACCGCACAGGACGCACCGCAGTGCCGGCCGAGAACCTCGGCGCCGATGGCCGGACTCGTCCCCGTGTCGGGCACCCCGGTGGATTCGCGCACCACGCTCTACACGTTCCGGTCGGCCGCGGTCGGCGATATCGCGCCGGACGGGCTCGTCCGCGTCCGGGTCACACTGCCCAGCGGATACGAGACCGGAACCGCCCGCTATCCCGTGCTGATGCACCTGCACGGAGCCAACAACTCACCGACCACCTGGCCCGCCGCCGAGGTCGAGCAGGTCATCGGGGACACGCCCGTGATCGTCGTGCAGCCCGAAGGCGGACCGGGCGGCTTCTACAGCGACTGGTACGGCACTCCGGTGAGCGGATCGGATCCCTTGAACGGGCCGGTGCCGTTCCCGCCCCCGGCGTGGGAGACCTTCCACCTCCGCGAACTGCTGCCCTGGGTGGACGCCACCTTCCGCACCACCGGGCACCGCGCGGTCGCGGGCAGTTCCATGGGCAGCTTCGGCGCAATGTCCTATGCGGCCCGCAATCCCGGCGTATTCGACGCGGCCGCATCGCTTTCCGGCGCGGTGAATATCGACGGCCTGTCCGCCACGGTGCCGCTGCTGCTCGACGCCGCCGATCCGTGCATCTGGGGCGACCGAACGGCGCAGGCCGCGAACTGGGCAGCCCACAATCCCACGGATCTGGCCGACCGGCTGCGCGGCACATCCCTGTACGTCACCGCGGGCGACGGCCTCCCCGGCGTGCACGACGACGCCTCCACCGAAGCCCGTTTCGCCGTGCTCGAGGTGCTCATCCGGCACCTCACCGACGACTTCGTCGCCGCACTGAACCAGCACGACGTCCCGGTCACCACCGAATTCCACCACGGCACCCACCCCGGCCCCGACGACCTCAACCGCTTCTACGATTTCGACGCCCTGCGGGCCTTCCTGCCGCAGGCGATGGCGGCGATGGGCGCGACCCCGTGACCGCGAACCGGCATGCGACTCCTGCATAGTTCACAGATCTCATCGAAAGATGCTCCGGCACAGTCGCTTTCACTGCCACGAACCACGCGGCAGCAGACGATGCGATCGTGGAATTCAGCCGCCGGGCGGTGAGAGCGGCCGGGACATTCGACAAGAGCGATGCCGAGGCGAATCAAGCCTGCTACTCCGGGAATTCGAGTTCGGGCTGCTGATCTGCCGCCAGGAGGAAGTAGCCGAGGAATTCGACGTCGGTGTCGCCCGCATCGAAGCGGGCGATGCGCGCGGTTTCGGGCTCGTAGAAGACGTCGCCGGGGCCGAGGACGGTTTCGGGCTCGCCCTCCAGTTGGAAGAGGACGGTTCCGGTAACAATGCTGCCGAATACCGGGCCATTGTGGACGTGTAGTCCCGCGAGGGTGCCGGCGGACATGCGAATGCGGCGAACCTCCACTCGCTCTGTGAGTTTCGGCTGCGGGAACCGCACATCCAGCTCGATCGTGCGCGTCACCGTCGCCGGTAGGGTTCGGCCGTCGCTCTGTTCTGCCATGTCCGCCAGCCTAATTGGCCGTGTGGCGCCCGGGGGCAACGGTCGCTCCGACAGCAATCGCGGTAGCGCCCGCAGCGGCGATGGCCGTCGTGCCGCCGGTATCGGCGATGGCGGCAGTGCCGATGGCGGCCCCGGCGACCGCATCTGCTGCTGTTCCGGCGGCGGCGACGGAATGGCGGCGGCGGTGGGCCTTCTGGCGGCAGGCGGGTGAGCAGTACCGGGCCGGGCGGCCGGTGCCGGTGGGGCGCAGGGGGGTGGCGCAGACCGGGCAGAGCGCGGTTACGTTACGCGGGGCGTTTTCGTCACGGGCAGCGGCGGGATTTCGGGGTTTCGTTACGCGCCGCTCCGGGGTGGTCGCGCGCATGGCCTCCAGCACGAGCGCCGCGGGCCGGGCGAGACCGGGCTGGGCCGTCGATATGCGCTGGATGGCAACACATCCGGTGAACAGGGCCAGCACATCGGGCACCGTGAGGTCGCCGCGCACCGCATGCTGCCGCTGTGCGGCGGCGAGCAATTGCCCCAGCGCCAGGTGGAAGCGCTCCCCCGCCTCGCGCAGGCCGTCGCGCGGCCAGCCGTCATTGTCGAAGAGTTCGCAGAGCGCACCGTTTCCGATGGTGGAGGTCACCACCTCGGCGCAGAAGGCGAAGTAGGCGGCTCCGGCATCGGGTGCGTCCCGATATCCCAGCGCGAGGGCGGTGAGACGGTCGATCCGCAATTGCATCACCGCCTCCAGCAGATGGTTTTTGCTGGGGAAATGCCGGTGCACGGTGCCCGCGCCGACCCCGGCGCGGCGCGCGATCTCCGCCAGCGACACCTCGGTGCCGAACTCGACGAAGGCCCGCTGCGCGGCCGCCAGTACGAGGGCGCGATTGCGGCGGGCATCGGCGCGGGCATTGGGTCCGGAGCGGACCGGGGTTGCTGCGGTCATTTCGTTACGGCGTTCCTTTCCGGTGCTGGCCAACCGGATACGCCTGCTCGTAGCTTCGGTATTCGGGTTGTCCGACCCGAATACTACCGAAACGACAAGGGTGACAATGTCTGTTCACAATGCTGGGCCTCGCAATGATCTGGTTCTGGTCACCGGCGCGACCGGACAGCAGGGCGGCGCGACCGCGCGCCGCCTCCTGGCCGCTGGCCGTCCGGTACGCGCACTGGTACGGAATCCGGAATCGCCTGCGGCACAGGAACTTGCCGCGGCGGGCGCGGAACTGGCACGTGGTGACTTCGACGATTCGCAGTCCGTAGCCGCCGCGATGTCCGGCGCGCGTGCGGTTTTCCTGGTGCCGCCCGCGGTATTCGGGCCCGACGGCTGGAATATCGAACTGGAGGCGCGCCGCGGTCTGGATCTGGTCGCGGCCGCCCGCACCGCCGGCGTCGAGCACCTCGTCTTCACGGGTATCGCCTCGTTCGATCAGGAGGATTCGTGGGGCGCCAATGGCAAACGGCGCATCGAGGAGGCCGTCCAGCACAGCGGCCTGCACTGGACCATCCTGCGCCCGGTCCGGTTCATGGAGAACTACCTGGCGCGCGGCCTGGTGGTGGACGGTATCCACCACGGCGTGCACCGGCACCTGTTCCCCGCCGACCGTCCGATCCAGATGATCGCGCTGGATGATATCGCGGACTTCGCGGTCCTCGCCTTCACCGATCCCGGGCGTTTCCACGGACATGTGATCGAGCTGGCCGGTGACGCGCGCACCATGGTGGCGGCGGCCGCGACGATCAGTGAGGTCACCGGCCACCCGGTGCGCTACGAGGAAGTCTCGGAGGCGGAGGCGAGCACGCTCGGCAACTCGATCGTCAATGTCTGGCGGATGTCACGAGAGGGCGGGGGCTGGCATGCCGATATCCCCGCCCTTCGCGAAATCCATTCGGGTCTGCGCACTTTCGATACCTGGCTCGCCGAAACCGGTGCGGCCCAGCTGAAGCCGCTACTGGCCGGCTGAATCAGGAAAGTGCGCCATTGTAATCGGGCAGTTTGAAGGTCTGCTGGGCGTGCCCGCCCGACAGATCTGAAGCGCTGTTGCCGATATTCGCGACAATGGTGTACCCCTGCTGCTCGATGGAGATGCGGGTCGCCGTCTTGTAGTCGGCGAGCGCACCCGCACCGCTGGAGCCGGTGGTGAGTCCGCCGCCGTACAGCCCGTCCACGGTGTATCCGACGGCGGACAGATTGAGCTGGGTGTAGATGTTCAGCAGCGACGGGCGGCCGGTCACGAAAATGATCGCGGCGCCTTGCTGTTTCGCCCACTGCGTGAGCGCCAGCACGGGCGGGATGGCGGGCGTGATCAGACCCGGGCTGTACTGGGTCTCCAGGCTCGTATTGTCGATATCGAGGACGATGGCCGGCTTGGTCGCGCCGGGCAGCGCGGTGGTGAGATAGGACTGTGCGGAGTTGATGACCGTGGTGACATCGGAAATCCACTGGGATTCACTGGGCAGACTGCCGCCGCCACCGGAGCCGGAGCCACCCCCGGACAGCGAGGAGGATCCGGTCCCTCCCGACAGCGACGAGGACCCGCTGTCCGCCAGCGCGGCGGGCAGCGGGACGGCGACAGTGACAGCAACACCGAGAGCAATACCTGCGATAGAACGTCTCATGAGCACGGGACGCTAGCGGCCGTATTGTGCGACGCGCAGCCGTTTCACACTGTCGCACAAAGGAATCCCGGTCACCGGGATCCGCCCGCCGGGCATCGCGGACAGCGGCGAAGATGCGGCGGACAGCGACGACGATACGTCCGCCACCGGCCCCTCGAGGCACTCGGGAGCCGAGTAGCCGCGCGGTGACCGGACCGCCCGATTACGTCGTCGCGCCGACCAGATTCTCCCCGCGCAGGCGCTGCGAGATCACCTGGGTGATGCCGTCGCCGCGCATGCTGACGCCGTACAGCGCATCGGCGATCTCCATGGTCGGCTTCTGGTGGGTGATGACGATGAGCTGGCTCTTCTCCCGCAACTGCTCGAACAGCCCGATCAGGCGGCGCAGGTTGGTGTCGTCCAGGGCCGCCTCGACCTCGTCCATGACATAGAACGGGGAGGGGCGGGCCCGGAAGATGGCCACCAACAGAGCCACCGCCGTCAGCGACTTCTCACCGCCGGAGAGCAGCGACAGCCGCTTGACCTTCTTGCCCGGCGGGCGCGCCTCCACTTCGACTCCGGTGGAGAGCATGTCGCTGGGGTCGGTGAGCAGCAGCCGCCCCTCCCCGCCCGGGAACAGCTTGCTGAAGACGCCGACGAATTCGCGCTCGACGTCCTCCCAGGCCTCGGTGAACACCTGCAGAATGCGGGCGTCCACCTCGGTGACCACATCGAGCAGATCCTGTCGCGCCTTCTTGACATCCTCGAGCTGGGTGGCCAGGAAGTTGTAGCGTTCCTCGAGCGCCGCGAACTCTTCCAGCGCAAGGGGATTGACCTTGCCGAGCGTCGTGAGATCCTTCTCGGCCCGCTTGGCCCGGCGCTCCTGGGTGGCGCGGTCGTACGGCATGGGCTGCGGTTCGGTGACCTGTTCGCCGCGCTCCCTGGCCTGCTCGTACTCCATCAGCTCCAGCGCGGTCGGCGGCATGAGCGTGTCCGGGCCGTACTCGTTGATCAGATCCTCGAGCGCGAGCCCGAACTGTTCGGAGATATTGGTTTCGAGCTGTTCGATGCGCAGTGCGGCCTGTGCGCGGGCGACCTCGTCGCGGTGCACGGCATCGGTGAGCTGGGCCAGTGCCGTATTCAGCGCGCGGGCGCGCTCCTTGGTCTGATCCACCTGCGCCGCGAATTCGGTACGGCGGCGCACCAATTCGTCCCGGCGGACGGCGGCCTGCGCGACCACCTTCTCCAGTTCGGCGGCGACCTTCTCGGCGGATTCGGCCACCACCGCGGCGACCGCGGAGGCCTGCCGGCGCGCGGCGTGCTGGCGTTCGGCGCGGGCCCGGTTCTCGCGTTCGGCGCGGGCGGTGCGGCGCAGACCGTCGGCCTTACCGCGCACCGATTCCGCGCGTTCCTCGGCGGTGCGCACGGTGAGCCGCGCCTCGACCTCCATGGAGCGGGATTCGGCGAGCGCCGCGGCGGCCTGTTCGCGGGCGTATCCCGCGGTCTCGGTGCTCTCGGATTCCGAGCCGATGCCGGACTGTTCGTCTTCGACGTGCCGCAGCCGGTCCTCCAGCTCGGCGAGCTTGGTGAGGGTCTCCTCGCGCCCGGTCTCGGTCTCGGCGCGCTGTGCGAGCAGTCGTTCGCATTCCCGCTGGGCATTGCGGGCGGTCTGACCGAGCCGTCCGAGCCGGTCGTAGATGGCGACCAGCGACTGATCGGATTCGTGCAGGGCCAGCAGTGCGTGATCGACGGCTTCGCGGCGGTCGGCCTGTTCGGCGAGCGCGCCCGCGAGCGCGGCCTCGAGGGTCTCGGCCTGCCGCTGCCAATCGGCGAGTTCGATTCCGGCGGAGTCGATCTCGGCCTGCACCTCGAGCTGGCTCGGGGCGCGATCGGAGCCGCCGAGGACCCAGCCGGCGCCGGTGAGATCGCCCTCGCGGGTGACCACGCGCAATTCCGGGCGGGCCGCGATGACCTGCGCGGCGGCATCGAGACCGTCGGCGACGGCAATGCCGGTGGTGAGCGCGGTGATCGCGCCGCGCAGATGATCGGGGCAGTCGACAACGTCGGCGAGCCAGCGCGCCGCACCCGGTAGCTCTCCCCCGGTGCGCGTATTCGGCTGTGCGGCACCGGCATACACCAGTGCGACCCGCCCGCCGTCGGCTTCCTTGAGCGCGCGCACGGCGGCGTGCGCGGACGGCCCGGTATCGGCGGCCACCGCATCGGCGAGCGGCCCGAGCGCCGCGGCCACCGCGGCCTCGAACCCGCCGTGCACCCGAATGAGCCCGGACAGCGGGCCCAGCAGCCCGTCACTGCGATGTTCGAGCAGCCAGGCCGCGCCGTCGCGCCGCGCCAGGCCCATGGTGAGCGCCTCGATGCGCGCGCCCAGCGAGGCGACGCGCTTACCGGCTTCGCGATCCTTCTCGCGCAGTTCGGTGACGCGCTCATCGGCGCTGTGCAGTGCCTCGGCGGCGTGCTCGTACTGGGCGTCGAGGCCCGCCTCGCCCGCGTCGAGCTCGTTCAATTCCTCCTGTACCGCTTCGAATTCGGTATCGGCGGTCGCACCGCGCTCCCGGGCCTCGGCAATGGAGGCCGAGATGCGGGTGATCTCGCCATCCACCGACTGTGCCCGCGAGCGCAGCGTGTCTACCTGGCCCGATAGCCTGGCGAGACCCTCGCGGCGGTCGGCGATGGCACGCACCGCGGCCAGGTGCGCCTGTTCAGCGGCCTTGGCAGCTTGTTCGCGGTCGTAGAGCTGATCGCGTGCGGCTTCCAGAGTGGCGGTGGCCATTTCGACCGCTTCGAGAAGTTCCGCCTCTTCGGCTTCGACCCGCTCGGCTTCGCGCTCCAGTTGCTCCGGGTCGCGACCGGCGCCGGTGGGCTGTTCGATGGTCAGATTGCGCGCGCGATCGCGGGCGATCCGGATAGTGGCGTTGACACGTTCGGTCAGCGCCGAGAGCTGGAACCAGGTCTGCGCCGCGGCCTCCGCACTCGGGGTGAGCCGGGACAGTTCGAATTCCTGCTGTGCCAGCGCGGCATTGGCGGCATCCAGCTCGGCATGCACATTGACCTGCTGCTCGCGCGCGTACGACTCCTTACTCTGCTGGCTCTCCAGCTCGCCGCGGCGGCTCACCAGATCATCGGCGGCCAGCCGCAGGCGGGAATCGCGCAGTTCGGACTGCACGGTGGCGGCGCGCCGGGCCACCTCGGCCTGCCGCCCGAGCGGCTTGAGCTGGCGGCGCAGTTCGGTGGTGAGGTCATTGAGCCGGGCCAGATTCGACTGCATTGCGTCGAGCTTGCGGACGGCCTTCTCCTTGCGCCGGCGGTGCTTGAGCACGCCCGCCGCCTCCTCGATGAAGGCCCGCCGGTCCTCCGGTCGCGACTCGAGGATGGCCGAGAGCCGGCCCTGACCCACGATCACGTGCATTTCTCTGCCGATACCGGAGTCGCTGAGCAGTTCCTGCACATCCATCAGGCGGCAGGAGCTGCCATTGATCTCGTACTCACCGGCCCCGTCGCGGAACATGCGCCGGGTAATGGAGACCTCGGAGTACTCGATCGGCAGCACGCCGTCGGAATTGTCGATGGTGAGGGTGACCTCGGCGCGGCCGAGCGCGGCGCGGCCGGAGGTGCCCGCGAAGATGACGTCCTCCATCTTCCCGCCACGCAGCGCTTTCGCGCCCTGTTCCCCCATTACCCAGGTGAGCGCGTCGACGACGTTCGACTTGCCGGAACCGTTCGGCCCCACCACACAGGTGATGCCGGGCTCGAACCGCAGCGTCGTCGCGGACGCGAAGGACTTGAATCCCTTCAGCGTCAGACTCTTCAGATGCACAGCCGCTCAGGTTACCCGCTCTGCCCCGATTGCCCCGGGTATGCCGGGAACGCGTCCGGTTCCCCGACGAGCCGGCGCGTAGGGTCCAGGGAGTGCGCTGCGTCGCGATCCTGCGGCGCAGAGACTTGCGACACGTCGGCGAGGTGGGAATTCGTCGGATGTCCCTAAGATCAGGTACTCTCTGGGTGTTGCAACTTTTGGTTCTCACAGACTTCAGTACGCGCCTGCTGACCATCACGCAGGCGCGCATTTGTGTTTCCAGTGATTCCTGACGGGGTCATTACAGCGACATCAGATCCGTAAAGTGCGGGTCGCACCAAAACAAAGAGGAGAGTCAATCGTGGCTACCGGTACCGTGAAGTGGTTCAACACCGAAAAGGGCTTCGGCTTCATCGAGCAGGACGGTGGCGGCCCTGACGTGTTCGCTCACTACTCGAACATTGCCGCACAGGGCTTCCGCGAGCTCCAGGAAGGCCAGAAGGTCTCCTTCGACATCGCGCAGGGCCAGAAGGGCCCCCAGGCCGAGAACATCACCCCTGCCTAAGTTTTAGCAGGTGATCGAACGGCGGCCCGGCGTATCTGATACGCCGGGCCGCCGTTCGTTGCGGGCCCGGTAGGACGAGAGCGGTTGTCACCGCTCTCCCCGCCGGGCCTTTGCCATGGCTGGACAAGGCCCGGCCGCCGGGCATGCCCACCACTCTCGGCGACCGCGTTTGCGGTGCTCTCAACGAAAGCTTGCTGCTGCCAATGGGACTCGCAGTCGCTGCCGCCAGATTTCGAGCAGCGGGGCGATTAACGCCGTGTATCCGGCCATGGCGATCTACCGGACGTGGTGGCGACGGTGATGGTGGGGGTTCAAGGCGCCGGCTTCCCAGCCCGTGAGGACTCGGAAGACCAGGACCGCACCCCACGGGCCGATGACCCACAGGGGCCAGGGGTAGGTGAATTCGCCTGTGCCGAAAGAGATCGCGGCCCAGATGAAGAGGCAGAGCACGCTTACCCCGAGCCAGGCGCTGCCTTCGATGCGCTGCCAGATCGGGATGCGGGCAGTGTGCGGAGCGGCGGGCTTGATCGTCAGCGGGGGGAGATCGCTCAGCAGCGGTCGCAGGTCTTCGATGGTGGCGGTGCCGTAGACCCGGCCGAGGCGTTCGTTGTATTCGGTGACGTCGAGGCGACCCTCGGCCATATGGCGGCCGAGGGCGTCGGCGACCTGGGCGCGCTCGGCGTCGGAGGCGCGGGTACCGGCGGTGATGTCCATATCGGGCCTTTCGGGGATATTCCAAAGTGGAATGTATTTCTCCAGAATAAACCTCCACAATGGAGTGTCAAGAGAGTCAAGTGAGGGCGGGTGCCAGCACATTTGCCAGCGAGGGTGAGGCAGTGAGATGGTGGGGGCCAGTTCTTCGCACAAGAGGAGTTTTTGTGGACCTCGACTGGTCGCCCGGTGATCTGGCGTTTCGCGATGAAGTGCGCCACTTCCTCGATGAGAATCTGACTCCGCGACTGCGGCGGGCCGGGCGGCTGGCCACCAGCGTCTACCCGGATCATGAAGCCAGCATGGAGTGGCAGCACATCCTGCACGCCCGGGGCTGGGCCGCGCCCGCGTGGCCGGTGAAATACGGCGGCTGCGACTGGAGCCTCACCCAGCACTACATCTTCGGCCGCGAATGCACCCTCGCCGGCGCACCGAACCTGTCCCCCATGGGTATTCGCATGGTCTCGCACGCCATCATGGCGTTCGGCACCGCGGAGCAGCGGGACTTCTTCCTGCCGCGCATCCTGACCGGCGAGGTCTTCTTCTGCCAGGGCTATTCGGAGCCCGAGGCCGGTTCGGACCTCGCCTCGCTGTCCATGGCCGCGGTCGAGGACGGCGAGGATCTGGTGATCACCGGCTCCAAGATCTGGACCACCCATGCCACCGAGGCCAATTGGATCTTCGCCCTGGTGCGCACCTCCCGGCAGGCCAAGAAGCAGCAGGGCATCACCTTCCTGCTGATACCGATGGACGCGCCCGGCATCACGGTCCGGCCGCTGGTCATGACCTCCGGTGAGCAGGTGCAGAACCAGGTCTTCTTCGATCAGGTGCGCGCACCGAAGGCGAATGTGCTGGGCCGCATCGACGACGGCTGGACCGTCGCCAAATTCCTGCTCAATTTCGAGCGCGGCGGCGGCGCGGCCGCACCGGCGCTGCAGGTGATGGCCGAGGAGCTGGCGCAGGCCGCGCAGACCCAGCCGGGACCGAACGGCGGTGCGCTGATCGATGATCCGGCATTCGCCGCACAGCTCGCCGATGCGCGGATTCGCGCGGATGTGCTGGAGATCCTCGAATATCGCACGCTGGCACTGGTTTCCAGCGGCAAGGATCCGGGTCCGGCCGCCTCCACCATCAAGATCCTGGGCACCGAATTGAGCCAGGTCCTCACCGAACTGGCCCTGGAGGCCGCGGGCCCGCGCGGTCGCGCGTATCAGCCGCACGCCACCATGCCGGGCGGCCCGATCGCCGACTTCACCCCGCCCGCAGACGGTTTCGTCAGCGGCGAGGAGTGGCAGGCGGTCGCACCCCTGCGGTATTTCAACGACCGCGCCGGCTCGATCTATGCCGGCAGCAATGAGATTCAGCGCAATATCATCGCCAAAGCGACCCTGGGACTGTAGCCATGGACTTCTCCTTCACCGCTGAACAAGAACTGCTCCGCGAGACCGTCACGGAGTTCCTCGCGGCTCGCTACAACCTCGAAAACAGCCGCGCCGCAGCCCGTATCGGGGCGGGCTGGCAGCCACAGGTCTGGCGTGGACTGGCGCAGGAGGTCGGCATTCTGGGCGCGGCGCTGCCCGAATCGGTCGGCGGCATCGGCGGCGGACCCGTCGAGACGATGATCATCGCCGAAGCACTGGGCGGCGCGCTCGTGGTCGAGCCGTATATCGACACCGTGGTGGTGGGCGGCGGCCTGCTGCGGCGCGCCACCGGTAAGCGGGCCGAGGATTTGCTCGCCGGCATCACCGAGGGCGAGGTCATCACCGGATTCGCCGCGCTGGAAGCACAATCGGGCTACGACTACACCAATGTCGCCACCATCGCCCGCCGCGACGGTGACGACTGGCTGCTCACCGGAAGCAAGTGCGTGGTCACCTCCGCCCCGCTCGCCACCCACCTGCTGGTGACCGCCGTGGCCGACGGTGAGATCGCGCTCTTCGTCCTGGATGTCGACCCCACGGCCCCGCCCGCCGGTCTCACCGCCGAACCGTTCCGCACCATCGACGAGCGCCCCGCCGCCGACCTCACCTTCGAAAACCTGCGCCTCCCAGCGGATTCCCTGCTGCTGGCGAATGCGAGCGAGGCCGTGGCCGCCACTGTGGACGAGGCCATCGCTGCCGTCGCCGCCGAGGCGGTGGGCATCATGCGCAAGGTCGTCGGCGATACCGTCGAATACACCAGGCAGCGCCACCAGTTCGGCGTCCCGATCGCCAGTTTCCAGGCGCTGCAGCACCGCATGGTGAATATGCATCTGGAGCTCGAACAGGCGGTAGCCGCAACATATCTGGTGACGTTGAAACTGACCGCCGACCCCGTCGAGCGGGCCAAGGCCGCCGCCGCAGCCAAGGTGACCATCGGCCGCGCCGCCCGCCTCATCGGCCAGGAGTCGGTCCAGCTGCACGGCGCCATGGGCATGACCGAGGAATTGCCCATCGGGCACTTTTTCAAGCGTCTCACCGCAATCCAGTACGAATACGGCACCACCGCCCACCACACCGCACGCTATGCGGCACTGACCCGTCCGTAATCGGATAGATATCTCCGTCTTACGAAAGAGTGAATTCCCGAGAACAAAAGACTATGCAGGGAAATTAATAGTCGAGAATACGGTCGATCCCCTGTTCAGAGCTAATATTAATTTTCCAGAGTGAGTTACTAACTGCAGATAAATACATACCGGGCAGATCGTCCGGTATGTATCATCGATGCCAAACCGTTATTTTCAATTCCGCCCGCGGTCAGATGAGAACAGGTTACATTTCAAATCTCTTACGGTTACGGCCCACCACCCCCGGGTCGTGCCATTGCTTCACATTTTGGAGATTATTATGCGATCAACCGCATCTGTGCTGCTTCGTGCCGGCGTTGTTACTCCGGTGGCACTTGCCACTCTCTTCTGTTTGGCCGCCCCCGCAAATGCCACGCCGGTCAGCGTGAACTGGAGTTGTCAGGGCACCATTTTCGGCATTAGCCAAACCTCGAGCATGTCCACCTCGGTCACCGGCACCGCGCCGGGTTCGGCGGCCTCCGGCTCCGCGGTGGCCATCACCCTCACCCCGGGTGCGTCCTCGGTTCCCAGTTCGGCCTCCGGCTTCACTGTGACGAACATCAGCAATCTGAAGATGACCTTCCCGACTCCGGCGAATTCGACGCTGGTCTCGGCCACCGCCTCCGGCGGTAGCGTGGCCGGCACCGTCTCCACCTCCGGCGGGAATGTCGTTCTCACCGTGCCGGGTCCGATCGCGGGCGGCACCAGCTTCACCCCGCCCGCGGTGACCATCAATGTCACCGCCGGTACCCCCGGAACGCCGATCACCAGCAAATATGCGGGGACCAGCTATTCCAACCCGGGCATGACGATGACGACCAAGGTGGCCATCGTCGGCAATGTCGCGACCGCGTGCTACCCGAGCCCGTCCCCCACGCTCACCACAACAACCGTCAGCTGATCCGCAGGGCAGAAGGATCAGCATGACCGCCGGCATACCCCCCGGCGCCATGTGGTGAAGGCCTGGACCGGGCCGCCCGCAGCGGCCCGGTCCAGGTTCCACGAGTTGTATCAGGTAATTACCGTGCCCCGCTTCGGTTTTCATGCGCGAAAACCGATCTGGCCCGGGTGTGTAATGCGGACTATAGCGACGCCCCTGTGTCGTACAGTGCATGTCCGGCCCAGACGTGGACGGTGACTCCTGTTGAGAGGTTTCATGTTTCAAGTGTTCGAGGGTGGGAGCCTGTGCGTCCGATGTCAACCGAACCGGCCCCGATCGCGGTAGAGCTCAGAAAAGCCCTGGAGTTCTATCACGGAACTCTCGAAGATCTTGCCCGCGAATTGATCCGGCTGCTGGGCGTGAACGAGACCGACCGGCGTGCGCTGGAAATCGTCCTGCTCGGAGACGCGAAGTCCACCACACCCGGAATGCTGGCCGAACGGCTGGGCCTCACCGCCGCGGGCGCCACCATCATGCTCAACCGGCTGGAGAAGCAGGGCTATATCACCCGCTCGCTGCACCCCACCGATCGTCGCCGCGTGATCGTGGTGGCCACCGAACTCGCCGCCCGCCGCGTCCAGGACCTCATCTCGACACTGGTCGACGAGGGCTACAAGATGATGCTGAGCTGGTACGCCCCCGCCGAACTCGAAATGATCGCAGGCTTTCTCACCCGGGTGAGCGAACTGCAACAGACACACCGGCAACGCCTCTGCACCATGGACCCCTATCCGCGGCTCTGAAGCGGCAAACCATTCACCGATGCCGAGCCGCCGGCCCGCTCGACGTATTCTTTGACGGAATTCTGTCTTGCGGTGTGCCGGGAAGCCTGGTCGGCGTGCGGCCCGAAGCCTCGGGTCGTGCGCCTCGACGTGGGAGCTTCGGTGCGGCCGCTGTATTCGATCTTGACGTATTCTCTTCGCGTGATACCCCGGCGCAGCGTCGTATCCTGCACGTATGCATGCCGCTCAGATGGCCGAGGAATACCCGATGATCGACCTGGACTCCGACGCGATGGACGCGGCGCGACTACTGGCCGAACATCGACTACCGGGCATCCTGGTGACCGATGCCCAGGGCGCGCCGCATTCGGTGCTGCCGGCCTCGCAGGTGGTGCTGTTCATCGTGCCGAAGTATGTGCAGGACGATCCGTCACTGGCCGGGGTGCTCAACGAGAGCATGTGCAATCAGGTGGCGAATCGGCTGCGCGGCAAGAAGGTTCGCGATGTGATTCCGGAGCGGCTCACCAAGATTCCGGCCGCGCAGGCCGACGACAACACCGTCGAGGTGGCGGCACTCATGGCGCGGTACAAGACGCCGCTCATCGCGGTGCTGGACGGCGAGAAGCTGCTCGGCGTGATCACCGCGTCGCGGCTGCTCGAAGTGGCCCTGACGCACTGACCCCGGCGCGGTCCACGTGACCGCGGTGGCCGTGGCGGTCTTCACGATCGCCTACATCCTGATCGCGACCGAACGCGTCCACAAAACCATTGCGGCGCTGACCGGCGCGGGCGTGGTGATCGCGCTCGGGGTCATGGACTCCGACGATGCCTTCTACTCCCACGAGACCGGCATCGACTGGAATGTCATCTTCCTGCTGCTCGGCATGATGATCATCGTCGGCGTGCTGCGGCAGACCGGTGTGTTCGAATGGGCCGCCATCTGGGCGGCCAAGCGCGCCAAGGGTTCCGCACTGCGGGTGATGATCCTGCTGACGCTCATCACCGCCACCGCCTCGGGCTTCCTCGACAATGTCACCACGATCCTGCTCATCGCCCCGGTGACCATGCTGGTGTGCGAGCGCCTCGATATCCCGCCCGCGCCGTTCCTCATCGCCGAGGTGCTGGCCTCCAATATCGGCGGCGCGGGCACCCTGATCGGCGATCCGCCCAATATCATCATCGGCAGCCGGGCGGGCCTGTCGTTCAACGACTTCGTGGTGAATATGACCCCGATCGTGCTGATCGAACTGGCGGTGTTCACCCTGCTGCTGCCGCGCCTGTTCCGCGGTTCGTTCTCCGTCGATCCCGAACGCGTGGCCGACATCATGGCACTGAACGAGCGTGAGGCCATTCGCGATCCGAAACTGCTGATCAAGAGCGCGGTCGTCCTGGCCGCGGTATTCGCGGGCTTCTTCGGGCAGCCGCTTTTCCACCTCGAACCGTCACTCGTCGCATTGCTCGGCGCGGGCGCGCTGGTGCTGATTTCGGGTTTGCCACAGCGGGATTACCTGGCCGCGGTGGAATGGGAGACGCTGCTGTTCTTCGCGGGTCTGTTCGTCATGATCGGCGCACTGGTGAAAACCGGTGTGATCGGGCGACTCGCGAAATACGCGACCGAGCTCACCGGCGGCAATGCCCTGGTGGCCACCATGCTCATCCTGGTGGTCTCGGCGGTCCTGTCCGGCGTCATCGACAATATTCCGTACGTGGCCACCATGAGTCCGCTGGTCGCACAGCTGGCGGCGACCGTCGGCAATGAAAGTCAGGCGCATGCGCTGTGGTGGGCGCTGGCATTGGGCGCGGATTTCGGCGGCAATCTGACCGCCGTGGGCGCGAGCGCGAATGTGGTGATGCTCGGAATCGCGCGGCGTTCGGACCATCCCATCTCGTTCTGGGAATTCACCCGCAAGGGCATAGTAGTGACGGTGGTCACCATCGTGGTAGCTGCGCCGTATCTGTGGTTGCGGTATTTCGCCTTCGCCTGAGAACCCCTTCGAACAGGGACGAAGAGCACATTCAGGTCAAGATATGTGTGGCGATTGGCAAATTTCGCGTTGCCGATACAAGAATGGTCGCCGCCATGTCCTTATCCAGCACCGAGCAACCCGCGCCCAGAACGCCGGACAGCGACCCGCAGGTCGCGCCGGCGCCGAGTCGAGTTCCCGGCGCCTACCGGCACGATCTGGACGGGCTGCGCGGTATCGCCATCGCCCTGGTCGTCGCCTTCCACATCTGGTTCGGGCGGGTCTCCGGCGGCGTGGACGTCTTCCTGGTGCTGTCGGGCTTCTTCTTCGGCGGCATGCTGCTGCGCCGCGCCGACCACGGCCCGGTGGGCGTGCCCGCGACTATCCGGCGGACACTGCGCCGCCTACTACCCGCGATGGTGGTGGTGCTGGCCGCGGTCGTGGTCACCGCGGTGATCCTGCTCCCCCACACCCGCTGGTCCGATATCGCGGGACAGACGCTCGCCTCGCTCTTCTACTACCAGAACTGGTATCTGGCCCTGTCCTGGTCGGACTATCTGGCCGCCGATCCCTCGGTGAGCCCGCTGCAGCACCTGTGGTCGATGTCGGTGCAGGGCCAGTGCTATCTGGGAATGCTGCTGCTCATCGCGCTGCTGGCCTGGTTCTGCCGCCGCGCCGACCGCCCCGAACGACTGCGACTCGCGACGGCCGTGCTGTTCACCGGTATCGCCGCGGCCTCGTTCTGGTATGCCGCCCAGGGTGTTTCGACACAGCAGGGCTGGAACTACTACGACACCCTGGCCCGCGCCTGGGAACCGCTCGCGGGTGCGCTGCTGGCCATTGCCGCTCCCCTGGTCAAACTTCCGAAGCCGGTGCGCGAGATATTCGCCTGGGCCGGTATCGCCGCGATCGTGGCCTGCGGCTGGGTGTTCAACGGCGTCATGGTGTTCCCCGGCCCCGCCGCACTGCTGCCGGTGGCCGCGACCGCGGCGCTCATTCTGGCGGGCGCCGGGCAGGACACCGCCGATCAACCGGTCGTCAACCGGCTGCTGGCCACCGCGCCCATGGTGGGACTGGGCGGCTTCGCGTACGCGCTGTACCTGTGGCACTGGCCGATGCTCATCTTCTATCTGGGCGAACGGCACGAACGCGAGGCGGGTGCGCTCGGCGGCCTGATCATCATCGCGATCTCGTTCGTGGTGGCCTACGGCATCCACCGGTTCGTGGAGGAGCCGCTGCGGCTGCGGTCCGGCCCGATCGTGCCGTCCCGCACGCGCATGCTCGCCGGGGTCGCGGTCTCGACCGTCGGTGTGCTGCTGCTGGGTTCGACGCTGGCGTGGCAGTGGAGCAATAGCGCCAAGGCCCATGCGGTGGGCGAACTGGACCCGGCCAAGTACCCGGGCGCCTCGGCCCTGACCGATCACGCGCTGGTGCCGCGCGCGCCCATGCGCCCCACCACCGAAGAGGCGCCGGCCGATATCGCCTATCCCACCCGGGACGGCTGCATCGCCGACTTCGACAATCGCACGGTCATCACCTGCAACTACGGTGATACCAATGCGCATCGCACACTGGCCGTGGTCGGCAATTCCCATGCCGAGCACTGGATTCCGGCGCTGCAGATCCTGGGCGAGAAGTACCGCTTCCGCATTGTCGTGTACTTGAAGATGGGGTGTCCGCTCACCGTCGCCGACGAGGACCCCATGTACAAGGGCCAGCACAATCCGGACTGCCGCGACTGGTCGCACGATGTGATCGAACGGCTCGGCACCGAACGCCCCGACTGGGTCTTCACCACCGGCACCCGCCCCGCGGACAATGGCGGCGACGAGGTTCCGGACGACTACCGCGACGTGTGGTCGGCCCTGTCGGACCGCGGCCTGCAGCTGATCACCATCCGCGACACCCCCTGGTTGCGCCGCAACGGTATTCGCTACCGCGCCATCGACTGCCTGGCCTCGGGCGGCAACCGCGTCGAATGCGGAATGAAGCGCACCGACGCCCTCAACCCCGTGAACCCCGCCATCGCCGCAGCCGCAGGCCTGCCCAGCGTGCACAACATCGACCTGAACAACGCCGTCTGCGAACCGTCCGTCTGCGCCGTAGTCGAGGGCAACATCCTCGTCTACCACGACGAACACCACCTGACAGCCAGCTATTCACGTTCGCTCGCACCGGAACTCGACCGCCAGCTGCAGCCGATCCTCGGCTGGTGGTGACCGAGTCCGTCAGGGCGACAACCGATATCGGTGACGAGCGGCCCCCTGCGCCGCCCGCCGTCAGCGATCACGGAGATACGGCCCGGCCACGGCCGCCGCTCTCGGGGGCGGCGGCCGCGGCCGGGGTGATTCAGCTGTGGCCGAGCTGATTCACCGGTCGCGGGCCGCGTCGGACTGTTCGTACAGTTCGACCCAGACCGCGAAGTCGGAGAGCATTTCGACGGTGCGCCAGCCGCTTTCGGTCAGCCGGATCGGTCCCTGGAATTGCAGCGACTCATCCCAGCTGCCGACGCCGTCGGTGGCGACCAGTCCGTGCGCGGCGAGTACGCGCAGCACGCGCGCGGCGCCCTGGCGGCGCATGCCGAGCGCGCCTCGCAATTCATCGACGGTCTGCGGCTCCTGGGCCAGCAGGTCCAGAAGCTCCACCACCCCACGGTGATTCACCAGCTCGCGCAGTGCGCTGAGCTCGTACGCCTGGTTGTCCATCGAACCACTGCCTCACCTTCGGGGCCGAATCCTTGCTTGCTTCAACGCTATTCGGGAGAGGGATGCGGCGGCAGCTGCCTTGACGAAGCCCATGCGGCGCACCTGCCCACATTTACCGAATCCATACAGTCGCGCACTGCGGGAAGCGCAAGAGCCGCAGTCCCTTCCCTGTGCGGAAGTGACTGCGGCCCTTCGCGGCCGACCTCTGCGGTGGTCAGCCGTTGCTTGCGGTAATTCTGCGGCGCCTCAGCCCTTGAACGGGTACTTGCCGTCCAGATCCAGATTGAGCTCGACCACGTTCACCCGCTTCTCACCCATGAACCCGAGGGCCCGGCCGTGCGTATTCGAATCCACCAGCGCCCGAACCTGATCCGCGGAGATACCGCGGGTCTTGGCCACCCGGGCGACCTGAATGGCCGCGTACTCCGGCGAGATATCCGGGTCCAGCCCCGAGGCCGAGGCGGTGACCGCATCGGACGGAACCGCCGTATCGACCGAGGCGTCGCCCCGGATCGGCACGATCTGGCCGGCCGAGTAATCCTCGCCGCGCTTGGCGCATTCGACCTTGACGCCCTCATAGGCGTCCTGGAACGGCTTGGTCGCCGGTCCGCTGGTCGCGCAGGCCTCGTTGACGCTGATCACCTGCGCCGGATGCGTGACATTGCCGTGCGCGTCCCGCGGTCCGATGACCGACAGCACCGAGCCGACGCCGCCGGAGGTGCAGAACGGCCGGCTGCCGTCCACACCCTCGAGCGTGGCGACCGCGGCGCTGCGCGAGCACACCGTGGTGAGCAGGCTGGCCTTGTCCTTCTTCGGATCGCTCGCGTCCAGCGAATCCACCACGGACTCCGGGCCCATATTGCCGAACGCGGTGTTCGTCGGGTCGTAGCCGTCGGGAATGCTGCCGTCGGTCGGCGCGGAGTTGGACGGGCGGGTCTGGAAGTACTGGTTCAGCGCCGTGCCCTTACCGTCGGTGTAGGCCTGGCCGATCAGGCTGCTGCCGACGAGCTTGCCGTCCTGCTTCAGCAGGGAACCTTCTGCCTTGTCCTTCAGACCGGGCAGCTGACCGACACCGAGAACCACTGCGGGATAGATGATTCCGGTAATGACGGTGAGCACCAGCAGCGCACGCAGCGCCGCGAGGTGCTGCCGGATCCAGGTTGACATACGCATTAGGACATCCCCGGGAAGAATTGGATGACAAGGTCGATGAGCTTGATCCCGATGAACGGCGCGACGATGCCGCCGATGCCGTAGATGAGGAGATTGCGGCTCAACAGCTTCGAGGCACTCGAGGGCGTGTAGTTGACTCCTCGCAGCGCCAGCGGAATCAGGCCCACGATGACGAGGGCGTTGAAGATGACCGCGGACAGGATCGCCGACTGCGGGCTGTGCAGGCGCATGATGTTCAGCACGTCCAGGCCCGGGAACAGCACCACGAACATCGCGGGAATGATCGCGAAGTACTTGGCGATGTCGTTGGCGATCGAGAACGTGGTGAGCGCGCCACGGGTGATCAGCAACTGCTTGCCGATCTCCACGATCTCGATGAGCTTGGTCGGATCCGAATCCAGATCGACCATATTGCCGGCTTCCTTGGCCGCCGACGTCCCGGTGTTCATGGCGACACCGACATCCGCCTGGGCAAGCGCGGGAGCGTCATTGGTGCCGTCACCGGTCATGGCGACCATGCGGCCACCCTGCTGCTCCTTGCGGATCAGCGCCAGCTTGTCCTCGGGAGTGGCCTCGGCGAGGAAGTCGTCGACTCCGGCCTCGTCCGCGATCGCCTTGGCGGTCAGCGGATTGTCGCCGGTGATCATGACGGTGCGGATGCCCATCTTGCGCATCTCGTCGAAGCGCTCGCGCATGCCCTGCTTGACGACATCCTTGAGGTGGATGACGCCGAGCACGCGGGGCTTGCCCTTGACGACCTCACCGACGACCAGCGGCGTACCACCGGAGGCGGAGATGCCGTCCACGGCCGCGCCGAGCGCGTCCGGAACCTGACCGCCCTGCGCCCGCACCCATTCGGTGACGGCGCTGGCGGCGCCCTTGCGCAGCTGATGACCGTCGGACAGGTCCACACCGGACATCCGGGTCTGAGCGGTGAACTCCACCCAGGTCGCGCCGGTCAGTTCCCCGGCGGTGCGCTCGCGCTTGTTGTACGCCGTCTTGGCGTACACCACGATCGAGCGACCCTCGGGGGTTTCGTCCGCGAGGCTGGAAAGCTGTGCGGCATCGGCCAATTCGTCCGCGGTGACGCCGGGCACGGGCACGAAGTCCGCGGCCTGGCGGTTACCGAGGGTGATGGTGCCGGTCTTGTCCAGCAGCAGGGTGTTGACGTCGCCGGCGGCCTCGACGGCACGACCGGACATGGCCAGCACATTGCGCTGCACCAGGCGGTCCATACCGGCGATGCCGATGGCGGACAGCAGCGCGCCGATGGTGGTCGGAATCAGGCAGACCAGCAGCGACACCATGACGATGCCGGTGACGCCGTTGATATCGAGCGCCTGATTGTCCGGCACACCCGGGTTGCTGATCTTCGAGAAGATGGCCAGCGGCTGCAGCGTCGCCACCGCGAAGACGAAGATGATCGTCAGCGCGGCGAGCAGGATGTTCAGCGCGATCTCGTTCGGCGTCTTCTGCCGGCTCGCGCCCTCGACGAGCGCGATCATCTTGTCGATGAACGAGCCGCCGGGCTCCTGGGTGATCTTGACGACCACCCGGTCCGACAGCACTGTGGTGCCGCCGGTGACGGCCGAGCGGTCACCGCCGGACTCACGGATCACCGGCGCGGATTCACCGGTGATGGCCGATTCATCCACGGAGGCAATGCCTTCCACGACATCACCGTCACCGGGGATGACCTGTCCGGCTTCGACGACCACATAGTCGCCGCGCTGCAACTGCGGTGCGGGAACGCTCTCCTCCACCACGCGGGCGCCGGGCGACCAGTTCGCCAGGCGACGAGCGACGGTGTCGGTCTTGGCCTTTCGCAGTGCGTCCGCCTGCGCCTTACCGCGCCCCTCGGCGACGGCTTCGGCCAGATTGGCGAAAATCACTGTGAGCCAGAGCCATACGACGATCGCCCAGGCGAAGAACGTCGGATGCGCGATGGCCAGGATGGTGGACCAGACCGCGCCGATCTCGACGATCAGCATGACCGGATTGCGCCACATGGTGCGCGGATCGAGCTTCTTACAGGCGTCCGGAAGCGCCTTCACCAGCATCTTCGGATCGAACGCCCCGCTCGCGACGCGCCCCTTCGGGACGTCCTGCGGCGCTGTCACCGGTGCGGAATCGATAGTGGGAGTGGTCATGAGTGGATTCCTTCAGCGAGCGGCCCGAGCGCAAGCATGGGCAGGAAGGTGAGCGCGACGAGAATGACCGTCACACCCGCGACCATGCCGACGAACTGCGGCCGATGCGTCGGCAGGGTGCCCTCGGATTCCGGGGTGAAGCCCTGCTTCGCCAGCGAACCGGCCAGAGCCAGCACGAAGATCATGGGGACGAAGCGGCCGAACACCATGGCCAAACCCAGTGCCGTGTTCCACCATTGGGTGTTTCCGGAGAGACCGGCGAAGGCGGAACCATTGTTGTTGGCCGCGGAAGTGAAGGCGTACAACACTTCCGACAAACCGTGTGCTCCGCTGTTGGCCATACCGGCTCGTTCACCGGGCAGTGCCATCGCAATGGCCGTGCCGGTCAGAGCGATCAGCGGCGTGACCAGGAAATACGAAGCAGCAAGCTTGATTTCGCGCGGATTGATCTTCTTGCCCAGGTACTCCGGGGTGCGACCGACCATCAGGCCGGCGACGAAGACCGTGATCACGGCGAGGATCAGCATGCCGTACAGGCCGGAGCCGGTACCACCGGGCGCGACCTCACCGAGCTGCATGTTGAACATGGTCATCATGCCGCCGAGGCTGGTCATCGAATCGTGCGCGGAGTCCACCGCACCGGTCGAGGTCAGCGTGGTCGCATCGGCGAAGGTCGCCGAATTCGATACGCCGAAGCGGGTTTCCACGCCCTCCATGGAGGCGCCGATCGCACTCGGCACCGTGCCGTGGTGCTGCAGCTGGAACAAATTCATGACCGTGACGCTCAGGATCGCCAGCACGCCCATGACTGCGGCGATGGCGACGCCCTGCTTCTTGGAACCGACCATGCGGCCGAAGGTGCGCGGCAGCGAGAAGCTGATGACCAGCAGCAGGAAGATCTCCAGCCAGTTGGTCCACGCGGTCGGGTTCTCGAACGGGTGCGCGGAGTTGACGTTGTAGAAGCCGCCACCATTGGTGCCGAGTTCCTTGATCGTCTCCTGGCTGGCAACGAGTCCACCCGGCAGGGTTTGTGAACCGGTGTTGCCGACAGTTGTCGCGACCTGGTCGTACATGTGCAGGTTCTGGATCACGCCACCGGCGATGAGCACGATGGCGAACAGGATCGCGAACGGCAGCAGAATGCGGGTGGTTCCCCTCACCAGATCCACCCAGAAGTTGCCGAGCTCGCCGGTGTGCCGGCGCGCGAAACCGCGCACCAGCGCGATCGCGACCGCCATGCCCACGGCGGCGGAGACGAAGTTCTGCACCCCGAGGCCCATGGCCTGCACGAGGTGACCCATCGTCGACTCACCGGCGTAGTTCTGCCAGTTGGTATTGGTGACGAAGCTGATCGCGGTGTTCCATGCCAGATCCGGGGTCATCTTGGTGCCCGGATTGTTCTGGTGCAGCGGCAGTTTGCCCTGCAGCAGCTGCATGAAGAACAGGAACAGCACGCTGACGGCCGAGAAGGCCAGCACACTGCGTGCGTAGACCGCCCAGGTCATCTCCACGCCCGGCTTGACGCCGATCAGCTTGTAGATGCCGCGTTCGACCTTGGAATTCTTCTCGCTGCTGTAAACCCGGTACATGTAGTCGCCCAGGGGGACATGAACCAGGGCCAGCGCGACAATCAGGGATATGACGAAGATGATCCCCGCTGTAGTCGTACTCACCTAGAACCTCTCCGGGTAAAGCAGCGCCGCAACCAGATAGATGGCGATAGCGATGGCCAGGACCAGACCGATGATGTTCTGAGTCACAGCCGTTCCACCCCGCGTTGGATCAAGCCGAACAGGGCGAAAATCGCCACGGTCAGCACTGTGAAAACGACGACGGACATCTCTTCGAAACCTCTCTCTACATGCCGCACCTCAGATGCGACGGGAGTGAGTCAAACGCTCGTTTGGTCCGATTTCGAGGGTCTTTACGCTCTCTTAGCGTCTCAAACCGACGCATTGACGTTCCGCTTACAGAGGTTCCCGGAGTGTCGAACGCGCTCCGTCAACATCCGCCGTAATGCCGTAAAGAAAGCGTCAGGACCAGGCATTACCTAGTTGATCTAGGTCACGGGTTGAGATACCGCAGCCGGGGTATCCGGCGTAACGGGTCGGCGAATCCTCGTGTCGGACCGTCGAACCGCTGCACGCCGTCCGTAATCTCGGGCAGGCCGACAAGAAGGGGATGCCGCAATGTTCGAACGTGCGCTGCAGAAGTCCGTGGAAATGGTGATCCGCGGCGGGACGGGCTTACAGGCCCCGCTGGCGGCGAAGTATGTGGGCAGGCTGCGCCGCAAGCACCCCGGCCGTTCGCCCGAGGACATTACGCACGGGCTGGAATGGCGATACCTGACCATCGTCACCGTCAGCGGCACGGTCGCGGGCCTGAGCGCCGCGGTTCCCGGCGTGGGCACGCTGATCGGATTGGCCGTCAGCGGCGTCGAATCGGTGTTCTTCCTGGAGGCGTCCGCGCTGTACGCGGCCTCGATGAGCGCGGTGCACGGTATGGAGTCGCTGCCGCCGAAGCAGCGGCGCACGCTCATCGCCGGTGTCGTTCTCGGCGAGGCGGGTTCGGAAATGCTCGGCAAGAGCGCCAGCCAATCGGCCCGGGACTGGGCCACCGTGGTGGCCGACAAACTTCCCGTCGTCCGCAATATCGACAATGCCATGGCGAAACGGTTCATCGGCGGGTTCATCGTCAAGCGCGGTGTCCTCATGTTCGGTAAGACGCTGCCCGCCGGAATCGGCGCGGTCATCGGCGGTGTCGGCAATCACGCGCTCGGTAAGACTGTGATCACCAACGCACACAACACATTCGGTTCCGCACCCGAGAATTGGGCCGATACGAAAGCCGATATCCCCGTATCCACTTCGGTCTAGGCGCAGCATTCCGGAACCGGGCGCACACATGCCGTCAACATCGGCGGGGGATCCGTAAAGAAACCGTCAGTACCGAGCTATCGAACCAGGTCAGCGGTAAACAAAAGGGACCCGACCGGCTGTTCGGCGGGCCCCATCGATCCGCCTGAACAAGGAGACGACCGTGCCGCATCTCGCCGTGAGCCTGATGGTGATATTCGGGTTCCTGGGTGCCGCGCTGTGCCTGCGGGTGCTCGCCAATTCCGTGCCCGCTCGCACCCCCGTCCGCGCGGCCGAGCCCGAGCTACGCGCGCGGCACGCAATGATGAACGAGTGAAACGCGGCCAACTACGGATCTATCTGGGTGCAGCCCCTGGCGTCGGCAAGACCTTCGCCATGCTGTCGGAGGCGCACCGCAGGCTCGAACGCGGGCGCGATGTAGTCGCGGCCGTCGTCGAGACGCACGGACGATCCAAGACCGCGGAAATGCTGGCCGGCATCGAGCGCATCCCGCCCCGGATGATCGAGTATCGCGGGACGACCATGCCGGAACTGGACGTCGAAGCGGTGCTGCGCCGGCACCCCGCCGTGGTGCTGGTGGACGAGCTGGCACACACCAATGTGACCGGAAGCAAGAACGAGAAGCGCTGGCAGGACGTGCAGGAGCTGCTCGAGGCCGGGATCGACGTGGTCTCGACGGTCAATGTGCAGCACCTGGAGAGTCTCAACGACGTGGTCGAGCAGATCACCGGGATCGTGCAGCGAGAAACCGTGCCGGACTGGGTCGTTCGCTCCGCGGATCAGGTCGAGCTGGTGGACATCACACCGGAAGCACTGCGCCGCAGGATGTCTCACGGCAATGTCTACGCCGCGGAGAAAGTGGATGCCGCACTGCGCAATTACTTCCGGCCCGGCAACCTGACCGCGCTGCGCGAACTGGCGCTGCTGTGGCTGGCCGACCAGGTGGACTCCGCGCTCGCGAAATACCGTGCGGACCACAAGATCACGGCCACCTGGGAGGCGCGCGAGCGCCTGGTGGTGGCCGTCACCGGCGGCGCCGAATCGGAGACCATCCTGCGCCGCGCCAGCCGCATCGCCGCCAAATCCAGTGCCGAGCTGATCGTGGTGCACGTCGTGCGCGGTGACGGCCTGGCCGGGGTATCGGCACAGCGATTGACCCGGCTCCGAGAGCTGGCGACCGGCCTGGGCGCCAGCCTGCACACCGTGACCGGAGAGGATGTGCCCACGGCGCTCCTGGATTTCGCACGACAGGTGAACGCGACCCAGCTGGTGCTGGGCACCTCGCGGCGCTCCCGCTGGGCCCGCGTGCTCGATGAGGGCATCGGCGCCAATGTGGTGCAGCAGTCGGGAAAGATCGACGTGCACATGGTCACTCACGAGGAATCCAACCGCGGGTTCCGCTGGTCGTCGCTGACCCGCAGGGAACGCAGCCTCGGCGCCTGGTCCGCCGCGGTGCTCGTACCGTCGCTGATCTGCACGGTGACGTACTTCTGGCTGGATCGCTGGCTGGATCTCGGCGGTGAGAGCGCGCTGTTCTTCATCGGCGTCATCGCCGTCGCGCTGTTCGGCGGTGTGGCTCCGGCGGCGCTGTCGGCACTGCTGGGCGGCCTGCTGCTCAACTGGTATTTCACCGCGCCCCGCTACAGCCTCACCATTGCCGAGCTGGACAACTTCCTCACCATCGTGGTGATGCTGCTGGTGGCGGTCGCGGTGGCGGCCCTGGTCGATGTGGCGGCCAAACGAACGCGGGAGGCGCGCAAGGCATCCCGGCAGGCCGAGCTGCTCGCACTGTTCGCGGGCTCGGTGCTCAGCGGCGCGGATCTGCAGGATCTGCTGGAGCGAGCGCGCGAGACCTACAACCAGGACGCGGTCAGCCTCGTCACCGATAACGGCGTGGTCTCCTCGGTGGGCGAGAACCCGCCGCTGCGGGTCATCGACGCCGAAACCGCACTGGAGGCGGGCGATGACATCCACTGGCTGCTGCTCAGCGGGCGCTCGGTGACCGCCGGCGACCGCCTCGTGCTCGGCGCCGTCGCGAATCAGGCTGCGGGACTGGTGCATCAGAAGCAGCTGCAGGAGGAGGCGAGCTCCGCGCAGGCGGTGGTCGAGACCGATAAGCTGCGCCGCGCCCTGCTGTCGGCGGTGAGCCACGATCTGCGCACCCCGCTGGCCGCGGCCAAGGCGTCGGTGTCCAGCCTGCGCAGCAATGATGTGGAGTTCTCCCCCGAGGACACCGCCGAATTGCTGGAGACCATCGAGGAATCGGTGGATCAGCTCACCGCACTCGTCGGCAATCTGCTCGACTCCTCACGGCTCGCGGTCGGAGTGATCAAACCCCAGATGCGCCGCGTCTACCTCGACGAGGTGGTGCACCACGCACTCATGAGCATGGGCACGCGCGGTCTGCGGCGCACCGCCATGAACCGGGTGAAGGTCGAGGTGGGCACGGTCTCGGTGCTGGCCGACACCGGATTGCTGGAACGCGTGCTCGCCAACCTGATCGACAATGCGGTGCGCTACTCCCCCAGCGACACGCCCGTGCGCGTGACGGCCGAACCGACCGGCGCACAGGTCGCCATCACCATCGTCGACGCCGGTCCCGGCGTACCGGCCGGTATGGAAGATCAGCTGTTCGAGCCGTTCCAGCGGCTCGGCGACCGCGATAATTCCACCGGCGTCGGACTCGGGCTGTCGGTGGTCCGCGGGTTCGTGGACGCCATGGACGGCACCGTGCACGCCGAGACCACCCCCGGTGGAGGGTTGACAATGGTGATCGAACTACAAGCCTGCGACGATTCGCAGCCTTGCGAGGAACAGGAGATCGGGTGACGAAGCCGGCGCCGGCGCCGACCAAAGTCCTGGTGGTCGATGACGAACCACAGATTCTGCGCGCCCTGCGCATCAATCTGTCGGTCCGCGGCTATGAGGTGACCACCGCGTCCACCGGGGCCGCGGCCCTGCGCGCGGCCGCCGAGAAACACCCGGATGTGGTTGTGCTCGACCTCGGCCTGCCCGATATGGACGGCATCGAGGTGCTGGCCGGACTGCGCGGCTGGTCGACCGCGCCGGTGATCGTGCTGTCGGCCCGCACCGATTCCTCGGACAAGGTCGAAGCGCTGGACGCGGGCGCGGACGACTACGTCACCAAGCCCTTCGGCATGGACGAGCTGCTGGCCCGGCTGCGCGCCGCCGTGCGCCGGTCCTCCTCCACCGCGGACACCTCCGAGCCGGTGATCGAAACCTCTTCCTTCACAGTCGATCTGAGCGCCAAGAAGGTCACCAAGCAAGGCCACGACGTGCACCTCACCCCCACCGAATGGGGCATGCTGGAAATGCTCGTGCGCAACAAGGGCAAACTCGTCGGCCGCCGCGAACTGCTGCGCGAGGTGTGGGGACCGTCCTACGCCACCGAAACCCATTACCTGCGGGTGTATCTCGCGCAATTGCGGCGCAAGCTCGAGGACGACCCGTCACAGCCCAAACACCTGCTCACAGAGGCCGGTATGGGATACCGCTTCCAGGTCTGAGTCAGCGCGACAGGCGGATCGGCAACGACTTCAGGCCATTGTTGAGGTTGGAGCGGATCCGCCGGGCCGGGCCGATCTGCTCGATATCCGGGAAGCGGGCGAGCAGCTCCTCGAAGAACACCCGGCCTTCCATACGAGCCAGATGCACACCGAGGCAGAAATGCTGGGCGAGCCCGAAAGACAAGTGCGGGTTAGGGTTCCGGCGAATATCGAACCGCTGGGAATCGGCGAACACCTCCTCGTCACGATTGGCCGAGGTGTACCACATGGCCACCTTGTCCCCGGCCTTGATCGGAACGCCGCGGATCTCGGTATCGGCGGTGGCGGTGCGCCGGAAGTAGTGCAGCGGATTGGCGTAGCGCAGAATCTCTTCCACCGCACCGGGAATCAGCGCCGGATCCGCGCGTAGCGCCCGCATCTGCTCCGGATGCTGCAGCAACAGTTGCAATCCCGCCGACAGCATGGTCTTGGTCGTGTCATTGCCCGCGGTGACCAGCTGCGTGAAGAAGCTGCCGAACTCGATGTCCGACATGGCCTTTCCACCGAACTCACCCGCCAGAATGAGCGATGTCAGATCGGCCTGCGGCTCCTGCTCGCGCCGCGCCATGGAGAATTGGATGGCATAGATGGCCATCTTGGTCAGCTCGGCTGTGACGTCGAAATCACCGACGAGTTCTGGATCCTGCTGACTGGTGGACTGTTCCGCCCAATGCCGGATATCCGGCCAGTCAGCTTCGGGAATACCGAACAGCCCGCCGACCACCTGACTCGGCAGCACCCCCGCCACGTCGTGCACGAATTCGACGTCACCGCCGACACTTTCGAGCAGCTGCCGGGTCAACTCCCGCACCCGCCCCTCCAGCTCCCCGATCACCCGCGCCTTGAAATGCTCGGCCAACGGCCTGCGGTACTCGGTATGCCGAGGCGGATCCATCATCAGCAACATATTCCGGGTCTGCTCCAGCCGCTCCGCAGGCTGATCCTCCAGAATCACACCCCCCACCTCAGCCGAGAACAACTGCGGATTCCGCGCCACATGCGCCACATCCGCATGCTTCAACACCGCCCAATACCCCGGCTCCCCCGGCATCTCCTGCCAGTACACCGGCTGCGACCCCCGCAACTCCGCAAAGAGCTCATGAATAGGCCCACCCACATACAGCTCCGGATCGTAGATATCCACGCCCACAGCACACCTCGGCATTCACTGGCAAGTATCCGTCTTCCCTTCGGACGCTAACTCGCCCCCACCCACCCCGAGCCCATACCCACCACCAATCCCATTCAGTGGACACCCCCACCACCCCACACCTCAGCCCCCTCCCCCCTGGACTCCGAGTCTTGCTCTTTTGTGTTTTGTTCTCGAGAACGGCACCACAGCCGGTCGACCGAGCTGGTACCGCAGGTAATCGTCCCAACCGCGGAAGGTAAGCCGGGTACCCCTCCCCACGTGCCCAGCACGGCCATCTCGGGCTTTGCCCGCACCCCCTGCTGACCAACCCTGCCCGAGGGGCAAGAAACCCAGGTGCACCGACGGTTTCGGCATAGAAACCATCGGCCACCATGGACGCAATAGCGGGTCTCTCAGCGGCACAACGGTTATCAGGTCTATCCCGCGTAGACACCTGCTGTGCGGTCGGAGAGAAGGCCTGTGCAGTGCCTGCTTCGGGGGGATTCGAGACCGAGACAGGCCGGTGCACCTGGGTTGCTTGCGCCGAGAGGCTGTGATGGGTCTCTGGGTGCGGGCAGGGCCCGAGATGGCCGTGCTGGTGGCGTCAGGTGGGGTACCCGATTTACCTTCCGGACCAAGGAGATACCCGCGGTACCGGCGGGGTCGACCGGCTGTGGTCCGGTCTCAAAGACACAAGACGAAAAGACAAGAGCCGAAAGACAAGGACGCCTGGAAACAAGGGATCGAAGAACACGAACCCGGAAGGCCACGTCGGGCAACGGCCTGCCGCAGGAGCGGGATCAGGCCCGCAGGGCAGGGCAGGGGCAGGGGCAGGGAAGACTCGCGGTCTGGCGTGGTGGTGTGGTCCGGTGGGCGAGCAGATTCGGTGGTGGCCCTCAGTGGTGTTGCCGCCCTGCAAGTCCGTGCCCGGGGCACGGAAACCTGTTGCCGCGGTGGGGTTGTCACTGTTCGGCGAGCGAACCGGCCCGAAAGCCGATGCGGCAACGACCTCTAGCACCGACAGGATCAACCTGTCGGTGACACCAGAGGCGGGAAATCTATTGTCGCGGTGGGGGTGTGATGGCCCGGCCGACCACCCGGTACCGAACCGGGGACAACCCCGAGGCACGACACACCCTGCGGGGCCGCAGCGACGGCGGAACCTCGGTCAACAACTCACCAGGATGATGCAGGTGATTGACCCGTGGAGTCCGGGTCGGATCCACATGCGCAGGCGCGATCCACGCCGTACGGCCCGGGAAGTCCGAATCCGCACCGAGTTTGATCGTCTTCCAGCCGCGTGGGCCGTCCTTGACCAAGGCATGGCAGTGATCGCACGCCAGAGTGAGGTTCTCGATGTCGGTCGGGCCGCCCTTGCTGAACTCGGTCACATGATGGGCCGCAGCCATACTCGCCGGAGCGCTGCAGCCCGGGCGAGTGCACCCGCGTTCGGTGGCGATCAACGCCAACCGTTGTGCCGGGTTCGCCAGGCGGATTTCCCCGATATGCAACGGCATCCCGTGCTTGTTCTTCACGAGGACGAACGTCTTGGAGTCGCGGGCCATCAACGCAAGGGCGTTCTCGACCGGGATGTGCCCACCGGTGGCCAAAGTCGCCACCCCCGAGGCGCGTTCGACATCTTCGATGTCGATGGTCATGATCGTCGACACCGGCAGGCCGCGATGCGAACCGAGTTTGGCGGGGTTGAAGTCCGGGTGCAACACCGCCAGCAACGCATCATGCTGGCGTTGGGCCTTGCTGCGCTCGTCCCGGGCCGCGCACGCTTCCAGCACATCCCGGGGCACCGGGTTGTCCTCATCCTCGGCCCACGGGCTTTCCTTGTCCGCGGGATTGCACATCCCCGGACGCGCCAGCTTCGCCATCACCGCATCGAACGCCGCACGGGCATCGGGGGTGAGCTCGACAGTGAGGGTGGACATGAGGTCGTAGCGTTGCGGGCTCAGAACCGCGCTGCGCTGGTTCTGCCGGTCCGCGTTCTCGGTCAGCTTGCCGTCCGGGTCGAGGTATCCCAGGATCATCTCCCCGATCCTCGGCAGATGCGTCGGATCCAAAGCGCGCGCCTGCCGGGCCAACTCCTGCTCGGCATACGCGCGAGCCTCGGCAGGGACCTTGCCGGGCAACCGGTTCATCACCTGCCGGATCACCCGCACATGATCGAGGGAGATCGCCCCCTCGTCGAGGGCTTGGGCGGCGTTCGGCAGCACCGGGGCCGCGTCGGGCTCGTCGCCGACCCGGTGCCACACCGCGAGATCCTCGGCGGTGCGCCACCGGTTGATCGCGTCCCCGTGCGAAATGTGCAGCACCGATTGCAGATACAACGCCGGACTACCGGACCCGTTGAGGGCGGGCAAGGAACGCGCGCAGGCTTGCACGATCAGATCCCGTTGTACCGATGCCAACCGGCGGGTGCTGGTCTCGATCTGCTGCATCAACGCCACAATGTCGGTGTCCGGCAACGGAATCAACGGCAGGTTGGTCAGGGAATCGACCGCAGCGGCCAGCGCGGCTGCACCGGTCGCGATTGCGGATTCTCCCCCTGATTCCATGCCTTTATTCTACTCCGCGAAAACAGACCCGGAAAGGCGAATTCCGTTGTGATATAAGGATATTCAGAATATCCGATCTTCACCTTTTGCCGCTTTCCGTTCTGCGCCTTTCGTTTTCTTCCTTCTTTTCCAGGCGTCTTTGTCTCTGCCCTCTCCCCCCATCCTCCGGCCCCGAACACCAGGCCCGGAGCAGCCTCCCGATCGCGCATGGATGACCATGTAGACCATGTCCACCAAGGCAGTCATTTTCGATATGGATGGCGTACTCATCGACACCGAACCCATCTGGGAGGAGGTGCGGCGTGAGTACATCGGTGAGATGGACGGGCGCTGGCTGGCCGATACCCAGGACCGGTTCATGGGGATGAGCACCTCTGAATGGTCGATTTACACCAGCGAGGACCTGCTCGACGGGCGACGTACCCCGGAGCAGGTGGCCGAGGATGTCATCTCGCGCATGGCTGCGCGCTACGCCGATCATCTGCCGCTCATGCCCGATGCCGCGGAGACCGTGCGCCGCTTCGCCGGACAGTTCGTGCTCGGCCTGGCCAGCTCCTCGCCCCGCCGGCTCATCGATGTGGTGCTGGACCATATGGGCGTCACCGACCTGTTCCGCACCACCGTCTCGACCGAGGAGGTCGAGCGCGGCAAGCCCGCACCCGACGGTTACCTCGCCGCGGCGGCAGGGCTCGGCATCCCGCCCGAACAGTGCGTGGCCATCGAGGACTCCAGCAACGGCCTGCGCGCCGCCTACGCGGCGGGCATGACGGTCATCGCCGTCCCGCACCCGCGCTACCCACCCGCACCGGACGCCCTCGCGCTGGCCTCATACATTGCCGACGGCGGATTGAGATCCGTCACACCGGAGCTCGCGGCGAGCCTGGCACCGGTGTCGGAATTCCGCTGACCTCGCGAGCGTTCCGAACCGAACGGTAGTGAACCGAGAACGAATGCGAGGATCTAGGCATGTCCGAACAGACCGCCGCACCGCAGACCGCCGCACCCGCCCAGGCCGCCGAACCGGTCGAACTGTGGGCCGAGCGCACCGGGACCCGGGCCTACACCGGTCGCAATAATCGTGGCGGCGAAGTGCTCATCGCCTCCGCGGGCGTGCCCGGCGCCTTCACCCCGGGTGAGCTGCTGAAGATCGCGCTCGCCGGATGCACCGGTTTGAGCGCCGACTTCACCCTCTCGCGCAAGCTCGGCGACAACTTCGATTCGACCGTGCGCGTCTCCGGCGACGCCGACCGCGAGAACGAGACCTATCCGGAGCTCAACGAGTCCTTCGAGCTGGACCTCAGCGAACTCGACGAGGAAACCCGGCAGCGCATGCTGGTCGCCGCGCAGCGCGCCATCGACAAGGTCTGCACCGTCGGCCGCACGCTCAAGGCGGGCACCACGGTCAATCTGACCTTCCGCGTAGACGAATGACGGCAACCCCGGTCCGGCTCAGCGCCTGGGTGCACGGTCGGGTGCAGGGTGTCGGGTTCCGCTGGTGGACTCGGTCACGCGCACTGGAACTGGGCCTGACCGGGTACGCCCGCAATCATCGGGACGGCCGCGTGCATGTGATCGCCGAGGGACCGCGCGAGAATTGC
The DNA here is from genome assembly GCF_035958815.1 of Nocardia sp. NBC_01327. NCBI lineage: Bacteria > Bacillati > Actinomycetota > Actinomycetes > Mycobacteriales > Nocardiaceae > Nocardia > Nocardia sp. NBC_01327. The sequence goes on along the minus strand of NZ_CP108383.1, from coordinate 2,783,806 downwards.
GACACGCTGCTCACCCTGCTGCGCTCGGGCGACACACCGGGCCGGGTCAACCTCGTCGTAGAGGACTGGGGGCCCGCATCGGGAGGCATAATCGGATTCGAAGAGCGTTGACGCGCACCCGGTCGCTATTGACCAGCACCGAGTCGTCGCAGCACATAGAGTCGCTGAGGCGAACAGAGTTCGGCGAGTCCGAGGAGTCCATCGTTGGCCATTGAACGTCTCGGCGGCACCCCTGAGGACCCCGACCACCGCCCCAATCCCGATACCCCGCCCGCGGGCGAAGCCCACCCCACCGAGCCGCTGCGCGACGAATCCGCCGCATCGGGTTCCGCGACTCCCCCGGGGCCGGATCCGCAGTGGGGGAACTATCCGCTTCCCGGCGTCCCGGTCTACCCGCCGCCGGTCTCGAACCCGACTCTCGATCTCCCGGGCCCGACAGTCGAATTCGATGCGTCCCAGCTTCCGGGTGCGTCCGAGGCGCCCCGGCACGGCAGCATGCAGTCGCAGGAGGCCGGCATCACCCAGCCGCGACCGCCGACGGTCGCCGAGGCGCGAGCCCGCGAGAAGGCCCGCAAACGCGCCGAAGAACAGGCTCAGGCGGAGATCGACGCCGCCGAAGGCAAACGCAAGAAGCGCAAGAAGGTCCTGCTCGGCGGCGCGGCCGTGGTCGGTGTCGCGGCACTCGTGGGTGGCGGATACCTGGCTTACGACGCCATCACCACCCCTGACGTGACCGCATCCTGCACGGTGGTGGCCAAGAACGGCGAGACCGTGCCCATCGGCCCGAACCAGACGATCACCGCCACCCAGGACAATCAGGAAATCGTCGTCCCCGATCAGTACTGCCAGGACGCGCAGGACCCCAACCGCGGCGGCAGCGGGCTCGCCACCGCGGGTCTGTTCTTCCTCGCCGGGCACCAGTACCGCTACTACTACGGCGGCCCCAGCCAGACGATCGGCCACGCACCCACCGGCGGCAGCACCACGATCCCCAAGGGCGCGAACGTAAAGACCAAGAGCGGCACCACGATTCAGCGCGGCGGCCTCGGCTCCAAGCTGCACGGAGGAGGTTCCTAGTGCGCCGTGTGCGCAGCGCCCCGCGCCCGGGCTGGAAGCAGATCATCGAGGGCCAGGGGCTGGTGTACGGCTCCCCCGGCGTCGATACCAACGGCCAGCCCCGGCCCTACTGGGACGAATCGGTGCACTACGAGTTCGATATGGACGAGATCCTCGCGCTCGAGGCCCAGGTCGAAGTGCTGCACACCATGTGCCTGCATGCCATCGACAACATCATCCTCACCGAGCGACTCGCGGATTTCGGTCTGCCGCAATGGAGTTGGGAGCACATCACCAACTCCTGGAAGCGCTCGGACCCGCACATCTACGGCCGCTTCGATCTGCGCTACGACGGCCGCGGACCGGCAAAACTGCTGGAGTACAACGCCGATACGCCGACCTCCCTGCTCGAGGCGTCAATTGTGCAGTGGCACTGGCTGACCGACCTGCACCCGGACGACGATCAGTGGAACTCCCTGCACGAGAAGCTGGTCGAGCGCTGGGGTGAAATGCGCGACGTTCTGCCCAGCACCCAATTGCACTTCACCTGGTCGGGCGCGGACGGCAGCGGTGAGGACAATGTCACCACCGCCTATATGCAGGAGACCGCCGCCGAGGCCGGCTTCGACACCATCGCCCTGCCCATCGAAGAGGTCGGATTCGATACGGAGCTCGAACGTTTCGTCGATCTGGCCGAGGCCCCGATCGAATCCATCTTCAAGCTGTACCCGTGGGAGTGGGCGCTCGACGACGACTTCGGCAAGCGCATCACACAATCGCTGCCGAGCACCATGTGGATCGAACCACTGTGGAAGACAATGCTTTCCAACAAGGCGCTGCTCGCGGTGCTCTGGGAGATGTACCCCGGCCACCCGAACCTGTTGCCCGCCTACCTCGATGACCCGCACGAGCTCACCGAATACATCCGCAAGCCGAAACTCGGCCGCGAGGGCGCGAATATGACCATTGTCGGCCCGGGCATGGAAACCGCCACCGGCGGCGTCTACGGCGAGGAGGGCTTCGTCTACCAGATGCTGGACCCGCTACCGGAATTCGACGGTATGCGGCCGGTGCTGGGCGCCTGGATCGTCGGCGACACCTCCGCCGGACTCGGCATTCGCGAGACGGTCGGCCTGATCACCGACGATACTTCTACTTTCGTACCGCACCGTATCCCGCAGTCCTGACCGCACATTCCGCCGTTCCGACCCGACAACTCCGGAGGACGACCCGATGATCACCACCGTGGCGCTCGAAGCGGGATATTGGAGTTCAGTGGGCCGTGGCGTAGGCGCCATCGTCCTCTACGCCCTGGTCGGCCTCGGGCTCATGCTCATCGGCTTCTACGCGGTGGACCTGACCACCCCCGGCAAGCTGCGCGCCATGGTCTCCCAGGGCCTGCCCAATGCGGTGGTGGTCAGCGCCGCGGGCATGCTCAGCATGGCCTTCATCGTGGTGCTGGCCATCTACGCGCAGGCGGGCAAGCTGTCCGAGGGCCTCATCGCGGCCCTCATCTACGGCCTGGTCGGCATCGTCGCCCAGGTGATCTCGGTCCGCGTCATCGAATACGCCCTCGGCATAGACATCGGCGCCGTCCTCGAGGCTCCCGAGTTCAGCACCGATTCCCTGATCGTGGCCGCCGCCCACTTCGCCCTCGGCCTGGTCGTCGCCGTCGCGATCCTCTAGCGCACCCGGCTGTACTTCAGGAAGGCCACGCCGTCCTCGAAGATGCGGCTGGTGAGCACCCGGAAGCGGGTGGCCTCGGGCAGCCGGGCGCCCGCACCGAACAGCGGCCGGCCCGTGCCCAGCACGATGGGATAGACCTTCAGGAAGATCTGATCGATCTCCGGCAGCAGGGTCTGGGCCAGCTCGCCACCGCCGCACAACCAGATGCCGAGCCCCTTCTCCCGCTTGAGCTCGCGCACCCGCGCCAGCGGATCCTCGGCGATGAGTTCCACATCCGGATCGGGGGCCTCCGGCAGCGTCTGCGACACCACGTACTGCCGCAGATGCGAATACGGGCTGGAGGTGCCCGTCCGCACGCCGAAATCGTGCGTCTTACGGCCCATGATCACCGTGTCGAAGGTCATGCTCGGCTTGGTGTCCACACCGAGCGATTCCCGCACCTTGGTGGGCAGCGTCTCCGGATACTGCGCGACGATCGCGGGACCGTGATCACCTCCCACCGGGAAGAAGTCCACCGAACCGTTCTCGGTGGCGATGAACCCGTCGATGGTGGCCGCGACGTAATAGGTCAGTTTGCGCATTGGTCCCTCCAGCCGGCACCACACGTGCCGCTCCCAAAAAGGTAGCGCTTCACGCCGTTCCATAGGGAGGCAAGACCGAAGAGCGGGAGGCATCGATCACACGGACGGCGCGGCCCGTCGGCTTGCGCGGCACGATCGGTCAGCCACAGGGGCGCAGGTCAACCGCGCGACCGGTCAGCCGCGCGGGCGCGGCTGGCAGCGCGGGCAGGAGAAGGACGAACGGTTCATGAACTTCTCGCGGACCATCGGCGCACCGCAGCGACGGCACGGCTCGTGCTCGCGGCCGTAGGCGTTGAGGGAACGCTCGAAGTAGCCGGACTGGCCGTTCACGTTCACGTAGAGGGCGTCGAAGGACGTGCCGCCCGCCTGCAGCGCCTCGCTCATCACCGTCCCGGCCTCGGTGAGCAGTCCGTGCAGTGCGGGGCGAGTCAGCTTGGCCGCCACCCGCTCGCCGTGAATTCCGGCCCGCCACAGCGCCTCGTCGGCATAGATATTGCCGACGCCGGACACGATGGTCTGATCCAGCAGCACCCGCTTGATCTCGGACTGCTTGGCGCGCAAGCCCTTCACCACCCGATCCGCGTCGAACAGCGGATCCAGGGGGTCGCGGCCGATATGCGCCACCGGTTCCGGCAGCAGCGTCCCCTCGACCTCGACCAGATCGGCCAACTGCCAGCCGCCGAAGGTGCGCTGATCGATGAAGCGCAACTCCTGCCCGGAATCGAGGGTCGCGATGATATGCGCGTGCTTCTCCCGGGGAGCGTCGGCAGGCTGCACCAGCATCTGCCCGCTCATGCCCAGGTGCACCACGAGTGAGGTATCGGGCTCATCGAAGGTGAGCCACAGGAATTTGCCGCGCCGCTTGGCGGATTCGACCCGCAGGCCGGTGAGACGGGCGGCGAGATCCGCGCCGCCGGGCTCGTGCCGCCGCACCGATCGCGGGTGCCCGACCGTAACAGCGCGAACGACGCGGCCCACCACATGTTCGGTGAGACCGCGTCGGACGACTTCGACTTCGGGAAGTTCGGGCATCGGCGTTTACTGCGCCGTGCCTTCGGCGGGCTTCTCGGCGGCGTTCAGCTGCTGATAGGCAGCGCCCGCGGCCTTCTGCTCCGCTTCCTTCTTGGAACGGCCCACCCCCTGGCCGTACGCCTTCCCACCGATCACCGCGGTGGCGGTGAACTCCTTGTCGTGGTCGGGCCCGGTGGAGGTGATTTCGTAACTGGGCACGCCGATTCCGCGTTCGGCGGTCAGCTCCTGCAGGCTGGTCTTCCAGTCGAGCCCGGCTCCCATGCGGGGGCCACGCTCGAGCAACGCCGCGAACAGCGTCAGCACCACAGTGCGTGCCACATCGATGCCGTGCTCGAGATGCACGGCTCCGAGCAGTGATTCCATGCCATCGGCAAGGATGCTCGGCTTGTCCCGGCCACCGGTGAGCTCTTCGCCCTTACCAAGCAGCAGGTGCACACCGAGACCACCCGGACCAAGCACCCGGGCCACCTCGGCGAGGGCGTGCATATTCACTACGCTCGCGCGCAGCTTCGCCAACTCGCCTTCGGATTTTTCGGGATGCTCGAGGTACAGGCGTTCGGTAATGCTCAGGCCGAGCACGGAGTCGCCCAGAAATTCCAGGCGCTCGTTGGTCGGCAGCCCGCCGTTCTCGTAGGCATACGACCGGTGGGTGAGCGCGAGGCGCAACAGGTCCGGACGCAGGCCGACGCCGAGCGCTTCGAGCAGGCTGGAATGGTCGGCGGAGTCACCCACGGCGGGCCCCTCCGCCGCGTCCTTGCTGGCGGTCACGGTCGGCTGGATCAGAGAATCAAACCGCAGCGGTGACCTGGCGGCCCTTGTACGTGCCGCAGGAAGGGCACGCGATGTGCGGCAGGGTCGCCTGGCCGCAGGCCCGGTTCGGGCAGGTGATCAGGGTAGGCGCACTGGCCTTCCACTGGCTCCGGCGCGAGTGGGTGTTGGAACGGGACATCCGGCGCTTCGGAACGGCCACGACTACTTCTCCTCTGTCCTCGGACTCACGGCGCCACTGTGCCCCGTGAGTTCAGAATCTGTTGATGGGTCCGGCGCAGCGCCAGAGGCGCCGCTTCCGGGGGCTAGATCACTGACGACTTCGTCGTCGGCGACGGTCAATTTCGCGAGCCCGGCCCAGCGAGGGTCAAGTATGTCATGACCATGGCCGGAACCCGCAATCGCCATCCGTACACCGCATTCCGGGCACAATCCCGCACAGTCCGGCTCGCAGACCGGCTGCAGCGACAGTTCCAACCCGACGGAGTCGATGACCACCGGCTCGAGTTCGATCATGTCGTCCACCAGACGATGGATCTCGTCTTCCTCGGTGGTCTTCTCGGTATTGCTGTCCGGGTAGGCGAACAGCTCGGTGAGGTACAGCTCGACCTGGTCCGTGAACGGTTCCAGGCAGCGCGAGCATTCGCCTTCGACGGGCGCCGACACCGTGCCGATGATCAGCACGCCCTCGGACACCGACTGCATGGTGAGGTCGAGCTCGACCTGCGCACCTGCGGGAATGCCGACCATTTCGAGGCCGATCTTCTCGTCGGTGACAACCGTCCGCTTCAGCTCACGCATCGAGCCGGGCTTACGCCCGAGGCTGCGCGTGTCCAGCATGAAGCCGACGTCGTCGGACGTCGTAAGACGATGACGCGGCTTGGAACCGGATTCGGCGGACATCAGGGACTCACTCACGCTCGGTATGGAATGGGCAACCACCCAACAATACCGAAGCGCTCCCAATCAGCCCAAACCGGCTACCGGCGGAACTCCCCCGCATAATCCTGCACGGGCGTACCGGAACGCACCTGGTGGCGGCCGCGGCCGATGATACGCAGCGTGCTGTGCAGGGTCTCCTCGAAATCGGCCAGCTTGCCGTCGACGTACTCGTCGCATTCGGTGCGCAGGCGGTCGGAGTCGGCCGTCGCGCCGTCGATGAGACGGGCGGATTCGGCGTGCGCGGCCCGCACCACCTCGGTCGCGGAGACCAATCGATCCTGCTCGGCCTTGCCCTCGGCGACCGAACGGTCGTAGGAGGCCTGACCGGAGGCGACCATGCGATCGGCCTCGGAACGGGCCCGGCCGGTGACGGCCTCGTACTCGTTATTGCCGTCGGTGACCACCCGCTCGGCCTCCGCCTCCGCCGAACCGACGAGGTGCTCGGCGTGCGCGCGGGCCTCGGCGACCATGCGATCGGCGTGCGCCTTGGCATCGGAGAGGATGCGATCGGCTTCGTCGCGAGCACCGGTGACGGTCAGGTGCGCCTGCTCGTTCGCGCCGGTCACGGTGGTATCGGCGGAATTGCGGGCGTCGGTGACGATCTTGTCGCGGTGATCGAGCACGTCCTGGGCGTCGTCGAGCTCGCCGGGCAGCGCCTCACGCACATCGTCGAGTAGTTCGAGCACCTCACCACGCGGCACGATGCAGTTCCGAGTCGGCGGGATACCCCGCGCCTCCTCGATGATGGCCACGAGTTCGTCGAGTGCTTCGAATACGCGGTACATGTGCTACCCCACTCTCCTGCCTGGACTAAACGGCGAGACTCCTCCGTTTGTATAAGTCTGCCCTCCTGCGCGCAGGGGACAAGGTTCGTTCGCGGCGTGTCGGAGAGCTGTTTCACACATCGGAAAAGAAGTGGAGGAATCCCCTCCAGTTGATGTTAAATTTAGGTAGCAGAAAAGTGTTGGGTCGGGGCAACGGAGCACCCCGACGTGTTCGAGGGAAAAGACCATGGCTGTGCTGGACATCCCGCAGCGGGGCGCGACACCCGTCCCCGGTCTCGCCGACGCATACTCGTACGGCACCGAGGCCATCGCCTACGGCACCGAAGCCGTGGCCACCGGTACCGAGGCCGTCCGGACAGCCGGAGTGCGCTGGACCGCACAGCTCGGCGACTGGTTGCGCAGCGACCACACCCTCGCCCAGCTCATTCGCTTCGCGTTGGTCGGCGGGCTCAGCAATGTCGGCTACCTGCTGCTGTTCCTGGCCTTCTACGGTGAGGGACCGCAGCTCGCGAATCTGACCGGTTCGATCGTGAGCACCGCGATCGCCAATGAACTGCATCGGCGGCTGACCTTCCACGCGGCCGGCCGCGTGCGCTGGTACACCGCGCAGATCGAGGGCGGCGGGCTGGCGCTGGCGGGTCTGGCCATCACCTCGGGCGGGCTCGCGATCCTGACCAATACCGCGCCCGGACTGGGCGGCTTCGCGGAAGCCGCTGCGGTACTGGCGATCACGGCGGCCGTGGGCACCTTCCGCTTCCTGACGCTGCGTCTGTGGGTGTTCTGATCTCCCGCGTGTTCTGAGTTCCAGCTTTCCGAATCCTCGCATTCGCCGACCGGGCCGAAATCCGGCGGGGGGTGCGAGGATTCGCTGTTTCCGGAGGTGGGGAACCGCATCGGGCATGTCTGCGTCAAAGCAAGCATCGACCGAATGAAAGGGGTTCCGAAGATGCGGCGATCGCATGGATGCCTTGGGGGACGGCGGGATACGCGCGGGCCCGGTGTGCAACGTCCGCTGGGCCGGGTCGACAGATCGTGTGTGCAACACAGTTGGCGGCGGGGGCGTCCACGCAAGGAGGGCGAATGACTCCTGATCGGCCGAGTACCGAGACGGCAGTGGCCAGGTCTCGACGCCAGTGTGCGCCGCAGAGATTGGCGCGCAGACTGCTCGAGGGCTGCGGCGCTCCGGCGCCCGGTGCGGAGGCGCACAACTGGCGGGACCGGCATCGGCTGCTCATCGAGGCGGTACTGCCGGAGATGGCCGAAGCGACTGTGGTGAGCCATCAATCGGCGGCCGTCCTGTACGGCACCACCCTGTGGCGCACGCCCCTGGACCGAGTCTGCGTGACCCGCAATCGCCGTGGCGGCGGCCGCATCCGGCCGTACGCGAAAGTGTATGGCTCCCCCATCGATTCGGCGGTGGAGGTGGACGGCCTGCTGGTCACCACGCCCGCCCGCACCGTGGTCGATCTGGCGCTCACCCTGCCGTTCGATGCGGCCGTGGTCGCCTGCGATGCCCTCACCGGGGCCTTCGGAATCACCGCGTCCGAGCTGACAGCCGAACTGGCGCAGGCGAAATGCCGGCACGGCATCACGCAGGCCAAACAGGTGGTCGCCCTGGTGGACGGGCGCAGTCAGAGCGTCGGCGAATCGCTGAGCCGGGTGATGCTGCATCGCCGATATCTGCCCATGCCGCGATCACAGGGCAATGTGCTGACCCCCGACGGCCGATTCGTGGGCCGCGTCGACTTCTACTACGAGGATGCCGGCGTGCTCTGCGAGTTCGACGGGCCGATCCGCTACGGCCGGCTACTGCAGCACGGTCAGCCCGCGGCCGATGTCGTCCGCCGTGAACAGACCCGCGAAAACTACCTGCGCGCCTTGGGTTTCCAGGTGGTCCGCTGGACCTGGAACGAACTGCAGGAAGATACGGCGGCCCGCCGCCTGCGCACCGCCCTGGCCCGCGGACGCTCGGCACGAGCCGACGGCCGCATCGAACCCGCCCCCGCGCCGGAACCGCGCCAGGCCCTGGTGCGCGCACTGTGAGGCGCCGGGTATGGACGCATCCACCGCTACTAGTTCGCCCCGTCGTGAACGAGCACGACGGGGCGAAAGCAGATCACGCCATTCGGTTCAGGCGCGTCACCGTGAACGGCGGTTCGGGCCCGCCCGCGTAATTGGTCGGGCGGACACCGCACAGCCGGTTCTAGCGGGCCACGACGCAGTTCAGGCAGGACCGCGCGGGCGAGGGGACGCCCGTGCGGTTCAGCCGCGTCGTTCGGCAATGCGCGCGAGCAGTTGCTTGTGCACGGCCGGCGGCAGCAGATCCGCGATATCGCCGCCGTAGGAGGCGACCTCCTTCACCAGCGAGCTGGAGACGAAGCCGTAGAGCGGGTTGGTGGCGATGAAGAAGGTGTCGACCCCGGACAGCTTGCGGTTCATCTGCGCCATCTGCAGCTCGTACCCGAAGTCCGTGGCATCCCGCAATCCCTTGATGATGGCGGTAAGGCCTTGTGCGCGAGCGAAATCCACGAGCAGGCCTTGCCAGGATTCGGTGCGAACATTCGGCAGGTGCGCAGTGACCTCCCGAATCAGCTCCATCCGCTCCTCGACGGTGAACATCCCCTTCTTGTTGGGGTTGATCATCACCGTCACAACGACCTCGTCGAATTGCGCGGCCGCTCGCGTGATCACATCGAGATGTCCATTGGTCACCGGGTCGAACGACCCCGGGCAGAGTGCTCCAGCCATGGCCGCACGCTACCGCAGCGCACTAGTCCCTACTGCTGCGGACTCGCCGCCGGAGTAGGCACCCGCACATAGCTTGTATCCGCGAAAGGCCACCACCAGCGCCCACCCGAAACCTCATGCCCGTCATGGCTGATCGGGGCCGGTGATGGCCGTCGACCAGGAACTGACGGCAGGACCTACTCGAACGATGCCGCCGTCAGTTCCTGGTGATCTTGTCTACGGCTCGTATTCGGCGAGATCCAGTCGGGTTTCGCCGTAGGTGCGGGATTTCAGGGGTGTGAAGCCCTCGGGCCACTTCAGTTCGGGGGAACGGGTGGAGCGTTCCACGACGACCAGGGCTTCGGGGTGGAGCCAGCCGCCCTGCACGAGGGCGCGCAGGTCGTCTTCCACCTCGGTGACGTCGAGGTCGTAGGGCGGATCGGAGAAGACCAGGTCGTAGGGGCCGCCTGCCGGCGAGGATGCGCCGACGCCTACTGCGCTGCGGCCGAGCAGGGAGGCGACCGTAGTGGTGCGCAGGTCCGCGCCGGAGAGACCGAGGTCGGTCATATTGCCGCGAATCACCGTGGCGGCCTTGCGGTCGGCTTCGACCAGCAGGGCGTGGGACGCGCCACGGGACAGGGCTTCCAGGCCGAGCGCGCCGGAACCGGCGTACAGGTCCAGGACGCGGGTGTCGTCGAAATCCATGCGGGAGGCGAGCATATTGAAGAGCGCCTCGCGGACACGGTCCGAGGTGGGGCGGGTGCCCTCGGGCGGGACGCGTAGCCGGCGTCCGCCCGCGGTGCCTCCGATGATCCGGGTCATTCGGCGGCTGTCTCGGTGATGTTCACGTCCACCAGCAGATCCCCGCCTTCGACCTGCTGGACCTTGCTGATGGCGACCCGGCGCACCGTGCCCGCCCGCGGGGCGGTGATGGCGGCCTCCATCTTCATGGCCTCGATGGTGCCGATGGTGTCGCCCGCCGTGACCGAATCACCTTCGGAGACAGCGAGGGTGACCACGCCGGCAAACGGTGCGGCGATATGGCCGGCGTTGTTCTTGTCTGCCTTCTCGGCGGCCGGGACCTCACTGGCTATGGAGCGGTCCCGCACGGTGATGGGGCGGAGCTGGCCATTGAGGATGCACATGACCGTGCGCATACCGCGCTCGTCGGGCTCGGAGATGGCTTCCAGGCCGATGAGCAGCGTGACGCCCTTGTCCAGCTGGACGCGGTGCTCTTCGTCGTGGCGCAGGCCGTAGAAGAACTGGTTGGCGGACAGGCCGGTGGTATCGCCGAACTTCTCACGGTGCGCGAGGAATTCGGCGGTCGGGGCGGGGAACAGCAGCCGGTTCAGCGTCCCGCGCCGCTCTTCGGAGCTACCGGCGAGGCCCGCTTCGTCGGTGGCGGTGAGCTGGGTTTCCGGCTTGGCCGGACCACGACCGGCAAGCGCACGGGTGCGGAACGGTTCAGGCCAGCCACCGGCCGGAGTGCCGAGTTCACCACGCAGGAAACCGATCACCGAATCCGGAATGTCGTAACGACCCGGATCGGAAGCGAAATCCTCGACATCAACACCGGAGCCGACGAGCGCCAAAGCCAGGTCGCCGACGACCTTGGAGGACGGGGTCACCTTGACCAAACGACCCAGAAGACGGTCGGCCGCAGCATATTTGGCCTCGACCTCCTCGAACTGATCACCCAGACCCAGCGCAATCGCCTGCTGCCGCAGATTCGACAACTGCCCGCCGGGAATCTCGTGGGTGTACACGCGTCCCGTCGGGCCCGGCAGCCCGGATTCGAAGGGCCCGTAGACCTTGCGCAGCGACTCCCAGTACGGCTCCAGGTCACACACATTCTGCAGGCTCAGCCCGGTATCGTGCGGTGAATTCGCCGCTGCGGCAACGATTGCCGACAGCGCGGGCTGACTGGTGGTACCGGCCATCGGCGCACTCGCACCGTCGACGGCATCCGCTCCGGCCTGCCACGCCGACAGATAGGTGGCGAGCTGCCCGCCCGGGGTGTCGTGGGTGTGCACATGCACCGGCAGGTCGAATTCGCGCCGCAGCGCGGTCACCAGGGTCGCGGCGGCCGGTGCACGCAGCAGGCCCGCCATGTCCTTGATGCCGATGATGTGCGCCCCGGCCTCGACGATCTGCTCGGCGAGCTTGAGGTAGTAGTCGAGGGTGTAGAGGTTCTCGTTCGGGTTGGACAGATCGCCGGTGTAGCTCATGGCGACTTCCGCTACGGCAGTGCCGGTTTCGCACACCGCGTCGATCGCCGGGCGCATCTGATCGACATTGTTGAGCGCGTCGAAGATACGGAAGATATCGATGCCCGTTGCCGTCGCTTCGGAAACGAAAGCGCGCGTGACCTTTTCGGGGTAGGGCGTATAGCCGACGGTATTACGACCGCGCAGCAGCATCTGCAGGTTGATATTCGGCACGGCTTCACGCAGTACGGCCAACCGCTCCCACGGATCCTCGTACAGGAACCGCAACGCCACGTCATACGTTGCCCCACCCCAGCATTCGATAGACAGCAGCTCCGGCGTCAAACGCGCGACATGCCCCGCCACATCCAGCAGACCATTGGTCCGCACCCGGGTGGCCAGCAGCGACTGGTGCGCGTCACGGAAGGTGGTGTCGGTGACCGCCACACCGGGCTGCGCCCGCAGCGCCCGGGCGAAGCCCTCCGGCCCCAGTTCCAGCAGACGCTGCCGCGATCCGGCCGGCGGCGGCACGGTGGTGTCGATGGCGGGCAGCTTGTCGTGCGGGTACAGCTTCGTGGGCCGGGTCCCGTGCGGCTTGTTCACGGTGACGTCGGCGAGGTAGTTCAAGATCTTGGTGCCGCGGTCGGCCGAGCTCTTCAGCGTCAGCAGCTGCGGGCGCTCGTCGATGAACGAGGTGGTGACGCGTCCGGCCCGGAAGTCCGGATCGTCGAGCACCGCCAGCAGGAACGGAATATTGGTCGTGACGCCACGAATGCGGAACTCGGCCACCGACCGCCGGGCGCGGGCCATGGCGGTCTGGAAGTCGCGGCCGCGGCAGGTGAGCTTCACCAGCATAGAATCGAAGTACGCACCGACCTCCGCACCGACATTGGTACCGCCGTCGAGGCGCACACCCGCGCCGCCGGGACTGCGGTAACCGGTGATACGACCGGTGTCCGGGCGGAAGCCGTTGGCCGGATCCTCGGTGGTGATACGGCACTGCAGGGCCGCGCCCCGGATGACGATCGAATCCTGGCTCAACCCAAGATCTTCCAGGGTCTCCCCCGCCGCGATCCGCATCTGCGACTGCACCAGATCCACATCGGTGATCTCCTCGGTCACCGTGTGCTCCACCTGAATACGCGGATTCATCTCGATGAATACGTGATTGCCACGCTCATCCAGCAGGAACTCCACCGTCCCCGCGCAGGAATAGTTGATCTCCTTCGCGAATGCCACCGCATCCGCGCAAATCCGCTCCCGCAGTGCAGGATCCAGATTCGGCGCGGGCGCCATCTCGATCACCTTCTGATGCCGCCGCTGCAACGAACAATCCCGCTCGAACAGATGAATCACATTGCCCCGCTGATCAGCAAGAATCTGCACCTCGATATGACGAGGATTGATCACCGCCTGCTCCAGGAACACCGTCGCATCACCGAACGCCGACTCCGCCTCCCGCGCAGCGGCTTCGATGGCCTCACGCAACTGCGCCTTGTCCGCGACCCGGCGCATACCGCGCCCGCCACCACCGGCCACAGCCTTCACGAAGAGCGGGAAGTGCATGCTCTCGGCAGCGGCGACCAATTCGTCCACCTCCGAGGACGGCTCACTGGAGGCGAGCACCGGCAATCCGGCGGCCTTGGCGGCGGCGATCGCGCGCGCCTTGTTACCGGTCAGCTCGAGCACATGCGCCGACGGCCCGACGAAGGTGATGCCCTCCGCCGCACACGCTGCCGCCAGATCCGGGTTCTCGGAAAGAAATCCGTAGCCGGGGTAGATGGCGTCGGCGCCGGCGGACTTGGCCGCGCTGATGATCTCCGCAATGGACAGGTACGCGCGTACCGGATGTCCGGGCTCGCCGATCTGGTACGCCTCGTCGGCTTTCAAACGATGAACCGAGTTGCGGTCCTCGTACGGAAACACCGCGACGGTGCCGATGCCGAGTTCGTAGGCCGCGCGGAATGCGCGAATGGCGATCTCGCCGCGGTTGGCGACCAGGACTTTGGAGAACATTCGCCTAAGGTACCTGCCCCGGTATGCCCGGCGGGCATCGAAGCCGGGTTCGCAGCAATCTTCACAGTCACATACCGGGCGGTTGCGAATTTCTGTTCATCACCTGGACACATGCACTCCTGTGAGGTCCACGCATTGCGGCCGCCGGGGTTCGCCGACTTGCTAAGTCGAGTCGGTGAAGAGCCGCCGGTACGGACCGGCCGGCATACCCGTCGGTAGGGGCGAAGCGCTGCCCCGCGCCGGGCCGACCGGCGGAGCCGATATGCTCGTATTGCAATCGGTTCGCTCGGTGCGTGCGTTGGAGGCCTCCGCCTATCGCACCGCGCGTCGAAGCTTCCGCACTCGACCTCGAATGCGGATGTGAGAGGGAAGCTGGTGAGAATCCAGCACTGTCCCGCAGCGGTATGCAGGAACGACCGCCGTCACAAGCACTGGGTTCATACCTGGGAAGCGACGGCCACTAGGTCGGCCGAGAGGCCGGTGCCTGCGAGTCCGAAGACCTGCCGAATGCGCCGGGTACGCCGTACCCGGCGGTCTCCGCCTCGTGGACTGGGTGGACGGACCGGTGCTTCCCGCACGCCGTATCGACGTCGCGCCCGGGGACTCCTGCGTTCGTGCTCACCTGTGGCGTCGACCAGTGGCATTGGAACATTTGGAGCACAGCCGTGACCAACAATTCCCCTTTCACCGCAACAGTTCTCGGCCTCCCCCGGATCGGGCCCAACCGTGAACTCAAGCGCGCGACCGAGTCCTACTGGGCGGGACGCAGCGGTGCCGACGAACTGCACGCGGTCGCCGCGCAGCTGCGCCGCGCCCAGCTCACCGAGCTCGTCGCGGCCGGACTGGATTCGATTCCGGTCGGCACCTTCTCCTACTACGACCAGATCCTGGACACCGCGGCCATGTTCGGCGCGCTGCCACCGCGGGTCACCGGTATCGCCGATCCGCTGGACCGCTATTTCGCGGCGGCGCGCGGCAATGATTCGGTCGAACCCCTGGAAATGACCAAGTGGTTCGACACCAACTACCACTACCTGGTGCCGGAGCTGGGCGCACACACCGAATTCACGCTGAACGCCGAGAAGATCCTCGCCGAGCTGCGCGAGGCCCTGGAGCTCGGCGTCCCCGCCCGTCCGGTCGTGATCGGCCCGGTCACCTTCCTGAAGCTGGCCAAGGACGCCGAGGGTGATCCGCTGCGGCGCATCGACGCCCTGCTGCCGCTGTACATCGACCTGCTGGGTCAGCTCGCCGCGGCGGGTGCGCAGTGGGTGCAGCTCGACGAGCCGGTGCTGGTCACCGATCTGACCGAGGCCGAGCTCACCGTCGTGGGCCGGGTGTACGAGGAACTGTCGGCGCTCGCCGAGCGGCCCGCGCTGCTGGTGGCCACCTATTTCGGCCGCCCGGGCGCGGCCCTGCCGGTGCTGGCGGCGACCGGGATCGAGGGCATCACCCTGGATCTCACCGCCGGGGCCACCGTCGATGCCATTGCGGCGATCCCGGCACTCGCGGGCAAGCTGATCGTGGCCGGTGTGGTGGACGGCCGCAATGTGTGGCGCACCGATGCCGATCGCGCGCTCGCCGTGCTGGGCACACTGCTCGGCAGCACCGGCGCACTGGTGGTATCGACCTCCTGCTCACTGCTGCATGTGCCGTATTCGCTTGCGGCGGAGACCGATATCGATGCGGCGCTGCGCTCGTGGCTCGCCTTCGGCGCGGAGAAGGTCGCCGAGGTGCGCCTGCTGGCCACCGCACTGCACGAGGGCACCGAGGCGGTGGCCGATGAATTGGCCGCTGCCCGTGCGGCTCACGCGGCCCGCGCCACCGATCCCCGGCTGCGCAATGACACCGTGCGTGCCCGCCTCAGCGCACTCGGCGAGTCCGCCACCCACCGCGCCCCGGCCGCGGATCGCCGTGTGCTGCAACAGGAACGGCTGCAGCTGCCGCTGCTGCCGACCACCACGATCGGCTCCTACCCGCAGACGACCGCGATCCGCAAGGACCGCGCGGCCTTCACCAAGGGCGCGATCACGGCCGAGCAGTACCGCGATCGCATGCGTGCCGAGATCGCCGATGTCATAGCGCTGCAGGAGAAGCTGGGCCTGGACGTGCTGGTGCACGGCGAGCCCGAGCGCAATGACATGGTGCAGTACTTCGCCGAGCAGCTGACCGGCTTCCATGCCACCGCACATGCCTGGGTGCAGTCCTACGGCAGCCGCTGCGTGCGCCCGCCGATCCTGTACGGCGATGTGACACGGCCGAATCCGATGACGGTCGAGTGGATCGCCTACGCACAGTCGCTCACCGATAAGCCGGTCAAGGGCATGCTGACCGGTCCGGTCACCATTCTCGCGTGGTCGTTCGTGCGCGACGACCAGCCGATCGAGGACACCGCCCGCCAGGTGGCGCTCGCGATTCGGGACGAGACGGTCGATCTGCAGGCCGCGGGCATCCGCGTCATCCAGGTCGACGAGCCCGCCCTGCGCGAGCTGCTCCCGCTGCGGGCCGATGCCAAGCAGCAGTACCTGGCCTGGGCGGTCGACGCCTTCCGGCTCGCGACCTCCGGCGTCTCGGATGCCACCCAGATCCACACGCATCTCTGCTATTCCGAGTTCGGTGAGGTCATCGGCGCCATCGCCGCCCTCGACGCCGACGTCACCTCCATCGAGGCCGCGCGCTCGCATATGGAGGTCCTCGACGATCTCACTGCGGCGGGCTTCTCACTGGGCGTCGGCCCGGGTGTCTACGACATCCACTCCCCGCGCGTCCCGGAGGTCGAGGAGATCACCACCTCCCTGCGTGAGGCGCTGAAAGCGGTTCCCGCCGAACGTCTCTGGGTCAATCCGGACTGCGGCCTGAAGACCCGCGGCCAGGCCGAGGTCGAGGCCTCGCTGCGCAATCTGGTCGAAGCGGCCCGCGCGGTGCGCTGATTCGCCCCCTAGCCCGACCCACGCAAAGCGCCCGCAGTCAGCCGACTGCGGGCGCTTTTCGCCGCGGGCACACCGTACTGACCTGGGATGTCGGCGAAGGGCCGACAAGATCGGCGAGAACGGTCCAGTATGGATGCGCTTGCTGTCTCGGGTGTTTCCGAACCGGTCGGGTTCTTGTCGCCGAGGCGTGGTCGGTGGCGGACGAGGGGAATCATGACGACGGTACCGAGGACAAAACTCACTGCGGATCAACGTAATTCGTTCATCGCCGCCCAGCTCGGCTGGACCATGGACGCCTTCGACTACTTCATCGTGATCTTCGTCTACGCCGATATCGCCACGAGTTTCGGCAAGTCCAAGGGTGAGGTCGCGTTCATCACCACCGCGACGCTGATCATGCGCCCGGTGGGGGCGCTGCTGTTCGGATTGTGGGCCGACCGGATCGGGCGGCGCGTTCCGCTCATGGTGAACGTCGCCGTGTACTCGGTGGTCGGATTCCTCTGCGCGTTCGCGCCGAACTTCACCGTGCTGGTGATTCTGCGCATGCTCTACGGGATCGGCATGGGCGGTGAGTGGGGTCTCGGCGCGGCGCTGGCGATGGAGAAGATTCCGGCCGAGCGGCGCGGGTTCTTCTCCGGATTGCTCCAGGAGGGCTACTCGTTCGGGTACCTGCTGGCCTCGCTCGCCTCACTGCTGGTGTCGAATTGGCTCGGCCTGTCGTGGCGCTGGCTGTTCGCGCTGTCGATCATTCCCGCGCTCATCATCCTGCTTCTGCGTACCCGGGTGCGCGAATCGGAGGTGTGGGAGGCCGCGCAGGAGAAGCTCCGCGTCACCACGACCTCGTTCCGCGACATCCTGACCAACCCGGTCATCGTGCGCCGCTTCCTGTATCTGGTGCTGCTGATGACGGCGTTCAACTGGATGAGCCACGGTACGCAGGACGTCTATCCGACATTCCTGTCGGCCACCCAGCACGGCGGTGCGGGACTCTCCACCGTCACCGCCAAATGGATCGCGGTGATCTACAACATCGGCGCGATCATCGGCGGCCTGGTCTTCGGCACGCTTTCGCAGCGGTACGGCCGCCGCTACACGATCATCTTCTGCGCCCTGCTCGGATTGCCGATCGTGCCGCTGTGGGCGTATTCGCACACCGCGGCCATGCTGTGCCTCGGCTCATTCCTGATGCAGCTCATGGTGCAGGGCGCGTGGGGCGTCATCCCCGCACATCTCACCGAGATGTCCCCCGATGCGATCCGCGGCTTCTACCCCGGCGTCACCTACCAGCTCGGCAACCTGCTCGCCTCGCTGAACCTCCCCATCCAGGAGCGCCTGGCCGAATCACACGGCTACCCCTTCGCCCTCGCCGCGACCATCATCCCGGTTCTCATCGCCGTCATCGTCCTCACCTCGATAGGCAAGGAGGCCAAGGGCATCCGGTTCGGCGCCGCCCCCGAGGACGGCCGGGCGCCCGCGGGTTGATCGGCACAGCCGTGGTTCCGCGCTAGGTCTGCGACTGGTTCTTGCTGTTGACGCCGTCGCCGATGCGGCGGGCGGCGGTGGCCAGTTCGGCGAGGTAGCGGCGGCGTTCCTCGCGGGTGACATCCATTCGGAGCGGGCCGATCTGGAGTTCCATGACCGCACGCCCGCCACCGTCGAACACCGGTGCGCTCAGGTAGCTGATCGGCAGCGGGATCTCCTCGTCGAGGGTCTCCTGGTCGTAGGCGCTGCCGATAATGGTGCCGAGCTGGGCCAGCACGCGGCCGCGCAGATCCTTGCTCGCCGGATGATCGGCGAGGTGATCGGCGACCTCGGAGAGCACCCGGACGGTGGGCATACTGTCGGGTTCCAGCCGCCAGGCGCAGTAGCCGGTGGTGCGCAGGGTGGACAGCACGTCGCGGTATTCCTCACGGCGTTCGGGTCCGCGGGTCTGCAGCCAATCCTGTTGGCGCGCAGCGCTGGAGTGCGCGATGATGGCCGCGCCCGCGGGCGCCCGCAGCGGGATGCGCGCCCCGGATTCGATGCCGACGGTAAGCCGATCACGAGTCACGGCGACGAACTCGATGCGCTCACCGGCGAGAGCGGTGAGCGCCGCGCCGCAGTCGACGCGGGCCGCGAGCCGCTCCAATTCTTCGTTCAGCCAGATCCGATCGCCCCGGGAATCCGCCTCCCGCCTGCCGAGCGCGGCGACGGCCGGGCCGAGTTGGTAGGTCAGATCCGGCAACCGCCGCACCCATCCGCGTTCGGCGAGCGCGGACAGGATCGCACCTGCCGTGGAACGGTTGAGGTCGAGGCCGTCGGCGATTTCGGCGGAGGTGAGGGTGTTGCGCTGTGCCGCGAGCAGTTCCACGATGGCGATGACGCGCTGGGTAGGCGGCGAGCTCTCCGTCTTGCCAGCGGGCACGTGTTTCTCCTAGCCTCACGATACGAATAACCGGATCATTCTATTCGAATAGTCGCATCGAGGAGCGGGCATGGCAATACACAGGAACCAGGGGCCGAACCCGTCGTGATCGCCGATTTCGCCGACCACTGGCTGCTGTACTGCTCGATTCCGCTCGTCGCCGCGCTCATCGGCTGGGTGACCAAGATCGTCGCCGTGCAGATGCTCATGTATCCGCTCGAATTCCGCGGCATCCCACCGTGGTTGGGCTGGCAGGGCGTCATCCCGCGCTCCGCGCCGCGCATGGCGACCATCGCGGTCGACCTCATGTTCGGCAAGCTCATCGATCCACAGGACATCATCGCCCGCATCGATATCGCGGAACTGACCACGCGCCTGCGCGAACCCCTGGACGCGGGCGTGGACTACATGGTCCGCGAAATGATGATGAAGCATCAGCCGCGGCTGTGGGTGAACATGCCCGAGGCGGGCCGGCGCGCCATCATCGAACGCGCACAACGGGATCTGCCGCAGCTCATCGAGGATATCGTCGTCGATCTGCGCACCAATCTCGATCAGGTGATGGACCTGCGCGGGATGGCGATCAGCGCGCTGGTGGACGATAAGACGCTGCTGGTGGAGATGGTGCGCCGGGTCGGCCGCAATGAGCTGCGGTTCATCGTGCGCTCCGGGCTGATCTTCGGCACGGTCCTCGGTTTCGTGCAGATGATCACCTGGGCGTTCACCCATTCCTCCTGGCTCATGCCCGCTTTCGGTGGTTTCACCGGCTTGGTCACCGACTGGCTGGCGCTGCAGATGATCTTCCGTCCGATCCGCCCGGTCGGTATCGGACCGCTGCGCTGGCAGGGCCTGTTCCACAAGCGCCGCGAGGAGGTCTGCACCGATTACGGCGATCTCATCGCCACCGAAATCCTCACCCCCGCACGCATTCTGGAGGCGGTGCTGAACGGACAGCGAGCCGACCGGTTGGCTTCGATCCTCGATCATCACGTCACCGAATTCCTCGACCTGCAGACCGGCCCGGCCTGCAGCGCGATGCCGTCGCCTTCGTGCTCGATCATGTGCGGGCCGCGGCGAATTCGGGCTTCGACCGGCATGCCATCGAGGCCCTGGACGTGCGCAGCCTGGTCATCGAGAAGACCGAGCAGCTCAGCGACGACGAGTACGAGGGCCTGCTGCGCCCCGCGTTCAAACAGGACGAGTGGAAACTGGTGGCTATCGGCGCGGTGCTCGGCTTCCTCGTCGGCGAACTTCAGGTTCACCTGCTGCTGACCTGAAATGGCCGATCGCACCGGCCCGGAACTGCCCGAATTGCCGAATTCGCATGCTACGCAGTCGGAGCGCGGCGGCGAAATCCCATGCAGGAATAAGAAATGCGGACAAGTACCTTCATATTGCGATGATTGCAAAGCCTGATCGGTAGCATCTCGCATTGTGCGCAAGATGTATGCGGGTGCCCGACTACGACGGTTGCGCGAGGAACGCCGGATGACCCAGGCGGCCTTGGCCAAATCCCTGGATCTGTCCCCCAGCTACCTCAACCAGCTCGAGCGAGATCAGCGGCCACTGACCATTCCGGTGCTTCTCAAACTGAACTCCACCTTCGATCTGGATGTGCAGTTCTTCGCCGCGGATTCCGATGCCCGCCTCGTCTCCGATCTACACGAGATCCTGGTGGAGGCCGCGGGCGGCAATGCCGCGCCCGTCGCCGAGGTCGAGGATCTGGCGACCCGCATGCCGGAGGTCTCGAAAATCGTTGTGGCCATGCACCGCCGACTACGAGCGGCCACCGATCAACTGGATCTGCTCTCGGCCAAGGTCGCCACGCCGACCGGCGCTCCGGGCGTGCCGATGCCGTACGAGGATGTGCGCGACTTCTTCTACGACCATCACAATCACATCGCCCAGCTCGACCTCGCGGCCGAGCGACTGTTCGACGACTGCGGGCTCACCGTCGGCTCGCTGGACCGGCAGCTGGCACGGGTGGCCGAGGAGCGCGCGGGCGTCACCGTGCTGGTGCGCGGCGACGGGGCCGACCCGAATGTGCCCAAGCGCCACTACGAACCGGAGACCCGGACGCTCACGCTCGCCCGAAGACTCCGGCCGGGGCAGCGCGCCTTCCAGATCGCGTCCACCCTCGCCTTCCTGTTGCACGGCAATCTGCTCGACGAGGTGCTGGACGAAACACCGTCGCTCGCAGGAGAATCCCGCACTCTCGCCCGCCTCGGGCTGGCCAACTACTTCGCCGGCGCGCTGGTGCTGCCGTACAGCAAATTCCTGCGCTCGGCCGAAGAGCTCCATTACGATATCGACCTGCTCAGCCTGCGTTTCGAGGTCGGCTTCGAAACCATCTGCCACCGGCTCAGCACCCTGCAGCGGCAGGGCCAGCGCGGGGTGCCCTTCTTCCTGGTCCGCACCGACCGCGCCGGCAATATCTCGAAACGCCAGTCCGCCACCGCATTCCACTTCTCCAGAGTCGGCGGCAGCTGCCCGCTCTGGGTGGTGCACGAGGCCTTCGCCCACCCCGGCCGCATGCTGACCCAGGTCGCCGCCATGCCCGACGGCCGCCGCTACCTGTGGATCGCCCGCACCACCACCCCCACCCCGACCGGATTCGGCACCGCCGGAAAAGAATTCGCCATCGGCCTGGGCTGCGATATCGAATACGCCGACCGCCTCACCTACTCCCGAGGCCTCCCACTCGAGGACCCCACCACCGCCATCCCGATCGGCGCCGGCTGCAAAGTCTGCGAACGCCCCAGCTGCTCCCAACGCGCCTTCCCCCAAATAGGCCGCCCCCTGGCCATCACCGAAAACACCAGCAGCGACCTCCCCTACCCCCGCCTCCCCCAGTAACCGCACCCGGCGACCCTCCCCTTCACCTCACAGCCCGTCTCCGCGACCACACCGGTCGTCTCTCGACCGAACAGACGCTGTAAGCGCTGTTCGGTACTGAGACAACCTGTTCCGTCGACCCTGAAGAGCCCACTCGGTACAGCTCGCCGGTACGCGGGTCGGTGCTGACTTCGGCGGGTTATGACTTGGCGAGGTATTCCAGGCGTTCGCCGTCTACGGCGGCGGTCATCATGCCGGCTAGGCCGGGGTGTTTTTGCAGGCCTGGGTCGGCGGTGACTACTTCGCGGGCCAGTTGTTGTGCGGCGGTGATTACTTCGAGGTCGTCGAGGAGGGAGAGGAGGCGGAGGCTGCGGGCGGTGCCGGATTGGGCCGAGCCGAGGACGTCGCCTTCGCGGCGTTGGCGGAGGTCCAGGACTGCCAGTTCGAAGCCGTCGGTGGTGGCTGCTACCGCTTCGAGGCGGGCCATTGCCGTTCCTACGGGGCCGGATTCGGTGATGAGGAGGCAGAGGCCGGGGTGTTTGCCGCGGCCGACGCGGCCGCGGAGCTGGTGCAGCTGGCTCACGCCGAAGCGGTCGGCGTCGACGATCACCATGACGGTCGCGTTCGGGACGTCCACGCCGACTTCGACGACCGTGGTGCAGACCAGCACATCGATCTCGGCATCGTTGAAAGCCCGCATGACGCGGTCCTTCTCGTCCGAGGGCAGACGGCCGTGCAGCAGGCCGATGCGCAGATCCTTCAGCGCGCCGGTGCTCAGCATCTCGTAGATGTCGACGGCGGAGTGCGTGGTGGGGCCTTCCTTCTCCTCCTCGGATTTCGCCTTGCGGCCCTTGGTTTTACCGTTCTCCTCCTCGTCACCGATGCGGGAGCACACCACGTACGCCTGGCGGCCCGCCTGCACCTCCTCGTGAATGCGCTCCCACGCGCGATCCACCCAGGACGGTTTCGCCTTCGCGGGCACCACCTTCGAGGTGATGGGCGAGCGGCCGCGCGGCAGCTGGGTGAGGGTGGAGGTCTCGAGATCGCCGAGGGTGGTCATGGCGATGGTGCGCGGGATGGGGGTGGCGGTCATGACCAGCAGGTGCGGGCTGATGCCGTTCTTGGCCTTGGCGCGCAGGGCATCTCGCTGCTCCACACCGAAGCGGTGCTGTTCGTCGACCACCACCATGCCGAGGTCGAAGAACTCCACCGAATCCTGGATGAGGGCGTGCGTGCCGATCAGGATGCCCGCCTCACCGGTGACGGCGTCCAGCAGCGCGGCCCGCTTCTGGCCCACCGACATGGAACCGGTCACCAGCACCACCTTGGTGGCGATATCGGACGCGCCCAGTTCACCGGCATTGCCGAGATCGCCGAGCATATTCTTCAGCGACCGATAGTGCTGGGAGGCAAGAACTTCCGTCGGAGCGAGCAGTGCGCACTGCTGACCGTTGTCGACCACCTGCAGCATGGCGAGCAGGGAGACGATGGTTTTGCCGGAACCCACCTCGCCCTGCAGCAGCCGGTGCATGGGATGGGTGCGCGACAGATCGGCGGAGATCTCCTCGATGACGGCCTGCTGACCCTCCGTCAACTCGAACGGCAGCCGCTTGTCGAAGGCGGCGGCAATGCCGTCGGTGCGCGGCAGGCTCGCCTTCGCGGTGCGCCCCTCCGCCTGATGCCGGCGCTCGGCCAGCACCAGCTGCAGGGCCAGGGCTTCGTCGAAACGCAGTCGGCCCCTGGCCTGTTCGATATCGGACTTGCTCTCGGGTAGGTGAATGAGCCGCAGCGCATCGGAGACCGGCACCAGGGCATGTTCGGCGCGCAGGTCCTCGGGCAGCGGATCCTCGATGGGATCGAGCTGATCGAGCACCTGCCGCACACAGCGCAGCAGATCCCAGCTCTGCACCTTCGCGGTGGCCGGGTACACCGGGATGAACTCTCGTTCGAAGAACGAGATATCCACGCCCCCGGCGCCTTTCGCGCTCTGCGCCAGTCCGCGCAGGGCGCCGCCGCCGCGCACCGAGGTGAGGCTCTCGACGGAGCCCTCGCCCTTGTCGGGCAGGATCAGATAATCCGGATGCGAGAGGTTCCACCGGTCCGGCCGCCACCAGTGCACGGTGCCGGACATCATGGCGCGCACACCCTCCTTCACGAGGTGGCGGACCTTGTCGCCATTGAAGAAGGTGACCTCGATCGGCTTCGCGGAGCCGGTGTCCAGACTCACCTTCAGCAGGCTGCCGCGCCGATTCTTCATGGGGCGCAGATCGGTTTTGGTGACCCGGCCCATGACGGTGATGTGCTGGCCCTCCTCCGGCGCCTCCTCGGTGAGCGGCTGCCCCTGCGTGGCATAGCGCAGCGGATAGTGCCGTAGCAGGTCCTCGACGGTGCTCATATCGAACGCCTCGGCCAGCGGTTCGGCGGCCTTCACGCCGAGCACATGGTCGAGCCGATCACCCAGTGTCGCCACCTATTCCACCCCGATCTGCACCAGATCACCGGCCTGACCACCGGGATACACCACCACCTCGACACCCGGGAACGAGGCGCCGACATGCTCGGCCAATTCTTCCGAAAGCCCCTGCGGCACTTCCGCACCGATGAGCATGGTCACCAATTCCCCACCGAGACCGAGCATTCGGTCCAGCAGGGTGCATCCGGCGGAGGCCACATTCGAATCGATGACCACCACATCGTGCCCGACGAGGCCGAGCCCGTCACCCGCCTCGCAGGTGCCGACAATCGTGAGGGCGCGCTCCGGCGCGATTTGCAAAGCGCCCCAGCGGGTTCCGGCGGCAGCCTCGGACATGGCGAAGACATCGTCGGCCGCGATCCGCCCGCCGTCGTGCATGGACAATGCCGCCAGCCCCTGCACCATCGAGGCGCTCGGCAGCATGAGCACATCGCGATTCCCGTCGCGCGCGGCCACACTCACCGCCATCAACTCGTGTGCAGGCAGGGCGCCGTTCGGCAGCACCAGCACCTCACGGTGGGGCAGTCGCCGAATCCCGGCCAGCAGGGCCTGGGCCGTCACATCCCCCTCGAGCACCTCGGCTCCCGCATCCTCGAACAGGCGCACCGCCCCCGCCCCCGAGGCCACCGCGAGAATCCCCCGCTCGCCCGGCCCGCCCGGCGCATGCGCCGACACCGCCAGCGTCTCGATCCGAATCCCGCTCACCCGCCCCGCCGCCAGCCCGGCCTCCACCGCCGCCCCCGCATCCGCGCAATGCACATGCGCCGACCAGATCCCGCCCCCGTCCCCCACGACGACCACCGAATCCCCCAGCCCGTCGAGCTGTTCCCGCAACCGGGCAACCCGCCGCTCATCGGTCCCACTCAGCAGATACATGACCTCATACTGCGGCGCATACCCACCCCCGAACCCCTCCACCGTCTCATGCTCGCCACCGCCGAGACTTCCGCCCCGCATCCCGATCCCACTGGGCCCCAACGCATTCGGGGTCCCCATCGTCCCGCTGACATTCTGGGCATGCGCAGCCGCCGCACCCGCAGTTCCGGTTGCCACGCCGTCCGCAGTCGCCGCACGTGCACCGGCCTCTGCCCCAGTGGCCGTTGCAGGGGTCGCGTCGAGGACGGTCCCGGAGTTCCCTGGGGCCACACCTGATGGACCGACCGAGCTCATGCCGCCCCCCGGTCGCGCCCCACGCTCGCCATTCCTCACATACGCGGGCCGAGCCACCGGCTGTCCACCGGTCGCGGCCACCAATTCGTCCAGCAGGACCAGCAATCCGCGCGCGCCGGCGTCCACAACCCCGGCCTGCCGCAATACTCCGAGTTGTCCGGGAGTCTCACCGAGCGCCTTCGCCGCACCATCGGCAGCAGCGAGCGCAACAGCGGCCAGGGTGCGCTCCGAACAATCGACGGCCCGCTCAGCCGCACAGTCCAGCACGGTCAGCATGGTCCCCTCGACCGGCGAACTCAGCGCCTCCCGCACCAGCAGCGCCGCTCGCCGCAGCCCTTCCCGCAATGTCCGTTCATCGAGCGGCCCGTCACTCACCGCCTCGGCCACGCCACGCAGCACCTGCGACAGGATGATTCCCGAATTGCCTCGCGCCCCGATCGTCGCCGCCCGAGCCATGGCTCCGGCAACCTCCTGCGCGGACAACCGCGTATTCAGTACCGCATCGGCGGACCTGACCTGCTCAGCGCTCTCGGCATCCGAATTCGGTGCACTCACGACGCCGAAATCCCGCTCGGCGCGCCGAGCTGCCGCACCTGACGTGGTCTCGCCCACAGCCTGGTCGGCCGCTGACCGGTCGCTGCCGCGGGACCGGTCTGCGGCGAGGGCTTCGGCGGCTCGGACCGCCGCGCGCATGGTGCTGAAGAGATTGGTGCCGGTATCGGAGTCGGCGACCGGGAAAACGTTCAGCGCGTTGATCTCGTCACGGTGGCGTTCCAGGGCGTGTAGGCAGCCCTGCCCCCAGCGCAGCAGCGCAGCACCGTCGAGCACGTCCCCAACCGCGGGCACCGTCACCGTCCTTCCGCCGCATTTCCCGACCTTACGATCCGGCCGCCAGCCTAGTCGGGAACACCGACACCCCGCCGTCACCTGCCGTTCGCCCGTGTTCACCCGGCGCCGAACGGGGGGCAATTGGACATGGCAGTTGGGGGGCGGTTACTCTTGTGCGGTTGCCCGACGCGGGCACTGATCCTTATCAGGTATCAGAAACGCGTTCGCTAGCGATTCGCTGGCAGGCACGTCCCCAGACATTACGTTTCCGGACTCGCTGTTTTTCGAGCAGCGTCCGAACATGACATGAAGGAGCTCGCGACTATGGCTGCCGTCTGCGACGTCTGCGCCAAGGGCCCCGGCTTCGGTAAGTCGGTTTCGCATTCGCACCGGCGCACCAACCGTCGTTGGAATCCGAACATCCAGACCGTCCGCGCCCAGGTTGCCCCCGGCAACACCCGGCGCATGAACGTGTGCACCTCCTGCCTCAAGGCCGGCAAGGTCACTCGCTGATTTAAGTACTTTCGAACAAAAGCCCCGGCGCCCAGAATGGGTCGTCCGGGGTTTTTGCTGTGCACGGGCCGCCCCGACCGGTAGTGGGAGACGCTGAAATGGCTGAGTGGCAGGTAGTTCCGCTGGGACCCGAACACACCTACAGCATGGCCGAATGCCATATCGCCTGCTGGCGTGAGGCATACCAGGATTTGGTGCCCGCCCATGTGCTCGCCGCCTTCGACGTCGACCGCCGGGCGCAGCAGTGGGAACGGATCCGGGTCGAATACCCGGGGACGATCGCGGTCGCGGTCAGCGACAATACGGTTGTCGGATTCGCCAGTAGCGGGCCGAATAGGGATGAATCACCCACAGCCGAGCGGGAACTCAGCGCCATGTACGTGCGCGCCGCCTGGTACGGCACAGGCGTGGCGCACGGACTCATCGAGACGGTATTGGCCCAGGACGCCGATACCTCCCTCTGGGTGTTCGAGGAGAATCCGCGTGCCCGGGCCTTCTACCGCAAATACGGCTTCGAACTCGACGGCACCCGCCGAGCCGAGGCCTTCACGCCCGCAATCGAAGTGCGCATGGTGCGCCGCATCGGCGAGCGGTCGAGCTGAATCAGCGATTGCCGGTGAAGCAATCCACCTGCTGGCTGATCGACTGGAACATGCACGCCGTCTGCGACGTCACCTGAGACGACATCGAGGTGGCGCTATTGGTATCGAACAGGCTGGCCACGGGCGACGAATTGGTCGTCGTCGTGGTGGTGGCGGCCGGAGCCGGTTCCAGCGTCAGCGGTTCGGCATTCGCGACCGCCGGAGCGGCCAGCGCGGCGCCCGCGGCGAGAACGGCGAAAACGCCACGGGCAGTCTTCTTCTGCATACACATGCTCCTGAATCGGATCAACGGATTCGCGCTTAGGGCAGACGCCAGTCCACCGGCGCGGCACCCAATGTACCCAGCAATTCGTTGGTTCGTGAGAACGGCCTCGATCCGAAGAATCCGCGCGAGGCGGACAACGGTGAGGGATGGGCGGATTCGATGAAGGGGGTCGACCCCAGCATCGGCTTCAATGTCGAGGCGTCCCGGCCCCACAGAATCGCGACGAGCGGCTGGTCACGGCCGACCAATGCGCGAATCGCCTGCTCGGTCACCGCTTCCCAGCCTTTACCGCGATGCGAGGCCGCCTGGCCCGGCTGCACGGTCAGCACTCGGTTCAGCATGAGCACCCCCTGATCCGACCACGGCGACAGATCACCGCAGGACGGCGTCGGGTATTCCAGATCCTTGG
This sequence comes from Nocardia sp. NBC_01327, assembly GCF_035958815.1. Lineage (NCBI taxonomy): Bacteria > Bacillati > Actinomycetota > Actinomycetes > Mycobacteriales > Nocardiaceae > Nocardia > Nocardia sp. NBC_01327. The sequence continues at coordinate 2,755,580 of NZ_CP108383.1, read as the reverse complement.
TGTACTCGGAGAAGATATTGCCGAGACTGCGCGGCACCGGCGAAACATCCGGCGCCACCGAGAAACTCAATCCCATGGCATGGCCCGGGGTCGGATACGGATCCTGGCCGACGACCAGTACCCGTACTTTGTCGAACGGCCGCTGGAATGCGCGCAGCACGTTCTCCCCCTTGGGGAGATAGCCACGCCCCTCGGCGTTTTCGATTCGAAGGAATTCGCCCATCTCGGCGATGCGATCGGTCACTGGTTCGAGGGCCTCGGCCCAGCCCGAATCCATGACCTCCGACAGTGGTTTGGCGCCCATGTCGGGAAAACTTATCGTGGCCCGATTCCTGGCGGAACCCCGCCCACCTATGCGAAGGATTCCCAACCGGTAGGTCCGTTTCGGGCGATGCCGTCGACGGTCACTCCCGACCCGGCAACCACCCGCCCCACAGGCCGCCAACCTGCGGGCACATCGCCGACGGCGGCGAAAGTCGCGGCGAAGGCATGATCTTCGCCGCCGGCCAGAATCCAGTCGAGCGCATCCCCGCCGAGCGTGGCGGCAATCGACTCCAGCACCGGGTCGTGCAGGGCGGCGGAATCGAGATCGATGGCGACACCGGAAGATTCGGCGATATGTCCCATATCGGCGAGCAGGCCGTCGGACACATCGGTGAGGGCGGTGATGGCCACGGAGGCGGGCAGGTCCAGAACGGCCGCGTACGGCGGCTGTGGAACCCGGTGCACGGCAACCACATCCGCGAAGGACGCGGAATCGGCGGCGGAGTGGCCCGCGGCGAGCACCGCATAACCCGCACCCGACCAACCCAGCAGTCCGGCCACCGCCGCGATATCACCGGGCCGGGCGCCGGATTTGAGAATCGGCTCGCGCTCCCCCGGATCACCGAAGGCGGTCACCGAAATCACCAGCAGCGGGCTGCGCACCACATCGCCACCGGCAATCGACGCACCGGCCCGCTCCGCCTCGGCCCACATACCGTCCGCGAGTTCGGTGACGAAGTCGACGGGCGTGTCCGAGGGGCAGCCGAACGACACCACGAAGGCGCTCGGCGTGGCGCCCATGGCCACCACATCCGCGGCATTCTGGGCAATGGCCTTGCGCCCGATATCGTGCGCGCTCGACCAGTCCAGCCGGAAGTGCCGGTCCTGCACCAGCATGTCGGTGGTCACCACGAACCGACCGGCCGGCGCCGCCACCACGGCCGCATCGTCCCCCGGCCCGAGCAGCACATTCGGCCCCTGGATCCGCCCGGCATTCATCCGCGCGATCAGCCCGAACTCCCCGAGCTCCCGCACGGTCTTCGGCCTGCGCGCACTGCTGCTGGCGGTGATGACGGTCTCCTCGGCGGTGAGTGGGCTGCGGATCGCGGACCTGAGAACGGTACCCTCGGACACGCAATCGACGACCACCCGCCGGGACCCGCTGTGCCCGGCACGGCACGATCGGGGACCGACAACCGGATGAGCAACGACACCCGCGGCAGCGAACCGGAATCCACCCACCCGGACGCCACCAGCGAATCGGCCTCCGCACCTCGGACGACCGCCGAGCCGGGCACGGACACCCCCGCGCCGACCGAAACCCCGGCCGCCCCCACCACCTCCGACGAATCGGGCAAAGTCGACCGTGCAGCGTCAGCTGATACCGCCACGATCCTCGGCGATTCCGCCGCTGCTGCAGGTTCCACCACTGCCGCAAGTTCCACCACTGCCGCAGGTTCCACCGAGGCCGCAGGTTCCACCACTGCCGCAGGCGATTCCCACACTGCCGAAGGTGCTACCGGGGACCAGGACGATTCTGCCGCCGGCGCAGGCCCGGACGAAGGCGGATCCGGCGATTCTGCGACCGACGGCGCGGAGGCTGCCGCAGCCGGGACCGTGGTCGAGGAGCTGGATGAGCGGCGGTCGCCCGCGCTCATCGCTACGGCGATCGCGCTGCCGATCGCGCTGGTCGTGGGTGTGCTGGTGATGGGTGTGATGGCCAATCGGCATCCGGCGCGGTCGGCGCTCGTGCTCGGGTCGGTGCAGGCGCCCGCGGCGGGTGGGCCGGAGTGTTCGGCGCTGCTGCCCGCGCTGCCGGAGAAGCTGGGCGATTACACCACTTCCGAGTTGGTGCAGCCCGCGCCCGTCGCGACCAAGGCGTGGCAATTGCCCGAGGGCGGGGATGCGATTGTGCTGCGCTGCGGGATGGATCGGCCGATGGAATTCAATCGGGCCTCACCGCTGCAGGTCGTGAACAATGTCAGCTGGTTCGATGTGCGTGACCAGACCAGTGGCGCGACCTCCGGCACCTGGTGGGCGGTCGATCGGGGCACCTATATCGCGCTGACCATGCCGGACAATGCGGGACCGACTCCGCTGCAGGAGATTTCGGACGCCATCACCAAGGTGATTCCGCAGAAGCCGCTCGATCCCGGCCCGCTGCCGAGCTGACCCGGAAGTCCGCGAAGCCCCGGCGCGGGTACGGCCGTCAGGGCTTGCGCAGCGTCGCCTTGCCCTTGGTGAGGTCGATCTCCAGACCGTCGGCCCCATCGCCCGGATTCTCCCGGTGCATGAGCACCGATTGCCGCTGCTCGAATTCGTGCTTCTTCCCGGACTCGAAGACCGACCCGAACTGTTCGAATCCGATGGCCGCGGCACTGCGCTCCTCGGCCTCGGTGCCGCGCATCCACGGCAGCCCGGCGCGGCCGGTCACCTTGCGATAGCCCAGTTCGGCGAAGGCCACCACGATGATCAGCAGGGCCAGCCCGGGGATTGTCATAGCCATGAGCACATCACCGAGATTACGCCGCGCCGCCGCGCCTGACGTCACCCTGAAGTCGCACGCCGCGCTCCACCGACAGGGGGATGGACGAGCACCGGACCGCGCCGCGCGGGCACGGTCCGGCATTCGAAAGTACGCGGATTCAGCGCAGGCCGATCCCCCGGGCGAGGGCGGTCTCCACCAGATTGGTCACCAGATCCTTGCGATCGAGACCGGTGGCCTCCCACATCTTGGGGTACATGGAGATGGCGGTGAAACCGGGCATGGTGTTGATCTCATTGATGACCGGCCCGTCCTCGGTCACGAAGAAGTCCACGCGCGCCAGCCCCTGGCAGTCCAGCGCCCGGAACGCCTGCACGGCGAGCTCGCGAATCTGTTGCGACACATCATCGTCCAGCTTGGCCGGCACATCGAATTCGCAGACGTCGTCGAGGTATTTGGTATCGAAGTCGTAGAACTCGGGCCCCTCGGGGGTTTCCTCCGGCATCCGGATCTCCGCCACCACACTGGCTTCCACCCGACCGTCCGGGAATTCCAGTACACCGCACTCGACTTCGCGACCCACGATGCCCGCCTCGACGATCACCTTCGGATCATGTTGGCGCGCAGCGGTAATCGCGGCATCGAGCCCGGACCAGTCATCGACCTTGGTGATGCCGATGGACGAGCCGCCCCGCGCGGGCTTCACGAACACCGGCAGGCCGAGCCGGTCCCGGTCGCCGTCCGACAGCGTCGCGACACCGGGCCGCAGCACCACCTGCGTCCCGATCGGAAGCCCTTCGGCCGCAAGGAGTTTCTTGGTGAACTCCTTGTCCATACCGGCGGCACTGGCCAGCACGCCCGGCCCGACGTACGGGATTCCTGCGAGCTCGAGCAGCCCCTGCATGGTGCCGTCCTCACCGAAAGCGCCGTGCAGCACCGGAAACACCACATCCACCCGGCCGAGCACGGCGTCCACGCCGTCGAGCCGGACCAGGGTGCCGGGGCGGCTGGGGTCGGCGGTCAGCGCCAGCGAGGCGCCGAGGTTGTCCACCGAGGGAAGTTCACGGCTCGCATCGGCGGTCAGCGCCTGCGAATCGGCCGCGCTGAGCACCCAGGTGCCCTCGCGCGTGATGCCGATCGGAACCGCCTCGTACCGTTGCGGATCGAGGCTGGCCAATACCGTACGGGCCGACACGCACGAGACGCCATGCTCGTTGCTGCGCCCGCCGAACACCACCGCCACCCGGATCCTGTTGGTCATGCCCGGAACCCTATCGGGCGTGGATGCCGACGCGGTTACGTGGTCACTCCGGTTTGAGCCGGCGCCCCAGCAACTGCCCGACGGCCTCGGAGGTGGCCAGCCCCTCATGACATACCTGGTGCATGGCATTGGTCAGCGGCATCTCCACGCCGTGCGCGGCGGCGAGCGCCCGCACCGATGTGCAGGACTTCACTCCCTCGGCGACCTGCCCATGAGTGGCCTGCTGCGCGGATTCCATGGTCCCGCCCGCGCCGAGCACATGCCCGAAGGACCTATTGCGCGACAGCGGCGAGGTGCAGGTGGCGACCAGATCGCCGACCCCGGCCAGCCCCGCGAGGGTGACCGGTTCCGCGCCCACCGCGACGCCGAGGCGAATGATCTCGGCCAGGCCGCGGGTGATGAGACTGGCAATCGAGTTGTCGCCCAATCCCATTCCGGAGGCGATACCGCAGGCCAGCGCGATCACGTTCTTACAGGCGCCGCCGATCTCGCAGCCGATCACATCGGCATTGGTGTACGGCCGGAAGTATCCGGTGGCACTGGCCAGCTGCACCGCCTCGGCCCGCGCGGTATCGGTGCAGGCGACCACGGTCGCGGCCGGTTGCCGATCGGCGATCTCCCGCGCCAGATTCGGCCCGGACAGCACCGCGACCCGGCTCGAATCCGCGCCGCTGACCTCGGCGATCACCTGGCTCATGCGCAGCAGCGTGCCGGTCTCGATGCCCTTGGCCAGGCTCAGCAGCGTGGCGTCCCCGGGGATATCGCCCTGCCACTCCGCCAGATTGGCGCGCAGCGACTGCGACGGCACCGCCAGCACCACGATGTCCGCGCCCGCCAGCGCGGCGCGGTGATCATGGGTCGCGGCGATCGGCGGCAGTTCGATCCCCGGCAGATACCAGGGATTGCGATGCTCGGTATCGAGCACCTTCGCCACCTCCGGCCGCCGAGCCCACATGGTGACCTCGGTTCCGGCCTCCGCCAACACCTTCGCGAACGCGGTCCCCCAAGAACCCGCCCCCAGCACTGCAGCCCTAGCCATCCTGCCAATATAAGCGCGCACGAAATCCACCGCGCCGAGCACCGCACAGCGGGTACTCAGAGACTCGGGAAGCGATGGCGCCGCGCACGGGTTATCGACTTCCAAGGACGGCCGCTCACTTCGCCGTCATATTGGAGTGGGAGGATTCGGACATGTGCACGCCCTGGCGCATCGGCACCCATAATTCGCGGCCCGGCTCGGTCTGGACTGACGGAGCGGGGGAGCGCAGCGGAGGAGCGGAGGAGGGAAGACCGAGCTTGCAGGGCCGCGAATCCGCTCGGAGCGAAGCGGAGGGCAAAATTAACACCGTTCACGCCGTGATTGCGGTGAAGAACCTCGAGCTGGCCAAGAGCCGGCTCGCCGATCGCCTGCCTCCGCAGGATCGGCCACGGCTGGTGCTGGCCATGCTCACCGATACGGTGCGCGCGGCAGTCTCGACGGCGCAGATCGCCTCGGTGACCGTGGTGACCCCGGATCCCGTGGTCACCGAACTGGTGCGCAGCCTCGGCGCGTACGTCCATCCGGAGCCCCAGGGCGCCGGTGGCCTGAATGCCGCGCTGTCGGCCGGGGCCGCGTCGGCCCGGCACCGGCACGGCGCGGTCGATCTACTTGCCCTGCAAGCGGATCTGCCCGCACTACGCGCACAGGAACTGTCCGACATGCTGATCGCCGCCGGGCCCGCCCGCTCGGTGGTCACCGATCACGACGGCAGCGGCACCGTCGCCCTGCTCGTCCGCGACCGCGCGGCGACGCTCGATCCGCTGTTCGGCCCGGATTCGGCCCGCCGCCATATCGCGGCGGGTGCCGTGGAGTTGCTCGGCGACTGGCCGGGTCTGCGACAGGACGTCGACACCGCCGAGGACCTCGATCGCGCCGCCGCGCTCGGCGTCGGTGAGGCCACCAGGACGCTGCTGCATGAAATCGGCGTGTCTCGGGCGTGTCGGGAAGCGAAACAAGTGCATCGGACGAGTTCCTCACTGTGCTGACCGGGCGTGATCTGCGCTGCAATGGACGGTGTCAGAACGGCACCCCGCCCACGACATAAGGAATGATCGTGAGAGTGAGCGATACGGACACCGTCAAGCAACCGCCGCTACTACCCGCGGCCCCGCCCGCGGCCACCCCACCGCCCACGGCCTCGGCAACTACGCGTTTGCCACAGGACCGCTACCTGAACCGGGAACTGAGCTGGCTCGACTTCAATGCCCGCGTGCTCGCGCTGGCCGAGGACACTTCGCAGCCACTGCTGGAGCGCGCTAAATTCCTCGCGATCTTCGCGTCCAATCTCGACGAGTTCTATATGGTCCGGGTCGCCGGACTGAAACGCCGTGCGGAAACCGGATTATCGGTGCGCTCGGCCGACGGCCTCTCCCCCACCGAGCAGCTGGAGATGATCGCGGCCCGCACGCAGGAGATCGCGGCCCGGCACGCGCAGGTCTTCCTGGACCAGGTGCTGCCCGCGCTGACCGCCGAGAACATCGCCATCGTGCGCTGGCACGACCTCGACGAGGACGAAAAGCAGCGGCTCTCGGGGTATTTCCAGGATCAGGTCTTCCCGGTGCTGACCCCGCTGGCCGTCGATCCCGCGCATCCGTTCCCGTACATCAGCGGCCTGAGTCTGAATCTCGCCGTGACGGTTAAGGATTCGGTCACCGGCGGCGAGCATTTCGCCCGCGTCAAGGTGCCCGACAATGTGGACCGCTTCGTCCGGGTCCGCCGCTCCCCCGCCATCCGGGATTCCGGTGCGGCACAGGGCGCCACGCTCGCCCCCTTCCTCCCGATGGAAGAACTGATCGCCGCGCATCTCGATCAGCTGTTCCCGGGAATGGAAGTGGTGGAACATCATTCGTTCCGCATCACCCGCAATGCCGATCTGGAGGTCGAGGAGGATCGCGACGAGGACCTGCTGCAGGCCCTGGAGCGCGAACTCGCCCGCCGCCGCTTCGGATCCCCGGTGCGGCTGGAAGTCTCGGACGATATGACCGAGCACATGCTCGATCTGCTGCTGCGCGAACTGGATGTCGATCCCGGCGATGTCATCCAGGTGCCCGGCCTGCTGGATCTGTCCTGCCTGTGGCAGGTGTACGGCGTGGACCGGCCCGGCCTCAAGGACGCGCCCTACGTGCCCGTCACCCCGCCCGCCTTCGGCGAACGGGAAACGCCCCGAAACGTTTTCGCGGCATTGCGCGAGGGCGATGTGCTGGTGCACCACCCGTACGACTCCTTCTCCACCAGCGTGCAGCGTTTCATCGAGCAGGCGGCCGCCGACCCGCAGGTGCTCGCCATCAAGCAGACGCTGTACCGCACCTCCGGCGACTCCCCCATCGTCAATGCCCTGATCGACGCCGCCGAGGCCGGTAAGCAGGTCGTGGCGCTGGTCGAGATCAAGGCCCGCTTCGACGAGCAGGCCAACATCAAATGGGCACGCGCACTGGAGCAGGCGGGCGTGCACGTGGTGTACGGCCTCGTCGGCCTCAAGACGCACTGCAAGACCTGCCTGGTGGTGCGGCGCGAGGGAGCCACCATCCGTCGCTACTGCCACATCGGCACCGGTAATTACAATCCGAAGACCGCGCGGCTGTACGAGGACGTCGGATTGCTCACCGCCGCACCGGAGATCGGCGCGGACCTCACGGACCTGTTCAACTCGCTGACCGGGTACTCGCGAAAAGCCAACTACCGCAACCTGCTGGTGGCTCCGATCGGCGTGCGCGCCGGAATCATCGAACGCATCGAACGTGAGGTCGAACTGGCCGCCGCGGGCGAGGCGGCGCGAATCCGGCTGAAGGCCAATGCCATCGTCGACGAGGAGATCATCGACGCGCTGTACCGGGCCTCGCAGGCCGGTGTACCGGTACAGATCGTGGTCCGCGGCATCTGCGGACTGCGCCCGGGCGTGCCCGGCATGAGCGAGAATATCGAGGTGCGCTCGATTCTCGGCCGCTACCTGGAACATTCGCGGGTCCTGCACTTCCAGGCGCAGAACGAGTACTGGATCGGCAGCGCCGATATGATGCACCGCAATCTGGACCGGCGCGTGGAAGTGCTGGCACAGGTGAAGGATCCGAAGCTGTCAGGCCGGCTGGGCGGGATGTTCGACTCGGCGCTGGACGCCACCACCCGCTGCTGGGTGCTCGGCCCCGACGGCAGCTGGCAGGCCCAGCCCGATCGAGATATCGCCGGCGAAGAGATTCGCGATCACCAGGACTACCTCATGCGACTGCGACGTCCGGATCGCCCGTGAGTAAGACGAATTCACCCGCTGCCGATTTCCCGGACCCCAGGGTCAAAGCGAACATCCCGGCAGCGGGTGCGGTGCTGTGGCGTTACGCGGACGACGGGGCCGTCGAAATCGCCCTCGTACACCGCCCCAAGTACGACGACTGGTCACTGCCCAAGGGGAAACTCGATCCCGGTGAGACCGCCCTCGTCGCCGCGGTGCGAGAAGTCGCCGAGGAGACCGGGATCCGGTCCCGCCTGGGCCGCTACCTCGGGCACGTCACCTATCCCGTGACCGGCCATCGCAAGCTCAAGCGGGTCGACTACTGGGCCGCGCAGATTCTCGGCGGCTCCTTCGAATCCAATGCGGAAGTCGATGTGCTCCAGTGGCATCGGACCGATGGCCTGATGGATGCGCTGTCCTACCCCATGGATCGCCACATGGTGCGCAATTTCCTTCGGCTACCGGCGGATACGGCCACACTGCTGCTGGTTCGCCACGCCAAGGCGGGCCGGCACGACCATTCCGATCCCGCGGACGACGAGCGGCCGCTCGAAAAGGCCGGTCGCGCACAGGCTCGCGCGCTGACGCCGAATCTGCTCGCCTTCGGCGCCGACGAAATCCATTCGGCCCCACCGCTGCGCTGTGTCCAAACCGTTACTCCGCTCGCGGTGGCCGTGGGCGCGGACATCGAACTGGAGCCGCAGTTCTCCGAATCCGGTTATGCCGCTGCCCCGGACGCGGCCCGCAAACGCCTGCGCGACCTGGTGTCGGCACAGTCGGTGCCGGTGATCTGCAGCCAGGGCAAGGTGATTCCGGATCTGCTCGAGTGGTGGGCCGACAAGGACGGCGTCACGCTGCCCTCGGCCCGCAATCGCAAGGGCAGTGTCTGGGTGCTTTCGGTACACCAGGGCCGCCTGGTCGCGGCCGATCATATCGATCGGGCACTGACACCGGTCGACCATTCGACGCTGGGTAAATAGCGCCGCGGGGATTTCGCACTATAACTGTGCGGCAATTGATGTCGGGCCCGTCAGCGCCCTATTTCGTCCCGTAAAAAGGCCCTGGGGGCCGGGTTCTCCCGCCCTCAGGGCCTTTTCGTGGTCGGTCATGCGAAACGGCCCGGCAGTGCCGGGCCGTCTCACATGTGGTGCTGCGTCGAAAACCCGTCAGCGACGGGCTGTTCGAGCCCGTCAGCGACGGGCAGTACGCTTCGCCGCGGTCTTCTTGGCGGCCGGAGCCTTCTTCGCGGTCGTCTTCTTGGCAGCGGTGGTCTTCTTGACCGCGCTGGCCTTGACGGCAGCCTTCTTGGCCGGAGCCTTCTTGGCCGCAGTGACCTTGGCCGGAGCCTTCTTCGCAACCGTCTTGGCTGCGACTGTCTTCTTGGCCGTTGCCTTCTTGGCCGGAGCCTTGGTGGCAGCCTTCTTGGCAGTGGTCTTCGCCGGTGCCTTGGTGGCGGCCTTCTTGGCCGTCTTCTTGGCAGCGGTCTTCTTGGCGCCGGGCTTACCCGATACCGGAGCAGCCACACCACGTTTCACGGCCGGGCCGCTCGCGGTGATCTTCTGCTTGCCGGCGATGATCGCCTTGAACTGAGCACCGGGACGGAAGGCCGGCACCGAAGTCGGCTTCACCTTGACGGTTTCACCGGTGCGCGGGTTCCGAGCGACGCGAGCGGCGCGCTTACGCTGTTCGAAGACACCGAATCCCGTGATAGTGACACTCTGACCTTTGTTCACAGCACGCACGATCGTGTCGACCATCTGCTCAACTGCAGCAGTTGCCGTGCGCCTGTCAGTACCCAACTTCTCGGTCAGAACATCGATCAGTTCCGCCTTGTTCATTGAATCCTCCGCAGACTAATGGCCCGTCGTCGGACCGACTAGGTACCACGGTAAACCTTCTTTGGGCAAGAGTCTATCTGCCACACCCATTTTGATGAGAGATGGCACACGACCAGCTACCGCGTTTGGGGGCGTTCAGCTAACGCCCCCCAATGATTACGTCTGCGAAATACGGGCCGGAATGGTCCTGGGTTTCCAAGTCGGCCTTGCGTTTTCGAACTGGTCGATCTCGTCGTGGCGCCGCAGAGTGAGGCCGATGTCGTCCAGACCTTCCAGCAGGCGCCACCGTGTGTAGTCGTCAATATTGAACGGCAACACAACGGTTCCGGCCGTGACGGTGCGCGCCTCGAGGTCGGTTTCCAATTCCAGACCCGGCTGTTCCTCGAGCAACTTCCAGAGCAATTCCACATCGCTCTGGGCCATCAGCGCCGTCAGAAGCCCGTCCTTACCGGCGTTTCCGCGGAAGATGTCGGCGAAGCGCGAGGAGATCACCACCCGGAAGCCGTAGTCCTTCAGCGCCCAAACGGCATGCTCGCGTGAGGAACCGGTACCGAAATCCGGACCGGCGACCAGCACACTGCCGCGGTTGTAGGGCTCGGCGTTCAGAATGAAGTTCGGATCCGACCGCCATGCCGCGAACAGTCCGTCCTCGAAACCCGTTCGGGTAACGCGCTTCAGGTAGACGGCGGGGATGATCTGATCGGTATCGACGTTGGACCGGCGAAACGGGACACCGATCCCCTTGTGGACCTTGAAGGCTTCCATCGTGATTCTCCTGATGTCTATGTGGCCGTAGGGAGCTGAATCAGTTCAGATCCGCCGGTGAGGACAGGGTTCCGCGCACCGCGGTGGCGGCCGCGACCAGCGGCGACACCAGATGCGTCCGAGCGCCCTTGCCCTGTCGCCCTTCGAAGTTCCGGTTCGAGGTCGAAGCGCAACGCTGACCGGGCGAAAGCTGATCGGGGTTCATGCCCAGGCACATAGAGCAACCCGCCTGCCGCCATTCCGCGCCCGCCGCGGTGAAAATCTCGCCCAGGCCTTCCTTTTCCGCCTGCAACCGCACGCGCATGGAGCCCGGCACAATCAGCATGCGAACGCTCTCGGCGACCTTGCGGCCCTTCAGAACGTCGGCAACGGCGCGCAAATCCTCGATACGGCCATTTGTGCAGGAACCCACGAAAACGGTGTCCACAGAGACATCTCGCAGCGCCATACCCGGCGTCAGGTCCATGTACTGCAGTGCTTTTTCGGCAGCCTGACGCTCGTTCTCGTCGTGGATCAGCTCCGGGTCCGGCACCGAGTCACCCAGCGGCAGGCCCTGTCCCGGGTTGGTACCCCAGGTCACGAAGGGGGTCAGCGTGGAGGCGTCGATATGCACCTCGGTATCGAAAGTCGCGCCCTCATCGGTCTTCAGGGCTTCCCATGCCTCGACGGCGGCATCCCAGTCCGCGCCCTCGGGGGCGTGCGGGCGGCCCTTCAGGAAGGCGTAGGTGATCTCGTCCGGCGCGACCATGCCGGCCCGGGCGCCCGCCTCGATCGACATGTTGCACATGGTCATCCGCGCCTCCATGGACATGGCGCGCACGGCCTCGCCGCGGTACTCCAGCACATAGCCCTGGCCGCCGCCGGTGCCGATCTGCGCGATGACCGCGAGAATGACGTCCTTGGAGGTGACGCCGTCCGGCAGCGTGCCGTCGATATTGACGGCCATGGTCCGGAACGGGCGCAGCGACAGAGTCTGTGTCGCCAGCACGTGTTCCACCTCGCTGGTGCCGATACCCATTGCGAGCGCGCCGAATGCACCGTGTGTGGAGGTGTGCGAATCACCGCACACCACCGTGGTGCCCGGCTGGGTCAGACCCAGCTGCGGGCCGACCACGTGCACGATGCCCTGATCGAGATCGCCCATGGGGTGCAGGCGGATACCGAATTCCTCGCAGTTGCGGCGCAGGGTTTCCACCTGCAGGCGCGAGATCGGGTCGGCGATCGGCTTGTCGATATCGACGGTCGGGACATTGTGGTCCTCGGTCGCGATGGTGAGGTCCGGGCGGCGCACCGGGCGGCCGGCCGCGCGCAGGCCGTCGAAGGCCTGCGGGCTGGTCACCTCGTGCACCAGGTGCAGATCGATGTAGATGAGGTCCGGTTCGCGGTTCGCGCCTTCGCCGTCGCCTTGTACGACGACGTGCTGCTCCCAGACCTTCTCCGCCAGAGTGCGTGGCCGATCGGCCATATCTCCATCACCTCTCGATAGGACATAACCCGCGTCCGGGCTGTTGACGCGGGGAGTGCGCCGCGCTGGACCGGAAGGTCCGATGCCGGGAGCCTATTTGCAATTCCCAGCATGCGAGACGCTAATATCGTTCTATGAGACAGCATAGCGGTATCGGTGTTCTGGACAAAGCCATGGCGGTCCTGCACGCCGTCGCCGAGCAACCCTGCGGCCTCAATGACCTGTGCGCCCGTACCGGCCTGCCCCGCGCCACCGCCCATCGCCTGGCCGTGGGCCTGGAGACGCATCGGATGCTGGCCCGTGACAGCCAGGGGCTGTGGCGGCCGGGCCCGGCCCTGTCCGAACTGGCTACCACCGCCAGTGATCCGCTGCTGGACGCGGCCGCCACCATCCTGCCGCGCCTGCGCGAGATCACCGGCGAGAGCGTGCAGCTCTATCGCCGGGACGGCAGTGCCCGCGTCTGCGTGGCCTCGATGGAACCGGCGTCCGGGTTGCGCGACACCGTTCCGGTCGGCGCGCGCATGCCCATGACCGCCGGCTCGGCCGCCAAAGTCCTGCTGGCCTGGGCCGATCCCGAATTGCAGCGGACCGTGCTGCCGGAGGCGGTATTCGGCGAACGCGCACTCGCCGAGGTGCGCCGCCGCGGCTGGGCGCAGAGCGCGGCCGAACGCGCCGCGGGCGTGGCCAGTGTGTCCGCGCCGGTGCGCGATGCCGGGGGCACGGTCATCGCGGCCGTGTCGGTCTCCGGACCCATCGATCGCATGGGCCGCCGGCCCGGCGCCCGCTGGGCCGCCGACCTCGTGGCGGCTGCGGACGCCCTCCACAAACGCCTCTGACGGCCTCGCACAGCCGCTTTGACGCCCTCGCCGGGAATCCGGGTGGGGGCGTCGGCATTTTGAGGGGCTACAGCGAGGGGTGAGCGCGGGCTTACAGCGTGACCACTCAGTGGGATCGCGCAGCCCCGCGCACAGGGGCTGTGACCCGGCTCATACGCCGTAAATTACAGTCGGCTGATGGGAGTCAATCAACGCGCTCAGATCACGATGTCCGACCAGGAGATCGCGGAATTCCTGCAGCGCAGTCGAATCGCCACGCTCGCCACCCTCGGTCCCGCGGGCACCCCGCACCTGACCGCCATGTGGTACGGCCTGATCAACGGCGAAATCTGGTTCGAGACCAAGGCCAAATCGCAGAAGGCCGTGAATCTGCGCCGCGATCCGCGGGTAACCGTGCTGGTCGAGGCCGGCGATACCTATGACCAGCTGCGCGGGCTCTCGATCGAGGGCCGCGCGGAGATCATCGAGGACGCCGACGCGCTGTTCCAGGTCGGAATCAGTGTGTGGGAGCGCTACACCGGGCCCTACAGCGAAGAGATGAAGCCGTTCGTGGATCAGATGCTGAACAAGCGCATCGCGATTCGCATCGTGCCCGAGCGCGTGCGCAGCTGGGACCACCGGAAACTCGGCATGCCCGCGATCCCGCTGGGCGGCAGCACCGCCGGCGCGCTGGACTAGTCGCGCCGGCCCGGCAGAGACAAAAGCGAAGGGCCCCAGCCATATCGGCTGAGGCCCTTCGCGTGGTAGTCCCGACGGGATTTGAACCCGCGCTACCGCCTTGAGAGGGCGGCGTCCTAGGCCGCTAGACGACGGGACCAGGATTGTTGGTGAATTATGTGGTGGCAGTGCCACCGAATCTCCAACTAAAAAGAGAGCCGTGAAGCTCTCTCGGCTGGGGTACCAGGACTCGAACCTAGAATGGCTGTACCAGAAACAGCTGTGTTGCCAATTACACCATACCCCAATGACCCAGGCATTCGGCCTGCTCCTCAGGGGAGCTTCCCGACCGCTTTGCGAGCCGAGAAGAGATTAGCAGGCCGATACCGGGGTTATACAAATCGGCTGGTCAGAGGCCGGTTTTGGGCCACTTTCGAGCCATCCTCAGGACGCAGACCCAGCCGCCAGCGCACTGCGCAGCCGATCCATGGACACCTGACGGCCCAGCAGTTCGAGCGACTCGTACAGCGGCGGACTGATGTGCGATCCGGTGACCGCCACCCGCACGGGTGCGAATGCCTTGCGCGGCTTCAGGCCGAGCTCGTCGATCAGCGCCGCCTTGAGCGACTCCTCGAGTGCGGCGGCCGTCCATTCGGAAATGCTATCCAGCGCCGTCACGGCCGCCTGTAATACCGGAACCGCATCGGGTCCGAGATTCTTTTCCCGTGCCGCCGGGTCGATCTCGAACTCATCCGCGGGAACGAACAGGAACTTCAAGAGATCCCATGAATCACCGAGAACCACGATGCGGGTCTGCACCAAATCTGCGGCTGTTGCGAAGAGCTTCTCATCGATCTCCGCGCCGATATGGCCGTTTTCGGTGAGGTACTCGCGCAGTCGGTGAGCGAAATCACCCGACTCCAGCAACCGAATATGTTCGGCGTTCAGCGCATCGGCCTTCTTCTGGTCGAAACGCGCCGGGTTCGAATTAACTTTCGAGATATCGAACGCCGCCACCATCTCCGCCATGGAGAAGACGTCATGATCATCGGCGATGCTCCAGCCGAGCAGCGCCAGATAATTCAGCAAACCCTCGGGAATGAACCCGCGGTCGCGGTGATGGAAGAGATTCGACTCCGGATCGCGCTTCGAGAGCTTCTTGTTGCCCTGTCCCATGACAAACGGAAGATGCCCGAACTCCGGCGTGCGCTCGGCTACACCGATACGCTGCATGGCTTCATAGAGCGCGATTTGCCGCGGTGTGGAGGACAAAAGATCCTCGCCCCGCAACACGTGGGTGATCTTCATCAGCGCGTCGTCTACGGGGTTTACCAGCGTATAGAGCGGATCGCCATTACCGCGGGTCAGCGCGAAGTCCGGCACCGTGCCGGCCCGGAAGGTGGTCTCACCGCGCACCAGGTCGTGCCAGGTGAGGTCGTGAGCGGGCATGCGCAGGCGGATGACCGCCGGGCGTCCCTCGGCCCGGTAGGCGGCAATCTGCTCGGGCGTCAGATCGCGATCGAAATTGTCATAGCCGAGTTTGGGATCGCGGCCTACCGCCTTGTGCCGGGCCTCGACTTCCTCAGGGGTGGAGAAGGATTCGTAGGCCTCCCCCGCCGCCAATAGCCGCGCCACCACATCGAGATGAATGTCACGCCGCTGTGATTGCCGGTACGGGCCGTACGGGCCGCCGACTTCCGGGCCCTCGTCCCACGTCAAGCCGAGCCAGCGCAGCGCATCCAGGATTGCCTGATAAGACTCTTCGGAATCCCGTGCGGCATCGGTGTCTTCGATACGGAAGACGAATTTGCCGCCGGTGTGGCGGGCGTATGCCCAATTGAACAGAGCGGTCCGGACCAGGCCGACATGCGGTGTGCCGGTGGGAGACGGGCAGAATCGGACCCGAACTTCAGTCATGTCTCTCTCTCGATCAGCGCTTGGCGGCAACGGGATTGGTGAGGGTGCCGATGCCTTCGACGGTCACCGACACGTTCTGACCGGCCTGGATCGGGCCGACACCCTCGGGAGTGCCGGTGAGGATGACATCGCCGGGCAGCAGCGTCATCACGGTGGTCACCCATTCGATCAGCTTCGGAATATCGTGCAGCAGAAGTGAAGTGCGGCTGCGCTGTTTGACCTCGCCGTCGAGCTCGGTGACGATCTCCAGATCCGAAGGGTCCAGCGAGGTCTCGATCCACGGGCCGAGCGGGCAGAAGGTGTCATAGCCCTTGGCGCGGGTCCACTGGCCGTCGTGGCGCTGCTGATCGCGGGCGGTGACGTCGTTGGCGACCGTGTAACCCAGGATCACCTCATGCGCGCGGGCGGCGGGCACGTCCTTGCAGGGGCGGCCGATGACGATGGCCAGCTCACCCTCGTAATCCACCTGAGAGGAGCTGGGCGGCAACATGATCGGCACGTTCGGGCCGATGATGGAGGTATTGGGCTTCATGAAGATGACCGGATCGGCCGGGGCCGGTCCGCCCATTTCGGCGGCGTGGGCCGCGTAGTTCTTGCCGATGCAGATCACCTTGCTGGCGAGGATCGGCGCGAGCAGCCGCACGTCCGCGAGCGGCCAGCTGCGGCCGGTGAACGTCGGATTGCCGAACGGATGTTCGGCGATCTCGCGGACCACGGCGTCACCGCCGTCTCCTTCGATACTGACGAAAGCGACCCCATCTGGGCTGGCAACTCGACCTAGGCGCATGGCTGGCATCCTATCGACCGGCTTCCACCTGCCCGAACGCGCCCGACCGCGGGACACGAGCGGAAGTGGGCGGCCCCGCGGGCACGCCACCGGACCGCCCACCGCGAGGATGCGGCATCCGCCCTCGCATCGGGTGGCGAAAAATGTGGAAAGCCCTTGTACGCAAGATAACTCGGGCAGATTTCCGTCCCCGCCGAATGCCCGGAAAGGGTGTGAGCAAATCGACAGCGTGCCGCGAAATGAGTCCGGGGCAGCAGGTGTACGGTAAGAGCCGATGTTCAATAGATAAGAATACCGTCCCACATATTGAGACTCGAGGTGAATGCCATGACCACCGTGACACAGATCGGTTCGGCCAGACGGTGGAGCATGCTGGGCCTCGGCGTCTTCGCGCAGGGTTCGAGCGCGGTATTCATCAACGGCACGCCATTCCTGCTGCCCGCCTTGACCGATCGCGGATTGTCGCTGGCCACCGCCGGTCTGCTGGTCGCCATGCCGACCCTGGGCCTGGTGTGCACGCTGATCGCCTGGGGCTATGTGGTCGACCGCATCGGCGAGCACAAGGTGCTGGTCGCCGGTCCCGCGGTGATGCTGGTCGCGGGCGTGGCCGCCGCCACCGTCACGAACTACATCGCGCTGGGCGCGCTGCTGTTCGTCGGCGGTATGGGCGCTGCCAGCACGAACGGCGCCAGCGGCCGGGTCATCGTCGGCTGGTTCCCGAAGGATCAGCGCGGCTTGGCCATGGGCATTCGCCAGACCGCACAGCCGCTGGGCGTCGCCATCGGCGCGCTGACCATTCCGGCCGTCGCTGCGGCACACGGTTTCTCGACCGCCATCCTGGTACCCGCGGCGATGGCGGGGGCCGCCGCCGTCGCCTGCCTGTTCGGCATCATCGACCCGCCCCGGCCCGAATCCTCCGGGGACACAGGCCGTCCCGTGAATCCGTATCGCGGCGATTCCACACTGTGGCGCATTCACGCCGTCTCGGTGCTGCTGTGCATTCCGCAGGCCGCCCTGTGGACCTTCGCACTGCTGTGGCTGCACCGCGATGTGGGCTGGTCGCTGGCGGCGGCGGGCGTGCTGGTCACCGTCACCCAAATCCTGGGCGCGGGAGGACGTATCGGCGCGGGCATCTGGTCGGACCGGGTCGCGAGCCGGCTGGGCCCGCTGCGCACCGTCGCCATCGCGGCCGCAATCTCCATGGGCGCCTTGGCCGTAACCTCCTGGGCGCACTGGTGGTGGGCCGCGGTGCCGATCCTGGTGGCCGCCTCGGTCATCACCGTGAGCGATAACGGCCTGGCCTTCACCGCGGTGGCCGAGATCGCGGGCCCCTACTGGTCCGGGCGCGGCCTGGGCATCCAGAATACCGGCCAGAACCTGGCCATGGCCGCCGTCGCCCCGACCTTCGGCGCGCTCATCAGCGTCTCCGGCTTCTCGATCACCTACGTGCTGGCGGCGGTGGTTGCGGCGGCCGCAGTCCCCTTGGTGCCCAGGGATTCCCGCTGACCGGAACGAACCGCTGATATCCGGCAAATCCGGAAGAGCTGCACCCGTTACGTTTTCGCATCCGAATGCATGAATGCGATATGTCTCACTGCCGCAGTTGGTTTCGATGATCGACAGTCCGAGTCGCCCTGTTAGTACCGTACTCGGCGGTAATTACGGTGTGCACCTCGGTGATTGAGCGGCCTTCACAGCGGCCTCATACGACAGCGGCCCCGCATCCCGGAAGGGGTGCGGGGCCGCCGAAATGTCGAAGCCGAAATGTCGGATCAGAGTGCGGCGGCGATGCGGTCGCCGACCTCCACGGTCGAGGCGGGGGCGGTGCGCGAGGCCAGATCCTTGGCGACGGCGGCCTCGATGCGGGCGGCCTCCTCGGTCTTGCCCAGGTGGTTCAGCAGCAGCGAGACCGACAGGATGGCGGCGGTCGGATCGGCCTTGGACTGGCCCGCGATATCGGGGGCGCTGCCGTGCACCGGCTCGAACATCGACGGATTGGCGCCCGAGGCGTCGATATTGCCGGATGCGGCCAGGCCGATACCACCGGACACCGCGGCGGCGAGGTCGGTGATGATGTCGCCGAACAGGTTGTCGGTGACGATCACATCGAAGCGGCCCGGATCGGTGACCATGTGGATGGTCGCGGCATCGATGTGCTGGTACGCGGTTTCGATGTCCGGGTACTCGGTGGCGACCTCGTTGACGGTGCGCGTCCACAGCGAACCGGCGAAGGACAGCACATTGTTCTTGTGCACCAGGGTCAGATGCTTGCGACGCTGACGCGCGGTCTCGAAGGCGTAGCGCACCACGCGCTCGACGCCGAAACGGGTATTGGTGGAGACCTCGGTGGCGACCTCGTGCGGGGTGTTCACGCGAATCGCGCCGCCGGTGCCGGTGTACGGACCCTCGGTGCCCTCGCGGACGACAACGAAGTCGATATCCGGATTACCGCTCAGCGGGCTGGTGACGCCCGGGTACAGCTTGGACGGGCGCAGGTTCACATGGTGATCGAGCTCGAACCGGGTGCGCAGCAGCAGACCGCGCTCGAGCAGACCGCTCTGCACCGAGGGATCGCCGATCGCGCCGAGCAGGATCGCGTCGTGCTGCTTCAGCTCCGGCAGCACATTGTCCGGCAGGATCTCACCGGTCGCATGGAACCGCTTGGCGCCCAGGTCGTATTCGGTCTTCTCCACACCGGGGACCACCACATCGAGCACCTTGAGTGCCTCGGCAATGACCTCGGGACCGATTCCGTCGCCCGGGATGACAGCGAGTTTCATGAAACATTGCTCCGTTCGAATATGCGCCCGTGACACTTTCCGCGGCTCACTAGGAGCCCGCCAGCCACGATAGCGGGTAGTCCCACAACCCCTGTCACCAGGGCGAACCGCTCTCAGCTACTGGGACGGCAGGATTCCGGCGAGCCTGCACTGCTCCTGCACCCGCACCGCGGCCGCATCCTGCTTCGCGTACTCGGACCGGCACCAGGCCCGCGCCTGATCACCGCACGCCCGCTGCTGCTGACCACCCATCGGACCGGCGGATTGCACTGTGACACAACCATTTTCGGAGCGGCTGTAATCGGGCGAACGATCCAGCAGCGCCCACATCAGCACCCCCACCGCAAGAACCACAGTCACGACCGCGGTACCGATCAGCATCCTGCGGCGCTCACGCGGTGAGAGCGGGTCCGTAGGCGGTGTCTTCCCTCGCATTCATCAATGATCCGAGGAAACCCCGCTCTTCGCGCCGACACGGCGAAATCGGCGGCACACAGCACTGCGTCCCCTCCCATGGCCATGGGAGGGGACGCAGTGGCAACGGCGACAACTGATTTCGCGAGGCCCGGGTAACTCCCCGGGCACCCCCAAAATCGGTTCGGCACCCGACCGCCGGCACGCCTGCGCAACCGGCCACGGCGCTCAGCCGGGCGCTGAAGGTCCGGGGAGGCGGGCTAGCTCAGGTCGACCTGGGCGACCTTCGCGGCGCCGACGGCCTCGGCGATCGCGGCCTGGACGTCTGCGGGGACCTCCTTGTTGACGCGCAGGACGACGGTCGCGCCGTCCTGATCGAGGTCCTGGGTCAGCTGCGCGGCCAGGATGTCGATGCCGGCCTCGCCGAGCTTGGTGGCGAGACGGCCGAGCTGACCCGGCTTGTCGTCGTACGCCAGCACGGCCAGGTTCAGGCCCTCGGCGCGCATATCGTAATTGCGGCCGTTGATGTTCACGATCTTCTGGACCTGGTGCGGCTCGGTCAGGGTGCCGGCCACATTCAGGGTGCTGCCGTCGCCGAACACGGCGCGCAGATCGACCAGGCTGCGGTGGGTGGGGCTCTCCGACACGGTGGTGACGGTGGCCTCGAGGCCGCGCTCCTTGGCCAGCGACGGGGCGTTGACGAAGGTGACCGAATCTTCGATGAGGGCGGAGAAGACGCCGCGCAGGGCCGAAAGCTCCAGCACCGCAACATCATTGGCAGTCAGCTCACCGCGCACCTGGACCTCGAGGCTGACCGGCAGCTCGGAGGCGAGCGCACCCAGCAGGGCGCCCTGCTTGCGGACGATCTCCAGCCACGGGGCGACCTCTTCGGTCACCGAACCGCCGGTGACGTTCACGGCGCCGGGCACGAACTCACCCGCGAGGGCCAGCTGCACGGACTTGGCGACATCGGTGCCGGCGCGATCCTGCGCCTCGGAGGTGGAGGCGCCCAGGTGCGGGGTCACCACCACCTGCGGCAGCTCGAAAAGCGGGCTGTCGGTGCAGGGTTCGGTCTCGAACACATCGAGACCGGCGGCGCGCACGTGGCCGGAGATAATGGCGTCGGCGAGCGCCTGCTCATCGATCAGACCGCCGCGGGCGGCATTGACGATGATGACGCCCTTCTTGGTCTTGGCGAGCGTCTCCGCGTTCAGCATGCCCTTGGTCTCGGGCGTCTTCGGCAGGTGGATGGAGATGAAGTCGGCGCGCTCGAGCACCTCGTCCAGGGTCAGCAGTTCGATGCCGAGCTGGGCGGCGCGGGCCGGCGAGGTGTAGGGGTCGTACGCGACGATCTTGGTCTCGAAGGCGGCGAGACGCTGCGCGAACAGCTGGCCGATGCGGCCCAGGCCGATGACGCCGACGGTCTTGCCGAAGATCTCGACACCGTTGAACTTGCTGCGCTGCCAGGTGTGCTCGCGCAGCGTGGCATCGGCGGCCGGAATCTGGCGCGCGGCGGCCAGCAGCAGCGTGACAGCGTGCTCGGCGGCGGTGTGAATATTCGAGGTGGGGGCGTTGACGACCATGACGCCCCGCTCGGTGGCGGCCGGCACATCGACATTGTCGAGGCCGACGCCCGCGCGGGCGACGATCTTCAGGTTCTTGCCGGCCTCGAGCACCTCGGCATCGACGGTGGTCGCGGAACGCACCAGTAGCGCATCGGCTTCGGGCACAGCGGCGAGCAGCTCGGGGCGGTTGGGGCCATCGACCCAACGAACCTCGACGCCGTCACCGAGTGCGTCGACGGTCGACTGGGCGAGCTTGTCGGCGATCAGAACTACAGGACGGCCTGCTTGGCTCACTGTGGGGTACTCCTGCGGGAAAGGGATCCGGGATTTACGGGCGCAAGCTTAGTGGGCGAGGTTTACACACGGAAAGCCGGTCTCGGAACGACTCCGAGACCGGCTCACCAGGTGTGATCAGGCCGCCGCTTCCTCCGCCGACAGCATGATCTCGACCACAGCGCCGTAGGCGGCGGTCCAGGTCTGCGCCAACTCGGGAGTCCACTGCTCGCCGAGGAAATGCTCGAGAGTGGCCAGCAGCGAGGCCCCGGCCACCGGATAGTGATCGGCCACCACACCGAGCTGCGCATGCCGCTGCCCCAGCCGCTGCACGAAAGACGGGTCGGCGGCGAGGGTTTCGACATTGGTCACGATCGCGCCGAGTCCGGCCAGGAAGCGATCGCGCTGTTCGCTCATATCTTCGGCGAACATGCCCCGCACCTCGGGGTGGTTCTCGAACAGGTGCGCATAGAAATACGCCACCGCCTCCGGACCTACCTCACCGACCTGGCTCCAACTCGACTGCAACGCTTCGATATTCATCGTGGTATCCCCCACTTCCCTTTCCTGCGTGATCAATTTCCCCGGCGCCGTCGGCAGCGCCGGGCATGGGCAGTAGTGCGAGCTTGTCGACCTCGACCGAGAGCGTCATGATCATGGCCTGCAATTGGCTGCGCAGCAGTCCGGAATAGGTGCGCAGCTGTTCGTACCGCTGGTCCTCGGCGGCCTGATCGGTGTACCGATTGGCGCCATTGGACCCGGATACCCTTGCCTGGTACAGCATTTCGCGATGCTGCTCGCGCGCGACCCGCATCAGATCGCGGGCATGCTCCTCGGCCTGGCCGATAATGGAATCCGCGGAGAGCTGTGCGCGATTGAGGATATCGACGGCCTGGGCGCTGATTCCCTGTGCGTCCTTGGCCATCTCGTCCTGCAGCCGCGAAATCTCCCAATTGGCATTGGACAGTTGCCGCTGCAGTTCGGCCTTCTCTCCCGCCGAGGACATGGTCTGCATCTGACCTTGCAGCACATCGCATTTCGCGGACAGCTGCCGATTCTCCCGCTGCAGTCGCAGCAGTTCTTCGGAATTGCTGGTGAGCGTCAGCAGACCGTTCTCACGAGCCAGCCGCAGCACGGTCGCGCGCACATGGGTGAGGAACAGGTCCACATCGTCCGCGTCGTATCCCCGGCGTCCCAGCCGTGCGCCCTTGAACCGGGCGGATTGAATGTCTTCGGGTGTCACATCCATTGGCCAACCTTGTCGAAGCTGGGCTGCGCGTCGGCCGAACCGGCGGCGTGGTCGGACGCCGGCGCCTGGCCGAACGTCTCGAATCTGATGGCGTGCCGCGGCATTCCGGCGCCGGTGAGCGCGGAAACGGTGGCGGCGACCATGGTCGGCGAACCGCAGACGAGTGCGGTGGCGCCGGTCAGGTCGCGACCGCGCGCGGCCACCGCGCCGACCGTGCCCTGTACGCCGTGGAATCCGGGGTCTTCGGAGACCACCGGGGTGTAGGTGAACCACGGGTGCTCGGTGCGAGCGGTCAGCGCCTCGTGGTCGTAGAGGTTCCAGGAGGTGCGAACACCGTGGAACAGGTGCACACGCGGTGCGTAACCACCGTGCCCGACTTCCGCACCGACACGATCGAGCACCGCCCGCAGCGGGGCGAGACCGGATCCGCCCGCGATGAGCAGCAGATTGTCGACCGCCTGCGGCGGGATGACGAAGGCGGTGCCGACCGGCGAACCCAGCCGGATCCGGTCACCCGGCCGCACGGATCGCGCGAACGTCGCACTCACCTCACCGCCGTCGACGACCTGCACGTGGATATCGAAGGTGCCGTCCGCTCGCGGTGCGTTGGCCGGTGAGAAGTAGCGCCACAGCCGCGGGCGCTGCGGAATCTCGATGGCGAGCGACTGACCCGCCGCGTAGGTGTAGGGCTGCAGCGGCCGCACGGTGTGCACGGTGACGTCGATGCTGCGCTTCTCGGTGGCGACGATATCCGCCTCCCACCACGCGGGCTGACCGTCGACCTGTTCGGCATGCTCGGCCGCGGCGATCATGATTCCGGCGACCGCCTGATAGGCGGCGGTCCAGGTCTGCGCGAGTTCCTCGGTCCAGCGGGGACCGTGGAAGTGGGCCAGGGTGGCCAGCAGCGATCCCCCGGCCGCCGGATAGTGGGCGGCAATCGCACCGAAGCGGCGGTGGTCGCGACCCAGCTGGGCGACGAACTCCGGATCGGCGGCAAGGGTTTCGACATTGCTGACAATGCGCCCGAGGGCCGCGAAGAACTTGCTGCGCTGGGTGGTCATCCGGATCGGGAACATGTCCCGGACCTCCGGATGCGCGAGAAACAGGTGCGCATAGAAGTATTGGATGGCTTCGTCACCGGCACGTTCGACGAGGCGCCAACTGGCCTTCAGCGCATCGACATTCATCGATGCCGCTTTAGTCGAGGCCCGTCGCACGGCGACAGATCCTGAATCATCAACACTCCACACTTCCCGGGGCACGGCCGATAGCTGCTGTCAGCAGCTATCACTTGCCCTGGACGACCGTCCGAACATCGGTCAACCTAGGGCATGGTGTGAGCGCTGTCGAAACGAGCGAAAACGGCTCCTACCAGCAATTCATCCGCAATCGAGGCGCGGTGCGACGGGGGCCACAGATCGACAGGACCGGGCATACTTCGGTGTGGAATTGTCTTCGAATACAGACAAAGGCCGACCTCAGGGCTGCGAAACCCGAGGTCGGCCTTTTAGCTGTGAGACGGCGGAATTACGCGCCGAAAGAGCCGGTGAACAGCGTGTTCAGGATGCCGTGCAGCGCGGCGGAGCCGGTGCTGAGCAGGCCGTCGAGAGCAGCGGAACCGGTGTCGATGATAACGGGGATCATGGAATAACCTCTCGTGAATCTCAAATTAACTTCGAACGCTGACCATATCGGCGGCCATTTCACGCCCGTTACGGGGGATAAGCAGTATGTGATGGGGGTCACTGATCAACTGGTCGGTGGTCCAGATCACATCCGCCGCGAATTCCCGCCTATAACGGGCAAATCACGCCCCTATTTCAGGGGGCATGACGGCTCCGAAATCCCGTGGACCAGCGGCGCTTCCACCGCTACCGTCACCGTCCATGACCTTGCGCTCGATCCCCTCCTCCATGGACCCGGCAGTGGTCGCGACGATCGACGGCGAACTGGCCCGGATCGAGCGCGAACACCGCGTCACCGTGCGGCTCGCCATCGAAAGTGGCAGCCGGGCCTGGGGTTTCCCGTCTCCCGACTCCGACTACGACTGCCGGTTCGTCTACGTCGGCCACCTGGACGACTATCTGACGCCCTGGCCGGGCCGCGATGTCATCGAGACCCCGCTGATCGGCCTGCTCGACGTCAACGGCTGGGATCTGGTGAAGGCGCTGCGCCTGCTGGTGCGCGGGAACGCGGTGCTGATCGAATGGGTCATGTCACCGATCGTGTACAGCGGAGATCCGCAATTCCTCGCGGAATTGCGTGATCTCGCAGGCGCTGTCGCCGATCGCGATCGGGTCGCGCGGCACTATCTGCACCTGGGCGGCCGCCAGTGGCGACTATTCGACGAGAGCCGGTCGCTGAAGAAGGTGTTCTATTCGCTGCGCCCGGCCATGGCATTGCGCTGGCTGCACGAACACTCCGATAAAGCAGTGGCGCCCATGCATTTGCCAACCCTGCTCGACGAATGCGAATTGCCAACCGAATTCGTCGAATCGGTGGCCGAACTGACGGAGTTGAAATCGCGCACCCGGGAAATGGGTAGCGGAGGCGTGCCCGCGCCGATCGCCGAGTTCATCGCCGCCGAGTTCGAGCGGGCCGCCGCGGAGTTCACCGGGAACGAGCCGGCATACCGCGAGCGCGCCCAGGCGCTGGCCGCCGACTTCTTCAGAAGCCAGCTGCTGCGATGACCCGCACGATCACGGCCTCGGGCCCCGGCTTGGTCCGGCGCACCTCGAACTCGACCCGCTGACCCTCGAGGAGCGACCGGAAGCCGGCGCCTTCGACGGCGGTGTACTCCACGAACACATCGGGACCACCGTCGTCGGGGCTGATGAAGCCGAAGCCCTTCTCGCTGTCGAACCATTTCACAGTGCCGTGCACCAATATCCCCAAACCTCGTCGACCGCCGGGACAACCTGGGCGACGTCCCCACGCGCGCCGCGGTCCATGGTGTCACGGCAACCATTGCCGCGTGCACCCACCCGCGCACCAGCACATCACACAGCCCGCATCCGCGCCGCACAGTCCGCGCCGGCGCCCGGTACCGCACAGTCCGCGTCACTGGACCGCACAACCTACGTCGGAATCACACAGCGCCTGCACACGCTGTGAAGCGCAGACAAGCGACGTGCGGTGCGAGACAGGGGCTGTGCGATGCGGGACAGGGCTATCCGGCGCGGGCGGCGCCGTTTTCCTCGTCGGATCCGCGCATGGAGTAGACGCGGTCGAGGAAGTCGCGGTGGGCGCGGAGCGTGGCGTCCAGGAGTTCACGCCAGGTGCGGCGGTCCACTCGCTGGTCGCTCATCAGCGACGAGAGCGCGGCGGGGCCGAGCCGGTCGATGTGGTCCACGATGAAAGTCAGTCTGCGGCGCGGGAATTGAGCGCCGATGCGCGGGTTCTCATCGAGGAAGCGATCCAGTTCGTAGAGGTAGTTGACGGCACGGTTGTACTCCTCGTCGGTGAGGTGATAGTCCATGCGCTTGATCTCCACGATCCACAGTTCGCCCGAATCGTGCAGCAGCACGAAGTCCGGTTCGCGACGCTCACTGCCGATGGCGGAGGTGAGCAGTGTGGTCCCGAATTTCTGTGCGTACCAGCGTTCGAAACTGGCGCGGACGCGTTTGAGCGATTCGTTCATGCCCAGCGGGGTCCACTCCGGCGCGAGCAGCCAGGGCGCCCGTTCGATCAGTTCCTGGAAGGGGCGTTCCAGGGAGCGGCGGTCGTCGATGAGGGCGCCCAGCCGCTCCACCACGGCGACGCGTTCACTCGCGATCTGGCCGAGCGAGTAGACCTCGGCGACCCGAGCCCGTTCGAACAGTGCCACAACAACATCCATCTCCGGTTCGGCGTCCTCCGCGATCTCCCGGAGCGTTTCCAGCAGACTGCGCTGCGGGCCCAGAGACAATGCCAGGCGCACCATATTCTCGATATGCGCCGGATCATCGAGCGAGGCACGATCCTTGTGCGTCACCAGGATTCGCGCGGCTTCGATCACCGAATCGCGAAACTGCCTGTCCCCCGGTGCGATCGCCTCCAGCGTCTCGCGAATACGGGAGCGTTCGACGAACTCCTCC
The DNA here is from genome assembly GCF_035958815.1 of Nocardia sp. NBC_01327. Classification (NCBI taxonomy): domain Bacteria; kingdom Bacillati; phylum Actinomycetota; class Actinomycetes; order Mycobacteriales; family Nocardiaceae; genus Nocardia; species Nocardia sp. NBC_01327. The sequence goes on along the minus strand of NZ_CP108383.1, from coordinate 2,728,686 downwards.
CACACCCGGCGGCGAATGGATTTCTCACCGACCCGGCCGATCTCCTTGATCAGGGCCTGCCCCCACTGCGCGAGCGCCTCACCGCGCGGGGAGTTCCACATAATGTCCTGGCGATCGGAGCGGACGAGGTCCTCCTCATCGTCGAGCCAGTCCACATGGACGGCGCCGACCAGATAGGAGCGCAGCTTGAACTCACCGGTGAACCCGGCGGGAATGCCGAAATCCCTTGTCTGGGCGACGATCTTGCCGCGTGCGTAGATGCGCACACCCGCCATCGCCTCATCGCGGTAGGGCTGTTTCGAGTACGCGATCCAACCGCTGACCGGTAAGAACTTGTGCCCGAAGCGCACCGGCACCCGGCTCAGATCGATGCGGGTGTCCTCCATGACATCGATCGGCAGGTCACTGAGCGTGAAGCTCTCCTGCCCAATGCAATTGCGGACCTGCACCCGCCAATCCGAGCGCTCGATACCGAAGCGCGAGGCCAATTGCCGGCTCAGCTCGGTACCGCTATTCACCCTCTTGCGGAAGAAGTTTCGCAGGATGACGGTGGTGCCGCGCTTGCTCATGAAGGAGCCGTCCAGCGGGCCCGGCTGCGGGTAGTAGTCGCGTTCGGTGTCCGAGAGCATCTCTCCGAGATCCATCACCAGGTGCGATACCGGCCAGCCCAGCGGCGTGTAGTCGTCCGGATGACTGCCCGCGGTGATGACCTCGATGGTGCTGCAGATGCCGAAGGCCGCGAGCTTTCCGATTCCCTTGCGCCCCATGACCGGCCGCCGCCGCTCCCGCGACAGATCGGACCCGGTGCGAATGCGCCGATCCGAGCCGACCATCAGATAGTGCGCATTGATCTCGTCGGTGGTCATGCCATGTCCGTTGTCGGACACCACGATCTCGTAGGCGGGTTCGTCCGCGGCCCGGACGGTGCCGGCCAGCGTGACGCCCCACGGTAGTGACACCTCCACCTCGGTGGCATCGGCATCGTAGGAGTTGGCGATGAGCTCGGCGAGCACCGCCGAAACCCTGTCGTAGAGCCGGATTCCGAGCTTGTCTATGGCAAGCCTGCTGATCCGCATCGTGTATTTGTGGTCGCCGCATTCCTGCGTGGCCGCATGCACGTCCGTGTACATGGTGGGCCCCCAATTGCCCTCTCGATAGCCTCCGTTCAGCTACCACTGATATCGATGCAACGCCACGCGATTAACAAAGGGCTGAACATTCACCTACCAGTTAGTCACGTTCGCGTTCCGACATTCACCGACCGGTTGCCCATTGCAACGGCAAGGTCTCGGCAACCGATTGCGCACCCGAATCGTGCTCCAGCGCACACTGAACCGTTGCCTCCCGGGCGCCTCACGATCTCCTCATGGTCGGGTGGGCACCATGCGGGGATGACCTCAACGCTCACCATGTCACCCAGGGAGTCGTCTGCGCCGGCGGCAGCGAGACTGGTGGCTCTCGATGTCGCGCGCGGGCTGGCGGTGCTCGGCATGATCGTGGCCCATATCGGCGTCACCCGCGATCTGGCGTGGGGTGATCCGGGCAGCTGGCTGTCGATTGCGAACGGCCGCTCCTCGATACTGTTCGCCACGCTCGCGGGCATATCCATCGCCTTGATGAGTGGGCGGGAACGACCACCGAGCGGGCAGCAGCTGGTGGCGGTGCGGCTGCGAATCCTGGTGCGCGCCTTGCTATTGTTCGCGATCGGCGGACTGCTGACCGCACTCGGCACCGATATCTCGGTGATTCTGCAGACCTATGCGCTGCTGTTCGCCTGCTGCCTGCCGTTCCTGACGTGGACGCCGCGCAGGCTGCTGCTCCTGGCCGCGGGATGGGCGGTTGTCGCGCCCGCGCTGACCGTGTGGCTGGCGCAGGTGATTCCGGGCGGCTGCGACAGTTCTGCCGAAACCTGTTCCGGCGCACAGATAACCGATCTCGCCGTGCTCGGCGACTACCCCGGCGTGGTGTGGATGACCTTCGCCCTCGTCGGGCTCGCGCTGGGCCGCAGTGATCTCGGCTCCACGACAGTGCGCGTTCGCATGCTCGCCACCGGTGTCGGGCTCATGCTGCTCGGCTACGGCGGGGCTTGGCTGGCGAGCGGCAAGGCTGATGCCGAAGCCTCGGAGTGGGCGCAACTCCTTACGGCCGAACCGCATTCGGGATCGACCTTCGAAATCGCCGGATCACTCGGATTCGGTCTAGTGCTACTCGGAACGCTGCTCTTCACCGTGGATCGCTTGCGGCCATTGCTGTTTCCGATCGCGGCGGTGGGTTCCGTCCCGCTCACCGCGTATGCGGCGCATATCGTCGCCATCTGGATCCTCGGCGATTCCGTACCGGAGTCCGAGGGCAATGTGCTGCTGGTGGTCTTCCTGGTATTCACGGTCGCGGCGGCGACGATCTGGGTCTCGACCTTCGGCCGTGGGCCACTCGAACGCCTGGTCACGGGGATCAGCACGCGTGCGGTGCGGTCGGGCTAGGTGACAGAGCTGTCCGAGACGGGAAGAATGCGGGTCGGCGGGCATTCCGCCCCTGTGCGAAGTGAGGAATACGGGTGGCGAACAATCCCATTACCCGGGGCCTGAGCGGGCTCGCCGAACGGTTTGCCGCCCCCGACCTGCCCCGGCCCACGCTGGCCGAGACCATTGCCGCGCGGCAGCGCTTCTTCGGCGCCGACGCGGTGGATTCCGAGACCGGGGCGGTGCGCGCGGACCAGGCGATCCTCACCTGGTTCGGCTGCGCGAGTTTCGCGGTGGCCCTGGGCGGCACGGTCTTCCTGCTGGATGCGTGGGTGCCGCGCGGCGCGACCTCCGGCTATGTGCCGACCACGCCCGCGGAGGTCGCGGCGCTGCGTCCGGCCGCACTCTTCATCGGCCACGGGCATTTCGACCATGCGGCGGATGCCGGGGCGATCGCGCAGGCCAGTGGCGCGGTGTTGTACGGCACGGCCGAACACTGCGCGACGGCACGCACTCAGATCAACTCACCTGAATTCGACTGCGAGGAACTGGGTTCCGCATCGTCGAGGCCGGGTGATCGCTACGATTTCGAACTCGCCGAGGGCCTTTCCGTGACCGCGGTGCGTCACATTCATTCGGCCCGCACCGCGAGGCACGAAGGCCCCGACGCCTGTGCACGCGTGATACCCACCCCCGGTCTCGGCGATATGCTCCGGTACCCAACAACTCTCGCCGATACCGCACAGCTGGTGCGACGGCTCGGCGATCCGGAGGGTGGGGTGCTGCTCTACCAGTTCCGCACCGAAAACTTCACTCTCACATGGCATGACTCGTCCGGGCCGCTGCTGGACAAAGCTCCCGGGGTACTGGAGGTGCTGCGCACACTGCCCGCGTCCGATGTGCACGTCGGCGCGGTGCAGGGCTACAACCAATTCACCAACGGGCTGCGCGACCCGCGGAGTTATATCGAGGCGCTGCGCCCGAAGGTGTTCGTGCCCAACCATCATGACAATTGGTTCCCGCTGATCACCGCACGTGGCGCGGCCTTCCGCGCGCCGCTGGAAGCCGAGTTGGCGCGCATTCCGGACGGGCCGGAGCTGCGCATGCTGCTCGACCCGGACGACTATGTCGCACCGGGGCGCTTGGCGTTCAAACTAGGCGGGTAATCAGCGGAAGCGCAGCACCATCGTCACGCTGGTGCTGCCCGCCGGGTTCGTATGCGCGGAACTCGGCACGGCGACGAATCCCAATCGCTCGTAGAGCCGCAGCGCCGGATTCTCTTCTCGCACACTCAGACTCACCGCATCGTGCAGCGGTCGCGCCGCATCGAGCAGTGCGGTCATGAGGGCCGTGCCCAATCCGGTGCCACGCATTCCGGGCGCGACACCGATGGCCAGTTCCGGCGTGCCGTCGTCCACATATCCGTATGCGGCATTGTCACCGGTGAAAAGTCGCAGCCATGCGGCTCCTCGCGGCACCCCGTCGACCTCGCCAATGGTGCCGAGATCGCCTGCGGCGCCCCAACCTTCGACGTAATGCGCGAGTGAGGGCACCGCCCGCAGCTCATCAGGGGACACCCTCCCCTGCTCCTGGGAGTACGAGGCTTCGAAGAGCATCGACCACAGAAACTTCTCGTCCGCCGCCTCGGCCGGACGCACAAACACGCTGGACACCGCAGCGACTATACGGTTCCCGCCAGCATTCCCGGCCCGGGCTCGGGCGCGACCTCGCGGGCGGTGATCGCGGCGGCGCAGTGATCACAGGTGAGCTGCACGTGCGCCTCGCCGCTGCATTCGCGGTGCCGGTAGTGCACGGGCGGGCCGTCCGGGGCCATATAGTCGTCGCCCCAGTCCTTGAAGGCCATCAGGATCGGGTACACGTCATGCCCCTTGGGCGTGAGCCGGTACTCCTCGTACGCGCCCACCGCCGCCGGCCGTTTGACCAGAATCCCATGCTCGACCAGGCGATCCAGTCGATCCTGCAACCGGCTGCGGGAGATGCCGAGGTAGGACTGGAACCCGTTGAACCGCCGCACGCCGGAGAAGGCCGCCTTCAACACCAGCAGAGTCCACCGGTCGCCGAGTACGACCAGCGACCGCGTGATCGAACAGGGTTCGTCGGCCAACTCCTCGTATCGCATCTTCCCATCCTACCGAACTGGTCTTAATATGAGACCAAGTTGCTTCGGTCTCAAAACGAGACCAGATCCGAAGGGGATGACATGCCGAACCGCGCCGCCACCACCGACCCGGCCCAGACCGACCGCTACACCGCCCTGCAATCACTTCTCGAGGACCGCTATACCTGCCGCGCCTTCAGCCCCGACCCGGTCCCCCGCGCCACCATCGAACAGATCCTCACCCTGGCGCAGCGCACCCCCTCCTGGTGCAACACCCAACCGTGGCAGCTCGCCATCACCGAAGCCGATTCCACCGACCGCTTCCGCAAGGCCCTGCTCGACCACATCAACGGCACCGCAACACAATCCGACCTCCCCTTCCCCGCCGCCTACAACGGCGTCTTCCGCGACCGCCGCCGCGAATGCGGCGCAGCCCTGTACACCGCGGTCGGCGTAGCCCGAGGCGACCACGAGGGCTCCATGCGCCAAATGGTCCGCAACTTCGAACTTTTCGACGCCCCCCACGTAGCCATCCTCACCACCGAAGCCGACCTGGGCGTCTACGGCGCCGTCGACTGCGGCCTCTACCTCACCTCCTTCCTCCTAGCCGCCCAAAGCCTCGGCGTAGCCACCGCCCCCCAAGCCGCCCTGGCCTCCTACTCCCCCTTCCTCCACGAGTACTTCAACATCCCGGAGCACCGCCAAGTCATCGCCGGCGTCTCCTTCGGCTACCCCGACCCCCACCACGTCGTCAACGGATTCCGCACCACCCGTGAGGATCTCGACAACGTCGTCACTTGGCACTGATCCGTGGCCATCTGCCACCGATTCCTCCTCGGACCGAGATCGGGCGCGTTAACCTACACATGTGTCGGTTAACCAAGATCCAGTCCGCCGCCTGAAAGGCCACGAGCGCCGCGCCCTGATCCTCGAAGCCGCCCGAACCCTGTTCTCCGCGAACGGCTACGACGCAATCTCCATGCGCGACATTGCCGTTTCCGCCGGCGTCACCCGCCCAGTCCTCTACGACCACTTCGCCTCGAAAAAGGCGCTCGTCCTAGACCTGCTCACCGCGGAGACCGAGGCCCTGATAGCCCGCATCACCGTCGCCGTCCGCACCGATGCCGCCCCGCCCGACCGCATGTCCGCAGCACTCCGCGCATATTTCGAGTTCATGATCGACCGCCCCCTGACCTCCCGCCTGATCCTCACCCCCGCAACGGATCCGGACGTAGCCGAGGTGAGCGCCCACCTGCGCGAACTGGCCGAACACGGCGTACGAACCCTCCTGGCACTCGAACCAGCCCCACCCAGCGCGCCCGGGTCACCCGTAGCCAGCGCTCCCGAGCCCACGGCGGCCAATACCCTTCAACGCGCCCAGGCCAGCACATCTCGGCCCATTGCAGCCCGCACACCCCAGCTCACCGCAGCCAGCGAACCCCGGTCATCTCCGGCAGGCAAGCCGGAGACAGCTGCAGCGAGTCCTCCGCCGACGCGCAAGGACGACTCCCACAAGCTCGAGATCGCGTCCACGATCCTCGTATCTTCCGTAGTCGCCGTGGCGAATTGGTGGCTCACCCACCCCGAAGTCCCCCTCGACACCCTGGTCGACACCACCCTCACCCTGATCACCCCAGGCCTGACCACCCTGACCGAACCACCCCGTTAGGACCAGCGATGTTCGAAAAGCACCCAGGCTGGAACGTCTCCCTCCCCCTAGGCCCAAACTCCCTGACCTGGAAGCACTTCGGCGACATCCGCTCCATGCTGATCCTCGGCCGAGCCGGCACCTTACAAAACATGCACCCCGTCCTTGACGCCGCCCTCCAAGAACACTCCAACTTCTTCACCGACCCCATGGACCGCTTCGACCGCTCGGTAGCCCCCATCCAAGCCATGATCTACCAGCCCGACGCCGAAGCCAGGGCAACAACCGTCCGGGACTTCCACAAACCCATCAAAGGCGTTGCCCCCCAGGGCAACCGCTACCACGCCTTAGACCCGGAAGTCTTCTGGTGGACCCACGTAACCTTCTACGAATCCATCATCGCCACCCAAGAATTTTTCGGCACCCCGTTCACGGAGGCGGAGAAGGCCCAACTGGTAGCAGAGGGCCTAACCTGGTGGCGCCTCTACGGCATGTCCGACCGCCCAGCCTTCGGCGACTACGAAAACTACAAGTCCTACTGGACCCACATGTGGCAAGAAGTCCTGGAATCCAACACCACCACAGACTTCGCCGCCAACATCCACACCGCCAAAGTCCCCGCCCCACCCTTCGTCCCAGCTCCCCTCTGGCCCCTGATTCGCTACCCCGTCATGGCCATCGGCGTCTGGATCTCCAACGCCACAATGCCCCCAGAGGCCCGAAAGATCCTCGGCTGGACCTGGTCCCGAGCCGACCAACTAGCCTTCGACCTCTTCCGCCGCGCAGTCCGCACAACCTGGACCCTCACCCCCGAACGCCTCCGCTACATCCCCGACGCCTGGGCTGGGATGCAGCAGTACCGACAGCCCTCCGAGCAGCACTCGGATGGCGACTCGGACCCCGAAAATGCGACAGCCGCCAAATAGCCTCAGCCCAGCGCGAACTCCGTTATCCACAGCTAATCGAACTATCCACAGTTCCGCTGTTTTCGCAGCACGCCGCCCCGCTCATCGGCCGCCAATCCTGGATGGTCGACTCTCGTGATCCGAACCCGCAGAGACCTACTGACCGAAGTCTCCTCCGCCACCATCACCAACCGCTGCCAGCGCGGCGAGTACACCCGCCTACTGCCTGGCATCTACTCCATCGGCGCACCGTCCACTTACGCGAAATGCCAGGCCGTCACCACGTGGCTCCCGGAGGCGGTATTCAGCCACCGCACCGCCGCGTGGCTGTGGAACATGCTCCCCGAACCCGCATCGATCGAAGCCACCACGCCGCTTTCCATCTACCGCCAAACCCCACCCTGGCTGCACTTGTACCGCCGCGACCTGCTCCCCGATTGGATCGACGAAGCCTGGGACCTGCCCGCTACAACTCCCGCCCGAACCCTCCTGGACTGCTTGACCGTCCTCCCCCAACACGACGCAGACCGCCTCGTCGACGAGCACACACGCACCACGTGGCCACAACTCCTCGAACTGTGCACCCACCTGCGAGGTTCCCCGGCCCTCCGCCGACAACTCCGCACCGCAGCATTCGACGCCGCCTCCGACCCCGAGCGCCTCTTCGCCCGCGCCCTCGCCCACCGCGGCGTGCACCTCCTCGCCAACCACCCAGTCGGCCCCTATTACGCCGACTTCGCAGACACCCGCTCCCACACCATCATCGAAATCGACGGCCGCGAATTCCACAGCGACCCCAGCACATTCCGCACTGACCGCCGCCGCCAGAACGCCCTCGTCCTCGCCGGCTGGCTCGTCCTCCGCTACGCCGCAGCCGACATCTACACCAACCTCGACTCCTGCGCCGATGAGGCAGCCACGGTCATCCGACGCCGCCGCCACAACCGACCACCCCGCTGAAGTTTCCCTGCAACTTCCCACCGTCCCCGTCGACTTCCCGCACACTCGCCTGCGGTTTGCACGAAAACTTCAGCCCCAGAGCCCAATCACGCTCGTCTGGTCGCCGCAGGTGCAGGTGCAGGTGCAGGTGCAGGTGCCAGCCTTCACCCCCTCAGAGCTTCCCGGCCACCACTGCACCGGTAAACGCATGCCACTCAGCTGGAGCGAAAATCAACGAAGGACCAGCCATATCCTTCGAGTCACGCACGCCGACAAGATCACCCACGAAAGCCACTTCAATGCAGTCGGCCTTGTCACCGCTATAGCTGCTCTTGAACCACTGGACACCGTCTAGCTCGCCAGTCACGTTGAGAACTCCTTCGTCACCTGCCGCAGCAGACTACGGCTGGTCGCCTCATCCAGCGAAGCACGCCGGAGAGTCTCGAGAACCCGATCGTACCGCTCCAAGTCCTCGTCCTTCTCGAGGTACATACACCCGATAAAGGACTCCAAGTAGACAACCGCAGGCCAGACTGGCTCGCCCTTCGCATCCTCACCGAATTCCAGAATCGCGAACTGCCCCACCGGATCACCGACCGGAGCCCCCGCCGAAAACGGCAACACCTGTACCGAAACGTTCAGCAGCTTTCCGATCTCCGCCAGATGACGAAGCTGCGCAGCCATGACCTCGGGCCCGCCGACAGTGCTGCGCAACACAGACTCGTGCAGCACTACGTCCAGGGTGACCGGTTGGTGCCTGCGAGTCACCGCTGCCTGACGTTTCGTGCGGAGCTCCACCCGCCGCTCGTGCTCTACTGCCGACTCTTCCGGCTTGGCCGCACGAATGAGCGCACGCGCATAGTCGGGAGTCTGCAGCAGCCCGGGAACCAGCGCAGGTTGATACGTAGTCAACGTCCGCGCAGCAGTCTCCAGCCCAACGTAGACATCGAAATTGGCCGGTATCAAGCTCCCGTACTCATGCCACCAACTCTTCTCGGCCGCCTGCCGAAGCAACCCAACCATGGCCGTCGCCATATCCCCCGACATCTCCAAAACCTCGCAAATTGCTTGAAGATCCCGCACTTTCAGCCGAGTAGGTATCCCCCTCTCCAACCGCTGCAGCACGGAAGAACTCACATCCGCCACCCGCGCAACCTGCTCCTGCGACATCCCCAGCGCCGACCGCGCTTCCCTCAGATACCGCCCGAGCTGACGCCTGGGCAAGGTCGAACCGCTCTCCAACATGACAACCCCCTCGTCGACAACCACCCGTACTGGGTCACCTCGGCCCCCGAACTGACAGTGGCCCTGGGCATTCAGATCGATAGAACTGGGTTACCCAGTTAAGGGTAATCACGCCAGGTCACACGTGGTGTGCTTTCTAGCAGACAGGCAAAGCACGAAAGGAGCGGAAGATGTTCGAGCGACTGACTATCGGAGCTTGGGCCATCACCACACCAGGCTGCTCGGTTCGTTTCGTGATCGACGAAGGCGGGCAGTTCACAACCCTGATACTCGGCGATATGCAGCGAGAGTTCGAAATCTCCTTGGACACTGCAACTCTCAAGCAGATGGTATCTCACGGGGCACAATCGCTGAGCGAGATGACTATGCCGCGAAACGCCGACAGCGGACGAATCGAGCCGAACGTGGAGGCAGTGATTGTCCGAGACCCTGATGGCCCGAGCGTCATTCGCGTGTTCATCGACGGCGCCGAGGCACCGATCACCGAATTCACCGTCGATGCACGCGCCGGCTGGACCTGGAACGACTGGGTTGCAGCGCGAGATGTCAACCTTGCGGCCGCCTCGCCCGCAGCGCGCGAGCGGCTATTCGCGGCATATGCCGATCCACCCGGCGGTGAGTTCATCACCGGCCGTGAGGGAACAGCGTGGCTCGAGTGATGGACAGCTCGAATGCGCCACAGCCCACGAAATGGCAACCAATTCTGCCTATGCCGCTTGACGCCGGGTCATCCGGCTTTCACAATCAGTCAGTGGCGCGCATCCTTGATCTCGGCCCGAACAAGCAGCGAATCACGGCGCACAGCGTCGACAAGGGCGTTGTGTGTGAGCATCAAGTCGTCGCCGACGACGACGGCACCACACTCCTACATCTGTCGACGTTCGGATCGAAGGACCGTGAGTCCGATCCCAAGAGCAGTCAATCGCTACAGTTCGATGCCAAAGTGGCGGCCGATCTCACTCGAGTCTTCCGTGATGCTTTCGGGGACGCGGCACTGAACATCCAGTCCCGTATCGATGTCGCGTTTCCGTCGGGAGTTGCCGTGGACCCAGCGCTGCTGGCCCAGGCTTACGGGCGAGATCCCGAACTCTTCAGAGAACTGATCAGCAACGACGAGGCCGCACGAGACGTCGTCGCGATGGCCCACCGCAGGAGCCAGGTGGAGAGGTTTCGCAAGCTGCTCAATAATGAATCCTACTTCCAGTCGGAGTCCGACCAACTCGCGCAGAAGGGTAACGAACCCGTCTGGCAGCACTTCTTCGAGGAGAATCCGTGGATTCTAGGAATTTCACTCACGGGCCAGCTGCTGACATCGTGGAATGACCAGAAGTTGGAGCAAGTTGTTGCAGGTCACTCTATCTCGGGAGTAGGTAAACGTACTGACGCGCTGCTCCGCACTTCCGGACGTATCAAGTCGATGGTGTTCGCCGAGTTCAAGACACACAAAAAAGATCTGCTTCAGAAAACCCCCTACCGATCAGGTTGCTGGGCACCCTCCGACGAGTTGTCGGGCGGAGTCGCACAGGTCCAGGGCACAGTCCATCGCGCCGTCAAAGAAATCGGCGAGCGATTGCAGGGCACGGTCACAGACGGCAGCAAAGACCCCTATGACTACACCTACCTGCTACGCCCGCGCTCTTACCTGATCATTGGCACCTTGGACGAGCTTCATGGCGAAAAAGGCGGCGTTCACGAGGACAAGTTCCAATCCTTCGAGCTATACCGGCGACAACTCGTCGAGCCCGAAGTACTGACTTTCGATGAACTGCTGACCCGGGCCGAGTGGATCGTGGCCTCGGAGTCATCCAGCTCGGCAAAGCCGAAATCCGACGATTCGGTAGTCAGCGACCGCCGGCCTTGACCAGATCGCGCAGCTCGGCGGGTTGAAGCCAGCGGGACTGGCGGTGAATCATCCGGTGGCAATTAGCACATAGAAGAACTAAATCCTCTGTGCGAGTTTTGGTTTCACCGGAAACGTGGAGTGGAACCACATGATGGCATTCGATGTAACCTTTGCCGTGAACACCATAGACGAGCTCGAAATCGAACTCACATATTTCGCAGAATATTCGATCATTCGCGCGAAGAAACTCGGCGACCTTTTTGTTGCGTAACTTTGCATCTCGTTCGCGGCGGCGATGGACCGCCACCATCAAGCGGCCTTCGCGGGCAGGCTCGTCATCGTCGAGCAGTTCAACCTCGGCAGCGACGTCGGTGTCGAAATGACCTAGTCGGGCAGCATCACGAATCGTTTGCGCCAACTGATGCATTTCAGCGGGCTCGGTCAGGAAGTCGTCCAGAACCACAACGTCCAGCGCCCCGCCGCGGGTCTTCTTGCCAGTGTAGCCCGGGTGATGCGTCGCAATGTCCGTGGTCTTGCGCGACACGCTATCGGAACTGCGGAAGGTCTCGGTCCGCACCGTTGATGAATGCAGTGGCAGCGAACGAAGAAGTTCGGACAAATCCCGTACCCGCGGATCGCCCTGCCTTAGCTCGCGCCAGCCGTTCTGCGCAACCAAGTCGCATGCCAGGATCAGTTCATCCCGGACCCACGCAGGACTACGAACCATGTGAACCAAAGTAGCTTCAGACAACACAACTGGCAAACGGTCCAGTCTGATTCGAGTCTGGCCAGCAACTAGCCCAAGTTCGTGTCCTCATCGTCGCGAATATCCACGATTGGCGCATCACTGGAGTCGATAGTGGTGAAGCGGATGATTCGGTCGTCGGGGCCGGCGGCCGAGGCAGGGGCTACGAAGCCGAAGCCTATGACTACCTTGGCTGGGTCTATCCGGCCTTCCGGCGTGATGTCGGCGTTGAAGCGGGGTTCGACTACCGGGTAGAGCATGACAACGCCTCGGCGGGGAGCCACCAGCGATTCGGTGTTCGGGTCGCGGGAGTCGGGGAGGGCGCCGGCTATGCGGCGGGCGATGGTGCGGTGGCGGCTGGTGCTGATGGCGCCGAATAGGGGGTCGCGGCGGCGGACTCGTTCCCAGCGGGTGAAGGTGCGGCCTTCACTGCCTAGAACGATGTCTTTGCGGGAGCGGTCGGTTTGTGGTGCCAGGAGGATCCAGTCGTCGACCTGAGGTGATGCGCCGCGACTGATCGCGGATAGATACTCCGCGTGTGGGGCAAACTGGCCTGGGGTCAGCCAGCGCATTTGTTCGATGATCTCGATCAATTCGGATGTGGCAAATCGACCGGTCAGAGCAGAGAAGCGGTGGACCGGCTTGTTGTCGAGATGGTAGGCGAAATCTGTTGTTGCGGTAGATAGTCGGTCGAACACCGGCGACCACAGTTCGGTGTTGTGGCGCATATCCGCGGACTTGATCGGGTATGCGAACGGCTCCCGCCAGCTCCCTGGCGAACGAATCTCCAACAGTTGAGCGTTGTACATCTTGTTGGGGCTGGTCGGCTTCAGAGTCGGTCGGTGCTGGGACACCAGTGGCGGCACCTGGGCTGGGGTCACCTGCGGTACCCCGTCGATCATTACCGCGTACTGCTCGAGCTCGCTGCGGAAGCTCTCCTCATCCATGCACACGGCCTCGAACGCCTTGTACAGATCCAGGTCCTGCTTACCATGAGATTCTTCGCGACCGATGTAGAGCCGCACCAGATCTCGGTAGCCCTTGCGGAATCCGAACCAGCGGCCCATCTGCATGAGGGCTGAGGCGTTCGCGGAGCGGCGGCGGAAGTAGGAGACGGTCAGGCCTTCGACCGTGAAGCCGCGGGAGAGTTTTTGGCCGCCGATGAGAATCTTCCAGATGGAGCGGCGGTCGAAATCTGCTTCGCCGGTGGCGATGTCGGCATCGCCATTGACGACGATGATCGGTTTTTGGTCGGCACTGACGTTCATAACGACCGGGCCGACGTAGGGCATGAGGTCGTCGTAGATGGTGGGCGTGGCGCAACCGGCGGCGCGGACAGCAGATACGGGGGCTATGTCGGACCCGAAGAGTTCACGTAGTCGCTGATGACCTCGGGAGCTGGAATAGCCTGCTTCCCACCAGATTTTGGTAACGCGGCCCAGTAGCTCGCGGTGGGATTCGACCCAGTTGGACTCGTGGATGAGCATGGTGTGGTGGCGGAAGTAGCCCTCGCCCAGTTCATCTCGGTCTTGCCGGTAGAGCTTCATGGCGCCGGTGAGGACGAACATGTCGACGGCACGCTCCAAGGGTTCGGTGTCGTCCTCGTCGGAAACGACTACGTCGCGGACATGCGCCAGCTCGTTCGAATTGCTGTAAGACCGCTCCTCATCCCCGTCATCGAAGTCGAAGTCGTGGAAGTCGCTGGCGCCCATGTATCCCTCGGGACGAGCGAGAGAGATGATGAAGTCCTTGGGGAAGATGTCGGCGCTGTCGCTGGGGTCGATGAAGACGTTCGCGTACGGGGTGGCCGTGTAGCCGACGTACTGCGCTCGGGGCAGCATGGTCAGCAGCTGGGAGATCTTCTGATTGATGGCGGTGCGGTCGGCGTCGGGCTTCGGCTTCGAGGTGTTGACCGAGGCTTCGTCGGATTCGTCATCGATGATCAGGACAGGGATCTCGTGCAGCGGGGTGCGAATCTTATTGAGGTCCTTGACCAATTTGGTGAGAACCGACTTGTTCTTCTTCACCACCATCAGCCGGGCCGCGGCGCGGTGCAGGTTCACCGGATCGTAGAGCGGGAGCGCGGGCTCCTGCTTCTCGAACTCAAGCGCGACGATGCCTTGCAGCAGGCTCTTGTAGTCGTCGTAGCGGGTAGTCAGGCGATGGATGTCGAACCCGCCCAATACCGATGGGGCGGTGCCGAATTCGACGAACTTGCGCTGGATCCATTCCGGGTCGTCGGCGTAGTCGGACTCGAACTCACTTGCCCCGCGCAGGACGTTCTCACGCCCGACCAGCTCCATATCGAGACGGCGCTGAGTCTGATCGCGAAGCAGGTTCATCGTGCCGCCCAGCACGATGACCAGCCGATAACCTGCATCCATTGCGCGCGCGATCACTCCGGTGAAGTTCGCGGTCTTCCCGGACTGAACGTAACCGACAACCAGGCCCTTGGACTGGTACGCCTCTGGCCGCGTCGGATCCGAAAGTCGTTCCACCACACTCTCGGTCGCCATATCGAGGGTCGTGATCGCCTGGTCGGTCCAGCCTTTGCGGGCCAACAGCTCGGTGTACATGGGCCAGTACCATTCGCGGCCCTGATGCGTGGCGTACCACGGGACGAACTCCTTACTGATCACGACCGGCCGGGGAGCCTTGACCACCGGCGCTACTACGTCGAGCAGCTTGCCGGTGGTCGCCTCCAGCGAGAGTTCGCGGTACACGTCACCGCGGCGTTCGTCGGTACACGGGTCTGCGGACGACCACTGCGGCCCCTGGGCGAAGTCCCAGGCGCGCAATTGCTTTCGCCACATCTCCACCAGTTGGTCACCGGCGTCAGCCGCCCGCAATGCCTGCTGGAAGTCCGCTTCCGAAGCGTACGGGTCTGCACCGGAGAGATCCTCGGCCTGATACCGCATCGCGCGTTCCAGACGTTTGGGCTTACTCCCCGCCAGATCAGCAAGGACCGCGTGGTGCAATGCAATCCGCGGTGCGGCATCCGGTGTGTGCAGCGACTCCACTGTCATTCCCCGTCCCGATCGCCGAGGCGATCCATTTCCGCCCGGGCCGCGGCCACCAACACCGATTGCCACAGCTGCAGATTGTCTTTGTCGCGGCTACCGAGCCGCTCTCGCTGAAATACTTCGTGCAGCATCAGATACAGCAGAGACTTGATCATGGGGGCGTCGTTGAGGCCGCCTCGACGGCCCCCAAGAACTGCGGCACGGTAGCGCTGGTTGAGCAGGATCTCGCGTTCCTCGCGGTCGATCTCGAAGAATGTGTCGCCCTCGAAGGTCTGCCACCGGATCACGATGGGGTCTTCACCGATCAACGGAGGCAGTTCCTCTGAAATCACTTCTCGAACAGCCGGATCCAGACCCTTGCCGGGCGGGATCACCGGCTTGCGTTCGACGCCTGCGCGTTTGCGCGCCTCGCGGTAGACGGTGTCGGCGGCGCTGAGGTATCCGGTAAAGGTGACGCTGTCGTCGTCTGTCGCATTCTCCAGCGCGGCAATGAATTCCGGTGAGATCGAGACGCCGTCCTTCTTGACGGTCAGGCGGAATACGTCACTCGCGCCGGGCGGCAGCTCGACTGCGACTCGCGCCAGGGACAAATGCTGTTCGGGCTGACGGAAGTTGTTCCAGCCGCCCGCCTGTACGAGCCGATCATTGCGGTAGAGATAGAAGCCCTGCGTCTCCAGCAGCGAGCCGATGCCGCGGAACTGTGCGAGCGACGACTTCGGCGGCCAGATGTGCGCGTGCATCGGCACAATGCCGGCGGAGGGAACCTCCACCTTGAAGGTGCGTGGATACCCGGGGTGCCCGACCACGGGGTAGCCGAACGGATCCACCGGTTGCACACCGAAATCCATCACTACGAGACCAGTAGCAATGTCCTCGACGGCAATGGTGATGTTGAAGTTCCCACGGGCCAGGAATCGATGCAATTGCAGTCCGAGGTGCATGCCGAGCTTGCTGATGATCCGGGCCAGATAGCGTTCGGTCTGCTCGGGTCCGCCATTGCGGGGAAAGTCCTTCACGCCGTCCCAGCGCACAACCGTGCCGTGCCACGTGATCGGCTTCCCGGCGTATCGGTCGATGAGGGACTGCGCGTAGCCCGGTTCGACTATGTCGCACTGGAATCCGGTCTTGGCGCGCTCCATATTCCAGCGCCGACCCATCGGCCGGCTCATGCGGGTTCGACTCACCACCGTGACCGCTGCAGCATGGCTCAATGATGCGGATTTGAGTCCGGTGCCGAACATGCCGAGCGCACCGTGCTGGTAGTCGCGGCGGCCGCCGACGGTCATGGCCACATCGAGTTCATCCTCGGCCATTCCGCAACCGTCATCGACGATCAGCAGACTGACCAATCGGTCGCCGTCGCGCAGAAAGTGGATGACGACATCCTTGGCGCCCGCATCGATGGAGTTGTCGACGAGATCCGCTACGGCGGCTTCGAATCCGTAGCCCTGGCTGGTCAGGGCCTCCATGTACCGGGGGTCGGGCGGAAGGTGCTTGGTGCCGACGGTTGGAACATCGAACTTCCACTCTTCGACCATGACCACCCCTGAACTACAACTCCCGAATGAGAACTCTAGCGAATGATCCGCGTTGTACATCGTGGCGTTACCGAATACGAGGAAGTGACCGATTCATCAACGGATACAACCAAACTGGGCGGACGGATAGTTCGAATTACACCCCGACGCCGAGGGCACGGATGCAGCGGACCACGAGGGAGGCGGGCGCCTCACTACCGTCGCCGGCTGCCCACTGTTCCAAGGCTATGCGGATCGCGCCCGCGGCTGCAGCAGCGAGGAGGCGGAGATGCAGAGTGTCAGCGTCGGAGCCTGCCAATTCGGTGAGGACTCTGCGTAATTCGCGTTCGCCCTCCATATTGATGCGGTGCCACACCGCGCGGAGGGCAGGGTCGGTTTCCATGGCTTGGAGTAGGCCGCGGGTGAGGTCGAAGTCTTCGCCGCCGTCGATGGTCAGGGATTGGACTGCGGTGGCCTCGAGGTCGGCCAGCGTGGGGAGCCGGCGGGGGCCGGAGGCTATTGCTTCGAACCAGCGTTGGGCGCCGGTCGTGAGCATTGGTTCGACGGCGTCTTCCTTCGTGCGCGAGTAGCGGTAGAAGGTGCGGAGGGCTATGCCGCTGGCTTCCGCTATTTGTTCGGCGGTGACGTCGGCGGTGCCGTGTTCGGCGAAGAGGCGGGCGGCGGTGCGGGCTATGTCCAGGCGCGTTTCGGCCTTGCGGCGCTCGGCCAGGGTGGGGCGCTGCGGGGCGGGGGCGGGCATTGGACGTCCTTGTCGTTGGGGTGGCAAGACTCATCCTAGTCTTTGGATGTCAGTGTGGCACGTTGTGCCATTCGGGCGTAGCGTGTCAGGTACGGGGGAAGAAGACATCAGAGGAGAAGTTCGCAATGGAGCGTTTTACCGATCGCCGAGTACTGATCACCGGCGCGGGCTCGGGCATCGGCCGGGCTACTGTGCATCGGGTTCTCAATGAGGGCGGGCAGGTTGTTGCCGCGGATATCAATGAGGCCGGGCTGGCCGAGACTGCGAAGCAGGCTGCTGAGCAGGGCAATGGTGAGCGGCTGAGCACGGTCACGGTCGATATCGGCAATGAGGATTCGGTGAAGGCCGGCGTCGCGAGTGCGGTCGAGACCCTCGGCGGGCTGGACGCGCTCATCAATGCGGCGGGCATTCTGCGGTCGGCGCATACCGAGACCATGCCGCTGGCTGATTTCAACAAGATCATCACGGTGAACCTCACCGGCACGTTCCTGATGATTCGCGAATCGCTGCCGGCGCTGCTCGCGTCGAGCAAGGGCGTCATCGTGAACTTCACCTCGACGTCGGCGTTCTTCGCGCACCCGTACATGGCCGCGTATGCCGCGTCCAAGGGCGGCATCATGTCCATGACGCACGCGCTGGCTGCCGAATACAGCAAGCAGGGCCTGCGCGTGGTGGCCGTGGCGCCGGGATCCATCTCCAGCGATATGACCGACGGCAAGGGCCCGGGCCTGCCCGAAGATGCCGATATCAGCCTGTTCATGAAGCTGATCCCGGGCATCGGCCAGGGCTTCGCCTCCCCGGACACCGTGGCCGGCGTGGTCGCGATGCTCGCCTCCGATGACGGCGCGTTCATCACCGGCACCGAGATCCGCATCGACGGCGGCACGCACTACTGAGTCGAATTACGGCGCAGCCGAGTCGAATACGAGACGTCGCGAACGGCCCCGCAAGTGCGGGGCCGTTGTCGTATCACGAGGGACATTACGTCGTACCGAGGGGGACATCACCCGGGTGCGGGTCATCCTTCAGGACCACCGGAACCCTGATCTCTCACGGAATCTCGTCCGTATCAATATCTTTCCGGCCGGAAACTCAGCACACTCGGACCCATGAGCTCGAAATTCACTTCCGCACAAGGAATGTTCGCTCGAATCGCCGTGGTGGGTGCGCTCACTGTCACTCCGATCGCGGTGCTGGCCGCTACGGCTTCAGCGGACACCACCCAGGCCGGCGCCACCGATGTGTCACGGCCGCACTGGGATCGGAATCCCTGGTCCAACGACCCCTGGAACAACAACCCCTGGAACAACCACGACCAGGACTGGTGGCGCAACAACAACCAGTCCGACTGGTGGCGCGACCACAATCGCCACGACCGATGGGACGACAACGGCTGGCTCCGGAACACGCTGCCGCGCGGACTATTCGGAAGCAGCTGAACAAGCCCCGGAAATACGCAACGGCCCGGCACCCCCGAAAGGTGCCGGGCCGTTGAACGCGAATCCGCGTGGAAATTACGCGGTTTCGGTGATCGGGCGATCGACCCAGCTCATCAGGCCGCGCAGCTTGGCACCGGTGACCTCGATCGGGTGCTCGGCGTTCTCCTTGCGGAGGCCCTCGAGCTCCTTGTTGCCGCCCTCGACATTCGCGACGAGGCGCTTGACGAAGGTGCCGTCCTGGATGTCGGACAGGATCGCCTTCATGCGCTCCTTGGTGCCGGCGTCGATAACGCGCGGGCCCGACAGGTAGCCGCCGAATTCGGCGGTGTCGGAGACCGAGTAGTTCATGCGGGCGATGCCACCCTCGTACATGAGGTCGACGATCAGCTTGAGCTCGTGCAGCACCTCGAAGTACGCCATCTCGGGCGCGTAGCCGGCCTCGACCATGACCTCGAAGCCGGTCTTGACCAGTTCCTCGGTGCCGCCGCAGAGCACGGCCTGCTCACCGAAGAGGTCGGTCTCGGTCTCTTCCTTGAACGAGGTCTTGATGACGCCCGCGCGGGTGCCGCCGATGCCCTTGGCGTAGGACAGCGCCAGGGCCTGGCCCTCGCCGGTCGGGTCCTGATCGACCGCGATCAGAGCCGGAACGCCCTTGCCGTCGACGAACTGGCGGCGCACCAGGTGGCCCGGGCCCTTGGGGGCGACCATGGCGACGGTGACATTGGCCGGAGCCTTGATCAGACCGAAGTGAATGTTCAGGCCGTGGCCGAAGAACAGCGCGTCGCCGTCCTTGAGGTTGGGCTCGATGTCATTGGTGAAGATCGACGCCTGGGCGGTGTCGGGGGCCAGGACCATGATCACGTCGGCCCACGCGGAGACCTCGGCGGGAGTGCCGACGGTCAGACCGGCCTCTTCGGCCTTCGGGCGGGACTTCGAACCCTCGGCCAGGCCGACGCGGACGTCGACGCCGGAGTCACGCAGGCTCAGCGAGTGGGCGTGGCCCTGGCTGCCGTAGCCGATGACCGCGACCTTCTTGCCCTGGATGATCGACAGGTCAGCATCGTCGTCATAGAACATCTCGACTGCCACTTTGGTGGTTCCCTTCTCGGATTTGGTTAGTTGAAGTATCAGCGCGCGCTGTTGCGCAACGCTTATCGGGTAGCTGTGATCGACTTGGGGCCGCGGCCGACGGCCACGACGCCGGACTGCACGATCTCACGGATGCCGTAGGGCTCCATCATGCGCAGCAGCGCGTCGAGCTTGGACCGGGTCCCGGTCGCCTCGATGGTCAGCGCGTCGGGTGACACGTCGATCACCTTGGCGCGGAACAGGTTCACGGCTTCGATGACCTGGGTGCGGACGCTGGCGTCAGCGCGCACCTTCACCAGGATCAGTTCGCGGGCAACGGAACTGTCGTCGTCCTGCTCCACGATCTTGATGACATTGATCAGCTTGTTGAGCTGCTTGGTGACCTGCTCGAGCGGCAGGTCCTCGACCGTCACGACGATGGTCATGCGCGAGATCTCGGGGATCTCGGTGCCGCCGACCGCCAGCGACTCGATATTGAAGCCGCGGCGGGAGAACAGGCTGGCGACGCGCGCGAGCACGCCGGGCTTGTCCTCCACCAACACGGAGAGGGTATGGGTCGTGCTCATTCCTCGGAACCCTTCTGGGCGGCCTTTTCGTGGGCAGTCAGGGTGGCCTTCTCGTGCAGCATCGCCTCGTGGATCACGGCGGGCTCGTCCACGGCCTCATCGTCATCGAAGAGCGGGCGGATGCCGCGCGCGGCCATGATCTCGTCATTGGAGGTGCCGGCGGCGACCATCGGCCACACCTGCGCGTCCTTGCCGACGATGAAATCGATCACCACGGGACGGTCGTTGATGGACTGCGCCTCGAGGATCGCGGCCTCCACATCCTCTTCCTTCTCGACCCGGATGCCATGGCAGCCAAGGGCTTCCGCGAGCTTCACGAAATCGGGGATGCGCAGGGTGTGGGTGCCCAGATCGGTGTTCGAGTAGCGCTTCTCGTAGAACAGGGTCTGCCACTGGCGGACCATGCCGAGATTGCCGTTGTTGATGAGCGCGACCTTGATCGGCACACCCTCGACGGCACAGGTCGCCAGTTCCTGATTGGTCATCTGGAAGCAGCCGTCACCGTCGATGGCCCAGACCTCGCGGTCCGGCAGGCCCATCTTGGCGCCCATGGCCGCGGGGACCGCGTAGCCCATGGTGCCGAGGCCACCGGAGTTCAGCCAGGTGCGCGGCTTCTCGTACTTGATGAACTGGGCGGCCCACATCTGGTGCTGGCCGACGCCGGCGCAGTAGATGGCGTCCGGTCCGGCGAGCCGGCCCAGCGTCTCGATGACGAATTCCGGGGACAGCGAACCGTCGCTCGGGGTCTTCCAGCCCAGCGGGTAGGCCTTGCGGATCCCGTCCAGGTAGGTCCACCAGGCGCCGAGCTCGAGCAGCGGCGCTTCGCCGACGGCCGGATCGGCCTTGAGGGTTTCGATGAGCTCGGTGATGACCTCACGGCAGTCGCCCACGATCGGGACGTCCGCGTGCCGGTTCTTGCCGATCTCGGCCGGGTCGATATCGGCGTGGATGACCTTGGCATTGGGCGCGAAGGAGTCCAGCTGGCCGGTGACACGGTCGTCGAAACGCGCGCCGAGCACAACCATGAGGTCCGACTTCTGCAGCGCCGCAACGGCTCCCACGGTGCCGTGCATACCGGGCATACCCATGTTCAGGGTGTGCGTATCGGGGAACGCGCCGCGGGCCATCAGCGTGGTGACGACCGGGATACCGGTCAGCTCGGCCAGTTCCAGCAGTTCCGGGGAGGCGTCGGACTTGATGACGCCGCCGCCGACGTAGAGCACCGGGGACTTGGCCTCGAGGATCATGCGGGCGGCCTCGCGCACCTGCTTGCCGTGCGGCTTGGTGACCGGACGGTACCCGGGCAGGCGCATCTCCGGCGGCCAGCTGAAGGTGGTCTGCGCCTGCAGCACATCCTTCGGGATATCGACCAGGACCGCGCCCGGGCGGCCGGAGGAGGCCAGATGGAAGGCCTCGGCCAGCATGCGCGGGATATCGATCGGATCGGTGACCAGGAAGTTGTGCTTGGTACACGCCATGGTGATGCCGGAGATATCGGCTTCCTGGAAGGCGTCGGTGCCGATCAGGCTGCGCCCGACCTGGCCGGTGATGGCCACCAGCGGCACCGAATCCATCTGGGCGTCCGCGATCGGGGTCACCAGGTTGGTCGCGCCGGGGCCGGACGTGGCCATGCACACACCGACCTTGCCGGTGGCCTGCGCATAACCGGTGGCCGCGTGGCCGCCGCCCTGCTCATGCCGCACCAGCACGTGGCGGACCTTGGTCGAATCGAACAGCGGGTCGTAGACGGGAAGGATCGCGCCGCCCGGAATACCGAAAACCGTGTCGACGCCGAGCTCCTCGAGCGAGCGGACAACAGACTGCGCGCCGGTGACCCGCTCGGGCGGGACCTGGCGGCGATTCGGAGTAGTGGCCGGAGCCACGGCCGGCGTGGCCGAGGGCGCGGGCCTGCGGGCCGAAGGCCCGGGTCGGGCGGTAGGTGCGCTCACCGTCTTGGTTCCTTACTGCTTGTCGTTCCAGTCCATGGACTTGCCTGAACACAAAAAAGCCCTCGACAGCCAGGGGCTGTTCGAGGGTGGCGCGTCGCAGCTGCGAGCTGACGTAATAGACCTATAGTCGTCGGCTCAGCGCTGGACGCGCCGGCCGATTACGAGCAACTCGATTCGATTCACGCGTCCGACGGTAAGTGCGCATGAGCCGCTGAGTCAAACATCTGACCATGTGTGTCTCATTATGTGAGACAGAGCGGTTGTTCGGGTTCGTTCAACACAATGCGAGGATGGGGGTGTGTCATCACCGCATCAGTCCGTGCCACCAGCTCGATCGTCCCACACGCCCGACTCCGGATCGGACACGGGTCGCGTGATCCGGATCCCCCGGCTCGCGCATATCGGGGTGTTCCTCCTGCTGTTCTGCGCTGCTTTCCCGTTCTTCGGGTGGCCCGCGGGACTCTGGGTGTTGTTCGCCATACCGGTTGCCGTGGCCGTATGGATCGAACGCACCCGGACCACGGTGTCGGAGTCGGGGATCGATGCGCGCAGCATGTTCTCCAGCCGGCACATCGACTGGTCCGAGGTGAAGGGTCTGCGCATACCGAAGCGCGGGTACCTGCAGCTGCACCTCGCCGATGATTCGGATGTGCGGCTGCCCGCGGTCGGCTACGACCGGCTGGCGGATCTGGTCGCAGCATCCGGCGGGCGAATTCCGGATCCGTTCATCGGACCCGAGGACGCGGACGCGGCCGACGGCAGCGATACCGACGAGACTGCCGCCGAGGCGAGCGCCGCCACCGCCGAGGCGAGCGCAGCGCCCGAGACCGACGCCGTGGCAACCGAGACCGACGCTGTGGCAACCGAGTCCGAGTCCGCGCAGCCGGAGAACCCGAAGCCCTGAGGGCCGAGGGCTCCGGCCTCCCGCGTGTCGGGGTGCGAGGTTTCGGCCGCCGACGGGGATCAGCAGGCGCGGGAGTAACGTTGGGACCCGCCGAAAGTTATCGGCGAAGTCGCCGACCAGCCCCCTGCGACGAGACCCCGAGGACCCCATGCCACCGCTTCGCTCACGTACCACCACCGCCGGACGCAATGCCGCGGGCGCTCGCGCCCTCTGGCGTGCGACCGGTATGACCGACTCCGATTTCGGTAAGCCGATCATCGCCATCGCGAACTCGTACACGCAGTTCGTACCCGGCCATGTTCATCTGAAGAACGTCGGCGAGATTGTGGCCGAGGCGATTTGGGCGGCGGGCGGCGTACCGCGCGAGTTCCACACCATCGCGGTGGACGACGGCATCGCCATGGGTCACGGCGGCATGCTGTACTCGCTGCCCTCGCGCGAGATCATCGCCGATTCGGTCGAGTACATGGCGAATGCGCACACCGCCGACGCACTGGTGTGTATCTCCAACTGCGACAAGATCACTCCCGGCATGCTCAATGCGGCCATGCGGCTGAACATTCCGGCCGTCTTCGTCTCCGGCGGTCCGATGGAGGCCGGTAAGGCCGTCGTCGTGGGCGGTGTGGCGCAGGCGCCGACCGACCTCATCACCGCCATCGCCGCCAGCGCCTCGCAGGCCGTCAGCGATGCGGGCCTGGACGAGGTCGAGCGCAGCGCCTGTCCGACCTGTGGTTCCTGCTCGGGCATGTTCACCGCGAACTCCATGAACTGCCTCACCGAGGCCCTGGGTCTGGCGCTGCCCGGCAATGGCTCCACGCTGGCCACCCATGCCGCGCGCCGCGCGCTGTTCACCCGCGCCGGGCAGGTCATCGTGGATATCGCCACCCGCTGGTACCGCGATGACGACGCCTCGGTGTTGCCGCGGAATGTGGCCACCGCCAAGGCTTTCCGCAATGCGATGGCGCTGGACGTGGCCATGGGCGGTTCCACCAATACCGTGCTGCACACCCTCGCCGCCGCGCAGGAGGGTGAGATCGACTTCGATCTGCAGACCATCGACGAGATCTCCCGCCGGGTGCCCTGCCTGTCGAAGGTCTCCCCCAACTCCGATTACCACATGGAGGA
The DNA here is from genome assembly GCF_035958815.1 of Nocardia sp. NBC_01327. Lineage (NCBI taxonomy): Bacteria > Bacillati > Actinomycetota > Actinomycetes > Mycobacteriales > Nocardiaceae > Nocardia > Nocardia sp. NBC_01327. The sequence continues at coordinate 2,704,411 of NZ_CP108383.1, read as the reverse complement.
TGTGCACCGCGCCGGTGGCATTCCGGCCATCATGGGCGAGCTGCGCCGCGCCGGCCTGCTGGAAACCGATGTCACCAATGTGCACAGCGCCTCCTTCGAGGACTGGCTCGACACCTGGGATATCCGCTCCGGCAAGGCTTCCGACGAGGCCATCGAGCTGTTCCACGCCGCGCCCGGCGGCGTGCGCACCATCGAGCCGTTCTCCACCGAGAACCGCTGGTCCTCCCTCGATACCGATGCCGAGGGCGGCTGCATCCGCGATCTGGCGCACGCCTACACCGTCGAGGGCGGGCTGTGCGTGCTGCGCGGCAATATCGCACCGGACGGCGCGATCCTCAAGACCGCGGGCATCGACGAGGATCTGTACACCTTCGAGGGTCCGGCCGTGGTGGTCGAATCCCAGGAGGAGGCGGTCTCGCTCATCCTCAATAAGAAGATCCAGCCGGGCGATGTGATCGTGATCCGCTACGAGGGTCCCTCGGGCGGTCCCGGCATGCAGGAAATGCTGCACCCCACCTCGTTCCTGAAGGGCACGGGTCTGGGCAAGGTCTGCGCGCTCATCACCGACGGCCGCTTCTCCGGCGGCACATCGGGCCTGTCCATCGGCCACATTTCGCCGGAGGCGGCCAGTGGCGGCGGCATCGGCCTGATCGAGAACGGTGACCGCATTCGCATCGATGTGCACACCCGCGCGCTCGAATTGCTGGTCCCCGATGAGGTTCTCGCGGAGCGACGCGTGAAAATGGAAGCGTCAGAACGGCCTTGGCAGCCCGTGAATCGCGAGCGCTCGGTAACCACCGCGCTGCGCGCGTATGCCGCGCTGGCGACCTCGGCCGACAAGGGTGCTGTGCGGCGGGTGCCGTAAGAAAGATCAGAGGGAATGACAATCGAATATGTCGGCAAGGCCGACACGATGCTGGCCGAGTACTCCTCGATGCTGGAGCGTTGCGATTACCGCAAGGCCCAGGCGAAGGTACTGCTGGCCGAGGCCGAGGAGCTCGCCGCACAGTCTCGCGAACTGGGCAGCACGGAGTTCATGGCCTCGCCCGCCGACGCCGCCGCGATCGCCGCTCACCGTTCCTTTTTGAACGAGCAGATCGATGCGAAGTCCGGGCAGGTATTGCGACTACACCAGGAGACCTTCCAGGAGTGGGAGCGCTTCAACGCCACTCAGTGGTGAAGCTCGGCGGGGGCGTGGCTCCCGCCCACCGCGGGGAGGGATTCGCCTAGTCCGCTCCCACCGGAGAAGCGAATCCACGCGAGTCTGCGCAAACGGCAAGTGGCCCGGACGATCCAGTGGATCGCTCCGGGCCACCTGGCTTTTCGGGCGAGGTCAGTTGAAGGGGCGGATGCCTTCCAGGGGATTGCCGCCGTGCAGGTAGATGTAGGTGAGGATCGCGGCGGCAACCGCGGCGACCAGCGCTGCGAGAGAGCCGAGGAACGGTCTGGTCGCCCAGCCGCGATTGCGGTCGAGCGAGAGGCGGCCGGGGCCGGTGAGCATGATGGCGGCCGCGCCGCCCGCGAGAATGGATTCCAGCTCCACACCCGTGCCCGCCTTGTACTGGAACCCGGCGACCATGCCCTGCTTCCACATCCAGGCGTCCAGAATCACCGCGAGCACGGCTCCGGCGGCCAGCGGCGTCGCGAGTCCGACAGCCACCAGGATGCCGCCGCCGAGCTCACCGGCGATCAGCATGGGTGCGGCGAAATCGGCATGCTTCCAGCCGCCGTGCTCCATGGAGGTGCGGATGCCGTCGTAGCCGGGGCCGTGGAACCAGCCCGCCGCCTTCTGCAGTCCGTGGTAGACGAAGGTGCCGCCGATGACCAAGCGCAACAGCAGCAGTCCGAGGTCCAGCGTGCCGCGGCGGTCGTCGCGCCGGCGGATACGGGTGGTGGGCTCGGCGCCGCCGTTGGGTGCGGGCGGAATGCTGGCGAAGGCGTAGGTGGGCGCGGTGTCGTCGGCGGCAGGCACGCCGTTGCCGGCTGCCGGGGGCGTCGGGCCGGCGGCGATGGCCTCCTTCACCTCCGTGTACAGCGGCACTTCCGGATCCAGGCCGAGCTCCTCGTCGGTGCGCGGCAGATCCTTGGTGAGATCGGCTTTCACACTGGAGGTCGTGAACTGCTCGGTCGGCGAATCGTAGGGGCTGCGCACCGGCTCACCCGTCGTCCGTGGCGATCCGGGCGGGATGCTGCCCGGCGCGTCGGCGGAGGGCTCGTTCGGCTTCTCGGTCACGCGGGTCAGAGTATGCGGCGAGAGCGCCGGAGACACGACAGTCGCGGGCGTGTCCGATGTCCAGTTCGCGGTGCGCCGGGGTGGTCAGCGACCCCGTCCGCACATCCGCGCCGGGTTTTCCGTAACGTCTGCACCATGAGTTGGGTTGCCGCGGGCCGGTTCGGGGTGGGCGCACGGAGAATCGTGGTGGGCGCGATGCTCGGCGTCATGCTGCTCTCCGGCTGTGCACGGTTCGACGATCGTGCTTCGACGCCGTTCACCACCGAGCCGAACTGGCAGGATGCCGATCAGGGCAGTACCAAGCCGAATGCGCCGAGCAGTTCGGCGAAGCGGCCGGATCTGCCGTGTGTGGATCCCGATCCGGCCGTGGTCATCTCATGCCTGGATACCACCGGCGGCGTGGTCACCCTGCCGGACGGCACCAGCGGACTGGTCGCGGAACGGCTGACCGGGCGGATTCTGAAGGTGGTCGCCACCGATGAGGGCGTTCCGCCCGCGCCGGTGGAGATCGCCCATCTCGATGTGGACGCGACCGGCGACGGCGGTCTCACCGCGCTGGCGCTGTCCCCCAGTTTCGCCGAGGACGGCCTGATCTACGCGTACATCACCACCGGCAGCGATAACCGGGTGGTGCGCGTATCCACCGACGGCGGCGCGCCCAAGCCGATTCTCACCGGAATCCCGAAGGGCGCCAACGGTAATCGCGGCGCCCTCGACTTCCACACCGCCGACAAGATGCTGGTGCTCACCGGCGATGCGGGCAACCCCTCGTCGGCGGCCGACAATGGTTCCTGGGCCGGAAAACTGCTGAGCGTCAACTCACCCGCGCCGGGCGCCACCGCGCAGGTCATGCTCGCCGGTATCGGCGTCGCGGGCGGCGTGTGCTCGGACCACCAGGATTCCATCTGGATCACCGACCGCACCGCCACCGAGGATCGTCTGCAGCGCGTCGCGCCCGACGGCACCGCCACCAAGGCCTGGAGCTGGCCCGATCATCCGGGTGTGGCCGGTTGCGCCGCCGCCACCGACGGCGTGGCCATTGCCCTCACCAACCAGAAGGCCCTGGCAATCGCGAAGGCCGACAAGACAACTCACGCCGTCACCGCGTCCCCGACGCTGCTGGCACAGGACAAGTACGGGCGGCTCGACGGCGCCTCGATCGGCGGCGACGGCAGCATCTGGTCCTCGACGGTGAACAAATCCGACGGCGGCCAGCCCAACCAGTACGACGATCGCGTCGTCCGCATCCCGCCGCCGTCCGCCGGCCAGGGCGGCGGACCGGACTAGATCGGCGCCCCGCCATCCCGGCATGCTTTCGGCCGGGATCTGCATCGGTAGTGCGCCACTGTGTTTCCGCTGGCCCCGGCTGAAAGGCGCGCGGGGTTATGCGGTGGCTCGCGCCGCGATGACGGGGTAACTCGTGACCGCAGGCTGACTACACCCCGGCCGCGCGCTCATTGATCAGAGTCGGCCGCAGCATTGAAACGTGCTGCGGCAGAACGGAGTTCGCGGGACAGCTCGGGCGCTTCGATCACCTCGAAATCGACGGTGATCGCGCCGAGCAGGAAGACGAGTGCGCGCGCATCGTCCGCGCCGATGTGCAATAGACAGCTACGATTGTCGACGGGTTCGATGCGGCCGTAGGTCGCCGACAGGCGTGCCGGTTCGGAATCGGCGGAGGTGTGCAGTCGGACCGTGGCCTGATAGGGCCAGCGCTGGGCAATGCCACCTGCGACGAAGGCGGCGGCATCGCCGCCGGGGAGTTCCCGGGGTGTGAAGCGCGGTCCCGCAGGCACTTTCGGCTGCATGCGATCCACCCGGAAGGTGCGCCAGTCGTCGCGACCGAGGTCCCAGGCCACCAGATACCAGCGGCGGCCCCAGGTCACCACCTGATGCGGTTCGACGGTGCGGACGGTCTCGGAGTCGCCGTAGCGGAATCGCAGCTGCTGTTCATCACGACAGGCCGTGGCGATCACGCTGAGCGTTTCGGGGTCCACCGTCGGGCCTCTGCCCGGCGCGTACACCGTGGCAATCTGCAAGGCCTCCAGTCGATTACGCAATCGATTGGGCAGCACCTGCTCCAGCTTCACAAGCGCGCGCAGCGCCGTTTCGCCCTGCCCCGCCACTCCGCTCCCGGTCGCGGTGCGCAGCGCGATGGCGATGGCCACCGCCTCCTCATCGTCGAGCAGCAGCGGCGGCAGTTGCGCACCCGACCCGAGCCGGTAGCCGCCGGTAATGCCCTTCGATGCCTGCACCGGATAGTCGAGCTCACGCAACTTGTCGATATCGCGCCGCACCGTGCGCGTGGTGATGCCCAGCCGATCTGCCAGCTCCTGCCCGGACCATTCGCGCCGCATCTGCAGGAGACCGAGCAGCCGCAGCAGTCGCCCGGAAGTTTCTTTCATATCCGGCAGTCTGCCAGGACTATAGGACCGAAGGTGTCCTATAGTCCTTCTACCGTTATAACCATGAACAACGAGGCCATCACCCCCTTCCGTATCGATATCGCCCAGTCCGATCTGGATGATCTGGGCAACCGGCTGGCCGGCGCCCGCTGGCCCGACGAGCTGCCCGGCGTCGGCTGGGAGTACGGGATTCCCCTCGACTACGTCCGGGAGCTCGCCGAGTACTGGCGCACCGGCTACGACTGGCGCCGCCATGAGGCGGAGCTGAACGAACTGCCGCAGTTCACTACCGAAATCGACGGCCAGAACGTGCATTTCGTGCACATTCGCTCGGCGGAGCCGGAGGCGATGCCGCTCATCCTCACGCACGGCTGGCCGGGTTCGATGGTCGAATTCCTCGACGTGATCGGCCCGCTCACCGATCCGGTGGCGCACGGCGGTGATCCGGCGAGCGCCTTCCACGTGGTGATTCCCGCGCTGCCCGGTTTCGGCTTCTCCGGACCGACCACCGAAAAGGGCTGGAACACAGGCCGTATCGCGGCGGCGTGGGCAGAGTTGATGCGACGCCTGGGTTATGAGCGCTACGGCGTGCAGGGCGGCGATATGGGCGCGTTCGTCTCTGCGGAGCTCGGCAAGATCGACGCCGAACACGTTGCGGGAGTTCACCTCAATGCGGCGACCTTCGGATTCATCCCGTTCGGGAAGGTGTCCGAGGAGGAGCGCGCCACCCTCACCGAATCCGAGCAGGCGCGACTCGAGCGGCTGGCCCATTTCAACGGTGATGACAACGGCTACTTCAAGATTCAGGCCACCAAGCCGCAGACCATTGCCTACAGCCTGGTCGACTCCCCCATCGGGCAGCTGGCCTGGATCATGGAGAAGTTCAAGGAGTGGACCTTCCCCTCGAACGACCTGCCGGAGCAGGCCATCGACCGGGACCGGCTGCTCACCAATGTGATGCTGTACTGGCTCACCGGCACCGCGGGCTCGGCCGCGCGGCTCTACTACGAGAACATGCACGTCCAGGGCTGGAAGGCGGAACGCTCCCCGACCCCCGTCGGCGTCGCGGTCTTCGCACAGGACATCGCGATTCGCCGTTTCGGCGAGTACGGCAACAATATCGTGCACTGGTCGGAATTCGACCGCGGCGGCCACTTCGCGGCCATGGAGGCGCCGGACCTGTTCACCACCGACGTCCGCCAATTCTTCGGCGAACTGAAGTGATCAGCCCGAACTGACAATGGCGCACGGCATAGCCGTGCGCCATTGGCGTTGTCGCAGTTCTTATTCGGAGACGCCGCAGGCCGCCAGCACGAGTTCGCGCACCCGCGCGGCATCGGCCTGGCCCCGGGTGGCCTTCATGACATCGCCGACCACCTTGCCCGCGGCCTGGATCTTGCCGGAGCGGATCTTCTCGGCAATGGCCGGATTGGCCTCGAGCGCCTTGTCCACCTCGCTCTGCAGCGCCGAATCGTCGCTGACCATGCCCAGGCCCTTGGCCTCGACGATCGCGGCGGGCTCACCCTCGCCGGCGAGCACGAGGTCGACAACCTGCTTGGCGCTCTTGTTGTTGATGGTCTTGGCCTCGACCAGCCCGGCCACCTCGGCGACCTGCTTCGGGGTGATCGGCAGTTCGTCGAGCGCGATCTCACGCTCCTTGGCCTTCTCGGTCAGGTAGGACACCCACCAGGAACGCGCCTCGTTGACGGAGGCCCCGGCATCGACCGTCGCGATGATCAGATCCAGCGCACCGGCATTGACCAGATCGCGGAACACCTCATCGGAGAGTTCCCAATCGGCCTGAATGCGCGCGCGGCGCAGCCACGGGTACTCCGGAATGGTGCCGCGCAGCTCCTCGACCCAGGCGGCGTCCGGCGCGACGGGCTCGAGGTCCGGCTCCGGGAAGTAGCGGTAGTCCTCGGCGGTCTCCTTGACCCGGCCGGAGGAGGTGGAGCCGTCGACCTCGTGGAAGTGCCGGGTCTCCTGGATGATCTCGCCGCCGGCGGTCAGCACCGCGGCCTGGCGGCGCATCTCGTAGCGCACCGCGATCTCGACGCTCTTGAGCGAGTTCACGTTCTTGGTCTCGGTGCGGGTGCCGAATACCTTGGCGCCCTTGGGCATCAGCGAAACATTGGCGTCGCAGCGCAGCGAACCCTGTTCCATCTTCACATCGGAGACGTTCAGCGATTTGAGCACCTCACGCAGCGCGGTGACATAGGCGCGCGCCACCTCCGGCGCCCGCTCCCCCGCGCCCGTAATCGTCTTGGTGACGATCTCGATGAGCGGCACGCCCGCGCGGTTGTAGTCCAGCAGCGAGTGCGAGGCGCCGACGATGCGACCGGTCGCGCCGCCGACGTGCAGCGACTTACCGGTGTCCTCCTCCATATGCGCGCGCTCGATCTCCACGCGGAAGACCGCACCGTCGTCGAGGATCACATCGAGGTAGCCGTCGGTGGCGATCGGCTCGTCGTACTGGCTGATCTGGTAGTTCTTCGGCTGGTCCGGGTAGAAGTAGTTCTTGCGCGCGAACCGCCCCCACGGGGTGATCGAGCAGTTCAGCGCGAGGCCGATCCGAATGGCCGATTCGACGGCCTTCTCGTTCACCACCGGCAGCGATCCGGGCAGGCCCAAACACACCGGACACACCTGGGTGTTGGGCTCGGCGCCGAATTCGGTCGGGCATCCGCAGAACATCTTGGTCGCGGTACCCAGCTCGACGTGCACCTCCATACCCAGCACCGGCTCGTACCGGCTGATGACGTCGGTGTAGTCCATCAAGTCGACCGTGGCTGCGCTCATGGCCACCATCCTATTCAGTCGGCGGCAATGGCCTCCACGATGGGGAGGTGGGCGGCGCGCAGCGCGGGCGGGATGGAGCCGAGCAGCGACAATGCCAGCGCCACGATGGCGTAGACCAGCAGCAGCGGACTGGGTTGATAGCGGATATCGATGGAGATCGCGTGCCCGAGGGCCACCGTGGCCAGATAGTGCGTGGCCGAACCCACCGCGAGACCCAGTGCGGCGCCGGTCACTCCGATACCCGCCGCCTCGGTGAGGACGGTGCGCAGCAGGAAGCGCCGACTGGTGCCCATGGCGCGCAGGACGCCTAGTTCCCGGCGGCGTTCCAGCACCGAGAGCATCAGGGTGTTCAGCAGCGCGACCGTGGAGACCAGCACCACGATCCAGAGAATCGCGCTGCTGATGGACATCCCCTGCCGGACACTGCTGGAGATGGCGGTCACCGCCTGCTCACCGGTGACAACATGCAATTGCGCGGGGACCGCGGCGCGGATGGCATTGAAAACGGCCTCGTGATCGGCATTCGGCGCGAAGTCGATACCGATAATGGTCTCGCCGGGCCGCTGATACCACTGCCGCAGAATATTCAGATCCAGTACGACCACGCCCGCGATGGCGGAGAAGTACGGCACCACCCGCAATACCGTCACATGGTGCACCCCGGTCGGTGTCGGCAGATCCACGCCGGAACCCTCGCTGACACCGAGCGAGCGGGCCACATCGCGAGATATGACAATGCCCTGCCCGGCTGCCATGCGGTCCAGATCCTGCCGGCTCGTGCCATCCAGCGCCGAACTGCGGGCCACACCGCCCTCGTAGCCCTGCAGCATGACGCGGCCGCGCCCCAGGGTGGCGAAAGCCATTTGGGCCGAACCGATATCGCCGATGCCCGGAATACCGCTCAGCTTGGCCTTCAGATCCGAAGGCAGCAGCGGACCGGTGGGGAACTGCTCCATGGCGGTCGCGCTGACGAAAACGTCTGTGCGGCCGAGACCCTGGAAGGTCTGCGCCGCCGCGTCGACCATATTGCGGGAGGCATTGCCCATGGCCACGATGGCGGCGATGCCGATCATGACGGTCATGGTGGTGGCCCACACCCGGCGCGGCGCGCGTTCGATGGTGGTCGCGCCGAGCGCGCCCGGTGCGCCGAAAAGCCGTGCCACCGCCGCGATTACCCGCACGATGGGACCGGTGGCGGAGAAGCACAGGACAACCGCCCCGGCGATGGCGAGCGAGATGGAGACCAGCGACAGGCGCCCGAGATCGGCGTCGGCGACCACGACCCCCGCGCCGACCATGGCCGCGCCGACCACCAGCGAACCCCATTTGAGCAGCGGGCTCACCTCATCGGAGGTGGAGGTCCCGACGGGAGCCAGCGCCTCGATGGGTGCGACCTTGTACACCTGCCGGGCCGCGATGGCCGCGGCGATGACGCTGGCCAGCACACAGGCGGCCACGGCCACCGGAATCGCATAGCCGGGCACCTCGTATTCGGTGCGCGCCTCCACCGACTGCACGATGGCGGCCGGGAGCCTACCGATGGCGATGCGGCCCATGACAATTCCGACGAGCGAACCCACGAATCCGCCGAACAGTCCGAGTATGGCCGCCTCGGCGAGCAGTCCGCGCACCACGGGTCCGCGCCTGCCGCCGATGGCCCGCAAGAGCGACAGCATCGGACGGCGTTGCGCCACAGCCATACTCATGGCGTTGTAGATGAGGAACGACGAGACGATGAGCGCCGCCGCGGACGAGGCCAGCGTCGAATACTTCACCAGCTGCAGTGATCCGCCGGCCTGCGCGGTGCGCAGGTCCGGATCGGCGACCACCGCATGGCCCGCGACCAGCTTGGTCAGGTCCGAACGCAATTGCTCCACATCGGTTTTCGCGGCGGGAATGATCTGGATGGAGTCCAGCCGCCCGGCCCGATCGGCGATCTTCTGCGCCACCGGCAGCAGGGCGATCACGATATGCCCGGAGTTGAGCCGCTTGGAGGTGGATTCGTCGAGCACCCCGGCCACCGTCGCGGTGACGGACCCGAGCTGGATCTGCTCTCCCTCTTTATGCCCCATGGCGGAGCCGACGAGGACGCCGTTGGACACATTGAGCAGCTTGCTCGCCTGATCCTGCAGCGCCCCGCCCAGATCGCTGCCGAGCTTCGACACACTCGCGTCCGCGCCGATGAGCATCGCCCGATTCGCGTCCGCGCCAATGGATTCGCGCAGCATGGGCACCGCGGTGCCGACCCCCGGGACGGCTCTGATCTGCGGCAGCAGCGCCTGATCGAATCCGGCATCGGTAATGCCGCTGACCTCCAGCGCCGCATTGCCGCCGAGGCTGTGCGTGAGCTTGTCCACCGAACCGGTGATGGAGCCGGAAATGCTGAACACCGAAACCAGCAGTCCCGCGGAGATTCCCATCACGACCATGGACATGATGGTGCGACCGCGGTGTGCGAGCAATTCACCGATGTTGAACAGCCGCAGTCGATCCCAGCTCGCCTGGATCATGCGCGCACCACACCGGCGTCGTCGGCGCTGCCCTCGGCCGCCACGGCTGTTTCACCGTCGGAGCCGAAGCCCACCGGCGTGGTCCGCACCTCGCCGTTGTCATCACGCTCCACCTTCTCGATGGAGCCGATCTGCCCGTCCCGCAGGGTGATCACCCGATCGCAGTAGCGCACCGCACCCATATCGTGGGTCACCATGACCACCGAATTGCCGGCGCGGGTGATATCGCCGAGCAGCTGCAATATGGCGGCGCCGGTTTTGGAATCGAGATTGCCGGTGGGTTCGTCGGCGAGAATGAGCGGCGGATCCATAATGAGCGCCCGCGCCACCGCGACCCGCTGCATCTGACCGCCGGACAGTTCCGCGGGCCGGTGCTCGGCGCGATCGGCCAGGCCGACCAGATCGAGCAGCTCCAGCGCCCGCGGCTTGGCCTTGCGCAATCCGGTGCCGTCCAACAGCTTCGGAATGGCGACGTTCTCCCAGGCGGTCAGAGTGGGCAGCAGATTGAAGAACTGGAAGATGAAACCCACCTGATGCCGCCGGAATTCGGATTGACTGTCATCGTCCAGATCGCCGATCTCCCTGTCCTGGAACCGAATCGACCCGGTGTCCGGGGAGTCCAGCGCCCCGAGCAGATGCAGCAGTGTGGATTTGCCCGACCCGGAAGGCCCGATGATGGCGGTGAACTCCCCCGGTTCGATGCGCAGGCTGATGCCGTCCAGCGCCCGCACGGCCTGCCCGCCTACCCGGTATTCCTTCGTGACGTCGGTCAATTCCAGCATGGTGGTTCCCCTCGTGGATCAGCGAGCCAGTGCCCGCGGACGCGGACGGATGAAGAGGTGATCGGTGTCGTAGGTGTCCAGGATCGCGCGCAGCGCGGGTTGCTCACCGGCGAGTTCGAGATACACCTCGACCGCCGACTTGCCCTGTGCCAGTGCGTTGTCCAGCTTCACATTCAAATGGTTCTCCCAGCGGTTCCGCAGCGCGAGCAGGACGCCGTCCCGGCTGCCGAAGAGCCGCTCCATCTCGGGTAGCTCGTCGAACAGCGTGGCATCAGCGGGATTCCGCGCCGCCCGATCCAGGACGGTGTGCAGGATGTCGGTGCGAGCATGCAGGTCTGCCCAGGACATGGCCCCCAACCTTTCGTAGTGGCCCGGCCGGTGGTGTACGGGTCCGGTACCAGTTACTCCAGACGCTACGAGAGCCCGCGCCGCCCTGTCTTCGTGCCGCGGACGCGACTTGACCTCCTACCCCGGTAGGAGCCGGGCCCCTGCCGCCGAACGATGTACGCCGTCCAATTCGGCCACTAGCCTTGCAGAATGAACGTGACCAGCGCCACCCCCGCGGCAGTCGGGCGGACGCTGCGGGATACGCGGGACTGGGCGCGAGCGAGCGGACAGCGGATCCGGGCCTTCGTGCGCAATCCGGTCGCCGAGTTCCGGCGCAATGCCGAGCAGTTCGGCTATCCGGCCAATGTGGTCGTGCTCATCGATATCGTGCTGCTCACCGTCGCCGCCCTCTCGGTCATCCAGCGATACGGTCACGGCTATTGGCCGAGCCTCGTGCCGATTCTGGCGCTCGCCCTGACCTACAGCACCGGGCCGCTGTACGCGTTCTTCGGCGTGGTTCCGAAACCGCTGCTGATCGCCGCTTTCACCATGACCGCCGAGGCCCTGTTCCTGGCCCAGCCGGTGCCGACCGATTCCGCGCCGTTCGTGGTGATCGCCGCGGCCGGGGAGATCGCGGCCATCGCGCCGCTGATCGCGAGTATCCCGGTGGCCTGCGCCATGATCGCGGAACTGCTCTTCTTCGAGTCCATCGGACATCTGGATATCGGCGCGCCGATCTGGATCTTCGCGGTGACCTGCGGTTGGATGACCGGCCAGATGCTGAACTACCAGCGCCGCTACCTGTATCAGGAGCGGGAATCGCAGGAGATCCGCGCGGTGCGGGCCGCCGATGAGGAGCGCCGCCGCATTGCCCGCGAGGTCCACGATGTCATCGCGCATTCGCTCAGCATCACCCTGCTGCATGTGACCGCCGCCCGCCATGCGTTGCAAACCGATCGCGATGTGGACGATGCGGTGGAGGCGCTCACCGATGCCGAGCGCCTGGGCCGCCAGGCCATGGCCGATATTCGGCGCACCGTGGGACTGCTCGGTCAGTTGCCGACGCCGCAGGCTCCGGAACCCGACCTGGACGATATCGACGATCTGGTAGCCGATTTCGTCCGTGCCGGTATGCCGGTGGAGTACAGCCTCGACGGCGATCGCTCCGGCATCACGGCGGGTGTGGGTCTGGCGCTGTACCGCATCAGCCAGGAATCGCTGGCCAATATCGCCAAGCACGCACCGGGCGCGACGGCTCGGCTGCGAATCGTCCTGCGCACCAGGGATATCACCGTGACGGTGACCAATACCCTGCCCGCGGGCGCCGCGGCACGACCGGGGCGCGGGATGGGGATCTCCGGTATGCGCCAGCGGGCCGATCTGCTCGGGGGCACGCTCTCGTCCGGACCGGTCGACGAGGGCTGGCAGGTGGTCGCGCACATCCCGATGGCCGGGGCCGTGGCGTGTATGGCTGTGGCAGCGGAGGATTCGCTGCGCACCGCGCTGCATTCGGTGACCCGCAAGATCTACGACCGCCCGAATCCCCTGGCGTCCAACGATATTCAGGAGAGTATGTGACCTCCCAGCCGGACGAGCAGCTCATCGACGTGCTGGTGGTCGACGATCAGGAGCTGGTGCGCGGCGGCCTGCGCCGAATTCTGCGCCGCCGTGACGGTTTCGCGGTGAGCGAATGCGCCGACGGCGATGAGGTGCCGGCCGCGGTCAGCGCGCACCGCCCGGACGTGGTGCTGATGGATCTGCGAATGAAGCGCATCGGCGGTATCGAGGCCACCCGCACGCTGCGGGGCCGCCCCGACGCACCGCCGGTGCTGGTGCTCACCACCTTCGATGATGATCAATTGCTATCAGGCGCATTACGCGCGGGCGCGGCGGGATTCCTGCTCAAGGATTCCCCCGCCGAGGATCTGATCCGCGCGGTGCGCACCGTGGCGCTGGGCGGCTCCTGGCTGGATCCGTCGGTCACTCCGCGAGTGCTGACGGCATACCGGTCGGCACGTCCGACACCGGCCCCGGCCGACAGCCGCCTCACCGAATTGACCGCACGCGAACTCGAGGTGCTCGAGCTCATTGCCAAGGGGCGTGTCAACACGGAGATCGCACGCGCCCTCGGTATCTCGGAGGTAACCGTAAAAAGCCACGTGGGGCACATTTTCGGGAAGCTCGGCCTGCGCGATCGGGCCGCGGCGATCGTGTTCGCGTTTGACCACGGTGTGGTTGCACCCGGAGAATCCAACTCTTGAGGGGTGAGGTGCGGAAACAGTCATCGCATCCGGCCCAGGGAGTTGGAGGTTGGACGGCGTGCAAGCACCGCCATCGCGGGCCGGCAGCAGATTCGGGCCGTACGAGTTGCGCTCGTTGCTGGGCAGAGGCGGCATGGGGGAGGTCTACGAGGCCTACGACACCTCCAAGGATCGTGTCGTCGCCGTCAAACTGCTCCCCGCCGAACTCGCGAAAGACCCCTCCTACCAGGAACGTTTCCGTCGCGAATCGCAGGCGGCGGCGCGGCTGGCCGAACCGCACATCATCCCGATCCACGATTGGGGCGAGTACGACGGTCAGCTCTATATCGATATGCGGCTGGTGCGCGGACAGGATCTGCGCAGTCTGCTGAACACCCAGGGCGCGCTGCCGCCGCAGCGCGCGGTCGGGATTGTCGAGCAGATTGCCGCGGCCCTGGACGCGGCGCACTACTCGGGTCTGGTGCACCGCGATGTGAAGCCGGCCAATATTCTGGTGACCGATGCGGATTTCGCATATCTCGCCGACTTCGGCATCGCCCGTACCGAGGGCGAGACCGGTATCACCATGGCGGGCACCGCCGTCGGCTCGTACGCGTATATGGCTCCGGAGCGCTTCGACGACTCCGGGCCGGTGACCGGGCGCGCCGATCTGTACTCGCTCGGCTGTGTGCTGCACGAATGCCTCACCGGCAACAAGCCGTTCCCGGCGACCAATATGAGTGTGCTCATCCGCGGCCATCTTTCCGAAGCGCCGCCGCGACCGAGCCTGCAGCACTCCGGGATTCCGGCCGCGCTCGACGATGTGCTGGCGCGGGCGCTGGCCAAGGATCCGGGTAGCCGCTATCTCACGGCGGGTGAATTCGCCCGGGCCGCCCGCACCGCCCTCGCCGGCGGTCCGGTGCAGGCCGCGCCGACGGAGATCCTGCAGCCCGGCCGTGTGGTGCCCCCCGCCGCGCCCGGCACGCTGACCCCCACCCCGCCGCCCGCCGCGCCCACCACCGTGCTGCCGTCCGTCCGCAGCTCGGATCCGACCGTGGTGCAATCGAATTCCGGCGGCTACCCGGTGTACACCACCGGCGCCTTCCCACCGCCCGAGGAGGGACCGGGCACCTCGGATCTGCCGGTCATCCTGCCCTCGGACCCGACCCGGGTGCGGGTCAGCGATTTCCACTATCAGCCGCTGCCGCAGAGCGCGCAGCAGCCACAGGCGCAGGCGCAGCAGCCGGTATGGGGCTACGGTGCGCCGCAGCAGCCGGATTTCCCGTATGCGCCCACGCCCGATCCCTCGCTGTACCCGACCTCGGATCATCCCCGGGTGGATCCGGAGCCCGCGCCGTCCTACCGGCCGCGCCGCAAATCGATGGCGGCGCCGATATCGATCGGCGTGCTGGTGGTCGCCATTGCCGCGATCGCCGGTGCGGTGGGCTGGCAGGTTCTGGACCATTCCCGCAGCGACTCATCGAGTCCGGCTGTGACGCAGGGCAATCCGAGCATCACCGTGCCGCTGTCGGGACCGAAGGCCTCGACCGCTCCCCCGGCGCAGACCACCGTCCAGCTGCCGGCGGGTTCGACTCCCTGTCCACTGGTCTATCCGGCGCTCAACGGTTACACCGGCTCCGCGATCGGATCCACTGTTACCAGTTGCCCTTTCGCGGAACAGGTTCGCCAGGCATATGCCGAGGCGACTTCGGGCCGGCCGGGTTCGGCAAGTAGTGTGGTGGTTGTCAGCCCGGTAACAAATCGGGCGTACACGATGAACTGCACGGCGACAGGGAAATTGGTCACCTGCATCGGTGGTGAGAACGCGGTGGTGTATGTCTACTGACCCGATTCCGGCCTGTCGCAAGGCCATTGCTCGGGGCTTTACCTTGGCGACGTTACTAGCGGCGTCCGCATGCGCGGTGCATGTGAGCTCGGCGGGTTCGCCCACGGCGGGGTCCGCGAGTGTGGCGCCCGCCGCCGAACCGGCTGCGGCGCCGGGTCTCTCGATGGTCGCGCCGAACTTGCCGGGCCTGTTCGGGCTGCCGAAGTCCATTACGTTCGCCGCGGATTTCGCTGATCTGCAGTCCGGGCTGGACGGCCGCATCGGTCTCGCGGTCATGCCGGTCGGCGGCGGCGATATGACGGTGCTGGGGAACTGGAGCTCCGGGGTCGCCTGGTCGACCATCAAGGTGCCGCTCGCGCTCGCCGCGCTGCGGCGAGATCCGACCGGCTTGCGCTCCACCGCCGAGGCGGCCATCACCTTCTCCGATAATGATGCGGCGCAGGAACTCTGGAACTCGCTCGGGAACGGGGCCGAGGCCGCCGACGCGGTCGAATCGATCCTGCGCGAAGCAGGCGACGGTTTCACCGATGTCGCGGCCCGGCACACCCGCCTGGCCATGATGGGGGCCGATGACGAACTCGCCTTCGGCGCGACCGATTGGTCGCTGACCGATCAGGTGCGCTTCGCGTCCAAACTGCCCTGCCTGCCGCGAGCCAATTCGGTTGTCTCGCTGATGAGTGACATCACCCCGAGTCAGAGCTGGGGTCTGGGCCGGCTGATCGGCGCGGAATTCAAGGGCGGCTGGGGTCCGGACGACGACACCGGCAAATACACTGTGCGGCAATTCGGTCTGGTGCCGACCCTCGCCGGGCCGATCGCGGTGGCCATGGCCGCCGAGCCCACCTCCGGCTCCTTCGACGACGCCACCGACATGATGGACAAGCTCGCACTGCTGGTCGGCGATCACCTGCCTGATCTGCCCGGGGGTCTCTGCACGCACTAGTAGCATATGGAATCCCCCGGGGCACACGGCAATCCTCGAGATTGACGCATACCGGTGAGTCCGCTAGGAAACAGGGACTCACCGCAGACGTTGGAGGTAACCGGGTGGACGCACCGTATTCGCTACGTCGCCGCTTCGCACGTGTCGCGGGCGGTGGTGCGGCGGTTCTGCTGGTGGCGCTCCTGACCGGTTGCACCAGCAAGCCGGTGCTGGTGCCCGACACCACCACCGCCGCGGCCGGAGCGACCACCACCACCTCCGCCGTCAACCTCGCGCTACCCGGCACGCTCGCCTGGGATTTCGCCAATACGCTGCAGCCCACCCTGAGCGGCAGGGTCGGCCTGGCCCTCATGCCCGTCGGCAGCGATCGGGTGGTGGCGCTGGGCGATTGGACCACCGGAGCGGCCTGGTCGACCATGAAGGTGCCGCTCACACTGGCTGCGCTGCGCCAGAATCCGAGCGGGTACACCACCGCCGCGAGCGAGGCCATCACCGAATCCGATAATGCGGCCGCCGACGTGCTGTGGCAGTCGCTGGGCTCCGCGCCCACCGCCGCGGCAACCGTGCAGGCGGTGCTGCGAGAGGGCGGCGACACCGTCACCACGGTGCCCGCCACCCGGGCCCGTGCCGAATACTCGGCCTTCGGCCAAGCCGACTGGTCCATTGCCGATCAGCTGAAATTCGCGGCGCGACTGCCCTGCCTGCCGCAATCCGATCCGGTCACCGCGCTCATGGGCAAGATCGTCTACGGGCAGCGCTGGGGACTCGGCTCGCTGGACGGCGCCGAATTCAAGGGCGGATGGGGGCCCGATCCGAGCGGGAACTACCTGGTCCGGCAATTCGGGCTGGTGCCGGTCGACGGCGGGCAGATCGCCATCGCGATTGCCGCGCAGCCCACTTCGGGTTCCTTCGACGAGGGCACCGCCATGCTCACCAAGATCTCGGCGCTCATCGGCAAGCATCTGGGCGAACTCCGCGGCGGCACCTGCTGATCGGGTCCTGGAAAAACCAGGCTTAACCAGCGGTTCACGGGGGCGCGACCCACGGGGCGCCGTACTCGGGGCAAGATAGGGCATATGCGCATCGGAGTCTTGACCGGAGGCGGAGACTGCCCAGGCCTGAACGCGGTGATCCGTGCTGTCGTTCGCACCTCGAACGGCCGCTGGGGTGATGCGATCATCGGCTTCCAGGACGGGTGGCGCGGGCTACTCGAGGATCGCAAGATCCAGATCCTGAACAATGACCGCACCGACCGGCTGCTCACCAAGGGCGGCACCATCCTCGGCACCGCGCGCACCAATCCGGATGTGCTGCGCGCCGGATTGCCGCGTATCAAGCAGACTCTCGACGACAACGGCATCGACGCCCTCATCCCCATCGGCGGCGAGGGCACGCTGACCGCGGCCAGCTGGCTGGCCGAGGAGGGCGTGCCGGTGGTCGGCGTGCCCAAGACCATCGACAATGACATCGACTGCACCGACACCACCTTCGGCCACGACACCGCGGTCGCCATTGCCACCGAGGCCATCGACCGGCTGCACACCACCGCGGAATCGCATCAGCGCGTCATGCTGGTCGAGGTCATGGGACGGCATGCCGGCTGGATCGCCATGAACTGCGGTATCGCCTCCGGTGCGCACCTGACCCTGGTGCCCGAGGTGCCGTTCGATGTGGACGAGGTCTGCGCCATGGTGAAACGCCGCTTCCAGCGCGGTGATTCGCACTTCATCTGCGTGGTCGCCGAGGGCGCGCATCCGGCTCCCGATTCGATGTCGCTGCGCGACGGCGGAATCGACGAATTCGGGCATGTGAAGTTCACCGGCGTGGCACAGCAGCTGGCTCCGGAAATCGAGCGGCGCATCGGAAAAGAGGTGCGGGTGACCGTGCTGGGCCATGTGCAGCGCGGCGGGACCCCGACACCGTACGACCGGGTGCTCGCCACCCGCTTCGGGGTGCATGCGGCAGAAGCCGTGCACGCCGGGAATTTCGGGCAGATGGTGGCGCTGCACGGAACCGAGGTCGACCTGGTACCGCTCTCGGAAGCCACCAAGCAGCTCAAACTCGTTCCGCAGGACCGCTACCGGGAAGCCGCGGCCTTCTTCGGCTGAGACGACAATCGACACAATTGGGGCCCCGCGCACGGTGCGCGGGGCCCCAATTGTCGGTACTGCGCTATTTTTTCAGTGCAATCGGCCTAGACGCGATCGAAGTTGCCACTCACCAGTGCGGCGGTGAAGTTGTCCCATTCGGCCGGTCCGAATACCAGTTTCGGGCCTGCCGGGTTCTTGCTGTCCCGCACTCCCACACCGCTATCGAGAAAAGCGATTTCCACACATTCTTTCGCGCCGGTACTGCGCGCGCTCTTGAACCACCTCACGCCGGACGGGTCGACGTTCACGTCTCGTACTCCTTCGCTGCCTTCCGCAAGAGTTCCCTACTGGTGGCATCGTCCAGCGCAGAACGCTGAAGTGCCTGGTACGCCTCGAGATACCGGTCGACTGCGGCCTGCTTCTCCAGGTACAGATCGCCCAGGAAGTTCTCCAGGTACACCACGGTGGGTTCGACCGGCTTGTTACCGCTGTCCCGGCCGAAATCCAGAATCACGAAGGGCCCGACGGTATGCCCGATCGGGACGCCCGCAGAGAAGGGTAGTACACGCACAGCAATCGTCGGGAGTGTCGACATATCCGCGACGCGTCGCAGTTGCGCGGCCATGATGCGCGGACTGCCCACGACCCGGCGTAATGCTGTTTCGTGCAGCACGATATCGAGGCTTGCGGCACTTCGTTTTCTGGTCAAAAGGGACTGTCGGCGCACCTTCAATTGCACTCTGCGGTCAATCTCTTCGCGTGCAGCATCCGGCCAGTAATCACTGATCAGGACGCGCGCGTAGTCGGCGGTCTGCAGCAGGCCGGGGATCAGATCGGGCTGGTAGGAGATCAGGCCGCGGGCCGAAGCCTCCAGGCCCACATACACATTGAAGCCCTCGGGAATGAGGTCGTCGTATTCGTGCCACCAGGACTTGACACTCGCCTGCTGGGCGAGGCCGACCACCGCGGTGGTGAATTCTTCATCGAAGTCGTATATGCGACATAATTCCTTAATGTCCAGTACGCGAATCTTTTCCGCGTTACCGGTTTCCAGGCGCTGGAGTTTCGACTCGCTCCACTCCATCAGGGCGGCCGCTTCGGCAATGGTCACATTGCATTGCATCCGCCCCTCACGCAGATATCGCCCCAGTTGACGGCGTGGCAGTGTAGAACCATGCTCGGACATCGAGTCCTCCCCCGCGAAGGCAGTTTTCGGTCACTATGAACGATGCTCCCATGCGGTATGAATGCCGACCTGGCGCTTTCGCAAACTTTCCCGGGACGCGCGAATGCGGTTGCCCGGCGGCTACGGCAATGCTGGACTTGAACCCGCGCCCGGTAAGAGCCGGAGCCTGATCCTGGTCCCCCTCGTCCCCCGAGCCGGGCGCGCCAACCTCCTACCGCCAAGCGCGGCAGTCCCCTTCACCCCTGCGCGGCAGCCCCCGCACCCCTACCCGACGACCTGCACCACCACAATCGCCAACATCACCAGCAGCGCCACCGCCGCCACCCCCAGCACCACCAACGCCGCAACCTGCGACCGCCCCACCCCGTCGCCCTCCGGAACCGACTGCTGCGGACCGGAATTCATCGGATACCCCGGCGGCG
Source organism: Nocardia sp. NBC_01327 (assembly GCF_035958815.1). Lineage (NCBI taxonomy): Bacteria > Bacillati > Actinomycetota > Actinomycetes > Mycobacteriales > Nocardiaceae > Nocardia > Nocardia sp. NBC_01327. Next base: position 2,684,628 of record NZ_CP108383.1, on the reverse strand, counting down.
GCCCGAACCCCCGTCCCGTGCCGTCCACACCGGGGAACTGCGGCCCGGGGCCCGTGGATTCCACACCGGAGAATGGCGCCCCCGGCCCCGTGGATTCCACACCGGAGAACTGCGCCCCCGACCCCGTAGATTCCACACCGGGGAACTGCGCCCCCGACCCCGTGGAATCCACACCGCCGAAGTGCATTCCAGCGCCCGTGGCCTCCGCACCCGTGGCCGCACTCCCAGCAGGTGCCGCGCCGCGAGCCCACCTACGTTCCACCGCCGAGCCCCCAGCCCCGGAACCGCCGCCCTCCGCAGGCACGAACTCCCCGGACTGCGGATGCCGCAAACCCGGACCCGGATACACCTCCGCACCACGGACTTCCGCGGATTCGACACTCGGCTCCGCCCCCGCCGCCACGATCGGACTGTCAGCTGTCAGCATGCTGTCCTGATCCACCGCACCGGGGACCCCTCCAGTCACCTCGACGTCCGCCCCGGTAGTCCTGCCCCGCGTGCCCTCAGCATCTGGTGCCGACCCACTTGCCGCCGTCGACCCGTCCGTATTCGGCTCTCCTACTGCGGTCTTCGCCGAGCCCTGCGCAGACTCCGACACTCCCTCAGCAGGGTCCGGCGCGCTGTCGGTCGAAGTCGCCGGTTGCCAATCCCCTTCTCCACGCGGCGGAATGTCCGACTGCGGCTCTGAATCGGCGGCGTTCGACGGGGCGCCGCCCGATGTCCGCGCTGCATGTTTCGGATGCGCGCCGGGATCTGCGGGCCGCGGCCCGAGGCTCGTCGGCGGTTCGGCAGCGACAGGGGCAGTCCCGGGCGGAATCGACTGTGGTGGAACTGCGGGGGGAGACTCCGCGCCGGTGTCGCACGACAGCCGCGTGTCCGCGCCCGCCACCTGCGTTTCGGGCTTCGAACCTGCAGCGAGATCTTCGGGCTGCGCAACAGCGCTCCCGGGCTGCCGCTCAGCGGTGCCGGAGACAGATCGCTCGATGGCGCCGGGGAGGGACGGGGAGGGCTCCGAGTGCGGGGGAACCCTTGGGGTCGGGAAAGAGTCGGTGGGTTGGGAGTACAGGGCCTCCTGTGGTGTCGGCGAAGCCACCGGGTGCGGAACGACATCCGTCAACTGACCGGATGAATCCGTAGGTGGCACTTCTGGATTCGCCGGGTCGGAGGACGGCGGTGGCGCGACCTGTTGCGGTACAGAGGCATTGGGGTTCGAAGTATGCGCGGAGGGGGTCTGCGGATGTGGCAGGGCGGCGGGGATCGGCTGCTGCGGGGCGAGGGCCGGTTGTTGCGCCGCAGGGTAACCGGCGGGATAGCCCTGCGAGGGCATCGGATAGGCGGCCGGGTAGCCCTGCGGGGCAGCGGGGACAGGCGGGTAGTTCTGCGCCGGAGCGCCAGGCGGGGCAGCGGGGGCAGGCGGGTAGTTCTGCGCCGGAGCGCCGGGCGGGTAGTTCTGGGGCGGGGCGGGGTAGCCGGCGGGTGGGGCGTAGGCGGCCGGTGCGGGGGCGTAGCCGGGTGGGGAAGACAGTTGGGGGGCAGGCTGATTCGGGTAGACGGGCTGGCCCGGGGAGGCGGTGAGCGCGCGTCGGGCGGCCTTGGCGAATTCGCTGCAGGAGGGGAAGCGGTCCATGGGGCGTTTGGCCATGCCCTTGGTGATGACCGCGTCCATGGCGGGGGTGAGGCCGGGGCGGCGGAGGCTGACCGGTGGGGGCAGCAGTTGCAGGTGGCCGCGAATGAGTTCGGACGGGTCCGGGGAGTCGAAGGGGCCCGCGCCGATGAGCAGCCAGTAGAGGGCGCACGCCAGGGAGTACTGATCGGTGGTGTGGTCGAGGTGTGCGCCGGTCATCTGCTCCGGCGAGGCGTAAGCCAGGGTGGCGGTGAACATTCCGCGCTGGGTCAGGTGGGTGGAATCCTCACGCAGGCGGGCGATCCCGAAGTCGGTGAGGAACACCCGCTCGCCGTGCCCGCCGACGGCGCGCGCCAGAATGATATTGGCGGGCTTCACATCCCGGTGCAGCACACCCATGGTGTGCGCGTAATCCAGTGCGGCGGCGACACCTTCGATGATCTGCACGGCCCGCTCCGGCGGCAGCATGGTGACATCCACCCCGGCGGCATCGACACCGTCGATGTACTGCATGGAGATCCAGAGCTGTTCGTCTTCGGTGCCGCGGTCGTACACCTCGACGATATTGGGGTGATCGAGCTGCGCCACCAGATCGGCCTCGCGATTGAAGCGAATGCGGATCTCCCTGTCCGCGAAGAGCTCCCGATTCAGCAGCTTCAAGGCGGTGAGCCGCCCCAGCCGTGGATGGCGGGCGAGATACACCGATCCCATCCCGCCCTGCCCGAGCAGCCGCTCAATGGTGAAACCAGCGAACACGTCACCGCTGTTCAACACTGCCCGACCCCCTTCCGGTGACGTACAAGTCCGTGAGCCTACCGCGCCGAGCGCTGCCTGACCCGGGCTGGGAACAGCCCGGAGCGACGGCCCTCTCAGCCCGGTGTCACCAGCCCGGATTCGTAGGCCAGCACCACCGCCTGCGCGCGATCACGCAGATTCAGTTTGGCGAAAACCTTCGATACATGGGTCTTCACGGTCTGTTCCGCGACGAAAAGATTATCGGCGATCTCGGCATTGGACAGACCGCGTGCGACCAATTCCAGCACCTCCCGCTCGCGCGGTGTGAGCACCGAGAGCGCGGGCGCCGGGGCGCGGCGATTGCGGCGCCTGGTGACATCGGCGATGAGCCGGCGCGTCACGGTCGGCGCGAGTAGCGCATCACCGGCGGCGACCACGCGCACGGCGCGCACCAGTTCTTCGGCGGGGGCGTCCTTGAGCAGGAAGCCGCTCGCGCCGATACCCAGTGCCTCGTACACATAGTCGTCGATATCGAAGGTGGTGAGCATGAGCACCCGCACCGGCGGATCGAAGCCCGCCGAGAGAATCGCCCGGGCCGCGTCGAGCCCGTTCATCTCCGGCATGCGCACATCCATGAGCACCACATCAGGGCGCAATCGTTTCGCCTCCGCCACAGCGGTTTTGCCGTCGGGCGCATCCCCGATCACGCTGATATCGGGTTGCGCGGACAGCAGCGCACCGAACCCCTGCCGAACCATCGCCTGGTCGTCAGCGATCAATACCGTTATCGCCACAATCCCACCTCGCACACCCCACCGAGTTTGCCACGTCCCCCACCCCACAGCCCCCACCCCCGCAACCTCGCACCCCAACACGCCCACCCCGATCATCGAGCGTGCCGCACGCCATGCCGATCCCCCTCATACGAGTACGTCGATCCTCTCCCCGCGCCGTTCCGATCGCCCTCGCGCGAGGATGCCCGTTCTCTCATACGACCACGCCGTCCCCCTCATACGGCGATGCTGGACCCCCGTCGTCGAGAGTGAGGGTGCGGCCGTTGATCGGCCGCTTCCCGGCACGCTTGTGGCCGGGATCCACAACGGATCCCGGCCACGCGATGGCGGCAGCGATTGCCGCGCCTACATTCCGGCCAGTGCGTCGGATCCCAGTACAGCCGTCGCGCTTCCGTCTCCGACAACAGCAATCAGCGGCAGTTCGGCGCGCACCTCGAATCCGCCGTCGGGACGCGGTGCGGCAGTGAGTGTCCCGCCGACCGCCAGCGCCCTCGCCTGCATCCCTGCGATGCCACTGCCGCCGGACTGATCGCCGTGGCCCGGACCGTGCGGGCGATCATTGGTGATTGACAGGGTCAGCGCGGTTGTGCTGGCGATCCGCACCCACACCGGCGCACCGGGTGCGTGCCGCGACGTATTCGCCAGCGACTCCTGCACAATGCGGTACAGCGCGAGCCCGGTGGTCGCGGGCACGAGGTCGAGACTGCCGTCGATGGTCCAGGTGAGCGGCACCCCGGCGCGGCGGGCGCCCTCGAGCAGGGTCAGCACATCGGCGGCGGCGGGCTGAGGTGCGTGCTCGGGCAGCTGACCGTCACTGCGCAGCACCCCCAGCAGTCCGCGAATCTCGTTGAGCGCGGCCCGGGCGCCCGTACCGATGGATTCGAACTCCTCGCGCGCCTCCGGCGACAATCCGTCGATGCGGTAGGGCGCGGTCTGCGCCTGCACCACCACCATGGACATATGGTGCGCGACCACATCGTGCAGGTCGCGGGCGATGCGCGCCTTCTCCTCGAGGATGGCGCGGCGGGCCCGCTCCAGATCCGTCTCCTCGGCCTGCTTGAGCAGCGCCTGCCGGGACACCACCACCCAGCGCACCAGCAGACCCAGCACCACCAGGCCGGTAATGGCGATCGGCCAGCCCAGGCCGGCCTGCGCGAAACTGTCCCCGGTGGCCGCCATGGTGGTGGCGAACAGCAGCGAGGTGGCCAGCCACGCCACGCCCACGATCTGCATGGGCGAGCGCACCGCCACCGCGAACACCAGCGCGAACAGGCACAGGATGTGCACCACCTGGAACGGCAGACTGTTCCCGTGCTGATGCGGCACCGCGAGCGAGATGAGCAGCGCCGATCCGGCCGAAACCGCCCATCCCAGAGCGGGATTCACCCGCATGAGCAGAATCGGGAAGGCCGCGAACCCGGCGATGAAGGGCTGCGCCGCCGCCGGCACCTGATGGGTGATGTGCAGCGTCGGCCACGCGACCGCGATGAAGATGATCGCGACCAGCACCGTGAATCCGTCGAACCACTGCCGCGCCCGCTGCCGTGACGCCGGCGAGCGCCCACTCTTCGCCAATTTACCGACCATGCTCTCGACGGTAGAGAACTCCGCGGCCCGGCACGTCATACCCCCGAGTGATCTCGCACCCCATACCGCAGTACTGCCGGCCCCTTTGGCTCCCCCACCCCGCCCATGCGGGAACAGCCCCCCAGCGTGAAGCCCGGATATCGCTCTGATTCCTAGCGTCATTCCACATGAGAGCGTTCCCGTCCGACCCGGTCACTGCGCCCCACTCCACTCCGCTCGCGAGTGACACCGCCCGAGCCCTGCCCGCCGACACCGACGCCGCACCGAACGTGGCGACCAGTGCCGATCGCGGCGGCCACCTCAGCAATCGAACCTCCCACGACGACCGCCGCGCGGCAGTGTCGGTATCCGATCACCGCGCGGCAGAGTCGGTATCCACTCGCATCGACCGGGACCCGCCGCTCGCGGCGAGTGCGTCGTCGACGCCAGGTCGCCTGTACCGCTTCGGCATGCTCGCCACCGCCGCGTCCGTACTGTTCTCCGTCGCAGTAGCTTTCGCGCCTTCCGCGAGCGCCGCCGCAGCCGCACCGGCGGTCGCGGAGGACGCCGGGGCACGCGCCGGAATCCTCGAATCGGCTGCCGCACAGCCCGACCCGTCCGATATCCCCGAGGCCTTCGTCACCGAAGCCGGATACCGCCCGGTCATCGAGGCGGGCATGCTGGTCAACCCGCACGGCGACTGCTCCTCCCCCATCCCCCTCCCCCGGGAGTTCGACCTCGCCTGCAAGGCCCACGATCTCGGCTACGACCTGCTCCGCTACGCCGACAACCGCGGCCACCCCCTCGGCCCCTGGGCCCGCCAAACCGCCGACGCCGCACTGGAACAGCGCATGTACGCCTCCTGCGATACCCGCGCCAACCCCGTCTCCCGCGCCGAATGCCAGGTCATGGCAGGCGTAGCCAGCACCTTCGTAGACCTCAACTCCATCCGCCAGCACTACGGCGTTCCCGTCTACGAACCGGCCCTCGACAACTCCTTCGGCCCCTCCCACTCCCTCCTCCCCGCCGGAATCGCCGCCCTGACCATCGGATCCATCGCAGCCGCAGTGACATTCCGCCGTGCAGCCCGCAACTCCGGCAGCCGCCCGCGCGTGATGGCGGTGGCGTAATGAACAACCACAGCACTGCGCCGGGCCGCATCGGTGCGGAGGGCAACGCATACGAACCCCCTCCTGCGCGTGTGAGAGTCGGAATGCCCCGGGTGGGGACCACGGTGGGGGTGGTGTTCGGGGTGCTGGCTTCGCTGGCGCCGGGGTTGTTGCCGCGGACCCCGACCGCGCAGGCGGTCGTGACCGCGGTGCTGGTGCTACTCGGCCTGGCCGTGGTGGGGCTCGGGCGGATTGTCCTGCGGCGGATGGGGTTCCATGGCATAGCGGCGCGGTGGCGAGGAGCAGCGCTGGTGGTGGCCGGGGCGGCGGTGCTTGTCGCGATGGCGCAGGCACAGGATTGGCAGAACCGGCTGCGAGGCGCGATGGGGGTGTCGGCCGTCGGTCCCTGGTACTGGGTGCAGTGGGCGGTCGGATCGGCGCTGATCACCGGGGTGGTGGTCGGCGGGATTCTCGGAATCCGCTGGGTGGTGCGGCGATTGGGCCGGATGCGCAGTCTGGCGCTGCTGCTGGGTGCCGGGGTGGCGGCACAGTTCGTGGTGGTGCCCACCGTTGTCGACTGGCGGAAGGCGGCCTATGCGTCGGCGAATGCCTTTGTCGATCCGGGCCTGTCACAACCGATTTCGTCGTCGAGGTCGGGTAGCCCGGTGTCGGCAGCGAGCTGGCCGTCTCTGGGCGCGCAGGGGCGCAAGTTCGTGGCCGGGACTCCGGCGCAGGCGGTGCGGGTGTATGTGGGATTGAATTCCGCGCCGGATCTGAATGCGCGGGTGGCGCTGGTCATTCGAGAGCTGGAGCGCTCGGGCGGACTGCAGCGCGGGAATCTGGTGGTCACCGTGCCGACCGGGTCGGGCTGGATCGACGGCGAGGCGGCCGCCGGTCTCGATCGGCGCTTCGGCGGCGATGTGACGCTGGTCGGACTCCAGTATTCGGAGGCGCCCAGCTGGGCGACCTTCGTGTTCGGCCGCAAGGCCGCCGAACAGTCCGCCCGCGCCCTGTTCGATGCTGTCGAACAACGGATTTCGACACTGCCGCAGCGGCCGAAGCTGTACGTCTACGGTCAGAGCCTCGGCGCACTGGGCGGCAGTTCGATCTTCACCGATGATGCCGATCAGGCGCGCCGCACCTGCGCGGTGCTGTGGGCCGGACCGCCTGCCGGTGCGGTACACCGCAGCGGCGCAACGATTCTCGCGAACGCGTCCGACCCCGTGGTCCGCTGGTCTCCGGCATTGTTGTGGCGCGCACCGAATCTCACCGGCACCCGCCCGGATGCCCCTGTCCCCGGCTGGATTCCCTTCGTCAGCTTCATTCAGACCAGTGCGGATCTGCTCGGGGCCCTCGACGCTCCCTCCGGGCACGGCCACCGCTACGGCACCGATCAGGGCACGGCACTCGGCAGCTGCTGAACCGGCGCGGCGCAAAGAAAACAGCTCCCGGCCGGTAAGAACCAGCCGGGAGCCGAATCAGCCTGTCCGATCAGATGATCGGGCTCGGTCTCAAGCGACCGGGCCGCGCGCCGCCTCGTAGGCCGCGCCGACCCGATAGAGCCGATCATCGGCCAGCGCCGGCGCCATGATCTGCAGACCCACCGGCATACCGTCGTCCTTGCTCAGCCCGGACGGGACCGACATACCGCAGTGCCCGGCCAGGTTGGTCGGCAGCGTGCACAGGTCGGACAGGTACATGGCCAGCGGATCGTTGACCTTCTCGCCCAGCTTCCACGGCGTGAACGGGCTGGTCGGCGAGACCAGCACATCCACCGACTCGTACGCCCGGTCGAAGTCGCGCGCGATGAGCGTGCGGACCTTCAGCGCCTGACCGTAATAGGCGTCGTAGTAACCGGCCGACAGCGCATAGGTGCCGATCATGATGCGGCGCTTGACCTCCGGGCCGAAGCCGGCCGCACGGCTGAGCGACATGACCTGATCCGCACTGTGCGACCCGTCGTCACCGACGCGCACCCCGTACCGCATGGAATCGAAGCGCGCCAGGTTCGAGGACACCTCGGACGGCAGGATGAGGTAGTAGGCGGCCAGCGCGTGCACGAAGTTCGGGCAGGACACCTCCAGCACCTCGGCGCCGAGCTCCTTCAACTGCGCCACAGCGGCATCGAAGGAATTGATGACACCCGGCTGGTAGCTGTCGGAGTGCAGCTCGCGCACCACACCGACCTTCACACCGGTCAGATCGCCCTTGGCGCCCTCGCGGGCGGCGGCGACCACCGGCGGCACCGGCACATTGCGCGAGGTGGAGTCGCGCGGGTCGTACCCGGCGATAACCTCGTGCAGCAGCGCGGTATCCAGCACGGTGCGACCGCACGGCCCACCCTGATCCAGCGAGGACGCGCAGGCGATGAGGCCGTACCGCGAGACGGTGCCGTAGGTGGGCTTGGTGCCGACGGTCGCGGTGACCGCGGCGGGCTGGCGAATGGAACCACCGGTATCGGTGCCGATGGCCAGCGGAGCCTGATAGGAGGCGAGCGCCGCCGCCGAACCACCGCCGGAGCCGCCCGGAATTCGGGTGGTATCCCACGGGTTCCGGGTCGGGCCGTACGCCGAGTTCTCGGTGGAGGAGCCCATGGCGAACTCGTCCATATTGGTCTTGCCCAGAATCGGGATGCCCGCCTGCCGCAGCCGCGTGGTCAGCGTCGCGTCGTACGGCGAGACCCAGCCCTCGAGGATCTTCGATCCACAGGTGGTCGGCATATCGGTGGTGGTGAAAACGTCCTTGAGCGCCAAGGGAACACCGGCCAGCGGTGAGGCGACGGTGCCTGCGGCGATCGCGCGATCCACCTCGGCGGCGGTCAGCAGCGCCTGCTCACCCGCCACGTGCAGGAAGGCATTGATCTCGCCGTCGACCTCGCCGATGCGCTGAATGTGCGCCTCGGTGACCTCGACCGAGGAAACCTCGCGGGCGTGGATCTTCTCGGCAAGCTCCGCGGCGGAAAGCTTGGTCAGCTCGGCTGCGCCCATTGTTCGCTCGCTCATGCACCCTCTCCCAGAATCTGTGGCACCAGGAACCGCTGGTCCTCGGCCGCGGGCGCACCGGAGAGCGCCTGCTCAGGCGTGAGGCACGGCTGCTCCACATCCGGGCGCGTCACATTGGTCGCGGGGTTCGGGGAGGCGGTGGCGGGGACATCGGCCGCGGCGACCTCGGAAATCTGCGCGACGTAGGTCAGGATGGAATCCAACTGACCGGCGTACAGATCGAGTTCGTCATCGGTCAAAGCGAGCCGGGACAACCGGGCGAGATGTGCGACCTCGTCCCTGGAGATGGCGGGCACCGCGGGACCCCTTTCGGCTGGTTCGAGCATGAAGATTCGGCATCCGACAGCCTAGCGGGGTGCACCGGGACCGCCGTGGCAGGTGCCATCGGGCGCCGGATCACCGCCCGCGATACCTTGGTTGGACACCCAGTCGCATCGATAGGTGACCGACCGGTAAGTGTCCTAGGTCACACCCATGGCTTCGATTCGATAACCCGCACCGGAGGGTGTAAATATTGCGGGACTCGGGTACCCGTCCGAAAGTCTCGGTCGCACAGGAAAGAAAGGAAGGCACGTGTCATACCTGCTTCGCGTGCAACTTCCGGATCGTCCAGGCAGTCTCGGTTCGCTCGCTCTCGCGCTCGGTTCCGTAGGCGCCGATATCCTCTCGCTGGATGTCGTCGACCGCGGTGACGGTTTTGCGATCGACGACATAGTGGTCGAGGTTCCGACGGGCGCACTTCCGGACACCCTCATTACCGCAGCGGAATCGGTACACGACGTACAGGTCGATTCGCTGCGCCCGTACTCGGGCATGCTCGACACCCATCGCGAACTCGAGCTCATCGACCAGGTCGCCAATGCACGCGACGACCGGCTGCAGGTGCTGGTCGACGGCGTACCGCGGGTGCTGCGGGTCGGCTGGAGCACGGTCATAGATATGGGCCCGCAGGGCGCCTACCGCGTGGTGGGCAGCCAGAGCGCCCCGTCCACACAGGCGTCCTCGGCGCCGTGGATGCCGCTCGAGAAGCCGGCCATCCTCGACGGCGAAGGCGATTGGGTGCCGGAGCTGTGGAAGGACATGGACACCAAGCTGGCCGCCGCGCCGCTGGGCAATACCGGCAAGGTACTCATGCTGGGCCGCCCGGGCGGTCCCGATTTCCGCCCCTCCGAGGTGGCGCGCCTGGGTTATCTGGCGGGGATAGTCGCCACCGTCCTGGGCTGATTTTCTCCCCTTTCGCGCCGGTGTGAGCTCTCTCGCACCGGCGCGATTCGTTTGCCGGGCAGGGGTTTTCCTGCCGTCGCGCCTGCTCCGCGTCATATTCTCAGGTTTTATCTACTATTCAGCTCAGTAGGTCATCTACTATGTAGCTACGTAGAAAAGCCGCCGATCGCGCGGCGCACCTGCGAACAGAGAGGCAGAGTCGCCTTGCTCAATTACCGATCGACACCGAAATCGCGTGCCCGGCGGATATCCGTCACAGTGGCGCAACTGGTCGGCGCCACCGCTGCCGCCACCATCGCGGCGGGAACCGCTGCGGCGGAACCCTATTCGCGCGGCGAGTCGCCGGGCGGCGCCAACTCCCAGCGTGATACCTCCGGCGCCCATCACGGCGATCCGCTCGGCTATCACCACACCGATGCGAATCCGCAACGGCAGAACGAACATTGGCAGAATCGGCGCGAGCTGGGCTCGTCGCCGCAGACGCCTCCGAGCACCGGCAACGGCGGCGGCAATACCAATAGCACGTGGAACGCGATCGATAATCCGGACGGCGCCGGCTGGGCCGTCTGCCGCCCGCAAGCGAGTTGGTGCTGAATGACTACCACGACCGATACCCGGACCACCCGCAACCTGCGCCGCGGCGCGTTCACACCGGTGGCTGTGGCCGTATTGACCACTGCCGGAATAACTTTCGGGGCGGGGTTCGCGGAAGCCGACGAGCGTAAGACACGCCCAGGCGCGGCCTGCCTGTGGTCCGGGGCCACCTATCAGCCCGGTGCGACGGTGATCGCGGGCGGCGGCGCCTACCGCTGCGGCACCGATCAGGATGCGCCGCACTGGTTCCATGAGGGCTCCACCGGCAAGGCCAGCACCGTACGCAATCCGGGGGCCGTCACCGCCCCCGCCGGTCAATTCAGCACGGGCGCACGGCAACCCGGCACCAGTTACAACGACTACTGCGTCACCAATCAGCTCATCCCCGGCACCGACGACGTGTACCAGGTCGTCCGGGCGGGCGACGGCACGATGATGTGGAAGGCCGCCGCACCGATCTCCCAGTGGAAGTTCGATTCCGCGCGGCCGGACCCCACCTGGCGCACCGGAAGCCTGTGCTACGACGGCAGTTTGATGTGAGCTGACGCGTCCGCGTAGATCCGAGCGCGGTCGGTCCGGCGCGGCCACGTGTCAGCTGAGCGGCAGCCGCATGACGGTCAGCGGCAGGCCAGCCATGGTCTTCCAGCCGCGTTCGGGCACTGGGGTGAAGCCCAGGCGCTCGTACATGCGCCGGGCGTCGACCATATCGGGCATGGTGGTGAGCACCACGGCCGCACAGCCTTCGGTGCGCGCGGCCTCGATGACATAGCGCACCAGTGCCGTACCGACGCCGGACCCGCGGGCCTGCTTGGCCGTGGCCAGCATGCGGAACTCCAGCTCACCCGGCCGGGCGATGTCGGCGAACGGCGTCCCCGGCCGCGCCATGGTCAGCGAGCCGATGACCGTATCGTCCTGCACGGCCACCAGAATCTCGGCCGCCTCGGCGCGGGTAAGGGTATCGGCAAGCTCTGCCACATAGGGGCTTTCGGGCATCACATAGCCCTCACCCACGTACACGTCGACCGTCAATGCGCCGATCGCCGCGTAATCGCCGGGCTCGGCATCCCGAATCCGCACATCACTCATCACCACAACTCCATCCTCAGCAACGGTCCCCCAGCACAATCGGTGGTCCTCCCCCACGGGCCGGTGCGGACGTCCGGCGTCCGCACCGGCCCGTACTCCGTCAGGAGACGGCGTCCGGCCCGCCCTCCAGCAGCCGCTCGAAGGCGTCCTCGTCCAGGATCGGGACACCGAGTTCCTCGGCCTTCTCCGCCTTGGAACCGGGAGACTCGCCGATGACCACGAAGGCCGTCTTCTTGGAGACCGATCCGGCGGCCTTGCCGCCCCGGATGAGGATGGCCTCCTTGGCGCCGTCCCGGGTAAACCTTTGCAGCGAGCCGGTTACCACGATCGAGAGACCCTCGAGATTGCGCTCGATGGATTCGTCCCGCTCGTCCTCCATGCGTACTCCGGCCGCGGCCCACCGATCGACGATATCGATATGCCAGGGCACGGTGAACCATTCCTGCAGTGCGGCGGCAATGGTTGGGCCGACGCCGTCGACGGCGGCCAGTTCCTCATCGGAGGCTTCCCTTATCCGGTCCATGCTGCCGAACGCAGTCGCCAAAGCCCGTGCGGCCGTGGGGCCTACGTGCCGGATGGACAATCCCACCAGCACCCGCCAGAGCGGGCGATCCTTGGCGGCGTCCAGATTCTGCAGCAGGCGTTTACCATTGGCGGAGAGGGTGCCGTCCTTGTTCGTGAAAAGTGTGGTGGTGAGCAGCGTGTCCTCGTCGAGGGCGAACAGTTCGCCCTCATCGCTGATGGCGCCGGACTTGAGCAGATGGATGGCCGCCTCGTAGCCGAGCGCTTCGATATCGAACGCGCCGCGCCCCGCGACGTGAAAGACCCGCTCCCGCAACTGCGCCGGGCAGTACTGCTGATTGGGGCAGCGAATATCGGCGTCGCCCTCCTTGGCCGGCGCCAGTTCGGTGCCGCACTCCGGGCAGTGCGTCGGCATGACGAACTCGCGTTCCGCGCCGGTGCGGGCGTCCACCACGGGACCGAGCACCTCGGGAATGACGTCACCGGCCTTGCGGATGGTGACGGTGTCACCGATGAGCACGCCCTTGCGCTTCACCTCGGACGCATTGTGCAGGGTGGCCATGGCGACGGTGGAGCCCGCGATACTGACCGGCGCCATGACAGCGAACGGCGTAACCCGGCCGGTGCGACCGACATTCACCTGGATATCGAGCAGCTTGGTGGTGGCTTCCTCGGGCGGATATTTGTAGGCGATGGCCCAGCGCGGGGCCCGTGAGGTGGCGCCCAGCCGGCGCTGCAGGGCGAAATCGTCGACCTTGACCACCTGGCCGTCGATCTCGTGCTCGATATCGTGGCGGTGCTCGCCCCAGTAGGCGACACGATCGAGCACCGCCTGCACGCCCTGCACCCGCACGGTGTGCGCGGAGACCGGCAGCCCCCAGGCGGCCAGCGCGCGGTAGGCCTCGTATTGCGATGCGGCGCTGAAGCCTTCGGTCCGGCCGAAGCCGTGGCAGATCATGTGCAGCCGCCGCCGCGCGGTGACCGCGGGATCCTTCTGCCGCAGCGATCCGGCCGCGGTATTGCGCGGATTCGCGTACGGCGCTTTACCTTCCGCGACGATCGAGGCATTGAGCGCCTCGAAATCGGCCAGCGTCATATACGCCTCACCGCGCACCTCGAGCAGCTTCGGCACCGGGAACTCGTCGGTGCCGATCAGCTCGTGCGGGATATCGTCGATGGTGCGGGCATTGAGGGTGACGTTCTCGCCTGTGCGGCCGTCGCCGCGGGTGGCGCCGCGCACCAGTTTCCCGTCCTCGTAGACGAGATTGAGCGCGACACCGTCGATCTTGACCTCGCACACGAAGTGCGTATCCGCCCCCGTCTCGGTTTCGACGCGGCTGATCCAGACCCGCATCTCCTCCTCGTTGAACACATTGTCGAGCGAGTACATCCGCTCGAGGTGATCGACCGGCGCGAATTCGGTGGTGAAGCCACCACCGACGACCTGGGTCGGTGAATCGGGCGTGCGTAGGTCCGGATGCGCCTCCTCCAGCGCGACCAGCCGCTGGAACAGCTCATCGAACTCGCCATCGGTGATGATCGCCGCGTCCCGCACGTAGTACCGGAACTGGTGATCGCGCACGAGCTCGGCCAGCTGCTGCCACTCGACCCGTTCGTCCCCGCTCGCAGGGGTGCGCTCGTCCCCACTCGCCGGGGTGATTTCGATACCCGATTCGCTCACAACAGGCACATTAGCGGGTCCGGCCGACACCTTCGCGCGACATTCCCGCACGTCGCGCGGGTTGCGCGGCGATCATCGCGGTATCGCTCCGCCCAGTCCCGCGCCCGGGGAACACCACCGCCGCAGCGCGGGTTGGACCGGTCATGGACATCGCTACAGCGGTCGAATTCGCGCGCTCGCACAGCAAGTCGGTGCTCACCACCCTCCGCAAGGACGGTCGCCCGCAGCTCTCCAATGTGCTGCACTGGACCGGCGACGACGGGGTCATTCGCATCTCGATCACGGCCGATCGGGCCAAATACTTCAATCTGCTCCGCGAGCCCTGGGCTGCGCTGCATGTGAGCAGTGACGACTTCTGGTCCTATGCGGTGCTCGAGGGCACGGCCGAGGTCTCGCCGGTGGCGGCCGACCCGGACGATGCGACGGTAGAGGAGTTGGTGGCCTACTACCGCACACTCACCGGCGAGCATCCCGATTGGGACGATTACCGCCGGGCCATGGTCGCCGACCGCCGCGTGGTCGTCCGGATCACGCCCTCGCACGCGTATGGATTGGTGCGTTGATCAGGCGAGCACGGCCCCGCCGTCCAGCGTCAGCACGGTGCCGGTCGCATGCGGCTGCGTGAGGAAGAACAGGTACGCCTGCGCGATGTCCTCGACCTCGGCAATCCTTTGCAGCGGAGTATTCGCGGCGGTGTCGGCGTAGAACTGCTCGCGCACCTCCTCGGGGAACGCCCAGAGCGGGGACCGGACAACGCCCGGCATGACGGCATTGACCCGGATCGGCGCGAGCTCGACGGCGAGCGCACGGGCCAGCGTCTCCACCGCACCGCACAGGCTGGAGGTGACCGTGGAACCCGGCACCGGACGCGGGCCGGCGGTACCGGTGGTCAGCGTGATCGAACCGTCCGGCCGCAGCTGCGGCACCGCCGCCTGGACCGCCGCCAGCACGCCGAAGTAGCGGAGCTCGAAGAACTTTCGCGCCTCGGCGAGATCCAGATCGGCGAGCGGCGACAGCAGCAGCGCCTCACCGGCGGTGTACACCAGATGATCGAGCGCGCCGATCTCCTCGAACAGCGCACGCACCCGATTGCCGTCGGTCAGATCGGCGACGTAACCGCTACTGCCCGAGGGCAATTCGGCCAGGGTTCGATCGATATTGGCACGGCTGCTGGAAACCACGGTGACCTTCGCGCCCCGCTCCGCGGCGGATGCCGCGACCGCGAAACCGATGCCGGAGGTGCCGCCGAGAACTACTACATGCTGGCCTGCGAGGGACATTGGAGAGCCTTTCGTGCTGTCGGAAACTGCTCTCCTACTGTCGCTTCCGCAGGTCACACTCGTCCAAGACCTAAACCGTCCCCTGTAATACCCTGAGGGCATCATGACCGATCTCGATCTCCGCAAGCTGCGATACTTCGTCGCCGTGGCCGAGCACATGCATTTCGGCCGGGCAGCCGAACAGCTCTACATCGCCCAGCCGGTGCTGTCCCGGCAGATTCGCGCGCTGGAGGACGAGCTCGGGGTGCGGCTGTTCGAACGGGACCGCCGCGGCACCGCGCTCACCGCCGCGGGCGAGCAATTGCTGATCGATGCCCGGCCACTGCTGGAAGGCGCACAAGCGTTGCACCGCAGGGCCGTTCGCGCCGCCCACGGTACCGATACCTTCACGATCGGCTTCATGCCCGGCCTCATCGTGTCCGCTCCCGTACGCGCCATGGCCGCCCGCCACCCCGAGCTCACTGTCGAACTGGTGCGCACAACCTGGGACGACCAGACCGCCGTCGTCCGCGACGGCCGCGTCGACATCAGCTTCGTCCGCCCCCCGATCGATCCGGAGGGCCTGCGCACCCGTCCGCTCTACACCGAGCCCCGAGTCGTCCTGGTGTCCACGGATCACCCCCTGGCAGGCAAGGAATCCGTCGTGCTGTCCGACCTGGCCGACGATCACCTACTGCAGGATCCGGACATGTTCCCCGAATGGCGTGCTGCCGCAACAGATCCGCGTGCACAAAGCCGCCCCGTCCCGGTATTCTACAGTGTCGAAGAGAAGCTCGAACATGTCGCGGTAGGCCGAGGCATCGCCTTCCTGCCGCTCTCGGTGGCCACCTTCTACACCCGCCCCGACATCACCTACATCGCAGTCGCGGACCTGTCCCCCGGCGAAGTGAACCTGGCCTGGGACAGCGTCCGCCACAGCCCGCTCATCGACGAATTCGCTGATCTCGCAGCGGTTTAGCCGCGTTCAGCGGCTTCCTTGACACCGGCCACGAGCATCTCCCACATGCCACGGGAATGCTCGGCCTCTGCCTCGCTGGCATTGTTGTCCTGACTCAGCGACAGGTGCGTCGTCTCACCATTGCCGGTCAGCTCATAGGTAAGCGTGTGATAGTTCGCCGGGACATCCGGCTGGCCACTGAGCGGGCTGTAGTGGGTCATCTTCAGAAGCCGATCCGGCTCGACCGCGAGCAACTCACCCTTGTCCTCATACGGGCGGCCCTCGTAGACGCCCTTCCAAGTAATGGGGCTGTTCACCTGCCAGTCAGTGCTCACCTCAGCCCCGAACATGAACTCGCGGATGTGCTCGGGGTCGGTCAAGACAGCCCATACCTGCTTAGGAGCGGCGGCGATGTCGGTTTCTGCAGTGGCTACGTATCCAGTCATTGGATTCTCCCATTGGTTGGTTCCTCGACTGTAGGAATTTTCGCACACTGCGGTCTTGGAAATAGGCGACAAAGGGACAAAGAAAAGGACGCCTGGACAAGAAGGAGGAAACGACAAAGAACAAGCTTGAGAAAGATGCTGGACGGTCCGCCAGTCTGAATATCCTTATATCACAACACAATTCGCCTTTCCGGGGCCGTTCCCCGACGGTAGAATAGAAGCATGAATCCGGGGGCAGAAACCACAATCGTATCGAGTGCACACGCACTCGATACCGCCGTGGAATACCTCCTCAACACCTCCCTCACCCCACTGTGCGACGAACAATTCATCACGCTCATGGGCGAGGTCGAGACCAGCATGCGCAAACTCGAAGCCGTCAAACACCGCTTCGTCACCGAAACCTGCACCCGCTCCCTGGCCGCCCGCGCCGGATCAACCTCCCCGATCAAATTCCTCGAACAAACTCTCCGCCTGTCCCACGCCGACGCCGCCTCGAGAGTCAACGCCGCCAAACAGCTCAGCCCGCAACCCGCCCTCGGCGGGGACCTGGAACCGGAACTGGCGTATGTCGCCGAAGCCCAACGGGCCGGGGCGATCTCGGTCGACCATGTACGCCGGATCACGCAGGTCCTCAAGCGCATCCCCTGCGCCGCCGACCCCGGCCAGAAAGACCTCGCCCAGGATGTTTTGACCACCTACGCGCGTACCGGCAGCCCCGACAAACTGATCGACCTCGGGGAGATCATCCTGGCCCACATCGATCCGGATGGCACCTTGACCCAGGACAAGGACCGCGACCGCATGCGCGGGTTGACTCTGGGCCGCAAGCGTGCCGACGCCATGTCACCGCTGATCGGGGAGATCACCGAACCGCTGCGGGAAGTCCTGGAACCGTTGCTGGCCAAGTTCGCCCGCCCCGGCATGTGCAACCCCGCTGATCCGGATAGCCCGAAGGTCGCCGACCGCACCCTCGACCGAACGAAACTCAAGGCTGCTGCCGAGCGTGATACCCGCTCGGCCGCGCAACGCAACCATGATGCGTTGCTGGCGGTGCTGCGGTTTCAGCTCGACCGCCCCAAGCTCGGCTCCCACCGCGGACTGCCCGTCGAAGCGATCATCACCATGCGCCTGGAAGATGTGGAGCGGGGTGCCGGGATCGCGACCACCGCCACCGGGGGCACCCTGACCATCGCGCAAGCCCTGGAACTGGCCGCCGGAACCCGCCCGTTGCTCGCAGTACTGAACAAGGCCGGGCTTCCGCTCTACCTCGGCCGGGGTCGGGACCGGTTGGCCAGTCCCGCACAACGACTGGCGTTGATCGCCTCCGACAAGGGCTGCACCCGCCCCGGCTGCAGTGCCCCCGCGTCGGTGTCCGCCGCCCATCATGTCACCGGGTGGGCCGAAGGCGGCCCGACCGATATCGACAACCTGACCTTGGCGTGCGATGGGTGCCACGCCATGATCCACGACGGCCCCGGCGGCTGGAAAACCATTGTCATGGGCGAAGACACACCCTTTCCGGGCCGGACCGGGTGGATCGCCCCCACCCATATCGACCCCACCGGCACCCCGCAGGTCAATCACCTGCACCACACCGGTGAGCTGATGGCCGGTGCCCTGAACCAGATCCGCACCCGCGAACGGGCACAACGGGCGCGGCGGCAAGCCTGGCTCGATGCCCGCAAAACCACCCCCGTCCGCGAATAAGCGGGCCACCCCCTTGTAGACACCGTCAGGCTGGTCCTGACGGTGCTACAAGCCGTTGCCTGTCTTGCTCTTTCGGGTTCTTGGTCTTCGATCCCTGTGATCCAGGCATCTTTGAGGTGCTGGAAGGTTCTCGGACAGTGGCCCCGAAGTAGAGTCGGGGTTCACCGAACGGAGTTGTTGTGGCACGGAGGAATACGCGGTATTCGCCGGAGTTTCGTGAGGCGGCGGCCAGAGAAGTGGTCGAGCGGTCACGGACGGTGGCCGAGGTTGCGCGCGAGTTGGGGTTGATCGAGCAGACCTTGAACTACTGGGTGAAGAACTATCGGCAAACCCATGTGGTCGTGGAGCCGGAGTTGTCGATACCTGATAAGGCGCGGTTGGCCGAACTCGAGCGCCGGGTGCGAGAGTTGGAGGCGGAGAACGAGTTCCTGGGAAAATCGGCGGCCTTCTTCGCGAAGAGGTTCCGGTGACCGCGAAGTACGCGTTCATCGAATCCGAAGAAGGAAACTACCCGGTCTCAAGGATGTGCAGGTGGTCGAAAGTATCCAGGTCCGGCTATTATGATTGGAAGAGCAGATCGGTCTCGGTGACTACTGTTCGGCGCGAGATCCTTTCTGCTGAAGTTCAATTCGCGTTCGAACATTCCGACGGCACGTATGGGTATCGTCGCGTCCACGCTCAGCTCGCCCGGTGGGGCACCATCGCCGATCCGGAGACGGTGCGGTCGATCATGCGTGAGCTGGGTTTGGTGGCCTGCCAGCCGCGCCCGTTCCGGCCGGTCACGACCCTTGCCGGCGACGCAGGCGTGTTGCTGGACCTGGTACGGCGTGACTTCACCGCCGACCGGCCCGGCCTCAAGCTGGTCGGCGACATCACCTACGTTCGCACTGCGGAGGGCTGGCTCTATCTCGCGACTGTGCTGGATTGTTTTTCCAAGAAGGTAGTCGGCTACGCGATGGCCGAACACATGCGTGCCGAACTCGTCACAGACGCGTTGCGAATGGCCTGCCGCACAGTTGCTTTCGTGCCAGGGGTCACGGTATTCCATTCCGACCGCGGTACTCAATATCTGTCCGCGGAGTTCGCCGGTGTCGCGAAGGAATTGAACATTCTCCGGTCGGTGGGGCGGACCGGGGTCTGCTACGACAACGCCTGGGCTGAATCATTCAACGGGACCTTGAAGAATGAACGTGTCTATCGGACGCACTATCGGACCAGGGCAGCTGCCGAGGAAGACATCACTCGTTATATCGAGTTGCGGTACAACCAGATTCGGCTGCACTCAGCGATTGGCTACCGCACACCCAACGAGGTAGAGTCCGAATGGTCCGAACAGAACCAGGCAGCCTGACAGACCAAACCCTCACTGTCCGAATTCCTTCCGGCTCCTCACTTTTCGGGTCTTCGTCTTTTCGTATTTGTCTTTGAAACCGGACCACAGCCGGTCGACCGAGCCGGTACCGCAGGTACCTCCGTACTGCGGGAGGTAAATCGGGTACCCCACCCGACGCCACCAGCACAGCCATCTCGGGCCCTGCCCGCACCCAGGAACCCACCACCGCCTCTCGCCGCACGCAACCCAGGTGCACCGACGGTTTCTATGCCGAAACGGTCGGTGCACCTGGGTTCCTTGCCTCCCGGGCGGGGTTGGTCAGCAGGGGGTGCGGGCAAAGCCCGAGATGGCCGTGCTGGGCACGTCGAGAGACGTACCCGATTTACCTCCCGCAGTGGGGAGAGATACCTGCGGTACCAGCGGGGTCGACCGGCTGTGGTCCCGTTCTCAAGAACAAAGAACTAAGTACGAAACACGAAGAGAGAGAAGAGGGAAGAGGGGGAACGCTGGCATGGACGACCGCGCTGCTGGTTCCAGCTAGGACGTCGTCTCTGGTTCGGGCAAGGTTTCCCCGGTTTCGAGTAGGGTTTTGAGGTTGGCGAGGATGGCGGGCCAGCCTTCGCGGATGCCGGAGAGCATGAGGCTTTCGGGGCCGAAGCCGTTGTGTACGACGGTGAGTTTGACCATGTCTCGGAGGGGGACGAGGTCGAAGGTCACGGTGGATCGGGGCTCGCCGGCGAGTTGGGCGAAATCCTCTGGGCTGAAGCCGAACTGGTCTGCGAAGGCCTGGTCTACGGTGTGCCAGGTGTAGGACAGGGTGCGGTAGGGGTCGGCGGTGACGATCACCTGTTCCGGGTCCTTGCCGATCCAGCCGGACTGCTCCCAGATCATGGGTGAGCCGGGCTGCCAATCGGTTTCGAAGGTGGCGCCCCAGTAGCGCTTGGTGAAGGCTGGGTCGGTCAGGGCCTGCCAGAGCTTCTCCGGCGTGGTCCTGATGTAGGTGGTGTAGACGAATTCCTCACTCATGGTGGCGCTCTCCAATGCGGTTTTGAGGTCGGCGAGGGCGTGTACCCGGCCGCGGTCGTATCGGTTGATCCAGCGCTCGGCGATGGCGTTGACGGGTTCGGCATTGAGATAGTGCAGCTTTTCGCGGCCGCGCCACAGGGTGGTGACCAGGTTGGCCGCCTCCAGGACGGCCAGATGCTTGCTGACCGCCTGCCGGGACATTTCCAGGCCGGTGCACAACTCCCGCAGGGTCTGGCCGGTGCGCTCGTTCAGGCTGTCGAGCAGGCGGCGGCGACTGGGGTCGGCCAGTGCCTTGAATACCTCGTCCACCTGCACCTCTATCCACGTTCTCGCGATATGCAACCTAATGGTTGCATGGCAAGAATAGGCAGCCTCACGGTTGCCTGTCAATGCTCACGTCAACTGCCGTGTCGATGAAAACGGTTCGCGCGACACGTGTCCGATACGGGCGGATGGCTTTAACGCGCGCCGACCGGCAGGATGACCAGGGTGTTGCGCAGTTTTCAGGTGGCGAACCACCGATCCCTCGCCGAGCCGCAGGAGTTGCGGCTCACCCGCGGCAATGGTCCTGTCGCCGCTCCGGTCACCGCGGTGTACGGCGCCGCCGCCTCGGGCAAATCCAGTCTTGTCGGCGCCCTGGACCGCATGCGTGACGCGGTGCTGAACTCGGTCACCGGCTGGGACCCCTTCTCCGGACCGGTGCGCACCCCGCACCTCGGATTCGCGGACCGCCCTTCGACCTTCGTGGCGCATTTCGTCGCCGAGGGGTGCCCGTACACCTACGGGTTCCGGCTCGACAATGCCGATGTGAGCGCCGAATGGCTGCATTCGTACCCGCATAATCGCAAGCGCATCGTGTTCGAGCGCGCGGGCGAGGATATTCGCATCGGGCCCATGTTCGAGGCCGCTCGTTACGGACTCGGCGCGGTGGTGCCGCTGGTGCGCCCGAATGCCCTGCTGCTCAGCCTGTCCGGGCAGTTGTACGCCGAACCCCTGGTACCCGCCTACCGCTGGTTCCAGTCACTGCTGGAAGTGCAGTGCGGACAACCGGATCCGGCCGATATCGCGCAGCGGGTGGGCAGCCACATCTCCCGCTCCACCGAGCATGCGGTACGCCTGCTGACGGTGCTGCGCTCGGCCGATCTGGGTATCACCGATCTGCTGCTGCCCAGCGACGATCCCATGTACGCCGACTATCTGCACGACCTCGATACCGATATTGCCAGCACCACAAAGGAAATCGAGTCCTGCACGACCTCCTCCAGTTATGCGGAGGAGCTGTTCCTCGAGCACGGCATCACTATCACCCTGCTGCAGCGTGAGCTGTCGAATCTGTTCGGTGCGCGTGATGCCCTCTACTCCCGCATGGTCGCGCGGCGGGGCGTCGGCCTCGGCCTGGCGCACGAAGGCATCGATACCGCCTTCGATATCACCGACGAGTCCAGCGCCACCCTGGCCATGCTGCGGCTGCTGCCGCCCATGCTGGACGCGCTCGACGCCGGCGGCGTCCTCATGGTCGACGATATCGACGAGCATCTCGCCCCCGAGACGGCAGACAGCCTCATCCAGCTCTTCCAGAACCCCGAAACCAACACTCACGGTGCGCAATTGGTCTTCACCACCGCCAATCGCATGCTGATCGATCGCGGCAACGGGCGCTCGCAGTCCAAGCGCACCATCGTCTGGGGAGTGCGGCGGACCATGAAGGGCACCTCGGAGCTCACCCCCGCCGATCGCCCCGCCCTGCCGGCAGGCACCACCACATCGCTACCGGCCGGGGCCATCGCGGCGATCACCGCGGGCTGAACCGGATTACCCCTTACGGCGGGCCGCCGAGCAACTGGTCAGCAACCACATTGACCCAATGTTCGGCCGGTCCGCCTAGCATGGGGTCATGCTCATGCAGCTCACGTTCATCATATTGATCGGCGGCGCGCTGGTGGCGACCATCATGGCCTTCCGGCGCGGCCGGGGCGGCGGCGGTCAGATGGTCGCTCCGGAATCCGGCATGCTCTACGTGACCGGGGTCAGTCCGCGCCCGGACGCCACCGGCGAGCAGTACGTGACACTCAGCGGCAGCATCTCCGGGCCGTCGGTGGTCGCGCACGAGGTGTACAGCCGTTTCGCCTGGGATGTGAACCAGTGGCCATCCATCGGCGACCAGATTCCCGTCGCCTACCCCTCGGGGAAGCCCGACCGCTGGCAACTCGCCCACCCCGGCGCACGCCCCTACTTCGGCTCCCGTCAGCGCGATCAGCGCAACTGACCGCTTCGCTGCGCACGTATTCGCGCCCAGGCAAGCTCGCGCGCCCGCGCAAGCGTCCAGCCCGCCCGGCGCAACCCCGTGCGCGGCGCGCAGGCTCGGGCGCAGCGCGAGTCGGTCAGCGGCGGACGGCCAAGATGGTGCCGTTGGTGGGGTCACCAGCAGCATCTCCGGCGGGACGGCCGTATCCGGCGACCATATCGTCCCAGGTGCGGAATTCGGTGTCCCAGCCGTTGGCGATCAGCCAGTCCCCGATATCGGAGCCAAGACCACCCAGCTCGCCGGGAGCGGCATCATCACCCGAGACGAGCCGGCGCAGTTCCGGGTACGGCCCGGTATCCGCGTCCACCGCGAACTTCGCGACACCGAATCGGCTTCCCGGCGCGGACAATTCGGTGATCTTCTCGACCACCCGCTGTGCATCCGGGCGGGTCAGATAGCCGAGCACGCCCTCGTCCACCCAGTGCGTCGGCTCCTCCGGCCGGAAGCCCTGTGCCAGTAGCGGTTCGGCCCACTCCTCGCGCAGATCGACCGGCAGTACATGCCTTTCGTAGCGCGGGGTCACCCCGGCGCGATCCAGCACCGGCTCCTTGAAGTCGAAGGTGACCGGGAGGTCGAGCTCGAAGAAGCGGGTGTCCGCGGGCAGGTCCATGCGGAACGCGCGGGTATCGAGCCCGGCGCCTATGATGATAACCTGCCGATTACCCTGGCGGACAGCATCTTCGACATGATCGTCGACCAGCCGCACCCCGATGGTGCGTGCGTCGAAGAACATGTCGACCAGTGGCAGCAGCCGATCCCAGCGCTGTCCGAAGAACGGTTTCGCGGCGTCGACGAAAAGCTGTGCGAAAGGATCGTCATAGAGCCGATCCGGTCGCTGCGACTCCCTGGCCCGGATGACGGCGACCCCGATCGCCGTCATGGCCACACCGGCAACGGGTACTTGCCCTGCCTCGGTCATATCAAATCTCCCCGTACAATTAACTTGCCGCCCGACTAGTTATCCGGGCCTGCCGACGACGCTAGGCTGCTCCCTTGCCGGTCGTCAAGCAACCGGAACCCGAATACGACCGGAGGGACCCATGGACGGGCGTCGCAGCGATACGCGGGAGCGCATTCGCGCCGTGGCCATGGAGCTTTTCGGCGAGCACGGCTACGAGAAGACCTCACTGCGCGAGATCGCCGAACAGCTCGGCGTCACGAAAGCCGCGCTGTACTACCACTTCCGGACCAAGGAAGACATTGTCGCAAGCCTCTCCGACGATCTGCGCAGCGGCATCGACGACATCGTCACCTGGGCCGAGGCCACACCGCCCGGCCGGGAGCGGGCGCAGGAGATCCTCACCCGCTACGGCACGCTGCTGCACAGCCTGGGCAAGGACATGATGCGGTTCTGGCACGAAAACCAGCCCGCCTTCCGCCAACTCGGGTTCGGGGTCGGCCTGCGCTACCAGTTCCGGGTGCTGGCCGATCTGATGGCAGCGCCGGACGATGCGGCGCTGGCCGTCTTCCACGCCCGCCAGGCACTGCTGGCCATCAGCTGGAGCATCACCATGATGAGCGACCTCGAACTCACCGACGAGCAGTGCAATGCCGCCGCCGCGCGCATCGCCTCGGGCATTCTCGCCGATATGTGAATACCGGTGCCGCACCGGATTATTCGAAGTTGATCGACTCCGGCTCGTCCGCGTAGACGCGCGCTGTCTCGGCCGCGAGGCTCAGCGCCTGCCGCGCCCAGGACAGCGGTGCGCCCGCCAGCCCGCAGGCCGGGGAGACCAGAATCTGCTCGGCCAGCAGGCGACGCCGGAAGCCCAGCCGATCGATCAGCCGCACACCGGGTTCGGCGATCTCACGCCAGGTGACGGGCTTGTCCGGAGCGGTGGTCGGCACCAGCCCGAGGACCAGATACCTGCCGTCGTCCAGCAATTCGCCGATGCGATCGAGATCGGCCGTATGGATGGTGGAGATATCGAAACCGACTGCGGCAGCGCCACTCCGGCGCAGGAATCCGAGCGGGGGCTTGGCGGCGCAACTGTGCACCAGCACCGGCCCCGACTGCGCGCCGATCACCGTATCGAGGACGTGCAGCGCCTCCGGCTCCGGCATGGCGCGCACGGTATTGAGCATGCTGACACCGCTCAGCGAGCCCTCCAGCACATCGGTCAGCAGCGGTTCGTCCAACTGCACCAGCACATCTGTGGACAGTCGCTTACCGACCTCGGCGACATGGGTGGCCAACCCCTCGGCCAGCGATTCCGAAAGATCGCGCAGCGCACCGGAATCGGTGATCACCCGGTGCCCGAGCGGCAATTCCACCTCGGCGGCGAGCGTCAGCGGCCCGGTGACCTGAACCTTGATCGGCCGCCCGGACCCCATGAGACCGGCTGTCTCCCAAGCCTCTTCGAGCGCGTCGAGATCGGCGTGCAGGAAATCGCGTGCCCGCCGCGCCACCGCGCCCGGCCGCACAGCCAGCCGATACCCGCGCGTGGTGCTGTCGAACCGCATATCGACCAGCAGCGCCGACACCCGCCCGATCATGTCCGCACCCACCCCGCGCCCCGGCAATTCCACCAGATGCGGCAGCTCCCCCAGCTCCCCCACCACGGTCGCCGCAGCCTCCCGCGACTCGGTCCCGGGCCACGACCCGACCCCGGTCGCGATCCCGCCGCGCAAAACTCCGCCACCGGTCTCGATGTCACTCATCCGCGCCACTCCGCATCACTCGGCCATCCAGATCCAGCACTCACACAACCGCTCCGCACCACCCACGACATTCGATGACATCACGGCACGCCGGACGCTACACCGGCCGCTCGACTGCCACCGACCATGGCGGAGCGAGGGACGACCCCACCAGTGTCACTGCGCGGTGTCCGCGACCAGTTCGGTTGCGTAGGAGTGGGGTTCGCGCTCGGTGCCGGAGATGGTGCCGCTGCCGAGGACCTCGTCGCCGTCGGTGTCCGGGCGGTAGAGGACTACCGCCTGGCCGCGGGCCACGCCGGTGAGGGGTTCGCGGAGGCGGACGATCAGGCCGTCGCCGACGGCCTCGGCGACCGCGGGGGCGGTGCCGCCGTGGGCGCGGACCTGGGCCACGCATTCGATCGGGCCGTCGGGGGTCTCGCCGGAGGTCCAGATGGCGCGGGCGGCCAGGACCGTCCACACCTCGAGGTCCTTGGCGGAGCCCACGTGCACATCGCCCGAGTCGGGGTCGATGCCGGTGACGTAGCGGGGCTTGCCGTCGGCCGCCGGGCCGGGCAGGCCCAGGCCCTTGCGCTGGCCGATGGTGAACTCGTGCACGCCCTTGTGATCGCCGAGCTTGGTGCCGTCGGCATCGCGCAGCGCACCCGGGCGGATACCGATCTTGGCGCCCAGGAACGCCTGGGTGTCACCGGAGGGAATGAAGCAGATGTCGTGACTGTCCGGCTTGTCCGCGACGGCCAGGCCGCGCTCGGCGGCCTCCTCGCGAATCTGCGGCTTGGGGGTGTCGCCGATCGGGAACATGGCGCGCGAGAGCTGCTCGGCGGTGAGCACCGCGAGCACATAGGACTGGTCTTTGTCGGCGTCCACCGCACGGCGCAGCACGCCGTCCTCGAGGCGCGCGTAGTGGCCGGTGGCCACCGCGTCGAAGCCCAGTGCCACCGCGCGATCAGCGAGCGCCGAGAACTTGATCTTCTCGTTGCAGCGCAGGCACGGATTGGGGGTTTCCCCGGCGGCGTACGCGGCGACGAAATCGTCGATCACGTCTTCCTTGAAGCGGTCGGCGAAATCCCAGACGTAGAAGGGGATTCCGAGCACGTCCGCGGCGCGCCGGGCATCACCGGCGTCCTCCTTGGAGCAGCAACCGCGCGATCCGGTGCGCAGCGTGCCCGGTGACGCGGACAGCGCCAGGTGCACCCCGACCACATCGTGTCCGGCGGCAACGGCGCGCGCGGCCGCTACCGCGGAATCCACACCACCACTCATCGCGGCAAGTACTCGCATCTAGAAGCCTCCTTTCGCGCCGGCCATTCCGGCCGCCTTCGCCCGCTCGACAACCTGCGGCAGCACTGCCAGCAGGGCGTCGACATCGGCGTCGGTCGAGTTGTGTCCCAGGGTGAATCGCAGCGACCCGCGTGCCAGTCCCGGATCCACACCCATGGCGAGCAGCACATGGCTGGGTCCGGCGACACCGGCATTGCAGGCCGATCCGGTCGAGCATTCGATCCCGGCGGCATCGAGCAGCATGAGCAGCGAATCGCCCTCACAGCCGGGGAACGTGAAGTGGACATTGCCGGGCAGCCGGCGGTCGCCGGTGGGCCCGTTGAGAATCGCCTCCGGCACCTCGGCGTACACGCCGTCGATGAGACGATCCCGCAGTCTGTTCAATTCGAGTGTGCGCGTAGACATTCCGGCGACGGTCTCGCGGATGGCGGCGGCCAGACCGGCCGCACCGGGCACATCCGAGGTACCGGAGCGCAGATCCCGCTCGTGCCCGCCGCCGTGCAGCATGGGCACCGCGGGCACCTGACGGCCCAGCAGCAGAACACCGACACCGTGCGGCCCGCCGACCTTGTGGCCCGCGAAACTCGCTGCCGCCAAACCACTCCGGCCGAAGGCGATGGGCAGTTGCGCGCCCGCCTGTACCGCATCGCTGTGCATGGGCACATCGAATTCCTGTGCCACCGCGGCCAATTCGGCAATGGGCTGAATGGCGCCGACCTCGTTATTGGCCCACATGACGCTCACCAGCGCGGTGTCACCGGCATGTGCGGCCAGGGCATCGCGCAGGGTGCGGGGCGAAACGACGCCTTCGGCATCCGGATCCAGCCAGGTGATCTGCGCGCCCTCGTGCTGCTCCAGCCACTCGACCGCATCGAGCACCGCATGATGCTCGACCGAGCTGACCAGAATCCGGGTGCGCTTCGGATCGGCGTCACGGCGCGCCCAGTAGATGCCCTTGACGGCGAGATTGTCGCTCTCGGTCCCGCCGGAGGTGAAGATCACCTCGGACGGCCGCGCTCCCAGCCCCGCCGCGATCGACTCCCGAGCCTCCTCGAGCAGCCGCCGCGCGGCGCGCCCGGAGGCGTGCAGCGAGGACGCATTGCCCGCCGACCCCAGGACAGCACTCATTGCCTCGACAGCGACCGGGAACATGGGTGTTGTGGCCGCGTGATCGAGGTAGACCGTCTGGGCACCGACCGGACCCGGGAAAACCGACTTCATGACCGACAAAGCCTATCCCATCGTTGACCTGCGCTTCCTTGGGGTATCCCCGGGCGGTCTACGATTTCCCAACGATTCTGCGCACGGTTTCGGCAACAGGCCGATGGCTGTCGGTTATTCCCTCGGTCCGCGCGCCGCGCCCGATCAGGGTTTGCGGCCCACACCGCAGTAGCAGGACACCTTGGCATCGAAGGCCGGGGAGATCTCGGTCGTCTCCACCAGACCCCATCGATGCGGCGGCACCACACCCGGCTCGACCAGGTCCAGGCCGGAGAACCACCCGGTGACCTCGTCACGGGTCCGCACCTGCGCCGGCAACTTACGCACGCGATACACATCCTGGGCAGCGACCACCTGCTCCGGCGCGAAATCGGCGGTAATCGTGCAGATCACCAGGAACGAACCCGGCGCCAGCGCGTCCAGGAACGTCGACACGATCAGCGGGATGCTCGCCTCGACGAAATGCAGCAGCGCGATCATGCTCAAACCGATCGGCTCGGACAGATCCAGCACCCCGGACAATGCCGCGAGAATGGACAGCGGATCGGTCACATCCCCCTGGATGTAGGTTGTCGCCCCCGAGGTTCCGCCGGGCATCAACGCCCGCGCGTGGGCCAGCACCACCGGATCGTTGTCCACGTACACCACCCGCGCATCCGGAGCGGCCCGCTGCGCGATCTGATGCAGATTCGGCTCGGTCGGAATCCCGGTCCCGATATCGAGGAACTGCCGAATCCCCGCCTCGGCCAGGAACCGCGTACTGCGCTGCATGAACTGCCGATTCACCCGCGCCGCGGTCCGAATATCCGGCCACGCCTGCAGAATCTCCTCCGCAGCCTTGCGGTCGGCCTCGTAGTTGTCCTTGCCCCCGAGGAAGTAGTCATAGATGCGCGAAGTGTGCGGCAGATCCAGTGGCATAACTTTTTCCATCCCATCACCACTTCGATCGACCGGCCACACATCTACGTGGACAGGCTAGTCCGCTACACCCCCGGACCGAAGGGTTTCATGCGGACCTTCTATGAATACCGCGACCGCTCAGAAGAACTCACGCAGTTCGGCGGCCGCGAGCTGGGGTTTTTCATCATTGAAGGTCGCGGTGTGGCCGACGCCGTTCAGCGTGACGGATCGGGCATTCGGCAGTATTGCCGCAAGCTTCCGCAACGCCACACCCAGATATCCGACACTCCGGCTGCCACCGAGCAGCAGGGTGTCGCACCGCAGTGTGGAGAACACGGACAGATCGGGCTCGGCGCCGCGCACCACTTCGATGTCGTATCGGACCGTCGGGATGAGTTCGCGGAGCGGGCCGTGGTCCGAATCGCCCTTGTCCAGGCGCAGGAACAGTGCCATCAGCGGCACCAGAATCACTCGGGGAAGTAGGGCCATGCCCCGGAGGTCACCGGTTCCCTTGAGCACCGAGACGAAGGCCGACGCGGTCCGGCCTGCGTCCAGATCGCTTTCGTAGCGGCCCGACCATGCGGTCGGCGAGACGCCGTCGGTGGCCAGCGGCGGCTCGTACAGTGCGAGTTTGGTGATCTGCGGCAGCTGCCGCGCGGCGTGCAATGCGATCACCGCACCGGAGCTGAGCCCGAAGACATTGTGCGCATTGCTCTCTCGAAGCAGGGCGGCGAGGTCGTCGATCTCCGTCTGGATGCTGTAGTCCGGGCCGAACGGTCCACTCAGACCGCGACCACGGCGGTCGGGGATGTACACGGTGAAGCGATCGGCCAGCATGCGGGCCAGCAGTTCGAAGAGCCGTCCGGTCATCATCGCGCCGTGCACGAGGACCACCCCGGGACCGACGCCGATGCGCCGATACCCGATGGTCGTGCCGTCACTCGACCGCACCGATCCGGTCTCGAAGGTCATTGCCATACCGGCGAGAGAGGCAGCGCCGGTGCGGATGTCGTTGTGTGCCATAGGTCAAGCGTTCGCGGACCCGCTTGCATCGGACTTACGTCGCGGTGTCGTTCGCGCATTCGAGTCGCGCGAACTCTTGCGAAGGCCATAAACAGAATCTATATTCTGTTTATGGCACCGAGCTTCACCGCGCAGACCATGGCACTTCAGCGGGCCATGGAGACCGCGCAGCCGGCGAATTCACGACTGTTCACCGATCCCCTCGCTACGGCATTCCTGTCCGGGCCCCTGCGCGGCGTGGCGGCGCTGGCTCGCATACCGGTGCTGGGGCGGATCGTGCCGCGCGTGTACGACCTGGCCTTTCCGGGGCCGCGGCCGTCTGCCGTAGCGCGCACCCGGCTGATCGACGACGCCGTCTCGGAGGCTCTCGAGGCCGGGATTCGGCAATTCGTGGTGCTCGGCGCGGGATTCGACAGCCGCGCATGGCGACTGGACGGGCTGCGCGATGTCAAGGTGATCGAAATCGACCGGCACGAGACTCAGGCGGAGAAGATCGCCGCCGTCCGGCGCTCGGGCAGATCGGTCGACCATGTCCGATTCGTCGCGGTCGACTTCGAACGGGACGATCTCGAAACCGCGCTCCGGGCAGCCGGATTCGCCGAGGACGCGCAGTCCCTGTTCCTCTGGGAAGGCGTCACCAACTATCTGACCGCCGAGGCCGTCGATCGCACCCTGGAGATCGTGCACGGTCTCAGCGCGCCCGGCAGCCGCCTGGTCTTCACCTTCGTGCATGCCGGAGTCATCGATGGCAGCACCGAATTTCCGGAGGCCGCGCGCTGGATGCGCAGTGTGGCCACGGTCGGCGAGCCGTGGACCTTCGGTCTGCGGCCGGAACAATTGCGCGACTTCCTGATCGGACGCGGCTACGAACTGCTGTGGGAGGAATCGACCGCTGCGGCCGGACGGCGCTACTTCGGCACGGCCGGTCGGCCGGACCGCGCCTCCGAGCTGTACCGAGTGGCCCTCGCCCGAGTCGCATGCCCCGCCTGACCGCCCGCACGGCCGAGGAGCGGCGCGGCCGGATCATCGACGCGGCCATGGAATGCTTCGCGACACGCGGCCTGCACGCGACCACCATGCAGGATATTTGCCGGACAGCGGGTTTGAGCCCGGGCGCGGTGTACTGCTGGTATCCCAGCAAGGAATCGATCGTGAATGCCGTTGCCGAGCAGCGGCATCGGCGCGAGCGCGAAATCCTCGAGACAGCGCTCCGCACCGCCGACCCGCGGGCGAGCCTGCACTCGTTCCTGGACAGCTATTTCGAATGGCTCGCCGATCCCGAGGAGCAGCAGCGGCGGCGTGTCGGCGTGCAGGTGTGGGCCGAATCTCTGGTCAACGATCAACTCCGGCAATCCATCAGCGAGGGTATCGGCCAGCGCACGCTGGCATTGGACTTCGTCCGCGCGGCGCAGGCGGCAGGGACGGTTCCCGATCAGGTCGATGCCGACGCCTTCACCCGAATCATCCTGGCCATCATCCAGGGTTTCATCCTGCAGCAGTCGTGGGAGCCGGAGCTCGATATCGAGAGTTTCCGGCGTGCCCTGACCCTGGTGGTCGATGCTCTCACACCGAAGTCCGGTAGCTAGCGGAGGATTTGCCACAATCTGATATGGATGCCGTTGGCGCGCAATAAGTCTTGGTCAGGAGATCAGCTTGGCGCTTGCCGGTACTTCGGTCCAGCCGATCTGCTTTCATTGACGGCGGAACGATCGGCGCTGTACCGAAGGATCATCTGATGAAGGTTTTCGTGGCAATCGGGTTGTGCGCTTTGATCATTCCCGGACTGGCAGGTTGCAAGGCATCCACACCGGCCAAGGCTCCGATGGCTCCGGCGGCCGCGCAACCGTCCGGGAGTCAGCCGGCCATCGCGCCACCGGCCGGGGTGAGCGCCGCCCAGGCCCGCACCCAATTGGCCGCACTGCCGGTCAAGGGCCGCGCGGCCATGACCGGTTACACCCGAGATCAATTCGGGCCGGCCTGGACCGATAACAACAATGATCCGGGCGGGCACAACGGCTGCGATACCCGTGACGACATCCTGCGCCGCGATCTCACCGACGTCTCCCCCGCCTCGGGCTGCACCATTCAGTCGGGCACGCTGCACGATGTCTATACGGGCAAAACCATTGCCTTCCAACGCGGGCCGAAGAGTTCGGTGGTCCAGATCGATCATATGGTTCCGCTCGGCGATGCCTGGCAGACCGGGGCGCAGCAGCTCACGGCGGAGCGCAGGCAGGATCTCGCCAACGACCCGCTGAACCTGCAGGCCGTCGACGGGCCGACCAATGAGGCGAAGGGTGATGGCGACGCGGCGACCTGGCTGCCGCCCAATAACGCCTATCGGTGCGTATACGTCGAGCGGCAGATCGCGGTCAAAACCGCGTACGGACTATGGATCACGTCCGGTGAGCACGACGCCATGGACAAGCTGCTCGCCGGCTGCAACTAGCACCCCGGGCCGCGACGCCGCCACCCATCGACAAGACTGATCCGGTGCAGACTCCGGTACTTGTCGTGGGCGGTGGACCGGCGGGGCTTGTCGCCGCGCTCGGATTGGCGCGGCGCGGTGCCGGCGTGCGGCTCCTCGAACAAGCCGAAGGGCCGTCCGCCGCTTCACGTGCGAAGGGTCTGCAGCCACGAACACTCGAGATGCTCGAGCAGCTCGGAGTGCTCGACGAGATACTCGCCGCCGGCGGCCGGTTTCCGCGCTGGCGCAGTTACCGGTCCGGCGAATTGGCGTGGGAGAAGTCCATTTACGAACTTCTCGGCACCGGTGACCCCGTCGCGACCACTGCCATCCCCTACCCCGAGACGTGGATGGTCGCGCAGTGGCGGACCGAGGACATACTGCGACGCGCGCTGTCCGAACAGGGCGTCGAGGTCGAATACGGTTCGGCGCTGGACACTGTGGACCAGGATGGTGACGGCGTCACGGCGACCATCCGGCGATCCGGTGCGTCCGAACAGATCCGGGCGTCCTATGTGATCGCCGCCGACGGCGCGGCCAGTACCGTCCGGGGTCTGCTCGGCATCTCGTTCGACGGCATAACCCGGGAGGACGAACGCTTCCTGACCGCCGACGTGCGCACCGCCGATCTGGATCGCGAGTTCTGGCACAACTGGTCGAAACCGGACGATCCGGCGGCGCGCGTATCGATCTGCCCGCTGCCCGGCACCGATACCTTCCAATTCGTCGCGCCCCTCGCACCGGACGAGGAAGCGACGGAATTGATGCTTTCGACCCTGCAGCGGCTGTTCGAGGAGCGCTCCGGCAACACGACTGTGCGCTTCACCGACGCACCCTGGATCACGCTGCACCGCACCAATGAACGGCTGGCGAGCCGATTCCGTGACGGGCGGGTATTCCTCGTCGGCGATGCCGCACACGCCGTTCCGGCCGCCGGTGGACAGGGGCTCAATACCGCGGTTCAGGATTCACACAATCTGGCTTGGAAGCTGGCCGCAGTGCTCGAGGGCGCACCGGACCGCCTGCTCGACAGTTACGAGCAGGAGCGCCGACCGATCGCGGCCCGGCTGATGGCGGGTCTGAGCACCGCCGACGAGCACGGCGAGACACCCGATATCTTCCAGCTGCGCAACAACTATCGAGAACGCGGACTCAGCGAGGAGTACCGGACCACACCGGGCGAGGTGCGAGCCGGCGACCGCGCGCCGGATGGGCCATTGAAGCTCGAGAGCGGTGCGGCGCAGCGGATTTTCGACCTGCTGCGCGATCCAGAGCTGACATGCCTCGTATTCGGCAGCAACGCCACCGATGCAGTCAATGCGATTGCACACCAACACCATTCGGACATCGCCGTCCGGATACTCGCGGTAGCACTCGATTCGCCCGCGACCGCCGATATCTTGCAGGTCACCTACGACGTCACCCCCGGCGACACCATCGCGTTCCTCATACGGCCGGACGGATACATCGGGTTCGCCGCAGAGGACCATATCGCCGAAACGCTCAACGCCTACATGTCCCGCATCGCAGGCCCACCCGCATAGACCGCCATCGCCCCCGACGCTGGGAATGCGGCGATCAGTGCGCGATGGCGCGGATATTGTCGATCATCGTCGGCCATACCGCCCTCGGGAACGCACCGTGCCCGACGCCCGGTAGCAGTACCAGCTTCGCGCCCGGCACCGCGTTCGCGGTCGCACGACCGCCTTCCGGGCGGATCATCACATCGGCGGTGCCGTGCATGACGAGGGTCGGTACACGGACTGCGCCAAGGGCTTTGGTGCGATCCGGAGCCGCGAGCAGCGCGACCTGCTGGCGCAGTTTGCCCGCCGGATCGTAGGCCCGCCGGAAACTCTCCGCACCGACCTCCCGAAGCCATTCGATATCGAGCGGATAGTTTTCCGCGGGGGTGCCGATCATCCGGTACATCGCGATCATCTGATCAGCCGCCTCGGCCGCGGAATGCACCGGCTGCTGAAGCAATCCCGCGACCCGCATGCTGTTGCGAATGGTCGCACGGCCGATGCGCGCCGACG
Organism: Nocardia sp. NBC_01327; assembly: GCF_035958815.1. Classification (NCBI taxonomy): domain Bacteria; kingdom Bacillati; phylum Actinomycetota; class Actinomycetes; order Mycobacteriales; family Nocardiaceae; genus Nocardia; species Nocardia sp. NBC_01327. The sequence continues at coordinate 2,650,068 of NZ_CP108383.1, read as the reverse complement.
GCGACGACATGATGGAGGTCAGGGAACGCACCCGCCGCGGGAATTCGATCGCCATCGTCTGGGCGATCATGCCGCCGAGCGAGCCGCCCACGATATGCGCTGCGTCCCAGCTCATGTCATCCAGTACCGCCACCGCATCGGCGGCCATATCCGCGAGTGAATAGGACGCCGCCGCCTTCGGCCGCAGGATCATGTCGAACATTCCCGGCTCCCCCGCGTCGGCAAGGTGCGTGGACAGCCCGACGTCACGGTTGTCCATGCGAATCACCTGAAACCCGTCGCGCACCAGGTCATTGCAGAAGTCCTCGTTCCACACGAGCATCTGCATACCGGTGCCCATGAGCAGCAGCATCGGCTCACCGGTGGCGGGCCCGAAGACCTCGTAGGCGATCGATACCGCACCGTTGCGCGCCCGGCCGGCGGTCTGAATCTCATTGCTCATCTCAAAGTCCTTCCTGGGAGTAGCTCCGGAAAGAAGCGTAGCGCAGAATCGTTCACATGTGAACAGTTCACTTTCGAACGCCGATCGAATACACTGCGGGCATGCCGAAGCCGACCGATCTGTACAGCGAATTCGGCTTCTACATCCACCAGACCGTGGCCCTGATCGATAAGCGCGGCGAGGCGATGTTCCGCACCGAGCTGGGTATCAGCCTGCGGCAGTTCACACTTCTGCGGCTCTTCGAAGCCGGGCCGAACGTGCCCTCCCAGCAGCTCCTCGCCGACCGCCTCGGCATTGCCAAAAGCGCGGTGAGCAGGCATATCGATATCGCCAGGCAGGCGGGCTGGATTCAGGTGGAGGTCTCCGAACAGTCCCGCCGCCAGCACACCCTGACCCTCACGGCGGCGGGCAAAGACCTACTCGCGCGGGCGAAGACGCTGATCGAGCAGTCCGAGGTCGACGGGTTCGGGGATCTGCCGGAGGCGGATGTGGAGGCCACCCTGCGGACCCTCAAAGCCTTGCACGCGAAGCTGATTCAGCAGCCGGACTAGAGCGGCTGCTGGAAAACAACAGCGCCGACCCGCCGGGGGAAGACGGCGGATCGGCGCTATCGACGTGAATTCACACGCGGGCGGGGAGCTTTACCTGGGTATGGAGTTCGGGGTGCCGCTCCGAATCCAGCAGGACGGCGCCCTCTTCGGCGCGGCGGACGATGCCGGCGAAGGCGCGGTCCACGGCGTCACCGTGAATGGCACGCTCACAGCGGCGGGCCAGGTCACGGCGGTCGGTGCCGGGGAGTTCGAGCGGTTGCAGCACGATCTCCGCGACGATGCCGCGCGAACGCAGCACGCGGCGAACCGAATCGCCCATGGTGTCCACACCCACGAAACCCGGGACAGTGGACACCTGGCCGTGCGCGTCCAGGTAGCGCAGCCGGATCGGCTGCACCGGGGTGCCGGTGTCGATGGCGGCCTGGAAGAGCGCGGGGCGCAGGCGACCACGGGCACGGCCGCACCAGGTGGTGCCTTCCGGGAAGAGGCCGACCCGCTCGCCTGCCGCCAGCCGCTCGGCAATCTGGTTCACAACGCCGGGAAGGGCGCGCAGCCGCTCCCGCTCGATCGGGATCACCCGCACCAGTCGCGCGATATCGCCGACCAGCGGCCAATCGACCATATCGGCACGGGCCACGAAACCCATGGACTCGACGGCGGACAGTGCGAAGATATCGGTCCAGCCGATATGCCCGGCCACCATGAGGCGGCCCTGCGGCGCGGGCGCAGCGGTATCACCCTGTGCCACAGCCGAATCAGGCCCAGCCTGCGTAGCGAACTCCACCTGACGGGCTGTCGCGGACTGCACCGCGATCTCAGCGCCGGCCACTGGTGGCGCCGCTTCGGCGTCGGCCGCTTCCGCAGTGCCCAAACCCGTGGACCGAGGTCCGGCGAACAGCGAATTCTGCTGTACGCCGGTCAAATCGGCGCAATCACCGGTGGCAGCGCCACCGGCGCGATTGTCGACGATGCGCAGGCGAATTCCGCAGCAGTGCAGCAGCGTTCGGGCGTACCGCTTGTGCAGGGCGGTCCGCCAGCGACGCGGTGTGGCCAGGTGCGCGACGGGAAAACTCACCAGCACCGCACCTACGCCGAGGGCGCGGGCGGCGACCAGGAGGTTTCCGGCCTCAGGGGCGGTTTCGACGCAGTCCGGGCCGCAGGGGCTGGACGGCATCCAGGCGTGGGCGGCGGGTGCGGCCGGGGGACACGGCAGCGAACCCACGCCGGGGGAAAGGAAGGCAGGCATCATGATTCATCACCGCTCGAGAGTGGCCACCGCGCCCTGCAGGCGCTCCAGGTAGCGAGTGTTGATGGTCGAAAGGCCCAGCAGCGCAACGAAGTCCGCGACCGCGAAGTCGGGATCGTGTGCGGGCTCGCCACAGATCTGCGCACCCAGGCGCAGGTAGCCGCTCATGAGCGGCGGGAGCTTCGGGCGGGCCGGAGCGTCCAGCTCGTCGAGGGTCAGACCGTCGACGACCACCGGGTTGTACGGGCGCACATGGCGTTCCGGCTCCAGCGCGTACTTGCCGAGCAGCTGATCACGCACGGCCCGCACATTCCGGCCCGGCGCTTCCTCGGGAGTGGTCTGCATGGGCACCGAAACGCAGCCCATGATCCATTCGTAGCCGGTGAGCTGGATGTAGTGCAGGATGCCCGCCCACATGAGGGTCAGCGTGGAACCGTTGCGGTGATCGGGCACCACGCAGGCACGACCCATTTCGACCATCCGGTTCCCGGCGGGATCCATTGCGGTGAGGTCGAATTCGGTGGCGGTGTAGTAACCGCCGGCGGCGGTCACCTTATCGGGCGGCAGCATCCGGTAGCAGCCGACGAACTGATCGGTGAGATCGTCTCGCACCAGCAGGTGGTCGCAGTGGTCGTCGAAACGGTCTGCGTCCAGGCCGTTCTCGTTGACCGGGATGGTGAATCCCGGCTCATTGGCGAAGACCTGGTAGCGCAGGCGCTGCGCGGCCTCGCGATGCTCCGCATCGGAGGACACAACCAGTGAGTACTGGGAGCGGCCCGACGTGCGCAGCGGCTCCGGAGTGACATATGACGCGGGTGTGAGCCGGCTGGAGCTCGACGCTGCCATGGTGGTCATACGGTTGATCAAACGAGGCTCAGAATGCGCTGGAGCGACGGTCAGATGGCGGCTCGATGCCAGTCCGGTGAACGCGACGCACACCACACCCGGAGTTCATCGCAGGGCCGCTGAACGTTCTCTACCAGGACAAACGCTCGTATCCTGGCTGGGTACAGCGGGGTTTTCACCACCGCGGACCGCTCTTTCCAGGCACCGGGCGAGCCTGCCGCAAAGGGCGAATTACGGAAGGCTACGCCACCGCGCGGCCCTCGTTCGCGCCGGGTCGGCTACGCAGGAGCAGGGCCGTATCGCCGAATTCGTGCCAGAGATAACCACCGTCGAGCGCGGCCCGATACGCCTGCCGAACCACCTCGGCTCCGGCCACCGCCTCGAGCAGATGCAGATGCGACGCACCGGGCGCATGCCAGCCGGTGATCAGCCCGTCGACCACACGGGTCGGGCGCTCACCGCCAAGTACCAGATCGGTCCAGCCCGATACCGGATGGACCAGATCATCAGCGCCGACGGCGGATTCGAGTGCCCGCGTCACGGTGGTTCCCACCGCCACCACCCGTCCGCCCGTCTCCCGGGTGAGATTCGCCAGCCGGGCGGTCAGTTCGGGAACCGCGAAGCGCTCCGGGCTGGGCGGCTCGCCCGATTCCGGCGAGGAAACACCCGTGTGCAGGGTGATCGACGCCAGGCCCACACCGCTTGCCACCAGCTCGGTCACCAGGGCATCGGTGAACGGTCTTCCGGCGCTGGGCATTTCCGCACTGCCCGGTTCCCGGCCGAAGACGGTTTGATAATAGGAGGCGGACCAGCGTTCGCGGACATACGAATACGTGATCGGCCGCCCGCTCCGGGCCAGCAGTCGGGGCACGTCGGTATCGATATCGGCGGTCCACAGGCGCTGGGCGTCCGGCAGCCACGGAGCACGCAGGGTGGCGCTGTGCCCGTCCGGAAGCCGTACGTGGGCACCGGGTTCCGGGTCGGCTCCGCGCCAGGGCGTGCCGCCCGGATCGCGCAGCTCGACCACCCAGCGGCCGTCGTCGAGCGGAGTCGAGAAGTGCAGCACCGCTTCTTCCCGGCCGTACCGAGCCGGTACGGCCGCAGTGACCATGGCCGAATTGTTCACCACCACAAGGTCTCCGGGATGCAGGAAGCCCGGCAGTTCCCGGAATCGGGCATGGGTCACGGCACCGTTCTCGCACACCATGAGCCGCACCTCGTCCCGCGCCAGTCCGCGCGCCTCCGGCGGGCTGGTCGCCGACAGCTCGTCGGGCAGGACGAACTCCACCGCCTCCATCCCCACCGTCATGACACCACCGGCAGTTCCGAGGCCAGATAGCGCCCGCTCGGCGGCCTGGTCTCGAGGAGGTGAAGCAGCGCGGGCACAACGGTTTCCGGCTCGGGACGGTCGGAGATGTCCTCCCCGGGGAATGCGGCCTGATGCATGGCGGTGCGCATATCCCCCGGATCGAAGGCGTAGATCCGCAGGTCCGGATTCTCGGCGGCCAGCACGGCCGTGAGCTGGTCCAGGGCGGCCTTGGAGGCGCCGTAACCACCCCAGCCCGGATACGCGCCCACCGCGGCATCGGAGCTGATGTTCACCACCGTCCCGGCGGCGGCCCGCACTGCGGGGAGGGCTGATTGCAGCACGGCCAGGGGTGCGATCACATTGGTATCCAGTACGGCGGTGAGTTCACCGATCGGATAGCGGTCCAGCGGCGGCAGCGGGCTGGGGCCGAGGGCGCTGGCATTGTTGATCAGCAGGTCCAGCGGGGCTGAGCCGAGGGCGGCGGCCAGTTCGTCCCGGTGCGCGGGATCGGCGATATCGCCTACCACCGCGCGGGCTCCGGTTGCGACGCGGACCTTGTCCAGCTCATCGCCGCCGCGTGCGGTGAGGATCAATTCCCATCCCTGTTCGGCGAGGGCGAGCGCGACGGCCCGGCCCAATCCCGCCGAGGCGCCCGTGATCAGGGCTCTTCTGTTCTTCGTCATGACTCCATCGTGAAACCTGAACCTCAGTTCAGGTCAAGGTCGTTCACTCGGAGCGAAGCCCGATGGCACGGCGAGCTGTCCTGCCGTCAGGCGTTTTCACGGGCGAAACTGCGGGCGCCTATCACCATGAGCACCAGAGCCAGGGCGATCGTGACCGTGGTCCCGACGTACACATCGGAGGAGCCGAAGTCACCGCGGAACAGCGCTCGCGCCGCATCGACGGTATGCGAGAAGGGATTCACCTTCGCGATGTCCTGCAGCCACTGCGGCCCGACGCTCATCGGCAGCAGAATGCCCGACAGCAGCATGATCGGCACCGACACCGAGTTGAGCACCGAGGCGAGAGTCCCCTCCTCCTTCGCCCACAGCCCCAGTGCGTACGACGCCGACGCCAGACCGGCCGCCATCACGGAGATCAGCAGCACCGACAGCACCAGCCCGAGCGGATCGGGCCGCAGATCGAATGCCAGCATTGCCACCGCGACCAGCACCAGCGCCTGCACGATCAGCACGACCATGTCCTTGAGGACACGGCCCAGGAGCAGAGCGCCACGCGCGGCGGGCGTCACCCGCTGCCGCTCGATCACACCCGACCGCAGCTCGGACACAATGGCGAACCCGGCGAACATGGCGCCGAACAGGCCGATCTGGATGACCAGCGCCGGAGTCAGGAGCTTCCACGGATCCGAACTCGCGCCGAAGGACGACGACACGCCCTTCACCAGCGGTCCGAACAGCACGAGATAGAGGATCGGCTGCGTCAATCCGATCATGACCCACACCGGATTTCGCAGATTCGATCGCAGCTGGGACCAGAACACCAGCCGGGTGTCGCGCACGAATGTCATGACTGGTTCCCTTCTCGCAGTGATCGTCCGGTGAGTGTGAGAAACACATCGTCGAGGCTGGGGCGTTTCACGGTGAGCGCGCCGGGGGTGATGCCGTTCTCGCCGAGCGCGCGCAGCAGCGGAACCACGGCCTCGTCACCCCGATCGACCGTGAGATGGACGAGAGACATTCCGGCACGGCCGTTTTCGCCGGTATTGAGACTATTTCGCACAGTAAGCACCGATTCGGCGATCTCCAGGGCGAGATCGGCACTGCCAGTGCCGATCTCGAGACTGATCACATCGCCGGAGATGCGGCGCTTGAGCTCGTCGGGCGTGCCCTCGGCGACAATGCCGCCGTGATCCATGACCAGCACCCGATCGCAGAGGGCGTCGGCCTCCTCCAGATAGTGGGTGGTCAGCACGACCGTGGTGCCCTCATCGCGCAGCCGCCGGATGTGCTCCCACAGATTCGCGCGGCTCTGCGGATCGAGCCCGGTGGTGGGCTCGTCCAGGTAGATCAGGAACGGGCGGTGAATCATGCCGAGGGCGATATCGACTCGCCGGCGCTGGCCGCCGGAGAGCTGACCGCACTTGCGCCGGCCCATGCCGTCGAACTCCAGGGCCTTGGACAGCTCCGCCGCATTGGCGACCGCTTCGGCCTTGGACAGACCGAAAAGCCTTGCCTGCAAGATCAATTCGTCCTCGACCAGTTCAGTATCCGAGGTCGAGCCGCCCTGCGGGACGTAGCCGATCCGGGAGCGCACGGTGCGCGGTGCACCACGCAGATCCGCACCGGCGACGGTGGCCTCGCCCGCGCTGGGCGCGAGCAGGGTGGCGATCATTCGCAGCGTAGTGGTCTTGCCCGCGCCGTTGGGGCCGAGCAGGCCGATGATCTCACCGTCGTACACATCGAAGTCGATACCGGTAACCGCTTGCACGGCACCGGTTTTGGATTTGAAGGTTCGAGCCAGACCGCGGACCCGGATCGCCGGTTCCGCGGAGTGGCGACGAGCCAGTGATGTCGTTTCCACATGTCTACCGTAGAAACGATCGGCGGCTTAGTCAAGCTTGACTATTAAGACTTGACTAATCAGCGAGCGGGGCAGGGATCATCGACCCGCCCATCCCCTCGCTCCACACATCCAGCTCACCGCTCTCGATGCGCCGCAGGGTTTTTCGCGACCACTCCAGATCCGCCCGGGTGTGATCGGCGGACAGTCGCACCGCATCGGCCACATGGAAGGGCTCCGACTCCTCGGGCTTCCCGCTGCCGGCGAGAATCCGCTGCTCCTCCCGCTCGAGGAAGACGATCGCCGCCTCGAACTTCAGAATCCGGCTGCGCAATGCCGCGACCACATCCTCCCGCGGCGCATGCGGGAACAAGGCCACCGTCGCGAAGTACGGATGCTTGAGCTGATCGGCATCGAACAGCGCATCCCGCAGCAGCTGCCCGAACTCCTTCTCCCCCTCCGCGGTCAGCCGATACGTCGTCCGCTCCGGCCGAGCCCCGTCCTGCCCCACCTCATCCACCGAGATCAGCGCATCGCGCTGCAATGTGTTCAAAGCCCCGTACACCGACCCGGGCTTCACATTCGCCCAGTCATCCGCATGCCAGGACAACAATTCGCGCCGCACGTCGTACCCGTGCACCGGTTGCAGCAGCCGCACCACCGACAGCACCAGCAACCGCGTTGTAGGAACAGCCATATTCGCAGGCTAGCAGCGGCACGAGCTGCGGCCGAACACGAAGGAGCCGCCCGGCGGGGACTGCCGGGCGGCTCATTTCGGGGCGCGGGTCAGGCGGCTCGGGGTTCGGCCTGATCCTTTGCCGCCGAGGTCTTCTGGACCTCGTTGAAGCCGGGGCGGCCGGTGCCGATGAAGGCGACCAGCCAGGAGAAGACGGCCGCGAAGCGGTTGCGGAAGCCGACGAGGTAGAACAGGTGCACCGCCAGCCAGGTGAACCAGGCGAGGGTGCCGGTGAACTTGATCTTGTCGTTCAGCTTGGTGACGGCGCTGAAACGGCTGATCACCGCCATGCTGCCCTTGTCCCAGTAGTTGAACTCGGTGGCGGCGTGCTTCTTGCCGCGAATGATGTCCGCGACGTGGCGGCCCTCCTGCATGGCGACCGGCGACTGGCCGGGGTAGCCCTTGAGGGAGGTCATATCGCCGATGGCGTAGATATCGGCGTGGCCGCCGACGGTGCAGTCCGGATTGATGAGAAGGCGTCCGGCCCTGTCGGTTTCGCAGCCGGTGGCCTCGGCCAGCAGTTGCGCGAAACCGCCCACGGCCACGCCCGCCGACCACACCACGGTCTCAGCGGCAATGCCGCGCTCCACACCGTCCTTGCTCTTGACGGTCACCTTGCCCTCGTCGATATCGGTGACGAAGGTGTCGACCAGCACCTCGACGCCGCTCTTGGTGAGCGACTTCTTGGTGTACTCCGACAGGCCGCCGCCGAACGGCGGCAGCACCACGCCCGCGCCCTCGACCAGGATCACCGAATCATCCTGGTGGTAGTACCTTTTCGCGAGCTCCTTGAGCTGGCCAGCGACCTCGACGCCCGTGGCGCCGGCGCCGACCACGACAAAGCTGAGCAGCCGGCGGCGGGTCTCCGGATCGGCGTCCTTGGCCTCGGTGAATACGCGGTCGATCTGCGCGCGCAGGTCCCGGGCATCGTCGATGGTCTTGAGCGAGTACGTCTTCTCGGCGAAATCGTCACGGCCGAAGTAGGACTGGCTGGCGCCGGTCGCCGCGATGAGCGAGCCGTAGCGGATCTTGCGCTGCCCCTCGGCGGTTTCATAGGTCAGCACGGCAGCCTCGGCGTCGATGGCGACGACCTTGCCGACACGGGTCTGACCGTTCTTGTGGTGCTTCAGGATGTTCTTGATGGGCGGTGCGATCTCATCGGAGGCCAGCACACCCGTCGCAACTTGGTAGAGCAGAGGCTGGAAGAGGTGTTCGGGGGTACTCGAAATAAGGACGTACGGAACTCCCGACTTATTGAGTTGCTTGGCGGCAGACAGCCCACCGAACCCCGAACCAACAATGACGACCTCGACGGTCTCGATACCCGCGTCCACACTCTGCATGACAGCCTCCTTCTCTCATGACTAACCGTAATTCGGAACGCAGTTGTTCCAGGGGTCAGGGCGCATAATCAATATGACTCTTATCTAGATCGATCATGAATGGGAGAAATGCCGTGGAGCTGCGACAGCTGGCCTACTTCGTCGCCGTCTGCGAGGAGCTCAGCTTCAGCCGCGCGGCCACGCGCTGCTTCATTTCGCAGTCGGCCATCAGCCACCAGATCGCGCGCCTGGAACGCGACCTCGGCGTACCCCTGTTCGAGCGGTCCACCCGGTCGGTCGTACCCACCGACGCGACCACTCGGCTACTTCCCCTTGCGAAGCAAATGCTGAGCCTGGAATCCGCCATTCGCGCAGCTGTAAGGGCCTCCGGGCCGCGGATTCGCCTGGCAGCCAATATGTCCTTCGCAACAAGATCGCTGTCCGCCATCGCCGGAGCACGCGAGGCGCATCCGGGTGCGGAGATCGAATTCGTCATCAAGCCCTTCCGCCAGCGCATTCAGGCGGTAGCGGACGGCGACTGTGATCTTGCTCTCATCCGAGGGAGTGTGGATCAGCCCGGACTGACCGTGGAGAAGCTCTGGGTGGAGGACTTGGTCATCGCCACCTCCACCGCGCACCCTCTCGCCGGACGCGACGACGCCACCCTCGCCGATCTCGGCGCGTACCCATTACTACTACCGCCCGAACTCGATCAGGTGCTGCTGCACAATGTCGTCCGCGCCGCCTTCGCCGATCTGCCCACCGGCCCGGCCTACGGTCCCCCCATCCCCCCGGACCACACCGCCACCATGGAACTGATCAACCGCCCCGACGCCTGGACCATCCTCTACGCCGACAGCCAAACCGAAGGCATAGCCATCCTCCGCCTCACCGGCAACCCCCTCCGCATCCCCGTCTCCGCCGTCATCCGCAGCGACATCCGCCCCTCCCCCATCCTCACCACCCTCCTCGCCGCCCTGCACTGCGCCTGAAAGCTATTGCAGCGACAGCGGAGCGGGCGGCGACTTACGCTGGCTGGTGTGAGCCAGGAGCACATGCGGGCGTCTGATGCTGATCGCGAGCAGATTGTCGCCAAACTCAAGACGGCCATGGATGACGGCAGGATCGATCTGCATGAATTCGATGAGCGACTGCAGCAGGTGTATGCGGCCAAGACCTATGGGGAGTTGGCGCCGGTGCTGTCCGACCTTCCCGTGCAACGGGTTTCCCGGTCTGGGGCGGGTGGCGGGAGCGGCGGGGGTGGGTTGCCGACCTGGGTGATCATTATGTGGATCCCGTGGGTGTTCGTGAATATTCTGTGCCTGGTCATCTGGCTGGCGACGGGTGCGGGGTACTTCTGGCCGTTCTGGGTGGCGGTGCCGTGGGGGCTGGCGCTGCTCATTCCGAGCACGATCGGCATTGTTGTCGGGCGGGACAGTAGCCGGACCGAGCGGGCGCGGGAACAGCACCGGCACTGAGGTTTACGCCAGGGCGGTCGCTACCGCCAGGTGCAGGCGCAGGTCCGTGGGGTTGTCGTCCTCGATCGCCCAGACGATCTCCTCCATCGACCGCATGAAGGCCCAGCCGTGTGCGCGGTCCGCCGAGACGTCCAGGGCCGCCGCGGTCCGGTTCACCACCGCGCGTGCGTGTTCGGCGACCGGAGCGCTCTGCACCTGGATCATCACCAGGAACCCCGCATCGAACGCGGCTTCACCCAGATACGCCTTGGGATCGATCAGCAGCCAGGGCTCCCGTTCCGCCGCAACGATATTGCCGAGATGTGTATCCCGATTGACGATGAGCAGCGGGCCGTCGGGCACCGCCAGCTCGCCACACCGTTCAACAGCGCGCTCCAGCAGCCGAGCCGGAATCACCTGCGATACAGCGGCTTCCGGGTCGGTGAACATTTCAGCCCACTGCTCCACCATGCCCGCCGCCGTGGGCAGTGCGGGATACCCCGCGGGGATTGCTTCCGGTTCCCGGCGCAGTCGCCGATACAGCGCGCACGCGAACTCGATCTTACCGACATTCTCGGCCCGGCCCTCCAGGCTCGGAAATCCCGGCTGCTCGAGCAGGGGTGTGCCGGGCCGCGCCCACTCCAGTAGTAAAGAGCTACTGGCGGAATCGAATTCGTACAGCCGCACTGCACCCTCACCGCGATAGCAGAACATTCCGGCCGCCTCGCCGCAGTTCTCCTCGTCCACGACCGGAACCTTCAACACCGCGAAAGATCCGTCGGCCCGCCGCACCGGCGCGACATAGGAATGCGTCCCGCCGCCGAATCCATCCCCCGCCACCTCGAGCTCCCAGGCCGTACACCGCTGCGCCACGACCCCCGGCAGATCCCGCAACCACTCACGACCGCGCACCCCGAATGCCGTGGCAATATTGTCGGAGACCTCCGGCGGCAGTGTGATCGACATCGAACCAGCCTGCCCGAAAACGCACCGGCCGAGCAATCCGGTGCCGTACACAAGGCGCTGCCTCGGCGGCACAGCCGGATCGACGCGATAGGGTCCGGCCGTGCAAGGGATGACAGATCAGCAGTTTCACGCCGCACTGACGGGGCTGGCCGCCGACTTCGGCGCGTGGGATCGCGCCGCGGTGGTCACGGCCTGCACCACAGCGGGCTGGACCGTGGACGATGACGACGAGATCGCCGATATCCCGGGGGCCGAGCGCGGCGGCTGGATGTCGGACAACGATCACCGGACCGATCCGGGCGCACCCGAATACGATGCCGTCGGCATGTACGTGGGACACGCCGAACCCGATCAGTTCCCGACCTATCTTGCCGCCGCGATCGAGGTGTGGGGTGAACCGTCGATGTTCGGCGGCAGCCGCAATGTCTTCGTGCGCTGGCGCGACAAGGTGACCTTCCGCGAGCTGTCCATGGACCACTCCGGCGAGATCAACCTGCGCGCGGCCTCGACCGAGGTGTTCGAGGAATGGGACTATCGCGCCTGGGATTTCGAGGACGACCTTACCGAGGTGCCCTTCACCTGGATGGGCGATAAGGACGGGCCCGGGATGGACGGGTTCGCCATGGGCGAGAAGGTCGTCTCGAACTGGGACGACGTCGCCGAAGCATTGAGGAACACCCTGCTCGACGTGCAATTGGGCATGTGGGCGCTGGGCACCGCCGATCCCGATCCGGAACTCGGGCCCGATCGGCTGGTGATCACGCTGCAGGCCGATACCGATCTCGACGAGGAGGACGAGCAGGACGACGAGGACCGGGACGCGAGCGCCGTCGACAGCGAGCTCAAGGTGCAGATCGTGCTGTACCCCGACACGCTCCTGCTGCTCGTCAGCGACGGCGACGAGTGGCAGGACGAGCTGACCGCCAAGGGTTTCAAGCCCTACGGCGACGGCGTCCAGGCCCGCGACTACACCGCCGACCCCACCGCCATCACCGAGGCCGCGCAGTTGACCGCGATCTTCCTGCGGCACTTCGGTTTCGAGTCACCCGGTGAGGTCACCCACGACTCCTGGCGGCACCCCAGCCCGTACTCCTACTTCACCCTGACCTGCGTGGGCGTCCCCGAATCATCCTGAGCGAGGACGTCAGGAGGCGGCCGGCGCCGCGGTCTCGTGCACCGATCGCCACTGATAGGTGCGGCCGTCCGTCATCAGCACCGCGGTCACCAGGCGGCCGGACCGCGCCTCGCCGACCACATTCTCGGCAACGAATCGGACCACGATGAGATTGCCGCTGCGGGCCAGCTCCTGTACGTCGGAGACCTCGATCTCCAACCCCGGCTGCACATTTCGCGCCGACCAGATCCCGGCCAGGAAGGTCTCCCGATCCACGGCCTGACCGGTGGTCACCACCGACGAGAACTGATTGTCCAGGGCAATGCCGATCCGGTCGAAGACCTTGGGCAGCGCATCGGACCCCAGCCACTCGGCCAGGTCCCAGTGCAGGGCGGCGACCACGTCGGTCACGTCGGGAATGGAAGACATACCGGCCATCTCGATCTCTGCGAGCCGATCGGCCCACACCGAAAGCCTAGATGAGCAGCCCGCACAGCCGCGCAGCCGCCACTCGAATCTAAAGCAAATTCGTTTCAGATATAGGCGTAACGAGCCTCCCGCACTGCCCCTGAAGTCCTGGGCGGAAATGCCAGTGGCCCCGGCTGTTTCCCAGCCGGGGCCACCGAATTGCGCTCAGCGCGAGGTGTTTCAGCCCTTGTGGGCCTTGACTGCCTCGGTCAGCTGGGGGGCGACGTTGAACAGGTCGCCGACGATGCCGTAATCGCTGATCTCGAAGATGGGGGCTTCCTCGTCCTTGTTGACAGCGACGATGGTCTTCGAGGTCTGCATGCCGGCGCGGTGCTGGATCGCGCCCGAGATGCCGAGGGCGATGTACAGCTGCGGGGAGACCGTCTTACCGGTCTGACCGACCTGGAACTGGCCCGGGTAGTAGCCCGAGTCGACAGCGGCACGCGAGGCGCCGACAGCGGCACCCAGCGCATCGGCCAGCGGCTCGATGACCTTGCCGAAGTTGTCGGCCGAGCCGACGCCACGGCCACCGGAGACCACGATCGCGGCCTCGGTCAGCTCGGGACGATCGCCACCGGCGTTCGGCTCACGCGAGACGACCTTGGTGACGCCCTCTTCCTGGGCGGGCACCTCGACGACGACCTTCTCGCCGGCGCCGGCCTGCGGGGCCGCCTCGACGGCGCCGGGGCGCACCGAGATGACCGGCACATCGCCGGTGGCCTTGGCGGCCACGGTGAACGCGCCACCGAAGATGGAGTGCTGCACGGTGCCATCGGCGTCGACCGCGATGACATCCACGAGCAGGCCGGAGCCGATGCGGGCGGCAAGGCGGCCCGACACCTCCTTGCCGTCGGCGGTGGCGGCGACCAGGATCGCGGCCGGAGTCGCGGACTCGGACAGCGCGGCCAGGACGTCGACCTTCGGGGTCACCAGGAAGCCTTCGGCCTCATCGGATTCCGCGACGTAGATCTTCTCGGCGCCGGCGGCGGCCAGCGCGTCGGCCAGCTTGTCGGCGGTGCCGGGGGTGGCAACGACGACAGCGGCCGGGGTGCCCAGGCCACGGGCGGCGGTGAGGAGTTCGGTGGTCACCTTCTTGGGTGCACCGTCAGCGTGCTCCACGAGCACCAGTACTTCTGCCATTGTTCTTTCTCCTGAAGTTCGTTGGGCTCGAGGGGCTTTAGATGATCTTCTGGCCGACCAGGTAGGTGGCGATCTGCTGGCCGCCCTCACCCTCGTCGACGATCTTCTCGCCCGCCGTGCGCGCCGGCTTCGGGGTCACACCGGTCACCTGGGTGCCGGCGTTCGCAACACCGACGGTCTCCGGGTCGACGCCCAGATCGGCCAGCGTGAAGGTCTGAACTTCCTTCTTCTTCGCGGCCATGATGCCCTTGAAGGAGGGGAAGCGCGGCTCGTTGATCTTCTCGGTGACCGAGACGATGGCCGGAAGCGTGGCCTCGAGCTTGAAAACGCCTTCGTCGGTCTCGCGCTCACCGGTGATGCGCTCGCCGTCGACAACCAGCTTGCGCAGGTGGGTCAGCTGCGGCAGACCGAGGTACTCGGCAATGATGGCCGGCACGGCGCCGGAGCGACCGTCGGTGGCCTCGTTACCGGCGATGACCAGTTCGATGCCCTCGATCTGGCCGAGAGCGGCGGCCAGCACGTAGGCGGTCTGCACGGCGTCGGAGCCGTGGATGGCGGCATCGTTGATGTGGATGGCCTTGTCGGCACCCATCGACAGCGCCTTGCGAATGGCCTCGGTGGCACGCTGCGGGCCCATGGCCAGCACGGTCACCTCGCCGCCCTGGGCCTCCTTGATCAGCAGCGCCTCTTCGACAGCGCGCTCGTTGATCTCGTCGAGGATGGCATCGGCGGCCTCGCGGTCCAGGGTGTAGTCACCATCGGTCAGCTTGCGCTCGGACCAGGTGTCAGGAACCTGCTTGATCAGTACGACGATGTTAGGCATGGGTCTTCGTCGACCTCCTGTTCTGATGGCACGGGTGTGGCGGTCGCACGATCGACTGGCCGTACGTCCACAAGTAGCTCGCGATGGAGATTACCCTACGTTAAGTTACTCACCGGTAACTTAGGCTGTGATCTTCTCCATCAACAGATCCGGCTGCTGCTGTGATATGGGCAACCGCTAACGTCGATCCAATGAGCGAGGCCGTGATACCCACCGAAAACCACACCGATCCCCTGCCTTTGACCGGTGAACGGACGGTGCCCGGAATCGCCGAGGAGAACTACTGGTTCCGTCGGCACGAGATCGCCTATGTGCGCCTGCTGGAGCACTGCGCCGGAAAGACCGTGCTGGAAGCGGGATCCGGAGAAGGCTACGGCGCCAATATGATCGCCGGGGTCGCCGCGCGCGTGATCGGCCTCGACTACGACGACAGCGCCGTGGCACACGTGCGTTCCAAGTACCCGGCCGTGGAAATGATCCAGGGCAATCTGGCCGCACTGCCGCTCGAGGACGAATCCGTCGACGTCGTGGTGAATTTCCAGGTCATCGAGCATCTTTGGGATCAGGCGCAGTTCGTTCGCGAATGCCTGCGGGTGCTGAAGCCGGGCGGCAAGCTGCTGATCAGCACGCCCAACCGGATCACCTTCTCCCCCGGCCGCGACACCCCGCTCAACCCGTTCCACACCCGCGAGCTCAATGCCGCCGAGCTGACCGAACTGTGCGTCGAGGCCGGTTTCCAGGTGGAACTCATGGCGGGTGTCTTCCACGGCGCGGCACTGGTCGCGCTGGACGAGAAGTGGGGCGGCTCGATCATCGACGCGCAGATCGAGCGCGCGCTCGCGGGTGAGCCGTGGCCCGCCGATCTGACCGCCGATGTGGCCGCCGTGCGCACCGATGATTTCGCGCTGCTCGCGGACACCGAATCCGATATCGACGCCAGCCTCGATCTGGTCGCCATCGCGGTGAAACCGTGAGTGGCAAGCAATCTCCCGTACCGGGCCAGTTCACACTGGTCCTGCACTCCCATCTGCCGTGGCTGGCGCATCACGGTCGCTGGCCGGTCGGCGAGGAATGGCTCTACCAATCCTGGGCGGCGTCTTACCTTCCCGTGGCGAAGGTTCTGAGAACCCTTGCGGCAGAAGGACGTTCACACCTGCTGAGCCTGGGCATCACGCCGGTGCTCGCGGCGCAGCTGGATGACCCGCACAGCCTCTCGGCCATGCACCACTGGCTGGGCAATTGGCAGCTGCGGGCCGACGAGGCCGCCATGTCGGGCAATGTCGCGCTGGGCAGCCATGAGCATCGGCTGGCCGGCGAGGCCCTCAGCGACTTCGAAACCCGATGGCGGCACGGTGCGTCACCGGTGTGGCGCGAGCTCATCGATGCCGAGGCCATCGAATTGCTGGGCGGGCCGCTGGCGCATCCGTTCCAGCCGCTGCTGGACGAGCGGCTGCGCAGCTACCAGCTCCGCGAGGGACTGGCCGACGCACAGCAGCGCTGGGGCACCACGCCCACCGGAATCTGGGCGCCCGAATGCGGTTTCACGCCCGGAATGGAACATGGTTACGCCGCCGCCGGTGTGACCCATTTCATGGTGGACGGTCCCGCGCTGCGCGGCGACACCACGCTCGGGCGACCGGTGTGGGATTCGGATGTGGTGGCGTTCGGACGCGATCTGCAGGTCAGTTATCGGGTGTGGTCGCCGAAATCCGGGTATCCGGGGCATGCCGCCTACCGTGATTTCCATCACTATGATCACGCCACGGGCCTCAAACCGTCGCGGGTGACCGGCAAGACCGTCGAGGGTGCGGACAAGGCGCCCTACGATCCGCAGCTCGCCGCCGCGGCCGTGCGGCAGGATGTCGCCGACTTCGTGGCGACCGTGCGCGAGCGGCTCATTGCCGAGTCCGCGCGAATCGGCCGGGGAGCCCTGGTCGTAGCGGCATTCGACACCGAGCTCTTCGGGCACTGGTGGCACGAGGGACCGCAGTGGCTCGAGCAGGTGCTGCGCGCGCTGCCCGAGGCGGGCATCACCGTCGGCACGCTCGCCGATGCCCGGGCCAATGGGTATGTCGGAGAATCCGTGCAGCTCAGCGACTCGTCCTGGGGTTCGGGCAAGGATTGGCGCGTCTGGGCCGGGGATCAGGTGTCCGATCTGGTCGAGCTCAATGCCGAGATCGTCCGGCTGGCGCTGGACACCCTGGACAAGATGCATGTCGAAACCGGTTCCGGCAGTGGCGAATTCGCGGTCGGTGGGCTGCGTAACCGGGTCGCCGATCAACTGCTGCGCGAGGCGATTCTGACCGTCTCCAGCGACTGGGCCTTCATGGTCTCGAAGGATTCGGCGGCCGGCTACGCGCGTGACCGAGCCCATGAACACGCCCACGCGGTGCGCGAGATCGCAGCCGCCGTCGCCGGTGGACAACTCGCCAAAGCAGAGCAGTTGGCGGCAGGATGGTACGCGGCCGACGGATTCTTCCCAGCGCTCGATGCGCGCCGGCTCGGCCCCGCCTCAGAAGGACCCCAATGAAGATCTTGATGGTGTCGTGGGAGTACCCACCCGTCGTAGTCGGTGGGCTGGGCCGTCACGTCCATCACCTGGCCACGGAGCTGGCCGCCGCCGGGCACGAAGTGGTCGTGCTGGCCCGGCGGCCCATGGGCAGCGATGCCACCACGCACCCGACGCACTCGTTCATCGAGGACGGGGTGCTGGTGGTCGCGGTCGCCGAGGACCCGCCGTGCTTCGATTTCGGCGAGGACATGCTGGCCTGGACCCTGGCCATGGGTCACGCCATGGTGCGGGCCGGTATCGCGCTCAACAAGCCGGGCATCGGCGAGGGCTGGACGCCGGATGTGGTGCACGCGCACGACTGGCTGGTCGCGCATCCGGGCATCACCCTGGCCGAGCACTACGACGTTCCGCTGGTCTCGACCATTCACGCCACCGAGGCCGGACGGCACAGCGGCTGGGTGTCCGGCCGGGTGAACAAGCAGGTGCATTCGGTCGAGTGGTGGCTGGCGCACGACTCCGATGCGCTCATCACCTGTTCGGCATCCATGAAGGACGAGGTCGAACGGCTGTACACGCCGGAGCGGACACCGGTCACGGTGATTCGCAATGGCATCGACGTGAGTTCCTGGACCTTCCGCGAACGCGCGCCCCGCTCGGGTCCGCCGCGGCTGCTCTATGTCGGCAGGCTCGAATACGAGAAGGGTGTGCAGGACGCGATCGCCGCGCTGCCGCGTATTCGCAAGGCGCATCCGGGCGCGACCCTCACCATTGCCGGTATCGGCACCCAGATCGATTGGCTGCGTGAGCGCGCCCGCGCCCATCGGGTCGCGCGGGCCGTGAATTTTGTCGGACGGCTGGACCATACGGATCTGCTCGGCTGGCTGCACAGCGCCGACGCGATCGTGCTGCCGAGCCGCTACGAGCCCTTCGGCATCGTGGCCCTGGAAGCCGCCGCCGCGGGTACCCCCCTGGTCACCTCGACCGCCGGTGGTCTCGGCGATCTGGTCACCGACGGCGTCACCGGCGCGTCCTTCGAGCCCGCCGATGTGAACGGCATCGTCGACGCCGTCCGCACCGTCCTCGACGATCCCGCCGCGGCGCAGGATCGCGCCTGGGCCGCCCGCGAACGCCTCACCGCCGATTTCGCCTGGGATGTGGTGGCGCAGGAGACCGCACTGGTCTATCAGTCCGCCAAACGCGGAGTGCGCAACCCGATGGGTCGCCCGGTCATCGTGGAACGTCCACTGCCGGAACGGGATCCGAACCAGCCGTACTGAACCGACACGCCGAACCGGTAGCGGTTCGCAAGGCACACCCTTTTGCCTTGAATTAGAACGTGTTCTAATTCAAGGGTGGGTGCATACGTCACGGGCCATACCGATCCGGCGTTCCAGGCGGTGCGCGAAGTCTTCGAATCGAGCTTCGCAGACGGGCAGAATGTCGGCGGCGCGGTCGCGGTGTACGTGCGGGGCCGGCCGGTGGTCGACCTGTGGGGCGGCCTCGCGGACTCCCGGACCGGAAGCGCATGGGAGCGAGATACGCCCTGTATTGCCTTCTCGTGCACCAAGGCTGTCACCGCGACGGCCGCGCTCATGGTCGCCGCGGAACACGGCATCGCGATGGATGACCCGGTGGCTCGGTGGTGGAACGAATACGGCTGCGCCGGAAAGGAATCCACGACCACCGCGGATCTGCTGACTCATCGCGCAGGCGTGCCCGCATTCGATCGGACGATCGATGCGACCGCAGCCGCCGATGCGGCGGGAATGGCGGCGCTGCTGGCCGCGCAGGCCCCGGAGTGGGCGCCCGGAACTCAGCACGGTTATCACGCACTGACTTTCGGCTGGCTCGTCGGCGAATTGGTTCGGCGCCATACCGATTCGACCGTGGGCGAGTTCACGCACCGGCGTATCTCCCCGAATCTGCATATCGGTGCGGATGCGGGCGTCCGTGCGCGAGCGGCACGCTCGGAGTTTCCTCCCGCCGAACAGCAGGTATGGCAGGCCGAAGCTGAGGGCATCGACGCCGGCACCGTCGCCCGGATGTCGGCGGCCTATCGCGATCCGCAATCGAGGATCTTGCGCGCCGTCGCAAGCCCCTTCGGCTCCTACAACAGTCCTGCGGTGCTGGCGGGCGGCTGGCCCGGCACCGGTCTGGTCACGACGGCCCGCGCACTGGCCGGGTTCTATCGCGCGCTGGTGCAAGGCCGATTGCTGCCGCCGAGCCTGCTGCGGGACGCAACTCGTGAACGCGCCCGCGGTACCGACGCCGTGCTCGAATTGGAGAGCGCCTACGGTCTCGGGTACATGCTGCCGTCGCAGAACTTCATCGTCCCGGAGTCGGCGCGCGCCACTGTCTTCGGCCATCCGGGTGCGGGCGGATCGGTCGGCCTCGGAGATCTGGAGAATCAGGTCGCGTTCGCCTTCATCCCCAATCTGCGGCGCGACTGGCTGGCCGGCGACCGTCGGGCCTACCGGCTCATCGAGGCCGTGTACGCGGCGCTGTGAGAACTGTTGTGCCCTGCGGACTTTCGAGGGGTGCGGGCTTCACTGGCGGGTGGGCTGGTACCACTTGCCGACCACTAGTTTCGAGAGCCAGCCGAAGAGGACGAAGACCGCTACGCCCAGGAGTGAGGCGATGATGATGGCGGCGAAGAGTTGGGGGGATTGCAGGCGGGCGCGGTAGGTGTCGATGAGGACGCCTATGCCGGGTTGGCCTTGTTTGAAGAAGACGTCGCCGACTATGGCGCCTACGACGGAGAGGCCGGCGGAGATGCGCAGGCCGGCGAAGATCGCGGGCATGGCGGCGGGGAAGTCGAGTTTGCGCAGGCGGGTGAGGGTTCCGGTGTGGTGTAGGGCGAACAGGTCTCGGTGGGCGGCGTCTACGGATTTCAGGCCGAAGACGGTGTTGGAGACGATCGGGAACAGGGCGATGAGGACGCAGACCAGGACTCGGGCATTGAAGCCGAAGCCGAACCAGAAGCCGATCAGCGGGACCAGCGCCAGGATCGGGATGCACTGCAGGACAACCGCGTAGGGGAAGAGTGCGGTTTCGGCCCAGCGGAACTGGGACATCAGCGTCGCCCAGGCGATGCCCAGGACCGCGGCGATGGCGAGGCCGGTGAGGGCGACAATGGTGGTGCGGCCCAGGGCATCCCACATCTGATCGGAGTGGGCGCCGAAGACGCCCTGGGTGAGCACCTGCTGCGGGGGTGGCATGAGGAAACGGCGGGACGGGGCCAGGACCACGTAGGCGATGAGGTACCAGCAGCCGAGCAGCGCCGACAGGACTGCCACCGGGGCGAGCACACGGGAGGGGCGCTTCATTTGTGTCCTCCTCGGAGCAGATCGCTGATGTGCGCGGCAATGTCATTGAATTCGGGGGTGAATCGCAGCGCACGCTCGCGGGGGTGATCGAACGGGATGGGAATATCCGCGAGGACCCTGCCCGGGCGGCCGGACATGACCACGACGCGGGTGGAGAGGTAGACCGCCTCGGCGACCGAGTGAGTGACGAACAGGCCCGCGAATCGCCTGTCCGCGAAGAGTTTCGCGGTCTCGTCATTGAGGTGTTCGCGGGTGATCTCGTCCAGCGCGCCGAACGGTTCGTCGAAGAGGAACAGTTCGGGGTCGGAGGTGAGGGCGCGGGCCACCGAGACTCGCATGCGCATACCGCCGGACAGCATGTGCGGCAGGTGATCTGCGAATCCGGTGAGGCCCACACTGTCGATGGCGCGGTCCGCCCGGCTGATGCGTTCGGCGCGGTCGAGCTTGTCGAGTTCGCCTGGCAGAGCGACATTCTGGCGGACCGTCCGCCAGGGCAGCAGGGTGGCGTCCTGGAAGACGAATCCGATGCGACGCGCCTGGATGCGCGCGTGACCGGCGGTGAGGGATTGCAGTCCGGCCGCCACCCGCAGCAGCGTGGACTTCCCGCAGCCGGACGGGCCGACAATACTGACGAATTCGCCTGCGCGGACGGCCAAATCGACCTGTTCGAGCGCGGGGATGCCGTTGCCGAACACCACCGCCGCCTGATCGAATCCGACGAGTTCCGGTCCGAGATCGGCCCGGACACGCTGCATGGTGGTCATGTCTCGAACCTCACTTGGTCAATCCGATTGCCGGATCGATGAATTCATTGGTGGCCAGCACGGCGGGGGTGAGCGTGCCCGCCATGGAGACGCCGCCCGAGGCGAAGATCGGCTTGGTGATGTCGAGGATCTTGGCGACGCGGGCCTGGTCGAAATCGCCTATGGCGGAGCCGGTTCCATTGCCGACGATGCCGTCCGCCAGCATGGACTTCACCGCGAACTTGGCATTGT
The DNA here is from genome assembly GCF_035958815.1 of Nocardia sp. NBC_01327. NCBI lineage: Bacteria > Bacillati > Actinomycetota > Actinomycetes > Mycobacteriales > Nocardiaceae > Nocardia > Nocardia sp. NBC_01327. Next base: position 2,628,292 of record NZ_CP108383.1, on the reverse strand, counting down.
CGTCGTCGTAGGCCCAGCCGGTGTTGTAGGCCGAGACCGCGTCGACGATGACCTTGTTCGCGGCATCCGGCGAACCGAGGAAGTCGACCTGGCTGCGCTGCAGGACCGGGACGAGCTTCTTCAGGCAGGCCGATTCGCTCGCCAGGTCACCGGTGCGCACGGCCACGGTCGACTTGTAGGTGGGGAAGCCCGCGTCGGCGACGAGCTGGTAGGCCACCGGCTTGTTCCACGCCTGTACCTGGTGCTCGTACACGTACGGCTCGGTGCTGGAGAAGCCCTGCTGTGCCGCTTTCCCGCCTGCCGCAACAAAATACGAGGGTGTGCCGTCGTAGCTGGAATCGACCTGACCCTTGTCGAGAATGCCGGAGCCGGTCAGATAGTCCATGTACGCCTCGCCCTGGAAGTACAGCACCTTGGCCTTGGTGGCCTTGAGATCGGCGATGGTCTTGACCTGCGGGTAGGTGGCCGGATCCCACATGATCATCTGCGGGCTCTTGACCATCGGCGCGAAGACGCTGGTCACCGGCGCGGAGGACGAGGTGGAGACCGCCTGCTCGGTGTCCACCGAGCCGAGCATGATGTCGTGGTCCTGATACATGCGCGACATGACCGGCTGGAAGCCGATTGCCGGTCCGCCGGCGCGGATTTCGATATCCACGCCGGTGTATTCACCGTGCGAGAACAGCGGGCCGCTGACAGACTTGCTCCCGGCGTCGATCTTCGGGTGCGCGCTGACCAGGTTGTAGAGAAAACCGAACTCCGACTCCGGATTCCAGCCGCTCTGCACGACGATCTTGGCCGGGCAGACATCCTTCAGATTCACCGAGCCGATCGGCCCTGTGAATCCGGAAGCCGCGGTGCTGTCGGAGGAAGAGGAACACGCGGCCAGTGAGCCGACCGCGGCAATGGCCAGAGCGGCTGCGCCTGCCCGGCTCCACCACGCGGTCATCGAACCTGCTCCACAGTCTGTGCGGGCGCGGCGATCTCGGCAGGCGCGACAGCCTGCGCGGTCGGGGCAGTCTGGCCGGGCGGAGCGGTCTGGATCGTTGCGGCAGTCTCGGCGGGCGCGGCAATCTCGGCGGGCGCGGCAATCTCGGCGGGCGCGGCAGTTTGGGCGGGCGCGGCAGTTTGGGCGGTGGCAGCAGTCTCGGCGGGCGCGACAGTCTCGACAGCCGCGACAGGCGCGAGAGTTTGAGCGGACGCAGCAGTCTCGACAGGCGCTGTAGTTTGGGCGGGCGCGGCGGAGTCGGTGAGGCTGTAGGACCAGCCGCTGTTGGGGAGCTGGGTGGAGAGGGTGACCTCGTCTTCTACCTCGTCGTCGGATTTGCCTTGGGCGAGAAGGCGATGCGGGTCGACGCGGCGTTTGAATTCGGCTTCGGCCTGCGCCCACGGCTTCATTCCGCTGGCGAGCAGTGTCGGGGTGTGCGTGTTCGCGATCACGAGCCCGGCCTCCTGGAGCCGGCGGGTGACTTCGGCCAGGTGTTCCTGACTCTGGAAGTCCCACACCGGAGATCCCTGTGCGGACAGTCCGCCGTCGAAGCGCTTCATCTCCACGTGGGTCGGGCCCAGATCGGCGAACTCCTCGCAGACCTTCATGATCGATTCGTAGAGGCCGTCCTGCGGGTACAGCGCGAGCAGGCCGATGAGACTGCGATTCTTGCGCTGGAAATGCATCATCGAATGGCCCCACGTGTATTCGTAGAGCGGCAGCCGGTACGGGCCCGCCTCCTCCTCGGAGCGATTGCGAATCTCGCCGCCATTGTCGGCCACCAGATCCGCCACATTGGGCATGCTCTGCTCGGCGGCCATCATGAGCACCATCGAATGCCCCTCCGGGACGAACCGCGCCAGGTCGGGGTAGAGCGCAGGCAGCGGATGCTGTTGCGGGGACACCACTTTCTTCAGGACGCCCTCGCTCTTGCAGACGTCGATGGAGAAGCGGACGGCCTGGGAGAATTCGGGGAAGGAGATGATCAGCTCCTGCCACTTCCAGGCGGGCGCGGTCGGCAATTCCACCTCGGTGATGATCCCGGTGGCGCCGTACGCGTGATGCGCGATATTGACGTCGTCGCCGATCAACTCGATCAGCTGCGGCTCCTCCTCCACCGTCATGACCTCGATGGCGGTGATATTGCCGCGGTCGCGCAGAATTCCCCACTGGCAACTGCCGATTCCGGCGTGACCGCCCGCGACGAAGCCGCCGATGGTGGCCTTGCGGGTGGTGGAGGGATGCATGCGCAATTCCCAGCCGGTGGGCCGGATTTCGGCGTCGATATCGGTGATGAGCGTGCCGCACAGGGCCCGGACGGTGCCGAACTTCTGACCGACGACGCCCACGATGCCGGTGACATCGATGACCGCACCACCGGTCAGCGGAACGCCCTGACCGAACTGGCCGGTGCCCCCGCCTCGAATGGTGATCGGAATGCGATGGCGCGCACAGGAAGCCACGACGGTGCGCAGTTCTTCCTTGGAGGTCGGGGCGATGTAGATATCGGCGAGCAGGCCGCGCATGACCTCGCGCAGCAGTGGGCTCTGCGCGAAGCGGTCCCGGCTCTTGGCGCGCAGTATGCGCTCGTCCACCGAATGCTCGATCTCACCCAGGTCGGCGACAAGACTCTCGATCGGTGAGAAATCGACGGATGCGGACATGGTTGTTCTCCTTCTTCCTGGCAGGAATGGTTCAGACGGCGCTGTACAGGCGGGAAACCCGCGCGCCGCAGTCTTTTTCGAGGGCCCGGTCACGATCGGCGGTGCCGCCGCTGACGCGCTGACCGCCCACGTACACATCGGTGATATCGGCCGCCGAGAGTGAGAGCACCGCGAACGGCCACAGTTCCGCGGCCGGCAGGTGGGTGTACGGCGCGGGCGGATCGCAGACCACAAAATCGGCGGCCTTGCCGACCTCGAGGCTGCCCGCGAGATGACCGACGCCGAGCACGGCGGCGCTGTCGAGGGTGTGCATGCGCAGCACCGTGCGGGCATCGAGCACGACCGGGTCCTGCGCCGCGGCGCGCAGCAGGTAGAGGCCGGTGCGCATGTTCTGGAAGGGATCGGCGGTATCGGCGCTGGCCTGACCGTCGACGCCCATGCCGATGCGCAGACCGGCGGCGCGATAGCCCGGAATATCAGCGATGCCGGAGCCGAGGCGTCCGTTGGAGAGCGGATTCCAGACCATGGCCGCACCGGCGCGGGCGGCGGTATCGCGAATATGCGGAGTGGTGTGGATGAAGTGCGCGAAGACGGTGTCGGGGCCGAGGCGATCGGCGGCCACCAGGTCGTCGAACGAATGCTGTTGTTCGGCAGCCACTGTCGGGTCCTCGAGATAGTGCGCGTGCAGGCCGAGGCCGAGCTCGCGCAGGATCTCGCTCTCGCGGCGCATCTGCTCGACGCTGTGCAGGGCGGTGGTGTTCACCGAGATCGCGGGCAGGCGATGCCGGTCCTCGGCGATGAGGTGCATGAATTTGTCCAGCTCACTGAGGCGTTCGTCGGCCGAGAGCCACAGCGGGGGCGAGAACGAGTACACCGTCCGCTGCGGGCCGTCGAGCGCCGCCTGCCACTGTTCGGCGGGGCCGCCGCCGAACTCGTGAGTGTGATTGCACACCAGGGTGATTCCGTGGCGCAGCAGATCGTGCTGGCCGTGCCTGGTGAAGGCATACATATCGCCCGGTTCCATGGCCGCGCCGAATCGCTTGTGCAGCTTGCCGATCCAGCCCATGGTCGAGCAGCCGTCGGCGACGCCGCGGAAGACGCTCTGCCACAGGTGACTGTGCGCGGAGACGAATCCCGGGAAGACCAGGGCGCCGCCGAGATCGACGATGGCCTCCTGTTCGGACCGCGGGCGGTAGTCGCCCGCGCCGGTCTCGAGGAGAATTCCCGCCTCATCGGCCACGAGGTAGCCACGGTAGGGATCGAGGCTTTCGTCGTGCACCGGAAAGACGACGGCGTCGGTGAACACGGTGCGATGGGCCATCTGCTGCCTCCGATCCTGGATGCCAAAACGTTTCAGCACCTGTGCGAAACAGCTTGCGCGCCGCAGATTTCGTGGGCGTGAACGCGCTTTACGACCGTGTTGCAAAAACGTTTTGGCAGAGCGTGTAGCATCGGGCAGCGAGTTCGCCAACGCATCGAGATGAGGAGATACCGGTGGCCGGTTCCCGACCCACCATTCGCGATGTCGCGGGGGCCGCCGGAGTATCGGTCGCCACCGTCTCGCACGCCCTGAACGGCAAGGGCCGCATCGACAGCCGCACCCGGGAACGCATTCAGCAGGTCGCCGCCGACCTCGGATACCAGGCCGACCCCCGGGCCCGCGCGCTGCGCACCGGCGCGGGCAATACCCTCGCCATTGTCGCCTCGCTCATGTCCGATGAGAGCGCCGACCGCGACAGCCGGCTCGACTGGTACATGCGCACCGCCGTGGCCGCGGCCGCGGAAAGCCTCGCCCAGGGGTATGCGCTCACCCTCGTTCCGCCTTCGGATCAACAGAATTGGGTGCAGAACCTCAGTGTGGACGGCATCCTGCTCGTCGATCCGGATCCCGACGACGGACTGGTCACCGCGCTCGTCGACCGCGACCTCCCCGTGGTGCTGATCAGCGGAGATACCGAAAGACAGGATGTGGCAACGGTTTCCCTCGATCGCGGCAGCGCGGTGGAGTGCGCCATGAGCCATTTCCTGGCACGCGGATACACCCGCCCCGCCCTCATCGTCGACTCCAGCCGCCGCCAGACCGCCGCCGGAACGCACCGCGCCTTCCTGGATTGGTGTGCCCACCAGGGCATTCCGCCACGAGTGGCAATCGCGGACGCCGGCGATGCCCGCGTCGCGGCCGGCCACCAGGCCGCCACCGACCTCCTGCGACGCTTCCCCGACACCGACTGTGTTTATGCCCCACTGGATTCGATCGCCCGAGGCGTCTCCACAGCCCTGACCGCAACCGGCCGCCCCATCGCCCTGATCACCGCCGACGGCATGATCGCCCGCCTGAGCCACCCGCCGCTCACCGCGGTGGACACCAAGCGCGAGGAACAGGCCGTCGCGGCGACCCGCCTGCTCATCGCCCAGATCCGCACCGGAATCCGGCCGCCCTCAGAGGTTTTCACCGCCGAACTCATAGTCCGCGACTGAGCGGGACAGGTGCCAACCGTCAGTTGAACGGGCAGCCCGGGTTCGGCGCGTCCTCGGAGAGCGGACTGCCGGCGGGCAGCACATACAGCACATCGAGAATCTGCGGCTCGGTGCCCAGATTGCGTTCGATGTGGATATTGCCCGTGCCTGCCCGCTCGACGAAGGTGGTGCCCGGTCCGCCGGTCATATCCGATGCGCAGGTCGCGTCGAAATGGCTCATCTGCCCCTGCCGCAGGACCGCGTACAGGGTGCCGTCGTGATAGTGCCAGCCGGTGGAACCGCCTGGAGCGATGGTGATTTCGCGCAGAATGTAGTCGGTGCCGCCGATCGTGGTCCGCGTCAGAATCACCCCGGTGACACCATCGGGCGGGGTGGCCTGCGCGATACCCGCGATCGAACCCATCAGGGCGAGCGCGGCCAGACCGGCGCATGCACTACGGAGACCGATAGTCACCGCCACAGCATAATCCGGGCCGGGGCTACCCGAGCTTCTTCAAGGTCTTCTGCACGGTCAGGAAGGTGCGGGTGGTGACGTCCTTGCCGTACTTCTTCTGCAGCCACTGCATGTAGGTCGTGGTATTCGGATTGGTGTTGTCGATGACCGACAGGATCGCGGCAGCGTGCTTGTCATAGCCGAGCACGCGCACCGTCTCCTCGGTATTGGCTCCGGGCGGACCCACCGCGGGGTTCTTGACGAACGTCACCGTCAAATACGTTTCGCGGCAATGGGTCAGCCCGGCGAAGGGGTCGAGGTCCACCAGCGCCTGCAGTTGCTCTCGGCTGCGAATCAAGGTTCCGCCGCCGATGCCGAGTTCGGCCTGCAGCGCCTGCTGAATCCGGTCTTCCAGTGCGGGCATATCGGTCTCATCGCTGGAGAACACCAGATTGCCGCTGGAGAGCAGCGTGCTCACCTCGTCGAAGCCGAGCCCCTCGAATACGCCGCGCAGCTTGTCGTTCTTCATATTCGGATTGCTCGGCATGATCCCGCGCAGGAAAGCGGCGTAACGACTCATGCCGCCGACGGTACCGGGCGGATACGACAATGGCCGGGCATCCGGGCCCGGCCATTCGTCAGCGGCGCTGCACTGTCACAGGCGCTGCGCTATGCGGTGACGCCGTTCTTCTTACGTTCGATATCAGCGAGGGCGGCCATGTGCGCGGCGCGGGCTTCGGCAGCGGCGTCCCAGGCGTCCTTGCGGTTCTTGACCACTCGGGCGGGGGCGCCGACGGCAATGCCGTAGTCGGGGACGTCGCCCTTCACCACGGCGTGCGCGCCGAGGACGCAGCCGCGGCCGACGCGGGTGCTGCGCAGGACGGTGACCTTGGCGGCGATCCAGGTATCGGGGCCGATGCGGACCGGGGACTTCACAATGCCCTGGTCCTTGATGGGCAGATTGATGTCATCGGTGACATGGTCGAAATCGCAGATGTAGCACCAGTCCGCGACCAGGGTGGATTCGCCGATTTCGATATCCAGGTAGGTATTGACGACATTGTCCTTGCCGAAGACCACCTTGTCGCCGATGCGCAGCGAACCCTCGTGGCAGCGAATGGCATTGCCGTCGCCGATGTGCACCCAGCGGCCGATTTCCAGGCGGGCCAGATCCGGCGTGCAGTGCACCTCGACATTGCGGCCCAGGAAGACCATGCCGCGCAGCACGATATGCGGATTGGCCATCTTGAACTTCCACAGCCGGTAGTACCGCACGATGTACCAGGGGGTGTAGGCCCGATTGGCGAGCACCCACTTGGCCGAGGCCACCGTCAGGAAACGCGCCTGCTCCGGATCCTGGCGACGCGACCCGCGCCAACGCGCACTCAATGGCGCGCCCCACATGCTCGTCACGAACTACTCCTGTTTTTCGCTGGTCGGCCCACCGCTCCGATCGGGCGGGGCGGGCGATCTCAGCGTCCACCATATGACTTCGCTCATAGGGCGGACGACGCGGGGATTGATACCCGCTCGGAATACCGCTCGCAGCTTGCGGGTGCGACAGCGGCGCGCAAGCCATGTGCAAGCGCGCTCCACCAGGGTGAGGTGGCACGGTTCGTGCAGCTGTAGAGCCCTTTGGGGAGATTGAGGCCTTGGTTATGTTGCGAATTGCCATCATCGGTGCGGGGCTGGGCGGACTCTGTATGGGTCAGGGGCTGCGACGGCACGGGATCGCATTCGATATCTACGAGAAGGATTCGAGCCCGAGCAGCCGGACACAGGGATACCGCATTCGGATCGACGAGACCGGGCAGCGCAGTCTCGCGCAGTGCCTGCCCGCGGATCGCTACGACCTGTTCCGGGCGAGCTGCGCGGTCACGACGACCGGCGGGCAGTTCATCGGCCCGGATATGAGTGTGATCGGCGGGCGCGCGGTCGAGACCTGGCGGCCTTCGGAAGTGGAGGACGCACCGGGCGAAGAGGCGGCGGGCGATCTGAGCGCGAATCGGCTGACACTGCGCGAGGTGCTGCTGGACGGGATCGCCGATCGGGTGCACTTCGGCAAGGCGCTCAGCCATGTCACCGAAACCGATGACGGCGTGACCGTGCACTTCGAGGACGGGAGCACCGCGGTCGCGGATGTGGTCGTGGCCGCGGACGGGGTCAATTCGACGATCCGCCGCCAGCGGCTGCCGCACACCGAACCGGCCGATACCGGCGCGGTCTGCCTCTACGGCAAGACGGTTCTCACCGGCGCGCTCGGCGATACCATCCCGGTCGATCTGCTGACCGGTACGTCGGTCGTATTCGCCGACGGCTTCGTGGCGGTGCTCGACTCGATGACCTTCCGGCAGTCGCTGTTCACGCCCGAGAACGGTCTGACAGCGGTCCCCGACTACCTGTACTGGGCTGTGTTCGGCCCGCGCATTCGATTCGGACTCGACGCTGCCGACGATCCGGATCAGGATGCGCTCGCCGTCATCGAACGGTCGACCCGCGACTGGCATCCCGCGCTGCGCGAGGTCTTCGCCACCAGCGACCGAAACACCGTGGCCGCCATGACCGTTCGCACCGCCGCCGCCCCGGAACCGCGGCCGGCCGGTCGCGTGACGCTGCTCGGCGATGCCATCCACGCGATGAGCCCGGCCGCCGGGCTCGGCGCGAATACCGCACTGCGGGACGCCGCGACCCTCGCTGCCGCCTTGGGAGAGAGGCCCGCCGATCCGATCGCCGCAGTCGCCGCCTACGAGGAGCAGATGCGGATATACGCGGGCGATGCCATCAGCGCCTCACTGCTCGGCTCCGCCGTGCTGGCGTCGCACGGCTGATTCGCATCCACGAAAACGGCTGGAGCACAGACTGTGTGGATCCCGGCCGAAAACATGCCGGGATGACGGGGCGGATACGCCGGGATGCGGTTGGGTCTTGTCGGGATGCGGTGGACACGCTGGTTCAGGAACCGTGTGTGCCGTGACCTTCCATGCCGGGCATGTCCATACCCGGCATGCTCGTCTCGCCCATGCCCATCTGCATGGGTGCGGGCTGCTGGCCCGGGGCCAGGACGAGGAATTGGCCCATCATGCCCTGATCTTCGTGTAATAGCAGATGGCAGTGATACATGTACGGGTAAGTAGGGTCGCTGTGGCCGGCGAAGCGCATGGCCAGCAGATAGGTGGGGCCCGGGGTGGTGTAGACGGTGTCCTTCCAGCCGGAGAGTTCCGGGGGTGGAGCTTGGCCGTCGATGGAAACGACCTGGAATTGGACGTCGTGGACGTGGAAGTTGTGGGGCCAGTTGTCGCTGTTGCGGACGGACCAGACTTCGGTGGTGTCCACGGGAATGGTCATGTCTATGCGGTTCATGTCCATGCGCTGGTTGTTGATCATGTGCCAGCGCAGGTCGAAGGTGCGGGTTGCGGGGGTGCCGGGCCCTACCAGGGCTGGAATGGCGACGAGCGAATTGGGGAGGGGTGCAGCGGGTTTCAGCTTCTGGTCCGGTTCCAGACTCAGGATGTCGAAGGTGTCGTCGAAGCCGAAAGCGGCGGCCTTGCTGATGCCCGCGCGCTGTTCGATCGGCAGGGAACGCAGGGTGACCGGGTCTCCCCCGCGCAGGCTCACGACGATTTCGACGCGCTCGCCGGGGCTGATCTGGAGGGCGCGCAAGGGAATCGGCGCGGTGAGCAGGCCGCCGTCGCTGGCGATCATCTGGAATTCGCGATTGTCGGAGAATGCCAGACGGTAGATGCGGCCGGAGGAACCGTTGAGAATGCGCAAGCGCACGCGTTCGGTGCGAACTGGAAGATGCGCTCCGGCAATGCCATTGGTGAGAATAGTCTTGCCGAGCAGGCCGATATCGGAGGGGTCGGTTTCGTCCAGCGCGCCGTCGGGCGTGAGCCGACGGTCCTGGATGATGAGCGGAATATCGTCTACGCCATAGTCTTTGGGCAGATCCAAGGCCGAGGACTCGTCGTCGATGAGGAAGATGCCCGCGAGCCCGCGATAGACGTGCTTCTCGGTGGCACCGTGCGGATGCGGGTGGTACCAGAGCGTCGCGGCCGGTTGATCCACGGTCCAGCTGGGCTGCCAGGTGCCGCCCGGCTGAATGGTCTGATGCGGGCCGCCGTCACAACTGGCGGGGACATGCATGCCGTGCCAGTGCACGGTGGTCGCCTCCGGCAGCGCATTGTGCACGGTGAAGGCCACCGTCTCGCCGCGCTTGGCGCGCAGGGTCGGACCGAGCATGGGGCCGTTGAATCCCCAGGTGGGCGTGGACTTTCCGGCGAGGATCTCGGTTTTGCCCGCTTGGGCCCGCAGGCTGAAGCGGCGAATTCCGTCGGAGCCCACCGTGGACGGGGCCAGCGGCGGGATCGGCAGCGGTCGTGATCCGCCCGCGACGACCACGGGGCTCGAGGACCGGGTGCACCCGGCGGTGAGAGCCACCGATGCCACGGCGAATCCGGTGAGAAAGCCTCGTCTCGAGACCACAGCGCACTCCTTCTATCGATACCCCTCCAGCATCGTTTGCCGACCGATTGCCTCAACTCCTCCGAAGGGTCCGTGACAGAGGCGGGCCGCCTCCTCCCAGCGGAGGAGGCGAAGCCTGTCGAAACGTGCTAACCAGCGCTTTTACCGGCGCGCCCCGCCCTCCCCGCAGACCCTCTTGTTCATCGCGTCCCCTACCGTGGGGGCGTGAACGAGATCCGGACGCGGCAGCATTTCGAGACGGTGGTGCGCTGCCTGCCGCTGGTTCTGGTCCCACTGCTGCTGGCGGCGAGCACCTTTCCCGGGCAGTACCGGGTGCCCTGGGTTTACTGGGTGTTGTCCGTCGCCGCGAGCGTGGTGTTCGCGCTCGGTGGCCGGTGGCCGCTGACGGTCTCGATCGCACTGTCGGCGCTCGCGGTTCCGCTGTTCCGGATTCCCGCATGGGGATTGTCGGGGCTGGTGCCGTTCCTCGGGGCGATCGCACTGGTGGATGTCGTGCGCCGCACCCATCGCACGGCGGCCGTGGCGCTCGCCGCCGCGTGCTGGGCCCTCGCGGTGGCGTTCGGGCGCTGGAATCTCCACGATCCGTCGCTGTCGCGGGCCTCGCTCATTCTCGAGGTGAGCACCTATGTCGGGCTGCCGCTGCTGCTCGGGCTGTATCTGCGCGGGCAGCGCCAGCTGGCGGCCAATCTGGCCCTGCGCGCCGCCGATGCCGAAAACCGGCGCGCCGAAGCCGAACAGCGCACCCGGCTGGTCGAACGCGGCGCACTGGCGCGGGAACTGCATGATCTGGTCGCGCACCATATGGCCTCGATCGTGCTGCGCATCGGCGTCGCACGGCATGTGGTGGCCGAGGCCGATCCGCGGGTGCGGGCGGTGCTGGACGATGTGCACGGCACAGCCTCGGACGCGCTCACCGATATTCGGCGGCTGCTGACCGCGCTGCGTGATCCGGCGCTCGGTGAAGTCGCACTGGTGGATTCGGAGGCGGCGCGCACCGAGATCGAGGCCGCGGTCGAGCGGGTGCGGGCGGCCGGGTTCGACGTCACGGCCGAAATCCGTACCGGAGTAGGCGGATTGGATGCCATCGGGCGGCTCACGCTGCTGCGGCTGGTGCAGGAATCGCTGACCAATGTGATGAAGCACGCACGGCCCGGTGCGCCCGTCCTGCTCACAATCGACGGCATGGACGGCGGCATAGCGGTGCGGGTACGCAGTGCCGCGGCGGATCGGGTCGCGAATCCGCCGACCGGGCACGGCATTATCGGCATGCGGGAACGGGCTCAGCTCGCGGGCGGCCGGGTCACCGCCGGCGCCACCGGCTCGGAGTGGATCGTCGATGCCTGGCTGCCGAACGGGGAGAACCGCGCATGATCACCGTATTGCTGGTCGACGATCAGCGGCTGGTGCGCGCCGGACTGCGCATGCTCATCGAATCCACCGAGGATCTGAGCGTGGTCGGCGAGGCCGCCAATGGGGTCGAGGCCATTCGCCTCGCCGCCGAACTCGCGCCGGATCTGATTCTGATGGATCTGCGCATGCCCGGTCTGGACGGTGTCGCGGCGACCGAGGCCATCGTGCGCGCCGGGTCCCGCGCGAACATCCTGGTGCTCACCACCTTCGATGACGATGATCATCTGTTCCCCGCGCTGGCGGCGGGCGCGACCGGATACCTCGTCAAGGACACCGAACCCGCCGAGTTGCTGACCGCCATCCGGCGCACCGCCGAGGGCGACATGCTGTTCTCCCCTCCTCTGCTGCGGCGGCTGGTCGATCGGGTCGTCACCACCCGGGAGCCGGTGGAACCTGTTCCCGCGCAAGCGGATCTGACACCGCGCGAGCGGGAGGTGCTGGTGCTCGTCGGCGACGGACTCAGCAATCAGGAGATCGCGGACGCCCTGCATCTGGGCGTCACCACCGTCAAAACCCATATCGGCAATCTCATGGAGAAGACCGGTTGCGACAACCGCGTGCGGCTCGCCGTGTACGCGCACCGAACCGCCCGGACCCCACCGCAATAGCGCATCCCGAAACCCCGCCGCGCGCTGCCCGCGGACAAGCTCCGCACCCTGCACGCCCACCTGCCGCGACCCGCGAATCGGTGCTCCGCACGGGGTATCGGTCCCGGCCTCGGGCGGCGAAAGTAGGCTGTGCTCCGGCTGCGTCAGCCCCACCACTTAGCTGCATCAGCCACCACGGCATACGACAGACTCCGTACTGGCAGAAGGGACACCAGCAGGTGCGAAGCGGCAGGCGGCAGACCGGACGTGACCAGCAGGGACCGCGCATCGGTCATACCCGGGATCGCCGCGGGCCGTCCTGGCTGGGGCCGGTGTCGCGAGTCTTCGCGCTGGCGGCGGTCGGAGTACTCGCGCTGAGCGCCTGCGGCAGCACCACGGTCGACGACATCAAGGTCGGATCGGGCCGGGGGTGGCCGGTCGCCTTCCACGATGCCCGCAATAGTGCGACCAGTCCGGTCACCGGATCCCGATCCCTCGCACTGAGCTGGTCGCGACCGGTCGGCGGACCGCTGGCACAGCCGGCCATGGTCGGCCCGGAGGGGCAGGTGGTGGTCACCACCCGCACCGATTCCTGCGATATCTTCTCGTTCCTCATGCCGACCGGGCGCAAGCGGTTCTGTAATCCCATGGGGATCAGCGCCATCGAGGGCGGGGCGGCCATCGACGGCGCCACCAATATCTATGTCGGCGACGACGGCGGTGTGAACGCGTTCAATAATCTCGGACAGCCGCGCTGGCGTACCCCCGCCGCCGGGGTTCCGGTGTCGGTGCAGTTCACCGGTGACGGAAATGTGCTGTCGGTGACCCAGTTCGGGCAGGTCGACGTGCTGAGCCGGCAGACCGGCAACCGCCAGGTCTCCACCTTCCAACTGCTCGGCGAACCCGATTTCCTGGCCCATCCGGATCTGCCCCGGCCGCCGGACTTCTCCGGCCTGGACGACTGCGCCACCGGCGGCCCGCAGTGCCCGGTCGCGAATGTGTCAGCGGTGGACGAGAAGTCGGGCCGGTTCTACGCCACCGTCTGGCGGCCCGGTGAGGGCACCGCCGATCTTGTCGCGCTGACCTACAGCGGCAAAGAGATCAAGCGCGACTGGAGCGCCGAAATGCTCACCGGCGGCAGCGCCACCAGCCCCACCCTCTCCCCCGACGGCTCCACCCTCTACGTGGGCGACAACACCAATCGGCTACTGGCCGTGGACACCTCGAACGGCCGCACCAAATGGGTTCAGGACCTTGGCTTCCCGGCCCGCGGCGCCATATCCGCCGCCGACGGCCTGCTCATCCCCGCCGGGGACGACGGCCACCTGATGGCCATTCGCGATAATGGCGACAGCGCCGAAATCGCCTGGGAGCGCAAGGATCTCGCCCTGCGCGGCCACCCCGTCCAAACCGCCGGCGACACCGGCTACACCGTCGCCCCCATAGGCGACAACCTCAACCTCGTCACCTTCGACACCCACTCCGGCGCCACCGTCGACTCCCACGAACTCCCCGGCGCCCAGGGCAGCACCGCAGGCACCACCATCGGCCCCGACGGCCAGGTCGTCGTCGCCACCCGCATCGGCGAACTCTTCGTCTTCAAGCCCACCAAGAAGTAAACGCACGGCAGCAGATTCGGCCCCCGGAGCAATCCGGGGGCCGAACCGCGTTGTAGGGCGAGCTATTCGGGGCGGATCGAGTCGAGGCGGGTGGCGGCGCGTTCCAGTAGCTCCGCCAGGGCTTTGCGTTCGGCGGCGGTGAATTCTTCGGCCAGGGCGCGTTCTACTCGGACTGCGCGGTGGTCGGCGTCGCGGAGGGTTTGTTCGCCGGTGTCGGTGAGGCGGGTTTCGAGGACGTTCTTGTGCCAGGCGTGGGGGGTGCGGGTGATGAGGGCGCGGTCTTGGAGGTTGGCCAGGATGGTGTTCATGGTGGGTGGGGTGACGCCGCATTCGCGGGCCAGGGCGGCGGCGGAGATGCCGGGGTTGGAGCTCAGGACGAAGAGGGCGGCGTATTGGGGGACGGTGACGCCCGCGGGTTTGAGGGCGGGGTTCTTCGCGCCCTGAAGGGCCTGTTCGGCGCGCTTGATGTAGGAACCCAGGCGCTCGGAGGCGGGCATCGACGTCACAGGGTGCATGGTAATCGACTCTTCTAGCTGTTCGTGTGTTGACGATCATTAGAACTCTAATCTATGTTCGTGTCCACACTATGGTGTGACCACTATCGAACTGCCATCGGAAGGCACCCGCATGTTCCGCCTGACACGACTCCGATTCGCCGCGCCTGCCGCACTGCTGCTCACACTGGCGGCCTGTTCGAATGACACGGATGCCGCTCCCGCCGCGACTTCGCCCGCCACACACATCAGCACCGCCTATGAACTGCCCGACGCGCAGGCTTACCCGGAAAGCATTGCGGCAGATGCGCGTAGCGGGGCGATTTATGTGAGCTCCTTCCTCGACGGTGCGGTCTACCGGGCCACACCCGGCACACAGCAGGCCGAGGTCTTCCTGCCCGCCGGTACCGATGGCAGGCAGACCGCCAACGGGGTGAAGGTCGATGCCGCGGGGCGGCTGTGGGTCATCGACCACACGCACGGAGTCGCGGTGTACGACACCGGGACTCGCGCGCTCATCGCCCGCTTCGATGTGCGAGAGGCGCAGCCGTTCGTGAACGATCTGGCCATCACCGCGGATGGCACCGTCTACCTGACCGACAGCGTGCGACCGGTGATCTATCGCATCACGCCGCAGCAGTTCGATGACGCGGTCGCACACGGGGGCCGCGCCGACCTGTCCGCCTTCAGCGATCTCGGTTCCGCGAAAGACGCTGCGGCCCAGAACCCCATGACTCTCAATGGCCTCGTCGCCGATCCGGCGGGCCGCTATCTACTCGCGGTCGATATGCCCAATGGCGCTCTGTATCGGGTGGCACCGAACGGGCAGACTTCCGAGGTGAGCCTGCACGGCGGCACTATGGTGGACGGCGACGGCCTGGAATTGCGCGGCGACACGCTCTGGGTGGTGCACAACAAGAGTGATGCCATCAGCCGCTGGCGCATTACCGATGACGGGGCGAATGCCGAACTGCAGCAGCGTGTCACGGATCCAGCGCTGGATATCCCCACCTCCATCGTGCACGTGGGAGACCATGCGCTGGTGTCCATCTCGCAGTTCGACAAGAACGGGCCGTACGGCGCCGGCACTCCGGGGCCCTTCACCGTGGCTGCCGTGGACGGTATCTAGCGGCGAATCAGGTTGTGGCGCAGAGGAAGACCGTGGCCGCGCTGCCGACGCGGGTGACAACCAGCGTGTGCGGCTGTTTACCTCGGGGCTTGAGGCGGGCGCGGAGCGCATCGGGGTCGAGATCCACGCCACGGGTGAGGATCTCGAGCGGTCCGCAGTCGCGACGGTGCAGCTCGGCGCGTAAGGGCTTCTCGCGGAAGTCCATTCGGTCGAGAATGCGGAAGCCGCGCACGCCCTCGGGGACGGTGTCGCCGGTCAGATAGGCGATGCGCGGGTCCAATTGCCACAGACCGTGTTTCGCGGCGTAGTGGCGGACCAGGCCGGACCGGACGATCGCACCGTCGGGGTCGACTATGAACGCGCCGGGGTCCCGCTCGGGAATCTCGTCCGGATCGGCGTCGGTGAGAACCTCGGGGGCACGGGTGGAGGAGAGCACCGTGGCACGGCGGGTCACGCCGGATTCCGCCAGTCCGGGTGACCACAGGCAGGCCTCCCGCACCGCGCCGTCGAGCGAGGCCACCTCGATCTCGCCCGCCCAGCCCAGCCTGTCGAAATCCAGTCCGGGAGCGCACTTCACGGCCAGATCACGACCGGCGTAGGCGGACAGCAGATCCGGCAGCGGCGGTTGCAGTTTGGCCGGATCGTGGGTGCGGCGGCCGTCGGCCCGGCGGGCGGGATCGGCGATTACCACCTCGGCGGTGCTGCACGGCCGCAGCGCATCGGCCTTGACCAGCAACACATTTCGCCCCTGTGGGCCACCCGCATCAGTCGGCACGGCGGTGCGGGCGCCGGAGCCCAGCGCGGCCACACCGAGGTTGTGCGCGGCAATAGCGAGCCGAACATCATCCAGGTCGCTGCCGATCACAGCCGGGCAGACCCGCGCCAATTCGGCGAGTTCCGCACCGATGGAACAGGTTACGTCGTGCACGGTCCGACCGGCCAGACGAGTGGCGCGGTGCCGGGCCACGGCGGAGGGTGTCGCCTGCTGCAGCGCGTCATCGGTGAAGAGCCACTGCTCGGCTCCCGCCAGTTTGGCGGTGGCGCGGCGGCGCAGCCGGACCGTCTCGACCAGGGCCGCGGTCCGATCACCGTGCGTGCGGCGGACCTTGTCCAGATCCGCCAGCAGCGACGCGGGGGTGAGAGCGAAGGCGCCGACCTCGGTCAGCGCGGCCGTGGCGGCCGCGCTGCCCAGGTAGGCGATATCGTCACGAGGGAAGGCGTAGCCCACTCTTACTTGGCGGAATTGCCGGGCTTCACGCCGGTGATCATGGCGTTGTAGAAGAACTGGCGCGGAACGACATGGCGCATGACCTTCTCGTCCAGCCAGCTCAGGCCCAGCCACGCCTTGTACTGCGCCATCCGGTAGCGGACGGTCAGCTTCTCCTCGGGCACGGCGGCCTCGAAGGTACGCACCGGCCAGCCCCAGAGAGCGGCGGCGAATTCCTCGGTCTCGGCCTTGACCTCGACCGCGCCCGCACTGCGAGCCATCGACTCCAGGTCGGAGGGATCGAAGGTGTGCAGATCCACGACGGCCTCGAGCGCGGCGGCGCGGGAGGACTCGTCCAGCTCCGACTGCGGGCGACGCCAATCGGACAGGAACGGCAGCTTGGTGATCTCGGTGGTCACCTTCCAGGTGGCCTGGCCCAGGCGGCGCGCGTAGATATTGCCGATGGTGGTCGGTTCGCCGGCGAAGACGAAACGGCCGCCGGGCTTGAGTACGCGCAGGCATTCCTTGAGCGCCAGTTCCACATCGGGAATGTGGTGCAGCACCGCGTGACCGACAACAAGGTCGAAGGTGTCGTCCTCGTACGGGATGGTCTCGGCGTCGGCGACGCGGCCGTCCACATCCAGGCCCAGGTTCTGGCCATTGCGGGTGGCGACCTTGACCATGCCCGGGGACAGGTCCGTGACGGAACCCCGCTTGGCAACGCCACCCTGCATGAGGTTCAGCAGGAAGAAGCCGGTGCCACAACCGAGTTCGAGAGCCCGCTCGTACGGCAGCTGCGCATCCGGCACCACCGCGTCGAAGCGACCGCGCGCGTACTCGATACAACGCTCGTCATAGGAGATGGACCATTTGTCGTCGTAGGTCTCCGCTTCCCAGTCGTGGTAGAGGACCTGCGCGAGCTTGTTGTCGGAATACGCGGCCTGGACCTGCGCCTCGGTGGCGTGCGGGTTGGGCGCGGGGTCTTCAGGACGAACGGTCATAACAGGGCAGCCTAATGAACGCCCCGGTGGGGCCGCTTATCGGCCCACGAATCGGGCCGAGCCCGGGCCGTCCGCCAAATAAGAACGTGTTCCAACCTGCTGATCTTCGGTGCCGAACAGCGCGACCCATTCGGTGCGGGCGCGATCGTGGCCGTGCGTCCCGGCCTCGAAGACGCGCTTGGCCGCGGCGAGCGCGAGGGCCGGACTGCCGGCGAACTGCCGGGCCCAGCGCAGGGCCGCCTGGAACACATCGTCGGGCGCGACCACCTCGTCGACCAGGCCGATCTTCGCGGCTTCCTTCGCATCCACGAAGCGGCCGCTGTAGACCAGATCCTTCGCGTGCGAGGGGCCGACGAGCAGACTCAGCCGGCGGATTCCGGCGACCGGAATCAGTCCGGCCTTGATCTGCGGCAGGCCCAGTTTCACGTTGTCGCCGATAATCCGACGGTCCGCGCCCAGCGCCAGTTCCAGTCCCGCGCCCAGCGCGTAACCGCTGATGGCCGCGACGGTCGGCTGCGGCACCTTGGCCAGACTGCTCAGGGCCGCCTGCAGATCCGCGACCACCGCCTGCGCCTGCTCGGGACCGAACCGCGCCAATTCGGCCATCTCATCACCGGCCGAGAACACCCGCTCATCGCCGTAGACGACCACCGCCGCAATGGCCGGGTCCGCCGCGATCTGCTCGGCGGCGGCCTGAACCTCCAGGGCCACCTGCAGATCGATCAGATTCATCGGCGGGCGAGCGATCCGGAGGACGGCAACGCCCTCCGCCACACCCCGGTCCACGGTTACGAATTCGGCCACGGGCGTCACCCTAGCGGGATGCGGCAGGGGGCTACACCTCTGCTGCCCGTACTACCCGCCGGTCAGCAATTCGACGGTGGTCTCGAAGGCCTCGTCCACGCGGCGGCGATCGCCGGTGGTGATGAGATCGAGCTGCAGACCCCGGATCTGCGCGAGGATGAAAGTGGCTGTGCGGGAAGTGGTTTCGGCAGGCCAGTGATAGCGCACCAGCTCACGCTCGATGACCGTGAGCCAGTCGGTGACCAGCCGGGACGCCGGGTGGTCGGGAGTGCGGGCGGCGGTGGCCACCAGTTCGAACAGGATCAGGAACTGGCGCTGTTCACGGGGCCGGCACAGATGCCGCCAGGCGGCACGCAGCAGGTCGGCGGCCGAATCGACGCGGCGAATCTCCTCCGACAGCAGTCGCTCCTCGAAATCGGTCCGGATCCGGTCCAGGATTTCGACGAGCAGCGCATCCTTGGTATCGAAGTGCCGGATCAGCGTGGCGTGACTGACCCCGAGGGCCTGGGCGACCGGGCGGAGGGAGAGATCGTGAATGCCGTTGTCGAGCACGTATTCGGTGGCGGCGGCCAGCAGCTCCGGACGGCGATGCTGAAAGCGCAGCGTTCGGCCGTCGATCTTCTTCGCGGTCACCGCGGGCAGCTTATCGGGTACACGCATGGCGAAATTTTACCGTTCCGAGCGGTTACGTAACCGATCGGTACGGCTATTCTTCGAAGGTGCGGGTCGAATCGGTGACCCGGCGTGAGGAGGCAATGATGAGGTTCGACGAGTACCGCGCCCATGACGCGGTCGGATTGGCCGAGCTGGTCGCCCGGGGCGAAGTGCATGCGGCCGAACTGCTGCAGCTCGCGCTCGACCGCTGCGCCGAAGTCGATCCGGTGCTCGATCTCGTGAGCCTGCTGATGCCGGAGGTCGGCAAGGAACTCGCCGAGCGGCCCGGCACCGGACCGCTCGCGGGCGTGCCGTTCCTCATCAAGGATCTCGTCCAGGATTACGCCGGTTATCCGACCTCCGGGGGCACCGGACCGCTGCGCGCGGTGCGCGCCGAGCGGCACAGCACTGCCGTCGAGCGCTGGCTCGAGGCCGGTCTGGTGATCTTCGGTAAGACGACCACACCGGAATTCGGCAGCAAGGCGATCACCGAGACCCGGACATTCGGGGCGACTCGAAATCCGTGGGATCCGAACCGCACCCCGGGCGGGTCGTCGGGCGGTTCGGCGGCCGCGGTCGCCGCGGGCATCGTGCCCGTCGCCGGCGCCAGCGATGGCGGCGGATCCATTCGAATCCCGGCCGGCTGCACCGGCCTGTTCGGACTCAAGGCGGGCCGGGGGCTGGTCTCGAGCGGACCGCTGTCCGGCGATCCGCTGTTCGGTGCGGTGTCGGAGGGTGTCATCTCCCGCAGTGTGCGCGACACCGCGGTCATGCTCGACATTCTGAGCCCGCCGGACCCGGGCGGGCCCTTCATGGTGGCGCGCCCCGAACGCCCGTTCCGCGAGGCCGTCACCGAGCTGCCGCGCCGGCTGCGGATCGGCTTCACCCATGAGTCCCCCCAGGGCACACCGGTCGATCCCGAAGCGGTGCGGGCGGTCGAGGATATGGCTCACCTGCTCGAAAGCCTCGGTCACACAGTCGAACCCGCCGCACCGGTGATCGACGGCAAGCAGCTGGCGCTGGACTTCATGACCGTCTGGACCGCCTCGGCGGCCACCGAACTCGCACAGGCCTGCCGGATCACGGGGGCCTCCCCCGCCGATTTCGATATCGACACCCAGGTACTCGCGGCGGTCGGCCGCGCCGTCCCCGCCACGGATCTGATGACGGCGCACGGGCGCTGGAACACCTACACCCGATCACTCGGCGAATTCCACTCGACCTACGACCTACTGCTGACCCCGACCCTGGCCGAACCGGCGCTGCGCATCGGCCAGAACCGCACGCCCGCCATCGCGGACACACTGCTGCCGCCACTGCTCCGGCTGGGCGCGGGAAAGCTGCTGTCCCGCACCGACTTCTATGTCGACCTGATCACCGCGAATCTGTCGGCCGTGCCCTTCACCCAGCTGGCCAATATCACCGGCCGTCCGGCGATGAGCGTCCCCAGCTACTGGACCGAGACGGGCCTGCCCCTGGGCACCCAGTTCGTGGGCCCGCCGTCCAGCGAATACCTGCTCCTGCAGCTGGCCGCCGAAATCGAAAGCGCCCGGCCGTGGTTCGAGCGGGTCCCGGCGGACAGCCTGCTACAGAAGGCGGCTCGCTAGGCAGACAGTGCACGGCCGGGACCAGATTTCACGTCCGGTTTCAGCGACTCCACCCTGGACGGCGAAGCGAGGGCCCCGGTGGAGGTCCATTCCGCGCGCCCGGACCGGTGGCGGTCCCGCACATCTCGCAGGCGGTGGGCCAGGAACTGAGCGGACGCGCCGCCTCGGAGCCCGGTGGGCGGCTACTCCGGACGCTGGGAGCCGCGGAGGCGGGCATCCTTGGGGAGGTCGGCGAAGTAGCGGTCGGCGAGGGGGAAGGCCAGGGCCGGGTGACCGTCCGGGTTGTAGATGGGCATGATCGGGTCGATGGTGCGGGTGGCCGCGAGAATCTCTGCGGTCGAGCCGAATTCGCGGAGGGCGTCGAGCTGGGTCCAGGTCGGGGGCAGCAGTACGTCCAGGCCCTGCTGCCAGCGGGCGATCGCCTCGGCGGGGGTGGACCAGGTGACCACATCGGCCTCGGAGGTGGCGCCGTCGGCGAGCTGACCCTCCGGGAGCACCGCGACGAAGAAGCGGGTGTCGTAGCGGCGCGGCTCGACCTCGGGGGTGATCCAGTTGTCCCACGGGCGCAGCAGATCGGCACGCAGGACCAGGTGTTCGCGGGTGAGGAATTCGGCGAAGGACAGTTCGCGGCGTTCCAGCTGCCCGCGCGCCTCGGCGTAGATCGAGGTGTCGGAGACGACGGTATCGGCGGTCGGACCGGCGAGCAGGACGCCGCACTCCTCGAAGGTTTCCCGGACGGCGGCGCAGACCAGGGTCTGGGCGCGCGCGGCATCGGTGCCGAACCGCTCGGCCCACCAGGCGGGTTCGGGTCCGGCCCAGTCGAGGGTGACGGCGGCATCGGAGCGGTCCACGCCGCCGCCGGGGAAGACCGTCATTCCGGCCGCGAAGGCCATCTCGACGACGCGGCGCTGCAGGAACACCTCGGGCCCGCGCGCTCCGTCGCGCACCAGCATGACCGTGGAAGCGTCCTTCACGGGCGCGAAGGCAGGCTGGGAATCGGGCTGGGCAACTGTCTCACTCACATTTCGCACCCTAACGGTTGCTAGGGCACAGGGACAGAACCCGGTGCGGTGTCAGTCCGCCAGGTGGACTGTCAGTCCGCCAGGTGAACCGAACCCGTGCGAGTTTCGATGGCCGGGGCCGCCGCGGCATCGGAATGACGGGACCAGGTGCCCTGCACCTTGCCGGTGCGATAGTCCTGCACCTGACTGACCACCGCGCCGCTGCCCTCATCGGTCCAGGTAACCAGGAAGACGCCGGTATCGAGTGGCTCGACAACAACGGGCGAGGTGGTCTTGCGGCCGGTATCGGCGGCGATATACGTGATGGTGCGGCCGTCGTCGGCGAAGGTCGCGGTCCCGCCCGAACCGCTGTCGTAGCTCAGCAGCACGCTCTTGCCGTGCAGATCCGCCGGCAGGCTGGTGGCGCTCATCCCGACGGCGGATTCGGAGGCCGAAACCTTGTGCGGCGGCGCCGGATCGGCGACACAACCGGCTGCGGACAGTGCGACGGCCACGAGCGCCACGACACCGGATAAGCGACCCATCCCCTGCTCCCTCCGTCCGCGGTGGAACCACCCGCGCCACCGCCCCATGCCGAATATTCGCCGAAATTCGACAAATACTCAGCTATTGCGCTTCCATGCCAGATCAGTTCGATACTGACAGCGTTGCCGATAGTTTGCCCGTCGAATACACACGATGCAACGGCAGCGCGCGGAAGTCGTGCGCGGATACGGAAATTCAGCAGTCGCGATATCTGATCAGCGGTTGCGGTGCCGTCCGAAACGCTGGGCGCGGCGCGCGAAATAGCGGCCGTCGATGCGATCGAGCGCAATCGATTGCCGGAACGCGTCGCTCAGATTCTCGGCGGTGAGGACATCCTCGAGCAGGCCCTGCGCCACCACACTGCCCTCATTGAGCAGCAGGCCGTGGGTGAACCCGGGCGGGATCTCCTCCACGTGATGGGTGACCAGCACGGTCGCGGGGGCGTCCGCATCCGCGGCCAGATCGCCGAGGCGCTCGACCAGCTCCTCGCGGCCGCCCAGGTCCAGGCCCGCCGCGGGCTCGTCCAGCAGCAGCAGTTCCGGATCGGTCATGAGGGCCCGCGCGATCAGCACCCGCTTGCGCTCACCCTCCGACAGCGTGCCGTAGGTGCGATCGGAAAGATGTTCGGCGCCCAGGCTTTCCAGAATGTCCACGGCACGGTCGGTATCGATCTCGTCGTACTGCTCACGCCAGCGGCCCATGACCGCATAACCGGCCGACACCACCAGATCGGCGACCTTCTCGTCGATCGGGACGCGGCCGGCCACCGCGGCGGAGGAGATTCCGATGCGCGGGCGCAACTCGTTGATATCGACCTTGCCGAGCGTCTCGCCGAGCAGATTGGCCTGACCCGACGTCGGATACATCTCCGCGGCGGCCATGCGCAGCAGGGAGGTCTTGCCGGCGCCGTTGGGGCCGAGCACAACCCAGCGTTCGTCGAGTTCCACCTGCCAGGTGACCGGGCCGACGAGCGTATGGCCCGAGCGTCGGACGGTCACATCGTTGAAGTCGATGAGCAGATCGGGATCCGGTTGCGGCACGGGGTCCATCTTGGACCACCGCCCCACTCACGCGTCAACGTGGTGGAAAAACGCGATGCGTGTCACCTTCTCCGGCGCGCGGTCCGTGCGTGAATTCCTCGGCGTGACGGTCGAATTCCGTCGCGCCCGGGGATAGCTCGGGCTCCTTGCGGCCGCGTTTCGCGGCGCCGCCCGATCGGAACATGCGCGCCAGCAGCAGCGCCGCCGGAACCGACAGCACAACCCACACGATGAGAATTACCAGCACTGTAGTCATATCCGTGTTTCCTCCCGCGGAAACTCGTGCACCGAATCCTTCTCCTGCCGCCCGATGAAGTCGATACCCGCAGCACACATATGCCAGCACCGACCGAACGGTCCACGGCGTGGACACCCTCCTAGTTCAGCAGCCCATCACCATCCATTGGGCCTTCAACGCGCCGGAACCGCAATCACAGTCATCGAACCGGGCGCCACCTCGGTGAACCCGGCATCGCGGACCGCGACCGCCGTTCCCTCGGCCACCTTCTGCTGTAGCTCTGCCCAAAGATCGCGATCGGCTTCGGCAACGTTGCATCGGAAACCGCGCTCGGCCCAGGCGTGCGCCTGCTGCACCGGCATAGCACCGGCCAACAGCATGCTGGCATGCCCGACCTGCGCGGCGGCCTTACCTACTGTCATACCCAATTTCGAATCGACCCATAGCGTCGGAAATCCGGGGGTGATCAATTCCGGTTCCTCGGAAGCTAATTCGGTGCCGCTGATCTGGAGGCGTTTTATTCGCGGATCGATATCGCCGACCGGGCCCGGCACCAGCGCCCGCGCCTGCGCGCCCGCGAATTCGACGGTCACCCCGTCGACCTCCTGTGCGGCCAGCCACTGCGCACCGCGCGCCCGCCGCGCCACCTTGCGAATCCGCGACCGCTTCCAGGTGAGATACCGCTCCTGCCACTCCCCCTCGGGTCCGACCCGCTCGTCCAGGCACAGCGCGACCACCGCGGTCGCCGCCGCGGCGAGCAGCGCATTGCGCAGCGGCGGATCGGCTTTCGGCATGTGCAACACCATCTGCATGGCCTGCACGAGCGCCGGATCCGCCGGGTCTCCCCCACCCCCGTACCCGCGCGCCAACTCCGCATGCCGCGCCGCGAACCCGGCATCGATGGTGGACTCAACGCTTGACACCGGCATCACTCCTCACACCCGATAACTCTTAGCCAGCGTAACCACACCCCGAAAGCTGCCCGCCGCACCGAGCCGACACGATCGCCGTCAACCCACTCGGCCGTCATCCCGGCACAGGCTCTCACCTTCCCTGCACAGGCTCTCGCCTTCCCCGGCAGAGACTCTCGCCTTCCCGGCACGGGCTGTCGCCTTCCCCGGCAAAAGCTCCCGCCTTCCCTGCACAGGCTCTCGCCTTCCCTGCGCAGGCTCTCGTCATCCCTGCACGGGCTCTCGTCATCCCTGCACGGTTTAGCCGGGATCCACACAGGCAGCGCGCCATGGGTTTCAGTGGATCCCGGCCGAAAGCACGCCGGGATGGCGCGGGGTCAGCTGACGGTGAGGTTCAGGGCGAAGGTTTCGGCTGGGGGCACGCCCTGCTCCCAGGAGCGGCGGTATTCGAGGAGCAGGTGGGTGGCGCCGGGGGCGGTGGCGGTGAACTTCCAGGTGGACTGGCCGCCGACGCCGGCCATACCCTCGGGGCTCGGGTCCTGCTGGTACTCCGCGCCGCCGTTCTCCTTGACGGTGTTCTGGTCCAATTCGGCCAGCTGCCAGGCGAATCCGGTGGTGGGGTTGGCCGCGAGTTTCACCTCGAGGCCCTGGCCGACCTGCAAAGGGATGTCTTTGCCGTCGGAGTCCTTACCCACGGTGACGGGGGCGGGCGCCGGGTTGGCGACGGAGCTGGTGGTGGTCGCGGCGACCTCGTTCGGATTGCTGCTGCCGCAGCCGGCCAGCGCCAGACCCAGCATCACTACCGCCAGTGGTGTGCGCATCCGCACGGACAGCCTCCCATCGTCGTGGCCGAAGTATCCGACCACGCTACCGATGGCGGCGCCGCCGACAGCGCAGGCGCCCGGCCCGCGCGCCGAGTCGGCAACAGCACGCTGCAAACCCAGGCTCGCGCTGTCGGACGACAACAGCAGGCTGCAAACCCAGCCTCACGCCGCCGGACTACAACAGCACGCAGCGAACCCAACCTCACGCCGCCGGACTACAACAGCACGCAGCGAACCCAACCTCACGCCGCCGGACTAACGGGACAACAGCGCAGGGCCGGACCTGAGCTCGCGGCGCTGGACTAGCGGGGCAGCGGGACGCGGCGGATGCCACCGTCGCGGGCGTCGGCGGCCTCGAGTTCGGCGCGGGTGACGCCGAGGATGAAGAGCACGGCATCCAGGAACGGGTGCGAGAGTGCGGCATCGGCGACTTCGCGCAGTGCGGGCTTGGCATTGAACGCGATGCCCAGACCCGCCGCATTGAGCATGTCGATATCGTTCGCGCCATCGCCGACCGCGACGGTCTGCTCCATGGCGACCCCGGTCTCGGCGGCGAAGCGGCGCAGCGCAACGGCTTTCGCGGCCCGGTCCACGATCTCCCCGACCACGCGGCCGGTGAGTTTGCCGTCGATCACCTCGAGGGTGTTGGCCTGCACGAAATCCAATTCCAGTTCGTGCGCGAGGGGTTCGATGACCTGGCGGAAGCCGCCGGACACCACACCGCAGCGGAAACCGATGCGGCGCAGGGTGCGAATGGTGGTGCGGGCGCCCGGGGTCAGCTCGATCTGCTCGGCGACCTCGTCGATGACGGAGGCGTCCAGACCCGCGAGGGTGGCCACGCGCTGGCGCAGCGATTCCGCGAAGTCGATCTCACCGCGCATGGCGGCCTCGGTGACCGCGCGCACCTCGTCCTCGACACCGGCGTGCGCGGCCAGCATTTCGATGACCTCGCCCTGAATGAGGGTGGAGTCCACGTCGAATACGATGAGCCGCTTGGATCGGCGCGCCAGACCCGCGCGCTCGACCGCGATATCCACGCTCTCCTTGGCGGCCACCACGGCCAGCATGGTGCGCAGCGAGGTCTCGGTGTCCACCTCCGAGTCCGGCACGGTGACCATGAGCTCCAGACCGGTCACCGGATAATCGGCGATACCGCGAATGGAGTCGATATTGACCCGCTGCGCGGCAAGCTTGCGCGACATGACGCTGAAGGCGCGCGCGGTGACCGGACTGCCCAGCACCACGATCGCATGCGTGGACAGGCGTGCGCCCGCGACGGAATCCGCGCCGATCTCCACATCCACATTCATGCCGACGCTGGCCATGGCGTCCTCGAGCTGATCCTGCAGCGCTTCGGGATCGGTGGGACACGACACCAGCACGCCCAGCGTGAGGCGTCCGCGAATCACGACCTGCTCGACATCCAGCAGACTGACGGCGTTATTGGACAGTGCCGCGAGGAGTACCGACGTCACGCCCGGTTTGTCGGGTCCAGTGACCGTGACCAGAACCGTCGTGTCAGCGCTCCGCCCCTCCGCGCTTGTACTCAATCCATGACTCCGTTCCTCGCAACACCGGCCACCCGCGCATGGGGGCGGTGCTCATTCTGTCAGGCGAATCGCCCCCGGTTCCCGCCGCCCGCCGTCACGGCCGTCACAGGAGGACCGCGGCCCCTTCGGATACGGCGGCTCCCATTCCAGCGCGGCCACCGACCCGGCGATCTCCGAATACGCGAACGGCGGCTGTCGTAGGACAGCCGCCGTTCGTATCGCTCAGTTCAGGCTAGTGGGAAGCCTTCTCCAGCTCGGTCACATTGTGGGACTTGGTGCCCCAGCCGACATGGGCCTCGGCGCGCATGCGCTCGACCATGTGCGGGTAGTGCAGCTCGAACGCGGGACGCTCGGAGCGGATGCGCGGCAGCTCGTAGAAGTTGTGCCGCGGCGGCGGGCAGGACGTCGCCCACTCGAGGGAGTTGCCGTAGCCCCACGGATCGTCCACGGTCACGACCTCGCCGTAGCGGTAGGACTTGAAGACGTTCCAGATGAACGGCAGCATCGACGAACCCAGGATGAAGGCACCGATCGTGGAGATGGTGTTCAGGGTCGTGAAGCCGTCGGTCGGCAGGTAGTCGGCGTACCGGCGCGGCATACCTTCGTTGCCCAGCCAGTGCTGGACGAGGAATGTGGTGTGGAAGCCGATGAAGGTGGCCCAGAAGTGCCACTTGCCCAGGCGCTCGTCCATCATGCGGCCGGTGATCTTCGGGAACCAGAAGTAGATGCCCGCGAAGGTGGCGAACACGATGGTGCCGAAGAGCACGTAGTGGAAGTGCGCGACCACGAAGTACGTATCGGAGACGTGGAAGTCGATCGGCGGGGCGGCCAGGATGACACCGGACAGACCACCGAAGAGGAACGTCACCAGGAAGCCGATGGACCACAGCATGGGCGTTTCGAAGGTCAGCTGACCTCGCCACATGGTGCCGATCCAGTTGAAGAACTTCACGCCGGTCGGAACCGCGATGAGGAACGTCATG
This sequence comes from Nocardia sp. NBC_01327, assembly GCF_035958815.1. Classification (NCBI taxonomy): domain Bacteria; kingdom Bacillati; phylum Actinomycetota; class Actinomycetes; order Mycobacteriales; family Nocardiaceae; genus Nocardia; species Nocardia sp. NBC_01327. The sequence goes on along the minus strand of NZ_CP108383.1, from coordinate 2,600,642 downwards.
AAGGAGAAGTACGGCAGCAGCACGGCGCCGGTGGCGTACATGTGGTGCGCCCACACGGCGATGGACAGCGCGGCGATACCGAGCGTGGCGTAGACCAGCGTGGTGTAACCGAAGATCGGCTTGCGGCTGAAGACCGGGAAGATCTCCGAGACGATGCCGAAGAACGGCAAGGCGATGATGTACACCTCTGGATGACCGAAGTACCAGAACAAGTGCTGGTAGAGCAGCGCACCGCCGTTCGCCGGGTCATAGATATGACCACCCAGGTGACGGTCGTACGCCAGGCCGAACAGCGCCGCGGTGAGCAGCGGGAAGGCCAGCAGCACAAGCACACTGGTGACGGCGATGTTCCAGGTGAAGATCGGCATGCGGAACATGGTCATACCGGGGCAGCGCAGGCAGACCACGGTGGTGAGCATATTGACGCCACCGAGGATGGTGCCCAGACCGGAAACGGCCAGGCCCAGGATCCACAGGTCGGCGCCGACGCCCGGGCTGTGGACGATGTCCGACAGCGGGGTGTACGCGGTCCAGCCGAAGTCGGCCGCGCCGCCGGGGGTCACGAAGCCCGCGGTGGCCATGGTTCCGCCGAACAGGTACAGCCAGTAGCTGAAGGCGTTCAGTCGCGGGAATGCCACGTCCGGCGCGCCGATCTGCAGCGGCAGCACGATGTTGGCGAAGCCGAACACGATCGCGGTGGCGTAGAAGAGCAGCATGATCGTGCCGTGCATGGTGAACAGCTGGTTGAACTGTTCCGGCGACAGGAACTGCATGCCCGGTCGGGCGAGCTCGGCGCGCATCAGCAGGGCCATGAGGCCACCGATGAGGAAGAAGGACATGGCGGTCACGAGGTACATGACGCCGAGAACCTTCGGGTCCGTCGTGGTGACCATCTTGTAGATAAACGAACCCTTCGGACCCACACGTTGCGGGTATGGCCGAGCCGCTTCCACTTCACGGACTGGCTGTGGCTCTACGGCAGTCACTCTTCCTCCTGAACAGGTGCCTTCTGGTCGTTCGTACGCGGTGCTCCGGCGTCCGGTTCGACGCATGACGAACGACGGGGGGCGTAGCGCTCCAAGGATCGTAAACCGTGCTCTCACACCGGTCGCGGGCAGCTCCTACTCTGTGTCGTAATTGGGTGTCGCGGTCGCCGGATGTACGCTGCCTGCCATGCCGGTGCGCGAGTCCGCTTCCACCCGAAACATGTTCGCCTCCACCCACACCCCCGCGCGGCGTTTGCGCACCTGGGGCGCGGTTCTGGCCGCGGCGGCGGTGCTACCGGCGGGGTTGCTCGCAGGCTGCAGTAAAGGGTCGGACGACGCCGAGAGCGCGATCGTGAAGACCACCACCAGCATCGCGGGCGCGGGCGTGGTGGGACTGGAGCGCGATACCCGGACGGCGTGCGCGCTGCCGAGTTCCCCCGATGCGACCTCCGGAACCCGGACGATCACGCACGCCGCGGGCACCTCCGATGTTCCGGCCGATGCGAAGCGCGTGGTGGTGCTGTCCACCGCGGCGCTGGACGGGGTCTGCGCGCTGGGTCTGTGGGAGCGAGTGGTCGGCGCCGCAACGATTTCCGGCCCGACACCGCAGCCCGCCTACCTGGGCACGGGCGTCTCCGCCATTCCCGGTGTGGGCGCGGTCGGCAGCCCCGATACCGCGAAAATCGCTGACCTGAAGCCGGATCTGATTATCGGCGCGGCCTCGGACGGCCCCGAGTACGACGCCATGAAGGCCATCGCACCCACCGTGCTGGTCGGCTCCGACAATGGCTGGCAGGCGCAGTTCAGCGCGATCGGCGAGGCGCTCGATCGCAAGACCGCCGCCGCCAAGGCGCTCGACGACTACCGCACCGCGGCCCACGATGCCGGAAACTCGCAGGCGGCCAACCTTTCTCAGGCCTCCATCCTGCGCTTCGACGCGAAATCCATTCAGGTGCAAGGCGGTAACAGCTTCGCCGGGCAGGTGCTCGGCGATGCCGGCGTACAGCGTCCGCAGTCGCAGCGCGGTGATTCGTACGATGTGCCGACCCTGGGCACGGAGGCGGACCGCAACAAGCTCGAGGGCGACATCGTCTACATCATGTTCGACGGCGCCGACGGCCAGAAGTACGGCGAATCGGTAATGCACAGCGACAATTGGAAATCCCTGAGCGTCGTCGGCGACAACCGCGATTTCGTGGTCGAGGACACCATCTGGCACGGCTCCGGCATCACCGCCGCCCGCGCCCTCCTCGACGATATGCGCAAGTCCCTCAACGGATATGTGACGGGCTAGATTTCGCTCCGCCGTATGCAAAAGCCCGGCATCCGTGAATCGGAGTGCCGGGCTTTGTTTTTCATGACCTACAGAGCGAAATTAGCTCCGCGACTAAAACTCCCAGTCTTCGTCTTCGGTGTTGACGGCCTTGCCGATGACGTAGCTGGAACCCGAGCCGGAGAAGAAGTCGTGGTTCTCGTCGGCATTGGGTGAGAGGGCCGAGAGGATGGCGGGGTTGACGTCGCACTCGTCCTTGGGGAACAGGCCCTCGTAGCCGAGGTTCATCAGGGCCTTGTTGGCGTTGTAGCGCAGGAACTTCTTGACGTCCTCGGTCAGGCCGACCTCGTCGTAGAGATCCTGGGTGTACTCGACCTCGTTCTCGTACAGCTCGAACAGCAGCTCGAAGGTGTAGGACTTGAGTTCGTCGCGCTCGGCCTCGGACCGGAGCTCGAGGCCCTTCTGGTACTTGTAGCCGATGTAGTAGCCGTGCACGGCCTCATCGCGAATGATCAGGCGGATCATATCGGCGGTATTGGTGAGCTTGGCCCGCGAGGACCAGTGCATCGGCAGGTAGAAGCCGGAGTAGAACAGGAAGCTCTCCAGCAGGGTGGAGGCCACCTTGCGCTTGAGCGGGTCCTCGCCGTTGTAGTACCCGAGCACGATCTCGGCCTTGCGCTGCAGGTTCCGATTCTCCTCGGACCAGCGGAAGGCTTCGTCGATCTCCTTGGAGGAGCACAGCGTCGAGAAGATCTGGCTGTAGCTCTTGGCGTGCACCGACTCCATGAAGGCGATATTGGTGTAGACCGCTTCTTCGTGCGGGGTCAGCGCATCCGGGATGAGGCTGACCGCGCCGACGGTGCCCTGGATGGTGTCCAGCAGGGTGAGGCCGGTGAAGACCCGCATGGTCAGCTGCTTCTCGCTGGGGGTCAGCGTCGCCCACGACGGAATGTCGTTGGACACCGGCACCTTTTCCGGCAACCAGAAGTTGCCGGTGAGTCGATCCCAGACCTCCGCATCCTTCTCATCAAGCACGCGGTTCCAGTTGATCGCGGATACCCGATCGATCAGTTTCACGCCTGTTCACTCACCCTTCCCAGCACACCGGCCCGTTCCAGAAGTCCTTCACCTGAACACTACTACTGGTGGCGGAGATCATCCGCCAGCACAAGACCTTGTGTCTTCCTACTGTCCTGCGAGAATGCCGAAAAGGGTGGGGCCGGGCACTCCGTTGACCGCAAATCCGCAGTCGTGCAATCGGTCACAGCAGGTCGCAGTGGTCGTGCCGGCCTGCCCCGGATCGGTTTGCCGAGCAGATGCCCGGCACCGATTTCAGCCTCGGTAAGTAGGTGTCCGGCTCACCCTCACGACCTTACCCATCATTTTCCGATCATTTCGCGGCGACCACCTGCGTTCTCTGCGTTGGGCGCCTGTTCCGAATGCCTTACTGTCTGGCCCTGTGCGTGTTTTGGTGTTGGAGGACGATCAGCAACTCAGTCATGAGGTAACCGCCGGATTGCGATCGGCGGGGTTTGCTGTCGACTTCGCGTACGACATCGCCGACGCCGATTTCAAGATCGCCATCAATCGCTACGACTGCCTGGTCGTCGATCGCGGCCTGCCCGACGGTGACGGCCTGGATCTGGTCGCCGGGGCCCGGACCGCGGGGCACACCATGCCCGCGCTCATGCTGACCGGCCGCGACGGACTCGATGATCGGCTCGCCGGATTCGAGCAGGGCGCCGACGACTATCTGACCAAACCGTTCGCACTGCCCGAACTGGTGATGCGGGTGCGCGCCCTGTGCCGGCGGCGGGAGCAGCCCACCGCCTCGCGAATCGCGGTGGCGGACATCGATATCGACCTCATGCGCCGGCGGGTGACGCGGGGCGGGATCATGCTGACCCTGACGCCCAAGGAATTCGCCGTCCTGGAACTCATGGCGACGCGGCTCGGCAGCGTGGTGACCCGCACCGATCTCATCGAATGCTGCTGGGACGAAATGGCCGAGCCCGCATCGAATGTGGTGGATGCCGTCGTGGCGAAGTTGCGGCGCAAGCTCGGTGAGCCCTGCGTGATCGAAACCGTGCGTGGCACCGGGTTTCTCATCGGTGGAGCGGTATGAGTTCACATCGGCTGCCCGCTGTGGCCCGGCTGCGGCGGGCGCGCTGGCTGATGACCGGTCTGGTCACCGTCATCACCGCGACGGCCGTGCTGGCGCTCGGATTCGTGGCCTCCACCATCGATTCGCACTCGCGCGCAATCGAAGCCGACCGTCAGGTGGAGAAGGTGGCGGGCGGACTGGCGCGCGCCATCCAGCACGATGACAAGAATGTGCTGGATCTGTCCACGGTGATCGACGACGATCTGGCCAAGGGACCGACGGCGGTGGTCGTGCTGGTGCGCAAGCAGGGTGAGTCATGGAAGCAGGAGCACACCTATCTGCGCTCGCTCATGCCCAGCGATACCGAGATCACCACTCTCGCCACGCAAACCGAGGACCATTCCAACGGCGACCTCTACGCCTCGATGCTCAATACCTCGACCGATATCACCGGGCGGAAGGTGCGGGTGGCGGGAACGCCGGTGTACTGGACGGACTGGGACAATTTCGTGGTCATCCTGGCCAGCGGCGAGTCCATGGATAATCCCGGTCAGCATCGAATGCTGGTGTGGGCCTTGGCGATCGGCGGCAGCCTGCTGGTACTGCTGTCCACCGCCGCCGCCTATCTGCTCTCCGGCCGCAGTCTCCGCCAGGCCCTGCGCCTGCTCGACGAGCACGAACAGTTCCTCGGCGATGCCGCACACGAATTGCGCACTCCCCTCACCACTTTGAAACTGCTCACCGAATCGCGGCCCAAACCCGAAGAGGTGCAACAGACTCTGGCCGAAGCCCGGAAACTGGCCGATCGCATGGCCCGCCTCGTCACCGGCCTGCTCGCCCGCGCCCGAATGCAAACCGGCATAGCCGAACCCGAGCGCACCCTGCTGCGCCTGGACCAGCTGGCCGAGGCCGTCGCCGAGGAAGCCGGCGACGACCGCATCACCGTCACCGCCCACCCCACCGTCGTCGTGGGCGACCCCCAGCTCCTCGGCCTCGCCATCCGGAACATGCTGGAGAACGGCCTGACCCACGGCGCCGTAAACCGTTCCGCCCCTGTGGAAGTCCACATCGCCGAGGGCCGAGTCAGCGTCCGCGACCACGGTCCCGGCGTAGACCCGGTCATGTCCGCCAGCCCCTTCGACCGCGGTGCCGCCGGCCGCTCCGGCCGCAATGGCATCGGCCTCGCCCTCGTGGCCTGGGTAGCCCAGACCCACGGCGGCAATGCCTCCATCGAACCCGCCGTCGGCGGCGGCACCATAGCCACCCTCTGGCTCCCACCCGCCGACATCACCGTCGGCGTCCCCGCCGGAGTGCGCATGTAGCGCAACACTCAGTTCTGGTTGACGAGTACGTATTTGGCGGATGCGCCTCCGTTGAGGTCGTGGTAGACGCGCACCGCTTCCTCCAGTGGGCGCAGCACCGCCGGGTCGGGTGCGGGGAGCTCGCCGGAGTCGAAGGTGACGCGCAGTTTCTCCAGGGACGCGGCGCTGGCGACGACGTCGTGCAGGAGTGAATTGACGCCGATGATGACCGCGCCGCGGCGGTACAGATCGAGGACCGGTACGCGGACATGGCCGTCGGCGGGCGCGGCGATGATGCAGACTCGGCCGCCGACGGCGAGCACCGGCACCACGGCGGGAAGCCAGTGACCGGTGGTTTCGAAGACGACCTCGGCGCCTTCCGGACGGCGCGCGTGCACGGTGGCGGCGAGTCGGCCCGGATCGTCGAGCAGCACCGTCTCGATGCCTTCGCCGCGCAATTTCTCGGCGAGTTCCGGACGGCGCACTCCGACAATCACATCCGCGCCGCGCCCTCGTGCGATATCCAGCGCGGCGCTACCGACCGCGCCGAGTCCGATGAGCAGCAGTGTGGTGCCGGCGGTGACGCCACCGCGCTCGATGGCTTCGAACGCGGTGAGGTACGGGGTTCCGCAGGACGCGGCCTGTTCGAAGGTCAGGGTTTCCGGCTTGAGCGCGACGCCGCCCGCCGGAAGGGCCAGCATTTCGGCGTGCGTGCCGTCGCGGGTGAAGCCCAATCCCTTTCCGCTGCCCCATACTTCGCGGCCGACCAGCTCGTCCGGCCCCGCCACGACCACGCCCGCGAAATCACGGCCGGGCACCCGCGGCACCGTCGTATACGGGAAGCGACCCAGCACATTCTTCACATCGCTCGGATTCACACCGGCGGCGACAATGCGCACCAGCACCTCCCCCGCCGCGGGTTCCGGATCGGGCACGGTGCCCAGCGCCAGCGCGTCCAGAGTGCCGATTCGGTCGAACGTCAGAGCTCGCATGCGGTGCCTTCCCTTGTCATTCGGCTGCCAGTCGGCCCGATGGCCGTCGGAACGAATCTGCCACCACTCCCCCGGATCGGTGAATGCGAGCTCTATCACTTCGCGGCGATCGGGACGCTGAAACGCCGTGGCTGGGTAAGGCCCCAATGTGTGCATGTCGAATCACACCGGTTCGGTGCGATTCGGCGCACCATGGAGTGCGATATCGGCGGAACGGAGAGAGTACTGATGTTGGAGTCGCTCACGATGGTTCGGCACGGGGAGAGTGTCGGGAATGCGGCGCTGGCGGGGGCGATCACAGCGGGGGCGGAGGAATCCGGTCTAGGGCTGCGCGATTCCGACATTCCACTCTCCGATTTGGGCCGGGCGCAGGCGGGTGCGGTCGGGAAGTGGCTGGCACGACAGTGGGATTCGGTGGATGCGGTGCTGTGTTCGCCCTATGTGCGGGCATTGGAGACCGCCGAGATCGCCCTGCGTCCCGGGCGGGCCCCTGCGGTGCAGGTCGATGAGCGATTGCGGGATCGCGAGCAGGGCTTACTCGGAGGGCTGACCGAACTGGGCGTGCAGCGGCGGTATCCGGCCGAGGCGGCCGCGCGGGAATTGATGGGCCGCTTCTACTATCGGCCGCCGGGCGGTGAGGCGTGGACCGATGTGGCGCTGCGGCTGCGGACGCTCCTGCCCGAATTGGAGGGCCATGTCCTGGTTTTCGCGCACGATCTGGTGATCGTCATGGTCCGCTACATCCTCGACGACCTGGACGAATCCACCATCCTCAAGATCGAGAGCAATCAGCTCGCCAATGCCTCGATCAGCCGCTGGGAGCGGGACCATTCGGGACTGCGCCTGCTCAAGTACAACGACATCGGACATCTCGAATAGCAGATACCGGGCCTTGTGAGAAGTCACGGAAGTCGGGGCTTGCCGCTGCGGTCGATCACAATGCGAAAGCAACCTCACCACGGGCCGCCCGGTATGCGTTATCGTTCCGTGACCGGAGGCCCTGCCTCCGGAGGTTGGAGGAGTCGCCGATGTCCGTCGACAATCCGGCCCGCACCGGGCTCATTATCTCGGGTACGCCGATGTCGTCGCCACTGCAGGATGTGCGCGGTTTGGCACGGCATATGGTCGGGCACTTCGTCGAGACCGTCGCACCGTGCGGGACACTGCCGGGCGATGCCATACACGGTGATGTCACCACCATCACCCGCATGTGCCTGGAACTGGCGGTGGGCATGCTCGATGGGCAGGACCTGCCGGAGAAGACCAAGCGGCTGGAGGAGGCCGCGGCCCAGTGGGCGCGCGAGGGCATACCCATCGATACCATCCACCACGCCATCCACGAGGGCTTCAAGATCGGCTCCGATCTGGTGATCACCGGCGCCATGCCGCGGCATCTGCAGCGCAGCGGGCCGGACGGGAATGCCGAATTCGTCATCGCCGCCGCGGATGTGGACAACATCATGGGCGGCGCGAAAATGGTGATGGAACTGCTGGACCGCATGACCTCCGCGGTCTCCCGGGCCTATGTGCGCGAACTGCGCTCGGTGGTCAGCGAACACCACACCGCCGTGCACACGCTCACCTCGGCGCTACTGGGCGGGCACAGCACCTCCACCATGGTCCGCGAGTGCGGTATCGAGATCGCCGACTCGTATCATGTACTGGCCGTATCGATTCCGGAGCATCCGGAGGAGCATTCACCGACCGTCGAGGGCGCGGTGGTGGCGCGGCGGAAGCTGCGCCGGCTGCAGGCCGAACTCGCCACCAAGTACGCCGGGAAGGTGCTGTCGCTGCTGAGCGTGGACGGCGGCACGATTCTGGTGCCCGCCAACGAACTTCCCGATGAGCAGCTCGACGAATTGATCGAGCGGCTCTCGCGGGCGGCGCGGGTGCCGATTGCCGCGACCATGGTTTCGGCTACGCCGCAACAGATTCCGGATGCCGCCGATCAGGCGCACGAACTGCTCGATATCGTGCACCGGCTGCGCCTGACCCGCGGGCTGTTCCGTTTCGACGAACTGGCGCTCGAGTATCAGCTCACCCGTCCGGGGCCGGGCCGCGATCACCTCGGCTCACTGCTCGATTCGCTCGATGCGCATCCGGAACTGCTGGAGACGCTGCGGACCCACATCAGCAATAACCTCAACCGGCAGCGCACCGCGCGAATCCTGCACGTGCACACCAATACCGTGGACTACCGGCTCAAGCGCATCGGTCAGCTGACCGGATTCGATCCGACCCAGGCGGCCGGACTCTGGTATCTGCGATCCGCGCTGGTCGCCCGCACATATCAGGCGGGCTGAATGTTGTGAGGTTTCCAAGCCGGACGCGGATCGCGGTCAGCAGCAACAGGTTCCAGTTACGGTCGGTTACAGAGACTTCAGCTGCCGCTCCGGCAGCGGATCTCCACCGCACCATTGACGAGGAGCACCGCTATGACCAGCACTGCTGCGAATAAAACCGTGTTCGACAGCTCCGGAGAAGCCCTCACCCACCGGGTCACCGTCTATCTCGGCGGGCCGGACGACGGCGCCGAACTCGCCATGGAGTACGCGGCCACCTGGCCCGAGGCCTCCGACTTCACCGCGGCGGCCGTCCGCGCGGGACTGATCGTCACCGTGGACGGCCGCATTCGGCCGGGCCTGCGCCGGCTACCTCGGAACGGCCTGCGGCACTGACTCGAACGCCGTTTCCAGGGTCTGCCACGCCGGGCCGATCTGGGCCGCGAAGTCCTCCCAATCGTGAATTCCCGCATCCTCGTAATGCACGGTGGCGGGAATTCCCAAGTCGCTCAGGTGCTGTGCGAATTGTTCGGTACAGGCCCGGGCCCCCGCCTCCAAGGCGACACCGCCACCCGCCTCCTTCAACGCCCCCATGACGTCCCGGGCGGCCGCGATATCGGACAGATCACTGGGAGTGGGCATACCGGATCCGGCCGAGAGGTAGATCACCGTGCCGCGCAGGGCTTCCGCACCCACGGTGCTGTCGTGCTCACGCCATTCCGGCGTACCGGGCGGCCCCCACATATTGGTCACATTGCCGCCGCGCGAGGCCACGGTGATGGTGGTGACGGCCGCACCGATGACGTCCATGGTGGAGTAGCAACCGCTCAAACCCGCTACGGCCCGGTAGAAGCCGGGATGCCGGTGCGCGAGCATCATCGCGCCCTGCGCGCCCATCGACACGCCCGCGACGGCGCGCTGACCGTTCGAGTGCAGGTAGGGCTCGATGACTCCCGGCAGCTCCGCGGTCAGGAAGGTCTCCCAGCGATTCCAGCCGAGAGCGGGATCCGGGCTGTCCCAATCGCTGTACATGCTGCCGGTGCCGCCGGTCGGCAGGACCACGTCGACGGGTTTGTCGGCGAAGAAGTCCGCCACGCTGCCCTTGGTCAGCCAGTCCGAAACCTTGCTGGCGTCGACGCCGTCCAGGAGATAGAGGGTCGGGCGGGGTCCGGCGCCCGCGCCGCGCAGGACATCCACGGTGACGGTGCGGCCCATGGCCGCGGAGGGGACATCCACCTGCTCCCAGTGCGGTCCGACCGCATCCACGGGAAATGCCACCGACTGCAGGGCGATTCGAGTCGGCGCCAGCCCACTGCCCAGCGTGGCCCCCGGCAGTCCCGCCACCAAGGCCAGCGCGACCGCGGTCCCGGCCAGCGCCGCCCGCCGCGTCACACCGCCGCCCATACGGGTTTATGACTGATATCGATCGGTTCGTACGGCACGGTGGCTCCTGACGGTGGTCCCGGCGTGAGGGGACCGAATGTAGGCCCGATCACGCTGCTGCACATTCGATTCCGGACAAGTCTTGGGGTACCCACGGTTTTCGACCTCACGCGCTGTTGCCGGTCACAAAATCCGGGAATTCCCGGAAACCCATTGCGACGTGCGGAAACCCGCCGAGCAGATGCGAGGGCGTCCGCTCGGCGGGCACTCCTCCGGCTGGGAATGCGGCAGTGCCGCACCGGAGGTGTCGAATTCGCAGCAGTCCTTCGTTGCGGGGGCAGGGAAGGACCCGGCCTCACCTCCGAAGCTCTTGTCCCGATTCGGTTTCCAGCCACGGTATCGACCGCGCAGCACCTGATGTTCGATGCCGTGACCAGGTCGAGCGTAGCGACGGCGCCCTGCCTCCGGAACCACGCGCGGCACCTCTTGGACACTTCACAATTGCGGTCCGCAAGGGCCGGGACCGGCCACAGCGGTGCCCGGCCCCACGGCCCGCAACCCCGATTCGGACTACCCCGCCGAGCCGAACCAGTCCAAGGTCTGCCCGTGCGGGGCCGCGTAGGCCACGGGATCGCCGTCCAGTGCGGTGATCATCCGAATACCGGCAGGAGCGGCTGGCAGTGCGGCCGAACCGAAATCGAGAACTGCCGTTCCTTCGTTGGTGATCCAACGACACGGCAGGGCGCGCATGACCTCCCGGAAGGCAGCGCGGCGCTCCGGCGGCAGATACGTCAGAACCGCGCTACCGAAGACGATGACCGGAATGTCTTGCGGCACCGCGTGAACCAGGTCCGCAATCGCATCCACCAGATCACCCGCCACCAGCTCCGGCGGATCGCGGCGAACGATCGCCGCCGCACTTCGTAAGCGCACCAGGCGATCCCGCTGTTCGGGCCAGATCAGACATTCGAGCCAGCGCAGATTCTCGGCATCGGCGAGATCGAGCGGGTTGAGATCCACCCCGGCCCGGTACGCCACCTGCGGCAGCACCTCCGGAATGGGCGGACGCCCGGAAGTAGTGCAGGAGAGCACAACATCCGAACGCCCGTCCGCGGGATCGAGAATCGGCCGGTCGTCGTAGCGGTAGCTGTACCGATCCGGATAGAGACACAGTCCGGCGGAGGCGCCGAACTCGATCAGCGCCACCGGCTGCGCGGGATACAGATTCAGCACCGGCAACAGCGTGGCGGTACGCCCGGCCTCATTGGTCTGCGTACGATGCGTCATCGCCACCTCGTACACCTCGGCCCAGTGGGTGATCAGGAAATCCGCGAACTCCGCGAAACCCGACTCCACCGCGCCCACATAGCGCGCCGCCCCGAACACCAGATTCGGCTGCCGCCGAGGCTCCGGCAGCTGATCGATCAGCCCGAGAATCCGTGGGCTACCAGCGATTCCGCCGCTCCACTCCTCGTAACACGGCGAAAACCCCCGCACCTCCAACTCAGCGAACCGCCGATACCGCTGCGATGTCTCCACTCGAACCCCCGCACCGAACCCATCGACCCCCTACGAGTCGTGCCCCTGAGATTACCGATGGCCAGCATCGGCCCCTGAACGAAGGGTTCTGAAAAGCGAGAAGGGTGCCAACGGTTTTCACCGGTGGCACCCTTTTCGATCGCTGTGGTTACAGCATGCAGCTCACGCAGCCCTCGACTTCGGTTCCCTCCAGGGCCATCTGGCGGATGCGGATGTAGTAGAGGGTTTTGATGCCCTTGCGCCAGGCGTAGATCTGGGCGCGGTTGACGTCGCGGGTGGTGGCGCTGTCCTTGAAGAACAGGGTGAGGGACAGGCCCTGGTCTACGTGCTGGGTGGCGGCGGCGTAGGTGTCGATGACCTTCTCGAAGCCGATTTCGTAGGCGTCCTGGAAGTATTCGAGATTCTCGTTGGTCAGGTAGGGGGCCGGGTAGTAGACGCGGCCGATCTTGCCTTCCTTGCGGATCTCGATCTTCGAGGCGACCGGGTGGATCGAACTGGTCGAGTGGTTGATGTAGGAGATGGAACCGGTCGGCGGGACGGCCTGCAGGTTCTGGTTGTAGATGCCGTACTCCATGACCGACGCCTTGAGCTCGCGCCAATCGTCCTGGGTGGGGACGTGCACGCCGGCGTCGGCGAAGATCTCGCGGACCCGGTCGGTGGCGGGCTCCCAGGCCTGCTCGGTGTACTTGTCGAAGTACTCGCCGCTGGCGTACTTGGACTCGGGGAATCCGCCGAAGTACTGCCCGCGCTCCTTGGCGATCAGGTTCGACGCCCGGACCGCGTGGTAGGCAACGGTATAGAAGTAGATGTTCGTGAAGTCGACGCCCTCTTCGGACCCGTAGTGCACGTGCTCACGCGCCAGATAACCGTGCAGGTTCATCTGCCCGAGGCCGATGGCGTGCGACTCGTTGTTGCCCTGCTCGATCGAGGGCACCGAGAAGATGTGCGTCTGGTCCGACACGGCGGTCAGCGCGCGGATCGCGGTCTCGATCGACTTGGCCAGATCCGGCGAATCCATGGTCTTCGCAATGTTCAGCGAACCCAGGTTGCACGAAATGTCCTTGCCCACCTTGGAATAGGTGAGGTCGTCGTTGTACAGCGACGGCGTCGATACCTGCAGGATCTCCGAGCACAGGTTCGAGTGGGTGATCTTGCCCTTGATCGGGTTCGCCCGGTTCACGGTGTCCTCGTACATGATGTACGGGTAGCCCGACTCGAACTGCAGCTCGGCAATGGTCTGGAAGAACTCGCGCGCTTTGATCTTCGACTTGCGGATCCGCTTGTCGTCGACCATCTCGTAGTACTTCTCGGTGATATTGATATCGGCGAACGGCACGCCGTAGATGCGCTCCACGTCGTACGGCGAGAACAGGTACATGTCCTCGTTCTTCTTCGCCAGCTCGAACGTGATGTCCGGGATGACCACACCCAGCGAGAGCGTCTTGATGCGGATCTTCTCGTCCGCGTTCTCGCGCTTGGTGTCCAGGAAGCGGTAGATGTCCGGGTGGTGGGCCTGCAGGTAGACCGCGCCCGCACCCTGACGCGCACCGAGCTGGTTGGCGTAGGAGAAGGAATCCTCGAGCAGCTTCATGATCGGGATGACACCCGAGGACTGGTTCTCGATCTTCTTGATCGGGGCGCCGGTCTCACGAATATTGCTCAGCAGCAAGGCAACACCGCCGCCGCGCTTGGACAGCTGCAGCGCGGAGTTGATGGAGCGCCCGATGGACTCCATATTGTCCTCGATGCGCAGCAGGAAGCAGGACACCGGCTCGCCGCGCTGCTTCTTGCCCGAATTGAGGAAGGTCGGGGTGGCCGGCTGGAAACGGCCGGACATGATCTCCTCGACCAGTTCACCGGCGAGCACCTCGTCACCGGCGGCCAGCGTCAGCGCCACCATGCACACGCGGTCTTCGAAACGCTCCAGATAGCGCTTACCGTCGAAGGTCTTCAGCGTGTACGAGGTGTAGTACTTGAACGCGCCCAGGAAGGTCGGGAAGCGGAACTTCTTGGCGTACGCCTGCTGGAACAGCCGCTTGATGTAGTCGCGGCTGTACTGGTCCAAAACCTCTGTCTCGTAATAGTTCTCCTTGACGAGGTAGTCGAGCTTCTCGTCCAGGTTGTGGAAGAAGACAGTGTTCTGATTGACGTGCTGCAGGAAGTACTGGTTCGCGGCCTCGCGATCCTTCTCGAACTGGATCTCCCCGTTCGGGCCGTACAGGTTCAGCATCGCGTTGAGCGCGTGGTAGTCCATGCCCGCGGTGGACTCGCCACTCACGGTGCGTTCTACGCGGGCAGTCTTTCCGACCGGTGCGGTTGTCGTTGCCAAAACAATCCCAATCCCTCTCGGACGCGCTCGACGTCCTCAGCAGTTCCCATGAGTTCGAAGCGGTACAGGTACTCCACTGCGCATTTACGCGAAATCACTTCGCCCGCAAAGCAGTACGTATCGCCGAAGTTCGTATTGCCGGCCGCGATGACGCCGCGCAGGAGCGCGCGGTTGTGCGGATCGTTGAGAAACTTGGCCACCTGACGGGGGACGAATTCCTTATCGGATCGCGCACCACCCAGTACGTGCCGACCGCCGCCATACGTCGGAACGATCAGCACATAGGGTTCGTCGACACGCAGAGAGTCGGCGGTATGTAGCGGTATGCGAACGGCGGGCACCCCCAGCCGTTCCACGAAGCGGTGCGTGTTCTCCGATGCGCTGGAGAAGTAGACCAGATTCGCTGTCTGCGTGGACAACTCGGCCATCTCCCCTCCTCTCGTCCGAAGGAACCCGCGGAGCCCGCCGACCCTGATCGGCGGTCCCGGGCCCGCTAGGCGACGGCGACAGCGTCGGCGAGCGCCTTGATGCGATCCGGGCGAAAGCCCGACCAGTGATTGTCACCGGCGACGACGACGGGGGCCTGCAGGTAGCCCAGGGCCATCACGTAGTCGCGCGCCTCGGGGTTCTCGGAAATGTCGATGATGTCGTAGGGGACACCGGCCTTGTCGAGCGCGCGGTAGGTGGCGTTGCACTGGACACAAGCGGGCTTGGTGTAAACGGTGATGGTCATTGGTATCCCCTTCTCCTTGCCTTAGATCCGATGCTGTGCACGGCTGAAACAAGAACCATGTTGTAAGTGCGCAAACCCCTGGAAGCGGAACCGAAATCCCAGGTCGTGCAGCTCCCCTCTAGGGTCCCGCCGCATGCCCTTCCAGCTCCCAAGACACTACACCTAGTGGCCGACAGAATCTTCCGACACGACATGTTGCGACTCACAAAGGTGAAATTCATATGAACGAAGTGCCAGGACGCTCGATTCGCAAGCTGGCACAAGTGAGGCGCAGATCACATTTTCTGCCTCCAGCACATTCTCAGCAAACACACCATTCACCCTGATCAACAGCCTTCACGCGAGCCACACGCGACTCGAGCGCCGGCGGCTCCGGGAGCGACCGCAGGACCGATCCCGCGCCCGAAAAATCCGGAAGATCGGACCCGCCCCGGCGTGTCGCGAAAGAGTGCACGCGTTCCGGCCATCAGCCGATGGTGAAGCCGGCGCCGTTCACCGGACCGGGAGCGAGCAACCGGTTGGTGGCGGCAATGCCGTAGGTCTGCGCGTCGTAGGCCGACAGCGGTTTGCCGTCGATCTCGACGTCGGCGAAGGTGATCGGCGCGAAACCCGGCAGAGCCGCGTCGAGGTGACCCTCCACCACGATCTCGGCCGTGCGCGGGGGCGTGTCCGAGGGCTGCACCGTGCTGCGCACCCAATTCTTGGTGCGGTTCTCCAGCGTCATGATGTAGTTGTGCCCGTCCCAGCCGACCGTGGAGTGCATGACATCGCCCGGTTGTGTCGTGACATCGTCATAGCTGACCGGCGGCGCGGGGTACCCCTCCCACCAGGCGTCCACATCCCTTTCGGGAGTACACAATCCGCCGAGCAGCGGCAGGGCGCAGACACCGTCCATCACGCCACTGAGCGCGTTCGACACCTGATCGCCGGCCCGCATCACCAGGTTCGACAGGTGGGGGTCGGCATAGGACAGGCCCGCGGCCGCGTCCTCCAATTGCAGACCGGGCAGCGCGGCATAGAAGGCCGCGTCACTGGCACAGAGCGATTCGACACCGGTCTGCATGAGCGGCAGCGCCACATGACCGTCGAGTCCGGTCGCGCCGTTCAGGCCGACCCACGGCACCACGCGCTGCAGTGTGCCCGGGTTGAGACAGTCGATCTCCGGCTGCGTCCAGGTCGCGCCGACCTCGCGGAAATCGCCCTTCACCACGTATCCGGCCCAATTGCCCAGATAGAGGCGCACATTCGATTGCGCACCGGCATCGGCCGCGGTGACCGCCACCGTGACGGCCGAGACAGCGAGCACGGCAGCCAAGCAACACCGACTCCAGGCAGTATTGCCACTCGGTAGCTTCATCAGCTGAAGTTAGCTCAGAAGTGCCCGAAATAGCGGCATGCCACGACTGAAAAGCCGTGGCATCGCGCTGTATTCAGCGACTGATCGACATGATTGCCGAATATTTACCGTCAGGCGTTCGACTTCGCTTTCACCGACTCGACCAGCAGGCGCACGGAGGCGGCCAACTGGGTCAGCGCCTCGGCGTCGTCGGACGGATGGGTCTCGACGAAACGCTGGCCGATGGTGCCGAAGTGCAGCGAGGCCTCTTCGACCACGGTCGCGCCCGCGACACCCAGCGCCTTGACCGCGTCGCCGTGCGACCACTTGGCGGCATTCGAACTGATGGACGCGCTGACCACGGCGGTCGGCTTACCCTTCAGCGAGCCGGCGCCGTAGGGGCGGGAGGCCCAGTCGATGGCGTTCTTGAGGACGGCGGGCAGCGTGCCGTTGTATTCGGGGGTCAGCAGCAGCAGACCGTCGGCGGCGGTGACGGCGGCGCGCAGCGCGACCGCGGCGGCCGGGACCTGGCCCTCCACATCGAGATCCTCGTTGTAGAAAGGAATATCGCCGAGACCCTCGTAGAGGGTGATCTCGACGCCCTCGGGGGCGGTCTGGGCGGCGGCCTCGGCGAGGCGGCGGTTGATCGAGGCGGCGCGGAGGCTGCCGACGAGGGCGAGAAGGCGAGTCTGCGACATGGTGATCACTCCTGCGTACTTGGGTGGGGCTGCCGGTGGCGGCTGATTCATCACAGGTTAACCGGACTGCGGTCCGTTTGCATTCCCGGGGGTGCAGCACACAAGACGTGACCTGCGTCATACCTTTCCGGGAGAATGCGATGCGGTAGCATTAAACGGACCACGGTCCATTTACCAACGCGACAAAGGGGTCGGCACAGTGACAACGGGCATCCCACCCGGGGCGACGGGCATCAGTATCAGCGGACCGGGCCTGGGCGTCGGACCGCCCGTGACACTCGCCGATGGCGGACCCGTCGAGCGCGCCGATGCCGCACGCAATCGAAAGCTGCTGCTGGACGCGGCCGCTGAACTCGTCCGGGAGTTCGGCGCGGATGCGGTCACCATGGACGCGGTCGCCAAACACGCCGGTGTCGGCAAGGGCACGGTATTCCGGCGCTTCGGCAATCGGGCCGGGCTGATGTACGCGCTGCTCGACGAATCGGATCGAAACCTGCAGGGCGCCTACATGTTCGGGCCGCCGCCACTGGGCCCCGGAGCGCCGCCGCTGGATCGGCTGCTCGCCTACGGACGGGCGCGGCTGTCCTTCACCGAGATCGAGGGCGATGTACTGCGCGCGGCCACCGACCGGCCCGAACGCTTCGGCAATGCGCCGTATCAGCTGACAAAAACGCACGTCTCCATACTGTTGCGGCAGGCCGCGGCGCCCGGTGAGATCTCGCTGCTCGCGGACGCGCTGCTGGCTCCGCTCGACGCCGCACTGGTGCTGCATCAGATTCGAGTACTGGGCTTCACTCTGCAGCAGGTCGGCGACAATTGGGAGGCCCTCGTCCGCCGTGTCGTCCCGGAGACCGCGCAGTAGAGTGTCCCCCCATGGGCAACCTGCGCGAAGCGATCATCGCCGAATTAGGCGTACTGCCGGCCATCGAACCGAAAACCGAAGTGCGGCGGCGCATCGACTTCCTCAAGGACTATCTACGATCGACACCGGCGACAGGTTTTGTGCTCGGCATCAGCGGCGGCCAGGACTCCACACTGGCCGGGCGGCTGTGCCAGATCGCCTCCGAGGAACTGCGCGCGGAAGGCCGTGAAACGACCTTCGTCGCGGTGCGGCTGCCCTACGGCAAGCAGGCCGATGAGAAGGACGCGCAGATCGCGCTGCGCTTCATCAAGCCCGACCGCTCCATCACGGTGAACGTCAAGCCGAGCGCCGACGCCGCCGCCGAGGAATCCGCCTACGGCATCGACGAATTGCTCGGCGGGGCAACACGACTGCGTGATTTCGTGCGCGGCAATATCAAGGCCCGCGAGCGCATGGTGCTGCAGTACGCCATCGCCGGTCAGCTGAATCTGCTCGTTGTCGGCACCGACCATGCCGCCGAGGCGGTCACCGGCTTCTTCACCAAATTCGGTGACGGCGCAGTCGATATCACCCCGCTCACCGGCCTCACCAAGCGCCAGGGCGCCGCCCTGCTGCAGGAACTCGGCGCCCCGCCGAGCGTCTGGCAGAAGGTCCCCACCGCCGACCTCGAGGACGACCGCCCCGCCCTCCCCGACGAGGAAGCCCTGGGCCTCAAGTACTCCCAGATCGACGACTACCTCGAAGGCAAGGACGTCGACCAGGAAGTCGCCGACCGCGTCGAATCGATCTTCCAGAACACCCGCCACAAGCGCGCAGTCCCGGTCACCCCGCACGACACCTGGTGGAAGTAAGCCACGCTCCACACCATGCGCCCGCTGCCTTCCACAGGCAGCGGGCGCATTTGTATAACCAGGTCCGGCAAGGAGATTCAGTACACGAGGCGACCACGCGGTAATGCGATCGTTCCGCAGTGGAGAGTTGTCAGTGAAACGTCATTGGCTAGAGCGACGGCGGCGATGATGAATGCGCCGAGGAGTAGAGCGGGCAACAGTCGCGCCAAAGCGAAACCTCCCGAATCGTCGGACTGGACAGTCCGGATATCGGGGTGGGGCGTGGCGCGTTACCTACATAATTGCTGGTCAGGTGACCGAGAAGGGGTCAGCCGCCCGCGAACGGGGGGAGGACGTCGACGCGGGGGGTCAGGGGGGTGGTGGTGTCGCGGGTGAGTTCGTCGCCGATCAGGTAGGCGCAGACGGCGAGCATCGGTGCGAGCTTCGGGCCGTAGGCCGCGGTGATGGTGGCGCGCAGATCGGCGATGGTGGATCCGGTGGGGAGATCCAGGAGTTCGCCGGGTTTGCCGACCGCGTCGGCAATGGCGGCGAAATAACGGACCTCAACCACCGATGGCTCCCATCGTTCGCTCGGGCGGGACGAAACCGGCCTCGGCAATGCCATGGCCGGCCCACTTGTTCCACATGGCACCGCGCCACAGCGTAGCGATATCACCGTCGGTCGCTTCGGAGCGCAGGGCCGCGCGCACGTCGTACTCCTGATCACTGAACAGGCAGGAGCGAATTCGGCCGTCCGCGGTGAGGCGGGTGCGGTCGCAGTCGCCGCAGAAGCTGCGGGTCACCGAGGCGATGATGCCGACGGTTGCCGGGCCGCCGTCGACCTGCCAGCGTTCGGCGGGTGCGGAGGGGTCCTCACGGCCGGCCTCGGTCAGTGTGAAGCGAGTGCCCAGCACCTCGAGCAGTTCGGCCGCGGTGATCATGTTCGCGCGCGCCCACTCGTGATCGGCATCGAGCGGCATCTCCTCGATGAAGCGGAGTTCGCAGCCCTCCTGGATACACCACTGCAGCAGGTCGGCGGCACCGGCGAGGTTCTCCCGCATGAGCACGGCATTGACCTTGATCGGGGTCAGACCCGCTTGCCGGGCGGCGCGGATACCAGCGAATACCGACGGAAGGCGATCCCGCCGGGTGAGGCGGGCGAAGCCCTCGCGGTCGACGGTGTCGAGGGAGACATTGATGCGGTTCAACCCGGCCGCGACAAGTTTGCGGGCGCGATGCTCGAGGCCGATGCCATTGGTGGTCATGGCCATGGGCGTCTCCGGCAGTTCGGCACGGCAGCCCGCGATGATCTGCTCCAGGTCATGGCGCATGAGCGGTTCCCCGCCGGTGAAGCGGACCTCGTGAATACCCATCTCACGCACGGCGAGCACCACGAGGCGGACGATCTCGGCGGTCGTGAGCAGCTCATCGGCCGGAATGGGTGGTAAACCCTCTTCCGGCATGCAGTAGGTACACCGCAGCGAGCACTTCTCGGTAATGGAAACTCGCAGGTCGCGTGCGGTGCGGCCGAAACGATCCACCAGGTATGGAGTGTCGGGGCGGCCGTCCATCGAGGGTCGCCCGCTGCGTACGGCGGGCATCCCCATAGCGACCACGGTCATTCGACCATTATGTCTGCCCGCGCAACCCCCTGCCCGGTCCGGCGGCAAGGTTTCGCCCGCGGCGTGCGCGTATAGGCTCACCGGCATGAGTTCCCGGCACACTCTGGCCCCGGCCCGCTCCGTCGAAGACCACCGGCAGCGCATCGAGGATTTGCTGCGACCGCTCGCCGGACGCGAGACGGAACCGGTTCCGATGGCGCATGCGCTCGGACGGCGGCTGACCCAGGATGTGTACTCCCCCCTGGATCTGCCGATGTTCCGCAATTCGTCCATGGACGGGTACGCGGTGCTGGCGGATTCGGTGGCGATCGTGCCGGCCACACTGCCGCTGGCCGGTGTGGTGGCGGCCGGAAACACCGGTGCGCCGGTGCTTCCCGCGGGCGCGGCCATGAAAGTGATGACGGGAGCGCCGATCCCGCAGGGCGCCGACTGTGTGGTGCCGGTCGAGCACACGCAGTCCGACGGGAAAACGGTCACCATCGAACGAGGCCGCGCCACAGGGGATTTCGTGCGCGAACCCGGGACCGACGTCCGGGCCGGGCAACTGCTGGCCGCGGCCGGAACCGTCCTGCGGCCCCGGCACATCGCGGCATTGGCGGCCGTCGGCCTGGCCGAACTCCCCGTGCGCCGGAAGGTGCGGGCGGCCGTGATCACCACCGGCGACGAACTGGTGCAGGCCGGACTGCGCCTGCTGCCGGGCCAGATCTACAACTCCAATGGCATCGCGCTGGCGGCGGCGCTGGAAGACAATGGCGCCGAGGTCGTCTCGCTGACGCACTCCACCGACGATCCGGAGGAGTTCCGGCGCCGCCTCGACGAGGCCGTCACCGCCGCCGACGTGGTGTTCACCTCCGGTGGCGTGTCCATGGGCGACTTCGAGGTGGTCAAGGATGTGCTCACCCCGCTCGGCGGCGAGTTCGGCCATGTCGCCATGCAACCCGGCGGTCCGCAGGGCCTGAGCGTGATCGGCGGGATTCCGGTGCTGAGCTTCCCCGGCAATCCGGTGAGCACCATGGTGTCCTTCGAGGTCTTCGCCCGCCCGATCCTGCGCGCCCTGACCGGACTCCCCGAAATCACCAGTTCCGAACTGCCCCTGCGTGATCCGGTCCACTCCCCCGCCGGAAAACGCCAGTTCCTACGCGGCCGCACCACCGACCACGGCGTAGAACTCACCTCCGGCCAGGGCTCCCACCTCATCGCCGCCATGGCCCACGCCAACGTCCTGATCGACATCCCGGCCGCCACCACCGACCTGCCCCCCGGCTCCCTCGTCCGCACCTGGCCGCTCTAGCACCACCCACGCACCCGGCCGAGGCGACATCACGTCGGCGTCGGCATCCTCCACACCGCGCCTCGGCCCGCGCGGAAGCGGTCATTCCTGCGCAGCTGGGGATGCGACCTGCACCGATCCCCCCTGCACGTGGTAGCGCTCTATCCGGCCGCCGGCCATACGACCGCCGTCGCCATGACGACCGGCGGAGGTGCGGGCGGCCCGCGCACTCGGTGATCCTGCCCCGGGATCCCCCGCGCGACCTCGCGGGGACGGCTGTGCCAGGCTGGAGTTATGAGTGAGTTGTCCCACGTCGACCGGGAAGGTCGCGCTCGCATGGTCGATGTGAGTGCGAAGGCGGACACGGCACGGGTCGCGGTTGCGGCCGGTGAGCTGCACACCACCGCGGAGGTGGTGCGGCTGGTGCGCGCCGACGGGATGCCCAAGGCCGATGTGCTGACCACCGCGCGACTGGCCGGCATCAATGGCGCGAAGAAGACGTCCGAGCTGATTCCGCTGTGCCATCAGCTGGCGCTCTCCTCGGTGAATGTGAGCTTCGGGTTCACCGATTCCACGATCACCATCGAGGCCGTCGCGAAGACCAAGGGGCCCACCGGGGTCGAGATGGAGGCGCTCACCGCGGTCGCGGTCGCCGGGCTCACCCTGCACGACATGATCAAGGCGGTCGATCCGTCGGCCTCCCTGCACGGGGTACGGGTGCTCACCAAAGATGGTGGCAAGCACGGACATTGGGTCCGGACGGACGAGGTTTCACAGTCCGCAGATCAGGCCGGGCACGACCATCACGCCGACACCACCCAGTCGGGGAGTTCCAGCACCACCGCAAACTCTGCGACCGATCCGGTGAACACGGTGACCGGGGTGACAGAGGCTGCGGGCGGGACTGCCAACTCGACGGTCGTTTCGGCGGGTGCTGCGGGTGCGGGGCGGACGGCGGCCGTGGTTGTCGCATCGAGCGGTGCGGCGGCGGGTACGCGGGTGGACACCACCGGGCCGGTGCTCGTGAAATGGCTCGAGGAACAGGGGTTCTCGGTGCGGGGGCCGCTGATTTCCGCCGATGCCGATATCGCGGACGGGTTGTCGGAAGCACTGGCGGGCGAGCCCGCGCTGGTGATCAGCACCGGCGGCACCGGGGCGTCGCCCACCGATGCGACGCCGGAGGCGACTCTCGCCGTGCTGGATCGGGAATTGCCCGGCATTGCCGAGGCGATCCGGCAGCGTGGCACCGCGAAATTCCCACTCGCGGCACTGAGCCGGGGTGTTGCCGGACTGTCCCGGCGCACGGTGATCGTCAATCTGCCGGGCTCGCCGGGTGGGGTGAAGGACGGAATCGCGGTGCTGGAACCACTTCTCGAACATCTGCTGGCCCAGGTGGCCGGAGGAGGCAGCCATGAGTGACAGCGGCGAACTGCGCGCCTGGATCAGCGATCAGCCGCTCGACCCGGCCGAGGTCGAGAAGGCGGTACTCGGGCCGGAGCACGGCGCGGTCGTGGTCTTCACCGGTATGGTGCGCAATCACGATGGCGGCCAAGCGGTTTCGACGCTGGAGTATTCGGCGCATCCGGAGGCCGAGAAGTTCCTGCGGCGGGTATGCGCCGAGGTGGCCGAATCCTCCGGCCTCCCGGTCGCCGCGGTGCACCGGATCGGCCCGCTCGCCATCGGCGATCTCGCCATCGCGGTCGCCGTCGCGGCCCCCCATCGCGCGGAAGCCTTCACCACCTGCGCGACCCTGGTGGATCGCATCAAACACGAGGTCCCCATCTGGAAGCGCCAGCAATTCGCCGACGGCCTCTCCGAATGGGTCAACGCCTGCGGCTAGACCCATCGAGAGGGCTCTGACGGTGGCGGATGTCGGCGTGTCGCCACCATGAGAGCCCTCTCGGCGAAACTGTTCTGGTGGAGATGTAGCCGAGGCCGCAGACTTCTTCGACGCCCAGCTGGTTGCGTCGGCGGAGGCTGCGGCCTCGGTCCCCGATGAGGAGGCGGGGTTTCAGGCGGCGATCGGGTCCTGCGGTTCCGGGACGGCCGGGACGGGTTCGATTGCGCCGCGGGCGATTTCGCCCAGCTTGGTGTGGTTGAAGAGCAGATTGAGCAGGAATGCGGTGGCGGCGGCCAGGGCGATTCCGCTGTTGAGCAGGATTTGCGCCGAGGTGGGGAATTTGTCGAACATGCCCTTGGTGAGGACCGGTACCAGACCTACGCCGATGGCGACCGCGACAATCGACAGATTCACGCGATCGGTGAGATCGGCCCGGCGCAGGGTGTCCACGCCGATCACCGCGATGGTGGCGAACAGCACCAGGCCGACGCCGCCGACCACGGGCTGCGGCACCGCGGCCACGATCGCGCCGAAGCGCGGCACCAGGCCGAGCATCACCAGCAGCGCACCGCTGACGGCCGTCACATAGCGGCTGTGCACCCGGGTGCTGGCGACCGCGCCGACATTCTGATTGAACACGGTGTCGACGAACGAGCTGAAGACGCCGGCCAGTACGGCCGACAGACCGTCACCGATGAGACCGCGCGCCAGATCGGCTCGCGCCAAAGGCTTTCCGGTGATCTCGCCGATGGCAAGCATGCTGGCGGTGGATTCGGCGAAGACCACGACCATCACAATGCTCATGGCCACCACCGCGGTGATCGGGAACTGCGGTGCGCCGAAGTGGAATACGTGCGGTGCACCGAGCCAAGCAGCGTTCGACACACCGTCGAGCTTGATCAGCCCCATCGGGATGGCGATCAGCACACCCGCGACGAGTGCGATGAGAATGCCGAGCTGCGACCACACGCCGCGCCCGAGGACCGTACCGGCCAGCGCGATGAGCAGGACCACGGTGGCCAGCACGATATTCGAGATCGCACCGAACGACGGTGATTTGGGATCGCTGCCCACGATGAGCCCGCCCGCCACACCGATGAGCGAAACACCGACGACGGTCAGGACGGTGCCGGTGACCAGCGGCGGGAAGAAGCGAACCACCATGGCGAACGGCCAGGCCAGGGCGATACCGACCAGACCGCCGATGAGCATGGAGCCGTAGACGGCGGGCAGCCCGTACTGCTTGGCGATCAAGATCATCGGACTCATGGCCACAAAGGTCGCGCCGGTGATGATCGGCAGCCGGGCACCCGCGAACCGGCCCAGCCCGAGGCTCTGCACCAGCGTGATAATGCCCGCCACCAGCAGATCGGCGCTGATCAACAGGCCGACGGTGGACTTGTCGAGACCCGCGGCCGCACCGAAGACCAGCGGCACGGTCACACATCCCGTGTACATGATCAGCACATGCTGAATGCCGAACGCCAACAGCCGATGCCAGGGCAATCGGGTGTCGACGGAATGAGGCGTTGTCATGGCAGCTCCTTGCGGCGCATCGGTTGATGGTCAGGCTAGGCAGCCGCAGCCGCCCGGGGGTTTGTCTGATTCGCCAACCGCGGGGCGTGTCGCGGGCGATGTTTTGTCCGCCGAACCAGCGTGTGCGGCGGCTCGGGTGCGCCACAGTGGGGCAAGGTGTTCATCGACCACGGGAGGCGACCATGACCGAATTGACCGGCAAGATCGTGCTCGGCCCGCACCAGTACGGCAAGGCCGAGAACCGGGTGGTGCGCATCTACCGCGACACCGCGCGGCACGAGATTCGCGATCTGAACGTATCGTCCTGCCTGCGTGGGGCTTTCGACGAGGCGCATACCGTCGGCGATCAGGGCGGGGTGCTGCCGACCGATTCGCAGAAGCAGACCATCTTCACGTACGCCAAATCGCACGGCGACGGGAGCATCGAAACCTACGGGCAGGCGCTGGCCCGGCATTTCGTCGACGACATCGAGACGGTGGATTCGGCGCGCATCGAGATCGAAGAGTATGCGTGGCAAAGGGTTCCGGTCGACGGGACCGGACATGATCACACCTGGACCCGGGTCGGGCCGGAGGTGCGCATTGCCGCGATCACCGTCAGCGGCACCGGGGCGGCCCAGCAGGAGTGGGTGATCGGCGGCGTCAAGGATCTGGTCATTCTGAAGTCCACCGGTTCGGAGTTCGCGGACTTCCTCACCGACGAATTCACCGTGCTCGAGCCCGCCTACGACCGCATTCTCGCCACCAGCCTCACCGCCCGCTGGCGCTTCGCCACCGCACCGGAGGACTGGGACGCCACCTACGCGGGCATTCGCGCCGTCATGGTCGCCACATTCGCCACCCAGCATTCGAAGGCGTTGCAGCAGACGCTGTTCGAGATGGGACAGGCGGCACTGCAGGCCTACCCGTGCCTCGCCGAGATCCGCATGTCGGCCCCCAATAAGCACCACTGGTACTTCGACCTCTCGCGCTTCGGCGTCGAGAACAACGGCGAGGTCTTCTACGCCGACGACCGCCCGTACGGCCTGATCCATGCCGCAGTCCTGCGCGAAGACGCCCCCGCCGCCGGAACCGCCTGGGACCCCTACACCGGCGCGGTCTGACCCAGCCGGGCCCGGCGACCGAAATTCCAATCGCCTCCCGGCACCGACACCACCCGCCCTGCCGGCTTTGGCACCTGCCAATCCGGCACTGGCACCACCTGTCATCCCGGCACCGGCATCTGCCAGTCCGGCACGGGCACCACCTGCCTTCTTGGCACCGACACCACCCGCCATCCCGGCTTTGGCACCTGCCAATCCGGCACTGGCCCCACCTGTCATCCCGGCACCGGCATCTGCCAGTCCGGCACGGGCACCACCTGTCTTCTTGGCACTGACACCACTCGTCATCCCGGCGTGCTGTTGGCCGGGATCTCCCTCAGCGCAGTGGATTCCGGCCAAAAGCACGCCGGAATGACGGGGTGGGCAGGCGCTGAGACGGGGTAGGGAGTCGGTCAGGCTGCGGTGTGGCTGGTTAGGGTGCGGACGGCCAGGTAGAGGTCGAGGCGGTCGTCTATGCGGCCGAGGTCGCGGCCGGTGAGTTCCTCTACGCGGCCTATGCGGTAGCGAACTGTGTTGAGGTGCAGGTGCATTCGGTCGGCGGCCTGGCGCCAGGAGCCCTCGCATCCGAGATATACCTCCAGGGTTTCCAGTAGTCCCGCGCCGGTCTTGCGGTCGTAGTCGACGACGGGGCCGAGCACGCGTTCGGCGAAGCGGCGCTGCAGGCCGCCGGGGACCGCAGTGAAAAGGCCTACGGCCGTGTCGATATCGGCAATGCGGACGGATACCGCGGTGTCGTCGTCAGCGGCTGCGGTGGCGGCGGCCGCGGCGGCCGCGATCGCGCCCGAGAGGGATTCGTCGCGCTGCTGGGCGCTGACACCGAAGGAGAGTCGAATGCCATTGAGCGCGGGCGCGAGTCGTCCCATTCGGTGGCGCAGCGTGGCAGCGATGTCGTCCTGGGTGCCCGGCACCACCGCGACGAGCCGGCCCTCCCGGTCTACCGAGGTGGTGACGCCGGACAGCACATCATGCAGTGCCACACGCACTTCCGGGAGTCCGACGGAGGACAGGGTCTCGGGCGGATGGATATCGCAGACGACCGCCACGGCCGATCCGCCGGGCAGCTCCACCATCGGGGCCGGGAACCGGTCGACGAGTTCCCAATCCAGGTGCAGGCGGTCGGTGCTGCGCTGCCGGTAGAACTCGATGACGGCGGCCAGATCGGCGGCAAATGTTTCCGGCTCCGCGGCAGCCGGTCGAACCACCAGGTACCAGGCGGTGATTCGATCACCGCCGCCGACCTGGAGTACCCGCATGGCGCCTCCCGTGACGGCGGGCAGCCGGGGCGCGGTGAGCGCGGTCGCGACGATCCGGTCGCGGTCGGCCTCGGTGAGCGGTGCGGTTCCGGCGATGACGTGGCCGGTCGCGGTCACCAGCCATGCCGAAATCTCCTGCTCCACGGCAATATCGGCGATCAGATCACCGACACTGCTCCCGCCCGCGACGGCCGCCAGCAGTCTGCGCTGCCGATCGACCCTGGATTGCACACGCCGCCAGCGTAATTCGGCGGCCTGCTCGGCCAGGTATTCGATGATCCGGCTGAACGGCACGCTCTGCGGTGCGGACAGCAGTGGCAATCCGTGGCGCGCGCACGCCGCCACCACATCCTCGGGCACATGCCCGTGCAATGCCTGGCCCGCGACTATGCCCGCCACTCCCGCCGCGGCGAGAAGTCCCACATATCGATCCGAATCCTGCGCCTGCTGCCGCCAGATCAAGCCGGTGCAGACCAGCGCGCCCGGCGTCACGAACGGTCGAGGATCAGGCATATCGGTCGCGCACACCCGGGCCACGGGTCGCGCCAATTCGGCGTCGTCCCCGTGCAGCAGCTGCATGCGCAACTGCGGCGCGTCGAGAATGTCCCGCACCAGCACTGCGCCACCTCCGGGATCGGTCCGATTGACCGCCACGGTAGGACGCCGGTATTTCCGGCCCGTTTCCGCCATGCTGCGTCCACCGCACAGCCCCTCGGTAGGGTGGGCCGAGTGAGTCGGCGCATACCAGTTCTGATCGTGGCCGGTTTCCTGGGTTCCGGCAAAACCACCCTCCTCAATCGCCTCCTGCGCAGTCGTGACCTGCGCATAGGCGTGGTGGTCAATGACTTCGGCGCGGTGAATATCGATGCCATGCTGGTGGCGGGCCAGGTCGACGCGATGGTCTCGCTCGGCAACGGTTGTGTCTGCTGCGCAGTGGATGTCACCGAACTGGATGAGCTCTTCGACCGCCTGGCCCAGCCCAAACAGCGCATCGACGTCATTGTCGTAGAGGCCAGCGGCCTCGCCGAACCCCGCAATCTGATCCGCATGGTGACCGGCAGCGACAACCCACGCATTCGCTACGGCGGCCTGATCGAACTGGTCGACGCCGAACACTTCCCCGAAAGCCGCGCCCAGCACCCCGAACTCGATACGCACCTGCGCATGGCCGATCTGGTCGTCCTCAACAAGGCCGACCGGGTCCCGCCCGCCGCGCTCGAAAAACTCCACACCGACATCCGCACCCTGGTGGGCCAGGTCCCCGTCTACGCCACCAGCCACGGCCGCATTGACCCCGCCCTGCTCTTCGACATCCCCACCCGCGATCCGGGCACACTGCGGGCCGGCCGGCAACTCAGCTTCGACGAACTACTCCTCGACGACGAATCCGGCGAAGACAGTCACGGCGGCGAATCCTGCGGTAGCGGCCAGCACGGGCACGACGGCGACCACGGGTGCGGCGGCCATCATCATCATCACCTGCACGACGCGTACCAAAGCGTCTCCTTCACCAGCCCCACCGACCTCAACCCGCGAGAACTCATCGCAATGCTGGAAGACCCACCTCCTGGCCTCTTCCGAGCCAAAGGCGTCCTGGCCTTCGCCGTCCCCGAAGACTCCCGAAAGTTCCTGCTCCACATGGTCGGCCGCCACATCACCATCGAGCCCACCACCTGGTCCCGCAACGAACCCCGCACCAGCAACCTGGTCCTGATAGGCGCCGGCCTGGACCCAGCCTCGGTAATCACGCGCCTCGAATCCACCATCCACACCTCCCCCACCCCGCTGAACGACCAAGCGCTACTCCCCATCTGGCGCTACGTCCCGGACTCCGCCTCAGTCTCCTAGCCCTCACCAAGATCACCGGGGCTGGTCGGAGTGCCCCGCCGCAGCCCGGTTCGTGGACCACCGGCAATGGAGACCGGTCGGCTAGTCCTGGGCCAGATAGCGTTCCACCGTTTCCACTTTGGCGGTGAGCATGTCCGGGTGGCCGGGGCGGATATCGGCTTTGATGACGACGCTGCAGCGGGTGGAGATCGCCATGACGGCGTCGGTGGCCTGCTTGATCACGGCGAAGACTTCGTCCCAGTCGCCTTCGATCTCGGTGAAGCTGGCCGAGGTGCGGTTGGGCAGGCCGCTGGCCCGGATTACCCGGATGGCGGCGGCTACCGGCTCGCCTACGTCTTCGCCTGCGCCGATCGGGGTGATGGAGAAAGCTGCGAGCATAGCGGGGGCCTCCTGGTGCGGGGACGGTGTTCCGGCACTGTGAGGGTACTGGCGAGGTAGTCGCGGTAGGTGGGGGTGTGGATGGTGAGGCGCCCGCGATGGGTGGCCTGCCAGGTGGCGGGGGTGTGCCGGGTCGCGAGCGCTAGACCCGCGCCGGAGAGGTGGTGCAGGGCACGGCGGGCGGCCCCGGAGGTGAGACCTGTTGCGGTGCACAGCTGCCGGACGGTGCGGGCGGCGGGCAGGTCCGGGAGGGAAAGCGCGGCAAGCACTTTCGCTTCGGGTTCGGTCAAGGCCATGAGGTGCGCCTTCTGCTGGGCGGGCGGTGCGCGACCGGCTCGGTAGCCGGTGCCCTACCAGCCTCGCCCAGCAGCGGGCAAAGGGAAAGCGATGCGAAAGCTTCGCACCCCCGCACTCGGTGTGTCGGCGCCTATGCGACCGGAAGTTCCGGAACGCCCGTGACTTCCGCGATCCGGGAGACCGGGAGCTCCGGAATTCGCGTCGCGCGAGCGTAGACGGTCTCACCCTCGGCGAGATGCAGCGCCTCGGCGTCACCCCGGGTCACCTGGGCGGTGAAAATATCACCGGTGGCCGCATTGCGCAGTTCCACCCGAACCTCGAAGCCCAGGTGGACAATCCGCTCGACCGTGGCCCGGGTGACACCGGCGGAGGACGCCGTACCCTCGTGCGCGGCCAGCGCCATGCTCGGATCACGACCCACGCGAATATCGTGCGGGCGCACCAGATGCCCGTTGAGCTTGGCCACCGCGCCCAGGAACGACATGACGAAATCGTTTGCGGGACGGTCGTATACATCTTCCGGCGACCCGACCTGCTCGATCCGCCCCTTGTTCATCACCGCGATCCGGTCGGCCACATCCAGGGCTTCCTCCTGGTCGTGAGTGACCAGCACGGTGGTGACGTGCACCTCTTCGTGCAGCCGGCGCAGCCAGGTGCGCAGGTCCGCACGAACTTTCGCATCGAGCGCGCCGAAAGGCTCGTCCAGCAGCAGCACCTGTGGGTCCACGGCGAGCGCGCGGGCCAGGGCCATACGCTGCCGCTGACCACCCGAGAGCTGCGCCGGATACCGATGCTGAAAGCCGTCCAGCCCGACGATCTCCAGCAGATCGTCGACCTTCTTCTTGATCTCCGGCTTCGGCCGCTTCCGAATCTTCAAGCCGAAGGCCACATTGTCGCGCACGGTCATGTGCTTGAACGCGGCGTAATGCTGGAATACGAATCCGATATCGCGCTTCTGCGGCGACACCCGGGTCACGTCTTTTCCGGCAATGGTGACGATGCCGCCGTCCAGCGATTCCAGACCGGCGATCGAACGCAGCAGCGTCGACTTACCCGATCCGGACGGGCCGAGCAGCGCGGTCAGCTCACCGGACGGGATGTCCAGGGTGACGTCGTCGAGCGCGGCGAAGGTGCCGTAGCGCTTGTTGGCATTGGTCACGGTGATCATTTGGCAGTGCCCCGCTTCCGTTCGAGGAGAGTCATCAACAGAAGGACGACCAGGGCGATACCCATGAGCAGGGTCGCCGCGCAGTACGCGCCGAAGGTGTTGTGGTCATTGGTGTAGCGGCCCTCGACGAGCAGGGTCAGCGTCTGCGATTTACCGGGCAGCGCGGTGGAGACCATGATGACCGCGCCGAATTCGCCGAGCGCACGCGCCACGGTCAGCACGATGCCGTAGGTCAGACCCCAGCGGATCGCCGGGAGCGTGATCCGCCAGAAGGTCTGCCAGCGCGAGGCGCCCAGGGTCGCGGCGGCCTGCTCCTGATCGTCGCCGATCTCGTGCAGCACCGGCTCCACCTCGCGCACCACGAAGGGCAGCGTCACGAAGATGGTGGCCAGCACCATGCCCGGCAGATTGAAGATCACCTTCAGACCGTGGTGTTCCAGCCCGCCGAACCAGCCGTTCACACCCCACAGCATGATCAGCGAGACGCCGACCACCACCGGGGACACCGCGAACGGCAGATCCACCAGACCCTGAATCAGGTTGCGGCCGGGGAACTTTCCGCGCACCAGCGCGAGCGCGGTCAGCACGCCGAACACCACGTTCAGCGGCACCACGATCGCCACGATGAGAATCGAGAGATTGAATGCCGACACCGCGGCGGGCGTGGTGATGGAGGTGAAGAACTCACCGACACCGTGCCCGAAGGTGCGCCAGAGAATAATGCCCAGCGGCAGGATCAGCAGTACGGCCAGATAGACCAGCACGATCGTGCGCAGCGAAATCCGGGTCCAGGGAGCAAGTTTCATCGGGCCTCCTGCTCCTTTCGGGCGGTGCGGTCGGCGGCAAAGCGCAGCACCAGCAGGGTCGCGAACGAAATCACCAGCAGCGCAACGGAGACCGCCGCCGCATTGACCGGACGATCCACCTCGATCTGCTGCTGGATGTACTGCGAGGTCATCTGCGTTTCGCGCGGAATATTGCCGCCGATGAGCACCACGGACCCGTACTCACCGATGGCGCGGGCGAAGGCCAGGCCGCCGCCGCTGATGATGGCCGGGGTCAGCGTGGGCAGCACAATGCTGCGGAAGGTGGTCCAGTTGTCCGCGCCCAGGGACGCGGCCGCCTGCTCCACCTCCCGGTCCACCTCCATGAGCACCGGCTGCACCGAACGCACCACGAACGGCAGCGTCACGAAGGCCAGTGCCACCACCAGACCCGGCTGGGTCGCATTGAGCTGAATATCGATCGGGCTCTCCGGCCCGTACAGCGCCAGCAGCACAATGCTGGCCACGATGGTGGGCAGTGCGAACGGCAGATCGATGAGTGCGTTGACGATCGATTTGCCCGGGAACTCATCGCGCACCAGCACCCAGGCGATGAGGGTGCCCATGAAGACATTGATGAGCGCCACGATGACCGAGACGAAAATGGTCACCTTCAGCGAATCGATGGCTGCGGGCGCGCTCACCGCATCCCAGAATCCGGACCAGCCGTTCCCGAAGGAGTTGTAGGTCAGTGCCGCCAACGGCAGCAGCACGATAATGCTGAGCCACAGCGCCGCCGTGGCGATGCCGAACGGGCCCACGGACCCGGTCACCCGAAGCCAGGACCGGGCCGGCTTGGGTTGCTTGTCTACCGAAACGCCGGGACCCGAGGTGGTCCCGGCGCTCGTGCTGCTGTCACTCACGCTATCGAGTATCGCTTGTGTCCCAGGTCACCCGGCTACTTGGTGGCCTTGTCGTAGATAACCGCGACGCTGCCGGTGTTGGGAGTGAACAGATCCTTGTCCACAGCCTTCCAGCCGCCCAGGTCCGCGATGGTCCATTCCTTCTGCGGGGTCGGGAAGTCCTTGGCGAAGTCGGCGGCCACCTTCGGGTCGACCGGGCGCAGGCCGGCGGCGGCGAACGCCTTCTGGCCGTCCGGGGTGAACATGAAGTCGTGGAACGCCACGGCCTTGGCCGGGTTCTTGCTGTTCTTGGTCACCGCGACCGGGTTCTCGATCTTGAAGGTGGTCGGCGGGATGAAGTGCTCGATCGGATCGCCGTTGCGCTCGGAGAAGAGGGCTTCGCTCTCATAGCTCAGCAGCACGTCACCGGTGCCCTGCAGGAAGGTCTCGGTGGCTTCACGGCCCGACTTCGGCTGCACCTTCACGTGATCCTTGGTGATCAGCTGCGACAGGTAGTCCAGACCGGCCTGCGGGTTCTTGCCGCCGTCGCTCTTGGCGGCGTACGGGGCCAGCAGGTTCCATTTGGCCGAACCGGAGGAGAACGGGTTCGGGGTCACGACCTCGACACCCGGCTTCAGCAGGTCGTCCCAGTCCTTGATGCCCTTGGGGTTGCCCTTGCGGGTCGCGATGACGACGACCGAGCCGAACGGAATTCCCTTGTTGGCGTCCGCATTCCAGCTCGCATCCACCAGACCGGCATCCACCAGGCGGGTGATGTCGGGCTCGACCGAGAAGTTGACGATATCGGCCTCGGCGCCGTCCTTCACCTTGCGGGACTGATCACCCGAGGCGCCGTAGGACTGCTGGAACTTCACGCCCTTGCCGGCATCGGTCTTGTTGAACGCCGGGATCTCATTGTCGAAACCGGGCTTCGGGACCGAGTAGGCGTAGAGGTTCAGGGTGCCGCCACTGCCGTCGGCAACCGCGCCCTTGTCGGTGGAGTCGCTCGAGCCGCCGCCGCACGCGGAGAGAACGGTGGCGGCGACCGCGGTCAATGCGACTGCGACGAGAGATCGGCGAGAGAGCCTGGAGCTGCTGGACATCGGGTGGACCTTTCGAGAAACCCCCGGGGACCTGGGGGCGGGTGAAGGAAGGTACTGCCGTAGACCCGTCGCGAAGAAGGAAGGCGACGGTGGCGCTACAGCCCGAAGGCCGTCGGGAATCGGACACGACTGCGAAAAGGAACGCGCGCCAGTCTACTTCAGACGTGCAGTAGTGCCCGGTTGACGATCAACGACAGAGGATGTCAGCGACCGCGAGGCAGCCCACAGCGATCAACGCCAATTCATGGCGGACCTGGGGCACAACACTCGACGACACGGGGCAGACTGTAGCAGGGCGGAACGTCTCACAGGAAACGGAACGGGCCGCCTATCACTGTGAACATACCCACGGGGGAAATACATGACTGCTCCAGATCGGGTCCGCCGGACCTTTCCCGGCATTTCGACCCGCACCTGGGAACATCCCGCCGACCGCACCGCGTTGGTCACCCTGCGCTCGCTCTCGGGCTTCGACACGCTGCTGCGCGCGCTCTCCGGACTGCTCGCCGAACGTCAGTACCGGCTGATGTATCTGGCGACCGCGGTGCGGGTGGACGAGCGGCAGTTCAAGAAGGTGCACCAGCTGCGCGAGGACGCCGTGCGCATTCTGGACGCGAACACCACGCCCGAGATGTTCGTGCTGCAGGACCCGGAGGTGAACGCCTTCACCATCGGCATGGATCGGCCCTTCATCGTCCTGACCACTGGACTGCTGGATCTGCTCGATCCCGAGGAGCTGCGATTCGTGGTCGGGCACGAGCTCGGGCACGCCCTGTCCGGGCATGCGGTGTACCGGACCATGCTCATGCATCTCATGCGACTGGCCGACGGCGTCGGCTGGATTCCTTTGGGCGGCTGGGCATTACGCGCCATTGTCGCGGCCCTGATGGAATGGAGCCGCAAATCCGAACTGTCCGGCGACCGGGCCGGGCTGCTGTGCGGACAGGACGTGGACGCCTCGGTGCGGGTGCATATGAAGCTCGCCGGCGGCTCCCGCGTGGACGAGATGAGCCATGCGTCATTCCTGGAACAGGCCGATGCCTACGACCGCGCGGGCGATCTGCGCGACGGGGTGCTGAAGCTGCTGAATCTGGAATTGCAGACGCACCCGTTCTCGGTGCTGCGGGCGGCCGAACTGCGGCGCTGGATCGCGAGCGGTGAATACGACCGGATTCTGGATGGTCGCTATCCGCTGCGGGAGCAGGACAAGAACGCCCGCATCAGCGATCAGGTGAAGGAGGCCGCGCGCACCTACCGGCAGAATTTCGATCAGTCGGAAGACCCGCTCATTCGGGCCGTGCGCAATCTCGGCCGCGATGTGGGCTCCGCGGTGGGGACCGTCGGGCAGGAGGTCGGTGAGACCGTATCGAAGATCGGCAAGCGGTTCAGCGAATGGCGCGAGCGGGACGACGAATAGCTACCGGCATGCGGCCCGCATAGCTATTCGCCGTCGGTACAGATCGGTTACTCGTCGCCTTCGACCACGGGCGGGTTCTCCAGAATGTCGAGAACCCACTCCTCCGTGGCACTCTCGGCATCATCCTCGTCGGGGCGGATGCGGTTGCTGAGCCGGACGCCCAGGCCCAGCAGCTGCGCCGCCTTCACCATTTCGAGCGCCTCTTCGGGGCCCGTGTAGTGAGTCGCGATCAGACGCGGCTCGTCCTCTTCGAAATCCTCTTCGGACAGCAACGTCACCAGTTCCAAGCCTTCATCGGTTGACATGGTGCAGCAGCGTACGCGCAGCATCCGACAATGAGGGCCTGAAGTCCGATTCGCCCGATGAATAGCAGGCGAACTCAGCGCGAGCCGGACTTCAGCGTGTGAAGAGCCAGGCGATGACAACCAGTACGAGCAGCGCGAACAGAGCGAGCTGAACACGGGAACGAGGCATCAGGCGGCTTCCTTACGCATGCGACGCGGCTGCGCGGCGGGCGCCGCGGCCTCCTGGGCGACCACTCGATCACGGCCCAGCGCACGCAGCGCAACTCGCAGCACTCGATCCAGCACATAGGCAATGGCGAAACAGACCGGCACCATGGCGGCGAGCACCACGGCGAACTGGGGGACGAAGGGCAGGCCGGCCACCCATAGTTCGACGCCGTCCCACCATCCTGCGATCGCATGCACGACACCACCCTAGGCCGAAAGCCTGAGGGTGGACGATTCGGGCCGACAGGACAGAAGATGGTGACTATGGAGTCCTATGACGAACCGGAGTCGTACGACCGCCCGCTGAGTAGCGGTGCGGCCGATATCGAGTCCGAGACGCTCGGCCCGCCCCGGGATGCGCTCGACCGGCCCGACGCCCAGCTTTCGGACGGCTACGTCCCGGCCGCCATCGGTGAGTCGCACTATTCGAACTTCCCGCCGATCGACGATTACGCATTCCTCTCCGACTGCGAGACCAACTGCCTCATCGCCCGCAACGGCTCGGTGGAGTGGATGTGCATCCCGCGACCCGACTCCCCCAGCATCTTCGGCGCCGCACTCGACCGCAGCGCCGGACACTTCCGGCTCGGCCCCTACGGCCGCAATGTGCCCGCCGCCCGGCGGTATCTGCCCGGCGGACTGATCGTGGAGACCA
The DNA here is from genome assembly GCF_035958815.1 of Nocardia sp. NBC_01327. NCBI lineage: Bacteria > Bacillati > Actinomycetota > Actinomycetes > Mycobacteriales > Nocardiaceae > Nocardia > Nocardia sp. NBC_01327. Next base: position 2,564,326 of record NZ_CP108383.1, on the reverse strand, counting down.
CCTGGCAGACCGAAACCGGCTGGATCATCGTGCGCGACGCGCTGGTCATGGGGCCCTGGCACAACAATCGATCACGCAGTCGCAGCCACAGGCGCACTCCGATGGATTGGGATGCCGAGCACATGCTGCTGCGCACCGTGCGGTGTGTGAACGGCGTCGTCGAACTGGAGATGAGCTGCGAACCGGCCTTCGACTACCACCAGCAGGCGGCCAATTGGGAGTACAGCGGCGATGTGTACGAACAGGCCTCGGCCACTTGCGATATCGAGAGCTGCCCGACGCTGACCATCACCACCGATCTGCGCCTCGGACTGGAGGGCCGGGAGGCTCGGGCCCGCACCCGCATGAAGGAGGGCGATCAGATCTTCGTGGCGCTGTCGTGGTCGGATCTGCCGCCCCCCAAGACATTCGAGGCCGCCGCGGACAAGATGTGGCAGACCACCGAGGCGTGGCGGCAGTGGATCACCCTGGGGCGCTTCCCCGATCATCCGTGGCGCGGATACCTGCAGCGCAGTGCGCTCACCCTGAAGGGGCTCACCTACGCGCCGACCGGTGCGCTGCTCGCCGCGGCCACCACCTCGCTCCCGGAAACACCTGGCGGGGAACGCAATTGGGACTACCGCTACACCTGGGTGCGGGACTCCAGCTTCGCACTGTGGGGTCTGTACACCCTCGGCCTGGACCGGGAGGCCGACGACTTCTTCGCCTTCCTGCACGATGTCGCCACCGACGGAAACGGCAGAGCCCTTCCGCTGCAGGTGCTTTACGGCATCGGCGGCGAACGTGAGATCACCGAGACCGAACTCCCGCACCTGTCCGGCTATGACGGCGCGCAACCGGTGCGCATCGGCAACGGCGCGTACAACCAGGAACAGCACGATATCTGGGGCACGATTCTGGATTCCGTCTACCTGCACGTGAAGTCGCGGCAGCAGGTGCCGGAGACGCTGTGGCCCATGCTGGAACGCCAGGTGCAGGCCGCCATCGAGAACTGGCGCAATCCCGATCGCGGCATCTGGGAGGTGCGCGGCGAGCCACAGCATTTCACCTCGTCCAAGGTGATGTGCTGGGTCGCGCTGGATCGCGGCGCGAAACTGGCCGAACTGCACAGCGAATACGACTACGCCAAGAAGTGGCACGATATCGCCGACGAGATCCGCCAGGACATCCTCGACAACGGTGTCAATGCCGACGGCGTGTTCACGCAGAGCTACGGCAGCGAAAGCCTGGACGCCTCACTGCTGCTGGTGCCGCTGCTGCGCTTCCTGCCGCCCGACGATCACCGCGTGCGCGCCACCGTGCTGGCCATCGCCGACCGGCTCACCGAGAACGGGCTGGTGCTGCGGTACCGCACCGAAACCACCGACGACGGCCTCATCGGCGCGGAGGGCTCCTTCACCATCTGCTCGTTCTGGCTGGTGTCGGCGCTCGTGGAAATCGGCGAACTGCAACGCGCACAACAACTCTGCCAGCGCCTGCTCGGCTATGCCAGCCCGCTCAAGCTCTACGCCGAGGAGATCGACACCCGCACCGGCCGGCACCTCGGCAACTTCCCGCAGGCCTTCACCCACCTGGCGCTGATCAATGCTGTCATGCACGTGATCCGCGCCGAGGAATCACACAGCTCCGGCCAGTTCCACCCGGCCCACCCCGGCCGGTAAATCGTTCGACCGCAATAGATTCCGGACCGCCCCACGCGTATACGCGCGGGGCGGTTCTCGCAGGGCTGACTATCGGATCCGGTGCAGCCGATCAGTACTCGGCGTTACCGCCGCGGGCGTCGGCGCGTTCGCGGAGGTCGTGCAGGCGGACGAGGGCGGCTTCGATTTCGGTGAGACGCTGCTCGCGGCGCTGACCGGAGTGCACGGCGGCGGCCTCCTCGGCGGCGCGCAGCGAGGCGTCCACCGAACGCAGTGTCTCATTGGCGATTTCGGTGAAATGGTCGCGGAGATTGCGCTGTACGGCCCGCAGGCGGTAGCGCGATTCCTTGCTCACCTGGAAGATCACATCGTCCATGAGGCGCGATACCGCGACCTTGGCCTCGGACTGACGGCGCTGGCGGCGGTTCTTGCGGTCGTCCCACAGGGCATTGATGCCGAGCAGCACACCCGCGCCGGCCGAATACCAGTTGACCAGGGACATGCCCAGCAGGCTGGTGGCCAGGCCGACCATCAGGATGCCACCGTAGGACCCGCGCAGCGTGTTCAGCGCCGTCTGCGCCACCGCCGGTTTCGCGCTGTCCAGTGTTTCCAGCGAGGTCACCGGCTCCAGCACCGCACCCACCTCACCCGGATTGTCCAGGCGCAGTTCAGGTGTCGGAATGCCGCGGTCGGGGAACTTCGCCGCCACCTGCTCGGCCAGCTCGACCGAGCGGTAGTGCGCGATGACGAAGTTCTCCTCCACCGCCTCACAGATCTTGGCATCGAGATCGGCGCCGAAATCGTGCCAGCGCCGCACCGGATCACGCTTCATGATGTCGGACTCGGCATCACGGATCAGACTGCGCAGGCGGTGCCGCAGATCGTGTTCGGTATCGGCCATCAGCTCACCCGCACCATCGGCGAGGGTGACCTGCCAGTTGGCGCTGCGCTGCCGCAGCTGCTCGGCCTCCTCGCGGGTGCGCCGCAGCTGCTCGGTGATGACGCCGTAGCGGCGCGGATCCCGCAGCGTCTCGGCCTCGGTCCGCAGGGCCAGCGCCAGATGGTCGGTGATCAGCCCGATATCGCGCACCGCGGCGTCGGCGGCCACCGCGTCGGCATTGCCGAGCACATAGCCGCGCAGATGGTCGAGCAGTTGCGGCACACCGGATTCCAGATCCAGCTGCTGATCACCGGTGGCGACCGCCTGCTCGTGCAGCCGCGCCGAGGCGGGCGCGACGGCGAAGGCCAGTCCGGCCGCGTCCAGCAGCCGCCGATCGTGCTGCTGCACCTCCGGCCACTGCGGCGACTGATCGATCTTGTTGAGCACGCAGACCACGGTCGGGCACACCTGCTGAATGCGCTGCAGCTGCCCGATCTGCCCACTGGTGAACGGCGCCGCGGCGTCCGCGACATAGAGCACCGCATCGGCGACCGCGAGCAGCGACCAGGTGGCCGGGGTGTCGGCAGGCGAGCCGGGTGCGTCCAGCACCACGAAACCCTCCGCCAGCAGCGGGCTCGGCTCGGTGAATTCGGCGCGGATCACGCCCTCGGCATCCATGGCGGACACCGCGTTCCCGGGATCGATCGGCAGTCGTTCGGTGGTTCCGCCCGGACCGACCCGCACCAGGGTCGCCGTGGACTGCGGCCCGTATTCGGCGATCACCGGCACACTGACGGCATTCTCCGTGGCGCTGACCGTCGTCCCGATCAGACTGTTGACCAGCGTGCTCATCCCGCTCTTGGACTCGCCCACCACGACCAGGCGCACCCGGGGATCGGCGAGCCGGGCGCGCGCGATCCCGAGGCGGCCGGCCAGATCAGCGCGGCCCGCGGCGTGGATGGGCTCCAGCAGCTCGTCGAGCAGACCGAGCAGCGGCGCCATCGCATCCGGATTCTTCACTGCGACAAGGCGTTCGACACCGCTCACAGCAGCGTGTGATCGAACGGGCCGTGTACCTGATAGTGGGTGTCGGCGAAGGAGGTGTCGGTCGGCATGAGCCCCGTCGTGAGCCCGCCGTCATGCATCAGGAAGACCGGGTGCAGCGTGGAATCATCGGCGATCGGCATCACGTGCAGACCCGAATCTATCGGGTCCCCAGCGGGTTTCACCGGTTTGGGCGCATCCGGCACATGCGGCTGGGTGGTCGGCGGCTGCACCACGTTCGGCATCACCGGCACCGGCGGATCCAGCGAAACAGGGGGCTGGGCACCGTGAGTCGGCAGATCCGGCTGCGTGGTCGGCACGCTCGGCGGCGACGGATTGGTGACCGGCGGCTGATGCGTCGGCGCCGAATCGGTATCGCTCGGCACGGTGACCGGCGGCACGGTGCCGTGGGTGTCGGTGTCATCGGCCGGATAGTGCGGGCGCGTGGTGGTATCGGAGTCCGGATCCGGCGTGACCGGGGCGACCGTGACGGGCGCGTGCGCAGTCGTCGGCACGGTGGGAGCGGTGGTGAGCACCGGCACCTTGGTCACCGGATCGATACCGGGCATCTTGGTGACCGGCGGGACCGAGGGCGCCGTGGTGAGCACCGGGTCCGGCTTCGCGGGCACGCTGATCTGCGGTACCGACCCACCGGGCGCGGTGGTCAGCGGCATCGGCTTGGCGATGGCGCTCACCGGATGCTCGGAATCACCGCGTGCGCCCGAGGCCAGCAGCACCGGACCGGCGTGGTTGAACAGCGCCGGGGCATTCGCCGCCGAAGCGGTCAGTGGCGACTGGCCGGGTGTGGTCAGGAGATTCGCGATCGGATGCGTCGCGGCATCCGGCTGAATCGTGGTCTGCAGCGGAGTGGTGACCACCGGCTGCGCGACGGCGACCGGGGGCATGAAGACCGGGGCGGCCGCGACGGGCGCGATCGGGGCGATGGCGATCGGGGCGGCAGCGGCGGGCAGCGGAGCGGCCGGAGCGAAGGCGGGAGCGCTCGGGGCGCTGTACACAGGCGCACCGGCGGGAGCGGCGAGTCCGGGAGCTCCGGGGGCGGCCCCGGGAGTACCGGCAGCGCCGAGACCCGGCGCACCGGCGGCCCCGACCGGGGAACCGGGCAGGCCACTCACCGGACCGGCCGCGCCGAATGCCTGCGAATTAGCCTGCGGGCCTGCGGGATTCGCGGCCGAGTTCGGGCTGCCGGTCAGTCCCGCGGCGGAGGCGAACGGGTTGTTCGGGTCGACGGGCGTGCCCGGCAGACCGGCGGGGATATGCGAAATCCCCTGTCCCATATCCTGTGTGAACTGATCGAGCTGGTGGCCGACATTGCCTACCGCGACATCGACCTTCAAATCCGATTCGAACTGCACACCGTCGAGTCCGACGTGCATATTGACGGCCCAGTCGGTGCTGACGTACACCCCGACGGGGCCATTGCCGATACCGTCGAAAATGCCTGCGTGCGAACCGTCTCCGAAACCTTCGCCGCTACCGTGCGGGCCGAAACCACCGCCGTGCTGTCCGAAACCACCACCGGGCTGTCCGAAACCACCACCGGGTTGACCGAAACCACCACCGGGTTGACCGAAACCGCCGCCGGGCAACCCAGGTAGGTGCAGTCCGTCGAAACCGTGCGTGGCGAAGCCGTCATTGCTCAGGCCGGGTAGGTGCAGTCCGTCGAAGTCCGGCAGATGGAACCCGCCCGGAATCTGGAACTGCTGATCCTCGACGGGCAGACCGGGCTGCGCCCCGAAGGGCAGGCCCGTGGACTGTCCGTCGCCGGGTAGCTCGAAACCGGACTGCGACTGGTAATCGTGCGAGGACGGCAGGGTGAAGCTGGCGGGCAGATCCGTATCGGGCAGACCCACACCGTGGAAGCCCGCCATGCTCGGATCCGGCATGGAGCTGGCATCGAAGTGCGACGGCAGCAGCCCGGCATCGGTGCCGAAATGATCGTCCGGCGCCGCGACCGGCGCGATGCCGCCGTAACCGCCGTGCGCGGGCGGCATGCGATCGACGGTCAGATCCGGGAAGGTGAGGGTCGGGCTGGGCACGTCCGGATGCGGATCATCGACCTGCGACCAGCCCACATTGCGGCTGTCGTGATCGATCGCCGGGGTGGGACCCCCGCGCGTGCCGGCCGAGGCGATGAGAGCTCCGCCGGTGACATATGCGCCCGCCCTCGCCACGCGCGCGACCCCGTCGGCAATCCGATACGCGGCGTCACCCGCATCATCGCCGCCCACAGCTGGTGCGTCGTCGAAGGGCAGGTCACGCGTCATACAAGCTCCACTCTCAAGGATCGGCGGTCCGCACCTGGCGGACCGCCGTTCTCAACTCGTTTCACACCCTATTTCCGGATACCCGGTCTGTCACATCCACCAGGTAGAAGGCGGTGTGCACAGTGGTGCGACACATAGCTTGTCATCCGGCATATGACTTCGGAAGCCCCAGATTGCTGGGCCGCCTCTCCGACCCTTCGGCGCACGGCCGAGAGCCGTGGACTGTCGTGCACGCGTGCCGGCGGTCGTGTGCCAAACCGATTTTGGACGTACCCGGCGAGTTACCCCGATCTCACGAAATCAGTAGTCCGGCCCCGAACAGCACCGTGCCCCGCTACCGAATGGCAGCGGGGCACGAGTACCGAAGCGGCGCTCTACTTCTTGGTCTTGCTGTCCGACGGCGAATCGGTGGACAGCGCCGCCACGAAGGCTTCCTGCGGGACCTCGACGCGGCCGATGGTCTTCATCCGCTTCTTGCCCTCCTTCTGCTTCTCCAGCAGCTTGCGCTTACGGCTGATGTCACCGCCGTAGCACTTGGCGAGCACGTCCTTGCGGATGGCGCGAATGTTCTCGCGCGAGATGACCTTCGAGCCGATGGCCGCCTGGATCGGCACCTCGAACTGCTGACGCGGAATGAGCTCGCGCAGCTTGCTGGTCATCTTGTGGCCGTATGCCTGGGCCGAATCCTTGTGCATGATGGCCGAGAACGCGTCCACCGCCTCACCCTGCAGCAGGATGTCGACCTTGACCAGAGCGGCCGCCTGCTCGCCGACCTCCTCGTAGTCGAGCGAGGCGTAACCGCGGGTGCGCGACTTCAGCGAATCGAAGAAGTCGAAGATGATCTCCGCCATCGGCAGCGTGTACCGCATCTCGACGCGGGTCTCGGACAGGTAGTCCATACCGAGCAGCTCGCCGCGGCGGTTCTGGCACAGCTCCATGATGGTGCCGATGAATTCACTGGGCGCGATCACCGTGCACTTGGTGATGGGCTCGTAGATCTCGCGGACCTTGCCCTCGGGCCAGTACGAGGGGTTGGTGACAACCTGTTCGGAACCGTCCTCCAGCACCACGCGGTAGATCACATTGGGCGCGGTGGAGATCAGATCCAGATTGAACTCGCGTTCGAGCCGCTCTCGGGTGATCTCCATATGCAGCAGTCCGAGGAAGCCGCAGCGGAAGCCGAAGCCAAGTGCCACAGACGTTTCCGGCTCATAGGTGAGGGCGGCGTCGTTGAGCTGCAATTTGTCGAGCGCATCGCGCAGGTCCGGATAGTCGGAGCCGTCGACCGGGTACAGACCCGAGTAGACCATCGGCCGCGGTTCGCGATAGCCGGTCAGCGGCTCGGTCGCGCCGTCGCGCATGGTCGTGACGGTGTCACCGACCTTCGACTGCCGCACATCCTTCACACCGGTGATCAGGTAACCGACCTCGCCGACGCCCAGGCCCACGGTGGGCTTCGGCTCGGGCGAGACGATGCCGATCTCCAGCAGCTCATGGGTGGCGCCGGTGGACATCATCTTGATCTTCTGCCGCGGGGTCAGCCTGCCGTCGACCACACGCACATACGTGATGACGCCGCGGTAGGTGTCGTAGACCGAGTCGAAGATCAGTGCGCGGGCGGGCGCGTCGTCCTTGCCGACGGGCGCCGGAATCTCCGCGATGACCTTGTTCAGCAGTTCGGCCACGCCGACACCGGTCTTACCGGAGACCCGCAGCACGTCATCGGGCTCACAGCCGACGATGTGCGCGATCTCGGCGGCATAGCGATCGGGATCCGCGGCAGGCAGGTCGATCTTGTTCAGCACCGGGATGACCGTGAGGTCCTTGTCCATGGCCAGATACAGGTTGGCGAGCGTCTGCGCCTCGATCCCCTGTGCGGCGTCGACCAGCAGAATCGCACCCTCGCAGGCCTCGAGCGCACGCGACACCTCGTAGGTGAAGTCCACGTGACCGGGCGTGTCGATGAGGTGCAGGACGAATTCCTCACCATCGACCACCCACGGCAGGCGCACGTTCTGGGCCTTGATGGTGATACCGCGTTCCCGCTCGATATCCATGCGGTCCAGATACTGGGCGCGCATCTGCCGCGGGTCGACCACCCCGGTGAGCTGCAGCATGCGGTCGGCCAGGGTCGATTTCCCGTGGTCGATGTGCGCGATGATGCAGAAGTTCCTGATCCGGGACGGATCGGTGAACGTCGTATCGGCGAAACTGCTAATCGGAGTCACTCCTCGGCATGGCGAAACAGCGGCATGTCAACCCCGAAGTCTACGGTGCGCGGTGAACCGCTCTCGCCAGTGGAGCACCCGGGCGGCGAACCGCCGCTCAGCACAGGCGAATCCGGCCCGGATGAGAAACCGGACATCCGCCACTAGGCTGCCGAGATGGCCGGCAGGTGGAACGCTCTGGGGAAGCAGTTGGGGATCGTGGCAAAAGAGCAGGGCACGCATATCGTCAAGCAGCAGGCGCCCAAATTGTTCGGGCGGATGCAGAACTCCTCGATGTGGGGCCGGGCCCTGCGCGCGGTGGCCGCGCGGCCCGCACCACCGGTTTCGGTCCGGCCGACCTCCTCGGCCGGGGTGCCCTCGGGGGAACGCGCCCGGATGATCGTCTACAGCCCGCAATTGGACGGGCGTGCCGATCCGGGTGAAATCGTCTGGACCTGGGTGCCGTACGAGGAGGACCCCAGCAATGGCAAGGACCGGCCGGTGCTGGTCGTCGGCCGCGAGCGCGGCACGCTACTGGGACTGATGCTCTCCTCCAACGAAGACCATGAGCACCACCACAATTGGGTCGGCATCGGCCCCGGCGCCTGGGATCACGAGGGCCGGTCGAGCTGGGTGCGCCTGGATCGGGTGCTCGATGTCCCCGAGGACGGCATCCGCCGCGAGGGCGCCATCGTCCCCCGCAAGATCTTCGACCGGGTCGCGCACCGGCTGTGCGCCGAATACCACTGGCACTGAACGAGCGAATGCCCCGTTCCGCGGGGAACGGGGCATTCGAATCGCGAAAGAGCTGTCAGCTCACCAGGTTGCGGGAGCGACCGAAGATGCCGCTGTAGACGAGGGCGCCGAGGACACCGCCGACCAGCGGGAAAACGAGGAAGACCCACACCTGCGCGAGCGCACCGTCCTGATAGAAGGCCACACCGAGGCTGCGCGCCGGGTTGACGGAGGTGTTGTCGATCGGGATCGAGATCAGGTGGATGACGGCCAGCGTGAAACCGATCGACAGACCTGCCAGCGGCACATCCGAGAGCTGATCGGTGGAGGCCAGCACCACGAACACCAGCAGCGCGGTCAGGATGATCTCGACGGTGATGGTCGCGGCCAGGCCGTAACCATTGGTGACGATGCCGCCGAGCTCCACCTTCGAGGGACTGTGCGCACCCCAGCCATTGGCGCCGAGCCCGTTGGTGGCGCGGTCGTAGGACGGCAGATTCTTGGCGATGGCGTAGATCACCGCGCCACCGATCAGACCGCCGATCACCTGCGCCACCCAGTAGGCCGCGGCGACACCCGCGGTGACCCGGCCCAGCAGCAGCTGTCCGACGGTGACCGCCGGATTCACATGGCAGCCGGAGATCGGTCCGATGGCGTACACCAGGAAGAGCAGGGTCAACCCGAAGGCCAGCGCGACTCCGAGCGCGCCCACCCGGTCACCCGCGATCACCGCGGTGCCGACACCGCCGAGTACCAGCACAAAGGTGCCGAACGTCTCGGCGAGCAGCTTCCGCGCCAGCGAAACCTCTTCTAACTCGGTTAGATCCTCGACGACTTCCTGAGCTGTAGGAGACATCAGCCACCTTCCGGGATCGTCCCCGCCTATCGCGGAGAGCATCTGTGTCCTGCCGACTTACGGTCATGCGAGCCTGGTGATCTCCACTACCACCTCGAGATCGGTCGAGCCACTCCCGCTGAAGATACCTTTCAGAGGCGGCACATCCGCGTAATCACGCCCGACACCGACTGACACGTGTTGCTCCGTGACGGGGATATTATTGGTCGGGTCGTAGCCCCACCACTGCCCCGTCCAGGCCTCCACCCAGGCGTGCATCTGGCCGGCGACGGTATTGCCCACCTCGGCGGCGGGATCGGGATGCAGATAGCCCGAGACGTATCGGCTGGGAATCCCCATGGTCCGCAACAGCAGCAGGGTCAGGTGCGCGTAGTCCTGGCATACGCCTTGCCTTTCGGCGAAGGCCTGTACGGCCGAGGTGTGCACGGAGGTGCTCCCGGCCAGGTAGGTCATTTCCTGATGCACCCATTCCGCCGCGCGCACAACGGCTTTGGCGGGCGGGACACCGCGCGAGAGCTGCCGCGCGATCGGGGACAGCCGGCGCTCGCGCGGGACATATCCGGTGGGCGAGAGCAATTCGTCGAAACGGTCGACGATATCGTCGCCGCGCAACTCCTCCCATGAGAGTTCCTCGGCGGGGCCCGCGAACGGTTCGGTCTCCACCACGGAGGCGCTGGTGATCTCCAATTCGCTGTGCGGAGCGTGCAGGTCGAAGGCGGTCACCGCGGTGCCCCAATAGTCGACATAGCGGAAGGAGCGGGTCGAGGGCACGGTCTCCACCCGGTTCAGGATCACGTTCTGGCGGCTGTCCGCGCGCGGGGTGAGCCGCGCCTCGTTGAACGAGCGGGAGACCGGCGCGTCGTACACATAACCGGTGGTGTGCACCACCCGCATCCGCCAGCTCATATCGTCTCCTCCACCAGGGCGCCGTTGCGGCCGTGCAGACCGGTCCAGGCCACCCAGGTTTCGGCGTGAAAGTACTGCAGCGCCACCGCTTCCCCGACTTCCCGGCAGGTCTCCTGCAACCACAGCAGCCGGGCGGGCAGATCCTCGAGCAGTACGGCGGCCGGCAGGAACTCCAGTTCGCTGCGAGCCCGGCCGAGTAGTCGATGCGCTTCCTGCCGGGCCGCGAATCGGCTGTTGGGGCGCTGATCCAGTTCCTGCAGACAGGTTTCCGCGACTCGCAGGGAATGGAAGACCGAACGCGGGAAAAGCCGGTCCAGCAGGATGAATTCGGCGATCTGATTGGCGTCGAGCACACCGCGCTGGGTGCGCAGATACGGATCGTGCGCACCGGCGGACCGCAGCACGGTCACCCAGGCCGGGGAGGAGGTGCGGTCGCCCGCACGCGAAAGCAATAGGCGCACAGTCATATCGACGCGCTCGATGGAACGGCCCAGGAGCAGGAATCGATAACCGTCGTCGCGGCTCAGCGTCGAATCGGAAAGTCCGGCGAACATGGCCGCGCGATCGGTGATGTAGTGGCAGAACTCGTGCGGGCCGAGCGCCCGCGCGGCTCGTTCGGCCGCGGCCAGGCCGTTATAGGTGGAATTTAGACATTCCCACATTTCGGTCGAGGCGACTTCCCTTGCACCCCTGGCATTCTCGCGGGCCCGGCTGACGGAATCGACAATGGAGCCGTCATGCTCCCGGCCGAAGGCGACCAGCTCGGTCACCGACCACACATCGAGTTCCTCTTCCGGAGTTTCGATCCCGAGTACCCGCAACAGCACCCGGGATGTTCGATCCGGGTCGACCGTCGCCTCCTCGAGCAATTGATGCACCGCCACATCCAGGATGCGCGCCGTGTACTCGGCGCGTTCGACGTAACGACCGATCCAGAAGAGAGATTCGGCATTGCGCGCCAGCATAATTCGACCGCCTAACGTATTACTTCACCTGCCCAGCAGCGCCGTTGCTATTGCTGTTGTTGACTTGCCCGAGTGGGCGAGGGTTCTCGCGACTGCTCACGATCACGCGAGATGTGCTGTTCGCTCACCAGCTGCGTGCCTGCCAGTTCGCGTTCTTCCACAGAGGTTCTCGGGGCCAGGACCCAGGTGTCCTTACTGCCGCCGCCCTGGCTGGAATTCACCACCAGGGAACCGTCGGGCAGTGCCACACGGGTCAAACCGCCCGGCAGTACCCAGATATCGTCGCCGTCATTGACCGCGAAGGGGCGCAGATCCACATGCCTCGGCGCTAGTCGGCCACCGATTTTGCTTGGCACCGTGGACAATTGGACTACCGGCTGGGCGATCCAACCGCGCGGATCGGCGCGCACTTTTCGGCGCACGGCATCCAATTCCTTCTGGCTGGCGTCGGGGCCGATGACAATGCCGTAGCCGCCGGAACCCTCCACCGGTTTCACCACCAGTTCGGCGACCCGGTCGAGCACCTCGTCGCGCTCGTCCGGCTCCCAGCAGCGATACGAATCCACATTGGGCAGAATCGGTTTCTCGCCCAGGTAGTACTCGATGAACGCGGGCACATAGGTGTAGACGAGTTTGTCGTCGCCGACACCGTTGCCGACCGCATTGGCCAGCACCACCGTGCCCGCACGCGCCGCATTCAGCACACCCGCGACGCCCAGCATCGAATCCGGCCGGAACTGCATGGGATCGAGGAAGGTGTCGTCGATGCGGCGGTAGATGACATCGACCTGCCGCTCCCCCGCGGTAGTGCGCATATAGACGGTGCTGTCGCGGCAGAACAGGTCTCGGCCCTCGACCAATTCGACACCCATCTGGCGGGCCAGCAGCGAATGTTCGAAATAGGCGGAGTTGTAGACGCCGGGGGTGAGCACCACCACGGTCGGATCGGCTTCATTGGGCGCGGCGGCCGCGCGCAGGGCGCGCAGCAGCTGGCTGGGATAGTCGCCGACGGCCCGCACCCGATGGGAGGCGAACAGATCGGGGAACACGCGCGCCATGGTGCGGCGATTCTCCATCACATACGACACCCCGGACGGCGAGCGCAGATTGTCTTCCAGCACACGGAAATCGCCGTGTTCGTCGCGGATCACATCGATGCCGGCGACATGAATGCGCACACCGTTGGGCGGCACCAGGCCGGTGGCCTCGCGGTGGAAATGCGCGCACGAGGTGACGAGCCGTTTGGGGATGACCTGATCGCGCAGGATGGTCTGCTCGCCGTACACATCGGCCAGGAAGGCCTCGAGCGCCCGCACGCGCTGTTTGATGCCGCGCTCGAGTTTGGTCCACTCGGTGGCGGCTATTACTCGGGGCACCAGATCGAGCGGGAACGGCCGCTCCTGACCGGACAGCGAGAAGGTGATGCCCTGGTCCACGAAGGCACGGGCCAGCGCCTCGGCCCTGGCCGCCAGATCCGATGCGTCGATGGTGGCCAGCGCGGCATAGATGCCCTTGTAGGGAGCGCGCGCCCGTCCCGTGGGATCGAACATTTCGTCATAAGCCCGGGCGTAGCGGCCGGGTCGGTATCCCGCGAAGACACCCACCGCCGCATCGTCGGTCTCGACGCGGCCGTTCGAATGGTGAGCGGCCGCGGCCGATCGTGCGGCTGCAGCGGGGGTCATGCCAAAATGGTCCATCACGCAGGAGCAACACGCAGTTGGACCGGGGTAAATTTCTCGCATCAGCCCCGTTGCGAACGGGGCCGATTTCATGCCCGAGTCGTTGCCTGGTAACCTCGTTCGTCGGTGCTGCGCTACGACTGCGTAGTGCGCCCGGAGACTTTGCTTCCCGCATAAACCACCAAACGAAGGAACACGAGGAAACACGCGTGGCCAACATCAAGTCCCAGATGAAGCGGATCCGCACCAACGAGGATGCGCGTCTGCGTAACCAGTCGGTCAAGTCCGCGCTGCGTACCTCGATCCGCAAGTTCCGCGAGGCCGCTGCTGCGGGCGAGAAGGACAAGGCGATCGAGCTGCTGCAGTCCGCGAGCAAGAGCCTCGACAAGGCTGCCTCGAAGGGCGTCATCCACGCCAACCAGGCCGCCAACAAGAAGTCGGCGCTGTCGCTGGCCGTCAACAAGCTCGGCTGATTTCCTTCTACAAGGTCAGCTGACAACCCCGGTATACATATCGGGCAAATATGCTTCGAACAGCCGCCGTGGCTTTGACGACCACGGCGGTTTTTGTTGTATGTGTGACATTTGGTCTGGGAACTTGCTGAGCCGGACAGTTCCCGGAAGGATGGCGGCGACTGTCGGGGGGCATTCGATACCGCCTGCGTTGGGAGTTCACTTGTCATCGGTACGCCGCTTGAAATCGTCTTGGAACCGTGGTGCTGTGGCCGCCGGAGCGGTCGCGGTCGCGCTGACGACCGGGCTCGGGGTTGCCGCCGTGGGTATGAGCGGTACGGCCGCCGCGCGGCCGATCGGGCCGTTCGATGTGGGCGGGGCGATCGAGGTCGAGTACGACCAGGCCGGGGGGCCTGGCATGTTCGGCGATCCGACGAGTCCGGAGACCGATGCCGCGGCCGGCGGTAAGAAGCAGGACTTCACCAACAGCGTCTCGATCTACTGGACACCGGCGACCGATGCGCATTCCGTCGGCGGCGCGATCCGCGACAAGTGGCGTGCGCTGGGCTCCGAGTCCGGGGTGCTGAAGTACCCGACCGTCGATGAGGGTGCGACCGGGAAGCCCGGGCGTTTCCAGCATTTCCAGGGCGGGTCCATCTACTGGTCGATCGGGTCCGGGACCCACATGATCAATGGCACCATTCGCGACAAGTACGCGGCCGCCGGCTGGGAGAACAGCCCGCTGGGCTTCCCCATCTCCGATGAGGCCAACACCAATAAGGGTGATGCCCGCTACATGATGTTCGAGGGCGGCGCCATCTACTCCTCGCAGAAGTCCGGCACGCACATCACCTGGGGCGCCATCCGCGACGAGTGGGTGCGCAATGGCGCGGAGAACGGCCGCTACGGCTACCCGACCGGCGACGAGTACGACTACAAGGGCGGCAAGGCCCAGGACTTCTCCGGCGGCAAAATCACCTGGTCGCCGGACAGCTAGGCGGATTCGCGGAGGTCGAGAATGCGGGCCAGCGCGTGTTCGAGGGCGTAATTGGTGTCGGCCGCACCGCCTTTGACGTCAGCGTTCAGGCCCGCGACGATCTGCAGGGCCGCGCCGATGGTCACGCCGGTCCAGCCGCGGGCCTGGGCCTGCGCCTTCTTGACCTTCCACGGCGCCATGCCCAGATCGCCCGCGAGTTTGAACGGGTCACCGCGACCGGCGGAACCGACCCGGGCGATGGTGTGCACGGAATCGGCGAGGGCGTCGGCCAGTAGGACCGCGGGGACGCCGCGGTCGGTGGCCCAGCGCAGCGCCTCCATGGCGGCGGGACGATCGCCGGAGACCGCGAGGTCGGCGACGTCGAAGCCGGTGACCTCGGCCTTGCCGGAGTAGTAGCGGTGCACGGCGGCCACATCGATCTTGCCGCCGGTGTCGGCCGCCAACTGGGAAGCGGCCGCGGCCAATTCGCGCAGTTCGGAGCCGACCGATTCGATGATCGCCTGGACCACATCGGACGAGACCCGCACATTCGCGGCGCGGAATTCATTGCGCACGAACTCGACTCGCTCGCCCGCCTTGGTCAGCTTGGCGGCCTGATGCACGACCGCGCCCAGTTTCTGCAGCGCGGGAACCATGGCCTTGGCGCGACCGCCACCGGTGTGCACCACCACCAGCACCGCACCCTCCGGGGGTGAGGCGGCGGCGTCCAGGACCACCGCTACCGCATCCTTACCCGCCTCGGCCGCCGACTCCAGCACGATCACCCGCTCCTCGGCGAACAGCGAGGGGCTCAGCAGTTCAGCGAGTTCCGGGGTGCTGGCATCACCGGCCCGCAGCCGGTCCACCGGCATGGAATCCGGATTCTCGGAGGCGGCCCGCGCCTGCGCGGCAATCGCCGATACCGCCCGCTCGATCAGCAGTTCTTCATCGCCGAGCACAAGATGCAGTGGTGCGGGTCGTTGGCTCACGCCCCGATCCTACGAGCCCGCCCCGACAACTCCCGCACCCGTCACACCCGGCCCGCCGATTCGGACTCGATTGCCGGGCCGGACTCGACTGCGGGACCGGACTCGATGGTCGTGCCGTGCGAGCGCGGGCGTAGTGCCGTGATCAGGAGGGCGCACAGCACCGCGGTGATGAGGCCGGAGCGGATTCCGGTGGGTAGCGCGACCGAGGCGCCGAGTGCGGCCGCCCGATCTGCGACGGTGAGCAGCCACCACAGTGGTGGCGAGGTGCAGTGCAGGACGAAGGCGGCCGGCGGTGTCCAGAGGCAGGCCAGTAGCGCGCCCAGCGCGCCAAGCACGGTGATCGGCGCTATGACCGGTTCCACCAGCACATTCACCGCTATGGCGACCAGGCTGAGGTGTCCGGTCATGGCGATGACGACCGGTGTGGTGACCACGAATGCCGCCGCCGCGACGGCGAGCCCGTCCGCCGGAATGCGCCACCACCCGTGTGCCCGAAGCCAATCCGACCATCCAGGGGCGAGCACAATCAGCCCGGCGGTGGCCAGGACCGACAGTGCGAACCCGACATCCACCGCCAGCGCGGGCGACCATGCGAGCAATCCGATGATCGCCGTGCACAGTGCGGGCAGCGCCTGTTTCCGGCGCCCCGTACACAGGGCGAGCAGCGCCACCGCACCCATGACCGCCGCCCGCAGCACACTCGGCGAAGGCCGCGCCAGAATCACGAACATCACCAGCGCGAGCCCCGCCACCACCGCGCCCACCCGCGGATCGACGGTCAGCGCCCGCATCGAAACCAGCACCGCCCCAAGCAGAATCGTAATATTCGCACCGCTGACGGCCGTCAGATGCGCCAGATCGGTCTCCTCGAAGTTCCCCCGCACCCGTTCGGTCAGCCGCGACGTATCGCCGATGACCAGACCCGGCAGCAGCCCCGCCGCATCATCCGGCAGCGCCCGCTGTGCGGCATCGGCGAAGTGACCACGCACCCGCCCCGCCACCCGCTGCCACCACGGCGGCTCCCCCACCGACACCGGCGGCCCGTCCGCCCGCAATACCGCCACCGTCAAATCCGACCGCCACGGAGGACTCACCTTCGCCCGAAATTCCACCTCCTGCCCCGGCAACAATCCCCGCCACCCCGCCTCCGGAGCCATCACCACCACCGCTCCCCCGGCCCGAACCACTTCCCCGCCTTCCCGAAACTCCACCAACTCCGCCCGAACCATCACCTTCTTCCCACCGAACCGCTTCTCCGCCAACGCCTTCGGATCATCCGACATCACCGCCCGCACCCACACCCGCCGCCCATTCGCCACCTCATGCAGCGGATGCCCCGCCACCAGGTACTCCTGCCAGCCCCCCGCCGCCGCAAACCCCGCCCCGACAACCACCGCCGCCAACACCACCCACACTCCCCGCGCACTCCGCCCACCCGCAGCCCGCCGAATCACCAACCCCCACAACCCAACCGCCACCACCCCACACCCCACCGCCAACACCATCCCCGCCCGCCACCCCAAAATCACCGCAACAATCGTTGCCCCCCAACAACACACCGTTGAGGGCACCAACCGCGCATCCAACTCCTCCGGCAATTCCACCGGACCTCGATCCTCCCCCGGCACCTCCCCCGGCCCTCGATTCTCCCCAGGCCGTCTGCCGCCAACCGCCGTCATCGTGGTACCCCCACTACAGCCCAGCCTGAGGAGGAGCACGAAGCGGCCCACGCGCTCCGATCCCACTGCCGCTGCGGCGTTCTCGGTGCCGGGTCGTACTCCCCGGTGCACTCTGACCACCTGCTGCGCCGCCGGCGAGCAGCGACACCACGGCACCAGGCGCTCCGGATGAGGACGATCCGGCAGCGAACTGACGTCCATCGTCGAACCAGCAACCGATTGCGGCCGAGCGAGAGCTGTCTCCGCTGGCAGCGCGATCGCAGGTACGGGCTCCGTGTGCGGGCGCGATGGGCGGTCATATGGTCACCGCGGCGCGAAGGCGGGCGAGGCGGGACGGGCCTATGCCTTCTATTTCGGCGAGTTGGTCGACTGAGGTGAAGCGGCCGTGGGTGGTGCGCCAGGTGAGGATGGCGCGGGCGGTGACGGGGCCTACGCCGGGGAGGGTGTCGAGCTGGGTTTCGGTGGCGGTGTTGAGGTTTACCTTGGGTGCGGGGCCGGAGGGGCGGGGTGAGCCCGAGGCTGCCACGGTGGCGGGCGCGGGGCCGGCAGAGTTGACGACTGTGCTGCCGACCTGCTGCTGGCCTGGGCGGGGGCCGTTGCGGCCGATGATGAGTTGGTCGCCGTCGCAGAGGTGCTGGGCGAGATTGAGGCCGGACAGGTCGGCTTCGGGGCGCGGGGCGGCCGCGCGAATGGCGTCGGCGATACGAGCTCCGGAGGGGAAACGTCGCAGGCCGCCGTGTTCGACCAAGCCCACGACGCTGACGACAAGTTCACCGGACGACGCCGGATGTCCGTTGATATCGGTCGGCACGGTGCCGGCAGGTCCCCTGTCGCCGGCGGATGCCTCCGGAATCGATACCGCTCCAGGAGAATTCGGCGGCACGGCCGGCGCAGCACTACCGGGTGCAGCACCGTAGGGCACCGCACTACGAGGTGCGGCAGCACTGGGCACAACACCGTTGGGCGCAGCACTACTGGGCGCAGCACTACTGGGCGCAGCACCTTTCGACCCGGCCCCCGGCGCCGGATTTGCCGCACCTTCTCCCGAGCCGGACTCCGGCTCCGCCCCCGCGCTCTCCCCGGCCACCGCAATCGGCGGAACCGCCTGTGTCACCGGCCTTTCCTGAAATGACATCAGTGCCGTCAGCACAACGACGAGCGCCGCGACGGCGGCCAGGATCAGTACTCCGCGCGGGCCCGGGTCCCATCTGGTCCCCCGGAAGCGTTCCGGCACCAATCGCTCGTGCCACAGCGAGACGCTGCCGCAGGGCTCGGACAGCCAAGCGGGCGTGGATGATTCGTGCGGCGGCTCCGGATCGCCGTCGGCGGCATCGTGCTCGAACCCGTCCGCGCGGCACCCTGCCGAGACCGGCGCCGGGCTCGGCGGATCGAGCGATTCCGCATCCCAGCGCGGCGGATGCGCCGAATCCGGGCTGAATTCCGGGGCAGCGCCGGACGGTTCGGACAGGCCGCCGAGACGGCGGCGGACCTCGGTACGTTCGTCGGTTCGTGGCATGAGGCCCACGGTATGACCGGAGCGAGTTCAGCCGACGACGCCGACCTGGGCTTTCGCCGAGCCTGTGGATAACGAAAGTGGTTGTGAACAACCGGATTCCGCCCGGGCTACCCGGGCGCGCAGATCGCGCTGACCTGCACCGTCAGCTGATCAGCCGCAGCCGCCGGGAACAACCAGCGCACCCACCGCACCCATGCCGAGATGCACTCCGAGAGTCGGACCGAATTCCGCGACGATGAGCTCGCGAATCCCCGGAATGAGGTCGCGCAGCTGCGCCGCGATGGTGTTGGCCGACTCCTCCGCGCCGAGGTGCTGAACCGCGACCGCGGCACCGTCGTCACCGGCCGCATCCACCGCCGCGGCAATGAGTTTGGCGAAGGCCTTCGACCGGGTCCGCGCCTTTTCGCGCAACTCCAGCCGGCCTTCGACAATCTGCAGAATCGGCTTGGTGACCAGCTCGGTCCCGAAGAAGGCCGCGGCGGTACTCAGCCGACCGCCGCGACGCAGCTGTTCGGTCCGATTGACCACGATGAACGCGCGACCACGAGCGGCCGCAGCCACCGCCGCGTCGTACACCACATCCAGGACAGCCCCGCCG
This sequence comes from Nocardia sp. NBC_01327, assembly GCF_035958815.1. Taxonomy (NCBI): domain Bacteria; kingdom Bacillati; phylum Actinomycetota; class Actinomycetes; order Mycobacteriales; family Nocardiaceae; genus Nocardia; species Nocardia sp. NBC_01327. Next base: position 2,544,919 of record NZ_CP108383.1, on the reverse strand, counting down.
CGCGCACGGCGTGCGGCGGCCAGCACCGGCAACCCGGTACCCAGCCCCGCACTGAGCGAGTCCACCAGGCGAACCCGGTCCCCCGCGTCCATATCGCGAATCGCCTGCCGACCGGCCTCCCAGGTGCCCGAGAGCTGCCGCGAAATATGCACGGCGACAACACCATCGCCCTCGCTCAGCTCCCAGGCCCGCTCGTACACGGCCTTCAGATCACCGGGCGAGGCGCCCGAGGTGGTGACAGTGGAGGACCCGTAGTCGATATCGCAATCGTCGATACCCTCCCGGATTTCCCGGTCATCGACGAGGACATGCAGCGGTACCGCGAGCACACCCAGTTCGGCGACGAGATCGGCGGGCAGACTGGCCGACGAGTCGGTGACAACCACCACGGTCATCGGCCGGCAGACCCCTCGCGCGCAACGCCTTTCATACAGCTCGGACCTCGCGGGCGGAAACCTCGGAGAGCACCTTGACCATGGCGCGGGCGACGGCGCTGTGGCCCTCCCAGCCCCAGTGGATGCCATCCGGGTTGGATTCACCGTTGAAGACGTTGTCGTACACGGCTTCACCGAGATCCACCAGCGGGATCGACTTCTCGTCGGCCCAGGCCTGCACGGCCCGCACCATGGGATCGCGCCCACTGTGGTGGCGCGCGTACGCATCACACTGGTGCACGGACGGCAGCACCGCGATCATCGGCAGCTCTGGTCGCAACCCCGCCAGCGCATTGCGCGACTGCTCGAGGTAGTCGACGCTGACCGCCGGCGGCAGCGCCACGGGCCAGCCCAGCGGAGAAAGCTTGGGCTGCACCCAGTTGTAGGCGGTGCGCACCTGCCGCCGCACGGAGGACGGCCGGACATAACGGATCAGCTCGCGCAGCGCGGTCGGCAGCGGCGAGGGCAGCGAATCCATACCGGCCGTCGCGAACACCACGGCCCCGGCGCGCGGCACGGTCGCCCAGACCCGCGGATCGCCGATGAGCGCCCAGTAGGCGTCCCGGCAGGTCCAGCCGATGCGCGCGACCAGCTCCACGTCCCAGCCCAGTTCGGCCGCAACAAGATTCGGCCAGATGCGGGGATGGTCCGCGGCCAGTCCGCCCTTGGGCCCGAAGTAGGACAGGGAGTCGGCGATGACCAGCAGCACCGGCCGCTGGGCCGGTTCGGCCTCGACCGGCTCGCTGCTTGCGGCGGGAGCCACCGGCGCGTTGTCGGCGGGAGCGCCGAACAGGGTGTCCGGTACCGCCCGGACCTTCGTCACCTCGGAGGCCTGCCGCAGCAGTTCGTCGGAGACGTGCCGTTCGGGATTGTCAGAGGACATCGGGAGCTACCTTCGCCAGTGCGTTCCACACATCGAGGCGCCAGCCGGGCCGATCGATGCTCGGACCGTGGCTGGTGAGCTGTACCCAGCTGGTGTTGGCAAGCCCGCCCAGGGCCGGCCAGTTCACCGGCGGGAGTTCGAGCAGCGCCGCGGTCAGCGCTGCGATCAACCCGCCGTGCGCAACCAGGATGATGGTACGGCCGGGCCAGTCGGTGCGCTCGGTGAGCAATTCCTGCACCAGGGGCAGCGCGCGAGCGCCGACCTGCAGCTTGGATTCGCCGCCGGGCGGGGTGAAGGTGGCGTCGAGCCGCCATTCCTTGCGGGCGCCCGGGGAGATGGCGTCGACCTCGTGGTGGGTCAGACCCTCCCACTGGCCGAGGTCGGTTTCGCGCAGCCGGGCATCGGTGACCACCGAGAGCCCCGCGTGTTCGCCGACGCAGAGCGCGGTGTCGTGCGCGCGCCGCAGATCCGAGGCGATGATGGCGATGACATCGCTGGATGCCATCTCGGGTGCGCAATCCTTGGCCTGGCGCCGGCCGACTTCACTGAGTTCGGTGTCGATCTGGCCCTGCATGCGGTCGGTGGCATTCCATTCGGTTTGCCCGTGGCGCAACAGGATCAACCGGCGGACGCCGGCAAGCTTGCTCACTACTCTTCCCCGGCCTCGGCGTCTCCGGCCTCGGAAGCATCGGTCTCTGCCGTCTGAGCCTTGGCGCGCTGATCGTCGAGTCCTTCGACCGGCACCTGCGGGCAGTCCTTCCACAGACGCTCGAGGCCGTAGAAGTCGCGCTCGTCATTGTGCTGGATGTGGATGACGATCTCGACGTAGTCGAGCAGCGCCCAGCGGCCCTCGCGGGTGCCCTCGCGGCGCACCGGCTTGTGCCCGGCATCGCGCAGGCGGTCCTCGATATTGTCGACGATGGCGTTGACCTGGCGCTCATTCGGCGCGGACGCGATGACGAAGCAGTCGGTGATCACCAACTGCTCCGAAACGTCCAGAATCACTACGTCCGATGCCAGCTTCTCGTCGGCCGCCAATGCGGCCACCGTAGCCATCTTCACCGCTTCGACGGATGCGCTCACCCTGCTACCTTCCCGTTGCTTTCCGGCACGTAGAGGTGCCGCTTAGATATGTATTGCACGACCCCGTCGGGGACGAGGTACCAGACCGGCCGGCCTTCGCTCGCCCGCCGCCGGCATTCACTGGAGGAGATCGCCAGTGCGGGGATCTCGATCATGGTGATGGCGTCGGCAGGGAAGTCGCTGAGGTGTTCGGCCAGGTGGTCGATGTTCAATTCATACCCAGGCCGGGTCACTCCCACGAATTTCGCCAGCTCGAACAGTTCCGCCCAATCCTGCCAGGTGAGGATGCTGGCCAGCGCGTCGGCACCGGTGATGAAGTAGAGATCCGCGTCCGCGTATAGTTCTCGCAGCTCACGCAGGGTATCGACGGTGTAGGTCTTCTTCCCGCGCTCGATATCGGCGCGACTGACGGAGAAGCTCGGATTCGACGCGGTCGCGATGACCGTCATCAGATAGCGGTCTTCGGCGGGGCTCACGTACCGGTCAGCCTTCTGCCACGGCTGGCCCGTCGGTACGAACAGCACCTCGTCCAACTCGAACCGATCGGCAACCTCACTGGCTGCGACCAGGTGTCCATGGTGGATGGGGTCGAAGGTGCCGCCCATCACCCCCAACTTGCGGCGCCCTGTCGTATGCACAAAAAACGAGCTTACCGGGGGCGAATCCCAGTGTTACGCGGCGGCAGTCCACTTCGGCGCCGCCGCACCCGAAACCCCTGCCACGACAACGCTGTGCGCCGCCACACCGGCACCCGCGGACGGCGTGTCAGCCCGTGCCACCAACGTCCCCGCACCCATCATGAGCGCCACGAACGCCAGCGCGATCAACAGATAAGCAATGAACTCTCGCATCATGTCGGCTCCGAAACACCAATGCGCCGAACAACCTCGACGACTCCCTAATTGTCGAGCCCGAAACCTACGGTTTCCTTAAAGCCCGCTGGTAGTGACCAGCGGATTCACAGCCCAGACCGGTGGGCGCTCGGGTTGGCGAGGCAGTAGCCCGCCTACTCCTCAGACGGGGAGTAGGCGGCCTACTACGGCGGTGAGCTGGCGGGCGGAGCGGCATTCGTGCATTTCGATTATTTCGGCGTATTTCTTGGCGGCGGAATCGCCTGTGCCCCACATTTTCTCGGCTTCCGGGTTCAGCCAGTAGGCGTGTTTCGCTACGCTCACCAGCTGTTCGAGGGTGGCCAGGGCGGGGTCGCGGTAGTTGTTGCGGGCGTCGCCGAGGATGAGCAGGGAGGTGCGGCTGGTGATGGCGTCGGGGAATTTTTCGGCGAAACCTTCGAGGGCCGAGCCGTAGTCGGAGTGGCCTTCGATGCCTACGACGTCGGCTTCGGTGAAGATGCGGCGCGTTATTTGATCGAGCGGGGTGGTGGGGTCGAACAGGTGCGTGACCTCGTCGGCGCGATCCACGAAGGCGAAGATGCGGACACGGGAGAACTGTTCGCGCAGTGCGTTCACCAGCACCATGGTGAAGCTGGAGAATCCGGCCACCGAGCCGGAGATATCGCAGAAGAGCACCAGATCGGGACGGCCGGGGCGGGGCTTGCGGGTGATCAGGTTGATGGGGACGCCACCGGTGGACATGGACTTGCGCAGCGTCTTGCGCAGATCGATCTCACCGCGGCGGGAGCGGCGGCGGCGAGACGCCAGGCGGGAGGCCAGGATTCGGGCCAGGCGCTGACTGCTGCGGCGCAGATCGTCGAGTTCGTTCTGCGAGATGCGCAGGAAGTCGGCGTCTTCGGCTTGGCGGGCGACGCCGTAGGTGGCGACCCGTTCGCGGCCGATGCGTTCGGCGACCCGGCGGCGGGTTTCGGCTTCGACGGTGCCGCGGAAGGATTTGATGCGCTGCCGCGCGGTGCGGCGGGCGACCTCGGTATCGAAGTCGGAATTATCCATACCCGCGGAAAGCCCGGCGATCAGCTTGGCCACGAGAATCTCGGGCTGCAGATCCTTGAGCGCCTGATATGCGGAGAAGGACTCCCCGCTGGCGCCCTGGTACTGCCCCATCTGCTCGACCATCTGCGCGGCCAGCGCCTGCAGCTGCCGTTCCTGCTCCGGCGAGGGACTCTGAACGAGCAACTCCGCCAGCATCTTCCGCAGTTCGATAATGTCGACCGCGCCGTCCGGCTTGTACGGGATCTCGACTTCCTCGGCCCCGAGGCGCTCACCGAGCGCGGCCGGGAACCACAGGTCGAAGAGCCCGTCGTAGGTGGCGCGCTGGGTGGTGCGGCGCAGCACCGCGCAGGCCAGTCCCTCGCGCAGCGCCTCACGATCCATCAGATCGAGCACGGTCATCACCTGTGCGGCATCCACGGTTTCGGACGGCCCGACCGGAATCCCCCGGGCGCGCAAGGCCTCCACGAACCCGACCAGATGCCCGGAGATCCCGTACTCGGCGGCCGGCCCGGGCACAGCGGCGGGTCTGGTCCCGGGTGCGCCTCCGATCACGGCGCGCTTGGCCGCGGACACGAGCCCCCGGGGTTTGTTCGATCCACCGCCGGCCATGGCCTCAGGCCAGCTTCAGCTCGGACTGGGCGCGCACGTGATCGGCCTGATGCTTGAGCACCACTCCGAGCGTGGCGCGCACGGTCTTGTCGTCGAGATCCTTGACGCCCAGGGCGAGCAGAGTCCTTGCCCAGTCGATGGATTCGGCGACCGACGGTAGCTTCTTGAGCTGCATACCGCGCAGCACATGCACGATCCGCACCAGCTGCGCGGCCATGGCGGGCTTGAGCTCGGGCACCCGGCTGGCCAGGATGCGGCGCTCGAGATCCTCGTCCGGGAAGTCGATGTGCAGGTAGAGGCAGCGACGCTTGAGCGCCTCCGACAGTTCGCGGGTGGCATTGGAGGTCAGCACCACGAACGGCTTGCGGGTGGCGGTGATGGTGCCCAGTTCCGGCACGGTGACCGAGAAGTCGCTCAACACCTCGAGCAGCAGGCCCTCGATCTCGACGTCCGCCTTATCGGTTTCGTCGATGAGCAGCACGGTCGGCTCGGTGCGGCGGATGGCGGTCAGCAGCGGCCGCGAGAGCAGGAACTCCTCGGTGAAAACGTCGGCTTTGGTTTCCGCCCAGTCGTTTTCGGAGGTGGCCTGAATGCGCAGGATCTGCTTGGCGTGGTTCCACTCGTAGAGCGCCCGCGCCTCGTCCACACCCTCGTAGCACTGCAGGCGCACCAGTTCCGCGCCGGCCACCTCGGCCACGGCCTTGGACAGTTCGGTCTTGCCGACACCGGCCGGACCCTCGATGAGCAGCGGCTTGCCGAGCCGGTCGGCGAGGAAAACCGAAGTGGCGGTGGCCTTGTCGGCCAGGTAGCCGGTTCCGGCGAGGCGCTCGATCACATCGTCGACCGACGAGAAGATCGGCTCCTGAATGGGTGCTGCGGTAGGAGCCACGGGTGCTGCCCTTTCTTCGAATGTTCTAGACAGCCCGAATGTGGCCGTCGCCCCACACAATCCATTTGGTGGAGGTCAGTTCCGGCAGGCCCATGGGGCCGCGGGCGTGCAATTTCTGGGTGGAGATGCCGATCTCCGCGCCGAACCCGAATTGTTCGCCGTCGGTGAAGGCGGTGGAGGCGTTGACCATAACGGCGGCGGCGTCCACCCGGTTGGTGAATTCGCGGGCGGCCTTCAGATCGCCGGTGACAATGGCTTCGGTGTGGCCGGTGCCCCACCGGTTGATGTGCTCGATCGCGGCATCCAGATCGGGGACGACCGCGAGTGCGATATCCAGGGACAGGTATTCGTCGGCCCAGTCGGTCTCGGTGGCGGGCACCAGGCCGGGCAGGTCACCGTGAATGGTGACGCCCTTGTCCTCGAGGGCCTTGATCAGTCGCGGCACCGCGGTCTCGGCGACAGCGGCGTCGATGAGCACCGTCTCGGCGGTATTGCAGACGCTCGGACGGCGGGTCTTGGCATTGATCAGAATGGCTTCGGCCATCGCCAGATCGGCGTCCCGGTGCACGTAGATATGGCAGTTGCCGGTGCCGGTCTCGATGGTCGGCACCAGCGCATCGCGCACCACGGCATTGATCAGCCCCGCGCCGCCGCGCGGAATGACCACATCCACCAGACCGCGCGCCTGGATCAGATGCGTGACGCTGGAACGATCCTCGGCGGGCAGCAGCTGTACGGCATCCTCCGGAAGCCCCTGCGCCGCAAGCGCTTCCCGCAGCACCGTCACGAGCGCCACATTGGATCGGACCGCCGAGGACGAACCGCGCAGCAGCGCGGCATTCCCCGACTTGAGCGTCAGCCCGAAGGCGTCGACGGTGACATTGGGGCGCGCCTCGTACACCATGCCGACCACACCGAGCGGCACCCGCACCTGCCGGATCTCCAGGCCGTTCGGCAGCGTGGACCCGCGCACCACATCGCCCACCGGATCCGGCAGCCCCGCGACCTGGCGCAACCCCGACGCGATCCCGTCGATACGGGGTTCGGTCAGTCGCAGCCGGTCCAGCTGGGCCTCCGCGGTGCCACCGGTACGCGCGATCTCGATGTCCTCGCCATTGGCGGCGAGCAGCCGATCCTTGGCGGCGAGCAGCGCATCGGCCGCGGCGTGCAGCGCGGCATCCTTCTGTGCGGTCGTGAGCTGGGCGAGCGTGCGCGACGCCACCCGGGCCCGGCGCGCCGCGGCGTGCACCACCTCGCGGACGTTGTCCAGTTCAGTGGTGGTCGAAGCTGTCATGGGTACAGCCTACTTTCCGAGTCGGACCCGCCATTGAGCGAGTTCGGGTGACGCTATCGGTCCATCGCATCATCGCCCACCGCGAACAATGCCCGGCAGCGGGACGTAAGTCCGATCGCCCGCACTCCCTCCGCATCGGCATGGCTCGCCCGATTCCGATCCACGGTCGTACCGCCCTGCGGCGGGTTACGGTGGCGCAATGACCGCGAGCATCAGGCTGTCTTCAGCTGCCGGACGTTGGGTTCTACTGGCCACCGTGCTCGGATCCGGGATGGCGATGCTGGATGCGACCGTCGTCAATGTGGCGCTGCCCAAGATCGCCGACGAGTTCGGATCGTCGATGGCCGGGTTGCAGTGGACGATCAATGCGTACGCCCTGACCCTCGCGGGGTTGATTCTGCTGGGCGGGGCGCTGGGAGATCGGTTCGGGCGGCGGCGGATGTTCCTGATCGGGGTGGTGTGGTTCGCCATCGCCTCGGCGCTGTGCGGTGCGGCGCAGGACATTTCGATGCTCATCGCGGCCCGCGCCCTGCAGGGGGTCGGCGGTGCGCTGCTGACACCCGGATCGCTGGCGATCATCCAGGCCTCCTTCCTCCCCGGTGACCGCGCGCGAGCGGTGGGTGCGTGGTCGGGTCTGGGCGGCGTGGCCGGAGCCATCGGACCGTTCGTGGGCGGATGGCTGGTCGAGTACGCCGGGTGGCGCTGGGTGTTCCTGCTCAATATCCCGCTGGCGGCGGTGGTGGTCGCGGTCACGGCGCGGCATGTGCCCGAGACCCGGGATGCCAACGCGCACGGCAGGTTCGATGTGCTGGGTGCGGCAATGGCGGCGCTGTGCCTGGCCGGAATCACCTATGCGCTGACCATGATGTCGGAAAAGGATTCGAACCGGGCGCTGGTGGTGGGCAGCGCGATAGTCGGCGTGGTGGCGGGCGTCGTATTCGTCATGGTCGAGCGGCGACGCTCGGCCCGCGGCGACGGACCGCAGCCGATGGTGCCGGTGGATGTGTTCGGCTCCAAGCAGTTCACCGCGATCAATGCGGTCACCTTCGTCATGTACGGCGCCATGAGCGTCGTGTTCTTCCTCCTGGTGCTCACCCTGCAGGTGGTCGGTGGTTTCAGTCCGATCGCGGCGGGCACCGCCATGCTGCCCGGCACGGTGCTGATGCTCTTCTTCTCGGCCCGCTCCGGCGCGCTGGCCCAGCGGATCGGACCGCGCAAGCCGATCACCCTGGGCGTACTGCTGGCCGCCGCGGGCATGTTGCTCATGACTCGCATCGGCCCGCACTCCTCCTATGTCGGCGTCGTCCTGCCCGCCGCCATAGTTTTCGGCATCGGCCTGACCCTGGCGGTGGCGCCGCTGACGGCAACGGTCCTGGCCACCGCCGACGAACGGCACGCGGGAGTCGCCAGCGGAGTCAACAATGCGGTCGCCCGCGCGGCGGGACTGCTTGCGGTGGCGGCCATCCCGCCCCTGGCCGGACTCACCGGCGATGCCTACACCAACCCCTCGAAATTCGAACACGGCTTCCGCATGGCCCTGCTGACCTGCGCCGCACTCATGATCGCCGCCGCCGTCCTCGCCTTCCTCACCGTCCGCGACGACGCCCTAAGCACCGCCCCACCCTCAGCAGCCCCACAGTGCAAGGTGCACTGCGCCATCGGCGCCCCACCGCTCGAGCCCGACCGAGCGATACCGGGAAGCGGCGAAGCACGCGCACCGGCAACACCCGAGTGAGCGCGTAGAGCCGGGATCGGAGGCTGCTCGTCTAGGGTCGCGGTTATGGCGCGGATTGTGGTGGTGGGCAGCATCAATATGGATTTGGTGACGACCGTGCGGCGGCGGCCAGAGCCCGGGGAGACGGTGTCCGGAGAAGGGTTCGCGCTGGTACCGGGCGGGAAAGGGTCGAATCAGGCGATCGCGGCGCGGCGGGCCGGGGGTGAGGTGAAGTTCGTGGGAGCCGTGGGCGATGACGTGTTCGCCGATGAGCTGCGGCGGGTGCTGCACGATGCGGGCGTGGGGGTTTCGCGCTTGCGGCGGGTGGACGGGCCCAGCGGGGTCGCGGCGATCGTGGTGGACGGTAACGGTGAGAACAGCATTATCGTGGTGGGCGGGGCCAATTCTCGGATGACCGAGTTGGAGCACGCGGACCTCGAGGCCATCGCGGCGGCGGATGTGCTGCTGTGCCAGTTGGAGATTCCGGTGCCGACAGTGGTGGCCGCGGCCCGGCACGCACGCGCCCGGGGAACCACGGTGGTGCTCAATCCCTCACCGGTACAGGAGCTTCCGGACGAACTGTGGGCGCAGATCGATATCGCGGTGGTCAATGAGGGTGAGGCCGCCCAGTTCGGATCGGCCCTGGACGCGGTGCCGCATGTGATCACCACACTCGGTGCGGACGGCGCGATCTACCGTGGACCGGACGGGATAACGCTGCCCCAGCCCGGCGTGCGGGTGAACGTCGTCGATACCACCGCTGCCGGAGACACTTTCACCGGAGCGCTCGCCGCGCACTGGCATGAGGGCCCGGAGATCGCGCTGGCCTGGGCGAGCACCGCGGGCGCGCTCGCGACCACGAAACTCGGCGCCAGCGCGTCGATTCCGACCCGCAGTGAGATCGAACGGCTGCTGTCGCGCTGATTCGGCTGTCGCGCCGACTCAGGCGACGGGCTTGCCGGTGTACATGCCGACCAGCTGAGCCATCTGCTTACCGGCGCGCTCCAGCGGATCGGTGGAGCGGGTGGCCAGTGACATGATGACCGCGCCCTCGACGGCCGCCACGATGGTGGTGGCGAGCGACCGCGCCGCCTCGGGCTCGACGGCTTCGGCCTCGAGGCGATCGGCGAGAATCCCCTCCCATTCGAGGAAGGTCGTTCCCGCCACATCCGCCGCCTCCGGCGATTCGCTGCGACCCAGCGCCGCGGCGACAATCGGGCAGCCGGCCGAGAAATCACTGGAGACCACGACCTCCCGCCACATGGCCGGGAAGGCGGCGATGACGGTGGCCAGATCCGCCCCCGCGGTGAGGGTGCGCATGAGTGCGCTGGAGGCCTGACCCGCGGTGCGGGTGGCCTCGGCGACGAGTTCGGATTTGCCGCCCGGGAAGTTCAGGTAGACCGAGCGGCGGGAGATGCCGCTGTGCTCGAGCAGCTGCGAAATACCGGTGCCGGCGATGCCTTTACAGCGCATGAGAGCAATGGCGCTGTCGATGAGGCGGTCGCGCGCTCCCATGGATATTCCTTTCCTTGCTGTATACCGATCGGTGTACTACCGTTCCAATATACCGATTGGTCTACCGCCGAGTGTAGACCGCCGCCCACACCACTCCACGACGATCGGGGCCCAGCCGTGACGACCCTGCACGATCCCCTGCCGCTGGCCAGTGGCCAGGTACTGCCGAACCGGATTATGAAATCAGCCCTGAGCGAGGGACTCGGCACCGCCGATAACGCCCCCGACGAACGGCTGGAACGACTCTACGCGCGCTGGAGCGCCGGTGGGTACGGGTTGATCGTCACCGGCAATGTGATGGTGGACAGCCGGCACTGCGGTGAACCGGGCAATGTGGCCATGGAGGACGAACGGCACCTCGGCGCGCTCACCCGCTGGGCCACGGTCGCCAAGGCCGGGGGCAGCAAGGTGTGGGTGCAGTTGAATCACCCTGGCCGCCAGGCGAATCCGCTCGTCACCCGGACTCGCACGGTAGCGCCGTCGGCCATCGGCGTGAGCATTCCGGGCATTCCCGCGCCGCGCGCGCTCGCCGAGGACGAAATCCTCGACATCATCCGGCGTTTCGGCACGTCCGCCCGAATTGCGGAGGCTGCCGGATTCGACGGCGTGCAGATTCACGGCGCACACGGATACCTGGTGTCGCAGTTCCTGTCGCCGCGCTCCAACCAGCGCACCGACGACTGGGGCGGCGATCCCAAGCGGCGCATGCGCTTCGTGCTGGAGGTGGTGCGCAGCATCCGCGATGCGGTGAGCCCCGGCTTCGGACTGGGCATCAAGCTCAATTCCGCGGACTTCCAGCGCGGCGGCTTCACCGAGGACGAGTCGCGCGCCGTGATCGAGCAGCTGTCCGCCGAACGCGTGGACATGATCGAAATCAGCGGCGGCAGTTACGAATCCCCGGCGATGCTGGATCGCCCGAGCACGGTCTCGGACAGCACGCGGGCGCGTGAGGCGTACTTCCTGGACTACGCCGAATCGGCGCGCGCCGCGGCGGGCAGCGTACCGATCGCCGTCACCGGCGGATTCCGTTCGCGCGCAGCCATGTCGGACGCCGTGGCCACCGCCACCTGCGATATGGTCGGCCTCGGCCGCCCGACCGCCGTCTTCCCCGCCGCCGCAGCGGATCTGCTCACCAATGGCACCGAAACCCTGCGGCCCCCGGCCATTACGCTCGGCCTGCCCCCGCGGCTGGCCGCCAATTCCGGTCTGAAAGCCTTCGACGGCGCACTCGATCTGCAGTGGCACACCGACCAGCTGCACATTCTCGGCGCGGGCAACGACCCCGACCCGGATCGTTCGCCCTGGCGCACCGCCGTAACCATGGTGCGCCGCAATGGTTTCGACGCCTTCCGCAGTAAGCGCTCCCCCGCCCCGCGCAATGCCACCGCCCGCGAGGCCCGCAAATTCCAGCGCGAACGCGCTATCGGCCGCTACGTCATGAACCCGGCCGTCCGCGCTCTCGGCCGCATCGGCGTCCGCACCGCCCTGGCCACCGAACTCGAGACCACCGGCCGCAAGTCCGGCCGGCCCCGCACCGTCCCCATCTCCCTGCTCTTCGACGAATCCGGCGCCTGGGGCATCTGCCAGCACGGCCTCCGCTCCGGCTGGGGTCTGAATATCTCCGCTAACCCGAATGTGCGTGTCCGCCAGGGCAATCGATGGCGCACCGGCACCGCCGTCCTCCTCCCCGAGGACGACGTGGACGCCCGTTCCCGCACCTTCGCACCCCACCCCCTGCTCGCTCCCCTGGCCCGCACCGCCTTCGCTGCCCTCGAAACAACCCCGGTCACAGTACGAATCACCTTCACCGACCGCTAGTCACCACCAACCGAACAGCCCGTCTCCGGATCGCACAGCACCTACGGGAGCTGCGTGATCTGGAGACGGGCTGTGCGGAGTTCATGTGCCGCCATACCGCAGCACCCGACTGGCGACGGGGCTGCGTTTCGGGCGGTTACAGGTGGGGGCGGACCAGGATTTGGATGTGGTCGTCGGGGTGGCGGAGGGATTCGATGGCGTCGGCCACGCCGTCGAAGCCGACCTGGGTGGTGACGAGGGATTCGGCGTCGATGACGCCATCGGCTATGCGGTGCAGGGTTTTTGCGTATTCCTCGTGGGGGTAGACCATGCACATCTGGAGGGAGATGTCCTTGTAGATGCCGACGATCGGGCGGATGACGTCATCGGTCATGACCGAGCCGATCTGCAGGATCTTGGTTTCCCGCGGGACCTTGTACATGAGGTCGTTGAGCAGGCCGGGGACGCCGGCGCAGACCCAGACGTGCAGCTGCTGGCCGGGGGAGGCCAGTTCGCCCCACACCTCGACCGGATCTTCCACAGCCGGATCGACCACCCGGTGCGCGCCCAGCCGCAGTGCCGCTTCACGGCGCAGTTTGGACGGATCGGAGGCCACGATCGGGGCGACGCCGCGTTCGACGAGGGCCGCGACCGCACCCAAACCGACCGGGCCGCAACCGATGACGATTCCGGTGCCCTCGGGACCGATGCCGGTGCGCGCCACATTGCCGAAGCCGACGGCGAGCGGTTCGGTCATGGCGGCCACGTGCGGGGGCACGTGCTCGGGGATCGGCTCCAGGGCCATGGCCTGGAGCACCATGCGTTCGCCGAAGCCGCCGGGGAAGTCGTTGGAGTAGCCGACGCCGTGGATTCCACCGGCGGTGTCCAGCGCCCACGGCAGGGCAACCACGTTCTGCCCCTCGACAAATGGGGTGTCGGGGCCCGCGCCGATGACGCGGGCGGACAGCTCGTGACCCATGACCATGTCGCGGCACGGATCGAAGAGGAAGGTGGGAACACCGCTGTCCCGCGACGCCTGCAGGAAATCGTCGGTGTAATCCAGTGCGGCCTTGTCGGATCCGCAGATTCCGCAGGCGATGGTTTCCACCAGCACCTGCCCGGGACCGGGGACGGGATCGGGGACCTCGTCGACGACCAGCTTCCGGTTGCGCATGACTACCGCGCGCATATCAGTTTCCTTCCTCGGGCTGCAGTGCGGCGGCCAAGGCTTGGCCGTGCTTTTCGAAGGCGGCTTCGATGCCGGCGCGCAGACCGGTCATGAAGCGTTCGCTATTGTCGTTGGCCCAGTTCAGCGAGGCCTCACGATTGCGGTTGGCGCGGGTGAAGTGCGGGATGACGTGTTCGGCGAACAGCCGCGCGGAACGCTGGGTGGCGTCCCAGTCCGCGACATTGAGGCCGAGCACCAGGAAGGTGCCGAAGCCGCCGGACTGCTCGGTGAGGGCCTCGATGGTGGCGATGGCATCGTCGGGGGTGCCGATGGTGGCGCGGCCGAAGGACGGGAACCCGGGCCCGGTCCACTGCTCGACGGCCGCCGCGGCGGTATCGCCCCACGGCATCTCCATACCGCTGAGCCGCTTCATGTAATCGACGAGATGTCCTACGCCCCATTCGGCTTCGCGCCTGGCCTGCTCGCGAGTCTCCGCGATATGCATGGGCGCGACGAGCCGCCACTTGGCGCGATCGACGGTATGGCCGTTGGCGGCCATGGTCTGCTCGTAGACCTTCCAGTTCGGCATGAGCGCCTCGTACCCGCTCGGGTCGGAGGCCGCCAGTGAAAGCAGCCCCGCGCCGTGCTTACCGGCCAGCACCGCACCGGACGGCGAAATCGTCGATGCCACAGCCAGTTCTATGCCGTCCTGCTGATACGGCAGCAGTTGCAGACGGGCGTCGTTCAGCTCGAACCAGTCCGTCTTGGCACTGACCACCTCACCGCGCAGCAGCGGCGCGAGCGCCTCGAGCGATTCGTGCATCATCTCGCGCTGCCGGGCCGGCGGCACCCCCATCATGGCGGCGTCGGAGGCCAGCTGACCGGGACCGATGCCCATCATCATGCGGCCCTTGCTGAGATGATCGGCCAGCGCGAGCCGGTCGGCGAGCATCATGGGCTGGTGGTACGGCAGCGAATTCACGCCGGTGCCCAGCCGGATCTGCTGGGTGCGCTGCGCGGCGGCAGCCAGGAATACCTCGGGGGCGGCGATGATTTCCATTCCGGCGGAATGATGTTCACCGACCCAGGCTTCGGCATAACCGAGCCGGTCGGCCAGTTCCACCAGTTCCAGATCCCGCTGGATCTGCAGGGTGGGATTGCCGTCGAGCGGGTGATACGGCGCGATGAAGAAGCCGAAGCGAGTGGGTCCGGCAGGTGTCGCGTTGGGCTGGTTCAATGTTCGTCGCTCCTTTGCGAGATATTCAGTTGTGCTCCGAACTTCGCCGCATAACCGCCGGGGCTCTGGCAGATACGCGGCGGCCCGCCGTCACCGAGGACGACGGGCCTGGTCTGGGTGGGTCAGCCGCGGGCCCATTCATGGCCCCAGTAGCTGTCCGCGGTCATCTCCTCCGCGACGTAGTCGGGGCCGACAAGCGCTCCCTCGCAACCGAATTCGATATCCCAGTTGCCGGGGGTGCGGACATAGAAGGAGATCATCTTGTCGTTGGTGTGCCTGCCCAGCGTGGAGGACAGGTGGTAGCCCGCCTTGGTGACCCGATCGAGCGCCCGGCCCACATCGTCGAGCGAGTCGACCTCGACCATGATGTGCACGATGCCCGGGCCGTCCGCGCGCGTGCCCGGAATCAGCGCGAGGCTGTGGTGGCGCGGGTTCACACCCATGAAGCGAATCCAGATCGGATGGTCGGGCGGGCCGACGCGGAACGAACCGCGCGAGGCGAAACCCAGGACCTCGGTGTAGAACTTGCGCGCGTCCTCGATATCGCGGACCGGCAGCACCACGTGGCCGAGACCCAGATCGCCATTGACGAACCGCGCACCGTACTTGGTCAGCACCGGAGTGTGATCGAGTAGCGGGCCGTGGAAGACCTCGACGGTGAAGCCGGACAGGTCGACGAAGCTGATGGCCTCTTCGACATGCCGGTTCGCAGCCTCCGCCACCGATAGCGCGGTGACGGCGATTCCGGCCTTCTCGAGGGTCTCGCGCACCAGACTCAGCGAGCGGGTGTCGGCGACCTGCCAGCCGACCGCGATGACCTCGTCACGCTCACCGGGCACCAATTCCAGCCGGTAGGTGTGCTCATCGGTGCGCAGGTAGATCGAGTCCGGATTGGGCCCGGTCCCCTCGGCGAAACCGATGGTGTCGAAGGCGAACTTGCGCCAGGCCTCGACATCGGCGATGCGGGCCCGGACGTAGCCGAGAGAGCTGAAAGCAGCCATGGTGAACACTCCTTGGAATCAGGAATAGGTGACGGAGACGTTGTCGGTCACCGGAACCGCCTGGCAGGCCAGCACATAGCCGTCTTCCAGGTCGGCGTCTTCGAGAACTTCATTGCGCCGCATGGTGACTTCGCCGGAGACCACCCGGCACACGCAGGCGCTGCACGCGCCTTCGCGGCACGAGTAGGGCGCTTCCAGCCCCTTGGCGAGCAGCACATCTAACAGTGTCTGCTGCCGTGGCCAGGTGATTTCGTGGTTTTCGCCATCGAGTTCGACCTGGGCGGTGGCATTGTCACCGGCCTCGGCGGCGGCCTCCATATCGACCGCGGTGGTCTCGGTCTCGAACGGGTTGCCCGAGAGCGAGACGAACTTCTCGACATGGACGCGCTTGCGCTCCGCGCCGAGTGAGGTCATGGCGGCGCTGACCGCGTCCATGAACGGTCCGGGCCCGCAGACGAACACCTCGCGTGCCGCCCACGGTTTCGCCAGTGCGGCAAGCTGTTCGACGCGCGGCAGGCCCTGCACCGACTGCAACCAGTGCAGCACCAGCAGCCGATCCGGGTGCGCCGCTGCCAGTTCCGCCAGTTCCTCGCGGAAGATGACCGCATTCTCGTGCTGATTGGCGTAGATCAGCGTGACGTGGCCGGAGCCCTGCGCCAGCGCCGACTTCAGAATCGACAGCACCGGGGTGATACCGCTGCCGCCGCCGAACAGCAGCAGATCGGTATCGAGGGAGCCCGGCGTGAACAGTCCGGCGGGCGGCAGCACATCGAGGGACATGCCCTCGGTGGCGTTGTCGCACAACCAGTTCGAGCCGTAGCCCTCGACCGTCCGCTTGACGGTGACCTTCAGCGGCCCGTCCTCGTGCGGCGCGCTGGAGAGCGAATAGCAGCGGCTCACCGACCCGGTCAGCTCGCTCGGAATGCACAGTGTCAGAAACTGGCCCGGCTTATAGGAGAACCGCTCGGCATGCGCCGCCTCCGGCGCCAGCTCGATCGACACCGCATCCTCGGTCTCCCGCACCACGCGCACCACCCGCACCGACGCGATCCCACTCGCCTGCGCGGACTCCAGCACGGCATCGACCTCGAGCTCTACCGCTTCGCGGTCGAGCGACGCGGCATTAGGTTCGATGTCTGTCACGGTCATCGCTCCACCAGTTCCATTCCTGTGCTGTCTATTTCGATCAGTGCGGCGGCAGGCCGTCTACGTCAGGGTCCGGCCGCGGGTGCGCACATCCACGTCACGCGTGCTGGAGCTCAGCGCGCCCGAGGCGACGGCCTCGTCGATGCTGGCGCGCAGGGCTGCGCAGGTGTGCGATTTCAGGCCGGTGGTCGAGAGCTCCGTGCAGGCCGCGACGGCGGCGTTGTTCCATTGCACGCTGGTGTGCTGGGGGCTGAATTTCTCCACCAGCACGCAGGTCCCGCAGGACCGGCACGAAACCTGTTCCATGACAGTGCCTCTCAGGCCTGCGCCGCGGCGGCGTCGGCTTCTGCGCGCTTGGCGAGATTGTCGGCGACCTCGGCCTCCCAGGCGGTGACCGCGCGGGTGGTGTCCACCTCGAATTCGAAGCGGGTGGTCATCTCCTCGGTGACGTCGGCCGCATCGGTGTAGAACTGCTCGTACCAGCGACGCAGCTGGTAGACCGGCCCGTCCTCCTCGCACAGCAGCGGATTGTTGATGCGCGACTTGCGCTTCCAGATATTCGCGTCCTGCTCGAAGCCCTTGCCGAGTCCGCCGACGAACTTCTCCGCGATCTCCGCGGCCTGTTCGGGCGAGACGCCCTCGGGCTTCTTGGCGATCGCGCCGTACATGAGCACGAACTGGTTCTCATTGATCGGGTAGTGGCAGTTGATGAGGTAGCCCTCGACGACCAGACCGTTCGCGCTCTCGCTCTTGAGGTAGTCGATCATGTAGGACGGGCCGTAGTACGAGGCCTCGGACTGCAGTACGTTCTTGCCGCCCAGCGCTTTCGCGGTCGCGCCCATCATGTCCTCGCGCGAGACCGAGGTCATGTACTGGCTGGCGATATGGCCCTCGAAGACGTTCTTGAAGAAGGTCGGGAAGCCGTAGTGCACATAGAAGAAGTGCGCCATATCCACGACATTGTCGATGACCTCGCGGCAGTTGGCGTCCACGATCATGGAGTTCCAGGTCCAGTCGGTCCACTGCTCGTCGAAGGCGGCGTCCACGCGCGGAATCGCGGCCTCGGCCGGCGGCTGCTTGTTCTCCGGATCGTTCCAGACGAACAGCTGCTTGTTCTCGACCATGGTCGGCCACGCCTTGGTGCGGGCCAGCGGCGGTACGCGGCGCGCGTACGGAATGCCGGTGCACTTGCCCTTGCCGTTCCAGCGCCAATCGTGGAACGGACAGGCCAGCGAATCACCCTTGACGGTGCCGTCGGCGAGGTTTCCGCCCATATGCGGGCAGTACGCGTTGAGCACGTTCAGGGTGCCGTCCTCGGCCGCGAACACCACGATCTCGGTGCCGAACGCCTTGACGGTGTGCGGCTTTCCGTCCCGGAAGGAGTCGGCCAGGCCCAGGCAGTGCCAGCCGCGCGCGAATCGGGTGGGCGGCGCGCCCGCATCGATGACTCGCACTTCCGTGACAGCACCATCCGTGGTGGTCATGTGAGTTCCTCTCCCTTGCCTTGTATTGATGGTTGCGGCCGATGTGACGCCGATGACAATGGCTGTCCCACTGGCCGGGAGGTTGCTATCGGTCTGCGAGACGTCCGAAGCTCGCGCGGTAGAAGAGCAGCGGTGCCGCCTCGGAGTGCTCGTTCAAGCCGGTCACCCGGGCGATCACCACCGTGTGGTCACCGCCGTCGACCTCGTCGTGCAGTTCGCAGTCGATCGTTGCCAGGGCCCCGGTGAGCAGTGGCGACCCGTTCTCCGAGCCGGTCCACTCGACGCCCGCGAACTTGTCGGCGCCGGGGCGGCCGAGCTGGCGGCAGATCTCGGTCTGATGATCGGCCAGAATGTTCACGCAGAACCGCCCGGCGCGCCGAATGCGCGGCCAGGTGCTCGAGGTCCGGGCGGGGAAGAAGCTCACCAACGGCGGTTCGAGGGACAGCGATGCGAAGGACTGGCAGGCGAAGCCGACCGGCTCCCCCTCGTCAATGGCGGTGATCACAGTGACCCCGGAGGCGAACCGCCCGAGCACTGCTTTGAAAGCGGTCGGGTCGATCTCCGTAGGCATGCGATCCACCTCCAGCACCGGTTCCACGGCGCCTCCTTTATTTCGGTTCGAAATATGGCTGTCAGTCATAACAGCAGGTCAGGACGAGGAGGCGTCAATATGATGGTTCGGTCACCGAGACATGAATCCGTAGAACGGGACAAAAGCTACGTAGTTCTCCCGATTCCCCAGCGTGTGGTGCAGGGCACTGTGATGGGTAGCACAAGGTCCGAACCCGGCACATGCCTAATCGGAATATCCCTAGACTGGATGTCGGAACCAACGGAGGCTCAAATGTCCGTCGCACTGCTCCCCTCCGCGGAAGCTCGAAACCCTCATACCCCCATGCGCGCCAACCAGACTCGAAACGCCAGCGCCGAAGTCCCCGTCTCGATGATCGAGCGGATGACCCTGATCCTGGACGCGTTCGACACCTCCACCCCCACGCTCACCCTGCTCGGCCTGGTCGAGCGCACCGGGCTGCCGCGTTCCACCGTGCACCGCATCCTCGATCAAATGATCAAGCTGCGCTGGCTGGCACACACCTCCGGCGGCTACCGCCTGGGCATGCGCACTCTCGAACTCGGCGGACTCACCGCTGATCACAACGAGATTCGCGATGCCGTCAGCCCGCTGCTGCACGAATTGAGCCAGCGCACCGGCATGGTCGGCCACCTCGCGGTGCTCGACGGCCGCGATGTCGTCTACCTGGACAAGGCCGGCGGCCGCTTCGCCTCCAGCCTGCCCACCCGGCTCGGCGGCCGGATGCCCGCGCACGCAACGGGTGTCGGCAAGGCCATGCTCGCCTGTCTCGAGCCCAATATCGCCGAGGCCGCCCTGCGCGTGCGGCTGCCGCGCCTGACCCCGCGCACCATCTGCGAGCCGGAAGCGCTCTCGCGCGAACTCGCGCAGATCCGCCTGCGCCAGGGCGTCGCCATCGACCGCGAGGAAGCCGTCGTCGGAATCGCCTGTGTCGCAGCGCCGCTGCGGGGCCGCGGTACCGCACCGGCCGCCCTGTCGCTCTCGGGTCGCGCCGATGGCATGAGCTACGACCGGCTGGCCCGCGTTGTGCTCGAGGTCGCCCACGAGGCCGGGCGCACCCTGTTCCCGCGTCGTGCGCACTGGCGCTGACCGAATGTTCGAACCGGACACAGAAGGAACGCGCGTGCGAGAGCGATACAGTTCGACTATGACCGAGGGCGCCACGCGCCCCGCCCACGGCGAGGAACAGCCGATCCCGGATCTGCCCACCACAGCCTGGGCCGTGCTCGGAATGCTCTCGCACGCAGACGAACTCTCCGGTTACGACCTGAAGAAGTGGGCCGACTGGAGTCTGCAGTTCTTCTACTGGAGTCCCTCCTTCAGCCAGATCTACGCCGAGCTCAAACGGCTGGAGAAGCACGGCTACGCGACCTCGCGGACCGTGGTCTCCGAGGACGGCATGCGCGGTAAGCGCATGTACGCCATTACCGACAGCGGCCGCGAAGCCGCCTCGCACTGGGTGAACAACTCCCCCGTCGAGGCCCCGGTCCTGAAACACAGTGTGATGCTGCGGGCTTGGCTCGGACATCTCGCCGAACCGGATCGCATGCGCGAAATCCTCACCCAGCACATCGATTACGCCGAGCGCATGCAGCGCCGGGCGCAGATCGATGCCGACGGCGCGGACGCCAATCCGGACTGGGCGTATCCGAGCGCGGTATTGCGCTGGTGCGTCAAGCATTACGAGGCCGAGCGCGAATTCGCCGCCGATCTCCTGGCTGATCTGGACAAACTCGCGAGGCAGCGTAGCCGCCGCAAGAATGTGAAAAGGCCAAATTCAGAAAAGTCCCACTCAACGGACTAGCCCATAGTCGGCGTCCCCGGGTTGTGACACGGTTCACGTCACCGTGTTACCCACCCAATCTGGAGGACGCCACATGTCTACCTCCGTCGATACCACGGCGCCCCCCAGCGCCGACGACAACACCGGCCGCCTCGACGGGGCCTCCAAGCTACGGATCTTCTCCGTCCTCGCCGTGATCGTGCTGTTCACCGAGGTCGCACCCATGCAGTACGTCATGGTTTCCGCGGCACTGCGCCAGATCGCGCCCACCTTCCCGACCCACGGCGCGAATATCAACTGGGCCATCATCATTTTCGGCGTCGTCGGCGCCGCGACCTCACCGGTCATCGGCAAGCTCAGCGATATCGTCGGCAAGAAGCGGATGTTCCTCGTCTGCGGCGTGCTGTTCATGATCGGCTGCGCCATCTGCGCGATCACCAGCAACTGGATGCTGTTCCTGCTGGGCCGCGGCCTGCAGGCGACCGCCATTGCGACAGCGGTCATCTCCTACGGCCTCATTCGAGACCTGATGCCGCGCAAGCTGGTTCCGATCGGCCTGGGCATCGCCTCCACCGGTCTGGGCGTCTCGGCGCTGGCCGGCCCGCTGATCGGCGGCTTCATCGTCGATCACTACAGCTGGCGCTCCATCTTCTGGTTCCTGTTCGCCTTCACCGTGGTGATGATTCCCCTGGTGATCGCGATCGTCCCGGAATCCAAGCTGCGCACCCCGCAGCGGCTGGACCTCGTCGGTGCGGTACTGCTCGGCGCCGGCCTGGTCTTCACCCTGATCTACCTGGACAACGGCCAGGACTGGGGCTGGAGCAAGCCGTCCACGCTGGCGTGGCTCATCGGCGGCCTGGTGCTGCTGGTGCTCTTCCCGATCGTGGAAATGCGCGTGAAGAACCCGATCATGGATATGAAGCTGCTGTTCACACCGCGGGTGAGTGTGCTGCTGTTCATCGCCCTGCTGGCCTCGCTCATGATCGGCTACCAGTCCTACGCAACGGGTTATATGACCCAGTCCCCGCCGGCCGCCGAGGTCGTCGATCAGGTCAAGACCGCCACCTGGGATCAGGTGAAGGCCGGTGCGCTGCAGCAGGCACAGGCCGGGGCCGAAGCTCAGGCGAAGGCCGCACTGCCGCCGGGCGTCGAACTGCCGCCGGGCGCGGTCAAGGTGCCGCCGGAGGCCGTCTACTCGCAGCTGCCGCCGAATATGGTCGATGTGAAACTGGATCCGGGCTATACCTACGGCAATGGTTTCAGTCTGCTGAAGTACGCCACGCATCTCGCGGTCGCACAGTCGATCATCGCCATGCTCTTCGGCTTCCTCGGTGGTCTCTGGATTCGCCGCAGGGGCGGGCGCCAGCCGCTGGTGTTCGCACTGGTCATCTTCGTCGGCGCGGCCATCGCCTATGCGACCACCTCGCACGGCTGGGGTATGCAGGCGCTGATCAGCGCGATCTTCGGCATCGCGTTCGGCCTCTATTACGCGGCCACACCGAACCTCATGGTGGAGGCGGTGCCCGCGGAACAGCAGGGCATCAGCGCGGGCATGCTCGGCGTCATGCAATCCATGGGCGCGGGCATCGGATTGGCGGTGGCCACGGCCTTCCTCAATGCCAACCCGGTCAAGGCGGAGGTCACGGTGCTGACCCCGAAGGGACCGAATACGGTCCTGCAGGACATCCCGATGCTCTTCTCCGACAAGGGCTATGAGATCAGCTACTACTTCATCGCCGCCGCGGCCGTGATCGCGCTCATCGGCGCGGTGATCATGAAGGCCGGGCGCACGCCCGCCACGGGCGGTACCGCGTACTGACCACCCGTATCGGGCATCAGTCCGGCTGAATGAGAAGTGGCCCGGAGGCAGCACGCCTCCGGGCCACCTTTCTTTCCGCATTTCTTTCCGGTGAGCGGGACCCCACCTCGTTGTTCTGCGCTGCGCATATTTCTATTAGGAATACCCAGAGGAGGTGGTCGACGATGACCGGTGAACTCGACAGCGTGACGACCGCGGTGGCCGCGATCGCGGCCGGCGGCATGGTGCTCGTGGTGGACGACGAGGACCGCGAGAACGAGGGCGATCTGATCCTCGCCGCCGAGAAGGCGACGCCCGCGAACATCGCCTTCCTGGTGCGCTACACCAGCGGCGTCCTCTGCGTGCCCATGGCGGGCGAGGATCTGGACCGGCTGCGGCTGCCGCCCATGGCGGCCGTCAATCAGGACCCCAAGGGGACCGCGTACACCGTGTCGGTGGATGCGATTTCCGGTGTCAGCACCGGGATTTCGGCCGCCGATCGGGCGCGCACCATGCGAATGCTCGCTGATCCGCGCACCGGGCCCGAGGAGCTCTCCCGCCCCGGGCACGTCTTTCCGCTGCGCGCGAATTCCCGTGGCGTACTGGGACGTCCGGGCCATACCGAGGCCGCCGTCGATCTCATGCGGCTGGCCGGATTGCGACCGGCCGGAGTGATCGCCGAGGTCGTGAATGACGACGGCTCCATGGCGCGGCTGCCCGAACTGCTGGTCATGGCCCGCGCGCACGGTATTCCGATCATCTCCATCGCCGATCTCATCGTGTACCGCAAGAGCCTGGAGAACGGCATCTCGCGGGTGGTCGAGACCCGCCTGCCCACCCGCTTCGGCGACTTCCGGGTGGTCGGCTATGCCGATGAGCATTCCGGCACAGAGCATCTCGCCCTCGTCTACGGCGATCCCGCCGGCGATGAAGTCCTCACCCGGGTGCACTCGGAATGCCTCACCGGCGATGCCTTCGGCTCCCAGCGCTGCGACTGCGGCGAACAGCTCGACACCGCGCTGGAGGCGGTGGCCGCACAGGGCCGCGGCGTCGTGATCTACCTGCGCGGACAGGAGGGCCGGGGCATCGGCCTGCTGAACAAGTTGCGCGCCTACGAATTACAGGATCAGGGCGCCGATACCGTGGACGCCAACGTACAGCTCGGCCTCCCCATCGATGCCCGCGACTACGGTGCGGCCGCCCGCATCCTGGCCGACCTCGGCGTGAACTCCGTTCTGCTGCTGAGCAACAACCCCGCCAAACAGTCCGGCCTGCAGGCGCACGGCATCGCGGTGCGGCGCCGCGTTCCCCTGCAGACGCTGCCCACCGAACACAATGTGCACTACCTGCGTACCAAACGGGATCGGATGAGCCACCAGCTGACCGAGGTCGACGCGGCGGGATAGCATCTGCGCACAGTCATCGCGAGGGGGATTCAGTGTCGACGCCCGACGACGTACCGCAGCCGCACTCCGTATCGCCGCAGTCGCAACCGCAACCGCAGCAGGGTCCCATCGTGCAGCACCAGATTCAGCAGCAGCCGATGGCCATATCGCAGCCTCCGTATTCGGCGCAGCCACAGGCATATTCGATGCCGCCTCCGGTCGCACCGCGGTCGCGCGCCGCAACCATGATTCCGGTGATCTCGGCGGCGCTGGCGGTGCTGTGCGTGGCCATCGCCGTCACCTTCTTCGTCATGTACACCCAGGAGCACCACACCGCGCAGGAGCGGGCCGGCACCATCGACCAAATGCGGCAGCAGGTTTCGGATGTGGACGCGCGGGAGGTGACGGCGCGGCGCGCGGCCTGCGATTACGCGACGGCCATGTCCACCTACTCGTACACCGATCTCGACCCCTACTTCAAGGCGGTGCTGAACGGCTCGACGGGCTCCTGGCATCAGAACTTCTCCGAGAGCTCGACCGGGCTGCGGCCGGCGATGGTGCAGGCACAGGTGCGCAGTTCCGTCACGGATGTGCACTGCGGTGTGAGCTCCCTGACCGCGCACGATGCGGAGGTGCTGGTCAGCGCCAAGCAGACCAGGGCGACCGCGACCAATCCCACGCCGGGCGCGACGGTCGTTCCGATGCTGATGACCCTGCAGGAACAATCGGACGGCCGCTGGCTGGTCAGCGACATCAAGACACTGTTCGGATAGCAGTGCCGCCCGGCGACGGTAGGGTCGCCAGATGACGGCGTACGACTCTTCGCAGGAGGCAATGATGCCGAGCTTCGCCAGCCGCTGGGTTGTCCCCGCGTACCTGCGCGTGATTCGAGCCAACCGGGCGTTCCTCAGGCCGGACGCGGCACGCAAGCATCTTCGGGAGCGCAGCCTGCGACCCAAAAGCTACGGCCCGCCGCGGCGACTGCGCTCGGATGTGGTGGTGTCGGTGGATCACAGCCTGGGCTGGCCGGTGTACACCATCGCGCCGCGCAGCGGTCCGGTGCGCGGCAATGTCGTATACGTGCACGGCGGCGCCTGGGTGAATGAAATCGCGCCGCAGCATTGGGCTTTGGCGGCGGAGGTCGCCGCCCGGGTGGGCACCACCGTCACCGTTCCCATCTATCCGCTGGTTCCCATCGGCACCGCGCTGGAGGTGGTCGACGAGATCGCCGGGCTGGTGCTGGACAATCGGGCCCGGTACGGGGAGGTCTGCCTCGCCGGGGATTCGGCGGGCGGGCAGATAGCGCTCTCGACCGCCGTGGTGCTGCGCGATGAGCATCAGCTGAGTGTGCCTCGGACAGTGCTCATTTCGCCCGCGGTCGATCTGTCGCTGAGCAATCCGGAGATCGACGTGGTGCTGCCGGAGGATCCGTGGCTCGGCAAGGAGGGCACGCGGGTCTTCATCGAGCACTGGCGCGGGCAGCTGTCCCTGTCCGATCCCCGGGTCAGCCCGCTGGCCGCCGACCTACGCGGCCTGGGTCCGCTGACGATCTTCAGCGGCACCCGGGACATCGTGCTGCCGGATGTGCGACTGCTGGTGGCGAAGGCGCGGGCGGCGGGCGTGGAGACCGACTACTACGAGGGCACCGGGCTGGTGCACGTCTATCCATTGACTCCGACACCCGAGGGCCGGGCCGGGCGCGCGGTGATCATCGCGGCGCTGTGTGACGCCCTGGCGGCCGAGAAGCGCTGCGCCGCAGGTGAGTCCGGTTAACGGCCGACGGCGCGGCTAGGGGTGCGCTGCCAGCCACTGACGGGCCCGGGTCGGGGACGCCCGGGAGAGCCAGGCGTCCTGGATCACCTCGGCCAGTTCCCGGACCGTCAGCTCCTTCAGGCGAGAGGCGCGCAGCAGGACCGACAGATGCCCCTGGAAGTGCGGTGTGGTGAAGAACGGCGAATCCGGGTCCTGGACGAGGGCCAGTTTGTCCGATTCGGAGGGCACCCAGAAGACGATGACATCGCTGTAGCGCTCGCCGGTGTCCGGATCGAAGGCGTCCGGCCGGGGAGTGCGGAAGAAAATGAAGGATTTGCGGCCCACCTGGTACACCGGATTACCGGCCGGGCCCTGTTCGACGGTGACGTGCGGCATGGCCTCGGCTAGGGCGTGCACATCCTCGAGGCGGGCGCGGCGCGGTCTGCTCGACACGAATCGAGCTTAACTACTTATTCGCTCCGCACATGGGTTGTACCGACAATTCGGACACCTGAGCGGGGCACCCCCTGCTCGGCGCCTGCCGAGTTGTAAGCGGGGGCACAGTGCTTGGCAAGCACTTACCAGAACGACGCGAACTGCGTTTATGCCACCGCCGGTGGCAATCAGCGTCACGGATCACATAGGTTGGTGCTCATGGCGCGGCGTGTCAATGGAAACCTCCCGGCGGAGGTCACCAGTTTTGTGGGCCGTCGCGACGAGCTGGCTACCGCGAAACGGCTGCTGCCCACCACTCGGGTTCTCACCCTGCTCGGTCCCGGCGGTATGGGAAAGACCCGATTGTCCCGGCAGATCGGGCAGCTGGTGGCGCGCGCGTTTCCCGACGGAGTCTGGCTGGTCGAGCTCGCCGATCTGCAGGATCCCACTCTGGTCACGCTCAGCGTCGCCGAGGCCTTGAATCTGAGCGATGAGACCACCGCACCGCTCCCCCGGCTGACCGAATTCCTGGCCGATAAGCGGCTGCTGCTGATCCTCGACAATTGCGAGCATCTGATCGAGGCCTGCGCCACGCTGGTCGGCCGGATCATCGCCACCACACCGGATGTGCGGGTACTGGCCACCAGTCGCGAGGTGCTCGGCATTCCGGGCGAACAGGTGATGACGGTGCCGCCGCTGGCCATGCCCGACGATGATGCGCACGGCGACAGCGATGCGCTGCAGCTGTTCATCGAACGCGCCAGCGCCGCCAATCCCGAATTCACCCTCACCGCGGGCAATCGCGCGGTGCTGACCGAGATCTGCCGCCGCCTCGAAGGTATGCCGCTGGCACTGGAATTGGCGGCGCTGCGGCTGCGCATGTTCACCCCCGAACAGATCCTGCACCGGCTCGACGACACCATGGGCCTGCTCAGCGCCGGGCCGCGCACCGCGCCGGAGCGGCAGCAGACCATCGAGGGCGCCATTCGCTGGAGCTACAACCTGTGCACGCCCGCCGAACAGCGGCTGTGGGAACAGCTTTCGGTGTTCTCGGGCGGATTCGATATCGAGGCCGCCGAGGCGGTCTGCGAGCTCGGCTCCGGATCGCTCATCGACGCGCTCACCGGGCTGGTCGACAAATCCGTGGTCATGCAGCGCTATGACGGTGATACCGCACGGTTTTCGATGCTGGAGCCGATTCGCCAGTTCGCCGCGGACCGGCTCCGGGAGCGCGGCGACGCACCGGCGGTGCGCGGCCGCCATCGCACGCACTACCGCGATCTGGCCATGCGCGGGCAGACCGCGTACTGGACGTCGGCGGATGTGGCCTGGTTCCGCGAATTGAGCCGCGAACACGCGAATCTGCGTGCGGCACTGCGCTCCGGGCTCGAGGACGACCCGCTCGAGACCATTGCCACGGTGACCGTGCTGCGGCCGTTCTGGGAGCACAATCGGTTCCTGTCCGAGGGCTATCGCTGGCTCACCGACGCCCTGGCCCGCAATCCGGAGCCGACGGCGGAGCGGGCCAAGGCGCTGTCCTCGGCCGCCTCCCTGGCGGCGCTGCTGGGCGACCGGGAGTCGGCCGCGCGGTTGGTCGTCGAATGCCTGGAATTGGCTGCGTCGCTGGACGATACCGACATCATGGCGGAGGCCGCGCTGGATCGGTCGCTGCTCGCCTTCGCCGACGGCGATCGCGAACGGTCGCTGGAACTGGGGCGCGAATCCATCGATCTGGCGGCCGCGAACGGCCAGCACGCCATCGAAATGGACAGTCACGCTTTCTCGTTCATGTGCGCCATGGTGCTGGAGGCGCCGGGCCGCACCGAGCTGGCGAACCGCTTCCTGGAACTCACCACCGCGAGCGGCTCGCATCTGCTGGGCGGGCTGGCGCTGTGGACGGTCGGCATCGATCACTGGCGGCTGGGCGATCTGGAGGCCTCGGCCGAATTCCACAGTCGCGCTATCGAAGCCCTCGCACTGTTCGATCGCTGCGTCTGGCTGTCCTCGGCCTTCGAGGGCCTGGCGTGGACGATCTCCGCCGGCGGTGACCACCTGCGCGCGGCCACCCTGCTGGGCGCGGCGGAATCACTGCAGCGCAGCACCATTCGACTCGCGCACACCATTACCGTCGCCGTGGGCGACAAGGAACGCCTGAAGGTGCGAGATGCCCTGGGCGAGGAGGGTTTCCGCTCCGCCTTCGGCGCGGGCGCGAATATGCCCCTCAGCGAGGCGATCGACTACGCCCTCGGCCGCACCAGCGCCCCCGCCCCCGAACCGGTCCCCGCCACACCCAAGCGCGTCGTGCACAAGTCCGCCGCCGCAGCCTCGGAAACCAGCGTCCTGACCCGCCGCGAAAAGGATGTCGCCCGCCTCGTCGCCGCCGGCCACAGCAATAAGCGCATAGCCGCCGACCTGGTGATCTCCATTCGCACCGCGGAAACCCACGTCGAACACATCCTCACCAAGCTCGGCTTCACCTCCCGCACCCAGGTGGCCGCCTGGGCTCACGAGCACGCCCTCTGAGTCTCGTCGCACCAATGTCCGCCGTGAGCCTGTGTCGGCTCACACTTTTCGGATGTGCCGATCAACCGAGCATCGCGCGCAGTCGGCTCGGCGGCAGATCACCGGGTCGCCGCCGGGCGAGGGCATGTTCGGTGACCAGTCGCTGCAGCAGATCGTTGACCGGCGTCGCTATGCCGTGCAGCCTTCCGAGCAGGGCGATCTCCCCATTGAGGTAGTCGGTCTCCACCGAGCCGGTTTCCCGGGCCAGGCTCTGCCAGGTCGAGCCGCCGTTCCGCGCCGCACCCTCGATCGACTGCATCCGCATCCGATCACCCTGCACCGCTTGACGTTCGGCTTCGGTGTTGTAGGCGATACCCGCCTTGTTCAGGACCGCCTCACCCTCGGCCCGGCAGGCCTGCCACAGGTCCGCCGCCGGGTCGGTGCTGGTATCGAGCAGGGCCAGCAGGGCATTGCCGAGATTGTTGAGAAGTTTTCCGTACTTCCAGCGCATCACATCGTCGACCACAGGGGCGTCGAAGTTGCTCGCCGCCAGCCGTTTTCCGAATTCGCCTATTACGGAGTCGCTTCCGTGCGGATACCGGCCCAGTGTCAGGATGCCGCTCATCGGAGCGGTGTGCGCCACCACGATCCCCGGCTCCACATGCGTCGCGGGCAACCACACGCACAGCCCGTAGACAGTGCGGAAGACCCGCTGGGCGACCCGCTCGTTCTCGACGCCGTTCTGCGCGCACACCAGCGCAACCCGGTCCGCGGCTGTGCCGCCACCGGCCACCGGCGCCCGGCCCCACTGCGCCACCGCCGCCATCGTGTCCTGCGACTTCACGGCGAGCACCAGCAGATCATCGGCGCGAAGTTCACCGAGTTCGGCAGGATCAGCGATCGCGGGCACCGCCAGTGTTGCTGTCCCGCTGGGGGTCACGAGCCGCAGCCCGTTCTCTCGCAGAGCGGTGAGATGCGCTCCGCGCGCGACGAGCACCACCTCATTGCCGCCCTGAGCCAATCTCCCGCCGATGACGCCACCGACCGCACCCGCACCGATAATGATGAACCGCATAGCAGCGATGCTAGGCCTAGAGGTCGATCACGACCTTGCCGCGGACGTGCCGGGCCGACTGGAGTTCGACTGCCGCGCGGATGTCTTCGATGGGGAAGGCCGCGGCGATCGGGACGTGCAGACGGTCGGAGGCGACCAGGCGCGCGATGTTCTCCAGCGCATCCGGCGCGGCATTGGCTCCATTGGCGGCCGGGACACCGTCGACCACGGTCGCAATTGTGCAGATGCGACGATCCGGAATTCCCAGCTCGCGTGCGACATGCACGGTGTCCGTCCCGTGCAGGTCCAATGCCGCGGTGACGGGCCCTCCCTCGAGGTCGCGGACCCGGGCGGTCAGGCCGTCGCCGTATGCGACCGGTTCGGCGCCGAGGCTGCGCAGATACTCCGCGGTCGACGGCGAGCCGGTGCCGATGACTCGCGCGCCCGTGATGCGGGCCAGCTGGACGGCGAATACGCCGACCCCGCCGCCCGCGCCGCCGATCAGCACCGTGTCCTCGGGACCGAGATCGAGGACGTCGAGAGCGGCGGACGCGGTGCTGCCCGCGATCGAGAGCGTGGCGGCGGTGCGATCATCGACCCGGTCCGGGGTGTGATGGGCGACGCCGGTCGCGATATTCCCGTTCGCGTCGACCACGACGAAGTCTGCGACGGCTCGGGACAGGGCCGACCCGAACACCCGGTCGCCGACCGCATAACCGCTCGCGCCCGCACCGACCTGGTCGACGACCCCCGCGTAATCGGTGCCGAATCCGGCGGGCAGGCTCAGGCCGAACCTCGCCGCGGTCTCGGCGTCCGCGGTCATGAACCAGTCCATGGGGTTCAAGCCGGCCGCGGCGACCCGGACGCGGATCTGCCCGGCGCCCGCCTGGGGTTCGGGCACGTCCTGGACGGTGAGTACCTCAGGGCCGCCAAATGATTCGAGCCGCACCGCCCTGCTCGGGCCGGTTCGGGGTCCGCCGTTGTTCTGCTGCATCCCTGCCGTCTCCTCGTGTTCGTGGAGCCATCCTGAAACGGGCTCATGCCCATGACACAGCAATCAGTCAGCAACTCTATCGCACCCTGCGGGGAGACCAGGGTTCGAACGAGCCGCCGGTCAGTATCCGGTGGCGCCGTCGATGCGTTCGCGGAGCAGGTCGGCGTGGCCGGCGTGGCGGCCGTACTCCTCGATCATGTGGAGATAGATCCAGCGCAGGGACAGGTCGGTGCCGGTGCGGGGATGGGTGACGGTGTGATCCAGGGGCAGCGTGGCAACGGCCTTGTCGCACAGGGTGATTTCGTCGAGGTAGCGGGCGTAGTCCGCCTCGGCCGCGGCGGGCACGGTGTCGTCGAAGTCGCCGTCCTCGTTGGTGCCGAGGGTGCAGTAGAGGTAGTCGAGATCTTCGGCGGCCGCTCGCTTGCGGAACCAGCCGCGCTCGGTCTCGGTCATATGCCGCAGCAGGCCGAGCAGTGACATCGAGGAGGGTTCTACGCTGCGGGTCGCGAGCTGGGTTCCGTTGAGGCCCTGACATTTCCACAGCAGCACATTGCGGCCGCGGTCGAGCAGGGACTGGAGCATGGCTCGCTCGTCACCGACGAGCTGCTGCGGGGTGCGTTCGATCTCGGGCGCTGTCCACGTCATCATCGGAACCTACCTCCGGCGGCGGTGGCGCGAAACCGACTTTGCGCAGACGACTTCGCGCCCGCCCCGCGCCCGGATTCGGGGCGTGGGACGGGCGCGAGAACCGGTGTCCTACAGACCGTTGTTCAGGAAGTCGATCACCGAGCGCTCGAAGGCGTCCTTGCGCTCCACCTGGACCCAGTGGCCGCAGCGGGAGAAGATGCGCAGATCCGAGTTCGGCAGCTGCCGAGCCGGGAAGAGCGAGCCCTCGACGGGGGTGACGCGGTCATCGCGGCCCCACAGCATCAGGACCTCGTGCTGCAGACTCTTGAGCCGCGCCCACAGCGGGAGCGGTTCGGCGAACTTCGGGTTGTAGAAGGTGGCGTAGGCATCGCGCAGGGCGGCCTGGCCGCGGAGATCGGCGGCGGCCTCGAGGCGGGTCGCCACCAGTTCCGGGGTGAGCGTGGCCTCGTTGAACACCATGGCGCGCAGGAAGCCCATGGCGCGTTCGTCGGAGGGGGCCGCGTTGTATTCCATCAGCCGCCGAATGCCTTCGGACGGTTCGGGTCCGAGCACATTCACGCCCACGCCGCCGGGCGCCATGAGCACCACGCGGTCCACCCGGCCCGGATGGTCCAGCGCGAGCATGGCGGCCACGCCGCCGCCCATGGAATTGCCGAGCAGGTGCGCCTTTTCGATGCCGAGCTCATCCAGCAGCCCGATCACCGCGTCGGCGGCGATGCGAAGGTAGTTGCGCTCGTACACCTCCGGGCGTTCGCTCGCGCCGAAGCCGGGCTGATCGAGAATCAGGCAGCGGAAGTGCTCGGCCAGCACCGGCAGATTATTGCCGAAATTGGCCCAGCCCGAGACGCCCGCGCCGGAGCCGTGCAGCAGCACCAGCGGCGCACCGGAGCCCGCCTCGTGATAGCGCAGCTTATGCCCGTCGACGGTGACCCAGCGCTCCGTATTCTCCACGGTGAGAGTCATTTACAGCATCCGATCCGTGACCTCGAGGCCCATGGCGCCCTTGCCGAACATGGCCAGCGCGCGCTCGATGTCATTGATGGCGTGCACACTGCCGGCGTGCGCATCACGCCAGTGCCGCTCGATCGGGTTCGGCTGCTTGATGGAGTGGCCGCCGGAGTTCTTGAACAGCAGATCGATTGCCTCCAGCGCGCGTTCGGTGCCGCGCACCTGATCGCGGCGGGTGCGCAGGCGGACCTCGAACGGGATCTCCTCGCCCGCTTCGGCATAGCGCAGCTGCTCGGAGGTATTGCGCTCCATCTGCAGGATGGCGGCGTCGATCTCGCTGGCGGCGCGGGCGATTCGCACATGCGCGAACGGATCGTCGGAGACCTTCTGGCCGCCGTAGGACAGGCGCACGCGCTCGCGCTGCCGCTCGATATGCGCCTCGTACGCACCTTCGGCCGCGCCGATGATCGGGGCGGTGATGGTGTTGGAGAACACGCTGCCGAACGAAATCTTGTACAGCGGAGCGGTATTCACCTCCTGGCCGGGGCCGATGAGATTGGCCTGATCGGTCGCGGAGTACATGCGGTAGGCCGGGACGAAGGCCTTCTCGATGACGATGTCATTGGAGCCGGTGCCCGCCAGTCCGGAGACGTGCCAGACATCGTCGATGCGGTAGTCGGTGCGCGGCACCAGCACCGTGAAGTAGTCCATGCCCTTGTCGGTGGGCAGCAGCGCGCCGAGGAAGACCCACTGCGCGTGATCACAGCCGGAGGAGAAGCTCCAGCGACCGGACATTTCGAACCCGCCCTCGACGGCGGTCAGCTTGCCGGTCGGCGCGTAGGAGGACGACACCCGGATGTCCGGGTCCTCGCCCCACACATCCTGCTGTGCGCGATCGTCGAACAGCGCCAGCTGCCACGGGTGGGCGCCGAGCACCGAGGTCACCCACGCGGTGGACGGGCAAGCGGTCGCGATGGCGCGCACCACCTGGTAGAAGTCCACCGGGGAGGCCTCCGCGCCGCCGAAACGCTTGGGCTGCAACATGCGGAACACACCGGCTTCGGTCAGCTCGGCAATGCTGGCGTCGGGCACCCGCCGCTGCTGTTCGGCCTGCACCGCCCGTTCCCGGATCGCGGGCAGCAGATCCCGAACCTGATCGAGCACCTTGTTCGTCATGCGGGTGTTTCCTCCTCGTGCAGTGGTTCCTGCACCCGACGCTATGGCGTGCGGCAGTCGGTGGCCGGAAAAGTCCCGGTCAACGGAATCTCATCCCGGTCAGAGGAGAGCTGCCGCCCCACTGCCAGGCAGCGGGGCGGCAGCGGGAGGGCAGCACGAGGGCGCTGGGCCGAGCGGGAGCAGCCGCGCGCACACAGCTCCGTGTGGGCCGCCGATCCCGCTACTTGTGCGCGTATTCCCAGTCGATGTCCTCATCGAGGGCTTGTCGAATGCGTCCGGAGAGGTCGGCATTCCAGTCGGCGGGCTGGGCCACGGCCACCCAGCCGTCGAGGCACAGGGTGCCGTAGCGGTGGCCGTGGCCGGAGGGAACCTTCTGGGCGTGCGCCATATCGGCGCTCACCTGCCAGAAGGTGACGATGGGCCACCAGCGGATGGATTTGGAGACATCGGAGCCGCGCGGTTCCTTCAGCCAGTCGGGCTGGGTGAAGAGCAGATCCGGCGACCACCAGACGATCGGGTCCGAGGCATGCTGGAGGTAGACGACACGGGGCGAAATCCATTGCCGATCAGGGCGATTCAGATTCTCCGCATCAGCCGCGAAGCGGACGATGAGGCCGTCGGCGTAGATGGGCAGGATTTCGGGCGTACCCGGATCGCGGCGGGCGGTGAGCTGACTCCAGAGCCGGTTGGAGTTCGGCGGCCCGACCCACAGCACCCCGTCGACCAGGGTACGAATGTCGTCGAGTCCGGTGAAGGCCGCCTCCGAACCCTGCGAGCCGAGACTCTCCCCGTACACCAGCAATTTCGGCCGATGATCCGGCGGCAGGGTGGCCCAGCGCTCGTGCACCGCGTGCACCAGCAGCCGCCCGGCGTCGGCGGCCTTCTGCTTGTCCGACAGGAACGACAGCACGCTCGGCAGATAGGAATACTGTGTCGCCGCGATGGCGGAATCTCCGCCGTACATGTACTCGATGGCCGCGGCCGTGGTCGAGTCCACCCAGCCCGTGCCGGTCGTGGTCACCACCACGACGACCTGTCGCTCCCAGGCGTGTGTGCGATCGAGTTCGCGCACCACGAGATCGGCGACGTCCTCGGCCGTGGGCGCGGACTCCAGTCCGGCGTAGGCGCGAATCGGTTCGCGCGCAGGCCTTCCCGTCACCTGTGTGATCCGCTCGGCGGTCGGCGCATAGGAGACGAACCAGCGGCCCTCCGACCCGAGCGTCTTCCACGGAGCCAGCGATTCGGGACTGCCGGATCGCTCGGCCAGCGTCGGCTGCACCGCCGCGGCGGAGGTGTGCCCGTTGCGCACGCTGAACGCCGAATTCGCCACGGAGAAGAAGGCTTTCGCGAGCACACCCTGGAACAGCAGCACGGCGAGCACCAGCACCAGGACCACCGCGCCCGGTGCGGCGATGGCCCGTGGAATCCGCCAGTCGATATTGAGCACGCGAATGATCCAGCGCAGCAACCACCGCACCGCGCGGTAGGCCCCGATCACCAGCGCCACCGTCGCCGCCGCCAGCAATTCCGCCCGCAGATAGCTGGAGGTGGTCGTCGGCTTCATTCCCATGAGCACTTCCAGATCGCGCTGCCACCGCGCCGACCGCGCCAGAATCGCGGCCGCCCCGACCGCCGCACCCACCATGATCACCAGCTTGGTGATCTCCCGAGCCCGGTCCGACAGCCGCCAGCGCAGCAGCCACCCGGTCGCCGGCTCCGGCAGCAGCGGCCACACCCACCGCCGCACCACCCACTCCAGCACACACCCCACCCCGTACCCGATCACCGCGCTGATCCCACTCACCAGCCCCTGAAACATCCACTCCCTGGGCACCAGCGACGGCGACACCGACCAGGCGAAAAAGATCGCCCCGACCACCACCCCCACATAATTCGGCCGCACCGCCCGATCAGCAGCCCGCAATGCCTCAGCAACCCGCGCTCCGAAAGACCGCCCACGTGGTGGCTCACCCGTCATATCCCGAGTGTCGCCCGCAGTTAGCCACCACCTCGCCCGCGACACGCACACGCCCCCACCCAGCCGGGCAGCGATTCGAGCGCAGCCCGTGCCTGCTCCGCATCGGCGGGCAGCGCGACCCGGCACCTGACGCTGCTTCTTTCGATGGAAGAGCTGCCACCTGAGCCGCACAGCCTTTGCGAAGGCCGTGACGATCAGAGGCCGGCTGCGCGAGAGGCTCAGTCGCGGCACAGCGCGCGAACACGGCGCGTCGAGCCGGCCGACGCGCCGCTCATCGACCGCACAGTCTTTGTCTCAGCCGCACAGGCTCCATCAGGGCTGTGCGGCTGCGAGACGGGCTGTGTGGTGACCGGTTATTCGGTGCGGGCGGCGGAGGTTCCGGCGCGGCGGCCGAAGAAGGTGCCGTCGCCGAGGGAGGTGCCGGAGATGTAGCCGATGCCGTGGAGGCCGTTGGTGGCGCGGCCGGCGGCGAAGAGGCCGGGGATGCGGGTGTTGTCGAGGGTGAGGACGTGGCCGTCGAGGTCGGTGTGGAGGCCGCCGAGGGTGAAGACGGAGGCGCCGGTGCCGCGGCGGTCGCCCGCTTCGGCGGGTGGGCGGATGCCGGCTTTGACGTCGATGGCGGCCAGGGGAGCGGTCAGGGGACGGAGCCAGCGGGCGGCCTTGTGGAGGTCGAGATCGGCTCCGGCGGTGGCGAATTCGTTGTAGCGGCGGACGGTGCCGGCCAGTGATCCGGTGGGCAGGCCGGTGAGTTGTTCGAGCTCTTCGGCGGTTTCGGCGACGTGGGTGGGCTGGACGCCCCAGCGCTGGGGTTCGGGGACGTCCTCGAAACCCGCCTCGTCGACGACGACCCACAGGGCGGTGTCATCACCCGCCCAGCTGCCGCCCATGTTCTGGCGGTACAGCGCGGCCTGGCCGATGCGGCCGGGATAGGTGTCCTCGTTCATGAAGCGCTGGCCGCGGGCATTCACGACCATGCCGCGCGCGGCCAGACCGGGGATGAGGGATATGCCCACCTGGCCGGAGGACATGTGCCGGACCCCCGCGCCGAGCGCCTGCGCCATGCGGATGCCACTGCCGTCATCAGTGCCCGCACTGACCTTGGTGTGGCCGAGCAGTTCCGGGGCGTGCGCGGCGAGCATGGCGTCATTGTCGACGAATCCGCCGGTGGTGAGCACCACGCCGCGGCGGGCGCGGATGACGATCTCCTTACCGTATTGCCGCGCAACAACTCCCACCACCATGTTGTCGTCCGAGACGATCAGCGTGGTGACGTACATATCGAACAGCGCTGTGGCACCGGCGGATTCGGCCGCACCCGACAGGCATTCCATCAGCAGCTTGCCGCCGAAGTCATTGGCGGTCGGCCGGTGCCCGCGCGGGGCGGGCTTGGCCAGTTCGGTGAAGGGCCAGCTGTTCTCGCCCAGCCACATGAGCCCGTCATCGGTCGGCGGCACCCAGGTCGGCGCGTCCCACAGGGTCGGCTTGAACGGCACACCCCGGTCGACCAGCCAGTGGAAGTGCTCCACGCTGCCCGCGCTGTACTCCTCGATCTTGGCGATATCCGCGCCCGCGCCCATGGCCGCCGTCAGGAAGGCCACCATATCCTCGGGGGTGTCGTCGAACCCGCAGGCCACCTGGACCGGGGTGCCGCCGCCGAGGTAGATCTCGCCGCCGGACATGGCCGACGCGCCGCCGGGTCCGCCCGAACGGTCCAGCACCAGGACCTTGGCCCCGGTGTGAGCGGCCTCGAAGGCGGCCGCCGCACCCGCCGCACCGTAACCGACGATCACCACATCGGTGTCGATGTCGTAGTGGCTCACCTCGCCGGCCGCCCGTGGCGTCACCGAATTCCGCGCTGTCATGCCTGCACGGTGCCCGCTGGCACCGGCGGGGCATAGCGCCCCATCTTGCTCACCGACTCTCCGATCCCGTTGACCGGGACTGTGACCGGTCCCCGGGCAGCGCACTGGGGATGGTGTGTGAACGGCGTCACTGTGGTTGGGGTCGCCTTTCAAGGAGGAGAGTCAATGCGGATTCTGGTCACCGGAGTCACCGAGCCCAGCGGACGTTCCGTGGCGCGCATGCTGCTGGCGGCCGGGCACGAGGTCGTCGGCCTGGACCGGCAACGCAATCGTCTGGTCGATCCGCGCGTTGTGGTCACCGTCGGCGATCTGTCCGATGCGCAGGTCTGCGCCCGGGCCGTCGCGGGCGTGGAGGTCGTGGTGCATCTGGCCGGGCGCGCGATCGCCGCGATCGTCTCGGCAGCTCGTGAAGCCGGTGCGCGACTGGTGGTTCCCGTTGCGGCAGGCACGGATTCGACAACCGAACGCATTGTGGCGAGCAGTGGCGTCGATGCGCTCATCGTGCGCACCGCACTGGTCGCCGGCCGCCGCATCGACAGCGGCAGCTGGCGCACGCTGGAGAATCTGGCCGGCGCGCGCGGCAATGCCGCCCTGCAGGTGCTGCACTACGACGATCTCGAGCGCTTCCTCGTGCTGGCCGCGCTCTCGCAGCGCAGCGGCGCGGTGGGCCTGGCCGCCCCCGGCGAGGTCTCCGGCGACGACATGCGCCGCGCGCTGAAGGACGCGGGCATCAAATACGCTGCGTGGCTGCATCGTTCGTCCCCGAACGGCGCTCAGGTCGACACCGCCGCCGCCCGCGAGGAGTGGGGCTTCCGCTACGGCTGGACCGCCCGCGAAACCGTCGCCGATGTGGTGCGCGGTCTGCACGGCCGCAAGGCCGACGGCTCCGGTCTGCGCACTCGCGGCGGCGCGATCCCGCTGCCCTCGCACGTGGTGCCGCAGAACGCGCCGACCTCCGACGGGTACACGCTGAAAGCGTCTGCGCCCGAAGGACTTCAGGGCGAATTCGACGATCTGCTCGACGATCGCATTCCGGTGTTCACCGCGACCAATACCTCCGAGGCGCTGCCCGGCCCGCTCACTCCGCTGACCATCGATCTGCAGGCGGGTGCGATCCGGCTCGGCAACGAGGCCATGGGCCATATGATTGCCATCGAGGGAATCGCGCTGGAGCACTGGGTCTCCCGCGTCACCGGCGTCATGGGCCATCACATGTACATCAACGCGTCCATCGGCGTGTTCTCCGCGGAGAACATGCCCGGCTGGGACGAGGAGAGCGTGCGCCGCGATGTCTACGGCGCGATCGGCGATGTGGAGCTGCACCCCAAGGGCCGCCCGTCCATGTCGACCGGCTTCGCCGCTCGCCTGGGCACCTTCAAGGCGCTGGGCCGCGTGGGCGCCACCGCCCTGAGCTACCGCAAGACCGCCGAGCTGATCAATGCCGCCTCGCACGCGGAAACCCTGACCCGGGACCAGATCTCCGAGCTCACCGATGAGCAGCTGCACGCCCGCGCACTGCTGTGGCGCGACCGCCTGAACCAGGCGTGGCAGGCCGCCTCCATCGGCGTCATGATGACCGGCGCGGCGACCGCCGCGCACAAGGGCGAGGTGAAGATCAACCTCGAGCGCCTGGAATCGGCCAAGACCATGCTGGCCGTCGAACGGCTGGCGGCCCTGTGCCGCAAGGACTCCGGACTGCAGGCCATTGCCAAGAGCGGTGATGTCGCCGCCGCGCGGGAGAAGTCGCCGGAGTTCGCCAAGGCCCTCGCCGAGGAGCTGAACCGGATCGGCCACCGCGGACCCGGCGAGTGCGAGCTCATCAACGCCACCTTCGGCGATCGCCCCGAACTGCTGGTGACCGCCGCCGGTCGCGCCGCGGAAATGCCTGCGCCGCACCGGGAACCGGTGGCCGAGCCGACCAGCCGCACCGCCAAGATGGCGGTCGGCGCGACCGTCTACCGCGAGCGTGCTCGCGATGCCGTCGTGCGGGTCACCAACGGCCTGCGCATGGCCACCCAGGAGCGCGCGGCCCGCCTGGTCAAGGTCGGCAAGCTCACCGAAATCGAGGATTCGGCCTTCCTGACCCTCGACGAAATCCTGTGGGCGCCTGCCGATCTGCAGGAGCGCGTGGCCCGCCGCCGCGCCGAGCGCACCCGCTACCAGGGCGTCCGCATGCCCGATGTGATCAATGGCGAGTGGGAGCCGGAGGAGATCTCCGGCGCACTGCCGGTCGGCGGCGTCCTGACCGGTCTCGGCGTCAGCCCCGGCGTGGTCGAGGGCACCGTCAAGCGCGTGCTGTCGATCGACGACGATATCGAGCCCGGCGACATCCTGGTCGCCGCGGTCACCGATACCGGCCACACCGCCATGTTCGGTTATGCGGGCGCGGTGGTCACCGATATCGGCGGCGCCGCCTCCCATGCCGCCATTGTGGCGCGCGAGTTCGGCGTCCCCTGCGTGGTGGACACCAAGACCGCCAGCACCGGCCTCGCCGACGGACAGCGGGTCCGGGTCGACGGCGCGGCGGGCACCATAACACTGCTGTCGGACGTCGAATAGCACTGCACCACAACGTACTTCGCGCGACAGGCCCGCTCCGAACCGCGGGTCTTCGTGCGGGACGCGCCCGGCGACCGCTGGGGCGCTTCCCGAAGGTCGCGCGGCCGGGGACATCTCCTCGGCCGCCCGGCTTGAAGCCCGGGCCGGGAACCCACTGTTCGGCTCGTGATTGAAAGGAATACCTGTAGTGACGATTTCGCGCGCAGTACGCGGCACCCTACTGACCGGTGTAACCGCCGCGCTCATCGCCGTACTTCCGGCGGCGGGGATCACCCCCGCGCTCGCCGCCCCGAATATCTCGATCCTGCACCAGGCTCCGATCGGCGCGGACTTCAAGCTCGCAGGTGCACCTAATGCCCGTGATATCGGCGGGGTTACGGCGCAGAACGGGACCATCAAGTCCGGTCTGGTGTACCGCACCGACGCACTCAACAATCTGACCGATGCCGATCAGCAGACGCTGACCGCCGCGGGCGTCACCGAGATCATCGATTTCCGCAGCCCCACCGAGCGGGCCGCCAGCCCGGACAAGGTGCCGGCCTCGATCAAGACCGTGCAGCTGCCGATCTACGATCCGAGCAACGATTTCTACGTGTTCTTCGGCAAGCTCGTGCAGGGCGGCCCGGCCGCGCAGCAGGCGGCGCTGGGCGACGGCAAGGGCGCGCAGTACATGCGCGACTACTACTCTTGGGTTGTCAATGATCCGACCTCGCAGGGTCAGTTCGGCGCGGCGCTCAAGGAGATCGCCAACTCCTCCGGCGCGGTGCTGTACCACTGCACCGCGGGCAAGGATCGCACCGGCATGATGACCGCGTTCCTGATGACCATCCTGGGCACGCCGCAGAGCCAGATCAATGCGAACTACCTGGCGTCCAACGATCGTCTGGCGGCCAGCAACAAGGCCACCCTCGATGCGCTGGTGGCCCGGGGCCTGGTGACCGATCCGTCACTGTTCGGTCCGGTGCTGGGTGTGCAGCAGGACTACCTGGACGCGGCCTTCGCCGCGGCCACGGCGGCCTCCGGCTCGGTGTCGAACTACATCACGCAGAAGCTGGGCATCGATGCCGGCACCTACAAGGCGCTGCAGGACAAGCTGATCAAGACCGGTGGCATCTCCACCGGATCGTTCGGCAGCTAATACCGACCGTCTGAAGTAACGCTCTGAAATGCCGGCGCCCCGTGTGGGAGGACGCCGGCATTTCGCGTTCCGGGACCACCCCGTTGCGGCATGTCGGGGACACGCCGGGCGGCACCGTGCGAAAATTCGCATGGTGCAGGAGATCTGGCATCTCGACGGGCGGCGCACCCGCTCGATCAGTCCGGAGAACCCCACCGGCGCGCCCGGGGCGGGCGGGCGGGCCATCGCCGGGACCGGGGCGTTCGCGGCCGCGGGACTCGGCCGCGGCTGGAAGGTGTCGCCGTCGATCGATCTGGAACCCGGGCAGACGATCACCCTCGCCGATATCGCCGGCCCCGGGGTGATCCGGCATTTCTGGCTCACCACCGATCGCAGTCTGCTGCAGCACTTCACCCTGCAGATGTACTGGGACGGCGCGCCCGAACCCGCCGTCGCGGTGCCCCTGGGCGACTTCTTCTGCAATGGCTGGGACCAACTGGCGCTGGTCAATTCACAGATGGTGGTGGTCGCGCCGGCGGGCGGGCTGAACAGCTACTGGCCCATGCCGTTCGGTACGCATGCGCTCATCACCCTGCACAATGGCGCCGAGCGCGCCGCGCCGGTCTACTACCAGATCACCTATACCGAAGAGGATGTGCCGGAAACATCCGGATATCTGCATGCCTGCTGGCGCTGCAGTGATCCGCTCGGCTCCCCCGCCGTCCATCCACTCGTCGAAGTAACCGGCGGGCCGGGCCGCTATGTGGGCACCTATTTGGCGATCGAACCGCGGGCCCTCGGCTGGTGGGGTGAGGGTGAGCTCAAGTTCTATCTGGACGATGACACCGAATTCCCGACCATCTGCGGCACCGGGACCGAGGACTATTTCGGCGGCGCCTGGAATTTCGATCTGGGCGGTATGCAACTGCCGTACTCGACGCCTTATCTGGGGCTGGTGCAGGTGCAGCCGCGCGAGCGGATCTACGAACCGCAGCAGCGATTCGGCATGTACCGCTGGCACATTCCGGATCCGATCTGTTTCGACCACAGTCTGAGCGCCACCATCCAGGCGCTCGGCTGGCGCGAGGACGGGCACTATCTTCCGCTCGAACACGCGCATGTCGCGACTACCGCGTTTTGGTATCAATCACACCCGGCGAGCACCCCGCTCCCCTAATGCAC
The DNA here is from genome assembly GCF_035958815.1 of Nocardia sp. NBC_01327. NCBI lineage: Bacteria > Bacillati > Actinomycetota > Actinomycetes > Mycobacteriales > Nocardiaceae > Nocardia > Nocardia sp. NBC_01327. Next base: position 2,502,996 of record NZ_CP108383.1, on the reverse strand, counting down.
TCCGCGAACAGGACCGGGGAACATCACCGTTGTGATTTCTATTGGGTAAAACGCACTTGGTGAACCACGTTCGGGTGCATGGTATTTGTATGCGAGCGCTGGTTGTCGAGAAGCCTGGACAGTTCTCGGTCGATACGGTGCCGGATCCCACGCCGGGGGCGGGGGAAGCGGTGGTGCGGGTCGACGCGGTCGGAATTTGTGGCACGGATATACATATTGTCGAGGGTGAATTCCCGCCCACGCCCTATCCGATCATCCCGGGTCACGAATTCGCCGGGGAGATCGTGGCTCTCGGCGCCGATGCCGCCGGGGTCCGGGTGGGTGATCGGGTGGCCGTCGATCCCTCGCTGTTCTGCGGCCGCTGTCATTACTGCGCGATCGGGCGCGGGAATCTGTGTGAGAACTGGGGCGCCATCGGCGATACCGTCGACGGGGCCATGGCCGAGTTCGTGAAAGTCCCGGCCGCCAACTGTTATCGGCTCCCCGGGCATCTCTCGGCCGTGCACGGCGCTCTGGTGGAACCGCTCTCGTGCGCCGTGCACGGATTCGATGTGCTGCCGCGGCAACTCGGGGCGCACTATCTGATCTACGGTGCGGGCACCATGGGGCTGCTCATGCTGCAATTGGCCAGTGCGGCCGGTGCGGCCTCGGTATCGGTGGTGGACACCAATCCCGATCGGCTGGCGGTCGCGCGCATGCTCGGCGCGGACGCGGCCACCGTCGCCGCCGACGATATGGACCGGCCCGAGGGCTGGGAGATCGTCATCGATTGCAGCGGAACGATTCCGGCCATCGAGGACGGGCTGTCGCGGGTTCGGCGCGGCGGCACCTATCAGCAATTCGGCGTCGCGCCGGCGGAGGCGCGCGCGGCCATCTCACCCTTCCGCATCTACAACGACGAGATCACCATTGTCGGTTCGATGGCGGTCCTGCACAGTTTCGGGCGAGCCGTGGATCTGATGGGCGAAGGCGTCATCGATGCCGACACCATGATCACCCACGATTTCGCGCTCGGTGAATTCGGTGATGCCCTGCGCACTTTCCGCGCGGGCACCGGCCGCAAAATCCAGCTGCGGCCCGGACGGGTCACGGCACGCTAGAGACGGGCAGGCCAATGACGGTCGTTGCCGGAGTGGATTCTTCGACTCAATCCTGCAAGCTGGTGGTGTGCGACGCCGATACCGGAACGGTCCTGCGGCAGCGCCAGATACCGCATCCGGACGGCACGGAGGTCGCGCCGTCGATCTGGTGGGATGCGCTGAGACAGGCCTGCGATCGAATGATGCGGGATGTCGAGGCCATTGCCGTCGCGGGCCAGCAGCACGGGCTGGTGGCGCTGGACGCCGCCGGTCAGCCGGTGCGAGACGCGCTGATGTGGAACGACACTCGCTCGGCGGAGGCGGCGACCCAGTTGGTCGCCGAACTCGGCGGCCCGCAGGCGTGGGCCGATGCGGTCGGCAGTGTGCCGCTCGCGGCGCATACCGTCGCCAAACTGCGCTGGTTCGCCGATCACGAACCGCAGCTCGCCGACCGCACCGTGCGGGTGCTGCTGCCGCACGACTACCTCACCTGGCAACTGCGCGGCGGTGATCCGCACGACGAGACCACCACCGACCGCGGTGATGCCTCGGGCACCGGATACTGGTCGCCCGCCTCCGGGCACTATCGCACCGATCTGCTGTCGCTGGCCTTCCGCGGCCGCACCCCGGCGCTGCCGCGGGTGCTGAATCCGGCGGAGGTGGCGGGGCGCACGCCGGGCGGGCGGCTGGTGGCGGCCGGAACCGGTGACAATGCCGCGGCCGCACTCGGTTTGGGCATCGGGGACGGTGATGTGGTGGTGTCGCTGGGCACCAGCGGGACGGTCTTCACCCGCTCGGGGCGTCCCAGTGCCGACGCCTCCGGGGCGGTCAATGGTTTCGCCGATGCCACGGGGGCGTTCCTGCCCCTGGTGTGCACGCTGAACGCCTCACGCGTGCTCGATGCCACCGCGACCCTGCTCGGCACGGATCTGTCCGGGCTGGAGGTGCTGGCCGCGCAATCACCGCCGGGCGCCGACGGATTGACGCTGCTGCCCTATCTCGCCGGGGAGCGCACGCCGAATCTGCCGCATGCCACCGGAAGTCTGCACGGCCTGCGCCCGGAGACCATGCGCCCGCATCATCTGGCGCGGGCGGCGATCGAGGGCATGCTCTGCAATATCGCCGAGGCGTTCGACCGCCTGCCGACCACGCCGAGCCGGATTCTGCTCATCGGCGGGGCGGCGCGGTCACGGCTCATCGCGCATGCGGCGGCGACCATCTTCGGACAGACTGTCTCGGTGCCGAATCCGAGCGAGTACGTGGCGCTCGGGGCGGCCCGGCAGGCCGCGTGGGCGCTGCGGGGCGGGACGAGACCGCCGCGCTGGCCGACATTGGCGCCGACGGAATTCCATCCCGTCGCGCCCGGAGTCGGCGTGGCGATTCGCGAGCGCTACGCCCGCATTCGTGACGGCTACTACCCGTAGACGACCGTATCGTCGGACAGGAAGCCCTCCCAGGCGCGATGACGCTCCAGATAGGTGCGCAGCGCATCCCGGGTGATCTCCTGCTTCGACCGCCCCTCCAGTACCGCCTGCGCGCACAGCGCAGCCTCTTCGTGCTCGCTGAGCCGCAACGTCCATGCCACGCGAAAGTAATACCACCTGAAGTCCGGATTGTCCCGGGTTCCGCGATTGCCGGGCAACCGGCACATACCCGCCGGTAGGGCTGGCGGCACCCCTCCTCCCCCCGTCAGTCGCGGGAGGCGGCGCGGTGCTGTTCTGCTGCCAGGAAGTGGGCTGTGGTGCGGGTGGATTCGTAGAGGGAGCGGTAGTGGCGGTAGTAGGGGGTGTAGTGGACGGTGCGGGACGGGTTGGGGTCGATAGTGGTGGTGAGCGGGTTCCAGGTGGAGGTGTCCAGGCCGATGGCTTCGGCGGCGAGAAGGGCGTCGCCGAGGGCCGCGCCGATGGTGTCGGCGGGCAGTTGCTGTGGGAGGCCGGTGATATCGGAGACGATCTGGGTCCACAGGCCGCCCTTGGTGCCCCCGCCGACCGCGATGAGGCGACGCGCCTCACCGCCCGCGGCGGCCATGACTTCGAGATTGTGACGGACGCCGTAGCCGATGCCCTCCAGAACCGCACGGTAGATATCGGCGCGCTGGTGGGTGAGGGTCAATCCGGCGATCACGCCGCGGGCGTCGGCGTCGAAGAGGGGCGTGCGCTCCCCCGCGAAGTAGGGCAGCACCAGCAGGCCGCGGCTGCCGGGCGGAACGTCGGCGGCCTCGTCGAGCAGATCGCCGAAATCGCTGCCGGTCAGTGCGCGCAGCCAATCGGTGATCGCGCCCGAGGTCGCCATGCCCGCGGCGGATGTGTATGTGCCGGGCCAGGTTCCGCAGGTGGTCCAGAGGCCGGAGTGCGGATGCGGATGCGTGAGCACCTGGGTGAGGAACAGGGTGGTGCCGTACATGATCATGACGTCGCCCGGTTCCCGGACGCCGACACCGGCGGCCTCGGCCCAGGCGTCGATGGTGCCGGTGGTGACGGGCAGACCCACCGGAAGGCCGGTCGCCGCAGCGGCTTCCGGCGTCACGTGACCGACTATCTCTGTGGGCCAGGCCAATTCGGGCAGCGGCAGGCCGGGCGCCACCGAACCGGCCCAATCGGTCGCCCAGGTCTGGGCCATGAGGTCGTACATGGGCACGCACTGACTGGCGGACTGATGATCGAGCACATAGCGGCCGGTGAGGCGATGGACCAGAAAGGAGCTGGCCATCAACAGCATTCGGGTCTCTTTCCAGACCTGCGGCTCGTGCCGGGCCAGCCAGCGTAGTTTCGGGCCGACCGCCTGACTGGTGAGCGGGGAACCCGAGCGCTCCAGCACGGTGTCCGCGCCCAATTCGGCGGTCAGTTCCTCGATTTCGATCCCGGCGCGGGTATCGACGCCGTACAGGATGGCGGGCCGCAGCGGCCGGCCGTCGGCGTCGGCGGGCAGCAGGCACGGCCCGATCCCGCTCACCGCGAGCGCCTCGAGGGGCGCGCCGTCCGCGGCAGCCACCAGCTCCCGGGCGATGCCGACGAAATCCGCCCACCACACCTTCTCCGCATCGTGCTCCACCCAGCCGGGGCGCGGAGTCGAGACCCGGTGCGGCCGTTCTGCTCTCATATCCACCATGCCGTGGTGATCGACGAGCACACCCTTGGATCCGGAGGTTCCGATATCGATGCCGAGCAGCATGTCAGCTCGCCCTGCTGAACTCGTCGAGGGTGACGTCGAGTAGCTCGCAGGCGGCCCGCACCTCGGGTCTGCGGTCACCGGGGACGGCGTGAATGTGGTTGGCGCCGAAGCGGGACAGGAAATCCGGGGCCTCGGCATCCAGGCGGGCGAAGGCGTGCGGCCATTCCCGGGTGGACTGATTCATGAGCGCCTCATTGGTGGCATCGTCGTAGGTCTCGAAATCCCCGAGCATCAACTGCATTCGGTACGCACCGTTCTTACGGGTGAGCCGGGCGAATGTCATCTGCCCGGGCGCGGCCAGATGATGCACCGACGCACCACCGGCGGGGAAGAAGAACACCTCCGGATAGAGGTGAACACGAGCGAGGTTCTCGGCGGGATCGTCGCTGCGGGCCGCGAACCAGGTGGCGTGCTGCCCGGAATTGCACAGATCCCAGATATCACGGTCGGCGTGATAGTGCCGGACATCGGCGAAAAGCACCGGGGTGCCGGAGATCTGCTTGAGCAGCTGCATGGTGAGCGCGCCGTCCATATCCGCCTCGGTGGCGCAGACGTGCGGCTGTTTCGGCCCGTTCCAGTCGTACGGGTCGTTGAGAAAGGCCTCGGTGATGTCCATGGTGGCGAAGTACTGGGTCAGTTCCGGCTGGCCCTTGATGCCGGAGAAGTCCAGATGCCATTCCGCGATCAGGTCGCGCATGGCCAGATAGGAGCAGATCTGCCGCTCCAGCAGTTCCGGCGTCAGTATGCGGCCGTCGTAGTGCACCCCGGCGGTATTGCGTTCCAACCACTCTCGGGCGCCCTTGGCCTCCCCCGCATCGGCCAGCTCGGCGCGCCGCACGATCTCCCACTGATCGATCTCCTCCACATCGATCCCGAAGGTGTGCTGCCACTGGTCGGTATTGGCCACCGCGGTATTCATGCCCATCGGCCGCCCGCCGATCCGCCCGAAGGTACTGCCCCGCAGACTCCCCACCGCGGCGGCGGCGCGCGCCCGCACCCCGATGGCCTCGATCAGTTCCCGGTCCGCGGGATCACCCCAGAGCCGGGCGTGCTCGCGCCCGATCTGATCGAGCGCACCGCCCGCCGCCAGCATGCCCACCATGCCGGGCTGCACCGGATCGATATTCGACAGCAGCAGTATCGGACTCGTCAGCTGTCCCGCGGCCAGCATGGTGAAGTGCGGAAAGGCCCACACCGCATAGTGCAGCACCGTGAGATCCACCCCGGCGGCCTGTACCCGCCGCGCCACCGCGACGGCCTGCTGATTGCTCGCCACCGGTTCGCGCCCGCGCACTACCGTGTGACCGGCCGCGGTCAATGCGGCGACGAGCCGATCTTCCACTGTACGAATGAATCCGACAATTCCCCCGTGCACGTAGTCACGGCCATCGGAAATACTGATAACGCCGATCCGGGCCATTGCCTTGCCTCCCGACCGTGGGTGGACTCTCGACTCGTACTCCAGAATCCCAGTTCGCCGCGTCGGGCACGCCCGAATGAGGAAGATCGACCTCAGCCCGGGAAGTGCAAGGGAGCCAGCCGGACTCCGCCCTGCCCCCAGCCGGCGGCGGTGATCCAGCACGAATCCCCGTCCGCCACCACCTCCGCGGCATGCGCGGCGATATGGCCGACGCGGTCCTGCGGCCGGAAGTGAAAAGGGTCTGTACTGCGAAAGATCTCGGTGCCGACGTACTCCGGGCGCGGGCCGATGAACAGGTACCAGTAACCGCCGTGCGGTACGACGAACGGCGATTCGGTATTGCCCGCCTCGGTTCCGGCGGTCGGATCGGTATAGGCGATTCGACGCGGGCCCCACCGCACCAGATCCGAACTCGTCCGGTAGGCGACCACATGATTGCCGCCCGCGCGAGTACTGGTGGCGCAGTAGTACATAACCCACCACTCCCCGATACGCAGCACCATCGGATCACGGGCGTCATACCCGTCCCGGAACAAGGGCCCGCCGGGATGCCGGGTCCACTCGAACAGATCCGTCGAGGTGGCCAGATACATTCCGGTAGCCGTCCGATCCGCCCCGCCCCCGTCGTAGAACATGAAATACCGCGCCCCCTCCGCCACCACGAACGGCGCCCACAGATGCGTCTCCCCCGACTCCCGGTCCACCGTCAAGGCAGGCGCTTCCTGCACCCAGGGCCCGCCCAATTCCGCCGCGGTGGCATGCCCGAACACCGTCTCATCGAACGGATCCGCCGGCTCCCGATGCGTAATCCCGAACAGATGCCACTGCCCGTCCCCCGCCCGAATCACCGTGTGGTCGTTGACATACCACCGCCCACCCTCCCCCCGCGGCTCGAACACCCGCGCAAACGCCCCCGCAGTCACCGACCCGCTCATCTCCCGAGTGTGCGCGATCGGCGCCGCCCGGACAGCGATTTCGGCCGGGTATCGAGCGGAACGACACCGCCGCGCAAGCTAGGACAGAAACTGTCCTACTTCTGATCGACACTGTGTTCATGACGGAAATATCGCTGCGCCAGCTGAATCGGACCCTGCTCGTGCGCCAGATGCTGGCCGAACGGGTTTCGATGCCCGCGGGCGATCTCATCCGCCATCTGATCGCGGTGCAGGGGCAGGAGGCGAATTGGCCGTACGTCGGGTTGTGGACTCGGCTGACCGATTTCCGGCACGAAGAGCTCGCCGCGCTGCTGCACGATCGAAGTGTGGTGCGGTCCACCATGATTCGCCGCACCGTACATCTGGCCGACGCCGCCGACTATCGCTGGTTGTATCCGACGGTGCGGCCGGTGATCGAGGCAGCATTGCAGGCGGCCTACTTCCGGGAGGCGATCGGCGGGGTTGATCCGGTTGAATTCGCCACTGCTGGAAAGGAACTGCTCACCGGCCGGACGCTGACCCGCACCGAGCTCGGGCGGATGCTCGCGGATCGCTTCCCGAGCCCGCATCCCGGCAGGCTCGCCCAGGCGCTCGGTGTCATGCTGGCGGTGGTGCACAATCCCGAGGCGGGGGTGTGGGGCGCGTGGCGCAATCGCCGCGTCGCGGTCACCCTCGCGGACGAATGGCTGGGCGCGCCCCTCGCGGAATCGCCGCAGCCGGAGACCATGGTCCTTCGCTACCTGGGAGCATTCGGCCCGGCCACCGTCGCGGACATCCAGGCATGGGCCGGAACCACCCGCCTCGCCGAGGTCGTCGCACGCCTGCGTCCCCAACTGCGGGTCTACCGCGACGAATCCGGCCGAGAACTCTTCGACCTCCCCGACGCGGCCCTGGCCGACCCCGATCTGCCCGCCCCGGTCCGCCTCCTCCCCGCCTTCGACAACGCCCTGCTCGGCCACCACGACCGCACCCGCGTGATCAGCGACGAAGACCGGGCCCGCATTGCCAAGGTCGCCTCCGGCGGCGTCCCGATGTACCTGGTCGACGGGTTCGTCCACGGCCAGTGGTCCCGCACCGGCACCGCCCTCCACATCACCCCGTGGCATCCCCTCGCCACCGCCGATGAGGCCGCCATCCATACCGAAGCCGAACGGCTGCTTTCCCTCATGGCCCCTGGCGAGGACATCAAAATCCTCATCAACCGCCCCTGACCCAGCAGGTGCCCGAGACTGGACTGGTTATGGCCGCGCCGGGGCGCACGGGTGGCGCTGTGGTGGAAATACTTTCGCCCCGCAGGTGGGCGGGTTGATATTGTGGCGGGGTGATGAACCTCCGACAGGCATGGTGGTGGCTGCGACCGCAGCCCGACTGATCATGTTCACGGGCTGTACGCAGCCTGTGGGTTCCGTGATGCGGAACGAGGTTCGTGCAGTCCCTCAGCGATAGGAACTGTGCGATGGATTCTTTTTCGGCTACACGGGAGCGCAGTGATCGGCTCGGCGCCGATATCGCGGAAAATCCTGGGCGGTACCGGGTGCTCACCGGGGAGCGGCCTACGGGGCAGCTCCATTTGGGGCATTACTTCGGCACGATTTCCGAGCGGGTGCGACTGCACGATCTCGGGGTGGAGACCTTTGTCATTCTCGCCGATTATCAGGTGATCACCGATCGGGACGGCCTGGGTCCGGTGCGGGACAACGTTTTTCACGCGGTGCTGGACTATGTGGCCGCGGGCATCGACCCGAGCCGGGCGACGATCTTCACGCATTCGGCGGTACCGGCGCTCAATCAGCTCATGCTGCCGTTCCTCAGCCTGGTGACCGAGGCCGAGCTGCATCGCAATCCGACGGTGAAGGCCGAACATGCCGCTGCCGGTAGGGCTTTGAGCGGGCTGCTGCTGACCTATCCGGTGCATCAGGCCGCCGACATTCTGTTCTGCAAGGGCAATCTGGTGCCGGTGGGCAAGGACAATCTGCCCCATGTCGAACTGACCAGAGTGATCGCGCGGCGGTTCAATGAGCGCTACGGGCAGGTCTTTCCGGAACCGGAGGCCCTGCTGACCCCGGCTCCGGAGGTGCCGGGGCTGGACGGGCGGAAGATGTCCAAGAGCTACGGGAATGCGATCACGCTGGCCATGACCGCGGATGAGACGGCGGCGCTCATCCGGCGCGCGCCCACGGATTCGGAGCGGCGGATCAGCTTCGATCCGGAGCTGCGGCCGGGCGTCTCCGCCCTGCTGACCACCGCCGCCCTGTGCACCGGCGTCGATGAGAAGGTGCTGGCGGATCGAATCGGCGACAGCGGCGCGGGGGCGCTCAAAAAGCTCACCGCCGATGCGGTGAACGACCGTTTCGCCGGCCATCGCCGCCGCCGTGCCGCACTGGCGCGGGATCCGGATTTCGCGCATACGGTGCTGCGCGAGGGAAATCGGCGTGCGAACGAGATCGCGGACCGCACCCTCGACGAGGTGCGGTCCGCGATGGGGACCGTGTATTGACCGGCGGTACTACCGGGCAGGTTGTTCGACCAGCACGTCGCGCAACCGGCTCAGTTCCGCTTCGGAAAGGCCCTGGGCGAGCAGCCACGTGCCCGCGCCGCCATGTTCGGCGTGCAGGTTCTCCAGGAAGCGGAGCATGACGTCGGCACTGATGGCGAGAATGCCGGTATTCGCCTGCGGCAGACCGGCATACGAGGGCAGTGCGTCCAGGCGGTCGCGGACTCGCTGCATACGCTGGTTGGTGATCTCGTAGTCGTCGGCAATGGCCTCGGCCGTGACTCCGACCGCGTCCAGCAGGATCGCGGCGAGCACGCCGGTGCGGTCTTTGCCTGCGGCACAGTGGAACAGGACCGAACGGCGTGCCGGATCGATGATCAGCCGGACCGCCTCCACAATGTGCTCACCGCTGCCCGCCAGCAGCTGGCCGTAGAGGTCGGTCAGATCCACCCGGGTCTTATCGGGCACCAGATCCCTTGCGGCCAGCGACGACTGCGCCGACTTACGGATCGGCAGGTTGGCGATGTGGACGGCCGCATCGGCGAACAGCCCGTAGCCCTCGCGTTCCACCTCGTCCGGCAGGCGCAGGTCGATGACCGTGCGCAGGCCGAGCGGTTCCAGCAGCTGCGTCAGATCCTCGCAGGTGGCCTGCTGCAGTGTGCTGGAGCGGAACACCATGCCGAAACGCGTTGTGCCGCCGCCGGTGACGGGCAGGCCGCCGAGATCACGAACATTGTCGATCTCGGCGAAATCGATCCAGCGCTGCGCGGCGAGGGCTGTTGAACGACTGGGAGACACCGCCGGATCAGTGGGCACGGCCGGCTGCTGCCTCTTCGGCGCGGGTGAGGCCGCACAGTCCGATCAAATCCTCGTGGAGTTCGAACCAGACGGTGTGGTAGCTGTCCATGATGGGGCGGGCCACGTAGGTGTGGTCGCCCTCGGCAATGCGCTCGACGGCACGGTCGAGGCGGTCGGTGTAGCGGACCAGGCGGGGAGCCAGGGCGCCCAGGCGCTGCACCAGGGGGCGCAGGCGCTGGTGCGTGTCGGTGAGACGACCCAGGACCGCACCGTCGTAGTCGGCGTCGGCATGGTCGTTGACGGTGGCCGGATCCTTCATCTGCCAGTCGGTGATGATGACCTTGAGATCGGCGTTGTAGACGCAGAACTCGTCGTACGCGGCCGTGAGCGCGGCGGCGTCCACGGTGGCGCGCTCCTCGGTGAGCAGCTGCTCCAGCCGGGCACGGCCCTCGGGGGTGAGCCGGAAACCGGCGGGGGTGGTGGCGCAGACCCCTGCGGTCACCAGACCCTCACAGTGCGTGGCGATTTCGCCCGCATCCGCGCCGAGACTGAGCGCCAGATTGTCGGCGTTCACCCGGCCCTTGATGCCGACCAGCCGCAGCAGTGCCAGTTCGGTGAGAGGACTGTCCACTGAAACCTCTTCCTGCTCAGTGCTTTCCGGAGCAGCGGTGCGTTCTTCCAGCCGTTCCACCAGCTGCGAGGGCTCCGCACCCGCCCACTGGGCCAGCTGCGCGACATCGTCGAGAATGATCTGCTCGACCGGTTTGGCGACGATCTCGCCCGCCAGCACCAGTCCGGCGCCGCCGTCGACGGTGACGGTCCGGCCGACCAGGGCCGCGACCACGCCGGGGCCGCAGCCGACCACGCAGGGGCGGCCGAGTTCGCGGCTCACGAGTGCGGCATGCGAGGTGGTGCCGCCCAATTCGGTGACAATGGCGCGGGCGGCGATCATGCCGTGCAGATCGTCGGGGCTGGTGGTGGGGCGCACCAGAATGACGTCCTCACCGGCCTCCGCACGCGCTTCGGCCTCATCCGGATCGGTGACGACCACACCGGAAGCCAGTCCGGGACAGGCCGATTCGCCACGGGCGAGCGGTTCCTGCCCGGTGGTCACGCCGGACGCCGGGCGCAGCACCTCGCGCACCTGATCGGGCGTGATGCGATCGAGGGCCTCGTCGGCGCTGATCAAACCCTCCGCCACCATGGCGACAGCGGTGCGCACCGCGGCCCGCGCGGATCGTTTGGCCGAGCGCGACTGCAGCATCCACAGCGTGCCGGATTCGACGGTGAACTCGATGTCCTGCAGATCGCGGCCGTCGCGTTCGAGCAGTTCGGTGGCGGCGATCAGCCGGGCGTGCACCTGCGGCTGGGTCGTCGCCAGCTCGTCGAGCGGCCGCGGGGTGAGGCGGCCGGAGACCACATCCTCGCCCTGCCCGCCGACCAGCCATTCGCCGTATACGGGACCGTCGCCGGTATTGGGGTTGCGGCTGAACAGCACGCCGGTGCCGGAGTGCTCGTCGAGATTGCCGAACACCATGGCCTGCACGGTGACCGCGGTGCCGAGCGTGTCCGGCACACCGCGATTGCGGCGATAGGTCTTGGCGCGGGCGGAATCCCACGAACGGAACACCGCTTCGATGGCGCCGCGCAGCTGATCCCACGGGTCCAGCGGCACCGCGCCGTTCGCGTCACCGAGCACGGTCTCGCGGTACTGGTGCACGAAACGCTGCCGAGTGTCGTTGGCGTAGCCGGGATTCTGCGTCTGATCGGCCAGCGCCTGCTGCACCGCATCGGTCATGCCGAGGTTCAGGACGGTATCCATCATGCCGGGCATGGAGATGGCCGCACCCGAGCGCACCGAGACCAGCAGCGGCCGCTCCGGCGATCCGAACTCACGCCCGGTGCCGCGCTCGATGGTGGCGATCCCGGCGCGCACCTGCTCCCAGATCTCCGGGGCGATCGCACCGCGCCGGGTGTAATCGGCCCAGCCTTCGGTGGTGATGACGAACGCGGGCGGCACCGGCAGCCCGAGGGCCCGCATGTGATCGATACTCCACGCCTTGCCGCCGATCTGCTGCCGCGACAGCCCGCAAGCGCCGTCGAGTTCGACGACGGTCACGGCGTCGGCCGCCACATCGGGTCGCTGCGCAAGCTCCGCTCCGGCGGTCATGTCACTCCTTCGATGTTCTGAATTCATCCGCCCCCGCCTCGTCCCACACCCTCCGGGAACCTGCTATCGAGCGTGCCGCGTGACGCCCCTCACCCCCAACACAGATCCCGATCACCGGAACCGAACAACACACAGAGCTGCGAAAGGCCCAGTAGACATATTCCGACTAGGCACCCACCCCAAGTTCGCGGCCCGGCTCGGTCTGGACTGACGGAGCGGGGGAGCGAAGCGGAGGAGCGGAGGAGGGAAGACCGAGCTAGCAGGGCCGCGAACCCGCCCGGAGCGAAGCGGAGGGCAAAATAAACACGGCACGCCCGGTCAGCGGGATGGCACGGGGGAAACGGGCATCCTGGGCACGGTCTTGCGGCAGGATGGGCGCATGGATCGGCGGTATGCGGCATCCATCGGCGGCGGTGCTGCGTCCGTCCCGGTTTCGACCATTCCGGCCCTGGTGGCGGAGCGAGCGCGGCGTTATCCCGATGCGGTGGCGATCGCCGGTCCGGCCGGGCGCGTGACCTTCGCCGAGCTGGCGGAGCAGGTCGGGGCGGTGACGCGTGCCGCCATTGCCTCGGGCATCGAGGTCGGCGACCGGGTCGGCATGTGGGCGCCCAATAGCGATCGCTGGATCGTGACCGCGCTGGGCATGCTCGGCGCGGGGGCCACGCTGGTGCCGATCGGCACTCGGCTGCGCGGTCCGGAGACGGCCGAGATTCTGCGGCGCAGCCGGGCCAAGGCGGTCTGCACGGTGCAGGAGTTCCTCGGTCACGACTATCCGGCGATGCTGGCCGAGTCCGGTCTGCCGCTCCCGACTCTGGAACACCTGATCCTGCTTGATGATTCGCGCGGCGAGGCCGCGCCCACCTGGGATATCAGTTCCTGGGCAGGGTTTCTCGCGCCGGGCACGGTGGTGCCGCCCGCGACCGCGCGGGAGGTTGCGGCGAGCGTCGATCCGGAATCGTTGTCCGACATCCTCTTCACCTCCGGCACGACCGGCGAGCCGAAGGGTGTGCTCGCCACGCACCGGCAGACCCTGGAGGTGTTCGGCCGCTGGGCGGATGCGGTGACCCTGCGGCCGCGCGACCGATATCTGCTGGTGAATCCGTTCTCGCACACCTTCGGCTACAAGGCGGGCATCATCGCCTGCCTGCTGCGCACGGCCACCATGATTCCGGTCGAACGCTTCGAGGCCGAACAGGCGCTGCGCCTGATCGAGAGTGAACGCGTCACCGTATTGGCCGGTCCGCCCACACTGTTCACGGATCTGCTGGCCGCCGACCACCGCGACCATATTCTCGGTTCGCTCCGTCTGGCAGGCACCGGCGGTGCGGTCATTCCCGCCGAACTGGTGGAGCGCATTCGCTCCGACCTCGGCGTGCCCTACGTCTTCACGGCCTACGGCCTCACCGAATCGGTGGGCGTGGTCACGGTGTGCCCACCCGACGCCCCCGCCGCACTGCTGGCGGAGACGGTCGGAAAGCCGCTGCCCGGCACCGAGATTCGCATTGTCGATCGGGACCGCACCGATGTGGTGTCCGGTGAGCCGGGCGAAATCATCGTCCGCGGCCCGAATGTCATGCGCGGCTACCTCGATGATCCGGAAGCCACCGCCGCCGTCATCGACACCGACGGCTACCTGCACACCGGCGATATCGGAACCCTCGGCGAAGACGGCTACCTCCGCATCACCGACCGCCTGAAGGATATGTTCATCGTCGGCGGCTTCAACGCCTATCCCGCCGAGATCGAACGAGTCCTCCTGCAGCACCCGGACATTCGCGAGGTAGCGGTGGTCGGCATCCCCGACCCACGCCTGGGCGAAGTAGGGCGGGCCGTAGTCGTCACCTCCGACCACACCCTCGACCCGGCAGCCGTCATCGAATGGTCCCGCACCCGCCTCGCCGGCTACAAGGTCCCCCGCGAGGTGGTCCTCACCGATCACCTCCCCCGCAATGCCGGCGGCAAGGTGATCAAGGGCCAACTCCGCAACCCGGCCTGATGGTGCACGATCCGCGTGAATCCGCTTGGGCGCCACCATAAGCCGGTAGCCCCGCACCTAGGGGTGTGCGGGGCTACCGGTGGAGCTCCGGCCGCTGATCGCGGCGGCGGCCGGAGCTAGATCTCCTTGCGCATCTGCGCGGTGAGGGGCTTCATGTAGGCGGAACCGAGGAGGCGGCGCATCCAGTTCATGGCCTTGGCGTCGGTGCCGATCAGGATGAGGGGCTTGTTCTTCTTCATGCCGTTGGCGATGATCTGGGCGCACTGTTCGGGCGAGGTCTTGGCCAGGCCGTCGAAGTTGGCGGCCAGGGCGTCGCGGTCGCGGTTGGCGGAAGCCCGTGCCTTCCAGGCGATCTCGGTCTTGATCATGCCCGGATGCACACTGGAGACGCCGACGTGGTGGCCGGCGATGATCATTTCCTGGCGCAGCGCGTCGGTGAAGGCGTGCATGGCGTACTTCGACGAGCTGTAACCACTCTGGCTCGGGCAGGCCACCAGGCCGAACATGCTGGAGACATTGGCGATATGCCCGTCACCGGAGGCGATGACATGCGGCAGGAACGCCTTGGTGCCATTGGCGGTGCCCCAGAAGTTGATATTGAAAATCCACTCGAAGTCTTCCCACGAGACGTCTTCGATATTGGCGGTCAACGAGACTCCGGCATTGTTGACCACGATATTGACCTTGCCGAAGTCGGCGACAACCTCATCGGCGTGCGCGTAGACCGCGGCCCGGTCGGTGACGTCCAGCTTGTAGGCGCGGGCCTTCGCGCCGTGCTTCTCGCACAGCGCCGCGGTCTCGGCCACACTCTCGAGATTGCGGCCCGACAGCGCCAGCTGCGCACCACCGCGGGCGAGTTCGAGGGCGAGCGCCCGGCCGATGCCGGCACCGGCGCCGGTAATGACGGCGACTTTGCCGTGGAAGTCCTTCATTGCCAATTTCCTTGTCTCGCAGCTGTCTTACTGAGGTGGCACTGCTATTGGGTGGTGAAGCCACCGTCGGCAATGAATTCCGAGCCGGTGCTGTAGGAGGATTCGTCCGAGAGGAGGAACAGCACCAGGTTGGCCAGCTCCTCGGGAGTGCCCGGCCGGGCAATGGGCTGATTGGCCGCAATCGACTGGGAGCGTGCGGAAGTCGCTACCATCTCGGTGGCGATGATGCCCGGGTGCACGGAGTTGACGCGCACATTGTCGGCGGCGAACTCCTGAGCGGCGGTCTTGCTCATACCGCGCACCGCCCACTTGGACGCCACATACCCGAGAATGTTCGAGTAGCCGATCAGCCCGCCGGTCGAGGAGATATTCACGATCGACCCGACACCGGCCTTGCGCATGGAGCCGATGACAGCCTTCATGCCCAGGAAGACGCCGACCTGATTGACGTCGATCACCTTGCGGTAGTCCGCCTCCGAGAGCTTCTCGATCGGATCCACGTGCACGATGCCGGCGTTGTTGACCAGACCGGAAACCGGCCCGAATGTCACTTCGGCCTGTGCGACGACGTCATTCCAGGCCGTCTCATCGGTGACGTCGAGCGGCAGGAAGAGGGCGGCGTCACCGAGTTCGGCCGCAAGCGCGGCGCCCTCGGCGGTGAGCACATCGGTGATGACCACCGTCGCGCCCTCGGCCACGAGCTTGCGCGCGAAGGCCGCGCCCATACCCCGGGCGCCACCGGTGACGATGACGTTCTTGGTCTCTACGCGTCCCATGACAGCCTCCTAGTTCTGCGCGGTGGCGCTCTGTGCCGGAGCACGCCGGGCAGTGCGCTTGGCCGGGGCTGCCTCGGCGACCGGAGCCGGCTCGACGGCCTCCTGGTCGGCCAGATGGTTGGCGGCGATATAGCCGAACACCATGGCGGGACCGATGGTCGCGCCGGCACCGGCGTAGTCGTTGCCCATGACGGCGGCCGAATTATTGCCCGCCGCGTACAGACCCGCGATGACCGTGCCGCTCTCGTCGAGCACGCGTGAGTGCTCGTCGGTGACCAGGCCGCCCTTGGTGCCGAGATCGCCGGGGACCATCTCGACGCCGTAGAACGGCCCGCGCTCCAGCGGAGCCAGGGTCGGATTCGGCTTCACCGTCGGATCGCCGTAGTAGCGGTCGTAGGCTGAGTCGCCGCGCAGATAGTCCTCATCGCGGCCGTTCGCCGCAAAACCGTTGAAGCGCTGCACAGTCGCGGTCAGCTTGTCGGCCGGAACGCCGAGCTTGGCGGCCAGCTCTTCGAGCGTGTCGGCCTGCTTGATAATGCCCTTGTCGAAATATGCCTGCGGCAGTGGGCGTTTGGGGAAGTTGCCCAGGAACAGGTACCGGTCGCGGAAGTTCTGATCGAAGATGAAATGCGCCGGAATGCTGCCGGTGCCCGCCGCCTCGTCCTCGTACATCTTGTGCACGACGTTCACATACGGCGCGGACTCGTTGACGAAGCGCTCACCATTGTTGTTCACCATGATCGCGCCGGGCTGCGAACGCTCGGCCAGGCAGAAGAACGGCGGACGGCCCTCGGGGCTGCGCACCGACGGACCCCACCAGGCGTCATCCATGAGATCGACTGCCGCGCCGATGTTCTGGCCCGCCACAATGCCTTCGCCGACATTCTCGATGGCGCCGACGGTCCATTCGGTGGACTGCGGGCCGGCAATGTACTTCTTGCGCATTTCCAGGTTGTGCTCGAACCCGCCCGCGGCCAGCACCACGCCGCGCTTGGCCTTGATGACCACCGGGCGGCCCTCGTGCTCGGCGCGCACGCCGACCACGACGCCGTTCTCCGTAATCAGTTCGGTCAGCGGCGTATTCAGCCATACCGGCACACCCGCATCACGCAGGGACAGCCACAGCCGGGCCGCGAGGGCTTTGCCGAGGCTCAGCGGCAGCGCGCCCTTGGCCAGGGCCAGCGCGGTGCGGGCACCGACCTTCATGGCGGTCTTCTTGCCGTTCCAGGTGCGGGCGATCATATTCAGGTCGTGGAAATCGCTGACCGTGATCGCGATTCCCTTGGGCGCGGACATGGTCGGCTGGTTGATCTTGTGCAGATCGCCGCCGAGCAGCCGTCCGTCGATGACCGCGGGCTCGATGCTGCGGCCCTGCGCCAGACCGCCGGGGAACTCCGGGTGGTAGTCGGAATAGCCGCGGTCGTAGACGAACTCCCAGTACTTGGAGCGAGCGCCGATGTAGGAGAACATCTCCGGGCCGTTGTCCAGGAAGGCGTTCTGCTTGGCCTCCGGAACCCGATCGCCGACAACGGCTTTCAGGTAGGTGCGGGCCATGGTGGGGCTGTCGGGCACGCCCGCCGCCTGCAGCACCGGATTATTGGGCACCCACACGCCGCCGCCGGAGCGCGCGGTGGAGCCGCCGAAGAGCCGGCTCTTCTCGATCAGGGTCACCGACAGGCCCCGGTAGGCAGCGGTCAGCGCGGCGGTCATACCGGCGGCGCCGGAACCCACGACAACAACGTCGAATTCGAATTCCATTGAGTATCAGTCCTTAGTAGCCGCAGCTGGTGAGCATGCCGCCGTCGACGACGAATTCGCCGCCGGTGCAGTAGCTCGAGGCATCGGAAGCCAGGAAGAGCGCCACTTCGGACACCTCCACGGGCTGTCCCCAGCGCGGAATGGGCAGATCGGAGAAGAAACTATTGCCGTCCAGCCCGGTCGCACCGGCGACGGACGCGGTCATGGGTGTGGCAATACCGCCGGGGTGAATGGAGTTGACCCGGATTCCCGAGTGCCCCAGCTCCCGGGCGGCGGATTTGGTGAGCCCGCGCAGTGCGAATTTGCTCGCGCTGTAGGCGGAGAGCCCGGCCGCGCCGACAAAACCCTCGACCGAGGAGACGTTGACGATGGCGCCGCCACCGGAGTCGATCATGGCGGGCGCGGCGGTCTTGATACCGAGGAACGCGCCGGTCACATTGATGTTCTGCATGAGGTTCCACTCATCCAGGCTCATCTCCAGCAGCTTCTTGAACCGCAGGATGCCCGCATTGTTGACCAGCACGTCCAGTCGTCCGAACTGGGCCACGGCCGCGGAAACCGCTGCCTGCCAGTCGCTTTCACTGGTGACATCGTGGTGCACATAGTGGACGGCGGCGCCGAGCTCGGCCGCCAGCGCCTTGCCCTCGTCATCGAGCACATCGCCGAACACCACGCGGGCGCCCTCGGCGACGAACCGGCGCACATGCTCCGCGCCCATACCCCGCGCACCACCCGTGATCAGGGCGACCTTCCCGTCCAGCTGTCCCACCGGTTCCCGTCCTTCCTCAGCGTTTGAACCGACGCTAAGACCGGGGATGCACGGCGGCACGGTGTGGTCCC
Organism: Nocardia sp. NBC_01327; assembly: GCF_035958815.1. Classification (NCBI taxonomy): domain Bacteria; kingdom Bacillati; phylum Actinomycetota; class Actinomycetes; order Mycobacteriales; family Nocardiaceae; genus Nocardia; species Nocardia sp. NBC_01327. Next base: position 2,484,627 of record NZ_CP108383.1, on the reverse strand, counting down.
GGCCACTGAGACAACCGAATGACCTGAGGGTATGGGTCCTGAAGTATTCCGGTTAGGCATAGCGGCCGGACGAGCCTGCCGCTGGTAGGGAGCCCCGGATGAAGTTCTCCATGATCTTCGAAGCACAGATGGCGAATCCCACCGCCGAGCACGAGGCACAGGTGCTGCGCGACTCGGTGGAGCAGGCCGTGCTCGCGGATCGGATGGGCTTCGACACCGTCTGGGCGGTCGAGCACCACGGGCTCAAGTGGTACGCGCATATGAGCGCCCCGGAGATCTTCCTGACCTGGGTCGCCGCGCGGACCGAGCGGATTCGCCTCGGGCACGGCGTGGTCTGCATGCCCTTCAACTTCAACCATCCGGTGCGCGCCGCCGAACGCGCCGCCATGCTCGATGTGCTCTCGGGCGGGCGGGTGAACCTGGGCGCGGGGCGCGGGGCCACCGCCGTCGAGACCTCCATGTGCGGCGTCGATCCCGCCCGCACCTCTCAGGAGGTCGAGGAATCGCTGCGCCTGATCGCGAGCGCCTGGCAGGATCCGGAAGGCGAATTCTCCTACCACGGTGAGCTTTTGGATATCGAGCCGCACCATCTGCTGCCGCGGCCGGTGCAGCGCCCGCATCCGCCGCTGTTCATGGCATGCACCAGGAAGGACACGCTGAGGCTGGCCGCCGAATACGGCATCGGGGCGCTGGTGCTCGGATTCGCCGGGGTCGAGGAGATCGCGGAACTGCGGCGCATCTACGACGCCGCGATCAGCGCCCGGACCGGCGAACGATTCGTCTCGACCGTGGTCAACGACCATTTCGCCGCGCTGTGCCCGACCATCGTGCTCGATGATCGCGAGCGGGCCCGGCAGATCGGGGCGCGCGGGCAGCGGTTTTTCGCGCAGGCCATCAAGCACTACTACGGCGCGGGGCCGGTACCCGACGAAGCCGTGGATCCTGCTGTCGACGAGGTCGCCAAGATCCGCGAGGCCGCCGAGGAGCACGTCGCCTACCTGCACGAGGCCAAGATCCCGGTGAAGTCCGGCTCCACCGCCATCTTCAATACCGAGCACGCGTACGGCACCGCCGAGGACGCCATCGCGTATGTGGAGCGACTGCAGGCCGCCGGCGCCGACGAGATCCTGTGCCTCATCCAGATGGGCACGGTGCCGCAGGAGGCGTGCATGGAGACCATCCGCCAGTGGGGCGAGAAGGTCATCCCCCACTTCCGTAATACGCGCAGTTGTCCGACGAACAAGCCGTAATGCGAACCAGCACTGTCGAAACGAGTAGAAGGAATCCGAAATGGTTGATCTGAACGGCAAAGTCGCACTGATCACCGGTGCCGCCCGCGGTCAGGGCGCTGCCGAGGCACGCCTGTTCGTCGAGCGGGGCGCGAAGGTGATCATCAGCGATCTGCTGGAGTCCGAGGGCAAGGAGCTCGCCGAATCCCTCGGCGGCGCAGCCCTGTTCGTGCGTCACGACGTCACCGATACCGACAGCTGGGCTGCCGCCGTCAGCACCGCGGTCTCGGCCTTCGGCAAGCTCGACGTCCTGGTCAACAATGCCGGCATCTACACCATGAAGCCGCTCATGGAGACCGGTTCCGATGAGCTGGAACGCATTCTGAAGGTGAACCTGATCGGCGCGTTCAACGGCATCAAGGCCGTCGTCCCGGCCATGATCGAGGCGGGCGGCGGTTCCATCGTCAATATCTCCTCGCAGTCCGGGCTCGAAGGCCTGATGAACCACGCCGCCTACGGCTCCTCCAAGTGGGGTCTGCGCGGGCTGAGCAAGGTCGCCGCGCTGGAGCTGGGGCTGTCGCAGATCCGCGTCAATTCGGTGTACCCCGGCCCCATCGCCACCCCGATGGTCCCCTATCTGACCACCGGTCCGGGCAGCTTCCCGAACCTGCCGCTGGAGCGCTCCGGCCTGCCCGAGGAGGTCGCCGAACTGGTCGCCTTCCTCGCCTCCGATGCCGCCGGGTACATCACCGGCGCCGAGGTGGCCATCGACGGCGGGCTCGCCGCGGGCAAGTTCATTCCGCGCGGTATGTAGACCATCCGCGCGGAGCTGTCTCGGACGTTCCGCGCGGATCGGTGCGCCGCCCGCACCTGCGAGGCGGGCGGCGCACCATTCCAACCGAAATCCCCTGTCCACCTGAGGAGTCCGCGATGCCACTGTCGCCCGAATGGCAAGTCTTCGTCGACGCGGCCACCGCCGCCTTCCCCGCCCTCGGCACCGAGGTGACCGACGCCGCCGAAGCGCGCGCCTTCCTCGCCGCCCGGCCCGCACCGGTGGTCGAACCCATTCCCGTTGCCGGAGTGGAAGAGTGGCTCATTCCCGGACCCGTCGATGCCCCCGAGATCCCGGTGCGGCTCTATCGGCCGCTGAATGCCGAAAAGACACCGGGCGTGGTGGTCTTCTATCACGGCGGCGGATTTGTGCTCTGCAGCCTGGACAGCCACGATCGGTTCTGCCGCACCATGGCGAATGAGGCTGGGGTGATGGTGATTTCGGTGGACTACCGGCGCGCCCCCGAGGCCCGGTTCCCCGCTGCCGCGCACGATGCCTACGCCGTGCTGCGCTGGGTCGCCGACAATGCCGAATCCCTCGGCGGCGATCCGGCCCGCGTCGCGGTGGCCGGTGACAGCGCGGGCGGAAATCTCGCCACCGTCGCCGCCCTGCAGGCCCGGGACAACGGCGGTCCGGATATCGCCTTCCAGCTGCTCCTGTACCCCATGCTGGACCCGGCCTGCGACAGCGTCTCCTATACCGAGAACGCCGAGGGCTACTTCACCACCGCACCCCAAATGCGCTGGTACTGGGAGCAATACCTGAAAAACGCCGCCGACGCGGACGACCCCTACGCCACTCCGCTGGGCGCGGATCTCACCGGGCTCCCGCCCGCGTACATCGCCACCGCGGAATTCGATCCGCTGCGCGACGAGGGCGAGGTCTACGGCCGGCTGTTGCGCGAAGCCGGGGTGGACACCGAGATCCAGCGCTGGGACGGCACCATCCACGGCTTCATGTCCATGGCCTGGCACCTGCCGGAAACCCGGCGCGCCAATGCCGCCGCATTCGCCGCGCTGCGCCGGGCCCTGACCCGGATCCCCACCCGCTGAGCGCATCTCGATCGGCGAATTTCTGGCCGGGCGACCGAGGCGCGGCTAGCATCGCGAACGTCCGTCATTTGTTTGAAACATCGGGAATTCTCTTGTCGGTTGTACGCACCACCGCCCTCACCGCCGCCGTAACCGTTGCCTGCGCCCTGGCTGCCGCAGGCAATGCCGAGGCCGCCGCGCAGTACTACGGCACCATCGCCGTGTCCAAGATCCGCAATGCCGCCGTCGTCTCGACCGATCGCAGCAAGGTGTCGGCCGATGCCGCCGCCATTCGCGACTGCGCCAGCTACGACTGCACTCTCGTCCTGCACTTCACCGACGGCTGCGGTGCGGTCGCCCAGGGCGCGGACGGCACTTTCGGCTGGGCCGCAGGCGGTTCCCGCGATGAGGCCGAGCAGGCCGCGATCACCGGACTCGGCCAGAGCAACCCGCCGTTCCCGGACCTCGGCAGCGCCAGCCCGCAGGCGGCACACGTCGTCGCCTCGGCCTGCACCCCGAATATTCAGTAGTCGCGCTCAGCGTCCGTAGCGCGCCTCGTAGGCAGCGCGCTCGGCCGCTCGGCGGCCGGCGCGGACGGGATTCTCCAAATCCTCTGGGAGACCGTGCTTTCCCAGTCGATGCACCCTGTTCATGGGCATGTAGGCGATGATGTAGAAACCTGCCAGCAGGACGGCCAGCAGGACCATCGCGCCGCGCAGCCACAGTTCACCGGGGAAGAGCAGGAACGCTGCGAAGATCGGGGTGAGCGGGAACAGTCCGCGCACGAGATGCCTTGGTACGGCGAACTTTCCGGTCAGGTCATTGCGGACCCACTCCTGCAGCGAATCCGGAAGCCGGGCGCCCATGGAGTAGCCGACCCACTGAATCGGATTGGGACGCTTCATCACCGGGTTCCCTTCGCCGTATCGGCCGACGCACGGCGGGCCGCGGTGTTCACGCGATTGAGCACATCGCGCAGGTCTTCCAGATCGGCCAGGCTGACGCCGAGCCGCTCGACCACCGCGGGCGGAATCCGCTCCGCGTCATTGCGCAGCTCCCGGCCTGCGGCGGTCAGATCGACAACCAGATTGCGCTCATCGTGGGTATCCCGGCGCCGGGTGATGAGCCCGGCGGCCTCGAGCCGCTTGAGCAGCGGTGACAGTGTCGGCGAATCGAGTTGGATGGCCTCGCCTATGTCCTTGACCGACATGGGCGCCTCACCCCACAGGGCCAGCATCACCAGATACTGCGGATGTGTGAGCCCCATGGGTTCGAGCAGCGGCCGGTAGACGGCCAGTACCGCGCGATTGGCCACCGCGAGCGCAAAACACACCTGCCGGTCCAGACGCAGCGGATCCTCGATATCCATCTCCACAGCTCAGCCCTCCTCCATCGCTACCGTTAGGGCAATAATAGTTAATGCACTAACTGTTGGCACGCGATCCGAGGAGTCTGTCCCGTCACACTCACTGCATGAGCTGGATCATCCCGGCGACGCGATTCGTATCCATGTAGTCGCGGAACAGCACCACCTGCCCGTCGCGCACGCCGACGACATTGACGGACGTGCGCACCCGGGCGCGCTCGGCGCCCGGCCTGGTCAGCTCGACATCGTTTTCCACCCAGAACAATTCGGGATCGGACGTCTCATAGATGGTCGGGTGGACGCCGTGCACCACCACACCCGAGAGCCGCTGCGGCGACCACCAGCGCTCCAGGTGCGCGCGAATCTCCTCGCGGCCCTCGAACCGGTTCGGAAAGCCGGGAATCACAAACGGGATCTCGAAGACGGCATCCGGGGCGAACAGTGCGACAAACGCTTCGGCATCACGGGCCGGAAGGACTTCGAAGAGCCGTTCTACCAGCTCACGAGGGGTTTCTACGGAAGTGGACATCATGCCTCCTGAAACGGAACGTATAACCCGTTTAATATTCGGGGCGCTCGCCCCGCTTGTCAATGGGCGGTAGGCTGCCAGGTGTGCCGGATCGCCCGCTACGCGCCGATGCCCGCCGCAATCGCGAGCGGGTACTGGCCGCCGCCCAGGAAGCCTTTGCCGCCGAAGGCATTTCGGTACCCCTCGACGAGATAGCGCGCCGCGCGGGCGTCGGCGCGGGCACCGTGTACCGCCACTTCCCTACCAAGGAAGCGCTTTTCGAGGCCGCCATGGTGGACCGCGTCGAGCGGATGACCAGTAGCGCCCGGGAGGCCTTGACCGCCGAGAACGCCGGGGACGCCTTCTTCGACTTCCTGCAGCACATGGTCGCGGGCGGCGGGGTCAAGCGCGATCTCGCCGACGCTCTCGGACCCCAGCGCGCGAACGCCTACGAAGGCCTGGCCCGCGAACTGCAAACCGCCATAGGCGAATTGCTCTCGCGCGCCCAGCAAGCCGGAGCCGTCCGCGCCGATATCGGCCTCGCCGAACTCATGACAATCCTCAAGGGATTCTTCGTCGCCGTCCACATCGACAACGCGAACTCCGGCCTCCAGGAACGCGCCTTCGCCGTCATCACCGACGGCCTCCGCCTGCGCTGAATTGCTCGACCGAATAATGCGGTGCGCGAGGACGGGTCGTGCACCTACCGTGAGTAGCAATCCAATGAAAGGACAGTCCAATGTTTCCCGTCGAGCTGCGCGGTACCCGAGCGCAGACCCTTATGTGGGCCCACGAGCACGAGGTCGAGCCGGCCGCGCTGCAGCAGCTGCGCAATATTGCGAAGCTGGAGTGGGTATACGGGGTACGGGTCATGCCGGATGTACACCTGGGTAAGGGTGCGACTGTCGGGTCCGTGATCGCCATGAAAGACGCTGTCGCGCCTGCTGCGGTCGGCGTGGATATCGGCTGCGGAATGGAAGCCGTTCGCACTTCGCTCACTGCCGCGGATCTGCCCGATAATCTGCATGCATTGCGGTCGCGGATCGAAGCGGCGGTGCCGGTCGGCTTTGCCGCACACGAGGATTCGGTGAATGTGAATCGGCTGAACGCGGAGGTCTCCGGTCACCGCGCCAGCAATACTCTGCGTTCGGGCTGGGATCGATTCTGGAAGGCGTTCGATTCGCTCGATCCGGCCGTCCAGTCTCGCGAGTCCAAGGCGCACAAGCAGATGGGAACCCTCGGCGGAGGCAATCACTTTTGCGAGGTATGTCTGGATTCAGAGCAGCGCGTGTGGATTCTGCTGCACTCCGGGAGCCGGAATATCGGCAAGGAACTGGCGGAGCGGCATATGTCGGTTGCCCGGGCCCTGCCGCACAACCATGATCTGCCTGATCGAGATCTGGCCGTATTCCTCTCCGGTACACCGGAGATGGATGCCTACCGCCGCGATCTGACCTGGGCGCAGGAGTATGCGGCACGAAATCGGGCCGTCATGCTGGCGCTGGTCTGCAAGGCGGTGCGCGAGGAGTTCGCGGGTCGCGAGGTGCTCTTCGACGACACCATCTCCTGCCATCACAACTATGTGGCGGAGGAAGTCATCGACGGGATGTCCATGCTCGTCACGCGCAAGGGTGCGGTCCGGGCCGGTGCAGGGGACCTGGCGCTCATCCCCGGCTCCATGGGTACGCGGTCGTATGTGGTTCGGGGGAAGGGGAATCCGGCGTCGTTCCAGTCCGCTTCGCATGGGGCGGGGCGGCGGATGAGCCGGAATGCGGCCAAGCGGCAGTTCACGGTGGCGGATCTCATCGCGCAGACCGAGGGGGTGGAGTCGCGCAAGGACGCGGGGGTGGTCGATGAGATTCCGGCGGCCTACAAGGACATCGATCAGGTTATCGCGGCACAGGGTGATCTGGTGGATGTGGTCGCCACGCTGCGGCAGGTGCTGTGCGTGAAGGGCTGAATAGTGAACCGTCGCACCCGATGTGGGTGCGACGGTTCACTACTGCCTGATCATCGGTTCGAGGTGTTCGATCGTCAGCGCCGCCGCAGAGTGGTCGCGACGCCGGCTCCGGTCAGGAGAATGCCGACGATCAACGGGAATCCCGCCTGCAGCCATTGGAACAGCGCTACGTGCATATCGCTGGAGACGAAGGGAATCTCGCCGATCAACCGGAAGGTGTCGTTCGGGAAGATCATATGGATGAGTCCGGGCAGCACACCCCAAACCAGCCCCGCCACAATGGTTCCCACGGGCGAATACGCGGCCAGCGCCGCCACCAGCAGGAACAGCGCCGCACCCAGGAGAATCTGCAGGGTCGAACCCAGCCGATCCGAGAAGTCCCCGAGAATCACCCACTGTCTGGTATCGGCCGCGCCGTTGGCGGAGAACGCAATCCCGATGGGCGTCGCCACCAGGCAGATCACCGAACCGACCACGGTCCGCGAAACGTTTCCACTACTTCGAAACTGCGCACCCGGCGGAGTCCACCCCGCGGGCGACGGAAACTTCTCCGGCATCACCGTCTCCCTGCTCACCGGACGCCGAGCGGCTACCGGTACCCCATTGTCCGCCGCGTCCGGGGTTTCTGCGCGATCTTGACCGCACCGCAATCCAACCCGGACAACCAGCGTATTTCGCCCACCGAAGCAGCTTTTCTATACCGCCAGTGACCGGCCCGTGTCCAGAATGTGCACAGTGGTGTCGGGCGCGAGATCCGCTGCGGCAGCACGGAAGAGATCGGGCCGATTACGGTCCGATTTGGTCATCAGCCGGTCACCCAGCGGGCCACTGGTGAACGCGTAGTGGATCGGGACGGCCAGGCGCGGGCGCAGCGACCGCGTCAGATCGGCGGCCTCCGCCGCATCCATGACCACCTGATGATTGAGCAGCGGGCGAATCCGCAAACCATTGATGGGCAGCAGCGCCAGATCCACCTCCGGAAAACGGCGGGCGATCTCGTCGAGTTCGGGGATGCGAAGGGTATCGGCGCCGAAGTAGACGGTGTGGCCGTCGGCGCGCAGGACGAAGGTCACCTCGGGGACGCCGTGACTGGCAGGCGCGGCGGTCACCTCGATCGGGCCGAGATGCGTTGACTGCCATGGTGCGAGTTCGACCACATTGGCGAAACCCGCCGCCCGGACCCGTCCCGCGAGACCCGGGACCACCGCGAAAGGCACTGTCTTGTCCGGATATTCGATGAGGGCGTCGAGATCGCAGTGATCGTAGTGCCCGTGGCTGATCACAATGCCCGCGAGTTCGGGCAGGTCGGCGGCGGTGGCGATGCTGCGCGGCTCGCCCTGGTAGTAGAAGCGGCGTTCGGAGAGCCACGGATCGGTGAGGATGCGGGCTCCGCCGAAATCGAGCAGGACGCTGGCGTGGACAACACGGGTGACTGTGAGCATGGGATTTTCCTAACAAGACAGCCGTCTACTTACGTATGTAAGTAGACGGCTGTCTTGTTATGCTGTCAAGGTGTCCGACAAACCTGTACGCAGCCGCAATCGCCGCGGTGAAGGTGCCCGGCTGCGGGACGAGCTGGTGGCTGCCGCCAGCACCCTGCTGGAAGATCTGGACGGCCAGGAGGCGCTCTCGCTGCGAGCGGTCGCTCGGGCGGCCGGGATTGCGCCGCAGAGCGTGTACCTGCATTTCGCCGATCGGCGCGAACTCCTCACGGCGGTGTATCAGGTGCGATTCACCGAACTGCGCGCCACGCTGGAGTCCGCGCGCAATGCCGTGCCCGAAAGTGCTGCCGGTGAACGACTTTCGGCGGTTTGCCGGGCCTACGTCGAGTACGGCACGCGGCATCCCGGCCACTATCGCGTGCTCTTCGGCACCGCAGGCACACCGGGGTGGGAGCCCAGCGCGGGACAGCTGCCAGGGCTGCCGACCCTGCAATTACTCGTCGATGCCGCCGCCGCCTGCGGTAGTGCGGACCCCACCGCCACCGCGACCTGTCTGTGGGCCGGGATGCACGGATTGATCACGCTGCGGCAGGACCGCCCGAGCTTCCCCTGGCCGGCCCTGGACACATTGGTCGACACCATGGTGAACGCGCACCTCGCGGCGGCGAGGTAACCGTCACTCGGGAACGTCGGTAATCGTCACTCGGGAACAGTGGCATCCATCGGTACCCGACGCGATGAAGGACGGCGGGGCGTTCGTGGGGGTGCACGGTGACCGCACGGCCGAGCGCTTCTCTCGTGGCCGAATCCGGCAGTGAGCGGCCGCGGAGGCACCGCGCGTGTCGTTCGGCTCGCGGGCGGCCGACGGCGCGGCGGGGTGCGAGGGTCGACGGGAGCTTCGTGGTGTCGGTGCGGTGAGGCACGATGGAGCGCGTGACCTCGAGCGGCGCGACCCCGACCAGCACCCTCTCCACCGATCTGCGGGAGGATGCGGAACGGCTGCTGCGTGAGCTGGCCGGGCCGCGGGCGCGGCTGCGGGAGGATCAGTGGATTGCCATCGAGGCGCTGGTGGTGCAGCGGCGGCGGGCACTGGTGGTGCAGCGCACCGGCTGGGGTAAATCGGCGGTGTACTTCATTTCGGCCAAACTGCTGCGGGCGGCGGGGCGCGGGCCGACGGTGATCGTCTCGCCGCTGCTGGCGCTCATGCGCAACCAGGTTGTCGCGGCCGAGAGAGCCGGAGTTGTTGCGGCGACGATCAATTCGGGCAACGTCACCGAATGGGACGATATCCATGCGCAGGTCGCCGCGGGCGAGGTCGATGTGCTGCTGGTCAGTCCCGAACGTTTGAACAATCCCGACTTCCGCGATGCGGTGCTGCCCAAGCTGGCCGCCGATGCCGGGCTCGTGGTGATCGACGAGGCGCACTGCGTCTCCGACTGGGGCCACGACTTCCGGCCCGACTATCGCCGAATCCGTACGCTCATCGCCGATCTCGGCTCGGATGTGCCGGTGCTCGCCACCACGGCCACCGCCAATGATCGTGTGGTCACCGATGTGGCGACCCAGATCGGCACCGACACTTTGGTTTTGCGCGGCGGGCTCGATCGCGAATCGCTGCACCTGTCGGTCGTGCGCATTCCCGATGCGGTGGAGCGCACCGCATGGCTCAGCAGGCGGCTGCATGAATTGCCGGGCTCGGGAATCGTTTACGCGCTCACCGTCGCCGCCGCGCACGATCTCGCCGATGTGCTGAATTCGCACGGCCACCATGTCGCCGCCTACACGGGGCAGACCGATCCGACCGAGCGCGAGGCTCTGGAAACCGCACTGCTGGCCAATGAGGTCAAGGCGCTCATCGCCACCTCGGCGCTGGGCATGGGTTTCGACAAACCCGATCTCGGCTTTGTGGTGCACGTGGGTGCGCCGTCCTCGCCGATCTCGTACTACCAGCAGGTCGGCCGCGCCGGCCGTGGCACCGACCGCGCCGAGGTGGTGCTGCTGCCCGGGCCGGAGGACCGCCAGATCTGGAGCTACTTCGCCTCCGTGGCCTTCCCGCGCGAGCACATCGTTCGCTCGGTGCTGGCGGCGCTGGGCACCGACCGCGCCCTCTCGACGGCCGCGCTGGAGCCGCTGGTGGAGCTCAATCGCTCCCGCCTGGAAATGGTGCTCAAGGTGCTCGATGTGGACGGCGCGGTACAGCGGGTGCGCGGCGGCTGGCTCAATACCGGCCAGCCCTGGGAGTACGACACCGAGCGCTACGAGCGCCTGACCATTGCCCGGGAAGCCGAGCAGCAGGCCATGATCGACTATCAGTCGACCACCGAGTGCCGGATGAACTTCCTGCGCGGTCAGCTCGACGATCCGGATCTGCTGCCGGGCGCCCCCGGCTGCGGCCGCTGCGACAATTGCACCGGCGACCGCCAGAACACCGCCGTCGACGCCACCGATCTGGCCGCCATTCGCGCCCGGCTGGACCGCCCCGGCATCGACCTCGCGCCGCGCAAGCAGTGGCCCACCGGTATGGCGAAACTCGGAATCTCCCTGTCGGGCAAGATCTCCGACGCCCCCGAGGTCGGCCGGGTGCTCGGCCGCCTCAGCGACCTCGGCTGGGGTCAGCGCCTGCGCGCCCTGCTCGACGCACCCGACGCCCCGGTGCCCGACGAGGTCTTCAAGGCCTGCACCATCGTGCTCCGCGAATGGGATTGGAACGAGCGGCCGACCGCCGTCATCGCCCTGGACTCCCCCGGCCGCCGCCTGCTGACCACCTCACTGGCCGCCCGCCTCGCCGAAATCGGCCGCCTGCGCGACCTCGGCATCCTGCACCTGCGCCCCGACCTGCCCCCGATCTCCGCCGTCAACTCGGCCCACCGCGTGGCAGCGCTCAACAATGCCTGGGAGACACCGGATCTCACCGATGTCCAGGGCCCCATCCTCCTGGTCGACGCCCTCACCGACACCGGCTGGACCTTCACCATGGCCGCCCGCGCCCTCCGCGCCGCCGGCGCCGACGCCGTCCTCCCCTTCGCCCTGGCCACCCCCTCTTAGCTCGTCCCCGTCGCACGACTCCCCGCCGATACTCACCTTCCCAGCGGACACCCGTCATCCCGGCGCGTTTGGCCGGGTTCCACGCGGCGTCGATGCTGGGCGGCGCGGTGGATCCCGGCAAAACGCATGCCGGGATGACGAGCCGGATTGCCCTTCAGGCGTCTTTGGCGAGGCCGCGCGTTTTGAGTGCGTCCAGTGAGTCGACGTACTGGAGCATGAGGCGGGCGAAGTCGAGGCGGTCGCTGTCGGACCAGTCGGCGGTGATGTAGTCGAAGGCGTCGCGCTGATGTTTGCGGAAGCGGGTCATCAACTCCTCGCCCTGGGGGCTGAGCTCGAGCACGGTGCGACGGCCGTCCAGCTGTGAGGCGGCGCGGACGAGATAGCCGGCCTTGATGATGTCGCTGACCATGCGACTGGCCACCGAAGGATCGGTGCCGAGCAGTTCGGCGACCCTGCCGACGGTGACCTCCGAGCCCGGTTCCCGGTTGTGCTCCTGGATCAGATTGAGCACCAGCGTTCGGCTCAAATCCTTTGCCGAGATGGGGTTTTCGACCTCCAGCAGCGAGGTCCGACGCAGCTTCCCGAATGCCGGGCCGACAGCATCGAGCAGCTCATCGGCGGTGCGCGAGTCCTTCACAGTCATATGCACATCGTATATCCATGAAGGAACGAATACATGTGTTGACTCTCAAACGTGTGCATGACAACATGCATATGTACACAAACACAGAACATCGATCCCTGGAGAACCCCATGACCACCCTCGTCACCGGCGCTCGCGGCAAAGTAGGCCACGCCGTCCTCACCGCATTGCACACCGCCGGACTGCCGGTGCGCGCCGCCAGCAGCGACCCGGCCGCCCTCACCGTTCCCGCCGGCGTCGAGGCCGTCGCGCTGCGCTTCGACGCCCCCGAAACCTTCGATGCCGCGCTCACCGGTGTCGACCAGGTCTTCCTCTACGCCGCCCACGCCGGCGTCGATTCCTTCCTCACCGCGGCCCGCGCCGCCGGAGTCGAGCACATCGTGCTGCTCTCCTCCTCCTCGGTCGAATCCCCCGACGTCGCAACACATCCGATCGGCGCACAGCACTACGCCGTCGAAAACGCGCTCATCGCTTCGGGTATCACCGCCACCGTGCTCCGCCCCGGCGCCTTCGCCAGCAATTCCTTCGGCTGGGCCCGATCCATCGGCACCCACCAGCCGATCGAACACCCCTACCCGGAGGCGGGCATCGCGCCCATCCACACCGCCGATATCGCCGATATCGCCGTCGCCGCCCTCACCGGCGCCACCGCACTGCGCGGTCGCACCGTCACTCTCACCGGCGGGCAGACACTGACCTTCCGCACCCAGATCGCCCTCCTCGCCGACGCCATCGGCCGCGAGATACCGATCACCACCATCACGCATGACGAAGCGCTGCAACAGATGTCGGCCGCTATGCCCGCCGGTATCGCCGAATCGCTGCTGACCAATTGGGCCGCCGCCACCGCACGTCCCGAGACCATCGCCGACACCACCGAAACCCTGCTCGGCAAGCCCGCCCGCACCTTCCGGCAGTGGGCTCAGGACAACGCCGCCGCGTTCACACGTTCCTGAACACGGCCTCGTCCCGGCGAGGCCCTTCTCCCCCAAGGCATCTCATGTCCTCGCTGCTGGTCTCCGAAGCACACCGCACCGCCCGCGCCCGCTGGGCCATCCTCGCGGTTGTCCTCTTCGCCGCCATTCTCGATCTGCTCGACTCGACCATCACCACTCTCGCCGCCCCGGCCATTGCCGCCGATCTCGGCGGCGGCGAGGCGCTCATCCAATGGCTCGGCGCCGCTTACGCTCTCGCCATGGGCGTGCTGCTGGTGGTCGGCGGCTGCCTCGGCGACAAGTACGGCCGCCGCCGGCTGTTCCTCGTCGGCATCATCGGTTTCACCCTCGCCTCGCTCGCCTGCGGGCTCGCCGCAGATCCCGCGTCGCTCATCACCTTCCGCTTGATACAGGGCGCCTTCGGCGCCCTGCTGATCCCGCAGGGCTTCGGCATTCTCGGCGCGGTCTTCCCCCGCGATCAACTCGGCAAGGCATTCGGGGTCTTCGCGCCCGTGCTCGGCCTCTCCGCCGTCAGCGGGCCCACCCTCGCCGGATTCCTCATCGACGCAGACCTTTTCGGCCTCGGCTGGCGCGCCATCTTCCTGATCAATATCGTGCTCGGCGGACTCGCCACCGCACTCGCCGTCCGGCTGCTGCCCCGCGATCCGGGTGACCGCGCCGTCACCATCGACGGACTCGGTTCGGCCCTGCTCGGCGCGGCCATGCTCGGCGTCCTCTACGGCCTGATCGACGGTTCGGCCAATGGCTGGATCGCCCGGCCGATCCTCGCCGTACTCGCCGGTCTCGTCTTCTTCGGGCTGTTCTGCCTGCGCCAGCGCCATGCCGCCGATCCGCTGCTCGAACCCTCCCTGCTGCGCAATCGCGGTTTCACCTCCGGTCTGCTACTGGGCCTGGTGTACTTCGCCGCCACCTCCGGGCTGCTCTTCGTGCTCGCCCTGTACCTGCAGAACGGTCTGCACCGCACCCCGCGGCAGACCGCGATCGCCGTGGTCCCGCTGTCGATCGGCATCATTGCCGCGTCCATCGCGACCTACCGGCTGCTCGACCGCTTCGGCCGCACACTCGTACTGGCCGGGCTGCTACTCACCCTGACCGGCGTCCTGGCGCTGTTCACCCTCGTCCAGCTCTGCGGCACGAATATCTCGGCCTGGCTGCTCCTCGCCCCCGTCTTCCTCACCGGCCTCGGCCTCGGCACCTGCTTCGGCACCGTCTACCGGGTCACCCTCGGCGATATCGATCCCGCCGAATCCGGCAGTGCCAGCGGCTCACTCACCGCGGTGCAGCAGCTGGCCAACAGCCTCGGCGCCGCCGCCGTCACCACCGTCTACTTCCACACCGCGGGCGGAGCCGCCACCAGTCTCGCCGTCGTCGCCGCCCTCACCCTCGTCTGCTGCGGTCTGGTCCGGCTGCTGCCGCGACACGCCCCCATCGAATCCCACTGAAGGAGAATGACTCTCATGAAGCCCATCGGCTACTGGCTCAATCGCACCGACCACGCCATCACCCACTACATGCAGGACACCCTCGGCGAATTCGGCCTCACCCGGCTCGCCTGGCAGGTTCTCAATGTCATCCGCGACGGCACCGAGGTGCCCGATACCGAGGTCCACTCGGTGCTGTTCGCCAATGCGCCCGAGGAGGATCGCCTCGCCGCGGTCACCCTCGTACTGACCGACGGCTGGGCGCAGCGCCCCTCCCCCGATCACCTCGCCCTCACCGACGACGGCCGCACCCGCCTCGTCGAGGTAGCCGCACAGGTGAACACCTTCCGCGAGGTCTCCCTGGCCGGCATCAGCGATGACGAATACCGCACCGCCGTCTCGGTCCTCGAACGCATGACCCGGAACCTCGAATCTCGCACGTAGTGCACGCGCCTCGGAGCCTGCGCACCCGCGTAGGCTCCAGCTATCCGCGCTGCCGCCGACCGCTGGAGTCCAACCATGGCGTCCGCACTATCCAAGATTCCGCCACTGCCCCTGCTGCGGGCACTGGGACGGTTCCGTGACGGGCTGGCCGCGCTGCATCGACGGCTGGTGCCCGGGCATATCGCCATTCTCGAACTGCAGATGACCGGATTCCTGACGCAGGCGATCCACGCCGCCGCCCAGCTCGGGATTGCCGACGCGCTCGTCGACGGTCCCCGGCCCCCGGCCGAACTGGCCCGCGCGATCGACGTGAACGAGGACGGACTGCGGCGGCTCATGCGACTACTGATCAGCTTCGATATCTTCGCCCAGAAGCGGGACGGGTCATACGCGCTGACCGGGATGTCCCAGGCGCTGCGCAGCGATTCCCCCGTGACGCTGCGAGACCTGTTCCTGTTCTTCGGATCCGAGTACCACCGCAATCACTGGACGCATCTCGCCGACGCGGTGCGCACGGGGCAGGCCGTCGGACCGGCACTGGACGGCATGGGATTCTTCGAATACGCCGCCGCGCACCGGGATATCGGCGAACTGTTCGACCGCGCCATGACGAGCATCAGCACGCTGTCCACCGAACCGCTGTTCGCCGCATACGATTTCGGGCGTTTCGGGACGGTGGTGGATATCGGGGCGGGAGAGGGCAGTCTGCTCATCGACATCCTGCAGCGCAGTCCCCTGACCCGGGGCATCATCTTCGACCTGCCCGAGGTGGTGACGGCGCTACCGGTTGAGCTTGCGGGACTGGCGGATCGGCTCACCGTCGACGCCGGATCCTTCTTCGAGTCGGTGCCCAAGGGCGGTGACGCCTACCTCCTCAAGCACATCATTCACGATTGGTCCGATGAGGAGGCCGAACGCATTCTGCGCACCGTGCGCAACGCCATGGAACCGGATGCCCGCGTCCTGATCATCGAAATCGTGTTGCCCGAACACCACCGCCCGCACGCCGGAAAGTTCATCGATCTGGAGATGCTGGTCAATGCCACCGGCCGCGAACGGACCGAGGCCGACTTCCGAAATCTGCTGACCCGCAGCGGATTCACCCTCACCCGCGTTGTCCCCACCGCCGCACCGGATGTCATCCTCGAGGCGCGCCCGGCACCCTGACCGAACCCCCACCCCCGAACGGTGATCGGCCCCCTTGCGCCGATCACCGCTCGTGTGGGCACGATCGGCACAGCACCGGAATCCTCGGATAACCGCCGCACCAAAGGGTTCCAGCACCACGCCACCGCACCCGACCCGGCACTCCGAAGTCACCGGGCCGCTCATCCCCACAGCTCCCGTCGCTGCCTTGCGCGCGCAGCTCAGGAGCGAATACACCGCAGGTCACTGAAGTCGAGGCAGCGCCGGGTCGCTCTCACGCCGGACGCTGAAGTCGTGGGTAGGCAGGCGAGTTTCGGCGTTCCTGGGAACCCAGGACCCGCACTGCCTGATCGGTCCAGCCGTCCGCCATCTTCGCCAGCCGGTACCAGGCCGCGTGCACTTCGTGATCGGATACCTTCTCCGCCGTCTTGAGCAGATACACGGCGTGCACATGCGCGGCGGCCATCACATCGACGACGGCGCCGAGCGATTCGCCGCGCAGCACGCTGCGGCGTGCCCGCTTGGCCACCCAGTCGTCGATGAAAGTGACTGTCTGCGCACGAAGCTCGTCGATGCCACCGGCATCGCGGGGTTGTTCCCGGCGCTCCAGATGCAATTCGGCGAGGCCCCGGGCCCAGCGGGTCACGGGATGATCGTCGGGTTGGTCCCCGATATGGCCGCAGAACGCGGCCAGCAGTTCATGCCAGTCCGGGAGTAGGGGGCGATGTACGAAAGCATTGTCACGGCCATTCGCCCACGACAGCTGGGTGTCGTCCGGTTGCGGTATGTACATGCGTACCTCCACGGCGGTGCGGGCGCACCCGGCGCCGCGGGCGGCCACTGGACCGCGAGCCCGGCGCGGCAAGGGCGGACCGCGCCGGATCCAGGCAACCGCTATCGGCGAAGGGCACATCTCGATGCGGCGCCGGGTGCAGTTACAGAATGCCCCGCAAATCGCGCCCGCCCACTGCCCTTTCCATGGCCTTCCGGTGCCCCTCGCACGCCGCGCCGCCCCGACACGCGGCCGAAGGTGATAAAGGAGACCGACCGGTCCGTGATGATTCGTCCGGATTCTCGGATTGTCGGCGCCGCCGGGCTGTGGCACCGTCGATCTGTGACATTTTCGCTGTCGCACAGGAACACTCGCAGGGGGCGGCCATGGCGCGCGTGGTGGGAATCGATCTGGGATCGCTGAACTCGGTCATGTGCGTCCTCGAAGACGGGCAGCCCCGAATCCTCGTGAACGCGGAAGGCTCCGCCTTCACGTCCACCGTGGTCAGCTTCATCGATGGCGGCAGGGTGCTCGCCGGACAGGAAGCATTCGAACGGGCACATTCGCACCCCGGACGCTCGGCCATCAACTGGCGGCGACAGCTCGGCACCGAATGGCAATTCACCGACGAGGGCCGCACTTTCGGCGCACCGAAAATCGCCGCCTGTGTGCTGATGAAACTCAAGCGCGACGCGGAAGCTCAACTGGGCGAGGAGATCACCGATGTGGTGATATCGGTGCCGTCGTACTTCGGCGTCGCCGAACTGCGGGCAACCACGCAGGCCTGCACCCTGGCCGGACTGCGGCCCCTGCGCCTCGTCGGCGACGCCGGCGCGGCGGCTTTCGCCTACGCCATGCACACCAACCCGCCTGCGGAGACGATCCTCGTCGCAGACCTCGGCGGGGGCACGTTCAGTGTCGCGGTGGTGCGGATAGACCGAGGCGTCGCCGAGGTGCGCGCGGTGCGCGGCGACAACGCCCTGGGCGGGCACGAATGGGGTATGAGCATCGTCCAGCATCTGCTGCGAAAGTTCCACGCGCACAACGGTATCCACCTAGGACTGAATATCCCTGCGTTCTTACGGGTCACCACGGCCGCCCGAAATGCGAAGCATGAGCTCTCCAGCGTGCCCAGCACCATCATCGAGCTACCGTCCCTCGCCACTGACGCGGATGGTAACCAGCTGTCTCTCACCGAAACGCTCACCCGCGCCGAATTCGCCTCCATGACAGCCGATCTGCTGGATCGGTGTCGCTCACTCATCACTGCGGCCATCACCGACGCAGGCCTGACGACTCGCGATATCGACCGCGTCATCCCGGTCGGCGCCGCGAGTCGCATGGCAGCCTTCGATGCACTGATCACCGAGTTCGCCGGTGGGCGGGAACCGTATCGCGGCCTGCCGCCGGAGCAAGCCGTCGCATTCGGCCTGGCGGCCGTCACCGGCGTTCTCGACGGCACCGTCCGCGACCACACGCTGCTGGACTGCGTTCCGACGTTCCTCGGAATCGCCGTCTGGGGCGGCGGATTCGCGCCACTGATCGCGCGGGGCTCGCGCCTGCCCAGCAGGAAATCGATCTTCGTCACCACGACAACCGACAATCAATCCCGTGTCTCCATCGAAGTCTTCCAAGGCATCTACAACGCCGTGAGCCACAACCGGCTGCTGGGTGTCCTGCACCTCGACGGATTGCCGCCCGCACCACGCGGCGGCCACAGAATCGAGATCGCCGGGGAGATCGATCCAGACAACCGGATCACAGTGACGGCCAGGAATCCGATGACAGGCGCCGAGCAGACGCTGATCGTCGACAGCAATACGGACCCGTTGCCGAGCCACGATCCGATCCAGGCGTTGCAGGAGGTCGAACTGCACCCCGACCGGGGCACCGGAACGGGCGGGGAACACAAACCCGGGCCCAGGCCGGCGGATGTGCCCGCACGCCAGCGACCTTCCGAATCCGCCCTGACCGTCGCCGCGAATCACCTCCTCGGGCACCATCTCTCGACCCACCCGCACCGCTGGTACGGCGGATCGCCGCTGTGGATCTACGGTATTCCGATTGCGATCGTGGCGGCTCTCCTCGTCGTCGGCACGGTGACGAAAGGGGCAGCGGGCGCACTGGGTGTCACAGCGCTCGTCGGCATCGGGCTGACCCTCACGCAAATCAGGAACGTCCTCAGATCGCCACGGCATCTGCCGGCGCGCGTGAAATACGCGCGCGCCCGGAAACCGGGCACCGGATTCAAGGACGCACAACTGAGCCTGTTCGAACAGGGCGCGGTGATCAGCAGCAGCGGCACGGCCGCCGTCTTCCGCTGGGACACCGTGACAGTGCGGCAGGACCTGGCCCAGTCCAATGCCATCCTGCTCGGCGCCCTACCCCTCGTCACAATGCGCGACCGCTACCTACTGAGCGATCCGAGCGGCATCGACTACCAGGTCAACGACGAATTCCTCGAAGTCTGGCGGTGGGGGCCGACCATTTGGGGACGGGTGCGGGAGGCTCAGCTGCCCGGCGCACTGGCAGCTGTCGAAGCCGGGCAGACGCTCACCTTCGGGTGGATCACACTGAACCGGAACGAGGTGACCGCGCGCGGGAAAACGGTGCCGTGGAGCGACGTTCAGGAGATCCGGAATCACAATGGATTCATTTCCATTCATGTTGCCGGACAACGTCATTCACTGATCAGAGCTGCGACCAACGGCATCCCCAACGTCTTCGTCTTCCTGGAAATCGCTGAGCAGCTGCGAGTTTCGGCTAAAGCTTGACCAGATCGTCGGCGTGCACGACAGGGCGCTGCATGCCGTCCGAAAGGTCGCCGGTGGAACGACCTTTCATCGATTCCAGCTCATCGCTGTCGTAGGCAGCCACACCGCGGGCGACGATACGGCCGTCCGGTGCAATGAGATCGATGACATCGCCACCGTAGAAGCGGCCGTCCACCTTCGTGATTCCGGCGGCGAGCAGCGAGCGGCGGCGTTCGGCGACGGCCTGCACCGCACCCGCGTCGATATGCACCGCGCCATGGCTGTCGGCGGCGTGCCGGACCCAGAACTTACGGGCGGACAGGCGAACCGGGCGGGCGGCGAAGGCGGTGCCGACGGTCGCACCGGAGAGGGCGGCGGCGGCATCGGAGGCGGCGGCCAGCAGTACCGGCACACCGGCATCGGCCGCGAGCCGGGCGGCGGAAAGTTTGGAGGCCATGCCGCCGGTGCCCAATGCGCCACCGCTACCGGCGATTACGCCGTCCAGATCGGCGCTGCTGCGCACCTCTGGAATGAAATTGGCGGCTCCCTTACGGGGATCGCCGTCGTAGAGCCCGTCCACATCGGAGAGCAGGATCAGCGCGTCCGCGCCGACCAGGTGCGCCACCAGGGCGGCCAGCCGGTCGTTATCGCCGAAGCGGATCTCTTCCGTTGCGACAGTGTCGTTTTCGTTCACCACGGCAATGGCGTGCAGTGAGCGCAGCCGATCCAGGGTGCGCTGCGCATTGCGGTGATGCTCGCGGCGGCCGAAATCACCGGCGCTCAGCAGCACCTGCCCGACCACCCGGTCGTAGCGGGCGAAGGAGTTGCCCCAGGCATGGGCCAGAGCCAGCTGGCCGACACTGGCCGCCGCCTGCTTGGTCGCGAGATCCTTGGGCCGCTTGGACAATCCGAGCGGCGCCATACCCGCGCCGATCGCACCCGAGGAGACCACCACCACATCGGATCCGGCGCGCATGCGGCTTTCCACCGCATCCGCCAGCCGATCGAGGCGGTCGGTCTCCAGACCGCCCTCGAGACTCGTCAGCGCAGAGGACCCGATCTTGACGACCACACTGCGCGCCGTCGCGATCGCGCGGCGGGCATCACTGAGCCCCGAATCCACCCGCGTGATACTCGAACTCACTGCACCACACCTCTGTTCGAACTACTGGTCTTCGTCGCCCACCAGGCCACGGCGCGCACGCGAAGCATGCTTACGCTCGGCCGCACCGATGCGCTCGGTCTGATCCAGGCGCGCATCCGCGCCACGGCGGGTCATCATGACCTCCACACCGGCGGAGATCTGCGGTTCCCAATCGAAGAAGTAATCGCCGATGGTCACCGGCGCACCGGGCTCGGCGCCCAGCCGGACCAGCTCCTCCTCGATACCGAGGCGAGCCAGGCGGTCGGCCAGGTAACCCACGGCCTCTTCGTTGTCGAACTGGGTCTGCGCCACCCAGCGCTCCGGGCGCTCGCCCTTGACCAGGAACCCGCCCTCGACCTCGGGATCGCGAATGACCGTGAAACCGGTGTCGCCCTTGATGATCGGGCGGATGACCGCACGCTTGGCCTCGGCCTTCGGGTGCAGCTCGCGGTACTCCTTGATCAGGTCCGCCAGCGCGAAGGTCAACGGCCGCAAGCCATCCCGGCTCACGGCAGAGATGACGAACACCGGCCAGCCGCGCTTCTCGAACTCCGGGGTCACCATTTCGGCGAGCTCCGCCGCATCGGGGACATCGGACTTGTTCAGAATGACCACGCGCGGACGATCCGCCAGATCGCCCAGCTCCGCATCGGCCTTCAACGCCGGCTTGTAGGCGGCGAGCTCGGCCTCGAGCGCATCCACATCGGAGATCGGATCACGGCCCGGATCCATGGTGGCGCAATCCACCACATGGGCCAGCACCGCGCAGCGCTCCAGATGCCGCAGGAAATCGAGTCCCAGACCGCGGCCCTCGCTCGCGCCCGGAATCAGACCGGGCACATCGGCCACGGTGAACGTGGTGTCGCCCGACTGCACCACACCGAGATTCGGCACCAGTGTGGTGAACGGGTAGTCGGCGATCTTCGGCTTGGCCGCCGACAGCACCGAAACCAGTGACGACTTACCGGCCGACGGGAAGCCCACCAGGCCCACATCCGCGACCGACTTGAGCTCGAGAACCAGATCCCGCTCTTGCCCGTCCTCACCGAGCAGCGCGAAACCGGGCGCCTTGCGCGCCTTCGAGACCAGCGCGGCATTGCCCAGCCCGCCCCGGCCGCCCAGCGCGGCGACGAACTGCGTGCCGACGCCGACCATATCGGCCAGCATCTCGCCGTCGGCGCTCATCACGACCGTGCCGTCCGGCACCTTCAGCACCAGGCCCTCGCCGCGCTTACCGCTGCGGTCGTTGCCCTCGCCCGGTTTGCCGTTGCCGCCACGGGCATGCGGATGGAAGTGGAAATCCAGCAGGGTGTGGATATTGCCGTCGACCTCGAGGATCACATCCCCGCCATTACCGCCGTTACCGCCATCGGGTCCGCCGAGCGGCATGAACTTCTCTCGGCGTACCGAGGAACATCCGTGCCCACCCTTGCCCGCATGTACGTGCAATACGACACGGTCGATGAATTTGGACATATCGGTGATCATCCTCCTTCAGGACAGTCGGATCGCTATCGCACGGCCAGGGTGGCCGACGTGTGACTCTGAAAACAGCGAAACGGGCCAGGGTTGATCACCCTGACCCGCGTCGCGAAGTGCGTGTGGATTAGCTCCAGTGCGGCTCAGGCCGACACCGGCTCCGGAACCACGATGTTGATGGTCTTGCGACCACGCTTGGTGCCGAACTGCACCGAGCCCGCCTCGAGGGCGAACAGCGTGTCGTCGCCGCCACGGCCGACGTTCACGCCGGGGTGGAAGTGCGTGCCACGCTGGCGAACCAGGATCTCGCCGGACTTGACGACCTGGCCGCCGAAACGCTTGACGCCGAGTCGCTGCGCATTCGAATCGCGACCATTGCGCGAGCTGGATGCACCCTTCTTATGTGCCATTTCAAACTCCTCGTGCCGGGGTGACGAACCCCAAGTCGGATTACTTGATGCCGGTGACCTTCAGGACCGTCAGCTTCTGACGGTGGCCCTGACGCTTGTGGTAGCCGGTCTTGTTCTTGAACTTGTGGATGCGGATCTTCGGGCCCTTGGTCTGTTCGACGACCTCGGCGGACACGGAGACCTTCGCCAGCTTGTCAGCATCGGTGGTCAGCTCGGCGCCATCAACAAGCAGCACCGGCGCCAGGGACACGGAAGTGCCCGGCAGACCCTCGATCTTCTCGACCTTCACCAGGTCACCGACCGCGACCTTGTACTGCTTTCCGCCGGTCTTGACGATTGCGTACGTTGCCATCGGTCGGCTGCCCTTCTTCCTGTTACAAGTGCTGTATCAACACTGTGTTCACACGGCTGATCCTCCGGCTCGCACCGGAAACCGCCGTACGACTGGTCTGGTATTCACCGCCGCCTCGGGCCAGTGGTTCACACATGAACCGGGCCCTCGTTCTCACAGCGCTACTGGCTGAATGATGCCGCACAGCAAGCGCTGTCGCCGGGGGCAGCGACTGTCCAAGAGTACAGGACACGGCCGGGGCGTCCAAACCGGGGGTTCCGGGCTCATGAACACTCGCGAAACCGGTCTGGCCTGGGGAACAGCCGTGGCCCCGCCGTAGGTACGGGCGGGGCCACGACAGAGTCCGGGATCGGACTCAGATGATCAGTTCTCGCCCTCTGGAGCGCCCGCAGGGCGACCGGCGGCACGACGGCGGGGACGAGTTCGCGGAGCCACCTCGGCCGGGGCCAGATCCGCGAGGGACAGGCCCGGGGTCTGCGGCTGATCCGCGCTGGAGAGCACGAACACCGCGCCCTCACTGGCGGAGGCCGGAGCCGTGACCGCGCGAGCGACCCGGCGGCGGCCGGCCCGGCGAGCGGGCTGCGCGGGTTCGGTCACCTCCGGCTTCGGCTCGGGCGCCCGGGTGACCGGAGCCGCGGCCTGCGCCTCGGTGACGTGCACCGCGGCCTCGGCGGCGGCCACGATCGCCTCCTCGGCGACCACGGCATCCGCGGCGGCCTCGGATTCGCTTGTGTGCGAGGAGGTTCCGTTGGTCGAAGCCTTGGCGGGCTCGGCCGGACGCACCGCCTCGGACTCGGCGGAGCGCGCCGCGGCCGATTCGGCCACGGCTTCCGCACCCGCGGCCGCGGCATTCGCCAGGGCGTGCTCGGCGTAGGTGGCGTCGTCCATGTCCTCGTCGTGGTGCGAGGCCATGGCGAGCGCGACCGGATGGGCGCGCCGGGCGGCAGCCTTCTCCTTGCTCTCCGCGGTCTCCTCGACGACCACCGGCGCGGCGGGCTCGGGCACGGCCGCAGTCTCCGGAGCCGCATTGCCGCGGTCCTTGCGACGACGGCGCGAACCCTCGCGACGGGCGGCGCCCTCCTCCACCGGCGCGGATTCCACCGGGTAGTTGTGCACGATGAGGCCGCGGCCGTGGCAGTGCTCACAGGTGCTGGAGAACGCCTCGACCAGACCGGTGCCCAGCTTCTTGCGGGTCATCTGGACCAGGCCCAGCGAGGTGACCTCGGAGACCTGATGACGCGTGCGATCGCGGCCCAGGGCCTCGGTCAGCCTGCGCAGCACCAGATCCCGGTTCGACTCGAGGACCATATCGATGAAGTCGACGACGATCATGCCGCCGATATCCCGCAGCCGCATCTGGCGGACGATCTCCTCGGCCGCCTCCAGATTGTTGCGGGTGACGGTCTCTTCCAGGTTCGACCCACCGGCGCCGGTGAACTTGCCCGTATTGACGTCGACCACCGTCATGGCCTCGGTGCGGTCGATCACCAGGGTGCCGCCCGAGGGCAGCCACACCTTGCGGTCGAGCGCCTTGGCCAGCTGCTCGTCGATGCGGAGACTGCCGAAGACGTCCACGCCGTTGTTGTCGTACTTCTCGACGCGGACCAGCAGATCCGGGGCGACGGTACGGATGTAGTTCTCCACGGTCGTCCAGGCGCGGTCGCCCTCGATGACCAGCTTGGAGAAATCCTCGTTGAAGAGGTCGCGAACCACCTTGACCAGCAGGTCCGGCTCTTCGTACAGCGTCTTGGGCGTACCCGAGCCGCCCTTGGCCTGCTCCTCGATGGTGCGCCAGGTCTGCTGCAGCCGTTCGACATCGCGAGCCAGCTCGTTCTCTTCGACACCCTCGGACGCGGTGCGAATGATGACGCCGGCATCCTGCGGCACGATATCGCGCAGGATCTCCTTGAGCCGCTTGCGCTCGGTATCGGGCAGCTTGCGGCTGATACCGGTGGAGGTGCCACCGGGCACGTACACCAGGAAGCGACCGGCCAGGCTGATCTGCGTGGTCAGGCGAGCGCCCTTATGGCCCACCGGATCCTTGGAGACCTGCACCAGCACGGTGTCACCGGGGCGCAGCGCCTGCTCGATCTTGCGCTCGCGGCCACCGAGACCGGCGGCCTCCCAGTTCACCTCGCCCGCGTACAGCACGCCATTGCGGCCACGGCCGATATCGACGAACGCCGCCTCCATGGACGGCAGCACGTTCTGCACCTTGCCCAGGTAGACATTGCCCACCATGGACGCGGACCCGGTACTGGTCACGAAGTGCTCGACCAGGACGCCGTCCTCGAGCACCGCGACCTGCGTGGTGGAGGTCGGGTGGTCCTGGAAGTGCTTCTCGCGCACCACCATCACCCGATCCACCGACTCGCGGCGGGCCAGGAACTCGGACTCGGTCAGGATCGGCGGGCGACGGCGGCCGGCCTCACGACCGTCCCGGCGGCGCTGGCGCTTGGCCTCCAGGCGGGTGGACCCGCTGATGCCCTGCACCTCGTCGACATCCTTGGTGGCGGCGGCGCGGCGCTTGCTGCGCGGCTCCCGCTCGTGCACGACGGTATTCGGCGGATCGTCCTCGGAGACGGCCTCGGGCTCGGCCTCCTCGCCACCCTTGCGGCGACGACGGCGACGGCGACGACGGCTGCTCGAGCCCTCCGGCACGGCCGAATCGTCGTCCTCGTCCTCGGAGTCTTCGGCCTCGGCCTCGGCGTCGGCCCGGATCTGATCCTCGATCTCCGGATCGATCTCGCCCGACTCGTCGTCCGGGTGCTGTTCGCCGCGACCACGGCCGCGACCGCGACGGCCACGACGGCGGCGACGCGACGCGCCGTCACCGCGCTGTTCGCCGTCCCAGTCCTGCTCGTCGTCGCCCTCTTCGGAAGAGGTGTCCTCGGCAGCCTTGTCCTCGGCGACCTTGGCCTCGACCTTGGTCTTCTGCTCGACGCGGGTCTTCTCGGCGGCCTGGAACTTCTCCTCGGCCGGGGGCTTGTCCTCGGTGCGCGGCTTGTCCTCGACGACCTGGGCCTTCTCGGCCTTCGGCTTGTCCTCGACCTTGGTCTTGCGCTCGGCCCGCAGTTTGCGGCGGGCCTCCTCGGCGGCGGCGAAGTCCGGCGACTGGAACAGCGGCTGGGCGACCAGGCCCGACGGCTGGTACTGCACCGGCTCCTCGACCGGGAGCTCCGGCTGCTGGAACGGGCTGGTGAAAAGTTTGGGGGCGCGCTTGCGCGGGGTGGAAACCACGGCGGCTTCCGCGACCTCGACCTCTTCGGCGGCCAGTTCGTCGGCGGCCAGCTCATCGCCCTTGACGATGGCTTCCTCGACGGTGGCGGGGGCCGGATCGACGGCTCTGGGTCCGAAGGCGTCGCGGACGGTCTCGGCGACGGTGCGGTCCAGGCTCGATTGCGGGCTGCGGGCCTGGGCGCCCATCTCGGTCAGGTGGGCCAGGATTCGTTTGCTGGTGACTCCCAGCAGCTTCGCCAGTGCGTGCACTCGGATCCGTTCCGGCAACTGTTCGGCAGCCGGGGGTGTGTCCGCGGCCTCCCCTGCGGCGTTCACCTGTGATGTTGCTTCCTGCGGCTCTTTTTCGGCCACGAAATCTCCTTGGGCCCCCGGGCGCGTCCCTCCAGAGAGTGACGCGGCCGACGCGGGGGCGCTGTCTTCGCCTCGCGCCCATGGGCGCGAGATCAGTGGTCTGCGCGCCGCGTGCCCGTTATCACCTATTTTTTCGTCGTTCGGGCTAACTGGTCACGTGGCGCCTGGGTGGTTTGGCTCAACCCCACAGCACGAGCGTTCATCCAGCGGGCCGCCCGACAGCCGAGTCTTTGAAGCCGTCGGCGGCAGCGATGATCGTCCGTCGTGCCGTGGTGTCAATCAGATGTGACCCTCACCTGCCGCAAACGGCGGGCAGCGGCCACTTCCGATGCCAGTATCCCACATGACCTCGGAGCGCCGCGCCCACGAACCCCTTATGGGCGTCACGCGTCGCGGATCGGAGCACAGCCGGACCCGGCCCCGTACCGACCGGTACAGGGTGCCGGGACCTGTCGTGAGGTTTGCTCAGAGGGTGAATTCGGGGAACCAGAGCGCGATTTCGCGCTTGGCGGACTCCGGCGAGTCGGAGCCGTGGACCAGGTTGTACTGGGTCTCGAGGGCGTAATCGCCACGGATGCTGCCGGTCACTGCCTTCTCGACCGGGTCGGTGCCGCCCGCGATCTGGCGGAAAGCGGCGATGGCCCGGGGGCCTTCCAGCACGGCCGCGACGACCGGGCCGGAGGTGATGAACTCGATGAGCGAACCGAAGAAAGGCTTCTCGGCGTGCTCGGCGTAGTGCTCCGCGGCGATCTCCTCGGAGACGTTCACCTGCTTGAGCGCCGCGAACTTCAGACCCTTGCGCTCGATCCGGGTGATGATCTCCCCGATCAGGCCCCGGGCCACGCCGTCCGGCTTGATGAGTACCAACGTCTGCTCAGTCACGCGCATACCGTAGCTGGGAAGTTGGCCTGCGGAAAAACCGATGGCCGGGGCTCATACCCCGGCCACGCCCGGTTCGACCGGATTTCAGGCTTGGGACATGCGCTGGCTGGGCAATGTGCCCGCTTCCATGCGCTTCTTCACATCCGCCCGGATGAAGAGGATGAACAGCCAGACGGCGACGAAGACCACGCCGATGACCAGGATGGACACGTGGATGAACCCGCCTGCCAGCAGGGCGACCTGGAGGCCGAGGTTGTAGGCCATGGCCCATGGTCGGCGCTGCACGCCGGCGCCGAGGAACATCAGCACACCCAGGCCGACCACGTAGAGCACGGACCACCACTTGAGCCCGCCGCCGACGGTCGCGACCACCGGCAGCGCGAGCAGCACGGTGATGGCTTCCAGGACGAGCGTCCCGGCCATGACGCCGCGGAAGCCCTTCCACGGGTCGGTGGCGGGGGCTGGCACGCCCTCGGGCACCAAGGGCTGATCCTCACTCATGCGGGGTCCTTTCCGAACAGCGAGCGGGCCGCCCCGGCGGTGACGACCGATCCGGTGACCACGATGCCCGCACCGGAGAGGTGTTCGCCACCCTCGCCTTCTTCGGCGAGGGCGATGGCGGTCTCGATGGCGTCGGGCAGATCGGTGGCGACGGCCACCCGCTCATCGCCGAAGCGCTGTACGGCCAGGTTGGCCAGGCTCTCGACGGGCAGGGCGCGAGGAGAACCGTTCTCGGTGACGACGATCTCGTCGAAGATCGGTTCGAGCGCGTCGAGGATGCCCGCGGCGTCCTTATCGCCCAGTACCGCAACCACTCCGACCAGTTTGCGGAATTCGAATTCGCTGGTGAGCGTGGCGGCCAGGGCCTG
Source organism: Nocardia sp. NBC_01327 (assembly GCF_035958815.1). NCBI lineage: Bacteria > Bacillati > Actinomycetota > Actinomycetes > Mycobacteriales > Nocardiaceae > Nocardia > Nocardia sp. NBC_01327. The sequence goes on along the minus strand of NZ_CP108383.1, from coordinate 2,456,352 downwards.
CGCGCCGTGCGGATTGTGCGCGGCGTCGAGGAAGATGGTCGGCGCGCTGCGCATGCGCTCCATGCGGCCGGGGCTGACGGCGGAGGCGAATCCGGCTCGCACAGCATCGATATCGAGCTGGCGCGAGGCGCCCGCGCCGAAGAACGCCTCCACCGCGGCGAGCGCCAGCACCGCGTTGTGCGCCTGGTGTTCGCCGTGCAGCGGCAGGAAGATGTCGTCGTAGACGCCGCCGAGGCCCTGCAGTTCCAGCACCTGGCCGCCGATGGCGACCCGGCGCGAGAGCACCCGGAACTCCGAACCCTCGCGTGCCACAGCCGCATCCATCTCGACGGCGCGGCGGAGCAGCACCTCCATCACCTCGGGCTGCTGTTCGGCGATGACGGTGACGGTGTCGCGCGGGACCAGTTCGTCGACCGGGGCCTTCTTGATGATTCCGGCCTTCTCCCCCGCGATGGAGGTCAGATCCGGTCCGAGGTACTCGGTGTGGTCCAAGCCGATCGGGGTGATGACGGCGACCTGTCCGTCGATCACATTGGTGGCGTCCCAGGTGCCGCCCATACCGGTTTCGACGACCGCGACATCGACGGGCGCCTCGGCGAATTTCGCATAGGCCATGGCGACGAGCACTTCGAACTTGCTCAGCGCCGGGCCGCCGGCCGCGAGGGACTGCTTGTCGATCATCTCGAGGAACGGCAGCAGTTCGCGGTACAGCTCGACGTACTGGCCGGGCGTGATGGGCGCATTGTCGATGGCGATGCGCTCGGTGGCCAGCTGCAGGTGCGGGCTGGTGATGCGCCCGGTGCGCCGGTGCAGCGCGGTGAGCAGCGAATCGATCATGCGGGTGACCGAGGTCTTGCCATTGGTGCCGGCGATCTGGATGGCCGGGTAGCCGTGCTGCGGTGAGCCGAGCACATCCATGAGGGCCGCGATGCGGGTCAGCGACGGCTCGATCTTGGTTTCCGGCCAGCGCTTGTCGAGTTCGGCCTCGACCAGCGCCATTTCGGCCAGATCCACCGGCGAGGTGATCAGCGGACCGGCATCGTTGTACTGCGGTTCGGGTTCGGCATTCATTTGCGCACCGCCAGTTTCTCGAGCTCGGCGAGCCGGGCGCCGATGCGCTCGACTTCGGATTCGGCGATCTCCTTGCGCGCGGTGATCTTGGCGACCACCTCGTCGGGAGCCTTCGCCAGGAAGGCCTCGTTGCCGAGTTTGGCGGTGGTGCCTGCCAATTCCTTCCGCGCGGCGGCCAGGTCCTTCTCCAAGCGGCGCGCTTCGGCCTCGAGGTCGATGGTCCCGGAGGTATCGATTTCGACGGTGACGGTGGCATTGGTGAGCCGCACCTCGAGGGAGGCGGTGGCGGCGAAATCGTCGCCGGGCTCGGTGAGGCGGGCCAGGTTGGTGATCTCGGCCTGCTGCGCGACCAGGTCGGCGGTGTCGATGGCGATCAGTTTGGCGGCCACCTTCTGCTTATCGCCCAGGCCCTGATCGCTGCGGAACCGGCGGATCTCGGTAATGAGCCGCTGCGTGTCCGAAATGCGGCGGGCCGCAACCTCATCGGTGGCAATGCCGGAGCTCTGCGGCCACTCCGCGATGACCAGGGACTCGCCACCCGTCCGCACCCCGGCGGCATCAGTGGTGAGGGCCTGCCACAGTTGCTCGGTGACGAACGGGATGGCCGGGTGCAGCAGCCGCAGCACGGCGTCGAGCACATTGCCGAGCACGATGCGGGTGCTCGCTGCGCGCTCGTCGGATTCGGCGAACTGCACCTTGGCCAGTTCCAGGTACCAGTCGCAGAGTTCGTCCCACGTGTAGTGGTAGAGCGCTTCGAACGCCTTGCCGAATTCGTAGCGGTCGATATTCGAATCCACTTCGGCGCGAACCTCTTCGAGCCGGTCGAGAATCCAGCGGTCGGCGTCGGTAAGACCGGCGCGGTCCGGGAGCGTGCCCGGCTCGGCGCCGTTCATGAGCGCGAATTTGGAGGCGTTGAACAGTTTGGTGACGAAGCTGCGCGCGGCCGTCACGTGCGGTGTGCCCACGGAAAGGTCACTGCCGGGCTGCGCGCCGCGCGCGAGGGTGAATCGTGTTGCATCAGCGCCGTATTCGTCGATCCACACCAGCGGGTCGACGCCGATGCCCTTGGACTTGGAGTACTTGCGGCCGAATTCGTCGCGAATCAGGCCGTGCAGGAACACATCCTGGAACGGGACCTGCTTCTGCTGCGGATCCTTGCCCTCGGTGAGCACCGGGTCGTCGGAGACGAACATGCCGAACATCATCATCCGGGCGACCCAGAAGAACAGGATGTCGTAGCCGGTGACGAGAACGCTGGTGGGATAGAACTTTTCGAGTTCGGCGGTGGAGTCCGGCCAGCCCATGGTGGAGAAGGGCCACAGGCCGGAGGAGAACCAGGTGTCGAGGACGTCCGGGTCCTGCACCCAGCCCTCGGGGGCCTGCTCGTCCGGGCCGACGCAGGCGACCTGGCCCTCGGGGCCGTACCAGATCGGAATGCGGTGGCCCCACCACAGCTGCCGGGAAATGGTCCAGTCGTGCATATTGTCGACCCAGTCGAACCAGCGCGGTTCCTGGCTGGCGGGGTGAATCTTGACCTCGCCATTGCGGACCGCGTCACCGGCGGCCTTGGCCAGGGTCTCGACCTTGACCCACCACTGCATGGACAGGCGCGGTTCGATGGGTTCGCCGGAGCGCTCGGAGTGACCGACGCTGTGGCTGTAGGGACGCTTCTCGGCGACCACGCGGCCCTCGGCGGCGAGGCGTTCGCGCACCTTGACCCGGGCTTCGAAGCGGTCCATACCGTCGAATTCGGTTCCGGTGTCGGCGATCTTGCCGGTCTTGTCCATGATGGTCGGCATCGGCAGGTTGTGCCGCAGTCCGAGTTCGAAGTCGTTGGGGTCGTGCGCGGGCGTGATCTTCACTGCGCCGGAACCGAATTCGGGGTCGACGTAGTCGTCGGCGACGATCGGGATCTGACGGCCGGTGATCGGGTGGTAGAGGGTGGTGCCGACCAGGTGCCGGTAGCGCTCGTCCTCCGGATGCACCGCGACCGCGGTATCGCCGAGCATGGTCTCCACGCGGGTGGTGGCGACAATCACATGCGGCTCATCGTCGTTGAGCGAGCCGTAGCGCAGCGACACCAGTTCGCCGTCGACGTCCTTGTAGGTGACCTCGAGGTCGGAGATGCCGGTCTGCAGTACCGGCGACCAGTTCACCAGGCGTTCGGCGCGGTAGATGAGGCCCGCGTCGTAGAGCTTCTTGAAGATGGTCTGCACGGCGCGGGACAGGCCGTCGTCCATGGTGAAGCGGTCGCGGCTCCAGTCGATGCCGTCGCCGAGGCGGCGCATCTGGCCCTGGATGGCGCCGCCGGATTCGCGCTTCCAATCCCAGACCTTGTCGATGAACAGTTCGCGGCCGAAGTCTTCCTTGGTCTTGCCGTCGACGGCGAGCTGCTTTTCCACCACGGACTGGGTGGCGATGCCGGCGTGGTCCATGCCGGGCAGCCACAGCACCTCATAGCCCTGCATGCGCTTGCGGCGGGTGAGGATGTCCATGAGGGTGTGGTCGAAAGCGTGGCCCATGTGCAGGTTGCCGGTCACATTGGGCGGGGGCAGCACGATCGAGTACGGGGGCTTGGCGGAGGTGGCGTCGGCCTGGAAGTAACCAGCGGCTACCCAGCGCTCGTACATGTCACCCTCTACCTCACTGGGATTCCAGTTCTTGGGGAGGGCATCGGCACGATTACGCGAGTTCTCAGAGGCTGTGCTGGTCACCGTGAGATTCTAGATGGCCGGGAATCGGAACCAACCGCGGTGGTGCCGGAGAAAGCCGAAGGGCGGGGCTTTCGGCGGATGAGGGACACCGAAGGCCCCGCCTTCGAAGGCAAGCCTACCGCCGATTGCGGCGCCTCTCTCGGATCCATAAGCAATTCTCAGGTTCTGGCCCAAATGGGCCAGGGTAGGCCACATTTCGTTGCATTCACGTTGCGTGGGCCGCACTGCTTCCACGACCCGCAGTTCCGCTGCGCAGACGGTGGGCCTTTCCCTACAAGCCCCGGATTCTGCTGGCATACAGGGCTTTTCATGTGTGACTGAATTGCATTTCACATACCGGTGTGCCAGGTGACGTCGTAAAGTCCCAGAATGCCGTTCGTTGCTCGTGGGGGAGCGAAGATCCACTACACCGACACGGGAGGGACAGGACCGGCACTTGTGCTGGGCCACAGCATGCTGATGGACCAGGAGATGTTCGAGCTGCAGCGGGCCGAATTGGGTGAGCGGATTCGCCTGATCTGCATCGACTCGCGCGGGCACGGCCGCACCGAGGACGATGGGACGCCTTTCAGCTATTGGGACCTGGCACGCGATGCCTGGGCGGTGGCCGATCACCTCGGCATCGAGCGGGTGGTGGCCGGCGGAGTGGCGCACGGTGCGTGCACCGCGCTGCGGATGACACTGCTGGCCCGGCCGCGCACGCGCGGATTGATCGTGATCGGCTCGGCGGCCACGGCCATGACCCCGCAGCGCCGGGCGGGGTATCGCGAGGTACTGGACTTCTGGACCGGGTATGTACTGCCCGCCCCGGTCATGAAGATGGTGTCGGCGCTGACCATCGGCGGGACCGAGGAGCACCGGCGGCCGTGGCGCGAGAAATGGCTGGCCGAGGATCGCGGGCGCATTCGGCAGGCGGCCGACTGTGTGATCAACCGCGATTCGGTGCTCGAGCTGCTCGGCGATATCGACTGTCCCGCAATGATTCTGCGCGGCGTCGGCGATCAGGCCACCAGCCCGGAGGACATGCGGGAACTGGCCGAGGCGCTCGGCGGCCGGGCCGAGACGCACACCATTCCCGGCGCCGCCATTGCCGCGAATCTGACACATCCGGAGGAGGTCAATGCGCTCTTGCGGACATTCATGGACGGCCTGCCCGCCTGATCACACACCCCGCCCGACCAATCCGATGAACAGCTGATGGGCGGATTCGGGCGTGGTGCTGCGATACCGCTGCACCACCACGTCGAATACGGTGGCCGTCTTCGGATTTCGCAATTGGAAGGCGGAATCCGGGCGGCCGATCGATACGTGCGCGTCCTCCCAGAGGCGGCGGAAGTCGGCGTACTCGCCGAGTTCGCGCAGTAGCAGGTCGATGTCCTCGCGGTCCATGGCGTGCGCGGCGTAGGCGCGGAAGCGTCCGGCCATGAGCCGCGCCTCCCGCTCCCAATCCTCGATGACCATGCGGGCGCGCGGATCGGTGAAGATCCAGCGCAGTACGTGCCCGCTGCGGCGCAGACCCGGGAAGGCCTCGTCGAAGGCGCTGTTGCAGTCGACCACGTGCCAGCCGTCGTCGAGCGCGGCGGCCAGGTGCGGCAGCAGCGCGTCCAAAGTGGTCCGGACGGTGGCCGCCGCGGCACTGCCCGGACGCAGCGGCTCCGGGGTCGGCGGAGTGGGGCGCTGCTGGGCGAGATGGTAGAGGTGCACCCGCTCGGCGGAGTCCAGGCACAGCACGGTCGCGAGCGAATCCAGAATCGCCGGACCGGGATTGAGGGCATCACCCTGTTCGATCTTGGCGACATAACCGAGGCTGGCGTGGGTGGCCTCGGCCAATTGCTTGCGGGTCAGGCCGGCCGGATGTCGCGAGGTGCCCCGGGTGCGGCGCTCGCGAATGAACTCGGCCAGCGTCGGCGCGCGCAGCAGTTCTGCGGTCGGTACTCCGATTTCATTGTCGGACAACGGTTCTCCGATCGACTGCCGGTTCGTGCCACCCGGCTCGAGTAGCACAGTACCGGTCGGAGGCCCGCCGCCACACCCGAGTTCACCCGCGCCGGTACCCCTGACAGTGGCACCGGCGCTCGGCGCTGCCCCGGCCAGTGGTTGCGGCCCGGGGCGCAGCCCATGACTGGGGTATCCCACCGGTTGCCAAAGGGCAACCCACCATTCGATATTTGCACGGCGAGACAGCACCGGCGCTGGCAGTGAAGTTCGGAGCGAGTTCGCCGCAGAATCAGGAGCAAGACAATGGCCATCACTTCGCGCACCATTCGGATCGGCGAGCAGTCCTATCCGTATTCCTTCGGCGACGATTGTCTTGCCGAAATAGCGGAGGGCATTGCCGGAATGGCGGCCGACAAACTGGTTTTCGTGACCGACGATCAGGTGCTGGGCCTGTACCGCACTGTCATCGAGCGGCTGGCCGGCGATACTCCGTCGCTCACGCTGACCCATCGCGCGGGTGAGTCCATGAAGACGCTCGCATGCCTGACGGAACATATGGAGAAGGCCTTGCGCTCGGGGATGACCCGGCGCTCGGTGGTGGTGGCCTTCGGCGGCGGCGTTCCCGGAAATCTGGCCGGGCTCATGGCGAATCTGCTGTTCCGCGGAGTGCGGCTGGTGCATGTGCCGACCACCACCATTGCCGCCATGGATTCGGTGCTGTCACTGAAGCAGGCGATCAACAGCCCGGTCGGCAAGAATCACATCGGCACCTATTACGCGCCGACGGCCGTGTATGCCGATGTGCGGCTTTTCGAGACGCTGCCGGAGGCCGAACTCCGTTCGGGCTTCTGCGAAATGGCTAAGAATTGCCTTGCCATTCAGCCGGCGGCGCTGGAACCGTTGCGCGCCATCATCGGCTCCGGCTCCCTGGCCGCGCCGAAGGCATTGACCTGGCTGCTGGATGCGAGCATCGATGCCAAATCCGCGGTGACACAGGATGATACGTTCGAGCGCCGCGCCGGATTGGTCCTGGAATACGGCCACACCGCCGGGCATGCCATCGAAATCTGCGATCACCGGGTGCGCGGTGCGGCGGGTATTACGCACGGCGGCGCGATTGCGGTGGGAATGCTGGTGGCAGCGCATATCTCGCATGCGCGCGGGTGGCTGTCCGACGACGAGGTGAGCGTGCACTACGAAATCGTCGCCGGGCTGGGCGTCGAGCCGTGGCTGCCGGCCACGGTGCAGGTGGCCGATGTGCTCGGGGTGGTGGAGGAGGACAACAAGAAGGGCTATCTCGACGCGCGGCCGGGCTCGGTGCCGTTCGTGCTGCTGCGCAGCCTGGGTCGGCCGGCCATGACCGGAAGCCTCCCGCTGGTACAGGTTTCGGTAGCGGAGATCCGTGAAGCGCTGGAGGTCATAGCCCAGCCCTCCCCCGCGTCACCTGCGGTCGGCATCCACTGATTCGCACGCCGCACCGCATGGATCCGGCGGACGATATCGCGCGCGGAATCTGCTGCGCGGCACACCTTCTCTGCGCGGCGACCGCGCGTACGACAGTGATCAGCTCGGTAGGAGATTTCATGCTTGCGGTTCATGGCGGGGCGCCCGTGCGTGGTGGGGTGTCGTGGCCGCAGTGGCCACAGTACGACGCCGATACCGAGGCGGAACTGCTTGCCGCGCTGCGCTCTTCGCGCTGGTCGGTGAGCTGGTACAGCCCGGCGGGCGGGAAGTCCCGGGAGCGGCTGTTCGGGGAGGCGTTCGCCCGGTACAACGGTGCGGCGTTCGGGGTCAGTGTCGACCACGGTTCCAGTGCGCTGGTCATCGCACTGGAGGCCCTGGGCATCGGCCCCGGGGATGAGGTCATCGTGCCCGCCGTCACCTGGGTCGCGCCTGCCACCGCGGTGCTGCGGGCCGGGGCGCTGCCGGTGCTGGTCGATGTCGATCCCGAAACCGGCTGTCTCACCGCCGATCACGTGTACGCGGCGGTTTCCGGGCGCACCCGGGCCGTGATCGCGGTGCATCTGGCCTGCACCGTGGCGCCGATCGACGAGCTCGCCGAATTGGCCCGCGATATGGGTCTGGCATTGATCGAGGACTGCTCGCAGGCGCACGGGGCGCAGTGGGCGGGCCGGGCCGTCGGCACCTTCGGCGATATCGGGGTGTTCAGCCTCGGTGCGGCCAAAACCCTCGCGGCAGGTGAGGCCGGGGCGGCGATCACCGACAGTCCGGAGCTGTACCGGCGCATGCTCATGCTGCGCGCCGATTCGCGCGGATACAGCGCGCACGATCCGCTGCCCGGCGAATACGAACTGGTCGAGCTCGGCGAGATCATGGGCGGCAACTACTGCATGTCGGAGCTGACCGCCGGGGTACTGCTCGATCAGCTGCCACGGCTGGACGCCCAGCACGCGCACCGCGAATCCCGGACACGGCAGCTGGAGGCCGGACTCGCCGCGATCCCGGGCCTGACGCCGATTCCGGTTCCGGCACAGGTGAATCGGCGCGCCGTCTACGAGTACGGCCTCCGCTTCGACCCCGGCACCTTCGGCAATGCCCCCATCGAACGGGTCGCCGCAGCCCTCACCGCCGAACTGCACACCAGGGTCTACCCACCCCGAATCCCCCTGCCCCGCAGCAATCTCCTCCGCCCCCACACCAAACCCCGCTTCGCCGCCACCTGGAACACCGCCCGCGCCACCGATCGCCCCTTCCCCGGCGCGGACCACTACTGCGACCACACCCTCCTCATGCACCACAGCGTCCTACTCGGCGACCCCCGCGATATCCACGACATCCTCACCGCCCTGGACAAAGTCCGCGCCTTCTCCAGCACCCTCACCCCAGCCAGCACCCCAATCCCAGCCACATAAGCGGCCACTCCAACCTCGACCAGGAACCGCACCGCCCACGTCCCAACCGCACAGCCCGAACCCGTGCTGTCCGAACCAGACGAGCGCTGTTCGGACGAGCCGCAGGGGGCGATTCCGATTACCGGTGCGCACGGCTCGCAAGCGGCGGGGAGACCCGGCATTTCTCGGCGGGCTCAGGCTCGCCGAGAAATGCCGGTGCTCAGGGCACGAGGATTTCGAGCGCGCCGGGGTGGGCGTGGAAGGTGGCGGGGAGCAGGCCCGCCGGATCGCCGTCCGCGGTGGCGGGGGCGTTCGGGGCGGTCAGGGTGAAGCGGGCGGCCCGGTACTGGGTGGCGGCGGGATGGTCGATGCGCTTGCCCGAGGACAGGGCCGGAAGCAGGCGGAGCAGATCCAGGCGGGACATGGAGCCGACGACCGTCAGGTCCAGGAGGCCGTCGTCGATGACCGCGTCGGGGCAGATGAGCATGCCGCCGCCGTAGGTGCGGGTATTGCCGACCGCGACCATGATGGCGTCGAGTTCGACGATCGTGCCGTCCGGGTGGTCCGGGGAGCCGTGTAGTTCGATGCGGTACGGGACGGCGAGCTTGCCGACCAATTCCAGCAGGGCGGCGACGGTATAGCGCATGGGGCCCTTCGGCCAGCGCAATTCATTGGCGCGCAAGGTTACTCGCGCATCGAAACCGGTGCCGGTGACCGTGGCGAACCACATGGGCACGGTGGCGTCCCCGGCCTGCACGGTGCCGAGGTCGATGGGCCGGGTCCGCCCGCCGAGCACGACATCGACGGCCGCGGTGGTGTCATCGGGGATGGCGACCTCGCGGGCGAGGTCATTGCCGGTGCCGCCGGGCACCAGCCCCAGCGGCACGCCGGTGCCGACCAGTGCCTGCAGCACCACGCAGGTCAGGCCGTCGCCACCCGCCGCGACCACCGCGTCGGGGCGGGTGTCCGGGTGGGCGAGGGCCTCCCGCACCTGCCGTTCGGTGTCGGCCGCCGAACTGCCGCGGATCTCGGTGACATTGACACCGCGCGCCGCGAACCGGTCCGCCGCCGCGATCCCGACCTGCACGCCCTTGCCGTGACCGGACAGCGGGTTGGTCACGAGCACTATCGAGTGGATCTCTCTCACGGAATCAGCTTCCCAGGGTTCAGGATTCCGGCGGGGTCTACGGCCTGTTTGACCGCGCGCAGCACCTGAACGCCGAGGTCGCCGATCTCGGCGGTCATCCACGGGCGGTGGTCCGCGCCGACGGCGTGGTGGTGGGTGATGGTTCCCGAGGCGGCGACGATCGCATCGCCCACGGCCCGTTTCGCCTGCGCCCATTGGGCGATGGCGTCGTCGGCCTGCTTGGCGACAATGGTGAAGTAGAGCGAGGCGCCGGTCTGGTAGGTGTGCGAGATATGGCACATGACCAGGGCGGGGGTGCCCTGCGCGGTGAGTGAATCCGTCAGTGCGGCGGTGACTTTCGCCTTGAGATTGCCGAGATTGGACCAGCTGGTAGCGGTTTCGAGGGTCTCGCAGAGAATTCCGGCGTCCAGCAGCGCATCCCGCAGGTACGGGGCGGAGAAGCGGCCGTGCTCCCATTCGCGGGCGGGCGTTTCGCCGAGTGCGGTGCCACCGGCGGCGGCGAGCAGGTTGGAGGCTTCGGTGCTGCGGGCCGCGACATGTGACGCACTGCCCTCGAAGGTGGTGATGGCCAGGCAGCCGCCGACCGTACCGCCGCCGATATCGCCGGCGCGGGCCAGATTGAGTCCCGTCTCGGCCTCATCGGACAGTCGCATGACGGTGGGATTCGCACCCGCCTGGATGACGGTGCGCAGCGCGTTCGCGCCGGTGGCGAAGTCGGGGAACGACCAGGCCCGGTAGGCGGTGGTCTCCGGGATCGGGTGCACGCGCAGGGTGACCCCGGTAATGATGCCGAGCGTGCCCTCCGAGCCGGAGAACAGCTCGCGCAGATCGGGTCCGGCGGCCGAGGCGGGGGCGCGGCCGAGGTCGAGAGTGCCGCTGGGCGTGGCGATTCGGAGGCGCTGAATCATATCGTCGAAGCGCCCGTAACCGGCCGACGCCTGGCCCGAGGATCGGGTGGCGGCGAACCCGCCGATGGTCGCGAATTCGAAGCTCTGCGGGAAGTGCCCGAGCGAAAGTCGGTGCTCGGCAAGCAGTTCCTCGGCTCGCGGGCCGGTGATACCCGCGCCCAGCGTGGCGGTGCCGCTGATCGTGTCGACGTCGGTGAGGGTGTCCAGGCGGCGCAGATCCAGGGCGATGACCGCGGCGAAAGCCCCACGGGCCGGGTCGAGTCCGCCGACGACGCTGGTGCCGCCGCCGAAGGGGACCACGGCAATCGCACCGGCACTGCAGTATTCGAGCAGCGCGGCGACTTCGTCATGATCGCCGGGGAACAGCACGGCATCGGGAGCGTCCTGCGGCTCGGTGGCGCGCCGGCGCAGCAGATCGGGTGTGCTCTTACCGCCCGCGTGCCGCAGCCGATCGCGGTGGTCGAGCGATACGTTCTCGGAACCGACCACCGCGACTAGCCCGGCATGTTGATCCGGGGAGAGCGCGGATTCACGTAGCGGCACGTCGCCCTCATCGCGACGGGTCACCGCATCCGCGGACACCCCGAATACCTGCGTGAGCAATCCCCGAATGTTTTCGGGCAGCGGTTTGTGTCCGGACGGGTCGCCCCAGGCGTCCCACACCATACTCGCGCGGGCCTGCGGCTCGCCCGGGTTTCCCGACGAAGCGGATGCTGCTCGTGTGTCGACCATGCGTTACAGTCTGACATAGAATGTCAAGCAGTAACGAACCCTCCCTACCGATGGTGGCATCCATGGCTTCGACCGAACCGTCCTCCGCTGTCGATCGGGCGATTCTCGATGCGGCGCGCGCCTGCGTGGCCGAATTCGGCGTCCGGCGCACCACGCTCACCGAGGTCGCGCGCCGAGCCGGCGTCAGTCGCCCGACCGTCTATCGCCGCTGGGCCGATACCGGATCGCTGGTGGCGGATCTGCTGGTGCGCGAATTGCACGAGATCATTGCCGAGGCCGTGCCCGCCGGCGGCAATGCCCGCGCCCGGCTGGTGGCCGCGATCGTCGGCGGCGGGGCCATGATGCGGCGGAACCCGCTGTTCGCCAAGATCTTCCGCACCGATGCCGATGTCATGCTCACCTACGTGTTCGAGCGGCTCGGGCGTAATCAGCGGGCGCTCATCGGACTGTTCGCCGACAGCATTCGAGAAGGCCACCGCGACGGCTCCATTCGGCACGGCGATGCCGAACGGCAGGCCGCCATGCTCCTGCTGCTGGCGCAGTCCGCGGTGCAGTCGGCGGGCACCGTCGTCGACTTCCTCGACTCCGACCATCTCGATATCGAACTCACCCGCGCCATCGACGGATATCTGGCGCCGGGCCCCTCGGAATCTCAGCGAAAGGTCTTCTCATGAGCGGCATTTCGGCTCACTCCAGCTCGGCGCTCAATGCCGGTCGGCGGCAGCGGGAACTGCTCGCGCTCGGCGCGGGCGGGACCATCGACGTGCTGGTGATCGGCGGCGGCATCACCGGCGTGGGCGTGGCGCTCGATGCCGCCTCGCGCGGTCTGCGCACCGTGCTGGTGGAGAAGCACGATCTGGCCTTCGGGACCAGCCGGTGGAGTTCCAAACTGGTGCACGGCGGGCTGCGGTATCTGGCCAGCGGCGGGGTGGGCATCGCCCACGAGAGTGCGGTCGAGCGCGATATTCTGCTGACCCGGACCGCACCGCATCTGACCCGCGCGCTGCCGCAGGTGGTGCCGCTGCTGCCGAATATCGGCATGGCGCAGAAGCTGCTGGTGCGCGCCGGATTCCTGGCCGGAGACGTATTGCGGCGCACCGCGGGTACGGCGGCGTCGGTGCTGCCGCGGTCTCGGCGCGTGGCGGCCGCGGAGGCGCTGCGACTCGCGCCGACGGTGCGGCGGGCCGGATTGCGCGGCGGACTGCTCGCCTGGGACGGGCAGCTGGTCGACGATGCCCGTCTCGTGGTGGCGATCGCACGCACGGCGGCGCTGCACGGGGCCTCGATTCTCACCCGGGTCGAGGCGAGCGAGGTCACCGGGACCACGGCGACGCTGCTGGATCGAATGACCGGCGAAACCCTGTCCGTCACAGCTCGTTCCGTCATCAATGCCACCGGGGTGTGGGCGGATCAGGTGGATCCGAGCATCGAGTTGCGGCCCTCTCGCGGTACCCACCTGGTATTCGATGCCGCGGCCTTCGGCGGGCTGACCGCCTCGCTGACGGTGCCGATTCCGGGCAGCATCAGTCGTTTCGTCTTCGCCTTCCCCGCCGCGCACAATCGGGTGTACCTGGGCCTCACCGATGAGGAAGCGCCCGGACCGGTGCCGGATGTACCGCATGCCACCGAGCCGGAAATCGATTTCCTGCTCGACACCGTCAATACGGTGCTGCGAGAGCCGCTGACCCGCAACGATATTCGCGGCACCTACGCGGGCCTGCGGCCGCTGCTGCGCACCGGCGACAACAGCACCGCCGATATCTCCCGCGAGCACGCCGTCCTCACCTCCCCCACCGGCGTGATCACCGTCGTAGGCGGCAAACTCACCACCTACCGCAAAATGGCCGAGGACACCGTGGACGCCGCCCTCGCGCACGCCCACCTCACCGCCGCCCCCTGCCGCACCCGCGATCTCCCGCTGGTCGGCGCGGTCTCCGGCGCCGCCCGCGACCGCATCGAGGCCCCCACCCGCCTGGTCGAGCGCTACGGCAGCGAAGCCGCCGCCATTCTCGAACTCGCCCGGCAGCATCCGGAACTGGCCGAGCCCGTGGCTCCCGGAATCGACGTCATAGCAGCCGAATTCGCCTTCGCCACCACCCACGAGGGCGCGCTCGACCCCGACGATCTCCTGGACCGCCGCACCCGCATCGGCCTCGTCGACTCCGACCGCAAAGCAGCCACCCCCGCCGCCGAAGCCGCCTTCACCCACCCCACCCGGGCGGAGTAGCGGCGCCGCATCCCACCACAGCGATTCAGCGCGTGGCCACGAACCTGTGTGTGAGATCTGCGTCCGCGGCGTGAATGCCCGTCGTCCCGGCATGCTTTCGGCTGGGATCCATGCGATCCGCCGCCGGGTGGTCGATGAGCGCGAGCGCATGTGCGGACCGCGCGTTTGACGACAGAGTGTGCGGGAACGGCGGAACGGGTCTATCCGCCGCCGAAGACGTTGCAGCCGGAGCCGGTGCTCAAGCCGGTGCCCACGGTGAGGTCGATGTAGGGGACCACGTCACCCCCGCGGGTCGGGGTCTGCTGGATGATCTGCAGGCGGTGCGCGCCGGTGGTGGCGGGGGTCCAGTTCGCTATGGCGATGCTGCCGGAGGGGGTGGCTACGCCGAAGCGGATGCCATTGTCGTAGAAGCCGACCGGGGTGGACGGATCGTCCACGTAGGCGTCGACCGGGTAGGTGCAGCCGGTGCCGTAGTTCGTCGCCGAGCCGAAGCTGAGGGCGGGCTCCACGCCCACCCGGGTGGCGGTGGCCCCGGCGGGTGCGGCCAGCACGGTGAGCGCCGCGGCCATGCCGAGTGCAGCGGCTACCGGTGCTGCCTGCCCGTTCCTCTTGCTGATGCCCATAGGGTGCGGTCCTCATCGGCGCTGCCGGAACCGAATGCACCGGCACATTGCCTCGATCCTCGCTCGCGCTCCGCGACTTCGGGGGACTATTGCCGGAATCTGGCGTGTTCCGCCCCGGGCCGCTCCGCACAAAGCGCCGATTCCGGACAGATCCCACGCGCGTGTGAACGGTCCTATGCTTGGCAACGATGTAATGAGCGCCGGAATAGGAGGCGCGGATGGGGCGGATTCCGACCACTGTCGGGTTGACACGCGGGCCAGGGCTGGTCGCGCGGTTCGGAAGTGTGCTTATTTTCCTGGCCGGCGAAAGTCCGTCCACGGAGCGAATTCTCGGTGCGGCCGAGACGGCCTCGACCGCGGCCGATCCGGGCGTGGCCATCGCGCAGCGGCTGGCTGCGGCGGTGTTCAGCAGCGGGAATGCGCAGCCACCGGCCTTCGGGGTGGTCGCGCCGACGACGGGCGGCATGCTGGTGCTGCTGCGTGGCGCGGTGCGGGCGGTGGTCGATGGTCCGGAAGGCACCCGGCAGCTGTCCGGTGTACGCGCCATGACCTGGGTCGATGAAATTCTGCGGGATCCGGTGCGGCGGGTGACCGTGGTCGGCGAGACCGACGCCGGTACCGAGATTCCGCATACCGATCTGCGCTCGGGTGTGGCTGCCGCGGGCGGGTTCGTGCTGCATGCGCCGCGCACCGGGATTACCGCGCCGCCGCGGACCGCGAATACGGGGTCATCGAAAGCGGTGCAGCCCGAGACTCATCCGGCCACGCCCACCTCCGGGGTCCCGCCCATCGATTCGACCAAGCGTGTTGCGGTGCCCACTCCCTCGCATACGCGATTCTCCACACCGGGTAGCGAGGAACCGCTCCGCCGCCCCTCCGCGGGTGCGCTCGATCTCACCAAGAAACCGCCGCCGGAGAGCGCGGCACCCGGCGCCGAACAGCGACCCGACCCGGCGGACCAGCCGCCGACGGCGGCGTTCAACTCGAACGCCGCGGCCGCGGAGGAGGGCGGGGGCACACACGCGGTCGCGGCAGTCGGCGAGGAACCCGACCCGCCCACGGAGAAGGCCGGGTCGCCCAACGCGCAGTCGCCCGCACCACGCGTGATGCCGCTCGCGGCGACGCCGGAACCGGAGACCGACAAGCTCGGTCCGCCCCACGGCGCGCTCATCACCGTGGACGGCGCCATCTATCCGATGGACCGGCGCTATGTGATCGGACGCGATCCCATGACCGACGATTCGGTCCGCCGCGGCGCGGCCGTCCCGATCGTCATCCCGCGCGATCGTCACGTATCCCGCATCCACGCCTACGTCTTCACCGAGAACGGCGTCGTCCTCGTGCGTGACGCCGCGACTCCCGGCGGCACCTTCGTCGCCGGCCCGGGCCAGGACTGGATACGCGTGGGACAGCGCCCCTCCGAACTGAAAGCAGGCTGGAGCCTCCGCGTCGGCGACCGCATCCTCACCTACCACCAGGACCGCCGGCGCTGACGGTCTCCGCGCATCCCGAGCACAGGCCCACACAGTGCCCGGCGCATTCGGACTGCATGCAGGCTTCCCGCCCCGACACAGCCGCACCGGCGAATCCGGCTTCCGCGCGCAAATCGCCAGGCGCGCCCACACATTCGGATGCCGCTTCCTGACTCGCCGACACGACCACCCGGCAATCCGGGACCGGCAGCGCACGCCGCTAGGCGCGCTCGCGCATGCGGAGGACTCGGACGTATCGGTAGCGTTTGCCGATTCGGCGGCAGCCTACGGCGAAGGTGGCGCCGGCGGCGGCTCCTAGTGCGGCACAGAGGATTACGGCGGGGAGGGTGGGTTCGCGGCCGAGGAGTGTCCAGGAGGCGCCGACGGCAGTGACGGCGAGGAGGGCGGCGCTCAGGGTGAGGCCGATAGTGGCGGTGATGCGGGCGCTGCCGTGGCGGAGGGTGCGGGCGTTCGATTCGGTGTAGGCGGCGGCGAACAGGAGCAGCAGGAGTAGGGCGATGGCGGTGGCGGTCGTGGTGGCGCGCTGGGCGGTGTGGACGCCGAATCGGTAGGTGGTGACTTCGGATCCGTTGCGGGACAGGACCAATTCGGCGGTGAGGTCTCCCGCCAGGACGTAGGGGTTGACGGGTGCGGGCAGGTCGATCGAGGCGCCCTGCCGCACAGGGGTTTCGGCGCCGCCGAGCCGGACGCCCAAGACGCTGAGTGACAATCGCGCAGTATCGGCGTCTGCGCCCGTGAGGACGAGCGGCACCGGTGTGGACAGATCCAGATCGACTCTGCTCCCGCCGCTCGGGTCGATGCCCGCGAGGTGAATCTGCCCGGCGGGCGGGAGATCTCGCTGCGGTCCGGAACCCACTCCGAGCACTGCCGCGCCGCCGACCAGCACGGCGAGGACCGCCGCGGCGAAGAACGGCACCCGCGGCGAGCGCAGAGTGACCACCTTTCGAATCGGCACCAGATCACCGCGATCGACATCGACCAGGCGAATCCCACTGTGCTGCACAGGCTGTACCGGCCGCACCCGCGGCATCGGCCCGGCTCCCCCGCTCGCCGCACCCTGCGGCCGGCCAGGTGTCCACGTCGGCGGCACGGCCCCTCGGCCCCCACGGCCGGCTCCCTCCGGGCGAGTCGGCGACCGCGCCCCGCTCTCCGCGTTCGCCGCATCTTGCGACCGGCCGCGCGGACCTCCGCCGGGCCGAATCGGCTGCGGCGCAGGGGGTGTGGGGCTTCGGCGGAGGGTCGGCTCGTTGGCTTCGTCGAATGGGGTCGAGCCGCTGGGGGTGGGGCGCCAGCCTCTGCCGAAGCCGGGGCGCGAGTAGTGCGGTGGCAGTGGCGTTTCGGGGCCGGAAGCACGGGGCGGGGCGGGTGGGATCGGGCCATTCGGGGTGCGGTCGATCGGACCTGGGGATTGGGCGGTGGTGCGGCGGGGGTCGTGGACCGGTTGCGGGGACGGCGGGGGTGTGAAGGGGCTGGGCGGAGAGCCCGGCGGGGGTGTGAAGGGGCGTGCGGCCGGACGGGCGCCACCGGTCGCGGCGGCGACTATTGTGTCCGCGCCGATGAGCGGAATGCCTATGGGGGTGAGCCAATTCGCGCCCCAGCAGAAGGCGGCGGGCTCGGCCAGGGCGATGCCGAACGATTCGGCGGTATCGAAGCGCTCGCCTGGGTCGGGGGCCAGACCGCGCATGACGGCATCGGCGATCGGCGGCGGGATGCCGGGAGCGACGCGGCCCAGCGGGACCGGTTCGCCGTAGGCGTGGGCGAAGAGCATGGCGAGCGCATCCTCGCCGGGCGGGAAGGGCAGCGAGCCGGAGAGCAGCTGGTACAGCATGGTGGCCAGCGCGTAGACGTCGGTCGAGGGCGAAAGCTGTTGTCCGCGCACCTGTTCCGGTGCGATATAGGACGGGGTGCCGATGATCTCGCCGGCGCGGGTCACCAGGGTCTCGTCCCCGCCGACGATCTTGGCAATGCCGAAGTCGGTGAGCTTCAACGTCCCATTGGCGGCGAACATGAGATTGGACGGCTTCACATCGCGATGCAGAATCCCGTGCCGGTGCGCGGCGTCGAGCCCGGCCGCACAGGACAGCGCCACCGCGACGGCAGCGGTCGCCTCGAATCCCGCTGTGATGAACCGGTTCTCGACAGTGCCGCCGGGCAGATACTCCAAGACCAGCAGGCACAGATCCTCGTGCTCGACATAGTCGTACACCGGAACCACATGCGGATGATCCAGCGCCGCCATCACCCGTGCCTCGGCCACGAACCGCCGCCGCACCTGCATATCATCCGCGAATTGCGGCGGAATCTGTTTGATGGCCACCCGTCGCTGCAGTCCGCGATGCGTCCCCGCCAGCACCACCCCGCACCCGCCCCGGCCGATCTGCCCGCCGATGTCGTACCCGGGCAACGCCGCCCGCACCCGGGCGATATCCCCCTGATCCAGATCACGCACACTCATCCGACCGCACCCCCGGGCCGAAATCGCCGCGGGTCAGGGCTGCTCCGAATGGTCGGCTCATCCTCCCCGGCCAGGATCGGGGTACCCGACACGACGGTAGGCGCGCCATCCGGCTGAAATACGTTGCCGACCAAGGGAAATGGGTGGCCGGGCGCACTTGTGGCCGGGTAGCCGTGGGCGTCGAGTTCGCGGGCGGCGGCCAGGTCTTCGGCATCCAGGTCTAGGTCGCTGGGAGTGCGGGGGGTGGGTGAGAGGTATCCGGCGAGGAAGAATACGGCGGCGGTTACTCCGGCGAGGGTCAGCCACAGAGGTGTGCCGGGGACCCACCAGCGGGCTGCGGAGGCGGTGAAGCCGATCATCAGGCCCAGGCCGATTCCCGGGGCGAGGAGGCGGAGTCCGCGCTGCCAGCGGTTGACCGAAAGGCGCTGGCGCGCAACGGTCAGCGCCGCATCGGCGATGGCGAGGACGGTGAGCACCGCCAGGATGATCCCGAACAGGCCGTAGACCGATACCAGCGAGCCGCGCACATCGATGACCGTGTGCTCGGAGGTGAGCGGTGTGCCGTCCGCGCCGATCACCGTGAGGTCGGCGCCGATCAATCCGGTCGCCTGACCGTCCAGCCCGGCCGGGTCCAGCCGGTAGGTGAGTTTCCCGGTTGTGCCTGCGGCGACGGTCAATTCGACGGAGGTCGAGTACGAGAAGAAGTTCAGCCCGAGCACATGTCCGGCGAGATCGACCCGCCGCACGGTGATCGGCCGGGCGGAACCGTTGACCACCTCCACCACGACCTGGGTGACCTTGCCCGGGTCCAGGCGTACCGGATTGCTCGCCCCGGCACCGGCGATGGCCCGGCCGTCGATGGTGGCGTTCGCCCGCACCCCGGCGTCCGCCGCACTCGTCCCGGAGCCGAACAGGGTTGCGGCACAGAGTAATACGGCCACCAGAACAGCCGAGGTCCAATGCGCGCGACGGTTCTTCATCGTGGCCTCCGAGCGGGCAGATGGGATACCAGGCGGTGACCGTAGAACCAGCCGCCGATGAGCAGGAAGAACAGCAGTACCGTCGCCGTCGCCGCACTGCCGCCGACCTGGCTGACCAGCACCACGTCCAGCGCCGCAGCCAGTTTCGGCCCGCACTCTGCGGTCACCTGATGCCGGCCGATATCGGTGGCGCCGGTCGGCAGCGTCGCGTCGAACCCGCCGTCCGCCCCCGCACGAGTGTCGGCGGCGGCCGTCCCGCCGATCGAGAGCCGCACATCCGCATTCGGATCACACCCGCGACCGGTGACCGCCACGGGCGCACCCGGCGCTACGGCAGGAGGATTCAACTCCAGCCCGGAAGTCGCGGCCGGAACGGGAGCATTCGACACACTCGGCGGCGACTCGGCGACCGAAGGCGGTGGAGTGGCCGGATCCGAAGGCGGCACCGGATTGCCGGAGGTGACCGGCGATCGCGACACCGGCGGCTGCCCGGCACCGGACCCCGGATTCACCGGACCCACACCACCGGTATCCGTCGCGCACTTCCCGTCCGCAGGCTTCACCGCCCCGTCCGGACAACGCTCCACCTGCGTGGCCGGACACGTCCCACCCGCCGGCTGCGCCGAACCATCCGGACAACGCACCGGCTGCGCCGACGGACACACCCCACTCGCGGGCTTGACCGACCCATCGGGACAATATGCCGGCTGCGCCGACGGGCACGTCCCACCCGCCGGCTGCGCCGAACCATCCGGACAACGCACCGGCTGCGCCGACGGACACACCCCACTCGCGGGCTTGACCGACCCATCGGGACAGTACGTCGGTTGCGCCGACGGACACGTCCCGCTCGCGGGTTTGACGGAACCGTCCGGGCAGTACGTCGGCTGCGTTGATGGACAGGTCCCGCTCGACGGCTTCACCGAACCGTCCGGGCAGTACTGCTGCTGCGCTGGGCATTTGCCGCTCGCGGGCTTCACGGAACCGTCGGGGCAGTACTCCTGCTGGACCGGGCATCGGCCGCTTGCGGGTTTGACCGAGCCATCCGGGCAGTACTCCTGTTGCACAGGACACTTCCCGCTCCGGGGCTTGACCGACCCGTCCGGGCAATACTCTTGCTGCTGACAGACGGCGGCAGCGCACGGATCGACGGGGCCGTCATGGGTGCCGCCGCCGGAGTCGTACGGCTGCGGCGTAGTGGTGGCGGGCGAATTCAACGGAACCGGAGGCAGTTTCACCGGCAGCCGATCCGCGAGCTGCGCCGTGGCCGGAGTCGCTGGCGCGAGCATGATTTCAGGGTTCGCCGCGCCTATCGCCGCGGGCACGGCGAGCGCGAACAGCGCAGCGAGAATGGCGAGGATTCGGGCCGCACGACTCGAATTCCTCGCCCCACGTATGAGTTTCGCGAGCCGGCACTGCATACCGGCGCGCGGACCGAAAGATGCAGGTGTGTCCATCCGGCGTAACCTCGCTGGTTAGATGGTACGGCCCCGCAGCACCCCACCGCGCGGTTCCGTTGCCTCTATATCGCTCCCGGCTCGCCGCGCGTTCACGCCCGCGAGCACCCGTCGTGCCCCCTATTCCGGGGTGCTGTCCGATTGCGGCCACCGCAGTCTGCCTACGATGCGGAGGACCTACTGGGACACCCCGCCCGCCGCAGAGGAGAATGGTCGCCATGCATCGTGCCGCGCCGAAAAAAGACATCGATGAGGCCGCGCTGACCGTGACCGCGCCGAAAACCGCGGCAGCGGGCGTCAAAGCGGTGACCGTGGCCCTGGAGCGCGCCGTCGAGGAGATGGGTGTCGTCCGCACGGCCCGCACCCTGACCCGGGTCAATCAGCGGCACGGCTTCGACTGCCCGGGCTGCGCCTGGCCGGAACCCAGCGGCGCCCGCCGCCCCGCGGAATTCTGCGAGAACGGCGCGAAGGCGGTGGCCGAGGAGGCGACGCTGCGCACCGTCACCCCGGAATTCTTCGCCGCGCATTCGATCGCGGATCTGGACGGCAAGTCCGGCTACTGGCTCGGGCAGCAGGGCCGCATCACCCATCCGATGGTGCTGCGCCCCGGCGACACCCACTACTCCCCCATCGCCTGGGACGACGCCTACCGCCTGATCGCCGACAACCTGCACGCCCTGGCCTCCCCCGACGAATCGGTGTTCTACACCTCCGGCCGCACCGCCAACGAGACGGCGTTCCTGTACCAGTTGCTGGTGCGCAGCTTCGGCACCAACAATCTGCCGGACTGCTCGAATATGTGCCACGAATCCTCCGGCACCGCGCTGACCGCCTCCATCGGCATCGGCAAGGGTTCGGTGACGATCGACGATTTCAAGAAGGCCGATCTCATTATCGTGGCCGGGCAGAATCCGGGCACCAACCATCCGCGCATGCTGTCGGCGCTGGGTGAGGCGAAAGCGCACGGCGCCAAGGTGATCGCCGTGAACCCGCTGCCCGAGACCGGGCTCATCGGCTTCAAGGATCCGCAGACGGTCAAGGGCTTCACCGGCGGCATCACCATTGCCGACGACTTCCTGCAGATCCGGCTCGGCGGCGATATGGCGCTGTTCCAGGGCCTGGGCAAACTGCTGTTCGAGGCCGAGGACCGCAAGCCCGGCACCGTGGTGGATCACGCCTTCGTGAATGCGCACACCGCCGGTTTCGCCGAATACGAGAAGCAGATGCGCGCGGTCGATCTCGGCGTGGTCGAGGAGGCCACCGGCCTGACCCGCGCGGATCTGGATCGCACCGCGGCCCTGCTGGCCGAGGCAGGGTCCGTGATCATCTGCTGGGCAATGGGTTTGACACAGCAGGTGCACGGTGTGGCCACCATCGAGGAGGCCACCAATCTGCTGCTCATGCGCGGCATGATCGGCAAGCCGGGTGCGGGTGTCTGCCCGGTGCGCGGGCATTCGAATGTGCAGGGCGACCGCACCATGGGCATCTGGGAGAAGATGCCGGACGCCTTCCTCGACGCCCTGGACGATCGGTTCGGCATCAGCAGCCCGCGTGAACACGGCTGGGACACAGTCAATTCCATCCGCGCCATGCGGGACGGCGTCGGCAAGGTGTTCTTCGGCATGGGCGGCAATTTCGTCTCCGCCACCCCCGACACCGAGGTGACCGAGGCCGCGCTGCGCAATTGCGATCTCACCGTGCAGGTTTCGACGAAGCTCAATCGCAGTCATGTGGTGCACGGCCGGACGGCACTGATCCTGCCGACCCTGGGCCGCACCGACGAGGATATGCAGGGCGGTGCGCGCCAACAGGTTTCGGTCGAGGATTCGATGTCCATGGTGCATCTCTCGACCGGTCGCCTGAAGCCGGTCGGCACCGAACTGCGCAGCGAGGTCGCCATCGTGTGCGAGCTGGCGCAGGCGCTGTTCGGGCCGGCGCATTCGGTGCCGTGGGCGCAATTCCAGCGCGATTACGACAAGATCCGTGACGCCATCGCCGGTGTGGTGCCGGGGTGCGACGACTACAACACGAAGGTGCGGGGCCGCAACGGTTTCCAGCTCCCGCATCCGCCGCGGGACTCCCGCGAATTCCGGACCGGCACCGGCAAGGCCAATTTCGCCGCCAACGATCTGCACTGGCTCCCGGTCCCGCAGGGCCGCCTGATCCTGCAGACGCTGCGCAGCCACGACCAGTACAACACCACCATCTACGGCCTGGACGATCGCTACCGCGGTATCCACAACGGCCGCCGCGTGGTCCTGGTGCATCCGGAGGACATCGCCGAATTCGGGTTCGCGGAAGACGAACTCGTCGACGTGATCTCCGAATGGACCGACGGCACCGAACGCCGGGTCGAAGGCTTCCGCCTGGTCGGCTACGCCACGCCGCGCGGTAACGCCGCCGCCTACTATCCGGAGACCAATCCGCTGGTTCCACTGGATCATGTTGCGCTGCGGTCGAATACGCCCGTCTCCAAGGCGGTCACCATCCGCCTGGAGCGCCACACCCATAGGACGTCGTGAGCCGAGTCACCGCCCGCCGCCCCACCCTGCGCATCTCCCCCGCCGGAAATATCCAGCGGCCCGACACCCTGGTGGTAGAGGAGCCGCTGGAGATCCGCACCGGCGGCAAATCTCTGACCGTCACCATGCGCACACCGGGCGCCGATATCGACCTCATCCACGGTTTCCTCTTCGCCGAGGGCATTATCGGTGAGCTCGAGGACATCGTCACCGCCCGCTACTGCGCAGGCACCGACGAGAACGGCCAGAACACCTACAACGTGCTCGACGTGCAATTGCGGCACCCCGTCCCGATCACCCCGCGCAGCTTTCTCACCAGCAGCTCCTGTGGTCTCTGCGGGAAAACCGCGCTCGACGAGGTCCGCACGCGCACCCGCTACCCCCTGCCCGCGAACGGCATCTCGATCTCCACCGACACCCTCGCGGACCTGCCTGGTGAACTCCGCTCCCGCCAAACGCTTTTCGATGCCACCGGCGGCCTGCACGGCGCGGGCCTGTTCACCGTCGACGGTGAGGTCCTGGTGGTGCGCGAGGATGTGGGCCGCCACAATGCCGTGGACAAGGTCATCGGCTGGGCCCTGCGCGAAAACCTGATCCCCGCACACGAACTGCTGCTGATGGTCAGCAGCCGCGCCTCCTTCGAACTCGTCCAGAAGGCGGTGATGGCCGGAATCCCGTTCCTCGGCGCGGTCTCCGCCCCCAGTTCCCTGGCCGTGGATCTGGCCGCCGAAGCAGATCTCACGCTGGTCGGTTTCCTGCGCGGCGAAACCATGAACGCCTACACCGGCATCCACCGGCTGAAGGTCTGACCTGGCCGTAACCGTGCGACCGCGCGCCCGTCACCACTCGTAACAAGCGGCTGCGACCATGACACTTCGGGAAGGTCGAACGGTAGGAGCGCGCCATGAACACTCACCACACCCGGGCGCTCCCGTCACCGGACAGCACGTCCGCCGAGGACCGCTTCGGCAGGCTGATCGAGCGGAACGACGGGGACGACTTCCCGTTCTACAACGGTGTACCCGTGGCGCTCTCGGTCCGGCAGTGGGTCGTGGCCATCATCGCGGTCGTGGCCGGATTCGTGGCACTGATCGCCATCCCGCAGCCGAACAATTTCGTGGCGCTGATTCCGCGCGCGCTGTTCGTCGGCATTCCGCTGCTCACGCTGGCACTGATCACCCGGGACCACTGGCGCGCCCTGTTCCGCGAGGTGCGCGGGCGCGACGTGCGCACCATGTTCGGATTCGCACTGCTCAATATCGTGGTGAGTTTCGTACTGGCCCTGATCGTCAGCGCGCTGTTCGGCGTCGCCTCGAACGAGGTGATGGAGGACGCCGGGCAGAGCACCGCACTCGATACGGCCGCGTTCTATGTGGGCACCGGCATCCAGCTGGTCGGTGAGGAAGTCTTCACCATGCTGCCCTTCCTCGCACTGATGTCCTTCGTCTTCGGCAGGGTGAAGCCGTCCCGGCGCACTGCGATCGTGCTGGCCTGGCTCGTCAGCGCCGTCTGGTTCGGCGCGGCCCACCTGCCCACCTACGACTGGAATTTCGCGCAGGCGTTCATCATCATCGGCGGCGCCCGGCTGGTTCTCACCCTCGCCTATATCCGCACCAAGAATCTCTGGGTCTCCTCAGGCGCGCACATCATCAACGATTGGGCCCTGTTCACCCAGGCGGTGCTGGTGAACAGCGCCCTGATCGCCTGATAACCCAGTCCCGGACAGTGAAGCGGACGGGTCCGATCCGGGCCCGCGGCTGTTAGGCTCGCGCGGTAGAACACGTGTCAATTCAATTGGGAGATTCCATGGCAGCGCAGCCCCGTGATGTGGTCGAACAGTATGTGAAGTTGGTGGCCACCGGGCCCACCGACGACATCGTCAAGCTGTATGCGGCGGACGCGACCGTGGAGGATCCCATCGGCAGCGAGCCCCGGCGCGGGCACGAGGCCATTCGGGAGCTGTACGCCGCGCTCGAGCATGTGTCGGAGCGGCAGACCGAGATCCACACCCTGAAGGTCGCCGGAAAGCATGCGGCCGTATCCTTCACGCTCGTGACGAAGTTCGGCGACCAGCAGATGACGCTGTCGCCGATCGACATCATGGAATTCGACGACGAGGGCAAGATCGTCTCCATGCGCGCCTACTGGGGCCAGGACGATATGGCACTGACCAAGCAGCAGTAGCGTTACTCGCCTATTGCCCCGTTCCGTTCGTCGAATTACGGTGACAGCACTTGACGATTCGACGGCGGGACGGGAGGGCCGGTGCGAATCTCTTTGCACGGCACGGGGGATGGCATCCGGGTGCGCATGCGCCTGGAGGTGAACCGGCGGCGGTGGCTGGCACTGCAGATCATGCTGGGCATACTGACGGCACAGGCCTTCATCATCGGCGCGTGGGCGGTGTGCGCACCGCACTCCTGGTACACCAGCTTTCCGGGCTTCGGCATGCAGTGGATCAGCATGGACGGCCCCTACAACCACCATCTCGCCTCGGACGTGGGTGCGTTCTTCCTCGCGGTCGGGGCCTTCACCGCGGCGGCGCTGTACTTCATGGACAGTCTGCTGGCCCGGGTGGCCGGGCTGGGCTGGCTGGTCTTCGGCGTACCGCACCTGATCTATCACACCTTCCACCACCCCGGCGGCATGAGCGGCGTGAGCTACGGGCTCAGCATCGCCGCCGCCATCGCCCTGCCCGCGCTCGGCCTGGCCTGCATACTGGTCGCCCCGCGCGAACGCCGGCCCGTGCCCGAGCTGGCGCCGTTCACCCTGAGATTCCCACGTCGCGGCGGGTCTTCCCGTACTCGGCCGCCACGATGAATTTCGCTGCCGCGCACCGTCGTAACAGGTGTAGTGCAAGCACCGATTTTCCGGTAAAGGGATAAAGGTTCAACGGCGAACCACGGGGGATCAATGGCGATCCCCGGTCAGGGCGCGATCGAGAAATCGATTGTCACCGATCCACACAGGAAACAGCTCTACGGACAACAGACCGATGGGTCGATCGTGCACACCCGAACCGATGAGTTCTCGGCGCCTACTCCGTCAGGACAGGTGAAGCGCTCGCATCAGGCGGGCCGGCGGCAGCACAGGAGATCACCATGGAACTCTCGGTCACCCAGTTCGTGACCCTGGACGGCGTGTACCAGGCGCCGGGCGGGCCGCAGGAGGATCCCAGCGGCGGGTTCACCCACGGCGGCTGGTCGGCGCCCTACGGCGACGAGGCCTTCGGGGAGTTCATGGTCTCGGTCTTCGATCGGGTCGACGCCTTCCTGCTGGGCCGGCGCACCTACGACATCTTCGCCTCGTACTGGCCGCTGCACGACGACCCGGCCGATCCCCTTGCGTCCAAGCTCAATTCGCTGCCCAAGTACGTGGCGACCAGCACCCTCGACCATGCCGACTGGTCGGGCGCCGAACTGCTGCGGGGTGATCTCGGCAAGGAGGTCGCCGAACTCAAGGCGCGCCCCGGACGGGAATTGCAGGTGCACGGCAGCGGCAATCTCGCGCAGTCGCTGCTCGCGCTCGGCCTGGTGGACACCCTGAATGTGCTGACCTTCCCGGTCATTCTCGGCAGCGGCAAGCGGTTCTTCGCCGACGGCGCACAACCGGCCGGTCTCACTCTCACCGAAACCCACAGCACGCCTGCCGGTGTCGTGATCAGCAGCTACCGCAAGGCGGGTGCACCGACGTACGGCGATCTCAGCGCGGAGTGACACACGGCATACCGATCGACGCGTCACGTCGGGTGGCGGTATCTCGTCCAAGGGGTGCAAGCAGCACCCGCCTGGATCGAAGGAGACCACCATGGGCGCCACCCGACTCCCCGCCGTCAGCCCGAAGCAGGCCGGGCCACTGACCCGAGCTGTCTACTGGTATCTGAAGCGCCGCCTGGGCGAGGTGCCCGAGCCCTTCGCCGTGCTCGCGAATCATCCGGGTGTCTTCGTAGCCTCGGCCGTGCACGAAGGTCTCGCCGAGAAGGCGTGCACGGTATTACCGGCGAACGTCCGCGAGATCGCCGTCTACCGGGTGGCCCGGACCGTCGGCTGCTCCTGGTGCGTGGACTTCGGCACCATGCTCATGCGGCTCTCCGACCTGGATGTCGACAAGCTCCGCTACATCGACGATTACGCGTCCTCCCCCGCCTACAGTGCCGACGAACGCGCTGCTCTCGCCTATGCCGACGCAATGACCGCCACCCCGCTCACCGTCACCGACGAACAGGTCACCGACCTGAAGCTGCGCTTCGGGGCGAAGGGTGTCACAGAGCTGACGTATCAGATCGGCCTGGAGAACTCCCGAGCTCGCGCGTATCACGCCCTCGGCATCACCGATCAGGGCTTCAGTAGGGATTCCTGCCGTGTGCCGTGGGCCTGAGCTCGAGCAACCTGAACCGGGATCGATGACCGGACCGCAAGTTGCCAATAGTTCGCTGGCATATGTCAGGATCGGCTCATGCCCGCCGAATCCCTGCGCTTGTCCGCCCGTTCCGACGATGGACGATCGTTCATCGTCGCAAACGCGGCAGGCAGTGCCTTCGTCGCCGGATCGCTGATCGTCATCGTGAGCGATCGGCACCGCCAGCTCGCACTCGTCGAGGATCGCTCGGAGACCACGCCGGTGCGCTTGCGCGGACGCCTGATCGGGGAGCTCACCGAGGAGGGGATGAACACTCGCGCGAGCCACACCTTCGAGCACGGTCTGGTGGAGGCGGCCGATGTCGCGACGGTGGAGACCCTGCACGAAACCACCGGCGCCATGCTCGAAGTCGGCGTCGGACTCACCCAGCCGGGTGGGCCGGCGCGGCTGCTGCCGCAGCGGTTCAACCGGCACACCTTCTGGTGCGGGCAGAGCGGTTCGGGTAAGACCTATGCCCTGGGGGTGGTGCTCGAACAACTCATCGCGCACACCGCCCTGCCGGTGGTGATCTTCGATCCGAACTCCGATTTCGTGCGTCTCGGCGAGCTGCACCCGGACGCCACCGGGCCGACCGCGAAAGCCTTGCGCGAGCGCGATATTCGCGTGCTCCGCCCGCACGGCGAACCCGGTGCGCGATTGCGCGCCCGCTTCCTCGGCCTGCCGCTGTCGTCGAAAGCCGCCATCCTGCAGATCGATCCGATCGCCGATCGGGAGGAGTTCAACGAACTCATCCACCTCCGCTCGATCATCGAGTCCGGTGAACTCTTCGATGTGCTGCCGCAGCTGCTTGCCGGTGAGAACGCCGCACAGCGCCGGCTCGCCGAGCGGGTAGAGAACCTCGGACTGCTGGACTGGGAGGTCTGGGCCCGCCAGGAGCCCGCGGTCACCGAAATCGTCGGCGAGCGACCGGATGTCACGGTGCTCGATCTCGGCGGCTTCTCCACACCGGAACAGCAACTGGTAGTGGCACTTTCACTCCTGGACAGTCTCTGGGAACGCCGTGAGGAGCGCCGGCCGGTCCTGCTGGTCATCGACGAGGCGCACAATCTCGCCTCACCACGCCTGGATTCGCCGATCGCGGTCGCGGTGCGGGAGCGGCTCATCCAAATCGCTGCGGAGGGACGCAAATTCGGCCTCTGGCTACTGCTTTCGACACAACGACCCGCAAAGGTGCACCCGGGCATCATCTCTCAGTGCGACAACCTCGCACTGATGAAGATGACCTCGCCCGCCGATCTCGAGGAACTCGGCACCTACTTCGGCTACGCACCGGCGGCGCTGCTCGAGCGCTCCCCGTGGTTCCGGCAGGGCGAGGCGCTCTTCGCGGGCGGATTCGTGCCCGCACCGGCACTGGTGAAGGTCCATACACGATTGACCCGTGAGGGCGGTAGCGACGTTCGTGTCCCTATGCGGTGAGTGTCGATTTGTCCAAATCGGTGCGTGTTGGTGACCACCGAACCTTAGAATTGCCCAAGAATAGCCAGTGGAATACCGGGTGCTTGGTTCCTGCTAATCGAGCCCAGCTCAATGACCTTCGAACCCACCTCTGGAGTGCGGATGCACAGATCACTGGTCAAAAACCGACATCGATGGCAGGCCGGTGCTGCCGCATTGCTACTGCTGAGCAGCGTCGCGGCATGCTCCAGCTCCACGAGCGATGACTCCTCCAGCGGCACCACCTCCAGCGCGGCGGCCTCCTCCGGCGGCGCTACCACCGACCTGACCGGCGGCCAGTTCAGCGACTGCTTCTGGCACTACGGCGCCGTCGGCGCGGACCCACTGTTCAATGTCGCCTACCCGGACGCCGGCACCGCCTACTGGGCCGCCTACCTGCGCCGCCCCGAGGGTTCGAAGCTGGATCTGAACGGCACCTTCCCGCATTCGCGGTACTCCTCGCTGATTTCCTACGACAAGCTCGGCGCGGTCCTCGACGGCGTCGCCGACTACCAGATGACCCCCGCACCCGGTTCCACGAACCCGTTCGTGGTGGGCGCGCGGCGCGATGTCCCGAATGAACAGCGCGCGTTCACACTGTCGGTGGATCAGGCCGCGAACTACGACCCGGCGACGAACCAGCAGCTGTTCCCGACCCGCGATCCGCGCAATAACGAGCCGCAGCGCAACAGTCTGTACACCGGCACCGCAACCCAGCTCGGGCAGGCCGATCTCGGCACCGAGACCGGTTCGGACGGCAAGACCTATCAGCTCGATCTGATGCTGTACCGGGTCTACATCCCGGACAAGGACACCGACTTGACCGGCGGCGTCGGACTGCCGAAGCCCAGCCTGACCCTGGCCGACGGCACCAAGCTGACCGGTCAGGCACTGTGCGATGCCACCGATACCGAATCCAAGGATTTCGCGAAGCAGAACGGCGGCGCCACCCGCCTGCCGGCGGCCTCAGCCCTCGGTCTGAGCACCGAGAACTACAGCGACCTGCGCTATCCCGATCAGATCGCCGACAGCCATGACGCGCTGCCGAATTCGCCCGGCATTCAGGCTCAGGTGTACCCGCCGCCGGACCCCAAGAATCTGAAGACCTACGACAGTCCGCCCCCGGGCATGCTGTTCCAGACCAAGCGGGACGTCAGTGCCGAGTTCCCGGGCGTCTACAACCCGAACGCCGACCTCACAACACAGCGGTCGACGCTATGGACTCCGCAGTACGACCGGACCTTCCTGCTGCAGACCTGGACCGGCAACGACGCCATCGGCGCGGAGTCGAATCCGCCCCGTACCGGTGGCGGCGGCTTCTTCCCGAATGTGCACAACAACTACATTCGCTCCATCCTGCACCGCGGTTACGGCGATGTCGCGGTCGTGAAGGGCAAGATGCCCACGCACCCGAGCACGTTCAACCACGACGGCGTGATGGGCACCGGCGACGTCCGCTACATCTCGTTCTGCATGAACGAATCCCCTTACAGCACAAGGGTGATGAACTGCACCTATGACGAACAGGTGCCCGTCGATCAGGACGGCAACTACCAGATCGTCATCAGCCGCAAGGACGACCGCCCGAAGAACGCCACCACCGACTGCGGCTACGGCTATGTCGAATGGTCGGCCAATGGCGACGGCTACAAGGACCACGACTTCGGCATGCTGCAGATTCGGAACATGCTGCCGGACACCGGATTCGATCAAGCCGTCCAGAACACCAAGGTTCCCGGTGACGAAGTAGCAGTCATGGGTCCGTACCTGCCGAATGTCAGCTACAGCGACAAGGCGCAGTTCGAATCCCAGCCCTGCCACAAGTAATCGGTAGCGAGAAGCCCGCGGCAGCCCTGCACTGCCGCGGGCTTTTTCGTGCCCCGATCGACGCGGGCGGAAGAGCAAGACCACTACCCCTGCGACCACGATGCCTGTCAGATTGACGCCCAGCTGCACCAGCGAGCTCAGCGCGACATGCCATTTGCCCGCAATAGCCGCCACCACGGCGAGTCCGGCGGCCGGCACGGTCGTCACCGAAATGAACACGCCGACAAGCACGGCCGAGGTCGAGGTGACCATGGCGAGCATCCCTGCCGCACCCGCCAGCAGTGCGACGACGAGTGAGAACGGCCCCACCTCGTAGATGAAATCGAAGGCCCGCGCATTCTCCACATCACCGATTCCGATCCAGCCCAGGTGAATCCACACGAGGGTGGCGGCGGCCGTGATCGCCATGGAGACCGGGAACGACACGGTCAACGTCGCCGCCGAGCGCCGAATCAGCCGGAGATCTCGGCGCACCAGTCCCACCGAAAGTGCTGCGAGCGGACGGAATTCGGGGCCGACAACCATTGCCCCGACCAGAGTCAGCGGCGAGGCCGTCGTCACGCCCACCGCCGACAGCAGAAACGCGATGGTCAGGAAGGCCAGAAAGGTAGGCGTGAAGCGAGACGCCTCACGCATCTGCCCCAGCAGCTGCTCCCACACCACGGCTTCGTCGGGCCGCAGCGGCGAGGCGGCCTCCGCCCGTTCCCCCGCATCGGACAGCATGGTGCCCGCGGGTACGAACGAAATACCACCCACCCGAACCAGATCCAGCGCAGACAGGGCTGCCAGCACGGTATTGGCGCTGGCGCGCGCCACATCCGCCTCGATCAGATCACCCACCGGGTCCAGCGCATCGCCGCGTGCGAGCGTCACATGGGTCGCACCGGGTTCGGCGGCCAGTACGCCGAGTACCTCCGCAGTTCGATCGCTCGGCGAAATCACGCGCAGGTGCAGCACCGAATCATCTCCTTCATACGGGATTCGTGGCGGGCCGGGGGCGGATGAGCATGGGCGGCCGGTTCATCACGAGCAGCCACAGCGGTGCGATGACCAGGCACAGCACCGGCACGATCTGGTAGTCACCGACGATGACGGCGCCCATGAAAAGGGCCAGCCAGCCGTAGCGGGCGATGACCAGCACGGCGCCGAGTACGCCGCAGGCCAGCGCCACCACCGGCGGAATTCCCGGAACAAGCTGGTGCGCCACCGATCCCACGCCGACGCCGATGAACGCGGCCACGAAGATGCGACCACCTCGAAATCCGCAGGAGGCGGCGACGACCAGCGCCGCGAGTTTGACCGCGGTGATCAGCACCAGCCGCGTAGCCGACATCGAATCCGCCTGGGCGGTCAGCTCTTTCATCTCATCGAGCCCTTTGAAGAGCGTCAGGTGGCCGCCGAGCGCACCGAGCGCACCCAGTACGACGCCACCGGCCGCAATGGCCGCAAACGGAGTACGAAGCCGGTGAAATACGCTGTGTACCAAGGGAAAGGCGTACACCGCCAGCAGGCACAGCAGCGCCGCCACGAGCCCGACGACGGTGCCGCTCACCAGATCGGCGAGGGCGGGCGGGCCGTGATAGCCGGGAACATCGATAGCGAAGGCGGGCTGCGCGAAGACCGTGGTCGTCATCGCTCCCGCACCCGCGGCGACCAAAGGCGCGAACAGCCGGTTCCAGAGCGGACCGCCCGCGGTGGTGGCGGCGATCTCGGTGAGCACCAGCGCGGCGGCGATGGGGGTGCCGAACAGCGCACCCACGGTCCCCGCCGCCGCGAGCATGGCAGCGTCCGCGCTCGGCAGCCGTGTCCACCATCGCGCGGCCAGCCACACCGCCAGCGCCGTATTGACAGCCGTGATCGGATTCTCCGGTCCCAGACTGACGCCGCCCGCCATGCCCACGACCAGGACCAGCGCCAAACCCGGCAGCACTCGCAGCGGCAGCGGAGCGCTGAGCAAGTCGATGGTGGCCGGATCGGGTCCGGCGTGACCGGGCAGCTTCCACACCAGCAGCCCCGCGATGATTCCGGTGCAGGTGAGGATCGCGAAGATCCACCAACCGGACAGGCTGTCCACGCCCGCACTCGCGGGCAGCGTCGTCCAGAGCAGATCCCGCAGGCGTTCGGCGACCGTATTGACGGCGACCAGGATCAGCGCGCAACCGATTCCGATCACCAGCGCGGGCAGGGCGGATCGGGCAAGCCACCGCGCGCCGGACGCATCGTCGAGTACCTCGGAATCGCCCACCTCGGCCCCCATTCCGCCTCCGGCCGCAGTCGGCCATGGCTGTCGCATCGGATTCGACCGTCCCGCAATGGCGCTCAGTCCGGTGCGGTGCGGACGCGCCGGTCACCGAGCAGCCGGGCGGCGAACGGGAAAAGCAGCACCGTCGTGGCGCCGGCCGCGACGAGTGTGGAGGCCAGATTCTCGCTCAGCAGACCCGAACTCGTCGCGACCTGGGTCACCGCGACGATGATCGGCAATCCGGTGGACGCGTACAGCGCCAATTGCGCACGCTCGCGCCGGGAGGACAGATTCTCGCCATGCGGGACGAAGCGCTCACTGAGCAGAACCGGAATACCCCGTGCCAGCACGATGGCCAGCACGAACAGCAGCCACAGGCCCGGCGCCGCGGTCACCGCGCTGACATCGATTCCCATCCCGGAGGTCACGAAGAAGATCGGGATCAGCACGCCGTAACCGACGGTCTCCAAACTGGATTCGAGTGCTGGATGCCCGGCGGACGGAGGCTGGGACGCGACGAGCCGGCGCAGAATGGTACCTGCCGCGAACGCACCCAGCACTACATCGAGATCGAAGACCTCCGCGACCATCATGAGCGTCAACAGCAGCAGGAAGACGACTCGAACCGGCAATTGTTCGCTGCCGCCGCTCGATTCGCCCAGCAGCCGGCCCAGCCCCGGGATTCGGTCCAGCATACGCTGCGGCACCAGCCCGATGAGCGCCGCCGCCACCGCGAACAGGGCCAGCACCACGAGCGCGCCGCCCACACTGCGACTGGTGAGCAGTATCGACATGGCCAGTACCGGGCCGAGCTCCCCCACCGCACCGTGCGCGAGAACCGCTCGGCCCAGCGGCTTTCCGAGTAAACCGTCCTTCTTAACGATCGGCAGCAGCGTACCGAGGGCCGTCGACGTCGCGGCGATGGCCACGGCGATGCGGGCGGGAAAGTCGGCATCCGTCGCCGAGAGCGTGACCATCCCCAGCGCCAGCACCAGACCCGCCAGCCAGGTAAGCCAGGCGGTGCGGCCGGAGTGGCCGCCGAGCAGACGCGGATCGAGTTCATAACCGGCGAGCAGGAAAAGCATGCCGAGGCCGAGCTCGCTGAGCAGATCGACGCCGCCGGCGGTGCCCGCCCACCCGAGCGCATGCGGGCCGAGCAGTACACCGAACAGCAGCAGTAGCACCACGCCCGGTACCGCACCGCGCAGCAGCAGCCGGGAGATTACCGGTGCCAGCACTGCGGCGGCGGCAATCCAGAAGAGGGACACAATCGCTGACGGCTCCGCCGATGGCAACTCCCCAGCAAACAGAATCACTGCGCAATCGTGACATGCAATCGGCGCCTTGCGTCAACTAAACGCGCATGAAATGCCCTTATTTGCCGGCAAACGACAGCGGCTCCGCGAGAGGAATCTCGCGGAGCCGCTGTCGTTTCGAAGCTGGTGGAAACCCTTACGCCGACTTTTCGCGGCGCTCCGGGGATTGGCGCTTGCGCGGCACGATGGTCGGCAGCACATTGTCGTTCACGGTGGCCTCGTTGACGACGACCTTGGCGACATCGTCGCGGCTGGGGATGTCGTACATGACCGGGAGGAGGACCTCCTCCATGATGGCGCGCAGGCCACGAGCACCGGTGCCACGCAGAATCGCCTGGTCCGCAATGGCTTCCAGGGCGTCCTGGGTGAATTCCAGGTCAACGCCGTCCATTTCGAACAGGCGCACGTACTGCTTGACCAGTGCGTTCTTCGGCTCGGCCAGAATGCGGACGAGAGATTCCTTGTCCAGGTTGGTGACCGAGGCGACCACCGGGAGACGGCCGATGAATTCGGGGATGAGCCCGAACTTGATCAGGTCCTCCGGCATGACGTCGACGAAGTGATCGGCGGTATCGATCTCGGCCTTGGACCGGACCTCCGCGCCGAAACCGATGCCGCGCTTGCCGACTCGATCCTGCACGATCCGCTCCAGGCCCGCGAAGGCACCGGCGACGATGAACAGCACATTCGTGGTGTCGATCTGGATGAATTCCTGATGCGGATGCTTGCGACCGCCCTGCGGCGGCACCGAAGCCTGGGTGCCTTCCAGAATCTTCAGCAGCGCCTGCTGCACGCCCTCACCGGAAACGTCACGGGTGATGGACGGGTTCTCCGACTTGCGGGCGATCTTGTCGACCTCGTCGATGTAGATGATGCCCGTCTCGGCGCGCTTCACATCGTAATCGGCGGCCTGGATCAGCTTGAGCAGGATGTTCTCGACATCCTCACCGACATAACCGGCCTCGGTCAGTGCGGTGGCGTCCGCGATGGCGAACGGCACGTTCAGCATCTTGGCCAGGGTCTGCGCCAGATAGGTCTTACCGCAACCCGTCGGCCCCAGCATCAGAATATTCGACTTGGCCAGCTCGATCGTCTCGCCGCGCGAGTCACGACCCTTGTCGCCGGCCTGAATTCGCTTGTAGTGGTTGTACACCGCGACCGCGAGCGTTCTTTTCGCGGTGTCCTGCCCGATCACATACTGCTCGAGGAAGTCGCGGATTTCCGCGGGCTTCGGCAGCTCGTCGAGTTTGACCTCGCTGCTTTCGGCGAGCTCCTCCTCGATGATCTCGTTGCACAGATCGATGCACTCGTCGCAGATGTACACCCCTGGTCCCGCAATGAGCTTTTTGACCTGCTTCTGACTCTTCCCGCAGAAAGAGCACTTGAGCAGATCGCCGCCATCACCGATGCGCGCCATCTCCTGGGTCCCTACTTCCTTGTCCGCGTGCAACCGTCTGTCCTGGCTGCCGGCGAAGTGCCACCTATAAAGCGTAGCCGTCTCCCCAAGATGGGGGGATACGGCGTTTCGGCTGAATCAAAGCGGGCCGACAACCACGAGCCAAGGTCCCTAGAGTGACCGTACCTGTTTCTCGCGACCGAGGGCGACAACTTGAGCACGTTTCTCATCGGACATGTGCGTGGACTCACCCTCGCCCGGGTGGCGGGGACGCACCGGCCCCGCCACCCCCGCGCGTCACTTCTGGGCGCTGAGCTTGCGGTACGCGAACACCGTGTCGACGATGCCGTAGTCCTTGGCCTGTTCGGCGGTGAGGATCTTGTCGCGATCAGTGTCCTTGCGGATGGTCTCCGCGTCCTTGCCGGTGTGCAGCGCCAGCGTGGCTTCCATGAGCCGGCGCATGCGCTCGATCTCCGCGGCCTGGATCTCCAGGTCGGACACCTGACCCTGGATACCGCCCGAGGTGGACGGCTGGTGGATCAGAATCCGGGCGTTCGGCAGTGCGGCCCGCTTGCCGGGGGCGCCGGCGGCGAGCAGCACGGCGGCCGCGGAGGCGGCCTGGCCCAGGCACACCGTGACGACATCGGCGCGGACGTACTGCATGGTGTCGTAGATGGCCATCAGCGCGGTGAACGAGCCACCGGGCGAGTTGATGTACATGGTGATGTCGCGATCGGGGTCCTGCGACTCCAGCACCAGCAACTGCGCCATGATGTCGTTCGCCGAGGTGTCGTCGACCTGGGCGCCGAGGAAGATGATGCGCTCCTCGAACAGCTTGTTGTACGGGTCGGACGTCTTGACGCCGTAGGTGGTCTGCTCGGTGAACTGGGGCAGGATGTAGCGCGACTGCGGCAGCTGGGCACCGGCAGCGGCGAAGGTAATGCCCGCATCACGCGGATCGAATGACATATGCGTCTCCAAAGTCTGTGTGGTGGGCAGTGATCTAGCTGGCGCCGTTGGCCTGGCGCGCGTGCGTGACCACCTGGTCGATGAAGCCGTATTCGAGGGCTTCCGTCGGCGTGAACCAGCGGTCGCGGTCGGCGTCCTCGGTGACCTGCTCCACGGACTTGCCGGTGTGCAGCGCCTGCAGCTGATTGAGTTCCCGCTTGGTGTACGAGAACTGCTCGGCCTGGATGGCGATATCGGAGGCCGAACCACCGATACCGGCGGACGGCTGATGCATCATGATGCGCGAATGCGGCAGCGCGAAACGCTTGCCCTTCGCACCCGCGGCGAGCAGGAACTGACCCATGGACGCGGCCAAACCCATACCGACGGTGCGGATATCGCATTCGGCGAACTGCATGGTGTCGTAGATGGCCATACCCGCGGTGACCGAACCACCGGGCGAGTTGATGTAGAGCGAAATATCCCGCTCCGGATCCTCGGCCGACAGCAGCAGGATCTGCGCGCACAACTTGTTGGCGATGTCGTCATCGACCTGGCTGCCCAGGAAGATGATTCGCTCGCGCAGCAGGCGCTCGTAGACCGAATCACTGAGGTTCAGACCAGCAGTCGCGGATGTCATCTGCACCCCTGCCTGATTATTTGTCACGGATACCTGCCCTCTCTCACCGGCTCGGTCCCACCAAGCCCTACTGATCACTTAGAAGGTCCCAGCACTTAAGTTCCAGCGCTGACACAAACCCTAACGAAGCAGGGCGGTACCGAACTCCCGGTACCGCCCTGCTTCGCTCACAGCGCAAAACTTACGTGGGCGCTGACGCGGCCCGCTCCTCGGGGGGACTCTCGGGGTTCACACCCTCGAATCCCCAGGTAGCGCGGGCCTTTCGATATTATTACTTGACCTCGGCCTCGGCGGCTTCGGTCGCGTCGGCGACCTCGGCCAGCTCCTCGGCGGAAACTTCCTCGGCCTCTTCGGCAGGGTTGCCGAACATTTCCGCGGTGTCCACGGCATTGCCGTCGGTGTCGGTGACGGTCGCGGCGACGACCACACCGGCGAGGGCCTTACCGCGGCGCACGTCGGCGAACACGGCGCCCAGCTGACCGGCCTGCTGGATCTGCTGGATGAACTGATCGGGCGACATGCCGTAGCGCTGCGCCTGGAAGATGATCCGCTCGTACAGCTCGTCCTGGCCGACCTGGGTGTTCTCCGCCTCGGCGACGGCATCCAGCAGCAGCTGGGTCTTGACCGACTTCTCGGCCGACTCCTTGGTGTCCTTGTCGAACTCCTCGCGGGAGGAGCCCTCGGCCTCGAGCGCCTCGGCCAGCTTGGCCTCGTCGTGGTCGAAACCGTGCACGGCGTCGTGGACCACGGCGTCGATCTCGGCCTGGACGACCTTCTCCGGCAGCGGGATCTCGACGGTCTCCAGCAGGGTCTCAAGGACCTTGTCGCGGATGGCGCCGGCCTGCTCGACCTTCTTGACGCGCTCGACGCGGGTCTTGAGGTCGGCCTTCAGCTCGTCGATGGTGTCGAATTCGCTTGCCAGCTGGGCGAACTCGTCGTCCGCCTCGGGCAGCTCGCGCTCCTTGACCGACTGCACGGTGACGGTGATGACCGCATCCTGGCCCGCGTGCTCACCGGCGACGAGCTTCGAGGTGAAGTCCTTCGCCTCGGTGGCCTTGAGGCCGATCAGGGTCTCATCGAGGCCCTCGATGAGCTGGCCGGAACCGACCTCGTGCGACAGACCGGTGGTGGAGGCCTCTTCGACCTCGACGCCGTCGACGGTGGCCGACAGGTCGATGGAGACGAAGTCGCCGTCCTGGATCTCGCGCTCGACGGCATTCAGGGTGCCGAAGCGCTGGCGCAGCGAGCTGAGCTGCTCCTCGATGTCCTCGTCCTTGATCTCGATCGGATCGACGGTGACGGCGATGGTCGAGAAGTCGGGGAGGGTGATCTCCGGGCGCACATCCACCTCGGCGGTGAAGGTGAGCTCGTCGCCGTCTTCGATCTTGGTGATCTCGATCTCGGGCTGGCCGATGACCTTGACCTCGGTGGCGATCACAGCATCGCTGTAGCGCTTCGGGAGCACGTCGTTGACGACCTGCTCCAGGACCGCGCCACGGCCGACGCGCGCTTCGATGAGCTTGGCAGGGGCCTTACCCGGACGGAAGCCGGGGATCTTGATCTGCCCTGCGAGCGCCTTGTATGCCTTGTCGAAGTCCGGCTTCAGCTCCTCGAAGGGCACCTCGACGTTGATCCGGACCCGGGTCGGGCTCAGCTGCTCGACGGTGCTCTTCACGGACATGCTCCTTGCATTCGTATTAGTGGTCTGATGTTCGGTCCCCCCGATCGCATCCCGACCAGGTTAGTTGACCGGTGCCGAAGGCGGGTAACCGGTCAGGGCAGACGCCGCCCCGGCGACTGGTCCGAAGCCCAGTCGCCCTGGTACAGCGCTCGCGCCCTAGCTAACCGACCTTGACCGCATCGGTGACGAACACCAGCGTCTCGTTCGGCTTGATGCCGTGGCCGCCCGCGCCGTAGCCGAGGTTCGGCGGCACGATGAGCAGTCGGCGGGCGCCCTGCTGGACGCCGATCAGGCCCTGATCCCAGCCCTTGATGACCTCGCCGGCGCCCAGGTTGAGTGGGAAGGTCTCGCCGCGATCGAAGGAGCTGTCCAGCTTCTTCTTGTCCGACCAGGTGATCAGGGTGTAGTTCATGGTCAGCTGCTGCCCGGCCTGCGCGCCCGGACCGCTGCCCGCGACCAGATCCTTGACGATCAGGGTCTTGGGCGGATCGCAGTCGGTCGGAATGGTGATCTTGGGTGCGGTGCCGAACCCGCCGTCGACCTTGACGTCGTCGGCGGTGCACTCGCGCCCGGTGCTCTGCGCGGCGGTGCTCGCCTGCGCGGCGGAGCTCGCGGCGGTGCTCGTCGAATCCGCCTTGGTGTCGTTGCTACTGCCGCAGCCCGCCATCAACAGCACCGCCGCCGCAACCGCGCCGATCGATCCGACCTTGCCCAACAACCGCATTCCCGCTCCTCACCGAGTCTCGGACCGCCGCAAAGACTTGCGGCACCGGGCCGAAACTACACGGTCGCTCAGATCGGTGCGGTGGGCCACCACTGGTCGTAGAGATCTCGGCCGGAATTCGTGGAGCTGATCGCCAGGCCACAGAAATTTCGGGACGGACCATCGAAGAACACGGTCAACTCACCACCCTTGTCGCGGGCAGCGGCCGGATTCGCCGTACTCCAGCTGATGCTCCCCGACCCCGAGGGGCGGCTCCACGCGGCCGTCCCGTCGACCGCACCCGGCGGTATGCGGTCCGAGGCGGCGATAGCCGTGCGGTCGCCGGAACAGTCGACGGTCAGTTCGGAGACCGGGTGACCGTCGCCCATGCACAGCAGATGCGCCGAGGACCCCACATGGTCGAGTGGCGCCACAGTCGCGTTCTCGTCCATCGGAGCGCAGCTGAGGCCCTGGTATCCCCTGCTGTCCGGCGTGGCCGGCAGCAGCTCCCGGAACGCGTCGACGATGAAACCGTATGCGCCCCAAGCAGAGACCGCTGCGGTGCTGGACGATGGCTGCGTCACAGCGGCCCTCGCACCCGGATTCTCCGAGTGGGATCTCAGCACGATCGTCGCCGTGGTCGCGGCGAGTGCCAGCGCCAGCACCGCGCCGAGGGCGATGCGGGCGCGCCGGCGACGAGGGCGCACGACAATCGGGGCAGCGTCACCCCGCAGCGCGGCGGCCGCCGCCCAGGCGAGCGCACCGCAGCTGTCGTAACGCTCCCGAGGATCCTTGGCCAGCGCGCACCGGAGTACGTTGTCGAAACCCACTGGCACAGCGGGATTCACGCGGCTGGGTTGCGGTACGGGCGCGGTGAGATGGGCATGCATCAGCGCGGCCGCCGTCTCGTGCGGGAACGGCACCGTGCCGGTGAGCAGTTGGTACAGGGTGCAGCCGAGCGCATAGATGTCCGCCCGGTGATCCGCGCGATCTCCCCGGATCTGCTCCGGCGACAGATACGCGAGTGTTCCCGCCACCGCTCCGGGCAGCGTCACAGATTCGTCTGTCACACAGGCGATTCCGAAGTCGGCCACCAATACACGTTCCGCTCCGCCCGCACCCGCCTCGATGAGCAGATTGGCGGGCTTCACATCACGGTGCAGCAGTCCGGAGCGATGCGCGGCGTCGAGCCCGTGTGCCGCATCGGTGATGAGGGCCACCGCGTGCGCGGGCGCCAGTCCGCCCGGATGCTGCTCGATCAGCGTCGCCGCGTCGTACCCCTCCACGAATTGCATGGCGATCCAGAGCAGATCGCCGGTCGCGCCGCAGTCGTGGACGGCGACGATATTGGGATGGTCCAGGCGCGCGGCCAGTTCCGCCTCACGCAGGAACCGGGCGCGGAATTCCGGGCCGTTCGCGGACCCGAGCACCTTGAGGGCATTTCTCCTGGGCAACCGCGGATGCCGGGCGAGGTAGACCTCCGCCGTCCGTCCCGAACCCAGCGTGCTCTCGATCTGGTACCCGGCAACCGACGTACCAGGTGGCAACCCCCGCATCGTCCGAACCCTATCGAGTCTTCACCAGCAGTGCGTACTCCGCGGCGGCCTTCTGCTGGACGGCCTGCGCGCTCGAGCCGTAAACCTTTGCGAGATAACGCCCGTCCAGCACATCGCACCCGTACTGCTGTTCACGGGCCAGCTCCGCAACGGTGCTGTCCTGGACACAGACCGCGTCGGGAACCCCCTTGGGCGCTGCGACGGGGGAACCGTTCGACGCGTCGAACACGACCATCTTCTGGAAGATGCTGCGCGCGGCGACGGCATCGGCGAAGCGGCTCAGGGTCTCCGGGCCGATGCGGGCTATCCGCTCGGCCCGGGGCAGGTCGTGGGTATCGCCCTGCCGATATGCCGCCTGGGCGATCGCGGGCCCGAAAACGATGCCGGTCGTACGCCGGAATCCGCCCCATCCGGCGATGCTGCCGAAATCCTGCCGGGACGAACCGGGGTAGGGCCACTTTCCCGGTCTGGCGGGCACCATGCGGCGCAGCATGCCATCGCGGTCGAGAGAGAGCGCGGACAGTTTGTCGGCGGGGGTCGGCGCGAGGGAATCCAGAGGCGGCAATTCGGCGGCGAAGGCGGCGGCCGCCGCGGCCGTCAAGGCGGCCAGGTCGGTGGTCGACGGCTGCGCGATGAACACGGTGACGAGGTAGGGACCGTGGGCCAGAGACGCCGCGAGCGTCGGAACCTGCGGACGCCAATGGCTGTGCGCCTCGGCATGATTCGGAATCGTGACCGCCACATTGTCCGGGCTGACGGCGAAATCCGCGGCGTCGACGTCTCGTGCGGCGTCCTGAGCCGCCGCATCATCACGCATGCGCAGAACGGTGATGCGCATCGCCCGCGAGGTGCCTACTCGAGGGAGCGAGTCGAGGGGCACATCGGCGCTCGCGACGCTGACCCCGGCGACCATGCCGTGCGAGATCAAAGTCCCGCGCGCCGCATCCGCGAGAATGCCGACCGTTTGCATCGGGGTGGGAACCGGCGCGACCCAGTTCGAGGTCAGGGCAGGGTCGATGGTCGACGGAATGACCAAAGTGTCTGCCATTCGGGCCGATTCGATCAGCCGGCCGTACGCTTCATCACCATCGGGCGGTTCGGCCAGCGGCTCGATACTGTATCCACCGACGTCGAGCTGGGTCAGATCCGGTGTCTCGGCACGCGGAGTGCCCGAGTTCGCACCGCAGCCGCTGACCAGAACCATGGTCGCCGCGAGACCGGCGAGAACACGCCCCGCGCTGTCAGATCGGCACATTCGGCCACCACCTGTCGTGCAGATCCTGTCCGGTCGTCAGATCACCGAACGCGATGAGCTGGCAGTAGTTGCGTGACGCGTTGTCGAAGGCCACAACGAGTTCACCGTAGAGATTTCCCGTATCCATCTGCGCCGCTCCCCAGGTGAGCACCCCGCTCCCGGAGGTTCGGGTCCACGGCTCCGACTTCGTCGGCCCGGTGAAGGTGGCGATGGCATCCTGCGGAAGCGGTATGTGTTCGGTGGAACACACCACATACAGCTGCGTCAG
This sequence comes from Nocardia sp. NBC_01327, assembly GCF_035958815.1. NCBI lineage: Bacteria > Bacillati > Actinomycetota > Actinomycetes > Mycobacteriales > Nocardiaceae > Nocardia > Nocardia sp. NBC_01327. The sequence continues at coordinate 2,413,548 of NZ_CP108383.1, read as the reverse complement.
CGGGTCGCCGTCCCCCTCGCAGTACAGCGCGGCGAGGACGCCTTTCACGCCCAGCGGAGCGGTCGCGGGAATCCCGGCGGTCGTGAAGGGTTTTTCCTCATCCATTGTCTGACAGTGAATTCCCCGATATCCGGTGTCGACCGGTGTCGGGGGAAGGAGATCGGGGAACGTGGCGATCACGAATCCGTAGACACCCCATGGACCGGAGGTGTCCGACGCCGGCGTCGTGGTCGGTGGCGGGATGGCCCGTGACGAGGTCCCGGCCGCCGAGACCTGCGAGGAGGTCGCGCGCCAGGCCACGGCCCCGCCCGCGACGAGAACCAGAATCGCGAAACCCATGGCCAGCAGGGCCGTTCGCTTCCGGATGCGGGATCGCCGGGGCGGAGCTATCGGCGCGGGCTCCGCTCGCAGCGCCGCTGCGGCGGCCAGAGCGAGCGCACCACAGCTCGGATACCGATCGGCCGGATCCTTCGCCATCGCACGGGCGATGACGTCGTCGAATTGTGTGGGAACAGCGGTATTGAGGAGCGAGGGGCGCGGCGGCGGCTCGCAGAGGTGCGCGTACATGACCGCCGCGGGCGTCGGACGCGGGAACGGGAGGGATCCGGTCAGAAGCTGATGCAGCGTGCAGCCGAGCGCGTACACGTCGACCCGATGGTCGACCGGCGCGGCACTGATCTGTTCGGGTGCGGCGTAGGACACCGTGGCGAGCACCTCGCCTGCCGCGGTCAGTACCGTGGATTCGCCTACGGCCCTGGCGATTCCGAAGTCCGTCACCAGCACCCGGTACGAACCGTCCGGGTTGACGGCGATCAGGATATTGGCGGGTTTGACATCTCGGTGCAGCAGGCCGGCGGCATGCGCGGCGTCCAGGCCGCGCGCCGCTTCCTCGATGATGTGCACCGCGCGCCACGGTGGCAGCCCGGCGGGATCGCGAGCGATGAGATCGGAGGCGTCGCAGCCCTGCACGTACTGCATGGCGATCCAGAGGCAGCCGTCGTCCATGCCGCGGTCGTGAATGGCGACGATATTCGGATGGCGCAGGCGCGCGGCCAATTCGGCCTCCCGCAGGAAGCGGGCCCGGAATTCCTGATCCGCGCTCGCGGCGGGTGGCAGCACCTTCAGGGCGTCTTCGCGGGGCAGCCGAGGATGCCGTGCGAGATAGACCGTTCCCATTCCACCCGCACCGAGCTTGCCCTCGATGCGGTAACCCCCGAAAATCTCCCCAGGTAACACGCTCCAGAGTTTGGGGCTCACACCTGGGCGCGTCAAAGCGGCGGCGGCGAAATTGCCTGAGCAGCTGCGCATGCGGAAATTCCGGACCGGAAAACGCGGCGCGCGCACCACCGGCGGAGGACGGGCGCCGCCGTAGATACCCGGACATGCGAGACGCTAATTGGTTTGCCGGGGTGGTGGACATGCGGGAGCATCCCAGAATGCTGTTGACGATTTCTTGTACGCGACCCGAGGGCGCCGGTTGGCCGGCCTCCGATCTGGGCTTTCTGCTGCACAAGAATCCGGCGCGCATACAGAGCTTCGAGCAGTCCTACGGTGTGGCGCATGTGCTGTACCCGGAGGCCACCGAGGAGAGGTGCACCGCGGCGCTGCTGCTGGAGATCGATCCGGTGCGGCTGGTGCGGGGAAAGTCCAAGGGCGCACCGGAATTCAGTCTGGCGCAGTATGTGAACGATCGGCCCTATGCGGCATCCTCGCTGGTGTCGGTGGCCATCTCCACGGTCTTCGGTTCGGCGTTGCACGGGCGGTGCGCGCAGCGGCCGGAGCTGGTCGAGACCGCGCTGCCGCTGCGGATCGAACTGCCCGCGGTGCCGTGCCGGGGTGGCGCGGCGGATGCCGAGCGCGTGTTCGCACCGCTGGGCTGGACGGTGAGCGCCACTCCCCTGCCGCTGGATCCGGCGTTCCCGGAATGGGGCGACTCGCACTATCTGCGGCTCGAACTCACCGGCACGCTGCGGCTGGCCGACGCCCTGGCCCACCTCTATGTGCTGCTGCCGGTTCTCGATGGCAGCAAGCACTATTTCCTCGACACCGCCGAGATCGACAAACTGCTGCGCTTCGGCGAGGGCTGGCTGGCAGCGCATCCCGAGCGCACCTGGATCACCCGCCGGTATCTGGCCCGGCGGCACTCCCTCGTACACGCCGCGCTCGCCCGCCTCGCCGAACTGGACGACCGTGAGCCGGAGGAGCTCGGCGCGGTGGAGGAGAACTCCGACGACCTCGCGGCCGAACTGGCCTCGGCCACCGCCGGATTCGCGCTCGGCGATGGGCCGTGCGATATCGCGGTGTCGCGGGACGCCGCGCTTTCCTGTGATGCCGCTGGACCTGTCGGCGAACAGGGGCCGTCGCTGGCAGTGCTCCGGCGGGCGGCGGTAATCGGGGCGTTGCGGGAGGTCGGGGCGAGCCGGGTGCTGGATCTCGGGTGCGGGGAGGGAGCATTGTTGCGGGAGTTGGTGGCGGACAGCAGTTTCGGTGAGATCGTGGGGGTGGACGTGTCTATTCGGGCATTGCGGATTGCACAGCGGCGGATGCGGCGGTTGCCGGAGCGGCAGGCGCAGCGGGTGAGCATGCGGCAGGGGGCGCTGACGTATGCGGACGCGTCGCTGCGGGGATATGACGCCGCGGTGCTCATGGAGGTGATCGAGCATGTGGATCCGCCTCGGCTGGGCGCGCTGGAGCACACGGTGTTCCGGGCCGCGGCGCCGCGCGCGGTGATCGTCACGACACCGAACAGTGAGTACAACGCGCTGTACGAAACCTTGACGGCGGGCACCTTCCGGCACTCGGACCACCGATTCGAGTGGAGCCGTGCGGAATTCGCGGAGTGGGCCGGGCAGGTGGGCGAAACGTACGGCTACAGCGTGCGATTCGAGCCGGTCGGCCCCGAGGATCCGGAATTCGGCGCGTCCACTCAGCTGGCCGTATTCACCAGGACCACCGAGGAAATGGGGGCCGCGTCATGACGGAACTGGCTGTCCCGGTGCTGTCACTGGTCGTGTTGATCGGCAGCACCGGTTCCGGGAAATCGACGTTCGCGCACAAGCACTTTCCATCGACCGCGATCCTGTCCTCGGATGCCTATCGCGGCATTGTGAGCGATGACGAGACCGATCAGTCGGCGACCGCCGACGCCTTCGCACTGCTGCACCATGTGGCCGGGGTGCGGCTGCGCCGCGGGCTGCGCACCGTGGTCGACGCGACCAATGTGCAGCCGAAAGCGCGGCAGCAGCTGATCGAATTGGCGCGGGCGCACGATGTGCTGCCGGTGGCCATTGTGCTGGACGTGCCGGATCAGATCTGTGTGGAACGCAATGCGGGACGGCCCGATCGCGCGGATCTGGGTCCGCACGTGGTGGCCCGGCACAGCCGGGACCTGCGGCGCAGTCTGAAATTCCTGGAGCGCGAAGGCTTCCGGAAGGTACACGTGCTGCGCGGCGTCGCGGAGATCGAGGCGGCCACCGTCGCCGACGAGCGACTGTGGAACGACAAGCGCGAGCTCACCGGGCCGTTCGATGTGATCGGCGATGTGCACGGCTGCCGGAGCGAATTGGAGACGCTGCTGGGCGAACTCGGCTACGTCCTGAGCCGCGACGATGCCGGGCGAGCCGTCGGCGCGAGTCACCCGGCGGGCCGCACCGCCGTATTCGTCGGCGACCTGGTCGATCGCGGCCCGGACACACCGGGCGTGCTGCGCCTCGTCATGGGCATGGTCGGTTCCGGACATGCCCTGTGCGTCACCGGAAACCATGAATTCAAGCTGGTGCGCGCGCTCGACGGCCGCAAGGTGAAGGTCGCACACGGCCTCGCCGAATCGATGGCGCAGCTGGGAGCCGAGAGCGAGCAGTTCCGCAAGACCGCACAGGAGTTCATGCGCGGACTGGTCAGCCACTATGTACTGGACGGCGGCAACCTGGTCGTGGCGCACGCCGGCCTGAAGCAGGAGTACCACGGCCGTAGTTCCGGGCGGGTGCGCGAGTTCGCCATGTATGGCGAATCCACCGGGGAGACCGACGAATACGGGCTTCCGGTGCGCTACCCGTGGGCCAATGACTACCGCGGTCAGGCGCTGGTCCTGTACGGGCACACGCCCATGTCCACTCTGGTCTGGGTCAACAACACCCTGTGCCTGGACACCGGCGTGGTCTTCGGCGGGCAGCTCACCGCGCTGCGCTATCCGGAGCGGGAGCCGGTGGCCGTTGCGGCGGAACAGGTCTGGTACGAGCCGACCCGCCCGCTGCAGCCCGCCACCCTGGTGCCCGGCACCGGTGTGGTGCACCGCGATCCGGGTGTGCTGGACCTGGACGATGTGATCGGCCGCCGCGTGGTGGAGACCCGGCACCTGGGTCGCGTAGGGGTGCAGGAGGATGCGGCCGCCGCCGCACTGGAGGTGGTGAGCCGCTTCGCCGTCGATCCGCGCTGGCTGGTCTATCTGCCGCCGACCATGTCATCCTGTGCCACGTCGACGGTGGAGGGCCATCTGGAGCACCCCGCACAGGCCTTCGAGTACTACCGCTCCGAAGGCGTCGAGACCGTGATGTGCGAGGAGAAGCACATGGGCTCGCGCGCCGTCGTGGTCGTGGCGCGCTCGGCGGCAGCCGCCCGGGATCGCTTCGGCGTGGACGACGGCAGTACCGGAGCGGTGTACACCCGCACCGGCCGTCCGTTCTTCGACAGCACCGCTCAGACCGAAGCGCTGCTCGACGGCGTGCGCGTCGCGGCCGAAAAGGCCGGGCTCTTCGAGGAACTCGATACGGAGTGGCTGGCGCTCGATACCGAATTGCTGCCCTGGTCGGCCAAGGCGCTGGGCCTGCTGCGCACTCAGTACGCGGCGGTCGGCGCGGCGGCGCGCGCTTCCCTGGGCGCGGCCGCCCAGATGCTGACGGCCGTGCGCGAAAGGGGTGTGGACGTAGCCGATCTGACCGAGCGCACCCGCGCGCGCGAAGCGGACGCGCAGGCATTCACCACCGCGTACGGCCGCTACTGCTGGCCGGTCGACGGACTGGCGGGTGTGCGCCTCGCGCCGTTCCAGATCCTCGCCGGGCACGGCGCGAACTATGCGGTGCGCGAACACAACTGGCATCTGGAGCTCATCGACCGCCTGGTCGCCGCCGATCCCGGCCTGTTCACACCGACTCGGCGGCTACTCGTCGATCTCGCCGATGCCGAGGGTGAAGCCGCGGCGACGGCGTGGTGGAGCGAGCTCACCGCGGCGGGCGGCGAGGGCATGGTGGTCAAGCCGATCGGCGCACTGGTCACCGGAACCGGCACCCGCAGTAGCCGTCCGGTGCAGCCGGGCGTGAAATGCCGTGGGCCGGAATACCTCCGGATCATCTACGGGCCGGAGTATCTGCGCCCGGAGAACCTGCGCCGCCTGCGGCAGCGCGGGCTCGGCGGGAAACGCTCACTGGCACTGCGGGAATACGCGCTGGGCCTGGAGTCGCTGGATCGTCTCGCGGCCGGGGAACCGCTGTGGCGGGTGCACGAGGCGGTGTTCGCGGTGCTGGCACTGGAGACCGAGCCGATCGATCCACGGCTGTAGAGATCCACGGCGGCTGTGGCGATCCAGGGCGGCTGTGGCGATCCACGGCGGCACAGCCGAAAGCGTCGGTGCGGGCCGGAACATCCGGCTCCGGCCCGCACCGCCCCTCACTACCCGGTCACGCGCGGAACGGTCAGGTCGTACATGATGACCCCGTCCACAGTGGTGGCCGTGTAATGATCCTTTACCCAGCCGGTGATCTTCGAACCCTCCGAGACCTGCCGCTGCGGCGGACCGTGCCGCTCCTCGGTCGCGATGTAATAGTGGATCCGGCTCTCGGCGACGTCCTGCTGGAATTTCTCCAGCGTCGGCGCGGGATCGCCACCGCTGAACCCGCCCACCGCCATGACCGGGAAGTCCGCGGCCAGTTGATAGGTGGCCGCATCACTGGAGCCGATGGTGGCGGCGACCCAGGTGTAGGCATTGCCATTGCTCTCGAGCAGCGCCAGCACCTTATCGGTGGGTGCGGTCGTGAACGGGAAACCCCGGGCGGGCTCCTTGGCCGCCGGCGCCTCCGCCTCCGGCTCGTCAGCGCCGCCCGCATTCCCGAAGTTCGGGAAGACCGGATCGGGATGCGGACCGCCCCGCACGATCCCACCGGTGTGCGGCAGGCGCAGGGTCTCCACCGCATACGCGGCCGGGGCCGCCAGTCCGGCGAACAGTGCGGCCGAGAGGGTCACGATCGTCAGCGTGCGACCGGTCCGGACGAGCAGTCCGAGGACGGCCACCACCGCGACGCCGACGATCACCCAGCGCAGCCAGGGCACGAAATCCGTGGTGCGCGAGAGCAATACCCAGGCCGTCAGCGCCGTGAGCGCCATGCTCAGCGCCAGTGCGCCGCGCACCCAGCCCCGATCGCGCTCCCGCCACAGCACCACGCTGCCGATCCCCACCACTCCCGCGAGCGCGGGAGCCAGTGCCACCGTGTAGTACTCGTGGAACGTTCCGCTCATGAGGCTGAAGACCAGCGCGGTCACCACACCCCAGCCACCGAACAGCAGTAGCGCGGCCCGTTTGCGATCGGTCCGAGGCGCCCTGCCGCACAGCAGGATCGCCCCGGCCAGCAGCACCAGCGAGGCCGGAATCAGCCACGCGATCTGCCCGCCCACCGTCTCGTTGAACAGGCGCTGCAGACCGGCCTGACCGCCGAACGGGTTGAATTTCCCCTTCATCTCCGGGTTGTCACCGAAGCTCCGGTTATTGCTGAGCCGGTCCAGGCCGTTGTATCCGAGAGTCAGCTCGATAATCGAATTGTGCTGGGAGCCACCGAAATACGGTCGATCATCGGCGGGCCAGAGCTGAGCGACCAGTACCCACCAGCCGGCTCCGGCGACCATGGCCGCACCGGCCGCCACCAGCTGCACGATGCGCTTGCCCAGCTTCGGCGGTCCGGCGAACAGATAGGTCGCCGCGAGCGCGGGCAGCACCAGCATCACCTGCAATTGCTTTGCCAGGAAACCGAATCCGACGAGCACCCCGCACAGCAGCAGCCAGCGCCAGCGGCCGTCCTCGACCGCCCGCAGCATGGCCCACACCGCCGCGATCATCAGGAAGACCAGGAAGGCGTCCGGATTGTTGTACCGGAACATCAGTGCCGCAACGGGAGTCAGCGCCAGTACCAGGCCGGCCAGCAGTCCGGCCGACGCACCGAAGTACCGCCGCACGATCACCCACAGCAGCGCCACCGAAGCCACGCCGAGCAGCACCTGCGGCAGCAGCATGCTGAAGCTGCTGAAACCCAGCAGGCGGGCCGACAGCTCCATGGGCCAGAAGGACGCGGGCGTCTTGTCGACGGTGATGGCATTGGCCCAGTCCGAGGAGCCGAAGAAGAACGCCTTCCACGATCTGGCCCCGGACTGCACGGCGGCGGCGTAGAACGAATTGGCCCAGCCGCTGGCGGTCAGCCTCCACAGGTACGCGGCGGCGGTGCCGATCAGCAGCACCGCGAGCGCCGCGTACTCACGCCGGGTCGCCCGCCCCGCGATCGGCTGTGGACCGCCGGGTCGCGCTTCCGGCGACGTAATCGCTGTATCGATCATGCAGGCCAACCTCCAAGACGGCACCACACTCGGCGCTGCGATTGCACTGGGAGATAGCTGTGAGCGCGATTCCGCACCGGGAAGCCGGCGCCCGAACCGCGGTTCAAGATCGCGCTGCGAGTTCGCCGAGGCGATCGAGGAACGGGCGCTGGCCCTTGCCGAGCTTCTCCTGCGCTATCTCGAGCGGGAACCACTCGGCACGGTCGATCTCCGGGAACTCCTGGATGCGGCCCGAGCGCGGCGGCCATTCCATCTCGAAGTTTCCGGGCACCACCAGCGCCGGATCGAGGTCTGCCTCGACCGCCCACACGGTGACCTGTTTACGACTGCGACCGCTGCCGTATTCGACCTCGCCGATCGGGAGCCACGCACCGTCGGGGACCGGAAGCCCCAGCTCCTCGGTGAATTCGCGGCGGGCGGCGTCCTGCGGCCGCTCCTGCGCGGGATCGAATTCCCCCTTGGGGATGGACCAGGCGGAGGCATCCTTGTGCGCCCACAGCGGTCCGCCCATATGTCCGATCAGTACCTCGAGGGCCGGGGTGCGGCGGAAGAGCAGGACTCCCGCGCTGTACCTGAGCGTCATGTGCGCAGTCTGCCTCGTTCGCTACACATGCGCGCATTCGGGGCGCTACAGTTGGCGACGCTTCAGCAGACCGGGTAGACGATAATTTTTCGATCACTGCCGGCTAATTTTCGCTGTATCTCCTTTGGCCCAAAAGTGATCGGCCCCTGTGAGTTCCACTAAGCTTCGCTGGTTGGACATTCCCACCCCTGATGATGGATTGGATTCCGCATGGAGTTCCGCAGCGCCACCGCGGCAGCCTCCCTCCTGATCGGTGCACTGACCGTGGCCACCGGATCGGCGCATGCCGAGCCCGCTGCCGCCCCGCCGCATATCGCCTATTCGGCGAAGATGGTGGACAAAACGGTCATCACAACGCTCCGGGGCGGCACCTTCGAGCTCTCCAAAGCCCTCGGCACCGAACTGGCGTCCGGCGGCAAGGATCGGCTGACCGAGAAGGACGGTATCGCCGTCGATCATGACGGCAAGCCCGTCGACCCGGCCACCGTGGTGAATGTGGTCGATGTGAAGGACGGTCAGGGCGGTGTACTGCTCACCCTGCCGCTCGATTTCCACATCGGCGACATCAGCCTCCCGGTCAAGCCGGAGCTCCAGAAGGACGGCACCGTCCTCGCGCTGACCCCGGACAAACCGGCCGGCCTGAACATCAGCCAGCCGCTCGCGGCCAAGCCCATTGCCTCGGCGACCGAGAACTCGCGCGCACTCAGCGATTTCAGCTCGCAGTTCGGCCTGGCCACCACCATCGGCACCTTTGTGGGCACGGCGATCGGCGCGGCCGTCGGCTGCGTGGTCACCCTGGTCGCGGGCTGCATTCCCGGCCTCACCACCGGTGCCGCCGTGGGCGGCATCATCGGCAGCATCACCGTCGGCGGCCCGGCCCTCATCGCCAATGGCGTCGACCTGCTGACCACCATGCAGGCCGCCGACGGCACCACCAAGTGGGCCGATCCCAAGACGACAACTCCGGCGGCCCCGCCCGCGCCCGCCGCGCAGCCTGCGGCGCAGCCGGACCCGGCGCAGGCCGACCAGCCCAAATAGCGAAACCCTGTTCGCGGCACGACCATCCGCGGGCCAAGTCCAGCACCACGAGTGTGTATCCCGGTGTGATCACCGCGGGTACACACTCGTTGCTCGTTTGCGGGTGGGCGCGGCGCGATCACTCGGTGGTCGGCAGCGGAACTCGCCACAGCAGCGCGGTGCCGCGATTGTCCAGTCCCGGGGCCAGTTCCAGGGTGCCGCGCAGGGCGGCGGCGCGTTCGGCGATATTGCGCAGGCCGCCGCGCCGGGGCGCGCCGCCCAGGCCGATACCGTTGTCCGCCACCGCGACTCGCAGTTCGCCGGGGTCGGCGGTGACAGTGACGTCGATCCGGGTGGCGTCCGCATGGCGCACCACATTGGAGAGCGATTCGCGCAGTACCGCGAGCGCCTGACGGGCGGTCGCCTCGGGGACGGCATCGATCGGCCCGGTCTGGTGCAGTGTGGGAGCGCAGCCGAGATGGCGAGCGGCGGAACTCACCAGATCTGTTATCTCACTGCGCAATCCACCGGAGACCCCGGCGGGCGACCGGATCGAGAAGATGGTGGCCCGAATGTCCTGAATGGTGTCATCGAGAGCGGTGACCATGCGTTCGAGACGATTCTCGACCTCGGGTCCGGGCTGTAGACGGAGTGCGCCCTGCGCGGTGAGCCCGGCGGCGTAAATGCGCTGGATGACCGAATCGTGTAGATCGCGGGCAATACGGTCGCGATCCTCCATCACCGCGATTTTGATCGAATCCTCGTGGCGGCGAACAGCATCCTGCTGCACCTGCTCGTACATGCGCGCATTGGTGATCTTCACGGCGGCGACCACGGCCAGCGCCTCGATAATGCGCTCGTCCTCGGCGGTGAACACGCCCCCGCGCTTGTTCGCGAGATACAGATCACCGAGCACACGGCCCTGAATGCGCACGGGCACACCGAGAAAGCTGGTCATCAACGGATGCCCGTCCGGCCAGCCCTCGAAGGCCGGATGCGTGGTCAGATCGTCCAGCCGCACCGGATGCTCGCCCGCGAGCACCACCCCGAGCACTCCGGTGCCCCGCGGCCAGTGCCCCAGATGCCGCACCGTCTCCGCATCCACGCCGACTTGGACGAATTCGACGAGCCGGAGATCCTCGTCATCGCCCAGCAAACCCAGGGCGCCGAATTCGGCATCAACGAGCCGGGTGGCCGCTGTCACCAATCGGCACAGTACCCCGGCCACATCCAGATCCGAGACCACGCTGTAGATGGCCTCGACCAGGTCGTGCAATCGTTCCTGCGGCGCGGAGAGTTCGCGCAATTCCTCCGGAACGGCGTCCAGCGGATCGGTCGGCATAGCCAAAGGCTACTCATCGGCAACCTCGGGACATTTGTCTCTGCCGGCGAGTGTCCGGCGCGGCGAGCATGGAATCGGAGCCGCGGACACAGACGAGCCGCGCCGGCAAAGGAGCCCGTGATGACGACGATCGGAACCGCGCGACGCATCGGAGCGTGGGACGGCTTCACCGGCGGCCTGTGGCGTGACGCCATCGATGTGCGCGACTTCATCCAGCAGAACTACACGCCGTACGCCGGTGACGACGGCTTCCTGAGCGGGCCCACCGCACGCACGCTCGATATTCGGGACAAGGCCGGCGCTCTCTTCACCGCCGAACGCGAACGTGGCGGCGACGACGTGGACCAGCACACCCGCTCCAGCATCATCGCGCTCACGCCGCGCTACCTCGACGTCCATGCCGAACTCATTCTCGGCTTGCCGACCGATGTGCCGACCGAACGCGACACCCTCTTGAATGGCGACTCTCGGAATGACGCCGCATTCGACGACTACAGCCTTGTCGCCCTGTACGGCGTCGACAGACTCCTCGCGGAGCGGGCGGCAGGCAAAGCCGTACTGGACGAGCGCCCGGCGGACGCCGAAACCTTCCGGCTGCGTGCGGAAGTCAGCGAGCGGATCCGCACCCTCTGGGAATTGAAGAGCATGGCCGCCTCGTACGGATTCGATATCGGACGGCCCGCGGCGACCGGGCGGGAGGCCATCCAGTGGCTCTATTTCGCCCATCTGGCGGCGGTGCGGGAACAGCGCGGCGCCACACTATCGCTGGGGCGCACCGCCACTTTCCTCGATATCTATCTGGAGCGGGATCTGGAATCCGGGCTGATCACGGAGGAGTACGCCCAGGAACTGATGGACGACTTCTTGATCAAACTGCACATCCTCAGCGCCTCGGAAAGCGGCGAACCGTTCTCCGGCGAGATCGACGCCGAGGGCCGAACGCCGGTGACCCGCACCAGCTTCCGCTGCCTGCAAGCGCGCCGCAACCTCGACTCGGCACGATAGACCCTGCCCCCGCACCGTGCCCCGCGGCCCGCCGTGGCAGCGGACGCCCGCTCGGCCATCCACACTGTCGGCCTACCGGCTGACAGCGCACCGACCTGCAAGGATGACCCCGTGGACAGTTCGGGAAAGATTCGGGTCTTCCTGCTCGACGATCACGAGATCGTCCGCCGCGGCCTGCAGGATCTGCTGGAGGCCGAGGGCGATATCGAGATCGCCGGTGAAGCCGGCACCGCCGCAGAAGCCTTGCGCCGGGTGCCTGCCGTCCGCCCCGATGTGGCCGTGCTGGACGTACGGCTCGAGGACGGCGACGGCATCACGGTCTGCCGCGATCTGCTGTCGGATCTGCCCGGCCTGAATGTGCTCATGCTGACCTCGTTCTCCGATGACGAAGCCCTGCTCGGCGCGGTGCTCGCGGGCGCCAAAGGCTATGTGCTCAAACAGCTCCGCGGTCCGCAGCTGGTCGATGCCGTGCGCCGGGTGGCGGGCGGGGAATCCCTCATCGATCCCCGCACCGCCGCCGACCTCGCCGCTCGCCTGCACCGCCCGGCCGCCGGCAATCGTCTCGACGAGATCGATCTGACCGATCGGGAACGGCAGATCCTGGCCCTGATCGGCCAGGGGCTGAGCAATAAGCAGATAGCCGCGCAGGCCTTCCTGTCGGAGAAGACCGTCCGCAACTACGTCTCGATCCTGCTGGCCAAACTGGGGCTGGCCCGCCGTTCGCAGGCCGCCATTCTGGCCGAGCAGCTGCGCCACGAACACGGCGACGACTGGGCGCGCTGAACCACTCGGCCGGGGCGGGCGGAATGCCCCAGCGGGCATAGGTTTCGTCCGGTTCGATGGTGATCACATCGGCGGCCTTCACCAGGTCGTCGGGAATGACGTGCCCTTCGAAATGCGTGGCATCGGGCACGATGACCGCCTCCGCGTCCAAGCGCGTGATGGCGGATTTGAGCGCGGCCGTCAGATGCCGGCCCGAGCGGCCGTCTGCCACTACCAGTTTGGCGAAGTCGTAGCCCAGCCGCCGGGCCCGGCTGCGAATCTGTTCCTCGTCCCACGCTTGGCGGATGCCGCTGACATCGCTCCGCAAATATCCGACCGCCGTCGGGCGAAACCTCATGACCACCCCTGATCGATAAGCCAAAGTAGCGTATACCCATCTGAGTATAAGCACGGAGTGCACATCCACAACTGCGTATACGGAATACGATGGCCTGTACGGGGACAACATGATTCGAAGGGAGCGAACCCATGGCAGAACCGGCCTATGTCGCCATCGCCGGGAAGTATGCGAGACAGATCCGCACCGGGGCGCTCCCACCCGGCACGCAGCTACCGAGTTTCGCCGAGATCGCCGAGCGGAACGGGGTCTCGCAGATCGTCATTCGGCATGCGGTCAAACTGCTGCTCAGTCAGGGTCTGGTGCGCACCATCGAGCGGCGCGGCACCTTCGTCACCGATCATCTCGACCTGGTGCGCGTGGCGCCCGAACGCCAATTGGAGAGCCCGGAAACCAGTTTCGGCCAGGAATCCGAGCACGAGGTGCGCGTCGAACGCGCCAGCAAGCGCATGTCGGCCCCCGATATTCTCGCCGAGATCCTCGGTCTCGATCCGGGCGCCGAGATCACCCATGTGGTCACGCGCGCCAGCGAGGCCGGGCGGCCGATCTCCATCTCGGACTCGTACCAGCCGGTCGGCACCGATGGCACGGACGGCGCCGCCTTCCTCGAAGAGACCGTCGCCGACCGACTTCCGAGCTCGACGCACGCGAGCTGGCTCAATACCCCGGCGGGCGATCTGGTGAAGACCGTGCACCAGCGCTTTCTCGCACCCGATGAGCGCGTCATGATGGTCTGCGACGTCTCGTACCCGCGAGATCGATACGGGGCCTTCGTCTTCCGCATGACCCTCGATCCGGAGATCGCCCGCACCGGTTAGCGGCGCACCCAGCCCTGGGCCACATCCGCCAGATTCCACCACGAGACGTACTGCGCATCTTCCGATTCCAGTTCCCAGCCCGCGGCCAGCGCGTCGAAGAAGCCGTCGTCGCCGGTCTTGCCGCCCTTCGGCTCACCGATGAAGATCACTCGCTCGCCCCCGGCCCGCGCGAAATCCGCGAGCGCCTGCGAGGCCATGGCACTGCCCCAGCCCGGCGGCCAGCACAGCAGCAGCACCTGCCCCGATCGATCCCGGGCCGGGTACGCGTCGAGATCACCGACGGGGTACCAGAGGTCCCGCTGCCCCGCCGCCCCCGGGAACGACACATTCTCACGGCGATCCGGCGGCTCCGAGTCGTAGGCGGCCACCGCGAGCCCCGCACCCGCCAGCTGCGCCGCCCAATACCCGCGCCCCGCACCGAGTTCCACCACCGGGCCGCCCGCACAGAACGCGGCCGCCCAGGCGAGCGTCTCCGGCGCGGGAATCGCATAGGCGTACACCGCCTGCAGAATCGTCTGGGCGTACCCGAGCCGCGCACTCCCCCGCGCCCGCCCGCCGTTCACCACCCGGCGCCCCTCCTGCTCGGACACCGAGTCCCCCACAATGTCCCAGTACGGATTGCCGCCGACCCCGTCGCCGCCGATCATGAAATGCACGAACCGCAGATCGAAGGCCGCATCGGCCCGCGCATCCCCGCTCCCCGCCAGCAACGGCGCAGTATCCAGATAATCCGCGACCCTGGGATACTCCTCCCGCAGCCGCCGCTCATCCCCCAGTAGTGCGGCCAGTTGCTCCCGGCGCGCGGCGCTCAGCGAAAGATCCGTCACACCTTAGATTTTCGCCCCGCCGCGGCGATTTCACGCGAGGTTCCCGAACTCGGGGTCCGCCATCAGGATGCCGCAGCCCATGTCGCCGCGGTGGACACGCCGGACCCGGCGCGGTGATTTTGACGTGTGCGTCACATCCGGAGGCAACTGCGAACCGGTCAGTCCCGTTGTGCCAGCGGGCTATACGACCCGAATCGGGTGGAATGGAATGAAAGATGGTCGGGGTGACAGGATTTGAACCTGCGACCCTCCGCTCCCAAAGCGGATGCGCTACCAAGCTGCGCTACACCCCGTGACCTGTTCGGCCGAGGCCGAAGCTCCCAGCAGGGAGAAGAGCGGGTGACGGGAATCGAACCCGCGCTATCAGCTTGGAAGGCTGAAGTTCTACCATTGAACTACACCCGCGTACCGCGCACCGGAAGCCCGGTGCGGCATGCGTTGAGCACTCTACCGAACCTCGCTCCGCCAATGCCAATCGGGCCGCATTCGCCCACGTTATCGCCGGTAGAACCGAACCTTCCGGCGCGTCGCGGAGACTCGCGGAAATTGGGTGTAACGCCTAGTGTGCGAAAGCGATCAGACATCGATCGCCATTCGCGAGGCACCGGGAACCCGTTCGGAAACAGGGTCTTTCGATGCCGGGTGGCTTGCTAGGATCCTTTTTGTCCGGACGGGGGTATCTGGAAAGGGGGCGGTGAGCGTGCACCACACATGCCGACCGCGAGTTAGTGAGTTCGATTCGAAGGGCACCACGGGCGCAGGCAGCGCCCGCGTCATCGGCTGCGCCGCTGGCACAGACATCACGTTCGCCGGGTGAGCGCGCATGCCCATCCGACTCGACAGCCGAACCAGCACCATCGTCAGGGCCACTATCCGGGAGTGGGCACGAGCAGTGCACCCGACCGGCACCACCGTGCCGGCGCTCGGCCCGGCGGAAGTGGAACGCATCTTCACCCGCATCATCGGTGAACTGCTGGAACTAGCCGGATCCGAACCGTTCCCGGTACCCGCGGCCCGCGCCATCGGCCGCCGGCTCGCGGAATCACCGTTCGACCGCACCCGCATGCTCGCACCGGCCAGCCGGGCCCTGCTGGGTCTCGCACCCGGCGAACCGGGATCGCTGATCGCCACCCGCTGGCCGTTCATCGCCAGTCAGGCCATCGACAGTTATGCCGAAGCCCTGCAGCAGCGGGCGCTCGCGCAGCAGGAACGCAGTCTCTCGGAGGCGGTCTCGGTGCGGGTGCAGGAAATCGCGGCACTGCAGACCAGGCTGCGGCACGAGGCCACGCACGATGCGCTGACCGATCTGGCCAATCGCTCGCTGCTCAAGGAGCGGGTGCGGCTGATGGCCACCGATCCGGTGCGCGGGGTGGGGCTGCTGCTCATCGATCTGGACGATTTCAAGCAGATCAATGACGGCTACGGGCATTCGGTCGGTGACGAGGTGCTGGTCACCATCGCGCAGCGGCTGCGCGCCACCTGCCCGCCGGAAACGGTGATCTCCCGCTACGGCGGCGACGAGTTCGTGGTCGCGCTGCCCGCGCGCCGCAATGCGCTGGGTGAACTGGCCATGCGCGTGCTCGCGGCGCTGTGCGAGCCCGTCTATACGGCGGCCGGGCCGGTCCCGGCGTCGGCGAGTGTGGGCACCGCCTTCTGCCCGCCCGGCCGCGATTGCGACTTCCCGAATCTGCTGCGCAGTGCCGACCGCGCCATGTACTCGGCGAAGACGGCGGGCAAGCGGCAGTTCGCCGTCTCCGAGCTCGACCCCGAGGAGGTCGATTCAGACGCCCCGGGTCCACGATTCGCCGCTGTCGCCGGGTGAGGACCGTCCTGCCATAGAGCGCGTAGCAATTGGTCAGTTATCGCTGCGCGTAGGGTGATGGGCGTGGCTACGGTAGTCGTCCTACTCCTTGTCGTCGTGGTCGCCGCGCTGGCGGTACTGGTCGTCAATCGCGGCAGGCAGACCCGCGCGAACACCCAGCTCGCCGATGCGAAAGCCGAGGCGCGGCGGGTCATCGAACGGCTCGGCGGACAGGTCTACAACCTGACCGGATCCGACGATCCCTCCCGCCAGGCCCTGGCTGACGCCGGGGAACGATTCAATGCCGCGGGCGCACAGATCGAGCAGGCCACCACCCCCGCCCAAGCGCGCCTCGCGAAAGAGACCGCCCTGGAAGGGCTCTACTACGTGAGCGCCGCCCGCTCCGCCATGGGCATGGATCCCGGCCCGGCCGTCCCCGAACTCGACGGCCAGCGCAGCGCGGGCAAGGTCACCGAACCCCGGACCGTCGACTACGAAGGCCGCACCCTCACGGCCTCCCCCACCCCGTCGGACCACACCCCCAACTATTACCCCGGCGGCCGAGTCGCGGGCCGCCCCGTCCCCGCCGGCTGGTACTCCGAACCCTGGTGGCGCACAGCCCTCGTCGCGGGCGCCTGGGGCGTCGGCTCGGTCCTGCTCTTCGACGCGCTCTTCACCGGCATGTCCGGCGTCGACTACAACGCCGCCGCCTTCGAAAACGGCTATGGCGACGGCTACCAGGACGGCCAGGACGCGAACACCGGCGACCCTGCCTCCTACGACAGCGGAAACTACGACAGCGGCGCGGCCGACCCCGGCTACATCGACCCCCGATCAGACTTGGGCGGAAGCGATTTCGGCGACTACGGCGATTTCGGCGGCATGGACAGCTTCGACGGCGGCGGCTTCTAGCCCCACCTTTCCGCGTCCAGCGGCCGCTATCCCCGCGGGTACATTCGAAGGCAGTGAAGCAGCCTGCCGACTTCCCGAGGACCTCGGCGGTGTCGCTTGCCTCTCGTATGTTCGATGAGGACTGCGTCACCACGTCCGGTTCGCCATCGGGTACGCGCTGGGCCGCCGGAGTTGTCCGGCGGCGGGCGATAGGCGTGTGGGGGCTGCCGGAGTGCGCCCGGCGGGGTTGCCGGTGACGTTTGCTGGATGGATACTGGACAGCTTTCCGTAACCGGAAGTTGTGCCTCCGTTTAACCTGTGTTATCGATTTACAGTGCTGGTCGACCATGAGGTGAAGGTTTCCGGCTCGTCGCTGTCCGGCGGCGGGGCCGGTTCTCGGGTCATACCTGCCGCCGGAGTGCTCGCGGCAGTGGTGCTGCTGGCGGTCGTTCAGGTGTGGGCGTCGACGCACGGGGTGATGGGACCGCTACGCAGCCTGCTCGACGATTACCTGGGCAATCCGCAGTCGGCGGCCGTGTCCTGGGCGGGGCTGGGGCTGGCGTGCGTGGGCGTGCCCGCGCGCGCGAGGGTGGTCAGTCTGGCCGCGGCGGCGATTCTGGAACTGATGACGCTGGGTGTGCAGGTGCTGTGCGGATGGCATGTGTCCATCGGCACCGGCCCGACCCTGGCCCTCACCGCATTGACGGTGACGGCGTGCCGCTGGCAGGGCAGGCAGCGGCGTACGGCCTTGCACGCCATCGCATTCGGTGTGCTGTTGATCATGGCGTCGAAGGTCGCCGACACCTGGCTGCTGGTCAGCATCATCGCCGGTCCGCGGGTCCTCGACCAATACGTTCAGCTCGCCGATCGGGCGCTGGGAGAGCCGGCGTGGGTGGTGGGCCGCGCACTTGAAGCTCTGGGCCCCATACCGTCGCATGTGCTGCACGTGGTGTACATCCAGCTGCCGGTGGCGGCGATGGTGGTCGCGGTGTGGCAGCTGCGCAATGTGACGACGAGCCCCTGGCCGCAGCACAGCCTGCTGCGCACCTTCCTGGCGCTCGGCGTCATCGGCCCGATCGGGTACGTGCTGTTCCCCGTGGTCGGCCCGGTTTTCGCCTACGGACCGCTGGGCCACGGCCTGCAACTCGGTAACTGGCCAGATGCGCTGCCCGCCTTGACATACGCGCCGAAACCGATGCTTTTCGACACCGCCACCGCCCGCAATTGCATGCCGTCGATGCATACCGCCTGGGCGACAGCGCTGTTCATCCACTCCCGCAACGCACCGCGGTGGTTGCGCTGGGCGGGTGCGCTCTGGCTGGTGTGCACGCTGCTCGCGACGCTGGGCTTCGGCTACCACTACGGCAGCGATCTGGTGGCCGGTGTGGTCCTGTGCCTGACGGTGGAGTCGATCCTGCGCGATCCGGACAGCGGCTGGCACCGCTACCGCGTGCGCATCGTCTCGCTCGGTGTCACGACGCTCGCCGGACTGCTGCTGTCCTACAGATTCCTCGCCGTGACCATGGCCGAGTACCCGGTGCTTGCCGGGTTGGCGGTGCTGGGCGCGCTGGCTACCGTTTCGCTCGTCTTCTACGCGACGTGGTTCGCCTCGGCCGGGAGCCGTCTGGGGCACTGGGGCGGCCGGGATGCGACAGACTCCAGCCATCTACTGGCCACTCCCACAATGCAATCCGGACAACTCGCGCGAAAGCCGAAAGGTTAGTGTCTGCCTGATGATCACGATGCGGACGGGGCAGCGAAGCTTGCTGCGTAAACCCGGGTCCGACGGCCGAAGGTACTTTCCCGTTGTTCCGATCGTGGTCGGAGTTCTGCTATCGGTGGCCCTGACCCTTCTCTTCACGGCGCTGCACGGCTTTCTGGATCTCCAGGTCTATCGGGTCGGCACGCTGGGCTGGCTGCATCACGGCGGACTGTACGGTCCGACGCTGCCGGTGCGCGGGCACACCGATCTGCCCTTCACCTATCCCCCGTCCGCGGCGCTCTTGATGGTTCCGCTGGCGGTGGTGCCGCTCTGGCTGGCCGAACTGCTGGTAACGGCAAGTTCGCTGGCCTGTCTCACAATCACGCTGTGGCTGGTGCTGTCGCGGGTTCGACCGGATCTGGAACTGCGCAGCAAGGTCATGCTGACCGGGACCGCGGTCGCCGTCATGCTCGCGATCGAACCGGTCCGGACCACCATGTGGTTCGGTCAGATCAATCTGGTCCTCATGGCGGCGGTCGCCCTCGACTGCCTGACCGTGAAGCCCCGCTGGCCGCGCGGAGTGCTCATCGGCATCGCGGCGGTGACAAAACTGACCCCGGCGGCGTTCATCCTGTACTTCCTGATTCGCAAGGATTGGAAGGCCGCGGGCACGGCGGCGGCGACCGCGGCGACGGTGGTCGGAGCCGGATTCCTGTTGTTCCCCAAGGAATCACGGCAGTACTGGTTCCACGCCGTCAGCGATACCAACCGCATCGGCTCGCCGGACTATGTGGGCAATCAGTCCATCAAGGGCACGGTTTTCCGTCTGGGCCTGACACATTCGGCCGCCACCGTGGTCTGGCTCGGTCTCGGCCTGGCCGTCGTCTGCGCGGGCGTGGTGCTGATGCAGCACCTCTTCACCGCCGAAAAGGCTTCCGCCGCACCGACAACACCCATCACGGTGCTGTCGGTCACCGCGCTGCTGGTGAATGCCGCAGTGCTGCTGCTGATCTCACCGGTGTCCTGGACCCACCACTGGGTGTGGGTCGCGCCCGCCCTGGTCACTGCTGCGGCATGGACAACCACCAACCCGCGCTTCGCGCCGTACGCCGCCATCGCCGGATTCGCCACGCTGTTCATGGTCGGCCCGGGACTGGTGCCCAACGGGAAACACCGCGAGCTCAATTGGTCCTGGTGGCAACATCTTCCGGGCGACGCCTACATCATCGCCACCGTCGCCCTGCTCGCGGTGGGCCTGTGGCAGTTGTTCACACTGCGCCTCCGCGAGAGTCAGTCCCCGACTACGACGTCCACCCGATCGGTGTAGAAGGCGACGTGGTCCGCGATGGCCGCGACAGACTCGTACGGCTCACGGTAGGACCACACCACGTCGGCAAGGTCCCCCTCGGGGAGGGTGATGCTGTAGTAGGACGCGTCACCCTTGTACGGGCAGTACGTCTGGGCGGTGCTGGGCGCGAGCACCGCCTGGTCGACATCGTCGATCGGGATGTACTGGACCGCCGGGGAATTTCCCTCCTGCAGGGTCAAGGCCTGGACGGAGTCGGCGATGACACGTCCGCCGACCCGTGCGATCACGCGCTGACCTGTCTTCTCGACGGTGATCGGGTGGTCGGGTCCGGGGATTCGGCGTTCGCGTGCGGTCATGGCTTACTCCTGCTGGTAGGGATGGCTCAACCGGTAATCAGATGGAACCCGGTGGAGACCGCCACCATTCCTGATGGCTGTCCCCACCCGGTCCACCGCCGGTTCTCGCCCTGAGTCCATCAGGCCGCGCCTGCGGCCGCGACCACCTCGCGTGCGGCGTCGCCGACGGCATGGAAGTCCTTCTTCAAGATCGCATCGTGATTGCTGGCGACCTTCGCGCTGATCTCGATGTTCGAGTTGCGGGCGGTCACCCCGTCGAGGCTGGCACGAATGAGTTCCTGCTCCTCACCCTTGCTTCCGAAGGATGCCCCCGAAGCGAGCACGTACCGCGTCGGCACGGTGATCGCGTCCAGCACCGGACCGAGCGTGCGCTCGCGGGCCACCCTGCCCAGTTCGATATTGCACTCCGCCATCTGCTCGGCGTTCAATCGCGGGACCAGGCCTGTGGGCCGCAGCAGCGGCGCGAACCAGCCGATCCGCTTGAACAGCTTCCGAATCCGCTGCTCCATGGCGTCATCGAGCCAATCGTTCGGCTGGGCCCCGTCGACCAGCACCGCACCGATGGCACGGTCCGGATTCCGGCTCGCCCAGTACGCCGCGACAAACGCACCGTAGGACCAGCCCACCACCAGCACCCGATCCACACCCCGCGCTGCGAGCACCGCATCGACGTCGCGAACGCACGCTTCGAACGAATAGTCGGCCGAATCCTTCGACTTCTTGCCGCGAGCCCGCTCGTCGAAGGTGATATGCCGAAACCCGGGACCGAGGTCCTCGACAACCTTCCGCCAGTACCCCTGAGTGGCGAACTGGCCATTGAGGTAGATCACGGGAATCCCGGGCCCCCCGGTATCGGTGACGGCCAGCGCGGTGTCCTCGACAGTAACCATTCCGGTCCAGATCGAGTCGCTCGTGTTCTTCACTGTGTTTCGCATAGGACTACTGTCGCCAACCCGGCTGACACCGCCCTGATCCCGACCTGACACGCCCGCTGATACCGAATTCGGCGGTCGATAGGCGAGCGCGGTGAATCAATCAGGCGGCAGGGGCGGGGCATCCGGGGCGGGGGCCGGGGGTGTGGCCAGGTCGTTGAAGAAGATGACGACCGAGTGGTCGACGATGTTCGCCCGGTCTTCAGAGGACACGTCAAGCTCGCTTGGATGATCGGCGATCCGGCTGTTACCTTAATGATAATGATTGCCAGTTTCAAAATCTGATGAGGGACACACCATGGCTCGACCGGGTAACAGCAAGCGCGTGATGGCGGCGGCACTGGGGGCGGTCGCGGTTTCCGCGGTCGTGGTGGGGTGCGGTTCGTCGACCACCTCCCCCGATACGGGCGGCGGGAGCGGGAAGCTCGAGGTGGTGGCGACGATCAATGCCTGGGGCAGCATCGCTGCCCAGCTCGGCGGCGACAAGGTGCACGAGAGCAGCATCATCACCAACCCGGACACCGATCCACACGCCTACGAACCGACACCGGCGGACGCACGCACGATCGCGGGCGCAAAAGTGGTGATAGCCAACGGGATCGGCTACGACGCCTGGTCGGGCAAACTGCTGGCGGCCAACCCCGGCAAAGACCGCGTCGAGCTCGACATCGGTAAGCAACTCGGTGTCGCCGACGACGGCAACCCGCACCAGTGGTACTCACCGGATTCGGTCACCAAGGTGGTCGAGGCGATCACCGACGACTACAAGAAGGCCGACCCTGCCGACGCCGCCTACTTCGACACGCAGAAGACGCAGTTCCTCGACGCCACGCTGTCGAAGTACAGGGGCCTCATCGCCGATATCAAGGCCAAGTACGCGGGCACCCCGGTAGGCGCGAGTGAGTCGATCTTCTCCCCGCTCTCGGATGCGCTGGGGCTCAACCTGATCACGCCGCCCACCTTCCTGAAGGCGATCAGCGAGGGCACCGATCCCGCACCGGCGGACAAGTCGGCCATCGATGCGCAGATCGCGACGAAAACGGTGAAGGTCTACGTCTACAACAGCCAGAACAGCACCCCCGATGTGCAGGCGCAGGTCGACGCGGTCAATAGGCAGGGCATCGCGGAGACGACGGTGACCGAAACCCTCTCCCCGGAGAACGCCACGTTCCAGGATTGGCAGACCGGTCAGCTGCAGGCGCTGGAAGACGCACTGCACAGGGCGACCGGCAAGTAGATGACCGGCACGAAGGTGCGGGCCGCGATGAACGATATCGAGGCTCCGCCAACGGATTCCGCCCCCGCTCCCGTGGTCCGCATGAGGGGGTCCGCGGCAGCGGTCGGCGGCCGGACCATCTGGTCGGAGGTATCCCTCGATATCGCACCCGGGCAGTTCATTGCCGTGCTCGGCCCGAACGGTGCGGGCAAATCCACGCTGATCAAGACGATTCTCGGTGTGACCCCGACGGTGGCGGGCAGCATCGAGGTGCTCGGCGGCCCTGCGGGACAGCACAATTCACGCATCGGATACCTGCCGCAACGACGCGCGTTCGATGCGAGCGTGCGGATTCGCGGCATCGATATCGTGCGCCTCGGCCTGGACGGCGCGCGCTGGGGAACGCCGATTCCCTGGCTGGCGAAACTCGTTACGCCCGAACGATATCGGGCACGACAGCAGCGCCTGCGAGCGGTGATCGAACTGGTCGGAGCGCAGGCATACGCGCATCGCCCGATCGGGCAGTGCTCCGGCGGTGAGCAGCAGCGGTTGCTCATCGCGCAGGCGCTGATCCGGCGCCCGCGACTGCTGCTGCTCGATGAACCTCTCGACAGCCTGGATGTGCCCAGCCAAGCCGGCATCAGTGCGCTGATCCGCGACATCTGCCGACAGGAACACGTCGCGGTCGTCATGGTCGCCCATGACGTGAACCCGATCCTGCCCTACCTCGATCGCCTCGTATACGTGGCGCACGGACAGGCTCTGACCGGTACGCCCGCGGAAGTGATTACCGGGGAAAGACTTTCGGCGCTGTACGGCATCCGGATCGAGGTGCTGCGCGACAGCACCGGGCGGTTGTTCGTGGTCGGGCAGCCGGATGTGCCGGCCGGGCACGGCATCTCCGATTCCGCCGCGGGGCCCGAACAGTGAACCCGGTGGCGACCTGGAACCTCGTGGAGGATCTGCGGCAGCTGCTGTCCTATCCGTTCATGGTCAATGCGCTGCGTGCGGGAACCATCGTCGCGGTGGTGGCCGGAGCGATCGGCTGGATGATGGCGCTGCGGCGGGAAAGCTTCGCCGGGCACACCCTGGCCATGGTCGGTTTCCCGGGCGCGGCCGCGGCCACCTGGCTCGGAATCGCCGCAGGGTACGGGTATTTCGCGGCCTGTGTCGGGACAGCGCTGGTGATCGCGGCCCTGCCCCCGGCAACCCGCTCGCGCGGCTCCGGCGAGCAGTCGGCCGTCATCGGCACCGTACAGGCGTTCGCGCTGGCCGCGGGAATGCTGTTCGTCAGCCTCTACAAGGGCTTCTTATCCGGACTGACCAATCTGCTGTTCGGCACCATTGCCGGCATCACCTCGCAACAGGTCACTGTGCTGCTGATCGCGGCCGCGCCGTGCCTGCTGGTACTGACCTTGCTCGGGCGGCCGCTGCTGTGGGCCTCGATCGACCCGGAAACTGCTGCGGCCCAGGGCGTTCCGGTGCGACCGATAGGGGCGGCGTTCATGCTGCTGCTCGGCGTCGCGGCGGCGGGTACCAGCCAGGTCACCGGCAGCCTGCTGGTGTTCGCACTGCTGGTGGCGCCGGCGGCCGCCGCGCACCGGCTCACCAGCCATCCCGGGCGCGGCGTCGCGATGTCGGTCGCGATCGCCGTCCTGGTGACCTGGCTGGGCATGGGATTCGCGTACTTCTCCCCGTATCCGATCGGATTCTGGGTCAGCACTTTCGCTTTCGCGTGTTATCTGGCAAGCGCGGGCCTGAGAGCGTGGCTCGATCGGCGCGGGCAGATTCACCTGTTCGGAACCCGCCGTGCGGAGGTGCCCGTGTGAACGCCGTCTCGACCATGCTGGCGCATCCGTTCATCGACCATGCGCTCCTCGCCGGAACAGCGGTGGCGATATTGTGCGGGCTGGCAGGCTATTTCGTCGTGCAGCGCGGCGAAGTCTTCGCCGGTGACGCGCTCGGCCACGTGGCGTATACCGGTGCGATGGCGGCGCTCGCCGCTGGAATCAACCCGCGCGCAGGGCTTTTCGTAGCGACGGTGGCGGTCGGCCTGGCACTCGGTGTCGGCGGCGTGCGCGGTGGCACCGACGAGGTCGTGATCGGCGCGTTCTTCTCCTGGATACTGGGGCTGGGCGTGCTGTTCCTGGCCTACTACACCACCCACCGCAGCGGCGGTAACGGCAGCGCCAACGTGAATGTGCTCTTCGGCAGCATCTTCGGGATCAGCGCCACCGCCGCCATTACCGCCACCCTGATCGCGGCCGCCGCCACCGCGGTACTACTGGCCATATCGCGCCCACTCCTGTTCGCAACGGTCGATCCCGCCGTCGCGGCCGTGGCAGGCGTCCCGGTCCGCCTCCTCGGCGCGATATTCCTGGCGATCGTCGGCGCCACCGTCGCCGAAGCCACCCAATTGGTCGGCGCCATAGTCGTTCTCGGACTACTGGCCGCCCCCGCCGCCACCGCCGCACGGCTCACGAACCGCCCATGGCGAGCATTCTGGATATCCGCCCTACTTGCCGTAGCCGCCGTTTGGGCAGGAATCGCCCTGTCCTACCGCTTCGCCGCCGCCCCCGCCAGCTTCACCATCATGTCCGTCGCCACATCCTGCTACCTGGCCGCGGTCTGCTTCGACCATCTCCGCCGACACCGAGCCGACCCCGGACCATCGATCGCCTGAACCCCACCCCTCGGGCATCGTTTTCATCGGCGCCACCAGGATTCGGAGAAAGCCGACGCCTTCACCGGCGGGGATCTGGTGGTCGAGCATGGGGCGGGATCGTTTCACTTGCCCGCTAGGGGATTTCGGGTGCTCAGGCGGTCTGAGCGGTCAAAGATCTTGTCATTGCGGCAAAAATTGTTGCCCTGGTGCGATCTTTGACCGCGCAGGCCGGATTCTTCCGATCCTCCTCGGCCCGCCCCGCAGTTCCGTCAATCCAGGCGGCCGTAGATCAGGCGCAGGATTGCCTCGGCGAGGTCGTCGATGCCCTGAGTCACGTCGTTCCGGGGCGCAGCGGACAGTTGGGAGAGGCGGCCGTCGCGCATCAGGGCGACGAGGGTTGCGAGGGTTGCCGAGTCGATGCCCTCGGGCGCCAGCCCGGCTGCGCGGTCGCGGTCGATTTTGGCGGCCAGTGCGCTGGTGAATCGGGCTTGGATGGCGGCGATGAATTCCGTCAGCGGCGGATAGCTGCTGTCGTAACCCTCCAGTGAGCAGACCAGGATCGCGCTGTTGTCGTGCCAGACCTCGGCCGCCCCGATGAGCTGGGCGTGCAGGAGTTCGCGCTGCGGGCCGGTGGAGGGCAGCCAGACGTGGGTTTGGGCGTAGCTGTCGCTCACGTCTTCCATCAGGCGCGCGAGGACCGCCTGCTTGGACGGGAAGTAGAAGTAGAAGCTGGTGCGCGAGATGTCGGTGGCGTGCGTGATGTCGTCGACGGTCAGTTTGGCCATCGGCTTCTTCGTCAGCAGGCGGCGGGTCGCGTCCAGGATCTGGGCTTCGCGCTGATCGCCCTTCGAGAGGGTGCCGCGCCGCCGGATGCCCTCGGCCGTGCCTCGGGTCTGGTTCACCTTGGGTCCGCCCTGCTGCGCCATGACCTCACCATAGAGCGATTTCCATTCCCTTAGTAGACGTGGCGTCTATCATAATCGACACTGTGTCGATTCCGGCGTAGGGTCCTCCGAATGACCTCCCCGCTCGAGCTTCGGCGCACCTCCTCGCCGACCGCGATCGTGCTGACCATGGCCAGCACCGTATTTCTGCTGGCCCTGGTCCAGACGCTGCCCGTCCCCGCACTGCCGCAGATCGGTCTGCAGCTGGGCGTCTCGGCCACGACCGTCGGATGGGTGACCACCGCGACGATGCTGGCCGCCTCGGCGTTCACGCCGCTGCTCGGACGCCTCGGCGATGTCTACGGCCACAAGCCGGTCGTGCTGGCGACTCTGGTGGTGACACTGGCCGGCAGCGTGCTGGCCGCGTCGGCACACAGCATCGATCTGCTCATCGTCGGAAGGGCTTTGCAGGGCGCCAGTTTCGGCCTGTTCCCGCTCGCCATCAGCGTGCTGCGGCATGAGCTTCCGGCCGAGCGCCTGACCGGAGCATTGGCCGTCACCGCCTCGACCCTGGGCGTGGGCAGCGGTGTCGCCCTGGTGGCGACGGGTCTGCTGACACAGGGCGGCGCGGACTACCGTCGCATCTTCTGGCTGTGCGTCATCCTCACCGCGGTCGTGCTGGTGCTGGCGTTCCTGACCCTGCCGCGCCGCGCGGGCCAGGGCGGCCGCGTCGATTACGTGGGCGCCGCGGTACTGGGCCTCGGCCTGGTCTGCCTGCTGCTGCCGATCTCCCAGGGCCACGAATGGGGCTGGGGCAGCGCGAAAGTGATCGGGCTGTTCGTGGCCGCGATTGTCGTACTGGCCGGATTCCTGCTGTTGCAGTCCAAGCTGCGCGAGCCGCTGGTGGCGACCGCCCTGCTGGCGCATCGTCCGGTCGCGGTGACCAACCTGGCCAGCTTCTGCGTCGGTTTCGCGATGTTCAGCGTGTTCCTGGGAGCGACCTACTTCGTGGCGACGCCGCGCGCACTGACCGGATTCGGGTTCGACGCCTCGGTGCTCCGCACCAGTGTGGCCTTCATGCTGCCCGGCGCCATCGCCTCGGTGCTGATGGGCCCGATCGCCGGCCGCCTGGTCGGGCGCATCGGCCCCCGCTACGTCCTGCTGCTGGCCAGCGTCCTGGGCCTGTGCGCCCTGACCGCCCTGGCCCTGCTCCACACCACAAGCGTGGAAGTTGTTGTCGCACTGGTCATCGCGAACTCCGCGATCGCCATCGCCTACTCCGCCATGCCCGCACTGCTCGTCGCGAATGTGGCGCCGCACGAGACCGGAATCGCCAACTCGATCAACTCGATCATGCGTACGGTGGGCGGCGCCATCGGCAGCGCACTGGTCGTCACCATCCTCACCAGCGACACCCTGCGCCACTCCCTCGCCAACGGCGCGGTCGTGGCCCTGCCCGCCGAAGGCGCCTACCGCATCGCCTTCCTCACCGGCGCAGTCTTCTTCGCGCTTGCCGCACTGCTGGCGGTATTCGGCCTGGGCCACACCGGCCGCCGCCTGACCCAGCACGAGATCGAGGAGGACAGCGCCCTGGCGAGCGCCGGTGAATTCGCCACAGCCTCAACGAGCCTCTGATCAATAGTTGAGAGCGACGGTGCAGAGCACCATACCGGGCAGGCCGCCCACCGGTTACGAGTCGAATCGTGAACCGAGTGGGCGGCCGGCAATTCAGAGTTGCTGCCAGAGCGCGGGCGTGAGCGGCGGAGTCCAGTTGGGTGCGTATGCGGTGTGCGCCTGGATGCAGCGGTACTTCACGCCCTCGTAGGTGACGAAGTCACCAACGTTGTAGTGCGCGTTCAGTTGCCATTCGGGCACCGGTGTCGTCGTGGTCGTCACCGGCGGAGTAGTGGTCACCGGCGGTGTGGTCGTGACCGGCGGAGTCGTCGTCACCGGCGGTGTGGTCGTCGCCGGCGGAGTGGTAACCGGCGCGGATACGAGCACCGCAACCGTGTCGGTGGAACTGGTGTGCTCGGTGGGCATGCCGTACATATCGACAGTGGTCCAGGACAGAACCGCGTGCAGGTTGTGCGTACCCTCTGCCGCAGGGGTCCAGTTATCGCATATGTTGGCGGCGCCGGGATTGGCGGTATTGAATCCGAGGTCCTGATCTCCGTCGTAGTAATTGACCCTCGTGGTTATCTGCCCCCACGCATTGGCCGAGTCCGGAGTGAGCACACAAACGCTGTAGCTCGTACCGGTCTGGTGCGCATCGCCCTGCACGGTGATACCGCTGCCGGTGATATCCGCTGACCCAGCGGGACTGCCCACCACTACCGCGGACACCACTCCGGCCAAACCAACGATCCCCGTCCCCGCATGACGAATCCCCTTGTACCGCATTGCTTCTCCATCCTTCATGCCTTCCCTGTTCTCCAGGGAATTCGCACACTAGCAACGCCCACCGACAACCGAACGATGACAGTTTCAGAAGGCGGCAGACGGTGCTATCGGACATGCCGGCAGCCGGTCCGGGCGCGGCGATGGAGCGCCGAAATCTGTTCTGGTGCGAAGGACTAACGACTCGAACCGCTGGTTGCCGCACCGAGCAGCCCTGCCAGAACACTGCGCCCCAGCCCGCTCGGCAGGCCATCGCTCGAGCCCGCAGCGAAGCCACCTGCGGAGCCGGTCAGGTATCCACGCCCCGGCCCGCTGGTCGAGCCGGTAGCGACGTCGGGCAGATCGTTGCCCAGCTCGCCGAGGGCGCAGCTGGCGAGTCCGCCTCCGGAACCGCTGGCCAACCCGGAGACAATCCCGGTAGCCAGTCCAGTGGCGGAACCACTCTGGGGCCCGGCGGAGGATCCGGCGAGGTAGCCGGTCGCCGAACCGGTGGCCGAGCCGGTGACCGCCGACCTGGCCCACCCGCTGAGGAAACTCTGCGCGCAGGCCTCACCCGGCGGCAGGGCCGCAACTGTAGTGGTGTCAGCCGGTGCCGCACTCGCATCGTCCACCGAAAGCGGCTCCGCCGCAGCGGATCCAGCGCCAACGGCAAGTGCGATACCGATGAAACCGGTGATCAAAAGGGTGTTTCGCATGAAATAGCTGCTCTCGTGTGGGGATATTCCACCCCGGCGATCCCCGACAAGCATCCCCCCGCATCGTCGTGCACGCAGCACTTCGACCGGTACCGCAAAACCTCTCGCACCAGCGGGAACTCAAGCCACCAGAGATCACCTGGGCGTGTGACCAACTTAGGTAGACAGCCATGCCACCGTCTATCGATAAAAACCCGCAGATTAAATCCCTACCGGAACCACGAATCGAGTCCCTCGGCGACGGAAGCCGGAGTTGCGCGGAACCGATTGGACTGCAACATGATCGACAAACGTGCCCCATCACCCTGGCGGTCGACCAGCGTCCGACGTCCCCCGTACATGCGTCGCCCCCAGCGGACAAGTTCCCTCCAACCGGGACCGAAATTCAGCTCGGCAGATGGCGGACACCAGCCGAGATTTCGGCCTTACACAAGCGTGCGCTGGATGGCGCAGAGGTCGCGTTCGGGAGACCACGACCACCACGCAACGATGCGTACCGCCCCGTCAGCGAACCTTGTCGCAAAAAAGACTCCCAGGAGTAAGGGATACGACCTTCCATCCCTGCCGAGTCCACGAACAAGACCTTCGGCTGTTCGACCGCGACTTGACGAGCCGCAATAGGACCGCAATTTGGTAGTGCTACACGGGCATGTTTGGGAGGATGTCCAACATGCCTATTCGCGCCGAACCCGCCGACGATCCGCGGTTCATTCTCATCAGCGGTGATAATGTCCCCACATTAGAGTTAGCAGAATCATTCCGCAGAGACGCGGCGAAGCCGTGTACTCAGTGTCGGCGCGGGCGCTACATTCTTTGATCGCAGGCAAGCTGTTATTTGATGTCGATCGTAGCGCCTAGAAATATCAACCACACTCAGGATTGATCCGAACAGATTGGCTATCAACTGCGAGCCGCGCCGTTCGGCCAGATAATATCGACGGGAATGTTGCTGTCCTTGGCAAGTTTTACGACTGTACCGGTTCCGCCCTGCACGCTCGGCTGACTGTCCCACACCGCGATCAGCCGGTCACATGTTCCAACGACGGACTCGTTGGCTGCTTCGTAGGCCTCTGTGCCTGCATCGTCGAAGTCCATCACATGCACGTTCGCCGCGCGGGACATCAACATGTCGAACAGGTCGGCATGGTCCGGCTTCACCTTGCGCTCCCGGTAATTGCGGGACGGAAGAACAACTTCCAGCCGACCACCGACATCGAGCACGGCTTGCGCGAAGACGCTGTCGGACCCACGCGCGATGCAGCTGACACCGATCAGTTCGGCCGGATCTCCTGCATCAGAGAGGAGGCGGACGATCTCCGCGTACACCAGCGGGACCGAATCCGCGGTGATGTTCATGTGCCCGGTGACGCCGATGCGAGTCATGCCCACTTCTATACCGGGTCGGCAACCAGCGCGCGCATTCTGTCCCGCAACTCCGTCACGGCGCGGACGTTCGCCACGTATTCGGTACGCGCGAACATCTCCCGCAGTTTGACCCGCACGCGATCGGACGCGGTTTGTTCCACCGTGGACAGGGCGGCATGCCCGAGACGACATGCTTCCTCGACCTCGCCCTGAATCAGCCGGGCTTCCGCCAGCCCGAGCTGGTCGAGTGCCGTGCTGCGCAACCGGTTCGGTTGCCGCAGCTCGATTGCCCTGTCTATCTGTTCGACGGCCTCGCTCGCGAATTCTGGTGTGCGCTGCGCCATTTCGAGCAGACGCCCGCCGATGGTGCCAGCCATCTCCGAGTGGTCGAAGTATCCGATCCAATAGGGGTCGAGCGAGGGTGTCGCGTCGGCCATCGATTCCTGCGCTCGATCGCAGGCCCGGTGAAACGCCGAGGGGCGATCGAGGTGTGCGTAGGCCCACGCTTCGCGAGCGCGCAACATCGCCTGGACTGTCGGGGGCGCGGTGGCGGCCCGTTCCTGCGCTAGGCGGACGAGCTCCAGGGCGTCGGCGGTGCGGCCGAGGTACAGCAGTTGTCGAGCCATGCCAGCGAGGGCGTTGGCGGCGAATGCCGAATCCCCTGCCGCAGATGCTGCCCGGACCGCGAGCACGTAGTAACGCTGAGCGGTGGCTTGTTGTCCGGAGTCCCACGACATCGTCGCGACAGTTTCGGAAAGATGCGCCAGCACGGCCGTGAGGCGACGGCGAATCTCCGAAGGTTGAGTGTGTGTGAGCAGTTCATTGACCTCACTGAGCTGACCGATGACGGCTTTGCGGCGCAAACCCCCACCGTATTGGTCGTCCCATTCACGAAATACACGCGCGGCGTTTTCCAACTGCTCGACCTCCTGCACCCCGACCCGATACGTCGTGATCGCTGGCGGGTCGGGGGCCTGGCCGGCTCCGTAGAGCAACCAGCGTTCCATGGGTTCGAGCAGATTGGCTCCGACAACCACCCCGAGGAGGGCGCGGGCAGCCTGGCGGCGATCCAGCATCAGGTCCTTTCTGGCGAGGTCGTCGGCGATCGTCCCGCAGTCGGCGGTCCATATGCCCGGTTCCCACTGTGCGGCAGTGGAATCAGTCCGATCATCGGTGTCGCCGGGAAGGACGATCTGGATGCATTCCTGTTTGGCGTCTAGGAATCGAGCACGCTGCTGCGGGGTCGCACGAGCGAGGTGTGTATCCATCAACTCGGCGAAGAACGGCGGCAGCGTGACAGTCGTTCCACGCCGCGCCCACTTCTTCACCGTGCTCAGCGCCACGCCGGTGCGCGTGGCGAACTCGAGTTGGGGAACACCGAGCGCCATGCGCAGCGCGGTCGCGTCGGCACCGGTCCATGCCTCTTGCATACCCATTACCTCGCATTTGCGGGAGATGCGTGAACCGAGCGTATACCTGCGTGCACCTGCGTCACCTTCATTCGCGGCAACTGCGGAGAGACGCTGATTGCAGCACCCGATCAGGCGCTCACCACGACCATCGAGCGGACCCCGGAGGAGCCCGATATGGACCTCATTCTCGCCTTCGCACTGACTGCCACGGTGCTTCTTGCGGCCGCCCTATCATCCAGTCGCACAACCCATCCGGCTCGACACCGTGCCGGGGCCAGCGTCGCTGACATCCTGTCCCGCCTCGCGGTGGAACACGAACGCACCTACGTGCCGATCAGGCGGTGGTGACCATGTTCGAAATCCCAACAGCCATAGGCTATTTGCGCAGCGATGTGTCCGGCGTACGTCAGCCGTGGGACGAATTGCAAAGCCGCAGCCTCGCGAAACGACTCGGCTACGCCCTCGCCAAGACCGTGGTGTTCAGCGACCGCGTCGAGGACCCGGTTCAGCGGCTGATCGACGTCGTCCGCCGGATGGATGCCGAAGCGGTGGTCGTACCGAACCTGGAACATTTCGGCGGAACCGTGCCCGGCGAACTGGTGCGTATGGTTGATGTGATCACAGTCGCTCCGCACGATACCTACGCGCGGTGGATCATTCCGCCCGACGCGACGGTTGAAATGCGGTCACGATGACAGCGGCGTCGGTCCAACCACCCCTGCCGCGCGATGGTCACGGTGTCGGCGTCCGCCCGCTCCGTCAGGATGGCTGGCAGGCGGGGCACCAGAACAAGTTTCGGCCCTCGAGGACCGTGTGCAGGACTGTGGTGCCACACAGTCTGCAAGGGTCGCCGGCGCGGCGGTAGACGTAGGTGCGGGGGCGGTCGGCAGCATAGGAGGGGGCGCCGTGGTCGTGTTCGGGGCGGACCACGACCATGACGCCGCGGCGGACGCCCACCTTCATCAGGTCCACGAGGTCGAACCAGATCGATTGCCACTCTTCATAAGTGAGCTGCACACCGGGACGATCCGGTGAAATGCCGTGGCGGAACAGAATTTCCGCGCGGTAGACGTTGCCGACACCGGTAGACATTGAATTAGTTCACCCTATCCGACCTGTAAAACAGTGCAACCAACTGCTACGCCAGCCGTCCCTGGGTACCCACGTCCAGGTGCCAACACGCCAGATGGGTGCCCTCCTCAAGTGCGTCGACGAAGGCTGCGGGGTGGAGTTGCGATGGCCAAGCAAGGCACTGCTCTGGCCGGGGGGTATGAGCTGCCGATGCATCGGGCCGCCGGTCTGAGATATCTCGGACCGGCGGCGTTTCCAGACTGTCGTATGACCCGGCTCCCATCATTCCTGGTAGTTGATGCCGAAGAAGCCGTCCGGCCTTACAAGACGCATAGAGATCGCCTGCCAGATCATGGACAGCTCTATCGTCAGGTTCGGCCGGTCCCATGAGATCGTCGCTTCGCGGCCGGGTTCGTATCGGCTGGGCTCCCCGAGGATGGTGGTGAAGGCGGCACGTAACTGGTCGAATGTGCCAGCCAGCCAGTCGCTCAGGCCCGGCGTAGCGGGGTCGGCTACATCGGTGACGAAGGTCGTGATCAGGTTGGTCTTGCGTGGGTTGCCGTACACGCGCGACTTAGGTCGACCGACTCTCAGGGTGGTTCGAAGCGATGCGCTGCCCGAACCATTTTGATTGGTGATCTCCCAGCCTGCGGCCGCACAGAACCGGCGAAGTCCGTCGGTGCTCCAGTCCCAGTCGGGTTCTGTTGCGATGCGCGCGATTTCGACCGCGCCTTGGATATCGACCTGCATGAATGAATGCTATTTCGTTGTGGGTTGGCGGTACGGCAGCCTCCATGGCTGCCGTCAACCATGCCGTGGGTGTAGTCAGCGGAACCAGGCCACTCATCTGGCGGCTGCACGGTTCTCCCGCCTCGGCGGGATGGGCTTCAGCTGAGCGCCGGATGGAGCGAGATCGAGATTTGCATAACCAATTGGTTGTTCTCGTTGGGTTCAGGCGTGTCCCCAGCTGTCCCGAGGGCAGCCGGGGATGTCAAACAGCCTCGCTGTTCTTCGCTGGCTGTCTACCTACTGGGGGTCGATCGCTGCGGCCTCTGGATTTCCCTGTTCAGAATTGGACCCGCTGTATCAGCGGCATAGTCGCAATCCATCTGTGCAACAACAGGTTCAAACAGATACTGCTCTCGTCGACGGCAGCTGATCGCCCTGCGCCTCCAGCGAAGACGACGATTGTTCAGTCCATCATCTTTCGGGCTTCCGCGTATCCTGGAAACTGCTGTCCCAGAGCAATATCGAAAGCTGACGCCTGCTCCGGGGAATCGAGACCGTCGAATCGTCCTTCTGTCAAGTACCACCTCATCAGCCCGGCAGCATCGGCCAACCGGCCCTCCAGTGCACAGAGGATCACCGTCGCCCGCAGCCGCATCGAACTGGGGCTCTTTCGGTCTACGGCCGCTGCCGTCGGGAATTTGGCGAGATCGACAAGCTTCGACACACTGTCCCGCTGAAGAAACCACTCCGCCACGGGGCCACGAACGCATTGCAGGAACCAATCGGCTGCGCGGGGGACGCTTGACGGATTGACCAATAGGAACTCGCCTGCAGGAGCCGGCTTGATAAAGCTAGCGAAACCAACCAACTCGATAGAACCGAGATAAGGGCTGTCGTCTGAACTGTCCGCCGCCCGTGCGGGGTCGGGCATATTGCGGACAATTTCCGCTACTGCGTCAGATGTCAAGTGCGCGTACGCGGACATACCCAGCCAATCTCTTCTGGATTCCACCACGACCTTGACGGCCGCGGTGGCGTGCGGGAGGGAGGGGCTTTTGCTTGCGAACCACAACCCCTCCATGCCTCGGGGAGCGGACCCCGGCAGGAACCCCTGGTCCGCCAGTGCGGGTGAGAGTTCGGCCGATAGCAACTGTTGAAATTTCTTAATTTTACTGGTAGCCAATGCTTTCCGCCCTTCATAGTTCGCACCCGCCAGCGTATCGTGGGTGCTCAAAGCCGTCGCCCCAACGGGAGATACGCCCGGCACTTCCGGATATCCGCATCCACAATCTGGTCAGTGCCTTGGACCGAGATTGTGATCGTCTGCGACTGGTCGACGTTACGTTGGGATACCATGGGATTGATCGCTTGGGTCAGAGCAACATTGGAGAACACAGTAGCGGCCACGTTGTCGAGCCCGGACAAGCCGCTCCGAATCACGCCTGTGATCCACGCGCCCGGGTCGATGGGCCGCTGGCCTAGCATCGCCGGAGTCAATGTTGACGATATAGGCAGCGCAATCGGTCCGAGTTGGTTCTTTCCCGGGACGATCGGGAAGCTCAGTGGTGTCTTGCCGGGTATTTCTCCACTGGCCTCCTGGTTCCATGTCTTCAGAAACGCCAAGGCCTGGGATGCAGATTCACCAAGCTCGCCACCCGCCGCCTGGAGGGCTGCGGCGGAGTCTGCGAAATCTGTTGTTGCGCGGGCGAGGACCGCCGGATCCGGCATGATGCCATTGTTCCACGGGTGCGTCTCGACGCCAGAGATTTGAGTATCCAGTTTGATGCCCTGGTCTCTGAGCTTGTCCTTGACAGACTGCGACAGCTTCAGATCGCTGAGCTTGACGTTTCCTTTTGCCAGGATGGGGTATGCGTCGAGTTGGTTGTCGGTATAGACGGCGCCCTTGCCGAACTTCGAGTCGATGATCTTTACTGTTTTGGTTTCAGGGTCGTAGACGATGAAGTCCGGGTTGATTGTTACCGTCGTCCCGTCAGCCATTCGCACACCGATGGATCCTTGCTCAGAGACGATCGTCTGCTGGTCCCGACCAACCTTGGCCCTGTCCACGTTTTCTACTTCGATCTCGGCTCTGTCCAGCCCTTCCCCGATAAACCGCCGCGCCTGCGACTTGAGCGTATCCGCTCCAGGAAGAGCCCTGGCCTCGACGCCGTTCTCGCCGATTCGCAGCATGTGGGGGGATGCGCCGGGCGGTATAGGAGTAGCTTTGCGCGCTTCCTCAGCGAGGTCCGTGTATTCCTGGCCCCTATAGCGGCGCGGCCTTCGACCGAAAACTGCCCAGTCTTCTTTCGTGACATAGCCACTGCCTTCCCCATTGGGTTTGGGGCCATGCCAGCTTCTTCCGCCCTCTAACGGCTGAACACCTTTCGGCATCGCATGTGGTTTTTCGTTTATGTCGTAGCCGTACCAGAGCCCGTCCTCGCTGTTGTACCTGTATTCGATCGCCGGGCGATCTTCGGGAGTCTCGTCTCCGAGACCACCATCTTGTGGGGGCGGGTCTGTGGGTCCGCGGTCGCCCGGACCACGCCCCCCACCGCCCCCTCCACTGGAGGGGGAATCGAGGTCGCCACCACGGGAAGCGCCTCCGGCGTTTCTTGCTTCGGTTCCGCCGAGCCCGAGGCCTTCTTCGGCGTTTCGGATGCTGTTGACGACGCCGGCAAGGGCCGGTTGCCGTTCCAGGATTGCGTCCAGGGTGGTGTCGAGTTTCGCCCTCGAGTTCGCGAGGAATTGTTGGAACTGGTTCTTGCCCTGCTCCCAGGTGGCACCCAAGTCTTGTTGCATCGCGTCGAGGAGGGGGTCGAGCGGTGTGGGGTTGAGGCCCGACGTATTCGGTTGTGCGCTCGGGTCGTTCGGTGAGAGCTCTGGGTCCGGGGCATTCGGATCCGGGGCTTCGCCAGGCAGAGTGCGGTCGGTAAGCCCATCCGCATTCGGGGCCGGATCAGGAAGACCGTTGCCCCGGCCGCCAGCACCCGGTGCGGTGGGGCGGTCTCCGGTGGGAGGGGCTTCGTGCGGGTTCAGTCCCGCACCGTCCACATTCGGCGAACTCGGATTCGGAAGGTCAGGATTTGGTCCGTGTCCGCGCGGTAAGCCGGTACCGTCACCGAGGCCCGACGGTACGTTCCGGTAGTCCTTGATCGCAGCGCGAGCGGCGGCGAGTGCTTCGTCTTTGGTCGCGCCTGCTAATACCGCATCGCGTGCTGCACGTGCACCAGCGCCGATGGCGGCGGCGCGATCGACAGCCGAAGCGGCCGCGCCGAGACCGTCGGCGGCGAGCAGGCCGATATCGAGAGCCGCGAGTCCCGTCTCGATGATGCCGTGTGTTGGGGCTTGGTGATTGGTGCCGGGGTCGATCGCGTCTTCCACCGGGGCGACATAGATGTTGTGGAGTGTGTCGAGGACGATGGTCCCGTCGTGCCAGATTCCCTTGACGGTGTCGATCCCACCTTGGACTCCGTCGCGATCCTCAGGGGGGCTGTCGAGGCCGCCCGGGGTGTGCGTTCCATCCGGGTAGACGTAATGGGTGTCGAGTTGACCGTTTCCTTGTTGTTGGGTGACCTTCTGGGCTCCCGGCTGAGGGTTGTCGAACTGGGTAACGGTTGCCAGGCCATTCGGATCGTAAGTTGTTTGGGTATGAACAAATTTCCCTTTGTCGTCGAGCCCATATTTATCGATCGCGACAATATTTCCATCGACCGTGGTGACCGTCCGATCGCTACCATCGGGCAGGCGCTGGGACGTCTTCGCCACTCCGGGAGTGCCACTGTTCTGAGTGGTCGTTATCCCGTCGACCTTGGTTGCGGTGACGACGTTGCCTTTGTCGTCGGTGTCATAAGTTTGCGACCAGGGGGTGTGGTTTGTCAGACCGTTGATGCGTACTTCGTGCTGCCCATTGCGATCCAAAAGGGTCGTTGTCGTGCCATCAGGATTGGTCCAGTACCCGGTTGTTACGGCACTCTCGCCATAGCCGATCAATGGAGGGCGTCCCGACTCCGCGGGGAAGTCGATCTCCGTTCGAATCCACGGGCGGTCACCGCCGTCGGAGCCGCCGCCCTGAGTGGTGATGATCGTGGTTCCATCACTTTGGACCGTCTTGGTTGTCTTCGTTCCCAACCCCGTGGTCACCGTAGAACCCGGAGAGCCGTATATTCCCTTGATTTTGTCGGCAAGGGCCGGATCTGGTTGCGACGCACCAAGACCGCCCGTATTCTGGTTGCCCGCCGACCCACCCGGCTTATCACCCGAAGGGATGGAGGGCTTGTCCGGGACAATGGGCTTTCCGTGAGCGTCGAGTTGAATGCCCAGGAGGCCGCTCGGATCGTACGGATTCATTGTCGTCGGCGGTAGATCACTGGCAGTGGTCGGATTGCCATTCGCGTCGACACCGAGGATCGCCTGCTCGGTTGGACTGATAGACGGCCTCGGTTTGTACGGCGGGGGTAGCGGTTTCCCCTGATCCTGCGGTGGTCTGAACACATTTGCCCAGGCCGGGTCCTGCACGATTTCGGTTTTGGTCGTGGGCCGATGGGCGCCCTCGTCGCCACCGTCCTGGGTGACGACCTGAAGGGTCCCGTCCGACAGGTGAGTGGTCGTCACCTTCTGGCCCCAGTCATTGGTGGTTGTGACTGAAGGGCCAACCGGTACTGCCATGGCAAACTCCGATATGTGATAAAGAAAGCCGAAGGCAACCGGCTTGCGCTGGGTGCCTTCGGCTTTGGGATGTAGAAGCGGCGTCAGTAGCTGATGAATGCGCGCGCCGTCAAATTGGGGGGTGGGTTCGGCGATGATGCTATGCCGCGTATCGAACAACTCAGGCACACAACTGATCCCACGGCAATATCCGCCGTGGATATCGATCCAGCCGCCGGTGCACCATTACGATTCTTTGATGCGGCACAGTCAATTTCGCTGTACTCAGCTTAGGGTCAGCGTTGCGACACCTGGCGGTAAGTGACCAACAATCACCTGCTACTGACCATTCAGCAGCGGATTCATGCGCGCACAGCACATCCCCGATAGGGCGGCACTGTGATCAGACCTGGCCGAGTTGGCACCGCATTTCTCGGTGACCTCTACGGCACCGACCTACCCGGTCCCACCGCGTGCGAAATTCTGCAGAAAACCGAGGTAGAAGGGCTCATTGCCCGCCTCGATCAGGAGGGTTGGCAAGTGGGACACCAGAACAGGTTTCGGCCTTCGAGGACCGAGTGGAGGACCGGGGTACTGCAGAGGCGGCAGGGGTCACCGGCGCGGCGGTAGACGTAGGTGCGGGGGCGGTCGGCGGCGTAGGACGGGGCGCCGTGGTCGTCGTCGGGGCGCACTACGACCATTACGCCGCGGCGGACGCCTACCTTCATCAGGTCGACGAGGTCGGACCAGATCGCTTGCCACTCTTCATAAGTGAGCTGGGTGCCGGGACGATCGGGGGAAATACCGTGGCGGAAAAGGATTTCCGCGCGGTAGACGTTGCCGACGCCCGCGAGGACCTTCTGATCCATCAGCAGTGCGCCGATCGGGCGCTGCGAGCGGCTGATGCGATGCCAGGCGCGGTCCGGGTCGGCGTCCTTGCGGAGCGGGTCGGGGCCGAGGCGGTCGGTGAGGGCGGTGACCTCGGGAGGGAGCAGGATTTCGCAGGCGGTGGGGCCGCGCAGGTCGGTGCCGAAGACGTCTCCGGTGCGGCCGGCGCCGATCAGGCGCATGCGGACCTGGCCCACCGGTTCACCCAGGGGGAACGGGGATTCGGTGAATTTGCCGTACAGGCCCAGGTGGATGTGGACGATGAGGCCCGAATCGTAGTGGTGCAGTAGGTGTTTGCCCCAGGCTTCGGCGCGGGTCAGCACCTGGCCGTCGAGGCGGGCGGCGCCGTCGGCGAAGCGGCCCTGGGGGCTCGATACTCGGACCTCACCGCCGGCGAAGCGCTTGTGGTGCAGCTTCGCCAGGCGGTGCAGCGTATGTCCTTCGGGCACAGGTCAGTTCGGCAGAGCCGGAGCGATACCGGTCTTCTCGTACTCGGCGAGGATGTCGATGCGGCGCTGGTGGCGCGGCTCCTCGGACCACTGGGTGCTGACGAAGGCGTCCACGATGGCGAGGGCTTCCGCTTCGGTATGCATGCGGCCGCCGATGCCGGCCAGCTGCGCATTGTTGTGCTGGCGCGCGAGCTGCGCGGTCTCCACGCTCCAGGTGAGGGCGCAGCGGGCGCCGGCCACCTTGTTGGCGGCGATCTGCTCGCCATTGCCGGAACCGCCGAAGACGAAGCCCAGGCTGCCCGGATCGGCCACGGTGCGGCGGGCGGCCTCGATGCAAAAGGCCGGGTAATCGTCGAGGGCGTCGTATTCCAGCGCGCCGACATCGACGACATCGTGGCCCTGGCCCTCGAGGTGGGCCTTGACAGTGTTCTTCAGTTCGAAGCCGGCATGGTCGGCACCCAGGTATACGCGCATGGCTGCGATTCTGTCAGGCCGCCGCAGACCGGCTCACCTGGGGATGACCGCGTCCGGCACATAGAGTTCTGAGCATGACGTCCGACGATCAGTCACCACCGCCGAACGCACATACGGGGGGCCCGCCGACCGGAAGCTATCCGGAATGGAATCCGGTCACGGGTATGGCCGGATGGAATCCGCAGACCGGCCCGCCCGGATGGGCGCAGCAGCAACCGTATTCGCCGCCGCAGATTCCGCCGCACGACCAGACCCGCGGCCTGTCGCCGTTCGGTATGCCCGCCCGGCACAGCTGGGAGATTCCACTGCTGGTTGTCGTGGTCGTCGCCACGGCGCTGGCGTATCTGCTGGCATTGCTGCTGCTGGTGACCGGCAGCGTCAACCAGTATGTGCTGCTGCTGGCGTTCGCGCCGCTGCTGCTGTGGGCCCAGCGCGGTATGACCTTCTCGACCCAGCGGGTCAATGGCGTGAAGATGTCGCCCACCCAGTTCCCCGAGGGCTACCGCATGGTCCAGGAGGCGGCCGGACGCTTCGGCATGGCCAAGGTGCCGGACGCGTACGTGGTGCTCGGCAATGGTCAGATCAATGCCTTCGCCTCCGGTCACGGCTTCCGGCGGTTCGTGGTCGTCTACGCCGATCTGTTCGAAATCGGCGGCGCCGCACGGCAACCCGACGCACTGGCCTTCATCATCGGCCATGAGGTCGGGCATATCGCCGCCGGGCATGTGTCCTACTGGCGGCAGCTCGGCATGTTCCTCGGCCCGTTCCTGCCGCTGCTCGGCAGCTCGCTCATTCGCGCGCAGGAGTACACGGCCGACAACCACGGCTTCTGCAATCGGCACGCGGGCGCGCCGACCGCCATGCAGACCCTCGCGGGCGGCAAATATCTGAATTCGCTCGTCGGATTCGACGAGATGGCGGACCGGGCTCCGCAGGAGAAGGGCTTCTTCGTCTGGATCGTCAATGCGATGTCCAGCCATCCGGTGCTGACCTGGCGCATGTGGGCGCTGCGGGACCGCAGCCGGCACGGCAAGCTCTTCCTGCGACCCTCCGCGCCCATGGCCATGCAGCCCCCGGCGAACTTCCAGCCCTACGGCGGCGGCTACCCGCCACAGGGTGGCTACCCACCGCAGGGCGGTTATACGCAGCAGCCCTATCAGGGCGGATACGGGGATCCGACAGCACAGTTCGGACCACGCTGAGCCCTCGCGTCCGGCCACGAACGGGCCTGCCGGACAGCAGGCCCGTTCGCATTGCTCAGGGCAGTAGCGCAACCACTCAGTCGAAGACCGGGTCCTCGTTGCGAGTGCGCTTGATCTCGAAGAAGTGCGGGTAGGACGCCAGCGCGACCGCACCGTCCCACACCTTGCCGGCGACCTCACCGCGCGGAATGCGCGAGAGCACCGGGCCGAAGAAGGCGACGCCATTGATATGGATGGTCGGCGTGCCGACATCCGGGCCGACCTTGTCCATGCCCTCGTGATGCGAGATGCGCAGCGCCTCGTCGTACTCACCACTGGCGCCGGCCGCGGCGAGATCGGCGGGCAGGCCGACCTCCGCCAGCGATTCGGCGACGATCACATTCAGGAAGTCGGGCTGGTCCTCGTACTCGGCGCGGCGATTATGGATGCGGGTGCCCAGCGCGGTGTACAGCGGGGACAGCACCTTGTCGCCATTGGCCTGCGCGGCGGCGATCGCCACACGCACCGGACCCCAGGCGGTCTTCATCATCTCCACGTACCGCTCGGGCAGGCCCTCACGGCCCTCGTTGAGCACGGCCAGGCTCATGACATGGAAATTCACCTCGATATCGCGGACCTGCTCGACCTCGAGGATCCAGCGGGAGGTGATCCAGCACCACGGGCACAGCGGATCGAACCAGAAGTCGACCCGGTCCTTCTTGGTGTCACTCACGGGTAGTCCCTTTCGCAATCGGTGGCCGGAAGCGGCCGTCCCCCTTGGGCAACAATGCACCTTGTTGCCGTTATTTCCGCCTAGGCGCCCCCGCCGCGCGTTAGGGTCGGTTATCAGCCTCGTCGTCGGCAGCCGCGGATGTGCGGCGCAGGGAGGTCATGGGTTATGACCACGGGTTCCAGGTTCGTCATCGCAGGTGGTGGGCTGGCAGCCGCCAAGCTCGCGGAAGCGCTGCGCGCCAATGATTTCCAGGGCACGGTCACCCTCGTCAGCGCGGAGGAGCGGCTGCCCTACGAGCGGCCGCCGCTGTCGAAAGAGTGTCTGCTGGGCAAGAAGACGCCGGAGGACTGCACTGTCGATCCCGCGCAGTGGTACCGCGACCACCATATCGAGGTGCTGCTCGGCACCACGGTGACCGCTCTGGACCGCACCACCAAAACCATTGCGCTGCCGGACGGTACAACGCTGCCCTACGACAAATTGGCGCTGGCCACCGGATCTCGGCCCCGCCGTCTGCCGATCCCGGGCGCGGACGCCGAGGGGGTCTACACCCTGCGCACCGCCGAGGATTCCCTGGCGCTGCTCGAAATGTTCGGCACCGCACGGCGATTGGTGGTGATCGGCGCCGGATGGATCGGCCTGGAGGTCACCGCCGCCGCACGGGCGGCCGGCGTCGAGGTCACCGTTCTGGAAACGCTGGCCGCGCCGCTGCAGACGGCGCTCGGCGCGCAGATCGGCACGGTCTTCGCCGACCTGCACCGGGACCACGGCGTCGACCTGCGCCTCGAGACCAAGGTGGCCGAGATCACCACCGCGAACGGGCGGGCGACCGGCGTGCGATTGGCCGATGACACCGTCATCGAGGCCGATGCGGTGCTGGTCGCGGTCGGCGCGCGACCCAATATCGACCTCGCCGTCGACGCCGGTCTGGCCACCGACGAGGGCGTGCTGGTGGACGAGAGCCTGGCCACCAGCGATCCGGATATTGTCGCCGTCGGCGATATCGCCGATCAGCAGCATCCGCTGCTCGGGCGGCGAATTCGGGTGGAGCACTGGGCGAATGCGCTCAACCAGCCCGACGTCGCGGCCGCGACCATGCTCGACAAACCCGCCGTATACGACCGGCTGCCGTACTTCTTCACCGATCAGTACGACCTCGGTATGGAATACACCGGCTATGTCGGCGCGAACCAGGACGCCCGCGTGGTCGTGCGCGGCGATCTCGGTAAGCGTGAGTTCGTGGCGTTCTGGCTGGATTCCGGAAACCGGGTGCTGGCCGGAATGAATGTGAATGTGTGGGATGTGACCGATCGGATCAAGGAGCTGATTCTGAGCGGGGAGGCCGTCGATCCGGACCGCCTGGCCGATACCGGCACACCCCTGTGACGACCCTCACCATCCGAGATCCCGAAGTGTGTCGAAATCGCGGGTCAGGCTCCGACCTATCCGCGAGCGCGCCACCGCGGCGCACCGGACATCGAGGAGCCGACCATGAAGTACATGCTGCTGAAGACCTACAGCCCCGCCGCCTACTGCGATACCCCGATCAATGAGTGGACGCCCGAGGAGATCGAGGCGCATATCGACTTTCAGCGCGCGCTCGGCGCGGAGCTGGCCAAATCCGGTGAGCTGGTGGACGCCCAGGGGCTGGCCGGGCCGGACGAGGCGCGACTGGTCAGCTCGGACGGGCGGTCCGCCGCGGTGGTGACCGACGGGCCGTTCCCGGAGACCAAGGAATTCCTCGCCGGATACTGGATCGTCGATGTCGAGAGCACCGAGCGGGCGCTGGAGATCGCCGCGCAGGCCTCGGCCGCACCCGGACCCGGTGGTAAGCCGATCGGTGAACTCATCGAGGTTCGCGCGGTGATGTCCGCACCCGCCAGCGACGAATAAGACCGCGCGGCAACGATTCTGAGACGCATGTGACCGACTTCCCGGTATCCCAGTACGAAATCG
This sequence comes from Nocardia sp. NBC_01327, assembly GCF_035958815.1. NCBI lineage: Bacteria > Bacillati > Actinomycetota > Actinomycetes > Mycobacteriales > Nocardiaceae > Nocardia > Nocardia sp. NBC_01327. Next base: position 2,369,493 of record NZ_CP108383.1, on the reverse strand, counting down.
AGGACCTGCTGCGCGAACTCGCGCCGCAGGTGCTCGGCGTGCTGACTCGGCGCTACGGCGATTTCGACACCGCGGAGGACGCGCTGCAGGAGGCCATGCTGGCGGCGGCGACCCAGTGGCCCGCCGAGGGGCGGCCGGAGAATCCGCGCGGCTGGCTGATCCAGGTGGCGCAGCGGCGCCTGGTCGACACCGTGCGGGCCGAGGTGGCCCGGCGCAATCGCGAAACCGCCACGGCGCTGCGGGAAGTCGCGACGCCGGTCGATCTGTCCGACGGCCTGGAGGATCGGGACGACACGCTCACGCTGTTCTTCCTGTGCTGCCATCCGGTGCTCTCCCCCGCCAGTGCGATCGCTCTGACGCTGCGGGCGGTCGGCGGTCTCACCACCGATGAGATCGCCCGCGCCTTCCTGCTGCCGGAAGCGACCATGGCGCAACGCATCTCGCGTGCCAAGAAGCGCCTCGCGGCCGTGGATCGGCCCTTCACGCTGCCCGGCGGCGAAAGCCCTGCGGCCCTGGACGAATCCGGATACCCGGAGCAATGGCGGGATCGGGTCGGGGCGGTTCTGCACGTGCTCTACCTGATTTTCACCGAGGGGCACAGCACCACCGGTTCCGCACTGCGCCGCAATGATCTTTCCGCCGAAGCGATCCGGCTGGCCCGCGCCCTGCACCGGCTGCTGCCGGACAATTCCGAGGTCACCGGCCTGCTGGCATTACTGCTGCTCACCGATGCACGCCGCGCCGCCCGCTCCGGGCCGCACGGTGAACTCATCCCGCTCGCCGAACAGGATCGCGGCCGCTGGCACCGCGCCACCATGGTCGAGGGCATCCGACTGGTGACCGCCACGCTCCCCGGCGGACTCACCGGGCCGTATCAGATCCAGGCGGCCATCGCGGCGCTGCACGCCCAGGCCCGCCATGCCGAGGACACCGAGTGGGATCGAATCCTGGTGCTGTACAGCCGACTCGAACTCCTCACGCCCAATCCCATGGTCACCCTCAACCGCGCCGTCGCCCTCGCCATGGTCCACGGCCCGCAGGCCGGCCTCGATCTCGCCAATACTCTGGACGACACCCTGAAGGGCTCGCACCGCCTCGAAGCCGTCCGCGGCCACCTCTACGAAATGGCAGGCGACCCGCCCGCCGCCATCGCCGCCTACACCGCCGCCGCCCGCCGCACCACCAGCGTCCCCGAACGCGACTACCTCACCCTCCGCGCCGCCCGTCTCCGCAACTCCTGATCCTCGTCGAGATCGCGGCCTATCGCGGTGAGATCCCGGAACCGGCTGTCAGCCGCCCACCCGTGACGGCATGAGGCGCGGGGCGAGCGCCACGGTGGATGTGCGAAAGACGCTGGGGCTCATACCTCTATGGCGTTTGAACGCGGCACTGAAACCGAAGGCGTCGGCATAACCGAGTGATTTAGCGATCTGGACCACGGTGAGATCCGTTGTGCAGAGCAGTTCTTCGGCCTCGTCCATGCGAAATTCGGTGAGGTAGGCCAGCGGTGGGCGGCCCATGACGGCGGCGAAGCGCTTGGCGAACAACGCCCGCGAGACACCGGAGGTGGCGGCGAGGGAGGCCACCGTCCAGGGCACCCCGGGGCGGGCATGCATGGCCTGCAGTGCGGGCGCGACGAGTTCATCGTTCACGCCGCGATACCAACTCGGCGCCTCCGCACCCGCCTTCTCGAACCAGCTGCGCAGGGTGCACACCAGGCCCCAGTCCAGCAGGCGATCCATCATGGCCTGCGATCCGGCGCTCTGCCCGACGGCGGCCGCGGCGGCCGCCTCCATCCAGGGACAGAGATCGGTGTCATCGGCGACCACCAGCACCGGCGGGAGGGCACGCACCAAACGTTCGTGGCGGCGGGCCGGGGCGTGATACGCGCCGACAACCAGGACGGTCGCGTTCTCGGAGTCGTCACCCCAGGCGATGCCGCTCAAATCCCCTGTCTCACAGGCTTCCTCGGCGAAGCAGGCGATCTCGTACTCGGTATGCGGGCGGCCGAGCGAGTCCGGGTGGTCGGCGAAGTGGAAGGGTTCGAGATCGCGCACGATCGCGGTATCACCGCCGATCAGTTCGGTGCAGGCGCCATCGGCCAGCACGAGCGTGCCGCCGCCGCGCAGCACGGTCACCATGGTCAGCGGGGCGCGGTCGGGGAAACGGATGCTCCACGGGGCGGCGAGCACCGCATGCGTGACCACCGAACCTTCGGCGCGAATACCGCCCAGCAGCTGACTCAAGGGATCCACGCTTCGAGCGTAGACGAATTCCTATCCACAGGAGCTTCTCACCCATGGATCGTCTACGGAATCCACGATGTACTGGGCAGACAAGACAGGCAGCACCGCAGACCCAGGAGGATTTCCCTTGTCGCACAACGCATCCCAGCGCACCGCTCTCGTCGTCCTGTCCCACCATCGGCAGGATTCGCTGACCGCGCACATCGCCCGCCGGACGGTGTACCAGCTGGAATCGGCCGGATACCGGGTCGATCTGCTCGATCTGCACGCCGAGGGCTTCGACCCGCGCATGAACACCGCCGATCAACCCGACTGGAACGACCGCGACAAGCCCTACTCCCCCGAGGTCGAAGAGCATATGCGGCGCATTCTCGCCGCCGACCTCATCATCGCGGTCTTCCCCGTGTACTGGTCCTACGCACCCGCCCTGCTCAAGGGCTGGATCGACCGCGTCTGGAACTACGGATTCGCCTACGGCCGCAGCAAAGCCAAGCTCGCGGGCAAGCGCATGCTGTGGATCGGACTGGCCGGCGCCACCGCCGACGACGACGTGATCCCGGTCATGCACACCATGCTCGAAAACCAGCTCAGCGCCGGAATCGCCTACTACTGCGGCCTTTCCGACTCCCGCATAGCACTGCTCCCCGACGCCGAGGAACGCCCGCAGCGCCTGGACGCCCACGGCACCCTCCACATCGGCGACGCCGTCACCGGCACGGCCCGCGACACCCATTTCGCCGAATTCGAAAGCAAGGCAGCCGAATACGTCGCAGAGTTCCTCACCTCAGACCGCGTCCCGGCCTGACTCGGGACTACAGGGAGATGCCGGTCCAGGGGTTGCCGGTGATGAGTTCGTAAGCCTGCATGTACTTCTGGCGGGTGACGTCGATGACGTCGGCGGGGACATCGGGGCCGGGGTACTCCTTGTTCCAGCCGGTGGACACCGACCAGTCGCGGACGTACTGCTTGTCGAAGGAGGCCTGGGGGCGGCCGGGCTCGTAGTCGTCGGCGGGCCAGAAGCGCGAGGAATCGGAGGTGAGGACCTCGTCGCCGAGGGTGAGAACGTCACCGTCCCAGCCGAATTCGACCTTGGTGTCGGCAATGATGACACCGCGCCCGGCGGCGTGCTCGGCGCCTCGGGAGTAGATCCCCAGGGTCAGATCGCGCAGCTGCTCGGCGACCTCGCGGCCCTCCTGGTTCACCACATCGGCGAACGAGATGGGCTCGTCATGGCCCTCATCGGCCTTCGTGGAGGGGGTGAAGAGCGGCTCGGGCAGCTTGTCGCCGTCCCGCAGACCGGGCGGCAGCGCAATGCCGGACACCGTGCCGCTGCGCTTGTACTCGGCCAGCCCGCCGCCGGTCAGATAGCCGCGTGCGACGCATTCGACCTTCAGCATCTTCAGCGGCTTCACGCGCACACCGCGGCCCGCGAACTCGGCGGGCACATCGGTAGTGGAGAGAATGTGATTGGGGACATCACCGAAGAAGTCGAACCACCAGTTCGACAGCTGGGTGAGCATCGCACCCTTCTCCGGAATCGGGGTGGGCAGCACCACGTCGAACACCGACACCCGGTCCGAGGCGACCAGGATCAGCGATTCGCCGTCCTCGTAGAGGTCGCGCACTTTACCGGCGTGGATGTGCTTCAACTGTCCTCCTCGTGCTGGATCACTGCCGCCGCACAGCCTACCGACGGGCCCGCACCGGCTCGCACCCCGCCGTATCTGCCCACCATCGGATAGCCGGACATGGCATTGTTGGCAAGGTCGGGCCTATTGCACGGCACAGTTCTCCGAGAGCGAAGGAGCCCCCTTGTCCGCACCGAATCTCACCCGCGAGCAGGCGATCGAACGCGCAGCAACGGTCCAGGTGGAGAACTACCGCGTCGAATTGGATTTGACCGGACAACCCACCAGCGCCGAAGCCGCGACGAGTGAGCGCTTCTTCTCCCGTTCCACGGTGACGTTCACGGCGACACCGGGCGGACAGACCTTCATCGACTTCGTGGGCGCGGGCCTCCGCTCGGCCGTCCTGAACGGCGCCCCCGTCGACGTCAGCGATTACGACGAGTCGAAGGGCCTGACGCTCACCGGTCTGGCCGCGCGCAATGAGCTGGTCATCGAGGCCGACGCCGAGTACTCGCACACCGGCGAGGGCCTGCACCGGTTCGTCGATCCCACCGATAACAAGGTGTACCTGTACTCGCAGTTCGAAACCGCCGATGCCAAGCGCATGTTCGCCTGCTTCGATCAGCCGGACCTCAAGGCGACCTACGACATGATCGTGAGCGCGCCGTCGGACTGGGAGGTCATCTCCAATGGCGCGGGCATCGCGACCCGCACCATCGGCGCCGTGGTCGAGCACACCTTCGCCACCACACCCCGCATGAGCACCTATCTGGTGGCGCTCATCGCCGGGCCGTACGCCAAGTGGACCGACAGCTTCTCCGACGAGCACGGCGAGATCCCCCTGGGCCTGTACTGCCGTGCCTCACTGGCCGAATACATGGACCACGAACGGCTTTTCACCGAGACGAAGCAGGGTTTCGGCTTCTATCACACCAATTTCGGTGTGCCGTATGCCTTCGGCAAGTACGACCAGCTGTTCGTCCCCGAATTCAACGCGGGCGCAATGGAAAACGCAGGCGCGGTCACCTTCCTCGAGGATTATGTCTTCCGCTCCAAGGTGACTCGTGCCTCGTACGAGCGCCGCTGCGAGACGGTGCTGCACGAAATGGCGCACATGTGGTTCGGCGACCTGGTCACCATGAAGTGGTGGGACGACCTGTGGTTGAACGAATCGTTCGCCACCTTCGCCTCGGTGCTCTGCCAGGTCGGCGCGACCGAATACACCAATGCCTGGACCACTTTCGCCAATGTCGAGAAGTCCTGGGCGTACCGCCAGGACCAGCTGCCCTCCACCCACCCGATCGCCGCCGATATCCCGGACCTGCACGCGGTCGAGGTGAACTTCGACGGAATCACCTATGCCAAGGGCGCTTCGGTGCTCAAGCAGCTTGTCGCCTATGTCGGCCAGGAGCCGTTCCTGGCGGGTCTGCGCGACTACTTCACCCAGCACGCCTACGGCAACGCCACTTTCGACGATCTGGTCGGCGCGCTGGAGAAGGCCTCCGGTCGCGATCTGTCCGACTGGGGTGCGCAGTGGCTCAAGACCACCGGCCTGAACATCCTGCGCCCGGAGTTCGAGGTGGACGCGGACGGTAAGTACAGCTCCTTCACCGTCATTCAGGACGGTGCGGCGCCGGGTGCGGGCGAGCGGCGCACGCATCGCCTGGCCATCGGCGTCTACGACGATCAGGACGGAAAGCTGGTGCGCACCAAGCGCATCGAGCTCGACGTGAACCCGGTCGAGCGCACCGAGGTGCCGGAGCTGGTCGGCGTCGCGCAGGGCAAGCTGGTGCTGGTCAACGATGACGATCTCACCTACTGCTCGGTGCGCCTGGATGCCGGATCCCTCGATACCGTCCTCGACCGCATCGCCGATATCGCCGAACCGCTCCCCCGCACGCTGGCCTGGTCGGCGGCCTGGGAAATGACCCGGCAGGCCGAGATGCGGGCCCGCGATTTCGTGGCGCTGGTGCAGCGCGGCGTGGGCGCGGAGACCGAAATCGGTGTGGTGCAGCGCCTTCTCATGCAGGCGCACACCGCACTGTCCTCCTACGCCGACCCGAACTGGGCCACCGAAACCGGCTGGCCCGAATTCGCCGACCGCCTGCTGCAGCTGGCCCGGGCCGCCGCACCGGGCTCCGATGAGCAGCTGGCCTTCGCCAACGCGCTCACCGGCGCACACCTGTCGGTCCGCCACGTCGAGGCGCTGCGACAGGTCCTCGAGGGCGATACCGCCGCCGCCGGGCTCCCGGGCCTGGAGGTCGACACCGATCTGCGCTGGCGGCTCATCCAATCCCTCGCCGCCAACGGCGCGCTCGATGCCGACGGCATCGAAACCCCCGTCATCGACGCCGAATTGGACCGCGACCCGACCGCCGCCGGCCGCCGCCAGGCCGCCGCGGCAGCCACCGCGCGCCCGCAGATCCCGGTCAAGGCCAAGGCCTGGGCAACGGTCATGGAAGACGATTCCGTGCCCAATATCACCGCCCGCGCCATCGTCGCCGGCTTCGCCCCGGTGGGCCAGTCCCACCTGCTCACGCCGTACGTCGAACGCTACTTCGCCGAAATCGCCTCCGTCTGGGAGCGCCGCTCCAGCGAAGTCGCCCAAACCGTCGTAGTGGGCCTCTACCCCCACTGGTCCATCACCGAAGAGGCAGTAGCCGTAGCCGACAAGTTCCTCGCCGACGACCACCCCCCGGCCCTGCGCCGCCTCGTGGTCGAAGGCAAGGCCGGCATCGAACGCTCCCTCCGCGCCCGCACCTTCGACAAGCAGTAACCCCCACCCGCAGCCCCTCCGCCCATAAAGGCAGTGGCTGCGCCCTCCCACCGACCAAACAGCCCGTGCCCCATCCGAACAGCCCTCACAGGGGTTGCGCGGACAGGACACGGGCTGTTGCATTCCGGCCGCCGCTCCGCACCCGGACGCAGCGCGCCAAGGAGGTAGACGCAGCCTCCGCATGGACCACACAGCCCGTGTCCCATCCGAACAGACCTCACAAGGGTTGCGGCGACAGGACACGAGCTGTTGCATTCCGGACGCAGCGCGCCGAGGAGGTAGACGCAGCTTCAGCATCAACCGCACAGCCCGTGTCCCATCCGAACAGCCCTCACAGGGGTTGTGAGGACAGGGCACGGGCTGTTGCGTTCCGGCCGATCCACTGCACATGAGCACAGCGCCGCGAGGGCGGACGCAGCATTCGCATCCGCGGCACAGCTGTGTCGTATCGGCACAGCGTCGAGAGGTGTTGTGTGACACGGACATGGGCTGTGTGGGCGTGCTGCTGTGAGCAGATCCGCTGTGGGCAGCACCGGCGGAAACCGGGGTGGGGGTGGGGCACGGTGGGGGCATGGCACAAGACGACAAGGCGCCGATGTTCAACTGGCGCACTAGGGAACAGCTGTTCAGCAGGCGGATTCTGGTGCTGGACGGGCCACTCGATGATGACAACGGCGCACTGCTCATGACGCAGATGCTGCAGCTGGCGGCGGAGGATTCCGAGGCGGGGATCTCGCTGTGGATTCACTCGCCGGGCGGATCGGTGCCCGCCATGCTGGCCATTCGGGATGTGATGCGGCTGGTGCCCTGCGAGGTGTCGACGCTCGCGCTCGGATTGGCTTGCAGCGCAGGGCAATTCCTGCTGTCGTCCGGGACGGCGGGGCGGCGGTTCGCGCTGCCGCACGCCCGGATTCTCATGCATCAGGGGTCGGCCGGGATCGGCGGCAGTGCGGTCGAGGTGGAGGTGCAGGCCGATGATCTGCGCTACACCGTGCAGACCGTGCTCGGGCTGATCGCCGAGGACACGGGGCAGCCCTTCGACCAGGTCTACGAGGATTCCCTGCACGACAGGTGGTTCACCGCGGCGCAGGCGCAGGAGTACGGGTTCATCGACGGGATCGTCGAATCCTTCTGGCAGATCGTTCCGCAACGGCACAGGGTGGGGATCTCACAATGACCAGCTACACGATTCCGAATGTCATCGCCCAGCATCCGCGCGGCGAACGCATCATGGACGTCTACTCGCATCTGCTGGCCGAGCGCATCGTGTACCTCGGCACCCCCATCGACTCCGGGGTGGCCAATGCTCTCATCGCACAGCTGCTGCATCTGGACGCCGACAGTCCGGGCCAGGAGATCAACCTCTACATCAATTGCGAGGGCGGCGAACTCACCTCGATGCTCGCGGTCTACGACACCATCCAGCACATCTCGTCCCCGGTCGCGACGACCTGCGTAGGCCAGGCCATCGCCGTCGGCGCGGTGTTGCTGGCAGGTGGCGCGAAGGGCCGCCGCACCATGCTCCCGCACGCCCGAGTCGTCCTGCACCAGCCCGCGATCAGCGGCCGCGGCACCATCCCCGACCTGATTCTCCAAGCCGACGAGGTAGTCCGCCTCCGGGCCGAAGTCGAAGCGATCCTCTCCAACCACACCGGCAAACCCCTCGAGGACCTCCGCCGCGACACCGACCGCGACCGCGTCCTCACCGCCCACGCAGCCCTCGACTACGGCCTCATCGACCGAATCCTCGACCCCCGAGACTGATTTCGACGGTGAGTGGAAAGGTCAGGCGGCCAGCATGACCGGGCCCGTGATGCGCTGGGGAGCAGGTACTGCCATGCGCTGCGGGGACGAGCTGGTGAGAGCGAGGCTCTGGCGGTGCAGGGCCGCGGCTACCTGGGCCGTCAAGTCGGCGAGGGTGGTGCCGAGGGCGCCGGCCAGGGCGGCGATCATTTCGCTGGAGGGTTCCTTGCGGCCGCGCTCGACCTCGGAGAGGTACTGGGGTGAGATGCCCGCGCGGGCAGCGGTTTCGGTGAGCTTCTCGCCCTGGTCCTGGCGCAGGGTGCGCAGCCGGGCGCCGAGCACCTCCCGCCACAGCGGCTCACGAGCGGCCGGGGGCGCGGGGCGGGAGCCGGGACGGGCCAGCGGTTCGCGAACCGCGTGCGGCCGTGGCGCATCGGCGCGATCGGCACGTCCACCGGGAATCGAATGAAGGCGCGGCTGCTCGGACATGGTCCGAGCGTAAGGCGGCAGGCCCGCGCGCGGCGCACCGTTCTGCTCAGAGCGGAAAACGGCGCACCGTCGCGGCGCCTGTGGGGTGTTTAGACCCGGCCGATGGCGGCGGCCATGACGCGCACCGCGGACACCAGTCCGTCGATGAGTTCGCCCTGGCGGAAGGAGCTCAGCGCGGCGGTCGCGCCCAGCTGGCAGACCCGATCGTTCGCACGCTCGGCGACGTCGGCGCCGGAACGCACCTCGATGGCCTTGGCGTTCGGATCGACGGCGATGAGCACCGAGCGGGTGGCCTCGGGCGTAGCCGGGAAGACCGCGTCCGCGCCCGCGCCGGAATCCGCGCCCAGATCACCGATGTAGATGTTGAACCGCACCTTGGTGGCACGGGTGGCGTCGGTCAGCGCATTGTCCATGAGCAGCCGCTCATGGTCGCTGAACGGCACCTCGCTGAACACATCGCCGGCTTCGTGCACACCGGAGACGCGGCCGCTGGTGGTGACGGCGTAACCGTGGGGTAGGTCGGCCTCGTTCACCGCAGGCCAATTAGAACTTGCCACTTGCCCGGCCTCCGATCAGGTCCGCCGCGGCGGATTCGATAGCAGCATGATTGCCATGCGCCGACTCAGCATCGTGGTGCCCGGCACCGGTCACCTCGTCGGTAGCGCTCCACAGCACCGGAGGCTGGGTCCACTTCGCACCGAGTTCGTAGTGGTCCGGCTTCTTGCCGGGCAGCGGGCTGCCGAGGAACGACAATCCGGCGATCACCAGATAGATCGCCACCGGGATGCCGACATAGATCAGCACTGTCTGGAGAATGCTCACGGCTCAACGTTAATGGATGCCCGGATCGTCCATGCCGACTGGTAACCGTGCGCGCGCACGTGTCGTCGGAATCCTTACTGAATCAGCCATGCCGCAGAGTTCGCCGGAAGTTTTCCAGCGGTAATCGGAGTGCTCGTCAGCACCACCTCACCCGCGGGCAGAGTTATCGGCGCATCCGTCGCGTTGAGCACGCACAACAACCCGCCGTCCCGCCGGAAAGCCAGGCAGCCGGGCGGACTTCCGTACCACTCCAGCCCTGGTCCGCCGAATTCCGGCCGCACCGACCGCAATTCGATAGCCATCCGATACAGCGAAAGCATGGAGTCCAATCTCTCCAGCTGTTTCTCCACCGTCGCCGTCGCCCACCACGCCGGCATGGGCAACCACGGACGCCCCGTGGTGAAGCCGAACGGTGGCTGCTCGCCCTCCCAGGGCAGCGGCACCCGGCAGCCGTCCCGGCCCCGCTCGGTATGTCCGGAGCGCTCCCAGGTCGGATCCTGCAGCGCCGCCTCGGGCAGGTCGTCGATATTCGGCAGACCCAATTCCGCACCGTTGTAGATGAATACGGCGCCCGGCAGCGCCAACTCCAGCATGATCATCGCCCGCGCCCGCGCCTGCCCGATATCGCCGCCCCCGTAGCGGGTGACCTCACGCTCGATATCGTGATTGGACAGTGTCCAGGTCGGACTGGCGCCGACCGCGGCGACCGCGCGCAGCGAATTGTCCACGGCGTCACGGATTCTGTCGGGATGGAAAGGAGTCTCGGCCAATCGGAAATTGAACGCCAGATGTAGCTCGTCGGGGCGGACATAGTCGCCGAATCTGGTGTTGTCGTCGACCCACACCTCACCGATGGATACCGCGATCGGAAACTCGTCCATGACAGTGCGCAGGCGTCTGTGGATTTCGTGCACGGCGGGGTTGTTGAAGCGCGGATCATTGTCGTCGTGCACCACCAGATGGGTATCGTCGACAGGGCGCTGCGGGACTTCCATATCCGGTAGACCAGCGGGTTTGGCCATACCGTGCGCGACATCGATACGGAATCCGTCGATACCGCGGCGCAGCCAGAAACGCATGGTCTGCTCGAAATCGGCAGGCACATCCGGGTTTTCCCAGTTCAAATCCGGCTGTTCCGGGGCGAAGATATGCAGATACCACTGCCCGGGTCTGCCGTCGGCCTCGGTGATGCGGGTCCAGGCCGGGCCGCCGAAAATACTGGGCCAATTGTTCGGCGGCGCACTGCCATCCGCGCCCCGGCCGTCGCGGAAGTAGTACCGGTCGCGTTCGGGACTACCCGGCGCGGAGGACAGCGCGGCCACGAACCACGCATGCTGATCGCTGGTGTGATTGGGCACCAGATCCATGGTGACCCGCATATGCCGGTGGTGCGCCTCGTCGATCAACTCGTCCATGGCCCGCAGGCCGCCGAAGAGCGGATCGATATCGCGCGGGTCGGCCACGTCGTAGCCGCCGTCCGCCATGGGTGAGCGCATGACCGGGCAAATCCATAGCGCGTCCACCCCCAGCAGTTCCAGATACCCGAGCTTTTCCCGTAATCCGGGCAGGTCACCGATGCCGTCACCGTCGGAGTCGGCGAAGGATCGGGGGTAGACCTGATAGAACACAGCGGATCGCCACCACGGCGCCGGGAGGGGCGCGGGGCCTGGCACGGCAGGTTGCACAGCGCCGGGCAGGGCGGCGGAGTTGTCGGTCACAGCCGTAATGGTGCCAAAGCATGACGCTGTCGGTGTGCTCGACGGCGACACTTGTCCAGTTTCAGCAAATGATCAGCGGGCGATTGGTCGGACCGGAAAGGCTCTGGGGGCCTACAGCTTCTGCGAGACGAATTCAGATGGGCGAGTTCATGAGCGAATTGGCGGCCATCTCCAGATAGTCGAGCAGCTGCCTGCGGTGCTGGTCATCGAGGACGGCGGGCTCGATCTCGGCCACCGCGATGTGCATGGCGCGCAGCCAGGCGTCCCGCTCGATCGGGCCGATCGTGAACGGATGGTGCCGCATGCGCAGCCGCGGATGGCCGCGCTCCTCACCGTAGGTGCGCGGGCCGCCCCAGTACTGCTCGAGGAACATGCGCAGCCGCCGCTCGGCCGGACCCAGGTCCGCTTCGGGGTAGAGCGGCCGCAGCACCTCGTCCGCCGCCACCTCGCGATAAAACGCAGCAACCAGCCGCTGGAAGGTCTCGGCCCCGCCCACGGCCTCGTAAAAAGATGTTGTCGTTTGCTCGCCCGAAGTCACGGCGTCCATTCTGCCCTCGACCCGCCGGAGCGGCTGCGCGGGCCGGTTTCGGGACCGTTCCATACCGTCACGTCCCGTTCATCCGTTTGTGCCCGACAATGTGCGAAATCACCGTGCAATGTGCGCGATTCCATGGTCAACTGGGTGGCAGTCTGCCGAGATACCACATCATCGGACGAACACGAACGCGGGGTAGGCCCATGAAGCAGCGGCACAGCGCCCGGCACGAGGCGCGCACGCATCGACAACTCCAGCCCGCCGACGTCCACAATCGTGGGTCGGGGGCTACTCCGCTGCACATCTTGTCCGACTATCACTCGGGCGCCCATGCTGACCACGCGCATCAACCGCCCGAAGCCCCGCCCGGCATGAGCTGGTCGAAGAGCCGCGTTCTGCTTTTGAACGCCACGTACGAACCCCTCACCGCCCTTTCCGCGCGCCGCGCGGTCGTGCTCCTGATCTGTGACAAAGCCCAGACCGTGCACGACAATCCCGAAGGCCCGGTTGTGCACTCCGCCGGCACCTCGGTCGCGCTGCCCTCGGTGATCCGACTACGCAATTACGTGCACGTCCCCTATCGCGCCCGCGTGCCCATGACCCGCGCCGCGCTCATGCATCGCGATCGGTATCGCTGCGCCTACTGCGGCGGCAAGGCCGAGACCATCGACCATGTGATTCCGCGCAGTCGCGGTGGGCCGCACACGTGGGAAAACTGCGTCGCCTCGTGCGCGCCGTGCAATCACCGCAAGGCGGACAAGATGCTCAGCGAGCTGGGCTGGACCCTGCACCATCAACTGGTGTCGCCCAAGGGCCCGCACTGGCGATTGCTCACTGCCAGTTCGGAATTGGATCCCACCTGGCTGCAGTACCTCGGCGAGGGCGCGGCCTAGCCCCGAGCGTTCGGGTCAGCTGTATTCGCTGACGAGCAGCGCCCAGGTGCCGGGGACCAGCGCCTCGAAGACGTGGGGCATATCACCGGGGTAGCAGATGTAGTCGCCGGGCTGCAGTTCCACGGGAGCGTCGGCGGGGCCGGCCTTGGCGAGGCCCGCACCCAGCACAATGTGCTCGACCACGCCGCGACTGTGCGGATCCGAGTCCCGGGGGTGGCCGGGTTCGGCGGTAATGCGGTAGATATCGCGCCGGGCAGTGGGCGGGGACGCGGCCAGCAGCGTGGTCCGGTACTCCGACTGCGAGGAGGCGAGCTGTGCGCCCTCACCCGCGCGGATCACCTGCACCGCCGGGCGCGGCGGATCGAGCAGTCGCGAGAACGGAATGTCGAGCGCGGTGCACAGCGCCCACAGGGTTTCGATGCTCGGATTGCCCGCACCCGACTCCAGTTGCGAGAGTGTGGATTTCGCGATTCCGGCGCGGCGCGCGACCTCGGTGAGCGAGAGCCCGGAGCGGGCGCGTTCACGACGCAGGGCGGCGGCTATCGCCTCCTGCGGGGATGCGGACGAGGAGCTGTCGGACACGGTCATATCGGATTCACACAGTACCCGGCGTCACCGCTACCCCTTTGACTAACCGGGCGACATGCGTTCAATATAGACAACATGCGTTCGATATGGCGAACACTGGATCGGGGTGCTCTCACCGGTATCGCGGCGATCTGCCTGGCAGTCGCCATGATCGGCGTCTCCTACGGCGCCACCACCGTCACCTCCGGATTCCCGACCTGGCTACCCATACTGCTCAGCGTGGCCGTGGTCGCGGGCGGCTCGGAGTTCGTCTTCATCGGCATTCTGACCGCGGGCGGCAGTCTGGTCGCCGCGGTGCTGGCCGGTCTGCTGGTCAATGCGCGGCACCTCCCCTACGGGCTCTCCGTGCCCGATGTGGTCGGCACCGGGTGGCGGCGACTGCTCGGCACGCACGTCATGAACGACGAATCCGTTGCCATGGCGCTGGCCCAGCCCGACCGCCCGCGCCGCCGGGCCGCCTATTGGCTGTGCGGCCTCGCCGTACTGACGGCATGGCCGATCGGAGCGGCGGTGGGTGCGGCGCTCGGCTCGGTCGTGCCGAATCCCAGTGCCTTCGGATTGGACGCGGTCTTCCCCGCGGTGCTGGTCACCCTCGTGCTCCCGGCGCTGCGCGAACCCCTCACCCGCACAGCCGCTCTCGCCGGCGCTGCCGTCGCGGCGGTCACCACACCCTTCCTGGGAGCCGGGCTGCCGGTACTGCTCGCGCTGACCGCGGTGCTGCTGGTCGTCCGGCGCGCCGGTGCCGCCGAGAACGTCCCCGCTGATGCCGTAGAGGCCGCATAGATGACAAGCACACTCCTCGCGGGTGTCTGCGCACTTGCCGTGGGCACCTTCGCATTCCGATTCGCGGGACCCGCATTGCGCAAACGCGTGCAGATTTCGCCGCGCACGATCAAGCTGCTGGAGATCGCCTCCATCGTGCTGCTGACCGCGCTGGCCGTCACAACGCTCATGCCCTCCGGCAGCGGCAAGATCGGATTCGCGCTCCCCGCAGGGGTTCTCGTCGCCGCGGTGCTGGCCTGGCGGCGCGCGCCACTATTGCTGGTAATTCTCGCCGCCGCCGTGGTCACCGCCGGATTGCGAATGCTCGGCGTGCACTGAGCGAAGGGCTCGGTCCCGCAACAGCTCCGCGAAATGGACGCTATTTGACGCAGGGAATGCCGTCCGCATCCATATTGGACAGATCGGTGGGAGCGGGCGCCTTGCTGCCGGTCGCGGTGGCCGACACCGGAGGCGGCGGCGGGACGGTGGTCGTGGTGGCGGTCGTGCTGTCATCGGTCGACTTGGCCAGATCGGCGATCGGCCCCGAGCTGGTCAGATCGGTTCCGATGGTCAGCTGCACCGTCCCCGAGTCCACCGAGGTCGACTTGGTCGCGGTAATGCCGAGCTTGTCGGCGAGCCCCGACGCCGCGGCATCGGCGCCACGACCGTAGGTGATGGTGCTGTTGCTGAGATTCGCGCCGGTCTCCACCGTGCCGCGGGTGAACCCCAAGGCGGTGAAGGAGTCCGCGACGCGGGCGGCCAGACCTGTTGTGCCGGTGCTGTTCACCACGTTCAGCGTGACCCCGGCGGCCGCGGCGATATTGGTGGGCGTGGCCGATGTTGTCGTCGTGCTCGTGGTTGTGCCCGAACCGGACCCGCTGAGCAGATTGTGCGCAATGGCCCGAATCTCGCTGACATCGACGATATTGATGTCCTCCCCCGCGTCGTCGGTACCGAAGTCCTTGACCGGCAGCGTGAACAGCGATATTCCGCCCGAGGTCAGCGCGGACGCGTGCTGAGCGAACGACGCCAGATCCAGCTTGTCGTCGATCGCGATGTTCTGCTTGGCCACATTCAGCAGATCGCGTAGTCGGCTCGGATTGGACATGGCCCCGGAGCTCTGCAGGCTGTGCATGAGCGAGACGATGAACGCCTGCTGCCGCCGGGTGCGATCGAGATCGGTGAAATTGAGATCCGGGTCCGGATCACGGCGCTGCCGCACGAAGGCCATGGCCTGCGAGGCGTCGATATCCTGTTTGCCCTTGTGGAAGTCGGCGCCGGAGAAATTATCGGAGGTGTTCTCGTTCAGGCAGACCGTGATCGGCTGCACCACCTGCGCGAGCTGGAAGAACGCCACCAGTGTCACCTCGACGAAATGGTCGACCGTCACACCGCCGAGAAAGGCTCGCACGGTATCGATCTCGGCCTTGCGGCCCACCTCACGAGCCTGCTGCTCGAGGTCCAGGTCTTTGACGCCGGCGGCCTCCAGCTTGGTCTTGGCCAGGTCGTAGGCCAGTCCGTACGCCTGCTTGATCTTGCCCTTGCACGGCGCCTGGGCGCACGCGGCGGTCGCCAGTTGCACATAGTCGTCGCGGGGAATGGAAATGCCCGTCGCCTTCGAGCCGTCACCCGGAATGTGGATCAGGATCAGCACATTCGAGTTGTAGCCGCCGACACTGTCGTCACCGGCGTGCAGCGCGTCGTACATATCCTGCGGCAGCGGTTTTCCCTGCTCGTCGAGGCGGCTGTCCAGCCCCATGATGAGGATGTTCTGATCCTTGCCGTCCGACTTCGGCGCATCACCCAGGGCGCCCGAGGTGGTCACGCCCGCGACGACATCGTGGTACCCGCGCCAGGCCGCTCCCGTTCCGATCACGACCACCAGCGCCACCAGCGCGACGAACGCGCGGCCTGCCAGGCGCAGCCGGCGCTCGGAGGTGCTGGGAGGCGCGCTCACACGGCGAGACCGTGCGGGTTTACGGCGCGGCGCGGGTTTACGAGCGTGTCGACGGTGATCCGGCATCGGCTACTTTCCAGGTGTTCTTCAGCGCGCTAGCAGCGGCAGGGCCGGCCCGCGGCGGCGGGCAACCGAACCGTAGCGGGCATCGAGGCGCAGCCAGGTGCGGGCAGTACGGACGCGGACGATCTCGTCGGCGGCAATGCGCCGGGATTCGGTCTTCTCGCCGCCGTGCGGGATGAAATCCATTGCGGCGAGCGCGAAAACCACCCGCATGGGCACCTCGACGGTTTCACCGGCGCCGGAGACGGTCAGCACCGTCTGCTCCAGCAGGGCGGCGGGCGGACCGTGGCTGCTGCCGTGGTCCTGCGCCAATTGCGCGCCACGCTCGGCCAATTCGACGAGCATGCGCGCGGGGACATCGTCCACGTGGACAAAACCCGATTCCGGTGGCAGCGCGGAGCGCCAGGCCGAATCCATGGCATAGCCCGGGGTGAACGGATCGCCCGCGCTCGGCCCGTGCAGGCCGGACAGCACCGCATCGGCGGCAACGGTCATATCGTCCATGCCGAGATCGGCCACCACGGTGCGCACCGCGAGGGCTTCGAAACCGGTTCCGGCCCACGCCGATACATAACGGTCCCCGCGCCGGCGCAGGCGGACGACCGCGGACGGATCCAGGCGGATCGTATGGGAGAGGAAGGTGGCGAGGTTCTCCCGCTCCGCCGGATCCGGAATGTGCAGGGTGAGTTCTCCAGACGTCACTGTCGTCGAACTCGGATCAGTCAGCCAGCCACAGCGACAAATAGTCTCGCTCGGCCGGGTCGAGGCGGCGTAGTCGCTGCGTATCGATATCGAAGGCGGCGAGCTGGGTGGAGGCGATCACCGCCGCCGGGGAATCGGGATCGGCGCCGCCGGCGCGCACCTCGTAACCGACGGTGAAGTCCACCGCACGCAACCGTTCGATCCACATGGAGACATCCAGCGGTGAATCCTCGTGCCGCAGCTGGCCTTTGTACTGCACCCGCAGATCGGCGAGCACACAGCCGGAACGCAACCGCACGGTGGGCCGGTCGTCGGTGAACAGCCACGGAATACGGGCTTCCTCCAGCAGGGTCACCATGCGGGCATGGTTGATGTGCTGGAAGGCATCCATATCCGACCAGCGCACCTCGACCTTGGTGTGGAAGCGCTTCGAGCCGGGCAGAGCAGGATCCCCTGCGCTGAGCACAGGCGCCTTTCCATGGCCGTTCAGCGAATCGACACTCGTCAACGCGGTACCTCCGATTGGGCGCCCACCCCGCTCACCATGCTGCGCACCTGCCGCGCCGCAACCGACAGCGTGGCCAGGTCGTGGGTTCCGGATTCGAACAGTTCCGACAGGGCCGCGCGAGCACGACCCAGCCGGGACTGGTTTTTCGACTCCCAGTATGCAATTTTTTCCTCGGCCGTCTCCTCCGGGTCACCGGCGGAGAGCACATCGAGGGTCAGCGAGCGCAGTGAACCGTACATATCGTCGCGCAGCGCAAGGCGGGCCAGCGCGTGCCAGCGGTCACCGCGTTCCAGGTGGCTGACCGCCTGCAACAGCCAATCGATCTTCAAGTGATCGTTGAGCGCGTAGTACAGCGCACCCACCTCATCACCCTGGCGATCGGTGATATCGGCGATATCGATCACATCGAGCAGGGGGAAGAGATTCAGCAGCCCGAACACCTCGGTCGCCAACTCCGACGGCGCGCCCCGGCCGATGAGCGCCTGTGACTGCTCATTGAGCGTGTCGATGTGATGACCGCGCAGCCAGCCCGGCACCTTGGGCGCGAGCCCGCGCACCTCCTGGGCGTAGCGGTGGATCTCGGCGCCGACCGCGATGGGCTGCGGGCGGTTGTTGAGCAGCCAGCGCGAGGCGCGGTCCAGCGTGCGCTTGGTCTCGAGTTCGAGGGTGTCCTTCATACCGGTGGACACCTCGGCGTCGCGAATGCGATCCCAGATGGAATGCAGATCGAAGATCTGGGTGGCGGCGGTGAAGGCGCGCACCGAATCCGACGCGGTGGCCCCGATCTCCTCACTGAGGCGGTGCGCGTAGGTGATGCCGCCCAGATCGACCACCTCGTTCACCAGCATGGTGGTGGTGATCTCACGACGCAGGCGGTGCTTCTTGATGGCGGCGCCGAAGCGGTCGCGCAGCGGCGTCGGGAAGTAGTGCGTCAGCCGCGAGGAGAAGTAGGGGCTGTCGGGCAGATCACCGGCCAGCAGATCCGTCTTGAGCGAAAGCTTCACGTGTGCCATCAGATTCGACAGCTCCGGGGAGGTCAGACCGGTGCCCTGCTCCACGCGATGCTTGATCTCGATCTCACTGGGCAGCGCCTCGAGCTCGCGATCCAGGCCCCGGCGCACCTCGAGCTCCTCGATGACGCGCTTGTGCACGTTCAGCATGCGCGGCGCCTCGGCGCGCGACATGCCCATGAGGTAGTTCTGGGAGACGTTGTCCTGCAGTACCAGTGCGGCGACCTCGTCGGTCATGGACGCGAGCAGCGGGTTGCGCTCGGCCTCGGGCAGCTCTCCGCTGGAGACCACGCCGTCGAGCAGGACCTTGATATTGACCTCGTGGTCGGAGCAGTCCACACCGGCCGAATTGTCCAGGGCATCGGTATTCATCTTGCCGCCGTTGCGGCAGAACTCGATTCGGCCCAGCGCGGTAGCACCGAGATTGCCGCCCTCGCCGATCACCTTGACGCGCAATTCGTTTCCGCTCACCCGGATCGCGTCATTGGACTTGTCGCCCACGTCGGCATTAGTCTCGCCGGCGGCCTTGATATAGGTGCCGATGCCACCGTTCCAGAGCAGCTGTACCGGAGCCTTCAGGATGGCGCGCATCAACTCCGGCGGGGACAGCGCCGTCACGTCGGCGGCCAGCCCGAGCACCTCGCGGACCTGCTCGCTGACCGGAATCGATTTCACGGTCCGGTCGTAGACGCCGCCGCCCGTGCTGATCAGCGAGCGATCGTAATCCGCCCACGAGGAGCGGGGCAGCGCGAACATGCGCTCCCGCTCGACGAACGAGACCTCCGGATCCGGGTTGGGATCCAGGAAGATATTGCGGTGGTCGAACGCGGCGACCAGGCGGATGTGCCGCGACAGCAGCATGCCGTTGCCGAAGACGTCACCGCTCATATCGCCGACGCCGACAACGGTGAAGTCCTGCGTCTGGGTGTCGATTTCCATTTCGGCGAAGTGCCGCTTCACGCTCTCCCACGCGCCGCGGGCGGTAATGCCCATGGCCTTGTGGTCGTACCCCACCGAACCGCCGGAGGCGAAGGCGTCGCCGAGCCAGAAACCGTACTGCCCGGCAACATCATTGGCGATATCGGAGAACGTCGCCGTGCCCTTGTCGGCGGCGACGACCAGATAGGTGTCGTCACCGTCGCGGCGGCGCACCCGCGCGGGCGGCACCACCCGGCCGGTCGCGCGGTCCACATTGTCAGTGACATCGAGCAGGCCGGAGATGAACGTGCGGTAGCAGGCAATGCCCTCGGCCTGCAGCGACTGCCGATCGGACACCGGATCGGTGGTGGCCGCCGGCGCCTGCTTCACCACAAATCCGCCCTTGGCGCCGACCGGGACGATCACCGCGTTCTTCACCGCCTGCGCCTTCACCAGGCCCAGGATCTCGGTGCGGAAGTCCTCCAGGCGATCCGACCAGCGCAGCCCGCCGCGCGCGACCGGACCGAAGCGCAGGTGTACACCCTCGACCCGGGGTGAGTAGACGAAGATCTCGAATTGCGGCCGCGGCTTGGGCAATTCGACGATCTCCCGCGGTTCCACCTTGAAGGACAGGTACTCCCGCGGCTGCCCCTCGGCATCGGTGACGAAGTAGTTGGTGCGCAGGGTGGCCTTGATGAGCCCGAGAATGGCGCGCAGGATGCGGTCGGCGTCCAGACTCACCACCTCGTCGATGCGGTGGCGCACCGCACCTTCCAGATCGCGGGCGTGCTCCTCGTCAGCGGAATCCGGATCGAAGAGTGCGGCGAACAGATCGACGAACATGCGCGCCGCGTCCGGGTAGGCGAGCAGCACGCGGGTGATATTGGCCTGGCTGTACGGGAAACCGGCCTGCTGCAGGTATTTCGCGTAGGCACGCAGAATCGATACGGTGCGCCAGTTCAATTCGGCCCGCAGCACCAGCTCATTGAGGCTGTCAGCCTCGGCGCGGCCGTACCAGAGTGCCTCGAATGCCGCGGTGAACCGCTCGCGCAGACCGCGCACCTGATCGTCGAGCGCGTCCAGGCGAGCGGAGGACTCCACCAGCTCGGCGTCCATATTCCGGTCCAGCGCACTGCGCATCAGCTCCGGCCGGGCCAGCAGACCGAAGTCGTAGATCCACTGTTCGGGGCCGTGATCGAAGTCGAGCTGATGCGGCCGCTCATCGATCACCTCGACGCCGAGGCTCTGCAGCACCGGCAGCACCTGGCTCAGCGAAATGCCGCTGCCGCCGACATAGAGGGTGAACCGCCAGGAGCCGGGCGTGGAATCGGCATGGCGGTACAGGTATTGGTCGATGCTGCCCGGTTGCAGCTGCTGCAGCCGGACGATATCGGCCAGCGCGCGCCCGGATTCGAAGTCTTCCTTGTAGCTTTCGGGCAGCGCCTCGGTATAGCGCTGCACCACAGCCGGATCCAGCACGGTGGAGGTGGCGACCTCATCGCGCAGATGGTCTTCCCAGGTGCGACTGGCCTCGGCGAGCAGGTTCTGCAGACGCAGCCGGTTGGACTCGGACGAATCGGCCGCACCGCCCTCATCGGGCAGGCGGACGGTGAAATACACACTGGCGAGATCACTCTCGGAGACCCGCGCCGAATAGTCGATGGAAACGCCGCCCAGTTCGCGGACCAGAATGTCCTGCATCTCCAGCCGCACCCGGGTGGTGTAGCGATCGCGGGGCAGATAGACCATGCAGGAGACGAAACGGCCGTAGCCGTCCATGCGCATGAAGAGCCGAACCTGGCGGCGCATAGCGACATTCAGCACCGCGCCGGCCGTCCGGCGCAGCGTGGCACTGTCGGAGGAGAACAGTTCGGTGCGCGGGAAGGACTGGATGACCTCCAGCATTTCCTGCCCGGAGAAGGATTCCAGATCGAAGCCGCTGGCCTCGATGACCGACCGCACCCGGCGTTCGATCATCGGGATGTCGAGCACATTCTCGTGCAGGGCGGTGACGGTGAAGACGCCGATGAACAGGTGCTCGCCGAGAACCGTTCCGCCTTCGTCGATTTCGGCGACGCCGACGAAGTACGGGTAGACCGCGCGGTGCACGGTGGCCGGCACCAAACCCTGGGTGAGCATGAGCAGCGGCTGGTCACCGCTGTTGTCGGGCACCCGGAAATCGGTGCCGACATTGGGACGCAGCACGCCCAGACTGGTGCCGGGCATGATGGTCGACTTGGTCTGCCCGTCGACGATGGTGCGCTCGTAGCGCGCGTAGCCGAGCACGGTGAAGTGGCCGTCGGCCAGCCAGCGCAGCAGATTCGCGCAATCGGTGAGATCCGCTGCGCTGAACGAAGATTTCTCGCCCTTGACCGCGACGTCGAGTTCATCGGCCACCCGCTGCTGCGCCGCGCGCATGGCCTTGGTGTCCGAAATGACCTGGCGCACATCGGTGAGCACGTCGGGGAGCGCGGTCTCGACCTTCTCGAGCAGCTCGCGGCTGGTCGAGGGGTGCAACTGCAGATGCATCCAGGATTCCCGCAGACCGGTGCCGCCATTGCCGTCGACCTCATGCGGGACTGCGGCTTCGAGCAGACCGTCGGCATTGCGGGTGACCTCGAAGACCGGGTGCACCACCTCACTGACGCTGATGCCCATGCGGGTCAGCGATGAGGTGACCGATTCCACCAGCAGCGGCATATCGTCGGTGACCATCTGCACGGCGGCACCGAGATCGGTGTCGTCATCGTGGTGGTAGACCCGCACATTGGCGGTACCGGGTGTGCGCTTGATCGCGAGATCCACATGGCAGCGGAAGATCTGGGTCGAAGTCGCGGGTACCGCGCAGTCCGCATCACCGGCATCGACGTGGCGGAAATACGCCTCCTCGAGCGATACCAGATCGCCTCGCAGCGACGCGGGCAAACTCGCAGCCCAGGCCGCGCTAGACAATTCGGACGACACCGTCATTTCGCCAACTCCTCGGATTAGGTTCCGTACCAAAGCGACGCCGGTCCGAGAGTAGCTGGACGCTCGGTGCGCCGGGCTGAATTCCCCTCAATGCCATCCCGCGTCGCACGGTTCGGGCAAACCGGGCGGTACGGCGATGGTAGGAGCTGACCGGAATGACCAGGTGACGTACGACAAACCTTGCACCAAAACAGTTTTCACGCATTTATGCATTCGCGAAACAGCTGAATTCGCTATTCGATTGCCGTTCATCCGGGAGGGCAAAGGTGCTCACCCGGATGAACAGCGAGCCGTCAGCTAACAACTCGAAGCGGGCGGCCTGAAAGCTGTCCTGCGGCAACGTACACCCGCAGGACAGCTGCGGTAGAACCTAGCCGCGAGTGAGCTTGCGGTGGGTGACGCGGTGCGGGCGCGCCGCCTCCTGGCCCATCCGCTCGATCTTGTTCGCCTCATAGGCCTCGAAGTTGCCCTCGAACCAGAACCACGCGGCGTCGTTGTCGTCATTGCCCTCCCACGCCAGGATGTGGGTGCAGGTGCGGTCCAGGAACCAGCGATCGTGGGAGATGACCACCGAACAGCCGGCGAAGTTCTCCAGCGCGTTCTCCAGCGAGCCGAGGGTCTCGACGTCGAGGTCGTTGGTGGGCTCATCGAGCAGGATCAGATTGCCGCCCTGCTTGAGGGTGAGCGCCAGGTTCAGGCGGTTGCGCTCACCACCGGAGAGCACACCGGCCTTCTTCTGCTGATCCGGGCCCTTGAAGCCGAAGGCGGAAACATAAGCGCGGGAAGGCATTTCCTGATTGCCGACCTGGATGAAGTCCAGACCCTCGGAAACCACCTCCCACACATTCTTCTGCGGGTCGATGCCGGAGCGGTTCTGGTCGACGTAGCTCAGCTTGACCGTCTCGCCGACGCGCACAATGCCGCTGTCCGCCTGCTCGAGGCCGACAATGGTCTTGAACAGCGTCGACTTACCCACACCGTTGGGTCCGATGACGCCGACAATGCCGTTGCGCGGCAGGGTGAACGACAGATCCTTGATGAGCTGGCGGTCGCCGAAGCCCTTGTCCAGGTGCTCGACCTCGACAACCACATTGCCCAGACGCGGGCCGGCCGGGATCTGGATCTCCTCGAAGTCCAACTTGCGCATCTTGTCGGCCTCGGCAGCCATCTCGTCGTAGCGAGTCAGACGCGCCTTGCTCTTGGCCTGACGTGCCTTGGCACTGGACCGGACCCACGCCAGCTCCTCCTTGAGGCGCTTCTGCAGCTTCTGGTCCTTCTTGCCCTGCACCTCGAGGCGCTCGGCCTTCTTCTCCAGGTAGGTGGAGTAGTTGCCCTCGTACGGGAAGGTGCGGCCGCGGTCGAGCTCGAGGATCCACTCCGCGACATTGTCGAGGAAGTACCGGTCGTGAGTGACGGCCAGGACGGCGCCCGGGTACTTGGCCAGGAACTGCTCCAGCCACAGCACGGATTCGGCGTCGAGGTGGTTGGTGGGCTCATCGAGCAGCAGCAGATCGGGCTGGCTCAGCAGCAGCTTGCACAGCGCGACGCGGCGGCGCTCACCACCGGAGAGGTTGGTGACCGGCTCGTCCGGCGGCGGGCAGCGCAGCGCGTCCATGGCCTGCTCCAGCTGGGAGTCGATATCCCACGCATCGGCGTGATCGAGATCCTCCTGCAGCTTGCCCATCTCTTCCATGAGCTCATCGGAGTAATCGGTCGCCATGAGCTCGGCGATCTCGTTGAAGCGATCCAGCTTCACCTTGATCTCGCCGAGGCCCTCCTCGACATTGCCGCGAACTGTCTTGCTTTCGTTGAGTTCCGGCTCCTGCATGAGGATGCCGACGCTCGCACCGGGCGCCAGCCAGGCTTCACCATTATTCGGCTGGTCCAGTCCCGCCATGATCTTCAGGACGCTCGACTTACCGGCGCCGTTCGGGCCGACGACACCGATCTTCGCGCCCGGAAGGAAGTTCAAGGTCACATTGTCGAGCACGACCTTGTCGCCATGCGCCTTTCGAACCTTAACCATCTGGTAAATGAACTCAGCCATATGGGCAAGCCTAACTGTGTTGGGTTGCCGGATCTCCGGCGCGGTCGGCATCGGTGGCAGGCTGCGGCGGCGCCTCGGGGCGGTCGCTGCGGCCGAAGTGTTTGCGCAGCACCGGGGCGCTGCAACGGCCCAGGTCGGGGCCGAGGGCGAGGGCGCGCATCTCGAGATCACTGCGCTCCGCACCATCCCTGGTGGTGTACTCGTTCGAGCGGAGTTGACCGTAGGCGATGATCGGATCGCCGCGTTGCAGCGACGCCTCGACACCCTCCACCAGTTTGCGCCAGCAGCTGACGGTCAGATACAGCGTCCCGCCGTCGACCCAGTCGCCGCTGGCCTGATCGAATCGGCGGCTGGTGCTCGCCAGCCGGAAACTGAGCACCTGCTCGCCATTCGCCAGTTCGCGTCGTGTCGGATGGGTGACCACCCGACCGATCACCGCTGTGTTCGCCTCGTACATCGCCATCCCCCTTGCTCTTTCGCGGTCCCCTCTTCCTCTTCAAGCGTGACGTGCGGACGACCTGCGCACCAGCGCATTTCCGCGATTGTGGATAACTTCGGGCGATGTGAACAGGCGGAGAATCAGAGCGTCGTCAAGTCGGTGTTCGCACCACAGAGCACAACCACCGGCCGCTCCCCCGGCGCGGGCACGTACGCGCCACTTTGAATCGCGGCCAGCGCCGTAGCTCCGGCCGCCTCGACGACAATCCGGAATTCGCGCCACAGATATTCGCGCGCCATCACGATCGCATCATCGCTGACCAGCACCGACCGCACCGCGTACCGCTGCGCCACCTCCATGGCGATATCACCGATCCGGCTGGCGCCCAGCGCATCCGAGGCCACACTCGACACATCGACATCCACCGGACGCCCCGCCGCCAGCGCGGCGTGCAGGGTCGGCGCACCCTGCGGTTCCACCCCGATCACCCGACCACGCAGGCCCAATGCCACCGCGATCCCGGCGACCAGTCCGCCGCCGCCGACCGCCACCAGCACCGGCGGACGGCCCCGCACCTGCTCCTCG
Organism: Nocardia sp. NBC_01327; assembly: GCF_035958815.1. Classification (NCBI taxonomy): domain Bacteria; kingdom Bacillati; phylum Actinomycetota; class Actinomycetes; order Mycobacteriales; family Nocardiaceae; genus Nocardia; species Nocardia sp. NBC_01327. Next base: position 2,344,094 of record NZ_CP108383.1, on the reverse strand, counting down.
ATCTCCAGTCCGACCACGCCCGCACCGGCCACGATCTCCGGCAGATCGTAGGCGTGCAGCTGCATGGCCCCGCGCTCCCTGGCCAGCTGGCAGGCATAGCGGTGCGCCTCGGCGTAAGTCGTTCCGTGCCACAGCACTTCGGCCCCGTGCGACCACATGGCCGCCACCTTCGTATGCGGCGCCGACTCCGGCACCACCACCGTGCAGGACAGCCCGCGCAGCGAACTGGCCAGCGCCGCAGCAATACCCGCATTGCCGCCGGAGGCGATCACCACACTGCTGCCGCTTGCTCGGGCCTGCAGCAGCGCATTGAGACAGCCGCGCACCTTGAAGGTGCCGCCGTGCTGGAGATATTCGAGCTTCAAGGTGACCGGAACCGGGCCGCGCGGGCCCAGGATCTCGGTATGGAACACGGGCGTCTTGCGAATCTGCCCGTAGAGCATGCGGCGCGCCCGCCGCACATCGGATCGATAGAGCCGCTTGATACTCCCGGTCGCCTGGGCGACGTCACTCACTTGCGTACCTCTCGATCACGCCGGGCGAGCTCGGCGTACATGGCGTTGTACGAATTGAGTTCCGCATCATCGTCGCGGTCGGCGGCGCGGTCGATCCTCGTGGCCAGCTTCTTATCGCTGCGTGACCATTGGATGAGCAGTGCCAGCATCACCACCACCAGCGGGATTTCACCGCTGGCCCAGGCGAGGCTACCGCCGGTGTGCTGATCCTCGAGCAGGTTGTTGTTCCAGCCCAGACCGAGCGCCCGGTAGAACCAGCCGCCCAGCACGGTTTCCATGCTCATCAGCGCGATACCGAAAAAGGCGTGGAAGGGCAGTGATCCGAACACCATGCCCAGCCGGGTGAGCGGCTCCACCTGTCGCGGCTTGGGATCGATGCCGATGACCACCCAGTAGAAGAGGTAACCGCTGAGCAGGAAGTGCACATTCATCAGAATGTGCGCGCCGTGCGAGCCGACGAACTGATCGAAGACACCGCCCAGATACAGCACATAAAAACCGGACACGAAGAAGACCGCGGCCACCACCGGCTGAGTCATGAAGCGCGACACCGGGTTGTGCACTGCCGCCAGAATCCATTCGCGCGGTCCCGGAGGCGCATCGCGACCGGCCGGCGTCAGGGCACGCAGGGCAAGCAGCACCGGACCGCCGAGCGCGAACAGAATCGGGGCGAGCATGGAGAGCATCATGTGCTGACCCATATGCACGCTGAACATGGCCGGGGCATAGCGGCCGATGCCGGAACTCGTCGCGATCAACAGCACCGCACATGCCGAGATCCAGGAGATGGTCCGGCCCACCGGCCATGCGTCACCGCGCTGGCGCAGGCGCCGCACACCCAAGAGATAGAGGACAGCCAGCACGATCGCGAGCGTCCCGAACATCAGATCGAAGCGCCAGTCGAATGCGAGACGCATGATGCTGGGCGGTCCGGCCAGGTTGTAGCCGATCTCCACCTCGGCCGGCGTCGGGATCTTGCGCAGATCCGGCGGCGGCGTGCGACCCAGGCCGACGGCGAGGCCGATGGTGGCCGCGAAGATCAGCACCTCCACGCCCGCGAATCGGATGAGCGCGCCGCGATCGTTCGGATCCTTGTCGAGCGCGGGCAACGCGCGCCGGCGCTGCAGGAAACCGATGATGCCGAGCACGATCAACGCGGTCGCCTTGGCTACGACGAGCCGGCCATAAGTAGTACTGAACAGATCCGACCACGGCACCCGGATCCAGGCATTGATCACACCGCTGATGGCGATCATCACATAGGAGACAGTGGCGACCTTCGAGAATCGGCGGGCGGCCAGCGCCGTGTATTTGCCCTCGCGCAGTGCGTAGGCCAGCACCGCGAACAATCCGCCCACCCAGAAGCAGGTCGAAAGCAGGTGCAGGATCAAACTATTGGTGGCGATATCGTGCGCCCCGCCCGCCGACGAATGGCCGGTGAGCGCAACCGGCAGCAATGACACCACCGAGAGCAGCAATAGCGGCGGCGTCCATCCCCAGCGCAACGCCACTCGGCAGCCGACCGCGAGCGCCACCACGAAAAACACTGTGAATCGCCATGACCCGGCCACATCGACCTGATCGGCGGCGCGCCAGACCGCTTCCGGTCGCAGCGAGTTCTGGAAGGGTTGCCCGGTGGTGTCCGACAGTGTCAGCGGTACCAGCAACGCCGCGGCAGCCGCCCACACCAGCGCCGCGTTTCCCGCGCGCCGCAGCGCGCGATACCCGCCGACATCGAGCAGTCCACTCGCCTGCGGCGGTACGAAGAACGCCGCGAACAGCAGCGACCCGACGGTGACGGCCGCGGCAAGATCAGCGATGGCCCGCACGGCAGGCAGTCCGTAGGTGGTCAGCGGCCCCGGATCCGGAATGCCCAGCAGACTGAGCGCCTGCGACGCCGAAAGCCCGACCACCATCGCCGCCACCACCGCGGTGATCGCGCCACCCATGGCGGCGATCGCCGTGAATGTCACCCCCGAACTCGTCCGATTCGCTGAGGCGTCAGTGGCTGCGGGCGGGTCCTGCGGTGACGACATACGCCCAGGGTAGTTCGGAGTAAGGGTCCGGACTCCCCGGGGGTTTACGGTCTTCTGGTCTGCACTGCCCGCCCGACGCGCCGAACGGTTGCTAGGCAACCACGCAATCACGATCTGGACGCTCGCTATACTTATCGCGCTGGACACCACGATCAATATGGGTCAAGGTGTTTGGTGGCCGCATCGCCCACGATGCCCCGCACTGCCTCCGTAGCTCAGTTGGATAGAGCAAGGGCCTTCTAATCCCTAGGTCGCAGGTTCGATTCCTGCCGGGGGCGCTTTCCCACCCTGACCTGCGACGACAGTCGCAGACTCAGGGATACCCAGCCCGTACAGCGCTCAAACAGCTAGGGATTATCGCGGCTAGAATCGCGAGATGGGGCAGGATCTAGACGCCATCGCGGAGCTGTTGGAGGACTTCACAACCGAGCTTCGACGGGCGAATCGCACGAAGTCGACGATCGACACGTACAGCCGCGACATCGGGTATTTCGTCGCATTCCTCCAGACCCAGGGCGTCGAACCGATGGTGGACGCGCTTACCCGCGACAACATCGGCAGCTATGTAGAGGACACGCTCAACCGCCCGAACCGCCGAACGGGACGGCCGGTCACCGCCGACTATGCGAACCGGCAGTACCGCAGCCTTCAGCAGTTCTGCAAGTACCTCGAAGCCGAAGAGATCCTGACCGTCAACCCCTTCGACCGCATGAGCCCGCCGAACGTCCCGGACAAACCGATCCCGGTCCCCACCGTTGATGCCCTTCGCCAACTGCTTGCCGAGTGCGAAGGCACCGACTTCGCTGACCGGCGTGACACCGCAATCATCAGGCTCATGACCGACATCGGCCCGCGGATCAACGAGATCACGACGCTCGACATCGACGCCTTGGACTTCGGCGAAAACACCGTGCTGGTCATCGGCAAGGGCCGCCGACCGCGCATCCTGCCCTTCGGTGACAAGACCCGAATCGCACTGCGGCGCTACCTTCGTGTTCGGAAGGCTCACACCCAAGCCGGTAACGATAACCCGGCGCTATGGCTGGGTCAGCGAGGCAGGATGACCAGTTCCGGCATTCAGCAGATGCTCTACCGCCGCGGCGAGGCGGCCGGCATCGGCCATCTGCACCCACATCAGCTACGCCACTTCTTCGCCCACAACTGGCTAGCCAGCGGCGGCCAGGAGCAAGACCTGATGATGCTGGCCGGTTGGCGGTCCCGGCAGATGATCGGCAGATACGCACGAGCAACCGCTGAGACTCGGGCTCGTGACGCTCACAGGAAAGCCCGACTGGGCGACAAGCTGTAGAACTGCCTCTACCGTTGGGCGGTGTGAGCGTCACCGCCGATTTACGTAGCTGGGCAGCCGACATTGCGCGTGTCCAGCTCGCAGAACTCCCCCGCCGATGGAGGCATACCCAGGGCGTCGCTAGGCAGGCCGAGCGAGCCAGCGCCGTTGTGGATGACGGAGATCTGCTTGTAGCCGCGGCATGGCTGCACGATGTCGGATACGCCCCTCATCTTGCTCACACGGGCTTTCATCCTGTAGACGGCGCGGTGTTCCTGACGGAGCTCGGAGCGCCAGAGCGGTTGTGCGCCTTGGTGGCCCACCATTCGTGCGCATGCGTTGAAGGCCGGAACCGAGACATTGCGATTCCGTGGACAGACGAACGTACTTCACTTCGCGACGCCCTGTGGTGGGCAGACATGACCACAACGCCGACCGGCACAGCCACCGATGTGCGGCGGCGAATCAAAGAAGTTCTGCGGCGGTATGGCCCCGACCACGTCGTGACGAGATCTGTCTCTGAGGCGTCAGAGGAGCTCATCGCCGCGGGCGATCGGACGGAGAAACTTCTCACCGATCGGACTCAGGTGAAATAGGGCTCGGCTCGATCTTCGAGTCCGCGATCAAGGCGGAGCTTGATGGAGGGGTGGATATCGAGTGCCTGGAGCGCATCGGGTGCGACCCACTTGACCGCTTTGGACTCGGAGCTCGTCCGAAGTTCTCCGCCAATGGGATCGGCCCTGAAGCAGATCGAGAACTCTTGGCGCACTTCGCCATCGTCGTATGCGATGACATGTTCGGGATCGGAGAAGACGCCGATCAATCCTGTCACCTTCACATCGATCCCCGTCTCCTCCTTCACTTCGCGGACTACCGCCTGAGCCGGGGTCTCGCCAACTTCAAGTTCACCGCCCGGAATCGAGTACTTACTGTTGTCCGTCCGATGGATGAGAAGGATCTCGCCACGGGCGTTGCGAATCAACGCGCTGACGGCAGCCTTGATGCTGTTCGCAGCCGGAGCCTTCGGGTCGTAATAGAAGTCAGTTCGACTCATCCTCTGATCCTCGAAAAGTCGGCAGCATCGGAGTTCGACCAAACGTGTTCAAAACTGGTCATGTACGTCTCGAACAGGTCGCCAGTCGCCAGTCTGCGCAGGTGCAGCGCCGGAGCGTAGGCACCGGGCAGTCCGAAGACGTGCATATTCACGATCATTTCATCATCGAATCGAAAGATCGAGTTGTAAAGCGTCGTGCCATGGAATCGAATCTCGACACCATCCACATCGCCTAATGGCTCCACGAGGGCGAGCGCGTTCCTGATTCGAGCGGGCACCGTACCGACCGCAAGACTCTCCTCACCGCTCCGTTTTGAGGCTTCGTCCGCCACTGGATCACCGAACAGCATCCGCACTGAGAGCCCCTGGCGCACTTTTGTTTTGATGATCTTGGCGAAGGCCGGTTCTTCAGCAAGGAACAAACCCGCCAGGACCAACACGTCGATGCGCTCGGAGCAATCGCGCAGAAGCCGGGACCACAGATCTGCCGGGATCACACTCCGATGCGGATAGACCTTGATCACTTCAGCTTCGGCTAGTTCCGTCCGCCGTTCGGCATCGATGGCATCAGGCCAGAGGTAGTTCTCGGTCTCATGGACAAGAGCCGCGAGCGCACGGCGATGTTTCGGGTACGGCGTCCGACCCTTATTGATCCATCGCTCAACGGTTTTCGCGTCTACGCCGATCGCAGATGCCGCACTCTCCGGAGTAAAACCGTTGCTCAGCAGTGAATCTTCCAGCCGGTCATTCGTCACAGCCCCACCTCCCTGGAGGGATTTCTAGGGACGAGTTTAGGCCGATTCAGACGTCCCTACAAGTCCCGTTCGACGGTGATGCCGTCCATGCCCAATCCAGTTTCCTTGTGACACAAGCGAGTACATGGCTCGCTCGGAGATTCCCAAAGGAACTGATCGGAGGCGAAAGACGTGACTCAGGACAAGGGCGATCGAGTACTGCAAGCAAGGATCGCAGCCCACGCATCGTGGGCACAGACGAAGGATCGAGCCGCGCGAACTGCCAACGCGCGCAAGGCGTTACTCGACAAGTTCGAACGTGCGGTTGACCCCGATGGGCTGCTGACCCCAGATGAACGGGCATTTCGGGCCGAGCACGCACGGAAAGAGCACTACCTGCGGCTCAGCCGAAAGTCAGTACAAGCGCGGCGACGCAGGAACTGCCGGAAGCAGCACAACGGTGGTGATGCAGCATGATTCGAACCTCGCTCTTGATACTCGCCGCTGTTCTGATCGTTGGCGCCTTGGTACCCCAACTGGCGGTTCTAATGCTGGTGGCGCTGCTGCTACTCGGAGTCGCGGGTCTGGTCTGGACCTTCTCAAACCCATTCGGGCACAAGCGGCGAGGTGGTCGGCGATGAACGGCGACTACTTTATGTTCGAGCCGCAGACCCGGACGGCTGTGCCGGTGTCACCGCAGATCGTGTTCGGGTTGTTCTTTCTGGTGTTCGCGTTCGCCGTGGGGATGTACTGCGGTGTCCTGCTGTTCGGTCGGCATGCTTCGCAGCCGGTGACGGTGGTGGCGTGCCCTGCACCGGAGTCGACGCAGGTTGCCCTGTGGCCTGCTGGGTGCCCGCGTGTGGCGGTGACGCGGTGAGCGTGCCGGAGTTTCGTCAGCAGCCGCACGAGACCCGGTTCTTGGAGTTCTTGTGCCAGGAGCGGGGGATGTTCGTCACGACGATGGCGACCGCCACCGGGCGCAGTATGCGGGGTGCGCACACTATGGCGCGCCGGTTGAAGGAGTCCGGGCAGGTTCACCTGACGCGCCTGGATTACGGATCGCCGGGGCCGTGGCGGCACTCGACACACTTCGACGATGTCGAGGTGGTGCCGCAGGGCCCGCTGGTCATTTACCCGACTCGCGAAACCGCTTGGGGTTACCTGGATTTCGATCCTGGTGAGTGGCGGCCGCGCCCGTCGACGGCGGCGCACATGACCGCGGTGACGGAGTTGCGGTTGGCGTTGACCGGGATGCAGACCGATCCGGAGGTCTGGACCAGCGAGCGCCTGCTGTACCGGCATCTCAATTCCGATCCCGGGCAGCCCAACGGCCATATTCATGATGCCTGGTTCCAGGACTTCACCGACCCGGACAAGGTCTGGGCGATCGAGGTCGAACTCTCCCGCAAGCGCGGGTCAGGCCGATTGGCGGCAGCCATGACCGCGGCCCTTGACGCGGCGGACCGGCACGAGTTGGCCGGCGTCCTGTACTTCGTCCGCGGGGAAACCCTGCGCCGCGCGGTGGAAGGCACTGCGACCCGTATCGCGCACAAGCGAGGCATGGAGAGCCTGCCGAATCTTGAAATCCATGACCTGGACGCCACTTTGGCGAAGAAGGGAGTGCGGTGACATGACGAGCGAAAGACAGCCACTGATCATCTTCGTGGACCCTGCGGGCGGTGAACCCCCGGCACGGATCGTGCGCCGGGTGGCGGAGTCCCTGAGCCGTTCGGGGGTGAGCCCGGAGCGAATCGGGTTGTGGCCCAACGGAGATTCTCGGGACTGGTGCTCAATGCCCGCGGAAGACATCCGGGCCATGTTGGAGGACCTGCTCAGGGCGGTTCCACCCGAGGGGGTGAGCCAGCGATGAGCGGATGTGTTCCGATGATCACTCCCGACGACTGCGGCACCACCGCCGCGCCGGTGCCGACGACCGTCCCGGTGCCGACGATGCCGGTCACGGCGATCGCGCAACCACCAGCCCCTATTGCGGTGAGTACGGTTCCTGGAGAACAGCATTCGCCGGGCCAGTTCCAGAATGCGACTCTGCCGAACGGCTGGCACGCACCGAACTGGCACCTCCATATCTCCAGCGTCGGCGAAGTGTTCGCCACCCTGGGTATCGCCCTACTCGGGCTTGCGTTCGTGGTGGTGCTGGCCGTGGGCATGAATCTGTTCGCTGGTTGGCGGCGGTGGGAGGCGCGGCAGGTCCGCAACTACGGGCTCGGTGCGCTGGTGCTGCCGGTCGCGGCGATGTGGGTGGCGAACTCCTGGTTCGCACCACTTGTGTTGTGGTGGCAGGGCAGCACGGTGTTCGCCCGCTCCGGCCCCGGCTCGGGAGCGATGATCGCGATGATTACCGGGTGCCTGCCGCTCGCCTGGGCTGGTGCGGCGCTGTATCGGGCACGGTTCCTGTCCCGGCTCGGGACCGAGGGCATCGGGTCGCCGTGGAAGACCCGCCGCCTGCAACGACGCCAGCAATTGGGCAAGGCCGCTGCCGCGCGCCGTGCCGCGAAATATGGTGCGCCGCTGGTAACGGGCTGGCTGAAGGCGAAGGTGGTGCTCGGGCCGCTGTCGGAGCGGACCGACGCGACGCAGTCGACCACGATCACGCAGATGGCCGATCGGCATGGGTCGAAGTTGGAGCTGCCGATCGAGGGGCTCGGGCACATGGTGGTGCTGGGCAAATCGCAGAAGGCAGGCAAGACCACCGCCCTGGTACGGCTCGGGACCGGCTTGTACTGCGCCTACTGGCACCGCTACGTGCGGACCGGGGAGAAGCGCCCGCTGCTGATCTTCGTGGACTGCAAAGGCGGCAAACCCGGATTACAAACCGGCCGTCAGGTGGTGCGGATCGCCGCCCGGCTCGGAGTTACTCCTAGCCGGATTGCGTTGTGGCCCATAACCAATCGCCTCGATCTGTGGTCGATGAATGTCGAGGACATGTGCGCCACCCTCGAATCGATGATCAACCCGGTGCAATCCAGCAACCTGGGTGAGGAGCACTTCAAACAGAACCGGGTCCGCGTCACCAAGCTCGCGGTCACCGCACCGGAGGGCAAACCGCGCTCGAAACAGGAGTTCCTGGACCGGCTTTCGGTCGCTTACCTGAAGGAGGCGTGGAAGGACCACGACTCGATCCTCAACGAGATCGATGCCCTGGAGCAGTCCAAGCCGCCCGCGGTGGGGGACGTGTCGGGCAAGTTCCGCAACATCTTCGCCGCGATCGGCGAGGGCTTCGACGGCGGGCGCCCCCTGGATTCCTTCGATGTCATCTATGCGACCGTGCCCGGCACGGTCCGCGGAGACAACGCCCGCGCCCAGGTCGCCGCACTGACCACACTCATTGCCCAGTTCGCGTGTGGTGAGCATGACCGGCAGATCGTTTTGATCATCGATGAGATGTCGGCGGTGGCCGACAAGACCGGTGGCATCAATCAGTTCGATATCGCCGAACGGCTGTTGGGGATGGGTGTGGTGGCGTTCTTCGCCGCCCAGAACCAATTCGGGCTCGGGCAAACCCCGATGAACGCCGCCGCCTGCTGGAATCGTGCCCCTCCGGCGCCCTGTTGATGGCCCTGGAAGGTGCGGGGAAGGTCTCGGAGGTGTTCGGGTCACGGCCGGTCACCGAGAACACCCGGCATGCCAAGGGCGGCAAGGTCGGTGACGAAGGCACTCTCGGTAACCGCGAAACCTTCTTCATCGATCCGAACCGGCTCGCGGAATTCGGTGTCGGTGACGTGGTGTGGGTGCACGCCCTCAAAGCCCAATGGGCCCACATCATCCCGGTCGACCCCGACGAACTCTCGCCCTTGCCGGCGGACCCGCGCCCGCAGCGATGGGCCAGGAACACGAAGGCCCGGGTGCCACTGAAAGCGGTCCGGGATCTGGATTCCGGGCGTGCGCGCCGCGCCGATATCGGGTTCGACGAAAACCAGGACGGTGCGGCATGACCGACTACCTGCGCTCGGTGGCCGCCTACGTGGCCACCCAGAGCGGACACCACAACAACGGTGTCCACCGTGATGGCCACCCCGGACAACCCGCCCAGACGACCGTGGCCACCCCGGACACCAAGGCGGACAACCCCATTACCGACACGGACAACGAGGCGGACAGGGGATGGACACGATGAGCACGCCGATCGCCCCACCCCGAGGCCGAGGAGTCGCACGGACCGGGTTCGTGTTCGGGTCCCTGACCTCGGTGGCCACCAATGTCCTGCACACCTTCCTGCCCGGTGTCCATATGCCCGCGAGCTTGGCGCTGGTGATCGCGGCCCGAATCGGGGCGGCAGCCTGGCCGATCGGATTGCTGCTGAGCATCGAAGTACTCGCCCGCGCGCAATGGCGGCGCGGCCCCGCATGGGCGATAGCCCGGTTCGGCGGAGCGGGCACGGTCGCACTCGGTTCAGCGGTCATCTCTTACGGGCACGTCCGAGATGTGCTGCTGGCCTGGGGATACGGGCACCCCGCTGCCGAATTCGGGCCGCTCACCCTAGATGGACTGATGGTGGTGTGCGGGTTCGCGCTGCTGTCGATGACCCCGACCGACACCGCCACCACACCAATCGGCCGATCCAGGGTGAACACCACCGCCGTGCGCCCGATTCGAACTCTCAATCCGAAACAAGCTGTTCCCCGGGAGGTTTCACTAACCACCCAGATCGAAGCCCTCACACCGCCGGTCCGCCCCACCGCTGAGGCAGTGGCCACGGTGACTGGACACCCCGAATCCGCTGCCGGACAGGTGGACACGACTGCCGTGGCGGTGGACACGGAGGTGGACAACCGGCGGACACGGGCGCAGGAGCTCCACGCGCAGGGGTGGACCCATGGCCGTATCGCGGCCGAGCTCGCGGTCAGCAAGCGGACAGTGCGCCGCTATGTGGCCACCGGGGCGGACAACGAACAGCCGGTCCGTGGCCACGCGGACAACACCCTGGACACCCCCGAGGGCAGCGAAGTGGACACAGCGGCCACCGATCCCAGCGTCCCGGTTCCCGGCTGGCTGGCCGCGCTCGACACCAACCACCACGACAACCACGAAGGAGTCCTCGCATGACCAACAACGGCAAGAGCATCGACTGGGACGGGGAGCTGCAAGAGCTCATGGAGTCCTCCGGTCTCACCGCGGCTGACCTGATCCGCCCGAGATGGACGACCCGAGCATGGCGCACGGTCCGTAATGCCCGCGCCGCTCTGACTGCGATAGCGGTCGTAGTGCCGCTGATGTGGCTGATCTCTGAGTCCGGCGCTCCGGCCGCGGCCACCATGCCATTGCTGTGGTGGCTGGCGGGCTGGATCGGCTACGGCATCTGGATCAGCGTGGGCCGCCCCGACTGGGCCACCACCTTCAACACACTGCGCGACTTCGGAACTACCGCCTTCGGGGCCGGATCGCGGTTCGCCTTCGAACACTCCCGTCCACTGCGTGCCCGCATACGCGTCTGGCGCGCCGCCCGTGACCGCAATCCAGCCGCCGCAGCAACGGCATAACCCATCCAGAAAGGAACCAAATCCCATGCCCAGCAATGAACGCACTCCCATCTTCGGCGGTGACCGAATGGCAATGTCCGGTAAAGAAACTGACGAAATCGCACGAAGCTGGCCACAGCTGGCAACGCTGCTGTTCCAACTGTTGCAACAGCTCAACAAGGCCACCCACGACGGATCAGTCCGCCTCAGCCGGGCGCAGTGGAAACAGGTGCACGCCGAAGCCCGCGAAGCCCAGAAGCTCTACACCTACCAGGTCGACACGACCCAGCAGTGGTACCAGGCCCGCGCCCAGGACTATCAGCGCGAATCCAAAGCCGCGGCCGCCCGCGCCGCCGCAGGAGCTAGTGCAGAGAAACAAGCCCGCGATACCGCGTACCTGTCGGGGTTGCGGGCCAGTGTGGAGCACACCATCCACGAGACCGTCCTCACCGCCGAAGAGCGCGGTCAGGTGGTGCAGACCCTCGACAAGGTCGACGCCGATCCGGCGAAACCGGTGGCCCGCAATGTGTTCGAACCGGTGGCCGGTAATGAGGCGGTGCGTGCCCGCCATGCTGCCGCGGTCAGCGAACACAAGGTCGTGCGGCACCGGGAGAAGCTCACCGCGACCGAGACCGCGAGTGCGGGCACTCAGGTGCAGGGGCCGGATGTAGCAGCACTGCGCCGCGAGAACATCCAGCGTTTCGACGAGCTGGCCGGTCGCCTCGCGCGGCTGGAGGAGCGGATCGAGGAAATCATTCCCCGCGAAACCAATACGGCCACAGCCTCTTCCAATGGTCATGCCGCGCCTCGCAAGACCCAGCAGGCCCGCAACCACGCTACCGCCGCGCAATCGCCGTCCGGTCCCCGTGTCGAGGAACAGCAGCATGCGGAGGCGGAAGCCGGTCCGCATACCGGGATGCACGCCGAAGCCGAGACCGTGACGGCCGAGCATCCGCAGCAGGCCGAGGCGGAGCCGCCGGACGTGCCCTATATCGCGCAGATGGACGCCGAGCAGTGACCAGCGCTGCCGACTGTCTGCCCCGAGTTTTTATCAACAACACCAGAAAGGAATCCACCGCCACGACCGCACCCACGCAGCCGAATCGGCTGACACCCCAACCCTATTCATGTTTCCCCTACCGATCCGAATTTGTTTCGGACAACCAATTAGCAACGGACACAACCAAAACCGATTTGGAGAAGTGAGAACAATGTCCGGTGAAACTACCCTGACCGTCGTCGGTAATCTGACCGACACTCCTGAGCTGCGCCAGATTACCGGCGGGCACATGGTCGTGAACTTCACGGTCGCATCAACACCACGGGTATTCGACCGCCAGTCGAACCAGTGGAAGGACGGCCCCGCGCTGTTCCTACGATGCACGATGTGGCGCGATGCCGCCGAAAACGTTGCCCAATCCCTGTCCAAGGGATCTCGGGTGATCGTTTCCGGGAAGTTGAGCCAGCGTACGTACGAGGACCGTGAGGGCGTCAAGCGCACGGTTGTCGAGCTGGTCGCCGATGAGATCGGGGTGTCGCTGAAATACGCGGTGGCCAAGCCCATCAAGCGGACTGCCCTCGCGGGCAACCGCAACGGTGGTGGCCAGGCAGGCAAGGCGGGTCCGAGCGGCGTGGCCAGTGATGACCCGTACGCGACGTCCGCGCCGAGTCCGGAGGAGGTGGCGTGATCATGCGGAACCTCTTCGATTACACCAACGGCAGCGACGACGGCAATGGCGACCGCGGGTTGCAGTTCAGTGTGATGTGCATGGAGTTCTATGTCTGCTACGACGAGGTAGTCGACAGTGTCATGTTCGGCGTCCGTGCCGGTGACCACGAACCGATGATGATGGCGATGTCCCCGGTGCAAGCAATGAGCTTGCGGGACATGTTCAACAACGCCATCGCGGACGCGGTGACCATGCCGGAAGGGATGGCCTGATCATGGCGTATCTGAGCACCGACGCACGCGCAGCATCCAACGGTAAGAACGGCATTGGAGGACACGGCAGTCTCAACACGCATTGGCACAACATGCCCGATGCCAAGGTCGAGCTCCTGTCGGAGTCCGATATTCGCGGTGACATCGAAATCCGTTGGAAGATCGCTTCTTTCGAAGGAGTATTGGCCGATCTGACGGTCAGCGAGGCCCGCACCTTGCGGGACAACCTGACTGCGGCCATCACCGAGTTCGAAGAAAGCAACCACAGCGGCATCGACAACGAGGTCGAGGACCAGGATTCCATCAATGACGATGGTTCCTCGCCCGCGCCGGCATGGGTTCGCGACGCCCAGAAGTACGGGCTTCCGTCCCCGTTCGAACGAGTTGCGGCACAGGAAAACCAGTCCGCCACACGCGGACCGGAAGGAGTGGCGTGATGGTATCGATCAATCCGCTCACCCCGGACACCGATCAGTTGATGGCGGTGATGGAGTCGCGTGAGGTGTTTCGATTCACGTTCCTCTACAACCTCGACGGCAAGTTCCGGGTGGTCACGGTGCAACCGGACCGCAAGGACGCCGCTGATCTGCTGATGGCCATCACAGAGGCCCTGGAAGTCGGGAAGCATCGCGAGGACAGCACCCTCGCTGTTCGGGATGCGACCGCGGTCGCGGTGTATATCGCCGAGTTGATCAGGGAGCGTGACGATTCCCGGGACCGATGCAAGGAACTGCTCGATCAGGTGCAGTGCCTGCAATGGGACCTGGGTGCGCTCCAAACCCAACACGACCGGTGCCCGACACCCTCGTCCGCAAGGCGGCGGTGATGGACCCGGACAAGGCGCTGAACGAGATCCGCGAATTGATCAAGCAATACGACGAACTCGGCATGTGGAAGAGGGACTACGACTGCAACGACGCAGCCCGCATCCTCATCGACCTCGCCCAGACCGTCGCCGCGCTGGACCAGTGGCTCACCTTCGGCGGGTTCATCCCGGAAGCCTGGGTGCGCTGCCACGGCAACCAACCGCGGGAGCAATGGTCCTCATGACCTGCACATCGGGGTATTGGTTCTGTGCGTGCCGGGACTGCTTCGACATCGTGGTCGGAGATCTGTTCACCCCGGTGTTGTGCAGTGCCTGCGAAGAAGCCGGATGTCCGGGCGATGGGGAATGCCAGCGAGATGATGCTTACTCAACGGAGTGTGAGCACCACAACCGCCGTGCGGTAGATGAATTCAACGAGGAATGCATCGACTGCGGCATCACCAGACCCTACGACGTGAGTCGTGGTGTCGACCATGGCCCGAACCAGTAAGCCGGTCAGCCGCCGGGAACTGGCGCTCGGGCGGGAACTTCAGGAGCAGTACGAGCGGGGCCGCACGTGGGTCACGATCGCCGTGGACTTCGATATCTCGAAGACCAAGGCGCAGCGACTAGCAAAGGCATACCGCGAGGACTGCGACCGAAGAGCCCACCAGAACCAGCTGGCCTTGTTCGGCTGACCGATCCGGACACAACTGAATAGCAAAAAACGGAGTCCGTGCCTGTTTCTACCAGGCACGGGCTCCGTGCCTGTTTCTACCAGGCGACCCCGTGCCGCGGATACCGGACGCGATGATCCCGGTGAACTTCAGCGGTTCGAACGGGGTGGGGTGGGGGTGCGTGGAGAAGGCGGGCAGGCCCCGCCTGCCCGCTTATCTGCCCGCTGTGGGTGCCGCAGTACCTCCCGATTCTGGGGGACGCGCCGACCGAATTTCCTGTGCCGGGCCGGTGGGTGATCATGATGGGGCGCGGGGAAATTCGGTCGAGTGGGCGCGCGGCCCCTGGAATCGCTGGAGGGGCGGCACCCGTAACATCGCGCACCCCCACCCCGCCCCTGAAGGTGACAGGCGCTCGAACAGCCAACTGGCACCGGGTCCGCCGCGTCCCCGAACCACGCGACACGCCGGGCGTCACCGAGATATCCGGTGCGGCATACGCCGGGCAAAAACGTGGCACGGGCGGTACCCCTGGCGTGTCAAAGGTCGGCATAACCCCGCGCACTGCTGCGCGAGGTGGGTAAATGCCGGTCATCTCGGTGTCCAGGTTGTGCAGGCGTGTCTCCTACCTTCCCGCCCTCTGACCTGGGGAAAGGTTCTTCACTCTCAGAGGACAGCAAATACACCCAACAATGTGTATTTGCTGTCCTCTGAGAGTGAAGAAGTGAGTAGTGAGAGGGCGGGAAGGTAGGAGAAAGTGAGTAGTAAGAATTTTCAGGAGAAGTAAAAGAAGTAGGTTGCGTTGGGTGCAGAGCGTTGCCGTTGGGTAGGTGGTGGCGTCGGGTAACGAAGGTGCGAAGCTGCCGGTTGAGTGCGTGGTGGCGTACGGAGCGCGTAGTCCGGTCCGGTGTCCAAGGTTTCGTTCCTGGCCCCGGTGGCGAGCGTGGCCCGGTAATACTGCGGCGGTCGGGGATACCCTGGGCGCGCGCCGCATCTTAACCGCGCCGCCCCTCCAGCGATTCCAGAGGCCGCGCGCCCACTCGACCGAATTTCCCCGTGCGGCCAAGTGATCACCCACCAGTCCGGTGCAGGAAATTCGGTCGGCGCGTCCACTGGAATCGGGAGGTACTACGGCGCGGTGAGCAGGCGTTGCGGGGCAGGCCAAGGGCAGCCTGCCCCGGCGAGAGCGCGGCGCACGCCCAGGGAATCGACGCTCTCCCGGGACTCCATTTTCCGCTAACATGTACGTGTCAAAACCGTTGGGCCGCAGGTTGACACGTACGTGTCAAGACTCTTCGGAAGGACCCGGAGACCATGACCGACTCCGACACCATCACCGGCCTATTGGTCGCCGCGCTCGAAAATGCGTGGGCGGCAATCCGATCCCATCATTCCGACGTGCCTGACGTGGTGCTCACAGTGGGGTCTGGATCGACCGGTGGCAGCGAACTCACGCTCGGGCACTTTGCGCCGGACCGATGGGTACGCGGTGAGTACGAGCTACATGAGCTGTTCATCGGCGGGGAAGGACTCCAGAGGGGCGCGGTCGACGTGCTCGGCACCCTGTTGCACAAGGCCGGCCATGGTGTCGCGGTCATCCGCGGCATCAAAGACACCAGCCGACAGGGCCGTTGGCACAACGAGCGCTACCGCGCCCTAGGTGAGGAACTTGGGCTTGTCCTCGAACAGCACCCGAAACTCGGATGGTCGGTCACCACTGTGCCGGACCAGACCCGGGAACTGTACCGAGAAGATTTAGATGAGTTGACCTTCGCCTTGGTGGCCTACCGGCGGCGCGAGCCAGTTCGGCAGAGCGGACGCAAGTCCAACAACGGGCTGCCGGCAGAATGTGGCTGTGGTCGTAAGATTCGCGTTTCGCGCAGCACGCTCAATGATGGGCCGATCTACTGTGGCCTCTGCGCAAACAGGTTTCGGTGCGACGACGAAAGGAACTCCGCCGACTCCGTGTCAGCGCTCTTCGAAAACCTGCCCGATTGAATGCAGAAGGAGTCCGCGCCATCGATGTCACAGCGCGGACTCCGCTCCTACTTCCACCGGCCCGGTAACGGAGTGTTCCGCATGGCAGGATGTAGGTAACTATTGCTCTGAATACCAACCCCTAAGAAGGGCTGCGACTGACGAGCGTATGAAGGCGGTGTGCAACAGCCAATCCGGTGATAACTGACGTGGCTGCGCCTGAGATCAGCCCGACCAGCACACCAGATGTTGGCCCGTGCAGAGCCGCAACTCCGAGTCCAGCAGGTATGCCGGCACCCGCGCCAGCGGTTAACCCAACCAGCATCGATAGTCCGATGATCACCATCGATCGGAGCGAGATCAATGATCCGGCGTTGTCTCCCGGGTCACCGCTAGGCCCATCGCCCTGGTGACTGCTGGAGCCCGCTACTGTTGACATCCTCGTCCTTCCTGCCCAATCTGCACGGTCGTGACGAGGACGGCCCCCTGTTACCGCAGGGGGCCGTTGCCGTTTCGGCTTCAGCTTCGCCGTCCTCACCGCCGATAGCCTCCCCCCACCGGGGGGTTTGGTCAAGTCAGACATTTTTGCGCGTCGGGTTGTCGATTTTCGCCAACAGCGTTATGGTTGGTGTCATGGCAAAGCAAGTTGGGGCCATGGGGCCTAGTGGTTTACGGCTTGGTGTAAGGCTGCGGGAGCTGCGGCAGTCGCATGGGCTCACTTTGAACCAATTGGCGGACAGGCTGACGGAACTCGGCAGACCAATCGACTTGTCCGCATTGGCAAAGATTGAGAAGGGTCAGCGACGAGTTGACGTTGATGACCTCGTCGCCCTTGCTCTCGCACTAGATGTTTCCCCGAACTGGCTCCTCCTGCCCGATAGCGCTTCAAGTAATCGAGTGGAGATCACGGCAGCGTACGGTACGTCTGGAACTGAGGCTTGGCTGTGGGCATTACGTGACCAGCCTGTCAATCTGAAAAATTCGTCAGAACGAACTGTCGTTGTTGCTCAAGAACATTCCGTACAATCGAATTTCTGGTTTCTTGAGAAAGAGTGGCCGGAAATTTACTATCAAGCACTGTGTGCAGAGAAGTTTGTGCAGGTCGATCCCAAAATCTCATGTGTGTATTGTCGATCGACATTGGAAATGACAATGCTGTGGCTTGGGAAGGCTACTGGCTACGAGGAGGCTTTCACCGGCAACTCTACGTCTGCCCTTATTTCATGGCTTGTTAGCAATGGCGCTATTCCGGATGGGGTGGCATCGACTGCAAAGAGTATCTATCGGAGCGGAAGCGAGGCTGCACATAGTTCGCGGATATTTCGTTTGGATGATGCACTGACCACCATTGAAGCACTCTTTGACGTATTGAAATGGTTTTCCCGTGCTAGTTCATCAAACTATGGCGAATTGCTGGATAGAGAAGCAGCTTTCGATACCTCATTTTCGAGCTCGGCAAATTTGCATAATGTTGACATTTCCCAAACGGTCGAATCGGGAAGGCTGTCTACAAAAGCGTCGATGACCGATACGCTTGCCTCGGATTCTAGAATTTTCAAATACCCATCCGTGGATGCTGCATTGACCCAACAGATGGGTAAACCGGGCGCTGAGGTAGAGTCAAACGTTTTGTTCGAGCTACTTCTTGCGGAAACGGGCTGGATAGATACCTCCACGATAAGCCGAGATTACAGGATAAAAAGGAGTAAGGGTCCAGAATCCTATTTCATCGACTACGTGCTATGGGACAATACCGATAAACCGCTCGCCCTTGTCGAGGTTAAGTCTGGCAAGTCCAATTTGAATATCATGTTCGAGCAATTGCGAACATATGGCCGCGAGTTTGAGAACCGATCTAGTCGACGACCTTTTCTATTCTGCGTGAACGGCAGCGAAGTATTTATCTGGGACGAGATATCTGCTTCTCCTCGTAGAATTAGCGGCTTCCTTACAAAAGAAGAGTTGCTCCGTAGGATTGATTTGCGCTCGAATCAGCGTAGTTTGAATGATGCTGTTGTAGCTGAAAATCTCTCCCTAAGAAGACATCAAAGCAGCATAGTGCGTGCGGTTCTGACCGCCTTTGATCAGCAAGGCAGGCGCAAGGCGCTGGTAAGCATGCCGACTGGTTCCGGGAAGACTCTGACGAGCGTAGCTCTGATTGATATTCTTTTTCGCGCAGGCTGGGCAAGGCGTGTTCTGGTACTCACGCATCGAAAGATGCTTGAACACCAGATTTCGGAGATCCTGCGTATGCACCTTTCGGATATTTCAATTTCAACCGAAATACGCGAGGAATCAGATGCATGTGTCTTTGTGGCAGCGCCTCACAAGTTCGCATCTCTAGTGCCGCCCGATGATGAAGCAGGGTCTAGTGGCTACGGCCACGGGTTCTTCGACCTGATAGTTATTGATGATATCGCGGCGGTCGGCACACGTCCCTATCAGAAATTAATAGACTACTTTGATGCGTTGGTAGTGGGATTTACGTCCAGCCCTCCGGATGGTTTGGATGGAAATATTCGTGAGCTATTCGATATTCGGTACGGTGATCTAACGGCCAGCTACGGATTCGATGACGCGATAAGAGATGGCTATCTTGTTGGTCCCGAATTTGTCAAAGTCCAGATTGGGCCACATTGGGACAGAGGATCAGCCGGACAGATTATGAGTGAGGAGGCTATCGATGCCGCTTTGAGCGTTCTAACGAACGATGGCATGCGTGCAGAAGATGGCCGAGTAGGAAAGACTATAATCTTTGCTCAAAGTATCCGTCATGCGGAAATGATCGCTCGTCGGTTCCGGTTGAACTATCCGGAAATGGAGCATGATTTCATACTTCCAATTAACTCAACTACGGCGTATGCGCCGGAAGTTATTGACAGATTCAGAAATATCGACGAAATGCCCCGGGTTGCGGTTTCGTCGGGAATGTTGGATTCAGGTATCAGTGTGCGTGAAGTTGTGAACCTCGTATTTCTAAGGCAGATTGGCTCCAAGAATATTTTCTGGACGATGCTGGGCATGGGATCGCAACTCGCCCCCAACAAGGATAGGTTTCGTGTGTTCGATTTCGGCGACAATACAGCGCACTATTTGAAGTAAAATGGACGCCACTGGGCAGCGCAGGCGACGAGTACGGCCCGTTTGACCTCCAGTCGAGTCGAATCACGATCGACAGGAAGGGCGGCCACGCCGTTGAAGCCTCGGCGGCCGGTTGTCACGCCCTTGTCAGGGCTGAATAGCGGTTCACCCGAGGTTGAATGCCACTTCATGCCGAGGGTCTGTTTCCTCGGGGAATCCCTCCGGCTTGAAACGTGGGGCAGGAGGTTGTCTGGCGTGGGGCAAATTTGGGGCAGACAGATGTCTAGAGGTGGATTTCCGAGTCCAACTATGTCCAGTATCAAGAATCGCAAAAGCTCCTGATCTGCAGGGTTTCAAGCCCAAGCTGGCAGGTCTTCGCGGTCAGGGCTGGTTAAGCCTTGCACTGGTTTGACACACCAGCGGTCTTGGGCTGCATCTGGCACGCGATGGAGTCGGCTCGATAACGTCGACTGTCTCGTACAAGCAGGGTTCGAATCTGGGGCGCGGCGATGACGATCACTGTGTCGACGGCACGACTCGTTCAAGTGCGATGATGGAAGCGAAACCTTTTGGCCGTAAAGATTTTTCAAGATCAGGAAGCCTCGGCTAACTCACCTAGGGATTTTGGGGTTTCGCTCCCCCACGAGCTGCATCAATGCAGGTCAGAACAGTGTTCCAAGGGTAGGAACTTCTAATCCCTAGGTCGCAGGTTCGATTCCTGCCGGGGGCGCCTCTCCACCCTGACCTGCGACGTAGTCGCCAGGTTCAGTGGTACCCACACCACGACGGAGCCAAACGGCTAGGGATTGTTGTAGGTGCAACCTCGGGCGTTGCCTGCCCGAGGTTCGGTATCACCATGCGGATCGTGGTCTCTGTTGGTTTTGTCCTATTCGGGGATGGTCGCTATGGCGTCGATCTCTACCAGTACGCCGGGGCGGGCGTGGGTGGCGGTGGAGATGACGGTGATGGCGGTGCGGTGGTTGCCCCAGACTGATTGGGAGGCAGCGAATCCCGCCTGTACATCGACGCCCGCGACGAGGTAGATGTTGAGTTTGACGACATTTTCGGGTCCGGTGCCTGCGGCGGCGAGGACGGTCAGGACGTTTTTCATGGCTTGAATGGTTTGGGCCTCAATGCCTTCGAGCACGGCGCCGGTGCTGTCGGTGCCCAGTTGGCCGCCGACGTAGAGGGTGCGGCCGGCGGGGGCGATCACGCCCTGGGTGAAGGCTGGGTTGTAGTGGAGTTCCGCGGGGTCCAGGTGGATGGGCTTTTCGGTCATCGGTTCTCTCCATGGGCGCTGGGGTTCGTGTGCAGGTAGAGGTCGCGGAGGAGGCAGACCTCGGACAGGTGGTGGATGAGTTCGCGGTGGATGTGCAGGACCAGATCGGACATGCGCAGGTCCGGGAAGGGTTCTTTCGGGCCGACCCGGACCTGGAGGCCGGGTTCGCCGAGGCTGCGGACTCCGGTCAGCCAGAGGTCCAATTGTTCCTCGAGTTGGTCGAGTGCGGTGGATGCGGTCTCGGCGTACTTCCAGGTTTCGTAGGAGACCTCGGGGCCGCCGAAGTGGGCGGCGTTGCGGGTGGCGAGTACGCCGACTATGACGTGGCCGAGGCGCCAGGCGATGGTGGTGAAGGGGGCGGGAATCGGCTGGGGGTAGCCGAAATCCACGGTGAAGTCGCCGGCGCCGGCCTGCATGGGCGCTGTCGAGGTGCCGCGCGGGCGCACACTCCAGGCGTCGGGCACGGGTGACCAGAAGTATTCGTCGTCGGCGAGGCCGTCGAGGCGGGCCCGGAGCTGGTGGTTCCAGTGGAACTCGAACTGCTCGCGCAGTGTCCGGTTCCAGTCGAGTTCGTCGATGTCCATGCAGCCACCCTCACATCAATTGCGGACAGTATCGGTCCGCTATTTCTGGCAATGTGGGCGATATGGACGACGGCGCTGAGCGCGGGACGACGGAGCGGGTGCTCACACTGCTCGGGCTGCTGCAGCAGCGTCAGGTCTGGACCGGGCCGGAGCTCGCCGCGCGGCTCGACATCACGCCGCGCACGGTCCGGCGCGATGTCGAGCGGCTGCGGGCGCTCGGTTATCCGGTACACGCGAGTCAGGGTGTCGGCGGCGGATATCGGCTCGGGCCGGGGCAGGAGTTGCCGCCGCTGCTGCTCGATGACGAGGAGGCGATTGCCACCGCGGTCTCATTGCTGGCCGGTGCGGGTGGTGCGGTCGCGCGGGCCGGCGATGCCGCGCTGCGGGCGCTGACCAAGCTCGACCAGGTATTGCCGATTCGGCTGCGGCACGAGGTGCGCGCGCTGTCCGGGTCGGTCGAATCCTTCAGCGGTGGCCGCGCGCTGGTCGATCCCGAGGTGCTCATGACTCTGGCCCGGGCGTGCCGCGACGAGGTCGAGATCGGCTTCGACTATCCCTCCGGGAGCACCCGGCGGCGGGTCGAGCCCTACCGCCTGGTCGCCTCGGACCGCCGCTGGTATCTGTTCGCCTACGACCTCGATCGCGATGACTGGCGCAGCTTCCGCGTCGACAGAATGACCGAGGTGTCTTCCCGCACTTGGCATTTCCGCCCGCGCGCGGCGCCCGACGCCGCCGCGCACGTACAGGAGGGCGTGGCGAGCCGGGTCTACAGCAAACAGGCGCGCTTCCTGGTGCATGCCCCGAGTGACATCGTGCGCGAACAGATTCCAGCATCGGCGGCTGTCGTCCGGCCACACGGGACCGAATGCTGCGAGGTGATCAGCGGCGCCGATAACCTCGACTCCGTACTCATGCACATGATCCTGCTCGGCCACGATTTCGAGATACTCGATCCGCCGGAACTCCGGAGTCGCTGCCGCACGCTGGCGGAGCGATTGCTTTCCGCCGCAACGACTCCGGACGACACCTGACCGTCAGGCGACCGCGTAGGGATACGCCGCGGCCCGCCGCTGGAAGGACAGAATCCGAAGGTTCTGCACCCGGCCCTCACGGATTTCGATTGCGCGCCGGACGGTTTCGTTGCCGTCCCAGGCATCGGAGCCGGACATCACGATCGGCAGATACTCCAGCAGCGCTTCGGAGTTCTCCCACGTGGCCGAGTTCCAGAGGTAGGACGGGCTGTGGTCCACCCCGTAGTAGTGCAGATCGTCGCCGACGGTGAACATCGGATCCGTGAACGAGGTCGGCCGCGCCCATTCGAAGCCCATCCCCTCGTCACAGGAGACGTCGACGAACAGCGTTCCGCGCGCGAACAGCGGCAGATCCTCGTTCATGACGAACATCAGCGGCTCTTCGGTGTCCTGGAGGATGCAGTTGACGACAATGTCGTACTGGGCCAGCATTTCCGCGAGCGGTCCGGGTTCCGGCGCTTTCAGCGCGAGCGTGCGGCTGGGATTCGAGGGATCACGCGCGAAGTGCTGCATGCGCACCGATGCGAAAGGTGAGGCGACCGCGGACACACTGCGCTGCGTCAGCACCGTGACATCGCTGATTCCCAGCGCCGAGAGTGCGCGCACGGCGCCGCGGGCGGTGGCGCCGAAACTGATTACGGCCGCACGCATCCGCCGGCCGTAGTCCCCGCTGGATCCGCGCAGCTGCAGTGCGTGCAGGACCGAGCAGTAACCGGCCAGCTCATTGTTCTTATGGAAGACATGGACGTTGAAGTTGCCTTCCTTCGTCCAGTGATTCATCGCCTCCCAGGCGATCAGGGTCAGCCCGCGGTCGATGGCGAGCTGCGTCATACGCTCGTCCTGGACGCAGTGCGGCCATCCCCAGACGACCTGTCCGGCGCGGAGATTCTCGAGGTCTTCGGCAAGCGGTTTGGGCAGCAGCAGAACGTCACACTCGGCGAAGAGTTCTTCGCGGGTGCGATGGCCGCCTACCAGGGGCGCCAGATGCTCATCGGAGTAGCCGAAGCGGTCGCCGTAACCGTGCTCGAGGAAGACGCGGTCGCGAAGCCCTGGGTCGATCCGGTCGAAGTGCGCGGGATGGATCGCCAGTCGGTGCTCGTCCTCTTTGCGGGAGGTCGCAACTACACCGATGGTTAGTTGCTTCACCTATTGAGCCTACCCGTACACCGGAACGCGCTCCGCCGGGTTCCACCGCGGTGAGATTGCTCTCCACAGGGCGTGCAAACCCACAGCAGCGCCGGTGACGGCCATCCAGGCCGGCAGCGGGTAGAACACGAGTCGTTCGGAAATGCCGACCTGCAGACCGATCGTGAGCAGCACCGTGCCGGCGATTCCCGCCGCGGCGCACACGGCCGACCAGACCGCGACGAGGCGGCGCTGTTTCCACAGCCAGATCGACAGCAGGATCAGCACGATATGCCGGGAGACGAGCGCGGGCAGCACCGCCAGGCCGTGAATGACAATGCCGTCGCTGGAGGGAAACACTCCGGTCGCGGCGGTACTGAGTCCGATGACGACCGCCAGCGCGACGATCCATATCTGACGCCGCCCGGGCGGGATGTAGTCGCGAAATCCGATGGCGCCCAGGATGGTCAGCAATCCGAGCGCCACGAAAGTCGCGTTCATGAGCAGATGCAGCGGCGAGCACATGCTCGGCGTGCAGGCGGTGACTCCGAGATCGCTGATGGTGTCGTAGCGGAAGCTGTAGCCCGTCTTCCAGGCGATGGCGGTCGTGAGCTCGGCCGCCATGTACGCGAAGGTCAGCGTCCACGCGATGGCCGCGAGGGTGTGCCGGAGCGGCCGCCAGGCCACCATGCCGACTGCCCCATCGATGTTGCGCTGCAGGGGAATCAAGGCAATCAGTCGCGTAATGCCTGCTCTTGCAACGAGTTCAGCACTCGGGACAAGATGCGCGAGATCTGCATCTGCGAGACGCCCAGGGTTTCGGCGATCCGGACCTGCGGCTGGGTATCGAAGAATCGCATGATCAGCACCTGGCGGTCGCGTTCGGGCAGTGCCTCGATCAGCGGCTTCACTGCCATGAGGTCCTCCACCATGCGGAAGTCCGTCTGTTCACCGCCGAGAGCGTCCAGTAGCGATATCGGCGTGTAGTCGTTGTCATTGTCGAGGCAGGCGTCGATCGAGGAGCTGCGGTAGCCGTTGCGCGCGATCAGCGCCTGCATGACCTCGTCCGGGTCGGCGCCGAGTTCCGCGGCGATCTCCGCGGCCGTCGGTACGTGGCCCAGTCGCTGGAACAGCCGGTCGATGGCGAGGCCGATGGTCAGTTGCAGCTCTTTCAGCCGCCGCGGCACTCGGACCGCCCAGGTGTAGTCGCGGAAGTGGCGGCGTACCTCGCCCATGATCGTCGGTATTGCGAAGGACAGGAATGACGCGCCGTAGTCGGGGTCGAATCGGTTGATCGCGACCACCATGCCCACGCGGGCGGTCTGGAGCAGGTCCTCGTAGTTCTCGCCGCGGCCGGCGTACTTGCGGGCGATATTCTCCGCCAACGGTAGACAGCGCTCGATGAGGTTGTCCCGCAACTGTTTTCGGTAGGGATCGGCATCGCTCAACGTCGCGAGTTGCGCGAACAGCGGTTCGAGATTGTCGTAGCTGTCGGTACCGCGGCGGGTGCGGGGTGCTCGCGAGGGGGCGGTGAGCGTCGACTGAGAGGTCATTTGGTGGTGCCTCGATCCGGGAGAAATCGGCGGTGGCCCAGTACCCGAACATCAGCAGTGATGATCATCGCGGTCCACGAATCCTTCGTTCGGATCGGTGGCACCTTTCAGTAGACGCCCTCGACAACGGAACGTCAACACCGTAGACCTACATTGTTGAACCAAGTCCGTCAGTTGTAGACCTACACTGTTGACACCACGACCCCGGAGGCGTCTACTTGGGGGGTAGCAGATCCGCCCCCGCTCATATCGGGATCACAGGGTCCGGAGTATGCGCCGAGTGCCGATTTCTCTACGAAATCGTCACTCGCGGTACAACATTCGACTACCCGGAGTTGGGAAAATGAGAGAATACGCAAACGACGGCTGGCGTGCGCGCGGAGCCAGTCGATCGGGAGTGAGCAGCATCTTCATGGTGCTGGTACTGGCCTGGCTGATCGTCGGCGCCATTGCCGGTGGCCAGCGGCATTACTACGACAGCGCGCCCACCAATTGCGCGAGCACCAGCACCATCGCGGTGACCATCATCGCCGGACCACTCAACTACCTCGGCATGAATCCCAAGATCGGCGACTGCCACGTGAACGTCCCGCAGCCGAGCCCGTAATCACGTAAACCCTCCGAGCCGACTTTGGTCCGCCCGCACTCCAAATCCACTGTCACGCAACGGTAGAAGAACCAGACGACAGCCGCGCGCGCTCGCGGTGCGCCCGCTGGCGACAGGCCGGCGAGCAGTACCGCGGCCGCCGGCCGGTCCCCGCCCGCGAGAGCTCACGCCCACAACTCCGACAGCCGTCCGCAACCGGGGATTCCGGGGCCGAGATCGCGCTCAGCGTTGCGGCCGAAGGCCTTTCGGCGCGCAAGGAATCCAAGATGAGCGCCGTAGTCCGGCCGATCGGTGCGGCCTGATCGTGCAGACGCTGGACGGTCGCGCAGGCGGTGAAGATCGCGACCACATCGGTTACGAGGACATCCGGCCGAACCGCACCGTCCCGCTGGGCGGCCGCCAGCAGCAGGGTCACCGCCTGCCGGAATCGCACCCCGGCGCCGTGCACCCGCGCACGCGGCCAGCCGTCGGCGAGAGACAGCAGATCACACGGGGCGTCCTCCGCAGGCGCAGAAGCGATCACCTCGACACAGAAATCGAAGAACGCGACCCCAGAATCCGGGAGTGTGCGAAAGTCGACCGCCAGCACGGTGAGCCGCTCGATGCGCTGCTCCAGAACCGCTTCCAGTGGTGCTGCCATCGGCGATTCTGGTGATCGGCATCGGCTCGTGTCTGCTGCTGGGCGCTCGGCCGCAGGCTCCGGTCGCGGCGGCGCAGATCGGAGAAAATTCGGACGCGGCGGGAATTCACTGAGCCGAAACACGATCGGCCGCCTGCGCGAAACAGTCACTCTCGATGCTTCACGCGAATCCCGTTGAGTAATGAGGTACGAGTGTGAATTCGGGAGATACGGCGTGGGTGCTGGCAAGTGCGGCACTCGTCATGCTGATGACGCCGGGGCTGGCTTTCTTCTACGGCGGCATGGTCGGCGGCAAGAGCGTCCTGAACATGCTGATGATGAACTTCATCTGTTTGGGGGCGGTGACGACGCTGTGGCTGCTGTACGGCTACAGCGAGTCGTTCGGAAATGATGCGTATCAGGGCCTGGTGGGCCGGATGACGCATGCGTTCCTGCGAAATACGCAGGGCACGCTGTCGGGTCCCGCCGGGCATCAGATTCCGACCATGGCGTTCGTCATGTTCCAGTTGATGTTCGCCGTCATCACCACCGCCCTGATTTCGGGCGCGATCGCGGGACGGGCGAAGTTCTGGGCGTGGATGGTGTTCATCGTGGCCTGGACCACCGTGGTGTATTTCCCGGTGGCGCACTGGGTTTTCAGTGCGAGCGGGTTCACGAACACCGATAGCGCGGGAAATTCCTCGGATGTGGGCGGGTGGATCGACAACCGGCTGAAGGCATTCGACTTCGCGGGCGGTACCGCGGTGCATATCAATGCCGGTGCGGCCGCCTTGGCCATGGTGCTGGTGATCGGCAACCGGCACGGCTGGCCGCGGAGCATTCCCCGGCCGCACAATGTGCCCTTCACCCTGCTCGGCGCCTCGCTGCTGTGGTTCGGCTGGTACGGATTCAATGCCGGATCGGCCTTGGCCGCAGGCGATCTCGCGGCAACGGCCTTCACGAACACCACCATTGCCACGGGCGTGGCCTCGCTGGCCTGGATCATTGTCGAGCAGTTGCGCGATGGCCGCCCGACCACGCTGGGCGCCGCGTCCGGTGCGGTGGCCGGGCTGGTGGCGGTCACGCCCGCGTGCGGATTCGTCGGCAGCATCGGCGCACTGGCGATCGGGATCGCCGCCGGTGTGTGCTGCGCGCTGGCGGTGGGGCTGAAATTCGTCTTCGGCTATGACGATTCGCTCGACGTCGTCGGCGTTCATCTGGTCGGCGGACTGGTGGGCACGCTGCTCATCGGGTTCTTCGCCGATGCCTCGGTGAATTCCGGGGGCGGCAACGGCCTGCTGTTCGGCGGCGGCTGGACCCAGTTGCAGCGGCAGGCGATCGCCGCCTTCGCGGTACTGGGGTATTCGTTCGTGGCCACGTACATTCTGGGCTGGATCATCAACAAGCTCATAGGTTTCCGCGTGGATCACGAGGCCGAGGCGAGCGGCATCGACGAGGCCGAGCATGCCGAATCCGCCTACGATCTCGGTTTCCCGGCGCCGTCCCCGGCATTGACGCCGACCGCGCCGCGCACCCCTCCCCCGCCGCGCGTCCCTCCCGCACCGCGAAACCCTCCGCCGCGCAATCCGGCGCAGCGGGTCGCTCCTCCGCCCGGTATGAACACTCCGCGACTGCCGGTCCGTCCGATGATGGGCGACGGCCGCGAACCGGAGTGGCCGGGACGACTCCGGGGCGATTATGAGCCGCACCACGAAGGCCGGGCCGAAGCTTGACGGCAGGATAGTTAGGCTCCATATTAGATTCATGGCGACCGAAGCGGCGGGTATCGACACACCCACTCTGGACCAGGCGCGGCAGCAGCTGCGGCGCTATGGACTGGAGTCCGAGGCCGACCCGCGCGCGGTGCTCGTCGCGGTGCGCCTGCTGGCCACCGGCGCCCGGCTCGGGCAGGCCACCGAGGCGCATTTCGCCCGGTTCGGCCTGTCTACCGGACGCTATCGGATGCTCGCCGATCTCGAGGACAGCGCCGGCGAGAAGTCGCCGTCGCAGCTGGCGGCGAGCCTCGGGGTGACCCGGGCGACGGTAACCGGCCTGATAGACAGCCTGGAACAGGAGGGGCTCGTACTCAGGCGCCCCTCGGCCGAGGACGGCCGCGCCGTGGTGGTCGTCCTCACCGCCCGGGGCGCGCAGAAGATGCGGGATATCGCGCCCGAACATTTCGGCCGCCTGCAAGCCATGGTGAGCGGGCTCAGCCCGCAGGAGCGCACGACCTTCCTCGAACTGCTCGGCCGCATCACCGAGGGCATCGGCGCGCTGACCGCCCCCTGAACTGAGCGGGCATTCCCCACCGGTACACCGCATGGAGAATCCCTGCCTGAATCATGCCCATATAGTTAGGATCCTAATTAAATGATCGAGGTTGTGGCCCCACCCCGCTTCCAGCTGTGGCAAGAAGCCCTCTTCGCCTACGCGGCCCCGGCCCTGTGCGCGGGCATCGGCGGAATCGCCACCGGGCGAACCGATCTCGTCATCGCGGCACTCACCTCGATCGCGGGCGCCTCGGCGCTCGTCGCCGTACTGGCCGGAGCCTGGTTGCAGCGCTTCGGATCCCGGCGTCCATGGCTGCTGCGCCTCCCGCGAGTGTGCCTGGTCGCGGGGTTCACGGTCACCGCGGCGGCGCTCGCCGAGCTGAGCGCGTTGTTCGCGACGCACTCATGGCCGCTCCTACCCGACCGGATTCGAATCGACTTCCCGATCGCCGCGGCACTGGCAGCCCTCATCACAACCTGGCGCTGGCGTGCGGCGCAGACGCCGAAAATCAGACCGGCACAACGCAAACCGGCTCATCGAAAGGAAATGTCGTGATCGCGATCATGGGAGCATCCGGCAGCACCGGCGGTGCGCTACTGCGGCGGCTGACGGACCTCCGCGTGCCGTGCCGCGCACTGACCCGCGAACCGGAACGCCTGCGCGCGGAACTGCCGGCGGCAATCCCGGTGGATGTCCGATGGGCCGATGCCGCCGATCCGGCCTCCCTGCGCAACGCCTTCGCCGATGTGCGGCAGTTGTTTCTCACCATGACCAACGGCCCCCGGCAGGTCGAATTCGAAAGCCGTGTCATCGATCTCGCCGCACACTGCGGTATCGAGCACATTGTGAAGATCTCCGCGCCCGCCGCCGAACCCGACTCCCCCGTTGTCATCTCGCGCTGGCACTACGCCATCGAACAGCACCTGCTCAGGTCCGGCATCGATCACACGATCCTGCGGCCCTACGCCTTCATGCAGAAGCTGCTCACCCTTGCTCCGACCATCCAGCAGGGCATCATCGTCGGCGCCATGCGCGATGCGGCATGCAATTACATCGACTGCCGCGATATCGGTGATGTCGCCGCAGAGGTGCTGACACGTCCCGAGATCAGCAGGGGCACATACACACTCACGGGTTCGGAGACCTTCAGCCACCCGAAGTTGGCCGAGCTGCTCAGCCGCCTGCTGGACCGGCGGATCCACTACGTGGACCTGCCACCCACCGACTTCCGGCAGACCCTCCTCGACCAGGCCCATATGCCACTCTGGCTGGCCACGCACGTGATGGAAATCCAGCAGCTGGCACGCACCCGCCCGGAGCACCCCACCGATACCGTCACCCGCCTGCTCGGCCAGCCGCCGCGCACCCTGGAGGCCTTCCTCACCGAAAGCCGGGAATCGGGCCTGTTCGAGCGCGATGAATTTCCGGATCGGCCGCCGTCTTACCTGTGACAGTACAAACGGTACGAAACAGGAGAGATTCGATGCGCAAGATCACGGCTGGACTGTTCATCTCGCTCGACGGTGTTATCGGCGAGCCCCAGGACTGGCATTTCCCGTATTTCAACGACGAGATGGGCGCCGCGGTTGGCGCTCAGCTGATGGGCGCGGACACACTGCTGCTGGGCCGCACCACCTATGAGGGCTTCGCGGACTCCTGGCCGGAGCGGGAGGCCGCGGGCGGCGCGGATGCGGGCATGGCGGCGGCGCTGGGCGATGCCCGGAAAATCGTTGTCTCACATCAGGATCTGGAATTGACCTGGCGCAATTCCGAGCAGTTGAAGGGCGAACTGGTCGAGGCCGTCACCGAGCTGAAGCAGCAGCCGGGTGCGACGGATATCGGCATGAGCGGTTCGCCGTCCATCGTCGTGCAATTGCTGGCCGCCGGACTGATCGACGAACTGCATCTGCTGGTGCACCCGGTCGCGCTGCGCAGCGGTCTGCGACTGTTCGGCGAGGGCGAGTCCATCCCCCTGCGCCTGATCTCCTCGCAGGCGTTCGAGACGGGCGTCCTGCACCTGGTGTACGGCCCGACGGCCGCGCCCGCACCGGTCGCCTACGACGCCGTGAAAGGCCAGCTGCCGCAGGACGAGCAGTAAGCGCACCCACTCCTGCTCGCCTGGGTAGCACCGCGGCGAGCAGGAGTCGTCCGGCTCAGCCGATGGCGGGCAATCGCACGACCTGACCCGCATAGGCCAGTCCGGCGCCGAAGCCGAGCAGCAGCGCCGTATCGCCCGCCTTGGCTTCCCCGGAGCGCAGCAGCTGCTCCATCGCCATGGGAATCGAAGCGGCACTGGTATTTCCCGTTTCGACAATGTCCCGGGCCACCGCCACGGTGTCGGGCATTCCCAGCGCACGGGTCAGCGCATCGGTAATGCGGCTGTTGGCCTGGTGCGGTACGAAGGCGTCGAGATCCTCCACCCCGACACCCGCGCGATCCAGCGCATCACGGCACGCCTTCTCCAAAAACGTGACGGCCCAGCGGAATACCGCGGTGCCGTTCATGCGGATGTACGGCCGCTCGGTGGTGCCGCCGACGGCCTCGGCCGCCGCGACCTCGGCGAAGTACTGCGCGAAGTCCTTGTCCTGCTTGATGGCCGAGGTCTGGCTGCCGTCGGAGCCCCAGGCCACCGGGCCGATGCCCTCGACCTGGGACGGTCCCACCACGGCCGCACCCGCGCCGTCGGCGAAGATGAAGGCGCAGGTCCGGTCGGTGGGGTCGAGCAGATCGGAGAGCCGTTCGACGCCGATCACCAGCACGTTCCGGGCCTGGCCCGCGCGCACGAGATTCGCGGCATTGGCCAGGGCGTAGCAGAAGCCCGCGCAGCCGGCCGACACGTCGAAGGCGGCGGTGTCCTGCATACCGAGTTCGGTGGCGACCACCGCGCCGGCCGAGGGTCCGAGCACCATCTGCGAGGACGTGGCCAGAATGACCGCGTCGACCTGCTCGGCGGGAATCCCGGCGGCGGCAAGCGCGTCACGCGCGGCGGCGGTGCTCATGGCGACGATGGTTTCGTCGGGTTCGGCCCACCCGCGCGCGGCAATGCCGGAGCGGGTTCTGATCCATTCGTCGGAGGAGTCGATGCGATCGACGATTTCGGCATTCGGGACAACTCGGCGCGGCCGGTACACACCGAGACCGAGAAGCGCTGCGTGGGCGACCGGAGCGGCGGTGGTGATTTGGGCGGGCATGACATCCTCTCGATATGAACCGATCGGTTCACAAGCATAGGTCTAACATGAACCGATCGGTGCACGCAAGAGCAAGAGCAGCAAGGGTTGGAGGAACTTCGATGACGGCGGGACCGCGTGCTCGATTGATCGCGAGCACCATCGCCACGGTGCAGGAGCACGGCGTGCACGCCGCCGGGTTGAGTGAACTGCTCAAACGCAGCAATGCCTCACGTAATTCGCTCTATCAGCACTTCCCCTCCGGCAAGGGCGAATTGATGGAGGCGGCGGCACGAATCGTGTCGCGGGTGGTGTATTCGCACGTCAGCCGCATGGCCGACGCACTACCCGCCGCGCCCTCCCCCGAAGGCTGGCTGGACGAACTGCTCGCCTTCTGGCGCACCGAACTCGAATCCAGCGACTACCGCGCCGGATCCTTCATGATGGCCGCCGCACTGGACGAATTGGATCCGTCCCTGCAATCGGCCGCGGGCCAGGCCTTCGCCGAATGGACCGCTCGCCTGGCCGACGGCCTCGTCGCGGCCGGTATCGAACGCGGCGCCGCCTGCTCACTGTCGGGACTGCTGCTGTCGGTCATCGAGGGCGCGATCGTGCAGAGCCGCGCCCTCAAATCCAGCCATCCCTTCGACGATGCCCGCAATCAGCTCGCGGTGCTGCTGCGCCACCATCTGAAGGCTCGATAGCGGCTATCCCCGCAGGACACCGAGCCAGCGCCGGACCGGAGCGCGCAGATCCGCCACACCGGCGGGCGTGCCGGCCGCGATACCGAGCCGGGAGCGACTGCCGTACAGCCGGTCGAACAGCAGCCCCTCGAGCAGGCTGATCAGATCGTGCGCGGCCTGCTCGGGATCCGGGACGCCCGATGCGGCCATGAGCGCGGTGGCCGCGGGCACCGAGAACAGGCAGCGCGCGAGGACATCGCGCAGGTCCTCGTCCTCCGCGGCATCGGCCGCCAGGGCGTAGCGCGCGAGCGCATCGCGCCGGCGCGGGCCGAGCAGCAGGTCGAGTTGTCCGGCAATGAGATCCGCGGCGCGGTCGATCGATACCGGCTGCCGTTCGGCGGCCTGCTGCGCCGCCTGGAATTCCCGCCGGGAGGTGGCGGCGAGATGAATTACCGCCGCCCGCAACAGCTCCTGCCGCGTGCGGTAGTAGTAGGACGTCGAGCCGCGGGCGATGCCGAGGCGGTCGTCGACACCGTGGTGGGTGACCGCGCGATTGCCGCCCGCGGCGGCGAGGTCCAGCGCGGCGGCGCAGATCGCCTCGCGCCGGGCCGAGAGCTCACCGGTCGAGGTGGACCTGCCGTCGACATTGCGAGCCACTGCGCCTCCCATCCGTACCGCCACCCAACAGACGTCCACTATGCCACCGACTCTACGTTTACAGAGGGAAAGGTCCGGAACCGCCACAACAGGAGAGTTGAACGCTGCACCGATCCGGTATCCCGGCCATGAGCAGGCGTACAGTGAAGGTGCTTTCGCGCCGAGTTCCGCAGCGTCGCTCGGGATCTCGCGAAATCGACCCAGGAGGTCGAAATGTCCGACCTTGGAGCGTCATTCCCGGAAGCGCCGGTGTCGTCGCAACCCATCGGCAACAATCCGGCGACGGAATCTTCCTTGGCGACAGCGATGTTCGCCAGATCCAGCGAACGACTGGTACGCCAGCTGTTCGATGTCGGCATCGAATTACACGAGCTACGCGATATTTTCGACCGCCGGGACTCGACCGAGGCGCAGGTGCTCGCCGCCGGTGTCGCGGTCTCGGATGTGATCGAGGATCTCGACCAGCTCATCCACGACACCAGCCGGGCGATGCTGGCACTGGCCCGCGATCGCTTTGTCATGACCGAACTGCAGATACGCGGTCCGGCACTGCGTAAACACCGGCACTGAAACATTATTCGCGATACCTCCCCATCATTCGCGCTCCGCACCGCCGTCGGCGGCGAGAATCGCCAGATTGCTGTCGCGAATAAGCAAATCCAGACCGTCCAGCATGTCGGTGACTGCGTCCCGCGCGGCACGCCGGTCGATAGCACCGTCGCCGCACTTCTCGAAAACCGTACGGAGGGCATGCAATTGCAATCCGACGTCGAAGAGGTGCCGCACCAGGCGGTCACCGGCGTCGGCGAATTCGGCGCCCTCCGGGAGCCCGGCAAGGTCGACGGGATCGAAATACGATGTCCGAGAGACAGTCACGATCGCACCCCGTTCACGCAGTGCGACGGGGCTGGGGTTCTCTGCGGGCCGGAATCGGTTCGAGAGGACGGACATTCATTCGGTGCTCCACTTCGCGTCGGCCGGTGCCAATAGATAGCCATGCCATACGCAAGTCGACCACCGAGGTCCGGAGTAGTCAGACGTGCTCTACAGACTCTACGCGCGCCCGCCTCGATCCGGGGCATTCTCAGCGAGCCCTCGGCTGTGGCCGAAAGTCACTTCCGGAGCCGGTGATTGAGAATGACTTCGAGTTCATCCGCGCGTTCCACCAGCCCGCGCGAGACGTCGGCCATCCGCCTATTGGTATCGCGGGCGTACTTGCGCAGCAGCTGAAACGCGGAATCCATATCGAGTTGCGCGCGTTCGGCGAGCATGCCCTTCGCCTGTTCGATGACCACCCGGCTGTTCAGGGCGATACCGAGTTGGTCGTTCACCACCATCGAGTCGGCGAGTATTCGGGCATGCAGAATGCCGATGGTGGCGAAATCCGCGAGGGTCTGGCCGATCCGCACATCGTCCGGCCCGAGCACCCCGGCGCGAGCCGTGAATAGATTCAGCGCGCCGAGCCGGTCGTTGCGCAATCGCAAAGGCAGTGCGCAGACGCCGCGAAAACCCTCCAGGCCCGCACGTTCGGCGAAGGCGGGCCAGCGCTGCATCCCCTCGCCGAGGTCCTCGACCAGGACTTGCTCTCCGGTCCGATAGGCCTGCAGGCAGGGGCCCGCCGCGGACTCGACCTGCAGCAACTCCAGTAGCCGGGTCTCCTCCGAGGTGGAGGCGAATACCTGTAGCTCACCGTTTCTGTCGGCGAGCAACAGCCCGGCCGCATCGATCGGAAGCAGTTCGACACTGGTGTCGACAAGTTCCTGAGTCAGCTCCACCGGGTCGTAATCGACCACCAGCGTGTCGACCATGCGGATCATTGCAGCGGTCAACGCACTGTCTCGACCTGTCATCTGCCACTCACCTCTTCTCTCGTCACAACCCCCAGGCGCACTACTGCGCGCCTCAGTGCTCGGGTGCCCCCGAACCCGAGTCGTAATCGGCCGGAAAGCGCAGTCGGCGGGCGACCACCGCGGCCGCGGTCTCACTCAGGGTCCGGCCGGTGGCGAAGGCATGTCCGACCAATCGCGCGTAGGCCACCGCGGCCGTCGAATTCAGTTGTACAGCAACCATTCCGGTGGCCTGGTGGATCTCCCGAGCCGAGAGCGGCTGTTCCCACCAGGCCCCCAGTGCGGTCCCGGTGCTGTCCCAGCCGCTATTGGCCGGCGGCGTGACGGCCGCCAGCAGCAGGGTGGCGATCATGTCGGCGACCTGGAGGGCATCGGTATACGCCTCGACTTCGCGGATCACCCGGTCGGCGCCGACCAGGTCGAGGAATCCGACTCGAATCGCACCCAGTCGGAGCGGAATCGAACAAATCGAGCCGATGGCCTCCGGTAACCGGTCCCAATGCGCCAGCAGTGGCCAGCGGCCCTCGGCCACGGCACTCCCGAAGTCTCGCACACGAATCGGAGCACCGGTGGTGTGTGCGTCGGGGCCGGGTCCCTCACCGGTCGCGGCCTCGGCGTCGGCCAATCGCGCGGCCGTATCCCCCGCCGCCCCGAGTACCTCCCAGCGGTTTCCCGGCATGGACAGGGCCAGCGTCGCCTCGTCCACCGGAAGTACGCGCACGCAGGCCGCGCTCAGACGATCACCGTGCACCAGTGCGTCGGGGTCGGCGTCGAGCTCCCGCAGCGTGGACAGGAATTGGGCGACCGCGGTGTGCGCGATCCTCATACGGCCGGCCTCGTACCGGCGCTGTCGCAGTGAACGCGATAGCGCGTCACGATTCCGCGCTACGGCGCTGCGGGGCGCGCCAGCGCTGTGGGTCCAGCATGCGCAGGCCGCCCTCGGCGGGCACCCATTCGTTCAGACTCCAGGCATCGTCGCGCCACTGCATGCGGTTGACCCAGGTCAACTGCGGCACGGTGATCACACGACCCATGCGCAGATCCACCTCGAGGGTGCACGGGGAGGCGACCAGATAGCGCGCACCGCTTCCGTCCGGCGCGGGCAGCCGATGACAGACCTGGTCCGCGGCCAATTCGAGGTCGGCGGCCATCACCATCCCGATGGGCAGCAGGCCGACGCGGTCGGCGTTGACGACCACCGCCACCACCGTCCATTGCCGGAAGGCATCACCGCCGACGGCGTCATCATCGGCCTGATCAGCGCGCATGGCACCGGCGGTGAGACGACTCGCCACCGGCGGCTGTGACGGGCCGCACGCGAGAACTCTGGTCGCATGCTCACCCGATCCTGTAGGGCCACCGCTGTTTTCGGTGCTGTACATCACGCCCCCTTGCGCAGGTTCGAGTGACGATCGAACCGCCGGGGTCTGGAGCGGAAGTAATTCAGCCCACCCGGATCGCTGAAAAATTATGAGTAGGTGTGGAACCGAACCTCGTTTATTCTATCGCTGTAGTCTGTACACCGATGTAAAACTCGTTGTCGCGCAGTTAAACTCACCACACACCGGTCGGTATGCGGTTTCGACTTCCCCTCTCGGGTCTGCTCGGGTCACCGCCGTATCCGGTTCGGTCGTCGCGGGAGGCCATTGGCTTGTGCGGCACGCAACGCGATAACTTGGACAGGTGATGAACGATTCCGTAGCTGTGACGGTTGGAGCATGGCGCGCAGGTGACGGGACCGCGGTGCCGTTCCGTGGGGCAACGGTGGCATGGGCTCTGGCCGCGCATACCGAACTGGCCGAAACCGCAACCGGGTATGGACATTTCGTCACTGTGAACGAGTTGGCCGAGCGCGTGCAGGAGGTGTCCGGTGTGCACACCGAGGCTCCCACCCGCACCTGGATGGATGCCATTCTGCGCAAGGTGGCCCGGCGCTGCCACCGCGCGGGCGAGCCGCCGCTGCCGTCGCTGTGCGTGAAGCAGAACCACACGGTCGGGGACGCCTACAAGTATGTCCTCGAGCTGGCCGGGCTGCCGATTCCGGAGGATCTCGAACTGCATGCTGCCTATGCCCGTTGGCAGTGCTACCAGTTCTACGGCGCCGCGATTCCGGCCGACGGAGGTGTGCCGCCGCTCACTCCGAAGGTTGCCGCCAAACGCCGCATGACCATGACCACGGTGGCGCCCGAAGCCCCGCCGGAGCCGGTGCGCGCGCCGGTCTGCTCGCAGTGCTTCATTCAGCTACCCGTGGGCGGCACCTGCTACTTCTGCGCCTGAACCTCACCGGACCGCAACCACGCTGGGGCGGTTAGGGATTGACGCCGCCGTCCGGCAGTGGGTCGGGCATTTCCTCCAGGGCGGCGATCTGGAGATGGATGAAGGCCGCGATTCGATGCCGGGCCGCCACGGACAGCCGCTCGAGGTCCACCGCCGCCAGCGGATTCGCACCGAGCGGCAGTGGTTCCGGCGGCTCCCCCTCGGCCTCCCCCGGAACAACCTCCAAATGAGGACGCTGAGCCGACATCGGAGACTCTGGCTCGTCCGGGTCGGCGGCGGCGACGGCTGTTCGCACCATATCGTGACCATAACCCCTCCGTGACCCGGGCGGGAGCCGTTGGCGCACTTGAGCCTTCGCTGTGCGCAAGCTCTGGAGCGGAGGTAAAAGAAGTCAGACCGGACGGCTCGCGATGGCGTAGAGATCGCGGGCGGGACCGGTGGGGCGCTGCCCCCTGGGCCACACCGCGCGCAGGTCCCGATGCAGGTCCAAACCGGTCACTTCGGGCGATACCAGCACGCCCTCGGCCAATTCCCGCGCCACCGCCAGCGAGCTGAGCACCGCCGGGGCCATGCCGTCGGCGACGGCGGTCTTGATGGCCGTGGTGGAGGACAGTTCGAGGGCCACGGTGGGTTCCCAGTCCGGAATAACGCGAGTCATGGCTCGCTCGAACGAGATTCGGGTGCCGGAGCCGGATTCCCGGTAGATGAGCGCCGTTCCCGCCAGCTCCTGCGCGGTGACAGCACCGCCGCGCGCCCAGCGATGTCCGGCACCCACCACGACCACCAGGCGATCACGCGCCACCCGATGACTCTCCAGCTCAGCGGGGACCTGTGGGCTCTCCACAAAGCCGATTCCGGCACGACCGTCCAGCACTGCGCGCACCACCTCGGCCGAATTCCCGGATTCCAGGGCAATGGAGGTGTCCGGCATGCGAGTGCGCAGGGCCATCAGCCATTTCGGGAACAGGTATTCGGCAATGGTCTGACTGGCCGCCACGCGCAGCCGCGAATCCCGCTGTGCCCGCAGGGTGTCGATGCCCGCATCCAGCCGAGCGGCCGCATCGACCACATCCCGCGCCCACTCCGCGATCAGCGCCCCCGCCGCCGTCGGCCGCGACCCCAGCGTGGTCCGCTCCAGCACCGGCATCCCCACCAATTGCTCCAGATACCTGATCCGCGAACTGGCCGACGGCTGACTGATCCCGTGCGCCTTCGCCGCCCGCCCCAAACTCCCCAGCTCGATCACCGAGAGCAGCAGATCCAGCGCGGCAAGATCGGGCACCCGAGGTGATAGCGACATAGATCAACCCTATGTGCCACCACCGCAACGGCCCACCGCCACGCCACGAGTGACACCTCCGGCCGCACCCGTCGAACTGCCTACGTCCCGGCCGCACCCGTCGAACTGCCTACGTCCCGGCCGCACCCGTCGAACTGCCTACGTCCCGGCCGCACCCGTCGAACTGCCTACGTCCCGGCCGCACCCGTCGGACTCGGTGTCGCACCCGCATCACGCATGCGTCCGCACAGGTTCGGTGCCCACGGCGGAGGGGCTGCGGTCGATTCGCACCGTCCAGCCGGGTATCGCCCTGACTCGGGGAGCGGCAGCTATCCCACGCACAGGTTCGCTGCCCACGGCGGAGGGGCTGCGGTCGATTCGCACTGTCCAGCCGGGTATCGACCTGGCTCGGGGATCGGCGGCTATCCCAACTGTGCTGCTACCCGGGCGATTACCGGCTGCCACGAATCCAGCGATTGCACCGTCAGACCGATGACTTTGCCGGCGTCGTCGGCGCGGCGCAGGGCCAAGGCGGCGGTGAAGTCGGGGTCGGCTTCGAAGGCGGTGATTTCCTCGGAAGTCATAGGCCCACCCTGGGCGATGAGCGTGCGCTGACTGGACGAGGAGAGGGCTGCGGTGTGAACCGCATCGGTGGCGGCGAGGTAGCGCTTGGCGGTGACGTGCAGTTCGACCAGCCGAGCCACCCGGGGGCCGAGGAAGCCGCGCACGGCGTCGGCGCCGTGACGGCCGTGCCCGGCATCGTCACCGGGGAACAGCACGTGGCCGATATCGTGCACGAGCCCGGCGACCTGGAGTTCCTCATCGTCCGGGAACTGCCGGCGCAGCAGTTCGGCGCACTGACGGTCATGGTCGAGAATGTCGACCGGGTCGCCACTGCGGTCGGGCATGTCCCAGGCGTCCTCGCACTCGGCCAGCAGGGTCATGAGGTCCTCGACCGTTGTCATAGTCGTCACCCGATCCACTGTCGGGGACGATCGTGAACAGCGCATGACAGCCGCGGGTCAGGCGCCCGCCCGCCCTGCGGACGGCCCGCTCAGGCGCCGGCGCTGAGCCAGTCGGCGAACATATTCGCGGTTTCGTCGATGAGGCGGTCCGGGTCGAGGCCCGGCGGTGGTTGCAGCGCGATCCGAAGGCTCGCGGCCAGGCCCGCATTCACCATGACGAAGGCGCGGGTGTCGAGTTCGTCGTCGGGGCGCGGACCGAGTTGCTGCAGCAGATACGCGCGGGTGAGCAGCAGGAGCCGGCGTTCGAGTCCGCCGAAGCCGATGCCCGCGACGGTGGCCTCGGCGGCGAGGGCGCGCACCAAACGCTGACGTTCTGTGAGTGCGCGCATGATCACGCGCAGGCTGCCGGCAACCGATTCACGCAGCGGCAGGCCCAGACTGCCGAGCACCGCTTCGGTGAAGCATTCCTCGAGTTCGGTGAGCAGCCGTCCGCGCAGAATCTCGACAATGGCGGCCTTGTCGTCGAAGTAGCGGTAGAGCGATCCGATGCTCATATGCGCGTGCGCGGCGATGAGATTGGTGGAGGTTTCGGCGATTCCGAATTCGGCGAAAAGCTGAGCGGCCGAGTCGAGAATCCGCTCCCGGGTCTCCCGTGCGCGCTCCTGACTCGGCTTCTTGCGCCGGACAGCGGGTGTTTCAGCCATGAGCGGCCCGCCGCCGCAAAAGTGAGTAGGAAGTGAGCATCTACTCACCTTACGCTTCGGATATGACCAGCGGTAAGGTTCCGGCGACCATGGAAGTCGCTGCGGCAGGCGCGATTCCGACCGAATTCCGATACTGGGAGCGGCGCGGCGATCCACGGGTCCAGCGCGCCCGCCGCGCCTGGCGCACCGTGTTCCGCTTCGATCCACAGCCGTCCGACGAGCTGGTACGCACCTTCGGCGAGGCCTACTATCAGGCCGATCCGGTGGCGGAGGCGTTTGTCGACGAGGTCTACCTCGGAGACATCGGGCCGAAAGCGGGCCGCGCCCTGCTGGATCGGGCCCTGGCGCACGGCATCGACTCGGTCCCGGACCCGCCGCCGACGCTCATCCGCCTGTTCGAGGAGTTCGAATCCGCCCCGGACTGGCTCGACCCCGATCTGGTCGCCCAGGGCGCCACGGTGTTCCGCCGCTGGGGCACCTCGGTTTTCAGCTTCGCGACCACCAGCACCCTGGAGATGTACTCGGAGAGCTCCATCACCAAACCGCTCTCGTACGCGGGCGGCTACGCCGGGGACAAGGCGCACAAACGTCAATTGGAGACCGTCCGCTTCTGGATCGACGTCTCCGAACCCGGCGGCCTCGCCCCGGGTGCACGCGGGCGGCAGACCGCCATGCGGGTCCGGATCATGCACGTGTTCATCCGCCGCAAGCTCATGCAGCGCCCCGAATGGGATTCCGCCGCCTGGGGTGTGCCGATCAGTATCGGCGATGCCACCCTCACCCTCATGGGCGGCAGCGTGGTGCCGGGTCTGGCGCTGTGGAGCATCGGACATCAGACCACGATCCGGGAAATCGAAGCGACACTGCACTTCTGGCGCTATGTGGGTCATCTGCTCGGTGTGCAGCCCGCGTGGTATCCGCAGAACTTCCGGGAGTCGGTGCAGCTCATGTTCGCGGCCTTCGTCAAGCGCGCCCATACCGCGGGCGCGGATGGCGAGGAGCTGGTCGAGTCCTATCTTCCGGCCTTCGCACCGAAGCCGAATACACCGTGGCCCAGACGGATTCGTGACGAGTTCAACTACCGGGTCCAGATCGGCTACACCGCGTTCTGGCTGCCCCCGGCTACCTACGCGCGTCACCGGATGCCGCGCCGCTTTCCCTGGGTGCTGCATCCGATCGTGCAGGCGCCCCTGGTCTTCGGCGCGGAAACACTGCGCCGCACCGTTCCCGGACTCGATGCGGTCGCCGACCGGGTGCAGCGCCACCGCCGAGAACAGTGGTACCGCAATGAAGTCGGCGACCGGGATGCCGAATTCACCCCGGTGGAAAAGTTCCGCCGCTAGCGGGGTCAGCGCTTCTCGATGCGGGCCGGTGGGGGCTCGACGGTTCCACGGCTCCGCAGATACGACTCCATCGCATCCAGATCGATGGGGCCGACCAGGGTATCGCGACTCTGGGTGAAGACCGAGAAGCCGTCACCACCGGACGCCAGGAAGTTATTGGTCGATACCCGGTAGAGCGCAACGGGATTCAGGGACTGGCCGCCGATGTGGACGCTGTCGGCGATCACCTTGCGGCCCTTGGGCGCGGTATCGGAATAGGCATAGGTAATGCCCGCCACCGACAGCACGCCGGGCTTGCTGACATTGTCCCACTGCTGTTCCAGCAGACTCAGGATCTGCTGGCCGGTGAGCGCGACGGCGACGACCTGGTTTCCGAAGGGCTGCACGGTGTACGCCTGCTCGTAGGTGATGGCGCCGCCGGTCAAACCCGCCCGCACCCCACCGGGATTCATGAAGGCGGCCACCACCTGCTGCGGCGCCATGGCCGCCAGCATGGAATCGGCGATGACATCGCCGAGCGGGGAATCCCCGGCCGGATCCGGCGCGCTGGGCAGCGGTGCGGTGGCACTGCCGATGACTCGATCGGCACGCGATTTCACCTGTGCGGCAAAGAAATCGACCAGCTTGGTCGCTGCCGGATCGGGCGCGATATCGCGGGTGACAACCCGGTTCACCGCTTTCGCATCGACCGTCCCGTCGTGGAAGCGCAGGGTGATATCGGTGATGAGACGGCCGAAGGACGAGGCCTGGGTGACCACCTTGCCGTTGATGGTGCAGTTGTAGGCCTGATGACTGTGCGCGGTGAGCATGACCTTGACCGCCGCATCGGTGCGCTTCGCCAGATCCGTGACGCCGGGATCGATTCCGGCACAACCGTTGTAGTCGATCTGCGCGCCGTCCTCGCTGTGTTGCGCGCCGCCGTCGTGCAGCAGCGCGACAATGGTCTCCGCACCCGCCGCCTTCATTTCCGGGACGTATTTATTGATGGCATCGGGCTCGTCGCCGAAGGTGTAGCCCCGAATCCCCTCCGGCATCACGATGTGCGCGGTATCGGGCGTGACCGTACCGACCACACCGATCTTGTGCCCGCCGATGTCGAGCATGGTCCACGCCTTCAGCCCCGGCGGCAGCTGACCGTTGCCGTCGGTGACATTGGCGGCCAGATACGGAAACTTGGCTCCGGAGAAGGGATCTCCCGGCGAGCAGCCGTCGGCGGCGCACCCGCCCTGCTGCAACCGCCGCAATTCCTGCACACCGTGGTCGAATTCGTGATTGCCCACCGAGGAGGCGGCCACGCCGACGGTATTCATGAAGTCGATGGTCGGCTCATCGTGGAACAGCGCCGAGATGAGCGGGCTGGCGCCGACATTGTCACCGGCGGACACGATCGCGTCGGCCGGATACGCGGCCTTCAGCTCGGCCAGGTGCGCCGCGAGATACGCGGCGCCACCGGCCTGGTAGTCGCCGATCTTGCCATTGCTTCCGCTCGGCGGCTGCAGATTCCCGTGCAGATCGTTGATGGCGAACAGATGCACCTCACCCGGCTGGGCCGCCGGCAGGTCATTCGTCGAAATCAGCGGTACCGCACCGGGCTTACCGCCCGGTGCGGCATTGTCACCGGAGCCGCAACCGGCCACCAGCGCCACACTCAGCAGTGCCGCGCACATCCCCAGGATCCGTCGACCGGTCATAGAGCTCGACTCTGACAGACCCTGTTGGCTTCCGCGCGACGACCCGGTGAATTCCTCAGCACCCCGCGGACGCGCCGCGCAAGCAATTGCGGCGCGAGCCGACAGCCGGTGCGCGGCGCTAGCTGCTCGAGGCTCCGGCGAACGGGGTCACTGCGGGGATGTACGGGCGGCGATTCGGGTGCTGCCACAGACCCTTTCGCTCCAGGATCGGCAGCACACCCTCGCCGAACCAGTACGCCTCCTCCAGATGCGGGTAACCGGAGAGCACGAAGTGGTTGATGCCGACCTTCGAGTACTCCACCAGCCGCTCGGCGACCTCTTCGTGCGAGCCGACCAGTGCGGTGCCCGCGCCGCCGCGGACCAGGCCGACGCCCGCCCACAGATTGGGCGCGATCTCCAGCCGGTCCAGGCTGCCGCCGTGCAGCTCCACCATGCGCCGCTGGCCCTCGGACTCACTGCCGGCGAGGCTGGCCTGCACGCGCGCGATATCGGCGGGATCGATGCCGGCGAGCAGTTTGTCGGCGACGCCCCAGGCCTCCTCGGAGGTATCGCGGGAGATCACGTGAATCCGCAGGCCGTAGTCCAGCTTGCGGCCGTGATCCACGGCCAGGCCGCGAATCCACTCCAGCTTGCGGCTCACGGCGAGCACCGGCTCACCCCACGTGAGATAGGTGTCGGCGTAGCGGGCCGCGACCGGACCGGCGGGCGCGGAGGAGCCGCCGAAGAACACCGGCGGCACCGGATTCGGCCGATTGCTCAGCAGCGCGTTCTCGACCCGATAGTGCTCGCCGGTGAACGAGAACGGCTCCTGCGATTCCCACAGCGACTTGACCACGTGCAGGAATTCCCCGGTGCGGGCGTAGCGCGTCTCCTTGTCGGCGAAGTCGCCGTAGGCGCGCTGGTCGGCCGGTTCGCCACCGGTCACCACATTGATGAGCAGCCGCCCGTCCGAATGCCGCTGGAAGGTGCCCGCCATCTGCGCCGCGAGGGTGGGGCTCATGAGCCCGGGGCGCAGGGCGACCAGGAACTTCAGCGTGTCGGTGGTGCCCGCCAGCATGGCGGTGGTCAGCCAGGCGTCCTCGCACCACGAGCCGGTCGGGGTGAGCACACCCTCGAAACCGTTCGTTTCGGCCGCTGCCGCAACCTGATTGAGGTAGTGCAGGGAGGCCGGGCGATCACCGGACATGGGCGTTCCGTGCCCGCCGACCAC
Source organism: Nocardia sp. NBC_01327 (assembly GCF_035958815.1). Lineage (NCBI taxonomy): Bacteria > Bacillati > Actinomycetota > Actinomycetes > Mycobacteriales > Nocardiaceae > Nocardia > Nocardia sp. NBC_01327. The sequence continues at coordinate 2,299,616 of NZ_CP108383.1, read as the reverse complement.
GAGGCCGCGGGAGTCACCGGAGGTGGGCAGGAACCAGTGGAAGGTCAGGCTCATCGAAGAATCCTCACGAGTTGAAGCGGTCGTTGAAGCGGGTGTCCACGTAGTCGTTGATATTCACCTTGCCGGGAATGAGTTTCGCGGCGCTGAAGGCATCGGCTACGGACTGCTCCTCGGAAATCGTCGGGGCGTCCAGCGGATGATGCTCGTAGACCCCGCGCTGCACGGCCACCAGACTGACGTCGTAGGTGAGGCCGGTGAGAGTCGACGACTGCTTGGCCCACTGCTCGGGATTGGCCTTGATCCACGCGTGCGCCTTCTGGATACGGACCAGCAGATCCCGCAGCGCCGCCGAACTGGCCTTGTTGTCCAGCGCCTTGGTTCCGGCGACGAAGAAGCTGTCGCCGCGCACATAACCTTCACCGTCCACCAGCACCCGGCTGCCCGCGGCCTGGGCCTGCGCCACATACGGATCCCAGACCGCCCAGGCATCCACCGCACCGGTGGACAGCGCGGCCAGCGCATCGGCGGGCTGCAGATACTGCGGCTGGATATCGGAGAAGCTCAGACCGTTCTTGGAGAGCACCGAGAGCAGCTGGTAGTGCGCCGAACTGCCCTGCGTCACCGCGATCTTCTTGCCGCGCAGATCCTTCGGATCCTGCAGCGCCGAGCCCTTGGGCACCAGGATGGCCTGGCCCTTCACACCGGACGAGTACGAGGCGATGATCTTGATCTGCGATTTCGCGGCCGCCGCGAACACCGGCGGGGCATTGCCGACGCCGCCGATGTCCACGGACCCGGCATTGATGGCCTCCAGAATCGGCGGCCCCGCGGTGAAGGTGGACCAGTTGAGCTTGTACGGCAGGTCCTTCGTCTGGCCCGAGACCTCGAGCAGGGCCTGCAGGCCGATGCCCTTCTGATCGGCGACTCGCAGCGTGACCTGTGACAGATCAACCGAGCCGTCCGCATTCACACCCTTGTTGTTATCGCTGTCGCTCGACCCGCAGGCCGCGGTGACGAGGGCAGCGGTGACCGCAACGGCGGCGAACAGGCGTCTGGTGACGGTGTTCATGTCAGTGATCAGTTCCTTCCGGAGTCACGCCGAGTTCGGCGAGCAAGCTTGTGCGCAGTGCGAGGAAGTCGGGATGGTCGCGGCGGCGCGGTCGCGGCAGATCGATGCGCAGTTCGCGGGCAATGCGCCCGTCTGCCAGCACCAGGGCCCGGTCCGCGAGCAGCAGCGCCTCGTCGACATCGTGGGTGACCAGCAGGACACCCGGCCGATGCCGAGCCCACAGCTCCAGCACGAGATTGTGAATAGTGATGCGGGTCAGGGCATCCAGTGCACTGAAGGGTTCGTCCAGCAGCAGCAGATCCGGGTCGCGCACCAGCGCCCGCGCCAGCGAAGCCCGCTGTGCCTCACCGCCGGAGAGGGTCAGCGGCCAGGCGTCGGCGCGGCCGGTGAGACCGACCTCGGCGAGCGCGGCCTGTCCGGCGGCCTTCGGATCCTGGTGTCGCAGACCGAGAGTGATATTGGCGGCCACCCGTTTCCACGGCACCAGCCGCGGCTCCTGGAAGGCGACGGCGACCTCGCCGGGCACCGAGAGATCACCCTCGGTCTCCCGGTCCAGACCCGCCAATGCCCGTAGCAGCGTGGACTTTCCGGATCCGCTGCGCCCGAGCAGCGCTACGAATTCGCCGCGCTGGATATCGAGATCGAGACCGTGCAGTACCCGGCGGTCGCCGAACTTCCTGACCAGTCCGCGAACCCGGGCCGCGCCGATTACGTTCCCAGGAAGCTGCGTCGCCATGACAGTGCCCTCCGTTCGATCAACCGGACCGCCGAATCGGTGACCAGGCCCAGCAGGCTGTAGACCAGCAGGCCGACCACGATCACATCGGTGCGCAGGAATTCGCGGGCGTTGTTGATCATGAAGCCAAGTCCCGCATCGGCATTCACCTGTTCGGCGACGATCAGCGCCAGCCATGCGATGCCCAGGGACTGGCGCAATCCGACCAGCGCCTGCGGCAGCGCACCCGGCAGCACGATGTGCCGGACCAGGCCGAAGCGGCCGAGCTGCTGGACCTGTGCCAGCTCGGCGAGTTTGCCGTCGACGCTGCGAATGCCGGCGAAGGTATTGAGGTACAGCGGAATCGCCACACCGAAGGCGACCAGCACGATCTTGGGCAGCTCCCCGATGCCGAACCACAGGATGAACAGCGGGATGAGGCCGTAGAACGGCAGCGTCCGCAGCATCTGCATGGGCGGGTCGACCAGGTACTCACCCACCCGGCTCAGTCCGGCGGCCAGCGCCAGCGCCAAGCCGATGACGGCGCCGATGACAAAACCGATCGCCGCTCGCTGCAGCGATACCGAGAGTGCGGTGGTGAGCGTGCCGTCGGAAATGAGATCGCGGGTCGTGCGGACCACCGTCGCCGGTGAGGCCAGTTTGCGTTCGGACAGCACGCCGGTAGCGCTGGCGAGCTGCCAGAGCGCGATCAACACCAGTGGACTGATGAGCCGCGCCCAGGCTATGGGCACACGCGGTAAGCGTGCAAAGCGCAGGCGGGCCGGGATAGGCCTGGCCTGCACGGCAACTGAAGACACGGCAGACACCTCGGGCGTTGGGGACGGGGACCGACGGCGGCCGAGCCCTCGACCGCCTCGTTCGAGCCTGCCGGGATCCGCACCGGTCGTCACCCCTTGAAATCCGTGTGATTCTTGATCTACTCCAACCCGCGACTGCCACAATGGAGCCGCGACGACCAGCCGGGGGCGCTATGAAACAGCCGGGGGCGCTATGAGCAGTCCGCATCAGCCGATCGGCGTCGGATCCCGGTTCGGGCCGTATCGGCTGGACAGGTTGATCGGGCGCGGTGGGATGGGCGAGGTCTATCAGGCCTATGACACCGTCAAGGACCGGACGGTCGCCATCAAGGTGCTGCCCGAACGACTGGCTCAGGATCCGGTGTATCGGCAGCGTTTTCAGCGGGAATCGCATGCGGCGGCCCGGCTGCGCGAGGCGCATGTCATTCCGATCCACGACTACGGCGAGATCGGCGGCCATCTCTACATCGATATGCGCCTGGTCGACGGCGACAGTCTGCGCGCGCTGCTGCGCAATGCCGGGCCGAGTTCACCGGAGCGCTCGGTGGCGCTCGTCGAGCAGATCGCCGCCGCGCTGGACGCGGCGCACGCCGACGGTCTGCTGCACCGCGATATCAAACCGGACAATATTCTGCTCACCCATGACGGCTTCGCCTATCTGGTGGACTTCGGCATCGCTCAATCCGTCACCGACCCCTCCCTCACCAGGGACGGCTCCGCGGTCGGCTCGTTCTACTACATGGCGCCCGAGCGCTTCGGCTCCCGGGACCTGACGCCCGCCACCGATGTGTACGCGCTGGCCTGTGTGCTCTTCGAATGTCTCACCGGCAGTAGGCCGTTCACCGGGGATACGGATGCGCAGATCATGCGCGCGCACCTGTTCGATCCGATTCCGCAGCCGAGCCGGGTGCGCGCCACGGTTCCGGCCGCGTTCAATCCGGTGATCGCGCGTGGTTTGGCGAAGAATCCCGGGGAGCGCTATCGCACCGCGGGTGAGTTGGCCACCGCGGCCCGCAGCGCGCTCGAGGCAACCGGCTCGGCGGCGACTGTGCCGACAAGTACTGGGCCGCAGCAGGTTACGCAGATGTCCGAACCGGTGGGTTCGAGCGCACCGACCGGGCCGGTCGCGCCGACGGGGTCGGACGAGCCGACGAACCGGACCGGTGGGAGTGGTACGCCGGGCTCGGCGAAACGCCGCGGGCGGGCGCGCCGTTTCGCAGCATTGGCCGGTGTACTCGTATTGGTCGCTGCCGCACTGGGTTTCGCGGGCTGGGCAGCGCTTTCGGGCGAGAAGAAGGGTGTGGCGGTCGCGAACGACACCGCCCTGCAGGCGCCCGATATAGCGTTGCTCTCCCTGCTCCCCGGGGCAGCGTACAAGCGCCACAATTGCCGGCACGAGGCCGCGGACTCCAACTCGACCGCCGTCTTCTACTGCGATGCGAATCCCTCGGCCGCCGCTCCCGCAGCACGCTTCTGGCGCTTCCGCAGCACTGATGCGCTGCACGACTACTACAAGACCATCGCGCTGGGCAGCCTGCACGGCGCCTCCTGCCCCGGTGATCCGCCCGGAGTCGACGCACCCAGCATGATCGACGGCAAGGAAGCGGGCCGCAAAACCTGCCTCACGAACAAGGCCGAAACCCCGAACGCGCCGAAACCCACCCTGATCCTGACCAATGACGCCGCCGCGGCCATGGCCGTCTACATCTGGGACACCCCCGCCGACACCCCCTTCCGGGACTACCGCGCGAAAGTGAACGGCGGCCAGTTCCGCACCCCCGACAACGCCCAAGACCCCGACCAATTCACCCCCGCCGACCGCGACCTGCTCGCACACACCGGCGACGGCTACCGAGCCGTCAACTGCCGCCACAGCGATCCCCCCGGCAGCCTGGCAACCTCCATAGTCGACTGCTCCACCAAACTCGGCGCCCCCTCCGTCAGCTTCATCGGCCTCCCCGACCACCACACCGCAGACGTCCTCTACCAAGCCGACCTGGGCCAATTCCCCGGCCGATCCTGCAGCGGCACTACCGGATCCGACGACGTCTGGCGCAAAGCCAACGGCACAGTAGTAGGCCGCTACTTCTGCTTCACCGACACCACCTCCACTCCCCCCATGCCCTGCCTCCTAGCCGTCCACGACGACCTCCACCTCCTGGTCGACATCTGCGCCCTCCCCACCGACAGCCCAGAAAACGGCCCCAAATCCGACCCCACCCTCCTGACCTGGTTCCAACAGGAATTCGCCTCGTAACCACACCACCGCGCCCCAACCATCAACGCCCTTCCAGCCACTGGATCAGCACAGGAAAGTCACTGCACCGCAGCCCTTTCCACGATTCAACGCGGTAAAGCAGAGCCCGGCTTCCATAGTTGACCTCATGCGCCCAGGTTGTAGCCCACACGAGCTCACACCCAAGTGCCGAGAGCAACGGTCCAACTCCAGGATCAAGCCGAGCCAACTGCGGCGATGACACGTTGCCCAGGTTCGTGAAGCCTTCGCGTCCCACAGCCGTCTAACCTCTGGCAAGCTTGATCATCAGGAGCCCAAACAACCAGCGACACAGCCGAACACGGCCAGTATCCCGCAGGCGGCGGGGTTCCCAGGCCCGGTTCAGTGAACGAACCAGGCGACAAACCGAAGGGGAGGTTCAGGCGAGTGGATCCAGTAACGATGATTGCTGCGGCGATCGCGGCTGGCGCAGCAGCAGGACTGACCGACACAACCAAAAAGGCGGTCACCGATGCCTACCAGGCAGTCAAGGCGCTGATCAGCCATCGCTACCAGACTGTCGACGTGACCGTGGTCGAAGCAGACCCACTCGTACCCGGCTGGCGCGCAGTCCTCGCCGGGGAACTCACCGACACCGGCGCCGCCAATGACCAGGAAATGCTCACTGCGGCCTGGCATTTACTGACCCTCATTCAAGAACAAGCACCGCAAGCCGCTGAGGCTATCGGGGTGCAATTGCGGCGCGTCGAAACCGGCGAACTCGAGATCAGCGACATCACCTCCACCGGCAGCGCCGTCGTCGCCGAGGACACCAAAGTCCAAGGCACACTCAAGATCATCGGAATCCATGCAGGCAACACGGAGCCGCCCCACCCTCACAGCCCGCGGCGATAACCGAGACCCCCGCCGCCGCCCCTGCCCAACACGCGCGGCTCATCGTCGCCTCGAACGTCTCCGTCGGCCGAGACTTCATCATCCAAGTCCTCACCGACACGACAAACCCCGGCCATGCGCTACCCTCCCGGCCTGCCGGGAGAGTGATTCACGGCGAGATCCCGCAACAGCCACCACATTTCGTATACCGCACCGAAGTCGCCCGTGTTCGCGCAGCGCTCGATGAGTCGCGCGTGGCGGCGGTCATCGGGATGCGCGGGACCGGAAAGAGTCACCTCGCGGCAGCCCTGGCACGCGAGAATATCGACACCACACACGGGCTGGTGGGGTGGGTCAACGCCGATACCATGGAAACCGCAGTGACCGGACTGGCCGAGATCGCCGACCTGTTGGGAGTCGCCGACCCCGAAGGCGATTCGGCAGTATCGGCACGACAGCTCCGAAACCACCTGTCAGGTTCGCGAGAACCCGGATTGCTGATCTTCGACAACGCGGGCGACCCGGAACAGATCCGACCACTGCTACCTGTCGCCGGCCGCACAATGGTCCTGATCACCAGCACCGACCGAGCCTTCAACCAGTTGAGCAAGACGATCGACCTCGTCGGTTTCACACGCCCCGAAGCAACCCACTACCTGCAGGAATCGACCGACCTGGCTGATCAACAAGGTGCGTACACCCTCGCGGAGCTGCTGGGCGATCTCCCTCTCGCGCTGTCGACGGCCGCGGCGACGATTACCGGCCGTCACCTCACCTACGCGCACTATCAGCAACTGCTCAATGCACGATCACTACCGGAAGTGCTCAACCGCAAAGCCGGCCAGGATTACCCACGGTCGGTGGATCAGGCGATCCTGTTATCCATCGACACCATCGAAACCCCCACCGGCGAACCCCAACTGGACGCTACAGTCGCGTGGCTGCTGGGTGTGATGGCAATGCTTTCGCCGGCAGGCGTACGCCGCGACGTACTGCCCGACCGAGCCGAACGACTCGATCAAGCTTTGGAGCGGTGCGAGCGAGGTTCGCTCCTGTCGTGGTCGACGACCGGTGACACCATTGCCATGCACCGACTCACTGCCAGGGTCCTCCGTGAACGCGCCCAATCCGCCGGCACGACAAACGAACTCATCGCCAATGCACTCGACGTCATCGATACGCGCTCGTTCGAACCCGATCAAGCATGGGCACGCCGAGAAGAAGGTGCTCAACTGGTTGACCATATCGCCGCGATATGGGACACCGGACTCATCGAGCTCACTGATCCGGCGCTCACTCAGCGCGCATTGCAGGCGCGGGGCTGGGCCGTGTGCCAACTGGTCGAATCCGCTGATATCACCCGATCACTGTCCGTCGGGCGGGGCGCCCTCACGGACTTCGAGCGCATCCTGGGTCCCGACCACCCCGACACTCTCAGCTCACGCAACAACCTCGCCTTCGCCTACAGGTGGGCCGGGCGCCTCGAGGAAGCCATCACCCTCTTCGAAGCCACCCACGTCGACCGTGAGCGGCTGCTGGGGCCCGACCATCTCGACACTCTCAGCTCGCGCAGCAACCTCGCCTTCGCCTACGAATCGGCGGGGCGCCTCGAGGAAGCCATCACCCTCTTCGAAGCCACCCTCACCGACCGCCATCGGATCCTCGGACCCGACCACGCCGACACCCTCAGCTCCCAGCTCAACCTCGCCAGTACCTACCAATCGGCGGGGCGCCTCGACGAAGCCATCACCCTCTTCGAAGCCACCCTCACCGACTCTGAGCGGCTCCTGGGCCTCGACCATCTCGACACCCTCCGCTCACGCAACGACCTCGCCAACGCCTACGAATCGGCGGGGCGCTTCGACGAGGCCATCACCCTCCACCAAGCTAACCTCAGCGACTACAAGCGGCTCTTCGGACCCGACAATCCCCACACCCTCAGCTCGTGCAACAACCTCGCCTTCGCCTACGAATCGGCGGGGCGCCTCGAGGAAGCCATCGCCCTCTTCGAAGCCACCCTCAGCGACTACAAGCGATTTCTCGGACCCGACAACCCCGACACCCTCACCTCCCAGCACAACCTCGCCAGTACCTACCAATCGGCGGGGCGCCTCGACGAAGCCATCACCCTCTTCGAAGCCACCCTCACCGACCGCCAGCGGCTCGTGGGTCCCGACCACCCCGACACCCTCAGTACAGGCAACAACCTCGCTGGCGCCTACCGATCGGTGGGTCGAATAGACGAAGCCATCACCCTTTACCGGACCACCATCAGCGACTCCGAGCGGATCCTGGGTCCCGACCACCCGCACACCCTCAGCTCACGCAACAACCTTGCCAGTCTCTACAATTCGGTGGGCCGAACAGACGAAGCCATCACCCTCTTCGAAGCCACCCTCGCCGACCGTGAGCGACTCCTCGGACCCAGCCACCCGCACACCCTCACCTCACGCAACAACCTCGCTGGCGCCTACGGATCGGCGGGCCGAATAGACGAAGGCATCACCCTCTTCGAAGCCACCCACAGCGATTGCGAACGGATCTTGGGGCCGGACCATCCGATTACCCGCGCAATCCAGGAGAACCTTGCCTCCATACGTGCTGACCGCAACGTGGAGGAGTGAGCGATAACTTCAGACTTCGAAAATGCCGCGTACCGCGCTGGCTGAACCGGCCGTACGGCACGCTCGAAAGATCGATGGGCTCAGGTCATTGTCGGACTCTGGTCTCCTTACGCAGGCGAATCGTGCGCGGACCTGGCGATGCGCATACCAACACGGGGCGGCGGAAAGTCAACTGGCTGCGGCGATCCGAGACCGGGCGATGCACGCGCAAGGTGGCGCGCGAGCGATCCTCTTGTTAGGGGTCACACCATTGAGGTGCCTGAAGTTCTTCGGACAGTGGCCCAATCTAGAATTGGGTGACTGAACGGAGTGGCTTGTGGCGCAGAGGAAATCGCGGAAATTCAGCCCGGAGTTTCGAGAGGCGGCGGCTCGGGAAGTGTTGGTCGGGGGGCGGTCGTTCACCGATGTAGCGCGTGATTGCGGGGTCACCGAGCAGACGATCCGAAATTGGGTTCATGCGTGCCGGACCGAGAGCGGCGAGGCCGAGTCGGACCTGTCGACCGATGAACGTGGGCGGTTGCGGGCCTTGGAGGAGGAGAACCGGAAACTCCGGGAGGAGAACGAGTTCCTGGGAAAATCGGTGGCCTTCTTCGCGAAGAAGTACCTGTAGCGGCGAAATATGCGTTCGTTGCCTCCGAAGAAGGCCGCCACACGATCGTCGACATGTGCCGTTGGGCCGGGGTATCACGGTCGGGCTATTACGCGTGGCGTGGTCGGGAACCCTCGGCCACCGACCGCTGTCGAGATAGGTTGAAGACCGAGGTCCGGTCTTGTTTCAGCCATTCCGACGGCACCTATGGGTACCGGCGTATCCATGCGGCGCTGGCCCGCCGCAAAGTGCTGGCCGATCCGGGCACGGTCCGAAAAGTTATGCGTGAGCTGGGGTTGGTGGCCTGCCAGCCGCGCCCGTTCCGGCCTCCACCACCATTTGCGGCCGACTGTGCCGACCGGCCGGACCTGGTTCGGCGCGATTTCACCGCTACCGCGCCGGCAGTCAAACTCGTCGGCGACATCACCTACATCCGCACCCGCCAGGGCTGGCTGTATTTGGCGACCGTGCTCGATTGTTTCTCCAAGAAAGTCGTCGGATATGCCATGGCCGAACACATGCAGACCGAACTGGTCGTGGAGGCGTTGACCATGGCGGCACGCAATCTCCCGATCCGCGCCGGAGAAACAATATTTCACAGCGACCGCGGTACCCAGTATCTGTCTGCCGAATTCCTCAGGGCCGTCCGTAAACTCGGCATCCGGCACTCCGTGGGGCGCACCGGAACCTGCTTCGACAACGCCTGGGCGGAATCGTTCAACGCCACTTTGAAGAACGAACGTGTCCACCGCACCCGATACCGGACCCGCGAACATGCTCGCCGCGATATCACCGCCTATATCGAATTGCGGTACAACCAGATTCGACTCCACTCCGCGATTGACTACCACACACCGAACGAAGTAGAGTCCGCCTGGTTCGAACGGAGCAGAACGGCCTGAGAGATCAAACCCTCACTGTCCGAGAACATTCCAGCCCCTCACCATCAATAAACGTCGTCTGGTCCGAATTGCGGCGGCGAGTATGTATTGGCGATCCGGGTGATTCGCAGGGATGGGTTTGTTTGGGTAGCCGCGTTGTCGATTCCTGTACCCGAGTACAGCGTCAGCTCGGTCAGGGTGGAAAGTGTTGGCAGCGTTATCGAATCGCCGTGTAGATCGAGAGTGAGGGATTTGAGGCCGGGAACCTCGCAGAGGGCGTCGATATGCTCGATATCCACCACGGACAGAATGAGGTGCCGGATCGGCGTACCGCGTAGCTGCCTGAGATCTACACGAGCAGGTCCGCCCAGCGGGAGCCGATCCCAAGAGCGAGTGTGACCTTCCAGGGCCAGTGTGAGTAGCCCGAGGTCCATGCTAAATCGGTAGTGAGCCGCCGACGACGAAGGATCGGTGCCGCGGCGGGTGCGACGCTCGACTCCGAGCCCGAGAGAACCTGTCGCCATACCGGGCTCAGAAGGTCCCAGAAGGTCTCCCACGACACGTCGACACGCGATTCCCATTCGGCGGTGAGTGATTCGTCGTCCTCCACCCATTCACGGTACTTCCACAAGGCCCGAATCGATTGCCTCCCAAACGGAGACGGCCTTTGTTGGCGCTCGGGGTCAGATGGGTGGTAGCAGGTCGCTTTTGCTGACTGTGTATGTCAGAGGGGGGTAGGTGAAGGTTGTTTCGTTGTTTTCGCGGCGGCGTAGTTGGTAGAACTCGCGCTGTTGGGGTTCGTCGGCTGGGGTGAGGGGTGCGCCTTGGGGGAGGTGGGCGTGGCCTTCTCGGAAGTGGAGGAAGGTTTTTGACGTTCGGAAGGTCACGCCTAGCCAGTGGTTCTCTGGTGCGGGGGTGTCCAGCACGATTTTGTGCTGGAGGCGGCGATTCGAGGCGACGGAGAATGCGACGATGCTGTTGTGGGCGAGGGGGATTTCGAAATTCTCGCTGGAATCCTTTGGGGTGAAGATCAGCTTCCTCGGCGGGATCAGTTCGGGGTACCGGTAGCAGGAGAAGACGGCGATGAATGACTCGTCGGCTAGATCGAGGGCTTGGTCCGAGTGGCTGCCCATGGTGGCGTAGGCATTCGTGTAGATCTCGATGAGAGCGTTGTTGAAGGCAACCGAGAGCCCCGCGACCTCCTGAATCTGCTGTGCCAGGCGATCGTGCACTGCCCGGAAATGCTGTGCCGGGCTGCTGTATCGAGTGGTGGTGCGGACGAGAGGCACGCGGCCTGCCGCATCGGTCTTGGTGAGCGTGGCTCCTCGCCGGCCTTTTCCCACGTCTTCCAAGACGGCCGACGAGGAGAGCTCCGCGAAGAGGTCCTGCTCGAAAGGCAGGCGGTACGAGACGATCTCGTCCGAGATCCTAGGCTCGGGGGGCAACATAGTCTCCCGTGTTCATACTGAAGGGAAATCGGTCGCCGTAGTCGATGAACGATGAGGTTCTGTTCTCCTCGGCGTACAGCCTGCGCAGCTCGTCCATGCCCTCCGGAGTGGGCGGCTCCAGCTTCACCAAGCCCCCGGCCCGCGACAGAAACGTCTGGCCGTTCTTGTGCACTGCTTCGGTGCTCGAGCAGCGCACCACGTATCCCAGGCGGGTCGGCAGCCGCTCGGCGTCCAGCATCGAGGGCTGGATTTCGTGGGTGTACAGGCGGTTGGTGGACAGCGGCATGAAGAAGACGGAGCCGGGATAGAGGGTCAGGCCGAACTGTGCGGGGAGCGCGACCCCGCCACGCTCTTCGACCGAATCCTTCAGGCGGAAGCGAAGTCTGGTCAACCCGCTCGCATTCTTCACGCCGTAGTCGAAGGCGTCGCCGGCCAGCGGCCGCAGCTTGTCGAGCCCGTCATAGAAGGTGCAAAAGGCCATGATGCCGTTGACCGGCATGTCCTTGGTCTTGTCGGCGTGGGCCGAGATCTTGGCCTTGGACTGCTTCCGCTCGGCTGTGGCATGGGTGTTGTGGTAGATCTGGGCGAGGACGTGATTCAGCGGCGCTTGGCCACGAAAGATGGTGGCGGCCTCGCGATTCAGCGCCTCGACGATGCTCGTATCGGTCGGGCCGAAGTTCTCGGTCGGCCCCGAGAGGTTCGTGGAGCACCGGAGCAGGCGGAAATGCAGTTCCTCACCGCTGCGCGTGACAGGCGTCAAGTAGATTCCGCTGCGATGGGCCGTCCCCGGCTTGGTGGACTCGGTCAGGGACTGGAACTCGTGCTCCGCGCGGATCCGCCCGAAGTGATCGGCGTCGAGGTCGAAGAAGCGGCGGTAGAACACGCCGACGCCGTGCACGCGGACGGGAACCCGTCCGAGGTCGATGCGGCTCGACGGTTCGTCGACGCTCGCGTCTTCGATGCAGGCTTCTGCGGTGTGCAAAGCGGTACCCGTCATTCGCAGATCTCGGTGGCGTGGGAACAGCGTCCCCCTCGACCCCACCCGCTAGCAAATTCCGGAACAGAGCGCGGAAAAGGTTGTGCCGGGCTCCCTCCGCAGCTGGGAGCCCGGCACTGTGTCGGCACCGGTGTGGGCGGTGTCGACAGCTTGTGTGCTCCGGAGGAGCACAAATTTGGGGGTCAGTGACCGCCGCGGACGATTTCGACGGAGCGGGTGAGGATGCTCAGGCCGTGGGAGATTTCGGAATCGGTGACGGTCAGTGGGGGGAGGAGTTTGACGACTTCGTCTGTGGAGCCGGAGGTTTCGACGAGCAGACCCAGTTCGAAGGCGGTGCGGCAGACCTTGGCGGCCTGGGAGGCGTCGTCGAAGACCAGGCCCTGAACGAGGCCGCGGCCGCGGGTTGTCAGGCCGTGGAAATCCTCGGTGAGCAGGGTCAGGTGCTGGCGGATGCGCTCACCCTTGGCGAGGGTGGCGAGTTCCATGCGATCGTCGGACCAGTAGTGGCGCAGGGCGAGTTCGGCGGTGATAAAGGCGGCGTTATTGCCGCGGAAGGTGCCGTTGTGCTCACCCGGAGCCCACTGGTCCAGCTCCGGCTTCATGAGCACCAGAGCCATGGGAAGACCATAGCCGCCAATGGATTTCGACAGTGTCACGATATCGGGGGTGATGCCGGCGGACTCGAAGGAGAAGAACGGGCCGGTGCGGCCGCAGCCCATCTGCACATCGTCGACGATGAGCAGAATGCCACGCGCGGAACACATTTCGGCGAGCGCGCGCAACCATTCCGCGCGCGCCACGTTCACACCGCCCTCACCCTGCACCGTTTCCACGATCACCGCCGCGGGCTTGTCCACGCCCGAGGAGCTGTCGTCGAGCACCCGGCGCATCCACGAAAGCTCGTCCATGCCTGCGAGATAGCCGTCGTACGGCATCGGGGTCGCATGCACCAGCGGGACACCCGCACCGGCCCGCTTGGCGGCATTGCCGGTGACCGACAGCGCGCCCAGCGTCATACCGTGGAAGGCATTGGTGAAGTTCAGGATGGTGGTGCGGCCGGTCACCTTGCGCGCCAGCTTGAGTGCGGCCTCGACGGCGTTCGCTCCGGTGGGCCCGGGGAACTGCACCTTGTAGTCCAGGCCGCGCGGGATCAGCAGCACATCCCGGATGGTCTCCAGCAGACGGCGTTTGGCGACCGTGGACATATCCAGCCCGTGCGTGATGCCGTCGCCGACCAGGTAGTCGATGAGCGCCTGCTTGAGGACGGGATTGTTGTGCCCGTAGTTCAGCGAGCCCGCACCGGCGAAGAAGTCGAGATAGTCCTTGCCGTTCTCATCGGTGAGCCAGGCCCCGCGCGCGGTATCGAACACCGTCGGCCAGGACCGACAGTAACCGCGCACATTGGATTCGAGCGCCTCGAAAACGGTCGTCTCGGCCATGGTCATCGGTGGGTCCTAGCGTCGGAGCAAAGTGAAACGAAGATGTTTCTACCATTCACCGATGCGGTAGCGGAAGGTTTTCGGCGAATCCGACCGAAGACTCCCGCCAGATGAGACGACAGTGATGCCCGTCTCGGCCCAAACGCGGGAAGCATAACCCGTTACGAACCGACCGGACCATACCTTCCAGGACGCATGCCGTGGAACCACAGTGCTCACATGACCCAGCCGCACACGCAAACCCAGCACAGAAATAGCGAAAACGAATGACAGCGCAACCTATTCCATTGCCACCGGCCCCCGTTCGCACGTAGGGTCAATCTCTTGTGCGTGCCGACGCGGGGATCTACTGGCAACTCGTCAGAGCCGGATTTCGCAGACAGTCCCACTATCGGCTCGCCATGGTCGCGGGCCTGATCACCAATGTCGTTTTCGGATTCGTGCGCTCCTCGGTGCTGATGGCCGCGGTGCACGCCAACAGCGGCTTCGGCGGATACGACCGCGGGACCATCGGCGCGTACACCTGGCTGTCACAGGGCCTGCTGGGCGCCATCGCCTTCTGGACCCTGCCCGACATCGTGGAGCGCATACGCACCGGCGATGTGGCCATCGACTTCCTGCGGCCCATCGATGTCCAATTCGCCCATCTCGCCGAATATCTGGGCCGGGCGACCTGCACCCTGCTGCCGCGCAGTGTGCCCAGCGTGGCGATCGGCGCGCTCACCTTCGGCCTGGCGCTGCCGAGTTCGGCGGGACCCTACGTGCTGGGGGTGATCAGCCTGGCGCTGGCCATCGCGCTCTCGTTCCTGTCCATGTTCGCGGTGTGCCTGTCCGGATTCTGGCTGGTGGAGACGCGCGGACTGCGCGCGCTGCACATGATCTGCGGAACCTTCCTGGCCGGCCTGTTCGCACCGGTGCACCTGTTCCCGGGCTGGTTGCAGACCATCGCGTACGCCACCCCGTTCCCGGCCATGCTGCAGTGGCCGGTCGATGTGATCTCCGGGCGCACCGCCGGGCTTGCGGCGGCGGGACTGGTGGCGGTGCAATGTTTCTGGCTGGCCGTCCTGACAGCGCTGGGCCAGCTGCTGCTGCGGGCGGGACGCCGCAAGCTGGAGGTGCAGGGTGGTTGAGACCCGGCCCTCCCGGATGGCGCCCTATCGCGCGGTCCTGGCCTCCCGATTGCGCGCGCAGCGGGCATATCCGCTGTCCTTCGCCACGGATGTGTTCAGCGCCTTCCTCATCGGGCTGGTGGAGTTCGCCGAAATGTGGGTGATCTTCCGCAATGTGCCGCAGCTGGGCGGGCTGGATCTGAACGCCATGCTGCTGGTGTTCGGAATGAGCAATACCTCCTTCGCCATTGCCGACATGCTCGTCGGGCACGCCGATACGCTGCCCACGTATATCCGGATGGGCAAGCTGGACGCCTTCTACCTGCGACCGCAACCGCTGCTCCTGCAACTCATGACGAGCGATATCGCACTGCGCCGGGTGGCGCGCATCGGCGTGGCCGCGACCGTGCTGGGGTTCGGCCTGGCCCGCAATGACATCGATTGGACCGCAACCCATCTGGCGCTCTTCGCACTCACCCTGCTCTCCGGCATCGCCATCTTCGCCGGACTCTTCGTCGCGGCGGCCGGGGTGCAGTTCTTCCTCATCGACGGATCGGAGCTCACCAATGCCTTCACCTACGGCGGCTCCTACGCCTCGATGCAACCCGCCTCGGTGTTCCCGACACCGATGAAGCTGATCTTCGGATTTCTCGTTCCGGTCGCCTTCACCTCGTATCTGCCCGCCATCGCCCTGCTGAGACTGCCGGGGCCCGCCCTGCTGCCCGCCTGGCTGGCCTGGGCATCACCGCTGGCGGCACTGTGGGTGTGGCTGGCGGCACTGTATTCGTGGCGACTGGGCACCAGGCACTATCAAGGAGGCGGCGGGTGAGCGATCCGATCATCGATATTGCCGGGCTGACACGCACTTTCGTGCTGAGCCGCAAGGAAGGACGCTGGCGCCGGCGGCGCGAGGTGGTGACCGCCGTGGACGATATGAGTTTTCAGATCGAACCCGGTACGGCGGTCGGGTACATCGGCGCGAACGGCGCCGGTAAATCCACCACCATCAAAATGATCACCGGCATTCTGGTGCCGACCGCCGGGCGCCTGCGCACCTGCGGACTCGATCCGGTGCGGCAGCGGCGCGAACTCGCCGGGCGCATCGGGGTGGTCTTCGGACAGCGATCGCAACTGTGGTGGGATCTGCCACTGCGCGAATCGTTTTCGATCCTGGC
Organism: Nocardia sp. NBC_01327; assembly: GCF_035958815.1. Classification (NCBI taxonomy): domain Bacteria; kingdom Bacillati; phylum Actinomycetota; class Actinomycetes; order Mycobacteriales; family Nocardiaceae; genus Nocardia; species Nocardia sp. NBC_01327. Next base: position 2,283,643 of record NZ_CP108383.1, on the reverse strand, counting down.
CGCCATCCACCGCCTGGAGCCGGCGGCGGCACGCGGGCGCACCCGGGAGCTGGTCGAGCAATTGGAGATGGACAGCACCCTCGACACCCCGGTGCGACAGCTGTCGCTGGGTCAGCGCATGCGCGCGGAAGTTGCTGCGGCACTGCTGCACTCGCCCGAGCTGGTAATCCTGGACGAACCGACCATCGGCCTGGACGTGTTGTCCAAGCAGCGATTACGCGAATTCCTGCGGCTGGAGCGCACCACCCGCGGCACCACCCTGCTGCTCACCACCCACGATATGGGCGATATCGAGCGCCTCTGCGAACGCGTCCTGGTGGTCGACACCGGCAAGCTGGTGTACGACGGCTCCCTGACCGGACTGGCCGCCACCGTCGGCGCACACCGGGTGCTGACGGTCGATCTCGCCGAGCCCGCACCGGACCTCACCGACCTGCCGGGCGCCAAACTCCTGGACAGCGAGGGCGGCGGCGTCCGCCAGCGCCTCGCCTTCGACACCGAACTCACCACGGCCGCCCAATTGCTGGCAGCGGTGTCGGCGCGCGCCGAGGTCCGCGACCTCTCCATCGAGGAACCCGATATCGAGGATGTCGTCCGCCGAATCTACGAAGCCGCGGCGCACCCGTTCCCATAATCGGTACGCACCACCGTTGTTCATCCCATTGTCGTCCGCTGGACGTCAAGATCACATCTGCTTCTCACCGATTGTGAGGACATTTGCAATAGCGCAAACCCGGTGGAGTTCCACGCACCACATCGCCTCGTTCTCGAATTGCGGCGACTGCCGGTCTGTGCCACGTTGCTCTTTATTGTCCGTGTGCTCCGTATGGGTCGGCACGGTGGCCGAATCTCAGGAGTGAGTGTGAATTTGCGTCCCGCACGTCTGCTGTCGCGCGGTAGCGTAAGTCTCGCGCCGGCACTCGAATTCGCCCGGCCGCGCACCATTCGAGCGCGACTGCGCCGGATCCTGATCGTCTCGGTGGCGCTGGTGCTGGCACTGCTGACGGTGATCATCGCCGGTGAGATCGGGCGCTATCGCGATACCGGCGCCACCACCAATGCCGTGGATCTCGCACTGGGAGTGCAGGATCTGGTGCACGAGGTGCAGCGCGAACGCGGCCTCACCAATGGTCTGCTCGGCGGCGACGCGTCGGCCCGCAATGCGGTCAATGCCGAGCGCACCGCCGTGGACGCGGCACTCCAGGCGCTCAATAACGTGCTGGACAAGGGCGCGCCCGGCTCCGATCAGGTGCATTCCGCCCTCGCGCAATTCTCGGGCGTGAGCGCCAATCGGGCCGGTGTGGATGCCCGGCATATCGACCGGCCGACCTCGTTCAACTTCTATACCAATGCGATTCTCGCGCTGAACCAGGCACGACCCGGACTCGCGAACGCGCAGGACTCCGCCCTGTGGCGCGGCCTGCAGACGCTGTACGCACTCGGCGACGTCAAGGAGTTCACCGCTCAGGAGCGCGGATTCCTCAATGGCGTCTTCACCGCAGGTGAGTTCGGGGCCGGTGAGTACGTTCAGTTCCTGAATATTCGCGCCGGGAAGCTTGCCGCCATATCGGCTTTCCAGCGCGATGCCACCTCGGGACAGCAGGCACAGCTGGACGCCGTCATGCGTTCCGACGATGCGGTGCAGGCTGCCGGGGCCGAATCGGTGGCCATCGGCTCCGAGCGCGGGCTGCTGCAGGAACCGGTCAGTGCGCCGGATTGGTGGCGGCAGATGACCTCCGTCATCGATGCCCAGCGCGTGGTGCAGCGCTCCGTCGGCAGCGATATCCATGCTCGCGCAGCGGAACTGCGGCGCGAGGCCACGCTGGTCCTCGCCGCCTACGCGGTCGCCGCACTGCTGGCGATCGCCGCGATGGTCTCCCTGGTGGTGGCCACCGTGCGCGCCATTGTGCGACCGCTCGCGCAGCTGGCCGAGGAGGCCGATGCGGTCGCCACCCAGCGCCTGCCGCAGCTCATCGCCGCCTGGAGCGATAGTTCGACCACGGACCCGGATCCGCCCGAGCCGGTGCGCGCCGACGAGCGCGCGGGCACCGAAATCGTCTCGGTGGCAACGGCACTGGACCGCGTGCAGGCCACCGCCTTCGAACTCGCCTCGGCCCAGGCGCGATTGCGGCGCAACACCACCGAATCGCTGGCCAACCTGGCCCGGCGCAATCAGAACCTGGTGCGCCGTCAGCTCGGGCTGATCAGCGAGTTCGAGCGGGAGGAGCTGGACCCCAACGCCCTGTCCAATCTTTTCGAGCTCGATCACCTGGCCACCCGTATGCGACGCAATGCCGAAAGCCTGCTGGTGCTGGTCGGCGAGTCGAGCCCGCGGCGCTGGGCGCAGTCCATTCCGCTCAGCGATGTGATCCGCGCCGGCCTGTCCGAGGTGGACGACTACCGGCGGGTGGTACTGCGCCGGGTGGACGATGCCGCCATCGCGGGCGCGGCGGTGAGCGAGCTCGCGCATATGCTCGCCGAACTCATCGAGAACGGATTGGCCTTCTCCCCACCGGATCTCGAGATCGAGATCTACGGCCGCCGGCTCGGGTCGCGCTACCTCATCGCCATTGTCGACCACGGCGTGGGCATGCCGCCGGACCAGCTGGCGATCGCCAATGCCCGCCTGCGCGGTGAGGCCGACTTCCTGGTCGCCCCCACCCGATTCCTCGGGCACTTCGTGGTGGGCCGGCTGGCGCAGCGGCTGGGCATCGAGGTGGAACTCACCGTCTCCCCGGTCAGCGGTGTGGTGGCCCGGCTGTTCCTGCCCGAAGCGCTGCTCGGCGACCAGCCGCAGCCCGTACTCCCGGAGCTGCCTGCCGCCGAGCCCAAACACGCGGCGACGGTACAGCTTCCGGTGTCCGGCGCGATCGCCGAACCGGGCGCCGGCCGGCATCGGCCACTGCCCGCGGCGCCGCAGGGCCCCGTGCCCGATCATGAACTCGCTTTCGGTACAGGGGAATTCGGCCCGGTAACGGATTCCGGGATTGCCTCGCACATCGCGTTCTCGGCGACCGGTCCGGGACGCGGATACCCCAACGGAGCTCCCGTGGAAAGCAATACCGTCCGGCTCGTACCGCTGCGCGAGTCCGCCGACGCCCCGGTGCGACAGCAACCGCAGGAGCCGTTCACGCCGGAACCGGAGGCGGCTGTTACAGGATCTGTCCCAGAGGTGCAACGCACACGAAACGGTCTCGTCAAGCGCAGCAGGAAAACTCGCGAGAATTCGGGCGCCACGCCGGGTGGCGCCCAGCCCGCCCCGACCGCCCCGGTGACCGCTCCGCACGCCGACCGCTCACCGGAACAGGTGCGCAGCATGTTGTCCGGCTTCCGGGCCGGGCACCAGCGTGGTGAAATCGGCGCCCCACCCCGGCCCGGCTCTAATCCCTAGGAGAACCACAGGTGACGACTCACTACACCGACACCGATCCGCACACGTTCAATTGGCTGCTCGCCGATTTCGTGCGCACCACCGACGGCGTGCGCGATGCCGTCGCGGTCTCCTCCGACGGGTTGCTGATGGCCATGTCCGCGGGACTGGACCGGGCCGGCGGCGACCGGCTCGCGGCAATCGTGTCCGGGCTGACCAGTCTCGGCCGAAGCGCCTCCCGCAGTTATGCTTTCGACGGACTCCGGCTCATCATGATCGAGATGGGACGCGGCTTCCTGCTCGTCTCGGCCATGACCAATGGCAGCTGTGTCGGCGTGATCGCCGATAACAATGCCGATGTGGGCCTGGTCGGCTATCAGATGGCCGTGCTGGCCGAGCGCGCCGGCGCGCTGCTCACCCCCGCGCTCATCACCGAACTGCGGGAGTCGTTGGGCCGATGAATGATTCGCACCGGCTACCGGATCCGCGAATGATCGCCGTCAACCAGCCGGAAGGCTGGTCCGGAGCCACGCCACCCACCACGGTCACGGCCGAGGACGAAGCCGACTCACAGGTGGTGCGTCCCTTCATGATGACTGCCGGGCGCACCACGCCACTGGTCGACGGACTCCGGATCGAGACCCTCGTCCGCGCCTCCCCCGCCGCCCTCTCCGCACCGCTGCACTTCGAACTGGAGCGGGTGGTGCGACTGTGTCAGCGCCCGCACTCCATTGCCGAAATCGGTGCGGCACTGCGCATCCCGATCGGCGTGGCCCGGGTGCTGGTCAGCGATCTGATCGCCGCCGGCCATGTCGCGGTGAACCAGTCCGATGAATTGTCCATCTCCGCGATCGAAAGGATCCGGGACCTTGTTCGGGCACTCTGAAGTTCCGGCCGCGCCGCTCGCGTCCTCGGTGAAGATCGTGATCAGCGGCGGTTTCGGCGTCGGCAAGACCACCCTCATCGGCGCCATCTCCGAAATCGAGCCGCTGGCAACCGAAGCGGCCATGACCGAGGTCTCGCGGGGTGTGGACACCCCGGGGCGCAATACCGGGAAGACCACCACCACGGTGGCGCTGGACTTCGGCCGCATCACCCTGGACTCGAACCTGGTGCTCTATCTGTTCGGCACACCCGGCCAGGAGCGCTTCGAATTCCTCTGGGACGACCTGCTGGACGGTGCGCTGGGCGGCATCATCCTGGTCGATACCGATCGGGTCGAGGACTGCTACCCCGTCCTCGAATACTTCGAACGGCGCCGCACCCCATTCGTGGTGGGGGTGAACCGTTTCGACGCCGCGCCGAACTTCGACCTCGACGAGGTGCGCGAGGCCCTGGATATCGATCCGGCCGTCATCCTGCTCGATTGTGATGCGCGGGACCGGGACTCGGTCAAGAATCTACTGGTAGCACTGCTGGAACAGATCCTGCGGGCCCGGCGCGCCCCAGCCCTCAGCCGCTGACACCCTGAGCCGCTGACACAAGCAACCCCGGGTGCCGAAGCACCCGGGGTTTCTCACGCGAAATCCGTTCGCGCGATGAGATTTAGCGGCCGAAGGAGCCGGTGAAGAGGGTGTTGAGAATACCGCCGAGCGCCGCGCTGCCGGTGCTGAACAGACCGTTGAGAGCCGCACTACCAGTATCGATGATGACCGGAATCATTTTTCAACCTCTCTGTAGGTATGTCGTCGATCGGGATTTCCGGTCGGCGACGTGACCTACAGTGCAGGGCCAGCCTTACAGCGACCTGGTCGGTAGCTGAGAGGTTGCTAAGTTAGTGTGTAACCACCGTCACACTAAAGAGGCTCGTGGCCGTCCGCGGCGTACAGGCTCACTTCACCGTCTTCTGCCAGGAACGCGTTGACCAGCATCGTTCCACTCGCACGAAGCTCTTCGGGAGCCGGAGCGGCGGTTGTGACCGAAATCTGCGGTACCGCAGCCCAGTTGACGACATAGCGCTGCGGGGGACCGTCATCGCCGGAAAGGTGCGCCAGCCGGAACACCGACACCCGCCGGCGAACAATGAGGGTCCGCACGACTTCGGCGATTCGCTCCGGGTCTTCCAGCGCGAACATGAAACCGAAGCGCAGCTCGGGAGACGATGCGTAGGCGGGCACAAATACCCAGGCTAATCGACCGCGACGCGCAGGGCTCCCGGCACGCCGCGCCGATAGCTATTCATAAGCCTCAGTAAAGGGCTCAGCGCGCCGCTGCGCGCCGGCCGACTGGAAGCGACCGACCAGCCTGTCCCCCGCGAGCCGGCCGGGAGGTGTCGATCTGCCACCAAACGCAGCACCCGTGTGACCGTGCCGTAATGCTGTATAACGATTCTCCGGCAGCTTCCCTGAGAACGCGCCGAATGGTTGCGCCCCTTCGACTATCGCGCTTTCCTGAATATGTCCCACATTGTGCGGACAGTCTCCCCATCGCATCGTCGCGAATTTCCCGGTTTCTTCACCGTGCCGTTCGTGGTGGGCTGTGCGTCCAGGAGTGTGGGTCTGCGCCGGAGCCGAGGGGAGCCCCTCCCCCGAAACCCCCTCGGCCCTGGCGCATCCAGAACTGCAATGGCTAAGGGCGGAAACATGGCAACCGATTACACCGGAACGGGATTCGGAGCCGAGCTACCATCGCCGACACTGCTGCTGCGCGCCTTCCGGGAACCCGTCACCGACCTCCTCACCGACCCCGCCGACCCCCTCCGCCGCGACCGCGAAATCCTCGAAGCGGCCCATGACCTGGTGCAATGCCATGAGCGACGGCACCGCGCGCATACGGAGGCGCACACCGCCGAAGCCACCCCACGACGGGTGGCCGAGTGCAGCCGGCTGGTGGAGGAAATCGACGAGCGGCGAACAGAATTGGTGGCGCGCATCGACGACTGGGTGGCAGTCAATATTCCGCATCGGGCCGGAGCCTCGCTGCACACCGAGACGCTCGGCGCGGTGATCGACCGCATGGCCGCGAAATGGGTTGCGGCACAACAGGCATTGGGAACAGCGGCACCGGAGGCGCCGCGCGCCAAAAGCGCCGACGGACGACGACGGCGCAATGGACTGCGTGAGACGCCGCGACGCGCGGACAGCGAGGCGCACCTGCAGTGGTATCGCCTCGCTGAACTCGCCGACGGCTACAAGGATCTGATCACGGACGTGGCACAGCACCGCAGACGGTTGCCCGTCTGGTAATCAGCGGGGGTCTACGACCTCGGCGTCGATGAACTCGGGCTCGGCGGCAGTTACCGTCGGCTTCGAGGAATCATCGTGTGCGACAACGGGTTCGAGGTCTTCGTCGTCGAAGTCCTGGTCGTAGTCGGAGTCGGCGGCAGCGGCGCGCTGGGCGGCGGCATCGCGCTGGGCGGCGACCGCAGCCTCCCGCATCTCGATGGCGTCGGTGACCCATTCGCCGATCTCCCGGGTCACTTCCGCGACGGTTCCGGTAATGATCGTTGCGATATTGCCGACGTGCCGTGCCCCGGTCGCCGTCAATTCCTGGATCAGATCCTTATTGCTTTCGAATTTCCCGATCATTCACACGCCCACTTCGCTAGCCGTCCCCCGGCGCATCACAATAACACCGGTCGGCTGCGATTTCACGAGCGCCGGAGGCAGTGCCAGCTTGAACAGCTTCGCCCAGACCGAACCGATCTGCTGGCTGAAGCTGCCCGTGTTGTACGGCAGGCCGTGCTTCTCGGCCAGCGCCTTCACCTCGGGGGCGATCTCCGGATACCGGTTGGCCGGCAGATCCGGGAACAGGTGGTGCTCGATCTGATGCGAGAGATTGCCCGACATGATGTGGAAGGTCCGGCCGCCCTCGATATTGGCCGAGCCCAGCATCTGGCGCACGTACCACTCGCCCTGGGTCTCCTCCGCCGTCTCCTCCTCGGTGAACGTCTGTACGCCCGAGGGGAAGTGACCGCAGAAGATGATGGAGAAGGTCCACAGATTGCGCGCGATATTGGCGGTGAAGTTCCCCGCCAGCGTGGACAGGAACAGCGGACCGGTCAGCGCGGGGAAGATCACATAGTCCTTGAGCACCTGCTTGCCGGCCTTGCGGACCTGCCCCTTGACCAGCGACTTGATATCCGACCACGAGCGCTTGCCGCGGACGATGTTCTCCACCTCGAGGTCGTGGCCCATCACACCCCACTCGAAGGCCACCATCAGGAAGAACGCGTAGAGCGGATTGCCCAGCCGCAGCGGATTCCAGGCCTGGGCCTCGTCCACGCGCAGGATGCCGTAGCCGATATCACGGTCTTTGCCATGGATATTGGTGAAGGTGTGGTGCATGTAGTTGTGCGAGTGCCGCCACTGATCGGCCGGGCAGACCGTGTCCCACTCGAACTCGCGGGAGTTCAGGCCGGGCTCACGCATCCAGTCGTACTGGCCGTGCATGACATTGTGGCCGATCTCCATATTGTCGAGAATCTTCGACACGGTCAGCGAGGCCACGCCCGCCAGCCAGAACGGCGGCAGGAAGCCGAGGTACATCAGGCCGCGGCCCGCGACCTCGAAACCACGCTGCGCCTTGATGATCGAGTAGATGTATTCGCGGTCGCGCTCGCCCAGATCTTCGACGACGCGGGCACGCAGCGCGTCGAGCTCGCGGCCGATCTCCTCGACCTGCTCGGCACTGAGAACCACGGGGCCCGCGGGTGTTTCGGTGAGAATCGCCATGACGATCCCTCCTTCAGATAGCGATGTCGACGTCCCCGACGGGGGCGTTGATGCAGAGTTGAATGGGCTGATCGGGGTCGGCGTCGACCTCTCCGGTGCGCAGATTGCGGGTGCAGCCGCTGCGCTTGACCGCGGTGCAGGTGAAGCAGATCCCCATCCGGCAGCCGTATGCCGGTGTGAGACCGGCGGATTCGGCCTGCTCGAGCAGGCTGGCGCCGGTGTTCTCGGTAGTGATGTCACTGCCGGAGAAGGTCACCGAGCCTTCCGCCGTGGCCGGATCGGCCGGTGCGACGGTGAGGACGAACTCCTCCAGGTGCAGCCGATCGCTGAGCTGCTCGGCCTCGTAGACGGTGCGCACCGCCTTCATGAGTCCGGGCGGACCGCACAGGTAGGTCTGCGCCGCGGCGAACCACGGGGCGAGCCGCTCCAGCTCGTCGTAGCTGAAGTTCGGATCCTGTCCCAGCTCCGGGTAGAGCATCTCCACACGGAAGTTGGTGTGCGCCAGCGCCAGCGCCTGCAGTTCGGCGCGGTGCGGCACCCATTCCGGTGAACGGTTGTAGTGCAGGAACAGCACCCGGCCCTGGTACCCCTCGGTGGCGAGGGTGCGCAGCATGGACAGCGCCGGGGTGATACCGCTGCCACCGGTGATCAGCACGATCCGGTCGGGCCGCTGCTCGGGCAGATGAAAGACGCCGGCGGCCGGCGCCAGGTCCACCACCATGCCGGGAATCGCGTTCTCGTGCAGATAGTTCGACACCAGGCCGTGCGGATGCGCCTTGATGGTGAGTTCGATGTGCCGATCGCGGCGGGTCTGCGTATTCACCGGCGAATAGCAGCGGGTATGGCGCACACCGTCGATGACGACGCCGATCTGCACGTACTGCCCGGCCAGATGCCCGGTCCACTGCCGGGTCGGCCGCAGCGTGAGCGTCACCGAGCCCACGGCGCTGCGTCGCACGTGGGTGATCTCGGCGCGCATCTGGCGCAGGGTGAGCGTGGGCCGGACCAGTTCCAGGTAGCGGTCCAGCGGGTGCGGAGTGGTCAGCCTTTCCACGAGGTCGATGAGTCCAACCATGCGGGCCTCCTGTTACGTCGCCCGGGCTGTGGGCGACTGTCGCTTGCGATGAGCACCGTGCTCTCCGATGGGCACTAATTTCGGTGCACATCTGTACACTCAACTAGTGTGCCGGGTGGAGGCCATCCAGTTCAACCGGCAGTTCGTGTGACCCACACGACATCTCGCGAATGGAACGAATGTGAACGAATGTATGCTCATCGACGTGAGCGAGCAGGCAGCAACCAGGGGTGAACGCAAGGAGCGCACCCGCGCAGCACTACTGGACGGCACCCTCGCCCTGGCCGCCGACCGCGGCTTCGCCGCCCTGAGCCTGCGCGAGATCGCACGCTCGGCCGGCATTGTGCCGACCGCCTTCTACCGGCACTTCACCTCCCTCGACGAACTCGGCACCTCGCTGGTCGAGGAGGGCGTGCGGCAATTGCGACTGGCCCTGCGCGAAGTGCGCCGGACCCCCGACGCCCGCCTGGCCGACAGCGTCCGGTTCGTTTTCGAACAGGTCGACGGCAAACGCGATCTATGGGGCTTCCTCATTCGGGAACGGCACGGTGGATCCGCGGCACTCCGTGGCGCGATCGCCGTGGAAATGCAACTCATCGTCCGGGAACTCGTCGTGGATCTGTCCCGCATACGCACCCTCGACCACTGGTCGCCCGACGATCTCGAGTTCGCCGCCGACCTCATTGTGGCCACGGTCGCCGATCGCATCGCGGACTATGTCGTGGCCGAACCCCGCGATCGCCCGCGCATTGTCGACCGCGTGGTCCTGCACGTGCGGCTCATCTCACTCGGCATGGGCGCCTGGGATCCGGATGCGATGGCGCCGCGCTGAGAATCAGCGGCCACCCAGATCGTCCGCGCGCACCGGGACCAGGGCGGCAAGTCCGAGCGCCAGCACCAGCACGATGCCGATGATGCCCGCGCGCTCGGAATCGAACGACCAGACGAAGAACCCGAAAAGTATCGGCGCCAGGAAAGATACGGCGCGGCCCGTGGTGGCGTAGAGGCCGAACATCTGGCCCTCGCGACCGGGCGGAGCGAGCCGCACCAGGAAGGTGCGGGCGGAGGATTGCGCCGGGCCGACGAAGACGGTGAGCAGCAGGCCGAAGATCCAGAACATCACCGGGCCGGAGACCACCAGCAGGATCAGGCCGCAGACGATCATGGCGGCCAGGGACAGCACGATCACCGGTTTCGGGCCGATGCGGTCATCGAAGCGGCCGGCGGTGATAGCGCCCAGTGCCGCAACAACATTCGCGGCGACGCCGAACAGCAGCACATCGGAGTCGGCAATGCCGTAGACCCGGACCGCCAGTACCGCGCCGAAGGTGAACACGCCCGCCAGGCCGTCCCGGAAGATGGCGCTGGCGAACAGGAATCCGACGGCGCGGCGATCGACGTGCCAGAGTTCGCGCACATCGCGCCACAGCACCCGGTAGGCATCGGTGATCCGGTGTGTCGCCGCACCGGGATCGGCGGCGGTGCGCGGTAATTCGGGAACGAAGAGGAACAGCGGAATGGCGAACGCCGCGAACCAGACGGCGGCCACCAGTGCCACCAGGCGGATGTTCAGCCCGTCGTCGACGGGTACGCCGAGCAGTCCGCGATAGTCGCCCTTCCCGGAGATGAAGCCGAAGTAGACGATCAGCAGCAGCACGATGCCGCCGAAATAGCCCATGGCCCAGCCGAATCCGGAGATGCGGCCGACATTCGCGGGGGTGGACACCTGCCGCAGCATGGCGTTGTAGGGCACATGCGCCAGTTCGAAGATCGCCGATCCGATGCCCAGCAGCACCAGGCCCAGCCACAGATAGCGGTAGTTCTCGTGCACGAAGAACATCGCGGCCATGAGCACGACCGTGATCGCGGTCAGGACACCCAGGGACAGTTTGCGTTTGGCGGTCGCATCGAACCACTGGCCGCTCACCGGGGCCGTCACGGCCACCACCAGCCCGGCCAGGCCCAGCGCCCAGCCCAGCCACGCGCTCGACGAAATACCGCCGGGCAGATCCTTTCCCACCTTGTCGGTGAGATACACCGAGAATACGAAGGTGAGGATCACGGCATTGAAGGCGGACCCCGCCCAATCCCACAGGCCCCAGGCCACCACCGGCCCGCGGGCGGCCGCCGATCCGATCGTCTCCCGCCCGGAAACCTCAGCCATGCCCGCAGCCTAGGCGACCTGCGGGCGGCCGGCGGGCCGAACACGATCACTCGGCGGGCCGAACACGATCTCCGGCCACGGCGAACAGTGGACTGGCAGCGACCAATTCGGCGATGCACTCCGTCTCGGCCGTTCTATTGCAGCACTAACACACCGACTGCTAACCTTGCTACAGGAGCGATTGCCCCGATATAGCCATCAAACCCAATATTCTTATGTCCCTGATGTTTCCAGGACCCTGAGAGCTTGCCGCGCCGTGCATCCACAATGTGCAGAGGTCGGTGAAAGCGAATACTCCCTAGCAATGGAACGGGTAGCCGGCAGCGCCTTGCCATCTCGAAGGCTCTTATCCCCCAAAATCAGTGCGCTGTTTCTTCTGCCCTGAGCGCGCTGAGAAGGTGCGTGAACGATGCTTACCCATGTGCAGTCGGACCGGTGGAGCGAATCGGTCGAAATCAACCCCCTGTATAGCGGCCTGGTTCCGGACGGCGGGGTACCGAAATTCACAATCCCCGATAACCCGATGTCGCCCGAAGCCGCCGCGGCACTGATCCGTGACGAACTCATATTGGATGGCAACGCCCGTCTCAATATGGCGACTTTCTGCACGACGTGGATGGAACCGCAAGCCCGCGAACTCATTGCGGAGACCCTGGATCGAAATATTGTCGACCACGACCAGTACCCGCAGACCGCCGAAATGGAGGCGCGTTGCGTCAATATCCTCGACAACCTGTGGCGTGACCCCGATGGCATCAGCGTGGGATGTTCGACCAGCGGTTCCAGTGAGGCCGCGATGCTGGGTGGGCTGGCCATGAAATTCCAGTGGCGCGAACGCCGGCGCGCGCTGGGCCGTTCGGTCGATCGGCCGAACCTGGTGCTGCCCACGGCGGTTCACACCTGCTGGCCGAAATTCTGCCGCTACTGGGATGTCGAACCTCGTTGGATGCCGATCGAAGAGGAGAATTACACGCTCGACGCTGCACGGTTACGAGAGTTCTGCGACGAGAACACCATCGGTGTGATCGGCGTGCTCGGGTCGACACAGGTCGGCAAGCTCGATCCGATCGCGCAGATGTCGGCGGAGCTGGATGCACTGCAGGAGCGAACGGGAATCGACATCCCCTTGCATGTGGATGCCGCGATCGGCGGATTCATCACGCCCTTCTTGGAGCCGGATCTGGTGTGGGACTTCCGTTTACCCCGAGTCCAGTCGATCAATACCTCCGGGCACAAGTTCGGCCTGGTCTTCCCCGGAGTCGGCTGGGTCGTATGGCAGGAACCCTCCGCGCTGCCCAAGGATCTCGTGATGAATTGCGACCTGCTCGGCGGTGACATAGAAACGTTCACACTGAGCTTCTCCCGGTCCGGGGCGCCGGTCATCGCTCAGTACTACAACTTCCTGCGCCTGGGTTTCGGCGGGTACCGAGCGGTCCAGCAGGCGTCCGTCGATGTCACGCGCTACCTCGCCGAACAGGTGGCGGAGATCGATGGCCTACAGGTGATCTCGGGTGGTGAGCACCTGCCCATCCTCACCGTGCGGGTGGACCCCGGCCGCGAGCAGATATTCACCGTCCAAGACCTGTCCGATCGGTTGAGACTGCGTGGCTGGCAGGCGCCCACCTACACATTGCCACCCAATCTGGAACATATCTCGGTGGCCAGATTCGTCATTCGCAATGGTTTCAGCAAAGCCGTCGCCGAAATGCTCCTGACGGACATACGGCGCGAGGTGGCATTCCTCGAAACCGCACAGCAGCGATAAAACCACACCAGTTACGTTTCGAGGGGTGTCCCATGTGCAGTGCTACCACGTCCGGGCGTGACGTGTCTCGCGACGGCCGGCCCGCGCGGCTCGCCGCGCACGTATTGTCGCATTATGGTCCGTTCTGGGCCGCGGTGAATCGCATTACCCCGGTTCAGTGTCAGCTGAACAGTCAGCTGACGCACATTGCGATGCGGAACTTGCCGACGCGTCCCGAACCATTGAGTGCCCGAGACTCTTACACCAGCTGGCCGTCTCTGACCGATCGGACCTACATCGGACGGCAATTGCCACCGGTCGACGAATTACGCCCGGGCTTACCGACGCCCGCCGAGGCTGCCGAACTGTTCCGGCGAACGGGTGCGACCGTGGCTGCCGAACGATCGAGCGCTTTACTCCCCGCGTGGTCGCAGTGGTTCACCGACGGATTCCTGCACCGCGGAAACGATCCCGATCCCGCTCGCATCGATTCGACACACATAGTGGACGCTAGACCGCTCTATGGGCACACCGAGGAGATCAGTAATGCCCTGCGCGCCTTCGAGGGCGGACGGCTGAAAAGTCGATGGGTCGGCGCCGCCGAATTCCCGCCGCTACTGTGCGAGGCCGGACAGATCAAAGCTGAGTTCGCGTGCGTGGAACCCGTTAGATTCGAGCGTATTCCGCTCGAGAAACGCGATTCCCTGTACGCGCTGGGCGGCGACGGCTCCAACTCCACCATCGGCACTCAAATGTTTTCCACCCTCTTCGTGCGCGAACACAACCGCATCGCCGGAATCATCGCCGCCGCACACCAGGGCTGGGATGACGAGCGCATTTTCCAGACCACTCGCAACGTGATGATCGTGCTGCTGACCCGAGTGGCGCTGGAAGACTACGTCAACCATCTCACGCCGTTTCACTTCCGGTTCTCGCTCGATCCCAAGCGCACCTACCGCGGACCCTGGATTCAACCGAACTGGGTAACCATCGAATACAGCATGTCCTATCGCTGGCACAGCATGATCCCGTCCGAATACGTCATAGACGGCGCCACCGTGCCCTTGGCCGATACGCTGGCCAACGGGAAACTCGTCGAGGCCCGCGGTCTCGGCCCACTCTTCCAGGACCTGTCCACGCAAGCGGCAGGCCGGCTGGGATTGCTCAATACGGACGAGTCGCTGCTGCCGATCGAGGAGTCGACCATCGTGATGGGGCGAGCCCTGAAAATGGCTTCCTACAACGACTATCGCGAGTTCGCCGGATTGCAGCGGGTGACGGACTGGAGGCAGATATCCAGCAACCAGGCGGTCATCTCCGGTCTGCGGGAACGCTATCGCGGGATCGATGATATCGACTATTACGTGGGTCAGGCTGCCGAGGAACCCGCTACCGGCGCATTGTGGGGCCGCCTCATGGGGCGGATGTTCGTCGTTGCGGCCTTCTCCGAGTTGCTGAACCACCCACTGCTGTCGCCCAGGCTGTTCACCCCGGACACTTTCTCGCCGGAGGGCATGCGCATTATCGAGTCGACACACTCGTTTTCGCAGATCCTCAACCGAAACACACCCGAGGACACGGAAACTCATCTGGTCACGCTCGGCAGGAGCGCCCCCCGATGAGCACCCGCCGGCGGTTCCGGCGCGCATCGGTGCGCGAGGCCCGGCAGGCGGACACCGTGCCGATCGGTGCGGGCCACCGCATGGTGGCCCTGATCAGCCTGGTGATCCTGCCGCTGCTGGTATTGGTCGCCGCGGTTCCTTCGGCCCTCCGATACGGGTGGGGGCCATCGTGGTTGGACGTCGCGCTCGGTGTGAGCCTGTACGCCGTGGCCATCTTCGGCATCACCGCCGGATATCACCGCTGCTTCACCCATCGCTCGTTCACCGCGCGCGAACCACTGAAGGTGGCGCTCGCGGTGGCGGGCGGTATCGCACTCGAGGGACCTGTCGCGCTGTGGGCAGCCGAGCATCGCCGCCACCATCGGTATTCCGACGCGCCCGGCGACCCGCACTCGCCCTGGCGGTTCGGCACCGGTCGAACCGCGTTGCTGCGCGGCCTGATACACGCTCAGGTCGGCTGGTTCGTCACCGCGCCGAGCAGGTCCGACCGCGAACGCTACGTTCCCGATCTGCTGGCCGACCCGATCCTGCGGCGGATCGACCGCTACTACCCGGTGATTGCCGCGGGTTCACTACTCCTGCCCGCGGTGATCGGTGGCCTGGCGACCTCGACCTGGCACGGCGCCATCACCGCGTTCCTCTGGGCCGGGCTGGTTCGCTATGCGCTGGTGCATCACATCACCTGGTCGGTCAACTCGATCTGCCATGCGTTCGGTGACCAGCACTATCCCACCAGGGGCGCGGACCAGTCCAGGGATGTGCGGTGGGTGGCTCTGCTGACCTTCGGCGAAGGATGGCACAACCTGCACCATGCCAATCCGAACAGCGCCCGCCACGGCGGGCTGCCCGGACAACACGACCCGACAGCGACTCTCATTCGAGTATTCGAGCGCCTGGACTGGGCCTATGACGTTCATTGGCCCATCGCCCCGCGGTACCTCGACTAGAGGGGAACATCAGGATGGGCCTGCGCGAAATGCGCCAGCCAGGGTTGCCGCCGCTCCTCCGGAGTCATGGCCACCAGCGCGCGCAGCTGCGTCCAGCCGGCCTCGTCCGAAGGTGTCAGGATCTGCAGCCAGGCGCCCGCGATGGTCGGCAGTGACAGGCTCGTCACCACCATGTCCACATCACCGGTCACGATATTGCGGATCACCTTGCTGCGGCCGCGCGGGACCGCCACGTCATTGCGCGCCCACATCTCCGCGAACAGTGGACTGGCAGCGACCAATTCGTCGATGAACTCCGTCCACAGCGGATCGTTCAGGTTCTTGGCATAGGCGCCGCGCAGGAAACCCACCATGCGCGCCTTGTGCTCCATATCGCCGGGGTAGGGATTGCAGCACTCCGGCGCGAGGAACACCATGCGAACGACGTTCTTACTGCTGGTGGTGAAGAGCGGGCACAGCGCCGCGTACGCCGCATTGTGTGCGATCACGTCGTAGCGCGCGGACAGCAGCACGGCGGGCAGCGGATCCACATGATCCAGAATCACCTGCAGCTCATCAGGCACCGGTCCATCCACATGCGGCGACGGAATGGTCTGCACATCCGCCAGCCGATACAGATGCGCCCGCTCGGCACCGTCCAAGCACAGCGTGCGCGAAATGGCATCCAGCACCTGCACACTCGCATTGATATCGCGCCCCTGCTCCAGCCACGTATACCAGGTCACCCCGACCCCCGCGAGCTGCGCCACCTCTTCCCGCCGCAACCCAGGCGTCCGCCGCCGCGACCCCACCGGCAACCCCACCTCCTCCGGCCCGATCCGCGCCCGCCGCGACTTCAAGAACGCCGCCAACTCCTCCCGCCGCGTCTTCCGCACCGACCGCGCCCGATCACCCTGCACCCCAACGGACTTCGCCGTATCCGTCTGCCCCGCATCCCTCTGCGCGGTGCCCGGCTGTGCCGCATCCGTTCGCGCCACACTCAGCCACGCGGCATTCGCCGGTGCGCTGGTTCGCGGAGTGTTCGCCTTCGCGGCACTCGGCTGCGCGGCGCTCGGCTGCGCGGCGCTCACCCGGGTGGCGCGGCGCTGCGGGACGCTCGCGAAGTCCGGACCGGACGGGGGAATACTTTCTCCGGCCGGGAGCGCTCCACTGATGCCTGCTGGGTTCACATATCCATAGTGGGCGCATCCGGCACCGGTATCCAGGTGGTGTGGGTACCAGCATAAGCAGGCTCCTGTTTGCGGGGCCGGGTGCGGCGCAGGCTCGTTCGTATGACACAGAGCCTGACCCAATCTCCACCGGCGGTGGCGGCTCCGGCATCCGCTTCCGCTACTCGCCGACCGCTCGCCGTGCTGGCCGTGATCCTGCTCGGGCAGTTCATGGCGGTGCTGGATGCCTCCATTGTCAATGTCGCCATCCCGGCGATTCGAACTTCACTGCACGCCACGGGATCCGGGCTGCAGCTCATCGTGTCCGGCTATGTGATCGCCTATGCGGTGCTGCTGGTGACCGGCGCCCGGCTGGGTGATCGGTTCGGACAGCGGAATATGTTCCTGTCCGGACTCGCCATCTTCACCCTCGCATCGCTGATTTGCGGGCTCGCGTGGAATACCGATGCGCTCATCGTGTTCCGCTTCCTGCAGGGCATCGGCTCGGCGGCCATGGTGCCGCAGGTCATGACACTGATCCAGAAGACCTTCACCGGAACCACTCGGGCGCGGGCACTTTCGGCATACGGAGCCATTATTTCCGGGGCCATGGTGATCGGGCAGATCGTCGGCGGGCTCATTGTCAGCGCCGATCTGGCCGGAACCAGTTGGCGTGGCGTGTTTCTGGTGAACGTGCCGATCGGGCTGGCACTGCTGGCCATCGCACCGCAGACCCTGCCCGCCGCAACGGCGCGACTGGAACGCAAGCTGGATCTGGCGGGTCTGGCGGTGCTGACACCGGCGGTGCTGCTGCTGGTACTGCCGCTGGTCCTCGGACACGAACAGCACTGGCCGGTGTGGACCTGGCTCGCATTCGGCGGCGCCGCAGCAGGATTCGCGGGCTTCGCCATGGTCGAGCGCTGGGTGCACCGGCGCGGCGGGGAACCGCTCTTCGCCGACCGGGTCCTGCGCGCACCGGGCCTCATGCTCACCGCCGTCACCCTGCTGCTGGTCATGTGCACATTCGGCGGATGGCTGTTTGTCATGGCAATCCACCTGCAGAGCACCCTCGGCTACAGCGCACTGCACGCCGGCCTGCTGTTCATCCCGATGGGTGTGGCCTTCGCGATCGCCAGCATGTACTGGCAGCGCATTCCGGCGCGCTTGCACGCGATCATGATTCCGGCCGGGCTGGTGCTGGCCGCGAGCACCATGGTGATCATGGGCCTGCTGCTCCGCGACGGCGCGGCGATGGGCCCGCTGGAGCTGACCGTCTTCGGTTTCATGGGTGTCGGATTCGGGCTCTCGTTCAGTCCGCTCATGAGCCGCACCACCGCCAAGATCCCGGTCGCGCTGGCGTCCGACGCCAGCGGCATCCTGGTCACCAATGTGCAATTGGGCGTTGTGATCGGCATTGCGAGCTTCGGTTCGGTCTTCCTGAGTCTGGCCGGAAAGACAGTGCTGTCGGCCTCGCACGCGGTCGGCGTCACCGCCATCGCCGAAGGCATTACCGTGCTGGTCGCAGCCGGTTTCGCCGCTCGTGCGGCGCGATGACCTGACCGCACAAAACCACCAGGACTCTGGAAGTCTGAGGGGCGCCCCCGCCGGGGCGCCCCTTTTTCGACATTCCCTATGCACTGAATTGCATAGTACGTCGAGTCTCAGTTACCCTGGCCGCATGGCCCTCGAACACGCGCTATTGGTATCGCTGACCGAACGCGCGAGCTCGGGCTACGACCTGGCCCGCCGGTTCGACAAATCCATCGGCTTCTTCTGGAACGCCACCCACCAGCAGATCTATCGCGTGCTCAAGCGCATGGAAGAGCAGGGCTGGGTGACCGCCGAAGCCGTCGCGCAGGAGGGCCGCCCCGATAAGCGGGTCTACACCGTCAGCGACGCGGGCCGCGGTGAACTCACCCGCTGGATCGCCGCACCCGGCGATGCCGGGCCCATGCGCAATGAACTCGGCGTGAAGCTGCGTGCCGCCTCGCTCGGCGACGTCCCCGCGCTGGCCGCCGAATTCCAGCGGCACCGCGACGAGCACGCCCACCGCCTCGATCTCTACCGGACCTTCGAGAAGAAGGACTACCCCGCGCCGGATCAGCTCTCCGGCCGCACCCTGCACCAGTACCTCGTACTGCGCGGTGGCATCCGCGTCGAAGAGGGTTTTGTCGACTGGTGCGACGAAGTACTTGCCGGCCTGCACAAAGACAATCCTGATGGCCTCCGCGACCCAGCCCGGTCGCAGGCGTCCGACCCGAAAGGCACTGCGCGATGAGCGCTTACCCGCATCTGTTCGAACCCCTGGACCTGGGATTCACCACACTGCGCAATCGCGTGGTCATGGGTTCCATGCACACCGGCCTCGAAGACCGGGCCTGGCATACCAACCGGCTGGCGGCCTACTTCGCCGAACGCGCCCATGGCGGAGTCGGTCTCATCATCACCGGCGGTTACGCGCCCAACCGCACCGGCTGGCTGATGCCGTTCGGCGCGAAGATGACCAATAAGACCGAGGCCTACCGCCACCGTGTCATCACCAAGGCGGTGCACGCCGAGGGCGGCAAGATCGCGCTGCAGATCCTGCACGCGGGCCGCTACTCCTATATGCCCGGCAGTGTTTCGGCCTCCTCCATCAAGGCGCCGATCAATCCGCTGCGCCCGCGCGCGCTGTCGTCCAAGGGCGTCGAGCAGACCATCGACGATTACGCGCGCTGCGCGTCGCTGGCCAAGTTCGCCGGCTACGACGGTGTCGAAATCATGGGTGGTGAAGGGTATTTCATCAACCAGTTCCTGGCGCCGCGCACCAATAAGCGCAAGGACAAGTGGGGCGGTTCGTCGGAGAACCGCCGCCGCATCGCCAGTGAGATCGTGCGCCGGGTGCGCAAGGCCGTCGGCCCGGACTTCATCATCGTCTTCCGGCTCTCCATGGCCGATTTCGTGGAGAACGGGCAGACCTGGGACGAGATCGCCGCTGTCGCAAAGGATGTGGAGGCCGCCGGGGCCACCATTATCAATACCGATATCGGCTGGCACGAGGCGCGGGTGCCCACCATCGTCACCTCGGTGCCGCGTGGCGCCTTCGTCAAGTGGACCGCGAAGGTCAAGGACGAGGTGAGCATTCCGGTGTGCGCCTCCAACCGCATCAATATGCCGGAGACCGCGGAGGAAATCCTCACCCGCGGCGATTCGCATCTGGTGTCGCTGGCCCGCCCCCTGCTCGCCGATCCGGACTGGGCGCGCAAGGCCCAGGAGGAGCGCGATGACGAGATCAATACCTGCATCGCCTGCAACCAGGCCTGCCTGGACCACGCATTCCAGATGAAAACCGTGTCCTGCCTGCTGAATCCGCGCGCCGGCCACGAGACCGAACTGCAGCTGCTGCCGACCCGGCGCACCCGGAAATTCGCCGTTGTCGGCGCGGGCCCGGCCGGACTGTCGGCAGCGGTGAGCCTGGCGCAGCGCGGGCACGTCGTGGACCTGTTCGAGGCCGATGACAAGATCGGCGGCCAGTTCGATATCGCCCGCCGCATCCCGGGCAAGGAGGAGTTCAGCGAGACCCTCCGCTACTACACGCGCCAGATCGAAATCACCGGCGTGCGAGTGCATCTCAACACCAAGGCCACCGCGCAGCAGCTCATCGACGGCGGCTACGACGAGATCATCCTGGCCACCGGCGTGAAACCGCGCATTCCGAACATCCCCGGCGTAGACCACCCGAAGGTACTCACCTACGCTGAACTGGTGCGTGAGGGCAAGCCCGTCGGCAAGAAGGTCGCGGTCATCGGCGCCGGCGGTATCGGCTTCGATGTCAGCGAGTTCCTCACTGTCGAAGGCCATCCCAGCCTCAAGCTCGACGAGTGGGAAGAGGAGTGGGGCGTGTCCGACGATCCGAATATGCGCGGCTTCCTCACCACCCCCAAGCCCTCCCCCGCCGCCCGCGAGGTGGTCCTGCTGCAGCGCAAGTCCTCCTCCTTCGGCAAGGACCTCGGCAAGACCAGCGGCTGGGTGCACCGCGCCGCCGTCAAGGCCAAGGGCGTCGAGCAGATCGGCGGCGTGAACTACGAGCGCATCGACGATCGCGGCCTGCACATCAGCTTCGGCGAGAAGCGGCAGCGCCCCACCGTCATCGAGTGCGACAACGTAATCCTGTGCGCCGGACAGGAATCGGTCCGGGATCTGGAAGCGCCGCTGCAGGCCGCGGGCGTCAAGACGCATCTCATCGGCGGCGCCGACTTCGCCTCCGAACTCGATGCCAAGCGCGCCATCAACCAGGGCACCCGGCTGGCGGCAGCACTCTGATGCCCACTCTCACCCGCCTGGGCCTGCCCGGAAACGAGCAGGCCTGGGCGGCTCTGGGTTTCACCAGCACCCGCGGTGAGATCCGCATCGGCCATGTCACCTGCACCCTGGGTGAGCCCGGCTGGGGCTTCGACGAAACCCATTCCGACCCAGCGCAACTCGGCGTGCCGTATCTGACGTCCGATACCGGGCGCGCGCCGGGCAATCCGGGCGGTATGCATGCGGCGGGCAATAATCGCGCGGCGACTCTGGCCGAACAGCCGAGCCCGCACGCCAATGGGGTCACGATCGTCGACCACGTCGTGTACTGGGTGCCGGACCTGGACCGGGCCGCCACCGATCTCACTGCGGTGCTGGGCATTCCGCCGCGCCGCCGCTTCTTCCCGCGCGGCCCGGACGGACCCGAGATGGCCTTCTATCGCGTCGGTGAGCCCTTCATCGAAGCGGTGAGTTACGGCGGTCCGCCCGCGCTGCTCGGCGTCGCCTTCCTGACTCCCGATCTGGACGCCGCCGTCGCCGCCGTCCGCGCGGCGGGCGGACCCATCGGCGACCCCAAACCGGCGGTGCAGGGCGGTCGTATCGCCAGTGTCTGGCGCGGGCATGTCAACTGGGGCATCGCCTTCATGGAGCCCAAGCCGCGCAACTGAGCCGCGCCCGGCTCGCCGCCGGGATTCATGGGTAGGCTGCCTAGTCGTGAGCTTGCCTGCGCCTACCGCTGATAATCGTGCCGTCGTGACCGGAGCTTCCTCGGGGATCGGAACCGCCCTGGCCGAGGAACTCGCCTCGCGGGGCTATTCGCTGATTCTCGTCGCCCGCCGCGGTGAGCTGCTGGCCGAGCTGGCGCAGCGGCTGACCGAGCGCTACGGCATCACCGCCGAGGTGCGCGCGGTGGATCTGTCGAATCGGGAGCAGCGGGCGCCGCTGGCACAGGAGCTGGCATCGCGGAATATCGCGATTCTGTGCAATAACGCCGGTGTCGCCACCTTCGGACCGCTGGCCAAGCTGGACCTGGCATTCGAGCGCGACATCATGGAGCTCAATGCCGTCGCGGTGCACGACCTTTCGCTGGCCGTCATGCCGGGCATGATCGAGCGCCGCGCGGGCGGCATTCTCATCACCGGTTCCGCGGCCGGCAATATGCCGATCCCGAACAATGCCACCTACGCGGCCAGCAAGGCCTTCACCAACAGCTTCTCCGAATCGCTGCGCGGTGAGCTCAAGGAGTACGGCGTGCACGTCACGCTGCTGGCGCCCGGTCCGGTGCGCACCGACAATCCGGATCAGGAAGAGGTCGGCACCAAGATTCCGGAGTTCATCTGGGTCACCGCCGCGCACACCGCCAAGATCACCATCGACGCGCTCGCCCGCAATAAGATGCGCGTGGTCCCGGGCCTGATCAGCAAGGGTATGAGCCTGGCCGGGCAGTTCGGCCCGCGCTCGCTCACCTCGGTGGTCGTCGGGGCGGCGTACAAGAAGATGGGTAACTGACCGAATCCCGTCAAGATCAGCCGCCCGGGTGTAAAGGCCGTGTAGCCGGAAGTCTCCGGCTACCCGAACCGGCGTAGTCCTGAGATCGGCCCCGCATACGGAATAGCGGGGACGCACACAGGAGACACCGTGACGCTGCTCGAGATCTTCCCGTCGCTGCGGTCGGGAGGCATGCTCCCCCGCCTCGATCCGGCGGTCTGGCCGCGTGAGACCCACTACGACAATGACGGGCGCATTACCGTCGGCGGCGTGGCGCTGGCCGATATCGCGGATCAATACGGCACTCCTACCTATGTCCTGGACGAGGGCGAGGTGCGCGACCGCTGCCAGGCCTACCGGCGGCGCTTTCCGGACGCCGAGATCATCTACGCCGGCAAGGCGCTGCTGACCCGGGCGGTGGCCGAATGGGTCACCGACGAGGGCCTGTCCATCGATGTGTGCTCGGCCGGGGAACTGGCTGTGGCACTGTCCTCCTGGACCGATCCGGAGCGAATCGTGCTGCACGGCAACGGTAAACCGTTCGCCGAACTGGAGACCGCGATCAATTGCGGTATCGGCCGGGTCGTCATCGATTCGCTGACCGAGATCACGCTGCTGTCCGCGCTGGCCACCAAGCCGCAGCGGGTGCTGCTGCGCATCTGCCCCGATATCGACGTGCACGGCCATCCGGCGGTGCGCACCGGTGTCACCGATCAGAAATTCGGCTTCGCCATCGGCAGCCACGCCCTGTCCGAGGCCGTGGAACGGATTGTGCGGCAACCGAATCTGGAGTTCGCCGGGCTGCACTGCCATATCGGCTCACAGATCTACGACACCTTCCCCTACGGTGAGGCCGTGCGGCGGATGATCTCCGAAATGGCGCGCATTCGCGACGATTACGGCGTCACCCTCACCGATCTCGATCTCGGTGGCGGGCATGCCGTCGCCTACCGCCCCGGTGACGCCGAGATGAATCTGGCCGAACTCGCCGACATCATCGAGGACTCCCTCGACGCGGCCTGTGCGCGCTACGGGTTCCCGCGCCCCCGCATCGCGCTCGAGCCCGGCCGCGCCATTGTCGCGCGCGCGGGCGTGACCCTCTACCGGGTGCTGTCCATCAAACACGTCGAGGGCGGGCGCACCTTCGTCACCGTGGACGGCGGTATGAGCGACAATCCGCGCGTGGCCCTGTACGGCGCGCACTACGAGGCCGTGGTCGCCAACCGCCACCCCACCGGCCCGCATATGACGGCCAGCATCGCCGGGCGCTACTGCGAAGCCGGTGACATCCTCGCCACCGACGTCCGCCTCCCCGCCGACCTGCGCCCCGGCGAAGTCCTGGCCATGCCCTGCACCGGGGCCTACCACCACAGCCTGGCCTCCTCCTACAACGGTGTGGGCCGCCCCCCGATCGTCGCCGTCCGCGATGGCAGCAGCCGCGAACTGGTCCGCCGCGAAACCATCGAAGACCTCATGCGCCGCGACATCGGCCACTGATCTCCGTGACTACCGCTTGCGGGTGCCGAAGATGCTGCGGCTGATTTCGCGGCCGGCGACGGTGGCCGCTGAGCGGAGGAAGTTCTTGAAAGCGGGGTTGTTGACGACCTTCTCGGCCATCGACTCGTCCTCCGGGGCAGGCTTCGGCGCGCGTCCGGACTTCGCCGGGGCCTGGGCGGCCGCCTCGTCCGCCGAGGCGGCGACCTTCGCCGTCAGGATCTCGTAGGCCGATTCCCGGTCGATGGTCTGGCCGTATTTGCTGTACAGCGTGGATTGCTGTGCGCTGGCGCGGATTCCGTCGTCGCCGATGGTGTCCATGAGCGAGCGCGGCGGCTGCATGCGCGCCCAGGCCACCGGGGTCGGGGCGCCCTTCTCCGACAGCACCGTCACCACCGCCTCACCGATGCCCAGTGAGGTCAGCGCCTTTTCGAGGTCGTACGTGGCGGTCTTGGGGTAGGTGCGCACCGTCTTCGACAGCGCCGCCTGATCCTCCGGCGTGAACGCGCGCAGCGCGTGCTGAATGCGCGCACCCAGTTGGGAGAGCACGGAATTCGGGATATCCGTGGGCAGCTGGGTGCAGAAGAACACGCCGACCCCCTTGGAGCGGATGAGCTTCACCGTCTGCTCCACCTGCTGCAGGAACGCCTTCGACGCCCCGCTGAAGAGCAGATGCGCCTCGTCGAAGATGAAGACCAGCTTCGGCTTGTCCATATCGCCGATCTCCGGCAGCGTCTGGAACAGGTCGGCCAGCACCCACATGAGGAACGTGGAGAACATCTGCGGCCGCGAGGCCTGCGCGCCCAGTTCGAACAGGGTGATCACACCCTGCCCGCCGGCGATGCGCATGAGGTCGGCCGGATCCATCTCCGGCTCACCGAAGAAGGTGTCGCCGCCATCGGCCTCCAGATTGACCAGGGCCCGCAGGATCACACCGGCGGTGGTCGCGGAGACGCCGCCGATGCCCTTCAGATCCTCCTTGCCCTCCGGGCTGGTGAGGAACTGGATCACCGAGCGCAGATCCTTCAGATCCAGCAGCGCCAGCCCGTTCTTGTCCGCCCAGTGGAAGATGAGCCCGAGCGTGGACTCCTGAGTCTCGTTGAGCCCCAGCACCTTCGAAAGCAGGATCGGGCCGAATGCGGTGATGGTGGCGCGAATCGGCACCCCGATCCCCTCGGTGCCCAGTGAGACGAACTCGCACGGGAAGCCGGAGGGCTTCCAATCGACCGCACCGGTCTCCTGGGCTCGCGCGATCAGCTTGTCGTTCGACTCGCCCGGCCGCAGCAGCCCCGAGAGGTCGCCCTTGATATCGGCGACCACCACCGGAACACCGGCGGCCGACAACTGCTCGGCAATGCCCTGCACCGTTTTGGTCTTACCGGTACCGGTCGCGCCCGCCACGAGGCCGTGCCGGTTCATGGTCTTCATCGGAATCCGCACGCGCGCATCGGGATGCACCTTGCCGTCCACGATCACAGTGCCCAGCTCCAGCGCCAGCCCCTCGAACGCGTACCCCGCGGCGATCTCACGCGCGGCCAGCTCATCCGGTGACGTCGCGGCGTCGGCCGTCGAGTCCTCTTTCGCAGCAGCGGGTTTCGCGCTCGCCGACGCACCGGCCTTCGTATCGGCAGCCTGCGCCGCGGCCTCCTGCTCGGCCGCTTCCTTCTCCGCGGCTTCGACCGCGGC
The DNA here is from genome assembly GCF_035958815.1 of Nocardia sp. NBC_01327. Classification (NCBI taxonomy): domain Bacteria; kingdom Bacillati; phylum Actinomycetota; class Actinomycetes; order Mycobacteriales; family Nocardiaceae; genus Nocardia; species Nocardia sp. NBC_01327. The sequence goes on along the minus strand of NZ_CP108383.1, from coordinate 2,257,951 downwards.
GGTCGCTTCCGCAGCGATCCGCGCCGCGTCCTCCGCCGCCTTACGTGCCGCCGCTACTTTGTCCTGCGGGGTGGTCATCGCGATTCCTCCGTCTGCTCTGCCAACTACGACTGCTCTGTGAACTGTCCTGCCAACAACGCCGACCGCATGGAGCACGGATCTGCAGAGAACGATACTGCCCGGTCGGATCGCTACGGCTGCCCGACGCGGCCGGGTGCGGGGGTCGGCGAGAGCGAAACGACTAACCTTTGGCGAGTGTCAGACAAATACGTGGTGTGGATGGATTGCGAGATGACCGGCCTACGCCTGGACAGCGACAAGCTGATCGAGGTGGCCGTGCTCGTGACCGACAGTGAGCTCAATATCCTCGGCGAGGGCGTGGACATCGTCATCCACGCCGATGACGCCGCTCTCGCGGCCATGCCGCCGGTGGTCACCGAGATGCATGCCCGGTCGGGGCTCACCGAAGAGGTTCGCGCCTCGACCGTCACCATGGCCGAGGCCGAGCAGCAGGTCCTCGAATACATCAAGAAGTACGTCCCGGCCCCGCGCACCGCGCCGCTGGCCGGCAATTCGATCGCCACCGATCGCGGTTTCCTCGCCCGCGATATGCCCGCCCTCGACGCACACCTGCACTACCGCATGATCGATGTGAGTTCCATCAAGGAATTGGCCCGCCGCTGGTACCCGCGCATCTACTTCGGCCAGCCGGAGAAGGGCCTCTCGCACCGCGCCCTCGCGGACATCAAGGAGTCGATCCGCGAACTGCAGTACTACCGCCGCACCGCCTTCGTGCCCGCACCCGGCCCGTCAACGGCGGAAATCGCCGCGGTGGCGGCCGAGCTCAGTGCCCCGAAACCGACCGGAAATACCGCGTAACCAGCCGATTAGGTACTCCGGGGAGGATCGCGATACGATCTACCGCGCCGGAAACACACCGGCAATGGTGACCGTAGTTCAGTTGGTAGAGCACCAGGTTGTGATCCTGGATGTCGCGGGTTCGAGTCCCGTCGGTCACCCCGAGGAAGAGGCCCCGGTCCATTGGACCGGGGCCTCTTTCGTCTCCGCTCCCCGCGCCTTCTCCGGTCTTAACCGGGGCGTGTTCTCGTTTAACGGCTGTCGTGTCCTACAAAGAACCAAGATCACCAATGTGAGATCGGTCTCGAGTCGCTACGATCATGCCGCGACACTGTCACCGGATGCAATGGTGCACAACGTGATCGAGGGCCCGAGTCATCTCGGGTATGCGGTACGAGGAGGATTCCCCATGGTTGACCGCGAAAACGAGACACGACAACCGCTGTCCATCGAGGGCGGCGCCACACCACGGAACCCGACACTCATCGGCCGCGACGGCGAACTGGCGGAATTGCGCGAGTTGCTCACCCGCCGATCCGTGCGGTTGCTCACCCTCACCGGACCGGCCGGTGTCGGCAAGAGTCGTTTGATCCGAGAAGTATTGTCCGGCAGAGAATTCCGCGATACGACAATCGTCGTCGAACTGGCGGAGGCAATGGACAGGGCGGGCGCCGCGCAAGCGGTCGAGGCCGCGCTGCCCAGCACGCCGGCCGCACAGCCCGGCACGCCAGCCGCACAGCCCGGCACGCCGTTCGACGCGGCGGCGCCGCTCTTCGTGAACGTCACCGCGGACCGCGACCGAGTTCTCCTGCTGGACAACTGCGATCGAGTCGCCGCCGATATCGCCCCGGACGTGGGACGACTACTCGAGCGGTGTCCGGACACCATGGTCGTGGTGACCAGCCGGGTGCCGCTGCGATTACCCGGCGAGCACGGAATGCTGGTGCGCCCGCTGGCCGTGGACGGCGGTGCGGATATCTCCTACTACCCCGCGTCATCGCCCGCCTCGCAACTCCTGCTCGACAGTATCGACAGCTACTACCGCGGCCAGCATTCCCTGGCCGACCGGCTGGTCCTGGATGAAATCGTCCGGGAACTGGACGGAGTGCCGCTGGCCCTGGAATTGGCGGCCACCGAAATCGCCCGGATCGGGCCGATACGCACGCTGCGCCGCATCAAGGCGGGTGTGGACCTGCCGTCACCGTTCTATCGCCCCGGACCCGCCCGGCACCGCACCATGCACGATGCGGTGGATTGGACCGTGGCCGACCTCGACGCACCCGTCGTCGATCTGCTGCTGCGGCTCTCCCTGTTCGAGTCGCCCTTCGATATCGAACTCGCACACCAGGTCAGCGACCTGCCGCGGGATTCGACCACCGCCGCCCTGACCACGCTGTCGGAGCGCGGACTGCTCGATCGCATCGAATCGGGCGCCGATGCCGGGGCCTACCGGGTCAGCGGCACCGTGCGCGGCTACTGCCGCCGGGTGTGCGAGGCCGAACCGGCCCGCGCGGATCAATTGCGCCAGGAGCACACCGACCGTCTACTGCTCGCGGCCGAGCAGATCGGCCCCCGATTGAACCGGCGAGATCGGGCCGGTGAGACCTCTGGGCCGGTGGTCGGCCTGCTCACCGCGGTCCACCACCTGATCGATCTCGGCCAGCCCGAACAGGCCATCGAAACCGTGGCCATGCTGGATTCGGTCTGGTTCCAGCACGGGCACGTGCGGGAATTGGAGTCGGTGCTGATCGAGGTGCTCACCGACCGCCGCGACACCCTGAGCGGACTGTCCGGACCGCTGTGCCTGGAGCTGCTGGGGTTGTGGGCGCTGCGGACCGAGCGGCCGCGCCGTGCGGCGCGCATTCTGGCCGAGGCCGCGACCGCATACCGGACCGCCGGCGAGGAGGTCCGGGCGCTCCGGGTCGGCATGCCGCTGGCATCGGCACTGAGCGCGCTGGGCAATTCCCGTGCCGCGAAACGGCACCTGCGCGCCGCTCTACCGCTTTCGAGCCGACTACCCGAGCGATCGGTGGCCTGGCTGCCGATCGCGAAGGCGATCATGGAACTTCCGCAGCCCCCACGCCGGGCGGACACCACCTGGACCGCGGTGCGCGACCGGGTCCGGCAGAGCGATACCTCGATCCGGCCGGCGGCGCTGAACACCCTGGCCCGCAGTCAGATCAGCACCGAGACCACCGATCGGGCGCTGGAGCTCTTCCGCGAGGTGCTCGGTTACGAGGATCTCGCCGACCATCTGCTCGCCGCCGTCGTCGCGGTCGAGGGTTGCGCTGTCGTGTACGACGCCGCCGGGCCCGAATATGTCGAATATGCCGCCACACTCGCCCTGGCCGCCCGAAATCTCCGTGTGGCACACCAGATTCCACCGCTCGACGCCGAGGATCCGGAACTTCCCGTCGACAGCTACCGAATTGCACTCGGGGAACACGCTTTCCACGCCGCCACGGTGGTCGCGGCCCATCTGGGGTTGACGGAGGCGGCGGCCTATATCCGATCGGCGCCGACGCCGGTCCCGCCCGACAGCTCACCGCTGACCGCGCTCACCGCACGGCAGCGCGAAATCGCCCTGCTGGTCGCGACCGGCATGACCAACCGGATGATCGCGACGCATCTGCGCATCTCGGAGTGGACCGTGGTGAACCACGTGCGCCACATCATGATCAAGCTGGAGTGCCCGTCCCGTCTGCACATCGCCCTCGTGGTGGAGCGGGACGCCGGATCCGACAGCGGCATCGAGCCGCCCGAGTCCGCCGGGCCCAAACCGGATTTCGCGCCGCCCTCGCGGCAATTCACCGAACGCTGACAAGAACTTGTCATCTTACGAAATCGCTGATCACCGTTTTGACAGGGACCCGAACCGATGCGATCTTAATATCCGAAGATAGTTGTAATACCTTGCGCGAAGCAACTATTCAGCGGAACGGACATGACTGCGCCCCGGCAACGCCGCCGCTCGTTTTCGTGATCCATGGATTTCGAAGTTTAGGAAACCCGATGATGATCGTTGCCGATTTCTCCGCCGCGCGAGCACAGCTGGACCGGATTGCCGGATTGTTCGACGAGAGCACCATGTCACTGGCGGCGGCCAGGCGACGCCGGGCGGGCGAACGCGTGACACGGACCCGCGCCCGGGATGCCAGTGTCGATTTCGAGGTCCTCGAGGCCCGGACCGATATCACCCAGATACTGGATTCCTGGGCGGCCCTGGTGACACACGAGCGCGCGGTCCGCCCGCCCGCCACCCGCGATGTCGTCGAGCTCACCAGATTCCTTGCCGTGCACCTGGACTGGCTGATCGCGCATCCGGCCGCCGACGACTTCGCCGCGGAGATAGCGGAACTCACCGCACGCGCGGTCGATGCCGTGGACACCGACCGCTACGCGGTGACGCCGCGGGCGTGCGCGATGCCCGGCTGCGCCGGCAGCCTGACCGTGTCCGGTGACGGTGAAAACCCTTTACTCGATTGCGAGTTCGGACATTCCTGGGAGGCCGGACAATGGCTCGCCATGACCACGGAACCGGCACTGGCACAACTGTGCGACGGACAGCGCAGAATGGTGCCGACAAAAGCCGCGGCCATTGCGCTGAAGGTATCCGAAGCCACCATCAGGCAATGGGTGCGCCGCGGCAAACTGACCCGATACGGCCCCGCGCATCGCGCGGAATTCGATATTACGGAATTGGCCGCACTGCTGGCGGCCGATCCCCGCACACAAACCGGTTAGCGACACAAACGGTTAGCGGTCACCAGGATTCGATGACCAGCCGCATATCGCGGTGCAGCAGATGCCAGACGGTGTGGAAACTGTCCAGCAGCGGTGAGGCGACGTAGTCGAGTTCACCGCCGTCGATCCGCTGCACCGCGGTGCGCAGCCGCGCCGGATAGCCGTCCCACAGCGGAAAGGCGGCGGCGAGCGCGTCGATCACATCCGCGACCTCACCGAACAGGGTCACCAGCGGCGCGGCCTTCGCGGCCGACCGATCCCGCTGGAATCCGGTGACCACATCCTTCATCCGGCCGTCGGCCTGCTCGAACAGGCCGAGCAATTCGAGAATGCGGGCCCGCCCGGCGGTATCCACCTGACGGCAGACCGCCGCCAGTTCGACCTGGGCGGCCTGCTCCCCCGCCGGGGTGAGTCCTGCCAGCTCGCCGCGGGGCGTGTCGACGATCTTGAACAGGGCCGCCCCCGCCGGGGTGACCTCGTACGAGAAGCGGTCCAGGCCGATCCATCCGGCGACGCGCAGAGCGTGCAGTGCGCGCGTGCGGTCGGGTATCAGGACGTCGCTGTTGTTCACGATGGTCATCGGGATGCCTCCGATCGGGATGTGATGGTTTCGCGCAGCGCCAGTACGGCCCGCACGTACCGCTGCTGTGCCGGCGCGGCGATGACATAGCGCAGCGGGATCTCCGGAAGATCTGTCCGCCACGGTGTTTCGGCGTCGCCGGGTGGACAGACGAAGGCGACTCCGGCATAGCGAGCCGCTGCCGCGGCCAGCTGCGGGTCATCGGTGACCACGATCGCCGATGCGGGTATCCGGGCCGGGTCCGTCGCCGGATCCAGCTGTACCGCTTCAGGTTCCGCCCCGAACAGGTCCTCGGCCGACCCGAGGACCTCGGTATCCTCCGGTGCGCCGATGAGGTCACCGGGCCAGCCCGCCATGCCGCCCTCGGCGAGCGGCACCGCGCCGAGCCAGACCCGGCCGGTGGTGCCGCAGACGGTGACCGTCGCCGCACCCGCCCGCGCGAGCCAGTCCGGATCGGTGAAGACCGCACCGACCACGGCGGGCCGCCCCAATTCCCGGGCCACCACGGCGGCATGCGAACCCGAGCCGCCCTCCAGGGTCACCACCGCCACCGCGTGCACCATGCCCATGAAGTCCTCCGGTTCGGTCCGGGGACGAAGCAGTACGGTCGCCTCCGGACCGCCGTCGAGCGCGGCGGCGGAGTCCCGCACCAGCCGGCCGGTGGCGACACCGGTCGAGGCGGCGATACCGGTGGCGAGCAGCGGGGCGTGGCCCGCGACGGCGCACGGCGGCGCCTCGGCGAACAGCGCGTCCAGCCGCAGTCGCCGCAGGGCCTCCGCACGATCGAGGATTCCGGCCCGCCACGCGTCGACCGCGACGGTGTTGTGCACCTGATCCGCGGCGATCGCCGGACGCACCTGGACCAGCCACAGCGTGCCGTGCTCGACGACGAATTCCACCTCGACCATGACGCTGAGCCAGCTGAACAGCTCATCGGTGTAGGCGGTGAGTTCGGCGTGCGCGGTGGGGACGGCGGCGGCGAGCTGCTGGACGGCGGCGGGTGTGGCGGTGCCGGCGACCAGCGATTCACCGGTCCGCTCACCGAGGAACTCACCGTGCAGCCCGCGCACCCCCGTCAGCGGATCGTGACTGAACACCACACCGCTGCCGCTGCTGCTGCCCGCCGTTCCGTAGGCCATCGCCTGGATCACCACGGAGGGCCGGTCCTGCTCCGAAATCCCGTGCACGGCACGGTATTCCCGGGCCCGCTGATTGTTCCACGAGGCCGCGACGGCATCCACCGCGAGCTTCACCTGCGCGACCGGGGTGCCAGGAAACTCCCGGCCGGTGGCCCCCTCGAAGGCGGCGACCAACCGGGCGTACGTATCGAAGGTCGCCTGCTCCGCCTCATCGGTCTCGATGCCCGCGATATGGCGGCAGAGCCCGCGAGCTCCGGTGATCACCATGTCCCACGCCGTACCCGCGCCGCCCAGCCGTTCCGCCAGGGCGGGTACGTCGGCGGGCGAAATACCCACGCCCAATAGCGTATCCATCATTCCGGGCATGCTCACCGGTGCGCTGGAGCGCACCGCGAAGGCCACCGAGGCCGGGTCGACGCCCATGACCTCGGCGGCCTCGGCCCGCAGCGCTGCGAGCAGCTCCTCGACCTCCCGTTCCGGAATATCGTGCCGATCCAGTACCGCGCTCTCCAGAATCCGGAAAGGCGGTACGGCGTAATGCATATCGCGCAGCTTGGTCAGGAAGAAGCCCTTGCCGCCGAAGCGGGCCCGGGAACTCTCCGGTGTCTCGAATCGCTCAACGACTTGGCGCATGACCATCCACGGGGTTCAGGCCGAACAGTGGGGAACCCACGCCGACGAACAGTTCCTTACCGGTACTCACGCCGGTGACGAGGTCGTTCCAGAGCTCGACGCGGCGCGGTTTGCCACTGGTGGTGCGCGGAATCGCCAAGGGCTTCATGGTGATCAGCGCCGCGCCGTTCGACTCCAGGCCCATCCGGCGCAGCACGCCCAGGGCCGCCTCCACACCGTCCTCGGGCACCCGCTGCTGGAAGACGACCAGACTGGAGACCTTGCCCGTCATCTCCATATCGCGCAGCACCACGCTGATCTTGTCGTGGTGGATTCTGAGCCGCTCGGCGATCAGCAGTTCGATGTCCTCCGCGGTGATGAACGTGCCGTTCACCTTGACCGCATTGCCCATTCGGCCCAGCACGTAGATCTCGTCACCGCTGCGGAAGCCGAGATCGCCGGTGTAGTGGATATCGGGCGCCTCGTCGGCCTCACCGGGTTGCTGCTCGTCGAGGTAGCCGCTGAACAGTCCGGGCGACTGCACCGCCAGCTCGCCCACCTGCCCGTCGGGCAGCGCCAGCCGATCGGAGTCGACGACGGTGACGCGGGCGCCGGGCAGTTCCCGCCCGCAGGACACCACCAGGTGCGCCCCCTCCGGCAGCGGTTCACCGTCGGTGAGCGTGCGCCGTGCGAGCACGTCGACCTCGGCGTGATCGGTGAGCGTCCGGTGGTCGACGGCCAATGCGGTCGGCATATCGACGAGATCGGAAACCGTGATGGCCAAGGTGGTTTCGGCCATGCCGTAGCCCGGCTTCACGGTCAGCGCGGACAGTCCGTGCGGGGCCAGCAGTTCGTGGAACGCGCGCACCGCGCTGAAATTGATCCGGTCCGAGCCGACGATCAGCGTGCGCCAGTTCGAGAAGTCCATGCCCTGCAGGCTGTCCCGGCCGACCAGTCGCGTAATGCGCTCGAGCGCGAAGTTCGGCATGGCGGAGTTGTTGACGCCGTGCTTGCCGAACAGTTCCAGATAGAGCAGCGGCCGCCGCACGAAATGCTCGGGCCGCATGAGCCAGGTGTCCTGCTCCCAGAGCAGCGGTGAGAGGAAGGTGCCGATCAGACCCATATCGTGGTGCAGCGGTAGCCAGGAGCCGAAGCTCGCGGTCTTGTGCGCGGTGCGGTCGTGGAACACGGTCCGGAGCATCTGCGCGTGCGCGATCACCGCGCGCGAACTGATCCGGACCGCGCGCGGCAGACTGCTGGATCCGGAGGTGAACTGGATGATCGCCGTCTCGTCGTCGATCGGCGGATCCAGTGTCGCACTGCCGCCGATCGGCATCTCGGCGGTCGAGTCGATCAGCATGCGCGGCAGTGGAAATCCCGATTCCCGCAGCGCGGCAAGGGTGGTCGATTCGGCCACCACCGCGACCGGGTCCAGCACCCGCAGCCGGGACAGCTGCCCGGTCACACCGCTGTCGGGCAGCCCGGCCGGTGCGACCACCGTGGGGATGGCGCCGACGATCAGCGCCCCGAAGAAGAACTTCGGGAATTCCCGGCAGGTCGGCAGTACCAGCGCGATCCGGTCACCGCGCACGACGCCCAGATCCCGCAGGTAGTCCGCGACGCCCAGGGCGGCGCCCGCCATGTCGTCGTAGGTTTGGCCCTCCCATTCGCGCCCGGTGTAGAAGCGCAGGATGCCCTCGTTCTCGCGCTCGCCGATCCAGTCGACTATCGATCTCACAGCGCCTCCCCGACCGGATCCGGATTGTGTTGCGCCCGATAGACCCGCTGGATGAGCGCCACCAGATCGCCTACGGTGACCACATTCTGGATCTCCTCGTTGTCGATGAGCTCGATCCCGTACTCCTCCTCGACCCGGGTCATGGCCTCCATGAGCGAGAGCGAGTCGATGTCGATATCGTCGCGGATGGAATCGGTCAGTCGCAGATCCAGGCGCGGCCGGCCGATGGCCAGCTTGTCCTCGATGATCGCGAGCACCTGCTCGGGATCGGCGATCAGGACGAAAGTTTCATTCTCAGTGGACAATTCGCACCTCTCCTGTGTCTCCGTTCACGTACACCCGTTGTCCCGGCTTGATATCTCCGGCCAGCGGATGGGATACGACCGCCGGTATGCCGAGCTCGCGGCAGATGATGGCGATATGTGAGTACTGACTGCCGCGGGCCGTCACGACCGCGCCGACGAACGGCAGGATGGGGATGACATTGGCGTCGGCGCTCTCGCACGCCAGTACCGCGCCCTTCATGGTCGGCATCTCGCCGAGCCCGATGGCAATGCCGTCGCACACCCCGGCCGAGACGCCGCGCGGCTCGCGAGCGGGCTGGAATTCCGCGGGCGCGCCAGGCGAAAGATCCAGGTAGTCGGGCATGTCGACGGCCAGCGCGTCCTCACAGGCTTCGCGGCGAGCCTCGATCTCGGCCCGGTCCGGCGGAGTACCGCGCAGCTCGCTCATGGTGAGGTACGGCCAATCGGCCGCACCGACGCCGCGCAGTGCCGCGAGCGCGGGGACGAAGCGGCGATGAGCGTGCAGCAGTCGCATGGCCAGCGACTTACTGTGCTCGCGCAGCGCCATCACATCGCCGAGAAACAGTACGGTGGCGTCGATTCCGGCGCCGCGCCAGCGCCCGCTCATGCCGATGAGCGCCTCGCGCGGTGAGAGATCCGGTTCGTCGCGCACGGCCGAAGCGCTGTGCCCCATGGGCGGAATCACGAAATCCGCCCAGGGCAGCGCGTCATCGGCGATCTCGTAGAAGGGCCGCTCGACGAAGCGCGACGGGCCGTCCGGAATCGGGGCCAGTTCGGTTATGCGCCCCCAGGGCAGTTCCGCGGGTTCCTTGAGCCAGTTGGTGATTCGATTGCCGCCGCGCACCAGTCGCCCGACGACATTGCGCTGCAATACTTCCGCGGCGATCGATCCGGAGGTGCCGATGATGTGCAGATGCCAGGCCCGCTCGAGCAGGGTGTTGCCGTGCGCCGCCAATTCGCCTATGCGCCAGGCGGCGTCGGCGTCCAGAACGGCGTCGACCTCCTGCTCGTAGTCGAACACCTGCTGTTCCAGCTCGATCACGCGCGGCCGCAGCTCGACCAGTTCACGCAGCATGCGAGCGGTCGCGCCATTGCGCCGCAGCGCGCCGGGCCGATGCGCCAGCGCGGACACCGGTGGCGCGATGCCCTCGAAGTAGGCGGCCGTAACGTCCTCGGGCGTCAGGAGATTCACGTGTTCGGCGATATGACAGTAGGCCGTGAGATTGTGGTACGGGCGGCAGTTGAAGTAGCCGGTGAAGACGTAGTTCGAGCCGGTGGCCCAGCGCTGGGCGCCGAGGATGTCCCGGATGAACTGGCGGGTGCCGAGTTCCATCGGCCGGCCGACCAGCGACCACGACATGGGCGAGAGCCGCTTGGGCGCGATCTCACCGAAGTTGCCGGCCGAGTACACCCGCAGACTCGGATGCGCATAGGTGTCGACCCGGCAGTGCTGGAAGGTCATCGCAGTACTCCCATCCCTGCTGACGGCAGCGCGGCGAGCACGGCGGGTCGCAGTTCACCCAGTGCGGACGGTGAACGCAGTACACCCGAATCACGCAGGGCCACACCTGTTTCCATGATGTAGTCGGACTTCGACGTGATATCCGGATTCGGCAGCGAATCGAAGATCGACGGATCGAATTCGAACAGCGGGCGGGCATAGTCCATGACTTCCTCCTCCACCCCGAAGCGCCGGGTCAGCGCGCGCTGCATCCAGGTGGGACCGAACGAGTCGACAACCCTGGGCAGTACGCCCCAGGGACGGCACAGCCGCTCCAGCACCGCGGCCAGGGTCGGCCGTTCCGGATCGAAATAGGTACAGGCACTGCGATGTTCGGCGCTCACCACGAGATCGCGGATCACCGCCGCCGCGATATCGACATCGGCGGCATAGACCGGGAAGCGGCCGCAGTTCTCGAGCGGCACCGGAAGGCCGCTGAGCACGTGCGGCAGCACCGAGACCGGTCCGCCGTGCCGCGGAATCACCTCGGACGGCGCGGAACCGAGCAGTGTGCCCAGCCGCAGAATGCTCACCGGCACCCGGCGCTCCCGGCGGGCGATGAGCTCGCCGCGATACTTGGCGTACTCGTACCAGTTCCGGAAGGTCTGCCCGCGGCTGAGATCGCGATTGGTGATCGATCCGCTCGCCCGGCCCAGCGCCAGCACCGAGGACACGTACACCACCCGCCGCACCGAATCGACGGATGCGGCGAAGTCCATGACATTGCGGGTGCCGTTGACGTGGACGTTCACCACGCCGGCCGGATCGGCTCCCATATTCACCGAGCCGAAGCAGCACACCACGACCTCGATATCACCGAGCTCGCCGAGCGTCTCGGCGCTCAGGCCGAGACCGGGCGAGTTCACATCGCCCATGACAGCCGCACCGTGGCAGGCCTTTCCGCCGCGACTGAGCTCGATGATCCGATGCCCGTCGGCGGCCAGCACCCGCCCGACCGCGCGGCCGAGATATCCCGAGGCGCCGATAACCAGGACCTTCATGCGAACCTCCCCAGGGGCAGATACGGCAGCACCTCGGGTTCGGCCGCGGCCCCGAGGCCGAAGGCGATATCGATGATGTCCTCCACCGAAGTGGCCGGGCACCAGCCGTCGGTCAGTTCCATCAATCGGGTCCTCTCGAAAATGCGGTCGATCGACACGTAGCGCAGGCCGAACAGGCGATTGCCCATCTCCCGGTTCCACCTGGCGTATTTGAGGCCCATGTTCTCGGCCATGCGCAGTGCGCGGTCGGGTGCGGTGATCAGCCGGGGCGGGTCGTAGCGGCCCTCGACATCCTTGGACTGCAGCAGCGCCAGCAGCGCGGCCATGGTGGGCGCGTACTCACCGGCGCACAGCTGGACGATCGCGCCGCCCCGCCAGGCCTGGAATCCGGTTGCGGCGCCGTGACTCAGCAGCCGGATCATGCCCTCGCCGATGACATCGCGCGGCAGAATGTCGACCCGTGCGCCCGGCCGCACCGGCAGTACCGGCAGCTGACCCGAGGACATGGGCGCCACCAGCTGATACAGCGAACTCCACCGCGTGGTCGAATGCGATCGGGAACCACCGATGACACCGCCGATCCGGACGATCAGTACGGGGTGGTCGTCCGCGGCGGCCTCGCGCATCAGATGGTTCTCCGCGAACCACTTGCTCAGTTCGTAGGGCGTGCGGTCCTCGTGCGGGGGATGCAGATCCTCGGCGATATAGCCGGCCATGGTGCCCGCCACATACGCCGTGCTGACATAGACATACGGCACCGGGCGCCCGAGTCGTTCGGAGAGCTTGCGCGCCAGGGCCAGACCGTTCATCGCACCGAGATAGTTGACCCGATCCATCGCGGCCTGGGAGGCGGTCCAGTCGACGATGCCGGCCAGATTCACCACCGCGTCCACGTCGCCGAGCGCCTCGAGGTCGGAATCGCCTAGCGCCCAGTGCTTTTCGGTGATGTCACCGACCACCTGGGCGTCCACGCCACCGGGGCGCGCCAGATCGGCGCGCACGCGGCGGCGCACCAGCGCGGTGGTGCGCATGGGAGCGACCGCCTGGGCGACGGCCTCGGACAACCCCCGGCCGACCTGACCGCTCAGCCCGGCCGCCAGCAGTCTGGGCGCGGAAATACCTTGGCGCGGAATACTTTCGGAAATCATGACAGTCATTGCGAGATACTCACCAGCCGGTCGTAGAGGTCGGGATTGCCGCGCAGCGAATCGGTGATGATGGCCAGCATCATCTCGTCGGTGCCCGCGCCGATGCGGGACACCCGAATGTCGTTCCAGAACTGCCCGAACGGCGTCTCCCGGGGCAGATACCCGGGGCCGCCGAAGACCTGCATGGCCTCGCTGATCAGCCGTTCGCCCGCTCGGGCCGCACACAGTTTCACCGCGGCGATGCGGCTCATGAGCTGGCGATCGAGCGGTCCGGACATCACATCGCGGGCCAGCGTCTGCACCGCGCCGGAGAGCACTTCGGTCTCGGCCTTCAGCTCCGCGAGCCGGAAGGCGATGTACTGGTGTTCGCGCAGCCGCTTGCCGAATTGCTCACGCCGCTCGGCATGTTCGACGGCGAGGCTGATGGCGGTGGCACAGCCCCCGGCCACCTGGGCGGAGATCGCCAGCCGCTCGAAGGACAGGCCGTAGTTCAGATTGAGCACCCCGAGCCCGGCGCGGCCGACGGTGGCCTCGCGGTCCACCTCCACGTGATCGAAGTCCACCACCACGGTATCGAGCGCGTGAGTGCCCAATTTCTCGTGCTCGCGCACGATCTCGACATCCTTCAGCGGCACCGCGATGGTCGCGTGCCGCTCGGTCGGGACGCCCGCGGCGGTCGCGATCCGGCACAGCACAATCGCGAAATCCGCTACGGCGCCGAGGGATACGTACTTCTTGCGACCGGAGATGGACCAGCCCGAGCCGGTCGGTGTTGCCAGGCAGGACACCGCCGAGAGATCACTGCCGCCCCGGGGCTCGCTGGCCGCGATGCAGCCCACCGCCTGCCCGTCGAGGGCCCGCTCCCGCAGTCCCACAAGGTAATCCGAGGCGCCGAAGCGGTGCAGCAGCGACAGTACGGTCTCGGTGTGCAGTGAGACGCCGATGGCGATGCCGGCCGGCGCCCGCCCCGCCAGTTCCTCACCCATGCGGACGCCGAACAGCACATCACCCGCGCCGTTGCCGATGGGCGTCCAGCGCCGGCGCAGCACGCCTGCCTCGCCCAGATGCTCCAGCACTGGGCGCGGGAATCTGGTTCGGCCCGGATCGACCTCGACCGAGTCCACCGCCTTCTGGACGAGGGAACCCAGGTCGCCGGGTGCCGGGAGCGTTGTTTCGACGGTCATTGGTCTCCATTCCGTCGCTGTCGCGGAACCGCGCGGTCGTGCGGGAATCCCGCAGCCGAACTGTGGCCGGTGGGCGAGAGCTGAATCGAGGAAATGGAACGGCCCGGTGAAATCGGTTGCCTGTTCCAGGATTTGATGCGAATCGGCGAATGTACGCACGAATGGCGCAAATTCAGCGTGACACACTCGGCGGACGTCGTCAACAGAATCCGTTTCTATTGACGGAAACGCAGATCGTGTGTCACGCTGATTTCGCGGCACTCCTGTGCTCATCCGAGCCGGTTCAGCGCTCACGCAGCTCCCGGCCGATTCTCTGAAACACCCTCTGGTACTTGCCTTTTCGTGCCCATATCAGGTTTCCGCCCGCTACGTGGCAGTTTCCGGAGGCCGGCGCCCGGCATGACAGAATCTTGCTATACGGAGAAAAGTCGAAATGACGGATATTAATCCCGCAACACAAACGCTTTCGGCACAATGGGTCAAGATATTGACCGACGACGGTGCCGAAGCGCCCGAAAAACCGACTGCCCGAACGTGGCTGATCTACGGGCTGCGCATCCGCCGCGTCGAATTCCTGCCGTTGACGCTGACCGTGCCCTTGGTGCCGGCACTGCTGGTCTCCCATTCGGCGCGGGAACTGCTGTCGCTCAACATGTTGCTGGCGACAGTGGTGGTGATTCTTTCGATTCAGGTCGGGAATATGGCGAACTGCCTGGCCGATCGCGAGATGGACGCCATCTACAAGACCCGGCTGTCGCAGGCGGTCTACGGCCTCGGCGTCGGGTCGGTGGTCCGGCAGATCGCGGTCACCAGCCTGGCGGCGGCCCTGATCGAGGGCTATCTGACCTTCCGCACCGGGCATCTGGATCTGCTGCTCATCGGCGGACTCTGGGCGCTGCTGGGCATGGGTTACTCGCTGCCGCCGCTGCATCTCAACGGGCGCGGCATCTGGCAGCTGCCGGTCCTGCTGGCGGTCTACTTCATCCTGCCGGGGCTGTTCGTCCTGCGCGCCTTCGAGGAACCCGTCTCCTGGGCGGCGGTCGGGGTGATCTGCGGTTTCGCCTGCACCAATATCGGCATCATCGTCATCAACCACGCCGAGGACTTCCCCGAGGACGTGCTGTACTCGATCCGCACCTACGTGCGGGCGCTCGGGCTGACCCGCGCGCTCACCCTCGGCGTCGTAATGCTCTGTGTCGGTGCGGGTCTCGTGACCACCTCGATTCTGGTCATGGCCGGGCCCAACTGGGGTCTGGTGCCCTATCTGATCGCCTGTCTGCTGGGCGTGCGATTTGTCGGCAAGACCGCACTCGCGGTCCGCGGCAAATCACTCGAGGACGGCATCGTCGCGCTGCGCCTCCGGTCGAAACTCGCTCCCCCGCACACGGTTCTGGTGGGGTGGACGACCGTCCTGCTCGCCGCCCTGGTCTTCGCGACCCGCTAGCCGTCCGCCCATCGCACAACGAGTAAGGAGATCGTCGGATGGCGATCCTGCACAAACCCGCCGTGATCTTCCCGGAGGAAGTTGTCACCCTCGAGCAGACGCTCACCATCGCCGAGCGCATGCACGCCGATAACCCGGATCTGGAACTGGCGCTGCGCCTGATCCGCAATACCGGGGTCGAGACCCGGAATATCGTGCAGCCCTTGGAACTCACGCTGCGGCATCCGGGCTTCGAGGAGCGCAATCTGGTGCACAACCGTGAGGCCAAGCACTACGTCCCGATCGTCGTCGCCGAGGCGCTGGCCAATGCCGGCAAGACCGCGAGCGATATCGACGTCATCATCTATGTGTCCTGCACCGGGTTCTCGATGCCCTCGCTGACCGCCTGGATGATCAACGAACTCGGCTTCCGGCCCTCCACCTCGCAGTTGCCCATCGCCCAACTGGGTTGTGCCGCAGGCGGTGCCGCGATCGCGCGGGCGCTCGACTTCTGCCGGGCGCATCCGGGGTCCAATGCGCTCATCGTGGCGTGTGAGTTCTGCTCGCTGTGCTACCAGCCGACGGATATCGCCGTGGGCACCCTGCTGTCCAACGGGCTCTTCGGCGATGCCGTGGCGGCGGTGGTGGTCTCCGATACCGCGAACACCGGCGATGTGGGAATCGAGTTGCGGCGCAATGCCTCCTATCTGATTCCCGGCACCGCCGAATGGATCTCCTACGCCGTGCGCGCCACCGGCTTCCACTTCCAGCTGGACAAGCGGGTACCGGGCACCATGGAGCCCTTGGCTCCGGTGCTGCGCCAGGTCTCCGAGGCGGAGGGCTGGGACGCGGGCATGCTCGACTTCTACATCGTGCACGCCGGGGGGCCGCGCATCCTCGACGACCTGTCGAAGTTCCTCGATGTGGCGCCGAACCAGTTCCGCTACAGCCGCGAAACCCTCACCAGGCACGGCAATATCGCCAGCGCCGTGGTGCTGGACGCCATGCGGCGGCTGTTCGAGGACACCGACAATCCGAAGATCGGGCGCGGCATCATCGCCGGATTCGGTCCGGGCATCACCGCCGAGATCTCGCTGGGAGAGTGGTACGTCTAATGTCGGTTCAGGGTCTGTATGTCGCCCCGGGCGAGGGTAAGCGACTCATCAGCGCGGCGCACGAGGTGGTCTTCAAGGTCACCGGCGAACACTCCACCGCCGCATCGAGTTTCGAGGTGCTGGTACCGCCCGGATTCGATGTCGGAGCGCACCGGCACGCGCACTCCGAGGAGCTGTTCTACATCGTGGAGGGCGAGCTGGAATTCCTCGCCTTCGATCCGGTGTCCAAGGAGGGCCACTGGTCCGAATGGACCTCGGAGGAGGACCACCACGTCATCACCGCGAAGGCCGGCAGCGTGCTCTTCGTCCCGCCCGGCTGCCCGCACGCCTTCCGCAATGTGTCCGACAAGCCCGCGAAGATGTTCTTCCAGGCCTCCCCGCCACCGGATCACGAGCACTACTTCGACGGACTGATCGAGATCTTCCGGACCGGCGACAAGGTCGATCCGGCGGCGGTGGTCGCACTGCGGGAGAAGTACGACATCGAGCAGTTCACCCAGCTGCGCTACGAACCGCCGGGCGGGTGAGACGTGCCGATACCCAGCGTGCTCGCGCTACCCGGCTCGCTCCGGAGCCGGTCCTTCAATCGCGCGTTCCTCGACGCCGTGCCCGCGCTGCTGCCGTTCCCGTGCCGCTATCGGGTATTCGAGGATCTCGCCGAGGTGCCGATGTTCAACGAGGACATCGACATCTACCCGGATCACCCCGGGGTGGCCGCCCTGCGCGCGGCGGTCGACGCCGCGGACGGGGTGATCATCGCCTCGCCGGAGTACAACCAGTCGATACCCGGAGTGCTGAAGAACGCGCTCGACTGGCTGTCGAGGCCGCACGGCGGCGGCGCGCTGCGCGGGAAAGCGGTACTGCCGGTGGTGGTCACGCTCTCGCGCGGCAATGGGTCGCGCGGACTGGCCGATCTCAATCGGGTGCTGTCATATCTGGGCAATTCCGTGCTGTACCAGCCGGAGGTCGTGCTGGCCTCGGCGCCGAGCCTGCTGCGCAGCGGTGACGGGAGCACCGAGATCACCGATGCGGCGGTCCGGGCGCTGGTCACCGTCGCACTGGAACAGTTCGGCGCGCTGCTGCGGGCCGGCACCGCGGCCGCGGCCACCACCCTGCTCGACGAACGCCGGGAGGCCGTCGAGCGCGCCCGCTTCGCACCGATGATTCGCGAGGCACTGGGTCGCGGCGCACCGCCCGCGGCCCTGATCGAGCGGCTGCGCAATGCGGGTGTGACACCCGCCGTCGCCGCGGAATGGATCGCGGCGGAGGCCGCGACCACGCTCATCGGCTCCGGCAATGGATCACCAGGAGGACATTCATGATCGATACCGCCGACGACACCCGGCTGGACTTCCTCGATGCGCGCGTTGTCGACGTGCTCG
The DNA here is from genome assembly GCF_035958815.1 of Nocardia sp. NBC_01327. NCBI lineage: Bacteria > Bacillati > Actinomycetota > Actinomycetes > Mycobacteriales > Nocardiaceae > Nocardia > Nocardia sp. NBC_01327. The sequence continues at coordinate 2,240,221 of NZ_CP108383.1, read as the reverse complement.
AGCGGCTGGAGCGGGACGCGCGTACCGACGGGGCGCTGCTCGGCGCGGTGGGCGCCGAGCTCGGGCACCTCGGCGCGACGCCGGACAGCACTGCGCTGCAGACGATTACGACCGTTGCCGAAGAGGCGCTGCTGCCGGTCGCGCGCCCGGTCGGGCGGCTGCTCTATCAACTCGCCCTGGCGACCGGAGCCAAGACCATTGTCGAGTACGGCACCTCGTACGGTATGTCGACGGTGTACCTGGCCGCGGCGGCGCAGCAGACCGGCGCACAGGTGATCGGCACCGAGCTCAGCCCGCACAAGGCCGCCACCGCCACCGCCAATCTGGCGGCCGCGGGCCTGGCGGACCGGGCCCGCATTCTGGTAGGCGATGCCCGGGAGACCCTACGCGAACTCACCGAGCCCGTCGGACTGCTACTGCTGGACGGCTGGATTCCCTTGCACCTGCCCATTTTTCGAATCGTCGAACCCATATTGGCCCCGGGGGCGGTGATTGTCTCGGACAATGTCTCCAAGCATGCGGACAAGATCGGCGACTTCCACCGGTATCTGGCGGCACGGCCGGAGCGGTACGTACGCACGGCCCTGCCGATCGACGACGGCATCGACCTGATCACCCGGGTGCGCTAGGGGCTCGCCGCCTCGACGACGAGAAAGGTAGCGACCATGGGGAGTTCGCTGTTGGAACGGATCGCGCGCTTCGCGGTCACTCGGCCGCGGGCGGTGCTCGCCGCGACATTCCTGGCGCTCATCGTGTGCGGAATTCTCGGCAGCACCGTCGCGAGCCATGTGAAGGCGGGCGGCTTCGCACCCCCCGATGCCGAGTCCACGCGGGCGACGGCACTGCTCGGATCCGAATTCGGCGGCGCGGCACCCAATTTCGTTCTCACGGTCGATGCGGCCGGCGGTGCGGACAGCGACCAGGCGAAGGCGGCCGGGGCCGCACTGTCCGACCGATTGCACGCACGATCGGATATCGCTGTGGTGCAGTCGTATTGGACCACAGCGCCGGATCTGCGGACCGCACTGCGCAGTTCGAACGGTCATATCGCGCTGGTGCTCGCCCGCATCGTCGGAGACGACACCGCCCAGCAGCGCTCGGCCGACGAAATCGTCCGTGCGCTACCGCAATTCCCCGGTGTGACGGTCAAGGCGGGCGGTTACGCGACAACCCTGCGTGATCTCAACAATGTCAGCATCCAGGATCTGGCGCTGGCCGAGGCCATCGCCGTTCCGCTGTCGGCGATCGTGCTGGTACTGGTCTTCGGTTCCCTGGTGGCCGCGCTGCTGCCGGTGGCTATCGGGCTGGTGTCCATCCTGACCACGATGGCCCTGCTGCGCATTCTCACCGAACTGACCGATGTCTCGGTCTTCGCCCTGAACACCACCACCGCCCTGGGGCTGGCGCTCGCGATCGACTACAGCCTGTTCATCGTGTCCCGATATCGCGAGGAGATCGACGCCGGAAACAGCCTGGAGGAGGCGGCGGTGCGCGCGGTCTGCACCGCGGGCCGCACCGTGCTGTATTCCGCACTGGTGGTGGTGCTTTCGCTGGCGGCGCTGATCGTGTTCCCCATGTTCTTCCTGCGCTCGTTCGCCTACAGCGGGCTCGCCGTGGTGGGTGCGGCCGCGGTCGCCTCGATCGTGGTGCTGCCCGCCATCCTGGCGCTGCTCGGGAACCGGGTCAATGCCCTGGATCTGCGCAAGCCCGTGCGCCGCTGGCTGCGGCTCGGGCCGGTGCGCACGGTGCCGCCGCAGGAGAGCGTCTGGTATCGCATGGTCACCGCCGTCACCCGGCGCGCGGTGCCGATCTCGCTCGCGGTGCTGGCGATTCTGCTGCTGCTCGGATCCCCCTTCCTCGGAATCAGATTCGGCGCACCGGATGATCGGGCCATTCGCGCGGGCGCGACCTCCAGCCGCGAGGTCGGCGATATTCTGCGCACCGAGTTCACGCAGAATCCCGCCGATGCCGTCACCGTGGTGCTGCCCGGCTTTCACGGCACCACCGAGGCCCTCGGCGCCTACGCTGCCGAATTGTCCAAGGTCCCACACGCTTCCGCGGTGCTGTCCGCGGCGGGAACCTATGCCGGCGGACAGCGGCTGGCATCCGCACCACCGGGGATGCTCGGCGATGCCGGTGCGGTTCTCGCCGTAGGCACCGCCCTGGATCCGTATTCGACTGCCGGAGAACAACAATTGGATCGCCTGCGCGCGGTCCCCCCGCCGGTGCCGTCCATGTTCGCCGGCGCGGCGGCGGAGAACCTCGACGCTCTGCACGCCATCGGCGCGAAGCTCCCCATTGCCGCGATCTGGATCGTGCTCGCCATGTTCACCGTGCTGTTCCTGTTCACCGGCAGTGTGGTGCTCCCGCTCAAGGCGCTGCTGATGAACATGCTCTCCCTCACCGCCGCCTTCGGCGCCATGGTGTGGGTGTTCCAGGACGGACATCTGGCCGGACTGCTCGGATTCACACCCACCGGCTATCTGGTCGCCAATGTCCCGATCATGATGTTCTGCTTGGCTTTCGGCATGTCCATGGACTACGAGGTCTTCCTGCTCTCCCGCATTCGCGAGGAGTGGCTGGCCTCCGGGGGCACCACCGAGGACAACACCCATGCGGTCGCCATGGGCTTGGCCCGCACCGGGCGCATCTTCACCGCCGCCGCCGTGCTCATGGCCATCGTCCTTGGCGCACTGGTCTTCTCGCGGTTGTCCTTCATCCAGCTCATGGGTCTGGGGCTGGCCATTACCGTGCTGGCCGACGCCACGCTCGTCCGATGCCTGCTGGTCCCGGCTCTCATGCGCCTGATGGGTCGCTGGAACTGGTGGGCGCCACGACCATTGCGCGCGGTGCACGTGCGCATCGGTCTCACCGAAAAGGAATTGATCCCCGCGCAGAGCGAATAGCGCGCATCCCCCATAATCGATCACTATGCCACCGGGAAATCCGGAACCGGCGGTGCTCTACTGGGGGAAGTTTCCATGCTGCTGTCTCGTCGCCGTTTTCTTGCCGCGTCCACCATGGGTGCGGCGGCGACAACCCTGCGACTGCCGGTGGCCGGCGCCGCCGAACCGGCGGTGATCGGCATCGGCGACCCGCAATACGACACGCTTACCCAGCGGGGCTACAACCGGCGTTTCACCGCACGGCCGCAGCGGATCTACTTGCCCGCCAATGCCGAAGAGGTGCGCACGGCGGTCGAGCGATCGGTGAGCGACGGATTGCGGATCGCGGTGCGGGCGGGTGGGCACGGGTTCGACAATTTCGTCGACAATGATCGGACGCAGTCGATTATCGATATCGGCAGACTGGGGACGGTGGGGTGGGATGACACCCAGCGCGCGTTCTCGATCGACGCCGGAACCGATCTGGGCACCGTGTACGAACGACTGCTCACCTGGGGCGTGACGATTCCGGCGGGGATCTGCAAGGGTGTCGGCATCGGCGGCCATGCCAGCGGTGGTGGATACGGGCCGCTGTCGCGACAGCTCGGACTGGTCGCCGACCATCTGCACGGCGTGGAGGTTGTCACCGTCGACAAGGGCGGCGCGGCGAGCACCGTGCTGGCGACCGCGGACGGCCCGAACGCCGATCTGTTCTGGGCCCATACCGGCGGCGGGGGCGGAAATTTCGGCGTGGTGACTCGATTTCTGCTGCGCTCCAAGGATTCCGATGGTACTGATCCGGCGCGGGCACTGCCGAAGGCGCCGGGCAGTATGTTCAATACCCGATTGGTCCTGCCGTTCGCGGACGAGACTTCGTTCCTTCGGCTCGTCAGCAATTTCCTCGGCTTCTTCGAAAAGCACAGTGCGCCAGGCGATCCGTTCAACGCACTCTACGCACCGCTGCTGCTGCGGCCGGGCATCACCGGATCCGAGGTGCAGGTGCTGCTGAACGCCGATGTGCCCGACGCCCGATCGATGTTCGACGAGTTCGTCGCCGCCGTGTGGGAGGGCGTGACGCCCGCACCGATTCAGCTGCCGCTCGAACAGGCTTCCTACGCCGACACCGTGGCTCGCGTCTACTACGCGAAGGGGATGCCCGGGTTCCGGGTGAAGGTCAAATCCGCCTATATGCGCAAGGCGTATTCGACCGATCAGCTGCGAATCCTCTACCGCTACCTCACCGATATCCGCTTCGTCGGCGAATCACAGGTGGAATTCCTGCCTTTCGGCGGCGCCACCAATGCGGTGGCCGCCGACGCCACCGCCGTACCGGCGCGCGACTCGTTCATGAAGATGCTCATCCACGCCGCCTGGCGCCTACCCTGGGACGATGACCGGTACGTTGCCTGGGCGCGGGAAATGTACCGCGACGTCTACGCCGAGACCGGTGGGGCGCCGGTGCCGGACGAGTCCAACGGCGGCAGCTATATCAACTACCCGGATCCGGATCTGGCCGACGCGCAATGGAATACGTCGGGCGTACCGTGGCACACCTTCTACTACGGCGCCAATCACGCACGGCTGCTCGCCGCCAAGACGCAGTGGGACCCCGATACCCTGTTCCAGCACAGTCTTTCGCTGGATCGGCCGGACTGGTAACCCTCAGATCAGGGCCAGCGCCCGGCACGGACCGCCGGTGCCGCCCGCATGCTTGGGTGCGCCCACCACAAGCCGCGCACCCGTCGGCGGCACCTGCGCCAAATTCGCGAGCATCTCCACCCCGTACCGTCCCGCGCCGAGAAACGCCGTATGCGCGCCGTAGTCCTTACCCACCGCCAGGTCCAAACTCAGCGTATCGACCCCCGCGCCGACAATACTGCGCTGCGACACCAGGAATTCCGCGGCAGCCGCCCCGAATCCCGGTGCGTGCGGCCGCCCTTCACCATCCAGATTGAGAAACGCCCCCGCATCCGCCAACCGCCCCTCCCACCCCGAATACATGGCGACAAAGGCCCGGTCCGGAATCCGCCCGTGCGCCGCCTCCCACTGCTCGATATCCGAAACAGTCACCGCCGCATCGGCATCGGCCGCCGCCCGACCCGAGATATCGATCACCACCAGCGGCGCCACCAGATCCTCGGCCGCGATCCGATCAACGGAGGCGCCACCCGCCACCCGATGCAGCGGCGCATCGATATGCGTCCCCGTATGCTCCCAGAACGCCAGCGCATGCTGCTCGAACCCGCCGTTCTCATGCCAGGCCACCGGCACCGACGCAAACGGCAAATTCCCCGGCCACACCGGCAACCCCGAACTCAGCGTATGCGTCAAATCCACCACAGTCCCACCCGCATTCGGAACCCCCCGGGCCACACCAGGTCCCGCCATCACACCCAGCACGCCCAGCCCCGCCGCCCCCAACCATCCCCGCCGACTCACTCCCACCGCAGCCGCCTCATGAGCAACCCGAACAATCCGAGGCGAACACATCCGAGCAGTCACTCCCCCACATAATTTCAACAGTATCGGGCTATCCGCCGGATCACTCTCCCTGGCGTTCCCCGGACCGAGCGTACCGGTAGCGGTCCGAAGACGGCGTCCGGCTCCAGCGCCGGCGGCCTGTTTCCGCCTACCTGTCGGAGACCATCGTTACCGTGAACGCCATGAAGGATGAGGATTCGTGGAAAGTGCCCGCGAGTTGGCAGATGAAGTCTGAGTCGGTGCGCGACAATGGTATTCAGCAATCGGTCGCTGCTGATCCGAGTTCCCCGACGAGGTTGGAGAAGCTGCTGGACGAGCATCGACGGCACCCCGACTTCTACGTCCGGCACGACACCCACGACACCGTCTTCGAACGCTTCCTTGCCGGTACCCGGAATGCGGGCCGAGACGGGCTCGCGGATGCCGCCGAGGCATATCTCGATTCGCCGAATGACCGCCCCTCGGCCGCCGGAGCCGCCGCGGTGGCCATCATGATGGCGGAGGATCACACTGTTTGCTGCCCCGCCAAAGGGAATCGGCGGCACGCCGATCACTGGCACCGCGAAATCGCACCGCTTTTCGTGGACGGATGGGTGTGCGAGCACGGCCTGTTGTTCGCCGTCGAAGCCACGATTCAGCTGAGAAGGATCTCATTCCGGCAGTGGTATCGCCCGGTGCCGGAAGGCCACGCTGTGTACGAGGGAGCGGTGCCGCAATCGCCCGACAGTGCGTCGATGTACCAGCGGTGGTGGCTGGACAGTATCGCCGCGAGGGTGCGCGCATACCTTTGCGCCGCAATGGAAACCGAGTATCAGGCCGTGGTCGACCGGCTTTCGTCCGTACGCACCGACCCCAGTCCGATGATCCGCCTCTCCACTTCGTATCTCGCACCCACACGGCAGGATTGGCTCGAGGCCGACCTGTCGTCGCTGGAACGAACCGACCTGACAGACCCCGCGCTGGAACACACCAAGCTGATGACCCTCGAGCCGGTTCACCTGCTTGTCGCGTCGGCCACCACCGAGGCACAACTCGAACGAATCGCCGCGGTGGCCCGCCGGATGGCCGAGGCGATCAACCGGCGCTCATTCCGCTATACGTACACCAGCCAGCGGCCGTTGTACGGCATGGCAACCCGGTTCGGTCCCGCGTGTGCGCCGGTGCTCGCGGTCATGCTCGACCAAACTCCGTTCGGCAAGGACAAGCAGTTACTGGCCGGAATGCTGGCCCAGTTTCCCACCGATGCCGCGTACCAGATTCTGCTGGAGCGCATCGACGACAGGTATGCGGCCGCCGCCCTGGCCAAAGCCGGTGTGCGGTTCCCGCAGCGAGCCATGAGGCTGCTGTCCGACCGAGCGGCACGGACCAGCTCACCAGCGGTGCGGCACGCGCTGCGGCTACATGCGGTCGCTCACGACTCTCCCGGCGAATTATTAACACGCACAACACGGTTGCCAACTTGGTTCGCTCCCGCACTACTGCCACAGATCCTGCTGCGCGATGGCCGATCGGTGGTATCGGAGGCGGCTGTCATCCGTCTCATCACGGCACTCAGAACAAACGGTCCCGACCTCGACGAGGCCGTGACAGCAGTGACCGACACGGCCGATCGCGCATCGCTGGCCGAATTCGCGTGGGCGACAATGGAAGCTTGGCAGCAGGCGGGCTATCCGGCTGGCAACCGCTGGGTCCTGCACGCACTGGGCGTACTCGGCGATGACAACACCGCACGCCAGCTGACCCCGTTGATCCTTGGCTGGCCCCGCCAATCCGCCTATCAGCGAGCCGTGTACGGGCTCGACACTCTGGTGGCGATCGGCAGCGAGACCGCGCTAGAGCAGCTGCGCGCCATCGCGATGAGGGCAAAAACAAAACTCAGAAGAGCAGCGAACGACAAGTCCGCCGAACTGGCAGCCAGGCTCGGCACTCGTCTGGTACGTTGACGGACCCGGTACGGCCCGAGCAGGCTAGCGCATCCCGCCGCCGGCGAGCGTTGCGAGGATGTTGGAGTGGGCGCGGAAGTCGGCGAGGCCCTGTTCCTGTGCGGGTTGCAGGTTGCCGGGTAGCGGGGCTCGGGCCTCGGTCGGCAGGGCCACGTTGGTCAGGAGGTCTTGTAGCTGGCGCTGTAGGGGGTTGTCCCCTGCGAGGTTGTCGAGTTCGAGGCGGCCGCGGTCGGTGGAGTAGTCGTAAAGTTCGAATTCCTGGGGGCGGGTGGGATCGAAATCGACTGTGCCGTCAGTGAAGTGGGAGTAGGTGACGAGCTTCGCGGCGGGAGTGATCAGGGCCAGGATGTGGGCCGGTGGGGCCAGGTCGAAGGGACGGGTGCTCTCCTCGATGGAGAATTCGTCGGTGGCGTGCAGGACCCACGGTCTGCCGGGCGCCGAGGGGTCGGAGCAGATCGACGCGATATCGGCGCGTCCGGCCAGGTGGGCGTAGCGGGCGTCGGATCGCCACTGGTTGCCGCCGGATGCCACGGTGAGAAGCAGTGGGGCCAGATCGACGCTCGAGACCAGCTGGGACCGGGACGATGCGCCGCCACCGCCGAGCAGCCCGCGCGGATCGTGCACCAGCAGTGGGACCCTGATGCCCTCCTCGTAGGCCGCGCCGCCTTTGCCGTGCAGCCCATGCGATCCCGCGTAGTCGCCGTGATCGGCGGTGAAGATCACCACGGTATTGGCGGCCACCTCGGGGCGGGCCTGCAGCGCATCGAGGACCCGGCCGATCTGGATGTCGACCTGCTGCTGATACCAGAGGTAGGTGTTCTGCAGGCGAATCCACTCCGGCGTCGCGGCGGCATCCCACTGCGGTGTCCCGAAGGCGAACTTGCTCAGTTCGATGAACGCCGTCTGGTGTCCCGGGCGAGTGCGCCGAATGTCTTCCGCCGTCTGGAAATTCGGCGGCAGTCCGGTGAAGACCGCCGGAAGGTCCACGCCCGCATGCACAACCGAGTTCCAGTACAGAATGTCGTGCGGGTTCAGGAAGGATACGGTCGTGCACCACGGGCTGCCCCCGGCATTGCCGTCCAGCCATTCCACGAACTGCGTCGCCGTGCCCGGATCCGCCTTCAACCCGACACCCGCACCGCCGTTCGGCGACGGGTAGGTGCCGCCGTCGAATCCATAGGTCTCCATACCGCCGGGCACGGTGTCGGCATGATCGGACAGATGCCATTTGCCGTACCAGTGGGTGGCGTAGCCCTGGTCGCGCAGCATGGTTCCCCAGGTCGGAAAGCCCGGGGACAGCGTCGACACGGAATTCCCGGCCGTCAGCATGACGCCGGTCTGATGGGAGTACAGGCCGGTCAGCATGGTGCCGCGCGCGGGAGTGCAGGCATTGGACGCGGTGTAGTACCGGTCGAAGGACACCGCGCGCTGCCGGATCCTGGCGATATTCGGCAGCAGCCGATCCAGCTCCTGGGTGTCCGGAAACCATTGCGGTGCACGCATTTCGTCGACGATGACAACCAGAATGTTCGGCCGGTCGGCACTGCCTGCACGGGCAGCGGCCGGACGGGCGCCGACCGCCGCACCTGCGGCAACGGCCGCACCGGCGGACAGGAATCGTCTTCTGTTGACGGGCATGCACAACCTACTCACGGTCGATCGGATGAAGCGGCGGACAGGCACTTGCGCGCGCAAGTAGGATCGATCCTAGCGTCGAATCACCCCGGAGGAGATTGATAAATTGGGGACCAAACGCGTCACCGCCGCCGATATCGCCCGATCCCTCGGCATCTCCCGGGCGACCGTCGGCTATGTCCTGAACAACACTCCGGGACAGACGATTTCGCAGCCCACCCGGGAACGGGTGCTCGGCGAGGCCGCCCGGCAGGGCTACCGGCCCAATATCGCCGCCCAGGCGCTGGCGCGCGGCCGCAGCCGATTCATCCTGCTGGCCGTCCCCGATTGGCCGCTGACCTCGTTCAGCATGACCAGCGGCCTGAATGCCGCGAGCCAGGTCATCGACCAGGCCGGATACTGCCCGATCGTCTATACCTTCCACCCCGACGAGCGCACCCGCCGCGCCTGGGAAGCCCTGGATCCCGCCGCCATCGTCTGCCTCGGACTGTTCCAGCCCGCCGAACTCGCAGCCATGCAGGAGTGGGGAATCGGCCCGATCGTCCCGTCCCCGCAGCACCAGCGGCTGACGGCGGACGTGCCCTCGGTCGGAGATACCACGCGGGTTCAGGTTCAGCATCTCTACGATCTGGGCCATCGCCGGTTGGCAGTGGCGACTCCGACCAATCCGCGAGTCGCGGCGCTCGGGACGAACCGGGCCCGGGCCGCATGCCACGGCGCGGCGGAACTCGGGCTGGAGCCACCCGATATTCGCGCCGTGAACCATCTCGACGACTCCGCGGCCGCCGCCGTTCGGCAGTGGCGGGATGCGGGCATCACGGGGGTGGTCTGCTTCAACGACGATATTGCCGCCACCGTGATCGGCGCCGCGCTGGACGTGAAACTAGCTGTGCCCGAGTCCCTTTCGGTTGTCGGTCACGACAACTCGCCAATGGCGGCACTGTTCCGCCCCGCCATCACGAGTGTCGATCTGGATATCGCCGGGCTCGCCGCCTATCTGGCGCACCTGGCCCTGCATGCGGCCGACGGCCGCCCGCTCCCCGGACCTCCGCCGGAAATCGTCGCGACGCTGCATCCGCGTGCGACCACACTGCCTCCGCGCGAGACCACCGGGCCCCGCTGACCCCGCCGAATATAATGCGGCATGACCATCAAGATCGACGCTCTCGATGCTGCGCTACTGAAGGTGTTGGCAGCCGATCCGCGGGCGCCGATTCTGGAGCTGGCGGCGCGGTTGCGGATTGCGCGCAATACGGTGCAGGCCAGGATGAAGCGGCTCGAAGCCTCCGGGGCGGTGCGCGGGTATCCGCCGGACGTGGATCTGCAGGCGATCGGGTTCGCGGTACACGCGTTTCTGGGCATCGAACTCGATCAGAACAAGATGGACAGCATTGTCGAGGCGCTGCGGGAATTCCCGAATGTGCTCGAGGTGCATGCGACCACGGGGCGGGCGGATCTGCTCGTGCGGATCGCGGCGCAATCGCAGCAGGATCTGCTCGGAATCATTCAGCGGGTGCATGCCATCCACGGCGTGAAACACACGGAAACCATGCTGGCACTGGCCACTCCGATCCAGTACCGCTCGCTCCCGCTGGTCGAACATCTGACGGACAACCCGGACACACCGTGAGGTGACCGGATCCGGCCGAGCTCGAGCAGACTGACGCGCTCGCCAGAGTGTCCCAGGTCACTTTTGAGCAGTCTGATCAATATTTTCGCGGTCTGTTGACACAGATCACACATTCACGGCAAATTGCGCAGCACCGATAGCTATTCCTTTCGTATGCAGCTCACGATCTGAGTTGTGGAAAGTGTGGTGACTGTTCATGACCAGCGTTGCCTGCCCCTCAGCTCAGCAGGCCGAGCCGGCCGCCCCGTACGACCTCGCCGACCGCTATCGCTCCGGGGCGGGCCCGGTCCTGCTCACCGGCGTTCAGGCCATTGCCCGGCTGTTTGTCGAACAGCACGTCCGCGATATGCGGGCCGGGCGGCGGGTCGCCACCTTCGTCTCCGGCTATCAGGGCAGCCCGCTCGGCGGTGTGGACAAGATGCTGCTCGGCATGCCGAATGTGCTTGCCGAACATGACATCACATTCATGCCCGGCTTCAATGAGGAGCTCGCCGCCACTTCCGTGTGGGGCAGCCAGGCCGATCTGCCCGCCGGGCGGCCGACCCACGACGGGGTGGTCGGCGTCTGGTACGGCAAGGGCCCCGGCGTCGATCGGGCGACCGATGCCATTCGGCACGCCAATATGTACGGGGTCAATGCACGCGGCGGGGTATTGCTGCTGGTCGGGGATGATCCGGCGTCGAAGTCGTCGACCGTGCCCGCGGTCAGCGAGCGGTCGCTGGCCGCCATGGGCGTGCCGGTCCTGTTCCCGCGCAATGCCGAGGAGATCATCACCCTGGGCATGGCCGGGATCGCGCTCTCCCGCGCTTCGGGTTGCGTAGTCGCCATGAAGATCGTCGCCGATGTCGCGGACGGGGCGTGGACGGTCGACGCCTCGGTGGCCGATCTCCCGCTCGTCGTACCCGAGGTGCTCTGGGAGGGAAAGCCTTTCGCCTACCGGCAGCGGCCGATGGCGGCGCCCACCGATGCGGTGGTGGCCGAAGCCGATCTGTACGGTCCACGCTGGGCCATGGTCCGCACCTTCGGCGCCGCAAACGATCTCGACGTCATCGAGGTGAACCCGGCCGAGGCAAAGATCGGTATCGCCGCCACCGGAACGACTTTCGACGCGGTCCGCCAAACCCTGCTCGACCTCGGCGTCGACGAGCAGGTCATGCACCGCGCCGGCATTCGCCTGCTGCGCATCGGTATGCCGTATCCCGTTGGTGCGCAGAAGGTCACCGAATTCGCCCGGGGTCTCGAACAGATCATCGTGGTGGAGGACAAGACCGCCTTCATCGAAACCCAGATCCGCGAGATTCTCTACGGCACGGTCTGCGCACCCCGCATCCTGGGCAAGCAGGACGGACGCGGAGCGCTGCTCATGCCGGCCGACGGCGAGCTGACCCCCGGCCGGCTGCTCGGACCGCTGCGACGGGTGCTGCGCGATCATGTCGAACTGAAAAAGGCTGCGCCGCCCCCGCTTTCACTGGAGGTGCTGTCCGCCAAGCGGACACCGTACTTCTGCAGCGGATGCCCGCACAATCGCTCCACCGCACTGCCCGAGGGCTCGATCGGCGGCGGCGGTATCGGTTGCCACACCCTGGTGACCATGTCCGGCCGTGCCGACAGCGCCGTCACCGGACTCACCCAGATGGGCGGGGAAGGCAGTCAGTGGATCGGCCAGGCGCCGTTCACCGATGTGCCGCACCTGTTCCAGAACATCGGCGACGGGACCTTCTTCCACTCCGGACAGCTCGCCGTGCAGGCCTGTGTCGCGGCCGGGGTGAACATCACCTACAAGTTGCTGTGGAACGAAGTGGTCGCCATGACCGGCGCACAGGATGTGGAGGGCGGGCTCACCGTCGCGCAGCTGACGCACAAGCTCACCGTCGAGGGCGTCAGGCAGATCATCATCTGCGCCGACGAACCGAAGCGGCACAACAGGCGGGCGCTGGCCAAGGGCACGGTGCTGTGGCATCGCGACCGGCTGGACGAAGCGCAGAAGACATTGCGGGACATCGAGGGCGTCACCGTTTTGATCTACGACCAGCACTGCGCGGCCGATGCGCGCCGGCAGCGCAAGCGCGGCACCCTGCCCGTCCGCACTACCCGGGTCGTGATCAACGAGGCCGTCTGCGAGGGCTGCGGCGACTGCGGCGCCAAATCCAATTGCCTGTCCGTGCAACCGGTGGAGACCGAATTCGGGCGTAAAACTCGGATCGATCAGACCTCGTGCAATACCGATTACAGCTGCCTGGACGGTGACTGCCCGTCGTTCGTGACCGTAGAGCTGACACCGGATAAGAAGGGCCGCAAGAAGACTCGGAAGACCGTCGAGCCGCCCGTGGTGATCGATCCGGGCCTCGGGGCACCGGAGGGCACGCAGAACGTGTTGCTCGCCGGGATCGGCGGCACCGGCATCGTGACGGTCAATCAGGTGCTGGCCACCGCCGCCCTGCGCGCCGGATACGACGTGGAAAGCCTGGATCAGATCGGGCTGAGCCAGAAGGCCGGACCCGTCATCTCCCATCTGCGTTTCTCAGCAAACGAATTGGAGCCGTCCAACCGGCTCACCCCGGGCAGCGCGGACTGCGTCATCGCGATCGATCTGCTCACCGCGACCGATGCCAAGAACCTCCAGTACGGCAACCCCGCCGGGACCGTGGTTATCGCCTCGACCAGCCGGACGCCGACCGGAGACATGGTGTACGACAGGTCGGTCCCGTACCCGGAGACCGAGTCACTGCTGGATCGCCTTGTGTCGGTATCGGATTCGCTGAGCCACTTCGACGCACTGGCAGCGGCGGAGAAGTTGTTCGGCAATACCGCCGCGGCGAATTTCCTGATGGTCGGCGCGGCCTTCCAAACCGGTGGACTACGCCTGCCCGCCGCGGCCATCGAAGAGGCCATCGGCATCAATGGCGTTGCGGTCGCCGCCAATATCGCGGCATTCCGCTGGGGTCGCGTTGCCGTCGCCGATCCCGCCGCCTTCGCCGCGGCCACCGCTGCGACTACCCCGCAGCGTGCTCGCCCGGTTCCCGCAGATCTGCTGGCGGGCACCACCTTCGACGGTGAGGTTCGGCGATTGGTGGAACTGCGCGCCGCCGAACTGATCGAGTACCAGAACGCAAGGGTCGCCCGCGGATACCTCGATACGGTCCAGGCCGTGTGGTCGGCGGAGCGAACGGTCACCGGCCGCACCGAATTCAGCGAGGCCGTAGCGCGCGGACTGCATAAGTTCACCGCCTACAAGGATGAATACGAGGTCGCCCGCCTGCTGGTCGATCCGTCCTTCCTCGCCGAGGTGCAGTCGCAGGTGCCCGGCGGCGAACGACTCACCTACAAACTGCACCCGCCCATGCTCCGCGCCCTCGGACGCAAGAAGAAGATCGGCCTCGCGCCGACATCACATGTGGCCCTGAAGGTCCTCGCCAAAGGCAAAGCGCTGCGCGGCACCCGCCTGGATCCCTTCGGCTACGCCCACGTCCGAAAGGTGGAGCGGGAGTTGCTCGCCCACTACACCGATCTGATGCGACGGCTGGCAGCGGATCTGAATGCCGAAAACTATGACACGGCAACGCAGGCCGCCGAACTTCCCGGCCTGGTCCGCGGTTACGAGGACATCAAGCTCGCCAACGTAGAGCTGTACTGGTCAGGACTGCGCAAGCTCGGCCTCGAGCACTGATCCAGCACGGGCTCCGCCCGCGCATCCCGAAGTAGGAAATCATCCGGCCGCACATGAGGGGCGACCGGAAGATCCGTCATGCCCATCGCCACCCCCACGAAAGGAATTCATCCATGCCCGTAATGCACACCGAGGCAGGCGTTTTCGGACGCTCGCACGAGTTGAGCGCGCGACGCCATGAGCAGGTCGTGTTCTGCGAGGACGAGAAGACCGGGCTGAAGGCCATAATCGCGATCCATTCGACCACGCTCGGCCCTGCCCTCGGCGGCACCCGCTTCTATCCGTATGCGAACGAGTCCGCGGCGCTGGAAGACGTACTGCGACTGTCCTGGGGAATGACCTACAAGGCAGCGGCTTCCGGGGTCGATCTGGGTGGCGGCAAGGCCGTCATCATCGGCGATCCGGCCGTTGCCAAGACCGGGGCGCTGCTCGCCGCCTACGCGCGCTTCGTCGAAACCCTGGGCGGGCGATACATCACCGCCGGCGATGTCGGCACCGATACCGATGACCTCGACGTGATCGGCAAGCACACCCGCTATGTCACCGGTCGCAGCATTGCGGCAGGCGGCTCCGGTGACAGCGCCCGGCTGACCGCGCTCGGCGTCTTCCACTCCATGCGCGCGGGCGCTGAATCCGTCTGGGGCACAGCATCGCTGGCCAACCGCACGGTGGGCGTCGAGGGCGTCGGCAAGGTCGGCCGCGAACTCATCGCACTACTGCTCGCCGACGGCGCGGAGGTCTGCGTCACCGATGTGAACGACGCGGCCATGCAGAGGATTTCGCAGGAGCACCCCGGCGTGCGACTGCTCAGCGCGGTCGCCACCGCGCCCGTGGACGTGTACGCACCCTGCGCCCTCGGTGGCACACTCACCGCCTCCAGCGCCGAGGACATCGAAGCCAAACTCGTCTGCGGCGCGGCCAATAATCAACTGGCACAACCGGAAGTAGAGCGGGCGCTGAACGAACGCGGCATCACCTGGGTGCCCGACTTCGTCGCCAATGCGGGCGGGCTCATGCAGGTCGCCGGGGAGCTGCGCACCGCTGATCCGGCCGAGATCGAAGCCGATGTGACACGGATCTTCGACCGCTGCCGCGACATCATCGGCGCCGCGAAGGCCGAGGGCATCGGAACCGGTGCTGCGGCAAACAGGTTCGCCGAACGCCGCCTCGACGCCATCCCGCGGTCGATCTGACAGCAACGCCCCAGTTTCAAAGAGGAGACCCCAGAGTGGCGATCAGAAGCGGTTTGTTCCGCACCAAATCAGTCGAACAGTCGATCCGGGACACCGACGACCCGGATTCCAAGCTACGCAAGGATCTGACGGCGAAGGATCTCACCGTCTTCGGTGTCGCGGTCGTCATCGGCGCGGGCATCTTCACCCTCACCGCCCGCACCGCGGGCACGGTCGCGGGGCCGTCGGTATCGCTGGCCTTCGTCTTCGCGGCGATCGCCTGCGGGCTGACGGCGCTCTGCTACGCCGAATTCGCCTCGACCGTGCCGGTGGCGGGCAGCGCGTACACCTTCGCCTACGCCACCTTCGGCGAGATCATCGCGTGGATCATCGGCTGGGATCTGATCCTGGAATTCGCCCTCGCGGTGTCCGTGGTAGCCAAGGGCTGGTCGCAGTACCTGGGCGAGGCGCTCGGTTCCCACGCGCCGGTCATCACCCTGGGTTCGATCCATTTCGACTGGGGCGCAGTACTTATCATCGCGGTCGTCGGCGTCCTGCTTGCCACCGGCACCAAACTGTCCTCCCGGGTGTCGGCGATCGCGGTGGCCATCAAGCTCGCGGTGGTCGCCCTGGTGCTGGTGGTCGGGGCCACCTACTTCAAGGCCTCGAATCTGACGCCCTACATTCCGCCGTCCCAGCCGTCGGCGAAGGCGGACGGGCTGCGGCAGTCGCTGTTCGCCTACCTCACCGGTTCCGGCGGCACCAGCTTCGGCTGGTACGGGCTGCTGGCCGCGGCGAGCCTGGTGTTCTTCGCCTTCATCGGATTCGACGTGGTCGCCACCACCGCCGAGGAGACCCGCGATCCGCAGCGCAGTGTCCCGCGCGGCATCTTCGCCTCGCTGGCCATTGTCACCGTGCTCTACGTCGCGGTATCGCTGATCCTCACCGGCATGGTGCCCTACACCGCGCTCGCCGACGGGAACGCCACGCTGGCAACGGCTTTCGCACTGAACGGCGCGACCTGGGTGAAGAACATCATCTCCGTCGGCGCGCTGGCCGGACTGTCGACCGTGGTCATGGTCATGTTCCTGGGTCAGACCCGGGTGCTGTTCGCCATGGCCCGCGACGGCCTGCTGCCCCGCAGCCTGGCTCGCACCGGTCCGCACGGCACCCCGGTGCGGCTGACCGTCATGGTGGGCATCGTCTGTGCGCTGCTGGCGGGATTCGTCGACTTCGGCACGCTGGAGGAGATGGTCAATATCGGCACACTGGTGGCCTTCGCGCTGGTGTCCATCGGCGTCCCGATCCTGCGCCGCACCCGCCCGGATCTGCCCCGCGGCTTCCGGGTGCCCTGGGTGCCGCTGGTCCCGATCCTGGCGGCGCTGTCGTGTCTGTGGCTCATGCTCAATCTGTCGATCGAGACCTGGCTGCGTTTCGTCCTCTGGATGGCACTGGGCATGGTCGTCTATTTCGCTTACGGCCGAAGGCATTCGGCGCTACGACGCCGGCCTGCGACCGAGGACCCCGTCGTCGCGCCGGTGCCGTAGCGGGCCCGACGACAACGAACCCGCCCACACCATTGTGGACGGGTTCGCCGCGGTTCCGTAGATCAGCCTGTGTAGCCCGAAAGGTCATACACAGTGGTCGACCCGACGGTCACCGGCTTGAAGTTCGCCGCCACCCAAGTGGTGATGTCAGCGTGGCCATTGCGGCCGAAACCGCCACCGCCACCGGCATTTCCGGCAGCAGGATCGCCGGGGGTCGTCGCCTCGGCGGGCCGTCCGGCGCCGCCGTTGTCACGGGTACCGCCGGTGGTGTCACGGGTACCGCCGGTGGTATCGCGAGCGCCGCCGGTCGTTCCGGGCGCGGCGCCGGCCGCGGCGCCGCCGCCGTCACCGCCACGGCCGCCACCCTGCTGCACCAGGTAGTAGGTGACCTGGTGGTTCTTCACGTAGTCGATGAACTGGCTCAGCGTCGGCGTCGGATCACTGCCGCTGAAGCCACCGATCGCCATGACCGCTGTATTGCTGGACAATTCGAGACCGGCGGCAGTGGACGAACCGTTCGTCGCTGCCGACCACTTGGTCGTGGTGTTCTCGAGCAGACCGTCCAATTGCGGATTGCTCTGCCCGCCGCCACCGAAACCGCCCATGCCGCCACGGTTTCCGTTCGCGGTGTGCATCACCGGGCCCACCGTCGGGCCGCCGCCCTGATGCGCGGTGCCGATGGTGGCGACCGCATAGGCCGCCGAGCCGCCCATCGCGCCGAGCAGTCCGGCGATCAGGGCCACCACCGCGACCCGCTTGCGGACCTGTCCGTTCCACGGAATCACCAGGGCCACCGTCGCCAGCAGGGTGACCACCAGAATCGCGATCCGCAGCGCGGGCATCCAGGAGGAGTTGCGGTCGAGCAGGATGTAGCTCCAGATGCCGCCGGTGGCGATCAGTGCCGCCAAACCTGCACGGCCGAACCAGCTTTCGCGTGCCCGCCACATCTCGAAGATGCCGATGGCGAACATGCCGCCGATCGCGGGTGCGATCGAGAGGCTGTAGTACGGGTGGATGGTGCCCTGCATATAGCTCAGGACCAGACCGTCGATGACCATCCAGCCACCGAAGATGATCGCACCGGCCCGCACCATATCGGTGCGCGGTGCGCGGCCCCGGGAGATCAGGACCAGGACGAAGGCCAGCAGTGCCGCGGGCAGCAACCAGGCGATCTCGAAGCCGAATTCACCGCCGAACAACCGGCTCAAGCCGTGGCTCTGGCCGCCGAAGCCACCGAAGCCGCCGCCACCGCGCTGCGCCGCGGCATCCGCGCCCTGCGCCGCGCCGTGCGTCGTACCGGGGGCACCGGGAGTCTGTCCCGGAAGATTCTGACCGGTCGGGGGAACCGCGGGTGTGGTCGGTCCCTGACCGCCGCGCCCGCCGCCACCGTGATTACGGCCGAGGACTCGCGCGAATCCGTTGTAGCCCAACACCAGATTCATGAAGTTGTTGTCGGTCGAACCGGCGATGTAGGGCCGCGAGGAGGCCGGCCAGAGCAGGGTCACGAAGACGTACCAGCCGGACGAGGCGAGCAGCGCGACCGTCGCGCCGAACAACTGCAGCAGGCGGGTACGCAGCGGATTCGGCGCCGCGATCAAATAGGCGAGCCCGAGCGCCGGGAGCACCATCAAACCCTCGAGCATCTTCGCCAGGAAGGCG
The DNA here is from genome assembly GCF_035958815.1 of Nocardia sp. NBC_01327. Classification (NCBI taxonomy): domain Bacteria; kingdom Bacillati; phylum Actinomycetota; class Actinomycetes; order Mycobacteriales; family Nocardiaceae; genus Nocardia; species Nocardia sp. NBC_01327. The sequence continues at coordinate 2,221,602 of NZ_CP108383.1, read as the reverse complement.
AAGCCGAGCGCCACACCGGCCAGCATGATCCACAGGGTGGCGCCGCGCTGCAGGGCTCGCACCGTGCAGTAGGCGCCCGCCATCATCAGCAGCACCATGACGGCATCGGGGTTGTTGAAGCGGAACATCAGGGCCGCGACCGGTGTCAGCGCGAGCACCGCGCCCGCGACCAGACCGGCCGTGCGGCCGCTGATCCTGGTCACCGCCCCGTAGAGCAGGGCGACCGCGGCGACCGCCATCAGCGCCTGCGGGATGAGCATGCTGGCGCTGCTGAATCCGAAGATCTGCCCGGACAGCCCCATCACCCACTGCGACACCGGCGGCTTGTCCACCGTGATGAAGTTCCCGGTGTCCAGCGAACCGAAGAGCAGGGCCTCCCAGTTCTTCGAACCGGCCTGTGCGGCACCGGCATAGAACTGATTGCCCATTCCGTTGATGGTGATGTTCCAGAGATACATCACCGCCGTCCCTATGAGCAGGACCCCTAGTGCGATTCGTTCCCAGACCGTGCGATCCCAGGAGATCCGCCGGCGCGGTGCCGCGGAGGACTCCGGGTTCGCCCCGGGCGCCGCGTCGAGTGTCGTAGTCACCTCACTATTTACGCAACCCCAGCGGCGAGGGCCCTGGGAGCAACCCGTGAGGTTGCTGCGAGCGTTTCAGTCCAGCGACTCGACGAAGTCGGCGATCGCCGCCGCGATGACCTGCGGAATCCGGCGCGGCAGCTGATGACCGCCGCCGTGCACCAGCTCCAGGCGCGAGCACGGGAGCTGCTCGTGCAGGGCCCGGGCGGTGGCAACGGGGACCACCTTGTCGGTCGAATCGGCGACCACCAGCGTCGGCACCGAGGCCTGCTGCAGCGCGGCGATCCAGCGCTCGAAACCGTGCCGGAGTTCACGCTGCTCGAACAGGAAGCTGCGCCACACCGCACCGTGCGCATGGTGGATCTCGGCCAGCGCCTGCCATGAGGGATTCGCGGTGTGATCCGGATACCTGCGCGCCAGCCAGGGCAGCAGCGACCACGCGGTCACCGAGATCATCGGACCGGCGACGGGTGCGGCCAGCATGGTGTCCCAGGGTGTCAGACAGCCCGGCCCCACACTGGCGAGCAGCACCAGGCCGCGCACCCGCTCCGGGGCCATGGCGGCGGCCGCGAGTGCGACCCCGCCGCCGTAGGAATGACCGACCAGAACGGCATCGGTGATCTGCTCGCGTTCCAGGCGCTCCACCAGCCAGCGCGCATTGTCCTCGACAGTTGTTGCCGGACAGGGGTTCTCGCCGTATCCCGGGCGGTCCAGCGCCATGGCGTCGATCGAACCGGGCAGGCATGCGATGACCGCGTCCCAATCGGATCGATCACCGGGCTGCCCGTGCAACAGCACCACGGGCGCACCGCCCGGCGACCGCGCCGACTCGATCTGCGGCACCCGGCCTTCACCTATGCGGTGCACACGCCCCCACAGCAAATCCCCCGCCCGCATCACCGACCGCCTACTGACTGCCATTGTGCGGCTCCGTTCGGCTCGTCGGACACGAATAGCTCGCGTAATCAGGGTAAACAGCCACCCTGGCGACCAGCTGGACACTTCCTGTGCGATCGGTGGGCGATCTCGCGGCACACAGCAGCCCCGGCCCTTGCGGACCGGGGCTGCTGCCTTGTTCAGAACCCTATCGAGAGTCGATCAGGCCAGATCGAACCGGTCGAGGTTCGCGACCTTGGTCCATGCCGCGACGAAGTCCTCGGCGAACTTCTGCTTGGCATCGTCGGTCGCGTAGACCTCCGCGAGCGCGCGCAGCTGCGAGTTCGACCCGAAGAGCAGATCGACACGGCTGCCGGTCCACTTGACCGCGCCGGAGGCGCGATCCTTGCCCTCGAAGGTCTCCTCATCGGACGAGGTCGGCTCCCACGTGGTGGCCATATCGAGCAGGTTCACGAAGAAGTCGTTCGTCAGCACACCCGGGGTCGAGGTGAACACGCCCAGCGGCGACTGGTTGTAGTTCGCGCCCAGCACCCGCAGGCCGCCGATGAGCACCGTCAACTCCGGAGCGCTCAGGGTCAGCAGGTTCGCCTTGTCGATGAGCAGGTATTCGGCCGGAAGCCGGTTGCCCTTCGCCAGGAAGTTCCGGAAGCCGTCGGCAGCGGGCTCGAGTGCGGAGAAGGACTCCACATCGGTCTGCTCCTGGGTGGCATCGGTGCGACCCGGGGTGAAGGGCACCGCGATATCGAATCCCGCGTCCTTGGCAGCCTTTTCGACCGCCGCAACACCGCCGAGCACAACAAGATCGGCGAAGGACACCTGCGCGCCGCCGGCGGCGTTGAAGGACTCCTGAATGCCCTCCAGCGCGCGGATCACCTGGGCGAGCTCGTCGGGATTGTTTGCCTCCCAGCCACTCTGCGGCGCGAGACGGACACGTCCGCCATTGGCGCCACCGCGCTTGTCGCTGCCGCGGAACGACGAAGCCGCCGCCCATGCGGTCGAAACAAGCTGCGAGACAGTCAGACCCGAGCCCAGGAGGGTGCTCTTGAGCGAGGCGATATCGGCCGCGCCGATGACCTCACCGGTCACCGCGGGGATCGGGTCCTGCCACAGCAGCGTCTCCTGCGGCACCAGCGGGCCGAGGTAGCGGACGATCGGGCCCATATCGCGGTGGGTCAGCTTGTACCAGGCCTTGGCGAACTCATCGGCCAGCTCCTGCGGGTTGGCCAGCCAGCGCCGGGTGATCTGCTCGTAGACCGGATCGATGCGCATCGACAGGTCGGTGGTCAGCATGGTCGGCAGCTGCTTCGACGAGTCGAACGCGTTGGGAATGATCGCTTCCGCGTCCTTGGCGACCCACTGGTTGGCGCCGGCGGGCGAGGAGGTCAGCTCCCACTCGTAGCCGTACAGGGTCTCGAGGAAGGTGTTGTCCCACTTGGTCGGAGTCGGGGTCCAGGTGACCTCGAGGCCACTGGTGATGGCGTCCTTTCCGACGCCGGTGCCGAACGAGCTCTTCCAGCCCAGGCCCTGCTCCTGCAGCGGAGCGGCTTCGGGCTCCGGGCCGACGTGATCGGCCGGGCCCGCGCCGTGCGTCTTGCCGAAGGTGTGACCACCGACGATGAGCGCTGCGGTCTCGACATCGTTCATGGCCATGCGCAGGAACGTCTCGCGAATATCGGTCGCGGCCGCCAGCGGATCCGGATTGCCGTTGGGGCCTTCCGGATTCACGTAGATGAGGCCCATCTGCACTGCGGCGAGCGGGTTCTCGAGGTCGCGCTTACCGGTGTAGCGCTTGTCGCCCTCGAGCCAGACCTGCTCGGGACCCCAGTAGACGTCCTCCTCGGGCTCCCACTGATCGACACGGCCGCCACCGAAACCGAAGGTCTCGAAGCCCATGTCCTCCAGCGCGACATTGCCGGCGTAGACGATGAGGTCGGCCCAGGACAGCTTGCGGCCGTACTTCTGCTTGACCGGCCAGAGCAGGCGGCGAGCCTTGTCCAGGCTCGCATTGTCGGGCCAGCTGTTCAGCGGCGCGAACCGCTGCATGCCCGCGCCCGCTCCTCCGCGGCCGTCATTGATGCGGTAGGTGCCCGCGGCGTGCCAGGCCATCCGGATGAAGAACGGGCCGTAGTGGCCGAAGTCGGCGGGCCACCACTCCTGCGAGGTCGTCATGACCCCGACGATGTCCGCCTTGACCGCGGCCAGATCGAGCGTCTTGAACTCGGCGGCGTAGTCGAAGTCCGCGCCGAAGGGGTTCAGCACGTCCGGATTCTTCTGCAGGATCTTCAGATTGATCTGGTTCGGCCACCAGTCACGGTTGCTGCCGCCTTCGACCGGAGGCTTGAGACGACCGTGCGCGACAGGGCAACCGCCCTCCAGGGCAGGTTCGGTTTGGGCCTCACCGATGGGCGGATGTTCAACGGTCACGGGGCATTTCCTTTCGGGAGTGGAGTGTCGAGCAGTCGGGGCACACGCCCCAGTAGATGACCTCGGCCTCGTCCAGGACGAAGCCGTTGTCGTCGGAGGCGGTCAGGCAGGGCGCGTCGCCGACCGCACAGTCGACATCGGCAATAGCGCCGCACGACCGGCACACGACATGATGGTGGTTGTCCCCGACCCGCGTCTCGTAACGCGCCACCGAACCCATGGGCTGAATGCGCCGCAGCAGACCGGCTTCGGTCAATGCCCGCAGCACATCGTAAACAGCCTGGTGGGAGACGGTGCCGAGCGCTTCGCGGACACGTCGCAGAATGGAGTCCGTATCGGAGTGCGGATGGGCATGAACCGCACTCAGCACCGCTACCCGCGGCGCGGTGACACGCAGGTCGACCCCGCGCAACATACGCCCGAATTCGGCTGCGGTGGACACGTTCCGAAGTATGACTCATTCCAGTCTTGGTGGTCATGGTTTTCGCAAACCATGTTCACCCCTTCCGAAACCGGAAATTTCGTAGTTACCTACGATTCACGATCGACATCCCGGAGGCTGACCATGCGCATCATCGATCTGTCGGTTCCGCTGCGGAGCGGGATGCCCGTATATCCGGGCGATCCCGAGGTGAGGATTCGCCCGGCCCTCACGGTCCCGCTGGATGGTGTGAACGTGCTGCACCTGGGGATGGGGTCGCAGAGCGGGACGCATGTGGACGCGCCCGCCCATATAGACGACTCGCTGCCGACACTGGACGCGCTGCCGCTGGAGCGGTTCATCGGGCCCGCGGTGGTCGTGGACGCCCGCGGGTCGGCCGAGCGCGCTGCGATCGGGCGCGAGTATTTCGAGGGCAGAATCGCCGCCGGGCAGATCGTGCTGATCGCCACCGGCTGGTCGGAGCACTGGGGAACACCCTCCTACCTGGCACATCCGTATCTGACGCCCGAGGCGGCGAGCTACCTGGTCGACTCCGGGATACGGACCGTGGGCATCGATGCGCTGAGCGTGGATCCGACTCCGGCACAAGACATTCCGTCCCATAGGATACTGTGCGGCGCTCATGCCGTGATCGCCGAGAATCTCACCGGCCTGGCCGAAGTGCTCCACGCACAGCAGCAAGGCCTCGGCATAGAAGTATCCCTGTTCCCCCTCAATCTGCCCGGCGCCGACGGAGCGCCCGTGCGGGCCATCGCCCGTGTCGGGTGATCACCGGCGGCGTATCCGCTTGTGACCTGTACAGCTCTGTATTGGATACTGTGGCGCAGGCCACGTGATCTTCGTAGACTGCATGGCAACAAAGGGGGAGTCGGGGCCCCCGACCCGCGCTCGATCAAGGAAGACCCTCACGTGAAGCGTTCGGCCGTAACGACTCTGCTAGCCACCGCAGCCATCATGACCGCAGCTCCCGCTGTCGCCTCCGCGGAAATCACCCTCACGGACGCATCCACCACCACGACCACGGGCGATCCGCTGGAGGCCTCGGTCACCGGTTCGGCGTCCGGGTCCGCCAAGACCGGCAGCGCGGGAGGGCTGGCGACCACGGGGTCGACCGGCACGGGATCCTTCGGAATCCCCAATCTCGACAAGCTGCTGCTCGGCAATTTCAAGACATTGTGCGCGGTCACCGGCAGCGCATCCACCATTGTCGGCACGGCCGGCCTCGGCTGCGGCAGCCTGACCGGTGGCGGCAATCTGGGATTGCCCAGCCTGTAGTACCGCGGTTCGCAGAGCATCATCGAGCACGAAGAAGGGGCGCCGGTTTTCACCGGCGCCCCTTATCTTTTGCCCGCCTCAGCGATTGTCGTCGGCGTTGCCGGCCTTCCACTGCGGCCACGACACATTCCAGTCGCCGAGTCCGTCCACGCCCGACAGGGTGCCGCCGACGGTGTTCTTGACGATGGTGATGTCGCCGCGCTTGGCATTGTTGTATACCCAGTGCGCGTTCTCCGGGCTCAGATTCAGGCAGCCGTGGCTGGTATTGCTGTAGCCCTGCTGCCCCACCGACCAGGGCGCCGAATGGAAGAAGATGCCGGAGTAGGAGATCCGGGTCGCCCAGTCGACCGGCGTCTTGTAGCCATTGGGCGAGCTCACCGGGACGCCGTAGGTGGAGGAATCCATGATGATCTTGTCGAACTTGTCGCCGACGATATAGATGCCGTTGTCGGTGGGCGCGCTGTTCTTACCCATGGAGGTCGGCATGGTCTTGACCACTTCGCCGTTCATCTCCACCGTCACCATCTTGGTGTTGTCGTCCGCGGTGAAGACCGTCGCATCGCCGACGGTGAAGTTCGAGGTGATGTCGGAATCGCCGACCAGACCGTTGCCCAGATCTTTGCCGTACACGTGCACATTGATATCGACCCGGGTGCCCGGAGCCCAGAAATGCTCTGGGCGCCAACGCACTTCGCGATTGTTCACCCAGTAGAAGGCGCCCTCCACTGCCGGTGTGGTGGTGATTTTGATCGCGTTCTGCGCGGCCCTGCGGTCCGGAATGTTCTCGTCGAACTGCACGGCCACCGGCTGGCCGATGCCCACCACCTCGTTCTCGGCGGGCAGCAGGTACGGGTGCGTGCGATTGTTCGGCGAAATCGTGCTGAAACTCATAGTCGAGGTGGTCGCACCGCCGAGGCCGATGGCTTCCACCGCGAGCCTGTAGGTGCGCGCAAAGCCCAACTGCTCGGTGGACTTCCAGGTCAGCCCGTCCGGAGCCAACTCCCCCGCCACCGTCTTACCGTCCGGATTGGTCAGCGCCACATTCGTGAGCTTGCCGTCCTCGACCCGCAGCACCAGCGGATCACCCGGCGAAACCCCGCGATCACCATCCTTCACCGGCGATATCAGCTTCGGCTTCACCAGCTCACTGACCGGATTCGAATCGATGGCCACCGACCCGGAATCCTTCGCCGAGTTCCCGGAAGTGCACGCCACCAGCGCAAGCGCGAGCACCGACAAGAGTGCGGCCGATCCCCGCCACTGCCTGGAGCGGTTCCGGCCCTGCCCAACTCTCATTACAACCCCACTTCACGTCTCGGTACGTAGTCGTCACCGAGCGCATTCGGCCCCGACCACGTCTGCTGGACCACCATGCCCGCCGGGAGCGACCACGCACCAGCACCGCCCCACCCTCGCAGGGCTCGACCGTTTCATCCCCACCACCCCCCGATTCGTTAACACTCCCCCGAGAGATCTTCCCACCCAACAAAACCGCAGCTCAGGGATACGATTTCACTTTTCCACGCAGAGCCTGTTAATGTTTCTTCCGCACCGCAGAGAGGCCGAAGCCGCAAGGCAGAGACCCCAATGCACAAGCATGCGCCATTAGCTCAATTGGCAGAGCAGCTGACTCTTAATCAGCGGGTTCGGGGTTCAAGTCCCTGATGGCGCACAACAAGGAAGCCCTGACCAGGTAAAACTGGTCAGGGCTTCCTTCGTATCAGAGCGCGGCCAGTTCGGTTGCGAGTTCGTCCAGTCCCAGGGAGCCCTGGGAGACCGCCGCCATGTGCCAGGCTTTCAGGTCGAAGGCTGCGCCGTGGGCTTTGCGTGCCGCGTCTCGGCCTGCGAGCCAGACCCGCTGGCCGAGTTTGTAGGTGATGGCCTGTCCGGGCAGGCTCAGGTAGCGGATGATCTCGGCGTCGAGCTGGTCGCCGGGAAGCCCGCAGTAGGCCCCGAAGAATTCCCGGGCGTTCTTCGGGTTCACCGGCCGGCCGGCGAGCATCGGAGCCGAGGCGGGGAAACTCATACCCGCGTGCATGCCGATGTCGATGATGACGCGCTGAATGCGCTGCATCTGTGCGTTGAGATAGCCCAGGCGCACGGCCGGATCCTTGTCGTAGTAGCCCAGTTCGTCCATGAACTGCTCCGCGTACATCGCCCAGCCCTCGGCATTGGCGGCAACGAAACCCATGGTGCTCTGATAGATCGTCAATTCCTTTGCCAGGTAGGTCCACTGGCCCAGCTGAATGTGATGACCCGGGACGCTTTCGTGGTACCACAGGTCGACCAGACGCCAGATCGGGAACCGGGTCTTGCCGCCGGTCGGCAGCCAGGTCCGGCCCGGGCGGGAGAAGTCGACAGCGGGTGGGCTGTAGTAGGGGGCGGCGGCCGAGGCGCCGGCGGGGGCGATCATCGCCTCGACCTTCAACAGCGGTGCGGCGAGGTCGAAGTACTTGCCCTGCATGTCGGTGATCGCCCGATCGATCTGCTGCTGCAGGTAGCCGCGAATCGCGGCGGTGCCGTCGTAGGCCTCACCGTGCTCGTCCAGCCATGCCATGGCCTGCAAGGGTGTCGAACCTGGTCGCACCGTGTCGGCGACCTGCCGCATCTGGGCCTCGACCGCGGTGAACTGCTCCCACGCCCAACCGTAGGCTTCGGCGAGGTCCAGGTCGGTGCCGCACCAGTACCGGACCCAGTGCGCGTACCTCTCCGGCCCCACCGTGTCCGGCTGCCCAGCTGCGGCGGGCACATAGCTCCGGTCCAGCCAGTCCTTCATCTCGGCCATCGCGGCACTCGCAGCCTTCGCTGCCGCACCGACTTCCGATCGCACCGATTCCGGTGCGCCGGAGGCGAATTCGCCGAACCAGCCTCCGCCACCGGCGACCATCTGCCCCAGCGCATCGAGCACCTCGGCCACCTGCCTCGGGCCGCACAGTAGGTCGCGGTCCATCGCGTCGGCCAATGTCGATCGGTACTGCTGCAGCGCGGTCGGGATGTTCGCCATCCGCCGCCCGATGACCTCCCATTGCTCGGGGGTACCGGTCGGCATCAACGTGAAAATATCGCGCAAACCCATCAGCGGTGATGCCGAGGGCGCGGTCAAAGTGAGGACATTGAACGGCAGTACCGATCGCCGGTCCTCACCGGCGTCGCGCAATGTCACCTCGATGGTCAGACGCTCCCGGAGCAGCTTCCCGCAGCGCTGCTCCCCCGCGTCGGTGACCTGCCCGGATTTCTCGGCGGCATCCAGATCGGCGAGTGTTCGCCGCGCCAGGTCCGCGACAGCGGCCAGGCCGTCCGGCGACAGGTCCGGAAGCTTGCCGTCAGCGGTGTCGAGCCCCGTGCGCACCGCAAGGTAGGCGTCCATCGTGGCCAACGCGCGAATGTAGTCGTCGGCGATGGCACGGGGCATGCGAACAGCGGGGTTCGGGCTGGTTGACAAGGACATCGCGGCTTCCCTCCGTGGTCAACGATCGGCGGTCGATTGCCTACGAGAAGTGGAGCAGTCAGCGGTGCAGTCGCTCGACCAGTGTCCCAGACCCGCACACAGACCCCATCGCCACCACGGAAAATCCGCTATCGGTACAGGTCGTCGATGAGCGACGCATAGTCGGTGGCGATGGGTTTGCGTTTGAGTTTGTTCGTCGGGGTGAGGTGTTGGCTTCCTGGTTCCCAGATCTCTTGCAGGACAGCGAATTTCTTAATTTGTTCGACCCTGGAAAGTTTCGCGTTGGCGGCGTCGATGCCCGACTGCAGGGCCTCGCGCACACGGGGGTGGGTGGACAGCGTGGCGAGCGAGGTGTCGGGGAGGCTGTGTTTGGCGGCGAAGGCGGCGGCGGCTTCGGGGTCGAGACAGATCAGTGCGACGTTGTAGGGGCGTTGTTCGCCGATTGCGACGGCGGTGCCGATCAGTGGACCGTGGGCGGTCAGGGCGTTCTCGATATTGGCCGGTGACATGTTCTTTCCGGCCGCGTTGATAATGAGTTCCTTCTTGCGGTCGACGATCTTGATATATCCCTCGTCGTCGATCTCACCAATATCTCCGGTGTGCAGCCAGCCATCGGAATCGACTGTCTCCGCGGTCTTCTCAGGATCGTTGCGATACCCGCGCATGACCATGGGTCCGCGTACCAGCAGTTCGCCATCGGCGGCAATACGCACTTCGGCACCGGGCACGGGAGTGCCGACCGTGCCCAGTTTGATTCGCTCCGGCCGGTTGAGCGATATCGCGGCAGTGCATTCGCTCATGCCCCACCCCTCGCAGAGCAGCAGGCCGAGTCCCAGCACGAACTCGTGCACCTCGGCGGGGATCGGGGCGGCGCCGGTGACGCCCATCCGCAGACGATCCAGGCCCAGCCTGGTGCGCACCCGCGAGAGCACCAGCCGGTCCGCCAGCGCGTACCGCACCGCGTCCAATGCGCCGAGCGGCCGACCGGCCGATGCCGCGCGCGCCCGCGCGCGGCCGACGCCGATCGCCCAGCGCGCCAGGTGCTTTCGCACCGGACTGGGATCGTCCTCGATGGCCGATTCGAGCGCGGCCTTCAGCTTCACCCACACCCGGGGCACGCCCAGGAACACGGTGGGCCGGACCTCGGTCAGCGCGGTCAGGATCACCTTCATATCGGAGACCGTGGTGATCTGTACACCGAACAGCATGCTGCTGTAGTGGGCGAGCCAGCGATTGGCCGCGTGCGCGTCGGGCAGATACGAGATGATCCGGTCGGTCGGGCTCAGACCATCGAATTCAGCTGCCACACGCGCATTTTCGATGAAGTTGCGATGGGTCAGCTCGACGCCCTTAGGCGGGCCGGTGGTGCCGGAGGTATAGACGATGGTGAGCAGATCGTCCGCGCCGACCGTGCGCCAGGCCGCATCGAAGTCGAAGTCCCCGGCCGGGGCCGCCACCACCTGATCCAACCCGAGGACGCCCACCGCGGCGCCCCCCGATTCCTGTTCCCCCGGATCGTCGACACACACCACGTGCTCGACCCTGCCGCCCAGCTTCCGGGCCGCCAGCACCGTGGGCAGGAACTGGCGTTCGCAGATGATCACCCGGTTGCCCGCGTTCTCGAACTGGTAGGCGATGGCTTCGGCCGGATTGGTGTTGTACGTCGAGAACGGCGTCGCCCCGATATGCAGAATCGCGGTGTCGCACAGGTGGAATTCGGGCCGATTGGTGAGCATGATCGCCACCGTGTCGCCGGAGCCCACACCCAGTCCGGCCAGGCCCGCGGCAATGGCCCGCACCCGATCGGCGTACTGCCGCCAGGTGAGGGTGACCGCGTCACCACTGGTGCGCAACGCGATCTCATCCGGATAGCGGCGCACCGTCTCCTGGAATGCGGCGCACATGGTGGCGGGCCGGCCGACTGTGGAGCGATTCGTCATTCCGAGCGTCCTCGTCCTCGAATGGTGTTCTTGTATACGGTGATTCACTCCGCGAGCCCGCGCGCACGGTCCTCGTAGGCGCGGCGCTCGGCGGGGTCGACGTCGTCGGTGAAAACGTGCTCACCGCCCAGCATCCGCGTCAGGGTTTCGCTGACCTGCCGCGGCATGAACTTCTGCGCCGCGACGAGGGTCCCGACGACCCGGCCGACCCGCAGTTTGGGCCGCGGACGGGCGATCAGGGAGAGGATGCCCGCGGCGATATCCTCCGGCTCGACATTGTGAAATCCCTTGATGCCCTTGGTGCCCGCCGTCAGCTCGGTATTCACGAACGACGGCATCATGAGCGAGAAGTCGAGGCCGCTGGTGCGATGTTCGACCCGCACGGCTTCGGTGAAGCCCACCACCGCGTACTTACTGGCGCAGTAGGTGGCCAGGCCCGGCGTGTAGGTCTCCCCCGCCAGCGACGAGACATTGATGATGTGACCGCGACCTCGCGGAAGCATGTGCTGCACAGCGAGTTTCGTACCGAGAATGACCCCGTAGGCATTGATGTCGAGAATGCGCCGCGTCACCGCGTCCGGCTCGTCGGAGATCCGGCCGACCGGCATGATCCCGGCATTGTTCACCAGGACGTCGATCGGCCCGAGCCGCGCCTCCACCTCATCCAGGAAGGCCGCGAAGGAATTCGGTTCGGTCACATCGAGTTTCACGGCCACCTCGAGACCGAGCGACTTTCCCGCCGCCTGGACCGCGGGCTCGTCGATATCGCCGATGGCGACGCGCGCGCCGAGACCGTGCAGTGCGGTCGCGGTCGCCAGTCCGATGCCCCGCGCCGCACCGGTGATCACGATGATCTTGCCGCGCACCGCGGCCGCATTGTCCGTCATTTGCCCAACTCTCGCTAGCGGTGACGCCGAGACCGATGCCACTCGATTGTGCTGTTGTTCAGCCTGTTTCAGTTCGGCCGCCGGCTATTCCGTGGGCCAGCCGCAGTGCCAGCTCGGTCACTCGATCGGGTGCGTCGAGATGTGGGCAGTGACCGATGCCCTCGAGCACCACCAGCTGACTGCCCGGCACCGCCGCTGCCAGGTTGCGACTTCCGTCGACGGTGACCAGGCGATCGCGACGGCCGTGCACCACGATCGTGGGGCACCGGATATTGCGCACCCCGGCCACCGACGCCACCTCGGAGGCGTAACGCATTCCCGCCGAAGCCAATTCGCGACGGCGGCCCGGAGCATCGAACTGTTCGAGCAGCGCACTCACGATCTCCGGATCGGCCGCCTGAGCGCGACCGTAGAGGAGTTTGGCCGCCATTCGGGCCGCAGTGCGACCACGCAGGAGTCCCGGTAGACCGGCCAGCGCGACGAATGGCCTGCCCTGACCGGCGAGCACCGCCTTCACCAGTGGTGTCCACTGATCGGTGGCCGTGTCGAGCGCCAGCAGTCCGCCGACCGGCAGTCCGGCGGTGGTGTCGAGCAGCCGCACACAGGTCGCCGCGCCGAGCGAATTGCCCACCAGCACCACAGGTTCGACCGCACCGTGGATACGAACCACCGATTCCAGGAAGCGCACCAACTGCGGCAGTTGCGGCCCGCCGGTGAGCGGGTCCGCGGCACCGAGGCCCGGCAGATCGACCGCGAGGGCCGGTTGACCTGCCTCCTCGCATCGCTTCAGGACCGGCCCCCAGCAGGGTGCGGGATGACCGAAACCGTGCACCAGCACCAGTTTCGGGCCCGCGCCCTCGACGTACAGCTCTCGCGTGCGGTATCCCGCGTATTCCGCACGCCGTTCGCCGACCATTGCTACGCCTTGGCCCAGTGGTCCAGCTGTCCGGGCAGCTTGTCCAGCAGCCAGGGGCCGTCGGTCTCGACCGTCTCCCTGGTGTTCCAGCCCTGCAACAGCGATACCGCACCGCCCTGCACCGCCAGCACCTTGCCGGTGAGCGGGCAGTCCGGGCTCGCCAGGTAGACCACGACCGGAGCGATATTGGCCGGGCTGAAGGCGTCGAACTCACCCTCGGGAACCTCTTCGGCGAAGATCGCCCCCATGCCCGGGGTCGCCAGGGTCAGGCGGGTACGTGCTACGGGCGCAATGGCATTCACTCGAACGCCGTAGCGTTCCAGCTCGAGCGCCGCGACCTCGGTGAGCGCGGCGATGCCCGCTTTGGCCGAACCATAGTTGGCCTGACCCGGATTCGGCATGAAGGTGCCCGATGCGGAGGCGGTATTGACCACAGCGGCATTGACCGGCTTGCCCGCCTTGGTCTGATCCTTCCAGTAGGCGGCAGCGTGGTGCAGTACCGAGAAATGACCCTTGAGATGTACGGCGATAACCGAATCCCATTGCGCCTCATCCATACTCGCAATGAACCCGTCGCGCAGGATGCCCGCGTTGTTCACCACGATGTCGAGCCCGCCGAACTCCGAGATCGCCTGGTCGACAAGGCCCTTCGCGCCCGCCCAGGTGGCGATATTGTCGGTGTTGGTGACCGCCCTGCCACCGGCGGCGACGATTTCGTTCGCCACCTCCTGGGCCGGGCCGGCATCCGCGCCGTTGCCCTCATTACTGCCGCCGAGATCATTGACGACAACGCTCGCGCCTTCGCGAGCCAGCAGCAGTGCGTGCTCACGGCCGATGCCGCGTCCGGCGCCGGTGACCACGGCGACGCGGTTCTCCATTGAACCCATGATGTTCCTTCGTGTCCGGGAAGAGTGAGCTCAGCCGACGAGTGCGGCGAGCTTGTCCAGCGAGGCGTTGAGCTCCTTCGTGGAGGCGCGCTCGATGGCGCCGCCAATGGCGCCCACCATCATCTGGCTGATGAACTCGGCGTCGATGGTGGCCACGGACGCGTCATCGCCGTTCGCCTCGACCGACAGCGTGAAGCTGATCTTCGCCCCTGCCATGCCGGTGCCGGAGAACTTGGTGGTGTTCGGCGCTTCGTAGGTCTCGACAGTGAAATCGATGGTGTTCGCCATGCCCATGATGGTCAGCACCTCGGCCATGGTGGCGCCCTGCGAGAGCTGCGCCGGCGGCTCGGACTTCCACTTGGTGTGGACGGTCATCCACTCCTCGAAGCGGCGCGGGTCGGAGAGCACCGCCCACAGCTTGTCCTGCGAGACGGGAAATTCCTTGGATACGTTGGCCTTTGCCATGATCGCCGATCCTTCTGTGCGGGTGGGGTTGTGGTGGAGGTGGTGTCAGCGGTTCGCGGAGCGGTACGCGGTCACGAACGACGCGCCGCCCAGGCCGATGTTGTGCGCCAGCGCCACACCGGATTTCGCGGCGGCCGAGGCCACCTGGCGCTGATCGGCTTCACCGCGTAGCTGCCAGGTCATCTCGGCGCACTGTGCGAGGCCGGTCGCGCCGAGCGGATGGCCCTTGGAGATGAGACCGCCGGAGGGGTTGACTACCCAGCGGCCGCCGTAGGTGGTGTCGCCGTTGTCGATGAGCTTGTGACCCTCGCCTTCGGCCGCGAGCCCCAGCGCCTCGTAGGTGAGCAGCTCGTTCGGCGCGAAGCAGTCGTGCAGTTCGATGACGTCGATGTCCTCGGGCCCGATTCCGGCCTGCTCGTACACCTTTCGCGCGGCGGCCGCCGTCATATCGACGCCGACCAGAGCGCGCGCGGTCTTGGCGGCGAAGGTCGAGGGCAGATCGGTCACCACGGCCTGGCCGACGATCTCCACGGCGCGGTCGCCGAGCCCGTGCTCCTGCACGAAGCGCTCACTGGCCAGCACGGCCGCGGCGGAACCGTCGGAGGTGGGCGAGCACATGAGCCGGGTCAGCCCCAGGGGCTCGTACACCATTTTCGCCTGCTGGATCTCGTCCAGGCTGTAGATGTTCTGGAACTGCGCGTACGGATTGTTCGCCGAATGCCGGTGGTTCTTCTCGGCGATCCTGGCGTAGTGCTCGGGGGTGGAGCCGTAGTTCTCCATATGCTCGACGCCCGCCGCACCGAACATCCACGGCGCCACCGGCATTGCGAATTCCTGCAACTCGGCCAGCGCCTGAATGTGGTTCATGAGCGGCTGTTCCCGATCGGTCCACTGCGACTCCAGCGACCCGGTCTGCATCTTCTCGAAACCGACGGCCAGCGAGCAGTCCGCGAAGCCGCCCGCAATGGCGCGGGCCGCGAGATACAGCGCGGTCGAGCCGGTGGAGCAGTTGTTATTGACATTCACGATCGGAATGCCGGTGATGCCGAGCTCGTAGATCGCGCGCTGGCCACTGGTCGAGTCGCCGTAGCAGTAGGCGGCCACCGCCTCCTGGACCGCGCCGTATTCGATACCGGCGTCCGCAAGCGCCTTGCTGCCGGACTCCTCGGCCATGGCCGGGTAGTCCCAGCCTTCCCGGCGGCCCGGCTTCTCGAATTTCGTCATACCGACGCCGACGACGAAAACCCTGTTCGACATGAGAGTGCTCCTGAAAGTTATTGCGGCTCAGGCGGTGGCGAACTCGGCCAGGCCGTCGGTGATGAGGAATTTGCCGGGCTTCTCATCGCCGGCGGTCTCATAGGCGTAGACCTCGCGGTCGCCGATCACGCCTCTGTTCCAGACACTGCTGGTGATGGTTTCCTGCGGCAGGCCCGGCTTGGTGAGCCGGACCGCCAGCCGCTTGAGCCGCGCCGGATCCTCCGGGCTGATCTCGGTCAGCAGCGCGTGCGAGGTGAACGCGATGGTGCACAGACCGTGAATAATGATGCCCGGCAAGCCCATTGCCCGCGCGAACTCGTCATCGAGATGGATCGGCATCGGATCACCGGCAGGCTCGGAGTAGCGGAATGTCTGATCCGCGTCGAAGCGCTGCACCGCGGTGAAGTCGGGTTCGCGGGCGCGCAGCGACTCGTCGAAGGCGTGCTCGGGACTGGTGGCGCCGGCAGACCCCTCGAACTGCCCGCCCCGGAAGAACCCGACGAAGTACTGCTCGTTGACCAGATCCCCGCGATCGCCGCGGGTCTGCATGAGCGTGGTCACCACGACCCCGGAGGACTTGCCCTCGATCCCGATCGGCTTGGCGCGCACCGACAGCGTCTCTCCCGGTTCGATCGGCCGATGCAGCCGGAAGTCGTGCTCTCCGTGCAGAATTCGCATCATCAGCTCATCCGGAACCACCGACATGGTGGCGTCTGCCATCATGACCATCGCGGGCACCACCGCGAACACCGGCGGCGCATAGGTGCCGTCCAGATGCTGCCGGATGGGGTCGTTGGTCGCCTCCGCGTACGCGATGGTCCGCTCGGCATCAACCTTGAACTGCTGTTCCTCGCCCCAGATGTCGAGGTGGTCGAGGTGGAAACCCTCGTTGTCGGCCACGGCTGTGTCTCCTGTGCGCATTGTCGGCATTGACTGATTCGACGGTAAGGAGCGCGCACCGGCTCTCGCAGTGACCGAACCTCTCTGCGGCTTGACCGAACCGCTCACCGTTCGCCTTCGGCTTCCGATTCGGTTGGTACGGTCGGCCCGTGCCCCCCGATGCCGACAACACCCTGCCGATCGCCCGGGTACGCGCCATGGTCGATCTCGCGGTGCGCCGCGGGTGGGATGTGAACGCCTTTCTCGCCGAGGCGGGCATTCCGCCGATACTGCTGACGGAGGAACGCTCCCGCGTCACCTGGAATCAGGGCGCCGAACTGGTGCGGCGACTGTGGGTGGCCACCGATGACGAACTGCTCGGTCTCGGGCTGCAACCGGTGCCGCGCGGCACCTTCCGGCTGGTGTGCTTCGGATTGATCAGCGCACCGACCCTCGGTGCGAGCATCCGCCGGTTCGAGAGCTTCGAGCGGTCGCTGCCGGGGTTCCCGGGGATCGTCCTCACCACGGACGCGGACGAAGCGCGACTGGCCTTCGACATCTCCGGCATCGCACATCCGATCGGCATACTCATCGACACCATGCTGGCCATCACCCAGCGGTTCCTCGGCTGGATGATCGGCGGCCGGATCCGACTGCGGCGGGTGGAGCTGTCGTATCCGCGCAATCCGGAGATCGATGACTACGACGTGGTATTCGGTGTGCCCGTGACCTTTTCGGCTGCCAGGCCGACGCTGATCTTCGACCTCGCCCAGCTGGACGCTCCGATCGTGCGCACCGAGGACGATCTGATCGACTTCCTGCGCGATGCCCCCGCGGGTGTGCTGGGCACCCGCAGCTATTCGGTCTCGCTCGCCGCGCAGGTGCGGCGGATTCTCGAACGCGGTCTCACCGGTGAGTGGCCCGGCGTGGACGATATCGCCCGGGAGCTGCTCATGAGCCCGCAGACGCTGCGCCGCAGGCTGCAGGAGGAGCACACCACCCCGCGCGAGATCCGCGAAGAAATCCTGCGCGATGCGGCCATCGCCGGGCTGGTGCGTGGTGACGAAACCGTGGCCGCCCTCTCCCGCCGGCTCGGATTCTCCGAGCCCAGCGCCTTCTCCCGGGCCTTCCGGCGCTGGACCGGCAGCCCGCCCGGGTCCTATCAGCCGGGCCGGGCGGCGGCCGACTGAGCGGATCGGTCAATTCCGCGAGCAGCCGGGTCATTGGCGCGGACGCACGGCCGACCTACCGTCACAGCAGAGCCGACAAGAACAGAGGAGTTCACTCGTGACGGGACCACTTCGGGGAGTCAAGGTCGTCGAGATGGCCGGGCTCGCGCCCGCGCCGTTCGGCTGCATGATCCTCGCTGATCTGGGCGCGGAGGTACTGCGCGTCGATCGCGGCGGAGCGCCCGCCCCCGGCCTCACCCCGCCGGACGGTCCGCTGGACCGCGGTAAGCACACCATCGCCTTGAACGTCAAAGACCCGGTGGATCGCGAAACCCTGTATGCCCTAATCGAACAGGCCGATGTGTTCGTCGAGGGTTACCGGCCCGGCGTTGCCGAACGCCTCGGTATCGGGCCGGAGGATCTGGCCGCGCGCAACCCCCGGCTGATCTACGGCCGCATGACCGGCTGGGGACAGGACGGCCCACTGGCGCCGCGCGCCGGGCACGACATCAACTACATCGCCATCTCCGGAGCGCTCGATCTGGTCGGCCGCGCCGGGGAACGGCCCGTGCCCCCGGGCAATATTCTCGGCGACTTCGCCGGTGGCGGAATGCTTTTGGCGCTCGGAGTGATCTCCGCACTGTACGAGCGGGCCCAGTCCGGCAAGGGCGAGGTGGTGGACGCGGCAATGGTCGACGGCTCCGCACTGCTCACCGCCTTCATGCACGGTATGCACAATGTGGGCCTCTGGAACGCGCCGCGCGGTGAGAATCCGCTCGACAGCGGCGCGGCCTTCTACGACACGTACGAATGCGCCGACGGCAAGCATGTAGCCGTCGGCTGCGTCGAACCACAGTTCTACGCACAACTTCTCACGATTCTCGACATCGACGATCCGGAACTCCCGTCCCAGCTCGACCCCACCGGCTGGCCCCGCCTCAAAGAGATCCTCGGCGCGAAATTCAAAGAACGCCCCCGCGACGAATGGTCCCTGCTCTTCGCCGACTCCGACGCCTGCGTAAGCCCCGTCCTGAGCCCCTGGGAAGCCCACGAACACCCCCACAACCAGGCCCGCAACGCCTTCATAGAAATAGACGGCCTCCGCCAGCCCGCCCCCGCCCCCCGCTTCACCCGCTCCCCAACCACCACCCCCACCGGCCTATCGAAAGACCCCGAACAAACCCGAAACCTATTGTCCACCTGGGGCGTACCAGCGGAAGCCATCTCCCGCATCACCAGCTGACAGCAGTCTCGCCCAGCTGATCACGCGGCGGGGAGCATCACATCGCGCGATGCCCCCCGCAGTCGATTTCCTTGCAGTACAGCCGATTAGGCCGAAGACGGTAGTCAGCCGTTGGCGTGGCCGGTCAGGAACTGTTGCAGGGCTTGGGAAACGGCGGTGTCGCCCTGCAGGGTTGGGTGGCCGGGTTGGCCAAAGAAGTCCGAGCCGGGGGTGAGGATTCCGTTCAGCCAGGGGTCGGGGGAGCAGAGGCCGTGGCCGGCGGTGACTGCGGCGGCGTCGAAGTAGTCGACGCCGAGTAGGGCGGCGGCTGTGCGGGGGGCCTGCTGGACGCTGTCGAAGACGTCGGTGACGGCGCCGGCGTGGGGGATGCCGAAGGGGACGCCCAGGACGCCCATGCAGATCGACTGGTCGCCGGGGGTGTGCAGTTCCTGGTATCCGACGAGGACGATTCGGGCGTTCGGGGCGTAGTAGCGGATGTAGGTGATGATGTCGCGGAGGTGGTCGGCGTAGTCCTGGCCGGTCAGCAGGGTTGGGGGGAAGTCGTCGGAGGCGGCGTCGGCGGTGCTGCAGCCGTGCAGGACGTTCAGCAGGCACGGGACCAGGGCCGACTGTGCCGCGTGGCCTGCGCCCCAGACGTCGTTCAAACCGAATTGGAGCAGCACGGTTCGGGTCCGGGTTCCGAATGCCCCATCCGCGGCAGCCTGCCGCGCTTCGGTCAGGGCCGTCCAGTAGGGATCGTCGCCGTGGCGGTACAGGTACGCGCCGACACAGGACACATCCTCGACATCGTTGTTCTGCGACAGTCCCATTCGCTGCGCAAGCTGAGTCGGCCAGGAGGTGGCCAGGTGGGGGCAGGCCACACCGGCCGGCTGGGCCTGCATGGTGGCCAAGGTGGCATTGGCGGTGTTCGAATCCCCCATGACGACCAATGACTTACCGGAATCCGATTGCCCCGGTGCGTTTTCCGCACCAGCGACCGGCGCCGTGAGGCCGCCCAGCATCACCACCGACCCGAAGACCATTGCGGCAGCGAAGTGGAGAGAGCGCATCAGATAAAACCCTTTCGAGGACCCGCGATCGAGCCTTCACCCGACAGCCCTCGCAAGATAAAGGATATCATTTCAGAATTGTGGGGATTCGCGCCCCCAATTCCTAGGGCATCGAATCCCCGGCGCATTCGACTTCCGCTCCCGCTCGGCGTTGTGCATATTCCAGAGCAGGCCGGCTGCTCGCGCAAGTGCGGGGATCAGTCCGATCCGGTTGACGTCGTGGATCTTTCGGTGACGCGAGTGCGGTTGCGATGGATTTCGTCGTGGTGGTCGGAGGTCCATTCGATCAGCGCGGTGACGATGTCGAGCAGTCCCCGACCCAGTGGAGTGAGTTCGTACTCCACACGCGGCGGCACCTCCGGGTAGGAGACCCTGGTCATCAACCCGTCATGGGTGAGCTGGCGCAGAGTGAGAGTCAGCATGCGCTGGGAGATACCGGTTACCGCGCGGTGCAGATCGGTGTAGCGCAGCGGGCCTTCCTCCAGCACGGCGATCACCAGCAGGCTCCACTTGTCGCCGACGCGGTCGAGAACCTGGCGGATGGAAACCAGCCGTTCGGCGGAGAGACCGGCACACGGTCCGATGACGGCTGCCGACTCCGATACGGGCTTGACCTTCATTACGCACATTCCCCTCCGGCACAGACATCAATGTGCCTTTTGTACGGACCTCCATCCTGGCCCATTCTGATGCCCCGCACAAAAAGTAGGAAATGGGGTATCTCATGTCGAAAGTGATCGCGGTCTTCGGAGCAGGCACCGGACTCGGCGCATCGGTCGCCCGGCGCTTCGGAAAAGAAGGTTTCCGAGTCGCCCTGGTAGCGCGGCGCAAAGACCGCCTCGAAGCCCTCGCCGGAGAACTGGCCGAGGACGGCATCGAGGCGGTCGCCTTCGCCGCCGACCTGTCCGACCCCGCACAGGCGCCCGCCCTGATCACGGACATCCGCCGGCACTTCGGCCGGATCGACGTCGTCGAGTACGGCCCCATCGGCCTCGACCAGACCTTCACTCCCGCAGCCGAACTCGACGCCACGATCATCGCGGGCCTCGTTCCGCTGCTCTTGCTCACCCCGATCGAAGTGGTCCGCGCGGTGCTGCCCGAATGGATCGAACGCGGGGACGGGGCCTTCCTGCTGACCAACGGTCACACGGCCGTGCAGCCGCTGCCGAATCTCAGCGGACTCGGCCCGGTCATGGCGGCCGCACGCAACTACGTGTTCTCGCTGCACGGCGAGCTGGCCGAGGCCGGCATCTATGCGGGCACCCTGGCCATCGCCGCCTACATCGCTCGCAGCGAGATCGCCGAATCGAACTCGATCACAACGGAATCGGGGTTCCCCGTCGTCGATCCCGACGACCTCGCCGAGCACTACTGGTTAATGTACGTCGCCCGCGACCGGATCGAGCAGATCCACCCCGAGAACCCCGGCCCGCACCCCGCCGGCCAGTAGCCGAGCCTCAGCCGAACCAGCGGGTGAGAGCGGTTTCGAGTGGTTGATCGTCGGCGGCAGACCAGGCAATGTAGCCGTCGGGCCGGATCAGGACGGTATCGAATTCCGTATCGGCCTTGGCGGTGACGTGATCGACCCGGTCGGCCCAGCGGTCGATCGACCTCGGGGTGTCGTCGAGCGAAAGCAGCAGGCCGCGACCGGAGTTCAGCAGGCGGCTCACTCGCGTCGGGCCGTCCGGAGTGGTCAGATCCAGGTCGATCATGCGCGGGCCGATTCCGGGGTACTGGGTGTCGAGGCCCGACATCAGGCCTGAGATGTAGTGATTGGATTCGGGCTGCCGGAGCAGATCGGTGAACAGGTCACGGACCGCGGCGAGGTTCTCGTCCTGGCCCGGGTTCATGATCACGCCCTGTGCGCGGGTGGTGCGCAGCACCCGTGCGGCGACGGGGTGGCGCTCGGTGTGATAGCTGTCGAGCAATCCGCCGGGCGCCCAACCCCGCACTGTCGCAGCGAGTTTCCAGCCCAGATTGACGGCGTCCTGAATGCCGAGGTTCACACCCTGGCCGCCGATCGGCAGGTGGATATGCGCCGCGTCCCCGGCGAAGAGCACCCTCCCCTCCCGATAGCGCTCGACCTGCCGGGTGGCGTCGCTGAACCGGGATGCCTCGCGCAACTCACCCAACCGCGTCTCGGGCCCGTATACCGCCCGCAGCGCTTCGTCGACTTCCGCTGCGGTGACAGGTGTTTCGCGATCGGGCGCCGCGCTGCCGAGCTTGCCGAATATCAACCGGTACTGATCACCCTCGATGGGATGCAGGACACCGAGGAATCCGGCAGCGCGCTTGATGTACCGGCTGAAGTGTTCGGACGAATCGCTGACCGCATCGGATCGGGACGCGAGGGTGAGATCGGCGACCACCGAGGACATCGTGCCCGCGGTACCGGGGAACGGGACGCCCAGCAGTTTGCGAACCGCGCTGTGCCCGCCGTCGCAGGCGACGAGATAGCTGCCGCGCACATCTCCGACGGTGACACCCTCGGCGTCCTGTTCGATTGCCGACACCTCATATCCGCGCAGCACCGGCACACCTAGGTCGAGGAGGCGCTGTTCGAGAAACGCCTCCAGCCGGGCCTGCGGAAGGGACACCGGATACGGATGCCGGGTCTGCCACGACCGGCAGTCCAATTCGACTGGGAGACCTGCGAAATGGCCACCGAACTCACCCCGGTGCAGTGCGCGGTCGAGGAGCGGATCCAAGAATCCGCGCAGGTCGAGAACCTCGGCGGTGCGCGGTTGCAGCCCGCCCGCCCGGGACTGCGCGCTGCGCGTGAGCTGCTTCTCGAGCACCACGACCGGCACTCCGGCCAGGGTGAGTTCATTGGCCAGCATCAGCCCAGTCGGACCGGCTCCCACCACAATCACTTCGGTCTGCACGTCATCCTCCAAAGTAGACTCGATGCAAGAATACACTCGATCTACTAATGCGCTAGAGTCCTCGCATGACCGAACCGATGGGATTGCGGGAACGCAAGAAGGCGCGCCTGCGCGAGACGATCGCGGCCACGGCGATCCGCATGTTCCTCGAATCAGGGTTCGACCAGGTCTCCATCACCGATATCGCGCGCGAGGCGGAAGTCTCCCGGCGCACCCTCTTCGCGTACTTCCCCACCAAGGAAGACCTTGTCCTGCAACGGTTCGCCGACCACGAGCAGGAGGCGGCCAGGACGGTCCGCGCACGGCCGGCCGATCAGCCCCTCGACGCACTGCGGGAAGCGCAACTGGACGCACTGCGGCGGCGCGATCCGAACTCCGGCCTGAACGACGACCCCGAGATCATGGCCTTCCTCCAATTGATCAGCGGCACCGAAACTCTCGCGGCAAGGCTGCAGCGCTACACCTCACGCGGGGTGGATGCGCTGGCCGATGCATTGCGCGAGAAGGATTTCGATCCGCTCACCGCACGCCTCATCGCCGCCCAGGTGATCGTGGTGCAGCGCGAACTCGCCTTGCTGAATCACCGATGCCTCGTCAAGGGCGAATCCGCCGCAGACCGCTACCCCGAAGCGGTCCGAGCCGCCAACCATGCGTTCGATCTCCTGCGTGACGGCCTGGGAGCTGGTCGGCCTCAGGGGTTCGGCAAGGGAACCAGCGGCTGACCGTGGTAGCGATGCGGATCGGGAAGTCGGCGACGGCGCACCATGTGCACAAGCACCAGTACCGACATGACGGCCGCGTAGACGCACCACAGTGATGCGAACGCCTGGACATACAGCGCGGCCGCCACCACCAGGCCGATCAGGTTGAGAACCCCGAACGCGACGATCGACGGGTATCCCGACATGAGTGCCGGTCCGATGACGGCCACGACATAGAGGACGGCCCATACAGGCATATTCTGCGCACCGGTTTGATAGGCCAGGCAATACGGATGTGAAGTCACGCCCACCGGATCGGTGACGAGGACTATCGCGAAATAGGTCGAGACAACCGCACCGAGCACCACAAAGGGCGCCACTCGAAGGCGCGCGCCGCGCGGTTCGAGCAGCAATATCGAGAGCGGAAAGAGCGTCGGTAGCAGCGGTAGCGCAATCAAGAGATAGGCGAATACCGCTACGTGCGCGAGCCCGGCCGAAACATTGCCGTTCAGTCCCGCCCAGACAATGGATTCGATGTACTGGTGCAGCGCGAATATCGCCGGCAGCAATGCGAACGGCAACTCGCGCCAGTGTTTCACCTCTCGCAGCGACAGTGCGGCGACCGGCAGCAACGCGGTACCGGCGACCAGGTCAGCTGTCATCGAGAAGCACATGGCTGAGTGTTGCACAGTTCCTGCACACCAGCGGTGACCCCGCCGAGCGTGTGCACACGCCAACTCGGCTGGCAGTCAACGATTGTGACGCACCGCCACGCGTCTCCCAGGTCGGCGTCGAGCCGAGCCCGGGGAGGCGCGCCGGAATATCAATTGCTGGTGAGAGCCTTCAGATCGGCCTGGAGCGCGGCGAGGTCGAAACCCTCAGGGCTGCGGCCCGCGGTGAGAAGTTCGGTGGAGAGGTAGACGAGCGCTTCATCGCAGTAGCGGGTGTAGAACTCGGGCGTCATTTCCTGGACCCGCCCCCAGGTGATGACGGAAAAGAGGCCGCTGCGGCGCGCGACAACCGGGACGTAGTGTCCGCCGGAGATTTCGGGCGTGCCCGGCTGAACATCCCAGGGTTTCTGATCGCTGAATTCCTGCATGGCATACGCGGGGAATTGGAAACCCATGCCCGCGGCGCCGAAAATATATGCGGCAGCGGCGAGTTGAGCGGGGTCGCCGGGGGTGAGAGCCACATACGCACCCACCCGATGGCGCTGACCGGCGGAGTCGATGATGCCGATGCGACGGCGGTAGGACGCGGCGGCCTGCACATCGGTGCCGACATCGGTCTCCGGCCGCTTCGGATCGTAACCGGTGATTGCCGAGTAGTCGGATTCCACTGCGGCGGTATCGAATTGGACGGTATGACCCGCCTCCCCCGCCCAGACCATGGTCTCGTGGGCCGCACCCGCCAGCACGCAGTCGCCGACGGTGTCGTTGCCGAGCATCCCGTAGGCGGGGATGACCTGCTCATGGCCGAACTCGGCCGGAATATCCGGCAGCACACTGGAATCGAGATACGTCGACAGCTTCAGCTGCACGGCATCGGGCCGCGCCGGTAGTTTTCCGAACTTCATGAACAGCTGCCCCTCCGTGGTGCGCTCGCCGTCCGGAATGACGGGCGTGACCGCGCTTCGGATGAAGATACCGGCCGCGCGCGGGGTCAGCGCACTCAGCGATTACCGCCGGGCCCCGGCCTCGGCGGCCGCCGGAGCGAACCCGGCGCTCAAGGCTCGCAGTGCGAGATCCAGGTACACGGTGAGATCGCTGTCCGCACTGATCACCCAGCGATCGAAGGCCGCGCGGCAGACGGCGAGGGTGGCCCGCCCGATCGCGAGCGGGTACAGCCCGTCCGCGGGTTGCCCCATGCGGCGGCCGGCGAATTCGCTGACGGCCCGCTCCCACGCGTCGTAGTGGGGCCCGGCGCTGGCCTGCGCGCCGGGCGCGGTGCCGAGCAGATTCATGCGGGCGCGCAATTCGGGCGCGTCCTGAGCGAGATACACATTGGCGGCCACCACCACCTGGCGAATGGCGTCCATGAGTTCGACCTCATCGGGCACCTGACTGAAGGCCAGCCGCAGGCGCTCGACCTCGCCGTCGAACTGGTACCAGAGCACGGCCGATTTGGACTCGAAGTAGCGGAAGAACGTCCGGCGACTGATTCCCGCCTCGGCGGCGATCTGCTCGACCGTCGTCTCCTCGAAGCCCTGTTCGGTGAACAGGCGGATCGCGATCAGCTCCACCGCGCGCGGACTCGTTCCCAGCGGTCGGCCGCGGCGCGCGGGTGCGCGGTCTTGCTCGTCGGGAGTCACCAATGTCCTCATTTTCGGCCGGGGTCTTGATTCTGTCACACGGTGCCGTTAATGTCCGAAACCATATCTGTCACACAGTGACGAAATTGGCATCGCACTCGAAGGAGTTCGCATGAACGACGAATCCACCCACGCTTCCCTCGAACAGTCGGCCACCGACGTCATCGCCGAAGAGGTTCTGGTGGAAGAGGTTTCGATCGATGGCATGTGCGGTGTCTACTGAGGCCCCGGGCTTCGACCTGGACACCCCCTGGGGACTGCACCCCAAAGTGTCGATCCGGCCGGAGCAGTTCGGGGCGCTGCTCTATCACTTCGGCACCCGGCGACTGTCGTTCCTGAAGAGCCCCACCCTGCTGCGCGTCGTCGACCGCCTCGATACCGAGCCCAGCGCCCGCGCGGCCTGCCTGGCCGCCGGGGTTTCCGAGCAGCAGTTGCGCAGCTACGCCACTGCGCTTGCCACGCTGGCCGATTCGACGATGATCTGCCCACGATGATGAAAGGCCGACCGCGATGACCTTGGCTGCGGACCCCGCCGGATCGCTCGTCGATCAATTCCAATTCGGCCTCACGGCTCCCATCTGCCTGACCTGGGAGCTGACCTACGCCTGCAATCTGTCCTGCGTGCACTGCCTGTCGAGTTCGGGGCGGCGCGATCCGCGCGAGCTGAGCACCGCGCAGTGCAAGGCCGTCATCGACGAGCTGGAACGAATGCAGGTCTTCTACGTCAATATCGGCGGCGGCGAACCCACGGTGCGGCCCGACTTCTGGGAACTGGTGGACTACGCCACGGAACACCATGTCGGAGTCAAGTTCTCCACCAATGGCATCAAGATCACGCCGGAGGTGGCGCAGCGCCTCGCGGGCAGCGATTACGTCGATGTGCAGATCTCCCTCGACGGTGCGACCGCCGAGATCAATGACGCGGTGCGCGGGCCGGGTTCGTATGCCACCGCCCTGCGCGCCATGCGGAATCTGGCCGATGCCGGATTCCGCGACTTCAAGATCTCGGTCGTGATGACCAGGCAGAACATCGGTCAACTCGATGCGTTCAAGGCCATCGCCGATCGATTCCACGCCCAATTGCGCATTACCCGGCTGCGCCCCTCCGGTCGTGGCGCCGATGTGTGGGATGAGCTGCATCCGACTGCCGGACAGCAGCGCGAACTCTACGATTGGCTGCTCGCACACGGGGAACAGGTGCTGACCGGCGATTCGTTCTTCCACCTGGCCGGGTACGGCGAGGCGCTGCCGGGTCTGAACCTGTGCGGCGCGGGCCGGGTGGTCTGCCTGATCGATCCGGTCGGCGATGTCTACGCCTGCCCGTTCGCCATCCACGAGAACTTCCTGGCGGGCAATGTTCTCGATGCCGGCGGCTTCGAAAAGGTCTGGCAGAGTTCGGATCTGTTCACCGAACTGCGCGGGCCGCAGACGGGCGGGGCCTGCACCTCGTGCTCGGCTTTCGATGCGTGCCGGGGCGGCTGCATGGCCGCGAAGTTCTTCACCGGACTGCCCCTCGACGGACCGGATCCGGAGTGCGTCAAGGGTTTCGGCGCCACCGCACTGTCCATGCCGACCATCCCCGATCGGCCGAAGCCGTCGCTGGATCACTCGCATCGCACCCGCAAAAGCGTTCCGGTGCAGCTCGGCTGGGGGCCGCCGGACCGCGTCGTCCCCGATCGCGCCTGCGATGAGAACCCACTGGCAGGCTTCACTCCCGCCGCCCCGATCGGCCGCTGATGACTCGGCTCGCCGAGCTGACCTCACCCGAAATCGGCGTGCGCGCAACCACTTCGGTGCTGGCGATTCCGATCGGATCGACGGAACAGCACGGCCCGCACCTGCCGATGTCCACCGACACCGATATCGCCTCGGCCCTGTGCGAACGGCTCGGCGCCGCCCGCGACGACGTCCTGGCGGCACCGGCACTCCCCTACGGCTCCGCGGGCGAGCACGCCGGATTCCCCGGCACCCTCTCGATCGGGCAGACCGCCCTGGAACTGCTCATCGTGGAGTTGTGCCGCTCGGCCTGCGACACGTTCGACCGGGTCCTGCTGGTCTCCGCGCACGGCGGTAACAACGAACCGCTCACTCGTGCGGTCCGGCTGCTGCGCTCCGAATCGCGAGACGTCCAGCTGTTCTGCCCGCGGTGGGCAGGCGATCCGCACGCCGGGCACCAGGAGACATCGTTGATGCTGACGCTGAAACCCGAACTCGTGCACATGGATCGCGCCGTACTCGGCGATCCACGCCCGCTCCCCGAGATCATGCCTCTGCTGCGTTCCGGTGGCGTGCGCGCCGTCACCGAGACCGGCATTCTCGGCGACCCGACCGCCGCCGAAGCCGAGGCCGGCCGCCGCCTACTCGAAACCCTCACCGCCGCACTGCTCGACAGCGTCAGCGCCTGGCTCGAACCGGCAATGCCGTGATGACGCGAACAGTCACGGCCAGCGCGCGCGGTATGGCCGACTACCTCGCGAGCAGCCGTACCGAGCCCGGCACACGCTGCGCCCCGACCGCTGCGGGCCTTCCGAAGCCCGCTCTGGCGCAGCGCCCGACGACCCACCACCACGCTCGAGTCAGAGGGTCCATAACTCGACGGGGAGCTACGGCGGGTATGGCCGCCGTGAGCGTGGCTGTTGCGGGTATGGCTCCCGCGAACGTGACTGTTGCGGGTATGGCTCCCGCGAACGTGACTGTTGCGGGCGTGGCTCCCGCGAACGTGGCTGTTGCGGGTATGGCTCCCACGAGCGTGACTGTTGCGGGCGTGGCTCCCGCGAACGTGACTGTTGCGAGCGCGGCTGTTGCGAGCGTGGCTGTTGCGGGCGTGGCTGCGGCGTCCAGTGAATCGGCGTGGCCGTGAGCGGGCGGGTGGCGGTGGTGACCGGTGCGGCGCGCGGGATCGGGGCGGCTACGACAATGGCGCTGATCACGGCTGGGTGGTCGGTGCTGGCGGTTGACTGCGTGGCGGACGATTCGGCGCTGCCGTATCCGATGGCTACGGAGGCCGATCTCGATGACGTGGTCGCGCAGGGGCGTGTGCTCGCCGGGGATTCGGGGCGGATTCACCACTACCGCGCGGATGTTCGGGATTGTGATGCCCTGCAGGCGGCCGTGGACGAGGCGCAGCGGCGTTGGGGGCGGATGGACGCCGGGGTTGCCTGCGCCGGTGTGATCGCCGGTGGTGTTCCGCTGTGGGAGATGCCGGAGGCGCAGGAGAAGGCTGTGCTCGATGTCAATCTCGGTGGGGTGATATCTCTTGCGCGGGCTGTGATTCCGGCGCTGCTGCGGCAGCCGGAACCGCGCTCGGGGCGTTTTCTGGCCGTCGCCTCCGCGGCCGCGACCAGCGGGCTGCCGATGCTGGCGGCCTACTGCGCCGCCAAAGCGGGTGTGGCCGGGCTGATTCGGGCGCTGGCCGTCGAGCTGGGCGGCACCGGCATCACCGCCAATGCCGTCAGTCCGGGATCGACCGATACTCCGATTCTGGCCGAGAGCGCACGGCTCTACGACCTGTCCGGCCCTGCCGCCTTCGCCGCACAGCAGCCGATCGGGCGACTGCTCGATCCGCGGGAGATCGCGGCCGCGCTGGCCTTCCTCGCCTCCCCTGCCGCCAGTGGCATCACGGGCGCGGTATTGCCCGTCGACGGCGGGCTGGCGCTGTGAATACCGGACTGCCGCAGGGCTTTCACCTTGCGATCGATGCCGACACCGTGCAGGTCGACACCGATACCCTGCGTGGCGGATCGCCGGTAAAGGTGCTGCGGCTGTCACCGCGCGGACGCACTGCGTGGTCCGAATTGTGCAGCGGCCCTGTGCGTTCCGCCGCCGGAGCGGCCCTGGCACGCCGTCTCACCGATGTAGGCCTGGCACATCCACGACCTCCGGTACCGGACACCGCCTACTCCGTGACCGTTGTCATCCCGGTCAAGGATCGGGCTGAGATGCTCCGGCAATGCCTGGCGTCACTCGACGGGGCGTATCCCACCGTGGTGGTGGACGACGGCTCGCAGGACCGAAATGCACTGGCGGACATCGCCACCGCACGTTCGTCCACGGTGGTGCACCGCCCGCGCTGCGGCGGCCCCGCCGCAGCCCGCAACACCGGCCTGCACTCGATCAGCACAGAGTTGGTCGCCTTTCTCGACAGTGACTGCATCGCCACCACAGGCTGGATCGAGAAACTCGCCCCGCATTTCGCCGACCCGCTGGTAGCGGCCGTCGCTCCGCGCGTCCTCGCCCTGGACGCGACAACGTCGGCCGGGCGCTACGGCGAGGTCTCGGGCAGCTTGGATATGGGTGCGGCCGAGGGCCGCGTGCTACCGGGTTCCCGAATCTCCTACGTACCCAGTGCCGCGCTAATTGTGCGCCGAGAAGCATTGCGCGACATCGGCCTATTCGACGAGCGCCTGCGCTACGGCGAAGACGTCGACCTGATCTGGCGGCTGCACGAGGCGGGGTTGCGCATCCGCTACGTCCCGGCCGTCCAGGTGCACCACCGGGAGCCGCAGCACTGGCCGGAATTGCTGGCCAGGCGATTCCGCTACGGAACCTCGGCAGCGCCACTGGCGCAACGACATCCGAACGCCATGGCTCCACTCGTCGTGCACCCGTGGCATACCGCCACCGTGCTCGCCGCAGTCACCGGGCGACCGGCGCCGACCGCCGCGGCTTTCGGACTGTCGCTGTGGGCCACCCGAAGCGCACTGCGCCGAGCCGGACTGCCCACCACAGGCACGCTCGCGACCACCGGCACCGGCCTGCAACAGACTTGGCTAGGCCTGGGGCGCTTCATGATTCAGTTCAGCGGACCGGTTCTCGGCGCACTGCTGCTCCGCAGTCCGGGCAGACCGGCACCACGCCGACTGGCCCGTGCGGCCATCGCCTCGCTGCTGCTGGGCACCCCCTTGACCACGTATTTCCAGCGTCGACCGAGACTGGACCCGATTCGCTTCACACTCGGGCAGCTCGCCGACCACGCCGCCTACGGCGCGGGCGTCTGGGCGGGTTGCCTCCGATACCGCACCACCGTGCCGATCCGGCCGATCCTCGCTCGACCGCCCCGCCGAATCGGCGCTGCGACAGCACGATCGGCCGCACAATCGACAATGAAGGGATCCAAGTAATGGCCAACCTCTGGTTCGAGACAGTGGCCGAGGCGCAACGCCGCGCCGAACGCCGCCTGCCGAAATCGGTGTACGGCGCACTGATAGCCGGCTCGGAATCCGGAATCACCCTGCGGGACAATATCGCGGCGTTCGGCGAGCTGGGTTTCGCACCGCATCTGGTCGGGCAGACCGAACATCGCGATCTGTCCACCACCGTGCTCGGACAGCAGATCTCGTTGCCGGTCATCATCTCTCCGGTCGGAGCGCAGGCGATTCACCCCGACGGCGAGGTGGCCGTCGCACGCGCGGCGGCCGCCCGCGGCACCCTGGTGGGACTGAGTTCCTTCGCGGGCAAGTCCGTGGAGGAGGTCACCGCCGCGAATCCGCGCACACTGCTGCAGATCTACTGGTCCGGCGACAAGGATCAGCTGCTGCAGCGCATGGAACGCGCGAAGGCCGCCGGGGTTGTCGGCCTGATTGTCACACTGGACTGGTCGTTCAGTCACGGCCGCGATTGGGGTAGCCCGGCGATCCCGGAACGAGTCGATCTCAAGGCGCTCATCCACTACGGTCCGCAGGCGCTCACCCATCCCCGCTGGCTGTCGACCTTCGTGAAGTCCGGTCGCATCCCCGACCTCACGGTCCCCAATATGGGCATCCCCGGCCAACCCTCGCCGACCTTCTTCGAGGCCTACGGGGAATGGATGCAGACCACCCCGCCCACCTGGGAGGATATTCGCTGGCTGGTCGAACAGTGGTCGGGCCCGGTACTTCTCAAGGGCGTCATGCGAGTCGACGACGCCCAACGCGCGGTCGATACGGGTGCCGCCGCGATCTCGGTGTCCAATCATGGCGGCAATAACCTCGACACCACGCCCGCCTCGATTCGAGCGCTCCCCGCCGTCGCGGCGGCAGTCGGCGACCAGATCGAAGTGGTACTCGACGGCGGTATCCGGCGCGGCGGCGATGTGGTGAAGGCGCTCGCGCTCGGCGCCCGCGCGGTCATGATCGGGCGGGCGTATCTCTGGGGTCTGGCGAGCGCGGGTCAGCCGGGTGTCGAGAATGTGCTCGACATTCTCAGCAGCGGAATCGATTCCGCGTTGCGCGGTCTGGGCCGGAGCAGTGTGCACGAGCTGACTCCGGACGACCTGGTCGTTCCACCCGGATTCGGCCGAGAACTGGGCGCTGTTCGAAATATGTTGCCGTAGCCGAGAATACGAATCCGTTCGAGGATTGGGCATTGACCTCTTTGAACACTTTGACGTAAAGTGTTCAACATGAACAACGCGATGGAGCGTACGGCAACCGAAGACTTTCCGAATGACTTGGTTGCCGGTGCTGCGGAGTGTGTTCAGCGATTCGGTGTCCGCGGATTCCGGCTGACCGATGTCGCCAAGGCCGCCGGGGTATCCCGCGGAACGGTGTACAACTGCTTCGGCGATAAGGAAACCGCACTCAATGCGGGCCTGGCGTATATCTGCGACGCATTCATCGACGGCTTGGCGACCATTGTCGAACCCCGGGTCACCCTGCGTGATCAGGTGGGCGCGGCGGTCGCAATGATCTACGAGCACATGAATACTCCGCAGGTGCTCGCTCCCCCGCTGCGCACCGAGAGCGTCATCGCGATTCTCCTGGAGCACTACGGCGAAAACCTCGTCTACCGCTGGGCCGGCTTCTGGGCCCCCCTCGTCATAGCCGCACAGGAACGCGGCGAGGTCGACAGCGCAATGAATCCCATGCATGCCGGCGATTGGATCGTCCGGGTATTGCTCAGCTTGGAAATACTCCCGTCTGTCGTGCTCGGCTTCGACAGTGCGGACGATATGGCGCGGCACACCGGCGATCTCTTGATCAATGGACTTGCCCCGCGCTGATCACGTGGAAGGATGTACAACGGATGGCAAGTGACTATTTCGAAGTCGCCATCATCGGGGCCGGACCGGGCGGAATAACCGCCGCGCACTATCTACAGCGCGCCGGCCTCACCAATTTCGTCATACTGGAGCGCGCCGATGATTTCGGCGGAAGCTGGCGGGACAATTTCTATCCCGGCCTCGCCGTCGATGTTCCGACGCTGTTCTACCAGTTCCCGTTCGCCCGAAAACCGGACTGGTCCAGGCTGTTTCCCGACGGTCCGGAGATTCAGCGCTACAACAGGGAGGTCGCACAGCGGCTCGGCCTGTACGCGCACTTCCGCGGAGGCTCCGCCGTGGAGCGCGAGGTCTGGGATGAACACAACCAGGTCTGGGTGCTCGATATCGCAGGGCAGCAGCCGGTTACGGCACGCTTTGTCATCAATGCGATGGGCGGGTACATCAATCCGAAGTCCAGCGATCAGATACCCGGGACCGATGAGTTCGCGGGCACCATCCTGCGCCCCAATGCGTGGGATCCCGAATACAGTTGCGCTGGAAAACGAGTGGCGCTGATCGGCACCGGATCCAGTTCGGTGCAGATACTTTCGGCGATCGCGGGCGAGGCGCAGTCGGTCGACGTCTACCAGCGCACACCGGCCTGGATTCTGCCCAAGCCGGACGCAGAGATCTCGGCGCGGGTGCAGAAGGTGCTGGCGCTGCCCGGTGTTGTCGCGGCGCTCAACGGCGTGGTGCTGGCACTGATGGATTTGCCGCTACAGCTCATTTGCAATGTGCTGCCGAAACTTCCGCGTTCGCTGCTCGCCACGGTATTGCCGCAGTACGACAAGATCTGGCGGTCGGTGTATCGGCTGCTGCTGCGCCGAGAGGTCGCGAATCCGGTCGACCGTGCGGCGCTGGTCCCCGGCTACGGGATCCTCGCCAAGCGGCCGATTCTCAGCAGCACCTTCTTCCCGGCGCTGGCCTTGCCGTCGGTATCGCTGATCACCGACCCCATCGAGCGCGTCACCACCGACGGCATGCGCACCACGGACGGCGTCGAACGGCCCTACGACCTGATCGTGATGGCCACCGGCTACGAATTGTTCACCGATCCGGAGGCGTACCGCACCGGACGGATTGTGGGCGCATCCGGACTGGATCTCGCAGAAGACTACCGGCGCAATGGATTACGCAGCTACGGCGGCAGCGCCCACTCCGGCTTTCCGAACCGGTGGGCCCTGGTCGCTCCGCAGGGGTATGTCGGTGTCGCCTGGCACACCTTCATCGACCTGACGGCACGCCATGCCGTCCGCATCATCTCCGAGGCCGCCCGGCGCAGAGCCACCGTGGCACAGGTGCGGCCCGCGGCATTCGACCGCTGGGTGGGCCGAATGCGCCGCAACGAGAAGCTGATTCGCACCTACACCGTCGACTGCAATCCGGGACTCCGGACCTACTTCGTCAACTCGCAAGGTGACGCGGTCTACTACCGACCCCAAACCATCAGTGGCGCTTGGTGGTTCAGCAGGCGTTCGCCACTGAGCGACTACGAGTTCGCCCGTGGCGGACCGCAGTCCACCCCCGCAGCACAAGACACATCTGATCGACAAGAAATCGAGGCACGTGCATGACCGTCGCAGCATCCGGCGTTACGCCGCAAGAGAAGACCCTGACCGGAAAGGTCGCCTATGTGACCGGCGCGGCGCGCGGCCAGGGCCGTTCGCACGTCCTGAGTCTGGCCCGGGCCGGCGCGGATATCGTTGCCGTGGACGCCTGTACGAATACCGAGTTCAGCGGGTATTCGATGGCGGAGCCGGAGGATCTCGCGGAGACCGCGCGGCTGGTCAAGGCCGAGGGCGGCAATATCCTGACCAAGCAGGTCGATGTTCGCGACCTCGAAGGTCAGCAGAGCGCGGTGGCCGAGGCCATCGCCCAGTTCGGGCGGCTCGACATCGTGGTGGCCAATGCGGGCGTCTGCAGCTGGGGCCGGCTCTGGGAGATCTCGGCGGAGCAGTTCGCCGAGACCGTCGATATCAATCTGACGGGCGTCTGGAACACCATCAAGGCGACGGTGCCCGCCATGATCGAGGCCGGAAACGGCGGCTCGATTATGACCATCAGCTCCTCGGCCGGGGTCAAGGCGCCCCCGGGCTGCGGCCATTACGCCGCAAGCAAATTCGGCGTGGTGGGCCTGACGAAATCGCTGGCCATCGAGCTCGGCGAATACGGCATCCGGGTGAATGTGCTGCTCCCCTACGGCACCAATACCCCGCTCGGCAATGACACCTCGATGTACAAGATGTTCGAGCAGTACCCGTCCTACGTCTACAGCTACACCCCGAACCTGCTCAAGGCCGACGGCCTCGTCGAGCCGGAAGAGATTTCGGATGTGGTGGTGTGGCTCGCGGGCGACGGGTCCCGGGTTGTCACCGGCACCCAGATTCCGGTCGACAAGGGGTTCCTGGCCCGGTGACCACACAGCACAGCGCCCCGGCGCCGGGTGTGGATCGGATCGCCAGGGCGCTGCTGCGCGGTTCCTCCCACCTACTGAAAGTCCTTCGGCCGCAGAACTTCCGGAACTTCGATGTGGTGATCGACGGCCAGACCCTCGACCCCGGCCTGCGGCGGGCCATGGGATTGTTCAGCCTGATGCCGCGAAAGCCCATGGGCGACATCCCCCTTCGCTACTCCAGATCGGCGATGAACTTCGGCGGCCGCATGCTCGGCCGCGCACTGCCGCAGCGCCGGGTCGAGAATCTGGAGATCGACGGGGACGGCGGCCCGATCCCCGCCCGGCTGTACACCCCGCTGGAGCTGTCCACCGGCGGCGCCCTC
Organism: Nocardia sp. NBC_01327; assembly: GCF_035958815.1. Lineage (NCBI taxonomy): Bacteria > Bacillati > Actinomycetota > Actinomycetes > Mycobacteriales > Nocardiaceae > Nocardia > Nocardia sp. NBC_01327. The sequence goes on along the minus strand of NZ_CP108383.1, from coordinate 2,186,150 downwards.
ATCGTGTTCTTCCACGGTGGCGGCTGGACCGTGGGCAGCATCGACGCCTGCGACAATGTCTGCCGCTTCCTGGCCGACCGCTCCGGATTCCCGGTGCTCTCGGTCGGCTATCGGCTCGCCCCCGAGCATCCGTTCCCCGCGGCCGTCGACGACGCGATGTCGGCGTACCGCTTCGCCCGCGAGAACGCCGAATCGCTCGGCGCACTGCCCGATCGCATCGTCGTCGCGGGTGAGAGCGCGGGCGGCAATCTGGCGGCGGTCGTCTCCCAGCAGGCCACCGCGGCAGGCCTTCCGCCCGCTTTCCAGCTCCTGTTCTGCCCCATCACGGACGTCTCCCGCAAACGCCGCTCGTATTCACTCTTCTCCGACGGCTACGTCCTGACCGAGGCCCACATGGATTGGTTCCGCGAGAACTACCTGCCGAACCCAGTGCACACCACCGACCCCCGGGCCTCCCCGCTACTTGCGCCTACCTTCACCGGCCTCCCGCCCACCTACGTCGCGGTCTCAGGTTTCGACCCCCTCCGCGACGAAGGCGAGGACTACGCCCACCGCCTCCAACAGTCCGGCGTCCAAGTAGCTCTCCGCCGCCACCCGTCCCTGATCCACGGCATCATCTATGGCACCGCCTTCGGCGGCACCGGCAGCTCCGTCCTCCTGGAAGCCATTGGCGCACTTCGCTTCGCGCTCGCCCAGTAGGCGGTCAGTTGACCCAGGGCGGGTTGACGATTGTGCCGTCGGGGAGTTCGCCGGTGAAGCCGACGGCTGCGGTGACCATGACGACGGCGGGGGTGGCGGCCGGGTTGTCCAGGCGGATGGTGGATCCGGCGGGGGCGACGGCTGCGTCACCCGGAGTGAGGGTGGTGGACTCGCCCTGGATGGTGAGGGTGAGGGAGCCTTCGAGGAGGACGAAGGCTTCTTCGCGGTGGATTCGGTGGGCTACGCCCTGGATGCCGGGGGCGATTTCCAGGCGCCAGACGCAGAGTTCGGCGCTGCCGGTGGCCGGGCGGACCAGCGGGGTGAAGGTGGAGCCGTGCATCTGGTGGGACTCGATGTCTGCGGTGCGGATAACCGGCATGTTCAACACTTCCTTTAGTCAAGTTGCTTGTCTATATAGTCAAGCTTGTTGACTTTCCTGTCAAGTGCCAAGATGCACACATGCCCGCACCCGCCCAGGATTTGCCGATGCTGCTGCTCGCGGCCGCCGCCGAGGTCACCGATGCCGTCGATCGGGGGGTCGTCGCGGCCGGGTTCACCGATGTGCGGCCCACGCACGGCTTCGCCTTCGTGCGGATGGTGCCGGACGGGGCGACGGTGGGTGAGATCGCCGAGCATCTGGGGGTGACCAAGCAGGCGGCCAGTCAGTTGGTCGACGAGCTCGTCAAAAGGGGCTATGCCGAACGCAATCCGCATCCGCACGACGCGCGGGCGCGCTTGATCACGCTCACCGAGCGGGGCTGGGCCTGCACGCGGGCCGCCGATGCCGCCGCGGCACAGTTCACCGAGCACTGGGCGCGGGCGCTGGGACCGGCGGCGGTTGTCGAGCTGCGGAATATGCTCGCGCATGTCGTCACACCTGGCCGGGTGCGCCCATCGGGCTGGTAGCCCGATCGTGATCAACCCGTCCGGCGCGCCGCATCGGCCGCTACAAATCCTCTGACCAGCGCTGTTGTTAGCGTCGCGGGGTGGAACCGAACCAGGTGCGGCCGCCGGAACCCACCGCCTCGCTACCCGGACCCGACGCTTCCGAGAGCTCCGAATCGGCCGTATCGCCGCGCGTAGCGCACGGGGTCATCGCGCTCTGCGTCGCCGCCCTGGTCGCATCACTGGCGGGGATCGGCTACTCGGCGTTCCTGCAATTGCGCCGCTCCCATGACGAGGCCGATCGCACTGTCAGCACCGCGGCCGGTCTGAGTTTCGTCACCCCGGACGGCTGGCAGCAGATGCCGCAGGAGAACGACGGCGATCATCTGGTCTTCGGTCAGGTCGCCCTGCAGCGGAGCGGTGGCGGCGACGGGATGATCCTGCTCGGCAAGCTCGACCAATCCCTCTTCGCCGCAGCCGAATCCGATGACACCCGGGCGGCCTGCGCACTGGGCTCCGGTATGGGTGAGTTCTTCTTCCCCGACTCCGGCAAGCGGGTGGACACCGAAACCCTCGACCTGGAGGGCCGCGAGGTCGCCGGCGAATCATGCTTCTACCGCATCGCCTTCGACACCGCCGCCAGCCCCGAAGCCGAGATCTATTCCGCCGTAGTCCAATCCGGGGCCCGGCGCTGGTGGGTCAGCTGGATCGGCGATGCCAAGGCGCCGGTCGACAAATCCGCCGCCGAGCAGCTGGCCGAATCCATTCGCCCGCTGTAGCTCAGCCGAGTTCCAGCGTGGTGACGCCGAAAACCCGGTCCCGGCAGTGAGATCGGACCGGGCCGGTATACATGCGCGCCGTCTCGAAACTCGGCTTCAGGCCCGCTTCCTCGCACAGACGGACGGCGGAGTTGTTGCGCAGCGGCGCATCTACGGCCACGGGTCCATCGGCCTGCGCGGCCAAGGCCGCGAGTAGCTGACGGGCGGTATCGGCATCGTTCGCGAACAGAGGTCCGATGCGGTGGGAATCCCTTGCGGGACGGACTGTTCCGAAACCCGCCAGATTCCCGTCCACTATGCGCAAGGCCGTCTGATGTCCCGGGTTACCGAGCCAGGAACGCAGGAATTCGGGGCGATCGGCTGGGAGGCAGGCCGAGTCGTAGTCGTGCACGGCAGCGGTATCGGCGGCGCCCATGACGCGCACGGTTCCGTCCGGCGGCGGAAGATCGGGGAGGCCGACGAAACGTGCTGTGTTGTAAGCGAGTTCGAATCCGCTGCGGCGATAGTTGCCCTGCTGATCCGGGACACCGTCCAGGCCGATGGTGCGCCCGCCCGCGTGCGCGAGGCCCGCATTCCAGGTGGCGATTCCCAGCCCGCGACCGCGCAGGTCCGGTCGCACCAGATAGAACCCCAGGAATGCGAAATCATCGCCGTAGTTGACCACCGAGACGGCGGTGGCGGGTTCCCCGTTCAAACGGCCGAGGAGGAAGCCGTCGGGATCCTGTGCGAAAAAGGCCGCGGCATCACGGAGTCCGGGGTTCCAGCCCTCCGCGGCGGCCCATGCGGTGACGGTTGTCCAGTCCTGCGCAGTGGCTCGATCGATGACGAGTTGGTCGGCGCTCGCGGCGGCATCCGGCATGGGTTTCACGGTAACCGCCGAGCACCCGCGCCGGTGGCGGAAAAGCTGACACAGAGCCCGCCGAACTACCTGCCGGCCGGCACCGCGCGCTGCGGTAGGGTCGGCTGGACATAGTGGACTACCTGCGGGGATGCGATATGGCCGACTACGCGCACTCCGATCATGCGAGCCGTAGCCGCGAGGACAAGGCTCGACGATTGGCGGCATTCATCTGGGCTCGCGGCATCAGCGGGCCGGAATTGCTGGCCCTGCCGCCGACGCAGCGGCGCAAGCTGGCCCGGGCCGCCGACACCAATCCGCCCAGCACCGATGAGACGTGGCAGGCCGTGGCGGAACTGCTCGTCGAGAAGGACGGCTGGGCGGCGCGGAATCCGGAGCATCCGGCGGCGCAGCGGGAGCATGCCGACGAGAAGATCCTCTGGGTGAAGCCGCCGATCCGGCCGTGGGGCGCCTGAATTACCCCGCTCTACCCCGCCGGGTCTTGACAGCAAGAAATGAACGGGGGTTCACTGCTTGGGTGTCAGCCGAATCCGAACGCCCCGCCACACCCTCCGGCAGCAGTCCCTCCGGACCCTCCGAGCAGCACGCCGGGACCCGCCCCGCCGCCTGGCGCGACGACCTCACCGGCGGCGAGGACTCGCTCTTCACCGGCCGCCCGCAGCCCGAGGGCGAAATCACCGGCCGCACACTGACTTACGAGGTGACCGGCCGTATCGCGCGCATCACCTTCAATCGCCCGAAGCAGGGCAATGCCATCACCTCGGACACCCCGATCGAGCTGGCGGCCGCCGTCGAGCGCGCCGACCTGGATCCCCGGGTGCACGTGATCGTGCTGAGCGGGCGCGGTAAGGGCTTCTGCGGAGGCTACGACCTGTCGATCTTCGCCGAGAATAATCATGAGGCAGGCACAGTCGCGCCTCCAGAGGGCGCTCAGCCCACCGGGGGCACCGTGCTCGATCCGGTGGTGCAGGCGCGCAATCACAATCCCTGGGGCACTTGGGATCCGATGGTCGACTACGCCATGATGTCGCGCTTCAATCGCGGCTTCGCGAGCCTGCTGTATGCCAATAAGCCCACGGTGGCCAAGGTGCACGGGTTCGCCATTGCGGGCGGCACCGATATCGCCCTGTACGCCGACCAGATCATCTGCGCCGACGACGCCCGCTTCGGCTACCCGCCCACCCGCACCTGGGGCATTCCGGCGGCGGGCATGTGGGCGCATCGTGTCGGCGATCAGCGCGCCAAGCGGCTGCTGTTCACCGGTGACAGTCTCAGCGGCAAACAGGCCGAGGAGTGGGGCCTGGCCATCGAATCCGCACCCGCCGATCAGCTCGACGAGCGCACCGAGGATCTGCTGCAACGCATTTCGCAGGTGCCGATCAATCAGCTGATCATGGCGAAGCTGGCGCTCAACAGCGCACTGCTCAACCAGGGCGTGGCGAACTCCGGCATGATCAGCACCGTCTTCGACGGCATCTCCCGCCACACCCGCGAGGGATACGCCTTCCAATTACGCGCCGCCACAACCGGTTTCCGCGATGCCGTGCGCGAACGCGACGAACCGTTCGGCGACTGGAAGCGCGCACAGTTCGACAAGCCCACGACCGAAAGCTGATCCGAACGTCGAACGATGAACAGCCGCCGCACCGATCTCCTCATGATCGGGTGCGGCGGTTTCGAAAAGCCACCCCCTCAAACAAGTGAAGCATTATTGTTTCACTAATGCGGCGCCGACACAGGCAGACGGCATCCACATCGAGGGCGATCGAGAGAAGCGAGTGGCAGTGATAGTCAAAACAGTGATCAGACGTCGAATCAGACTGGGGAGCATCGGATTTGCGGCCGCGACCGCCGTGCTGACAATTTGCGCGCCGCAGGCCACCGCTGATATCGGCGTCGCACCGTATTCGCTCTCGGTGTCCGGCTCGCAGCATACGGTCGGCTGCACCTACCAGCTCACCGCCACCCACGTGCCTTCCTCGTGGCGAGTCGCGTTCGCCGACAACGGCCAGCCGCTCGACAGCAGCATCGGGTCCGTGGTTCTCGACACTCTCTTCACCCTCCCCACTGTGTCGTGGACCCCGAAAACAGCCGGAACCCACACGCTGACAGGGACTTCCGGCGACATCAGCGAACTCTCACAAGCCACCCTGACCGTCGAGGTGTCCGCGAGTGGGGGTGGCAACTCCTGCGGCGGCGGGATGAGCTCTGTGCTGCCGAGCTTCTCCGGCTGATCCCCGACACGTCGATCGGCCCACCAGAGCGATCGCCGATGGCGGATCGCTCTCAGCCGATTCCGGGTACGTCGGTGCGTTCGACTTCGACAACCACCTTGTCGGCCAGTGAGCGCACTGCCTCGGCCTCGCTCTCGGTCAGCTCGTCGATGAAGAGCCGCCGCACCAGTTCCACGTGGTTGGGTGCGGCGGTTTCCAGCGCTCGGCGGCCCGCATCGGTCAGGCGCACTTCGCGGCCGCGAGCATCGTCGACGGCCTGGCAGCGGTCGATGAGCCCGCGGGTGGACATGCGTGAGAGGTGCTTCGAGAGCCGGCTCTTGTCCCAGCAGATCTCCGCACCGAGCTCCTTGGCGCGCAATTGCCCGCCGGCGGCCGAAAGCGCCACCAGTACTTCGTAGTCCGACATCGACAGGCCGTCCTGGGCGAGACCGGTGGCCAGCGCCGCATCCAGCCGCTGCCGCATGCGAATGAACGACTGCCAGGTCGCCTGTTCCTGTTCACTCAGCCAGCGGGTCATGGAATACATAGTATCCCCCCATGGTTGACATGGACACCAAAGGCGAGCCCGGTCACTTACAGGCACTTCGCCCCAGCTAGGAGGCCGGTGACCTCACTCTCGTCAGCTCGCACGACGGCGGGGCACTGCTGCGCATCATCGCCGGAAATATCGGCGGCTTCGAGGGACCCGGCTCCACGCACACCCCGATCGCGTACGCCCACGCCTCCCTCAGTCCGGGCGGACAGCTGGAAACCCTGTGGCCGCAACAGTTCACCGCCATGGTCTACGTGGTCTCCGGCAGCGGCACGGTCGGTGTGGAGCGCCGCCCGGTCACCGCCGGACAGCTGGTGGTGCTGGGCCGCGGTGATGCCCTCACGGTCGCGGCCGACGCACACCAGGACACGCGCACCGGAGATATGGAGGTGCTCCTGCTCGGCGGACAGCCGATTCGGGAACCGGTGGTGCAGCACGGTCCGTTCGTCATGAACTCGCGACAGGAAATCATCGACGCCATCGAGGATTTTCAGGCGGGGCGCATGGGACATGTTCCGGCGGAACATCTTCGCGGCAGGCGATTGGGCGAATAGGGGTTCGGGCGATGTGATCGCGGTGGATCTGCAGGAAACTCTGCGAGTCCTCACAGGATGTACGACCCCGCGTCACGATACAGTGTCTGCCACAGGACAAATGGGACATGTTCCAGCGGAACACATCCCGTCGGCGGTCTGTCGCATGGCTATTTACCTGGATGAATAGCCATACCGGTTGACAATGCAACGTTCCGCCGGAACTGTAGACGCCGGACCCGTACCGGCCACCGTGCCGCACCACCGCGGCAAGGGTGGCATCCGCGCCGAATCGGGCCGCCACCAACCCATTGCGCCGACATTGAGGAATACATGAACGTTCGCCGGCTTCTCGTCACCGCCAGCGTCGCGGGACTGACGACTCTTGCAGCCCCCGCCGCCCTTGCCCTCGCCGATGGGCCCGTGCCGACCGGGTCGTCCGGTACCGGTTCCTCGGTAATCGACACCGGCTCGGGCGCGACCGGTTCGGCCAATCTCGCCCAGACCGGTTCCGCAGGCGGCCAATTCCGCAACTGCGACGAGGCCCGGGCAGCCGGGCGCGCGCCGCTCTTCCGCGGTGAGCCCGGTTACGGTCCGAACCTCGATCCCGACGGCACCGGAATGGCCTGCCCGACAGTCTGATCCGGTACCACCTGCTTATTCGACAAAAAACACCCGGTGCCAACAGTGGGCACCGGGTGTTTTTTGTTCTACTCAGCCTGTGTTCTGCTCAGCGGAAGATCTTGACCAGTACCAGCGTCACGATCAGCGCACCCGCGCCGATCAGGCTGTATTTGATCTTCGGCTCATTCACCTTCGCGATCAGCGCATGCTTGGTGTTGTCGGCCAATCGCTGCGGATCGGCCCGCACCGCCAGTTCGTCGAGGGTGCTGGCGAGCCGGCTCCGTGCGGCCTCGATCTCCCGCTCGATCGCCTCGGTATCTCTGGCCACGTCACACTCCTGTCTGCAAGCCGCGCTCAGCGGCACTGTCGTCTCGAGGTCGCTCGCGCGTCGGTCGCCAGGGATCGCTCAGCGCGCCCGGGTACGAGCCGACCTGCTGTGGAGTGTATCGCTCACATCGCGCCGGACCGGTCTACTACGGTGTCGGCATGACCGAGAACCCCCGACTCAGTCCCGGCGATATCGCGCCCGCGTTCACTCTTCCCGATGCGGACGGCAAGGAGGTGTCGCTGGCCGACTACCGCGGCCGCAAGGTGATCGTGTATTTCTACCCGGCCGCGAGCACGCCCGGCTGTACCAAACAGGCCTGCGACTTCCGCGACAGCCTGGCCGAATTGAACGAGGCCGGGCTCGAAGTCCTCGGCATCTCCCCCGATAAGCCCGCCAAGCTGGCCAAGTTCCGGGATGCCGAAGGTCTGACCTTCCCGCTGCTCTCGGATCCGGATAAGTCCGTACTGCTCGCGTACGGAGCGTTCGGTGAGAAGACCATGTACGGCAAAACCGTCACCGGAGTGATCCGCTCCACCTTCCTGGTGGACGAGAACGGCAAGATCGAGGTGGCGCAGTACAACGTGCGCGCCACCGGACACGTCGCCAAGCTGCGCCGCGACCTGTCGGTATAGCCGCCGCGCAACAGGAAGAGTCCCGACCCCCAACCCGGGCCGGGACTCTTCCACCTCGACACAGCCGCACTGCCGAGACCCGGTTCCCCTGACAGGGACCCAGTTCTAGACGCCGCGCGGCAGCATCTGCGCTGCTGCCCACTGCAGCATCATGTTCCAGTGGTTGTCCCACCACTTGGCGAACTCCGGCGTGTTCAGCGCGGGCGGTGCGGTCTCGCCCGAGAAGAGGCCGGTATCGGTGAGCGCGGCCGCGTGCGTCGGCGCGGGGAGAATGGAGTCCTGATACAGGCCCGTCTCCGGCTCCGGCTGCGACTTCACCAGCGGCTTGGACGGACGCCAGTGCCCTGCATCGGGATTCGTCGGACCCCAGTTCATGGCCGCCGGGTCGATGGTGATGACATCCGGCGCGGGCGGGTTCTCCGGGGCGGGCTGTTCCGAGACCGGCGCGCTCGCATCGGACGGTGCGGCCGGAGCACCCGGCTGACCGTCCGCGGGAGTGCCCGCCGCTCCGGTTTCGACACCGGGTTGCACGATCGGATGGTCACTGCCACCGGTGCGCGCGTCCGCGGACACCCGGGAATCGGTCAGCATCGGTTCGGGCACCGACTTCGAATTACCGCTCGCCGCATACACTCCGCCCGCGACGAGACCACCCGCGAGCACGCTGGCCGCGGCGAAAAGTGCGGCGGTGCCCCGGGCGCGGCGAATGCGCTCGGCGGCCTCGCCCGCGTACTCGGCCTCCGGCATGGCGGACAGCGCCGCGCCGACGGCCGGTGCGGCCGCGGCGACGGAGCACGGAATGACGGGCGCCCCGAAACCGGCCTCCAGCGCCGCCTTGACCGCGGGTTCGCTTGCGGCGGAACCGATCAGCACCACCGCGTCCGGCTTCACACCGGCCGCGTCGAACTGATCCCAGGCGGCCGTCACGGCGGCCCGCATGGCCTCCTCCGTGGTACCGCCGCCGGTGAGCGACACCGCCGCGAGCACCCGGTTGCGCCCGGAATCGATGAGCGAGAACGCCTGCGAACCCGGCACCACCTCGCAGATGGCGAGATCGTCGAATTCGTCCACCCACGTCATGGCGCGCGCCACGGACAGGTGCGCGGCCTTCGCGGAGACCAGTGAGGCCTCCCGCCACGGCCCCGCGGCCAGGCGGGTGACGATGGCCCGGCGCTCGGCGGCATCGCGGTAGGCGACGGCCGCACCCAGGATCTCCCGATCCGGGCCGAGCTTGCCCGCGATCTCCTCCAGCACCAGTTCGACCGCGGCGGCCAGATCGGCCTTCGTCTCACCGGTGATCTTCTCGACGCGTTCCATGACCACGCGTTCTGGCAACTTGTCACCGTCATCGGCGAGTGCCACGGCGCGCACGGTACCGCGCTCGGTGGCAACGCCGATGGTCACCGCGGAACGAACAACAGCAGGAGCAACCACAGATCAGCCTTCCAACGTCGTCGTGCTTTCAGTGAAATGAACCCCGACAGGTCAAACGACCCGATGGTGAAATCAGCCCTGAGACATGCAGCTGAGAAGCAGCTGCGATGAAGGTTCGTCACCATTCCCGGCGCGGATGGGTAGAAATCCGCCGCGACATAGGGACACACGAACTACCGCAGCGTGTCATCGGAGTGTCGCTACCTCTAGGCTGTTGAACGTGGAAGCACGCACGGGAACCAGGTCGACGCGGCGACCGGACCCTGCGTTGGAGTTGCAGGATGATCCGCAGGAGCTGATGCCGCGCCGCCGGCCGACGCAGGAGCGGAGCAAGCGCAAGTTCGACGCGCTGCTGCAGTCCTCCCGCGAACTGCTGGTCGAGGTCGGCTTCGAATCGTTCACCTGCGAAGAGGTCGCGGCCCGCGCGGAAGTGCCGATCGGCACCCTCTACCAATTCTTCGCCAACAAGTACGTCATCGTCTGCGAGCTCAATCGCCAAGACCTGGTTGCGGTTTCACAGGAGCTGGCCGACTTCCACGGCGAGATCCCGTCCATGGACTGGCTGCGGCATATGAACGCGCTGGTCGATCACCTCGCCGAACTGTGGATGACCGATCCGTCCCGGCGCGAGGTGTGGCTGGCCATGCAGTCGACACCCTCGACGCGGGCCACCGGCGCGATTCACGAGAAGGAATTCGCCGAGGCGGTAGCGCAGATGTTGCGCTCGCTCATGCCCCGCACCCCGCGCGGCCGTCGTTCGATGATGGCGCAGGTGCTGGTGCACGTCGTCTATTCGATGCTGAATTTCTCGGTCCAGGACGGCCTCAGCCACGAGGACGCGGTCGCCGAGCTCAAGCGACTCATGGTCGCGTATCTGCTGATCGCCGAGAAGGAATCACGGACGGGCGGGCAGCGCCTGCCGCTCGAGCCCGACAAATTCTGACCCGCCCCGCCGTTCAGCCCTGGATGAGGTCGGCCAGTTCGCCCGGATCCTCCAGCACCACCATGGCGGCCGCCGTATCGCCGTCGTGCGTCAGCGACAGGTGCACCCGTACCCGGGGCAGGAATTCCGCTGTGAGTCCGTGCAATTTGATGCTGGGGCGCCCCCAGGCGTCATTGACGACCTCGATGAGCGGATACGGATTGTCGCCGATCTGCGGGCTGCGGGCGAAGCGCGAGGAAGCCCACGCCTTGATGACGGCCTCCTTAGCGGCCCACCGGGCGGCGTAACTGCGGGCCGGGTCGGTGCCTTTGCTTTGGCAATAGCGCCGCTCACCGGCGGTGAAGGTCTCCCGGATCATGGTGGATCCGGGACGTTCCAGCTGTTCGGCGAACTCGGAAATGCATACCAAGTCCAGTCCGATACCAAGGATCGTCACTGTTCGAGACTCCTCGATTCTTTCTCTCGATGCAGTCGATTGGGGGCAACATACCAGCGGAGCGTCTACGTAGATCTCATACTGTCTGCCACTGCGGTCGCAGACAGTACAGATGTACGTGTGTCACGGCTACCGGCAACGCCTTGCGGCGCTACAGGTTTGACCGTGTCCCACATCGACGCTTGTGATGCAGGAACAGACTGATTCGAATTCACCCCCACCCGTTCGGTCATGGCGGGTGAACTACAGCGCACCCTGCGGTGCCGCGGCTGACGCGGTGTCGGGCTTGCTTTATCCCGACACCGCCGCACCGGTGCGTGCTCGGTCACCCGGATCGTCGGCATCTGCCCACGCCGGCGAGTCACATTGGTTTTACCCAGCAACACACGTTTGGCCAAGTTGATACCCGCCATATGATCACGATTACCCCCGACCTCGCAGCGCACGCACCAGGCACTGTGGTAACCGCCCGGGCGCGAGAGCGGTTCGTCGCAGCCCGGACACCACGCGGACGATCCCCTCGCAGGCACGGAAACCACTGCAATGCCAACCCCGGCGGCGGTGTGCGCGAGGGCAACGACAGCTTGGCGGCGGGCGGACTGCGCGGCTCGGTTGTTGTTGACCCGCCCATGTGAACGGGTTTCGAGGGTAGTGAGGTCCTCCACCGCAATGAGTTGCGCGCCCGCCGCGACGGAATAAGCGGTGACTTGGGAGGCGAAGTGGAACGCCAACTCCCGGTTGATTTTCCGCCTTTTGGCACCCACCGCACCGCGGTGCGCCTCGAGCACCGCGATCTTCGACTCGAGCCTGTCACAGACCTCGGGCGAAGCCGAGAGGGCGAGCTGCCTCAGTCGCGCTGACTTGCGATGCAGCATTTGGCCTTCGGTTTGCAGGCGCGCCAGTTTCACCCCAAGCCCCCGGTCATCGTATGTCCAACCATGGAAGTCCGAGGACAACCCGTTTGGCCCTTCGGCCACGAGGGCGGCGACACCGAGGGCGGACGGGGACCAATCGACTCCTACCGCGACAGTCCCCGCGGCCGGGTCGGCTGCGGGCACCATTTCGGTCCCCGCACACCGCCACAGCACACCCCCACGGTCCAAGACCAGGCTCGGCAGATGCCAATCGGTGACCGGCCGCCCATGCAGGTGCTCCGGGATCGCGGCGGTCAACCGCACCCACCGCCACTGCGCCCGCCCGGCCGGGGCTGGGCAGGTCGGCAACTTCACCGTCAACACCAACTCGCCGCCTGCCACAGTGAGCTGAGCGAGCTGCCGATCAGCAGCGGAAAGTCGGGCCAATGCAGCGATCTGTGGTGGACCCTGCAGGTCGGTGATCCGCAACCACGTTGCTTGCGTACCTTCGCTGCGGCGGGAGCGGGCGGCGAGCTGACGGCACACTCCCCGCGCGAAGCCCGACGGCACACAGACCTCGGAGCCGGTGGCTGGCGCCAACCGGCCTGTGTCCGAGTCGAATCGGGAACAGAGCACGCCGATCGCAGTGTCGCGGTAGGCGAGGGTCCGCAGGGTACTGGTGACCTGTGCGGTCACCACCCGGGTCACCCGCGACGGCACATATATCCCGTCCGGGTAACAGGGCGTCCACCCCAATCGGGCCGCGGCCACATGCCCTTGCGCAGGCAACTTGCGACCTTGTAGGTCACGACCGGCGGCAAGCACATCGAAGGTCCCCGGCTGCCACAGCCGGGCCACCAGTTCGGCTCCCGCACAGGCGATCAGGCTCAGCAGCCAACCGGTTCGTGTGTCGACCTCGTCGAGCCCGACCGATTCCCCACTCACCTCATCGACCGCCATATATGCGCGAGTGGTGAACGCGAATTGCCGTGCCACCACGCGTTCGGTGACGACGGCGGCGCGAGCCTGTGCATTCGAACGCATATTCGAACGCTATCACTACAATTTGTCGATTGGAAGACGAAATCCGTTCCGAAACAGTGGTTTTCACACAATCCGAATTGTCCGGACCATTCCAACGCACTTCCCGACCTCACAACGATCAATTGATGGGAGACAGTCATGAGCGCCCAATCAACTGCGGTGGAGCCTACGCATTCACAGGCTCCACCGGTCATGAGTTCAGTTGCGCCGCAGGTGGTGCGGCGCAAATCTGTCGATTGTTACCGGCACGCCGGTCCGGGCGGAACCGCGACATACGTTGCGTCCGTACCCAGTCGGGCCTGGGCCGAGAGCAGCATGTCGGCTTCCAGCTGGCGCGACTTCTTGGCGGGGGTGCCGTCGCCGCCGAGGCGGCGATCCGCCGGGCGCTCGTACAGCGGGGCGCCGCCGCACATGGCCTCGGTGAGGCGCTGCCGGCCGTTGAGCTGACGCTCCTCGGCCCGACGCTGGTACGCCTCGCGCTTGTCCGGATCCAGGGCCGCGATGAACGCCTGCGGGTGCACGATCGCCACCAGGCCGGAGACGTGCCCGAAGCCGAGCGAGGTGACCAGACCGGCCTTGAGCGGGAAGCGCTCGCCCAGGTCCATGGCCTCGCGGACCCATACCAGGTGCGGGTACGCCTGCATCTTCTCGTCCACGCAGTCGAGGCTGCGGTTGGGCGGGATGACGCCCTGCTCCAGCACCTGGCACAGGCCGATCATCTGGAAGGCCGCCGCGCCGCCCTTCGCATGACCGGTGAGGGTCTTCTGCGAAATCACGAACAGCGGTGCGCCTTCCGAGCGGCCGATGGCAGTCGCCAGCCGCTCGTGCAGCTCGGACTCATTGGGATCGTTTGCGGCCGTGGAGGTGTCGTGCTTGGAGATCACCGCGACCTCGTCCGCCGCCACACCCAGCTTGCGAAGTTCCTTGGCCAGCTTGGACTCCGCGCCGCCGCGACCCGCACCGAGCGCACCCAGGCCGGGGGCCGGGATGGAGGTGTGCACGCCGTCCGCGAAGGACTGGGCGTACGCGACCACACCGAGCACCGGCAGGCCCATTTCCAGCGCGACGCTGCCGCGAGCCAGCAGCACCGTTCCGCCGCCCATGGATTCGACGAAGCCGCCGCGGCGGCGATCGTTGGCCCGGGAGAAGTAGCGGTCGCTGATGCCCTTGGCGGACATGACGGCCGAATCGGCGGTGGCGGACATATCACCGAAGCCGACAATGCCTTCGATGCCGAGATCGTCGTAACCGCCGGCGACGACCAGATCGGCCTTGCCGAGCTTGATCTTGTCCACGCCCTCCTCGACGGAGACCGCGGCGGTGGCGCAGGCGGCGACCGGGTGGATCATGCCGCCGTAGCTGCCCACATAGCTCTGAACCACGTGCGCCAGAGCGACGTTCGGCAGCGCCTCCTGCAGGATGTCGTTGGCCCGCGACTCACCGAGCAGATTGTCGATGTACAGCGACCGCATGGACGACATGCCGCCCATACCGGTGCCCTGGGTGTTCGCCACCAGCGACGGGTGCACCCACTGCATGAGCTCGGCCGGGCTGAAACCCGAGCCGAGGAACGCGTCCACGGTGCAGACGATGTTCCACAGCGCGACCCGGTCGACCGAACCGGCCATATCGGCGGAGATGCCGAACCGGGTGGGGTCCCAGCCGGTGGGGATCTGTCCACCGACCACCCGGGACAGCTTCGCCTTGCGCGGCACCCGAATCTCGGTGCCCGCCTTGCGTGTCACCTGCCAGTCGCCGGTGCCCTCGACCGGCGTGATGACGGTCTGCTCCGGGTTGGCGGCGTAGAAACTGCGGGCCTCGGCCTCGCTGTTCACCACGAAGGACAGGTCCTTGTCCAGGAAGACCGAGGTGAGCAGCGGTGCGGTGTTGTCGACCATGGCGCCGTCGTCGGCGTACCGGCGGACGCCGCAGCGCTCGACCACGGTGTCGTGGTAGCGCTCGGCCAGCTCGGATTCGTCGACGTAGTCACCGGATTCGGTGTCGTACCAGCCGGCCTTGGGCTCGTTCTCCCAGGTGACCAGACCGGTGGTCCACGCCAGCTCCAGTACGCCCGCGGCGGAGAGCTGGTCGGAGACCTCCATCTCGAAGCGGGTGCGCGCCGAACCGTAGGGGCCGAGCTCGCCCGCGCCGACGATGACGACCATATCGTCGAGATCGGCTGTCACCGAACCCCATTCGGGGACCGGCAGCTTGGAGCTCAGGGTGGGCGGGGCCGGGAGTGCCGCGATGGTGACCGGGCCTTCCTCGATATCCTCTTCCGCCGCAGCGCCTTCCAAGCTCTCCTTGGCCAGCGCGGACAGATCCAGCTTGGCGCGCGCCAGGCCACCGGTCAGATCGATCTGCTGCGGGCCGCCGGCGGTGACGACGCGAGCCCGCGACGTGCACCACTTGAGCAGCTCATCGGCCATCTGCTCGGTGGACCAGGTGTGCACCCCGGCCTTCTCGACGGCGGCGACCAGCGGATCGTTATGGCCCATGAGCCCGGTGCCGCGCACCCAGCCGATGAGCGCGTGCACCAGGGTGACCCGGTCGGCCCAGGACTTCTCGGCGCGCCACTTGGCGACCACGGCGTCGAGGGCGGCCTTGGACTCGCCGTACGCGCCGTCTCCGCCGAACAGGCCGCGGTTGGGCGAACCCGGCAGCACCACATGCAGTTTCGCGTCCACATTGTGGTCCGCGCCCAGCTGGGACAGACCGCCGATGAGGCGCTCCACCGACCAGAGCAGAACCCGCATCTCCATTTCGGCGCGGGCGCCGGCATCGGCCAGGTCACCGGCCACGCGCGGGGCGGCGAACGGCAGCAGCAGCGTCGGAGTCATCGCCTCCTTGACGAGAATCTTCGCGCCACCGGCATTGTCGACCTGCTCGTTGCCGACCCAGTCCATCAGGGCGTCGATATCGGTGTAGGAGGCCATATTCGCCGGGACCACCCACAGGGCGGCGCCATTGCGGGCGTTCTCGCGGTAGAGCTTCTTGTAGAAGCCGATCCGGTTGTCGTCCAGCTTGGAGGTGGTGACGATGACCGTCGCGCCACCGCCCAGTAGGCGTCCGGCGGCGGCCGCCGCGATGGAACCCTTGCTCGCACCGGTGATTACGGCGATGTCATCGGACCAGACACCCGGATCCGCCTCGGCCAGCGCGGCCTCGGCAATACGGCCGTACACACCGGCCAGCACCGAGCGGGCTTCGCTCTTGGCGCGGTCGCGCCACCAATTCGCCTGCACCGCAACGGCTTCCCCGGCGCCGGCGAAACCGGTGACGGCGAGCTCGGCGGCGTGCGTATCGTCGCCCAGCCACAGGCGGGCCAGATCCTCACGGGCACTTGCCCACCGGTCGTCGATGAGCAGCGCCTTGCGGGCGTCGAACGCGGGCGCGACCAGACGCGGCCAGTCCGTGCCCAGTTCCGCGGAGACCAGATCGACGAGGGTGTCGTCGGAGGCTTCCGGCGCGGACAGCTGCTCGGCCAGGCCGAGCTGCTCGAGAACCACGCGGGCGGCGGTGGCGAGTACGCCGTCGCGGCCGGTGATCTGCTCGGTGAATTCGCCCAGGGCGGCGGCATCGACGGTCGCTCCCCCGCCGCCACCGGCGGACGGCATGGAGACCGCGATGCCGCGGCGTGCGGCCACGGCCTGCACGGCGGTATCGATGGCATTGTCCACGGCGGCACCGTCGTTCAGGCCACCGGTGACGAGTCCGCCCATATCCCCGCCGCGCACACTGGCGCCTTCGCGGGTGCCGAGGGACACCTCGGCGGTGACATGGCTGGCCCAGCCGTCGCCGAGCTCCCAGACCTTCTTGACGCGTTCGGCGATCGCGGCGGGCCGCTTACCGGACGGGCCGAAGACCTTGCGCAGGTGATCGCCGATGGCATCGGACAGCACCGAGCCGAACGGCTTGTAGGTGCGGGCCAGGCGGTCGACGGTGTTCGACAGCGCGCCCATATCGGCATCGGCCGCACCGTCGATGGCGCCGAGCGACAGCTCCGCACCGAGGTCGACGAGCAGCTGATTACGCCGCGAGGAGACGCCGTCGCACAGGCCCTCGATGGTGTCCACCGGGCCGATCTGGTCCAGGCGCAGCTTGGTCCACAGCGCGATGAGCACGCGGGTGGCGTCGGCCGCGACGAACGCGATGTCGTCGGGGCGCGGGCCACCGGTGGAGACCGGAGCCGCGGCCGGAGCCGCTGTGGCAGCGGCGGTTTCGACCGGGGTCTCCTCCGGCTCGTCCACATGCGCCGGATCGGTATCGGTGGCGTACACGATCGCGGCTTCACGCTCGATATTGAGCACCTCGACCGTGGCGTTCGAGAAGGCGGGCAGCTTCAGCGTATTGGAGGCCAGGTTGGCGACGGTCGGCGTGGCGGCCAGGCCGACCTCGACGAACCGCTCCACACCCAGGCCACCGTGCTCGGTATCGGTGAACAGCAGATCCTGGGTCTCGATCCAGCGCACCGGGCTGGCGAACTGCCAGGCCAGCAGCTCCACGAGCACCACGCGGCACAGCTCGACCGGCTTGGCGGCCCACTCGTCCCAATCGGCGAGCACCTCCGCCAGCGGCTCGGACGGCACGTAATCGGCGATCTCCTGGATGAATTCGCGCTCCAGGTTGAACGGCCGCGGCACCAGGTTCGGAATGTAGCGTCCGACAAGGAGTTCCGGGTGCAGGTCGGCGGGCAGCAGGCCCTCCAGCTTGATCCGGAACTCCGGCACACCGGCGCGCAGCACGGTGGAGTGGAACGGCACATCGATGCCCGGGATGACGACGAACGCGCGCTTGCCACCGGTTTCCGCACGCAGACGCTCGATTTCGACCTCGAGGGCGTCGAGTCCGGCGACGGTGCCCGCGATGGCGTACTGCGAACCGCGCAGGTTGAGGTTCACCACCTCCAGGAATTCACCCGAGGCCGTGCCGATGCGGTTCACGAAGTCGACGACCTCGTGATCGGCCACACCGATCTGCGACGGGCGGATGGCGGCGAGACGATAGTCGCTGAGCCCCTGCGCATTACGCGGGACCAACTCGTGCATGGCCGAACCGCGCTGGAACACCACCTCGAGGACGGCGTGCAGCGGCAGCACTCCGGCGACGGCCGAGAGCGCGTTGTACTCACCGACCGAGTGCCCGACCATCATGGCGCCCTCGATGAAGGCGCCCGCCTCGCGCAGCTCCGCGACCTGCGCGACGCCGAGGGTGGCCATGGCGACCTGGGTGAACTGGGTCAGGTGCAGCACGCCCTGCGGGTGCCGGTATTCGACGCCCCGAGCCTTGAGGTAGGTCGGATTGTCGCGCACCACAGCGAGAATCGAGAAGCCGAGCGCGTCGCGGGTGTGCTTGTCGGCGGCGTCCCAGATCTCCTTGGCGGCCTTGGAGCGAGTGCGCGCGTCCAGACCCATGCCCTTGGTCTGGATTCCCTGCCCAGGGAAGGCGTACACGGTCTTGGGCGCGGCGACCTTACCGGTGGCGGTCATGACCAGATCGCCCTCGATGCGGCAGGAGACCTCGATGATCTCGCTGCCCTGATCCACGGCGATCCGCTCCACGCGCACATCGATCTGCGCGCCGGGGCGCACCATGCCGAGGAAGCGGGTGGTCCAGGAGGTGAGGGTGCGCGGCGGCACCTTATCGCTGAGGTCGATGGCCGAAACCGCGTGCTGCGCAGCGGCCGAGAGCCACATGCCGTGCACGATCGGGCTGCCCAGTCCGGCCAGCTTGGCGGCGGCCTCGCTGGTGTGGATCGGGTTGTGATCGCCGGAGACCTGCGCGAAGGCGGCCATGGCGCGCGGGGCGGTGAGGGTGACATCGCGGCGGCGGCGACGCGGGGTTTCGCTCGCCTGGCCGGACAGCACGCCACCGGCGCGCGGCGGATCGGTCAGCTCGTTGCCGCCGATGCGGCCGCGAATGGCGAAGCGCTCGGTCAGGGTGGCGACGGTCGGCATGGACATGCCGGTCTCCGGCTTGTCGAGCATGCCCGAGATGCGCACGCGCACCTCGACGACGCGGCCCATATCGGTGTCGACGGTCTCGCCGGCCTCGGCCCGCACCGCGAGCACGCTTGCGGCGGAAGGCAACTGGCCGTTGAGCTGAATCTGGTGGTCCAGGTGGACCAGGTCGAGCATGCCCTCGATAACGCTCTTGTCATCGGCGGTGCGGGTCGCGCCGAGCACCGCGAAGACGGCGGGCCAGCAGGCGCCCACGAGCACATCGGGAACGGTGCGGCCGAGGGTGCTGAGGCTCTCCGGCATACCGGAGCCGGTGACCCCGGCGTGATCGGCGATCAGGTCCGGGCTCCACGCCACATTGAAGTGCGCGACCTTGGTGCCCTCGACGGTCTTGACCTCGGGCAGGGCCTGCCCGGCGGCGACTGCCAGCAGCGCCGACATGGCGGTCTGGGCATCGTCCTCGGTAATGACCGGCGCGCCACCGTTGTACACGGTGACCGGCACGGAGATGCGGATGTTCACAGCATCGCGGCCGAGCAGCGGGACCGTCAATTCCACGTAGGCGCTATCGGATTCGGGTCCGGTGGCGGGACGCAGCGTGGCGCCGGTCGGCGCATGGCTCGCGCCCTGCTCGTCGACGGCCCACTCGTGCAGATCGCCGAGGCGGTGGATCGGGTTGACGGTGGTGCGGCCGGACCACTGCACATCCGGTGCGGCGAGCACGATATCGATGGCGCCGGCGGTGACATCGGCGCGGCGGCGGCCGTCGACCGCGACCGGGACGACACCCTCGCGCACCAGGGAGTACGCGGTGTCCTGCTCGAAACGGTCCAGCAGTTCACCGACCGGCTCGTCCACGCGGGTGATACCGGCGACGGCGACGGTGCCCGGAATGACGCACACCTGATCGGCGGTGTAGCGCGGATCATGCGCCTGCCACAGCGAATCCGAGCGCCACCAGCGGCGCACATCGCCGTCCACGACGGGCACGAAATTGACCGGCTTGCCGGGGGTCTTGCAGAGCGAGATGAAGAACGGGACGTCGGCCGGGTGCAGCACGGTCGCGGCGGCGGCCGGGTACTGCTCCTTCAGCGTGCAGATGGCCTTGACCGGGGTCTCGAAATCGGCATCGTCGGCGAAGAGGGTTTCGATCTCACCGCGGTCGGCCGGGTTGAGGCGGGATTCGGTGCGGCGCACCATCTCCGCGAACCGGCTGCGCCAGGTGATGTCCAGCCAGACCGAGGCGGTGGCATCGGCGATGGCGGAGGCGAAGTCGCCGCCGCAGTCGAAATCCTTACGGCGATCCAGGCCGACGGCCAGCTCGACGTAGCGCTCGAGCCACTCCAGGTAGGTCATGGCGGCGATATCGCCGAAGTAAGGCTTGGCGGTGCCGTTGAGGGCCTCGATGATCTCGGCGCGGCGCTCGGCGACCGCATCGGCATCGCCGGCGACCTCGTCGAGCAGGCGGCCGGTGCGCGAGGCGGCATTGTCGATCTCGTGGATGTCCGCGCCCAATTGGCTGCGGCCGGAAGCCATTCCGCCGGTCGCGGTGCCCGCGGCGACCCAGTCCGGGGTGCCGGGGGTGTCGACGAGCAGCTGCTTGACCTCGGGGGTGGTGGTGGCCTCGAGGGTCGCCATGGCTGCGGTGCCGACCAGGACGCCGTCCAGCGGCATGACCGGGTAGCCGTAACCCTGCGACCAAGTGCCGGTGAGGTATTCGGTGGCGCGCTCGGGGGTGCCGATGCCGCCGCCGACGCAGACGATCACATTCGCGCGGGTGCGCAGTTCGGCGTAGGTCTCGAGCAGCAGGTCGTCGAGGTCTTCCCAGGAGTGGTGGCCACCGGCGCGGCCGCCCTCGATATGCATGATGACCGCGTAATCCGGTGCGGCATCCGCGATTCGGAGCACGGCGCGGATCTGAGCGACGGTGCCGGGCTTGAAGGCCACATGGGTGATGCCGACCTCGGTCAGCTCCTCGATGAGGGCGACGGCCTCGTCCAGCTCCGGAATGCCGGCGGTGACGATGACGCCGTCGAACGGGGCGCCGGCGGTGCGGGCCTTCTGCACCAGGCGCTTACCGCCCAGCTGCAGCTTCCACAGGTACGGGTCCAGGAACAGCGAGTTGAACTGCACGGTGCGACCCGGATGCAGCAGCGTCTCGAGCTCCTGCACGCGGTCGGCGAAGATCTGCTCGGTGACCTGACCGCCACCGGCCAGCTCGGCCCAGTGGCCCGCATTGGCCGCGGCCGCAACGATTTTCGCGTCGACGGTGGTGGGGGTCATACCGGCGAGCAGGATCGGCGAGCGACCGGTGAGCTTGGTGAAGGCGGTCTCGACCACCACGCGGCCGTTGGGCAGGCGCACCGGCTTGGGTGCGAACTCCGCCCACGCCGGGGCGACCTCGGGGGCCGCGCCGGGAGTGAAGAGACTGCGCTGGCCCGGACGGGTGGAGGCGGCCAGGACGCCGACGCCGGTGCCCTTCAGCGAGCCGGAGGTGAGGCGGGTGAGCAGATCACCGGGGCCGAGGTCCAGAATCCACTGCGCGCCAACAGAAACGGTGTTGTCGATGATGGCGACCCAGTCGATCGGATCGACCAGTACTTCCTGAGCGAGTGCGGCGGCGAGCTCGGCGTCGAGACCACACTGCGCGGCCCAGCCGCGCACCATTTCCACGGTGTCGGCGAGCGCCGGGTGGTGGAAGGCGACCTCGACCGGAATGTCCTCGAACACGGGCGCGAAGACCGAACCGCCACGCCTCTTGGCGTCGCGCTCCTTCGACTGCTCCTCGTGGATCTCGGTGCTGCGCTGCCGCACCCGATCCAGCTGCGCCACCGGGCCGCTGAGCACCGCGCGCCGGCGGCCGTTGCGAATGGAGAGCACCGCGGCCTTGTCGGCGTCCACGCCGCGCGAGACCTCGTCGACGACGGCCTGCAACTGCTCGGGATCGACATTCGAGACCGCGACCATGGGCGAGCGCTCACCGAGCGGCATCAGCCCGCGACGACGCGCCACCAGTCCGGCTGCGGCGCCGATCAACTGGGCGATGGCCAGCAACTCGGCATCGCGCTGCCCGTGGGCTTCGGCGGCCGTGGCGGCAATACGCCCCTGCGAGTGTCCGACGACGGCGGCCGGAGCGTGCTCGACGATATCCAGGCCCTGCAGGCGCAGCGCCCGCAGCGCGGCCACCTGAGTGAGGAACACACCCGGCATGGAGACCGCGGCGGAACGCAACACCTGCGCGGAGGGCGCCGCCGACACCTCCCCCTCTTCCGGGTCGGCGAGTTCTTCCTCGAGCATCCAGCCGATGGGGTCGAACCCGACCGGGCGCACCACGAGCAGCTGCGCGGCAACCGGCGCGAGCTTGTCCGCGGCCTCATTGACCAGCGCGGTCAGTTCGGGCTCGAGCGCACTGTCCCGGCCGATCTCCTCGAGCTCGGTGAGCCACTGGGCACCCTGCCCGCCGAACGCCAGCGCATAGGGCGCACCCCCCAGCAACCGGTCCAGCAGCGACGACCTGACTCCACTATCCCGGTTCTTCTTCGCCAGTTCGGCCTTCGACCCGGTTCCGGTGCTCTCGTTGATCGTCAAGACTTCGACTTCCTTCTCCTGGCGTCCCCGTCCCCACAGGACTGGGCCGCGCTCACGGTGCGCAGGTGTTCCTCCGGCCAACTGGCCCTGGTAGATGGCGAGGATTTCACAAAATCATGAGGATCTCCTCATGTTTGGTTACCGCCAAAGCACCTACCCTCGAGTATTTCTGCACGCCCGTACCAGAACGACTGGAAACATGAACCTCCCTCATGTTTGAAGTCGCTGGTGAGGGTGGTTACATCGGTGTAGGAAATGTGAGGCTTCCTCATATTGCCCTTTATCGAATCGTTATAATCCCAGGTAGGGTTACCGACCAGTACGCCACACCCACCCGATGCTTCGCGATCCTCGTTTCGCCCGGTAAAGTTTGGACGGTCGTACCGTTAGCGCGAGTGGCGAAATTGGCATACGCGCCAGATTTAGGTTCTGGTGTCCACGGACGTGCGGGTTCAAGTCCCGCCTCGCGCACCACACGAACACGATTTCGCGTCACCCCTGTCACCCCGGCCCGCGAGATCGTGTTCGAACCTCCCTCGAACACCCAGCATCCTTCGGGCAACACCTCTTGCGTTGCGCCACTTCACCTCTGATTCCTGCAGTTCCCTCCCCCGGCACGACACGACCGGCGGTAGCGCTTGCCACCGCCGGTCGGCGTTCGCCATACGGCGTGGGTCGACGCTGACCCATTTATCGCAGTGCGCGGAACGTAGCTCGAATGTCCTCGATTACGGCGCCGGGGTTTTCCCAGGGAGTGAAGTGGCCGCCCCGGTCGTGGGCGTTCAGATAGACCGGGTTGTACCAGCCCTTGTGACGCGAGTCGTCGAGGAAGCTTCGGACGCGGTTCTCGGTGGTGACGCCCGGCGGGTTCTCGAAACCGAGAAACGTGAAACCCGTTGGGGCCTCGATGATCGGCGTGCGGTCGTGGGATGGCGTCCAGGGGTAGCGGTTGGCGTTCGCGTAGGAACGGATCGAGGTGGTGATCGTATTGCTCACCCACCACATGGTGGCGTTGGCGAGCAAATGGTCCCGAGGGAAGACGCTCTCGACATCACCACCGGAATCGCTCCACTTGGTCCAGCGCCGCAGGATCCAGGCCAGCATGCCGACCGGGGAGTCCGCCAAACCATAGGAGAGGTTCTGCCCATCCAGCATATGAACGGCGACGTGCGAGGCGTAGCGATCCTGAAACGCCAGGATGCCGTCCCGTATCTCGTCCGGCGCACCCGGCGGAACCATGAAACCACCGGTTCCGTCCCACGGCCGTTCACCCTGGAAGACATCCAGGTGCACCGGATGTCCGAGCCAGATTCCGTGCAACTCCGAAGCACGCGCGTGGCCGAGCTGCGCGGTCACCAGTGCCCCGTAGTCCGCACCACCGGCCGCATACTTCCGAAAACCGAAATGCTCGGTCATCAGCGTGTGCCAGAGTTCGGCCATCTGCCAGAAGTTCATATCCGGCCGGCCGATCGGCGTCGAGAAACCGAAGCCGGGCAGCGAGGGCACGATCACGTCGAACGCGTCGCCGGGATCGCCCCCGTAGGAGGCCGGGTCGGCCAGCGGTTTGATGACCCTGGTCCATTCACGGAAGCTCCATGGCCACCCGTGTGACAGGATCAGCGGGATCGGGGCCGGGCCCCTCCCCGCCTCCCGGATGTAGTGGATCGGAACTCCGGCTACGTCCACCCGATAGTTCTCGAACGCATTGATGCCGGCTTCGGCTGCGCGCCAATCGAACTCGTCGATCCAGTAGCCGACCAGCTCCTTCATGTACTCGACACTGGTGCCGTAGTAGGACTCACCCTCCTCGATATCTGTCGGCCAGCGGGTCGCGACGAGCCGGGCCCTGAGGTCGTCGAGCTGCTCCTGGGGAACCGAGACGACGAACTTTTCCGCGGCGGCATCGCCCTTCATGAATGCGGTGCTCCCATAGTCGATTTCGGTCACTTCGCCCGCCGCCTGATAATCATCGGCATGCCGCCCTCCGGCCCGAGCACTCCGCGCATCCGCCATTTCGGCGCATATCCGGGGACCCGCTCCGGGGCGAACAACCGCGCCAGGGTCACCAGCAGGATCTGCGATTCGAGGTAGGCGAAACTCCTGCCGATACATACCCGAGGGCCGGCCGAGAAGGGATGGAATGCGAAGGGATGCATGCCGCGCTCGGCACCACCGGCCCAGCGCTCCGGATCGAATTTGTCAGGGTCCGTCCAGAATTCGGGATGCCGGTGCGTCAGATACGGCGCAAGCACGACGATGGAGCCCGCGGGCGCGACATGCGGGCCGATCCGAACCGGCTCCACGACATCACGCAGGTAGATCGGCGCCGGCGGGTGCAGGCGCAAACTCTCCTTGATCACGCCGAGCGAATACGGCGCGCGATCGAGATCCTCCACCGTGAAGTCCTCCGGCAGAGCGTCCACCTCGGCGCGGAGTTTGACGGCGACCTCGGGGTTGTTGGCCAGCAGATACCACACGAAAGCCAGTGTGCGCGCGGTTGTTTCGTATCCGGCGATAAACATCGTCACACACTGATCACGCAACAGCTGGTCGACCTGATCCGCCGGGCCAAGTTTGTCCTCGTTGACGATCATCTTGGTGAGCAGGTCGGCGGGCCGTTCCTCCACCGGCATCCGCCGACGCTCGGCGATGACTCCAAGAATGAAGTCATCCACGCGCTTGCGCGCCTCGTCGTAGTCCCGGCGGCCCGCTGTCGGGAACCACTCGGGCGCTTTGAATCGATCGGTATTGCGCCCGGAGGTGTACCGGATCATGGTCTCCACAGCGCCTTTCAGCTGGGCGATCACGTCCCGGCCCGCCGTGCTGAAGAGCGTCTTGAGCAGAATGGAGGCGGTCAGCGTCGCCATCTCCGGCACCATGTCGACCGGTTCACTGCCCATCGAATCCGGGGTCCACCGAGCGCTGAACCACCTCACATCGTCGAAGAACAGCGGTACGTATTCGCGCACCGACTTCGGCGTGAAGAAGGGCGCCAGTACCTGTCGCTGCGATTTCCATTGCGCACCAACGCTTGTCGCGACGCCGTCACCCATCCAGTATTTGCGCACCGGATCATAACTCGCACCCTTGGTGTACTTGTCCATCTGCTCGAGTGTCACCATCCGCACGTGGTCGGGATGCGCGAGCACGACGATCCGACGCGAACCGACCTGCAGCTCGGAAATATCCCCGTGTTCTCGCCACAATTGCTCTACGACATGGAGCAACCCGTTCCTCTTGGTATTCACAGCCGTGGCCACGCCGTAGCGATCGTGGGTTCCGGGGATGGGGGCCGATTCGCCGGCCCCGGCCAGAGCCGCAAACTGTGTGTGGTCCACCGGGCAGGTATTCACGTCGGTCATTGCCGCCTCACTCCGCACAGCGATCGAATTGTCGAGTTCTCGGCCGCTCATGCCACGGCCTCTACGGACGCTTCTGGACTGCCAGCCGATTCGGCGATGAAGGCGGAGGCCACTGCCGCAATCGGTTCCGGCGCCTTCAGCCAGGACGTGTGCCCCAGTCCCTCATCGATGACGATGCGCCGCACCGGGGCACGTCCGAACTTGTTCACCAGCAGGTCGGTCTGCCGGCCGGAAATCCGGCGATCACCGGAGAAGTTGACGGCGAGCACCGGGACCTCGCTGTGCCCCATCGCCGCTTCGTAGTCGAACTCGGCACCGTGCAGCTCGAACTTCCCGGTCCTCACCACGCGGGCGATATCCTTTGCCATGCCGCGCGTCGGCCGGCCGAGCATTTTGGTGGGCGGCACCAATCCGGTGCGCGCCACGAAACCCACCATCGCCCGGGCCAGCAACCACCGCCACGTCGAGGCACGCAACTCGTCCACGGGTGCGAGACCGGACGCGACGAGAATCAGTCCGTTGATACGCGGATCACGTGCCACGTGGCAGGCCGCCAATTGACCACCGAAGCTGTGCGCCAGCACGTACACGGGCGCAGCGGGATCGAGACCCCGCGCGTATTCGGTGACGAGGTGGTAGTCGTAGATGATCTGATCGTGCATGCCGTAACGGCTGGACCTTTCGGGCGGCGGAGATGATTCGCCCTGACCGTGCAGTTCACCGACCACCACGGTGAAGCCGCGGCGGCTCAGTTCCGTCGCGAGTGTGAAATACGAAGTCCCCCGAGCGGCGATCCCGGGCCAGACCACGATAACGGGCGCACCGGCCGCATTCTTGGAAGGAAATATATTGACCACGACATTCGAAGAATCCGGTAGTTCGATTGTCGATGTGTAATTGTCGTTGGTATTCATTGCGAACCTCATTCCGCTTTCCTGCATCGGCATGCGCCGAGGCCTCATGCGTCGATGTACGGAGGTTGGATTTCGATGCCTTGTGTGCAGAAATAGCAATCTTTTGGGCACCGATTCAGTGACAACGAGAAACTACCAACGCGCTGACCTCGCCAAAGCCCCTGTTGGCAGCCTTTTGCCAAACAGATCGCAGCGCTTGACCGAACCGGCCGACTGTGGCACGCGTGCGGGCGCACCCGTACGTTGCACCTTCAACTGCGCGAACAGGAGTTCACCGGAGAAGATTTGCGACCCGCAGGAACTGCCAGTAACATCGCTTGGGCGGGTGATTAGCAAGCCAGAGCAGCCTTGGTTCATTCCAGCACCTCAGAACAATACCGAGGCCGTGCCATGAACAAGCAGGAATCACAACAATTGTCAGCTCTCAGCGTCCCCGAGTCAGCTGAATTCAGGACGCCGACCGGCGGTATAGTCCGCCTCGTTCCCGGTGAGAACTGGAGCAACGACGCGATGCCGCGGCTGCTGCAGCGGGTCCGCACGGAGGTACTGCTCGCGGTGTCGAACCCGATCAATCCGCAGTCGGACTATCTGCCCGCACAGGTTGTCATGCACGACCTTGTCGCGACCGGAAGACAAGTGCGACTGCTCTATTCGCCAGAGTTCCTGGCGACGCGAGGCGAGGTGCCCGCAGACGTCACGATCGGAGCCACGGCCAGGGTGACGAACAGTACCTTCCACAACGCGCTCATCGTCGACCGTGAGATCGCGGTGCTGTGGAGCGGCGCCGGCGCCACAAGCCCTTACATATTCTTGATCCGGGAGCCGAACGTAATCCGTGCGATCCACCAGTTCACCCTGCTCACCTGGGAATCGGCCGCGATGCTGAGCTACTACTGCCCCGACCGCCAGCATTTCGACGACACCGCCCTGGCAGTGCTGGGCGCCCTCAACGACGGCCTCACCGACGAGGTGGCGGCACGACAGCTCGCGGTCTCGCTCCGCACCTACCGCCGCCACGTCGCGGACATCATGCAGCGCCTCGATGTCACCACCCGGTTCCAGATCGGTGCGCGCGCAGCAGAACTGGGACTGATAGTCCCCACTGGACTGAAGCCCGTGGCTTAGCTCCGAAGCGCACCCTTTTCGAGGAGCCCCGCCGCCTCGCCGGCGGTGATGACTCCATCGCGCTGCAGGTAGGCCATGGCCTCGAGCGCGGCTGCGTGAGCCGGGGCGGAAGAGCCGTAGACCGCGTCCTGAACCACTCGGAAGTGATAGTCGTGCTGGTGGGCGTCGACTGCCGTGTAGTGCACGCAGACGTCGGTGAGGCCGCCGGTCAGGATGAGGGTGCGGGCCTGGTATCCGCGCAGGATGATGTCGAGGTCGGTGCCGAAGAATGCCGAGTAGCGGCGTTTGCGGACCTCGTATTCGGCGGGGAGCGGGCCGAATCCGGGGACGTAGTCGGCGCCGGGCGTGCCCTCGACGGTGTGCAGGTCTTCCACCCCGTCCACTTCGCGGCCGAGGTCGGTGTGGCTGGGATGGTGCAGCTCGCGGATGAAGACGACCGGGACGCGGTACGCGCGGGCGGTGTCGATCAGCGCTCGGAGGGCGGTGATCTCCGGCGCCTCACCACCATCCCCGCCCCGCGCCGGTGCGAAGTCCTGCTGCACATCGATGCAGACGAGGACCAGATCAGCGGTGACCGGAGTGACATCGGAAATATTTTCGATCATTCGAAAGATATTCGAGCTCCGCTGTGGCGCTCCGGTTTCCGCCGCGTAACAGCATGTACCTCAGGACTGCAGGCCGACCTCGACCTCCAGGCTCAGGGTGATCTTGTCGCCGACCACCACACCGCCGCCGTCGGGCAGCGGCATATCGATGTCGATGCCGAAGTCGCGGCGGCTCACGACCGTCTCGGCCTCGAAGCCGGCGACCGGGCCGTGGCCCATACCCGGGTTCACACCGAGGAATTCGACCTTCAGCGACACCGGCTTGGTAGTGCCGCGGATCGTGAAATCACCGTCGACCACGAAGTCGTCACCGTCGACCCGGAAACCCGTGGACTTGAAGGTCGCCACCGGGTACTGCTCGGCATGGAAGAAGTCCGCGGTGCGCAGGTGCGCATCCCGCTGGTCGTTATCGGTGGTCACGGAGTCGACGCGAATCTCGGCCTCGGCCGACGCGGTCCCGTCCTCGTTCACGACGAGCTTGCCGGAGAAATCGGTGAAGCGGCCGCGGACCTTGCTGACCATGAGGTGTCGTACCGAAAAGCCCAGGGTCGAGTGGGCGGGATCGATCACCCAGGTGCCGGGGGTCAGGGTCTTGATTTCAGTGGACATCGAAACTCCTTCGAATAGGCCGAGTGTCAGTGCTGACGCCATCACGCACCATTGGTTGATGCGGCAACCAAGCTAACGTTGGACCATAGCCAGGCTATTCCGAAGTGATACGGAACACGACCCCCGGTCACTGCGAGCCGCGCCCGGCGCACCCGAGCCGGAACCATCCCGTGCACAACGACGTTGAACGCGGTGCGGGGTCGAACTCCGTGCAATGGCGACTCGGAGGCAGGTCGCCGTAATAATCGATGGGAGAAGCACAATGGGTGTCAGTCTGACCAAGGGCGGCAACGTATCGCTGACGAAGCAGGCCCCGAACCTCACCGCGGTGGCCGTCGGCCTGGGCTGGGATCTGCGGACCACCACCGGGACCGACTTCGATCTGGATGCCAGCGCCATCGCGCTGAACCCGGAGAAGAAGGTCGTCTCGAACGGGCACTTCGTCTTCTTCAACAACCTGAAGTCGCCGGAGGGCACCATCGAGCACACCGGCGACAACAAGACCGGTGAGGGCGAAGGCGATGACGAGGTCATCAATGTCGATCTCGCCAACACCCCGCCGACCATCGACAGCATCGTGTTCCCGGTGTCGATCTACGAGGCCGACACCCGCGCACAGAGTTTCGGCCAGGTCCGCAATGCCTACATCCGCGTGGTCGACCGCGCCAACGGCACCGAACTGGCCCGCTACGACCTGTCCGAGGACGCCTCCACCGAAACCGCCATGGTCTTCGGCGAGCTCTACCGCAATGGCGCCGAGTGGAAGTTCCGCGCCACCGGTCAGGGCTACGCCTCCGGCCTGGCCGGCATCGCCACCGATTTCGGCGTCAGCCTCTGACCCCAGCCTGATAGCTGACGGCGTAGCGATTTCGCTACGCCGTCAGTGTTTTCCAGGTGATCGATGCGGCCGCAGCTCAGGATTCGGAACTGGGCACGGGACGGTCGGGCAGGGCTTCGGGGTTTGCCTTCAGGTATTTGAGGCTCTGTTTCATGTAGACGCGGGGGTTGAGGTCCAGGTGGTTGGCCCAGCGGGGTTTCGGGTCGCCGCGCATGGTGGTCCAGCAGGCCAGGGCGTAGCCGAACATGGGCTGGGAGAGGTAGCCGAGGCGCTGGGAGTGCCAGCCGCGGCGGGTCTGGGAGAATTGGAAGGCCGCGTTGGCATTGAATACGCCGAGGCCCAGGTAGACCGTTGCCAGGTCGGTGAGCTGCTCGTTGTCGTGGCGGGAGCGGTCGATGCGGCGCTCGCCGAGTAGGCGTTCGTGGGCCAGTTCATGTGCGACGGTGGCCACGAGTGTGACCGGTGAGCGCATATGCGCCATATCGATGGATACCACCGCGCGGCCGTGTTCCAGGCGGTAGTGGCCGGCCTCGCCGTGTGTGGACCCCGCCAGAAACGCGAGGTTGTCCGGCAGGACATCGGCGTCCGAATGCAGCTCCACCACAATGCGATCCCGGCCCACGCCCATATATCGGCTCACATTGCCGACCAGCGAGCGGATCTCCTGCTCGGTCCCGGTGTAGGAGCCGGGGAAGAAGTCGGGCGTCGGCAGGATTACCGGCGTTCGCAGTGTTCTAGGGCCGAATTGAGCTGCACACCAGCTCATCATCTCTTCGACCCAGAGCCGCTCCAGCTCCCCTACCGGGCACCTGGGCTTGAAAATTCCCACGCCACAGTATGTCCGTGCGGCGAGCAGATTTCTTGTCCAGTTCTCATCCCGCGGCGACCACCACCAGTAGGTCGCTGCCGTCGACCTGCTGGACCGCACCGATCGCGACCCGCACGACGACACCGCCGCGGGGAGCGGTGATGGCGGCCTCCATTTTCATGGCCTCGATAGTGCCGACGGTGTCGCCCGCGCGGACCGAGTCGCCCTCGGAGACAGCCAGAGTGACCACTCCCGCGAAGGGAGCCGCGATATGGGCGGGATCGGTCTTATCGGCCTTCTCGGCGGCCGGGACCGCGCCGGCAATGGAGCGATCGCGGACCGAGACCTGCCGCAGCTGACCGTTGAGCAGGCAGACGACCGTGCGCATACCGCGCTCGTCCGGTTCGGAAATGGCTTCGAGCTCGATCAGCAGCACTACACCGGGCTCCAACTGCACACGGTGTTCCTCGTCGTAGCGGAGGCCGTAGAAGAACTGGTTCGCCGAGAGGGCCGAGATATCGCCGAATTTCTCGCGGTGCGAGAGGAATTCCGTGGTGGGGCCGGGGAACAGCAGGCGGTTCAGCGTGGATCGGCGCTGTGCTGAACTGCCCGAGAGGCCTACTTCGTCGGTGGCGGTGAGCTGGGTTTCCGGCTTGGCCGGACCACGACCGGCAAGCGCACGGGTGCGGAACGGTTCGGGCCAGCCACCGGCCGGAGTGCCGAGTTCACCACGCAGGAAACCGATCACCGAATCCGGAATGTCGTAACGACCCGGATCGGAAGCGAAATCCTCGACATCAACACCGGAGCCGACGAGCGCCAGGGCCAGGTCGCCGACGACCTTCGAGGACGGGGTCACCTTGACCAGACGACCCAGAAGACGATCGGCCGCAGCATATTTGGCCTCGACCTCCTCGAACTGATCACCCAGACCCAGCGCAATCGCCTGCTGCCGCAGATTCGACAACTGCCCACCGGGAATCTCATGGGTGTACACGCGTCCCGTCGGTCCCGGCAGCCCGGATTCGAACGGCCTGTACACCTTGCGCAGCGACTCCCAGTACGGCTCCAGGTCACACACGTTCTGCAGGCTCAGCCCGGTATCGTGCGGTGAATTCGCCGCTGCGGCAACAATTGCCGACAGCGCGGGCTGACTGGTGGTACCGGCCATCGGCGCACTCGCACCGTCGACAGCGTCGGCACCGGCCTGCCAGGCGGCGAGGTAGGTGGCGAGCTGCCCGCCCGGGGTGTCGTGGGTGTGCACATGCACCGGCAGGTCGAACTCCCGCCGCAGCGCCGTGACCAGTGTGGCAGCGGCGGGCGCGCGCAGCAGGCCCGCCATGTCCTTGATGCCGATGATGTGCGCTCCGGCCTCGACGATCTGCTCGGCGAGCTCGAGGTAGTAGTCGAGGGTGTAGAGGTCTTCGCCGGGATCCGACAGGTCTCCGGTATAGCTGAGAGCGACTTCCGCTACAGCCGTGCCGGTTTCGCGGACAGCGTCGATAGCGGGACGCATCTGATCGACATTGTTGAGAGCGTCGAAGATTCGGAAGATATCGATGCCGGTCGCTGTTGCCTCCGAAACGAAAGCGCGCGTGACCTTTTCGGGGTAGGGCGTATAGCCGACGGTATTACGACCGCGCAGCAGCATCTGCAAGTTGATGTTCGGCACGGCTTCACGCAGTACGGCCAACCGCTCCCACGGATCCTCGTACAGGAACCGCAACGCCACGTCATAGGTTGCGCCACCCCAGCATTCGATAGACAGCAGCTCCGGCGTCAAACGCGCGACATGCCCCGCCACGGCGAGAAGTCCGCTCGTCCGCACGCGGGTGGCCAGCAGGGACTGGTGCGCGTCACGGAAGGTGGTGTCGGTGACCGCCACACCGGGCTGCGCCCGCAGCGCCCGGGCGAAACCTTCGGGACCGAGTTCGAGCAGTCGCTGCCGCGATCCGGCCGGCGGCGGCACGGTGGTGTCGATGGCGGGCAGTTTGTCGTGCGGATAGACCTTGGTCGGCCGCACGCCGTGCGGCTTGTTCACGGTCACATCGGCCAGGAATTCGAGAATCTTGGAAGCGCGATCGGCCGACGTCCGCTGGGTGAGCAACCCGGGCCGCTCATCGATGAACGAGGTGGTGACGCGTCCGGCCCGGAAGTCCGGATCATCGAGAACCGCTTGCAGGAAACCGATATTGGTGGCCAAACCGCGAATGCGGAATTCGGCCACCGACCGCCGGGCGCGGGCCATGGCGGTCTGGAAGTCGCGGCCGCGGCAGGTGAGCTTCACCAGCATAGAATCGAAGTACGCACCGACCTCGGCACCAACATTGGTACCGCCGTCGAGGCGCACACCCGCGCCGCCGGGACTGCGGTAACCGGTGATACGACCGGTGTCCGGGCGGAAGCCGTTGGCCGGATCCTCGGTGGTGATACGGCACTGCAACGCCGCACCACGGATGACGATCGAATCCTGGCTCAACCCAAGATCTTCCAGCGTCTCCCCCGCCGCGATCCGCATCTGCGACTGCACCAGATCCACATCGGTGATCTCCTCGGTCACCGTGTGCTCCACCTGAATACGCGGATTCATCTCGATGAATACGTGATTGCCACGCTCATCCAGCAGGAACTCCACCGTCCCCGCGCAGGAATAGTTGATCTCCTTCGCGAATGCCACCGCATCCGCGCAAATCCGCTCCCGCAGTGCAGGATCCAGATTCGGCGCGGGCGCCATCTCGATCACCTTCTGATGCCGCCGCTGCAACGAACAATCCCGCTCGAACAGATGAATCACATTGCCCCGCTGATCAGCAAGAATCTGCACCTCGATATGACGAGGATTGATCACCGCCTGCTCCAGGAACACCGTCGCATCACCGAACGCCGACTCCGCCTCCCGCGCAGCGGCTTCGATGGCCTCACGCAACTGCGCCTTGTCCGCGACCCGGCGCATACCGCGCCCGCCACCACCGGCCACAGCCTTCACGAACACCGGAAAATGCATGCTCTCGGCTGCCGTCAGCAGTTCCTCTACATCCGAAGACGGTGCGCTGGAGGCCAATACCGGCAACCCCGCCGCTCTTGCCGCGGCAATGGCACTCGCCTTGTTACCGGTCAGCTCCAGCACCTGAGCGGAAGGACCGACGAAGGTGATTCCGGCTGCGGCACAGGCCGCCGCCAGCTCCGGATTCTCCGACAGGAACCCGTATCCCGGATACACCGCATCCGCACCGGAACGCTGTGCGGCGGCAATGATTTCGCCGACCGACAGGTAGGCGCGAACGGGATGGCCGACCTCGCCGATCTGATAGGACTCATCCGCCTTGAGCCGATGCGGGGAATTGCGGTCCTCGTGCGGGAAGACCGCGACGGTGCCCGCACCGAGCTCGAAGGCGGCCCGGAAGGCACGGATGGCGATCTCGCCGCGATTGGCTACCAGGATCTTGGAGAACATTCGTCGGTCAACCTCGTCGTATTCGGATGGGGGGCGGTCAGGCGACGATGGAACGCTGTGGCACGCCGACGTATTCGCTCAGCGGCCGGATCAGGGCATTGGATTCACCCTGCTCGATGATGTGGGCGGTCCAGCCGGTGATGCGGCTCATGACGAAGATCGGGGTGAACATCTCGATATCGAAGCCGAGCAGGTAGTACGCGGGGCCGGTCGGGAAGTCGAGATTGGGTTTGATCCCGGTGGCCTCGTTCATGGTGCGCTCGAGGTTCTCGTACATGCGCACCCACTTCTGTCCCTCGGTGGCGGCGGCGATATCCACGAAAGCCTTCTTCATGGTGGGCACTCGCGAGTCACCGTTCTTGTAGACCCGGTGGCCGAAGCCCATCACCTTTTCCCTGTGCGCCAGCTTGTTTCGCAGCCACTGCTCGGCCAGCGCGGGATCGTCGATCTCGAGCATGTCGTGCATGACGGCCTCATTGGCGCCGCCGTGCAGCGCGCCCTTGAGCGCGCCTATCGCCGCGGTGACCGCGCTGTAGATATCCGACAGCGTGGAGGTGACCACCCGCGCGGCGAAGGTCGAGGCATTGAAGCTGTGCTCGGCGTAGAGGATCAGCGAGACCTCGAACGCCTTGACCAGCTCCGGAGCGGGGACCTTCCCGAAGCACATATTCAGGAAGTTCTCCGCGTATCCGAGGTGCGAATGCGGGGCGATCGGGTCCAGGCCGTGGCGACGGCGATGGTCGGCGGCCACGATGGTCGGCAGCACGGCCAGCATGCGAAGGGCCTTGGCGCGGTTAGCCTTCGGGGAGTTGTCGTCCTCCTGCGGATCCTCCGCACCGAGGTAGCTGATCGCCGTCCGGACCACATCCATGGGATGGCAGTTCTCGGGCAGCTTGGTCACCAGCGACAGCAGCGACCGGTCGGCGCGCCGCAGCGCCCGCTCCTGCTGGGTGAAACGCTCCAGCTCGGCGACGGAGGGCAGTTCTCCGGACCAGAGCAGGAATGCCACCTGCTCGAAGGTGCAGTTGGCGGCCAGATCCTGCACCGCATAACCGCGATAGGTCAGAGAGTTGGTCTCGGGCACCACCTTCGAGATGGCGGTGGTATCCACGACCACACCCGCGAGCCCCTTGTAGATGGCCGGTACCGCGGTATCCGTCATCACTGATCCCTTTCGAGAGCGAAATTGAATATGTCGGAATCGAATTCGTTGTAGCGCTCGTACTCCAGCAGCTCGTACAGCCGGCTGCGATGCTGCATACGATCGAGAAGCTTGGCCTGCGTGCCGGTCTGGAAGATTTCGCGCAACCCGGTCTCGGCGGCGTACATGGCCAGTCGCAGTGTGGAGACCGGGTAGATCACCGCGTTGTAACCGATCGACTCCAGCGTGCTCGCCGACAGCAGTTCGGACTTGCCGAACTCGGTCATATTGGCCAGCAACGGAGTTGAGACCGCGGCCCGGAACTTCTCGAAGTCGGCGGCCTCGGTGAGCGCCTCGGTGAAGATCAGGTCCGCACCCGCGTCGGCGTATGCCCTGGCCCGCTCGATGGCCGCGTCGATGCCCTCGATTCCGGCGGCATCGGTGCGGGCGCAGACGATGAAGTTCGGATCGCGCCGGGCGGAGACCGCCGCACGCAGCCGTCGCACCATTTCCGCGGTCGGGACAACGGCTTTGCCGTCGAGATGTCCGCAGCGCTTCGGGTTGACCTGGTCCTCCAGGTGGCATCCGGCAATGCCGGCGTCCTCCAGGACGGTCACGGTGCGCGCCGCGCTCATGGGTTCGCCGAAGCCGGTATCGGCATCGATGAGCACCGGGAGATCGGTGATACGAGCGATCTGCTGACCGCGCCCCGCCACCTCGGTCAGCGTGGTGAGTCCGATATCGGGCAGCCCCAATTCAGCGGAGAGCACCGCACCGGAGACGTACACGCCTTCGAAGCCGATCTCCTGAATCAGCTTGGCCACCAACGGATTGAACGCACCCGGGTAACGCTGGATCCGATCGGAGGCGAGTCCCGCGCGGAACGCCGCGCGCTTGTCCGCGGCCGAGGTGGCCGCCGCGAGCAGACCTGTCATCAGAAGAGTCCCTTCGGCAGCTTCGGGGCGCGGGCGAGCACGTCTTCGGAGACCGTGAAGGTCAGTCCGGACAGTTCGGCGGCGGAGAGTTCGGCGGTGCGCTGCGCTACCTCGAGGAAGCGGTCCTGCTCGGCAGGCTCGATCACGCCCTCGGCGAGCGTGCGGAATTTCGCGATGTACTGCTCGCGGGCGAACGGCCGCGCGCCCAGCGGATGCGCATCCGCGACGGCCAGCTCGTCGGTGATGACCTCACCGCTCTTGAGCGTGATCTCGGCGCGCGCGCCGAAGGCCTTCTCGTTCGGGTCGGTGGAGTGGTAGCGCCGGGTCCACTCCGGGTCCTCGGCGGTGGAGATCTTGTTCCACAGCTCGATCGTGTCGGGGCGCTGGGCCCGCTCCGGCGCGTACGAGCGCTCGTGGTGCCAGGCGCCGTCCTGCAGGGCGACCGCGAAGATGTACATGACCGAGTGGTCCAGAGTTTCGCGCGAGGCCTGGGGATCGAACTTCTGCGGATCGCCCGAACCGGTGCCGATCACATAGTGGGTGTGATGGCTGGTGTGCAGCACGATCGAGGCGATCTGGTCGAGGTCGCCGATCCGATCGCGCATGCGGCGGGCCAGGTCGATGGGCGCCTGGCTCTGGTACTCGGCCGAATGCTCCTTGGTGTAGGAGTCCAGAATGCCGCGCTTGGCCTCACCCGGTCCGGGCAGCGGCACCGAGTACTCCGCCTTCGGTCCGCCGAGCAGCCAGGCGATGACGCCGTCCTCGCCCTCCCAGATCGGCGACGGCGCACCCTCGCCGCGCAGCGCGCGGTCCACGGCTTCGACGGCCATCTTCCCGGCGAAGGCGGGGGCGTACGCCTTCCAGCTGGAGATCTCGCCCTTGCGGGACTGCCGGGTCGCGGTGGTGGTGTGCAGCGCCTGGCCGACGGCCTGATAGATGGTCTCGGTCTCGAGGCCGAGCAGGGTGCCGATGCCCGCGGCGGCCGAGGGGCCGAGGTGGGCGACGTGGTCGATCTTGTGCTCGTGCAGGCAGATTGCGCGCACCAGATCGATCTGGATCTCGTAACCGGTGGCAAGGCCGCGAATCAGATCCGCGCCGGTGCGGCCGGCGTGCTGGGCGACGGCCAGGATCGGCGGAATATTGTCGCCGGGATGCGAGTACTCCGCGGCCAGGAAGGTGTCGTGGAAGTCCAACTCGCGCACCGCGACTCCATTGGCCCACGCGGCCCACTCCGGTGAGTACGAGCCGCCGGCGCCGAAGACGGTCGAGCCGGGCAGGTACGGATGCGAAAGCGCCTGGGCGCGAGCATTGGCCACCGGCCGCCGGGTCACCGAGGCGGCGGCGACGGCCGCATTGTCGATGATCCGGTTGATGATCATCTCCTGCGTTTCCGCGGCGACCGCCACCGGATCCGCGGCAACCTCCGCGATACGCCAGGCGAGATGTTCTTCGCGGGGGAACTGCTCCGCGGAACGGTGCGTGCGAACGAGATGATTCTTCACTGCCGAGGACCTCCAGACATCGATTTCACCGGGTACTTTTCGCACGCTACACAGCATGAGAATTGAGGGATATACCCCGCAAATGCCTATTTTTGTGGAAGGCAATCGGTGAATTTGTAAAAGTTGTAAAAGTATGAAGTGCTAGATTTCGACCATGCAGAAGATGTACGCGGGCGGGAGGTTGCGCACGCTGCGGGAACAGCGGGGGCTCTCGCAATCGGCGATGGCCAAGCTGCTCGGGCTTTCGGTCAGTTACATCAATCAGCTCGAGCACGACCAGCGACCGCTGACGGTGCCGGTGCTGCTGCGGCTCAATTCAAGTTTCGATCTCGATATGGGTTTCTTCGCCGCCGATACCGATGCCCGGCTGATCGCGGACCTACAGGACGTCTTCGCCGAAGACGCCGAGGGCGCCGGAATCACCACCGCCGAGATCGACGATCTGGTGGCGCGCATCCCGGCTGCTGGGCGCATGCTGGTGGGACTGCATCGGCGGCTGCGCGGCGCGACGGAGCAACTCGAACGGGTATCGGCCGGAATCGACGGTGTCCCAGGCGATCCCACCGTCGCCATGCCCTACGAAGATGTGCGCGACTACTTCTACGATCGCCGCAATCATGTGCCCGCGCTCGATGCCGCCGCCGAAGAACTGTTCTCCCGCAGCGGGCTCACCCTCGGCGGACTCGATCTGCAATTGACCCTGCTGCTGCGCGAGCAGCACGGCATCGCGGTGGTGATCCGTACCGACGACCCGGACCATCCGGGCCCGAAGCGCCTCTACGATCCGCAGGCCCGCGTCCTGACCCTGGCCCGCCGGCTCACGCCGGGTCAGCGCGCCTTCCAATTGGCCACCCAGCTGGCCTTTCTCACACAGGGCCCGGCCATTGCCGATCTCATCGACGAGGCCGAGACCATGCCGGATCGCTCCCGCAGCCTGCTGCGCATCGGCCTGGCCAATTACTTCGCCGGTGCGCTCATCCTTCCGTACACCCAATTCTGGGATGCGGCAGAGACTTTGCGCTACGACATCGAACTGCTGGCCGCCAAGTTCGAGGTCGGCTTCGAAACGGTGTGTCATCGGCTCTCGAGCCTGCAGCGACCCGGGAAGCGCGGGGTGCCGTTCTTCTTCGTCCGCACCGATCGGGCCGGGAATATCTCGAAACGGCAGTCCGCCACCGCTTTCCACTTCTCCCGGGTCGGCGGCAGCTGCCCGCTGTGGGTGGTGCACGAGGCGTTCTCCACGCCGGGGCGCATTCGCAGGCAGATCGCCCGCATGCCCGACGGCCGCAACTACCTGTGGCTGGCCCGCACCACCGACGAGAACACGCCCGGCTTCCTCTCGCCGAAGCGCGACTTCGCCATCGGACTCGGTTGCGATCTGGCATACGCGCACAAGCTCGTCTACTCGCACAGCCTGCCGATCGACGACCCGCGCAGCGCGGTGCCGATCGGTGCGGGCTGCAAGGTCTGCGAGCGCACC
Organism: Nocardia sp. NBC_01327; assembly: GCF_035958815.1. Taxonomy (NCBI): domain Bacteria; kingdom Bacillati; phylum Actinomycetota; class Actinomycetes; order Mycobacteriales; family Nocardiaceae; genus Nocardia; species Nocardia sp. NBC_01327. The sequence continues at coordinate 2,147,013 of NZ_CP108383.1, read as the reverse complement.
GACTGCGCACAGCGGGCATTCCCGCAGCTGGGCCGACCGATTCGGGTGGACGACAACAGTTCCCTCAACATCCCGTACGTGCCCACCGCGGCGGGCTGATCCCGCGGCCGCCGCGCGATGGCGCGATCTCATCTGTTGGCACCCCGATTGACCAGCGCATCAGGGGTTTCGTATGGTGATGTGAGCGATGATTCGAGGAACCTGGTGCAAACCCAGGACGGTCGCGCCACTGTGAGCACTTCCCTTTCCGGACGTGCGAGTCAGACACTCGAAGAGCCGTGCAATACCAACGACCGGGGACGCGTACATCCCCGCAAGGTTCAGGAGAGTTTCATGGCTACGTCTTACGTCCCCCAATCCGGGGTGGAAACACTTTCGCTCCCCACGACGGCCATGTGGCTGGCGGGCACCACTTTGCTGGCGCTGCTCGCCTACTACTTCATCGGCATCGATCAGGGCGCTGTCTCGATCTTCGGCAGCGATATGCATGTGCACGAGTTCGTGCACGACGCTCGGCATTTCCTCGGCTTCCCCTGCCATTAATCAGGGAAGAGAGTCGACACAATGGAAAAGCGAATCATCTTCCGGGGCCTGCTCGTAGGGGCGCTCGGAGGTCTTCTGGCGTTCCTGTTCGCCCGCATCCTGGCTGAACCGGTCATCAGCCGCGCCATCGATTACGAGTCCGGCCGCGACGACGCCCAGATGGCCTTGGACAAGGCCGCGGGCAAACCGATGGCCGATATGGGCCCGGAGATCTTCAGCCGGGGCATCCAGTCCAATGTCGGTATCGGCTTCGGCATGATCCTGTTCGGCATCGCCATGGGCGCGCTGTTCGCGACCGCGTACTGCGTATGCGTCGGCCGGGTCGGCAAGCTCACCCCGCGCAATCTCGCGCTGGTGGTGGCCGGTGGCATGTTCCTGGTGTTCTACGGTGTCCCGTTCCTGAAGTACCCGGCCAATCCGCCGTCGATCGGGCATCCGGACACCATCAAGGAGCGCACGGGTCTGTACGTGGCAATGATCGTGATCACCGGCATTCTGCTGCTGGGCGCGATCTGGCTGGGTCGCAGACTGCAAGCGCGACTGGGCAACTGGAACGCGACGATCGTGGCCGGCGTGGCCTTCGCGGTGGTGGTCGGCATCGTGATCGCACTGCTGCCGTCGCTGGGTCATCTCTCGGCCAACAAGTCCGAGTTCGGTGATTTCACAACCGAGACGCCGCAGCCGCTGACCGATCCGTCCGGCAAGATCGTCTACCCCGGATTCCCGGCCGACGACCTGTTCCTGTTCCGGTTCTATTCCTTTGCCGCCCAGCTGATTCTGTGGACGGTCATCGGAGTCGGATTCGCCACCCTGGCGCCGCGCCTGTTCGGCCGCCAGACCAGTCCCGCACCGATCGTCGCGGCGGCTTCCCCGGCATGAGCGCGGTCACCCGGCTCACGCTGATCTCGCACGCCATGACCGAGGCCATGGCAGCGGCGCGATTCGCCGCTGACGAACCCCTCAGCGAGCTGGGCCTGCGCTCCGTGCAGAAAGCTGATCACAGCACCCTCCGGGCCGACCTGATCCAGGCCGGCCCGGAGGCCCGCACGGCCCAGACCGCCGCACAGCTGGGCCTGACCGCCGGCCCCGAACCCGCACTGCGCGACCTGGATTGCGGCGCCTGGACCGGTTCCGGCATGGGCGATATCGCCCCCGAACAGCTGATGGGCTGGCTGACCGATCCGGATCACCGCTCACACGACGGCGAATCGATCACCGCCCTCATCGAGCGCGTCCGCACGTGGATGGACACCCTCGCCCAAGACCCACAGCGCATTCTCGCGGTCACGCACCCCGCTGTCATACGTGCCACGATCCTGATCGCACTGTCCGCGCCCGCAACATCCTTCTGGCGCATCGATATCCCGCCACTGAGCGCCACCACCCTGCACCAGCGCGGCGGCGCATGGACATTGCGCGAGACCGCACTGCCCCTCTGACTACCGAGTGCTGCCCCGCTAATTACACGGAATCCGCAGCAGGTCAATGCGTTTGGACGGGCGTGGTGTTCGATGAAGGGGATATCGAACACCACGCCCGCATCGGAAAGGATAGCGGCAAAGGGCGATTCCGTCAGGTGCTGGTTTCGCTGGTTCGGATCGCGACCACGATCGGTGAGCGGTGATATGCGGTGGAAACTGCTACCAGCCAGGCGATTTCGCCCATGAAGGTGGGGCGGTCGGGGCGGCGGAAGGTCTCGCCGGCGTCTATCGGAGCTGACTCGCTCAGATAGGCGCGCAGGGCATGCGCGATGCGGGCGGCCTCTACTGCCGCCGCTCGCTCGCCGGCGGGGATATTCAGCTCGTCGGCGACTTGCTCTGCCCGAGCGGTGATTTCGGGGCTCAGATACGGCTGCAGGAGCAGGAGGGCATCGCGGATCTCGATGACCCGGCGGTACAGCCGATCGCGGGAGATTCCACGGGTATTCGGCACCACGCGCGTGACTTCGGGAGCGGCCGCGCACAGTGCCGACCAGAGCGGATACAGCCGGGGATAGGCGCGGGTGCGCTGGATGCCGGCCATCGCCTGCGGTAGCAGCGACGGGCACAGGTAGCCGAACAGCATGATGGCCGCGCCGATACTGGCGAAGGCGGGGGCGATGTCGATATTCAAGCGGCGGGCCGAGATTCCCGCCCATGCGGCCACCAGCGCGAGGGTTTTGCCGATGCTGTACCCGACCGCGATGACGGAGCCCACGGCCAGCAGGCGCAGTCCCCGGCGCAGCCATGGCTGCTCCCGCACATCAGGTAGCCAGCTGCGGCACAGCATGATGATGCGCAGCAGCGCGAGGGTGTACGCGCACAGGTAGAGGCAGAGGAACGCATCGACCATCGGTGTGGTCGCATAGTGATAGTCGAAGTCCGTCGCGTGGCTTTCGCCGTGAACCGGCGCCGCGAAGAACAGCACGGCCATCGTCGCGACCACTGCCAGATTCACCAGTATCACGTTGCGGCTGTTGATATGTGGGCTGGTGTCGGCGGATGCTTCGGGCACGATCAGATACGTCGTCCAGACGATCTGCGCCATGACCGCGGTGGTGATGGCCGAGTAGACGATCAGCGTCGCCAGATTGGGTATTCCGCTGACCCGCCCGATCCACTCGTAGGTTTGCGGCACCGCAGCCTCGAAACCTACTGCCGTACAGGCGATGGCGACAACAACGGCCCAGCGGGCCGTGGCTTGCGGATTGCGGGCGGCCAGTATGAGCCGCCAGAGGCAAACCCCGGCGGCCAGCGCTCCGACACTTCCGTAGACGAGGGCGAATTGCACGGCCGTCAGTCGATTCCGGGACCGAAGGTATCGAGCAGACTGCGAATATCGGCGGGCGCGTTATCGGGCAGTACCCATTCCGCGCGCGGCGTCCAGCGCGTGATGTGGTGTGCCATCAGCAGATCGGCGATGCGCTCGGCCTCCTGCTCCTCGCGCTCGGAGGAGCAGGTGCGGCCCAGCATGCGGCGCACCACGGCGGGATCGATATTCGGCGCGAGCAGCCGCAGGGCATCCTGACCGGTCACCGTGACCGGCTCGTGCCCGGCCAGCAGATGCCCGAACTCGTGGCAGACGATGTGATCCTGGTGCAGTTCACTGGTATTGCTCTGGTAGGCAAGGAAATCGATATCCCGCGTCACCAGCAGACCTCCGGAGAGTCCGGCCACCGGGAACGGTTCCGGGCGCAGCCGCAGGGGCCGCCCGCGCCGCCGGGCCAGGGTCTCCGCCAATTCGGTCACCGTGAATCGGCCGGGCAGTCCGAGCCCGCGCAGCTCACGCCGCAGCCGGCGATGATCCATCATCGGATGCTCATTCTCCGAGCCCTCCCAGACCGCGATCCGCATGGCTCACAAGTCTTCCCCGTAGTTCTCCGACTCGATGCGCCGCAGCACATCGAGCATGGCCGCGATGGTGTCGGCCCGCACCGTACCGTGGGCCAGCCCGTCGCGCAGCACCAGTTCGAGCGCCGCGCCTTCGGCTTTTCCCTTGAGCGCGTTGACCAATGCCAACTCGCGGCCGCGCGCCACGGCGAGCTCGGGATTGGTGAGCGGATCGAGACTGTCCAGGCCGAAGTACAGGCGCAGCGCCTCCAGCGTTTCGAACGATGGGTTCACCGTCTGCCCGGTCCGCAGCTTCCACAGATAGTTCGCCGAGAGACCGACGCCCGTGCTGCTGTGAATATCCTCGGCCAGTGCCCGGTGCGTGATCTCCACGTCACGGCCGTCCCTGGTCACGGGCGGATGCATACCGCCGATCAGACTGTTGAGAGCACTGGTGAACGGATGCTCTTGTGCGGCAACCATTCTAATCTTGTCTCCTGCAGTTGACAGTCGAGGTGAGCTCGATCATATACTCGTGCCTACTTCGTTATCGATCGCCGATATCGCTGCCTCCGAAGGGGAGGGCAGCGGTATCCGAGAGCGTTCAGGTGCGAAGTCCAGGATGGGGCGACCAAAGCTGCTCGCCCCATTCATCAGCTCACCTCCGCTCGCACCGGCAGTGTGAGCGGCCCGCGATGGCGGAAGCCCGATCGCCAGGGCACGTCCCGATCATCAATGGTCGCATGCAATTTCGGCCACCGGGTGTAGATCTGCACGAGCACGGACGCGAGCACCGGCCGCAGCAATCCGGCGCCGACACACGCGTGCGCGCCATGACCCAGTGCCACATGCGGATTGGGAGCGCGCCACACCTCCAATTCCGCCGGGTCGGAGAACCGCTCCGGATCGTGATTCGCCGACGCCAGGCACAGCAGCACCGTCTGCCCCGCCTCGATCGGCTGACCGCCGATCTGCAGATCGGTGACCGCGAACCGCGGCCCCGCCAGCACCTGCGGCGACAGGAAGCGCAGCAATTCATCGACCGGACCGGACCGATCGGGGGCCGACATCATCTCCGCGAGCTGGCCGGGCCTGCCGGAGAGGACGAGCACCGCCCCGGCGAGCACATCCATCAGCACCTCGTAGAAGACGAACAGCAGATAGAACAGCAATCCGGCGAGATCCCCGGAATCCCCTCCCCCACTGCCGATCTCGGCGCGCACCAGTCGGCCGAGCATCGTCTCCTCGCCGTCCCGCAGGCCGCGCGCGATGACAGCGGTGATGATCTGCTGCATTGCCGCCAGCGTATCCCGGGCCCGCGGCAGGGAATCCGGGCGCAGTGTGGCATTCGCCCACGCCGCCAACGCATCCCGCTCGGTATCGGGCAACCCCAGTAGTTCCGCGACAATCACGGCGGGCAGCGGCAGCGCGACGCGCTCGACAAAATCGAATTCGGTCACACCGTCGAGTTCGGCCAGGGTCTTCCCGACCAGCAGTGCGGCCCTTTCGGTCCATTCCCCGGCCAGTCGCAGCTCACCGACCACCCGGCTGCGCAGTCGCCCCCATTCCTCCGGCTCGCTGCGCTGGAAGACATCCAGCGGCGGCGGAACCGCGAACCCGCGATAGTCCTCGCCCCGGCTGTATCGCATATTCGTGGACAGCCGGTCGTCGAGCAATCCGTCCCGCACATCCGCGTAGCGCGTCACCAGCCATGCGGGCGGCCCGTCCGGTGTCGCCACTCGATGCACACCGCCGCCCTCCCGCAGCGACTGCAGCACCGGCCACGGGTCCCGCGCGAATTCCTCATCGAAGATGCTCAACACGCATCCATCATCTCCCAAGCAGCCCAACAGGTCTCGACCGGAACCACGCCCACCTTGGGTGGCACGGTCCCGGACTCGGCATGATGACGACCATGCCGCAGCATCAGCCGACCCGCGAACCGTCCACCGACAGCCCCGCCCGCCTGCGCCCGGCAGTGCTGGAGGGCACGCACGTCCGCCTCGAGCCGCTGGGCCCCGAACACCATGACGGCCTGTGTGCGGCGTTCAGCGACGGCAGGCTGTGGGAACTGGCGGTGACGCTGGTTCCGGAGCCCGAGGGTGTCGGCCGTTTCATCGAAGATGCCCTGGCCGCAAGGGAAGCCGGAACCCAGCTGCCATTCGCGACCATCGACCTCGCCTCCGGCAAGATCGCCGGAACCACCCGTTTCATGAATATCGTTCTCCCCCACCGGCGCACAGAAATCGGCGCCACCTTCATCGCCGAATCCTTTCAGCGCACACCCGTCAACACCGAAGCCAAGCTCCTGATGCTCACCCGCGCCTTCGAAGCGGAAGCCCTCAACCGCGTCGAATTCCTCACCGACTTCCGCAACACCACGTCCCGGGCCGCAATCGCCCGCCTGGGAGCCACCCAGGAGGGAATCCTCCGCAGCCACATGGTCATGCGCGACGGCTGGATCCGCGACTCGGTCCTGTTCAGCATCACCGCCACCGACTGGCCCGCGGTGAAAACCCGCCTCGCCGCCAAGCTCGAGCGCTAGCCCGGCGGTTCTCGGTCACGACAGCACCCAGCCGATGATCACGGCGACGCACTGCTACGCCCCTTGACCAGGCTCGACGGTCAGGCCGGAAAGGGCGTTCAGAAGGGCCGATCCAGGCGAATTGCCTGTTTACGCCTGTGCTGCTCGCGCGCGGCGAATCCGCCGGTGCCCGGCGCGTTCGGCGAGCGCGGTGCGCAGGCCGCGGCGGCCGGTGGGCGCATCGACGGCGGTTGCGGGGTGCGGGCCGAATTTGCGTTCGGAGGAGGTCTCGGGGGCGTCGTCGGAGGTGGCGAGCAGCATGGAGTCGGGCAGTGCCAACTTGTGGATGGTGCGGAGGGTCAGCAGGTACTGCCGGGGCAGGGAGCCGGTGGTGTACGGGAGGTCGTATTTATCGCACAGCGCTCGCACCCGGACGGCGATCTCGGGGTACCGATTGCTGGGCAGGTCGGGGAACAGGTGGTGTTCGATCTGGTGCGAAAGGTGCCCGCTCATGAAGCCGAGCACCGGGCCCGCGTCGAAGTTCGCGGTGCCGAGCATCTGCCGCAGATACCACTCCGGTTTGGTCTCGTCCTCGATCGCCTCGGGCGTGAATTTCTCCGCGCCGTCGGGGAAGTGGCCGCAGAAGATGACCACATAGGCCCACAGGTTGCGCAGCACATTGGCGGAGATATCGGCGGTGAGGGTGCGCCGCCAGTGCCGGCCGCTCAGCACCGGGAAGAGCAGATAGTCCTTACCGGCCTGCCGCACGATCTTGCCGAGGAAAGCCTTTGTCTGAGCGGACTTCTCGATGTCGTCGGCCGCGCGCTCGTGTTCGGAGTACAGACCGTGCAGGGCGATGCCCCACTCGAATGTGGCTGCCAGCAAAAGGTTTTGCAGCGGTTGCAGCAGCGACCGCGGATGCCACTGCTGATCGCGGGTGATCCGGATGACGCCGAAACCGATATCGTCGTCGATGCCGATGACATTGGTGAACACGTGATGGCGATAGTTGTGCGAATAGCGCCACTGCGCGGAGACGCCGGCCATATCCCATTCCCAAGTGCTGGAATGTATTTCGGGATCGTTCATCCAATCCCATTGGCCGTGGCACACATTGTGGCCGATCTCCATGTTCTCGATGCTCTTGGCCGCCGCCAGGGCGGTCGTCCCCAGCAGCCAGCCGCGCTTGGTGCTGCTGCAGGCGATGACCAGACGGGCCGTCACATCGAGAATGCGCTGAAAGCCGATCGTGCGCCGGATGTAGGCGGCGTCTTTCGTACCGCGCCGCTCCTCGATATCACGACGAATCGCATCGAGCTCCAACCCGAATGCCTCGACATCCTCCGGGCTCAAATGCGCGTAAACAGCGACCTGCGTGATTGCCATTCGTCATGTCCTCGAATTCCTGAGCTCGCCTCGGACGGATCGACAATCCGGCGGCGATGCCAGCGTCACCCCAGCGTAACCCTAATCTACAATGCGTGTCTACAGCGTAGAGTTACGCCGTAGGCAGAAGTTTTTCTCCGACCGGGAGGGCGCTCACGATGAACCGGATCAGAGCCGGACCGCCCGGTCCCCCGGACCCCGCGGCAGATCGCCCCGATCACGAGAAGGCCGGGATCACACCGCTGACCCGGATCGTCATGCTGACGGCCGCGCTGGAGATCATCGACCGCGACAGCATCGACCGCCTCTCCATGCGACGCCTCGGCCAGGCCCTCGACCGGGACCCGATGGTGCTCTACCGGCACGCCGCGAACAAGGCGGCACTGCTGGACGGGGTCGTCGAACTCGTACTCGAACAGCTGACGGTCGACACCACCGATCCGGACTGGCGTCACCAATTGCGCAGGATCGCACGAGATTTCCGCAAGCTCGCCGTCGCCCACCCGAATACGGTGCCGCTCTTGGTGACCCACCCCCTCGCGACCCCGTTCGCGCTACGGCCGCTGGGCACCCTGCGACCGGTGGAACACATCCTCGAACTGCTCACCGGCGCCGATTTCAGCAGTGCGGACGCCCTGCACATCTACCGCGCCCTGTTCGGCTTCCTGCACGGCCACATCCTCACCGAACTCCAGGAAATCGTGGAACACCCCGAGGAGACCACCGACCTGTTGCGATTGGGCCTGCAGCGCTTGCCCATCGGCGAGTTCCCGCTCCTGCGCGGCCTCGCCTCGGAGCTGGCGAACTACGACGGCGCGACCGAGCTCGAACGCGGGCTCGACATTCTGCTCGCCGGCCTCACCACCACCATGTCAGTATCCGAGGAAGGAGCATCGATCATGGCACAGGACCCGATCACCAGGGCGAATCGCCAAGCAGCGCAAGCTCACCCGCTGCGACCCGCACTCGACGCCGAAACCGTTGCGGCACAGCACCGCTGGGACTCCGAAGGCGGAGCCGTCGCGCGGCCCAGCACGTCTGACCCACGGCCCAGCACGTCTGACGCAGGGCTGGGCACGTCTGACGCAGGGCTCAGCGCTTCGGACCGGACAGCGTCGCGCTGAGTCCGGTCAGCAGGATATCGAGACCGCGCTCGAGCTCGGCCTCACCGTCGTATGCCGCCAGCACCGGGGCCAGTTCGCGCACCAGCGGGAACTCCTCGATCGGCAGCCGGTAGAGGCCGAGCCGCAATACCTCGTCCGTCTCCTCCGGGCGCTCCACGACCTCCTGCAATTCATTGAGCACATGCCCGTAGAGGAAGCCGAAGAGCGCACGGTAGATGTGCAGCGCCTCCGCGCCGGAGAATCCGGCATTGGTGAGCAACTCCAGAATGTCTTCGAGCGGGCGCACCACGGCCTTGGGCCGCAATCCCAGCGGCGTGGCCAGCGGCCGGGTCACCAGCACCGGAACCACCCGCGGATGAGCCAGCGCCAGTTGGCGGAAGTCGCGGGCGACCACGCGTAGTCGAGCGGCCCAGTCGGCGTCGGTGGCATCGACGGTCAGCTCTGCGAATACGATTTCGGCAACACCGTCCAGCACCGCGGCCTTGTTCGGCACATGCCGATAGATCACCATCGGATCCCGGCCCACCGCCTCGGCCAACCGGCGCATGGACAGGCCGTCGACCCCGTCGCGATCGACGATCTCGAGCGCGGCGGCCAGCACCACGGCGCGGGTGATCGGACTTTCGCCGCGAGCGGATCGTGAACTATCGCGGTCAGCCATGCGGAAGGTCCTCCGTTCCCCATCGGAATCTCCGACTCGAACGAGTGTAGACCTACGTTGTTGACGTCCCGGGGATGTCTGCGGCCGTTGGCTCCCCGCCCGCCAACGGCCGCGATTGCGGTGTGCGTGCCGGCCGGACCGGCACCCTCCTGCACCATGAACGATTCCGCATCGGGTGCGGCGTGTCTGTCGGACGTTCGACGGACAGCGGCGGGCGAGCGGCCGTGCCATGCTGGTTCCCGGACGGTCCGGTACCTTGACCGGGTGTTACGCGACGCCGATCCGACCCGCGCAGGCGTCGCGCAGGAGGCCATGTGGCTCGCCATCCGGTTCCGGCACGTCTGCTGTCTGCTTCTCACGGTGGTGCACCTGGCGAGCGGAGCACCGAGCACGCCGCCGGGCACCGCGGTGACGGTGCTGCTGGCGGTGTGGTCCGCGACGCGACTGTGGGGCCGTCGGATCGGACCCTGGTGGACCGCGGCCGATGTCGCGGTGGTGTCGATCTATCTGCTCGGCACGGTCAGCGTCGCGGCTTCCGGTGTGGCCACCGACAACCTCATCGACGTGAAAGTTGTGGCAGCAACGGTGATCTCGGTCGGCATGGCGGAGCGGGTGCGGGTATCGGCGGCGGTGACCGCGCTGATCCTGCTGCTGCTCTACCACGCCAACCGTTTCACACCCGGCCTGACGCCGATCGGCTTCCTCACCGATCTGGCGGTCGCCTATCTGCTGGTGGAGTGGCTGCTCGCGATCGGGCAGCGCCGGCTGATGCTGCATGCCGCCACCGTGCACGACCAGACCGTCACCGCCGCAGCCGATTCGCGCATCGCGAGTGATGTCGCCGCGGCCCGCCGCAGCTACGAACGCGAACAGTGGGCGGTCATGCACGACACCGCCGCCGCCACCCTGCTGATGGTCGGCCAGGGCGCGGCCGCCGATCCGGAGCGCATCGCGCGGCAGGCGGCGCGCGACCTCACCGTCCTGGAGGCCGGAATACCCACGCCCGGTGATGATTCCAGCGTCGATCTCGCCGAACTGCTGCGGAAGCTGACCGCCGAATGCGCCACACCGGTCACGCTCCGATGTAGCGGCCCCCTGCCTACCGGGAGCACCGTGGCCTGGACCGTCACCGCCGCCGCGCGGGAGGCGCTCACCAATATCGACCGGCACGCCCGGGCGAAAGCCGTTGTCATCACAGCGGAACCGGGGCACATCGTCATCACCGACGACGGCATCGGATTCGACCATCGGCCCGGGAACGAGCACTACGGCATCCGCAATTCGATCGTCGCGCGACTGCGCGCCACGGGCGGCGACGCCGAGGTCACCAGCGCGGTCGGGCGGGGCACCGAAATCAGGCTCAGCTGGCCCGGCACCGAACCCGGTGATACCGCGGATGATTCGTTCGACGAGCCGGCCGCCTCAGCGGGTGTCGACCGGCTCGGCAGGAGCTTCGGCTACGGCATCGTCGGCATCGCCGTCGCCGATACGCTGCTGCAATCGGTGCTGACCGAGGCAGCGCGGACCCCTCCCACCGCGATCAACGCCCTGCTGGTCACCGTGAATGTCGCGTGCGCGCTGGCCGCCCTTTCGCCGCGGCGACGTGAGCGCACCACCCTGGCGCTCATGGCCGCCGCGGTCGCGGGTTCGCTGACACTTACCGCGCTGCTGCCCGCGGGCGATGTGCTGGCCGGCGCCAACTGGTCCATCGGCGCCTCCGGCTGGGCGGTGGTCGCGCTCGGCTTCCGGTTGCGGCCGCTGATTTCACTGTCGGCGCTGAGCATCTGGTGGGTGCTGGTGTGCGGGCTGGTGCTGGCGCGACTTCCCGGGTGGAGCACCGCCACCGTGCTGGGCTATCACACCGCCGCCATCTTCTTTCTGCAGATTTTTGTGGCCTGGTTCGCCGCAACCCTGGATCGGGTGGCGCGATCGGCGGCCGGGCTGCATCGGGAGCGGCTGCGCGATCGCAGTGTCGAGGCGGTCGCGCGCATGACCGAACTGGAATGCCGCCGCCGCTACGAGCAGTTGCTCAGTGAGCTGACACCGCTGCTGCGCGGCCTCGCGGACGGCACGCTGGCGCCGGACGATCCGGCCGTGCGCGCCGCCGCCCGCACCGAATACGCCCGGCTGCGCCGATTGTTCACCCAGGGCGACGGTGTCGGTCATCCGCTGCTCGCGGATCTGCGGTCCGGTATCGACGATGCCGAGCGGCGCGGAGTGGCGGTGACCGTCGAATCCGCGACCGCAGATCGGGAGCTGCCCGACGAGGTCCGCGGTCACCTGGTGGCCGCGACCCGAATGATGCTGGATGCCAGCCGATCCCGCGCGCGGGTGGTGGTGACCGCCGATGCCGCCGGCTGCACCGTCAGTACGCTGGGCGACTGCCCTCCGGAAACACTGCACCGCCTCAGCGGCATGTCCGCGACCGCGGTGGACACCCAGCTGGTCACCACCGGTGAATTGCTCTGGGCGCGAATGCACCACCGTTTCGACACCGAAGGAGCCGCCCGGTGATCCGGATCGCCATTATCGACGACCATCCGCTGATCTGCGACGGCGTGCGGGGCTGGTGCGCCGCGGCGCAGCCGCCGATCGCCGTGGCCGACGATTATCCGCAGCCCGCGGCCTTTCTGGCGGCCACCGGACCCGATCGCGGCGATCTGGACGCCGTCGTCCTCGATCTCCAATTCGACCAGCGCGCACCGGATCTCGGCGCGCTGGGGGCGATCTGCGAACGCGGCCACCGGGTCGTGGTCTACTCCCAGCACACCGAACCGCATCTGGTCCGGGACTGCCTCGATCTGGGCGCCGTCACCTATCTGTCGAAAACCGAAGGGCGCGAACACCTCATCACGGCCCTGCACGCCGCCGCCGAGGTGCGGCCGTATCTGAGCCCGACCATGGCCCGCGCCATGAGCACCGACGGCGACGACCGCCCCAGGCTCTCGCAGCGGGAACGCGAAGTACTGCTGGCCTGGTTCCAGACCGAATCCAAAGCCCTTGTCGCCCAACAGCTTTTCATTACCCCCGGGACGGTCAACACCTATCTCGAACGCATTCGCGCCAAGTACGCCGCGGTGGGGCGGTCCGCGCCGACGAAGGCCGCGCTGGTCGCCCGTGCCATTCGTGACGGACTGATCAGTACGGACGAGTTGTAGGACGCACCCTGCCAGGGTTCTCACGGTGAGTGCGGAGCAAGCTGGCAGTCGGCGTTCAGCAACCTCCCACCGGCGCTGGATAGCGTTGCGCTCATGACAAATTCGACCCCCTCGGGGAGCCCGGCCGAACCGGTCAACCAGCCGCGTACCGGTCGCCGCAAGACCCTCATCGCCGGCGGCGTCGGCCTGGCGCTCATCGGCGCGGTGACCCTGACCGCCTGCGGCTCGTCCGGCAGCAATAGCGCCGCACCCGCTCCGTCCTCGTCTTCGTCCTCCAGCTCGACCAAGACGCCGGGCGCGCATCGCGGCGACGGCATCGCCGGCGCCATCGCCACCGAGAACGCGAGCACCTGGACGGTGACCAAACGCGACGGGGGCACCGAGACCGTCACCATCACCCCCACAACGGTATTCGGCAACAAGATGAAGCCCGAGACCCAGCAGCAGTTCGCGGTCGGCGATCAGGTCATGATCGAGGGGCAGGTCTCCGGCGACACCATTACCGCCACCCATATCGCCGCGGCCCGCACGCGCACCAATCCGTCGACTCCGGCCACCACCCCGGTACCGGGCTAGGCCGCAACACCTAACTCTCATTGATTCCGTGCGGCGGGCGGCCGAAGCTCCGCCCGCCGGCATCGGAATCAGTACACCCGCAACCCGCGGCGGCGCACGATGTACAGCGCGATCACGGTGCCGAGCACCCAGACCGCGAGCCCGACCAGGGCGTGCAGATCGGCGCGCAACCACGGACTCACGTGATGCCCGAGGTGGAACAGCACCTCGCGCTGGGTCCCGTCGATCGGGGCCACCAGGTAGTACAGGCCGTACGGCAGGGCCAGGTGCAGAATCCAGCCGGCCGTGCGCCAGGAGAACCGTTCCCGCCAGCGCTGCGCCAGGGTCAGCGGCGGCACCGCCAGCAGGACCGAGACGATATTGCCGATGCCGAGCCACGCCAGAATCGGCAGCGCCACCTCCGGCAGCGTCACCGCCAGCGATTTCGGCCGCTGGTCGGCAATGGTGAAGATCGCGGTCAGGGCCAGGGTCGGCAGGCCCACGATGGCCAGCAGCGCCAGATTCTTGATCAGCAGAATCCGGCGCAGCGGTGTGCCCTGCTCGGTGCTCACCCGCACTCGATGCGCATCGACGCCGAGCACATTGGTCGTGGTGACATCGGCCAGGATGAATGTGGCGAAGTAGGTGCCGACCAGAATAACCATCCCGTGCCGGTGCGTGGTGCTGCCCGCCAGTGGCGAAATCAGCAGATACAGCAGCGACAGCACGATATTGGCGGCCAGACCTTCGAGCCAGTGCCGCGAGCCCGTGAACGACCACCGCACCTCGTCGGCCACCGACTGCCACAGTCCGTGGCCCGGCTCGAGCGAGGGCGGCACCGGCCCCGAGCCGTAATCGGAGTTCAGGTACTTCTGAATGCGCGCGTGCACGCCGACCCGCGCTTCATCAACGGTCGTGCGCACCGGATCCGTCCAACGATTCGACAAGGCACCTATTTCGACTGTGACGATCACGGGTATTCGCCACGCCGGGTGGAGGACAACCCCGGCGTGGCGAGCTTCCGCCGAGAATACGGCAGCAAGCTGAACCCGTACTCAGCCCTTCCTCTGCGAGACCCCCGCCAGCGGCACCGTCAGGAACGATGCCGCCCCGCCGTTGCGCTGCACGTCGTACACACCGCCGAGCAGATCCGGATACTGCTTCGGATTGAAGATGTGGGTGGGGAAGTCGCCGGTGCCGAGTGTCACCTGCAACCGGTGGCCGGGCTCGAAGACGTGAAAAGCGGGGCGCACCTTGACGTTGTATTCGGTCACCTGGCCGGGGACCACCGGCAGCATCGACTCACGGGTGCCCGGATGGAACGCCCCCTGCACGCTCCCATCCGGGGCCCGCCAGGTCCGCGCCTCGTCGAGTGCGCGGAAGTCTCCGGTCAGTTCGCCGTCGGTCAGCGCGGTGGCGCTGCCGTCGGGAGCGAGGTCCTGCACGGTGACTTCGAAAGCCGCGGCGGGCTTATTGGAGACGGCGTACAGGGTCGCGCCGATCGGGCCCGCCAGCACCGTGGGTTCGGTGAACGCAGCACTCGTGTACGACGGATTCACCAGTACCGGAGGCAGACTCCCCTGCGGCGCGAACTTCGCACAGGGGTCGTCGGCGCCGAACAGACTGGTCAGCAACTGGTACACGCCGGAGAAATTGCGCGAGAACGACGCATTGCAGATCGTGCCGGTATTGAACGGGCTGAAGTTCAGCCGATCCGAACCGTCGGCGTCCTGCGGCCTGTCGGACACCAATTGCCCGTCCGCGCCGAGATACAGGTTCTGCGTGGGCACTTCACGCACCGGATAGGTCGCACTCTCGATGACATTGCCGTTCAGGTCGATCGCGTGCAGCGGCGTCCTGGTCTCGTCGATGCCGTTGTGATCGTTCTTGAGCCACCGATCGAACCAGGCCAGCTGGATCGCGTGCATATCGATGTCCGCGGTATTGCGCTGCACACCCGGCTGGATGTGAAACCAAGGGCCGGTGAGCATTTGGACGCGGCCGGTGGAGGACGCATCGGCCGGCATCGGCCCGGAGTGCGGTCGCCCGGCGAAGGCGTTCTGCAGTCCGGCGAAGGTGCGCGGGGTGCCGTCCTGCAGCAGGTCGTACTGCCCGCCGATCAGGTACGTCGGAATATCGTTGGCGGCCACCTGATCCAGCACATTGTCGATGGCCCGCGACTCCCAGTACGGGCTGTTGTACGCCTTGTCCCCGTCGACGAGCGCATTGAGCACCGACGGCCAGGTCCCGTCCGGCCGGAAGTGCGAGAGCAGGTGATCGACGAAAACGCTCATCATCTTGTCCGGCTCGCGGTACAGACCCAGAATCGGATCGAGCTGCGGCAGCGCCGTGATCGGCAACTCCAGCATGGAGGCGAGGAAGGAGATGTTGTAGTACCCGTCGTGCTCGAGCAGATCCTGGAATGCGTTGTTACCGGCCATGAGTGGGAACAGCGCCTTCACCGGCGAGCCCGGCTCCATGACTCCGGCGGTGAGCAATTCGCTCATGCCCAGATACGACAGCCCCCACAGTCCGATCTGCCCGGTGGAGTTCGGCAGTCCGGCCGCCCACTGCACCACGCGTTTGGAATCCTCGCGCTCCTGCGGTTGCAGGATGCTCCACTGGCCGCCGGAGGATCCGGTGCCCCGGATATCGGTGACGACGCTGATGTACCCGCGCTTCACGAAGTAGTCGCCGTATCCGGCGGCATCGGCGATCTGCC
Source organism: Nocardia sp. NBC_01327 (assembly GCF_035958815.1). Classification (NCBI taxonomy): domain Bacteria; kingdom Bacillati; phylum Actinomycetota; class Actinomycetes; order Mycobacteriales; family Nocardiaceae; genus Nocardia; species Nocardia sp. NBC_01327. The sequence goes on along the minus strand of NZ_CP108383.1, from coordinate 2,131,032 downwards.
GGGCCACGGCCACCACACTGGGCAATGCGCTGTCGAGCGCCGGGCCGATGCCGTCGTAGGAGAGCAGCCGCATGAGACCGGCGCTGTCCTTGCCGTACGCGGTCTGGGTCATGACGATCGGAAAGGGTCCGACGGCGGGGGCGCCGGACGCATCGGTCGGGTATCGGACATCGGCCCGCAGCACCACGCCGTCGGCCATGGGAATTTCGACATTCTTGGTTTCGCCGACGCCGTAGGTCTCGGGAGCGGGATTCCAGCCGTCGGGTAATCCGGTGCGGGCGTTGGCCTTTGCGAAGGTGGCGTCCGGGTCGGGCTCGGCGGTCGCGGGTGCGACGGCGAGCGGCATCAGGGCGGAAGAGATGAGCAGAACTGTGACGGCGAAGAACCTGCCTGGCATCTTCATTGATGTGTTCTCTTCTTGTTCACTGGGTTTCGAGCTGACGGCGCAGCAGTTTGCCGGTATTCGTGCGCGGTAGCTCCGAGACGAACTCGACATCACGCGGCACCTTGAAGCGCGCCAGGTTGGCCCGGACATACGCCCGGACCGCCTCGGCATCCAGCGACGCACCCGGATGCCGGACCACGAATGCCGCCAGCCGCTGGCCGAATTCGGCATCGGGCACGGCCACGATCGCCGCCTCCGCGATCTCCGGGTGGGCGTACAGCAGCTCCTCGACCTCGCCCGGAAAGACGTTCTCACCGCCGGAGACGATCATGTCGTCATCGCGGCCGTCGATGAACAGGCGGCCGCCCGCATCCCAGTGCCCGACGTCGCCGGAGGAGAGCAGGCCGCCGATGCTGTTCTTGCCGCCGCCACCGGAGTATTCGCGGAACGAGAGCATGCTGCGCACGTACACGGTTCCGCGCCTGCCCGGTTCGGTGACGAGGTTGCCCTCCTCGTCGTAGAGCCGGACCGTGCACATGGTCGGCGGCTTGCCGACGGTTCCGGCGGCGGCCCGCCAATCCCGCGGTGTGGCAATGGTTGCCACGCCGACCTCGGTCGAGCCGTAGAAGTTGTAGAGCACCTCGCCGAAGGCGACGGTGGCCGCATCACCGAGCGCCGCGGGCAGCGCGGACCCGGCACTGAAGATCACACGCAGACCGGAGGTATCGTGCTCGGTCAGGACCCGCGGGCCGAGATCGAGAATGCGCCGCAGCATGGTCGGCACCAGCACCAGCACGCTCGCCCGATGCTCGGCCACCGCCGCCAGGGTCGCCTCGGCGTCGAATCGGCTGCGCAGCACCACCGTTGATCCCAGCACCAGCGACATGATGAATTGGTTCAGCGCGGTACCGTGGAACAGCGGCGCGGCGAGCACGAGAGTCTGATTGCGCCGCAGTGGAATCCGCTCCAGGAAGGCCGCGGCCGCCAGCGGTGATCGCACCTCGCGCGGCACCCCCTTCGGCGTGCCGGTGGTCCCGCCGGTCAGCAGTACGAACCCACCCTGCGATGCCGGCGGCGGCAGTTCCGCGCTGTCGTTCGCGGCGATCAGCTCATCTACGGTCAGCGTCCCGCCGCCGTCGTGCTGCGCCAGTACCCGATGGATATCCGGCGGCAAGATCCGTACCAGCGGGGTGAATTCCTGGTCGTGCACAATGACATTCACCCCTTCCCGCGCCGCGACATCGGCCAGCTGCGGTGCGGCGAATCCGGTATTGAGCAGTACCAGCCGTGCGCCCACCTTGCCGGCGGCGAGCATGGTGTCGACGAGTTCGCGACTGTCCCGGACGAGGGTGGCGACCGTACTGCCCGGACCGATGCCGCGCGCCGCGAATCCCCTCGCGAGTGCATTGCCGCGGAGTTCGAGGTCCCGATAGGTCAGTGCGCCGCGCTCATCGATGACCGCCACCCGGTCCGGTTCACGCCGGGCGGCGCTGTGCACCGGCCCGGCGAGGGTGCCGTAGTCCCGGACCGCCCGGGCGGTGCGCACGGTCCGGGCGGGCGCGCGCAGATCGATCACTCCTGCGCGCTGGAGCACGCCTATCGAATGCAGATTGACCGCCGCCGCGCGGATCGCGCTACCGAGGGAGGGCATGAACACTCCGTCCAGAGAATCATTCACTCACCTCGAACGAGATGAACCGAATACGACTGTAGGAGATTCGATCCAATTGGGCAAGATTTCTTTTCAGATGATCTTCAGCGTTCAGCCCGTCGAAAATCGACCAGCTGTTTTCAGCTTGCGGACAGCCCGTAATTCACGAGATATGCGATCTCATCGCAGATTTCATCGAGTGTGATCTCGGTGCCCGGATCGGTGGTCTGCACCAGCTCCTGGGCCAGTGAATTGATCGCACCGATAATCGCCAGCGCGAACAGGTCGAACCGCCGCTCGGCTATCTCACCGCGCGCGGCCGACTGCTCGGCCTCCCGCGCCAGCATTCCGGAGATGAGCAGGCGCTTTTCCCGCCGCCAATCCTCCACCGCGGAGCTGACTCCGATCACTTCGACATAGCAGACCTTCGCCGAGCGCCGGTCGTGACAGGTGACCTCGAGATAGGCGCGAACGCATTCCGCGACCTGAACGGTCAGCGGTTGATCACGCACATTCGCGAGCACCTCCAGTGCCCGCTGGACCGCCCGCGAGGTGATCTGATCGACCAATGCGATCAATAGCGCTTCGCGACTTCCCATTTCCTCGTAGAAGCTGCGGGTGGAAATACCGCCTTCGGTGCACAATCGCTCGATCGGGGACGCCGCATAACCCTGGGTGCCGAATAATTCCAGCGCCGCCTCGAGCAGTCGTTCCCGCCGCTGCGCCGCCCGCTCCTCGCTGGACAGTCCACCGTAATTGCGACGAATACTCGTATCGTCCCGCTGTCGCGCCATCGGCTGATCCTACCTATTGCGCGGGACGCCTCCGCCCTGCGCAAACGGCAGCTCACGACCTAGCTCGTACGCCCGATGGCCTGCCCGACCAGGACCTGGGCCAGCGGCGGCAGGATCTCCGAGAGCGCCTGCGCGAACTGCGGATCCGTCACCGTGGTGGTCGGACTGGTGATCGAACATCCCGCCGGTGCGGCGACACCGTCGAGGCGATCCCGCAGCCAATCGAAGGCCCCGGGCAGGTGGGTGAGTACACCGGAGATGTGCTCGGCCGCGAACTCACGCACGTAGGTGACGCTGGGAGCGCCTTCGGCACAGTACTTGTCGATGATCGCATCGGTGCCGCCGATGGGAATCAGCTCGTCGTTCTGCGCGTGGTAGAAGTAGATCGGCACCGTCGGAGTGCGCTGTCCCAGCGTATTGTCCGCGATCGCCTGCCGAATCTCGGGCAGCTGCAGTGGATCCGCGCCCTGGAACGTGCCCAGGTAATTGAATCCGGGGAACAGGGACGCACCCTCCGGATGGCACAGCACCTTCTTCGACGCCAGCACGAACTGCCCGAGCAGATCGACGCGTTCGGTCAGCACGCGCTGCATCTCCGGATATTCGGTCGCGATCCCGGTGAAGGCGGCCGAGATGAGGCCCGCGTAGACGCCATTATTGTTGTGCCGCACCACGGTTGCGAAATCGGCCGGAGCCACGCCGCCCGAGGCCGCGCCCACGATATTCAACTCCGGCGCGTAGCTGTCCTTGATCTCCGGGACGAACGAGCTGGGAATGGTGCCGCCCGAGTATCCCCACAGCGCGGCCGGAGTGCCGGGGCCGATCAGCTGCGCGGGCTCGAAATTCTCCGCGGCACGAATACCGTCCAGCGTGGCCTGCGCGTTCATCCGCGACGCCCCGTACGCCGAATTCGGACCCTCGTAGTCCGGCAGTGCGACGGTCCAGCCCTGCCCGACACCCGCGGCAATGGGGATGAGGGTTTCGGCCGCATTGACGTAATCGGCCGGAATAGCACCGGATTGGATCACATAGGACGGCGCGCAATACTGCGCCGCACTGTCCTCGGCGATCTGATAGGACAGCAGCTTGCGCCCGCCCTGCGGCGCCTCCCCCCGCGGACGCAGAATCGTGGTGACCGTGGAAATGGGCTCACCATGACTATTGGTGGTTCGGTAGAGCAGTTGCCACGCATCGATATTCAGCTGCAGCACACCGAAGAACGCGGGATTGATCGACCGCACCCGCAGAATTTCGCCGGGCTGCGCCGCCGCGACCACACCCGCCGCCGGGCGATAGAAGTCATCCAATTCCGGTGGCAGCGTGAGCGCGGGCGCCGGTTCGATTCGAATATCGGCCGGCTGCACCTCCGGCGCCGCCGCCACCGAACCGAAACCGGTCCACGCTCCCGCTATCGCCATGACAGCCACGACCAAGACGCGCCCACCTTTGCGCACGTTCATGTTTCCGCCCTCCTACCCTTATTGGTAAGAGATCTTTTCAGATGGTCCGCGGACTGTCTACCCCGTCACATGCAGCGTGAAAAATTTGGCGTACGCGGCTGAGCGAGAGCTCAGACGGGAGTCATATCCGGTCGCTTCGGGACCACACCGTCACCGGAGGACTCACCGCGCAGGCGGCGTCCCACCCAGGGCGCCAGATGCCGAGAGGCCCACCGCAATTCATCGGTCAGCACGGCGGGCAGGGTGCGTTCGAGCGGTGGCAGCGGCTGCCGCCACTCGGCATCGGATCCGGGCAGCGCGAGGGTGTCGGCGACCGCGCGGGCCACGAGCGTATGCCCGAGCGGACTCAGATGCAGCCGATCCTCCGCCCACGCATTCCGATGCACGGTGGCCGGAACCGGCTCGAAATCGACCAGCGTCACCTCGTGCCGGGCGGCCAGTGCGCGCAGGCGCTCGTTCAACGCCCGCACCCGGCCCGAGAGCGGCCGCACCACCGGAGCGACACTGCCGATATCCGGGAAGGTGAAGGTGATGACCCGAGCCCCGACACCGGTGAGGGCGGCGAACATCGCCTCGATATCGGCGAGCACCGCGGCCTGATCGAAGCGGGGCCGGATGACATCGTTCATGCCCGCCACCACCGCGGCGAGGTCCGGGCGCAGCGCGAGCGCGGGACCGAGCTGTTCCGCGCGGATCTGCGCCGCCCGGCGGCCGCGCACGGCCAGATTGGCATAGTGCAGACCGGGACTCACGGTGGCGAGGGTGCCCGCCAGCCGATCCGCCCAGCCGCGGTGCCCGCCCTGACCGTCGGGATCACCGATCCCCTCGGTCTGACTGTCCCCCAGTGCGACGAAGCGGGTGAACAACGGTGCGGATGGCATTTTCGACTCCACGTTGACTCTCCTGCGAGGGCGCGACAGGTCCGAATGCTACGGCCAGATGGTCACCGTGGCAGTTCGACCGCGATGCCGGTTCGCTCACACCGCTTCTCGCCCCACTCGTAGAGGGCGGTCAGCACGGGCACCAGACTCCAGCCCTCCTCGGTCAGGTCGTACTCGACCTGAGGCGGGACGGTATCGAAGGCGGTGCGCCGCACCAGCCCGGCCGCCTCCAGTTCGCGCAGCTGCTGAATCAGCATCTTCTCGCTGGTGCTCGGCATCAGCCGGCGCAACTCCCCGTAGCGGCGCACACCCTCTTTGAGGTGTGCCAGGATCACCGGCTTCCATTTGCCGCCGATCAGGTCGACGGTCACCTCGACCGGGCAGTAGTAGCGCTTCACGGGCATGTCTGGCCTCCGGTACTTACCGAAAAGTGCGTTCTTGTAACACTGTAATCATCGGGCTTCCATGGATTCTGGACTGCGGCGCACGGCCGCGGCACGATCCGCGAATACGGAGTTCACCACACATGAAGGTCATTACTTTCGACCGATTCAAGCCCGGCGTCACCCTCGAGACCATCACCCCGTTCCTGCCCGAGGAGGTCGCCAATGTGTGGCGACTCTGGAAGGCCGGCATTGTGCGCGAGAACTACGCGCGCGCCGACGAACCCGGTGTGGTGATCGTGTTCGAGGTGGACAGCGTCGATGAGGCCAAGCGGTATATCGACGACTTCCCGCTCACCAAAAAGGGTTTCCTGGAGTGGACCTACGTCCCGGTCATGGCCCCGCTGCCGCTCGAGGCGCTGATGGATCCGGCCGTGGATGTGGCCGAGCCCTACGACCGGACCAAGTGAGGCCGACGTGCAATACGCCTACGGCCTGACCATTCCGCAGACCGTCGAGGAGGCCTGCGATCCGGCGCGCATGGCGCTGCTGATCTATGACATGCAGGTCGGGATCGTCCGCCAGCTCCCCGACGGCGACCGCATTGTCGAATCCTGCCGCAGACTGCGAGATACCGCGCGGGAGAACGGTTTCCGGATCTTCTACACCCGGCACATGTCGATCCCGGTGGCCGCGGCGGGCGTCGCCCAACTGCGCACCGCCATGGAGTGGCAGCACGTGGACAGCGTGAACGAGGTGCATGCCGCGTTCCCGCAGGGCTCACCGCAGTATCAGCTGACGCCCGAGCTCACCCCGGGCCCGAACGAGATCGTCTTCGACAAGATCACCATGTCGGCCTTCACCGCGACCCCGCTGGATATCGCCCTGCGCGACTTGGGAATCGACAGTTTCGCCATCGCCGGCATTGCTCTGGAGGTAGGCATAGAACCCACCGTCCGCCATGCCACCGACCTCGGCTACCTCCCTGTCCTGGTGACCGACGCCTGCGGCACCGGTCACCCCGAGGCAGCCGAACGCTCTTACGCCACACTGGCTTTCGCGGGTGGTTCCCGCACCACCGACACCGCTACGCTCACCAAACTGATGAGCCGCGGCTGAGCGCCCCGCCCCGGAACCACCTGGTCTATCGGACAGTCAGCGGGACCGGCGGCGCTGGCGGGCGGTGAGCAGGCCCGCGAGCCAGCCGACCACGAACAGCACCAACAGCACCAGCCACATCGGTGAGCTAATGGTGAGCAGCAGGAATTCGATGGAGACCTTGGTGCGGTTCTCGGCGACGAAGACGACGGCCAGCACGGTCAGCGCCAGTGCCACCCACTGAGTGGGCGAGACGCGGGCGAGGATTGACTGCTTTTCGGGGCTGCTCATGATCACTCCCTGCGGGTTCCGACCGGTTGGTTATCTACCCGCTACTATCCCCCGCCGCCCGGAGAAAGCCGATCAGGCCGGGTCCAGCGCGCCGGAGTGGTAGCTCACCGCGGCATTCCACAGGAAGAAGCTCGGGATGCCCTGGGCCGCGGCCGCGGCGATCTGCGCGCGGACCTGGGCATCGCCGTAGGTCACCCCCAGGCTGAAGTCCTGCAGCCACGGCACGATCTCGGCTCCGGTGCCCTGGACCTGGCGCTGAAAATCCTGCAGGCAGCGGAAAATGATGTCGTAGGGCTGCGCATTGGGATTCGCCACCTCGTACTCACCGGCATTCCAGTGCGAGGGGTAGAGCATGGGCGCGACGTAATCGAGATTGGGCGCCATGAGCGGAATGTCCTGGGCGATCTCGTCCGGTCGCGTCGCGGCGATACCGAAAACCGCCGCGCTCTGGAAGGCGCCCGCGGCCCGGACCGGATCGCGGCTCTCGTGCAGGAAGTCGGCGATGGAGACGCTCGGGGGCACCGTGAGGCCGGGGAAGACCATATTCGACAGCGGTCCGTCGGGGCGGCGAATGTAGTCGTACATGATGTCGTCGAACCCCAGCCGCGCGCCCTCGGCGGCGAGATCGATGTTGTACCGGCGCATGTCGGGGCTGGCGAAATTGGTGAAGGCGATGGACCCGTAGCCGCTGGAATACGGCTGCCCCGAAGGGTTCTGGATGACCCAGTCCGGATGCCCGGAGTGCCAGGCCCATTCCGCCATGGTGCGATCGCGGAAGGCCACGATCCGGCCGACCACTCGAATACCCATATCGTGCAGGGTCTTCAGCGCGGATCCGGCGTCGTAGATGCCCGCCGACGCCCCGGACGCACGGGCGAGCGGCACCTGCGAGTCGTAGCCGACCACGCCGTCCTCATCCTTGATATCGAGCTGGACGGTATCGATCCGCCCCTCCCGCGCCATATTCAGCACATCGTCGCGCATGGGCTGGTAGGCCCAGGCATACGCGGTCACGTGCACCGCGCGAATCCGCGGCACCTCGGCGCGTGTGGTGATGGGCTGGGTCGTCGTCTTGCCGTCGGCATCCGTCGCGACCACCGCCGCGCCGACCGGCAGTTGCGGCAGCGTGACCTCGAACGAACCGTCGGGGCCCGGGGTGACGGACTGGCCGCCGACCGCCACGCTCTTCGCGCCGGTCGCCTTGCCGCGCAGCGTGATCGGCGCCCGATAGGACAGCACCGTCTGCGGCGCAGTCACTTCCAGCGCGAGCGGCTGCGCCGCGGCATGCGAGGGCCCGGGCCCCGCGCGCAGGAAACCGGCGATACCACCGACCACAACCACCACCACTGCGACAACGGCCAGCAGGCGCCAACGCCTACCGGACGGGACCCGCTTCAACACCGCGCGTACCAACTCTCACTCGACTGCCCCCACTATCCCGCCGCGGAGGCGCCCACCGGGTGAGATTCTCGAGTATCACCCGAAATGGGTTGGCCGACAGTAGAGTCCGACAATTCGGTGTCGACCTCGGCCTTGCGGGCGAATCGCGGCGCGAGGAAGGCGCAGACGATCAGCTGAATCTGATGGAAGATCATGAGCGGCAGCACGATCAGCGCGGTCGACTGCCCGCCGAACAGCACCGCCGCCATCGGGAGCCCGGAGGCGAGGCTCTTCTTCGAACCGGCGAAGGTCACCACGATCCGGTCCGCCAGTGCGAAGCCCAGCAGTGTGCCCAGGCCACCGGTAATGGTCAGCACGGCTGCCAGCAGAACAGCACAGATCACCGCGACCTCGGCAATGCGCCAGGGCGGCACCGCCTGCCAGATGCCCTCCACTGTGCCCGCACTGAAGGCGGTGTAGACGACGAGCAGCACCGAGCCGCGGTCGACGTTCTTCACGATCGGCTGATGCCGCGCGAGCCACGGCCCGACCAGCGGGCGCAGCAATTGCCCCACCAGGAACGGCACCAGCAGCTGGGTCAGGATCGCGATGATCGCGCCCGCGCCGATGTGCACCTCACCGCTGGTGGTCATGAGCAGCACGACGAGCAGCGGGGTGAGCGCGACGCCGAGCACATTCGAGGCCGACGCACTGACCATGGCGGCGGCCACATTGCCGCGCGCGATCGAGGTGAAGGCGATGGAGCTCTGCACGGTGGACGGCACCAGGCACAGGAACAGGACGCCGGTGCGCAGGTCCGACGGCAGGAATCCACGGCCAAGTAGCCACAGTCCGAAGCCGAGCAGCGGGAAGATTACGAAGGTCACGGTGAGCACCGTCAGATGCAGTCGCCAGTGCCGCAGCCCGGCCCACGCCTCGGCGGGCGAGAGCCGCGTGCCGTAGAGCAGGAACAGCAGGGCGATGGCGACCTTGGTGACCCAGCCCAGGACGTCGGCGGCCGCGCCGGAGGCGGGCAGTACCGCGCCCAGGACCACCATGCTCAGCAGACCGAGAATGAATCCGTCGATGTGGAACTTGCTCAGCACCTTCACAAACCGCGACGCTACGGAGCCGCAGGGCATTGCGGAACGTGATATGAGCTATATTCGCTATCACATATCGCGATAGGCGGACCAGCACATGCTCGACCCCGTACTGCTGCGCAGCTTCCTCGCCGTCGAGCACTACCGCAGCTTCAGCCAGGCCGCCCGCCAGCTGGGCCTGCGACAGCCGACGGTCAGCGGGCATGTGAAGAAGCTCGAATCCGCGCTCGGCCGCGAACTGTTCGTCCGCGATACCCATTCGGTCACCCTCAGCACCGACGGCGCGGCCCTGGTGCGCTTCGCCCGCACCATTGTGGACGCGCACGACGAGGCGGTGCGCTTCTTCGACGGCGAGCAATTGAGCGGCCGGATCCGCTTCGGCGTCTCGGAGGATCTGGTCTCCCAGGCCCTGCCGTCCATTCTGCTGGAGTTCCGCCGCGCCTATCCGCAGGTGGATCTGGAACTGAATATCGGGCTCAGCGATGAGGTGCACGCCGAGCTGCGCGCCGACCGCCTCGATCTGGCCTTCGTCAAACGCCGGCCCGGCACCCGGCACGGGCAACTCGTGTTCGAGGACCGTTTCGTCTGGGCGGGTCCGGCCGATGCCGTCCCCGATCTCACCCGGCCGGTGCCGATCGTCACCTATCCCCCGCCCGGGCTGTCGCGGGAATCCGCGCTCGCCGCCCTGGAGCACGCGGGGCTGGACTACCGGATCACGTGTACCACCAAGGGGCAGTTGGGACTTCGGGCCGCCGTCCTGGCCGGACTCGGGTACGTCGTGCACAGCGAGAGCCTGCTGCCCCCGGACCTGTACCCGGTATCGGGGCTGCCCGAACCACGGCCGTCCAGTATCGAGTTCATCCTCATCCACTCACCCCGCCGCGCCCAGACCCCGCCCGAGCGGGCCCTCACGCGCGCGATCGTGGAGAACACCTACCGCCTCAAACACGGCGACCGGCCCGGGTGGTGAAACGCTAGCGGAGGTAGCGGGCGGTGAATCTGCGCAGGATCTCGCCCGGGACCGGCACCGATTCCCGATGACCGAGTTCGGTGAGGGCATCGGCCTCGTCCGGATCGAAATAGCCTGAGTGCCGGTAGATTTCGATCCGCACCGCGAGGCCGTCACCGTCCAGTTCGGGATGGAACTGCGTCGCGTACACATGCTCGCCGACCCGGATCATCTGCACCGGGCAATTCGCCGAGCGCGCCAGCAGTACCGCTCCCGGAGGCGTGCCCTGGCAGGCTTCTTTATGTCCGGCAAAGGCCCGAAAGGTCTGCGGCAGATCGTGCATGAGCGGATCCTCGCGCGCCAGATCGGTCAATTCGATGGTTTGCGCGCCGGTCTTCTCCCCGTACCGCTCATCGCTGACCCGCCCGCCCAGCACGTCCGCCAGAATGCTCAATCCGTAGCAGGCGCCCAGATACGGGAAGTCCCGCTCGACCACTTCGCTGAGCACCTTGCGCAGTTTGGGCTCGAACCTGCGCTGGTACTCGTACTTACGCTCCGGAGGGCTGCCGACATTGCTCGGCCCGCCGCCCACGATGACCGCCGCGAATTCATCGAGGACGACCTCGGGGAAGCCGCGGTCCATCTGCACCCGCACCACCTCGTCGGCGTCCAGTCCGGCAATGCGCAGAATGGCCTGGTACTCGTCGTCCGCGGCCGCCGTCTCGGGCCGCAACTGCAGGAGTAGGCACGGCTTCGGCATAGCTCAGATTATGAATCCCGGCGGCCGGGCAATCGCGCCTTATCCGCTGTTCGCACGTTGTTCGGCCGTTTCGTCATGATGGCGTGGCCGGATCCGCTGCGAGGTTGCGGTGTTTACGCCAGGATGAGCGGATGGAACTGAAACGAGTTGCAGTTTTGTCGACAACGGTGGCGGCGGCGCTCGTCGCCGGGTCGGGAATCGCTGCGGCAGAGGCGGATTACGCGATCACCCCGAAGGAGGCGATGGCGCGCGCCTATATCGACGCCCTGGTTTCACACAATGCCAGCGCGGTGAAATTCACGCCCGATGCGACGCGCGTCGAGGCCGGACTGCAAACCGGTTACTCCGGACCGCAATTGACGGAGGATCTCAATCACGGCGTGCAGTATTCGGTGATCCAGGGCATCCACGATCTTCGGATGTCCCAGGACGGGGATCTGGTGACGACCCGCTATCTGCTGGACTCCGGCCTCCTCGGGGTGCGGTTGGCGACGGTGGACATCACCGAAACCTTCGTCATTCCGGACGATTCGATCAAAACCATCGTCGCCACCATCGTGCCCGTATAGCGGAGTCGGCACTCGCGCGCAGGACTACACTCGAGGCATGCCGGCGATGAGGACGATCGTGATCACCGGCGGCACCGACGGGATCGGCCGCTACCTCGCTCAGGCGTACGCCGAGCGGGGTGACCGGGTCGTGGTGATCGGCCGAAATGCCGAGAAGGGCAAGGCTTTCCTCGAGCGGGCAGGCGGCCACGGGGTGTTCCTGCCCGCCGACCTCGGCTCGCTTGCGCAGAACCGGGCTGTCCTGGACGAGCTTCGGGACAGCTATCCCGTCATCGACGCACTGGTGTTGTGCGCCAGATTCTTTCGCTCGAACCGCGCCGAAACCGAGGACGGAATCGAAGCGACCTTCGCGCATTTCTATCTCAGCCGCTTCCTGTTCGGCCATGAACTCCACGAGAATCTGGAGCGCGCCGCCCGGCCGGTCATCGTCAATGTGGCGGGCCCGGGCGGCGATCTTTCCGCGGTGTCCTGGAACGATATTCAGCTCACCCAGCACTACACCGGTGGCGGTGCGCTCGGCCAGGGCGGCAAGCTCAACGATCTGCTCGGCGTCGCCTTCGTGCAGCAGTACCCCACCGGCAAGACCCGCTATGTGCTGGTCCATCCCGGCGTCACGGCCACCGCGCAGATCGGCGACTACGACCGGGCCACCGAGCTGATGGTGGCCAATCTGCGGCGCTACGGCAAACCGATTCCGGTGGCCGCCGCGCCCATCTTCGAACTGGTCGACAATCCGCCCGCCGATCCGCTGACCGCGGTCATCGAGGGCAGGCGAATCAATGTCACCGGACGGGCTTTCGATCCCACGGCGGCCCGCACGCTGGACGCGCTCACCCGTGAGCTGATAACCCCGCGGCCCTGACCGATCCCACGGCCCCGAGGTTCACACCGGGAAGATCGCCAGGTGGATTAGCCCGCCGACCACACCGAGTGCTGCGCCGTGCACGAACAGCAGCCATTCGTCCTGGCGGGTGGCCGAGCGCAGCAGGTCGACAAAATCGCGGCGGTCGAGCGTGCGCATCTGAGTAGCCACGAAGTCGCGAATGCGGACGGTTTGAGTGGACAGGAAGCTGGGGTCGGCGAAGGCCACCTTGGCCAGGCTCATGAGCTCCGGGGCCGCATCGGATTTGATCTGGTCGTAGCCGGAGCGTCCCAGCGAGAAGCGAACCGCCGGCTTGGCCTGACCCGCCGCCTTGTCGATGGAGGCGCCTAGCACCGATTCGAGCATGGCCGCCGTGCGGTCCGATCGCGGTCCGGTGAGCAGTTCGCGGGCCAGATTGCGCGGCGTCATGACCTCGCCCGCAATGATTTCGGCATAGCCGTCCGCGATCTCATTGCGGCGCTTGAGCAGCAGCCCCTGCCGCCACGGCACCCACCACTTCGGGTGCAGCGGTTCGTAGATCATGGTGATGCCGACCCAGTTCACGACATAGCCGATGATCACGCCGCCCAGCGGCAGGATCCACCAGTACGGCCAGTAGTGGAGGATCGCGACGAGGACGAAGCCCATCGGATAGCCGAAGTAGAAGCCGAAGTTCTTCATGAACCGCAGTTCGGACGCGGCGATTTCCCGGAAGATGCGGTTGATCAGCCGGGGATGTTCGGTGAGGTGGCGGATCGTCATCCACTTGGGGTCGATCAGCTCCTCGATATGCTCGCCGATCGTCGTGGTGATGGTGTGCGCGCTTTCGGGAAGCTGGTCGGCGACACGGCGATACACCAGCTCCTGCGCGGGCTCGGGCAGGTTGAACCACAATTGCGGATTCCGCCGCTCCATCACGCGGGCGACCATGGCCGGAATCTGCGGCCTGGTCAGCTGAACGAGCTGATCGGCAATGCTGTCCGGGTCCAGCTCCCGATAGAAGTCCGACATATTCCCGAGCTTGGACAGCCCCTTGTCCACGGCGATACTGGCCATTTTCTCGGCCCGCGACGGCACAATCCCCTGCCAGCCGATCCGCCCGTCGTGCGACAGCAGCGGCAGCACCTGAATGCGGCGCGGCAGATACGGAAATACCCACCGCAGCCCCGGCAGCCGGAAACCGTGAAACCGGATGGGCTCGAACAACATCAGAATGCCGGTCCAGTTGGTGATGTACCCGATAACGCCGGTGAACAGCGGAATGGAGATCAACTCGAGCACTAGTCGTCGATCCACGCACGGCCTTTCGGATCAGCGGCCTGCCGGACCGGAGACTCTCTTTGCAAGGTTACGTGCAAGATCGCCGCCATATACGCATTCCGGCACACCACACGCCCGGCTACCGTGACCGTATGGCTGAATCCACCGGTGTCGTCCTTTCCGAGCCGCCTGCCCTACCCGGAGTCCGAAGGTCGTTCGTCGAAGCGCGCGGCGTCCGATTCCATGTGACCGAGAGCGGCGACCCCGATGGACGCCCCGTGCTCCTGCTGCACGGATGGCCGCAGCACCACTACGCGTACCGCGACCTCCTGGCGGATCCGCCTGCGGGCCTGCGCATCATCGCCCCCGACCTGCCCGGCTACGGCTGGTCCGGCCCCGCGCCGCACCGCTGGGCCAAGGAGGACGTGGCCTCGGATCTGTTCGCACTGCTCGACGAGCTGGGCGTGGAGCGGGTGCTGCTCGGCGGCCACGACTGGGGCGCCTTCATCGGATACCGCATGGTGCTGCGCGAGCCGGACCGATTCTCCGGCTACCTCGCGATGAATATGGCGCACCCCTGGGTGCCGACCCGCGTGGTCTCGCGACAGCTGTGGCGATTCCTGACCTATCAGCCCCTGATCGCCATTGCCGGTGTCCCCGTACAACAGCGAACCGGCTTCCTGCCATGGCTGATCCGCTCCGCCATGACCGACCGCAATGCCGTAAGCCCCGAGATGGTCCAGATCTTCGCCGACCGCTTCCGCGATCCGGTCTGCGCCCGAGCCGCCACCGACACCTACCGAACCTTCTGGCTGAAGGAAATCCCCGCCACCGCACGCACCCCCGAGCGCCGGCGCGGAACCATCCCGATCCGCGCCCTCTTCGGAATCAACGATGCGGCCGTACACTTCTCGCTCGCCGACCCCGCCACCGCACGAGCCGACGACTACACCTTCGAAGGTGTCAGCGGCTGCGGCCATTTCATCGTCGACGAACGCCCGGAACTGGTGCGAGCGCGATTGATCGACCTGGCCGAGAGCACGAAGTAGCGCAGCTACTCGGCACCAGACCGGCGACGAATTCCGATGCTGCGCACCGTGTTCACCGAGCGAATCAGCCACGGTGCGGCGAATCCGGCGGCAATCGCGGTGAGTGGCAGAAGGATACGGGTCCGGGTATCCCGAATCGGCCGATAACGGGCCACCCCATTGCGGATCTCGATATAGCCGAGCGGCCGCACCTCGGTACCTCCGCCGACGCTGCCGGACGCACCACCGAATCCGAGGGATGCACGGGCAACCGGAATGACAGTAATGCCGTCGGCGGTGACAGGCTCACCGAACGCCGCTGCCGCCGAAGCTTTTTCACCGACCAGATCCACGAGTTGTTCCTGTGATAGCTGCATGGTCGTGGACCTCCCGTTGCTGTTGAAGTGCTCGGAACCAAGGCTAGCAAAGAACAAAAGAACAAGAACGAGAAAAGATGCTGGACGGTCCGCCAGTCTGAATATCCTTATATCACAACACAATTCACCTGTTCGATCCCGTTCCCCGACGGTAGAATAGAAGCATGAATCCGGGGGCAGAAACCACAATCGTATCGAGTGCACACGCACTCGATACCGCCGTGGAAAACCTCCTCAACACCTCCCTCACCCCCCTGTGCGACGAACAATTCATCACGCTCATGGGCGAGGTCGAGACCAGCATGCGCAAACTCGAAGCCGTCAAACACCGCTTCGTCACCGAAACCTGCACCCGCTCCCTGGCCGCCCGCGCCGGATCAACCTCCCCGATCAAATTCCTCGAACAAACCCTGCGGTTGTCCCACGCCGACGCCGCCTCGCGGGTCAACGCTGCCAAGCAACTGAGCCCGCAACCAGCCCTGGGTGGGGACCTGGAACCGGAACTGGCGTATGTCGCCGAAGCCCAACGGGCCGGGGCGATCTCGGTCGATCACGTGCGCCGGATCACGCAGGTCCTCAAGCGCATCCCGTGCGCCGCCGACCCGGGCCAGAAAGACCTCGCGCAGGACGTTTTGACCACCTACGCGCGTACCGGCAGCCCGGACAAACTGATCGATCTCGGGGAGATCATCCTGGCGCACATCGATCCGGACGGCACCTTGACCCAGGACAAGGACCGCGACCGCATGCGCGGGCTCACCCTGGGGCGTAAGCGTGCCGACGCCATGTCCCCGCTGATCGGGGAGATCACCGAACCGCTGCGGGAAGTCCTGGAACCCTTGCTGGCCAAGTTCGCCCGCCCGGGTATGTGCAACCCCGCTGATCCGGACAGCCCGAAGGTCGCCGACCGCACCCTCGACCGGACCAAACTCAAGGCTGCCGCCGAGCGTGATACCCGCTCGGCCGCGCAACGCAACCACGATGCGTTGCTGGCGGTGCTGCGGTTTCAGCTCGACCGCCCCAAACTCGGCTCCCACCGCGGCCTGCCGGTCGAGGCGATCATCACCATGCGCCTCGAGGATGTGGAGCGGGGTGCCGGGATCGCGACCACCGCGACCGGGGCACCCTGACCATCGCGCAAGCCCTGGAACTTGCTGCCGGAACCCGGCCCCTGCTGGTGGTGCTGAACAAGGCCGGAATGCCCCTGTATTTGGGGCGAGGCCGGGACCGGTTGGCCAGTCCCGCACAACGACTGGCGTTGATCGCCTCCGACAAGGGCTGCACCCGCCCCGGGTGCAGTGCCCCCGCGTCGGTGTCCGCGGCCCATCATGTCACCGGGTGGGCCGAGGGCGGGCGTACCGATATCGACAACCTGACCTTGGCGTGCGATGGGTGCCACGCCATGATCCACGACGGTCCCGGCGGCTGGAAAACCATCGTCATGGGCGAAGACACACCCTTCCCGGGCCGGACCGGGTGGATCGCCCCCACCCATATCGACCCGACCGGGACCCCGCAGGTCAATCACATGCACCACACCGGTGAGGTGATGGCCGGTGCCCTGAACCAGATCCGCACTCGCGAACGGGCACAACGCGAACGGCGGCAAGCCTGGCTCGACGCCCGCAAAACCACCCCCACCCCCGTCCGCGAATAGGCGGGCCACCCCCTTGTAGACACCGTCAGGCTGGTCCTGACGGTGCTACAAGCCGTTGCCTGTCTTGGTCTTTCGGGTTCTTCGTCTTTTCGTATTTGTCTTTGAAACCGGACCACAGCCGGTCGACCCCGCCGGTACCGCAGGTACCTCCCTGCTGCGGAAGGTAAGCCGGGTACCCCATCCGACGTCACCAGCACTGCCATCTCGGGCCCTGCCCGCACCCAGAAACCCGAACACCGCCTCTCGACGCACGCAACCCAGGTGCACCGACCTCATCTCGGCCTCGAAACCACCTGAAGCGGGCACCACACAGCGCTTCTCGCCGACCGCACAGCAGGTATCCGTATGGCACAGACCCGATAACCGTTGTGCCGCTGAGACACCCGCTGTTCCGTCCCCGGTGGCCGATGGTTTCTATGCCGAAACGGTCGGTGCACCTGGGTTTCTTGCCTCCCGGGCAGGGTTGGTCAGCACGGGGGTGCGGGCAAAGCCCGAGATGGCCGTGCTGGGCACGTGGGGAGGGGTACCCGGTTTACCTTCCGCAGTTGGGAGGGGCTGTGCGGTACCGGCTGAGTCGACCGGCTGTGGTGCCGTTCTCGAGAACAAAACGCGAAAGACCTGGAGTCGCTTGGTTTTTGGTGGATCTGCGGTCTAGGGGTGGGGCGGGGTTAGGTGGGGTGGTGGATTTGGCGGCCGCCGATGATTGTGTGGGTGGGGTTCAGGTCTTGTAGTTGTTCTGGGGTGGCGGTGGTGGGGTCTAGGTTCCATATTGTTAGGTCGGCTAGGCGGCCTGGGGTTAGGGAGCCTCGGGAATCTGAATCGGCCAGGAAGGCAACGGGGTTGGTGGTGTGGAGGGCGATTGCTTCGGCGGTGGTGATGGCGTGTTCTGGGCCTCGTACTCCGGTGACTGTCTGGCGGGTGACCATGCCCCAGACTGAGCGCATGGCGCCGTAGCGGCCTACGGGGTAGTCGGAGCCTCCCGTGACCAGGGCTCCCTGGTCCAGCCAGCCGCGGGCGGGGAAGAGGGCGTTGACGCGGTCTGGGCCCCAGTAGGTGTCTTCGATACGGGCTACGTCGTGCAGGAGTGGCTGTTGGATGGTTACGGGGATGCCCATTTGTACTGTGCGCGAGCGCAGTTCGGCGTCAGCCAGGCCACCGTGTTCCATGACCAGTGATCCGGCGGGCAGGTCGGGGTAGCGGCGCTGCAGCTCGGCGTAGACATCCAGCAGGGTTTCTATGGCGCGGTCGCCGTAGGCGTGGGTGCCGATCTTCCAGCCTCGCAACAGAACTCGGTCCATGGCGGCTATGAGCACTTCGGGCTTCCAGGTCAGGTAGCCGAAGAAGCTGTGGTCGCAGGCGTAGGGCTCGCGGGTGGCTCCGGCTTCGATACCGCCGTCGAGGCCGAATTTCACACCCCATACCGACAACCACGGGTCGGCGCGGTCGCGCCACGGCTCGAGTCGGTCCAGGAGCTCGTCGACGCTTTCGACGGTCGAATAGCCCAGTGCCGAGGCCATGGCCCGGACTCGCACATTGAGGTTGCCTGTTTCCATGGCCGTGCGCAGGATGGCCAGATCGTCCACCGGAACCATGGCATCACGCACCAGGCCGATGCCCTTGGCGGCGTAGTCGAGGCTGGCCGCGCGCAAGCCCTCGACCCGCTGTTCGGCGGTGGCTGCGGGCAGCAGTCGCGCCACGAGTGGAATGGCATTGTCCTGCACCAGTCCGGTGAGACGGCCGTCGGCGGCACGCCCGAGGTGCCCACCCGCCGGATCGGCGGTTTCCGCCGTGATTCCGGCCAGCTCCAGCGCGAGATTGTTGACCACGACATTGTGGCCGCCGCGCATGAGGAATACCGGGTGTTTATCGGTGGCGGTGTCCAGCTCATCGGCGGTGGGGAAGCGCCGCTCCGGCAGATTGATCTCCTGCCAGTTGGCGGTGGTGCGAATCCACTGGCCGGGCGGGGTCTGCTGGGCGCGCTCGCGAATCATGTCGAGCAGCTGCGGAATATCGTTCGCCAGGTGGACGGGCACATCGTGGGCGCTGTTGCCGGCGATGATCAGGTGGGTGTGGGTGTCGTCGAAGGTCGGCAGCACCGTCGCCTCGGGCCTGTCGATCACCACGGTCTGGGGACCGATCCAGTCCCCGAGTCCGTGCGGGTCCGGGGAGACCGCCACGATCCGATCGCCCATGATCGCGATCGCCCGCTGCACGGATTGGCCCGGAACCAGCGTGTGCACCGCTCCCGCACGAATCACCAGGTCGGCATTGTCATTCGGCATGATCACTCCTTCGCCTCGCCCTCCGAGCGTATACAGCCGACCGGTCAGTCCGGAGGCTGCGGGCGAAGTGGAGCGGGCCGGCGGCGATACCGACCCGCATGCCGCTCCGTTCAGGTCCTCAGCCGCGTAGCGCCGAGGCGAAGATGCCGGGGATCTTGGCCCAGCTCGGGCTGGCCGCGAAGTACGTCAGGCGGCGACCGGTGGTGACGCCCGTGCGGTTGGTGACAAACCACGGCGGCACCGGGGCGAGCGACAGTTCACCGTTCACGAGCGATCGCGGGGACGGGCGGAACGGGCCGCGCACAACGGTACGTTCCGGATCGTCGATCAGTAAGGCGTTGTGCACCACGCCGATTCCGCTCTGGACATTGTCGAGCGTGTGCCCCGGGAAAGCGCCCCAGCTGGCCAGCGCGGTGAGATAGCCGACCGCCGTCCAGGCATTGATGCCGATGGTGCCATAGCGCAAATCGGTGACCGCCGAGTCGAATTCCGCGCCCAGCGACTTGATGGTGGCGGGGTGGGCGATGATGTTCGCGCCGAGCGTGCCCTCGAACTTCTCATTGGCGGCCTGTACGGCCTCGCGCAGGAAATCGCCTCCGGCGCCGGGCAATTCGATGACGCCGAACACCGGTGCGAAGTACTCCACGCGCAGTGCGTCCTCCGCCTCGTCGGCGTGCAGGCCGAAGATCAGAGTCCGGGCACCGTCGCTGCCGACGGCCTCCGCATCGGGGTAGGCGGTGCGCGCCGCGCTCACCCGCGCAGCCGAGCCCGGATAGTAGTCGGTGCGAACAGGGGCCCGCTGGAACGCTTCTCGGACCGCGGCCAGGAATTCGGCCTTCTGCTCCCAGTCCGAACTGATGACCGCGACCTGCGAGGCCACACAGTTGTAGCCGTTGTTGTGCAGGCGCTGGGTGGCCAGATGCTCGGCCTGGAACTTCAGATCGGCCTTCGACCATTTGCCCGGCACCACAATGGTCGGCGAGATGCCGCCGAGCTCGCTGGTGATCGGCTTGTCGATGAGCGGAGTACCCGCCGCCTTACGCTGCGCGCCCTCCGCCCCGCCGCCGAATACGATGGCGTCGTGCGTGATCGAGCTGCCGGTCATGTGCACTGCGGCGATATCGGGATGGTCGACCAGCTCCTTCCCGACCTCCGCTCCCCCGGTCAGAATGCGCACGAAGCCCCGCTCGATGGCCGGGGCGAAGATTTTCTCGAGGACCGGCAGCAGCGGATCGGTCACCGGATTCAGCTTCAGCACCGCCACCCGGTTGTAGGCGAACAGCTGATACAGCACGTCCAGCGGCGCGATGGAGAAGATGTTCCCCGCGCCCAGCACCACGCCGATGCCATGGGTTCGCTGCGGATCGAGCTGTGCCAGTCCGGCTTTGGCGCGCACGGTGCTCGCGTCCACACCCGGTTTGGTCCACACCTCCGCGGTGAAACCATTGAGCAGCAGCCAGTCGAAGATGCCGTGCGGCAATACCTTGACCGCCGAACGGTTTTCGGGCGCGGCGGTAATGGCGTATCCGTCGACCGGACTGCGTCCCGCCTCCAGCGCGGCGAGGCTGCCCGCCAGCGCGGTGGTGGCGGTCAGCAGCGGATACGGACCGCTCACCCATTCCTCGCCGAGCAGCGGCGAATCGGCGGGCAACCCCTTGATGCCCGCCGCGATCCGCACCCACTCCTCGGCATTGGCCTCGGTCAGCGCGTGGATCTGATCGAGCAGCGCACGGCGTCCGGACAGCGGCGTGCGGGCCCATTCGTCCTCACCCGCGCGCAGTGCCTTGACCGCCGCTTCGATGGTGTCCGCTGTTGCACTCATTCCTGCACTCCTACAGTCGAATCGGCGTCTTCGAGGATCATCGCGGCGGCCTTCTCCGCGATCATGATGGTGGGCGCATTGGTATTGCCCCGGGTCACGCTGGGCATGACCGAGGCGTCGGCGATCCGCAGGCCGTCGAGGCCGAGCACCCGCAGCCGGCTGTCCACCACCGACCCGATGGCGCACGAGGAGGTCGGGTGATAGAGGGTCTGCGCGGTGCGCTGCGCGTAGGTCAGCAACTCCGCGTCCGAATCACCTTCCGGCACAGTGAAATCTCCGGTGCGCACGGCCCGCAGCGCCGGCTGGCTCGCGATATCGAGTCCGATCCGCAATCCCGCCAGCAGGCTGGCCCGATCCGCCTCGGTGGCGAGATAGTTGTGCAGAATGCGCGGCGCGGTATCCGGCGCGGCCGAACGCAGCGTCACCCGGCCGCGGCTGGTCGGCTTCAGCACACAGGAGCCGATAGCGAACCCGTGCGCGACCGCCGCCCCGAGGCCCTCCTCGTAGAACAGCACCGGCGCCTGGTGGAACTGCACATCCGGGCCCGAAAGACCGGCTCTGCTCTCGAAGAATCCGCCCGCCTCACCGACATTGGAGGTCAGCGGCCCCCGCCCCTCGCCCTGCAGCAGCGCCAGATTCTCCGGCGTCAGCGCGGTCATCAGCGATTCCTGCTCGGTGAGGTAGTTCAGCATGACCATCAGGTGGTCCTGCAACCCCTCGCCCACCGGAAGCTCGTGCTGCACCTCGATCTGCAAGGGCAGCAATTGATCCGCGGGTCCGACGCCCGACAGCAGCAATAGCTGAGGCGTCCCGTACGCGCCGGCCGCCAGCACCACCTCACGTTCGGCGCGAATCTCCTCCAGCTCCGCACCACGGCTGATCTGCACGCCCACCGCCCGGCCGCCGTCGAGAATCACCTTGTGCGCCAGCGCATCCGTAATGACCGTGAGATTCGGCCGGGTGGCGGCGGGGTGCAGATAGGCCACGGCGGCACTGCACCGCATGCCGTTTCGCTGCGTCACCTGATAGCGGCCGACACCCAGCTGAGTAGCGCCGTTGAAATCGTCATTGCGCTGATACCCCGCCTGCTCGGCGGCCTCCAGGAAGGCGTCGCCGAGCGGATTGAGCGAGCGCCCCTCCGCCACCGTCAGCGGTCCGCCGACACCGTGATAGGCGTCCTTGCCGCGCTCATTGTCCTCGGCCACTTGGAAATACGGCAGCACATCCTGGTACCCCCAGCCCTGCGCACCGCCGGCGGCCCACTCGTCGTAGTCGGCTCGATTGCCGCGAATGTAGATCATGGCGTTCATCGAGCTGGAGCCGCCGAGCATCTTGCCGCGCGGCAGATACGCGCGCCGGCCGAGCAGTCCCGGCTCCGGTTCGGTATCGAGATCCCAGTCCCAGCGGCTCTTGAACAGGGAGCCGAAGGCGGCGGGGATATGGATCTCGTCGGCGGTATCGGCGCCGCCCGCCTCGATCAGCGCCACGGTGACATCGGGGTTCTCGGACAATCTCGCGGCCAGCACCGACCCGGCGGATCCGGCTCCGACGACAACGTAGTCGTACATGCTCGAACTTCTTTCCTCGCTCCGATGCCCCGGGCGACACTGTGGCCTGGGTCACTACCGAATTCGATGGTGCCGCTCGGGGACCGCCCGCCACCATGGGCGCGAGTTTCCAATAGCCGGGCGTGCGACTGTGCTCGAGCACAACCCGAATCGACCACCCGGCGACTAAAATCAGCCCATGTCGGTTGCGATCCGCCCTGAACTGGACCATTCGACTGTGCTCGCGCAGCGCCTGCTCGCCCGGCTGGAGGAGCTCACCGCCGATCTGGTTGTGCACATTCGCGCCGGGGATCACGCCTACGCCGAAGCCACCCAGCTCACCGACGACCAACTCACGAATTCGGTGCGTGACAATGTCGCCTCGGTGCTCACCCAGCTGGCCGGATCCGGGCACGTCTCGCTGACCGCCGCCGCGGCGGCCGGACGACTCAAGGCCGAACAGGGCGTGCCGCTGGCCGCACTGCTGCACGCCTACCGGCTGTGCGGGCGGCTCATCTGGGACCGGCTACTCGACGAGGTGGGCGAGGGGTCGCGAGAATCGTTGCCGCACCTGGCCTCCGAGGTGTGGAAGATCATCGACGAGTACTCCAGCGCGGCCGCCGAGGCCTACAGCGGGCATGTCGCCGACCGCGCACGCCGCGACCGCGAGGAGCGGCGGCTGATGCTGCGCTCCCTGCTGGACGGCAATATCGACAGCAACGCACTGTGGGAAGTCGCGCGCCACCTGCAACTTCCGCAGTCCGGAACCTTCGTGGTGGTCAGCGCGGAGCTCGCGACCCGGGGCGTCTGCGCGCTCGAGGGCATCGAAACCCATTTGGCCGCAAGGTATATCAACTCCATCTGGCTCACCGAGCTGGACACCCAGATCGGCCTGCTCAGCCTCACCGCCGCCCGCTCGGTCGCCGCACTGCCCGCCCTGCTGCGCGCGTCCGCCACCGGTCGCATCGGCCTGAGCCGCCCCTTCACCACGCCCGCCGAGGCCGTCGCCGCGCTCCGCGAAGCCGAATTGGCCTGCCACTGCACCGAACCCGGCGCCGTCGCGGTCACCACCTACGGTGATACGGCCATCCCACTGTTCATCGCGCACGCCCCGAATGCCGGACAGGAACTGGCCCAGCACATTCTGGGGCCCGTTCTCGATCTACCCGATCCGCAGGAACGAGCCACCCTGCTCGACACCCTGGACATGTGGTTCGAATGCAATGGTTCGAGCACCGCCGTCGCGGCCCGGCTGCACTACCACCGCAACACCATTCACCATCGGCTGCGCCGCATCCAGGAACTCACCGGGCGCGATTACACCGATCCCAAGCAGACCGCGGAGCTCTATCTGGCCCTGCGCGCCACCCGGCTGCTCACCACCCCGTCGCGGTAGTCGACAGCCGGGTGACGCCCGAGCATCACTAGGCGGCAGGCTCCTGCTGGGTGGTGCAGTGAATGCCGCCACCGCCCTCCGCGATGGCATCGATATTGATCTGCACGACCTGCCGATCCGGGAACAACCGCGTCAGCGTCGCCTCGGCGGCCGAATCGGTGTCCGCATCCCCGAATTCGGGGGCGATGACCGCGCCATTGCACACATAGAAGTTGATGTAGCCCGCCGCGAAATCGTCACCGGCCCCGCGGGCCCGCAGTTCCGTAGGCGCTTCGAGAGTTTCGACCCGCAGCGAGCGACCCGCCGCATCGGTGGCCGAATGCAGAATGTCGAGATGGCGGCGAGTGACGTCGTAATCGAAGGAATCCGGATCGGTATCCAGGCCCGCGACAACCACGCCGGGCCCGGCGAATCGGGCATAGAAATCGGTATGGCCGTCGGTGATGTCGTGCCCGGCAATGCCCGGCAGCCAGATCACCTTCTTGATGCCCAGCAGGTGGTCCAGCTCGGCCTCGACATCGGACTTCTTCCACCCGCGATTGCGATTGTTGTTGAGCACGCACGATTCGGTGATGAGCGCGGTGCCCTGTCCGTCGACTTCGAGACCGCCGCCTTCGAGCACCAGATCGGTATGCACGGTTTCGACACCCGCGCGCCCGGCGACGAACCCGGCGACCTTGGCATCCTTCCGGTGTTCCTGCTTACCGCCCCACCCGTTGAAGTTGAAGTCCACCCCGGCCCTGGTGCCATTGCCCCTGACGAACACCGGACCGGTATCGCGCATCCACAGATCGTCGATCTCGGTCGCGATCAGCTCGACGTTCGGGCCGACCATGCCCCGCGCCAGATCCAGCTCACCCGGGCGCACCAGCATCGACACCGGCTCGAATCGGGCGATGGTCGTGGCAATGGTGGCCAGATCCGCGCGCACCTGCGGCAGAAGCTGTGCGCCCCAGATCCTTTCACTGGCCCCGAACGCCATCCAGGTGCGCTTGTGCGGCTCCCCCTCATCGGGCATCACCCAGGAACGCCCATCGTCCGCCGTGGTCGAGGAATCACCGAACCAGGACGAGATCGGGCCGTCACAGGCCGCGGCCAGTAGCCCACCCATGGTCACCGCACTCGTCCGCATGAACTGGCGTCGTCGCATCACATCACTCCTCGTATGGGGCTTCGGGCCAGGACTCCCTACTTTCCGCGCGCCAAAAGCTGATAGATCCGCTGGTCCCGCAACCGTGCGCACATCACGGCCGCCCAGCGGACTCCCACAACGTAATCCTGACCAATTTTTCAGTCAAGCAATGTGACACGCGTCGCGCGCCTCCCTCAGGTCATCGATGCGCGCAATCGCACACACGTTGACTATCCTGGTCACCGATGCGGCGGTGGGGCTCGCCGCTCCGATCGATCCGGAATGAATCCGGCGATTCGGAACAACCGCGGCACGGTGGCCGCCAACAGTCCCTACCCATGGAACACCTGCGGGTGGCTGAGGTAGGAGACGTGTGTGACCAGTGAGCGGACCGAGAAGGATGGAACACCCTTCACGGCAATCGATCCCGATGTCGATCTGCATACCTCCGGGCAGCGGCAGGAACTCTCCGCGACACACGGCCTGGTACTGGCCGTCATCGCGACGGGCGGCGCACTCGGAGCACTGGCTCGATACGGGCTGGCTCAGGTGTGGCCGACCCCGGCCGGCGGGTTTCCCTGGGCTACCTTCGTCACCAATGTGATCGGCTGCTTCCTCATCGGCGTGCTCATGGTGGTGATCACCGATATTCGCAAGGCCCATCCGCTGACCCGCCCGTTCCTGGGCGTGGGCATTCTCGGTGGTTTCACCACCTTCTCGACCTATGCCAATGAGACGCGGGCCCTGATTCAGCCGGGCACCGTCGCACTCGCCTTCACCTATCTGGCGGCCACACTGCTGTGCGCGCTGCTGGCAGCGCTGGCCGCCATGCGCCTGACCCGAGGCGTCCACGCGGCCGCACTCCGTCGCAGGCAGGAGGTCGCACAGTGACGGCCCTACTCGTGGTACTCGGCGCGATTGTCGGTGCGCCGCTGCGCTACCTCACCGATCGCGCGGTCCAGACCCGGCACGACAGTCTTTTCCCCTGGGGCACCTTCACCGTCAACCTCATCGGCTGCCTGGTGCTCGGCGGAATCACCGGGGCCGCAGTGTCATCGCCGTTCTTCGCGCTCCTGGGCACCGGCTTCTGCGGTGCGCTGACCACCTACAGCACCTTCAGCTACGAGACGGTCCGGCTGGCCGAGCAGCGCGCGTATCTCTATGCCGCACTGAATGTCAGCGTCAGCGTGATCGCGGGACTCGGCGCAACCCTGCTCGCCTACACCACCGCTCAAGCTTTGCTCTGATCGCGCATTCCTTGCCGGGGCATGAATTCCGGCAAAGCTGTCTGGGTCAATTGCATTGCGCGACAGTTGATTTAAGCGCGATACCTTAAGCGATCCCCGGCGCATTGGCAATGGTTCAGCGAATTGTTCTATGCCACAACTTGTATCAGTCGCGGCTCGGACTAGCCAATGTAACCTACTGGTCAGTAGCCTAAGTGCTACCGCCCTGGGTATGGGCGTGCAGAACTGCCCGTCAGCGCGGCCGGGCATCAGGTAGCACAAAGTAGAGGGATAGTCTTGGATCAGTCGGTTGTACCGGTAATCCGCCGAGCCACCGAGCACGACATCGACGACATCGCGCGAATCATCTGCAGGGCGTTCGCGACCGATGACCCGATCGAGGAGTACGTCTTCCCCGACGAAACGGATCGGCACCGCAGATCACCGCGCATGCTGCGCATCATGATTCGGTACCGTTTCCTGCCCGCCGACGGCGCAGCGGTCGCCACGGTCGACGGCAAGGTGGTGGGCGCACTGCTCTGGTATCCGGCGGGATATCGGAAATCGCTTTGGCGAGAAGCGATCTCGGGACCGATGCTGCTGTGGGCCATGGGTGCGGGGACCACCCGGGGCATGCACGTGGACGAGGCCATTGCCGAGGTCAGACCCACCGAGGGGCACCACTTCATGGTGTACCTCGGCGCGGATCCGGCGGTGCAGCGCGCCGGAGTGGGGCGCTCGCTGGTCAATTGGCTCGACGCATTGGCCGATGAGCGGTCGGAGACCGTCGGCGGGATTTGCAAGGACGGCAATATCGCGTACTACAACGCATTCGGCTACGACGTCGATCGCCAGGTCCGTATCGGGAGTACCGGACCTGCGATGAATTTCATGCTGCGGCAGCCGGTTCCGGCGGCGCCCTGAGCGCGCCGGACCCGCGAAAGCCTGCTCGGGGGGGGAAATCACCAGTTCAATTTTTTGCCGAGGAGTCGTAGTGTCTGACATTGCCATTGTCGGAATCGGGTGCCGATACGCGGGTGGTATCGATTCACCGGAATCCTTCTGGGACTTCATCATCAACAAGGGCGACGGCGTCGTCGACATTCCGGCCACGCGCTGGGACTACCGCCGCTACTACGACCCGGACCGGCGTACGCCCGGTCGCAT
Organism: Nocardia sp. NBC_01327; assembly: GCF_035958815.1. Lineage (NCBI taxonomy): Bacteria > Bacillati > Actinomycetota > Actinomycetes > Mycobacteriales > Nocardiaceae > Nocardia > Nocardia sp. NBC_01327. The sequence goes on along the minus strand of NZ_CP108383.1, from coordinate 2,103,572 downwards.
GTACACCAGGCGGGGCGCCTTCATGACCGGCGACCCCTGGGCTTTCGATCCCGACTTCTTCGGGATCTCGCCGCGCGAGGCGGCATCCATGGATCCGCAGCAGCGGCTCATTCTGGAGGTCGCCTGGGAGGCGCTCGACGACGCGGGCATCGCGGGGCATATTGCCGGGACGTCGATCGGCGTCTACATCGGCGCGTTCACCCTCGATCAACTCGCGGTCTCCAATACCACCGAGGCGCTGCCGTACGTGGATATGCACACCGCGGCGGGTGCGTCGTACACCATGCTGTCGAACCGAATCGCGTTCGCGCTCAATCTGGTCGGCCCCGCGCTGACGGTGGACACGGCCTGCTCGTCCTCACTGGTGGCACTGCATCTCGCCTGTCAGGCGCTGCAGAACGGGGACTGTTCGGTCGCCATGGCGGGCGGCGTCACCATGCTGCTGCAGCCGGAAGCCTTCGTCACCATGTGCAAGGGCGGCTTCCTGGCGACCGACGGCCGCAGCAAGCCCTTCGACGCGGCGGCGGACGGCTACGGTCGCGGCGAGGGTTCCGGCATGGTCGTGCTCAAGAAGCTGGAAGACGCTGAGCGCGACGGGGATCGGGTGTACGCGGTCATCAAGGCGACCGGCTCCAATCAGGACGGCCGCACCACCGCGATCACCGTGCCCAATGCCGATCTGCAGGAAGCCCTGGCCAAGAAGGTGTCCGCGCGGGCGGGCATCGCACCGCACGAGGTCACCTACGTGGAGGCGCACGGCACCGGCACCCCGGTCGGCGATCCGCTCGAATTGCGGGCCATCGGAAGGGCTTACGGTCAGGTCGAGGGCCGCACCGAGCCGGTCGGCGTCGGTTCGGTGAAGGCGCAGCTCGGGCATACCGAGGCCGCCTCGGGCATTGCCAGCATCATCAAATCCGCGCTGGCCATTTCCAAGCGCACCATCGCACCGCAGGGCTGGCTCGATACGCCCAACCCGGATATCCCGTTCGACGAGCTGGGCATCAAACTGCAGCTGGAGGCGGAAACCGTCGGCCCCGAGGTCGAGCGAATGACCGTGGCGGTCAATGGTTTCGGCTACGGCGGCACGAATGCGCACGCCATCCTGCAGGAATATCTGCCGGCGGCCGAGGCGGTGCGGCAGCCCAGGCACTTCGGCGTACTGCCGCTCTCGGCGCGCACCGATCAGGCCGCCCGCGATCTGGCCCGCGGCTTCGCCGAGCTGATCGCCGACGGCGCGGACCCGGGCCTGCTGGCCGAGGCGGCGTGGACGCGCCGTCAGCACCACCAGTTCCGGACCGGTCTGACCTTCGCCGACGACACCGAACTGGTGCACGCCCTCATCGAATTCGCCAATGGCAGTGGCCGCGCCGCGACCAAGGTGATTCCGCGCAAGGTCGCCGAACCGGTTTTCGTCTTCACCGGCATGGGCCCGCAATGGTGGGGCATGGGCCGCGAATTGCTCGCGGCGGGTGGCACTTTCGCCGCCGAGGCGGAGCGTATCGATGCGGAGTTCCAGGAGATCTCCGGCTGGTCCATCATCGAGGAGCTGCGGCGGCCCGAGGAGGAATCGCGGGTCACCAGCACCGCGATCGCCCAGCCCGCCAACTTCCTGGTGCAGGTGGCGCTGTTCGCCATGCTCGCGGAGCTGGGCATCCACCCGGCCGCCGTGGTCGGCCACAGTGTGGGCGAGGTGTCGGCGGCCTATGTCACCGGCATGCTCTCGCTGCACGACGCGCTGCTGGTCAGCTATCACCGCGCCCGATTGCAGGCCACCACCGCGGGTTCCGGCGGCATGCTCGCGGTGGGCCTGCCCCGCGCCGCCGCACAGGAATTGATCGACGGCGATGCACTGGTCGATATCGCGGCCGTCAACAGCCCGAGCGCCGTCACGCTCGCGGGTGCGGTGGAGCGCCTGGACGCGATTGCCGAAAGTCTCACCGAGCAGGGTGTTTTCGCGCGCCGACTCCAGGTCGAGGTGCCTTATCACAGCTACCTCATGGAGCCGATTCTCGACGAATTGCGCACCGTGCTCGCCGATGTGAAGCTGTCCGACCCGACGCTGCCGCTGCTGTCGACCGTCACCGGGCAGACCGTCACCGCGGGTGACTGGGACGCCGAATACTGGTGCTCGAATGTGCGGCAGCCCGTCCGCTTCGCCGATGCCGTCACCGCCCTGGTCGGCACCGGCAGCCGGGTATTCCTGGAGGTCGGCCCGCATCCGGTGCTGGGTGCGAATATTCGCGAAATCCTCATCGGCGCGGACGAAACCGGCACCACCGTCGCCACACTGGATCGCAAGCAGGCCGACGGCGAGAGCATCCGGCAGACCATCGCCGGGCTCTACAGCGCGGGAGTACTGGATATAGGCGCGCTGTTCGGGGACCTCGTCACCCCGCACATCGAGCTGCCCCGCTACCCCTGGCAGCGCACCCACCTGCGCCATGAGCTGGCGGTCTTCCAGCAGCTGCAGCACGGAACACCCGGCGTGTACACCATGCTCGGCGATCCGGACCTGAACAATTCGACCACCTCGTGGCGGATTCAGCTCAGCGTCGGCGCCTACCCCTGGCTCGAGGACCACGTGGTCGGCGGAGCCCGAATCCTGCCCGGCGCAGCGTATCTGGATGCGGCACTGAGCGCGGCGGCGCTGCGCACCGAATCGACCCGGGTCGGGGTCGAACAGGTGCGATTCCTGGCGCCGCTGATCATCGACGACGGCACGGCTCCGACCCTCGAGCTGCACGTGGAGGAGACCACCCGGCGCTTCACGATTCGCTCGCGCGCCAAGGCCGATGCGCTGTGGACCACCAATGCGACCGGCAGGCTCGTCGAGGGCATTTTCGAACCGCCCACGGTGACCCTGCCGGAGATCGACGAGATGCACGACGTCGACCCTGCCGCGTTCTACGCCGGATTGGCCGCGCGCGGACTGCAATACGGTCCGGCCTTCCAGCGCACCACGTCGATCCGGGTCTCCGGATCGACGGTCCTGGCCACTCTCGACGGTACTATCGCCACCGATTCCGGGCATCTGGCACATCCGGCCGTGGTCGACGCGGCGCTGCAGAGCGTGGCCGCCCTGCTCGCCGGCACCGGCGGCACGGAGGACGGGGCCATGGTCCCGGTCGGCGTGGACGAGGTCCGGGCCTTCGGGATCATTCCCGATCAGGTGACGGTGGTGGCGCGGCTGGATACCAGCGCCGCCCCGGTCGCCGATATCGATCTGCTCGATGCCCAGCAGCGGGTCGTCCTGCAGATCATCGGTATGCGTTTCGGTTCCATCGCACCGGGTCGCGCTGCGCTGCAACGGATGACGGACTTCTTCTACGAGGACCGCTGGGAAATGCGCGAGCCGGTGGACCGCAGTGGGCTGCCCAGCGCCGAGGCGGCGTTCACGCTCGTCTTCGATCTGGGAACACAGCCGAGCGCACGCGCCGCGGAGATCGTCGCGCCGGGCCGGGGCGAAACCCTCGTGCTGGGCGAGCCGAGCCGCGAGGATCTGGAAACCCTTGTCCGCGAACGCCTCGAGGCCGCGATCGCGCACGAGGGTGTGGAACGCCTGCACGTCGTGCTGGTCGCCGGGAACGAATACGACGACCTCGACAATCTGTGGACGCTGCGCCGGGTGGCCGTCGCCTTCGAGGCATTCTTCGAGGACTGGGTCACGCAGCGCGGCGTGGACGTGCCGATCATGGGCGACGGTTCCATGCACGTCACCCTCATTACCGAGCACGCCTTCGCGCATCCGCACGAGGAGACCGCGCCCGATCCGGCGCACGCCGCGCTGCTGGGCGCCCGCCGGGTGCTGCTGAACGAGCAGCCGCGACTGCGCTGGCGACTGGTCGATATCGAATCCGAGGTCACCACCAAGGAACTCGCGGCCGAGCTGACCATTCCGGGAGCATTCACCTACGACCACTCCGATGAGGTGTTCCTGCGCAACGGCTTGCGCTGGGTCACCGTGGTCGACGCCTCACTGCAGGGCCGGATCGACGGCCTGGACGAGCCGGTGCCGCTCACGGATCCGGAGGCCAATTTCACCCTGGAGCTGCCGAAGTCGCGGGTGCTGTCCCGCCTCGGCTGGCGGCGCTGCGACCGGCAGGCGCCGGGACCGAACGAGGTGGAGGTCCGGCTGCGGGCCATCGGCCTCAACTTCAAGGATCCCCTGAAGGTGCTCGGCGTCCTCGGCGAGGAGGAGCTCGCGGGCACCGCCTTCGGCCTCGTTCCGGGTATGGAGGGTGACGGCGTCATCGTCCGAATCGGTTCGGACGTCACCGATCTCGCGGTCGGCGACAAGGTCATCATGTCCTCCAAGGGCATGTTCGGCCGCTTCCACACCACCGATCGCGGCCTCGTCACCCAGGTGCCCGAGGAGCATCAGCCCGGATACTGCACCAGCGATACGGCATTCGCGACCGCGGAGCACGCACTGCTGGGGCTCTCGCATCTGCAGGCCGGTGAGGTGGTGCTGGTGCACGGCGCGGCCGGCGGTGTCGGCTCGGCGGCGGTACAGATCGCCAAGCTGCACAATGCGATTGTCATCGGCACGGCGAGCACCGAGGAGCGGCGCGCGTACGTCCTGGAACAGGGCGCGGATCACGTGCTCGATTCGCGTTCGCTGAATTTCGCCGAGGATGTGCTCGCGCTCACCGACGGCAATGGCGCGGATATCGTGATCAGCACCGCACCCGGGGAGATCCTGCGCCGGAACTTCCAGGCGGTGGCCGAATTCGGGCGCATCGTGGAAATCGGCAAGGCCGATATCTACGGCGGCGGCGTGCTGGATCTGCGCTTCTTCGACAAGAACATCTCCTATCACTCCTTCGATCTGGACCGCATGTTCGCACTGCGCCGGGTCGAATCGGTGGAGCGGATGAAACGGGTCGAGGCGTCACTGGCCTCGGGGAAGTACAAGCGACTGCCCTTCACGCTGTACGACACCGACGATGTGGTCCGGGCATTCGAGGATGTCGCGCGCTCCACCCAGATCGGGCGGATCGCCGTCAGCCTCGATTCCGAAGCGCCACTGGTGCGTCCGCAGATCCCGAAGGTCACCGTCGATCCGGAAGCGCAGTACCTGATCACCGGCGGTTTCGGCGCGTTCGGCCTGGCGATCGGGCGCTGGCTGGTCGGATTGGGTGCACGGCATCTGACCCTGCTGGGCCGCAGCGGCGCGACCACCGATGCGAGCCGCAATCAGCTCGCGGCGTGGGAGCACCAGGGCGTACAGGTGACCACCGAGCGCGCGGATGTCACCGATGCCGAGGCCATGGCCGCGGTCATCGGCCGCGCCCACTCCCCCGAGCATCCGCTGCGGGGCGTATTCCACACCGCGGGCGTCGTGGACGACAAGCGCATCACTGTCATGGACCGCGACAGCCTCGCCTCGGTGTACCGGCCCAAGATCGAGGGTGCGCGAGCGCTGCGGCACGGCCTCGCGCTGGCCGGGGCGGAACTGGACCTGTTCGTGCTGTTCTCCTCCGGCAGTGCGATTTTCGGTGGTGTCGGCCAGTACTCGTACACCGCGGCGAATCTGGCGCTGCAGTCCGTCGCCGATGTGGTCGCCCGGGACGGCGGCAAGGTGCTGGCCGTCGGCTGGGGCCATATGTCCGGCGGCGGTATGGCCGAGGCCGAGGAGAATCTGGCGCGGTACCTGCGCAATACCGGATTCGACTCCGTCGATATGGACGAGGGCACCGAATTCCTGGAGCGCGCACTGGAACTCGGCCTGCACCACCAGGTCGCCATGATTCCGGTGGACTGGAGCAAGGTCTCGGCCACCGCGCCGTTCTTCGCCATGACCGGCCGCGTGGAGGCACAGATCGCGGCGGCGGCCGAAGATGATTCGGCCGCCTCACAATTGGTCGCCGCACTGCGCGCGCTCGATGAGCAGAAGCGCGGAGATGTGGTGGCGCACATGCTCGCCGAACAATTGGCGGTGGTCATGGGGGTCGACGCGGACTCCATCGATCTGACCGTGCCGGTGCCGGAACTCGGCCTCGATTCGCTCATGGCGGTCGAATTCGGCGCACTGGTGGGCAAGACCCTCGGCATCGACCTGATCTCGCTGAAACTGGGGCGTACCTTCACGCTGCAGCAGGCGGGAACTCGCGCTGCCGAAATCCTTATCGGCGCACCCAGCGACGCGGCGCCCACAGCGGTGGAGGTGACGGCATGACCGAATCAGCACGCGATCTAGCACGGAAACTCTTGGCGGGCAGTGGAACCGGTGGCGGAACGGCCACCATTCAGGCCCCCGCACCCAGGCCCGCCGCCGGCGCACCGGCCCGTCAGGTGCGCGGTCCCGGCCGCCAGTTCGCCGACCATCCGGAGGTGGCGGCGACGGTGGCCAAACAGGCCGCGATCACCGCCATCAGCGCACAGTCGGGGCTGGTGAATCCGCTGTTCCTGGCCCGAACCGGGCCGAACGACACCGTGATTCACGCCGATGACCGCGATCTGGTCAACTTCAGCGCCTACAACTACCTGGGGCTCTCGCACCATCCGCAGGTGATCCAGGCCGCCAAGGACGCCCTGGACCAGTACGGCGCCTCGGCCTCGGCCAGCCGGATCGTGGCCGGGGAGATCCCGCTCTACGGCGAGCTGGAGCAGCGGCTGGCCGGTATCTACGATGTCGGCGATGCCATGGTCACGACCAGCGGCTACCTCACCAATGCGGGCGTCATCGGCTTCCTGCTCGGTGAGGGCGATGTGGCCATCTGCGATTCGCTGATCCACGGCAGCGTGGTCTCCGGCACGCAGTGGGCGGGCTGCCGCCGAATCAACTTCCGGCACAACGATCCCGAATCACTGCGCGCGGTGCTGCGCATGTCGCGCGGCGGCTTCGATCGGGCGCTGGTGGTGCTCGAAGGCCACTACAGCATGGACGGCACCGTGGGCAGGGTCGCCGAATTGGCGGCCGTGGCACGGGAATTCGACTGCGCGGTCATGGTGGACGAGGCACACTCCTTCGGTGTGTTCGGCGAGCGGGGACACGGTATTCGCGAGTACTACGGCATGGCCGGCGCGGATGTCGATATCTGGATGGGCACGCTGTCCAAGGCGCTGGGCAGCTGCGGCGGCTTCATCGCCGCCGATGCCGACCTCATCGGCGCCATGAAGGCCGCCGCACCGGGGGTGGCGATGCTCACCGGCGGTCCGGCGCCCTCGACCATCGCCGCCGCGCTGGCGGGTCTCGAAGTGCTGGAGGCGGAACCGCAGCGGGTCAGCAGGCTGTGGGACAACACCCGGCTCTTCGATGCGCTCCTGCGTGAGCGCGGACTGAACCTGGGCGAGTCGCAGGGCACGCCGATCTTCCCGGTGATCGTGCCGGGCGAGATTCGCGCCGGGTTCGTCTCCGGGGTGCTGCTGCAGCGCGGAGTGTACGCCGGCGCCATTTCGGCCCCGGCGGTCCCGGTCGGCAAGGAGCGCCTGCGCTTCTTCATGACCTCGGAACACACGCGGCAGCAACTGGTCTCGACGGCGGATCTGCTCGCCGAGACGGTCGCCATGGCCGATCAGCTGCCCGAGACGGCAGCGGTCGGGTAGGCGCTCGGGCATCGGATCGGATCCCCGCTTCTGATTGCGAGCGGGTGGTGCTACGTTAAACGGAGGGTGTTACTCCGGTTAACGTAGCGGGGGCCACCCGCTCGACCCGGAAGGAGGCCGTGCCAATGGTGGCACTGGATCTCGATGCACCAGTGAGCGTTTCGCATGACGGCACCGGCGTCCTCGAACGCACGCGCGCGGCCGTCCACGGGCGCGGACGCGAAGCCGTGGTGCAACTGGTGGTGATCACCGTCGGATATCTGACCTATCGCATCGGCCGCATGATGGCCGCCGATGAGCAGGATCACGCACTCGCCAATGCCCGAAGCCTGCTGAACTGGGAACATCGCCTGCAGATGCCGCACGAAACGGCGGTGCAGGCGATTTTCGTGCACCACGGATTCCTCGCGGTCCCGGCCAATTTCTATTACGCCACCGCACATTTCGCGGTGGCGGTCGGCGCACTGCTGTGGCTGTGGACCTTTCGCCCCATGTACTACCGGGTCACCCGCAACCTCATGGTGGCCGTGACCGGTGCGGCCCTGGCCCTGCACATGCTCATCCCGCTCGCACCGCCGCGCATGCTGCCCGAAGACGGATTCGTGGACCTGGCCGCGAAATACGGTCAATCCGTCTACGGCCCGCCCGATACCGACACCCTCTCCAATCAGTACGCCGCCATGCCCTCGCTCCATGTCGGCTGGGCGCTACTGCTGGCCATGGGCCTCATCGCCGCCACCCGCACGCCCTGGCGGTGGCTGCTGCTCCTGCACCCGCTCATCACCACCCTGGTTGTGGTCGGCACCGGCAACCACTACTGGGCCGATGTCATAGTCGCCGTCGCCCTGCTCGCCGTCGCGGCTCTGATCCACCCACCCGTACTGCCCGGCCGTCGCCGGGAATCCATGACGTAACAGCGGAATTCGCGGCGCTCCCCCGCGACATTTCCTTCCCCCTCCGGCACCCGCGTCGTACACTGTCTGAGACGGTTGAGGCCGCCGAGGCAATGTAGCCGGAGGAGAAGGCATGTCCACATTCCAGAACAAGCTGGTCATTGTGACCGGTGCGGGGAGCGGCATCGGCCGCGCCACCGCCGAGTGTTTCGCCGCCGCGGGCGCGCGCGTCGTGGTCAGCGATATCAATAAGGACGGCGCGCAGGCCACGGTCGATACGATCACCGGAGCGGGCGGTGCGGCGCACTCCTATGCGGTCGATGTGTCCGACGCGGACGCCATGGAACAGTTCGCGGCCGATGTGTACGCCACGCACGGCACGCCCACGGTGCTGGTCAACAATGCCGGATACACCACGGCCGGACCATTTCTCGGCCACTCCGCCCAGGACTGGGACCGGATCATGGGCGTCAATTTCTGGGGACTCGTCTACGGCAGCAGGCTCTTCGGGCGGCAGATGGTGGACGACGGGCAGGGCGGGCGCATTCTCAATGTGACCTCACCCGCCGCGGTCATACCGATTCCGCTCAGCACGCCGTACTGCACCAGCAAGGCCGCCGCGCAGATGCTCACCGAATGCCTGCGATTGGAGTTCGCGGGCACCAAAGTCGGTGTGACCGCGGTGCTTCCGGCCTTCATCAATACCGGGTTCTACCCCTCGGCCCAGGTGGTGGGCTTCGATTCCGAGATGAGCGATCGGGTGCGGAACCTCTCGGTGGCGGCCGCCCGGCTGGTGGCGCGCGATCCGGAGACGGTGGGGCGCAATATCGTCCGCATCGCCGCCGGCAATGCCGCCGTCGCGCCGACACCGTTCGAAGCACGCATCGCCTGCACCGCGGCCCGGCTCTCGCCGACGGGCGCCCGTCTCGCGGCGCGATTCATGGACACCCGGCAGCTCGTCGATCTCGTGACGCGCTTCGTGCCGGATGCGGCACTACGCCGGATAGACGATGCGCTCGAACGCCTGGTACCCGCGGAGGTCGTGCGATGAAACCCTTCAATCCAGCGGTCGCCGTGGTCACCGGCGCGGGCAGCGGCATCGGCCGCGGGATCGCCAAGGCATTGGCCGAGGCGGGTGCGATGGTCGTGGTCGCCGATATCAATGACGCGACAGCCGAAGACACGGTGGCGATCATTCGCGCGAACGGCGGCGAGGCGCACGCGTACGTCCTCGATGTCTCCGATACCCCGGCGCTGGAAGCCTTCGCCGAACAGGTCCGCGACACCCACGGCGTGCCCGATGTGGTGGTCAACAATGCCGGAATCATCGTCGGCGGACCGTTTCTCGATGTTCCGCTGGCAGATCTGCGCCGCATTATCGACATCAACATGATGGCGATGATCCACGGCTGCCGGATTTTCGGCGCCCAGATGGCCGAGCGCGGGACCGGCGGGCAGCTGGTGAACATTGCCTCGATGGCCGCCTTCGCCCCCGCCCGGCTCGCCACTCCGTACAGCATCGGCAAGTACGCGGTAAAGCATTTCAGCGAGACGCTGCGTGCCGAGCTGGCGGGGCAGGGCATCGGCGTGACCGTGGTCTGCCCCGGCTTGATCGCGACGAACCTGGGTGCGACCGCCGCGATAGCCACCGTCAGCGAGGAACAGCTGTCGATCGGCAAGCAGGCGATCGTCAAAGGTATGACGCTGCTCGGCATGGACCCGGACAAGGCGGGCCGCAAGATCGTCGACGCCGCGCGGCGCAATCAGGCGGTGCTGCCGCTGCGTCCCGAATCCTGGATCGGCTACCGCGTGGCCCGGTTCTTCCCCGGTACCACCCGGACGGTCCTGCGCATAGCGACCGGGCCCGAGCTCGAACGGCTGGGCCGCTTCCTCATCGATCAGCCGGTGGTCCTGCGCCTGGCCGAACAGCTCGCCGAACGCATGCCACAACGCGGCGGTCTGCAAACCTACTGGGAGACGCCGAATAGCCCGTCCGAAATGAGAGGATCACCCTCGACCGTATGACAGAAAGCCGGTGGTGAAGACGATGGCGTCAACTGCAGTGAAGTCACGCGCCCGGATCGGTGATCTCATCACCGTGCAGGGCCGGCCCATCCACGTCCGCCAGGACGGCCCCGCCGACGGCAAACCCGTCCTGCTGCTGCACGGCTTCGAGGGTTCCGTGCACTGGTGGGACGCGGTCACCCCGCTGCTCGCCGACACCTACCGGGTCATTCGGGTGGACCTGCTCGGATTCGGCTGCACCGGCGGCGATTACGGCTTCGATCAGGAGGGACAGGGCAGCATGCTGGCCGCGCTGCTCACCGAACTGGGCGTCGCGAATGTCGCGGTGGTCGGCCACTCCTGGGGTGCGGACGCCGCCCTGGCCGTGGCCGCCCGCTCCCCGCGCATCAGTGAGATCGTGGTGCTCGACCAGGCCCCGGATCTGAGTTACCTGAACGTCCCGGCCGCCACCCCGCTGCTCACCCTCGGACCCATCGCCCGCGTACTGCAGCGCTTCGCACCCGAACCCATTGTCCGCCAGGCCCTTCGTGCCGGCTTCGCGCCGAAGTTCGACCTCGCCGCAGCCACACCCTCGGTCCATCAGATGTTCCTGGACCACCAGGCCATGTCCTGGCGGGCCTATCGCGCGGTGAGCGTCGATCGGCGGAAGGCCTTGGCCGCCAATCCCCTGGACCGCCAGATCCGCCGCCTCGCCCTCCCCGCCCTCGTCATTCACGGACGCCTGGACGGTATGTACGACTGGGCGGTCACCCGCGATCGCTACACCGCCGCCGGCGCCCGCTTCGAACTCATCGACACCGCAGGCCACAGCCCCAATGTCGAAACACCCGCGGCCTTCACCACACACCTGCGGGACTTCCTCGCCGCACCGGCCGCGCCCTCCCCCGCCAAGGACTGACCGATACCGCTCACCGCACCGCCTCCTTCCTCGAAGGGGGCGGTTTGTTACATGGCCGTCAAAGTTCGTGCAGGCAAACGCAACACGTGGATCGTATACAAAACATGTTGTGTTTCACGCTAGCGAGGGACTGCACCATGAGCGCTCCGGACAAGTCGATCAGCGAAGCTCCGACGGGAGAATACGAGCACGAGCCGGTACCCGCGTCCGCGAGACGCAGCCTGCTCTCGGTGTCGGCGGTATGGGCCGGATTTCCGATGTGCCTGGGTAATGCGGTTTTTGGCGGGCTCATCGTATACAACCAGGGCATGCTGCGGGGGTTCTGGGCCATCCTGCTGGGCAATCTGCTGCTGTTCGGATACGTGGGCGCCCTGAGCTGGATCGCGGGCAGCAGCGGGCGGAACTTCTCACTGCAGGCCGAGGCGGCATTCGGGCGGCGCGGGCGCGCGGTGGTCGTGGGATTCCTGGCCACCGTGGTGATCGGATGGTTCTCGTACCAGGTCGGATTGACCGGTACGACCCTGCAGAGCGTGTTCGGGTGGAATCCGCTGTGGGGCGGACTGCTGGGCGCGGTGATCTACATCGTGATCACCGCGCTGGGCATCCGGGCGCTCTCGGTGATCGGCATGATCGGCATGCCGCTGTTCCTGGTAATGGCCGGGGTGGCACTGTATTTCGGCCTCGACAAGGGCGGACAGTCACTCTCGCACGCACTCTCGTACTCGGGCGCGGGCCATGGGCTCGGGTTCTGGGCCTGCGTGGGCATCGTGATCGCGGGATTCGCCGACTCCGGCACCATGACAGCCGATTTCACGCGCTGGGCCAGGGACGGCCGTTCGGGCCTGGTGGCCGCCGCCTCGGCGTTCCCCTTCGCGAACACCATCGCATTCCTGATCGGCGGCCTGGTGGTGGCCATCGGCGGGGCCGACGATCCGGCGTCGAACGGCGGCGCGTTCCTCGGTCTGCTCACCGGGCACGGCGGGCTGCTGACCGGGCTGGCAGTGCTTTTCGTGCTGGCGAATCTGGGTTCGGTTGCCGCACACTGCCTCTACAACGGGGCGGTGGGCTGGTCGGGGCTCACGCCGCTGCGCATGCGGACGCTCGCGGTGCTGCTCGGCACGGTCGGTTCGTTCGTCGCACTGACCGGCATCTGGAGTCATATCGTGAACTGGCTGCAGCTGCTGGGCGTCATCGTGCCGCCGATCGGTGCGGTATTGATCGTCGGGCAACTGCTGTCGAAGCGGGCACGCCCCCTCGTGATCGCCGGAGTGCAGCCGATTGCGTTCGCGGCGTGGGCAATCGGCGCGCTGGCCGCCGCCGTGGCGCACTATCAGTTGCCCGGGTCGGTGGATGCCGTGGTCGGGTTCGTGGTCGCCGCGCTCGCGCTGGCGGGGCTGACCTTCGCCCGGACTGTTCCGGCCGCATCCCCGGAACCGGCCGTCGAAATCGCCACGGCCTGAACGGGACAGCGGATGCGAACCTCCCAGCGCGACGAACTCTGCTACCTGCCCGCCACCGAGATCGTCGCCCGCATCGGCCGGCGCGAGCTGTCCCCGGTCGAAGTCCTCGACGCCGCGCTGGATCGGATGCGGGAGGTGGAGCCGACGCTGCACGCCTTCTGCACACCCACCCCGGATCTGGCTCGCGCACAGGCGATTCGGCTGGGCGACGCGCTGGCCCGCGGACAGGCGCCGGGACAGCTGGCCGGGGTGCCGATGGGCATCAAGGATCTGCTGTCCACGGCGGGCGTGCGAACCACCTCGGGCTCCTGGGTCTATCGCGACTTCGTGCCGGAGGAGGACGATATCGTGGTCGAGCGCAGTCTGGCGGCGGGCGCGCTCTGTGTAGGCAAGACGAACACCTCCGAATTCGGTTACAGCGCAACGGGACAGAACACGCTGTTCCCGATCACCCGCAACCCGTGGAATCCCGCACTCACACCGGGCGGTTCGAGCGCCGGCTCGGCGGCGGCGGTGGCGGCCGGGATCGTCCCGGTGGCGCTGGGCAGTGACGGCGGGTGCTCGGTGCGCATACCCGCGGCGCTCTGCGGACTGGTCGGCTTCAAACCCTCCATGGGCCGGGTGCCGGTCTATCCGGGCTGCCGGGACGAACGGTTGCCCGGCGTATCCGGTTGGGAGAGTTTGGAACACATCGGGCCGATCACCCGGACCGTGGGCGATGCGGCGCTGCTGCTGTCGGTGCTCGCCGGACCCGATCCGCGCGATCGGCACTCCATTCCGTGCGGGGATATCGACTGGATCGGCGCGGCCCGCGCCGGCGAAAGGGAGGGGGCCGTCACCGGATTGCGCATCGGATACAGCCCCGATCTCGGGTATCTGGCGGTCGATCCGGAGGTGCGCGGTGTGATCGACCGGGCCGTGCACGAGGTGCTCGAGCAACAACTCGGCTGCCATGTCGAAACGGTCGTCCCGGGCTGGCCCGATCCGGCCGCGGCCTTCTCCGCCCTCATTGTCGCCGACACCGACCTCACCGGTATGCGGCGCATGATCGAGGAGCACGGCGAACACATGTCACCGCATCTGGTGGCGTGGATGCGCGAGGACTGGACCGCACAGCATTTCACCGACGCGAATATCGTCCGCAAATCTGTGGTTAATGCCATGGCCAGACTGATGAGCGGTATCGATGTACTGGTCACCCCGACCTCGGCGGTCCCGGCCTTCCCGATCGGCAGTCACGGCCCGACCGAGATCGATGGCCGCACGGTCTCCGACTCCGCCTGGATCGGCTTCAACTACCCGGCCAATCTGACCGGTCAGCCGGCCGCCAGCATCCCCGCCGGGTGGACCGGAAACGGTCTGCCCGTGGGCCTGCAGATCATCGGCCGTCACCTCGCCGATGCCACCGTTCTGCGCCTGGCGGCGGCCATCGAGCGCGTCGCGCCCTGGTCCCAGCACCGGCCCGAAGGCTCGGATCGGGGCGTAGGCTAACCAGACCTGCATGAAAATCGACCAACCAACCTCTACTTGAAGGACGGCCGATGTTCAAACAGTCCGACCTGTCGACGCTCATTTCCGCCGCGCCGGGGCGTGGTGTCTCGATCTATCTGCCCACGCACAACAGCGGCCCGGAAACGCGGCAGGACCCGATTCGGCTCCGCAATCTGCTCACCGACGCGCACGGCCGGTTACTCGCGGCGGGTGTCGGTAAATCCGAAGCGGAAAGTTTGCTGGCTCCGGGGCACGCACTCATCGAGGATGAGCGATTCTGGCGGTATCAAGATCAGGGGCTGGCGCTCTTCCTCGGGGCCGACGGCTCGCAGTATCAGTTCACCGTGCCGCTGACGTTCACCGAGCAGGTACACATCGAACCGGGCTTCTATGTGAAGCCACTGCTGCCGCTGCTGGCCGCCGACGGTGAATACGCGGTGCTCACCATGACCGCCGACGGCGCGACGTTCTACGGCGGCTCCAAATTCGCGCTGACACAGGAACCGGACACCCTGCTGCCGGCCGGCCCGACGGACAATCTCGACGACGACAATCAGAGCCGCATACTGGCCAGCCCGACCGCCCGACCGCATACCGGCGGCAAAGCCACCACGAGTACGCAGGCCTATGGCGAAACCCCCACCGACTGGCGCAAAACCGCCCTCGACGAATGGGTCGGCAAGGTGGCCTCCGCGGTCGATCGCCGTCTGGCCGATCGCGCGATTCCCCTGGTGGTGGTCGCCGATCCGGAGCTCACCGGGCAGTTCAAGAAGCGAACCACCCTGGGCCCGTTGCTCGTCGGCACGGTCGATACCAATCCCGCGGCCCTCGTCAACGGCAAGCTGCACGCCACCACCTACGACGTGGTGCGGCCGCACTTCGAGGCCGGGCAGCGCGCCGCCCTCGAGCGAGCCGCGCACCTGCTCGCGGACGGGCCCACCAAGGTGGCGGTCACCATCGGCGAAGTGGTGCGCGCGGCCTTCCAGGGACGCGTCGAGACACTGCTGCTGACCGCGGGCGCGGTGGAGTGGGGCCGCTTCGACGAAATGGCCGATGCCGTCGAAACCCATTCGGAGCCCGGCACATCGGTGATCGACCTGACCGAGTACGCGACGGTCAAGACCCTGGAGAACAAGGGCTCGGTCTACATGCTCGAACCCGAGGAGCTCACCGCACTGTTCAAGAGTTCGGTCGCGCCCGCCTCCATCGCGGTTCTGCGTTACTGATCACGCCGTTTGTGCGCACGACCGGTGATCGCTGCTTGCGCTTTCGATAGCCAGAGGTACGCTCGGAAATGAGTCCGCTCATTTACTGACGTTGATCCGGAGGTGTCGAATGACCGCGCCAGAGCATGCGACACCGGTCGGCCGCCGTGTCAGGGGCATGCTCGACAAGCAGGACCGCATCTTCGAGGCCGCCGCCGCGCTGTTTGCCGAACACGGATTCGCGCAGGTGACCACACAGCAGATCTCCGACCGCGCGGATATTGCCGCCGGGACGCTCTTCCGCTACGCCTCGTCCAAGGGCGAGCTGCTGCTCATGGTCTACAACGCCGACTTCCGGGCGGCCCTCGATCTCGCGGAGCGCCGACTGCGGGACTACACCGAGCCGGCGGAGGCGGTCATCGAGATCATCAGTCCGACCGTGCGGGCCGCCGGGCGCAATGCCGAGAACACCGTCGCCTATCAGCGTGAGTTGCTGTTCGGTTCGCCCACCGAGAAGTACCGGGCCGAGGGCCTGGCCCTGGTGGCGCGACTGGAGGCCATGGTCGCCGCACGGCTCGCCGGTGCGGCCCGCGCCCGCGGGCTCGATTGCGCAGTGCTGGAAGAACATTCACGGTTGGCCGGGCGCAGCGTCTTCGCCGTACTGCACCTGGCGCTGGCGCGGCCGGCGACCGGCGCGCATCCGGAGTACGACCCGCTCGCGGATCTGCGAGCCCAAATCTGCCACATAGTCGCCGGATTCTTCGCTGCCCTCCCGGCGGCGTCCGACGACGCCCTGGAGAGGAGAACACATTGACCATCGACATCCGCAAGGTAACGGTGCTGGGAACGGGGGTCCTGGGTTCGCAGATCGCCTTCCAGACAGCGTTCAGCGGATTCGAAGTCACGGCCTACGATATCGACGACAAGGCCCTCGACGCCGCCCGCGAACGGTTCGTCAAACTCTCGGAGATCTACAAGTCCCAGGTGGCCGGGGGCGGTGACGGCAAGGCCGAGAAGGCCGCCGCGGGCATTACCCTCAGGTCCGATCTGGAACAGGCGGTGGCAGAGGCCGATCTGGTGATCGAGGCGGTGCCCGAGGTGCTCAGCATCAAGCAGGACACCTATACCAAACTGGGCGAATTCGCGCCGGAGCGAACCATTTTCGCCACCAACTCCTCCACCCTGCTGCCCAGCGATATGGCCGCATTCACCGGCCGCCCGGACCGTTTCCTGGCGCTGCACTTCGCGAATCAGGTGTGGCAGTTCAATACCGCCGAGGTCATGGGCACGCCGGAGACCGATCCCAAGGTGTACCAGGCGGTGGTCGACTTCGCCTCCGCCATCGGCATGGTGCCGATCGAGCTGCACAGGGAGAAGGCCGGCTACGTTCTCAATTCGCTGCTGGTGCCGCTGCTCAATGCCGGAATGTCGCTCAGCGCAGGCGGTTACGCCGAACCTGAGGCGGTCGACAAGACCTGGCGCATTGCCACCGGCGCGCCGCTGGGTCCGTTCCAGATTCTCGATGTCATCGGGCTGACCACGCCGTACAACATTCTCGTCAACAGCACCGAGCCGGGCGGTAAGCAGCTCGCGAAGTGGTTGAAGGACAACTACATCGACAAGGGCAAGCTCGGGATCTCCAGCGGTGAGGGCTTTTACAAGTACTCCGCGTAACGCTCTGTTCGGCAACCGGTTCGAATCCGCTTCAGGAATAGGAGTCATATGTACTACAGCAATGGCAACTACGAAGCCTTCGCACGGCCCCGCAAACCCGCTGGGGTGGACAAGAAGACGGCCTGGTTCGTCGGGTCCGGCCTCGCCTCGCTGTCCGGAGCGGCCTTCCTCATCCGCGACGGACAGCTGCCGGGCAGCAAGATCACCATTCTGGAGGAGCTGAAGCTTCCCGGCGGCGCCCTCGACGGCATCAAGAAGCCGAAGAAGGGCTTCGTCATTCGCGGCGGCCGCGAAATGGAGAACCATTTCGAATGCCTGTGGGATCTGTACCGGACCATCCCCTCCATGGAGGTGGACGGCAGTGTGCTGGACGAATTCTATTGGCTCAATAAGGATGACCCGAACTCCTCGCTGCAGCGCGCCACCGTCGATCGCGGTCAGGACGCGCACACCGACGGCCTCTTCACGCTGAACGAGAAGGCGCAGAAGGACATCATCAAGATCTTCCTGGCGAGCCGGGAAGAGATGGAGGACAAGCGCATCGACGAGGTCTTCTCCAAGGACTTCTTCGAGAGCAACTTCTGGATGTACTGGCGCACCATGTTCGCCTTCGAGGAGTGGCACAGCGCCCTGGAGATGAAGCTGTACCTGCACCGCTTCATCCATCACATCGGCGGTCTGCCGGACTTCTCGGCGCTGAAGTTCACCAAATTCAACCAGTACGAATCACTGGTGCTGCCGCTCTACCAGTGGCTGCTCGAGCAGGGTGTGACCTTCAAATTCGATACCACGGTCACCGACGTCGATTTCGATCTGAGCGCGAAACGCAAGCAGGCCAAGCGAATCCACTGGGTGTCCGAGGGCGTCGAGGGCGGCGTGGATCTGGGCGAGAACGATCTGCTGCTCATGACCATCGGCTCGCTGACGGAGAATTCCGATGAGGGCGACCAGCACACTCCCGCGAAGCTGAAGACCGGCCCCGCACCCGCCTGGGATCTGTGGCGGACGCTGGCGGCCAAGGATCCGGCCTTCGGGCATCCGGACGTGTTCGCCGGCGATATCGAGAAGACCAAATGGGAATCGGCCACCGTCACCACGCTGGATCAGCGTATCCCCGAATACATTCAGAAGATCTGTAAGCGAGATCCGTTCAGCGGCAAGGTCGTCACCGGCGGCATCGTCACCGCGAAGGACTCCAGCTGGCTGCTGAGCTGGACGGTCAACCGGCAGCCGCACTTCAAGCAGCAGCCCAAGGATCAGATCGTCGTCTGGGTCTACTCACTGTTCGTGGACGTCCCCGGCGACTACGTGAAGAAGACCATGCAGGAGTGCACGGGTGAGGAGATCACCCAGGAGTGGCTGTACCACATGGGCGTTCCGGTCGAGGACATCGCCGAGCTCGCCGCGAATGCCAGCACCTGCGTCCCCTGCATGATGCCGTACGTGACCTCGTTCTTCATGCCGCGCAAGGCCGGTGACCGCCCGCAGGTGGTGCCGGAGGGTTCGGTGAACTTCGCCTTCATCGGCCAGTTCTCCGAGACCAGCCGCGACTGCATCTTCACCACCGAGTACTCGGTGCGCACCGGTATGGAGGCCGCGTATCAGCTGCTCGATATCGAGCGCGGGGTACCGGAGGTCTTCGCCTCCACCTACGACGTCCGTTCGCTGCTGGCGGCCACCAGCCGGCTGCGCGATGGCGCGGCCATCGATCTACCGGGACCGCAGATTCTGCGCAAGCGCTTGATGAAGCGCCTGGAGGGCAATGAAATCGGTGAACTGCTCACGGAATTCGGGCTGATCGGCAAATAGGCCCGGGGGCGGTCAGTGCACGCACGTGCGCCACACTTCGGCCGCCTCGAGCAGCCGGGTGCGGACCAGATCGACGTGCGGACGGGACTGGCCGCCCACCCGGCGCGCGAGATACACGGTATTGATCGGGGAGTCTTCGGGATCCAGCAGTGTGACGATCCCGCCCGCCTCGAGCTCCCGCGCGCACAGATAGCGCGGGAGCACACTCACCCCGGCCCCCGCGACCACGGCGGCCAGTACCGCGCGCAGATCCGGAATGACAAGGGCGGCTTCGGCTTCCAGCCGGGTGTCGAAGACGTGCCGCCAATATCGGCGCACAATGGGCAGATCCGGCGCATAGCTGATCAGCGGAATCCCGGTGAGGTCGTTGACCCGTAGCCGCGCCACATCCACCGCGGCCGCCACCTGTGGCGCGGCGACGAGCACGAACTCCTCATCGGCCAGCGGTTCCGCGAGGACGGTCCGGCCGCGCGGGCGAATGGTGGACAGCACCAGATCGAGCTTGCCCAGACGCAGATCCGCCAGCAGTTCATCGGCCAGCCCGGTGGTGATGGTGAAGCGGATGCCATGCGCGACGAGCGGAGCAAGGGAGGGCAGTGTCAGCGCCGCCAGCATTTCGGCGGGACCACCGAGCAGGACCGGTGGCTCCTGGGTGTGCTCGGCCGGAGCATCACCGACCACGATTTCCAGCGCGTCGAAGGGTCCGGCGACCCGGGCCGCGAGATCGTGGGCGGCGGCGGTCGGGGTGACGCCGCGCGGCAGACGTTCGAACAGCGGTCGGCCCAATCGGCGTTCGAGCGCCTGCAGCTGCGTTGTCACAGTGGGCTGGGACAGGCCGACCTGACCGGCGCCCGCGGTGATCGATCCGGCCCGGTAGACCGCCAGAAACGTGCGGAGCTGCGTCAAGTCCACGGAACCATCGGCCTGCCTATGTCTCATATAGGCGAGTCTATTGGTCAGCCGATATTTCGGCACCTACGGTAGGGACTGCGACAACCTGACATTCTGCATACACAGTGTCAGTTCATCCACAGACTCGAGGAGCATCATGGCCAAGGTCCTGTTCGTCATGACCGGCGTCGACTACTGGACGCTGGCCGACGGCACCAGGCACCCCACCGGGTACTGGGCCGAGGAGTTCGCCGCACCCTACGAGGCCATCAAGGCCGCCGGGCACGAGATCGTGGTGGCCACCCCCGGTGCGGTGGTGCCGACCGTCGACGGCGGCAGCCTCGCACCCGGAGCCAACGGCGGCCCGGAGGGCGCCGAGAAGATCGCCGAAACCCTGCGCAAGGCAACCGAATTGACGCAGCCCATCGACCTCGCCGCGGTCGACCTGGCCGATTACGACGCGGTCTACTACCCGGGCGGCCACGGCCCGATGGAGGATCTCGCCGTCGACGCCACCTCGGGGCGATTGCTCAATGCCGCACTGGCATCGGGCAAGCCGCTCGGTGTGGTCTGCCACGCCCCGGCCGCCCTGCTGGCGACGGTGGACGCCGACGGCAAGTCCCCGTTCGCGGGATACCGGGTGGCGGCCTTCAGCAATGCCGAGGAGACCCAGGCCGGGCTCGCCGACAAGGCGAAGTGGCTGCTGCAGGATCGGCTCATCGCGCTGGGCGTGGACTACAGCGAGGGCGAGCCGTGGGCCCCGCACGTGGTGGTGGACCGCAATCTGTACACCGGCCAGAATCCGGCTTCGTCGGCGCCACTGGCGGCGGAGTTGCTGAAGGCGCTCTGACACGCATGCCCGACCGGACCGCCGACGTACTCGACGCCACCCTGCGCTGTCTGCTGCGCTACGGGGCGCGGCGCACGACCATGGACGATATCGCCGCGGAGACAGGCGTTTCCCGGTCGGCGGTCTATCAGTACGTGCGCAATAAAGACGATGCGGTGCGGCGGCTGGCCGAGCGGCTGCACGAGCGTGCGCTGACGGAGGCGCACGCGGCCGCCGCCGCACCGATTCCACTCGCGGACAAGGTATTCGGCATTGTCACCGCCAAGGCGACCCTGGCCTCCGGTGCTTTCGCCGAATCTCCGCATGCCGCGGAACTTCTCGGTGAGCAGGCGCGGCTGTGCGGCGATATCTGCCGCAGCTTCACCGGCGATCTGCGCGAACTGCTCACCGGCGTGCTCACCGAGGCGGGCATCGCACAACCCGGCGATGCCGCGCAGATCGTGCTGGCCACCGCAATCGGCCTGCTCGCGGCCGACCGGCCGGACCTGCTGCGCGGCGCGACCGACACCATTCTGCGCGGCCTCGCCGCGAATCCGATGAAACCTCCCGAAGGAGAACAGCAATGACCGTATCCAGCCGCGAATGGCGTTTGATCGCCCGTCCGATCGGCGAGCCGAAGCCGGCCGATTTCGAGTTCGCCACCGTGACGCTGCCCGAGCCCGCTCCGGGTCAGGTGCTGGTCCGCAATGACTGGCTGTCGGTGGATCCGTATATGCGCGGCCGCATGAACGATGTCGAATCCTATATTCCGCCTTTCGGTTTGGGTGAGGCCATGACCGGTGGCGCGGTCGGCACCGTGGTGGCCTCCGCCGCGGAGACGGTTCCGGTCGGCACGGTCGTGAGCCACTTCTACGGCTGGCGCGAATACGCACTGGCGGACGCCGCGGGCGTGCAGGTGCTGAATACCGAAATCGCCTCCCCGCAGTCATATCTGGGCGTTCTCGGCACCACCGGTTTGACCGCGTACGCGGGGCTCACCGAGGTCGCGCCGGTGCGCGAGGGCGATGTCGTCTTCATCTCGGGTGCGGCGGGCGCGGTGGGTTCCGTTGCCGGGCAGATCGCCAAGCGCCTGGGCGCGGCCAAGGTCATCGGCTCCGCGGGCGGGCCGGAGAAGACCGCTCGGCTCCTGAACGAATTCGGCTACGACGTCGCCATCGATTACCGCAAGGGTGATCTCGCCGGGCAGCTGGCCGCCGCCGCACCCGAGGGCATCGACGTCTACTTCGACAATGTCGGTGGCGATCATCTCGACGCCGCCCTGGCCACCATGAACCTGCGCGGCCGAATTGCACTGTGCGGGGCCATCTCCGTGTACAACGACACCGAATTGCCGCCCGGACCGCGCCATCTGGTGCTCGCCATCGGCAAGCGGATCAATCTGCTCGGCATGAATGTCACCGATCATCTGCACCAGGCGCCGGAGTGGATCGGCAAGGCGGCCGGCTGGCTGGCCGACGGTTCGCTGCGCACCGAGGAGACGGTGGTGGACGGCATCGACCAGACCCTCGAGGCCTTCACCGCGCTGATGAACGGCGCCAATACCGGCAAGATGCTGGTGCGCCTGTCCCACAGCGAATAGAAGCGACCCGGCGGCGCGACACCACCGGCCGCTGACGCGGATCACCGCATCTCATGGCGAGACAATCACTTCTGATTGTCTCGCTTTTGATATATGGCCTGAGCAGCAAATATGGCAGATGGGCGTGGAAGTCTCCGCAGCATCCACCTGTGCATAATTCTCGCACCGAGACACTTCTTGACAGTCGATTCGGCACGGGAAACCGTGTGCTCAGCACAGGTTCCCGACTTCGGAGTGGCAATGACGCTGACCTCACCGGATGCGATCGACATCTTCGATCCCGTCCACCTCGACGATCCGAATCCGCTCTATCGGCAACTGCGTGAGCAATCGCCGGTGTACCGCATTCCGGGCACCGATTTCTACCTGGTGACCTCGTGGGATCTGGTGGCCGAAGCGGTGAATCAGCCCGAGGCGTTCTCCTCGAACCTCACCGGTGTGCTGCTGCGTCAGCCGGACGGGCCGCACGTGACCTTCGATATGGATGGCGGCGGGCAGGCCGTGCACGTGCTGGCCACCGCCGACGATCCGGCCCATCTCACCCACCGCAAACTGGTGCAGCCGCTGCTGGCCAAGCGAATTCGCGGTCTCGGCCCGACCGTGCGCGAACTGGTGGACGAGCTGTGGTCACGGAATCTGCACAGCGGGCGCATCGACTGGGCCACCGGCATGGCCGACCAGCTGCCACTCGCACTGGTCGCCGATATCATCGGCCTCCCGGAATCGGATGTGCCGCAACTGCTTTCCTGGGCCTACGACAGCACCGAAATGCTGGGCGGGGTGGTGGACGGCGATCGATTCGGCCATTCGGTGACGGCCGCCGCCGAGCTGACCGGGTATCTGTACACCACATTCAAAGCCGCTGAGGCGAATCCGCGCGACGATCTGCTCGGCGTACTCGCCCGCGCCTGTGCGGCAGGCGAACTGAGCGATACCGTCGCGGTGCTGGTACTGGTCCAATTGGTCGGCGCGGGAGGCGAGTCCAGTGCCGGATTGATCGCCAATTCGGCGCGCATGCTCGCCGCCGATCCCGAACTCCAGGACGAACTGCGCCGCGAGCCCGCCCTCATTCCGGCCTTCATCGACGAGGCGCTGCGCCTGGAATCGCCGTTCCGCGGCCATCATCGGCACGTCACCGAGGACACCGTGCTCGGCGGCGTCACTCTCCCGGCCGGCAGTCATCTGCTGCTGATGTGGGGTGCCGCCAATCGCGATCCGGCCCGGTTCGAGCAGCCGGACACACTGGACCTGGACCGCCGCAGCGGTGCGAACAATCTGGCCTTCGGCCGCGGTGTGCACTTCTGTGTCGGTTCGGCGCTGGCCCGGATGGAGGCCACCGCCGCCCTCACGGCGCTACTGGAACGCAGCTCGCGGTTCACCCTCGTCGATGACGCACCGCCGCAATGGTTCCCGAGCATTCTCGTGCGCCGCCACCAGACCCTCCCCCTGCACATCCACTGAATCGAAAGGCTCCCCGCCACATGACCACTCAGTCCCCCGAAGCCCTGGTCACCGCCTTCTGTGCCGAATGGCTCAGCGGCACACCGGAATCCATTGCCAAGTATTTCGCCGAGGATGCCGTCTACCACAATATCCCCATGCAGCCGCTGCTCGGCAGGGCGGCCATTCTCGATTTCCTGCGCGGTTTCATCGGCGCGTTCGGCGGGATCGACTTCGGCATTCACCACCAGTCCGCCCACGGGAATGTGGTGCTCAATGAGCGCACCGACCGTTTCACCCTCGGCGACAAGCAGATCGAGCTGCCGGTCATGGGCGTGTTCGAGATCGCCGACGGCAAGATCGCCGCCTGGCGCGACTACTTCGATATGGCGCAGTTCGGGCAGCTCACCCAGGGATGAGCCGCCCGCGCCGCGACAGCCCGCGCGCTACTTGTTGTGCGCGCGGAGCTGGTACAGCCCTTCGGTTTCCGCGACGACCACACCGTTGGCATCGGTGACGACGGCCTTCAGGCTGAAGTCCGACTTGCCCTTGAGGTCCGCCTCTTCGGCGACGCGGGCGATTTCCTCCTCCGACATGGTGGCCACGGCCGTCACGTCGGTGGCGGCGGGCCTGCGGAAGAAAATGTGCAGATCCTTGACCAGCGGGTAGTACTTCGAGGTATCGAAGCTGGCGAGCGCGAGCGCCCCGCCGAGCACCTCGGCGACGGTGAAGAGCACGCCAGCGTACATGACGCCGAAGTGATTGCCATTGCCCTCGACCGGGACCTTGGTGGAGGCGTAGCCGGGCCGCACCTCGGTCGCCTGGACACCCATCTTGTGCGCGATCGGAACCGTGAACTCGAGCGCGCTGTTCACGATTTCATGCAGCGGCGGGGTGGCGTCGTTCGCCATGCGGACCTCCCTGTCTCACTTACTGGCGCTATGCCAACACGCCAGATCATTGTTCGAAAGGTGTAGGTCGCGCAAGTCTGCGGGCACCTGCCACCTGTTCAGCCCCGTGAGTCCGGCCACATCCCAGCAAATCCGACCGGTCGGACTCCTAGGATGCCTCTTGTGTCTATGACGTATTCATCTGCCGAGCGCGCCTACCGCGAGGTCAAGGAACGCATCCTGAGCGGGGAACTTCCCGGGGGCGAGCTCATCAGCGAGGGCGAGATCGCGACCACGCTCGGCACCTCGCGGACGCCGGTGCGGGAGGCCTTCCTCCGGCTGGAGACCGAAGGCTGGATGAAGCTGTACCCCAAGCGCGGTGCGCTCATCGTGCCCGTGCCCGCACACGAGGCCGAGGACGTCACGCAGGCCCGATACGTCGTGGAGACGGGCGCGGTACGCATGCTGGCCGACATCGACCGGTCGGCCCTCCTGACGAAGCTGCGCGCGTCGCTCGACCATCAGCGGGAACTGGCCGCCGCCGGAGACCTCGACCGGTTCGCCGTCATCGACGCCGACTTCCATCGCGAATACGTGGTGGCCGCGGGCAATCCCCTCCTGGCCGGCTTCTACGACTCCCTGCGCGAACGCCAGCGCCGCATGAACAGCGTCGCCCTGCGCCACGGCCCGATCGAGACCGACCGCATCATCGCCCAGCACGCGGGCCTGGCCGACCTCATCGAGGCCGGGAACACCGCCGGATTCGCCACCGCCCTCGCCGACCACCTGATGGCCGTGCACGGCGTGCGCTTGAGAGGACTGTGATGCCGACCTCGACCTCCGCCGGCGCTCTGACCGCCTCGGCCACAACCGCTTCGGCGCACTGCACGACCGCCGCTCTCTCGGCTGGAGCGACTGCCACCACTCCCAGCGCCGCTTTCACCCCCGCTGATGCCGACCACCCGATGGATGCGGACAACATGAGGTCGAGAGGACTGTGATGACAACATCGACCTCCGCCGGCGGCCTGACCGACACCGGCGCAATATCTTCCAGCGCTGCTTCCGGTCGGTTCGCCGCTGGAGCGCGGTCGTCGAGTCGCGCGTGGATGAGCGTGGCGGGGGCGATCTTCGCGATTGCCTGGGGTGGAAACGAATTCACGCCGCTGCTGGTCATGTACAAGCGGGACGGGTTGCCGGTCACCACGGTTGACCTGCTGCTGTTCGAGTATGTGCTGGGCATCGTGCCCGCGCTGCTGATCGGCGGGCCGCTGTCGGATCGCTATGGGCGGCGGCTTCTCATGCGGCCGGCGCCGCTGATCGCCGCGGCCGGGTCGCTGCTGCTGGCATTCGGATCGTCATCCGTACCAATGCTTTCCGCCGGTCGTGTGCTGTGCGGCATCGCACTCGGACTGGCCATGGCGGTCGGCAGCAGCTGGCTCAAGGAGCTGTCGCAGCCGCCGTTCGCGCCCGAAACCGCGTCCGGCACGGGGGCGCGGCGCTCGGCCATGAGTCTCACCGGTGGATTCGGCGTGGGTGCGGGTGTCGCCGGTGTGCTCGCGCAGTGGGGTCCCTGGCCGGACACCCTGCCGTATCTGATCAATGCCGGACTCTGCCTGGCCGCGGCGGCGTGGCTGGCCCGCGCGCCGGAAACGACTGCGCCGCAGCGGAACACGGCCCGGCTGCTGGATGATCTGAAGGTTCCGGTCGGCGCGCATCGGCGCTTCCGACTGGTGGCCCTCCCGATCGCGCTGTGGCTGTTCGCCTGTTCCGCAACGGCATACGCCATCATGCCGACCCTCATGATGCCCAAGGTGCACGGTGCGCCCATCGCCTTCTCGGCGCTGATCACCGTGATCACCCTCGGCTGCGGTTTCGGCATTCAATCGGTGGCGCGCAGGCTGGACCGGCCGGGCACCATCCGGCTGCCGGTACTGGCGCTGGCCCTGATCGTCGCCGGATTGGCGCTGGCCGCGGCGGCCTCGGGCGCACTGACACTGTGGCTGACCGTCGCCACCGCGATCGTCCTCGGTCTGGGCTTCGGCATCGGCCTGGTCGCCGGACTGCTGGAGATCGAGCGCATGGCCCGCCCCGACGACCTCGCCGGACTCACCGCGGTCTTCTACGCGGTCAGCTACCTCGGCTTCGGTTTCCCGGCGGTCATGGCCATGCTGCACGACGGCACCGGCGTCGGCTATCCCGCCATGTTCACGGTGCTCGCGCTGGCCGCCACAGCCTGCCTCGCTCTCATCACCCGCTGCCGCCGCGACTGAGCCCCTTCCGGAGATAACGCCGCGAGCCTTACAGTCGGTGCAGATGTAGTGAGTGCGCGGGCATCGGCGCGGGAGTGGAGCGGTCGCCGTGGACCTGTGGGACCAGATCAATCAACCCGTGACGTATGCGATCCCGTTCTTCGTGCTCGCCCTGGTCGTCGAGATCCTCTCGCTGCGCGCGCACGGCGAGGAGCGGGCGGGCTACGAGAAGGGCGATGCGCGCAACAGCCTGGTCATGGGCGCGGTATCGGTGTTCGTCAGCGGGGCGGCCAAGTTCGTCGCGCTGATCGGGTACGCGGTGCTCTATGTGCACGCGCCCTGGCATATCGATCCGCGCAACCCGCTCAGCTGGATCGGTGTGATGCTGGCGGTGGATCTGCTGTGGTACGGGTATCACCGCACGTCACACCGGGTTCGGGTGGTGTGGGCGGCGCATCAGGTGCACCACAACAGCCGGTACTTCAATTACGCGACGGCCCTGCGGCAGAAGTGGAATCCGTGGTTCGAACTGCTGGCGTGGATTCCGCTGCCACTGCTGGGCGTGCCGCCGTGGATGGTGTTCACGGCGTGGTCCTGCAATCTGATCTACCAGTTCTGGGTGCATACCGAGACCATCGGGAAGCTGCCGCGCTGGTTCGAGTTCGTCTTCAATACGCCCTCGCACCACCGGGTGCATCACGCCAGCGATGCGGAATACCTGGACCGCAATTACGGCGGCATCTTCATTCTGTGGGACCGGCTGTTCGGCACCTTCCGCGCCGAAACCTTCCGGCCCACCTACGGTTTGACCAAGAATATCGAGAGCACCAGCGTATTCACCCTGCAGTACTACGAATTCGGCGCGCTCTGGCGAGACCTGCGCTCCAGCAGGAGGATTCGGGACTGGGCCGGTTACGCGTTCGGTCCGCCGGGCTGGTCGCCGGGTGACAGATGGGTGTCGAAGAAGGCGAAGATGCGCGACCAGGCATCGCGGGTGGCGTCCTCGTCGTAGCCGAGGCCCAGTACGCGGACCAGCGGCTGGCCGGGATGGTGGTCGGCGAAGGAGTGCCCGACACCCGGATAGGTCTTCACATCGTGCTCGATGCCGAGGTCGGTGAGCGCATGCTCGAGCTTGGTACCGCCGCCGATATTCTGCGGATCGCGCGAACCGTAACTGGCGACCACGGGGCACGCGCCGCGCAGAACTTCTTCATATTTGGCACGACCGGCCGGGTAGAACGGGGCCGCGGCATCGAAGCCCTCGGGCGCGACCAGCAGGGCGAACCCGCCACCGAGGCAGAAACCCACCACCGCGATCTTGCCCGTGCAGTTCGGATCCGCGGTGAGCTGGTCGCGGGCGGCGAGAATATCGCGCACCGTCGCGCCCTTACCGCTGAACATCAGGTCCCGGATCATGCTCGGCACACACCGGACCGCGCCGCGGGAGAACAGGTTCGGGGCGAGGGCCAGATAGCCGTTGTCAGCCAGCATCCGGGTGGTCTCGCGCATCGCGGTGTGGACTCCGACCATGTCGTGCAGGACCACCACCCCCGGCCACGGTCCGTCGCCGGCAGGCGTTTCCAGGTGGGCCTCGACGGGCCCGTCCGGCGCCTTCAACTGTATTGAGCCCACAGTCGAGCTCCCTCCCCTAGACGTGCGAACACGGGATGATCGCTGCCGCAGAATTCTAGTTCGTCCCCGGACGACATCTCCCGGTTTCGGGACGACCCGGACACCAGCATTAGGCGCGCCCAGCGCCGAATGGTTGCCCATCCGCCGTGGAGCGGGAACAGTGGTGCGCGGTATTCGCAGACCAAGATCAAACGGAGGAGTCACTCGTGCGCTTCGGCCATTTCATTCCCCAGGGCTGGCGGCTCGACCTGGTCGGCATCGACCCGGCGCAGCAGTGGGGCGTGATGCGCGACCTCGCCCTGCGCGCCGATGCGACGGAGGCCTGGGAGTCGGTCTGGGTGTACGACCACTTCCACACCGTGCCGGAGCCCACCGAGGAGGCCACCCACGAGGCTTGGACGCTGATGTCGGCCTTCGCCGCCAGCACCTCGCGAATTCGGCTGGGGCAGATGTGCACCGCCATCAGCTACCGCAATCCGGCCTATCTGGCCAAGGTGGCGGCGACGGTGGATCTGATCTCCGGCGGACGCCTCGAAATGGGCATCGGCGGCGGCTGGTACGAGCACGAATGGCGCGCCTACGGCTATGGATTCCCGCCCGCCGGTGAGCGTCTGGGCCGGCTGGACGAGGGTGTGCAGATCTTCAAGCAGGCCTGGACCGAGGGGTCGGTCACGCTCGACGGTAAGCACTACCAGGTCGACGGCGCCATTGTCCGCCCACTTCCGTTGCAGGAGGGCGGCATTCCGATCTGGATCGCGGGTGGCGGTGAGAAGGTGACACTGCGCATTGCGGCGAAGTACGCGCAGTACACCAACTTCTCCGGGGATCCGGCCGAATTCGCGCACAAGTCCGAACTGCTGCGCGGCCACTGTGCCGCGGTCGGCACCGATTTCGATGCCATCACCCGCAGTTCGAACTTCAATACGGTCATCGGCGCCACCGAGGCCGAGGTGCGGGACCGCCTCGCCGCCCTGCAGGATCGCTTCACCCCGATCCTCGGCGCCGAGACGGCGAAGGGCCACGTGGACAACCTCTTCCGCAGCAGCCCGGCCGTCGGCACCCCGGAGCAGGTCGTCGAAAAGCTCAGCCGCACCAAGGCTCTCGGCCTCTCCTACGCCATCCACTACTTCCCCGAACTGGCCTATGACACCTCGGGTATCGAACTGTTCGAGCGGGAAGTGATTCCGGCGCTGCGCTGACGGGCACCGATCAGCGCGGCACGGTCACCGGATCGGTGCAGCTGGAGAGGGCATCGACCAGCGAGCAGGGCTGCGGGTTGCGGGTCGGGCGATAATCAGCCGGGACGCCGCCGTCGTGGGTGATGGCGGTGTAGGCCGGGACGGCGTCGGTGGGCTGACGGGTGAGGGTGGGATCAGTCAGCACATCGACGGTGTAGAGGCCGAATCGCGGTGTGTAGGAGCCCCATTCGTAATTATCGGTGAGGCTCCAGTAGTTGTAGCCGATGACGTTCATTCCGTCGGCCTTGGCGCGCTGGATCCAGTAGACAGTGTCGCGCAGGTCGTCGGCGCGAGCGTAACCGTCGGCACGGGGCTTGCCGTTCTCGGTGGGCATGCCGTTCTCCACGATGTACAGCGGCTTACCGGGGAACTGGCGCGAATAGTGCTGCAGCGCATAGTAGATGCCCTCCGGCTGCAGCGGATTGTTCCACAGCTGGCTGAAGTTCTGCACCATCGAGGTGACGGTGTCCGGCGACATGCCGTAGTAGTAGTCGATGCCGACGTAATCGATCTTCGCGGCGATCTTGGCGATGAACGGACCGTTGACCGCATCGTCGGCGCCGGGGAAGTACGCGACATTGCTGGTCACCATGGCGCCGGGCTGCACCTGGTGGATGTGGTCGTAGATGGCATTGTGCGCCTGCGCGATTCGATCCTGCATACCCGGCACGTCGGTGGCCGGAAGCCCACCGTGGCGCAGTTCGTTGAGCCCGTAGAAGGTGGGCTCGTTGAAGGTCACCCACAGCGGATTGTCGTGCGCATAGCGATCCACGACGGTGCGGGCATTGGCCAGCCAGTCATCGACCATGCCGGGGTTGTGCCAGCCGCCGCGATCGACCTCCCAGCCCGGGAACACCCAGTGGTCCAGGGTGATCATGGGCCGCATACCGGCGGCCGTGATCTTCCCGATCACACTGTCGTAGAAGCGCAGTCCGTCCTCCGACCACACACCGGGCTGCGGCTGCACGCGCGCCCACTCGATGCTGATCCGGTAGACCTTCACGCCGAGGCCGGCGGCCAGATCGATATCGGAGGCGTAGCGATCGAAGAAGTCGACCGAGTCGCGGTACGGGTCATCGGTCTTGCCCTGCGCCACGTACCGGGACCAGTTGCTGTCGGGCGCGTGGCCCTCGGACTGGAAGCCGGAGGCCGCCACACCCCAGAGGAAATCGGGCCCGAGCGGCGCGACCTGGGCGGGCGCGTCGGGGCGGGCGTAGGCCCCGGGTGCGGCCAGGACCAGGCTGGCGGCGACGAGAGCTGCGGGAACAAGAGCTCGGGGACGGAATCGCATCGGGACCGGTTTCTCCTTCGCTGTTCGCGGCGAGGGCCGCTGTGAAAACCGTACATCGCTCGGTTTTGGGGTGCAAGAAAGCAATGATCGAGCTCTAGACTCGATCCGTGGCGAAACGGGGGCCCTACGGCAAGGGCATCGAACGGCGGGAGCAGATTCTCGAGGCAGCACTGCGCACCATTGCGGAGCGCGGGTTCCTGGCCACCTCCGTCGCCGAGTTGGCCGAGGCGGTCGGACTGAGCCAGGGCGGACTGCTGCACTACTTCGGCACGAAGGAAGAGCTCTTCGTCGCCGTCCTGCGCAAGCGCGACGAGGCCGATATGGTCGCGCTGCGCGCTCCCGATCCGGCGGCCTACATCGCCGTGATTCGACGAAATGCCCAGGTGCCCGGCCTGATCGAGCTCTTCACCCATATGCAGGCGGCCGCGGCCGATCCGCGTCATCCGGCCCACGCCTACATGAAGGAACGGTACCGCCGAGGCACCGCGGCGTTTTCGCAGTCGCTGCGCGATATGCGGGAGGCCGGCGCCCTGCCCGCCCATATCGACGCCGATGCCGCCGCCACCACCTTCTTCGCCCTCTCCGACGGCTTGCAATCGCGCTGGCTGATCGACCCGAGCCTGGATATGGCCGCCCATCTGGAATTGGTGTGGCGCAACCTCATCGGCGCCTGATACCGGACCGCCCACTCAGCCGATCCAGGCCGCCACGGCGAGGAACGCACAGGTGAGCACGAAGAGAATCACCATGAGCGGCACCACGAACTTCACGTAGCGGTCGTAGCGCACCTTCGCCAGTGCGATGCCACCGGTGACCACCGCGGTGGTGGGCGTGACCAGATTGGCCCAGCCCGAGGCCGACTGCCAGGCCGTAACCACCAGGGAGCGTGGCACATTCGCGAAATCGGCGAGCGGAGCCATGATCGGCATGGCCAGCGTGGCATGCCCGGACGTGGAGGGGATCAGGAAGGCCAGCGGGATATTCACCAGGAACACCGCGACCGCGAACACCGCCGAGGAGGTGCCGGTCACCACGCCCTCCAGGGCATGCAGCACGGTGCTGGTGATCTGGGTGTTGTTCATGATCACGGTGACGCCGCGGGCGAGCACGATCACGATGCCCGCACCCACGAAGTCGCCGAAGCCCTTCCCGATCGCCTCGGACATCCTGCCCTCGCCCAACCCGCCGATCAGGCCCACCACCACCGCACCGACCAGGAACAGCGCGGTGAGCTCCGGGAAGTACCAATCCAATTCCCACGGAAAGGATTTCGCGTCCGGGCCGTTGATCACGGTCGCCCACGGAATGATGGCGAAGATCATGAACGCGAAGGTGAGGCCGACCATCCAGAGCACCGCGACCTGACGGCGGGTCATCGGATCCGGTTCGTGCTCTTCGGCTTTCACCTCACGGTCGCCCGGCAGCCAGCCCGACCAGGACTTGTCCGGGTCCGTCTTCACCCGGCGCGCGTACCAGAGCACATACGCGACCGTGACGAGGGTGAGCACCACCAGCATGGCCAGGCGCAGCACAATGCCGTCGCCGATCGGGACCCCGGCGGCCGAGGAGGCGGTGCCGGTCGCGAAAGGATTGACGGTCGAGCACATGACGCCGACGCCCGCACCGCAGATGATGGCGCCGACCGCGGTCATGCGGTCGTAGCCCAGGGCCAGCATCAGCGGCACCAGCAGCGCATAGAAGCCCAGGGTCTCCTCGGCAAAGCCCTCCACCGTGCCCGCGACGGCGAAGACCACCATGATGCCGACGATGAGCAGAAAGGACCGGCTGCGCAGCTTGTAGGCCAGCCGCCCGATACCGCTGTCCAGCGCGCCGGTCGCGAAGGCGACGGTGATGAAGGCGCCGACGGCCAGCACGAACAGGAACACCGCGGCCGCGCCGTAGAGCGAGCCGGACATGTCGGGCGCGACCTGGCCGGTCTTGGGGTCCTGAATGCCGTAGAGGCCGTTGATCGGCGCGAGGAACAGATCGCGCAGCCGCGCCGTGAAACCCTTCGCACCCTCGATCCGGTGATACGACCCGGCAATGGTGTGTCCCTTGTCATCCACCCGGTACGCGCCCGGCGGAATCACGAAGGCCGCCAGCCACACCGCGACGGTGACACCGGCGAGGATCGTATAGGTGGAGGGGAAGCCCCGCTTCTTGCGGTGCTGAGCGGGTTTCGGCTCGGACTCCGGATCGGCGGTCGCCGTGGTTTCGCTCATTTGCGCATCCTGTTCGCGAACAGTTGGAAGAATTCCGCCTCCGCGAGCGCCACATTGGCCAGTTCGCTCAGCAGTACGCGCTCATTGAAGCCGTGCATATTGCAGTTGGAATCCTCGGCGCCGATCATGATCACCTCGGCGGCCGGATTGGCCGCTGCCATGGAATTGGTGAGCGGGATGGAGCCGCCCATGGCGGAATCGACCACCTCGGTATTCCAGGACTTTCCCATGGCCTCGCGCATGGCGGCATAGGCGGGACCGGTTGTGCCCGCGGCGAATCCGGAACCGACATCACCGCCGGTGACCGTCAGTTCGATGCCGTAGGGCTTGACCTTCCTCAGGTGCTCGATGACGGCGCGCTGCCCCTCGGCCGGATCCTGTTCGGGATGCACGCGCACGTTCAGATAGGCCTTGGCGTACGGAATCACCGCGGAGGCAGCGGTTTTCACCGGTGGTGCGTCCAGTCCGATGACGGTGATGGCGGGCCCGTACCAGATGCGCTCACCGATCGGCCCGGTGCCCAGCAGCGGCATTCCCGGTGCCATGCCGGTGATTTCGGCGAATTCCTCATCCGTGTAGTTCGCTCCGGTCCACGTGTCCCGGCGCAGACCCTCGACCGCAACATTGCCCTCGGCATCGTGCAGTGTGGCCAGTCCGGCCATGAGCGCGAGCAGCGCATCCGGTGCCGCACCGCCGAATTGGCCGGAGTGCACCGGAGCCGCCAGCGTGCGGACCTCGACGAAGACATCGGCGACCCCGCGCAGTGCGGTCACCAGGGTGGGGGCGCCCGCGCGAATATTGCCGGCATCGCAGATGAGCAGGGCATCGGCCTGGAACAGCTCCGGCTTCTCGGCCGGATAATCGTCGAAGCCCGACCCGAACTCCTCCTGGCCCTCGATGACGAGGGTGACGCCGACCGGCGGTTTACCGCCGTAGGCCCGCAGCGCGCCGATATGCGCGACCACATTGGATTTGCAGTCGGCCGCGCCGCGGCCGTAGATGGCGCCGTCCTTCTCGGTCGGGGTGAACGGCGGTGTGTTCCAGAGACTTTCGTCGCCGGAGGGCTGCACGTCGTAGTGCCCGTAGAGCAGGACGGTCGGTGCGCCCGGCGGAGGCGGAATGCGGGCGTAGATGACCGGGGAGGTATCCGGCAGATTCAGCACCTGAATATCGCCGACGCCGGACTTCCGCAATTCCTCGGCAATGAGATCGTGCGCCCGCTGCACGTTCTCCTTGGGATAGTCCGGGAAGGCGATGGAGGGAATGGCGACCAGCTGCTTCAGCAGGTCCTTCAGCTCGGGCATCAGGTCGCCGACTGTGCTTCGCAGGTCCTGGCGCAAGTCCATGCCGCTATAAAACCATCCCGGACAGTCGTTTCAGCGAATCTGCGGCGAGTTTCCCGTGACGGAAATTCGGGGTTCCCGGCCCCGGCGTCAGGCCCGGGTCGCCAATGGGAGCAGCGGTACCGACGCGGGATCGGAAAGCACAGTGCGCCTGGCGAATTCGATCGCGCCGAGCAGCATGGCGTCCTCCCCCAGCACAGCCGGGGCGATGGTCAGCCGCAGAGCCGGGGCGAGGGCACGGCGACCGGCGAGCTGCTGCTCGATGGTCGGGGCCAGCCAGGGGAACCAGTGCGCGAGCAGGCCGCCCAGCACGATCTCGTCGACATCGAGCAGGGCGGTGACCGACAGAATCACCGCGCCCAGCGCCTGCCCGGCGGTGCGGACGGCCGCTACCGCCGGTGCGTCGGCGGCTCCCAGCGCCTCGACCAATCGAGTCGAGGTGGCGTGCAAGCCCTCTCGAATCAGCAGTTCACCCAGGCCCGCGGCGGTAAGGACGGCCTCGGGCCCGGCATAGAGCACCAGACACCCGTGCGCACCGCAGACGCACCGCGGACCGTCCAGCGCGACCGGCATATGCCCGGGTTCACCGGCGATACCGTGGCTGCCGATCTGAATGCGGCCATCCAGCACCACACCGCCGCCGATCCCCGTCCCCGCCTCGATGAGCACCAGCCCGCGCTGCCGCGGCCGGGCGTGAAACTCCGCGAACGCCGCCGCATTGCCGTCATTGATCACCTCCACCGGACAGTCCATACCCGGCAGCCGCGCGGCCACCAGCTCCCCCAGCCGAACCGGTTGCAGCCAGCCGAAATCCGGAGCCATCACCACGGTCTGCGCGGCATCGTCCCGCACCGGCCCGGCCATGGCGATCACCACACGCACAAGCACAGAGTCGGCCGCCGCAGCGATGGCCTCAGCCGTTCCGTGCGCAGCGTCAGCGACGGCGGCCGCATCCGAGAGCGCATCCGCCGACGCGATGGCCTCGTGCTCCCCTCCGCGCTTCGCAGCTGCCACTGCGGCATTCGATGTGGCGGTCGCCAGTTCGGCACGACGTACCACCGCAGCCACCACGTCCGCCATGGCCTCGGGCGTGCCCGGTGCGCAGTTGTGCGGCGCAGCCGCACGCCAGATGACCGCACCCGCGAGGTCCGCGACCACCACGCGCAGTTGCTCCGAGCTGATCTGCACCGCCACCGACAGCGCGCGGCGGGGCGCGAGTCGCAGCGGGCGTCCGGGCCGGCCGCGGCCGCCGCTGCGGAGGGCGGTGTCCTCACCCACCAGGCCGCGTTCCACCAGGTCGCCGACCAGTGTCGTGACCGAGCCGTGCGCGAGTCCGGTGGCCGTCGCGACCTCGGTGCGCGCGCAGGGACCGTGCGCGGCGATATGCCGCAGCACCAGCCCCAGATTGCGGCGGCGAACTGCGGCGGAGTCGCTCGGTGAGACGGCGGCGGAATCGTTCGGGCCGCCCGTGTGTGCGTGGTCCACGAGTCGACATTATGCTGGCCATGATTTATTTCAACCGTTGACTTATATTCGGGACCAGAGGTTAGCCATGCTCACACCGCAGCTCGGACGTCGCTCACTACTGCTGGGGGCGGGCGTACTGGCCCTGGCCACCGCGTGTTCGACCACAAAATCCGACAGCAAGGGCGACTCCGGCACCGTCACCACCACCTACGGCCCGGTCAATGGCGTACGCCGCGATACCGGCACCGCCTACCTGGGCATCCCGTACGCCCAGCCGCCCGTGGGTGATCTGCGATTCGCCGCACCGGTACCGCCCACCCCGTGGCACGAGGTCCGCGATTGCACCGCATACGGACCCACCGCGCAGCGCAAATCCCTCACCGAGGTGACCGCGATCCCCGAGCCGTCCATTCCGGGTGACGGCGTCCTGAACCTCAATGTCTTCACCCCAAGCCCCGGCAAGGACGCCAAACTGCCTGTGCTGGTGTGGATTCACGGCGGTGGCTTCGTCGCGGGCAGTGCGGCCAGCCCGTGGTACGACGGCGCTTCGTTCAATCGCGACGGTGTGGTGGTGGTGTCCGTCGGCTACCGGCTCGGCATCGAGGGCTTCCTGCATCTGGAGGGCGCACCCGATAATCGCGCGGTCCTCGACTGGATCGCGGCGCTGACCTGGGTTCGGGACAATATCGCGGCCTTCGGCGGCGATCCGGGCCGGGTGACCGTCGCGGGTCAGTCCGCCGGCGGCGGCGCGGTGTGGGCGCTCATGGCCGCACCCTCCGCGAAAGGCCTTTTCCACGCGGGCATTTCGGAGTCGGGCGCACTCTCGCAGCCGAATGCCCGGGCGGACGGAGCGGCCGTCGCGGACCTGTTCACCAAGCGCACCGGCCTCCCCGCGACCGCCGCCGCACTGCACGATCTCACCGGCGCTCAGATCCAGGATCTCGAGGACAAGCTGCGCGCCGTCGGACCGGGCAGTGAGACCGTGCCCGCCCTCGGTCTGGCCCCTTTCGTGGACGGCACCCTCATTCCGCTGTCCTCGACGGATCTGCTGAAATCCGGTGGCGCGACCAATGTTCCACTGCTGCTCGGCTTCACCCGCGACGAGTTCAACGGTATGACCCGCGATCAGCCGATCACCGATGCCGCCCTGCCCGCCGCCTTCGCCGCCATGGGCCTGCCCGCCACCGATATCGATGGTTTCCGCACCGCCTACCCCGGTGACGCCGCCCCCCAGCTCCTCGGTCAGGCCCAGAGTGATCTGCTGCTGCGCGCACCCGCCTACCGCGTCGCCGAGGACCGTGCCACCCGCAACCAGCCGACCTGGCTCTACGAATTCACCTGGGAATCAACGGCTCCCGAGTACAAGGGCACTTCGTTCCACTGCCTGGATGTGCCCTTCGCCTTCGATTGCCTGCGCGCCCAGGGCGTCACGGCCGTGGCCGGCGACAATCCGCCCCAGGCTCTCGCCGATGCCGTCCACAAGAGCTGGGTTTCCTTCGTCACGACCTCCGATCCCGGCGCCGGCTGGCCGCGCTACACCCTCGATAAGCGCGAAACCATGATCTGGTCCGATTCACCCCGCGTGCAGACCGACCCGTTCGCGGCGCAGCGCGCGCTCTGGCTCCGCTGACCGCAGCGTGACGAGCGGAATACACCGTTCGCCGTTTGAAATGGCAAACTGGGGGCTAATACCCCGAATGCAGAGTATGTCGAGACGGACGGATGGTTCCAGATGCTCGAGTTTCGCAGGTGGGTAGTCCCTGCCGCAGTGGTCGCCACCCTGGGTCTGTCCGCGGTCCCGGCGGCCGAGGCGCAGGCCGATCCCGGCGATACGCAGGCAGCACTGGGCGGCGGGTCCGGGATCGTACTGGGCCGGTCCACCAAGTGCAGTTTGACGACGATCGGGTACGACGGGGCCGGGCGATTGGTCGGGTTCACCGCCGGGCACTGCGGTGACGCCGGTACCGCGGTATCCGGGGAACAGTTTCCCGATGCGGGCGTGGTCGGCCGGGTCGCCAGCTCCGATCCGCAACTCGATTACGCCGTAATCGAATTCGACCCCAGCGCCGTTGTCCCGATGAGCTCCGTCGGCGGCACCACCATCGCCGGCGTGGGCGGCGTTCCTTCCGCCTGGGATGTGGTGTGCCAGAACGGCCGTACCAGCGGCCGGGCCTGCGGAGTCGTATGGTCTTCCGGCCCAGGGGGATTCATCGATCAGGCCTGCTCCAGCTACGGAGACTCCGGCGGCCCGCTGACCGTCGACGATCGCCTGGTGGGCCTGGTCTCCAGCGTCCTGATCAGCGACACCCGGGCGCTCCGCTTCAGCTGTACCTCATCGGCGAATCCCGTGCACTCCCCCGTTGTCGCGGTGTCATGGGACGCCATCCGCGCCGCCGTCGACGCGAACAACGGTGTGGGAGCGGGCTTCCAACCCGCCTGAGTCCTGCGGCGGCGCAATCCGCCTATCCGATGAGCACATCCAGTGTGCGGTCGATCTCGGCCTCCGTGTTGTACAGGTGGCACGCCAGCCGCAGTCGACCCGCGCGGATTGCTCCGACAATCCCCGCCGCGCTCAATCGCTGTAATGCCTCGGGTGTGGCCTCGACCGAGACGATGGCCGAATTCGACTCGGGCAGGCCGAGTCCCGTGCGCAGGCGATTGGTGAGCGCCACATTGTGCCGCTGAATATTCTCGATCCCGAGGGACTGCACAAGATCCAGCGCGGGCACCTGCCCAAGCCATGCGGACCACACCGGTGACACATCGAATCGGCGGGCGTCCGCAGCCAGACCGAGGACCGGTTCGTAGACCGACGTCCACGGATCGTCCCCGGCGTACCAGCCCGCGGCGAGCGGCCGCAGGGTGTCCAGTGCCGCATCGGTCCCGGCCAGGAAGGCGGTGCCCTTCGGACCCAGCAGCCATTTGAAGCCCACGCTCACGATCCAGTCGGCTGCGGTGTCCCGCACCGGAAACCAGCCCGCGGCCTGACTGACATCGAGCAGCACCCGGGCGCCGGACGCGTGCGCGGCATCGACCACCGCGGGCACATCCAGCACGCCCCCGTCGGCCGACTGGACCACGGCCGCGGCCACCACCGCATCCCCGGGACGGATCGCGGCGGCCAGCTCGGACAGCGGCGCCGTACGGACCTCGAGGTCCCGCCGCGCCAGGAACGGCCATAGCACCGAGGTGAATTCACCCTCGGGCACAATGACTTTCGCGCCCGGCGGCAGGCTCTCCGCCACCAGGCCGACCAGTGCCGAGACCTGCGCCCCGATCGCGATCTGCCGGGCGTCGAACCCGGTCAGCCCGCCGAACGCGACCCGGCAGTCGTGGACGGCCGAATCGACGGCCACACTGTCGAATTCGCCGGTCACCCGCTGCCGCTCGGCCGCCTCGACCGCGGCGGCGACCGACTTCGGCGTCAGGCCGTGGCCCGCCGCATTGAGAAAGATCACCGAGGGCGCGAACGCCTCCGGGACGGTGGCCGCGAACGGCGCCGGAGTGCGAACGATCGTCATGACGCCATTCTGCGAGCCTTGCACCCGGCGGAAAAGATCCACCGACTCCGAAACTGGCTCGTTTCCGGCCTATCCGGAGTGGGTCGTCAATCCCAGGATGGCGGCGGCGGTCGCGGCGCCGTAGGCGCGACTGGCGGTGTGCGGGCGCTCGGCCGGAAAGTTGGAACGGTGCACCACCTGCACGTCTCCGGCCAGCCGCACCGTGGTATTCGCCTCGGTCGCAATGCAATTGCCACCGGCCTTGGCGGTGAGATCGACAACGACCGCCCCCGCCGTCAGCGCGTCGAGGGCCTCCTGATCGATCAGGAGCGGCGCGGAATCGCCACGATGTCCGGCGGCGCAGATGATCAGCTCCGGGTCGGCCTCGGAGATGAAGGCGGCAATCGCGGCCGGATCGGGCCGCAGCAGGAAGGCGCCCGCACCGGAGTCGATCGCCGCCTCTTCCTGCTCGGCCCGGCTACCGATCGCCGTCGGCGGCCGGTCACCCTGGCCCACCGCCGCGGTGATCGCCGCGAGACCGGCGTGGCCACAACCGACGATCAATGCCCTGACCCGGCGCTGCCGCACCCGCTCCGGCAATAGCGCGCGACCCGTGCGATAGGCGACGTCACCGGCGATTCGGCTCATGGCCGACAGCGGATCGGGCTGCGCCGAGCCGCTTCCGGACGGAATGCGCTCGAAGGCAATCGATCTCACACCGCGGTCATCCAGTGCGGCGATCCGGGCCTGCCGGTGAATCGGATCCTGGAAACCCACCAGCGACTGGCCCCGGCGCAGCGGCATCGAATCCAGGTTGTACACAGGGGGTTTCACCCACGCGATGACATCGGCCGCGAAAACCTGTTCCGGCCCCGGCACGATGCAGGCTCCGGCGTCCCGGTAGGCCGCATCGGTGAAGTCGGCCGCCCAGCCCGCGCCCTGTTCCACCAGTACGCGCACTTCGCGGCGCGACAACTCCGCCACATCGTCGGGTGTCAGCGCGACGCGCAGTTCGTGCGCGGCCGTCTCCCGTGGCACTCCGACGATCATGACGCGACGGGGATGGCGGGAATTCGGCGCTCCAGCAGGGCATCTCCGTAGGACATACCGGTGCGCAGCCGTCCGAGCAGGTATTCCATCCGGTCGAAGAGCTCGGCCAGCAGCTGGGGCGCGTCCTCCTCCTGACCGGCACCGTAGCGCGGCGCCGCCACATTGAGCCGCACACCCAGCCGCCGGGAACCAGTGCGATCCAAAGCGACACAGTCGATTCCGGCCACGGTGAGCAGCAGGTCCTCCAGCTCCGAACTGGTGCGCACGCCCGCGGCGGCCATCAGTCCCGGCTCGAATTCGACGGTGAGGAACATGCCCTGCCGACTGCCGAGCGGGCGGATCAGTTCGGCGCCGAACCGGGCATTGACCGCGCGCACCAGCGCACAGGCCGCATCCACCTGGCCGCGCAGCAGGGTGCGGTTGCGCGCCAGCAGCTCACCGGTGGTGTGCTCGATGGTGGCACGGGCCAGATGGGTGGTCTCCCGCTGGAACGACACCCGCAACCGGTCCCGGATCTCGTCCAGCCACCCGGTGTTCCCGGTGCAGGCCGCACCGAGTTTGCACGGCCCGAAGGCGTTGTAGGCCTTGGAGTTACCGGTAATGCTGAGCACACGATCATAGAGCCGCACCGGGCCGTCCGGCGTGGGCACCGACAGCGCGGCGATCGGCAGATGGTCCTCCACCAGCAGATCGAAGGACATATCGCAGATGATCGGCACCTCGGCGGCGACCAGGACCCGGCCGATCTCGGTCAGTTCCGCGACGGTGTACTCCGCGACCACCGGATTGCCGGGCAGCGTGAGCATGACACCGCACAGATTCCCCTGGCGCGCATGCTCTTGCAGGCAGCGTTCGAGCGCGGCCGGATCCACCTTGAACGAATCGTCCGCGGTCGCCGGGCTCGACACCATGCGCAGCCCGTACTTGGCGACGTGCACGCTGGCGCTCTTGTAGTAGCCCTCCGGGCACACCAGCACACCGCCCGGTCGCGCGATGGTCGCGATCGCCTCCTCGAGCAGAACGGTGCTCGAGTACGGGCACACGATGACCTCGCCCGGATCGACCCGGAGGCCGGGTACGCCCGGAGCCGGTGCGGACAGGCGCTGAAAAAGCTGCTCCGCCGCCAGTTTCCGGAGAATCAGCGGCTGCCGCTTGTCGTAGAGCAGCCCGTCCCGATACTCGTCCGGCTGGGTGCGGGTCATGACCTCGAGCCATGCGGTGTTCAAGGCCGCGACCGTGTCCGCGTCCATCCGCAGTCCGGTCTCGCCGTGATAGGCGTCGATGACACCGCGATAGGTCCGGCCCGCGGTGCCCGGAAACCAGGGCTCCGCACCGAGATAGGCGCGAGCGAACTTCTTGCGCTCGTCCGAGCGGTTCGTCATGTGCACCGGATCCGGGCACAGTACGGCTGCGGCGTCGGTCACCGGGGCGCGCCTTCGGCCGAATCGACCATGCCGTCGTTCCACGCCTGCGCCAGCGCCGCACGGAACAGCGGGCGGCAGTCCGCCTCCCCGAGCCGCTGGAACCGCGCCAGCGCCGGCTGCGCCATGACCTCGTTCACCACGAGCGCCAGGCCGCCGCCGGTGAGCGCGTAGAGCTTGTCGAACCGGCTCTGCGCGAACCGCACATCGTGCTTGAGCGCGGAGAATCGCGTCGCGACGCGCTCGCGCCGGGCGTAGTCGTATTCGCCTGTGGTCACATAACTCTCGTCCACGATGAGCATGCTCTGCGCATTGCTGGCGTGCAGCCGGTTCACCAGGACGGTCTCCACCCCGGCCTTGACCTGCTGCCAGATCTTGTCCTCGTAGGCCACCACATCGGCGATCTCGTCGAGGACATAGAGCCGGCGCACCACGATCCCGCCGGCGGCCAATCGCAGGATGGCGCTGTGGTACTCGTCGCCCAGATCGCCGCCGATGGTGCCCAGGTCCGCGGTGTGAATGGCACAGATCGCCCGCGACGCGCGGCTCAGCACGGTGAGCCAGTCATTGATGGTGTTCCACTCCCACACCGTGGCGCTGCCCGAAGGTATCTGTGTCAAAACCTCTTCGGCGCGTTCGAGTTGCCGTTCGGCGATATCACGCAGCGGTGCGACCTCCTCGCGCGCGGCCGAGGCGTCGACGAGGCTCTGGGCGATCGCCAGCACCCGTTCGACCGCCGCGGGGTCCTTGCCGAGCAGGATATTGAACCGCATGCGCAGATCGCTGTTGGCGACATCGGCCTCGGTCTCGTTGCCCGTGGTGGGCAGCCGCTCGCCCAGCACCGAGCTCAACCGCTCGCGTAGCGCGAGAGGCGGTATGCGAGTGCCGTTTTCGATCTGCTGTACCAGGCTGCGCGAGCAGCCCACCTGGTCGGCGAGCTGCAATTGCGTGAGATCGCGTTCCTTGCGGAGTCGCCGGACCTGCTTGCCGATCTGCTCGCCGTCCGCGGCGGAGCGAGACATGCGGTGTCTCCCATCGTGTTGCCGTGCTGCTGAGCCCACACGTGCCATGCGGCACCCATCCTAAGCACGATGTGTCATGTGTGCCACGCAAGTCGAGAGAGTTTTCGATTTGCAGTCTTGCAAAGATCGAAACCGACTCCGGCAGCGCCTACTTCAACGCTGAACGGCAGTCATCTGTGCCGTGATTCGGCTCAGAACCACTCCGAATTCAGGCGATAACGCGTATTTATGAGCACATCCTCGATACTTGCTGATCTCCATGATATTTTTCAGGCAAATCACGATTTGAAATATCGCTATCCAGCACGAAAACTCGCTTCTACTCAAACGTGTCATCGCCTAGCATTGGGGCACAGTCACTTTCGAACAGAGCTCCGACCGCACCGCCCGCAGTCGCAACCGAGTGGCTGCAGCTCCCCCCGAGGAGGTGTTCGCACCCATGGCCCTCGCACTCACCACGTGGTTGATCACCAGTGATGTGACTCCCGAAATCGCGCTCCGGTCAACAACTTCCGAAGACGAGTGGGTTCTGAGCTGGCTGCCGGACCGCAGCCTCACCCTGGAGCAGGCCGTCAGCGGCATGGTGCTCGACGAGATCCTGAGCGATCCGGAGCTCGCCGACGGGGAGCTGGCACTCGAACTGGCCGCCTTCCGGGCGGCCGAACTGGGCGTCACGCTCCGGGAAGTCGTGCTGCAGCTGGCGATTCGGATGGCACAGCGCGACCTGCTGCGCAGTCGGCAGAACGTCTGCATCCCGGCGCCGCACCACACTGTCGCCACCGACACACCCCCGGCCGGGCCCGAGCACTGCCATTCGCGTCAGTGCCGCTGCCGACCACAGACAGCCGCCGGTAGGGCCTGATCGGCCCTACCGGCGGCTGGTGCGGTACTCGAAGTCCGCTCAGGCGGAACGGGATTCGGCCGGGACACCCACGGCCTTGCGGGCGCCGCGACGGAAGCGCAGGATGCCGTCCTCGATGGCGCCCTTGCGCAGCATGGTGCGGTCGCGGAAGTAATTGTTGATGACCAGCCACGGGCCGCGGGTGCCCTGGCGAGGCATGACGCCGTCACCGCGCTGGATGTAGCCGGAGGTCAGCGCGCCGCCCATGAGCGAGGCCTCGGAGCGGTCGCCCTCCTCGGGAATCGCCACGACCTCGGTGTAACCCTCGGCCTTCATATGGTTGAGCAGGCGGCAGAAGTACTCGGCGGCCAGGTCGGCCTTCAGGGTCCAGGAGGCATTGGTGTAGCCCAGGATGACCATGAGGTTGGGGACATTGCTGAGCAGTGCGCCCTTGTACGCCACCAGATCTCGGGTCTGCAGGCTCTCGCCGTCCACCTCGAGGGTGGCCCCGCCCAGCATCTGCACCTGCAGGCCGGTCGCGCTCACGATGATATCGGCGGGCAGCTCCTC
Source organism: Nocardia sp. NBC_01327 (assembly GCF_035958815.1). Taxonomy (NCBI): domain Bacteria; kingdom Bacillati; phylum Actinomycetota; class Actinomycetes; order Mycobacteriales; family Nocardiaceae; genus Nocardia; species Nocardia sp. NBC_01327. The sequence goes on along the minus strand of NZ_CP108383.1, from coordinate 2,059,071 downwards.
GCCGGACTTCAGGCGAATGCCGGTCTCGGTGAAGGTGTCGATGTGATCGGTGGCGATGGAGGCCTTACCGCTGCGCAGCACCTTGAACAGATCACCGTTGGGCACCACGCACAGCCGCTGATCCCACGGGTTGTAGGACGGGGTGAAGTGCCGCATATCGATTCCGGAGCCGATCTGCGCGCGCACCATGGCGAGCATCAGCTTGCGCGAGGCCGCCGGATTGGTGCGCGAGAGCTGGTAGCTGGCCCGCTGCAACGCGATATTGCGGGCACGGCCCGCCTTGTAGGCAATGGCGGCAGGCACTTTCGCGAACTTCAGGCCGACGGCGACCGGGTCGTTGGCGGGCAGCGCGGCAATGTAGGTGGGCGAGCGCTGCAGCATGGTGACATGCGCGGCCTTATCGCTCATGGCGGGAATCAGCGTGATGGCGGTCGCGCCGCTGCCGATGACCACCACGCGCTTGCCGGTGTAGTCGAGATCCTCGGGCCAGTGCTGCGGGTGCACGATCTGACCGGTGAACTTGTCCTCGCCGGGGAACTCGGGCCGGTAGCCCTTGTCGTAGTCGTAGTAACCGGTGCAGCCGACCAGGAAATTGGCGGTGTAGGTCTCGGCCTGACCGGTGCTCTCATCGAGCGCTTCGACGGTCCAGACGCCGGCTTCGCTGTTCCAGCTCGCGGTGGTCATCTTGCGGCCGAAACGAATGTGGTCGGTGACCCCGTATTCGGCGGCGGTGTCCTCGACGTACTGGCGGATGTGCGGGCCGTCGGCGAGCACCTTGGTGCCGATCCAGGGCCGGAAGCCGTAGCCGAAGGTGTACATATCGGAGTCGGAGCGAATGCCCGGGTACTTGAACAGATCCCAGGTACCGCCGATCGCGGTGCGACGCTCGAGAATCAGGTAGCTGCGACCCGTGTTCTCCCTGGTCAGATGGCAGGCCATGCCGATTCCGGACAGGCCAGCGCCGATGATCAGTACGTCGACATGCCGCGTCATTGAGGTACCCGTTTCGTCTGTTCTCGCCCCGGGCTCCGTCGTCCGGGTGCCACGAGTTTACGTGTTATTGCGAGTAACGTCTACTCTGCCCGGGTACGGTCCGGTTCCGAGCGATAACGCGTGGTCGAACCGCCGATGCCGAGCACCCTCCACACCGTCTTGGACACCGGATTCATCAGGCCGATGCGCTTGGCCAGCGCCCGCACATCCCCGAAGTACCCCGCGAAGGTCTCCTTGGAGTCGGATGATCCGAAGAACACCTCCTTGCGCACCTGCGCCGGAATGCCGAACTCCCGGAAGAACGCGCGCGGCGGAATGATGATCGCCCGGCCGCCGATCCACATGACGATCGGGAAGGCCAGCGAGAGCACCAGCTTCTCCAGCGGATTCGTCTGCGGCACATGGTGTTCGAGGAACTCGTGCGCGAAGGAGATATGCCGCGCCTCCTCGGCGATATGAATCGCCATGACACCGCGCATGATCGGATGCACCTGCTCGCCGGCGCGGAGGATGGACTTCTGGATGTGGTCGATCGGCTCCTCACCCGACAGCACCGCCATGAAGAACAGATTCGGGAAGATCGACGCCAGCGGCGGCACCACATAGGTGAGCCGTTTGAGGATCGGCCCCATCCCCGGCACATCGATCCCGATGCGGTTCACCATCTCCTGGAACATCAGGGTGTGGTTGCACTCCTCGATGACCTCGTGGGTGCAGTAGCGGAATTCGGGATCACCATTGGCCAGCTTGAAGGTGTGCTGCACCATGCCGCCGATGAGCAGCGTCTCGAACTGCAGGCCCACCTTGGCAATATTGGCCTGGCGCCACAGCCCGATCTCGATCTTGCGAGCCTCGGACAGGGCCTGATACCAGGGATGCCGGGCGAACATATCCCCGGCCTCGGGCAGAATCCAGCGGCGGTCACGCGCGTCCACCGCGAAATCGGGGCTGTCCCAATCGATATCGGTGAAAGGATCGAAGTGCTTGTCGACCGAGCCCTGCGACAGCAGCAGCACCTTCTCGGCATACTGCTGTGCGAGTTCGACCGTGGGATCGGCTTTTACGGGTGCTGACGCCATTGTCAGGGCCTCTCAGGAGTGACTCAACTAACTGTTCCCCATGGTTACATCTACATTGGCGGGCCGTCAACAGCGGGAGCCGCTGCGGTAACTCCCCGCACCGCAACGGACATCACGGTGATAGCTGCGCGAGCACATAGGGTGAGTTCATGCTGGACATCCTCATCCTGGGCATGCTGAGCCTGCGCCCGCTCTCGGGTTATGACCTCGGCAAGTGGATGGACGGTCCGGGGCGCTTCATCGGCTACCGGGTCTCGCTGCCGCAGGTCTATCGCACGCTCGGCAAACTCGTCGATCGCGGACTGGTCGAATTCGACGTGGACGCCCGGGCCGGTAAACCCGATGCCAAGGTGTATCGGCTGACCGAAGCCGGTCGGCAGGCCCATCTCGACTGGGCGCGGAGCCCGTACGAACCGGCGCCGCGGCCGATGGACCCCGACTTCATGCTGCGGTTCATATTCGCCGGAATGCTCGGGCGCGACACGGCGATCGCTGTGCTGCGCACCGAGCTCGACTATCGGCTGGCCCAGGTGCGCACCCCGACCCGGGTCGGTGAGCTCGAGGGTGCGCTCGCACCCATCGGCGAGATCGACGCCGGCTGGACCGGCCAGGTCCTGCGGGCGGCGCACGAGCAGGGGCGCGCCTCCACCGCCTCCTATATCGGCTGGCTGCAGGTCACCCTCGCCGATTTCGAGAATCGCCCCGAAGACTGATCGACACCCGAGGGCCGATTCACGCCGTACGGAGCACCGCCAGCGAGTACGGCGGCAGCTCGATATCGGCGGAAGCCGCTGCCCTGGACTCGGATACGGTGTCGCCCGGGACGAAGGCGGGGGCCGCGGTCGGAGCCGCCGAGTAGACGGACACGTCCTGTGCACCGATCAAGCTGGGCAGCAGCGTGATTCGCAGCGACCGATCCGAGGCATTGATCAGAATGCCGGTGGTTCGTCCGGCCGTGGACAGCTCGACCCCCGTGAATGCCTCCGCCGCACCGGCGTACACCGGCATGAGCAGCGCTGCCGGCGCCTCGATGCCGGGATCGAGGTGCAGTGCGCGGACCTGGGTGCCGTCCGCCATGCAGTGGTAGATCGGCGTCAGCGCGAAGTTCAGCGCGGTGCGGCCGTACCGCTCGGAACCGTTCGATCCATCCGAAATCAGCGCGTGCAGAGCCTGATTGGTGGTTCCCCCGCCGCCGGTGTCGGCGGCCGGCGCACCATTGAGCGCGCAGTGCAGGACGGCCATGCGGGTTCGAGGATCCGCGAGCGCGCGCAGCGTGAACGAGGCCACGCTCAGACCCACCGCCCAGGTCTGCCGCACCTTCGGCAGGCGGTCCAGCGGCGGTGAGGCTTCGCGGCCCATCTGGTTGTACTCGGTGTACCAGACCTCCAGTCCGGACGGCACCTGCGACAGTGCCCGCTGCATGAGTTGCGTCCACGCCACCACGCCACCGCCGGCGGTCGAGCCGATATCGGCCGCGACCGGATCGACGATCCAGTACGGGTGGAACACCACGGCGTCCGCGCCGCGAATCGTCTGGTACAGCAGACGATTCCACGATTTCAAGCGCGGGCTCGCCAGTGCGATCGGTGAGGAGTCGTCGACCGCCGCCACCGCGATCCGGGCCTGCGGGAACTCCCCGCGAATGGCCACGATCCAGTCGTTCATGATCCGGGCGTAGTCCGCACCGGTCGGGAAGGCCGCGACGTACTCCGGCAGCGGAACCCAGAGTTCATTGCCCAGTTCGACATAGCGCACCGGCAGACCGAGCCGCTGGGCCTCCCGCAGCATGGCCAACTGGTCGTCGACGGTGGAGTTCAGCACGTTCAGGTCGAAAATCGGTGTGGCGCCGGTGCGCCGGAGGATCTCCGCCCAATCGGTGAGCAGCAGCGGCGGGCGGCCGTCATTGCTGGCGAAATCGTGGCCCGACTGCTGCTGGAAAAGACCTGTGCGCCAATCGATCCACTGCGAGGTGGTGCCACCCTGCACACGCACCAGGCCCGGCCCGACCGCGGCGAGCGCGTCCAGGAAGGCGGGATCGTGCCACTGCCGGGCATTCTCGGCTGAAATGATGCGAGCGCCGTTGACGCCGAAGAAGTCTCGATCGACCGTGCGCGCAGCGGTATCGGAGGTCAACCGATACGGCGTCGCTGCCGATCCGGCGGGCGCGGTACGAGCCACGGTGTACAGCGCGGCCCCGCCCAGCACGCCCAGGGTGAAGGCCCGACGGCTGATGTTCTCGCGCATGGGCTACTTCCGATCCTCGTTCGGGGTGCAGCGCAGAGCGGGATGCCGCACCGGATCGAGGGCATTGAGCACCAGATCGACGGATCGGGGGTCGGTGGACTCGGCGATATGTCCCGCGTGATCATCAGGGCAGCCGTCCTGAAGCACGATATTGGTGACACCGGGCGCATCGATGAAGGCCGAGGTGTAGGGCGTCACCAGCTCGTCGTCCCGGCTGGCGATCATGGTGTAGCGCACGCCGGGCGCAACCATCGGACCGCTGTTGAGCCTGGTCAGATAGGCGGAACCGGCGAGCATATCGGTCAGCGCCGAGGTGTTCGGCGGTATGACGGGGGCGACCAGCGGCGCGATATCGACCCCGGCCACGGTCTTGCCGACACCGTATTGCGGGCCGCTGACGGCGACCACCGCGCGCACCGGATTCACCGGGCGGGCAGTGAATTCCAGGCTGGTCGCCCGGGCGATCAAGGCGCCCTGCGATTTACCGACGACATCGACGGAACTCGCGCCGTTCAGCTCGGTGATGCGATCCACCGCCGCGGCGAAGTAGTCGGCCGACACCGAAATCGGTTGCTGGGAGTCGTATTCGAGGCCGTAGACGCAGCGGCCGTCATCGAGCAGCGCCTGCCGCACGGGGCCGAGACTCTTCTCCACCGAGGCATTGGTGCCGTGGATCAGCAGCACCGGCGCATCAGCGTGGGTCGCGCAGGCGGTGAGAGTGTCCAGCGGTGTGGCGGCCTGCGGCGCCGCGGCGGCCGTACCCGCCTGGGTGAAGCCGGCGATCGCCAGTACGGCGGTGATGCCCGCGATGGTGCGCACGAGATGTTCCTCCTGGGCAGGGATGTGTGTAGGCACATATTCGACTGAGGTTCCCGGCGATGCTACCCGAAGAAACTTAACAATCGATATGTACCTACACACATATACCGAGGATTTGCCGCTACGACCAGAACGTCGGGTGCAGCCCCCAAGCCCTGAATTCCGCCGCCACGCACTCACGCAGGGACTCCCTGGTCGGGAAGCGGTCCGGGTCCGCACCGGTGATGGCCAGCGTGACGGTGTCGCCGTCGCTGGACCAGGACAGGTTGAGACCGACCTCCACGCGGCGGAACAGCTCGGTGTCATTGGTGCAGACCACCGGTCGCATGAGCACCGAGCGGGCGCGCACATCACCGAGGGTGGCCACCGCGCGACCGGTTTCGCCGAGGTTGGTGCACAGGCATTCGGGGGCCTTGGCGGTGCGGGAGAAGCGGTCGAGCACAAAACGCGGCAGCATCATCTGCACCGGCTGCAGGTGTTGCAGCGCGGGCGTGGTGGCCGGATCGGCGTAGGCGCGGGCGGCCCGTTTCACGGCCACACGCACCTCCGCGAGATCGGTGAGCTCACCGGCGCGGTAGAGCACGGCGATGGGCAGACCGGTGGTGGCATTACCGCGGGGGTCGCCGGGCACGCGCATGGAGTGCGGGATGTCGACGCGGATGGTCGAGCCGTCGGTAATGCGGCCGGAGCGGCCGAGCATGCCGACGGCGACGCCGATCATCAGACCGTTCGCGGTGCCGTCGTGCATGACCGCGACCGAATGCCATTCGGGCAGGCCGACTTCGACAACCAGATCGGCGGCGGAGTGCCGATCCGGCAGCGGGAGCGCCGGCTCGGCGGGGCGCGTATTGCGCGCGGGTTCCTTTACCGCGCGGGTGGCCACCGCCGCGCGCACTCCCTGTGCCGCAGCTTGCAATTGGCCGAGCGCGTCGCCGATATGCCTGCGATACAGACCCGGAGGTGTACCGCCCACCAGCCCGCCCGAGCTCGTCTCGGTATCGAGCGGAGCGCCGATATCGAGGCGGTGCATGGCATCGCCGACCGCGTACAGCACCGCACCGCCGTCCGCGCCGACATGGGAGGTGACCAGGGACAGCAGCATGCCGCCGGTACTGGTCGGCGCGGCCGAGAGCCGCCAGACCCGGCCGGTGCGCGGATCGAAATCCACCTGGCTCTGCGCGAAAAACCAATCCAGCACACCGTTTTCGGCGACCGGCTCGGTCTGTCGCGCCAGTGGGATGGAGTCGGCGGCGGGCACCCACCAGGGGCGGGCGAACGGCACCGCCGTCGTCCGGACCCGGCGGGCCAGGAAGCCGTGTGCCAGATGCGCGTGGAACCGTTGCAGCACAGCGGGATGCACGGGTTGGTCGAATCGCCAGGCCAGCTGGTTGACCAGTGCGTTCCCATACAGGTCGTGCAGTTTCAGGAACAGGTCGTCGTCGGCGGTGAGGCGGTTCATGCGAACCGGAGCGGCCGCATCGGGCGCGGCGGTGCGCGGGCGGGCGGGGGCGGTGGGAGCGACCATGATGGTTCCTCCGTTTCAGCGATTACGCAGGGTACGAACGGTCAAGGGGGCGAAGACGATCGCGACGAGCAGTGCGGCCAGCGCCGACCAGACGAGGTCGGATCCGGCATGGCCGGTATCGGCGAGAGTGCGCACGGCCGCCACCAGATGCGAGACGGGGTTGTAATCGGAGACGTGCCGCAGCCAGGCGGGCATGGCCTGCACCGGCACCAGGGCATTGGAGGCGAAGCTGAGGAAGGTCAGCACCAGCATGGACATGCCCTGGACCGCGGCCGGGCGGGCCACGGTCACGCCGATGAAGGCGAAAATCCAGCTCATGGCCGTGGTCGCGAGCACCACCAGCAGCGCGCCCGCGATCAGGCCGCCGGGGTGGTCCGGCCGGTAGCCCATGCCGAATCCGACGATCAGCACCATGAGCGCGGCGATCACGTATCTTGTCGCACCCGCGACCAGAGCGCCGGTGACCGGGGCTGATCGCGCGATCGGCATGGAGACGAAGCGGTCGAAGACGCCGGAGCGAATGTCCTCCGACAGCTGCACGCCGGTGGCCACCGAGGACGTCAATACGATCTGCACCAGCACGCCCGGAATCAGCGTGGGCAGGTACGCGTGCATACTGCCGGCGATGGCGGTGCCGAAGACACTGCCGAACAGCAGCGGGCCGATGATCGGCAACAGCACTGCGTCATAGAGCAATTGCGGGCTGTGCCGGAAGGTCAGCATGCCGCGCTTGGCCATGGTCAGCGATTGCCGCAGGGCCGCACCGATTCCGATGTGCACCACGGTGGGGACCCGCTCGATGCGCGGCGCGGGAACGGCGGGCGCCGGAGCCTCGGTGAGGACGGTCATGAGAGTGCCCTCCTGTCTGTCGAATGCTGGGTGAGGGCGAGGAAGACCGAATTCAGATCCGGGCGGTCCACGGCGAAGCCGCGCAGGCGGATACCGCTGGTGCGGCAGGCGGTGAGCACATCGGCGGCACTGTCGATATCGCGCAGCGGAACCGTGAGCGTGGCGGGTGTATCCCCGTGCAGCGGAGTGACTCCGGTAATGCGTTCGACGGCCGCATCGGCCAGCGGGCGCTGCGCCGCCTCGACGAGGTCGATGCGCAGCATCTCCTCCCCGAGCGACGACTTGAGTTCGCTCGCAGTGCCTTCCGCGACCACGGTGCCGTGATCGATGACGGCGATGCGGTCGGCGAGCGCGTCGGCCTCCTCCAGGTACTGGGTGGTCAGCAGGATGGTCGCGCCGCGATCCACCAGTCCGCGCACCACCGTCCACATGCGTTCGCGGGTGTGCGGATCGAGTCCGGTGGTCGGCTCGTCCAGGAAGATCAGGGGCGGCAGCGTGATCAGCGTGGCCGCCAGATCCAGCCGGCGGCGCATACCGCCGGAGAAGGTGGCCACGCGCCGCCGGGCGGCAGCGGTCAGTTCGAATTCCTCGAGCAGTTCGTCCGCGCGGCGGGCGGCGGCCCGGCGGGTCAATCCGAGCAATTGCCCGAACAGCCGCAAGTTTTCCAGCGCCGTGAGGTTCTCGTCCACCGCGGCGTACTGGCCGGTGAGCCCGATCATGGAGCGCACGGCCGTCGCCTGCCGCACCACATCGTGCCCGAACACCTGCGCACTGCCGCCGTCCGGCCGCAGCAGCGTGGCGAGCATGCGCACCACGGTCGTCTTGCCCGCGCCATTGGGGCCGAGCAGTGCGAATACCGAGCCGGCGGCGACCCGCAGGTCCACCGCGTCCACGGCGGTGAGCGAGCCGAAAGTCTTGCCCAGCGCCTGGGTTTCGATGGCATTCTCGACGCTCATCGATCACCTCCGATCTTGAGGGTGGTCACCGGATCGTTCGGCAGCGATGCCGGATGATCCAGTGGCGCAAGGGATTCCACGACGGTCGCGGCACGGGCCACGCCGTCGTCACGAAAGCGCATGCCGTAGGCCGAAGCCCGCAGCACGACGGTCGGGTCGGTGGCTCGAATCAGCAGCTGCTCCACCCGATCCGCGGTCACGTGCGCGAAGGGCAGGGTGGCGCCGAGACCGAGCGTCTCGAGTTGCCGGCCCCAGAACGGCTGATCGGCCTGGACCGAGCAGATCACCGAGGGCACACCGGCCCGCAGTGCCGCCGCCGTGGTTCCGGCGCCACCGTGATGGATCGCCACCGCACACAGCGGCAGCACCGCCCGGTGGTCGAGCTGGGCGACCACCGCCACATCGGGACTGATACCCGCGCGGAACATGCCGCCCGCCAACAGCAGTCGCCTGCCCTGGCGGCGGCAGACCTCCCGCACCATCCGCTCCACCTCGAGCGGATCGGTCATGGGCATCGAACCGAATCCGGCGTACACGGGAGCGTCTCCGGCCCGCAGCCACTTCGACAGCTCACCGTCCGGGAGCACCGCTGCTCCGTCCGCATCCGGAACCACCGGAAAGCCGGTGACCGGCGCATCGCCGAGCTGGACCTCGAGCCCGGGAAACAGCTCGGCGTCGTACGCCTGAATTGCGGTGGACACCACCGGCTTCGGATCGGCCTCGCCACGGCGCAGGGCCGCGATCTCCGGAGCGAGGGCCCAGGCGCGGGTTCTGGTCAGCGCATGCCAGCCCAGCAGATTGAGCACGCCGGGGACCCGGCGGCCCCAGGCGGCGGGAACCACCGGGACGGCCCGATTGGGCAGGATCGGGAAGAAGTGCATCGCCGCCGAGGGCAGGCCTCGTCGCCTCGCGACCTCGGCGGCGACTTCCTCGCATGCCATACCGGTGACGAGCAGGTCTGTGTCACTGGAGATGTCCAGCAGATCCCGCGCGGCCTCGGAGAATCCGCGCCGTTGCAGATCCCGTAGGGCACGTACCCGCTCGATCGGGTTCCACGCGGCGAAGCGGCGATCTGCCTGCTGCGCGCGCAGTAGCTCCGCGCTGTCGAGACCGAACGACACGGCCGAAACCCCGTGCGCGGCGGCGAACTCGACCAGATTCGGCGATACCGCGACCGTCACCCGGTGCCCTCGGTTCGCCAACTCCCGGCCGAGCAGCACACCCGGTTGTGCGTCACCCCGGCTGCCGGCGAATGCGAGGAGCACCTTCATGGGTCAGCCCTGCGCCGGAGCCGAAACCAGCTGCGGCACGGGGGTATTACCCACCACCGGCGGTCTGCCGTTCACGACAGGAGAGGAGGGCGCCCTGCTGACATCCGGTACAGCAGGGATCGCGAATTCTCTGATGGCGCGGGTGAATTCACCGAGGAACCGATCCATCTCCGCGGTGGGGAAGGCCGCGGGGAAGCGGGTGGACAGGCGCAGTCCGTCGGCGGCGCGAACCACCCAGAAGAAGACCTCGTCACCTGAGTAGGACTCGGCCCGTAGGGTGTGGCCGCGCAGGGATTCGACGAGTTCGTAATCGGGCAGGACACGGATATCCAGGAACGAGATGCCGAATCGCGGATGATCGGTGCAGTTCAGCAGTTCCAGCGCGCGCGTCCAGGTGGCGTCGTTGGCGACCTTGGTCCGGCGCAGTTCGGTACGGGTTGTTTCCAGGGCACTGTCGAGATCCAGATCCGGTGCGAGCGTGAGGTCGAGGGGGACGACATTCACGAACCAGCCCATGGATTCGAGCCACTGGAGATCCGGCCGGGTGGCGATCGGCATGATCGCCCGCATGGAGATGTAGCCGAAGGTGCGGCGGTAGGCGATGGCCAGTGCGGTGAAGACTGCGACGGACAGCCGGTGTCCGCGCGCCGCGACCGCCATCTCGATATGTTCGAGTTCGCTGAGCGACAACAGTTTTCGCGAGATACTGGTCTGCGGCAGTGCAGAGGAGGTGGTGCATCCCGGTGCGATGGCGGGTTCGAATCGGGGCAGCATGCCGCCCGATCCGTCCAGGAACCTCCGCCACAGCCGGACGGATTCGCAGCCGGTGGTGAGCGCGGCGGCGGCGGTGCGCTCCAGGGCCGCGAAATCCGCGGCACTGCCGAAGGTGGCCGATTCCCGCGCCGGTTCGCCGCGAGTCACCGATCGGTAGAGCGTGCGCAATTCCAGAATGACGATGGCCTGCGAATACGCGTCCATGACCGAGTGGTCGGCGGCGACCAGCACGGTGAAGTCGGCGGTGTCGGTGTGCTCGACGGTGGCGAGCAGGCAGTGCGGCCACACCAGCGGGGAGAGGCGCAATTCCAATGCGTCGCAGAGGTATTCGCTGATCACCTCGGGAGCGGTGATGCCGGGCACCGGCAGATCGGCAATGGTGACAGCCGCCGCGGCGCAGACCAGCCGCTGCGGTTCGGGATCGGCGTGGGTCTCGAGCGTGGTGCGCAGGCCCTCGTGGCGGGCGTGCCACAGTCGCACGGTCTCCCGCCACTGTTCGGCGTGGAACGGCGCGTCCATTTCGAAGATCGTGCCGATCCAGCGGCCTCGGCCGGGCCGGGTGTCACCGGCGTCGGTTTCCTGGCAGTGCCGGACATGCACGCTGGTGAGCGGCCTTTCATCCGGCGTCCACGCATGGCCGGGGGCGAGCTCGGGGTGCCAGAGGGTCAATGCGCCGGGGCGCAAAGCAAATTCGGACAGGTGTGTGTATTCCATATCGACGTCCCTCATCGAATTTCATGCCAAGCGGTCGAGCCGTAGAGATTTCGTAAAATCTCGGCCTTTAATTCACGCTGCGGCGAATTGGAAGCAATTAGCGACCGGAGGAGCCCGCACCGGCTGCGGCGCTCCCGGAACCGAGTGCCTGTGCGAGCGTTCCGCCCGCCTGTGCGGATCCGCTCGCGGCACCACTGCCGGTACCGAGCAGACCGAGGACCGAGCCGGGCCCGGGGAAAAGTCCCGCGAATGATCCGGCCGCGCCGCTGCCGGTGCCCAGGGCCCCGAGCACGCCGGAGGCCGTGGAACTGCCGGTACCTGCGGCGGCACTGCCCGTGCCGAGCTGCGGCAGGACCGATTGTGCAGTGCTCGAGCTGCCCGCGTCGGCGGGAGGCGAGACATCGCCTCCCGCCGGTGCGGCGGTAGCCAGGGCAGGCGCGATGAATGTCAGTGCGGCGCCGGTGAATACGGCAGCGGCACGAATGACGAAGGGTGCTTTCATTTGGCCTGAAATCCTTTCGAACCTTCACCAGTTGGAGCTGTGCGCCGAAGAATGGCGACTGGGCTGACAAACAGAGTGGGAAGTGCTGCGGCGACACTGCCGAGAATGGCGCCTCCGAAACGGGCGCGAACCAAGAACATCACCGAAATTCGATCACCGCAACAGACAGACGCGCTAACAGTTGGTTAACGAATTGTTCTCGAGCCTTTCACTGTGCTCCACGCCACTGAACTGCGAAATTGGTCCGTCATTCACTTTGACCGTTTCCAGCGCGCGGAATTCGATGAACGGAAGCACAATCCCGCCGCGACCCGGCAGGAGCTGTCCCGAGGTTGACCATTGCCGCCAATTCCGAATCGTCTGGGACACTTGGGGCGAGGATTCTGGCACCGTGGTCGGCAACCCATCTCGACGAGGAGATACCCAGTGCCGCAACCCCTTCTGACGCAGCGCATCAGCGACCGCGTGCGCACCTCCCCCGCCCCGGTCCGCATCGCCTGGAGCGCCCGCATCCGGTTGCACGAGGGCATCGAACAGGTCATCACCGGAATACAGCGCCTGCACTACGGTTTTCGCGACACCGTCGCGTGGCCGCTGCTCGCCCGCCGCGGTGTCGGCGAGGAGCGTCTCGAATCCGCCCGCGCCCTGCACCACCGCGTCTTCGACCGCCTCTACGACTCCGCCCGCACCGCCCACTGGTACGTCTGATCGATCACACAGGACCACCGGATATGCCCGGAGCGGGGGCCATGGGCAGTGCTCCGGTTCGCAATCGGCGGCCATTGTGTTGTGCGACACTCTCCGTTATCCTGCTCTGAGACCAGCCGGTTTCACAAACTGCGGCTTGGGGCAGGGACGGAAGGACCTCGACGATGAGGGTTTTGGCACCGCGGCGCGCCGTGGCGACAGTACTGGCCGCGGCGACCGTATTCGCCTGCTCGTGGGGGGCGACGGCCGCGGCCGATGAGCCCGCGCCCGCGGCGACGGCGCAGAGCCTCTACGGGGGTATGGGGACCCATCCGGTGGCGACCGCGGTGCGGACGAATCCGTGCCAGGACTCCGTCGTCGGCATGTTCCAGCACATTGCCGTGCACCTGTTCGGCAATACCGACGATATGACCTGTACGCAGGCGTTTCCGAACGGACTCGAATCGCCGGCCGGCGTGAACACCTACTATCCGGCCGATATCGCCGATCTGGGCAGTGCGCCACTCATCGTGTTCACGGGCGGGATCGATGCCAATCCGGGGATGTACGACCGGCTGGTGCGGCAGTGGGTGAGCAATGGGTTCGTCGTGACGGTGCCCTACGAGTGGTTCAACTCGCTGGCCTATGTGCCCGCCGCCGGATTGGCCGTGGCGATCGGGGCCGATCGTGATCCGAATTCTCCGCTGTTCCAGCGAATCGACCTGTCGCGCACCATCTTTGCCGGGCATTCCGCCGGTGGCGGTGCGGCGCAGCAGATTGCCACCCTGCTGCCGCCGGTGGCATCGGCCATCGATCCCGCGCTGCGGGTGGCGGGCGTGCTGGCCATCGAGCCCGGACCGGTGGCGGTCGGTGCGCTGTTCGACGCGCCGACGCTGTACCTCACCGGCTACAACGATTTTGTGGTGCCGGACTTCGCCTGGGTGCGGTGGTGGCAGTACAACGTGACGTTCAATGCGCCGGCGTGGATTGCCGATGCGCGTGGCGTCAGCCATTTCTCGCCGGTCGACGGAATCGAGAACTATCGATCCGCCGGTACCGCGGTGGCGTGGCTGCGGTATATCGCCTTCGGCGACGAGACCGCGAAGCACTTCTTCGTCCGACCGGATTGGGCACTGCCCAGCGACACAACGTATTTCAGTGTCGAGCGCAATGCGCTCGCGAACGCACTCCACTGAATCACGTTCCCCGATAAACTCTTTCGACAAGGACCGTCATGAACTCTCGCCGACGCTGGATGGGTGGTGTCGGCGCCGCCCTCACCATTGCCGCATGCACCCTCGTCTCCCCCGTCGCCGCGGCCGATCCGGCCGCGAGCAGCTGCGCCGATCCCGCGGGCGCCGACGCCTTCGGGCGCAGTGATCCGGCGGCGGCGGGTATCGATCCCACGGCGCTGTCCGATGCCATCGACTTCGGTTCCAGCAAGGGCGCCTACGCCATTCAGGTGTATCGGCACGGTTGCCTGGTGGGCGATCGCACCGGCACCGGAAATCTGCCACTGCCGCTGGCCAGCGCCTCCAAGGGTGTCGCCTCGGTAGCCATCGGGCGGGCCATCACCATGGGGTATTTCAGCCTCGACGATCCGCTCGGAAAGTTCTTCCCGCAGGCCGATCCGGCGCACGCGGCGCTGACTGTGCGCCAGGTCCTCAATCAGACCACGGGATTGCGTTTCAGCTGGGCTGCCGATATCGCGGGGATCGCCACCGACGAGGTGCTCCAAAACCTGGAAGCGCCTTTCGCTTTCGAGCCCGGCACCACTTTCCAATACAGCCAGGCGGTGCTGGTGCTGCTGCCCAAGATCGTGGAAATCACCACCGGCATGGACTTCCAGGACTTCGTGCAGCGGGAACTGATGTCCCCCTTGGGTATCGACCGCGGCAATTGGATCTGGTTGCGCGATCGCAGCGGGAATACCGCGGTCAACGGCGGGATGGCCATGCGCGCGGACGATATCGCCCGCCTCGGCCAGCTCATGCTCGACAACGGCCACTGGGGTGATCGGCAATTGATCGATCCCGACTACATTCGCCAGGCGCAGCAGCCCACCGCGGCCAATGGCGGCTACGGATTCCTCTTCTGGCTCAATGCCGGTGACTCCTACAAGACCGCCACCGTGCCCACCGCCAAGGTCTTCGAGCACGCCATGTTCCCCGGCGCCCCGCGCGATCTGTACTCCTTCGTCGGCGCACTGGGCCAGTTCGTCGCCATCATCCCCAGCCGCGATATGGTCATCGTCCGCCTCGGCGTCCCCGCGGGCATCGACCCGAACAATGTGCAGACCTCCCTCGCGGCCGAATCCAATCCCGACAACAAGGAATTCCTCCGCCGCGTCACCGCATCGGTCTCCGACGTCCCCGCCGAGCCCTACGACGAGCCGTACCACTACAACGATAATTTCGGCCCGGTGGTCGGCAGCCTCGACGATCTCGCCTTCTGGACCGACCCCGCGCAGGTGGCCCAAATCCTGCTGGGCACCGGCCCCTACGCCTCCGGCAACTGCAATATCCTCTGGTGCAACGGCAAACTCGTCCCCCAGGACATCTTCGCCGCCACCCTCGACACCGGCGCCCAACTGGCCGCCGCCCTTCTGGCCCTGAACCACGGCCAGCGCTAGCCCGCCACAACTCGCACCGAACGCGACCCCGTCACCCCGACGGCTGGCGCATCACCTACCGCAAGACCAGACAGCCCGCGTCCACACCGGACAGCGCCGGTGAGGGCTGTCGGGTGGGTACGCGGGCTGTGTGGTGCGGGCGGATCAGGAGTAGATGGCGGCTACCTCGGGGGCGTACTTCTCCAGGACGACTGCGCGTCTGAGGGAGAGTTTGGGGGTTAGTTCGCCGGTTTCCTGGGTCCAGTCGGCGGAGAGGATGCGGATCTTTTTGATGGACTCGGCTTTTGAGACCTTGGTGTTGGAATCGGCCACTGCGGCTTCGATTTCCGCTACCAGGGCGGGGTTGGTGGTGAGGGCTTCGATGGTGACGTCGGCGGGGATGCTGTTGCGGTCGCGCCAGCCGGGGAGGGCGTCGCGGTCGAGGGTGATGAGGACGCCGATGAAGGGCTTGTTGTCGCCGACGATCATGCACTGGCCGATGAGGGGGTGGGCGCGGAGGGTGTCTTCCATGGGGGCCGGAGAGACGTTCTTGCCGGCGGCGGTGACGATGATTTCCTTTTTGCGGCCGGTGATGGAGAGGTAGCCGTCGGCATCCAGGGCGCCGAGATCGCCTGTGTGGAACCAGCCTTCGGTAATCGCTTCGGCGCTGGCGGCGTCATTGTGCCAGTAGCCGTCGAAGACCACGGAACCCCGCAGCAGGACTTCGCCGTCGTCGGCAATGCTGACCGCATTGCCTTCGATCGGGCGGCCGACGGTGCCGACTCGCATGTGCGACACCGTATTCACGGTAATGGCCGCACTGGTCTCGGTGAGGCCGTAGCCCTCGTACACGGGGACGCCGATGCCACGGAAGAAGTGGCCGAGGCGCGCGCCGAGCGGACCGCCGCCGGAGACCGCGCCGGTGCAGCGACCACCCAGGGCGGCACGGAGTTTCGAGTAGACGAGCTTGTCGAAGAGCGCGTGCTTCAGGCGCAGCGGCAGACTCGCGCCGCCGGACTCCTGCGCCTCGCTCCAGGCGATGGCGGTATCCGCGGCCAGATCGAAGATGCGCCCCTTACCGCTGTCGTGCGCCTGCTGCTTCGCGCCGTTGTAGACCTTCTCGAACACCCGGGGCACGGCCAGGATGAAATCCGGCTTGTACGAAGCGAATTGGGTGGTCAGGGTGGACCAGTCGGACGTGTGCGCGACGGTCACCTTGGCCGCCAGCGAGCCCACCGCGATGGCACGCGCGAAGACGTGCGCGAGCGGCAGGAACATGAGGGTCGTCTTGCCCTCGGCGAGCAGATGCCGCAGCGCGATCTTGCCGGACAGCGACTCGGCCAGCAGGTTCGCGTGCGTGAGCACCACACCCTTGGGACGGCCGGTGGTGCCCGAGGTGTAGATGAGCGTCGCCGCGGAGGCGGACCCGACCTGGGCCCGGCGCTCGGCGAGCACGCTGTCGTCAACGGCGGCACCGCGTTCGACGAGCTCGTCCACCGCACCCGCATCGATGCGCAGCGTCTCGAGCAGGTCGGCCGTCGCGATATCGGCGACGGTGTCCGCATGCCGCTCGTTCTCCACGATCAGCAGCTTCGTGCCCGAATCCTCGACGATCCAGCGCGCCTGATCGGTCGACGAGGAATCGTAGATGGCGACCGTGCACGCCCCGGCGGTCCAGATGGCGTAGTCGATGAGCGTCCACTCGTACCGGGTCGCGGCCATGATGGCGACCCGATCCCCGGCCTGCACACCGGAGGCGATGAGCCCCTTGGCCACCGCCCGCACCTCGGCGGCGAACTGCGCGGCCGTCACATCGCTCCACCCGTCGGTGGCGGGCCGCTGGAAGGCCACGAAATCCGGCGAATGCGCGGCGAGGCCGTCGACGACATCGGTCAGCGCCGCACCCTCGGCGATGGCGTACGACGCCGGCGCCTCGAATTCGCGCTGTGCAACCGAGGTTGATCCCATCTGTCCCACGACCTCTCTCCTCCGACCTGCCCGGACCGCATCGTCCGGCACGCGGGCACACTCTCGCACGGCCCCCGAACCAGGACCAATTCACAATGCTGGTGCGGTGCGCCGTGGATCACAATGTGCCCGCGAACACCACGGACCGCACCGGAGTGTGCCCCGGACCAAAGAACCGGCCGGGCAGGCTCAGCGAGCGCGGGCCGCGGTGACCATGGCGTCGAGCCGCAGTCCCAGGGCGTTGACCTGGTCCCGGAGCGCCTCGATATCTTCCAGCGGGATGCCGACGGAATCCAGCACCGCGTGGATCATGCGCTGCGCGGGCCCCTGCAATTGCTGACTGGCGGGGGTGGCGTGCAGCACGACCGCACGCCCGTCCGCGACGCTGCGCACACTCTCGACCAGGCCACCGGCCTGCAACCGCTGTACCAGCGGCGAGAGGGTGCCGTAGTCGAGGTGGATCTGCTCGCCCAGCTCCTTCATGGTGATGCCCGGACGTTCCCACAGCGTCAGCAGCACCAGGTACTGCGGATAGGTGAGTTTCATATCGTCCAGGAAGGGACGGTAGGCAGCGGTCATGGACCGCGACGTGGAGTACAGCGCAAAGCACAGCTGTGCACTCAGCGACAACAGTGCGTAGTCGATCTCCTCGTCCGCTCCGACCCGGTGCCCTGCGGGTTCGGAAGACGGATTTTCTGACATTACTGCACTGTACTGCGCACGGTATGGAGAACCGCGTCGGTGGCCACCCGGTCGCCCACGGTGATGCGCAAACCGGTCGGATAGTGCTTGACGTGGATGTTCGCCCCCGCCAAGGCGGTTCCGACCCGATCGATATCCGGGCCGGGCAGGGTCAGATAGGAGAAATTGGCGTAGCTGTCGGGTACGCACAGGCCGAGCTCGCGCAGTCCGGCGGTGAGCCGGCGCCGATGCTCGCCGATGACCGTCACCCGTTCGGCGATCTCCGGTTCCGCCGCGTAGCAGGCCCGCACCGCGACCTCGGCGAGTGCGTTCATGCCGAAGGGCAGCTGCCAGCGGGCCACCCGCTCGATCAGCGCCGGAGCGCCGACGGCATAGCCGACCCGCAGTGCCGCGAGCCCGTATGCCTTCGAAAAGGTGCGCAGGACAAGCAGATTCGGATGCTCGTCGAGCAGTGTCAGCACGTCGATGCGCTCACCCGGCGCGACAAAATCCACATACGCCTCATCCAGCACGACGGTGACCGCGGGCGGTATCCGAAGCAGGAACTTCTCGAATTCCGGTGGCGTGATGAGTGTTCCGGTCGGATTGTGCGGACTGCACAGCACCACCAGCCGGGTCTGCTCGTCCACCGCCTCGGCGATGGCGTCCAGATCCTGCCGCCCGTCCAGCATGAGCGGCACCGTCACCGGTCGACCGCCGGCCATGGCCGTCAGGATCGGATATCCGTCGAAGGTCGGCACCGCCATGACGACACTCGAACCGCCGGAACCGAACTCCTGCACGATATGCATGATCACGCCGGTCGCCCCCGCGCCCACCACTATGCAGTCGGGTGCGACGCCGAGCCGTTCGGCAATGAGCCGGGGCAGGCGCTGCGGCAGGAATTCCGGATACCGGTTCGCGGAGGAGAGTGCGGCCGATAGTGCCTCGCGGACGGAAGGCGGTGGGCCATAGGGGTTTTCATTGAGCTGTAACTGATGCCCGATCCAGGCGAGGGGAGCCATCGTCGTTATCTCAGCGTCCGCCCCAGCGCACCGCGGCAGCCGCCGCGAAATCGCCCGCATGCGCGAATCCGGCCAGCATCACCAGCGATCCGGCGGCGACGCGGCCCTCGTCGACCGCACGGTCGAAGGTGACGGGAATGCCCGCGCCGAAAAGGTTTCCGCACTCGTCGAAGGTATCGGGATGCCGTTCCTGCGGCAGTTGCAGCGCATCGCGCCAGTTGCGCAGGAAGGCCCGGTTGGGCTGATTGGTGATCAGCAGATCCAGCTCGCTGGAGGGGACGCCGAGCCGCTTGCATACCGCCAGCGCCACCTCGGGCACGATCTTGTTACCGCGGCCGAGCACCTTGGCGATCTTGGATTCGGTGAAGCCCACATGCATCTGTCCCGGCCCGGCCTCCCAGTACTTGCGGGGCGGATCGGCGAGCACGGTCATCTGTCCCGCGAACTGCGGCAGGTGCCGGGTCTCGATATCGAGAATCGGCGAATCACCGTTCTTCACAAGCAGTCCCGCGCCCGCCCCGTCACCGGGAATGGCGGCCTGCGGCTTACCGCGCACCTGCTCCTGGGTGAAGATCTGACCGGCCGCGTTCTGGATATTGACGATGAGCGCCGCCTTGGCATCGGTGCTCACCATGATCTGCCGGGCCAGCTTCATGGCGTGCACGAAGGCCGCACAGCCGCCATTGTGCAGATCGATCAGCCATTCGGGATCGATGCCCAGGCGCGCGGCCACTTCACCGCCGTTGCCGACAATGGCCGTCTCCGGCAGCTGGGTGTGCACGATCAGAATGTCGATGTCGCGCAAGATATCCCGGCCCTGGCGGGCGAGCAGCGGGGCCACCGCGCGCTCGGCCATATCGGCGGGCGACTCTCCCGGCGCGATATGGTGACGGAACTTCGGCGACTTGAACATGATGTTCGCGGTGACATCCTCCGCATCCGCGTACTGCGCGAAATAGTCTGCGGGAACGATTGTTTCGGGTAGATACCCGGCGACATCGATGAGGCTGACGGTTTCGGTGCTCATACTCAGTTCATCCATTCGGGCTTGATCGGCTGGCCGTTGGCGTGGCGGTGCTCGCAGATGGCCTTGAGGTTGCGCAGTTCCAGCAGATGACCGGCGGCGAACAGATGCCAGAAATCGCCGACCCACACCGGGCGATCCGCCGGCGCGGTCTCGGGATACGCGTTCTCGTCGTAGAAGGGGTGGTGGCAATTGGTCCACAGCACCACCGAACCGGGCTTGTTGAACAGCAGCTGCGCGTCCACCACCCGCATCAGATAGATCATCCACAGGTGTTCGCCCTGGTCCCAGGCACAGTGGTAATCGACGGTGCGGGTCTCCCGGCTGGATTCGGTGCGGGTGTAGATGCGGGTGTTCGAGCCGATGCGGTCATCGGAAACCCACAGGTCCGGCTGATCGGTCCGCTCGAAACCCCGCATGCTGTAGGTCCATTCGCACAGACTGCGGGTATCGGAGAGGTATTCGAAGACCTCGTCCGGCGGGGCGTCGATGTATTCGTTGACCGTGCAGTAGTCGCCGAAGACCTCATCGTGCGGATACACCGCGCGGGTCATATCGAGCACCATCGGCATGCCCTCCTTGAGGGTCATGGTCTCGATGCGATAGACGCCCGGGATCTCGAGGTGCGGCACTTCGACGGGTTCGGCCTTGACGGTGTCGGTCATGCGGTGAACTCCTTCAGGAAGGGGGCAAACGGTGGTAGTTCGTCTGGGTCGCAGAGGATTTCGATGAAGACGGGTCCCACTTCGTCGTGGGCCTTGTCCAGTGCGGTCTCGAATTCGGCGAGCGTGGTGGCGGTCCAGGCGGGCAGCCGGGGGTACATGGCGGCCACACCCGCGCCGATATCCGCGGGCCGGAAGCGGTTGAAGCTGTAATCGCCGGAGTAATAGACCTGTTCGCGCGTCACGCACATGGCGTGCGCATTGTTGTTGAAGATGACGAAGGTGACCGGGGCCTGGTATTCGACAGCGGTGTGCACCTCGTTGCCGTGCATGAAGTACGCACCGTCACCGGCGATGACGAAGGTCCGGCGGCCGCGGCCGAGAGCGCTGCCGATACCCGCGCCGAAGGCGTAACCCATACCGCCCATACCGAGCGCGATGAGGAACCGGCCACCCTCGGGCGCGGGCAGATGATGTACCACCGCCGCACCGGTATTGCCCGCATCGGCGACCACATCGGTGCCGGAATCCAGACGGGCGGCCAGCGCGGTCACGGCCTCGCGGTAGCGCACGCCCGGCCCACTCGCCGGCGGCGGCTTCAGCTCCGGCAGTTCACTCGTATTACCCTGCGCCGCACCGGATCCCCGGTGCGAGGTATGCACCGCGCACTCCAGCAGCCGATGCCGCAGCGATCCTCGCACCCGGACGTGGGCCGGTACGAAGGGTTCGTCGGCGCCCAGATGCAGCACCCGCGGGCAGGCGGCCAGCGCCGCGTCCAATCCGGCGCGCGCGGTGATCGGCAGCGCCGCGCCGGCCAGTACGCACAATCCCGCACCCGCGACCAGCGCGGGCGCGTGCGGATGTCCCATGACACCGGTGACACCGGCAAAGCGCGGATGCCGGTTCGGGAAGGCATCCTTGGCATCGGGGGTGACCAGCACCGAGGCGTCCAGGGCCTCCGCCAGCGCGGCGAGTTCGGCCCGGGCATTCGCGCGGGCGATCTCCGGCCCGGCGATGATGACGGCGGGCCCCTGCCCGGCCGCCAGCAGCAGTACCGCGTCGGCGTCGAGCGGTGCATCCACCGGCGCGGGCTCCGATACCCCCGCACGATGCATCCGGCTCGGCGCCGGCGCCGCCTGAATATCCTTGGGCAGCAGCAGAACCGCCGGTCCACCGGCCAGCGCAGCCTCGATAGCCCGGTCCAGCTCGGCGTGAATATCCTGCGGCCGAGTCACTTTCACGCAGCTGCGGCTGACCGCTCCGAAGATCCGCTCGGCGTCGAGCCGCCCCGCGCCGCCGCTGGTGTCCTGGAAGGCGCCCCTGCCTTCCAGGACGGTCGGCGCCTGGCCGACCAGAGCCAGCACCGGCACCCGCGAGTCATAGGATTCGGCCAGTGCCGCAAGCAAATTCATGGCACCCCCGCCGGAGGTGGCGGCCACGACGCCGAGCCGGTTGGTGGCGCGGGCATATCCGTCGGCCATGGTGGCGGCCCCGAACTCATGTTTGGCGACAATGCCCGTCATGAGCTCCGGGCGGCGCTGCACCGCATCGTAGATGTCCTCGATATTGGCTCCGCCCACTCCGAAGAGGTGCTCGGTGTATTCGCCCAGCCTCGCCACGATGACGTCGGCAACGGTCTCGACTGCTCCACGTTCGGACACAATTCCCCGTTTCGAATTACATTGCCCCCGATACATCGTCCACAATGTATCCACGATCAGTTGCCTCCCGCAATGTGTTGCAGGTCACATATTGCCTGAAAAGCGCTGGTACACAGCAACTTCAGGCGCGCGAAAGCCCCATTGAGCGAAGTCCGGTAGGGCCTCGATCCGGAGGTGCTGCCCTCCGCATCGGCCTCGCTGCCGCAACCGGTTCGCGATCACTCATGAGGTTCAACGATGTGGGCGGCGGTCGGGTTCAATCCGACCCACAGAAGTTCGTTCGGGTGTGCCCCTATGTTGCCCGGCCCGCAACCAGGGACGGCCAGACTGCGAAGGGCACATGTCCGACGGCGCGGCCCGCCGGGCTCAGCAGCCTGCCCATACGTTTGAGGGCGCGCAGCGTGAGCTGCCGCTCGGTAATGTGCAGATTCGGAAAGCTTTGCGCCAGACGGTTTTCCAGGAGGATGCATTCGTGCTGCGTGCGCAGCCAGGCAATGATCAGCACATTGCCGGCATCGGTGGTGGCCGCACACAGCCGAATCTCGGGCCATTGCGCGAGCTCGGCGCCGAGCGCGTGCAGTTCGCCGGCGGGCAATCGGGCCCAGAAGTTGGTGTTCACCGTCCACCCGGCGGACTGCTGGGCGAAGTCGCAGCGGATCAGCAGGCGGCCCGAACGGGTCATCTCCACGAGACGGCGGCGCACCGTCGTCTCACTCAGACCGGTGTCCTGGGCGAGGTCGGCGGCGCTGCGGCGACCGTCGGCCGACAGCGCCAGCACCAGGTCCCGGTCCCCCGCGCGGGTGCGCGGGGGCGGGAACGGCGAACCGCGCCGCGGCTGCGGTCCGTCCGTGAGCAGGGTGCGCTGGACGGGATCGAGCGCCTGCGGCCGCCACTGCCCGCCCTCCACATAGATGTGCAGGCCCACCGAGACGCACACCTCGGCCACGCCGCGCAGCCCACCCAGGAAGTCGACCGCGAAATCGTCCAGGGCGGCAAGGTCTTCGGCGGCCACCGAGAGTTGCAGCTGATAGCGGCCGCTGGTGCGCTCCACCGAGAAGATGTACGGACTGGCGCACACCTGCTCGGAGAGTGCGGCCAGCGCCTCGGGCCGGCAGCGCAGCCGGACATAACCGACGATGGCGAACTCCATGCCGTAGGCCGTCAGCCAGGCCAGACCGGCGTCGGTGAGCCGCTGCCAGCGGCGCGCGGCGGTGGTGGCGTCCAATTCGAGGGAGGCGCCGATACGGGTCCAGGACGCACGCGGATTGATCTGCAGCGCGTTCACCAGATCCAGGTCGGTCTCACCGAAGGGCGCCTGGGCGGCGGATTCCGGCGTGAGTCCATCCGGTATGGCGATATCCGGCGTTTCAGCCATATTCTCGGCCATGGAGGTCATTGTGGCATTCGCGCGTAGAGGCCGCGTCAGGGCTCCGTCTCATGAAGGGGCAACGATGCCACGTACCACCCGGCTGACCGTCATGCTGCTGTTCGCGGCATGGGTCGTCGACTACATCGACCGGACCGTGATCAATTTCGCGTTGCCGTCGATCGGCCGCGACCTCGGTCTCGACCACACTCAGCTGGGTCTGCTGGTGTCGGTGTTCTTCGTCGCGTACGCGGCGGTGCAGGTGCCGGGCGGACTGCTCGCGGACCGCTACGGTGCGCTGAAGGTCGGCACCATCGGACTGGTCGCATGGTCCGTGTTCACCGGGTTGACCGCCATCGCATGGTCTTTCGCGGCGCTGCTGTGCATGCGGTTCCTGTTCGGCCTGGTGCAGGGTGTGTTCCCGGCCGCCGCGCTCAAGGCGCTGGCCGAACGCACCACGCCGGAACAGCGCACCACCGCGACCGGGTGGACCAATGCCTCCAATGCCGTCGGCATTCTGCTGGCCTCGGTGCTCGCGGGCGTCATGCTGCCGACCGTCGGCTGGCGGGCGATGTTCGGGCTGATCTCGGTGCTGGGTGTCATGGTCATCCTGGCCTGGCGGCGCTGGATGCCGGAACCGTTGCCGCAGGACGATATTCCCGCCGACGAGGCGACGGCTGCCGCCGGCCGGCGTGCGGTGCTGTTCTCGCCGTCGCTGCTGGGTTTCGCGGCCATCTTCTTCGGCTACGACGTGCTGGTGTGGGGTGTCACCGCCTGGACACCGACCTTCCTGCAGGAGGAGCGCGGATTGTCGATCACGATGGTCGCGGTGGCGGCGGTGCCCTCGACGCTGGCCGCGGCGGCCGGGGTGGTGCTGGGCGCGCGACTATCGGATCGGATGGGCGGCCGCCCGCGGCGGATTGTCATCCCCGCGATGGCGGCCACCGCGATCATGCTGTTCGTCCTGCCCCGGCTGGAGCCGTTCCCGCTCTTCGTGATTGCGGCGACGGTGATGAGCCTGGTGGCCGGGCTGGCCTATATGCCCGCCTTCTCGGTGCCGCTGCGGGCGCTGCCGAGTGCGTACATGGGCGTGGCGTCCGGGGTGATCATCTTCGGCGGCCAGGTCGCGGGCATCATCAGCCCGGCGCTGTTCGGATTCATGACCGATCGTTACTCCTACACAACGGCTTTCGAAACCATGGCCATCGGGCCGCTGCTGGCGATCATCGCCGCGGCCCTGGTCCCGCAAACCGCCGACGCGTTCTGGGCCAAGATCGCGGCCCGCACGCCGGCGACCGTCCCCCCGAAGGAGATTCACTCGTGACGACCACTCCTGAACTGCACGAGCCCGCGACCGGCGAGCACTGGCTGCAGGTCTACCGCCAGTTGCACGCGCATCCGGAACTGTCCGGCGAAGAGCACGGCACCGCACGGCTGGTGGCCGAGGAATTGCGCGCGCTGCCCGGCTGGGAGGTGACCGAGGGGGTCGGCGGCACCGGGGTGGTCGGCGTGCTGCAGGGCGGTCCCGGACCGGTGGTCTGGTTACGCGCCGATATGGACGCGCTGCCGGTGCAGGAGGACACCGGGCTGGCCTACGCGTCCACCGTGTCCGGTGTCATGCACGCGTGCGGGCACGATGTGCATGTCGCCGCGCTGCTCGGTGCGTGTGCGGAGCTTGCGACGGGGCCGCGGCCGACCGGTACGGTGGTGGCGATCTTCCAGCCCGCCGAGGAGACCGGCGCCGGCGCCCAGCGCATGGTCGATGACGGTGTGGTGCAGCGCTTTCCGAAGCCGTCCATCGTGCTGGGCCAGCATGTCGCGCCGCTGCCCGCCGGATTGGTCATCAGCCGCAGCGGACCGCTGATGGCGGCCTCCGATTCGATTCGGGTGACGTTCACCGGACGCGGCGGTCACGGCTCGCAGCCGCATCTCGCGGTGGACCCGCTGCTCATGGCCGCCACACTGGTGGTGCGCATGCAGACGCTGACCGCGCGGCAGTCCGCCGTGCCCGCCTCCTCGGTGCTCACCGCGGGCGCACTGCACGCGGGCACCCGGCCGAACATCATCCCCGAGACCGCCGAATTGCTGTTGACGCTGCGCACTTTCAGCGATACCGCACGGCAGCGCATGCTCGACGATCTGCAGCGCCTGGCCGAGTCCGAGGCGGCGGGCGCGGGCGCGCCGAAGCCGCCGGAGTTCGTGCCCTACGACCACTTCCCGGTCACCGTCAACACACCCGGTGATACCGAACGCGTCATGGCCACCCTCGCCGCCGCCGGCGTCCCCTATATGCCGCTCGACAATCCCCTCACCGGCAGTGAGGATTTCGGCGTCTTCGGCACTGCGGCGGGGGTCCCCTCGGTCTTCTGGCATATCGGCGGCATCGACTGGGTCCGCTTCACCGAGGAGGACCAGCACATCATGCTCACCGAGCACACCATCCCACCCCGCTTCCCCTCCAACCACTCCCCCCGCTTCGCCCCGGACCCGGAACAGACACTGCCGGCGGCCATCACCGCCATGGTGACAGCGGCCCGCGTGGAACTCTCCCGGACCGAGTGAACATTCAGTCCGACTGACGCGAAACGCACACCCGACTGACGCGAAACGTGCACCCGTCATCCCGGCGCGTTTCGGCCGGGATCCACACCTGTTCGTACTCAGCCGATCTCGGTGGATCCCGGCCGAAAGCATGCCGGGATGACGGGGGGTCAGGCGGCTCGGGCTGTGCGGACGGGGCGGGCGGGGGTTGCGGCGGAGCGGGTGATGGTGGGGAGCAGGACTGACAGGAGGGACATGTCCAGGGGGAGCAGGGACAGGTCCAGGCGGTTGTGCGTGAAGCCGACGGCGAGGCCGGAGGCGGGATCCACCCAGCCGCCGGAGCCGCCGAGGCCGAGGTGACCGAAGCCGCGGGGTGCGCCGAGGGTTGGGAGCGGGTGGTAGCCGAGGTGCCAGAAGGCGCGGCGGGGGTCGGGGCTGGTGCGGGTGGAGCGGTCGAGGGCTCGGGCGGTTTCGGGGGTGAGGAGCTGGACGCCCTCGAAGGCGCCGTCGCCCGCGATGACCGCGTAGACGCGGGCGATGGCGTCGGCGGTGAACACGCCTGTGGCTGCACCGTTTTCGGTGCTCAGCAGGGGTGGGACCGGACCGCGGAGCGCCTCTTCGCCACCCGGGAAGTGCATGGAGCTGATGGCTTTGCCGAGAACGGGGATGCGGGCGGCGGCCGCGGTGAGCGGTCTGCCCAGGCGGGTGCCGGTGGCCGCCAGGCTCGGGCCGACCAGCTCGGCGACCGTGGTGCCGTCTGCGGGATGGCCGAGGTGCAGACCGGTCAGGCCCAGTGGATCAGCCAGTTCGGTGCGGAACAGATCTGCCATGCCCCGGCCGGTGACCGCGCGGCACAGTCCGCCGAGCAGCCAGCCGAAAGTGACCGCGTGATAGACGGGTAACCCGCGCGTCCAGTCGGGGGTCGCGGCGGCCATGCGGTGCTCCATGAGCACGTGGTCCAGCACATCACCGGGCTGGTCGAGGACGCGGCGCAGGTCCGAGAGTCCCGCGCGGTGCGCGAGGACATCGCGCACGGTGACGGAATTCTTGCCGCCGTCGGCGAATTCGGGCCAGTACTCGGCGACGGGGGTGTCGTAGTCGAGCAGTCCGCGATCGACCAGACGGTGCACCACCAGGGAGGTGATGCCCTTGGTGGTGGAGAAGCTCAGCGCGGCGGTGTCGGCCTCCCACGAGATTTCGCCCGCCGCATCGGCGGTCCCGGTCCAGATATTGACCACGGGCTCACCGTGCAGGTAGACCGACAGTGCCCCGCCGGTGCGCAGATAGTGGGCGAACAGGCGGGAGAACGTGCGCACGGGGGCGGCGAAGCGGGAGTCGGCGGAGCCGCGGATCCCTTCGGGCAGAGTAAGCATGCGGGCAACCTCATTGTCGAGCCGGAGCGGTGGTCACTGATCGAAGGTGATGTGCAGATCGTCGGATTCGGGGAGGGTCTGGCAGGCCAGCGTCAGGCCCATGGCGAGTTCCTCGTCGATGAGGGCCTCGTTCATCAGCATGCGCGTGCGGCCCCGCGCCACCCGGCAGACGCAGGTGCCGCAGGCGGATTCGCGGCAGACGTACGGCGCGTCGATGCCGTGGTCGAGGAGCACATCGAGCAGCTTCTTACCGCGCGGCCAGGGCAGCAAATGCGTATCGCCATCGATGTCGACCTGAACTGTCGGGGTATCGCCCGGAGCGCGGGCGGGTACGGCGGTCACCGTGGGCGCGGCCGCGACCACGGGTATCGGCTGCTCGAACGGGTTCTCCGTCAGCGAGCGGTACTCCTCTTGGCGGATCGCGCGCTCGGGGATCCTCAATTGTGCCAGGCCCTGCTTGATCGCCACGGCGAATCCGGCTGGGCCGCAGAGGTACACCTCGTGATTGCGGTAGGGCCGGGCCCACCCGGCGATCGCGCGGGCGTCGGGTAGCCCGCGCTCGGATTCCAGCCAGTGCTGCACGATGAGCCGCCGCGGGTACCGCTGCACGAGCTGGTGCAGCTGCCGGGCGAAGATGATCGACTGCCGATCGCGATTGGCGTACAGCACCACCACTTTCGACCGGCCGAGGGTGAGCGCCGATTTGAGAATCGACATGATCGGGGTGATTCCGCTGCCCGCCGCACACAGCAGCAGATCCCGATTCCACCCGCGCGGCACGAAGTTTCCCGCCGGCTCGAGCACGGTGAGTATGGATCCGGCGGCGACGTTGTCGCAGAGCCAGTTCGAGGCGTATCCCCCGGCCGTGCGTTTGACGGTCACGGCCGGGCGGTCGTCGCAGTGCGGACTGCTGGAGAGCGAATAGCAGCGGGCCACCGAACCGGTGTGCTCGCTCGGCACCTGCAGCGTCAGGAATTGCCCTGGCGAGTAGGCGAATCGGCGTCCGAGATCTTCGGGGATATCGAAGACCAGCGAGACCGCGTCGGCGGTCTCGCTGATGACTTCGCGCACCTTGATCCGGTGTGCGCGTGCGTTCATACCGTCGCGCCCTTTCTGCTGGCGGCGGCGACCTCCCGGGGAGCGTCGATTCCGAACTGATTCAGCAGCCAGGCCCCGGCCGATTCGATGCGCTCCATCGAAATCGGCTGGGTGATACGGCGATTGACACCCGGTGCGATGCGCAGCATGAAGTAGCCGAGCCAGGCTTCGGCCCGCACCGGCACCACGGCCAGGTCGTAGTTCACCGCGCGCACCACGGCCCGGGCCACCAGATCCGGGCTCAGCGGCGAGAACGGCAGCCGGGCCGCGATGTCCTGCACCTGCCGGGCGATCTCCTTACCGCGTTCGACCAGCGCCGGATCGACGCCGACGGTGGTGGCGTGGTCTCCGATACCGGTATTGATCACCCCGGGGCAGATGGCGCTCACCCCAACGCCTTTCGGCGCGAGTTCGAGCCGCAGGCATTCGGTGAGCATCTTCACCCCGGCCTTGGACACCGAGTAGGCCGACATCACCGGCGTCGGTGTGAAGGCGGCCGCCGACGCGATATTGACAATGTGCCCGCGCTTGCCCTCGTCGATCATCAGCCGCCCGAAGGCCCGGCAGCCGTAGACGACGCCCAGCAGATTGACGCCGAGCTGCTTATCCCAATCCTTCGGCTCCAGATCCAAAAACGCTCCGCTGACCAGGATTCCGGCATTGTTGACCAGCACGTCCGGCACACCGTGGTCGGCGTGCACATCCCGGGCGAAGGCCGCCCATGCCGCCGGATCGGTGACATCCAGCCGCATGGCCACGGCCCGCTGCCCGCGCGCCTGAATGAGCGCGACCGTGGCCAGCGCCGCATCCCCGTCGATATCGGAGACGACGACCTGCGCTCCCCCACGTGCGAACCGCTGGGCGACCGCGCGGCCGATGCCGCTGCCCGCACCGGTGACCACCACCAGCCGGGGATCGATATCGTTGATCTTCACAGCGCCTCCTCGGACAGCACGACGCTCGCCGCGCGGACGGGTGCGCCCACGGTGTAGCGATAGACATCGAGATCGAAATGCCGGTTCTGCCAGTACATCTCGCCATGTGTGGACGGGCGGAACGGGGAATCGCCGTGATCATCGATGTAGTAGGTGTTGGAACCGGCACAGGTCGGGGTGAACAGGAAGTTCTTCTCCTGCCGGCGCAGGCATTTCGCGAAGTACTCGTCGTGCACCTCCTGCCGGATCTCGATCTCGGTGGCGCCACGCCGTTTCGACTCGGCAATGGCCCGGCTCAGATGTGCGGCGGTGGCCTCGATCATCCAGATGTACGAGCCGAGCACAAATCCGTACGGACCGGTAATGGTGAAGGCATTGGGGAATCCCGGAACCGATACGCCCTGATAGGACTGGTAGCGGTGCTCGTCCCAGAAGGTCTCCAGGTCGACGCCCCGCCGCCCGCGCATGGGAAACGGTGGTACCGAACCCTTTTCCCAGAGTTTGAATCCGGTGGCGCAGATGAGCACATCGATCTCGTGCTCGGTCCCGTCCACGGTCACCACACCGTTTTCGGTAATGCGCTCGATGGACTCGGTGACCAGGCTGACGTCCTGTCGATTGAACGTCTTCAGATAGTCGTTGGACATGGAGGGCCGCTTACAGCCGAGCCCGTACTTCGGCATGAGCTTCTCCCGGAGCACCGGGTCGGTGACCTGCGCCCGCATCCACTGGCGGATAGGCACTTCCGCCAGCCGCCGGCTGCTGTCGGTGAGCCAGGTCGGACCGGCCACCATGCCGCTCATGGCCAGTTCGGTGCCCACATTGCCGACCGCCCGCAGCGCCGAGCGAATTCGCCTGCGGCCCAATACCTGCCGCCCGAGCCAGCCGACCTCCGAATCGCTCTTGGGGAAGACCCAGATCGGCGTGCGCTGGAAGACGGTCAGATGTTCGGTCTCGTCCACAATCGCCGGGATCAACTGCAATGCCGTCGCCCCGGTGCCGATCACGGCGACCCGCTTACCGCGCAGGTCCACATCGTGGTCCCACATGGCGGTGTGCACAAGCGTGCCGCCGAAATCGTTCACCCCCTCGATATCCGGCATCTTCGGCCGTTCCAGACCGCCGATGGCGAGCACCGCGTACCGGGCGGTGAGCTGCTGCCCGCCGTCGGTGGTCAAGCGCCACAGGCTGCTGTCATCGTCGAAATCGGCCGCCACGATGGTGGTGTTCAACCGCAGTTTGCCGCGCAGTCCGTACTTGTCGACCATGTCCTCGGCATAGTCGCGAAGTTCGGTGCCTGGCGCGAAGATCCGCGACCAGTCTCCGCGCTGCTCATAGGAGAAGCTGTAGATGAACGAGGGGATGTCCACCGCCACACCGGGATAGGTGTTGGCATGCCAGGTGCCACCCACCCGGTCCCACTTGTCCACAATGATGAAGTCGTGAATACCCTTGCGCTGCAGGGCGATGCCGGTGCCGATGCCGCCGAACCCCGCCCCGACCACGATGACCTCGTGGTCGGGACGGGCAGCGTCCGGCGCACCCGTGCCGAAGTCGTTGCCGCTCATACTTTTTCCTCGCGTCCGTCTGCCCGGCTCAGCCGATGCGATCGACAAGTTCGCCCTGCGCGCCGAAGAGTTCGACGCGCCAGCGCTCCAGCAATTCCGTGGTGTCGATATCGTCGGGATGGAAGCCCGGCCGCATGTACGGCCGCATTTCCTTCAAGAGCCCCTTGACGATCGGACCCCGGACCAGCCGAACCGATTGCCGCGCCACCTTTATCGGCCGCCAGCTGCGTGGATCACTGAGGATCGACACGGCGACACCCAACCCGACCACCGGAATGGTGAGCGCGTAGCTGCCCGCCATCAGTCCGATGCGCAGGGCCTCGGAACCGCCGGTGGCGCGATACACATCGAAGGCCACGGATTTGTGCTCGAGTTCCTCGAACGCGTGCCAGTTCAACAGATTCCAGACTTCGGGATCACCGGGAATGGTCTGGATCGCGTCCTCGCCGAGCACCCGGGCCGCGAGCGTCGCGGTGTAGTGCTCGGCCAGTGCGGTGAAGGCCAGGTGCGCCTGCCGCGGCACCAGATTCTCGAACCTGACCAGTGCCCGTTCCCGCAGCGCACCGGGTTCGAAGGTGAAGATCCGCACGATGGGGAAACCCATATCGATCAACTGATCGTTCAATACTCGATGCTGCTGACCGTGCACCGCCTCCTGACCGATGAAGCCCGCCACCCGCTTCTTGAGCACGGGATCGGTGATCTCACCGGAGAATTTGCGCACCGAGCGAATGAAGGATTCCTCGCCCGGCGGGAACGCACCCGAGAGCACGGCAATGAGGTGGGTCAGCGGAATGTCGTCCTGGACGAATTGGTGCGCCATCGGCTCGGGCTGGCCGAACCGGAATCGCATGCGCCGGACCTTGGGATAGGGGGTGAGGGACTTGGTGTCCTGACCGATCGTCATTGGTCGGTCCTTTCTCGATGGAGTTGTGGTTACTTCAGGTGATCGACGAGCACGCCTTCTTCGCCGAAAAGCCTTTGCTGCCACTGCTGAAGCAGTGCGGTGGTGTCGATGTCGTCGGGATGGAAGCCCGGGCGCAGATACTGGGCCAGCTCCGCCATCAGCCCGCGGAAGATGGGTCCGCGGAACAGGGCGTACGCCTCCTGCGCGACGCGCACGGGCTGCCGCCGCGCGACCGGGTCCCGGGCCAGCGAAATCGCCAGAGTCCCGAAGGTGAAGGGCATGGTGAAGGCGAACAGCCCGGCCATGACTCCGATGCGTGTGCGCTCGGAGCCGCCGACCGCCCGGAAGACGTCGAAGGCCACCGATTTGTGCTCGAGTTCTTCCAGCGCATGCCAATTCAGCAGATGCCAGAACTCGGGTGAGGCCGGAATGTTCTGGATCTCGTCACTGGAGAGCACCCGCTGCGCCAGGACGGCGGTGTAGTGCTCGGCGGCCGCGGTCGCGGCCAGATGGACCAGCGGTGCGAATCGCTCCTCGAGCCGGAGCATGCGCTCCTTGGCCTGATCGGTATCGATCCACTCGATGGGATAGCCCATATCGACGAGTTTGTCGTTGAGTTGGCGGTGCTCCTGGCCGTGCATGGCCTCTTGCCCGATGAAGCCGGCGACACGCTTCTTCAGCACCGGATCGGTGACGAGTTCGGCCACGCGGCGGACCGAGCGGATGAAGGATTCCTCGCCCGGCGGGAAGCCGCCGGAGAGTCCGGCGACGAAGTGGCTGAACACCATATCGCCGTCGACGAAGTACTTATCGTTCGAATTGTGTTGCTCGAAACGGAAACTGATCCGCCGAGCCTTCGGGTAGGTGGTTGCGGGAGGCGCACTTGTCATCTTTGACCGTCCTTGGTGCAACACTGAGTACCTAGTACTGCGTGTTCGATGTGCAGTCAGTGTAGGATTGTCCCAGACAGCAACGCAAGGGGTGCGCCGTAACGGATCGAATTACAATCTCCGGCATGGCCTCCCACCCACCCGCCGCGCAGAAGGGTGATGCCAGGCACGACCGCTGGCACTCACATCGCGCCCTGGTGCGCGCCGAACTCATCGAGGCCACCATTCGCGCCATCGACGCGCACGGGCCCGATCTGTCCATCGATGATGTCGTGAAAACCGCGGGGATACCGCGCCCCAAGCTGTATCGCTTCTTCGGCGACAAGGTCGAACTGCTGGCCGCGGTCAGCGGCCGGGTACAGCAGCTAATCGTCGAACGCGTGACACCGCTCTTCGATCCGGCCGCCTCGGCGCGCGAGGCCATCGGCACCGCGCTGGCGGCCTATATCGACCTGGTCTCCGAGCGCCCCAACCTCTTTCGCTTCATTGTGAGCTCACATGTGGTCGCCGCCTACGGCGCGACACAGCTGCTCGAGGACGGCCGGCCGCTGTCGGACGCGGTCGCCGACTTCTTCTCCGGCATCCTGCGGTTGCGCGGCGCGGACGGCGAGCACACCCAGTTCGTGGTGGACGCCCTGCTGGGCGCGATCGGACTCGGCGTGCTGCGCTGGCTCAACGAACCGGTGATCAGCGGTAAGGAACTGGCCGAACAATTGACCTCGTTCGCCTGGGGCGCACTGTCTTCCACCGCCGAATCACGCGGGCTGGTCCTCGATCCCGACGAACCGCTGACCACACAGCTAGCTCACGAACCGCTCCACCATGCGCCGCTCGCTCGCGGCATCGGGCAGCGGCCAGCACAGCAGTGACAGCACCACCCGCACAATCCATTGCGCCGCTTCATCATCGGGCGTGATGCCGGTCAGCATGGTCGCGATCCGGCCCAATTCCGTTGAGGAGGCGAAGACTTCATTGCTGCCGCCGGTTCTGTCTGCGAACCAGCGCGCGAGGGCGGGGTCCGACCGCACGGCGGTGACCGAGGCGAGCGTGGCCTCCACAATCCGCCGCGATCCGTCGTAGCGCGATACGGCCGCCGCGACCCGCTGCGCGACCGCGACCGCGGAGCGCGCCAGAACGGCATCGATGAGCGCGGGCTTACCCCGGAAATGCCGGTAGAGCGTGGCCCGCGAACAGCCGGCCGCGGCAGCCACATCATCCATCCCGACCTGATCGAACCCGCGCGCCAGGAACAACTCCGCCGCGGCAGCCACGATCCGCTCGCTCGCGATCGACCGGCGCACCCCGCCCGCCAGCCAATCCACCTGCCGGTCGGCCACATCAACTCCTCGGACTCGGCGACACTCCGGTCTCATCCTGAGACGCCGGGACCAATTCGTCCAGGGTCAGTTCAGGGAGCCGTCACCGGAACCGGCCATCTCGCGGCGCACGGTGGTGGTGATCTCGGAGGAGGTCAGGATCATGGCGACCAGGAAGTCGATGAGCACACCGCGCTCGATATCGAGGTCGCCGCGCAGCCATTCGGTGAGCAGTTCCACGCCACCGTGTGAGACAGTGCGGGCGGCGAGTTCGGCGTGAATACCCTCGGCGGCCGATTCGCCGAGCAGTTCGCGCGCCTGATCGAGCATGATGCCGGCGACCAGACCCACGAATTCGCCTCTGCGGCGGCGCAATTCATCGAGCGACTGGAGCTCGATGAACAGCCGGCGACGCAGCGGATTGTCGGCGACCGAGGTCACTCCGGCCTCGACCACCGCGCGCAGCCGCACCCGGGTATCGGACGGCGTGGTGGCCAGCAGCGCCACGAATTCGGCCATCACCTGCGCGAGTTGTTCGTCGAGGATTTCGAAGAGCAATTGGTCGGTATCGGCATAGCTCTCGTAGAAGTAGCGGTCGTTCAGCCCCGCGTGGGCGCTCAGCGCGCGCACCTTGAGCCCGGCCAGCCCCTGCTCGCCGATGATCTCCTCGGCGGCCTCGACCAGCTTGCGGCGGCGCTGCCGCTGCCGCTCCTCGGCGCTGAGTCCGGCGTACCGGCCTCGGGATGTCTCCACGTCGCTACCTCGTCATTGCCGACCCAGTTTGGTGAAGACTATCACCACAGTTCTGCCCACAGCCTTCACTAGTGCGTTTGCCACCGGGCACCCATACACAGCCGGCACGGAGTGAGTGCATGAGAGATTTTCTCCTAAATCTTGTCACGAGCGAAAATCTGGTGAAGACTGTTGCCAGATATCTGGTGAGGACGTTCACCAGAACCACGAAGGAGCTGCCCGATGACGCGCACTCGACCGTCGACCATTCCGACTCGGCATCCTGACGCCCCGGCCGAGGTACCGGTGCTGGGACCGATAGCCAGAGTGATGCGAATGAAGCCGCCCAACGATGCGGAGTGGGCGGCCATCGGGGAGGCCCTGACCATCGGGGATCGGCCCATGGACGAACTGGTGGAGTGGATGTATGCCGCGGGGATGGGAAAGGTGCGGCCACTGTTCGATCAGGCGCTGGAACACGGCATCGACAGCATTCCGGATGCGCCGGAACCGTTGCGGGCCTTCTTCACCGCGGTGGAGAAGCCGCCCGCGTGGGTGGACTGGAAGCGAATCGAGCTCGGGGAACGCATCTTTCAGGCCGCCGGGATCGATGGCATCTACATGGCGCGCGATGTTCCGTTCCTCGGCGGCTTCGTGGCCTCCGGCATCAATCGCACCCTGCTGCTGACCAATACCGGTAAGAGCGGCGCGACCGGCGGCGGCCGGCGCTTCGCCGAAACCATGAAGTGGGCGCTCGACGTCATCTCGGACGGCGGAATGCGGCCCGGCGGCAAGGGTTTCCGCTCCACCCTGCATGTGAGGCTGATCCATACCTTCGTGCGCCGGCATGTCGCGAACCTGCCGGAGTGGAGCGCCGAGGACTGGGGAGTGCCGGTCAATCAGACCGATATGGCGGTCACCATGCTGGGCGCGCTCTACGCACCCGCGCTCACCGGCATGATGATGGGCAATGTCTTCACGCCCAGGGAACTGGACGCGATCGTGCACCTCACCCGCTATGTCGGCTGGGTCATGGGTATCGAGGAACGCTACCTGCCAACAGGATTCGTGGACGCCACCAAGCAGCTCTTCCACTATCTGACCGTCCTCACCGCTCCCGACGAGACCAGCATGCAGCTGGCACGGCCCATGGCTGAAGACCCCTTGACCTGGTACTACTCGAATCTCACATCGCTGCGCCGCCGGATTGCCTGGGCCCGGCACCTCTCGATCAGCACGGCCTTCCTGGGCCGCGGCCGGATGCGCCAACTCGGCCTGCCCAGCTATATGCCGCCCTGGTATCCGGTGGCCAAGTTCCCGGTCAATGTGGTCCGTTCCGGCGTGGGCATGCTCGTCCCGGGCTGGCGCACCCGGCAGGCCCGTACGGGTCTCCGCTCCCAGCATGCCTTCATCACGACCCTGATCGGACCCGAGGACGACGGGGCGATCGGCGGTTCCGTGAACTACATCGGCCATGCGGCCTGACTCCGCGAATCCTCGCGCGGCTTAAGCTTCGCTACGTTCACGACTCACCGAAGGAACCGCGCACCATGAGCCTGCCGCCCATCCTGTCCGAACGACTACGCCTGCCGGCGGTCGCCTCACCGATGTTTCTCGTCTCCGGCCCGGACCTGGTCATCGCGCAGTCGCGGGCCGGAGTGGTCGGTTCGTTCCCGTCGCTCAACGCGCGGCCGCAGTCGCAGTTCCGCGAATGGCTGGTGCGCATCAACGAGGAGCTCGCCAAGCACGATGCCGAGAATCCGGACCGGCCCTCCGCGCCGTACGCGGTGAACCTGATCGTGCACAAGAGCAACGACCGGCTCGAGGAAGATCTGGCGACGATCGTCGAATTCCAGGTGCCGATCGTCATCACCTCGCTCGGCGCCCGCGCCGATGTCAATGAGGCGGTGCACTCCTACGGCGGCATCGTGCTGCACGACGTCATCAATAATGTGTTCGCGCACAAGGCGGTCGAGCGCGGCGCGGACGGACTCATCGCGGTGGCCGCCGGTGCGGGCGGGCATGCCGGAGCCCAATCCCCCTTCGCCCTGATTCAGGAGATCCGCGCCTGGTTCGACGGTCCGCTGCTGCTCTCGGGCGCCATCGGGCACGGCCGGTCGGTGCTCGCCGCACAGGCCGCCGGCGCGGACCTGGCCTACATCGGCTCATCCTTCATCGCCACCGAAGAGGCCAATGCCACAACCGATTACAAGCAGATGATCGTCGACTCCACCGCCGCCGACATCATCTACTCCAGCCGCTTCACCGGCGTGCACGGAAACTACCTGCGCCCCAGCATCACAGCGGTCGGCCTGGACCCGGACAACCTCGGCGACCGCGACCCGTCGGCCATGAATTTCGGCACCGACGACTCGCAGACCACCGAAGCCAAACCGTGGCGCGACATTTGGGGCTCCGGTCAGGGCATCGCCACCACCGCCGCGGTGACCACCACCGCCGAGCTGGTCGACCGCCTGATCACCGAGTACGCCGACGCGAAGATCCGGCTGCAACAGCTCTGACCACCGAATCGCCTGCCCGGCAGGAGGTTTCGGAGGTATCGGCGTCCGGCGCGGGGCCGGACGCCGCCACCTGCGAGGTCAGATCGCCGGCTCGGCGATACGCCCGAGGTGCTTCTCGAAGAAGCGCGCGTGATTGTCGGCCATGAAGGTGGCCATCCGCTGATGCCTGCCCGGATAGATGTGCAGCGCCTTGTCCGTGGAACCGACGGCATCGAACAGTTCCAGGCCGCGTTCCCGGCCGATTTCCTCGTCGTCCCAGGCGATCGTGAACTCGACCGGGAGCGTGAGCTGCGGCGCGGCATCGATCAGGGCCTGATATGCCAGGACCGGACCGAAGACCGCGGCGGTGATCCGCGGCTCGGCGATGGTCAGCATCAGACCGATCGCGACACCGAGGGTGGTGCCGCCGTAGCCGATCGGCGCCCCGGCGCCGATCTCGGGCAGGGCCTGCAGGGCGTCGATGGTCGCCTGCCATTCCGGCACGGCCCGCTCGGCCAGCGAGATGTTGTAGTCGGTGATGATCGGATCCATCGACTCACCTGCCGCCCGGGCGGCATGGAGCGCATCGACCCACTGCTGGTCCCGGGCGTTTCGCGGACGGTCACCGTGACCGGGCGCATCGATGGCCGCGACGGTGTAGCCCTTGCTGGTCACCACGTGCTGCGCACTGGCCACCAGTCCCGGCGCACGCTTGTGCATACCGCCGCTGTGACCGCTCAGGAGCAGCGGGGCACCCTCGACGGAGCCGGATTCGGGCGAGAAGAGCACACCGGTGATGTCACCGAGTGTGAAGGAACGCTCCAGCACGCCATTGGAGGACGTCTGAGCGGTGAACTGAATGGTGTTGTGGTTCATGGCATTGCCTTTCGGGAGGGCCTATCGGCGCTCCCGGCGACACCAATGTCAACCGACCGTCCGTGAACGGAGAAGGGAGCACCCAACTGTTACTGCGTTCATGGGTCTCACCTCCTTGCGTGTGTCACGGACTCCAAGAGAGTAACAGTACGGGTGGGTGTCGCGTCAACAGTTTTTCTGAGATTCGATCACGGTCAGCGAAAGCCGCAGGGCCGCAGGGGCACTGGCGGGTACGACCGGGCTGCGGGGCGCGATCGGGGCGAGGCGCCGATACGCCGCGCCCGGGTCGGGGCGCTGATCGGCGTCGCCCTTGTTCGGCCAGAGCGAGACTGCCCGTTCGGCCTGGGCCGTGATGGTGAGCGAGGGGTTCACACCCAGATTCGCGGAGATGGTGGACCCGTCGATGACGTGCAGCCCCGGATACCCGTAGAGCCGGTGGTACGCGTCGACCACACCGGTCTCGGCCGAATCGCCTATGGCACAACCGCCCAGGAAGTGACCGGTCATCGGGATATTGAAAATGCTGCTGCTGGCGGACCCGGTGGGGAAGCCGTTGATCTTGGCGGCGACGCGGCGGCCCACCTCGTGGCCGGAGGGAATCCAGGTCGGATTCGGTTCGCCCTCACCCTGTTTGGTGGTCATGCGGCGACCGAAAAGGCCCTTCTTGGTGACGGTCGTGATCGAGTTGTCGACCGATTGCATGACCAGCAGGCCGATCATCTCCTCGGACCAGCGCCGCGGAGTGTGCATCTTCAGCAGATCGCGGCGATTGCGCGCCAGCTCGCGCAACCAGGCCCGGCCGCGCGGCGGTTCACCGCTGACCATGGCCGTGGTCATGAGTGCGAGGACATTGCTGCCCTTGCCGTAGCGGACCGGCTCGATGTGGGTGTCGGCATCGGGATGGATCGAGGACGTGATCGCCACGCCCCTGGTGAAGTCGCTGCCCCTGTCTCGGCTGCGAATCGACAGCAGCTCTTCGGAATTGGTGCGCGAGAGATAGCCGAGGCGCGCGGAGATATTCGGCAGCGAACCGCCGTCGCGGAGCCGGTGCAGCAGCCGCTGGGTGCCCAGCGAGGCCGCCGCGAAAATCACCTGCTCGGCGGTGAATTCACGGCGCTGCTTGCGCATCCAGCGACCGGTGCGGACCGTTTCGATGGCGTATCCGCCACCGGACAGCGGGCGCACATCGGTGACGGTGGTCAGCGGATGCACTGCGGCGCCGGCCTTTTCGGCGAGATACAGATAGTTCTTGACCAGGGTGTTCTTGGCATTGTGGCGGCAGCCGGTCATGCATTCACCGCAGTGGGTGCAGGTGCGACGCGCGGGCCCGACGCCACCGAAGAAGGGATCGGGGACGTCCTCACCGGGCCGGCGGCCGGGTCCGCCGAAGAAAACGCCGACGGGTGTGCGCTGATAGGTGCCGGCAATGCCCATCTCCTCGGCGACCTCGAGCAGGACGCGGTCGGTGGGCGTGGTGGCCGGGTTGACCGTTACGCCCAGCATGCGTTTGGCCTGGTCGTAGTGCGGGGCGAGTTCGGTCTTCCAGTCGGTGATATGACCCCACTGGCGGTCGCCGTAGAACTTCTCCGGCGGTTCGTACAGCGTGTTGGCGTACACCAGCGACCCGCCGCCCACCCCGGCGCCGCTCATGACGAAGGTGTCCTTCAACAGCGTCAGGCGCTGAATTCCGAAGCAGCCCAGGGCCGGAGCCCACAGGAACTGCCGGGCCCGCCAGGAAGTCTTGGCGAATTCGTCATCGGCGAAGCGGCGGCCCGCCTCCAGAACACCGACCCGGTATCCCTTTTCGGTCAGCCGCAGGGCGCTCACGCTCCCGCCGAAGCCCGAGCCGATGACAATGACGTCGTAGTCGAAACCCATGCGTCAAACGCTACGACCTGCGCGAATACCTCCCACAATGCACTACGGCCAATAAATCAATAGTTTCGGCCATACTCGGAGGATGAGCACCGTCGAGGAGCCGGAGGTCCGGACCTGGAACTTCCCGCGCGGCACCGCCAGTGTCGCGGTCATGGCCGGGTTCGCGGCCGAGCACGGGGTGACGGCCGATCGCATACTCGCGGGCACCGGACTGCACGAGCGAGCGCTCACCGATGCGGATGCGCAGATCTCCGCCGACACCGAACTGGCGGTGGTGCGCAATCTGGTCCGGGAACTCGCGGACGTGCCGGCGCTCGGCGTGGAGGTGGGCCGCCGCTATCGCATCAGCACCTTCGGCATCTTCGGCTACGCCTGTGTCACCAGTCCGACCCTGCGCGAGGCCATCTCCCTCGCACTGCGCTACTACCGCCTCGGCTTCGCCTTCTGCACACCGATCGTGGAATCCCGGCCGCGTGAGGTGATCACCTGGATTCATCACGACACCATCCCCGCCGACGTACAGCGGTTCCTGGTCGAGCGGGATATTGTCGCCATGCACCGGGTGATGAGCGATCTGCTCGGCGCGCGGGTCGATTTCAGCAGCGCCGAATTCTCCTATCCGGCAACGGATCAGGCGGAGATCCTGACGCGGCTGTTCGGGGTGCGCCCGCATTTCGGCCATGCGCACACCACCTTCGGCATCGATCCGGATCTGCTCACCCAGGCGCTCCCCCAGGCCAATCAACCCACCTGGGCCCTGTGCGTGGCGCAGTGCCGCGAGCTGCTGCACCGCCGCAGCGCGCGCACCGGCATTGCGGCGGAGGTCCGCGATCGACTGCTACCCGGTACCGGCGCAACAGGATTCAGTACACCCCCGACCCTCGACGCGGTGTGCCGCGACCTCAATCTCAGCCCCCGCACGCTGCGCCGCCATCTGGTTGCCGCGGGTACCAGCTACCGCGCACTCCTGGATGAAGTGCGCCAGGCGCTGGCCGAGGAGATGCTCACCGCCACCCCACTCTCGGTGGACGACATAGCCATTCGGCTCGGCTACGCCGAAGCCACCCCGTTCATCCACGCGTTCAAACGCTGGACGGCCACCACGCCCGCCGCGTACCGCCGCGCGCACCGCCGGGACTGACGCGCGAATACCTGGTCAGCGCAGCAACCTTCGCCTCCGGA
This sequence comes from Nocardia sp. NBC_01327, assembly GCF_035958815.1. Lineage (NCBI taxonomy): Bacteria > Bacillati > Actinomycetota > Actinomycetes > Mycobacteriales > Nocardiaceae > Nocardia > Nocardia sp. NBC_01327. The sequence continues at coordinate 2,017,863 of NZ_CP108383.1, read as the reverse complement.
ATCACAGCGATTTCAAACCTGGCTCACAGCAATGGCCACCCTCATAGTGCAGGTCTGCGGCACTGATGAGGCGGTGTCGCGGTGTTTTTCTGTTTGGAGGCAGTGGTGACAAATACCAAATCGTGGCCCGATGCGCTCGGCCGGCTCGGCGCCGACTGGTGGTCCGTAATCGTGGCGGGTACGGCGACAGTGCTCGCCGTATTCGACGCCCTGCCCAAGATTCCGTGGTGACACCGTGAGTGATACCGCGATCGACCCGAACAAGACCGACGACGAATTCGACGAGACCCCGAGCGAGCCGCTCACCGTCAAGAGCCTGCTCGCCTATCTGCCCGGCATCGCACTGCTGGTGGCCGTCGGCGTGCTCGGCAAGTACACCGAGATCTGGTGGCTGAAGATCGCCAAGCACGAGCACTGGACCGTACCCGATATCGAGTACGTGCTGTGGGCCATTCTGATCGGCCTGCTCATTACCAATACCGTTGGCCTGCACCGCATTTTCCGCCCCGGCGTGGGCACCTACGAGTTCTGGCTGAAGGTCGGCATCATCGCGCTCGGCTCCCGCTTCGTGCTCGGTGATGTGGCAAAGCTGGGCGGTACCAGCATCATTCAGATCCTGGTGGATATGACGGTGTCCGGGGCCATCATTCTGACCGTGGCGCGGCTGCTCGGACTGTCGGGCAAGCTCGGATCGCTGCTGGCGATCGGCACCGCGATCTGTGGCGTCTCGGCGATCATCGCGGCCAAGGGCGCCATCCGGGCGCGCAATTCGGATGTCGGCTATGCCATTGCCGCGATTCTGGCGCTCGGCGCGGTGGCGCTGTTCGCACTGCCGCCGCTCGGGCATGCCATCGGCCTGACCGATCACGAGTTCGGGCTGTGGGCGGGTCTGGCGGTCGATAACACCGCGGAGACCACCGCCACCGGCTACCTGTTCTCCGATACGGCCGGTAAGACCGCGGTGCTGGTCAAGTCGACCCGCAACGCGCTCATCGGATTCGTGGTGCTGGGCTTCGCGGCCTACTGGGCGGCGCGCGGCGAGGCCGATGCCATCGCTCCGGGGCTGCGCGCCAAGGCCGCCTTCGTCTGGGCCAAGTTCCCGAAGTTCGTGCTCGGCTTCCTGGCGGTCTCGGCGCTGGCGACCGCGCACTGGCTGAACAAGGCGCAGATCACCAATCTGGGCAATCTGTCGCGCTGGGCGTTCCTGCTCACCTTCGCGGGCGTGGGTCTGAACACCAATATCCGCGAGCTGGCCCGCACGGGCTGGCGGCCGCTGGTGGTCGCCGTGATCGGGCTGGTGACGGTCGCGGTGGTCTCACTGGGTTTGGTGCTGTTCACCTCGCGTGTCCTGCATTGGAACGTCGGCGTCTGATCAGGCGCCGCGCTGCATCTGCATCGACTGGATGTCCGCGAAGCGCTCGGCCAGGAAGCGCATGGCGGGGCCGGCGAAAGACAGTGCGCCGGTGATGTGTTCGCGACGCGGCATGGACAGCATGGTGACATCCACGCCGAGGGCCTTCCAGTCCTCCGCGAGCCGCACGGCCTGCGGATACGGGATGATCTGTTCTGCCGTACCGCCCGCGACCAGCACCGGGGCCGCCGGAGCCAGCGCACCGAGCTTGTTCTCACGCAGGCGCGCTTTGACTTCCGGCACCTCGAACGGCATGCGGTGGCAGTACGTGGAGACCTTCTTGGGAACGAAGGCCCCCAGGCCGATGCCGACCAGCGCCGCGGGAATCGCGTGCGTCCGGCGGAACACCGCCGCCAGCGCCCGGCCCTGCGGCTTGAGGTACTGCAGCACATCGAGTTCCGGGTAGGCGGCATCCAGGCCGAGCACGCCGTAGAACAGCAGGAAGGCGTACGGGCTGCCGTCCAGGAAGCTGATCATGTCTTCCAGATCGGCGGGAGCCGAGCCGACCACACCGCCGGCCAAGGGCAGATCGGGCGCGTAGCCGGGCTGCAATTGCAGCGCCCAGCCTGCGGCACAACCGCCTTCGGAGTAGCCGTAGATGCCGAGCGGGCCGTTCGGGTCCAGTCCGGCGGCGGTCAGGCGGCGCGCGGCGCGCATGCTGTCGAGCACCGACGGTCCCAGTGCGCGGCCCATGACATACGGGTGCGTGCCCGGATTACCCAATCCCGGGTAGTCGGTGATGGCGAGGGCCCAGCCGCGGCGCAGGGCGGCGGTGATGAAGACCGATTCGTATTCGAGGCCGACGCGCAGCTGCCAGGAGGCGGAGGCGACCTTATCGGCCAGCCCCTGGGTGCCCACGGCGTAGCCGATCAGCGGTCGCGAACCCTCGCCGCGCCACGGCTCGCGCGGCACCAGCACCGTGCCGGTGACCTGAATCGGCGCACCGGAACCATTGGTGGAGGTGTACTCGATGCGCCAGGCGCGGGCGGGAAGTCGCAGGCCGGGCAGTAGATATGCCGTCGTGGGCTCCGCGGACAGCAGTCGACCCGGGACAGGTCCGGCGGATGTCGCCGTGGACCTTCCGGCACCGACCGCCGCCTCGTCGAAGCGGTTGGTGAACGCAGTCATCTTTGCCTGCCCTTCTCGCGCCAAACACTCTCTATGCAGTTGTCGCGCAATCGAATCCATGTGTTAACAACTGTCCCGGACAGCGCGGCATTCCCGCCACGATACCGAAAATGAGAGAAAGTGACAGGCTGTGATGCAACCGCTCCCACTCGGTGGGACAGCTCACCGCCGCCGTGACCGAACGGTGAGCTGAATAACGGTGTGCGAAATACCGAGCCGCCCGTTCCTGTTGCCCGCTGCGTGACCACTCCGCTGCGCATTCTGCTGATCTCGGGCAGCACCCGGGACAGTTCCACCAATACCGCCGCCCTCCGCACCGTGGCGGCCCTCGCCCCGGCGGGTATCGAAGCGACGCTGTACGACGGCCTGGTCGGCCTGCCCGCCTTCATTCCGGGTGACGAGGCCGCACCCGCCGCCGTCGAAGCGCTGCGCACGCGAATCGGCGCGGCCGATGCCGTCCTCATCAGCGCCCCCGAGTACGCGGGCATGATCCCGGGCAGCCTCAAGAACCTGCTGGAATGGACCGTCGGCACCGGCGATCTGGTGGACAAGCCGGTCGCGTGGATCAATGTCGCCTTCACCGGCCGCGGCGATGCGGCCGTCGAAACCCTCCGCACGGTCCTCGGATATGTGAGCGCCGATATCGTCGAATCCGCCTGCGGCCGAATCACCGTGCTGCGCGAGCAGCTGGGGGCGGACGGCCTGGTCGAGGATGCCGACGTACGCGAGCAACTGGGCGGGGTACTGCCCGCCCTCGCAGCGCATGTGCGCGAGAAGGATTCAGGTCACGCGTAGCGGTGGTGATGATGCCGCGGCGAGGGCTCGGACCGAGGAGCTCAGTCCTTGCGGGCGAGCCCGCCGTAGGCGCCGGAACTCTCCGGGTGCTCGCCGACATCGGCGGGATCCTCCGGACGCCACAGCGGCAGGTGCACCAGGCCCGGTTCGAGCAGCGTCCAGTCGTAGAAGTAGGTCGCGATCTCGTCCTTGCCGCGCAGCACGATCTCGGTGGAGGTGCGACCCGAAAGCTTCTGCGCCTCCAGTACTTCCGCGGGCTGACCGTCGGAGGTGGCATGCGTGATGGCGACATAGCTGCCGGGCGCGCAGACCTCGAGCAGGCGCGCGACGGCCGCGGCGGGCGCACTCTCGTCGGAGACGAAATGCAGTACGCCGAGCAGCAATACGGCGATCGGGCGTTCGAAGTCGAGCAGTTTGGTGACTTCCGGCGCGGCCAGGATCGAATCCGGTTGCGCCACATCACCATGAATGACGGCCGCGAGCGGATTGCCCTCCAGAATCGCCTGACTGTGCGCCACCGCCACCGGGTCGATATCGACGTAAACGACTCGCGCTTCGGGGTTTCGGGCCTGCGCAACCTCGTGCACATTGCCGACGGTGGGGATGCCCGAGCCCAGATCGAGGAACTGATCGATGCCCGCATCGGTCAGGAAGCGCACCGCGCGGCGCAGTAGATCCCGGTTCGCGCGCATGGTCTCCGCGACATTGGGGGTGAACTTCTCGATCATCTGCGCGAGTTCACGATCGATCTCGAAGTTGTGCATGCCGCCGACAAAATAGTCGTACACGCGGGAGGCGCTCGGCCGATCCAGATCGATACCCTCGGGAGCCCAACTCGGTCTGGTCATCGATCCCACTACCCCTCTCGAACCCGCACTGCCAATCGTTAAGCGCCGCAATGGTATCCCACTATGGGCTGCTGGGGCGGGGTTCGCGGGCACCGATCGGCGGGTCTACCATCGACCCTCATGGCGTCGGATTCCGGGGGTGGGCCGGAGCAGGGTGGCCCGCACGCCGACTTGGTCGACCAGTGGGTAGCCGCGCTCGACAGCGGAGCCCGCGATCACGTCGTGCCCATGAGCCGGGACGAGGCCTTCGCTCTGATCGCCCGGCTGGCCGCGCAGATGCAGGCCGCCGCCCGCACCGGAGAATCCGCCGAACAGGTTGCCGAACTCGGGGCGCAACTGGCGCGCGCGCACTTCGTCGGCGATGAGGTACTCGGCCGCAGCGTCTCGGTTCTCGACGCGTACTTCACCCGGGAGAAGGACATTCCCGGCGCGCGTGCCGCAGAGTTGCTGGGAGCCTTCACCACCGGCTATGTGCGCGCCTTCCGGAGCTGGCTGCTCACCGAGCAGGAGAGCGTGCGCGTCGCGGAGATCACCGCCCGGATTCGGGTGCAGGAGCAGTTGCGCGCCAGTGAGGCGCGCTTCCGGGCGGTCTTCGCACAGGCCGGGATCGGCACCGGACTCTCCGATATGACCGGGCGGATCATCGAGGTCAACAATGCCTTCGCGAATATGCTCGGCTATACGCCCGAGGAGATGAGCGCCCTCGAGGTCACCGAACTCGGTCATCCCGAGGACGATCCGGGCATGTGGCCGCTGTACGCCTCGGTGCTGCGCGGCGATGTCGACAATGCGCAGATGGAGAAGGCCTATCCGCATCGGGACGGGCGCACGGTGTGGACCAATATCAATGTCTCGCTCATTCGGGACGAGCGCGGCGTGCCCCGGTACACGCTCATTCTGGTGGAGGACATCTCCGAGCGGCGCGCCCTGCGCGAACGGCTGCACTACCGGGCCCATCACGATCAGCTGACCGGGCTGGCCAATCGCTCCCGTTTCTTCGACGCGCTCACCGCGGCCTTCACCGATCCGGACAGCCGGGTGGGGCTCTGCTATGTCGATCTCGACCATTTCAAGGCCGTGAACGACACCTTCGGCCATGCGGTCGGCGATGAACTGCTGGTACAGGCGGCCGCCCGGCTCGATGACTGCGCGTCCGGCATCGGGCAGCTGGTGGCCCGCATGGGCGGCGACGAATTCGTCATTCTGGTACCGAATTCCACCGCCGAGGTGGACGAGGTGGCGCGCTGCGTGCGGCACGCCTTCGCGCTGCCCTTCGAGGTGCAGGGGCATCGGCTGACGGTGACCGCCAGCGTCGGCATTGCCGAGGAGTACGCGGCGCACACCACCGCCGACGACCTGCTGCAGGCGGCGGACTACAGCATGTACTGGGCGAAGGCCTCGGGGCGGCGGCGCCGGACCGATACGGCCGCAGGGTAGTTCGCTGCGGCGAGGGAACCTCGGCTAGAGCGCGTGCACCTGCGCGAGTACCTCGAAGGCGACGTCCGCGGCATCGGAGAGGGCCTTGACCTCCACCGCCGTCGCATCGTGCAGGGCCGGATCCTCCAGTGCCAGGCCGTTTCCGAAGATCACCACATTCGCCCCGAGGTCGGCGGCCACCAGCAGCGGCTTGGTCGCCACCCCCTTGCCGACGAGCAGGTCCAGGCCCTCACCGAAGAAGTAGAACCGCCACAGCGGGCCGAGATCGGCGTTGTACACCTGCTTCGTCCGGTCGATGATGACATCGCCGGCGCCCGCGATGGCCGCGACGATCTTGAAGTAATCGGGAGCGTTCTCGGGCTTCGTGCCGACGGCGGCGATCGAATACGCGAGATCGACCACGAGGTGCGCGTCGTAGCCCGTCATCGCCACCCGCGCGCCCGACAGCTCGCACTGCGCCGCCTGGGCGAAGTACCGCGCCCAGTGCGGTTCGACTGTGCCGCCGGTGAATTCGGCATGCAGGTTGTTCAGATAGCGGCTCAGTAGCTCGAGGCTGATGGCATGGGCGTAATCGGTGTTCTGGAAGGCCGACGGATCATGCTGCAGCGGCATGACCGCCACCTCTTCGACCCCGTCCAGGCCGATGCCGAACAGCGCCCGCCGATCCCGGTGCGCCACCAGGATTTCGGTGATCCGGTGATTGCGCGCGACCGCGGTATCCAACCGCTGCAGGGCATCACCGGTCAGATCGGAGGTATCGGAGAGCTGGGCGATGGTCGTCAGCTCATCAGCGGACAGGTCCGTTCCACAGAAGGCCGACGGCACGTCCGTCGCCCCGGAGACCGGGGTTCCGGACAGTGTCAGCACGGCCGTGGTTGTCACAAGAAATAACCCGAATCGGGCAGAAGTCCACACGGCGAGAAAGTGTACGGACCGGTCTGACTCCCCACCGATTACGCGCCCAGCCGTCAGGCCCCCTTGATGCGCGTCGGAACGAATCGGACAAGAAAACGGCCCGCGTGCACGCACGCGGGCCGTAGATCAGCAGTACCTATTCCGCTACATCCGGGAACGCCTGCTGCCGGTAACCACCGCGCAGCGTCCCCTCCACATATGCCGTCTTACAGGCGCGGCGGGCGATCTTCCCGCTGGAGGTGCGCGGAATGGAACCCGCGGGAACCAGCAGCAGATCGCGGACCGTCACGCCGTGCCGCTTGGCAATGGCAACGCGCACCGACTCGGCGATCGGCACCGGATCGAGTTTCGCTGCGCCCGTGCCGCGTTCGGCCACTATCACCAGTTGCTCGGCGGTATTGCCGGGATCCGGCGCAACCGCCGAACCGTTCTGGCTGATCACATCGACGGGCAGCTGATTGGCCGAAACCGAGAAGGCCGCAACAAAACCCGGGCGCAGCGCGGTGCTGGACTCCTGTGCGGAGAACTCCAGATCCTGCGGATAGTGATTGCGCCCGTCCACGATCACCAGATCCTTGACGCGGCCGGTGATGTAGAGCTCGCCGTCCAGGTACGCGCCGAAATCCCCGGTGCGCATCCAGTCCGCGTCGTCCGCCGCGCCCTCGGCATGACTGTCCGGCGACTGCCGGGTGACAAGCCGATTGCGGAAGGTCGCCTCGGACTCCTCGGGGCGGCCCCAGTAGCCGATGCCCATATTCTTGCCGTGCAGCCAGATCTCGCCGACCTGCCCTTCGGGCTTCTCGGCATTGGTCTCCGGATCGACGATCACCGCCCACTGCGAGAGCGCCACATAACCGCAGGACACCTGGGACACAGCATTATCCGCGTCCGGGTTCACCTCGGTCATGCGACCGGCATTGAGTTCGTTGCGGTCGACATAGACCACGCGGGCCTCGTCCTCGCGCCGGGTCGCCGAGACGAACAGGGTCGCCTCCGCCATGCCGTAGCAGGGCTTGATGGCGGTCTTCGGCAGACCGTACGGCTCGAAGGCGTCGTTGAACTTCTTCATCGACGTCACCGACACCGGCTCGCTGCCGTTGATCAGGCCGATCACATTGGACAGGTCGAGCTCCTCCCCCGGCTTGGGGAGACCGCGGGCCGCCGCATGCTCGAAGGCGAAATTCGGTGCGGCAGCGAAGATCTCGGCGCCGTCCGCCTGTGCGGCCAGCTCCTTGATCCAGCGGTAGGGCCGGCGCACGAAGGCGCTGGGCGACATGATGGTGATGAACTTGCCGCCGATGGTCGGCAGGATGACCGTCAGCAGGCCCATATCGTGGAACAGCGGTAGCCAGGTGACGCCACGTGCTTTTTCGGTAATACCGATCGTATTGATCACCTGCAGCAGGTTGGTGCCGACCGCCCGGTGGGTGATCTCCACGCCCGCGGGCGTACGCGTCGAACCCGACGTGTACTGCAGGTAGGCCACGCTGTCGATATTGATGTCCGGGCGCACCCAGGTATCGCCCACGGAGTCCGGAATCGCTTCCACCGCAATGATTCGCGGCCGCTTCGGCGCGGGCAGACCCCGGAAGATCTCCCGCACCCCGGGCGCGGACGGACCGACCGTGAGGATGGCTGCGGGTTTGCAGTCGTCGAGCACCGCGTGCAATCGGTCGGAGTGACCCTGCTCGTCCGGATCGAAGAGCGGTACGGCGATGGCGCCTGCGTAGACCGCCGCATACATGGCGACGATGTAGTCGAGCCCTTGCGGCGCAAGGATAGCGACGCGATCGCCGGGCTGCGTGACCTGCTGCAGCCGTGCGGCCACCGCACGCAGCCGGACGCCGAACTCGTTCCAGGTCAGCTCGAAGTACTCACCATCGCGTTCCCGCGAATAGTCGACATAGCGGTAGGCGAGCTCATCCCCTTGCGCCGCAGAGTGTTTGTCGACCAGGTCGATCATGGTCTGGTTGCTGGGGATCTTGATATTGCCGTGCTCGTCCAGATAGTCATCAAAGGTCTCGCCGATCATTCCCTATCCTTTTTCAACTCACAGCTATGACTGTGCAGTGACACCGAACAAGAATCGACTCCGAAGCCCGAGAAGTAGCTGGGGCTGGGGAAGACTAGCAGGTGACATGATCCTCGTCACTCAGTACCGGCCAAAGGCCAAGGCAACGTTGTGCCCACCGAACCCGAACGAGTTGTTCAGGGCGTACTCGTAGCTACCGCTACGGGCCTGCCCGCACACCACATCGAGATCGATCGTAGGGTCCAGATTGTCCAAATTCAGAGTGGGCGGGATGATTCCGTCACGCACGCTCAGCACGGTGAGAACCGATTCGAGCGCGCCGACCGCACCGATGGAATGCCCCAGTGCGGACTTGGGAGCGTAGACCGCCGCATGATTTCCGACGGCCTGGTAGATCGCGTTCGCCTCCGCCGCATCGCCGATCGGCGTGGCGGTGGCATGTGCATTGATATGGGAGACATCGGATTTCGAGATTCCGGCATGCTCCATGGCGCGCATCATCGCGCGGGCGGCGCCGGTGCCCTCGGGATCGGGGGCGACGAGGTGGAAACCGTCGGATGTGATGCCCGCGCCCATGATTCGGGCGTGGATGGTGGCGCCGCGAGCCAGCGCGTGCTCCTCGGTCTCGATGACCATGAGCGCGCCCGCCTCCCCGAAAACGAAACCGTCCCGGTCCTTGTCGAACGGGCGGGAGGCCGCCTTGGGATCGTGATTGCGGGTGCTCATGGCGCGCATCATGGAGAAACCGGCAATGGGCAGGGCCTGGATGGAACCCTCCACGCCGCCGGTGATCATCATGTCGGCATCGCCCATGACGATTCGCTGCCAGGCATTGGCAATCGCCTCGGAACCGGACGAACAAGCCGAAACAGGCGTTGTCACACCGGCCCTCGCGCCCATCTCCACTCCGATGACCGCCGCCGGTCCGTTCGGCATGATGGTCTGCACGGTCAGCGGCGACACCTTGCGGTAGCCGCCGCTGGAGAGTTTGTCGCGCGCGATGATCAGCATTTCCGCGCCGCCCAGACCGGTGCCGATGGCGACGCCGAGGCGATCGCCGTCCACCTCCGGACTGCCGGCATTGCGCCACACCTCGCGCCCGAGCACCAGTGCCATCTGCTCCACGTATGATGTGCGCCGAATCTCTTCACGCTCGAGAACCGAAGTCGGACAGACCTTCAGATGCCCGCCGATACGCACCGGCAGACCGAAATCGTCGAGGAAACTGTCCTCTAGGACGTCGATTCCGCTCTCGCCGTTGAGTAGTCCCTTCCAGGTCGAATCGACATCACCGGCGATGGAGGTGGTCGCCGCCAGTGCGGTGACAACGACATTCGGGAACTTCCGGCGCTGGGCCGGGGAGGCGTGGCTCGTCTGCATGATCGTTCACTCTCCGTAGCAATGCTCCGGCGAACCAGATTCGATCCGCATGGGCTGTCAAGGACTGGTATGCAACTAGAGAACGCACCCCGCCGGCGAACACTTCGGCGGGGATGAAGCCAATATCCGGCGAACTGGGCTAGATTAGCCGAGGCGAAGCCGACCAGTCTCGTTGCGCGACACGCGGGCACCCCCGGATCTCTTCCCGGCGGCTCCTTCCCCGCGGCGGCTATCGCCGGATCTCAAGCGCTTTCCACTGCATCATTCCGCAGCGCCGAGCCATTTTGAGGGAGGCACACGATCGTGGCCAGGAATCTGACGCAGCTCGAGTTGCTCATCGAGCTGGAGCCGATTGCCGAAGCGAATGTTAATAGGCATCTATCCATGGCCAAAGCCTGGCATCCTCACGACTACGTACCGTGGGATGCCGGTCGCAACTTTGCAGCAATGGGCGGTGCGGACTGGGATCCCGCTCAGTCCCAGCTCAGCGAGGTCGCCAAGGCCGCAATGATCACCAATTTGCTGACCGAGGACAACCTCCCCAGCTACCATCGGGAGATCTCCGACAACTTCTCCCAGGACGGTCCGTGGGGCACCTGGGTGGGTCGCTGGACGGCCGAGGAGAACCGGCACGGCATCGTGCTGCGGGACTATCTGGTGGTGACCCGAGGGGTCGATCCGGAGGCCCTGGAACAGGCCCGGATGATCCATATGACCAATGGTTACAACGCGACTCAACTCGCGCGCAAGCGCATCGGCACCAATGCGATCCCCTCGGCCGCCGGATTTATGTTCTCTGTCGCATACGTCACATTTCAGGAATTAGCGACGCGCGTTTCGCATCGCAATACCGGCAAAGTGTGCAATGACCCCATAGCAGACAGGATGCTGCAGCGCATCGCCGCAGACGAGAACCTGCACATGATCTTCTACCGCAATATGTGCGCGGCGGCCCTGGACCTGTCCCCCGACCAGGCGATGGAAGCCATCACGCACATCATCCGGGAATTCCAGATGCCCGGGGCCGGGATGCCCAACTTCCGGCGCAATGGCGTGCTCATGGCCAAACACGGCATCTACGATCTGCGGCAGCATCTGGAAGAAGTGGTGCTGCCGGTACTCAAGAAGTGGAATATCTTCGAACGCAATGACTTCGGGCCGCGCGGCGATCAGCTGCGCAATGAGCTCGGAGTATTTCTCGACAAGTTGCACGAGGATGTGCGCAAGTTCGAGGAGCAGCGAGACCGATCGCTCGCCCGCGATGCCGTACGCGCCGAGCGGGCCGGTGCACTGATCGGCTGACGCGTATGAAAGGAGTGCACCGCACCGGAATTGGATCCGGTGCGGTGCACTCCTGTTTCAGGGTTCTCCCGGATTCGCCCGCGCCCGCATTTCGGTAGTTTCGACATCGTGCGGTAGCCGCGAAGGGCTGTGCCACAACACGATCCAGGGGGATCCAATGACCACGACATCGACACCGCCTACCGTCCCGGGCTACGTGAACTGGGTGGTCAAGCGCATATTGCGATCACCTCTGCATCGGGTGATGAGTCGTAACACCATGCTGCTGTACTTCACCGGGCGCAAGACCGGCAAGCAGTACACCGCGGTGGTCAGATATGTGCGCGAAGGAGATCTCGTCAGCTGCTATACCGATTCTAAGTGGTGGATCAATCTCCGGGGCGGGGCGCCGGTCGAGCTGCTGATCGGCGGCAGGACGGTCTCCGGAACAGCCACGGTGGTAAAGGATCTCGCGCTCGTGACGGCGAGCCTGACCTCGTTCCTCGAGGCCACGCCCGGGGACTCGAAGTACTACGGCGTGGGCCGGGACGCCGATGGGCGGCCGAAGGCCGAGGACATTCGAAGCGCGGCCGAAATCACCACTCTGGTTCAGATCGCGCTCTGACGCGGCAGACTCGGCTCTGACACGGCTGGTTCGTCAGAACAGCGTCATCGGGTCGGTGGGGATGGGGTCCGGGAGGGGCTCCAGCTCGGGGAGACGGGTGCGGACTTCGGCGTGGAAGCGGCGGGCCAGGGTGCGGGCCGCGGCATTGTCCGGGGTGTGGAGGAAGACGGTGGGAGAGCGGCCTTCTCGGAGCCATTCGACGGTCTGCTCCACCCAGGGCGCCCAGCCTGCGACGGTGCGGTCGCCGTCGTCCGGGCCGTGGTAGCGGACGATCGGGTATTCGGTGAGTGCGCGCAGGCGACGCGGGAGGCGGGGCTTCTTGGCTTGGGCTTCGCGTTCGGCGGCGCTGACCGCCGGAGCGGAGAACAGGACGGTGGTGTCGAAGGGTATCCATTCGGCGCCCGCGTTCTCCAGCACGGCCTCCAATTGGGCTATGGCTCGGGGGTTTTCGAAGAAGGCCGGATGCCGCACCTCGACCGCCGCCCGGTAGTGCGGCGGGAGGGCCTCCAGCAGATTCGCGAGCGCGGCGAGGTCGGTGAAGGTACCGGGGAGTTGGATCCACAGCGCGTGCAGGCGGCGGCCGAGCGGTTCGACGGCATCGAGGAAGGCGTTCATCTCATTGTCGACGCCGGTGAGTCGGCGATCGTGAGTGACGGTGCGGGGCAGCTTCATTACGAAGCGGAAGTCCGGATCGGTCTGGCGGGCCCAGGATTCCACGGTGCGGCGCTGCGGTGTGGCGTAGAAGGTCGTATTGCCCTCCACCGCATTGCACCAGGAGGAGTAGGTGCGCAGGCGTTTTGCCGGGGGCAATGGGCGCTCCTGCCACTCCGGGTGAGTCCACATTGCGCATCCCACGTACAACCGCATATCTCCCACGTTAGGTCAAGGGCTTCTTCGGCCGCAGCCAACCGAAGGTAAGCTCGACCGCGCGCTTCCAGTTGTCGTATTCCTCGTCCCGCAGGACGGGATCCATGCGCGGCACCCACTGGGCCGCCACCCGCCAGTTGTGGCGCAGGCCTTCGAGATCCGGCCAATAACCGACCGCCAGGCCTGCCGCGTAGGCCGCGCCGAGCGAGACGGTTTCGGCGACGATCGGCCGCATGACCGGAATGTCGAGCACATCGGCGACGATCTGCATGAGCAGATTGTCGGAGGTCATACCGCCGGCGACGCGCAGCGCATCCGCGCGCAGTCCGGCATCGGCGTTCATGGCCTCGAGCACATCGCGGGTCTGCCAGGCGGTGGCCTCCAGCACGGCGCGGGCTATGTGCCCCTTGGTGATATACGAGGTGAGGCCGATCAGCAGACCGCGGGCATCACTGCGCCAGTGCGGGGCGTACAGCCCGGAGAAGGCGGGGACGAGGTAGCAGCCGCCATTGTCTTCGACTGTGCCCGCGAGGGTTTCGATCTCCGGAGCACTGGCGATCAGGCCGATATTGTCGCGCAGCCACTGCACCAGTGATCCGGTCACGGCGATCGGCCCTTCGAGGGCGTACACCGGGTCGGGGCCGACCTGGTAGCCGATGGTGGTGAGCAGGCCGTGCTGGGAGCGGACCAGTTCCCGGCCGGTGTTCATCAGCAGGAAACCGCCTGTGCCATAGGTGCATTCGGTCTCACCGGGTGCGAAGCAGGTCTGGCCGAACAACGCCGCGTGCTGATCGCCGAGAGCGGCGGCAATGCGCACGCCGGGGACCACCCGGCGCGCGAGGCCGAATTCACCGGTCGAGGGTTCGATGCGCGGGAGCATGGCCTTCGGAATATCGAAGAAGCGCAGCAGTTCATCGTCCCAGGCCAGGGTGGCCAGATTCATCAGCAGGGTGCGACCGGCATTGGTCACATCGGTGACGTGCTCGCCGTGATCCGCGCCGCCGGTGAGATTCCAGATGAGCCAGGTCTCCATGGTGCCGAACAGGACCTCGCCGCGTTCGGCGCGCTCGCGCAGGCCGGGGACGGAGTCCAGCAGCCAGCGCAGCCGCGGCGCGGCGAAGTAGGTGGCCAGCGGGAGACCGCAGAGTTCCCGAATGCGTTCCGCGCCCGGGGATTCCCGCAGCCGCTCGACCAGTTCCTCGGTGCGCACGTCCTGCCAGACGATGGCGCGGCCGATGGGCGTACCGGTGCGGCCGTCCCACACCACGGTGGTCTCACGCTGATTGGCAATGCCGACCGCCGCCACCTGATCGATGGTGATGGCCGAATCACGCAGTGCCGCAGGGACGATCCTCTCGACGGTGCGCCAGATCTCCAGTGCGTCCTGCTCCACCCAGCCGGGGTGCGGATAGTGCTGGCGGTGTTCGCGCTGCGCCACTCCGACCAGGCGCGCGCGCTGATCGAACAGGATGCAGCGGGTGGAGGTGGTGCCCTGATCGATCGCCAGCACATACCGTTGCGTCATCCGCGTCCGCTCCCGTCCTGAGTCACTGCGAATACCGAGATGTCATTGCGCGACACCGAGATCCCGTGACACTGCCTGTGCAGCATCGCGCACCTGGCCGACCAGCGCCGGGCGGAGACGCAGTTGGCCGTCACAGAGATGCTCGATGGGACCGGTGATGCCGAGCGCGCCCACCACCAGGCCGCCGCGAGCCCGGATCGGCGCGGCGATACCGGCTTCGCCCGAGCGGTACTCCCCTACCTCGCCGCCCCAGCCGGTGCGGCGGACCTCGGTCAATGCGCGGCCGAGCGCTGCTCTGCCGACAATGGTGCGGTGCGTGAGGGCGGGAAGGTCGCCGTCCTTGACGGTCGTCGCGAGTTCCGCGTCATAGGCGAGCAGCACCTTGCCGAGCGCGGTCGCGTACGGCGGCAGTACCTCTCCCACATCCAGCGCCTGCGCGGTGTTGTCGGGGCGGAAGACATGGTGGATCACCGTCACCGCGCCGTGCACCGGTGCGGCGATGCGCACCGATTCCCCGCTGCGCGCGGCGAGGGCGTCGGCCCGGTTGATGGCACGGGAGCGCAGTTCATTGGTATCGATATAGCCCGCGCCCAATGACCCCAGCGCCGAACCCAACTGGTACTTGCCGGTGATCGGGTCCTGATCGACGAAACCCACGCCCTGGAGGGTCTTGAGGATGCCGTGCGCGGTCGGTTTGGCCAGGCCCAGCGCCGCCGCGATCTCCCCCACGCCCATCCGCCCGGAGCCGCGCGCGAGGAGGCGCAATATGGCCGCCGCACGCTCGATCGACTGAATCGGACCCGGCATGTCCGTAACCTATCAGCAAACCGTTCGGCATTGTCGAACGGCTGACCTGTCAAGGAACGCCCACAGTTCGTAGCGTTGACGTCGGGCCCGGCGGCGACCGTGCTCACCAGCGCAAACGGACTCAAAGACGAGTTTCCGGAAAGGACCGCGATGACGCAGTACGTCGGAGCCATCGACCAGGGCACGACTTCCACGCGATTCATGGTGTTCGATCACGGCGGCAATGTGGTTGCCCGCCATCAGCTCGAACATGAGCAGATCATGCCGCAGGCCGGCTGGGTGGAACACAATCCGGACGAGATCTGGGAACGCACCCGGACCGTGATCAAGAGCGCACTGGCGGGCGCCAAACTCACGGCGAGTGATCTCACCGCCGTCGGCGTCACCAATCAGCGCGAGACCACCATCGTGTGGAACCGCCGCACCGGACGCCCCTATTACAACGCCATCGTCTGGCAGGACACCCGCACCGATCGCATCATCTCGGACCTGAACAAGGCCGGGCACGGTGATCTGATCCGCCGCAAGGCCGGTCTGCCGCCCGCACCGTACTTCTCCGGCGGCAAACTGAAGTGGATTCTCGAAAACGTCCCCGGCGTAAGGGAAGACGCCGAGCGCGGCGATGCGCTGTTCGGCACCCCGGACTCCTGGTTGATCTGGAATCTCACCGGCGGTGCGCGCGACGGGGTGCACATCACCGATCCGACCAATGCCTCGCGGACCATGCTCATGGATCTCGAAACCCTGGACTGGGACGAGGAATTGCTGTCGGTCTTCGGAATTCCGCGGGCCATGCTGCCCGCCATCGCGCCGTCGTCCAATCCGGCGGGATTCGGCACCACCAATCCGGACGGCCCGTTCAAGGGCTCCGTGCGCATCACCGGCGTGCTCGGCGATCAGCAGGCCGCCACCGTCGGGCAGGTGTGCTTCCGGCCGGGTGAGGCCAAGAACACTTACGGCACAGGGAATTTCCTGATGCTGAATACCGGTACAGAGATTGTGCGCTCCAAGCACGGGCTGTTGACCACCGTCGCCTACCAGTTCGGCGACGAGAAGCCGGTGTACGCGCTCGAGGGTTCCATCGCCGTCACCGGATCGGCCGTGCAGTGGCTGCGCGATCAGCTCGGAATCATCTCCGGCGCTTCGCAAATCGAGCGACTGGCCAGTCAGGTCAGCGATACCGGCGGCGTGTACTTCGTGCCCGCCTTCTCGGGACTCTTCGCGCCGTACTGGCGGCCCGATGCGCGCGGGGCCGTACTCGGCCTGTCCCGCTACAGCAATAATGCCCACTTGGCCAGGGCCACACTGGAATCCATCTGCTACCAGACCCGCGATGTGGTCGAGGCCATGCAGCAGGACTCCGGGGTGAAGCTGGAGACCCTGCGGGTGGACGGCGGTGTCACCGCCAATGAACTGGCCATGCAGATCCAGGCCGATTTCCTCGGCGTGCCGGTCTCGCGGCCGATGGTCCCGGAGACCACCGCGCTGGGCGCGGCCTATGCCGCCGGTCTGGCCACCGGATTCTGGAACAACACAGACGAACTCGTCGCCAACTGGCACGAGGACAAGAACTGGCAGCCCACCTGGAGCGAGAAGCAGCGGCAACGCGGCTACGCCCGCTGGCTGAAAGCTGTCTCGCGCACCCTCGACTGGGTCGATATCGACGATGACGACGAGGACTGACGCGCCACATGACTCAACAGAGCCCTGTGAAGTGAGCACCGATAACAAGGAGCATTGCGTGTCCGCACAATTGGATCCTGCCTACCGCACCCGGGCGATCGATGCACTCGGCGACACCGAGATCGACGTCCTGGTCATCGGCGGCGGCGTGACCGGCGCCGGCGCCGCCCTCGATGCCGCCGCACGCGGCCTGTCCGTCACCCTGGTCGAGGCCCGCGACTTCGCGGCCGGTACCTCCAGCCGCTCGTCCAAACTCATCCACGGTGGCCTGCGCTACCTGGAGCAGCTCGACTTCGCCCTGGTCCGTGAGGCTTTGAAGGAGCGCGGGCTGCTGCTGAACAAGATCGCCCCGCACCTGGTGCATCCGGTGTCCTTCCTGTTCCCGCTGCAGCACCGGGTGTGGGAGCGCGCGTACATCGGCGCGGGCGTGGCGCTGTACGACACGCTCGGCGGCGCCCGTGCGGTGCCCATGCACCGGCACCTGACCCGTACCAGCGCACTGGAATTGGCTCCCGCGCTCAAGGAGGACGCCATGACCGGCGCCATCCGCTACTACGACGCGCAGGTCGACGACGCCCGCCACACCATGATGCTGGCCCGCACCGCCGCCCAGCACGGCGCGACCGTGCTCACCCGGACCAGGGTGACCGGGCTGCTGCGCGAGGGCGAGCAGGTGGTCGGCGCCAAGGTGCTGGATCTGGAAACCGGTCTGGAGCACACCATTCGGGCCCGCACCGTCATCAGCGCCACCGGCGTGTGGACCGATGACATGATCAAGATGACCGGCGTGGAATTCCCGTTCCACGTGCGCATGTCCAAGGGCGTGCACATCATGGTGCCGCGCGAGCGGCTGAACATGAGCACCGGACTGATCATGCGCACCGAGAAGTCCGTGCTGTTCGTGATTCCGTGGGCCGAGCACTGGATCATCGGCACCACCGATACCGAATGGTCGCTGGACAAGAACCACCCGACCGCCAGCGCCGCGGATGTGCAGTACATCCTCGATCACATCAATTCACTGCTGCGCGAACCGATTACGCGCGCCGATATCGTCGGTACCTATGCGGGGCTGCGGCCGCTCATGACCGGCGCGTCGAAGGAGACCTCGAAGCTCTCGCGTGAGCACGCGGTCGCCGAACCGGCCCCCGGCCTGTTCGTCATCGCGGGCGGCAAGTACACCACCTACCGGGTGATGGCCGCCGATGTGGTCGACGCTGCCGCCGCACGACTGGGCAGTGACGCACCGTCATCGGTGACCGAGAGCTTGCCGCTGCTGGGTGCGGTCGGCTATCAGGACATGCTCGACGATGTGCGGGGCGTCGCACTGCGCGCCGGGCTGCCGATCGAAACCGTCGAGCACCTGCTCGGCCGGTACGGTTCGCTCACCGAGAGCCTGTTCGATCTGATCGCCGCGGTTCCCGCACTGCGCCAGCCGATTTCGGGCGCCGAGGACTACATTGCCGCCGAGGCCGTGTACGCCGTCACGCACGAGGGCGCGCTGCACCTCGACGATGTCCTCACCCGCCGCACCCGCATCTCCATCGAGGTGCCGGACCGTGGCCTGCGGGCGGCTCCCGAGATCGCGCGGCTCATCGCCCCGCATCTGGGCTGGGATGCCGAGCGGACCAATGCCGAGATCAATCAGTATTTCGATCGCGTGCATGCCGAACTCGCGGCCAATGCGGCCGATGACGACGAGGCGGCCAATGCGGCTCGCCTGCTCGCGGTCAGCTGAGTCGTCCCGGACCGAATTCCCGTACCGAATAGCGCCGCGCCGGAAGCATTTCCGGCGTGGCGCTGCCGCGTGCCCGCCTCCGGAGTCGATCGGAAATGAGCGGCTTGTGTGGGGCGTCCCGGTCGTCGTAGCGTGTGTCTAAAGATTTGCTGGACGAAAGACCGTAAGGTCCGTTTCAGCTTCTACCCACCTTCGTCCGCACTGTCGCGACGCCGATCGGGAGGCGCATCAATGGGCTTCAGCACGATTTTCATCAGCGAGGCACTGGGCACGGGTGTGCTCATCCTGCTCGGCGCCGGTGTCGTTGCCAATGTATTGCTGGCAAAGTCGAAGGGGTTCGACGGCGGCTGGCTGCTCATCAGCTTCGGCTGGGGTCTGGGCGTCTTCGCCGGTGTCTATGTCGCCTACAAGACCGGCGGGCACCTGAATCCGGCTGTCACCATAGGCAATCTGTTCTCCGGCGCGGACGAGTACGCACCCGGGGTGCCGGTGAACTTCACCAATACCGTCGCCTATCTCACCGGACAGCTGCTCGGCGCATTCCTCGGTGCGTGCGCGGCCTTCGCGGCCTACAAGCGGCACTTCGACGAGGAGACCGACGAGGCCAAGAAGCTGGCGGTCTTCGCCACCGGGCCCGCGATCCGCTCCTACCGGTGGAACTTCCTCACCGAGGTGATCGCCACGTTCGCACTGGTCTTCGTGATTCTGGCCTTCGGGCACACCCCGAGCGGATTGGGACCGCTGGCCGCGGCGCTGCTGGTCGTCGGCATCGGCGCCTCACTGGGCGGGCCGACCGGGTACGCGATCAACCCCGCACGCGATCTGGGACCCCGCATCGCCTATGCGCTGCTGCCGACCGGACGGGCCGCGAACGTACTGCCGGAACGCATTCCGGCCGATCTCGGCGGCGGATCCGCGGAGCGCATCCCCGAGCAGCTGCCCGCACACCGGGGATCGCAGCACAAGAACGCCGACTGGGCCTACGCCTGGGTTCCGGTCCTGGGACCGCTGGTCGGCGGCGCCCTGGCCGGGCTGGTGGCGCAGCTCTACCTCTGAAGGGTCAGTTCACTCCGGCGACGGGTGCGAACGGCGCGTAGTCGCGGACGTGCCCTTCGGTCCAATCCCAGAGGGACAGGGGATCGACCGCCACGCCGCCCTGCAGGAGCAGGCGCCAGCCGTCGTCCCGCTTCTCCCAGATATCGCCATCGCGATCGATATACAGTCCAGCGTTCTCGGGTTCGATTCCGGTGTTGCCGAACCCATTCGGGACATCGCATCGGTGCAGCATGCAAACCACCCTTCCTAGGCCTGTTTCCACCCGAAAGCATCCGCTAGAGCTCTTCCGATTCACTTCCGACCGGGTTGGGTCGCACCGGAATACTGTTAGCAATTCGAACAATTGGCCTTAGCACGTGAGCGGGCTTACTTACGACCGCATCCGTAACCATTCGACAACTATCGTGCAAACTTTTGGCATCTTCGACTTTTTGAGGGATAGTGCTCTTCTTATGGCAAACGTCCAGTTTGCTTTCATTACGAGGAGGGGTCGGGATGGCAGGGCCGGAGATCAGAGTGCTCGGCCCCCTGCACCTGTCTGTCGACGGCCGGGAAGTTCCGCTGGGAACTCCCATGCAGCGCGCGGTCCTGGGTCGTCTGATCGTCGCGCACGGCCAGGCCGTGAGCACGGAACGCCTGATCGAAGACCTATGGGCCGGACAACCACCCTCCAAAGCCGCCTCGGTCCTGCAGGTGCATATCCACAATCTGCGGCGATTGTTCGAACCGGATCGGCCGCGGCGCGCGCCCGCTCGGCATATTGTGTCCGAATCGTCCGGTTATGCACTGCGAATCGCCGAAAATGCCGTAGACGCATGGCACTTCGAAGAACAACTGCGCAGTTACCAGGAACTGATCAGCAATCCCGAAACCCGGCCGACTCCCCTGCGGCGCAACACCCTGCTGGAATCGGCGCTCACACAATGGCGCGGGCCGGCGCTGGAGGCATTCGCCGACATCGAATGGGCCGCACCGGAAGCGCAGCGGCTCAGCGATCTCCATCTGACCGCCCTCGAACTCGATGCCCAGACCAAACTCGAACTGGGCCGCTGGGGCGAGGTGGTCATCGGGCTGCGGGGGCTGTTCTGCGCGCATCCGGGGCGGGAGGAGCTCGTCCGGCTGCTCGCCATCGCGCAATATCAACTCGGCCAGCAATTGGAGGCGCTCAACACGATTCGGCGCTCCCGCGAATTCCTGGGCGAGGAATTCGGCGTCGATCCGGGACCGGCCCTGCGTCACCTCGAGACCGCGATCCTCACCCACTCCGCGGATCTGGCGCCGCTCGTCCCGGCGGCCGACGCCGATGATCGGCCGGTGCTGCTGCACGGCGGCGGCAGCACCACGGCGGCCGAGACCCCGGCCGCCACGGGCTATGCCGCCGAACTCTCGGAACTGCTCACCCTGGCCGCGGCGGCGCGCGGCGGCGGCCTCCGGCTCGTCTGGGTGTCCGGTGAGGCCGGCATCGGCAAGACCACGCTCGCCGAAACCGCGCTCGCCGCACTGACGAACACCGGATGGACGGTAGCGACCGGCAACTGCCCGGAGATCGACGGCGCACCCCCGGCCTGGGCCTGGTCGGAGATCCACAGCGGACTCGAGGCCGCCGCGGCACCGCTGGCGGCCGCGCCGGGGCCCGACACCGGCGCCGACGACGCTTTCACGCTCTCGCGCAAACTCGCCCAATCATGTAGGAACGCAGCCGCTTCCGGACCGGTGGCGCTGCTGCTGGAGGATGTGCACCGCGCCGATACCGCCACGCTGCAGGTGCTGCGACAGGTGGTGAACTGGCTGCGTGAGGAACCGGTCCTGGTGCTGGTCACCATGCGGCGGTCGGAAGCCGGTGCGGTGGTGCACAATACGGCGGCCGCGCTCGCCCAGTACACCGCCGCGGCCTTGGAATTGAACGGCCTGGACCTGGCCGGAACACGGCGGACGGCGCAGGCTGCCGGACTCACCGCACTGAGCGAGGACCTGCTCTCCCAACTGCATGCGCGCACCGGCGGGAATCCGCTCTTCGTCCGGGAACTGGCCAAACTGCTGGCCGCGCACGGCAGTCTGGAACAGGTGCCGGAATCCATCCGCGACCTGATCGACAATCGCGTCGCACAGTTGCCCGCCGGTGTCACCGAAGTGCTGCAGCATATTTCGATCTGGGGCGCGGGCAGTGAGCTCGGCATACTGAGCCTGGCGGTGGGGCTGCCCGAGGACCGGCTCATCGATCTGATCGCCGCCGCCGAGGCGGCCGGGCTGGTCGGCACCGGGCCCACCGGCAGTATCACCTTCGAACACGCGCTCATCCGCGATGCGGTGTACCTCGGCATTCCGGCGCTGCGGCGCGGTCGAATGCACTGGGCCGCACTGGAACTGCTGGAGGCGCACGCCGACGCCTACCCGGCCCTGGCCCGTGATCCGGAGGTACTGGCCCGGCACGCCATCCTGGGGGCGAGCGCCGAAACCGCCAGGACCGCCATCGAATTGGTGCGCGCCGCCGCTCGCCGCCGGATGGACCGCCGCATGCGCAGCGAAACCGCGCGACTGCTGCGCGCGGCCGTCGAACTGCACGAACTCGCGGGCGATGCCGCCGACCATGCCGAGCGCGCGGACCGGACGGCGCTGCTGGACACCCGCTGCGCCCTGGTCACCGCACTCGCCTACGACAATCAGCATCGCGCGGCCCGCGCCGAGCGCGCACGCGCCCTCACGCTCGCCGAAGATC
The DNA here is from genome assembly GCF_035958815.1 of Nocardia sp. NBC_01327. Classification (NCBI taxonomy): domain Bacteria; kingdom Bacillati; phylum Actinomycetota; class Actinomycetes; order Mycobacteriales; family Nocardiaceae; genus Nocardia; species Nocardia sp. NBC_01327. Next base: position 1,995,619 of record NZ_CP108383.1, on the reverse strand, counting down.
TGGGCGGCGACGATCTTCGCATCCGGGCGCTCACCTGCTGGCGCGCCCCGGCGATCTGGGCCGCCCGGGAATGGGGCACCCCGGATCACCGCATCCGCCAGGCCCTGGCCCGTGCGCTGGCCCCGTATCGACTGCCCGCCGCAGCCGATCGGGCCCCGGCCGCTGCGCTCGGCATCGGCCGGGAGGAGGGCCCGGGCGGGTCGCGCACCACCCTCGCACCGGCGGAAAACGCAGCTGGACAACCGCTTTCGACGAGCGAGCTGGTGTGGTTACCGGGTGACACCTACGGGGTGGGCGCGGGCCGGTCACCGGAGTCGCTGATCCTGCTGCTGATCGCGGCGACCTTCGAGGCCGGGCTGGACGAGTACGCGGGCGGGCAGCGCCTGGCGCTACAGGCGGTGCGGCTGGCCCGAAGTCTCGGCGATCCCGAATTGCGCTGCGCGGCAATCAATGCGGCGACCTATCTGGAGTTCGACTACGGGCCCGAATTCGCCACGCTGGCAGCCGAATTGGAGCAGGTGGCCGCGGATGCGGGGCTCGCGGAGTATCAGGCCCTGGCACAGCATCTGGGGTATCGGGCGGCGGTCGCCCATGCCGACCTGCGCGAAGCGGCGCGGCGAGCCCTCGATGCGGTGGAGTACGCGGACGAGGGGCAGCTGCAGCCGCTGCTGGATATGGTGAGCTGCCTCGCGGCCACCATGGAATTACTGCGCGGGGATATCGATCTGTCGGAGCAGCTCTACCGGCAATTCGTGCAGCGCATCGCGCGGTCCGGGGCAACGAACGTCGCCGAGGTGGAACTGTTCTGCGCCACGGCAATCGGCTGGGCGCGGGGTGATCTGTCGGGGCTCGTCGAACGCCTCGCGGAGATGTACACCGAGCTGCCGAGCATTTTCGGGCAGGCCTACGCGCTCGCACTGGTGCACGCCGGGAAACCCGCGATCGCCCGGACCGTCTATACCGCGACGGACCGGGTGCGGGAGGAGATGTATCCGCTGCTCATGTCGGCGCAGCGGGCGCGCACCGCGATCGCGCTGGGCGAGACCGCCGATATTCGCGCACTCTTCGAATATCTGGCGCCGCACACCGGCACGGTCATCGGCATCGAAACCGGCTCGACCGCTTTCGGGCCGATGGATACCGTGCTGGCCGAGCTGGCGGAGGCCCTCGGCGACCGCACGGCCGCGGCGGAACATCGCGAACGCGCGCGGCTACTCCTGGAACGAATCCGCACCGAACTGCCAGTAACTGGAGATTCGCTACTTCGAGTGGCATAAGAACGGACAAAAAGGGAGGAGCCGGTGACCATGGTCACCGGCTCCTCCCGAATTTCCCTACGGGCGGGACTCATCGCCCGTTATTACTTCGCCCGCTGGTACGCCTCGACGATCTCGGCCGGGATACGGCCGCGCGAGGAGACCTGGTGCCCTTGAGCCCGAGCCCATTCCCGGATCGCGGTGCTCTCTTCACGATCCACAGCGGGGCGGGTGCGGCCGGTGACAGCCCCCACCTTGCGCTGCTTGGAACGACCGACCTTGCGGGCCTTCTCGGCCCACGGCTCGAGAGACTCCCGCAGCTTGCCGGCGTTCTTGATCGACAGATCGATCTCGTAATCCGAACCGTCGATCGAGAAAAAGACTGTCTCGTCGGCCTTCGATTCGCCGTCGTAGTCGTCAACCAGAGTTACGGTGACTTTCTTCGCCATGGACTGCCCTTCCACGTAGAGGTGCCGCTATTCGCCGAAATGCTAATGCCGCGGGAGGGAGGTTTCAAACCAGGCGCGAATCGAATTCCGTGAGCTCAGACTATTCTGCTATTACCGCGGTGACCCGAAGGTCTTCAGAACACCCGGAATGCGGTCAAGCGCCACCCGGAACGACCGCGGACAATGCGGGCGGCGAGCGCGAAATGCCGAGTTCCGCGGTCGTATCCCGCACAGACTTCCGCCGCCCGCGACCCGGCCATGATCACATCCACCCTGGTGAGGGTCGCGGCTCCCAGACCGCGCCCCGGGACCTGACCGCGCTCGGCCACCGTGCGCAATGCGGCGATAACCCCGGCGTCGGCGAGCGGGCGCAGTTGTAGCGGAGAGCGGCGGCCGTCGAGCACCTCCAACGCCACCCGCAGCGCCGCGGCGGCGAATTGCCGGGCGACCACGTCGGATTCGTCGCAGACGTCGGATTTCGCAGCGTGCGAAGCTCGTAATACCCGTTGTAGGGCAACGGTTCCGGACCGCCGTGACGGCGCATTCCGGAAGGCGTGATTGCGACAGGGCTGTTGGCGCAGCGGCGACGGGACCGTCGGTCGGCGCAGCGGTGACGGCTCCAACTGCGGTGCGGGCCGCACGAATCCACCCTCGAAGACCATCTGCGCTCCCCCTTGCCGCGGCACACTGCCGAACGGGCAGTGCCACCAGCCTCGCAGGCGTGTGAGCTGCGGTGAACCCGAAATCGAAGCTCGCGCACCCGGTCCCGGAGTGTCGGGTGTCCGCGCCTATTTCAGCAGCGCCAGCCGGCCCGCGAAATCGGTGGGCAGATACAGGATCGGACTGGTGGTCCAGAGCTGACCGGACTGCGGATCGTACTGATCCGGCATGGCGACCCCGGCCGGCGCGAAGGCGTCGAAACCCCGCTTGGCCGTAGTGCGGGTGGCCCGCCACAGATGATCCCGGAAGGCCACAACGGCCGCCGTATCGGTCGCTACGGCCGTACCGCGCAACTGTGCGACCTTGGCGGCCACACCGTCGGTGGAGAGGTACACGAGCGTCCCGTCGGCGGCCCGGTCCGGATCGATGGCGACCACATCGGTCATGCCGTAGCGGGACTTCAGGACTTCGGCGATCTCGGTCTGCGCGTAGACCGGAATGTCGCGATCACCGCGCGCGGCCACCACGGCGGCGGCCAGCGCCTCGTTGACCGGTCCCGGATCACCGATGGTGCGTGTCGAATCCACGCCCGCCGGAAGGCGATTGCCGAAGCTGTAGGCGACGATCAGCGTCGCGGTGCCGGCGGGTGCGGTGGGGACCGTCCAGAGATCGACCGCGGCGGGCGGCGCCGCGGATGCGGTCACCGGGACCAGCCAGGCCACCGATCCGAGTACCGCCACCGCCGCTGCCGCCGCCACCGCACGCTTGGAGCTCATGGCCCCGATGCTATCCATCCCATCCGCCGGTGCCCGGACCTCACCCCACCCGCGTGCCGGGTGAAGGGATTTGCCGCCCGCGGTCGCGGCTCACACGCGCGCGGGAGTCTTGTCCGCGACCACGGGGCGCAGGGTCTTGCGCAGATCGGTGCGCATGGTGGTGGCCGAGTCCAGCAGGTAGTTCTGCCGCACCTGCCACGGATGCCGGTCGCCCTGCCGGGGGAATTCGGCGATCGAGCGCTGTACGTATCCGGACGCCAGATCCAGCAGCGGGCGCTCGCCGAGCACACGCTCGGGCTGCGGGACCACCGCCGAATAACCTTCGCGATCCATGTATGCCAGAACTTTGCAGACCAGCCGTGAGGTGAGGTCGGCGCGCAGCGTCCAGGAGGCATTGGTGTAACCGATGCAGACCGCGAAGTTGGGCACGCCGGTCATCATGGTGCCCTGCCAGACGAACTGCTCGGACAGATCGACGGGCGCGCCGTCCACGGTGAGGCCGATGCCGCCGAAGGCCAGCAGCTGCAGTCCGGTGGCGGTGATGACGATATCGGCCTCCAGCACCCGGCCCGACTTCAGCCGAATGCCCTCCGGCACAAAGGTATCGATGTGATCGGTGACCACCTCGGCCTTGCCCTTGCGCATGGCCTTGAAGAAGTCGGCGTCCGGCACCGCGCACAGCCGCTGATCCCACGGGTTGTAGGTCGGCGTGAAGTGCTCGGCAACCAGGCTCTCGTCCTTCAGGATTCGCGTGGTGAGCCCGGTCAGCATCTTGCGCGCGGATTCGGGGCGGCGCCGGCAGTACTGGTAGAAGCCGAGATTGAAGAGAATGTTCTTGGTGCGGATGACGCGGTGCGCCAGCTCCGGCGGCAGCAGTTCGCGCAGCCGGTCCGCGATCTTGTCCCGGCCCGGGACGGCGGAGATCCAGGTGGGGCTGCGCTGCAGCATGGTCACCTGCGCGGCCTGCCCGGCCATGGCGGGCACCAGCGTGACGGCGGTCGCGCCGCTGCCGATGACCACCACCTTCTTGCCGGTGTAATCCAGGTTCTCCGGCCAGAATTGGGGATGCACAACCTGCCCGGCGAAGTCCTCGATACCCGGGAAAACGGGTTCGTGGCCGTGCTCGTAGTTGTAGTAACCGGCGCACGAGTACAGGAATCCACAGGTGAGCGTGCGCTCCTCGACCCCGTCGGCGGTGCGCACCGCCAGCGTCAGCGTCCAGCGCGAGGCGGCGCTGTCCCAGTGTGCCGCAGTGACTTTGGTATCGAAGCGAATGTGGCGGTCGATGCCGTTCTCGGCCGCCGTGTCCTCGATGTAGCGCAGGATGGACGGCCCGTCGGCAATGGACTTGGCGTCCCGCCACGGCTTGAACGGGTAGCCGAGGGTGAACATGTCCGAGTCCGAGCGCACGCCCGGATAGCGGAACAGGTCCCAGGTACCGCCGAGCGCCGCGCGCGATTCGAGAATCGCGTAGCTGCGGCCGGGATGCTCGGCCTGCAATCGGTAGGCCGCGCCGATGCCGGAGAGTCCGGCGCCGACGATGACTACGTCGAGGTGCTCGGCTGTGACGGAAGTCGCGTCGCTCATGATCTCCAGTCTGTGTGCGGCGAACGGGCGTTTCTTGACTTTGCACGACAAGTATTTGATTCTGGACGACATGTCGGTCATCAGATCCGCGGGACTGCGCGGATTCCGCCTGACGGTGGGTGAACTCGGCGGCAATGCCGAGGAGTTCGCCACCGCCTGCGGACTGCCCATCGAGGCCCTGGACACCGACGATCTGCTCATTCCGGACCATGCGGTGGCCGCGGCCATGGAGCTCGCGGCGCAGCAGCTGAACTGCCCCGATCTCGGACTGCGCATGTCGCGATGGCAGGACCTGGACATGCTCGGGCCGCTCACCCTGGCCATCCGGAATTCGCCGACGCTCGCCGATGTACTGGAGTGCACCTCCCGATACCTGTTCGTGCACGCCCGGTCGCTCAGCCTGACCATGGAGCCGGACCCGTACGGGGACCGCAGCGTGATCGCGCTGCGGTACGGCGTGACCATGGCCGGGCTGCCGACGCCGGTGCAGGGCACCGATGTGGGACTGGCGTTCGTACACCGCACCATTCAGCGACTGGTCGAGGATCGGTACGGATTGCGGTCGGTGGAGCTGCCCTACCGGCCGGCGGCGCCCATTCACGTGTACGAGGAATTCTTCGGCGCCCCAGTGCGAATCGAGCGGCCGGCCGCACTACTGCGCGTGCCCAGCAGCCTGGCGGGCCGCCCGCTCTCCGGGGGTGATGAGAACCTGCACCGGCTCGCCATGGCCTTCCTCGCGCAGCAGTCCGGGGACGCGTCCACGGCGATCACGCCGCAGGTGCGCATCACGCTGCAGAAGCTGCTCGGCACCGCGGCGCCCGAAATCGGCGCTGTGGCACGGCTGCTCACCGTTCATCCCCGCACCCTGCAGCGGCGGCTGACCGCCGAGGGGACCACGTTCGCGACGCTGCTGGACGAGGTGCGGCGCGGTGAGGCACGGCGCTATCTCACCACCACGGATATGCCGATGAGCCAGGTGGCGTCCCTGGTCGGATTGTCTGAACAGTCCACTTTCACGCGATGCTGCCAGCGCTGGTGGGGCACAACGCCTACGGCCGTCCGCCGTGCGCGGTCCACGCCCAGCTGAGGCGTTCGCCGGTATCCCTGCCGAGGTGAGTTCGCCTGTATCCATTGGCGAATCACGCACAGGGCGAATCGCGCAAAGTGAACCAGGCAATTGTCGCAATTAGTTTGCGGGTTTACGCGTGTCGGTCCGAGCACGCCGCGGCACATCCGCGCAGGATGAGGTGGTGATAGCCGAATGCCCTTCCTGCGCTTGGCCCTCCCCCGCCCCCGTGTCCTCCCACCGGTCGGTGCAGTACCTACGATGCGTGTGCGGACAGTGGATGATCGCTGTGCACGGCAAAGTCGTCGGCGCCGCCGGTGGCAGCAATTTCAGCCGCAACAGCCCGGTGGCCGAGATCGCCGGACTGCTGGACTAGCACCGCGGCAACCTGATTCGGCACGGCGCCGGCCGAACGTGGCACCGTGCCAGCCGAACCGGGCGACGCGACAGCCGAATCACGCGCTGCCGCAGTGTGGTTCAGTGCGAATCAGCGTGCCGGTACGCAGACCCGCACGGCTTCGATGCGTGCGCCACGATCGGTGAAATCGAGTTCCGCGATGCCGCGGCCGTCGCGGGTCTCCACCGAGACGGTCACCGTGCGCCCCGCCGCGATGGCCTTGCTCCAGCGCAGCCCCTTCGCGCGAACCGTGAAGTCCGCCAGTGACATTCGATCATCGCCCGCCCAGGCCAGGCGCGGCACCGGGGCCAGCACGCGCTGGGCGCCGGCGGTCTCACCGCGGCCCACCGCATCCAGCAGCAGACCCGCCGCCTGTTTACCCGGCGCGCCGACACTGCGCATGCCCTTCATGAAGGCGAGCGCACCGCCGACGCCCTGATTGGCGATCAACTGTGGGCCCAGCTTCGCGCCGGCCAGCAGACCCTGCACGCCCGAACCCAGGAGCTGGCCGATCATTCCGGGCAGTTCCCAATGCGCCCGCAGCGCACGGATTTTCAGTACGCCGTCGATATCGGCCAGGTCGTAGCGCAGATGCATGGGCACGTGCAGGGTGACGCCCGTCGACATGGTGGTGGCGATGGTCAGATCCCGGAAGACCGTCATACCGCACACCACGTCATTGGCGATATCGAAGGCAATGCCGTTGGGGCCGATGAAGGTGTCGTAGAACCGTTCGATCGCGGCCTTGCCGATATGCGGCCGCGATCCGACCGGATCCTCCACACTGCCGTCGTCGGCGAACAGGCCGACCCAGGCAGCGCGATCGTGCGCCCCTACCGCCTGCGGAGAGGCTTCGACGGTCGCCAGTAGTTCGGCGGCAGTGGGAGTTGCGGGCACGTGTCCTCCAAATGATGAGCAGCGCGCGCGATGATACCGGCCGCCCCGGTTTGCCGTCTCGGGAACGAACCCGACTACAGGTCCCGCACCCGCGGAACCAGCTGTTCGGCGACCGTTTCGGTGAAGGCGACCGGGTCGCCGTCCGGCATGAGGTTGATCAGGGTGATGCCCAGCGCCGCGTACTGCTCGAGGTCGCGGACGAACTGATCCGGCGCCTGCACCACGGGCGCGACATAGCACGCGGTCTTCCTGATGGCGTCGTAATCGCGGCCCTCGGCCTCGCAGTGCGCGCGCAGGATATCGAGCTTGCGGGCCACATCCTCGACGCTGACGGCGAACAGATTGCAGGCGTCGGCATAGCGGGCCACCAGCAGCAGCGTCTTGCGCTCGCCGCCGCCACCGATGAGGATCGGCGGCCGGGGCCTGCTCAACGGCGCGGGCACACACAGCGTTTCGGCCAGCTGGTAGTGCTCACCCTTGTACGGGCCGTTATCGGGACCCCACATCTGCAGGCAGATCTGCAGGGTCTCCTCGAGCCGCTCGAAACGCTCGGCCACCGGCACCACCGGGACGCCCAGGCCACGCTGCTCACGCTCGTACCAGGAGGCGCCGATGCCCAGCTGAGCCCGGCCGCCGGAGAGCACGTCCAGGGTGGTGACGATCTTGGCCAGCAGTCCCGGATGCCGGTACATGACACCGGTGACCAAGAGCCCCAGGCGCATTCGCTCGGTCACCGCGGCCAGATAGCCCAGCGTGGTGTAGCCCTCGAGCATGGGCTCGTCCGCGCCGGCGCGGGCCTCCATCTGGAAGTAGTGGTCCATGACCGTGAACTCCGCGAAGCCCGCCTGTTCGGCGAGCTGCGCGGTCCGGGTGAGCGTCGGAGTGATCGACTCCGGCGCGGCGGGCGTGGTGAAGTTCCAGTAGTGCAGGCCGAGTTCCATGGCCATATTCTGCCGGATCGGCCCTCGCGAAAGGGCCAACCGAACTACTTGGCGCCCAACGGTTTTCCGAAGAACGAGGCGAAGGTCTCGCCGAAGGTGGACGCCAGCACGGCCCGGCCGCCCGGGTCCAGCGCCAGCCAACCGGCATCGGAGATGGAGCAACCCGCGGGCGCCGCGATACCGTCGAGCCGGTCCTTCAGCCACAGCATGGCCAGACCGCCACCGGAGATCTCGGTCGCGACATGCTCACCGAAATGCTCGCGGGTGTATTCGACCGAGGCCGACGGATCCTGGCAGTAGGTGTCCACCAGCGTATTGACCTGAGCGACCGGAATGATCTCGTCCGGATTGGCCTGCCAGATGTACATGGGCATGGCGGGCACGGACTTGCCCATGCGGGTCTTGTCCAGCACATCGGCCACGGCCGGTTCCCGCATGGGGTCACCGGCGGTGTGCAGCATGCCCTTCAGATTCAGGAACGGCAGCAGCGCCGAGGTGTACTGCACACAGAGGTTGTTCTTCACCGCGGACAGTGTCTGGCCCAGCGGATCGAGATGGCCGTTCACGAAATCGGCGAAATCGGGGTACTCGCGGGTCAATCCGAGGACCGCGGCGAAGATCAGGCCCGAGGTGGCCTGGCCGTTGGCCACATTCAGCGTCATGCCCAGATCGGCGGGCACACCGCCCTCGGCCGCGCCGACGATATTGAGTTCGGGTGCGTAGGCCTGCTTCAGCTCGGCCGCATGACCGGTCGCGATCGCACCGCCCGAGTAGCCGTACATGCCGACGCGGACGTTCGGATCCAGCCGCATGGGCTCGAAATTGCGGGCCGCGCGAATACCGTCCAGGGTGATGCGACCGGCCAGCGGTCCGGCCGCGTAGGCCTCGTTGGGGCCCTGGTGATCCGGGATCACCACACCCCAGCCCTGCTGCAGTGCGCCCTGCGAGATGACGAACTCGGCGGGCACCACGATCTGACCGCCGACCGCGCCGAGCGACCACTGCTGCAATGAGTAGGACGGTGCGCAGTATCCGGCGAGCGAATCCTCGGCGATCTGCATCGACACCAGTTTGTCCGGGGCCGAGCCGCGCGGCTTCAGAACGGTCGCGACCGCCGCGATGGGCTGGTCCCGGCTGTCGTTCGAGCGGTACGAGAGCTGCCAGGCATCCACATTGAGCGGAATCACCCCGAAATTCGAGGCATTGATCTGCCGGGCCGCGATGATCTCGCCCGGGGCCTTGCCCGCCACCAGGTCCGGGGCCGGATGGTAGAAGCCCGGATCCAGTTCGGGCGGAAGCGGAATCGGGGCGGCGGGTGCCACCGCCACCGGATCCGCGGCGGCCGAGCCCGTCGCCACCACCACCGCCGAGGCGAGAATTACCGCCAGTGCCACGGCAATGCGCCGCACCCTGTCGGAAGAAATACTGCGCGTCTTCCCCTTGCTCACACGACTACCCTCCGGTCAATGTGAGACCGCTTCGTCTCACAAGATTCGGGAAACTATCCCACGAAAGTGACCTGGATCGCAATCAGCCGTCGAATATGTCGCGTGCCACCGTGCCGACCTGGACACTCGACCTCGAAATACACTCTCGCGCAACGCGTATCGTCGAATACGTGTCCAGCTACCGACGACTCGCCGCCGCAGTGATCACGGCGCTGGCGCTGCTGGCCGGGATCGGGTTCGCCGGAGTGCCGGTGTACATACATCCGCAGGTAGATCCGCTGCGCCCGGCCGATGCGATCGTGGTGCTCGGCGGAACGGCCTATGCCCGCTTCGATATGGGTGTGGCACTGGCGAAGCAGGGACTCGCGCCGGAATTGCTGATATCGCGGTCAACCGGGGTGAACGACCGTCAGATGGATCGCTACTGCAATGGTCACTACACCTTCACGGTGTCATGTTTTGTGCCCGATCCGTGGACCACACAGGGTGAGGCCAGGGAGATTCGGCGGCGGGCGCAGGCGCAGGGCTGGAAGCACATCATTGTGGTGACCTATACGCCGCATGTATCGCGGGCGCGGTACATCGTGGAGCGCTGCTTTTCCGGGCAGATAACCATGGTGGCGAGCCCCAGTGATTCGGGCGTGACCTTCTGGGCGTGGATGTATGTGCGGCAGTCCGCAGGATATGTGCGAGCCTTTCTGCAGCGCGGTTGCTGAATGAAAGTTGCTCCGCGTACCGACAATTGAACGGTTACGATGAGCGCGGCCATGGGAAACGCGTCTGTCGCCGGGGGTGGATGCGGGTGCGGGAGGAATTCCGGTGCGTATCGACGATCTACGGGCCGTGCGGGATACCGATCTCGCGGCGGATATCGCCGTCATCGGATCGGGGCCGGCGGGGGCGACCATTGCCGCCGAACTGGCGGGCAGTGCGCTGAGAGTGCTGGTGCTGGAGAGCGGCGGCCTCGAGACAGCACCGGAAACCGAGGAACTCAATGACCTCGAGAATGTCGGTGCGGCGCGAGCCGAGCCGTATCGCAACGCGCGCAATCGAATTCTCGGCGGCAGTTCACATACCTGGAGCGGACGGTGCGCGCCTTTGGACGCATTGGATTTCGCGGCGCGGCCCTGGGTGCCGCATTCCGGCTGGCCGTTCGAATTCACCGAACTGGCACCGTATCTCGACCGCGCGGCCGCGCACCTCGGGCTCGGATACGGGACCGGTTTCACCGGCGACCGGTTCTGGGAACTCGCCGATCGCACACCACCGCAGCGAGATCTGGACCGCAGGCGACTGCGGCCGTACTTCTGGCAGATCAGCCGGGACCCCGCGGATCCCTTCGACAGCATGCGATTCGGCGCGCAATTGCCGAATATCGCGGCCTCGAATGTACGCATCGTGGTGCGCGCGACCGTCACCCATATCGATACCGATCCCGGTGGCACCCGGGTGCTGGCCTTACGGATCGCCGATGCGGACGGGACATCGCGCACGGTGCGGGCCGCACGAATTGTGCTGGCCACCGGCGGAATCGAGAATGCGCGACTACTGCTGGCCTCCGATCGAATAGTGCCGGGCGGACTCGGCAATCGGCACGATGTGGTCGGCCGGTATCTGCTCGATCACCGCTGCGGCGTGATCGGCGCGCTCGATCCGCACACCTCGGCGGCGGCGCGCGATCGGTTCGGCAAATACGTCGTCAGAACGCAGACCGGAAAACACACTTTCCTGCACGGCATGGCGCTGTCGCCCGAAATCCAGTCCGCCGAGGGACTTCTCAACTGCGGCATGTGGATTCAGGAGGTGCCCGCCGAGGACGACCCGTGGGAATCGGTGAAGAAACTACTGCGCGGACAGGTGAATCTGCACGATGCCCGCACGGTCGCGAGCAATCCCGGGCTCATGCTCGCCGGTGCGAAACGCCGCCTCATCGACCACACCGGGCTGCCGCACAAGCTCGAACACGTGGAGCTGCGCTGCATGGTGGAGCAGGCGCCGCATCCGGACAGCCGAATCACGCTCGGCGACAAGGTGGATCGCCTCGGAACGCCGCTGCCGCGCATCGACTGGAAGGTGCACGACCAGGAGGACAGCACCGTCCGCCGGGCGGCCGCGCTGGTCGCCGCCGAGTTCACCCGCCTCGGCTTCACCCCGCCGGCGCTCGCCGAGTGGACACAGGAGAACAGCTGTCTCCCAGCACAACTCACCGACTGGGCGCACCCGAGCGGAGCGACCCGCATGTCCGCCGACCCCCGCACCGGCGTGGTGGATGCCGACTGCCGGGTACACGGCATCGGCAACCTCTACCTCGCGGGCAGCTCGGTCTTCCCCGCCAACGGTCACGCCAACCCGACACTGACGATCGTGGCGCTGGCAGTACGCCTCGCAGACCTGCTCCGCCGCTGAGCGCCCATGCGGGAAGACACCCCCCGTCATTCCGGCGCGCTTTTGGCCGGAATCCACTGCGCTGTGCGAGATCCCGGCCAAAAGCACGCGGGGATGACCAGGGTGCTGCCGCCGAGGACAGGGCTCCGATGCCACCACCCGAGACCAGGAGCTACCGCCGAGGACAAGGCTCCGATGCCACCACCCGAGACCAGGAGCTACCGCCGAGGACAAGGCTCCGATGCCACCACCCGAGACCAGGAGCTACCGCCGAGGACAAGGCTCCGATGCCACCACCCGAGACCAGGAGCTACCGCCGAGGACAAGGCTCCGATGCCACCACCCGAGACCAGGAGCTACCGCCGAGGACAGGGTTCCGATGCCACCACCCGAGGCCAGGGGCTGCCGCCGAGGACAGGGTTCCGATGCGACCACGCGAGGGCAGGGGCTGCCGCCGAGGACAGGGTTCCGATGCGACCACGCGAGGGCAGGGCTGCCGCCGAGGACAGGGTGCTGCGGCTTTGGGCCGGGTGGTGGCGCTACGGGGCGCTACTGCTTCGGGAGGGCGAGGGCGGTGCCGCCGACGTCGGAGACCTTCCAGCCGTTGTTCGGGTCGACCGTCACGTTGTAGGTGACCGTGGTCTGGGCGCCGTCGGGGTTCTGCGCGTTGGTCGAGGTGACGTTCAGGAAGACGTCGACCTGGTAGAGGCCGTTGTCGCGGCCGACGACCTTCGCGGCGACCGGGGTCGCGCTCGAGGTCCACTTCAGGGGGACCAGGATCTCCTGCAGCTTCGGGGCGGTGGCGTCGAACTTATTGCCCAGGGCCGGAGTGGTATTGGCCTTGAGGCGGCCGGTCCAGGAATTCAGGTCGCTGAAGTTGATATTGGAGGCGCCGACGGAGTAGTCGGTGGCCACCTGCTCGGCGTGCTGCTCGGCGGCGGCCTTGGCATCGCGGTCACTCAGATCGCCGCGGGCCGAGAGCCACAGGGCGCTCACCGTGACGAGCGCGCCGATGAGTACAACGGCCGCTGCGGCCAGGCCGAGGGTGGAGAGCTTGAGCGACACCGTCTTCGCCGGGGCGGCGGGGGCGGCGGCCTTCGTCGTCTCGGCCGCGGGAGTCGCTGCCACGGGAACTGCGGTCCCGGTGAGGGACGTTCCGGTGGGCTCGGTCTCGGGGGTCGTCCCGGTAGCCGCGGCTTCGGGGGCCGCGACGGCAGGGGCGGTGGTCGTCTCGGGCGCGGAGACGGCGGAGTCCTCCGCGTCGACTGCCCGCTTCGGCTGGGTGTCCTCGGACATCCGCTTCTCCTTCTTCGTATTACTTGACGTTGACCTGCACGCGCACGGCACCGTCGCCGGTGCTGGCGAGCGCCTGCGAGATCAGGCTGCTGATATCTATCTGCGGCCCGGTGGTGCGTGCGGCATCCGCGAGCGGCTGCAGCTGGGGCGCGAGGGTTTTCAGTTCGGGTCCGGCCTGCTGTAACCAGTCGGTCAGCTTCGCCAGGAAGGGTGCCAGACCATTGCCGCTGACATATGCCTGCGGTCCGGGGGCTCTGTCGACGAGTCTACCGACCGCCTCGACGAGGTCACTCAGCGACTGCTCGAACTGCAAGAACGCCGGGGCAGCGGCGGCAGTGGCCGCACCGATGCCATCCATATTCGAGGCTGCGGCCTGGAAACTGTTCAGTAGCTGAGCAATCTTGGGCTCGCGGCTGGAGATTGCCGCCGCCAGCAGATCACCGGCACGGGTCAGCGACGGCATGGCTGAGTCGGTGTCGTGGAACGCGGTACCCAGGGTGCTCGCCAGCGAGGCCGCGACATTCGGATCGAGCTGGTTCATGACCTTGTTGACCAGGCGCGACACGGCCGGGATGGAGAGTGGCGACTTGACCGCGGCGGTGTCGAGTCGCTGCCCCTCCTTGAGGTAGGGCGCTCCGCCGGTCTTGGGCCGGATCTCCACATACGGTTCGCCGAGCGCCGAGAGCTGCTCGATGCTGATCACACTGTCGGTGGAGACCTTGCGGTCGGCGTCGATGCGGAAGCCCACCTCGACACCGCCGGTGGTGCTGTCCACCGAGGTGATCTTGCCGATCTTCATACCGGTCAGCAGGATCGGCGAACCGACGCTCAGCCCACCGGAATCGGCCAGCACCATGGAGGCGTGGGTGTACTCGGCGAACGGATCCGCCCGCACCACACCGAAGGTCAGATAGCTCGCGCTCACCAGCGTGACGGCGGCGATACCGCCGAGCGAGACCAGCGATCCGGTCTTCATCGCACAGCTCCGATCATGCGCAGGGTCGACAGAATCCCGCTCACCTGATCGTCACGCGAGACCGAATCCGTCGTGACGCCGGTGATATTCACCTTCGGGCCGCGCTCCACGAAAGGAATCAGCTTGTCCCGCAGCAGATCGACCAGCATCGACAGGTTCGAGGGCACCGACAGATCCAGCGGCCTACTCGAGAGAGCCAGCGGGACAAAGGCTTTCGCCGCCGCATCGGCCGAGGTGACCACCGGGGTCAGCCACGTCAGCGAGGGACCCAGCTGACCGAGCGCCGCGAAGATCTGGGTCACACCGCGAATGGAGTCGGTAATGCCGGTCATGGCGTCCACCGACTCCTGACTGAGCTGGTGATCCAGGAAATCCGCGCGGTCGTGCAGCACCTGCGCATTGGTGCCCAGCCCGTTGAGCAGCGAATCCACCTGATCCAGATTGGCGGCCAGATCGACCGCATTGCCCGCGGCGTTCTGCGCGATCCGCTTGGTCTCGTTCGGATCGGCGGGCAGCACCGCATTGAAGCGATTGATGATGTCCTGCAACTGATTCACCGCCCCGCCCTGGGTGAAGGCGGCCAGGGCGGCCATGGTGTCTTCCAGCTGCACCGGCGGATGCGTGCGCTCCTGCGGAATGGTGCCGCCGTCACGCAGCAGCGTTCCGAAGCCGTCCGTCGGAGTGGTCAGCGCCAGGTGGATATCGCCGAGCACGGTGTTCTGGCGCAGTTCGGCAATGGTGGTGGCGGGCAGCTGCACCTTGGTCGAGATATCGGCGTCGACCACCACGTAGCCGCCGTGACCGGCGGGGGCGTGCAGCGAATCCACCACGCGCACACCGGCGACCGAGCCCACCTGCGCACCATTGGCAATGACCTTGGCGCGCGCGGGCAGGTTCAGCACATTGCCGAATTCGATGTGAATGCGATAGGTCGCGCCCGACACCGTGGTCCCGGGAATCGGCACCGAGGACGGATCGAACGCGCAGCCGCCGACCCCGGCCACGAGACCCGCGGCGAGCAACACGGAGCCGAGCGCCTGCCGGAAGCCTCGGCCCGTCCTTCCGGCGCGCTTGTGGCCGGAATCGACTCGGCTGGTGAAGATCCCGGCCACAAACACGCCGGGACGACGAAGAGTGTTCGCGCCGGGACGGGGAGTGCCTGCGGCGGGACTACGGAGGGTGCTCGTGCCCGAATGGCGGGCGGCCGAGGTGGTGGTGCGGCTCCGGCCGCCTGCCCGCGGCACGGAACCTGCACGCCCGGGGGTTGCCGCCCGCCGTGCGGAACCTGCCCTCATCGCAGGCTCCGCATGCCCGGCAGCGTGTGCGGCGAGCGCAGCCCCTGCTTGCGGGAGGTGTGTCGCTACCTGGCGGCAAACCGTTACGGCGCGCGGCGCGGCGCGGCGACCGGCCGTGTCGAGCGTGATTTCCCAGTGTCCGATTCTCATCGCGCACCTGCCATTCCGAGCACCAGGGGAACGAGGGGGACGTTGATCATGCCGTCGGCGGAGGTGGTGCATTTGCCCGGTGCGGTGGCATTCAGCGCGGCACACACCTGGTCGGCCTGGGGCATCGGAACGGCGGCGCGCGGGGAGCCGTAGGTGATGCCGGAGCCCAGGACGGACTGGGCGGCATTCGTCAGGACCGGGAGCTTGAGCATGATCTCCGACAGCGAGCCGACATTCGCGCGCAGCAGGCGCACCAGCGGCAGGGTGTCGTCCAGGGCCTTCATGATCGGATCGCCGGCAATGGTGACCAGATCATTGAGCATGGGCAGCGCCTGGCCGAGTCGATCGATCAATTCCGCACCGGGGCCCAGCAATTCATTGCTGCCGTTCTCCAGGGCGGGACCCAGGCGCAGCAGCATGGAGCGCAGATCGCCCCAATGCTGTTCCACCTTCTCGCCCACCGAGGCGAAGGCATCGAAAATGCCCGCGAGATGGCCGATATCGGCATCGGGCGCGGACAGCGCCGTACCGAGCTTCTTGACGATCTCATTGATCTGCGGTCCCGCACCGGTGGTCGCGGAGTCCAGCGCGGACAGCCCGTGCGCCAGGGCATCCGGAGCCTGCGCCTGCTGCAGCTGCGAGGACAGGTCCGCGAGCGCGGTCAGGGTCTCGGTAATGCTCTTGGGTGTCAGGGCTTTGGTGATGCACTGCGACGAATCCCAGTGCGCCGGATGCTTACCGTCCGACAGCACCGCCAGATTCCGGTCCGCCACAATGGAATCGGCGACCGTGGTGGCGGCGGCATCGGCGTACACCGGATACTTCGCATCGACGGAGAAGCCCACCTTGACCTTGGCGCCGTCGGAATCGACGGAGGTCACCGTGCCCACCGGGATACCCCGCATGGTCACCTTGTTGCCGACGTACAGGCCGACCGAATCCGGCATGACCGCGCAATAGGATTCGGTCTTCTTCATCGGATCGAAGTAGAGGAAGTAGCCGACCACCGCCAGCGCCACGACCACCACCGCACCGGCGACCGACATGAACGCCTGCGAGCCGAGCATGCGCCTGAGCATCAGCAGTCCTTTCCGGGCAGCGGCACGCAGACCGGCACCGTCTGCTGGGACTGGTCGATGCTCACGCCGCCGTCCGGGATCACCAGGGACGACAGCTTCTGCTGCAGACCGTGCGCGGCGTCCAGGGTCGGCGTGAATTTTGTTCCGAGCTGCTCCAACTGGGTGATGGCATCGAGCAGTTTCGGCTTGAGCGAGGCATCCCACTGCGGCTGCGCACCGCCCAGCCGGCCGACCACATCGCTGAGCAGCCGAATGGCCTGCGCCATCTCGGTGTGCTTGTCCTCGAGCACCGTCACCAGCAGGTTCGCATTGTCCATCAGCCGGCCCAGATCGGTCTTCGCGCCGTCGTACATGGTCACGTACTCGTCCGCCACCGCCACGGCATTGGAGACCTGGGTGCGCTGCCGATCCAGGGCGTCCACATAGGTGTTCACGGTCTGCAGGGTGGTGCGCAGGCTGTCCGGTGCGCCGTCGAGGGAATTGCCCAGCGCGGCCAGATTGCGGTTCAGCGTGCTGCCGTCGATCTTCGACAGCGGCGCGGCCGCATCCTGGAACGTCTCGACCAGACTGTAGGGCAGGCGCACTCGATCGGCCGGAATCGCCTTGTCGCCCAGCGCTTTATCGCCCGCCGGGAACACCGCGACATAGTGACCGCCGACAATGGTCAGCATGCGAATGTCGAGGGAGGTCTGATCACCCAGGAACACATCGGAATTCACCGTGAAGCGCATGACCACGCGGTCCGGCTTCAGTTCCAGGGATTTCACCTCGCCCACGGAGATGCCCGCAATGCGCACGTCGTCACCGGTTTTCACCGATTGCGCCTCGGACAGTTCCGCGGTGTAGGTGTGCTTGCCGAACGGCACCACGAACAGCACGCCGGCGGCCAGCAGGCCCAGGGCGACCAGCAGTGCGCCGATGAGGCCGAGGCGCAGTTCGCGCTTCTTCCGCGTGCCGTCGTCGACGACCCGATCGTCGCGAACCAAACGGATTCTCTTCAAGAAGCGGGGAGGCTTTATCCCTTGCATATCGACACCTGCTGTCCCGAGATCAGCATCCGCACCACGGGCGGGACATCCGCAGTGCCCTTGCTGCACACCGGCTTCCAGCCGCTCGCATCGGCGGGCAGCGCGGCGTCGGCGGCGGCGAGCACGGCGGGCAGGCGGCCGAAGACGTCCACCGCCTCCTTGGCATCCGGGAAGATCTTGCGGATCAGCGCATCCACATCGCTGCCGCTATCGATGCCCAGCGTGCGCATCAGGCTGTCGATGGGCCCGAGCACCGACGGCGCGGTCATGGCGAATTGCGCCAGGCCACCGATATTCGACTGCAGCGCCTCGAAAATATCGCTGAGCCGGGCCAGCAGCGGAACCAGATAGTGCACCCGGCCGCTCAGCCGATCATCCAGATCCGACATATTGCGGATGAGCGTGCCGATCACCTGCTGCCGATTGTCCACATAGGACGCGAGTTTCCCGATCGCGTCCATGGCCGGGCCGACACCGCTGCCGTCACCCTCGATCAAAGCGACCATGCTGGCGCTGAATTGATTGATGGCCTCCGGAGAAACGGTGGCCAGCACCGGCTTCAGGCCATTGAACAGGCTGGTCACATCGAACGACGGCACCGTGTGATCGGTACCGATGCGCGCACCCGAGGCGATGCGCTGACCGGGCTGCTGCTGCTGCTGCAGATCGATGTACCGCTGCCCCGTGAGGTTCTGATAGCGAATGGCCAGCTTGCTGTTGTCGTAGATCGGCGCATCGGTCTTGACCGACAACTGGACTCGCGCCTGCGCGCCGTCCAGGGAGATCTTCTTGATCTTGCCGACCTGCACGCCGTACATGCGCAGATCGTCGCCGACCTTGAGGCCGTTGGCGTCGGTGAACATGGCGTCGTGGGTTTCGGTACTGCCGGAGACCGGCCGCTCGATCGCGGAGATCACCAGTACCAGCACCACCGCGATCACCGAGGTGAACAGTGCCAGCCGCCAGGCTGCGCCCTTGACGGTCATCGCGCACCTCCCAGCAGCGGCACCGCGAGGGCTGGCACACCGCGCAGATCGATCTCGGCATTGAGGACCGGGCCCTGACCGTTATCCGGCATGGCGCTGCGCACACGCTCGATGAGCGTGCGCAATTCGGCCGCGGACTGCTGCGGCTGCGGCACCATCTGCGCCAGCATGTTCAGCAGCGGAGCCAGCATGTCGGTGAGGCCGGAGAGCTGAGTTCCGGCCGTGCCCAGCGTATTCGCCAGTTGCGGAAGCAGTTTCCCGGTGATCAGCGCCAGGTTCGAGTCGTAGTCGGCCCGATTACCTTGCAGCCGTTGAATACTGCGGATCATGTCGATGACCTGCACCGTCGCGCCGGCGAACTTACCGCCGCCGTCGAAGGCCGGGCCGAGCTGACCCATCAGCTCCGACAGCGGCATCTTCTGGTTGTCCGCGACCGTGCGCGTGGCCGTGATGAGCGCCTGCGCCAGCGGCGTGAACGCCTCGGTGTCGGCCGCCGCCTGCGCGATGACCGAGGCCATCTGCGGTGTCAGCACCGAACCGCCGACCTGTGAGGCACTGCGCAGAATCGAACCCATGGTGGCGTCGTAGACGGCCGAGGCCCTGGGTCCGGTCAGATCGATGACCGCGCCCGCGCGCAGCGGCGTACCGCCGGGCCCGCGCCGCAGATCGATCTCGCTGATGCCGAACAGGTTCGCGGGCGCGTAATCCACCAGCACGCTGTCGTCGATCCCGAACAACCGGGAATCGTCCAGCCGCAGGCCGATGCGCTGCGTACCGTGCTGATCCGGCGTGATGTCGGTGACCTTGCCGACCACAACACCGTTCACCCGCACGTCGGTGCCGACCAGCACGCCGTCACCGATCTGCTCGGTGCGCAGCGAAATCGGCAGTCCGTCTTCGGATTTCGCGGACGAGTACAGCGTCCATCCGGCCGCCACCGCGATGATCAGCGCCAGCGCGATCGCGCCGACCGCCATGGACCGCTTCCGGTCCACGGCAACACCCGGCATTCCGTAGTTCGGCATCCCCTACCCCGTGAACGTAATCGCCGAGTTGAAGCCCCACAGCCCGAGCGACAGCACCATGTCCAGGGCGATGATCGCCACCGAACTGGCCCGCACGGCCTTGCCCGAGGCGATACCCACGCCCTCGGGACCGCCGGTCGCGAAAAAGCCGTAGTAGCAGTGGATCAGGATGACGACCACCGCGAAGATGGCCACCTTGATCACCGCCGCGATCACATCGAAGCCGGAGACGAATTGGAAGAAGTAGTGGTCGTACACGCCCGCGGACGAACCGTGCACCAGCGTGATCAGTCCGCGGCAGGACATGTACGACATGATCAGCGCGATCAGGAAGGTCGGCACGATCGCGACCACACCGGCCAGCACGCGGGTGGTCACCACGAAGGGAACCGAACGCAGGCCCAGGGATTCGATCGCGTCGATCTCCTCCGAGATGCGCATGGAACCGATTTCGGCGGTCATGCGGCAGCCCGCCTGCGCGGCGAAACCGATGGCCGCGGCGATCGGCGCGAGTTCCCGGGTCGTGGCGTACGCCGAGACCAGACCGGTGACCGGGCCCATGCCCAGCATGTCGAGGGTCTCGAAGGACTCCACGGCCACCGACGCGCCCATGACCAGACCGAGCACGATCATCATCGGCACGGTCCCGCCGCCCACGATGATGGAGCCGCGACCCCAGGTCATATCGGTGATGGCGCGCATGGTCTCGTCGCGATAGCGCTTGAGCGTCAAGGGAATCGACGACAGCACCTGCCAGACGAAGGCGAGCACGAAGCCCAGGCCCTCGACGCGGCGCAGCAGCAGGCCGCGGCGGTGATAGAAGCGCGCGGCCCAGCCCAGCCCCTTCGGGACGTACGTGGCGGACATCAGGCGAGCCTCGTCGGCAGGAACATAGCGGTGATCTGGGTGGCGATCAGGTTCACGACCACGATCGAGACCACCGACAGCACCACCGCGGCATTCACGGCATCGGCCACACCGCGCGGACCGCCCTTGGCCTCCAGACCGCGCTGGCAGGCGATGACCACGACGATGAAGCCGAAGATCACGGCCTTGAGCAGCGAGACCCACACATCGGCGGTGGTGGTGAAGGAACCGAAGGTGGCCCAGTAACTGCCCGGCGTGACGCCCTGACCGCCGATGGCGACCATATAGCCCGCGAGCACGCCCACGAAGATGATGAGCACGTTCAGCAGCGGGGCCACCACCAGCATGGCCACCATGCGCGGGATCACCAGGCGGTGAATCGGGCTGATGCCCATGGTGTTCAGCGCGTCGATCTCCTCGCGAATGGTGCGTGCGCCGAGATCGGCGGCCAGCGCCGCCGCGCCCGCGCCGCCCAGCAGGAAGCCGGTGGCCAGGGGCGCGCCCTGTTTGATCACGCCGAGTCCACCGGTGGCGCCGAGCAGCGAATCCGCTCCGAGCGTGTGAATGAGATTGCCGACCTGCACCGAGACGATGACACCGAACGGAATGGCCATCAGGATCGCGGGAATCGCGGTGACCGTGATCAGCCGCCACGCCTGCAGGATGGCTTCCTTCCACTGGAAGGTGCCGCGGGCGATGCCGGTGAAGATGCCAGCTACCGATTCCTGGGCAATGCCGGCCGCGCGGCCGAAGGTGCGCAGCGAGGCCACCGCGGTGCCGGAGAAGTTGTCGCGAACGATGCGGACATTGGTGCGGACAGCAGAGGTACGCGGGATGGTCCGGGTCATTGCGGCACTACTTCTTCGAAACGCCGAAGCCGACGGCGGGGGACGAGGTTCAAATCTTCTTCTCCGTGATCGGCAACACTGCCTGCCCTCAAAGCTAATGGTTACCTCGAGTAACACCAAATCGGTTCGAGGTGTGATCCAGGCCGCTAAGTTACCGATCGGTACATGCGCCTCCCATCCTGCTCAGCGGGATTATTTGGCATGTGACCTGCGGTTCTAGAACGTGTTATCAGAGCGGATCGGCTATCAATATGACGTGCGACACGCCCGTGGCGAACCTCTGGCGCATGGCCCGTACGGGGTTCGGCCATACCGAAACGTGAATCGAGTGAACTAGCAGCTACACGAAATGTCCGGTTTTTTAAGGTCCGGGATGCGCGGTTTTACGCCGTACTGATGTGTTGTGGTCGGCCGGAGTGTTCACTGTGCCCGTGGACAACACCGTGTCGGCAGTCCTGTGTGCCGTCGAGGCCGACGACTGGACTGCGTTCGCCAAACTGGTACATCCCTACGTGCATTGGACCGAGGACGGCGTCACCACGCGCGGACGCACCCGGGTCATGGCCCTGCTCTCCGGGCACAGCGGCGTCAAACCCGCCGACAGCTACGAACTGCGCGACGGACAGATCTACCGCTGGACCGCGTGACCGGCTAGGGACTGACCGCCAGAAAGACGAAGGCCGAGAACAACACCAGGTGCACACAGCCCTGGAGCAGAGTCGCGCGCCCGGGCACCACCGTGAGCGCGCCGACCACGACCGTCAGCGCCAGCAGGACCATCTGCGTCGCCCCGAGCCCGAGCATGAGCGGCCCCTCGATCCAGATCGAGGCCACCGCGATCGCCGGAATCGTCAGGCCGATGCTCGCCATGGCCGAGCCCAGCGCCAGATTCAGGCTGATCTGCACGCGCTCACGCCGCGCCGCCCGCACGGCCGCAATGGTTTCCGGCAGCAGCACCAGCAGGGCGATCACCACACCCACCGCCGAGGCGGGCAATCCGGCTGCGGCGATACCGGATTCGATGGACGGCGAGACCAGTTTGGCCAGGCCGACCACGCCGATGAGAGCCACCAGCAGCAGGCCGAGGCTGCGCAGGGCCTGACGTTTGGTGGGCAGTTCGTCGTGCTCGTCCTCGGCCGATTCGCCGCCGCCCTCCACGGGGAGGAAGTCACCCGGGTGCCGGACCGTCTGCACCATGACGAAAACGCCGTAGAGCACCAGCGAGGCGACCGCCGCGAAGATCAATTGCGCGCCCGAGAACACCGGGCCCGGTTCGCTGGTGGTGAAGGTCGGCAGCACCAGACTCAGCGTGGCCAGGGTCGCGACCGTGGCCAGCGCGCCGCCCGTGCCCTCGGCATTGAAGACCGCGAGCCGCCGCCGGGCCGCGGCCACCAGCAGCGACAGGCCCAGAATGCCGTTGCAGGTGATCATGACCGCCGCGAATACGGTGTCCCGCGCCAGCGAGGCCGCCTTGTCACCGCTCGAGATCATGAGCGTGACGATCAGGCCGACCTCGATAATGGTCACCGCGACCGCGAGGATGAGCGATCCGAAGGGCTCACCGACCCGGTGCGCCACCACCTCCGCATGCTGCACCGCCGACAACACCGCTCCGACCAGCGCCACCGATACCAGCGTCACCACTATCGGACCCAGATCGCGACCCCAGGAAACAGCCAGCACCAGGGCGGCGACGAGCGGTATGACGACGGACCAGTGGCGAATGACAAGACGGACCATGACCCTCATCGTTGCAGCAAATTGTTCGCATACGCCGCAAAACGAGAGCCATGCCTCGCTCGGCGAGGCGGACCTATGGCAGAAACACGTGGCCTAGGCTGGTTTTCGTGGACGATACGAGCGTCGCCGCCCCCGGGGACGGGCAACCGCATCCGCACGAACCGCATGCCGAGGGGCTCGCGTCGCGGCTGAACTGGTTGCGGGCGGGGGTGCTCGGGGCCAATGACGGGATCGTGTCGACCGCCGGGCTGGTGGTGGGCGTCGCGGCGGCCACCACCGAATCGTCCGCGATTCTCACGGCCGGTATCGCGGGGCTGACCGCGGGTGCGATCTCCATGGCCGTGGGTGAGTACGTGTCGGTGAGTACGCAGCGCGATTCCGAGAAGGCGCTGCTGGCCAAGGAGAGGCGCGAGCTCGCCGAGGAGCCGGAGTACGAACTCGCCGAACTCACCCAGATCTATGAGGGCAAGGGCCTGTCCGCGGAGACCGCGCGCACCGTGGCGGAGGAACTCACCGCACACGATGCGTTCCAGGCGCACGCCGAGGTCGAATTGGGCTTGGACCCCGGCGAACTCACCAATCCATGGCATGCGGCGCTGTCCTCCGCCGTCGCCTTCACCGTCGGTGCGCTACTGCCACTGCTCGCGATTCTGCTGCCGCCCACCTCCTGGCGAATCCCGGTCACCTTCGCGGCGGTACTGGTGGCGCTCGCCCTCACGGGCTCTTTGAGCGCACGACTCGGCGGCGGCAATGCGGCGCGCGCGGTGCTGCGAGTGGTGATCGGTGGCGCGCTGGCCATGGCGATCACGTACGGAATCGGCCAGATCGCAGGCGTTTCGGGGCTATAGCCCGCACGGTCAGGGCACGGGCTCCGGACAAAGCGCGGGCTCCAGTCACGACGCGGGCTCCGGTCGGGGCGCGGACTCCGAACTACGCGCAGGTTGCGGTCTGCGCATAGGTGGCGGTCAGGTGTAGGGGGCGCTCACGGTGCGGGCGGGGGCGGAGGGGCGGGTGCGGGTGGCGGGACCGCTGCGGGGGTGGCGGCTGCCACGGGCGGTGCGGGTGCGGGTGGGGGTGGGACGCGAGTCATGTACGGCGAGAACAATTCTGGGGCCACGAGGACGGGGGCTTGGACCGGATGCGGGGCTCCCGGGGGGAGCACGGCCTCTGCTGGGGCGGCGGGCGGCGCTACGGCGGCGGGTGGGATCGCGCCGGCGGGTGGCGCGGCGGCGGCCGGTGCGGAGGGAAGGTGGGGCTTCGGGGGGTGGTGTTGCACGGGCGCGCGGTGCACCGGCTGCACCTCCGCGGTTGTGCTGTCATCGGAACCGGTGAGCAGCATGCCGGCTCCGATGGCCAGCGCCATGAGTCCCGAGACGACCGCGACCACCGCGAGTGCACGCGGGTTGATATCGCCTTCGTGCGCCTCCTGCGGTTCGCGTGCGCTGTCGAGCATGGCTGTCCTCCTTCGGATTCCGGCCGTGACCTCCGCTACGGGGCCGGCGGCGGGGGTGGCGGGGGCGGTGGCAGCAGGAACGGCAGGATCGGCGCCAGAATGTCCGGGATGATCGGCGGCGGAGGCGGTGGGGGCGGCGCGGCAGGGGCGGGCGGATCGGGCTCGGGAGCGACCTCGACCGGCGCGATGGGAGCCTGCGGCGCCTGCTGCTGCGGCGCGGGCGCGGGCGCCTGCGGTTCCGGAGCGGGCGGCGGCGGCGCGGCCGCGGGCGCCGGGGCAGGGGCGGGTGCAGGTGCGGGCGGGGGCGGCGGCCCGGCGCTCGCGGGGTGCTGTTTCGAGCTGGAGCCGGGGGCGGCCGGACTGTCGGCGCCGTCGCCGCTACCGTCGAACCCGGCGCGCAGACTGCCGCCTACCAGGAGAAATACCAGGCCGAGCGACAGTACGAGCATCAATATCAGTGTGCGCGCGGACATCTCGCCGGTCTCCACCACACCGGGTGTGCCGTCGTTGTCTCTCGCTACGGGTCTCTCACGGACGGCGCCGGGCGCCACGGGAAGCTCCTTCGATTACCGAGCAGATGACCTGCTGATCCGAAAAGCTCGTCTTCCAGGACGCTACACAGATTTGCCATGAACATTAACCGGCTACATGACACCGTAATATTGCAGCTCAGTATCTATTTCTTTCGATAGCTAAAAGATCGCTGTGGGATCGCCGGTGAACCATGCGTTCTCGATGCGCACCCGGCTCATGAGCCACCGCGCACCCTCGCGCACCAGCTCGACGTCGTATCGGTTCTTCAGCAGGGCGAAGGTGCCGTGGTCGGCGGTGAGCAGATGCTGCGCCTCCACGAGCGCGGTGAGTCGCGCGGTATCGCCGGTAATCGCGATGCGGGTGTTGGTCACCTGATGCGTGGTGTCGACACGCCCGGCGAAGCCACCGAGGATGGTGTCGACAATGAAGTCGCGGCCGGTCATGAGCGGGGCGACGCCACCCCACTTCACGGCCGTCGGCTGGAAATCGAGTTCGGCGTCGGCGGTGAAGGACGAGGCGAACAGCTCCTTGTCCCGCAGGTCCTGACCCAGCGCGAAGCGGTACAGGGCATCGCTGATCTCGGCGCGATCGCGCAGCTCCCGCACCACCTCGGCGGTCTCGGCGGCGGGGGCGGACAAGGCGTAGGGCTCGGTGACGAACACGGTGACTCCTGAGGTTGTGCGGACCACTTCACCTTCTGCCCGCGCACCGGCGGCATCAATACGAATATGTGCAACGATCGTCAAGCACTACTTAACGATCCCGGCGGAGGCAGCACATGCTGGAGCGGTACGAAATCGAGGTCTTCCTCACCCTCGTGGAGGAACTGCACTTCGGCCGGACGGCCGAACGGCTGCGCCTCTCGACCGCCCGGGTCAGCCAGACGGTCGCGAAACTCGAACGGCGACTGGGTGTTCCGCTCTTCGATCGCAGCAGCAGGCGGGTGACGGCGACACCGGCGGGCCGTGAGCTGTATGCGGAACTGCGCCCGGCGTGGGATCGCATCGGTGCTGCGGTACAGCACACCATCGATACCGGGCGGGGTCGCGGCGGGACGCTGGAGGTCGCTTTCGTGGACGCCGCGACGAGCCAATTGCTCAGCCGCGCAAAGGAACTGTTCCAGGAGCAACTACCCGACTGCGCCGTGCGGATTCGGGAAGCCCAACCCGCGCAGGTGCTTCCGTGGCTGCGGGCGGGCGATATCGATATCGCACTGGATACGGTCACGTCGGCCGAACCGGACATCACCGCCGGACCGGTACTGGTCTCGGAAGCCCGGATAGTCGCGGTGCCCGCGAATCATCCTTTGGCGCATCGCCGTTCGGTCACATTCGCCGACCTGGAGCACACCACGGTGCTGCAGGGCCCGGCCACCGCCACCGAACAGCTCACGCTCGTCGGCGCGGGACAGGGCGTGCTGCCGATCGGCGCGCATGCCCGGCGCTATCACCCGCGCCCCGATGTGGCGTATCTGCCGCTGCGCGACGCCCCGCCGGTGCGATGGGCACTGCACTGGCGGACCGCCGACAACAGCGTTCGTATTCGCGAATTCGTCCGTGCCGCAACAGTTGCGGCGGAACCGGGCTAGGTGATCGGCAGGAACTCCGGTCCCTCGGCATCGGTGAGTTCGTACAGTCCGGACGCCAGATCGAGAGCGCGGGCGGTGCGCGCGGCGGCCTCGTCGAGGTGGATGCGGGGCGGCTCGGGCGGGGCGTCCGGGTAGTACGTGCCCGGGCCGTAGAACTGGCCGTAGCGCAGCACCACACCGCCGGCCGCGCGCACCGACTTCTCCAGGAACTCCTTGGAGACCTGACCCTCGCCGGTCATCTCCCAGGCCACGCTCTGGGCGATGATCCGGGTGACGCCGACCGCCTCGGCCGCGGCCAGCAGATTCGCGGTGCCCTCCCGGCGAATGCGGGCATTGGCCGCGCGGCCCTCGGCCAGTCGCGCCGGATCGTCCGGCAGATCGGTGAGCTGGTGCATGACCAACTCGGGGGCATATTCGGTGACGGCGGTGGTCAGGGCCGCCGCATCGAAGACATCGCACACCACCGGTTCCGCGCCGGCGGCGGCCAGCCGCTGCGCTTTCTCCGGAGAGCGGGTCATACCCGCCACATCGTGTCCCGCCGCAATGAGCAGCGGGACCAGCCGAGAGCCGAGGACGCCGCTGGCGCCCGCCAGAAATATCCGCATATTTCCGACATTAAGCGATCGTGATGACCACCTTGCCGAAAGGGTCGCCCTCATTGAAGTACCGGTAGGCCTCGACCGCCTGATCGAACGGGAATATCCGGTCGATGACCGGCCGCATGCGGTGCTCGGCAATGGCGCGGTTCATACCCTCGAAATCGGCCCGGCTGCCGACCGCAATGCGGCGCAGGGTCAGGTACTTGCCGCCCAGCGGATCACCCTGCTGCTGCCCCGCCGGGGCCGGGTACGCGCCGATGAGCGTGACATTCGCGTTGTAACCCGCTGCCGCAAGGGATTTGGGCAGCGTGACCTTGCCGACCGCCTCGACCACATGCTCCACACCGTCACCACCGGTGAGATCGTTCACCGCGTGCTCCCAATCCGGAGTCACCCTGCGGTCGATGACCTCGTCGGCGCCGAGCTTGCGCAGCCGCTCCGCCTTGTCCGGTGAGGAGGTGATCGAAATGACCCGCGCGCCCAGCATTTTGGCGTGCTGCACCGCGAACAGACCCACGGGGCCGGTGCCGACCGTCAGCACGGTCTCCCCCGGTCCGGCCGGAACCGGCTTGCTCAGCGCCGCCCAGGCGACCAGTCCCGCGCAGGTGAGCGCGGCGGCCTCCTCGTCGGTCAGGTGCTCGGGCACCTGCATGACCGAATCCTCCTCCAGCACCACATAGTTGGCGAGCCAGCCATTGTGGTTGGCGCCGTACTGCTGGGAGGTCAGCGCCTGGGTCTGCCGGCCGCCGTTCCAGGCGACGAAGTAGGTTCCCATGACCCGATCGCCGAGCGCGGCGCGAGTCACGCCGTCGCCCAGGGCGATCACCTCACCGACGCCGTCCACCAGCGGCACCGTATCGGGCGTGAAGGGCACCGGGTAGGTGCCGTCCATCAGCATGGTGTCGCGGCGATTGAGCGAGGTGGCCCGCACCCGCACCACGACCTGATGCGGTCCGGCCTCCGGGATCGACTGTGCGCGAGTGGTGAGCCCGTCGAGCCCGTGCAGTGGATCGAGGTGGTAGGCAATGGCATTCATGATGTTCTCCTGAAAATAGCCGTGGCGGTCGTAGCGACGTCGTCTGTTATGCGGGGCCGATGTACTGGTGGTCG
This sequence comes from Nocardia sp. NBC_01327, assembly GCF_035958815.1. Classification (NCBI taxonomy): domain Bacteria; kingdom Bacillati; phylum Actinomycetota; class Actinomycetes; order Mycobacteriales; family Nocardiaceae; genus Nocardia; species Nocardia sp. NBC_01327. Next base: position 1,967,183 of record NZ_CP108383.1, on the reverse strand, counting down.
GCGTGAATCCGGCCGTCCTCGTCCAGGGCGAGCACGTCGTAGCCCGCGCCGCCCACCGAACCGTCGGCGGCGACCATGTCCCAGCCGATGCCGACCACACCCTCCGCCAGCCGCTGCGCCACGCCACGGCTACGGAAGACGAATGTGCCGGAGCCGACGAACATTTCGTAGGCCCGGGTGATCCGCGCATCCAGTTCACGGTGGCCGCGCACCGACATGTACGGGGTCGGGAAGTTCAGGGCGGCAGCGGTTTCCCGGATGACCTGCGGCGGATCGACCAGCACGTGGGTGCCCTCGGTGGTCCACAGTTCGGCGATGCGCTTGACCCGGGCCTGCTGATCGGCCTCGTTCCAGACGGCGATGTACTGCTCGGTGAGGGTGGCCAGGCTGTTGTTGTCGACTCGATTGCTCATGCCACAGAGTCTGTTCGGCGACGGCGAGCGGCGCGATTCCCTGCAGGGAATGATCATGCGGCCGCGCTTGTCATTCCCTGCAGGGAATCGCCCGGCAGCGCCGGGGCGCACACAGTAGAGGAATGACGATCATGGCGGTGGCGACGACGGCGACCCCGTTCGCGCAGCAGTTGCGGCACTGGCGCACCCGGCGGCGGATCAGCCAGCTCGATCTCGCGATCAGCGCGGAGACCAGCCAGCGCTATCTGAGCTTCCTGGAGCAGGGGCGCTCACATCCGGGGCGGACCATGGTGGTCCGGCTGGCGGAGTCGCTGGGACTGTCGCTGCGCGAGCGCAACGGGCTGCTGCTGGCCGCCGGATACGCGCCCGCTTTCCCCGAATCTGCTTTGGATGCACCGGAACTCGGTGCGGTGCGGCATGCGCTGGACACCATCCTGCACGGCCATCTCCCCTATCCGGCGGTGGTGACGCGCCCGTTCGGCGTGCTGGTGGCGGCCAATGCGGCCTTCGAGGTGCTCGCCGAGGGAGCGGCGCCGGAGCTGCTGCGGGCGCCCCTCAATGTGCTGCGACTGGCCCTGCATCCCGACGGTTTGGCACGGCGGGTGGTGAATCTGCCCGAATGGGGTCGTCATGTCACCGACAGCCTGCGCAATCGCGCGGCCCGCAGCCCGGATCCGGATCTCAGTGCGCTCATCACCGAGCTGGAGAGCTATCTGCCGCCGGTCGATCCGGGCCCGAACCATCTGGGCTTCGCGGTACCCCTGCGCTTGCGCAGCGAGGACGGTGAGCTGGGGTTGATCACCACCATCACCTCGTTCGCCACGGCCACCGACATCACCCTGGCCGAGCTGCATCTGGAGGCCTTCCTCCCGGCCGATCAGCCCACCTCCGACTATCTGCGGTCCCGCTTCGCGACCACCTGACCGCCTCCTCCCATGCTCACCCCGCCGCACCCGCGGCCGGGGTGCGTTTTTCTTTGCGCCAAGTACTTGTCGACGAATACTCGTGGACGTATATTCGTAGACGAGTACAGAGGAGGTGGGCAGAATGGCTCGCAAGCGCAAGGTAGGGAATCTGATGGCATTGGCGGTGCTGTCGGTGCTCGCCATCCAGCCGATGCATCGCTACGAGATCGCCGGAAAGTTGCGGGAGTTCGGCAAAGACCACGATATGGGCGTCAAGTGGGGCTCGCTGTACACCGTGGTGGACAACCTCACCAAGCACGGCTTTCTCGAGATCACCGGCAGTGAACGCGACGGCGCCCGCCCCGAACGCACCATCTACCGGATCACCGATGCCGGGCGTGCCGAATTGGCCGACTGGACAAGAGAACTCATCTCCGATCCGGAACCCGAGCAGCGGCCGTTCATGGCCGGGCTGTCCGTGGTCTCGGTGCTCCCGCCCGATGATGTGATCGAACTGCTCACCGCACGTATCTCCAAGCTGGAGGCCAGGTCCACCGCCGGCCGTACGCAGCTGGCCGCTCTGAAAGGTGCAGTGCCGCACCTTTTCCTGGTCGAAGAAGACTATGAGCTGACCATGCTGGAGGCCGAGACCGCCTGGGCGCGAGCCCTGCGCGATTCGCTCGTCGACGGCAGCTTCCCCGAGGTCGAACTGTGGCGGTCCTACCACCGCGACGGGATCACGCCCGCGGAAGCGGTCGAACAGGTGAAGGGGGGAATGCCCGGCGCGCAGCCGCCACCGGACTGAATACCGGACGATCAAGAACCGAGCCCCGGCGAAGGTGCTGCAACACCACCGCCGAGACCCGGGAACACCTTCCCGATCCGCGCCCGTGCAGGCGAACTCGTACCGAGTTTGGCAACTACAGGATAACTGGGTTCTCCGCACGCGCTCCGATTCGGGGTTATCTCACCCTGCTCTTTCGAAGTCTCAAGGGAGACAACCCATGTCTGAAACACGCTCGGCCATCCGCACCGCCCTCGTCATCGGCGGCGGCATCTCCGGACCCGTCACCGCGACCGCACTGCACAAGGCGGGCATCGAAGCCCGGGTCTTCGAGGCCTACCCCGGCCCCGCCTACGGCGTCGGCTCCAACCTCGCACTGGCGCCCAATGGGATGGCCGCCCTGGATGTCATCGGCGCCGGCGATGCGATCCGCGCCATTGCCGCGCCGATCACCTCGCAATCGATGGCCGTCAACAACAAGCATCTGCGGCTGCCCGGCATGTCCGGGGTGGAGCCGCTGCAACTGGTCGACCGGCCCGATCTGCACATCGCACTGCACGATGTCGCGGTCGCCGCCGGCGTGCAGTTCGAGTACAGCAAGCGCCTGATCGATGTCGAGGAGCATGCCGACGGCATTACCGCGCACTTCGCCGACGGCACCAGCGCCACGGGCGATGTGCTGATCGGCGCGGACGGCATCCGCTCCACCGTGCGCACGCTCATCGACCCGAATGCGCCGGGGCCGCAGTATCTGCGGATGCTGGGCTTCGGTGCGTATATCGAGGGGGGCTCGCTCGACCTCGCGCCGGGGAATATGATCTTCGCCTTCGGCAAGCGTGCCTACTACCTGTACTGGACCATGCCCGACGGCCGCATCGCATGGGGCGCGAATCTGCCGCACGAGCAGTACCTTTCGCTGAGCGAGGCCCGCACCGTCTCCAATGGGGAGTGGCTGCGCATCCTGCGCGAGGTCTACGCCGACGACATCCCGGGCGCCGAACTGGCTCGCGCCACCAAGCCCGAGGATCTGGTCGTGGTGGGTGCGCTGCAGATCATGCCGCCGGTGCCGCACTGGTACCGCGGGCGCATGGTGCTCACCGGCGATGCCGTGCACGCGCCGAGCAATACCTCGGGGCAGGGTGGCTCCATGGCCATCGAGAGCGCCATCGAGCTGGCGCGCTGCCTGCGCGATATCGATGATCCGACAGCGGCTTTCGCCACCTACGAGGCGCTGCGGCGGCCGCGGGTGGAGGGCGTCGCCAATCGGGTCAAGCGCATGAACCACACCAAGGCCGCGGGCCCGGTCACCCGCGCCGTCATGGGTGTGGTCATGCCGATGGCGCTCAAGCGCATGAACCCGGAGAAGACGATGGGCCATGAGCAGCGCTTCCGGATCGATTGGGAGGCGCCGGTGCAGCCGGTCCGCGTCCACGCCTGACGCTGTGAAACACAGTGCCCCGCTGCGGTTGTCCGCAGCGGGGCACTGTTCGTCCGGCGACTCAGCGGGCCGCGGTCTCCGGGCGGTCGGCCTCGTCGAGCAGTTTGGTGGCGATATTGTCGATGGCCTGATCCATCAGCGCGCGGTCCTTCGGATCGGTGAGATCCCAGTCGTCCAACTGACTTTCGATCCAGCGCTTCCAGGCGATCTGCACCCGGTCGATCTCCTGCACGCCGCGATCGGTGAGGGTCAGCACATCGCCGTCACGCCGCAGCAGGCCGTCCTGCTGCGCCTTGGCGTAGGTCGGTTCGATGATTTCCTCAGGCACCCAATGGGTTCGGGCAATGACACCGACGGTCGCCGAACCGCGCAGCCGCTGGTACATGCGGACCTGGCCGAGCGCCCACGCCTCGTCCCGGGTCAGCGAACTACCCGCTGCCGCAAGGATTCCCGAATCCGGCACCGCATTGTCGCGAAGCTTGCGCAGGACCGGGGCGATGGCCCGCTCCAGCTGCACCACGCGGTCGCCGGAATCCGGGACCGAGAATCCCTCTCCCACATCGGAGGCGACGCCGCGGGAACTGTCGCGCAGCGGCACCTCCTTCAGGAACCACGCGATCGCGAAGCCGAGCAGTGCGACCGGCACCACCCAGCGGAAGACGTAGTCGATGGAGGTGGCGTACGCGTCGATGATCGGCAGCGCCTGCGGTCGCGGCAGATCGCGCAGTGCCTGCGGATTCTGGGCGACCTCCGGCGGCACCTTCGCTTCCATCAGAGCGGCAGCGAGATTCGGGCCGATCTTGTTCGCGTACAGCGTGCCGAAGATGGTGGTGCCGAACGCACTGCCGATGGTGCGGAAGAAGGTCACCCCGGAGGTGGCGGTGCCCAGATCAGAGTAGGGCACGCTGTTCTGCACCGCGATGGTCAGCACCTGCATGGCCAGGCCGATGCCCAGACCCAGCACCAGCATGTACAGCGACTGCAGCCAGAAGCCGGTGCTCGCGTTCATGGTGGACATGAGGAACAGGCCGAGCGCCATGATCGCCGTGCCCGCGATGGGAAAGAGCTTGTAGCGCCCGGTCCGGCCGACAATGGTGCCGGAGATGATCGAGGTGGTGAACAGGCCGACCACCAGCGGCAGCGTCTGCAGTCCGGAGGCGGTCGCCGACACCCCCTTCACGTACTGCAGGAAGGCGGGCAGGTACGTCATCGCGCCGAGCATGGCGAAGCCGACGATGAAGCTGAGGATCGAGCAGACGGTGAAGACATTGCTGCGGAACAGGCGCATCGGCAGCATGGGCTCCGCGGCCCGCAGTTCCACCGCGACGAACGCGGCCAGCGCGATCGCCGAGGCCGCGAACAGGCCGAGGATCGTCGCCGAGCCCCAGGCGTATTCCTGTCCGCCCCACTCCAATCCGAGGATCAGGCAGGTGACGCCGATCGAGATGAGGGCGATGCCGAGGTAGTCGACGATCGGCTTGATCGCATTGCGCACAACCGGAATCGTCCGGGCCGCAACAACAATCATGATGATCGCGATGGGCACGTTCACGTAGAAGCACCAGCGCCAGCTCAGGTGGTCGGTGAACAGGCCGCCCAGCGTCGGGCCGATCACCGTGGTCACGCCGAAGACCGCGCCCAGCGCACCCTGGTACTGGCCGCGCTCGCGCAGCGGAATCACATCGGCGATCAGGGCCATCGAGGTGACCATGAGCCCGCCCGCGCCCAGGCCCTGCACCGCCCGGGCCGCGATCAGCAGGTCCATACCGTGCGCCATGCCGGCGATGACCGAACCCAGAATGAAGATGAAGCCACTGAGCTGGAAGACCAGTTTGCGGCCGAAGAGGTCGCCGAATTTACCGGCCAGCGCGGTGGCGATCGCCTCGGCCACCAGGTAGGCGGTGACCACCCACGCCATATGCCCCGCGCCGCCGAGATCGGCGACGATGGTCGGCAGCGCCGTGGCGACAATGGTGGAATCGAGTGCCGCCATGAGCATCCCGAGCACCACGGTCGCGAAGATGATGTTGATTCGGGCCCGGCTCAAAGGCTGGGGCACGGAGGGGGCAACGGCCGCGCTGGCACCGGTCATCGGCTCAGTATGTGGCGCTCACCAGCGAGTACACAGCAACGACACGGCAAACAGGGCGATCAGTTTGCTCGGACCGCATAACCGCCGAGGGACGGCTCGAGCATGTCGAAAGCGCTGCCGATATAGCCGATCAGGGCAGCCGCGATGGCATCGTTGGACGCACCGTCCACGGTGCGGCGGACGGTCTCCTCGAAGAGGGCGCGGTGCACGCCGCCGAGCAGGGCCGCAGCGATATTCGGGGTGAAATCCGCTGGCGCCGACCCGGTCTCCTCGGCCAGCGCCAGGCCGAGCAGCCGCTCGCGCTCCTCGTGGAATTCGCGCAAGCGCGCGACCAGCGCCGGGCTGCCGGTGATGAGCCGCGCGAAATCCGGGCCGGAGAACCCGATGAGCGCGGCCTGCGCGGCCGCCGCGGCGAGATAGTCCCGGCGCAGCGCGGCCAAGGCCGATTCACCCGGCTCCCGATCTCGAACCGTGCGCGCGAGACTCGCCACGAACTCATCGTGCACGTCCAGGACCAGGTCTTCCTTGCGCGGGAAGTAATTGGTCACGGTCATTTTGGCGACATCGGCCGCAGCGGCGATATCGGCGATGGTCACCGTGTCGAAGCCGTGCTCGAGGAACAGCAGCGTGGCGGTGTTGGAGATGTTCTGCCTGGTCTGCAGCTTCTTCCGCTCCCGAAGACCCAGGGGACGGCTACCGGCTTCGGCGGTCTGCGCGCTCATGCCGTCAGCATAGCCGATTCCGTCCTAAATTCATTTCCGACATATTTTTAGGTCTTTCCTATATTTGTCCCCACGGTCGAGACCGGCGAGTACAAATGAAGGGGACTCCCCGCATGACCCGCATCGCCATGGCACCAGCACCACCCGCCGGAAGGGAGCACCTCCATGACGCTCACCGTCAGCGAAGACGCCATCAAGGACTATCTGCGCCAAATCGGCGGGACTCCGCTACTCACCGGTGCGCACGAGTTCGAGCTCGGCGAGCGCATTGCGGCCGGAGTGCTCGCCCGGCAGCGCCTCGACGAGTCGGACGGCGCGGCAATCGAATTCACCGCCGCGGAACGACGTGCGCTGCAGCGCACGGTGGCGGACGGGCTGCGGGCCAAAGACCATATGGTGCGCGCCAATCTGCGCCTGGTCGTGTCCATCGCCAAGCGCTACCCCACCCCGACCGGCATGTCACTGCTGGACCTGGTGCAGGAGGGCACACTGGGGCTCATGCGCGCGGTGGACAAATTCGATCATCGCCGCGGACTGAAACTTTCGACCTATGCCACCTGGTGGATCCGGCAATCCATCGGGCGGGCACTGACCGATCAGGGCCGCACCATCCGGCTGCCGGCGCATGTGGCCGATGTGATGAACCGGGTCATCCGCACCGAGCGGACGCTCTCGCAGCGGATGGGCCGCGATATCAGCACCGAGGAGCTGGCCGAGGAGCTCGATATGTCCGTCCTGCAGGTCCGGGAGGTGCTGAGCCATGCGCGCGAACCGATTTCGCTGCACACCCCGATCGGCGACAGCGACAATGCCGAGCTCGGTGCGCTCATTGCCGATAACGGCCCAGACCCGTCGGTGACGGTCACCGACGGTGCGCTGCGCGGGCAGCTGGGGGTGGCGCTGTCCGGGCTGCCCGAGCGGGAGGCGCAGGTGATCGCGCTGCGCTACGGGCTGGACGGCTGCGAACCGCGAACACTGGAGGAGGTCGGGCGGATCTTCGGGGTGTCCCGGGAGCGGATCCGGCAGATCGAGGCCAAGGCCATGCAGAAGCTGCGGCAACCGGCGCGCACGCTGGCGCTCGAGGGGATGCTGGGCTGAGCGGCGGCGGGTCGGGGCGTGGCGGATCGAGTCGGTCTACCGTCTGAACTTACTCTGGAGTAAGGTCAGAGGAATTTCATCGACGCGTGCACCGCCGCACGCCGAACGCCGAACCCGTGAGGTCAACAGCCATGGCATGGAAGCCCAGCGAAATCTCGGATCAGTCCGGGCGCACCTTCGTCATCACCGGCGCCAATGGCGGGATCGGCGAGCAGACCACCAGGGTGCTCGCGAGCAAGGGCGCGACCGTCATCATGGCCTGCCGCAACGCCGCCAAGGCGCAGGAGGTGGCCGACCGCATCGAGGGCGATGTGAAGGTCGCGCCGCTGGATCTCGCCAGCCTCGCCTCGATTCGCGAATTCGCGGACAGCACAGGCGAATTCGATGTGCTCATCAATAATGCCGGCCTGATGAACGTGCCGTTCTCGCGCACCGAGGACGGGTTCGAAACCCAGTGGGGCGTCAATCATCTCGGCCACTACGCGCTGACCGGGCTGCTGCTGGACAAGATTCACGACCGGGTCGTCTCCATCGCCTCCATCGCGCACCGGCAGACCCCGAAGCTGTGGGTCGACGACCTCAATTACGAGCACCGGCGCTATCAGCGCAATCTCGCCTACGCGCAGTCCAAGCTGTCGAACCTGATGTTCGGGCGGGAACTGCAGCGGCGACTGACCGCGGCCGATTCGGCCAAGCGGTCCTACACCGTGCACCCCGGCGTCTCGGCCACCGATCTGTTCGCCCGCACCGAAACCCCACTGGACAAGATCTCCAAGCCCTTCGTCCGGCTCATCGGCCAATCCCCCCAGCACGCCGCGTACTCCTCCCTCTTCGCCGCGACCGTCCCCGACGCCGACCCCACCGTCTACTGGGGCCCTGCCCGCCTGGGCGGCACCAAGGGCCCGGTCGAAGCGGCCCCCTCCAGCAAGCTGTCCCAGAACCAGGACCTCTGGCGCCGGCTGTGGGAAGAGTCCGAGCGCCTGACCGGAGTCACCTACAAGTTCTGAGTGGGAATGCGACGGACCTCCTACTACGGCTTGCGTAGTAGCGAGGTACCGTGGAGGTCGTGTCCGCTCCCCACCGCCGCCCGGCTCTGATCATCTTCGTGATCGTGGCGTTCGTGGCCTGCCTCGGTCTGGGGTGGTGGCAGTGGGGGCGCTTCGAATCCGGTAGCGGCACGGGGCAGAACCTGGGCTATGCGCTGCAGTGGCCACTTTTCGCGGGGTTCGTGGTGTGGGCGTACTTCCGGTTCGTGCGACTCGAGCAGGAGGCCCGGGAGGACGGCGCGCCGGAGGCTGCGGCCGATTCCGCACCGGCGCCCGGCGATTCCGCTGCGAGCACCGCCGGGACCGTGGTCGCGCCGCGCATCAGAAAGCCGAAACCGGTTGTGGCGCGCGAGATTCCGGCCGGATTGCTGCCGGAGCGACCGAAGTCGGCGACCAATGACGATCCCCAGGTCGCCGAATACAACAAATACCTGGCCGAACTGCACGCCAGCGACCTCGATCAGCAGATCACGGACGCCGGGCTGCGCAACCATCCCGAAAGGAGCGCCGGGTGACCGCGCGCGACAACTCCGAGGCCCCCGTCGCGACCGGTGAAACCACCCTCGCGCCCCGCCCGCTCGGCGCAGCCGCGCCCGAGAAGATCCGCGGCGCGCTCCTGCGCTACCGCACGCTGGCCTGGATCACCGGTATCTGGCTGCTGGTGCTCACCGGCGAGGTCGTCTACAAGTACCTGATTCTGGCCGACAGCCACACCGCGCCGCACTGGCTGTTCTATGTCGGCCAGATCCACGGCATCTTCTACATGCTCTACCTGGTCTTCACCATCGACCTGGGCATCAAGGCGCGCTGGAAGCCGGTCACCACGGCGCTGACCTGCCTGGCCGGCACGATTCCGTTCCTGTCCTTCGTGTTCGAGCACATGCGGACCAAGGAAGTGAAGGCCGCCTTCGGGCTCTGAGATCAGTTGGCCGCCAAGGCCTGCAGCGCCGGAAGCAGCTGTCGCAGGGCGCGGCCGCGGTGCGAGGCGGCGTCCTTCTCGGCCGGGCTGAGCTGGGCCGCGGAGACAGTGCCGCCCTCGGGAACGAACAGCGGGTCGTAACCGAAACCGCCGTCGCCCACCGGTTTCCGGGCGATGACGCCGGGCCACTCGCCGCGCACGACCTCTTCGACACCGTCGGCGACCAGGGCGCAGGCGGAGACGAAACCCGCGCCGCGCCGCTCGTCGGGGACATCGCCGAGCTGGGCCAGCAGCAGCGTGTTGTTGGCCTCGTCATTGCCGTGCGTGCCGGACCAGCGGGCCGACAGCACCCCGGGCATACCGTTGAGAGCATCCACCGCAATACCGGAATCATCTGCGACACAGGGCATTCCGGTGGCGGCGAAACCGTCGCGCGCCTTCGCGAGCGCATTCTCCTCGAAGGTCGCACCGGTTTCGGGAGCCTCGTCGTACGGCGGCACATCGTTCAGGCCGACGATCTCGATGCCCGCGATACCGGCCTCGTCGAGAATGCGGCGCAATTCGTTCAGCTTCTTGGCATTACGGCTGGCGACCAGCACCCGGCGCGACATCAGGACTTCTTCTTCGCCTCGGACGGCTCGGGGAGCACGCCCGGATACGGCAGCGCGAGCGCTTCCTTCTGCACCACGAACAACTGCTCACACCCGGCGAGCGCGGAATCGAGCAGCTTGTCCAGGGTGGAGCGCGGGAAGGTGGCGCCCTCGCCGGTGCCCTGGATCTCGACCAGGGTGCCGGTATCGGTGGCCACCACATTCATATCGACCTCGGCGCGCGAATCCTCCTCGTACGGAAGGTCCAGGCGCACCCGGCCGTCGACCACGCCGACGCTCACGGCGGCGATACCGCAGGAGATGGGCTGCGGGTCGTTCAGCTTGCCGGCGGCGGCCAGATAGGTGACGGCATCCGAGAGCGCCACGTACGCGCCGGTGATGGCGGCGGTGCGGGTGCCACCGTCGGCCTGCAGCACATCGCAGTCGAGGGCGATGGTGTTCTCGCCGATGGCGGCCAGATCGATGCAGGCGCGCAGCGAACGGCCGATGAGCCGGGAGATCTCCTGGGTGCGACCGCCGACCCGGCCCTTCACCGACTCGCGGCCGGAACGGGTGTGGGTGGCGGCGGGCAGCATGGCGTATTCGGCCGTGAGCCAGCCCAATCCGGAATCGCGACGCCACGGCGGCACCCCATCGGTGACGCTCGCGGTGCACATGACCCGCGTTCCACCGAACTCCACCAGCACCGAACCCGCCGGATGCGCGGTGAAGCCCCGGGTGATCTTTACCTCGCGGAGTTCGTCATCCGCCCTGCCATCGGCTCGTGTAGACACGAGCCACAGCCTAGACGGTCAGATTTCGAAGACTTCGCCGGGAGAAACCGCGTGTACCGGACCGCTGAAGACCGCCTTCGCCTCGGCGATGACGTCCTCGCGGGAGGTCCACGGCGGAATATGGGTGAGCAGCAGTTCACCGACACCGGCCTCGGCGGCGACCACGCCCGCCTCATGGCCCGAAAGGTGAATGCCGGGCGGGCGATTCGCCGGGTCATGGGTCCAGGAGGCCTCGGCGAGCAGCACATCCGCGCCGCGCGCCAGCTCCACGACCTCCGGGCACAGCGCCGTATCGCCGGTGTAGACGAAGGTGCGGTCGGGAGCGGTCTTGATGCGCAGACCGTAGGACTCCGGCGGATGGAACATGCGGCGGGCCTCGACCGTATGGCCGTTGCCGAACGGGATCGGCGCGTCGACCGACCACTGCCGCATATCGATCACATCGGACCAGTCGTCGGTATCGCCGCCGATCTCCGCGGACGCATTGCCGATACGCAGCGACGTGTCGGAGGGACCGTAGACGATGGCCTTCCCCGTCGGCGGATTCGGATGGTAGCGCCGCCACACCAGCAGGCCCGGCAGATCCAGGCAGTGGTCGGCATGCAGATGAGTCAGGAAGATATCGACTTCACCGGGATCGAGGTAACGCTGCAGCGCACCCAATACGCCCGGGCCGAAATCGATGACGGTCGGAGTCATATCCGGGCCGGTGAGCAGGTATCCCGATGCCGGGGAATCCGGGCCGGACACGCTGCCCGAGCACCCGATCACGGTGAGGCGCATTCCCCCATGCTGCCACGCTGCTGTCTCACTCAAGGAGGGATCCCCCAAATCGCCGGCCGGGTCCACCGTCACCCCGACGACGCGATACGGCCGGCGTTAGGCCCGCGACGATGACGACGTTCATCCGATGAGAGTACCCATCCGGCAACCAGTCCACCCACCGCCCCGAAAAGATGTCCTTGCCAAGAGATTCCGGGGTCTCCGGGCAGCACACCCCACAGAATCGAGCCGTACAGCAACCCCACTACCAGGCCGATGGCGATCTGCACCACATTGCGCGCGAAGATGCCGCGCGAAATCAAATATGTGAGCCAGCCGAATACGAGGACCGAGGCGCCGATGTGGACGGTATTCGACGGCCCGATCAACCAGGTGCCGCCTTCGCCGATCACCCAGACGATGGCGGTCGCGGCCAGCCCCCGGCCGATACCGGTGAGCAGGGTGAGCAGACCCAGCACCAGCACCGGGACGGTATTGCCGATCAGATGTTCCCAATTGGCATGCAGCACAGGGCCGAAGACAATGCCCTCGAGCCCGTCCGCCGTGCGCGGCTTGACCCCGGCCTGATCGAATTCCTGCCCCGTGGCCGCGTCCACACCTTCGATCCCGTACAGCAGTGCGGTGAATCCCAGCGTGATCGCAATAGCCCGCTGCCACAGCAGCTTCAACGCCCCCGCCGAACGCGGCTCCGACCCCGAATCGGTCAACTGCCTCTGCATCCGCCCGATCCGCTCCGGATCGAACGACGCTCCGACACCACCGGTCATCGCCAGTACCTCCTAGACCACCCTCTGCCCCGAGCGTACCGGCGACCCAAGCCCCCCGCCCCGCCCCGCCAGCCGCTCCCGCCCACCGACCGGCAGAGCACTTCATCGAGAGGGCTCTCACGGAGGCGACACGCCGTAAACGCCCACTATGAGAGCCCTCTCGATGACTGCATCGTGAGTGGGGCCAGGCGCGACGTCGGGGGTGGAGGGGTACGCCGTGAGTGGGGAGCCCGGGTCGGGTGCGGCAGGGGGTCAGGCCCAGAGTTGGCCTTCGAGGCGGTCTTCGGCTTCTTCGAGGGTGCCGTCGTAGGCGCCGGTGGAGAGGTATTTCCAGCCGCCGTCGGCGACTATGAAGGCGATGTCGGCGGATTTGCCTGCCTTCTCGACTTTTTTCGCTACGCCCAGGGCCGCGTGCAGGATGGCGCCGGTGGAGATGCCGGCGAAAATGCCTTCTTCCAGGACCAATTCGCGGGTGCGGCGGACGGCGTCGTAGGGGCCCACCGAGAAGCGGGAGGTCAGGACGGATTCGTCGTAGAGCTCGGGGATGAAGCCCTCGTCGATATTGCGCAGGCCGTAGACGAGTTCGCCGTAGCGGGGTTCGGCGGCGACTATGTCGATGCCGGGGACCTTCTCGCGCAGGAAGCGGCCGGTGCCCATCAGGGTGCCGGTGGTGCCCAGGCCCGCGACGAAGTGGGTGATCTCGGGGAGGTCGGCGAGGATTTCCGGGCCGGTGGTCTCGTAGTGGGCGAGCGCGTTGGCCGGATTGCCGTACTGGTAGAGCATCACCCAGTCCGGATTTTCCGCGGCGATCTGCTTGGCCAGGGCGACAGCCTGATTGGAGCCGCCGGCGGCGGGCGAGTCGATGATGCGGGCGCCGAACATGGTCAGCAGCTGGCGGCGCTCGATCGAGGTGTTCTCGGGCATGACGCAGACCAGGCTGTAGCCCTTGAGCTTGGCGGCCATGGCCAGGGAGATGCCGGTATTGCCGCTGGTCGGTTCCAGGATGGTGCAGCCCGGGGTCAGCAGCCCGTCGGCCTCGGCCTGCTCGATCATCCGCAGGGCCGGGCGGTCCTTGATCGACCCGGTGGGATTGCGGTCCTCGAGTTTGGCCCACAACCGCACATGGTTGTCGCCGTCCCATTGCGGGGACAGGTTGCGCAACCCGACCAGCGGGGTATTGCCGAGCGTCGCGATCAGCGACTCGTAGCGGGCCACGGTTAGCGCGCGCCGCCGGCGACCGCCGGGAGGATGGTGACGGTGCCGCCCTCGGGAACCTCGGCCTCCAGGCCGCCCGCGAAACGCACATCCTCGTCGTCGACGTAGATGTTCACGTAGCGGTTGAGCTTGCCGTCCTTGAGGAGTCGATCCTTGAGGCCGGTGTGATTGGTCTCGAGGTTGTCGATGAGGGCGGCGAGGGTCGCGCCTTCGGCCTGCACACGCTTCTCACCTCCGGTGAGGGTGCGCATGATGGTCGGGATGGAGACGATGACCGGCATTGTGGGCTCCTTAGCTGTATCCGGCGGAAAGTGTTCAGGCGGTGGTGATCTCGACCGGCTCCTCGGTGACGACGCCGTCGAGGATGCGGTAGCTGCGCAGCTCGTGCTGCTCGGGATCGCGGGTGGAGATCAGCACGTAGTGGGCGTTCGGCTCGGACGCGTAGGAGATATCGGTGCGGCTCGGGTACGCCTCGGTCGCGGTGTGCGAGTGGTAGACGACCACGGCTTCCTCGTCGGCATCGTCCATGGCGCGCCAGACTTTCAGCTGTTCACCGGAATCGAAGCGGTAGAAGGTGGGCGAGCGCTCGGCATTGACCATGGGCACGAAGCGCTCGGGGCGGTCGGAGCCTTCGGGACCGGCGATGACGCCACACGCCTCGTCGGGGTGATCGGCGCGCGCGTGCGCGACCATTGCCTCCACGAGCTCGGCCCTGATCACCAGCACTGTCGAATCCTTCCACTCACCACCCGACGGACGCCCGCCCGCAGGCAGGCGAATCGCTGTCGTCAACCAGTCAGAATATTCGGCTATTCCCGGCGGCTCGGGTCACACCCCCCGAAGCTCCGGCGGCTTCTCCGCGTGGCATGCCCCCGGCACGATCGAGCAGCGGAACCCGATTGCCGCAGCTGAGGTGGCCGGCCGCGCCGCGGCGCCGGGCCTTACGCGCCGAACAGGTCTGTGTAGGAAGGAATTCCGGCGACCGAAGTCGCGGAGAGAATGGCGTCGACTATGGCGCGCTCCACACACACCGCGGCGGCGGTGCACAGCTGATCGAGGATCAGCAGGTCCGTGGGAAAGGCCGGCGGCAGGGGGAAGGCCGGGCCGAGCGCGGCGGTGCCGGTGGCCAGGGCGAAGAGCGTGTCACCGTCGAGCGGCGAATGCGCCGGGCGGATGGCGCGGGCCAGGCCGTCGTGCGCGGTGGTCGCCATTCGGCGGCAGGCCGAGGGGTCCAGCGCCGCATCGGTGGCGACCACGCCGATGGTGGTATTGAGCACGGTGCCCTTCACCGGGAGCGCGTTCGCGGCGGCCAGGCGGTCGGCGGCGACGGGCCGCAGGCCGAAGTGCTCGGGACCGTCCGTGCCTGTGCCCCAGGGCAATCCGGTGCGCGGATCGAAGGCCGAGCCGACCGGATTGGCGACGACCAGCGCGCCCACCGTGATCCCGGCGGCCGGTCCGTCGGTGAAGCGCACACTCGCGGTACCCACCCCGCCCTTGAGGGATCCGGCCCGCGCACCCGCGCCCGCGCCGACCGAACCGCGCGCGAATTCCGTGTTCGCGGCGTCCGCCGCCAGGAATCCGAAGTCGGCGCCGGGCCGAATATGCCAGTCCCCCACCGGAAGATCGAAGATCACCGCGCCCGGCACGATGGGCACCACCCGGGACGGATCGGCGGGATCCATCGGAATGCCTTCGCCGTGCTCCTCCAGCCAGCGCATGACGCCGTCGGCAGCGGCCAGGCCGTAGGCGCTGCCGCCGGTAAGCAGCACCGCATTCACCTGGCGCACCGTATTGCCGGGGTCGAGCAGATCGGTTTCGCGGGTACCCGGTCCGCCGCCGCGCACATCCACCGAGGCGGTCGCGCCGCCCGGTACGCGCAGCACCGTGCAGCCGGTGGCCGCGCCGGATCCGAGGGTCGCGTCCGGGTCGATCGAGTGCTGGTGTCCCACCAGCACGCCCGGCACGTCGGTGATCGAATTCTGTGGTCCCGCAGCACTGTTCACGGACTTCACCTCCGAGCCGACGGTATCCCGAGCCGGACGGCTAGGGCATGAGCGCTTGCAGCAGCGAGTCCTGCATCCAGGTCAGCCAGTGGTAGACGTCGAGGCTGGGGGCGCGCGGATCGTCCTGGTCCAGATGTTCGGGTGTGTCGGCGTCGATATCGAGCGCGGTGCCCAGCGCCAGGCGGACGTCATTGAGCGCATTGAGCCAGCAGTCGGCCTGCTCGGGGGTGAGGATGATCTTGCCGCCCTGCGGCGGGAGGGTTTCCAGGATCACCAGCCCGGCGGCGACCTTGGTTTCGATGATGTCCGGTTCGTGCAGGCTGCGCAGCGCGGAATTGAGACCGGCGCGCTCGGCATCGGGCGAACCCGGTTCACTGCGATGGAAATCGGGCAGCAGCCGGGCCAATCGCGGATCGTCCGGCGGGGTGGTGTTGCCCAGCTGTAACCCGGTGAGGGCGGCCAGTTCGTCCTCGGGGGCCGACTGGGCTCGGTCGGTCAGCAGACCGGTCACCGCGCCCACCAGCGAGCGCAGTACCTCCGCCTCGTGGGCGTCCATTTCCGAACGGAGTTTCAACCCGCTCAGGGAGTTCTTCCTGCTCCACTTCCGCACCGGGCTACCGTAGCTGCCCGGGTCACTGGTCACGCTGCATGGTGGCCCATAGTCCGGCCGCGTGCAGGCGCTGCACGTCATGCTCCATCTTGTCGCGCGAGCCCGAGGAGACCGCCGCCTTGCCCTCGTTGTGCACCTGGAGCATGAGCTCGTTTGCCTTGCCTTTGCTGTAGCCGAACAGCTTCTGGAAGATGTAGGCCACGTAGTGCATGAGGTTGACCGGATCGTCCCAGACCACGGTGACCCAGGGCCGGTCCTCGGCCTCCAGGATTTCGGTGTATTCGACCGCCTCGGGCATTGCCTGCGAGGCTCCGGCGATCACGTGCGCCGCCGGCGCAGTCACCGGTGCCGCCGACACTGCCCTGTTCGCGCCTGCCGGACCGGCGGCAATCCGGACAGCGTCTTCTGTGCACAGACCCATAACGTCCAGGGTACGACTCGACGGCGGAGAAACAACAGCCCACACGACACGCCCAGCGCGGACATCAGCTCGGCCGACGTGTCGGAGAACGGGCGGCAACGGGATGACCGGTCGGTCTGTGCCTACAGTGGTGGTCGTGACGATCGCCGACGGCAGTACCAGCACCGCCCTGCTGACCGACCAGTACGAGCTGACCATGCTCGCCGCGGCACTGGCCGACGGATCCGCGCACCGGCGCTGCACGTTCGAGGTGTTCGCGCGGCGGCTGCCGCACGGCCGGCGGTACGGCGTGGTCGCGGGCACCGGGCGCCTGCTGGCGGCGCTGGCCGAATTCCGTTTCGGCGAGCCGGAACTCGCGATCGTGGCGAAATTCCTGGATCCGGCCGCGGTGGAGTGGCTGCGCGACTATCGCTTCAGCGGCGATATCGACGGTTATCGCGAGGGCGAGCTCTACTTCCCGGGCTCCCCCATCCTCACCGTGCGCGGCACGTTCGCCGAATGCGTGCTGCTGGAGACGCTGGCCCTGTCGATCTACAACCACGACAGCGCCATCGCCGCGGCCGCCGCCCGCATGGTGAGCGCCGCCGGCGGCCGCCGCATGATCGAAATGGGTTCGCGCCGAACGCATGAGCTGGCGGCCCCGGCCGCCTCGCGGGCGGCCTACCTGGCCGGGCTCGACGCCACCTCGAATCTGGAGGCGGTGCGCAGCTTCGGCGTCCCGGGATCGGGCACCAGCGCGCACGCGTTCACGCTGCTGCACAGCGGATCCGACGGTGAGCACGAGGCCGAAGCTTTCCGCAGCCAGATCGCGACGCTCGGCATCGGCACCACCCTGCTGGTGGACACCTTCGATATCGCGCGCGGCGTGAGCACCGCCATCGAGGTCGCGGGGCCCGAATTGGGCGGTGTGCGCATCGATTCCGGCGATCTCGGGGTGATGGCGCGCCAGGTGCGCGAGCAGTTGGACGCGCTCGGCGCGGTGCGCACCAAGATCGTGGTGTCCGGGGATCTGGACGAATACGCCATCGCCGCGCTGCGCGCCGAACCGGTGGATGTGTACGGCGTCGGGACCGCGCTGGTCACCGGATCCGGTGCGCCCACCGCGGGCATGGTCTACAAACTGGTCGAGGTCGACGGCGTTCCGGTCGCGAAACGCAGCTCGCACAAGGAATCTCGCGGCGGCACCAAGCGGGCGGTGCGGCTGGTGCGGCGCACCGGGACGCTGGTCGAGGAGATCGTCTACCCCGATTCCGGGCAGCGGCCCGAACCCAATGGGTACGAGGTCCGCGATCTGCAGACGCCGCTGGTCCGCAAGGGCGAGGTGGTCCCGGATCTGCCGAGTCTGCACGACAGCCGCGAACTGGTGGCGCGGGGGCTGATCAGCCTGCCGTGGGAGGGCCTGAAGCTCTCGGCCGGGGAACCGGCGATTCCGACGACCTTCCTCACATAGCCGAGCGGTCCCGGGGCGCGGCACAATGCACGGATAAGGAACCGTTCGCCCAGGCCCCCGGGAGGTCGCTATGAGCCGAGCACTGATCGTCGTGGACGTGCAGAACGATTTCTGCGAGGGCGGGTCGCTGGCCGTCGCGGGCGGCGCGGCGGTGGCCGAGCGCATTACCGAATACCTCGGCGTCTCCGATTACACCGCGGTGGTGGCCACCCGGGACTTCCACATCGATCCGGGCGCGCACTTCTCCGACCGGCCCGATTACGTCGATTCCTGGCCGCCGCACTGCCGGGTCGGCACGCCCGGCGCGGACTTCCACCCGGCGCTCGATACCGCTCCCGTCGAGGAGATCTTCTCCAAGGGCGCGTACACCGCCGCCTACTCCGGCTTCGAGGGCACCGCCTCCGACGGCTCGACCACCCTCTCGGACTGGCTCCGCGACCGTTCCATCGACGCCGTCGACGTCTGCGGCATCGCCACGGATCACTGCGTCCGCGCCACAGCCCTCGATGCCCGCGCCGAGGGCTTCACCACCCGCATCCTCCTCGGCCTGACCGCCCCGGTCTCCCCCGCCACCTTGCAAACCGCCCTCGACAAACTGCGCGCCGCAGGTGTCGAACTCGCGGGGACAGTCGAAAGCTGATCACTTCGGCAACGCCGTCAGGACACCGCACCGACGGTTGCTCGCGGGTTGTCGGCCGGGCGCAGTAACCTGGCCGTCGTGCCTGAAATTCCTCCTGTACCCAATCTGTTGGCCACTGCGGTGCAGGCGCTGGGGGGTAAGGAGCGCAAGGGGCAGCAGACCATGGCTGCGGCGGTGGCGCATGCCATTGATACCGGGGAGCATCTGGCGGTGCAGGCGGGGACCGGGACGGGGAAGTCGCTGGCCTATCTGGTGCCGAGTCTGCGGCATGCGGTGCGGACGGGGCGGACCGTTGTGGTGTCGACGGCGACCATTGCGTTGCAGCGGCAGCTGGTGGATCGGGATCTGCCGCGGTTGAGCGGGGCGCTGGCCGAGCAGCTGGGGCGGGTGGCGCAGTTCGCGATTCTCAAGGGGCGCAATAACTATCTGTGCTTGAACAAGATCAATAGTGCGATTCCGGACGAGCCCGGTGAGGCCGAGCTGTTCGATGCCTTCGCCATCTCGCGGCTCGGGCGCGAGGTGCAGCGGCTGCACGAATGGGTGTCCGATACCGAGACCGGGGATCGGGACGAGCTCACGCCGGGCGTGACCGATCGGGCCTGGCGGCAGGTGAGCGTGAGTTCGCGTGAGTGCCTGGGCAAGTCGCGGTGCCAGTTCGGGCAGGACTGCTTTGCCGAGAAGGCGCGCGCGGAATCGGGTGCGGCCGATGTCATCGTCACCAATCACGCGCTGCTGGCCATCGATGCCATCAGCGGCATCCAGGTGCTGCCCGAACACGATGTGGTGGTGATCGACGAGGCGCACGAACTGGTCGACCGGGTGACCGGGGTCGCCACCGCGGAGCTGTCCACCGGATCCATCAGCGCGGCCGCCAAACGCTGCACCAAACTCATCGACGAGCAGGAGGTGGATCGCCTCGAGGGTGCGGCCGAGGCCTGGCACACCCTCCTGGACGAGCTCAATCCCGGTCGCTGGGATCGCATGCCCGACGGCGCCGCCTCGGTGCTGGCGCTCATTCGCGACGCCGCCTGGAACGCCCGTACCGCGCTCGCGCCGACGGGTTCCACCAATCCGCAGGCCGATCCCGAATCCGCGGCCGCCCGCAATCAGGCCCTCGCCGCCATCGAGGAGATCCACGACGCCGCGGTGCGCGTGCTCACCACCTACGAGGAGCCGGATCCGTCCGCGCATCGCGATGTCATCTGGCTGGCCAGCGATGAGGTGCGCGGCGTCCCGCGCCGCACCCTGCACATGGCCCCGCTCTCGGTGGGCGGTCTGCTGCGCAGTCGCCTGTTCGGTACCGCCACAGTCGTTCTCACCTCGGCCACGCTGCAGATCGGCGGCTCCTTCGACAATCTGGCCGTCACCTGGGGCCTGCCGCCCAAGTCCGCGGCCAAGGTGGATCCGGCGCTGGCCAGCGGTGTCGAGGCTCCCTCCGATGCCGCTGCGCTGCACTGGAATTCGGTCGATGTGGGCTCCCCGTTCGATCATGCCAAATCGGGAATCCTGTACGTGGCCAAGCATCTTCCCGCGCCGGGTCGCGACGGGCTGCCGACCGCGTACCTGGACGAGATCGAGCGCCTCATCACCGCAGCCGGCGGCCGCACCCTCGGCCTGTTCTCCTCCATGCGAGCGGCCAAGGCCGCCACCGAGATTCTGCGCGAGCGGCTGGACACCCCGGTGCTGTGCCAGGGCGACGACGCCACCGGCGCACTGGTCAAGAAATTCGCCGAGGACCCGGAAACCTCACTCTTCGGCACACTCTCGCTGTGGCAGGGCGTGGACGTGCCGGGCCCTTCGCTGAGTCTGGTTATCCTGGACCGGATTCCGTTCCCGCGCCCGGACGATCCGCTGCTGGTGGCGCGGCAGCGCGCGGTGGAATCGCGGGGCGGCAACGGTTTTCTGTCGATCGCGGCCAATCATGCGGCATTGCTACTGGCGCAGGGCACCGGCCGCCTGCTGCGCAGTGTGGACGATCGCGGCGTAATCGCTATTCTGGATTCACGTCTCGCGACCGCCCGCTATGGCGGATATCTTCGAGCGTCGTTGCCGCCGTATTGGGAAACGTCCGATCCGCAAGTGGTGACAAAGGCTTTGGAGCGACTTACCAAATCTCCTGAGCTAAACAAAACACCCGTGTGAAAACGATCACACGAGTGGTCTGTACTTCCGAATAGAAGTAAATTGGCCTGCGATACCCCGGTGTACCCCCAATTCCCACATCGGAAGTATCGGTGTCCCCGCGCCAAGCCCTGCACGCGGCGCGGGGACCATAAACTTCTTATTACAGTGCGTACTTCGCGTTTTACTTCGCGATCAGTGTGATGAGCGCGGCCACCACGCCCAGCAGCACCGCATCCGAGGCCCGGGTGAATCCCTTACGCGCCCAAGGCCGTCCGGCATCCAGCGCGAACCGCCCCGGCCCGGTGAAGGCCAGCGGCGTCAGCAGGCTATGCGGACCATGTGACCCGGACTACTTCGCGAGGAACCAGAAGTAGGAGACGAAGACGATCATCAGGACCCACATCACCGGGTGCACTTCGCGGCCGCGGCGCTTGGCGACCATGACGATCGGATAGAACAGCAGGCCCATGGCGATGCCGTTGGCGATGGAGTAGGTCAGCGGCATCATGATCACGGTGATGAAGGCCGGGACCGCGTATTCCAAACGGCTCCAGTCGATATCGCCGAGGGCGCGGGACATGAGCACGCCGACCACGATGAGCGCCGGGGCCGTCACCGCGGGCACATCCGCGACCACCGCGAAGAGCGGGAAGAAGAACATGGCCAGCAGGAACCAGCCGGCCGTGGAGACCGCGGTCAGACCGGTGCGCCCGCCCGCCGAAACACCGGCCGTGGATTCGACGTACGCGGTGGTGGTGGAGGTGCCGATGATCGCGCCCGCGGCGGTGCCGACCGAATCGGCGGCAAGGGCCTGTCCGGCACGCTCGAGTTTGCCCTCCTCGGTGAGCAGCCCCGCCTGATGGGCCACCCCGATCAAAGTGCCGGAGGCATCGAAGAAGTCGACGAACAGCATGGTGAGCACCACGATGATCATCTGCCCGGTGAACGCGTCGGGCAGATGAATAATGGCCTGGCCGAAGGTCTTGTCGAGTCCGTGCGGCAGCTGGGCGACCGAGTCCGGCAGCCGCACCAGCCCGGTGACAATGCCGAGAACGGTGGTGGAGAGGATGCCGTACAGCACCGCGCCGTGCCAGCCGAGCACCAGGAAGACCACCGTGACCACCAGGCCGAACAACGCCAGCAGCGTAGTGCCGGAATGGAAGTTGCCCAGGTGCACGAAGGTCTTGGGGTTGGCGACCACGATGCCCGCGCTCTTGAGGCCGAGGAAAGCCACGAACATGCCGATGCCGGCGCCGACCGCCAGTTTCATCTGCATGGGGATGGCGTCGATGATCTTCTCGCGCACCTTGGTGATGGCCAGAACGAAGAAGATGAGACCGGAGAGCAGGGTGCCCGAAAGCGCTTCCTGCCACGGGATTCCCATGGTCAGGATGACCGTGTACGCGAAGAAGGCATTGAGGCCCATACCTGGCGCCAGCGCCACCGGATACTTGGCCCAGATGCCCATCACGAGCGTGCCGACCACAGCTGCGACGGCGGTCGCGGTGAACACCGCCTGCGTCGGCATGCCCTTGGCGCCGAGATCGCCGTGGTCGCCGAGAATCGTCGGATTGACGGCCAGTACATAGGACATGGCGAGGAACGTGATCGTTCCGGCCATGAGCTCGCGCTTGACGGTCGACCCGTGATTGCTGATGCCGAAGTACTCGTCGACGCGCCCCTTGGTGCGCGTGAGGACGGTGCTCATGGGTGTCATGTCTCCAGTCGGCCAGGAGGTCAGAAGGGTGCCCCGAGGACCGTACTTGTCCCGTTCGCCGGAACTTCACCCGCCCCGGCGAATCGTGAGCAATCGCACCTGCCTCATGCTTGTTTTTCCAGCCCTACCAGCGCAATTGCTGGGCAAATAAACTTATTACCCACCGGTATTTCGAAAACCTTGCGGTTTACTGTCTCAGACGTTACAAATACGTCATCCGGGGGCGGACGGCAAGTACCGGCAGATGAGAATTGCAAACGTGTGGTTACCGATGTCATCGATGTGATCGCGGAGTTCGCGATCAGTCGCACAGCGATCTGGGATGTGCTCGTGGAGCCACAGTCCTACCCTCGGCTCTTTCGCGGTATCGGTGCGTGCGAACAACGTGATGCCGCCGATGCCAACCCCACCCTGACACTGCGGGTGGGCGGCGCCGGAATCGATATCCGCACCCTGCTGGTGCAGGTGCGCATCGGCCGCGAATACGAGAACCTCGAACTGCACTGCCCGGACTCCGGCAGCTTCGCCGCGGTGCGGCTGCGCGAGGTCGGCGCGAACACCCGGGTGTCGGTCACGTATTTCAAAGCCGCACTGATACATCCGCTGGTGGCGCAGCTGCCCAATTCGGCGGCCGCGGCCTGGACGCAGGCCGGGCTCAAACGGGTCGCCGAACTGGTGGCGGGCGCGCCGACCGCGACGATCATCAATGGCGAAGACTCACCCATGAAGCTGCAGGCGAGCGTCGCCCGGCAGATGGTCGCCTCCGGCGTGGTGCGCACCTATCGGCCCGATGTGGGACTGAAACAGCTTGGCAGCCTGGCCAAATGGGGATTCAGCCTGGCCGGCGGATATGCGGCGGCGGCCGCGCACTCGCCGCAGCGAGCGGCCGTCATCGACGACCGCTACTCCACCACCTTCGACCAATTGCACTCGCGCAGTAACGCATTGGCCGGGGCCATGACCATGCTCGGATTCGGCAACCGGGCCTCGATCGGACTGCTCTGCCGCAATCACACCGGCATGGTCGAATGCATGGTGGCCGCCGGTAAGGCGGGCACGGACGCGGTGCTGCTCAATACCGGTCTGCCCGCACGGCAGATCGAGGAGATCGTGCAGCGGCACGGGTTGTCGGCGCTGTTCGTGGACAGCGAATTCGAGGATCTGGTGCGGTATCTGCCTGCCGATCTGCCGCGCTTCAGCACCGATGAGCGGCCGCCGGAACCCGGGCGCACCACCATCGAGGATCTCATCGCCATGCGCGAGATCGCCGCGAAGAAACCCTCGCGGCCCGGACATCTGATCGTGCTCACCTCCGGGACCAGCGGCACCCCCAAGGGTGCGCGGCGCCCGCATCCCAAGGGCTTCGGTACGGTGGCGGCGCTGCTGTCGCGAATCCCGTTCGGCGTCAACGAAACCCTGCTGATCCCGTCGCCGCTGTTCCACACCTGGGGGCTGGCGGCGCTGCAGATCTCCACCGCGATTCGCGCGACCATCGTGCTCAACGATCGATTCGATGCCGAGGACTGTCTGCGGCGGATCGCCGAGCACAGGGTGACCGCGCTGATCGTGGTGCCCGTGATGGTGAACCGCATTCTCGACCTGCCCGAGCACGTGCGGGCGCGCTACGACCTGTCCAGCCTGAAGATCGTCGCCAGCTGCGGTGCGCCGCTGGCCGGGGCGACCGTACTGCAGTTCCTGGACACCTTCGGCGACATCCTCTACAACGTGTACGGATCCACCGAGGTGTCCTGGGCCAGCATTGCCGATCCGGCGGATCTGCGCCTGTCCCCCACCACCGCGGGCCGTCCGCCGCTGGGCACCAAAATCGCTGTGCTAAGCCAGGATCGAAGCATTCTGCCGGTCGGCGCCACCGGGCGGGTCTTCGTCGGCAATCACATGCTCTTCGACGGGTACACCGATGCCACCCCGCCGGAGGAGTCGAACGGCATGCTCGACACCGGCGATATCGGCTACCTCGACGCCTCCGGGAAGCTGTTCCTGGCGGGCCGGGACGACGAGATGATCATCTCCGGCGGCGAGAACGTCTTCCCGCGGTCGGTCGAGGAGGCGCTCTCGCATCTGCCGCAGGTGAGCGAGGTCGCCGTGGTCGGGGTGCCCGATCGCGAATTCGGCCAGCGCCTGGCGGCTTTCGTGGTCAAGCGGCCCGGTTCCGGATTGGATTCGGAGATGATCCGCAATTACATCCGGCACCGGGTGAGCCGGTTCTCCGTGCCCCGCGATGTGACATTCCTGGACGCGCTGCCCCGCAATGCCACGGGCAAGATCCTGAAACGCACACTGGGACAGGCGCTCTAGGGGCTCGGCGTGGCCACCAGGCCGAACTCCGCCTCGGAGGCCAGCAGCGGGTGGCTGGGCAGGACGCGGATGGTGTAGCCGACCGCGCCGGAGAGCGGAACAGGGGCCTCGACGGTGAAAAGTTCTGCGCCGGAGTCCGTTCCGGCGTAGGTCATGGGGATGTTGTGGATATCGGTGAGGTCGTCGGTCGGTGAGACCCGTCCCAGGACCGCCTGGACGGTGACGTCCGACGGGGTCAGGCCGCCCAGATCGATGCGGGCGCGCAGCGCGAGATTCGCGCCGATGACCGGGATATCGGGCAGCCCCGAGCTGTCCACCTGCACGACTCTGACTGTCGGCCAGGCGGATTCGATCCGGCGGCGGTATTCGGCAAGCTCGCGTGCACCCTTGAAGTCGTCCTGCGCTGCCGCCGCGTACGCCGCGGCGGCGGGCGCGTAGTAGCCGACGGCGTAATCGCGGACCATGCGGGAGGCCAGCACCTGGGGGCCGAGGGTCTGCAGGGTGTGGCGGACCATCTCCATCCAGCGCACGGGCAGATCATCGTGATCGCGATCGTAGAAGCGCGGCAGCACAGCACGTTCCAGCAGTTCGTACAGTGCGGAGGCTTCCAAATCGTCGCGGCGGTGATCGTCGCGCACCCCGTCGGCGGTGGGAATGGCCCAGCCGTTCTCGCCGTCGTACATCTCATCCCACCAGCCGTCCCGGATGGAGAGATTGAGGCCGCCGTTGAGAGCGGACTTCATACCGGAGGTACCGCAGGCCTCGAGCGGCCGCAGCGGATTGTTCAGCCACACATCGCAACCCCAGTACAGGTAGCGGGCCATGGACATGTCGTAGTTGGGCAGGAAGACGATGCGATGGCGCACCTCCGGATCGTCGGCGAACCGCACCACCTGCTGGATGAGCGCCTTGCCGCCGTCGTCGGCCGGATGGGATTTGCCCGCGACCACCAATTGCACCGGGCGCTCCGGATCCAGCAGCAGCGCGCGCAGTCTTTCCGGATCGCGCAGCATCAGGGTCAGCCGCTTGTACGTGGGCACGCGGCGGGCGAAGCCGACCGTCAGCACCTTCGGATCGAAAACCTGGTCTATCCAGCCGAGTTCGGCCGGGGCCGCACCGCGCTCCAGCCAGGAGGCGTGCACGCGGCGGCGCACCTCGTCGACGAGGATGCCGCGCAAATCGTTTCGGGTGGACCACAGTTCGCGCAGATCCACATCGCTGAGCCGCTCCCAGCCGCGCGCCTCCTCCACCAGCTCGTCGCCGATGAGCTCGCGGCCCTTCTCGATCCATTCGCGCGCGGCCCAGGTGGGAGCGTGCACACCGTTGGTCACCGAGCCGATCGGCACCTCCGAGGTGTCGAAGCCGGGCCACAGCGGCGCGAACATGGCGCGGCTGACCTCACCGTGCAGTTTGGATACGCCGTTGGCGCGCTGGGCGAGTCGCAGGCCCAGGTGCGCCATATTGAACACCGAGGGGTCGGCCTCACGGCCCATGGCGAGGATGCGATCCACCGAAACACCCGGCAGCACAGGCGATTCCCGTTCGCCGTGGGCGCCGCCGAAGTAGCGGCGCACCAGGGCGCTCGCGAAGCGGTCGATGCCCGCCGGAACGGGGGTGTGCGTGGTGAAGACGGTCCCGGCGCGCACCGCGGTCAGCGCGGCGTCGAAATCCATTCCGGTGACCATGAATTCGCGAATGCGCTCGATACCGAGGAAGCCCGCGTGGCCCTCGTTCATATGGAACACGTCGGGATCGGGGAGGCCGTGCGCGCGGGTGTAGGCGCGCACCGCCCGCACACCGCCGATGCCGGCGAGGATCTCCTGTTTGATGCGGTGATCCTGATCCCCGCCGTACAGCCGGTCGGTGACCGCGCGCAGCTCCGGATCGTTCTCGGCGATATCGGAATCCAAGAGCAGCAGCGGAATCCGGCCCACCTGCGCGATCCAGACCCGCGCCCGCAGCACCCGCCCCTCGGGCATGGCCACGTGCAGTAGCACCGGCACCCCGCCGTCGGTCAGCAGCCGCAAGGGCAGTCCCTGCGGATCGAGCGCCGGATAGTGCTCGGCCTGCCAGCCGTCGGCGGTCAGCGACTGCCGGAAATAGCCTGAGCGATACAGCAATCCGACACCGATGAGCGGCAGCCCGAGATCGGAGGCGGCCTTGAGATGGTCACCCGCCAGAATCCCGAGCCCGCCCGAATAGTTCGGCAGCACCTCGGTGACGCCGAACTCCATGGAGAAGTACGCGATCCCCTTCGGCCCCTGCTCCTGCTTCTGGAACCAGCGCGGGCGGGCCAGATAGTCACGCAGATCAGCGGCGGCGGCATCAACCCGCCGGGTGTACGCCTCATCCCCGGCCAGCTCGTCCAGCCGCTCGGCCGGCACCTCCCCCAGCATCCGCACCGGATCCCGCCCGACCTCGACCCACAGCGCATGGTCCAGCTCCGCGAACACATCCTGGGTCGGCGCATCCCAGGACCAGCGCAGATTTGTCGCCAGCTCGGTCAGAGCCGACAACCGCTCGGGCAGATGAGCGCGGACGGTGAAACGACGCAGTGCCTTCACTGTGTCTATTTTGCCTCCGCTGCGCTCCGGCGGGTTCGCGGCCCCCTTTGTCTCGTTCTTCCCTCCCTCCGCTCCTCCGCTTCGCTCCCCCGCTCCACTCAGTCCAGAGCCGAGACGGGCCGCGAACTTGGGGTGGGGTTCGGGTGGTGCGAGGCGAGGTGGGGTGGGGGTCGGGTGCGTGGGAATGTGCGTTATACACAGCCCCGGCCGGAGCATCCGGGCGGCAACCGTTAACGTGCTTGTATGAGCGAGCAGCAGGTCGAGGCACTTCCCTCCCAGGAGCATCACGAGGGTGGGTTCCGGCCGATCGCGGAACTTGGCCGCGACAACACCAAGGGTGGGCCGCACTACGGCGAGTTCATCGAGCAGGTGCGCGGGCTGATGGACCGGGTGCGGCTGGCCGATCCGACCGATGAGATCGCGCTCGCGGCCATCGCGGAGCTGAAGGATCTCAATCAGCGGCTCGACGCGGTCATGGGTGACGAGTGGTCGGCGCCCAGCTGGCACCGCACCGACCTGCCCTCGCGCGGCAACATCACGCTGCCCCCGTATCTGGTGGACGAGGTCAGCCGCGACGGCGTGCGCGCGCGAATCACCTTCCGCACCTTCCATCTCGGTGGCAATGGCGCGGCCCACGGCGGGCATGTGGCGCTCGGCTTCGACGATCTGCTGGGTATGACCGCGGCCGTGAACACGCGCGCGGTCACCCGTACCGCCTTCCTGCACGTCGACTACCGGTCCATCACGCCGCTCAACACCGAGCTGCAGTGGCACGGCTGGGTGGAGCGCGTGGAGGGCCGCAAGGTCTTCGTCCGCGCCACCCTGCACGACGGTGATCGGCTCTGCGCCGAGGCGCACGGCCTGTTCCTCATGCTGAAACCGGGCCAGCAGTAGCAGGTCGCGGCGTCGAGGCGGGGCCGCACCCGGTAAGTTCGACCGGGTGACCGGCCGCATCGCCATCGATGACACCGCCCCCGCGATACCCGGCGGCCGGCCGGCCAAGGCCGTCGTCGGTGAGGTGTTCCCGGTCCGGGCGGTGGTGTGGCGCGAAGGGCATGACGCCGTGGCGGCCACGCTCGTGGTGCGGGCGCCGGGGTCCACCCGACCCCAGCGCATTCGCATGGCGCCGGAATATCAGCCCGATGTGTTCAATGCCACCTTCACCCCGGGCAAGCCCGGACTGTGGACCTATCGCATCGAGGGCTGGAGTGATCCGCTCGCGAGCTGGCGGGCCGCGGTGGAGGCGAAACTCGCGGTCGGGCAGAGCGCGATCGATCTGGCCAATGATCTGGAAATCGGTGCGCGACTGCTGGATCGGGCCGCACAGCAGGTCCCCCGCAAGCAGTGGGAGACCCTGCGCGCCGCGGCCGCCGCGCTGCGCAGTGAGGCGCAATTGCCCACCCGGGTCGCGCCCGCCTTCAGCGGTGAGGTGAGCGAGATCCTGCGCGAAACCCCACTGCGCGAACTGGTTACGCAGGGGCGGCAGTATTCCGTGCAGGTGGATCGGCAGCGTTCGCTGTACGGCGCCTGGTACGAGTTCTTTCCGCGTTCGACCGGCGGCTGGGATGCCGCGGGCAAGCCCGTGCACGGCACCTTCGCCACCGCCGCCGAGGATCTGCCGCGCATTGCCGCCATGGGGTTCGACGTGGTGTACCTGCCGCCGATCCATCCGATCGGCAGGGTGAATCGCAAGGGGCCCAACAACTCTCTGACCGCCGGGCCCGAGGATGTGGGCTCACCGTGGGCCATCGGATCCGCCGAGGGCGGCCACGATGCCATTCATCCGGCGCTCGGCAGCACGGCGGACTTCGTCGAATTCGTCGAATCCGCGCGGGAATTGGGCCTGGAGGTGGCGATCGATCTGGCGCTGCAGTGCGCGCCCGACCATCCCTGGGTGGCCGCGCATCCGGAATGGTTCACCACCCTGCCGGACGGCACCATCGCCTTCGCCGAGAACCCGCCCAAGAAGTACCAGGACATCTATCCGGTCAACTTCGACAATGATCCGGACGGGCTGTACGCCGAGGTGCTGCGGGTGGTGCGGCACTGGATCGGGTTGGGCGTCACCATATTCCGCGTCGACAATCCGCACACCAAGCCCGCCGACTTCTGGGAGTGGCTGATCGCGCAGGTGCGCCGGAAGCATCCGGACATCATCTTCCTGTCCGAGGCGTTCACCCGGCCCGCACGGCTGTACGGCCTGGCCCGCCGCGGCTTCACGCAGTCCTACACGTATTTCACCTGGCGCACGCACAAGCACGAGATCGCCGAATTCGGCCTGGAATTGGCGGCCAAGGCCGATGAGGCCCGCCCCAATCTGTTCGTGAATACGCCGGACATCCTGCACGAGAGCCTGCAGCACGGCGGGCCCGGCATGTTCGCCATTCGCGCCGTGCTGGCGGCGACGCTGGGCCCGACCTGGGGCGTGTACTCCGGATTCGAGCTCTACGAGCATCAGGCCGTGCAGCCCGGCAGCGAGGAGTACCTGAACTCCGAGAAGTACGAGCTGCGCCCGCGCCACTTCACCGCGGCCGCCGCGCGCGGAGAATCCTTGGAGCCGTTGATCACCCGGCTCAACGAGATCCGGCGCGCGCATCCGGCACTGCAGCAGTTGCGCTGCATCCACTTCCACCACACCGACAGCGAATCGCTGCTGGCCTTCTCGAAATTCGACCCCACCACCGGTGATGCGGTGCTGATCGTGGT
This sequence comes from Nocardia sp. NBC_01327, assembly GCF_035958815.1. NCBI lineage: Bacteria > Bacillati > Actinomycetota > Actinomycetes > Mycobacteriales > Nocardiaceae > Nocardia > Nocardia sp. NBC_01327. Next base: position 1,937,066 of record NZ_CP108383.1, on the reverse strand, counting down.
GAACCTCAACCCGTTCGGCCCCGAGCAGGGTCACGTCTCGCTGGATCTGCCCGCCATCGGCCGCGAATGGCATGAGCAGCCGGTGGTGTTCGACGAGATCAGCGGCGAGGAATACCACTGGGGTCAGAGCAATTACGTGCGACTGGACCCCGCGCGGGCGGTCGCGCACATTCTGGTGCTGCCGCCGGTGCCCGCCGCGGCGCGCGCCGGACTCTCCTATCGAAGATCCTTCTGATGCACCGGCGCGATCTGCTGCTGCTCGCCGCGGGCACGCACCCCGATCCGCACACCGTGCTCGGTGCGCACCCGCATCCTGACGGCACCATCCTGCGGGTGCTGCGGCCGCATGCCGAAACGGTGCTCGCGCGCATCGGCGAGCTCGATCAGCCGCTGGAACATATCGGGCACGGGGTTTTCGAAGGCGTGGCGCCGCTGCACGAGCTGTGGGACTACCGGATCGTCACCTCGTATCCGGGCGGGCGCACCGTCATCGATGCCGACGGCTACCGATTCCTGCCCACGCTCGGGGAACTCGACCTGCATCTGCTCGGGGAAGGCCGCCACGAGCGGCTGTGGGATGTGCTCGGCGCGCATCCGCGGCGCTATCCCACCCTCGACGGGGAGGTGACCGGCACCTCGTTCGCGGTGTGGGCGCCGAATGCCCGGGGTGTGGCCGTGATCGGCGATTTCGACGGGTGGAGCGGCAATACCGCGCCCATGCGCCGGCTCGGCGGGTCCGGGGTGTGGGAGGTGTTCCTGCCGGGCATCGGGGCGGGGACCAAGTACAAGTACCGGGTGCACGGATCGGACGGGCGCACCGTCGATCACGCCGATCCCTTCGCTTTCGCGACCGAATTACCGCCTGCCACCGCGTCCGTCGTGACCGAGAGCCACTACAGCTGGGGCGACGAGCAGTGGCTGCGCGCCCGCGACACCGACGATCCGACCCGTAAGCCCATGAGCATCTACGAGGTGCACCTGGGTTCCTGGCGGCCCGGACTCGGCTATCGCGAACTGGCACAGCAGCTCGCCGAATATGTTGCCGCCCAGGGGTTCACGCATATCGAGCTGCTGCCGATCGCCGAACACCCCTTCGGCGGGTCCTGGGGTTATCAGGTCACCTCGTACTACGCGCCCACCGCGCGATTCGGCACTCCCGACGACTTCCGCTGGTTCACCGATCATCTGCACCGCAAGGGCATCGGCGTCCTGCTCGACTGGGTGCCCGCGCACTTCCCGCGCGACGAATGGGCGCTCGCGCGTTTCGACGGCACCGCCCTCTACGAGCACGCCGACCCGCGCCGCGGTGAGCAACTCGACTGGGGCACCTACGTTTTCGACTTCGGGCGGCACGAGGTCCGCAATTTCCTGGTCGCCAATGCCCGGTACTGGATCGAGGAATTCCATATCGACGGGCTGCGGGTCGACGCCGTGGCCTCCATGCTCTACCTCGACTATTCGCGCCCGGACTGGGAGCCGAATATCCACGGCGGTCGCGAGAACCTGGAAGCGGTGGCGTTCCTTCAGGAAATGAATGCCACTGTGCACAAACATCATCCGGGCGTGGTCACCATTGCCGAGGAGTCCACCACCTGGCCCGGCGTCACCCGCCCCACCGAGGTCGGCGGACTCGGCTTCACCATGAAGTGGAATATGGGGTGGATGCACGACACCCTCGGCTATCTGCAGCACGATCCGGTGCACCGCACCTGGCACCACAATGAGATCACCTTCTCGCTCACCTACGCGTGGAGCGAGAACTATGTGCTGCCCATCAGCCATGACGAGGTCGTGCACGGCAAGGGCACGCTGTGGACGCGCATGCCCGGCGACGACTTCACCAAGGCCAGTGGGGTGCGGGCGCTGCTGTCCTACATGTGGGCGCATCCGGGCAAGCAGCTGCTGTTCATGGGACAGGAATTCGGGCAGTTCCGCGAATGGAACCACGATCGCGGGCTGGACTGGCACGAGCTGGAAAACCCACTGCACCAGGGCATTCACACACTGGTCCGCGATCTCAACACACTGTATCGCGCGACGCCCGCGCTCTGGAGCCAGGACACCTCGCCCGGCGGTTACTCCTGGCTCGACGCCGATGACCGCGACAATAATGTGCTGTCGTTCCTGCGCTACGGCGCGGACGGCGCGATGCTGGCCTGCGTCTACAACTTCTCCGGCGCCGAACACCGCGACTATCGCGTCGGGCTGCCGGCCGCCGGACGGTGGCTGGAGGTGCTCAATACCGATGCGATCGCCTACGGCGGCAATGGAATAGGCAATCTGGGCGCGGTCGCCGCGACCGCCGAACCGTGGCACGGCCGCCCGGCCTCCGCGCTGGTCACGCTGCCGCCGAGCAGCGCGCTGTGGCTCGTCCCCGCGGACAAGCCCGCCGAATCAGTGCGGCCAGTGCGGCGAACGGCCCAGGAGCGCGAGCACCTGCTCGAGCCCTGAACCCTCGAACGGGACGATCGGCGCGAACGGCGAATTCGGCGCGAGCCGGATATCGCCGTCCGGAACCCCCTGCGCCACTACGAGAGCCGCCGCCAGCACGTCCTCGTCGAACTCGACCGGCAGATCCAGCGCGCGGGCGACATCCCAGGAGTGCACGACGTAGTCGACGAAGTGGAAGCTGATCGACAGGGGTGCGGGCAGCACCGTGCCGTCCCGCACCTCCGGAAGCGGAAAGCCCTGCTCCAGCACCCCGTCGGCGGCGAAAGCGTCCAGCACCTGTTCGGCCGCGGCACGATACTCGGCGATCGGATCATCACCCAGGGGCTGCGGCTTCCACAGCGCGATATCGTCCTCGCCGCGCGCTGCGGCGGCGAAGCCGTAATGCTGAACGATCATGTGCTCCAGCAGATCCCGCAGCGCCCAGCCGGCGCAGGGGGTCGGAGCGTCCAGGTCCGCGGCGGTCAGCCGGGACACCACGTCGATGCTGGTGCGCACCGCGCGTGCGTCGAGGGACACCAGTTCGGGTCCCGCTGCGAGAAGTTCGGTGTATGTTGATGAGATCATACGCACGAGCTTACTAATTTTGTATCGGCTCCGCCAGGGGCATTCGTTACAGAAATCCGGGCCCCCAATGCCTCGGCCCCGAACACTTCCGTCTGCCGAAAGTTGTTGCGCTGTAGTCGACTCGAGGGGCGGCCGCATCGCACAAGTATCTCTGTGAATAGGAATGGATCTGCATGAAGAAGCTCGGTATCGCCCTGTTCGTCAGCGCCGCCGTCGCCGGTGTCATCGGCGCCGGAGCGGGTCTGGCCACCGCTGACGACCACGTCTCCGCTCAGCCCGTCGTCGCGGTCGGCGAGCCGGATCCGTCCGGCACCGGCTCGTCCTCGGCCCTCACCGATCTGGTGAAGCTGCTGACCAGCGGTAGCGCGGGCACCACCGCACCCGCGAAGTAGCGCGGCGGTTCCCCGCACTCCGACTGCGGGGAGCCTGCGCTGTTCGAAAACGACTGCGCCCCTTCCGCATTGCGGAAGGGGCGCAGTTGTCGGTGGATATGTGCGGCGATCTCAGTACAGGGCTGCGGCCAGCTTGCGGCGCGCGGCCATCACGATCGGCTCGGCCGGATCGAAGAGTTCGAACAGCTCCAGCAGATGGGTGCGGACCCGCGTGCGGTCATCGCCCGCGGTGCGCTTGACCTGGCCGATGAGGCGGTCGAACGCGGCCTGCGGCTCCTGATTGAACATTTCCAGATCGGCGGCCGCGAGGGCGGCGTCCAGATCGCTCGGATCGGCGTCCGCCTTGGCGATGCCCGCCGGATCGAGATTCTGCACCCGGGAGATGAACTGGACCTGGCGCAGCGCGGCCTTGGCCTCGCCATTGGCCGGCTCGGCATTGAGAATCGCCTTGTACGCGGCCTCGGCGGTATCGAAATCGCCGCGCTCCAAAGCTTCTTCGGCCGCCACGAAACGCGGATCCTCGGGCACCTCGGGCTCGCCTTCGCCCTCGCCGACGCCCGGGAGCTTGCCGCGCACCGCGTCCAGAACCGCCGCCAGCCACTGCCGGACCTGCGCCTCGGGCTGATTACCGGTGAAATCGGCGAGCGGCTGACCGGCCGCCACCGCGATCACCGTCGGAATGCCCTGTACGCCGAAGGCCTGTGCGATACGCATATTCGCCTCGGCCTCGATGGTGGCCAGCTCCCAGTCGCCGGACTCGCCGACCAACTGCTCCAGCAGGCTCACCAATTCGATACTGCCCGGGCTGCGCTGCGAATACAGTGCCACCACCACCGGAACCTCAGCGGAGCGGCGCAGTACCTTGGCCTCGAAATCGGCCTCGGAAACAGCATGGCCGCCTGCGGGCGCGTCGGTCACCGGCGGCTGCTTCAGGCTGGACAGGTCCACCGCGCCGGACATTGCGGCAGCGGCGGCAGAGGGGCGTCGTGCGGGTCGAGTCACGACATCCAGTCTGTCACGAACGGGCCGCGGCAGGTGCCGCAGCCTCACTCAATTCGCCGAGTTGACCGGTGCGGATGGCCCACCGCTCGAAGAAGTAGCTGGAGAACGGAACCACCGCGGACAGCAGCGCCAGACCCGTGGTCTTGCCCGCCCACTCGAACTCACGCGAGGCGAGCAGGCAGTGAATGGCGTACAGGATGAACACGATGCCGTGCAGCATGCCGAAAACCATCACGGGCCAGGTGATCGGCTCCGGCAGACGCTTCAGGACCGAACCGGTCAGCAGCAGGACCCAGGTGAAGGCTTCCAGAATGCCGAGGAATCGAACCCGCTTCGCGAGGGTGCTCAGATCGAAGATATCCACGGCACCCATTGTGCAGGATGACTACGACCGCCCGTAGTGGAGATGGGTCACACACCCTCCGGGCGTGAGGGGAGATTGCGGGGGGTTCCCCCCGCAGACCCCCAAGTCAAGGGGCGAGCGAGGGAAGGCTCCCCCGAAGTAGGGGTGCAGGGAAGCCGCACACCCTTCCCCGACCGCTTAGGAGCCGCACACCCTTCCGCGACCGCTTAGGAACAGCCGGTGCTCAGGGCACGCGGATGATCAGCGCGTCGCCCTGACCGCCGCCGCCGCAGAGGGCGGCTGCGCCGATGCCGCCGCCGCGGCGCTTCAGTTCCAGAGCCAGGTGCAGGACGATGCGGGCGCCGGACATGCCGAGGGGGTGGCCGATGGCGATGGCGCCGCCGTTGACATTGACCTTTTCCGGGTCCAGGCCGAGCTTGCGGGTGGAGGCGACGCCGACGGCGGCGAAGGCCTCGTTGATTTCGACGAGGTCCAGGTCGGTCGGCGAAATGCCTTCGCGCGCACAGGCCTTCGCGATCGCGTTGGCGGGTTGGTCCTGCAGGGTGGAGTCCGGTCCGGCGACCACGCCGGCCGCGCCGATCTCGGCGATCCAGGACAGACCCAGCGACTCGGCCTTCTCCTTGCTCATGACGACCACGGCGGCCGCGCCGTCGGAGATGGGCGAGGCGGAACCGGCGGTGATGGTGCCGTCCTTGCGGAAGGCCGGGCGCAGCTTGCTCAGCGACTCCACGGTGGTGTCGGCGCGAATGCCCTCATCGGTGGCGAACTGGATCGGATCGCCCTTGCGCTGCGGGATGGCGACCGGCACGACCTCGTCGTCGAAGAGGCCGTTCTTCCACGCGGCGGCGGCACGCTGGTGCGAAGCGGCCGCGAAGGCGTCCTGCTCTGCCCGGGTGACGGTTTCGGTGTCGTTCTGCTGCTCGGTGAGCAGGCCCATGGCCTGGTCGGTGAAAACGTCGTGCAGGCCGTCGTAGGCCATATGGTCGCGCAGGGTGACATCGCCGTACTTGAAGCCCTCGCGGCTCTTCTCCAGCATGTGCGGCGCGCGGGTCATGGATTCCTGGCCGCCGGCCACCACGATCTCGTACTCACCGGCGCGAATCAGCTGATCCGCCAGGGCGATCGCATTGATGCCGGACAGGCACACCTTGTTGACGGTCAGCGCCGGGACATCCATCGGAATCCCGGCGGCCGCTGCGGCCTGCCGGGCCGGGATCTGACCGGCGCCCGCGGTCAGAACCTGGCCCATGATCACGTAATCGACCTGCTCAGGGGCGACCCCACCCTTCTCCAGGGCGGCCTTGATGGCGATACCGCCGAGATCGGAGCCGCTGAAATCCTTCAGCGAACCGAGCAGCTTCCCCATCGGGGTGCGCGCGCCGGAGACGATGACGGTGGTGGTCACGATGTGCCTCGCTTACGTCGGATGTCGTGGCTCCGCCAACCATCGGAGCCCTACTCAAAGGTAACCCGACCGACCCGGGCGGCCTTCCCCAGGTGCGCGCTACCGTTCGAGGTGTGAGTAGCACCGAGAACACCGAATTCCTCCCCGCCGAATACATCACCGCCGTCGATCACGTCGGCATCGCGGTTCCGGATCTCGATACGGCCGTCGCCTGGTATCGGGAGAATCTCGGGATGGTGGAGACACATCGCGAGATCAATGCCGCCCAGGGTGTGCACGAGGCGATGCTGTCCTACGCGGCCGCGCCCGCGGGATCCGTTGCCCTGCAGTTGCTGGCACCGCTCAACGAGGACTCCACGATCGCCAAGTTCATCGACCGAAACGGTCCTGGCCTGCAGCAGCTCGCCTACCGAGTCACCGATATCGAGGCTGTCTCCACGTATCTGCGTTCACGGGGCTTGCGTTTGCTGTACGAGGCTCCGCGCCCTGGCACAGCCAATTCCCGCATCAACTTCATCCACCCGAAGGATGCTGGCGGTGTGCTGGTCGAACTCGTCGAACCGGCAGCGAAAACTACCCACTAGTACCGAGATCAGCGACCCTAAAGAGGCTGTAACAACATTCGCGGTCGGGTCACCATCAGTGGTCGACAGGCTGTAGTTTGTGTGCCATGTCGTCCACTGAGCCCGATCGTAATCGCTTCGTTGCACTGCCCTTTACCGTCGTGCGGAAGGGCTATGACCGTGACGAGGTGCGTAACTACTTCGACCGTTTCGACGCCGAGCTAAGGGTCACCGCAACCGACCGCGATGCCGCCGCTGCTCAGGCCCGCAACCTGGCGGCCCAGCTGGAGGACGCCCGCGACGAGATCGACGAGCTCCGTAAGGAGGTCGACCGCCTCTCCGTGCCGCCGACCACCGCGGAAGGCATGTCGGACCGTATCTCTCGCATGCTGCGCCTGGCTTCCGACGAGGCTTCCGAGGTGCGCGCGCAGGCCCAGGCCGAGGCCGCCGAGATGATCTCGATCGCCGAGCAGCAGGCGACCGAGATGCGCGGTAAGTACGAATCGCTCCTCTCCGAGACCAAGGAGAAGCGCGAGGCGCTCGAGATCGAGTTCGAGCAGACCCTCGCCAACGCCCGCTCCGAAGCCAACAAGATCGTCGAGGCCGCCAACGCCGAAGCCGATCGCCTCACCAAGGAGTCCGAGGCCAAGCGCAAGGCCGCGCAGCAGGACTTCGAGGTCACCATGGCCGAGCGCCGCACCAAGCTCACCCGCGCCATGGAGGAGCTCGAGGCCACCTCGCGCGCCGAGGCCGCCCAGCGCATCAAGGACGCCACGGACGAGGCCAACCGCCTCATCTCCTCGGCGACCAACACCGCCGATCGGAAGATCGCGCACGCCAAGGAACTTGCCGAGGAGATGCGCGTCCTGCGTGGTCGTGTCCTCGCGCAGCTGCTCGGCATTCGCGGCCAGCTCGACTCCGTCCCGGCCATGCTCGCCGCCGTCAACCGTGAGAGCGAACTGCTCGACGGCGCCCCCGAGCAGCGCTCGCTGAACAAGGGCAGCCGCAAGGCCATCTCCGACTCCCGTGAAGACGACATCGTCGACGAAGAGCGCGAGAACGCCGACATCTCCGGCTAATACCCATACCGGGCGACACCCGTAAACCTGAAGGCCGCTCCCGACTGGGGGCGGCCTTCCTAATGCCCTCATCGGCCCGTACACCGCCGGAAGCGTTGTCCACGTACCGAATTCCGGGTCCGGACCGCTCCCGGGCCGTCAGGACCAGCGGCGGGTGATGCCCCGGGTGTGGCGGCCCTTCCAGCAACCGGTGTGCCAGTGCCGGCGGTCGTCCTCGCCGCCGTAGGCGGGCCACGCGACGATATGGGCTACGCCGGGCGGGATTTCGTGGTCGCAGCCGGGGCAGCGGTAGATCTTGGTGGCCCGATTGCCGGGGATGGTGCGGACCATATAGGTCTCGTCGCCGGCGGGACCGTCCTCCGTGCGGCCGAAGACATCACCCAGGGGACGCCGGTCCCCGTGGGACCGCGCCTGGGAATCCTTGGGGCGGGGTTTCCGGCGGGGCATGCTTCAACCCTAGAACAGCCGGAATTCGTCGCTCTCGGTGCCGCGTAGCGCGTTGTAGTCCAGTGTCAGACACCGGATCCCACGGTCGTTGGCGAGCGTCTTGGCTTGCGGCTTGATCTGCTGGGCCGCGAAGACGCCGGCGACCGGGGCGAGCAGCGGATCACGGTTCAGCAGTTCCAGATACCGGGTCAGCTGCTCGACGCCGTCGATATCACCGCGGCGCTTGATCTCCACCGCGACCGTCGAACCGTCGGCATCGCGGCACAGGATGTCCACCGGGCCGATGGCGGTCATGTACTCGCGGCGAATGAGCGAGTATCCGGCGCCGAGGGTGTGAATGTGTTCGGCCAGCAACTCCTGCAGATGCGCCTCGACGCCGTCCTTGATCAGTCCCGGATCCACGCCGAGCTCATGCTTGGAATCGAGCTCGATATCCTCGACGGTGATGCGCAGCTCTTCGCCGGCCTTATTGGTCACCACCCAAAGCTGCTGCGCCGCATCCGTTTCCGAGACGCGCTCCTCCATCCAGCAGGGCGGGCTCATCCAGTTCAGCGGTTTGTAGGAACCGCCGTCGGAGTGCACCAGCACCGAGCCGTCCGCCTTCATCAGGAGCAGGCGGCGAGCCATCGGGAGGTGGGCGGTCAGACGGCCAACGTAATCGACCTGGCATCGAGCAATCACAAGGCGCACCCAAGCACTCTAGGGGACGCCCCGGGTCACGCCGACATGAAGGTGCCCGCAAGCAAACCCGCGCAGGACAGCAGGACCAGGTCCAGCGCCGTCGGCCGGTGCCGCATCGATACACCGCGATTGATCATCACCACACCGATCGCCAGACCGATGCAGTACGACACCAGATGCCCCACATTCGTGAAGGTCTCGCCACCGACCACGCCTTCCACCGCGATCGCCAGCCACACCGTGGCCCACACGACCTGGAACTTCTCCGGGACAAGCGCGACCAGCGAGCCGAAGAGCGCCATGGCGCCGTAGCTGATGCCGACATCCTCCGCGAAATCGACGCTCGCCGGCAGCCAGTGCTGTGACACCGCGACCCAAAGACCAACGGCCACCACCAAAGTCGCGCCGATATGGCCGGTCAGGAAGATGCGCACGGTATGCAGTGCGCCCAGGCGCAATTCCACCAGTGCCAGCAGGCAGGCGAACAGCGGGACGCTCGTCAACGCCGAATCCGTATCGCCTATGACGAAGGCGCTGGAGAACAGCGTTCCCACATGGCCGTTCAGCAGATTGTGCAGATTGGTACTGGACTGTGCGATCACCCGCTCCGCATCGGACTCGTTGTCTGCGGCCAGCACCATGGTGATGACAACAAGCAGGAAGACATATCCGACAGTCACCGGCAGCCAACGGCGTGATGCTCGTTCGGCCATATAAATCTCGACCATGAGCATCTCCCTCAATCCGAAACCGCGGCTTACGCTCCGCGGCTTCCATCTTCGGGGCTAATGGTCCCAGCGCTGTGTTCTGGTTTCGTTAAATCGCTGTGAGCTGCAGCGAACAGTAGAGATCAACCGACAAGCACGACATAGCCGAGCACCGAGGCAGCAACGAGCAAACCCGCCTCCCACCCGTGCAGCCGGCGCAGCTCGGATCGGCCAGAACGCACCAGCCAGTACCCGGCCGCCAGACCGATCGACACCGCCACCAGGTGACCGACATTCGTGAAAGTGCGGCCCATGATCACACCGGTCACCGCGACCATCAGCCAGACGATCGCCCACGTCGGCACCCAGCGCGCCGGCACCACGGCGATGAAGGATCCGATCAACGCGATGGCGCCGTAGCTGACACCGACATCCGCGACCTGGGTGATATCGAAGGGCAGCCAGTTCGCCGCGACCGCCACCCACAGGCCCGCGGCCACCAGAAGCGTCGCACCGATATGGCCGGCGAAGAAGATCCACAGCAGCCGGACCGCACCGAAGCGCTTCTCGGCGAGCACCAGCAGACAGATCAGTAGCGGGATGATGACCACCGCGGCATTCCAGCCGTCGCCGATCACCAGCGCACTGGACAGCAGGGTCCCGAACCGGCCGCGCCACAGATTGTGCAGATTCGTGCTGGCATGCAGCACCACCCGGTTCTGCGTCGCCTCACTGAGTACGGAGAGCATGATCGTCACCGAAACCAGTACGGCCGCATAGCTGTAAGTCACCGGTAGGAACAGGCGACGCCAGCGCGAACGCGGTAGCTCGACCGAATCGAGCGACAGCTCAGCGTCCGGAGCGGACATCAGCACCATGCGTCTACCTTCCTTACGACTCCACTCCATGATCCACGGAACCCCTCTGCGCTGCCTAGCAGTTGCTCGAGAAGATTCTGTGAACAGGACCGGATAAACGCCGAATGCCCCGATCCGGGCAGTTCAAACAGGCAGATATGACAAAACCCCTCCAGCGAATGCCGAAGGGGCGCAAGGGTACAGAAACGACAAAACCCCCTGACCGAAGTCAGGGGGTTTCGCGAATGATGTTCCGGCGGTGTCCTACTCTCCCACACCCTGTCGAGTGCAGTACCATCGGCGCAGGTGGCCTTAGCTTCCGGGTTCGGAATGGGACCGGGCGTTTCCCCACCGCTATAGCCGCCGTAACTCTATGAAACTGTCACCGATCCCGCGTTCCGCGGGAAGAAGAGGAGTTCGAGGGCGAATCCCTCGAGCACCCAAGTCTTCCTTGGGAACGGTGATCTGTGTGTTGTTTCAGATACCGCACAGTGGACGCGTAGCTTCTTTGTTGGTAAGTCCTCGGCCTATTAGTACAGGTCACCTGCACCCGTTACCGGGCTTCCAGTTCCTGCCTATCAACCCAATGGTCTGTTGGGGGCCTTAACCTATCAAGTAGGTGAGAAACCTCATCTTGGAACAGGCTTCCCGCTTAGATGCTTTCAGCGGTTATCCCTTCCGAACGTAGCAAACCAGCCGTGCCCTTGGCAGGACAACTGGCACACCAGAGGTTCGTCCGTCCCGGTCCTCTCGTACTAGGGACAGCCTTCCTCAAGTTTCTGACGCGCGCGGCGGATAGAGACCGAACTGTCTCACGACGTTCTAAACCCAGCTCGCGTGCCGCTTTAATGGGCGAACAGCCCAACCCTTGGGACCTACTCCAGCCCCAGGATGCGACGAGCCGACATCGAGGTGCCAAACCATCCCGTCGATATGGACTCTTGGGGAAGATCAGCCTGTTATCCCCGGGGTACCTTTTATCCGTTGAGCGACACCGCTTCCACTTGCCGGTGCCGGATCACTAGTCCCGACTTTCGTCCCTGCTCGACCTGTCGGTCTCACAGTCAAGCTCCCTTGTGCACTTGCACTCGACACCTGATTGCCAACCAGGCTGAGGGAACCTTTGGGCGCCTCCGTTACATTTTGGGAGGCAACCGCCCCAGTTAAACTACCCACCAGGCACTGTCCCTGAACCAGATCATGGTCCGAGGTTAGAAGTCCAATACGATCAGAGTGGTATTTCAACGATGACTCCACGAACACTGGCGTGCCCGCTTCACAGTCTCCCACCTATCCTACACAAACCGTACCGAACACCAATACCAAGCTATAGTGAAGGTCCCGGGGTCTTTTCGTCCTGCCGCGCGTAACGAGCATCTTTACTCGTAATGCAATTTCGCCGAGTCTGTGGTTGAGACAGCTGAGAAGTCGTTACGCCATTCGTGCAGGTCGGAACTTACCCGACAAGGAATTTCGCTACCTTAGGATGGTTATAGTTACCACCGCCGTTTACCGGGGCTTAAATTCTCAGCTTCGCCCCAAAGGGCTAACCGGTCCTCTTAACCTTCCGGCACCGGGCAGGCGTCAGTCCGTATACATCGTCTTACGACTTCGCACGGACCTGTGTTTTTAGTAAACAGTCGCTTCTCACTGGTCTCTGCGACCTCACCCAGCTCCCGGAGCAAGTCCGTTCACCAGACAAGGCCCTCCTTCTCCCGAAGTTACGGAGGTATTTTGCCGAGTTCCTTAACCACAGTTATCTCGATCGCCTTAGTATTCTCTACCTGACCACCTGTGTCGGTTTGGGGTACGGGCCATGTACCAGCTCGCTAGAGGCTTTTCTCGGCAGCATAGGATCACTGAATTCGCCTCAATCGGCTACGCATCACCTCTCAGGCTATATGTTGTGCGGATTTGCCTACACAACGCCCTACAGGCTTACACCCGGACAACCATTACCGGGCCCAGCTACCTTCCTGCGTCACCCCATCGCTTGACTACTACCAGCAGGGTCCTGTGCAGCCATTCCCCCTCGCACCCGAAGGTGAGATAAGGAAACTTTTGGACAGTTAGCACACTAGATTCGCCATTGGGCGCGGATACACGGGTACGGGAATATCAACCCGTTGTCCATCGACTACGCCTGTCGGCCTCGCCTTAGGTCCCGACTCACCCTGGGCGGATTAACCTGGCCCAGGAACCCTTGGTCATTCGGCGGACGAGTTTCTCACTCGTCTTTCGCTACTCATGCCTGCATTCTCACTCGCATGGCCTCCACGGCTGGATCACTCCGCCGCTTCCCTGGCCATACGACGCTCCCCTACCCATCCAGACTCCTGGCCCGAAGGCGGGATAATGTCTGAATGCCGCGGCTTCGGCGGTGTACTTGAGCCCCGCTACATTGTCGGCGCAGGATCACTTGACCAGTGAGCTATTACGCACTCTTTCAAGGGTGGCTGCTTCTAAGCCAACCTCCTGGTTGTCTTCGCGACCCCACATCCTTTTCCACTTAGTACACGCTTAGGGGCCTTAGCCGGCGATCTGGGCTGTTTCCCTCTCGACTACGAAGCTTATCCCCCGCAGTCTCACTGCCACGCTCTCACACACCGGCATTCGGAGTTTGGCTGACTTCGGTAAGCTTGTGGGCCCCCTAGGCCATCCAGTAGCTCTACCTCCGGTGTGAAACACGTGACGCTGCACCTAAATGCATTTCGGGGAGAACCAGCTATCACGGAGTTTGATTGGCCTTTCACCCCTACCCACAACTCATCCCCTCAGTTTTCAACCTAAGTGGGTTCGGGCCTCCACGACGTCTTACCGTCGCTTCACCCTGGCCATGGGTAGATCACTCCGCTTCGGGTCCATAGTGTGCGACTAGAGTTCGCCCTATTCGGACTCGCTTTCGCTACGGCTACCCCACACGGGTTAACCTCGCCACACACCGATGACTCGCAGGCTCATTCTTCAAAAGGCACGCCATCACCCCACGAACAAGTTCGAAGGCTCTGACGGATTGTAAGCGCACGGTTTCAGGTACTATTTCACTCCCCTCCCGGGGTACTTTTCACCTTTCCCTCACGGTACTAGTCCGCTATCGGTCACCAGGTAGTATTCAGGCTTATCGGGTGGTCCCGACAGATTCACAGCAGATTTCACGGGCCCGCTGCTACTCGGGTGCCTACTACAACAGAGAACACGTTTTCGTCTACCGGACTCTCACCGTCTACGGTTGGCCGTCCCAGACCAATTCGACTAACGCATTCTTTTCTGACTGTTGCCCATCACGGCAGTGATGAGAAAGTAGGTCCCACAACCCCAAGAACGCAACGCCTGCCGGCTATCACACGCTCCTGGTTTAGCCTCTTCCGCTTTCGCTCGCCACTACTCACGGAATCACTGTTGTTTTCTCTTCCTGTGGGTACTGAGATGTTTCACTTCCCCACGTTCCCTCCACACGCCCTATATATTCAGGCGCGGGTAACACGACATCACTCGTGCTGGGTTTCCCCATTCGGACATCCTCGGATCTCAGCTCGGTTGACAGCTCCCCGAGGCTTATCGCAGCCTCCTACGTCCTTCATCGGCTCCTGGTGCCAAGGCATCCACCGTACGCTCTTACACACTTACTAACAAAGATGCTCGCGTCCACTGTGCAGTTCTCAAACAACACACGAGAAAGACAACCTGTACTCGGCACCAGACCGAAACCTTGTGAGTTCCGCGGTATGACCGAAGGGTCAATCTCGTCGTTATCTTGCCTGGAAAGAAAGACTCGCGTCTATTCTTTCAGGACCCAACAGTGTGTCGATATATTCACCACGATTTCGGACTGAGCCGAAACCATGTGCGATGAAGCTTGTCAGTGTTCCACCCATGAGCGTCCGCAGTCCCACATATGGGGACTAAACGGTCTCTGACGCATTCTCGTCCGACTTTTCGGAGAGCGTTGCGTAGATGTGCTCCTTAGAAAGGAGGTGATCCAGCCGCACCTTCCGGTACGGCTACCTTGTTACGACTTCGTCCCAATCGCCAATCCCACCTTCGACGGCTCCCTCCACAAGGGTTAGGCCACCGGCTTCGGGTGTTACCGACTTTCATGACGTGACGGGCGGTGTGTACAAGGCCCGGGAACGTATTCACCGCAGCGTTGCTGATCTGCGATTACTAGCGACTCCAACTTCACGGGGTCGAGTTGCAGACCCCGATCCGAACTGAGACCGGCTTTAAGGGATTCGCTCCACCTCGCGGTATCGCAGCCCTCTGTACCGGCCATTGTAGCATGTGTGAAGCCCTGGACATAAGGGGCATGATGACTTGACGTCGTCCCCACCTTCCTCCGAGTTGACCCCGGCAGTCTCTCACGAGTCCCCGCCATTACGCGCTGGCAACATAAGATAAGGGTTGCGCTCGTTGCGGGACTTAACCCAACATCTCACGACACGAGCTGACGACAGCCATGCACCACCTGTACACCGACCACAAGGGGGGCCGTATCTCTACGGCTTTCCGGTGTATGTCAAACCCAGGTAAGGTTCTTCGCGTTGCATCGAATTAATCCACATGCTCCGCCGCTTGTGCGGGCCCCCGTCAATTCCTTTGAGTTTTAGCCTTGCGGCCGTACTCCCCAGGCGGGGTACTTAATGCGTTAGCTACGGCACGGATCCCGTGGAAGGAAACCCACACCTAGTACCCACCGTTTACGGCATGGACTACCAGGGTATCTAATCCTGTTTGCTACCCATGCTTTCGCTTCTCAGCGTCAGTTACTTCCCAGAGACCCGCCTTCGCCACCGGTGTTCCTCCTGATATCTGCGCATTTCACCGCTACACCAGGAATTCCAGTCTCCCCTGAAGTACTCTAGTCTGCCCGTATCCCCTGCAAGCTTAAGGTTGAGCCCCAAGTTTTCACAGAAGACGTGACAGACCGCCTACAAGCTCTTTACGCCCAGTAATTCCGGACAACGCTCGCACCCTACGTATTACCGCGGCTGCTGGCACGTAGTTGGCCGGTGCTTCTTCTACAGGTACCGTCACTTGCGCTTCGTCCCTGTCAAAAGGGGTTTACAACCCGAAGGCCGTCATCCCCCACGCGGCGTCGCTGCATCAGGCTTTCGCCCATTGTGCAATATTCCCCACTGCTGCCTCCCGTAGGAGTCTGGGCCGTGTCTCAGTCCCAGTGTGGCCGGTCACCCTCTCAGGTCGGCTACCCGTCGTCGCCTTGGTGGGCCGTTACCCCACCAACAAGCTGATAGGCCGCGGGCCCATCTCGCACCGATAAATCTTTCCACCTTCGAACATGCATCCGAAAGTCATATCCGGTATTAGACCCAGTTTCCCAGGCTTATCCCAGAGTGCGAGGCAGATCACCCACGTGTTACTCACCCGTTCGCCGCTCGTGTACCCCGAAGGGCCTTACCGCTCGACTTGCATGTGTTAAGCACGCCGCTAGCGTTCGTCCTGAGCCAGGATCAAACTCTCCGTTGAAGACTCTCAACTCCATCCTTACGGATGCAATCGGAAGAATTAACCAGAGTCCGAAAACCATGGCAAAACAAAACGCCAGCAAAAAAGTATTTGCTGACTAAATGTCCGACCTCTCAACCGGGGGGTATGAGAAGCCGGAACCAATAATAATATTGGCACTGACATTCATCGACACACTATTGAGTTCTCAAAGAACACACGCACGCAGAATCTCACGGGCTCTTTGTCCCGGTTGATCTCTGCGGCTGCTTTCAAAGCTTAGCTCGCCCAGCACAGCAGAACCAAATCCGCTGATCAGGAGAACCGTGTGAGCATCAGGCGCTCGCCGTCCAACCTCGTGTCCCTGACCTTTCGGTCCGGGTTGGTGTCCGTGTCGCTCTGACTCGAATAAAGTTACGTGTTGGTCATTCGCATGTCAAATCGGCTGTTCAGGAGCGTTTTTCGCGAATGCCGGCTCGAGTTCACCCTGTGTTGGCCGCGGACTCACCCCCGTCAACCATCATCGTGAACCGTCAATCGGAGCCGACGCGCTCGATCTCGGCCCCGAGCGAGCGCAGGTTCTCCACGAATTCCGGGTAGCCCCGGTCGATGTGGAAGAC
Organism: Nocardia sp. NBC_01327; assembly: GCF_035958815.1. Lineage (NCBI taxonomy): Bacteria > Bacillati > Actinomycetota > Actinomycetes > Mycobacteriales > Nocardiaceae > Nocardia > Nocardia sp. NBC_01327. The sequence continues at coordinate 1,920,471 of NZ_CP108383.1, read as the reverse complement.
ATCGTGCACTTCGGTCACCCCGTCGGCGACCAGACCCGCGAGCACCAAACCCGCGCCGGCGCGAATGTCCGAAGACCAGACCGGCGCGCTCGACAACCGCGGAATGCCGCGCACCACAGCGTGATGCCCATCGGTGCGGGCATCGGAACCCAGCCGGATCATCTCTTCCACGAAGCGGAAGCGCGCTTCGAAAATGTTCTCGGTGATCATCGAGGTGCCGTCCGCGATCGCGGCCAGGCCGATGGCCATGGGCTGCAGGTCGGTCGGGAAACCCGGGAACGGCAGGGTCGAGAAGTTCACCGCACGCGGTCTCTCCGACTGCACGACGCGGAAACCGTCCGGTTCGAACGAGATTCGCGCGCCGGCGGAACGCAGCTTGTCCAGCACCAGTGAGAGGTGCTTGGGGTTGATACCCGTGACCCGCACATCACCCTGGGTCATGGCCGCGGCGATACCCCAGGTCGCGGCGACGATGCGATCGCCGATCACACGGTGTGTGGTGGGCGAGAGCTTGTCCACACCGTCGATGGTCAGGACCGAGGTGCCCGCACCGGAGATGATCGCGCCCATGCGCGCCAGCATGGTGCAGAGATCGACGATCTCCGGTTCCCGCGCGGCATTGTCGATGACCGTCTCACCCTCGGCGAGCACCGCCGCCATCAGGATGTTCTCGGTCGCGCCCACCGACGGGAAATCGAGACGAATCCGCGCGCCCTGCAGCTGATCGGCACGGGCCACCAGGCAGCCGTGCTCGATCTCGCTGGTCGCGCCGAGCAGGCGCAGTCCCTGCTGATGCATATCGAGCGGCCGCGAACCGATGGCATCACCACCGGGCAGCGCCACCACCGCGCGCTTGCAGCGCGCCATCAGCGGACCGAGCACGCAGACCGAGGCGCGGAACTGGGTGACCGCCGGAAAGTCCGCGTGGTACTTGGGTTCTGCCGGCGTCACGATCGTCACCGTCCCGGTGTCCACCGTGACATCGCAGCCGAGACCGCGCAGCACCTCCGCCATCAACGGCACATCCAGGATGTCCGGGCAGTTGGTGATGGTGGTCGTACCCTCGGCCAGCAGCGCGGCGGCCATCAGCTTGAGGACGCTGTTCTTCGCGCCGCCTACCGCGACCTCACCGACGAGCCTGCTGCCCCCGGTCACCAGAAACCGTTCACTCACGGGGGTCAGCCTAGTGGTCCGCACCCTCGCTCGTGGCCTCTCCGCCCGGGCGCCAAAGGATGTCGCCGTCGGGGTTGGCGACCCGGCCGAGGATGAACAGCAGGTCGGAGAGTCGGTTCAGGTATTTCGCCGGCAGCGCGCTGGTGTCCTCGGGATGCGCGTCGACGGCGGCCCACGCCGATCGCTCGGCGCGTCGCGCCACGGTGCGCGCCGTGTGCAACAGCGCGGCGAGCGGTGTGCCGCCGGGCAGAATGAACGAATTCAACGGCGCCAGAGGCTCATTGAACTCATCGCACCATTTCTCGAGGCGATCGATGTACGGCTGCGTGATCCGCAGCGGCGCGTACTTCGGTTCCGCGACAACGGGGGTCGACAGATCCGCGCCCGCGTCGAAGAGGTCGTTCTGGATGGTGCGCAGCACGCGCAGAATGCGATCGCCGGGAGACCCGAGTGCGATCGCGACACCGAGCGCCGCATTGGCCTCGTCACAGTCGGCGTAGGCCATCAGTCGCGGATCGGTCTTCGACACCCGCGAGAAATCGCTGAGTCCCGTGGTTCCGTCATCGCCGGTCCGCGTGTAAATCCTCGTCAGGTGAACGCTCACGGGGTCCACACTATCCGCGGGTCACCGGAGTCGATCGGCAACGCTCGTCTTACTCACCGCCGGCGGCGGATGCGCTCCGACGGGCGCGATTCCACCCAGGAGAGGAAGGCGGCCAGGGCGCCGCGGTCGAGCGCCAGCTCATAGCTGCCCTCGCCGTCGGAGACATTGATGATGGCCTCGTCGTTCATGATGTCGAACTCATCGCCCTCGGGGGCGCGGCGACCGCTGGCCACCTCGATGCCCAGGCGGCTGATCGTGCAGTCCGGACCCAGCTTGAGGCTGGAGAGTTTGTAGAAGACGAGGTTGTCCTCGCCGTAGCGGATCAGGCCGTGCCGCCAGCCCGCGCCGTGCCCGCGGACCGGCAGGGTGCGCAGGAGTGCGGCGGTACCACCGCGACGCAGCATGACAAGGCGATATGTCGAGGCCAGAGCCAAACCGACAAGCAACAGCACCAGAATGATCAGCACCACCATTCCGGTTCGCAATGCTGCTCCATCCCTTCACATCAGCCTCGGGTGTCTTTCACGAATCGGCCAGCGGCCGGACCCCGTGTTCGGTCGATACTAGCGACCGCGAGAACGCGGAGTCCGGCCATCCACCTAATGTGACGTATGCCCTGTTCAGCCCATGGTGAAGGGCTCACCCCAGAGGGCCATGTTCCCCATGAAGGTTGTGGTGTCGATTTCGGCGAGGACGAAGGATCGTGCCTGTGCGTAACCGCCGCAACCGTTGATCGCGAAGGTCTCGTCGATCCAGGTGACGCTGGCATGCGGGCCGAGCGTCTTGTTGTAGCGCTTATGCGATTCCTGGCCGTAGTCGTCCGGCTTCTCCAGGTCCAGCATGAACTGCCCGACCGCCTGCCCGGGCGCCAGCGTGATGCCGCCGCCCAGCCCCTCCGAGGGCGCCTGCGGGGCGATACCCGAATTGCCCACCGTCGCCGATTCACTCGCGTTCCCGCTCTCGGCGAACGAGGAGATGTCCACCTGGCAACCCACCACATAGCCGGGCGAAATCTTGATCGTCGCGGTCGCGGCGCTCGGGCCGTCGAGGTCCACGCTCCCGCGCCCGGTCACCCACACATTGCGATGCAGCGGTGTGTCCCCCATCGACGGGTTGATCTTCGCAGATTCCCCGTCGATGCGGAGCGTGACGACGGTACCGTCCGGCAGTGTCCGCGAGATCACGCCGCCGGGCAGCGGAATGAACGTGTCCGCCGCGGCCGTTGCCGGTGCGTGGATGCCGGAAATCGCCAGCGAAACCAGCGCTGCCCCGAAAAGCCTTCCGCCCCACAGATTCCCATTCGTGCCGAACATGCGATCCCTTCGCGTCGGAGTCCTGAAAAAGCCCTGTCGAGACGTCAGCCGAGACTGAACGGCTGGCCGTAGAGCGTCACCTTGGCGTAGTCCGCACCGATGATCTCGACCACCGAGAACTGGCGCGCCTGCGCATATCCGCCGCAGCCCTGGATATCCATCGGAATGTCCTGGTACTGCATCTGATAGGTGTCGCTCTTGATCAATTCGAGGTAGTTGATCAGCACCCACTTCACCTGACCGGGTGACAGCGGAAAGCTGAATCCGCCGGACAAACTCGGTGTCGCGCTGATCGTGAAGGACGAGTTGGCGCTCAGCGCGCCGAGCGACACCTGACATCCCACGACGTACCCCACCGTGAGGTTGGACGTGTTGTGCGTGCTCGAGTCGTTCGTACCGGGAAAATTCTGAGGGCCGTTGTTCGGGCCGACGACTCCGTCCGGCGTCACCACTTCGGCGGTCACGGTGCCGCTGAGCCAGGCCGAGCGGCCGGCTCCGTTCGAGGCCAGCGACGGCGAAATGATCGCTCGCTCACCGACACTCGTGATTTTCACACCCGGTCCCTCGATATGACCGTCCGGCAGCGGAACGATGGTGTCGGCCATCGCCGCCCCCGGTGAAAAGAATCCGATGCCCACCACGACTGCCACCGCGGCGACCATCCATCTGCTTATCCGAAGCCCGTTCATTCACCCCTCGCTCATCGTGGCGAGGCCACACCCGCTTCTACCCGGGCGAGACCGCGCTGCGCCAACTCATTGAGGTAAAGCTGAAAGTGCTGAAATAGCCGAAACATCGCGGAATGGTTCAGATCACAATCCGCAGCCGCTGTGAGTGTAAACCCGGTGTGAGTATAAACGAAAAGAACGGCGGCCCTGGGATATTTCCCAGAGCCGCCGCTCATTTGCCGAATGAAAACTCAGGCCTCGGCGGCCTTTTGCAGTGCACGAACCTGACCCTCGGCGATGGCCCGCGCGGCCGGGTCCGCATCGGCGTCGGCGAGCACGGCCTTGGCGGCCGCCTCGTCGATATCGCCTGCGAACTCGGCGGATTCGGCGAGCACGCGCACCGAAGTGGCGGTGACCGAGAAGAATCCGCCGTGCACGGCCGCGACGATGCGCTCGTCGTTGTCGGACACGATGGTCACCGTGCCGCCCTCGACCAGCTGGCCGAGCAGCGGTTCGTGGCCGGCCAGGATGCCGATCTCACCCTCCGTGGTCTGCGCGGAGACGAAACTCGCCCGCCCCGACCACAGCGATCGCTCGACAGCGACCAGATCAACTGACATATCTGCCATGGGTGACTACTTCCCGGCGATCTTCTTCGCAGCGGCCTCGACGTCATCCAGGCCACCGCAAGAGTTGAACGCCTGCTCGGGCAGGTGATCGAACTCGCCCTTGCAGACGCGGTCGAAGTCGTCGATGGTCTGCTCCAGCGGAACGACCGAACCTTCCTGGCCGGTGAACTTCTCGGCGACGATGAAGTTCTGACCCAGGAACTTCTCCAGACGACGGGCACGGCCCACGAGGACCTTGTCGCCTTCGGAGAGCTCGTCCATACCGAGGATGGCGATGATGTCCTGCAGTTCCTTGTACTTCTGCAGGATCCGCTTGACCTCGTTGGCCACGAAGAAGTGCCGATCGCCGACGATCGACGCCTCGAGAATACGAGAGGTCGAGGTCAGCGGGTCGACGGCCGGGTAGATGCCCTTCTGCGAGATCGGGCGCGAAAGCTCGGTCGTCGCATCCAGGTGGGCGAAGGTGGTCGCCGGCGCCGGGTCGGTGTAGTCGTCGGCGGGGACGTAGATCGCCTGCATCGAGGTGATCGAACGGCCACGGGTCGAGGTGATCCGCTCCTGGAGCTGACCCATCTCGTCCGCCAGGGTCGGCTGGTAACCGACGGCAGAAGGCATGCGGCCCAACAGGGTCGAGACCTCGGAGCCGGCCTGGGTGAACCGGAAGATGTTGTCGATGAAGAGCAACACGTCCTGGTTCTGCACATCGCGGAAGTACTCCGCCATGGTCAGGGCCGACAGGGCGACGCGCATACGCGTGCCCGGCGGCTCGTCCATCTGGCCGAAGACGAGGGCGGTGTCCTGAAGGACGCCCATCTCTTCCATTTCCAGGTGGAGGTCGGTGCCCTCACGAGTACGCTCGCCGACGCCCGCGAACACCGAGGTGCCGGAGAACTCGCGAGCGATACGGGTGATCATCTCCTGGATCAGCACGGTCTTGCCGACGCCGGCGCCACCGAACAGGCCGATCTTTCCACCCTTGACGTACGGGGTGAGCAGGTCGATGACCTTGACGCCCGTTTCCAGGATCTCGGTCTTACCCTCGAGCTGGTCGAAGGCGGGCGGCTGGCGGTGGATGCCCCACTGCTCGCCGTCGCGGCCGAGGCCCGGGGTGTCCAGGCAATCGCCGAGGGCGTTGAACACGTGGCCCTTGACGACGTCACCGACGGGAACCGAGATCGGCTTGCCCGTATCGGTGACGGTGACGCCACGGACCAGGCCGTCGGTCGGCTGCATCGAGATGGTGCGCACGATGCCGTCGCCCAGGTGCTGCGCGACCTCGAGGGTCAGGGTCTTCGCGACGGACGGGAGGGTGATCTCCACGTTCAGCGCGTTGTAAAGCTCGGGGATGGACCCGCGCGGGAACTCGACGTCCACGACGGGGCCGATCACGCGGGAGACGCGGCCAGTGCCGGCGCCGACCCGTGTTTCATTGGTGACAGCTGCGGTCATTGCTTCTCTTCCTACGGCTCTAGTCGCGGTCCGAGTTCGCCGCGAGCGCGTTTGCGCCGCCGACGATTTCCGTGATTTCCTGCGTGATTCCGGCCTGGCGCAACGAGTTCGCGGTACGGGTCAGTGAATTCACCAGATCCGTAGCGTTATCGGTGGCCGCCTTCATCGCGGTGCGGCGCGCAGCCGACTCCGATGCCGCTGCATCGAGCAGCGACGAATAAATCCGGGTGTTGATGTACTTCGGCAGCAGCGCGCCCAGCAGGACATCTGCATCCGGCTCGAACTCGTACTGTGCGACCGGATCCGAATTTCCATCCGTGAAGCTGTCTTCGCCCAGCTCGTAGTTCTCGTCCACGAAGCTCACCTGGATGGGCGCCAACCGGCGCACCTCCGGGACCTGCGACAGCATCGACACGAAACGCGTGTAGACGATGTGCAGTTCGTCGACTCCGGCCATGGTGCCTGCGCCATTCGGGGCCGGCACCTCGCCGTCGGCGCCCGCCATGAACGCCTCGACCAGGTGGTTGCACGCGGAGGACGCGTCCACGTAATTGGGCGACTGGGAGAACCCGGTCCACGAACCGTTCACCTCGCGGCGACGGAAGGTGTAGAAGGTCAGCCCCTTCGCGCCCATCACGTACAGGACGGGCTCTTTGCCCTCGGAGCGCAGCAGGGTCAGCAACTCTTCGGTGCGCTTGAGCACATTGGAGTTGTAACCACCGCACATACCGCGGTCACTGGTGATCACCAGGACTGCGGCACGACGCGCGTTCGGCCGCTCGGTGAGCAGCGGATGCGTGAGATTGCCACTGGCGCTTGCCAATTCGGCGAGCACCTTGGTGATCTCCTCCGCGTACGGCTTGGCAGCCGCGACCCGGGCCTGCGCCTTGCTGATTCGCGAGGTCGCGATCAGTTCCTGCGCCTTGGTGATCTTTTTGATCGAACTCACACTTCGAATGCGGGAGCGCAATTCGCGCACGCTTGGCATTAGCGGTTCACACTCCCTTCATTCGTCAAGTCAGACAGTCGCATTGGCTCGCCCGATTACTTCTCGACGTGCTTACGAGTGACGGACAGCGACTCGACCTCTTCGTGATCGAGCTTGCCGGCCTCGGCCTCGTTCACGACACGGCTGCCATCGGAAGCGAGGTAGCCCTGCTTGAACTTGTCGGTCGCGGCCTTGATCGCGTCCGCGGCGTCGCCCTCGATCTTCTTCGCGCCGCCCTGGAGGGCGTCGAAGGAAGACTGCACGGAGCCGTGCAGGTACTCGAGCAGCTCGCCGTTGAAGCGGCGGATATCGCCCACCGGCACCGAGTCGTAGTAGCCGGCGTCGACCAGGAACAGCGAAACGATCTGGTCCTCGACGGCGACCGGGGCGTACTGGTCCTGCTTGAGCAGCTCGACCCAGCGGCCACCGCGCTCCAGCTGCGCCAGCGAGGCCGCATCCAGATCGGAGGCGAAGGCGGAGAACGCCTCCAGCTCGCGGTAGGAGGCCAGCTCCAGACGCAGCGAACCGGCGACCTGCTTCATGGCCTTGGTCTGCGCGGCGCCACCGACACGGGAGACGGAGATACCGACGTTGATAGCCGGTCGCACACCCTTGTTGAACAGGTCCGACTCGAGGAAAACCTGACCATCGGTGATGGAGATGACGTTGGTCGGGATGAACGCCGACACGTCGTTGGCCTTGGTCTCGATGATCGGGAGCGCGGTCATGGAACCGGCGCCCAGCTCGTCGGACAGCTTGGCGCAACGCTCCAGCAGACGCGAGTGCAGGTAGAAGACGTCACCCGGGTACGCCTCGCGGCCCGGCGGGCGGCGCAGCAGCAGCGAGATCGCGCGGTAGGCCTCGGCCTGCTTCGACAGGTCGTCGAATACGATCAGAACGTGCTTGCCCTGGTACATCCAGTGCTGGCCGAGGGCCGAACCGGTGTACGGCGCAAGCCATTTGAAGCCGGCGGAGTCCGACGCGGGGGCCGCGACGATGGTGGTGTACTCCATCGCGCCGTGCGCCTCGAGGGCAGCCTTGACGCCCGCGATGGTGGAACCCTTCTGACCGATCGCGACGTAGATGCAACGCACCTGCTTGGTCGGATCGCCGGTGGCCCAGTTGGCCTTCTGGTTGATGATGGCGTCGATGCAGACCGCGGTCTTACCGGTCTTGCGGTCGCCGATCACGAGCTGACGCTGGCCGCGGCCGATGGCGGTCAGCGCGTCGATCGCGGTGATGCCGGTGGCCAGCGGCTCGCCGACGGGCTGGCGCTCCAGCACGGTGGCGGCCTGCAGCTCGAGCACGCGACGCTCTTCGGCTTCGATATCGCCGAGGCCGTCGATGGGGGCGCCCAGCGGGTTGATGACGCGACCGAGGAACTTGTCGCCCACGGGGACCGAGAGCACGTCGCCGGTACGGCGGACCTGCTGGCCTTCCTCGATGGTGTCGAACTCACCCAGGATGACGGCACCGATCGCGGTGTCCTCCAGGTTCAACGCGACGCCCAGCTTGCCGCCGGGGAATTCCAGCAGCTCATTGGACATCGCGGACGGGAGGCCGCTGATGTGGGCGATACCGTCGCCGGTGTCGGTGACCACACCCACTTCCTCGATGGAGGTCTCCGGGGTGTAGCTCTGGGTGTAGCTCTCGATCGCGCTACGGATCTCATCGGGGGAGATCGTCAGCTCCGCCATGTTCTTCCTGCTCTCGCTGTGGTCTCGAATGTCGGTGTGTTGATGGCGCTGTCAGGCCAGGGACTGGCGCAGGCGCTGCAGTCGGCCGACGGCGCTGCCGTCGATCACGTCGTCGCCCACGCGCACGACGACACCGGCCAGCAGGCTCGGGTCTTCCTGCACGTGCACCGTGACGGGCTTGTCGTAGATTCGCTGCAGCGAAGCAGCGAGCTGCTCACGCTGCTGCGTCGTCAGGGCCGACGCGGAGCGAACATGCGCCACGATCTCGTCCCGGAGCGATGCGGCCAGGTCGGACAGATGGTCGAAAGCCTCGCCGATATCGCCCTTCTTGCTGCGAGCGACGGCCTGCTGGACCAGCTCCAGGGTGATGTCCTCGACCTTGCCCGTGAGCAGTCGCTGCACCAGTTCACGCTTGGCCGCGACCGGCTTTCCGTGATCGGTGAGTGCCTGCTCGAGATCGGGGTTGTCGTCGACGATCCGGCCCAGCCGGAACAGCTCGTCCTCGACGGCGCCGAGGCGGCCGCGATCCTCCGCGGCGCGCAGCAGCGCTTCGCGGCCGAGCAGCACCAGGCTGTTGACCAGATCGCGGGCACGGGACCAGTCCTGGGCCACCGCGGTGATCAGCACCGCCTGCGTGGCCGCACTGATCTTGCCGCTGAAGAGGCGTTCGGCTAGCTCGGCACGGGCGGAGCTGGACACCGACTTATCCGCGAGCGCCACACGCAGCGAGCGCTGGTCGTCGAGGACGGCGACAACGGCGAACAGTTCGGAGCCCGTCGTGGCCGCGACTGTGTCGCTTCCGGTCAGAGCGGACCGAAGAGCTTCCCGCGCACGGGAACTCGCCTCGCGGCTCGCTGCGTACATGCTTCCCACTTTCGGTTCGTTACCTTCCGACCCCGATGCCGGCGGTCGAATCCAGTTCCGAGAGGAACCGGTCGATCGACGCCGACTGCTTGGCCTCGTCGGCCACCGACTGACCGATGATCTTCTCGGCCAGATCGACAGCGGTACGGCCGAGCTCGGACCGCAGCTCGGTCACGATCTGCTGGCGCTGTGCCTCCAGCTGATGGTGACCCGCGGCGACAATGCGGTCGGCCTCGGCCTGTGCGTCCGAACGCAGCTGCGCGAGGATGGTCTGGCCCTGCGTGCGGGCCTCCTCACGGATGCGCGCAGCCTCGAGGCGAGCCTCGGCCAGCTGCTCCTGGTACTGCTGCAGGGTGGCCTGGGCCTCGGCCTGCACGGCCTCCGCCTTGGCGATACCGCCCTCGATCTTCTCCGTGCGCTCGTCCAGCACCTTGGTCAGGCGCGGAATCACGTACTTGGCGAAGACGAAAGCGATAACGATGAAGACGACAGCAGACCAGAAAATGTCATACGTCTTCGGGACGAGAGGATTGATATCCTCCTCGGCCGCGAGCAAATACATGCTGTTCATCGTTGATTCCTAGTCTTATGCCGGAATCAGAAAATGAAGCCGGCGACGAGACCGATCAGTGCCAGGGCCTCGGTGAACGCGATACCCAGGAACATGGTGGTCCGGATGGTGCCCTGCAGCTCGGGCTGACGGGCGATGCCCTCGATGGCCTTACCGACCACGATGCCTACACCGATGCCGGGGCCGATCGCGGCCAGGCCGTAGCCGATGGCGCCGTAGCCCTTAACCGTAGGAGCAGCGTCTGCAGCCAGGGTCGCGAAGGTGCTCATGTGTGTCTCATTCCCTTTCTGTCGCCCACCCGCCGGGCGGCGTGTAAGGCAGGTTTTGTGTTGTACCGGTCGGTCAGTGTGAGTCGGCGTGCTGCGCGAGACCGATGTACACAGCGGTCAGCAGCGCGAACACGTACGCCTGCAGGAAGATCACCAGGAGTTCGAAGAGTGTGAAGCCCAGACCCGCGAGCAGCGAGAACGGCGAGAACACCTTCATCCAGGGGACGGCATCGAACAGGAAGAACTGAGTGGCGCTGAAGAACAGCACCAGCATGATGTGGCCGGCCAGCATGTTCGCCATGAGTCGGACGGTCATGGTGAAGGGGCGGAGCACGAAGGTCGAGATGAACTCGATCGGAATCAGCAGCAGGTGCAGTGCCGGAGGCACATTCGGCACCACGATGCTCGAGCGCATGTATTTCAGGAAGCCGTACTTCTTGATACCGACGTAGTTGAACGTCAGGTAGGCGACGACGGCCAGCACCAGCGGCATACCGATGCGCGCGTTCGACGAGATGTTCAACCCCGGAATGATGCTGGAGAAGTTCAGGAACAGCACGGCGAAGAAGATCGAGGAGATGAGCGGCAGGAACTTCTTACCGGTTTCCTTGCCCAGAACCTCGTCACAGATCTGTTCCTTGACGAAGACCAGACCGGTTTCCGCGACATTCTGCAGACCGCGCGGAACCAGCTGCGGCCGCCGGAATGCCGCGAACATCACGATCAAGAGAACGGCCGCCATCACGATGCGAATGAGCATCAAACGGTCGAGCTCGAAAGGCGTCCCCTCGAACAGCACTGCTGGAGGGAAGAAGTCGTTAAGCGACGGCGCGTGGAACTCGCCCGCCAAAATGGTGACGCTCAGCGTTCTCTCCCGTGGTCGGGCCGCAGGGAATTCTTTCCCTGCGGTTCGATCGGACATTGACGATCTGGTGGTCGACTCAGGTCGGCTCGAAGTTCGTCAGCAGCTGAGGGGCTTTCGCCCGGGCGTCTGTACGCGCGTCGGCGACATCGTCGACGGTGCAGAACCAAAACCCTAAGGGTCTGGTACGGCAGTAAGCATAACCTGCTCTCAGGCGGGTCTCAGGTGACCCCCCCTTGTGCTTCGGTCGGCTACAAGTAAAGAGTTTATCAAGTTATCTACGACAACGTGTAGGGGGTGGCCCAAACAGTTCGTGAACGGTGTCGCGAGCTAGAGCTCGCGTTCCACCTCGACGGTCGGAACCCGTTGCCGCAGAAGGCCGTACGTCTCCGCACCCAGCACGATGAGCAGGGCTCCCACCACCGTGAAGAAGAGCGCACCGGAGCTGTAGAAGTCGAATTTCTTCAGCACGGCGATCACCACGACCGCCAGCAGCAGCTTGCCGACCCAGCTGCCGAGCAGGACGATGCCCTGCAGACCGGACTCGAGCCGCGCACTGAAGAGCACCGAGGCGGCGGTGGTCAGAATGAAGCCGCCGCCGAGGGCCGCGCCCAGCAGGGCGCCCCACAGGCCGGGCATACCGGCGATGATCGACGACAGGATGGCCGAAACCACCACCAGCACAGCCAAACCCATCAGGCCGTAGCGCAGAGCCGCCCGCAGCGGGGCGTCATGATCGGGGGTAGAAGGCGTGCTCACGTCTGTGGACTCTACCGGGCCGCGACATCCGGGCCCCGCGGCGGTTTGCGCGCGGCCCGGTCGGTGAGCTCCCGCCAGGACGGCACCGCGGTGACGATCAGGGCGAAAACCAGGCCCGCCGCGAACAACAGCACCACGACGGTGCGATCCATCAGCGAGGTGCCGACGGCGCCGAATGCCAGCACGCTCACCCACAAGTAGATGAGCAGCACGACGCGGCGGTGCGAATGGCCGATCTGCAACAGCCGGTGGTGCAGATGCATTTTATCGGGAGTGGAGAAACTCACACCGGCGCGCACGCGGCGCACGATGGCAAGAACAAGATCAAGTACCGGAATGAACATCACGGCGCCCACCAGCAACAGCGGTGACAACAGACCCACGATGTCGCGCGGGCCGTAACCCTGCAGCGGAATTCGGCCGGAAGCGCCGGTGGAGATGGCCGCCAGCATCAATCCGATCATCATGGAACCGGAGTCGCCCATGAAAATTCGCGCGGGCTGGAAATTGTGCGGAAGAAATCCGAGACAGCCGCCCGCGAGCGCCGCGGCCAGCAGGGCGGGCGGATAGGTGTCGGTCGCGCCGCCCACTTCGTAGAGCAGGCCCGCGGTGAACACGAACACCGCGATCGAGGCGATGAAACCCAGCCCCGCGGCCAAACCGTCCAGGCCGTCCACGAAATTCATCGCATTGATCATGACGACGGTGATGCCCACGGTCACCAGACCGCCCTGCAGCGGATCGAGCACCACCGTCTCATTGGTGAAGGGGTTGTAGATGGCGACCCAGCTCAGGCCCATCACCGCCATCACACCCGCGGCCGTCACCTGGCCGACGAGTTTGGTCAGCCAGTCCAGACCCCAGCGGTCGTCGATAATGCCGACCAGCACGATCAGCGTGCCCGCGGCCAGGACCGCGGGAATGTCCTTGGGGTAGTCGAATCCGCGGCGCAGTGCGGGCAGCTGATGCGCGAACAGGACGGCGATCACCAGACCCAGATAGATGCCCACACCGCCCATGCGCGGAATCGGCTTCACATGCACATCGCGCTCGCGCGGCACCGCCACCGCACCGAAGGCGATGGCCGCCACCCGGATTCCACCGGTGCACAGGTAGGTCACCACCGTCGCGACGAACAGCACCAGCAGCAGCTCCCGCAGCGGGACGACCGCGCCCTGGCTGAATACGCCCTGACTCGACAGCATCTATCGGGCCGTCACCGCGTGCTCTGGGACAGCAGTTCCTCCGGCGACATACCGAGGACCTCCGCGAGCTTGTCCGTGGGCACGGCGCCCTCGCGCAGAATGCGCGGGGCATCGGAAGTCAGATCGACGATGGTGGAGGCGAGACCGTGCTCGGCCGGTCCCCCATCGAGATACACGCCGACCAGATCGCCCAGCTGCGCGCGCGCCTCCGCGGCGGTGGTCGCCGCCGGCTGCCCGGACACATTGGCGCTGGAGACCGCCAGCGGGCCGACCTCGCGCAACAACTCCAGCGCGACCGGGTGCAGCGGCATGCGCAGCATGACCGTCCCGCGCGCATCGCCCAGATCCCAGGCCAGCGAAGGCGCCTGCTGCACAACAAGACTCAGGCCACCGGGCCAGAACGCGCGGATCAGGTCGCGCGCCTGCGGGCGCACCGAGAACACCAATCCGTCGATGGTGGTCCACGAACCCACCAGCACCGGAACCGGCATATCCCGCCCGCGCCGCTTGGCGGCCAGCAGCGCGCTCACAGCCTGGCTGTCGAACGCGTCAGCGGCCAGGCCGTACACGGTATCGGTCGGAATCACAGCCAGCCGCCCCGATTTCAGCGCACTCCGCGCCGCGATCACTCCGGCGGCTCGAGAATCGGAATCGGCACAGTCATAGACGGTACTCACGCGCAACATCTTGGCACGGAACCTCCGGCCGTCCACCGCCGCGGCGGCCTAAACCAGAGGAACAAGCACAAAATGACAGTGACGCCTGGATAAAAGCCAGGAGCGAGACACCGAAGAGCTTCACCCGCAGGGCTTACCTCCCCCGCCGACGCGCAGCGCAGATCGGCTGTCACGCAGCGATCGGTGCGCTGGGCACGAATTCGCCGTCAATTCCATGCGCATCTCGCACAAGGATGCGCGGGGGTTTTGCGACCTGCGCGCGGGACGGGATGTCGACGTGCGCGAATCGGTTCGGCGCGCGCGATTTCGTCTTCGAGTAGGTGCGCAGAATTGTGCGGGCCGCGGAGATCAGGGGGTGCGGCGGGCGACTACGAATCGGGGTTTGCCTGCCAGGTCGGGGTGTTCGACCACTGCGGTGAAGGCGCCTTGCGCGGCTAGGAGTGCTGCCACGCCTGCGCCGTTGGAGTCGTCGTGTTCGATGGCCACCACGCCGCCGGGGCGCAGCAGGCGGGCGATAGTGGGGATCATCGGGCGGATGACGTCCAGGCCGTCGGGGCCGCCGAAGAGGGCGCGGTGCGGGTCGTGGTCTGCCACTTCGGGATCCAGCTGCGCGGATTCCGGGATGTAGGGCGGATTGGAGACGATGACGTCCACGCGGCCGTCGAGTTCTTCCAGGAGCGCGGGATCTGTGACATCGCCGGATTGCAGATCGATGGGGGTGTCGCCCTCGTCCGCCAACTGCAGGGCATTGCGGCGGGCCCAGGCCAGCGCCTCGGGATCCAGCTCCACGGCGTACACCTGGGCATCGGGGCGGGCGTGCGCAATGGCCAGAGCCAGGGCGCCCGAACCGGTGCACAGATCCACCACGACGGGCTGATGCTCGTGGCCGAGGGCTTCGAGTTGCCCCAGCGCCCAGGCGAAGATCAGTTCGGTTTCCGGGCGCGGAATGAAAACACCGGGGCCCACGGCCAAATCGATCTCACCCATGGCTGCCGTACCCGTGAGATGTTGCAGCGGAACACGTTCCGCGCGGCGAGCAACCAGCTTCCGAAACTCCTCGAGCTGGTCGGCGGTCACCATGGGAACCAGGGCGAGACGCATGCGATCGACGCCGAGCACATGCGCCGCAAGGTATTCCGCATCAGCCCCGGGGCTGTGCACCCCGGCCTCTCGCAGGATCCCGACGGCCTCGAGAATCACTGGACGCAACGGCGCGCGGCTCGGCACCGCCGCCCCTGGACTTCTGCCGACCACTTGGGTGCCTCAATTCTTTCATTGCGGACCTCGATGGGGTGCCACACGAGATCTCTGGGCGTCCCCCGGAGTTTCCCAGATCCGGGGGACGAGCAACCCTGATTCGGGACGGGACAACTGATTTCGTGAGGATATGGGTAACTCCCCGGGTACCCCCGAAATCGGTGCGGTTTCGGACCGCACCACGCGTTCTCGAGGTCGACGGCTCTCAGCCGCGCGCCAAAGGTTCGGGGAGGCGGTACAGCCTTACTCTGCGGCGAGGCGGGCGGCGCGGTCGGCTTCGCCGAGGGCGGTGAAGAGGTCGTCGAGGTTGCCGTCGAGTACCGAATCCAGATTGTGCGCCTTGAAACCGATGCGGTGATCGGCGATGCGGTTCTCCGGGAAGTTGTAGGTGCGGATGCGCTCGGAGCGGTCGACCGTGCGGATCTGGGTGGCGCGGCCGGCGGCGGCCTCCTGATCGGCCTGCTCCTCGGCGAGCGCCTGCAGCCGTGCGCTGAGCACCAGCATGGCGCGCATCTTGTTCTGCAGCTGCGAGCGCTCGTTCTGGCAGGTCACCACGATGCCGGTGGGCAGATGGGTGATGCGGACCGCGGAGTCGGTGGTATTGACGCCCTGGCCGCCCTTACCGGAGGAGCGGTAGACGTCGATGCGCAGATCCTTGTCGTCGATCTGCACCTCTTCGACCTCGTCCGGTTCCGGGTAGACCAGCACACCCGCCGCCGAGGTGTGGATGCGTCCCTGCGATTCGGTGACGGGCACGCGCTGCACGCGGTGCACACCGCCCTCGAACTTCAGCTTCGACCACACACCGTCCAGGGACGGCTCCTTGGCCTTGATCGAAATGGTGGCTTCCTTGTAGCCGCCCATATCGGTGATATTGGCGTCGAGCACCTCGACCTTCCACCCGTGCCGCTCCGCATAGCGGATGTACATGCGGGCCAGATCGGAGGCGAACAGCGCCGACTCCTCACCGCCCTCACCCGACTTCACTTCCAGCACAACATCATCGGCGTCGTGCGGATCGCGGGGGGCGAGCAGATCGGTGAGCGTCTTCTCCAGCTCCTCCACCTGCGCGCGCAGTCCGGGCACCTCGGCCGCGAACGACGAATCGTCGGCGGCGAACTCCTCGGCGGCGGCGAGATCGTCCCTGGTGGAGGTCAGCTTCTTATGGGCCGACATGATCGGGGCGAGTTCGGCGAAGCGCTTGCCCACCCGCCGGGCCGCACCCGGGTCATTGTGCAGCGCGGGATCGGACAGCTGCAGTTCGAGGCCGCTGTATTCGGCCAGAATGTCGTCGATCGCGTTGGGGGCTGTTTTGTCAGCCATCGCGGTTGCTCCTCAGGTTTGGGCTCGGCACAGATAGTTTGCGGGTCATTCCGCCTCTGCTTGCGGCCCGACCCTGGAAACACCGCGACGCCCGGCCTGCTGAGTGCAGGACGGGCGTCGACAGGGTAGCTAGTTGGCTTCGCTGGCCTCGGGGGCCTTCGACGCACGCTTGCCGTAGCGCGCCTCGAAGCGAGCCACGCGGCCACCGGTGTCCAGAATCTTCTGCTTGCCCGTGTAGAACGGGTGGCACTGGGAGCAGACCTCGACCGTGATCTGGCCCGACTCCTTGGTGCTCTTGGTCTGGAAGGTGTTGCCGCAGCCGCACACGACCGTCGTATCGACGTACGTGGGGTGAATTCCTGCCTTCATGGTGTCCTTTCGAATAGTCCCGGGTCGCCTTCATGAAGACGTGAACCGGAACCGACTAGGCATGGTTGCCGACTGACCACTATAGACGTCGAGGAAGCCGCGCTTATTCCAGGCCTCCCCGACCGGCCCACCGGTGACCGAGGAAATGGCAGTTCAGCAGCCATCCAATCCGCACGGCCCCAATACGGGCGGCGGTGGCAAGATCCCGCTGCCTGTCAGCAGCGGGATCAGGTTGTAGTTGAAGATCGCATCCAGACCACTGGAACCGGTATTCGCCATCCAGTGGGACAGGCCGCCCATGACGTTCATGCTGCCGGTCGATGATCCGGTGCCGGCGACCACCGTGGGCGCGGATACCGACTCGGGCGTGGTCAGCGGAATCTCGGCAGATGCGAGGGCCGAGCCGCCGACCAGGGCGGCAGCGACCGTCGCGGTGACGATCGCGGATTTGAGTGGACTGCGCATGATGCATCTCCCCAACTGAAGTAACAGCTTTTCAGAAGGTTATGAAGGACGCCCGGACCGGGGCAGACCCAATAAGTAGGGGCTGTGAAAAATCCTTCACGGGGCAATTGTTCTCACGGCTGGCTCTCAGGGATCCGCATCCGAACTCCCAGCTGGGACACAGCGAAGCGGGCTTATGGTTAGTTGGGCGCCCCGGAGTTACCCCCCAAGAAATTATGGGCACGCACGTTCACAGTCCTCGAGCCAGGCTGAAGACGAGTAGTTCGCTACTCGGGAATGCGAACACCGTTGTTCATAGAGTAGTGCGAGGTGAGAACCCGCGACTACGGGAAGGACAGCTGTGAACAGGAAAGAAGCCACTGCGGGGGCGGTGCTGGGACTGCTGGCCTTGATCGTTGTCGCGGGCTGGTACACGGTTCCGGGGGCATCCGCCGCCGCGGTGGGGGGCCAGACATCGGCCACCACCCCACCCGCGGGCGATGGCACGCTGACCTACACCGCGGTCAATATCTCCGATATCCCGGCCGGCGCTGTAACAGCAACCATTCTGGCTTTCATGATCATCGGCGCGGCCCTGATCGGATTGTTCTTCTACAGCCCGCGCCCGGTGCGGATACGACAACAGCCCCGCCGAAGCGGGGCTGTTGTCGATACTCCTGCGCCAGAGACTTATTCGTCGATGGCGTTCGGTGCGGTCTTGGAGACCGTCATCAGGAATTCGGCATTGCTCTTCGTCTTCTTGAGTCGATCGACGAGCAGGTCGATGGCCTGATGCGAGTCCAGACCCGACAGCACGCGCCGAAGCTTGTGCAGCACACCGGCTTCGTCGGGTGACATCAGCAGATCGTCGCGGCGGGTACCGGACGGATTGACGTCGACCGCCGGGAACACGCGGCGCTCGGCAATCTTGCGATCGAGCTTGAGCTCGGCATTACCCGTGCCCTTGAACTCCTCGAAGATCACCGTGTCACCGGTGGAACCGGTCTCGACCATCGCGGTGGCGATAATGGTGAGCGAGCCACCGTTCTCGATATTGCGGGCCGCGCCGAGGAACCGCTTGGGCGGGTACAGCGCGGTGGAATCCACACCACCGGAAAGGATTCGGCCCGACGCCGGGGACGAGTTGTTGTACGCACGGCCCAGTCGAGTGATCGAGTCGAGCAGTACGACGACGTCCTGGCCCATCTCCACCAGTCGCTTGGCGCGCTCGATGGCGAGCTCGGCGACGGAGGTGTGATCGCCCGGCGGGCGGTCGAACGTGGAGGCGATGACCTCGCCGCGCACGGAGCGCTGCATATCGGTCACTTCCTCGGGACGCTCGTCCACCAGCACAACCATGAGGTAGCACTCGGGGTTGTTGACGGCGATCGCATTGGCGATGTCCTGCATGATCGTGGTCTTACCCGCCTTGGGCGGGGACACGATCAGCGCACGCTGACCCTTACCGATCGGCATGATCAGGTCGATGATGCGCGTGGTCAGCTTGTTCGGCTGAGTTTCCAGGCGCAGTCGCTGATTCGGGTACAGCGGGGTGAGCTTCTGGAATTCCGGACGGCGCTTCGCGGATTCGATGTCCGAACCGTTGATCGTGTCCAGGCGCACCAGCGGATCGAACTTCTGCCGCTGATTGCTCTGATCACCGTCGCGCGGAGCACGCACCGCGCCGGTGATGGCGTCACCGCGGCGCAGGCCGTTCTTGCGGACCAGGTTCATCGACACGTACACATCGTTCGGGCCGGCCAGATAGCCGGAAGTGCGAACGAAGGCGTAATTGTCGAGCACGTCGAGAATTCCGGCGACCGGCTGCAGGACATCGTCCTCGCGGATCTCCAGTTCCCGGGTCTCCCGGCTGCTGATGGCTTCACCCGCACCCGGCACGCCATCGCGGTCACGCCCACGACGACGCTCCCGGAAGCGACGACCCCGGCGGCCGCGGCCGCCTTCCTCGTCGTCATCGGCAGCGGCGGCGCGGTTACGGTCGCGGTCGTTGTTATTGCCGCCGCGAGCGGTGCCGTTCTGGTTGTTCTGCTGGTTCTGGCCGCCCGACTGCTGATTGTTATTGCGCTCGCGGCGACGCTCACCACCCTCTTGCTCCGGCTTCGACTCGCCGGCGGAGGTCTCCGCGGGAGTGGAAGTGGCCTCGGCATTGGCATTGGCGTTCGCATTGGCATTGCTGCCGTTGGCGACCCGCTGCTCGCGGCCCCGACGCTGGCGACCGCGGCCGCGCTGGCCACCGTCCCGGCTGTCGTCGCCGCCCTCGGCGCGAGCGCCGTCGTTCTCGTCCCGCTTGGCCTCACGCGGCTCAGCGGACTTTTCGGCGGAGTCCTCCCGGGTGGGCGCGGCGTTGTACGCCGGAACCTCGGCCTTCACCCGGACATCCTCGGCCTTGGTGGCAGAGCTCTCAGCCTTCTCCACCTTCGCGGAGGCGTTATCGGCCTTCGCGGAAGAATTCTCGGCCTTCGCCGGAGCGGCAGCAGCCGACTCGGACTCCCCGCCGGTTTCGCCCTTGCCCTTGGCATTTCGCGCGGTGGTGGCCTTGCCGACCACTGCGACAGCCTTGGCGCCGCCGGATTGATTCTCCTTGATGGCGGCGATGAGATCACCCTTACGCATCCCGGAAGTCCCTCGAATACCGAGTTCTCCCGCAAGCGCACGCAATTGCGGCAACAACATTCCAGTCAGCCCCGATCGTGCGACGTCAGTGTGTTCGCTCATCTTCGAAATCTGTCCGGAGTCACTTTCGCGATCCGAGGAGGTTGAATCACTTTCCACCCCGGGTGTCGCGAGCAGGTCCGTATCTGTCACGGAAATCCTTTCCTTCCCTCGACTGCCGTGTGCCTGTTCGAGGGTTCCTCCTGCAGTCCGGTCGTATGCCGGACTCGGATGCCGTACCGCGCGGCGCGCCGGGGCGATGGGTGTACCAGCGCGTGGGCTTCGCCACCGAGTGAAAAGGTGGGAGAGATCATTCCAGTGAACTGGCTACCCCCAAGTTTCGAGCCTCAAGCCTCGAGCCTGAGCAAGGAGCCTCTGGAGCGATTTGCCCTGATGAAGCACCGGCGTCTGACGCGCACGATGTACGGACTCGCTCAGGATAGCTCCCACCCTTTACATCGGCAAGGCAGGCGCGCTGTCAATCGACCGATACGCCTTCGGCAATGCCCGGCTCCAGCACGCGCAGGCCGTCGGCGAGTGCGAGTTCGTGCAGTTCCGCAGGGAATTCGCTGGTCCCGAGGGCCAATACGGTGGGTCCGGCGCCGGATACCGTTGCGGCGATTCCGGCTTCGCGCAGCCGGTCGATCCACTTGGTGGTGAGCGGTAGCGCCGAGGCCCGGTAGCCCTGGTGTAGCCGGTCCGCGGTGGCGGGGAGCAGCAGGTCAGGGCGCTGCGTCAGGGCGATGACGGCCAGCGCGGCCCGGCTCGCATTGAACGCGGCGTCGACGTGCGGCACCGTCGCGGGCAGCAGTCCGCGGGTGTGCGCGGTGGAGGAATGCTCTTCCGGAATGAGCACCACCGGGCGCAGCGACGGATGCGGTACGACACGGACCGCGCGGTACACACGCGGGTTGTGGTCGGTCGCGCCGTTCACGACGGCCGGATGGTCGGTTTCGGTCCAGGACACCACGATTCCGCCCAGCACACTGGCGGAGGCATTGTCGGGATGACCTTCGAATTCCGAGGAGAGCTGCACCATGACGTCATCGCCGTAGGCCAGTCCCGCATCGAATTTCGCGGCCAGGCCGCGGCCGGCGGCGAGGCCGCCGACCACTGCCGAGGCCGAAGAGCCCATACCTCGCGAATGGGGAATCACGTTGCGGCACACCACGTCCAGGCCGTCCGCCCAGACGCCCGCGGCCTGCAGACCACGTTCGATGGCCCGGACCACCAGATGTGAAGGGCCCCAGGGCACGTCGTCGGCGCCCTCACCCTCCACCCGGATGGTGAGCCCGGAGTCCGTGGTGGACACCGTGATCTCGTCGTAGAGCCCCAAAGCGATTCCGAGAGAGTCGAAACCCGGTCCCAGATTCGCGCTGGAAGCCGGAACCCGCACGGTGACGGTGAGTCCTGCGGGCAGGGTCCGGCTGATGACCTGCTGGGCGTCGCGCGAATTCAACTCAGGCCAGCTCGAGTGCGTGCGCCACGGCGATCGGGTCGACCTGGATGGGCTTGATCTCGGGCATGCCCGCGAGCGCGTTGTCCGGATCCTTGAGACCGTTGCCGGTCACGGTGCAGACCACGGTCAGGCCCGGCTCCAGCCAGCCCTCCGCGCGGGCGGCCAGCAGACCGGCGACTGATGCCGCGGAAGCGGGTTCGACGAACACGCCCTCGGTGGCCGCGACCAGGCGGTACGCCTCGAGAATCTTCTCGTCGGTGGCCGCCCGGAACGCGCCGCCGGACTCCTCCTTGGCCGCCATCGCCTGATTCCAGGACGCGGGCGCACCGATTCGGATTGCGGTGGCGATGGTTTCGGGATCCTTCACCGGCGCGCCGTGCACCAGCGGAGCCGCCCCGGCCGCCTGCACACCCAGCATGCGCGGACGCGCGCCGATGAGGCCGTCGGCGAAGTACTCGCTGTAGCCCTTCCAGTACGCGGTGATGTTTCCGGCATTGCCGACCGGAAGCACGTGCACATCCGGGGCCCGGCCGAGCACATCCACGATTTCGAAGGCGGCGGTCTTCTGGCCCTCGATGCGGAACGGATTGACCGAGTTCACCAGCCCGACCTCGGGGAATTCCGCGGTGACCTTGCGCGCCAGTTCCAGGCAGTCGTCGAAATTGCCCTCGACCTGAATGATCTTGGCGCCCAGCATGACCGCCTGGGCCAGCTTGCCCATGGAGATCTTGCCCTGCGGGATCAGCACCGCGCAGGACAGGCCCGCGCGGGTGGCGTAGGCCGCGGCCGACGCCGAGGTATTGCCGGTGGACGCGCAGAGCACGGCCTTCTTACCGCTGGCCTTGGCCTCGGTCATGGCCATGGTCATACCGCGGTCCTTGAAGGAACCGGTCGGATTGGCGCCCTCGACCTTGAGGTACACCTCGCACCCGGTCAGCTCCGACAGGTGGGTCGCGGCCACCAGCGGGGTGCCGCCCTCGAACAGCGTGACGGGCTCCCAGTCGGCGCCGAGCGGCAGCCGATCCCGATACGCGGCGATCAGGCCCGGCCACGGGGTGGCGGTGCTCGCCGCAGGCGCTGTCGTACTCATTCCTCGGTGCCTTCCAATCTCAGAACACTGGTCACGGATGTGACGGAGTCCAGTTCGGCCAACGCGGCCACGGTATCGGCCAGGGCCGATTCCAGCGCGTGGTGGGTCACCACAACGAGGCGTGCGCCCGCGTCGTGGCCTTCCTGGCGGACCGTCGAGATGCTGACCCCATGCTTGGCGAATTCGCCCGCGACCGTTTCCAGTACGCCTGCACGGTCTGCGACCTGCATGTTCACGTGGTAGCGGGTGGGGGTGTCACCGACCGCGGCGATCGGCAGCTCAGCATAAACCGACTCACCGGGGGCACGGCCACCGTAGAACTTGTTGCGCGCTGCCATCACCACATCGCCCATGACCGCCGATGCGGTCGGCGCGCCGCCGGCGCCCTGCCCGTAGAACATCAGGCGCCCGGCGTTCTCCGCTTCCACGACCACGGCATTGAAGGCGCCGCTGACCGAGGCGAGCGGGTGCTTGCGCGGGATGAGGGCCGGGTAGACGCGCACGGAGACGCTCTCCTTGCCGTCCTCGCCGCGGACGCGCTCGGCCATGGCCAGCAGCTTCACGGTGCAGCCGACGGCGGCGGCGGTCTCCAGATCCTCGGAGGTGATCTTGGAAATGCCCTCGCGGTAGACATCAGCCGAGGTCACGCGGGTGTGGAAGGCGACCGATGCGAGAATCGCGGCCTTGGCGGCGGCGTCGAAGCCCTCCACGTCGGCGGTCGGGTCGGCCTCGGCGTAGCCCAGGCGGGTGGCCTCGGCGAGCACATCGTCGTAGTCGGCGCCGGTCTCGGACATGGCCGACAGAATGAAGTTGGTGGTGCCGTTGACAATGCCGACCACCCGGTTCACCCGGTCCCCGGACAGCGACTGGATCAGCGGGCGCAGCACGGGGATGGCGCCGGCGACCGCGGCCTCGAAGTACAGATCGGCACGGTGCGATTCGGCGGCGCCGGCCAATTCGCCGGTGTGATCGGCGAGCAGCGCCTTGTTCGCGCTGACCACGGACTTGCCGGCATCGAGTGCGGTCTTGATCAGCTTCCGGGCCGGATCAATGCCACCCATGACCTCGACCACGATGTCCACATCGTCACGCAGGACGAGGCTTTCGGCATCGGTGGTGAGCAGCTCGGGCGCCAGACCGCGGTCCTTGGTGAGATCGCGGACCGCGACACCGCGCAGCACCACGGGGGCGCCGACGCGATTGCAGAGGTCGTCGGCGTTCTCGCGAATGATGCGGACCACCTCGGTGCCGACCGTGCCCATGCCCAGGACCGCGATTCCGATCGGGTGATCCGATCCCCACACGCCGTTCTTGGTGCTGGCTACTACCTCGGTCATGCATTCACCTCCAAGCTGAGTAGGTCCTCCACCGTTTCGCGGCGAAGAATCAAGCGCGCCTTGCCGTCTCGCACCGCGACCACGGCGGGCCGGGTGAGCAGGTTGTAACGGCTGGACATCGAGTAGCAGTACGCGCCGGTTGCCGCCACCGCCACCAGGTCACCCGGGCCGACATCGGCCGGGAGCCAGGTATCGCGAATGACGATATCCCCACTCTCGCAATGCTTTCCGACCACCCGAGCGACGACGGGCGCGGCATCGCTGGAACGCGACACCAGTCGGCAGTCGTATTCGGCCTGGTACAGCGCGGGCCGGATATTGTCGCTCATCCCGCCGTCGACGCTGACGTAGCGACGACGAGCGCCCGCGTCGAGCACCACATCCTTGGTGGTGCCGACCTCGTACAGGGTGACCGTGCCCGGTCCGGCGATGGCGCGGCCCGGCTCGACCGCGATGGTCGGCACCGGCAGGCCCGCGCGGGCCGCCTCTTCGGCCACGATGCGGCGCAGGCTGGACGCGAACTCGTCCAGCGACGGCGGATCCTCGTGCGGCAGGTACGAAATACCCAGGCCGCCACCGAGATCCAGCACATTGATCTGCGCGGCGCGCTCGACGCCGAACTTGTCCACGGCTTCGCGCAGCAGGCCGAGCATGCGGCGGGTGGAGATTTCGAAGCCGTCGATCTCGAAGATCTGCGATCCGATGTGCGAGTGCAGCCCGACCATCTTGAGATTGTCGGATTCGAAGACCCGGGCAATGGCCTGCATGGCATCGCCGCTGGCGATGGAGAAACCGAATTTCTGATCCTCGTGCGCGGTCGAGATGTACTCGTGGGTGTGCGCTTCCACGCCGACCGTGACCCGGACCAGCACATCGACGACCTGGCCCGCGCTCTTGGCGATGGCTTCCAGGCGTTCGATCTCGATGAGCGAGTCGAGCACCACGTGGCCGACCCCGGCCGCGACGGCCATTTCCAGCTCGGGCACGGATTTATTGTTGCCGTGCAGCGCGATTCGCTCGGCCGGGAAGCCGGCGTGCAGCGCCACCGCGAGCTCGCCGCCGGAGCAGACGTCCAGGTGCAGGCCCTCGTCGCGGATCCAGCGGGCGATCTCGCCGGACAGGAAAGCCTTGGAGGCGTAGTGAACTCGCGATCCCTCACCGAAGGCGCGGACCATATCGCGGCAGCGCGAACGGAAGTCGTCCTCGTCGATGACGAACAGCGGGGTGCCGAATTCGGCGGCGAGCTCATGCACCGGCACGCCCGCGAGATGTACGACGCCGTCGGCATCGCGAGAGGCGTTGCGCGGCCACACATTCGCGGGCAGATCGATCATCTGCCGCGAATTCTCCGGGCGCTCAGGCAGATTCTGCGTGGGCGGGATGTCCGCGTGACGGGGACCAGCGGGATGTGCACTCATTTACATACGCTCCGGAGCAGAGACGCCTAGCAGCGCGAGGCCGTTGGCGAGAACCTGACGGGTGGCTTTGACCAGCTCGAGACGAGCGGCGTTTCGGGGTGTGACGGGTTCGTCTCCCATGGGGAGTACCCGCATTTCCCTGTCGGACTGGAAGGGGTGGTACACCCCGGCCAGCTCCTCCAGGTAGCGGACTACGCGGTGCGGCTCACGCATTTCTGCGGCGGTGGCCACCACGCGCGGGTATTCACCGAGCGTGCGGATGAGCGCACCCTCGCGGTCGGCGGTCAGCAGACTCAGATCCACCGGTACCGAGGCGAAATCGAACGCCTCCGCGTTCTTCATGATGTTGCAGGTGCGCGCATGCGCGTATTGCACGTAGTAGATCGGGTTTTCGGTGTCCTGCTTGGTCCACAGCCCCAGATCGATATCGATGCTCGAGTTCACCGAGGACCGCACCAGCGAGTACCGCGCGGCGTCCACGCCGATGGCCTCGACCAGATCGTCGAGGGTGATCACGGTGCCCGCACGCTTCGACATCTTCACGGCGGCACCGTCTTTGACCAGGTTCACCATCTGGCCGATGAGCACCTCGACGGTGTTCGGATCGTCGCCGAAGGCGGCCGCGGCGGCCTTGAGCCGGCCGATGTAGCCGTGGTGGTCCGCGCCCAGCATGTAGATGCACAGGTCGAAGCCCCGCGCGCGCTTGTTGTGGAAGTAGGCGATATCGCCGCCGATGTACGCCGAATTGCCGTCGCTCTTGATGACGACGCGGTCCTTGTCATCGCCGTACTCGGTACTGGCGATCCACCAGGCGCCGTCTTTTTCGTACAGCTTGCCCGAGTCCTTGAGCTCCTCGATGGCCTTCTCGACCGCACCGGAGGCGAACAGCGAGCTCTCGTTGAAGTACACGTCGAAGTCGACGCCGAACTCGTGCAGGTTCTGCCTGATCTGCGCGAACATGAGCTCGACGCCTTCGCGGCGGAACAGTTCGTGCTGCTCGGAGGCGGGCAGGCTCAGCGCGTCCGGGTGCGCGGCGACGATCGTATCGGCGATCTCGGTGATGTACGCGCCCGCGTAGCCGTCCTCCGGCGTCGGCTGCCCGGTGGCCGCGGCGACCAGGGACCTGGCGAAGCGGTCGATCTGCGCGCCGTGATCGTTGAAGTAGTACTCGCGGGTGACCTCGGCGCCCTGCGTGGACAGAATCCGGCCGAGCGCGTCGCCGACGGCGGCCCAGCGGGTGCCGCCCAGGTGGATCGGCCCGGTCGGGTTGGCGGAGACGAACTCCAGGTTGATCTTCTGACCGTGCAGCACGTCCGCGGTGCCGTACTTCTCCCCCGCGGCCAGGATGTTCTCGATGATCGCACCCTGCGCGGCCTTGGCCAGGCGGATGTTCAGGAAGCCCGGACCCGCGACTTCGGCGACGTCGATGCCCTCGGCCTGACCCAGCGCCGCGGCGAGCAGATTCGCGAAATCGCGCGGGTTCATTCCAGCCCGCTTACCTACCTGCATGGCCACATTCGTGGCATAGTCACCGTGCTCGGGGTTACGGGGACGCTCCACCTTGACCTCGTCGGGCAGGACCGCAGGGTCGGATCCGCGTTCGACAAGTACCTTCGCAGCGGTTGCGCGAAGGAGATCTGCAAGGTCAGCTGGAGTCACGAGTAACTATCCTATGGTCTGAGCAGGTGTACGCCGCGAGCGGGCACCTACCGGGCAGGCGCCCAGCAAACGATGCGGCCGCATCGTTTGATTGTCCGATACGTCGAAGAGAGCACAACGAGCTATGCCGAGTAGGACGAGTGCCAAGTCGGCCAAGGCCATCAAGGCCGCAGGCAAATCTTCCGGTGGGTTCCGCAGAGGCGGCACCGGAGGCAGACTTCCCACCAAGCGCCAGATTCCCTGGATGACGATCGCCGCGGTGGTGTGTGTGCTCGCGCTGATCGGCGGGATCGCCGCGTTCCTGGTCCCGAAGATCCAGGACAAGCAGGAGGCGGACAAGTACACGCCGAGCGCCCAGAAGAAGGATCCGTCGGATCAGATCTCGGGTGTGGTCAAGAAGGACTACCCGGCCGGTCTGCACGTGGCCGCGACGCAGCGCGTGGCGTACGACCAGGCGCCGCCCTTCGGCGGGCCGCACGACGGTTCGTGGGCGGCGTGCACGGGCATCGTGTACTCCAAGGCGATTCGCACCGAGAATGCCGTGCATTCGCTGGAGCACGGCGCGATCTGGATCGCGTACAACCCCGACAAGGTCGACAAGGCCGGCATCGACCTGCTGAAGTCCAAGGTGCAGGGCAAGCCGTACTCGCTGATGTCGCCGTATCCCGGTCTGGATTCACCGATTTCGCTGCAGTCGTGGGGCCATCAGCTGAAGCTGAACTCGGCCGACGACAAGCGCGTGAACGAATTCATCACCGCGCTGCGCCTGAACCAGAACACCTACCCGGAGGTCGGCGCGGACTGCGCGAACCCGACCTTCAGCACCGACAATCCGCCGCCGTTCGATCCGTCTCCGGTGGGTCCGGACGCGGTGCCGATGGACGGTAAGGGCCTGCAGCAGGATTCGAGCGAGCTCTCCGGCGCCGGCGGCGGTGCCCCGACCATGCCCAGCGGCGGCATTCCGGGTCTCCCGGGCGGCCTGTCCGGTCTCCCCGGTGGCCTGTCCGGCCTGCCGGGTGGCGTGCCGAGCATTCCGGCGCCGACCGATGCCCCGACGGTGCCGGATCAGCCGGCTCCGACGCAGTAATGACGCCGCCCTTGCTCTCCGACGAGGCGAAGGACTTCAGCGACGACACCGAACCGGCCGAGCCGGTGCAGCAGACGCGGCGCAGTCAGCGCCCCGCACTGCTGGTGCTCGGTGTGATCGGTGTGCTGCTGCTCGGTTTCGCGGCCGGAATTCTGGTCGGCAACCCGCTGCGGCAGACGCAGGAGACGCCCGGCACGGTGGATGTCGGCTTCAGCCAGGACATGTCGGTGCATCACGCGCAGGCGGTGCAGATGTCCGGCATCGCGCTGGCCGGTGCGAGTGATACCGAGGTACGCCGGCTCGCCTACGACATTCTCACCACGCAGGCGAATCAGGCGGGCCGCATGCAGGGCTGGCTGCAACTGTGGGGCAAGCCGTTTGTCGGTCCCGACGGGTACATGGGATGGATGTCCGACATGTCGGATATGCCCGGTATGTCAGGCATGCAGCACGGCGCCACCGCACAGCACACCGGTCCGGTGCAGACCATGCCCGGTATGGCGACCGAGCAGGAACTCTCGACCCTCCGCACCGCCACCGGCCCCGCACTCGACACCCTGTTCCTGCAGCTGATGCTCCGCCACCATCAGGGCGGCATGCCGATGATCCAGTACGCCGCACAGCACGCAGATACCGATGCCGTCCGCTCCCTCGCGGACAGCATGGTCAAGACCCAGACGAGCGAAGCGCAACTCATGGCGCAGATGCTCAAAGACCGGGGCGCAGCCCAACTTCCCCTGAACTGACGGACCCGTACCGGGCAAAACACCCGGTACACCTCAGTTTTTGGCGGAGCGGACCCGATGCGATACGCTTTCCCAGCCCACTCGGAAAGTCGAGAAGTCCGAGCGGGTCCACCCCCGCCCTCGTAGCTCAGGGGATAGAGCGTCTGCCTCCGGAGCAGAAGGCCGCAGGTTCGATTCCTGCCGAGGGCACAGCGATAAGGCCCCGACCATGAAATATGGTCGGGGCCTTTTCTTTTCGTCGCACTCCGGGTATCACTCGCGGCCGAAGAGCAGGCGGCCCACGTAGGCGGTGTCGAAGTATTCGCGAGCTTCGGCTATGCGGCCGTTGGTGATTCGGAAGACGATGGTCACGTGGTTGGTGAACGGGGCGCCGTCGATGGTGGTGGCGTGCGTGGTCCATTCGGCGACCGCGTGATCGCCGTCGGCGAGGACATTGTGCACGTCCTGGCTGACCGGCGCGGTGAGGTCGAAGCGGGCGAGCATCTGGGTGAGGAAGCCGGTGAAGATCTCGTCGCGGCCCTTCCAGGTGCGGGAGACCGGGAGGTCGCCGTGCAGGGTCCAGGTGGCGTCCTCGGTGAAGAATTCGGCGCGGCGGTCGGCGGCCTGACCGGCGGCGAGGGCGGCGATGTAGTCGGTGATGACGGTGCGGGTGACTTCGGTGCTCATGGTGAATTCCCTATCAGGTCTGATCAGGCGAGGGTGAGGACGGCATTGCCGCGGATGCGGCGGTGCACCAGATCGGTGAGGACGGTGGCGGTTTCGGTCCAGTCGGCGGTGCGGCCCACCTCGGGGTGAATGATGCCCGCGGCGGCCAGCCGGACCAATTCGGCGAGGTCCTCGGCATCGGTGGTATCGGCGACCCAGTGCGGAAAGTGGTGCAGCGTGAAGGGTGTCGCGCCGAAGAGGTCGAAGAAGTCGAGCTGGACGGGTTGCCGACCGGCCTGCCCGAACCAGACCACGGTGCCGCCGGGGGCCAGGTGCCGCAGTGCCGCGGCGAAGGTGTCACCACCGACCGATTCCAGGACGATGTCGAATCGGGCTGTGGCGGCGTCGATATCGGTGAGCACCTCGGCGCCGTAGTCGGCCAGGCGCTGCCCGCGCTCCCGGGTGGCCGCGACCGCGGTCACGGTGGCTCCGGCGGCGATGGCGAGTTCCACCACCAGGTGACCGACCCCGCCCGAAGCGCCGGTGACCAGCAGCCGCATCCCCTCCACCTGGCCTGCGCGGCGCAGCAGGCGCAGGGTGGTGAGTCCCGCCAGCGGGAGCGTGGCGGCGATGGTGGCCGGAAGCTGCTGCGGCAGTGCGGTGATGGCGTCGGTGGCGACGGCGACCTGCTCGGCCCAGCCGCCGCCCGCCGCATGTGCGACCACGCGGGCGCCGACGGCGGGGCCGGTGCCGTCCGCGGCGGCCGTGATGATCCGGCCCGCCACATCCTGGCCGGGCACATGGCCTGCGGCGACCTCGGTCCCATACACGCCGGTGAGGGCGAAGTAGTCGCCGCGATTGACCGAGAACGCCTCGACGGCGATAACGGCTTCGCCGGCGGCGGGTGCGGGATCGGTGATCTCGGCGAGGGTGATCAGCCGGTCGTCTGCGGTGGCGGTCAGTGCCTTCATGTCTTCCTCCTGTGTGCTGTCACCGACATTAGGAAGGCTGGTATCCGTTCGGAAGAAGGCAGTAAAGAGTGGTATAGGTACCTGGTGGAAACCATCGAGGTAGAGGGCACGCCCGAATGGGATGTCTTCAATATCAACTGCCCCACCCGCCAGGTGTTCGACCGTGTCGGCGAGCGCTGGACGGGGCTGGTGCTGCTCGCGCTGGAGCCGGGCACCCAGCGGTTCTCGGAGCTGCGCAGGCGGATTCAGGGCATCACCCAGAAAATGCTCACCCAGACGCTGCGGGCGCTGGAGCGGGACGGTGTGGTCGAGCGCCGCGTCTTCCCGACGGTTCCGGTGACCGTCGAGTACACGCTGACCCCGCTGGGCCGCAGTCTGGCCACCGCGATCGCGGGTCTGCGCGCCTGGTCGTACCAGAACATCGGCGAAATCATCGCTGCGCGTGCGGAGTACGACGGCCGGGAAAGCTGACCCTCGACAGGGCTGGTTCTGGACAGTGGGCGTTGCCTTCCCGGTCGATGCGGCCATGAAACGGTACGTTTTGGGCATGTCGGACATCGAGGCGACGCGTGCACGACTACCGGGGCGGCGGCCCGGACTGATCGCCGCCGCTGCCTTCGCGAGTCTTGCGAGCACGGTCGTCGCCGTCGCACCGAGTCACGCCACCCCGGTCACCACGCGTCACGCCACCCCGGTCACCCCGGTCGCCGACACCGACATCACCTTCTACACCCCGCCCGATGATCGGGTCCCCGGTCCGCACGGTTCGGTGATCCAGCTGCGGCCCCTCATCGGCGATCCCGGCCTGGCGGGTGCGCGGAACTACCTGGTCCTGTACCGATCCATCGATATGCAGGGCGCGCCGGTCGCGGTCTCCGGCACGGTGGCCGTCCCCCAGGGCACACCGCCGCCCGGCGGCTGGCCGCTCATCTCGTGGGCGCACGGCACCACCGGTGTGGCCGACGGCTGCGCACCCTCCCGCGACACCTCGGCCGAGTTTCCCGCGCACGATTACACCTCCCTGGTCCGGGACGTGCAGGCGCAGTGGATAGCGGCCGGATACGCGGTGGCGCAGACCGACTATCAGGGTCTGGGCACGCCCGGCCCGCACGGCTATCTGATCGGCGCCGCCGAACAGCGCGCGGTCACCGATATGGCCAGGGCGGCAAGGGAAATCGAGCCGGATATCGGCACCCGATGGGTGGCGATGGGGCATTCCCAGGGCGGCCAGGCCGCCATTTTCACCGATGCGCAGGCCCAGCAGTGGGCGCCGGAACTGCAATTGCTGGGCGCGGTGGCACTCGCGCCGGCCTCGCATCAGGGTGTGGGATTGCAGGCCTCCCAGCTGGCGACGACGGCCGGTGCGGCGAAGGCGCTGGCGCCGCTCACCGGCGGCGCGACCTCGTTCCTGCCGTTGCTCATTCGCGGCGCGCAGACGGTCGCCGATGTGGATCCGGCCCGATTCCTCACGCCCGCAACGGCTTCCCTGCTGACGCTGGCCGATGTCGGCTGCATCGGCCAATTGCGGGAGCCGGGTCAGTGGGGCGATCTGAAGCCGGACGAGGTCTTCTCCCCCACCGGCGACATCTCCGCGCTCACCCGTGTGCTCAATGAAAACGACCCCAGCACACTGTCTTTCGGGCCGCCGCTACTGGTGCTGCAGGGCCGCGCCGATACCACCGTGCCGCCGATGGCCACCGATGCCATGGTGGTGCAGCAGCGGGCCGCGAATCAGCCGGTGGAGTACCGCACCTATCCGGGCGTCGATCATCGTGGCGTACTGGCGGCGTCCTATGCGGATGCGCTCAGCTGGGTCAATTCGCGATTCGGCAGGTGAGCCGAGTCCGCCGCGGGCCGCATCCGGTACAGCAGTAGCACTCCCGCCGCGCAGCACAGGGTGACCGCGAGCGCCGCCCAGCCGGGGCCGGACGAGGTCACGCTGGTCGGGTCGCGGTACCAGCGCGGTGAATAGGCCACCCGGCCGAAACTGCTGCCGCGCAAAGCGACTACCAGACACGGCACCACCAGTACCGCCAGCGCGACCACCGTACTCGGCGCCCCCTGCGCACGAGGACCGGCAAAGCTGTAGCCCATGAGCAGCCCGAGCCCGACGATGCCGGCTATCGGAATGAGCCAATCGGTGCGCCCGGTGCTCTCGGTGAGTGCCGCGAATACGGAAAGCGCTGCGGTACCGGCGAATCCGGCCCACGGGACGGACCAGCGCCGTCCGGCGAGGTAGCCGACCGCGACGGCGAGGAACGGGATGGGTGCACTCCAGTCCGGCCGGGGAACGGCGATGATCGCACTGCCCGCATTGGTCACCGCGACCACCAGCAGCACGACCGCCCCGTCTCGTCCCGGCAGCAGCAGCGCCGCGATCACGGCCGCGCCCACGGTGATCGATATCGCGATCGCCGCCTGCCACGGCGTTCCGGCATGCCGGACGAACCATTCGGTGGAGACCGCGGTGGCCATCACCAGCAGCAGGGCCGCCAGGATCGGGCCGATCGGCAGATCGGCACTCTCGTCCTCGGCATCGTCGAGGACCGGTTCGGCGCGCTGTGTGATGACCGCCGCGCCCAGTGCCACGGCGGTGACCAGGATGAGCCAGATCGGCGGCGTACCGGTGGAGGCCCATTCGATGAGGGTGCGGCTCTGTTGGCCCTGTCCGGGCAGCGAGGTGAGATCGCCGATCATGATGCTGGAGAGCGCGCCGATGAGATAGGCGGCCGTCGCCAGCGGTTTACCGAAGACGGCGACCGCGAGCGCGCCGAGCAGAATGCCGCCGAAGATCGAGTCGATGTAATTGACCGTGATCAGTGTTCCGGTCAGCGCGTTGTTCAGATTCCAGAGATGGTCCGCCACCAGTACGGCGGCACTGCCGAAGGAGACGATCCAGGCGGTGCGGCGACCCAGCGCCACCGCCAGCGCGGCCGCGATCACCGCGAACATGGCGCCGGCGGCCGCGGCGCGCGGCATATTCAGCACCAGCAGATCGAGTTCGAGGGGACCTTCGTTCGACCAGCCGAGATCGAGGGGAGCCATCAGCAACAATCCGGCGACTACCGCGCCGAGAAAGGCGGATGTGGGCTGGATTACCCGGTCGAACCGCCGGACATCAGGCATCGAGCTCACGCCTATCGGCGGCACCAACGCGAATCTCGCGCCCATCTCGTCTCACCCTTTCACCGGTGATGCGACGCTCACGCGTTACAGCAGTACGAGCAGCTAACTCTTTCCGAGGTTAACAGCAAGTAGGCATACCGATCAGGGCCAGTGATTTACGCCACCCTGTCCGACCAGCGGTTTCAGCCGGTGCGGCGGGCGGTGCGGGTGAGGTTCGAGCCGAGCGTCAGGCGCAGCGGAAGCGGAAGGTGGCGAGCGGGGCCGGGCCGGGGACGGTGTTCACCTGCTGTGAGGCGTCACCGTCGAGGGCGCAACCGGTGGGGGTGGCGATCTGGATCTGGTAGCAGCCGCTCGGAACGGCGGCGGTGACGGTGCCGTCATTGCCGGTGGTGACGCTCGGCAGGGCCGTACCGCCCGCGCAGGGGGTGATATCGGTCTTGACGCCGGCGAGGGCGAACTGTTCCGGACCGTAGACGGCCTGCACCTTCACCGCGGAGTCACCGGCCGGCGGCTGTGCGGCCGCGAGCGGGGAGACGGCGAGGGCGGCGCCCATGACGGACGTGACGAACAGCAAGCGACGCACGGGACTCCTTCGGGTCGAGCCGAGGCGAATTCGCCTCCGGGCCAATATAGGTGCTCGCACCCGGTATCGGACTCAGCACACTCGGGCGCTGTCACATTCCTGCCACCCGGGCGGTCCCTCACACGGCCGAGAGCGCATCCCACGCGGGCAGCACGCGGGCGGCGGCGCCGTTGAGCTCGGCGACCGTCGCGCACTGCGCATCGGTGAATGCCACTGCCGCCCCGAGCACTTCGAGATCCACCCGATCGCCGACGGCCGGTGCGGCCACGCTGACGCGGCGCACCTGGATGGGTTCGGCGCGGCCGTCCAGGTCCAGGGTGAGCATGACGTCCGCGCCCCGGAATTCGACGCCGCGCACGGTCGCGCAACCCGGGTCGCCCTGCGAGACCACCTGTGCGACAAGCTGTTCCGGCCGCATCATGACCGTCGCGGCCCCTGCGGGGGCATCGGCCTGCACCGGAATGCGGCCCAGTGCGGTCTCGGCGAAGGCGCCGCGCAGGGTGGCGTCGAGCAGCACGGTATCGCCGAGGAATCCGGCGGTGAAGAGATCGGCGGGCGCGGCGTACACCTGTTCGGGCGTGCCGACCTGGGTGAAGCGACCGGTGCACATGACGGCCACCTGATCGGCGAAGGACAGCGCCTCCTCCTGATCGTGGGTCACCAGAATGCTGGTCATACCCGCGCGGCGCAGGGCATCGGCGACGGCTTGCCGGGTGGCCGCGCGCAATCCGGTATCGAGGGCGCTGAAGGGCTCGTCCAGCAGCATGAGATCGGGTTTGCGGGCCATGGCGCGGGCCAGTGCGACACGCTGCTGCTGACCGCCGGAGAGCTGGTGCGGGCGGCGCGCGGCGTAGGAGGGATCCAGCGAGACCATCTCGAGCAGTTCACGCACCTGCTCCTGGCGCCGGCGGCGTCCGGCCATCCCGCCGTCGAGGCCGTAGGCGATGTTCTGCCCGACGGTGAGATGCGGGAACAGCGCGCCGTCCTGCGCCACATAGCCGATCCTGCGCCGGTGCGCGGGCAGCGAGAACCCTTCCCGGGTGACAACTTCCGATCCGACGGTGACCGATCCGGCATTCGGGTTCTCGAACCCGGCGATGACCCGCAGCAGCGTGGTCTTACCGCAGCCGGAGGAGCCGACCACGGCCGTGGAGCTGCCGTCCGGCACCTCCAGCCGGATGCCGTCCAGCACCCGGGTCGGCCCGAAGGTCTTCGAAACATTGTCGACGACAAGACGACTCATACTCCGGCCGCCTTCCTGGATTGAGTGAACAGCAGATAGGTGACCGGCACCGAGGCGATGATCATGATCAGGGCGTACGGCGCGGCCGCCGCGTAGTCCAGTTCGCCGGACAGCGACCAGAAGCGCATGGCCAGGGTGCGCGTGCCATTGGGGGCCAGCAGCAGGGTGGCGGTCAGTTCGGTGGCCACCGCCACGAACACCATGGCCGCCGCCGAGGCCGCGGCGGGCGCGGTCAGCCGCAGTGTGATGCGAAAGAAGGTGACGGGACCGGACTTTCCGAGCGCCTGCGACATCTCCTCCAGGCCGACGGGCACCTGCGCCAGCCCGGCCCGCACACCGACCAGGGCGCGCGGCAGGAACATGAGCGTGTAGGCGGCCAGCACGGTGGCGGCCGTCTGATAGAGCGCGGGGAGCCAGCGAATGCTCACGGTCACCAGCGCCAGCGCGATGACGATGCCGGGCAGCGAACTGGTGATGTAGTTGGCGCCCTCGATGATTCGCGCGAATCGCGAGGTCGAGCGCACCGCGACCCAGGCCACCGGGAAGGCGCACACCGTGGTGATGACGGCGGCGACGGCGGCCAATCCGATGGTCTGCCCGAGGGATTGGCCGATATCGGCCATATCCCACACCTTCGAACCACCGATGCGCAGCCAGCGCACGATGCACCACAGCGGTACCCCGAGCGTGCCCGCCAGTGCGGCGGCGAGCAGCAGGAATACCGGAATCTTGTTGAAGCCCAGCCGAACCCGGGTCGCGGCCCGGGGTACACCGCTGCCGATGCGGGCGTACCGGGCATTGCCGCGCGCGGCCGCCTCCCCCGCCAGCAGCACCAGGCACAGCGCCACCAGCACACCGGCGAGGGCATTGCCCGCCGCTCCGGCGAAGCTCGACTGGTACTGCTCGAAAATGGCGGTCGTGAAGGTGTCGAACCGCACCATGGCGAACGCGCCGTACTCGGCGAGCAGATGCAGTGCGATGAGCAGTCCGCCGCCGAGAATGGCCAATCGCAACTGCGGCAGCACAATTCGCACGAAGACCGTCAGCGGCCCGGAGCCCAGCGCCCGCGCCGATTCCTCCACCGCCGGATCCAGGCGCCGCAGCGTGGCGGCGGCGGGCAGGTACACCAGCGGGAAGTACGACACGGTGGCGATGAGCACGCCCGCCCACAATCCGTGCAGGGACGGAACGGCGCTCACCCACCCGTAACTGTTGACGAAGGCGGGCACGGCCAGGGGGGCGACGAAGATCGGCCCCCACCAGCCGGTGCCCGGTACATCGGTGCGTTCCACGATCCAGGCCAGCCCGATGCCCAGCACCAGGCAGACGGGAACGGTGAGCACCACCAGATCCACGGTATTGCGCAGCAATTCGCCGACCCGGGGCCGGAAGATCAGCTGTGCGGTGTCGTGGATTCCATTGGAGAGCAGGGTGGACACGATGTAGCCCAGCGGCACGAAGGTCGCGGCGACCAGCAGTAGCGCGACGATCGTGAGGAGGAGCCCGGACCGATCGGCCCGGGCGGCGACAGCGGTCCGCACGGCCACGATCAGAGCAGGCCCGCCTCGGTCATGAGCTGCGTGACCTTCTTGGCGTCGAGCTTGCTCGGGTCGATCTTGGGCGCGTCCAGCGAAGCCAGCGGCGGCAGTGCGGGATTGGCGGCGACGTTCGCGGCGACCGGGTACTCCATGGAGTCACCGTCGCGCAGCACCTCCTGGCCCTTCTGCGAGGCGATGAAGGCCAGGAACTTCTGCGCGTTCTCCTGCTTGCTACTCGACTTCAGCACGCCGCCACCGGAAGTGGAGACGAAGGCGCCCGGGTCCTGGTTCTTGAAGAACAGCAGCTTGGTGTTGTTGCTGTTCTCCTTGGTGAGCGCCTGATCGCGGAACCAGTAGTAGTGGTAGATCACGCCGCCGTCGAACTGGCCGGTGTTCGCGCCCTTCATGACCGCGGTGTTGTTCTGCGAGATGATCGCATTGTCCTTCATGCCCTTGAGCCAGGCCTTGGTGACGTCCTCACCCTTCTGCGCCAGCAGGGCGGCCACGATGGCCTGGAAGTCGGCGCCGGACGCGCCCGCGCTCCAGCGGCCCTTCCACTGCGGCTGCTGCAGGTCCAGCAGCGAGTGCGGCAGCTGATCGGCGGGCAGCTTGCCCGTGTTGTAGACGAAAACGGTTGAGCGGGCGGCGATTCCGACCCACTTGCCGGTGGACGGGCGGAACTGCTCGGGCACCAGCGCGAGAGTGTCCTTGTCGACGTCGGAGAACAGTCCGGCGTTCTCGACCAGTGCCATGGCGGGCGAGTTCTCGGTGAGGAAGACGTCGGCGGGCGAGTTCTTGCCCTCGGCGATGATCTGATTGCCGAGGTCGGTGTCACCACCCTGCCGGACCGTCACCTTGATGCCGGTCTCCTTGGTGAACGCGTCCGTCCACTCCTTGGTCAGGTCCTCGTGCTGGGCGTTGTAGATGAGAATGTTGTTGTCGTCCTTGGACGAGGACGAGCATCCGGTCGCCGCGAGCAGGGTGATTGCCGCGATCGCGCCGGTTACCACTTTCCATCCAAACGCTGCCATGACTGTCCTTTCGACCTGCCAATCCTCACCAATGAGGTTTGGCTAACCAACCTACCGGTTCCGGGGGCGGACAGATCCGGCACCCCGCCGAATCGCAACCGTTTTGCCGTAGTCTGCGGACATTCAGTGGTGAACCCGATCGACAGGATCTCGATGACCCTCCCGCCCGGCGGACAACCGTACAGCCCCGCACCGGACGTTCAGCAATCCTCTGGCAAACGCAAATCCCTGATCATCGGGCTCATCGTGGCGGCCGTCGTCCTGGTCGGCGGTGGCATCGCCGCCGCAGTCTCCTTGACCGGCAAGACAACTCCCACCGACGACCAGCGCATCGAGTCGACCGTCCGGGATTTCTACGGCACGCTCTCCGACAAGGGACCGTCCGTCGCGGTGACCAAGGCCTGCGCCGCGGACCGTGCGCAGTACGACGCGCTCCCGGACGCCCAG
Organism: Nocardia sp. NBC_01327; assembly: GCF_035958815.1. Classification (NCBI taxonomy): domain Bacteria; kingdom Bacillati; phylum Actinomycetota; class Actinomycetes; order Mycobacteriales; family Nocardiaceae; genus Nocardia; species Nocardia sp. NBC_01327. Next base: position 1,882,297 of record NZ_CP108383.1, on the reverse strand, counting down.
AAGAGCGCCTCCGACGAGGGCAAGATCAGTATTCGTATTCTCAGCGTGGATCACATCGCCGTCACCGGCGATCGTGCCACCGCGAATCTGGCCGGGGCCATGACCATGCCCGGCGCCCAGGACAAGACGACCACCGCCACCGAACACCTCCGCAAGGAAGACGGCTCATGGAAGGTCTGCTCGACCGACGGCAAGTAGTCCGGCGATGAGCTGCTGCGGACCCACCCGCCGACAGGCGCTCGGGGCCCTCGCGGCAGCCGCGCTGCTCCCGCTGGCGCGGCCGAGTTCGGCTCGCGCGCAACCCGGTTCGGTGCTGCCGACCGATCTCGAGGTCGTGACCGTCACCGATCGTTCGGCGGTGCTCACCTGGACGACCATGGGCCCGGATTCGAACGGCATGCCGGTGCCCGTCGAGACCGACGGCGAGGTCTGGCTGGGCCCCGCGGACGGCTCGGTGCTGCGCCAGGTCTTCGCCGAGCCGGAGCCGACCGCCTACCACTACGCGGAGGTCACCGGCCTGGAACCCGGGCGGCGCTACCGCTTCGAAGCCCGCTCGCTCGGCGTCCCGGCCGCCCCGGCGCTGAATGTGGCTACGCGACTACCGAATACGCCGGAGGCGACCGGCGAATTCGGCACGCTGGTCCCGCCGCCCGGCCGCCTGCTGCGAACCATCGCCCTGTCCAACGACATTCACTACGGTGAGGAGGTCAGCGGGCTCATCACCGCGGGCCTGCCGCCCGGTGTGCGCCAAGATCCCGGTCTGCCACCGTATCCCGAGGTCATGCTGACGGCGGTGCTGGAGGATCTGCACCGGCCCGACCGCGCCGCCGACCATCTGATCCTCGCCGGTGATCTGACCGCCGAGGCCACGCCCGCCCAGGTCGACGGCGTCCACTCGCATCTGTCCGCCTGGGGCGCGCCGGGCCGGGACTGGTTCGCCTGCCGCGGTAATCACGACCGCCCGCACCTGGGCGGCGAGTACACCGGCTGTACGCCGTTTCTCGACCACTACGACTGCTGGGGCGAATCCTTCACTCCCCGGCAGCAATTGGCGGAGTACGAGGTGGGCGAGCTGCGCCTGCTCGCCCTGGACACCACCGAACTCGACGCCTCCGGCGGCAGCATCGACCGCCCGCAGTTCGATCGGCTGCGCGAGCTGCTGCGCGCCGATCCGGATCGCCCCACGCTGGTGTTCAGCCACCATCCGGTGACCGCCGAATCCGGCTGGTCCAATATCGCGGGCCCCGGTTTCATCCTGAATACCGCCGACGCCGCGGAGTTGCAGTCCCTCTACGGCTCCGCGCCCGGGGTCTTCCTGCACCATTCCGGCCATACCCACCGCAATCGCCGCACCCGCCCCGACGTCGCCCTCCCCGTCGAATTCCTGGAAGTGGCCGCGGCCAAGGAATATCCCGGCGGCTACACCCTGCTGCGCGTCTACGAGGGCGGCTACATGCTGAATTTCTACAAGACCCGCACCCCGGGCGCCCGGCGCTGGAGCGCCCGCTCCCGCGGCGAATACTTCGGCCTGCTCCCCGAGTACACCCTCGGCGCCACCGCGGACCGCAATCACGTGGTGTTGCGCGACTTCTCGGGTCTGACCGCATGAAAGCGGCTGGGCCCCCGCGAAATTCGCGGAGGCCCAGCCTGATGGAGCGAGCGGCGGGAGTCGAACCCGCGTATACGGCTTTGCAGACCGCTACCTAGCCCCTCGGTCACACCCGCATCGAGATCCATAGTGCCGGATGCGCGCGGGGGTGACCAGGGTTCGAATCAGCCTGATTTCTATCGGTTCAGGGGACGGCGTCCGGGGGCGGCGGTGCGTCCGGCGGGGGCGGCGGCGGGTCCTGCGGTGCGGGCTCCGGCGCGGGAGGCGGCGGCGGTTCCGGCGCGACCGTGGGAGCCGTTGTGAGCGACTGCGTTTCGGGGACGGCGTCGGGCCCCGGTGCGCTGGCGTCGAAGGCCGGCGGGCTGTTGGGGTCGATGGTCGGGTTGTCGCAGCTCGCGCCGACCTCCGGGTAGGTGTACTGGTTCTGCCGCAGCGCGACGATGAACTGGGTGACCCGGGGATCGCGGGGATCGCTCAATTTCAGCTGGTGGCCCCATGATTGCAGCGACACCGGGGTATCCAGGCCCGGATACGGCGAAATGAGCATGTAGGGCTTGCCCACCACCTCGTTTCGCAGGACGGCCTGGCTGTCGGCGTCGAGGCTGCTGGGGTTGTAGGTGATCCACACCGCCCCGTGCTCCAGCGAGTGCACCGCATTCTCGGAGCGAATCGCCTGTTTGTAGACCACGCCGGTGCAGGGCGCCCACGACGCGTCGTGGGGGCCGCCGAAGGGCGGCGACTGCGTATAGGCGACGCGCTGGGTGGCCAGCACGTGCACGCCGGCGGGGAAGTCCTTGCGCACCACGCCCGCGATCCGGGTGGACGGGTCGTGGTCGTGCGCGGTCGGGGTGAATTCCGCAGCGGTGGCCGCGGCGGAATCGCCCTCGGCGCTCCACGGCCACAGTACGGCCGCGGTGCCGACGGTGAGCACCAGGCCGATCAGGCCGGCGAACAGCGGCATCCGATTGCGCTTGCGCGGTAGACGTTCCGGGAAGGGCACGCTGTACGGGCCCTGTATCGAGGGTGGGGCCGGGTCGAATTTCGGGCCGAGCGGGTTGGTCACGTACTGCCTCCTAATAGCGGCAAGAGTACGACACCGAAAAAGGGCTCGGCGCGGCGGAAGTCGGGTCGGGGGCGTGCGATGATCGGTGGCATGTCTCGGCCACGTCCCCTGCCGCTCGATCCGATCGAGGAGGCGCATCGCCAGTGGACCGAGCACGGCTGGGGCGAGGTCGCCGACGGGATGGCGGCGGTCACCTCGCTGGTGCGGGCGCAGCAGATCGTCATGGCGCGGGTCGACGAGGCGCTGAAACCCTCCGGCCTCACGTTTTCCCGATACGAACTGCTGATGCTGCTGAGTTTCAGCAAAACGGGCGCCCTGCCGATGGCGATGGCCAGCGCCCGGTTGCAGGTGCATCCGACCAGTGTCACCAACACGGTGGACCGTCTGGAGGCGGCGGAGCTGGTTAAGCGGGTGCCACATCCGAGTGACCGGCGAGCAACTCTCATCGAAATAACCGACGCCGGAAGGGAATCGGTGGCCGCGGCCACCACCCAGCTGAACCGGCAGGTGTTCGCTGATACCGGTCTGGCACCGGAGAGACTCCACCTGCTGCTGCAATTACTGGCGGAATTCCGGCAGACCGCCGGTGACTTCGACAGCGGCGGCTCGCCCACCCGCTGGTCCGGACAGTAACCATCCAGCATCCGAGCAGCCAATTTCCTGCGTCATAGTCTTGGTTTCGGGCGCGAATAGGTTCACCATTGAGGCCATGGTGCTGGTCCTCGGGGTGTCAGCTGGCGCGGCGGGTGCGCGCGCCATGCTCACCCATTCCGACCAGCCCCATCTCCCCCCGATCGACCGGTGCAAAGTGCCGCGCCGCAGCGGCGGCGGTATGGAGGAGGGCGTTTTCGAGGCCATCCGCCTGATGCGTAAATCCGCGGACCGGCGTGATGAATTCATTACCGGTATCGCCGTCACCTGCCGCTGCAGCGCACATGCCGAGGCGGTGCGCACCACGGCGGGCCGCAATCGCCTCACCGTGATCGACGAGCAGGTCGCACAGCTGCGCTATCTGCGTTTCACCGGGCGACTACCGGCCGAGGGTTCGGTACTGCTGTACGACCTGGGCGCTTCCGGTCTCACGCTGACGCAGATCGACTGCCGCACCGACGCCATTCTGGCCAGCAAACGCAGCACCGTGCTCGGCGGCGACGGGCATGACGCCCTGCTGCGCTGGCTGCTGGTGCGCGGCGGCGTGACCGTGGATCTGGCCACCAGCCGCCGTCATAAGGAGGCCCTGGCCAGCGACCGGGTGATCGCCGTCTGCGATCCGATCTCCGGGCACCGCGCCGTCATCACCCGCAGCGATTTCGCCGATCTGGTGGCCGCCGGCATTCACCATTCGGTCTCGTTCGTCCGGCAGATGATCGAGGAGACCGGGGTGCACCCGACGGCCATGGCGCTGCTGGGCGGCTGCACCCGCAACAAGAGCATTCGGGACGAGCTGGAACAGCAGCTCGATCTCCCGCTGATCTACGATCCCGAACCGGAATTCGTCTCCACCCGCGGCGCGGTACTGCTCGCCGCCGAACGCCCCTCCGCCCGACGAGTCCGGAGTGTCCGTTTCAATCCGGTCCCGGCCCTGCGCGCCGGCGCGTCGGACGCCCCCTCCCGCCGCAAGCTCGTCGCCGCCATCGCGGTCACCGTCACTCTCGGCGGAACCATCGCGGGCGCACTGGCTTTCAATCACGACGGCGACCACACCGACGGCAAACCACCGACCGTAGAGGTAGTCGGCCCGCCGAAACACAGCTGATCCGTCCAGTGGCCTATCCAACTGAAATCTCAGCGCACGAGCGGCACAAAAAAAGTTCTCCCACCCGATCAGGATGGGAGAACTTTTGCGGCAGAACCGGTTTCGCCTACTTGTTGGTGAAGTCGGCCGGGCGCTTCTCGACGAAGGCGGCCATGCCTTCCTTCTGATCGTCTGTGGCGAAGAGGGAGTGGAAGACGCGGCGTTCGAAGCGCAGGCCCTCGGTGAGGGTGGTTTCGAAGGCGCGGTCGACGGCTTCCTTGGCGATCATGACCGACGGGAGCGACATGCCGCCGATGGTTTCGGCGACCTCGAGCGCGGTGGCCACCAGGTCCGCGGCGGGGACGATGCGCGAGACCAGGCCCGCACGCTCGGCTTCTTCGGCATCCATATTGCGACCGGTCAGAATGAGATCCATGGCCTTGGCCTTGCCGACGGCGCGGGTCAGGCGCTGCGAGCCGCCCATGCCGGGGATGACGCCGAGCTTGATTTCGGGCTGGCCGAATTTGGCGGTATCGGCGGCGATCAGCAGATCGCACATCATGGCCAGTTCGCAGCCGCCGCCGAGGGCGTACCCGGCGACCGCGGCGATAACGGGCTTGCGGAAGGCGACCAGGCGGTCCCAGCCGGCGAAGTGGTCGGCCAGGAACATGTCCATATAGGACTTGCTCTGCATCTCCTTGATATCCGCACCGGCCGCGAAGGCCCGCTCGGAGCCGGTCAGCACGACCGCCCCGATCTCGGGATCGTTCTCGAGCTCGTCGAGAGCGGCCGTGATATCGATGAGAACCTGCGAGTTCAGCGCATTGAGGGCCTTCGGCCGGTTCAGCGTGATGAGGGCGACCCTGCCCTTGCGCTCCAGCAGAATGGTCTCGAAGTCGGTCACGCCTGTTCTCCTCCAGATCGCTTACGGATATCGGTGACGATAGCCGAGAAATCCTTGCCCGCTTCGTCCTGGTTGAAGCGGTTGTAGATGTCGGCGGCCAGCAAACCGATCTGTCCGTCGACGCCATTGCTCTTCAACGCGTTCGCGGCCAGCCCGAGGTCTTTGTTCATGAGCGCCGTGGCGAAACCCGGCTTGTAGTCGTTATTGGCCGGGCTGGTCGGCACCGGACCGGGGACCGGACAGTACGAGGTGAGCGCCCAGCTCTGACCGGAGGCCGTGGAGACCACATCGAAGAACTTCTCGTGGGTCAGGCCCAGCTTCTCGCCCAGCACAATGGCTTCCGACAACCCGATCATGGAGATGCCCAGAATCATGTTGTTGCAGACCTTGGCGGCCTGACCGACACCCGCACCGCCGCAGTGCACCACCTTGCCGCCCATGACCTCCAGAATCGGGAGGGCAGCGGCGAAGTCGTCGTCCGCGCCGCCCACCATGAAGGTGAGCGTCCCCGCGACGGCGCCGCCCACACCACCGGAGACCGGGGCGTCCAGAGCCCGATGTCCCGCTGCCACAGCGAGTTCCGCGGCGGACTTGGCATCGTCGACGTCGATGGTGGAGCAGTCGATGAAGAGCGTGCCGGGCTTGGCGGCGGCCAGCACCTCACCGTAGAGGTCCAGGACGATGCGGCCGTTGGGCAGCATGGTGAGGACGATCTCCGATTCCGCCACCGCCGCAACGGGTGTCGCGACCACGGTGGCGCCGTCCGCGCGCGCCTGCTCCTGTGCGGCGGGCACGGGATCGAAGGCGAGGACCTCGTATCCGGCCTCGACCAGATTGGCGGCCATGGGTCCGCCCATATGCCCCAGACCCAGGAATCCGACCTTCTTGTTCACGCTTGCTGAAATGCTCACTGCTCGTCCTTCGGTGCGGCCAAACCCAATTCGCGATCGCCGAGGGCGCCGAAGTAGGCGTCCACGTCGGCCTCGGTGACGTCCGCCAGCGTGGCGGGCGACCACTGCGGAGTGCGGTCCTTGTCGATGACCTGGGCGCGAATGCCCTCCACCAGGTCGTGGGTGTCGAGCGCGGCGGTCGACACCCGGTACTCCTGGTTCAGCACCTCTTCGAGGCTCGAAGCCTTGCGCGCACTGCGCAGCGACCGCAGTGTGACCTTCAGTGCCACCGGGGATTTCGAGAGCACCTCCGCGGCCGCGGTGGCCGCTTCCGGCCGGCCGTCGGACTCCAGTCGCGACACGATCTCCTCCACCGTGTCCGCGGCGTAGCAGAAATCGATCCAATCCCGCTGTGCCACGAACTCGGATACGGGGGCGGGCTGGGCGAACTCGGCGATGGCGAGAGCCGCGTCGGCGGTGCGCAGCGCCTCCAGCAGCGCCGGAATGCGCTCGGACGGCACGAAATAGTCGGCGAATCCGGCGGCGATGGCATCACCGGCCGTCATCCGGGCGGTGGTCAGCGCGATATGGGTGCCGATCTCACCGGCCGCCTGGGCGAGCAGGTAGGTGCCGCCCACATCGGGGATGAAGCCGATACCGGTCTCCGGCATGCCGACCTTGGAGCGCTCGGTGACGATGCGGTGGCTCGCATGCCCGGACAGGCCGACGCCGCCGCCCATGACAATGCCGTCCATCACGGCCACATACGGCTTGGGGTAACTGCCGATGAGGGCATTGAGGATGTATTCGTCCCGCCAGAAGCGCCCGCTCGGCGAGTCCGCCGCGATGTAGGGCGTATCCCCCTGCGCCACCGCGTTCTTCGCGTCGGTGTGAATGGCGACGATATCGCCGCCCGCGCACAGCCCGCGCTCCCCCGCGCCGGTGAGCACCACGGTGCGCACGTCATCGTCGTCCGCCCAGGCGCGCAGTGCGTCCAGAATGGCCAGCGCCATCGGATGATTCAGCGCATTGATGGCCCGGGGCCGATTCAGCGTGATGAGCCCGAGCCCGTCCCGCTTCTCGATCACAACCTCGGCCGTACTCACTTCTTCGCTCATGCTGCTCCTACCACAGAGCGGGCGACGACGACCCGCATGATCTCGTTCGTGCCTTCCAGAATCTGATGCACCCGCAGATCGCGGACGATCTTCTCGATCCCGTATTCGGCCAGGTAACCGTAGCCACCGTGCAGTTGCAGGGCCTTGTTGGCCACATCGAATCCGGCGTCGGTGGCGAACCGCTTGGCCATGGCGCAGAGCTCGACCTTGTCCTCGGCATCGGCGTCCAGGGCTGCGGCCGCACGCCACAGCAGGGTGCGGGCGGCCTCCAGTGAGGTGCGCATATCCGCGAGGTCGAATTGCAGCGCGGTGTTGTCGAGCAGCCTGGCCCCGAAGGCCTTGCGCTGCGCCATGTAGGCGACGGTCTTGTCCATCGCGGACTGCCCGCCGCCCAGTGAGCAGGCCGCGATATTCAAGCGCCCGCCATTGAGCCCGTTCATGGCGATCCGGAAGCCATTGCCCTCGGCCCCGAGCAGATTCGAGGCGGGCACCCGGGCATTGTCGAGAATGACCTGCCGGGTGGGCTGTGCGTTCCAGCCCATCTTCCGCTCGTTCGCGCCGAACGAGAGTCCCGGTGTATCGGCGGGCACGATGAAGGCCGAGATCCCCCGTGCGCCGGTGTCTCCGGTGCGCGCCATGATCACGTACACATCGGAACTGCCGGCGCCGGAGATGAATTGCTTGACGCCGGTGAGCAAGTAGTCGTCGCCGTCGCGAACGGCCTTGGTGCCCAGGGCCGCCGCGTCGGAGCCGACGCCGGGTTCGGTGAGTGCGTAGCTGGCCAGCAGATCCATGGAGGTCAGGCCGGGCAGCCACCGATTGCGCTGCGCCGCATCGCCGTAACTGTCGATCATCCACGACGCCATATTGTGGATGGAGATGTAGGCGGCAATGGTCGGGCAGCCGGTGGCGAGCTGCTCGAAGATGCGCACGGCATCCAGGCGCCGCAATTCCGAGCCGCCGACGTCCTCGCGGACGTAGATGCCGCCCAGGCCGAGCTGCCCGGCCTTGCGCAGGACGTCTATCGGGAAGTGTTTGTGCTCATCCCATTCCAGTGCGTTCGGCGCGAGCAGCTCGTCGGCAAAGGAGCGGGCGGTCGCGGTGATCGCCTTTTCGTCTTCGTCGAGTACGAACATGATCAGTCCATGGTCGGAATCACGAAGGCATTGGCCGCGGAGCGGCCCGAGGACACAGTCTCCTTGCCTCCTGCCGGCCAGCGCTGGGTGACGGTCTTCGTCTTGGTGTAGAAGCGGATCGAGTCCGGGCCGTGCTGATTGAGATCGCCGAAGCCGGAACGCTTCCAGCCGCCGAAGGTGTGGTACGCGATCGGCACCGGGATGGGCACATTGATGCCGACCATGCCGACCTGCACCCGCGCCGCGAAGTCACGGGCGGTATCACCGTCGCGGGTGAAAATGCTGACGCCATTGCCGTATTCGTGCTCGTTCGGCAGGCGCAGCGCCTCCTCGTAGTCCTTGGCGCGCACGATGGTGAGCACCGGACCGAAGATCTCTTCCTTGTAGATGCGCATATCCGGGGTAGCCCGGTCGAACAGCGTTGCGCCCGCGAAGAATCCGCCCTCGCCGCCCTCGACGACCAGTCCGCGGCCGTCGATGACGAGCTCCGCACCCTCGTCCACGCCGATCTGCACATAGTCGTTGACGCGGTCCACGCCGTCGCGGCCGACCAGCGGGCCGAAGTCCGCGCCCGGATCGTCGGAGAGGCCGACATTGAGCTTGGCGACGCGCTCGATCAGCTTGTCGCGCAGCCGATCCGCGGTCTCCTCACCGACGGGTACGGCGACCGAGATGGCCATGCAGCGTTCACCGGCCGAGCCGTACCCGGCGCCGATGAGCTGATCGGCCACATCGTCGAGATCGGCGTCCGGCATGACGATGGCGTGATTCTTGGCCCCGCCGAAGCACTGTGCGCGTTTGCCATTGGCGGTCGCGGTCTCGTAGATGTACTGCGCGATCGGGGTCGAGCCGACGAAGCCGACGGCCTTGACGCGCTCGTCGTGCAGCAGCGTATCGACGGCGACCTTGTCACCGTTGACGACGTTGAACACGCCCGCGGGCAGCCCGGCCTCGAGGAAGAGCTCGGCCAGCCGCAGCGGTACCGACGGATCACGCTCGGAGGGCTTGAGTACGAAGGCATTTCCGCACGCCAGCGCGGGACCGGCCTTCCACAGCGGAATCATGGCCGGGAAGTTGAAGGGCGTGATGCCCGCGACGACGCCGAGCGGTTGCCGCATGGAGTACACATCGATGCCGGTGCCGGCGCTCTCGGTGTATTCGCCCTTGAGCAGGTGCGGAATACCGACGGCGAATTCGATTACCTCGAGACCGCGCTGGATATCGCCCTTGGCGTCCGGGATGGTCTTGCCGTGCTCGGAGGACAGCAGTGCGGCGAGGGAATCCATCTCCTCCTGCACCAGCGTCAGGAACTTCATGAGCACGCGCGCCCGCTTCTGCGGGTTGTAGGCGGCCCAGACGAGCTGGGCTTCGGCGGCATCGGCGATGACCGCTTCGACCTCGTCCTTGCTGGCCAGCGGCACCCGCGCCTGCACCTGTCCGGTGCTCGGGTTGAAGACGTCGCGGAAATTGCCGGACGTTCCGGGGACGTGCTGTCCGCCGATGAAGTGGGTGAGTTCGCGAACCATGCCAGTCCTGTCTCGATATCGCCGTCGCATCACAGGTGCTCGATGCCGGCACCGCGCGTCGACCGCGCGGTCCTAGGCCACCATATAGTCGGACATCCAAGTATTTCCAGAGTGTTTGCTGTGGCAGATCTCACGCCGAATTTGATTTGACGTCCTACTATTGGGGTATCAACGGTACGGCCGCACAGGTGGAGGATCCCATGGCCGATCTGCACGTTCCCGTGAACCCGGTGCGGTTCGTGACCTCGGCGGCGCTGTTCGACGGCCACGACGCGGCCATCAACATCATGCGGCGGATTCTGCAGGCCCAGGGGGCCGAGGTCATTCACCTCGGGCACAACCGGGCGGTGAGCGAGGTGGTGGACGCCGCGGTCAGCGAGGACGTGCAGGGCATCGCGGTCAGCTCGTATCAGGGCGGGCATATCGAGTACTTCGAATATCTGGCGGCGGCGCTGAAGGAGGCCGGGGCCGGGCATGTGCGCATCTTCGGCGGTGGCGGCGGGGTGATCGTCGCCGAGGAGATCGAGCGGCTGGCCGCCGCCGGGGTGACCATCTTCTCGCCGGAGGACGGGCAGCGGCTGGGCCTGCCGGGCATGATCAATCGGCTGATCAGCGACTGCGATGAGGATCTCGCGCGCGCGCCGGCGCCCTTGGACGCGGTGCTGAGCGGGGATCGGGCGGCGCTGGCCCGCACGCTCACCTGCCTGCAGCAGGATGCGCTGCCCGCCGCGGATCTGGCGGAGCTCACCGCGGCCGCGAGCGCGCGGCCGGTGCCGGTACTGGGCATCACCGGCACCGGCGGTTCCGGGAAGTCCTCTCTCACAGACGAACTCGTGCGCCGACTGCGCACCGATCAGCAGGACAAGCTCCGCGTCGCTGTGCTCGCGATCGATCCGACCCGGCGGCGCGGCGGCGGCGCCCTGCTGGGCGACCGCATTCGCATGAACGCCCTGGACGGGGAGCGGGTGTTCTTCCGGTCGCTGGCCACGCGGGGCGAACGGGAGCTGCCGCTGAATATCGATGCCATGGTGATCGCCTGCAAGGCAGCGGGATACGACCTGGTGATCCTGGAGACGCCGGGTATCGGACAGGGCGATGCGGAGGTCGCCGAGCATGTGGACGTCTCGCTGTATGTGATGACGCCGGAATTCGGCGCGGCCTCGCAGCTGGAGAAGATCGACATGCTCGATTACGCGGATGTGGTGGCCATCAACAAGTTCGAGCGGCGCGGGGCCGAGGACGCACTGCGGGATGTGTCGCGGCAGCTGGTGCGCAATCGCGAGGCATTTCACGCGCTGCCCGAGGATATGCCGGTATTCGGCACCAGCGCAGCCACTTTCAATGATGATGGTGTGACAGCGCTGTATCAGCATCTGAGCGGTTTGCTCGCCGAGCAGGGGTTGCCGCTGGCGCCCGGGGTGCTGCCCCGCGTGGACACCCGGTCCTCCACCCGTTTCGCGCAGATCATTCCGCCGGCGCGGGTGCGGTATCTGGCCGAGATCGCCGAGACGGTGCGGGAGTACCACGCCGCTACCGATCGGCAGATCGCGGCGGCGCAGCGGGTACAGCGTGTGGAGCAGGTGCTGACCGATCTGCCGGGCGGCGGCACCGGGTCGGCGGCGGCATCTTCGGATCGCGAAGGTGCCGCCGCCAGCACACCCGAGACCGCGTATTCCCTGGTGGCCGAACTCTTGGAGCAGGCCCGCGCGGACCTCACCGCGGACAATGCCGCACTGCTGGCGCAGTGGCCCGCCGTCGCCGAGTCGTACCGGGGCGATGAGCAGGTGGTCCGGGTGCGGGATCGGGAATTGCGCACCCGCCTGCGCCGGGAGACGCTGTCCGGCAGTTCGATTCCGCGGGTGGCGCTCCCCCGCTACACCGATCACGGTGAGCTGCTGCGGTTCCTGCGGTCGGAGAATCTGCCGGGCCGGTTCCCGTTCACGGCGGGAGTGTTCCCGTTCAAGCGGGACAATGAGGATCCGGCGCGCATGTTCGCCGGTGAGGGCGATGCCTTCCGCACCAATAAGCGCTTCCGGGTGCTCTCGGAACACGCTGAGGCCAAACGACTTTCCACCGCCTTCGATTCGGTGACGCTGTACGGGCACGATCCGGCCGAGCGGCCCGATATCTACGGCAAGGTCGGCACCTCGGGCGTCTCGATCGCCACGCTGGACGATATGAAGGCGCTCTACGACGGATTCGACCTGGACGCGCCGAGCACCTCGGTGTCCATGACCATCAACGGTCCGGCGCCCACCATTCTGGCGTTCTACCTCAATGCCGCGATCGACCAAGCGCTGGAACAGTTCTCGGCGGCCGAGGGCAGGGACGCCACCGCGGCGGAGGCGGCCGCACTGCGCGCCCAGACGCTGGCCACCGTGCGCGGGACGGTGCAGGCCGACATCCTCAAGGAGGATCAGGGGCAGAACACCTGTATCTTCTCCACCGAATTCAGCCTGCGCATGATGGCCGATATCCAGGAGTGGTTCGTGCGCAACAGCGTTCGCAACTTCTACTCGGTCTCGATCTCCGGCTATCACATTGCCGAGGCGGGTGCGAATCCGATCAGTCAGCTGGCATTCACGCTGTCGAACGGCTTCACGTATGTGGAGTCGTATCTGGCGCGCGGTATGCACATCGACGATTTCGCGCCGAACCTGTCCTTCTTCTTCTCCAATGGCATGGACGCCGAATACTCGGTGATCGGCCGGGTGGCGCGGCGCATCTGGGCGATCGCCATGCGCGACAAGTACGGTGCGAACGATCGGTCGCAGAAGCTCAAGTACCACATTCAGACCTCCGGGCGGTCGCTGCACGCACAGGAGATGAACTTCAACGACATTCGCACCACGCTGCAGGCGCTCATCGCCGTCTACGACAATTGCAACAGCCTGCACACCAATGCCTACGACGAGGCCGTCACCACGCCCACCGAGGAATCGGTGCGGCGCGCCTTGGCGATTCAGCTCATCATCAATCGCGAGTGGGGGCTGGCGATGAACGAGAATCCGCTGCAGGGCAGTTTCATCATCGATGAACTCACCGATCTGGTGGAGGAGGCGGTGCTGCGCGAATTCGACCGCATCAGCGAGCGCGGCGGTGTGCTCGGGGCCATGGAGACCGGGTATCAGCGCGGGCGCATCCAGGACGAATCCATGCTGTACGAGCGGCGCAAGCATGATGGGAGCCTGCCCATCGTGGGCGTGAACACCTTCCGCAGTCCGCATGCCGAGGAGCATCGGGTGCTCGAATTGGCCCGTGGCACCGAGGACGAGAAGCAATCGCAGCTGCAGCGGGTCCGCGACTTCACGCAGCGGCATCGCGACGAGGCGCCCGCCGCGCTGGCCCGGCTGGCGGAGGCGGCGAGCAGTGACGCCAATGTCTTCGAGGCCCTCATGGACGCGGCGCGGGTCTGCACCCTGCAGCAGGTCACCGACACCTTCTTCACCGTCGGCGGGCAATACCGCCGCAATGTCTGACGCGTTTGTCCAAGAACGCGTCGGGCCCGGCCGATAAAGTCCGATCTGTGCAGGCAAAAGGAACTTTTCAGGTCAAGTCGTTCGCGCCCACCGAGGTGGTCCCGGACCCGGCGATCACCACTGCCCTCCCGGTGGGCGTCTCGCTGATGGAGAAGCAGTTCGAGGGCGAGATCAGCGGGCGGTCGGCCACGCTGTTCACCTCCGCCTTCGACCAGACCGCCGGCGCCGGAACATATCTGGCGATGGAGTCCTTCGAGGGCACGCTGAACGGCCGCTCCGGCGCATTCAACTTCGTGCATTCGGCCAGTACCAGCGGCACCGACCGGAGCGCCGAATTCTTCCTCATCGTTCCCGCGAGCGGGACCGGGGAGCTGGCCGGAATCACCGGCACCGGCGGTATCAGCGTCGACGCCGACGGCACCCACCGCATCGAGTTCGAGTACACCCTCGGCTGAGCACCCTTCCCCACACGCCGGCACGGACACCCCGGATTTCCGTGCCCGGTGTCCGAATCCGGCTCGTGCGGCACCCGTGCGTGGAACAATCCGCATCAGGCCGAGCCGGACGGAAGGGACAAGATGGACCTTGCGGGAATGACAGTCGTCGATGCGCATATCCATCAGTGGGATCCGCTGACCACGCCGCGCGAATTCAGCGGGCTGGCGAAGCTCTTCCAGCGCGTGCCGGTCCCCATCGACTGGGCCAAGCGGCTGGCTCCCCGGCGGGATCGCGAATTCGTCGGCGACCCGGAACCGTTCGTGCATCCGTATCTGCCCGCCGACTATCGGACCGATGCCGGTGACGTGCCGGTCGAGGCGATCGTGCACATCGAGGTGGAGTGGTCCGGCAGCGGGCCGCTGGCGGCCGCCGAGGAGACCCGCTGGGTGGCCAGCCTGCCGTTCGGGGTGGATACGCCTGCCCTGGGCGCGATCATCGGCGCGGGCGATCCGGCCGCGCCGGGGTTCGCCGAACTGCTCGATGCGCACCGGTCGGCCTCACCGCTTTTCCGGGGCATTCGCACCCGCGTCGAATCGCATCCCGATCCTGGCGTGCGGGCGCACAACAAGTCGCCGGGCGCGCTCACCTCACCACAGTTCCTGGACGGCTTCGGCGCACTCGCCGAGCGCGGGCTCTCCTTCGAGGCCTGGGTGTATTCGCAGCAGCTGCCCGAGGTCACCGCGCTGGCGCAGCGCTATCCGGACGCGACCATTGTGCTGAACCATCTCGGCACGCCCGCAGGTATTTTCGGGCCGGTCGGCAAGTTCACCGGCCACAATCCGGGGCAGCGGCGCGAGCTGTTCGTCCAGTGGCGCGACGACCTCGCCGCGCTCGCCACCCATGCCAATGTGGTGGCCAAGGTGAGCGGGCTGATGATGCCCATTCTCGGCCATCCCGTGCCGCCGCGCGGCGCACCGACTCCGATTCCCGTTCTGCTGGAACGCATTTCACCGCTGCTGCAGCACGCACTCGACGTGTTCGGCGCGGACCGCCTGCTCTGGGGCTCCAATTTCCCCGTGGACAAACCGATTACGAGCATCGGCAATGCGGCCGAGGCGGTCGCCACCGCTCTCACCGACCACGGCGCTGACGAGAAAGCCCTGGAACAGGTCTTCCGCGTCAACGCCCAGCGGATCTATCACGTCGACAATCTCTGACGCTCAGGAGCGGTCGCGCACTCGGTCCCCAGCCGCCACCGGGGCGGCGGGCCGCGTGCCGAGTGTGTCGAAGCGGTAGTGGTCCAGGTCGAAATGGCCTGCGCGCCAGAAACCTTCGGGAGTGGTCATGGGGCGCAGCGGCACATCGCCGTTCTTGTCGAAGTAGTAGCTGTTGGCCAGCGCGCAGCTGTCCTGCCAGAAGACCTGTGAGCCACGGCGATCGAGCATTTCCTGGAAGTAGGCGTCATTGGCCTCCTCGGTGACCTCGACGCGGGTCGCATGCCGGCGGCGGGCCTGCTCCAGCAGGCGCAGAATGTGCCGGGTCTGCATTTCGATGAGCGCGAAGTACGAGGAACCGTTGTAGCCGTACGGGCCGATAATCGTGAAGAAATTGGGGAAGCCGGGCACACTGACGCCTTCATAGGCCTGCAGCCTGCGCGTATCCCACCAGTCCTCCAGCCGGACACCGTCGCTGCCGTGCAAATCGAAGGTCGGCATATTGCCCGATTCCATGACCTTGAAGCCGGTCGCCATGATCAGGACATCGACCTCGTGGTGAGTGTTTCCGGTGCGCACACCCGTTGCGGTGATCTCGGTGATCGGGTCGGTATCGAGGTGCACGTTCTCGCGATTGAACGTCTTCAGATAGTCATTGGAGAAGGAGGGGCGCTTGCAGCCGACCGCGTACTTCGGCGTCAGCTTCTCGCGCACCACCGGATCCTTCACCTGCTGCTTCAGATGCGCCAGGCCGGAGCGCTCCCCCAGCTTCGCCATGGGCAGCACCTTGTAATAGTGCGCGGCCAGCGGGAAGGTGACCTCCACGAACGCCTGGCTGAGCCAGCGCGTGAGCAACTGTCCGCCCGGCAGCCGCAGGAGCTGCCGCACCGCCGGGGGCAGCGCCGCATCCGGCCGCGGCAGGCACCAGATCGGCGTGCGCTGGAAGACGACAAGATCCTCCACCTCCGGCGCGATCTCCGGAATCACCTGCACCGCGGACGCACCGGTGCCGATGATGGCGACGCGCTTACCGCGCAGATCCTGGTCGTGATCCCAGCGCGCCGTATGCATGGTGATGCCGGTGAAGCGTTCCACGCCAGGGATTTCCGCCGTCTTGGGCCGGGTCAGCACCCCTGTCGCACCGATGACGAACCGGGAGGTGAGCTGATCACCATCGGCCGTCTCCAGTCGCCACACGTGCACGGTGTCGTCGAAGTCCGCGCGAGTGATGGTGGTGCTGAAGCGAATACGCGGGCGCAGGCCGTACTTGCTCACACAGTGTTCGGCATACGCCTTCAACTCCCGGCCCGGCGCGTACACCCGCGACCAATTGTGCTGCTGCTCGAAGGAGAACTGGTAGCTGAACGACGGAATGTCCACGCCGATACCGGGATAGGTATTCCAGTGCCAGGTGCCGCCCACCCCGTCGGCGTCGTCGACGATCAGGAAATCGTCGAATCCCGCCTTGCGCAGGGCGATCGCGGTGCCGATACCGGAGAATCCGGCGCCGACGATAATGATCTCGTGGTCAACCACTGTGCTGTTCAAGGCATGTCCTCCGCGTAGATGATGCAGTCCACCCGATGTTCGACACCGTCCACGGTGCGAATGCCGAGCGGCGCCAGCCGGGCGATCGGCCAGGTGATGAGCAGGCAGTTCGGCTGCCGCAGCGCCCGGTAGTAGTTGTTGTGCAGCCGGACTCCGGCGGCGGTATCGGGCGTCAGTTGCCGGCGCTGCCAGGAATCGCGCACCTGCACACGGAGATTCACGGCGGCGGTCCGGCGAAGTACCTCGTGGGTGAGCCAGCGCAGCGGCATGGTCAGCGAGCGCAGTGCGCTCTCTCCGCCCACCGCGTTCTCCCCGCCCACCGCCGTGTCCCCGGCCGGGGCGCTGCCGGGAAGCGGCGGTGCGGTATCGGCGGGCAGCAGGCCGAGGAGATCCTCGGGCAGGCTGCGCAGCAGTTGCCGCATTCCCGGGACCGGCGGAGCGGGCAGCACCCAGACCGGATCATGCTGGAACACAGTGACTCTGCGCGCCCGCGCGACGACAGCGGGCAGCACCCGCGCGACGGCGGGACCGCCGCCGACCACCGCCACGTGCTGACCGCGCAGGTCCCGTTCAGCGGGCCAGCGGGTGCAGTGAATCTGCTGTCCGGTATAGGTTTTCGCGCCGCGAACCCCGGCTCCCTCGTCCTCGCCGCGTACTCCGCGCCGCCGGATCGGGGAGGTCATTTCGCCACCGGATCGAAGGTCAGGGCCTCCGACCAGGACGGCGGCCTGCCCAGCACGCGGATCGGGAATCGATCGATGGCCCTGTTGAGGGCGTCATTGATCGTCTGGAAAGGCTCGAGGCGATTGATGGTCGCACGGCCGTGCAGGCGCACCACGTGGAAGAGCGGAATGCGCCGGATGCTCGGACTGCGTTCACCCGCTTTCTCATAGCGCTGCACCGCATTCCACAGCTTCTGCTCATCCAGCCCCATCGCCATGATGTTCGCGGACATGCGGGACAGCAGTGGCGTGTACAGCAGCGCGCCCAGCATGAGACTGGGCCGCAACGCGTATCCGGCCGTCTCGATGGCAATGCGGCGCATCGGCCCCGCGCCGAGTTGCTCCAGCACCTGGAAACCCACGGCGAGATGGCGGGATTCATCGCTGTTGATATGCCGGAACACCTCGTGGCAGATCGGGTCCCGCACCTCGTCGAGCAGGAATTTCACCAGTGCGCCGTCGAGTGCGCACTCCAGGGACGGGATGACGGTGCCCAGCACCGGCAGGGTCAGATCGTCGCCGAGCCGGTCCAGCAGTTCGATGACGAGCCGAATGTTCTTGTTGGGCACCGGCATGGCATCACCGTCGAGCATGTCCCAGCGCCGCATGAGGGCCAGCTCGGCATTGGCGTGCTTCTGCTCCTCGGCATGGAAGTAGCGGTAGATCTCCTTGAGCGGACCCTCCGGCGCCCGCTTGGTCAGCGCCGCGAAACCGCGGGCGCCGACGTGTTCGATCCACACCAGATCGGCCATGAAGGCCGCCAGCCTCGGCCGCTGCTCGGCGGTGATCAGATCGGCTCCCGGTGCGTCCCAGTCGATATCGACCAGGGCCCACTGCCGGTCCTTGATGACCGTGAGCATGTCGGAATATGCGAACGCCATTGTTCCACTCCTTCGTGCTTTACCGCACCAGCCGCTCCAGTAATCCGGCGGCGCGGGTGTACTGCTGGGGCAGCAGTCGTTTGGACTGCCAGATCACTTTGGCCTCGAACTGCGGGACCACATACAGCCGGCCGTGGTCCACGGCATCGAGGGTGGTGCGGGCGATGGCGGCGGGTTCGCGGCCGGTCCAGCGCAGCAGGCGGTCGCCCCATTCGTCCATCGATTCGCTGCCGACCGAAACGCCCTGGAGGATATTGGTTTTCACGGCGGTGGGGCAGAGCACGGTGACGCCGACACCGGTGCCGGACAGTTCGGCGGCCAGGGTCTCCGACAGGGCGAGTACGCCCGCCTTGCTCACGTTGTAGGCGGCCATGCGCGGTGCGACGCCGAAGGCGGCAGCGGAGGCGACATTCACGATATTGCCGTGCCCGGCCGCGCGCAGTCGCGGTGCGAAGACATGGCAGCCGTGGATGACGCCCCACAGATTGATATCGAGGACCTGATGCCATTCGCGCAGCGGGGCATCGCCGATCACCTCGCCGCCGCGGCCGATTCCGGCATTGTTCACCACCAGGTCGGCGGGCTTGCCGAACCACTGCTCGGCGGTATTCGCCAGCGCCTCGACCTGCTCGATCCTGCTCACATCGCAGCCGGTGTCGAAGGCTTTCCCCCCTGCGGCGCTGACCAATTCGACCGTTTCCCGGGCCCGCTCGGCATCGATATCGGAGCAGATCACCCGCCCGCCGCGCCGGCCGAGTTCGACCGCGAAGGCGCGGCCGATGCCGCTGCCCGCGCCGGTGACCACGGCATCCGCCTGCTGGGTGCGGCGGGAACCGCCGAAGGGGTTGAGACGCATGAGAACTCCCGGATCGCTGCCACCCGAGCGGTCGATTGCGGGCATCTGCCACAACTGGCCGCACCTGCCACCAATTAGGCGCGCGACGGGGCCGAATGTCAACGATGATCGTGCACGGACCGGCCGGGCGGGGAGTCAGTCGGTGTCGAGGACCCGGTAGAGGGAGCGGAGTTGGCGGAGGCCGATTTCGGCGGTGCGCTCGTCCTCGGCGGTCATGCGGAGGGCCTGACGGAGCAGGACCGCGTCGAGATCTTCCGGAGCCGGGCGGAATTCGGGCTTGGGGAGCTTCGGCAGGGCCGTGTCCTCGCCGTAGAGGTCGCCGGAATCCGCTGGGGCGCTGTCATTCTGGACGCTGCCGATGAGTGCGTCCAATTCGATGCCGCGCAGGGTGAGCAGATCCCGGGGATGCTCGTCGAGGCGTTCGGCAATGATGTAGCAGACCGCCGCCACATGCTTGCACGGCCAGCCGGGATCGGGGCAGGTGCAGGAGAAATCGAGTTCGGAGGCGGTGTTCGGGAGCAGCAGCGGGCCGAGAGCGTGCGGTAGGGCGCCGGCGGCGATCTCGCCGAGCATGCCGGGGGTGGCGCGGACCAGGTCCACCACTTCGTCGAGGCGGTCATCGCGCAGCTGGCGCAGCGCGAGCACCGAGATGAAGGGGCGGGGCTGGCTGCCCTGCACCTCGGCGGCGACCGTGCCGGGCTCCATGCGATAGCTGATCACCTGGCCGGTGCGGGCATAGGAGCGGCCGCGGGTGAGGCGCCCGGCATCGGCGACCTGCTCGACGGCCTTGAGAAACGAACGGCCCCACCAGGTCTTGGCGAAGGCGGCACCGCTGCGACTGCGCGCGGACACGCCACCCTGGACCGGGCGGCGCTCGCCGAACTCATTGAAGTCGATGTACGTGTTCATTCGCCGACGGCCTCCGCGCCCAGGGCGAACAGCTCGCGCAATTCCTCGTCACCCAGTTCGGTGATCCACTTCTCGCCCGCGCCGACGGTCAGATCGGCGAGCTGGCGTTTGCCGTTCAGCATGTCGTCCACCCGCTCCTCGATGGTGTCCACGCACACCAGCTTTCGCACCTGGACATCGCGCCGCTGGCCGATGCGGAAGGCGCGGTCGGTGGCCTGGTTCTCCACCGCCGGATTCCACCAGCGATCCAGGTGCACCACATGATTGGCGGCGGTGAGATTGAGCCCGGTGCCTCCGGCCTTGAGCGACAGCAGCATGAGCGGCGGGCCGTTCTCGTCCTCCTGGAATCCGGTGACCATGGCATCGCGGCGCTGCTTGCTCACCCCGCCGTGCAGGAACGGCACCTCCGTGCCGAAACGCTCGGACAGGTACGGGGACACCAGATCACCGAATTCGGCGAACTGGGTGAACAGCAGCGCACGCTCGCCGTCGGCGATCACCGATTCGAGAATGTCTTCCACCAGAGCCAATTTCCCCGAGCGGTGATGGCCGCGCTTCAGCACCGCCGAACCGTCCTTCAAATAGTGCGCGGGGTGATTGCACACCTGTTTGAGCCTGGTCAGCGCCGCCAGCACCGCACCCTTGCGCTCCATACCCTGTGCGGATTTGAGCTTGGCGGACATATCGTCGAGCACCGCCTGATAGAGCGCGGCCTGCTCCACGGTCAGGTTGGCGCGCATGGTGATCTCGATCTTGTCCGGCAGATCGGAGATCACCGACGGATCGGTCTTGACCCGGCGCAGCACAAACGGCGAGGTGATGGCGCGCAGCCGGGTGACGGCATTCTCATCGCGCTCCCGCTCGATCGGCACCGCGAATCGCGAATGGAACTCCGAAGCCTTGCCCAGCAGTGTGGGATTGACGAAATCCATGATCGAGCGCAGCTCTTCGAGCCGGTTCTCCACCGGAGTTCCGGTGAGCGCCAGGCGATGTCGCGCCGGCACCAGCCGCGCGGCCCGCGCCTGCCGCGTCCCCGCATTCTTGATGTGCTGCGCCTCGTCCAGCGCCACCCGCTGCCACCGCTGCCGCTTCAACTCCTCCACATCCCGGGCCAGCAGCGCATAGGTGGTCACCACCAGATCCGAATCCCCCACCGCCGCATCGAATTCCGCCCCCGACCGCCGGCCCGGCCCATGATGCACCAGCACCCGCAGATCCGGCGCGAACCGCTCCGTCTCCCGCTGCCAGTTGCCCACCACGGACATGGGACAGACCAGAAGTGTCGGTCCGACTGCCGCAGAAGCGGTTTCGCGCTCGTGGACCAGCAGGGCCAGGACCTGGACCGTTTTACCGAGGCCCATATCGTCGGCGAGGATGGCGCCGCAGCCGAGGCGGCTCATGGTGGCGAGCCAGGCCAGGCCGCGCAGCTGGTAGGGGCGGAGCTGGGCCTTCAGGCCGATCGGCTCGGAGACGGGGGCGGTGGTGTGTTCGCCGTCGAAAAGTTCTGCGGCCCAGCCGGTTGCGGTGATCTGCTCGAGCGGGACGCCGATGGCCGGATGTGCGGCGAGCTCCGCGAACAGGGCGCCGACACTGCTCTCGGTGCCGTCGGTGCGGCCCGAGACGTAGTCGGCGGCCACGGCGAGGGTGCGGTGATCGGCCTGCACCCATTCACCGCGCAACTGCACCAGATCCGATTTGGACCGCACCAGCCGCGTCATCTCGGCGGGCGTCAGCGTGGTCTCGCCGAGCGCCAGCTCCCAGCGGAAGGACACCAAACCGTCCAGCCCGACGGCGGTTTCGGTGGCTGCCGGACTCTGCACCTTCAGGCGCAGGCTCGGCGCCGCAATCCGCCAGGCGCGCGGCAGCAGCAATCGCGCACCGGCGGACTGCAATACGGCGGCGCCGTGCGCGACCAGGTCCATGACCACTTCGGTGGGCAGGTACAGATCCATACTGCGGGCATCACCCGGCAGATCCCGCAGTCGCGGATACGCCAGCTTGGCGGCGGCCAGCTTCTCCCCCGCGAGGCGCACCATATGCGGATCACCGGGCAGCAATACCGGTTGCGGCGCTTCACCTTCCACGCGCAGGCACACCTCGAGCCGCCACAGCGCACCCGCTTCGGCCGCATCCTCGGAGTCCGGCTCCAGCAGCCGCAGCACCAGTTCCGGCTCATCGGCCGTCAGGCTCGTACGCCAATCCTCCAACACCGCCGACACCCGATGTGAACCCGCATCCAGCGGCTCCGCGTCCAGCAGCGCGACCAGCAGCGGATGCGAACGCGACTGCGGCTCATCGGAAGTGGCGGTATCGGTCGGCAACGAGCGCGATCGAGCGCGGTCCGACCCGGTCTCCGGAGCGCCGAAATCGAGCATGCCGTCGTCGGCCACGCCGGTGCCCTCGCGCGACGAGTAGCCGATCGGCACCTGCGCGACCGTGCTCAGCAGTGCGGGCAGTTTCGGCATGATGCGCAGCCGGGCGATGGGGTCGGTGAGTTCGGCCGTGAGGTTGTCGAGCAATTCCGCCGGCCGGCCCGCGACCTGCAGCGCGGCGGGCATGGCCACCGCGAGCTCGGCCAGCCAGGCCCGCTGCCGCTGCCCGCCGACCAGCCGCCACCGCACCCACCATTCGCCGTCGTCTCGGCGCACCTCCGGGACTATCCGTCCCGCCCGCACCCAGCGCTCCACACCCCGCACCACATGCGCGAGATAGCGCAGATCCCCCGCCACGGCCTGCGCCGGAAGCTCCTGCAGCAGTACCGACGCGGCCGCCTCCGGAGCCAGCGCATGCACCCGGACCTGGATCTCCTCTGGCCCGTACGCCCCCGCGACCAGCACCTTCGCCTTGTGCCGGAACTTCGCCGCCCGCACGATCGACCCCAGCGGGTCCGGCAGGGCATCGGTATCGACCGCGGCACCGGCAGGGTCGTGCCACAGCACCAATCCCGATCCCGGCGACCACAGTCCGTGCAGCATCCGCCTATCCAATCAGTCCGGTCCGACAGCCCGATCGGCCCCCGCGGCGAGGCTTTGCGACTACCCCTTCGCAACCAGGCAAATCACGACACATACCGGGTCTTTATTTCTGCCCGAATCCGGCACATACTGAGATAACCCCTGGTCACCGCATACGGCGGGCTTGGCTGTGCATTTTGGCAGCCGCGCGGGGCGCACCCTGAAAAATCCACCGCGACTCAATCCGGAGCCGTGGCAATATCGATACCGAGGGAGGCAGTGAAGATGACGATCCTGCTCCAAGTGTTAGAGCAGTCCTTCACGCCGACAACGCCGTGGGAACGACGAAGATTCACGTTCGTGGACACGACGAAAATCGTGGGGATGCGCCTGGACGGGCAATCGGGGGTGTGGCTCGATCTGTCCCGCCCCGGAGAATCCCAGCGACTGGCGCGCACCATGGAACCACGCGAAGCCATTACCTTCCTGCTCACCACTTTCGCCAAGATCGCCGAATGCGAGGACCGCGGCGGTTCCTGGCTCATCGGCCATGACGGCGCGCGACCACAATCCATCGCGGCCATGCGCTTCCCACCGCAGCTCACCGAGGCTTCGGCGGACGATCTCCTCGCACACGCCTGGTCCTAGCCGGTCACCTTCGCACCCGCTCGCCGACGATCATTCGACGGCGCGGCGGGTGCGAAGTGTCGCCGATGCGGGCTGTCACCGGCTCGATCGGGTAGATCTAGGACGGTGCGGCAGCACCGAATCCCCGCGGTACCGAATCGACTTCCCGCCCGGCGGCGCGGTCGATCGGTGTGGTGCGCGGTGCTCGCGATGGCCGGGGCCGTACTCCTGGCGTTCAGCGCTTCCGGGTGTTCGGTACTGCCGGGGTCGGTTCCGCCCGCGCCGGGCAGTCCCAGCCGGGCGCATCTGGAGGAGCTGCTGGCCGTTGCGCGCATGGTGCCCAAGCGGACCCGGCCGGGCGGCTATGAGCGCGGCTGTAAATCGGGGCAGGGCTGCGTCTTCGGGCCCGCGTGGAGTGACGATCACGACGGTCCGGGCGGGCACGACGGCTGCGATACCCGCAATAATGTACTGGCCCGCCAACTTTCGGCGGCCGCCTTCCGGCCCGGCACCCGCAACTGCGTGGTGGTCGGCGGCACCCTCGACGATCCCTATACCGGGCAGCGCATCACCTTCGACAAGGCCGATGCCCGCGCCGTGCAGATCGACCATGTCTTCCCGCTGGCCGCCGCCTGGGATCTTGGTGCGTCGAGCTGGCCCCTGGAGCGCCGCATGCGTTTCGCCAACGATCTCGACTACAACCTGCTCGCCGTGGACGGAAAAGCCAACCAGGCCAAGAGCGATCAGACCCCCGGCGACTGGCTACCGCCCGCCCGCGCCAACCGCTGCTTCTACGCCGGCAAATACCTCACCGTCGCCACCCACTACGACCTACCGCTGACCGCCGCCGATCGCACCGCCCTGCAACGCATCTCCCGCACCTGCCCATAGCCCAGACATACCCGGCTAGCCGATAGCCGCCCCTCTCTATCCAGCCCGGTAGCCACCCGCGTCATCCAGCCCGGGTGGCCGTCCCTCGTCATCCAGCCCGGATGGCCGTCCCTCATCATCGAGCCGGGGTTGCTACCCCACGTCATCCCGGCATGCCTTTGGCCGGGATCCACACCAGCGAGCGATCAGGCCGGTTCGGCACCCGTGGCGACCGGTCGCTTCGGGTCGTTGGACCACTGCGACCAGGAGCCCGGGTAGAGGGCGGCGTCGATACCGGCCACCGCGAGTGCGGCGACCTCGTGGGCGGCCGTCACACCGGAGCCGCAGTAGACGGCGACCGGGCCGTCGCCCAATCCGGTGAAGCGCGAACGCAATTCGTCGACGGGCTTGAAAGCTCCTGTGGCGGTGAGGTTTTCCGCCGTCGGCGCACTGATCGCGCCCGGGATGTGGCCCGCGCGCGGATCGATGGGCTCGACCTCGCCGCGATAGCGCTCACCGGCGCGGGCATCGAGGAGGACACCGTGCCAACCGGCGGCCGCATCGGCATCGATCACCGGCATGCCGCCGGGGGTCAGGACCACGTCACCGGCTTCGGGATCGGACTCCTCCCCGGCGATCACCTTGCCGCCGGCGCGTTCCCAGGCCGGGATTCCGCCGTCGAGGATGCGCACCTGCGGCACCCCGGCCCAGCGCAGCAGCCACCACACGCGCGCCGCGGCCATACCGCCGGTCGCGTCATAGGCGACCACCGTGTCACCGGTGCGCAGACCCCAGCTGCGCGCGCATTTCTGCAGGTGCGCGAGCTCGGGCAGGGGATGCCGGCCCTTGGCGGGCGAGGGCGGATCGGCCAGCTCGGTCTCGAGATCGACGAACACCGCACCGGGAATGTGCCCGTCCAAATAGTGCTGCGGCCCATCCGGATCGCCGAGCGCCCACCGCACATCCAGTACCCGGACCCGGGAATCCCCGGTGGCGAGCAACTCCCGCAACTCCTCGGCCGAAATCAGCACCGCGCTCAAGCCAACTCCTCTTCGCAGAACCCCCACGCCGGAACAGACTCCCCCACCCTACGCAGCGCCCTACTGGCCCGAATTCACCGCGCCAGGCTCGGCGGGATTCGCCGGGTGCGGCTGTTCGGGGCGGGGGCGCAGCAGCCAGCGGACCACCAGCCCGGCCACGAGGGCCCAGAACGCGGCGCCGATGCCCAGCAGGGTGACGCCGGAGGCGGCGACCAGGAAGGTGAGCGCGGCCGCTGAGCGGTGCTCCGGCCGGGTCAGCGCGGAGGTGAGGGCTCCGGCCAGTGTGGCGATAAGGGCTAGTCCCGCAACGGTTTCCAGGACACCTTTGGGCGCGGTCGCCACCAGCGTCACCAATGCGCCGGAGGCCAGGGCCAGCAGTAGGTACATGCCGCCCGCCGTGGCGGCGGCGATCCAGCGACGCTTGGGATCCGGGTGCGCGGACGGTGCGGCAGACAGGGCCGCGCTGATGGCGGCCAGGTTGATGGCATGTCCGCCCGCCGGTGCACCGAGGATGGTCCCGAGACCGGTGACCGCCATGGCCGCACGCCAGGGCACCTTGTACCCGAGCGAGCTCATGACCGCCGTGCCCGGAATGTTCTGCGCCGCCATGGTGACGATGTACAGCGGCACCGCCACCCCGATCAGCGCCTGCCAACTCCAGTGCGGCACAGTCCATTCGATGCGCGGCGCCATGGCGGCGACATTCAGGTGGCGGTGCGTCACCGCGATATCGATGCCCGCGCCGATCGCCGCCACCGCGAAGGCCGCGAGCACCGCCCAGCGCGCCGCGAACCGCTGCAGCACCAGCCAGGTGACGATCACCGGAACCACCACGGCCGGGCTGACGGTCAGCGCGTGCATGGGCGCCAGGCACAGCGGCAGCAGCACCCCGGCCAGCATGGCCTGCGCGATCTCGACCGGAATCGCCGCGATCAGCGAGCCGAGTCGCTGCCAGAACCCGGTGAGCACGATCAGCAGGCCCGCCACCACGAAGGCGCCGACCGCCGCCGGCCAGCCGCCCGCGACCGCCCCGGTGCTGGCCAGCAGCGCCGCGCCCGGCGTGGACCAGGCCAGCGTGATCGGCATCCGGTAGTACCGGCTCAGGATCAGCATGCCCACGCCCTGGGTGACGCAGACGGCGAGTAGTCCCGAAGCCGCCTGTGCCGCAGTCGCTCCCATGGCGGTCAGTCCGCCGAGCACCACCGCGAAGGAACTGGTGAAGCCGACCAGCGCGGTGACGATACCGGCCCCGATCGGCTGCCCGATCCCCGCCGCGGGCGCGGTCTGGACGGCCGGAGTGTCGGCGGTAGTAGTGCTCATCGGGTCATGGTCCCGGTCCAGTGGCCTCGCGGTCACCAGCCAATCTGCCGAAACTGGACTGAGTTTCGTACTACTGGTCCGAATTCGTCCCCGGGTTCCCGTTCCCACCGGCGAGTCGATCGAGCAGCGGGGTGGTGCGCGGACCGACCAGCGAGCGCATGATCAGGGCCATATTGGTGCGTTCCACGCCGGGAATCTTGAGTATGTGCCCGGCGATCCGATAGAGGTCATCGGCATCCTGAGCCACGACACGAGCGGTCAGATCGGTGGGACCGGTCATGCCGCAGACCTCCGTGACCTCCGGAATCCGCGCCAATTCGGCCACTACCGCATCCAATTTGTGCTGATCCACGACCACGGCGACAAAGGCTGCCAGCGGATAACCCAGAGCCCGCGGTTCCACCCGCCGCTCGAAGCTGGCCAGTACCATGTTCGCCTCCCATCTGGCCAATCTGGCCTGCACGGTATTGCGGGAGAGGCCGAGCCGCGCGGCCAATTCCACCCCGGTCGCCCGGGGGTTGGCCACCAGCTCCAGCAACAGCCGGGCATCGGTGGCGTCCATCGCCCCGGAAGCGGGTTCATTACTGGACATGAAACGCAGTATGACACGCCGAGCGCGGCACTGACCGAGCATTCTGCACAGTTTCGACCTTGATACTTGCGCAGATCGCTTAACGGAGGATGCTGGGTGATACAGGACACACATCGTTGCCCACGGGACACAATCCCACGGCGACAACGGTGTACCCGGTGTTTCGAGGAGGCGAGACAAATGCCCGAAAAGAACACCTACCCGGTGCAGCTGGTCCAGCCCGACGGCCATCGCGTATTCGATCGTGTGCACGCCCCGCTGGTGGCCGATATCGGCCGCGACGAACTGCGCGCCATGTACACCGATATGGTCGTGGCCCGCCGGATCGACACCGAGGCCACCGCACTGCAGCGGCAGGGCCAGTTGGGATTGTGGCCACCGCTGCTCGGCCAGGAGGCCGCGCAGGTCGGCTCGGCCCACGCCCTGCATGCCGACGATTATGTGTTCTGTTCCTACCGCGAGGCCGCTGTCGCCTACTGCCGCGGTGTGCCCCCGGAGGATATGACCCGGCTCTGGCGCGGCGTCGCCCATTCCTGCTGGGACGCAGACGCTTACCGGATGACCAATCCCGCGATCGTGGTCGGCGCGCAGGGGCTGCACGCGACCGGATACGCCTACGCCGCCCATCTCGAGGGCGCGGAGATCGCCACCATCGCCTACTTCGGCGACGGCGCGACCAGTCAGGGCGATATCTCCGAGGCGCTCGGCTTCGCCTCCTCCTGGGGTGCGCCGGTGGTGTTCTTCTGCCAGAACAACGGCTGGGCGATCAGCGCGCCCACACGGGTGCAGAGCGCCACCCCGATCGCGCGCCGGGCCATCGGCTACGGCATTCCCGGCGTCCAGGTCGACGGCAATGACGCGCTCGCGGTCCTGGCCGTGACCCGGCAGGCGCTCATTCGCGCCCGCACCGGCGGCGGGCCGTCGTTCATCGAGGCCATCACCTATCGGATGGGCCCGCACACCACCGCCGACGATCCCACCCGCTATCGCGACGCCGCCGAACTGGAACTGTGGCAGCGGCGGGACCCGATCGATCGGCTGCACCGGCTGCTCGAGCGGGAGGGGCTGTGGGACAGCGATTTCGAGCAGCAGGTGAAACAGCGCGGCGACGAGATCGCCGCCCGGCTGCGCAGCGCCACGCTGACCATGCCGGATCCGGAGCCGACGGAACTGTTCGAGCACGTCTACGCCACCCCGCACCGGCTCATCGAGCAGGAGCGCCGCGAGTACGCCGCCTATCTGGAGGGAGTCCGGCCATGAAGACGACATTCGCGGGCGCGATCAATTTCGGTATGCGGCGCGCCCTGGAGGACGATCCCAAAGTCATTCTGATGGGCGAGGACATCGGCCGGCTCGGCGGAGTCTTCCGGGTCACCGATACGCTGCAGAAGGATTTCGGCAACCGCCGTGTCATGGACACCCCGCTGGCCGAATCCGGAATCATCGGAACGGCTTTCGGAATGGCGCTGCGCGGACTGCGGCCGGTATGCGAAATCCAGTTCGACGGATTCGTGTATCCGGCGTTCGACCAGATTGTCTGCCAGGTGGCGAAGATTCACTATCGCACCAAGGGAAAAGTGGTCGCGCCCATCACCATTCGCATTCCGTTCGGCGGCGGGATCGGGTCGGTGGAGCATCACTCCGAATCTCCGGAAGCGTATTTCGCACATACGGCGGGGCTGCGCGTGGTATCGCCGAGCAATCCAGCGGATGCGTATCTCATGATCCGGCAGGCGGTCGCACTGGATGATCCGGTCATCTTCTTCGAGCCCAAGCGGCGGTACTGGGACAAGGCGGAGGTCGATTTCGAGCAGCTCGACCGGGACGGGGGGCTCGCGCTGGACCAGGCCCGGGTCTGCACCAGCGGCGAGGATGCCACCGTGGTCGCCTACGGCGGGACGGTCGCCACCGCATTGACCGCCGCCGATATTGCCGCGAGCGAAGGACATTCGCTGGAGGTGATCGATCTGCGCAGTCTTTCGCCGATCGATTTCGACACCATCGAAACATCGGTAATGAAGACCGGTCGGTTGATTATTGTGCACGAGGCGCCGGTATTCGGCGGACTCGGCGCGGAGATCGCGGCCCGCATCACCGAACGCTGCTTCTATCAATTGGAAGCGCCGGTCCTGCGCGTCGGCGGCTTCGACATCCCCTATCCCCCGGCTAAACTCGAACGGCACCACCTGCCCGACCCCGACCGCATTCTCGCCGCGGTCGATCGCACGCTCGCCGCCTAACGGTCACATGCCTTCGGAGGAAGCTCGGTGGAACAGCAGCAGCACGTCATGGAATTTCGATTGCCCGACCTCGGTGAGGGATTGGCCGATGCCGAATTGGTGTCGTGGCAGGTGCAGGTCGGCGATACGGTGGAATTGAACCAGGTCATCGCCGAGGTCGAGACCGCGAAAGCTCAGGTGGCACTGCCGAGCCCATTCGCCGGGACCGTGCTGGAGCTGCTCGCGCAGGCGGGCGATACGGTGCCGGTGGGCGCACCGCTCATTCGCATCGGGACCGCGGTGGAGGCGCCGGCCGAACGGCAGGCGGTGCTGGTGGGCTACGGACCCGACAGCGAACCGGTATCGCGGCGCGCCCGCGCGGCCGCCGCCCCGGCCGCGGGGACGAGAAGCGGTGCACCGGTGGGCGACTCGATGGGACGGCCCGCCGCCACCCCCGGTGCGCGCAAGCTGGCCCGCGAGATCGGCGTCGATCTGACGACCGTCGCCGGGAGCGGTCCGGAGGGTGCGGTCACCCTGAACGATCTGCACGGCGCGCGGCCGGATGCCCGTGCGGCCGATGTCATTCCGATCCACACCGCCCCGCCGGTGACACCCGTGGGCTCGGCCGCGAGCACGGCCCGCCCGATACCCGCCGAGCGCGAAACCCGCACGCCCATCGCCGGAATCCGCAAGCGCACGGCCGCGGCCATGGTGGCGAGCGCCCAGCATATTCCGCAGGCCAGCACCTTCGTGACCACCGATTTCACCGGTTCCATGGAACTGCTGGATCATCTGCGGGCGACACCCACCTTCGCCGGGCTGACGCTCACGCCGCTGGCACTGGTCGCCAAGGCGACACTGGTTGCGCTGAGCGAATTCCCGGACCTGAACGCCTCCTGGGACGAGGCGAATCAGGAGATCGTCACCAAGCACTATGTGAATCTCGGCATCGCCGTCGCCACCGAACGCGGGCTGATGGTGCCCAATCTGAAGGACGCGCACTCGCACAGCCTGCGCGCCCTGTCCCAGGAGATCAGCGATATCGCGCAGCTCGCGCGCGGCGGCGGGGCCACCCCCGCCGAACTCACCGGCGGCACCTTCACCATCACCAATGTCGGCGTCTTCGGCGTGGATACCGGTGTGCCACTGGTGAATCCGGGCGAAGCCGCGATCCTGTGCCTCGGCTCCATCCGCAAACGCCCCTGGGTGCACCGCGACGAACTGGCGGTCCGCTGGGTCACCACCCTGGGCCTGAGCTTCGATCACCGCCTCATCGACGGCGAACAGGGCTCCCGCTTCCTCGCCAGCATCGCCGCCCTCCTGGAGGACCCCCTCACCCTCCTCGGCCGCGTCTGACCGGTGAAACAGCCCGTGCCCCTGCCGAACAGCCCTCATCGAGGCTGCGCGGCAGGGGCACGGGCTGTTCGGTCGACGGGAGCTCAGCGGGGTTCGACGGCGGAGGCTCCTACGAGAAGTTCTGCGGCGTCGCGGATTACGTCGGGGATGGGGACCGGTTTGCGGGTTTCGTCGTCGACGTAGACGTGGACGAACGTGCCGGTGGCGGCGAGCTGGAGAGAGTCGCCGGCGTCACGGAAGATGGCGAGGTCGTAGCTGATGCTGGAATTGCCGAGGCGGGCGATGCGGATGCCGACCAGCAGCTGGTCCGGAAAGCTGATCGAGCCGATGAAGGTGCAGGATGTCTTGGCCACCACGCCGATGGCGGGTAGGTCACGGATATCGGTGCCGGTCGCGTGGATGAGCCACGCGTTCACGGCGGTATCGAAATAGCTGTAATACGTCACGTTGTTCACGTGACCGTAGTGGTCGTTGTCCGCCCAGCGCGTCGGCACCGGCCAGAGCACCGGGTAATCCTGATCCTGCGTCACCCCGCCGACGGTAGGTGATGGCCGCCACGCCCTTTCTGGGGGGTCGGCTTCTCTCTCAGGCGGAGCGCTGGTCGGAGGTATTGCGGTGGTCGCGGGGGCTGATGCCGTGGTGACGTTTGAAGGCGGTGCTGAGGGCGAAGGCGCTGCCGTAGCCGACGCGGTGCGCGATGGACTCCAGGGTGGCATCGGATTCGTGCAGCAGATCGGCGGCCAGCGCCAGGCGCCAGTCGGTCAGGAAGGACATCGGGGGTTCGCCGACGAGTTCGGTGAAGCGGCGGGCGAGGGCGGCGCGGGAGACCCCCACCTCGGCGGCCAGCGAGGCAACCGTCCAGGGGTGCGCGGGATTGTGCTGGATCAGGCGCAGCGCCTTGCCGACCAGGGGATCGCTGTAGGCGTGGTACCAGGCGGGCGCGTCGGCGCGGGCGAACCAGGCGCGCAGGGTGGCGATCAGCAGCAGGTCGAGCAGGCGGTCGAGCATGGCGCTCTGGGCGGGCAGCTCCTTGGCGGATTCGTCGACGAGCAGATCCAGCACACGCGAATCGATTTCACCGCGGGTGAGCACCGCGATGGGCGGGAGCGCCCGCAGCAGTCGCCGGCTGGCGGCGGACTCCTGCTCGTAACTGCCGGTGATCAGCACCGTCTGCGCATCGGCGCTGGTGCCCCAATTGCGGATGCCCAGGCTCAGTGCCTCGCAGAGCACGTCACCCTCGGGAGTCGTGGTGGTCTGACCGGGATGGACGATGGCCTGCGGCGCGGTGCCCGGGTCGTCTGCGAGGGTGTAGTGATCGGGGCCGCGGAACAGGGCGATATCGCCCGCGTGCAACTGCCGCGGCGGAATCGGCTTGCCGCCCTTGGGATCCGGCACGATCCAGCCCTCACCGCGGACCACCGCCACCACGGTCAGCGGCGCCTCGTCCCGAATACGCAGCGACCAGGGCGGATCGAACGAGGAACGGATGACGAACGCCGCCCGCGCGCGTGGTCCTTCGAGCAGACTGGCCAGAGCATCCATACGTAGACGATGGCAAATGCCCGCGCGCTTCTCAACCATGTTTACGCTCAGCGTTTCTCGGTGTACTTGTCTCATGACGAACACAGAGCACGCGAACAGCGCAAACACCGTCCTGGTCCTCGGCGCCACCGGTAAAACCGGCAGCCGGGTGGCGGCCCGTCTGACCGCCCTCGGCGTCCCGGTGCGATCCGGTTCGCGGACCGCGGCAATCCCCTTCGACTGGACCGATCGCGCGACCTGGGGACCGGCGCTGGCCGGAATCGACGCCGTCTATATCGCGTATCAGCCGGATCTTGCGGTGCCCGGGGCCGATGCCGATATCAAGGCCTTCAGCGCCCGCGCCGCCGCGGCGGGCGTGCGGCGGCTGGTGCTGCTGTCCGGGCGCGGGGAGCCCGAGGCGCTGGAATGCGAAGCGATCGTGCGGGATTCGGGCCTGGAGTGGACCGTGGTGCGGTGCGCCTTCTTCGCGCAGAATTTCAGCGAGGGCGCGTTCGCGGACTACATCCTGGCGGGTGAGGTGGCGCTGCCCTCCGGGGATGTGCCCGAACCGTTCGTGGACGCCGAGGACATCGCCGACGTGGCGGTGGCGGCGCTGACCGGCGACGGGCACAGCGGACAGGTGTACGAACTCACCGGGCCGCGGGCGCTGACCTTCGCCGACGCGGCCGCCGAGATCGGGCGGGCGATCGGGCGCGAGATCGCGTTCGTACCGCTGTCGCGCACGGATTTCATTGCGGCCCTGACCTCCTACGGTGTGCCCGCCGATGAGGTGAGCCTGCTGGACTATCTGTTCGGCACCGTGCTGGACGGGCGTAATTCGCAGCTCTCCGACGGGGTGTTCCGCGCGCTGGGCCGCCCGGCGCGGGACTTCGCCGAATATGCCCGGGACGTGGCCGCCTCCGGTGTCTGGTCGGTCACAGCGCAGGCCTGATCTGTCGGTGCCCGGGCCTACACTGGAGTACGAAACAGCTTGCAGTACAGAAGTTTCGGATCACAGCCGGGAGCGTCGACGGGGCCGCGAAGGCTGTGGGTGAAGGGGAGCTGCCGGCTCGGCCGGTAGCGTCGTACCGATGGTCGCTGCGACGCCCGCTCCTCCGATCCGAACCGCCCGTATCGCACTGTTCGCGGTGTTCGGCCTGAACGGGATGCTCTCGGCCCTCTGGATCGTGCACATTCCGGCCGTCACGCAGCGGGCCGGGGTGTCGCACAGCGCCCTGGGCATACTCATCCTGCTCATGGCGGGCTGCGCCATTGCCGGTATGCAGGCCGCCGGGCCGCTCGCCGACCGCCTCGGCAGTCGCACCCTGACCGCCACGGCCGCGACCATCCTGTCCGTGGCGCTCATCGGCCCCGGCCTGGCCACCTCGCCCGCGACACTGGCAATCGCCCTGGCCGCCTTCGGTTTCGGCAACGGCATGCTCGACGTCTCCATGAACGCCCAGGCCGTCCACATCGAGCGCGCCTACCCCCGCCCCATCATGTCGGCCTTCCACGCCTGCTTCTCCCTCGGCGGCCTGCTCGGCTCCCTCGCCGGCGCCGCCGCCCAGCGCGCCCACTGGAACATCCACACCACCCTCCTGCTCTCCGCCGCCCTCGGCCTCACCCTCGTAGCACTGTGCACACCCCGCCTGCTCCCCCACGAACCCGAAGCCGAACCCGAGGATTCGGATACCGAGTCCACTTCGAGGCCGGTCCGCACTGTCACCGGAACCTCGCGGAAGGTGTTGGTGCTGGGGGCTATTGCGTTTGCGGTGTTGATGGCGGAGGGGGTGGCGGCGGATTGGAGTGCGTTGCAGCTGCGGGATCGGCTGGGGGTGCAGGTGGGGACTGCGGCGCTGGCCTATGGGGCGTTTTCCACGACCATGACGGCGGGGCGGTTGGTGGCGGATCGGGTGAGTGGGCGGTTCGGGCGGGTGGCGGTGGTGCGGTGGGGGACGGTGCTGGGGGCGGCCGGGTTCGGGGTGATCGCGGTGTCGGGGTGGCTGCCGCTGACGCTGGCGGGATGGGCGCTGTGCGGGATCGGGCTCTCCGGCGCGGTGCCGCAGGTGTTCACGGCCGCAGGCAATCTGGGGTCGGCGAATTCGGCGACGGATATGTCGCGGGTGTTCGGACTCGGATATGTGGGGCTGCTGGCCGGGCCGGCGATCATCGGGTGGCTGACCACGGTGGTGCCGCTCACGACCGCCATGGTGGTGCCGCTGGTCGCGCTGCTGCTATGCGCCTGGGGCGCTCGTGTTGTCGCCACGCACTAGGCGGCGTTCGCGTGCGGCCGCACCGAAGTCGCCGATGGTCTCGGCGTGGTCCAGGAAGTCGTCGACCATACGGTGATTGAGCACGGCCAGGGCCTTCAGATCCTCGGTGCTCCAGTCGGCCAGCGCCTCCTGCATCCAGTCCCGCTGCACCTCGCGAATGACATCCACGGCCTGCCGGCCGGTGGCGGTCGGGCGGACGAGCTGCGCGCGGCCGTCGTCCGGATCGGCGACACGCTCGATGTACCCGGCTTTTTCGAGGCGCTGAATCTGCCTGCTCACGTGTGGCGCTTCCACATCGAGGCGCACGGCGAGCTCCCCGAGACGCATCGGCTCCCCGTCGTCGCAGAGCACGCGCAGTAGCGGCACGCTGGCGCGATCCATGGAAACGCCGCATTTGATCATGGCGCGATCGTGGCGACGCACCCGGGTGAGCAGGTAGGCGACGCGGGCGAGCGCGCCTTCGAGTTCGACTATATGAGCGGAGTCGACTCGGGGGACGGAGGTGGATTCCGGCGGCGGCATGTGGTTATCTTACGAGACACATTTACTTAATTTTGGTAAGTAATCTGAAGGATTGCCGAACATGACGACGACCGCTGTCGATCCGGTCACCGGAACCCCCACCGACGGCCATTCGAAGACTCATCTGGCCCTCACCCTGCTCGCGCTCAGCGCCGCCGGGCTTGTCGTATCACTGCAGCAGACCGTGGTCATTCCGCTGCTGCCGCACATGATGGTGCAGCTGGGCACCGATGCCGCGGGCATCCAGTGGCTGTTCACCGCCGCCCTGCTCAGCGGCGCGGTCGCCACCCCGTTGCTCTCCCGCTTCGGCGATATGTACGGCAAGAAGCGCATGGTGCTGATCGCCATGGGGCTGCTCATTCTCGGCTCGGTGGTCTGCGCGTTCGCCACCTCGCTGGGCGTCTACATCATCGGCCGCGCGCTGCAGGGCACCGCCTCGGCCATGATCCCGCTGGCCATCGGCATTCTGCGCGATACCTTTCCGCCGGAGAAGATGGTCACCGCCATCGGCGTGGTCTCCGGCACCATGGGCGTCGGCGGCACCATCGGCATGCTCATGACCGGTGTCATCGCCGACCACACCACCAACCCGCACCCGGTCTTCTGGGTCACCGCGGCGCTCGGTGTGATCGCGGCGGTGCTGATCCAGTTCACCGCCAAGGACACCGGCGTGCGGCACGGCGGCTCCCCCGACTATCTGGGCGCGGCCCTGCTGGCCGGACTGCTGATCACCCTGCTGCTGGCCATCAGCGAGGGCGCGCGCTGGCACTGGACCTCCCCCAGCGTGCTGGGCCTGTTCGGCGCGGCCATCGTACTGACCGTCATCTGGGTGTTCGTGGAGCTCAAGGTGACTCAGCCGCTGGTGCGCCTGCAATTGCTGGTCGGCCCGAAATCGCTGACCGCCAACCTGATTTCGCTGCTGCTCGGCGCCGCGCTCTTCGGATCCTTCACGCTGGTCTCCAATTTCGTGCAGACCCCGGCCGACAAGGTCGGCTACGGCCTGTCCGGTTCGGTGATGGCCGTCGGCCTCTACGGCATCCCCAGCGCGCTGCTGATGACGCTGTTCTCCTTCCGCACCGGCAAGATCGCCGCCCGCATCGGCGCGGCCTACACCCTCGCCATCGGTTCGGCGTTCGCCGCCGCGTCCATGCTGTGGACCGCCGGATTCCACGAGCACGGCTGGCAGATGGTGGTCACGAATATTCTGCAGGGCACCGGCTTCGGCATCGGCTACGCCGCGCTCGGCACCCTGGCCGTCATGCACGTGCCGATGAGCGAGAGCGGTATCGCCTCCGGGATCAACTCGCTGGTGCGTACCGCCGGCGGCAGTGTCGCCGGTGCGGTCACCGGCTCGATCCTCACCTCGCAGGTCATCGCGCACACGCATGTGCCGACCCTGCACGCGTACGTGCTGAGCTTCACCATTCTCGGCATCGCCGCCCTGCTGGCCGCGGTTGTCGCGGTGCTGCACGGTCTGCGGCACGGGGGCGAGTAGCCCCGTAGCACAATCGAATTCGAGCACACTCGAATGGGAAACGAGCCGGTCGATGCCCATCGACCGGCTCTTTCTATGTCAGCACCTCGGTGCGGTCGCCGTCGACGACCACCACGTGATCGTCGGTCAGCGCCCAGTGCGGAACGCCCGCGGCGAGGTAGTCGCGCACCAGCTTCCGGGAGTGCCCTTCCGGATCGGTCGGCGAATCCAGATGCGGGACGATGCGGCGATTCACCAACCCCAGTCCGTCCCAGCGCGGTTCGATACCGCAGGCGGTGCGCACCTCGGCCGGATCATCCGTGGATTCCAAACCGTGCAGGTCAGGAGTCATGACGCAGGCGCCCGCACTGTATCCGGCATAGACCAGCGCGTCTGCCGCGAGCAGCCGGGTCAGTACGACATCCGCACCGCTGCGCGCGAATTGGGCGCGCAGTACGAAGGTATTGCCGCCGCGCACCCACACCATCGGATACTCGGCCAGGGTCCGCTCCAGTTCTGCGGTCCGGCCGATGTAATCCCGCAGATCGACCACCTCCGGCTGGAAGCCCAAGCGGCGCAGCGGAAAAAGATCACTGGTGACCGCACTCTGCCATGCCGACGGCCAGGCATCGCAGGCATTGGCGATGACCGCGACCCGGCCCGGCTCGCCCACCAGGCCGAGCAGCCGGTCGGTGTGCGCGCCGAAACGATAGCTGGACAGGAACAGTCGCACGGGGTCTCAGATGGTGAAGGCGAGGCCGCGAACCAGGCGATTGCCCAGCTCGATATCACCGGCGAGGGTGAATTCCCCGAGGTGCGCATCGGCTGTCGTGCGGCCGCCGCGCAACCGAGCGAACAGCCCGGAGCTGAGGGTGAGCACGACATCGGCGGGGCCGTCGAGGTTTTCGACCGGTTCGGCGCGCTTGCCTGCCACCGCGATGTGCAGGGTTCGCACCACCGGTCCGGTGATCTCGAAGGTGATGCGGGCGCCGTCCTGCGCCCCACCGCCCTTGACCACCGCGCGGCCGAGGCCGAAAACCAGTTCGGTGAAGGCGGTTTCGGCCCGCAGGCCGCCCTCGTCGAGCTGTACGCCGAGACCGTCGGCGATATCGAGCCCGTGCATCCAGCAGTCGAACAGGCGAATCCGCATGAACCGGCCGTAGGGCGTCATACCGACCGGGGACGGCACATTCTCGGCCCACTGCTCGGAGCTCAGTTCGGCGAGCTGCTTCAACCGCCGCGTGGTCACCTCGTGGAAATGCGCCAGCAGCTGAGCGCCGGGGAGCGGCCGCAGCGACTGGATCCACTTCTCGTTGAGCGCGCCGATCTCATTGTGAATGTGCTCCCCCGCCACCTCGACCTCCGGCACCGGCTCCCCCGCCAGCAGCGATTCGGTGCCGATCACGTGCGCGAGCACATCGAAGACCGTCCAGCCCGGGAGCGCCGACGGGGTGCGCCAGCCGCTCTCGTCCAGTCCGTCCACTAGTCGGGTGAGGGTGTCCCACTGGTCGGACAGGGTTGCCGTGATGACGGTCCGGTCCGGCACCGTGTCGGTCATGCGGTGGTTTCCTTTTCCTCGTCGGCGAGCCGGACCAGGCCGGCTCGGATCGCAGCGGCGGTGCGCTCCGGATCGTGCGGCCGCCGCAGGACGAAACCCTTCGCGAAAGTTAGGGTGTCGCCTTTCCAACGCGGGACCACGTGCAGATGAACGTGATGCACGGTCTGGAATGCGGCCTTGCCGTCGTTGAGCACCAGGTTCGCCCCGTCCGCGCCGAGGTCGCTGCGCCGCACGGCCTTTGCCAGGCGGTGGCCGAAGGTGAAGAGCTGCGCGCCCAGCGCGGGGTTCAGCTCGTCCAGATCGGTCGCGTGCGATTTCGGAATCACCAGCGTGTGCCCCCGGGTGATGGGCCGGATATCGAGGAACGCCATCAGAGTGTCGTCCTCGAAGATCTTGGTCGCGGGTGCGTCGCCCCCTACGATCCGGCAGAAGATGCAGCCGCTCACCTTGCAGACATTACGGCGTAAAGGTGACCCGCGACACCCCTCTCAACATTGGGTTGTCCGATTTTGTCGCCACCCCGTGTGACGCCCATCTCCGCTACGCTCACCGGCGACCGGGTACAGTTGCGAGAATTCTCACGAACTTACCCAAAAGTAAGTTCGGCCCACCGTTGGACCGGTGACACGGCCCATCATGAAGTACTCAGGTGGCCTGGGCTCACCACGAGAAGGAAGTTTGACAAGTGGACACAACGCAGAGCGCACAGACGGCTGCGCCCCGCGGTGCACGTGTCGGCGTGGTTCGGGAGACGAACCCCGACGAACGACGTGTCGCATTGGTGCCGAAGATCATTCCATCCCTGCTCAAGCAGGGCGTGGAGGTGATCGTCGAGGCCGGAGCCGGTCTGGGCGCACTCATTCCCGACGAGGCCTACACCGCAGCCGGCGCGACCATCGGTGACCCCTGGGACACGGATGTCGTTGTCAAGGTGGCGCCGCCCAATGACGCCGAGATCGCCAAGCTTTCGAGCGGGCAGACCCTGATCGGCTTCCTCGCACCGCGCAATGCCGATACCAAGATCGGCGCGCTGAAGGAGGCCGGCGTCCAAGCCTTTGCGGTGGAAGCGATTCCGCGTATTTCCCGCGCGCAGGTTTTGGATGCCCTCTCCTCGCAGGCCAATGTCGCCGGTTATAAGGCCGTGCTGCTGGCGGCCTCGGAATCCACCAGATTCTTCCCCATGCTCACCACCGCCGCGGGCACCGTGAAGCCCGCGACCGTGCTGGTGCTCGGCGTCGGAGTCGCGGGCCTGCAGGCACTGGCCACGGCCAAGCGCCTCGGCGGCCGGACCACCGGTTACGACGTTCGCCCTGAGGTTGCCGACCAGGTGCGGTCGGTCGGTGCGCAGTGGCTCGACCTGGGCATCGACGCCGCCGGTGAGGGCGGGTACGCCCGTGAACTCACCGAGGACGAAAAGGCCAAGCAGCAGCAGGCTTTGGAAGATGCGATCAAGGGTTTCGACGTGGTCATCACGACCGCACTCGTCCCGGGCCGCCCTGCGCCGCGCCTGGTGAATGCCGAGGCGGTAGCGGGCATGAAGCCCGGCAGCGTGATCGTGGACATGGCCGGCGAGACCGGTGGTAACTGCGAGTTGACCGAGCCGGGTAAAACCGTTGTGCGGCACGGGGTCACGATCGCCTCGCCGCTCAACCTCCCGGCCACCATGCCCGAGCACGCCTCCGAGCTGTACTCCAAGAACATCTCGGCGCTGCTGGAACTGATGCTGAAGGACGGTGCGCTGGCACCCGACTTCTCCGATCAGGTGCTCGCCGACTCCTGCGTGACACGCGAGCGAAGCGAGCCGAGCTCTCCGAAGGTGGAAGCCTGATGTACACAGAACTTCTCGCGAATATCGCGATCCTGGTGCTGTCCGGGTTCGTGGGCTTCGCCGTCATCTCCAAGGTGCCCAATACCCTGCACACCCCACTGATGTCCGGCACCAATGCCATTCACGGCATTGTGGTGCTCGGCGCGCTGGTGGTGTTCGGCAAGATCGAGCACCCGTCGGTGCTCATGCAGATCATCCTGTTCGTCGCGGTCGTATTCGGCACGCTGAACGTCATCGGCGGGTTCGTGGTGACCGACCGCATGCTCGGGATGTTCAAGGCCAAGAAGCCCGCTGCTTCGGGCGCGGAGCGCCCTGGTAACACCGA
The DNA here is from genome assembly GCF_035958815.1 of Nocardia sp. NBC_01327. Lineage (NCBI taxonomy): Bacteria > Bacillati > Actinomycetota > Actinomycetes > Mycobacteriales > Nocardiaceae > Nocardia > Nocardia sp. NBC_01327. The sequence goes on along the minus strand of NZ_CP108383.1, from coordinate 1,841,790 downwards.
AAAGGCGGACCGCTGAGTCATGGACAATCTGGTCAATATTCTCTACATCGTCGCGTTCGCGCTCTTCATCTACGGCCTGATGGGCCTGACGGGGCCGAAGACCGCGGTGCGCGGCAATCAGATCGCCGCCGTCGGCATGCTGATCGCGGTCGTCGCGACCCTGATCTCCATCCGCCACACCAGTAGCTGGATCATTATCGTCGCCGGTCTGGTGGTCGGCATCGCGCTGGGTGTGCCGCCCGCGCGGTTCACCAAGATGACCGCCATGCCGCAGCTCGTCGCCGCGTTCAACGGCGTCGGCGGTGGCACCGTGGCGCTCATCGCCTGGGCGGAATTCCTTGATACCAAGGGCTTCTCGAACTTCCCGTCCGGGGAGCAGCCGACCGCGCACATCGCGATCGCCTCGTTGTTCGCGGCCATCATCGGCTCGATCTCCTTCTGGGGCTCGTGCATTGCGTTCGCCAAGCTGCAGGAGCTGCTGTCGGGTAAGCCGATCAGCGTCGGCAAGTTGCAGCAGCCGCTGAATCTGCTGCTGTTCGCCGGTGCGATTGCCGCCGCGGTGGTCATCGGCCTCGGCGCCACCAAAACCGGTGTGTCGCAGTGGTGGATGATCGGACTGCTCGTGCTCGCGGGCATTCTGGGCCTGATGACGGTGCTGCCCATCGGCGGCGCGGATATGCCGGTCGTCATCTCGCTGCTCAACGCGCTCACCGGATTGTCGGCTGCCGCAGCCGGTTTGGCGCTGAACAACACCGCCATGATCGTGGCGGGCATGATCGTCGGCGCGTCCGGCACCATCCTGACCAACCTCATGGCCAAGGCCATGAACCGGTCCATCCCGGCCATTGTGGCGGGCGGATTCGGTGGTGGCGGAACGGCTCCCAGCGCGTCCGGCGACGGCGAGCAGAAGCAGGCCAAGGCCACCTCCGCCGCGGATGCCGCCATTCAGATGGCCTACGCCAACCAGGTCATCGTGGTGCCCGGCTACGGTATGGCCGTCGCCCAGGCGCAGCACGCGGTCAAGGAGATGGCGGCATTGCTCGAGGCCAAGGGCGTCGAGGTCAAGTACGCGATCCATCCGGTTGCCGGTCGTATGCCGGGCCATATGAACGTGCTGCTGGCCGAGGCCGAGGTCTCCTATGACGCCATGAAGGAAATGGACGATATCAACGGCGAATTCAGCCGTACCGATGTCGCCCTCGTCATCGGCGCCAATGACGTCACCAACCCGGCCGCGCGCGAGGACGCCTCCTCGCCGATCTACGGCATGCCGGTGCTGAACGTAGATCAGGCCAAGTCGGTCATCGTGCTCAAGCGCTCGATGAACTCCGGCTTCGCCGGTATCGACAACCCCCTGTTCTACGCCGACACCACCTCCATGCTGTTCGGCGATGCCAAGAAGTCCGTCAGTGCGGTCACCGAGGAACTGAAGGCGCTGTAGTCCGGCGCGGCTGACAAGCCGAGCAATGGCCCGTGTCCTGGACACGGGCCATTGCTTTCGGACGGGTTATTGACCTAGAGGTACAGAACGGCTACGGTCGAACCCATGGGCAGGCCACGCGACTTCGAGACGGACACCGTCCTGGAGCGTGCGATGGAGACGTTCTGGACCCACGGGTACGCGAACACCTCACCTGCCCAGCTCGCCGAGGCCACCGGCATCGGAAAAGGCAGTCTGTACAACGCTTTCGGAAGTAAGCGCGCGCTGTTCGACCAGGCGCTGGCGTACTACGATCGCGCGGGCACCGAGCTGGCCGCGGGAATCCTCGCCGAACCGGGAACCACCCGGGAGCGGTTGCGAGCCTGGATGCGGTTCGCGGTGGATTCCGATCTCGCGCAACCGGTTCGGCGTGGTTGCATGGTCGCCAATACCGCCCTGGAGTTGGCCGGGCACGACGCGGAGGCCAATCGCGCCGTCTGCATCGCGCAGGACCACATGATCGAGACACTGGCGGCCCGCGTCGACCGCGGACGCCGGGACGGCGATGTCCCCACCGGCATCGACCCCCGGGCCTATGCCGAATTCATTGTGAACACCATCAATGGGCTGCGCGTCACCGCCAGGACGGCCGATGCCGCGACCCTGCACCGCATTATCGATACCGCACTGACCACCCTCTGAACCCACTCGATCACACCGCCTCGGCACTGGAGGCGGCGTTCTGTTCTGCCCTAATTTTTGACCTGTAGTTCAAGAAAGGTATCTCTCATGGATCTCGGACTCAGCGGTAAGACCGCACTCGTCACCGGCGCCAGCCGGGGCATCGGCCTGGCCGTCACCGAATTACTGGCCGAGGAGGGTGTGCGCGTGGTCGGCGTCGCCCGCACCATCACACCCGAACTCGAAAAAGCGGCGGCAGCGGCAGTTTCCGCCGATCTGAGTACCAGTGCGGGTGCGCTCGCCGCAGTGGAGGCAGCAGTCGCGGAGCTCGGCGGGATCGATATCCTGATCAATAATGTCGGCGGCGGAGATGCCGAGGGGCTCACGCTCGGCGGCGTTCTCGATATCTCCGATGAGCAGGTGCGAAAGTCCTTCGACCTCAACCTGTTCGGCGTCATCACCACGACGCGGGCGGCGCTGCCGAGCATTGTCGAGCGCCGGGGCGCGATCATCACCATCTCCTCGATCAACGCCAAGCTCCCGGCGGCCGGTCCGGTCGGCTACAGCGAGGCCAAAGCCGCGCTCACCTCGTTCAGCAAGCGGCTCAGTGAGGAGTTCGGACCGCAGGGGGTACGGGTGAACACCGTCTCCCCGGGCGTGGTCGGCACCTCGCTCTGGCGGGGCGCGAGCAGTATCGGGGCCAAGCTCGCGGCCGCCAACGGCGTTGCGCAGGAACAGTTCCTGGAAGCCCTGCCGACCCAGTTCGGCATCGCCTCCGGCCGCATCTCCGAAGCGGACGAGGTGGCCGCGCTGGTGGCCTTCCTGGCCTCCGAGCGCGCAGGCAATATCGTCGGCGCGGACTTCGTCATCGATGGCGGAACCGTCAAGACGATCTGAGCCGTGTGGAGCGTTGCCGTTCGGGCAATCGCTCAGTCGCTCGTTTCGGGTGGAGCGACGATGCGGCGGATAGCGTCCTTGGTCCAGGCACGGGCGCTCTCCGGATCGGAGTCGGGGCCGAGGGTGAACGCGGCGACCTGCGGTACCGCGAGCGGATAGTTGATCATGCTCATCAGCAGCATGAGGATATTGCCGGACGGCATATCGGTGCGCATCAGGCCTTTGCCCTGCGCGACCTCCACCTTGGTGCGCTTCTCCAGATAGCGGCCGCAGCGCAGCTCACCCGCCTGCGCGTTCTCGGCCCCGAGCTCCAGCGCCTCCCACATGAGCAGGCGCAGCAGCTCGGGGTGCTCGCGGTGGTAGTCGATGTGCTGGTCGATCCAGGCCTCGAGGTCTTCGATATCGGTGGTGACCGATTCGGCGACGGTGAGCATGGTCTTGTCCAGGACCTGCCGGAACAGCGCCTCTTTATCGCCGAAATAGGCGTAGATGAGCTGCTTGTTGGCCTGGGCATTGCGCGCGATGCGGTCCACCCGGGCGCCGGCGATGCCGTGCGCGGCGAATTCGGCGGTGGCGGCGGCGAAGATCCGCGCCTTCGTCGCCTCGGGGTCCCTGACTGCCATGCCAGCCATCATAACCAACTAAGTAGTTGACAGGCCGAAGACGGTGGAATACTTTCAACTAACCAGTTGGTTATGCAGCTGACAAGGCGCAACGGCGCGCCGCACGTCCCCCAGAGTCCCTGCTCCACCGTTCGGGAGAACGACGTGACTATTCTTCACAACCGCGCCAGCGCAGTGGTTTCCACGAACCCAGTGGCAGGTCCGGGCGAATACGCCGCCCGGTGGCGAGTGCTGCCGGTCGTCCTCACCGCCATGTTCATGGCGATGTTCGATTACTTCGTCATCAATGTCGCGGCCTCCTCACTGCAAACCGACCTGCACGCCGGTGAGGCCGCCCTCGAATTGGTCATCGGCGGTTACGGATTCGCCTATGCCAGCGGCCTCATCACCGGCGGACGGCTCGGCGACCTGTTCGGCCACCGGCGCATGTTCGTGATCGGCATGCTCGCCTTCGCCGTCGCCTCAATGCTGTGCGGGCTGGCCTGGAATGCCTGGGCGCTGGTCGGATTCCGGGTACTGCAGGGCGCCACCGCGGCGGCCATGGTGCCGCAGATGCTGGCGCTCATCAACACCATGTTCCCGCCGGCCGAACGCGCCAAGGCCATGTCCGCCTTCGGCGCCACCATCGGACTCGGCGCGGTCTCCGGGCAGGTGCTCGGCGGCGTACTGCTCGACCTCGACCTCTTCGGATGGGGTTGGCGGACAATCTTCTTCATCAATGTGCCCATCGGACTGGTCGCGGCATTCCTCGCCGCCCGCTGGCTTCCGCAGCATGAGCAGACCCACCGGCCCCGGCTGGATCCGATTGGCGCGCTGGGCATCTCGGCCGCACTGGCGCTGGTGCTGATTCCGGTGACACTGGGCCGCCCCGAAGGCTGGCCGGTGTGGACCTGGGTGTCCATGGCCGCCGCGCTCCCGGTGCTGCTGCTCACCCTGCGCTACGAGGACCGGCTGGCCCGCCGCGGCGGGCAGCCCGTGCTCGACACCGAACTGGTGCGCGAGCGGGTGTTCGCGGCGGGCATGGTGATCTCCGGCGGCTACCTGGCCTTCTTCGCCGGATTCATGCTCTGCCTGACCCTGCTCCTGCAGAACGGGCTCGGCATGTCACCCCTGGCCGCCGGACTCACCTTCGCACCGCTGGGCGTCGCCTTCGCCACCAGCTCACTGCTCTCCCGCAAGGTCGCCGAGCGCATCGGCAATCGAGTCATGGTGCTGGGCACCAGCATCAGCCTCACCGGCCTGCTCATCACCGTCGGCGTGCTGGCCTGGTACGGCTCCTCCATCTCGGCGGTGGCGCTCATCCCCGGCATGATCCTGGTCGGCACCGGCAACGGCATGACCATCCCGTCGGCCATCGGCGCGGTGCTCTCCTCCGGCATCCCCGCACACCAGGCCGGTATGGCGGCGGGCGTCCTCACCACCGCCCAGCAGTTCGGAAACGCCGTCGGCGCAACCGTTCTGGGCACCATCTTCTTCACCGCCCTCGGAAGCGCCCACGGTGTAGGCGATTTCGTACACGCCATGGAAATCGCGGGCCTGGCCGCCCTGGGAATCGTGGCAGTCGTCTTCGCCGCAGCCCTCACCCTCCCCCGGGCCACCACTCGCTGACCCTCGGAACAGCAGGCGGTGGGACAGTTTGTCCCACCGCCAAAGTTGTGAAATAACCACCCTTCACAACCGCTCGCGTTAATGTCGGCCGATCCGGGCAACCGGAACGACGAGTGGAGTGGACAGTGACCGGAAGAACTACCCTGACGCGGCGAATCGGTTGGAGCGCATCAGGTTTGGCAGCAATTGCAGCGACGGTCATGATGACCGCGTCGGCGGCGTCGGCGAGCACTCCCGACTCCTTCTCCATATGGAATATCAGCGGAACAGACACCCCCAGCGCCCTCTACGTCGGCGACACCTATGACCTGCAACTAGTGACGGACGCCAGGAGCCAGACCATCCCATTCGTGACCGATCTACTGGTCGACGGCGGCTCGATCAGGCGCCCCTTGCCCATCATTACATTCACCGACAACGGCAGCTGCGTCGGCAGGATCGAGATTCCATCCAACATTGGCGAAGGCGGCGGCAATCACATCTGGACTCCGACCACGGCCGGCCAGCACACCCTCACAGCCACCGAGGACGTAAGGAAGACCATCGAAACGATCATCGTCACCGTGCTCCCGCGCACCGACGGCACGACGCCGCCCCCACCGCCACAGCCAGCTCCATCCACTGTCAGCTGCACCTCGACCGGCAGCGGCAACTCGGGTTCCTGACCACCTCATTCATTGCCGAGCCCTACCCGGCGATGGTGAATCCGGTTGTCGACCGTAGACAGGCAGGCGCGGCATCCATTGGGATGCCGCGCTTTTCGCCTCGGCAGGGCTGCTCTCAGTGGGTGGCGCGCAGCAGGGTGAAGTCCATGGCCAGGGGTTGGGAATCGCGGAGGACGAGGTCTGCGGTGGCGAGCAAGGTGCGGAAGTCGGTGAGGGTGCGTTCGCGGCCGCCTACGTTGCAGAGCATGTGGACATCCCAGGCGGGGGCCAGGGAGGGTGAATCGTCCTCCGGGAGTAGGCGTTCGATGATGTAGAGGCTGGCGTGGGCGGGCATGGCCTCGGCACAGCGGAGCAGGATGGTTCGGCAGTCGGGGTCTTCCCAGTCGTGCAGTACACGGGACAGGAAGTAGAGGTCGCCGCCGCCGGGAATCTCCTGGGTGAAATCGCCGGGAATCAGGGTGGTGCGCGGGAGGCAACCGGCGCGGTCCAGCGCCGGTCGCGCCGTCTGCAGTGTGCACTCCCGCTCGAACAGCACCCCGCGCGCATGTGGCGCGGCCCGCAGCAGTCCGGCCAGCAGGGCGCCGTTGCCGCCGGCCACATCGATCATGGTGTGGGCCGCGGTGAGGTCGATCAATTCGTCGATCCGGCCGAAGATCGAGGCGCTGGCCGCCATGGCCTCGTCGAAGAGTTCCGCGCGTTCGGGCACCGCCGCGAAGTACTCGAAATGATGCTGCCCGAAATGGGTGTCGAAGGCGGGCTGCCCGGTGCGCACCGATTGCTCCAGCCGGCCGAACGACTCGTAGAAGTGGCCGCCGTAGAGCCGGGCCAGCGGATGCAGTGACCGGCTCGCGGCTTTCGGCAGCAGCGCCCCGAGCTCGGTGAGCACATATCCGTCCCCGCCGGGCGAGGGCGCCACGATGCCGAGCTCGCGCAGATACCGCAGCAATCGGTGCAGGGCATCGGGTTCGGCGCCGCTGTCACGTGCCAGCTCGGCGACCGGATAACCCGGTCGCGCGGCCAGCAGATCCGCCAGGCCGAGGGTGGCGGTGACCGCCAGGGCCTGGGTGGCCCACGCACCGGTCAGCAAACGCAGCAATTTGGTTGGGGCGTCCTGTGATTCAGCCAGATGGGTGGCCAGCAACTGGGGGTGCACACCCGTACATCGCAGCTCCAGCCGGCGGAACGGGCGCTCGCCGGAGACCTGGGACATGCTGCGGAAATAGAGCACGGTCACATTCTCGTGCTCGTTGTAGCCGCCGCCGTCACTGTGCAGGTTGCCCGCACCGGTGAGCAGGGCCCGCAACCCGGTGAGCACCACATCGTCGGAGGTGTCGGTGGCCAGCGCGACATGCTGTTCGTGGCCGGCGTCGCGCTCGGCGGCGATGATCTCGCCGAGTGGGCTGTCAGCGACCGGCAGTAGGACGAAAACCTCTACGGTGCAAGGGGAATCATCGGCGGCAACCAGCGGGGCGTGCACGATCCGCACATCCAGGCGGGCTGCGGGGCGCCCGTAGCGGGCCGCCAGCCGCCCTCTCACCACCGTGCTGGGCGCGGCCGGACCGGCGGTGAGTCCGCGCGCGGCGAGGACCTCCGACAATTCGGTGAGATCACGCGGGGACAGCAGCAGCGCGGCATGCGATAGTCCGCATCTGGCGGCGATCGCGTCCCGCTCTCCAGCAGTCAACTCGGGCAGCATCGCCGTCAAGGTGCTGCGGGTGTCGTGATTGCGCAGAAATGCCACAACGGCATCCCGCTGCCGCAGGTCTGCCTGGGTCAATCCGGACGGGGAGGTGGAGACGGTCACTGCGGTGGTCACGCGCACTCCTGAGGGATTCAGATTCCGACATAGTTGTCTGCGAAAACATCCTGATGGGCCGTCGAGACGGCCAGATTGTGCAGCCGCGCCTGTTGCAGTTCACTCCGGTAGGCGTTGTCGGGCCCCGTGCCCACCGGTGGATGCAGCAGGTCGATCATCCAGTGCGAGAATTCCTGGGCGCGCCGGATTCGCGGCAGATGCTGCCTCGAATAGCGTTGCAGCGCAGTCTCATCGCCGCGGCGCACGGCATCGATGAGACCGTGCGCGAGCAGCTCCGCCCCGGTGATCGCCAGATTGGCGCCCTTGGCGGCCGAGGGGCTGATGGAGGTGACGGCATCCCCCACCAGGAACAGCCGCCCGGCTTGGATCGGGTCCAGAATCTGCGAGCGCAGTCGCACCAGCCCCCGTTCGATGATCGGGCCGGTGATCAGCGCCGGGGTTCCGGGTGCGTCCAGCCGCCGCGCCAACTCGGACCAGATCTGCTGCTCGCTCCACTGTTCCGGGTCCGTCGACGGATCGCACTGCAGGTAGTAGCGGGTCACCTCGGCAGTCCGCGGCATATGCCCGGCGAAACCGCGGGCGTGCACGCCGTAGATGACGGATTCGGCGGCCGGCGGCGCCTGCGCCAGCAGCGCCAGCCAGGTGATGCCGTGGTCGCAGCTCGCGACCCGGGCCGGTACCACGGTCCGCGAGATCCCGCGGGCGCCATCGCATCCGGCCAGATAGTCGCCGGTGAACCGGAGCTCACGGCCCTCACCGTCGCGGGCCACGACGGCGGGCCGGTCGCCGTGAACGCCCTCGATTCGCTCGACCGCGGTATCGAAATGCACCGTGCCGCCCCGGCTCAGGTACTCCGCGATCAGATCGGTGACCAGCGCCTGCTGCGGGTACACCGTATGGATCCGGCCGCCGCCGAGTTCGCTGTACCGCAGGTCGATTCGTCCTGCCGCACTGCGGAATTCGCAGCGGTCGTGGGTGTGGCCGCGGGCATCGAGCCCGGCGGCCAGACCGTGCTCACGCAGGATCGCGACACTGTCCGGGGCCAGGAATCCCGCCCGCGCGCGCTGCTCGACCTGCACGCGGCCGCGGCGCTCGAGGACGATCGATTCCACACCCGCGGCCTGCAGGATATTGGCCAGTACCAGGCCCGCGGGGCCTGCCCCAGGACGAGCACCGCAGCAGTCAGGTCGTTCGTCCCCGGAAGCACGCGCCAAATCTAGATCAACATGACGCGACAACAGTCGCGTGTCCGTTTGGGTCGTAATGGGTGTTTCTGCGCCCTATCCGCGGACCTGGCGGCGGTAGGTGACCTTGTCGAATTCGCGGCCGTACTCGTCGACCGCGGTCACATCCATTTCGCTGGAGAAGAAGCCTGGGCGCACATCGACCCGGATGAACGAGTAGTTGCGGAACCGCACCCGGGACCAGGGCGCATCCTCCGGATTCTTGGTTCCACCCGGCGTCCAGACATAGCTGTTCGGCACGTCCGTCTCCGCGACCTCGTGCCCGCGGTAGCTTTCCTGGGAGCCGGGCTGGAAGCCGTAGCGCGGACGGCCACCGCCGCCCACGGTGTAGTAGACGGTGCCGTCGGTCTCGGGGTAGACGATCGAATTGTCGCCCGCCGCCTTCGACTGTGCGCCACCGCGAATCGGGTCGGTGCGCTCGAAGACGTGATTGTGGCCCTGCAGCACCAGATCCACCTGATAGCGGTCGAAGAGTGCGCACCAGGCATCGCGCACGCCGCCGTCGCTGGCGTGCGAGTCGGTGGTGGAGTAGGCGCAGTGGTGGAAGAAGCAGACGATGAAGTCGATATCCGGGTTCGCGCGGTAACCGGCGAGAGTTGTTTCCACCCAGCTGTTCTGGGCGCCGCCGGAATACCCGGTGTTCGCGCCGATCTCGTAGGAGATGTCATTGGCGTCCAGGGACAGCACCGCGACATTGCCGTAGGTGAAGGAGTACACCGAGGGGCAACCGGCGGGGCCGTTGCCCGGAAAGTCCAGGCGCGCAAGGTGTCCGCCGTAACCGTGGGTGCCGTAGGCGGCCTCCATATCGTGGTTGCCGGTGGCGAACATCCACGGGGTGGTCGAGGCGCTGGCCTCGATGGCGCCGAAGTACACGTCCCAGACGTACGGGTTGAACTTGTCGAAACCGTCCGGGACCTTGCCGCCGGAGCCGACGTACTGCGGCTTCTTACCCGCGCCCGACGGATCCGCGTAGGCGATATCACCGGCCAGCACATGGAAATCCGGGCGCGCGGCGACGATCTGGTTCAGCACGTTCTTCGTATGCGGCACCGCGGGATCGTTATCGGCCGCGTAGTACAGATCGTCGTAGTCTCCGGGCTTCAGACCGCCGGGCTGGGCCGGCACATCGTCGGTGCCCTGATCGCCCATCATGGTGAACCGGAACGGCACCACGGCCGCGCGCGCCGTCGGCATGGCGGTGGCGACCGAGCGAACATCACTCACGAAGCCGTCGGAGGTGCGCCAGCGGTAGAAGTGCGGCAGCCGACCCGGCAGTCCGTCGACCGGTGCGTGCACGTAGAACTGTTCCGCCGCCAGCACTCCCCCGTCGGAGCTGGGGATCTGAGTGACCAGATTGCGCACCTCGGCCTCGACGCTGCCGCCGAGCACCGGCGTCGGCCCGTGCTCGAGAAAGACCTTGGCGCCGCCGGGATTCCGGGACAGCTGCGCCGAAAAGCGCAGTTGCCCGGACGCATCCGTGCCGAAGCCGACATGCTGCCCGCCCACGCCCAATGTGGCCCCGTCGGCGTACGCGCGCGCACCGAACGGCGAGACGCCGACCGCCGCCACCGCCGCGGCGGCCGCGGAGCCGCGGAAGAAATTCCGGCGCGAGACCGGATGGCGGCGCAGATAGGAGCGATGCCACTCGTACTGCTCGGTCATGGTCATGGTGGCGGCGAGCCGCTCGGGAATGCCGGTATCGGGAACGTCACCGGCGGGATTCAGGCGTTCGGACAGCATGGGTTCGGATGCTGTCCCAAATATGAAGACGCGGCAATCACCCAGGGCCGGCGACACGGAGAACAATCGGTTAACAATGCGAAGGGTTGCGACGAATCGGGCACCCACCACCGGCCGCTGATCCCGTAGTTTCACAACTGTGGACCCGCACAGTTCTCCCGATCTCGGCTCGCTCCGCGCCCTGCTGCCCGACGGCATGCTGGTGACGGATCGGGACATACTCGATGGCTATCGGCAGGACCGGGCCTTCGATCCGGACGCCGGCACGGCGCTGGCACTGATCCGGCCGACCCGCACCGATCAGGTGGCGGCGGTGCTGAAATGGGCCGCCGAACACCGGATTCCGGTGGTGCCGCGCGGCACCGGGACCGGACTGTCCGGCGGGGCCACCGCACAGAACGGGGCCCTGCTGCTGAGCACCGAGCGCATGCGGGACATCACCGTGGACCAGGTCACCCGGACCGCCGTGGTGCAGCCGGGACTGCTCAATGCCGAGGTCAAGCGGGCCGTCGCCGAATACGGGCTGTGGTACCCGCCGGATCCCTCATCGTTCGAGATCTGCTCCATCGGCGGCAATGCGGCCACCAATGCCGGTGGGCTGTGCTGTGTGAAATACGGCGTCACCACCGATTACGTGCTCGGCATGGAGGTGGTGCTGGCCGACGGGACCGTGGTGCGCCTCGGCGGGCCGCGGCTCAAGGATTCGGCGGGACTCTCGCTCACCAAACTCTTCGTGGGCAGCGAGGGCACGCTCGGCATCATCACCGAACTCACGCTGCGGCTGCTGCCGGCGCAACCGCCGCAGTCCACCGTGGTCGCGACCTTCCCCACGCTGAGTGCCGCCACCGCGGCGATTCTCGCCATCACCGGCACGCTGCGGCCGTCCATGCTGGAATTCATGGACTCGATCGCCATCAATGCCGTCGAGGACGAGCTGCGCATGGGGCTGGATCGCACGGCGGCCGGGCTGCTGGTGGCACGCTCGGACACACCCGGCGAGCACGCCGGATACGAGGCGGACATCATGCTGGCGGCCTGCGAAAAGGCCGGGGCCACAGAGGCTTTCCGGACCGATGATCCCGATGAGGGTGAAGCCTTCTGCGCCGCACGCCGATTCGCCATTCCGGCCGTGGAACGCAAAGGGCCGCTACTGCTCGAGGATGTCGGCGTACCGCTGCCCCGGCTCGGCGATCTGGTCGACGGCATCGCCGAGATCGCGCGGCAGCGCAATGTGGTCATCTCGGTCATCGCGCACGCGGGTGACGGCAATACCCACCCGCTCATCGTGCACGATCCGAACGACCCCGACGAATCCGAGCGCGCGCACCTGGCCTTCGGTGAGATCATGCAGCTCGCGATCGGCCTGGGCGGCACCATCACCGGCGAGCACGGGGTGGGCCGGTTGAAGAAGGCCTGGCTCCCTGATCAGGTCGGACCCGATGTGATGGCGCTCACCCGTCGTATCAAAGAGGCCCTGGATCCGCACGGAATACTGAATCCCGGCGCGGTCCTGTGACGGGTCGCATCGGAACAATCCACCGCACAAGGGAGTTCACACAGACCATGAGTACCAGGCTGGAACACAATGTCGACGCCACCCGCTACGAGATCTATCTCGACGAGACGCTCGCGGGCTACGCCGACTACGCGGAGCGTACCCAGGGCGACAAGAAGGTCCGCGATATCCAGCACACCCTCACCTTTCCCGAGTTCCGGGGCCGCGGCGTGGCCGCGCAGGTGGTCGAGTACGCGCTGAACAATGCACGCGCGGAAGGCTTCTCGATCATCCCCACCTGCTGGTATGTCGAGAAGTACATCGGCGAGCACCCGGAGTACGCCGACCTCGTCGGCTGATCGGCAGGGCTAGTTGGCGCGGTAGCCGCTCCGGCTGTCGGGCGACTGCGCCCGCCGCCACACCAGGAACTGCCGGTCGGCGGTGCTGAGCATCGCCTCGACCACCTTGTCGTTGTCGAAGCCCGGCAGCGCCTGCAGGCGCGCCAGGAACGCGGTGTCCGCCGCCGAATGCGGCACCACACAGCCCTTACCGGTGGCGCCGATCAGCACGAAGAAGACATCTTCGGCGAACGGTCCGTCCGCCGTCGTAATGAGGCGCACCTCCGCCAGTTCCGTCCACGCGACCTCTTCGACTCGCCCATTGGCCAGCGTGCGCCGGACGAAGGTGTCGTTGATTTCGACTCCGGCCATTGCTCCATAGTGCTCCTACCGCAGCCGACCCAACAATCCCGAAACTCGGCCTTTACCTGTGGAACACGAAAAGCAGAGCTCCGGCGAACCGTGCCGTCGCACCACGTGCAACGGACGGCTGCCGGAGCAATTATCTAGCTACTGAACAGGATTCGGCGTGGGAGCACCGCGCGCCGGAGGACTCGCGGTCCTCAGTTCGCGTGCGGTGTGGTGGTCGGGGCGGCGGAATCCGTTGTCGTAGTAGTGGGTGCGGTCGTGGTCGGCGCGGTCGTGGTCGGCTGCACCGCCGCCGGAACCATCGCATCGGTGGTCGTGGTCGGTGCGGTGGTGGTCGGCGCGACCGTTGTGGTCGGCGCGGTGGTCGGCGCGAGAGACGTCGACGCCACGGCCTTCGGATCGCCGTTCGGTGTGGTCGTGACCGTGGTCGTGCTCGACTTCGGCGTCGTCGTGGTGGTCTTCGACGGATCGGTCGTGGTGGTCGGCGCGGTGGTGGTCGACGGCTGCGCGGCCTTGTACGCGGCGGCGAGATCGGCCGGTTCCGGCTTGGCGGTGGTATCGACCTTCTGACCGTTCTGCGCCTGCTGCGCCAGATGGGTGAGCCAGGCGGCCGCGTATTCGGCGGAGGTCAGCGGCTTGCCATTGGCCGGATCCGCGTCATGCCAGTAGTCGAAGTGGTGGCCGGTGCGATCCGGGCCGAGGGTCTGGTTGTACGGATCGCTCAGGATGACCGGGATGGTGTTCGTATTCGTCACGATCAGGCCGACGATCTCGTTGAACACCTTCTGCGGCAGGTACGCCAGATCCGACATCTGATTGGTCGCGATCGAGCTCGCCGCGACCGGAGCCGCCGTCTGGGTTCCCGGCTTGTAGCCCGGGGTCGACACCTTCAGCAGCACCTGCAGGAAGGTCTCGTTGCTCTGCAGCCAGTGCGGCGTGGACGCGATGTCCTGGAAGGCGGCGAGGGCGATACCGGCGAGATTGACCGCGACATCCTGCCCGGTCGCCGGGGTGAGGCCGTTGTTCTGCAGATCATCCACATTGATGTGCCTGCCGACGTTGATGGCCAGCTGCAGCAGCGAAATGTTCTGTGGCGCAGAGCAAGTGTCGTCGCCGTCGGAGCAGAACGAGGCGATCTTGCCGTTCAGCGAACCGAAGTCACCCGCGGTGTCCGGCAGTGCGCCCTGACCGCCCGCGGTCTTGCCGCCGAAGTTCGCGTCGTAGCCGTCCGGATGGTTCGGGTCCGTCGCGCCGATGAACGGACCCTCGCCCGCCGAGCGGCCCGCGTCGGCGAGAATGACGACACCCAGCACATTGTTCGGATCGACGATGCCGTACTTGCCGTTCTGATCGGCGGTCTGATGCCCGACCTGCTGGGCGACCTGACGGACCACGACGGATCCCTCGCTGTACCCGACGATCGAGAACTTGGTGTTCGGGCATGCGGCCGAGATCTCCCGCATGACCTGTTCGGTATTGGCGACGCCGGTGTTGACCGCGTCCGCCTCGGTGTTCAGGTTGGCCGGGTACGCGATGTAGACCGCGGCATTGTTCGAGTTCGGATCGGCATTGGGGGCGTTGACCACCGGATCGAGCCACTCGCTGCTGTAGTCGCCGGACAGCGCGGCGGGCAGTGCGTTGCCGTTCGCGTCGACCAGCATCTTCGTGGTCGCCTCATTGGGCGAGTCATTGCGGCCCGCCACCGAAATCGTCACCATGTCATGGCATTCCGTGACCGAGGAGGTGAGGCGCGGATCGGCATTGCGAGTGTTGGTGGACGGCAGCGCGAATGAGACGGCGACCACAGTCGCTATACCCAGGACAGCCGGCACCGCGGCAGCCGAGGCGATCTTGTGCTTGCCGAAGAACGCGCGTTGCCGCACGAAGAATTCACGAAAATCCATGGCCCATATCCCCATTCGAACAAGAACAAGCGGAAGTACAGGCCCCCCGACGGGCCATGTGTCACAGGGGATGTCGCTGTGGGATCCGTGAGCGTTACTTAAGCGAACAATGAGCTATCGCAACCGAGCCGCAACCTTCCCCCGCGAACCCGCCTGAACTGCACCGATTCATAACGCGCCGGAGGCGGTCCCGAGATGAACTCGGAACCGCCTCCGGGGATCTGCGCGATCGGCTACGCCGATCCGTGACCCGCGCGAATCAGCGCAGGATCTGACGCGACATGACCAGACGCTGGATCTGGTTGGTGCCCTCGTAGATCTGGGTGATCTTGGCATCGCGCATCATGCGCTCCACCGGGAAGTCGGTGGTGTAGCCCGCGCCGCCGAAGAGCTGCACGGCATTGGTGGTGACCTCCATGGCCACATCCGAGGCGAAGCACTTGGCGGCGGCGGAGATGAAACCGAGGTTCTTCTCGCCACGCTCGGCACGGGCCGCGGAGGTGTAGACCATCAGGCGGGCCGCTTCGACCTTCATGGCCATATCGGCCAGCATGAACTGGGTGTTCTGGAAGTCGGCGATGGCCTTGCCGAACTGCTTGCGGTCCTTGGTGTACGCGATGGCCGCGTCCAGGGCGCCCTGCGCCAGGCCGACGGCCTGCGCGCCGATGGTCGGGCGGGTGTGGTCCAGGGTCTGCAGGGCGGTCTTGAAACCGGTGCCCGGCTCGCCGATGATGCGGTCGCCCGGAACCTTGCAGTTCTCGAAGTACAGCTCGGCGGTCGGGGAACCCTTGATGCCCAGCTTGTGCTCCAGCGGGCCGACGACGAAGCCCTCATCGTCCTTGTGGACCATGAACGCGGAAATGCCGTTGGCGCCCTTGTCGGCGTCGGTCACGGCCATGACGGTGTACCAATCGGACTTGCCGCCATTGGTGATCCAGCACTTGGAGCCGTTGATGATCCAGTCCTCGCCGTCCTGGCGGGCCCGGGTGCGCATGCTCGCGGCGTCGGAACCGGCTTCACGCTCGGACAGCGCGTAGGAGGCCATACCGCCGGCGACGATATCCGCCAGCACCTTCTGCTTGAGCTCCTCGGAGCCCTGCAGGATCAGGCCCATGGTGCCGAGCTTGTTGACCGCGGGGATGAGCGAGGAGGAACCGCAGACGCGGGCGACCTCTTCGATCACGATGCAGGTGGCGACCGAGTCGGCGCCCTGGCCGCCGTAGGCCTCCGGCACGTGCACGGCATTGAAGCCGGCGGCATTGAGGGCGGTCAGCGCCTCCTGCGGGAAGCGGGAGTTGCCGTCGACGTCCTTCGCGTACGGGGCGATCTCCTTCTCGGACAGTCCGCGAATGGCCTCGCGGAGCTCGTCGTGGAAATCCTCGAGCTTGAACAGATCGAAATCGGGGTTGCCCGCCATGGGTTCGTCTCCTGCGTCGTTCGGATCGGATCGCCGCTGGTTTCCCAGCCTCGCCACCAACTCGGCACTCAGTGCCAATCAAAGCCAAGCATACGCCGTTGGATCACGGCAACGTGCGCTTATCTCGTCACACAAGCGTGGCACGCAGTGTCATTTGTGCCACTCCGGACACCTCACAGCGTATCGAGCCGCCGGGCCAGAAGATCGGCGACCTGCCGCGACGGCATATCCCTCGGAAAGACGGCCACCACCATCTGATCAGCGGAATCGGGGACGCCCGCCGGACCGAGCGCGGGATCCGGCCCGGTCGCGGCACGCGGAATCGCCGCCAGCGCCGCACGCAGGTCGGCCGGACTCGCATCGGACTCACCGCGCACCATGCGCCGCAGCAGATAGTTGTGCGTTGCCGTCACCGCGGCCGTGAACTGCACCAGCAGCAGATCCGATTCGCCCCGCAGCCGGCCGCGCAGATAATCGGTGAACAGCCGCTCGTAGCGGAACACGGTGACGATCTCCCGCTCGCGCAGCGTCGGCACCTGCCGCACCACGCCGTACCGCCGCGCCGCCAGCTCCCGCCACTGCGTGAACCGCTCGAACACCGCCACGACCGCCTCGATCACCGCATCCCACGGATCACCCTGCGCGGCATCGAGAAACTCCCGCGCCTGCGCCAACTGCGACTCGTGGTCGGCGAAGACCACATCCTCCTTGGACCGGAACTGCCGAAAGAACGTCCGCCGCGAAATCCCCGCCGCCTCCGCGATCTCCTCCACAGTTGTTGCCTCATAACCCTTCTCGGCGAACAACCGCAGCGCCTGATCCACCACGGTCAGACGACGAGCAGTCGACTCCGCGTCGATGCGGGCACGGGCGGGCAGGTCGGTGGGCATCGGTCAACGGTAGCGAGCCCGACGGGTCGTCAGGCACCAGCGCCACCACGGCACGCCGTCGCCCCGGTTGCGGGATGCCGGCGCGCCGCTACGCTCGGCGACGATGAGCACGCAATACCCCGCGATTCCCGGCAATGCGTCGACGCCGCCCGCGTATCAGTGGATATTGCGCTGGGAAGCCCCCGCCGAGGCCGGCGATAGCACGAAGACAATCGGCTTCTTCATCGTGCTGTGCCTGTGGGCGGTAGCCGCCAAAATCACTTTCGGCGCCTGGGCCGGGCACATACCGGCCGGCTTCGCGGTCTTCTTCGACCCGATCGCCCTGTTCATTCCGCTCACACTGATATTCGGCAAGCCGAGTGCCGTGATCGAACAGATCGACCAGGGCGTGCTGCTGCGATATCGGATGCGGAACGACTTCAGCATCGTGGTGCTTCCGGTCGTGATCGCCATGATGACCGGAATTACGCTGGTGGGCATCGACGCTCACCTCCCCGCTCTGACCGTCGTCGGGGCCGTGCTCGTCACCGTCTGCGTCGTGATCGGCGTCCTGGGCTTCGCCAGGCAGCGGCCGCTGGTGCTCACCACCGACTACCTCGCACTGGGTGACCGCTGGCGAATTCCGTGGGAGCAGGTCGTCGTGCTGCGGGGCCGGACAACGGCGGACCGAAATCAGCAGCCCTACATCAGTTTTCGCATCCACGACCCGAGCACCTATTCCAAGGCGAGCGACCGCCGCTACACCCTGCGGCCGAAGGCCTGGAATCAAGACGCGAACGCGCTGTTCTCGACCTTGACCTTCATGGTCGAGAACAGTGATGCCCGGCGCACGGTCACGCCCGCACAGCTCGAGGCCATGCTGACCGCTCCGTACGGGCCCAGGGCGCGCTGGACCTTCGCGGGCTAACCCAGCAGCTGGGCGCGGAGGGCGGCGTCTTTTTCGATGACCATCTTTTCCAGGTCGGCCTGGAACTGGGCCATGCGGGAACGCAATTCGGGGTCGGTGGCGCCGAGGATGCGGACGGCGAGCAGGCCCGCGTTGCGCGCGCCGCCGATGGAGACGGTGGCCACCGGGACGCCGCCGGGCATCTGGACGATGGACAGGAGGGAGTCCATACCGTCGAGGTGCTTGAGGGGGACGGGGACGCCGATGACGGGGAGCGGGGTGGCGGAGGCGACCATGCCGGGGAGGTGGGCGGCACCGCCCGCGCCGGCGATGATGACCTGAATGCCGCGGCCCGCAGCCTCTTTGGCGTAGTCGAGCATGCGCTGGGGGGTGCGGTGCGCCGAGACGACACCGACCTCGAAGCGAATTCCGAACTCGGCCAAGGCTTCTGCCGCGGCCACCATGGTGGGCCAGTCGGAGTCGCTGCCCATGATCAGGCCTACCTGCGCGGTGTCAGTCATGATGCGGATCCCATCCGTCGGTCCAAATCGCGTGCGACATCCAGTACGCCGCGCGCTCCGCCTTCTCGCGAGTGCTGTCGAGGTCGTCGCCGAGAATATTGATGTGGCCGATCTTGCGATCGGGGCGCTCGCCCTTGCCGTAGAGGTGCACCTTCGCCTCCGGCAGGCGGGCCGCCAGGTGGTGCAGGCGCTCGTCCATGGACATCTCCGGGGCCTCGGCAGCGCCGAGAATGTTCGACATCACGGTGACCGGAGCCAGCGCGGCGGTCGAGCCGAGCGGATAGTCCAGGACCGCCCGCAGATGCTGCTCGAACTGACCGGTGCAGGCGCCGTCCATGCCCCAGTGGCCGGAATTGTGTGGGCGCATGGCCAGCTCGTTCACCAGCAGCTCACCGGAGTGGGTTTCGAAGAGCTCGACGGCCATGGCTCCGGTGACGCCGAGTTCGGCCGCCAGGCGCAGCGCCAGGGCCTCGGCCTCGGTCGCCTTGCGCTCGGACAGGCCGGGCGCGGGCGCGATGACCACCGCGCACTGACCATTGCGCTGCACGGTCTCCACCACCGGCCAGGCGGCGGCCTGACCGAACGGGGACCGGGCCACCATGGCAGACAGCTCGCGCTTCAAATCCACCTTGGTCTCGGCGAGCAGCGAAACACCGTGCGCCAGCTGATCGGTGACAATGCGCTCGGTCTCGGCGGCATCTGCGGGCATCCACACGCCGCGGCCGTCATAACCGCCGCGCACGGCCTTCAGCACGAACGGCCAGCCGTGCGCATCGGCGAACGCCACCGCATCGGCGACCGAGGAGACCTCGGCGAACGCCGGACTCGGCACACCCAGCTCGGCCAGCTTGCGGCGCATGATCAGCTTGTCCTGGGCGAAGATGAGCGCGCTCGGCGGCGGCTGCACATTCACGCCCTCCGCGATGAGCGCCTCGAGATGCTCGGTCGGCACGCCCTCGTGGTCGAAGGTCAGCGCATACGAGCCGACGGCCGCTTTGCGCAGCGCCGCCAGATCGTTGTGGCTGCCGTAGACGACATCCGGGGTCACCTGCGCGGCCGGGTCGTCGGGCCGCTCGGCCAGCACTCGCAGCCGCTGGCCCAGCGCAATGGCCGCCTGATGGGTCATGCGCGCGAGCTGGCCGCCACCGATCATGGTGACGGTGGGCATCGCGGAACTATCGAAGGAACGTGCGCTCACGTTCGTAAATGTTGTCATGGCACCCACCCCCCACCCCCCGCGGGTTGGTCTCAGCATCGATGAGCGACGTAGACTCGTCTGGTGTCATTTGTCGACAAGGTCATAAACGTCCTGCCCACACCGTTGCGGGACCTCGCAGACCGGCATTCCGAACTGCTCAAGTTCGCCATTGTCGGTGCGACGACCTTCGTTATCGATATCGGCATTTTCTACCTGCTGAAGTGGACCGTACTGGACACCAAGCCGACGATCGCCCGCATCCTGTCCGGCACCATCGCCGTCATCGTGTCCTACATCCTCAATCGCGAATGGACCTTCGACAAGCGCGGCGGCCGCGAGAAGCATCACGAGGCACTGCTGTTCTTCGCAGTGAGCGGTATCGGCGTACTCCTGGCCAGCCTCCCGCTCTATATCTCCAGCTACGTCTTCGACCTGCGCCAGCCGAATGTGAGTTTCACCGTAGAGAACGTCGCAGACTTCTTCAGCGCCTTCATCATCGGCAACCTCCTGCAGATGGCATTCCGCTTCTACGCCATGCGCCGCTGGGTCTTCCCCGACGAAATGAAGGAACTCACCGAAGAGTTCGAAGACCTCATCAACGAAGAACAACTCGGCCACAGCTAGACCCCCACCCGTTCTTGTCCTTGGTCTTGTTCTCGAGAACGGGACCACAGCCGGTCGACCGAGCTGGTACCGCAGGTGGCTCCCCGACCGCGGGAGGTAAACCGGGTACCCCTCCCAGCGTGCCCAGCACGGCCATCTCGGGCTTTGCCCGCACCCCGTGCTGATCAACCCTGCCCGGGAGGCAAGCAACCCAGGTGCACCGACGGTTTCGGTATAGAAGCCGTCGGTGCACCTGGGTTGCTTGCGCCGAAAGGCGGTACTGGGTCACCGGGTGCGGGCAGGGCCCGAGATGGCCGTGCTGGTGACCTCGGGAGGGGTACCCGGTTGACCTTCCGGGCCAAGGAGATACCTGCGGTACCAGCGGGGTCGACCGGCTGTGGTCCGGTTTCACAGACAAAGACGAAAAGACCAAAGATTCAAGAACAAGGACGCCCCGAAACAAGGGATCGAAGAACAAGAACCCGAAAACCCATGTTCGGCAACGACCTCTAGCACCGACAGGATGATCCTGTCGGTGACACGAGGCGGGAAATCTATTGTCGCGGTGGGGGTGTGATGGCCCGGCGGAGCACCCGGTACCGAACAGGTGACAGCCCCGAGGCATGACACACCCTGCGAGGCCGCAGCGAGGGCGGAGCCTCGGTCAACAACTCGGCCGGATGATGCAAGTGATTGACCCGCGGAGTCCGGGACGGATCCACATGCGCCGGAGCGATCCACGCCGTACGACCCGGAAAGTCCGAATCCTCACCCAGCTTGATCGTCTTCCACCCGCGTGGGCCATCCTTCACCAGAGCGTGGCAGTGATCGCACGCCAAGGTCAGGTTCTCGATATCGGTGGGGCCGCCCTTGCTGAACTCGGTCACATGATGGGCCGCAGCCATACTCGCCGGGGCCGAGCACCCCGGGCGGGTGCACCCGCGTTCGGTGGCGATCAACGCCAACCGTTGTGCCGGGTTCGCCAACCGGATTTCCCCGATATGCAGGGGCATCCCGTTCTTGTTCTTCACGAGGACGAACGTCTTGGAGTCGCGGGCCATCAACGCAAGGGCGTTCTCGACCGGGATGTGCCCACCGGTGGCCAGGGTCGCTACCCCCGAGGCGCGTTCGACATCTTCGATGTCGATGGTCATGATCGTCGACACCGGCAGGCCGCGATGAGAGCCGAGCTTGGCGGGGTTGAAATCCGGGTGCAACACCGCCAGCAACGCATCATGCTGGCGTTGGGCCTTGCTGCGCTCGTCACGGGCGGCGCAAGCTTCCAGCACGTCCCGGGGCACCGGGTTGTCCTCATCCTCAGCCCACGGGCTTTCCTTGTCCGCAGGGTTGCACATGCCCGGGCGCGCGAGCTTCGCCATGACGGCATCGAAAGCCGCACGGGCATCCGGGGTGAGCTCGACAGTGAGGGTGGACATCAGGTCGTAGCGTTGCGGGCTCAGGACCGCGCTGCGCTGGTTCTGCCGGTCGGCGTCCTCGGTGAGTTTGCCGTCCGGGTCGAGGTAGCCCAGGATCATCTCCCCGATCCTCGGCAGGTGCGTCGGATCCAGGGCGCGCGCCTGCCGAGCCAACTCCTGCTCGGCATACGCGCGAGCCTCGGCAGGGACCTTGCCGGGCAACCGGTTCATCACCTGCCGGATCACCCGCACATGATCGAGGGAGATCGCCCCCTCGTCGAGGGCTTGGGCGGCGTTCGGCAGGACCGGGGCCGGGTCGACTTCGTCACCGACCCGATGCCACACCGCGAGATCCTCAGCGGTGCGCCACCGGTTGATCGCGTCCCCGTGCGAAATGTGCAGCACCGATTGCAGATACAACGCCGGACTACCGGACCCGTTGAGGGCGGGCAAGGAACGCGCGCAGGCTTGCACGATCAGATCCCGTTGTACCGATGCCAACCGGCGGGTGCTGGTCTCGATCTGCTGCATCAACGCGACAATGTCGGTGTCCGGCAAAGGAATCAACGGCAGAGTGGTGAGGGATTCGACCGCGGCGGCCAGTGCGGCTGCACCGGTCGCGATTGCGGATTCTCCCCCTGATTCCATGCCTTTATTCTACTCCCGGAAAACAGACTCGGGAAGGCGAATTCCGTTGTGATATAAGGCTATTCAGACCATCTGACTTTTACCTTTCGCCGCTCCCCGTTATGTCGTTTCTCGTTTTCGTTTCTCGTCCGGGCATCTTTTGTCTTTGTCATTTCTCGCTCTGTTCCCCGGGCACCGGCGCATTGGGACTCGGGGGCCGGAGTGCCAGCGTGACAGTGAGGCTCGCGCCGCCCAGGGGGCTGTCGGTGATTGTGGCTGTGCCGCCGTGGAGGCGGGCCTGTTGGGCGACGAGGGCTAGGCCCAAGCCGCTGCCGGGGGTGGGGCTGGCGCGGTGGAAGCGGTCGAAGACTCGGGTGCGGTCGGGTTCGGGGATGCCGGAGCCGTTGTCGTCGATGGTGAGGTAGATGGTGTCATCGCTTGGGCGGGCGGCGATTTCGATTCGGGTGGCGTTGCCGTGTCGGATGGCGTTGGTGACGGCGTTCTCGATCACCGAGCGCAGGCCGGCGGCCAGTCCGCGCAGGCGGATGGGCTCGACGCCGTCGGCGGTGATAGTCACCCCGGGGTTCGAGCGGCGGGCGTCCTCCACGACCTGGTCGACGAGCTGGCCCAGATCGACATCCTCCCAATCGGATTCGGTGGTCAGATCGCCTACGGCCAGGCGCTCCAAGGCGTACAGCGCTGACTCGACTGCTTGCTGCCCGGCGAGCACCTCGTCCAGGATCTCCGTGCGCTCGGCTTCCGACAGCGGCATGGACCGCAGCACCTGCAGATCGGTGCGCATGGCTGTCAGCGGTGTGCGCAATTCGTGTGCGGCGGTGGCGGCGAAATCCCTTGCGGTGACCAGGGCTTCGCTGGTGTGGCGGCGTTCGGCGGAGATCCGGCCGAGCATGACATTCATGGCTTCGGCCAATTCCGTTGTCTCGCTTGCGACCGGATGCTGCGGCGGATCGAGCGTGAGCCGGTCGCCGAGCCCGGCCGTCTCGGCGGTCAGGCGGCGCAGCGGGGCTACGGCGCGGGAGGCGAAGAACCAGCCGAGCAGGGCAGCCAGTGCGGTCCCGGCCAGGCCGATACCGATGATCCGGGTGCGCTGCTTGGCCGCCGAATCCGTTGCCACCGTGCGGGGTACAGCCAGCACCACGGTCTGCCCGTCCACAGGCAGCGTGCGCGCGTACTCCGAACCCGGCGCGAGTACCACCGGTCCCGGCGCGGGCACCGACGGGCTCGGCGCGGACGCTGCCGGTCCTGGTGCGGTTGTTGCCGGGCTCGGTGCGGACGTCTGCGGACGCTGTTGGCTCTCCTGCCACTGTCCGGGCGAAGTAGGCAACGCCGGGACTCCCGTTCCAGCACCCGAACCATTCGGCCCTTCGGTGGTGACGATGGTCTGCGCCGGGTTGATGGCAATGGCGTCCACCACCGAACCCACCTGCGACCGTGCGTCACTGCTCGCCACCGCGAACAGGACAACGCTCATCACCGCCACCACAACCGCCGCGGTGGCCGCGCTCGCCAGCGCGACGCGCGTGCGCAGGGACAACTGCCGCTTCACGTCGAAACTCCCCAGCTGAAACGGATTCCGTGCACGGGTCCGCGGGACGAAGCTGTGGCGGGGGATGTAGGGAGATGAACAGGCCCGGTACACACGCGACTCATGCGTCCGCCCTCAGGACGAAACCGACGCCGCGCACGGTGTGCACCAGGCGCGGGCAGCCGGTGGACTCGATCTTGCGGCGCAGGTAGGAGACGAACACGTCGACCACTTTCGTCTGGGTTTCGAAGTCGTAGCCCCACACCCGATCCAGCAGCTGGGCGCGGGTGAAGACCTGGCCGGGCGCGGCGGAAAGCGCTGCCAGCAGGTCGAATTCGCGTTTGGTCAGATCCAGCAGCACATCGTTGGCGTAGGCGCGGCGGGCACTGGGGTGAATGGTGAGCGGGCCCACCACGATTCGATCCGAGGTGTGCGCGGGAGCGGGTGCGCGGCGCAGCATGGCGCGCAGGCGCGCCACCAGTTCACCCAGATCGAAGGGCTTGGTCAGATAGTCGTCGGCTCCGGCCTCGAGCGCGCCGATCCGGTCGGTCACCTCCGCGCGGGCGCTGAGCACACAGATCGGAATGTCATTGCCGAACGAGCGCAGGGCCGTCACCACCTGCACCCCGTCCAGCAGCGGCATATTCAGATCCAGCACCATGGCCTGCGGTGCGCCGGCGGTGATGCGCTGCAGCGCGGTGGCTCCGTCCGTCGCGGTCTCGACCTCGAAACCGGACAGTCGCAGCCCCCGCGCCACCGACGCCAGCACCCGTGCATCGTCATCCACAACCAGGATCAGCGGACTGTTCACGGCACCGACGATACGGACGCCACCCGTGAGCCAACCGTCAGCGAACCGATCGCACCGTGCGACCGGTGATTCCGTCCGCACGACCGATCGACCCGCCGGCGTCCCTGATGACCCGGCCCGCCGGACGGATCGATCCACCCCCATCGCTGATAACCCGGTCCGCATGACCGGTCAACTCGCGCGCCCGGGTGAGACATCCGGCGCCGCCGATGACTCGAGTCGCGATCCCCTGGACGCAGCCTGCCGCGCGATAGCTCGGGCCGACCCGTGGGATGACTCAGCCCGCGCTGCCCGAGGACGGTGCGGTCAGCGCCGGGGCGGTCGGCAGCGCCGGAATGCCGTCGCGCGGGACCAGGGTCACGCGGGGCTGATCGCCCGGCATCGGGGTGGCGAGGACCGCTCCGGGCGGCAGTTGGCCGGGCTGACCCGGCAGCACGCTGACATTGCCGTCGCGGTCCTGGGTCACGATCACCGTTTGCGACGGATCGCCGGGCGCGTACCGGTCCGGCCCCACCTCGATGCTGTTTCCCGGCTGCACGACGCGGGGCGCATCCACCGCCTGGGCGGCTCCCGAGGTCGCCTCCGGCGCAGCCGCATTCGCCGCCGCGGGGACGATCAACGCGGCAACCAACGCGACTCCCGCGAACCCACCGGCCATCGCTCCGCGCCGCACTGTCGACTTCTGCATAGCTTCTCCTTCGTCTCGCCTGCCTGTCCTGACGAATCCGAAGGTATGCAGCGACTTCTCAGCCCCCGCTAACGAATGGTTAGAGAACCGATAGAAAACAATCCCGGAACTCAGCGCGGTTCGGTGATGGGGCCGGTGGCGGCGCGGGCCGCGCTGGCTGCCGAGCCGCCGGTGGAGCCGAGGAAGACCGCGAACAGGGCCGGGCGGCGGCGCTGCAGTTCCATGCGGCCGCCGTCGGCTTCGATGAGGGCGCGGGCCAAGGCCAGTCCGACGCCCGTGGATCCGGCGGCGGAGAAACCGCGGTCGAAGATGTGGGGTGCGAGTTCGTCACGCACACCGTCACCTTCGTCGGCGACCTCGACGCAGACCAGCGGTTCGCGATCGGCGATGCCACCGGTGACCGTGCGCACCGATACCGTGCAGGTGCCGCCGCCGTGCATGAGGGCATTGTCGACCAGCACCGCGAGCGCCTCGCGCAATCGGGAACCGGTCACCGGCGCGCGCAGGGTCGGATCGCCCAGCAGCACCAGTTTGCGGCCCGCCTCGGCGAAGGGATGCCGCCATTCCGCCACCACGCCACGCAATTCCGCCACCACCGGCACCGGATCGCGATCGGCCGCACCCTCGTCGCGAGAAGCCCGCACGAGTTCGTCGATGGCGCCGGTGAGCCGATCCACCTGTGCCATAGCCTCTTCCGCCTCGTGCACCACCGCCGGATCACTGTGCGTGGAGAGTTCGTCCAGGCGCAGGCGCACCGCGGTCAGCCGGCTGCGCAGCTGATGCGACACATCCGCGACCAGCGCGTGCTCGCGTTGCAGACGACCCGCGATTTCGACTGTCGCCGAATCCAATACGTCCGAGACGCGATCCAGCTCGGTGATCCCGTGCCTGCGCGAATCGGCGCGGAAATCACCCATGGCCAGCCGCGCCGCCCGCGCCGCCACATCACGCAGCGGATCGGCCACCCGGCGCGCGGTCACCACCGCCACCGCGATACCCGCGCCCAGCGAGATGAGCACCAGCGCCGCCACCGCGCCCAGCGCCTGCCGCTGCATCGAATGCATCGGCGCGGCAGGCGTTTCCAGCCGCAGCGAACCCGAGGTGCCCATGGCGAGGGACTCCGCCAGCGGATCCGACACCGCAGTGGCGCCGACGTCGACACGGGAGGCATTGTCCTGCGGCGTCGGATAGACGATCGTCAGCTGCCCGTCCTCCGGAATCAGCGGCCGCACCGAGCGCAGGTCGAGTTCCCCGTGCACCAGACCGTCGTCCTTCTCCTGCGCCACCACCTCCACCGCGATCCGATCGAGCCGATTGCGCAGTTCGTTGCGGGTGATGTCCTCGACCCACTGCCACGCCGTGAACGACAGCGGCACACCGAGGATCAGCGTGGTGAGGGTGAGCGCGGCCACCATCGACAGCAGGATCCGGCGTCTCATCGTAGATATGCCTCGCTTCGCTCGGCTTGCGATACGGGCGCGCCACGGCGCGGGGTCGTTCTCAGAATGCACAGGCCGCTAGTCGGTGTTGAAGCGGAAGCCTACGCCGCGCACCGTCACGATCCGGCGCTCCGCCACCGGCCCCTCGTCACCGATCTTGCGGCGCAACCAGGACATATGCATATCCAGGGTCTTCGAACCGCGCAGATCGGCGTCACCCCACACCTCGCGCAGGATGGTCTCGCGCGAAACCACCTGACCCGCACGGTCGATGAGCACCTTGAGCAGCTCGTACTCCTTGTTGGCCAGATTCACCTCGAGGCCGTTCACCAGCACCCGGCGCGCGGCGGGCTCCAGCCGGATACCGCCGACCTCCACCGTCTCGTCGCCGATTCCGCTGCGCCGCAACAGCGCTCGCACCCGGGCCAGCAGCTCGGCCAGGCGGAACGGCTTACCCACATAGTCGTCCGCGCCGGCGTCCAGGCCCACCACGAAATCCACCTCGTCGGTGCGCGCGGTGAGCATCAGCACGGCCAGATCGGCCCCGCGCGCCCGCACCTGACGGCACACCTCGAGGCCGTCCATGCCCGGTAGCCCGAGATCGAGAATCAGCAGGTCATGGCCGCCCTCGAGGGCACGTTCCAATACGGCGGGACCGTAACTCTCGACGGTCACCGAATAGCCTTCACGTCCCAGCGCACGCGAGAGCGGCGCGGCAATGGCCTCGTCGTCTTCGGCCAGGAGAACAGCGGTCACGGGGCAAGCCTACGGGTAGGCGGGCGGCGAACCGTGATAGCCACCGCCGCGCTGATCGTTTTGCACCACATCGAAGACCTGGTGGTAGAGCAGCGCGTGCACCTGCTGCACATGCGGAATGTCGTCGTACTCCAGCGGATCCTCCGACGCCGACCCGATGATCAGCGTGCCCGTCCCCAGCATTCGATCGAACAACCGGTGCCGGAACTGCACATTCGAGATGCGATTCATCGGAATGTCGATACCGGTGTGCGTGAGTACACCCTGCCGGATCAGAACCCGCCGGTCGGTAATGATGAAATGCGTCGACTTCCACCGCAGCAGCGGGGTGACGCTGCGCCACAACACGATCGCCAGCCACACCACCAGAATGGCGATCAGCAGACCGGACTGCAGGGAGCCCTCGGTATTGCGCGAGGCGACTCCCGCACCGAAACCGGCCAATGCGGTGATAAGGATGAAAGTTACAGCGGGCCAGAACAACATCTTCCAATGCGGATGGCGATGCAGCACCAGCTGCTCCTCCGGCGCAAGTGCCTCCTCCGGATAACCCATATGAGCACCGTACCGCGCGGAGATGTCAGAATGCCTCACGCCGAGCAGCACTCTGGCGCACAATCTAGCGGCATCCGCGTAGCATCGGCGACCACAGATCTGCCTTTCGTCGAGCTGTCCCGCGCAACACCATTCCGGCCCCGCCGTATCTTTTCGATTCCCGGCGCATGACACAGGAGGCGTGTGTGACCCGATCGTTGACCCAGCTGCAGATCCTGCAGGAACTCGAGCCCGTGGCCGAACAGAATCTGAACCGCCACCTGGCCATTGCGAAGGACTGGAACCCGCACGACTACGTGCCGTGGGACCAGGGCCGCAATTTCGCCGCCATGGGCGGACAGGATTGGGATCCGTCCCAGTCCACGCTCACCGAGGTCGCCAAGATCGCCATGGTGACCAACCTGCTCACCGAGGACAATCTGCCGTCCTACCACCGGGAGATCGCCGAGAACTTCTCCCAGGACGGCGCGTGGGGCACCTGGGTCGGCCGCTGGACGGCCGAGGAGAACCGGCACGGCATCGTCATTCGCGACTACCTCGTGGTGACCCGCGGCGTCGATCCGGTCGCGCTCGAAGAGGCGCGCATGATCCACATGACCAATGGCGCGCAGTCCCCCGACGACTGGGGCGGCTTCCTGGAGAACGTGGCCTACGTGACCTTCCAGGAGCTCGCCACCCGTGTCTCGCACCGCAATACCGGCCGGGTCTGCGACGACCCGCTGGCCGACCGCATGCTGCAGCGCATCGCCACCGACGAGAACCTGCACATGATCTTCTACCGCACCCTCTGCGGCGCGGGGCTGGACCTGGTCCCCGATCAGGCCATGGCGGCGATCACCAAGGTGCTCACCAACTTCGTCATGCCCGGCTACGGCATGCCGAACTTCCGGCGCAATGGCGCCATGATGGCCAAGCACGGCATCTACGATCTGCGCCAGCACCTCGAAGAGGTGATCAAGCCGGTGCTCAAGAACTGGAACATCTTCGAGCGCAACGACTTCACCGCACAGGGCGAAGCCGATCGCGACACCCTCGCCGCCTATGTCGAGAAGCTCGAGGGCGATGTGCTGAAGTTCGAGGAGCAGCGCGACCGGCTGCTCGCCCGCGAGGCCGCACGCGCGGAATTGCTGAGCGTCTGAGACCGATTCGAAGAGTCCCCGCCATCACACGATGGCGGGGTTCACCGCTGTCAGTATTCGGCGCGCAGGTGGGTGACATCGCCGGCGGCGACGGCGCGGTCGCCGATCAGCAGGCGGCCGTGTTCGTCTACGCCCGTGGCGATTCCGGTGAGCACCTCACCGCCGGGGAGTTCAGCGCGGACCTGTGCGCCGATGGTGGAGCAGCGGTCGCGGTAGTCCGCTGACAGATCGGCGATATCCCAGCCGGTGGCTTCCCAGGTGGTGAAGCGGCGGGCGAACTCGCGCAGGATGGCGGCCGCCAGGGCGGTACGATCCGGGTCCGGGTTTCCCGACAGCACCAGCGAAGTGGCATGCGGGACAGGCAGTTCCGCCTCGGTCAGGCTGACGTTCAGGCCGATGCCGACCACCACCGCGGGATCGCTGCCCGCGGCCGCGATCTCGGCGAGAATGCCCGCCAGCTTGCGCCCGTCGACCAGAATGTCATTGGGCCACTTCAGGATTGCCTTCACCCCGGTCGCCGCGCGCACCGCGTCGACCACCGCCACGCCGGTCAGCAGTGGCAGCCACCCCAGCACCGCCGGATCGATACCGCGCGCCCGCACCAGCAGTGACATGGCGATCTGCGCGCGCGGCGGGCTCACCCAGGTCCGCTCGTGCCGCCCGCGCCCCCGCTCCTGCGCCTCGGCGAGCAATACCAGGTGATCGGTATGCGAATCGGCCGCACGGGCAACCAGATCCGCATTCGTCGACCCGGTCGACTCCACCAGATCGATCTCGGTGAAGAACGCCCGCTCCGGCGACTCGGCGAGAGTGCTGCGCAACCGGGCGATATCCAAGGCTGGCCTGTTCATGCCCGCAGGCTACTCCACGCGCAGCACCGGACATATCGCCACCGAAGTCCGCCCCGGCGCGCCCGCCGTCACCACCGGACGCGCCGTCTCCGTGAATCAGAGAGTCGCGCGCGGTTGCAATCCGAGGAATCCGGAAGTGAAGCGGTGTACCGCTTCCAGGCCGTCGTCGAGTGCTGTCTGATAGCCGTCACGGACCCAGCCGGTCACCTCGGCGGTGCCGTCGGTGCCGGGTGTCACGCCGATCTCGGCGACCATTTCGGCGGTGGTCGGAACGCAGACCGCCCATGAGAAGTGGGTCTCGTCGGCCCATTCCGCAGTTCGCCGCGCCACATACTCCGGATCGGTGATGCCGCCGTCCGCCAGGGCGGGACGATCGTCGATCCGCTCGTCCGCACGCATGGCGCGCAGATACCAATTGCCCGCATTGATCTCCATGGGTTCCATCAGCGCCCACGCCTGCGATCGCGGTGGTCCCGGCGCAATTCCCGCTGCCGGTTCTTCCGCTCCCGATTGCCCTCACCGAACAGCAGCGCACCGGCCACCGGAATCAACAGGAACACCCACCACTGGCTGGTGATGAAGAACAGAATCACCGCCACGATCGGAACGATCGGCATGATCCGCTCCGGCCAGTTCGACCCGAAGCGCGGCTCACGCTTCGCGGGCGCGGCGCTGTCGCTCTCCACCGCGGGCAGATCCGTGAACACCGTCTCGAGATCACCGCGCGTCATCGCCGCCGCGACAACCCCACTGCGCTCATCGAATTCGGCCACGCTGAGCCGTCCGGCGGCGAAGTTGTCCGATAGCCGCTTCATGGCCTCTTCCCGCTCCGCGGTGCCGATGCGAATGTCCGGTGGTTCAGCCATATACCGACCTTATCGCGCCCGGTCGAGCCCCGCGCCCGCCGACAGGGGAATCGCCTCGCGAATGCGTCTGGGCCGCTCACAGTGTGAGCGGCCCAGACGGGAAAGCTGTTGCCGGACGGTCAGATCCGGCGGGAGATCACTTGATCTCGGCCAGGACGGTGCCCTGGGTGATGGCGGCGCCCGCCTCCACCGACAGACCGGTGATGACACCGGCCTTGTGCGCGGTGACGGGGTTTTCCATCTTCATGGCCTCGAGCACGACGACCAGATCGCCGATCTCGACACTCTGGCCCTCTTCGACGGCGACCTTGACGACCGTGCCCTGCATGGGCGCGGTCACCGAATCACCGGACGCACCGGCGCCGGCCGCGCCACCACGCTTGCGCGGCTTCGGCTTCTTGCGGATGACGCCCGCACCGTTTCCGGCGGGGGCGGCGGCAGCGCCGACCGAGAACTGGCCGGGCAGGGAGACCTCGAGGCGACGGCCGCCGACCTCGACGACCACCTTCTGGCGGGGGCCCTCTTCGTCCTCATCGATCGGCACACCACCGGTGTACGGCTCGATGGTGTTCTCCCAGTCGTTCTCGATCCACTTGGTGTAGACGTCGAACTTGGTGCCGTCGCCGACGAACGCGGGGTTCTCGACAATGTGGCGGTGGAACGGCAGAACCGTTGCCAGGCCCTCGATCTGGTACTCGGCCAGCGCACGGGCGGCACGCTGCAGCGCCTGCTCGCGGTTCTCGCCGGTGACGATCAGCTTGGCCAGCATGGAGTCGAACTGGCCGCCGATGACGCTGCCCTCGACCACACCGGAATCGACGCGCACACCGGGGCCCGCGGGCTCCTTGTACACGACGACCGGGCCGGGGGCGGGCATGAAGCCGCGGCCCGCGTCCTCACCGTTGATGCGGAATTCGAACGAGTGCCCGCGCGGAGTCGGGTCCTCCTTCAGCGAGAGCTCGTGGCCCTCGGCAATGCGGAACTGCTGGCGCACAAGATCGATGCCGGCGGTCTCCTCGGTGACCGGGTGCTCGACCTG
Organism: Nocardia sp. NBC_01327; assembly: GCF_035958815.1. Classification (NCBI taxonomy): domain Bacteria; kingdom Bacillati; phylum Actinomycetota; class Actinomycetes; order Mycobacteriales; family Nocardiaceae; genus Nocardia; species Nocardia sp. NBC_01327. The sequence continues at coordinate 1,809,743 of NZ_CP108383.1, read as the reverse complement.
CAGGCGGGTGTTCACCTCGAGGAAGGACACCGTCTCGCCCTGCACCAGGTACTCCACCGTGCCGGCGCCGTAGTACTCGGCCTCCTTGCAGATGGCCTTGGCCGACGCATGGATCTTGCCGCGCACCTCGTCGGAGAGGAACGGCGCGGGGGCCTCCTCGACCAGCTTCTGGAAACGGCGCTGCAGCGAGCAGTCACGGGTACCGACGACGATCACGTTGCCGTGCTTGTCGGCGAGCACCTGCGCCTCGACGTGGCGGGCCTTGTCCAGGTACTGCTCCACGAAGCATTCACCGCGACCGAAGGCGGCAATGGCCTCACGGGTGGCGGACTCGAACAGCTCCGGGATCTCCTCGATGGTCTGCGCGACCTTCATGCCGCGGCCACCACCACCGAAGGCGGCCTTGATGGCCACCGGAACGCCGTACTCCTTGGCGAACGCGACGACCTCGTCGGCGTTCTTCACCGGATCCTTGGTGCCCGCGGCCATCGGAGCGTTCGCACGCTGCGCGATGTGGCGCGCGGTGACCTTGTCACCCAGATCGCGAATGGACTGCGGCGAGGGGCCGATCCAGATCAGACCGGCGTCGATCACGGCCTGCGCGAATTCGGCGTTCTCCGAAAGGAAGCCGTAACCGGGGTGGATGGCATCGGCGCCGGCCTTGGCGGCAGCGTCGAGAATCTTGGCGAACACCAGGTACGACTCGGCGGAAGTCTGGCCACCGAGTGCGAACGCCTCGTCGGCAAGTTTCACGAACGGCGCATCGGCGTCCGGTTCCGCATACACCGCGACGCTGGCGATACCGGCGTCCTTGGCAGCCCGGATCACGCGCACGGCGATCTCGCCTCGGTTGGCTACGAGGACCTTCGTGATCTGCGCGTTGGCATGGTTGGGCACTGAGCCTCCTGTGCTGGAGATAACTTCGTCTTGGGCAGTGTAGGCAGTGTGCCAACAACTCCCGAACCGGGATAGGGCTACCGATCGGTAGGCCCGAAATTACTCGCCGGGGTCGGCTCCGACCACTATGGGTGCGCCTACGGCATTTGCCCATTCGGTCCAGGAGCCGTCGTAGTTGCGGACGCCCTGCACACCGACGAGGTAGGTCAGGACGAACCAGGTGAGTGCGGCCCAGCGACCGATACGGGAGTACACCAGCGGCGGCACCCCGTCGGACACCCCACCGTAGATGACATCCAGCTCCGCACGGGGGCGAAATCGAGAATCCGCACCGACCGACGCACTCCACGGAATGCTGACGGCCGTCGGAATGTGGCCGGCGCGCAGGGCCTGCTCCTCCGGACGGTCCAGCACCACCAGTTCGCCGGTGTACTCGTCGAATTCGCGGGCGTCGATCAGCGGGCCGCCCAGCTGCGCCACCACATCGGCGCGGAACGCCCGCGCGGTCTTGTCGTCGCGCTCGGCCACCGGGTATTCGCCGTGGACCGGATACGGCACCTCGAAGGTGGTGTCGCGGGCCTCGGAGATCCAAGCATCCCGGCCACCGTCCAGCAGGCGCACATCCTCGTGTCCGAAGAGGTCGAACACCCACAGGGCGGCGGCCGCGGTGCCATTGGCCCGATCGCCGTAGATGACCACGGTGTCGTCGCGTCCGATACCTTTGGCACGCATCAGCGCGGCGAAGGTTTCACCGTCGACGACATCGCGCTTGCGCGGGTCCATCAACTCGGTTCGCCAATCGATCTTGATGGCGCCCGGGACATGCCCGATGTCGTAGAGCAATATGTCTTCGTTGGACTCGATGATCTTGAGTCCCGGCGCGCCGATGTTTGCCGACAGCCATTCTGTGGTTACTAGTCGGTGAGGATGTGCGAAGGAACCGAACGAGGGATGCGGATCCGGGGCAACGGGCACAGTGTGGTCCTTCACGCGTGGTGGGTTGGGTGTTGGCGATTCGAATCTCAGCACCGATCGTAGGCAAGTAGCGGCAACGAAACTCGTTCCAGATCACGAATCGGGTGATTGAGCGAATTAAGCGCAGCTTCATCCGATAAAGTCTCCCGAGAGGAGGGGTGAGCTATGTCCGATTCTTGGCCGCGACGACGACTGCTCGCGATCCTACGTGGCGCAAGCGAGCCTCTCGATGCGCAGGAACTGGCCCGTGTCACCGGTCAGCATGTGACTACGGTGCGTTTCCATTTGGATGTCCTCACCCGCGAATCGCTGGTACGGCAATTTCAGCAGCCCCCACGGGGTCGCGGCCGCCCGCGCATCGGCTATACCGCCGTGCAGCGATCCGTCGGTTATCAGGAATTGGCGCAGGTACTCGCTGACCAGCTCGGTAGCGATCCGCGCCGCCGGTCCGACGCCGCCATATCGGCCGGACGCGTCTGGGGTTCGAAACTCGAAGCGGTGGACCAGCCGGTCGAAACGCTCGACGATGCCCGCGATCTCACCATTACGGTCGCCTCCGAACTCGGCTTCGCGCCCGAACGCGATCACGCCGGCGAAACCGATGAGCAGTCGCTGATCCGGCTCACCGCATGCCCGCTGCGCGAACTCGCGCGCACGCATTCCGAAGTGGTGTGCGGCGTCCATCTCGGACTCATGCGAGAAGTGCTGGATCACAACGGCGCCCGCGATACCGTTTCCGTCCGCCTGCATCCGTTCGTGGAGCCCGAATTGTGCGTGGCGCGACTGGAACTGCTCACGGCCCGCACGGCCGAGGGTGTGCCCGGTGTGAACGGCGATGCCGAGGAACCCCGGCTCGCGACCTCAACGAGCCGCGTCGCTCCACAATTGCGTAGCCCCGACGCCCACCTCGGCAAGCAGTCGACGAACCAGCGGTAGACCGATACCGATCACGCTGGAGGGATCACCCTCGATGCGATCGACGAACCAGGCGCCGCGGCCGTCCAGCGTGAAGGCCCCGGCCACCTGCAGCGGCTCGCCCGTGGCGATGTAGGCGTCCAGCTCATCGGCGCCGGGCTCGGCGAAATGCACTGTGGTGGAACTGCAATCGGCGGCCTCGGCGACGATCTCACCGTCGCGCAGCCGCAGTACGCAGTGCCCGGTGAGCAGATCGGCGCTGCGCCCGGCCATATCGGACCAGCGCGCCCGCGCGACCTCGGCGGTGAGTGGTTTGCCCTGCAGCACGCCATCGACGAGCAGCATCGAATCACAGCCCACCACAATGGAATCGGGGAATTCTCCGGTCAGCGTGGGGGCAACATCGCGCGCCTTGGCGCGAGCCAGCTCGATCACCACGCGATCGGGGGCGGTGCCCGCGGGCAGCGCGGCGGCCACGGCGTCCTCGTCCACCTTCGACACCCGGACCACCGGTTCGACACCCGCATTGCGGAGTACCCCGAGCCGGGCCGGAGATTGGGACGCCAATACGAAAGTCGTCACAGGCGCTGTCTCATTTCGACGTATCGGAGGCACGGGCACTGCGCGAAGGTACTACAGGGGAACGCACGTCAGCGGCGGGGAGGCGGCGCGGGCGCCCCCTGGCCCTGACGGAACCCGCTCGATCAGCCGCGGTGCGACAGTGCGGGAAATGCGTACGGCGAGAACGGCGACGAGCCGCGGTGCAGCAGTGTGGGGCGGCCCCACATATCGGCGGGACCGTTGTCGGCGGATCCACCGGGGACGCTCGAGGCGGCGGCGAAGACAGCCACCAGGGCGGCCAGTTCGACATCGCTCGGATTGCCCTTCAGAACCTGGATGACCGGGCCGATGTTCGACGGTTCAGTCTCGGCTACAGCCGTTTCGACCGCTTCCGTCAATCCATCGACGGCCAGATCCAGTTCGGCGGCGCTCAGTACTTCTTCGTCAGCCATGGTCGTCACAGCGCCAGTCCTCCTGTCCAATTGCCGCCCGGGTGGGGCGGCTGTTCACGGATAGTGGTTCAAGTCCGCAAACGGTAATAGTTTCGACCCTCTACGTCGAGGGCCGGTCTCTACCATCTTTACTCGGATGAGGCGTTCCTGCGCGGTACGGGAAACCGGCACGAAGCATGCCGGACCCTAGCCCCAGTGTGCGCCTCACACCGCGCTTATCGTCGAATCAGAGCGGAATGTTGCCGTGCTTCTTCGGCGGCATGGTCACCATCTTGCGTTCCAGCAGACGCAGCGCCGATACGATCTGGCCGCGGGTGTGCGAGGGCGGGATGACCGCGTCGACGTAGCCGCGCTCGGCCGCCACGTACGGGTTGACCAGGGTGTCCTCGTACTCGTTCTGCAGCTCGAGGCGCAGCGCGTCCACATCGGCGCCTTCGGCCGCCGCATCCTTGAGCTGCTTGCGGTAGACGAATCCGACCGCGCCCGAGGCGCCCATGACCGCGATCTGAGCGGTCGGCCACGCGAGGTTCACATCGGCGCCCATGTGCTTGGAACCCATGACGTCATAGGCGCCGCCGTATGCCTTGCGGGTGATAATTGTGATCTTACCCACAGTGGCCTCACCGTAGGCATAGAGCAGCTTGGCGCCGCGGCGGATGATGCCGTTGAACTCCTGGCCGGTGCCGGGCAGGAAGCCGGGAACGTCGACCAGGGTGATGATCGGGATATTGAACGCGTCGCAGGTGCGCACGAAGCGCGCGGCCTTCTCCGAGGCGTCGATGTCCAGGCAGCCCGCGAACTGCGAGGGCTGGTTGGCCACGAAGCCGACGCTGCGGCCGTCGATGCGGGCGAAGCCGATGATGATGTTCATCGCGCGCTCGGCCTGCACCTCCAGGAACTCGTCGTCATCCACCAGGCGCTTGATGACCTCGTGCATGTCGTACGGCTGGTTCGGCGAATCCGGGACGATGCTGTCGAGCTCGAGGTCCTCGGCGGTGAGCGAGTCCTCGATGGCGCCGACGATCGGATCGGTGGCCGGGAAGCGCGGGGCCTCGGCGCGGTTGTTGCTCGGCAGGTAGTTGAGCAGATCCTTGACGTAGTCCAGGGCGTCCTGCTCGCCGGAGGCGACGTAGTGCGCGACACCGGACTTCACCATGTGGGTGTGGGCGCCGCCCAGCTCCTCCATGGTGACTTCCTCACCGGTGACGGTCTTGATCACGTCGGGACCGGTGACGAACATCTGGCTGGTCTGGTCGACCATGACGACGAAGTCGGTCAGCGCCGGGGAGTACACGTGCCCACCGGCGGCCGGGCCCATGATCAGCGAGATCTGCGGGATCACGCCGGAGGCCTGGATATTGCGGTGGAAGATCTCACCGTAAAGACCCAGGGAGACAACGCCTTCCTGGATGCGTGCGCCGGCGCCCTCGTTGATGCCGACCAGCGGGCGGCCGGTCTTCAGCGCCAGATCCATGACCTTGACGATCTTCTCGCCGTAGACCTCGCCGAGCGAGCCGCCGAAGACGGTGACGTCCTGGGAGAAGATGCAGATATCGCGGCCGTCGATGGTGCCGTAACCGGTCACCACGCCGTCGCCGAGCGGACGCTGGTTCTCCAGGCCGAAATTCACACTGCGGTGCCGGGCGAGCGCGTCGAGTTCCACGAACGAGCCCTCGTCCAGCAGGGCGAGGATGCGCTCGCGCGCGGTCATCTTGCCCTTGGCGTGGACCTTGTCGACCGCGGCCTCACCCATCGGGTGCTTGGCCTCTTCCAGCCTGTTACGCAGGTCAGCAAGCTTGCCGGCGGTGGTGTGGATATCGGGGGCGCCCGCCGACCCCGGCGAAGGCTGCTGCTGGACACTCGTCATGCCCGGAGTGTAACCAGTGCCAGTGCCCTCTGGTAATCCCGGCAGGGCTACTCGCGAGTACGGTTATTGACTACCCGCCAGTTAATATCCGCAGGTAGATACCCGATTACGCGGTTCGCGGGCCTGCGGTGACATCGAAAAATTTCGGCGCCCGGTCCGGTCTGAGCGAACACGAACCGCCCGGAATGTTCCGGGCGGTTCGAGTAGGTTGCCGTGCGGCTCAAGGCAATACGCGGTCCAGGGCGTCGACGGCCTCGTCCAGCTCCGCGACCGTGACGGTGAGCGGCGGCCGGAAACGAATACCGCGCTCCCCCGTGCCGAGGATCAGGACGTGCTCCTCCTCGCGCAGCGCGGTCACCACCGAGTCGCGCAATTGCGCCGTTTCGAGTGTGATGGCGCACATGAGACCGCGTCCGCGCGGCTCGGTGACCTCGAGGCGGGCATCCGCCAATTCGGTCAGCCGCCCCAGCAGATGCGCCCCGAGCCGCCCGGCACGCGCCACGAGGCCCTCGTGCTCGATCACCTCGAGAATGCGGCGGGAACGGACCATATCGGTGAGACTGCCGCCCCAGGTGGAGTTGAGCCGCGAGCTGACGTGGAAGACATTGCCGGGCACCTCGTCGATGCGGCCGCCGGCCATGATCCCGCACACCTGGGTCTTCTTGCCGAAGGCCACGATGTCGGGTTCCAGGCCCAGCTGCTGATAGGCCCACACGCTGCCGGTCATGCCGACGCCGGTCTGCACCTCGTCGAGGATGAACAGGGCGTCGTTGTCGCGGCAGAGCTGCTGCATCACCCGCAGGAATTGCGGGCGCAGATGCCGGTCGCCGCCCTCGCCCTGAATGGGCTCGGCAATGAAACACGCTATGTCGTGCGGGTTTTCGGCGAAGGCGAGGATGGCCTGGTCGAGCGCGTTCCGCTCGGCGGCCTCGATATCCGGATGATCGGCGCCCACGTACGGGGTGTCGATGCGCGGCCAGCCGAACTTCGGGAACCTGTCGGTCTTGACCGGATCGGTATTGGTCAGCGACAGCGTGTACCCGGTGCGGCCGTGGAACGCTCCGGTCAGATGCAGCACCTTGGCGCCGAGTTCCGGTGCGCGCCCGTGCATTTCATTGTGCCGGGACTTCCAGTCGAAGGCGGCCTTGAGGGCGTTCTCGACCGCGAGCGCACCGCCGTCGATGAAGAACAGGTGCGGTAGCCGCGGATCGCCGAGGACACGCGCGAAAGTGTCCACGAAGCGCGCCATTTCGACGGTGTAGACGTCGGAGTTGCTCGGCTTGTTGAGGGCCGCGGCGGTGAGGTTCGCCAGGAAGTAACGGTCTTCGACCAGCGCCGGATGGTTCATGCCCAGCGCCGAGGAGGCGAAGAAGCCGAACATGTCCAGATATGCCGTGTCGTCGCGGGCGTCGATCAGTCTGCGGCCTTGTGATTTTCGCAGGTCCAGAACCATATCGAAGCCGTCCGCGAGAATGCTCGCGGACAGGATCTCATGCACCCGGGCGGGGGTGACCAACTGCGTTTCGGCAACCGCCCCGAGCCGATCGAATTCGAGGGTCACTCCCCCAGGGTAAGGGAATCTTTACGGTTTTGTCCGTAAATTTCGATGTAATTACGAAAGACAACTACTTGTCATAGAATGTCTGCAGAATGATGGTGCTTCGAGTCCGAACGTTGGCCGTCGCGCGAATCTCCTGCAGCAGCTGCTCCAGATGCCGGGGGGAGGCGACACGCACCAGCAGCATGTAGCTCTCGTCACCGGCCACCGAGTGGCAGGCTTCGATACCTGGGATGTGCTGCAGCAGCGCGGGCGCGTCATCGGGCTGCGACGGGTCGAGAGGAGTGATGGCTACGAATGCCGACAGCATCTGCCCCAGGGCTTCCGGATCGACATTGGCTGTGTAGCCACGGATCACGCCTCGAGCCTCCAGCCGCCGCACCCGCGACTGCACCGCGGACACCGACAGATTGGCCTTCTCGGCCAGATTCGACAATGTGGCGCGGCCATCGGCAATCAGCTCGCGAATCAGCAGACGATCTATGTCGTCGAGTTGTGGTTTCGCCGGTGTATCCGCCATCAGCGAAGGCTAACGCAGCGAACCGAACTCGTGGCCGGAACCCATCACCCGGCGCATGCCGCTATCGACCAGGGAGCAGTCGATGACACCCGCACCGACCGTAGACATCACACGTGAACTGCGCACCCGCACCGAGGCGCTACTAGGCGGCCTCGGCGTGGAATCACCCGAACCGGGCGCACTCTCGGCTCGTACGCCTCTCACCGGCGGCGAACTGACCAGCCTGCGACCGAGTACCGCCGATGAGGTGGACGCCGCCATCGGCCGGGCCGCCGCCGCGTTCGAAGGCTGGCGCACCGTGCCCGCGCCGCAGCGCGCGGCCGTGGTGCGACGGCTGGCGCAATTGCTCACCGAACACCAGGCTGAGCTGGGCGAACTGGTCACTCTCGAAGCCGGGAAGATCGGTGCGGAGGCGCGCGGCGAAGTCCAGGAAATGATCGATATCTGCGAGTTCGCCCTCGGCTTGTCGCGGCAGCTGTACGGGCAGACCATGCCGTCGGAGCGGCCCGGGCACCGGCTCATGGAGACCTGGCATCCGCTGGGCGTGGTCGGCGTGATCTCGGCCTTCAATTTCCCGGTCGCGGTGTGGGCGTGGAATACCGCGCTGGCGCTGGTGTGCGGGGACGCCGTGGTGTGGAAACCGTCGGAGACCACACCGCTGACCGCGCTGGCCTGCCATACGCTGCTGCGGCGGGCGGCGGTGGACGTGGGCGCGAATCCCGAAGTGCACCAGCTCATTCAGGGCGCGGCCGAGGTCGGCGAGCAGCTTGTCGACGATCCGCGCGTGGCGCTGGTCAGCGCGACCGGATCGGTGCGGATGGGCCGGACCGTCGCGCCGCGCGTGGCCGCGCGCTTCGGCCGCTGCCTGTTGGAGCTGGGCGGCAATAACGCTGCGGTGGTGACGCCTTCGGCGGATCTGGATCTGGCCGCACGGGGCATCGTGTTCTCGGCGGCGGGCACCGCGGGCCAGCGGTGCACCTCGCTGCGGCGGCTCATCGTGCACGTGGATGTGGTCGGGCCGCTGCTGGATCGCATCGCCTCCGCGTATCGCCAACTGCACGTGGGCAATCCGCTCGAGGACGGTGTGCTGGTGGGGCCGCTGATCAATGGGCGGGCGTATGCGGGCATGCAGGCGGCGCTGCGGCGCGCGCAGGAGGACGGCGGTGAGTTGATCTGCGGCGGTGAACGAGTCGAGGGCTTCGGCGACGAGGCGTACTACGTCCGCCCCGCCATCGTCCGCATGCCGGCGCAGACCGAGGTGGTCCGCGAGGAGACCTTCGCGCCGATCCTCTACGTTCTCACCTACCGCGATCTCGAGGCCGCCATCGACCTGCACAATGGTGTCCCGCAGGGTCTTTCGTCGGCGATCTTCACGCAGAACCAGCGGGAGGCCGAGCGCTTCCTGGCCCCGGACGGCTCCGACTGCGGCATCGCCAATGTCAATATCGGCACCTCGGGCGCGGAGATCGGCGGCGCGTTCGGCGGCGAGAAGCAGACCGGCGGCGGGCGTGAATCCGGTTCGGACTCCTGGAAGTCCTATATGCGGCGCGCCACCAATACGGTCAACTACTCCACCGAATTGCCTCTGGCACAGGGCATTCGGTTCGAGTAGGCGGCGTAGCGGCCCAGGTTGCAACCCCTGATCCGGCGGTTGTGCCTGAGCGCAAGGCGGTCCGATCGCGGCAGCGAATGCGGCGGCCCACGGACAGCAACGGCCCGAACCCCCCGTGCGGTTCGGGCCGTCTGCGTTTGCGATCAGTCGCGGTCGTCGGTGGCGATGGCGCGGATCTGGGCTTCGTACTGCGCGCGGGTGGTCTCGTCGGAGGGGTGCAGGGCGCGGTCGCCGTTGATGAGGCGGCGGACCAGGCGGATGGCGGGTTCCGGTGTCGCGGCGAAGAGGGCGTCGATGGGGCCGAGGTAGTTCGGCACGGCGACCTCGGCCTTGCGGGTGCGCACGGTCTGGACGACGGCGGCGGCCACATCCTCGGGCTCGACGGTGGGCATGCCGGCACCGAGAGCGAGGCCGGAGGACAGGCGGGTGCGCACGGCCGACGGCATGATGGTGCTGACGCTGACGCCGTACGGCGCGAACTCCAAACGGGTTGCGGCGGACAGGCCCACGGCCGCGAACTTGCTGGCGTTGTAGACGGCCAGGCCCGCGATCGGGATCTTGCCGGCGAGCGAGGCGACATTCACGATATGACCCTGACCGCGCTCGACCATGGCGGGCGCGACGGCGCGCATACCGTGGATGAGACCCCAGACATTGACGTCGATGGTGGTGTGGCCCACCGCATCCGATTCGTCGAGGAAGGCCCCGGCGGGCATGACACCGGCATTGTTGACCAGGATGTCGATGCGGCCGAAGTCGGCGACGACCCTGTCCCACTGCTCGCGATTGCGCACATCCAGCTCGAAGGCCTTCGCGCCCAGGGCCGCTGCGGTGGCCTGGGCGGCGGTGGTGTCAACATCCGCGATGGCCACCTCGGCGCCCTTGCTGATGAACAGCTCGGCGGTGCACTGGCCGATGCCGCGGCCCGCGCCGGTGATCAGCACCCGCGCGCCGTCGAGATCGATTGTGGGGTAGTTCTTTCCGAGGATGCTCATGCGAAGACTCCTTGTTCCATGGCCTTGCGGGTGCTGACCAGGCTGTGTTCGAACGTGGCGAGGCGGCGGCGGCCGTCCATGAAATTGGGGCCCATGACCGCGAGGTCCTCGGCGGTGGCGTCCAGGCGCAGCACCTTGGTGCCGCCGGCGCGCAGCAGGGCGATCTCGGCATCGAGCTTCTCGCTCATGCGATTTCGCATCTGGCGCTCCAGGAAATGCCCCGCGCTGGTGGCGGGCAGTCGTCCGGTGGAGGCCATGGGTGCGAGCACCACCACCTCGTCGAGCTGCGCCGGGAGCAGCAGATCCACCGAGGCGGTGGAGGCCGCGCCGCCGTCGATGAAACGGCGGTCGTCGATGGGCACCGCGGGGAACCAGCCGGGGACGCCCCACGAAGCCCGCAGTGCCGCACCGAGACTCGCGTCCGGTGCGGAGGGTGAACCGAAGGCCACGCGTTCACCGGTGGCGGCGTCCATGGACACCAGCCAGGTGGCGGGATGCGGTACCCAGCTGCGATCCGGATTGAGCCGGTCCGCGAGGCGCTGCAGCCAGGCGGCGTCACCGCTGCCCTGCGGGAGCAGGCCGCTGCCGGCGGTCAGCAGCGCGTGGCCGCTGGGCCGGGCGAGCAGTTCGCGCACCGCGCGGGCGGGCGCACCGAGGCGCGCACGGGGCAGTGGCGGGAAACGCCCGGGCTCACAGCGCATATGCGCGGTCAGGATCGGGTTCGCGGAGGTGCCGTCCTGCATGGCGACCAACTCGTCGACGCCGACGCCGCTGCCGAGCATGGTCAGCATTTCGGCGCCGGCGGAGGTGCCGATCATGACGTCGGCGTCGCGTGGATCCCAGTTCAGCACATCGCGGGCGGCGGCCAGCGCGGCCACGATCCACGCCGCGCCGAGGGTGCCGCCGCAGCCGATGGCCAGGCCACGTCGATGTGACCCGTTCCTGTTACTCATGGTTTCGAACACTAACAGATTTCAGATACCGGTGGTATCCCGAATCTCTCGGAACATAGAATCATCGCCATGGCACGACTGACCCGGTCCGAAAGCCAGGCCCGCACCCGCACGGACCTGCTGGTGACAGCACGCGATCTGTTCCTCACCGAGGGGTACGCCAAGACCAGCCTGGAACGGGTCGCCGAGGAGGCCGGGTACTCCAAGGGCGCGGTGTACTCGAACTTCAAGACCAAATCGGCACTGTGCCTGGAAGTGCTGGGGCTCATTCACGAGACCAAGTTCGGCGAGGTCACCGAACTGATCGAGGGCGACGACAGCCTCGAGGCGCGGTTGGAGCGCTTTCAGAGCTGGGCCGAGCGCACGCTCGGCGATGTCGGGTGGACGATGCTCGAATTCGAATTCGCCATTGTGGCGCGCGATGATCCGGCGTTGCAGGCGGCCCTGGTTTCCAGTCTGGGATTGGTGCGCGGCACCGTCGCGGCGCAACTGCAGGTGCTCGCGGATTCCACGGGGCTGACGCTGCCGCTGCCCGCCGAGGACGCGGCCACCGCGGTTTTGAGCCTGGGCCTGGGCCTCGGCATTCAGCGGGCCATCGATCCGAGCCTGTCCGCGCGACTGATCACCGATGCGGTGCGGGCCATGGTGCGCAGCTCGCTCACCGCCTGATCACGGCCGGAAGTGCAGGGTCCATTCGCCGCGATAGTGCAGCCGCGTCACGCTGACCGGGGGAACGTCTATGCGCCAGAACGATTTTGCGGGCGCGTCGAGGGTGACGAGCAGGGCGGCGCGAATGATCGCGGGATGGGTGATGGCAATGGTGGGTTCGCCCTCGACGGCGATATCGGCCATCCATTCGCCGGTTCGCTCGACCACATCCGCCACCGATTCACCGCCGTGGCCGCGATAGCCCGGATCGGTGAGCCAGAGGTAGAGGTCCTCCTTGGGGACCGACATGAGTTCGCCGCCGCGCCAGGCGCCCGCATCCAGATCGCGTAGTCGCGAATCCTCCGCGCCCGTCAGGCCCATGACGGTGGCCGTCTCGACCGCCCGGCGCTCGGGGGCGGTGAGCACCCTCGCGGCATGCAGGCGACCGCAGGCGGCGACCGCGCGGCGACCGGCTTCGGTGAGCGGTTCGTCGACCGGAAATCGTGCTTTGCGCATCGCCTCGGTCATCCCGTGACTGACCAGATCGAGTCGGAGCACCTTCTGCACCGTTCGAACCTTACGCGCGGCGAAAGCGCCCGTAGTTCGATTGCCCGTCCTTCGCTCATCTCCCGGTCGCGGGCCTATCCGGCCCCCTTGACAGCCCGAACCCGGTCCTGACGGGCCGATCCCCGGGACTGTCGGTGGGCGGGTGCAGACTGGGGCGATGGATCGGTTCTCTCCCGCCACCCGGCAGTGGTTCGACGGCGCCTTCCCGGCGCCGACGGCCGCCCAGCTGGGGGCCTGGCAGGCCATTGCGGCGGGCGAGCACACCCTGGTCGTCGCGCCCACCGGGTCCGGTAAGACGCTGTCGGCATTCCTGTGGGCCATCGACCGGCTGGCCACCCGGGAGCCGGCGCCGCCCAAAGCCAAGGGCGAGAAGCGCAAGACCTCGGTGTTGTACATCTCGCCGCTGAAGGCCCTCGCCGTGGATGTGGAGCGCAATCTGCGGGCGCCGCTCGTGGGGATCACGCAAACGGCCAAACGGCTGGAATTGCCCGCCCCGGAGATCAGCGTGGGGGTGCGGTCCGGTGATACCAGTCCGGCCGATCGGCGCGGGTTGCTGCGCACGCCGCCGGACATTCTGATCACCACGCCGGAATCACTGTTCCTCATGCTCACCTCTGCGGCGCGGGAGACGCTGAGCGAGGTGCACACCGTGATCGTGGACGAGGTGCACGCCATCGCCGGGTCCAAACGCGGTGCGCACCTGGCGCTTTCGCTGGCCCGGCTGGATGCGCTGCGGGCCGCCTCGCCCGGGTTCGAACGTCCCGCGCAGCGGATCGGGCTGTCGGCGACGGTGCGGCCACCGGCGGAGGTGGGGCGGTTCCTGGTCGGTAGCGCGCCGATCACCATTGTGAATCCGCCCGCGCCCAAGACCTTCGATCTGTCGGTGCGGGTGCCGGTCGCGGATATGACCGAACCCGATGCGGGCGCGGAGGATTCGGATCAGCCGGGCTCCATCTGGCCGCATGTGGACGAGGCTATCGTCGATCTGGTGCTCAAGTATCGATCCTCCATCGTGTTCGCGAATTCGCGGCGGCTGGCGGAGCGGCTGACCGCGCGGTTGAACGAGGAGTACGCCGGGCGCATCGGCGCGGAGGTGGACACCGAGCATGCGCCGCCCGCGCAATTGGGTGCGTCCACCGAGGTGATTCACGGTGCGCCGCCGCTGCTGGCGCGCGCGCATCACGGTTCGGTGAGCAAGGAGCAGCGGGCGCTCATCGAGGATGATCTCAAGAGCGGGCGGCTGCGCTGTGTGGTCGCGACCAGCAGCCTGGAGCTCGGAATCGATATGGGCGCGGTCGAATTGGTGGTGCAGGTGGAGGCGCCGCCCTCGGTTGCCAGCGGCCTGCAGCGGGTGGGCCGGGCCGGGCATCAGGTCGGTGAGATCTCGCGCGGAGTGATCTTCCCGAAGCATCGCACCGATGTCATCCACTGCGCGGTGGCCTCGCAGCGGATGACCGCCGGGCAGATCGAGGAATTGAAGATTCCGCTGCATCCGCTCGATATCCTCGCCCAGCAAACCGTCGCGGCGTGCGCACTGGAGGCCATCGACGCCGAGAGCTGGTTCGAGACGGTGCGCAGCACGGGAAGCTATGGCGCCCTCCCCCGTTCGGCCTACGATTCGGTGCTCGATCTCCTCGCCGGTCGCTACCCCTCCGACGAATTCGCCGAGCTCCGGCCCCGAATCGTGTGGGACCGCGACGCGGGCACCCTCACCGGCCGCCCCGGCGCCCAGCGCCTGGCCGTCACCTCCGGCGGCGCCATTCCCGATCGCGGTCTCTTCCCGGTCTTCATGGTCGGCGAAAAAGCCTCCCGGGTAGGCGAACTCGACGAGGAGATGGTCTACGAGTCCCGCGTAGGCGACGTCTTCGCCCTCGGCGCCACCAGCTGGCGCATAGAGGAGATCACCTTCGACCGGGTCCTCGTCACCCCCGCCTTCGGCCTCCCCGGCCGCCTCCCCTTCTGGCACGGCGACTCCCTCGGCCGCCCCGCCGAATTGGGCGCGGCCCTAGGCGAATTCGTCCGCACGGCCGGTAAGGCGGTGGAGCAGCACGGCACGGGAGCAGTGCGCTCGACCACCGTGCGGGCCAATAGTGCGGATCCCGTTCAACTAGGCACGGCTCTGCAGGAACTCCCCCACGGCGCAGAAACGAAGGACTCCCGCAGCAAGCGAAATGGGCAGGGCGGCAGCAAGTCGACAGGTCACGCGAAGGTGGCTCGACCGGAGACCGAGTTGGAGCGGGTCACTGCCGCGGCGGGGCTGGATTCGAATGCGACGGCGAATCTGGTTGCGCTGCTGCAGGAGCAGCGGGTGGCCACGGGGCAGTTGCCGACGGATCGGACGCTGCTGGTGGAGCGGTTCCGCGATGAGCTCGGGGATTGGCGGGTGGTGTTGCATTCGCCGTACGGGTTGCCGGTGCATGCGCCGTGGGCGCTGGCGGTGGGGGCGCGGCTGCGGGAGCGGTTCGGGGTGGATGCGGCGCCCACGGCTTCGGATGACGGGATCGTGGTGCGACTGCCGGACACCACGGACGATCCGCCGGGGGCGGAGTTGTTCGTGTTCGAGCCCGATGAGATCGACGATGTGGTGACCGAGCAGGTGGGCGGGTCGGCGCTGTTCGCCTCGCGATTCCGGGAGTGCGCGGCGCGGGCGCTGCTGCTGCCGCGCCGGGATCCCGGCAAGCGGGCGCCGCTGTGGCAGCAGCGGCAGCGGGCCGCGCAATTGCTGGATGTGGCAAGGAAATTCCCGGAGTTCCCGATCCTGCTGGAGACGGTGCGGGAGTGCCTGCAGGATGTGTACGACCTGCCCTCGCTGCGCGATCTGCTGAGCCGGGTGGCGCGCCGGCAGGTGCGCCTGGTGGAGGTCGAGACGGCCACGCCGTCGCCGTTCGCGAACTCGCTGCTGTTCGATTACATCGGGCAGTTCATGTACGAGGGCGACAGTCCGCTCGCGGAGCGGCGGGCGGCGGCGCTGTCACTGGACTCCAGCCTGCTGGCGGAGCTGCTGGGGCGGGTGGAGCTGCGGGAACTGCTCGATGCCGCGGTCCTGGAGCAGACCGAGCGGGAATTGCAGCGGCTGACGCCGGAGCGGCATGCGCGGGATATGGAGGGGCTGGCCGATCTGTTGCGGCTGCTCGGGCCGCTCACCGCCGAGGAAGCCGCTGAGCGCTGCACCGACGATCCGCGACCGTGGTTCGCCGAACTGGTGAAAGCCCATCGGGCCCTGGAGGTTTCCTTCGCGGGCTCGCGGTGGTGGGTGGCGGTCGAGGATGCGGCCCGGCTGCGGGATGCACTGGGTGTGCCACTGCCCATCGGTGTTCCGGCCGCCTTCATCGAGCCGGTCGCCGATCCGCTCGGCGATCTGATCGGCCGGTATGCCCGGACCCACGGTCCGTTCACGCTGACCGCGGCCGCGCACCGATTCGGGCTGGGCACCGCGGTGGTCGCCACCGGCCTGCATCGACTGGCTCTCGAAAAGCGTGTGGTGGAAGGCGAATTCACGCCGGGTTCCGCCGGGTCCGAATGGTGCGACAGCGAGGTGCTGCGCCGCCTGCGCCGCCGGTCCCTGGCCGCGGCCCGCAAGGAGGTGGAACCGGTCGCCACCGCAGCCCTGGCGCGCTTCCTCCCGGCCTGGCAGCACATCGGCACCGGCGAACTGCGCGGAGTAGACGGCGTCGCCGCCGTCGTGGAACAGCTTGCGGGCGTGCCGATCCCGGCCTCGGCCTGGGAATCGCTCATTCTCCCCGCCCGCATCCGCGACTACTCCCCCGCCATGCTCGACGAACTCATGGCCACCGGCGAGGTGCTGTGGTCCGGTCACGGCTCGATCACCGCCAAAGACGGCTGGATCGCCCTGCACCCCGCCGACCAGGCCGCCGTCACCCTCCCCCCACCCGACGACCTCGACCTCACCGAAATCCACATCAGCCTCCTGATGGCCTTGGGCGCCACCGTAATCGGTGGCACCCCATCTCCCGAGGCAGCCGATCCCGCCGTGATCACCGGCCCGGCCGACGCCTCCGCGACTACGCCACAGGCAGGGCAGGATGCCGACGGAGTCGCACCCGGTCGGCGGAAGGCCGGGTCGCTCGCAACGGGGTCCGGGTTCCAGGTGGTGGATATGGCCGGGGGTGGCGCGTACTTCTTCCGGCAGCTGGTTGATGCCAGTGGGGTGGAGGACGAGGGTGCGGTGGTCACCGCGCTGTGGGAGTTGGCCTGGGCGGGGTACATCGGCGGGGATACGTTCGCGCCGGTGCGGGCGCTGCTGGCGGGGACGGCGCGGACTTCGACGGCGCATCGGACCCCGCGGCGGGCTCCGCGGGGGCGGATGTATCTGCCGCGCACGGGGATTCCGGCGCGGACGAGTCCGCCCAGTGTGGCGGGGCGGTGGGCGCTGCTGCCGGAACGGGTGGCCGACAATACGGTGCGGGCGCATGCCACGGCGGATGTGCTGCTGGAGCGGTACGGGGTGCTGACCAAGGGGTCGGTGCAGAGCGAGGGTGTGCGGGGCGGGTTCGCGCTGATGTATCGGGTGCTCACCGAGTTCGAGGACCGGGGGCGGTGCCGGCGCGGGTATTTCGTGGATTCGCTGGGTGGGGCGCAGTTTTCGACGACGGATGTGGTGGACCGGCTGCGGTCGTTCGACAGCGATCGGCCGCACAGCGCCGACGAGGGCGACGCTCGCCCCGGCGAGAGCCGGCCCGGCCAGGGCGGGAGCCACTCCGCCGGGAAGTCGCTGGTGCTGGCGGCCTGTGATCCGGCGAATTCGTATGGGGCGGCGCTACCTTGGCCGAAGTCGGCGGTCGAGGGTGCGGGGCATCGGCCGGGCCGCAAGGCGGGTGCGCTGGTGGTGCTGGTGGACGGCGAGCTCGCGCTGTATCTGGAGCGCGGGGGCAAAACGCTGCTGACCTTCACCGAGGATCCCGCGGCCCGGACGGCGGCGGCCACGGCCCTGGCGGGGCTGGTGCACGATCGGCGTGTCGATTCGCTGGTCATCGACCGGGTGAACGGTGAGTCCGTGCACGGCAATACCTTCGCAGGCTTCCTCACCCAGGCCGGTTTCGCCGCCACCCCCAAGGGTTTCCGGCTGCGGAGCCGCCCGTGAACCGGCGACTTCGCCATGCCTGAGGGCGATACCGTCTTCCTGGCGGCAGCGCGCCTGCGCCGCGCCCTGGACGGAAAGACACTGACCCGCAGCGACTTCCGCGTGCCGAAGTACGCCACCCTCGACCTGCGCGGCGAGCCGGTGGAGAGCGTGGGCAGCTACGGCAAGCACCTGTTCGTGCGCACTCCCGGACTCAGCATTCACACCCATCTGAAGATGGAGGGCGTATGGCGGGTCTACACCCCCGGACAGCGCTGGACCAAACCGGGTTTCACCGCCCGCCTGATCCTCGCCACCGCGGACTCGGAAGCCGTAGGTTTCGCCCTCGGCCTGGTCGAAGTGCTGCGCCGCGCCGACGAGCACACCGCCGTCGACCATCTCGGCCCGGATCTCCTGGGCCCGAACTGGGATACCGCTGAAGCAGTCCGCCGACTGTCCGGAAAGCCGGAGCAGCCCATCGGTTCGGCTTTGCTGGACCAGCGAAATCTCGCGGGAATCGGCAATATCTACCGCAGCGAAATCTGCTTCCTGGGCCGCGTCCATCCCGCGACACCGGTCGGCGACCTCGCCGACCTGCCCGCCCTGGTCGACGAAGCCCATCGGGTACTCACCCAGGCCGCACACCAACCACCCTGGCGCGCACTGGCTTACGGCCGCCAACGCCGCCCCTGCCGCCGCTGCGGCACCACCATGCTCGTCCATCTGCTCGCCGATGATCCGGCTCTACCCCGCGCCGACCGCGGCATCTACTTCTGCCCGCGCTGCCAGCCCGCACCGCCCAGCACATAGTCCACGCCGGATTTCCATCGCCATCCCAATGCCTTCGGGCCCCGGCGCAGTGCGCCGGGGCCCGAGGTTCTTACGAAGGGCTTGACTTACGAAGGGGTTGACTCAATTTCGGTTACCGGCCGGTGAGGCCGGCGATTGACACCGCGTCCGAACGTGTTGACAGGGACGCGTATTGCGTACGTATGTGCTCGTGGACCACCTCCCGGCTCGCAGATTGCGCACCCCCGCACCCGAATTCCCGGCACGGTCCCGCTTCGAGAATCCCGAGGGACTCCCGGCGCTCTTCGCGGCGTTCTTCGTCCCCTCCTGCGGTCCTGCCACGATCGAATACTTCTCCCACCGGCAGGGGACGGCCGAACCAACTTCTCCGGGAATACCTCTCCCGGGCCCTTGACTTGCTACTTGCTGTTTGTCGAACAAGAGAGACAGTACAACGGAGAACGTCAGTTGTCTATACCCGAGAGTGCAGATTTTTTGACACCCTGAACGAGCCTTTACCCGACCGCCACTCGGTCACCGAGACAGGCGCGTGAGCAGCCGATATCGCGAGATAGTCGCTTGTCCAGCGCATCTGGAGGTACCACGATCGCCGCCACCCGTCCGACCGACACTCCGACGACCTGCCACAGGCGTGCCGAAGCCCCGCCGATAGGACTGGACCTCTGTCCACAGGAGTGAAAAAAACTACCGTGGCGGATATAGACATTCCTCCAGGAATGGCATATATGTCGGCGTCACAGCGCCTCCCGATCCGCCAGTGCGACGGACCACTTCTCCTCGATACGGCCGAAACGCCAAATGAGCAGCGCGGCAACCCAGGTCAGGACGAACAGGCCGACGATGACGAAGCCGAGGACATTGAGGTTCAGGCCGCCTATCCAGTCCCAGATGCCGCCGGACCAGCCGAGTTGATCGGCGAGCAGGCCCAGCAGTTCGACGGTGCCGATGATGAGGGCCACGGCGACGGACAGGCCGGTGATGGTGATGTTGTAGTAGACCTTGCGGACCGGTTTGGAGAAGGCCCAGCCGTAGGCGAAGTTCATGAACGAGCCGTCGATGGTATCGAGCAGGCTCATACCGGCGGCGAAAAGGACCGGCAGACAGAGGATTGCGTACCAGGGCAGGCCGGCGGCGGCGCTGGTGCCGGCCAGGACGAGCAGGGCCACCTCGGTGGCGGTATCGAAGCCGAGGCCGAAAAGGATGCCTACGGGGTACATCTGCCAGGGCTTGGTGATCGACTTCATGGCTCCGCCGAAGAAGCGGTTCATGAAGCCGCGATTGTCGAGCTGCTTCTCGAGTTCGGCCTCGTCGTATCGGCCGGATCGCATATTCCGGAAGACGCGCAGGATCCCCACCAGGACAACGATATTGATGATCGCGATGATGTAGAGGAAGGTGCCCGACACGGTCGTGCCGATCAGTCCGGTGTAGTGGTGCAGCGCGGACGAATCGTCCTGGACCGGTCCGACCACCGCCTTCACCCCCACCGACAGCAGCAGCGCGAGCACGAAGACGACGGTGGAGTGGCCGAGCGAGAAGAAGAATCCCACCGAGAGCGGACGCTGCCCGTCGTTCATGAGTTTGCGGGTGGTGTTGTCGATCGCGGAGATGTGGTCGGCGTCGAAGGCATGCCGCAGGCCGAGGGTGTACGCGGTCAGGCCGACGCCGATGCCGAGTGTCTTGTCGCCGAGGCTGAAATGGTGCGGCGCGACGATGGCCACCAGGGTGACCCAGCCGATCACATGCAGCGCGACGATCAGCCCGACCATGGCGGCGACCCGCGCCCATTCCCCTCGGGTCAGTGCGGTGCGAATGACCTCGAGCCGTGAAGGCTTCCGCCCGGTCTCCGTGGTTGTCATGGTGCGCCCTCCCACAGGAACCGATGGAATCGAACGAATCAACGGTAACTTCGGCCGATTCTTGTTGCAACTCGATGGCAACAAGCGGTTGGCGGTGAACGGCATCGGGCGCAACACTGGTCTCATGACAGGAGCAGGCCACCGAATCGGCGCAGCGGAATCCGGGACCATCGCCCCCGGCCATTCCGAAGACCGGGTGCGCACCATGCTGCGCGAGCGCGGATTACGTTGTACAACACCGCGATTGGCGGTGCTGGGCGTCCTGGATACCGATCCGCCCATCGGGCATCTCAGTGCGGGACAGATCCATCGCCGCCTCACCGAGCAGGGCCGCGAGGTCGACGTGACCACGGTGTACCGGACGGTATCGACGCTGGTCGAGGTCGGCGTGCTGCATGCGCTGACGCTCGACGAGCACGTCACGACCTACGGTTTGGCCGACCATCCGCACCACCACGCCATCTGCACCCGGTGCACCACCATGATCGAAGTCCCCGCCGACCGCTTGAGCACCGCGCTGGCCCAGGCGAGCCTCGGCAGCTCCTTCGCCCTGTCCGAGCACGCGGGGCTGACCCTGCACGGATTGTGCCCGGACTGCCAGGCGGCGCAGGACGCCACCGCCGACGTCCACTGATTCCTACCGCACCACAGCTCCCGGATTCGCCGGCCGACCCACAACACCCTCGCTCCGGGCCTGCGCGCACCATCCGACCTGCACGGCCGAACAGGCCTGTGGGGCGCGGCCAACCACGCCCCACCACCCCCGTATTCCGCCGTTCGTCGGTAGCGGAACCGGCTATGGGGCTGCGGAATTCGGCCCTATTCTGTCCGCATGAAGATCGGAATCGTCGGCACCGGATCGGTGGGACGCACCCTCGCGGCGCGGCTGGTGGAGTTGGGACACGATGTGGTCATCGGCACCCGCGATGTGGCCGCCACCGAGGCGAAGGCGGAGGAGCCGTTCCCCGCGCCGCTGCGTACCTCGGCCGAGGCGGCCGCACATGCGGAGGTTGTCATCAATGCCACCGGCGGTCAGGTCAGTGTGAGTGCGCTGCAGGGTGCGGGCGCGGAGAATCTGGCGGGCAAGGTGCTCATCGATATCGCCAATCCCCTCGACTTCTCCGACGGCTTCCCGCCCACCCTGGCTGTCTGCAATACCGATTCGCTCGGTGAGCAGATCCAGCGCGCCTTCCCGGACGCCCACGTGGTCAAGACCCTCAATACCGTCAATGCCGACGTCATGGCATACCCCGAGAAGCTGGCGGACGGCGATCACACCATGTTCGTCTCCGGTAATAGCGACGAGGCCAAATCCACCGTCCTGCAACTGCTCCGCGAATTCGGCTGGCGCGACATCATCGACCTCGGCGACATCACCAACGCCCGCGCCACGGAAATGCTGCTCCCCCTCTGGGTTCGCCTGATGGCCCCGCTCGGCACGATGGCCTACAACTACAAGGTGGTCCGCTAGCGGAATCGCGGCCGGCGCCGCCGCGTACGGCAGGTCTCGGCTCGAATACAACTGCGCGCCCGGCGAGTTCATCGCAGGGCGCGCAGTTGTCTTGGTGAGCGCTAGTTTTCGACCGGGACCGGCTCCAGGATCTGCGGGCGCGGTTCCGGGGCGGCAATGCGGAGGGCGTCGGCCGAGGCGTCGTCGGGTTGGGTCTGAGATTCGATTTCGGCGGTGACGCGGGCGACGTAAGTGGCTATCTCGCGGGCGGTTTCGGCCTCGTCCCAGCCGAGCACCGGGGCGACGAGACGGGCCACCTGGTCGGCGCAGTCGACGCCGCGGTGCGCGTACTCGATGGAGATGCGGGTGCGGCGGGCGAGGATGTCCTCCAGGTGCAGGGCGGCTTCCGCGGCGGCCGCGTAGACCACCTCGACCTGCAGATAGCCGGGGGACGCCTCGATCGGTTGCAGCAGATCGGGTTTGCCGTCGGCGAGGCCGAGCACCTCGTCGATGAGCGAGCCGTACCTGTTGAGCAGGTGCTGGATTCGGTACGGGTGGACGCCGTACTTCTCGGCCAGGTGCGGGGTCTGATTCAGCAGCGCGTGATAACCGTCCGCGCCGAGCAGCGGCACCTTGTCGGTGATGGTGGGCGGCACCTGGCGCGGAATGTCCTGTGCCGCTTCATCGACGGCGTCGTAGGCCATGACGCGGTAGGTGGTGTACTTACCGCCCGCGATGGCGACCAGGCCCGGCGCGATGCGGGCCACGGCATGCTCGCGCGACAGCTTGGAGGTCTGATCGCTCTCCCCCGCCAGCAGCGGCCGCAGGCCCGCGTAGACGCCGGTGATATCGGCGTGCGTGAGCGGCGTGACCAGCACCGAATTGACGTGTTCGAGCAGATAGTCGATGTCGTTCTTGGTGGCGGCCGGATGCGCGAGATCCAGATTCCAGTCGGTGTCGGTGGTGCCGATCAGCCAGTGATCGGTGCCCCACATAATGACGAACAGCACCGAGGTCGGGGTGCGCAGAATGATCGAGGTGTCGCTGGCAATGCGGTCGCGCGGGACCACAATATGCACACCCTTGGACGCGCGCACATGGAATCGTCCGCGCTGATGCGCCAGAGACTGCAGTTCATCGGTCCACACACCGGTCGCATTGATGACGACGCTGGCGCGCACCTCGGTCCGCCGGCCGTCCTCACTGTCGTGCACCTTCACGCCCACCACCCGATCCGCCTCCCGCAGGAAGCCGACCACCTGCGTGGACGTGCGAATGACCGCGCCGTAGTGGGCGGCGGTGCGGGCCAGCGTCATGGTGTGCCGCGCATCGTCGACCACCGTGTCGTAATAGGTGAGACCGCCGGTCAGCGCCGAGCTCTTGAGTCCGGGAGCCAGGCGCAGCGCCCCGGCCTTGGTCAGATGATGCTGTCCCGGAACGGATTTCGACCCGCCCATGGTGTCGTACAGGGTCAGCCCGGCGGCCACGTACGGGCGCTCCCAGCCGTAATGGGTGAGCGGGTACAGGAACTTGAGCGGCTTCACCAGATGCGGCGCCAGCTTGGACAGCGACAGTTCCCGCTCGTGCAGCGCCTCGCGCACCAGCCCGAACTCCATCATCTCCAGATAGCGCAGACCGCCGTGGAACATCTTCGACGAGCGGCTGGAGGTGCCGGAGGCCAGGTCACGGGCCTCGACGAGTGCGACCTCCAGGCCGCGGGTGGCGGCATCGAGCGCAATGCCGGCGCCGACCACACCACCGCCGATCACCACCACATCGAAGGTGTCCTTGCCCAGCCGCGCCCAGGCCTCCTCGCGCTGCTCGGGGCCCAGAAACTGCGATCGCGGGTTCTTCGTCATGCTCGACTCCTCCGGCCCGCCGCGGTATCGACGATGCGGCGCTCGTATCGATGACGCTCTGGTCGAAGCTCAGCTACTCGGGAGCAACCGTAGTCCACACTAATGGCTCACCGTGCGACCCCGCCGTGTGGTGTGCGTGGCAGCGCGCGTCATGGCGGCATGCGCGCATTCGCGGCGAGTAGCCTGCTCGAATGCGTCGATATGTGGCTGCCATCGATTCCGGTACGACCTCCAGCCGGTGCATCGTCTTCGATCACCACGGCCTCATCGCCGGGGTCGCGCAGCGTGAGCACGAGCAGATCTTCCCGCAGCCGGGCTGGGTCGAGCACGATGCCGAAACCATCTGGCGCAATACCGAACTCGTCATCGCCGAGGTGCTGGACAAGCTCGGCATCGGGGCGGGCGATATCGCCGCGGTCGGCGTCACCAATCAGCGCGAGACCACCGTGGTGTGGGAACGCGCCAGCGGCAAGCCGATTCACCATGCCATCGTCTGGCAGGACACCCGCACCGCCGATCTCACCGTCGAGCTGGCCGGATCCGACGGGCCGAACCGCTACGCCGACCGCACCGGGCTGCCGCTGTCCACCTACTTCGCCGGGCCCAAACTGCGCTGGATCCTCGATCACGTCCCGGGCGCACGGCAGCGCGCCGAGGACGGCGAGCTGTGCTTCGGCACCATCGACAGCTGGGTGCTGTGGAATCTCACCGGTCAGCACCTCACCGATGTCACCAATGCCTCGCGCACCATGCTGATGGATCTGCGCTCACTGCAATGGGATCCGCAGATCTGCGCCGATTTCGGCGTGCCCGTGGCCATGCTGCCGACCATTCGCAGCTCATCGGAGGTGTACGGCGATATCACCACCACCGCGCTGGCCGGCGTGCCGATCGCGGGCATTCTCGGCGATCAGCAGGCGGCCACCTTCGGGCAGGCCTGCCTGTCCCCCGGCGATACCAAGAACACCTACGGCACCGGCAATTTCATGCTCATGAACACCGGCACCACACCGGTATTCAGCGAGCACGGGCTGCTGACCACGGTGTGTTATCGGCTCGGCGAGCAACCGGCCGTGTACGCGCTCGAAGGGTCCATCGCGGTCACCGGATCGCTGGTGCAGTGGCTGCGCGACAACCTGGGAATGATCGGCTCCGCCGAGGAGATCGAGCCGCTCGCCCGCACCGTCGAGGACAATGGCGGCTGCTACATCGTCCCGGCCTTCTCGGGCCTGTTCGCCCCGCGCTGGCGGCCCGACGCCCGCGGCGTATTCGCGGGTCTGACCCGCTTCGTGAATCGCGGGCATATCGCGCGAGCGGTGTTGGAGGCCACCGCATTCCAGACCCGCGAGGTCATCGACGCGATGCGCGCGGATGCGGCCGCACAGCACCTCGACGTCGAGAAGGTGACCCTCAAGGTCGACGGCGGCATGGTGATCAACGAACTGCTCATGCAGTTCCAGTCCGACATTCTCGACGCCCCCGTGGTGCGCCCGGTCGTCACCGAGACCACCGCCCTCGGCGCGGCCTACGCCGCGGGTCTGGCCGTCGGCTACTGGGCCTCCCCCGACGACATCCGCGACAACTGGGCCGAGGACAAACGCTGGAACTCAACCATGTCCGACACAGACCGCGACCACCTTCTCCACGAGTGGAACAAAGCCGTCGAGCGCACCTACAACTGGGCCTGAGCACCGACGAGGAGCTGAGGGCGGCGGGGGGATGCCGCGGCAGAACGGTTAGACCCGGGCTGGGGCGGCGGCGTGGGCCTTGGCCAGGCGGGCTACGGCTTCTTCCAGGACGGTGGTGTCCGAGGTGGTGAAGCACAGGCGCATGGAGTGGGTGTAGTCGGTGGTGACGGCGAAGGCGGAGCCGGGGACGTAGGCGACGCCGGCGTCGAGGGCGTGCGGGAGCAGGGCTTGGGTGTCGGTGCCGTCGGTGAAGTCGGCCCAGACGAACATGCCGCCGGTGGCGTCGGTGGTGGCGATGCGGTCGCCGAAGCGGGTGCGGACGGCGCCGACCAGGGCGCGGGCGCGCTCGCCGTAGACCCGGCGGACCGAATCGATATGGGCGGCAAGCCAATCGGTGTCCGACAGCAGGTCGGCGGCGATCTGCTGGGTGAGGGCGGAGCCGCAGAGGTCGGCGCCCTGCTTGAGGAGTTCCACCGCGCGGCACACCTGGGTCGAGGCGACCATCCAGCCCACGCGCAGGCTGGGAGCGAGGATCTTGGAGGCGCTGGACAGGCGAATCACATTGGGCGAGTATGTCGCCACCGGTGCGGGAGCGGGCTGGTCGAACCAGAGTTCGCCGTACGGATCGTCCTCGATGACCCAGAAGCCGTGTGCCGTCGCGAGTTCCGCCAGTTCCACGCGGCGCTGCGCGCTCATGGTGACGCCACCCGGATTGTGGAAGTTGCTGACGGTGTGCACGAAGGCCGGGCGCTCCCCCGCGGCCAGCAGTTCCCGCAGGACGTCCACGCGCATACCCTCGCCGTCCAGCGGAACCGCGACGATGCGCGCACCGGCGGCCCGGAACACCTGCAGCGCACCGACATACGCCGGATCCTCCACCACGACCAGCGCACCCGGATCGAGCAGCACCTCGGCCAGCAGCGACAGCGCCTGCTGCGAACCGTGCGTGACGAAGACCTCGTCCACCGGCACCGGGCGGCCCAGCCGCGCCGACTCCCGCGCCGCGAGCACCTCACGCAGGGGTCCCCAGCCCGGCGATTCGGTGTACTGCAGCACCGACCGATCGGCCAGCGCCGCCTCGGCCGCCGCGGCAATGCGATCGCGCGGCATGAGCTCGGCATCCGGCAGACCACCGGCCAGGCTGATGATATCGGCGCGCGCGGTGAGTTTGAGCAGGTCGCGAATCGCCGAACTCTGCAGGCCGTCGAGCCTGCGGGACAGCGGTGGAGTCATCGCGGACATGAGAAACCTCCGAGGGAACGCCGGGGTATGCGAAATTCCACTGTGTCACAGCCAAACCACGAGGTGAAACCCGGGTCTCAGATCATGGGACGAATTCGGCCCAATGAGACCGACAACACCACGCCCGGACTGAAACCGGGCGGGTCAGCGCTCGTCGATGGCGAAGATCAGGTGTTTGCCGTCCTTGTTCACGGTGAGGATGTGCTGGCGGTAGACGGTGGTGGTGCCGTCGGGGCGGTGTTCGGTGAGGTCGGCGTCGTAGGCGTCGGGGCCCGCGTCGGTGATGCGCAGGCAGTAGCTGGTGCCGATCGGGATCACATCGTTGATCGCCTGCTGGATGGTGTCGGCCTGGGATACGTTCGCGGCATCGGGAGCGACGAACGAGCGGGCCTTCACGCCATTGCGGTCGGCGTAGAAGGCGTGCTGGAAGCCGAGGATGGCATCCGCGCCGGTCTCGGTGCCGCCCGCGCCATTGCCGATGGTGAGCGGGCCGTCCCGCTTGGACGGGCAGCTCAGCGCGGCCACCGTGGTGGGGGCGGCGGTCGTCACCAGGCCGTCGGAGCTGGAGGCGGCGGACACCGAATCGGATTTGTCACTGCCGCCGGTGAGGGCGACCACCACCCCGGCGACCGCGGCCAGTACCACCACGACCCCGGCGCCGATCAGGATCGGCTTGCGTGAGATCTTCGGTTTATCCTGCGGCGCAGCGGATTTCGGAGCCAAGCGCTTCGCGATCTCATCGTCCGACCAGGACAGCGACTCCGGCTTCGGCTCGGTCTTCTTGGGCATCAGCATCCGGCCGATGGGATCGTCCGCCCACGACAGCGATTCCTGCTGCGGCGCAGCCGATTCCGATTCGGCCGACGGCATTCCGGCCTCGGCGGAACGCAGCCACGCCGATTCCCGCCCGGCATAGGCGGCGGTGCTGATGCCGCCGCCGCGAGCCCAGCCCGCCGACGGTTTCGGAGCGGGCGGGGCCGGTTCGACATTGTGACGGACGGTCTCCTCGACGTCGTCCTGATCACCGAATCCATTGCCGTACAACGCATCATCGCCGGTCGCGTACTCGCCGTCGGCCGGCCGCCAGGCCAGCTCCGGACTGGGCGGCACCACCGGCGGCGTCCACCCGGGCGCACCGGCCTCCGCGGGGGGACCGAAGTCGCCCGGCGGCGGGCCGAAATCATTGAGCGGCGAACCGAAGTCGCTGCCCAGCACCCCGTAGGTATCGGTCGTCGGCCCGAATACCGAGACCGGCGGGCCGAATTCATTGAGCGACGGGCCGAACTCCGACATCGGCGGACCGAACTCCGACCCGGCACTCCCGGGCCCCGGCCCGAACGGCGACTCCGAGAACCCCTCCTGCGCTTCCGGTTGCGCCGGTTCCGCGCCGGGAGTGGCCTCCGGGCGGTCCGCCGACTCGTCCTTGCCGGAATCCATCACCCGTCCTTTCGCCACACACGCGTGGGGCGGTCGTTTACGACCGCCCCACGCGACGACTCAACTCCTGCCGGCACCGAATTTCAACTCTTCGCCGGCAATAAATTCGGCCGGTATTTCTCAGTACTGGACCGAACCGCCCAACTGCGTGGTCACACCGCCGACGTCGGTGGTCTGGCCGGGGATATCACCCTCCGGGAGCTTACCAATCTGGCCGAGCGCGTCCAGGATGGTGCCGCCGCCGGGGAGCAGGCGCACGAAGTTCTCGGCGTCCGCCTTGGCGGCATTGGCGCCGGTGCTGTCGAGCACGAATTCGAGCTTGCGGTCATCGCCGGCGCCCGCGCTGGCGAAGGCCGTCACCTTGATCTGGTTGACGGTGGTGTAGTCCATCGACACACCGGCCTCACCGGTGCCGCCCGGCGTGGTGTAGCCGATGGTGCCGACGTAACCGTCCAGATTGCTGAAGTGGTGGGTATTGGCCGCCCAGCCGGGCAGCGCGACGCCACCGTCGACATTGGCGCCGATCTCGGTGTGCGGCCCGGTCATCGCGACCACCGGCGCGGCCGGGGCGGTCTCGACGGCCGGGGACTGCCACTGCGGCTTCTGCACGGTCGGCTCACCGGTCAGCGTGTCCACCGAGGTGGTGTCGGGCTGGGTCGGGGCGACGGTATCCGGCTGGGTATTACCCGGCTTGGCAGGCTGGTTCGGGTTCGCCTGACCCGGAATCGTCTGCTGGTTCGGCTTATCCGGCACCTGCACCGGAATCGCGGGCACCGTCTGGCCCGGCACCGGCAGCGGAGCGACGCGCGGCACGGTCACACCCGGCTGGGTCGGCTTCGACTTCGGACCGTCCTGCGGTGCGACGCCGGCCGGCTGCGTATCGGGCTTGGGCGTGGTGCCGTCCGACGGGGCATTGCCCGCGGGCGCGGTGGTGTCCGGCTTGGGCGAACCGGGGGTGGTGACACCCGGCTGACTCTGCTGCGGCTGCGTGACATCCGGTTTGGTGGTATCCGGCTTGGGCGCCGGCACCGAACCGATCTTGGGGTCGGCGGGGATCGGCGCGTCGGTCGTCGGCGACTGACCACCATCGGTCGCGCCCGGCTGACCGTCCGTGCCGCCCGGCTGCTGTCCGGGGGCCGCCGGGACCGCGCCCGGGTCGGCGGGGGCCGCATTCGCGGGGGTGCCCAGGAGGCTGACCACTGCGGCCGCGCCGACCAGTGACAGGGAGGTGCTGGCCTTGATCCGATTCGGCTTGCGGTGCTTCACTTTTCGCCCTATTCCTTCGTCCCTCATCACCACGAACGGACGTGCGGGCGAGTACGAGCTGTACACCGGCTGCCCCGGAAAGGGTTGACCCACCGACATTCTCGCGATCGCCCTGCCGATCGCTTCCCGTCGCGAAGTGAATCACACCGGCGTAAGCGGGGCAAGACGAAGCCCTCCCAGCACCGGAAGTTCATCCGTCAGTCGAGATCGTCGTGCCGCATGAGCTGACGCGCGGCCTCGGTGACGGAACCGGTCAGCGAAGGATAGACCGAGAAGGTCTGCGCGAGATCGTTGACGGTCAGATTGTTCTGCACCGCAAGGGCGATTGGCAGGATGAGCTCGGAAGCGATGGGCGCCACCACGACTCCGCCGATGACCACACCCGTGGCCGGACGGCAGAAGATCTTCACGAAACCCCGGCGCAGCCCCGACATCTTGGCGCGCGGATTGGTGTTGAGCGGCAACATGACCGTGCGCGCCGGAACCTCGCCATTGTCGATGGCGGTCTGGCTCACACCGACGGTGGCGATCTCCGGACGCGTGAACACAGCGGAGGCAACGGTTTTCAGGCGAATGGGCTGCACACCCTCACCGAGTGCGTGGTACATGGCGATTCGGCCCTGCATGGCGGCCACAGAGGCCAGCGGCAGCAGTCCGGTGCAGTCGCCGGCCGCGTACACACCGGTGGCGGTGGTGCGCGAAACCCGGTCCACGCGCAGGTATCCGCCCTTGTCCAGTTCGATGCCCAGGCGAGCCAGGCCGAGATTCTGGGTATTGGGCACCGAGCCGACCGTCATGAGCGCATGCGAGCCGGTCACCGTGCGGCCGTCGGACAGCTTCACCACAATGCCGTCGGCGGTGCGCTCGACCGCATCGGCACGCGCGTGCTTGACCAGTTCCACACCGCGTTCGGCGAGCGCGTCCTCCAGCACCAGGGCGGCATCGGCGTCCTCGCCGGGCAGCACGCGGTCGCGGCTGGAGACCAGCTTCACCTTCACGCCCATTTCGGTATAGGCGGAGACGAATTCGGCGCCGGTGACACCGGAACCGACCACCACGAGCGTTTCGGGCAGCTCCTTGAGGTCGTAGAGCTGGCGCCAGTTCAGGATGCGCTCGCCGTCCGGCTCAGCGCCCGCCAGGACGCGCGGACTGGCGCCGGTGGCAATCAGCACCACCTCGGCCTCGAGCAGGTGCTGGCGGCCATCGTCGAGGGTCGCCTTCACCAGGTGGGTCGCCAGCCCGGGCGCCTGGTCCATGAGCTCGCCGTGTCCGGCCAGCACGGTCACGCCGGCGGTCTGCAGCTTCACCTTGATATCGGAGGACTGCGCCTGCGCGAGCGCCTTCACGCGCGAATTCACCTCTGCCAGACGCACCTGCGCCTGCGAGGGATGCACGGTGATGCCGAGGTCGCGGGCGCGGCGCAGATCGGTGCGCACGCCGGTGGAGGCGATGAAGGTCTTCGAAGGCACACAGTCCCAGAGCACACAGGCTCCGCCGATGCCGTCACTGTCGATCAGCGTGACCGGCGCCCCGTGCTGCGCGGCGACCAATGCCGCTTCGTAACCGGCGGGGCCGCCGCCGATGATCGCAATGCGGGTCATTGTTCCCTCGCTTCTGGCTGGGCAATCGGGATCTCCGATGCCGCACCACAACGTTATCGGCTCAGGTCCGCGCAGTTGGAACCGCATCTGGAGACAGTTTCGTCACACTTGGCGACCCTCCGGAATGCGGTTGGAGCTGGTCCGGAGCGACCGGCCGGGTTACTTGCGAACCGCTGAGGATCGGGATCGGGGGAGGTAGCCGGGGATTGTTCGATACGCTCTCACAGTGCCGATTTACGCCGCCTACGGGTCCAACATGGATCCCGAGCAGATGCTCAAGCGCTGTCCGCACTCCCCTGTGTCCGGAACCGGCTGGCTGGAGGGTTGGCGCCTGACCTTCGCCGGGGACGACATCGGCTGGGAGGGACCGCTCGCGACTGTGGTCGAGGAGCCCGGATCGCGGGTTTTCGTCGTCCTCTACGACGTCCCGGGAGAGGACGAGGCGAGCCTGGACCGCTGGGAGGGCTCGGACTTCGGCATCCACAAGAAGATCCGGCTCCGCGTCACGCCCAGTCAGGGCAACGCCACGCAGCCGGTACTCGCCTGGCTGTACGTCCTGGACGCCTACGAGGGCGGCCTACCCTCGGCCCGCTATCTCGGAGTGATCGCCGAAGGCGCCGAAAAAGCCGGTGCCCCCGGCGAATACGTGCACGCCCTGCGCACCCGTAACAGCAAGAACGTCGGCCCCGGCACCTTCGGGCCCTAATTCCTCTTTCTCCTCTTCGAACTACTTCGGGCCGCACCCTGACAGGTGCGGCCCGGAGTTTTTCGCTTGTGCGCGAACTCAGTACGCGTTCAGCACGATATTCGTCATGACGCGCACGCCCACGGCCAGAGCGCGCTCGTCGATATCGAAGGTCGGCTGGTGCAGGTCGAGCTGTTCGCCCTGACCGGACCACACGCCGAGGCGGGCCATGGCCCCCGGCACCTCCTCCAGGTACCAGGAGAAGTCCTCGCCGCCGCCGGACTGCTGGGTGTCGGCGAGAGCATCGGGACCGACCTCGCGAATGGCGTCCTCGAACATGCGCACGGCCAGTTCGTCGTTCACGACCGGCGGCACGCCGCGCTTGTAGTTGAGCTGCCAGCGCACGCCGGTCGGGGCGAGCAGGCCCTCGACGATCTCGCGCACCATGGGCTCGAGCAGCGACCAGGTGGCGTGATCGCCGGTGCGGACGGTGCCGGTGAGCATGCCGGTCTGCGGAATAGCGTTGGGCGCCTTGCCCGCCGACACCGCACCCCACACCATGACGGTGCTGGTGCGCGGATCGATACGACGGCTCAGCAGACCTGGCAGACCGGTGATGACGGTACCGATGGCGTAGACCAGATCGCTGGTGAGATGCGGGCGCGAGGTGTGGCCGCCGGGCGAATCCAGGACCAGTTCGACCGTGTCCGCGGCCGAGGTGATGGCGCCGACCCGGATACCGACCCGGCCGACCTCGAGCCGGGGATCGCAGTGCACCGCGAACATGCGCGAGACGTCTTCCATCGCACCCGCGGCGACCATATCGATGGCGCCGCCGGGCATGACCTCCTCGGCGGGCTGGAACACCAGCCGCACACCGACCGGAAGGTTCGGAACCTCGGCCAGCGCCAGGGCGGTACCCAGCAGGATCGTGGTGTGCGCATCGTGGCCGCAGGCATGCGAGACGCCCGGCACATTCGAGGCGAACGGCAGACCGGTGTACTCCTGCAGCGGCAGCGCGTCCATATCGGCGCGCAGGCCGATACGCGGGGTGTCCGGGCCGATATCGCAGATCAGGCCGGTGCCGTTCGGTAGCTTGCGCGGCTCCAGACCGGCCTTGACCAGCCAGGATTCGATGAATTCGGTGGTGCCGTACTCGGCACGGGACAGCTCCGGGTTGGCGTGGATGTGCCGGCGCCAGGAAATCAGGTCGTCCGCGTGCTCGGCGAGCCACGCGTCCACGACATCGCGACTACTGATCTCACCCTCGGGAATTTCAGCCATTTCAACACTCACCGTGCCCATTTCAAAGCCCATATCGACCCCCACCGCGCTGCCCGTCACGACGCTCGCAACCCCTTGCGGCTTACAGGCCGCTAACGGTCCCGTAGCCCTGGCGGTGTCCAGCGTGGCTCGCGCCGAATCCACCACGGTACTCGCGTGGACCTGCGTGGTTACGCAAGCTGCCGCCTCGGGGCCCGATGCTCGCACCGTGGACC
Source organism: Nocardia sp. NBC_01327 (assembly GCF_035958815.1). Taxonomy (NCBI): domain Bacteria; kingdom Bacillati; phylum Actinomycetota; class Actinomycetes; order Mycobacteriales; family Nocardiaceae; genus Nocardia; species Nocardia sp. NBC_01327. Next base: position 1,776,747 of record NZ_CP108383.1, on the reverse strand, counting down.
GGCCGGTTGTGCTCACCGAATGTCCTCCTGTCGAAGAAACTGCCGTTGCATGACTCGTTCCGACAACCTGTCCCTATGAAATTCGTCCCCTGCGATCTGTATCGCGGTGCGGGCCAGAGCCGTTGCCCCGTCGATGACAGCTCGATCAGCGGAGGCGTTCACCGCGGCTGCCGCGAACGCCGGCTGGTGGGTCACCGCTCCCCCGGCGTCGATGCCGATGACCGGGTGAATGCCGGGAATCACATTGGTGACATTGCCCATATCCGTACTACCAAGCGGCCGCGCGGCCTCGAGTTCCGGGGCAATGGGCTCGCGTCCGAGATCGCGGATCTGCTCGCGATAGGCACACAGTAGTGCGCTGTCGGGCGTGAGCTCGGTATATGTCGGCGCGAGCTTCCGGATGTCATGGGTGCATCCGGTCGCGAGGGCGCCCGCCTCGAAACAGGCCGATGCGCGTTGCATCAGATCATCGAGGCTCGCGGAGTCGACTGCCCGTAGGTAATACAGCAGTTCCGCATGGCCTGGCACGATATTGGGGGCTACGCCACCGGACGCGACTATACCGTGCAGCTGCTGCCCGGGGCTGAGATGTTGACGGAGCAAACCGAGGGCAACCTGCGCGATAGTGACCGCGTCCCCGGCATTCCGGCCGTGCTGCGGCGCGGCGCTGGCATGCGATTCGCGGCCGCGATAGGTCACCGACAGATCGGCCAGCGCCAGCGAATGCGCCCCGGCGATGTCCTCCGGACCCGGATGCACCATGAGCGCCATGGCCACATCGTCGAAGACGCCGCGCTCGAGCATGAGCACCTTGCCGCCGCCGCTCTCCTCGGCGGGCGTGCCGAGCAGCTTCACGGTGATACCGCAGGCATCCGCGACCGCGGCCAGCCCGAGCGCCGTGCCGACCGCGGAGGCGGCAATGATGTTGTGCCCGCAGGCATGTCCGATTTCTGGCAACGCGTCGTATTCGGCGCAGATCGCGACCACCAGATCGCCGGTGCCGAATTCGGCGGAGAACGCGGTCTTCAGATCCGCCACACCGGTTTCGATGCGGAAGCCGCGTTCGCGCAGGGGCTCGATGGTCTTGGCTACGCTGCGGAATTCCTCGAAGGCGAGTTCCGGCTCGGCGTGAATCGAGTGCGAGAGCGCGATCAATTCCGCGCGGGCCTCGGCGATGGCCGCATCGGAGGCGCTCGCTTCGGCCGTATTCACAGGCGCGACAGCAGAATTGGACGAGGCAGCATTCAACGCCGGCACAGACGCTGAGTGCCGTTCACTGGGTGTGCAAATTTTCCGGTCATCGCCGCTGCGCGATGGTGGCATAAGACACAGTCTTACACTGTCCCGCCTCCCCGTAACTTCGGCGCACGGCTTTGGAGCCGTTGGCCGCCGTGCACGCGTGCCTGCGGTCAGGGACGGCACCGATTTTGGACGTACCCGACGAGTTACCGGACCGAACGAGATCAGTTGTCACGTTCCGAGCAACCCGTCGGCATTTCGCCCGGCCTCAGGCTGGGTTGAAAGCCAGGTTCTCCGGGGTGGTCTCGACCGCGAGGCCCGCCAGGATGTGCTGGTGCAGGGCGCGCTTGATGACCGGGAGGTTGGGCTTGCGGTTGCCCTTGAGCGCGTCGGCCTGTGCGACCGCGGTGGCGAGCAGCGACTCCGCGTCGGCCTTACCGTCCACGATGTGGGCGGCGAGGGCGTCGTCGGCGCCGTAGCGGCGACCGGTGGTCATGGCCTCGACCGCCACCTGATTGGTGAGGCGACCGGTGACCAGCGCATTCATGGCGACCGTGAACGGCATGCCCAGATGCACCTCGGGCAGGCACCAGTAACCGCGGTCGGCGCGCATGATGCGGAAATCGCAGGAGGTGGCCAGCATGGCGCCCGCGCCGAAGGCGTGCCCGTTCACCGCGGCCACGGTCGGCATCGGGAAGGCGAGCAGGCGGGTGTACAGCGAGTGCACGCGGTCCAGGTACCAGCAGTTCTTGTCGAAATTGCCGAACAGCCAATCGGTATCGAGGCCGTTGCTGAAGAACTTGCCGTTGGCCGTGACGACCAGCGCGGCCGGGCCCTCGGAGGCCTCGACCTCGTCGAGCAGCGCGTGGAGCTCGGTGATCAGATCGGGATGGAAGCGGTTCTCGCTGTCGATGTTCTGGCCCTCGGCACCGAGGTACAGGACGAACACATCCCCATCACGCTTCAAATACGGCATGAGTGCAGATTAGCGGGGACGCGGACGCACACCTACTCGCGGGTAGCCAATGTTTCGCGAGGTTTGCGAAACCTGGAAAAGGTGCGAAACCGGCAGGTCCACGCCGTGCCATCGCACCGATGATCGCCTGCGACTAGGGTGGGCGACATGCTAGCCGAACAGGCCGCCGCGGAGGCGATAGCCGAACGTACGGGAGTGCAGAGTCACCGGGTCGCGGTGGTGCTCGGATCCGGATGGCAGGAAGCCGCCGCCGAAATCGGTGAGCCCGCCACCTCCGTCCCCATGGGCGAGGTTCCGGGCTTCGGATCGCCCACCGCCCAGGGGCACCAGGGCACCATCCACTCCGTACTCGTCAATGACGCGCCGGTGCTGCTGCTCATGGGACGCCAGCACCTGTACGAGGGTTATGCGCCCTCGCAGGTTGTGCACAATGTGCGCACCGCCATTGCCGCGGGCGCGCAGACCGTGCTGCTCACCAATGCCGCGGGCGGGATTCGGGACGGGCTCTCCGTCGGCGAGCCCGTACTGATCAGCGACCACATCAATCTCACCGGGCAGACCCCTGTCACGGGTGCCAACTTCGTCGATCTGGTCGACGCCTGGGATCCCGAATTGCGGGCGCTGGCACGCGATATCGACCCCAGCCTGACCGAGGGCGTGTACGCGGGCCTGACCGGACCGCAGTACGAGACCCCCGCCGAAATCCGCATGCTGCGCACCATCGGCGCGGATCTGGTGGGTATGTCCACGGTGCTGGAGGCCATCGCCTGCCGCGCCGCCGGAGTGCGGGTGCTGGGCATCTCACTGGTCACCAATCTGGCCGCCGGCGTCACCGGCGGGCACCTCTCGCACGCCGAGGTGCTGGCCGAAGGGCATGCCGCCGCACCGCGATTGGGCAAACTCCTGCGCGGAGTTCTCGAACGCCTCTGAACGGAGTTCGCGAACGCCCCGAACGGAGTTCGCGAACCACTCTGAACGATCCCCCGCACGGCCTACGCTGCGGTGACGACGAGAGGCTCGGAGTACCGGGCCCGGATCGTCGTGGCCGACACGCTTTGAGGAGATGGCATGCTGCGCTTCGGGACGGCCGGATTACGCGGGCCGCTGCAGGACGGTCCGGACGGCATGAACGTGGACACCGTCACGCGGGCCAGTGCGGGCATTGCCGACTGGCTCCGGAATCGCTGTCTCGGTGGCGGATTGGTCATCGTCGGCCGCGACGCCCGGCACGGCTCCGCCGAATTCGCGCGTGCGACCGCGGAAGTGTTTGCGGCGGCGGGCTTCTCGGTGCTGGAACTGCACCGGCCGCTGCCGACCCCCATCGTCGCCTATGCGGTGCGCGCCCTGGGCGCGGTCGCGGGTGTGCAGATCACCGCCTCACACAATCCGGCCACCGATAACGGCTACAAGCTCTACCTCGACGGCGGCTCCCAGCTGGTACCGCCCGCCGACGCCGAGATCGAGAAGTGCATCGACGCGGTCCAGGGCCGTATCCCCGGCTCCGATCCCACCGCCACCGCACCGGATCCGGCAATCCTCGACCTCCCCGCCGACGCCACCGTCCAGGACATGGGCGAGGAAATCCTCCGCCGCTACCTGGCCCGCGTCGCCACCCTGCCGAACCTCATCGGCGGGCCGAGCTCCCGGCCAGACAACGCACCACATCTGTCCGCTGCCGCCGAGCCGAGTTCCCGGCCGAGCGAAGCGCCGGTCTCGTCCACTGCGCTGAGCGATGCGGCGCAACCCGGCGAAGTCGCGGCGGGTGGGCGAGCTCCGGTGCAGCGGGCTGATATTCGAGTGGTGCTGACGGCCATGCACGGGGTGGGTGGGGAACCGGCGGTTGCGGCGCTGCGGGCGGCGGGGTTCGGTGAGGTGCTGGTGGTGGCGGAGCAGTTCACGCCGAATCCGGATTTTCCGACGGTGGCGTTCCCGAATCCGGAGGAGCCGGGGGCTTCGGATCTGCTGCTGTCGCTGGCCGAACGGCTCGAGGCCGATATCGCCATCGCGCTGGATCCGGATGCGGATCGATGTGCGGTGGGGGTGCGCGGGCCGAAGGGGTGGCGCATGCTGCGCGGTGATGAAACCGGGGTGCTGCTGGGCGATTTCGTCCTGCGGACGGCCGCGCCGGAGTCGCTGGTGGCCACCACGATCGTGTCGTCGCGACTGTTGAGCAAGGTGGCTGCGGCTCGGGGAGCGCGGTACGCCGAAACCCTCACCGGCTTCAAATGGCTGGCGCGCGCGGGTGACGGGCTCGTGTACGCGTACGAGGAGGCCATCGGGCACTGTGTGGATCCGGTCGCCGTGCGGGACAAGGACGGGATCTCCGCGGCCGTGCTGGCCGCCGATCTCATCGCCCAGCTGAAGGCGGCCGGGCGCACCGTCGATGAGGTACTCGACGAGTACGCCCTCGAATTCGGGGTGCACGCGGGCGATCAGGTATCGCTGCGGCTCGCCGATGCGGTGGAGGCGGCCGCCGTGGTGGAGCGACTGCGCGAGAATCCACCGGCCGAGATTGCCGGAGAAGCGGTGACCTGCACCGATATGTCGCAACTGCGCGGGCAGATGCGCACCGACGCACTGGTTTTCGAGGGCGATTCACTACGCGTGGTGATCCGGCCGTCCGGCACCGAGCCGAAACTCAAGTGCTACGTGGAGGTCGTCCACCCGGTGTCCACGGACGCCGATGTGCCACGCGCGAAAGCAGCCGCCGCGCAACAGCTCTCCGAGATCCGGGCCTTCTGCGAAAAGCTCTGAACGAAAGGATTGTCCGCATATGCGTAATTCCCTGTGGCTCACCGGATTCGGCGTCGCCGCTGCGGCCGTACTGGGCACTGCCGGAACCGCTTCCGCAGCGGGTTCCGTCATGGATCACGACGGCCCCTACACGGTGAACACCGATATTTCGGCGGGCTACTACACCACGCACAATCCCGCCCCGGATTGCCAGTGGGTCCGGCTCGGCGCCGACGGCGACATCATCGAACGCGGTGACGGCGGCAATGGCAACCAGACCGTGCGAATCACGTCCCAGGACACCACCTTCGCGACCTCGCACTGCGGCACCTGGGCCATCGACGGCGGCCGGGGCCCGGCCACCGGCCCGCAGACCGGCACGGGTTCGTTCGGCTTCTGACCCGTTCGGGTCCGGCGGCGAATTCCGTTCAGCGGGGGCCGAATTGGCGGTCCCCGGCATCGCCCAGACCCGGGACGATATAGGCGTCGGAATTGAGCCCCCGGTCGATGGACGCGGTGACCAGGCGTATCGGATGCCCCGACTTCTCCAGGGCGGCAATGCCTTCGGGGGCGGCGACCACGCAGATGACGGTGATGTCGCGGGCATTACGGGTGGCCAGCAGGTCCAGGGTGAACACCATCGAGCCGCCGGTGGCGAGCATGGGGTCCAGGACGATGACGGGGGTGTCCGCGAGATCCTCGGGCAGCGACTCCATGTACGGGGTCGGCTGGTGGGTGGTCTCGTCGCGGGCCACACCGACAAAACCGATGCGGGCATCGGGGATCAGGTTCTCCGCGGTCTCCACCATGCCGAGGCCGGCGCGCAGGACCGGGACCAGCAGCGGCGGGGCGGCGAGGCAGGTGCCCTCGGCGGCCGCGACCGGGGTGGCGATGGGGAACCTGGTGACGGGTGCGTCGCGCATGGCCTCGTAGACCAGCAGTCCGGTCAGATCGCGCAGCGCGGCCCGGAAGGTGGGGTTGGTGGTGCGCGCATCGCGCATGGTGGTGAGCAATGCCGCAGCGAGCGGGTGGTCCACGATGTCAGTGCGCATAGGAAAACGATAGGTCAGTACGGCTGATTCGCGGTTCGAGCCCGGCAGATTCCCCTCGGCCCGGAACCGCCGCCGCGCAGCGTGCGTCCAATCTCATGCAGGACGTAATCAGCCAGCGACCGGCACGACGGGGGCATCCATGCACCGGATCTCGATCGATCCCGAAGGCCTCACCACCTATGCGAGCACGGCCGCCGCCATGGCCGCCGCCCTCACCGCGGCCACGGCGCGCGCCACCGCCGCCGACCCCCTCCTACTCACCCCCGCCTTCGGTCTCATCGGCGGCGATTTCCTCACCGCCTACCGAGCCGCCCATACCGGCCACCTCACCACCCTGGGCTCCCTCGCGGCCGTCCTGACCACCCTCGGCGCCGCAACCACCGCCGCCGCAACCACCTACGTCGGCACCGATACCCGGTACGCCAACGCCCCGGAGCTCAGCGCATGACGGCGGCATTCGAAGTGGCGCGCGGTATCCCGCACCACCATGGCTTGCCAGCAGGCCGCACCCGGCGCGGGCCGATCCGGGCGGAAGGGAGTCGCGACCGCGCGGCATTCGATGCGCGGGCCCGCCGCCGGCGCACCTCAGGCGGGAAACCGTCATGGCAGATCCGTGCCGCGCGTCCGGTGGTGGACGCATGAGCGGCGAGGTGGATGTGGCGGAGCTGGCGCGGCCGATTGTGGAGCTGCTGGCCAGTTTTGGCAGTGGGGACGCCGGGGGTGCGGTCGAGGCGCTTCGGGAGACTTCGGGGGTTGTGGACGGGGTGCACTCCGCAGGGCGTTCGGGGGTCGACGGGATGTACGACTCGTGGCGCGGGCGGGGTGGGGATGCGGCCATGGACAAGGCGCTGCGGGTGCAGACGAGTGCGGCCACGGTCTCCGATCACGGGCAGTCGATGGCGGAGGTGCTGGATCGGGCGGGCGGTGCGATAGCGGCCGGACAGCGGGAACTGGCGAAGGTGCTGCGGTCGTTTCTGGATTCGGCCGAGCGGCTGGGGGCGGCGGGAGCCGGGCCGGCCGCGGCGCTCATCGTCAGATCGGCGCTGGATCATCTGGGGCGAGCGCTGCATGTGGTCGAGCGGGTGCGGGCGGAGCTCGAATCCGAGACCGCGACCATGGGCGAATTGGCCGCGCCGCCACCGGTTCCGGCGCCCGCCGCGGCTGCGGTGACCCCGCCCGCCGGACCCGTCACGCACGGCGAGGCGCCCGCGGTCGTCGCGGCGGCCGTCGATCCCGGATCGGGCGGGGCGCAGCAGGCCGGTTCGGGCTATGCCGCCTCCGGCGGGAAGGTGCTCGAGTCCGGGGCCGCACTGGCCGGCAGCGGTCTGTCCACGATCGCGGCGTCGGTCGGTGATTCGTCGCCGCACACCACCACCAGAACCCACCGGACCACGCCGGGCACCCGGCCCGCCGGGACCGGGGTGAAGCTCACGCTGCCCGACGGCAGTACCGTGGAAGCCCCGAACCAGCAGGCCGCCGATGCGGTGCGCAATGCCCTCAGCGCGGTCGGCACGCCGTACGTCTGGGGCGGCACCACACCGGGTGTCGGTCTCGATTGCAGCGGATTGACGCAGTGGGCGTACGCGCAGGCGGGGGTTTCGCTGCCGCGTTTGGCACAGGAGCAGGGGTACGGGCATCCGCAGGTCGGTCCAGGGGACTTGATGCCCGGCGATCTCGCGGTATGGGACGGGCATGTGGCGATGGTGATCGGCAACGGTCAATTGGTGGAGGCGGGCGATCCCGTCCAGACGGGTCCGATTCGGACGGAGAACATGGGAGAACGGTTCCTCGGCTTCTACAGGCCCACGGCCTGAGCCGGAACCGCCCGGGAGGAGACAGGTATGACCCAGCCACAGAGTCCTGCTGCCACGGAGATCCCCCCGGTCACCGTGGCGGCGAGCAGCAATCGCGCCGGCACCCTCACCGTGCATGCCACCGATCAGGGAATACCGGTGCAGATCCGTTTCGAGCGCGGTGAATACCGTTACGGCGCACAGGCTCTCGCCGACGAAATCCTGCGACTGAGCAAGCGCTCGGCCCTGGTCGCCAAATCCCGCCGCCGCGAACTGCTGGCCGAGACCGGCATGCCCGAGGAGCTGCTCGACCGGCTCGGCCTCCCGACCCGGCAGGCGGCCGTCGACGAACTCGACCGGCTCGACGATGCCGACACCGGTCCGGCGAGCTGGCTGGGGAAGGCATGAGCGAGCAGATGAACGCACTGGTGAGTGCCGTCGCCGACCGGCTCGAAGCGCTGGAGGCCACGCTCTACGAGCTCGGCCGGGTGCGCGGGCAATTCACCAGCGAAGACCGTTCGGTGACCGCGGAAGTGGACGGCGACGGTGCTCTGACAGGGCTCTGGCTGGCCGAATCGGTGACGGCCCGGCCGCCCGCGGAGGTAGCGCAACTGGTGCTGTGGGCATGCCAGCAAGCGGCCGCGCAGGCGAGCGCGCAACGAGCCGGGGCACTCGCCCGATTGCACGAGTCCCTGGCGCCGGGAAATGTTGGGGGCGGCCCGGATAGTGCCTGACGCGACCACTAGATAGGCTTCCGGTCATGGCTTCTGGAGACATCGTCCCGATCGCGCTCGGACTGACCAAAGGCGATCTCGTCACCCTGTGGGCGCCGCGCTGGCGAGATGGCGACGATGAGTGGCAGGCATTCCTCGGCCACGAGGAAGACCTCTACGGTTTCGACTCCGTAGCGGAGCTGGCCGCGTTCATCCGGACCAATGCCGAAAACGATCTGGTGGATCATCCCGCGTGGAAGATCATCGCCGGATTGTCGGCGGCCGAACTGGAGCCGGAGGAGCAGTTCGTCTTCGATCTCGTCGGCGTGCCGGAACTCGCGGCCGACGAACCGGATCCGGAGATCATCTCCGAGCTCGAGGAGACCCTCGAGATGGTCCGCAATATCGGCGATGTGTGCGAGCTCGACGCCGTGACCAAGTTCTTCGGATCGCATCCGGTGCTGGGCGCGCTGCCGGGCGGCGTCAGCGCCTTCGCCGGCAGCGAGGGCCAGGAGCTGTGGGAGCAGATCGGCGCGGCCATCAACAAGGACTGGGACGGCGTGCTCGACGCCATCGACTCGGTGGTGGAGATCCCGGACGTCGATGCCGATGCGGTCGCCGTCGCCGAGGCGGAACTGCTTGCGGCGGAAGAGAACATCGTGGACGCCGAGGATGTGGTGGACACCGATGAGGATATCGAGACCGTCGACCTCGATGCGGAGGACGAGGACGAAGAGGACGAGGAGCTCTCGTTCTGGCACGAGGTCGGCATCGACCCGGTCAAGATCATCACCGGTGAGGGCACCTGGTTCACGCTGCGCTGCTACGTGGACGACGAGCCGATCTTCCTCGGCAAGGACGGCGCCATCTCGGTGTTCCCGTCCGAGCGCGCCCTGGCCCGCTACCTCGCCGACGATCACGAGCACGATCTGGTGCGGGTGAGCACCTACAGCGAGATCCAGACCTCCGCGGTGGACGGTGCGCTGGAGGTCGAGGTGGACGAGGAGAACATCTACGTGCTGCCCGGCCTGGCCGACGATCTCGCGCAGGGCCCGAAGTCCGTCGATACCGATCAGCTCGACCTCGCGGTCGAATTGTTCACCGACGCCGCCGATTACGCCGAGGAGGACAGCGTCGAGAAGGCGCTCGCCGTCTCCTCGCCGCTCGGCTGGTACGTCTCCTACCTGCTCAACCCGGACCCGGGCCGGATGGCCCCGAACCCGCCGTTCGCGGCGGAGGCGGCATCGTGGCGGGTCCTCGAGGATGCGTTCGAGGCGCGCCTCACCAAGGAGTGACGGTCCCCCCGCCGGATACGGCGGGACCCCTCGACCGGCAGCCCGCAACGACTCCGTTGCGGGCTGTCGGCGTAAATCCAGGCAGCAGCAGGATCTTTCAGCCGAGCATGACCGCGTAACCCGGCTTGATGACTTCGTCGATGATGCGCAGGCGTTCGGGGAACGGGATGAACGCCGACTTCATGGCGTTGATGGTGAAGCGCTCCAGATCGCTCCAGCCGTAGCCGAAAGTGTCTGCCAGCTTGAGCATTTCATTGCTCATACTGGTATCGCTCATCAACCGGTTGTCGGTATTGACGGTCACCCGGAAGCGCAGGCGCGCCAGCAGGTCGAAGGGATGCTTGTCCAGCGAGGGCACCGCACCGGTCTGCACATTCGAGGACGGGCACAGCTCCAGCGGAATTCGCAAGTCCCGCACGTAATTCGCGACCCGGCCGAGCACCGGACCGTCCGGACCCTCGGTGATGTCATCGGTGATGCGCACGCCGTGGCCGAGCCGGTCGCAGCCGCAGAAGGCAAGGGCCTCATGGATGGACGGCAGCCCGAACGCCTCGCCCGCGTGAATCGTGAAGTGCGCGTTATTGGCTCGCATGTACTCGAACGCATCCAGGTGCCGGGTGGGAGGGTATCCGGCCTCCGCGCCCGCGATATCGAAGCCGCCGACGCCCAGATCCCGGAATCGCACTGTCAGTTCGGCGATTTCACGGGAGCGCGCCGCATGCCGCATGGCGGTGAGCAGGCAGACCACCCGAATCGGCGTACCGGCCGCGGCGGCGATCACCTCGCCCTCCCGGAATCCCGCGAGGGTGTATTCGACAACCTCGTCCAGGGTGAGGCCGTTCTCCAGATGCTGCTCCGGGGCGAACCGCACCTCCGCGTAGACGACTCCGTCCGCGGCCAGGTCTTCGGCGCATTCACGCGCCACCCGCAGCAGGCCCTCGGGCGTCTGCATGACGGCGACGGTATGCGCGAAGGTTTCCAGATAGCGTTCCAGCGACCCGCTGTCCGCCGCGTCCCGGAACCAATTCCCCAGGGATTCAGCGTCACCAGCCGGTAACTGGTCGTATCCGCAGTCGCGAGCCAGCTCCAGCACGGTGGCCGGTCGCAGCCCGCCGTCGAGGTGATCGTGCAGGACCGCCTTCGGCGCCTGGCGGATCGAAGCGAGAGTGAGGGGCGTCGGTCCAGTCATGTAGAAACGGTAGCCGCATTCCCGTTCTGCGGCATGACAGTTGACCTGTGTCACCTACTGGTAGGCGTGTCGTTGCCCTCACGTTGCTGGACTTCGCCCGATCTTCACTTGATCGGCACAGCACCCGTTGGGCACGGCGAGCTAGTAGCCGCAAGCCACGCCGGTTCCCTTCGGGTCCAGCAGCCCCGTGTACCCGGGCTGTCCGGCCAGCAGCGGCGCCTTGCCCTCCGCCCGCACCTGATCGCAATTCGCGTAATAGGGGTGCGGCGCGCCCTTGCTGGTCGACGGCGGCGGGGAGGTGTCGTAGTGCGCGGAGGCCACGGCCGGGAGGAATCCCCCGAGGGCGAGGGCGCTCAGACAGGCCGCGGCCGATGCTCGTAATCGCAAAGAGTTTCTGTGCTTCACGATTTCCAGGCTAGGCCGATCCCCGCGCGCCCGCCCTCCTCGATTCTCAGCCCGCACGCAGGGTCAGGCCGTGAATCGGGCCCGGGATCAGTCACGCCGTGATGCGGCCCAGTATCAAGGGAGTCGGCGCGGGCGGCGCGCCGACGGTGAAGGCGTCGCGCAGCGCGTCCAATGCCGCGGGGAAGGCCTCCGGCGTATCGGTGTGCAGGGTGAGCAGCGGGCTGCCCGCCGTGACGGTATCGCCCGGCTTGGCATGCATTTCGATGCCCGCGCCGAATTGGACGCTGTCACCCTGCCGCGCACGGCCCGCGCCCAGGCGCCACGCGGCAAGGCCGATATCGAGCGCGTCGAGGCGAGCGAGGGTCCCGGAGGACGGGGCCGCCACCACTTCGGTGTGACGCGCCCTGGGCAGCGGTGCGTCGGGGTCGCCGCCCTGGGCGCTGATCATCGCGCGCCAGTGGTCCATGGCGCGGCCGTCGGCCAGGGCCGCGGCCGGATCGGCGTCGATTCCGGCCTGGGCCAGCATTTCCCGGGCCAGGGTGAGGGTGAGCTCGACGACGTCGGCCGGTCCCCCACCGGCGAGCACCTCCAGCGATTCGGCGACCTCGAGGGCATTGCCCGCGGTCAGGCCGAGCGGCGTGTCCATGGCGGTGAGCAGCGCCACGGTCCGCACGCCCGCATCGGTGCCGAGTTCGACCATCGCCGTGGCCAATTCGCGCGCCTGATCGAGTTGCTTCAGGAATGCCCCCCGGCCGACCTTCACGTCCAGGACCAGCGCACCGGTCCCCTCGGCGATCTTCTTGCTCATGATGGAACTTGCGATCAGGGGGATGGATTCGACCGTCCCGGTCACGTCACGCAGCGCGTAGAGCCGTTTATCGGCGGGGGCGAGGTCGGCTCCGGCCGCGCACACCACCGCACCGACGGCGGGATCGGCGAGGATCTCGCGCATGCGGTCGACCGAAATATCGGCCTGCCAGCCGGGAATCGACTCGAGCTTGTCCAATGTGCCACCGGTATGGCCCAATCCGCGCCCGGACAGCTGCGGCACCGCCGCCCCGCACGCCGCGACCAGCGGCGACAGCGGCAGCGTGATCTTGTCGCCGACGCCGCCGGTGGAGTGCTTGTCCACGGTGGGCCGCACCAGATCGCCGAAGTCCAGGCGCTTGCCGGAGTCGATCATGGCGGCGGTCCAGCGGGCGGTCTCGCGGCGTGTCATGCCGCGCCACAGAATCGCCATGGCCAGGGCCGACATCTGTTCGTCCGCCACCTCACCCCGGGTGAACGCGTCCACCACCCAATCGATCTGCGCGTCGCTGAGCTCCCCGCCGTCGCGCTTCGCAGTGATCACCGAGACCGCCGAATGCACACTCATGGGTCCAACCCTGGCACGGCGACCGCGAGTTCGCGGGCTACTGCTGTCCGGCCTCGAGGTCGTCGGGTCCGAAGGCGTCCGGGAGCAGGGCGCTGAGCGGGACCGGTTCGCCGCGATGGTCGATCAGCGCGTCCGCTCCCCCGTGTTCGAAGAGCAGTTGCCGGCAGCGACCGCACGGCATCAGGATTTCGCCCCGGGAATCGCAGACGGAGACCGCGCGCAGACGCCCGCCACCGGACGAAATCAAGTTACCGACCAGTACACATTCGGCGCAGAGGCCCAAACCGTATGAGATATTTTCCACATTGCAGCCGCTCACAATTCGCCCGTCCGCGGTGAGGGCGGCGGCTCCGACGGGGAATCGGGAGTAGGGCGCATAGGCATTTCGCATTACTTCAAATGCGCTGCCTCGCAAGACATTCCAGTCGATATCAGACATATCAGACCATCCTTCCATGCCCATGCAAATAGCCACGCGGAAGCCCTCGGACACCACCCCCGAGATCAGGAAAGGCAAACCTAACTCAGGATATTTCCGGCCAACGAGCGGCACGCCGAATTAGTTCCGATACCGGGCTGGGATTAGAGTTCACGACAGATCGGTTCAGGTTCCCGACTGCGGGCCTGCAGCACTGCCACCGGACGGCGATTCCGGCTGTGAGCTGGTGTTATCGACAGTCCAATGGCTCCGCGCCGGATCTGACCGGGTCCATCAACGACGTTGGAGGCACCGCACTCTATGACCACGCTAGAAGCTCCGGCCAAGCCGAAGCGGACCCTGTACCGAGGCGACCCCGGTATGTGGTCCTGGGCGCTCCACCGCATCACCGGTGTGACGATCTTCTTCTTCCTGTTCGTCCATGTCCTGGACACCGCGCTCGTGCGCGTCAGCCCGGACACGTACGACAAGGCGATCGAGACGTACAAGAATCCGATTGTCGCCCTCATGGAGATGGGTCTCGTTGTCTGCGTGCTGTTCCACGCGTTCAACGGCATCCGCGTCATCCTGGTCGACTTCTGGTCGAAGGGGCCCCGCTACCAGCGCCAGATGCTCTGGATCGTGCTCACGATCTGGATCCTTGTCGCGGGCGCCGGGATCGGCCGCCAGCTCTTCTACCTGCTGACGAATTGAGCCTCGAGATGACCGCACCTGTTCTCGGTAAGTCCTACGACCGCCCCGCCAGCCTGGACGCGCCCCGCGCCCCGCGGCGTCAGGGTGGCAATAACTTCGAGAAGTACGCGTGGCTGTTCATGCGTGCCTCCGGCCTGCTGCTCGTCGTCCTGGTCATCGGCCATATGACGATCATGCTGATGCTGGACGGCGGCGTGCACCGGCTGAACTTCGCGTTCGTCGCCGGCCGCTGGGCCTCGCCGTTCTGGCAGATCTGGGATCTGACCATGCTGTGGCTCGCACAGCTGCACGGCGGCAACGGCCTGCGCACCGTGATCGACGATTACGCGCGCAAGGACTCCACCCGCTTCTGGCTGAAGGCCGCGCTGGTCGTGTCCATGATTCTTGTCATGGTCACCGGCACCTACGTGATCTTCACCTTCGACCCCAACATCAGTTAGGAACAGGCCAACTCCGATGAGTGAATCCCGACCGATTCAGGAGCACCGGTACGACGTCGTCATCGTCGGCGCCGGTGGCGCAGGCATGCGCGCGGCGATCGAGTCCGGACCCCGCGTCCGCACCGCTGTCCTGACCAAGCTCTACCCGACCCGCAGCCACACCGGTGCGGCGCAGGGCGGCATGTGCGCCGCGCTCGCGAACGTGGAAGAGGACAACTGGGAGTGGCACACCTTCGACACCGTCAAGGGTGGTGACTACCTGGTCGACCAGGACGCCGCGGAGATCATGGCCAAGGAGGCCATCGACGCCGTGCTCGATCTGGAGAAGATGGGCCTGCCGTTCAACCGCACGCCCGAGGGCAAGATCGATCAGCGGCGCTTCGGCGGGCACACCCGTGATCACGGCAAGGCCCCGGTGCGTCGCGCGTGCTACGCCGCCGACCGCACCGGCCACATGATCCTGCAGACGCTGTACCAGAACTGCGTCAAGCACGACGTGGAGTTCTACAACGAGTTCTACGTGCTCGACCTGGTGATGAGCGGTACGGTCGCGACCGGTGTGGTCGCCTACGAGCTGGCCACCGGCGATCTGCACATCTTCCACGCCAAGTCGATCATCTTCGCGACCGGCGGCTCGGGCCGGATGTACAAGACCACCTCCAATGCGCACACCCTCACCGGTGACGGCATGGCGATCGTGTTCCGCAAGGGACTTCCGCTGGAGGACATGGAGTTCCACCAGTTCCATCCGACAGGCCTCGCGGGTCTGGGCATCCTCATCTCCGAGGCGGTCCGCGGCGAGGGCGGCATTCTGCGCAATGCGTCGGGCGAACGATTCATGGAGCGCTACGCCCCCACCATCAAGGACCTCGCGCCGCGTGACATCGTCGCCCGCTCGATGGTGCTCGAGGTGGCCGAGGGCCGTGGCGCCGGTCCGAACAAGGACTACGTCTACATCGACGTAACCCACCTCGGGGCGGACGTGCTCGAGGAGAAGCTCCCCGACATCACCGAGTTCGCCCGCACCTACCTGGGCGTGGACCCGGTGACCGAACTGGTGCCGGTCATGCCGACCTGCCACTACGTCATGGGCGGCATCCCGACCCGCATTCGCGGTGAGGTGCTGGCCAACAACACCGATGTGGTCCCCGGCCTGTACGCCGCCGGCGAGTGCGCGTGTGTTTCGGTGCACGGCTCCAACCGCCTGGGCACCAACTCACTGCTGGACATCAATGTGTTCGGCCGCCGCGCCGGCATTGCCGCCGCCGAGTACGCCCAGCGCAGCGAGTTCACCGAGCTGCCGGAGAACCCGGCGCAGATGGTGCAGGACTGGCTGGCGCTGATCCTGTCCGATCACGGCAACGAGCGCGTGGCCGATATCCGCGGCGAGCTGCAGGCCACCATGGATGCCAATGCGGGCGTGTTCCGCACCGAGGACACCCTCAAGCAGGTCCTCAACGACATCCACGAGTTCAAGGACCGGTACACCCGGATCACCGTGCAGGACAAGGGCAAGCGCTACAACAGCGATCTGCTCGAGGCTCTCGAGCTGGGCTTCCTGCTGGAGCTGGCCGAGGTCACCGTGGTGGGTGCGCTCAACCGCAAGGAATCGCGCGGAGGACACGCTCGCGAGGACTACCCGAACCGCGACGACACCAACTACATGCGCCATACCATGGCCTACAAGACGGGTCCGGAGTTGATCTCCGATATCCGCCTGGACTACAAGCCGGTGGTGCAGACCCGCTACGAGCCGATGGAGCGTAAGTACTGATGACTGCGACACTCGACAAGGCGGCCCCGCAGAAGCCTGCGCCGGTGCCGCCCGGCTCGGTCCTGATCACGGTCAAGATCGCGCGCTTCAATCCCGAGAACGACCTGGGCAACCACTGGGACGAGTTCAAGGTCCCCGTGCTCCCGACCGACCGGTTCCTGAACGTGCTGCTCTACATCAAGTCCTACCTGGACGGCACGCTCACCTTCCGGCGCTCGTGTGCCCACGGTGTCTGCGGTTCGGACGCCATGCGCATCAACGGTGTGAACCGGCTGGCGTGCAAGGTGCTCATGAAGGATCTGCTGCCGAAGAACGGCAAGGATCTCACCATGACCGTCGAGCCCATCCGCGGCCTGCCCGTGGAGAAGGACCTCGTGGTCGATATGGAGCCGTTCTTCGACGCCTTCAAGGCGGTGAAGCCGTACCTGATCACCACGGGCAACCAGCCGACCATGGAGCGCATCCAGTCCCAGCACGACCGGGCCCGCTTCGATGACACCACCAAGTGCATCCTGTGCGCCTGCTGCACCACCTCCTGCCCCGTGTACTGGAGCGACGGCAGCTACTTCGGCCCGGCCGCGATCGTGAACGCGCACCGCTTCATCTTCGACAGCCGTGACGAGGGCGCCCGCGAGCGCCTGGACATCCTCAACGATGTCGAGGGCGTGTGGCGCTGCCGCACCACCTTCAACTGCACCGACGCATGCCCCCGCGGCATCGAGGTCACCAAGGCGATCCAGGAAGTGAAGCGCGCACTGCTCTTCACACGCTAGACGCAGCACTCGGCAGGCGCAGAACAACTCTCGGGACTCTCAGGGTACCCCCTGAAACCCCGGGAGCGGCACTCGCCCCCGTAAGCCGAAGGCCGCCCGCATCTTTCGATGCGGGCGGCCTTTTTTTGTTGTGCTACAGGATGATTCAGCTGCGGATCGACTGATCCGCATGCGGGACAAGCGATTCCCACGACCAGGTCAGGGTGCCCGCTGCGAGGTCCGCGACGACGGCTTCGAGCCAGTGGAGTTCGGCTTCGGCGACGGCGCGCTGGTATTCGTCCTCCAGGGTGACGATCCGAGGTAGGCCGAGCGGCGCGGATTGTGCGGCGTCGGAGTCTATTTCGGCGATGCGGGCGCGCGTCGCGACAATGCGGCGCTCGAGTTCCGCCTTCGCCTGGTCCGGGCCGAGGAGCATCAGGAACGACAGCGCCGCGGGGAATTCGGGGAATTCATTGCGCGGTTGCGCGATCATCTCGGTCAGCCAGGTGGTGAAGGCGGCGCGGCCGGCGTCGGTGATCTCGTAGACCGTGCGCTCGGGGTACTGCTGATCGCGGCCGGTCTCGCGGACCGCCACCAGCCCGGCGTCCTGCAGGCGCGCGATGGTCTTGTACAGCCCGGCCCGCTGCCCCACATTGACGACCTTGTCCTTGCCCCATCCCTTGATGCGGCGCTGGATGGCGTAGGGGTGCATCGGCTCCATATGCAGGATGCCGAGCAGCGCCATCGCCACCGGCGACCGTTTGAACTGCGGCGATGCTGTCATGCCCCCATCCTACTGGGTTCCGGACCACTAGATTCCCACAAACTAGTTGCACTGCAACTAGTACATGTGCGACTATTGAGGAGCAGGCGAACCCGACCCGCTCCACCCGCTCCGAAAGGCACCGCGATGAACACCACCACCCGCATCCACACCGACCACGGCACCACCAAGCGCCTCGGCGACTGGACCGCCGCCAGCCACTTCGAGGTCAAGGCCCGTTACGGCAGCGTCGTCATCGACCTGCGCTCCCCGCTGATCGAGGGCGACGACGAGATCGTGGTGCACGCCGACCTCGACCACGCCATGGTCAAACTGCTGGTCCCCGAGGACGCGGTCATCATCCAGTCCGATCTGGAGTGGACCGGTCGCGGCCGGGTCAAGGATTTCTCCTGCCCGAAGGACGCCGCGGGCCGTGTCATCCGCCTGGTCGGCGCCGCCGAGCGCAGTGAATTCCGCATCCACCGCGGCGGTATCGCCGTACTGTCGGCACTGTTCACACGCGAGTTCCTCGAGGACGCCCGCCAGGCGCACCGCGAGGGCCGCACTCCTACACTGCTCGATCCGGCCAACGCCCCGCGTTGATCGGAACCCGGACTGCAATCCGGTAGCACGACTCCGAAGGCCGCCCGCACTGCAATGCGGGCGGCCTTCGCCGTAGCTATCGCCCGGCCCCGCGCAGCGCCGAGTCCGCGCGGCACCGGACCTCTCGAGTACGCCCCGCCCTACTGCATCGAATGCGCAGTGGCACTGGCAAAACGGGCCGTCGCTCGTCATATGTCACCCGCTCAGCTAAGCAATCTGCTGAGCTGAGCGGGTGTTTGTTGTCTGAATCACACGGCGGTGATTGCATCAAGGCATGTTCACCGAGGCGCAGCTGTATTCGCCGGTCACCCAGGGGGCCGACGGCGATGTGACGGTGCATTTGAGCGATGAGCATCCGGGCGTGCACGATCGGCTGTACCGCACCCGCCGCAATGCGATCGCCGCCCTGGCCCTGGACTACCGGCCGGGCGCGCCGGTGCCGCAGATCGACTACACCGCCGAGGAGCAGGGGGTGTGGCGGATCGTCTCCGCCGAATTGGCGCGTAAGCGTGCGCGCTACGCCTGCACCGAGGTGATCGAGGCGGCGCAGCGGCTCGCACTACCCACCGATCACATTCCGCAGCTGGACGAGGTGACGGCGAATCTGCTCCCGCTCACCGGTTTCCGCTATGCCCCGGCCGCCGGCCTGGTGCCGCTGCGCGAGTTCTTCGGTTCCTTCGCGGATCGGATCTTCCACTCCACCCAGTACATTCGCCATCATTCGGCCCCGCTGTACACCCCGGAGCCGGATGCCGTCCACGAAATCCTCGGCCACGCCAATCAATTGGCGAGCCCGCGCTTCGCCGCGCTGTACGAGATGGCGGGTGCGGCCGTCGGCCGCCTCACCTCCGAGCGGGCCCTGAAATTCCTGGCCGATGTCTTCTGGTTCTCGATGGAGTTCGGCGTGGTGCGCGAGCACGGCGAAGTCCGTTGCTACGGAGCCGGTTTGCTCTCCTCGTTCGGCGAGATCGAGGAGTTCCGCGATGCGCGGTTGCGGCCGTTGCGCATTCAGGAGATGGGCACCGCCGTCTACGACATCACGCACTATCAGCCGGTGCTGTACTGCGCCGACTCCATTGCCGAAATCGAGGATGTGGTGGGTGGTTTCTTCGCCACGGTGGACGACGAGGTCGTCTCGGGACTACTGGAACAGCCTGTCTAGAGCGGCATTCCGGCCGCCAGGAAGTCGATGACCCGCACGATCAGATCCCGGTCGAAGGGCACCCGCCCGGACGTACCGACAATTCCGAACATGGCCCCGGTCATCGCACCGACCAGCGCGCGGATCTCGAAATCGTCGGTGCTGCGGCCCAATCGAGGCGCGATCACACCGGCCATGAGGGCGATATTGCGCTCGAACTCCCGGGCCATGGCACCGCGCAGCTCCGGAATCGAATAGACCATATCGACCCGCTCCTGTTCGAAGGCGAACAGCTCCGGATCCATTTCCTCGAAGGAGTCGATGACCGCCTGGCGGAGGGCGGCCAGGACCGGCATATCCAGTGGTTGCCGCTCGATGGCCCGGATCATGATGGGGTCCACGTCGTCGGCCAGCACCACCTGTTCCTTGGACGGGAAGTACCGGAAGAAGGTGCTCGGCGAGATATCGGCCGCCTCGGCGATCTGCTCGACCGTGGTCTCGTTGTAGCCGTACTCGCGGAAGAGCCGGAACGCCTCGGTGCGAATGGTGCGCCGGGTGCGTTCCTTCTTGCGTTCCCGCAGGCCGATCCCGGCCGGGGCGCTCTTGGCCCCGGCCGGGATGGTGGTGTGCTTGGGCTCAGCCGACATGAACCGATTGTGCAGCATCGGGCGTGAGCTCCGGCGCGGCCGGCCGATTCCGGGTGAGCAGCAGGGCCAGTGCGGTGGCCGCCAGTGCCACGCCCGCGCAGACCCACATCATGACGCTCATCCCGTCGACGAACGCGGATCGCACCTGCGCGAGCACGGCCGGATCACCGAGTGCGCGTGCCGCGCCCACTCCGGCATTGACGCCGTCGGAGAGCGGTTCGTGATTGAGATCGCCGAGGCTGGAACGGTATTGGGTGGCCAGCACGGTGCCCAGTACGGCGACGCCGATGGTGCCGGCCGCCTGCCGCAGCGCCTGCAGCAGGGCCGAACCGGAGCCCGCGCGGTCGGGGCTGAGATCGCTCATGGCCAGGCCCATGGAGGCGGGCATGACGAAGCCCATGCCGATGCCGACCAGCACCAGGGCCGCGGCCGCGAAGCCGTAGGGCCGATCCACGGTGATGAGCGCGGCCATGCCGAGTCCGGCGGTGAGGAAGGCGAATCCGGCGGTGAGCACCACCCGCATTCCGGCCTTCGGCAGCAGCTTGTCCACCACCCGGGTGCCCACCAGCAGTCCGCCGATGAGCGGTAGCAGGCGCAGTCCGCTGCCCAGGGTGTCGGTGCCGAGCACCGATTGGAAGTACTGCGGCATGGTGAAGAACAGGCCGAACATGGCGAAGTTGATGATGACCATATAGACGGTGCCCCAGCGGAATCCGGGTGCGGTGAAGAGTCCGAGATCCACCAGCGGATGCTCGGCGCGCCGCTGCCACAGGATGAAGCCGCCGAGCAGCGCCACCCCCGCCGCGACGACCGCCCAGCCCAGCCCGTTGCCCCAGCCCTCCTGGCCGAGCCGGATGAAACCGTAGGTGAGGCCGAGCATTCCGGTCGCCGAGAGCGCGATGCCCGCCAGATCGATGCGGAAGACGCTGCCGCTGCGCGATTCCGGGACCAGCAGCGCCACCGCGGTCGCCCCGATGACAACCAGCGGCACGTTCAGCAGGAATACCGAACCCCACCAGAAGTTCTGCAGCAGCCAGCCGCCCACGATCGGGCCGAGCGGGAGTCCGATGGCGGTGGAGGTGATCCAGATGGTCAGTGCGCGTTGCCGTTCCGCGGGATCGGGGAACAGGCCCGGCAGGACCGACATGGACAGCGGCATCATGGCCGCGGCCGCGACGCCGAGTACGACGCGGGCGGCGATGAGCTGCCCGGAGGAGACCGCGAAGGCGCAGGCGAGGGAGGCCGCGCCGAACAGCAGCAGTGCCGCGAGCAGGATCTTCTTCCGCCCGTACCGGTCGCCGAGGGCGCCCGCGGGGAGCATGACCGCCGCGAGGGCGAGGGTGTAGGCGCTGCTGAACCACTGCAGCGCGCCGGTATCGGCGTGCAGGTCGACGGCGAGGGTCGGTAGCGCGACGGTCAGCACGGTGACGTCGAGCCCGATGGTCAGCATGGCGAGCGCCAAAGCGCCCAGGGCCAGCCAGCGGCGCACTCCTGGCTCATTCATGACAGTTCCAATCAGTTGATTCCAACTTGATAATGAAAGAGTCTCTCATTTGCGAGACTCTGTCAAAACTTGTCGCGTCATGAACCTGTCGCACGCAGCTGGACTGGTGTCCAGCTCTTGTCGCGACAGCCACCCGGAACGCTGCTAACTTCATCCGGTCAGTTACGAATTAACAGATCCCGCAAGGGGTCTGGAGATGTAAGGCACCAAATGACCGATCAAGCAACAGAATCCGTGACAACTCCCTTGCATCTGCAAGGACGTGAAGCCGTAATCGCTGCTGCCGCACCGGAAGACTGGCGCGAGGAAGCCCCCGACTACCACCTCAGCCACACCGTCATGCCGGTCGAGCGCACCACCGACCACGCACCGGATTCGCTGGAATTCATTGTCGAAGAGCTGGTGAAGGTCTTCGAGATGGAGGTCTCGCACAAGAAGGATCCGGCCACCTGGGTCTCGCTGGTGGCCGAGCACTACCGCGGCCGGGTCAACGGCGGCGCATGGCAGGACTCCGAGGAGTTCGCGCGGATCGGCTCCTACAACATCCTGATCGGCGACAATCCGTACTACCCGGGCGGCGAGACCTTCGAGTCCTCGCACCACATCTTCCACACCGCCTTCCCCGGCGGCTTCTTCTGGGAGGTGCTCGAGGTACTGGCCGGCCCGCCGACCGTCACCTTCAAATGGCGGCACTGGGGTCGCTACACCGGTGAATACCAGGGACACCAGCCGACCGGTGAGCTCATCGAGATGACCGGCATCACCATCGCCAAGGTCAGCGAGGATCTGCGCATCCTCGAGCTGGAGCACTTCTACGACAACAACAAGCTGCTCGGCCCGCTCGCCCACGGCTGCCCGGTCGCCAAGACCGCGGAATAACCGGCGGCCAGTACTTTTCAGCGTCCCCGCAGTCGCGTTGCGGGGACGCGCCTCGACCTCCCCGGCTGCCCACAGGTTGCGCCTTTAAGCTCGTGAGCGATGAGCATTCGCAGGCTTTCGCGCCAAGACCCCAGTCCCCCCGGCCGCCGGCATCGCCTCTCGCTGATCACCGCTGCCGCTCTCGCGGCCGGACTCACCGCGGTGGCCGGGGTCGTGTACGCGCCGCTACCCGGCGCGGCGACGGCAGCACCGCCGAGCAGTACGACCACCACGCCGTTCACCACCCCGAATACCGACGGCTGTCCGAACAAGACCGCTCCCCCGCCGCCCATCGACGCCTCCGAGGTGCCCGAGCCGGGTGATTCCGCACCGCAGCCGCTGCCGATTCCGAGCCCGCCGGTGGGCGGCGACCAGCTCGGCGGATGCGGTGTGATCCTGCCCTCGGGCGCGCCGCAATTGCCGGAGGGGATCTCCGCGACGGGGTGGGTGGTCTCGGATCTCGATACCGGGAAGGTGCTCGCGGCCAAGGATCCGCACGGGCGCTATCGGCCCGCGTCCACCATCAAGGTGCTGCTGGCGGATGTGGCGCTGCGGGTGCTGGATCTGAACAAGACGGTGATCGGCACCCAGGACGATGCCAATGCGGACGGCACCCGGGTGGGTATCGGGCCGGGCGGGCAGTACACCAACGCACAGCTGTTCCACGCGCTCATCATGGCGTCGGGAAATGATGCGGCGCATGCCGTCTCGACGCAGCTCGGCGGGGACGAGGCCACCGTGGGCAAGATGAACGATATGGCGAAACGCCTGCACGCCTTGGATACTCGCGCCGCGACCCCGTCCGGTCTGGACGGCCCGGGGATGAGCACCTCCGCCTACGATCTGGCCACGATCTTCCGCGATGCCATGACGATTCCGCTGTTCGCCGAACTCATCCACACCGAGCAGTTCGACTTCCCGGGATTCCCGGCGGATCCGAAAAACCCTGAGGACAAGGATCATCCGGGTTTTCCCATCGCGAACGACAACCACCTGCTCTACGAATACGACGGTGCGCTCGGCGGTAAGACCGGGTACACCGACGATGCGCGGCAGACCTTCGTCGCGGGCGCGCAGCGTAACGGCCATCGGCTCGAAGTCACGCTGATGAAGGCCGATGTGCTGCCGTTCCGGCCGTACGAGCAGGCGGCCAAGCTGCTCGACTACGCGTTCGCGCTGCCCGCCGGATCGAATGTCGGCAGCCTGCCCGACGCGGGAGCGAAGGCACCGGATTCGACTGTGGTGGTGGCACGTCCGCCGGTGGCGGAACCCGCGGCGGATTCCGGCGATTCCGGTTCGAGCAATAGCACTCTGCGCATCACGCTCATCGTGGGCGGCGTGATTCTGGTGCTGGTGCTGCTGGCGGGCGCGCGCCGGATGAGCCGCCCCCGGCGCTGACCGCCGTTCAGCGCCGGCGGCGCGCCGAAAGCAGTGCTCCGGCAATCGCTCCCGCACCGAACAGCGCCGCACCCGCTCCGGCCGGAAGTCCCGGACCCGCACCGCGGGGTTCGATGACGGCCGGGGCGGGCGGCGGAATATCCGCCGGGACATCGTTTTCGGTGGCCGTGGCCGCCCAGGCGGTGGCGAAGAGAATGATGCGGGCGGTGAAGTAGCTGAAGACCATGAGTCCGAGGATCGGGCCGAAGGCCACGCCGGCCGGGCCGTTCACCACCGATTTGAGAATGATCGAGGCGAGTTGTTTGAAGGCCTCGAAGATCACCGCCGCGATCAGGGCCGCCCGGGCCGCACTGCGCAGCGTCACCGGATGCCGGGGCATGCGGGCGATGATCCAGACGAAGACGGCCCAGTTCGCGAGCACGGCCAGCAGCAGCGACAGCAGCGTGAGCAGCAGGGTGATGGCGGTGGATTCGTGAATGTGCCAGCGCCGCAGCAGCGCCGAGATGAGCCCGCTGGAGGCGAGCACCGACAGGCCGATCGATATCCCGATGGCCAGGAACAATCCGATCAGCGCCCCCAGGTCCGAGAGCTTGGTCAGCGCCCAGTTCCCCGGTTTGCTGGGCTGCTCCCACTGTTCGGTGAGCGCCGCGCGCAGATTCGCGATCCAGCCGAGCCCCGCGTAGGCGCCGGTCGCCAGACCGATGACGCCGACCCCGGCGCGCGAGCGGACCGCCTCTTTGATGAGGTCATTGAGCTGCTGGCCGGCCGAGCCGGGAATGTTCTCGACAATCTTGTTCTGAATCTCGGTGAGCAGGTGCGGGTTTCGGGACAGCACGAATCCGGCGACCGCGAATCCCACCATCAGCAGCGGAAACAGTGACAGCACAGTGAAATACGTAATGCCCGCGGCGTAGTAGTCGCCGCGCTGACGCTGATACCGCCCCGCGGCCCGCACCACATGATCGAGCCAGTGCCGCTTCCGGACCTCACGCTCGATCCAGGATTTGACCTTGCCGAACACCGCTTACCTCCGCAACGCTCGGTACGCCCTGATCAGACCTCTACTCTCGCATCCGCATCGGCACGCGCACCGCAAATCCGGTGCGCGTCGGCCGAATCGCGACCTTCGCCACAGCCGGGTTTACGGGGCGGTCAGCGGGCGAGGAACCCGACGCGGTCGTACACCTGGGCCAGGGTCTTGCTCGCGACCTCGCGGGCCTGATCGGCGCCGGAGCGCAGGATGCGGTCGAGTTCGGTCTGGTCGGACATGAACTCGTCGACCTTCGCGCGCAGCGGGGTGACGAATTCGACCAGGGCGTCGGCGGTGGCGGATTTGAGATCGCCGTAGCCCTTGCCCTCGAAGTCCTGTTCCAGCGTGACGATCGGGGTCTCGGTGAGCGAGCTCAGAATGACCAGCAGATTGCTCACGCCCGCCTTGGTCTCCGGGTCGTAGCGGATCTCGCGCCCGGTATCGGTGACCGCGGAACGGATCTTCTTGGCCGAGATCTTGGGATCGTCGAGCAGATTGAGCAGACCGGCGTCCGAGGAGGCCGATTTGCTCATCTTGGCGGTCGGATCCTGCAGGTCGTAGATCTTGGCGGTGCCGGTGACGATATGCGCCTCCGGCACCACGAAGGTCTTCTTGTACCGAGTGTTGAAGCGCTGGGCCAGATTTCGGGTCAGCTCCAGGTGCTGGCGCTGATCCTCGCCGACCGGCACCAGCTGCGGGCGGTAGAGCAGGATATCGGCGGCCATGAGCACCGGATAGGTGAACAGGCCGACGGTCGCGTTCTCCGCACCCTGCTTGACCGACTTGTCCTTGAACTGGGTCATCCGGCTGGCCTCGCCGAAGCCGGTGAGGCAGTTCAGCACCCAGGTCAGTTCGGCGTGCTCGGGCACCTGGCTCTGTACGAACAGCGTCGACTTCTTGGGGTCGACGCCCAGGGCCAGCAGCTGCGCCGCGGAGACCTTGGTGCGCTTGCGCAGTTCCTTCGGATCCTGCGGCACGGTGATGGCGTGCAGGTCGGGAATGAAGTAGAAGGCGTCGAATTCGTCCTGCAGCCGCACCCAATACTGCACGGCGCCAAGGTAGTTCCCGAAGTGGAACGAATCGCTGGTCGGCTGGATACCGGACAGGACCCGCTGCTTGCGTTCGGCGGAGGGCTCAGGACTCGACATGCCCTGATCTTCGCATGCGGCTCACGCCGAATGTCTGGCCACCCAGTTGCGCGGATCGACCCCCGGCATGCTGGGCCGACCGGCGCTGATCAGGCGCTGCTCGCGGCGTGTCGCGAGGCGGTAGAGCGGATAGCTCGGCCCGGTCAGCGAGCCGCGCAGCAGTTTGGGCGCGAGCGGCGGGGAAATGTGCGCGGTGCGGACCGCCTGGGCCAGGCCGCGGCAGGCGATCTCCTCGCGCATGCCCCAGCTCAGGCCGTACATCTCGCGAATGCGCGGCGGAAGGCTGCCCTGCACCAGGAGCGAGAATCCGCCCAGGGCCTGCTGAATAGGCATCGGCATGGGGTACGCGACACGCTGGCCCATGAGGTACGCGCCGACGAGTTTGGCCTCGTCGGTGAGGAACACCTCGTCGGAGGCGAGGTAGGCGTCGTAGTCGCGCCGGAACTGCGCGTAGGTGGCCGGCGCGGCCTCGCGCGGCATGCCGAACAGTTCACCCCAGCGGCAGTAGTCCTGGTAGAGACCTTCGCGCTCGCCGGGGGTGAGCTTGCGGACCAGCAGATCGTGCATGACTTCGGCGGAGTCGAGGGTGAAGGCCATGGTCATGAACATGAGGTGCGGATCGTGCGTGGAGTAGCGGGTGCCCGCCGGATTGCGCTGTCCCGCGTCCTCGGGCAGTGCGCCCTCGACCGTGCTGTGGCGTTTGCGGGTGAAAGAGCGGGCCCGGTCGGCTTCTTCGCGGGTGCCCAGGGAGACGGCTTCGAAGAGCTTGCCGGTGAGCGCGAGTCGCGTATACGGCGTGGTGCGATGCTGGGTGTTCTCGGCGGTCCCGACGTAGAGCAGCGGGTGCACGGCCCCGATGACCAGGGCGCGCTGCCCGTAGGTGAGTCCCACCGCCCGCTTGCGCATCACGCGCCGAATCATCGAATCGTCGGAGAAGTAACCGGTCTGTGCAGGCATCGTTGCCTCCTGAAGCAAGGGTGTGACGCGGCACACCGCATCTGGAAACAGGGTCCCCCAGATAGTGATTTCTGGCAAGACCTACTACCAGAATTGCCGCCGTGCCAGAATCGACCCGTGACCGGGCAACGGACCTACGGCGGCATCTCGGCGGCCGAACGCCGCACACAGCGCCGCACCGCCCTGCTCGACGCCGCGCTCGACATCCTCGGCGCGCAGGGTGTGGACAAACTGACGGTCGCCGCCCTCTGCACCGGCGCGGGCCTCAACGAGCGCTACTACTACGAGAATTTCGACAGCCGCGACGCCGTGCTGTCGGCCTTGTTCGACACCATTGCCGAGGAGCTGGCCGGCGCCCTGCTGCACGCACTGCACACCGCCCCCGGCAGCACGCGGGGCAAAGCGCACGCCGCGATCACCGCGGGCATCCACGTCCTCACCGACGACCCCCGCAAGGCCCGCGTCGCCCTGGTCGTCAGCTCCGCGACCCCCGAACTGCGGACCCGCACCGTGCACACCATCCGCGCCTTCGCCAATCTCGTTGCCGCGGAAGGCATCGACTTCTACGGGCTGACCGACGCCGAGCCGGACCCCGTAATCAGCTTCCGCGCAACGTATCTGGTCGGCGGCCTCGTGCAAACCCTCACCGCCTGGCTGCAAGGTGATCTCCCGATGACCCGAGACGACCTCATCGACCACACCACCGACATCTTCGTTCTGCTCGGCGAAGATATGGCCGCGCGATTGCGCCCCTGACCAGCCCGTAGAACACCGAAAACGCCCGGCCTCTTCGGATGAAAAGGCCGGGCGGTCAACGGGATTCGGTCAGTTCCTAGTACCGGTCTTCGGGTCCAGGACCAACGTGGGCTGGGCCGGGGACGAGAAATCGAACATCGGGTCCAGGGCTCCGGCGCGGGCGTCGTAGGAGTCGTCGCCGATGCGGCCGGTTTTCCAGTTGTCCTCGATGAAGCGCAGCACCGAGGTCTGATCGGTGACCGAGTGGTCGATGTAATTGGATTTGGCGTACGGGGAGATCACCAGCAGCGGCAGGCGGGGGCCGTAACCGCAGCGGCCCTGGTAGGTGGCGTGCTTGCCGTCTACGTCACCGCAGGCACTCGGGCCGCTCAGGATGTCGTCGGGCGAGCTGGAGGACAGGCCCGCGGGGGAAGACTTGTGGTCGTACCAGCCGTCGGAGTCGTCGTAGGCGATGACGACCGCGGTGTCCTTCCAGTCCGGCAGCTTCTGCAGGTGGTTGATGGATTCGACCAGGAACTGCTGCTCGTCCAGCGGATCGGAGTAGGCGGCGTGGCCGTCCTGGTAGCCGGCGGCCTTCAGGTAGCTGACCGCGGGCAGGTGGCCGGAATCGGCGGCCGACCAGAAGTCGGACAGGTCGTACTGGTGGTTGGCCTGATCGCTCTGGCCGATCTTGTCCACCGCGGTGGGCGGCAGGTGGTGCGGGTTCGCGGTCTGCGCGTAGTACTGGAACGGCTCGTGGTGCGGGATGTAGTCGTCCTTGGTGTCGAACGCGCGGTCGCCGGTCTTGCCGGTGCCGCCGAGCATCGGGCCGACCACGTGGTTGGCGCCGCAGACGGCCTTGCCGTCGGTGGTCGCGGTGGGCTTGAAGCCGCCCTCGAAGAAGCCCCAGCTGATGTTCTTCTTGTTCAGCAGGTCACCGATATTGGTGCCGGTCATCTGGACCTGGTCGCGGCTCGAGCAATCGTCGCCGAGGGGCTGCGGGTCGTCGGTGAGGGTGCCCTGGCCGTTGCCCGCCTGCTCCAGCACGTCGATGGCGGGGAACGGCTTGCCGCCGGGCATGAATTCCTTTGTCACGCCGTGGGTCTGGCCCGAGACCAGGTTCACCGCGCCGACCGCCGAGGGTCCGAAGGTGGTGCCGTAGGAGTTGTCGCTCATCGCGTAGTGCTGCGCGTAATTCCACAGCGCGGTCACGGAATTGCCGTCGTAATAGTCCATCACCATGCCGGGCGCGCCGAAGGTCGGCGGCTTGCACGCGGCCATTTCGGTGTGCTCGACGAACTTGTCCATCTTGCCGCCGTCGAACGCGGCCTGCTCGTCCTTGTACTCGTGGTCCTGATCGCAGGTGATCTGCTGGTTCGGGCCGCCGAGCCGCTGGGGCTGGAACTTGTTGGGGTTCTTGGTCAGCAGATCGGGGGTGAGCCCGTCCACCGCCGGTGTGTTCGGCAGCGCGGTGAACGGGGTGCCGTCGGTGTTCGCGGCCTTCGGGTAGGTGCCGAAGTAGTGATCGAAGGACACGTTCTCCTGGAAGATCACCACGATGTGCTTGATCGGCGTCGCGGTCTCGGCGGCCGACTGCCCCGAGGAACCGGAGCACGCGGTCGCGCTCAGCGCCACCAGCGCGGTGAACGCGGCAGCGGTGCGACTTCGCCTGCCGAAGCGGCGGCGAGACGGGGCATGCATGGGACCTCCCGGATCATTCGATCGCGTCAGGCTGCGATCGCAATAGCGTGACCATTGCAGCGCCTGCCACACACAGATACGCGGGAAGGTGAACGGAGCGGGAAGGTCCGATGAATCCGCCTTTGCGGCCGGTCTCCCCCGGACCCTGCCGACCCGCTATCCCAGACGCAGTGCCGCCGCCTCGATTCCGGCGGGTGCGGCGTCCTGCAGGACCACCCGGAATGCCACCTCGCGCTCGGCCCAGTGCCCAGCGCTGTCGGTCATCGCCTCGGCGAACCAGCGCCGCTCCTCGGGCTGCTCGGTGAGCAGCAGCGCGGCATTGCGCACCACCACCACGTACCCCTGTGCGGGGCCGACGAATTCGTCCAGATCCCGCAGACATTCATCGAAGGCATCCTTGTTCTGCCCGAAGTAGTACGGAAACTGGAACGCCGCCGCGAACTCGTCGAAAACCTCTGCCACCGTGCGCATCTTCCGCCCCCGCAACTCCCGCGACAGATATCCCGCGGGCATTTGCCCACGCACACCCGAGAATTCGGCCGCCCCCACCGGCAGCACGCCCAACGCTTGCGGGGGTTCTGCCGCCGATCGAGCCGAGCCGGTGGATATGACATCGGACGCCGTCTCATTTACGAGGAATTGCGTCAGCGGGATGGCAACCTGCGCGTTCATCAAAACCCCTCTGGAGTCATGCCCACAAACAGCTGGGCGGTGTCAGACGACCGAATCCTCGAAAATACTCGAACATACGTGCTATTTTGCTTCCCATGGGTTCCGCTGCAGTGAAGCGGGCGTTCAAATTCCGCTTCTATCCAACCGAAGAACAGGCGACTGAGCTGTCGCAAACGTTCGGCTGCATACGAAAGGTCTACAACCTCGCACTGGAGGCGCGGGACGAGGCGTGGAGCCGGCATGGAGAGAGAGTCACGTTCAACGACACCTCGGCGATGTTGACACTGTGGAAACATACCGAGGAGCTCGCGTTTCTGAATGACGTTGCCGCAGTACCACTGCAACAGACGTTGCGGCACCTCCAGACGGCGTTCATCGCATTTTGGAACAAGCGCTCCAGCTATCCAAGATTCAAGTCCTGCAAGAAGTCCCGCGCGAGCGCGGAGTACACCCGCAGTGCATTTCGCTACCGAGACGGGCAGCTCACTCTGGCCAAAATGACTGCGCCATTGAATATCGTCTGGTCGCGACCGCTTCCTGAAGGTGTGCCGCCGTCGACAGTGACGGTGTCTCGCGACAGCGCAGGGCGATGGTTCGTGTCTCTGCTGTGCGAAGACCAGGAGGTGCGGCCCCTGCCACCGACAGACTCGACGGTCGGCATCGATGCCGGCCTGCACAGCCTGCTCACACTGTCCACGGGCGAGAAGGTCCCGAACCCGAAACATGAACTGCGCGACCGCGCCCGACTGGCCAGAGCGCAGCGAAGACTCACCCGCAAGGCACCCGGCGACGGTGCGAATCGAAACGAAGCCCGCCGCAGGCTGGCGCGCATCCACGCCCGCGTTGCCGACCGACGACGAAACTATCTCCACAATGTGACGACTCGGCTCGTGCGTGAGAACCAAACGCTCGTGATCGAGGACTTGTCGGTGCACAACATGGTCCGAAACCGAAACCTCGCCCGCTCCATCTCCGACGCATCGTGGCGCGAATTCCGAACCATGTTGGAGTACAAGGCCAACTGGTACGGGCGCGAAGTGGTCACTATTGATCGATGGTTTCCCTCGTCGAAGCGATGCTCCGCGTGTGGTGCGCTCGCGGAGCGCCTTCCGCTGGACGTGCGGGTGTGGACATGCAGTACTTG
Source organism: Nocardia sp. NBC_01327 (assembly GCF_035958815.1). Classification (NCBI taxonomy): domain Bacteria; kingdom Bacillati; phylum Actinomycetota; class Actinomycetes; order Mycobacteriales; family Nocardiaceae; genus Nocardia; species Nocardia sp. NBC_01327. The sequence continues at coordinate 1,745,518 of NZ_CP108383.1, read as the reverse complement.
CAACGCATCCCACGACCGGGACGTGAACGCTGCGATGAACATTCTGGCCGCCGGACGGGCGGTGACAGTCTGTGGAGACGATGTAAGACCTCAACGGAACCTTCCGGGCGGGCAATCGTCAGCGAAGCAGAAAGCACGGCCCGTGAGGGCTGGAGACTCTCCCATCCGAGAGCACGTCAACAGCGCATCCTCGTGAAGCGCGCGCGATTTGGCCATTCAGCGCATTTTGGTGAAGGTGTTGTAGTGGTCGCCGGTGTAGTAGGCGGAACCGTCACTGCCGGTGATGATGCGCTGGGCGTCGCGGCCCTGGCCCGGCTTCTTCGGATTGACGTCCCATTCCTGATAGGAGATCTTCTTGCCGCTCGAATCCTGTGCGGGGAGACTGCCGCCGCGGTTCATCCAGGTGTCTCCGCCATGTGTCCCAGGGGAATTGGCGGAGCCGGGCCAGCGACCGGCGTCGATCTCGATCAGGGTCTGGTAGGCGCGATCGGGTACACCGGCCGCGTGCGTCGGCTCGTCCACCGCGCCGGGCGCGGTGGCGCGCGGGCCCGGTTTGGCTGCGGTCGTGGTCTTTCCGGCGACCGTGGTGGTCACCTTGGCGCTGCTCGTCGTCGCGGCGTGATCGCCGCCGCGCGAGACGAGCACCGCGACCAGCACCATGATCAGCGCGCCGCCCAGCAGCAGCCAGGCGCGCGTCCGCGAGGAGATCTTCACCGGTACTGCACCGTGACCGGAGCGTGGTCGGACCAGCGCTCGGCGTAGGTGGCGGCCTTCTCCACCACCGCCTGTTTGGCCCGGGTGGCGATATCGCCGGAGGCCAGCTGATAGTCGATGCGCCAGCCGGCGTCATTGTCGAAGGCGCGGCCGCGGTAGGAGTGCCAGCTGTAGGGGCCGGGCACATCCGGGTGCAGCAGGCGGACCACGTCCACGTATCCGGCGGCCAGCATGGACGACACCCAGGCGCGCTCCTGCGGCAGGAAGCCGGAGTTCTTGACGTTGCCCTTCCAGTTCTTGATGTCGAGTTCGGTGTGCGCGACATTCCAGTCGCCGCTGATGACGAAGTCGCGGCCGATGCTGGTCATGCGCGCGCCGAGGGCATCGAGGAAACGGTACTTCTCGTCCTGCATCGGGGTGTCGGCCTCACCGGTGTGCACGTACACGCTGGCCACAGTGAGCTCGTCGAAGTCCGCTTCGACGTAGCGCCCCAGCGCGGCGAATTCTTCGACGGCACACCAGGTTCCGTCCTGATAGAGACCGACGCCGACGCGCACGGCATCGGGCGCCCGGCGGGACAGGATCGCCACCCCGGCGCGGCCCTTGATACCGGGTTCGGCATGGGTCAGGAACCATCCGGCATCGAGCGCGGGCGCCAGTGCGCTACGCGTTTGCTCATCGGTCGCCCGCGTCTCCTGCAGGCAGATGATGTCGGCCTCGGTGACCGCTAGCCAGGCGAGCAGTCCCTTGGGGGCCGCGGCGCGCACTCCATTGACGTTTACCGTGCTGAGGATTTTGGGCACCCCACGACCGTACAATGCCGCTATACCTACTTCTCCACGGACATCGAGGTCCGGGAAGGGGTGATGACGATGACGTCAGGCACCGACAAGCCCACCGTCCCGCTCGCGCCCATGCGTGCCATTCACACCGGCTCCGGTGATCCCCTGCTCCTGTTGCACGGGTTCATGATGTCGCCACACTGCTGGGAGCAGGTGGCACAGCGGATGTCGTCCCATTGCGAGGTGTTCGCTCCGGCCTTCACCGGACACTGGGGCGGTCCCGAACTCGACGGCTGGTACCTGGATGTCAGTGCCCTTGCCGACCGGGTCGAAGACCAGTTGGACGAATTGGGCTGGCGCACCTGTCATATCGCGGGAAATTCGCTCGGCGGCTGGGTGGGCTTCGAGCTGGCGCGGCGCGGCCGGGCCCGCACGCTCACCGCGATCGCCCCGGCAGGCGGCTGGCAAACCCCTTCCGCCCTGCAGGTTCGGGTGGGATTGAAGTTCCTGTCGCTGGTGCCGCTGGTGGAGGTCGGCAGATATCTGCCCGATCTGCTGGCCTTCAGCGCGCCGGTGCGGCAGGCGGTGGCCATGATCCTGAGCAAGAACACCGCGGCCGCCCCGCGCCGCGCCATCGAGGCCGCCATCACCTCGTCGCTGCACTGCCGGGCCATGCTGCCGCTCATCGCGGGCGTGCTGCGCGCCCCCGATCTGGAGGATCTGTCGGATCTGAAAACACCTGTGCGCCTGCTCATGTGCGAAAACGACCGGGTCATTCCCTACCGCGCGTACGCCAAGCGCTTCCTTCAGGAGCTCCCGGATTCCGCAGACCGTATTCTGGTACACGATGTGGGTCACGTCCCCATGCTGGAGGCGCCCGACCGCATTGCCACGCTCATCGCGGAGCACGTCTACGCCAGCCGCACCCGTCTGCGCGCTGTCTGAAGCATTGGGGGGAATGTCCACAGATGACCGACCACATGCCGGTGGACCAATCCAAACCGAGCATCGCGCGGGTGTACGACTATCTGCTCGGCGGGCAGGACAATTACGCCGTCGATCGGGAGGTCGGCGACTACTTCAAGAACGACCTGCCCGGTTCGGTGGCGATCGCCTTCGCCAATCGGCAGGCGCTCGTGCGCGCGGTGGGCGAGATGACGCAGCTCGGCATCACGCAGTTCCTGGATATGGGCAGCGGCCTGCCGACGGCCGACAATGTGCACCAGATCGCGCAGCAGCTGATTCCCGATGCCCGGGTGGTGTACGTCGACAATGATCCGATCGTGCTGGCGCACGGGCGGGCACTGCTGGCCAATCACGAGACCACCACGGTGATCCAGGCGGATCTGCGTGACACGGAAGACATTCGGAACGATCCGGAGGTCGTCCGGCTCATCGATTTCGACCAGCCGGTGGGCATCATCTTCAGCGCGACCCTGCACCACCTCAACGACGACGAGAAGCCGGGCGAGGTCGTGCGCTACTGGTCCGAGCGCATACAGCCCGGAAGTCTGGTCTACATCTCGCATTTCCGCTCCGGGCACAATGAGGAGACCCAGACCGCGGAGCAGAAGCTGCAGAGCACCTTCGGCCGCGGCCGCTGGCGCAGCGAGGACGAGATCCTGGACCTCTTCGGCGATCTCGACATCCTGGAACCCCGACTGGTCCCGTGCACACTGTGGCGGCCCACCGCCCCGGAAACCCCTCCCGAGGCAGAAGACGTACCACGCATCGGCGCACCCGCCCCGGGACTATCGGTCTGGGAGCAACTCATCGCCTGCGCCATGGCCCGCAAGCCGTAGCGGAACTTCGTGTTCCGCCGTGCTCTACTGCGCGAGCAGGCCCTTGGCGACGTGGGTCACCTGAATCTCATTGCTGCCGGCGTAGATCATCAGTGACTTGGCGTCCCGGGCGAGCTGTTCGACGTGGTATTCGGACATGTAGCCGTTTCCGCCGAAGAGCTGCACCGCCTCCATGGCGACATCGGTGGCGGTCTCCGAGCAGTAGAGCTTCATGGCGGACGCCTCGGCCAGTGACGGCGACTTACCGGCGCGGCCACGCTCGAGGACGTTGAACACCATGTTCTCGATATTCATCCGGGCGATCTCCATCTTGGCCAGCTTCAACTGCACCAGCTGGAAGCGGCCGATCTCCTGACCCCACAGCTTGCGATTCTTGGCGTAGTCCAGGCAGACCCGATGGCATTCGTTCACGATGCCCAGCGCCATGAATGCGACGCCGATGCGTTCGGCGGTGAAACTCGAACGGGCGCTTTCCCTTCCGTCACCGCCCTCATGCTGTTCGGTCTCCCCGAGCAGCCGGTCCCGCGACAGCCGCACATTGTCGAAGAACAGTTCCCCGGTGGGCGAGGCGTGCAAGCCCATCTTCTTGAACGGCTTGCCCTGGGTGAAGCCCTCCATGCCCTTGTCCAGCACGAAGGTCAGCACCTTGCGGTCGCGCTTGCCGACGCCGTCGCCCTCGTCCAGCTTGGCGTAGACGACCACGGTATCGGCGTAGGGACCGTTGGTGATGAACGTCTTCTGCCCGTTGAGCAGGTAGTCGTCACCGTCGCGGCGCACATACGTCTTCATACCGCCGAAGGCGTCCGAGCCCGAGTCCGGTTCCGTAATCGCCCACGCCGCAACCTTTTTCATGGTCACGATATCGGGCAGCCAGCGCTCCTTCTGAGCGAGCGTGCCGCGCGACATGATGGTGGTGGCCCCGAGACCGATGCTCACGCCCATGGCGGTGACCAGGCCCATGCACACCCCGGACAGTTCACTGATGAGCACCGCCATCATCGATTCCTGCCCGGAGAACGGGCCGCCGTCGCCGGAGGCGCGTTCCTTCTTCTCCGGCAACGGTTCCCCGGCCGCCAACGCCGCTTCCTTCTTGCGCTGCCGGGCCAGCATCTTGCCGATGGCCTCCCCGCCCAGGGCGTCGATTCCGAACTGGGCGAACAGGTTCCGGACAATCGGATACGGCAGCATCTCGCCGCTGTCCAGCGCCGCCAGATTCGGACGGATCTCCTTGTCGATGAAGCTGCGCACCGCGTCGCGAATCATCTCATCGGTCTCGGACCACTCGAACATCGTTGTTCTCCAGACTGTTGTGACAAAGGCGCCGTGGATCAGGGCAGCTGGTCGGCGATATCGTCGATCAGCCAGGGGCCTTCGGTCTCAATGGTTTTCACGTCGTGCCAGCCCGCGAGCTCGGAGATGGCGCCGCCCTGCACCGCGAAAACCTTGCCGTTGATCGGACACTTCTCGGTGGCAAGATACGCCACCAGCGGGGAGATATTGGCCGGACTGAAGGCATCGAAACCGCCCTCTTCCACCGCCTCCGCCTCGGCCGCCATCATGGCGCCCATACCCGGCGTGGCCAGGGTCAGACGCGTGCGGGCGATGGGCGCGATGGCATTGACGCGCACCCCGTAGCGGGCCAGTTCATCGGCCGCGACCAGGGTGAGCGCCGCGATACCGGCCTTGGCCGCACCGTAATTGGCCTGCCCGGCATTGGGCACCGTGGTGCCCGAGGCGGACGCGGTATTGATCACCGCGGCGGTGGGCTGATTGCCCGCCTTGGACTGGTCCTTCCAATACGCGGCGGCATGGTGCAGCACCGCCGCATGCCCCTTGAGGTGCACGGCGATCACCGAATCCCACTGCGACTCGTCCATGCCGGCCACGAAGGCATCGCGCAGGATGCCCGCATTGTTGACTACCACATCGAGCCGCCCGAACTCCGAGACAGCCTGATCGACAAGGTTTTTCGCGCCCTGCCAGTCCGAGACGCTGTCGGTGTTCGCGATCGCCCGCCCCCCTGCGGCGATGATCTCGTTCACCACCTCGTGCGCGGGGCCGTCGTCGGCGCCCTCACCGGCATTGCTGCCGCCCAGGTCGTTCACGACCACCGCGGCGCCCTCGCGCGCGAACAGCAGCGCGTGCTCACGCCCGATACCGCGGCCCGCGCCGGTGATGACGGCGACCCGTCCCTCCAGTGCACCCATTGTTTGCTCCCTCTACAGAGTCGGAAAGTATTCAGTCGGCGATGACGGCCAGGCCGTCGGTCAGCACCAGATCCGTGCCGCGAGCGGTCTCGAAGGCGTACGTGGTCTCGCCGCCCTCGCTCGAGGTCCGCCAGATGCGCGTCTGCAGATCGTCACCGGGGAAGACCATCTTCGAGAAGCGCACGGCAAATCGCCGCAGCCGCGCCACATCCGAATCGGCCACCTCGCCCAGCACCGCCCACGAGGACATGGCCATGGTGCACAGGCCGTGCGCGATGATGCCCGGCAGACCGGCATCCTTGGCGACCTGCTCGTCCAGATGCAGCGGCACCGGATCACCGGAGGCGGGCGCATAGCGGAAGGTCTGGTCGAGATCCACGTGCGCGGGCACCACCGCCGCCGGTGACTGCCCGGCCAGCGCCGAATCGAACCGGTGCGACGGCGCACCGTCACCGACCTTCGGGCCCGCGTTCACCCCGCGGAAGAACGCCGTCAGGTACTGCTCGTTGACGAGTTCCCCGTCCTGCGCCCGGCATTCGATGAGAATGGTGATGGTGGAGCCGTTGTCCTTGCCCTCGTAACCGATGGCCTTGGCCCGCGAGGACAGCTTGTCACCGGGACGGATCGGACGGTGGAAGTGGAAGTCCTGCTCCCCGTGCACCACCCGGCCGAAGATATCCATCGGCACCACCTCGAGCACCGGCATCATCATGGCCTCGAAGACCGGGACGATGCCGAAGATCGGCGGTGCGACAACACTTTTCAGGTGCGCCTCGATGGGATCATTGGTAGCGGCCGCGTATTCGGCAATGCGCTCACCGGTGACCTCGAAGGGCTCCTCATCGGACCAGACGTTCAGTCCGCTCGGGTCGAATTCGACTGTGGTACCGGCCATCTCAGGCCGCCGTCGCCAGCGCGTCGAGAGCCGTGAGCGTCTTGTCGAGCTGGTTCAGGCCGTCCTTCTCCACAGCCTTGCCCAGCGCACCCTTGATGAGCGCGCCCTCGAAGTCGCCGGAGACCGAGAACTTGCTGCCGGCGCCCTCGGGCTGGATGTCGAAGGCGAACTGCACCTTCACGCCCGCCATGCCGGTACCACTGAGCACCAGGCGATTCGGGGTGTCGACGCTCTCGACGACCCACTCGATCTTATTGGCCATGCCCAGCATGAGGATCTTGGCGACCAGCTTGGAACCCGGCGCCAGCGCGGCCGGCGGCTCCTCCAGCCAGCGCTCGTGGATGGAGAACCACTTGTCCCAGGTCTGCGGATCGGAGACGACAGCCCACAGCGCCTCGGGGGTTGCACTGAGGTCCTTACTGGCTTCGATATGTCCCATGACTACTGCTCCTCGTCGAGTGTGAGTGTGATGTAAGAGATTTCGCGCCGGTGTTCAGCGGTCGGCGCGCTGATAAGCGGTGACGACGGCCGCGCCGCCGAGCCCGATATTGTGCTGCAGCGCGGCGGTGACATTGTCGACCTGCCGCTTGTCGGCGGTGCCGCGCAGCTGCCAGGTGAGCTCACTGCACTGCGCCAAACCCGTTGCGCCCAAAGGATGTCCCTTGGAGATGAGGCCGCCGGACGGGTTCACCACCCACTTGCCGCCGTAGGTGGTCAGCCCGTCGTCGACGAGCCGGCCGGCCTCGCCCTCCTTGCACAGGCCGAGCGCCTCGTAGGTCAGCAGCTCATTGGCGGAGAAGCAGTCGTGCAGCTCGATGACCTGGAAGTCCTCCGGGCCGAGCCCGGCCTGCGCGTACACCTTCTCGGCCGCTTGCACATTCATGTCGTAGCCGATGAGGTTCTTGGCGGTGCCGTCGAAGCTGGACTGGAAGTCGGTCGTCATCGCCTGCCCGACGATCTCCACCGCCTGCGCCGCCAGATTGTGCCGGTCCACGAACGCCTCGCCGGCGAGAATGGCCGCGCCCGAACCGTCGGAGGTCGGCGAGCACTGCAGCTTGGTGAGCGGGTCGTAGATCATCCGCGAGGCCAGGATGTCCTCGAGCGAATACTCTTCCTGGAACTGCGCATACGGGTTGTTCACCGAATGCTTGTGGTTCTTGTAGCCGATCTTGGCGAAGTGCTCGATGGTGGTGCCGTACTTCACCATGTGCTCACGGCCCGCCGCGCCGAACATCCACGGCGCCACCGGGAACAGCACCTCGGAGATCTCCGCGAGCGCCATCACATGCTTGGCCATCGGCTGTTCGCGATCGTCGTAGCTCGAACCCAGCGAGCCCGGCTGCATCTTCTCGAAGCCCAGGGCCAGCGTGCATTCCGCCAGTCCGCCCCGAATCGCCTGTGCCGCAAGGTAGAGCGCGGTCGAGCCGGTGGAGCAGTTGTTGTTGACATTGACGACCGGGATGCCGGTCATGCCGAGCTCGTACACCGCGCGCTGGCCGGAGGTGGATTCGCCGTAGACGTAGCCGACGTAGGCCTGCTCGACCTCGCGGTAATCGATCCCCGCGTCAGCGAGGGCCTTGGTGCCCGATTCGCGGGCCATATCCGGGTAGTCCCAGCCGCTGCCGTCCTCGTTCTTGCGGCGGCCCGGCTTCTCGAACTTCGTCATGCCGACGCCGACGACGTAGACCTTGTTCGTCATCGAACTCCTCACATCAGGCCGCGCACCACGCCAGGACGCGCGGCTGGTGTCGACCCGACGGGTCGAACTGTGCACAAACATACAGAGGTGTATGTAAGACAACAAGGGGTCAGGCTTCTACCAGCGCGAACTCCGTCAAAGTTCCAGGAGAAGCCGGTTGCATTAGTACATACAGCCAAAGTTGTATGCGATCTCCGCCGCGGTCGCCGGAGCGCATGCCAGCCGGTAGCTGCCTCAGGTGACTTCCGCCACAGGTGAGGGTGCCGTAACGGCGACGTAATCGATCGGCAATTGCCCGGGCACATCCCTGCAGGAGTTTCGAACCGTCGCCGTGAACGCGGTGCACTGGGACAGGAGAACCTCGTGGTCGATGTCGATGCCCGATCGGCGAACGCAGACGGAATAGCCGCCGCCAAGGAAACCCTGGAGGACTACACGCTGCGGTTCGCCCCGCGCAGTTACCGAAAGTGGAGCCCGGCGGTGGTCGGCATCTCGGCCCTCGGCGGCATCGCCTACCTCGCCGACTTCGCCATCGGCGCGAATATCGGCATTGCCAACGGCACCGGAAACGCGCTGCTGGGCATCGGCATCTTCGCCCTCGTGGTGATGCTGACCGGCTTCCCGCTCGCCTACTACGCGGCCCGCTACAACATCGACCTCGACCTCATCACCCGCGGCAGCGGCTTCGGCTACTACGGGTCGATCGTCACCAATATCGTGTTCGCCTCGTTCACCTTCATCTTCTTCGCGCTGGAGGGGTCGATCATGGCCCAGGGCCTGGAGCTGGGCCTGGGCATACCGGTGTGGATCGGCTACCTGACCTCCACGCTGATCATCTTCCCGCTGGTCATCTACGGCATGAACACCCTGGCCAAACTGCAGGTCTGGACCACTCCGCTGTGGCTGCTGCTGATGGTGCTGCCCTTCGGCTTCCTGCTGGTGCGCCACCCCGACTCGGTCTCCGCGTTCTTCGCCTACGGCGGTGAGAACGGTTCCGGCGTCAGCCTTTCCGGCACACTGCTGGCCGCGGGCGTCTGCCTGTCGCTCATCGCGCAGATCGCCGAGCAGATCGACTATCTGCGCTTCATGCCGCCGCGCACCCCTGAGAATGCCCGCAAGTGGTGGGGCTGGATGCTGCTCGCGGGTCCGGGCTGGGTGCTCTTCGGCGCGCTCAAGCAGGTGGTCGGACTGTTCCTGGCGGTCTACCTGATCGCGACTCTGCCTGCCGCACAGGGCATTGCGAATCAGCCGGTGCACCAGTTCCTGGAGATCTACAAGAATATGGTCCCGGGCTGGCTGGCCATGACGCTGGCGGTGGTGCTGGTGGTCATCAGCCAGATCAAGATCAATGTCACCAATGCCTACTCCGGCTCGCTGGCCTGGACCAACTCCTACACCCGGGTCACCAAGACCTATCCGGGCCGGCTGGTCTTCCTGGTGGTGAACCTGGTGATCGCGCTGATCCTGATGGAAGCCAATATGTTCGACTTCCTGAACAATATTCTCGGCTTCTACGCCAACTGCGGCATCGCCTGGATCGTCACCGTCGCCACGGATATCGCGATCAACAAGTACGTGCTGAAGCTCTCGCCGAAGGTGCCGGAGTTCCGCCGCGGCATGCTCTACGACTTCAATCCGGTCGGCCTGGTCGGCTTCGGATCGGCGACGCTGCTGTCGATCATGACCTTCTTCGGCCTGTTCGGTGAGCTGCTCAAGCCGTACTCCCCCATCGTCGCGATCGTCGTGGCCTTCATCGCGACGCCGCTCACCGCCATCGTCACCAAAGGCAAGTACTACCTGCGCCGCACCGACGACGGCATCGAGCTGCCGCTGTTCGACGAGCACGGCAACCCGTCCGGCGAACTGCTGGCCTGCGCGGTCACCGGGATGGAATTCGAGCGGCCGGACATGATCGCCTCGGCGGTGCCGGGACCGGAGGGCGAAATCCAGTACATCAGCTCACTTGCGCTCTCGACCGACAAGACCGGCATTCACCTACTGCCCCACCAGAACTGATCAGTCGAGCAGCCGCATGCCCGGCAGCGTGACCTGCGCTGCCGTACGCAACTGGACCGACGCGCGCAGCCAACGGCGGTGTGCGCGTTCGGGATCCGGATCGATGAAGCTCGAGACGAGAATGCCGCGCAGGGCGTCCATGGCGGTGAAGACGAAATCCCGGGCGTCCTTGCGATGCACCTCGTCGGGGACGTAGTGACTCAGCGCGAGCAGCACGGCATTGTTCACGAACGGCTCGACCTTGCCCATCTCGGCGGCCAGCGTCGGATCCGTGCGACCGGCCACCCACAACTCCACGGCGGCGATGAACATCGGGCCCTGATGCGCCTCCCACAGGAATTCCAGCACCGTCGCGATGGGATCGCGCCCGGCTTTGATCCGCCCGATCTCCAGCATGGCGGCCTCCGCGCGGCGCTGCGCGAGATGGCTGATGGCCGCGACCACCAGATCGGTCTTGGAGCCGAAATGGTGCACCTGGGCGCCCCGGGTGACCCCCGCGCGCTCGGCCACCCGGGGCGTGGTCGTGCCCGCGTATCCGTACTCCACCAGGCATTCGATGGTCGCGTCCAGCAATCGCACCCGCATCTCGCTGCTACGCTGCTCCTGGGTGCGCCGGGGCGGCTTAGGCGTCGCGGTACGGGTCATTCACGCATCGTACACTTACATACACGTGTGTATGTAATGCGGCCCGATTGTGGGCCGGACCAGCGATCCGGCCCAGCGAACCCGCCGGGGGTTACTGCTCGGAGTTGTACAGGCAGGCGTCGCAGGTCCAGCCGGCGTCGGTCATGACGCAATCGTTCAGCCGAATGTTCTGGTTTCCGATGGTCTCACGACACGTGGTCGCACAACTGTTGAGATCGGGGCCGCAACTCACCGGATCGGCGGAAGCGACACCGGGAACGACAAGAAACAGACCGGCCAGCAAACCACCGGTGAGGACTGCGACTCGAACAGCACGCATGACGGATTTCCTTTCGTAGCAGGAGTTGTCCAGTCGAGAGCGCTCTTCGGCCGACAACTCGAGAGAATATCGGCGTTCGCTGTGAATTCAGCTCGAGGATACCTGTGAGTCTCGCGCCGGACGCCGTTTCCGCTACGCCTTACGCGAGGCGCGGGCGATCAGCACGGTGCCAGCGAACAACAGCGTGCCGAGCACCGCGAGACCCGTGCCCACCACGGCCGGAGCCGTGTAACCGAGCCCGGCGGCGATCACCAGACCACCCAGCCAGGCGCCCGCGGCATTCGCGATATTGAGCGCCGCGTGATTCAGCGCGGCAGCCAGAGTTTGCGCATCGTGTGCCACATCCATCAGCCGAGTTTGCAGGCCGGGTGCCAATGCCGCACCGGACGCTCCGACGAAGAATGCGCCCGCCGCCGCGGTATACGGATTGTGCGCCGCCGCGATAAAGACGGCCAGGATCACCACCATCGATATCAATGCCGCGAATATCGCGCGATCCACACCGCGATCGGCCAGTACGCCGCCGATGATATTGCCCGCCACCATTCCGAATCCGAACAGCATCAGCACAATCGGCACCAGGCCGACCGGCATGCCCGCCACATCGGTGAGCGTCGTGGTGATGTAGGTGTAGACCGCGAACATGCCGCCGAAGCCGACCGCGCCGACCAGCAGCGTCAGCAGCACCTGGGAACGGCGCAGCGCGCCCAGTTCGGTACGGGGATCGGTGAGCCGGATACCGGTGAGCTCCGGCACGAATCGGAAGAGCGCGGCGACCGTGGCCGCGCCGATAACGGCGACCACCACATAGGCGTCCCGCCAGCCGAGGTGCTGACCCAGCCAGGTGGCGGCGGGAACGCCGACAACATTGGCGGCGCTCAACCCCAGCATAACCGCGGCAACCGCCTTGGCACGCTGCCCCACCGGAGCCAGCGAGGCGGCGGCCAGCGAGGCCACGCCGAAATAGGCGCCGTGCGGCAGACCCGTCACGAATCGCGCGATCACCAGCGTCGTGTACGAGGGCGCGAACACCGACGCCGCATTGCCGAGCGTGAAGGCCATCATCAACGCGATCAGCAGCTTCTTGCGCGACATGCGCGCGCAGAGCGCCGCGATCACCGGAGCGCCGACCACTACGCCGAGTGCGTACGCCGAAACCGCGTGCCCCGCAACAGGTTCGGAAACATTCATCCCCCGCGCGATCTCCGGAAGCAATCCCATCGTCACGAATTCGGTTGTGCCGATGCCGAATCCGCCCATCGCCAGCGCCAGCATGGCGGGCACATGCCACCCGCGCCCGGCCGCCGGCTCGACGTACCCGGACGTGGCCGTGCTCTCGGACACGGAATCAACAGATTCGGAGACAGAATTGGCCACGACCAATCGCAACATCCGAGCGAACCCGCCCGATACCCTCCGCACCGGTGATCTCACTCACGAACAGGGCGGATGGGAACCCGGGGCACTCTTTCCCGAGTGCCGAAAGCGGCCCGAGCGCGGAAAACAGTTCGGGCACCCGCTCCGCCGAGTGGCGGGACAGGTGCCCGGAATGTGGTGGCGAGCTGCCGTTGCGCCTCAGCGCAGGGTGCGCGCCAGGTTGGCGTCGAGCACACCGAGGAATTCCTCGGTGGTGAGGTAGCCCTGATCGCCGCCGACGAGCAGCGCCAGGTCCTTGGTCATCTGGCCGTCCTCGACGGTCTTGATGACGACATCCTCGAGGGTCTGCGCGAAGGCGATGACCTCGGGGGTGTTGTCCAGCTTGCCGCGATGAGCCAGGCCACGGGTCCACGCGAAGATCGAGGCGATCGGGTTCGTGGAGGTGGGCTTGCCCTGCTGGTGCTGGCGGAAGTGCCGGGTGACGGTGCCGTGCGCGGCCTCCGCCTCACAGGTGCGGCCGTCCGGGGTGAGCAGCACCGAGGTCATCAGGCCCAGCGAGCCGAAGCCCTGCGCGACGGTGTCGGACTGCACATCGCCGTCGTAGTTCTTGCAGGCCCAGACGTAGCCGCCCTCCCACTTGAGCGCGGAGGCGACCATATCGTCGATGAGCCGGTGCTCGTAGGTCAGGCCGGCGGCGTCGAATTCCTTCTTGAACTCGGTCTGGTAGACCTCTTCGAAGGTGTCCTTGAACATGCCGTCGTAGGCCTTCAGGATGGTGTTCTTCGTGGAGAGGTACACCGGGTAGTTCTGCTGCAGACCGTAATTCAGCGAGGCACGCGCGAAATCCCGGATCGAGTCCTGGAAGTTGTACATACCCATGATCACGCCGCCGTCTTCCGGCATGCGGACGACCTCGTGCTGGATCGGCTCGGAGCCGTCCTCCGGCGTGAAGGTCAGGGTGACGGTGCCGGCCTGATGCACCTTGAAATCGGTGGCGCGGTACTGGTCACCGAAGGCGTGACGGCCGATGATGATCGGCTTGGTCCAACCCGGAACCAGACGCGGAACATTCGAGATGATGATCGGCGCACGGAAGATGGTGCCGCCCAGAATATTGCGGATGGTGCCGTTCGGCGACCGCCACATCTTCTTGAGGTCGAATTCCTCGACGCGGGCTTCATCCGGGGTGATCGTCGCGCATTTCACGCCGACGCCGTGCTTCTTGATGGCGTTGGCGGCGTCGACGGTGACCTGATCATCGGTCTTGTCGCGGTACTCGATGCCGAGGTCGTAGTACTCGAGGTTCACATCGAGGTACGGAATTATCAGCTTGTCCTTGATGAACTGCCAGATGATCCGGGTCATCTCGTCGCCATCGAGTTCGACGACAGTCCCTTCAACCTTGATCTTGGACATGGACTTCGTGTCCTCCTAGGAAGGTGGTGCTCCCATTGCACGGCCGGGTGAGCACGCTTGTGAGCGGGGACCCCGGCTGTTCAACAAACAACGTATATGCCCGACGTTTCCTGCGGGACCTCTGGTACCAGGTCCGTACAGTTTGTGGCGCCAAACAAGACGAGCGTACTGCTGCTATGAACCGCACCGCACGGGCAGCCCCCGCTGTGCGGGACCCCGCCCTCAGTTACCGGTGAGTAGTGTGCACCGTCACCACGGGGCTTTCCCGGCACGACACGGGTTGCCCCCGGCACGACGCGGGCCGCGCCCCCGGAGAGGACGCGGCCCGCGAAAGCGGTGGTAGCTCAGACTCCGACGTGCACGTGCTCGGAGCCCTCCAGCAGCGTCTCCGGCTTGTCCCGGATCATGAACGCGATGATCGGAATGGTCAGCAGGAAGAAGCCGGCGCCCGCGTAGAACGCCACGTCATAACTGTGGATCGCCGCCCGGGCCACCACATTGTCGATGGTCGGGTGATTCTTGGCATACCGCTCGGCCGCCTGCACCGAGAGCGTCATCAGCAGCGCGGTGCCGATGGAACCGCCGACCTGCTGCGCCGCGTTCAGCAGCGCACTGGCCACACCGGAATCCTTCTCGTCCACCTGATGCAGCGCGGTGGTCTGCATGGCCACGAACAATCCGCCCATGCCGAGCGCGATGAGCAGGATGGCGGGCAGCACGCTGGTGGAGTAGCTGTCACCGAAGGACAGCTGGGCCAGGTACAGCAGACCGCCCGTGCCGAGCACCGCACCGGTCAGCATGACCGGACGCGGCCCGATCTTCGGCAGCAGCGCACTGGCGATACCGGCCGAGATGACGATGCCCACCGGGAACGGCAGGAACGACACACCCGCCTTGAGCGCCGAGTACCCGAGGGTGAGCTGCAGGTAGAAGCTCAGGTTCAGGAACATGGCGAACATGGCGATCGGGGTGATGAGCGCGACCAGGAACGATCCGCCGCGGTTGATCTCACCCGGAATACGCAGTGGCAGCAGCGGATTCGCGGTACGACGTTCGATGACCACGAAGGCGACGAGCAGTGCCACACCCGCGACGAGGAAGCCGAGGGTGGTGCTCGCGGTCCAGCCGTCCGACGCCGCGCGGCTGAAGCCGTAGACGACCGAGATCAGACCGAGCGTCGCGGTGACCGCGCCGGGCAGGTCGTACCCGCCGGTGCGCGGCGCGGGAATGTCCTTGATGACGAACGCCATGGCGCCGGCGAAGGCCAGCAGTGCGATGGGCGTGTTCACCAGCAGGCACCAGCGCCAGCTGGCGTACTCGGTGAGCAGACCGCCGACGATCAGGCCGATGGCCGCGCCGCCCGCCGAGACGCCGGCGAAGACGCCGAACGCGCGCGCCCGCTCCTTGGGCTCGGTGAAGGTGATCGACACCAGCGACAGCGCCGCCGGCGCCAGCAGTGCGCCGAACGCACCCTGCAGGCCGCGACCGGCGAACAGTTCCGCGGTGTTCTGCGCGAGTCCGGCCAGCGCCGAGGCTCCGGCGAAGCCGATCAGGCCGATCAGGAAGATGCGGCGGCGGCCGAGGTAGTCGGCGAGCCGTCCGCCGAGTAGCAGCAGGCCACCGAAGATCAGCGTGTAGGCGGTGAGGATCCACTGCCGGTTGCCGTCGCTGATGCCGAGGTCCTGCTGGGCGAAGGGCAGGGAAATAGTGACGATGGTGGCGTCGAGCACCACCATCAGCTGGGCCATGGCAATCACGCCCAGCGCCAGCCAGCGCTTGGAAGCGCTTGTCTGACTTGATTTTTCATCGGGCGCGAGAGTCGCCATCCCAGTGGTCATGCCGTCTCCTCAGGAGTGGTTCGAACAGCCTGGTCCATCGTGGCACCTCCAGACAATTGGCGTCAAGAGAAAAGTGTCGCAATCAGACAGTTGGCGGTTCTCGTCACAATCTCGCCGGACGGCTATACAATGACGGCATGTCCGAGTCGTCGACGCATGCCGGTTCACTGACACTCCACAGCCCCGAGCGGGCGAGTCTGGAGCGCCATCGGCCGGGTCTGCGCGAGCGCAAGAAGCAGCAGACCCGGACGCGCATCATCGATGTGGCACTGCAGCTGTGCGATGCCCAGGGCTTCGACGCCACCACCGTCGAGCAGATCGCCGATGCGGCCGATGTCTCACCGCGCACCATCAACCGGTACTTCGACAGCAAAGAGGCGATCGTCATCGCCCCGATCGAGGACATGGGCCGGGCGCTCGCCGACCAGCTGCGCGCGCAGCCCATCACCGGCAATGAGCTGCAGGCCCTGCTCGACGCGTTCATGGCCGTGGTCGAGCAGGTCATCGAGGGCGACAATCCGCTGCCGTTCCACTGGTTTCAGCAGATGCAGCGCATCACCCAGAGCAATGCGACAGTCCGCGCCGAAAGCCTGTCCGCGGCCGATACCAAGACCCTGTCCATGACGACGGTGCTCGCCGAACGCCTGCAGACCGATCCGAACGCCATGCCGGTGCGGATGATCTCGGCCACCTGGCACGCCATCGTGCGCATCGGCATGGAGTGCGAATTCGACGCCTCCTCCGAGTTCCCCGATTGCTCCAGCGCGAGCACGGCACGCGAGCTCATCGACAATGTGCTCGCCGCCTACGAGGAGTACACGCGCAGTTGCGCCCTCCCCGTCGCGACGGCCGCCACCGGTCCCCGTTAGAATTTCGCAACAGGTCAAGAGCATCAGCGTTAAGCCCCGGCTCGCTGATCGGCAACCCTCCAGCAGCGGCGGGGTGCTCCGGGTGAGGACCAGGCGCTCGAAGGCCGAGCGCAAGCGCACTGTAGGAGGACCCGAGATGTGTTGTTGTCGAAGCTTATTCGCCTTCCGATAACGTCCACCTCCGCCATTCGGCGACCTTTTCTCTGGAGCACGACATGAGTGACTCGACCGCGCCCGCTGCCTCTTCGGCAACCAGCGACATCGACCCGGCCAACTGGTCCTTCGAGACCAAGCAGATCCACGCCGGACAGGCCCCCGACGCCACCACCGGCGCGCGCGCCCTGCCGATCTACCAGACCACCTCGTACGCCTTCCGCGATACCGATCACGCCGCCGCGCTGTTCGGTCTCGCCGAGCCGGGCAATATCTACACCCGCATCATGAATCCCACCCAGGACGTGGTGGAGCAGCGCATCGCCGCGCTCGAGGGCGGTGTGGCCGCACTGCTGCTGGCCTCCGGGCAGGCCGCGGAGACCTACGCGATCCTGAACCTCGCCTCGGCGGGCGATCACATCGTGTCCAGCCCGCACCTGTACGGCGGCACCTACAACCTCTTCCACTACTCGCTGCCCAAGCTGGGCATCGAGGTCAGCTTCGTCGAGGATCCCGATGATCTGGCGCAGTGGGAAGCGGCCGTGCGGCCGAACACCAAGGCGTTCTACGGCGAGACGATCGCCAATCCGAGCAGCTCCATCTTCGACATCCCGGGCATCGCCGGTGTCGCGCACGCGGCGGGCATCCCGCTGATCGTGGACAACACCGTCGCCACGCCGTACCTGCTCCAGCCGCTGAAGCACGGCGCGGACATCGTGGTGCACTCGGCCACCAAGTACCTGGGCGGGCACGGCGCCGCGGTCGCGGGCGTGATCGTCGACGGCGGCACCTTCGACTGGACCGTGCGCGATGCCGACGGTGAGCCGCGGTTCCCGGGCTTCACCACCCCCGATCCCAGCTACCACGGCGCCGTCTTCGCCGATCTCGGCGCGCCGGCGTACGCACTCAAGGCACGGGTGCAGCTGCTGCGCGATCTGGGCGCCGCGGCTTCGCCGTTCAACGCCTTCCTGATCAGCCAGGGCATCGAGACGCTGAGCCTGCGGCTGGAGCGGCACGTGTCCAATGCGGAGGCCGTGGCGGAGTTCCTGACGCAGCAGCCGGGCGTCGAGAAGGTCTACTACGCGGGGCTGCCGAGTTCGCCGTGGTTCGAGCGTGGCAAACAACTGGCTCCCAAGGGTGTCGGCGCCATCGTCTCGTTCGAACTGGCCGGCGGCGTGGATGCGGGCAAGAAGTTCGTGGACACCCTGGTGCTGCACAGCCATGTCGCTAACATCGGGGATGTGCGCTCGCTCGTCATCCACCCGGCTTCCACCACCCACTCCCAGCTGACACCCGAGGAGCAGCTCGCTTCCGGCGTCACCCCTGGTCTGGTCCGTTTGGCCGTGGGTATCGAGGGCATCGACGACATCCTGGCGGACCTGCGCGCCGGATTGACGGCGGCCGCAAGTTGACCGCGAATATCGAATCGAGCACTGCCCGTTCGACGGCGGAAGTCCTGCTTCCGCCGCCGGACGGCACGCTCGGCAGCATTACGATCGGGGAGGTGGCGCTGGAGAGCGGCGCCGTCCTTCCCGACGTGACGCTGGCCGTGCAACGCTGGGGCGAACTATCGGCGAATGCCGACAATCTGGTGTTGATCGAGCATGCGCTGACCGGTGATTCGCATGTGGTCGGCCCGGCCGATGTGCATCACGATCAGCCCGGCTGGTGGGACGGGACCATCGGTCCCGGCAAGGCCATCGACACCCGCGAGTGGTGTGTCATCGCCACCAATGTGCTCGGCGGCTGTAAGGGCAGTACCGGTCCGGCGTCGCTGGCGCCGGACGGAAAGCCTTGGGGCGGACGGTTTCCCGAGATCACCGTGCGCGATCAGGTGACCGCGGAGGCGCAGTTCTTCGATGTGCTCGGGGTCGAGCGCCTGGCCGCCGTCGTGGGCGGTTCCATGGGCGGCATGCGGGTGCTGGAGTGGATGATCGGATATCCCGAACGGGTCGGCGCGGCACTGGTGCTCGCGGCCAGTGCGCGGGCCACCGCCGATCAGCTCGGCCAGCAGACCACCCAGATCGCCGTCATCAAGGCCGATCCGGACTGGCAGGGCGGTGACTACTACGGCACCGGGCGTGCGCCGATGACGGGCATGGGCCTGGCGCGGCGTATGGCGCACCTCACCTATCGCGCCGAGGCCGAGCTCGATCACCGTTTCGAGAATTTCGCCCAGGGTGACGAGAACCCCTGGGAGGGTGGGCGTTACGCGGTGCAGAGCTATCTGGAGTACCAGGCCGACAAGCTCATCTCGCGTTTCGATCCGGCCACCTACGTCCTGCTCACCGAGGCGCTGAATCGGTACGACGTGGGCCGTGGGCGCGGTGGCATCGAGGCGGCGCTGTCGGGCACGCCGGTACCGTGTGTGGTCGGCGGTGTGGATTCCGATCGCCTGTATCCGCTGCGGAATCAGCAGGAGCTGGCGGATCTGCTGCCGGGCTGTAAGGGGCTGGAGATCGTGCACTCCCGCGACGGCCACGACGGCTTCCTCACCGAGACCGAGGCGGTCAGCAAGCTGATGCTCGAGACGATGGAGCTGGCGCGCGCCGCGCGTGGCTGATCGGTAGTATCGCCAGCGACCGACCGGTATGTAATGCCTGCGGTGCAATGACCGCAGACAATGCCATGAGTCGCGCCTGTTTCGTACGAATTATCTTGACGCACTGTCGGTTTCGTTCGCGTGACACCAGGTAACCGGAGACCGGAATCCGTGCCGAAACTCGGCGGTGGTCGTATGGTGGTGACATGACAGCAGCCTTCGATGACATGGATCTTCGCGATCTCGTCGCGTTGCTCTCCGATGAGGAGCAGCACGAGCTTCGCCCCGCCGTGCTGCGTGTGCTCCACCGGTTACCGGATCAGGAAATCCTGCGCCGCGAGCTGGGTCGCCGCCTCACCAACGTCTGAGCACAGTCGAGAACACCCACTAGAGAATTCCCCGGAGGCCCGGCTTCCGGGGAATTTGCCGTAGATCCGCGCGGCGCCGGATTCGCACGACTGACGGCTTCACGCGGCTGGGTGACGCCCAGATTTACGTGACGCCCAGGCTGTTGATGGTCGCGGCGAGCACGATGATCACGCTGCCGAGCACCGCCGTCCAGCCCACGTCGAACGGCTTGCTCCGCACCGCCAGCAGGCCCACGCGATCGGTCGGCAGCAGCAGTCGCAGCGCCGCCGCCAGCAGCGTCGCGCCGCCGAAGAAGAACGTCCCGCGCCGCCAGCGATCCCAGGCCAGGAACACCACGGCCACCACCATCACCGCGGCGACCAGCAGGATGGGCAGGTTGTCGCGCACCGACGCACCGAACCGGTTGCTGCGCTCTTCGGGGGCGGCATGGGCTGGACTCACGACGCAGAGCTTAACCTGGACCCCGTGTTCCATCTGGTCTTCTTCGAACCGCGCATCCCGCCCAACACCGGCAATGCCATCCGGCTCGCCGCCGGCACGGGCTGTGCGCTGCATCTGATCGAGCCGCTCGGATTCGACCTCTCGGAGCCGAAGCTGCGCCGCGCCGGCCTGGACTACCACGACCTGGCCTCCGTCACCGTCCACGAAAATCTCACCGCCGCATGGGATTCCATCAACCCCGAGCGCGTCTTCGCCTTCACCGCGGCCGCCACCACCCGCAACACCGACATCACCTACCGAGACGGCGACGTCCTCCTCTTCGGCCCCGAACCCACCGGCCTCCCCGACTCGGTCCTCACCGACCCCCGCATCACCACCCACCTCCGCATCCCCATGCTCCCCGGCCGCCGCTCCATGAACCTCGCCAACGCCGCCGCCGTCGCCGTCTACGAAGCCTGGCGCCAACAGGGCTTCCCAGGCGCGGTGTAGTGACAGACCGCGCCCATAGCGGTCTACTGGCAACCGAGGCCCACGACAATATGGACGAACCCGTCTTGTCCTCGTAAACCCCGGGAGGCTGCGGATATGCCGAACTACCCTGACGACGTGGCGCTTCCGTATACACAACCCGAGCTCCCCGAATACATGACGTGGGAGGAGCTCGAGCGACTCCCCGAAGAGATCGCCTCGCAGATCGAACTATGGGACGGCCGCGTGGTCTGGCTACGACGCGGCCCCTCGGAGCATCAGACCTTCACCAACCTGATGTGGAGCGGTTTGCGCAAGTGCGCACGAGAAGACACTTCACATCACCCCGAGCACTGCTGGCGGGTAACCGATGAGACGAACATCTTCGTCGGGCGCAGCGGCAAATCCGACTTCCTGACTCCGGACTTCCTGGTCCATCGTTGTCTCGAGGCCGCCTACCAGGACGTTCGAGCCACCGACGCCCTGTTGGTCGGCGAGGTTCTGTCTCCTGCCAACACCCAGTCCATTGTCGAGGCGAAGAAGGGCCGTTACGCGAGCGCTGGAATCCCCTGGTACTGGGAGGTTTCCCTGGCAGGCGAAACCAGTGCCATCGCGATAGTGCGCGCTTACGGCCTGCAAGCCGAGCCCGGACAACTGCCGGACGGTGTCCATCCACTCCGAACGGCCAACTACCTTCTCACCGGCGAATGGACGCCCGCCGACACCAATGGCATCGAGTTCGACTTCCCGTTCCCGATCCACATCCCCTGGGCCGAACTCGAATTCTGAGGACGGCAGGTTCCCGGCGGCTGCGGGCTGCTGCTCAGTCGTCTATCTCGAAGCGTTTGAAGCGGGAGGTGGCGCCGGCGGTGATACGGACGGCGGATTTGGGTACGTCGTAGTGGTCGGCCAGGAGTTCGCAGGCTGCCTTGTTGGCTTTGCCCTCCATTGCGGGGGCGCGGACGTACAGCTGGAGGGTGCCGTCGTCGAGGATTTCGACGAGTGGGCCCTTCCTGCTGTTGGGCTTGATGGTTGCCCGGACCACTGTCGGCACTGGCTGCTCCTTTCGGGGTGACAGTAGTGTCGCGTATGTCGTGACGGTACGGATCGTCCGAAAGGAAAGTCGGAGATGATCAAACGGTTGGTGTTTCTGCTGGCAGCGCTCCTGGGGGCGGCGCTGCTGGTGATGGGGACGGCTACGGCCGGGCCTGTCACCGTGAAGGACGACTCCCATGTGCTCGACGTCGCCAAGGTGACCGCCGCGGCGAACACGCTGTCGAATCCGGTGCAGATCTTCACCACCGAGAAGTTCTCCGACGACAAGACGGCGTTCGACAAGGAGGCGCAGACCAAGGTGGTGAATCCGGCCGACGTGGTCATCGCCATCAATACCAAATCCAAGCATCTGGCCATCCGGACCGGGACCGACTCGCATATTCGCGATACCTCCTCCGCCACTTCGGCATTCACGAATTCCTTCGGATCCGGTGATTACACGGGTGCGACCATCGCGGCGCTGAGCGTGCTGAAGTCGGACACCGAACAGGCCGGACCGGCGACCACCGCGCACAATCAGGCGCCCGCGCCCGTGGCGACGAAGAAGAGCAATGGCTTCGGCTGGCTGGGACTGCTGTGCCCGGTGCTGATCATCGCCCTCGTGGTGGGCGCGGTCGTCATGCTGCTCCGTAAGCGCCGCGGCGGCGGTGGCGGCAACCAATTCGGTGGCGGCGGTGGCGGTTTCCCCGGTGGCGGCGGCTACCAGGGCGGCGGGTATCCGCAGGGTGGCGGTTATCCGGGCGGCGGCTACGGCCCGCAGCGCTCCGGTATGAGCCCCGGTATGGCCGGCGGCCTCGGTGCGGCGGCCGGTGCGGTCGGCGGCGGACTCCTCGGCTACGAACTGGGCAGGGAGTCGGGCGAGAACGAGCAGCGCGACCGCGACTCCAACCAGGGCGGTTACGACCAGGGCGGCGGCTACGACAATCAGCCCCAGCAGGATTGGGGCGGCGGCGGAGGCGACTCCGACTTCGGCGGCGGCAGTGGCGATTTCGGCGGCGGCGATTCGGGCGGCGGCGGCGACTTCGGCGGCGGCGACTCGGGCGGCGGCGGCGACTCGGGCGGCGGCGATTCCGGCGGGGGCGGCGACTTCTGATCGAGCCGTAGCCCTGACCCGCGGCGGAAGTCGTAGCAGGTCAGTGGAAGTCGCGGGAGCGTCCCTCTATGCGCAGATCCATGCGCTGCACATGGTCGGCGACCACGGTGACCGCACCCTCGGCATTCTGCACCTGCCCGCGAATGAGCAGGGCGGGCGCGGTTTGCACGAGCCGGCGGTAACGCGCCCAGAGACCGACCGAGCAGACCACATTCACCATGCCGGTCTCGTCCTCGAGATTGAGGAAGGTGACACCGCCCGCGGTGGCGGGGCGCTGCCGGTGGGTGACCGCGCCGCCGACCAGAACTCGTGTGCCGTCCCGGATTCCGAGCAACTGGTCGGCGGGCACCACACCCAGCGCATCGAGCCGGGGCCGCAGGAATTCGGTCGGATAACTGCCGGGCGAGACCCCGGTGGCCCACACGTCGGCGGCGGCCAATTCCAGCGCACTCATTCCGGGCAGCGCGGGCGCCTCGGTGGCCGCCCCGATACCGGGCAGCCGATCGGGACGTTCGCCCGCCGCGGCCCCGGCCGCCCACAGCGCCTGCCGCCGAGTACTGCCGAGACTGCCCAGCGCACCTGCGGTGGCCAGCGATTCCGCCTGCGGCACAGTCAATTCCACCCGCCCGGTGAGATCCGGGAACGAGGTGTAGGGCCCGGACGCGCGGGCCTCCACAATCTGTTCGGCCAACTCCGTGCCGATACCTCGAACCGCCGCCAAGCCGAGCCGGATCTGCGTACCCTTCGCCTCCAGCGTGGCCTCGGCCAGACTGTGATTGATATCCGGCCCGTGCACCGCCACCCCGTGCCGCCGCGCATCGGCGACCAGCGATTGCGGGGAGTAGAACCCCATCGGCTGCGCCCGCAGCAGACCCGCGCAGAAGGCCGCCGGATGGTGCAGCTTGAACCACGACGAATAGAAGACCAGGGAGGCGAAACTCTGCGAATGACTCTCCGGGAAACCGAAATTCGCGAAGGCGTACACCTTCTCGTAGATGCGGTCGGCGACCTCCCCGGTAATGCCGTGCAGTTCGCGCATGCCCTGATAGAAGCGTTCGCGCAATCGCTCCATCTTCTCCGGCGAGCGTTTGGAACCCATGGCCCGGCGCAGCTGATCGGCTTCGGTGGCGGTGAATCCGGCGATATCCACGGCCATCTGCATGAGCTGCTCCTGGAACAGCGGGATGCCGAGCGTGCGCTCCAGCGAATTCTCCAGCGCCGCATGGTCGTAGGTGACCTTCTCGCGCCCGTTGCGGCGGCGGATATAGGGGTGCACCGATCCGCCCTGAATGGGCCCCGGCCGGATGAGCGCCACCTCCACCACCAGATCGTAGAAATTACGCGGCTTCAATCGCGGCAGGGTCGCCATCTGCGCCCGCGACTCCACCTGGAACACGCCCACCGAGTCCGCGCGGCACAGCATGTCGTACACGGCGGCCTCGGTGAGATCCAGCCGGTGCAGTTCGACGGTCTCGCCCCGGTGCTCGGCGACCAGGTCGATCATGTAGTGCAGCGCCGAGAGCATGCCGAGGCCCAGCAGATCGAATTTCACCAAACCCGCTGCGGCACAGTCGTCCTTGTCCCACTGCAGCACGCTGCGCCCCGCCATGCGCGCCCATTCGGTCGGGCAGACATCGGCGATGGGCCGATCGCAGATCACCATGCCACCGGAGTGGATGCCCAAATGTCGTGGCAATCCTTCCAATTCACCGGCCAGTCCGAGCACGTCCGCCGGAATATCGGTGTGCTCCTCCTCGGCGACGCCCGTCCACCGGCTCACCTGTTTGCTCCACGCATCCTGCTGTCCGGGCGAAAACCCCAGCGCGCGTGCGGCATCGCGCACCGCCGAGCGGCCGCGATAGGTGATCACATTGGCCACCTGCGCGGCGTATTCGCGCCCGTACTTGGCGTAGACGTGCTGGATAGCCTCCTCGCGCCGATCCGATTCGATATCGACGTCGATATCGGGCGGCCCGTCGCGCTCGGGCGACAGGAACCGCTCGAACAGCAGCTTGTTCGCGACCGGATCCACATTGGTAATGCCGATGGCGTAGCAGACGGCCGAGTTCGCCGCCGAACCCCTGCCCTGGCACAGGATGTCGCTGTTGTGGCAGAAGCTCACGATGTCGTGCACCACCAGGAAGTAGCCCGGGAACTTCAGCTCGGCGATCACCGCCAGTTCGTGTTCGAGCTGCCGGTACGCCTTCGGATTGCCCGCGCGCGGACCGTAGCGGCGCTCCGCGCCCGCCATGGTGAGCTCCCGCAGCCAGGAGTTCTCGTCATGTCCCGCCGGAACATCGAAGGGCGGCAGTTGCGGTGCGATCAAGCGCAGATCGAAGGCGCATTCCCGGGCCAGCGCAGCAGCATTCGCGACGGCGCCCGGGCAATCCGCGAACAGCCGCGCCATCTCCGCACCGGAGCGCAGGTGCGCGCCGCCGGTCGGGGCCAGCCACCCCGCCATCTCGTCCAGGCTCGACCGCGCCCGAATGGCGGCCAGCGCCATGGCCCGGCGCCGCTGCGGCGGTGCGGCGAAATGTGCTCCGGTGGTGGCCAATACGGGTAGCCCCAGCCGATCGGCCAGGGCGATGAGCCGGGCATTGCGCTCATCGTCCTCGGGAACGCCGTGGTGGGTGAGCTCCACACTCACATGTTCGCGGCCGAACCGCTCCACGAGATCACGCAGCGCGGCTTCCCCGGCGGCATCACTCTGCTGAAGCGCTTGCCGCACAGTCCCTTTGCGGCATCCGGTAAGCACATGCCAGTGCCCGCCCGCCGCCTCGGTGAGCCGATCCAGGTCATAGCGCAGCACCCCCTTCTCCCCCGCCGCCATATGCGCGGCCGCCATCTCCCGCGACAACCGGCGGTACCCCTCCTGCCCGCGCGCCAGGATCAGCAGATGCGGCCCGACCGGATCGGGCGCACCGGTGCGCGGTGCGGAATCGGCCCAGCCGGTCTCGGCCCCCTCACCGGATCGTCCCCGGCCGCGCCGACCCTCGCGAGCGGCGCCGGCCCGCACGCCCTCGGCCGGGATCGCGGAATCCGCGCGCCCGCCCCGGCCGCGCCGGGTGCCGCGCGGCGCGAGGTGCGCTCCGGCGCGGGCTGCGGTGCCCAGGGACAGTTCGGCGCCGAAGACCGTCGGCATCCCCCATTCGCGGGCGGCCTCGGCGAAGCGCACCACCCCGTAGAACCCGTCGTGATCGGTGAGCGCGAGTGCTTCGAGGCCGAGCCGCACCGCCTCCTCCACGAGTTCCTCGGGCGGGCTGGCGCCGTCGAGAAAGCTGTAGGCGGAGTGGGTGTGCAGTTCCGCGTACGGCGTCCCCGGTCGCTCGGCGCGTTCCAGCGGCCCGGCCTCGTATTTTTCGCGCTTGCGGGACCAGGCCGGGCTGTCGCCGCCGTCGCCCTCGATCTCCCGGGCGCGGCCGGGCCGGCCGGAGAGCACGCGCTCCAGCTCCGCCCAGGTCGGCGGACCGTTGTGCCAGCCCACGCCCCGCCTCCTCCGCCTCGATCGATCCCTTCCGGGCATCGAACATACATTCGACGATTCGAGACATTACGCCAGACCCAACCGAACGGTCTGTAAAACTCGCCCGCAGGTTCGGCGACCGGCCGGACCTCACGACAACCACTTCGCGCGCCCCTCCTGGCACCGGAACTTACTTTGGAGTAAGTTCAAGGCACTTCGATCTGCAAGGGAGCAGTGATGACCGATAGCTCAGCCGCCGACGGCAACGGTTACCTGGCCCGTCGGCGCGCCCGTCGCGACCTGACCGGCAAGCACGTTCTCATCACCGGGGCCTCCTCCGGCATCGGGCGCTCCGCCGCGCTGGCCGTCGCCGAGAAGGGCGCGGTCGTCCTGCTGATGGCCCGCCGCGGTGAGGAACTGGCCATCGCGGTCGACGAGATCAAGGCCGCCGGGGGCGAGGCGCACGGCTATCAGTGCGATGTCACCGACGCCGATTCCGTGGATGCCGCCATCACGCTCATCCTCGCCGAGCACGGGCATGTCGACATGCTGGTCAACAATGCCGGGCGGTCCATCCGCCGAGCCGTGCACCGCTCCACCGATCGCATGCACGACTTCGAGCGCACCATGGCGGTCAACTATTTCGGCGCGGTCCGCATGACCCTCGCGCTGCTGCCGCAGATGCGGGAGCGCAAATTCGGTCACATCGTGAATATTTCGAGCGCCGGCGTACAGGTGGCCACTCCGCGCTTCGCCGCCTATCTGGCCAGCAAGGCGGCCCTGGACAAGTTCGCCGAGGTGACCGCGGCCGAAATGTTCTCCGACAACGTCACTTTCACCACCATCCACATGCCGCTGGTGCGCACTCCGATGATCACCCCCAGTGGCGATCAGGGCACCCCCACCCAGTCCCCGGAGTGGGCGGCGGCGACCATCGTGCGCGCGCTCACCGAGCGGCCGCGCCGCATCGATGTACCGCTGGGCACGCTCGCCGAGTACGGCAACCTGGTCGCGCCGGCCATCAAGGAGCGGGTGCTGCACCGCTACTACCGCGCCATCGGCGACTCCCCCGCCGCCAAGGGCGAGACGGTGCTAGAGCCGGAGACCGTCGATGTGGAAGTTGTTGTGCCGCAACGCCACCGGCGGACCGTACCGCCCGCGATCCGCGTCACCGGCACCGCACTGCGCCGCGCCGCGCGGCTGGTACCGGGCACACACTGGTGAGCGCTTAGCAACTCACCGATCCGAATCACCCCTACGGCAACGCTTTCCGCTCATCAGCAGCGGAAAGCGTTGCCGTTGCCGTTCATGCCTGGATGACTTCGAGCCCCACCAGCGCGTTCAGCGAATCACAACTGGCCCACGATTGGTTCTGCCCGTACTGCACCGGCCCGTACTTCCAGTAGGTGAACGGAACCGGCCACGCCACACAGGTGAGCTTCACCTGATGCCAGGTCGGCAGTTCACAATTCGACATTCCACCGGTGTTGAAGATGTTGTAGAGGTGACAATTCGCGTCCCCGACCGGGACGTCAGCCTGAGCCACCCCACCACCCACGAGCGTGGCGGCCGCAACTGCGGTGGTAATAACGCCCCCGGCGGCAAGTCGCATCACAGATCGCATTCCGAACCTCCCGAATAGATGTTGCTCGGAGTATCGGGCTGATACGAACATCAGTTACCAACAGTTTGCTACCAGTGCCGGGAACTGTAAAGAAAACCCCTCCGACCCAGTGACTGTCCTGGGGCAGAGGGGTTTTGTACGGAGTTTTCCTACCAGCCCGGGTTGCCGCCGATAGGTACGTTGATCCAGCTGGGAGCGCTGGGGTCGATATCGATGTGCTGTGGGAGGAGTTGGCTTTCGTTGAGCAGCGGCCGCAGCGGGAGGCCGCGCGGGAAATTGAAGGCGAAGACGTCCACGCGGAGGCGGTGGCCCGGCTGGAGAACGGCGTCGGTGGCGGTCAGGCCCAGATCGAGCTGAGTGGGCCGGCCCGGAACCAGCGGCTCGCGGGTATCCAGGGTCAGGTACGGGTAGGGATCGGTGTAATCGCCATTGGCCGAGCGGGATGCCTTGGCATCGTCGACCTTTCGCAGCGAAGCGGTCAGCTGGCCGGAGGTGAGGACCGTGGAACGGCCGTCGGGGGCAACATCATTGATGGTTGCCGACCAGTAACCGTCGGTCGCGTCCAGCACCGTATTGAGGTGCAGGTTCACCGGACCGGAAATGGTGGTCGCCTGAGCGACGGGCGGGCTGGTGAAGGTCAGACCGTTGAGTTCCATCGGCCGGGCGTCCTTGGCGCAGGCGTCGAGAACGGCGGTGATGCCCGCGGTGATCTGCGCGGAGTCCCGTGAGCACAGGCTCATGACACCGGCGCCGACGGTAAGCCGCTGCGGCCCACCGGGTTCGGTGGCCAGACTGCCGTCGTACAGGCTGCCGCCGGCGGTGCCGCTGGGCGCTCCGGACAGGTACATGCGGCGGTAATCGGCTTCGCTGCGCGGGAATTCGCCCGCGGTGGTCCAGGATCCGCCCTGCTGGAACAACGTCACCGGGCCGTACCCGTCTATGCCGTTGTCAATTCCCTTGAGCCAGTGGTCGAACCACGCGCGCTGCAGCACATCCATGCGCGGCGGCGCTCCCGGCGCACCGAAGCCGCTGCCCGGATCCGCATGGTAGGTATCGCCCATGATCAGCTGCTTCTGTCCGGGCGGCAGCGGAATCGCGTTGTAGATGCGCGGTTCGGAGTAGGTGAAGATATCGTGCCAGCCGCCGTAGACCATGGTCGGCACGCGCACCCGGTCCGGATGGCCGAGCCAGCCCTGGCGCAGCGGACTGTCGGTCTCCAGCAGACTCTTCAGATTGTCCGGAATCTCCGGCACGCTCTGGATGGTGAGCGCCTGAATGATGTAGTCGAAGAACGTCATCGGGCTCTGCAGCCGGTCCGCCAGCCACTTCCAGTCGAAATTGCCGGAGAACAGGGCGGACAGATCCGGAATGAGCTTGAGACTGTCGACACCGAGCAACCACGGTGGGATGAAACCGAATCCGAGCGCACCGCCGGTGGCGAGCACATCGCGCACCAGATCACTGCCCGGCTCCACCGGGAAGATGGCCTTCAGCGCGGGCGGCTGCTGTTCGGCGGCATGCAGCTGATTGATGGCCGAGTACGAGATTCCGCTCATGCCGACCTTGCCGTCCGACCAGGACTGCTTACTCGCCCAGTCGATCACCTCGGCACTGTCGAGCTGTTCACGCTGCTGGAAGACCTGCCACACGCCTTCGGAGAAACCGGTGCCGCGCACATCGGCGACCACCTGCGTGTACCCGCTCTGAATCAGTTTGCGGTCGGCGGTGAACAGCCGGGCCGCACCGCCCGGCAGCGCCTTGGTGAGGTCGGTGAGCCCGCCCAGGCCGACGCCGGACAGGTCGAAGCCCTGCAGGAAATTGCTCAGAATGTCCGGCAGCACCGGTACCGACAGCGCCGAATCGGCGATCATCGACACAAGTTTGGTGTACGGGGTCATATTCACGATGGTCGGGAGCGGGGTATCCACGATCTGGCCCTGGGCGTTCATCGGCCGATAGACATTGGCCTTCAACACCGTTCCGTCACTCATGGTGATCGGCACGTCCCAGTCGATGTGCACGCCCGGATACTGCGGCGGATCATCCTGGGCCGCGGTCCACTGCGCGCCGAGCGAACCGGCGTCCGGCGTGCTGGCCGCGACCGGCGTCGCCAGCGCGCCGACCGTCACCGCCGCCGTGATCAGGGCTAGTGCACCGACGGCACGGCCCCAAGAATTCCCGAGTTTCATCCGACCCCTCGACAAAGAAACATTCGCGTACCCAACGGGTCGTGACTGTAACGGGCGACACGTGCGAGTGCAATGATGCTGCCCGCCACATTGCTGCGGCGCCTGTCACAGGCAGTAACCCGCGCGGCGGAAACAACTCGTTATCCTCGACTGATGAGTCTCGATCCCGCTGTCGGCCGCGCCCGGCTGCCCCGTGGCAGCCATGGCCTCGACCGTCTGACGGTGGAGAATTCACAGCGCTTCCGCATGATGTGGAGCGTGCTCGAATCGGTGTCCGAGCGCGGGTACGCCGCCACCACGGTGGCCGATATCGTGGCCGGAGCCAATATCTCCCGGCGCACCTTCTACCAGTTCTTCACCGATCGCGAAGACTGCTTCGCGGCGGCCTATTCCGAGGCGGTCGCACAGGTGGTCGCCGCCATGGACGCGGCCATCGCCGCCGCGCCGCGCACCGACTGGCGCAGCCTGGTCCGCACCACGCTCGGCGAATACCTGCGATTTCTCGCCGAGCACAGCGAATTCGCGCACGCCCTGCACACCGAGGCCTACGCCGCCGGACCGCGGGTGGCCCGCCAGCGCGTCGACCTGAAGAAGATCTTCGCCGCCCGTATGCGCGCCGCCTTCGATATCGGCCGCGCCGCGGGCGATATCCCGGCGGACATCGAAACCGAGGTCTTCGACGTGCTCATCGGCGCCATCGACGACCGCGTCCGCGACTGCCTGCTCTTCTCCCGGGCCGCCGACCTGCCGGACCTCACTCCCCTGCTCTACCGAATCACCCTGGCGCTCTTCGAAGTTCCGGAGCCCAGACCACACTGATTAGTCGGCGTCAACCTCTACCGAAGGCGTCCCTCGTCATTCCGGCGCGCTGTGGCCGGAATCTACGCGGTTCCAGTGGATCCCGGCCAAAAGCATGCCGGGATGACGAGGGCGAGATTCACACCGGAATGAAGGGGGCGGGATTCATGCCGGGATGACGGGGGCGAGATTCACACCGGGATGACGGGGGCGAGATTCATGCCGGGATGACGGTGGGCGGGATTACGGAGGCGCTCGCGGGATAGCGCGGGGATCTCAGTGCAGTGGGTGGATCTGGTCGGCAACCACCGCGGTGGCGGGTTTCGGCGAGGCGCCGCAACTGGCTTGGCGCGGGGCGTAGGCGATGGTGCGGGTGGTGACCAGCCAGCGGCGGCCGTCACGATGGGTGACCGTGGCCGCGCCCGCGAAGGTGGCGTGGTCTTCGATTGTGGCACTGTCGATTTCGGTGAGTTCCACGGTGAGGTCGTCGACGCCTGCACCCGGGTCGCCGTCACCGGCGGTGGGCCGCGCATTGCCGTCCGCGGCGCGGCGGGTATAGGTCTCGTCGCTGATCTCCTGGCGGACAGTCACTTCCGCGACCTGCTCGACCGGCGGGTAGCAGCTCCGGCCGCGGAAACCGGTCAGCGATACCTCGCCGCGGTCGGCCGCATCGACCATGGCGATCGCCGAATCCCCGTCCATACGACCGTAAGTCAGGCCGGTCGGCAGGAGAACCACGGCCGGGGCGAAGCGGTGACCGCCGGTGTGCGAGCACTCCCAGACCCGGTCCGGATACAGATCGGACAGACCGGCCGCGATCGGGCGGCCGAGCAGGGCGCAGCACTGATCGCGCTTACCGTGCGCGCAGACCAGCACCACCGGTTCCTCCACCAGCGCACCGATTCCCGGCGGCGGGCCGTTGAGCAGGTGCAGGTCCAGATCCAGCAATTGTTTGAGATCGGTGATCTCGAAGCGCTCACACCAGGAGCCCTCGGGCCGGGAGCTCGCGATGAGAACCGTGCGCACACCGTTGAATTCATAACGTCCGGGGCGGCGGATCACCATGGGACGCACCTGGGCGGCCTTGGTGCGCGCCGCCAGTTCGGCGGTGATCTCGGGGCCGAGCACCTCATCGCCGATCACATCGCGGCCCCACGCGCCGGGCTGTTCTATACACAGCCAGCCGGTGATGCGGGTGGCGCTGCCGGGTAGCGGAATCTCCCGCGCGGCAGCCGAACAGGCCAGCCCCTCGAACGCGGTCACAGCGATTGCCCGTCGGCCAGTTTGCGAATCAACTGCTCGAGACGACGCGCACGCGTTTCCGGCCGCACCGCGCTGCCCAGGTGATAACCGACGACGATCCGCGATTGGGCGGGCAGCGTCTCGAAGAAGGCCGCCGCCTCCGGATTGCGCGCGAGGGCGGCGAGAAAATCCTCCGGCAGATCGCGGCCGGCGGCATTGTCCCAGCGGCCGTCCTCCTTGGCGCGGTCGATCTCCGCCTGCCCCGCCGGATGCATGAGACCCTGTTCGATCAACTCCGCGACCAGCCCCACATTGCGCTGTGACCACGGACTGCGGCGGCGGCGCGGGGTGAATCCGACAAGATAGAACTCCTCGTCCAGGGGCCGCGCCTGCCCGTCGATCCAGCCGAAACACAGGGCCTGCCGGAGTGCGCGGGCATGATCCAGCGAGACCCAGCCGGTCCCCTTTTTGGCGAATTTCATCCAAATACCGTCGACGGCAGCGTGATTGGCTGCCAGCCATTCCCGAAACGACTGCTCATCGGCGAAGAACAGGGTAGGACGCTCGAGTGCGGACACCGTCTAACTGTAGATTCCGCCGGGGCCTCCGGTGTTCGGTCCCCGTAAAACGCAATTGTCCGGCACTTCGGGAACGCACCAGCTCAGTGCCCCAGGAAGGGCAGCACGGTACTCGCGAATTCCTGATAGCGATCGCGGTGAATGCTGTGCCCGGAGCTGAAGACCCGCACCGTGCACTCGGGAACGGCGGTGCGCAGCAATTCCAATTTCGCCGGGTCGACCATGCCGCCCGGGCCGCCGCGCAGGAAAAGCATCGGCGCGGTGATCCCGGGCAGGCCCTCCCACCATTCCGGCAGCGGCTTGCGGAACTGCTCCAGTGCGGTGCCGGTCATGGCGCGATCGAAAGCCAGCACCGCGCGCGGATGCCGGACCAGACTGCTGGTGGCGTGCCACAGCTCCGGCAGCGACGGCAGGCGGCGGGTCAGGGTCATCTGCTCGTCCCCGGAACGCAGGGGCAGCGGTTGCTCTTCAATAACCAATCGCCGCACCAATTCCGGACGCTCCATGGCGACCCACGACACCGCGTAACCACCCAGCGAATGCCCGACCAGATCGACCCGCGCCAGATCGAGACGCTCGCACAGCCGCAGCACATCCGCGCCGAACTCCGGGAAACGATACGAATCGGCATGCCCGCTCCGGCCGTGCCCCCGCAGATCCGGAATGATCACCCGCCGCCCCTGCCGCACCAGCTCCGCCGCGAACCGATCCCAGGTGTGCCCGTCCCCGCCCATCCCGTGCACCAGCACCACCGGCGCATCGTTCGACCCGTGCCCCGCCGCATCGGAATCCCGATAGGCGATCGACACATCATCGAACGCGACCTTGCTGACCGTCTCCACGATCAACCAGCCTACGGACCGGCCTTCCACCCCGCCGCAGGTTGTGCGCACCGCCATAACCCGGGTGACCAGCCCGCCGCTACCGTTCGCCCGGCCGTCCCATCGACGACACAGCCCGTGTCCGAGCCGCGCACGCCCGGTAAAGGCTGCGCGATTCAGACAGGGGCTGTTCGGTGCGGAAGCACGGTCCGATCTCACTCGTAGAGGCCCTCCACATGCCAGGTGTGGTTGTAGCCGAGCAGCAGCAGGGCGCGCTTGTCCTTGTCCAGCAGGACCTGGGCGCGGGCCGCGAAACCGTGCTCGAACCGGTGTGTCCACCAGCGGTCGTCCAGCGGCCACGGGCCCGCCCAGCCGATCAGCAGCCAGGACCTGCGGCCCCAGTGCAGCTGCGCCGGATCGGCGGTGAACAGGCCGCGGTCGGTCACCCACACCGGAGACCCGTCCGCCGCCTCCAACCGCACCCGCGGCCGGCTCACCCACACGACGGTGGGCGCGGGCTCCGGCAACCGCCCCGGCCACGGCTGCGCCGGATCCGCCGCCGGCACCGGCTCCTCCCCCAGCGTCACCATGGTGATCCGCTCCGCGGGCCCGCGCCCGCCACTGAGCACCCCCAACCGCACCGCATCCCCGCCCAGCAGCCCCTGCACCCGAATCAGCGCCCGCCGCGCCCGCTCCTCGTCCTCCCCGACCCCACCCCACAACCCGAGCTGCAACGCCCCCGCCGAAACCACCTCCACCGGCTCCAGCCGCAACAGAGTAATAGGAGAGCCCGGTACCTCGTCCTCCTCCGCCCACCCATCCGAGTTCTCTTCCACTCCAGCGGATTCCGAGCCACGCCCACGCGAAACCACGCCGCGCCCACTCGAACCGATGCCATGTCCGCCCGAACCGATGCCACGTCCGCCCGAACCGATGCCACGTCCGCCCGAACTGGCGTCGCGCCCACCCGAACTGGCGTCGCGCCCACTCGAACCCGTACCGCGCCCGGGAGAACTCGTGCCACGCTTACTCGAATCAGCAACGCGCCCGGTCGAGTCCGCTTCGAATCCGACCGAATCAGGGCGGCGGCCGGGCGGGTACGCCGTCGTGCCGTTTCCCTCCGGCCGCGGCACTGCGCCGCGACCTGTCGTTCCGTATCTGGCGGCGCGGGCGCGGTCCAGGGAGCGGCGGGTGAGCCAGCCGTCGAGTTGCCAGCGGATGCGGTCGGCGGTGCTGTCGGGGGTGAGGGGTTCGGCGCAGCGCCAGGTGCGGGAGAACTCTTCGCCCGCTTCGGTTTCCGCGTGGATGACCAGGCGGGTGCAGGCTACCGAGGCGGCGGCGAGACCCTCGTGCAGGCGGGTGGCGAGCAGGCGGCCGGCGAAGGCGGCGGCGTCGATGCGGTCGATCGGAGGATCGCAGCGGTACTCCACCGTCAGGTCGGGGGCGGGGAGCTGCGCGGAGGGCGGGCGCTCCGGTTCGGCACGGGCACAGCGGTGCGCGGCAATGGCATCCGTGCCGAAGCGGGACGCCACCTCGGCGGGAGTGAGCGCGGCGAAATCACCGATGCGCCGTAATCCCAAGCGGTGCAGCAGATCCACCAGATCGGCGCGTTCCGGTGCGGCCAGGGCCGGTTCCACGGACAACTCGGAGATGGGCAGCGGCGCAAGGAATCGCGCGCCCCGACCGGCGGGGACAATGGTGGCGCGGCGTGCGGCGAGCACCGCCGTGGACAGCTCGTCGGCAATGCCGATCTGGCATTCCACCCCGGCCGCCGCCACCGCGTCCACAAGCTGTTCCGCCGCAGCCTCTTCCGACCCGAAGAACCGGGCCGCGCCGCGCGCCGACAACACCAGCAGCCCGGGTCGCAGCACCTCCACCCCCGGTACGGTCGCATCCACGGCCGCCACCACCGGCTCGAACAGTCGCGCGTCCCGATCCGGATCATCCTGTGCCACCAGCAGATCCGGGCACCGCCCCTGCGCCTCCCGCTTCCGCAGCCCGCGCCGAATCCCCTCCGCCCGCGCCGCCGCCGAACACGCCGTCACCCGATTCGCCGAAAGCACCGCCACCGCCCGGGTGGCCGGCGCCCCCGCCTCGGCGGCCGCCGCCACCGCGGGCCAATCCAGGCACCACACCGCCAGCACCCGCCGCGCTTTCACGCCCACCACACCACGACCCCGGTCTCCGCCGCCCACAGATCGGCGGCACGCCGTGCACCACCAGCCCGGCGGTCAGGAGACGGCATGGCGGGCGGGGCTCAGTGGTTCGGAGACAGCGTGATTCGCATCCACCCATTCGACCCGGCCATTGCTCGGGCTCAGGGCGAGATGGCCGAGGCGGGGCTGGGCGGAACGGCCGTGCACGGAGACATCCAGCCGGACGGTGCGCAATCGGCCGCAACCACGGCCCAGGCCGCTGTACCCCGTCACCCGACTGTCGATGCGCAGCACCGGACCGGCCCAGAAACCACCGGTGACCACCAGCGTGGAGCCCTTGCTCCGGGCGCGCGCGGTGAGCACTCGGGTGCGGGACATGGGCACCGAAGCACCGTTCAAGCCCAGAATCACCAGATCCAGGCCATCCAGCAACACCGAGGCGACTTCGAGCGGATCCGGACCGGGATTGACGACAACCGCCAAACGGTCCAGTCGCGCACCCATTTCCGCTGCTGCCAGCAAGCCGAAACGCGGTACGCCGACCACCGCGGCATGACCACCGGAACCGGTGACCGCGGCCAGCAAACCGGAGAGCAGGGAATTGGCACCGGAGTACAGGACCACCGACCCCTTCGCTAAACCGCCTTCGGGCAAAAGGTTTTCGAGCGCCGGCGGCACCGGCAGCGATTCCCGCCGCAACCCCGCGCCCGGCGCCCGGGTACCCGCGGTCGCCGGCGGCGCACCCGTCTCCGGTCGCGAACCCGCCGCCACCGGCGGCACCTGCCGCGTCGCCGCGCCCGATCGCCCGCCCGGCAGGCGCACCGACACCTCGGCGCCGCGCGCCGGAATCGCCGCCATACGCCGCCGCAATTCGGCCAGCTGCACCTGCTTGGCTTCCTCCGCCGAACCCATCTCTCGACCACCTCTCCCAATCGATGGGGACCCAATTCCCAGGAGCGCACGACTCCACCGCACTGCGCCGAAGCCACCTCCCGAACCCCCTACAGGTCCGGGACGGATCAGCCAGCACCGACTCAGCTACTCACGATAGTCGAATATATGTTCGATTCAAGCACAGTAGAACTCGAGCCCCGACGCGCGTCAAGAGGCAGTGGCGCAAACCTCGAGTTTCGAACCAGGCCAGTCAGGATGGTTTTCCGCTACCCTGCACCCGTGACCGAACGCGCCCGTCCCATCGTCGGCCCCGATTACCTGGTGGCCGGCCGCTACCGTCTGCAATCGAAGCTCGGTGGCGGCGGCATGGGTGCGGTGTGGCTGGCGAAGGACCGCCTACTCAACCGCGATGTCGCCATCAAGCAGGTGCTCACCACCGCCGGGCTCAATGAGCACGAGGCCCAGGAGGTGCGGCGACGCATCATGCACGAGGGCCGGGTGGCGGCGAAGCTGTCGCACGAGCACGCCATCGCCGTGTACGACGTCGAGCTCGAGAACGGCGAGCCCTGGCTGGTGATGGAGTACCTGCCCTCGCGCAGTGTTGCCAAGGCGATCTCGCTGACGAACGCGCTCTCCCCCATCGAGGTCGCGCAGATCGGCGCACAGGTCGCCGACGCACTGGCCACCGCGCACGCCGCGGGCATCGTGCACCGTGACATCAAGCCCGGCAATATTCTGGTAGCCGACCGCGGCGACGAGGTCGGCATGGTCAAACTCAGCGACTTCGGCATCTCCAGCGCCGCGGGCGATGCCGACGATGTCGGCGATGTCATCACCGGCACCCCCGCCTACCTGCCGCCGGAGGTCGCGCGCGGCGCCCAGCCGACCACCGCCAGCGATGTATTCTCGCTCGGCGCAACGCTGTACACCGCCATGGAGGGCCAGCCGCCGTACGGCTTCCACGACGACAGCGGGGTGATCGTGGAACGCGCCGCCATGGCGCAGGTGATTCCGCCGCAGCGCAGCGGACCGCTCACCTCGGTCCTGCTGCACATGATGGAACCGGCGCCGCAGCGGCGCCCCACCATGGCCGAGGCGCGCAATGAAATCCTCACCGCGGCTTTCGGTCCCGGTACCGCGCCCTACATTCTCGGCGCACCGGTGCGCACCGACGACGGCACCATTCCGGCCTGGGCGGCACGCAATTCCGCTGCCGGACTGCGCAGCCCGCACTCCAGCCCGCTCCCCCGCCCGCAGCGCACCAGCGCCACCGCGGCGCCCGCTGCCCCGCAGCAGAAGTCGAAGGGCTTCGACCTCTCCAAGCTCGGCCCGAACGCCGGACCCCTGGCGGTAGCGATCGGCCTGCTCATCGGCCTGCTGATCATCATCGTGATCCTGGTGGTGCTGTAGCTCAGTCGATGCGGCGGCGGTGTGCCCAGCGGGTGAGGGCATTGCGGTTGGACTGCTGGGTCTTTCGCAGCACATTGGAGGCGTGCGTTTCCACTGTCTTCACCGAGATGAACAGGTTCTCGGCGATCTCCCGGTAGGTGTAGCCGCGCGCCAGCAGGCGCAGCACCTCCAGCTCACGCGGTGTGAGCGAATCCAGTTCGGGATCGAGCGGCGGTTCGGGCACCTGGGACCGGCCGGTGAACGAGTCCAGTACGAAACCGGCCAGGCGCGGGCTGAATACGGCATCGCCGCCCGCCACCCGCCGAATGCCGTCCGCCAGTTCGGGACCCGAGATCGTCTTGGTGACATAGCCGCGCGCCCCCGCGCGAATCACCGCGATCACATCCTCGGCCGCGTCGGAGACGCTGAGCGCCAGGCACACCGGGCCCGCCTCGACGCCCTGCAGCACGGCTACTCCACCACCGTCGGGCATGTGCACATCGAGCAGCACCACATCCGGTGTGGTCGCCTTGATTCCGGCAATGGCCTCGGCCACCCCGCCGGCCTCGCCGACCACCTCCATATCGGATTCACGACTCAGCTCGGCCCGCACCCCGGACCTGAACACGGCATGATCGTCGACCAGAAACACCCGGACACTCACCACAAGCTCCTCATTCGGCAGAGTCGTGCTGCACCACAATACGTTCGTCGGCACCATCCTTGCGGGGCATGGTGATTCGCACCTCGGTGCCACGCCCGGGCGTCGAGGTGATCTCCACATGCCCGCCGCGCCGTTCGATCCGGGCGCGAATGGATCTGGTCAGACCCTGCCGGTCGGATTCGACCGCGTTCACATCGAAACCCTTGCCCCGGTCCCGCACGAAGACGCTCACCTGATGCGGTTCGGCCTCCGCGAACAGGTCGATCGAGGGCACCTCGGCATGTTTGGCGGCATTCACCAGGGCTTCGCGGCTGGCGCCGAGCAGTGCGGTGAAATGCTCCTTGGGCAGGCCGATACCGCTGTCGTCGACATCCATGGTCACATCGCCCACCGTCACCGGCGTGACCTTCACCCCGTGCTGATCCTCCACCTCACCGGCGATGGTGCGCAGCGCCGCAACCAGACTCGACTGCGCCGGACCGGTGTCGTCGAACAGCCATTTGCGTAGCTCGCGCTCCTGACTGCGCGCCAGCCGCACCACCTCGTGCTGATCCCCGGCCTGCCGCTGGATCAGCGCGAGCGTCTGCAGCACCGAATCGTGCAGATGCGAGGCGATCTCCTCGCGCTCGTCATTGCGAATACGCGCCGCGCGTTCATCATTGAGCGCCCGCACCATGCGCAGCCACAGCGGCACCGTGAGCAGCCCGGCCCCGACCAGGGTGACCGCCACCGCCAGCAGGGCCGAACCCAGCGAACTCAGATTGATGCGCGCCAGCACCACCACACCCAGCCCGACCACGATCAGCGTCGCGCCCGCGACAATGCGCGCCCAGGTGACCACCGACGGACGCGACGGCAGGCCGATGGCGGATCTCGGCCCGTCCGCATCGAATTCGCGCCACACCAGCGCCGCACCGATGGCGACCACGATGATCGGCCCCACCACCTGCGCGGCCGTCCCATTGAACAACCACGACATGCCGACCGACAGCGCCAGCCCGAGCAGCACCAGCCCGATGGCCTGCCGCCGCTCCGACGCCGACGGCTTCACCGCGTCCCCACCGCCCGGCGTGAAGATCCACAGCATCCCGTAGGCCACCACCCCGGCCCCGAGCAACCCGGACAGCAGCACGAACGCTATGCGCACCTTGAAGACATCGATGCCGAGATGGTCGGCCAGACCGCCCGCCACCCCGCCGACCACCCGGCCGCCGGACCTCCGCATCAGCCGCTGCGGCTGCGCCGCCACCGCGCGCGCGGGATCGAGCGCCCCACGGGCAGGGTCGAACAGGGGCGCGGACGGATACATACCTCCGATACTGGCATGCCACGGTGACAGGCAACATCGGGAAACACCCCCATTCCGGCCCTGAGACCGGAGGTTTGTCCGGTCCGGACAGAATGCGCGGAACTATCCAAGTTCAGGTGGTGTTTCAGGGTGTTCCCCGATGCGCCTGGGCCGGGCCCGCAACGACTATGGAACCCATGACGAGAACGAGCGACTGGTCCAGGGGCACCGGGCGTGCCGGGTTCGCTGATCAGCTTCACGATATGTGGCAGACCCGGCCGGTTCGGCTGCCGAACAATGGGCCGATCGCGGGGGTGGCGGCCGGGTTCGGGCGGCGGTACAACGTGGATCCGGTGCTGGTGCGGGTTGCGTTCGTGACGTCGGCGCTGTTCGGCGGGGCGGGGATCGTGCTTTATCTGATGGCTTGGCTGCTGCTGAGCCAGTCGGGTGACCAATCCTCCGCGGCGGAATCGCTTTTCGGGCGGGGGCAGAGTTCGCAGACCTCGTCCAAGACCATTGTGCTGCTGGTGGCGCTGGGTATCGCCGTCACCACCGTGGGTCCCGTCGGCGTCGGGCTGGGCGGGTCGGGGGTGATCAGCTTCGCGCTCATGCTGGCCGGCTGGTGGCTGCTGCACCAGCGGCAGCCGGCGCCGCCGCCGGACTATCTGGAGCAGACGGCCGCGGATGCGACGCTCGGTGAGTTCCCCCTCGCGAATTCACCGTTCTGGACCGGATACCCGGGCACCACAGCGCCATTCGACACCTACGGGCCGTACACGAAGCTGCCCGACAGCTACCAGCCCGATCCGAACCAGCCGCCGTCTTCGGATGCGCCTACGGAAGCCTTTGCCCAGCAGGGGTTTTCGCCTGAACCCGAGGTTGCAGCTCAGGACACCACGGTACTGAAGTCCGGTCCGACTGTGGCACAGGATGTTTCGACTCCCGTAGCGGAATCCGAGACCGTGGTTCTCCGCAAGCCAGAGGTGAACGCTACTGCGAGCCAGGATGTCCCGGCACCGGCCGATGACCAGGCGACGGTCGTACTCCGCAAGGATGACGTGGACCGCACCGACTCCCCGAACGAATCCGGGGCCGGCAACACTGGAACCGGCGAGAAAGACGCATCCGGACCCGAGGCACCGCAGGATTACGCGAGCGACACTTCCGGACCCGAAGCACCGCAGGATCAGCCGTTCGACGGCACACCGCCTGTGCTGCACCGGATTCCGTCCGCATCCGAGCGCCCCTACACCGCCTACGGCCCCGCCCCCATCTCCCCCGATTTCGGCCCCACCCCGCCGGGCTGGGATCCACTCGGCGTCGCCCCGCTGGCCTGGGATCTGCCCGAACCCGGCCCCGGCCCGGTCCAGCAGACGCTCCCGGTGCAGGCCGCGCCGCGCAAACCCCGTTCCCGCCTGACCCTCATGGTGATCGGCCTGGCCATCCTGGCCGCGGCCGCCGCCGGAGCAGCCGCCGCCTCGGGTGTGGAGTGGATGACGCCCAGCCGCATCGGCGCCGCCGCCCTGGCCGTGATCGCACTCGGTTTGATCGTCGGCGCCTTCCTGCGGCGCGGCTACGGACTCATGGTTCTGCTTGCGCCCCTTGCCGGTTTCGTCATTCTGTCCTCGCTGATCGGCCCCATCGAATTCGACAAGGGCTCGATGGGCGACCACCACTGGACCGCGGCGGCGGCGACCGAACTGCTGCCGGCGTATCACGTCTCGATGGGCTCGGCGACGCTCGATCTGAGCAAACTGCAGCTCACCGAGGATCGGGCCGTCAAGGTCTCGGTGCGCATGGGCGACGCCCGGGTGGTACTGCCGCAGAATCTGCGCGTCGATACGACGTGCACTGTGCGCCTGGGTGATTCGAACTGCGTGAGCGGAATGTCAGGGCCCGCAACGGGTCCGGTGCTGAATCTGACCGTCGATGTGCAGATGGGAAACGCGGAGGTGAATCGTGGCTGAGCAGAAGAATCGTCGTCCGTCGTTCTCACTGCTACTGGCAGGACTGCTGGGACTCGGTGTGAGCGTGTGGGCCTTCATCGGCCCGCACTCCTGGCCGGTATCAGGTGGACTGTCACTGGGGTGGATCGTGGTGATCGCCGCAATCGTTGTCGGTATCGTATTGGTTCTGTCGCCGCGTAAGAACAGCGACTAGCTCGCCGCGCTGCCCCACCCTCGCCGGGGCAGCGCGGACGCCTTCGAGGACTGCCCTCCGAGAAGGCAGAAGGCCCCTCGCCAGCAATGGCAAGGGGCCTTCGTCATGTCCGGGGAGTCAGCTCACTCCCATTCGATGGTGCCCGGCGGCTTGCTCGTCACATCGAGCACCACGCGGTTGACGTCCGGCACCTCATTGGTGATGCGGGTCGAAATGCGTTCCAGCACTTCGTACGGCAGGCGGGTCCAGTCGGCCGTCATGGCGTCCTCGCTGGACACCGGGCGCAGCACGATCGGATGACCGTAGGTGCGGCCGTCGCCCTGCACGCCGACACTGCGCACATCGGCCAGCAGCACCACGGGGCACTGCCAGATCTGCTTGTCCAGACCGGCGGCCGTGAGCTCCTCGCGGGCGATGGCATCGGCCTGCCGCAGCAGGTCCAGCCGGTCCTGATTCACCTCGCCGATAATGCGAATGGCCAGACCCGGGCCCGGGAACGGCTGGCGCGCAACGATTTCCTCGGGCAGGCCGAGTTCGCGGCCGACCGCGCGGACCTCGTCCTTGAAGAGCAGGCGCAGCGGTTCGACCAGATCGAATTCGAGATCGTCCGGCAGCCCGCCGACATTGTGGTGGCTCTTGATATTCGCGGTACCGGTACCGCCGCCGGACTCGACCACGTCGGGGTAGAGCGTGCCCTGAACCAGGTACTCCACCTTGGTCTCGCCCTGCTCACCGACCACTTCGGACACCGCATCCTCGAACGACCGGATGAACTCCCGGCCGATGATCTTGCGCTTCTCCTCCGGATCGGTGACGCCCTTCAGCTCACCGAGGAACTTGTCCACCGCGTCGACGGTCACCAGCCGGGCGCCGGTGGCGGCGACGAAATCGCGCTGCACCTGCTCCCGCTCGCCCGCTCGCAGCAGTCCGTGATCGACGAACACGCAGGTCAGCTTGTCGCCGATGGCCCGCTGCACCAGCGCCGCCGCCACCGCGGAATCCACACCGCCGGACAGACCGCAGATGGCGTGACCGTCACCGACCTGCTCGCGCACCTGAGCGACCAGCGCCTCGGCGATATTCGACGCCGTCCACGCCGCCGGAATCCCGGCGATCTCGTGCAGGAACCGGCTCAACACCTGCTGGCCGTGCGGCGAATGCAGCACCTCCGGGTGGTACTGCACACCCGCGAGCCGCCGCTCCAAATTCTCGAACGCCGCGACCGGCGCACCGGCGGAGGTACCGGTCACCTCGAAACCGGCGGGCGCATCGGTGACCGCGTCACCGTGGCTCATCCACACCGGCTGCCGGGTCGGCAGTCCGCCGTGCAGAATGCCGCCGTCCACACTCAACTCGGTACGCCCGTATTCACGGGTTCCGGTATGCGAAACGGTGCCGCCGAGCGCCTGCGCCATGGCCTGGAAGCCGTAGCAGATACCGAAAACCGGCACATCGAGATCGAACAGCCGCGGATCCAGCTGCGGCGCCCCCTCGGCATACACACTGGACGGACCACCCGAAAGAATCACGGCGAGAGGGTTCTTCTCCGCGATCTCCTCGACGGTGGCCGTATGCGGAACCACCTCGGAGTACACACTGGCCTCGCGCACCCGGCGCGCGATCAGCTGCGCGTACTGCGCGCCGAAGTCGACAACAAGGACTGGTCGCTGGGTATCTGCCACTCTGTGAGTCTAAAGAGCGACACAGAGCACACCTGTGCCGCCTCTCCGAAACTCCGGACCGGCGACGGAACAGCCTTTGTCGACGTCGGACAGCCCTTGCAAGCACAGTTCGATGCCGGTGCGCGCTGTGCGGTCGATTCGCCGGGCGGACGATACCGGCGCGCGGGCCGCGGCGGTAGAGCACAGTGGCCCGGCAGCGGAGGGCACTCGGGCTCGAAGCGAGGGGTCCAGGGGCCCGGGGCGGACCGGTGGCCGGGAAAGCCACGCTGATTGTCACCGCTGCTGGCTATCCTCTACCTCGTGCCATTCGCCCGTGCGATCGATGCAGAGATCCACTACGAAGACAGCGGGGGCGAGGGTCCGGTACTGCTGCTGGGGCACGAATTCCTCATGGACAGAACAATGTTCGCCTCGCAAACGGCCGCATTGACCCCGGAGTTCCGGCTGGTGTCCTGGGATGCCCGCGGGCACGGTCGCACTCGTGACGAGGGGCTGCCGTTCACGTATTGGACCTGCGCCCGCGACGCGCTGACCGTGCTGGATCAAGTCGGCGCGCAGCAGGCGGTGCTGGGCGGGATCTCGCAGGGCGGGTTCATCGCGCTGCGCGCGGCCCTGCTCGCGCCCGAACGCGTGACGGCACTCGTGCTCATGAGCACCGAGGCGCACGAACCCTCCCGCACCGAACTCGCCAATGCCCGCAATTTCCTGGACAAATGGAATGAGGACGGCCCGCGCCCGGCCCTGGCCGATCATCTGGCGCACTGGCTCATCGGCGACGACGAGTGGTCCCGCACCATCTGGGTGGAACGCTGGCTGGCCCGCGATCCGGATGCCATCGAGGTGGCCGCCGGCGCCCTCCTCACCCGCGACTCGATCCTGGACCGACTACACCAGATCAGCTGCCCCGCACTGGTTATCCAC
This sequence comes from Nocardia sp. NBC_01327, assembly GCF_035958815.1. NCBI lineage: Bacteria > Bacillati > Actinomycetota > Actinomycetes > Mycobacteriales > Nocardiaceae > Nocardia > Nocardia sp. NBC_01327. The sequence goes on along the minus strand of NZ_CP108383.1, from coordinate 1,700,948 downwards.
CCCACCCACAGCGGCGTCCCCCGCGCCCACGCCCGCGAACTCGCCGACCGCCTCCCCGACGCCCGCTACCTGGAAATCGAAGGCGGCCGCCAAACCGTCAGCATCACCCACCCGGTAGCCGTCAACACCGCCATCCGCGAATTCCTGCACGACCACATCGTCCCCCGCAACTCGACGACCAACCCCCGCATGCTGACCCGCCTCTCCGAACCTTCAGCGCGCAACTTGGGTGCCGTCGACGGTACCGACGCGTAGTGCGGTTGGGAGCGGAAACTATTTCGGGGGTACCCGGGGAGTTACCCCGACCTCACGAGATCAGTTGTCGCCCTTGAGAACATCACGAGCGGTATCGGCCCTACAGATTTCGCCCCCTGCCCATCACGCCCGAAGGCGGATGAACAGGGGGCGAAGATCTTGGGCCGCTGTCAACCACGTTGTTCGTCTCGTAGAGGCAACACTTAAACCCTGATGTTCAGGCCGACCTTCTGGAACTCCTTGAGGTCCGAGTAGCCGGTCTTGGCCATCGCACGACGCAGGCCGCCAACCAGATTCAGCGAACCGAACGGGTCGTTGGACGGCCCCTCGAGCACCTGCGCGAGCGGGACGCGCTCCTCCTCGATGGCGTAGGGCAGCAGCGCGCCGCGCGGGACCGACGGGTGCGCGGCGGCGGACGGCCAGTACCAGCCGGCACCGGGCGCCTCCTGTGCCAGCGACAGCGGCACGCCGAGCATGACCGCGTCGGCGCCGCAGGCGATGGCCTTGGCGATATGACCGGAGGACAGCGTCTCGCCGTCGGCGATCACATGCACGTAGCGACCACCGGTCTCGTCCAGGTAGTCGCGGCGGGCGGCCGCGGCATCGGCGATGGCGGTGGCCATGGGCAGGCGGATGCCGAGCACCTCATTGGTGGTCGTGGCGCCCTGCATCGAGCCGTAACCCACGATCACGCCGGCCGCACCGGTGCGCATGAGGTGCAGCGCGGTGCGGTGATCGCTCACGCCGCCGGCCACCACGGGCACATCCAGTTCGGCGATGAAGGTCTTGAGGTTCAGCGGCTCACCATCACCGACATGCTCGGCGGAGATGATGGTGCCGTGCACGACCAGCAGATCGATCCCGGCCTGCACCAGACCCGGGGTGAGCGCACGCGCGTTCTGCGGGCTGACCCGCACCGCGGTGGTCACACCGGCGGCACGCACCTCGGCGACAGCGGCGGCCAGCAGCTCGGGCCGCATGGGCGCGGCGTGCAGCTCCTGCAGCAGTGCCACAGCGGCCTCGGTGCCCTCCTTCTCGGCGACCTCGGTCAGCTGCTGGATCTTGGCCTCGACATCGGCGTGCCGGGCCCACAGACCCTCACCGTTGATGACACCCAGCCCGCCGGCCTTGCCCAGCTCGATGGCGAACCGCGGCGACACCAGCGCATCGGTCGGATGCGCCAGGAACGGAATCTCGAACCGGTAGGCATCGAGCTGCCAGCCCACGGACACCTGCTTCGACGAACGAGTCCGCCGGGACGGCACGATGTCGATATCGTCCAGCTCGTAGGTGCGCCGGGCAGTCCGGCCCATGCCGATCTCGACCATATCGCGCATGCGAGTCAGTCCTCTCTGTATCTGATTGCCGCACTCCGCTACTCCGCACAACTGCCCCGGCACTCGACCGGGGCAGGGCGCGAAACGAGCGGAAACAATCAGGCTCGGGTGGTGTAGTTGGGAGCCTCGACGGTCATGGTGATGTCGTGCGGGTGCGACTCCTTCAGACCCGCCGCCGTGATCTGAACGAACTGCGCCGCCTGCAGATCCGGAATGGTCTGCGCGCCGGTGTAACCCATCGCGGCACGCACGCCACCCACCAGCTGGTGGATCACCTGGTCCAGCGGACCGCGGAACGGCACCCGGCCCTCGATGCCCTCGGGCACCAGCTTCTTCTCCGACAGCACATCGTCCTGGAAGTAGCGGTCCTTGGAGTACGACTTGGCCTCGCCGCGACTCTGCATGGCGCCCAGCGAACCCATGCCGCGGTAGCTCTTGAACTGCTTGCCGCCCACCAGAATCAGCTCACCCGGCGATTCTGCGGTACCCGCCAGCAGCGAACCCAGCATGACGGTCGACGCGCCGGCGGCAATGGCCTTGGCGATATCACCGGAGTACTGCACACCGCCGTCGGCGATGACCGGAACCCCGTGCGGCCGGCAGGCCGCGGTGGCCTCGAGAATGGCGGTGATCTGCGGCGCGCCCACGCCGGCGACCACGCGGGTGGTGCAGATGGAACCGGGACCGACACCGACCTTGACAGCGTCCACGCCCGCCTCGACCAGCGCCAGCGCACCGGCGCGAGTCGCGACATTGCCGCCGATGATCTGCACCCGGTCGCCGACCTCGGCCTTGACCTTGGCGACCATCTGCAGCACGCCCGCCTGATGTCCGTGCGCGGTATCCACGATCAGCACATCGACGCCGACATCGGCCAGGGTCATGGCCCGCGACCACGCGTCCTCGCCGACACCGACCGCGGCGCCGACCAGCAGGCGGCCGTCGCGGTCCTTGGTGGCGTTCGGGTACTGCTCGGTCTTGACGAAGTCCTTGACCGTGATCAGGCCGCGCAGTTTGCCGTTGCCGTCCACGATCGGCAGCTTCTCGATCTTGTGGCGGCGCAGCAGACCCAGCGCGGCGGGGGCGGTGACGCCCTCCTGCGCGGTGATCAGCGGCGCATGGGTCATGATCTCGGCGACCGGCCGGTTCTGATCGACCTCGAAGCGCATATCGCGATTGGTGATGATGCCGACCAGCTGGCCCTGCTCGTCCACGACGGGCAGACCGGAGATCCGGTACCGGGCGCACATGGCGTCGACCTCGGCGAGGGTGTCGGTCGGGCGACAGGTCACCGGATCGGTCACCATGCCCGCCTCGGACCGCTTGACCGTCTCCGCCTGCGCGGCCTGCGCGGCCACCGACAGATTGCGGTGCAGCACGCCCATGCCGCCCGCCCGCGCCATCGCGATGGCCATCCGGGCCTCGGTCACGGTATCCATGGCGGAGCTCACCAGCGGCGTGCGCAGGGTGATCTCGCGGGTCAGCAGACTCGAGGTATCGACGGCACTGGGGATCAGATCGGACGCGGCCGGAAGCAGCAGCACATCATCGAAGGTGAGGCCGAGCATTGCGACCTTGTTCGGATCATCGCCACCCGTATGAGGGCGGCCGGCGTTTCGTTCGCCCGTAACGGGACTGCTCATCGGATCGACCCCTCCTGGAGCTCGGCACAGTCCCCCGGCCCGAATTCGGGCGAGCGACTGGATGAATGACAAAGCCGGCGTTTGCTACCCGGCCTTTGGTCAACCATGGTATCTGTCCCGCAATTCCGAACAGCAGCCACGCCTGAGCCGTGTGCGCTGCACCACCAGAACATCCACAGCAAAGGCCCTTCGCCCCAAGTTCGTGGCCCGCCCGGTTCTGGACTGAGCGGAGCAATGCCGCGCAGCGGCGAGCGCAGGGAGGGAAGAACCGGGTAACAGGGCCACGAACCCCCCGGAGCGAAGCGGAGGGCAATTGAACACAGCAGATAACAGAGGGCAAATACCTAACAGCGCTGGCGCAGACACCCTCTTTCTGCGTACCGTGGGACTGTGCGTGACCATCTACCACCTGGCTTGCCGCCGGATCCATTCGCCGGAGATCCCTCCGACCCGTCGGCCGCGCTCGATGCCATCGAGCCGGGGGAACCGTTGGATCCTCACGAGCGCCTAGCGGTCGAAGAGGATCTCGCCGACCTCGCGGTATATGAGGCATTGCTGGCCCACCGCGGAATCCGCGGTCTCGTGGTCAGCTGCGAGGACTGCCGACAGGACCACTACCACGACTGGGATATGTTGCGCGCCAACCTCCTCCAGCTATTGGTGGACGGTACGGTACGCCCCCATGAACCTGCCTACGACCCGACTCCCGAGGCGTACGTCACCTGGGATTACTGCCGTGGTTATGCCGACGCCTCGATGAACGAGGCGTTGCACGGCGACGGGTTCGACGGGTTCGACGTCTAGAAACTGAAAACGGGCCTGCGTCCAGTTGGAACGCAGGCCCGTTTTCGGTATGAAGAAGCCGACCATCTCGGTCGGCTGTTTTTCTACGCCTGTGCGCGACTCACTTGGGCAATCCACCCAGCGGTGCCGACGGCACGGTCGGAACGAGAGTCACCGGTGGCACCACCGGAGGAGCCGGTGACGGCTTCTCCACCGGCGGCTGCGTGACCGGCTGCTGACCACCGGCCGGCGCGGTACCCCCGCCCGCAGGCCCGCCCGGCTCACTGGCCGGGGAGGTCTGCGGCGGAACGGTCACCGGAGGCTCCGTCACGTCCACCGAAGGCGGCACCGTGGGCACGGTGACCGGTGGGGTGACGCCCCCGCCGCTGTGCGGAGCCGTGGACGGTTCCGGTTCGACGGGCGGGGCGAAGCGCGGATCGTAGGTCGGTCCGGTTCCGCCGCCATGGGTTTCCGGCGGCAATGTCGGTGCGACAGTGACACTCGGGTTGGCGGGGTTCGGCACGACAGTCACCGGCGGGAGCGTGGTGATCGCGGAACTCGGCGATGTCGTCGGAGCCAGCGAGTTGTAGACACTCGGCGCCGCCGACTTCAGCTGCGTCAGCAATACCTGCCAGCGGTTCTGCAGATCGGTCTTCTTGGTGTCGTCATTGACCTGATTCGCATTTGCCGAGGCACTCTCCATCGCGGCCTGCGCCTGCTCCGGATGTCCGTCGCTGATGAGCTGCTGCGCCTGGGTCAGCGCATCATCGGCCCGCGCGACCACCGTGGACTGCGCCTGCTCACTGAACACAACCTCCTTGACCCGCCACAGCGGATCACCGGGATTTGCGTTGTAGGAGAAGGCGGACAGACCGCCGATGATCAAAGCGAGGGCCGCAGCCGCACCGAGCAGCGGACGCACGAGCCGTAGTCGCCCGCCCGACTGGGCTCCGATCCGCGCGTCCCGGGCGCCGATCTCCTGATTGACCGCCGCGACAATGGTGTCCAGATCCGGTCCGGCCGGCATCGGCTCTTCCAGAATCTCCGCACGCCAGTTCGCGAGTAGGGCCGCGAGCTGATACTCCTCACCCGTTCCCGTTTGCACGGGCCCGTCGCCGGAGATGGCATCGATCAGCGCGTCGTCACGGCGCACTGCCGCAATGTCCACCGGTCCGGTGTCACCGGACGCCTCGGCGTAGGGACCGCTGTTCTGCGATCCAAGCCGCTTCCAGTCGCCCCGACCGCGCTCGCCATCCCTAGCCATACATTTCACCTGCCCTCGCCACTTGAGACTTGAGTTTCGCGAGTGCCCGATGCTGGGCGACTCGTATAGCACCTGCCGTACTGCCCACGGCAACTGCTGTTTCTTCGGCTGACAAACCCATAACCAGGCGGAGGATCAGGATCTCGCGGTGCTTTTCCGGAAGCGTGGCCAGCAGACTGTTCATCTGCCGACTCGTTTCCGAATCGAGAGCGCGCTGTTCCGGCCCCTGGTCGGTGGATATGACATCCGGTACTTCGGCCATGGCATCCGCTTTGTTACGGGCGGCATTGCGATGAGCGTCGGCGACTTTGTGGGAGGCGATGCCGTACACGAAAGCCATGAACGGTCGGCCCTGATCTTGATAACGGGGCAGGGCTGTCATGACGGCCAGACAAACCTCCTGCGCGACGTCGTCGGCGGAGAGCTGACCTCTTTCGGCCGACCCGATGCGCGCGCGGCAATACCGCACCACCAGTGGGCGGATGCTCTCCAGTACCTGGGCTAGAGCAGACCGATCGCCCTGCGCTGCGGCAGCGACGACAGCTGGGTCCAACTCCTCACCCGCGTTGTTCATCGTCAGAGCTGTTCCTGGCGTTACGAGTGGCACCACGGCTGGCGGGCCGGTGCTTCCGCGGAGGGGCGGAACGGTCCCAACAATAGCGGCTGGCGCATTCGGGCCAGTCGTTACGGGGGTCAGTCTCGGGGACTACTCAGGGACATCTCGGGGACTGCTCAGGGACGGCCGAGAAGGTCGGTGGCCGAACGCAATCGCCCTCCGCGAGCCTCCAGCAAACGTGCGCATTCGGCCGCCTCGGCAGCGCCGCCGGCCTCCGCGTCCACCCCCGAGCGCAGCATGGCGCATGCCCAGCGCAATGGCAGCAGTTCGAATTCCCGGCATTCCCTGATGGTTTCGGCGGCGAGGCGGCGGGACCGCTCGAGGTCCCCGGAGGCCGCGGCCGCCGCGGCGACCAGTAGCCGGGATTTCACGCGATGGCGCTGCGAGGGCGAGTTCTCAGCCAGTGCCAGCGCCGTTTCGGCATGCGCGAGGGCCGGATCCTGGGTACCGCCGCCGCCCGCCGCGACGAGCGGAATCCGGCCATCGGGTTCCGGCGCGGCGATCAAGCCGGCGCCGGGAGCCGACAGCGCCGTCTCAGCAGACACCCAGTGCAGGCGGATGCGCTGGCGCCACAGGGCCGGGGACTCGTCCGAGACCGCGTCGAACTGCGTATGGCAACGCCGCAGCAGCCGGGCAGCAAGCGCCGGGCGAGCGGTGCCGAGAGCGTCCGCGGCCAGGCCCGTCAATGCATCGCAAACCGCTTCGGCGCGAGCAATATCCGACCTGAGGATGACCCCGGCGCCGGCCGAACCGCTCGCGCCGAGCCCGGGCGCGGGGTTCGCGGACAGTACGAGGGCGGCGGCGCGGCCGTCGGCCACGGCGGCGTGCGCGTGCCAGCCGAGCTGGCGCAGCAGGGAGCCTTCGAGACTGTGGGTGAGTGAGCGCAGGACCGGATCGGTGGTCCCGGCGCGGGCGCGGCGGAGTTCGGTCCGGGCGGCGGCATAGTGCCCGGCACCGCCGAGCGCGACCGCGCGCAGCCAACTGTCGGCAGAATCACCCGGTGTGGGCAATCCGGCAGCAGCGCGGCCGGGGGTGGCGCCGAAAGCGGTATCGGCGAGTAGCGAGTTCACTTCGAGCACAGGCACTATCGCACTGTAACCAGTGCCACCGGAGCCGGCCGCAGTCGCCATATCACAGAAGCGCAGCAACATCGCAGCATTCACGACTGCGTTTATGTTTCCACTCCGTAAATCTGTGCTCGCTATCGGCCAGCACGCCCGTAAGGAATTCGTATGGCGTTTCGCGCTATTAACCTGGCGGCCTCGAATCGGCCATCTCCACCGTCGCCGCGAGATCGGGCGCAATGGCTGAGATCACGCTGATCGCTACTCCCGCATAGCCGGAGTAGCTCGCATTCGCTGCCGAAAAGCGGCCCTCACCAGGCATTTCATCGACTCACCTGAGCTATCGCACACCACGACGACTCCTGGGCAACCAATCAGTATCACCACAGTCGACCCACTTTGTAAACAGCAAAGATGTTAATTCTCTAATGCGCCAGTATTTGAATCTCAGCGGTACGCACTATTGACTCGAATTCATTGTCGGACCTAACGTACGACATCGCCGCCATCGGCGCCGTGTGAAATTACGGCCGCCGACGGATAGCGATCGCCGGGGCACCGGTGATGCCGCCCAACTGTTGCCACAAGCACCGCTCGACAATGCCGACGAGCTCGCACCAAGAGGAGTTCACCATGCCTATGCCGACCCACCTCCCTGGTCCGAATGCCGATGTCTGGGACTGGCAGATGCGCGGGTCCTGCCGGGGACAGGACTCTTCGGTGTTCTTCCATCCGGACGGCGAACGCGGCCGGGCTCGGGCCCAGCGCGAGATGCGCGCCAAGGAAGTCTGCCGGGCCTGCCCCGTCCTGCTGCAGTGCCGCTCACACGCCCTCAAGGTGAGTGAGCCGTACGGAATCTGGGGTGGAATGTCCGAGACCGAGCGTGAGATGCACGCCCGCCGTAACCGCCGCCGGGCGGTCGCATAGTCGTTTTTCTCCCGTACCCCTGTGACTGCTGTTGACCAGCGGTACGGGCGAGGCGCACGGTGCCTTTTTCTCGGGCCACCAGGACGTTGCCGCTGACCACGGGTGGTGCGAGTTCAGGAAATTTCCCATCCGCGCGGCACGGCGCGCCGAATGCCTAGCAAACAACCGGCCACTGCTCCGGCGGGAATCGGTTCCAGAACTGGCGAGGCTTCGGCGTTTCCCGAAAGCTCCGGCGTGTCACGGCGTGTCCGACTTCAGGACAGCTTTGGGCAAGTCGGTACAAAACGGAAAACCGCTGCGCGACAGTCGTTTTGCCGATACCCCCACCCGAGAGGAGGTTATAGCGGCAGGCTACCCTCGTGGCCGATGACACAGAACGGAGCGTTGTGACAGCGCGGCCGCCGGCCGCAGAGGGCGACTCCTCTGCGATGACGGCGCGCGCAGCCGAAAGCCTCGAGCTAGCCGCACTTCTCTCTCGTTGCGGGGAGTCGGACGAGCGGGCATTCGCCGAGCTGTACGACCGCACCTGCGCACGGGTGTTCGGGCTGGTGCTACGGGTGCTACACGATCCGGGGTACGCGGAGGAGACCACTCAGGAGGTCTACCTCCAGATCTGGCGCACCGCAGCCAATTTCGATCCGGCCAAGGGCTCCGCCGTTACCTGGCTCATGACACTTGCCCATCGCCGCGCGGTCGATCGCGTGCGCGCCGAGCAAGCCCACGCACAGCGCGAAGTCGCTTACGGCACGAGCACACTCGGTAACGAATTCGATGAAGTCACCGAAGAAGTGGGACGACGGCTGGAACAGCAGGCGGTCCGCCAGGGTCTCGCGACCCTCACGGAGACGCAGCGGGAAGCCATCTCGCTCGCCTACTTCGGCGGACGGACATATGCCGAGGTCGCAACCTATCTCGGCGTAGGGTTACCTACCGTTAAGTCCCGTATTCGGGATGGACTGACACGACTCAAGAAAAGTTTGGGAGTGACGTGAGATGAACGAAAGCCAGATCGATCTCGCGCACACTGTCGCGCTGGGATCGATCGGCGACGAGGATCAGCGCGCAGTGCAGGAACTACTGGATACCGGCGACCCGGTGCTGCGCGCGGACTTCACCCAGGAAGTGCAGCACACCCGAGATGCTCTCGCCCAGTTCGCGACCGCGGCGGCCACCCCGCCGCCGCTCGCACTTCGCGACCGCGTACTCGCCGCCGTAGCAGCAGACCAGGCGCCAGCAACCGCGATACAGCACAGCCGCACCGCGTTCTATCCCAGCAACGGGCACAGCCGCGCAGTCCACGACTGAGCGGGTACACCCAGCTCCGCAATCTTGGGCACCCGCCCAGTCCGTTCGACGCACGGGCGGGATCAGCCCTGGTGCAATAGCTTTCGACGCTTCACTGACAAGGCCCCCGGACAGCAATAGTGTCCGGGGGCCTTGTCATATTGCCGGGCAATTAATGTCCGTATTGCCCGTTTATTAATTGGCGTATTGCCGCACGCTCGCACGTGCGCTCCACTCCCACCGGCCGACCGGCCGGACTGCTACCGTGGCGATTGTCGTATCCGTCTCGGGGGGAAGGGGATTCATGGCGCTGCAGGCTCTGCGCGAGCTCATCCGGGGGCAGGCCGCCGCCGAAGAGATCGAATCCATCACCTCCGGGCGCGGGCTCTGGCTGCCGCCCGAGGTCGGCGGTGAGGTCTCGGAACTGCTGTCCGCGCCGACACCCGCCGATATGAACTCGGCCGTCATCGAACTGCGCAACCTCATGCCGGGCGGGGACCTGTTCCACACGGCGGTGCTCGGCCTGCTGTGCGGCACGCTGGTCGAGAACGGCGCCGATCCCGGGGCCGCCATCGACACCACGCTGGAATTGCTGGTGCGGCAGCTGGACGCCCTCGCCGAACACCCCGACGAGGCGACGCGCGCCGCCACCCACCTGACCTTCCCCGCGGCCATGACCATGCTGTGCCGGTCCAAGGAGACCCGTAAGCGCTGGCGACTGCGCCCGGAGATGATGGCCCGCCTGGACGAGCTGGAGGACGCGGGCCTGGTGCCGTTCTTCCTGCGCGAGGTCTTCACGCTGCACGACGATCTGGACCTGCTGGTTCTCGATCAGCGCAATCGCCGCGCCTACCGGTTCCGCCTGATCGGCCTGCGCGACCGCCTCTACCACTGCTACGCGCTACTGCAGGACGCCCTGCTGCGGCATTGCGGCCGTGGCTATCTGGACGCCGAACCGCTCGACGGATTCAATGTCCGCTACGCGCGCAACGACGGTCTCGACCTCGAGGAGCGCAATGCGCAGCACCTCAGCGATCACGCGCGCTTCAACTTCAACTACCCCGGCGGCCTGTTCATGCCCGGATCCGCCGCGGTCGCCGAACTGCCCACCCTCGGCGGCACCCCGTTCCTGCTCGTGGAACCGCGCAGCATCCAATTCAGCTGGAACCCGTCCAATATGTATCCCGTTGTGCACGAGGCACTCCGCGCCTCCTGCGAACTGATCCGCGAGCTCGACCAGGACGAGGCGGACACCCTGCTGGCCCGCTGCGACCCCGCCTGACCCCACCCCGAAACGCACGAGGCCCCGGACGGTTTCCCGTCCGGGGCCTTGTTCACCTGCTCAACAGTGCCGAGCCGTGGTCGATCTCAGTGCGAGTGGCCGTGGTGGGCTGCGGCCGGCTCCTCGGCCGGCTTCTCCACGATGGCGCTCTCGGTGGTGAGCACCATGCGCGCCACCGAGATCGCGTTCTCGACCGCGGAGCGGGTCACCTTCACCGGGTCGATGACGCCGTCGGCAACCAGATCGCCGTAGGTCAGGGTGGCCGCGTTGAAGCCGTCCTTGCCGTCGGTGACCTTGGAGACCACGACCGCGCCGTCGACGCCCGCATTGGCGGCGATCCAGAACAGCGGGGCCAGCAGCGCCTGCCGCACGACCTCGACACCGGCCGCCTCATCGCCCGTGAGCGAATCCTTGAGGGCGACAAGGGTGGCGGCGGCCTGCACCAGGGCGGTGCCGCCGCCGGGGACGATGCCCTCGGCGACCGCGGCCTTGGCGGAGGAGACCGCATCCTCGACGCGGTACTTGCGCTCCTTGAGCTCGGTCTCGGTGGCCGCGCCGACCTTGATGACGGCGACGCCGCCGGCCAGCTTGGCCAGGCGCTCTTCCAGCTTCTCGCGGTCCCAGTCGGAGTCGGTGTTCTCGATCTCCTTGCGCAGCTGCGAAACCCGCGCCTGGATGGCATCGGCGGTGCCGGCGCCCTCGACGATGGTGGTCTCGTCCTTGGTGACCACGACGCGACGGGCCTTGCCCAGCACCTCGAGGCCGGCCTCACGCAGGGTGATGCCCAGGTCCGGGTTCACCACGGTGCCGCCGGTGACGATGGCCAGATCGTCCAGGAACGCCTTGCGACGGTCACCGAAGAACGGCGCCTTGACCGCAACGGCCTTGAGCGTCTTGCGAATCGCGTTGACGACCAGGGTCGACAGCGCCTCGCCCTCGACGTCCTCGGCGATGATCAGGACCGGCTTGCCGGACTCCGCGATCTTCTCCAGCAGCGGGAGCAGATCGGGCAGCGAGCTGACCTTCTCGCGGTTCAGCAGGATCCAGGCGTCCTCGAGGACGGCCTGCTGCGTCTCCGGATCGGTGACGAAATACGGAGACTGGTAGCCCTTGTCGAACTGCACGCCCTCGGTGATGACCAGTTCGGTCTGGGTGCTGGAGGACTCTTCGATGGTCACCACGCCGTCCTTGCCGACGGTGGTGAGCGCCTTGCCGACCAGCGCGCCGATCTCCTCGTCGCGCGAGGAGACGGTGGCGACCTGAGCGATGGCCTTCTCGCCGTCGACCGGGGTGGCGGCGGCCTTGAGGGCCACGGTGATCGCGTCGGCGGCCTTGTTCATGCCCTTGCCGAGGGTCATCGGGTTCGCGCCGGCCGCGATGTTCTTCAGGCCGCCCTTGATGAGGGCCTGGGCGAGCACGGTGGCGGTGGTGGTGCCGTCACCAGCGACATCGTTGGTCTTGGTGGCGACGCTCTTGACGAGCTGTGCGCCGAGGTTCTCGAACGGGTCCTCGAGATCGATCTCGCGGGCGATGGTCACACCGTCATTGGTGACGGTCGGGCCGCCGAACGACTTGGCCAGCACCACGTGCCGGCCGCGCGGGCCCAGGGTGACCTTGACGGCGTCGGCGAGCTTGTCGACGCCACGCTCCAGTGCGCGACGAGCCTTCTCGTCGAACTCGATCTGCTTTGGCATGTATTACCTACTCCTGAAGTGAGTTTGGGGAGGGCGAACGCACTCCGCCCCGGGTCGAGGCTGTTAAGCGGCGACGCCGAGGCGGAGAGTCCGGGGTTTCGGGAGCGAAGCCCCTTGAAAGGCCCCGGAGAGTTGGTGCGTCCCTACTTGGTGACGACGGCCAGCAGATCGCGCGCCGACAGAATCAGGTACTCGCCACCGTTGTACTTGATCTCGGTGCCGCCGTACTTGCTGTAGATGACGACATCGCCCTCGTTGACGTCCAGCGGAATCCGCTTGGCGCCGTTCTCATCCCAGCGGCCGGGGCCGACGGCGATGACGGTGCCCTCCTGGGGCTTCTCCTTCGCCGTGTCGGGGATGACCAGGCCGGAGGCGGTCGTCGTCTCGGCCTCGTTGGCCTGGACGAGGATCTTGTCCTCGAGCGGCTTGATGTTCACGCTCGCCACGTTGAGCCCTCCACTTTTCAGGGGTCTTCGCGCCCGGGGCGGTTCCCCGGGCTCACGGTGTTCGGTCATGGTCTGACCCTGCGCACAAGCCCCGTCGTCGCGGGAGCCGGGACCACTGCCCAGTAGTCAGAGCTGGCATCTGAAGCAATCAACCAGTGCCACCTAGCACTCTATACACGGGAGTGCCAGCGCTCAAGGTCGGGCTTCGTCATTCATGATGCCGCCCCACCAGGCAACGCGACTCGCCGACGGGAACGGCCGGGGAATCTGAGGGCTTCCATAGAAATACGAAAATCTGTAACGTTCGGATAACGGATTGTGACAACATTGACGACGGCCGCGCGGCAAGGCCGCATCAAGCCCGTCACTGCTTCGCCGAGTGTCACCCAGTTGCTTCATTTCCATAGTTGTTGCTGCACCCAGGTCCGTTCGAGATGGTCGTCTACACGCGGGACCATCCGCTCGAAGGGAGGTGAACATGCGAACATCCCTCGGCATCTCCGCCGGGAGTGAGGTGGTGTGCTCGGCGACGGTTGCCACAGCGCCCAACGGCGCCCAGTACTTCGACTACCGGGTCGTCACCGCGGATACGGCCCACTCCGACCTCGGCGATCTCGTGGCCTCCTCCATCGAGTTGATGACCACTCAGATTCCCCGCGAGAACGTGCACGCCTTCGGCACCCACCCCGCCGCCCTCGCGGCCGCGCACAACGATCACGCGCCGGGGCCGCCCGGGGATATCGCAGTCGCCTACCGGGACCGGGAACAGGCCCAGATCATCCGCTCAGCTATCGGTCGGCAACGTCGCGATGTGCGGCTCATTCCGGAAAGCACAGCGGCCCTTGCCTTCCTGCGCCACACCGGCCTGCTGGACCGCTACCACACGGTCGCCGTACTCGATATCGGCGCGACCGGCACCACCGTCACCGTGGCCGATCACGCCGACGACACCGTGCTCCGCTCCGAGCGCACCGCCACCATCAGCGGCAATGCCATCGACGAACTGATACTGCAGCATCTGCTGGACTGCCATCTGGCCCGCCGCGGCACCCGCCCGAATCGGGGCATGCTGCTCAATCGCAGTCGCGCGGCCAAGGAGCATCTGTCCATCGCGCCCGCGGTCACCATCGATCATGTGGCCGGGCAGCCGCTCAAGCTCACCCGCGTCGATTTCGATGAGCTGGTTTCCGACCTGCTACGCGAGCTGGCCCTCTTCGCCCGCGGGGTTTTCGCGCGGGCGCCGAAGTTCCCGGAGGCGGTCGCGGTCATCGGCGGCGGCGCCAATACCCTCGCCGTGGTGTCGAGTCTGGAACGCCAGCTCGATGTGCCGGTGCTGACGGTCCGCGAGCCCGAGGCCGTCATCGCCAAAGGCGCTGCACTGGTGGCCGATTCCGCAACGCCGACGACCTTCCCGGTGATCAGCCGCGGTTCCGATGCTCCGATCGGCACCTTCACCAAGCTGGCGGGCACGCTGGCCGGCGCCATCGTGGTGGTCGGCCTGATCATCGGCTACGGCGTGAAGGAGCTGGTGCCGGAACCGCACGGCGCCAATTACTCACCGCCCATCTCCGGTACGCAGCAGCCGGTGGTCGTCCCCGCCACGCCGCCCGGCGGCGCGACCGGCGCCGGCACCACGACCAACAGCCCGAATCACGATCCGTCGCATCCCACCGCACCCCCGGTCGTGCCGACCACGGCCCCGCAGGGCGCCCCCAGCAGCACTCTCACCACCCCGCTGACCACGATCGCCCAACCGCCGCTGCGACCCGATCCGGGCCTACCCCAGATCCCGTTCCCGGCAGACCTTCCCCGCATCCTGGGCCCGCTGCTCGGCACCACCCTCCCGCCCCCGGTGACCACCGAACCCCGCAGCGAGACAGCCGAACCCCACATCGTCGGCCCGACCACCTCGGGCCTGCCCCGCAGCAACTCCGGCTCCGCGGGCACCACCACCATGGCCAGCCCGACCGACTAGGCCGGCCCGACTCCCGAAGACACCACCGCGACCGAGGATTCCTCGGTCGCGGAATGCATTACGAGCGGCACGATCGGTGAGCGGGGACTACAGCTGGCTGGTGGAGACCGGCAGGCCCGGGTCCGTCGCCACGGTGAGCGCGGACGGCTTTGCGCCACCGGCGATTACGTGCGCGCCGAAGGTGGCGATCATGACGCCGTTATCGGTGCAGAGCCGGGGCTTGGGGACGCGCAGGGTGAGACCCGCTGCGGCGCAGCGCTCTTCGGCCATGGAGCGAATACGGGAGTTCGCGGTCGCGCCGCCGCCGAGCACGATCGTGTCGACGCCGACATCCTGGGCGGCGCGCACGGCCTTCATAGTGAGGACGTCCGCGACCGCCTCCTGGAACGAGGCCGCGATATCGGGGATGGGCAGCTCCCGACCGTCCCGCTCGGCCGCCTCGACATACCGCGCCACCGACGTCTTCAACCCGGAGAAGGAGAAGTCGTAGCGGGCGTCGCGCGGTCCGGTCATACCGCGCGGGAAGGCGATGGCGTGCGGATCGCCTTCGGCGGCAATGGCATCCAGCACCGGTCCGCCCGGGTAGCCGAGGCCGAGCAGGCGCGCCACCTTGTCGAAGGCCTCACCCGCCGCATCGTCGACGGTGCTGCCGAGTTCGATGATCGGTTTCGCCAGATCGGTGATGTGCAGCAGATGCGTATGCCCGCCGGAGACGAGCAGCGCCACCGCCGGCGGCAGCGGACCGTGCTCGAGGGTGTCGACGGCGACGTGCCCGCCGAGATGGTTGATCGCGTAGAAGGGGATATCCCACGCCGCCGCATAGGCTTTCGCGGCGGCGACCCCGACCAGCAGCGCACCGGCCAGACCGGGTCCGATGGTGACGGCGAGGGCATCCGGCCGATCGATGTCGGCGGCGGCCAGGGCGCGGCGCATGGCCGGGACGATGGCCTCGAGATGTGCGCGCGAGGCGATCTCCGGCACCACGCCACCGAAGCGGGCATGCTGATCGACACTGGAGGCGACCTCATCGGCCAGCAGCTCGCAGGTGCCGTCGGGCAGGTATCGGACGATGCCGACTCCGGTTTCGTCGCAGGAGCTTTCGATACCCATGACGATCATGACGAGACCTCTGTGTCTTCGGCGAACCCGGCGCCCTGCGGGAACTCCGCCGGCGCGAACCCGGCCATGGCGGGCTTGCGCATGGTGTACGCGTCGGCCCCGCTCGGCTGGTAGTAGTTCTTCCGCAAACCGATGATGTGGAAGCCGTGCTTCTCGTACAGCGCGATGGCGGCGGCATTGTCGGTGCGCACCTCGAGGAATACCGGTCCGCCGCGCTGCCCGGCTTCGGCCAGCAGCGCTTGCAGCAGCAGGGTGCCGACGCCGCCGCGGTGCAGCTCCGGATCCACACCGATGGTGTGTATTTCGGCCTCGGGATGTTCGGCGTCACCCAGCAGGGCGATACCGGCGTATCCGATCATGCGATCGTCCTGATCGCGCGCGATGATGTAGCGATTGTGCGAGGCGGCCAGCTCCGACAGGAACGAAACCTCGTGCCACGGATCGTCCTCCGGGAACAAGACCTGTTCGAACTCGGCGCAGCGCACGGCATCGGCCGGCCGCATCGGTTGGATGCGGATGGTCATCGGCCCACCTGCGCATAGCTCCGCTCGACCGCATCGGGACGGCGCAGATACAACGGGACCAGGGGTTCGGGAGTCACGCCCGCCAGCAGATCGCGAGCGGCGCAGCGCACCAGACCGTACGGGGACGGGGTCTCCACCGGCAGCACGGGCAGATCGAAGTAGTCGACATGTGAGGCGGATCCGGCGATCACGGTGGCGGTGCCCGGATCCAGATCGGCGGGCTTGCTCACCTCCGGACCTTCGATACGGCCCTCGGCGCGGTAGCGAGCCCAGTACACCTCGCGGCGCCGCGCATCGGTGACCACGAGCAGCTCCACCGGCTCGGCCGGGGTGCGCAGATAGCTTTCGGTATCGGCGGCGATGGCATCGAGACTGCACACCCCGTGCACGGGCACGCCCAGCGCATCGGCGAAGGCGGCCGCGGTGGCCATCCCGACCCGCAGTCCGGTGAAGGGCCCCGGCCCGATCCCCGCGACAACCGCGGCGATCTCCGCACGGGTGCGACCGGATTCGGCGAGGCACGCCAGAATCTGCGGCGTCAGGACCTCATTGTGCGCACGGGAATCCACGGTCACCTTGGAGGTGATCGTGGTGATGCGAGGTGCGGTTGATCCCTCGTCCGCCGGTTCCAGTTCCACCAGTCCCGCCGTCACGGCAGGGGTCGAGGTGTCGACAGCCAGTACAAGCATGATTGCCCCAACAATACTGGTCTGATTGCCTTCGCTTCGCTCCGGCAGGGTCGCGACCGCTGGTGGTGCGGTCAGCGTGATGCTTCTCGCATTAGAGGGTGGTCAGGTGGCCGAGAGCCATTCCCATTCCGCCGTGCGGATATCGGAGTCCGGTTCGCGGCGGAGTTGGACGCGCAGGTGACGGTCGGCGAGGTGTTCGGCCACGCCCAGACCCCATTCGACGACGACCACCGCATCGTGCAGATCGGTGTCCAGGTCGAGGGCGTCGAGCTCGTCCAAATCACCGCCGAGCCGGTAGGCGTCCACGTGCACCAGGGCGATCGAGCCCGGGTCGGCGCTCGCGCGGTGCTGGCGGGCAATGATGAAAGTCGGTGAGCTGACCCGGCCTATGACGCCGAGCCCGGCGGCGATGCCACGGGTGAGCGCGGTTTTCCCGGCACCCAGCGGACCGTCGAGAATGACCAGATCGCCGGGTTGCAGTTCCTCCGCCAGTTCGCGGCCGAGAGCCTCGGTGTCCTCGACTGTCGGGAGGGTGCGATTGCCGCGGGTGTTCATCACCGGCCGCCGATGTGGGTGCGGACAACGCGACCGCGCGGGGCGCAGACGATTTCGTAGTGGATGGTGCCGAGCGTGTCCGCCCATTCCTGGGCGTGCGGCAGACCCTCGCCGCCGAACAGGACGGCGGTATCGCCCTCGCGGACACCGGATTCGTTCTCGCCGAGGTTCACCACCAGCTGGTCCATGCAGACCCGGCCGATATTGGGCCGGCGCTCGCCGCCCAGCCACACATCGAAACGGCCGCCGAGGGTGCGCGGCACGCCGTCGGCGTATCCGGCGGGGATGAGCGCGACGGTGGTGTCGTGCTCGGCAATCCACTCGTGGCCGTAGGACACACCCTCACCTGCGGCGACGCGTTTCACCAGGGCGACGCGGGCGCGGAAGGTCATGGCCGGGCGCAGGCCGAAGTCGGAGATCTCCGGAATCGGCGAGAGGCCGTACACGGCGATGCCGGGACGCACCATGTCGAACGCCAGATCCGGGCGGGTCAGGGCGGCCGCAGAATTGGCCAGATGCACCAATTCCGGTTGCAGGCCGTGCTCTTTCGCGGTGGCGATGCATTCCAGGAACCGGTCGCGCTGGAGGTCGATGGTCGGGTGGTGCGGTGAATCCGCATGGGCGAGATGGGAGAAGACGGCCCGGAACCGCACCACCCGCTCGTCCACCAGCTGTCGCAAAAGCGTCAGCACCTGCGGGTATTCGGTCGCGGATACGCCATTGCGGTTGAGCCCGGTATCCACCTTGAGCGATACCGTCGCGATGCGCCCCAGACTGCGTGCGGCCGCCGCGACCGCCTCCAGATGTGCGACCGAGGACACCGCGATCTCGATATCCGCCGCAATACCGCTCGCGAAGTCGGCATCGGAGGTGTTGAGCCAGCACAGAATCGGCGCGGTAATGCCCGCCGCCCGCAGTGCGACCGCCTCTTCGAGGGTGGTCACCCCGAGCTCGCGGGCCCCGGCGGCGATCGCGGCCCGCCCGACCTCGACGGCCCCGTGGTTGTACCCGTCCGCCTTGACCACCACCATGATCGCGGCGGCACCGGCGTGCTCGGCCAGGATCCGCACATTGTGGGCAATGGCATTCAGATCGACGAGGGTCTCCACCTGCGGATCGGGCTTGTTCACAGCACCGATCCTGCCATCTCCGCCCGCGCGGCACCCGTCACACCCGGCCGCGGCAACGCCTCGACCCGCCCAGCGACACGCCGCAATCGCATGATCGGCGCCTGCCCGCGACGCATGCCCGCACAGAGCGCCACGGGGACGAACCTGGCTACCTCACCTGATCAGCCCACCGATCATGCTTTCGCCCGGCACTTCCCGAGTCGACGCGTTGCCCTGAATACGGCAGCGCACCGGACGCCGGTCGGAGCGGCCTGCCTGGACGCATTCAGTGCCTGAAGTCGAGAACAGAGTGACGGCGCTCGCGTGGCGGCCGTTTCGCCGAACGGTCAGGAACTGCCCGCGTGGACGCCCTGCAGTGCGGACAGCGCCGCCGCGACGGAGGCTTCGCTCGCGGGGAGCAGCGGAAGTCGGACCGCGGCGGTGGGGATGCGGCCCTGTGCGGCCAGAACACCCTTCAGGACAGTCGGATTGGGTTCGGTGAACAGGGTGGCGGCGAGGGCGGCGAGGCGGTTGCCGATGCGGCGGGCCTGGTCGATCGGGCCGTTCCGCCAGGCCGCGATCAGTTCGACGTATTCGGCGGGTGCGACATTCGCGCAGGCCAGGATGGCGCCGGAGGCGCCGAGGGCGAGCAGGGGCGCGGCGAAGAGGTCGTCGCCCGCGAGTACGGCGGTATCGCCTGCCGCGGCGCTCAGGAAGCCGATGGTGGTGTCGTCGATGCCGCCGGTGGTGTATTTGAATCCGGCGACATTCGGCAATTCGGCCAGGCGGCACAGGGTTTCGGCACTGAGCGAAAGGCCCGTGCGGTACGGAATGTGGTAGATCACCAGGGGAACCGGGCTGGCCGCGGCCAAGTGCCGGAAGTGTTCGACAACACCGTCTTCGGACGGGCGCGTGTAGTACGGGACCACGGTGAGCGCGGCCGCGGCCCGCGGGTCGAGGGCTGCGAGTTCCTGCACCGAGGCGGCGGTCGCATTCGATCCGGCGGCGGCGATCAGGGGTGCCCGGTGCTCGGCGCACACCCCCGCGCAGATATCGAGCACCCGCAGCCGCTCGTCCGGGGTGAGGGTCGCGGGTTCGGCGGTGGTGCCGAGCGCGACGATTCCGGTCGCCCCGGCCTCGAGCACCTCGTGCGCGAGGGCTTCGAGCGCTGCTGCGGCGATCTCGCCGGTGGCGGTGAAAGGCGTGATCAGCGGCACGAACAGGCCTGTGAATGTCATGGCCCCAGCGTGGCCGCCACACGCCTTCACGTCCATTTCACGTTTCCGTCTCCGAGCATAAGATCTCCTTATGCTCGATCTGCGCCGATTACGCCTGCTCCGGGAACTCGCCCACCGCGGCACCATCACCGCCGTCGCGGAGGCGCTGACCTACACGCCCTCCGCGGTCTCCCAGCAGCTGACCGCGCTGGAACGCGAGGCCGGGGTGCCGCTGCTGGAGCGCACCGGCCGCAGCGTCACCCTCACCCCCGTCGCACTGCGCCTGGTCGAGCACACCGAAACCATCCTCGCGACCCTGGCGCAGGCCACCGCCGAACTCGCCACCGCCAGAACCGAACTCACCGGAACCCTGCGCATCGGCGCCTTCCCCACCGCGGTCCGCACCATCCTGTCCCCCGCGCTGGTCACCCTCAGCCGCGATCATCCGCACCTGGAACTGCTTGTCACCGAACTGGATCCGGCCGCCGCCCCCGCCGCCCTGCGCGCCGATCTCCTCGATATAGCGCTGGTCCAGGAGTACGACTACGTCCCCGTGGACCCGGAACCGGGCCTCGATACCGAACCCCTGCTCGAGGAAACCATCCACCTCGCCGCTCTCATCGCGGAACCCCTTGCCGCACACCGCGATTCCTCCTGGATCGCAGGCACCCCCGGCACCCTCTGCCACGCCATGACCGTCCGAGCCTGCCGCGCAGCCGGATTCACCCCCCGCATCCGCCACCACGCCGACGACTTCGGCGCCGTCCTGGCCCTGGTGGCCGCAGCCCAGGGCGTAGCCCTGGTCCCCGACCTGGGCGCCCAATCGGTCCCGCCCGGCGTAACCCTCACCCCCCTCCCCACCCGCCGCCGCACCCACCTCGCCTACCGCCGCGGCGCCGCCCACCACCCCATAGTCGCCGCCGCCCGCGCCGCCCTCCACGCAGCGATAACCCCTCCGGCCTGACCGCCGACCTGCCACTCATCGGCGACGAACTCCGAGTCGGAGACGCAGCGGGGCCGAGCATCAGCGAGTGACATTGCACGGCAGGCTGTTCCCCGTCACGCGAAGATCCGGGTGATCGATCGGGATGGCCCACATCTGCCGTGGGCTGTCGCGGGCTGGAGGTCGCCCTGGCGGACTCGCGGCGCCGGTGGACCGCAGTGATCAGGCGGCGGCGAGGTCGCGGAGGGTGCCGATGGCGTTGCGGAGATTGGCGAGGAGGGGGGAGGCGGAGATGGGGGCGCCTGCGGCGGTGGTGGCGTGAGCGGCGAGGTTGGCGGAGAGGGCGTGGACTCGGGCGGCGGCCGCGGCGGACCAGGCGGGGTCGCGACCGGCGGCGAGGAGGGCGGCTATGACGCCGGAGAGGATGTCGCCGGAGCCGGCGGTGGCAGCCCAGGAGCCGCCTGCCTCGTTGACGAAGACCGGGTCGCCGGGGGTGGCGACCACGGTGGCGCGCCCCTTCAAAAGGACTGTCACCTGCCAGGAGTCGGCGAGTTTGCGGACGGCGGCCACACGGTCGGGGGCCGGGTCCTCCCCGGTGAGGCGGGCGAATTCGCCGGCGTGCGGAGTGAGGACGGTAGGGGCGGTGCGGCCGTTCAGCAGGCCCGGATCGGCCGCGAGCAGGGTCAGGCCGTCGGCGTCGACCACCACGGGCAGATCGGTGGCGAGGATCTCGGCGAGCCGGTCGCGCGCGGCGGAGTCGGTGCCCGCGCCGGGGCCGAAGACCCAGGACTGCACTCGGCCGGTCTCCGAAATCGACGGTGCGGCAACAACTTCAGGAAAGTGTGCGAGAACCTGAGCGGCGCCGGTTCCGGCATAGCGGACCATTCCGGAGGTCGCGGCCACCGCGCCGCCGGTGCACAGGATCGCCGCACCCGGATAGGTGGAGCTGCCCGCGCAGACGCCGGTGACGCCCTGGGTGTACTTGTCATCGGTCGATTGCGGCACCGGCCAGCCCGCCCCGATCGATTGCGGTTCCAGGGCAGCCAGATTCGGCGCAGGTAGACGTAATCCTATGGGCACCAGTTCAATTCGGCCGCAGTATGGCGCGGCCAGGGCATGCACCGGCTTGTACGCACCGAAGGCCACGGTCACGGCCGCTCGAACCACTGGTCCGCTCACCACTCCGGTATCCGGGTCCACACCGCTGGGCAGATCGACGGAGATCACCGGAACACGCACCCCGGCAACAATTTCCGCCGCCTGCGGGCGCAGCGGCCCGCGACCCGAAATACCGACGATGCCGTCGATGACCAGATCCGGCGCGCCCACCTCGGCGCCCACCCGGCCACCGGCCCGGCGCAATGCCGCCAGCCCCTCCGCATGCACCCGCTCCGGCGACAGCAGCACCGCCCGCACGGCCACACCCCGCCGCCGCAGGAACGATCCCGCCCACAGCGCGTCGCCGCCATTGTCGCCGGAGCCGACCAGCAGTGTCACCGAACGTCCGGCCACTCCCCCGGTCCGCTCCCGCAGCTCCCGCAGCACCACCTCGGCCAATCCGAAAGCCGCGCGCCGCATGGGCATTCCGGCGGGAACCCGGGTGAACAGCTCCGTCTCCGCCGCACGAACCTCATCGGCCGTGAAATATCCGCGAAGCTCAGCTGCGGTCATCGTTCGCCTCCTGCGAGAGCGGATTCCGCGGGGCGCACCCCGCCTGCCTGCGACGTTTGCAGACTACCCCCGCCCGCCGCGGCGACCGCCACGCAGCGACCCGGCGGTTTCCGCAGGGACGAAGCCTGCGAATAGCCCGCTGATCGCGACGGTTACGCTGACGGACATGTCGATCCGCCGCTACTCGCCCGCCCGCGCCCTGCTCCTCGTGACCGTGGTGGCGGGGGTGCTGGCCGTGAGCGGCTGCGGCTCGGATTCGTCGAAGTCGGCCGCACCGGCGACGACCGCCGCCTCCGCCGCCACCTCGGCCGCCGCCACGTCGGGCCCGCGGCAGCCCGCGGCGGTGACCGTCGAGGTGAACGATATGAAGTTCTCCCCGGCCTCTATCACCGTCAAGGCCGGCGACATGGTGACCTGGAAGTTCTCCGACAAGGCCCCGCACGCGGTGCAGGGCATCGGCGATGTCGCGCTGGGCATCAACAGCCCGATCATCCACAAGGGCGAGTGGAGCTACACCTTCACCACCCCCGGCACCTACCGCTACCTGTGCCCCCTGCACCCGGACATGAAGGGCTCGGTCACCGTCGAATAGCGCCGCAGCGCCTATTCGACCGTGACTGATTTGGCGAGGTTGCGGGGCTTGTCGACGTCGTAGCCGCGGGCCTGTGCGACCTCGGCGGCGAAGATCTGCAGCGGGACGGTGGCCAGCAGCGGCTGGAAAAGCGTTGGGGCGGCGGGTATTTCGATCAGGTGATCGGCGAACGGGCGGACCGTGTCGTCGCCTTCCTCGGCAATGACGATGGTGCGGGCCCCGCGCGCCTGGATCTCGCGAATATTGCTGAGCATCTTGGAGTGCAGCATGGGGCGGCTCTTCAGCGAGGGCATCACCACGAAAACCGGCAGACCCTCCTCGATCAGCGCGATCGGGCCGTGCTTGAGCTCACCGGCGGCGAAGCCCTCGGCGTGGATGTACGCCAGTTCCTTGAGCTTCAGCGCACCTTCGAGCGCCACCGGATAACCGACATGCCGGCCGAGGAACAGCACCGTGGAGACGTGGGCGAACTCGCGTGCGAGGGCGCGCACCTGGTCGCCCGACTCCAGGACGCGGGCGACCAGTTTCGGCATGGCCTCCAGCTCGGCGAATTCGCGGGCCACCTCATCGGGGTACTTGGTGCCGCGCGCCTGCGCGAGCGCGAGGCCGACAAGATAGTTCGCGGTGATCTGCGCGAGAAACGCCTTGGTGGACGCCACGCCGATCTCCGGCCCGGTGCGGGTGTAGAGCACAGCGTCGGACTCGCGGGGAATCTGCGCGCCATTGGTATTGCAGATGGCCAGGACTCGCGCCTTCTGACTCTTGGCGTGCCGGACCGCCTCCAGCGTGTCGGCCGTCTCGCCGGACTGCGAGATGGCGACCACCAGCGTGGAGCGGTCCAGAACCGGGTCGCGATAACGGAATTCGCTGGCCAGCTCCACCTCGACGGGCAGCCGGGTCCAGTGTTCGATGGCGTATTTGGCCAGCAGCCCCGCGTGATACGAACTGCCGCAGGCGACCACGAAGACCTTGTCGAACTCGCGCAGTTCCTGATCGGTGAGCCGCTGCTCGTCCAGCACGATCCGGCCGTCTTGGAAGTGACCGATCAGCGTGTCGGCGACGCCGGCGGGCTGCTCCTCGATCTCCTTGAGCATGAAGTAGTCGTGGCCGCCCTTCTCGGCGGCGGCCAGATCCCAGTCGATGGTGAACGGGCGGGTGCGGACCGCGTCGGGATTTCCGTCGAAATCGGTGACCTCGTAGGAGTTCGCGGTAATGACAACGGCCTGATCCTGGCCGAGCTCCACCGCTTCCCGGGTGTGCTCGATGAAGGCGGTGACATCGGAGGCGAGGAACATCTCACCCTTGCCGACACCCACCACCAGCGGGGTGGAGCGGCGTGCGGCGATGATGGTGCCGGGATGGTCGGCATGCGTGAAGACCAGGGTGAACGCGCCCTCCAGGCGGCGCACCACGGCGAGCGCGGAGGCCACGAAATCCCCCGCCGTCGCACCGGTGGCATACGCACGAGCCACCAGGTGCACGGTGACCTCGGTATCGGTATCGCTGCCGAGTTCGACTCCGGCGTCTTCGAGTTCGCGGCGCAGCGGCGCGAAGTTCTCGATGATGCCGTTGTGCACCACCGCGACCCGGTCGCCGCCGTCACGATGCGGATGCGCATTGCGGTCGGTGGGTGCGCCGTGGGTGGCCCAGCGGGTGTGGCCCATGCCGGTGGTGCCCGCGAAACGACCCGCTGCCGTTTCGGCGAGTTCGGCCTCCAGATTGGCCAGCCGGCCTGCCTTGCGTTCGACGGCGAGCCCGCCCGCGCCGTCGAGAATGGCGACTCCGGCGGAGTCGTAGCCGCGATACTCCATGCGGCGCAACGCGTCCACCACCACACCGAGGGCGTCCCGGTACCCCACGTACCCCACGATTCCGCACATGGGCCACCAGCCTACTGGGGTAGCACCGGCTTCTGAATCCCAGTGCGGACGGGACCGGCCGAAACACCCCAATGGCCCGGCGATCGGATAAGTTCACTGTCGTGTCGGCGTCTGTGAAATCGCTCCTGAGCACTTTGACCGCCCGCGGCCCGCATTCGGTGCTGCGCGGCAACCTCGGCATTGCCGGACAGCCAGGGGTGGTGTACACACCCGAGAAGGGGCTCAATCTGCCGGCGGTGGCCTTCGGGCACGGCTGGCTGACGGGCGCTGTGAACTATCGGCGACTGCTGGAGCATCTGGCCTCCTGGGGTTACGTCGCCGCCGCGCCCGATACCGAACGCGGCCCGATCCCTTCGCATCTGAACCTCGCGACCGATCTGCTCACCACCCTGGACATCTGCGCCGGGGTGCGGCTGGGCGGCGGCGATATCAGCGTGCATCCCGACCGGCTGGCGCTGGCCGGGCACGGCATGGGTGCGGGCGCGGCCGTCATCGCCGCCTCGCAGCGTGAGGTCGCGGCCGTCGCCGCGCTCTTCCCCTCCCCCACCTCCCCGTCCGCCGAGGCCCTCGCCCCCGGAATCGACACCGCCGCACTGATCCTGGCCGGCGCCTCCGATATCGGCTCGGTCAGCTCCAATGCCATCCCCCTGGCCACCGCCTGGGGCGGCAAGACGATTCTGCGTTCGGTCGAAAAGGCCACGCACAACGGCATGGTCGAGGGCCGCCGCGCCCTGTCGGCCCTCGGCGCCGGCAAGCACGAGCCCAAAACCGAACGCCTCACCCGAGCCCTCCTCGTCGGCTTCCTCAACTTCGAACTCCTCGGCGACAAGAAATACAAACTCTTCGCCGACCCCGAAGCCCTCCTGCCCCACACCGAAATAGTCGACCCCGAAGCCGTGGAAGAAGAGCCCGAACACCCCCAAAAACTCCCCCTCCTCCAACTCGTCCAGGCCCTCCGCAAGTAAACCCACCCGCCACCCCATGGCCGGAATCCGCCGAAACCAGCTGGAATACAGCGGGTGCGGATCCCGGCCAAACACATTCCGGGCTAACGCCGACATCTCGCAGTCATAACGGCGTCGCGTCCGAGAGTTCGGGGATCTCGACGCCGCCTTCTGGGATTTCTACGGTCGGATCGGCGTTGGCGTGGGGCGAATTTCCTTCGGGGGCAGGGACTTCGGAGAGCGGCATGGAGGGGTCCGGTGGCGACGCACGGTCGGGGGGTGTGACTGGTGCGGGATCACGGTCGGGGGCTAATTGCACCTGGTCGGGTGAGACTCGGCCGGTGTCGGGGAGCGGAGCATCGTCCGGCGACGGTGGGGTTCCTTCGGGCGCGGGCGGCCCTTTGATGATGCAGGACGCCGGAGCGTGCTCGGCGGATTGTCCGTCAGGTTGAGGGATGGCTCTGCTTTCTTCCTGCGGCGCTGGACATTCGGCTGATCGCGGCGGGATATCGCAGGACGGGAGTGGGGCATCGCAGGTAGGGGCCGGGGTGGTCGGGCCAGGTGGGCAGTGCCCGGATGGTGATCTCGCGTCGACGCTCGGCGACTCGCCGGTGGTGCCCGAGTCGCTCCCCGGATGGTGTTGCTGCCCAGGGTGATTGGTGTCAGGTTGCGGGCACTGCCCCGCGGGGGCTCCGCCGTCTTTATCGGGTTGGGGTGGATGTTCCGCCGGGTGCTGCGAGTCCGGGGCGGGATCAGGGTGGGCGGAAGGGTCGGAGGGGTGAAGGAGGTCTGTCAGAGAGGGGAGCTTGCCGGGGTCCAGGACCGACAGCAGGGATCGAATGAGGTCGGCCAGGCTGGTGAGGCCGTTGGAGTCCGAATTGGGCTGGGACTGTGGGTGATTGGATCCCTCTGATTGCGCGCCGGGGGCCGACGGGGATCGGTTGGCACCGTCGGGTGGAGCGGAGGGTGCGGACTGGGCTGAACCATTCGGCCGAGCGTTGGGGACCGACTGCGCGTCCGCAGGCGGGGTGTTCGGAACCGACTGGGGCTGTGCGCATCCGGCGGAACCGGAATCCGGAGATGAGTCCGGCAGGGAGGGTCGGGACAGGTCCGCCGGGGAGTGTGGTTGGGCGGGTGGCGATTCCACTGAAGCCGGGGCGGTCGGCGCGAAGTCTGCGGCCTGGGGGCCGCCCGAGGTGACCGATGGGTAGCTCTGATGCGGTTGCACCGGAACCGGTTCCGGTCGCTGCGCCCATCCGGTCTCCGGCGCGACCTGCGGCTGTGACCCCCGTTCGGCCTGTTCCGGCGCAGCGTGCGGCTGTGAGCCCCGTTCGGCCGACTCCGGCACGGCGTGCGGCTGTGGCCCCCGTTCACTCGGGGCCGGTTCCGGCTGCCGACCCCCGGGCGCGCCCGGAGACGGTTCCGGGGCGGGCGCGATGACGGGGATCGGGGCGGGCTGTGGGTAGGGCAGGTCCAAGACCTGGTTCATGGCCGCGACGATGGTGTCGTAGTGGGATTCGAAGCAGCGGTTGGTGGCGGTACAGGCTGCCTGGAATGCGGCGAGTTTGTGTTCCACATCGGGTTTGAATGTGGTGGTGAGCCAGGGGTCGGGGTGATCGCCGAGCATGGCTTCGATATCGTCCGGCGATTTGCCGGCGATCGCGAGTTTCCCTACGCCGCCGGGGGTTTCCTCGAGCAGGCCGAGGACGCTCTCCGCCTTGGTGAGCACGGCCTGCCGCAGTGGCTCGACGGCAGCGCCGATGGCCGTGGCGGCGGAGCGCGCGGCGTCGATATCCTCGCGGGCTCGGCGCAATTGGGTGACCACCATCGCCAGCGCCGCACCGCCGGCGCCGCTGGTCCAGCAGGACGGCAGGCTCTGCGCCACCCCGCACTGGGCAGCCCACTGCGCTTCGGACTGATCGAGCGCCTGCACCAATTCCGTTCGGGCACTGTCGAGTTTCGCGAGATCGGCGCCGCGCTGCTCGTCGTATGCGGCTTGCAGGGCGCTGAGCTCGATATCGTGCGGCGCCGTGAACGCCCTGTCGTAGAGCGGCAGGAACCGCTCCCAGTACTCCAGTCCCGGCGCGCCGTAATCCAGAATGTCGTCGACCGATTTGCCGCTCATATCGAAGGTCACGGATGCACCCCCGATACCGCGGCCGCGCGCTCGTGGTCGATGCGCGCGTATTCCGCTGCGGCGCGGTCGAATACGTCGGCAGTAGCGGCAGTGACCGCAGACCAGCGGTGCAGACACGCCGCGATGTGCTCGAATCCGTGCTGCACTGCCGCGCCCGACGCTGAATAGTTGCGCCCGGCTTCCTCATTGCTGATGCCGAAGACATGCGCACCCACCCGGCGGGACTGCTGTTCCAGCGTATCGGCGCACCCCCGCAGTGTGGTGATCGTGTCGCGCAGCCCATCGAGATCCACGCCGAGCACGTCGAATCCACCCATCGATCCCCCCTCGCTCGAATCCCCCCGGTTCGGCTACTTGCCCAGGCGCCCTTCGTCTGTGCGCACCCATTCGGACGAGCCATCCGGATGATGATGGAACTCCCAGGCCGAGTAGTCACCGCCGGTATCCACAACGGTCACATGATCGGCGTACCCGTCGTGATCCATATCGGTCCACACGTGCATGGCGTGGTCACTATTGGTGGTCACGGTGTCCGGTAGACCGTCACCATCGATGTCCTGCGTCGGGTGCGCTAGCTCTACCGCGCCGAGCGCACCGAGCTCGGAATGTGAGTCGAGATTCGGCAGATCCAGGCCCGGCAGATCACCCGATGTGACCATGTGCGCTCCTCCGCAGTGACGTGATAACCATCCTGTCACTCACGCCGACGGCACGCAGCCCCTTCATACCGAATGTGGATAACTCTCAGCTGTGGATAACTCAGTGCTTCGGAATGATGATCCACAGGATGATGTAGAGGATGAACTGCGGTCCCGGCAGCAGGCAGGAGAGCACGAACAGCAGCCGGACGAGATTGGCGTTCCAGCCGAAGTATTCGGCGATACCCCCGCAGACTCCGGCGATCCACTTGTCATGGTTCGAACGGGTCAGGCGCTTGGTGGTCTGTGTTGTCATACCTCCACTCTCCGCACCGCGGGCCCGCCGCACATCGGTCCCCTGACCCATTCGCACCCTGAACTTCGGTAGGGCGGGGTCAGGGTGCAACCCTGAGCAGGGCAGAATCGCGCAGGTGAGCACCACTCTGCATGCGCGCGGACTCGCTGCCGGACACGGCGAACGCACCCTCTTCGAAGACCTCGATCTCATCCTGGCTCCCGGCGATGTGATCGGCCTGGTAGGGGTGAACGGCGCCGGAAAGTCCACTCTGCTGCGCATGCTCGCCGACGGGCACGCCCCCGAGGGCGAGATCACCCTCAGCCCGCCCGATGCCACGGTCGGCTACCTGGCCCAGGAACCGGAGCGCATCGAGGGCGAGACGGTGCTCGAATTCCTGCGCCGCCGCACCGGCGTCGGCGAGGCCCAGCGCGTCATGGACGAGGCCGCCGAACGCCTGGCCGAGGGCGGCGACGACGAATTCTCCCCCGCCCTGGAACGCTGGCTCGCACTCGGCGGCGCGGATCTGGAACAGCGCGCCGACGAGACCGCCGCCGACCTCGGTCTGACCGCCAGCCTGCCGCACGGCCTGGAAACCCCGATGACAGTCCTGTCCGGCGGCCAGGCGGCCCGCGCCGGTCTGGCCTCGGTCCTGCTGTCCCGCTTCGACATTCTGCTCCTGGACGAGCCCACCAACGACCTCGATCTGGACGGCCTGGCCCGCCTGGAACAGTTCGTCACCGGCATCCGCGAGCCGCTCATGGTGATCAGCCACGACCGAGAGTTCCTGGCGCGCACCGTGAACAGCATTGTGGAATTGGATCTGGCACAGCAGCAGGTAGGCATCTACGACGGCGGTTACGAGTCGTACCTGGAGGAGCGGGAGATCGCCCGCCGCCACGTCCGCGAGGCCTTCGAGGACTACGCCGATACCAAGGCCGGCCTCGAAGCCCGCGCCGGCATGCAGCGCAATTGGATGGAACACGGTGTGCGCAATGCCCGCCGAAAGAGCAAGCAGGACTCCGACAAACTAGGCCGCAAAGCCCGCGCGGAAGCCACCGAGAAGCAGGCGTCGAAGGTCAAGCAGACCATGCGCCGCATCGAGCGCCTGGACGCGGTCGAAGAGCCGCGCAAGGAATGGGAACTGCGCATGGTCATCGCCGCCGCCCCCCGCAGCGGCTCGGTCGTCGCCACCCTCTCGAATGCGACTGTCACACGCGGTGATTTCACCCTCGGCCCCGTCACCGTCCAGGTGGACTACGGCGACCGCATCGTCCTGACCGGAGCCAACGGCGCAGGCAAATCCACCCTGCTGTCGGTCCTGCTCGGAAAAACGAAGCCGGACACCGGATCCGCCGCCCTGGGCTCCGCGGTGGCAATCGGCGAGGTAGACCAGGCCCGCGGCCTCTTCCGCGGCACCTCCACCCTCTCGGATACCTTCAGCGCCGAAATCCCCGACTGGCCCGAAGCCGAAGTCCGCACCCTCCTGGCCAAATTCGGCCTCCGCGGCCCACACGTCCTGCGCCCCAACGACACCCTCTCCCCCGGCGAACGCACCCGGGCCGCCCTGGCCCTCCTCCAAGCCCGCGGCGTCAACCTCCTGGTCCTCGACGAACCCACCAACCACCTGGACCTGGCCGCCATCGAACAACTGGAGGAAGCAGTCGAATCCTTCACCGGCACAGTCCTCCTCGTCACCCACGACCGCCGCATGCTCGACAACGTCCGCGCCACCCGCCGCTGGCACCTGGAGACCGGCAAACTCACCGAGGAGTAGCCGCCCATCCGGACCCGATGGCCGGACAATTCCGGCGCAACCACCCAGCCATAGCCTCCCAACCGGCAGCCACTTCACCGAGAGGGCTCTCACGGTGGCGACACGCCGCAAACCGCCACCGTGAGAGCCCTCTCGGTGAGTAAACCTCCCCAAGGCGCCCCTCAGCCTTTGTTCTTGCGCCTTTTGTCTTTTCGGGTTTTGTCTCGCAAAGGTAACCAGGGCCAGGCCCCCCGTCAGGAACGTGAGGTCCCCTCCCGAGTCGGGAGCCCAAGCCGGGTACGGCAGGCGACGTGCCCAGCACTGCTTCTTTTCGCACGCCTGTCTACGCGAGACGGGCTGTGTTCAGTCCGGGGTCAGACGGCGGCGACGAGCTTCGCGAGGTCGTCGGCCAGGCGCTGGGCGAGGCCCGGATCGGTGGCTTCCACCATGACGCGGACGAGTTGTTCGGTTCCGCTGGGGCGCAGGAGGACTCGGCCGGTGTCGCCGAGGAGGCGTTCGGCTTCGGTGACCGCGGCGACGACCTCGGTGGCGGCCGCGACGGCGGCTTTGTCGGAGACGTGGACGTTCACCAGTACCTGCGGGACCGTCTGCACGATGGCCGCGAGATCGGCCAGGGTGCGGCCGGTTTCGGCCATGCGGGCCATCAGCTTCAGGCCGGTGAGCACGCCGTCGCCGGTGGTGCCGAATTTGGGCAGCACCACATGGCCGGATTGTTCGCCGCCGAGGGTGAGGCCGCTGCGGCGCAGTTCCTCCAGGACGTAGCGATCGCCGACGGCGGTGGTGCGCATGGCGATTCCGGCCTCGCGCATGGCGATGTGCAGACCCAGATTGCTCATGACGGTGGCGACGAGGGTGTCCTCGGCCAGTTCGCCGGAGTCCCGCATGGCCATGGCGATGACGGCCATGATGGCGTCGCCGTCCACGATGGCGCCCGTGGCGTCCACGGCCAGGCAGCGGTCCGCGTCCCCGTCCAGCGCCAGGCCCAGATCGCCGCCGTGTTCGACCACCGCGCGCTGGATCTGCCCCAGATGCGTCGATCCGCAACCGTCGTTGATGTTCAGGCCGTCGGGTTCGGCATTGATGGCGACCACCGTCGCGCCCGCCTCGCGAAGGGCGGCCGGGCCGACCTCGGAGGCCGCGCCGTGCGCGCAGTCCACCACCACGGTGAGTCCGCTCAGGTCACGCCCGGTGGCTTCCACCAGGTGCTCCACATAGCGCTCATGGGTGCCTTCGAGGCTGTACTGATCGTGCGTGCCGAACAGCTGCCCCGGCTTACCGAGCACCCGCCCGACGCCCGCGCCCACGGGCCGATCGAACCTGCCCTCGGCCATGAGCGCCTCGATACGGTCCTCGATGGCGTCGTCGAGCTTGTGCCCGCCCGCGGCGAAGATCTTGATCCCGTTGTCCGGCATGGGATTGTGCGAGGCGGAGATCATCACGCCCAGGCACGCGTCGTACACGCCGGTCAGGTAGGCGACGGCCGGTGTCGGCAGCACACCTACCGAAAGTACGTCCACGCCAACGGAAGTCAGGCCCGCGATGACGGC
Organism: Nocardia sp. NBC_01327; assembly: GCF_035958815.1. NCBI lineage: Bacteria > Bacillati > Actinomycetota > Actinomycetes > Mycobacteriales > Nocardiaceae > Nocardia > Nocardia sp. NBC_01327. The sequence continues at coordinate 1,668,741 of NZ_CP108383.1, read as the reverse complement.
GGCCTCCAGCATTTCACCACTGGCCCGCGGGTCACGCCCCACCACGGCCAGCGCGCGCTTCTTCCCTCGGCTGAGCACCTGCGCCGCGGCGGCCGAAACCTGCAGCGCCAGTTCCGGACTCAGCGAGTCGTTGGCGAGCCCGCGGACTCCGTCGGTGCCGAACAAACGTCCCATACCTCACCCCTGACTGGTCGATATACAGCACGAGAGCAGACGCCCGGACGGTTTGCGAAAACCGTTGCAGGGAGCCTGCTCTCGTACAGGTTACCGTGTAGACCGTACCGCGTTCGGCCCGAAGCAGGTTCGAACACGGTACAGCCCGACGGCGGAAAATCAGCGCTTCGAGTACTGCGGCGCCTTGCGGGCCTTCTTCAGACCGTACTTCTTACGCTCGACGGCGCGGTCGTCACGGGTCAGGAAGCCGGCGCGCTTGAGGGCGGGACGGTCATCCGGGGTGACGATGATCAGCGCACGCGCGATCGCCAGACGCAGGGCGCCGGCCTGACCGGACGGGCCGCCGCCGACGAGACGAGCGAAGATGTCGAAGGACTCGCTGCGCTCGACGAGCACCAGCGGGGACTTCACGAGCTGCTGGTGCACCTTGTTCGGGAAGTAGTTCTCGATGGTGCGGCCGTTCAGCACGAAGTTGCCGGAACCCGGCACCAGGCGCACGCGAACAACGGCTTCCTTACGACGGCCGACGGTCTGCACCGGGCGGTCGATGAGGACCGGAGCGAAGGTCTCTTCTTCGGCGGTGAACTCGGCCTCGTAGCCGTCACCCTCCTCGACGACCTCGACGGTGGTGTCTTCCACGACGAACTCGTCGTCGTTGAATTCCTCAGGAGCGGTCACTGTGCCACCTGCTTGATCTCGAACGGAATGGGCTGCTGGGCAGCATGCGGGTGGTTCGGGCCTGCGTAGACCTTCAGCTTGCCGCCGATGCTGTTACCGAGCTTGTTCTTCGGGATCATGCCCTTGACCGCGCGCTCGACCAGACGGTCGGGGCGGGTGTCCAGGATTTCGCCGACGGAGCGGGACTTGAGGCCGCCCGGGTGCCCGGAGTGGGTGTGGATGAACTTGTTCTCACGCTTGTTGCCGGAAACGGCAACCTTGTCAGCGTTGATGATGATGACGAAGTCGCCACCATCGACGTGCGGAGCGTAGGTCGGCTTGGTCTTGCCGCGCAGCAGGTTCGCTGCCTGAACGGCGAGACGTCCGAGGACTACGTCAGTGGCGTCGATGACGTACCACTGGCGGGTCACGTCACCCGCCTTCGGGCTGTACGTAGGCACAGTCGTTCCCTGTCTGTCGTATGTGGTGCCAGCCAGGCATGTGGTCGAGTGATCCCGGCGGCTGGTGGAGACCCGGGGCTCGCGCGACAGCCAGGAATGAACCCCGGCCGTACCGCACGCCAACGAGCCACAGTACCAGCGCGGCCCCATCGACCTGAAACCGGCCGCAGTACCACCGGCCGGAACCGGCTTACGCCCCGGTCAGATCTGCATCGGCGGGCCCGGGTCCACACCGCGGACCGGACCCGGAATGGTGTAGCGGAGCGTATCGATGCCGAGCGTGAGGCAACCTAGGTGCTGCGGATCGTCGATGCTGGAGATGCCCGGCAGCGGGGTGCCCGACGCCCACGGGGTCAGCGCGCAGACCTGATCGATCAGGTGCGTATCCAACATGTCGGATATGCCGGACTGACCGGCAGCGAGCTGCACCGACTCGGTGTCGGAATGCATCATGCCCATGGCGCCCAGCGCGGCGGCGCCGATGATGATGGGCGCACCGAACAGGTTGCCCTTCATCTTGTTCCACAGCTTGCCCTTGCGCTTGCCGTCACCACCGGAACTCGAATCAGGCTGTCCGGCACCTTCTTCCGGCGGCTGCGGATTCGGCTGACGCGACCCACTCTGCGGCATCGACCCACCGTACATCGCACCGGCCTGACCAGGAGCGTTTCCGGAAGGACCCGCAAAGTTCGCACCCGGGCCGCCGTAGTTGCCCGGCCCGTATCCGGTGCCCGGCGCGCCGTAACCACCCTGTCCGGGCTGTCCGGGCTGTCCGTATTGGCCCTGCGCGGACCCGTCCTGCGGGCCGTAGCCGGGTTGCCCCTGCTGTCCGTAATTCGGCTGCCCCTGCTGTCCGTACCCGGACTGCCCCTGCGGTGCGCCGGTCGGACCGTAACCCGGGCCGTACTGCACCGCAGGAGGATTCGACTGTGCCGCACCGGTATTCTGCTGCCCCGCACCGGGATTCGACTGCCCGGGCTGCGCCGTATGCCCCATGACAGCCGTCATCTGGTCATCGGCCGGAGTCCCCGGCGGCCGGGTGAAACGCCCGCCCACCCCCGCCAGCCCCGGCGGCAGCCCACCGCGCGACGCGGTGGGAACCTGCGCGAGATCCTCGGCGCTCACCCGCCGGGTTTCGCCCGCCGGATCGGCCACCGGCTGTGCTCCGGCGGCAGGACCTGCCGCATGCGGAGATTCGAGGCGCGGTGCACCGGACTCACTCGGCGGCACCACATTTCGCGGACCCTGATCCACCGGCCGGGCGTCCGCGGCGGCGGGCTCGGGCGCCGCCGGACCCTGCGGCGCGACCTGTCCGTGGCGCGGGAACTCCCCGGTCGATGGCCCGACCCGGCCGGCCTGCTCCGCATGCCGCGGCGCATTCGGCGCCGAACCCTGTTGCGGGACCTGCGTTTCCGAGCGAGCCGCCATCGCCTCCGCGGTGAGCTCACTGTCATTGACCAGCAGATGCGTGGCGCCCAGCACCAGCGCGTGCATCGGATGCTCCGCCACGTGGAACCGGTGCCCGAGATGGTTCTGGAAGGCCAGGCGCAGCGCGTCGTTGAAGCACACATTGCCGGCCAGCAGCACGGTGGAGGTATCGGCGCCGACGCCGCGCGCGGCCGCCATCACCTCGATGACCACATTGTCGGCGGCCCGCGCCTGATGCAGGGCATCGGCGGTAATGGGCACGCTCACCGATTCGGTGGGGTGGTCGTCGTCGCCGTGCACGGCCACCACCAGCACTTCACGTCCATCGGAGTAGACGCCGGTGGCCCCGACCCCCGGCCCGCGACCGGTGCCGCGCACCAGTCCGAGCGCGCGAATGTATCCGGAGAGCGCCACCGATTCGGGCAGCGCCTCGGCGACAACACCGAGGTTCTCGACCAGGCGCACGAATTCGTCGACCTTGGGGTCGGGCCACTCATCGGGGAACGGCAGCGCCAGCACGTCGGGCTGCCCACCCAGATGGGTGATCACCGCGGCCAGCGGATTGAACATGCGGGCCTTGAACACCAGGTCCGCGGGCCAGGTCGCCCCGGCCACCACTATCTGCGGATGCCCCAGGATGTCGCGCACATCGGAGATGGCGATGCCGACGTCGGGACGCCGGTCCACACCTGCGGTATGCAGTCGGCCGGATGAATCCGCCAGCAGATAGGCGGGCGGCGTATATGTGCCCTCGACCTGGACCGGGCGTATCGACGCGCCACCGCCACCGGCGGCCACCGATACCACGTCCCAGCCCAGATGCACTGCCCCAACTCGAGCTGTCACAGCCATCAGTGTGCCTGCTCGCCGAGGGAAGCGCGCGACTCCCTGCCCAACCGGGCCCCCGGGCTCATATCGCGGACTTCTTCAGCCGCAGCCGCGACCAGGTGAACAGCGTCAGAATGACGGTGAGCACCAGCAGCATGCCGATATCGAGATACCAGATATTCGCCGCGTGCTTCCACAGCCGATCGGGCTGCGCGGTGGCGAAGAGCTCCCGAATATTGACCGTGGACGCCCCCGAGGCGTAACCCCAGCGCGCCGGGAACAGCCACGAAACCTGTTCCAGCACAACACGGCCGGTCACCGGGATCATGCCGCCCGCCATGACCAGCTGCGCCATGATGGTCACCACCAGCAGCGGCATCACCTGCTCATTGGATTTGGCGAGCGTGGACAGCAGCAGCCCGACCACCACGCAGGTCACCGCGGTCATGGCGATATCGATGTACAGCTCGGCACTGCCCGCGGAGATCACCGCACCAGGTCCGGGCCGCTTCTTGGCCAGGAGAACAATGCCCATCATCACCGCGGATTGCAGCAGCGCCGCGAAGCTGAACACCACGACCTTGGACATCAGGTAGGAGCCGGACCGCAATCCGACCGCGCGCTCGCGGTAGTAGATGGCACGCTCGCCCACCAGATCACGCACCGTCAGTGTCGATCCCATGAAGCAGGCGCCGAGAATCAGCACCACCAGCAGTGATTGCGCCTCACTGCCGCCGGTGGCGACGAAAGAACCGTCGGGCATCTGAGTGAACCCGCCCTTCTGGAAGCCGTTCTTGCCCGGCACCACCAGGGACAGCCCGCCCAGCACGAACGGAAGTATCAGCAGGAAGGCGAGATACCCGCGATCGGCGAGCACCAGCCGGAACTGCCTGCGCGAGAGTGTCGAGAACTGCTTGAGCGCACTGGATTTCGGCGGCTTGGCCTTACCGCCCGGCTGCACGGCCGGGGGCGGCGGCGCAAACGCCTGCCGGGAGCGGAAATTCGCGAAGGCGCGATCGGGATCACTGGCGACGCGGGAGAAGATCTCCGCCCAGTCGCTGGTGCCGAGGAAATCGCGCACACTGCCCGGATGCCCGCAGAACGCGGTCTTGCCGCCGGGCGCGAGCAGCAGCACCTGATCGCACATGTCCAGGCACGCAACGGAATGCGTGACCACGATGACGGTGCGGCCGGCGTCGGCGAGCTCACGCAGCATGGTCATGACCTGACGGTCCAGCGCCGGATCCAGGCCGGAGGTGGGCTCGTCGAGAATCAGCAGCGAGGGGCCGGTGAGCAGTTCCATGGCCACCGAGGCGCGCTTGCGCTGACCACCGGAGAGCCGGTCCACCCGGGTATCGGCATGCTGGGTGAGCGAAAGCTCGTCCAGCACACCGTCGATGACGCGCTGCCGGTCGGCCCGGCTGGTATCGGGCGGCAGCCGCAGCTGTGCGGCGAAGCCGAGCGCCTGTTTGACGGTGAGCTGCCGGTGCAGCACATCGTCCTGCGGCACCATGCCGATGCGCGAGCGCAGCGCTTCGTATTCGGCGTGCAGTCCGCGGCCCTCGAAGGTGACCACGCCCGAGGACGGTTGTGTCGTTCCCGCAATGAGTTTCGACAAGGTCGACTTACCCGCACCGGACGGGCCGATGAGCGCGGTCAGCGTGCCCCGCCCCGCCTGCATGTTCACATCGACGAGCAGCTGCTTATTGCCCTCGACGGTGAAACTGACCCCGTGCACGTGCAGACCCTGCTCGGCGGGCGGGCGTTCCCGGCGCACCAGCGTGCCCTGCTGGACCTCGAAGTCGACATTGCCGACGGTGATGATGTCGCGGTCGCGCAGCACCGCGCGCTGCTCACGACGGCCGTTGACGAAGGTGCCGTTGGCCGATCCGAGATCCTCGATGGCCAGATTGCCGCGATCGGACAGCAGCCGGGCATGCCGGCGCGAGGCCAGCGGATCATTGACGACGATCTGATTGTCACTGGTACGGCCGATGTTCAAGCCGCCCTGCGGAATTCGATCCGCGCGCGCGGCCGGACCCGTCGCCGCGCGGGCCCGCACCGGCGGCGCCGCCGAAATGCTGGCCTTGGCAGTCATATTCAGATTGTCCGGAGCCTCCGGATGCAGCGGCACCGACGGTTGCACCGGCTGCTGCCGTGACTGCGGCGGAACCGGATGCTGCTGCCCGGACTGCGGCTGCACGGGATGCTGCTGTCCCGACTGCGGCTGCACCGGATGCTGCTGTCCCGACTGCGGCTGCACCGGATGCTGTGGCCCGGACTGCCCGGGTCGCAGCGGTGGTTGCACCGGCGGCTGTGCCCCGCTGACCGGCGGACGCCCGACCTGCACGGGCGGCTGCTGCCCGGATACCGGTGGGCGCTGCTGCGGCGGCGTGGGCGGCCACTGCTGCGGCGGCTGCGGCCGATTCTGCACCGGCGGCGCCCAGCGCTGCTGCGGCTGCGGCTGCGACGGCGGTCCCTGCGGGGTCCCCACCCGCGGAATCAGGTGCAGCAGTGGACCGGTGATGGCATCGCCGAGCCGAACCTGGGTGGGCCGGTCGATCGGAATCGGCTGGCTCAACCGGCGGGCGTCCACGAAGACGCCATTGGTGCTGCCGTTATCGGCGAGCACCCAGCTGTTCCCGCGCCAGGCCAGGGTGGCGTGCACCCGGGAAACCAGCGGACTGTCGACGAATACTGTGACTTCCGGTGCCCGCCCCATGGTGATCTGCTGACTCGCGTCGAAGACCCGATCGGTTCCTTCATGACGCACGGTGATCTGCTGCGCCCCCGGTAAAGACATGGCCCGGATACTACCGGCTGCACCGCCGCGGACCCGGGGAGTATCGGACCGTCCGCCGAGAGCCCGGCGGCAGGCATCGATACGGCCGCAACCGCCCGGAACCGCAGGTAACCCGCACGACGCGGTGGCGCCCCGGCGGATAATATGCGTGAGGCTCGGACGGCGCGGTACGCCGCAATGTCCGATCCGGGGTGGATTTACGGTCGGCCGTGAGGGAGTGGACGTGGGGATGCGCGGGCGCCGGGCGACGGTGACATTCGCCGTTCTCACCTTGATCGCGGTGCTGTTGACCGGATGCACACGAAATATCGGCGGCCGTGCGGTCTCGATCTACGACGATCCGTTCAAGGTGGCCGGGCTGCCCACCACCAGCGGTCCGAACGGACCGCGCACGGGGGTCCCGGATTCGACGCTCACAGCGTCGAATTCCGACGGCGGCCCGATCGACAAACTCGTGCTCAATGCCCTGGACGATATTCAAACCTATTGGCAGGGTGAGTATCCGAAGGAGTTCGACGGCGCCTTCACCCCGGTCGACAAGTTCATCTCCTGGAGCGCGAAGGCCCCGCGGGCGCAGTCCGTGCAGTTCTGCCAGGAGAGCACCTACCGCCTCGTCAATGCCGCGTTCTGCAGTCTCGACGGTTCCATCGGCTGGGACCGCACGGTGCTGCTGCCGACCGTGCAGGACACCTTCGGGAAGATGTCGGTGGTGACGGTGCTCGCGCACGAGTACGGCCACGCCATCCAGACCATGGCCAATATCGTCAATCGCAAGACCCCGACCCTGGTCAAGGAGCAGCAGGCCGACTGTTTCTCCGGCGCGTTCATTCGCTATGTGGCCGAGGGCAAGGCCAAGCATTTCACCATCAATACCTCCGACGGCCTGAACGCCATCCTGGCCACGACCGTCGCCATTCGTGATGAGAATCCGAGCGATCCGGGCAGCGTGCACGGCTCCGCGTTCGAGCGCGTCACCGCCGTGCAGGTCGGCTTCACCGACGGGCCCAAGGGCTGTAAAGGCATCGACACCAAGGAGATCGAGCGCAGGCGCGGCAATCTGCCGCAGTCCCTCGGCAGTGACAGCGCGGACGATGAAGCCGATGTGGACCAGGCCCATCTCGACCAGCTGACCAAGGAGATGGCCGCCATCATGCCCATCTCCAAGGAGCCGAAGTACAGCTACGACAGCGCGAAGATGAGCTGCCGCAATGGAAAGGACACCGAGCCGGTCACCTACTGCCCGGCCACCAATACCATCGGCACCGATCTGCCCGCGCTGCACGATCGCGGCGTAGCCAATACCGATGAGCAGGACGGTCTACCGGTCAAGGTGACCGGCGCCTTCACCGCGTATGTGGTGTTCATCTCGCGCTATGCGCTGGCGGTGCAGCAGAGCACCGGGCAGACGCTCAAGGGCGCGAAGACCGGTCTGCGCGCGGCCTGTCTCTCGGGCGTGATCACCGGAAAGATGGCCGACCCCGGTCGATCCAAGGCCGACGGCGATATCGGGCTGTCCTCCGGCGATCTGGACGAGGCGGTCTCCGGCCTGCTCACCGACGGCCTGGCCGCCAGCGACACCGACGGCAATACGGTGCCCAGCGGCTTCTCCCGAGTAGACGCCTTCCGCGCCGGCGTCCTGGGCAACCAGAACACCTGCACCTCGCGGTATTCCTAGGTCACCCGAACGGCGGCGGCGCGACCGGCTCCAGCCGCAGCACCCGATTCCCCAGCATCATCTCGGTGCCCGGAACCAGCGTCATCGGCTGATTCGATTGCAGCCGAACCCAATCCCGGTATCCGGGCAGCCGCGCCCGGGTGCCGTTGGTCGAGCCCCGATCGATCAGCATGACATCCCAGTTCACCAGGCGGATTTCGGCGTGCGCCCGGGACATGCCACCGGAATTGTCGTCGATCTTCAAGGGCACCAGCCCCGCTCGCGCCGCCTCGGACTGCTCCGGATCGCGGCCCACCACGGCATCGGCGGCCAGCATGTAGGTCATACCGTCGTCGAGCACCAGCATGCCCAGCGGCGGCCGGATCACCTCGGCCACCGGCTGGGTCTGATCCACCGGCATCCCGCACACACTGCAGAACGCCGACCGGGGATCGCTGGGATGCGCACGCGCGCACTTGAATCCGAGCACCTTCACGGTGAGCGCGGTGGCCTTGGCCGTCGCCTCGAGCCGGCGCTGCAGATCCGGATCGGGTTTCGGCGCCGGATTGGTACCCATTTCGGCCGGGGCGCCACCTGCTTCGGCGCGTTTGACACCACCTCGCTCGGTGGGTGCGCGATGCGGATCGAAATCGTCGGCAGGCGGATCGTAACCGGCCGTGGCAGGCGGTGATTCGAGCTCCCGCTCGTCGCTCACCGCAGGGGGTAGATACAGCCCGGCGGGAACGCTGGTCGAGGTGCGGGTCGGAGTCAGGTTGGGGTCCAGCGGAATCGGCTGCGAGTCCGACTCGTAGGCGGCAGTAGGCGGCGGATCCGGCTCCGGCACCGCCGAATCCCCCTCGAACCACACCACCGCGCCCACTGCCTGCGCGACTCCCGCCACCAGCGAACCGATTCCGCGCTCGGGTAGCTCCGGCACCCGCCGCTTACCGTCCTCGACGAACAGCGCCGCCGCCCGCGCGGGCCGCTCGGCGACCCGGTCCACGGTGAATGCCGCATCACCGCCGCGGTAGTACTCGACCGTGCGCCCGGCCAGCACCGCGGTCACCGAACCGTGCAGGAAGAGGGCGAGGCCGCCGTTCGCGGCGGCGGTCAGGATGCCGAACTCGACCGGCTGTCCCGGCGAGATCCGCTCGGCCTCCTTCATGAGCCAGCGCGTGGCCTGCCGCGCCACCAGCGCGCCCGGACCGCCGGGCGCCTGCCCGGTCGCCTCGGTCACCAGATCTGCCAGGGCGTTCGCCGCCGCCACGGCCCGCGAACCCGCCGTCAATCGCTCCCGCTCCCGGTGTGCGACCAGCAGCACCGACCCCGCGACCCGCATGAGCACATGGTTGCCCGCGACAACCTCGACCTGCCGATCCATCAACGGAACCGGCCCCTGGAATACACGCGGCACGGGACGTTCAACACAGGGACCAGGTTACGTGCACCGGCGTCCGCTGGGTCATCCCGGAGCAGGTGCAGTCGGTAAGCTCCGGCTGGCAGCGCCCCGTACCACCGAGTCGATCAGGAGCCCCAGCATGGCGATGAGTCCCGGCACCATCGTCGGCGGCTACCGGATCGTCCGGGTGCTCGGCTCCGGTGGCATGGGCACCGTCTATCTCGGCAAGCATCCGAGCCTGCCGCGCATGGATGCGCTCAAGGTGCTCTCCGCGGACCTGTCCCGCGATCAGGAGTTCCGGGCGCGCTTCGAACGCGAGGCCAATCTGGTTGCGGGCCTGGACCATCCGAATATCGTCTCGGTGCACAATCGGGGCGAGGAGAACGGCCAGCTCTGGATCGCCATGCAGTACGTGGAGGGCACCGACGCCTCGGCCGAGGCCAAACGCGATCCCGCCGCCATGACTCCGCTGCGCGCACTGAGCATTACCACCCAGGTCGGCAAGGGCCTGGACTACGCGCACCGCAAGGGCCTGCTGCACCGCGATATCAAACCCGCCAATTTCCTGCTCTCCAGCGTGGACGGCGAGGACGAGCGCGCCCTGCTGGCCGATTTCGGTGTGGCCAAATCCACCGAGGACACCACCGAGCTCACCCAGACCGGCAGTTTCGTGGCGACCATCGCCTATGCCCCACCGGAGCAGCTCTCCGGCGGCGCCCTCGACCATCGCGCCGATATCTACAGTCTGGCCTGCTCGTTCTACAAACTGCTCGTCGGCCAGAACCCCTATCCGGCAACACAACCGGCCATGGTCATGATGGGCCACCTACACGAGCCGCCGCCCCGTCCCACCGCGGTGAATCCGCATCTGCCCGTCGCGCTGGACTATCTCTTCGCGCGCGCCCTGGCCAAGAATCCGGCCGATCGCTTCAACAGCTCCCGGGAATTCACCGATGCGGCGGCGAATGCGCTGACGCCGGGCTACAACCCGGTGCCCACCCACACCTCCCCCACCTATCCCATTCAGGTGGCCTCGCCCGGCATGCTGCGGCCTTCGGGTGAGAATGCCAGCGCCGCAGTCACTTCCAAGACCGCGGTGACCGGGAGCAGGAAGAAGCGCACACGCCTCTACCTCGGCGCGGCAGCCGGAGCGGTGGTGGCGGCGGTCGCCGCCGGTGTCGGCATCGTCGCCCTCAGCGGCGATGATCACACCGCCAAGCCCCTTGCCGCCAACTCGGTGACCGCCGCCCCCACCTCGGCGAACAGCGGCCTGACCCCACTGGCGCAGGCGCGCAATGACAATCCCGCCTTCCAGGGCAAGGTCATCACGCTGGTGGACGTCGACCAGCAGAGCTCGAGCCTGGGCCACTACTCGATCTATCTGACCGGCAGCCAGCAGGCGAACTTCATGACGAGCCTCGGCTTCGTCTACAACGTCGCCTACTCGCCCGCCGCCGGCGAGACCTCGCCCCGCGCCTCGGACGGCTGGGGTTCCCTGCAGGTGACCGACAACTCCTACGTCGTCGCCGTCCGCAGTGACGAAAAGGCCGGTGGCGGTGGACTACTCGGCCTGCCGAGCGAAATAACCAGCTCACGGGCCATCGTGGTGCCGCTCGACGACCCCGCCGCCGTCGCCGCCATGCGCAATTGGACCCCGGACTCGGAACAGGTTCTGCTGAGCAAACTCGTGCCGGTGCTGCACAACCGCGTGAAGTAGGGTGGCCCGATCGCGGGCCGACGGAGGGGAACCATGCGGAAACTGGGGCGGGCGGCGCTCAGCGCCACGATAGCGCTGGCGGTCGCCCTGACGGCCGCCTGCGGATCCGGATCCCACACACCTGCCACCCTTCCCGTACCGGTCGTGAACCTGGCGAGCCTGGATGTCGGAAACCTGCCCACCCAGCCCAAGTACTACGGCAAGCCGACCGTCTTCGATATGGCCAGGCAGGTCGAGGCCATGCGAATGGGCGGCTATATACCGCTGCCCGTGCAGGTCGATCCGGAGGTCAAGTATCCGGCGCAGGCCATGGGCGTCACGGTGCGCACCTTCGTCGACTTCGGTTCGCAGGCGATCCACAGCCGCGTCGCCGCCGATCCGGCCGTATTGAACTCCGCCGCACAGGGATTCCTGTCCGGATTCGTCAGCAGCGGCAAATCCGATGAGAAGGTCAGCCTGTCGTACGAGCTGGAGAACATCGTCCTGCTCTTCACCGACGACAAATCCGCGGCCGATGCGGCGCAGGCGCTCGGGCAGGCCGATTTCGACGCCACCCCCGGCGCCGAGCGGATCCGGATCGACAAGTATCCGGCCGCCTACGCCCTGGCCGAGAACAGTGACGGCGGTCCGGTCCGATCCTGGTATGCCACCGGCAGATTCGTCATTCTCACCAGTATCTTCGACAGTGTCCTGAGTGCGATCGGCTCCCGGGATCTGCCCAAGCAGATCGGCCGGGTGCAGCGCAGCCTGGATGTCATACCGCCCGCGCTCGCCGCATTCCCGGCCACGCCGGTGGATAAGCTCATGGAGGTGCCGGTGGATCCGGACGGCGTCATGGCGCGTGCGCTGCCCACCTTCGCCGATGATCCCGATCAGGCCGGTATGCCGGGTGTGTACGACCGCCAGGGCGGGTTGCAGGTCGTACAGGGGCCCGACGAGATCAAGCTCTTCGACGACGCGGGCGTGGACCGGGTGGCGTGGAAGGGCAACTACGTCTACCGCGCCCGCGATGCCGCGGGCGCCGCCAAGATCGTCGCGGCGCACAGTGAAACCTCACGGCTGTTCCGGCCCGCCGATTCGCCGAAGAATCTGCCGAATGCCAAATGCCGCAAGTACATCGGTCCCGAGTTCGCGGCGATCGCGCACTACTGCTTCGTCTCGTACGGCCGATACGCCGCCGAGGTGTCGGCGGGCCAGCTGCTGGACGCGCAGCAGCGTATCTCCGCGCAGTACGCCATTCTGGTCAATGCACACTGAGCCGGGGGGACTGTGATGCTTTCACGACGAATTCGCGGCGGGGCGCTGGCCATCACCGCATTCGCGCTGACCGGGTGCGGAGCGCACGTCGACGGTACGGCGCATCCGGGCGAAATCGATGTGCGCACACTGGATGTGGGGCCGTACTCCACCGCACCGCTGGAGCAGCGGTACGTCTTCTATCCCTCCCTGTCCTCCGGCCTGAACCTGGCGTCCATGCGGCTGGCCGATCAGGTGGTCAATGGTCCGGAGATCGATCCGACGCTCAAATTCGGCACCGGGATGACGGCCTTCACCAACTCCGACAGCGCGACCATGCTCGCGGCGGTTTCCCGGCCGGTGCTCGCGAACAATGGCATGCTGTTCGGTGTCAGCGCCAGCAATGCGGACCGGCAGCTCAACAGGGATGAGCCGATACCGGGTGATCTGGGGTTCACCGTGGTCACCGTCGTGCAGTTTCCGGACGAGGCCGCCGCGGCCAAGGCGGCCGCCGAACTGGACGCCGCGGACTTCGGGGTCGCGGCGGATGTGAATCAGCCGCTCACCTTGGCCAAATATCCTGCCGCGCACGCACATTGGCGTCCCGGTGTCGCCTCGATGGGATCGACGCTGGCGCACGGCAACTATGTCGTCGACCTCATGGTGGGTGAGAAGACGTCGGAGGCCGACCCGCTGACCGCCCTCGCCGAGAAGGTGTACGACACCGAACTGCCGCTGCTGGACGGATTGAAACCGCTCAGCAAAGAGGATGCGCTGCGCCTGCCCGACGATCCGGACGATATGTTGCGGCAGACGCTGTCGCCCAGCGCTTTCGGCATTCCGGACCCACAGACCGAGGCGCGCTACGAATTGCGCGGCTTCCTGAATCAGGTCGGCGATCAGGACTATTGGTCGCGCCTGATGAAACTCGCTGGAGTGGACCGCTTCTCGAAGAGTTCGGAAATGGCGAGCAGCAGCATGCTGTACCGAACCCGCGATACCGCCGCCGCGACAAAGCTGGCGGGCGTGATTCTCGACAAGACCTATCCGGGCCCGGCCGATCCACCGGCGGTGCTGCCGAATTCGAAATGCGGCGAAAACCCGATTCAGGACAGCTTCGAGATCAAGCGCTTCCGCTGTGTGGTGACGTATCGCCAATACGTTGCGACGGTGGAGAGCGATCAGTTGGACGATGCCCATCAGCGGGCCGCCGCACAGTACGGATTGCTGGCAAACAGCACCTGGTGACCCCGGTGTGACCGTACGCACTGGTCAGCGAGACCGATCCTTGGGTAGTGTGCTGGCCAATTGCTGTAACAGGGGTGGAACCGCCGGGCCAGGGCCCTCGTCTAATCACTGTGTAAAGGTCGTCAGCCCGCGCTGTGCTCGACACAGTGTGTTCGAACTGATTGAAAGGAGGCACCGTGGCCGGTGCATTCGAAGCCAGTAATGAGCTCATCCAGGCCAAGGCCCAGGAGTTCAAGAAGACGCACGACATGCTCATGCACGCCATCGCGGATCTGAAGCGCGATGAGGACAATATGACGGTCGGCTCGAACTGGCAGGGCGGCGCGCGCGATGCGTTCAACGCCTTCATGGAGCGCTATTACTTCCAGGCCGACAAGCTCAACGACAAGCTGGTGCAGACGACCGAGAACCTCATTCGGGTCGGCTCCAACTACGAAGAGCACGACCAGGACTACAAGGCCCAGATCAATGCGCAGGTCTCCAGCCTCGACCTGCCGCCCGTGTAACCCGAACCGGACGCACACACTTCAGTAAGGACAGCACCATGGCAGCAGCGAACGGTCAGGTCATCTCCGCGCACTTCGAAGGCGTGGCGGACGGCGCGAACTCGGTCATCCGCCGGGCGGAGCACATTCGCGACCAGCTCGAAGCCTTCCACCGCAGCGTGGAGGAGTTCGTCACCAACAACTGGAAGGGCGACGCCAACGAAGCGTTCGCCGATATGCAGCGCACCTGGAACACCCATGTGGCCCAGCTCAACGCCACCCTCAGCGGCGCAGGCACCCTGGTCCGCACCGGCAACGCCGAACTCCAGGCCAAGGACATCGCCCTCGCCGGCCTGTTCTGACCCACAGCACCTCCAATAGCGCGCCCCGGCAAATACGTGCCGGGGCGCGCTGGCTTATGTGCCGGGCGCGCCGGCTTTCGCATGACGGGGCGCGCTGGTTCGCGAAGTCGTCGCTATCAACACTGTCAGGCAGCCCCCTCCGTCATCCCGGCATGCCCCTCCGTCATCACGGCATGTTCTTGGCCGGGATCCACGGTGGATCCCGGCCAAAACCGCGCCGGATGACGGGGATGCGACTGACGAACAGCTCGGCGAGTTATGCCGGTGGGAGCCAGCCGAGTTGGATGAGGTCTTCGCCGGAGCGGGTGATGTAGGTGCCGCGGCCGGGGGGCATGAGGGCGGGGCGGGCGTTGCCGAAGAGGATGCCCTCGTCGCGGCTGCAGCTCATGATCAGGGCGGCGGAGTTGAGTTCCTTCATGCGGTTGAGGGTGGCTTCGTAGAGGGCGCGGCCGGCGCCGCCGGAGCGGCGGGCGATGATCAGGTGGAAGCCCAGGTCCCGGGCGTGCGCGAGGTGATCCACCAGGGCGTGCAGCGGATTGCCGGTGGCGGTGGCGACCAGGTCGTAGTCGTCGACGATCACGTACAGCTCGGGCCCCTTCCACCAGGAGCGATCCCTGAGCTGCTGCGGCGTCACATCGGGGCCGGGCATGCGCTGGGTGACGTAGGCGGCCAGATCGGTCATCTGCTGGGTGAACTGCGGTGCGGTGGAACCGTATCCGGCGAGATAGCCCTGCGGCACCGTGCCGAGCATGGTGCGCCGATAGTCACCCATGATGATGCGCGCCTGATCGGGGGTATTGGACGCGCAGAGGGACTGGACGATCGATCGCAGCAGCGTGGTCTTACCGCTCTCCGAATCACCGATGATCACGAAGTGCGGACTGACGGTGAAGTCCAATTGCGCAGGGGCCAGCTCGGATTCGGTGATACCGATCGGGAACCGCAGCGTCGGCTGATCCGAATCCACTGCGGCAGGCCGATTTCCGGCCAGCGCGAGCAACTCTTCGCGGGGCAGTCGCTCCGGGAGCATGCGCACACGCGGTGCGGGACGACCGGGGGTCCGTTCGGCAATAGCCGAAACCGCCTGTGCCACCCCGATTCCCAGTGTCTGCGGATTCGGGTCACCGTCGATACGCGGCAGCGCGGTGAGCATATGCAGCAGATCGGCGGTCATACCGCGACCGGGCCTGCCCATGGGAACCAGCGCCGCGAACTTGCGCCCCAGATCCGAATCCATGGGATCACCGAGCCGCAGCTCGATGCGCGTGCCGATCTGATCCTTCAACGCGGGCCGCGCCTCCGGCCAGCGCGCCAGCGAGATCACCACGTGCACCCCGTACGAAAGCCCCTGCACCGCAAGGTTCATGACGGTCTGCTCCAGCGCCTCGAACTCCTGCCGGAAGCTGCCGTAGCCGTCGATCACCAGGAACGCGTCACCGAACGGATCCTCGTGCGCCCCGGCGGCGGCCGAGCTCACCGACGGATCGAGCGCCCGCAGCCGCCGGAACTCCGCCATGGATTCGATGCCGAGCTGCCGGAACCGCGCCTCGCGCTGCCGCACGACGGTCACCATCTCGGCGACCGTGCGCCGCACCTTATCGCTCTCTATGCGACTCGCGACCGTGCCGACATGCGGCAGCCCCTCCAGCCCGACCAGCGTGCCGCCACCGAAGTCGAGCAGATAGAACTGCACCTGTTCGGCGGTGTGCGTCAGGGACATTCCCATGACCAGCGACCGCAGCGCCGTCGACTTCCCCGACTGCGGACCACCGACCACCGCCACATTGCCGCGCGAACCGGACAGATCCACCACCAGCGGATCCCGGCGCTGATCGTAGGGCCGGTCGACAATGCCGATGGGGGCGCGCAGGGCGGCGACCGGATTCCAATCCCCGGTGAGCACCGACCGCGGCACCAGCTGATCGAGCGTGGGCGCCGCATCCAGTGGCGGCAGCCAGATCTCGTGCGCCGCCCGCCCGTGCTCCCGCACCCGCGACACCAGCATCTGCAAATTGGAGACCTGTTCGGCATCCGATTGCGCCGGCGCCAGTTCCGCCGGCGCGGGCAGCGGAATATGGTCCTCGGTACGGAAATCCACGTGAATGGCGGTGAACGGCCGCGCGGTGATATCGATAGCCCCGCCCACCGCATCCACCGCGACATCACGCTGCGAGCCGACACCCGCATACGGCCCGGAAACATACGAGGACTGGAATCGCACGATCTCACCGGAGTCGGACTTCAGATAGCCGCCGCCGGGATTGCCCGGCAGATTGTAGGCATCGGGCACACCCAGAACCTGCCGGGATTCATTGGCGGAGAAGGTCTTCAATCCGATCCGATAGGACAGATGGCTCTCCAGCCCCTTGAGCCGCCCCTCCTCCAACCGCTGCGACGCCAGCAGCAGATGCACATGCAGCGAGCGGCCCAGCCGCCCGATCATGGTGAACAGCTCGGCGAAATCCGGGTGCTGCGACAGCAATTCGGAGAATTCGTCCAGCACCACGAACAGCGCGGGCATCGGATCGAGATCCGCACCGGCCGCGCGCGCCTTCTCGTATTCAGAGACATTGGCGAAATTGCCTGCCGCGCGCAGTACTTCCTGCCGGCGATTCATCTCACCGGCGAGCGCATCGCGCATGCGGTCGACGAGATCGGCCTCCTCCTCCAGGTTGGTGATAATGGCCGCGACATGCGCCACCCCCTCCAGCCCGAGGAAGGTCGCACCGCCCTTGAAGTCGACGAGCACAAAATTGAGCTGATCGGGTGAGTGCGTGGCAATGAGCGAAAGCACCAGCGTCCGAAGGAATTCCGACTTGCCCGAACCGGTCGCGCCGATGCACAGCCCGTGCGGTCCCATACCGCCCTCGGCGGCCTCCTTGATATCGAGCACCACCGGCAGCCCGTCCGCCCCGACGCCGAACGGCACCCGCAGCCGTTCCCGCCCGTAGCGCGGCTGCCAGGCGCTCTCCGGATTGAACGCGCCGAGATCACCGAGGCCCAGCAGCTGCGACCAGCTCGATATGACCTCGCCCTCGTCACCGGTATCGGCACCCGCGCGCGGCAGCGCGGCCCGGTACGGCGCGAGTCGCCGCGCCGCCTGCTCGGCCTCGCGGGCAGTGATGCGATCGATGACCGCGAAGCGCTCCATGACGCCGGTGGCCCCGCGTCCGGCGCACTCACCGTTCTCCACCAGCATCTGAATGCCGCGGGAGGCGGCCAGCCGTGGCGCGTACCCGCACAGGTCGATCACGGTGACGCCTTCGAAACCGTTCTCCCGCAGGGGATCTTCCTCGGCCTCGAGCAGTCCGCCGTCGACCACGAGCACGATCTGCGTCAGATTCGGGTTCGGCGGCTGATTGCGCGAATAGCGAACCCTGTTGTGCAGCAGCGAATGCAGACTCGCATGCGCCTCGCGAATGGATCCGTACACCATGCGCTCACTGCCGACGCCGTCCTGCGCCTCCGGATGCTGGGTGTGCGGCAGCCATTTCGCCCATTCCCATTCGCGCGCGGTATCGGGTCCGCAGACCACGGCGACGAGTACCTGATCCGGGCCCTGAAACATGGCCAGCTGCACTAGCATGGCCCGCGTCATCTCGCGGGCCTGCGCCCGGTCTCCGGTGAGCTGCACGCTCGCGAAGCCCTTCACCGCCAGCGCCGTCGGCAGATCCGGGACCGTCGAATGAGTCCGGACGAAGCGTCGCAGCGACACCGCAGCTATCGGCTCCAGCTCCTCCACCGGACCGGTCTCCGGGGCCACCAGCCGGGTGGCCAGACGCTGACTGCCGAGCCCGATGCGGGCATGGCAGAAATCCTTGTCGCCGGGACGTCGCTCCCACATCCGCGTGGTGCCCGCGAGCATCCACACCACCCCCGGTTCGGGATGACTCCACTCGACCGCCGCCCGCTGCTGCCCCGCCGTCTCCTCGACATCCCGCCGGACCTGGTCGAGATAGCGCAGATAGTCCTTGCGGTCCTCATTGGCCTCTGCGGCTTTTTGTCCCTTTCCTCCCTGACCTGCGTACATGCCGATCATGGAGAAGACCATCATCATCGGGAACATCAGACTCATGGGATTGGTGGCGATGCCGCTGCCCGAGGTGAACATGAGCACGACCATGCCCAGCATGCCGACGCCCATGACCAAGGGCATGAGCTTGGAAAACAGGTTCGCTGGAATATTGCGCGGAATCTCCGGCGGCGGCTGTAGCGTCACCTCGCCACCCGGTGAGCGCGGAATCTCCCGGCGTGGACGGCGCTGGAATCGGACGGTGCTCATCGCGTGCAGAATCCCCCATCGGATGTCTGGAATGCGGGGCTCAGTGTACGTCCAGCGATCGTGATGACGTACAGTGCGGGCAGCATTTCTGCATATCCCGGCGCTGCGACGGTGGTTTCGCGCGCACTCAGAGGGCACAAAAGACGCACACCGAGGTGGGGGCAGCGTGACCAACGCGCGAATGGACCATATCGACGACGCACGCGGCACCGTCCGCGCGCCGGACCTCGCACGCGTCACCCTGCTGGCCAAGCACACCCAGGTCGATATGGCCATTCCCATCGATGTGCCGGTCGCCCTGGTCATCCCCAGCGTGGTCGATATGGTCGCCCAGCACAGCCGCACCAATGACTTCGACAATGACGGCGAACACTTCGAACCGCACGAATGGGTGCTCGCCCGCATCGGGCAGCCGCCGCTGTCCAATTCCCTCAGCCTCGCCGAACAGGGCGTGCGCGACGGCGAACTGCTCATGCTGGAAAGCGCCGAACACACCGCGCCCACACCGCTGTTCGACGACATCATGTACAACGTCGCCATTGCCGACGCCGAACACTTCCGCGGCTGGTCACCCCGCACGGCCCGGCTGACCGGGTCCATGCTGGCGGTGCTGACCATGCTGGTCGGCTGTCTCGGTCTGCTGGCCGCACCCGATGCCGTCTCCGGCTGGGTGAGCGGCGCCGTCGCACTGTTCGTGGCCGTCCTACTGGTGGTGTCGAGCATGGTGCTCAGCCGCATGTACCGCGATACCGCGAGCGCACTCGTGCTGGGCGGCTGCGCACTGCCGGCGGCGTTCAGCGCGGGCTTGCTCGTCGTCCCCGATCACTACGGCTGGGCGAATCTACTGCTCGGCGCGGTATTGGCCGGTGCCACAGCGATTCTCGCGTGGCGGGTGAGCGGCGTCGGGCTGGGCCTGTTCATCGGCGCGACGACCCTCGCCGCCTATCTGGTGCCCGCCGCGCTCGTCGGCCTGCTCACCCATCTCCCCTCGAAGGCGATCGGTGCGGGCGCAGCGGCGCTGGGTTTGGCCGGATTGTCGCTCGCACCAAGGCTTTCCATGCTGCTCGCCCGGCTGCCGCTGCCACCGGTGCCCGCACCGGGCACGCCGATCGACCCCACCGAGGACGATCCGGACGATCATCGCGCGCTGCCCAGCCTGGACGCCCTGCGCGTCAAATCCGAACGGGCCCGCAGGTATCTGGCCGGACTGGTCGCCGCCACCACCCTCGTGGTCGCGGCGGGCGCACTGACCGCCACCGACCCGCATGCGGCCGGCGCCTACTGGCCGGGCCTGGCGCTCGCCGTGGTCTGCGCCGCTGTCCTGATGTTCCGCAGCCGCACCTACGCGGGCGCGGAGCAGGCCGTAATCCTCATCGCCGGTGGCGCGGCCATGCTGCTGATCCTGCTGGGCGGCGCGGCTTTTCTGCTCGACCAGCCCCTCGCCGTCTTCGGCGCGGCCCTGATCCTGCTGGTGGCGGCGCTGGTACTCGGCATCATCGTGCCGCGCCAGCAGGCCACCCCGCCGCTGCGGCGCGCGGTGGAGCTGCTGGAGTACGCCTTCGTCGCCGCCGTTGTGCCCCTGGTGTTCTGGGTGACGGGCCTGTACTCGCTCGTGCGCGGGCTCTGAGCGCGGCCGACGGCGGACACTGCGATGAGTACCGAGTATCCCCGCGCCATGGCGACGGACTCCGCCCTGTCCCGGCGCAGCCCCGGACTGCGAACGATCGCCGCCACGGCGGCACTGGCGTCGACGCTGTCGTTCGGTATCGGCATCATTCCCGCAGCGGCGCAGGCGAATCCCGGTGCGGCCTACGCCGATCGACCCCCGGCCATCGATCCGGGCCTGCTGCCACCCGGAGGTCCCGCCGCCCCGCCCGGCAAAACGGAGCACCCGGCCAACTCCCCCTGCATCAGCACCCAGGCCGGCGGCGACGGGCCGACCATCCCGCCCACCCAGCGCGCCCTGGATCTGGAGCACGCCTGGCAGTTCTCCCGTGGCGCAGGCCAATTGGTCGCCGTCATCGATACCGGGGTCTCCCCGCATCCGCGCCTTCCCGGCCTGATTCCCGGCGGCGACTATGTCGCCAATTCCGGTGACGGCACCGAGGACTGTGATGCACACGGCACGATCGTCGCCGGACTCATTGCCGCGAATCAGGTGGGCGGCCAAGGCTTCTCCGGCGTAGCCCCGGACGCCCGGATCATGACCATCCGCCAGACCAGCGCCATGTACCAGGCCGAGGGCGCGGGCCGCGACAAAGGCCCCGACGATATGCCCGACGGCTACGGCAAGATCTCCGCGCTGGCCTCGGCTGTGCGCCGGGCCGCCGACGCCGGGGCCCGCATCATCAATATCTCCCTGGTGGCCTGCCCGACCACCCGGCCGGAGAGCACCGAGATGGGCGCCCTCGGCGCGGCGGTGCGCTACGCGGCCGTGGAGAGGGACGTTGTCATCGTCACCTCCGCGGGCAATACCGATAGCTGCAAGGCGAGCAATCCCGGCCTCGACCCGCTGCATCCGAACGAGGATCTCTGGGATCACGTCAATTCGTATGTGGCCCCGGCCTGGTGGGACGACTACGTGCTCTCCGTCGGCTCCATCGATGCCTTCGGCCAGCCCTCGAAGTTCACCGTCCCCGGCCCCTGGGTGGGTGTGGCCGCGCCCGGTGAGGACGTCATCTCCCTGGACCCCCGCAATACCGGCCTCACCACCGCCAAGATCACCAATCAGGGCCAGGTGAACCGTTACAGCGGAACGAGTTTCGCCGCGCCCTACGTCTCCGGCGTTGCGGCGCTGCTGCGTTCACGCTTCCCCGATATGCCCGCGCACGAGGTCATTCAACGCATCGAGGCCACCGCGCACGCCCCCGGCGAAGGCTGGAATCCGTATGTCGGTTACGGCGCAGTCGATCCCGTGGCCGCACTCACCGCGGAGATACCGGACGACCTGCCGCCCAAGCAACCCGGCGCCGCCAAGGATCAGCAGTTGGCCCTGCCCGCCCCGAAACCCGCACCGGACAACACCGCTCGCAATGTGGCACTCATCGGCACTGGTATTGTCGGCGTCCTGCTGGTGCTGGGCTTCCTGGCGTCATTCCCCCTGCGCCGCCGGTTCGGCATGCATTCCGACGACGCCTGAGCCGCTCAGTTCTGTGCTTTGACAGGATCTTTCGCCGGATTCGGGTCGGGGTCGACACCATCGTGCGCCACCATCGCGGCCTCACGGCTCAATGTCGGCCCGGACGCGATCACACCGGCGATCGACCAGGGCGCGGGTTCCGGCCGCACCGATTCCGGGTCCATGCCGAGAGCTTTGGCCGATTCCAGATTCTTGATGCCGTATCGCACACCGTAATCGGAGATGAAGAACAGGCTGTCGCGCCGCTGACTATCCGGTTCGATACCGGTGGTCTGCACGTACGCGCCCGAGCCCGGCTTCATATAGAAGCTGTCGACCGCCGGGCCGTTGCCGTCGGCCTGGGCCAGCGGCACCAACCGGGCGCGGTCCGGAATCGGCACGGCATGACCGGTCAGCACCGCCAGATCGGCATGCTTGCTGCCATCGGCCTGATCGGCGGATTCGACCGGCCGCCAGGACAGGCAGTCGACGGGCTGATCCTTACCGTCCACAATGCTGGGGGCGCGATCCGGATAGTTCGCGACCGGCAGCGCCGAGGACACCGGCGCCCCGGTGCGGTCGGCCTGGCCGATGTGATCGTCGGCGGCCGTGGACCGGTAGGCATTGCGCACGATATCGGCGGTCAGCGCCGACACCGGCTGCAGCCCGTCCGCGAGCACCACATAGTTCTTGTTATCGGTGCGCACCTGCACCACATCACCGATGCGGTGGTCGCCGATCGAATAGTTCGGCGCCGCACCGGCATCCGCGATCTGCGGCGGCACGATCGGCAGCACCTCCGGAATGGCGTCGAGCAGCCCCGGACTGATCGGCCGCGGCGTCAGGCCGCGAATATCGAGGGCGTCCACCACGGCCCGATCGTTCATATCCACCTGCGCGCGCTGATTGTCGTAGACCAGATAGGTGTGATCACGCCCCTGTACGAGCAGGCCCCTACCCGAGTCCAGCCCGGATACCTTGCCCTGCACCGGATCACCAGCCAGCACCGAGGTGGTCAGCGTGCGACTGCCGTCATTGGCGAGCACATCGCAGATCGTCCAGGTGCGACCGCCCGACCTCGCGTCGAAGGCGAGCGAGGCGGGCGCGCCGGGAATGCCGATCAGCTGCCCGCGCGGCTTCTTCGCGAGTTCGGTCTCCTTCACCGTGGCGGGTTTGGCGGCCTCCCCCGCCGCCAGCCGCGCCGAAGTCAGGTTCAGCGCCGGGTGCACCACATTGTCGAGGACCACATAGACGGCCCCCGTGTCCTTGCCGATGAGGATCTTGCTGGAGCCGATCCTGTCCTGCGGCCGCAGTAGAGCAAGCACCCCGCAACCAGCCAGGGCGACGCACGCGAGAATCACTCCGACACTGAAGGCCCGCGATTGCGACCGCATCGGGTCGTGCAGCATCCGCACGTCCCTGCGCACCAGGGCGTGTTCCATGCGACGAACCAGGAAGCGATAGCCGCTCACCTGCCATCGGGTCGTCGGTTTTGACGGCATTGAAACTCCCCCGACCAGTCATTGCGTTCGCCGCACACAGTACAGTTCGGCACGATCTTCATACGCACTCGGCCACGAAGCCCGGGGGCCGAACCGGATTATTGGGGGACGACGATGGCCGCATCCGGCACCATTTCGCGCCCTGTGCTGGGCCGGATAACCCTGACAAACCTGCTGGTCGCTCAGTTGACCGCGGCGGTCGTGCTGGCCGTCGCGGTGGTCTGCGGGGTCCCGTTCCGGGTGGCCTTCGGCGTCGCCATAGCGTGCGGACTGGTCTTGTTGTTACCACTGGGCAAACGAACAGTTTGTGATTGGCTGGGCACCCGGATCGCCTTCCGCGCCCGCCGTCCGCACCCGGGCACCGACCTCATCGACTTCCACAGCGGCGACGGACGCTCACTCGGACTGTTCCGGGACGGCAGCCAGGTCGTCGCGGTGGTCGAGGTCCTGCCACCCAAGGGCGGACTGACCCGGCTGGGCCGCTCCACCGTGCAGGCCTCACATCTGCTGCCCCTGCCCGAACTCGCGAAAAGCCTTACCCAGCACGATATTCGGCTCGCCGGGATCGATATCGTCTCGCACGGTCACCGCAGTCGCTCCGGCACACCCGCGGGAGCCATCTACGAATCCCTGCTCGGCCCACTGCCCGCCACCGCGCACCGCACCGTCTGGCTGGCCATCGCCTTCGACCCGCTGCTGTGCCCCGATGCCGCCAACCGGCGCGGCGGCGGACTGGACGGCGCCTGCCGGGCCGTCACCATCGCCACGCAGCGCATCCTGCGAACCCTGGAGGATGCCGACTGCCCGGCTCGCACGCTGACCGCCCCCGAGATCACCAAGGCGGCCCTGCGGATCACCGCGGGCGTGGACCCGCGCGAGCTCACCCAGCACTGGCGCTACACCGAATTCGGCAACAGTGTGAATATCGGTGCGGCCGTGGACCCGGCGCGACTGGACTCCGAACAGCTGGCCCAGCTGTGGGTGCCCGCCTCCCGCGGCACCACCGTGGCGCTGCGACTGCGGCCCGGCCGCACCGCCGACACCGTGCGCATCGGCGCGGCCTGGCGGCTCACCACGCGAGAACTGCCGCAGGAGCAATTGCAGCGGCACATGATCTCCATGAACGGCCGCCACCGCGAGGGCCTGCTCGCCCACCTGCCGCTGGCGGTGCCCGGCCTGGACGGCACCGTCCCCACCGAGGTACGCGCCGTCGCGGACATCGGTGCGGTACAGCTGGCCTCGGCCGGCTGCGGACAGCTGCTCGGCTCCGATGACGAGGGCAATGGCGTCGCGGTACGTCTTGTGGGCCAGGGCATTTCGAGCGTGTACGTCTCCGGGGAACTGTATCTGGCACAGCAGCTGGTGTTCCGCGCGCTGGCCGTGGGCGAGCGCGTCCTCATTCGCACACAGCGGCCGGACGCCTGGGAGCAGTTGATCACCACCATCGGCAATCCCGAACGCCTGACCCTCGCCGCCGAAACCCATGAATCCGATGCGGGATTCACCGCCGTGGTGGTGGACGGTGTGCTCGCACCGGCGCCGCACGCCGGCGTCACCACCCTCTACCTCGCGGGCGATCCGCTGGGCTGGCCGGGCGCGCGGCCCGATCTGTCCATCGTGCAGCCGGAGGCGACGGGGAATCGCATCACCCTGCGCACCGGCACCACACAGGTGGAACTGAACTTGGTCTCCATCCCCCGCGAATCCACGTACATCGGACAGCCCCGCGCGGCGCACGCCTTGACTGGTCAGCCCGGATAAGGCTCGCCGGCCGCGCGCAAAGTCCTTCCCCACCAATCGAGTTGACGCAGCAGGCGCTGTGCCGCATCGATGGCCGCACCGTCCCAGGTCTCGCCCTCCGCATCGAACTTCCGCTTGGCCTCATGGAAGCTGACGGTCTCGCGGATCGACACCATATGCACCTCCGCCACCACCTGCCGCAATTGCTCCACCGCGCGCAGCCCGCCCGACAGACCGCCGTAGCTCACGAAACCGATCGGCTTGCCCCGCCATTCACGCTTACCGGTATCGAGCGCGGTCTTCAACGCCGCCGGATACCCATGGTTGTACTCCGAGGTGACCACCACGAATGCGTCTGCCGCATCGATCCTTTCGAGATACGCCCGCACCTCGTCCGTCACACTCAAATCCACCGGCAGCGACGTATCGATGAGATCGATCACCCCCACCTCGAACCCCTCATTCGCCCGCGCCACCCGCAGAAACCAGTCCGCGACCACCGGCGCGAACCGCCCCGCCCGCACACTCGCCACGATCACTTCCAGCCGCAAGGGAGTACTCACCGCACCATCCTCCCCTGCCCCCCTCCACACCACACCAAACAACGCGCGTCCCCGCCGAACAGTCCGCATAACCACTGCGCGACGCGAAAGCGGGCTGCGCGATACCGGGCCGGGCTGCGCGATGTGCCCGCACACACCCCATGCGCATCACACAGCGCGCGTCCTCGGCATACAGCCCCTGCGGGGGCTGCGCCATGAGTAAACGGGCTGCGCAATGTGCCCGCAGCAGTCTTCGGCCTCGGCTGGAGAGGTCGCGCCGTCAGCGGTGACTGCGAGGCGCGGTTCGGCTGTGGGGTGTTGGCTTCAGAGGCGGTCGGCGGAGCTGGTGGCGTAGGCGGCGAGGCCGGCTGCCGGGGCCGTGCGGGCGGTGAAATCCAGTGCGTGGCGGGCACGTTCGGGATCGGCGACCAGATGCCGGATATCGGTGATCCGATACTGCCCGGTCACAATGGGTGACGGACCGTTGAGCGCCTTCGACATGGTGGCGGCCACCTCCCACAGCGTGAGCGGCCGCCCCGAGGCAATATTCAGCGGCACGAACCCCGCCAGCCGGCGCTCGACGGCGGCCACGGTCGCCGCGGCGATATCGCGCATATGCACAAAATCCCGGACCTGCCCGCCGTCCTCGAAAACCTGCGGCGCCCGCCCGGCCAGCAGCTCCGCCCGAAACCGCGCCGCCACAGCCGATTCCGCCGACCGAATTCGCCGCGCACCCACCGACTCCCCGTACACATGGTGATACCGCAGCACCGTCGCCGCCGATCCGGTACTCGCGACCCACGCCAGCGCATAGTGCTCCTGCGCCACTTTGCTTGCCGCATAAGCGCTCCGGGGCCGCAGCGGCGCATCCTCGCCCAGCGGTTCCCAGGTCAGCAGATCACCCGTGCGCGGCGCCCGATGATCGAACAGCCCCCGATCCAGATCCGCTCGTCGCCGCAATCCGGGAAAGAACGGCCCGCCCCGCCCCGCCCGATACCGTCCCTCGCCGTACACGGCCACCGACGATGCCAGCACCAGCCGCCGCACCCCGGCACGCTCCATGGCCGCGAGCAGGATCGCCGTCCCCGCGTCATTGTGCGTGGCGTACAGGGCGGCCTGCTGCATCTCCAGCGGCCCCGGCCGCGCGGCCCCGTGCCCTGCCTCCCCCACCGGCGCCCGCACACACGGCCCGGCCCCGTGCCCGACATCCTCGCGCCGCCCGGAACCCGCCCGCCCGCGCCCACCGGAGTGGCCGAATTCGTGTGCCCCCTCCGATCCGGGGCCGGACTCCGGGCGGTCGCCGTCACCCCCGAGCGGCCGAACCGGTCCCGAATCGACACCGCCGGGCTCGTCATGCTCGGCGGCCGGCGGCGTGGAGGCGCGACCGGGCGCACTGCTCCCCGCTCCGGACCGCAGCACCGACAGATCCACGACCGGGACCGCGGCGGCCAGATGACAGACCACGTCCACACCGCGCAGCAGCGGCTCCAAGGCATCCGGATTGCGAATATCTACGAGGGAAACCCGCTCGGGCGCAGTGACATTCGTCCCGTGCACGGCTTCGAGCATGGCATCCACGGCAATGACCTCATGGCCCGCGACGAGCAGGGCGCGGTGCACATGGGAGCCGATATACCCGGCCGCACCGGTCAGCAGTACTCGCATCCGGTCGGCCTGCGGTCCGCCTTCGCTCATGGCTTCCAGCGTAGGCGACCGGCGCGGATACGCGACCGGGAGATATACGTAGGCCCGGTCCGACCTGGGAAGATCGGACCGGGCCTACGTCAGCAGGGTCGGAACTACGGCAGTTCGAACGGCAACTGGACACCGGTGCCGGAGTGCACGCTGCAATCCGCGCAGGTGTCGTCGCCCTCGACGGCGGCGACGGCCCGGCGCACCAGCGCCTTGAACGGCACCAGGTTTCGCTCGAATTCGGCGAAGACATCGATGGCGCTGACCCCGTGCCCGGATTCCACCCCGGCATCCAGATCGGTGACGAGAGCGATTGCGGAGTAGCACATTTCGAGCTCACGGGCGAGCACGGCCTCGGGATGCCCGGTCATATTGACCAGCTCCCAGCCCAGACCGGCGAACCACTGGCTCTCGGCGCGCGTGGAGAAGCGCGGGCCCTGCACCACGACCATGGTGCCGTGATCTTTGAGCGGCAGTTCGGCGCCGGCGGCCGAAATGGCGGCGGTGCGCAGTTCCGCGCAGTACGGGTCGGCGAACGAGACATGCACGCCACCCGCGTCGAAGAAGGTCTGATCCCGTCCGGAGGTGCGATCGACCAGCTGGTCCGGCACGGCCACGGTGCCCGGACCCCAGTCGGCGCGCAGGCTGCCGACCGCGCAGGGCCCGAAGATGCGGCGCACGCCGAGCGAGCGCAGCGCCCACATATTGGCCCGGTAGGGCACCGTATGCGGCGAGAACTCGTGCTTGCGCCCGTGTCGCGGCAGGAAGGCCACGGAACGCCCCTCCACCTCGCCGATGGTGATGGGCGCGCTCGGCGCGCCGAAGGGGGTGTCGACCTCCACCGTGGTCGCATCGTCACCGAAGAAGTCGTAGAACCCGCTGCCGCCGATAATGGCCAGCGTGGCCCGAGGATCCGAACTCATGCCGCAATTCTTGCGCATGCGCGCATGAGTGGTGCTACCAGGCCCGGCCCTGTACCCTAGGGGGGTATTGACGCCGGGAGTGAGGAAATCGACGGTGACCAACGAAGAGACCACCACCACCGAGCCGTCGGCACCCGACCACGCCGAGCCGTCGGCCCATGACCACTCGACGCACGGCTACATCACCGCCAAGGACGACTACCTCAAGCGCCTGCGCCGGATCGAGGGTCAGTCCCGCGGCCTGCAGCGCATGGTCGAAGAGGAAAAGTACTGCATCGACATCCTGACCCAGGTCTCCGCCATGACCAAGGCCCTGCAGGCCGTCGCCATGGGCCTGCTGGAGGATCACATCAGCCACTGCGTGGTCGACGCGGCCATCGCGGGCGGCCCGGAGGCCGAGGCCAAGATCAAGGAAGCCACCGACGCCATCGCGCGTCTCGTGCGCTCCTGACCCTCAGCAGGCGGCGGTATCGCCCGGATACTGCCCGAGCGTGAGCGGCACGGCCCAGCGTTCGGCGCCCAGCCGGCGCGCGGAACCGGCGCGCGTGGCCCGGGGCGCCTGCTGACCGCCCTTCCGAAGCCGGTGCTGCAGTGTGAGATCCGATTCCGAATCCCCGGTGCGGGTGGTATCCAGCTCCAGATCGGCGAACAGAATGCCCTCCGCGCCCTCATCGAGCGGTGTGACGACATCGGTGCCGTCGGCCCCGTAGATCCGCGCCCGGCCGCTGCGCGTGACCACCGGGGCGCCGCCCCGGCCCGCCCAGGCCGCATCGGCGACCACCACACAGGGCGCGACCACATACGCACCCGCCTCCAGCGCGTACATACGGCTCACGGTGACACTCGAATCCGGTCCCGGCGCTTCACCGTTCAGACCGCCCGGCCAGGCCGCCACGTGGATCTGCTCCTCGTCCGCACGCAGTGCGCGGGTGAGCAGCGGGCGCTGATTCTCCTGTCCGGTCAGCGCACCGACCTTGCCGATGATGCTGTGATGCACGGTCGGGAGATTCGGTGTGCCCGAAGCGAATACCTTGCGCTCGACACTGTTGAGTCCGGCTTTTCGCCGCACCGAAATCAGCTGACCCATTTCATCTATGACGGCCTGTGCCATATAGATTCGGCGATCCTGCCGTTCCCCGAATCCCAGCACCACCTGGACGCCGTAGTCCCGTGCGGCGGCGGTGATTCGGCGCATTTCCGCGCCATCGCGAATCATCGAATTTTCGCGGCACCGAGTCGAGTACTCGACGTTCCACTGATTGGATTCCACCCAGCGCCACCACGGATAGCCCGGGAGGAAGGTCTCCGGGAATGCGACCAGGCGCGCTCCACCCGCAGCCGCTGCGCCGATCAGTTCAACGACATGCTCGACACCTTCGGACAACCGCAGCCATTTCGGCTCGGCTTGGACCGCAGCGACTCGCACCGTATTCCTCATCCGACTTCCTTCATGGAAGGTCATGCTTTCGAATGGCCTACAACGGCACCATGGCTACCTGTGCCGGATTACCGACCTTCCATGCCACTGCGATGTTCATACCAATAAACAGTTCAAACCAATGTACGGAATGCGCCCGGTGTTGTCCCCATTTCCGTGCGGAAGGATCGGTAGAAACTACGCTCGGTGAGGAAACCCGAATCGCGTGCCACCGCGGACAGCGGCAACTGCGGTGCGGTGCGCAACAACTCGCAGGCACGTTCGATTCTCATGCGGCGCAACACCGCTCCCGGACCGCCTTCGAACTCACCGAACACGCGATACAAGGTACGCCTCGACATTCGGCAACCCTCGGCGATTCGATCAACTCCGAGATCCGGATCGGCGCAGTTGTCGCGCATGAACGCGAGCACCCGCTGACGATTCAGGGCATCGGCCGACTGGTCCCTGGCCACACCGCCCGAGGCCGCGACCACCGCCGCGGCCAGCAGGTCCACACCGGGCTCGGCGAGCAACGCCGCGCCACCGGGATCGGTGTGCTGCAATCGCGCGACACCGCGGAAGAATTGCGCCACGATTCCGGCCGAGCTTTCACCCGAAAAGCTGGTGGCCGTCGGCACTTCGGTACCGATCACTCCGTATCTCTCGCGGAGCTTGCTCATCGGGACCTGTAGCACGACCTGTTCCCACTCCTGGTCGAATTCCCAGTGATAGGGCCGAGAGGTGTCGTAGAACACGATCCCGCCGGGACCGACTTCGGCGACCCGTTCATCCTGATGCAACCGCGCGGTGCCCGCGAGCGGAATACTCGCGAGCAAGAACTCGTCCTCGGCCCGCGCTATCAGCTGACCGGTCCGCTGTATCACCTGCGGGGTCGATCCGACCACCGTCAGATCGAGATCGCCATATCGCGCATGCTCGATATGGCCACGAAAGAGTCCGGTCGGAGTCGGCGAAACCGCAAGTGGCACATAGGCCGCACTCACATGCGCTTCCCAGCGCTCGAAAGCCTCCACCGCCGACGCTTCCACTCCGGATCGCACCTCGATCCGATTGACCTCCGCAGACCTATCCACTCCCCATCCCTCGACAACCATCGGCGGCCGCTGACCGGCCGAATACCGGGCAGTGTGTCAGATTCCGGAACAGCGGGCCAATAGCCGCGAATCACAATCGGCACACCGCTATGCGGCGGACTCGCAACTGAGCTCGAGTTCGAGATCCGCGTACAGGATGCCCTCCTCGTGCCCACTCAGCGGAGCCGCCAGCTCTTCTCCCCCGGGCGCGTAAATGCGCGAGTGCCCACCGGGGCCCCGCACCAGCTGTTTCGCGGGTTCCGCACCGCCACGGCGACTTTCACTGCCCGCCACATCCATAACCGAACAGGCGGCGATCACATTGAGATTGCCCACCACCGCATACCAGAGCGTGGCTGCATTGTTCACCCGCACACCCCAGTCCACATCCCGCGCGATGATGAAACCCGGCCACGAGACGATATGCACCTGTGCGCCCGTGCGTTCCAATTCCTGGCGCGCGGGCAGGTGCAGTTGCTCGGAGCCGCCCTGCACGCCGATGCGGCCGATATCGGTGCGGAACACGTACGGCTCCGTCACCTCACCGGAGCGAAAGATGTGGTGCTCCAACGGCGTCAGCTCGGGCTTGCGGCGCACACCCGCCAGCACACCGCGATCGTCGATGAGGCACTGCGACATGTACAGCGCACTGCCGCAGCGCTCGCTGAAGCCCAGCAGCACGTGTATCCGATGTCTGCGCGCGGCGTCGGCGATGCGCCGGAACTCGGTGCGGCCCACCGTCATCGAATTGGTCCGGTATCGGGCGAAGAACCCCTGACCCCAGCTGACCGAATCCAGCCACAACCACCACGGATAGCCGGGCAGAAAGGTCTCCGGGAAGGCCACCAGTTGCGCACCGCCGGCCGCCGCCGTCTCGATGAGTTCGATGGCCTGCTCAACCCCCGCGCGCAGGTCCAGCCAGCGCGGTTCGGCCTGTACGGCAGCTACGCGCACCTTTGTCGGCACCTCGGCTCCCTTCGACACGATGGGGATGATCTGTGCCATCACCCTTCGCCGAACGACTGCCGGGTGCAGCGACATCCCGTGCCGAGCTACCGACCTGGTGTGCCTGGGTCCAATTGGGCGCGGAATTGCCCTGGCGTCTGCCCGGTTTCCTCCCGGAACGCGCGATAGAAGTGCCGGTCCGTGGCGAATCCGGAAGCCGCGGCAACGGCCGCGAGCGGCCGGTTGAGATCGGCGCGCAGCAGCCGGCGCGCATGCTCGACCCGCATACGGCGAACCAGCGCCGCGGGACCGCCGAAGCCTTCGCACAGCCGATACAGGGTGCGGCGCGAGACCAGGCAGGCATGCGCCACCTCGTCCACGGTGAGCTCCGGATCGGTGAACCGGCGACGGAGGTACGCCAGCACCTGCTGACGCGTGTACAGCGAATCCGAGGGGGCGGGCGAGGTGCGCCCGGTCGCCAGCAGCACCGCGGAGGAGAGCATGCCCGCAATCTCCGAATCCAGTACCGTCGCGGCCTGATTCGTCTCATCGGGCGGCAGTTCGGCCAGGCCGCGGAAGAAGCCCGCCACCACACCGAGCGCACCCGTGGTCGGCATCGGCGTGGCTATCGGAAGTTCGTCACGCACCAGACCCGCGTGCTCGAGCACCAGATGCATGGGCGCGCGCACGATGGCGGACACCGAGTTCTCGGTGGTCAGGCTCTCGATCGGGCGGGCGCTGTCGAAGAATGCGATGGAACCGGCGGGGCTGTCGGCGATCCGGCCGTTCTGCTCGGTTCGGTTCTCGCCCTTCACCACAATGTTCACCAGCAGGAATTCGGCGCTGGCCTGCTCGATCTGGCGTCTGGTGCGAAAGAGGCGCTGCGCACTGGCGGACATGAGCGTGAAGCTGGAGCGATCGAACTGCGTGGTACTGACCTTGCCGTGCCAATGTCCCTGGGCCAGCGGCTCGATCGTCGAGGGCAGCACGGCATCGCCGACGATCGCCTCCCACTGCTCGAACGCCTGACGAGCCGAAGTGTCCGAACTGGAGCAGACTTCGGCGGCGCTGGCGGTTGCCGCGTTACCCACTTCAGCATCATCCCACCCCGAAGGCCCCAGCAAACGAATTTGCATCCGTTTGAAACAGGCGAAACGGACTAGTTGGCGGTATTCCGGACAGTCCGCCTACCCGGTCGTCGGCGGCTCGACTGACGACCGGGCGGCGTCTCCGCATCGCATGACCCGGTCGGTCGGCATCATCGACGACAAACACGCACAGGGATGTGGAGCGCTGACATGCACACGGCGCATCACCCGGAGCACAATCGAGTGGCGCCCCGGGCACGAGCGATCAGCGCGAACCGGATGCTCCCCCAAGTATTCACATCGTTAGCCACGACGTGACTGCCCACTCGTGCCAGATCACTGACTATTCACGTCAGGTGGGTTTGACACCACATCGCGCACAATCCGCTTCGCGGCGTGCGCATCACGCGTGC
Source organism: Nocardia sp. NBC_01327 (assembly GCF_035958815.1). Classification (NCBI taxonomy): domain Bacteria; kingdom Bacillati; phylum Actinomycetota; class Actinomycetes; order Mycobacteriales; family Nocardiaceae; genus Nocardia; species Nocardia sp. NBC_01327. The sequence goes on along the minus strand of NZ_CP108383.1, from coordinate 1,635,530 downwards.
ACCGTGCGGAATTCCCCTGGTGTCATGCCCATCTCCCGCTTGAAGGCGCGATAGAACTGCCGCTCCGAGACGAATCCCGCGGCACGCGAGATCGAGAGCAGCGGTCTTGTCGGATCTGTCCGGATCAGCGCGAGTGCGCGCTCGATCCGGGTGCGCCGCAGCATGGCGGCCACACCGTCCTCCCCGTTCTCGAACAGCCGGTACAGCGTGCGCCGCGATACCGCACAGGCATTCGCCACATGGTCCACCGTGAGCCCCGGGTCGGCGAAGTGTCGCTGGATATATGCCAGCGCAGCCTGTTTGGTCAGCGCCTGCCCCGGCTCATCGTGCGGGGTGTCCCCCACCGCCAGCTGCACCACCGAGGCGAGCAGCCCGGTGCCGTGCCGGGCCAGCACCGCCGCCTGATCCGGCGAGGTCTGCTGCAATTGCGCCAGCCCGCAGAAGAATCGGCCGACAATGCCGGCCGCGCCCTCCGGCGGAAAGCGCACCGCGGTCGGCAACTGATCCGAGGCCACCCCGGAGGCGCCCACCACCTGAGCCAGCGGCACCTGCACCGCGACCACACCCCAGGTCTGCTCGAAATGAGCGGTGAACGGACGCGAACTCACGTAGAGCATGAGCCCGAGGTCCGCCATCACCCCCACCCGGCCGTCCTGCTCCAGCCAGCCGTGCCCGTGCGTGGTCACGGTGGCGAACAGAATCGGTTCGTCCGGCTCCTGGATGAGCCGCGGAACCCGCGTGATGTGCTGCCCGCTCGCGGTCAGGGTGGAAACGTCCATATCGTCGAAGCGGGACTGCACAATGCGGGCCTTGAACTCCCCCGTCCGCACCGGGGTGACCACGAGCGGCACATAGGCCTGTGCCACCGCAGCCTCCCACTGCTCGAAGGTCTCCTTCTCGGAGACTTCGGGTGTGGACTGCACCTCCACCACTGCGGGCTCAGAGCCGCCGGTCATTGGCCGATTGTCGCACTATCGGCGGTGTGTGAAGTCGAAATCCCTTCACATCGTCCAACTTTCGATGATCGCAACCTGCAATACGAATCTTCACGGCGGACTTGAGGATTCACGACGAGGGGTTTCTGCGGCCGCAAAACAACTGCGACCCGAAAGGTGTCCGAGTCAACGAATCACCCTCCACGATAAGCGAATTCGCGTCAGTCGCCGCAGCATCCGGTCGGATCGGGCACAGTACGCATTTCGCGGGTCGCCATATTGCGAGCGGCAAGCTCCGAATCCACCGGATAGTCCACGGCGATGAGGCTCAGCCCATGCGCGGGCGCGACCGCGACGGCGCTCACGCGCTCACGCTCGTTCAGTAGCCCGCCAACCCACTCCGGTGTGCGCCGGCCCTCCCCGACCGCCAGCACCGCGCCGACCAGACTGCGCACCATGGACCAGCAGAAGGCGTCCGCACTGACATACGCGGTGAGCAGATCGCCCTCCCGCTCCCAGTCGAAACGCTGGAGTTCGCGAATGGTGGTGGCGCCTTCACGGCGGCGGCAGAAGGCCGCGAAATCGTGCAGCCCCAAGAGCTTTCGAGAAGCGGCCCGCATGGCCTCCAGATCGACGCCTGGGCGCGCGGGCGCCACGTGGCGGGTCTGCAGTGGTTCCGCACCGTACGGGGCGGTGGTGAGGCGATAGGCGTAGTGGCGGCGAATGGCCGAGAACCGCGCGTCGAATTCCGGCGGCACCGGGCGAATCCCGGTCACCCGCACATCCTTCGGCAGGAACCGCGCCAGGCGGTGCAGCAGCCGCGGGGCGTCCAGCTCGCCGTGCGTATCGAAATGCGCGACCTGGCCCTGGGCGTGCACACCCGCATCGGTGCGCCCGGCCACGGTCAGCACGATGGGCTCGCGCCGCACCTTGCTCAGCGCCTCCTCCAGCACGCCCTGCACGGTGCGCAGGCCGGGCTGGCGGGCCCAGCCGGTGAAGTCGGTGCCGTCGTAGCTGATGTCCAGCCGTACCCGAACCGAAACCGGCTCCGGCGTCTGATCCTCCACGGTCACAGCGATCTCCTGGTTAACATGAGTGAAGCCCGCCGACCCGGAGGGGACGGCGGGCTTCCTCATGGAATCCGATGGAAGACTTAGTCTTCCTTCTTCTCCTCGGCAGCAGCCTCGACCGGAGCGTCGGCAACGACCTCGGCCGGAGCGTCTTCGACAACCTCGGCCGGGGCCTCGGCGGCGACGGCCTGCTGCGAAGCGGCGACACGACGGGCCCGATCGGCCTCGTTGGTCACGGTCTTCTCGCGGACCAGCTCGATGATCGCCATCGGAGCATTGTCACCCTTGCGCGGGATGGTCTTGATGATCCGGGTGTAGCCACCCTCGCGACCCTCGAACGCAGGTCCGATGTTCGCGAAAAGCTCGTGCACGACGTCCTTGGAGCGGATCACCTTCATCACCTCGCGACGGTCGGCAAGAGTGCCGGCCTTCGCCTTGGTGACAAGCTTCTCGGCGTAGGGGCGCAGCGCCTTGGCCTTGGACTCGGTGGTCGTGATGCGACCGTGCTCGAAGAGCGCCGTCGCCAGATTGGCGAAGATCGCCTTCTGGTGCGACGCCGACCCGCCGAAGCGAGCACCCTTCTTGGGCTTGGGCATTGGAATCTCCTGTGTCTAAGACCGTTCGGGGCGCCCGCCCCATACGGCCTAAAGCTGTTCGGTCTCGGCGTAGTCCTGCTCGCCGCTGTCGGTGTCGCTGAACGAACCGCTGTCGCTCCAGGTGCCGCTCGCCGCGTCGTAACCGACGACGGAGGACGGATCGAAGGAGGCCGGGGAGTCCTTGAGGGACAGACCAAGCGAATGCAGCTTGACCTTGACCTCGTCGATGGACTTCTGGCCGAAGTTACGGATATCCAGCAGATCGGACTCGGTGCGGGCAACCAGCTCGCCGACGGTGTGAACACCCTCGCGCTTGAGGCAGTTGTAGGACCGCACGGTCAGATCCAGGTCCTCGATCGGCAGACCGAACGAGGCGATGTGGTCCGCCTCGGCCGGGCTCGGGCCGATCTCGATGCCCTCGGCCTCGATGTTCAGCTCGCGAGCGAGACCGAACAGTTCGACCAGAGTCTTACCCGCCGACGCCAGCGCATCCCGTGCGGAGATCGAGTTCTTGGTCTCGACATCCAGGATGAGCCGGTCGAAGTCGGTGCGCTGCTCGACACGAGTCGCCTCGACCTTGTAGGTCACCTTGAGAACCGGCGAGTAGATCGAATCCACCGGAATCCGGCCGATTTCCGCACCCGACGCCTTGTTCTGCACGGCAGGAACGTAGCCGCGACCGCGCTCGACAACGAGCTCGATCTCCAGCTTGCCCTTATCGTTCAGGGTCGCGATCTGCATGTCCGGGTTGTGCACGGTCACGCCGGCCGGGGGAACGATGTCCCCACCGGTGACGGTGCCCGGGCCCTGCTTGCGGACGTACATGGTGACCGGCTCGTCCTCTTCGGACGACACAACCAGGCCCTTGAGGTTCAGGATGATGTCGGTGACATCTTCCTTCACGCCCGGAACCGTGGTGAACTCGTGCAGCACGCCGTCGATGCGGATGCTCGTGACAGCAGCACCCGGGATCGAGGAAAGCAGCGTGCGGCGCAGCGAGTTGCCGAGGGTGTAACCGAAGCCCGGCTCCAGCGGTTCGATGGTGAACCGCGACCGGTTCTCGGACACAACCTCTTCGGTCAGTGTCGGTCGCTGTGAAATCAGCATGGATTTCTCCTCCTTCGAGCGTCCGCTATTTGACGCTCACGACTGGAAACTGTTGCCGCCCTGAATAATTCAGAGCGCAACCAGCGATGCGCTTACGCGCACCTCATTACTTCGAGTAGAACTCGACGATCAGCTGTTCCTGGAGCGGAACATCGATCTGCGCACGCTCGGGGAGCTGGTGCACCAGAATGCGAAGACGGCCGGGAACGACCTGCAGCCAACCCGGAGCCTTGCGATCGCCGACGGTTTCGCGAGCAACCTGGAAGGGCAGCGTCGACAGCGACTTCTCCTTGACATCGATGATGTCGTACTGAGAAACCTGGAAGCTGGGGACGTCGACCTTCTGGCCGTTCACGATGAAGTGGCCGTGGCTGACCAGCTGGCGAGCCGCACGACGGGTACGGGCCAGACCGGCGCGGTACACGACGTTGTCCAGACGGGTCTCGAGCAGACGCAGCAGGTTGTCGCCGGTCTTGCCCTTCTGGCGGTTCGCCTCTTCGTAGTACTTGCGGAACTGCTTCTCCATGACGCCGTACGAGAAGCGAGCCTTCTGCTTCTCCTGCAGCTGCATGAGGTATTCGGATTCCTTGATCCGCGCGCGGCCGTGCTGGCCGGGCGGGTAAGGACGACGCTCGAACGCCTGGTCGCCTCCAACGAGGTCAACACGAAGGCGACGCGACTTGCGGGTGATGGGGCCTGTATAACGAGCCATTGTTCTGTACCTTTTCCTTCCCGCTTAGACGCGACGCCGCTTGGGCGGACGGCAGCCGTTGTGCGGCTGCGGGGTGACATCGGAGATCGTGCCGACCTCGAGGCCGGCGGCCTGGAGGGAACGGATCGCGGTCTCGCGGCCCGAACCCGGGCCCTTCACGAAGACATCGACCTTCTTGACGCCGTGCTCCTGCGCCTTGCGGGCAGCGTTCTCGGCGGCAAGCTGCGCGGCGAACGGGGTCGACTTACGCGAGCCCTTGAAACCGACGTGGCCCGAGGACGCCCAGGAGATGACGTTGCCGGCCGGGTCGGTGATCGACACGATGGTGTTGTTGAACGTGCTCTTGATGTGCGCGTGGCCGTGCGGGACGTTCTTCTTATCCCGGCGACGCGACTTCTGAGTCTTCTTCGGACCTGAAGTCCGGGTCTTCGGAGGCATGCGCTATCCCTACTTCTTCTTGCCGGCGACGGTCTTCTTCGGACCCTTGCGCGTGCGGGCATTGGTCTTGGTCCGCTGGCCACGAACGGGCAGGCCACGACGGTGACGCAGGCCCTGGTAGCAGCCGATCTCGATCTTGCGACGGATGTCGGCCTGAACCTCGCGGCGCAGGTCGCCTTCCACCTTCAGAGCGGAGCGTTCGATGTAGTCACGGAGAACCGTGAGCTGCTCATCGGTGAGATCCTTCGAGCGCAGATCGACGCTGACGCCGGTCGCTTCCAAGATCTCCTTGGAACGGGTACGGCCAATGCCGAAGATGTAAGTCAGCGCGATCTCCATGCGCTTTTCGCGCGGAAGATCAACGCCCATCAGACGTGCCATGTGGCAGTTTCCTTAATGGTTTCGGAGGTCTGCTCCCTGGCCGTCCCCTCGTAGTGGGGCCCCGGCCTCCGTACCGGGAGAAGGCCGCCGTCCGCCCCGGAGGGCTCGACAACGGCGACTGGCGCTGGGAGTTACTTCTTTATGACTGCCAAATCCGAACTGCGTTCGGTGCTTGGCGGTGAGCGACCGGCCCTCCTCGCGGAGTTCCGGTGATCCGGCCTAGACCGGGATCAGCCCTGACGCTGCTTGTGGCGCAGGTTCTCGCAGATCACCATGACCCGACCGTGACGGCGGATCACCTTGCACTTCTCGCAGATCGGCTTGACGCTGGGGTTGACCTTCACGTCAGATCCAATCTGGTTCCGTGTGCTCACTGGCCGTGAACACAGTTTTTCCCCGGCCGGAAATGGCCGGGGAAGACCCGGAGCGCGTGGCCCCGGAAATCTAGCGTCCCCCGAGGGAAATCACTTGTAGCGGTAGACGATTCGGCCGCGAGTCAAGTCGTAGGGCGACAGCTCCACGACGACGCGATCCTCGGGCAGAATGCGGATGTAGTGCTGCCGCATCTTGCCGCTGATGTGCGCGAGAACCTTGTGACCGTTCTCCAGCTCAATCCGGAACATCGCATTGGGCAGCGGTTCGATAACCCGGCCCTCGACCTCGATGGCCCCTTCCTTCTTCGCCATATCCTCCGCGATCCCGTTTTAGGCTGAACCTGGTTGGTTCGAGCTCATCACGTCTTTAACGTCTTTTCGGCCTGTGGAATTGTTCGCGCACCGTGTTAGTGGTGCACTGCAGCCGACCTGGTGACATACTCGCTGGCAGCAACGGATGTTTCTTGGTAGAGACATGCCACAGCCAGCAGGTAGGTGCACCGCCGACCTAGCCTACCCGTTCACGCAGGAGCGGCCAAATAGGGCCTGCTCGACGTGGGCCAGAACACCCTCGCGGGGCATCAGGGGGTGCGAGGCTCACCAGGCCCGAGCACGCCACCGGGGGAGATCGCTAAACTACGGCCTGTCCCGCAAGACTGCTCCAGACACGGGGGTTGATGTGAGCCGCAACAACGACGGCCTCCCCATGCTTCCACCATGGCTGTCCGAAAGCGACGTCTCCCAAGCCGGTTACGAAGCGCCCGTCGAGAACCTGCCGCACGACGACCTCATCCCCGAGAAGAAGTCGTCCCGCCGCCTCTTCGGCAACCGCAAGGCCCGCAAGGACGCCACCCCCGACGCCCTCCCCGAGGAACCCCCCACCGCGGACGCGGCCCCCCGAACCCCCCTCCCGAGCCGCTCACCGCAGCCCCCCGCCCCGCAGTTCAGCGCGCCGGCCAACGGCCATCAACAGGACTCGCCGTCCGGCACACGTCCGCAGAGCCCTCAGCCCGGCCCGGGCCCGCAGTCCGGCGCACATCCGCAGAGCCCCCAGCCCGGCCCGGGCCCGCAGTCCGGCGCATCTCGGCAGAGCCCCCCGCCTGGCCAGAGTCCGCAGTCCGGCACTCCTTTGTCCGGCACACCTTTGTCCAGCACCCCTGCACCCCACACACCACTGCCGGGGACTGCACCGCTGCCCGCTCAGCCCACGACCCGCCAGGATCTGCTGCCACCCTCTCCCGCAACGGATTCCGGGTCACGCTTCAGCACTCCCCCCGCGCCTACGACCCCACCGGCGAGCCCGCAGTCCGCCGCGCCCGCGGCCGCCCCCGCGCCGAACCTCGCCCCCACCACCGGATCTGCGCCCAAGCAGCCGTCGCCGGGGCCGCGGCCGGATCTGCCGCCGCCGCCCACTCAGCGCCCGGATCTGCCACCGCCGCCAGGAGCCGAAGGCGCACAGCCGTCTTCCGGGTCGCGCTTCGCCAACCCGCCTGCCTCCGACGCACCGCAGAATGCGCAGCAGCCGTCGACCTTCGTGCCGCCGCGGCCGTCGACGCCTCTGCCACCGGCGCCCCCCGGCCCTGGGCCGGACGCCTCGCGACCACCTATTCCCGATGCACCGCAACGGATTCCACTGGCCGGTCAGCAGCCCGTGGGCGCCACCGTCCGCATCGATGCGCCGACACCGCCGACCGCACCCGGACCGCGCGAGTCCGCACCGCCGAAACCACGCATCCCTGATGCGCCGCCGCAGGGCGCCCGCCCCGGGCCGCCCGCGCACGCCCAGGGACCGCAGTCGGCCCCGCTGACACCCCCACCCGGTGTCCCCACCCTCCCGCCGCCACCGCAGCACGGCCCAGTCGATCCGCCCCAGTCCCTTGACCAGGCCGGACCCGGCTCAGCCGCACCCCCGACGCAGCAATTCCCCGGAACCGGTGTGCCCCCGGCATTCCCGCTCCCCGGCACCCCCCTTGACGACATTCTCGCGCCGTCGACCGGCCCCGTTCCGCACGTCCCGAGCGCCGCCGCCGACCCCGCGAACCTGACCGTCCGAGTCCCACTGACACCCGCCCCCGGCTCCACCCCCGACCGCAAAACCCACTCGGGCACAGCGGAATCCACGCACGGCGCCGAACCCGCACCCAGCCACGCCTCCGCCCCGCCCCACGGCGCCACCCACAACCCCCTCCACGACCCGAGCGTCGGCTCGATCACCGACGCCCCCGCTGCCCCAGCAACAAACGATTCGCGCACACCGGCCAAGCCCCCCGCACCCCGCAGCGATCCCCGGACAGCCGACGCCAAGTCCTCCGACAAGGCCCGCACCAGCGCACCCGCCACGGATCACAAACCCGCCCAGCCGAATTCCCCGGCACCCGCAGATTCGCCCGCGGTCCCGGGACAGCCGCCCAACAGCGGACGCCACCGGGCACTGGACGCACCGCTCCCCCCACATCACCACGCCAAAACCCCCCGCCCGGACCAACCCGCAGCGGCCACCGGACAGTCACCTGTCTCCGGTCCGGCACAACCACCGGCATCCGCACCAGGACAGTCCTTCCCGCCCGGCACGGCGCAACGCCCCGTGTCAGCTACGGCCGAAGCACCGGCCTCCGGTCCAGGACAGCCCGCTACGCCCAACCCCGTGCAGCCCCCCACAACCGGTCCGGGACAGTTCCCAGCGTCCGGTCCCGGGCAACCGCCAGCGTCCGGCCCCGGACAGGCTCCGTCGTCGGGCCCCGCGGAACCCGGCCCGTACGGCCCGCGGAGCGGTCAATCACACGGCTCCTCCGGCCCCAATTCCGTTCCGCCACAGCCTGCCCCCCAAGGATCCGGCGACCGCTGGCAGTGGATGTCACCACCCTCCCAAGCCCCCGCCGCACACGGCCCGTCAGCCCCGCACGCCCCCGGCCAGCACGGCAACCCCGGCGGCACGCAACCGCCCTCCGGCCCGTCCGCACCTGTCTGGAACCAAGTCCTGCCGCAGCAGCCGGCCCCCGGCGCGCCACAACAGAACCCGTGGCAGGCGGCTCCCGGTCAGGTCCACCCCGGCCAAGCACCGCAGGGTCAGTACGCGCCAGTCACCGGTGCGCCGATCGGGTCCACTCCGAACTGCCCAGCCGCCCAATCACCCGCCGACTCTCCGGCGCACGCTTGGAACCAGACCCCGCCTGAGTCTGCGACTCCTGGTGCGCCACAGCAGAACCCATGGCAGGCGGCTCCCGGTCAGGTCCCGCCCGGCCAAGCGCCGCAGGGCCGGTACGCACCGGGCACCGGCGCGCCGGGCGGCTCGAACCTGAATGGTGCGGCGGCACAGCAGCCTCCGGCCACTTCACCTGATTCGTCGGGCGCCGCCTCGATGCGGCCACAGTCGGACTCGGTGCCCACCGGGTCCTCGGCGTCGGAAGCGAACGGGGCGCCCAATGCTCCGGGGCAGGCTGTCCCACAGCCGAATTCGTGGCCGCCCGGGCCGGGCGACAATATTCACAGTGCGCCCACCATCGGCGGCGGTATTCCCGCGCTGAGCGGCGAGGTGCGGCCCGGCGGTGGCAACGCGCCAGCGGAGTTCGGCGGGTCGGGCCAGGATGGGCAGCAAGCTGATGCGGGCGCCGACGGCGGGCCGGGGCAATCGGGCAATAGCCAAGCGTTGCAGGCTGGTTGGGGCGCGCCCGGACAGCCGGGGGCGTATGGCCAGGGGCAGCCCGGGGTCTATGGGTCCGGGCAACCAGGGGCATATGGGCAGCCGGGGAGCTATGGCTCCGGGCAGCCTGGTTCACACGTACCGGGGCAGCCGGGGGCGTACACGCCGCCGTCGGGGCCTGTGCAGTATGGGCTGGGTGGGCAGGGGCCCTCGCTTGATGATGTGCCGATGCGGCGGGCGAAGAAGTCTCCCGGGTCGGGGTGGCGGCGGGCGGTGCACCATGTGTCGGGTGGCGCCATCAATCCGGGGTTGTCGGCTGAGGAGCGGCGACTGCAGGAGTTGGTGGCCCGGATTCGGCAGCCTGTGCGCGGGGATTACCGGATTGCGGTGTTGTCGCTGAAGGGTGGTGTCGGGAAGACGACGACCACCATGGGACTGGGGTCGATCTTCTCGTCCATTCGCGGCGACCGGGTCATTGCGGTGGATGCCAATCCGGACTTCGGCACGCTGTCGCAGCGCGTGCCGCTGCAGACGCGGTCGACGGTGCGGGATCTGCTGCTGGATCCGAGCATCGAGCGCTACTCGGATGTGCGGCGGCATACCTCGCAGGCCTCGAGCCGGCTGGAAGTGCTTGCGAGCGAGCGCGATCCGGCCGCCTCGGAGGCGTTCAGCGAGGACGAGTACCGCAATGTGGCCCGCATCCTGCAGCGCTTCTACAACATCATCCTCACCGATTGCGGTACGGGCCTGATGCATTCGGCCATGGCGGGTGTGCTGGATCTGGCGCACTCCCTGGTGCTGATCTCGTCCTCGGCCATCGACGGCGCGCGCAGCGCCGCCGCCACCCTGGACTGGTTGTCGCTGCACGGCCACGACCATCTGGTCCGCAATGCCGTCGTGGTGATCAACCTGCCGCGCCCGGGCGCCCCGAATGTCGGCATCAACCAGCTGCGCGACTATTTCCTGTCGCGTTGCCGCGCAGTGCATATCATCCCGTACGACTCCCACCTGGGCGAAGGCGCCGAGATCGACCTGACCCGCCTGCAGAAGGAAACCAAGCGGGCATACGTCGAACTGGCCGCCACGGTCGCCGACGAATTCGCCGTCGACCATCGCCGCTATCGCGACTGATAGCGGCCGGTTCGCCGACTCCACCTGCGCTGGAGACCCCGGCAATGGACGAGTCGGCGTGCCGGCGCCCACCCCGCGCGCCTGATTGTCGACTGTGTCCTGCGTCTCCATAGGGCAGATTGGCTGCCGACCCATCAGGTGACGCGCAGGGAGTTGAGCAGATGTTTCGCGGAGCAGCGATCGGCACGCTGGACGAGGATCGAATCGACGCCGCCCCGCGGCTCGAATTCGATTCGATCGATGCGCGGCGGCCCGGAGCGCGGCTGATCTGGCGCGGTGCGCCCGCCTCGCTGACCGAGCTGATCGATATCTTCTCCGCCCTGGGCCTGCATGTCACCACGCACGATGTGCACAGCGACGGTGCGGACACCGTGCACCGATTCACCTTCCGCCCCACGGCTTTCGAGCTGACCGAGCCGACCGCCGAACTGCTGTCCGAGGCTTTCGTGGCCGCGGCCACCGGGGTGCTGGAGATCGACGGTTTCATCGGCTTGATCGGCGCTGCCGGACTGACCTGGCGCGATGCCCTGCTGATCCGAGCCGCCTGCCGGTACCTGCGGCAGGCCGGACTGCGACTCGGCGGACCGACGATGACCGAGATCCTCACCGTCCATGCACAATTCGCGCGCGCATTCGTGGAGCTGTTCCGTGCCCGCTTCGATCCGTCCGGCGGCGGTGATGTCGATACGGCGGATGCGGAGGCGCGCCGGCGACTCGAAGCCGCGACCACGCTGCCCGAGGATCAGCTGCTGCGCGGTCTGCACACCTTCTGCGCAGCGGTGTTGCGCACCAATTGGTTTCAGCCGAGCCGCCTGGTAGCCGCCTTCAAGATCGACCCGTCCCGCCTGTCGGTCTCGGGCCCGATCACGCCGTATCGCGAGATCTTCGTGCACGCCCGGCAGGTGGAGGGCAGCCATGTGCGCGGCGGCGTCATCGCGCGCGGCGGCCTGCGCTGGTCCGATCGCGCCGACGATTTCCGCACCGAGGTGCTGGGCCTGATGAAGACCCAGACGGTGAAGAATTCGGTGATCGTCCCGATGGGAGCCAAGGGCGCCTTCGTCGTTCGCGGCCCGAACACCGATCCGGCGGCCGTCGCGAACGCCTACACGGCCTTCATCGGCGGCCTGCTCGATGTCACCGACAATATTGTGGACGGCGCCGTCGTCCCGCCCGCGCACACCGTCGTCTACGACGATCCGGACCCGTACCTGGTGGTCGCCGCGGACAAGGGCACCGCCCGCTTCTCCGATCTGGCCAACAGCATTGCCATGGCCCGCGCCTTCTGGCTCGGCGACGCCTTCGCCTCCGGTGGCTCCACCGGATACGACCACAAGGCCCTGGGCATTACCGCCCGCGGCGCCTGGTGCTCGATTCGCCAGCATTTCGCCGAGCTCGGCGTGGACCCGGACACCCAGCCGTTCACCGTGGCCGGTATCGGCGATATGTCAGGCGATGTGTTCGGCAACGGCATGCTCGAGACCGACCGCATCCGGCTGGTGGCGGCCTTCGACCACCGCCACATCTTCCTCGACCCCGATCCCGATCCCGAACTCTCGCACCGGGAGCGGGCCCGCCTGGCCGGACTCGATCGCAGCAGCTGGGCCGACTACGACCGCGCCGTCATCTCCGAGGGCGGCGGCGTCTGGCCACGCTCGGCGAAATCGATTCCGCTGTCCCCGCAGACGCGCCGGCTGCTCGGCGTCGAAGCAGCGAACCTCCCTGCGCACGAGGTTATTCAGGCCATTCTGAGCGCACAGGTGGATCTGCTGTTCAACGGCGGTATCGGCACGTATGTGCGGTCGAGCGGCGAACTTGATTCCGAGGTAGCGGATCCGACCAATGACGATGTGCGGGTGACTGCGGATCGATTGCGCTGCAGGGTGATCGGCGAGGGCGGCAATCTCGGTCTCACCCAGCGTGCCCGGATCGAGTTCGCGCGGGCGGGCGGCAAGGTGAACGCCGATTTCATCGACAATGCCGCGGGTGTGGCCACCTCCGACCGCGAGGTCAACCTCAAGATCGCGCTGGCGTCCGCGGTGACCGAGGGCCTGGTGTCCGAACCGGAGCGCGATCGCCTGCTGGCCGCCAATGCCGATGCGGTCGCACGCGCGGTCCTGGCCGACTGCGACCGCCAGGCACTGGCCATCAGCCTGGCCGAGGCGCATGCACCCTTCCTCATCGACCGGCACGGCCGATTGATCGAAAACCTGGAGCAGGCAACAGATCTCGATCGTTCCGTCGAGTTCCTGCCCGCCCCGGCCGAACTCAGCGCCCGACGCCGGGCCGGAGCCGGTCTGGTCCGCCCGGAGATCGCGGTACTGCTGGCCATGGCCAAGAATCTGGTCCGCGAGGAACTCCTCGCCTCCGATGCCCTCACCGATCCGGTGGTCGCGGGAACCCTGGCCGGCTATTTCCCCGAGGACTTCCGCACCCTGCTGGGTGAGCGGTTGCGCGAGCATCCGGTGGCTCGTGAGATCGTGGCCGTCTCCGCGGCCAATCAGGTGATCAATCGTGTCGGCCCCGGCATGATCCACCGCCTGGACGAGCGTTTCGGCGCGGGCACCGCACAGATCGTGCTGGCCTGCACGGTCGTCGATACCGTGCTGGACGTCGACCGCTGGTGGCGCGAGGCGCTCGCGCTCCCCGGCGTCACGCCGCAGCTGCGGATGAGCGTGCTCAACGGTATTCAGGACGCCGTCGAACAGTCCACCGCATGGTTGCTGGCCAAGCGCACGGCCGCGTCCTGGTCGGCGGAGATCGCACTGCACGCCCCGGTGGTCGCCGAACTGATCGCGGTACTCCCCCGCCCCGGCGGCCACCCCGGCCGGGATCTGGCGAATCTGCAACTGCTGGCACAGGCGCTGCCGCTGAGCGATACCGCCCGCCGCACCGGCCTGCCGGTCGCCCTGATCGCACAGACCTATCGGGAACTCGGCGAGTGCATCGGACTCGACTGGCTGGCAACAACTTTCGCGACCACGCCGACCGGCGACCATTGGGAAACACTGGCCGCCGCCGTACTAGCCGACGAATTGCAGTCCCGCTGGCACGCTTTGGCGGCCGCGGTACTGGCGAACGCCGCACCGAGCGACTCCGCGCACGACCTCGTCACCGCCTGGCGGGCCACGCCGTCCGCGGCCCGGCTCCTGGACCTGGTGGGTCAGCTGCGCCGCTCCGCACACGCCGATATCGCCCGATTGTGTGTGGTGAACGCGGAATTGGCCGCGGCAGCCGGGATCAGCGGCGGGCGATGATCGCCAGCAGCAGTTCGGCGCGCACCCGCGCCACATCCAGCTGACACCCGAGCACCGATTCAATCTTCGCGACCCGGCTGCGCAGGGTATGCCGGTGCACACCCAGCGCGGTGGCCGCGGTCTCCCACTGACCGTGCGCCTCTAGATAGGCGCGCAGTGAGGCGATGAGATCGGTGCCGTGCCGTTCGTCGTAATCCGCGAGCGGCGCGAGCATGGCCTCCGATATGGCGCTCAGCATCCGCTGGGCCTCCGGAAGCGTCAGCAAAGTCTGCCCGGCGAGCGAGGCGAGTTCCAGCGGGCGTCCGCCGGGCAGGGCGGCGGAGGACGCCAATTCGGCATGTTCTATGGCTGTGGCGAAGCGCCGCAACAGATGTGGCGCACTGAGCCCGGCCCGGATGGTCGCGCGCACCTCGTCGGGCATGGCGGCCAGCAGCTGCTCGGCCGCCTCCTCGGTATCGGAACCGGGCAGCAACACCTCGACCCGATCACCCGAAATGCGCGCGAACAGTTGCCGGTTGTGCGGATGCAGCTGCTCATCAACGGCTTCGGTCACCCGCACCGCCGCCTCCGGCGACTCACACCACAGCACCAGGGCACGGACCCGCCCGGAGCGATCGGCGGCCGGAGCCAGATGCCGCCACAGCGTTTCGAGATCGCCCGGCTCGTCCAGCAGCATGGCGATGGCCTGAGAGTTCAAGTGGTTCTGCGCGATTCGCAGCCGGGCGGGCTTTTCGAAGTCCAGGGCCAGCAGCGAACTGGCATGTCCGAGCAGTACCTGATCGACCGAGCTGAGTGGCGTGGAGGTCACCACCGCCAGATGCCCGTGCACCGTCTGCCCCGCCGTAATGGCTTGCAGCGCAATGATTTGCCCCGAAGACGTGTGAATGACACCGCTACCCGCACCGTCGCCGCGAGTGCTGAGGAATTCGCCGATCCGCTCGGCGACCTCGGCCGTGGCCCGGCCCGGATGCGAGTCCGATATCGCACCGTCCGCGCCGGCGACGACCACGGTGGCAGACAGTGCCGCCGACAGCTCCCTGATCACCGCGCCCATGCCCTGGATGGCCGCCCGGGTCATGCGCGGCTGAGCACGAGAGGCCCGCAGCACCTTCTCGTACTCCTGCTCGGCCAGCCGCTGCATGACCTTCTTGGTGATGGCCCCGAACGGTGTCGGCAGCGGCACCTCGAACAGCGGCAGCCCGAGCGCATCGGCCGCCTCGACCAGGTCCGCCGGTACCGTTTCGTGTGAGAGCCCGACGCCGAATCCGACGCCCGCGACTCCGGCCGCGTCGAGTTCCGTCAGATAGCGCAGCCGGTCCGCGCCACTGAGCGGCAAACCCATACCGGTGGTGAGCACCAACTCCCCGCCGGAGAGCCACTGCTGCGGTTCGGTGAGCTCGGAGGTGAGGGCCATCGTGATATTGCGCCCGAGCCCGGCACTGCCGCCCTTGAGCGCCAGATTCAGCTCGGGCTGGGACAGCACCCACCGGACCGGAATTCCCGTACTCACAGCGCTCCTACAGCAAACTGGACAAATCGTCGAAACTAGATTCTGCCGCCACTCCGATCCGGCAGGTGACGCGGGGGTGTGTCGCACAGCACACTGACTTGCAATCGAGCAATACCGGAACCCCAGGGAGAACTCGCACACATGACGACGCAGCTGCTTCGCAACTACATCGACGGCCGGTCGGTCGCCGCCACCGCGTCGGAGTCGTTCGAATTGATCAGCCCGGTCGATGAGACGGTGACCGGCCGCAGCCCGATCTCCGATGCCGCCGATATCGACGCCGCCGTGGCCGCCGCCCGGCGCGCCTTTCCGGCCTGGCGTTCCGCCACGCCCGGCCAGCGACAGGCCGCACTGCTGAAACTGGCCGACGCCCTGGAGTCCCATTCCGACGCGCTGGTCGAGGCGCAGTGCCGCAATACCGGTCAGCCCAAGCATCTGGTCGCCTCCGAGGAGGTGGCCACCGGAGCCGATCACCTGCGCTTCTTCGCGGGGGCCGCGCGCCTGCTGGAGGGCAAGTCCGCCGGCGAGTACATGACCGGATTCACCTCGTATGTGCGCCGCGAACCGGTCGGTGTGATCGGTCAGGTGACCCCGTGGAATTACCCGCTGATGATGGCGATCTGGAAGATCGGCCCGGCGCTGGCCACCGGAAACACCGTGGTGCTCAAGCCGAGTGACACCACGCCGGGCAGCACGCTGCTGCTGGCCGAGCTGTCGAAGGGCATCCTGCCCGACGGCGTACTCAATGTCGTGCTCGGCAATGCCGCCAGTGGCGCCGCGCTGGTGAGCCATCCGGACCTGGACATGGTGGCCATCACCGGTTCGGTGCGGGCGGGCATCGCGGTGGCGACCGCCGCGGCCGAGCAGGTCAAGCGCGCGCATCTCGAACTCGGCGGCAATGCCCCGGTCGTGGTGTTCGGGGACGCGGATCTGGCGCTGGCCGCCGACCGCATCGGTGATGCCGCGTTCTTCAATGGCGGCCAGGACTGCACCGCCGCGACCCGGGTGCTGGTGCACGAGTCGGTGCACGACGATTTTGTCGACGCCCTGACCAAGAAGGCGCAATCGGTGCGACCGGGCCTGCCCGACGATGTGGATGCCGCCTACGGCCCGCTGAACAATATTCGCCACTTCGAGTCCGTCACCGGCAAACTCGCCGCGCTCCCCCCGCACGCCACCGTGCGCACCGGCGGCAACCGGATCGGCGATACCGGTTTCTATCTCGCCCCGACCGTGATCACCGGTGTGCGCCAGGATGATCCGATCGTGCAGGAGGAGATCTTCGGCCCGGTCATCACCGTGCAGACCTTCGCCGACGAGGCCGAGGCGATCCGGCTGGCCAATGATGTCGTCTACGGCCTCGCCTCCAGCGTGTGGACCCGCGATCACGGTGTGGTGCAGCGCGTTTCGGCCGCACTGGACTTCGGCGCGGTGTGGGTCAACTGCCACATCCCGCTAGTCGCGGAAATGCCGCACGGCGGATTCAAGCGCTCCGGCTACGGCAAGGACCTGTCCGCCTACGGCGTCGAGGACTACACCCGCATCAAGCATGTCATGAGCGCGCACGACTGATTTCCGAGTCGTCCCCAATCCCTCTTCCGCAGAAAGACTTTCATGACCGAGATCAGCTACCGGCTCCCGCAGCGGCGGGAACTGCACACCGCCCTGCCGGGCCCCCGCTCGCAGGAATTGGCGCTGCGGCGCAAGGCCGCCGTCGCGGCCGGTGTCGGCTCGACCGTGCCCGTGTACGCGGCGGACGCGGACGGCGGCGTCATCGTGGACGTGGACGGCAATTCACTCATCGATCTGGCCGCCGGCATCGCGGTCACCAATGTCGGCGCCTCGCATCCGAAAGTGGTTGCGGCGGTGCGTGACCAGGTGGAGAAGTTCGCGCACACCTGTTTCATGGTGACCCCGTACGAGGCCTACATCCAGGTCGCCGAACAGCTCGCGGAGCTGACACCGGGCGATCACGAGAAGCGCAGCGTGCTGTTCAATTCCGGCGCCGAGGCGGTGGAGAACGCGATCAAGGTGGCGCGCCTGGCCACCGGCCGCACCGCCGTCGTCGCCTTCGATCACGCGTACCACGGCCGCACCAACCTGACCATGGCGCTGACCGCGAAATCCATGCCGTACAAGGCGCATTTCGGCCCGTTCGCCCCCGAGGTCTACCGGATGCCGATGTCTTACCCGTTCCGTGACGGCGGACTCGACGGCGCCGCCGCGGCGCGCGAGGCGATCTCGCGGATCGAGAAGCAGATCGGCGCGGATTCGGTCGCCGCCGTGATCATCGAACCGATCCAGGGCGAGGGCGGATTCATCGTTCCCGCACCGGGATTCCTGCCCGCCCTGGCCGAATGGGCGCGCGCCAATGGCGTGGTGTTCATCGCCGATGAGGTGCAGACCGGCTTCGCCCGCACCGGCGACTGGTTCGCCTGCGATCACGAGGGCGTGGTCCCCGACATCATCACCATGGCCAAGGGCATTGCGGGCGGTATGCCGCTCTCGGCCATCACCGGCCGCGCGGAGCTGCTGGACGCGGTGCACGCGGGCGGTCTGGGCGGCACCTACGGCGGCAATCCGGTGGCCTGCGCCGCGGCACTGGCCGCCATCGAGGCCATTCGCGACCATGATCTGCCCGCCCGCGCCCGCCATATCGGCGAGGTCGCGCTGGCGCGTTTCGATGAACTGGCACAGCAGGTTCCGGCCATCGGCGACGTGCGCGGCCGGGGCGCCATGCTGGCGCTGGAGTTCGTCCGCCCCGGCACCACCGAACCCGATGCCGCCTTCACCGCCGCTGTCGCCGCCCGCTGCCTCGAGCAGGGCGTCATCACCCTCACCTGCGGCACGTTCGGCAATGTCATCCGCCTGCTGCCGCCGCTGGTGATCAGCGACGAACTACTCGACGAGGCGCTGACGGTGTTGTGTACCGCCATCAGCGATCTCGCCGCCTGATCGAGGGAAGACGATGTCCGAATTCGACCGTATTCGCGCAACGATCCCCACCGGCCTGTGGATCGACGGCGCCGCCGTTCCCGCCACCGGCGGCGCGACCTTCGCGGTGACCGATCCCGCCACCGGCGACCTGCTCACCGAGGTCGCCGATGCCGGCCGTGCGGATGCCCTGCGCGCCCTCGACTCGGCATGCCGGGTCCAATCCGACTGGGCCGCAACGGCTCCCCGCGAGCGCTCGATGATCCTGCGCCGCGCCTGGGAGATCCTGATGGATCGCGCCGAGGATCTGGCGCTGCTCATGACCTCGGAGATGGGCAAGACCCTCCCCGAGGCGCGCGGCGAGGTCGCCTACGGCGGTGAGTTCCTGCGCTGGTTCAGCGAGGAGGCCGTCCGCATCGGCGGCCGGTACACCGAGGCTCCCTCGGGCAACGGCCGCATCCTGGTGACCCGGCAGCCGGTCGGCCCGTGCCTGGCCATCACGCCGTGGAACTTCCCGCTGGCCATGGGTTCTCGCAAGATCGCCCCGGCCCTGGCCGCCGGTTGCACGGTGATCGTGAAACCCGCCGAGGACACTCCGCTCACCATGCTGGCCCTCGCCGATATCCTCGCCGAGGCCGGACTTCCGGCGGGCGTGCTGTCGGTCCTGCCGAGCAGCGATGCCGCGGGCGTCACCGCACCCCTGCT
Organism: Nocardia sp. NBC_01327; assembly: GCF_035958815.1. Classification (NCBI taxonomy): domain Bacteria; kingdom Bacillati; phylum Actinomycetota; class Actinomycetes; order Mycobacteriales; family Nocardiaceae; genus Nocardia; species Nocardia sp. NBC_01327. The sequence goes on along the minus strand of NZ_CP108383.1, from coordinate 1,616,743 downwards.
CGCGGACCCCCGCCTGCGCAAGGTGACCTTCACCGGTTCCACCCGGGTCGGCAAGCTGCTGCTGCGCCAGGCCGCCGACACCGTGCTCCGCACCTCGATGGAGCTGGGCGGCAACGCGCCGTTCATCGTGTTCGAGGACGCCGATCTGGATCAGGCGCTGGCCGGGGCGATGGCGGCGAAGATGCGCAATGGCGGTGAGGCGTGCACCGCGGCAAACCGTATCTACGTGCACAATTCGATCCGCGCCGAGTTCGCCGCCCGGTTGGCCGAGAAGATCGGCGCGCTGCGTGTCGGCCCGGGCCATGAGCCGGGTGTGGAGCTGGGACCGCTGATCAACGAGCGGCAGCGCACCAGCGTCACCGCCCTCGTGGACGATGCGGTCGCGGCCGGAGCCGTGGTCCGCACCGGCGGTAAGCCGATCGACGGGCCCGGCTGGTTCTTCCAGCCCACCGTGCTCGACGAGGTGCCGCGCACCGCCCGCATGCATCGCGAGGAGATCTTCGGCCCGGTCGCCGCCGTCTACGGCTTCGATACCGAGGACGAGGTGGTCGCGGCCGCCAATGACACCGAATTCGGTTTGGCCGCTTACTTTTACACGCAGAATCTGGATCGGGTACTGCGCGTGTCCGGCGCTCTCGAGGCCGGCATGGTCGGCGTCAATCGCGGCGTCATCTCCGATCCGGCGGCTCCGTTCGGCGGCATCAAGCAGTCCGGTCTGGGCAGCGAGGGCGGGTCCGAGGGGATCAGCGAATACCTCGACACCAAATACGTCGCGCTCACGCACTGACTTCCGGCACACCGGCCCCTGTGCCGGACAACGTGCCCACCCGATCGTCCGGTGATCGGTTCTCTACACCCAGTACCAGGAGCCTGCATGCTTGTGCAGAACGCCCCCGAGGCCCCGCCGCACAGCGATAAGGGATTGGCAACCAACAAGATCGGCACTCTCGCCGGCGCCGTCCTGAGCATCGCGTCCATCGCGCCCGCCTACACCACGACGGCCAGTATGGGCCTGATCGTGGCCGCGGTCGGCCTGAAGATGCCCGCACTGCTCATCGCCGGATTCATCCCGATGTTCCTGGCGGCCTACGCCTATCGCGAGTTCAGCGCCGAAACCCCCGACTGCGGCGCCTCGTTCACGTGGTCGGCACGCTCACTGGGCCCCTATATCGGCTGGATGGCCGGATGGGGTTCGGTGATCGCGGTGGTGATCGTGCTGGCCAATATCGCCGCGGTGGGCGCGGAGTTCCTGTACCTGTTCATCGGGCGGGTGGTGCATTCGGAGTACATCGCCACGCTGGGCGATAACAAGCTCATCAATATCGCGACCACGCTGGCATTCCTGGCGGCGGCCGGCTGGGCGGCCAGCCGCGGGATCAGTTCCAGTGAGCGTGCCCAGTATGTGCTGGTCGGCTTCCAGCTCGCGGTGCTGCTGCTGTTCGCCGGTGTCGCACTCGCCAAGGCCATGACCGGGGACGCGCCGTCCGGGCTGAGTTTCAGCATGGACTGGTTCAACCCGCTCACCGGACTTACGCTGGGCGCCTTCGCGATCGGCCTGATCGGCTCGGTATTCATGTACTGGGGCTGGGACACCGCGCTCACGCTGGGCGAGGAGTGCAAGGATCCCAAGCGCACGCCGGGCCGGGCCGGGCTGCTGTCCATTCTGACCGTGCTGGGCACCTATCTGCTGCTGGCCGTCGCGCTCATGTGGTACGCCGGTGTCGGCGATACCGGTGTCGGCCTGAGCAATCCGGACACGGCCAGCAATGTGTTCGGCGCACTGGCCCAGCCGATCATGGGCGGTGCGGGCGAGCTGCTGCTGTTCCTCGCGGTGCTGGTCTCCACCATTGCCAGCCTGCAGGCCACCTTCCTGCCCGCGGCGCGCGCCATGCTCGCCATGGGCACCTTCAAGGCGCTGCCGAGCCGCTTCGCCACCGTTCATCCGACGTATCAGGTGCCGCGCTTCGGGACCGCGGTCGCCGCGGTGGTCGCGGGCGGTTTCTACGCGGTGACCGCACTGCTCTCGCAGCATGTGCTGCTGGATACCATTGCCGCCCTGGGCATCATGATCTGCTGGTACTACGGCATCACGGCCTTCGCCTGCGTCTGGTACTTCCGCAGGCAGTGGTTCGCCTCGGCGCGGGACTTCATGTTCAAGCTGCTGTTCCCGCTGCTCGGCGGCACCATGCTGCTGGTGGTCTTCACCATCTCGGTGCGCGAGAGCCTCAAGCCCGAAGTCGGCAGTGGCGCATCGATTTTCGGCATCGGCCTGGTGTTCTACCTGGGCTTCGGGATTCTCGCGCTGGGCGCGGTGCTGATGCTGATCATGCGCTGGCGGCAGCCGGAGTACTTCCGCGGGCAGACCCTCCCCCGGGCGATCTCCGGCGATCCCATGCCCGCGCCCGCCGAACCGCACCTGAGCACGCTGTAGCGAAACCCGCTTCCGCCCAACCACTTCGACGATCAGATCCGGAGTAGCCGTGAACGTCATCACCTGTTTCGAACCGCCGGTCTCGCATGCGCGAGTCGCCGATCCGGTGCGCCCGCCGCTGCGGGTCGCCCTGGTCCAGCACCACTGGCAGGACGATGCCGCGGCCCTGCAGGCCGAACTGCTCGAGGGCATAGCCCAAGCGGCCGCGGCCGGAGCCAAGGTGGTCTTCCTGCCCGAGATCACCCTGAGCAAGTACCCGGCGTTCGTGCGCGGCGGCGAGAATCCGGGCGCGAACGCCGAGGAGCTGACCGGCGGCCCCACCTTCACCTTCGCGGCGAAGGCGGCGATCGAGCACGGCATCTTCGTGCACGCCTCGCTGTACGAGCGCGCCGAGCAGGGCGACGGCCTGGGATACAACACCGCGATCCTGGTGTCCCCCAGCGGAGAACTGGTCGGCCGCACGCGCAAGGTGCACATTCCGATCAGCGACGGGTACTACGAGGACACCTACTTCCGGGCCGGTCCCGCCACCGACGAGGCCTATCGCCCGCACAGCCATCCGGATCTCGGCGACGCCCGCATCGGCATGCCGACCTGCTGGGACGAATGGTTCCCGGAGGTCGCGCGCATGTACTCGCTGGCCGGGGCGGACCTCATCGTCTACCCGACCGCCATCGGTTCCGAGCCCAGCTTCCCGGCCTTCGACACCCAGCCGCTGTGGCAGCACGTGATCGTGGGCAACGGGATTACCGCGGGCACCTTCATGGTGGTGCCCAACCGCTTCGGCGACGAAGGCGAAATCACCTTCTACGGTTCCTCTTTCATCTCCGATCCGTACGGCCGCATCCTGGTGCAGGCGCCGCGCGACGAATCCGCGGTGCTGGTCGCCGATCTGGACCTCGATCAGCGCAAGGACTGGCTGGCCCTGTTCCCGTTCCTCGATACCCGCCGTCCCGACACCTACGCTCGCCTGACCGCGCCGGTGGATCACGCGAACCCGTTCGGGCAGGCGTGATGGCACCGGACGGAATCGCCCAGTGGCGCATGCCCGCCGAGCACGCGCCGCACCGCCGCACCTGGATGGCCTTTCCCCCGGTGGGTTCGGAAATCACCGCGACGCCCGAGGCCGTCGATGAGGCCCGCACGGCGTGGACCGCCGTGGCGCACGCCGTCGCGCAGTTCGAACCGGTCTCGATGGTGGTAGATCCCGCCGATACCGCGGCGGCCCGCCGAATGCTCTCCGGCGCAATCGATATCGTCGAAGCCCCGCTCGACGATGCCTGGATGCGCGATATCGGCCCGACCTTCGTGCATGCCGCCGACGGTTCCGTCGCGGCCGTCGACTGGGTGTTCAATGGCTGGGGCCAACAGGATTGGGCCCGCTGGGACAATGACCGGCAGATCGGCACGGTGGTCGCCGCGGCGGCCGGGGTGCCGGTCATCGAGTCACCGCTCGTGAACGAGGGCGGCGGCATCCAGGTGGACGGCGCGGGGACGGTCATCGTCACCGAGACGGTGCAGCTGGATCCCTACCGCAATCCGGGACTGACCAGGGAGCAGGTGGAGGCCGAACTGCGGCGCACCATCGGCATCGACACGGCGCTCTGGCTGCCGCGCGGACTGTGGCGCGATTCGCAGCGCTTCGGCACCCGCGGGCACTCCGATATCGTCGCCGCGCTGCCGGCCCCGGGTGTGGTCCTGGTGCACGATCAGCGCGATCCGGCCCATCCCGATCACGCGCTCAGCGACGAGATCATGAAGCTCTTCGCCGCCGAGACCGCTTCCACCGGAAGGCCTTTCGAGGTCGTTCCGGTCCCCGCACCGCGCGCCCTCCGCGACGAGGAGGGTTTCGTCGACTACAGCTATATCAATCACTACGTGTGCGATAACGCGGTCATCCTGTGCGGGTTCGACGATCCGAACGATGCCGAGGCGGCCGCGGTACTGGCCGAGGTCTATCCCGGCCGCACCATCGTCACCGTGGACGCCCGGCCCATCTTCGCCCGTGGCGGCGGTATCCACTGCATTACCCAGAACGAGCCGCTGCCCGTTCGCTGATCAGTCCCGTAAACCGGAATAGCAAGGAGATTTCGTGCCTGTCATCACCCGTGACGTTGTTGTCATCGGCGCCGGACCGTCCGGTCTGACCGCCGCCGTGGAACTGCACCGGGCCGGGCTGTCGGTGGCCGTGCTCGAGGCGCGCGAGCGCGTCGGCGGCCGCACCCGGACCGGCGAGATCGACGGCGCGATGATCGAGATCGGCGGCCAGTGGCTGTCCCCGCATCACACCGCCGCACTGGAATTGGTGCAGGAGCTCGGTCTGAAGACCTTCTCCCGCTATCGCGACGGCGAGTCGGTGTACCTGGCGGCGGACGGCGTCCGGCACCGCTTCACCGGTGATGTCTTCCCCGCGCCCGAGGCGACCTCGAAGGAGATCGACCGGCTGCTGGGACTGCTGGACGAGCTGGCCGCGGCGGTCGGCGCGGAAGAGCCGTGGGCGCATCCCCGAGCGGCAGAACTGGATTCGGTGCCCTTCAGCATCTGGCTGGAGGGGCAGTCCGCGGACGAGTACGCCCGCGAGACGGTCGCCTTCTACGTCGCCGGCGCCATGCTGACCAAACCGGCGCACACCTTCTCGACCCTGCAGGCGCTCCACATGGCCGCCGCCCAGGGCTCTTTCACCAATCTGGCGACCGACACCTTCATGCTCGACAAGCGCGTCGTCGGCGGTATGCAGCAGGTATCGCAGCGACTGGCCGAGGTGATCGGCGATGATCTGCACCTGAACTCCCCGGCACGGCGTATTCAGTGGTCCGACAACGACGTCACCGTCTTCGCCGACGGCGATCTCGAGGTCCGCGCGGGCCAGGTCATTCTGGCGGTACCGCCGAACCTGTACTCGTGCATCAGCTTCGACCCGCCGCTGCCGCGCCGTCGTCACCAGATGTACCAGCACATGTCCTTCGGATTCGTGGTCAAGGTGCACGCGGTCTATCCGACCCCGTTCTGGCGCGAAAACGGTTTATCTGGAACAGGTTTCAGTGATACCGATATGGTCTCGGAGATCTACGACAACACCAACCACGGCATGGACAACGGCGCGCTGGTCGGATTCATCGCCCACGAGCAGGCCGACGCGTACTTCGCCATGGACGCCGCCCAGCGCAAGCAGGCCGCACTGGACTGCCTGGTCCGCTACCTGGGCCCCGAGGCCGCCGACCCCGCCGTCTACTACGAATCCGACTGGGGCGCAGAGGAATGGACGCGCGGCGCCTACGGCGTCAGCTTCGACCTCGGCGGTATGACCCGCTACGGCCACGACCATCGCGACCCGGTCGGCCCCCTGCACTTCGCCTGTTCGGACCTCGCGGGCCACGGCTTCCAGCACGTGGACGGCGCGATCCGCATGGGCCGCCGAGCCGCCGGCGCCATTGTGGCAGCACGCCCGTCCTGATCGGCACACTGAAAACAGAAAACGCGGTCCGGACCACCCTCGGGTCCGGACCGCGTTTTCATTTCCGCCTACCAAGCGGGAAGCCGACGCCTTCCGGCGAGCACATCACGCACGAGATCATCGTAGGCATCGGACAATTCGGCCAAATGATGCCAAGTGCCGTGCAGCATTTCATCATTGGCGTCGAGGGTCATCAACGCGTGGTGTGCGCGAATAGACGCCTCGGCCAATCTATCTATGACCGATCCGACCGTTTCGGTGTGCAACGTGGCGCCCAGCCGATGCTGGGGCACGGAGCGCACGATCCAATCGTCAATGGCCATCACCAATTCGATGCGCCGCCGCTTGTTCTCGATAATGGCGGTCGGATCGGTTTCCGGCCCGGTGCCGCCACGTCCCACCACGCGCCGCTCGTGCAGCACCGCGAGATCGTGGGCGAACCACAGCAGGGGTCCGCCGACGACGCGATGACCACGGCAAGCGCGCAAAAGTAGGTCCGAAGTCGGCAATAGGCCGGACGTTAGCGCTTGTGAACCGACGTCCGCATACTGATCGGACATGTCGGGCAATGCCACAACGACCGTATTAGATGTCTCCGAACCAGCCACGCTGCCTCACGTTCATCGACGTACAACACCGCATTCAGGACGTTCATTACAATAAACCTCAGAATGTGCCTGTCAAGCCTTACACGGCGATTCGGCACCCGGAGTAGACTTCGGGGCCTTGAAGCAACAACCGAGGAGCGAGATGGCGGACGGTCCGAGATACCAACGGATCGCAGACCTCCTCCGCGAGGAGATCCGCGCCGGCAAGTGGAACCCGGGCGATCGACTACCAAGCCACAATGAGCTGGCCGATCAGATGCAGGTCTCGATCACCACCGCTCGCAATGCGATTCAGCTCCTGGTTGCCGAAAACCTGGTGTACACAGCAACTTCCCGCGGCACCATCGTGCGCAGCCAGGAGGTGCTGGAATCGGTTGTCACCAACCACATTCGCCCCGACCGGCCCCGTGCTGCCCACGATATCTTCGTGGAGATCGCGCGGGCGGCCGGCCGGGAGCCGTCCAAACAGTTCAGCGCCCGCATGGAACCGGCGAGCCCGGAGGTCGCGCACTGGCTGGGTGTGGAGCGTGATGCGTGGGTGGTCTCACGCACGGTCATGCAGTATCTGGACAATGAGCCGTGGTCGTGGGAGGTCAGCTTCTACCCGCGAGATCTGGCGGAGGCCACCGGAATCGACGTGCCCCACGACATTCCGGAGGGCACGACACGCCGACTCGCCGAGCGTGGTTTCGCGGAAACCGCGCATCGGGATACCGTCGTCGCGCGCCCAGCCACTGCTGAGGAGGCGGCCGTGCTCGGTGTCGGGCCCGGAACCATCCTGCTCGATCACCTGCGGATCGGCGCAAACCATGAACGCATCACCCGCGTCACCCGCCATCGATCCACGGCGGCCCGCAACCGTCTGGCTTACGAGCTGGGCGACGACCCAGGTACGGATATCATTCGCAAAACTCTCGGCGCCCCACCGCCGCCCGGCAATTCCCACTCCTTCGAGAGTTCCCTGCTACCCGGCTCACCATGACACCGCATCTACGCCCGGCTCATCATTCAGACATAGGAACCATCACCCGGTTCCGGCTCCAACGCACCAGCTGGCTGGCAGCCCGCGGTAGCGATCAGTGGACCCGGGCCGGCCGAGGTCTGCCCATCGAGACCTTCGTCCGGTCCGTGGCCCGCGCCGTCCGCAATGGCGAAACGTGGATGGCCGAGATCGATGGCGAGACCGCCGGCACCATCACCGTGAACGACCGTGCGGACGAAGGCCTTTGGTCGCCCGGCGAGATCGCCGAGGCGGTGATCGTGCACTACATGATCGTGGACCTCCGCTTCGCCGGTCACCGCATCGGCCATGCCCTCCTGGAGCATGCCGCGACCCTGGCTGCGCACAGCAACCGTGACTGGGTCCGCCTGGATGCCTGGACCACCAATGGCGGGCTGCACGACTACTACATCCGGGCGGGCTTCCGCCAAGCCCGCTTCGCCGGGCCCGAAGCCACCGGCCCGTCGGGCGCGCTCTTCGAACGGCCAACCGCCAGCTGGCTTTCCACCCGCAAGCTCCACCCCGAGCCCCTCCCCCTCACGGCACACCCGCAGCTCACGCGGGCCGACATCGCCTGACGCACGAGATGACCTCGCTCGAGCTCATGCGAGGTGTCACTGGCCCAGCTCACGCGGGATGTCGCCGCCCCCAGCTCACGCGGGATGTCACTGCCCCAGCTCACGGGCTGCCGCGCCGCCAGATCATCGCTTGACGTTGTCGAAGATCCCGTCGGCCAGATCCTCGGCGGCACTGCACAAGTCGTCGGTGCCGGTAGCGCCCGCGCGCCCCGCCATGGTGACGCGGATGTGCCCGTAGGAGGTCGGCCACTGCACGAAGCAGACCGCGAAGCCCCGATCATCACCGTGCCCGTCGCCGTCACGCTCATGCGAGGTCTCTCGTCCGCTGACCCCGGTCCCGACCCGAACATTCCGTGAGCCCGGATCGGCCTGCATGAATTCCGTGCTGATCGACACCTTCGCAGTGACGTGCGGCTTGCCCGACGTCTCCCAACTACAGGTGCGATCCTCCGATGTGGTTGTCGGATCGCTGGATTCGCCGAGGTCCGACCGCCGCCGCAACTCCGGCGTGACCAGTTGGCACGGATCCTGCAGCTGCGCCGCGGCCATTGCCGTCGTAGTCGGCGCGGCAGGTGCGACGGGTGCGTACGTGGTCGGGGGCGGTGCGGCAACAGTGGCCGGCGCCGCCGCATGCCGGACGCCACCGTCGGTCTTGCCGGAATGGTTGATCGCGAGCACCGCGACTGCCAGGACCACGATCCCGCCGGTGAATACCGCGCTGACGACCTTCCACGGCGCCCGCTGAGACCGCTTGCCGCCGAGCTCCTTCCGCACGGAATCGCGTGTGTGCGAGTCCGGACCGACAGACGCGGCCGCAGCGGCGGCGCCGAACCCATCGCGTGATTCCCGGCGCGTCGCGCTCGCGCCGGGTTCCAGCCGCGACGTACCGGCGACCGGCCACGACGCGGTACTCACCTTGGTCTCGCCGTACCCCTTCGTCTCGCCGTACCCCTTCGTCTCGCCATAGCCCTTCGTCTCGCCATAGCCCTTCGTCTCGCCGTACCCCTTGGCCTCGCCGTACCCGTTGTTATCCCGATAGCCGTTGTCGCCGTACGCGTTGTCGTCGGCATACCCGGCAGCTGGGGCTCCCATCCGACCGAGCGCCACGCCCGCCGCCTCGACGAATTGCGCGCAATCGTCATACCGTTCGCCCGGATTCTTGGCCAGCACGCGGGCCAGCACATCATCGAGCTCAGCAGGCAGATCAGGCCGCACATCGGAGATCCGCGGCGGCGGCGCATTGATATGCCCCATCATCACAGCCAGCGGTTGCGCTCCGCGATAAGGGTTTTCGCCGGTCAAGAGCCGGTAGAACGAGCACCCGAGACTGTAGACATCGCTGCGGGAATCGAGCGGTTCCCCGGACAGCTGCTCCGGCGACGCATAGGCCACAGTCGCCAGAAAGGTCCCCGTACGGGTCAACTGGCCGTCGTCATCCGAAGGCTTGGCAATCCCGAAGTCCGCCAGCAGCACCCGCTCCTGCCCGCTCTCCTGCGGCGCGAGCAAGAAGTTGGCAGGTTTCACATCCCGGTGCAGCAGCCCACTCCGATGGGCGTAGTCAAGCCCCTTACCGATCTCCCCCACAATCCGAAGCGCCCGATCAGCGGTCATCGCCTCCGGTTCGAGCTCCAGCGCGGTAGCGGCATCCGTCCCGTTCACATACTGCAGCGCGATCCACAGATATCCCCGATCCTCCCCCTTGTTCTGGACCGCCACCACATTCGGATGATCCAGCCCCGCAGCGAGTTTCGCCTCCCGCTCGAACCGAGCCCGATACTCCGGATCGAACGCCAACTGCGGCCACAGCACCTTCAGCGCCACATACCGCGCCAACGAGGGATGTTCAGCCAAATAGACCGTCCCCATCCCCCCGCTACCGAGCGTGCGCTCGATGCGATAGCCGCCAAGGATCGATCCGGTCCCGATGATCACGTGTGCCCCTTCCTCCCCGGCACACTACAGACCGGGAAGCTCGGCGATCTGGACCATTTCCTGGCCGCGGCTGCGGGAGACCAGGATGCCACGGCCGGGGGGCAGTTTCGAGGGGCGGACGTCGCCGATGATCTTGCCTTCGTCGCGGGGGCCGGACATGACCAGAGCGTCTACGGACATGTTCTTCATGACGCCCAGGACTCCGTCGTAGAGGGCGCGGGAGACGCCGCCGGTGCGGCGGGTGATGATCACGTGCATGCCGATATCGCGGGCCTGGGGCAGGTATTCGACCAGGGGGCCCAGTGGATTCTGGAGTCCGCCGGTGGCGACCATGTCGTAGTCGTCGATGATGATGTAGATCTCCGGCCCGGTCCACCAGCTGCGGTCGCGGAGCTGCTGCGGTGTGATGTCGGAACCGGGGATGCGCTTGGACAGGTAGTTCACGACCTCTTGGATCATGGCGCCGCAGGTCTGCGAGGACGTCGAATACCCGGCGAGCTGATCGCCTTCGAGCGTGCCCAGCAGGGTGCGGCGGTAATCGATGAGGATGACGCGAGCCTGATCGGCGGTGGAGTTCTCGGCGATGCCGCGAATGATATTGCGCAGCAGCGTGGTCTTGCCGCTCTCCACGTCCGCGAAGGCCATGAGATGCGGATCTGAGCCGAAATCCAGTACCAGCGGCGCCAATTCGGCCTCGCCGATGCCGACGACAATCTTGGTGGCGCTCGGCTGGATGCCGCGGGCGCGGGCCAGCTGCAGTACCTGCTCGCGCGGAATGTTCAGTGGCAGCATACGAACATCGGGAGCGCGGCGGTCACCGTACATCGCGGTCATCTGCGTCTTGGCGGCATTCACGCCTTCGGCCAGCGTCTGCGGATCGGTATCGGAATCCAAGCGCGGCAGGGCGATCAGCAGATGCAGCTGATCGGCGGTGAGGCCGCGACCCGGCCGGTTCAGCGGCACATTGATCGCCACCCGCCGGCCCATCTCGGAGTCGGACGGATCGCCGAGCCGCAGTTCGACGCGGGTGCCGATCATATCCTTGATCGCGGGCCGGATCTCGGCCCACCGGTTGGCGCCGAGCACCACGTGGATACCGTACGAGAGACCCTGTGCGGCAAGGCCGTTGACCTGGCCCTCCAGCGTGTCGAACTCCTCGCGGAAGGCGGCCCAGCCGTCGATCACCAGGAATACGTCACCGAACTTATCGGCCAGCACCGGGTCGTCGGTCGCGCCCGCGGCCAGAGCGGCATGCTTGCGCCGCCGGAACTCGGTCATGGATTCGATGCCGAGCTGGGCGAAGCGTTCCTCACGCTGCAGCAGCAGGGTGGCGAGTTCGGCAATGGTGCGCCGCGCCCGGTCGGAGTCGAGTTTGCTGGCGACCGAGCCGACGTGCGGCAGGCCGACCAGACCGGCCATGCTGCCACCACCGAGATCGATGCAGAAGAACTGCACCTGCTCCGGGGTATGGGTGGCCGCGGCGGCCATGACGATGGTGCGCAGCGCGGTGGATTTACCGGCCTGCGGACCGCCGACCACCGCCACATTGCCCTGTGCGCCACCGAGATTGATGGTCAGCACATCACGACGCTGCTCGTACGGCTTGTCGATGATGCCGATCGGCATCCACAGCTGGCCGTGCCGGTTGACCGACGACCGCCAGTCCGGATCCGGCAGCAGCATATCGACGGTGGGCGATTCCTCCAGCGGCGGCAGCCACACCTCGTGGGCGGGACGGCCGTGTCCGGTCAGTCGCTTGACCACGACCTGCAGCAGGCTGTCCGGAATACCCTCGTCGGCGGCGGGCGGCGGAGGCGGCAGCAGATCCAGCGGATCGAACGGGGTTTCCGGCAGCGCCAGCATCTCGACCGGTCCGGCGGTGAATTCGCGCGGCGGCGCCTCGGCGACCTCGCGGCCGTCCGCCTGCCGGGCGGTGCGCGGTGCGACATAGGGCCCGGAGACGTAGGTCGCGTTGAACCGCAAGGGATCCGAGGAGTCGCTCTTCAGGTAGCCCGAGCCCGGGATACCCGGCAGGTGGTAGGCATCGGTGATGCCCAGCACGGCGCGGGATTCATTGGCGGAGAACGTGCGCAGGCCGATCCGGTAGGACAGGTGTGAGTCGAGTCCGCGCATCTTGTTCTCCTCCAGCCGCTGCGAGGCGAGCAGAAGGTGCACGTGCAGCGACCGGCCGAGGCGGCCGATCATGACGAACAGGTCGGCGAAATCCGGCTTCTGCGAGAGCAATTCGGAGAACTCGTCGATGACGACGAAGAGTGCGGGTAGCGGGTCCAGCGGCACCCCGGCGGAGCGCGCCTTCTCGTATTCGGTGACATTCGCGAAATTGCCCGCGGTGCGCAGCAATTCCTGACGGCGGTTCATCTCACCGGCGAGCGCGTCGCGCATACGGTCGACGAGGGAGAGCTCTTCCTCGAGGTTGGTGATGACGGCCGCGACATGCGGCAGCGGATCCATACCGAGGAATGTCGCGCCACCCTTGAAGTCGACCAGCACCAGGTTCAGCTGATCCGGCGAGTGCGTGGCGACCATCGAAAGCAGCAGGGTGCGAAGGAATTCCGACTTACCCGAACCGGTGGCGCCGATGCACAGGCCGTGCGGCCCCATACCGTTCTCGGCCGATTCCTTGATATCGATCTCGACGGGCGTGCCGTCGGGTGTGATGCCGATCGGCACCCGCAGTCGCTCGCGACCCTGACGCGGCCGCCACACCTTGGCCGGATCGATCTGCGCGGCGTCCGGAATCTTCAGCAGTGACATGAGGCCCGGATCGCTGGTACTGGTGTTGTCGCCGAGGCTGACGATCTGTGCGGCGGTGGCAATGCGGAAGCGGGCGAGGCTGCGCGAGAAGGCCTCCGCCTCCGCCAGACTCACCTGGTCGGCAGTGGCGAACTTCTCGGTACCGGCGGCGCTCTTGGCGAAGACATCCCCGCCGGAGGCGACCAATTGCAGCCCACGGCGCGCGGCAAGGCTGTTCTCGGACGAGCTGAGGTCGATCACCGTGACCGCGTCCAGCCCGGATTCACTGATGAGCCGCTCGGTGCCGCTCACATATCCGTCGTCGATAATCACGACCAGATGCAAACGCCCCGCTGTCGGCTGCGGATTGCGCATGAACCGCCCGCGCTCGAGCAGGTCGTCGGCGAGCGCCGTCTCCAGCTCGCCGAGCGAGCGGTAGATCATGCGCGCCGCGCCCATACCGTCGCGCTGCGACGTATGTTGCAGGTGCGGAAGCCATTTCGCCCAGGACCAGTTCGCCGAATCCGGATCGGCGCATACGATCGCGACGGCGACGTGGTCCGGCCCGTGGAACGCGGTGAGCTCGATCAGCATGGCCCACACCATGCTTCGCGTATCCGCCGCCGGTCCCTCGACATTGATCGCGGGGAACGCCCGCAGCGATACCGCGGTCGGCAGATGATGCACCACGGAGTGGGTGCGCACGAATCGGCGCAAAGCCACAGTGGACACCGGCTCCAGATCCTCCAGCGGCCCGGTCTCCGGCCGCGCGAGTTTCGCTGCGAGCCGGTGCGTTCCGATCCCGACCCGCACATGCCCGAAGTCCGGATCATTGGGCCGCCGCTCCCACATGCGCCGCGTGCCGACTACCGAGAGCAGGTCGGCGGGCTCGGGATGACTCCAGACCAGCGTCTCGAGCTGCTTGAGCGCGGTACGCCGCACTTCCCGCCGAGTCTGGTCGAGATAGCGGAAGTAGTCCTTGCGCTCCTCGTTCAGCTCACCGGCGCTCTTGGCGCCGCCGCTCTTACCCATGAACATGCCGGCCATCGACATGATCATCATCATCGGGAACATCATCATCATCGGGTTGGACAGGATGGATTTACCCATCATGGCCATCATCCCGATCATGCCGATCATGGCGACGATCATCACCACCGGCATCAGCTTGCTGAGCAGCGAACCCGACACCGCCCGTGGGATTTCCGGCGGCGGGGTGAGCGCCATCTCGCCGCCGGGCGCGCGCGGCGGGGCGATGCGGGGTCTGCGGACGAAACCTTCGGTAGCCATGAGTGTTTCTCCGGTCGTTACGAGTCGAGGTCGGGCAGCTCGTCGTCGCGGCGTGCGCGGCGGAATGGAATCGACAGTGCGAGACCGATTCCCAGCGCGGCGAGGCAGACGATGGACCCGATGGTGGCGACGAGGCGCGGCAGCCGTGCGGGCCCTGCCGGCTTCTCGGGCGCGGGGAAGGCTCGGGCCTTATCGGCTCCGGCGCTCACCGGTTGGTCGGGCAGCTGTGCGGTCAGGGCGGCGAGCGGATCGATGAGTCCGTACCCGATGCGATCGTCGCGCCCGGTGCCGGGACCGTGCGCGGTGCGGGTGATCCGATCCATGACCTGCTGTGCGGTCATATCCGGAAATTTGGCGCGGACGAGAGCGGCGAGCCCGGCCACATAGGGTGCGGCGAAACTGGTGCCGTTGATCGGCGCCAAACCCGACTGGCCCACCACAGCATTGACCAGGCCGGTACCACCGGGCTTGCTGTCGAGCGAAGTGATATTGCGACCCACCGCAGCCACATCCACCCACGGCCCGTACAGCGTGAACTTCGACGGACTGCCGTCCGGGTCGACCGATCCGACCGTCAGCACATACGGATTGAACCAGGCCGGACTGGCCACGGTTTTCACCTTGCCCCAGCCGTTTTCGTCATTCTGCGTTCCGCATCCGGTGCTGCTGTCCACATTTCCGGCAGCGACCACCACCACCACATTGCGTTCGTAGGCGTAGCGGGTAGCGGCCCCGAGCGCGCCGTCGGCATTGTCGTTTCCCGCTGCGGAACAGGCGACTTCGGAGATATTGATGACCGTCGCGCCCATATCGACCGCACGCACCACGGCCGCCGCGAGGGTGAGCATATTGCCGTATCCGGACGTGCTGATGGCGCCGGGCTGTGAGTCGGTGTTCGCGTCTTTGGCCTTGTAGGCCTCACTGAACTGCCGGATGGCGAGAATCTGCGCATCCGGCGCGACGCCGACGAAGGCATCGTCCGCGCTGGGCTGTGCGGCGATGATGCCGGCGACGAAGGTGCCGTGCCCATCACAGTCGACTGTGCCGTCGCTATCGGACGAGACATAGTCACCGCCGGCCTGCAGACCGGGCAACCGCGGATGCCGGTTCACACCGGTGTCGATGACCGCGACCTTCTGCCCCGCGCCCCGGCTGAACTGCCATGCCGCGGACAGATCGAGCACACGCTGCGACACCGGTTCATCGCGCGGCGCGACACCGTTCAGCGCGGGTTCGGCGCAGGTCTGCCCCTGCTGGGTGGTCACCAGCGGCGCGGGCTTGGTGCTGAGCGCCTGCGCCTGTCCCAGTGCGCCCAGATCCACCGTCGGCGGCGCCACCGTCTCCAGCGGCCGCGCCGTCGCCGTCCCCTGCGGGCTCAGCAGCGCAACACCGAGAACGGCTGCGGCGCACAGTATTCGCGCCCAGCTTCCGGAGAGCGATCTCATATGTTGCGCGCCATCGAGTAGACATCGGCGAGCCACAGCACCAGCGGGACGATCGATACGATCAGGCCGTATTCGAAGATCTCGTTCAAGCGCCGGGTCACCGGGGTCACCTCGATGTGCGGACCGATCACGCCGAACACGATCGCGCCTATGGCGAAGGCGAGCAGCAGTCCGGCCGAGACGAGCAAATTGCCGGAATCGTCGAGTGCCAGCAGCACCACGAGTGCGATGAAAGTGGCACAGCCACCGGCGATCAGGACGCAGGCCTGCGTGAGATCCGCGAAGGCGCGGCCCCGCAGGCACAGGATGATGGTGACGACCACCGCGAGCGCAATGCCCTGCCAGCGCGCCGCACCGAGCGGATCAGCGGCCCCGAGCGCACCGGCGGTCGCGCCGATGGCGCTGCCCACCACCATGCCGGTCTGGAAGTGATTGGCGGTGCGAGCACGCAATCCGAGCCCGTGCGCCGACGGCAGTACGGTCGCGCCGATGGCCCCGATGCCCTCGATGGTCGGCCGCGGTTCGTGGTCGGCGGGATCGATGGCCTCACCCGCGGACGGCACCGGCGGCACCGGGAGCCTGGCCAGCATGGCGGCCAGTCGAGGCACCATCGACAGCAGCACGATCGAGGCAACCAGCACGCCCGCAGCGAGTTTCGGCAGGTCGGTGTCCCAGACCATGCGAACCGCGGCGGCCACGCCGAGGAATACGGCGGTGGTGACCACCGCCGCGACAATCGCCGCGCCCGCCCGGACCATCCGATAACCGATGATGGCGACCAGCAGCGCGGCCGAAGCGCCCAGCAGCACATGCGGACTGCCGAGCGAGCCCGGCACCGCCAGCGCGGCGCCACCGAAGGTGAGCAGCAGCAAGCACAGCATGAGCACTGTCGCGGTCAGCTCATCAGCGTATTTGCGTTGGGCGATCACGGCCGCGACCAAGGCGCCGACCCCCACGCCGAGCAGCATGATCGGTGCGACGAAATTATCGCCCGCACCACGCGATATCGCACCGAGCACCAGCGCGAACACCACGGCCACAATCGCGGCGGACAGTCCGGTCCAGCGCGCGGCGCCGGCCGACCAGCCACGGAATTCCTCTGTGGTGAGCCGGGATACCGCGTCGATCACATCGTCGAAGAGCGCGGGCGCTTCCTTGGCGGCGACGGATCGCAGCACGAGCAGCTCGCCGTCATAGACCTCAGCGTCATTGAGCGTCTGGCTGGGCGCGATCATGTCGCGACCGAGTTTGGCCAGCGTCCAATGCTGCGGCTGCAGCGGTGTTCCCCCCTCCTCGCCTCCGGTCGGATCCGGATTGCGAGATTCGATGAGCTGCACCAGATCGCCGATGAAAGCGGCGATCGGTGCGTTTGCCGGCAGACCGACGTCGAGCTGGGTATTCCCCCCGATGACGGACACTCGGCACAATTCGGGTTCAGCGGCGCCCAAGCCGCTGATCGACTGTGCGGTCACGTGTTGAACTGCTCCCTCACCCTTAGTAACAGTTGCCGCCCCAGGGCGGTTAACCATAATGTATCCGACTGTCCGCTACTGTGCGATCCGCACGGGTGGGTGGGGATTGTGAACGAAAGCCTAACCAGGTTCAACGAATTCGGGGTTCGACTACGATGATCGATACTCGCCAGGCACAACGCGCCTTCGACGCGGGGGTGCTCTCTCTGGGGTTGAGCATCGACGGGCAGGAGTCCAACAAGGACCTCGAGTACGCGAAGCTGGCCTTTCAACGCGCCACCGAGTGGGACCCCACCATGTGCGACGCCTGGCTCGGCCGGGCCGTAGCCGGTGAGGTAACCAAGGACGTTCTGTACAACCTGTACAAGACCAGCACCACCTCGCTGGCCCGGGAGCAGCGCCGGTTGGGGCTGCCGCCGCGGGTGCTTGCTGGACGTTTCCTGCCGGGCCTCTACATCGATTACCCGCTGTCCAGTTTCACCGAAATCTGGCTCGCCTACGCCGCACATCTCATTACCGACAAGCAGTTCGACGAGGCCGAGATCGTGCTCGACGAGCTGGCCAAGCACCGCCGCGCGCGAGCGGGCGAACCGGACTTCGAAATCGACGGCCGGGTCAGCTCTTACGTACGCGGCATCCTGCACTACAACACCCAGCGCTGGCCGGACGTCATGACGGTGCTCGCCGGATCGGACGCCTGGGAAGATCCCTATCTGGCCGCTGGCGCACATGTGATGGTCGGCACAGCCTGTGCGCAATTGGGACTGTTCGGCGAGGCCATTCGCCGCATGGAAAAGGCCGAGGCCGGTCCGATTCCGGCGGCCCGCACCGCCGCCATGTTCTGCCGCGGCCTGTGCCTGCGCGAGAACGGCGAGGCCGACGAGGCGCAGTCGCTGTTCGAGAAGGTGTACTCGCAGGCACCGGATTTCGATGCCAATACCGCCGCCATGCGCGACCGCACCTATCGCATCACCATCACCTCCAAGGAGGTGATCGACGCCCGCACCGATAAGTGGGATCCGGCCACCGCCGCATCGCTGGAGGAGAAGAAGCAGGCCGAGAACGAGGACCGCGCCAAGACGATCCTGGCCGAGGCGCGCGCCGAACTGGATAGGCAGATCGGCCTCACCGCGGTGAAAACCCAGGTGGCCAAGCTGCAATCGAGTGCGCAGCTCGCGCGCATCCGTGCCGAGAAGGGCCTGTCGAGCTCCGCGCGCGGTCAGCACCTGGCCTTCACCGGCCCGCCCGGAACCGGTAAGACCACCATTGCCCGCGTGGTCGCCAAAATCTATTGCGGCCTGGGAATTCTCAAGACCGAGAAGGTCGTCGAGACCAAGCGCTCCGACTTCGTCGGCCAGCACCTCGGCTCGACCGCGATCAAGACCGACAAGCTGATCGATACCGCCATGGACGGCGTGCTCTTCATCGACGAGGCGTACACGCTGATCCAGACCGGACTTTCGGGCGGTGACGCCTTCGGCCGCGAGGCCGTGGACACGCTGCTGGCCCGCATGGAGAACGACCGCTCGCGCCTGGTGGTCATCATCGCCGGCTATGACGGCGAGATCGATCGCTTCCTGGCCGCCAATGACGGTCTGGCGTCCCGCTTCTCCAAGCGCCTGCAATTCCCGTCCTACACCGCGCCCGAACTCGGCGAAATCGGTCAGGTCATTGCCAATTCGCGCGATTCGGAGCTGTCCGAGGGCGCGCTGCAGCAGCTGGTGCACACCTGCCAGAAGCTGTACGACCTGGAGAGCACCGATCAGAGCGGGCTGTCCCGCCGCGGTGTGGATATGGCCGGCAACGGCCGTTTCATCCGCAACCTCATCGAAGCCGCTGAGGAAGAACGCGAATTCCGGCTCGCCAATGACGAGTCGATCGACCTGAGCGAGATCGACGAGGCCGCGCTCATGCGCATCGAAGCCCCCGATATGAAGGCCGCGCTGACCACGCTGCTCACCTCGCTCGGCCTGTCATCTGCCACAGACTGAGGGGGGCTCGCTGTGACCAATCCCGAACTGCGTTCGGATGAACTCTGGTTGTTCCGGGCGCTACCGCTGCGCCTGGTCATACCGGTGGCGCTGGTGGGGGTACTGGCCTCGCTGATCGCCGTCGCCTGCCATACACCATGGTGGGCAATAGCTTTGGCGGGCGGACTGCCCGTCGTGATCGGGCTGGCCCCGGTGCGCCGCAAGCCGATCGGCCTGCGCCTGGGCAGCTGGGTGGCCTTCCGCTGGCGGCAGTTCGGCCACCGCGCGGTGGACGAGTCGACCCAGTTCGACGTCCCGCTGCCCGACGGCGGCAGCTACGGATTGCGCTGGGACGGAACGCTGCTCACCACCATGCTGCGCATCGACACCCCGCCCGACACCCTGACCCTGCTGCGTCGCGGCTCACTGAGCACCGATCAGCTGCTGCCGCTGGCCGAAATCGCCTCCTGCCTCAGGCAATACGATGTCGAGCTGGATTCGGCCGATGTGATCAGCACGGGTACCCGCACGGCGGGCACCGAGGCCGTGCTCTCGGGCTACGCCGCCAGCATCGCGCCGCTGGGCCGCCTGTACGACGAAATCCTGGGCCCGCTACCGGCTATCGCACACCGCACGGTGTGGCTGGTGCTGCGCCTGAACCCGCTGACCAATACCAAGGCTGTGCACAACCGCGGCGGCGGCCCGGAGGGCGCACTGCGCGCGGCCATCGTCGCCACCCGCCGCGTCGCCAATCGCCTTGCTGCTCGCGGCATTACGGCTTCGGTGCTCACCACGTCCGAAATGACCGCCGCCACCCGCGAATTGACCCGGGGCATCCCGCTCAACGAATTCGTGGAAACCCCGAAGTACCTCGAACACAATGGTGTTCACCTCACCAGCTTCCAGGTCGACCCCGCGCTCTTCACCGCGGACGGCCTGGCCTCGGTCTGGTCGGTACGCAGCCTGGCCACCACGGTCACCGTGCGCTTGCGCCCCGCCCCGTCCACCACGCCCGACCGCCAGGACGAGTTCATCGAAGTCGACGCCCGAGTCCGCTACGACACCCCCCAGTCCTTCGACGAGCCGCCCGTCCTCGGCCTCCGCGAACTCCCCCAGCGCCAACTATGGGCGCTCACAGACACTCTCGCGTTCGGCGCCCAGGAACTGCAGACCCGCACCCACCGCGGCCCGGTGAGCGCCCTGGCCGATATCGCGGTGCCCACAGCCGGCTGCGGCCAGCTCATCGGGGCCGACGCCACCGGCCGTGGAATCGCAGTACCCCTCATCGGCAACGGTTCCCGCCGCATCGACATCATCTCCGACCTGCACCTGGCCCAACAGGTCATCCTCCGCGCCATCGCCCTCGGCGCCGGCGCCGTAGTCCACACCGCCCGCCCCTGGGCCTGGCAGAACATGGTCACCAATGTCGGTGCCACCCACGCCCTCTCCCTGGCCTCCTCGGTCACCCACAGCTCCCGCAACAGCGTCATGACCTCCCGCGCCCCCAACCCCGCCGCCACCGTCATCGTCTTCGACGGCGTCCCCTCCACCGCCCCACCCGGCTCGGCCACCGTCATCACCCTCCACGAAACCCTCCCCCCGAACTACCAGCCCGACGCCGACGTAACAATCGTCCAGCACCCCGACGCACCACACACCGTCACGGTCCACACCCCGGCGCGGAGAACCACGGCGCAGCTGGTCACCACCCCGACGGAACAGCACTACATCGGCGGCGACATCAGCTACCGCTGAATCATTTGACGCCCTTGCGCAATACGGGCAGCAGCTTGTCGAGCAGGATCCGCTCGGAGGCATCAGTCCAATTGCGCAGGGCATCAATTGCTTTGGGGTCGTCGAGCACCAGCACCGTGGCATGCCGCATGGTGACTTCCAAGGGCAAATTCACCAGTCCACCGCCACCGGCGGACGTGTCGCTGCGTACCGCGAGCAAGTAGCCGGAGTCGAGTTGACTGAGCAGAGTCGGATCCCCCGCCGGATCTTTCACCATCACACGTGGCGTCGGCTCGTTCCCATTACGCACGCACGTATTGTTGTAGACGAAACCGAGAGCTTCGAAAAAAGCAGCCTGCGGGCTGGGCTTCAGATGCACGGCAACCGTCGCTTCGTAGCCTCCTTCACCCGTGATGTCCACTGCTGCAATTATTTTCCCGAGGAACGCCGGATTCTGCTGCCGCGCCTCCGCCACGTTCCCCGGCGCGGCAACGGTCGTGGCCGTCGGCGCAGCCGTCGAACCCGGCTCGCCGGAGTCATAACCTCGAACAGCCCACAGACCGATCCCGGCAACGAGCGCCAATGCCGCCGCAGCGGCAACGAGCGCGATCAATCGCTTTTTCCGGGCACCCGGTTTCACCCGGACCTTCAGCGCTTCGGCGTCGAATGGAGTTGCGGTCGAATGGTTTCCGCCTGAGGAAACCCTTTCAGGTCGGGTAGCGGCCGATGCCGGCGATACCCCGTACCGGAGTGCGAGTTCGAGTGCGTGGGTGAATTCGCGGCAGGTGTCGAAGCGCCGGGCCGGATCTTTTGCCATCGCGATCGCGAGTACCTGGTCCAGGGCGGGCGGCAACCCCGGAAGGACGATGGTGATGCGCGGCGGAGGCTCGTACAGATGCCCCGTCATCACCAGCGCCGCTTGCGTTCCCGGATAGGGATTACGTCCGGTAAGCAGTTTGTAGAACGAGCACGCCAAGCTGTAGATGTCGGTGTGCCTACTCAGCTCCCCGCCTGACAATTGCTCAGGCGCGGCATAGGCGATGGTGGCGACGAACTCCCCGGCCGCAGTGAGTTCGCTGGTGTCCTGCATGGACTTGGCGACACCGAAATCGGTGAGTAGCACACGTTCTTCATCACCGTCGACGGCCGAGAGGTCGACCGCCGAGAGCAGGAAGTTCGCGGGCTTGATATCACGGTGCAGCAACCCACGGCGGTGCGCGTGATCCAGGCCCCGTCCCACCTCTGTGACTATCCGCAGCGCTCGCTCCGGCGTCATGCCTGCCGGATACCGCTTCATGGCTGCCGACGCATCGGTGCCGTCCACGAATTGCATGGCAATCCAGAGCTGCCCGTGATCGGCACCGCGGTTGTACACCGAGACGATATTCGGATGATCAAGGCCGGAGGCCAGATTGGCCTCCCGCTCGAATCGCGCCCGGAACTCCGCGTCCCGAGTCATCTCGTCGCTGAGCACCTTCAAGGCATCCCACCGCGGCAGACTCGGGTGCTTGCCGAGATACACCGTCCCCATACCGCCCGCGCCAAGCACACGCTCGATGCGATAACCGCCGACGATTGCCCCCGGCCCGATATTCATGAATCCTGCTCCCGCTCTACATCCACGCACTATTGGTCAGCAGCGCGTACTGCGCCGCAGCGCGCTGATGTGCGTCTTGCAGTTGCGCACTGAACACGCGACCTACGTAGCGGTCGTATCGCACGACGCACGAGAACCGGGTCTTCGGGTTGCCGCCGGCATCGACCGAGGATTCGTGGCAGAACGAGTCCGGTACACCGGGCGGCGCATCGGTGTTGTTCTTGAACAGCAACCCGTAACCGTCTTCGAGCTTCTTCGCTGCGGCACGGTCCGGAACTCGCATCAGCTGTGTGCCCTCGGCAGTTTCGGACACCTTGTCGACTCGGGCGGCACCCATCAGGTCCCGCCAGACCTCCGGCTGTGAGGCCCTGTGCAGAAAGCCACGCGGGATGAGAACACTGTCATGCCCAATAGCCAGGAACTGGTCGTCCTCCGGGTGCAGGGTCCGGCGGAACATCGCCTGCGCATCCGCATCCGGCCTGAAATGCAGCAGGTCGCGGGCAGAAAGCGGCGGCAGTTGGTCCAGTAGCGGCAGCTCGGCGGCCAGCGCCTTCCTGGTCATATCCGTCAGTGGGCCGAGATCGGGCGCGGGACTCTTCACGAAGGTGGCGATCACATAGCTGCCGTGCGCCAGGGTCGCACCCAACGTCGGAATACCGGGCCGCCAGTGGGCTTTCGCATCTGGATACCCATCCAGACTGACCGCGACATTGGTATCCGCCACCGCGAAGTCCGCCGCATCCATCTCCTGGGCGGCCTTGGTGGCCGATCCGGCATCCGGGAACTGTATGACGCTGAGATCCACGATCGTACCGTCTGCTGCCGCGGTTCCGTCCTCGTCCTTATTGACATCGCGCTGCAGCGAACTGTTGTCCGGAGCGGCTTCCGCCGTAGACGCGGACATCGAGAAGCCGAACGTCATATGGTTTCGATCGACCGCTGGGACCTCGGCCTCGCTGATCAGAAAGTCGATATCCGAAATCTGCGTGATCGCCCGCCCACTGCGCCCGAATTTCAGGCTCGGATCGATCTCCAGCCCGTCTGCGACATGATCGGCCAGTCGCATAATGGCGAGGGCCTGGTTGTTATCCGGCGTCGGATTGTAGTTCGCGCGATAGTCGAACGGATCGATCGGGTAGGTGCCGATATCCAGTTTCCTGATATCGATCTCACCGGCCACCGGCGTCCCCGAAACACTGCCGCAGCCGGTAAGCAGGGCAGTGGACAGGGCTACGAGCGCGAGTAACCAGAATCGACGAGCATGCGTTTTCATCGGGTACCGCCTACTTGTTCCGGGCGAGAATGGCGTACTGGGCGGAAATGCGCTGGTGCACCTCGGGTAGCTGCTCGCCCCACATCTGCGCCACATATCGGCCGAACGTCACAGTGCAGTAGTACGGGATCGCACCGTATTCGGGTCCGTGATACTTCTGGCACCGCGCATTGGGCAGACCTGGTGGCGAGTCGGCCGTGACCAGGTGTTTGTCGGATAGTTCGTTGTCGAAATATTCCTTGGCGGACTTGGCATCTCGAGTACGCAGCAGTAAGCCCGCATCGGAGACGACCCGATCGACTCCGTACCGCTCGAAGGTCCGGCCGGTTTTATCGGGGTCCTCGCGCAGCTGCAGGTAGCCGTGTGCGCCGTATACGCCGGGCATATTCATGAACGAATCGCCCTTCGGCCGCCGCAGCGAAATCCGCAGCAACCCATCGGGATCCAGCGGCGTACCGGCAAGTTTCGCGGCAGGCGTCGGCTCGAACGACTTCACTTTCTCGGAGGTGACCGTGATCGCCTTGTCCGCGAGCGACTCCAGCAATCCCTGATCCGAGACCTTCAGCGTGACGTTCTCCTGGTCCTGGACCGTAGTGACGAGCACCAATTTGCCTGTTGCATAGAAGGAAACGAGCGCCTGCACATCAGGAATCCAGTAGGCATTCGCATCCGGATGACTCGGCGACCTGGCCTGCGCAAACGAACTTGCCCCGGCATCCGGGCCGCGCTGCGCCAGAGCGGCCTGCGCCGCTCGCGCTTGCACATCGGTCTCGAACATCAGCGCAGATACGGATAGGCGATAACCGACCTCTTCGGTTTCGCCTGTGGTAGCGAAGCCTGCGATGAAACCCTTTGCCAGGTCATCGAACCCGTCCGGCTTCACCCACCCGAACATCGGACTGTTGTGCCCGCCGTCACTGGGTGCCAGGAAGGCATGCACGTCAGTCGAATCGTTGAGTTTCAAGCCCGCGTCGATCTCCGAGGGCAGCGGCATCAGATCACCCAACCGCTCCGCCTGGAAGACCCGCGCCACGAATACCGGTTGCGGCGGCGCGTAGTCCTCAGGCGCGGATCGAAAGCTGCCCACGTCGAGCTTGCCGAGATCAACCGGCGGTTCCGCCGCTGCGGCACCGGAATCGGACCCGCACGACGTAGTTGCCGCCAGCGCAACCGCCATCAACAGAGCCGTCAGACTCCCCCGTAACGCCCCCACGAACTGCCTCCAAGCAATCGACGTACCAGTACCGGACCAGCAAGAACCGGTCCAGCGGCGCCGCCCCGACAGCCTCGCCCCATAATGCACAGCGTCGCCGGCACAGCGCGATGGACTCCACCGTGTCGTGAGCAGACGGGGCGAATCTATCGTGATCGGTGTGGGTTCCGCCATCCAAGGGCAGCCGGGGCGACCTTGACGGGCGCACAGTCGAACCGTACGACCAGTACACTTTGCACACTAGAACGAGGGAAGATCAGCAAGCGGTATCAGTGGGGGCGGGCAGTAGATGCGGCACGGCTTGGGGAACCGGCGGGGGTCGGCCCGATTGCGACTACGCACCACGATGGGTGCGGTTTTCACGATTGCCGTACTGGCGAGTTCGGGGTGTGGCTCCGAATCGGTTGCGGCTGCGGAGAATCCGGTCGATCTGAGCAAGCTCAATGTGGGCAGCTACTCGTCGAGGCCGCAGGATCGGGTGTTCAAAGATCCGGCACGCACAGCCCGGACTATGGAGGCTCTACGACTGGGCAACATCATGCCGCTGCCACAGGAGGTCGACCCATCACTGCGGTACCACTCCTCCTTTACCCACCCCTTCGTGGATGTCGAATCCTTCGCCGGTGACCCGGTATTCGGCTATTTCAACATCACTGATTTCTCGGCCAACACGGCAGGATTGGTCGCGGGCTTCTCCACTTCGGGACAGTCGAACGACGACAGCTACATCGCGACCGAACTCACGGATGCCGTCATGATCTTCGATACCGCAGACGCCGCCGGCTCAGCCGCAACGGCCCTCGCTCGAAGCGGGTTCGACAATCGTTTCGGCACGAACGACAGCACTGAGCCAGCACAATCCACTCAGTACCCGACCGCGCACCTCTCCTGGATCCCCAAGTATCAGGAGCTCGCGTCCTGGTATGCGACAGGACAATTCGTCATTATCACCCTCGTCAGCGATCAGGCGAACAGCGCTCTGAAAGTATCCGACCAAGCTAGTCTGCGGGCGCTCTCCGATAAGGCGATCACCGTCACGGCCGACCGGCTGAAGTCCTTCCAGCCGACCTTCCCGGATAAACTGGCGTCCCTTCCAACCGACCCGCAAGGCATGCTCCGGCTGACGTTGCCACTGCCGACGGGGGACAACACCGCTTACCCCTTCGACGGAACACTTGACCGGCACGGGGCCCTGCACAAGGTCGACGATCCCGACAGAGCCCCGGCGCGATTCGAAAAAGCCGGGGTGGATTTCGTGAGTTACGGTGCCGGAAGACTGGTGCGCACTCGTGACGCCGCAGCCGCTCAAACCTACGTCGATGAGATCTCTATCGATAGATTCCAGCAGCGAGTCGACCCACCGCCCGGACTGCCGACGGCGCGATGCAGCAAATACTACGAACGTAGACCATTCGTTCCCAACTTTCATTGCTACGTCGCCTACCAGCGCTATGCCATCGAAATCTGGTCCGATCAGCAACAAGATCTGTATCAGCGTATTTCGGCGCAGTACGCGATTCTCGCCAACAGCAAATAGGGGCAGCAGTGGAGTTCTTCAGCAATCGCCGCCGCACTGCCGGAGTGGCTTTCAGCGCACTCGCGTTCGTCTTGACTTCAGCAGTGCTCGCCAGCTGTGGGAGCAGTACGGACGGAACGGCTGTCGCAGGCGAGATCGACGTGCGGAAGCTCGCGGTCGGTACCTATCCGACCATCCCTGCCGACCTCCGAGGCACGTACCGGCACGAGGCTCTCAGTGGGGAGCAACTCGCGGTCGCGCGGCTGGCGGACGCAGTCGCAACAGGTCCGGACGTCGATCCCAGTTTTGCCCATGGCGTCATGCAATGGTCCATCACCACATTGGGGTCGATATCTTCTGTGCTTGCGAGTGTGACCGAGCCGGTGGCGGAGCGCAATAACATGATGTTCGGCTACAGCGCATCGGCCAGCACTCGTCCATTGCCCGACACCGGCGACCCAAGTGCCTACGGCATCTTTCATCCTTTCGGTGGTGGGCATACGGATCCTGATGCCACCTCCTTCAATATCACCGCGCTGCAGTTCCCGAGCGCGCAAGAGGCCGAGTCGGCCGCCACACAAATGGAGGCAGCCGACTTCGACGTGGCAGCCGACCTGAACACGCATATCACCCTGGACAAGTATCCGAGCGCTAAAGCTCATTGGCGGCAGGGCATTCCATCGATGGTTGCCACCCTCGCCTACGGCCAGTATGTCGTAAATGTATTCGTTCAGCTGCCGAAACCTGAGCTCGCCGGGCTGAAGGATCTCATCGAGAAGGTGTATGCCGCGCAAGTACCGCTGCTCGACCAAACTCCTCCGCTGTCTGCCAGGGAAGTGTTGTTCCTGGACTACGACCCCTACGCAATGCTGCGCCGAACCCTGCACCCCGACAAACTCCTTCGTCCAGACGCGGACGCCGAAGCGACCCGGACACCTCGCGGTTACCTGCACTATGTCGATGATCAAGTCGCCTGGAAGCGACTGCTCGACGACAACAGAGTGGATCGAATTGCCACTGCCCAGAAAGGTGCGCTACTACTGCGAACCCCTGACACGAAGGCCGCTACCGCTTTATGGGCTGGAATCAACGGCCTCATGACCGGTACGGCAGACAAGCCCGCGAACGTCCCCGACGTCGCCTGCGCCGAGAACCCGAAGCCTAAGCGCGACAGCTACAACAACTACTGGGACGAGCCCGACCGCTTCATCTGCACTCTGCGCTACGACCGCTACGTCGCACGCGTCGCCGGCGCGCAGTTGGCGGATGTCCATCAGCGTGCCGCCGCACAGTATGCCCTGCTGGCCAACAGTCAGTACCTGTAAGGAATCCACATGAGTATCGGACCGGGCTCCATCGTCGGCGGCTACCGCATCGAACGCGTGCTGGGCACAGGTGGCATGGGCACGGTGTATCTGGCCAAGCACCCGGAACTCCCGCGCTGGGATGCACTCAAAGTGCTCAGCCCGCAGTTCAGCACCAACGACGAGTACCGTGCGCGCTTCGAGCGTGAGGCGAATCTGGCTTCCGCACTGGACCATCCGAATATCGTCTCGATCTACAACCGCGGCGAGGACCACGGCCAATTGTGGATCGCCATGCAGTACGTCAACGGTATCGACGCGGCGGATGCCGCCGCGCAGAAGTCGACCTCGATGACGCCGTGGCGCGCGCTGCACATCACGACCGAAGTCGGCCGGGGACTCGATCACGCGCATCGCCGCGGTCTGCTGCACCGTGATGTCAAGCCTGCGAACTTCCTGCTCTCAACCGGTGACCACGGCGAAGAGCGGGTACTACTCACCGATTTCGGTGTAGCCAAATCCACTGACGACACGAATGAGCTCACTCAGGCCGGCGCCTTCGTCGCTACTATCGCCTACGCTTCACCTGAACAACTGAGCGGGGAGCGGCTGAACCATCGCGCCGATATATACAGCCTCGCCTGCTCGTTCTTCCGACTCGCCACCGGCCAAAACCCTTATCCGGGAAACCAACCGGCCATGGTGATGATCGGACACCTGCACGAGCCTCCGCCTCGGCTCACTGCCGTAGACCCCACACTGCCCGCCGATATCGACAAAGTGCTCGCCGTGGCCATGGCTAAGAACCCGGCGGACCGGTTCGAGACCTGTCACGACTTCACCGCCGCTTTGAAATCTGTTCTCGAATACGGGGTTTCCGACCTCTCGATGGACACCGTGCCACAGCATCGACCCGCCGTGATCGGTGCGAGTGAACCATCGGCACTCCGAGCTCGGACTGGGAACGACTCAGCAAACGATGATTTCGCTGAATCGGGCGACTCGGTCGATTCGAAACCGAACCACCCCCGGCGTGGAGTACTCATAGGGACGGTTGCCGCGACGGCGATCGCTCTGGCCACAGGTGTGGGAGTGTGGGCCACACAGCACAATTCTGCGGCTTCCACCGCATCGGGTGTAGTCGCCCCGACGTCGGTATCCGAGGCTCGTGCACAGAATCCCGCCTTTGCCGGGAAATTCATCGGGGCCGTTAATATCTGGGGCCAGCACGGCCAGGACCCCTCGATGAGCGTCGACTTGAAACCAGGCCCTCAGGCAAAGTTCTTCGAGGATCTGGGATTCACCTACAACCCGAAGTTCAACAGTCAGGGTAATGAGCCCAACCCCCGGCCAGCCAACTCCGGAACATTTCCTCAGTATGACGCGATGTCCGGAGTGGACACAGGCTATGTACTAGCCGTGCGTAGTGATGCCGATGCGGGCGGCGGCAGCCTTGTGAATCTTCCGGCCGCCGTCACCGCCAGCACTGCCACTGTCATCGTCCTCGATGATCCGCAGGCCGTTGCCGCGTTGACGGAGTGGTCGACAGGCTCAGAAAAAGTGCTGCTCGAAAAGCTGCTCCCGATCCTGCACGCAACCGTAAAATAATCCGAACTCGTCTGCCGGCCAACGTCATTGGCCAGTCGGCAGCGCATCGCGACTGACCAGCGCATCCGCCTTGCTCAGGGTGGGCCCGGTAACGAGCTGCCCGATAACCGACCACGGAGCGAGCCGGGGCGTGGTGCCCAGACCGAGAATCTGGGCGGTCTGCAGATCCGGTATGCCGTAGCGGATTCCATTGTCTGCCACATAGAAAAGGCTGTCCCGGCGCAGACTGCCCGGTTCCAGGCCGGTGGAACGGACGAATTCACCGCTGCTGGGCGGGACGTAGACATTGTCGATGCGGTCGCCCGTGCCGTCGGCAGTAGCCAGCGTAACCGGTACTGCGGATTCAGATAGAGGGAGCCGGGTGCCAACGAGCACCGAGATCGCGGAGCGGTCGGTGGGGCCCTCGGCCGCATCGGATTCCATCAAACCGGTCGCCTTGGTCTTCGACCAGGAGATACAGGCAATCGGATTGTCCTCCGCGGAAATGATCTTCGGTACCGCGGCCGGGAAGTCGTCGACCGGCAGCGAGTGCACCACCGGGATGCCGTCGAGCAGATCCGGCGGCACCGACTTGATCTCGTCCATGCCCTGCGAGTTGGAGTTTCGGATCATCTGGGCGGTGAATGCCGAAATACGTTGTACGCCATCGGAAAGCACAACGTAAAGCTCCGATTTATCCACACTGCCGAGCCCTGCGACGCTGATTACACCGCCTACCGGCATGCCGTTGAGCCGACCTGGGCCGGACGAGCCCGCGTTCGGAATCGTCGGCGAAACCAGCGGCGGCACTTCGATAGCGGCACCCAGCAGACCGGTTGTCGCCGGCCTCGGGCGCTGTCCCGTCAGGTTCAGGGAGCGAGTCATGACGGTGTTCTGCGAGTCGACCTCAGCGCGCTTGCCATCGTAGATCAGATACGTCTTGTCGCCCTTGCGAACAAAGAGCGCCGTGCCGGCGTCGGCAGGCTTGATCCGTGCACTGAGTTCGAGTCCACCCGCGATGGCGGTGGTTATCGAACCCGCCGAGGAAGCTGAGCCGCCGGTGGCCGACAGCTGCACGGCATCGCACAGCGTCCACTGTGATCGATCGCCTTGGCTGGAACCGGGGAGAGCCGCCGGAGCCCCTGGAATACCCAGTATCGGGCCGCGCGGTACCGAATTGAGTTTGCTGTCCTTGACCGATGTCGGACTCTCGTTGGTTCCCGAAATCAGGCGTGCGGAGGCCAGATTCAGCACCGGGTGCATTGTCATCTTGGTTTTGTCGTCTTTGTCCCGCACCACGACATAGAGTGCGCCGCTGTCCTTGCCCATCACGATATTTGCATCGCCGATAGAGCCCTGCGGCTTGATGAAAGCCAGGATGGTCGCGCCCGCCACAACCAGAAGGGCCAGTACCGCGCCGACCATCAGCGACCGAAATTGCGATCGCATCGGATCATGCAGCATACGCACATCGCGGCGAATCAGCGCGTGGTCGAGACGCCGCAGCAGGAAACGGTACCCATTGACCTGGGCACGAGTGGTCAATTGGGCTGGCAACTAATCCTCCGTGGGAGCAAGATCTTCACGCATGAGAATACCGGGCGACATCCGACAGCAGCGCACTCCTCCGTGCGGAGGAGTGCGCTGCGTCGAGCTGTTCGTTCTCCTCAGGAGGTGAAACCGTCGCCGATCTTCTGGTCGGCGCCGAGCGCGCGGCCGAGCGCGTTCTCGACCTCCGCGGCGACGCGGTTGAGAGTCGTCATGGTGTCGCCGAACTCGTTGTCCCACTTGCCCTTGACTGCCGCGAAGGCGGTCCACGCCGAGTTCGACTGGCCGGTGTTCTCATTCGTCCACGCGGCCTGCAGCTGCTTGGAGGCATCCTGCAGGTCGCTGCTCGACATCTGCAGCTGGCCGTAGTAGTCCTTCAGCGTGCTGGCCAGTTCGTTCATCGTATTTGCGTCGTAAAGCACGTCAGTTCCTTCTCGAGTATCGAAGCGGTGCGGTCGGCTGAGTCAGATCAGACGAGATTGGTCAGGGTCTTGAAACCGGATTCGTTCTCGGAGTCCATGTTCCGGAAGTGGATGGTGCCCTGGCCGACCTTGTCCTGCATGTCGTTGAGGATTCCGTTCAGCCGCGCAGCTTCGCCATCCCAGTTCGAGGTAGCGGTGACGAACGACGCGTTCGCATCGCCCTGCCAGCCCTTCCGTGCGGCGTCCACGGACTGGGTAACCTTGTCGAGGATGGCCTTGATCGTGGTAACCACGTCGGCCATGTGGGTCTGCGCCTTTTGGGCAACTTCGTGTTCGGATGCAACCATCGTCTGTACCTCTGCCTATTCGTGGGATCAGCAGGTGATGCGACTGAGCATCACCGATTGTGGAATGGACCGACTGCCCTGGTCATACGCGGATCACGGCAGCCACCTCCCCCCAGGCAGCGATTCGATCAGCCCCGCAATCGCTTGCGCGACACGGTGATCACTGCCCGGTGTCAACGTGGACCAGACTTGCTGATCCGGTGCGACCCCCGGGGCGGCCACAATGCGGCCTCGTGCGGTGTCGTACACCACGACGGCTCCGGGTGATCGGTCTGTGACGCCGTCGGCGTAGGCGTAGGCCACCGCTTCGGCGTAGGAATGGCAGGAGGAGAGTGCGAGGCCGTAGAGCGTGGCATCGGTGTCGGGGACGCCGAGGCTGTAGACGGAGCTCGCGTAATCCTCCGAAGTCATTGCGGTGTCGAAGCGTTCGGCCAGGTCCGAAGACAGGGCGCTGAAGCTGGCGACGTCCGCGGGCGGGTGGGGACCGAGGGCATCGAGTACCGGGCGGGCGAGTGATTCACCCGATCCGTCCGACCACAGGGATCGGATCTCGATACTGTCGCCTCGCCGGACCGCCAGCACATGCTCTTCACCGCGCCGTGCCAGGCATACCCGCACCTGACCGTCGCCGGTGAAAATACGCACTGCCAGTTCACGATCCGGCTGCGCGAGCACGAACAGCGCTGTGGCTATGCCCGGTTCGACATCACCGCGGGGATCCAGAACGCGAGCGGCAAGCAGCTCGGCGCGCGCTTGCTCGTGCGCAAGGGCCAGTTCGTCGTACGAATCCTGTTGCGGCCCTACCGATAAGACCAGCGGCAGGGTCTGCACGCCGAGCTGCGCGGCGAGTGTGACCACGCTGTCATTGGTGAGAGTCGTCATGCTGAAGCTCCCTCACCCGTCGCAGGCGCGGCGGCTTTCGCGCTTTCGACTCCGGTGCTCGCGGCATTGAACGCGATATCCACCGGCACGCGCTGTGCGTTCGGATCGACTCCACCCAGCACCGCGGGTGCGACCTGCATGCCCGAGGTGAGCCCCAGTTCGGCATCACTGGGAGCGCCGGCAAGTCCGGAGCGGGTGACGTGTTCGTCTTCGCCGTCCCCGCCGCCGGCCGCCGCGGCGGGAGCCATCGGCATCGAGGAGCCTGTTTGCACCGTGACCGGTTGTGTCACAACCTTTTCCGAGATGCCCTCATTCTCTTGAGCATTGCCGCGCACTCGGAACTCCGTCTTGATCGGAGCGATGTCGATCGGCCCGATCGGGAACCCCGGCATGCCGGGCATCTCGGGAGTGGTGGCGCCCGCATCCGGGTCCACCGCCTGCACCTGATTGCCTCCGGTGTCCATCCCCGCGGTGATCTCGGGCGGAGCCTGATGCTCCCACGGCGTCGCGAGCGATTCCGTCGCCGCCTCGTACGTGCGCATCACCCGCGCCGCAACGGCTTTCGCCTCATCCGCGGCGGTATCGGTCTGGGCGACCTGGGCCAGCATAGGCGCTCCGACCGCCGTGCCCAGCTGCTCGAGCAGCTCCTTGAGGTGCTTGATCTGCTCGACGTCATTCGCATCCGGCATCGCCAATTTCGCGATTTCGTATGCGGCAGCGTGCGCTTCGGCCTGCGCGGCATTAGCCGCCGCATCCGCCGCCGAGGAAGCCAGCCAGTCGCGCAGCGCCCGAATGCGTTCGATGAACGGCTTGCTGTTCTTCGATTCCCAAGCGCTGTCGAGGATTTCGAGGATATGTTCGTATTCGAGTGCGGCTGCGCCGAAACCCGCGCTGAGGCGCGCCCAAGCCAGACCGGCCTCGGCGGCGGGCACTGCGCCCGCCCCCGTCACCAGGTCTCGGGCCAGCTGCTCGGGCGGTCTGGCTTCCCAGACCGTCCCGGTGAAGCCGGGTTTCGTCGTTTCCAGCATCGAATACGGTCCGGTCAGACCGTCGGTGATGCGAAGCCGAGGGCGCTCTGCTCCTCGACCTGCCCGAATTGACCGGCCTGCGCGCGCAGCGCGGAGGCCAGCTTGCGGACCTCGTCCACGCCGGCGCCACCGGACGTCTGGAATGAGGCGGCGACCGAGTTCAGCGTCTGCGCCGCCCGCACGGAGACCTCGTCCGCACCCGCGGGTGCGATATCGAGCTTCGCCTGCTCGACCGTCATCCCACCGGAGATCCGGTCGGCCAGCGCATCGAGCTGGGTGGCGGCCTGCAATGCGGTCGTGGCGTCGAAACGCACGCCCTCGAATTCATTGGTGCTCATGCCAATCCTCCTCTATCCCCTGCATTCACTGCATATTCACCGTCAGAGCGTGAGCGCTTTGTCCGGTGGCTCGTCGACGGCCTCGACCGCGCCGACCACCGGGATGGAAACGCCTTCGATAACGCCGACCACTTCGTCGCCGTGTGCGCCGGTGACCAGAGCGGTACGCTCACCGCTCGATTCTTCGTCTCCGTTTTTGTTCGCCAGACCCGCGCCCGAGGACATGCCAGGCATGCTCGTGGTGGAGCGGGACTGAACAGGTTCGGTTTGTGCTCCTGCACGCGAGATCGGCGAACCGGAACCGAGCCCCTCGGCCGTCGGAAGCTTTGCTCCAGAAGAGGGATTCAGCGGATTCGATCCCAGCCCCGCCCCCATCGGCATGCCGTTCGGAATCCCCCCGCCGCCCCCGCCGGTCGAATCATCCGTCTTCACGGTGGTGGTGTCGAGCGGTTTTCCGTCGGTCGTCTTATCGGTGTTGGTTGTGGTGGTGGTCTTGTTGGCTGTCGTGGATGTATCGGTATTGGTGTTCGATGTGGTCAGGGCGCTGACGAGCTGCTGACCGGCCGTACCGACGCTGCTGAGCGCCGACGAGCTGGAAGACACCACCTCGCCGCCCTTTTCGGCGACCTTCTCGACGGCCGTCGAACCGACGCTCAGGAACGGCTGTACCGCCTGGGTGACCTGGTTCGCCAGATTGGCGAGATCCCCGACATTGGGCGCGCCGGTGATCGGGATCTTCATTCCGGCCGAGACAACCTGGGCGGTGTTCACCGTCAGCTCGCCCCGGGTTCGGGCGGCGATGACACCGGCGTCGGTGATCGCATTCGTTGCCAGAGTGATCAGGAACGGGATGCCCGGCGGGGAGAACAGAAAGACACCGCCGGCGATCACCGAGCTGATGAATCCCGAAATGACCCCGCTGATTTCGGCATAGCCCTCCGCGACCACTCGTTCGGCCTCGAGCAGGATCGCCTTCAGCTGATCGCCCTGTGCGACAACCTTCGGAGCGTCGGACTCGACCTGGTGGCTCTTGTTCTCAGCGGACTTCGCCGCATCACCCTGCCAGCTGCTCGAAACCGCGCTCGTCGCTTGCTGACTGGAGTCCACCGCCGAGGTGAGCGCCTTCGCGACCGAGGAGAAGATCGAAATGAGCTCGGTGCCCATGCTCGCCGCGCCGGTACCGAATGCGGACAGCAGACTGATCACCGGCTGGATGAGCGTCGACAGATCGATCGTCGGCAGCGTCGGCATCTGCAGCCCGGACAGATCCGGCAGGCTGATCGCGGGAAGCTGCGGCAATTGCGGCAGTCCCAGCCCGCTGATCACATCCGATACCGGCGTATCCACCAGCGCCCCAACCGGACTGGTACGCAGTACGTCCAGAACGGTGGGGTTCGGTGTCGCGGTGACCGAGCCGACAGATTCAGTCACAGGGCGCTGAGGAAGCTTGTCGCTGAGGCCAGTTCGGTGGTGGAGTACGCGCCGACCGCCGAGAGCGCGCTGACCGCGGTTTCCCCGTGCACCGCAGCGATTTCCGCTGCCGATGACAGATAGGAACCCTGTGCGCCGGCGAATGCGAGCAGGAAATCCTGCGCGATCAGCCCGAACATCGGGATTGCCGAAGCCATGGCACCGGCCGAGTCCGCCGCGGCTGCCCCTGCGACCTGCGCCGCAATCCCCGCATGCGTGGTGCCGTACTCCAAGATGGGTCCGAAGTCCGCCTTCACGTAATCAGCCATCGCTGGTCCCTCCCAGGTGCATCGATCTTGACAGATATTACAAGCACGAAATTGGTTGTGCCAGAGCACATGACGCAAACTCTGGTTCAAGATTGCGTTAACAGACCGGCTTAACCGGACATCTCCTCATTGAACCGATCGACCACTTCGGCCCGCCGCGTGAACGCCTCGCGCGCAGCCGCGGCCGCCGTCGCCACCACGACCCGTTCGAATTCCTCCGGAGACATCCGCGAAACAGCATGGCTGAACTGCAGATCCTGCAGCGCCCCGTTCCCGTCCACCTCGGCCATCACAGCGCCGTCCTCGGACGTCTCCCGCCCCCGAACCGCCGCCATCTGCTCCGCAAGATCCTGAAACCTGTACAGCTGCCGCTTGACCCGTTCCTCGAGCTCATCCATAGACCCGACCACGTGTCCCCTCCTCACACAGTCCGAAGCCAGCTCTGCGGCTCCGTATCGTAGTCCTGCTCCTCGACAATCTCTTGCCGAGCGACTTCAGCTTCAGTGGGCAAACCGGTGGCCGCCAGAGCGGCCGCACTCATGCCAGCCGCTTCCATCTGCTTCCGCCGCGCCAGTCCCGCCCGAGCAGCAGCCCGCTGACACAGCCGCAGCAATTCCCCAGCCAACTGCGATGGATCCCGATGCAGCTCAGCCGGATCAACCTTCACAGCCAGCGGCAGACCTTGCTCGGTGGTCTTCACCCGAATCGACCCGGAAGGCGTAGCCGCCCCAACCGAAGCCCACCCTTGCTCAGCAGCGTCCGACCCTGCCGCCCCCGCGTCGGTCATTGAAAGCTCCCCTCCCAGTTAGCTATGCGTAGAGATACCATACGATGCTCCAGGGCACCAGCTGTATTCGACGGCCGTCGCGCAGACATGGACCTACTCGGAACCGCTGAGTATCCCACGCTCGTCCCGGATCGCCCTGACGACCGCAGCCACCCGAACGTTGATTGCATTGGTCAAACGCGACGAATCAACTGCAGCCGCTATGAACGGCGGCTCTCCCCCGATGACGTACCGACCATCGTCCTCGAG
This sequence comes from Nocardia sp. NBC_01327, assembly GCF_035958815.1. NCBI lineage: Bacteria > Bacillati > Actinomycetota > Actinomycetes > Mycobacteriales > Nocardiaceae > Nocardia > Nocardia sp. NBC_01327. The sequence continues at coordinate 1,580,245 of NZ_CP108383.1, read as the reverse complement.
ATCTCTCCACTCGAGCAGATGTTCGGTGATTCCGCGGGGCCCAAACTTGGAGTGCCCCTGGATGACTTCGATAGTGCCCGCACAGACTACGGAGGAGTTGAGAAACCTCTTTGTGCGCTGGACTGCTGCGTCCTCGAAAACGTCGTCGATGATTGTTCGCCCAATATCGTCGTCGGCATAGTCACTGCCTTGGGTCCCATCCAGTTTCACATCCGCCTGCCGTCCAGCTCCGACTTCAGGCAACGCGTCGACCACGGCTTCCGCCAGTGACAGTGGATCGCATTCCACCGCCGTGAATCCCCCGCTGTGCACATAGGTTTCGCCCGGAAGCTGCTTCAGTAGATAGCCGCGACCAGCTCGACGGAGCGCCATCATGCGGACTCGACCGTCAGCATGCTTCAGGTCACGACCGTCGAAGCCGTTGACGACAATGCGGATATCCGGCTCAGCCATCACCTCCGCCAGATTGCCGAGGGCACCATCCCACCTAGCTTCCACACGCTCGGCCGCACTGCGCTTCTCACGTAGGAAGTCGTAGTACATAGGCGTACGACTGGTGAAAATGAACGGCGGCGGCATACGGTCACCAGTGATCTGCTCCCACAGCACGACAAACTCGAGATCTTCGAAATGCAAGGAAGCGCTCATTTCTCGGCGACCGGGACAACTGCGGCAGGCGCCTCGAACAGCTCGTCAAGGTGCGCACCGGCCCTCAAGTATTCAGCGCGCTTATGTTCCTTACCCGCACCCTGACTCGCGCCCTGCCCTGCCGACCCCATCGGAGAACCGGAAGAACCGGTGGTACCGGTACCCGATGTGGTGCTCGTTCCGGTCGCCGCCAATCCGGCCCGTGCGGTTGACACCTCCTCGCTACTTCCGGCCGTAGCGAGACCGGCCCGCGGGAAGAGACGACTTTGCGGGTTCTTGTCACTGGTGACAGTTGCAACCGGGCTACCTCCGCCCGGCGACGCGGGCGAACCACCGCCTGGCGAACCTGCATCGATCGGATTGGTTTGCAAATTCGTCAACGCGGCGAGCTGCTGCTCGAGTTGCTGCGCCGTGTCCTGCGCTGTCTGCGTCGTCTGTGTCGTAGTGGTGGCCTTCTGCAAATCTTGGATCAATGTTGAAGCCGTCGACGCCAACGACTCGGCCAACGACGTTCCTTGCTGCGCGAGAGACTGCACCGCCGAGGAAATCGTTGAGGCTACGGTCGAGAGGGTTTGATCAGAGGTCGTGGTCGTCTTCGCTGGATCCTGATTCTGAACCTGTTTATTAGAATCGTCCGTTATTTTGTCTTTATCTGGATTGTCATTCACCGGGAGGGAAGTAGTCTTTGCGGAACTATCTTCAGCGCTCGGAGAGCCTCCGGTAGTTGTGGTTTTCGGATCCACCTTGGTGTCAACCTTAGTATCCACTTTAGTTTCGATCACGGGCACAGTGGGAAAATTCGGCATTTCCGGCTTCGGCAATGCCACAAGCGTCCCGTTATAACCTTCAATACCGGCAATGTAATATGATTCGCACGCAAACTGATAATCACTTATCAGGTCCAGCGCTACCGCATCAGAGGTGGCCTCGGAAAAGGTTCTATTTTTATCGGTCGCCATATATCGGCCGTGATTATTGGATGCAATCTTCGGCTGATCTGGAGTCGTGGGCATGCGTTCCCGGGTTGAATTCAGTTGACCAGCAGCCTTGTAAAGACCCGTCTCGACGTCTCCCAACTTCGCCGTCAGGGCCCGCGCATCGGTCTTGAATTTATCGACAGCGGCAAGTGCCTGCGTTGCCGACCAACTACTCCAGACGTCCCTGAACTTGTGTTCATTTACTACTGCTTCGAAGTTATCGACAGCCTTGTTCAAATCATCCTTCATCAGTCCCCAGTCTGCAGCAATAGCAGGGACCCTGGAAGGGACTATGCTCTGCCCAAGCTGATAAAGATCGTTCCAACTCTTCGAGAATGGATTCTCAGGCCATATTGCAACCCTACTGGGATCCGACGAGGCCGGTGGCTTGAAATCGGTGTCGTAATCGTAGGCATGAACCTTACGGTTGGACGGGCTTTTACCACCGCTCTTCTGCCATTTCTCTACCGGATCCACCTTAGGAACATTCTTCAGTATTGCATCCGAAGTCGGCTTATCCACCAGAAGCTTATCGCTGGGCTTGTCGTTGACCGCAGCATTCAAGAAATCATCAACAGAAGTATCTTCGGCATACTTGAACAGCTTCACCGAAGTCTTGAAAGCGTTGGCCAGACCTGCCACTATCTGGTGTTGAGTTTCAAGGATATCGGTCATCTCCGCGCCGAGCTTCCGATAACCTTCAGCCCAGAGGTGCCCCGAGTCGAACACGCCAATAGGACCCGCGAAGTCCGAAATATCGTTGGTGGAATTCAAGGTTTCCTTGATCTTCAATATCTGACCGATCAAGTCTCCACACGCAGCCAGCGCACTATTAGCCACCGCCGGATCGAACGAAACTGTTGAAGGTGTATTGTCGCCGCCCACTTTCGCGACCTCCCCACTCACGACTCTTGCACACCGGAACAAACCTGGACCATCAGGCTGCAGTCGCGCCCCATCTTGCCGTACCAGCGGCACCCGTCGCCACTGGTACGCCCTACACCAACCTATCCGGTGGGCGCTGTCGCGCAGTACGGTCGACCGGTGCACGACGAGTCCAGCCACCGACTGCAAGTTGGCATCGATCCCGCTGATTCCAAGTCCAGCGCAGCACTCCATATGTCTCCAGACGTGGGGTTCGCGCTAGCAGAGCCTGCTCCAGTGCCGGAATCCGAGGCTGTCCCGATACCGATAGATTTGGACGATCTGATCGCCGTCGAGCTCAGAGGCCTGCTGACACACGGCTGGCATCGCCTCGATGCCGCCTTCGCATTGACAGTCTCCGATGAGACAGCGGAGCTGGTTGTCTCCGACGAAGATCGGGTCGCGCGCGTTCGGCCGTCAGCGAGGGTGATCGAGCTGTTGCGGGAACATCGACACCGATCGGCGTCGCAAGGCGACGGGCCTTGGTGGCGGTTTCTGGTAGTGCTGACGAACGCCGGTGACATGGAGGTCGAATACGACTACGGTGCAGAGCCTTTCCCTGATGGACACCTGTTCCCCGCGCTGGCCTATCAGGCCGATCTGGCCACCTATCCGCGTAAGCGTCTACCGGTCTGGCTCGCGGCATACATCGGCCATGAAGGCCGCCACGTCCGTACACCAGGTGCTGCGTTCACCCAGGCGGCGGCCGACCGCGCCAGCGGGATAGCGGCGCTTCCCGTTTCGGCCGAATTGCCGCCTCTTCACCTGCTGTGGGCGCGGTGGTCCGTGATTTCCGGCGCCTGTGTGGGTGCGAACTCATCTTGGGGACCACGAATTACGGCTGCGCTCGGCTGGTTCGAAGGAAGCTCACGAAGCGGTTCGACCCTGTATCGGCTGCCTGGAGGTCGAGCCGTGCTGTCAGGTGGAGTGTGGAATGCGCCGCAGTTGGACGAGGCATACAACGACGGCGCACCGATGCCGTCGCTCTATCGCGGCGCACCGGACTGGGTGGCCGATCCCGTACTCAATCCTCGTTCGGCGAATGGCTTGCTCTCGTTCTGCTATTGGTGGGACGGCACTGCGTGGTACCGCGGCGAATCACCAGAGCCGGACATGCTGAGTGCTGGGCTGCCCAAAGTGTGGACCAGCGAAACTGCTGCCGATGCGGTCGAGCAGGTGGACGGCGTAACAGATCGAACCGCTGTCACCGATCTGGTGGCCGCCGCAGAGATCGGCTCGGTCACAAGGCCGCTACTGGCGCGGGCGATCGACAGTGACATATTCGACATCAACAGCGCCTTCTACCAGATGATGCTGGCTGGTGTCGTGACATCGCCCCCTACACAAGCTGATTGAGACAGGTTCGTCTGTGTGGCGGTCGTCTACTGCGTATATGATCCTTGGAAGTTTGCATAGATCATCACGCCGGGGGGTTTGACATGGCAGGCAAAGTCGAGGTCGAGGTAGCTGGAATGCGTGCTACCGCAAGCGGGCTGGATGGTGTTGCCACTCAGATCGACGCGATTCTGACGACGCTCTCAGCAGCTGCTGCGGGCTACGCCGGCTCGTGGGGAGACGACGAATTCGGCAAGCCTTTCGCCGAGGGCGACAGCGGCTACACAAAGCGTGCACCTACCCTTGAAGGGGTACTGAGCGCCAGAGCTACACGGCTGCGACAGTATTCAAGCGGTTTGCGGGACGGTGCGGCAACCTTCGACACCACGGAAGCCGACAATACCGACGCTTTCCAAGCCTGACGGACCCGGCAAACATGGCGAACGAGGCGGAGAAGTCGCGGCTGGCGGGGCTGGTCGACATGGTCCAAAGTGGATTCGCGTCAGTCGCACGCGCTCAGCAGGAGCGTTCCCGACTGACCGCAACAGCACCGGCTGGTGGTCGGCGCGTGACCATTACGGTCAACGCCGACGGGGTCGTGATCAAGACCGAATTCACCGACGACATAGACGATCTCACCTACTCTGAGATCGCCTCTGCGGTGACCAGCGCGACTCAGGCCGCAGCCGACCTTGTCCGGCAGAAGTCGCAACAGATCATGGCGGCGTTGCAGCAGGAGCAATCCAAAGTTCCGACGCTCTCTGAGCTCTTCCCCGCTATGCCGGATATCCAGGCCATGATCCCGACTCCGCCCAGCGTATCGACCGCACCGCCCGGGTCGCCCGACCGCGAGGCTCCTGATACCGAATCCGCGCCGCAGTTCACGGATGTCGAAGAATGGGAGCGCGATAAGCCATCGGGCATCGCAGCACCTGACTGGTGAAGAACGGATAATTTGTGTCAGGTTGGACTGCGGCCGGGGATTTTCTTCCAGGTTGGCTCATGGAGGCCCTCAACTTCGGAAGCGCCTACCCCAAAGGCGATGAAGAATCGCTCTTCGCACTCGGCGATGCCTGGAACAAGGCGGCGACCGATCTCGAGAGGCTCGAACCTGACCTGAGACAGGTCACGGGTGCTGTTCCGCAGTACTACCAAAGCGCTGGCGCCGAACAGGTCTCCGCGGAGTTCGCCACGCTGTTCGATAACAAGGACTACTCCATCCAGAAGCTGGTGGAGAACCTTCATTCACTCGGTCACGACACCCGCTCCACCGCAACGACAATCGAGTACACCAAGATCCAGGAGGAGGCGTTCGCGCTCCTCACGCTCTGGACCGTGGGATCACTCATGGCATCTCTGTACGGCGACGTGCTCGTTCCGGCCTATCTCGCCATCGCCAAAGAGGGGCTGGCGGTATTCGCGGAATCGATGATGAAACGGATTGCCGCGCTTGCCAGCCGGGCCGCATTGGAATCCCTGGCCAAGCCGCTCTCACGTGAGGTCGTCATTCCGCTGAGCAAGCGAATCGTCCCGGCCGCACTGAATCTGGGCAAGGGTGCTCTGATCGCCGGCGGGATGGGGGCGGGGCTCGACGCAGGTATCCAGGCGATCCAGATCGAGATGGGTCATCGCGACGACGGCTTCGACCTGAAGCAGACCTTCCAAACCAGTCTCGAATGGGGCGCAGGAGGATTGGCCGGCGCTCCTGTCCACAGCCTCACAGAGGGCTTCCTGAAAAAGACCCTGCCCCAGCTCCCGTCCAGGTTGGGAGGATTCGCCGCCGGGGGTGCGGGTGGTGTGGTGGGCGCGCTCGGCATGTACGGGGCCGGACTCGGAGTTCAGCGCTACGACAAAGGCAACTGGGGTGACGTCGACAAGACACTCCACATGCAACTCCTCGCAGGCGGACTCGGAATGGGCGCCCTCGGTGGCATGCACAGTGCCGGAAAAGGACATGGCGGCTCCCCCGCAACGCAGGATCCGAGCAACGTATCGACTAAAACCTCGCCCACCGATGGCACACCACGTGAACCCAACCCGGAGGCCGATCTCAAGCACGACCAACCCAACCTGGCAAACACGCACGACCACGACCAGCAACCGGCGAAAGAAGTCGCGCCCGCCGCAGAAACCGACAAGCGGGCCGAGGCACCGAATTCGAATGCACCGCAGAATCTCTCGGAGTCCCGCGCCAATACTCCCGAGCAGAATCGACCGGCTGATGCCGTACGGCCGGCGGAGAACCCCGTCCGGTCAGCGCCGGTGGACCAATCCGCCCGCCCTGCAACGGTGCCCGAGCGCGCGGCCGATACGGCCGCCGCACCCCGAGAAGTCGCACCCAGTCGACCATCGCCTGCAGAAAGCCCAGCACGCGCGGCGCCGAACCTGAGCACCGCAGACAGCAGTCCGAAGATCGTAGCCGGAACGCAGGACAGGCCTGTGGTCGCGAATCGCGCGCTCGAAGCACGACCAATCGCAGTTACCCCGGAATCCGAAGTGCGGCAAGTCGGCTCCGAACCTGCGGCACGGGTGGCTGGCACCGCACCCGGGCCGACCACGCTCTCGCCGGAGCTGGCTCCCGAGCAGCATTCAGCGCGTGAAGTTACCCCCGAACAGGCGCCCACCGGTAGTACACCGACTACGCCCGACGGACCAACGTCACCCGCGCGCCCACTTGAACCGCGTGGCGATATCCCCCAGGAACCTGGAACCCATCCGGCCAAGAACGATCAGTCGCTGTCTGGAACAGATCCGAACAACCCTGCACCCGATCACCTCGCGGGGTACGACCCAGCCAACCAGATCGAGCCAGCAGTCATCTTCAGCACACCGCCGCATCCAAGTGCCGAACATCCTCTGGAGATTCGTCGCCGTATCGACAAAGTCACAGGTGTCGAGGCTGATCCTGCCCTCGCCAAGGCTCGAACCGAGTTCGAGGACTTCTACAAGGAACAGAACGCCGAAGCGAGCAAAGCCACCGACGTCACGCCCGGGGACAGCGGATCGCCCAGCGCCCAACCGGCATACGAGACACGCCGCTTCAGCTACGGACCAGACGATAAGCTCACGACGCTCACCGTCAAGGTGCATCTCGACGAGGTCGGGAATGTCTCCCCGGAACACCTGCGCGAAATCACCGGTTCCCTGCATGCCACCGCGGATCGTGTTTTCAACACCGGCGATCGATTGCTCAGCGGTGACCGTCTCCATGTCGAGCTCGAATTCGTCGATGACCCCGCCGAGGCTCATCTGAAGGCATCCATCGGCAACCCGCATGAGACCACGGATCCGCATGTGTGGAATCGAGAAACCCCGCCGGATGTGTTGGCGGAGCATCTGCGTGAGCACCTCGGATTGTCGAGCGACACCGGCGGCGGCCACACCCTCGACGAGATCGATGTACGCCGAATCAGCAACGACATCGCCATCGCCAACACCGAAAGCCATGTCACCGGACTACCCCAGACGCGGGTTATCACCGAGCACTACTTGGATGACCTGGAGTTTCCCGAGCATCAGTGGGCAGTTGAAGACGCACTGCGCGACGGCGATAAGTTCCTCGTCCACGCAGACCCTCGTACCAATCCCTACGGCGACCTCATCAACGACGGCGGTCCCCACGAAACCGGCCGCAGTAATAACTGTCTCGATAACAGCCTCGCCGCCTTGTCGTCGTTCCTGGGCGATCCGCAAGTCGCCCATCCACGTTGGCCCGACCTGCTACCCGACGGCACTATCGACAGCAGGGGTCCCGAGCAGGCCGGCAACGACCGGGCGCTCCACTGGCTCGGTGGTGCCTTCAGTACTTGGGGCTACAACCATCCCGATACGTCTGTCCCGCAACAATTCTCATGGCTTCACGACCACATTGCCCAAATGGGCGAGGGATCCGCCGCACTCATCGTCAACAGTTGGGCAGGCGGCGGCGCGCATGCCACCGTCGTCGTCTTCCCGAAGGATGCGGCCGGTCCCTTATGGTGGGATCCACAGCAGCGGACGATCTCGGAAACGCCGCCACCCAGTATGACCAACCACTCCACGGGGGTCTGGTTCACTGCCCTCGACCCGAACGCGCCGAACGGAGGCATCACCGGTGCCGGAGCAGTACCGCACACAGGACCAAGTGGAGGAGTATCTGGCCCGCATCCTGCGGCCGGACCTGAAATTCAGCATCTCCCCGACCGAGTACGGCTGGGTTTGTCACCCGAAACAGTTGGAGGGGAACCCACCGCCGACTCCGGGTCAAGCAAACCTGGTGGTCAACGCCCGAACGGGAGTGGTGACCGTTCACCCGAGCCTGCATCCGATAACGATCGGCGAGCAGTACGACGAAGCGATTCGGACGGGGAAACCAGTACCGGGCGAACAGATTTATCCTCATCGCTGGACGGTGACACTCCAGCGGATAGAGGAGACGGACCGGGAGATCGAGTATCAGGTGACCGCGACGTCCCTGAGTCAAACCCCAGTACAGACCCTCGAGCATCGGTTGATCATCAACAAGAGGACACGGCAGCCCCGCACGAGCCTGCTGAACGGCCCGGAGCCCTTCACGCGAGCGATGGCCTGGGCACGGAGGCAGTGGCACGTGAATCAGACTTGGCCGGAACAGGGGACCATCACGTACTAGAGCAAACCGATCCAGGGACACACCCTGCCGAACTTGGGCAGAAATTGCCCGACGAGACGCGTCCCGACAACGAGGTCCAGGCGCCGGAGCCTCACCCTGCCGGCGCGCCCGCCGACTCGCAGTCCCAGCACGTCCACGAAACGCGGGCGGGCCTGGGGGATTCACCACACTCCACCGGCCAGGAAGGTCCCGAGACCTCGCCACGCAGCGAGCCCGGCGGACGCGATCACCGTCCCACGGCTCCGGAGTACCAGCGGCACACCGAAGAAGCTGCGCAGGCCCCGCACGTGTCCGAGGAGGACGCGCACGTCACGCACAGTAGCGAGGAAGAGATTCCCCGACCGGTCTCGATGGACGAACTCGTCACCGAGTACGGCATGCCGGAGCGCAACCAGCGCGCCTTCCAAGGGATTTGCGAACAGTTCGACTACGTCATCGATGTACGCCCCACAACGCCGAGCGCGGTCCATTGGCTCGAACAGGGGGCGATGCCCAAGTCGAAGTACATCAAAGCCAAGACCATCAGCGACCTGGATGTCTATCTGGGGGCGCCTGAAGAACATGTCGGTCTGGTGGGCTACTTCGAACCGAAGATGCCGGCACTCGAGGAGGTACCCGCCCACCTTGCGGACGAGATCGGCAATCGATACGCGCAGCGTCTGAACGAATGGAACGAATTCCGCGACCCCATGGCCGAGCATGCCCACAACGGGGACTTCGAAGTCCGGGACAAAGTGGTGTACGGCCGCGACTACAACACCGGCGAGTACCGGCCGCTCACTGGTGATCACGATATCTTCGATATCCGAAAGCCCAATGGAGACAAGCTGTCTCGTGACGAATATTGGGACATCGTCAACCACATGGTCAACGAGGACATGGGCGTTATGCACGGCGCTCACACCTATTGGCCCGAGATGGATCCGCCTGTCCACGAGGGTATTTACCAAACCATCATCGACAAGCACCAACCCGGCAAAGAGCCCCTTATCCGCTTCAGCCCGGACTCTGATCCGATACTGGTCGACGCCTCGACTCCGGTCCAGGACGTTGTCGACGGAACTACCCACTCCGCCACAGCAACCGACGCTGGCGCTTCCTTTCACCCTGATGACGCAATCCTGACCGATCTGGCCGGACGGGTCCCTGCGGATCCCACACATTTCACCGCCGACGTCCACATCACCGAGGACGGCCTCGCCCGCATCGGCGACCGCACCTACACCCCAGAGGAATTCGGCAACCTCCTCCGCCAATCGGGCTGGGACGGCAATACCCCCATCCGCCTTATCGGCTGCGATGCAGGCACCAACGGGTTCGCCAGCCGACTCGCGACCCACCTCGGCGCCGACGTTCTTGCCCCCACGAAACCTGCCTGGTCCGACACCCACGGCCGCCTGTACACCAGCACCGCCGAAACCCACCCCGACGGCACCCGACGACCCCGCATCCCACCCGACGGCGAATGGGAAACCCACCACCCCGACGGCACCAAAACCACAGCGACACAGGATGGCTTCGCACCGGGTACCCAAGACGGAGATAAGCACGGCCTCACCGGCGACGATGCACGCGACCGCGGCGAGGTCCACCACTTCGATACGAACGAAGAGGGCCGGACGTACGGCGAAAGTGTTCTCGGGCCCATCCGTAATACCTTGTCAGGAAATGAGTTTCGCGAGGTACAGCTCTACACAAAGAGTCCGTGGATCAATGAATTCCTTCGCCACCCCGACCCGCCCGAACTGCTCAACAGCTTCTTCGAGGACTACGGACACCAGCAGCAGTTGATGCGCTTGACCGGCGGCAAACTGATGCCACCGTCGATCGAGATGCTCGATGCCGTTATGCAACATCCGAACCTCGATCCGCCGCTCCGCGCTGCCATCGACAGCGTGTTGAGCGAGCCGTATCCGTACAAGCGGCTGGACGAGCTCTGGTTCCAAGCCGACAAGATCGTCATGATGCGCGATACCTTCGGCACCGTTCCGACCGCCGAGGTTCTGCAGAATCACATAGATCTGCTGGATCAGGCAACAGGTCGTTCTACTCCAGAGGGCTTCGAAATCACTCGAGGCGTGACCCTCGACGGTATCGACCATCTGGCGATCGATCAGCACGGCACTGTTCTGGACGGCAAGAATCCGCAGCAGCTCATCAATACCATCCAGACCGAACGTGCTTACATGTCAACCTCTTTGGGGAAGACCCCACCGGAGGACTTCAATAGCAAAGTGCGAATGGAACTCGAGGTTCCCACCGGCTCGAAGGGAGTATGGATCGGCGACCGGAGCGCCGCCGGGCCGGAGAACGAATTCATACTGCAGCGTGGAACTCGATACCTGATCACCGACGTCATCGAGAATCCGGAGGGACCCGGCTACGCGGGCGTCGAATATCTGATCAAGGGTGTCGTTGTAGATGCCGACTACGCTCATGAATCCTCTACTGACCGTGCACCAGATCATGAGTCCCCGCCCTCCCGACCTGCCGAGAAGGTGCATCCAGAAGAGAGCCCCGGTCTCGAGGGCACCCATCCCGACACCCAGACGACTCGCGCTGTCGATGCGCCGGACGATCACCACATCCCGTTCCAGCTGGGCGACGAGCAGCTCGGTCCCGACCCGGCGGCCACACTTCCGAATGATCGCCCGACGTCGTTGACCACTCATCTTCAGGGACGCTTCGAAGAAATACGATCTCTGGCCACCGAGATCGTGCACTCGATGTCGGATCCCGCTCGCCAGGGCGAATTATCTGGTCTGCGACATGATTTCGCACAGGTTCTCGACCGCATCGGGCTGATGGATCTCGAAGCGGCAGCCACCCCCTGGCGTTTGCTCGGTGATCATGATCCCGCGTTCAAGAAGTATCTGGCAGACAACGGCAAGGCGCTATTGACGCATGAGCCTCACACGCAGTCGACCGCCGAACTCTACGACAACCCCACCACGGAAACCGCAGCCGGCGCATCGTTCCATCCGGACGATGCTGTTCTCGCAGATCTGGCGGCCCGTATCCCCGAAGATCCCACCCATTTCACCGCCGATGTGCACATCACAGAGGACGGCCTGGCCCGCATCGGCGATCGCACCTACACCCCAGAGGAATTCGGCAATCTCCTCCGCCAATCCAATTGGGACGGCCGCACTCCCATCCGCCTTATCGGCTGCGATGCAGGCACCAACGGGTTCGCCACCCGACTGGCCCAGCATCTCGGCGTAGATGTTCTTGCCCCCACGAAACCTGCCTGGTCCGACACCCACGGCCGCCTGTACACCAGCACCGCCGAAACCCACCCCGACGGCACCCGACGACCCCGCATCCCACCCGACGGCGAATGGGAAACCCACCACCCCGACGGCACCAAAACCACAGCATCCACTGACGGATTCGCGCCCGGCACCCACGAAGACGACAAACACACAGTCGGCCTCGGTGACGACGCGAGAGACCGTGCCGGGATCGCAGACGAAAGCGGGCACCGAGGTGAGCCACTGGAACCGCAGCCGTCGTGGCACGGATCTGCAGCTGGTGACATGAGGCATTATCGGCTACCGGTCGAGGACGTTTCGAACCTGAGCCATGACGAACAGGTTGCCGCGCTGCAACACCGGGCCCACGAACTTGCGGACGACGCGCTCAAACCTTCGATGACGGCGGCGGAGGCAGAGGCCGCCAACCGGCAGATTATTCCGAAGGGGCAGCACAGGATCAAGGACGGTTGCGCCGGAACACTGCTGCACGACGGCATTCTGACGGCGCACACCAGCATGACAAAAATTGGCAATCAGCTGATGCCCAGTACTCATCCGGTCGTTCAGCATCTCCTCGACAACATCAAGGCCGACCACAGCGCCGGTCGAATCGACAAGATCGGAGGCGGTCATGGCAAGTGCGCCGAAATCGCGCTGATCAGCGACCGACTGACGATGCTGGAAGGCGACGGTGGGAGAATAACGAGCCTTGCCGGCGCGAGGGCTCTGTTGGAAGGGAGCCAGATCCATACCCGCACAGTGGGAACGCTGATTCAAAGGAGGACGGGCACTGTGCTGCGCCGCCACAACGAGTACCTGGAACCTTGTGATACCTGTAAGTACATCCTTCCGGAACTCGGAATCGAACCGATCTGATGCCCCCAGTGATGCCGAAAGGAATACCGCGGCTGTGAACTTCGAACCCAGCGAAATCGACCAGTGGCTCACCGATGCTGGATGGTTTCCCACGCGGGACATCGGCTCGACGGCAGACGAGCTCATCCAGGTGAGGATCGAGGATGCTTCGCGTCAAGGCACACAACTTGTCGCGCACGACGCGGCAACTCGTTTCATCCATTCATATGGCGAACTGGAGCTGCCATTGCATGGCAAGTCCCCCGATGCCGTCTTGATGTTCGATCCCACAGTCGGATATGACGGCGATGCCGAGGATTTCATCGAGCTCGCCACCGGTCTGAATCGGCAGCTGTTTCCGGTTGGAGCCGAGACCTACGAGTACGGCATCTGGCTCATCGACGATACCGGCCGATTCTTCTACCTTCATCACACCGGTGGCTACTATCTGGGAGAGACTCCACACGAGGCGTTTGCGTCGATACTCTCGGGAACAGTACTGACCGATGCGGAGGCGTACTTTGCCTGAGACCTTTCCAGCAACCGCGTCGTCCTTGCTCATAAAGGGAAAGATATTCAGCCAGACCAGCATGTTCGGCGAGGGGAAGCCGAATCATCACCCGGCGGTCGAAGCGTTCATCAAGGCCCAGTTGACCTCCCCTGCGCAGCGCTTCCCGGGCAACTGCGCAGAGCTTGCATTGGTATCGGACCAGCTTTGGGGTCTCGACTCCGGTCGCGCCGACGGAAGATTCTCTTCCCTGGACGACGCGGCACAACACTTCAGAGGCGCAGTCATCGTCTCGAAGAAGATCCGGCCCGGCGGCAACCCAGAACACGGCCAGCTGACACAACCGTGTGAGATCTGCACGGCATTGCTGAACACCCTGGGTGTGCAGGTCCTTTCGGAGTAATCACCACTCTATCGCCGTCTCTTGATGCCCCACATCACCTTTCGTGAAGGTTGCCGATGAACTCACAAACGAATCCACCGAACTACGAGGTTTGGACGCGACTGCCCGTTCATTACTTGCCGGTCACCCTCGGAGACCAACTCGTCGGATACCTGTGGGGTTCGGAGAACGGAAAGGCAGCAGGATTTCTGCCGCATCTGGCAATCGATATCAACCGAGTGAAGTCTTCGATCTACTGGTACAACAAGCTTGCCGATTCCTACGGACTTGGGCTGACCGCGGTAGAAGCGATCAGACAGCAAATAGGAGGGGCGATTGACCCGCAATTCGGCGGAGTCGCCGCCGATGCCGAGCAAGCGGATGCGTCAACCATTCAGGAATTGGCGCTTCGCCTGAATCCTGAGGCGCCGCTGGGCAAAGGTCCGTGGGTGCAGGACGGAACCTTCCCCAGTGGAGCGCCCGAGGATCGTTCGCAAGGTTGGGGCCCGCTCGTCTCTGCTCCTACAACCACGTACAACCCCGACACCGTCTCGGCTGTCACTTTTCTTCCCGTCACGTTGAACGGCACGGTTGTCGGATATGTGTGGGCCTCGGACACCGAGGATGATGCTGCCGGATACCTGCCTCGTAGCGGGATAGGCAGAGCGAGCATGGTTGCCGGAGGGTTGTGGCGCTCGCGCTTGATCTCTGCGCACATGGCAGGCCTACCGGCCCTCGAAGCGCTCCGCCAATGCCGCGCCTTGCCGGCTCATGCGGCAGGGACTTTCGGTGTGATCGAGCAATCCACTCCGAACCAGCACGCTGCCAGCCTTTCCGCGCTCCGCCAGCTGGCCGAGCAGGCCTGACTCAGCAGAGCTTCAGCGGCGACGCCTCAGCTCGCCGCGGACGATTCCCGCTTTTCGATGCTCGCCCTCGACGCCGACATAGGGGCAATCGGCCGTGCCTGTGCGCAACCGAGCATCCGGATCTCCGGGTGCGATCCACAACAGCTTCTCTGACTCGAGCCAGGGTTCGAGGTCGAAATCATATTCCTCGACCGGAGATTCGTGTTCACCTACGCCGAGCCAGGCGCCGTCGTCGGCGAAAATGTCGTAGACGTTCGCACCCCAGGTGTTCTCCAGCTTCGTCCCCTGCGGGCGCGGCCCGAAATAGCTGATCGCCCATCCGGTGTGTAGACCAACCGGAATCTCATTGATCACGGCACGCACGCCGTCATGGTCCAGGATTCGCGGAATCACAAACGGAACTCCCGGGCCCGGTCTGCACATGAAGGGCGCGAACGCGACCGGTTCATGGAGCCGTATCGCTCCGCACATGGTCAGCCACGAGGCCGGCAGATGCGAGATACGCCGCCACGGGTTGTTGAAGTCCCAGAACCAGCCATCCAGACCGACGATGTCGATCGGGTACCGCACCAGTTCTCCGGTCTCAGGGCAGCGGGCCACGATGACGTCGGGCAGAATCTTCGTGTACAGCTTCTTCACATCCGAAGATCGACGCCGCGCAGCTCGAGCACCATCGAGGTCGCGTACCCCGTCAAGGCTTCGCGCCTCGTCGGACAGTTGCTGGTTCTGCCGTATCAACTCGGCACGCTCGGAAATCAGCGCTTCATCGGAAACACTCATCAGCCCTTATTCCCTACTCGTCGTTTCGAGGACCGGTCGGCACTTCAGTGGCAACCTTCTTCACCAGCGATTATCCCCGACGGCCCATGCTGTTCAGACTCCGCGCGGCCGGGGCTTCTGGTCAAGGGCCGATCGCGGAGATCGTGGAGGCGTCGAGTGCATAGGCACGGTGGGTTGCTGGGTCTACAGCTATGGGGCCTGCCCCTAGGAACTTTTCCCCGGAACTGACCGTGACCTTGGCGGTGACAGAGTTGGTATTCGCATCCAGTATCCGCACATGCGCCTCGACGGAGATCCCTTTTTCGTTCGACTGCTCTTCGAAAACATAGACACGGTGGGTCGCGGGATCAACTGCTATTCCGCCGGCAACCGGATCGAGCGGGAGCGTGGCGCGGACCGCGCCGGACAAGGTATCCAAGACTTTCAATGTCCTTGGGCCGTCCAGGTTTTGGTCCACATCACCCATCACGTAGAGGGTATGAGCATCGGGGTCGACAGCCATGCCGCGGATCAGTGTTCCGAAGGGGAACTTAGTGGTTACTCTTCTGCTCGCACCGTCCAGGACAATCACCATGCCGGGACCATCACTGCCGACGTAAACGGCATGGGTAGCGGTATTCACAGCCAATGCATCGGCTGAAGCATCGAGCGGGACCTCGGTCACCACGGTATTGGAGGTGGTGTCGATGACATCGAGCGCACCGTCCGTGTGGTTCTGCCGATGGCCTATTACGTAGACGCTGTGCATATCCGGATCGATAGCGATGCGCCCCGTGGATGAGGCCCGCAGTGGGATTGTGGTCCGGACGGCATTCACGTTCGCGTCGATGACACTGACCCAACCCGTACCGTCGGCACCGTAGCCCGCTACATAGACGTTGCGCGTCTCAGGATCGAAGACGACACCGTAAGGGTCCGCGCCGAGCGGGATGACAGACTTGATTGTCATTGTGGCGGTATCGATCACCGACAGCGCACCGCCCGGGCTGGTGACATAGGCGGTATCCCCATAGGCGGTCATACCCAGCGCGACATGACCGATAGGCACGCTGGCACGAATGGTCGGTGCCGGGCTCGAACCTTCTCCACTGTCACTGTGTTGCCACACGACAATCGCCATGGTCGTCGCAGTAACGACCACGAGCGTGGCCACACTTGCGATAACGGTGGTGCGCTTCCGCTTCGATGCCTGACCGGGACTCGACAACACCGACACGAAGTGGCTGCCGAACGGGCGCCCCATAATTGCCAACGCCTGATCGGGAAACAGCTGTCGCGGCAGTGTGATCGGCTTCGCGCGATGAGCCCGTAGGTAGACCGCATCACCGATCGTGAAGAAGTCCTTGATTTGACTGTAGGCAATCGACGTTGTGCCGATGGAGAGAGCGAGGTCCAGTGAGTCCCGGTTGTAGCGAACCGCAAGCGTGGAACCGGCGGAGGAGTACGCGACGATCTGCGGGATCGGGCGCATCAGGCGGATGGCAGTCACCGGGACAGCGATAATGATCGTGACCAGCAGCAGCGCGAAATACGTGCCCAGAGCGCCCACAAGACCGGATCCGGAGTGTGCCGCGTTCAGGATGACCAAGATGATTGCCCGGATCATGACGAGCAGTGGGATCGAGGCTACAAAAATCCAGGTTCTCGGTGAGCGCCAACGGCCCAGTACGGATGCCCTGCTCAGGCGCGACGCTGTCGAATGGTCGGCAACGACACTCACATCCAACGGGGGTGCAGGAGCAAGCGACGAGAAGTCTTGCCGCGGTGTAGGTCCCCACGATCCGTGGGCCGGATCCTGTTGATACGACTGATGCATCATTCCCCCTCGCGATCATGCCTGCTCGGTCGGGACGATAACTCGAGGGGAACTGCCGGGGCTAACCGAAAACGCCGAGCAGGGGCTGCGTTCTCATTGCACCGCTGATTCAGCGGCATGAATCCAGGACACGCCCTCCTGGTCTGGCGGATCACCCTTCCAAGAGCAGAACCGGTTGACCCGCATCCCGTAGCGGACAGCCGCCGCTGCCGATATCGTCAGCGGCGGGCTGAGAACTGCTCCGGCAGTGCACTATCCGCTCGGTGGCAGCGGGCGGGTGAGTGTTCCGTGGCTCGGTGTGGTGCCATCGCGGGCCTTGCGCCATTAGTGATCTGGATGCGAGCAGATCCTAAGGAGGGAGTGGGATGGGTGAGGATAACGCCCTGACCGGGCTGCGGAATGATGCCCACGCGGGGATTTTCTTTGATGCGACCGCGGCGAGCACGATGGCTCAGCAGTGCGCGAGCATGCTGTCCGCGGTGGAGTCGGCTATCGGGGTGTTTCAGCGGGCGAAAGACGTGCAGCCGCTGAATCAGCGGGGGTCGGGGGCCAAGTTGGCTGACAAGTTCAATGCTGTCGCCAGGAATCTGATCGATACGGTGTTGAAGGATCACAGGCAGGTTCTCACCACCATGGGTGAGTCGTTCGGGGCGGCCGGGCAGATATTCACCGGTGTCGATCAGGCGTCGGCGGATGTGTTCAAGAATGGGACGTTCACCGATCAGCAAGCGGCCCTTGCCTTTCAGAAGTACCGTTCTGTCAGTGGGCAGCCTGGTCTGGCGGTGCAGGCAGGCGGGGAGCAGACTCTGGCGGTATCCGCGACCGGGCAGCCGGGACTGGCTGTGCAGCCCGCCGGACAACCTGGATTGGCTACGCAACCCGGCGGGCAACCCGGACTGGCAGCGCAGGCGGGTTCGCAGCCTGGCACGCAACAGCCGGCTGTGCTCGCCGGAGCCAAGGACCAGGTGGCGCTCGACTCGTCGGGGGTCGAGCCGGAGTACAGCGCGCAATACGAGTGGGACGACTTTCATAATCATTGGGACTACGTCAATGGGCAGCGGATCGGCGATCAGCTCGGGAATCTGGCGCAGGACTGGCTCACGGCCCAGACCTATTTGGGGTCGCAGTCGAATAATTTCCGCAGTGCCACCCAGAAGTACCTGCAGGACTATCAGGGATCGGCCACGGCCGATGAAGGGGTGTGGGCGTCACCGGCCGCGAAGATAGCGAAAACCGCGGTCCAGAAGTATCTCGAGAATCTGGGCGCTCTGACCGGCTCGATGGAGTACATGAGCACCAATCTCACCTCTGCTCGGAGCTGGCTCACGAACCTGCAGAACTTCCTGCCGCACAAGAGCATTGCCGACACCTACCCGGATACCTCGCACAAGGCAGAGGTCGAACAGGCGATGAAGGCCATGCGGCAGGCGTGGGAGACCTACTATGTCGCGGGCGTGAAGGATTCCAGCGCCAACATTCCCATCCTGCCCGACCCGAATGCGTCGATCGCGGTGCCCGCGACGACGACGAAGGTCGATACCGCTCCGGCGCAGCAGGGGAATCCCTCTCAGGGCGGCGATACTTCGAACGATGCCACGAACTCGAATCCGACCAGTCCCGATACGACAACGGACACGAAAACGGACAGCACAACCACCGACCCGACCCTCCAATCTCTGGTCACACAGGCCGGCACGGTGATACAGGCGGGCGTCCAAGCCGCGGAATCGGCGGTGCAGAAGGCCACGACGGACGTGCAAGACGGTCTGAAGAACAGCGCCGACACGGCTCAGAATGTGGTCAACCAGCAACTACAGCAGCTGGGCCTGATTCCGGGCGGTGGCAGCCCCTCCGGAGGGTCGTCCGGCAGCGGAGGCCCCGCGACCGTCAGCAACCTGGTCGGCACGCCGCCGAATTCTCAACTCTTCCCCCGCGCTGCCGGTCCGGTGACGACGGACGACTCGACAATCGTCACTACTCCGAGCGCCGGGTTGGCGGCGACCACTACCGATTCGACGGACGAGCGTGCCGATATCCTCACAGCCGGTACACATCTCGGTGAGGTGCTCGGAGAGCTGTCCGACGACATCGCACCGGTTGCCGAGCAATGACAGCGTCCTGGCAGTTCACCGAAGCCGAGTTCTACGTCCTGTGGATGGATCAGGCGGGAGAAGAGCCGCCCGAACCGTTTGTCTTCACGTCGGCGACCAGGACCGCGGAAGAGTTCCACCGCGAACTGCGGGAGGCGCGTGTGCGCTTGAACCACAAGCTGGACAGCGACTTTCACCGGGTCTTCGACACGCTCTTCCGACCCGACCTCTACCTGACCGCGTACGGGTGGAGCGAGCAGGAACCGTGGGGCGCGGGCTCCCAGATTCGCCTGCGCGCAGTCAGGAAGGGCGCGAAAGGGTATGTGATAAGCCAGCTTCCGGGTGCGACGTATTGGCGTCGCGGCGGGTACACCGTTGTCGAGTGCGACCCGCTTCAGCTCACCGATGCCGTCGCCGCGGCCATGCCGCCTGCTCCGCGCGGCCGCCGGGGAGATGTAGCCCTCGTCTCCCGGGATGAGAACCTGGACTACGACTTCGGGCATTCCGGCATCGCCGCGCGATCGGATACCGTGATATCGCGAAGCGCCGAATTCCTCGAAACTCCGTTCACGACGGCGGGCATTGTCCACATCGTCCAGGGCAGATCGGCCTTCGGTCCCCGCGGTATCGCTCGCTTCGAGGTTCGCTTCCGGGATCTCGTCGACGACGGCCGGTACGCCCTCACCTCGGACCCGGAACAGGCTCTCGCGGTGGACGAACCACGATTCATCGCTGTGCTCGAGGATTACATCGCAGCGATCATTCGGCGGATCGATGACGAATGCGGCTGACCGTGCGGATCACTCCTCAACGAAGTGCGTTTCCCGTCACCTTGGACAGGGCGGATACGGTGACCAGTAGCGAAAGAGCCGCCACGGCACCGTAAATCACCGTTGCCAGGGGTTCTTGGAAGTACGGGAGGATTTCCGCGCCCATCACCTCCAGCGGGAGGGTCGATACGTGGCGGGTGATCAGTTCGGTGGCGGCTGTGCCGAGCAATCCGGTGCCGCCCGCGGCGACCATGAATCGGCCGGCGGGGATTCGGGCCAGCAGGGCAATGCCTCCGGCGAAGAGCAGCAGGGTCATTACCGCCGCGGCGACCATCAGCACTCGGCAGGTGATGGGTTTGGGCGAGTACGTGATTTGGTTGGAGAAGCCGTAGGTGACGAAGGCCGCGAGGATCGCGCAGACTATGGCGGCACATCCCGTTGCAATGAGAAGGACTCTCGATCGCACAGGGACACTGGCTATTTGGGCTGGGTCGGTGACGGACACCGCCGACGGCGCGAGGGCGTATCCGGCGGCGATGATGGCGAGAATTGCGCCCAGGACGCACACGGCGGTTTCGATGGCCAGGCCGTAGATCTCGAAGGGGCGGTTATCGGTGGTTCGGCCGAGAAGTGCGCCCAGTGTGTAGAGGACGGCGCCCAGCACGATGAATACGCGGCCGGAGTGTTTGCGGGCGAGTATTTGACCGACTCCGGCGAACAGCAGCAGTGCCACCACTGCCGCGGTTATGGTGCCGACACCCAGGTACGTGAGCGGGTTGTAGTTGGTGTTGGCGTTGTGTCCCGCGGCATTCACGGCGGCAATTCTGGCTTTTTGATCGGCGTAGAGGGTGTACAGCCTGATCGCGCCCGCTGTCGCGATGAATGCCGCCGCGGCGGCGAACACCGCGGCGGCAATCGCGGCGGGCCGCAGCCCCGTTCGAGGACCGGGGACGTACTCGGGCGGCGCCGGATGATCATGTCCGCCTGGTTGATAGGGATTGGTCGACTGAGGCCAGACCACCGTCGGAGCGCTGGGAGCGACCGGCGGTGCGTGGCCTGATAGCGCCGCGAACGCCGCAACGGCGAATTCCGTGCAGCTGGCGAATCGGTCCTCGCGCCGCTTGGCGGTGGCGCGGGCGATTACATCGTCCAAAAACGGTGGGACATCGGTTCGCATGCTGCCGAGGCGGGGCAGCGACTTGCTCAGGTGTCCGGCGACGACCTGCCCCGGATTGGCGCTGGCGAACGGCGGGTGTCCGGCCAGAATCGTGAAAAGTGTGCAGCCCAGCGAGTATTGGTCGGCGCGATGGTCTACGGCCTCGCCGGACAAGAGTTCGGGAGCCGCGAAAGCGAGTGTGGCGGCGAAGGTTCCGGTCGCGGTCAGCTGGGTGTTCGAATCCAGCAGCCGCGCGATGCCGAAATCGGTCAGGATTGCGCGCTCTTCGCGGCCGGTGTCGGCGGCGGACAGCAGAATGTTCGCGGGTTTCACATCACGGTGCAGGACGCCGCGGCTGTGTGCGAAGTCCAGTGCCGATGCGGTTTCGGCGATGATGCGCAGAGCACGCGGCACCGATACCTCACGGGGATTCAGTCGCGAGGCGTCGGTGCCGGCGACGTACTGCATGGCGATCCACAGCTGGCCGTCGATCATGCCGCGATCGTGCACTCCGACAATGCTCGGATGATCCAGGCGGGCAATCGCATTCGCCTCCTGCTCGAAGCGGCGGCGTACTTCCTGATCGGCCGAGACCTCCGGCGCCAGCAGTTTGAGCGCGACCTGGCGGGGCAATCGCGGGTGGCGCGCAAGATAGACGCGGCCCATTCCCCCTTGCCCGAGAAGGCCGTCGAGCGTGTATTCCGCGAACGACTGGCCCACGCCCAGCTGCACCACGGTCCCCCTTGCATGTCGATCTACGCACTGCCCGGACAGCATAAACGAGCACCGTGACCGGCCGGATGTGAGCGATCCGGAGGTACGGGCTACCAGTGGGCCAGGGAGGTGGCGTAGGTGGCGCGGACAGCTTCCAGGCGGGAGCGGGTGAACCGGCCGGGCTCACGTTCGTGCATCGCCAGGCCGTCGGCGGAGGTGAAGGCGGAGAGGGGAACTCGGTCAGCGTGTGCCGGGATGAACTTCAGGGCCTCGTCTGTTGCGGCGAGGGCGGTGGCCAGGGCATGGCGGCCCGCGCGAAGTGACCGCTCATCGAGATCGGCTGTTTCGGAGGGTACTTGGCGGATGCAGACGTCCGCGTACCAGAGCCAGACGCCGGGGTCCAGGAGTTCGGAGGGGTTGTCTCTGCCGAATTGCACTGTGCCGCTGGGGGGTGGGAGGACTTCCTCGGGGAGCAGGAATTCGTAGGCGCGCTGCGCATGGCATTCATGACATTCGCCGGTGTAGCGGCTGGCCAGGACGCCGTCGACGGTGATGACCGCGCTGCGGAAGGTGCAGCGGGTGCTGCCGCAGGTGGGGCACGGTTGCAGGGTCAGGTAGAGGCGGGCTTCGGCGTTGGTTCGGGCCAGGGGTGGGAGATCTGGCACTGCGACTCCTTTGCTACCTGTCAGGCCGTATTGCGTAGTCGAGCTTAGACAACGCGCGGAACAGCGGTGGAGGATGATGCGCTGCGGCAGTCTGCTGTTCATATTGTGCTCACTATGCTGCTGTGGCAGAGTCGATCTCGCTGTGCTAAAAGCGGCGGAGACACCGGTGGATTCGGGAGGGCTCGCGATGACTGGAAGACTTCAGGCCGAAGCGCGATCGATCAGCCGAAATGTCTAGGGACCGTGGGGAAGCCGAGTCGGCGTCGATTCTGGAGGGGTTCTCCCGGCAGATGCGCGCCATCGCCGAGGTGTCTCGGCAGCGGGTGCAGCTGACAGGTAGCGCCAGTGCGGCCAGTGGGCGGGTCACCGTCACCGTGAATGCCGATTGTGTGGTGATCGCTACGCATTTCGCCTCCGATGCCGGTGAGCTGTCCCTCGAGGAAATCGGGAAGGCGGTGACGACCGCAGCGCAGAATGCTGCGGCGGATGTGCGGCGCAAGACCGAGGAATTGCTGCGGCCGATCAGCGATCAGCGCGCGAAGATGCCGAGACTGTCGGAACTCTTCGACGGTATGCCCGACCTGCAGGCCGAAGCGCCGACACCACCGCCGGTATCGCTGGCGCCGCCGAATGCGCGGGAGCGGCTGGCACAGCGGGCCGAACCGGCGCCGGAATTCAGTGACGCCGTGGACTATGAGGACTGGCAGTCGGCGCAGGACAGTGGTGGGCCCACGAGCCGGGGTTGGTGAACTGCTCGAACTAGCCGGAGCCCAGCTCGGGGTAGTAGCCGCGCTGGAACGGCTGCAATTGCGAGACGGCCAGCTGCCCGGCCCCACGGCAGATCGGGCAGACCCGCTCCCCCGCGCATTCGGGGCATTTGCGTTGTCCGGCGGCCGCATCGGGAAGCCAGCCGCGCCCACCGCATTCGGGGCAGACGCCCAGGCCGTCGCATTCGTAGCAGAGCACGTAGCCCGCGGTGACGGTGTCCGAGGTGCGGGACGGGTCCGTCTGCTCGGCCTCCTGCGGCGTGGACAGGACCAGCGCCGGTGAGCTCGCGCTGTACAGCACGGTGGGCGTGTGGTCGGGAACGCGAAGTTCGATGGTGCTGCCGTCGCGGTAGCCGGTGACGAGGGTGCGGTTCACCTCCCGCGATTCCGATACCTCCCACCCGGCGTCGGCCAGCATGGCGGCGCCGCGGCGGACGGTGTCGGCGGCGCCGACCGATTCGGGTCGCTGCCCCCGGAAGGTGGTCGAATAGCGGTATTTCACCGGTTCGGACCACTCGGAGACGGTCGGTTCGCTGAGGAAGAGCAGCATGAGGTCCGCGCCCGGCGTGAGCTGTTCGATGAGCGCGACCACCTGGGTACGCAGCACTCGGCCCAGGCGGTCCAGTTCCGCCCTCGCGCCCGGTATCTCACCCATGCGAACTCCCTTCTGGCGGGACACTATCACCTGCCGAATGCCTGGTCGGACTATGGACCACCACGGTTCGGAAGGAGTTGCCACCCCCTCCGGACGGCAATCACGTGAACCCTCGGCGGTCCCCGTCCGACGGAGAGATGGCGTGTGCCAGCGGCTTTCATGCACAATCCGCATCGATCCGGCCGGCGGTCTTGCGGCACAGTCGATCTCTGGGCAGGCGACGTCGAACCCGAATAGCGATCAGCGGCATCGAATATGCTGCGCTCCATGGTTGAGCGATCCGGGGAAGCGCTGCGACTGGCGCGGGTGTACGAGGGGCGGGACGCGGACGGGCGGCCGCTGGCCGGCGATCGGGCGGCGATCGTGCCCTGGTTCCAGGACGAGGTGCTGGCCTATCTGGAGGCGGCGCCGGTGGTGCTGGCGGCGCGCAGTTTCGAGGTGGATGAATTCGCGCCGCAGGAGCGGGATGTGCCGCTGAACTTTCGTACCGACGGGGTGTGGATCTGGTCGGGCGCGGTACCGCACTATCTGCGCAAACACGGGCTGCCGCCGGAGGGTGAGCTGGTGCGGCACATTATGGGGCGCGGTTGCGAGCTCGGCGCGGTCGACGAGGCTGCCAAGGAGCTGGCGGTCCGAATCATTACCGGCGGCTGAGCATGCGGGACAGACTGGCCCTGCTCGACGAGGGCAATCGGCTGCACACGCTGTATCGGAAGGTCGGATACACCCCGGAGGGGAAGGACGCCATCTATCGGGTGTTCGACCTGCAGGACGAATACCGCAGGCAACTGCCCGAGGTGATTGTCGCCCGCTGCCCGTTCACCGATGCGGTGGTGCGCTGGCCGCTGGACACGGTCGATCTGGATGGCTGGTACTGGGATTGGGACCAGCCCATTCGCCGGCACGTCGCCGGATTGCCGTTCAGCTGGCTCACCATGGAGGGCGCGGTACGCCTCGCCGAGCCGGTGACCGCCGCGCCTTTCCACGCCATGCCGGGTCCGGCCGCGCCCTATGTCGTCCCGCGCCTGCTGGAGGATCCCGAGGTGCGCGCGGTGCTGTCGCAAGCGCCGATCGGCCGCCATACCGGTTGGGCGATCACCTATTTCGGCAATAAGCGTCCCGAGGACATTGCGCTGGAGAATGTCTGGGGCAGCCGAACCAATGAGATCCACGATCCGCGTGGGCTGGAACGGGATTCGAGCGAGCACGTACCCAAACCCAGCGAACACGATTTCGACCTGCGCCCCTGGCTCGAGGCCGGAAGGCTGCTGTGGATCGCACCCGGGGATACCGATGCCGCGTTACGCGAGGGGACGGCCGAATGCCCCTATCTCGATATCGAGGGTGACCACCGCGAACAACTCATCAATCGGGGCGAGATCATTCGCTACTGAATCCGGGCGCAGGCGAATCGAATCCGCCTGCGCGCCGGGTTGTCAGAGGTTGGCGGTGGGAACTCGCGGCGCAGCCGATCCGGTCGCGCCGACCACCGGAACACCGGTATTGCCGAGCTCACCGACTACATCGTCGCCGTGTTCACCGGTCACCAGGTTGCTGCGGATATCACCGTCGCCGTCGGCGTCCCCGTCGCGGGGCGCCAAACCGGCGCCCGCGGCGCCCATCGGGGGCGCCATGCCGGGGCCGGTGGTGGCGGCGCGCTGTGCGGCCACCGGTTCGGCGGCCGGCGCCGGGGATCCGCCGGGTGCGGCGGTGGAGCGGGTGCCGGTCCACTGACCGAGCTGGGCTGGGCCCGCTACGCCGCCCATGCCACCGCCGATCGGGACGGCGCCGCCGGGCGCGATGCCGCCGGACGTGGTGATCGGCTGATCGACGGGTGCGGTGGTGTCGTCCACGGGCTGGGTGGTGAGCGTCTGCGCAATCGATTGCAGCTGCTGCGCACCGGAACCGGCCGAGCTCGCCAGCGTCCCGAGGCCGCTGAGCAGCTGGGTGACCTGGGAGAGCGAATCGACTCCCGTGGGCGCATTGGTGACCGCCACCTTCTGACCCGCCACGGCCATATTGGCGCTGTGCACGGTCAATTGGGCGCGGGTGTGCGCGACCACGGCCGTTGCCTCGGCGGCGGTCTCGCTGGCCATCGACAGCAGGAAGGCCTGGCCGGGCGGGGTCACCAGGAAGGGCGCGGACACGGTGACCGCCGTGACGAATTTCGTGATGATCGCCGCCATCTGGGCCGCGCCAACGCCGACCGTGGTCGCCGCGCCGCCCAGTACGGTCTTCTGCTGCACATTCTGGGTCTGCAACTCGAGCGCATCCGACTGTGCCGCAGCGCCTTTGTCGGCCGCGCCGGTGGCGCCCTGACCCTGCCAGAGGCCGGAGGCCACGGACATGAGGGACGAGGCCATCGAGACGACCTGCTGCAGAGCGCTCGATACTCCCGAGAGCACCTGCATGGGATCCACGCTCGCACCGCTGATCTGGCCGGTGCCGAAGGACTGGGCCAGATCGGTGAGCGGGCGGGTGAGCGCGGACAGGTCGATCACCGGCAGCGGCGGGAGACCGGGAAGCGGCGGTGCGGGCGGCAGCTGGGGCAGCGCCGACACGCCCATATCGCGCAGAATGTCATTGATCGGGCGGTCCAGCATCGGACCGAGTGCGGTGCCGCGCAGCACATCCGCCACGGTGGTATCGGGTAAGCCCGGCACCTCCGGCGTGCTCATGACTCCTTCGACAGTGCGATGAAGTCGACGCTGGACTGCTCCTCGACACCGTCGTAGCTCGCGGCCGCCTCGTGGGCGGTGACCGCGGTGCCGGCGTGCACGGCGGCGAGCTCGGCGGTCGAGGCGAAGTGATTGCCCTGCGCGCCCGCGAAACTCAGCAGGAAATCCTGGCCGATCAGGCCGAAGACCGGAACCAGGGCCGCGACGGTGGCGACCTGATCGGCCCCGGCGGCGCCGGCGATCGTCGATGCCATCGCGGCCGAGGCGTCACCGTAGTGGCGGATCGCGTCGGGCGTTGCAACGAGGTTGCTCATGAGACCCCCATCGTGAAGATCAACTCGAAATGAACTATACAGAGCGAAGATTCGGCGGACATAGGAAAGTGTTCACCAACTCCGGACCTGTTCGGTGAACAACCGGTGTTCCCCAGGTTATGCCCGGGAATCGGTATCAGCCTGCCGCACTGCAGCTTTCGTCTACTTTAGATGGGCCGCAACCAACTGTCCGGTTCGGTCTCGTAATTCTGCTCCTCGACGTACTCCTGACGGGTCACCTCGGCGACGGTCGGCAGGCCGGTCAGGGCCAGCAGCTCCGGCGCCAGACCCGCGGCCCGCAGCTGCTCACGGCGCTGCAGACCCGCTCGATTGGCAGACTGCTTGCACAGGCGCAGAATCTCACCGGCCAGAGCCTCGGGATCGGTGCGCAACTGGTCCCGCTCGACGCTGAGGCCCAGCGGCAGGCCCTGTTCGGTGGTGCACACCACCACCGCTCCCGTGCGGGAGGCGAGGGTGAACTCGGTCGGGAACGGAGCATTATCCGATTGCACTGAGATACCTGCCTTTCACACTCATTCGTCCTCGATGGCCATGAGCACCTCGGTGATACGGGTGTCCACGGCCGCGGTCATGCGCTTGCGGTCGGCGGGTGCGGCGACGGGCGGGAAATCCGCGGTGACGACATAGCGGCCGTCATCGATCAGATCGCGCCACTCCAGCTGGAATCGGATGATGCCGCGCGGGCCGAATCGTGAGCGGCCCTGCACCACATCGATGGTGCCCATGCTCGGCGCGGGGGCCGCCAGGAAGTCGGAGGCGCGGTCGATCACCGTGCCCTCCATGGTTTCGTGCGCCGGGGACAGGCCGTAGCCGTAGTCGAACTCGTCGGTGTGCTCGGATTCGGCCAGTACGATCTCGCGGCCGCGACCCGCGGCGGTGTCCGGCAGCGCGGCGACGATCTGCGCCGCCAGCTCACCGGCGTCGAATTCGGTCACGGTGAATCCCGCACTGTGCCGGACCGTTTCGCCGGGGTGCTGCACCACCAGGTAGCCGAAATCACCGGATCGGATGCCGAGCATGCGAATGCTGGCCTCGGGGCTGGTGCGGTCACGGCCGTCCCAGCCGCGCACCTCGACCCGGACGTCGGGCATGCGCAGTACGGGCAGCACCTCGGCCAGCGCCGGATCCCGGTCGCGCAGCGCGTCTTTGGCGCGCGCCACATTCGCCAGATGGTCGTCCCACCACTCGGTGCGGCTGGCGTACATGAGCGGAATCGGCAGGAATTCCTCGCCGAGTTCCTCCCACAGGACCAGGAATTCCAGATCGGTGAGGGTCCAGGATCGTTGCACCGAAGTCAGCCCTCCACCACGGGCTTCGCCACGATCGGCGCCTCACCCATGGCGGTTTCCAGAGCCTCGGTCGAGTCGAGGAATTCGGCGCGCTTGTGCTCCTTGCCCTGACCGCCCTGGCCGCCGGCGCCGTGTCCCATACCGCCCATACCACCGCCCATACCGCCCATCGGCGATGCCGTCGCGGCGCTCGCGGCGATTCCGGCCCGGGCAATGGCCGCGTCCGCGGATTCGATGGCGACGGCAGCTCGCGGGAACAGGCGTGAATTGAGTTCCTTGAGCGGGGCCACGCCGAGGCCGCCGGGGCCACCGCCGGGCCCGCCGCCACCCGGCAGATCCTTGGACAGCTGATTGAGCAGATTGGGCATTCCGGCCAGGGACATATCTTTCAGCTGATCCTGGGTCTGCTGCTGTTGCTGCTGCGCGGTGCTCGTCTGTGCCGACTGCATGCTCTGGGCGGCCTGCTGCAGGGCGCTTTGCAGCTGGGACGCCTGCGAACTCGAGTCCTGGCTCGCCGCAGCGGGATTGGTGTTCTGACCGGAGTCCGACTGACCTGGATCCGGCTGGCCGGAGGTACCCGGATCAGTCTTGCCGGGGTCGGTCTTGCCGGGGTCGGTCTTGCCCGGATCATTTTTGCTCGGATCCGTCTGGAGTTTCGCCTCTTTGGCGGTCAATGCCGCGTTCGAAAGGCTCTGCAACTGACCGCCCAGCGACGGCATCGCCGACGGACCGGCTCCGGGCGAGGAACCCGGCCCGGTCGACGGCTGACTGCCCGGCCCGGTCCTGGGCTGGTAGGTCGGCGGCGTCTGCAGGCTGGGCGGCGGCGCGGTAGGATCGGTCAGCTTCGGAATCGCGGTGCTGGCGTGCGGCATTCCGGGGATGTACCAGGCCTTGAAACCGGCTATCGCCACCTTGACCACGGCGTCTTCGGTCGGAGTGCCGTTCAGTTTGTCGCCGTCCCAGCCCTCGGGCAGCGCGGCCTTGGTATTGCGCAGGAAGCCGGCGGTGAAGTCCAGATTCGACGACATCAGGCGCATCTCGGTGACGAGATCATCGGCCTGGGTCTTGAACTGCGTGACCGCCGCGACCGCACCCTTGGCGCCGGCGCCGGTCCACGACTTGTCCTTCTCGAATCCCCCCATGAGGGTATCGAGATTGTTGAAATCCCTGGAGATCCAACCGGCCATGGTCTTCCAGTCATCGCTGCGATCGGCCACCGTCTGCGGATTGATGCCGACTCCGACCTCGTAGAACCACTGACCGCCGTGACCCGTCGGATCCTCGGCGCCGATCGCATCGGTGTAGTGCGCGAGATCGCTCTTGCCGATGCCCTTCAGACCGCCGTATCCGCTGTTCTTGTCGAAAGCGGCATCCGCCGTCGGCTGACTCCAGGTCGGGATGGCGGCCTTGCCGTTCGGCGTCAGGTTCAGGACCGGGTAGTTGCCGTCGGAGGTCCGCTTGAAGTCGTTGAAGGCGGTGGTCGAATCCTCCTCCGTGGCGTCGTACAGCTTGCCCGCCGTCACCAGGGTGTCGCCGAGCGCGTCCACCAGGGTGATGTAGTGGTCGATGATCGTGGCGAGGCGGCCGCCCTCGGTATCGAAACGGCCCGCGAGCGCCACCGCCTTCGGCAGATAGCCGTTATCGCTGAAACCCTTGTGCTCCTTGACCACGAAGACCCACTGCTTGGTCATGGTCAGTGAGTGCGACAGGTCCGCCGCGTAGCCGGCGGCCTTCGTCGCCGCACCCTTGTCGAGTGACAGCGTGCCGTCGTGCGCCGCCTGCGCGGTCCCAAGCCAGGGGTTGACGGACTCAGTACCCATGTCCCGCTCCTAACTCGTCCAACTCGTCGTTTGCCGTCGGCG
This sequence comes from Nocardia sp. NBC_01327, assembly GCF_035958815.1. Classification (NCBI taxonomy): domain Bacteria; kingdom Bacillati; phylum Actinomycetota; class Actinomycetes; order Mycobacteriales; family Nocardiaceae; genus Nocardia; species Nocardia sp. NBC_01327. The sequence continues at coordinate 1,550,286 of NZ_CP108383.1, read as the reverse complement.
GAAGCGCTGTTCGAAGTCGGGCAGATACACCGACGGCGGGGTCGCCGAGGTGGCGGACTCCACCACCCCGTCATCCGCGACGTAGAAGAGCGCGCGGGAGAGCACTATCGCACCGGGTTCGGTGGGAACGTACACCAGCCATCCGACCGAAAGTCGTTCGGCGCGAAGCCGATCCAGCGGAAACCCCTGGGTGCTCGCGATATCCGGGTGATTGCGCACCACAGCCAGCGCTTCGGCCTCGAGCAGCGGGCCGGGGCCGGTGCGCATTACGCCGGCCAGGGTCAGCTGATAGCGGGCCTCGTCGAGATCGGCTGCGGGACCGAATGTTTCGGCGAGTAGCGCATCGGTGACATCGCCGCGATCCGCGGCGGCGACGAATTCGGCTACGGCGGAGCGCTGTCCGGCCGTCGGGGCGTCAGCGACCAGACCGGCGATCACGTCGGTGACCGTGGCGGCGGTCCAGATACCGGGGACCGCGGCGGCGAGATCGGCCGCGGGCGGGGATTCGCCGCGATACCAGCGTCCGCCCTCCCACCAGTAGCAGAAGGTGAGCAGGCCGCCGGCGGCGCGGGTGTTCAGAACCGAATTGGCCACCCACTCCGGCGCACCCGCGTAGAGACGCGGCAGGGACGCTCTGCCGTTGTAGGCGGCCGTCAGTTCCGGAGCGGCCCATACGCCGCCGGAGAGCACCGCGCGACCGCCCGGCAGAGCGTAGAGCGAGGAGCCGGAGCGGCGGGAGCCTTCGAACCAGCCGAAGGACGGCAGCACGCGCGGACCCCAGTCCGAGCCGACCGCCGCGAAGGCCGCGCCGATGGCGGACCACCGGGACCACAGCACGGGGAAATCCGGGAAATCGTCCTCGGACAGCGTCGGCAGGACAGCCGAGTCACGATCCGCGCGGGCGGCGACGGCCGCCTGCTTCGGGGTGCGGGATTGCCGATTGTCGTGGCGCACATAGGCGCCCAGCCAGGTGGGCAGGTTCGCGCGCGGATAGGCCTCGAGGTCCGCCAGGTAGTCCTGGGGGGCGAACATTTGATCGTCCGGGAAGGGGTCATCACCGTAGTCGTGGTCGACATCGAGCTCACCGGCCGCGGTCAGCGACAGCTCCAGACGCCACCAGGGGCCGTCACCGAGCTGGGCCGCGACCTCGCGATGCGCGGTGACCAGCGAAAGCACCTCCGGGGAGGGCATGATTCGCGCTTGCCGCTGCCGGTCGTCGTGGAATATCACGCGGGACAGGCGGCCGGTCACCGTCAGTGCGAACGCGGCGTCCACGCGGTGCCAGCCCTCGGGGGCGATCGACATCAGTTCGCGCGCGATCTGATGCGCCAATTGGCGGGACTGCTCCGCGGGATCGATGCCGTCTGTGACCACGCCAGCGGCGGAGATATTGAAGCCGACATCGGGGGCGGATTCGAGTTCCGGCTCGGACACGATCGAATCAGCGGGAGCGATATCCCGGAAATCGGCCCCACCGGTACGGGTTTCGCTGGAATCCTGCGACGTGGTCATACGCGATCGGCTCCTCTCGAGGGTCGTCTGCACGCCCCGGCGCGTGGCATCGAGCGGCCTCTGCGCACGTCCATCCTCCTCGGCTGTCGACACACCGCATGCCAGCATCACATATCCCGGCCGACCATGAGGTTGCCGAATCCGGAAATATCGGCGAATTCACCGCAGGTGGACGGCCGCCCGACGTGGCGGAAGATGTTCTCCGACTTCAGTCCTCGGCCAATCTGCGAGCCAGCTCCTCCTCCCAGAGGGCAGCGTGGCTGCCGTCCATCTGCCCGGCGAAACTGGCACGGGCAGCGGCGATCAGCTCGGGCGAGACGTTCGGGTGGACCTTGTCGATCGCCAGCAGGGCGTCTTCGGTCAGCGAATCCAGGCCCGTTGCCGTGCGCAGGCCCTGCCCGTCCAGCACCTCGGCCAGCACGGCATCGAAGTTCTGCCGCAACTCGTCGTCGGTCGGGTAGTCCTCGCGCACGATCAACCTCCTTCACGATGGAACTCGACTGCCAGCATCACATATCTCGGGCAGCCGTACGGTTGCGAGAACCGTAAGGATCAGCGAACACTCGCCGCGGTGCCGGGCGGTGATGTCAGGCGAAGATGCCGGCACGGCGGGCCGGGTCCGCCAGCACATCCCGGATGAGCAGGCCCAGGTCGGCATCCGCGGCTACCGCGCGATATCGCAGCTCGCAGTGCGGGGTACCGGCCACCATCACCTGTAGCCGGTTGAAACCCTGGCCGGTGCGCTCCCAGCGCGCCTCCGCGCCGAGCCGGTCCACCTCGATCGCCTGATCCCCCACGCGCACTACAAGACTGCCCTGGGTGTTGCGGTAGAAGATGACCTGCAGACCGTCCACACTGTCGTAGACGCCGCCCGGTGCCGCGATGCCGGGAGCGGCCTTCTGCAAGGTGCCCGTCGCCGGATCCAAGGTGGCGCACTCACCGAAACCGGAATGCGAACGCAGATAGATCTGACCGCCGTTCGCCGGTGCGGAGGCACGCGGGAACCGCTGGCCGCCACGGGGGTTCGAGCGGCCATTGCCGTTCGGGGCGTGCGGGGGCTGGCCAGGCATCATCGGCGCGCCCGGGGAACCCTGTGACGGACTACCCGTACCGTTCTGGGCGCCATTGAGATCCGCTGCACCGCCCGGATGGAACGGATCGCCGGAACCCGTCGAATCCCACGGGTTCGTTCCCGGAGTTGTTGACAATGGCGGGTTCTGGGGCTGCGACAACCACGGAGCGCCGGGGTCGAACGGGGTCGTTCCGTTCGGCGGGTACCCCGGGCTTCCAGGCGTCGGCTGACCGCCCTGCACGCCCGGATCGCCAGGCATTCCCGGCAGAACGGGTGAACCCGGCTGATTGGGCTGTGGCGCTCCACTATTCGGCGGCGACACTCCGGGCGGCAGGGAACTGCCGGGGGGCACGGAACCACCGGGCGGCAGCGATTCACCCGGCGGCCACGTGGGCTCCGGCGGTTGCGGCATACCGGGCGGCCAGGTACCGGTCGGCGGCACCGGAATCCCCGGCGGCCACGTGCCGGTCGGCGGCACCGGAATCCCCGGCGGCCACGTGCCGGTCGGCGGCACCGGAATCCCCGGCGGCCACGTGCCGGTCGGCGGCACCGGAATCCCCGGCGGCCACGTGCCGGTCGGCGGCGCCGGAGGCGGGGACACCGGCGGCGGCGAAACGGGGGGCGGTGTAACCGGGGGCTGCGGTTGAACCGGGGGCTGCGGCTGAATCGGCGGCTGCGGCTGAACCGGCGGCTGCGGCATAGGTACCCGTGGCGGGGTCTGCGGCGCGGGCGTGGTCGGCGGCAGCGGCGGATGTGGGTGAACCGGCGGATGCGGCTGAACGGGAGGTTGCGGCGGCACCGGCGGTTGCGGCGGCACGGGGGGCTGCGGGTCCGGCGGAAGTGTCCACGGCGCGAGCTGCATCGGCGGGGTCGGGGTGTAATCCGGGAACTCGGGATTGAACGGGTGCGGCACAACGGGCACGTGCGAGCGCCAATTCGCGTAATCCGGATCATGCGGACGCCCGGCATCACCGGGACCCGGCTCCTCTGGGCCACCGCCCTGACCGTCGTCCCCACCGCGGGTGCGGGGCGGCTCACCCGAACCAGAGTCATCCGAATCCGCGCCACTCCCGGAATCGTCGGGCTTGTCGCTGGTGGCAGGCAACGCGTCCGGGTCGACCGGGGCGGACGCCTGGTCGGGGGCGGGGTGGGCTGGGGGCAGGTCGGTGGCGGGGGGCAGGTCAGTGGCGGGGCGCAGGTCAGTGGCGGGGCGCAGGTCAGTGGCGGGGCGCAGGTCAGTGGCGGGGCGCGGGTCAGTGGCGGGGCGCGGGTCAGTGGCGGGGGGCGTGAAGTTCTTTGCGGGGGGCGGGGATTCGGGGTGGGCGGGGGCGAGTTCCGGGGCGGGGGCTGCGGGGAGGTGGCGGACGGCGCGGGCGTCGGTGAGGGTGCCTTGGATCAGGACCTGGGCGAAGCCGTCGGGGAGGTCGTAGATCGGTTTGAAGCGCCAGGTGGCGCCCTCGGGGGGCGCACCGGTGCGCCATTCCATGACCAGGCCGTCACCGTGGGCGAAAAGCTCTGCGGTGCTGCGGGTTCGGCTCCACGAGGTGGAATCGCTCCGCGCGCCGAGGTGTGAGGTGTGGCCGTCGTAGTCGAGGTCGAGCTCACCGCGAGCGGCGACCACACCGCGCAGACCGTCGAGGTAGGCGGGGTTCACCGAACCGTCCGGAAGCAGGCGCGGGACGCCTCGGTAGAGCGCGTCGTCGTTGTCGGGCAGATTGCCCTCGAACAGCACCGCACCGTCGTAATCGTCTACAGAAATCGGAGATTCGGCTGCTGCGCCACCGGGCGACTCACGATCCGGGGACGAATCGCCGGACGTGTCGGGGTCGCCGGACGTGTCGGGGTCGCCGGTGCCGCCCGGCTGATCTGCGGCCGCACCGGTCACCTCGCCCGGACGGGTCGGCGAACCTGGTGTGGGCAGCGCACTTTCATCGCTCGGATCGACTCGCGGTCGGTGACCTTCCACAGGCACAGCGGCGGGAACGGCGCCGCGTGCGGAGGTCGGGTCGTGCGGCGATGCCGGTGCGGGGGGCTGGTTCGGGGGTGCGGGGCGGGCCGGGTCGGGGGCGGCGCCCGGGTCGTCGGGGGGACGGATCTCGACGACGGTGACGGAGCCGTCCGCATCGGAGACGTGGATGCGGTAGTACTCGACGGGGATGCCTTGGGCGGCAAGGGATGTGCGGAGGTCGGTGCCGAGGATGGCGTGCGGGTCGTCGAGGGGTGAGACGACGAGGACACGGGTGGGATCGGCGGCCAGTCCGACGCCCGGGCCCTGCACGCGCGCGTGGGCGGCCGCCAGTACATCGTTGGCGGCGAGGTTGTCGGCGTCTTCTCGCAGCCGCGCCTCATTACTGCGAGCCGCGTGGTAGCGCGCCGATTCGTTCAGCATCGAGGCGCGCAGGGCGGCCAGTTCGCCGGAGCGCTGCTGTGCGGCCGCGCGCTCGTCGAAGTACTGGACCATGAGGTGCTTGGGAATGTTCTCGCGCTTCATCACCTCCTCGAGGCGTGCGGCCTCGGCGTCGAGAGCGCCGGTGATCGCACGCTCCAGATCGCGCGCGCTGTGGCCTGCGGGGTCGATGCCCAGCCCGCGCGCCAGCTCACCGAGCCGGTCCACTGCCGCCCGACCCGACTCAGCGGCCGTCCTGATATCGGTGGCCAGGTCTGCCAGCGCCGCACCGATCAGTGGCGTGGTCGGTTCATGCGTACGCGCCGGACCCACCTCGGTCCAGGCGCCGTCTGCCCCGGACCCATGCTGCACCACCGGAGGAACGACAACCGACGCCGGATCCCCTGCACCCGAAGCTGATTCGCCCCTCTCCCCCGGTCCGCCCGGCTCCGTCACAGCCGAGTTCTCGCCCGGGCGCGAACGATCGCCAGGCTTGGGCCCGGGGGCAGGCTCAGCAACGCGCTCGGGCTCGGCTGCGGACTTCGGCTCAACAACAGGCTCGGGCTCGGCCCCGGACTTCGGCTCAACAACAGGCTCGGACTCGGCCCCGGACTTCGGCTCAACAGCGGGCTCGGACTCGGCCTCGGACTTCGGCTCAGCAGCGGGCTCAGGTTGGGTCGCGGGTTTGGGGGCGGCGGCGGGGGCGGCTGGGTCGTTGCCGGGGTGGGGTGGGGTGGCGGGGAGGCCGCCGGTGGGGTCGTCCGGGTTGATGTCGGGGTCGGGGGTGGGGTCGGGGAGGTGCTGGGCTGTCCAGTCGGCGAATTCGTCTGCGTGGTGGAGGCGTTCGGCGGCGGATCGGAGTCTTTCGAAGGCACTGTGGGGGTCGCCTTCGCCGTTCAGGCGGATGGTGTGGCCTTGCAGGTCCGCCATGGTGTCGGCGAGCGCGGCGGGGGTCAGTGCGGATTCTTCGGTGTGCAGGCCGGTGACCTCGAAGAGGTTGGTGATGGCCTCGCGCAGGGCATTTCGGGCCTCGGTGCGGTTGCGTTCCGCGGCGGCCTGCGGGGTTTCGTGCGGGGTGGCCGCGTCGGCGAGCCGCTGCTGTTCCACTTCCCAGCGGGTAATGCGGTCTTGGGCCCGGTGGTATCGGTCTGCGGCATCGGCCAATTCGGCGCGGGCGCGGTCGGCCGGGGACATCTGGGAGCGTGGGGTGTCGCCCAGGTCCTGGCGGGTGTGAGTGACCCAGTCGCGGGTCAGGTCGGACTCGGCGACCGGGACGCCGATCATGGCGGCAGCGCGGGCGGCCTCGGCGGCGGCGAGATCATGCTGTGCGGAATTGATCTCGCGGGCGGCGGTCTGCTCCGGCGTCTCGCTCGCGCGGGCGGCGGCGACCGCGTCGTTCTCCGCATGGGCGAGGAACTCCTGGGCCACCTGGTAGCGCTGAACCGCATCGCGGACCGGGACGAGTTCGTCCGTCCAGATCTGATCCGGGTCGAGGGGCATGCGGGACATCTGGTCGATCTGGCTGATCACCCGGTCGATATCGCTACCGGCCATCCGGGGCGTCGCCGCGATGGCCGCTTCGAGATCCGCTCGGGCACCGGCGACTTCGCGCTGCCAGACCTCCACGGGAGTGTCGCCGGTGCCGCCGAGGTCCGCCACGGTGGCGCGCAGCTCGGACTCCAGCGCCGCCACCCGGGCCTCGGCGCCGGTGTGGTTCTCCGCGGCCGCGCGCAGGTCCTCGATGCGGCGGTCATTGTTCGGCAGCTCACCACCCTCGACCCGGGCGCGGTTCTCCAGATAATCGAGAGTGCCGGGCAGGCGTCCCGGGGTCAGGTCGCTGTCGTGCAGTGCGCGGTTCTGCTCCAGATACATTCGTCCGACGGCCTGGTCGCGAGCGTCGCGGGCCAGCTGGAGTTCATGCCGCGCGGTGGCGAGATCGGCCGCCACCTGGCGCGGATCACGCTGCGGCGGCGCGGGTTCCGGCGGCGTGGTCAGGTCGTTGTGCTCACCGGCGAGGCGCTCGAGGTCATTGATATCCGCTTCCCGGGCACGCACCTCCGCTCGCAGGGAGTCGACCGCCTCGGCCAGCTTCGCCGGGGTGAGCCGCTCGTGCTTGTCGATCTTGCCGTCGCGGTAGAGCTCGTAGACCTCGGCGTACCGCACATTGCGCACCTGCTCGACAACGGTGGTGAGCTCCTCGGAGGTGAGCAGCTTGCTCGGATCGCTCACACTGTCGCGGTAGGCCTGGTACGCCGCCTTCGTATCCGCGTCGTGCAGCGCCTGCAGCACCTTGCCGAACTGCTCGGGCGATAAGCGGTCGTGCAAGCCGACCAGGTTCTTCTCGTAGATCGCTATACAGCGCGGGTCGTCGTTGAGATCAACGCCCAGCAGCTGCGACCATGCGCTCGCCGCCTGCGAGGGATTGTCGGAAACCGGTGGCTCGCCAAGGGATTCGCTCATCAAACGCCGCAGCAGCGCCGGGGCGTCCGCATCGTGAAGGGGCAGCACGCCATCGGCGGCGCGTGGATCGGTGGCGGGGTCGTATTGCAGACCCTCCCGGAATGGATCGAGTTCGCCCAGCGCACCGGCGTATTCGGCCAGGGCGGCGAGCAGTTCGGGACGCTCGCCGGCGCGTTGCAGTACATCGTTGATCGCGTGCAGCAGCGCCTTCGGGTCGGTGCCCTTCGGATCCGGTTCGTAGCCGACGATCTCGCCGCGATCGTCCTTGACATGCTTGGCGGAGTACAGCTTTTCCGGATCGACGCCCAGTCGCTCGGCGAGGCGATTGCGCGCATCGAGGACGGCCTTCGGATCCGTCGCTTCGCGTAAAGCCTTGGCGTACTTCAGCAGATCCTCGACCGCCTGCAGGCGGCGCACCTTCCGCACGCCCGGATCGGCCATGGCCTCGGCCAGGCGCTGCGGCGTGAGCTCCTCCGGGTCCAGGCCCAGGCGGCTCGCCAGATTCTTCAGCGTCCGGTCGAGGTCGTGGAAGTTGTCGATGGCATCGCTGCTGCGGATGAAATCCGCCATGCCCTCGATCTGCGCGGCGCGCAGGGCATTGTCGTGCCGCAGGGCCTCGACGGTGCCCGGTAAAGCCTTCGGGCCGAGTTCCATCATCTCGAGCGACAGGCGGGCCGCGACCGCATTGCGCTCCGCGGCAACCACCGCCGGGTCGCGTGGCGCGGCCGGTCCGGAGTCGGGCTCGACATGCGGTGCGACGGATTCGGGTGTCGCCTGCACGACCCGCAGCGGGCCGTCGCCCTCGCGCAACAGCACGAACTTATCGGTGCGACCGTTTTGGTCGACCTCGGAGTAGCGCGCCTGCGGCGACTCGAGATCGATCACCCGCACCGTGCCCTGATCGTCCACACCAATGACGCGGTAGTCGATTCGGAGATCTCCGCGATTGACCGCGGCGGCCAGATCCGGGTGCGCGGCCAGCGCATCCGCCAATCGCACATCGTGATCGGAGTCGCCGCGAATCACCACCAGGCGGTGTGGCCCGCCGACGTCATCACCCGGCGCCAGACCGATTCCGTGGTCGAGCATGACGCCGCCCTCGCCGGCGATCCAGGTGTCCGCGGCGCCGTCGACGAATTCCAGGGCGTGCTCGCGGGCCACGGAGTCGAGGTCGACAAAATGGTTGACGGCATCGGAGAACTCGGTCAGGCCGTCCGCATCATCACGCACCTGCATGCGCAGGTCGGAAATGGTGTGCGCGAGCTTCTCCGGCGACAGATCGTCGAGGCTTACGCCGAGCAGCTGCGCCCAGTTCGAGCGCTCATCGCGAATCTGATCGCGGTGCAGGGCATCCTCGAAGAGCTGGCCTTCCTTTTTGGTGGAGAGCTCTTCATCCGGATCATCGAAATTGCGGGCGGGTTCACCGCCGTTGTTCACACCCTCCCAATTGAGCAGCGAGGCACGCGATTTCTGCGCCAGCCGCTCCAGACGGTCGATCTCGTGCTGCGGGCGGCCCTCGGCGCGCGCCTGGTCCACCCGAGCCTGCGCCCGGTCCGCCAAATCGGAGGCCCGGAACTCTCGCAGATAGCGGCCCAGCGGGTCCTTGTCGAAGAAGTTGATCTCGCGACTGAAGGGGACGCGGCCGTCTTCGGTGTTGTAGCGGTGGGCGACATCACGCAGCGCCTCGATCGCACCGGCGCGGCGCATGAGTTCGTAGGTTGCGGCGTTCACCGCACCGTGCAGGGTCGCGTGGTCGGCGCTGGTGAGTTCTATTCCGTGCTGCCCGGCCAGGCGCACCAGGTCCGCCAGTGCGTCGTCGCGGGCGTCGATGGCGGACACCAGCGGTTCGGGCAGATTATCGCCCCAGTCCCGTTCGGGCGGTGAGGCCAGTTTCGGCTGCTCCGAATCTGGTGGCGGAGCTGGGTTTTCGGGGTAGTCGGCCTCGATCGGCATACCGGCCAGGCGCAGACTCTCCTCGACCTCGGCGCGCAGCTTCGGATCGGCCTCGGTGGCCCACGGCTTGTACTCGAGGCCGTCACGCGTGTGCATGGGGATGGCATCGGGAGAGATATCGGCGATCCGCGCGGTCAGACGTCCGAGGATCGGGAGATCCTCGCGCGCCTTCCACAGCGTCGCGGTCTCCTTGATGATGCGGGCCGGGTTGATGCTGTCGAGATGAGACAGCTCGTGGTTGTGGAGCAGATAGCCGATATCCTTGGCGATCGCGGTCTGGTAGCTGCTGTCATTGCCCGATCCGGAGGGGTATTTCGGTGTGTGGCCGGGGAATCCGTCCTTGAGCCTGCCCCAGAGTCTGCGCAGCAGTCCGGGGCGCGGCTCCACCGCCTTCGCTGCGGGCGTGGCGGGTTCGGCCGGAAGCTTCGGCCGCTCAACCACTTCCGCGCGGCGCACGCCGTCCGGGTCCTCGGTGATACGCAGGTGCACGCGCTCACCGTCGAGCTCCAGGACCAGGTGCGGACCGGCGTCGGGATCGGGGGTGTGGAAGGTGGCGGCCAGCAGGTCGGCGACATCTGCCGCGCGGCGCAGGGTTTCGTGCTGGAGCTCGGTGAGGATGGCGGTGCGGTGTGCGGGGTCGCGCTGCGCGAGGTCGAGTTGCGCGGGGTCTACGCCGAGAATGCGCGCCCACTCGTCCCGGACCTCGGTCAGCATGGCGCGATGCTCGGGGTCGACGGCGTGATCGAGGTCGTGCAGCACATCCGCGAGGGCCTCGACGGCACCGGCGCGCAAGGCATTTCGGTGCTGCATGTCTCCGGCGATCTCGGCCAGGCGCGCCGGAGTCAGGTCATCGTCGGACAGGCCGAAGCGGCGAGCCAGTTCTTCGCGCAGTTCCGAGAGGGACATCAGGCGCGGATCCTGCGGTCCGGCGCTCGGCTGCCGGGGCGGCAGGCCCGCCTCGGGATCGTCGAAATGGCCTTGCTGGTGGGCTAGTTCGGCCAGTTTCTGCAGGGCGCCGAGTGGATCGGGCTGGCGGGACAGCTCATCCCAGATCCCCAGGGCCTCGGCGAGCCTGCCCGCATAGGCACGCTCGTCGTTGGTGCGCGGGCGGTCGCTCGGATCGACCGGAACATCGCGTAGGAAGTCCGCCATCGCACGCAAGGCAGGCGACGCCTCGGCAGGCATTACCGGAAGCGGTCGCGTCTCTCCCTCGGACGGCAGGACCGGCGCGTTCTGCTCGGAGTGCGGCTCGACCGCAGTTCCCACCTCCGGAGCCGCCTCGGCGGTTGCCGGATCGCCGGGGCCCAGCGGCTCCCGGCCCTGACCGCCGAGGCGCGGATCACGGGGCGCGACAGGGGCAGTGGGATCCAATGGCTCCCAGCCCTGGCCGCCTAGACGGGGATCCGGCGCGGTGGGGCCGGGGGTAGCCGAATCTGGTTCCGGGGCTTCGGTTTCCGTGGACTCGAGGTGCTCCGGTACCGGGTCGGGGCGGCCGCCGGCCATCTCCCACAGCCAGTCCGCGCGGTCGGCGGAGATGCGGGCGAGCCAGTCGGCGTTTTCGGCTTCGAAGCGGGCCAGGCGCTCCTCGTCGCTGCCGGGCACCTCCTGATCGGCTATTTCGTGCAGCCAGTCGGCGCGCTCGGCGTCCATGCGGGCGTCCCAGTCCGCCTGCTCGGCCTGCATGCGCTCGTACCAGGTGTCCGGGTCATCGGGATCGGATGCCTGCCGCAGGGGCGGGCCGTCATTCGGCGGTTCCCCGTCACCTGCCGCGGCAGTCTCGGGAGCGTGCTCCGCATCGGGCTCGCGAGCCGCGGGCGCGCCCGGAGGTTTGCCCGAATCGGGATCCTCCGGTCGCGGCTGTGCACCGGACCCAGGCTCGCCCTCATCCCCAGGCTCGTCACCGAAATCGGGGCGGCCCTGATCGTCGAGGCCCGCACGCCAGGCAGCCCGCTCCGCCTCCATGCGAGCGTTCCACTCGTCCTGAATACGCAGCTGCTCCTCGAGCCACGCACTCCGCGCCGGGTCCGAGGCAGCCTCCGGCTCCACCGGCCGCGGGTCAGCGCCAGCATTCGGTTCGGCACCAGGCTCGGGTTCAGCGCCTTGCCCTGGTTTGACGCCAGCATTCGGTTCGGCACCAGGCTCGGGTTCAGCGCCTTGCCCTGGTTTGACGCCAGATTTCGGTTCGGTGCCGGGCTCCGATGCGGCAGCCTGTGGGCGTTCGGCTTCGCCTGTGCCGGTATCGGTTTGGTCGTCGAGTCCGGCCAGCCAGGCGGCGCGCTGCTCCTCCATCCGCGCATTCCACTCCTCCTGGATGCGCAATTGCTCTTCGAGCCATTCGCTCGGCGACGGCTCGGCTGCGGCCTCAGGCTCCACGGGGCGCTGCTCCATACCGGTGGAGTCGGGGTCGGCGCCGGCCTGCCGCTGCTCAGGGTCGCCCGAACCGGTGGCGGTCGCGTCATCGAGTCCCGCGCGCCAGGCGGTGCGCTGCGCCTCCATATTGGCGCTCCACTCCTGCTGGATGCGCAACTGTTCCTCGAGCCAGGAGCTCGGCGGCGGTTCAGCGGGAGCCTCGGGGCCTGCGCGGCGGGGGTCTGCGGCCGGGTCGGGTTCGCCACCGTCAGTGGGACTTTCGCCGGAGTCGATGCGATTCTGATCGTCGAGGCGCGCACGCCAAGCATCCCGCTGCGCATCCATGCGCGCGGTCCACTCGTCCTGGATGCGCAATTGCTCTTCGAGCCACGCGCTCGGGGCCGGCTCGGCGGCAGCCTCGGGCTCGGACCCGCGAGGTTCGTCGGCGGGCGGCTCGGCCGAGGAGCCTGGGGCGGGAGGGCGAGAGCCGGGCGGCTTTTCGCCATTGCCGCCGGCCTGCGGATCACGCGGGGCGGCAGGGTGAGTCGGATCCGTCGACGCCAGCGGTTCCCAACCTTGACCGCCCAGGCGCGGGTCCGGCGGAGTGGCGGGGTGAGTCGGGTCGGCGGGGCCGAGCGGCTCCCACCCTTGACCGCCGAGGCGGGGGTCGGGCGGGGAGATCGGGCGGGGCGGATCGGACGGACCCAACGGCTCCCAGCCCTGACCACCGAGACGCGGGTCGGGCGGAGAAGTCGGGCGGGGCGGATCAGACGGACCCAACGGCTCCCAGCCCTGACCACCGAGACGCGGGTCGGGCGGAGAAGTCGGGCGGGGCGGATCAGACGGACCCAACGGCTCCCAGCCCTGACCACCGAGACGCGGGTCGGGCGGAGAAGTCGGGCGGGGCGGATCGGACGGGCCGAGGGGCTCCCAGCCCTGACCGCCGAGACGCGGGTCGGGGGCGGTGGGGTTGTCGGGGTAGTTCTGGGCTATCCAGTCGGCGTATTCGTCGGCGCGGAGGGTGCGTTCGGCCGCGGCGCGGAGAGCGCGGAGGGCCGCGGGGGCGTCGGGGACGTGGGTGGCGCCGGGGGCGCCGGGGTGTTTGACGGCGATGGTGCGGCCTTCGAGATCGGCCATGTTCTCGTCGAAGTGGGCGGGGCCGAGATCGGCTTCGGTGGTGTGCAGGCCGGCGTCGGTGAAGAGCGTGGTGATGGCCTCGCGCAGGGCTGCTCGGGCCTCGGTGCGGGCGCGTTCGGCGGCGGCCTGCCGGGTTTCGGCCGGTGCGGCGTCGGCGGCGAGACGCTGCTGCTCGACGTTCCAGCGCTCGAGGCGGTCTTCGGCCCGGTGGTAGCGGTCTGCGGCATCGGCCAGGTCCAGACGGGCGCGGTCGGGCGCGGACAGCTCGGAGCGGGGGGTGTCACCCAGCTCGTCCCGAGTGTCCTTCACCCAATCCCGAGTCAGGTCGGCCTCGGTGACCGGAACACCGACCATCGCGGCATCGCGGGCCGCCTCTGCCGCTGCGAGATCATGCTGGGCAGAGCCGATTTCGCGATCGACGGTCTGCTCCGGAGTCTCAGCGCCCCGGGCGGCGGCAACCGCTTCGTCCTGGGCGTGGGACAGCAATTCCTGAGCCGCGTGGAAGCGCTGCACCGCATCGCGCACCGGGATCAATTCGTGGGTCCAGATTTCGCCCTGTTCGAGGGGCATGCGCGACAGGCGGTCGATCTGCCCGATCACCCGGTCGACATCCCTGCCCGCCATACCGGGGGTAGCCGCGATGGTCGCTTCGAGATCCGCACGGGCACTGGCCACTTCGCGCTGCCAGACCTCGACGGGGCTGTCGCCGGTACGCGCGGCCTCATCCATCGACCTGTGCAGCTCGGATTCCAGCGCGGCCACCCGGGCGTCGGCCTCGGTGTAGTTCCCCGCCGCCTCGCGCAGATCGGCGATGCGCTGGGCATTGTCCGGCAGCTCACCGCCCTCGAGCCGACTGCGGTTCTCCAGGTAGTCGACAGTGCCGGGCAGATGCTCGGGCGTCAGATCGCTGTCACGCAGCGAACGGCTGTGCTCGGTGTACATACGCCCGACGGCATCCTCGCGCGCCGCGGCTGCCAGCTGGAGCTCGTGGCGCGCGTGAGCGAGATCGGAGACCACTGCACGCGGATCACGCAGCGGCGGTGTGGGTTTCGGCGGTGTGGTGAGATCGTTGTGCTCACCGGCCAGCCGCTCCAGTTCCTTGATATCGGCTTCGCGGACCTGGATCTCTTCGCGCAGGGATGTGACGACCGCACCCAGCTCCGCCGGCTTGAGCCGCTCTTCCTTATCGATCTTGCCGTCGCGATACGACTCGTAAACATCGGCGCGCCGGGCGGTTTGCACCCCGTTCACCAGTTTGGTGAGCTCCTCGGAGGTCAGCGCCTTACTCGGGTCGCTCATGCTGTCGCGGTAAACCGCGTGCGCCTCTTCGGAGTTCAGGCCGCGGTCCAGCGATCGCAGCACCTCGTGGAACTGCTCCGGCGTCACTCGATCATGCAGGCCCGGCAGCCGATCGGTATAGATCTTGACGTACTTGGCCTCATCGCGGGCATCGACGCCGAGCAACCTGGCCCACGCACTCGCCGCCCCCGACGGATTATCGGAAACCGGTGGCTCGCCGAGGGATTCGCTCATCAACTGCCGCAGCAGCGCCGGCGCATCCTCTTTGTGGATGGGCAGCACACCGTCCGCGGCGCGCGGATCGGTGGCGGGGTCGAATCGCAGGTCGGAGTGGAACGGATCGATCTTGCCGAGGGCGCCGACATACTCGGTGAGCGCCGCCACCACATGGGAAGGATCGCCGTCGCGCACCGCATCATGGATTACGCGTTCCAGGTGCCGCGGGTCGGTGAACTTCGAATCCGGTTTGTACCCGGCGATTTCGCCGAGCTTGTCCTTGAAGTGCTTATTGCCGTAGAGCTCTTCCGGATCGACACCGAGCCGCTCCACGAGGCGGTCGCGGGCCGCGAGCACCTCTTTCGCACCGGCCACCTTGGCCAGCGCCTCCCCGTACCCCTGGACATCCTTGACCACCTGCCGCGCGTACTCGCGATCGGACTGCGCCCATCGCACGCGCCGGTTGCCGTGCGGCTCACGCGAACTCGGATCCGCCAGCCGCTCGGCCACCCGCCGCGGCGTCAGCTCGCCCGGGTCGACGCCGAGACGATGCGCCAGATCGTTGATCTTCTGATTGAGCGCGTGGAAGTTGTCGATGGCATCGCTGCTGCGGATGAAATCCGCCATGCCCTCGATCTGCGCGGCCCGCAGGGCATTGTCGTGCCGCAGATCTTCGATCGTGCCCGCCAGGAATTCGGGGCCGAGATCCATGGTGTACACCGACAGGCGCTTCGCGACGGCATTGCGCTCCTCGCGCACCTCGTCCGGATCGCGCGGTGCTGCCGGCTCGGTATTCGTCTCGGCATGCGGCGCAACGGGTTCGGCGGCCGGTCGCACGATTCGCATCGGTTCGTCGCCGTCACGCAGGAGCACGAACTTCTCCGTGCGACCGTCGACGACCACCTCATGGACATGCGCCTGCGGCGACTCCAGGGGCCGGACGCCTACCTTGCCCTGAGCATCGACACTGATTTCGCGGTAGTCGATTCGGAGATCTCCGCGATTCACCGCGGCGGCCAGATCCGGATGAGCGGCCAGCGCGTCGGCGAGCCGCGTATCGTGGTCGGCCTCACCGCGAATCACCACCAGGCGCTTCGGTCCACCGACATCGCCCGGCGCCAGGCCGATCCCACGATCCACCATGATGCCGCCCTGATCATCGATCCAGGACCGTGATCTGCTGGCGGCGAACTCGTCGAAGGTGGTGTGCATGGCATCGTCGAGCGTGCGGAAGTGCTCAACGGACCCGGACAGTTCGGTGAGTCCGACGGCATCGTCACGCACCTGCATACGCAGGTCGGAAATGGTGTGCGCCAGTCTTTCCGGTGACAGATCGTCCAGGCTGACACCCAGCAGCTGCGCGAAGTTGGAGCGCTCCTCACGCATCTGATCGCGGTGCAGGGACTCCTCGAAGAATTCTCCGGCACTGAAGTCCGCGCCTGGCTCATCGAAGAAGTGGGCGGGTTCGCCGCCATTGTTCACGCCCGGATAGTCGAGCGCCGTGACCGGCGGCGCCTTCTTCGCAAGGCTCTCCAGATACCGGGCTTCCGCCTCGGTCGGCGCGAGCAGTGCGGCATCCGCGCGCTTTTCGGCGAGCGCCGCATGGTAGGCGGCAAGCTTCTCGCGCGCGTAGCGGCCCAGCGGATCCTTGTCGGACATGCTGATCTCGCGACTGAAGGGGACGACTCCGTCCTCGACGTTGTAGCGCACGGCCACATCGCGCAGCGCCTCGATCGCACCCGCACGGCGCATGAGCTCATAGGTGGCGGCGTCGACCGCGTGGTTCAGGGTCGCATGATCTTCGTCGGTCAGCGGGATTCGGTGCTCCTCGGCCACACGCACCAGATCCGCCAATGCGGCGTCACGGGCGGCGACGGCGGCGACGAGGGGTTCGGGCAAATCTCGGTCCCACTGCTTTTCCGGCGGCGCCTCCAAGCCTTCCTTCTCGGGCGGGGCCTGGTGCGGTTCCTCCGTATTCGGTTGCGGTGCAGAATTTTCGATATCCTCCGAGCCGAGTGGACGGCCGCCCGTCCGAATCAGTTCCTCGGCTTCGGCGCGCAGCTTCGGGTTGGTGAACTGCGTCGGGTCGGCCTCGGTCTTCCACGGCTCGTACTCACCGCTGTCGCGAGTCGGCATGGGGACCAACTCGCCGGCACGATCGAGGATGCGGCCGGTCAAATGCTTGAGCAGCGGCATCCTTTCGCGCGCCTGCCACAGCGTCGCCGACTCCTTGAGAATGCGCGCCGGATTGAACTTGTCCTTCAGCTCCAGCAGGTTGTCGTGCACGTAGTGAATGTCATGGGCCGCGTAACCGACCTCCATGGCCAGCATGGTCTGGCCCTTGCTGTCATTGCCGGAACCGGAGGGGTACTTCGGGTTGTGCCCCGGGTGCCCACTCCTGAAGTCGTGCCACAACTTCTTCATGAAACCGCGAGGCGGCTCGTTCGAGCTGGGGCGCGCGGGAGCCTCCGGAAGTTTCGGGCGCTCAACGATTTTCGCGCCGCGGACGCCCTCCGGGCTCTCGGTGGTACGCAGGTGCACGCGTTCGCCGCCGGACTCGAACACCAGGCGCGCACCGTCGGCCGGATCCGGGGTGTGCAGCGTGATGGCCAGAAGATCCGCGACATCCGCTGCGTGCCGGGCGTTTTCACGCATGAGGTCGGTGATGGTCGCGTCGCGGTTCGCGGGCTCGAGCTGATCGGCGCGCACGTCGAGAATGCGGGCCCACTCGTCCCGGGCGGCGATCAGCGCGGAATGCTGCTCGGGGTCGGTGGTGTGATCGATCCGGTGCAGCACATCCGCGAGCGCCTCCACTGCGCCGGCGTGCATGGCATTTCGGTACTGCAGGTCACCGGCCTTTTCCGGGAGCCGCTGCGGCGTCAGCTCGTCGTCGGGCACTCCGAGCGCGGCGGCGAGATCGGCCTGCGTCTCGGCGAGCGACTTCAGCTGCGGTTCATCCGCGCCGGTATTCGGCGGCCGGGGCGGCAGCACCGACTCCGGATCGTTGAAATAGCCGTTGTCATGGGCGAGTTCGGCCAGCTTCTGCAGCGCGCCCAGCGGGTCCTGCTGGAAGGAGAGGGCGTCTGACAGTCCCAGGTCCTCCCCGAGCCGGAACGCATAGGCCGCATCGTCCACAGTGTGCGGACGCGCGTTCGGTTCGAGCGGTACATCGTGCAGGAAATCCGCGACCGCGCGCAGCGCCGGCGACGCCTGCGCGGGCTGCACCGGCAGCGGCACCTCGCCCTCGTGCACCGGGACCGGCAGCGGTTGGGTCTCCGCCGAATGCGGCTCACTCCCCTCCCCCGGCGCGACGGCCGGTGCGGCGCCGGCGGGTTCCGGACGGGGCTCTTCATCGGGGGCGGGGGCGCCCGAGTCGGGTTCCTGCAGTGCGTAGTCGACGGAGCCGCCCTCGTCTTCCAGCCGGTCCGTCATGCGCTTCCACAGTCCCCGGGGGGATTCGGGTTGCGCGGTCGGATCCAGTGGGATCGAACCATCCAGCAGGGTGCGGCGGATATTGTCCACCAAGCGCACCGGATCGGTATCGGTGAGATGGCCGAAACGGGCTCCGAGCGTATCCGACAGGCCGCCGGCACCGTTCGGCCGCGGCACCCGCCAGCCGCCCTCGCCGTCACGCTCCAGCCACATATGCAAATCGACGCCGCCGACCTTGAAACTCTGGTTGCGGTAGCGGTCGGTACCGTACAACCGAGCCGTGTCCGGACTGCCGTCCTTCCACTGCGGCGGCATGGCGAGTTTGCGAGTGGCGAGATCGCGGGCTACGGCCGCCGGGTGCGGGTGGGTGATCGACGGATCCCGATCCGCCAAGCGATGGCCGTCGCTGACGAACCGATCCGACAGGCGGATCTCACTGTCCGGGCCGAGTCTGCGCCCCAGCGAGAACCGCGGGCGGGGAGGCGAAGTGAAGGACTCGGGCCCGAGCTGCCGCATCCACTCGCCGAACCCCATGGTGACGCTGCCGTCCGCGCGGTACCGCAGATAGTGCGAGACCATCTCGTTGATGGCGTCCGCCGCGTAAGGAGCGCGCATCGGACCTTCGGCTTGCGGCCAGTTGATCTTCTCCACATGTACGCCGCCTTCACCATCCGGCGACACCTGGCGGTAGTCGAGACTGAATGTCCTGTCCCACAGCACATTGCTGAGCTTCGGGTGCGCGGCGGCCAGCTCCTGCAAGACCCGCATATGATCGCCCTCGGTGGCGAAAACGACCATGCGGCGACCGTATCCGAGGTCATTCGGAATGGTGATGACATGGCGGGTCAGCCGCTGCACATCGGCGGGCTTGCGGAGCTGCGCCTCCGCTTCCGCTGCGCGGGCGGCCAATTCGTTGCCCTCGGCCGCGGTCGGCGGGGCCGGATCGTGATGCCCCTGCGGCTCCGCGAAGTGACCGAGGTCGTTCTTCGGAACCGGTGTGCCCCAGCGCATCTCCCGCTGCTCGCCGAAGGCACGGACCACATCTGCGATGGCCTCCGCATGGGCCAGCTTCGTCTTGTCCACATAACGCCGCACCGCCCGCACCCCGGCCTCATGTGCGGCATGCCCCGGGTCACCGGAACTGGGCGGGCGTCGCATCACGCGGTCGTACGCATCGGTGTAGGCCCGTTCGATCGGGCTGACCGGGAGGGGCGTACCCGCCTCGCGGATCGCGCGCAAGCGCTCGATCTCCGTGGCGTACTCCCGCGCCTGCCGCTCATGCGCCTGCGGGGTGTCGCGGATCTGCCGCAGCACGGGCGGAGAATCATGGGAGGGCGGAATTCCGTGCGCCCTATCCCATTCCGCGCCGTGTACGGCCGCCCGATCACGACCGCCGGCATGGGGGCCGTCCGCGATGAATCGAGCCGTGACCTCGCGAACACCGGCACGGTAGGCGGCGGATTCGATTCCGTTGTAGGTGCTTCCGGTCAGCCCGTAGGCGTCTTGTGCGGCATCACGCGCGCTTTTGCGGGCATCCAGATAGGCGCGTTCCAGCGGATCCCGTGGACGTGGACTTCTACCCTTCTGCGCCTCGGCGACCTGGCGATTGTGCTCGTACCCCAGAGCGCGGCTCTCCGCGTCCCTGGTCAGCATGGTGCGAACATAGTCGTCGCGGGTCAGCGCGAAACGCTCCAGCGGTCCCTCGACCCGGGCTCGCAGCTCCACCTGCGCCGCGGCGTGCACCAGTTCGGCCACATGATCGTGCGGGGACGAAGAGAAGGGCAGCACAACGGTATTCGTCGCATGGTCGTAACCGGTCAGGTCGCCGTGCTCGGGGCGGCCGTTCTTCGCCTGGCCGATGGAGGCTGCCGGATCGCTACTGAAACGGATATCGACACCGTGCCGGAGGAGAGTCTCATAGGCCCAGCGGGAGATGTTCGAACTGAGCTTGTCTCCCCACGCGGCCGCGCGCAGATCGTCCAGATCGGTGATGGCGCGCTGCCTGTCCGCAGCGCTCGGCGCTTCGGGATCGGTTGTGCGCGACTGTGATTCGGGTGCGGGCTGCGGGCGATCGGCGACGGGTACCGGCTCGTGTGGCGGGGAGTGGTCGTACTTCGGCGCGAGCGGGGCCTCGTGGTCCGCACCGCCGGTGAAGCGCTCATCGGCCAGCAGCGCCCGCACACCGGCGAAACGCGCGACCCGGCGGGCGTCCTCGTCGGTGAGGCCGGGATTGTGCGCGCGGGCCTCCTGCGCGGCGGCGTCACTCGCGCG
This sequence comes from Nocardia sp. NBC_01327, assembly GCF_035958815.1. Lineage (NCBI taxonomy): Bacteria > Bacillati > Actinomycetota > Actinomycetes > Mycobacteriales > Nocardiaceae > Nocardia > Nocardia sp. NBC_01327. The sequence continues at coordinate 1,530,199 of NZ_CP108383.1, read as the reverse complement.
CAGATAGGTGTCGCGCACGGAATCGGCGTAGGTGACGTCCACCGGATTATGCATCGGGCCACCGGTCGGGTCGTAACCGGCTTCGCGCAGTTCGCGAATGAATTCCGCTTCCCGGCCGAAGGATTCGGCCGCGGTGCGCAGCGGATCGGAGCGGCCGGACTCCGATGACGCGGCGTCTATGCGCGCGCCTGCGGCGGCAATGGCTGCCGCCTGCTCCAGTTCACCGCGGCCGTGAGTGTCGATGACCAGCTCGCGCGTCGCCGGATCGAACGAATCGCCACCGTGCGGGCCGCCTTCGCTATCGACGAAGCGGATCGAGACACCCTCCCGCTGCATGGCTTCCAGCACCGCACGGCCGGACTCGGTGTGCGCGAGCACTTCCCCGACCGCGACCAGGTTCGGATCGGGGGCGTGGGACAGCCATGCTTCGGGGGGAGCTTCGGGACCGGATACGAGGTCCCGCACGGCGCTGTGCTCCGGCGACACCCCACTGTCGGACGCACGCTCCGGCTTCGACGGCTCCGAACTCGCACCTGCGGCTGCATGATCAGGCTCCGGGACGTGCTGGCCGAGAGGCGAATGCTCCTCGCGAACAACAGGACCCAGATCCGCCGTGCCATCCGACGACGGAACCGCCGCGGCGGGACGCTCGCCCGGAGACGAATCGGCGGCAGAGGCTGGCAGATCCGCACCGGAACGCGGCGATTCGGCAGCAGGACGCGGCGATTCGACTGCGCCTGGGGTTTCGGCGGGCGGACGCGGGGACTCGGCGGCAGGACTCGGCGAATCAGCAAGCGGACGCGGCGACTCGGCGGCAGGACTCGGCGAATCAGCAAGCGGACGCGGCGACTCGGCGGCAGGACTCGGCGAATCAGCAAGCGGACGCGGCGACTCGGCGGCAGGACTCGGCGAATCAGCAAGCGGACGCGGCGACTCGGCGGCAGGACTCGGCGAATCAGCAAGCGGACGCGGCGACTCGGCGGCAGGACTCGGCGAATCAGCAAGCGGACGCGGCGACTCGGCGGCAGGACTCGGCGAATCAGCAAGCGGACGCGGCGACTCGGCGGCAGGACTCGGCGAATCAGCAAGCGGACGCGGGGACTCGGCACCGGAATGCGGCGGGTCGGCGGGCAGGTTCGGGGGCTCGGTGAGCGGGCGGGCACGGGGGGTGTCGGCGGGGGGTGATGCCGGGCGGCCCAGGTCGAGGGTTGCCGTTGAGGTGGATGAGTGGGGGGCGGGGCGCTCATTGTCGGCGGCGGTGACCAACAGCTGATAGAGCGCCTTAGCGGGCTCGGCGGCGTGCTCACCGTTCAGGATGACATCGGTGAACGACTCCGCCAGCGCCTCTGGATGGTTGAGACCACGCTCGCTGAAGCTGTAGCCGGACAACTCCGACAGGAACGCGGAGAACGTGGGTGGTTTTGTCTCGCTGGGCAGCGCCCGGTAGTGATTGGCCAGGGCGTCCGCCACACCGGCATGCGCCGTGCGCTGACCCGCATTGTCCATCGCATGACCCAACTCGTGGATCACTGTCGCGTAGAACGGGCGGGTACTGGATCCGCGGACATTGAACTTGCTCGTCTCGGAGCTCGCCGTCTTGGCGGCGAACTCGTCCGGCCTGATCACACGGTCGATATTCACGATGATCTTTTTGGTGTACAGCCGGCCGGTGACCGGATCGAACTTCCTGCGCGCCGCGGCGGAGACCTTCTCCGAAGCCTCAGCGATCTCCAAGCCGCGCAGATCGATGGCATCGAAGCGGCGGAGCATATCGTCGACGGCGCGGGCGATCTCGCGCACCGCATCCGGGTGCAGGCGGGGATCGTCGAAGCCGGTGACCTCCAGGTTCCAGCGCTCGCGCAGTTGGTCCGCGACCTGCCGCGGATTCAGGTGCGACCACTCGTCGTCCGGATGAGCGGCCCACTCCGGCGGCTCCTCCGAAACCCAGTGGCCATCCTCGAGATGCTCTGTCTTGCTTCGAGCTTCGGCGCGGGCACTCGCATCGGCCTCGGCCTTCACGGCCGCAGCCTTCGACGGCTCCGCTTCCCTCGCGGCGGCCTTCTCCGCGGCAGCCTTCTCGGCGGCGGTGGTCGCCCGGCCGGCATCTCCCGAGGCCCGCGCATCTCCGCGATCCTCCGACCGCATCGCATCGACATTCGCCGGCTCATCGACCGGACTGCCGGTGCGTGACTCGTCTGCGGGCCTGCGGTCCGGACGTGCTTCGTCGGCGTGCGGGGCATCGGCGCGCAGTGCCTGCGGGCGCGTCTCCGGCGCCGGGCGCGGGGGCGTACGCGCGTCGTCAGCGTGCTGGTCAGCCTGGCGCGCATCATCGGGTCGCACCCCATCCGGCGAGGCCGAGTGCGCCTCGTCTGCCGGGCCACGCACGGAATCCGGTGCGGTAGCCCGCTTTTCGCCGAGCACCTGTTCGCCGGGACGCACCTCGTCGGAGTGCTGCCGGGCTCGACTTCCGTCGTCCGGATTCGCGTCGTCCGAGCGCGAGTGCTCGGGACGAGCTTCCTCGGCGGGCTTCGCGGGGGACGGCTCGGCATCTCGCCGGGGCTCATCGCGGATCGAATCGGACGGGTGCTCCCGGGCTGGGTCCTCATCCGCACGGGGCGTGCGCGAATGTTCGGCATCGGCGCCCGGCCGGTCGGCGGGCGCACCGGCTGCTTCCTCTGCCAGATCACGCTGGGACACGTCGGATTTCGGGTCGGGGCGCGAATCCCGCTGCGGTGAAGCAGCTTCCGGGTCGCTGATCGGACCGCTCTCCGGGCGGGGACTTTCCGACGGATCGGAGGGGCGGACGGGCTCGGAGCGAGGGGCGCTGTCGGAGGGGTCCAGGAGTGCATCCAGACGGCGGTGCAGTTCGGCGAGCACCGGGCTGGATTCACGGAGGTTGCCGTCCGTGTCCAGGGCGTTGAACAGGTCACGCAGGCGCTGCTGCTGGGCTGCCTGGGAGTCGGCGGGCTGGGCGGCGGGGTGGGCGAACAGGCTCGGGTCCAGGGCGTGCCGGACCTGGTCCTTCAGGGGGTCGACGGCCTTGCCGTCGGAGTCGAACAGGATGGCGTGCGTGCCCTGCGTTTCGCGCGGCGTCACCGGCGGATAGCCGTGATCGGTGCCGAGGTGCGGATCCCGGACCATCAGGGTGCCACCGTCATTGACCAGCAGGTAGGCATGCGCGCCGACGCCGTGCTCGTCGGCGGGGCCGGTGTAGTGGTCGACCATCAGGGCCGAGGCGCCCGGGCCCAGCTCGCGCAGCCGGGCGGCGATGGCATCGTGATCGTCGAACGAGCGGAGTCTGCCGCCCGCGGCCGCGACCAGCTCCCGGGCCGACATGCCCTCGGGACCGATGGTGCGAGCAGGCATGCGAATCGACTCATTGCCGGTGAGCTCGCGCAGCATTCGCAGAGACAGCTCGGCGCAGCGGCCGCGCTTCGACTTCGCGGGTTCGCGATCTGTCGAATCCGACTGGTGTGCGGGACCATCGGGCTCGGAGACCTTGCCCGGATGGGCGGTGGCGCCATCGCCGCGCTCCGGGAGACCGGCCCGGGACTCGGGCTTTCGGGCGCCGGTGGTCTCGGGTTCCGACGGACTACGGCCCGGCTCGCCGTCCTCGGCCGACGGGTGAGCCGGTCGCTCCCCCGGGCCGGTCCCACGGGCCGGGCTGTCACCCAGTGGGCGGGCGGCCGGGCTGTCGCCCAGCGGAATCGGGGCGAGCAGCGCGATATTCGGGTCGTCCGGGTGCTGCGCCTCGTCATCGCGGGTCTTGTGTGCCGGATCTTCTTCGGGCCGAAGCACCCTCGAATTCGAGTCGTCGGCGCCGGTCGGATGCGGTGCGGGCGCCTCGGGTGCGGCGACGTCCAACGGCGGCTGCTTCGCCGGATCCCGCTCCGCACCACCCGCCGCCCTGTCCCGGCCCGCATCCGAAGCATCTGCGCGAGAACCGTTCTCGGCATCTGCCCGATCATCCACCGGACGGCTCGAATTCTCGTGGCCCGCACCTGGATCCGCCTCATCGGCAGGAACCTCATCCGTGCGCCGCGCCTCAGCCCCGTCCGGCCGAGGCTGCACATCATGGGCCTCATCGGCCTCGGGTACATGCGAGCCTGCCCGGTCATCCGCCTTCGGCTCCGCATCAGAAGCCTCGTCGCCCTCGGACGCGCGCTCACCGATGACGTCCTCACCCTTCGGCTGCACCCCGCGAACGTCATCGCGGGTATCTGCGCCCTCGTCGGCCCTCGGCTGCGCGCGATGGGTGTCGTCAGCCTCCGGCCCCCGTGCCGCTGAGCCTTCGTCATGCTTCGGCTCCGCGCTGTGGGTGTCATCGGCCTCAGGCCCTCGGGTAGCTGAGGCTTCGTCCGCCTTCGGCTCGGCGCCGCTGAGATCCTCTGCTTCAGGCGCGTGGGGGCCTGCGTCCTGCTCCGGCTTCGGTGGCGCGTTGTCGTGCTCGGCTGCTCGGGAGGCTGGGCCTTCGCCGGTGTTCTGCTGTGGGGCGTCCGGTTCGGCGGAGTTGCGGGCCTGGGGATCGGAAGCGTCGTCCGATGCTGTTCGGGCAACGTTCGAGTCGGCATTCCGCGATGGATCGGAGTCGGTGCCGGTGTTCGGATCGGTGGGCCGCGTATGGGTGTCGGCGGCACCGGTGTGCTCGGTCGACGAATCCGGTGCATCGGTGCGCGGGGCCTCGGGGTCCGTGACATTCGGCGAGGTCGTGAGATCGGATTCTGGTGCGGGGAGCGGGCTTTCGGCGGCATTGTCCCGATGCGGGGCCGCGGAATCGGGTGCATCGGTGCTCGCGATCGTGGTGTCGGCTGCGGGCCTGAGGGAGGCGGGTGCCGGGTCGGCGGCGCGGGTGGGGGCTGTGCGGGCGTCGGGAGAGCGGGGGTCCGATGCTGGGCGGGAGGAGTCGGTGCGGGTTGCGTCACCGGCTCGGGGGGTTGTGGCACGGGAGTCGGGGGCGGTGCGGGGGCTGTCGGCGGGGGCGGCGGGGCGGGTGTCGCTGGGGCGGGCCGTGTCTGGGGCTGCGCTGCGTGAATCCGATGGGCTTGCCACGTGCTGGGGGGCGCCGGAGCCGCTCGTGGCGCTGGAAGTCGTTGTGCCGCTGGAGGTCGCGGCGGCGGAGGTTGCCGCGCCCGGGGACGTGGTCGCTGCGCCCGAGGCCGGGGCATCGGCCGTTGTGGTCGCCAGGTGGGCGGACGAGTCGGGTGCTGCTGCCGGGACTGCGGCCGCACGTGTGGCCGAGTCTGTGCCGGTGCTGGTTTCCGTGCCGGAGGTCGTGTCCGCTCCGGAGGTCGATGCCGCGCGGAGAGTCGAGTCGGCGCCGGGTGCGGCCGGCTCGGCGGCGGCCGCGCGGGTGGTCGAATCGCCACCCGAGGACGAGTCGCCGCCTGCCGATGCGGCGCGGCTGGTCGAGTCCGAGGCTGTGGTCGTTCCTCCGCCGGTTGTCGAGGAGGGAGAGGTCTGCGAGGCAGGCGCCGCCGAGGCGGGTGCGGCGGTTGAGCCGGACGTGACGGGTTGCGCGGAAGAGCTTGCAGAACTGGAGGTTTCACCACCTGCGGGCGCACTCGGCGCGGCGGCGGGTGTGGTTTCTATCGTTGCGATCGGCGCGGACGGCTCGGGCGCGGACGGCTGGGAAGCGTCGGCCGGAGAGTGCGCGGCGTTGGCGCTGGTATCGGGAGCGCCTGCCGGATGCGTGGCGCCGTCCGGTGCACCGGCGGGATGTGTTGTGCCGTCGGGTGAGTCGGCTCGACCCGAGGTTCCGCTGCCGTCGGGGGCAGCGGCGGCCCGGCCGTCGTTGGCCGCACCGGTGCCGTCGGACGCTGGGGAGTGGGAATCCGGTGCGGCGCTTCGGGTGTCGGCGGATCCGCCCTGGTCCGCGGGGGCACCTGCACGGGAATCCGGTGCGGCGCTGACGTCGGGCCGCGGGGCGCTGCCATCGCTGCCGAGGGTCGAATCGGGGGCGGCGCCGAGGTGTTCGCCAGGGACGCCGTGGTCGGTGAGGCTCGAAATATCCGGGCGGTAGCCGATATTCGACATATCGGGGATGCCCGCGCGCATATTGGCGACGCGGGGCTCCATAAAGCTGTGCGCGGCAGCATGATTCATGCCCGACATCGCACCGTTCGACAGACCCTGGGTGAGCATGCGCGGATCGAATTTGGTCGCGGCGAGGTTCTCCGTCGCCTTGTCCCAGCCGTGCTGCGCCCAGTCGAAGCCGAACTGCGCGGCGGTGCCCGCGGCGAATCCGCCGACGGAGCCGATGGCCCCGGCGCCCAGACCCGTGATCGCCCCGGCCAGCAGATGATTGACACCCGCCTTGCCGAGCGCACCACCCAGCGCCTCACCCGCCGGACCGGCCACCGCACCGCCAGCCCCCGAGCTGATCGCGGTGACGCCGACCTGCGTCCAGTTGACGCCCGAGCGGTGCCCCTCCGACACCTGCCACGCCTGGATGCCGAGATCCTGAACGGTGCCGAGCGCCATATTGATCGCCACGTGCTTGACCAGGAATTTCACCAGGCTCGAGGCGAGCAGCCTGCCGACGAACCCCTTGATGGCGGCCACGGCCTCTTCGCCGATGATGCGCACGGCGACCCGGGTCATCGCCGTGACCGCCGCCTCCACGGCGGGCGCGGTGGGCGGAAAGATCCACGCCGCAGCGAAATCCGCCGCCATCAGCACCAGCGACGAATAGAACATGACCTTGGTGTATTGGACCTGGGTCCCGGTCTGATCGACCGAATCACCGATCTGACTGAAGTACCCCGCCAGATCCGGAATGGAGGTACTGCCGTCCTGTTTGGTCTTGCCGCTCAGCAGATCGAAGGCATCGGCCATCGCCTGGACGCCGTCACCGTCCGGATAGGAGGCGAGCGTCGCATAGCGCGCATCATCGACCTGGGAAAGCGTATTGAGCAGGCCGGCACCGGCGGTACGCCAGTCACCCGCCAGGCCCCACATCTCGTCTTCATTGCCCTGCGGCCATTCCATGCCGACGAGGTAGCCCAGCCATTCGAGTTCCGAGGGCAGTTCGATCATGGCGGATCGATCACCTCACCGCGCGAGATCACCATCCGCGGTCGGTGGCCCCGCCGGTGCGCTGGGATGCCGTGGAATCCTGCTGTGCCGCAGTGCGTTCCGGCGCCTTCGGCGGTGCGGTCGATACCACCGGTGGCTCCGGCACAGCCAGCTCGCGGCTCAGATCGGGCATACCCGGAATCAGATCGGTCAACTTGGGCAGGCGATCCCGGTTCTTCGATACCGGCGCCATCACCTCGCGACCGCGCTGGGCCACCTCCGCCGACGCCTGCTGCGCGGCCTCCACTACGGCCTTGGCGATCTCCGGATACTCCAGATCCTCTATGCCGGAACCGAATTTGACCTCGATCAGCGTGCCGTCGGCATTCACCGTCACCGTCACCCGCTTACCCCGGACGGTCGCGGACGCCGTCAGGGCCGCGCGCTCACGCTGCAGCTTGGTGATGGTCTGCATCTGGTCGGCGAAGCCCTCCAGAATGTCGGCGAGGTTGGCCTTGGCGAATTCGTTGCTCATAGCGCAGAACTCACTTGAAGCCGTCGCTATTGCCCTGATCCATACTGGTCAGCTGCGCCGCCGCATCGGTCTGGCCCTTGGAGAAGTTGTCGAACGTACCGGCCATATTGTTGGCGCCGTCGATAATGTTCTCGCGACTCTTGAGGTAGCCGTTGGCCCCGTCGGCGAAGTTCTTGCCGAGACTGTCGTTGCCCCAGGGCTCGCCGCGCCCGTCAGCGCTGGCGGTCAGCGTCTTGACCACGGTGTCGATGCTGTCCCGAACGGCGCCGGTCTTCGCGGCCGCGGTAGTCAGCAGATCCGAATAAGCCTTCAGCCGGTCAGCCACAACAAGCCACCTCCGCTACTCCGACGCACTGTGAGCAGAGCGAGCCTGTCAGGTCAGAGCAACCAGTCAGTAGCTGGAATATGAACGGCGAGTGCTGATTCGAGCAGGAGGCAGAACGGTGCGGCGGTCACCGCACCGGCGTCAGTGCTCTTCTTCTTCGCCCCGGGCTTCCATATGCCACAGGATGCGGTCGATGGTCCGCTCGAGGTGATCGGCGAACCGGCGGGTGGTCACACCCACCGCCGAGCGGGCCGGGCTGTCCAGGTCGATCAGGTAGCGACCGTCACCGGGCAGGTCACGCCACACCACGGTCGATTCCGCGATACCGCGCGGACCGTATTTGGAGCGGCCCTGCAGGACCTGCAGCGCGCCGGTCAGCTCCGCCGGCGTGGACAGGAAAGTGAGACTGCGGCTTTCGGTGGTGTCGTCGAAACTGTCGAAAGCCGCGGAACGGGAATTGGCGTACGGATCCGGTTCGGGCGGTTCGGTGACGATCGAGATCTCGGGCAATCGCCCGGCCTCGACCTCGGGCAATTGCGCGACCAGGAGGCCGGGAAGTTCCTCGGGTTCACATTCGATGAGGGTCACCGCCCCACCGTGATCCACCGTTTCACCCGGCTGCTGCGTGAGAACGCAGGCCCGCCTGCCGCTCCGCACCCCGTGCACCCGCAGGTGCGTTTTCGGATTGTCGATATCGCTGTCCCGCCAGCCGTGCATGCCGACGAAGACTTCTGGGCGCGCGACCGTATCGAAGACCGCGGCGAAACCTGGCTCCAGCCGCTCGTCGAGAGCGTCCCCGATCTCCGCGAGCTCACGCAGATAGTCGTCGAGCAGCGGTGTGCGACTGAGGTACAGGAAGGGCGAGGGCATCGCCCCGGACCGGTACCGATTGCACAGCACCTTGAATTCGACGTCGGTGAACTCCCACCTCATGCCTCGACCGCCGGAATGTCGGCCGGCGCCTCACCGATATGGCTCAGTGCACTGAGGAAGTCGACCGGCGGGACTTCCGCATCCGCACCCGACGTCACGGAATCGGACAGGACGCCGTCCGAAAGCCCCGCTGTCACACCGAAAACCGGCTGTACCAGGCTGCCGTCGATGCCCGCGCGCGGGAACAGATTGGTCAGCGAGGGTGCGCCTGTCACCTGTGCGGCGTCGGGCGTCGCCAGCGCCGCGCCGGAGGAGGTGACATCGGCGGGCAGTCCCGCGGCGGGCACCGCCGCATCCGGCGCGGACGTCAGGCCCATCAGCTGCGACAACTCTGCCAGCTTGTCGGGCGACTGCTGAATTTGCGCGAGGGCCGCCGTCACCTTGTCCTGGGACACTCCGAGCAATTGCGAAAGCTCGGAGGTATTGCCCGTCTGCAGTGCGGAGTCGAGCTGCGTGAGCAGCGTCGGAAGCTGCTGCATCACAGTCGATCCCGCGCTGGCCAGACTGCTCAGCAGACTGGTGAGCGTCGAGAGGCCCTGGCCGCTGTCCGACGTCGAGGTACCGGCGGACACCGGGGTCGCCGTCACAGCCGGGGTGGTCGCCGCCGGATTCGTGTAGGCGGGAACGGTGGCCTGCGGCTGAGCGGCGTTCGGGTCGGTGGTCGCGGCCGGATTGGCATTCGGATCGGACGCGAGGCTGGCCGGGAGCTTCGGCGCGGCAACATTCGACTTCGGCGCGGAGCCGGGTGAGGTTCCCGGGCCCGCCCCGGGATTGGCGCCGGGATTCGTGCCCGGATCTTTCCCGGGATTCGTGCCGGGATCCTTCCCCGGATCCGTTCCGGGATCTTTGCCAGGATCGGTGCCAGGATTTTTGCCCGGGTCCTTTCCTGGATCTTTACCCGGGTCCTTGCCAGGATCTTTACCCGGATCGTTGGCCGGAATCGCCCCGGGCTTGGCCACCGGAATCGGATTCGACACCACCGGTATCACCGCGGCCGTCGACTTCAGCGGCTGCAGGTAGTCGCGATCGAAGTAGTGCTGCTCATCGTGCAGCGCCCCACTCTTATCGCAATTCCAGGGCTGCTTCCGCTGCGTCGGCATGGAGAACTGGGTGGAGGACATCCACGCCGAGGTGTAATGCATGCTCTCGCCCAGCAGCTCCATGGTGTTCCGGAGCGGTTCGACCTGTCCGGCATAGGCCGTGATCGCCGCCTGCGCCTGATCGAAACCGCCACCCGACCAGTACTTGTTGAGCGACTGCATCTGGTTCCCGAAAGTGCCGAGCTTGTCATCCACCCAGCCGGACATCGACTTCCACAGCTCGCCCGCATTGGAATAGGTATCGGGAGCCAGTGACTGCCCCAGATCGTAGAGCTGCTCCCAGCTCATCGAATCCTTGTTCTCCAGGTGAATGGGAACGGATTCCTTGGCGCCCGAGTAGTTCTGGAGTCCCTTGGGCAGGCTCTGCTCCTCGTAGGCGCCCGGCGCGGCCTTCTGCGGCGCCTTGTAGTCCAGCGCCGCCGGAGTCGTGGGCATCTGGATCTTGTCCAGGTCCGCGGCCTGGAACTGTTCCTTCGAGGCATTGTCCGCCGCCAGATACGACTTGGACGCGGCCCGGAACGTCTCCGCCATATCCGTGAGGATCGTGATGTGGGCGTCGATCGAATCCAGCAGTTCGGTGCCGTGATTGCTGTACGCCGAGGCGAGCAGCGAGCCCGAGGTCAAATCGCCGATCGGATCCATGCTGTTGAGCTTGCCGTCGGTCGCCATCTTGCGGAACTTGCGCATGGCGCCGATCATGTCGGCGCACGCCTGAATCGCCTGCGTAGCCGCCTTGGGATCGAAGAGCAGCGGGTCCGCGGACGCCCCCGCCGAAGTTCGCAGGCCCGCCCATGCCGTGAGGTCTTTAATGTCAGGTGCCATCGGTAACTATGCCGCTCCGCCCGTTTCAGCTGTGCCTGCCAGCACACCGTACGTTCGTAAACTACCGATGGCGCGCAAGGAAATTCAACGTCTGAGAAACATCATCTGCGATGATCGGCAGTTGTGCGGGTACTGGTGCAGCGGGTGAGTTCGGCGCAGGTGACGGTCGGCGATGAGGTGGTGGGGCGGATCGATCCGGCCGCGCACGGTGCGCCGCACGGGCTGGTCGCGCTGGTCGGAGTGACGCACGGTGACGGCGAGGCCACGGCGAAAGCTCTGGCAGACAAGCTGTTCCGGCTGCGCATACTCGACGGTGAACGATCGGCCGCCGATCTGGGTGCGCCGATTCTGGTGATCAGTCAGTTCACGCTGTATGCCGACACCGCCAAGGGGCGGCGGCCCTCATGGAATGCCGCGGCGCCCGGCGCGGTCGCCGAACCGCTGGTCGAGGTCTTCGCGGCTACTCTGCGCGAGCTGGGAGCCACGGTGGCGACCGGACGCTTCGGGGCGCATATGCATGTGGAGCTGATCAATGACGGGCCTGTGACACTGCTGCTCGAAGGCTGAACTGCGCGAACGGCGACCACGCCCGACCCTCGCTAGGGTGGCGGGCATGCTGCTGTGGATCAATGGGCCGTTCGGAGGCGGTAAGACACAGACCGCGGCGGGCGCTGGTGGGGGTCAGGCACATTCGGGTCGGCTGACGTTATTCGTCTGACGTGCTCAATCGCGGGCCGGGGTGATCAGGGCGAGGATTACGCCGATGACGCCGAGCACCAGAATGACGATCGGCCATATCCAGCTGGTGGTGAGGACCATGGCCAGAATGCCGAGGGTCAGGGTGCCGGCGCCCAGCAGCAGGCTTTGCAGATCACGGTTCATCGGTGCGGCCCTACTTCGAGAATGAATTCGCCTGGCAGACAGTGCGAATCGAAGTGGTGGCGCCGTCCAGATCCTGCGCTTTCAGCCAGTGGAATCCGGAGGAGGTGAATTTGCTCAGCTTATCGCTGTCGGCGCGGACGCCGGCCTGATCGGCGCCCCGGTAGTTCGCCGCCGCATTGCGCAAATCCTTGAGCTGACCGGTCAATTCGGAGCGCGCCGCCTGCAGTCTGGACAGCTTCCCGCACAGCTCCGCCTTCTCCACCGGCCAGCCGACCATACAGGCCAGACCGAAGGCGGCCACCGCGGCGACGGCGATCAACTGGTTCATCTGGCGCACCATGCGGCGTCGGCCGAAGACTTTTCCCGCCGACTCCGGCAGGTCCGGGCACACCTGCCGGAGCACGTGCCGGAACACCAGGAAGTTGGGGATCTCATCGACGCCCTGGGTGACGCGGGTCTGCTCACCGGCCTCGATGACCGCCTGGCCCTGGTGCACTCGGAATGCGCGAAGCTCCTGCAGGGCAAGGGTTTTCCTTCCTGCCCCGATCTCGCGGGCGGAAATCCACCACGGCCCGAACTGCACCCGATGACCGGCCCGCACGGCGTCGCTCGCACCGTCGGCCTGCCGCACGGCAACCGCCTCCACCAATTGCGGGCCCCACTCCCCCGGGCCCGTGATCGCCTCGGTCACCTTCATCTCCGCACCGCGGATATCGGTGATCCGATACTCGTACGAGGTGTGCGTGTGCACCCCGTTGCGGTGCATCCGAACGATCTTCTGCCGCACCTCGGTCGAGTCGTACCGCGCCACCCGCACCTGCCTGCCGACGATGACGGTGCACCCGTTCTCGTACAGATCAAGCCGCGCATCGCCTTTCGCCGCGAGGTACCCCCTGCGGTGCCTGCCGAGACCATGGGCGTGGGCCGTCTCGGCAATGCGCCGCAACCGTTCCGGATCACGGTTCGCGCCGCTGGCATCGTCGCCGGACATGCCCCTCCTCGGTCGATCACATTCGGGCTCAAACTATCCGGCCCGCGTTACCTCCGCAAAAGGAACGGGACTGTTTCAGTGAGGACGCACAGCAGGTCGGCATCACCGGCCGTTCGACCCGGCGCATTTCAGGGACGGCGCAATTCAACGACGGCGCAGCACGTGTCCGGTTCACACAGCCCTGATACCTGTTGCAGGGATGGGAGACGGGCTGTCCGGCTCGGCCGGGTCGCACCGGGGACGCCGATTCGCACCGGGGACGCAGACGAACGCACCCGCCCCGGCTGAGCCGGGGCGGGTGCGGAAGTGGTTGCGCGGGTGACTACTCCGGGCGGAGGGTCAGGATGCGCGGGCCGTCTTCGGTCACGGCGACCGTGTGTTCCCAGTGGGCGGCGCGGGTGCCGTCGGTGGTGACGACGGTCCAATCGTCGTCCAGGGTCTTGGTTTCCGTGGTGCCGAGGGTGAGCATGGGCTCGATGGCCAGGACCGAACCGACCACGAGTTGCGGGCCCTTGCCGGGCGCGCCCTCATTGGGGAGGAACGGGTCCATATGCATTTCACGGCCGATGGCGTGACCGCCGTAGCCGTCGACAATGCCGTAGGCGCGACCGTGATCGGCTTCGGCCGCCTGGGTGCCCAGCGCGATGGCGTGTGACACATCCGTCAGTCGATTGCCGGGAAGCATGACCGCAATGCCCGCTTCCATCGACAGCCGGGTCGCCTCACTGAGTAGGCGATCGGCCTCGATGATGTTTCCCACGCCGAAGGTCCACGCCGAATCGCCGTGCCAGCCTTCGAGAATCGCGCCGCAGTCGATGGAGACCAGATCGCCCTCGGCCAGCACATCGTCCTTGGACGGGATGCCGTGCACGACACGATCGTTCACCGAGGAGCAGATCGATCCCGGGAAACCGTGATAGCCCTTGAACGAGGGGATGGCTCCGGATTCGCGGATGAGCTGTTCGGCGACCTCGTCCAATTCCAGGGTGGAAACCCCGGGCTTGGCGGCGGCGCGCACTGCCACCAGAGCACGGCCGACGATAGCGCCGGCCGCCGCCATGGCGTCCAGTTCACCGGCGGTGCGGAACGGCACCACCTTCTTGTTCTTACGGCCGAAGACCATTCAGCGACCCAGCGCCGCGAGTGCGCGCGTGTTCACGTCTTCGATCTCGCCGACGCCCTCCACCGTGACGACCAGGCCGTCATAGTGATCGAGCAGCGGTTCGGTCTCCTCGCGGTACACACGCATGCGGTTGCGGATGGTCTCTTCGGTGTCGTCGCCGCGGCCGCGGGCCAGCATGCGCTCGACCACGACGTCCTCCGGAACCACGAAGCAGATCACGGCGTCGATCGCCAGGTTCGACTCCTTGAGCATGCGCTCCAGGGCATCGGCCTGATCCACGGTGCGCGGATAGCCGTCCAGCACAAAGCCGTTGGTGGCGTCCGGCTCGGCGATGCGGGCCTCGACCATACGGTTGGTCACATCGCTGGGAACCAGATCGCCTGCGTCCATGTACTTCTGGGCTTCGCGGCCCAGCGGAGTCTGCTGGCCGATGTTCGCGCGGAACAGATCCCCGGTGGAGATGTGCGGTACACCCAGCTTTTCCGACAGTAGAACGGCCTGGGTGCCTTTGCCGGCACCGGGCGGCCCGAGCAGAACAACTCTCACTTGAGGAACCCTTCGTAATTTCGATTCATCAACTGGCTCTCGATCTGTTTCACCGTATCGAGGCCGACGCTCACAATGATCAACACCGCGGTGCCACCGAACGGCAGGCTCTGTACGCCGGTGTTGGTGCCGAGACCCAGCAGCAGGTTCGGCAGGACGGCGACAGCACCGAGGTAGATCGAACCGGGCAGGGTGATCCGGCTGAGGACGTAGTTGAGGTAGTCCGCGGTGGGCTTACCCGGGCGATAGCCGGGGATGAAGCCACCGAACTTCTTCATTTCGTCCGCGCGTTCCTCCGGGTTGAAGGTGATCGCGACATAGAAGTAGGTGAAGAACACGATGAGCGCGAAGTAGATCGCGACGTACACCGGGTTGCTCGGATTGACCAGGTACTTCTGGATGAGCTGCTGCCACTCGGCGGGATTGCCCGAATTCTTCTGGGTCAACTGCGCCAACAGGTTCGGCAGATAGAGCAGAGAGGACGCGAAGATCACCGGGATGACACCGGCCTGATTGACCTTCAGCGGCAGATAGGTCGACGAACCGCCGTACATCTTCCGGCCCACCACGCGTTTGGCGTACTGCACCGGAATTCGGCGCTGGCCCTGCTCCACGAAGATGACGCCGACGATCACGACAAGTGCGGCGGCGGCCACCATGGCGGTGACTCCCCAGCCGCGGCCGTCGTAGATCGTCTTGCCCTCGGACGGGATACGAGCGGCGATACCGGCGAAGATCAAGAGCGACATGCCGTTACCGACGCCGCGCTCGGTGATCTGCTCGCCGAACCACATGACCAGGGACGCACCGGCGGTCATGACCAGCACGATGATGATCATGCCGAAGACGGAGGTGTCATCGAGAATGTCTTTGGGGCACCCGCGCAGCAGCTGACCGCGGGAAGCCAGCGCGACCAGACCGGTCGACTGCAGGATCGCCAGCGCGACAGCCAGATAGCGGGTGTACTGGGTCATTTTGTTCTGACCCGATTGGCCTTCTTTTCGCAGTTCCTCGAACCGCGGGATCACAACGGTCAGCAGCTGGATAATGATGCTCGCGGTGATGTACGGCATGATGCCGATCGCGAACACGGAAAGCTGCAGTAGCGCGCCGCCGGAGAAGAGATTGATGAGCTGATAGATGCCGGCGGAATCGCCGCCGTTGACCAGCGCCACACAGTCTTGGACATTTTTGTAACTGACGCCCGGGGAGGGCAGAGATGCACCCAGCCGGTAGAGGGCGATCAGCCCCAGCGTGAAGAGAATCTTCCGCCGTAAGTCCGGGGTCCGGAAAGCCGACACGAAGGCGGAAAGCACAGATCCTCCTGGCGAACGACATAGGTCAGGCCATGGCTACAACGACGGAAACGCCGAATCCCCATGACGGTGTTGGCAGACAACACTTGAACTCTAACAGTGACACCGGACGAGCTCGCGACTCGTCCGGTGTCTCTGCTGTTTCAGGCTACCGTCAGGCCAGTGCGGTGGCAGTGCCACCGGCCGCGGCGATCTTCGCCGTGGCGGAACCGGAGAACTTATCGGCGGAGACCTGAACGGCCACACCGATTTCGCCCTCGCCGAGCACCTTCACGAGCTCGTTCTTGCGAACGAGACCCGAGGCGACGAGCTCGGCCTTGCCGATGGTGCCGCCCTCGGGGAACACGCGGGCGATATCGGACACGTTCACGACCTGGTACTCGGTGCGGAACGGGTTCTTGAAGCCCTTGAGCTTGGGCAGACGCATATGCAGCGGCATCTGTCCACCCTCGAAGCGGACCGGAACATTCTTGCGAGCCTTCGTACCCTTGGTACCGCGGCCCGCGGTCTTGCCCTTGGAACCTTCACCGCGACCCAGACGGGTCTTCTCGGTCTTGGAACCGGGGGCAGGACGCAGGTGGTGCAACTTGATGGTCATGCGTTAAACCTCCTCAACCTGAACGAGGTGGCGCACGACGTTGATCAGACCACGGTTCTGCGCGTTGTCCTCACGGACAACTTCCTGGCGAATGCCACGCAGGCCGAGGGTCCGCAGCGACTCGCGCTGGTTCCGCAGGGCGCCAATGGAGCTCTTAGTTTGGGTCACCTTGAGATCTGCCATGTCAGACTCCCTGTCCCGCACGCGCACGCAGCATGCCCGCAGGCGCCACATCCTCGAGGGGCAGACCACGACGAGCGGCCACCTCCTCCGGGCGCTGCAGCATCTTGAGGGCAGCAACGGTGGCGTGCACAACGTTGATGGCGTTATCGCTACCGAGCGACTTCGCCAGAATGTCGTGGATGCCAGCGCACTCCAGCACGGCACGCGCCGCGCCACCGGCGATCACACCGGTACCGGGCGAAGCCGGACGCAGCATGACCACACCGGCCGCCGCCTCACCCTGAACCGGGTGGACGATGGTGGAGCCGATCATCGGAACGCGGAAGAAGCTCTTGCGAGCCTCCTCGACACCCTTCTGGATGGCCGCGGGAACTTCCTTGGCCTTGCCGTAGCCGACGCCGACCAGACCGTTGCCGTCACCGACGATCACGAGGGCGGTGAAGCTGAAGCGACGACCACCCTTCACGACCTTGGAGACGCGGTTGATCGCGACTACGCGCTCGAGCTGGTTGGTCTTCTCGGCAGGGGCCTGATCGCGGCCACCGCGGCCACGGCCACGGTTGTCGCGGTCATTGCCACCAGCGTTGGGACCACTGTTGTTGTTACCGGCGGGACCGTTGTTTCCGCCGTCACGCCGTTGACGTCCCGGCATCAGACGTTCCTTCCGTTCGCAGAGTTGATCATCAGAACTTCAGCCCACCTTCACGGGCGGCATCCGCGAGCGCCGCGATACGGCCGTGGTAGTCGTGACCACCACGGTCGAACACGACGGCTTCGATGCCGGCAGCCTTGGCGCGGGCGGCGATGAGCTCGCCGACCTTGGCGCCCTTGGCGGACTTGTCACCCTCGGCGGCACGCACATCGGCTTCGGTGGTCGAGGCGAACGCGATGGTCTTACCCACCGAGTCGTCGATCAGCTGAGCGTGGATGTGGCGCGCAGAACGGTTGACCACCAGGCGCGGGCGCACGGTGGTTCCTTCGATCTTCTTGCGCAGACGGAAGTGGCGGCGCGTCTTGGAGAGACGACGCGCGGTCGAGGCATCCGTACCGACCGGCTTACGCCGAGCCTTCTGGTTTGCTGTTTGTGCCATTGCTTACTTACCCGTCTTTCCGACCTTGCGGCGAACGACCTCGCCGGCGTAGCGGATGCCCTTGCCCTTGTACGGGTCGGGCTTGCGCAGGCCGTGAATAACCGCTGCGATCTGGCCGACCTTCTGCTTGTCGATGCCCGACACCGAGAACTTGGTGGGAGCCTCGACCGCGAAGGTGATGCCCTCAGGAGCCTCGATCGGGACAGCGTGGCTGTAGCCCAGGGCGAACTCGAGGTTCGAGCCCT
Source organism: Nocardia sp. NBC_01327 (assembly GCF_035958815.1). Taxonomy (NCBI): domain Bacteria; kingdom Bacillati; phylum Actinomycetota; class Actinomycetes; order Mycobacteriales; family Nocardiaceae; genus Nocardia; species Nocardia sp. NBC_01327. The sequence continues at coordinate 1,512,495 of NZ_CP108383.1, read as the reverse complement.
TGGCCTGCACGCGGTAACCGACGCCGAAGATTTCCATCTTCTTCTCGTAGCCTGTGGTCACACCGACGATCATGTTGGCGATCAGGGTGCGGGTCAGGCCGTGGAGCGAGCGGTTCTGACGCTCGTCGTTCGGACGAACGACCTCGAGCTCACCGGACTCCGCCTTGGTGACGACGATCGGCTCGGCGACCACGTGCGACAGGGTGCCCTTGGGGCCCTTGACCGCGACGTTCTGGCCGTCGATGGTGATCTCGACGCCGGCGGGAACGGGAATCGGCTTCTTACCGATACGCGACATTGGTTCCTACCTCCCTTACCAGACGTAGGCGAGGACTTCCCCGCCTACACTCTGCTGCTTGGCCTGACGGTCCGTGAGCAGACCAGCGGACGTGGAGATGATCGCCACGCCGAGGCCGCCGAGCACCTTGGGCAGGTTGGTGGACTTCGCGTACACGCGCAGACCCGGCTTGGAAACGCGACGCACACCCTGAAGGCTGCGCTCACGGCTCGGGCCGTACTTGAGGTCGACGACAAGCGCCTTGCCGACGGTCGCATCTTCGATGCGGTAGTCGGCGATGTAGCCCTCACGCTTGAGGATCTCGGCGATGTTCACCTTGATCTTCGAGTGCGGAGCCTTCACCTGGTCGTGGTACGCCGAATTGGCGTTGCGCAGACGGGTCAAGAAGTCTGCGATTGGGTCAGTCATGGTCATGTGTTTGACCGGTACCTTTCTCGCCGCGGTTCCCATTCAGCACCGTCAGAGATCGGCGGTCGTGGGCCTACGACAATTCGGGGCGGTCCGGTCGGCAGCGCGCCGGCCGGATCATTCACTGCGGCTCGGAACAACGCACCGCACGCGAACGCATGCGGGCATAGGGGTGCCCGAGCAACCGTCCTAGTGTAGACAAACCCTCTGAGCTCACCAAACCGGGGTGCGTGAGCTCACTTTCGGCTCGATTCCCCGGGCGTAGCGATTTCGTCGCACTCGGCTGCGCCATAGCTGATGTGGATAGCGAAAACCGCAGGCCCCCTTCCGAATTGCTTCGGGAGGGGGCCTGCGGTTCAGAACGAGTCAGTCTCTAGGGGAGCTCAGCTCACCAGGAGGACTTGTGCACGCCCGGGAGTTCGCCGCGGTGGGCCATCTCACGGAGGCAGATGCGGCAGAGGCCGAACTTGCGGTAGACAGCGTGCGGGCGGCCGCAGCGCTGGCAGCGGGTGTAGGCGCGCACCGCGAACTTCGGCTTGGCGTTGGCCTTGTTGACGAGGGCTTTCTTGGCCATTCTCAGTTCTCCTTGAACGGGAAGCCGAGGTGCTTGAGCAGGGCGCGGCCTTCTTCGTTATTGGTCGCGGTCGTCACCACGGTGATGTCCATACCACGCGGACGATCGATGCGGTCCACGTCGATCTCGTGGAACATCGACTGCTCGCTGAGGCCGAACGTGTAGTTGCCGTTGCCGTCGAACTGCTTCGGCGAAAGGCCGCGGAAGTCGCGGATACGGGGCAGCGCGATGGAGATCAGGCGATCCAGGAACTCCCACATGCGGTCGCCACGAAGGGTGACCTTCGCGCCGATCGGCATGCCCTCACGCAGCTTGAACTGCGCGATGGACTTCGTGGCCTTCCGGATTTCCGGCTTCTGGCCCGTGATCAGGGTCAGGTCCGCGACGGCGCCGTTGATCAGCTTCGCGTCACGGGCGGCGTCGCCGACACCCATGTTCACGACGACCTTGACGACGCCCGGGATCTGCATCACGTTGGCGTAGTTGAACTCGCTGTTGAGCGCGTCCTTGATCTCGGCGCGGTAGCGCGCCTTGAGGCGCGGCTGCACCTTGTTCTCAGTAGAAGTCATCTCAGATGTCCTTCCCGTTGCGACGGGAGATACGAACCCGCTTGCCGTTGTCATCGGTGCGGAAGCCGACGCGGGTCGGCTTGCCGTCCGAGTCCACAACCATCACGTTGGAGGCCTGGATCGGCGCTTCCTGGGTCACGATGCCGCCGGAGCTGGCGCCACGCTGGTTCGCGGAGTTCGCGACGTGCTTCTTGATCCGGTTCACGCCTTCGACGAGGACCTTGCCGGTCGCGGGGTAGGCCTGAATGACCTTGCCCTTGGCGCCCTTGTCCTTGCCCGAAACGACGATCACGGTGTCGCCCTTGTGCACCTTCATGGCTAGAGCACCTCCGGGGCCAGCGAAACGATCTTCATGAACTTCTTCTCGCGCAGCTCACGGCCGACCGGGCCGAAGATGCGGGTGCCGCGCGGATCGTGATCCGGCTTGATCAGCACCGCGGCGTTCTCGTCGAAACGGATGTACGAACCATCCGGGCGACGACGCTCCTTGGTGGTGCGAACGACGACGGCCTTGACGACCTCGCCCTTCTTGACGTTGCCACCGGGGATGGCGTCCTTCACGGTGGCGACGATGATGTCGCCGATACCGGCATAGCGACGCGACGAACCACCGAGCACGCGGATGCAAAGGATTTCCTTGGCACCCGTGTTGTCGGCGACGCGCAGTCGCGACTCTTGCTGAATCACTTCAGCTCCTCCTAGACCTGGACGAAATACACGCCGGATTGCCGACCCGGACGCGCATGGTCAGTTAGCCACCGAAACGCGCGCCTGCCTGCGGTTTTGCTCGATCGAGATCGGGCAACCACAGGGGGTTCGCGGCCGGATTGCGGGCATAGCTCCCGCGGGCAACCGGTCAAGTGTAGCCAAACCCCAGGTGGAGCCCAAACCGGGGCTGTATTTTCTGCCTCCGCTTCGCTCCGGCGGGGTCGCGGCCCTGTTACCCGGGCCTTCCCTCCTCCGCTCCTCCGCTTCGCTCCCCCGCTCCGTCAGTCCAGACCCGGGCGGGCCACGACCTTGGAGTGGATGTTGTTTCAGGTATTGCTCAGGACGGTCTACTAGCGTCGAGAGCGAGCAATGTTCGAGCAATCGTCCGACCATCCGGTAGAGGAGATTCAGCGTTGACCTCCGAGCGCCCCTTCGCTCTCGATCGCCGTAAGTTCCTGATTGCGCTGGGGGTGTTGCCCGCCACTGCGCTGCTGCCCGCCTGTTCCGATTCGGAAGCCTCGAATTCGGGCACCTCCACTCCGCTGACCGGCCCGGATATGGCGGGTTCGGATCCGGCGATCCGGCCGCAGGATGATCTGTATCGCTTCATGAACGGTAAGTGGTTGCGGGACTACCGGTTACCGCCGGACAAGACCCGGTTCGGCACCTTCGACGAGGTCGAGGACCGGATCGAGGGGCAGCTGCGCGACATCATCCAGGGCATTCACAATCCGAAGTCCGAGACCGAGGCGCAGCAGATCCGCGATCTCTACGATGCGCGACTCGATGAGACCGATATCGAGCGGCTCGGCACGACTCCGCTCGACGATCTGTTCACGAAGATCGATACCGCGGCCACCAAGGCCGATCTGGCGCACGTCATGGGTTCCCTGCCCGGGGTGGGGCTGATCGGGCTGGGCGTGGGCGTGGATCCCAAGAACTCCACCGCCTATCTCCCCCAGGTGAATCAGGCGGGGACCGGGCTGGACCAGCAGTACTACTCGAAGCCCGAGAATGCCGGCAAGCTGGCCGCGTACCGCACCTTCATGGAGAAGATCGCCGCCGGCGCCGGATTCGCCGATCCGGCCGCGCTGGCCGATCGAGTGGTCGCGCTGGAGGGCCGCATCGCGGCGGGGCAGTGGGACAATGTGCGGTTGCGCGATACCGATGCCTCCTACAATCCGCGCAGCTGGGCCGAATTGACCGCGCTGGCACCGGAATTCGACTGGGATCCGTGGCTGTCGGGCTGTACCGACCGGCCGAAGGAGCTGTTCGCGAACGTCAATGCCGGGCAGCCGTCGTTCATCACCGCCGCCGGGCAGCTGTGGCAGCAGGTGGATATCGCCGCCTGGCGGGAGTATCTGAAACTCGGTGTGGTGCGTGCGTTCGCGCCGTATCTGCCCAAGGCCGTGGCCGATCCGAATTTTGATTTCTTCGGCAGGGTGCTGGGCGGGATGCAGCAGCGGCCGGAGCGGTGGAAGTCGGCGGTGGCGACGGTGAGCTCGAATCTCGGCGATCCGCTCGGGAAGCTATACGTGGACAAGCACTTTCCGGCCGATGCCAAGAAGCAGGCGCTGGCCATGGTGGACGATCTGCGGGCCGCGTACAAGGACAATTTCACCAATTCCAGCTGGATGTCGCCGCCCACCCGGGCCGCGGCCATCGCCAAGCTGGAGAAGATCAATGCCAAGATCGGCTATCCGGACAAGTGGGAGGACTACTCGTCGGTCACGATCACCCGCGGCAAACTCGTCGAATCCCTGCGCGCGGTGGACGCATTCGGCACGAAACGCATGTTCGGCAGGCTGGGGACGCCTGTGGACAAATCCGAATGGAGCATGTCGCCGCAGACGGTGAACGCCTACTACGACGCCAGCGGCAATGAGATCGTCTTCCCGGCCGCCTTCCTGCAGCCGCCGTTCTTCGACAAGGATGCGCAGCCTGCCGTGAATTACGGTGCGGGCGGGGCGGTTATCGGGCACGAGATCGGTCACGGATTCGACGATCAGGGCGCGAAGTACGACGGCGACGGGAATCTGCACGACTGGTGGACGCCGGAGGACAAGACGGCGTTCGAGGCCAAGACCACGGCGCTCATCGCGCAGTACAGCGCCCTGGTGCCGGAGGGGCTGCCCGCGGACAAGCATGTGAACGGAGAGCTGACGGTCGGCGAGAATCTGGCCGATCTGCGCGGGCTGGAGATTTCGCTGTCGGCCTACCGCCTGCTCGAAAAGCGGAGCGGCACAGACACTCCCGACTTCAAGCCGATGTTCGAGTCCTGGGGGCGGACCTGGCGCACCAAGCAGACCCAGGAGTCGACCGAACAGCAGATCACCGGTGATCCGCACTCCCCCGCGGAGTTCCGGTGCAATCAGGTGGTGCGCAATCTCGCCGATTTCTACACCACGTACGGGGTGCAGGAGACCGATAAGGAGTTCCTGCCACCGGATCAGCGTGTGACCCTCTAGCCGAGAACACCCCACCATCTGACAGGGGAACACGTGACGTCGGGTCCGGTCCGGTTCGATCGACGAGCATTCCTGGTCGCGCTGGGGCCGGCGCCCGCCGCGGTCGCGCTGGCAAGCCGAAGTGGGGCATGACGCCGCAGACGCAATTGGCGGGACAAGTCCACCGGGGAGGCGACCGCGAACCGTCTGGAGGATGTGCACTCCCCCGGTGAGTGCCGGGGCAATCAGGTGGTGCGCAATCGGGCGGAGTTCTATGCCACATTCGGTGTGAAGGAGGGCGACAAGCTCTTCCTTCCGGAGGATCAGCGCGTCACCTTCTGACGGCGGCGACCGAAAACTGTTGCGGCTCAGGCTGGGTCGGCGAAATGCTGTTCCACCAGCTGCGCCGGCGCGGCCAGCCGCCAGGAATCCACCACGATGGCCTCCAGTTCCGCGAGGTCGTCGAGGGCGTGCAGCCGCACTCGCACCCATGCGCTGTACGCCTCGTGCCCGGCCACCCAGAATTTGTCCGGCTCGGCCAGTACCAGCTCGTCCCGATCGGCCATCGGGCAGCGCACCGCCATCGATGTCTCCGCCTCCGGCAGGGTCAGGAACAGCTTCCCCGCCACCCGGAACGTGGGCATCCCCCACTCGAACAGCTCCCGCACCTGTGGCAGCGCGAGCACCGCCGCCCGAACCTCATCCGCGCTCACCGTCATGCCCGCGATCTTCCCAGCCGAGTACGACAGCCCGGTTGCGGGCGGCCTCGCGAAAGCTGTTGCCGGTTCGATCCCGGAAGGGGCGGTCTATCGCAATCCCGGTCGATTAGGTTAGGGTTGCATAAGTACGCGTTCGGGAGATTGAGCAATGGAGCGTTTGGTGCCGGAGAGCATGTCCACCGTCGAGCGTCTTCGGCTGGTGGACGAATGGGCCAACGGAGTCGACCTCTACGACGTCCCGTCCGTGGAGAGCCTGATCGAATACGGGCGCCGCGTGCCGGTATTGCGGACGGCCGTGCGCTACGGCGGGCACATCCTCACCTATGCCGAACTCTTCGATCGCCTGGACGGCGGCGTCATCGGCTCCGCCGGGCCCTCACTGGACGGGCTGGCCCGGCTGCTCTGCGAAATCGCCGCCGCCGCGAACAATGATTCCACCCTCGTGCTCGGCGATTCGGGCATCGGCCTGACCGCCGATGCGCTGGCCGCCGCCGCGGACGATCGCCGCGCCGTGGTCGCCGCGCACCGCGAATGCCGCGTCGATCGCGCCTTCGGTTCCGCCGACGTCCGCCTGTTCGCCACCCGCTGGGATTGTGCCGACGCCGCGGTCGAACTGCTCGCCGCGCTCGCCGACGGTGCGACCCTGGTACTGGCCACCGAGGCACAGCGCCGGGCGCCGGCGGCCCTGGCCGAACTCATCGCCACCTGCGCGGCGACCCATGTGGTGGCCGATGCGCGCACTCTGACCGGGCTGGCGGATCTGCCCGCGCCCGCGCTGCCGACGGTGCGGCGCTGGGATGTCACCGGAACCGACTGCCCGGTAATACTTTCCGGTCTGCTTCGCGCCATTGCCGCCGGTTCGGTGGCCGGATTCGCCTATACCGCACCCGAATACGCCGGTGTCGCCGCACGCGGGCCGCTCGACGGCTCGGGCCGGGTCCGGCCGATTCCCGGCGCCCGGGTCCTGGTGCTGGATGCGGCGCTGCGGCCGGTCGCGCCGGGGATCTCCGGTGCGGTCTATCTCGGCGGCGCGGCGCTGGCGGCCGAATCCGCCACGGGATTCGTGGCCGACCCGTTCGTCCCCGGTGGTCGCCTGACCCGCACCGAGGCCCGCGGCCGCTGGACGGCCGAGGGCTGGCTGGTCTTCGACCCGGCCGAATCCGTCGATATGACAGTCGCTTCCGCCGTGACCGATCGAATCATTCCGGTCACGGACGACGAAGTCGACTACGCGGCCTGAACTTTGCGCGAATAAACAACGGAACATCGCGATCTGCCCTGAACGGGTGATCTCCGGCGATATCGTGGAACTCACCCAGTGGCCACCGGGCGCGAGGAAGCGCCCGGGTGCCCTCGAACTTGGTTCTCACCGTTCCTGACGGTGACGTCCTCCCCAACGGTGCTGGAGTCGTCCACGCCGAATCCGCATGCGGTGCTGCCGAGTCGAGCGCACCGGACGGAATTTTCCCCGGCCATGGTCGCCAGGTCGACGCCCGCATAACCCCGGGGCGCCGATGGTTGTGTTCCGGAAGGAGTGGCTATGAGCGCCACATTCGAATCAGCACCGAACCAGCGACTTCGCATTGCGATGGTGGTTCCCCCGTATTTCGATATTCCGCCGAAGGCGTACGGCGGCGTGGAGGCCGTGGTCGCCGATCTGGTGGACGCCCTCGTCGAGCGCGGTCACCACGTCACACTGCTCGGCGCGGGCGAGAACGGGACCAAGGGGCGGCTGCTGCCGCTGTGGGATCGGATACAAGCCGACCGGTTGGGTGATCCGTTTCCGGAAGTCCTGCACGCCTTGAAGGTTCGGCGCGCGCTGGAACGACTGGCGGTGACCGACGGCCTGGATCTGGTGCACGATCACACCTTCGCCGGACCGCTCAATATGCCGGTGTACCGGGATCTCGGACTGCCGATGGTGGTCACCGTGCACGGGCCGGTGAACGGCGATCCGTACATCTACTACAGCGAACTGGGCAGTGATGCGCATCTGGTGGCCATCAGTGACCGGCAGCGGTCGCTCGCTCCGGACCTGAATTGGGTTGGCCGCGTACACAATGCGTTGCGTGTGGAAGATTGGCCCTATCAGCCGGAGAAAGAGGACTACGCTCTCTTCCTGGGTCGGTTCACCGAGGAAAAGGCGCCGCATCTGGCGTTGGAGGCGGCGCATGCCGCCGATATTCCGCTGGTACTCGCCGGAAAGTGTGCGGAACCGCCCGAACTGCGCTATTTCGACAGTGCGGTAAAGCCATTGCTGACCGAGCGCGATCACATGTTCGGTATGGCCGATGCCGCCGCCAAACGCAGACTGCTCGCGGGGGCGCGCGCTCTGCTGTTCCCGGTGCTCTGGGAGGAACCGTTCGGCATGGTGATGATCGAGGCGATGGTCTGCGGCACCCCCGTGGTGGCGCTGCGCGGCGGCGCTGTCGCCGAGGTGATCGTCGACGGCGTCACCGGTCGCATCTGCGACGATCCGTCCGAATTGGCCACGGCCATCAAGGAAGTCCAGACCTACGATCCGCTGGCCATGCGTGATCACGTGATCGCGAATTTCGGTGCGGACACGCTCGGCCGGGGCTACGAGGACATCTACCGGCGGATCGTCGGGGCGCACAAACCGCAGCGCACCGCGCGCGCCGCGACGCCGCACGGCTGGTCCGCCAATGCCGCACATCAATCGCTACCGGCTCCCGCACGCGGCGCCGGTACCGGTCCGGGACGCGCGGCGCCGATCAAGGTGAGCCGCACCGCTATTACCTGAAAGCCCATATGAGGAAGGGTCTGCATTGAACGAAGAGGTTCCAGCCGCACTGAACGCCGGTGAGCCGTCCGCGCTGGGCGGCTCCGGTGGTGCGGTGACGCTGGTGGCGGGCAGCACCTTCTGCCTGTCGGATCGGCTCGGGGATGTGGAGCCGGGCACCCCGTACGGTTTGTTCCACCGGGATGCGCGCGTCATCTCCCGGTGGGAACTGCGATTGGACGGACAGCGGCCGGAGCCGCTGTCGGTATTGAGCCCGGAGGCCTTCACCGCCCGGTTCATACTGCGCCGGCCCCCACGGGCCGGCGCAGCGGACAGCACCGTGCTCATCGTGCGGGAGCGGCTGGTCGCGGACGGGCTCCGCGAAACCATCACGGTGGAGAATCTGGGGCGCGAAACCACCGCTGTCGACCTGCAATTGCATATCGACGCGGATTTCGTGGATCTGTTCGCGGTGAAGGAGGGCCGCACGGCCAGCGCGCGGGCCGAGATCCTGGTCGCGGACACGGAGTTGCTACTAACAGACCGCTCGGATCGATCGCGCGGATTGTCGGTGTCCTCCTCGGAAGCGCCTGTGGTGCTGCCGGGTTCGCTGTCCTGGCGGGCGGTGGTGCCCGCCGGCGGCAGCTGGAAGACCGAGATCGTGGCACAGCCGACACTCGGCACTCAGCCCGCACACTCTCCGCTGCGGGCCGGTGAGGAGTTCGAATTCAGTGAGCCGAGCCGCAATATGCGCGCCTGGCGCGATACCGCCGCCAATATCACCGCGGCCGATCCGCAGCTCGCCCTGGTGCTGCAGCGCACCGAAAGCGACCTGGGCGCCTTGCAGATTCACGATGCCGCGCGCGGCGGGCGGCCCTTCGTGGCCGCCGGTGCGCCGTGGTTCATGACCCTGTTCGGCCGCGATTCGCTGCTCACCGCATGGATGGCGCTGCCGCTCGATGTCGGCCTGGCGCTCGGCACCATGCAGCAGCTGGCGGAGATGCAGGGGCAGCACGAGGATCCGCTCACGGAGGAGGAGCCGGGCCGCATCATGCACGAAATGCGGCGCGGCCCGGCCAGTGGGCAGGTGCTCGGCGGTGAGACCTATTACGGAACCATCGATGCCACACCGCTTTTTGTCATGCTGCTGGCGCAGGCGCGGCGCTGGGGCGCCGATGCCGACGCGGTGCAGGCGCTGCTGCCCGCCGCCGACGCCGCGCTCGAGTGGATCGCCGACTACGGGGACCGCGACGGCGACGGCTTCGTGGAGTACCGCCGCGCCACCGATCGCGGCCTGATCAATCAGGGCTGGAAGGACAGTTTCGACGGCATCAACGATGCCGCCGGACATCTGCCGGAACCGCCGATCGCACTGTGCGAAGTGCAGGGTTACGTGTATGCCGCGCTGCAGGCTCGCGCCGAGCTGGCCGAGGAGTTCGGTGACGGCACCACCGCCGAGCATCTGCGCGACCGCGCGGCCGAATTGCGGACCAAATTCGCGGAAGCCTTCTGGCTGCCCGAAAAGGGCTGGTTCGCAGTGGCTGTGGACGGCAATAAGCGGCGGCTGGATTCGCTCACCAGCAATATCGGGCACTGCCTGTGGTCGGGCATCGTCTCGGACGAGCATGCCACCGAGGTGATCCGGCATCTCGCCTCGGACGATATGGATACCGGATTCGGTTTGCGCACTTTGTCTTCCAGCATGGGTGCGTTCAATCCGATGAGTTACCACAATGGTTCGGTGTGGCCGCACGACACCGCCATCGCGGTGGCCGGACTGCTGCGCTATCGCCATATTCCCGGGGCCGTCGACCTGGCCACCCGTCTGGCCGAGGGCCTGCTCGACGCGGCCGGGGCCTTCGGTGGCCGACTGCCCGAATTGTTCTGCGGTTTCCCGCGATCCAAGTTCGCGGCGCCGGTCCCCTACCCGACCTCCTGCTCCCCGCAGGCCTGGGCCAGCGCGGCGCCGCTGCTGCTGGTCCGGTCGTTCCTCGGGCTGGATCCGGATGTGCCGCGCCGCTCGCTCACGGTGCTGCCGCATCTGCCCGCGCGCTGGGGCCGGGTCGAACTCACCGATCTGCGGCTGGGGGGCGCGATGATCGATCTGGTGGTGGAGGGAGATCGGGTCACGACCTCGAATCTGCCCGATGATTGGCAGCTGATCACGCACTGACACAGCAGTATCGAGACACAGCACCGGCGGGCTCGGACAGAGCCCGCCGGTGCTGTCAGCTCTCGGCGGCGGCGCGGTAGCCGCGGACGGCGAGGACGCCGAATACGGCGGCCAGACCGGCCGACCAGGCGACGGTCTGCAGCAGCGGCGTCGCGATCGGGCCGCCCAGCACGAAACCGCGCATGGCCTCGATGGCGCAGCTCATGGGCTGGGCGCGGACGATCGGCTGAATGACGTCCGGGTAGTTGTCCAGCGGCACGAAGCCCGAATTGAAGAACATGGCGATGAGCACCACGATCGCGGCGAGTTGCACGACCTTGTCACCGATTCGGCTGACGCCGACCAGGATCACCGCCGGGGTGAAACCGGCGATGACGATGACCGGCACCGCCAGCACGCCGAAGAATCCGGGCCAGCCCTGCTGGAAGCGCAGGCCGAGCAGCATGCCGATGGCCACGACGACGAGGGTGACAACCGCGGCGCGCACGCATTCGGCGAGCAGGCGGCCGAGCATGCTCGTCGAACGGTGAATGGGCAGCACCCAGAAGCGGCGCAGCAGGCCGCTCTGCCGTTCGCCGTAGAGCGACAGACCGGTGCCCATCGCGCCGTACATGGCTCCGGCAATGGCGATCATGGGCACGAATCCGTAGATCGGATCGACCCCGGCGGCCGCGCCCAGCGAGCGCTTGAGCACCAGATCGAACATGAGCAGCAGCAGGACCGGCAGCATCAGGGTGCTGGTCATGACCTCCTGCTGCCGAGTCCAGCGCCGCAGCAGCCGTCCGGTTTCGATGAGCGATTGGCTCAGCAGGGATCCGGAACCGGCCGGAAGCGGTGCTGTCGCCGTGGTTTCCGTGCTCATGCCCGCCGCCCTTCGGCTCGAATCGCCAGTACCGCACCGACGATCAGCAGTCCGCCGATCCACAGCGCGGCCACCCAGAGTTCCGGCGGGTACCGGCCGTCGGCCAGGCCGCGCAGTGCGGCGGTCACCTGGGAGACCGGTTGATTGCGCACCCAGCCCTGGATCCAGCCCGGGAAGCCTTCGGCGGGAACGAATCCCGTGGACGTCATGACCAGCAGCAATTGCGGGACGAACAGCACCGTGGCGCCGAGTTCCGGATTGCGGGTGGCGGTGCCGAGCGCATCCGCGCCGATCACCACCGCGGTTCCGAAGGCCAGTGCCACCGAGACGAACACCGATGCCGTTGCGGTGTCGTGGAATCGGAAGCCGAAGGCGATGCCCACGACCAGCGCACTGATGAGGGCGGCGCAGCCGCGCACCAGATTCGCGGACATGCGGGCCGCCACCGGTACCCACGGGTGCACCGGCAGCGAGCGCAGTCGGGTGGCCATACCGCCCGTCTGCTCCCGCCCGGCGCGGTCACCGGCGAACATGGCGGTGAAGAACATGGCGTAGACCGCGGTCAGCGGCAGCAGATACTGGGCGAAGTCGATTCCGGCCGCCAGCATGGACTTCCGCAGCGGAATGTAGAAGCAGATGTAGATGACCACCGGCGCGGCCAGGGCCAGCACCACATCGCCTTCGCGGAAGGCGGCGCGAATACCGCGCTCGCTCAGGGCGGTCCACTGCAGCCCGGCTGGAATACGCATGATCGGAGCCTGATTCATGCCGGGGACTCCACCGGGGCAGGCTTGGTCAGTTCGATGAAGACCTCGTCGAGTGAGGGGCGGCGCAGCGCGATATCGATCAATTCGATGCCGCTGCCGGTGATGCGGTGCAGGGCCTCGGTCAGCGTGGCCGCGCCGTCCGGGGCGGGCAGCGCCACCCGGTCCGCGGAATCGGGAACGGTGACCTCGCCCAGTCCGGCCAGTGCGGTGACCAGTCGCGGCACATCGGCGGCGTCGACCGGGACGACCTCGCAGTAGCTGGAACCGGAGCGGGCCTTGAGCTGATCGGCGGTGCCCTCGGCGATGACGGTGCCCTGGTCGACCACAATGATGTTGTCGCTCAGCGCATCCGCCTCCTCCAGGTACTGCGTGGTGAGCAGTACCGTGACGCCCTGCTGCTTGAGTTCGCGCACCAGCGCCCACAGGCTCTGCCGGCTGACCGGGTCCAGCCCGGTGGTCGGCTCGTCGAGGAAGACCACGCGCGGCGGGCGCACCAGACCGCAGGCGATGTCGATGCGCCGCCGCATACCGCCGGAGTACTGCCCGACCCGGCGGTCGGCGGCCTCGGTGAGCGCGAACTGTTCGAGGAGTTCGTCGGCGCGCACCTTCGCTTGCTTGCGGTGCAGCCCGAGCAGCCGTCCGAACAGCACCAGATTCTCCCGACCGGTCAGCACCTCGTCGAGCGCGGCGTACTGGCCGGTCAGCATGATGGAGGCGCGCACCTCGGTGGGCTGGCGGACCACGTCGTATCCGGCCACCAGCGCGCGCCCGGCATCCGGTCGCACCAGGGTGGACAGCACCGAGACCGTGGTGGTCTTCCCCGCGCCATTGGGCCCGAGCACCCCCAGCACCGTGCCCGCGGGCACGGTGAAACTAATGCCCCGCAGGGCTTTCACCGTCCCGAACGACTTTTCCACGGACTCGACGACGATTGCGTCATCCGGTTCCGGCACCGTGTTCTCCGTCCTCATATTCTTCGAATTCCCCCTGCTCCCTTGGCATTACGGATGGTGCGGGCTAGCCGAGCAGCGAGACCACTTCGTCCAGTGACGCGCCGCCGAGAATGGCCGTGACGGGCAGATCGCGCTGCAGATCGGCCTCGATGCGCTTGCGCAGATCCAGTGCCTGCAGCGAGTCCAGGCCGAGCGCCACCAGCGGCATGGAGCCGTCGATGGGTTCGGTGGCGTCCATGCCCATGACAAAGCGCAGGGCATCGCGGACGTGCCCGGAAATGTCCTGGGCCACCGGCACAGCCACCGGTGCCGCCTCGGGTTCCGGCGTCTCGGGCGCCGGCGCGACCGCCGTGCGCACTGGCTCGTCCGGCAGTTCGGCGAAGAGCGGATCCTGGCCGAAGAGCGCGAAAATCGCACGCAGCGTGGACCATTCGGCGGCCACCACAATGCTGTTGCCCGGTGCGGAGAAGCCTGCGGCAATGGCCGCCGCGGGTTCCATGGGCAGCAGGCCGGTGCCGCTGATCCGTGCCAGCGCCTCGGTGTGATCGGCGCCGACCGCGCGCCACAGACCCCACTGCACGGAGGTGACGCCGATGCCGTCGCGGCGGTATCCGGTGGCGGCGGCGTCGAGCATGCGATTGACCGCGGCGTAGACCGCGTGCCCGCGCCCGCCGATGGTGGCCGAGAGCGAGGAGCACAGCACCACCCGGGCATCCGGCGTGAGCGGGAGTTCGCGGATCAGGCGGTCCAGGGCGATCACCTTGGATTCGGCTGCGGCGTGCACTGTTTCGGGAGTGAGTTCGGCGGCCGCGGCGTCGTAGTCGACGGCGGCGTGCACGACCAGGCTCACGGGCGTATCGCGGAAGGCGTCGCCGAGCCCGCGGACCGCACTGTCGTCGGTCACGTCGCACTGACGGATCTCGATCGCCGCACCGAGTCCGGACAGCTCGCGCACCCGCTGCACGGCGGCCGAGGAACCGCCGGAGCGGCTGATCAGGGTGATGCGCCGGGCTCCGGACCTGGCGAAATCGGCGGCGCAGTCCAGGCCGAGTTTGCCGGTGCCGCCGATGATCACGACCTCGGCCAGCTCCGCGGCGGTGAGCGCGCAGTCCTCGGGGGTCTCGTCGAGGACCAGCCGTTTGGCGTACCAGCCGCCCGCGCGGGCGGCCAGTTCGGGCTCACCGGAGGTATGGATCGCGCCGAGCACTGCCTTGGCGGCCTCCGGAAGCGACTGTCCCACTTCCAGATCCAGATGCCGGAAGCCCACGCCCGGGTATTCCGGGGCGAGGCAGCGGAATCCGGCCTGCGCGGCGGCGTGTGCGATATCCGGGGCCTCGGTGTCGAGCACCCGCTCACCACCGATGGTCACCAGCCAGACGTCGCGGACGCCGTCGAGTTCGGGCAGCCACCGGCGATCGCCGACAAAATCAGCCGATTCCCTGACCGCAGTCGAGATTTCGCCGTCGGCGGGGCGGGGCAGCAGGATGACCGCTGTTTCGTAGGACGCGCCGCTGTCGGCGCCGACCACCGCCGCGCCGTGCCGCGCCGCCGAGGTTTCGATGGCATCGGCGAGCTCACCGCAGCGACCGGTGTGGTCGATGACGGCCAGGGTGCGCGGCGGAACCAGCTTGCGCCGCTCCAGCCGCACCCAGCGTTCGGCCAGTCGCTGCGGCGGTACGGTGCCGTCCGGCACCTCGGATTGCGCTGCGGCAGAGCCGCTTTGAACTGCCGCGGAGAGTTCTGCCCGATAGCGGAACGGGGCCCACAGCTGCTTGGGATTGGTCTGGGTATTGGGGAAGTCCAGCAGGGGCAGCCGCACGATGTCACTGCTGCTGTCCCGCAGCAATTCCCACGGGAACCCGGTGTCCAGCACCGCGACCTGAGCCAGGTTCTTGGTGAATTCACCCAGGTCGACGGCGGTGCGCCGGGAGGTGCCGATGGTCCGGAAGTCCTGCCGCGCACCGACACCCGACAGCGTCTCCTGCATGGCGAGCATGAGGGCGGGATGGTCGGCGATCTCGAGGAAGATGTCGATATCGCGCGCCGCCGCCTCGGCGACGGCGAGATCGAAGCGGACCCGATTGCGCAGATTCCAGTACCAGTACTCGCTGACCGGCAGGTCCGGAGTGACGGCGGTGCCGAGAGTCGCACCGAGGCAGTCGATCTCGGTGGGTGCGAAAACGGGCGAGTCGAGGGTGTCCTGCAGCGTGCCTTCGAGGTCACCGCGAAACTTGCTGACGAAGGAGGTGTGCGCCGGGTAGGCGACGCGGATCTCCTTGGCGAATTTGCCCTGTGCGGTCAGCGCTTCGACCAGTTCGGATACCGCCCCGCGCTCACCGGAGATGGCCAGCACGTGTGCGGAATTGACCACGGCCAGTTCGGCCCAGCCGGAATTGCGGGCCAGCAGCGCCTCGCATTCGTCGCGGTCCACGCCCAGGACGGCCATGGCCCACTGCCCGGCCCAATCATTGTCGCGTTCCAGCGATCCGACGAGATTCGCGCGCAGCGTGACAACACGAATGCCGTCGGCGAGCGAGATGATGCCGGAGACCACGGCGGCGGCGATCTCGCCCTGGCTGTGCCCGACGGTCACGGCCGGTTCCACCCCGGCAGCGCGCCACATGGCCGCGAGGCCGAGCATCTGCATGAACAGTGCGGGCTGGACGACCTCCACCTCGTCGCCGAACTGCCCGGTCTCGTCCAGCAGATAGGCCAGCGGCGAAATCCCGTGCAGCTCCTGGAATTTCGCATCGCAGTCATCGACAGCGGTGCGGAACACCGGCGAATGGCGGTAGTAGAGCAGACCCATGCCGGGTCGCTGACTGCCCTGACCCGGGAAGACGTAGCCGATGCGGCGGGCGGTGGCGGCGCGGTCACCTGCCACCACGGCCTGATGCGGGCGGCCCTCGGCGACGGCGTACAGCGCGTCGAGCAGCTGATCCCGGCCGGTGACCATGATCAGCGCACGATGGCGGCGCGGAGCGCGGGTGCGGAAGAGCATGTCCGCCACCGCATCCGGGGTGACATCCGGCCGCTCCTCCAGATAGGCGGCCAGGGCGGCGGCCTCGCGGCGCAGCGAATCGGCGGCGTCGGAGGACAGCGGGATCGGGGTGCTGCCGTCGGGAAGTCGATAGTCAGGCATGGGTTCCTTCCACGGGCATGGCCAGTACGGCATGCGCATTGGTGCCGCTGACGCCGAAGGAGGACACCGCGGCGTAGCGAACCCCGTCGCGCGGCTCCCAGTCGGTCAGCTTCGCCGCCAGGCGCAGGCTCCCGGCGTCCCAGTCGACGCGGGTGGTGGGATTGTCCGCGTGGCGGGTGGGGGCGATCTGCCCGTGCAGACCGCTGAGCAGGACCTTGATCAGACCGAGCATGCCCGCGGCGGCCTGGGCGTGACCCAGATTGGATTTGACCGAGCCGAGCAGCGGGCCGGTGCCGTCCGGGCGGGCGGCGCCGTAGACCTCCTGCAGCGCGGTCAATTCCAGCGGGTCGCCGACGGCGGTGCCGGTGCCGTGGCCCTCGATCATGTCGACGAGACCGGGCTCGATGCCCGCGGCGGCCACGGTCGCGCGGACCAGGCGTTCCTGCGCGGCGGCGCTGGGCACCGCGATGGGCGCGCCCTTGCCGTTGTGGTTGACGCGGGAGCCCAGCAGGCGGGCATAGATCCGGTGCCCGTGCGCACGAGCGCGCGATTCCCGTTCCAGCACGACAACTCCGACGCCTTCGCCCCACAGGGTGCCGAGTGCATTGTCGGAGTACGGCTTGCACCGGCCGTCCGCGGCGAGCGCATTGTTCTTGGAGAATTCGAAAAACGCTCCGGGAGAACCCATGACGCAGGCCGCACCGGCCAGCGCCCACTCGCAGTCGCCATTGCGAATGCCCGAGGCGGCCAGATGCACTGCGGCCAGCGAGGATGCGCAGGCCACGTCCACCACCACCGACGGTCCGCCCAGACCCAGGCAGTTGGAGATGCGCCCGGCGACCGCGCCCAGCGCCGAACCGGCGGCCCGATAACCGCTGTGCTCGTTGACCTCCGCGCCGTGCGGACCGTATTCGGTGGCCGAAGCGCCCATGTAGCAGCCGATTTCGTCGCCGTCACCGAGGGCGGCGGGATTGATGCCCGCGTTCTCGAGTGCGCGCCAGGCCACCCGCAGCGCCACCCGCTGCTGCGGATCCATGGCGACCGCTTCGCGCGGGGTGATGCCGAAGAACAGCGGATCGAAATCGGCTGCGCCGTCGAGGAATCCGCCCGCATCCCGAACCTCGCCCCAGCCCTCGGTGGCCGCCAGATTCAGCAGGCGGTCCAGGGGCCAGCCGCGATCGCGCGGGAAAGGGCCGAGCAGATCCCGGGATTCGGCCAGCGCCGTCCAGTACTGCCCGAGGGTTTCGATGCCACCGGGGGCCTCGACGGCCATACCGGTGATGACGATGGGGTCGTTATCGATCGTGCTCATCGCGCCACCGGCTCCCGAATCGGTTCGGCGGACAGGGTTTCCGCAATGGCGGCGACATGGTCGTGCAGGAAGAAGTGGCCACCGTCGAACATGGTGACCTGCAGTTCGTGCGGGGTGTGCTGCTGCCAGCCGTACAGATCGCCGATGGAGACGAATTCGTCGTCACTGCCGCCCATGGCGTGCAGCGGGGCGTCCAGCGTGACGTCCTTCGCGCAGGTGTAGGCGTCGAAGGCGGCGTAATCGGCCTTGAGCGCGGGCAGCGCCATGCGCATGAGCTCGCGATTGGCCAGCACGTCGGCACCGGTGCCCTGCAGCCCGCCGACATGGTCGAGCAGCTGTTCGTCCTCGGTCGGGTGCGAGGGCATATCGATCACGCGCCACGGTGCGACCGCACCGGATACCGCGAGCAGCCGCACTGGGATTCCGGCGGATTCGGCCAGGCGCGCGAATTCGAAGGCCACCACCGAACCCATGCTGTGGCCGTACACCGTGACGGCCTCGCCCCGATTCATCGGTGAGCGGGCGAATTCCTCGAATGCGCCGAGCGCGATCTCCGGCACCGAAGCCAGCGCGGCTTCGCGGGCGCGGTCCTGGCGGCCCGGGTACTGGAAGACCGCGACATCGAAGTTCTCGCTCAGCGGCTTGGAGAACGGGCGGTAGGTGGAGGCCCCGCCGCCGGCGTGCGGGCAGATCACCAGCGGTGGGTTGCCCGCCGCGCTCGGGCGATGGAACTTCCGAATCCATCCGAGGGTGTTGCTCATAGGTCTCTACTCCTGTTTCTCATAACCACATCCGGCGCATGACCAGCAGGCCGTGGTCCTCATCGCCGAGGACCGCGGCGGCGTCGACCCGATCGTCCGGGGCGTCGGCAATGGCGCGAAGGGTGTCGTGGAAGGCGGCTTCGATGATTTCGGCCTCGGTCGCGTCGAAGGAGTCCTCGGCGTAGAAGACCACCGCCTGCACACCGTCGGCGGGCAGCAGCGAATTGGCGGGGAAGATCATGACCAGCAGGGCGTTATCGGTCGCGCCGCCGCCCTCGAAGGTCACCAGCTCCAGATTCTCCTGTGCCAGCAGGCTTTCCAGCTCGTCCCGGCCGGGCGGGTAGGACTGGAAGACGAACATGCTGTCGAAGATCTTGCGCATGCCCGTCGCGCGAATGGCCGAGGTGAGGCGGTACTGGTGGAACTCCATGAGTTCCACCCGGCGGTGCTGGATCTCGGCCAGGTGCTCGCGCCAGGTCGCTTCGCCGCGCAGGCCGACCGCGACCGGAATGGTATTGGCGAAGCAGCCGATGGCATTGTCGACCTCGTCGAGGTCGGCAGGACGGCCCGAGACCACCTCACCGAATACCGCGGTGTCCGCGCCGGTGACGTAGCGCAGCACATTGGCCCAGGCCAGCTGGCAGATGACGCTGAAGGTGGTGCCCAGGTCGGCGGCGAGTTCGGTGAGGCGTCCGACCACCGCGGGGTCGATGGCGGCCGAGCGGCCGGTGGGGACGCCACCGCCCTCGGGCACCCGGTTGGGTGCGACCAGGCAGGGCTGGACGCCGTCCAGATAGCCCGACCAGGCGGCCTCGGTGGCGGCCTCGCGGTCCTGGGTCAGGCGCAGGAAGGTGGCGAAGGTATTCGGATCGCCGAGCGGTGCGGCGGCCCCGGCGGTGGTGTACGCGGCGAAGATCTCCTGCGGCAGCAGCTGTCCGGACCAGCCGTCGGTGAGCAGATGGTGCGAGGTGAGCACCAGCATGTGCACCGATTCGGGCAGATGCACGACCGTGGCCCGGCTGAGCGGTCCGCGCGAGAGATCGAACTGCTCGCCCTGATCCGAGAGCAGGAAATCCCGCAGCCGCTGCTGCGCATCCGGCAGCTGCGCGAAGTCGACCTCGCGGACCTGGAAGGTCATGCGCTCGTTCACAATCGCGTACGGCTGTCCGGCGTGCGAGACCGAAATCGCCACGCGCAGATTGGGATAGCGATTGAGCACGGTGTCCAGCGCGGTCGTCAAGCGCGGTAACT
This sequence comes from Nocardia sp. NBC_01327, assembly GCF_035958815.1. Lineage (NCBI taxonomy): Bacteria > Bacillati > Actinomycetota > Actinomycetes > Mycobacteriales > Nocardiaceae > Nocardia > Nocardia sp. NBC_01327. The sequence goes on along the minus strand of NZ_CP108383.1, from coordinate 1,492,808 downwards.
CCAGATCGCCGCGCACGGCGATCATTGTCTGCACATTGTAGAAATCCTTACCGCCCGAGCCCAGCGCGGTGAAGTACAACCCGGCCTGCATGGGCGCGAGCGGGTGCACATCGGCGAAGGCGCCGTAGAGGCCCTGCCAGCGGTCCAGGTCGAGCTGGCTGACCTCGCGGGCCAGCACATCGCTGGGGGTGAACTGGCGAACGGGGTTGTCGCGCACCGTCTTCGCCAGATCGTGCAGTGCACCGGTCCACAGGTCTGCCAGTTCGTGCACCTCGCCGTCGGCGAGCACTCCCGCCGGGAATCGGAAGGAGGCGCGCAGCGTCGCCTGATCGCCGTCGGTGATGGTCACGGTGTTCACATCGAGCACCGCGGCGACCGGCATGGCCGGATCGGCATGACCGCCGAGATAGCCGAATTCCGGCGCCGCATCCCAGGCTTCGGCGGTGCCGGGAGCTCCGGCGACGGCGAAGCGACCCATGTAGTTGAAGCTGATCTGCGGTGCGGCAGGCACTTCCAGCTGCGCACGCGCCTCGGGCTCGAGCCAGCGCAGCAGTCCCCAGCCGATACCGGACTCCGGCACCGCGAGCAGCTGCTCCTTGACCGCCTTCACCGCGGCCACCACCTCGGCCTCGCCGCCGTGCAGCACCCGCAGCGCCACCGGGTAGGCGCTGGTGAACCACCCCACGGTATTGGCGAGATCGGCTCCGGCGAACAGGGTTTCGGCGCGGCCGTGGCGCTCCATGGTGAGCGAGACGGTGTCGGCGTCCCGGTCGTGCGAGCGCCGGAAGCGGTGCACGGCGACGGCGAGCGCGGCCACCTGGATGTCGAGGAAATCGCAGCCGAAGGTCTGCGCGCCGGTGGTGGTGAGGAAGCGGGTGTCCTCGGCATCGAGTTCGGCGGTGACCTCGTGCAGGGTCGCGACGGTGTCCACCGCCGGATCGAAGGCGCGATGGCCCAGCAGCGGGTCCGCGCTCTCGGCGATCTCCCGCCAGCGGGGTAGCTCGGCGGCCAGGGTTTCGCCCTGTGCGTAGCGAACCAGGTTGGTATTCCAGGTCTTCACCGAGGTGCCGGTCTCCGGGGCGAGCACGCCGTCCTGCCAGAGCTGGCGCAGATCGTCGTGCAGGATGCGCCAGGAGACGCCGTCCACCACCAGGTGGTGCACGACCAGCAGCAGGCGGCCGGTGGCACGGTCCTCGGGGGTGCGGGCCCAGACCGCGCCGATCATGCGGCCGGCGGCGGGATCCAGCCCGGCGCCGACGGCGTGCACCTGCTCCTGCAGCAGCTCGGCGACGGCGAGATCCCAGTCCTCCGTGGCGATTTCGACCTCGGTGAGCTCGAGCGACGGCTGCGGTTCTCCGGCCTCCGGAACGTAGTACGCGGGTACGCCGTCCGGTCCCGTATCGAGGCGGGCGCGCAGCAGCGGATGCCGATCGAGCAGATCGCGCAGGACGGAGGTGAGTGCGGCCGCGGTGGCGCCCGGCGGGGTCACCACGGCGGTGGCCTGGCTGTATCCGGTGTATTCGCCGACCTTTTCGACCAGCATGGCGGCGATCGGCTGCAGCGGTATCCAGCCCGTGGCCGCGCCCGCGTCGATCAGGGCGGGGGCGGCGGCATCGGTGAGGGGCTCGGTGGCGGCGGCGATGGCGGCAATGGTGCGGGCGTCGAACAGGGCGCTGGTGGTGATGGCGAGGCCGCGCTTCTTGAGGGCGGAGGCCATGCGGATGGCGGTGATGGAATCGCCTCCGAGAGCGAGGAAGTCGTCATCGGCCGCGAGACCGAGATCCTCGTTCAGGCCGAGCACCTGGCGGACCACCTCGGCAACCAGTTCCTCCGGGCCCTGACTCAGGGCGCGGCCACGACCGGTGCTGCCGCCGAGATCCGGCTCCGGCAGGGCGCGGCGGTCCAGCTTGCCGTTGGCGGTGAGCGGCAGGGCGGCCAGGCGCACCAGCGCGGACGGGATCATGTAGTCCGGCAGGCGTTCGGCCAGGTAGGAGCGAATACGCCCGGCCGTGGCGGTCTCGGAATCGGTGGCGCACACCGAATCCGGCTCGGCCACGTAGTAGGCCACCAGTACCGCGTCATTGCCGCGGGTCAGGGTGACGGCCGCGGCCGAGCCGATGCCGGGCATGCGGCGCAGGGTGGTGCCGACCTCGCCGAGTTCGATGCGGTGGCCGCGGATCTTCACCTGATCGTCCACGCGGCCCAGGTATTCCAGCCGTCCGCGCGAATTCCAGCGCACGATATCGCCGGTGCGGTACATGCGTGCGCCGGATTCGTTGCTGAAGGGGCTGGCCACAAAGGTCGCGGCGCTGAGGCCGGGCCGATTGTGATAGCCCTGCGCCAGCTGGACGCCGGCCAGGTACAGCTCACCGGTGACGCCGGGCGGGACCTGCCGCAGCTGTTCGTCGAGCACGAAGACCGACGAATTCGCCTCGGGGACACCGATGAGCGCGGACCGGATCTCATCACTGCCCTGGGTGCCCGCGAAGTCCTCGTGGGTCAGGTCCATGGCGGCCTCGGTCGGACCGTACAGGCCGAGCACGGTGCCGCCGAAGACCCGGCTCGCCTCCTCGACGAGGGCGGGCGGCACCGATTCGCCGCCCAGGTAGACATAGCGCATGGACTGCAGCCGGGCCGGATCCGGAGCGGCGTCCAGGAAGGCGCGGGTGACGCTCGGCACCAGGGACAGCTGAGTCACCTTGTGCCGGTCGATGATTCCGGCGAGCGCCTCGACATCGGCCTGCCACCACTCCGGATGCGGGAGCACCGTCGCAGAACCGGTGCACAGGGCGTTCACCAGTTCGAAGACCGAGACGTCGAAGCCGATGGGGGCCTTCTGGAGAATGCGTTCCTCGCCGAAGCCCAGGTAATCGCGCATCCACTGCACGTGATTGGCGACGGCGCGGTGATTGATCACCACACCCTTGGGGCGGCCGGTGGTGCCGGAGGTGTAGAGCAGGTAGCAGGCATCGAGCGGGTGGATGGGCCGCGCCAACTCGTCGGCGCGCACCGGCGTGCCGTCGGCGGCAGCCAGTTCGGCCTGGACGGCGGGGTCGGCGAGATCCACGAGAGAGATCCCCGTCATCCCGGCATCTCCCGTCATCCCGGCATGCCTGTGGCCGGGATCCACACCGTGAGTGGATGACCCGTTGCTGTGGATCCCGGCCAGAAGCGCGCCGGGATGACGGGGGGATTCTGCTGAGATCGTGGTGATCATCAGTGTGAGCGCGGAGTCGCCGAGCATGTACTCGATGCGGTCGAGGGGGTAGCTGGGATCGGCCGGTACGTAGACCGCACCGGCGCGCAGGACGGCGGCGAAGACGACGGGGAGCCATTCGCTGCGCTCGGCGTAGACGCCGACTCGATCACCGTTGCGGACACCGCGTTCCAGCAGCAGGCGGGTGAGTCCGTTGACGCGGGAATCGAATTCGGCGTAGGTGAGTTCGATGTCCTCGAATACCACCGCTACCCGGGTCGGATGCTCCCGCGCCGAGGTTCGGATCATGGCGTCGACGGTGCCGGAGGCGATGTCCACGCTGTCGCCGTACGACCAGGAATCCAGGCGGGCGCGATCGGAGGCGGACAGCGTTTCCAGTGCGGACAGCGCGGCGCCGGGGGTGGCGGCGGCCAGGATCTGATCGATGTACTCGTGCAGGCGCTCGATGGTGCCGAGATCGAAAAGGTCGGTGCGATAGGTGATCTGGACGTCGGTGCGGTCGGCGTGCATGAAGGTCTCGACCACCAGCGGCAGCAGGGCGCCGCCATTGTCGATCAGTTCCCAGCTGGTGACCGCGCCGGGCAGCTGCGGGCCGTCGATCTTCTGGTGCAGGAACAGCACCATGGTGTCGAAGAGTTTGGAGCCGACATGTCCGGTGGCGCTGTTGGCCGCGCGGACGATGCCCTCCTGCGGAAAGTGCTTGTGCCGGAACGCTTCCGTGGTGGTGCCGCGCACCTGATCCACCAGCTGTGCGAAGGTGTCAGCGCCCGTGCCGGTGAAGTGCAGCGGGATCATATTGCTGAGGTTGCCGATCAACAGTTCCTGACCGGATTCCTCGCGATTGGCGACCGTGGTGCCGACCACGATGTCGCGGTGGCCGGTGGTCCGGCGCAGCGCGAGATAGTAGGCGGCCAGGAACACCGAGAACGGGGTGCTGCGCAATTGTGTGCTCAGCCGCCGCAGGTTCGCATCCGCGCGCTCGCCGAGCAGGCGGTCGAAGCGGTCGCCGCGTTCGGTGACCGTGACCGGCCGGCGGTCGTAGGGCAGCTGGAGTTCGGGGACCTCGCCGTCGAACTGGCTCTCCCAGAAGCCGATATCGGCGCTGTGGTCGTCGGCGCGGTAGCGGTCCTGTTCCCATTCGGCGAAGTCGGCGACCTGCAGGCGCAGCGGTTCGATCCGGATCTCGCCGGTGCGCGCCTGCCGGTAGAAGTCCTCCACATCACGGGAGAGCGCCGGCAGTGTCATGCCGTCCCACGCGATGTGCTGGATGACCACGACCGCCACCAGCCGATCGGGGCGGGTGCGGGCGAAGGTGATGCGCAGGGAGGACTCGCCGGACAGATCGAAGGTCTCGTGCGCGGCGGCGCGGGTGAGTTCCGCGAGCCGGGCATCGGCGGCCGCCGGATCGAGCCCGGTGAGGTCGATATCGGTCAGGCGGGGAGATAGCTCGGGGTGAATGCGCTGGTAGGGCTCGCCCTGCTCGTCATTGTGGTAGGTGGTGCGCAGCACCTCGTGCTTGGCCACCAGCGCCAGGAACGCCCGGCGCAGCGCCGGGCCGTCGACGTCACCGTCGAAAGTCAGTGCCAGGCAGAGGTTGTAGGCGGCGCTGCCGGGCGCGATCTGCTGATGCGCCCAGACGTAGCGCTGCCCGAAGGACAGGGCGGCGCGCGCCGGATCGCGGCGCACCGGAACCGTCGGGGCGGCCGCCAGGCCGGCCTGTGCGAGCCGGGCCGCCATTGCTGCCTGTAGGTCTTCCAGCGACTTCATCAGGTGAGAACCAATCCTTGTACTTCGAGCCTGCAGATTCCGGGGGCCGGGCCGACATTCCAGGGGCCGGACCGATCAGTGCGCGCCCACCGGCTCCGGGAGCGGAATCTCGGCGAGCTCGAGCAGAATCCGGGCCACCTGATCCAGTCGGTCCGGTGTGGGCTCCGCGGCGAGCAGGGCGGTGCAGATGCCGCGTACCGTGCGGCCCTCCAGTACCGCGGTGACACCGGCTCTGTCGACGGCGAGCAATCCGCGCAGTTTCGCGGTCAGTGTGGTGGCGAGAATCGAATTGCCGCCCACATCGAAGAAATCTGCTGTCGCGCCGAGCTTCTCGATGCCGAGTACCTGAGCGGCGATGTACTCGACCGCCGCCTCCAGCGGATTCTCCGGTGCGACATAGGCATAGCGCTCGCTGTCGTCACCGGCGGCCACCATGCGGCGAATGGCGGCACGATCCAGTTTGCCGTTGCTGGTGAGGGGAATCGCGGGAACCAGCTCCAGGATGTCCGGAATCATATGCGCGGGAAGCAGTTCCCGCAGTCCGGCGGTGATGCGCTCGGCGGTGACACCGTCGCTCGCCGCGGCCACGGCGGCCAATCGGCCCGAAGTCGTCACCAGGGCAACGGCTTCGCCGATGCCCGGCTGGTCGGCGAGGGCGGATTCCACCTCGCCGAGCTCGACCCGGAAGCCGCGAATCTTCACCTGGTGATCGGCTCGGCCCAGGAAGTCCAGGGTGCCGTCGGGCAGGTAGCGCGCCAGATCGCCGGTGCGGTACCAGCGAATGCCGTCGACCGTGACAAAGCGGTCGGCGGTGCGCTCCGGATCGCCGCGGTAGCCGTCGGCCACACTGAGACCGCCGATCCACAGCTCCCCCACCACCCAGTCCGGGCAGTCCTCGCCGCGGCTGTTCACCACGCGGCAGCGCACATTGGCCATCGGCGTGCCGTAGGGGACATTGGCCCAGTCGGCCGGGTAGTCGTCGGTGACCTCGTACACGGTGGAGTGGATGGCGGTTTCGGTGGTGCCGCCCAGACCGGCGAAGCGCACGCCCGGAACCAGTTCCCGGAAGCGGTGTCCCTGCTGGGATTTCACGCGGTCGCCACCGGTGATGACCACGCGCACCGAACGCAGCTGTTCGGGGGCGGCGGTATCGAGCAGCATGGTGATCAGGCCGGGAGCGCAGTTCACCACGGTCACACCGGATTCCGCGATCAGCTCGGCCCAGGCCGCCGCATCGCGTTCGATATCGGCCTCGACCGCGACCACGGCGCCGCCCAGCGCCAGCGGGGCGAAGATGTCGAAGACCGACAGATCGAATTCCAGGGCGGACAGTCCGATGGTGTGATCGTCCGCGCCCAGGCCGAAGTACGCGGTGAGGGCGTCGAGCGTATTGGCGGCGGCGCGGTGGCTCACCTCGACGCCCTTCGGCTCGCCGGTGGAGCCGGAGGTGAACAGGACATAGGCGACGGCCTCGGCGGACGGGATGTGCGGCGCGTCCAGGCGGGGCCCGGCGCTCGCCTCGTCCAGGGATACCGCGGTGACCTGCGCGGGCAGTTCGGTCTCGGTTCCGACGAGGGCGACCCGGACGCCACCGCGCTCCAGAATGCGGTCGCGGCGCACCCGCGGCTGCTCGGTGCTGATCGGCAGGTAGGTCGCGCCCGCGGCGAGTACACCGAGGACGGCGGGAATCTGCCGGTGCCCCTTGGGCACGATGACCGCGACCGTATCGCCGGGGCGCACCCCGGCGGTGGTCAGCGCATGGCCCACGGCGAGCGCCTGTCCGGCCAGTTCGGCGTAGGTGCCGATGCCGCCGCGCCGGCGCAGGGCCGGGCGGTCCGGATGCCGCTGTGCCAGTGCGAAGAACGCCTCGTGCAGGGTGCGTGCGCCGCCCAGATCGGTATCGGTGGCATTGACCGCCGCGCGCACGGCCCGCTGGGCGGGCGGCAGGGCGATGGACAGATCGGCGTGCCAGTCGGCCTCGGGCGCCACCAGAGCATCGAGCAGCGAACGGAATTCGGTGAACATGGCCTCGGCGACACCGGCGGGCAGGGCGTCCCGGCGGATATCCCAGTTCACCAGCAGGCCGCCGTTCAGCTCGACCACCTGGGCGTCCAGATCCACCTGCGGGCCCTGCGAAATGATCCACACCGGTGCACCGAAGACCTGAAGAACCCGCTCGGAGAACAGTTCACCGAGGTCGAGACCGGAGGTGAACACCACCGACGGGGTCACCGGCGCGCCACGCAGGCGGCCCAGATCGCGCAGGACGTCCAGGCCCTCGTACTGCGAATTCGCGGCGCAGGTGTGCAATTCGCGCTGCAGGCGCCGGGCACGCTCGACCATGGATTCCCGGCGTTCGGCGTCCACGTCGACCAGCACGGAATTGGTGAAGTCACCGACGACCTGGTCGATACTGTCGTGCAGCGGTTCCCGGTTGAACAGCGGCACATTGAGCAGGAAGCGCTGGCGGGCCGACCAGCGGGCGATGGCCTCGGAGAACACCGTGGCCAGCGCGATCGCGGGGGTCACGCCGTGGCTGTGCGCGGCCTGGTGCAGGCGCTGCTTGGCCTGCGGATCGAACCAATGGTGCAGGCGCACACTGCGACTCGGGTCGCGTCGCTGCTCCTCGGGGAGCACCGGCAGGGCGGGGATATCGGGCAGCTCACCGAGGCGCTCGGACCACCAGGCGCGGTCGGCCGAATTATCCGGGGCGGCAGCGTCTTTCGCGGCAAGGTAATCGCGGAAGGTGTAGTCGAGCGAGGTGGTGAGGTCCGCGTCCGTCTCGTACAGGGTGGCGAGGTCCTCGAGAATACGGCGGTAGCTCTGCGCGTCGGCGGCGAGCATATCGACATCGACGTGCAGGCGGTGGCCGCCGCCGGAGAGCAGCGACAGTGCGATATCGATGACCTGCGCGGCCTCGACATCCATGCGCTGATGGCTCTTGAGCTGGCGAATGCGTTCCAGCTCGACGGTTTCGGCGTCCGCGCTCAGGGTGACGGCCTCGAAGACCGGGCGCAGCGGTTCGGGCAGGGTCTGCTGGGTGCCGCTGTCGGTGAAGCGGGCGCGCAGCTGCTCGTGCCGGTGCACCAGGCGGGTCACCGCGCGGCGCAGTCGCTCCGGATCGAGACCGTCGCCGTCGAATTCGACGTACAGGTGGGCGGCGACGCCGCCGAGGGCCTGATCCTGGCGGCGGCCCATCCAGTAGGCATGCTGCATGGTGGCCAGGGCGAATTCCTCGCCCGGCGTGGCGGATTCGACGACCGGGGCGGGCGCGGGGGCGGTCTCGACACGACCGGCGTTCACCAGGGCGGTCCAGGCGTCGATGGTCGGCTCCAGGGCCAGGGCCGAGCTGCGTACCTCGTAGCCCTGCTTACGCCACTTGGCGGACAGATGCATGAGCAGCATCGAATGCATCCCCAGGCTCACGAGATCGGCGTCGTCACCGATCGATTCGGGCGCGACCTCCAGCGCCGCCGCCACGAGCACGCGAATCTCAGCCTTGTCGAGCATCGAACTCCTCATCCAGCGAACGGTCGGCCTCGGTCGAGACACCAAAGGTAGGCTTGCCTAACCTTACGAGGATGGTAGCTCATACCACCGGGCGCGGAATAGTGGTGTGGTTTGGCTAACCTAAATGATTGGTTGCACCGCTCTGACAAGCGAATACGCCGATGGGGCCACCGGACACGGGCTGTTCCATCGACGAAACAGCCCGCGTCCCACCCCCACAGCCCTTGCGGGGGCTGCGCGGATCAGACACGGGCTGTGTGGTCGCTTTCAGCGGGCGTGGGACTCGACGAGCTCGGAGAGCAGTGCTGCCCAGCGATCTGCCCGGGTGTCTACCGATAGCTCGTCGAGTACTGCTGAATTCACGTCGAACTGGGCGACCAGGGACGGTCTGCCGTCGCGCGGCACCACCGCCGTGGTGATGTCCACGCTGAAGCGCAGCGGCAGATCCGGATGCGCTGCGACGCCGAACTCGCCGGTGAACTCCGACAGCGGTGCGGGCGACCAAGGGCCGCTGCCGAACTGGAGCACATCGAAGCGGCCCAGATGATTGATGCGCAATTGGCCGCGGGCGGCGAAGGTGCGCTCCGACAGATCGGGACGGCCCGCCGCTCGGTCGTCGGCCGGGACCAGCACCGTCTCCTCGACGGTGAACCAGCCGACCCGGCGGGAATCATCCTCGTCGGGGCGACCGTGCGACTCCCTGGTGATCGCGATGCGGCCGTCGGCATCGGCGATATCGGGGAAGGTGCGGGCACAGGCCAGGATCAGTGCGTCCTCGAGCGGGACGCCCGACTCCGTGCCTGCCGACAACAGCCGTTCGGTCCGGTCCGGGCCCAGCTCCACAATGCGCTGTGTGACCTTGCCCGCGCGGTCCGTGGACGGATCGGTGAGGCGGCCCGCCAGCGGTGTGCCGAGGATCTCGGTTCCGGAAGTGACTGCGGCCGTGACCGTTTCCTCGGTGGGCTCCTCATTGAGGGGTGCGTCGCCCTGTTCCAGGCGGCGCAGATCGTCCACCAGGATCAGCCAGGACACCACGTCCACGGCCAGGTGGTGGATGGACAGCAGCAGCCGGCGCTGCGGTCCGGCCAGTACCGTGGCCGCGAGCATGCGGCCCGACTCCGGATCCAGGCGGGCGACCGTATCGGCCAGATAGGTTGCCGCCGAGCCGGTCCCGTCGACGGTTTCGAGCCATACCGAGGACGGTGGCAGTTCGTCGGCGATCAGGGCGGGGATCTCGTCCGGGCCGAGGACCAGGCGCGAGCGCAGGGTCGGATGGGCGGTGGCGAGCGCGGTCAGCCGTGCCACCACGTCGTCGGGCGAGGTGTCGTCCGGCAGTGAAATCACCTGGGACTGCGCCAGATAGCGATAGTCGCCATTGGCGATGATCTCGCGGGCCAGTGCCGTCAGCGGCAGCACGGTACCGGCGGGCGTGACCGCTGCCTCGGGGCGGTCCTCCCCCGCGACGGCGAGTTCGTCCAGCCGGGCGGCGAGCTCGCGAAGATCTCCGGCGGCCAGGACGTCCCGGGCCGCCACGCGGAAACCCGCACCGCGCAAACGGGATACGAGATCGATGACGCCGATGCTGTCGATGCCGAGATCGACCAGGCTGTCGGTGATGCCGGGGCCGGCGCCCGCCGCGCCGAGAGCGGAGATCACGCCGAGCAGGGTGCGCTCGGTGCCGGTGGCCGGAGCGCTGCCGCCGGATCCGGTCACCTGTGCGGTGAGCAGGGCGGTGGCCGCGTGCACATCGAGTTTGTCGTTGCGGTTCAACGGGATCTCGGGGACCGGGACGATGCGGGTCGGGACCAGGAAGCGCGGCAGGCGCTGCGAGAGGCCGATGCGCAGCTGCGGGACCGGCACGTCGCTGACCACGAGTGCGCCCAGGCGGGTCCGGCCGTTATCGGTGTAGGCCAGGACCGCGGCATGCTCGACGCCGTCGAGTTCGCGCAGCACCACGGCGGCCTCATCCGGTTCCACCCGGTAGCCGTTGATCTTGACCTGGCTGTCGATGCGGCCCTCGTAGACGAGGGTGCCGTCGGTGGCGCGGCGCACCAGATCGCCGGTGCGATAACGCCTTCCGGACGGTCCGGCGACGAAGGTCGCGGCGGTGGTGGCCGGACGGCCCAGGTAGCCGAGGGCGAGTTGCGGGCCCGACAGGTAGAGCTCGCCCTGGCCGCCCGGCGGCACGGGGCGCAGCCGGTGATCGAGCACCTCGGCGGTCATACCGTCGAAGGTGCGGCCGATGGTCGGCGAAACATGGTCGTGCACATCGGCCATCAGCGCTTCCACCGTGGTCTCCGTCGGACCGTAGAAGTTGATGACGCGGGTGTCCGGCAGGCCCTGCAGGCGCTTCCAGGTATCGGGGTTGATGGCTTCGCCGCCGAGGGCGAGCACGGCCAGCGGGCAGTGCTCGACACCGTCACGTTCGGTGAAGAGCCCGAATGCGATGAGGCGCGGCAACATCGACGGGGAGGTGTCGAAGATGTCGATGCCGTGCCGGGTGATGGCGGCGGCGATCTGCTCGGCATCGGTGCGGACGTGCTCGCCCAGCATGACGACGGTATGGCCGCTGAGCAGGGCGACGGTCGGCTGCCAGGCGGCATCGAAACCGGTGGACCAGCCGTGGCCGATCCGCAGCTGCCTGCCGACCTGCACCGCGGCCGGGGCGAAGATGCGGCGCTCGTGATTGGCCCAGTGGTTGAGCAGTGCGCGATGGGGCACCACAACACCTTTCGGGCGACCTGTGGTGCCCGAGGTGAAGATGACATAGAACGGAGAATCCGCCGTGGTGACCGCACGCGGGGCCGGGGCGGCCGGTTCGGGCGCGGGCCCGAGGAAACGCAATTCGCCCGCGGCGGTGGGGATGCCGTGCACACAGTCGATGCCCTGCGCGCGCACCTGCACCAGGACGTCCACCAGCGCTTCGTCGGCGAGCACCAGTCTCGCGCCGGAGGTTTCCAGGAGGTAGGCCAGCCGATCGGGCGGAGTTGCCGGATCGACGTGCACGCAGACACCGCCCGCGTGGGCAATGGCGAAGGGGGCGTGCAGAACTCGGCGGTCACGTGGGAGCACCACGGCCACGGAGTCGCCCGGCCGCAGGCCGTTCGCGCGGAGATCAGCGGCCAGAGTGCGTACAGCGGCGCCGAAGTCGGCGAAGGAGTGCTCGCCTTCGGCATCGATGACGGCGATCGAATCCGCGGAACGCGCCGCTGCGGCGAGCAGTACATCCGACACCAGGCCTGTCGACACCGACTTGCCGGATACCAGCTCGGCGGAGCCCCCCGTCATCCCGGCGTGCCTTTGACCCAAATCCCCCGAATCGTCGTGGAGTAGTGCAGATGCGGATCCCGACCCCGTCATTCCGGCATGCGTTTGGCCCGAATCCCCCGAATTGTCTTGGAGTACTTCAGATGTGGATCCCGGCCGAAAGCGTGCCGGGATGACGGGGAATGTCTGCCCCGAGTCGCCGGGCTTTGCGGACATGTCGGTCTGCGCGGATAGCTGCGGGGGCTCGGTGGTCAGGGCGGCGGGTTCGTCGTCGAGGAGGAGGTCGACACTGCAGGCGGTGTCGGCGTCGACCAGGCGGCGGACGACCGCGAGCATGCGGCGGGCCAGGCGGTCGGGGTCGAAGCGGGAGACCAGGTCCGGGCGGATTTCCACCCGGGTGATGAGTTCGCCCTGTTCGACAATCGGGACTACGGCGATCGGGTAGTGGCTGGGGGAATCGACTCGGCGGGGCATGAGGCGGGCGCCGCCGCCCATGGGCATATCGGCGGTGACCGCGCCCATGGGGGTGTTCTCGAAGACCAGGAGGGTGTCGAAGAGCTGGCTGCCGCCGGTGTGGCGGGTGATCTCGGCAATTCCGAGGTATTCGTGGGCGCGCAGCTGCGCCACTTCGCGTTGCAGGGCGGCGCCGATATCGGCGGGGGCGCGATCGTCCATGCGGACCCGGACCGGGATGGTGGTGACCAGTGCGCCCACCAGGCGTTCGGCATTGGGGAGCGAGGCGTCGCGGCCGGAGGTGGTCTGGCCGAAGACCACGTCGTCGCGGCCGGTGAGGCCGGAAAGCACTCGGGCCCAGGCCATTTGGAGGACCGTATTGAGGGTCAGGCCGCGACTGCGCGCCCACGCCGTCACGCGATCGGTGGCGGCGCGGTCGAAGCGGGCCTCGCCCAGTGCCGGGATATCGGCGGGGGCGGGCGCGGCGAGCATGGACATGGGCGCGAGACCGGCGAGGGCCCGGCGCCACGCCTCGAGGGAGGCGGCGGTATCGCGGGTGGCGAGCCAGGCGGCGTGCTCGCGCAGCGGCGGGGCTGGCGGGAGCGCCGCGCCCATACCGCTGTGCAGCGCTATGAGATCCGCGAACAGCAGGGGGATCGACCAGCCGTCGATAATGATGTGGTGTGCGGTGCAGACGAGTTCGTAGGCGTCCTCCCCCACCCGCGCGGCGACGACCCGGAACAGCGGGCCGCGATCCAGATCGACGCGGCGGCGGCCCTCGTCCCAATACAGTTGCCGGGCCGCGGCTTCCGGGTCGGCGGCCGAGCGCAGATCCAGCTCGCGCCAGCCGATGCGGCCGCCGGAGGTGGTGACCAGCACCGGATGCGGCAGACCGTCGGTCAGCACCGCACCGCCCAGATGCGGGTAGCGCTCCAGCAGCTGATCGAAAGCCGTATGCAGCGTGGCCAATTCGGGCAGGCCCTCGATGCGCACCGCGAAGGTGACCAGATACGGATCGACCGCGCCCGAGGCGACGCTGACCGAGTACAGGCCGCGCTGCAGCGGGGACAGCGCGACGATATCGAGAATCTCCACGCTCACCGGCCGGCAAGCTTCCCGGCCAGGGCCTGCAGGGCGGCCGCGTCGAGGCCGGAGGCCGCCATCGGGGCGACGGCGGCCGGCTCGGCAGGTGCTGCGGCGGTGGCGTTCTCAGCGGTCAGGCTCGCGGCGATCTCGTGCACGGCCGGGAATTCGAACACCTTCTGCACATCGACGATATGGCCCTGCTCGGCGAGCAGGGTGACAAAGCGCAGTGCGGCCACACTGTCGCCGCCGAGGGCGAAGAAATTGTCCTCGCGACCGACCTCGTCCTCCTCGTCCAGCTCCAGCACCTCGCGCAGCACGGCGGCGACCGCCCGCTCCGCATCGGTCCGCGGCGGGCCACCGAGTCCGGAGATCGCGTACGGATCCAGCTCCCCGGCCTCGGCATCGGGCACGAACCAGTCGCACGGCTCCGGCGCTTCGGCCGAATCGAGCGCGGTATCCGGTGCGGCCGACCAGGATTCGGCCGTCGCGCGCAGCAGCTGCGCGAACTCCCCCGCCGCATAGCGCCGGGACAGGGCCTCCGCCAGATCGACGGTCACGGTCCAGCCATCCGCGGTCGCGACCACATCGACGATCAGGTCCACCCCGTGCGGACGGGCCGCCGCACGAGCGATCTCCCGAACCCTGCCACCGGCAGCATCGAATTCGAGCGCACTCGGACGCACCGCGAGCTGCACCTGGAACAGGCCGCCCTTGGCCGCGCCGCCCGGGCCGCGCAGCTGATGGGTGAGCCGTTCGATGCGGGTACCGGCATGCGCACGGGCCTCACTGAGAATCCGCGCGGCATCGGCAACCAGCTGTGACGGCGCCCCGGTACGCGGCGAATCAACCCGCAGCACAAGATAATTGGCGAAATTGCCGAGGACATCGGCGGCACTCTCGGACCGCGCTTCGGTAGCGACGCCGATCGGAATATCGGCTTCTGCCCCGAGCTCCCGCAGCGCGGCGGCCACCAGCGCCGCCATTATCGAGAGAGGCTCGGCGGACACGGCGGCAGGATCCGCCTCGGAGTCGCCACGTCCCCCCGTCATCCCGGCATGCTCTTGGCCGGGATCCACCGAAACCTGTTCGAGCGCATCCGGCGTGGATCCCGGCCGAACCCGCGCCGGGATGACGGAGGTTGGGATCTGGACGACGGCGCGGGTGCTGCGTGGGAGGGCGGGACGTTCGCCCACGAGCAGCAGTTGTTCGGGCAGGTCCGCCAGTCGCTGTTTCCAGTAGGTCAGCGAATCGTTCTCGGCGGCCAGGGATTTCATCTGCTCGGCGGCGAAATCGCGGTACTGCGCGGTGGCACGCACCGGCTCGTTCGAGCAGAGGGCGGTGACCAGGAGTTCCATGGTGCGGTCGTCGGCGGCGACGGGATGGGCCGCGAGGGAGAGCACCGCGTGATCGGCGAGCCGGTACAGCCGGATTCGAATCGGGAACTCGCGCACCAGATCGAAGGCGTGACCGGCGTCGGCCAGTAGAGCAGCCGGGAGTGCGGCGTCGGCGATCTCGACGATCTCGGCCACTGTCGCCGGGGCCGATTCCACACGCTGATACGGCACCCGGCGATCATCCGGGTAGACCGCGCGCAGGAGGTCGTGCGCGGCCGTCACCTCGACGGCCCGCGCCGCCACGACGTCGGCGAGCTCGGCCGGAATCTCCAGAGCCACATACACATTGGCGGCCGCGATCCGGGCCAGCCGTTCCGGCAGCAAGGCCGCCTGCTGGGCCGGGGACAGCGGCAGCCCGCGCTCGGCGGAGCGCGCCGGTGCGGCGGGTACGGCGTGGGTATCGAGCGTCATGACGTGAGGTCCTTCCTGGCTACCGGTGGTCTAGCTACCGGCGATATTCGCGAACGCCGGCTCCAGCGTCTGCAGCACGTACGGCACCGACAGCGCGGTCGGCTGATTGATGGCATTGATGGCGACCACATCGACGAAGGAGATACCGCCGCTGCGCACCGCCGGGAGATCGGCGTAACCCGGCAGCTGCTTGAACTTCGACTCCAGGCTGGGCATGGCGCCACAGACCAGCAGATCGGAGGTCAGGTCGCTCAGGCGTTCCGGCGAGAGCGACAACCGGCCACCGGTGGGGGCCTCCTTGACGAGCTTCTCCGGCATGGTCATGCCCAGGCGGGTGAAGAGCTCGGCGGAGCCGTCCTTGGGATCGGCCAGCACCATGAGCTGCGACGGGCCGGTGAGCATGCAGGTCAGGAAGGTCTTGCCCTTCAAGGCCGGATGCTTCGCGGCCACCGCATCGATCTTGCCGTCCACATCCGCGATCACCTTGGCCGCCTCGGGCTCCTTGCGCAGCACCTTGCCCAGCGCGGTCACCTGGTCCTGCCACGGATCGATCTGCGCGGAGGAGAGCGAATCGATGGTCGGGGCCAGCTTCGACAGCTTGTCGTACATGGTCCGATCGGCCATATAGGCCGGCGCCAGAATCAGATCCGGGTTCAGCGCGGCGATCTGCTCGAGATAGTCGCCCGTCATATCGATGCTCTTGGCCGAAGCCGGAAGCGGAGGCTCCCACGGCACCTTCGTGGTCGCCGTCATCCCCGGCACCAGATAGCCCACGGGCGTCACGCCCAGCGCGACCGTCGCGTCCAGCCACTGCGGGCCGAACGCCACCACGCGGGACGGGGTGCCGTCGATCTTGGTCTCCCCCATGACGTGCTTGATCGTCAGCGCACCGGAATCATCGCCGGAGTCGCCGGAACCACAGGCGGCCGTGCCGGCCACCAGTCCCATCGCCAGCAGGGCGAAACCGCTGCGGCGCAGCCATCCTCGGGTGTTCATTTCCTGCACTCCTCATCTCGGGCGGTCGCCTCCAGTACCGCGGCCAGCCCGCTCACGGCCGGGGTGTCGAACACCGCCCGCACATCGATCTCGAAACCGAACTCGGCGCGAATGCGCGCCACCAGCTGATTGGCCAGCAGCGAATGCCCGCCGAGTTCGAAGAACGAATCATCCGCACCGATCCGGTCGCGGTCGAACAGCTGCCCGAACAGGGCCGCCAGCCGGATCTCGGCGGCGGTCACCGGCTCCCGATACGGGCGCGCGGTCACGCACACCGGTGCGGGCAGGGCGCGGCGGTCCAGCTTGCCGTGCTCGGTCAGGGGTATCGCGTCGATCACCGCGTACGCCGTCGGCACCATGTACTCCGGCAGCACGGCGGCCGCGCGCGCCCGCACCCGAATCACATCCGGCGCAGCGGATTCCGGTACCAGGTAGGCCGCGAGCATGGGCCCGGTCGCGGCATCACCGATCACCGCCACCACGCAGTCGCGGATCTCGGGATCACCGGTGAGCGCGGCCTGCACCTCGCCCGGTTCGATCCGGTAGCCGCGCACCTTCACCTGTTCGTCCGCGCGGCCGATGAATTCGACCGCACCGTCGAGAGTGCGGCGGGCCAGATCACCGGTGCGGTAGAGCCGTGCGCCCGCGGTGAAAGGATCGGCGAGGAAACGCTCGGCCGTCGCCGCACCGCGATCCAGATAGCCGCGCGCCAATTGCGCACCGCCGAGATAGATTTCGCCGACCACGCCGGGCGGCACCAGGCGCAGCCGCTCGTCCAGCAGGTAGAGATCCACATTGCGGTTCGGGCGGCCGATCGGCACGATGCGATTGCCCTGCGGGCCCTCCACCGGCATATGCGTGGCGCTGACCACCGCTTCGGTGGGGCCGTAGTGATTACGCAGTTCGGCATCCAGGACACCGGTGAGCCGATCGGCGATCTCACCGGGCAGCGCCTCACCGCCCACCGGGACGAAACGCAGTGAGCGCCAATCACTCACCTGCGGCAGCGACAGGAAGGTGCGCAGCAGGGACGGCACCATATGCAGCACGGTGACCTCGAAACGGGTCACCAGATCCGCGATGTAGGCGAGATCGGAGAAACCGCCGGGACGCGGAATGATCAGGCGCGCACCGAGAGTCAGGGTGACGAAGACATCCAGCAGCGACGCGTCGAAGCTCACCGACGACGATTGCAGGAGACGGTCGTCGGCGGTCATCCCCCACTGGGCGCGGAAGCCGACCAGATGATCGGCGATCGCCTCGTGCGCGACCGGAACACCCTTGGGCTGACCGGTCGAACCGGAGGTGTAGATGACATAGGCCAGATTGCCCGGGCGCAGCGGGCGCACCCGATCGGCATCGGACGGATCATGTTCGGCGGCACCGGAGGCGACCTCTTCGGCGGCATCCACTTCGACCCGGCCCAGGATCATGCTCGGGAGGGCGTCGGCGATCAGGTAATCGATGCGCTCGTCCGGATACGCCGGATCGATCGGCAGATAGGCCGCGCCGGACTTGAGCACCGCGAGCACCGCCACCACGAACTCCACAGAGTTCGACAGTCGCAGCGCCACCAGATCCTCGGCGCCCACACCCTGGCCGATCAGCCAGTGCGCCAGGCGATTCGCGCGACGGTTGAGCTCGCGGTAGGTGAGCTGCACGGTCTCGGTGTCACCGGGAGCGACCAGCGCGAGTGCTGTCGCGTGCAGTTGCGCGCGCTCTTCGAACAACGCGACGACAGTGGTCGGCACGACCGGAGTCTGCTCACCACGGGAAAGTTCCAGCAGCCGAGCCTGTTCGGCCGGGCCCAGCAGATCGAGCTCGCCGATCGGTCGCCCGGGAGCAGCCGTAGCCTCGGCGAGCAATCGCAGATAGTGGGTGAGCAGCTGCTCGATGAGCTCGGGCGTGAACCGGCCGGACGGATACTCGGCCTCCAGGTACGCACCCGCGCCGTCCCGAACCACGGTGAGCCGCAGGGGCACTCGTGGCACCGGGCTGCCCAGATCCAGTCGCGCCGCGACGACGCCGTCCAGCGCGGGCCCGGGGGCAGCGGTGCGCACCCCGAAACCGAGCCGCACCAGCTGATCCAGTCCGTCCCGGTCCGCCGTGCGATCGGGATTGACCGCCCGCACCACCTCGTCGATGCCGACCGCACGATGCCGATGCGCCCGCTCCCACGAACCCCGCACGACGGCAACAAGATCCGCGAATGACAGATGATCGTCGAGGTCGGCGCGCAAGAGCACGGTATTGCCGAAGTAGCCGATGGGCGCGGTCGGACTGTCCGCCGCCGCGTGCTGGTCACGGGTGGTGACCGGCACCGACACCAGGAAATCCGCCGCACCGGTATAGCGGCGCACCAGCACATCGAACGCGGCCAGCAGCACGGGCAACGCTGTCGTGCCCGCCTGCCGTGCGAAATCATCAACACTGGAAAGCAATTCGCCGGGCAGTTCCCGCACCGATCGCCGCGCGGCCGCGGATCGGGGCGCCGGTGCACTGCCACTCGGCAGATCCAGCGGCTCCGGCAGCGGCGAAAGCTCCGCCCGCCAGTAATCGATCCCCGCGGCGTCCGAGCCCTCGGACCCGGAGTCCACGACGCCGAGGTTTCCGGCATCCGGACCGGAGCCACTCGTGCCCGCAGCGCTCACGCCCGCGGCACTCGGCAGCACAGCGCTCACGCCCGCGGCACTCGATGAAGCCGGGCTCGCGCCTACGACATTCGATGAGGCAGCGCTCGCAGCACTTGGTTCAGCCGAACTTACGTCCGCTGCACTCGGCAGGGTGGTGGCCGGGTGCGGTGGGCGCGAATCGATGGCACTCGATGAGGCAGCGTTCGCAGCACTTGGTTCAGCCGAACTTACCTCCGCTGCACTCGGCAAGGTGGTGGCTGGGCGCGGTGGGCGCGAATCGATGTGGCCGACAGTCAGATCTGCGTACTGGGTCGCGGGGCCGGTGGGGAGTATGCCGTTGTAGGCGTGGGTCAGTTCGCGGGAGAAGATCTCCCAGGATTCGTCGTCCCAGCAGAGCGCATGCGTTACCAGGACGAAGGCGAATTCGTCTGCGCCCGTGCGGATCAGTGCGAAACGGATCGGGGGCGCGGCGGAGGGGTCGAAGGGTTCGCCGAGTACGCGGCGGATCAGGACCTCGGCGCGGCGGGCGCGGCTCGGGGACGGCAGGTCGGCGAGATCGTCTTCCTGCCAGGCGATTTCGGGGTCGGCGAGGGCGGCTTGGAAGGGCTCGCCGTCGGCGGCGGCGCCGTAGACGGTGCGCAGGATCTCGTGCCGTGCCACCACCTCGCCGACCGCGGCCCGCAGCAGGCCGGCGTCCAGGGCTCCGGTCAGCCGATAGGTGATACCGACATTGAGGCTGGCGTCCGCCGGTGCGCGATGCTGCAGGAACCAGGCGCGGCGCTGGCCCGGAGCCAAGGCGCGGCGCACCTGCTCCGCGGTCTCATCGGCCCTGGTCGACATGACGCCGGGTCTCATTCGGGAGCGTCGGTGAGATAGCCGCCGCGCACGAAGAATTCGGCGCCGTCACGCTCGACGCCGTCGGCGGTGCGCACCCGGGTGATCACCAGGCCACGATTGTTCCCGCGCAACGCATTCGGACCGCACACCACGACGCCGCCGCCCTCCTGCACGACCACGCGTCCGACGGTGCCGCCGTAGCTCGCCTCGGAGATCGACGCGGCGAGCACCTCGACGCGCTCACCCCGGTAGTGCGAGAAGGCCCGCGGATACGGCGCGGACAGCGCCCGCACGAAACGCTCCAGATCTACCGCGTCCGACGACCAGTCGATGCGGCTGTCCCGATCGGACCGCTTGTGAAAGTAGGTGCGCTCGGCCTTGTTCTGCGGCGTCCACCGCGGATCGCCCGAGACCAGCGCGGCCAGCGCCTCGTTCACCGCGCCCGGAATCAATTCCATTCCGGCCAGCACCAGTTCGGTGCCGGTCGCGCCCGCGGGGATCGGGAGCCTGTGCTGTACCAGGATGTCGCCGGTGTCGAGCTGCTCGTCCATGCGGTGCACGGTGAGCCCGAATTCCTCGACGCCGCTGATCAATGCCCACAGCACCGGCGAGAATCCGGTGAACTTGGGCAGCAGCGAATCGTGCAGATTCAGTGTGCCGTAGGGCGGCAGGCTGTACAGCTCGGCGGGCATCCAGGTGTACCAGCTGTTCACCACGATCACATCGGGTTCGGCGCGCTTGACCAGATCGATGGTCGCGGCATCGGCGCGCTCGGTGAGATGCACCGGAATGCCGTGCTCGCGGGCCAGTTCCTCGACCGAATCGTTCCAGATCGCCTTATAGGACGATTCGCTCGCCGGATGGGTGACCGCGAGCACCACCTCGTGCTCCGAATCGATCAGGGCCTGAAGGGTTTTGCGGCCCCACGTCTGGAAGCCGAACGACACGATACGCATGAACCGAACCTCATCTCCGTTAAGTAAGGCTAGCCTAGCCTACCGATTGAGCCGAAGGGGTTCCGCCCCGGACACCGCCGCACGCGCGGCCACTTCCGCGCCGCCGACCGCCGGCCGCAGCACCCGATCCGAAAGTTCGCCGAGGCAGCTGAGATTCGGGAAGCCCGGACCCTGGGTCAGCGCGGCCAGATTCGGCAGGTAGAGCTTGGACTCCAGATTCGATACGGCCAGGTCGTAGCCGATCGCCGCCTCCACCCGGGCCTGCGTGAGCGGACCGCCCACCGCCAGCTCCAGCAGATCCGCGGCATCGGCGTCGAACAGCTCCAGGAACCACAGCGGCTGCCCGCCGGTCGCATCCACCACCAGATCGAAGGCGTGCACCTGATCCGCGCGCAGGGGATTGCGCAGCGTCAGTTCGACGCCCTCGTTGCGATCGGCCACCCGCATGACCCGGCCCTGCAGATGATGGACGCGGTTATCGCCCAGCAGGCTCTCCTGCACCCGCACCGAGAACACACCACGATCGGTGCGGCGGATGACATCCCGGCGCTGCTCCAGATTCAGCCCGGCCCACTTGCCAGGATCGCTGTAGAGCGAATTCTCGAAATAGCTCTCACCACGGGTGTAGAGCGTGGCCATCGGCGAGATCACCGAGACCGTCAGCATGTCGTGGCAGACCAGCTCGTCCAGCGCCGAACCCGCGGTCTCACCACCGCCGATCACCGCCACCCGCGAGGACACCGGCAGCGCGCGCTTGCCCGCGAGCTCCCAGAACTCGGAGATGCTCAGCACTTTCGGATGATCGGCGAGGGCGCGGGTACTGCGGCCCGGGCCGGTGATCATGAGCTCATCCGCGTCCAGCTGGGTGAGCACCCCGTCCTCGCCGAGCACCGACACCAGCCAGCCGTCGGCCGCGGGTGAGATCGAATTCACCCTTCCGGACACCACTTCCAGCTCGATCCGATGCCCGACCCACTGCAGGTACTTGGCCCAGACGTGATGATGCGGGCTCGGCCGGCCGCGATCGATCCACTCCGCGTAGCCGCCCTGGTCCACCAGGAAGGAGGTCCAGCTGAAAGCGTGCATGGCCTCGTTGATCTCACGATTGCGGCCACGCGCCCAGGTCGAGTGGTACGGGAAACCCACATCCTTCTCGGGGCTGGTGCCGAGCCGGTGCCTGCCGTCGGTCCAGCCGCCGCTGGGCAGCCAGTTTCCGCCCACCGCATGCGGCTCGACGACCACCACCCGCGGTGCGGGCAGGCCCAGTTTCCGCAGGACATGCGCTTTGGCGGCTACCGCAAGGGCTTTCGGCCCCGCGCCGACAACCAGAAGAGTCTGCACCGGTTCACTCACTTTCCTCGACGAACGACTGGCGATCGCGTCACAGCCGCCAGGTCCCCTCCCATGTTTGCATAGGCTTACCTTATATTGCTTAGTAACCGCCAGAGCGCCGTCGGCGGCTCACCGATGTGAACGATTGGATGAACACATGATCAACACCACCCGAAAGAAGCTGGGAGCAGCGGTTTTCGCTGCCGCCGCCCTCATCGGCGGGTTCAACGTGGCAGCCGTCGCACCGGCCCAGGCCGCCCCGCTGGTCGCACCCCTGCGCACCGCGCAGCCCGGCCTCGGCGATCTGCAGTCGAAGCTGCGGCTGGTGCTGAACACCGGCGCCGACCGCGGTGCGCGCGCCAACGAACTGGAGGCGGGCGAGGCCGGTCTGCCGCTGCTCGATCAGGTCGGCGGGGTCATCAATACCGTCCCGAGCCTGCGCTGGCAGCTCGCCGGACCGGTGAACAGCAACGGCGACACCACCACCGCCAATCTGCAGGTGAGCGTCGACGGCTACGGCACCTTCCCCAATATCGAAATGGGCTGGCGTGAGATCGACGGCACCTGGAAGCTGACTCGCGAATCCGAGTGCTCCGTGGCGTACTACGCGGGACTGTCCTGCAACCTGTAATTCACACTGCCACAGCAGCAAGCCCCGGACATTCCACGGAATGTCCGGGGCTCATGCGTGTTTCACAGCGCTGCTCGCGAAAGCCGTTACGCGTGCACTGATTCCAGTCGCCAGCCCGCCGCACGACTGCGCTCGTTCCAGAAGGCGGCATAGCGGCCGTCGAGTGCCAGCAGCTCCTCGTGCGTGCCGCGCTCGGCAATGCGGCCCGCCTCCATGAACAGGATCTGATCCGCGTGCGCGATGGTGGCCAGGCGATGCGCCACCACGATGACCGTGCGGTCGCGGGTCAGCTGATGCACACCGCGCACCACCACCGCCTCGTTCTGCGGATCGAGGGCACTGGTGGCCTCGTCCAGCAGCACCACCGGTGCGTCCTTGAGCAGGGCGCGCGCGATCGAAACCCGCTGGCGCTCACCGCCGGACAGCGCCGCGCCGCCCTCGCCGACGGTGGTGTCCCAGCCCTCCGGCAGGCGTTCGGCGATCTCGTCCACCCGGGCCGCCGCGGCCGCGCCGCGCACCTGCTCATCGGTGGCGTCCAGGCGTCCGGCCCGAATGTTCTCCAGCACCGAACGATTGAAGAGATAGACGTTCTGGAACACCAGCGACAGCTGGCCCAGCAGCGTGTGTGACGGCTGATCGCGAACATCGTGGCCGCTCACCAGGACTCGGCCGGAATCGGCGTCATGGAAACGAGCGGCCAGGCGCAGGACCGTGGTCTTGCCCGCGCCGCTCGGCCCGACAATCGCGGTGGTGGTACCGGCCGGGACCGTGAACGACACCTCCGACAGCACCTGCGCGCCGGTCCGGTAGGCGAAGCTGACATCCTCGAACACCACGCTCGGCGTGCCCGGGGTCACCTCGGAATCCGGCTGCGGCAGTGCCGGTTCGGCGAGCAGGGTGGTCACCCGGTCCGCCGCGGCCGCCGCCGAACGCAGCGCCGTGCCCAGCTGCGCGGCCTGATTCAGCGGTTCGATGAAACGGCTGCTCACCGCGATCAGCGCGATGGCCGCCGCCGCCGAAATACTGCCGCCGGTCACCTGCCCGACCACCAGGTACACCAGCACCAGGAAGACCGCCTGCACACACAGCGAGAACACGATCAGGCCCGGCACACTCGCGAACAGCAGACCGGTGGCGGCCTTACGCTGCCGGGCCAGCGCCGTATCCAGCGCCTTGTTCCCCGAGCCCACGGCGCCGAAGGACCGCAGCACCGGCTGCGCCTGCGCGAATTCCAGCACCCGGGCATTGGCTTCGCCCGACGCCTCGTGCAATTGCGCATCGGAGGCGGTGTAGGAGCGATTGGCCCACAGGTTCACCAGATACAGCACCGGTGCGGCCAGCAGCATGGCGAGCGATATCCGCCAGTCCACGAACAGCATTCCCACCGCGACGCCCAGCGGCACGATGGCGCCGGTCAGCATTTTGGCCAGCAGATACGCGATCAGGCCCTGCACCTCACGCACATTCTCGACGACCAGCCGCGACAGCGCACCGGCGTTCTGCGTCTCGAACCAGCCCAGCGGCAAGGCATTCAGATGATCGCCGAGCCGGGTCTGCAGTCCGTGCGACATGCCCACACCGATGCGCAGGCCCAGCACCGACTGCAGGAAGCTGAAGCCGACCTGACCCGCCACCGCGGCGGCCAGCGCTATCGTCCAGCGCCAGGCGCTCGCGGTATTGCCGTCGAACAGCGCCTCGAGCACCGGCACCAGCAGTACGTACGCCGCGGCCTGCAGCAGCGCCTGCAGTGTGATGGCGGCCAGCAGTTTCGGTGTCAGCGCGGCGAACTCGCGCGGCACCAGCGCGAAAACCTTGCGAATCATCGTGTTCCCTCCATGACCACGTCCAGCGCCGCCTCATTGATCTCCCACAGCTGCTGATAGAGACCGCCGGCCCCGCGCAGACTCACGTGATCACCCTGTTCGACCAGGGTTCCGTTCTCCAGCACCAGGATTCGATCCACACCGGTGATGGTGTGCAAGCGGTGCGCGATCACCAGCACCGTGCGTCCGGCCACCAGGGCGGCCAGCGCATCCTGCACCGCCGCTTCCGATTCCGGGTCGGCGAAGGCGGTGGCCTCGTCCAGCACCAGCACGGGGGTGTCGGCCAGTAGTGCGCGGGCGATGGAAAGCCGTTGCGCCTCACCGCCGGACAGGGTGGCGTCCACGCCGATCTCGGAGTCGTAGCCGCGCGGCAGGGTGAGAATCCGCTCGTGGATCTGAGCGGCGCGGGCCGCCCGCTCCAGCGCGGCGTCATCGGCGTCCGGGCTGGCGAGCAGTAGATTCTCGCGCACGCTGCCACGAATCAGGCGCACGTCCTGGAAGACGAATCCGACGGTGCGGTACAGCTCTTCGGTGGTGAAGTCGCGAATATCGCGGCCGCCGATGGAGATTCGGCCCGCATCGATGTCATAGAAGCGCGGCAGCAGCTTGGCGAGCGTGGACTTGCCCGAACCGCTCGGGCCGACCAGTGCGGTGAGCGTGCCCGGAGCCAGCTCCAGATCGAGGCCGCGCAGCACCTGATGATCGGCGCGGTAGCCGAAGCTCACATTCTCGAAACGCACCAGTCCGGCCGGAGCCGCGGCCGGTTCGGTCTCCGATTCCGGTGCACTGGAGGCCAATTCGGGGGTCGCCATCAGCTCGTGCAGCCGCAGTGCCGCATCACCGGCGGCCCGCAGCGCCTGCGCGCCGTAGCCGAGGCCCAGCAGCGAACTGCCCAGACCCAGCCCGACCAGCAGGAACGGCAGCACATCGACCGGGGCCACCCAGCCGGCGCCCACACCGGTCAGGCCCGCGAGCACCACCAGCAGCATGACGAACACCGGCGCGACCACCGCCTCCGACAGCGACTGCACCGACAGGATCGGCATCTTCAGCCGCCGCAGACTATCGGTCTGATGATCCACCGCGTCCTGGAAGACGCTGTGCGCCTTGCCCGCCCGGCCGAAGGCCCGCACCACCTGGATACCGTCCACGAATTCGACGGTCGCCTCGCGGGTGCGCTGTTCGGCGGCGTTGTAGACCAGCATGCGTTCGCGGCCGGGCTCGTCCAGCATCTTCTTCATGCACAGCACGTAGATCACCAGCGGCACCAGCAGCACCAGGGTCAGGCGCCAATCGACGGTGAAGAGGTAGACGAGCGTCACCAGCGGCACGGTCACCGAGCCGATGAAATCCAGCCGCGCGTGCGCGACCAGATAGTGCAGCGCCTCCACATCGTCCTGGAGGTACTTCTTCACCTCGGCCGAGGTGCGAATACCGAACCAGCCCAGCGGAACCCGGGTCAGCTTGTCGGCGAGCAATCGGCGCAGGGTCAGCTGGTAGCGGGCGTCGGTCAGATGCGACCAGGTCAGCGCCGCCGCCTGCAACAGCGCCCGGACCACCAGCACCAGCACGGCGATGAGCAGCAGTCGCCACACCCGATCGGTGTCGATCGTGGTGGCCGGCAGCTCCCGGCACGCCTCGACGATCAGAATGAACGGAACCACCGCGCAGACCGAGGCGATGGCCATGATCAGGCTCGCCACCGTGAGCGTGCCCGCGACCGGAGCGAGAATCTCCTTGCGGGCGGCGGCTTCTCGTCGGCGCCGGGCTTTCACCTCGGCCTTGTCGGGCGGCGATTCGGCCTCCACCGTCATCAGATCTGCTCCTCCACCATCGTCGTAATGGCCCCATCCTCACACAAAGAGGCATTGCAGGATAGGTTAGGCTAACTTCGCTATCCGAGGAAGGCGCGCCGCGTCCGCACGACTAGGGTCTTCCAGGTGAGACGCAGGCAGCAGCCGCCGCTACCCAAACGGCACGGGTTGGACCCGGCACGATTGCGGCTGCCCGAGGACGGCGAGTGGGCGACCATTCGCGACCACCTCGTCGAGCGGCTGCCGCGGGTACCCGCCGCGCGCATCGACGAACTGCTGCGCGAGGGCGGCATCGTGGATCTGGCCGGACCCATCGCCCCGGACGCCGCCTATGTGCCCGGCGGCGCGATCTGGTTCCACCGGGATCTGCCGGTCGAGACCGACGTACCGTTCGAGATCGGCATCGTGCACCGCGACGACGATCTGCTCGTCATCGACAAACCGCACTTCCTGTCGACAATTCCGCGGGGACAGCACATTCTGCAGACCGCACTGGTCCGCCTGCGGCGCGAACTCGACCTCCCGGATCTGGTGCCCGCGCACCGGCTGGACCGGGTCACCGCCGGACTGGTGCTGTTCATCGTCAATCCCGCACGCCGCGGCGCGTACCAGACCATGTTCCACAAACGCGTGGTGCACAAGGAATACGAGGCCATCGCCCGCTTCGACCCGGAGCTCGAACTGCCGCGCACGATCATCAGCCGAATCGTCAAGGAGCGGCAGGTGCTGCGCGCGTTCGAGGAGCCCGGCGAACCCAATGCCGAGACCCGGGTCGAACTGATCGAAGAACGCGACGGGCTCGCGCGGTATCGGCTGCGGCCCAGGACCGGTCGCACCCATCAGCTGCGACTGCATATGAACGGGCTCGGCCTCCCGATCCTCGGCGACGATTTCTATCCGGAACTCACCGACAAACCGGTCGGCGATTTCAGCCGGCCGCTGCAATTGCTGGCCTGTGCTCTCGAATTCACCGATCCGATCACCAAGGTTCCGCGCCGCTTCGAAACCCGCCGCACGCTGCAGGCCTGGAACGACCCCGTGGGCTGGGAACGCGGAATCCGGGCCTGAGATCCAGCGGCCTCGACCACATTCGAGGCCCGTTCTCAGAATCCCGGCGTACGCTGGCCGGGATGTCTCGATCAGATAACGGTGCGGTCGCTGTGCTTCCCGACGCACCCGCGCCACTGCGCCTTCGCCTGCACGCCTACATCGACGTAGCGGTCGTTGTCGTGGTCTTGATCTGCACAAATCTCATTGCGCACTTCACCACCAGCTGGGCCAGCATTGTCACGGTGCCGGTAGCCGCGCTTGTGCTGCTGGCCCTGGTCCGCCGCCGCGGACTGGGCTGGGGCGAGCTCGGGCTCGATCCGCGACAGTGGCGGCGCGGCACCATCTGGGCGCTGGCCGCGGTGGGCATCGTGCTCGGGGCGGTCGCCATCGGCGCGATCCTGCCGATCACCCGGCCGTTCTTCCTGGCCGATCGGTACGCCACCATCTCCGGTGCGCTCATCGCGTCCATGATCGTCATTCCACTGCAGACGGCCATTCCGGAAGAGCTCGCGTTCCGCGGCGTACTGCACGGCACGCTCGATCGCGCAATCGGTGCGCGCGGCGTATTCGCCACCGGATCACTGCTTTTCGGCCTCTGGCATGTGGCCTCGTCACTGGGTCTCACCAGTGGCAACAAGGGACTGAGCAGTTTCCTCGGCGGTGGTGTCGCCGGGCAGATCGCCGGAATCATGCTCGCCGTATTGGCAACGGCCGCAGCCGGAGTCGTCTTCACCTGGCTGCGGCGCCGCAGCGGCAGCCTGCTCGCACCCATCGCACTGCACTGGTCGCTGAACGGCGCGGGCGCACTCGCCGCCGCCGTGGTCTGGCATACGACCATGCGCTGAACCACAGCGGCGCAAGCACTTCGGAGGGGCCGGACCGGCTGACTAGGGAACAGAGGATTGGCATCAGCCGGCCCGGGGACGATTCGGTGCGGTCGGGCCGCGACCGAATCGAGTATCAGGAGCCCAGGAAGCCCAGCGGGCCCGCACCACAGGTGGCGCTGCCGGTCAGGGTGGGCTGCAGGACATTGACCTTGAGCTCCCATGCCGAACCCTGCAGGGTGGACAGGGTGTGGGTGCCGGCGCCCTTGGGGGTCCACTGGATGGTGGCGGTGCCGTTCGACGGGTTGATCGGGCTACCGCCGATGACCAGGCCGTTGTCGTAGAACCAGACCTGGATCCAGCTGTCGTAGGTCGCGGTCACCTGGTAGGTGCAGGCGGCGTAGACATTGCTGGCATTGACCGACAGGCCGGTGGGAGCCGCCGACGCGTAGGGCGCCGTCAGGGCCGCCGAACAGGCCATCGCGGCCAGGGCGGTGACGCCGACGCCGGCCCGCCGGGCGATGTGCTTGTTCACGGTCATGGTCATGCGAAACTCCCTTGCTGTACGGTCCGGCGAACCATATCGGTTGTCCAGTTCGGGCGGTGGCACTTTCGGGAAAAAACTGAAACGTGTTTCTGTCAGACCTTGCCGGCGATAGCAAAAGGCCAGGCCCGCCCCCTGAAAAGGAGACGGGCCCGGCCGGCCTGCGGAACAGATTCGCGACTACCGCCGCGCCGAATCAGGCTGCGACCACCGCGGGTCGTCCCACTCCTGCTTCTCCAGCGAGATCGCCGGATCGGCGTCCCCGCCGTGACCCGGCCACCAGGCCCGGCGGCCGATCAGCGCGGTCACCGACGGCGTGAAGAACATCGCCATGACGAAGGCCGCGATACCGATGCCCACCGAGATGGCGAAACCCATCTGCGAGAGCGCGGTATTGCCCGCCAGCATCATCGAGGCGAAGGTGCCCGCCAGGATGAGACCGGCGGCGGCGATCGTCGGACCGGTGTGCCTGACCGCCTCGGCCGCGGCCTTGTGCGGATCGTGGCCCTCGCGGGCCTCCTCCCGCAATCGGGCCACCATGAGGATGTTGTAGTCGGTCCCGAGGGCGACCACGAACAGATACATGATCAGCGGCAAGGTGAAGATCAAGCCCGAATTCCCCTGGATGTGCTGGAAAACCAGCACGGCCGCACCGAGCGTGGCCGCGAAGCCGAGGAAGACCGACGCGATCAGATACCAGGGCGCCACCAGACTGCGCAGCAGCAAACCCAGCACCAGCATGATGAGCACCGCGGCCACCGGGAACACCACCGAGTAATCCCGGTTCATAGCAGCCTTGAAGTCGACGAACACCGAGGTCATACCGCCCACCACGGCCGTGGATCCCGGCGGCGCGGCCGAATGCGCGATATCGCGCAGCGGGCCCTTCACCGTCTTCAGTGCGGCATCCGACTCCGGAGTGTCATTGAGCGTCACCTGGTACTCGGCCACCGACTTGTCGGTCGACAGCTTCGGCTCCGACACCTGACCCACACCGGAGACGCCGGTCAGCGCCTGACGGTAGGCGGTCAACTGCTCGGTGGTCAGCTCCGCACCATCGGTGCGCAGGTAGACCTGCGACGGCTGCGTGGTGCCCGCGGGCTCACCCTTCAGCAATTCCTTGCTGTAGACCGTGGATTCGGAGGTATCGGAGGTCGAACTCGAACTCAGATCGAAGGTCGGATTGAAGCCGAACGCCACAATGCCGAGCGCGAGCAGCACACCGCCGGAGGCCACCGCGAACACACCGGGCCGCTTGCCCAGCGCCGCACCGACCGCCGCGAACCGCGCACCCGTCGGCTCCTGCTTCCAGGCCTTCGACGGCCAGAACACCTTGGTGCCCAACAGCGAAACAATCGCAGGAACCAGCGTCAGGCCCGCCAGCAGCGCCACCGCGACGGCGATCGCCAGCGCCGGTCCGAGCGAACGGAACATGCCCAGGGTCGACAGCATGAGCGCGCCGAAGGCGATGATCACCGCGGCCGCGGCCGAGCTGATCGCCTCGCCGACCCGGGTGACCGCGCTGACCATGGCGGTCTTGGGATCCTCACCGGCACGCAGGCGCTCCCGGTAGCGGAACATCAGGAACAGGATGTAGTCGGTGCCGACACCGAACAGCACCACGATCAGCAGTGACTGCACGGACGAATCGACCTTGAGGTCGAAAGCCTTGCTCACCATGGCAATCAGGCCATTGACGCCGAGCGAGACCACACCGATCACAATGATCGGCAGGAAGGCGATCACCGGACTGCGGAAGATCACCAGCAGCAGAATCAGAATCAGCGCGATGGTGGCGATGCCGATGATGGCCAGCGCATTGTTACCGGATTCCTGCTGGTCCAGCTGCTGAGCCGCGGCGCCGGTGACACCCGCCTTCAGGTCGGTGCCGTTGACCTGATCCTTCAGGGCCGTGCGCAGCGCCTTGACCGCATCGGTCTGCTTGGTGTCGCCCTGGCTGGTGACCTTCGTCATCGCCACCGCGGCAATCTGAATCGAGCGATTGTCCGCCGCCGGCGCCGCCTGCACCCCGAGGACGTCCTTCAGGTGCAGATCGCCCAGCTTGCCCGCGGCGGCCTGCACCGTGGCCACGTCACTGTCGGTCAGCGGTGCGCCGTCGGTGCGCTCGAAGACGATGAGCGCGGCCGGAGTATTGCTGTTGGGAAATGCCTTCTGCTGCAACTCCATCGCCTGGATGGACTCGTAATGCGAAGGCAGGAAGTCGGATTGGTCGGTGGTGGCGGTGAGCTTGGGCGCCGTGGCCACCACCGCGATGATGGCGATCAGCCAGACGCCGATGACCAGCCACGGCTGTTTGACGACGAAGCGTCCCAGTCGGGAAAACATGCGGGGGAAGTCCTTTCAAGGTTTCGACCGCGTGCGGAATCTGTGCTGACAGAGCTCTATCGGTGCTTAGATGTCGAGAAACTGCGCAGACGGGTTTTCCACCGCATCGGCAACTGTCCGGTACGCCTTGGCAGGCACCCGGTCACGCAACTCCCCCAGCGAATCCACGATTTCGAGTGTGTAGTCGCCATAGCCATCCTGGCCGATACCGACCAGTTCGCGCCAGTGCTTGAATTCCCCGGCCCAGTTGGCGATCAGCGGAACATGCGACCCATCGGCATTCCGGCGGGCGGCGGCGAACTCTTCCCGCTTGGCATTGAACTGGTCCTTCGTGCCCTCGTAGGCGTGCTTGGTCGCCGTCGAGAAGTCCGACCAGTCCAGGTAGTGGCGGTGCACCACCAGCTTGCCCTTGCGGCTCTGGTAGATCCGCACATTCTCGGCGCCGGCCGTGGTGACCTGCTGCGATTTCGCCAGCAGGCGGCCGACGAAGCTCTGGGTGCGGGTGCCGCCGGGGCCGACGCGCACCTCGATCTCCAGCATGTCGTCAGGCAGGGTTTGCGTCACCGCGGTGCCGGGGGCCGCATCGTCGTCGGCGGGCTTCTGCATATCGATGTCCATGATCTGCTCCAGTTCCGGTCATTCGTCAACAGTAGGTTGACTATCCAATTGAAGTCAACCGTAGGTTGACGGACTATCATTAGTGGATGCGCATATGAGCATGCTTCTACATCAACCCACAGCGGGTTCGAAATTCGCTGTGCTTCAACGGTTCCCGACTACCGGATCCGCAGCGGCCGAGCTTCCCACCACCTGAAATCACTATAAGTAGACGTATACGTATAGCGCAACCCTGACTTCACCCTGAGAAATCCCCCGACTTCACCCCGGACGTCACAACCGGGCATGACAAAGGGCCCGCCTCCCGCTCGGGAGACAG
This sequence comes from Nocardia sp. NBC_01327, assembly GCF_035958815.1. Lineage (NCBI taxonomy): Bacteria > Bacillati > Actinomycetota > Actinomycetes > Mycobacteriales > Nocardiaceae > Nocardia > Nocardia sp. NBC_01327. The sequence continues at coordinate 1,460,980 of NZ_CP108383.1, read as the reverse complement.
GCCCTCGGAACAGCTTCGGCCGCTACTACTTTCCGCGCCGCTTGCCCGGCTTCTTCACGGCGCCACCCGATTTCGCCTTGGCGCCGGTCTGCTTCGCTGCCGGTTTCTTGGCGCCCCCGGCGGACTTCTTCGCACCGGCGGCCGGCTTCTTGCCCGGACCCGCGGCCCGCCGCGGCTTGGCCGCCTCCTGCCCCGACGGCGACCGCGAACTGCGCGCCGAACGCCCGCGCACCACGCCGACGAACTCCTCGACCAGTTCGGTGGTCTGCGCATCCGGCCAGGCCAGCACAATCTCGGTTTCCGGCACACCGGTCATGGTCCGGTAGACCAGATCCTTGCGACTGTGCAGGCGCGCAATGGAATGCGGCACGATGGCCGCACCGCTGACCGCCGCCACCAGCTCCATGGTCATGGCCGCCTCGTCGAGGTCGGTGGCGTCCTGCATGCGCTCTTCGGTCAGCTCGGCCATGCTCACCTGGTCGAAGACCGACAGCGGATGATCCTTGGGCACCACCACCACCGGCAATTCGCGGTAGAGCGGGATGGCGCTGATCCCGTCGCGATCGATCGGGAGGCGGACGAAGCACATATCGACGCGGCCGTCCCGCAGCGCCACATCCTGCTCGCGCATCGGGACCGGGATCATCTCGACGGGAATCTCGGGAAAACGCTCGCGCCAGATCCGATCCCATTTGGTGACGGTCACCCCGGGCACAAACCCGACCCGCAGGCGTTCACCCTCGTCGGCCGCCACCGGTTCGGGCTCCGGGGCATTCGCGATCAGCTCCCGGGCCGCCACCAGCAGCTCCTCGCCGTCGGTGGTGAGCTGGGTCGGCTGCGCACCCGGCACGAACAATTTGGTGCCGAGCTCCTCCTCCAACTCGATGATCGTCCGGCTCAGGCGCTGGCGGGCAATGCCCAGGCTCTGCGCCGCGCGCGCGAAGTGCAACTGTTCCGCAACCGCGGCGAACCAGCGCAGACGCGGGATATCGATCGACTCGAACCGGCTCATTCCACCCAGGTTATTGCACCGCGAGCCAGGTTATTGCACCGCGCGGCCAGTTCGCCTCTCCCCGACCGATACCCTCATCATGTGAGCCCGGACAAGAAACCCCAGAACATGAAGCCGCTGACCGCGGCGGCCAAACTCGGCATCTACCTCCCCGCAACCCCCGAGGAGTTCCGGAACTCACCCGTCACCCGCGCACAGCTCGAAGAGCTGCGCACCAATCCGCCGCAGTGGCTGCTCGACCTGCGCGCCGACGGGCCCTTCCCGCGCGATGTGGTCGCCCGCAAACTCGGCATCTCGAACTCCGGGCTGGGCCGCGCCGGGGTCGAGGACGCGCTGACCAGCGCCGAGATCGACGCCCTCATCGCCGCACCGCCGGAATGGCTGGTGAAGGAGCGGGAGAACTTCGCCGAGGTGCGCAAGGAAGCCGAGCGCGTCAAGGCCAAGGACGCCGAACGGCGCGCGGCCACCAACCGCCCGGCCAAGAACTGGTAGTACCGGCACACACTCACATCCGGCGCAGCACCCGATCGACCAGATCCGGGGCTGCGCCGAGATAGTTTTCGGGGCGCAGGAGTTCGGCCAGCTCCGGCCGGCCGAGATGCACGGCGATATCCGGGCATTCGGCCAGGATGTCGGCCAGCGGGCGCGCCGTGGACTGCGATTCGTACGCGGCCGCCTGCAGCGTCTTCTTCGCGACCGGCTTACCGAGCAGCGGGGCCAGGCGGATCGAGAGGCGCTCGGACACGATCTGGCCGTCGGTGAGCGTGAGATTCGTGGTCATCCGATCGGCGTCCGCGATCAGGCCGGCGGCCAGCTCCACCGCGGTATGCGCCGCGCCGCCGACCAGCAGCAGGCACTCGCGCAGCGGCTGCCATTCGGCATGCCAGGAACCGGCCGGGCGTTCGTCCTCGGCGAGCAGCGCACCGAAGAGTGTCGAGGCCAGGCCCGGCACCTGGAGGGCTGCGGCACGAATCATGGTGCTCAGTACCGGATTTCGCTTCTGCGGCATGGCCGAGGATTCGCCGCGCCCCTCGGCCGAGGGTTCGCACAGTTCGGCGATCTCGGTGCGGGACTGGGAGATCACATCCACCGCGAGCTTGCCGAGCACGCCCGAGGTGAGCGCCAGCGCACCGGCCAGATCGGCGATCGGGGTGCGCACCGTATGCCAGGGAGCCGCGGTGACGGTGAGCGAGAGTTCGGCCGCGAACTCCTCGGTGAGACGCTCCACGATCTCACCCGCGGGCGCCTGCGACAGCGCCGAATCCGCACAGCGCGCGCATTCGATATACGACGCCAAAGTGCCTGCCGCACCGCCCAATTGCACCGGCAGACCGGTCCGCACCTGGCACAGCCGGTCGCGAGCGTCGAGCAGGCCCTGCATCCACACCGCCACCTTGGCGCCGAAGGTGGTCGGCACGGCCTGCATGGCCAGCGTCCGCCCCGCAATCGGCGTATCGCGGTGGCGGCGCGCCAATTCGGCGAGGGAGCCGAGCATGGTGTTGAGATCGGTGATGATGATCGACAGCACCCGCGCGGCGATCACCATGGTCGCCGTATCCAGAATGTCCTGACTGGTCGAGCCGTAGTGCACGTAGTTCGCGCTCACCGGGTCGATATCGGCGACCGCGCGGTGCAGTCGCTCCACGAAGGTGACCACCGGATTGGCCGCTCCCCGTGCGGCTTCGGCGATATCGCGGGCGCTGAACTCGTGCTCGCGCACCGCGATCGCCATATGCTCGGCGACACTGTCCGGAACCATGCCGAGCCGGGCCTCGGCGCGGGTCAGCGCGAGCTCCACCTCCAGCATGGCCTCGATCCAGGCATCGTCGCCCAGCAGGGATTCCACCGGGACGCCGACGCTCACCGGAGACAGCAGCCCGCATTCGATCGCCATATCGTCGTGCCTTTCAGGAGTATTCGCATGCTCGCCGTAGCGGTGGGTGGTGAGGATTTCGCGGGCGATGCCGTCGCCGTCGGCGAGGGTGACGGAATTGACGCCGGGGCGCGGGCCCGCCGCGGTCACCCAGCGGACGGACTCGGTGGGAACACCGAAGGCGTAGCGGCGCGGGTGGATTCGGCCCTCGCCGTCCACCAGGTGATGGGTGTGCGGGGCGATGGTGAGGCCGCCGGTCCGATAGCTGCTGCCGTCCGGTGAACCGATCGCATAACCGCGCACATCATTGCGGCCCAGCATATTCCGCAGCAGCGGGTCCGCCGTGCGGCGCAGATCCGGCGCGGGCAGCCAGGCGTCTATCAGATAGCGGCCCTGCACCTGCGATCCACGCACCTGCGGTGAACCGGCGACGAAAAGCCCGCGCTCGGCATCGATATCCACCTGCATGCCGGGGCCGACCACCCGCACGATGCCCGCCCGGATGAGCGCCGCCAGTTCGGCAATGCGGCTGGCGGGCGGGCCGATCGAGAGGAAAGCGTTCATCGGCGTGTACCAGCGATCCAGATCGTCCCGATACGACGACCCCGCGATACCGCCGTAGTCGACCACGAGCCGGACCTCATTGCGCAGATCCCGCAGCACATCCAGCGCCGCCTTCACCGGACCCCGGACATTGCCCAGGCGGGCCTCGTGCACATCGGCATCCAGATAGGCCAGCAGCCAGTCGTGAAAATCGCCGGGCCGATCGAAGCGGCGGCCGCCCGTCGGATCCACCAGGCTGCCCCAGTTCCACCGCTCCTGCTGCCGAATATGGAAGCGCTGCAACAACTCCGCGGCGTCCTGATCGGTGGGCACGGTCAGATACCGATCCCGGAAGGACTCCAGCCGCTGCGGGCTCAGCTGCTCGGACAGCAGCGCCGCGTAGTACACCGATTCGACCTCGCGGGCGATCAGCGGCCACACATCCCGGCGGAAGGAGACATCGCCCAATTTCCGTGAGCGACTGCGCAATCGGTCGATACGCGCGGGGTTCAACAGCAGCGGCGCGTACCGGCCGTCCACGCCCTTCTGGTTCTCGCCGCGGGCATGATGCGGGATGCCCCGGCGGCAGCCCGCGATAATGACCGGTTCGCGGCCCGATGCCACGTACTCCAGTCCGGTATCGCACTCCTTGAAGACACCGCCGCGTCCTGCGGTCAGCAGCACCAGATAGTCGAAGAAGGTGAGCCCCAGGCCGCGGATGAGCACGGGATCGGACGCCGGAATCGCGTCCACGTCGATATCGGCGGCATTCGCGGGCGGCACGTAACCGAGCCCGAGCCGGCGCGCCGAATCCGGCAGGGAGCCGGGCACTTCCGGCTGCTCCTCCCCCAGGTGGCCCTGGGTGAGCACCACGGCGTGCAGACCGCGTACGCGCTCCCCCGTGCTCAACTCCAGTTCCTGCAGTCCGCCCGGGCCGTCTCGCAAATCCACTGCGGTAGCCACAATTTCGCGCACATGCACCCATTCGGCATAGCGGTCGCGCGTTCGTTCGAATGCCCAGCGCAGATAATGGCCGTAGAAGTAGCGTGGCGGATAGCTTTCCGCGCGCATCCGGAGCGCTTCTCGATAAGCCCGCGCGGGCAGTCCGGCGAAATTGCCGATCTTGGCAATGAAATTGGCCCATTCGTGCAGACTCGGACCGCGATCGACCGGACCCGCCATCTCGACGGTGTCATCGGTGAACACCGTGACCTGCTCGGACACCGTATTCATCAGCAGTTGGGCGGGCTGGTCGGTGCGCCAGACCGCCCCGGTGCCAACCTGTTTCGAGTCCAGCAGAATCAGCTCGACGCCCGCCGAATTACCGAGCTGCCGAGCATTGGCACAAATTCGTTCACAGACATTCAGACCGCGAGGTCCCATTCCGACGATCGCAATCCGAACCACATTGTCGAGCATCCACTCACCGATCGCGCCCGCAGATCCGCGCCCGGTAGCGGGCACGTCGCCGAGAGTAGCGAGGTCACCGATCCCATACAAGAACGCGCGGTACGGAATACGCTCTTCCTCGCGAAACGCCGAACGCAGTATTGCGCTCTGCGTGTTGGAGAAACAGGGCTCTGCGTGTTGGAGAAACAGGAACGTCGTACCCCCTCGGTACCGTGGGAGGCATGGCACTGACGTTGGAAGAACGACAGAGTTTCCTCGCACAACCACATATCGGGGCGCTGGCCGTGAACAACCGGCCGGGACGCGCACCCCTGACCGTGCCCATCTGGTACCAGTACTCGCCCGGCGGTGAGCTGTGGGTGCTGACCGGGCCCGAATCGCAGAAGATGCGGCTGCTGCAGGAATCCGGGCGCTTCAGCCTCATGGTCGAAGTCCTCGAACCTACCGTCCGCTACGTGACTGTCGAGGGTCCTATCACCCGGGTCACCCCGATGACCGATGAGCAGCACCACGAAATGGCCGCGCGCTATCTGCCCGCCGACAAGGTCGAGGGCTACCTGAAGTACGCCGACTCCATCGGCCCGCAGTCCGCGGTCTTCATGAATCCCGAACACTGGCTATCGGCCGATATGGGCTCGTTCTGACCGGTCCGGGCTGACCCCGTTCCCGGAAACGACGAAGGCCCGCGTCCCAAAAGGGAAGCGGGCCTTCGTTTTACGACTTGTCAGCCGTGGAGGGGTGAATTACTTCGCCCGCTCCAGGACCTCGACCAGACGCCAGCGCTTGGTGGCGGACAGCGGACGGGTCTCCATCAGCTGCACGAGGTCGCCGACATTGGCGCTCTCGTTCTCGTCGTGGGCCTTGACCTTCGAGGTGGTGCGGATGATCTTGCCGTAAAGCTTGTGCTTCACGCGATTCTCCAGCTCGACCACGATGGTCTTGGTCATCTTGTCGGAGACAACGTAGCCCTTGCGGATCTTGCGCTGGCCCCGCTCCTCAACCTTTGCCGGCGTCTTGGCCGGGCCTTTTGCGTCACTCATGCCGCATCTCCCTTGCCTTCAGGACCGGTGGCCAGCCCGAGCTCACGCTCACGCATAACCGTGTAGAGGCGCGCGATCTCGTGGCGGACCACACGCAGACGACGGTTGTTCTGCAACTGGCCCGTCGCCATCTGGAAGCGCAGGTTGAACAGCTCTTCCTTGCCTTCACGCAGTTTCGCGACGAGCTCGTCCTCAGTCAGCTCGCGCAGCTCTGCAGCCGGAGTTCCGGTAGCCATCAGAACTGCTCCTCTCGCGTCACGATCCTGCACTTCATGGGGAGCTTGTGCATCGCGCGGCGCAGGGCCTCACGAGCGGTCTCCTCATTCGGGTAAGACATCTCGAACATGATCCGTCCCGGCTTCACGTTCGCGATCCACCACTCCGGAGAACCCTTACCGGAACCCATGCGGGTTTCGGCCGGCTTCTTCGTGAGCGGGCGATCGGGGTAGATGTTGATCCAGATCTTGCCGCCACGCTTGATGTGGCGGGTCATCGCGATACGCGCCGACTCGATCTGGCGGTTGGTCACGTAGGCCGGCTCCAGAGCCTGGATGCCGAACTCACCGAAGGTAACCGCCGTGCCGCCCTTGGACATGCCCGAACGGCCCGGGTGATGCTGCTTACGGTGCTTGACCTTGCGAGGCATCAACATAGGTCAGCCCTCCTGGGTCGTCTCTGCCGGAGCCTCTGCGACCGCAGTCGCGGCACGCCCGGCCTCAGTACTGGTGGCAGTGGTGCCCTGGGCACCCGAGCGACGCGGGCGGCTCGGCCGCTCACGACGCGGACGATCACGGTCGCCGGCCGGCGCGGCGGTCGCAGTGACCTCACGCTTGCCACCGACGATGTCGCCCTTGTAGATCCACACCTTCACGCCGATACGGCCGAAGGTGGTGCGGGCCTCGTACAGGCCGTAGTCGATGTCCGCACGAAGGGTGTGCAGGGGCACACGGCCTTCGCGGTAGAACTCCGAGCGCGACATTTCGGCGCCACCGAGGCGGCCCGAGCACTGCACGCGGATGCCCTTGACGTTCGGCGAACGCATGGCCGACTGAATGGCCTTACGCATCGCACGACGGAACGCCACACGGTTCGACAGCTGCTCGGCAACACCCTGAGCAACGAGCTGCGCATCCGATTCGGGGTTCTTGACCTCGAGGATGTTCAGCTGCACCTGCTTGCCGGTGAGCTTCTCCAGCTCGGCACGGATACGGTCGGCCTCGGCGCCGCGGCGGCCGATGACGATGCCCGGACGCGCGGTGTGGATATCCACACGCACACGGTCACGGGTGCGCTCGATCTCGACCTTCGAGATGCCGGCCCGCTCCATGCCGGTGGCGAGGAGCTTGCGGATCTTGACGTCTTCGCCGACGTATTCCTTGTACTGCTTATCGGCGTACCAACGCGACTTCCAGTCGGTCGTGATACCGAGGCGGAAGCCATGGGGATTAATTTTCTGTCCCATTTACTTTGCCCCTCCCTTCCGGCGGTTGCGAGGGGCAGTGCTGAGCTCAGGCACGCTCTCGACCTCGATGGTGATGTGGCTGGTGCGCTTGCGAATCCGGAACGCACGGCCCTGGGCCCGCGGCTGGAAACGCTTCATGGTCGCGCCCTCGTCGACGAATGCCGTCGAGATGACCAGGGTGGCCGGGTTCAGACCGAGGTTGTTCTCGGCGTTGGCCGCGGCCGAAGCCACCACCTTGGCGACCGGCTCGCTGGCAGCCTGCGGGGCGAACCGCAGAATGTTCAGCGCGTCCTCGACTCGCTTGCCGCGGACCAGGTCCACAACACGACGAGCCTTCATCGGCGTCACGCGCACGTGCTTGGCAGTGGCGCGCGCAGTCTGGTTCTGAGTTTCAGTGCTCATCGCCGCTTGCTCTTCCGATCGTCCTTGACGTGGCTCTTGAACGTCCTGGTCGGCGCGAACTCACCGAGCTTGTGCCCGACCATGTTGTCCGAGACGAAGACCGGAACGTGCTTGCGGCCGTCGTGCACCGAGAACGTGTGCCCGATGAAATCGGGAATGATGGTCGAACGACGCGACCAGGTCTTGATGACCTGCTTCGTGCCCTTCTCGTTCTGAACGTCCACCTTCTTGAGGAGGTGATCGTCTACGAACGGGCCCTTCTTGAGGCTGCGTGGCATCTTTAACCTCCTCCTTAACGCTTCTTGCCGCGGCGGCGGACGATGAGCTTGTCGCTGGGACGGTTGGGCTTGCGGGTACGGCCTTCCGGCTTACCCCACGGCGAGACCGGGTGGCGACCACCGGAGGTCTTACCTTCACCACCACCGTGCGGGTGGTCGACCGGGTTCATGACGACACCACGGACGGTCGGGCGAACGCCCTTCCACCGCATACGGCCGGCCTTGCCCCAGTTGATGTTCGACTGCTCGGCATTGCCGACCTCGCCGATGGTGGCGCGGCAGCGCACATCGACGCGACGGATTTCACCGGAGGGCATACGCAGGACGGCGTAGGCGCCTTCCTTACCCAGCAGCTGAATGCTCATACCGGCGGAACGAGCCAGCTTGGCGCCGCCACCCGGACGCAGCTCCACCGCGTGAATGGTGGTACCGGTCGGGATGTTGCGCATCGGCAGGTTGTTGCCCGGCTTGATGTCGGCGCCCGCGCCGGACTCGATCTTCGTGCCCTGGGCAATGCCCTTGGGCGCGATGATGTAGCGCTTCTCGCCGTCCGCGAAGTGCAGGAGGGCGATATTGGCGGTGCGGTTGGGGTCGTACTCGATGTGAGCGACCTTGGCCGGCACGCCGTCCTTGTCCATCCGACGGAAGTCGATCAGACGGTAGGCACGCTTGTGGCCGCCACCCTTGTGACGAGTGGTGATGCGGCCCTGAGCGTTACGGCCACCGGTCTTGGTGAGCGGACGCAGCAGCGACTTCTCGGGGGTGGAGCGGGTGATCTCGGCGAAATCCGAGACCGAGGCGCCACGACGACCCGGGGTAGTCGGCTTGTATTTACGAATTGCCATGAGTTCTTCTCTACTTTCTGGATTCCCAGGCGCTTACGCGACCGGGCCTCCGAAGATCTCGATGGGCTTGCTGTCGGCCGAGAGGGTCACGAGCGCGCGCTTGGTGTTCTTGCGCTTTCCGTAACCGGCCTTGGTCCGCTTGCGCTTGCCCTGACGGTTAGCAGTGTTGACGCTGGTCACCGTGACGCCGAAGACCTTCTCGACGGCGATCTTGATCTGCGTCTTGTTGGAGTCCGGGTGCACGATGAAGGTGTAGGTACCCTCTTCGATCAGTCCGTAGGACTTCTCGGAGATGACCGGCGCCAGCAGAATGTCGCGGGGGTCGGCGATCGTGGTCACTTGCTCTCCTCCTGTGCAGCTTCGGCGGGGCCGTGCACGAAGGCATTGAGCGCCTCGACGGAGAAGATGACCTCATCGGCCTTCAGCACGTCGTAGGTGTTCAGCTGATCGGGAGCGATCGGGTGCACGTTCTCCAGGTTCGCAACGCTCTTCCACGTGGCGATGTCCTCGCGACCGACGACGACCAGGAGCTGCTTGCGGCTCGAAAGCTCGGCAAGGAAGGTCTTGGCGATCTTGGTCGACGGGGTCTGACCCGGGACCAGTTCGGTGATCACGTGGATGCGCTCGTTGCGGGCCCGGTCGGAGAGAGCGCCACGCAGTGCGGCGACCTTCATCTTCTTGGGCAGGCGCTGGGTGTAATCGCGCGGCTGCGGGCCGTGGACGGTGCCACCGCCGACGAACTGCGGTGCACGGGTCGAGCCCTGACGGGCGCGGCCGGTGCCCTTCTGCCGGTACGGCTTACGACCACCACCGCGGACTTCACCGCGGGTCTTGGTCGAGTGCGTGCCCTGGCGAGCCGCGGCCTGCTGGGCCACGACAACCTGGTGCATCAGCGCGATATTGGCGGTCACGTCGAAGATCTCCGCGGGGAGCTCGACGGTGCCCTCGGTCTTGCCGCCAGCGGCCTTGACCGGGAGCGTCAGGTTGGTCTTGGTCTCGGTGCTCATGCCCGGGCACCACCCTTCACTGCACTCTTGACGATCACGACGTGGCCGCGACGGCCCGGGATCGCACCCTTGATCAGCAGCAGACCGTTCTCGGCATCCACCTTGTGGACCGTGAGGTTCTGCGTGGTGACGCGGTCGTTACCCATCCGGCCGGACATGCGCATGCCCTTGAACACGCGACCCGGGGTGGAGCAACCACCGATGGAACCCGGCCGGCGGTGCACAGCCTGCGCACCGTGGGAGGCGCCCTGGCCCTTGAAGCCGTGACGCTTCATGGTGCCGGCGAAGCCCTTGCCCTTGGAGGTGCCCGTCACGTCGACGAAGCTGCCTTCGGCGAAGGCCTCCGCGCCGATTTCCTGGCCGACCTCGAAGGAGGCGACGTCAGCGACGCGGATCTCCGTGATGTGGCGGCGAGGGGTGACACCGGCCTTGGAGAACTGGCCGGAAACCGGCTTGTTCACCTTGCGCGGGTCGATGGCGCCGTAGGCGATCTGGATGGCGGCGTAGCCATCACGCTCGGCGGTGCGGATCTGGGTCACGACGTTCGGACCGGCCTTGACGACGGTCACCGGAACAACGCGGTTCTTCTCGTCGAAGACCTGGGTCATACCGAGCTTGGTTCCCAGGATGCCGGCAGCCGGCCTGCTCTTGTTGTCAGTCATATCTGGAATCCCCGTCACTGAATGTTGACGTCGACACTGGCCGGAAGATCGATGCGCATAAGCGCGTCGACCGTCTTCGGCGTGGGGTCGAGGATGTCAATCAGCCGCTTGTGAGTACGCATCTCGAAGTGCTCGCGCGAGTCTTTGTACTTGTGCGGCGAACGGATGACGCAGTACACGTTCTTTTCGGTGGGCAACGGCACCGGGCCAACGACACGAGCGCCCGTGCGGGTCACCGTCTCGACGATCTTGCGCGCAGACGCGTCGATCGCCTCATGGTCGTAGGCCTTGAGCCTGATGCGGATCTTCTGTCCCGCCACGCTGAGTGTCCTTTTCTCCGCTTAACGTTTGTGCCCCAAGAGCTTTCGCTCTCGAAGCACCCTCATTTGCACAGTCCGAACACACGAAGACGCATCAGCCACCACACGACCGAGGCCACGTGTGGGCCCGATCCATCGCCGCTGTTCATCTGTCATGGTTCTTCCGGTCCACGCGGTCGGGCGTGTCGCCCATCCGCTCATTCTTCGGCCCTGGAATCGAATCCCACTTGGCCGGAAGAATCTTTGTCCCGGACGCACCGCCGCTGTCATCAGCGGGGTGCAAGAGTGTCCTTCTCACCCGCCACCACCTGCATCTATTCCGAAGAAAGACACAACCCGGTCCGGGCAACCTGAATAGTATGCACCAGGGCTATGGGTGACTTCAAATCGCCCCCTCCCCGTCCGTGCTCGGATGGCGCTGGTCACACCCGTTTCCGGAGGAACCGGACGGCTGCGGGCGCCGATGGGCGCCCGCAGCCGGTGGATCAGGGCAGAACCTGGATGACCCGAACCGGATTGCCCCAGTTGACATTGGGGTCGTACCAGCCGAAGCCGAATTCGCCGTGCTGCCTGGCCGCCTCGGAGACGACATCGGGGACGGTCGCGTAGACATTGTTGTCATCGCGCGGCAGGCGCGAGGCCGGATCGATCAACATGGTTGTCCGCCCGTCCGGTGCGAGCTGGTCGAGCACGCCCGGGATGGGGCTGTTGTTCAGGGCGACGGTGTCACCCTGGTCGAAGAGTACGACGAGGTAGATGCCGTGACCCGGGTCGCTGAGCGGCGTGATCGCCGAGGCCGATCCGGCGCCCGCGATGGTGGCGAAAGCGGCTCCCGCCAGGGTGATGCCCAGTGCGGCGGCAGCGGTACGAATGCGCATGTAGTGAGAGTTCCTATCCCCCGACAGCCGGCGATGTGGCGCCGGCCCCAGCCGCGCTCCGCGCGCAGCGATTCAAATTACCAAGCAAGTGCTCGTTTCGATGGCATCGGGCGCACCCTACTTCCGGATAACTTACTTCTGAGTAAGATACGCGGCATGACGAAAGAGACCGCCACCTACCGCGGCTGGAAGAAACTGCCGGACAATCGGCTCGGCCACACCCTGTTCTCCCTCGGCATGGTCGCGCGCGTCCCCTACTTCGGCACCGTGCTGCCGAACGTCGTGCGGCTCGAGCCCGGTCTGTGCGAGGTGACCGCGCCCAAGTGGTTCGGTATCCACAATCACCTGGGCACCTTCCATGCCATCGCCGCCTGCAACCTCGCCGAGGTCGCCATGGGCATGCTGTCGGAGGCCACCGTCCCCGGTACGCACCGCTGGATTCCCAAGGCCATGAACGTCCAGTACCTGGCGAAGGCCAATTCCGGCCTGCGCGCCGTAGCCGAACTCCCCGAACTGCCGGACTTCTCGGCCATCACCGAGGGCCAGAACCTCATCGTCCCCGTCTCCATCTACGACAAGTCCGGTGCGGAGGTCGTCCACGCCGACATCACCACCTGGATCACCCCGAAGTAGCACCGGCCCCGCCATCCGGGGGTGGGAGGGTGGCGGGGTGGGGTGGGGCTGTTTGAATGCGGGTATGAGTGAGGTCGGCGGGGCTGCCGATGTTTGTGTGGTGGGGCTCGGGCCTACGGGGCGGGCGCTGGCGCATCGGGCCGTGGTGGCGGGGTTGCGGGTGGTCGCGGTGGATCCGCGGCCGGAGCGGCTGTGGGGGCCCACCTATTCGTGCTGGATCGACGAGTTGCCGGAGTGGTTGCCGCGCAACGTGATTGCCAGCCGGATCGAGGCGCCGGTGGTGTGGACGCAGAGCGAGCATCGGATCGCGCGGCCGTACTGCGTGCTGTCGAAGCAGGGGTTGCGGGATGCGCTCCCGCTGGACGACGCCACGGTGATCACCGGGCGGGCGCACGTGGTCGAGGCGCATCGGGTGGAGTTGGCCGACGGCACCGAGGTGCGGGCCGCCACGGTGTTCGACACCCGGGGGCAGGCGTCGCCGGGACAGCGCCGGACCGCCAGCGCGCACGGCATTTTCGTGGACGAGGACGTCGCCGCGCCCATGGTCACTCCGGGCGAGGGCCTGCTGCTGGACTGGCGCGGCGAGAACGGCGCGGGTCCGGACGAGCCGCCGTCGTTTCTGTACGCGGTGCCGCTCGGCGACGGGACGGTCATCTTCGAGGAGACCAGCCTGGGATTGCGGGGCGGCATGCCGCAGCACGAGCTACGCCGCCGTACCCTGAATCGGCTTGCGGCACACGGCATTCGACTACGCGGTGACGAGCCGAGCGAGGCCGCGCACTATCCACTGGACGATATGCCGCCGAAAACCGGTCGCGGACAGGTGATTCCGTTCGGTTCGCGCGGCGGGCAGATGCATCCCATCACCGGTTACTGTGTGGCCGATTCGCTCTCGCAGGTCGATATCGCGCTCGCCGCGCTGCAGCGCGGCGACGATCCGGTCGAAGCGCTGTGGCCGTGGCAGGCGCGGCTGGTGTACTGGATGCGGATGCGCGGCGTGTACGGGCTGGGCCGGCTGACCACGCCGCAGTCGATCTCCATGTTCGAGGCGTTCTTCACCGGCTCACCGCGACAGCAGCGCGCGCTGCTCTCCGCGCACGACGATTTCGCCGCGCTCGGTGCGGGACTGTTCCTGACGGTGGCCCGCACCTGGCCGTTCCACTGGCGCTACGACCTGGTCGGCTGGACGCACCGAAACCGCTGGGTGGGTTGGGATTACGGCCGGCCGGAGCCGCGAAACTCTCCGGCGGCGCCCGAGGGCACCGCCACCCCGTGAGAGCGGTGGGTCTCAGACCCAGTTCTCGATCCAGTACTTCCAGATCACCGACCCGTACCCCGCCAGCGGCGGCACCCTGATATCGGTTCCGGCGAGCGCGTCCGCGGTGTGCCGGGAGTCGAACCGGCAGCCGATCTCACTGTGCGCGATCACATCCATGGGCACCCCGACCTGCCGCAGCATCCATCCCATACCGGGTACCCGCAGCGTCATATCGAGGGTCTGCTTGGGCATGACCTCCATGAGATGCGGCGCGCCCGCCTCGTCGGCGAAGAGGTTGAAGACGTCGGCCACACTCTGTTCCCGCGGATCCACGAGGTGGTAGGTGCTACCCCCGCCCCCGGGCCGGTGCGCGATGTGGTCGAGCGCGCGCGCCACGAAATCGACCGGAACCATATTGGTATCGCCCAGTTTCGGCGACACCACCGGCAGGATGCGCGGCAGTTGCGCGGCCATGCGCAGCAGCCGGAAGAAGTAGTAGGGCCCGTCGATCCGGTCGATTTCCCCGGTGCGCGAGTGCCCGATGACGATGGACGGCCGATAGATCCGCCACGGCACCCGGTCCTGGTCCCGCACGGCCTGTTCGGCCTGGAGCATGGCGCGCTGATAGGGCGCGGGCAGCGGCTGTCCGACGTCGAACATGTCCTCGGTGAAGAGCCCGTCCCAGCCGCCCGCCACCCGCACGGTCGAAACATGGTGCAGCAGCCCGGCTTCCAGTTCCCCGGCCAGTTCGGCGACGCGCCGCGTCCCGCCGCCGGGCATGACGGAGTCCAGTCCGCCGGCCAGGTGGAACACGTGCTCGATCGAACCCCGGTGCGCGGCAATCCAGCTCGGGTCGATGCCGATTCCGGGCGCGCTCAGGTCGCCGCGCACCGGCCGCACGCGGTCCTCGTCGTCCCAGGCGCGCAGGCATCGGTTGAAACGCAGTATCGAGTCTTCGCCGGGGCGTACGAGCACATGAACGTCTTCGCCGCGTTTGAGAAGTTCGGGAATCAGAAACCGCCCGATGAACCCAGTTGCCCCGGTAACCAGGTAAGCCATGCGCACACCCTAGCGTGACGCACACCACACTCGGACCGCGGTACCGCATAACACCCAAAACTCGCATGCGGGACGCATTTTCACGGTCGGCAACCACCCCGCAACAGCAACGGGGCGGTACCCGGAGTACCGGATACCGCCCCGCGGAGGCAGAAGCTCAGGCGCCGGTTTCGGCCGCCTTGCGATAGCCGCGAATCGCCGGATAACCGAACACCACCACCATGCCGACCGCCCACGCGACGGTCTTCATCAGCGGCACCGCGATCGGCCCGTCGAAGGACAACCCGCGCATGGCATCGATGGCCGTACTCATGGGCTGGTTCTGGACGGTCATCTGCAACCACGTGGGGTACGCGAAGACCGGCACGAAACCGGAGTTGAAGAACATGAGCAGGCTATTGATGACACCGATGACCTGCACCAGCATGATGCCCTCGGTAATGGTGGCGAGCGCCGTCACCAGCACCGCGAACCCGATGCCGAAAATGATCGGAATCCCCAGCATGGCAATGCCCGCGGCCGCGCCGTACCAGAATCGGAAGCCCAGGCAGACACCCACCGCGAGCACGATCAGCGAGGTGAGCAGCACGCGGATCGCCTCGGCCAGCAGGCGTCCGGTGAGTCCGGCGGCGCGGTGCACGGGCATGGTCCAGAAGCGGCCGAGCAATCCGGTCGCCTTCTCCACCTTGAAGCCGAGCGCCGAGACCACCGAGCCCGCCATGGCCGCGACCAGCATGACCATCGGCACGGTGCCGTAGATGCTGGGCGCACCGGTGGCCGAGGTGATCGAATCACCCAGCACCACACGGAACATGAGCAGGGTGGCCGCCGGATAGGCGATGGTCTGAATGGTGGTCGCGGGGTCGCGGGCCCAGCCGATCAGCAGTCGCTTGCACTGGATGAAGCTCTGCTCCAACCAGATCGACAGGGTCCGTTCGGACCGCTGCTCGACGCGCGGCAGCGGCTGATGTCCTGCCCACGATTCCGTATCGCCCGCGACCGAACGGGCTTCGACTGCAGAACTCATGACCGCCTCATACTCGCCCAGACCGCCGCCGGCAGGAAGAACACCGCGGCGCCGATCAGCCACACCATCGGCACCCAGAACACCTGCCAGGTCACCCCGTGCGCGGCCATATCCCGCAGCGCGAAGGAGAACTGGGAGATGGGCTGATTGCGCACGAACGGCCGAACCCATACCGGGAAGCCGGATTCCGGCACGAATCCGCAGGAGAGCATGCCGAAGATCAGCGTCGGCAGGGTCAGGGCCTGGCTCAGCGATTCGGGATTTTTGGTCAGCGAGCCGAGCGCGTCGGCGCCGATGGCGAGCACGGTGCCGACGGCGAGCGAGAACACGCAGAACAGCACGGTCTGTCCCCAACCGGCCACGAACCGGAAGCCGATCATATGACCCCAGCCGATGGCCGCGGTCAGTGAGACGATCGAGCGCACCAGACCGGCGCTCAGGCGCGAGACCAGCGGCACCATCTTGCCGACGGGCATGCTCTGCATTCGGGTGTTGAATCCGGTCATGGCCTCGAACGCGGCCATCTGCGCATTCGACATCATGGTGACGGTCATGGTCTGCAGCACGATGATCGGCATGACGAACTGCGCGTAGTCGATGCCGCGGAACTGCATGACGTACTTGAGCGGCAGGTAGAAGCCGAGGGTGATGACCAGCGGGGTGACCGATGCGAAGGCGAGCTCACCCTTGGTGGCCATCACCCAGAGGATGCGGCCGGTGAGCGCCTGCCACTGCTGCAGGCTGTTCGGCTTGGCCTTGGGCAGCCCGGCGAACAGATCGGTGCGCGCGACTCCGGCCGCGGCCGGCGCGCTCATTGGATGCCGCCCGAATGCCCGGTGAGGGAGAGGAACACATCGTCGAGCGAGGGCCGCCGCAGCCCGATGTCCGCGAGTTCGATACCGGCGCCGTCGAGTCGGCGCAGCGCCTCGGCGAGTGTGGAGGCCCCGTCCGGCGCGGGGATCGACAGCCGATCGCCGCTGCCGATCTCGGAGCGCGTGGCTTCGGGAATCAGATCGCCCAGGGCGTCCGCGGCCGCGATCAGATGGGTCGGGTCCAGCGGGACGACCTCGCAGTAGCTGCCGCCGGTCTTCTGCTTGAGCGCGTCCGCGGTGCCCTCGGCGATCACGGCGCCCTTGTCGATCACGATGATGTTGTCGCTGAGCACGTCGGCCTCTTCGAGGTACTGCGTGGTCAGCAGGACGGTGATGCCCTGGGTCTTGAGCGCGGTCACCAGATCCCACACGCCCTGGCGGCTGCGCGGGTCGAGTCCGGTGGTGGGTTCGTCGAGGAACACCACCTCCGGTCGCACCACGAGTCCGCAGGCGATGTCGACCCGGCGGCGCATACCGCCGGAGTAGTGCCGGACCGCGCGCCGGCCGGCGCCGGTGAGATCGAATTCCTCGAGCAGATCGTCGGCGCGCTGCCGGGCCGCCTTGCGGGGCAGGCCCATGAGCCTGCCGAACAATTCGATGTTCTCGCGTCCGGAAAGATTTTCGTCAAGGGCGGCGTACTGACCGGTCATCATGATGGACCGGCGAACGGCGGCGGGGTCCTTGCGCACATCGTGCCCGGCGACCCGGGCAATGCCGGAGTCGGGACGCAGCAGGGTGGAAAGGACCTTCACCGCGGTGGTCTTACCGGCGCCATTGGGGCCGAGGATGCCGAGCACCTGGCCGCGGACGGCGGTGAAGCTGATGCCCTGCAGCGCGTGCACCTCGCCGAACGACTTGCGGATGTCTTCGACATATACCGCCGGATCGCTCCCTGCGCTGCGCACTTCCGCTGTGTGCGAATCCGGTTTGTCCAAGCTCGGCATCAACTCTCCACTATCGGCTGGGCGGGCAATTCAGTTCGCCCCGGGCGGCGGGTCCCCACATCCCCTCGGGGATGATCCACTCCGTCGCGCGTGATGTTACCGGCGGTCCCTATGCGTGGTCGTTCCTTTGCCGAAGCAGCTATCAATCAAACGTGTCGTTGGTCACAAACTGACAGGTCTGCGAATAGCCGCAGATCCAGACACGGACCGTGCGGTCTGCTGATATTTCCGCACCTTGTCGGGCGTACTCGCCGAACAATAGGCTGACAGGCGGGGAGACATTCATGGCCACGAGAGGGTAACCATGGCCGAGCCTGCGCAGCAGCCACGGGCAGCGCGCACCGGAGCGGGCCGACCGAAGGTGCTGACATCGTATGATCCGCGCACCGGGGAGGTCGTGGGCGATTACGCCATCATGGGCGCCGGTGAGCTGACCCGCGCCGTCCGCGCGGCCCGCACCACGCAACAGTGGTGGGCGGCACTGGGATTCGCCGGGCGCAAACGCTGGCTGCTGGACTGGAAGCGCGCCATCGCACGCGGCACCCGCGATCTCGTCGAACTCATCAGCACTGAGACCGGCAAACCGCGCATGGACGCCGCCGTCGAAGTGACGCTGGCCGTGGAGCATCTGGATTGGGTTGCGCGCCATGCCGAGAAGACGCTGGGCCGCTCCACCCGCAGCACGGCCCGGTTCCCCCGCGATCGGTCCGGCTCGATCGGGCGACTGCCGCTCGGCGTGATCGGCGTGCTGGGGCCCTGGCAGAATCCCGTTCTCGCACCGATGAATTCGATCGCCTCCGCCATGGCCGCGGGCAATACCGTGGTGTTCAAGCCGAGCGAGCTGACCCCCGGCGTCGGAGCCTGGCTGGTCGACACCTGGAACCGCCTGTCCCCGAATCAGCCTGTGCTGCAGGTGGTTACCGGTGACAGCTCCACCGCCGCCGCCCTCTGCCGGGCGCGGGTGGACAAGATCGCCTACGCCGGGTCCGTCGCCGGCGCCCGCGAGGTCACCGCGCTGTGCGCGCAGACCGGCACTCCCCTGGTGATCGAGCAGGGCGGCCGCGGCGCCATGATCGTCCAGGTCGACGCCCGTCTCGATACCGCCGCGGCCGCAGCGGTATACGGCGCCATGGCCAATGCCGGGCAGCATCCGGCGGGTGTGCACTGCGTGTACGTGGCGGACTCGGTGTACGAGCCGTTCCTGGAAATGGTGGCCTATCACGCCCGCAAGCTGCGGCCCGCCGCGGACAAGCGCGCCTCCTACGGGCCGATGGTGGTCGAGGCCCATCTGGATGTGGTGCGCCGCCAGGTTCGCGACGCACTCACCCGCGGTGGTCGCGCGGTGGTGGGCAGCCTGGAGTCCATTCGCGAGCCCTATATCGAACCGGTGGTGCTCACCGAGGTCCCGGAGATCAGCCTCGCCATTACCGGCGACGCGGTGGGCCCGGTGCTGATCGTCAATCGGGTCGCATCCATGGACGAGGCGGTGGAACGTGTCAACGCCCCTGAAAGAGTGCTCCCCGTAGCCGTTTTCACCCGCGATGTCCGCAGCGTCCCCGAATTCGCCGACCACCTGCGCACCGAACTGGTCACGGTCAATGCCACCCCGGTCTACGGCATCCACGGCCCCGGCCGCATCCGCAACCCGCAGTCCCTGCTCGAATTCGCCCGCGCCCAATCGATCATCGACAAACGCCACCGAGAACCCGTGGGGCTGAGCACCTTCGACAACCATCCCCAGCGCCTCCGCCTGGCAAGAGCGATTTTCCGCCTCCGCCACAAGGTCTGAGCTGTGTTTGATTTGCCCTCCGCTTCGCTCCGGGCGGGGTCGTGGCCCTGTTACCCGGTTCTTCCCTCCCTGCGCTCGCCGCTGCGCGGCATTGCTCCGCTCAGTCCAGAACCGGGCGGGCCACGACCTTGTGGTGCAGGTCTGGACAGGTCTTCTTGGGGGGTAGCGCTATTCGGCGTCGGGGGTGGGGGCCGAGCCGAGTAGGACGGCGCTCATCAGGGCTCGGACGCGGGCCAGGTTCTGGGGCCTGGTGTCGAAGCGGAGGCGGCGGCCTACGTCGATGACCTGGCCGATGGCGGCGTGGACGCGGAAGCGGGCTTCGATTTGGTCGCCTTCGAGGAGGTTGGCCCATTCCAGGACGTTCTGGCGCTGGATGGAGCGGAGTCGATGTTGTTCGGAGGCGGGCAGATTGGAGAATTCGGCGAAGTAGACCGGGAGGATCTCCGGCATGGCGAAGGTCATGCGGGCGAAGCGTTCGGCAATGCGCACGGCGGCGTCGGCGCGGCTGGTGGCCTCCGAGAGTGCCTCGGCATTGGCGATGGCCACGCGTTCGCCGGTGCGGTGGAAGGCGGCGGCGAGCAGATCGGATTTGCTGCTGAAGTAGCGGTAGACGCTGGAGGCGTTGATGCCCGCGGCGGCGCCGATCTCCTCGATGCTGGCCTCGTGATACCCCTGCCGCCCGAAGATCCGGATGGCCTCGGTGAGCAGCTGTTCGCGCTTGGAGATGACGGGCAGGCCGCGCACGATCGGGTCGCCGGTGGCGGGTGCGGGCGCGGGCGGCAGCTCGGCGCGCAGGATGTCCCAGCAGATGTCGTTGAGCAGGCTGACCAGGCGCGCATTGGACAGCGCGGTGCGATGCCCGGTCACGCTGCCGATGGCGCTGAGCACCGCCGCGGCGCGCAGACTGTTGTCGGCCGGATCGGCGTCGGGGTACAGCTCGGCGATGGGCGCGGTGAAGGTGTCGTGCAGATCGGCGTAGATGACCCGGATGCGCGCGCGATCGGCGCTCTCCAGATATCGCCGCTCCCAGCGGTACAGTCCGCCCTCGCGCCGGCAGTCGATGGTGTGCTCGGCAATGCCGCGGATCAGTGCGGTGAGTCGCGGTTCCGGTTCCAGCTCCGGATGGTCGGCGGCGTGGGCGGCATCGACCAATTGCTGCGCGCCCATCTCGGCGGCGGCGACCAGCATGGCGTACTTATTGCTGAAGTGCCGGTACAGCGCGGGCCCGGAAATGCCGACCTCGGCGGCGATCTCGTCCACGCCGACCGGGTGATACCCCCGCTCAGCGAAGGCCCGCGCGGCGACGCCGACGATCTGGGCCTTGCGATTCTTGGGTCGGCGCCGGGGTCCCGGTTCGCCGGAAGGTCGCGCGGAAGCGAGTCCCACCTCGCTGCGATCGGCGACCATGCACTTTCTCCTTTTCCACGGCACCGGCTGTTGACAGTGCCGGACGAATCCACCTAAGTTAACCACAATTCGCACAGCCGAACACATCACCGGGAGCATTCATGAGCAACACCGCGACAACCCCGGGCTACACCGCCGTACTCGACGGCCGGGTACTGCGTATCACCATCACCAATCCCAAGCGCAAGAACGCCATCGACTACGACACCATGCTGGGGCTCGGCGAGACGGTGCTTTCGGCATACGACAATCCCGCGGTGCGGGTGATCGTGCTCACCGGCGAGGGCGGCGACTTCTGTACCGGCGCCGATCTGTCGGCCAGTCCCGGTGAGGCGGCACGCGGAATCACGCCCGAGGACACCATGGTCGCGGCCAATCGGATGATCAAGGCGATCGTGGACGCGCCGATCCCGGTCATCGCCCGGGTGCGGGGCGCGGCCGCCGGTGTCGGGGTCGCCTTCGCCCTGGCCGCCGACCTGATCTACGCCTCCGAGGACGCCTATCTGCTGCTGGCCTTCATCAATATCGGTCTCATGCCGGACGGCGGTGCGGCGGCCATGGTCGCGGCGGCCGCCGGTCGCCCGCTGGCCGCCGAGATGGCATTGCTGGGCGATCGCCTGCCGTGCGCCGAGGCGCAGCGCCGCGGCCTGATCACCGGCGTGTACTCCGATACGGATCTCGACGCGAAGGTCGAGGCCGCCGCCACCAAGCTGGCACACGGCCCGCGCCGCGCCCTCGAACTCACCAAGCGCGCGCTGAACGCCGCGGCACTGCCGGCCCTCGACGACGCACTGACTGCAGAGGGGATCGGTCAGCCTGAGTTGTTGCGCGGGGCCGATTTCGCCGAGGGTGCGACGGCCATGCTGCAGAAGCGCAAGGCCGTTTTCGCGGAGTAGATCCAGGCCGAAAGCATGCCGGGATGACGAGGGGTCGGCCGGGATGACAGGGCTTTACGGCAGCGCCGCTATCTCCCGGCGACGGTCAGTTCCCGGCGACGGTCAGATAGATGAGTGCGACATTCAAGGCCGTGATGATCGCGGCCACCAGCCAGGCCAGCAGGGTGGTGATCCGCCCGTTCACGTCGTCACCCATGAGCGTGCGGTCGGTGGTGAAGCGCACCAGGGGAATCAGCGCGAACGGAATGCCGAACGACAGCACCACCTGCGAAATGATCAGCGCCCGAGTCGGATCCACGCCGAGGCCGAGCACCACCAGCGCGGGAATCAGGGTCACCACGCGGCGCACGAGCAGCGGAATGCGGTGGTGCAGCAATCCCTGCATGATCATGGCCCCCGCGTAGGCGCCGACCGAGGTGGAGGCCAGGCCGGAGGCGAGCAGTCCGATGGCGAGCAGCAGTCCGGCCGCCGGGCCGAGCGTGTCCTGCACCGCGGCGTGCGCGGATTCGAGGGAATCCACGTCCTGCCGTCCGCGCAGCGTTGAGGCGGCCATGAGCAGCATGGCCAGATTCACCGCGCCCGCGAGCAGCATGGCCAGCCCGACGTCGTAGCGGGTGATGCGCAGCAGCCGGGCGCGGGCCGCACCGGCCTCGGGCTGGCCGTGCCGATCCCGGGCCAGTCCGGAGTGCAGGTACACCGCGTGCGGCATGACGGTCGCGCCGATCATGGCGGCGGCGAGCAGCACGCTCTCGGTGCCGTCGAAGCGCGGCACCAGCCCGCCGATGGTCGAGGAGACCGAGGGCGGTGAAATCACCACGGAGGCAATGAATCCGATGGCGATAATGCCGAGCATGCCCAGGATGATGCGTTCGAACGGCTGCTGCCCGCGCCGATTCTGCACCAGCAGCAGGCCCAGCGATACCACGCCGGTGATCACGCCGCCGAGCAGCAGCGGCAGCCGGAACAGCAGGTTGAGTGCGATGGCGCCGCCGACCACCTCCGCGAGATCCGTTGCGATGGCAACGGTTTCGGCCTGCCCCCAATAGGCCAGCCGGACACCGCGACTGGCTCGCTCCCGCACCACCTCCGGCAGTGACATACCGGTCACCAGGCCGAGTTTGGCCGAGAGGAATTGCACCAGCCCGGCCATGGCATTGGCCATCACGATGACCCACACCAGCAGGTATCCGAACTGTGCGCCACCGCTGATATTCGAGGCCACATTGCCCGGATCGACATAGGCGATGGCGGCGACGAAAGCTGGTCCGAGCAAGACCGTGGCTGATCTCGCTCGCTGGAATTTGGAGCGCGTATCCGCCAGGCTGGTACTCACAACATTAGATTACGGCTAACCGAACTTTTTGTTTAGACCTACCTTCAAGAAAGTGATCAGCCTGATAGCAGCGCCCGCGAAAACGCCGAACGCCCCGGCGGATTCACCGGGGCGTTCAGGTCGTGCAGGGTTCGGAGCTACTGCCCCGGCAGGCCGGGAATCAGATCCCGAGACCCCTGGCCAGCACCGGCCAGGAGTTGAGGAACTCGTCGTTCCAGTACCCCCAGGAGTGCGTGCCGGTCGCGCGGAAGTTGTAGGTGGCCGGAATGCCGAGCGAGTCCAGCTTGGCCGCCAGATTGTGGCTGCAGTAGTTGGTGCCGGCCTCGATGGCCCCGCCGATGATCATCTGATTGGCCAGACCGTACTGACCGGGCAGCGCGTACGGCCCGTCGAGGCTGTCGTACTGGCCGGGCAGCCCGCTGCCGGAGGAGATGTAAAGCGCAGTGCCGCGCAGCTTCTCGGCATTGACGACCGGATCGTTGGCCGCCCATTCCGGCGAATCCATCGGGCCGTGCATATTGGTGAGCTTGCCGCCGCCCCAGGTCTCGACGGTGAGGCGCATGAATTCCTGGCCGACCGGATCGGACATCTGCGCGCAACCGCTGTACGCGGCGGCGGCCTTGAACAGGCCCGGGCGCATTTCCGGCAGCTGCAGCACGGTGGTGCCCGAGGTGGAGATACCGGCCACGGCGTTCACGCCGTTGGTGCCCAGGGCCGCATCGATCAGCGGGGGCAGCTCATCGGTGAAGAAGGTCTGCCACTTGTTGACGCCGAGCGTCGGATCGGTGGTGTCCCAGTCCTGGTAGTAGCTCCACTTGCCGCCGATGGGTTGCACGACATTGACGTTCTTGTCGGCGAGGAAGCCGTTGACGATATTCGTCTTCTTGACCCAGGAGGCGTCGTCCTGACCGCCGCCGGCGCCATTGAGGAGGTAGAGCGTCGGCTGCGGCACGGTGGCGTCGGCCGGGCGCTGCACATCGACCGGGTAGGTCGCGTCCATGGCCGTGGAGTGCACGTACAGCCGAATGTTCCGGCCGTCCTTCATCTCCGCCTTGGTGATCTTCGACCCGTCCGGGGCGACCGGATCGGCGAGCAGCTTCTTGCTGTCGATGATCGGGTCGGCGCTCGCGGTGGGACCGCCGACACCGGCGACCATGCCGGTGAGAACTGCTGTGACGGCGAGGAAGGCAGCGGCTCGTGCACCGCGCCGGCGACCCGCAAGCCCGTTCCGGACATGTCGACGAATCAATGTTCACACCTTCGCTGTGGTTCGTTAGTGCCGGTCTACGGCCTGTGCAATCGACGCGGTAGCGGCGATATTACGGAGTGGTCTCGCGACCGTGCTCGGCGAGCCCGCCCAGGGCCTGCACCCAGCCTTCGACGAGTCGCTTGATCTGCTCCAGGTCGAGTACCGCGCCCGCGAAGTCGAAGCGGGCCACGAGACCGTCCTGGGTGGTGTCCACCGTGACGTCCAGATAGAGGTCGTCGGCGACCGGCTCCGGATACACCCGGGCGGGTCGCAGATCACGGTAGCGGAAACCGATGCGACCCACCGGAAGTCCGGCGATTGCGGCCGCTGTGTCGGGGTTCAGATGCTGCAGCAGGCCGAAGCCGACACCCTGTGCGGGCACGTCCCGGCAGCGGTCGCGGATCTGCTCGAGCACGGATCCGGCGGCGGGCCCGCCGCGCCGCACCTCGTCGTAGTCCACGCCGTACACCCGCAGCGCGAAGGGGTAGGGCGTGCTGAACGCGCCCACGGTGCGATGTCCGGCGGGATCGCCCGGCACCCGCCCGTCGGCGACCAGCTGCACCACCGAACCCAGTGCCCGCCGGACCGATTCGCCGCTGTCGTCGAGCAGGGTGACGGCGAGCGCGCCGAGCAGCACCTCTTCGATGGTGGCGTCGTAGCGGCGGGCCACGGCATCGACGGCCGCCGCGCCCTCGCCGGTGATGGAGACCGAGACCCGGCCGCGGGCGATCGGTTCCTCGCTCGTGCCGAACACCTCGGCCGGATCCCGGCCCTCGGTGGCCGAGGTCAGAGAGGCGCGCCACCACTCCAATTCGGTGACCGTCGGGGCGGCGACGGCCCGGTCGGCGAGCACCTGTGCGATGCCGACCGGATGCGCGTCCGCGCTGGGCGGCGTGGCATGGCCGCCGGACCAGGAGGCGGTGAGGTCCTCGATGATGGTGCGCCACGAGGTGTCGTCCACCACCAGGCCGTTGGCGACCGCGACCAGGACGGCCGCGGGGCAGTCGATCGGATCGAGGGTCGGATCGGCCTGTGCTCCGGCCATGAGCACGAAGCGAATATTGCGACCCTTCTCCGGATCCAGCTCCGCCGCGGCGGCATGGATGACCGCTTCGATCGGATCGCCCACCGCCTCGACAGAGGGATCGAGCTGCCAGACCTGGGCATCACTCGAATTCGCCTGTGCCGGAATATCCATGACGGCCGCATCGCCGTCCCGGCGCAGTCGCGACCACAGTGCCGGGTGCCGGTCCAGCAGGGTGCGCACCGAGCGCCGCACCCGGGAGCCGGAGACATCAGCGGCGATATCGAGCGTGATGGCCCGAACCCAGAGCCCGGACGGCTCGACCTCGAGCAGGCTCACCGCTCCCGCGGGCAGTGGAGAAACCTTGCCCACCGCGGTGAGTCGCGGACCCATGATCGGCGGCGCGGCCGCAGCGGCCGCAACCTGCGCGGGGGCGTCCGGCACTTCCGCGCCGGAGATCTCCTGCGCTTCCAGATCGATGGCGTCCGGGGATTCTCCTCCGTCAGCCCGCTGCGATCCCCCGGCCGAGACCTGCGGAGCTTCCTCGGCGGAGGCCTCCGAACCAGCGCCCGAGGCAGAGTCTCCGAGTTCCCTTGCGGCCGAGACTTCTTCGGCGGCGGACGAGCCCGGGGCCGAGGCGGCGATCTCGCCGGTGTCGAAGCCGGAGAAGAGCTTGTCGACGAAGGCTTCCGCGTCGGCGGCCGGGAATTCCTCGGCGGCAACGTAATCCGAGGCAGCGCTGTAGCCGGAGGTGATATCGCTGTCCGCAGCCGGGGGTGTTCCGTCGTCCGCGCGCAGTTTCACGCCTGCCGGCGGTGCGTCGAATGTGATGATCGGCAGCACCTGGGTGGTGGCCCAGTCGGCGTCCTCCGTCACCTCTTTCGCGGCTTCTTCGCCTGTGACAGGCGCGCTTTCGCGATCCAGCAGTGCGGCGAGCTGCGGCCCGATGACGGCGTACGCCTCCGCCGTGGTCAGCAGCTGGTGCGTGATCGGCACGACGTGATCGGTAATGGATCCGGTGACGAATCCCCGCCAGTCGTCGGGCGAGTGCGGGTGATCGTCGCCGCGCCCCTGCTCGGCGGAGAACAGGTCCATCTGCCCGTCGAAGACCTTCGGCCGATACTGCGAGCCGAGTTCGACGGTGTGCACCGCACCCCGGTAGATCCGGCGCAGCCGTTCGACGGTGAGCACCGCGAGGTCCGTGGGGATGGCCGCGTGCAGTGCGGCCAGCGCCTCATCGCTCAGATCGCTCATATCCCCGTCGGGGAAGGCTTCCTCGCCGACGCCGAGCGCCGCGAACTCATCCCGCACCGCGGCGGTGAAGTCCGCGAATTCGGCATCGGGGTAGGCGTCGAGATTGGCGAGTACGTCGACCCGCTCCCCCTCGGCCTGCAGTTCCGTGGCAATGGCGTGGGCCAGAATGCCGCCGAGGGAGTAGCCGAGCAGCCGGTACGGGCCCTCCGGCTGCACCTCGCGCATGGCGCTGACATACCGCCGCGCCACCTCTTCGAGGGTGGCGGGCAGATAGTCGGCCTCGGTGAGCGCCGGGGACTGCAGGCCGTACACCGGCTGATCGGCGGGCAGGAAGCCCACCAAACCGGCATAGCACCAGGACATTCCGACCATGGGCGGCGCGCAGAACAATGGCGTTCGAGCGCCGGTGGCACGAATCGGCAGCACCACGGCCATCGCGCCGTCGGCGGCCGAATCGTAGTCGTGGCTGTTCTCCAGCGCCGCGGCAATACGGGCGGCGAGCCCGGTGACGGTCGGATCGGCGAAGAACCACGCGACCATGACCTGTGCGCCGGACAGCTTGCGCAGCTTGCTCACGATCTGGGTGGCCAGCAGCGAATTACCGCCGAGCGCGAAGAAATCGTCGTCGACGCTGACCCGCTCCACGTCGAGCACCTCGGCGAAGGCGGCCGCGATGGTCTCCTCCAGCGAGGTGGACGGCGCCCGGTATTCACGTTGCCGCAGTACGGGTTCCGGCAGCGCCTTGCGGTCGAGCTTGCCGACCGGGGTGAGCGGAATCTCGTCGAGCACCACAATCGCGGTGGGCACCATATGCGGCGGCAGGCTCAGCGCGGCGTACGCCTGCAAATGCTCCGGTTCGAGGGCGTTGCCGAGCACATACGACACCAGAACCGTTGCCCCGGTGGCATTCTTGCGCCCGACCGTGATGGCGAAGTCGACATCCGGATGCCCGCCGAGCACCGCGTCGATCTCGCCGAGTTCGATGCGGAAGCCGCGAATCTTCACCTGGAAGTCCGAGCGCCCGACGTAGTCGAGTTCCCACTTCGTATCCGGCAGTGCGGTATTGCCGCCCCGGTCCGCCGGATCGGCGTACCAGCGCACCACATCGCCGGTGCGGTACATGCGCGATCCCGGTGCACCCCAGGGGTTTGCGACGAACCGCTCGGCCGAAAGCCCCGCCCGATTGCGGTAACCGCGCGCGAGCGCGCCACCGGCGAGGTACAACTCCCCCGCCACACCCGGCGGCACCGGGTTCAGGCGGCCGTCCAGCACCAGCGCCGACATACCGTGCACCGGTGTGCCGATGGTGATGTGGCGGCCCGGCGTGAGCTGCGCGTAGGTGGAGATGATCGTGGTCTCGGTCGGACCGTAGGCATTGTGGTAGACCCGGCCCGGCGCCTTCCAACGGGTGACCAGCTCGGGCGAGGTCACGTCGCCGCCGATCGACAGCATGACCAGCTGCGGCTGTTCGGCCGGGTCGAGGGTGCTCAGCACCGCCGGGGTGAGCAGCGCGTGCGTCACGTTCTCACTGCGCATGAGCTCACCGAGCTCGGCGCCGCCCAGGATCTCCTTGGGCACGATCACCAGGGTCGCGCCGATGTAGAAGGCGCATACCCACTCCAGCACCGACGGGTCGAAGCTGGGTGAGCAGTTGTGCAGCATCCGGTGCCCGGGGTCGAGCTCGTACCGGGCCACCGCGTAGTCGGCGAGTCCGCCCACACCGGCGTGCGTGACGGTGACGCCCTTGGGCATACCGGTGGATCCCGAGGTGTAGATGACGTACGCCGGATGCTGCATGCGCAGTGGCGCAAGGCGATCCGCGTCGGTGACGGGCGCGGCCGAGCGGGCGACACACTGCTGATCGGTCGCCGGATCGTCCAGGCACAGCCATTCGAGCGTCTCGGGCAGACCGTCCAGATGCGCCTTGCCGGTGATGCCGATAATGGCGCCGGAGTCGATCACCATGTGCCGCACCCGATCCGCCGGATAGGTCGGATCGATCGGTACGTGCGCACCACCCGCCTTGGCAACGGCGAGCACGGCCGCGACCGTCTCGAACGAACGCGGGAAGGCCACGGCGACAAGCTTTTCCGGTCCGACACCGCGATCGATGAGCACCCGCGCCAGCTGCGACGAATAATCGTCCAGCTCGCCGTAGGTGATGGAGTGCCCGCGGTAGCGCACCGCGATCCGGTCCCGGCCCAGGCGCAGACCGGCGGTCAGCAGATCGGGCAGCAGCCCGGTCGCCATGACCTCATCGCCGTGCACATGGGTGAGCAGCTGATATTCCTCGTCGCCGAGCAGCGCGAGATCGCCGACGGGCGTCTCGGGGCTGCCGGCGATGGCGGCGAGCAGCCGCTGGAAGCGGTCGGCGAAGACCCCGATGGTGGCGTAGTCGAACAGGTCGTGCGCGAAGGTGAATGCCGCCTGTAGTCCCGCCGCCTCGCTGCTGCTCATGGTCAGCGACAGATCGACCTGCGAGGTCTCGACCTCGGATTCCAGTGCGGCTATGCGCAGTTCGGGCAGGTCGACATCATTGTCCGGCAGGTTCTGGAAGGCCAGCATGACCTGGTACAGCGGATTGCGGGCGGTGGAGCGCTCCGGATTGAGCAGATCCACCAGCCGCTCGAACGGCACCTCGGCGTGCGCGAAGGCGCGCAGATCGGCGTCCTTGGTGCGGGCCAGCAGCTCCTCGAAACGCAGCTCGCCGGGCACCTGGGTGCGCAGGACCAGCGTGTTCACGAACATGCCGATGACATCGTCCAGCTCGGCCGCGCCACGACCCGCGACGGGTGTGCCGATGGCGATGTCATCGGTCCCGGACAGCCGGGCCAGGAAGACGGCCAGCGCGGTGTGCACGACCATGAACAGCGTGGCGTGCTGCTCCCGCGCGATCCGCTGCAGACCCTCGTGTGTCGCGTCGTCGATCGCGAATTGCACACTGCCACCGCGGAAGGACTGCACCGGCGGGCGCGGCCGATCGGCGGGCAGGTTCAATTCGTCGGGCAGCCCGGCCAGTTCGGTCCGCCAGTAGGCGGTCTGCCGCGAGATCAGGCTGTCCGGATCGTCCTCGGACCCGAGCAGTTCACGCTGCCACAGCGCGTAGTCGGCGTACTGCACCGGCAGCGGTGCCCAGGCCGGCGCGGTGTGTGCCGACCGGGCCATATAGGCCATGACCAGATCGCGGGCCAGCGGGCCCATCGACCAGCCGTCCGAGCTGATGTGATGCGTGACCAGCACCAGCACATGCTCGATCGTCTCGGCGACGTCCAGGCGGAAGAGCTTGACCCGCAACGGAATATCGCGCGTCACCTCGAACCCGGCGGTGAGCAGTGCGCCCACCCGCTCGGCCACCGTATCGACGCCGATCACCTCGAGTGCGAGCTGCGGCACCGCCTGGTCGGCAGGCAGCACCACCTGCTGTGCCGCACCGCCGGTCTCGGGGTAGATGGTCCGCAGCGTCTCGTGCCGCCGCACCAGATCCGCGACGGCCTGCTGCAGCGCCTCGGTATCCAGCGCACCGGTGAGCCGCAGCGCGATCGGCAGGTTGTAGGCCGAGGAGGTGGGATCGAACTGGTTCAGGAACCACATGCGCTGCTGCGCGAGGGACAGCGGCACCTGCTCGGGACGCGGTCCGGCCACCAGCCTGGGTCGCGGCGCGGCGGCCTCGGAACCCGAAATCCGCTGTGCGAGTGCGGCGACCGACGGCGCCTCGAACAGGTCCCGTACGCCGAGACCGGTATCGAGCGCGGCGTTCACGCGGGCGATGACCCGGGTGGCGACCAGTGAATTGCCGCCGAGCGCGAAGAAATCGTCGTCCAGACCGACCTGTTCGAGCCCCAGCACCTGGGCGTACACCTCGGCCACGGTCTGCTCGGCCTCCGTGACGGGAGCCCGGAACTCGTGCGCGGCCGCGAAATCCGGCGCGGGCAGCGCCCGGCGATCCAGCTTGCCGGAGGGATTGACCGGGAACTCGTCCAGCACCACGAATGCGGCGGGCACCATGTATCCCGGAAGTCGTTCCGCGAGTGCGGCTTTCAGATCCGAGGCATCGACCGTGCGCCCGGCGACGGGCACCACGTAGCCGACGAGCTGATCACCCAGCCGCTCGTCACCGCGCAGCACCACCACCGCCCGTGCGACGGAATCCTGCGCCGTGAGCGCCGCTTCGATCTCACCGAGCTCGATCCGCAGACCGCGCAGCTTCACCTGGAAGTCGGTGCGGCCCAGGTACACCAGCTGACCGCGATCGGTCCACCGCACCAGATCACCGGTGCGGTACATCCGCGCGCCACGCTCACCGAACGGATCGGCCACGAACCGGTCCGCGGTCAGGTCGGCGCGACCGTAGTATCCGCGCGCCAGCTGCGCACCGGCCAGATACAGCTCACCCGCCATACCCGGCGCGACCGGATGCAGCCGCGCGTCGAGCACGTACGTCTGCGCGTTCCACACCGGCGCGCCGATCGGCACCGCACCCGAAACCTGTTCGCCGACAGCGGCGTAGGTGGCGTGCACGGTGAATTCGGTGGGGCCGTAGAGATTGTGCAGTTCCGCGCCGGAGATCCGGCGGAAGGCGGCGACCGCATCGCCGGTGAAGGCCTCACCCGCGACCAGCAGCGCGCGCAGCGAGGTGAGCGCCGCCGGGTCGGCGCTGTCGGTGAACGCGCTCAGCATGGACGGCACGAACGAGGTCATGGTGACGCGCTCGGCGGCGATCACCTCGGCCAGATAGGCGGGATCGCGGTGCCCGTCGGGCGTGGCGATCACCAGGCGGGCGCCGACGGCGAGCGGACCGAACAGCTCCCACACCGAGACGTCGAAGGTGGCCGGGGTCTTGAGCAGCACCACATCATCCGCGGCGATCGCGTATTCGCCGGTGATCCAGCTGATCTGATTGACGGCGGCGGCGTGCGAGACCGCCACGCCCTTGGGCCGTCCGGTCGAGCCGGAGGTGAAGATGACGTACGCGGTATTCGCACCGTGCAGCGGCGCGAGGCGTTCGGCATCCCGGATCGGCGCGTCGGAGTAGCCCGACAGGTCGATCCCATCGATGACCGCGATCGGGCCGTCGTAGGCGAAATCATCACCGCGCGTGGTGAGTACGCATGCGGGCCGCGCCGTCTCGAGCACGTGCTCGAGACGATCGGCGGGCTGATCCAGATCCAGCGGCACATAGGCGCCACCGGCCTCCAGGACGGCGTAGACGGCGACCACCAGATCCACCGAACGCCGAATGCCCAGCGCCACCAGCGATTCCGGCCCCACACCCGCGGCGATCAGATGCCGCGCCAGGCGATGCACCCGCGAGGCCAGCTCGTCGTAGGACACCTCCCTGCCCTGATAACGCAGCGCCGCGGCATCCGGGGTCAGCACGGCACGCGCCTCGAACTTCGAGAACAACTGTCCCGCAGGCAGTTCCAGCGCCGTATCGTTCCAGTCGGTGAGCACCTTCCGGCGCTCGTCGAAGCCGAGCACGTCGATATCGCCGACCACCCGGTTCGCATCGGCCGTGACCGCGACCAGGATCCGCCGGAAGCGGTCGGCGAAATGCTGCACCGTCGCCTCGTCGAAAAGATCGGTGGCATAGGTGAACAGCCCGGTCATGCCCTGCGGCGTGCCCTCGTCATCGGCGCGCTCACCAACGGTCAGCTGCAGGTCGAACTTGGCCAGCGGCACATCCAGTTCCACCGCCGAGACCGAGACGCCGGGCAGTTCCAGCTCCGAGGTGGCCAGGTTCTGGAAGGTCAGCATGGTCTGGAACAGCGGATGCCGGGCCTGCGAGCGGGCCGGGTCCAGCACCTCCACCAGGCGCTCGAACGGCACATCGGCGTGACCGAAGGCGGCGATATCGCTGTCGCGCACCGTATTCAGCAGTTCCCCGAAGGAGTCGGCCGGATCGATCTCCGCGCGCAGCACCAGCGTATTGACGAACATGCCGATGAGATCGTCGAGCGCGGCATCACCGCGCCCGGCGACCGGTGCGCCGATGGCGATGTCACCGGTGCCCGACAGCCGCGCCAGCAGGGCCGCGAAGGCCGCGTGCACCACCATGAACAGGGTGGCGTTGTGCTCCTGCGCCACCCTGTGCAATCCGGCGTGCACGAGCGCGTCGATCTCGAACACCAGCGTGGCGCCGCGCCCGGAGGCCACGGCGGGGCGCGGGCGGTCGCCCGGCAGTTCCAGCTGGTCCGGCAGGCCCGCCAGCGCGGTGCGCCAGTGGTCCAGCTGCCGGGTCAGCAGTGAGTCGGGATCGCTTTCCTCGCCGAGGATTTCGCGCTGCCACAGCGCGTAGTCGGCGTACTGCACCGGCAGCGGCGTCCACTCCGGTTCCCGGCTCTGCAGCCGGCTCAGGTACGCGGTCATGAGATCGCGGGTGAGCGGTCCGGCGGAGAAGCCGTCACCGGCGATGTGGTGGACCACGCACACCAGCACGTGATCATCGGCGGCCAGCCGCAGCAGGCGCAGGCGCAGCGGCGGCGCGGTGGTCACGTCGAAGCCCGCGATGGCGGCCTCGGCCACGGCGGCAACCAGATTCGCCTCGGTGGCATCCACCATGGGCAGCGAGGGCATGGCCTCGGGATCGTCGCCGGACAGCACCACCTGGTGCCCGACACCGTCGTGCTCCGGATAGATGGTGCGCAGCACCTCGTGCCGCTCCACCAGATCGCGCACGGCGGCACGCAGTGCGGGCACGTCGAGCGGCCCGGTGATGCGCAGCGCGGTGGGCAGGTTGTAGGTCGCCGAACCGGTATCGAAGCGGTTCAGGAACCACATGCGCTGCTGGGCGTAGGACAGCGGAATCCGTTCCGGCCGCTGCATGGCGCGCAGCGGTGCGATGAGCGCGCCGACATGCTCGCCGAGTGTTCCGGCGAGTTCCGCCACGGTCGGCGAATCGAACAGGGCCCGCACCGGCACCCGGGCGCCGATGGCGGCGCCCAGCCGGGCCACCACCTGGGTGGCGCTGAGCGAATTGCCACCGAGCTCGAAGAAGTCGTCGTCCGCACCGACCCGCTGCGCGCCGAGCACGGAGGCGAACACCTCGGCGACGGTCTGTTCGGCGGTGGTGGACGGGGCGCGATAGGCCCGCGCCTGGAACTCGGGAATCGGGAGCGCTTTACGGTCCAGCTTGCCGCTGGCATTGAGCGGCATGGCCGCGAGCCGGACCACGGTGGCGGGCACCATGTACGACGGCAGCGCCGCGCGGGCGTGCGCCAGCAGGGCGGTATCACCCACTCGCGCACCGGATTCGAGCACCACATAGGCCACGAGTCGATCGCCCGTGGCGGCCCGCACCAGCGACACCGCGGCACGATGCACCGCACTGTGGCTCAGCAACACCGTCTCGATCTCGCCGAGCTCGACACGCTGACCGCGCAGCTTCACCTGGAAGTCACTGCGGCCCAGATACTCCAGCGCATAACCCTCGACGTCCGGATCGGCCACCCAGCGCACCACATCACCGGTGCGGTACAACCGCTGCCCGCCGGCGTGCGCGACAAAGCGTTCCGCCGTCAGCGCGGGCGCACCGAGGTAACCGCGCGCCAACTGCACACCGGCCACATACAACTCGCCCGCCGCCCCGAACGGCACCGGCTGCAACTGCCGATCCAGCACGTGCACACGGGTATTGGCGACCGGGCTGCCGATCGGCACCGCGACGCCCGCCGACCGGTCCGCGGGATGCGCGGTGACCACGGTCGCCTCGGCCGGGCCGTACCAGTTGACCAGCGCCGTATCCGGCAGCGCCGCACCGGACTTCGCGGCGGTCTCGGCGGACAGCGCCTCACCGGCGGCGAACACCCAGCGCAGCTGCGCCGAGGCGGGCACCGCCGAGGTCGCCGCGCCGTCGAGGTACGCCTCGAGCATGGACGGCACGAAATGCACCGAGGTGACGCCGTAGTCGGCGATCATGCGCGCGATGTAGGCCGGATCGCGATGCCCGTCCGGCTCCGCGACGACCACCGCCGCACCGGTCTGCAACGGCCAGAACAACTCCCACGTGGAGATATCGAACGTGATCGGCGTCTTGTGCAACACCACATCCCCCGCACCGTGCGGGTAGGTGCGCTGGGCCCAGCGGAACTGATTGGCCATCTGCCGATGCGTGATCACCACGCCCTTGGGACGACCGGTCGACCCGGAGGTGTACATGACGTATGCCGCATGATCCGGCCGTACCGCGGCCGCACCGACGAACTCGATATCGTCGGCGCCCGCCACGGCTTCGATGAAGAAAAGCGGTACACCCGAAGCGGTTTCGAACGAATCGTCGCCGCGGGTCAGCACGCATACCGGGGCGGCGCTGGCCAGCACGTACTCATTGCGCTCGGCCGGATGATCGGGGTCGACCGGCACGTACGCACCGCCGGCTCGCAGCACGGCATACAGAGCGACAACGAGGTCGATGCTGCGCCGCATGGCGACCGCGACCCGCGTCTCCGGTCCGACGCCGCGCAGCGTGAGTTCCTGCGCCAGCCGCCGCGACCGCGCGTCGAGTTCGGCATAGGTCAGCGTGGTGTCACCGAACATCACCGCGAGCGCATCGGGCGTACGCGCCGCCTGGGCGTCGAACAGTGTCAGCAGCGTCGAATCATCGAGCAGCTCATCCACTTCGGTGGCATTGACGGTATCGAGCGCCTCGCGCTCGCTGTCCAGGAGCGCGTCCACATCGGCGACCCGCGCCCGCGGATCGGCGCCGAATCGGCCCAGCAGCAGTGCGAGTCGCTCCGCCAGCGCTTCCGCCGCGGTGTTGTCGAACAGATCGCGCAGGTACTTGAGAGTGACCCGCAGCGTCTTGCCCGGCGTCACCATGACGGTCACCGGATAGTGCGTGCCATTGGCCGCCGAGGTGCCGAGCAGGCCCACTCCCTCGATGGGCGCGGCCGCCTCGTCCAGCGCCGCATCGTCCACCGGGAAGGAGGCGAACACCACCAGCGAATCGAAAATCCCGTCTATGCCGGTGATTTCCTGAATCTCGCCGAGGCCGAGGTAGTGATGGTCCAGCAGTGCCGCCTGCTCGTCCTGCAACTGCCGCAGCACATCGGCGAGGGTGTCGGCGGCATCGAGCCGCACCCGCACCGGAATGGCATTGAGGAACAGGCCGACCATGGTCTCGATACCGGCCAGCTGGGGCGGGCGGCCGGAGACGGTCGCACCGAAGACCACATCGTCACGATCGGTGCTGCGCCCGATGAGCAGACCCCAGGCCGCCTGCACGATGGTATTCACCGTGACACCGGTCTCGGCGGCGACCGCGCTCAGCGCGGCGGTCTGGGCGGCGGACAGCTCGAAGCCCAATTCGCCGATGCCCGCGGAGATTTCGCGCGATCGGTCGACCGGCGCCAGCGGCGACGGCTCGGTGAATCCGGCGAGCGCCTCCCGCCAGGCCGCCCGCGCGGCGTCCCGATCCTGTGCGACCAGCCAGGCCAGATAGTCCCGGTAGGACCGCACCGGCGGCAGCAGCGCCGGATCCCCGCCGAGCGCGTAGAACGCCAGCATGTCCTGCATGAGCAGCGGCAGCGACCAGCCGTCGAGCAGAATGTGGTGGCTGGTGACGAACAGCTGATACCGCTCCGGCGCGGTGCGCACCAGGGTGAACCGCAGCAGCGGAGCGGACCGCATATCGAAGTGGCCGCTCATCTCGGCGGCCATCAGCCAGTCGGTGCGCGCGGGGGCCGCGCCCGGCTCGCGATCGCCGAGATCCATATAGCGCCAGGGCACTTCGAGATCGTCGACGACCACCTGCAGCGGGTTGCCCGCGGAATCCTCCGCGAAGGCGACACGCAGATTCACATGCCGGTCCAGCATGGCCTGCGCAGCGGCGCGCAGTCGCGGAATATCGAGTTCACCGCCGAGCTCGACGGTGAACTGCACCATGTACGCATCGACCGAGGATTCGGCCAGCAGCGCGTGGAAGAGCATGCCCGACTGCAGCGGCGTGAGCGGCCAGACATCCGACATGGCCGGGTAGATCTCTTGCAGCCGTTCGCGATCCGCATCACTGATCTGCACCAGCGGACCGGTGGACAGCTCCAGCTCGCCCGACCCCGGCGCCACCGATTCGGCGATCTCCGCCAGGCCCGCCACGGTGCGCGCGGCGAAGACGTCCTTGGCCTTGAACGCCACACCCTGTGCCCGCGCGCGGGACACGATCTGAATGGAGGTGATGCTGTCGACGCCGAGGGCGAAGAAGTCATCGTCCAGCCCGACCTGCTCGACCCGCAGCACCTCGGCGAAGATCTCCGAGATCACTTGCTGCACAGGAGTTTCCGGTGCCCGGTAGGCCGTGACGGCCAATTCCGGCGCGGGCAGTGCGGCGCGGTCCAGCTTGCCGACGGGCGTCAGCGGGATCTCGTCGAGCACCGTGATCCCGGCGGGCACCATATGCGGCGGCAGCGCGGTCTCGGCCAGCGCGGTCAGCGCGGCCACATCCACGGTGGCGCCCGGTGCGGCGTGCACATAGGACACGAGAACCGTTGCGCGGTCCTGCACCTGGTGCCCGACGGTCACCGCGAAATCGACGGACTCGTGCCCGGCGAGCACGGCGTCGATCTCCCCGAGCTCGATCCGGAGCCCGCGAATCTTCACCTGGAAGTCATTGCGCCCCAGGTATTCCAGTTCACCGGCAGCCGTCCAGCGCACCAGGTCGCCGGTGCGGTACAGCCGGGAACCGCTGTCGTCGAACGGGTTCGCCACGAACCTGGTCGCGGTGAGCCCGGGCCGCCGATGGTAACCGCGCGCCAGCAGCACACCGGCCACGTACAGCTCGCCCGCCACGCCCGGCGCGACCGGCCGCAGCCGCTCGTCCAGCACGTACTCGACGGCACTGCGAATGGGCGTGCCGATGGTCACCGGGCGGTCCGGCGACAATTCGGCGCTATTGGTCCAGATGGTGGTCTCGGTGGGTCCGTAACCATTGAGCAGCGAGCGCTCACCGTCGGCGATCGGGGTCACCCAGCGCCGCACCACCTCGGGCGGGCAGGCCTCGCCGACCGCCACCACGACCCGCAGTTCGTCCAGTCCGTTCGGGTCCAGGGAGGCCAGCACCGACGGGGTGATCACCGCATGGCTGACCGACTCCCGGGCCAGCAGCGCACCCAGATCCTCGCCGCCGTAGACCTCGGGCATGGCCACCACCAGGGTGGCCGCCGAACCGAGCGCGATGAGCTGCTCGTAGATCGAGGCGTCGAACGACGGGGACGCCACCTGCAGCACCCGGGATTCGGGCGTGACCCGGAACCGCTCGCGCAGCTCCTCGGTCACACCGGACAGACCTGTATGCGAGACGACCACGCCCTTGGGCAGACCGGTCGACCCCGAGGTGTAGATCGTGTACGCGGGATGTTCGGCCCGCAGCGGCTGCACCCGGTCGGCATTGGTGACCGGTTCGGCCGGATAGCTCTGCAACTGCTCGCCGAGTTCGGCGGTGTCCAGTTCCAGCCAGGTCACCGCGTCCGGCAGCTCCGCGCCCCGGCCGCCGACGGTCAGACCCAGCACCGCCTGCGAATCGGTGACCATGTGCAGCACGCGATCGGCCGGATAATTCGGATCGACCGGGACGAATCCGGCGCCCGCCTTGGCGACCGCCCAGATGGCGAGCACCGATTCGACCGAGCGCGGGATGGCGAGGGCCACCAGGTCCTCGGGCCCCACCCCGCGGTCGATCAGCAGCCGGGCCAGCCGGGTCGAGCGCTCATCGAGCTCGGCATAGCTGAGCTGGTCATAGGCCTGCACGGCATCGGCCAGGACGAGGGCGACCCCGGCCGGGTTGGCCTCGACCGCGGCCGAGAGCAGCTGTGGCAGCGTGGGGACGCGGGGACGTCTGGTTCGGGTGGGCCGTACACGAGCTGTACGGGTCATGCGCGCACCGCCCGAATCGCGCTGTGCCGCTGGCCGACCACCCGAATCATGAAGATGTCCCTCATCCTGTCCGTTGTTGCTCGTGCCGCCGGTACACCCCCCGAGATGAATCGAGTGTGCGCGGGGTGTGTTACTCGGCCAGCCGGGGACAGCCGGTAATCACCGTGCACGGCCGCCCGGGAGCGACCTGCAACATCGAAACAGGGTTATCGGGGTGCCTCTCCGATAACGCTCGATATTACGGATTGTTCGCGCGACCGTGGTCGGCGAGTCCGCCCAATGCCTGTACCCAGCCCTCTACGAGTCGCTTGATCTGCTCCAGATCCAGCACCGCGCCCGCGAAGTCGAAGCGGGCGACGAGACCGTCCTGGAGGGTGTCCACGGTGACGTCGAGGTAGACGTCATCGGCGACCGGATCCGGATACACCCTGGCCGGGCGCAGATCGCGGTAGCGGAAAGCGATGCGGCCGGCCGGCAGTGCGGCCGTTTCGGCGGCGGTCACGGGATTCAGATGCCGCAGCAGTCCGAATCCCACGCCTCGGGACGGAACCCGGCGGCACAGGTCGCGGATCTGTTCGATCGCCGATCCGGCGGCCGGGCCGCCGCGGCGCACCTCGTCGAGGTCCACCCCGGTCAACCGCAGTGCCAGCGGGTAGGAGGTGCTGAAGGCCCCGACCGTGCGGTGACCGGCGGGATCGCCGGTCACCCGCGCGTCCGCGACCAACCGGACCACCGCACCGAGCCCAGCCCGCGCCGACGCACCGCTGTCGTCCAGCAGGGTCACCGCGAGCGCGGCGAGCAGTACCTCCTCGAGATTCGACCCGTACCTGCCGGCCACCGCCTCGACGGCCGCCGCGCCCTCACCGGTGATGAACACCGATACCCGGCCGCGGCTGATCGGGTCCGCGCCCGCGGCGAGCACCGCCGCGAGAGCCATGCCCCGGGACTCCGAGCCCAGAGCCGCATGCCACCAACCCATTTCGCTGACGGTCGATATCCCGGCGGCACGCACGGCGAGCTGCTCCGCGAGCTCGGCCGGATGCGTGTCCGCGGCAGGCGGCACGGCATGACCCGACCAGGACGCGGTCAGCTCCTCGATAATGGTCCGCCACGAGGTGTCGTCCACGACCAGGCCGGTGGCGACCACGACCAGCACCGCCGCCGGGCGATCGGCGGGATCGAGACTCGGATCCGCCTGAACGCCCTGCATCAGCACGAAGCGAATATTGCGGCCCTTCTCCGGATCCAGCTCCGCGGCGGCCGCGTGGACGACGGCCTCGATCGGATCGCCCACCGCCTCGACCGACGGATCCACCTGCCATACCACCGCATCGCGGGAATTCGCCTGCGCCGGAATATCGAGCACACTCGCCACCCCGTCGCGCCGCAGGCGCGAGCGCAGGGCGGGATGCCGATCGAGCAGGGTCGCCACCGCGCGCCGGACCCGCGACCCGGAGACCTCGGCCGCGATCTCCAGCGTGATCGCCCGGACCGCCCGGCCGGACCGCTCGACCTCGAGCAGTTCCACCGCACCGGCCGGAAGCGACGAGATCGTGCCCACCGCGGCCAGGCGCGGTCCCATGACGGGCAGGGCCCGCGGCGCGGCGACGGGATCCGCCGCGAAGACCGGCAGGGCCCGCGATCCCGTATCGACCGGAGCGGGATCCATGCGGGTCCGCAGCGTCACACCCGGCGGCGGCCCCGAGCTGGTGATGACCGGAAGTACCTGGGTGACAGCCCAATCGGCGACCGGATCCGGGTCCGGTGCGGCTGCCTCGCCGATCTCCTCGACAGGATCGCCGACCGGCTCGGTGGTATCGCCGGCCTCCTCGGTCCGCTGATCGGCGGCCTCGAGCACGGCGGCCACTTTCGGGCCGATGATCGCGATGGCCTCGGGCGTGACCATCAACTGGTGCAGGAACGGAATGGGATGGTCGGTGATCGCCCCCGTGATGAACGCACGCCAGTCCGCCGCGGAGTGCGCGTAGTCGTCCACGCCGCGGATCTCGGCTCGGAAGAGATCCATATCGCCGTCGAAAACGTCCGGCCGATACGAGGATCCGAGTTCGACGGTCCGCACCGCGCCCCGGTAGATGCGGCGCACCCCCTCCAGGCTGAGCACCGCGAGGTCGGCGGGAATGGCCGCGTGCAGCGCGGCCAGCGCCTCGTCACCGAGATCCTGCAGATCACCCTCGGGGAAATCGTCGGTGCTGACACCGAGCGCCGCGAACTCGTCGCGCAGTGCGCTGCGGAAGTCGGACAGGTCGGCCTCCGGGTAGGCGTCCAGCACCGCCAGCACATCGGTGCGCTGGCCCTGGGCGCGGAGTTCGGTCGCGATGGCCTGGGCCAGCACGCCGCCGAGCGAATAGCCGAGCAGCCGGTACGGGCCCTCCGGCTGGATGGCCCGCATTTCCGCGATATAGCGGCGCGCCACCTCGGTCAGCGATCGCGGCTGGTAGTCGTCCTCGGTGAGCGCCGGGGACTGCAAACCCAGAATCGGCTGATCGTCGGGCAGGTAGCCCGCCAAACCGGCGTAGCACCAGGACATTCCGGCCATGGGCGGCGCACAGAACAGCGGGGTGCGCGTCCCCGTGGCACGAATGGGCAGTACCACCCGCAGCGCCGCATCGGCGGCGGCGCTGTCGTCACTGCTGCCGAGCGCGGCCGAGACCTGTTCGGCCAGGCCCGCGACGGTCGGATCGGTGAAGAACCAGGCGACCATGACCTGCGCGCCGGTCAGCTTGCGCAGCCGGCTCACCACCTGGGTGGCCAGCAGGGAATTGCCGCCGAGGGTGAAGAAATCGTCGTCCCTGCCCACGCGGTCGGCGCCGAGCACCTCGGCGAAGGCGGCCGCGACGGTCTCCTCCATCGGGGTGGCCGGTGCGCGGTACTCCCGCTGTGCCAGTTCCGGTTCCGGCAGCGCCGCCCGATCCACCTTGCCGATCGGGGTCAGCGGAATCTCCTCCAGCACCACGATCGCCGACGGCACCATATGCGTCGGCAGACTGCGCGCCGCATATTCGAGCAATTGCTCCGGTTCCGCCGTCGCGCCCGGCACAGGCCGCACGTAGGAGACGAGAATCGTTGCGCCGGAAGGGTTCTTGCGGCCGAGGGTCAGCACGAAGTCCACCGCATCGTGCCCGCCGAGCACCGCGTCGATCTCGCCGAGTTCGATGCGAAAGCCGCGGATCTTCACCTGGAAGTCGGAGCGGCCGACATAGTCGAGCTCCCACTCCACCGACGGCACAGCGCGATTGCCGGACCGCAGCGCCGGATCGGCGTACCAGCGCACCACATCGCCGGTGCGGTACATCCGCGATCCCGGTCTGCCCCAGGGGTTTGCGATGAATCGCTCCGAGGTCAGGCCGGGCCGATTGCGGTACCCGCGCGCCAGCGCGCCGCCCGCCAGGTACAGATCACCCGCGACGCCCGGCGGCACCGGGTGCAGGCGGGCATCGAGCACCAGGGCCGAAACCCCGTGCACCGGTGCGCCGATGGTGATCTGGTCACCGACTTCGAGCCGGGCGAACGAGGAGATGACGGTGGCCTCGGTGGGGCCGTAGGCATTGTGATAGACCCGGCCGGGCTGCCATTTGGCCAGCAGTTCCGGTGTGGTCACATCGCCGCCGACGGTCAGCAGCTGCAATTGCTCCTGATCGGCCGGGTCGAGGGTGGCCGCCACCGCCGGGGTGAGGATCGCGTGCGTCACGCTCTCGGAGCGCAGCAGCTCGGCCAGTTCCGGGCCGCCCATGATCTCCGAGGGCACGATCACCAGCACCGCGCCCATATGGAAGGCGCACACCCATTCCAGCACCGACGGATCGAAGCTCGGTGAGCAGTTGTGCAGCATGCGATGCTGCGAATTCAGTTCGTAGCAGGCCACCGCGTAGTCGGCGAGACCGCCGAGACCGGCGTGGGTGACGGTGACGCCCTTGGGCATACCCGTGGATCCGGACGTGTAGATCATGTACGCCGGATGCTGCGCGCGCAGCGGCGCGATCCGATCGGCATCGGTGATCGGCGCCGCCGATTCGGTCATCAACCGGGCGTCGGTCGCCGCATCGTCCAGGGCCAGCCATTCCACGTCACCCGGCAGCGTGCCGAGGTGTGCGGAGCTGGTGATGCCCAGCGCCGCACCGGAATCGGCGATCATGTACCGGACCCGGTCGGCGGGATAGGTCGGGTCGACGGGCACGTGCGCGCCACCGGCCTTGGTGATGGCCAGCACCGCCGCCACCATTTCGAAGGACCGCGGGAAGGAGACCGCGACCAGCGTTTCCGGTCCGACGCCGCGCGCGATGAGCACCCGCGCCAGCTGCGAGGTGTAGTCGTCGAATTCGCCGTAGGTGATGGAGTGACCGCGGTAGCGGATTGCGGTGCGGTCGCGTCCGAGGCGCAGTCCCCGGGTGAGCAGATCCGGCAGCAGCCCCGCCTCCATGACGCCGTCGCTGTGCACCCGGGTGAGCAGTGCGTACTCGTCGCCGTCCAGCAGCGACAGCTCGCCGATCGGCGTATCCCGCTGTACCACAACGTCTTCCAGCAGCTGCGTGAACCGCTCCGCGAACACCCGCACCGACGCCTCGTCGAAAAGGTCACGGGCGAAGGTGAAGACCGCGTGCATACCGACGTCGTCACCGTCCGCGGCCTCGCGCATGATGAGCGAGAGGTCGAACTGCGCGCTGGTCACGCCGGAATCCAGTGCGGCGATGCGCAATCCGGGCAGTTCGAAGCCGGAGTCGGCGAGATTCTCGAACGACAGCAGCACCTGGAACAGCGGATTACGCGCGGTGGAGCGTTCCGGATTGAGCAGCTCGACCAGTCGCTCGAACGGCACATCGGCGTGCGCGAAGGCCGCCAGATCGGCCTCTTTGGTCTCGGCGAGCAGTTCGGTGAAGCGCAGCTGTCCGGGCACCCGGGTGCGCAGCACCAGGGTATTGACGAACATGCCGATCATGTCGTCCAGTTCGGCCTCGCCACGACCGGCCACCGGCGTGCCGATGACGATGTCGTCGGTGCCGGAGATGCGCGCGAGGAAGGCCGCCAGCGCGGCGTGCACCACCATGAACACGGTCGCGTTCTGCGCCCGGGCCAGCGCGCGCAGGCTCGCGGACAGCTCGTTGCCGATCGAGAAGGCGACCTGTCCGCCCGCGAAGGACGGGCGCGGCGGGCGCGGCCGATCGGCGGGCAGGTTCAGTTCCTCCGGAATGCCCGCCAGGGCGGTGCGCCAGTAGGCGCCCTGCGCCGAAATCAGGCTCTCCGGATCGGATTCCGTACCCAGCACCTCGCGCTGCCACAGCGCGTAGTCGACGTACTGCACCGGCAGCGGCGCCCACGCGGGTGCACCACCCGCCGTGCGTGCCAGATAGGCGGTCATCACATCGCGGGCCAGCGGTCCCATGGACCAGCCGTCGGCGCTGATGTGGTGCGCCACGAACATCACGACATGTTCGGCTGGCGCGGAAGGGTTCGATTCCACCGCCCCGGAAGAGCTCGATTCCACCGCCCCTGAGGGGCTCAATTCCACCGCCCCTGAGAGGCTCGATTCCACCGCCCCTGAGGGGCTCGATTCCGCCCTCTCGCCGGGGCTCGGTTCGATGCGGAACAGCTTGGCCCGCAAAGGAACCTCGGAGGTGACATCGAATCCGGCGGACAATTCGGCGGTGATCCGCTCCACCAGCTCCGCCTGCGCGACCGGCTCCGGCGCCAGGCTCGGCACGGCCTGCGCGGCGGGCAGCACCACCTGGTGCGCGATGCCGTCCACCTCCGGGTACACGGTGCGCAGCGATTCGTGCCGGGCGACCACATCGGCGACAGCCTGCTGCAGGGCGGTGGCGTCGAGCGCACCGGTCAACCGCAGCACCACCGGCATGTTGTACACCGCCGCGGCGGGTTCGAGCTGGTTCACGAACCACATGCGCTGCTGGGCGAGCGAGAGCGGAATCAGTTCCGGGCGCGGGCGGGCCACCAGCGGAATGCGATCACCGGTCGCCTGGGCCGCGAGGAAGGCGGCCAGCGCCCGCACCGTCGGGGTCTCGAAGACGGCGCGCACCGGGACCCGGGTCTCCAGCGCGGCGCCGAGCCGGGCCACCACCTGGGTGGCAATGAGCGAGTTTCCGCCCAGTTCGAAGAAGTCGTCGTCGCGACCGGCGCGGGCCACGCCGAGCAATCCGGCGTACACCCCGGCCACCAGCTCCTCGAGCGAGGTCGACGGTTCCTGGTATTCCCGTTGCGCCAGTTCGGGTTCCGGTAGCGCGCGGCGATCGAGCTTGCCGACCGGGGTCAGTGGGATCTCGTCGAGCACCACCAGCGCGGCCGGCACCATATGGGAGGGCAGCTGCCTGCCCGCGTAGTCGAACAGCCGGGCCTCGTCCACCGAGCGGCCCGGCGCCGCGAGCACGTACGACACGAGCACGGTCGCGCCGGCGGCGTTCTCCCGCCCGAGCGTGACCGCGAATTCGATATCCTCGTGCGCGGCCAGTACCGCGTCGATCTCACCGAGTTCGATGCGGTAACCGCGGACCTTCACCTGGAAGTCCGTGCGCCCC
This sequence comes from Nocardia sp. NBC_01327, assembly GCF_035958815.1. Classification (NCBI taxonomy): domain Bacteria; kingdom Bacillati; phylum Actinomycetota; class Actinomycetes; order Mycobacteriales; family Nocardiaceae; genus Nocardia; species Nocardia sp. NBC_01327. The sequence goes on along the minus strand of NZ_CP108383.1, from coordinate 1,416,096 downwards.
AGGAAATCCAGTTCCCAGCCGTCCGCCCCGGGCACCCGGCGCACCAGATCGCCGGACCGGTACATCCGGGAGCCCGGCGGACCCCACGGCGCGGCCACGAAGCGCTCGGCGGTCAGCCCGCCGCGATTGCGGTAGCCCCGCGCGAGCGCCGAACCCGCCAGATACAGCTCACCGGGCACTCCCGGCGGCACCGGATTCAGCCGGGCGTCCAGTACCAGGGCCGAGATGCCCCGCAGCGGCGTGCCGATCGTCACCCGCTGTCCCGCAGCGAGATTCACGTAGGTCGAGCCGATCGTCACCTCGGTCGGACCGTAGCTGTTGAGGTAGCGGCGGCCGGGCTGCCACTTGGCGATCAGCTCGGCGGAGGTCGCGTCACCACCGGTGGCGACCACCCGCAGCTCGTCCAGCCCCGCCGGATCGACCGTGCCCAGCATGGCCGGGGTGATCATCGTATGCGTGACCCGCTCGGCCTGCAGCAGCTCGTGCAGCTCGAGGCCGCCGACCACCTCCGGCGGGACGATGACGAGCATCGCACCCGTGGAGAAGGTGTACAGCCACTCCTCCATGGACTGGTCGAAGCTCGGCGAGCATACGTGCAGGAAGCGGGAATCCGCTGTGACAGCGCATAATTCGACGCCCTGCTCGACGAGTCCGCCCAATCCGGCGTGGGTGACCGCGACGCCCTTCGGCAGACCGGTCGAACCGGAGGTGTAGATGACATAGGCGGGGTGCTGTGGCCGCAGCGGCGCACGGCGATCCGCATCGGTCACCGCGGCGGGCGACATCCGGGCGCACGCATCGGTGACCGCCGGGGCGTCCAGTGCTAGCCACTCCACGTCATCGGGCAGGTCATCGGCGAGAGCGGTGAGCGTAAGACCCACCGTCGCAGCGGAATCGGTGACCATATGCCGAATCCGGTCCGCCGGATACGCCGGATCGACCGGCACATAGGCGGCGCCGGTCTTCGCGACGGCCCAGACCGCGGCGATCATCTCGTACGAGCGGCCGATGGCCAGCGCCACCACCGCTTCCGGCCCGGCGCCGCGCGCGATGAGCACACGCGCCAGCTGCGACGAATAGTCGTCCAGCTCACCGTAATCGAACGAGCGATCCCGGCTCCGTACCGCAATCCGGTCCCGGCCCAGCCGCACGCCCGCGGTCAGCAGCTCCGGCAGCAGCGCCGGGGCGGCGGTATCTCCCGAGATCCGGGTCAGCAGTGCGTATTCGCCGCTGTCCAGGATCGGCAGCTCACCGACCGGCAGCTCCGGGCTGCGGGTGACGGCCTCGAGCACCCGCACGAAACGCTCTGCGAACGACCGCACCGTGGCATCGTCGAACAGTTCGGTGGCATAGTTGAATGCTGCCGAAATCCCCTGCGGCGCACCATCGTCGCCGAGGCTCTCCAGCAGTGTGAGATCCAGGTCGAATTTGGCGACCGGAAGATCCAGCTCGACGGACGACACCGTCATACCCGGCAGGCTCAGCTCCGCGCGCGTCATGTTCTGCAGTGTCAGCGCCACCTGGAACAGCGGATTGCGGGCCTGCGAACGCGGCGGATCCAGCAGTTCCACAATGCGTTCGAACGGCACATCGGCATGTTCGAAGGCGGCGAGATCGATCTGCCGGACGGCGGCGAGCAGCTCGCTGAAACCGGCGGCCGGATCGATATCGGTGCGCAACACCAGGGTGTTGACGAACATGCCGATCAGATCATCCAGTTCGGCCGCGCCACGACCGGCGATCGGCGCGCCGATCGCGATATCGCGGATACCGGACAACCGGGCCAGCACCGTGGCGAAGGCCGCGTGCAGCACCATGAACAGGGTGCTGTTGTGCTCCTGCGTCATTCGCCGCAGTCCGGCGTGTACCACCGGATCGATATCGAAGGTCAGGGTGGCACCGTGGCCGGAGGCGATGGCGGGGCGCGGCCGATCGGCGGGCAGGTCCAGCTGATCGGGGAGCCCCGTCAGGGTGGTGCGCCAGAAGTCGAGCTGACGCGCCAGCAGGGAGGCCGAATCGGCTTCGTCGCCGAGGATTTCGCGCTGCCACAGTGCGAAATCGGCGTACTGCACCGGCAGCGGCGTCCACTCCGGTTCCCGGCCCTGGACACGGCTCAGATAGGCGGTCACGAGATCGCGGGTCAGCGGTCCGGCGGAGAAGCCGTCGCCCGCGATGTGGTGCACCACGCACACGAGCACGTGATCATCGGCGGCCAGGCGCAGCAGCCCCAGCCGCAGCGGCGGTGCGGCGCTCACGTCGAAACCGGCGACCACGGCCTCGGTCACGTACGCGGCGAGTTCGGCCTCGGCGCCGTCGCGCAGCGGCAGCGCGGGCAGCGCCTCGGGGTCGCCCTCGGCCAGCACCACCTGGTAGCCGATGCCGTCGTGCTCCCGGTACACGGTGCGCAGCACTTCGTGCCGGTCGACCAGGTCGTACACGGCGGCCCGCAGTGCGGGCACATCCAGCGGCCCGGTGATGCGCAGCGCGGTCGGCAGGTTGTAGATGCCCGCACCGGGATCGAACCGATTGAGGAACCACATGCGCTGCTGGGCGTACGACAGCGGAATCCGCTCCGGGCGCTCCCTCGGCCGCAGCGGGGCGATCACCGAATCCGCATGCTGGGCAAGCTGTCCGGCGAGCTGCGCGACGGTGGGCGCTTCGAAGACGGCGCGCACCGGCACCCGTGTTCCGAGCGCGGCGCCGAGCCGCGCCACCACCTGGGTGGCATTGAGCGAATTGCCGCCGAGTTCGAAGAAGTCGTCGTCCGCCCCGGCCCGTTCGACACCGAGCACCGCCGCGAAGACCTCGGCGACGGTGCGTTCGGCCGGAGTCGACGGCGCACGGTAGGCGCGGGCCTGAAACACGGGCACCGGCAGCGCTTTACGGTCCAGCTTGCCGCTGGCATTGAGCGGCATCGCCTCGAGCCGGACGACCGCCGACGGCACCATGTACGACGGCAGCGACTCGCGCGCGTGCGCGAGCAGATCCGCATCGGCGACCTGCACACCCGATTCCGGCACGATGTAGGCGACCAGGCGGTCACCGGTGTCACCGCGCACCAGCGAGACGGCCGCGCGATGCACCCCGGCATGGCTCAGCAGCACGATCTCGATCTCGCCGAGCTCGATGCGCTGACCGCGCAGCTTGACCTGGAAGTCACTGCGGCCCAGGTACTCCAGCGCATGACCGGCCCCGGCGGGATCGGCCACCCAGCGCACCACATCACCGGTGCGGTAGAGCCGCTCACCACCGGAGTGCGCGACAAAGCGTTCCGCCGTCAGCGCGGGCGCACCGAGGTAACCGCGCGCCAACTGCACACCGGCCACATACAGCTCACCCGCCGCCCCGAACGGCACCGGCTGCAACTGCCGATCCAGCACGTGCACACGCGTATTGGCGACCGGGCTGCCGATCGGCACCGCGACGCCCGCCGACCGGTCCGCGGGATGCGCGGTGACCACGGTCGCCTCGGCCGGGCCGTACCAGTTGACCAGCGCCGTATCCGGCAGCGCCGCACCGGACTTCGCGGCGGTCTCGGCGGACAGCGCCTCACCGGCGGCGAACACCCAGCGCAGCTGCGCCGAGGCGGGCACCGCCGAGGTCGCCGCACCGTCGAGGTACGCCTCGAGCATGGACGGCACGAAATGCACCGAGGTGACGCCGTAGTCGGCGATCATGCGCGCGATGTAGGCCGGATCGCGATGCCCGTCCGGCTCCGCGACGACCACCGCCGCACCGGTCTGCAACGGCCAGAACAACTCCCACGTGGAGATATCGAACGTAATCGGCGTCTTGTGCAACACCACATCCCCCGCACCGTGCGGGTAGGTGCGCTGGGCCCAGCGGAACTGATTGGCCATCTGCCGATGCGTGATCACCACGCCCTTGGGACGACCGGTCGACCCCGAGGTGTAGATGACATACGCGGCATGATCCGGCCGCACCGCCGCCGCACCGACGAATTCGATCTCGGCCGCACCCGCCACCGCGTCCACCAGGAACAGCGGTACGCCCGAGTCGGTGCCGAACCCGTCGGCAGTCCGGGTCAGCACGCATACCGGAGCCGATCCCGCCAGCACGTACTCATTGCGCTCGGCCGGATGATCCGGATCGACCGGCACATACGCACCGCCCGCCCGCAGCACCGCGTAGAGGGCGACCACCAGATCGATACCGCGGCGCATGGCCACCGCCACCCGCGATTCCGGCCGCACCCCGCGCAGGGTCAGTTCCCGCGCCAGCCGCCGCGACCGCGCATCGAGCTCCGCGTAGGTCACCGTGGTATCGCCGACTATCACCGCCACCGCGTCCGGGGTCCGCGCCACCTGCGCGTCGAACAGCGTGAGCAGGGTCGAATCATCCAGCAGTGCAGCGACTTCGGTGTCATTCACGTGTGCCAGGGCACGGCGTTCGCTCTCGATGAGCGCATCCACGTCCGCCACCCGCGCCTGCGGCTGCACCGCGAATCGGGTGAGCAGCTGCGAAAAGCGCTGCGCCAGAGCCTGTGCCGCGGGTTCGTCGAAAAGATCGCGCAAATATTTGACGTTCACGCGCAGCGAATCGCCGACCGGCTGCACCATGACCGTCACCGGATAGTGCGTGCCATTGGCCGCACCCGTTCCGAGCAGGCCCACGCCGTCGATCGGCGCCGCCGCCTCGTCGAGCGCCGCACCGTCGACCGGGAAGGAGGCGAACACCACCAGGGAATCGAAAAGGCCGTCCACTCCGGCGATTTCCTGGATCTCGCCCAGGCCGAGGTAGTGGTGATCCAGCAGCGCCGCCTGCTCGTCCTGTAGTCGCCGCAGCACCTCGGTGAGCGTATCCGCCGCTGCCAGCCGCACCCGCACCGGAATGGCATTGAGGAACAGGCCGACCATGGTCTCGATACCCGCCAATTGCGGCGGGCGGCCCGATACCGTCGCACCGAAGACGACATCGTCACGATCGGTGCTGCGCGCGATCAGCAGACCCCAGGCCGCCTGCACGATCGTATTGACCGTGACACCCGTCTCTGCGGCGACACGACTCAGGGCAGCGGTGTCCGAGGCGGGCAGATCGAAGCCCAATTCGCCTATACCGGCGGAGATTTCGCGCGATCGATCGACCGGGGCGAGCGGTGTCGGCTCGGTCAGACCGGCCAGCGCGGCGCGCCAGGCATCGCGCGCCGCGGCCTGATCCTGCGCACCCAGCCACGCCAGGTAATCGCGGTAGGAACGCGGCTGCGGCAGCGCTTTCGCATCGCCGCCGAGCGCGTAGAGGGCCAGCATGTCCTGCATGAGCAGCGGCATGGACCAGCCGTCGAGCAGAATGTGATGGCTGGTGACCCACACCCGGTACTGCTCGGGCGCGGTGCGCACCAGCGAGAATCGCACCAGCGGCCCGGTCGCCATATCGAAGTGACTCGCCATATCGGCCGCGAGCAACCAGTCCGTCTTCACGGACCCGTACGGCTCACTGGTCGCCAGATCCAGGTAGCGCCAAGGCACTTCGACATCGTCTAGGACGATCTGCAGCGGATTGCCCGCCGCGTCCTCGGCGAAGACCACCCGCAGATTCACATGCCGATCGAGCACCGCCTGCGCGACCGCGTGCAGCAACTCGACATCGATATCACCGCCGAGATCGACGCTGAACTGCGTCATATAGGCGTCGACCGAGGACTCCGCCAGCAGCGCGTGGAACAGCATGCCCGACTGCAGCGGCGTGAGCGGCCAGATATCGGCGAGGTTCGGATACGTCTCGCGCACTCGCGCCAGCTCGGCATCGCCGAGCCGCACCAGCGGGCCGGTCACCGGCTCCGCCTCCGCCTGCGCTGTTGCGGCAGTGGCGATCTCGGCGAGCGCGGCGAGGGTGCGGGTGGCGAACAGATCCCTGGGCTTGAAGGCGACCTCGCGCGCACGCGCGCGCGAGACGATCTGGATCGCGGTGATGCTGTCCAGGCCGAGCGCGAAGAAATCGTCATCGAGGCCGACCCGGTCGCTCTTCAGCACCTCGGCCAGCACTTCCGAGATAACCTGCTGCACAGCGGTTTCCGGAGCACGGTAGGACGCGCTCCGCAGGTCCGGCTCCGGCAGGGCGCGACGGTCCAGCTTGCCCGCGGGGGTCAGCGGGATCTCGTCGAGCACCATGATGGCGGTCGGCACCATATGCCCGGGCAGGCGGCGCTCGGCATGCGCCGTCAGTTCGGCCGCCTGCACAGCTCCGGTCCCGGCCGCATGCACGTAGGCGACCAGCACCGTGCTGCCATTGGCCAGCTCATGGCCGACGGTAACGGCCAGATCGATCGCGGGATGTTCGGCCAGCACGGCATCGATTTCACCGAGCTCGATCCGGAACCCGCGGATCTTGACCTGGAAGTCGTTGCGGCCCAGGTACTCCAGTTCACCGGCGGCGGTCAGCCGCGCCAGATCACCGGTGCGATACAGTCGAGATCCATTGGTGTCGAACGGATTTGCCACGAACCGCGATGCGGAGAGCCCTGCCTGCCCATGATATCCACGAGCCAGCGGCGCCCCCGCCACATACAGCTCACCCGGCGTACCGACCGGCGCCTGGGCCAGGCGCTCGTCGAGCACGTACTGGGTGACTCCGGGAATAGCCGCGCCGATGGTCACGTCCCGATCCGGGAGCAGGCGGGCCATATGCGTCATGACCGTGGCCTCGGTGGGGCCGTAGGCATTCCAGAAGGAACGCCCCTCGGAGGCGAAGCGCTGCACCAGATCCGGCGGACAGGCCTCACCGCCGGTGATGACCACCCGCAGCTCCCCCAGCCCGGCCGGGTCGACGGAGGCCAGCGCGGCCGGCGTGACGAAGGCGTGCGTCACCCGCTCGCGCCGCAGCACCGCCGTCAGGTCGGCGCCGCCGTACACCCGGGGCGATACCACCACCATGGTGGCCGCGCCGCCGATTGCCAGCAGCAGCTCCAGCACCGAGGCGTCGAAGGACGGTGACGCGAAATGCAGTGTGCGCGAATCCGCGGTGACGCCGTATCGCCCGCGCTGCACCTCGCAAAAGGCCGCCAGCCCGGCGTGCGTGACGACCACGCCCTTGGGTGTGCCGGTGGAGCCCGAGGTGTAGATGACATAGGCCGGATGGCCGGCCCGCAGTGGCCGCACCCGATCGGCATTGGTGACCAGATCGGACGGGTACGCGAGCAGCCGGACGCCGAAATCACCGGCGTCGATGGTCAGCCATTCGACCTCACCGGGCAGATCGGACCGGGCGGCCTCGACGGTCAGGCCCAGCACCGCACCGGAATCGAGCACCATATGGGCAATCCGGTCGGCCGGGTAGTTCGGATCCACCGGGACGAAGGCGGCGCCGGTCTTGGTGATCGCCCATACGGCGATCACCGACTCCAGTGAACGCTCGATTCCGACGGCGACCCGGTCCTCCGGGCCGATGCCGCGGTCGATCAGCATGCGCGCCAATCGACTCGATCGCTCGTCGAGCGCGGCATAACCGAGAGTTGCCAGGGTGCCGGCGGCGTCGGCCAGAACCAGCGCCACCCCCTCGGGATTCGACTCGACCGCAGCCGTCATCAGCTGCGGAAGCGTCGGCACCCGCGAATGTCGCGTGCGAACAGGTCGTACGCGCGTTGTGCCGATCATGCGCACACCGCCCAGATTTTGTGCTGCCACTGCCCGGCAACCCGATCCATTAAGTTGTCCCCCACCGTAATCATTGTTCCCCGTACCGCCCGAGCGCATCGGAAGAACCGAGCGCGCACGCTCGACTTTTCCGCTAACGCGCGGAGAATACAACCGGAAAAGGAACTACGGCCGGTACTTCAGCTCAGCTCAAGTGAACATCCGCTAGCCCCGAGAGCACTACCACGGTGGACGTCCATGCCTGGGTATCGGCACTCGAGGCGAGGATCACAGTTTGTAAATCTTCGAGCGGGGCAGGGTCCAGGTCGTGCAAACCGGCCGAGTCGGCGAACAGATGGGTAACCCACTCATCGCCCAGTGCCGCGGAAAGGTCGGCGGTAGCCGGATCCACGAGCACGAACGAGGCTCCCGCGGCGCCGGCAGCGACCAGCTCCACCAGGGCCAGCGCCGAACCCTGCGAACCCTGATGGAAGGTCCGGGATTCGAAGGTGATGCCGGCGGTGTCGCGGGCGCGATCCGCGGCGGCGGCCAGTGCGTCGTAGGTGAGGACGCCACCGGAGGCGAGGTACGCCGGGTCGATTCCGCGCAGCGCGCGTGTACGACTGGCGTAGGTGACCGGGCGCGCGGATTCGGCGGCGACCTGAGCCGCCACTTCCGCATCGTCGAGCACCAGCCAGTCGATGCCCGACGCCGTCGCCGGCACGGCGCCCACGGTGATACCCACCTTGACGTCCAGACCCGGTGCGTCGGCCGCCGCGAGCGGCACCAGCATGGCCCCGGTCTTGAGTACGGCCCAGGTCGCCACGGCCTGATCCGCACTGCGCGGCAGACTGACCACCACACCCGCGCCCGGTCCGCTGCCGTGCGCGATCAGCACCCGGGCCAGCCGCGAGGAGCGGGCGTCGAGTTCCTGATAGGTCACCGATTCCTCGCCCCACACGAGTGCCGGACCGTCCGGATCGTCCTCGACCGCGGTGGTCAGGACCTGTGTCAGCGCGGCGCCCCGCGCGGCCGGAGCCGCCGGTTCGGGAGTCGGGCGCGATGCGGCGGCCACCCCGGCGCCCGGTGTACCGAGCAGTTCGATATCCCCGACCACCGTGTGCGGGTCGGCGGCAACGGCCAGCAGGATCCGCTCCAGCGCCTGCCCGAACGAATCGATGGTCGCCTCGTCGAAAAGGTCTGTGGCATAGGCGAAGATCACGTCGAGCACGCCCAGCGCGCCGTCGGCGCCGGAGCGCGGCTCCATGCTGATCTGCAGATCGAACTTCGCCGCGGCCAGTTCGGTATCGATGGCCGACACCCGCAGTCCCGGCAGCTCCAGCACCGGAGTCTCGGTGTTCTGCAGCGAAAGCACCACCTGCAGTAGTGGATTCGCGGCGCCGCGACCGGCGGCCGCCACCTCGGAAACCCGCTCGAACGGCACATCGGCATTGCCGAAGGCATTCAGGTCGGTCTCCCGGGCCTGCGCGACCAGCACATCGAACGGCGCATCGAGGTCGACCGGGGTGCGCAGCGTCAAGGTATTGACGAACATGCCGACCAGATCGTCCAGCGCCCGTTCACCGCGACCGGCGACGGCGGTGCCGATGACCACATCGGTACTACCCGACAGCCGCGCCAGCCAGGCCGCCACGGCCGCGTGCACCACCATGAACAGCGAGGCATTGTGCTGCCGCGCAATACGATTCAGTGCGACGTGCACCTCGGTGGGCAGCCGGAAGTCCGCGAACGCGCCCGCCGTGGAGGAGGCCGCGGTGCGCGGCCGGTCCAGCGGCAGGCTCGGTGCGGGCAGGTCCGCCAGCTGCTCGCGCCAGAACGCCAATTGCTGTGCGGCCAAGGAGTTCTCGTCCTCGTCGACACCGACCACCGCGCGCTGCCACACCGCGAAATCGGCGTACTGCACCGCCAGCGGCGACCAGCCGATCTCCCGGCCCGCACTGCGCGCCAGGTAGGCGGCCATGAGATCGCGCGCCAGCGGAGCCATGGAGGCGCCGTCGGCCGCGATGTGATGGGCGACCAGCACCAGCAGGTAGTCGTCCGGATCATCACCGGTGATCAGCCGCACCCGCAGCGGAACACGCTGCGCCACATCGAATCCGGTGAAGACCAGCTCCGCCACCCGTGCGCCGATGTCCTCGGCCCGCTCGACCTCGAGACCGTCCGGCAGCACCTCGGCCACCGACAGGATCTCCTGGTACGCCGCCGCGCCCGGAGCGGATTCCGGATACCACGTGCGCAGGACCTCGTGCCTGGTCAGCACGTCCTCGACCGCCTGCCGCAGCGCGGGAACATAGAGCGCGCCCTGCAGGCGGATGGCCATGGGGATGTTGTAGGCCGCCGACTCCGGATCGAACTGGTTCAGCACCCACATGCGCTGCTGCGCCAGCGACAGCGGCACCCGCGCGGGGCGCTCCCCCGCGACCAGCGGCGGACGTGCGCCCACACCCGCACCGGGCACCACGCGCGCGGCCAGTCCGGCGACCGTGGAGGTCTCGAACAGTTCGCGCACCGCGACATTCGTATCGAGCGCCTCGTTCACCCGCGCCACGGCCCGGGTGGCGATGAGCGAATTACCGCCCAGCTCGAAGAAGTCGTCGTCCGCGCCGACCCGGTCCGCACCGAGCAGTTCGGCGAAGACCCCGGCCACGATCTCCTCGATGGGAGTCGACGGCGCCCGGAACACCTTGGCCTCGAAGACCGGGGCGGGCAGCGCCTTCCGGTCCAGCTTGCCCGAGGCATTGAGCGGGAACTCGTCGAGCACCAGCAGCGCCGACGGCACCATGTAAGCCGGAAGCGACTGCGCCAGCACTGTTTTCAGCTCTTCGCCGTCGACATCGGCGACCACGTAGCCGATGAGCTGATCGCCGGTGTGCGCATCGGCGCGCACCACGACCACGGCCTGCGAGACACCCGGCTGCGCCAGCAGCGCCGCCTCGATCTCGCCCAGCTCGATCCGCAGCCCGCGCAGCTTCACCTGGAAGTCGGTGCGGCCCAGGTACTCCAGCTCACCGGCCGCATCCCACTTCACCAGATCGCCGGTGCGGTACATGCGCGCGCCGATGCCGAACGGATCGGCCACGAACCGATCGGCGGTCAGATCCGGCCGCTCCACATAGCCGCGCGCCAGCTGCACACCCGCGAGATACAGCTCGCCCGCGACACCCGGCGGCACCGGGTTCAGTCGCGAATCCAGCACGTACACCTGGGTATTGAAGACCGGGGCGCCGATCGGCACCGAGGTGATGTCCGCATCGGTCACCTCGTGATAGGTGACGTCGACCGCGGCCTCGGTCGGGCCGTACAGATTGTGCACCCGCGCGCCGGTCAGCTCGCGGACCTTCTGCGCAGTGCTGCCGGGCAGCGCCTCACCGGAGGCGAACACCTGCCGCAGCCGCAGCGCGGAGGTCTCGGCGCCGCCGAGCGTGCCCACGAACACCGACAGCATGGACGGCACGAAATGCGCCGTGGTGATGCCCTGTTCGGCAATGATCTGCGCCAGATACACCGGATCGCGATGCCCGTCGGGCTTGGCGACCACCAGTCGCGCACCGGCCTGCAGGGGCCAGAAGAACTCCCACACCGAGACGTCGAAGGTGGCCGGAGTCTTCTGCAGCACAGCGTCGTCGGCGGTCAGGCGGTACTGCGCCTGCATCCACACCAGGCGATTGACAATGGCCCGGTGGCTCACGGCCACACCCTTGGGCTTGCCCGTCGAACCGGATGTGAAGATCACATAGGCGGTATTGTCCGCCCGCAGCGGCTGCGTGCGCTCGGTATCGGCGATGGGCGCGGCGCTCAGACCCTGTGCGGCCTGCTCCAGATCCTCGACCCGGGCCGTATTGATCACGCGTCCCGACGTGAAATCGTCTGCGCGCGTGGTCAGAATCAGGCGCGGCTGCGCGGTATCGAGAATGTGCCCGATACGGTCCAGCGGCTGATCCGGGTCGATCGGCACATACGCCGCACCCGCCTGGACCACGGCGTACATGGCCACCACGAGTTCGGTGGAACGCCGGATGGCCAGTGCCACCGTCGATTCCGGACCGGCGGCGAAACCGCCCATCATGAGCCGGCGAGCCAGGCGATTCGCGCGCTGCTGCAGCTCCCGGTAGGTGAGCCGCTCGTCCTCGAACACCACCGCGACGGCATTCGGGGTGGCCGCGACCTGTGCGTCGAACATCGATACCAGCGTGGCCGGAATGCCCTGCGGCAGACCGACGGCCGCCTCCAGATCGAATCCGGTGGCGTTCCAGTCGCTGACGACCTGCTGCCGTTCCCGTGCGCCGAAGACCGTGATGTCGCCGACCGAGGCGCCCGGATCGGCGGTCACGGCCGCCAGCACCCGCTCGAACCGCTCGGCGAAGACCGCCACCGTCGACTCGTCGAAAAGATCCAGCGCATAGGAGAATTCGCCGGCCAGACCATCGGCGTCGCCGTGCTCGTCGTGCGACTCCTGCATGGTCAGCTGCAGATCGAACTTGGCGAACGGTATCTGCAGATCCGCGCCCGCCACGCTCAGCCCCGGCAGTTCCAGCCGGGTGGGCGCCATGTTCTGGAAGGCGAGCATGACCTGGAACAGCGGATTGCGCGCCTGCGAGCGCGCCGGATCCAGCAGTTCCACCAGGCGCTCGAACGGCACGTCGGCATGCCCGAAGGCCCGAATATCGGTGTCGCGCACCTGATGCAGCAGATCCTCGAAGCTGGTGCCGGGATCGATATCGGTCCGCAGCACCAGCGTATTGACGAACATGCCGATGAGATCGTCGAGCTCGGCCGCACCGCGCCCCGCCACCGGGGTGCCGATGGCGATATCGCGGGTGCCGGACAGTCGCGCCAGCAGTACGGCGAGCGTCGCGTGCACCACCATGAACAGCGTGGTGCCGCGGGCCTCGGCCATATGCCGTGCCGCCGCATAGGTTTCGTCGGTGATCCGGAAGCCGAAGGTGCCACCGCGGTACGAGGCCACCGGCGGCCGCGGCCGGTCGGCGGGCAGCACCAGTTCGTCGGGCAGATCGTCCAGCGCTTCTCGCCAGAAGGCGATCTGCTGCGCCAGCACCGAATCCGGATCGTCCTCGCTGCCCAGCGTCTCGCGCTGCCACACCGCGTAGTCCGCGTACTGCACCTCGAGCGGCGTCCACTGCGGTTCCCCGCCGCGGGCCCGCTCGGCGTAAGCGGTCACCAGATCACGCGCGAGCGGACCCATGGACACGCCGTCACCGGAGATGTGGTGCACGGTGGCGACGAGCACATGCTCCTGCGCGGCGATCCGCAACAGTCGCAGGCGAATCGGCGGTGCGGTGGTGACGTCGAAACCGGCGCCGACCACCTCGGCGACCCGCTCCGGAATCTCGGCCGCGCCGATATCGAGCAGCGAAAGTTCCGGTACCGCACGGGGATCGTCGGCGGCCAGCACCAGCTGGTAGCCCTCGCCGTCGACCTCCGGATAGATGGTGCGCAGCACCTCGTGCCGCGCCACCAGATCCCGGGCCGCCGCACGCAGCGCCTCGACATCGAGGGCGCCGCTCAACCGGACCGCGAGCGGAATATTGTCCACCGCGCTGCCGGGATCGAAACGGTTCAGGAACCACATGCGCTGCTGCGCGAAGGACAGCGGAATCCGTTCCGGCCGTGGCAGCGAACCCAGCGCCGGACCGGCGGTCACGGCCGCGCCACCGTCGAGTTGCGCCGCCAGCGCCGCCACCGTCGACGCCTCGAACAGCACATGCACGGGCACCCGGGTACCCAGCGCGGTGCCGATGCGCGCCGCGGCCTGCGCCGCGAGCAGCGAATTGCCCCCGAGTTCGAAGAAGTCGTCGTCCGCGCCGACCCGCGCCTCCGGGTTGTCCGGAATCAGCAGCGTCGCGAAGACCTGTGCCACAGCCTCTTCGGCGGGAGTGGACGGCGCCCGGAACTCGCGGGCCGCGAATACCGGCTCCGGCAGGGCGGCACGATCGAGCTTGCCGACCGGGGTCAGCGGGATTTCGTCCAGCACCACAATGGCCGTGGGCACCATGTACGCGGGCAGCGATTCACCGATGAAGCTCGCCAGTTCGGCGGTATCGAGAGTGGTTCCCGGACGCGGAAGTACATAGGAGACCAGCGCGGTCACACCCGACGGCAGCGTCTTGCCCAGCGTCGCAGCGTAATCCACATCGGCGTGCGCGGTCAGCGCATTGTCGATCTCGCCGAGCTCGATGCGCAGACCGCGAATCTTCACCTGGAAATCGGAGCGGCCCAGGTACTCGATGACACCGCCGGCCTCCGCGTCGCCGCCCGCGGCGGCCGTGCGCTTCACCAGGTCACCGGTGCGGTACAGACGCGCGCCCGGCGTACCCGTGGCCTCGCCGAAAGGACTGGCCACGAAGCGTTCCGCGGTCAGGCCCGGCCGCCGGTTGTAGCCCTGCGCCAGCGCGGGACCCGACAGGTACAGCTCGCCCACCACGCCGTCCGGCACCGGCCGCAGCCGCGAATCCAGCACGTACGCACCGACACCCGGCACCGCCGAACCGATGGTGATGCCCTCGTGCGGCAGCAGCGGTGCGCTGCTGGTCGCGAGAATCGTTGCCTCGGTGGGCCCGTACCCGTTGTAGAAGGAACGGCTGCCGGTCGCCCAGCGACCGACCAGCTCCGGCCCGAACTTATCGCCGGCGACCACGACGGTGCTCAGCTCGTCCAGTCCGGACGGATCCACCGATTCCAGCGCACCCGGCGTGATCAGCACATGGGTGACCCGTTCGCGGCCGAGCAGGTCCGCGAGCTCCACGCCGCCGAACACCCCGGCGGGGGCGACCACCAGGGTGGCGCCGGACGTGAAGGCCAGCAGCAACTCCAGCACCGACACATCGAAGCTGGGCGAACACACGTGCAGCACACGCGAATCCGAGGTGACGCCGTAGTGCTCGCGCTCCGCGGCGGCGAGACCGGCGAGACCGGTGTGGGTGACGACAACGCCCTTGGGCTTACCCGTCGAACCGGAGGTGTAGATGACATAGGCCGGATGCTGTTCGGTCAGCGACCGCACCCGGTCCGCATAGGAGATGGGGTGCGCGGGATGCGCTTCGATCCGCCCGGTCCACACCGGATCGTCCAATTCGATCCAGTAGGTGGAGGTCCCGAGCGCTCCGCGGTACTCCCGCGTGGTCAGTCCGAGCACCGCGCCCGAATCGGTCAGCAGATGGTCGATGCGGTCCGGCGGATACGCCGGATCGACGGGGACGTACGCCGCGCCGGTCTTGGCGACGGCCCACACCGCGAGCACCGATTCGATGGACCGGGTGATGCCGATGGCGACCATATCGCCGGGGCCGACCCCGCGCCCGATCAGTTCGCGCGCCAGCTGGGACGAGTGTGCGTCCAGGTCGCGGTAGCTGATCTCACGCTGATCGGCCGGTGCGCCGGTCGGATTGAACCGGACGGCAATGGCATCGGCCGCGGATTCGACCGCGGCGGTGAGGAGCTGCCCGAAAAGAGGGCTGCCGGACCGACGCCGACGATTACCGCGAGCTGTACGGCGGGCAGTATCCATTCGAGTGCATTCACCTCTCGGGTCTAGCTGGTCCGCATGCCGAAGACCTTCGGCCAACCCACGAATAATGGTGGTCGAACCACGCTGGCGGACTGAGCAATCATATCGGGCGCGCGGTGCCGCGATGACGGCTCGAGCTCAGAGAGTATCGGTGACCAGGGACCTTCGTTGCAGCCTTGTGATCTGCACCACAGGCAATTACAGCCACCCACGTCGGGTGGCCTGCACCCCGGCCTGGAATCGGGTGCTCGCACCGAGCCGCTCCAGCAGGCTCGCGGTCCGCCGCACCACGGTCCGCCGGGACAACCCCAGCCGGCGCGCGATGGTGTCGTCCGTCGCGCCCATGCTCATGAGGGTGAGGATGGCGCGATCGCGCTCGTCGAGGGATTCGGACGGGTTCACCGAAATCGGCGTGGCCATGGACCACAGCGAATCGAAGGTCTTCACCAGCAGATCCAGCGTGGGCGAGGGGCCGACCCGCACACCCATCGGATCACCGCGCCGCTCGTCGGAGTGCAGTACCAGCACCGCCCGGCGGTCGTCGGCCACGATCAGCTTCATCGGCGGATCGGGCAGCGTACGCGCCTGTGCGCCTGCGGCATTGGTGGCGAGGACATGCCGTAGTCGTTCTGCGTCCTGGTAGATCGTCTCCTGATACAGCGTGCGGTAGTCGATGCCCGAGGCGATGCGCGCGGACTTGAGCTCGAACATCCGCTCCTCGGTCTCCACATCGGAGAGGAACGGACCGCGCTCCACCACCTTCACGCAGGTGTGCGCGGTGTGCTGCAGATCTTCGAAATCGGCGAGCAGCTGGCGGCGTTCGTAGACAGCCACCACCGCACCGTCGGCATCGGTGGTGCGCCGCACCGATCGGAAGGTCTCGCCGAGACGGGCCGCCGCCGACTGCATGCGCAGCACATCGGAGGTGCGGCGCCGAGTCTCGGCCTCCGACAGGGCTTCCGGAGCGTGCGCGTCCCAGCGCACGGTGCCGCTGCTTTCGGTCAACCGCACCGCGGCCTCCAAATGGCACAGCGCCTCGAGCGCGGCCTCGGCCACGCGCGGCGGGCAGCCCAGGCGCTCGCCGACCTCCGATGCGGTCGACCTTGGATGCTGCACGAGCACCGCGTAGGCGCGCCCGTGCAACGAGGCAGGGTCGAAGAGATCATCCAGTGTCGTCACCGCGCCCACCGGCATCCGCCGGTCCGGGAAGCGCCCGTTCGCCGGGGCGGGTGAACGCTCTACTGGTCCGGACCCCACTGCTGCTGCATGATTACGCCCTTGCTGACCAGCCATGGGAGCGGATCTTCCTTGGTTCCAGCGGCGTCCCAGATCTCCAGGTGCAGGTGGGGACCGGTGGAATCACCGCGATTTCCGACAGTCGCGATCACGTCGCCGGTGTTGACGCGCTGTCCGCGGGTCACATACATATCGTTCACGTGGCCGTAGACAGCGGTGGTGCCGTCGTCCTGCTTGACGCGGACCCACAGGCCGAAGCCCTGCGCCGGTCCGGCATCCAGAACGGTTCCACCCATGACGGAGTGGATCGGAGTGCCGATGGCATCGGCGAAGTCGATGCCGTAGTGCATGGTGCCCCAGCGAGCGCCGAAGCCGGAGCTGATGACACCGGCGGTCGGGCGCACCGCGGCGGCGGGCGCCATCTTCTGCTGCAGATCCTTGAGCGTCGCCTCGGCCTGCGCCAGCGGGTTCGCGATCTCCGGCGGCAGGTTCTGCAGACCGAAGGGCGTGGGAGCCGGGGCCGCCACGGGCGCGTCACCGGCGGGGGCCGGGGCCGCGATGGGGGCGGCGACCTCGGCGGCCTGCTTGACTGCCGGTGCGGCATCGCGCAGCACGGCGGCGTCGGCATCCTGAGCCGCGGGCTTGTTCTCGTGATTGGGGGCGACGGGTGCGGCGTGCGCGAGGGCCGGAACCATCTGGGTCGCGGTGCCGATGAGGGCACTCGCCGCGACCGCGGCTCCGGCCGCTACTTTGACGCGGTCGACGGTGGAAGGCTCAGCCCGATGTCGCTTTCGGGCGACCGAGCCGATGCGGTGGATGCCCGAATCATCGAGCAAATCCAGAACGGATACGGAGTTCGCCGTCTCTCTGTGGTGCGACAAAGTTCGTCCTAGAGTTCGAAGTTCCGGTAACGATTCGGCATCGCTGTGATGGAAACAGTACTCGCCCGTGACCATTCCGCAACCTTGCGTTCGAAAATCCCAGGTGGCACTGCCCACCGGTAGATCACGAATAAGGGGCGGGGGCGCACACTTGTGGGCGTGCTTCTAGACGAGCTGAATACGCCGATCGTGCTCGCCCCGATGGCGGGCGGACCGTCCACACCCGAATTGACCGCTGCCGTCTCCGATGCGGGCGGACTGGGATTCCTGGCCGCCGGATATCTCGGCGCGGACGATCTCGGTGGGCGGATAAAACTGACACGCACCCTCACCTCCGCGGCATTCGGTGTGAATCTGTTTTACCCGTCCGCACCTAGTCCTGTGACCAGTTTCGGCGACTACGTTGATCTCCTCGCGCGCGAATTCCCCATCGGTGAGCCAAGATTCGACACCGATGCCTGGGCCGCGAAGCTCGATCTGCTGATCACCGATCCCGTGCCGGTCGTTTCGTGCACCTTCGGCTGCCCCTCGGCCGAGGAGATCGCGCGACTGCACGAGGCCGGATCGGAGGTGTGGGTCACCGTCACCTCGGTCGCCGAGGCGCGCATTGCCGCCGAGGTCGGGGCCGATGTGCTGATCGCCCAGGGCGCCGAGGCGGGCGGGCACCGCGGCAGCTTCGCCGACCGGCCCGAGGAGGACACCGCCGATCCGCTGGGGCTGCTGACACTGCTGCAGCTGCTGCGGGCCGCCGTGGACCTGCCCCTGGTCGCCTCGGGCGGCATCGCCACCGGTGCGGCCGTGGCGGCGGCGCTCGTCGCCGGGGCCGCCGCCGCGCAGATCGGCACCGCATTCCTGCGCACCGACGAGGCGGGCACCGCGCCGCTGATCCGCGATGCCGTCACCCTCGACACCCCGACCATGCTCACCCGCGCCTTCACCGGCCGCCGCGCCCGCGGATTGCGCAACCAATTCATGCTCGACCACCCGGACGCACCCTCGGCCTATCCGGAAATCCATTACGCCACCGGGCCTTTGCGCGCCGCCGCCCGCGCTTCGGGCAATGCCGACGAAGTGAATCTCTGGGCAGGTCAGGCACATTCGCTGGCGGCCGAGCTACCGGCCGGCGAGCTGGTGCGGCGACTGTCCGAGGATGCGAAAACCGCTCTGAACAAGGCACTTTCGATTCGAATCCAGGGTTGTTGACAACCTTTTTCATCTAGAATCGGCTGACACCATCCGCCATCCCATGAGGAGAGCGATATGTCACTCGACGTACCCACCGCACTGCTCGAGCGAGCCGAACGCGGTGAAGTCAGCGACGAAGAGTTCGTCGAATGTGTTCGGACTTCGCTGCCCTACGCCTACGAGGTCGTCAGCCGAGTCGCTGCCGACCTGCATTCCGGTGCTGCAGAGGAATACGCGGACAATGTCATTCCACCGCCGGACGAAGTGGCGCGCGGCCAGTTGCTGCGTGCCATGGCCTCCGACGCCATTCGCGGTGGGCTGGAACGGCATTTCGGCGTGAAACTCGCCTTCCAGAACTGCCATCGCGTGGCAGCGTTCCCGCTCGCCGCAGTCGGCGGCGACACCTACAGCACCTTCATCTCCACCCGCGCCCAGCTCCTCAACCAGAGCCCCGAACTACGTAACTGCTGAGCGCAACCCCGCATCGGCGCGACCGGCAACCCCGGTCGCGCCGATGCGCGCGCTCACCGCCGCCGGAACTTCTTGATGTCCTTGACGAACAAATACACGAATATCCCGAATGGCAGATCGAAAATCAAGGCCGCGACGAGCAGGCCGGTCCAGCCGAACTTATCGTCCGAGAAGTACACCGCGAAGCCGGCGACAACCAGCATCCCGAAAAACAGGATGAGCACGCACAATACGATCCACCACAGGCCGCGGCGGAGACTGATCCCCGGTTTGCCGGAATCCGTGGCGGCGGAGCTCGTCAGCCGTTCGCTCGTGTACTGCGCGGCCGGCGAATACGGCGGGTAGGAAGCCGGCTGCGGTGCGGACGTCGATCCGTATCCCTGCGCCGTGTATCCCTGCGCCGGAGCGGACCGATAGTCCGGCGTAGCAGCCGGATATCCCTGCCCCACAGGCGAATACCCCTGTGCCATCGGTGGCTGGACCTGGTGTGACGGCGCGCTCTGATAGGACGTCGCGTAGACGTGCCGCGGCGGCATCTCGCCCTGCCACTGCGGTACCTCACCCTGCCACTGCGGCGCATATCCCTGCTGCGGCTGTGCGTAGCCCGCCTGGGGCGCACCGGATTCGACCCGCGGGTAGCCCTCGCTCGTCCCCCAGCGCACAGTCGGCGAGGCACGCGGCGCGGAGATGTTCGGCGGTGGCGCGCTCGGCGGCGACACCGCCGCGCGGGCGGCCGCGGCCAGTGCGCCCGCACTCGCGTAGCGCTGTCCGGGATCCTTCTCCATCCCGCAGGCGATCACCTTGTCCAAAGCCGTTGGCACCGCGGGATTGTGCGCGCTCGCGCGGGGCGCCGGGGCCGTGAGGTGCGCGGCCATCTGCTGCGGCGGGCTGGTGTTGCCGTAGGGGCGGTTACCGGTGAGGCATTCGAAGAGCACGCAGGCCAGGGAATACACATCCGAGCGCAGATCCTCTGCGCCGGAGAATCGTTCGGGAGCCATATAGGACCAGGTCCCGATGGCGGCGCCGACGGCGGTGAGGGTGGTCGAACCGACACCGCGCGCGATGCCGAAGTCGATCAGGTAGGCGAATCCGCTCTCCAGCATGAGCACATTGGAGGGCTTCACATCCCGGTGGATCAGTCCGGCGGCATGCGCGACATCGAGGGCCTCCGCGACCTGCGCGACGACATCGACTGCGGCCGTGGGCGACAGCGCTCCGTCGGCCTCCAGGGTCCGGCCGAGGTCGAAGCCGTCCACGAGCTCCATATCGATGAACAACCGGCCGTCGAGTTCACCGAAATTGTGAATGGGAACGATATGCGGTCCGCGCAGCCGCGCGGCCAGCCGTCCCTCCCGCTGGAACCGCCGCTGATAGCCCTCGTCCTCGACCAGTTCCGGCGGTAGTACTTTGAGGGCCACATCGCGCCCCATGCGAGTGTCCTCCGCCAGCCATACCTGCCCCATGCCGCCCCGCCCGAGCAACTTCCGGAGTCGATAGTGACCCAGTGTGGCTTCTCCCGGCACATGTCCTCCCATCGATCCCTGCCATGCGCAAGGCGCTCAGCATACGACCATCCGGCGCTGATTCCCGCGTGGCCTTGACCGCTGCTCACCGAGTGCGCAATCCTGCAGCCGGACAGCGGAAAACAGCATTCCTAGGAGCAGCCGTGGCGACCGACGAGCCGACCGACACTTTCGACCTGTGGGATCAGGACGGCGACGGGTTGATCTCCAGCGGCGACATCCTCGCCGGAATCGAGGCCTTGGGCCTGGATATCGACGCCGATGCGGTGGGGCGGCTGGTAGCCGCGGCCGACACCGATGGGGACTGGCTGATCTCGCGGGCCGAGTTCGAGGCGGCCAGGATCGGCCGGACCGTCGAGATCACCGATGCGGACGCGGCTTTCGAGACGTTCGATGTGAATCACAACGAACTGATCGAACTGGAGGAGCTGGAATCGCTGCTCCGCACCTGCCCCGAACTGAGCGACGACTCGGCCGCGGCATTGATCGCCGAGGCGGATCTGGACGGGGACGGCTACCTGTCCCGGGCCGAATTCGCCGCACTCCTGGCCCTGCTGGCAGGTTGAGACAGTCTGCCGGCGGGCCGAGACAGCCCGCGGTTATGCCTCCTGGAGCTTTCGCTTCAACACCTTGCCGGTGGGGTTGCGCGGAAGCTCCTCGAGGAAGACCACCTCGCGCGGCACCTTGTACCGCGCCAGATTCGACTTCACGAAGTCCTTCACCTCGACCTCGCTGAAGTCCTGCCCGTCGTGCACCACGACGAAAGCCTTGAGGCGAGAACCGAATTGCTCGTCCGGAACGCCGATCACGGCGACTTCCCGGACGGCGACGTGCGTGTAGAGCAACTCCTCCACCTCGGCGGGGAAGACGTTCTCCCCACCGGAGACGATCATGTCGTCATCCCGGCCGTCGATGAAAAGCCTTCCGGCACTGTCGAAGTGGCCGACGTCCCCCGAGGACATCAGGCCCCGGATGATCTCCTTGTGCCCGCCGCCGGTGTACCCCTCGAACTGGATGACATTGCCGACGAAGATGCGCCCGGTCTCCCCCACCGGCACGGATTTTCCGTCCGCATCAAGGATTTCCACGCGCGCACCCAGCACCGGCCGCCCGACACAGCCGGGTTCCACCGCCAGATCCTCCGGAGTGGCGATGGTGGCGTACGCGACCTCCGTCGACCCGTACAGGTTGTAGACGACCGGACCGAAGGTGGCGGTCACCGCCCGGCACAATTGCGCGCCGAGCTGCGACCCCGCCACGAAGATAATGCGCAGCGCGGACAGATCGCGCCCGGTGACGCCCTTGCCACCCAGGTCCACCATGCGCGACAGCATGACCGGCACCACGATCATGGTGCTGGCGTGATTGCGCGCCACACTGTCGATGGCGACCTGCGGATCGAAGCGCCGCCGGATCACCAGGGTGGATCCGAAGCCGAGAGTCAGCATGCCGCAGGCGAATCCGAGCGTATGGAACATGGGCGCGCAGCACTCGGTCACCTCACCCGACCGGAACGGGACCTTGGAGAGCAGGCCACCCAGTGAGGCAAGGGATTTCGGCTCCGCACGCGGCGCACCCTTCGGAGTGCCGGTGGTGCCGCTGGTCAGCAGAATGATCTTGGGCTCGACTCCCGGCGACGGCGGCGCATCCGGCGAGCCGGCGGCGATGAGCGCCTCCAGGCTGTCTTCGCGGGGCGACTCCGTCCATGCCCGATAACTGCCCCGGTGCGGGGAGATCCCGTCCAGCATGCCGGCGTACTCCTCGTCGTAGACGAGCAGATCGGTGCCCTCCCGGGTGGCCACGTCCCGAATCTGCGGCCCCGCGAAGTCCGTATTGAGCAGAATGATTTTCGCGCCGCACTTGGCCGCGGCGAATATCGCATCCACGATCCCGCGGTGATTGCGCGCCAGAATGGCAACGCCCTCACGGGGTTTCAGCCCGCGCTCGCGCCAGGCATTGGCGAGCCGGTTGGACCGGTCCTCCAACTCGGCGAAGGTGAGTGAGCCGAGCTCGTCGATCAGTGCCGTCCGGTCGCCGTACCGGGCGGCCGACAGCCGCAGTCCGGCCGCGAGGGTGCCGTAGCGCAGGAGCGAGTTGGCCGCGGACAGGAGCACGGTCGGCGATTCGATCCGCACCAGCCCCGCACCCAGGGCCAACCGCGCGGACTCGAGCTCCAGATAGGCCCGCTCCCCCACCGAACGAATCAGTCCGAGAGTCATACAAGCGCCCCGATCGCCACTGTGCCCGCCCCACTGCAGGCATCCGCCCTCAAACTAACGGTACGGGCGTACCTGCGCCAGAGGGACAATCGCCCCGGCGCGCGGCGCCCCGCCTCCCGGTTCCGGGAAACGGGGCGCCGTCGGCACAGCGTCAGGACAGCGTGGTGACCGTCAGCGCACCATCGGCGTACTGCGCCCGCAGCCGCTTCTTGTCGAACTTGCCGACACTGGTCTTGGGCACCTCGTCGATGAAGGCCCAGTGCTCCGGCAGCTGCCACTTGGCGAACTTGTCGGACAGGAAGTCGCGCAGCTCTTCGGGTTTCACCTCGGCGCCCTCGGCCAGCACCACCGCGACGAGGGGACGCTCGTCCCACTTCTCGTCCGGAACGCCGATCACCGCGGCCTCCGAGACGGCGGGGTGACCGACCACCGCGTTCTCCAGATCCACCGAGGAGATCCATTCACCGCCGGACTTGATGACGTCCTTGGACCGGTCCACCAGCGTCAGATACCCATTGGCGCTGATCTTGCCGACATCGCCGGTACGCAGCCAGCCGTCGTGGAACTTCTCCGGATCGACCTCGGCGCCGGTCGGCGAGTAGTACGCCCCGGTGATCCACGGCCCCTTCACCTCGAGCTCACCGAGCGCCTGCCCGTCATTGGCCACCACGGTCCCGTCGTCGGCGACCAGACGCGCCTGCACGCCCGCCGGGAAGCGGCCCTGCGTGTAGCGGTAGGCCCACTCTTCCTCGCCCTCGACACCGGCGGGCGGATGCGCCACCGACCCGAGCGGAGAGGTCTCGGTCATACCCCAGGCGTGCAGCAGCTTGACCCCGTGCCGCTCCTGGAAGGCCCGCATCATGGACGGCGGCACCGCGGCGCCACCCACCACACAGGTGCGCAGATGCGAGATGTCCTGCGGCGCGGCCTGCAACCCGGCCAGCACACCGCCCCAGATGGTCGGCACGGCCGCCGCGAAGGTCGGCTTGGCCACCGCCATCATCTCCAGCAGCGGTGCGGGCTGCAGGAACCGGTCGGGCATGAGCACATTCGCACCCGACATCAGCGCCGCGTACGGAATGCCCCAGGCATTGGCGTGGAACAGCGGCACGATGGCGAGCACGGTGTCGGAATTGTCGAAGCCCATACCGTTGGGCGAGATGACCTGCATGGCGTGCAGGTAGTTGGACCGGTGCGAATACACGACGCCCTTGGGGTCGCCCGTGGTGCCGGAGGTGTAGCACATGCCCGCCGCGGAACGCTCGTCCACGATCGGGAAGTCGAAGGTGTCCGGCTGCGCCGCAAGCAGTTCGGCATAGGAGTGCACCTGCACGCCCTCGGGCGCGGTGAGTGCCGCCGCATCGCCATTGGCGACGATGACATGCCGGACCGTCTTCAGATTCGGCAGATACTGCGCGAACATCGGCAGCAGCGAACCGTCGACGATGACCACCTGGTCCTCGGCGTGGTTGGCCACGTACACCAGCTGCTCGGGGAACAACCGAATATTCAGGGCGTGCAGCACCGCTCCCATGGCGGGGATGGCGACGTACGCGACCATGTGCTCGTTGTTGTTCCACATGAAGGTGCCGACCCGGTCGCCTTCGCCGATGCCCAGGTCACGCAGGGCATTGGCGAGCCGGGCCGAATCCGCGCCGACCTCCCGGTAAGTCTGGGTGCGAAGCCCGTCCCCGGTCCAGGTGGACACGGTGCTGTCGCCCTGAAAGGTGGAGGCGTACCGCAGCAGTGTCGCGAGAGACAGCTGCTCGTCCTGCATGGTGCTCAACATTTCCCAACCGCTCCCTACATGTCCCTACGTGCGAGTGAACTGAGTCACGTCTCGGCAGAATAGCTGAATTCGGACATGGCCGGGATGGGCATCAACTGAGGGCAACCTGCCCGCAAAAGAAACTGCGGGCGGCGAACCCCACTCTCGCCGCCCGCAGTTTTTGTCGCCGACCCGCCACCGCCTGTGCGGCAACCAGCCGGCCTCGAAGTCCTGGAAAAGACGGGTGTCGCAACGACGCCCCCTGCGGCGCCGCTGAATAGCCAATCACTAACCAGGACAAGCAAATTGGAGTAGGATCTTCCGTGAATATAGGGAGTGGGACAGGAGGCTGTCCAGTCGGGGTGCGGCACCGCAGGTCAGGCGGCGATCACCGTCCCAGAAGCTTTTCTGTGAGCGGCATTCGCACCGGCACGGGTTACCCACCCGGTCGCCAACCCGGCCGAAATGGCCGAAAATACCGATTCAGTGTCCGGGTATGCCTTACTGACCAGCGCTGATGCCTCTACTGTCGAACTATGAATCGTGAGCCGTCCATCCTGATCATCGGCGCCGGATTCGCCGGACTCGGCATGGCGCTGGAGCTGCAGCGCCACGGGCTGTCCAACTTCACCATCCTGGA
The DNA here is from genome assembly GCF_035958815.1 of Nocardia sp. NBC_01327. Classification (NCBI taxonomy): domain Bacteria; kingdom Bacillati; phylum Actinomycetota; class Actinomycetes; order Mycobacteriales; family Nocardiaceae; genus Nocardia; species Nocardia sp. NBC_01327. The sequence goes on along the minus strand of NZ_CP108383.1, from coordinate 1,391,038 downwards.
GAAGGCGGCCGATCTGGGCGGCGTCTGGCGCGAGAACACCTATCCGGGCGCGGCCTGCGATGTCCCGTCGCCGCTGTACTCCTGGTCCTTCGAGCCGAAATCCGATTGGCCGCGCCGGTTTTCGCATCAGGCCGATATTCACGACTACATGCGCACGGTCGCGGAGAAGCACGACCTGCCTGCGAAGATCGAGTTCGGCGTCGAGGTCGACGAGGCGGAATTCGATGAGCAGGCCGGGATTTGGCGGGTGCGCACCACCGACGGCGTCACCCATATCGCCGATATCCTCATCCCGGCGGTGGGGCAGCTCTCGCGCCCGGCCATGCCGAATCTGCCCGGCATCGACAGTTTCACCGGCGCCGCGTTCCACTCCGCCCAGTGGGATCACTCGGTCGACCTCACCGGCAAACGTGTGGCATGCATCGGCACGGGAGCCTCTGCCATTCAATACATTCCGGCGATCGTCCCGCTCGCCGCGCATCTGACACTGTTCCAGCGTTCGGCGGCCTGGGTGCTGCCCAAGTTCGACACCGAATACAGCGCGATGCACAAGGCCCTGTTCAAACACGTGCCGATCACTCGCATGGCCGAACGCTTCGCCATCTGGTCACTCTTCGAGGTGCTGGCGCTGGCGCTCACCGATATCCCCGCCATGAAGACCCCGGTGATCGCGCTGGCCGATCGGCACCGCGAGAAGCAGGTGCCCGATCCGGCCTTGCGCGCCAAGCTGACTCCCGATTACGCGGCCGGCTGTAAACGCGGCCTGTTCTCCAACGAGTACATGCCCGCGCTCGGCCAGGACAATGTGACCGTGGAGACCACCGCCATCGAGGCCGTCACCCCCACCGGCATTCGCACCGCCGACGGTGTGGAGCATCCGGTGGATGTGATCGTCTACGGCACCGGCTTCAAGGGCACGGAATTCCTTGCGCCCATGAACATCTACGGCGTCGGCGGACGCAAGCTGGCCGATGCGTGGTCGGCGGAGGGCGCCCGCGCATACCTCGGCATCTCGGTGCCGGACTTCCCGAATCTGTTCATGATGTACGGGCCGAACACCAATGTCGGCTCGGGTTCGATCATCTACATGCTGGAGTCGCAGGCCCGGTACATCCGGCAGGTGGTGGAGTACCTGGCGCCCAAGCCCGGGACGTTCCTGTCCGCGCGGGCCGAGGTCGAACAGTCCTGGGACGACTGGCTGCAACGCCGCCTGAAGGACACTCCGTGGAACTTCTGCTCCAGCTGGTATCGCAACGCGTCCGGGCGCATCACCAATAACTGGCCCGGCGCGACGGTCCTGTTCCGTTGGAAGACACACACATTCAAGCCCTCCGACTACGACGAGACGCAGTCCGGACGGCGGTAGCGCGCGGCGGCGGGGGTGTGCGCGGACCCTTGACTCCCCCGCTCAACTGTCTGAGACTGTCATCACTCCGACATTAGATCGTCTGAGACACAGGCGACAACGCCGGGGCGTATCCGACCTTTCGGAGGGTCTCAATGACGCTGCCTTCTTCGCCCGCGCAGACCACCGCGGCCATTCCGGTCGAAACCCTGCCCGACCGCACGGCCCGCTGGGCGCGGGAGTGCCTCGAGTGGGCCAAGGTGCCGTTCCTGCCGTCCGGCCGCCGGGTCGGCCGCGTCTACGACATCGTCGGCCCGCAGAACCTCTTCGGCGAGGATTCGCTCTTCATCAATCTCGGCTACTGGCGCGACCGCCCCGAGAGTCTCGACGCGGCCAGCCGCGATCTGGCCCGGCTGGTCGCCCGGGAGGCCGGACTCGGACCGGACGATGTGCAGCTGGATGTCGGATTCGGTTACGGCGACCAGGATTTCCTGTGGGCGCGCGAATTCGGCCCCAAGGAAATCATCGGCATGAATATCGCCACCGAACAGATCGAGATCGCCACCCGGCGCGCCGCCGAACTCGGTCTCTCCGACCGGATTCGCTTCGAATACGGTTCCGCCATCGACCTGCCGCGCGCCGACGCCTCCTGCACCAAGGTCACCGCCCTGGAGTCGGCCTTCCACTTCCCCTCCTACGACCGCTTCTTCGCCGAGGCGTACCGCGTCCTGCAGCCCGGCGGCAAACTGGTGACCGCCGACATCACCGTGCGCCCCGGCCCCGTCACCGATCTGATGATCCGCGCCTCCGACCGCCCCGGCGCCGAACGCACCGCCTACGACCTCCCCCGCTACCGAAAGGCGCTCACCGCCGCCGGTTTCGAGAATGTCAGCGTGTATTCGATTCGCCGCGACGTCTATTCACCCCTGGCCACCTACCTGAGCAAACGCCTCCGCGACCCCGACATGCGCCGCGTCAACCCGGTCCTGCGCGCCACCTTCAGCCGCCCCGGCCTGCTCGCCTGGGGCCCCTGGGCCGACTACATCATCGCCGTGGCCACCAAACCCTGACCCCGCCCGAACCCGGGGATGCTGTCCCCCGCCCCCCGACCAGGTAGACTCCCCGACGTTCGGGTCGGCCCCGCGCCACCGTCCAGCCTTCGTAGCTCAGGGGATAGAGCAACCCTCTCCTAAAGGGTAGGTCGCAGGTTCGAATCCTGCCGAGGGCACCGCACTCACATTCTGCGGCCCGACCATTGTTGTTGGACTTGCGCCCAGTTTGTTCTCGGTTCGGATGTCCCTACCGACCGGGAGATGTAATCTGACTGCCTCGAGCGGGATTCGCGGGAAGCGATCCTCTCCGGGGAGGGAAGTCCGATGATGAGAAGTGTCGTATCAGCCTGTAGCGCAACGGGTTCAGTGGTCAGGCGCGGACAGCTGCGGTCGGCTCTGATCGCGGCTTCGGCCGTGTTGTGCTTCACCGGCACTCCCATGGCGGTCGGTAGTGCCGATCCACTGACTACTCCGCAGAACGACCCGTTCTATACCCCGCCATCGGGCTGGGACGCACAGGCGCCGGGCACCATCCTGAATTCGCGACCCGTCGAGGTGGCCTCGATGGGGCCCCAGGCGCAGGACGCCGATGCCTGGCAGTTGCTGTATCGAACGACCGATACCGACGGCGCACCCACGGCGACCGTGACGACGGTGCTGCGCCCGCGAACCGGTCAGGTCAAAGGGTTGATCAGCTATCAGAACGCCGAGGACGCCTCGGCCCCGCAGTGCGCTCCCTCGTTCACGCTCCGGCAAGGAGCGCCGGACCAGTACAACGCCTCTCTGGATCTCATTACGATCCAACAGATCTTGTCCTCCGGTCATGCGATTTCCGTCCCCGACTGGGAGGGGCCGAAGGGGTCGGTGTTCTCCCCGAAACAGCCGGGTTACGCCGCGCTCGACGGAGTGCGCGCAGCCGAGGCTTTCGCGCCACTCGGCCTGTCCGGCACCGATACTCCGGTTGCCGCGATGGGCTATTCCGGCGGGTCGCTCAGTACCCGTTGGTCCGCACAGGTTCAACCGACCTACGCTCCCGAAATACGACTGGTCGGTGTTTCCATGGGTGGTTGGACAGCGCCCATCAGCCACTACCTGGAGTCGCTCGATGGCGGTCCGTTCGCCGGTTTCCTGCCGTCGCTCCTGCCGGGCATGATGCGCGCCGATCCACATCTGGCGGCGGCTTTCGACAAATATCTGACCCCTGCCGGACAAGCTCTGATAGCCGCGGGTGACAGCCAGTGCATGACGCCGAACGTGTCTCAGCATGCGTTCCTGCATATGGACGACTACCTGACGATCCCTTTTTCGCAGCTGTTCGAGCAGGTACAGGGGTCGTTTGCCGACCTGGACTTCGGCCCCGTGGCACCGACCGCGCCGCTGTTCCTCTACAACGCCGTGAACGACGAGATCGTCCGCATCGCGCCGACCGACCAGGCGGTGGCGCAGTGGTGCGCGTCGGGGGCGCACATCACCTATACGCGAGACCAATCGAGTGAGCACGTCAGTCTCGCACTCAGTGCGACTGCCGCAGCCCTGAGTTGGATCGATGACCGTCTGGCCGGGCAGGGCGTACCGGACGGTTGCTCGACACGCACGGTGCTGTCCATGTCGCTCGGTGGTGCATAGCGCGCGGTCCAAGCCAGCCTCCCGCTACGGGAGAGTTTTCCCGCGCATCGGGCTTGACTGTCCTGTAGTGGCAGCGCCGATCGTCATGGCATGACAAACACAACGGCTTCCCCCGACCACACCCTCCTCGTCGAGGACTACACCACGCTCTGGAACGAGCCGGACGCTGAGCTGCGGCGCCGGGCCATCGCCGCGCTGTGGTCCGCCGGCGGCGTGGAGTACGTCGAGGGCGCCCACTTCGCCGGGATCGATGAGCTCGATGCTCGAGTTGCCGAGGCGCACAACGCATTCGTCGCCAGTGGCCGGTACCGCGCAGCCAACGCCGCTGATGCCCGCCGCCACGGCGACCTGGTCCTGTTCACCCTGCAATTGGCGACCCCCGATACGGGCGAAATTGCCTGGGCTGCACGCGTGTTCCTGCTGCTCGACAGCGACGGAAGAATCCGCGAGGACTACCAGATCACCGTACAAGCACTGGCCGTTCAGTAGCCGACGCCGGGTCACTCCCGCCGCACTGCGCCAAACCTCTTTGTAATAAGACGCTTTCACAGAATTGGGATTTGACATGTCGTATTTCTCCGCACCTGACGGAACCGAACTCTTCTACCGTGACTACGGCAACGGCAGCCCCGTTGTTTTCGTGCACAGCATGCTGATGAGCAGCGATATGTGGCAGCATCAGATGCTGCATCTGGCCGCACACGGACACCGCGCCGTCGCCTACGACCGCCGTGGGCACGGCCGATCCGACGACCCGGGCACCGGATACGAATTCGACACTCTCGCAGACGATCTGGCCGCGCTGCTGGACCGACTGGAATTGACCGGCGTAACACTGGTCGGGCACTCGATGGGCGGCGGCGAGGTGATCCGGTACCTGACCCGCCACGGCAGCGACCGCATCGCGCGCATCGCGCTCGTCGGCGCCACCGCCCCGCACCTCGGCATCGACCCGCAGGTCGCGACGGCACTGCTGGACCAACTCCGCACCGGCTACGCCCAGTGGGTGACCGACAATGCCGGCCTGTCCTTCGGAGACGATCTGCCCGGCTGCCATATCCCGCAACTCGAGAAGGAGGCGACCATCCGGGACTGGATGCGGGTATCGCTGCACGCCGCGGTGGAATGCAACCGCATCAATCTGGCAGCCGACTTCCGGACCGAGGCTAGCCGGATCGGTCTCCCCGCATTGATCCTGCACGGCGATCACGACGCCTTCGCCCCCCTGGAGACCTGCGGACAGCGCTCGGCGGACCTGATCCCCGGCAGCAAGCTCGTCGTCTACGAGAATGCCTCGCACATGCTGCATCTGTCGCACCGCGAGCAGCTCAATCACGACCTCGAGGAGTTCGCACTGACCGTTCAGCCTCGCGAGCACCTGCCTGTGAATGCCGCTGCGGCGCGGCGGAATTGCTCGGACTAGGCGGTCTTCCGGCTGGGCCGCGGCGGCACACCGGCCACCGCGGCACTACCGGCCCTGTCGCGCCACATCGAGGGCACCGTCTCGCACTGCATCGCGGCCGGTCGAGCGGCCTGCGATATCGGCGACATTTCCGACGGTCTGCGCGACCGTGGTACACCGCTGCAGCATCTCGGCGATGCTCACCTCGTCGATATGGCGTTGGTACCAGCTCACCAGGGCCGACAGAATGCCCAGCCACACATCGGCGAGAATCTCCCGGTCGACCGGATCGACCGGGCCCCGCGGACCCAGCAGTGCGTAGGTGCCGTCCATGGCGAGCGAACGGATCGCGGCCCGGTACGTGATCGCCGCCCGTCCTCCCTCGGTGGTCTCCAGCACCGTCGTGTCGTGCAGTAGTTCCCAGTCGTACCGCCGATGCCGCAGCGACTCGAAGATGCAGCGCAGCGTGTCGGACGCCATGTATTCGGCCGGGCTGGCGGTGAGCACTTCGGTGATGGCGGCGACCAGCACCTCACCCGCCTCCTGCACGCATCGCAGATGCAGGGCGTCCTTGCTTCCGAAGAGGCTCAGGATCAGCGCCTTGGAGATATCGGTCTCTGCGGCAACGGCTTCCAACGAGGTTCGCCGATAGCCGTCGGTACCGAAACGCAGGGTGGCCGCGGCCAGTATTCGCCGCTCCCGCTCCAGACGCGGCACCCCTTTGGTCCCTGGGCCGGTTGCATGACGCACGGGCCTAGCTTACAGTCGGCTCGCATATATGACCACGTGGTCATATTGGAGCGAGAACAGGAAACGCCGTGCATGCCCTCATCGATTACCTCACCGAGCCGATCGTCTGGGCATTGCCGTTCTTCGGCCTGTTCATCGCCATCGAATATCTCGGCCTGCGCTGGGTCGCCCAGCACGACACGAGCCACCGAAAAGACCGGACCACAAGCGCTTCGCTGACGGACTCCGCGACCAGCGTCTCCATGGGGATCGGATATCTGGGCGTGGCGGGCCTGTTCCATGCCGCGTCACTGATCGGCTACAGCGCCATCTACCAGGCGGTTCCGTGGAAGCTTCCGGCCGACGCCTGGTACACCTGGCTATTGCTCTTCTTCGCCGTCGATACGCTCTGGTACGGGGTCCATCGCTTTTCCCATCGCGTCCGGATCGCCTGGGCGGCCCACCAGGCACACCACTCCAGCGAACATTTCAACTTCTCCACCGCACTGCGCCAGAAATGGAACCTCTGGTTCGAGACGCTGGCCTGGACACCGTTGCCGCTCTTGGGCATTCCGCCGTGGATGATTTACGTCGGCTTCTCGCTCAACCTGATCTGTCAATTCCTCGTCCATACCGAGAGCGTCGACCGCCTCCCCCGGGTCGTCGAATTCCTCTTCAACACCCCTTCTCATCACCGCGTGCATCACGGTAGTGATCCGGAGTACCTCGACAAGAACTACGGCGGAATCCTCATCATCTGGGACCGGCTCTTCGGCACCTACGCCGAAGAGAAACACCGGCCCACCTACGGACTCACCACGCCGGTCGATACCCACAACCTACTCAAACTCCAGTTCCACGAATATGTTTCGATGCTGGGCGACCTCCGGCGGGCCGGGTCGCTGCGTGAGGTTCTCGGCTACACCTTCGGTCCCCCCGGGTGGAACCCCGCCGCCGGCCGCGACGCATCGGGCGCCGATCGAAAGGCGCTGCCGCGGTGACGAATACGGCCGAACCGCAGCTCAGCTATTTCCAACGGGTCGGTGCTCACAGCTTTGCGCCGACGGTGCACGCACGGGGCGCCTGGGCTGTCGACGAGCAGCACTTCAGCCCGCTCGGCGGGCTGATCGTCCACGAGATCGAACGAGCGCGAGCCCGCGAACGACGAGCCGATCTGATGATCAGCCGCATAGGCTTCGATATCCTCGGCCGAAACACGTTCGAGGAGTTCGATATTCACGTCGAAACTGTCCGGCCCGGTCGAACGATCGAACTCGTCGAGGCGACCGTCACCATCGCGGGCCGCCCTACCGTATCGGCGCGCGTATGGCTCACGACCGCCCAGGACACCGGCATCGTCGCCGGCGGAGAACCCGATCCGCTCCCCGCGCCGGAATCACTGTCGCCGTGGCCGCTCACCTCCGTCTGGCCCGGCGGATACGTCGCCTCACTCGACACTCGGCCGGTCGGTATCCCGCAGCCCGGCCGCACCACCGCATGGTTGTCCACGCCCGTCGATCTGGTCGAGGGCGAACGCACCAGCGCCCTGGCCGCCTATGTGGCTCTGGTCGATACGGCCAATGGCATTGCGGTCCGCCAAGAACCCACCAAATGGATGTTCCCCAACCTGGACCTGACCATTCACCTCTACCGCCAGCCCGAGGCGGGCTGGACCGGCCTCGACACCACCGTCACCTTCGGGCACACCGGCCAGGGCATCACGAGCACCGTTCTGCACGACCTCCGCGGTCCCGTCGGATACGCCCAGCAGATCCTCACCGTCCGACCACAACCCGACCCCGGGCCGTAAGCCCTCCGCAGAGACCGGTCACCGTGACAGGCATTCGATCCAGTAGGCGCCCGCCGCATCCCTGGTGACGCCATGGGTCTCGCTCTGAAAGCCCGGAAAATTCTGGTCGAAGGATTCCAGGGCGATGAGGTAGCGCAGGAGTGGGCCGTCGCCGGGGCCGATGTTCTCGCCGGGCATGAGGACCGGGATCCCGGGCGGAGTGGTGACGACCATCGTGGCCGCGGTGCGCCCGGCCAGCGCGTCCGACCGGACGAGTTCGGTTCGTCCGCGGATGAGTGCGGAATGGCATGCGCTGGGGGTGAACTCGGCGTCCGGGATGCGCGTGAAGGCGTGCTCGAGGAGGTCGATCAAATCGGCGTCGCGCAGGTGGTTGTGCATCATCGCGCACAGCTGGGGCAGCGTCAGGCCGCCATACCGGGTGGGATATCGCCTGGTGAGCTCCGGGAGGATGTCCTCGAGTAATGCGTCATTGTCGAAGTGCCGTTTGAAGTCGAACAGCGCGTCGGTGAGAGTTCCCCATTTACCCTTGGTCACGCCCATGGAGAACAGCACCAGAATCGTGTACGCGTCGGTCTTCTCGACCACGATGCGGCGGGTTTCCAGATAGGCGGTCAAGATCCTGGCGGGAATACCCCAGTCGGAAAGCCCTGCGGCAGCACTGGTTCCAGGGCAGGTGATGGTCACCTTGAGCGGATCCAGGAGGCAATAGCCGGGTTCCAGATCCGGGAAGCCGTGCCATGGGGCGCCGGGTTCCAGCTGCCAGCATTCCGGATTGTCACGCAACAGCTCGATCGGCGCGTCTTCGAACGGCATCCGCGTGCCGGTGGCATCGGTGACGGTGGGCGGTTGCCAGATGCCGAAGAACCAGCCGGGCCGATCCCCCGCGCACGCCATTCGGCGGGCCAGACGCGGCACGGTCTGCCGGAAGCGAATGGCCTCGGTAATGGCTTCGTCCAGCAGCCAGCGGCCACCCGGGCCGTCCATCATGGCAGTGGCGATATCGAGAGAGGCGATGATCGGGTAGGACGGAGAAGTGGTGCCGTGCATCATGAACGTCTCATTGAGGTGATGCGGCTGCACCGGAGCCCGTGGCGAGTCGCGCACGTGCAGCATGGCCGCCTGCGACAGCGCGGCCAGCAGTTTGTGCGAGGACTGGGTGGTGAACACGGTCGGCCGATCGGGACCGGGCACGGTGGTCTCGGTGATCGACATTCCGTACCGCCGCTCGTAGAGCGGATGAAACTTGGCGTGCGCGAACCACGCCTCGTCCAAATGCAGTCGTGGCGTGCTGGCGCCGAGTAGCTCCGCCACCCGAATCGCGTTGTAGCACAAGCCGTCATAGGTGGAATTGGTCACGACCGCGTACACCGGGTCCGGACCGGCCGCCGCGCCACTGAGCCCGGCGGCGGCGACGGCGTCGCGTATCGCGCCCGCACCCAGCGCTTGCGGTGGGATCGGCCCCATCAGACCGAGGCCGTTGCGAGTCGGCACCAGATAGACCGGCCGTGCCCCCGTCAGTGCGAGCCCGTGATAGATCGACTTGTGGCAGTTCCGGTCGACCAGCACGATCTCATCGCGAGTAGCGCTGTGCCCGATCGCGATTCGGTTCGACGTGGAGTTCCCGTTGAGCACGAAATAGGTGAGGTCGGCACCGAAAACCCTTGCGGCATTGCGCTCGGCGTCACCGATCGGGCCGGTGTGCTCGAACAGCGAGCCCAACTCGATAACCGAGATGGACAGATCGGTGCGGAAAAGCCTTTCCCCGTAATAGTCGAACAGGATCCGCCCGGCCGGTGATTTGAAGAACGCGACGCCGCCGGCGTGTGCGGGAGTGTGCCACGAGTACTCGTGGGTGCCGTCGAACCGGTGCAGCGCCTTGAAGAACGGAGGCATCAGCTGCTCCCGGTATTCACGACCCGCAAGCTCGATACGCCCGGCCACAAAGCTCGGCGTGTCCTCATCCGGCCAGATGTATCCGTCCACGACGTCGCCCACCCACAGCGGAAGCTTGTCGAGATCGGTGCCGGAAGTGATCAAAAAGACGGGAAGACCAGTGAACCGATTCCCGATCGCCTGCAATACCGATTCGGCGCCACCGGGCAACTCCCAGTCCACCAGAGCCGCCACCAATGACGCGTCACCCCGGACAGCGCCGAGCGCGTCCTCCGCACAGTCGACCACACAAACCTGCCGGTCCATACCGGCCAACTCCCCCGCCAGCCGACCCATGATGTCCGCACAGCGCCTACCCACACCCGATGCGATGAGAATCGTCGATGCGACCATTCGGTGCCTCCCAAGATCGTCACCAGCCCGAATTCCCGAACCACACGACACGATCACCGTCGGCGTCCCCAGTATCGTTGCCGACTTACCGCAGCAACCCGTCCACGACACGCCTACCTGCGAGGATACGAAATATCCACCGATCCCCCTCGCCCACTCGTCCGGGACACCCGCCACCGCACAGTCGCCCGCAGCGACTTCGCCTACGTGATCGAGAACAGACTCAGTAGCCCGTCGGAGCCAACGGTGGCGATCATCCGGCCGTCGGGCGAGAAGGCAACCGACTTCACAAGATATTTGTGTGCAGATTTATTCCAGATCAGTTCTTTTGTATCGACCGGATCTTCGCTCGGTATCGACGAGTCCCGCGCACTGGTCGCGAATCAGAATGCCACCACTGTCCAGGTAGCTGCCGGAGTTCTTGGCGCCGTTCAGTATGCGATCGCGAAGCCGGATCGCGGAGTCCTGCTTGCCGACGACCTACCTCATCGTTTCGTTCTGAAGCACGCGATGCCGTACTTGGGATCGTTCACATCCCGGCCGGTCCGATGGACACCGTTCAGTCGCGGCAGCGGCCTGCCTGCTGACGGTCCGAACGCTCAACCGTCTCACCGCTACGACTGGCAATTCGCTTCGTTTCTATCGACACGAGATCCCGGCACTGATATGAAAACGTAAGCCCGGGAAGGGTAATCAGCGCTGATAGCCGCTTCCCGGGCTCGCAGGATCACATCGGGTAGATCGAGTGCTTGCGGGGGTTGAACTCCGGCTTTACCGGTGATTTGTCGCGCAGCAGGCGGAGCGCTTGGCGGATCTCCAGGCGGGTGCGCGCCGGCTCGATGACGGCGTCGATGTACCCGCGTTCGGCGGCCACCCACGGGGTGGCCATCGTCGCGTTGTACTGGTTGATCATGAATTCGCGCGCTGCCGCCCGATGTTCCTCGGCCACGGCCGCCAATTGCCGCTTGCCGATGAGGTCGACCGCGCTCTCGGCGCCGATCACCGCGATACGGGCTGTCGGCCAGGCGAAGCTGATATCGGCGCCGACCTGCCGGGCGCCCATCATCCCGTACGCGCCACCGTAGGACTTGCGCACCACCAGGTTGATGATCGGCACCGTCGCCTCGATGATCGCGCGCGGGACACGACCGCCGCGAATGATCACACCGTTGGCCTCCTCGACGAGACCCGGCAGCACGCCCGGGGTGTCGACGACGAAGATGAGCGGGATATTGAAGGCATCGCAGAGCCGGATGAAATAGGTCGACTTGTCCGAGCAGGCGGCGTCGATGGAACCGCCGAGCACCAGCGGCTGGCTGGCGATCACACCGACCGGACGACCGTCGACCCTGGCGAACCCGGTGATCAGATTCTGCGCGAACTTGGCGCGGATCTCGTGGAACTCACCATCGTCGAAGAGCCGCAGCAGGATCTCGTGCATGTCGTAACCGGCGCGATCGGAGTCCGGGATGATCTTGTCGAGCTCCCGGTCACTGTCGGTGATCTCCGGTTCCAGGCCCGGATTCACGATCGGCGGCTGCTCGACACAGCTGGTCGGCATATAGCTGAGATAGTTGCGGGCCCAGTCGTAGGCCTCCTGCTCGGTCTCGGCCACATGATGCAGGGTGCCGCGTTTGGCCTGCACCTCGGCGCCGCCGAGCTCCTCGGCGCTGACGTCCTCACCGTTGACGGCTTTGATCACGTCCGGCCCGGTGACGAACATATAGGAGTCTTTGGTGCCGATGAGCACATCGGTATTGATCGGCCCGTAGACCGATCCCGCGGCGCATTTGCCGAGAATGATCGACACCTGCGGCACATAGCCGGACAGTTTCTCCAGCACCCGGGAAATATCGCCGAACGAGGCGATCGAACCCACCGCGTCCTGAATCCGGGCACCGCCCGAATCGTTGATCGTCACCACCGGGCACGCATTGTCGAACGCGAATTGCAAGGCCCGCATGAACTTTTGAGCGGAGGTGACGCCGACGGTCCCGCTGTACACGGTCTGATCGTGGGAGATCACCACCACCGGACGCCCGCCGATCGTCCCGCGACCGGTGACAAGTCCGTCACCGTAGAGCGCATCCGGCTGACCGGGCTGCCGTGCCAGCGCACTGGTCTCGATGAACGTCCCGGGGTCGAGCAGCATGTGCACGCGCTCGCGCACACTGGGAATGCCCTTCTTCGCCCGCTTGGCGATACCGGCCTCACCCGCCGGTTCCGCGGCGATCGCCAGGATCTTGGCCAGTTCATCAAGCCTGGCCTGGGTACCGATCACGCTAACTGCCACCTTCCAAACAACTCTTATGCTCTGCGACGTTAAGCGGTGTCGACACAGAACACATCACTGCATCAGATATACGGGATGAATCACAATCATGGTGGGGACCGCATCCCGAATCCCACAATGCCAGGTAGATCAGACGGCGAGACCGGCGCTCCATGTATCGGCCACCGGTTCCGGTACTCGAATCGGTGACTCGGGCGGAGGTAAGGCATCCGGAACGATCGGGCGCGGAGCGACCTCCATGACCGCTTCCGCCACCGCGAGGCAGGCGCCCAGGCGCGGCGGATTCCGCAAGCCCGAATCCCCTTGCAGCAGTAGCCGAACTGCGGCCCAGGGCAGATTCACATCCGCGAAAGCCGTTTGGAACAGTCCCGCCGAGGGGCGTGGATTGGCTTCCAGCAGCACCGGTTCGCCATTGCGGAAGCGCAATTGCACATTGGTCAGATAGGCGAGTTCGAAATGCCGGACCAGCTGCCGGGCGATATCGACCACCTCGGGATTGTCCAGCAGCATCCGGAAGCGCCCCTGCTTCGAGCGCGGAATGCCGACCAGCAGTTCGCCTCCCGGCGCCGAAAGGCAGTCGATGCTGATCTCCGGGGCGTCGAGGTACGGCATGACGAGCAGTTCGAACTCCGGTTCGCCCTCGTCCGCCGAGCGCTGCAGGGCCTCGGCCACCGCATCGACCGAGGCCACCGGCCGCGGCGGAGCCAGCAGGCTGGCCATGCTCAGCGGGCGGTCGTCCAGAATTCGGAAGCCGAAGGCCGAATACTCACCGCTCGGCTTGATGCAGACGGTTTCGCCGTCGGCCGACAATTCCGCGACGGCCGCGCGCAGTCCGGCGGCGTCGGACACCACACGCCACGGCGGCACCGGAATGCCTGCCGCACTGGCGGCTTCATAGGTGCGGGTCTTACTGGTCAGCACCTGCACCGCGGACAGCGGCGAGCACATGAGGCTGGTGCCGACCGCCGCGAAATCCGCGGCATGCCCGGCGAGGGCATCGAGGCGGCGCGGCGGTATGAGGACATCGATGCGATTGGTCCGGCAGAAGTCGAGCGCGAATTGCGCATACTCGTCATTGCCTACGTGGCGAGGTTCGACGGCCGGCACATCGCAGACCGACAGGGCCGCCGCGCCCGGATCCACATTGCTGGCGTACATGGTGACGTCGACCCCGTCGGGGTTCTCCCGCAGCAAGCGCATGACCTGGGCGGTTGCCGCCCCGGCACTGCTCAGCCAAATACGAAGCGTTATAGCAACGCTCCTCTCCTGATCCATGCGGCCGAGCGGTGAAACCTTCGCGCAATCCGGTGGTGGGGCGACCCTATCCCGGTTCGGTGACGCGCACATTTCGGCGAGAACCGGGCGCAAAAACACTGCGTGCCCACCGGGTCGGCGGGCACGCAGGCTTGTCATGTGCGGGCTATCACCAGGCGTGGCAGCGGCCGTCATCGTGGCCCCACTGGTCGCGCTCGTGGTCGTGCCAGCGGCCGTGCCGATCGCAGTGCCAATCGTTGTGCCAGGGATCGTTCGGGTCTGCCCAGCCGGGACGGTTGAAGCCGCCCCAGTCATTGTCGTCACGGTCGTGGTCCCAGGGAGACTGGTGTGCCGTCGGAGCCGCGGCGGCGGCAGTGCCCATTGCCGGAACTACGAGCATGGCGCCGGCGGCCGCTGCGGCGAACAACGTGGTGAAGAGCTTTGGTTTCAAAACTGGTCCTTCCTGCTTACGTGCCATGGTGGCGAACCCATTGCAGCCCAGGACCGGCCGTGCACCTAGGGATGACAGCGGACTCTCAGCACATTCCAACCAGCGCGGTCAGTGTCTGCCACCGCCGTTCGCAGTCGAAACAGGATGGATCGGAGCGCCTGCCGCCTGGCTCGTACCGGGCGCGGAAGCGGCCGCCGAACCACTGTGATCGCTCGCGACGGCGATCCCGCCGCCGGCGACGGTGAAGACGGCGACGGCGGCGATCAACCAGGCGGCCGGGCCGCGGCGACCGCGCGGGGCGGGACGGTCGGCTTGGGTGCGCGGCGGAGCGGGGACCCTGGGCAGTTCGATTGCGGCAGGGCCGCTGTCGAAGACCGCCGGGCGCGGGACGGGCGGCAGCACCCGTGCGGCCGCAGGGGGCAGTACCCGAGCGGCGCCGGGCGGGGCAACGCGTTTGGCCGGAGGTGCTGCCGCGATACGTGCGGCGTTCGGCTCGATACGCGGGGCGGCCGGAGGCGGCGAGACGAGGCGCGCCGCCGCGACGGGCGGCAGCTTCGCGGCGAGACGGGAGGCGATCATGGTGGTGCCGCGCAGTACCGTGCGCGCGGGCTCGGCGCTGCTGATCACCGGCAAACCTATTGTGGCGGAGACGCGTTCGGCGAGCAGGGGTATCGCTGATCCACCACCGGTCAGGACGACGGAGTCGATCTCGCGACCGGCGCGGACGGCGGCATCCGCGGCGTCCGCGATGCGCTGCACGGCGCGCGCCACCGGTTCGGCGATCAGCGCCTCCAGTTCGGAGCGCACGATTCGCCGATTCTCCTGGATGCCGGGAAGATTCACCTCGATCACCGCGGAGACATCGCGGGAGAGGCGCTCCTTGGCGAGCCGGGCGCGGGCACGCAGGGCACGAATTCCGTTCCAGTTCCGGCGATCTCGCGGATCGAAGCCCGGGTTCGCCGCGGCCAGCTCGGTGAGAACATGCTCGACGAGCAGGGCATCGACCAGATCGCCGCTGAACTCGTTCGTGCGCGTCGGGCGGTCGACGCGCACATTGCCGCCGTCGGGCCAGCTCACCAGTGCCACATCGAAGGCGGAGCTTCCCACATCACACAGCAGTACCGTTGTGTGTGAAGGGATTTCGCGAGAGACCGCCAGTGCGGTGTAGGCGGCTTCGGCCTCCGTCACCAGGGTGACTCGACTGCCGCTGGTTCGCAGCGCGGATCCCAGCTCTCGCACCGCATGCGCGGTCCAGGCGGAGGGATGGGCGACAACGCAGGCCGAGGCGGCATTCGCGGTGAGCAGGCAGGTGATCGCGGTGGCGACCAGTTGTGCGCCGGTGCGACTGCCGCCCTGTGCCACCACCGGAACCGGATCGCCGACCCGGGAGGTGAAGTCGCGGAACGCGCTGCCGGGGTGCGCCCGATCCGCCTCCTCGGCCGGGCGGCCGAGCAGTGGGAGCGCATTGTCGGCGAGCCGAACGACCGCCGGAGTGCGAATGATCTCGGGGCGATCGGTGAATGCGGAAACAAAGGAATCCGAGCCGATGACCACACCTACGCCGATACCTGATGACCTTGCCATGGACCGGCTCTCCATTCCGTGTAGTCCGACTCGACAGCTCATTCAGATTAGGGATGGAAGCTGGTGAAAGGCTGCACCCTTCCTGTGTGGTGGCTGTCGGCCGAAGCGTGGAAAACCCCAGGCAAAAGCACAGATCACTGGCAACTGGCTCCCAGACTCCGGGCATAGCGTCTCGTTCTACCAACGGCGAAGACAAGCCGCCCTGCTACTCAGAGGAACAGCAATGGCTGTCGAAATTGACATGAACGGAATTCCCCAGCTCGGATCGATCGGTGCGGCTGCGCAAGAAGCGGTTTCGGAGCACGCCGGGCCCGCGGCGGTAAATCTCGCGCACGGCTCGTTCCCGGCGTTCGACCAGCACGCGGGAATCGGCGAAACCGTCGACGTTCAGACCGCCAATCAGGCTGTCTTCCAGAGCGCCGGCCAGACCGGCTTCTCCGAGTACCAGAGCGAGTCCATCAGCGAATCCCAGCACCTCGACACCCGCCCGGAACCGCGCGACCACAACAACTTCGGTCAGCACGCAGGTTTCGACGAGCACCGTGACTTCCACCAGCACAACGGATTCGGCGACCACCGCGACTTCCACGAGCACGACGGCTTCAACCAGCAGGTCGGCTTCGACCAGCAGACCGGATTCGACCAGGTCAGCGGTTTCGACCAGCAGGTGGGCGGTTTCGACCAGGTCAGCGGTTTCGACCAGCAGGTCAACGAGTTCAACCAGCAGGTCAGCGGATTCGAACAGCAAATCGGCGGCATAGACCAGTTCAGCGGAATCAACCAGCAGATCAGCGGCATCGAACAGCAAATCGGCTTCGACCAGAACATCAGCGAGTTCGACCAGCAGACCGGATTCGACCAGAACGTCACCGTCAACGAGACCCAAACCTTCAACGAGAACGTCATTTTCGACCAGCAGCAGTCCTTCAACGAACACGATGGCTTCAACCAGAGCATCGGTTTCGCCAACCGCGGCGACTTCAACAACCGCGGTGATTTCAACCAGCACAACGGATTCAGCAACCATGAAGGCTTCGGCGAGCGCGGCGGCTTCGAAGGACGCGGCGGATTCGACGGTCGCGGCGGTATCGATGAGCGCGGCGGCGAAGGCCGGCACTCCTGGCGCCCCGGCCACCCCAATCCGGGTGGGCCGGACCGCAACCCCGGCGACCACGACGGCGGCCGCGGCGGCGAGCACAACGGCCCCGGCAACCGCGGCGGCGACCACGGCCACCCGGGCGCACCGGTAGGCCCAGGCCAGCACGGACGCCCCGGCGAGCACAACGGCGGCGGCGAGCACGGCCACCCCGGCGGCCCCGTGAACCCTGGCGGACCCAATCGTGGTGGCGACCACGGCCATAACGGACCCGGCTCAGGTCAGCACGGCCAGCCAGGGCACGACGGCGGCGGCAACCGCGGCGGCGAACACGGCCACCCGGGGGCACCCGGCGGATCGGGACTGCACAACGGTGGCGGTGACCATGGCCACCCCGGCACACCCGGATCGGGACAGCATGGCCAACCCGGCGAGCATGACGGCGGAGGCCGCGGCGGCGAGCATGGAAACCCCGGCGCACCAGGCGGATTGGGCCAGCACGGCGGCGGCGAGCACGGGCGTCCCGGCGCTCCCGGCGGATCGGGACAGCACGGAAACCCCGGCGGACCTAACGGCGGCGGCGAACACGGCCACCCGGGCACCCCCGGCGGATCGGGACAGCACGGAAACCCCGGCGGCCCCAACAGCGGCGGCGAACACGGGCACCCTGGCACACCTGGCGGATCAGGACAACATGGAAATCCCGGCGGCGAGCACGGCCACCCGGGGGCACCCGGCGGATCGGGACAGCACGGGAACCCCGGCGGGCCCAACGGTGGCGAGCACGGGCACCCGGGGGCACCGGGAGGATCCGGTCAGCACGGAAACCCCGGCGGGCCCAACGGTGGTGGCGAACACGGACACCCCGGCACGCCTGGCGGATCGGGACAGCACGGGAACCCGGGTGGGCCTAACGGTGGTGGCGAGCACGGGCATCCGGGGGCACCCGGCGGATCCGGTCAGCACGGAAACCCCGGCGGGCCCAACGGTGGTGGCGAGCACGGGAATCCCGGTGCGCCTGGGGGTCACAACGGTGGGGGTGAGCATGGTCAGCCCGGTACGCCGGGTGGGGTTGGGCAGCATGGGAATTCGGGGCAGCCGGGGAATGGTGGGCCCGGCGGTGCGGGTGAGCACGGGTCGGGTGGGGTGCATGGTGGGATCGGGGGCGGCGGCGATGAGGGTCACGAGCGGGGTGGGTTTGCCGGCAATGTAGGCGTATCCGGCTCGGGTTCGAATGAGCTCGTCGGGGCACACAGTGCGGGGCCCGGGGTTGGGTTGTCTTCCAACGCTGGACTTTCCGCGAATGCGGGGCTGTCCTCCGGGATCGGCGCTTCCTCCGGGATCGGCGCTTCGTCCGGTGCGGGTTTGTCCGCCAACGCGGGCTTGTCCTCTGGCACTTCGTCGGGCACCGGCTTGTCCGCCAATGCGGGGCTGTCCTCCGGCGCTTCGTCCGGCGCGGGACTGTCGTCCAATGTGGGCCTGTCCTCGGGCGGCGCGTCTTCCAATGCGGGCTTCTCCGCTGGCGGTGGGGTGTCCTCCGGTGGGGGGCTGTCCTCCGGTGGCGGAGTGTCGGCCGGTGGCGGGTTGTCTTCCAGTGCGGGACTTTCGGCCGGTTCGGGGTTGGGGCAGGCGCCGGGGGCTTCGCTCGGGCTGTCCAATTCGAGTGCCAACCTCAATCAGTCGGGCAGTGTGGGGACTGCGCACTTCGGGCAGTCGGCGGCTTCATCGGCCTCCGGTGTGGCCGCGGCGAATGCGGTGGCGCCGATCGCGGTGACTCCGGTGTCGGCGGGTGTGCAGACGAGTGCTGCCGCACAGTCGATTTCGGGGACGGTGGCTCAGGCCGCGGTAGCTCCGCAGCCTGCCGCGATCGCCAATTCGTTCTCCCTGACCAGCGGCTCGGTGCATCCGGTCACCGCACCGGCCGCCGATCTCGGTGCGGCGTCGACCACCGTGTCCTCGACCACCGGCGGTGGAGCGGCCGCGCCGACCCACCTGGTCACCACCGCACCGGCAGCGCCGCAGCTCGGCGCGACCGCACCGGCGGGTTCCCAGATCGGCACGACGGCAACGGGCGGCTCCCAGATCGGCTCAGCCGCAACGGAACCCACCCACGCGGGCACCATCGCACCGACCACCGCGGCCGGTGGCGCCGCAGTGGCCGCCGGTGGCGCCGCGGTCGCGCCGCAAAGCGCCGCGCCCGCAACGGAACCCACACACGCACCGGTCACCGCTCCGACCACGGCGACGGCACCCACCGCGGATCTGGGCACCGGCGCGACGACGGGCGCGGGCACCACCCCGCACGCCTCGGCCAATGCCGGCGCACTGCTGTCGGGCAATGCGACCACCGCACCGACAACATCCGCGGGCACTGCGAACCCCTCGGACGCGGTACACGCGGCAACCACCGCACCGGCGGCCAGCGCTCCGGTCACCACCGTGGCCGCCGCTCCGGCGCCGGCCGCCGCCCCGGCACCGGTGGATCACGTATCGGCCGCGACCACCGTCGCCCCGGTCGATGCGACAGCAGCGCATCCGGTCGACGTCACGGCGGCCGATCCGGGCGCGACCACCGATCACACCGGGTTGACCACCTCGGATTCCGGTCTGTCGACCGGATTGACCTCCGATGCCGGCACCGCGCTGACCCACAGCACGGTCGATACCAGTCATTCCGCCACCACCGATCTGCACCACTGATCGCCCTCCGGCCCGCCGCGTCCGACGCGGCGGGCCGGACAGCACCCCGCCACCGCGCATGAAAGGAAACGGCGTGACCGCGTCAACCCCGGCTTCCGCGAGGAAACTCTCCCCCTCGACCGATTCGATGACCGCGCTGCTCGATGAGCTGCGGTCGGTGACCGATGCCGTCGGCCGGACCGATCTGTCGAACCGGCTGGTGTCGGCGCGGCAGCGGGTCAGCGATGCACGACTGCGCATCGTTGTCACCGGCCAGTCCAAGAAGGGCATCAGCTCACTGGTCAACGCCCTGGTCGCGGCCGATGTGTGCTCCACGAATGCGGCTGCCCCGGAACGCACTCGCGGTCCGAGGCCGGTGGCCGGGCCGGTGATCGTCGAATACGGCGAGTCGAAGTCCAAGAAGGTCGGCGAGGCGGGCCGGACCGAGGTGACCCTGCCGGTGGATCTGCTCGCCGAGGGTGTGGTGCTCATCGATATGCCGGGTGTCACCGGCGCCGGTTCCCGGCGCGCGACGGAGATCCTGTCGATGCTGCCGACCGTCGACGCGGTGCTGTTCGTCTCCGATGCCAGCCAGGAGTACACCGCGCCGGAAATTCGCTTCCTGCAACAGATTCACCAGCTCTGCCCGATGGTGGCGGGCGTGATCAACAAGATCGACAGCTATGTCCGCTGGGCCGATATCCAGAAGGCCAATCGGAAGCATCTCACCGATGCCGATCTGGATCTGCCGATCCTGCCGGTCTCCTCGGCCATGCACAAAACCGCGCATCGCCTGGGCGATCAGATGCTCGAGGTCGAATCCGGCATCCCGCAACTCGAGGCCTTCATTCGCAATCACCTCGTCGCACGAGCGGATGCGCTGGCCCGCGAATCCGTCGTCAACGATGTCCGCGTCGTCTCCGATCACGTTGCACTGGCATTGAATTCGGAATTGACCGCCCTGCAGGACCCGTCCCGCAGCGCGGAACTCCTCGATCGCATCCGCACCGCCCGCGATACCGCCGAGGCCCTGCGCAAGCGCACGGCGAATTGGCAGTACGTCCTCGGCGACGGCATCACCGAATTGACCGTCTCCGTCGAACACGATCTGCGCCACCGGCTGCGCGCCATTGTGCGCGAGGCCGAGGAGGAGATCATGAAGTCCGATCCGGCCCGCCAGTGGGAGGCGTTCGGCGAGCGCATCAACGGCCGGGTCTCGGCCGCTGTCGAGGACAATTTCATACTGGCGCACCAGCTTTCGATCGACCTCGCGGGCAAGGTGGCCGACCGATTCAGCGAGGACGGCAAGGTCCAGCTGCCGGCGCTGCCGGGCGCGGACACGGATGCGCTGCTCGGCCAGCTCGGTTCGGTGGAGGCGCTCGAGAGCGGCAAGGCCGGAGTCGTCCAGCGCGCCATCACCAGCCTGCGCGGTTCGTACGGCGGCGTGCTGATGGTCGGCCTGGCGACAAGCCTGCTGGGACTGGCCCTGGTGAACCCGTGGTCGATCGGCGCGGGATTGCTGCTCGGCGCCAACACTTTCCGTGAGGATCACAAGGCGCTCAAGGCCCGCCGCCGTTCCGAGGCCAGGCTCGCCGTGGCCCGGCTCATGGATGAGGTCGTCTTCCAGGTCAGCAAGGAATCCAAGCAGCGCCTGCGCGATGTGCAGCGCACCCTGCGCGACCACTTCACCACGGTGGCCGACGAAATGCTCCGCTCCGCAAACGATTCCCTGCAGGCCGCGCAGGAGGCCGGCAATACGCACGAAAGCGAGCGCGCGGCCCGCATTGCCCAGGTCCAGGGCAATCTGGGCCATCTGCGCCAATTGCGCGTGCAGGCAGCAGGTTTGGTCCAGGCGGGAGAGGCGCAGTGACCGGGCGAGAACTGGCCGAGGCGCATCGGCTGATCCGCGCGGCCCGTACCGAATTCGGCCCGCGATCGGGGTGCGATGCCGAATTGGCCGCCTGCGAGCGCCGACTCGGAGAACCGCTGCGGGTGGCGCTCGCCGGAACCCTCAAGTCGGGTAAATCGACGCTGCTCAATGCCCTGATCGGCGATGAGATCGCGCCGACCGACGCGACCGAGTGCACCCGCGTGGTGACCTGGTTCCAGCAATCGGCGACCCCCCGCATCCAGCTCACCGCCGACGGCCGCCCGCGCCTGCTGCCGGTGCTGCGCACCGACGGACAGCTCACCCTCGACCTGGGTGTCACCGCGGACCGCGTGGAAAAGCTCGAGGTCTTCTGGCCCTCCTCACTGCTCGACGATTTCACCATCATCGACACCCCCGGCACCTCGTCGAATTCGCGCGATGTCTCCGAACGCACCCTGGCACTGCTCGCCCCCGAGGACGGGATCTGCGAGGCGGACGCCATCGTCTACCTCATGCGCGATCTGCACGACACCGATGTCCAACTGCTGCAACACATTCAGGACCAAATGGCGACCGGCACCGGCCCGCTCGGCGTTGTCGGCGTCCTGTCCCGAGCCGATGAGATCGACGGCGGCCACGGCGACCCCCTGGCCGCCGCCCACCGCCTGAGCCGCGATCTGGCCGATGCGCCGGAACTACAGGGTCTGCACCAGAGCTTCATTCCGGTGTCCGGTCTGCTCGCCCTGCGCGGCCAGACGCTGCGCCAGGCCGAATTCACCGTCCTGCGCACCCTGGCCGCGGTCCCCCGCAATGATCTCGAGGCGGCCCTGATCTCCGTCACCCGCTTCACCGCACCCACCAGCAATCTCCCGGTGACCGAGGTCGACCGCACCCGGCTGGTCAATTCCTTCGGCCTGTTCGGCATTCGACTGGCCGTCTCCATGATTCACGCGGGCATTGCCGACGCACCGGCGCTGGCCGCCGCGCTGCTGCGCCGCAGCGGACTCGATGACCTGCGCCGCACCCTGCACAGCCAATTCGGCCAGCGCAATGAACAACTCAAGGCCTATTCCGCGATGGCCTCGCTGCAGCGCATTCTCGCGCGCCACCCGGCGAGCGAGGGGCTGTCCCGTCAGGTGGATCGCGCTCTCGCCGATACGCATACCTTCACCGAGCTTCGGCTACTGTCCAGCATTCGCGCGACGCGGCTGAGCGACCTCGACCGCGACCTCGCCACCCGGGTACTCGGCGGTAAGGGCATCTCCGCACACCAGCGGCTCGGCCTCCCGGCGAACGCGGGTCCGGCGCAGCGCCGCGATGCCGCCCTGCGCGCAATCCGGGACTGGCGCAACCGACTCGACAATCCGCTGCTGGATCCGCTCACCGCCGCCACCTGCCGCGCCGTGGCCCGCAGTTGCGAATCGATTGTCGAGGACAGCCGGACGGCGGTTCGGTAACCGAATTCAGTAGATGTTGTAGAACTCGCGCGCCACCTTGAAGCCGTGGCCGGTGGTGCCGTCGGCGCATTCCACGTACTGCATGGTGACGCTGCACACCATCGAGCCTTCGCGGACCTGCTGGCCGTAATCGACTACGCGAGAATGGAAGTCGATGGGCTGATCGGTGTGGCAGTTGAGCCGCGCGTAGGTCCCGTCCTGTTCGGAGAACACGTCGCCGTACGCGCCGTGGCAGTTGACCGGCGCCACCGGCTGGGCGTAGCTGTGGTCCCTGATCTCGCACTCCGCACCGTGCGGCCCGATGAGGCAGCCGATGTTCCCGGACGGTGAGACGAACTGGTCGAGCTGCGCGGCGTTCGCCGGCGCCGCGCTGAGTGCGAGGGCCGTGGCGGCCGCCGCGACGGCACCGAGGGCGGTCGAAAAGTGTGTCGCTTTCATGACTTCGGAATCCTTCTGGGGTGGTCGATGAGGGTGTCCCCATGCTGTTCCCGCCTGGTTTCAAAACCCTTACGCCCGGCTTGTCAACGGGCAGTCCGGGAACCGAACCGACCGGGCTGAAGTTGACATTCGCTCCGAGCACGCTCAACATTGCCGAGTCAGCACCTCGCTAGGCGAGGCTCCTGTACGAACACAGGCCACTGATCCGACGACGTCGAGAGACGCCCAGGGTTAGGACAGATCAGCCCGGATTAAGGGTTGATCCAAAGTGGCTTCCCCGGGCCGCGAGCCCCCGGATACGTCGTACAGTGCCGAAGCTCTGACGAGAGGGGTGCAGGGCTACGCCGTTGTGCGTGGCCATGTTTCCCCCTTGCCCGCGCGGTCTGACGCGACGAATTTCACGACGCCCTCGCGCGTCACGGCGGCAAGGAGGTGAGGGGCGACACATGAGTTCCGGCGATAGTCCGTATCCGAGTACGGATTTCCAATTCGTCTCGTCCCCGGCTTGCCGCATTTCGGTAATCGGCTGACCCGCAAGCACATTCGACCCTCCGGCACAGCGCCGGCGGCGTGGTAGGCATGTGCCGCGAGCAGTTTCGGTGTGCCCGAAATCGCCAGGTGACCGGGTTGATTCCGCACGCCCGCAACACCTGATGTCGAAAGCGAGGGAACGGCAATGGCCTTCTTCTCGAATGGCGGCGACCGCCGTACCGTGACCACCGCGACTCCCACCGGAGCCGCCGCCACCTCCGCCACCATGGACTCCGCCCACGTGGGCGATATCGTCGGCGCGCTGGGCAGTATCGGCCAGCACGACACCCTCGAGGGGCGCACCCGCAAGCAGCGGGTGCGCATGCTGCTCGCGATCATGGGCCCCGGCCTCATCGTCATGGTCGGCGACAATGACGCCGGCGGCGTGGCCACCTACGCGCAGGCCGGACAGAACTACGGCATGGCCCTGGTCTGGACGCTGCTGCTGCTCATCCCGGTGCTGTACGTCAACCAGGAGATGGTGGTGCGGCTGGGCGCGGTCGCCGGAGTCGGCCACGCGCGCTTGATCTTCGACCGCTTCGGAAAGTTCTGGGGCGCGTTCAGCGTCGGTGATCTGTTCATCGTGAACGCGCTGACGATCGTCACCGAATTCATCGGCGTCTCCATGGCGCTGGGCTATTTCGGCCTGCCCAAGGGCATTTCGGTGCCACTGGCGGCGGTGCTGCTGTTCGCCATGGTGGCGGGCGGTTCGTTCCGGCGTTGGGAGCGCTTCCTCTTCGGGCTCATCGCCGTGAACATCGTCATGTTCCCCCTGGCCTTCATGGTGCACCCGAGCGTGCGCGACACCGCCCACGGTCTGATCCCCTCGTTCCCGGGCGGGCTGAATTCCACACTGCTGCTGCTGATCGTCGCCATTGTCGGCACCACCGTCGCGCCGTGGCAGCTGTTCTTCCAGCAGTCCAATATCGTCGACAAGCGCATCACCCCGCGCTGGATCCGCTATGAGCGCATCGACCTGTGGATCGGCATCGTGGTGGTCATGGCCGGTGCGATCGCCATCATGGCCGCCGCGGCCTTCGGTCTCGCGGGCACCGATGCCATCGGCAACTTCGCCGACGCCGGGACGGTCGCCCAGAGCCTGTCCGATCACATGGGCAAGACCGTCGGCGCGCTGTTCGCCATCCTGCTGTTCGACGCCTCGCTCATCGGCGCGAATGCCGTCGGCCTGGCCACCACCTACGCCCTCGGCGACACGCTGGGCAAGCGGCATTCGCTGCACTGGAAGATCAGCGAAGCGCCGATGTTCTACGCGGGATACGCGGCGCTGCTGGCGATCGCGGCCGCGGTGTCCTTCAGCCCCGATCATGTGCTGGGCCTGCTGACCCAGGGCGTGCAGGCGCTGGCCGGTGTCCTACTGCCTTCCGCCACAGTGTTTCTGGTGCTGCTCTGCAATGACCGGGCGGTGCTCGGGCCCTGGGTGAACACCGTGCGGCAGAACATTGTCGCGGGTGTCATCGTGTGGTCGCTGGTGCTGCTGTCGCTGGCGCTCACCGCCGCGACCTTCTTCCCCGGTCTGACCACCGGCGCCCTCGAAATCGGATTCGGCGCGGGGGTGGCCGTCGGCCTGCTCGGCGGCGCGGGCATGCTGATCAGCTGGCGGATCACCAGGCGGCGCGAAATCGAGCGCACCGCAAAGGAACTCGGCGATATCGACCCGGATCAGATCGAGGAACTGGACGCGACCCCGCTCACCCGTGCCGAGCGCAAGGCGATCGTGGAGCAGGATCGCGACACCTGGCGCACCCCGGCGCTGCATACGCTGGAGCGTCCGGTGTTCAGTACCGCGCGGATGACGGGCATGCTCGCGCTGCGCGGCTATCTGCTGGTGGCGGTGATCCTGGTGGGCGTCAAGATCTTCCAGGCCATCACCGGCTGATCACACACCGTCGATCGCCAGCGTCGCCTGCATGAGGCTCATGGCGGCGGCGCACGGGTCCGGCTGTGCGGTGTGGCGGCGATTGTGCACCCACCAGGTGACTATTCCGGTATCGGAAATGGTCACCGCACAGCTGCCCGGATCGTTCGGGTCCCGCACGTACATACCCGCGAAGTGTTTGATCACCACCCGCTCGATCTGATAGCCGAAATCACCGGCCACCTTGGTTTCGGTCATCAGATTGTCATTGCGCAGCCAGGCGTAGGTCAGACCCACGGTGCCGCCGGCCGGGTAATCGCCGACCCAGTTGCAGATGGTCGGCGCGCTCTGCTGATGCACCGACGGCACGTGCAGGGTGGTGGCGATGACCTGGTCGGGCAGTGGCCCGCACCCGGCCAGCAGGTCGGGATCGTCGGCCGAGCGTACTGCGGTGTCCTGCTGATGGCTCGAGCATCCGGTCACGACGCCGAGGGCCGCGACGGCTACCGCCACCGCCGCAATTGTCTTGGTGAGCACGGGATTCACCCCTTTGCCAGAGTCGCCGAGGCCAGCCGATCGACGGCCGCGCAGGCGGCATCGGGCGTGGTGACGGCGGAATCGACTGTCCAGGCGATGAAATCGGCGTCCCCGGTGGGCACCGCCGCCTCGCAGGAATGCGCAGTGCGCCAGCTGTATCCGGAGCGGCCGACGATGTCTATACCATCCCGCTTGACGGAAGCCGCTGTGTCACTGTGATATTGGTCGATCGGGCTGCCCCGGAACCAGCGGAAGGTGACGCTCGACCCGTCCTGCGCCTCCCAGCGGCACAGCAGGGCGTCACTCGAGACGAGGGTCATCTCGCCGAGCCCGGATCGGGTGCCGACCTGACCGGCGTCCGCCGAACCGCAGAGCCCGACATCCACCGACGGCGCGGCCACCTGCGGCGCGGAACTGGCGGGTGCGGCAGCGGGAGCATCCCTGCTCTGCGTGCCACAGGCGGAGAGCAGCAGCGCGGCCAGCAGCGCCGCACTCACTTTTCCCGACAATGCACGCACGATTGCGATGATAGCGACGGAAAGACTTCCCGGCGCTACGCGATCACCCGCGGCCACGGGTAGAAGGCCAGATGAATGAGCAGCACCACCAGCAGCGCGAGCAGAACCGCCGCGAACGGATGGGCCCGCCGCTCCAGATAGCCGATGGTGCGGAACAGCGTGGGGAACGGGACATCGCGGCTGAACACCAGCGACAGCACGCTGGGAATCACCACCCAGACGAGCGCGATCAGGCCGTACAGCACATAGGCGCCCAGGTAGGTACTCGGATCCATATGCCGCGCACCGGCCGCGAACAGCACGCCGAAGATCAAGACCACCGCGGCCAGCACCAGATATCCCACCCCGAGCAGCTGGACCGGCGCATTGTTCGTGGTGATACGGCCATTCGCGGTCACCGGCCGGCCCCCGACGGTGCTGGGCGCCGGATCGGGATTCATCGTCAATTGCGGCACCGCGTAATACGCCAGGACCACGATGACGAACACCACGATCAGACGCACCCACGCGTGCTGGGACTGTAGATGCCCGATCGTCGATGAAATGGTCGGCCAGTCCGCCAACCGGAATACCGATGCCAGTTCGGGGACGGCAATCGCCAGTCCCGCGAGGCCCCACATGAGGTAACCCCAGAATTCCGCCGAACGCCCCGCTGCCGTGGGCGCCGCGCGCCCTGCTGCCGAGGGCTCGGCGCCGTTGCCGACCGCCTCCGTCATACAGCCGGTCTACCACGTGAAAGGGTGCGCGGCCGGGAAGCCGTGCAGTCGATATCAGCCTGGTGCTGTGCCGTCATCCACGCACCTCAGCGCGGTGCGACGGAGTTGCCCGCCGTCAGATCGGCCAGCACCGCGGCGGTCGGCGAACCGGGAACCGCGGTGTAGACGACGAGCAACTGATCCGGATCGCCGGGCAGCAGCAGGGTCTCGTAACCGAAGTCGAGCGTGCCCAGGACGGGGTGCTGAATCAGCTTGGCGCCGTAGGTCTTCTCCTTCACCGGATGATCGGCCCAGATGCGCCGGAAGGCCTCGCTGCGGCGGGACAGCTCCTCCACCAGAAGCAGCAGTTCCGGATCATCCGGATGCAGTCCGGCATCGCGGCGCAGGAAGGCGGCGGTCTCGGCCGCCACGATCTCCCAGTCGGGATAGAACTGCGGGGCCGCCGGATCCAGGAACAGCGAGCGGGCCTGATTGCGCTCCGCCTCGGGCAGGGCCGAGAATCCGGAGATGGTGTCCGCCAGGGCATTCCAGGCCAGCACATCCATGCGGCGACCCAGTACGAAAGCCGGTGCGACGATGGCATCCAGCAGCAGCCGCGCACCCGGGCGCAGCGAATCCCGGTACACGCCTGGCGTACTGGGGAGAAGACCGCCGGTGGGCCGGGCCAGCGCGTAGAGGTGCACACGTTCGGAATCGGTCAGGCGCAGCGCCCGCGCGACGGCATCGAGCACCGCATCGGAGGCATTGCGGCCGCGCCCCTGTTCCAGCCGGATGTAGTAGTCGACGCTGACCCCCGCGAGCTG
The DNA here is from genome assembly GCF_035958815.1 of Nocardia sp. NBC_01327. NCBI lineage: Bacteria > Bacillati > Actinomycetota > Actinomycetes > Mycobacteriales > Nocardiaceae > Nocardia > Nocardia sp. NBC_01327. The sequence continues at coordinate 1,362,685 of NZ_CP108383.1, read as the reverse complement.
CGCCACCTCCTCGCGTCGCAGACCCGGGACCCGGCGGCGACCGTATTCGCGCAGCCCGGCGTCGGACGGCTGAATGCGGGCGCGCCGTGATTGCAGGAATTCGCCGAGATCGGTGTGCATGCCCCTCAGCCTAAAAGTTCCATCCTGGTACTGCCGGACCCAGGAAAACCGGACCCCTCGCTGACCCCTTCGCCGCTGTCCAGGATGAGTACAGACCACAGCGAAGGAGACTGGAAAATGAGCTACGAGAACCTGGCCGGCCGCACCGCCGTCATCACCGGGGCCGCCAGCGGGATGGGCGAGGCCACCGCACTGCTGCTGGCCCGCAGCGGCGCCCGGGTCGCCCTGCTGGCCCGCCGCGCGGACCGGCTGCAGACCCTGGCCGCCAAGATCGAGGCGGACGGCGGCACCGCGCTGGCCGTCGCGGTGGATATCACCGATCCGGCGAGCGTGAGCGCCGCCGCGGCACGGGTGCACGAGGCATTCGGCCCGGTCGATCTGGTCGTCAACGCGGCCGGTGTCATGCTGCCCAATCCGATTGCCGCGGGCCGCGAGGACGAATGGGTCGGGATGATCGATACCAATATCACCGGTGCGCTGCGCATCATTCGCGCCTTCGTACCGGATCTGCTGGCGGCGGCCGACGCCGGGCGCACCGCCGATCTGGTGGATATCTCCTCCATCGGCGCGCATGTGACCTTCCCCGACTACGCGGTGTACGGCGCGACCAAGGCGGCGCTCACCCACCTGTCGAGCAGTCTGCGGACCGAGCTGGGGCCGCGCCGGGTGCGGGTCACCAATATCGAGCCCGGCCTGACCGATACCGAATTGGGCACGCACATCGACAATCCGGAGCTCAGCGGTCAGCTCGACGGCATGTTCACCGCGCTCGAGGCGCTGAGCGCCGACGATATCGCCGACCTCATCGCGTACACCACCAGCCGTCCGGCGCGCGTGAATCTGCGTCAGCTGATCGTGCTGCCGACCCAGCAGGCCTGACTACTATCGGATCCATGCGGGTGGGACGAGGGCTTTCCGGGTTTCTGGCATTCGCAGTACTGCTGGCGGTGGTGGTGGCCACCGCCTGGCAGCAGCAGCCGCACGGATATCGGGCGGACTCCGCGCCGAACGATGCGTTCAGCGCCGGGCGCGCCTTCCGGACCGTGCAGGAGATCGCGCATACGACGCATCCGGTCGGCAGCGCCGAACACGACCGCGTCCGTGACTATCTCGCCGGGGAACTCCGAAAGCTCGGTCTGCAGACCGATATTCGAGAGGGCGTCGGACGCTGGCCCGGCACGTACCAGCACGGCGAGGCCGGGCTGGGCCGAATCTCCAATATCGTGGCCCGGCTGCCCGGCACGAATTCGACCGGCACCGTATACCTTGTCGCACATTATGATTCGGTGCCGTCCGGCCCTGGCGCCAATGACGACGGGGTCGCGGTCGCCGCCATCCTCGAAACCGTGCGCGCGCTGCGGGACAGCGAGACCGGTCTGCGCAATGATGTGGTCGCGCTGATCACCGATGGTGAGGAACCGGGGCTGCTGGGCGCGGAAGCCTTTGTGGCGGCCGGTGATTACGACAGGCACGGTGTGGTGATCAATCACGATGCGCGCGGTGCGGGCGGGCCGCCGCTGCTGTGGCGGATCACCCGGCCCGACGGCGGGCTCATGGGCGGGGCACAGGCCGCCCCGCATCCGAATACCGATTCCCTGACCACCACCCTGGCCGGGGCGGGCGTCTCCAGCACCACCGATTTCGTCTCGTTCAAGCCGGGCGGGCTGCGGGTGCTGGACTGGGCCTATGCCGGACGTAATGCGTACTACCACAACCCCAAGGACGATCCGGAGCATGTGAATCTCGCGACCGTGCAGCAGGTGGGCGACAATGCGCTCGCGCTGGCACGGGATTTCGGCGAGCGCGATCTCGCCGACACGTCCAACCAGTCGAATCCGGCTTATTTCACACTGCCTTTCGGCGTCCTGATCGTTTCGCCGCCGTGGCTGATCATTGCGTTCGCGGTGCTGGCGCTGCTGGCGGTGGCCTGGGTGATCCGGCAGGTGCGGCACAGCGGGGAAGCCTCGATCAAGGGCGTAATCGGCGCCACCGCACTGGCATTGGTGACCGTTCCGCTCGCGGTCGGCGCGACATACGGGCTGTGGTGGGCGGTGCAGGCCATCCGGCCCGCATATCGCGGGTTTCCGGTGGATCCCTATCGGCCGGAGTTCTTCCAGGGCTCGATGATCGTGCTGTGCGTATGCGCACTGGCCGCCTCCTATGCCGTGGCGCACCGCCTGTTCGGGGCCACGGCCCCGCCGATCGGACTGCTGACAGCCACGGTTGTGGTCGGCGCGGGGACCGCCGTCTACTCTCCGGCGGCCGCCGAGATGTTCGTACTGCCCGGTTGCGCGGCGGCCTTCGGGGTGGCCGTCACCTTCCTGCTGCCCGATCGCTGGCGGCTGTCGGCGCTCACCGTATTTCTGCTGCCCGCCGCGGTATTCCTCGGCGGCACCGCCTGGTCCGGGGTGCAGGCCGGACTGCTCACCGCACCGTTCCTGGCCTCGCCGCTGATCATGCTGCTCGGCGGGCTGCTGACGCTGACACTCAGCCGGTCCTGGCCGACCCGGCGCGGCTGGACGATTCCGGTCACCGCGCTGGCGGTCACCGTCGCGCTGGCCGGCGCCGGGCTGGCGGTGGATCACTATGACGACCAGCATCCGCGCATTACCGAGCTGGGGTACGCACTCGATGCCGATCGGCACGAGGCGCGGTGGGTGTCGAGCCTCGCCCCCGACGATTGGACGCGGAACTTCGTGGGCGAGGGTGCACCCGGCGCACCGTTCTCCGGTCTGTGGGCGAGTGCGGTATCCAGCGGGCCCGCACCGGCACAGGCCCTGTCGCCGCCGGTGGCCGAGATCGTCTCGAACACCACCGATTCCGGGCAGCGCACCATTCGCCTGCGGCTGCGGTCGACGCGCGGGGCCACCCGGATCGAGCTGCGCTGGGAATCGGCCATCACCACGCTGCATGTGGCCGGGCGCGAGGTGACACCGGTGCCGGACAAGGGCTTTCGCTTCGAGGCGCCGACCGCCGACGGCATCGAGGTGGAGCTGACCGCACCGGCCGGGCCGCTCCCCCTGCGCCTGGTCGACTACACCTGGCTGCCGGACTCGCACGTGGACGCGTACCGCAGCCCGCCGGGCGATGTCTTCTTCCGGCAGGACAGCGCCTGCGCCGTCTTCGTCACAGTGCCGGGGCTGTAGCGACCACCGGCACCGCCCATCGCTCGGCGAGCGTCAATCCGATGTGGCGCAGTGGATCTCGCTGTGCCATACCGATATGCGTGGCATAGACGGGGACATCGGTGACCGTCCCGGTGATGTGCTCCTCCCAGCTCCGGGCGGCCCCGCGTCCCCCGGCCTGTTCCCTGATGGCCGTGAAATGCAGCAGATCGCCGCAGAACCTACCGCTCGGTGCGCCCGGAACCTGTCGCGTCAGTGCGGCTTTCGCGCGTTCGAGCAGTTCCGGCGGGAGGCTTCCGGCCGCGCGTACCAGGGATTCCATGCCGCGGAGCTCACGCCAGGCGGCCTCGGTATCGGCCGACCGCTGTCCGGGAGTGCCGTCGGTGACGGCGGTGTCCATGAGAGCGAGCAGCGCCACCTCCGCCCCGAGACTCTGCAACCGCACCGCGATCTCGTGGGCGATGCGACCGCCGAGGGACCAGCCCAGCAGGCGATACGGCCCCGTCGGCTGTACCCGGAGAATCTCGGCGAGATAGCGATCGGCGTACTCGTCCAGCGAGGCCAGCGGCGGGACTCCCCCGACCACCCAGGGATCCTGGATGCCGTAGAGCGAGATCTCCGGATCCAGGTGTGCGAGCAGACCAGCGAACGGCCAGGCCACACCGCCACCGGGGTGGATGCAGAAGAGTGTCTCCAGGCCCGTGCGGCGCAGCGGCAGAACCACCGACAGCGACTCGTCTTCGCCTGCGGCCATGGGATTTTCGGACAGTCGCAGGGCGAGCGCGGCAACCTTCGGCGCCTCGAAGAGATCTCGCAGCGCCACCGTGCCGGGCAAGCGCGAGACGGCCTGGGCGGCGGTGAGCGAATTGCCGCCGAGCACGAAGAAGTCATCGTCCAGACCGACCTGCTCGAGGCCGAGGATTTCGGCGAAGGCCGCGGCCACCGCCGCTTCGGCCGCGGTCTCCGGCGGGCGAAAACCGGTGCTCACGACGGGCGGCAGGGGCAGCGCGGCCCGATCGACCTTGCCGTTGGTCAGCAGTGGCAGCCGGTCCAGGACGACCACAGCGGGCACCAGGTAGTCCGGAAGACGTTGTGCCGCAGCCGCAGTGAGCTCCGCCGGGTCCAGCGTGCGGCCGGATTCCGGTACCGCGTACGCGATCAGCGCGGCACCGCCGGGATTCTCGGCACAGCTCGCCACCACCTGCGCCACACCTGGCGCGGCCGCCACCGCGGCCTCGATCTCGCCGAGTTCCACGCGTACCCCGCGCACCTTGACCTGGAAATCGGTGCGGCCCTGATAGATCAGCTCGCCGGTGGCGGACCAGGTGACAAGATCCCCGGTGCGGTAGAGGCGCGCACCGGCGGGACCGAACGGGTCCGCGACGAAACATGCTGCCGTGGCGCCGAATCGGCCCAGATAGCCACGCGCCACCGCGGGCCCGCCGAGATACAGCTCACCCGTGGCGCCGATCGGCACGGGGCGCAGACTGCGATCGAGCACATAGCAGCGCATCCCGACCACGGGTTCGCCGATGGTGATGGCATGGTCACCGTCGAGCGCCCGGCTCATGGTGGCGATGACCGTCGCCTCGGTCGGGCCGTAGGCATTGAGCAGCCGATGCGCCGCGCCCCAGGCGGAAGCCACCGCCGGTGGGCAGGCTTCACCGCCGGTGAGCACCACCGACAGCCCGGGTAGATCGGCCGGATCGGTGCAGGCCAGCACGGCGGGCGTCACGAAGGCGTGAGTGACTCGTTCACGACGCATGAGCAGCGTGAGTTCCGTGCCCGCGTACGCGTCCGGTGGAGCGACCAGCAGGGTGGCGGCGGCCCCGGCCGCGAGCACCAGCTCCCATACCGACACGTCGAAACTCGGTGTGGCCAGGCACAATATGCGAGACCGCGCATCCGCGCCGATGTACCGATGCTGCGCGGCGGCCATATTCGCGAGACCGGCGTGGGTGACCACCACGCCCTTGGGCAGGCCGGTGGAGCCTGAGGTGTGAATGACGTAGGCGGCCGTGCCGAGGTGCTGTCGTGGTCCATGCTGCCGCGATTCCCGCTGCCACGATTCCTGCTGCCGCAGTGCGGGACTCGATCCCTCCGCATCGAGAGCGAGCACCTCGACGTCCGGCTGCGTGCTGAAGGCAACGCTCTCACCGTCGGTGGTCACCACAGCGCGCACGTCTGCCTCATCGAGCATGTTCGCTATGCGGGCCCGGGGGAATCCCGGATCGACGGGCATGAAGGCCGCACCCGATTTGGTCACGCCCCAGCACGCCACGACCCAGGCCGGTGAGCGCGACATGCCCAGCGCCACCACATCTTCCGGACCGACGCCGCGCGTCGTCAGCCACCGGGCGATCCGGTCGGAGCGCTCGTCGAGCTCGCGGTAGGTGAGGACCAGGTCGCCGCGGCGCACGGCCTCGGCATCGGGTGCGCGCCGGACCGCCGCCGCCAGCAGATCGGGCAGCAGCAGATCGGCGCTGTCGCCGTCTGTGTCGTTCCAATCCAGCACGGTTCGGCGGTACTCCGCGGTGCTGAGCAGGCCGATGCGCGCGGTGGGCGTGTGCGGTTCGACGGTGACGCGCTGCAACAGCAGGAGGTAGCGCTCGACCAGCGCGACAATGGTGTCGTGGTCGAAAAGCTCGGTGGCGTACTGCACCTCGAGACCGAGCCCGGAATCCGCCTGGGTCACCGTGAATTCCAGGTCGAAGCGCGAGGTCACCGAGGGCAGGAGCACCGGTTCGACGTGCAGGCCGGAGAGCTCCGGGCGCACGGGATCGAGATTCTGCAGGGCCAGGACCACCTGGAAGAGCGGATGGCGGGCACGCGAGCGCGGCGGATCGAGCACGTCCACCACCTGCTCGAAGGGCAGGTCGGTGTGCGCGAACGCGGCGAGATCGAGACTGCGCACCCGCTCCAGCAGCGTCGAGAACGATTCGGCGGCAGCAACTTCCGTGCGGAGCACCAGGGTATTGACGAACATGCCGACCAGCTCGTCGAGCTCCGCCGCTCCGCGTCCCGCCACCGGGGTGCCGATCGCGATATCGTCGGTGCCCGACCAGGCCGCGAGCAGCAGGGCCAGCCCGGCGTGCAGCGTCATGAACAGCGAGGCGTCGTGCTGCCACGCGAGTTCGCGCAGGGCCCGCACCGTCGATTCCGGAATCACCGACGATACGGTCCGGCCGCACTGCGAGGCCACCGGCGGACGGAGGCGATCCGTCGGAAGTCCGAGTTCCGCCGGAAGTCCCGCGAGAGTGGTTGTCCAGTAGTCGATCTGGCGCGACATCTCCGATTCCGGATCGTCGGCTGAGCCAAGCATCGATCGCTGCCACAGTGTGTAGTCGGCATACTGCACCACAGGCGGCGTCCACGACGGGTACTTCCCGTGCCGCCCGGCCGAATACGCCTCGGCCAGATCGCGGGCCAGCGGCGCGAGCGAGAATCCATCGGCATTCGCGTGGTACACGACAAAGACCAGCCGCCACTCCTGGGCGCGCTCGACCGCCGCCCCCACCGCGAACAATCCCGCGCGCAGCGGCGGCTTCGCACTCAGATCGAAAGGCGCGGAGCAGTATTCCTCGAGCGTCGCGGCCACTCGCGCCGGACGGACGGTACGGATATCGAGCGCCGGCTCCCTGGCCACGACGCGCTGACAGGCCACACCGTCGATCTCGGGGTAGTACGTGCGCAGCACCTCGTGCCGCGCCGCGACCGCCCGCAGCGCCGACACCAGTGCCGCCACATCCACTCGCCCTTCCAGGCGCAGGACCAGCGGAATATTGTAGGCGCCGGAATCGGGATCGAGCCGGTTGAGCAGCCACAGTCGCTGCTGGGCGAAGGACAGCGGCACGAGGTCCGGGCGCGGCACGGCCACCAGGGGCAGGCGCGCGACCGCTGCCGAAACGGCAAGGCGCGCAGCCAGTTCCACCACCGTCGAGGCGTCGAATACCGCCCGCACCGGCACCCCGATCCCCAGTGCCGCGCCCAATCGCGCCGCCACCCGGGTGGCGCTGAGCGAATTGCCGCCCAACAGGAAGAAGTCATCGTCCAGGCCGACGCGGGTGGCATGCAGAACCTCGGAGAAGGCCTGCGCCACCGCATGTTCCGCGGGAGTGTGCGGTGCACGGAACGGCGCCGGCTCGGCGGCGGGTGCGGGCAGTGCGGCACGATCCACCTTGCCGGCGGCGGTCAGGGGCAACCGCTCGAGAACCACGAACACCGAGGGCACCATGTAGTCGGGCAGCTGCTGCGCGACCGCCGTGCGGACCCGGCCGACGTCCACGCTCCGACCCGTCACATAGGCGGCAATGCGCTGTTCACCGGGGTTGTCCTCGCGGATCACGACCACCGCCTGCGTGATCCCGGCCGCGCTCAACGCCGCGGCTTCGATCTCGCCCGGCTCGATGCGCATACCGCGCACCTTCACCTGGGCATCGGTGCGGCCGATGAATTCCAGCGTGCCCTCGGCCCGCCAGCGGACCGCATCACCGGTGCGGTACATGCGGCCGGGCGCGAAGGGATCGGCGAGGAAGCGGGTCGCGGTCAGCGCCGGAGCGGATCGATATCCGCGTGCCACGCCCGGACCCGCCAGGTACAGCTCCCCCGCGACGCCGACCGGCACGGGTGCCAGGCGGCCGTCGAGGACGTAGCAGCGCGCCCCCATTGCCGGACCGCCCAGTGTCACCGGGTCGTTCGGCGCGTACGGGGCACTCAGATTCGAAATAATGGTGGCCTCGGAGGGACCGTAGGCAACGAGCAGCCTGCGACCGGCCGACCAGCGCGCGGCGAGGTTCGGGGCCACCACCTCACCGCCGGTGACGAGTACCCGCGGTACCGACTCCGCGCCCGGGGTTTCCAGGTCCGCCGGGTCCATTCCGGCCAGGACCGCGGGGGTGATGAAGGCGTGCGTAATGCGCTCGCGGCGCAGTAGATCCGTCAGCTCGGTCCCGCCGAACACCTCCGCCGCGGCAAGGACGAGGGTGCCGCCCGCGCCCACCGCCAGCAGCACCTCCCAGAGCGAGGCGTCGAAGCTCGGCGAGGCCAGCCCGAGAACGCGCGAATCGCGCTTCGGGGCACAGTGTTTCGCCTGCGCACCGACAATGTTGGCGAGGCCGCCGTGAGTAGTCACCACACCCTTGGGCACACCGGTCGAACCGGAGGTGAAGATCAGGTAGGCCGCATCGAGCAGGCGTAAACGGCGCGGGCGCTCGGCGGCGCACACGGTGGAGCCGGAGGCGGCGGCGAGTTCGGCGCGCAGTGCCGGATCGTCCAGCAGCAGCCAGCCCGGCCGGATGCCGATAGCCTCAGTGGTAATGCCCAGCGTCGCACCGGAATCCGAGAGCATGCGCTCGATGCGCTGCCGCGGATGGCGCGGTTCGATCGGCAGGTAGGTCGCGCCCGATTTGGCCACGGCCCACAGCGCGACCAGCCAGTCGATCGAACGGTGCAGGGCCACGGCCACGGTGGAATCCGGGCCGATGCCACGCCGAATCAGCGCGCGGGTCAGTCGATTCGACTGCTCGTCGAGCGCTCGGTAGGTCAGGGTGCGATCACCGCACACCACCGCTGCGGTATCCGGCGCCAGAGCGACGGCACGAGCCATCAGACCTGGAAGATTGGTCGGGGTCGCGCCGCCGGTCTTGTTCCAGTCGTATAGGACTCGGCGGCGTTCGTCCGCGCCGAGCGCATCGAAGGTGCGCACCGGTCGTGCCGGGTCGGCGGCCACCTGGGCGAGCAGCAGGTCGAAGCGGTGCAGTATGGATTCAGCGCTGTCCCGGTCGAAAAGCGCGGTGTCGTACCGCAGTTCGACGGCGAGGTGGGCATCCACCTCCGCGATGTCGAATTCCAGATCGACGCGCACGGTACGCGGCGGCGGCGCAATCGGCTCCACCCGGACCCCGGGCAGGTGCAGCTGCGGCGTGCCGAAGTTCTGGAAGGCCAGCACCACCTGGAACAGCGGATGCCGTGCGGCCGAACGGGTCAGGCCGAGTGCGTCCACAATGCATTCGAAGGGCGCCTGCGCGTGCACGAAGGCCTCGACATCGGTATCGCGCACCCGGTCGAGCAGCTGGGCGAACGATTCGTCGGCATCGATGACAGTCCGCAGGGCAACAGGATTGACGAACATGCCCACGAGCTCGTCCAGACCGGAGGCGTCGCGACCGGCCGTCGGCGTGCCGATGACGATGTCGCCGGTCCCGGAGAGTTTCGCCAGCAGTACCGCCAGGGCGGCATGGACGACCATGAACAGTGAAGCCCGGTGTTCGCGCGCGATATCCCGCAGGGTGGACGTAATCCCCTGCGGCACGGACCATTCGACGCAGTCACCGCTGTATCCGGCGGATTCGGGGCGCGGGCGATCGAGGGGCAGCGGGAGTTCGGCAGGGGCGTCGGCGAGCACCCGAACCCAGTGCTCCAGCTGCCGATTCAGCTCCGAATCGGGGTCGGCGGTGGTACCCAGGGCGGCGTGCCGGCGCAGCGAGTAGTCCGCGTACTGCATGGGGAGTGCGGGCCATTGCGGTTCGCCGCCGGTGGCCCGGGCGAGGTAGGCCGCCGCGAGGTCGCGCGTGAGCGGACCCAGCGAATAACCGTCCGCGTTGACGTGATGCACGGCTACGGCCAGCACCCACTCGGACTGCCCGCGGGTACCGGCGAACGCCGCGGGTTGTATGGAGGAATCGACCGCGTACAGCCGCACCCGGATCGGCGGCGCCACCGCGAGATCGAAAGGTGCGGCCTCGAACTGGGCCAGTGCCCGCTGCAACCGGATCGGGGGCATCCGCCGCATTTCCAGCGCGCCGACGTCCTCGTGCGACACCGCCTGATACGGCACCCCCTCGTGCTCGGGGAAGTAGGTGCGCAGCGCCTCGTGCCGGTGGACCACATCGGATACGGCGGCGGCCAGGGCCACCACATCGAGCGCACCGGTCAGGCGCACGGCCAGCAGAAGGTGATAGGCCGCGCCCGCGCCACGGCGGTCGAGCAGCCAGATGCCCTGCTGCGCGAACGAGAGCGGGACTCGCTCGGATCGCTCCTGTGGACCGGTGATCAGCGGAACGGTCGACGCGGTGCGCCCGCGTGTGCGCAACACGGCGGCCAGGCCCGCCACGGTGGGCTCGTCGAACACGTCGCGCAGGTCGAGCTCCCACCCCGCCTCGCGCAGCAGCGCGACACTGCGGGTGGCGCTGAGCGAATCGCCGCCGAGCGCGAAGAAGTCGTCGAGGACGCCCATCCGGTCGAGTCCGAGGACCTGCGTGAACACCTGCGCCACCGACTCTTCGAGCGCCGAACGCGGTGCCCGGACCTCCGCACCGGATCGGATCGGTTCGGGCGGGACGTCATTGCGGCCGTGGTAATCCAGCTCGCCGTCGGTGCGCCAGGAGCCGAGATCACCGGTGCGGTACATGCGTTCGCCCGGTGCGCCGAAGCCGTTCGGCACGAAGCGGCCGCCGGTCAGTCCCGGCCTGCGATGGTAGCCGCGCGCCAGACCTGTTCCGGCTACGTACACTTCACCGATCGCGCCCGGCGGGACCGGCCGCAGGCGGTTGTCCAGCACGTAGCAGCGCGCGCCGACGACGGGGCCGCCGATGGACACCGCGGGCTCGGCCCGCAGCGGACGGCTGACGGTGGACCAGAGGGTGGCCTCGGCCGGGCCGTAGGCATTGATGAAACAGCGCCCGGCGGACCAGATTCCGGCCAGTTCCGGTGGGCACGCCGCACCGGAGGTGGCGAGCAATCGCAGGTGCGGAAGTCGCTCCGGCGCCTCGAGGGTGGCCAGCACCCGCGGGGTGAGCATGGCGTGTGTGATGCGCTCGCGGTCCATGAGGTCGAGCAGGGCGTCACCGGCGTAGGCCCACGGCGGCGCGACCACCAGGGTGGCGCCGGAACCCAAGGCCAGCAGCAGTTCCCACACCGAGGCGTCGAAGCCCGGGGAGGCGACCGCGAGCACCCGGATATCGGGATCGGAGTCGCAGCGCTGCGCCTGGGTCACCACCACATTCGCCAGGCCGGCGTGGGTGATGGTGGCGGCCTTCGGGTTTCCGTTGGATCCGGAGGCGTACACGACATAGGCCGGATGCTGCAGGCGCAGCGGACGCACGCGGTCGGCATCGGTGATCGGCTTCGGGGACGGCTCGACCGGCTCCTCCGGATCGATGATCAGCCACTCGCCGCCAGCGAGAGCGGGCAGATCCGCCTGCCTGCGGGCCACGGTAATACCCACGGCCGCACCGGAATCGGTCAGCACGAGTGCGATGCGCTCGGCGGGCGCGGCCGAATCGACGGGAAGATACGCCGCACCCGCGTGCGCCACCGCGCAGACCGCCACCACCCATTCGAGGGAACGGGGCAGTGCCACCGCGACCATGTCCTCGGGGCCGATACCCAGCGCGATCAGCTTGCGGGCCAGGTGATTCGAGCGGGCGCCGAGCTCGCGGTAGGTCAGCGCACCGCCCTCGCACGTCACCGCGACGGCGTCCGGGGCGTAGGCCGCCGCGCGGGTGAGCAGCCGCGGCCACGTGACCGCGACGGCTTCGCTGGTGTCGTTCCAGTCCCGCAGCGCACGCCGTTCGTCCGGCGCCAGCAGGTCTATGTCACCGATGGCGACCGCCGAATCCCGGGCGATGTGGGCGAGGACCCGGACCAGCCGCTGTGTCAGCGCCTCCATTGCGTTCCGGTCGAACAGATCCGTGGCGTACTGCGCGGTCACCGAGAGCCCGGCCGGGGATTCGACCACCGTGAACTCGAGGTCGAATTTGGCCAGGGGTAAAGGCATTTCGAGAGACTCCACCCGCAGTCCGGGCAGTTCGAATTCGGTGCGGCCACCCGAGCGGAACGACAGCATGACCTGGAACAGCGGATGCCGGAACCTGGAGCCCGGCAGCCGCGCGGCTTCCACCAGGCGTTCGAACGGAACCTCGTCGTGCGCGAAGGCGCTCAGATCGATATCCCGGACGCGGGACAGCAGCGCGTCGAACGACTCCGCGGCATCCACGGGCACCCGCAGTACCAGCGTATTGACGAACATGCCGATCAGGTCGTCCAGGCGGGCATCACCCCGCCCGGCGACCGGCGTGCCGACCGCGATATCGCTTCCGCCCGATATCGCGGCCAGCACGACCGCCAGCCCGGCATGGACGACCATGAACAAGGTCGCGCCATGCCGTTGTGCTACCTCTTGCAACCCCCGGACGGTATCGCCCGGAAGATCTGTGCACACCCGCTCCGCACGCCCCGACGGGTGCGCCGGACGCGGATGATGCGGCGGCAGGGCCGATTCCACCGGAAGCCCCGACAGCACCTCCGACCAGTGGCCGAGCTGTCGGGACAATTCCGACTCCGGATCGGAATCGGAACCCAGCACGGCATGTTGCCACAGGGTGTAGTCCGCGTACTGCAGCGGCAGGGGTGACCACTCCGGTGAAGTGCTGCGCACCCGCGCCGTATACGCGGTTGCCAGATCACGCGCGAACGGGCCGAGCGAGAGTCCGTCGGCGATCACATGATGCACCAGCACCGCGAGCACGTGATGATCGGGGCGGTCGTCGTCATTGTGGACCCGCAGCAGGCGCACCCGAATCGGCGGTGCGGCAGCGAGATCGAAGCCGGTGTCGCCGAAGTCGGCCATGGTGCGCTCGAAGTCCGCCGCCTCGACCGGCTCCGGTTCCAGCCCGGCGATCACGGCGTCCACCGGCGAGATCTGCTGGCAGACCAGGCCATCGAGTTCCGGGAACGATGTGCGCAGGGCCTCGTGGCGGCCGACCACATCGGTCAGTGCGGCCGTCAGCGCGCTGACATCGACAGCGCCGGTCAGCCGCAGGCACAGCAGCATGTTGTACGCCGCCGACTCCGGATCTAGCCGATTCAGCAGCCAAAGCCGGTGCTGCGCATGCGAGATCGGCACCCGCTCCGGCCGTTCCCGAGGCGCGGGCCGTACCCGGTCCACGAGGAGATCCCGGGCTCCCACCCGCTCCGCGAAACTGGCCACCGTGCTCGACTCGAACAGCTCCCGCACTCCGGCCGCCACCCCGAGCGCCGCGCCGACTCGAGCCGTTACGAGCGTCGCGGTCAGCGAATCACCGCCCAGCGCAAAGAAATCGTCGTCGAGGCCCGGGGCGTCGACTCCCAGAACCTGTGCGAATGCCTCGGCCACAGCCTTTTCCGCGCGGGTGACAGGCGCCCGATACTGGGTCGCCACACACACCGGTGCGGGCAGCGCCCGTCGATCCACCTTCCCGTTCGCCGTGACCGGCAACCGATCCAGCAGCACGATGGTCGGCACCATATAGCTCGGCAGCCGCTGCGCCGCACTGACTTCCAGTTCCCGATTGGTCAGCAGAACGCCCGATCGGGGCACGGCATATGCCACGATTCGCGCGACCGTGCCTGTGTGAACGACGACGACCGCCTGTGCGACGCCGGGACAGTCGGCGAGGACCGCCTCGATCTCACCGAGTTCGATACGGAGCCCGCGCAGCTTGACCTGATCATCGGCGCGGCCGCGGAACTCGAGTTCTCCGCGCTCGTCCCAGGTGACGAGATCGCCGGTGCGGTAGAGCCTTTCACCGGGCGCGCCGAAGGGATCGGCGATGAAACTCGTCCCCGTGGCGGCGGGGCGCGCGAGGTAGCCGCGCGCCAGTCCGGGGCCGCCGAGATAGAGTTCGCCGACCACGCCCGGAGGCACCGGGCGCAGCCACGGGTCGAGAACGTAGCAGCGCATGCCCGCGACGGGCGTGCCCAGCGTGATCGGACGATCGGGTGCGAGGGCGCCGAGATTGGTGACAATGCTGGTCTCGGTGGGGCCGTACACATTCACGAGGTTCCGGCCCGGAGCCCAGGCCGCCACCACCGCCTGCGGGCAGGCCTCACCCCCGGTCGAAAGATATTGCAGCCGTTCCAGTCCCGCCGGATCGGTCTTCGACAGCACCGCGGGCGTCACGAAGGCATGGGTCACCCGTTCCCGGCGCATGAGCTCCGACAACCGCGGTCCCGCGTACGCGTCACCCGAAGCCACCACCAATGTCGCCCCCGTGGTCGCGGCGAGCAGCACATCCCAGAGCGAGGCATCGAACGTCGGAGCCGTCACGCACAGCACGCGATCCCCAGCCGCGGCCGGTAGGTGCTCCGCCTGCGCCGCAACAAGACCGGCCCATCCGCCGTGGGTGACAACCACACCCTTCGGCCCACCGGTCGAACCCGACGTGTAGATGACATACGCCGGATGCCCGGCACGCAGCGGCCGAGTCCGATCGGCATCGGTGAATGCGGCGGCTTCATCGTCCGGGTAGTCGAGGACTCGCAGGAGGTCGTCGCGCGTCAACCACTCCCGGTCACCGCGTACCGCGTCGGGCAATGTGGTTGCCGCGGTGTCGATTCCGAGACTGATCTCGGCTTCGTCGAGGATCGTGCCGGTGCGGTCGGCGGGATGGTCCGGGTCCAGGGGAAGGTAGGCCGCGCCGGACTTCATGACGCCCCAGATGGCCGCCACCCATTCGAGAGAGCGCTGGGCGCGGACGGCGACGACGTCTCCGGGCCCGATACCGCGGCCACTCAGGTTGTGCGCCAGGCGATTCGAAGCGGCGTCGAGTTGGGCGTAGGTGAGGGCCGCTGCCGCACCGGACCCTGCCCGCTCCGCTGGGTCACCCCCTACGGCTGCTGCCGCACCTGCCACAGCTTGCGGCGCTGACGCATCGACTGTGACTTGCGGGAATGCATCGCAGACAACTGCCTGCGCTGTGGGGTTCTTCCGGGCGGTAGCGGTGAAGAGATCCGGGAGCAGGAGGGGGTCGGGTTCGTCTATGCGGTTCGGGGCGTGCAGGATTCGGTCTCGCTCGGGGTCGGTGAGGAGACAGATGCGGCCGACTGGTTGGTCCGGATCGGCGGCAATGAAATTGCCGAGGAATAGCAGGAAGCGATTCAGGTGGTCGTCGAGCTGTCGCTGGTCGTACTTTTCCGGGTTGGCGAGAATATCGACCGACAGCCCCTCCTCGGACCCGGCGCGGTACAGATTGAAATGCAGATCCGCGACCGAACCCGAGGAGAGAATGCTGTATTCGCCTACCGCACGGCCGAATCGGCTGGTGCGATCGAAGAACATGATATTCGCGCTGGGGCCCAGCACCTGGTCCGCGCCGACACCGAGTTCGCGACGCAGCTCCTCGAATCGGTAGCGCTGATGCCGCAGCCCGCCGAGGGTCTCCCGCGCGGCGGCCTCGATGAGTTCACGCAGCGTGACCGCACCCGCGCAGTGCAATCGAATCGGCAGCACATTGGCGAGCATTCCGCCGGACCGCTTGAGCGCGGCCGTGGTCCGCGCCGAGGCCGCCAGCTGCACCAGGGGTTCCGCGGTGCCCGCCGTGCCCGCCTGAAATGCGCACAGTGCCGCGACCAGTACCTGCGCCGGACTGACGGCGCAGTCGGCGGCCAGCTGATCCAGCGCCACCCATTCGAATGCCGACAATGCACCCGCGGCACGCAGGGCGACGGGCGCGGCGGCACGTCGACGCGGCCGGAGTGCAGCGGTCTCCGGCGGCGGAGCGGTCCAGTCCGAGAAGCGTTCTCGCCAATAGTCCCGGTCGGCGCCATAGCGCGCCGACGCCCGGTATTCAGCATCGGCGGCGTGGATCTCCGCTGGTGACAGACCTTTGAACGGTTCCGGTTCGGTATCGCGCAGCAGCGCCGAGTACCACTGCCCGATGCGTGCGATCAGGCTCAGCCCGCCGTAGCCGTCGATGGCGACGTGATGCATCTGCGCGTACCAGATATGCCGATCCGGCCCGAGCGTCAGCAGCGCCGCCGCCCACAGCGGAGCGTCCAGGAGCTCGATCGGAATCCGGTGCCGCCGATTCATCCATTCCAGTGCGGCCCGGCGCGGTTCGGGCTCGGCTGTGAAATCGACATGTTCCAGTGCGCCACCGATATCCGGGGCGATCCACTGGTACGGCCGACCGTCGGTCCGGCCGATGCGCAGTCGTCCCACGCCGAACTCCCCGAAGGCGCGGTGCGACGCGGCATCGAAGAGTTCCGCATCGAGTTCCCCGTGCAATTCCAGGTAATGCGCCTGGCCGGGGAGCGCGCGCGGATCGGCGCTGTTCCCGGACTCGATATCGTCCGCGAGCCACAATTCCATTTGGGCTCGGGACAATTCGAACGGTACGGCGTCGCAAACATCCGGAGACTGGGCTGGCACTGTCCCTCCCGAAGTCGAGAGCGGCGGAATGAGCCGGGGCGCAAATGGATACCGATTCGCGCGCCCCGACTGCGGACAGT
Source organism: Nocardia sp. NBC_01327 (assembly GCF_035958815.1). Classification (NCBI taxonomy): domain Bacteria; kingdom Bacillati; phylum Actinomycetota; class Actinomycetes; order Mycobacteriales; family Nocardiaceae; genus Nocardia; species Nocardia sp. NBC_01327. The sequence continues at coordinate 1,346,171 of NZ_CP108383.1, read as the reverse complement.
ACCGCACAGTTGCTGGAAGTCTGCTGCCATTTCCGTCGTGCCGTAAGTGGACGAACGATCAGGCCGCGACCGCCGCTGTACTACTGGTCGAGCGCTTGCTTGTTCCAGCAGGGCGCACCGGGATGAACGCGGCAATCGCCGCGGCGGCCAGGGCCACGCCGCACCCGATGAAAAGACCTACGCGGAAACCGTTTTCGGTCGGAATCGGATGTCCGCCCAGACTGGTGCTCAGCTGCGCCAGCACCACACCGATGATCGCCGCCGAGAACGACGCGCCGATGGAGCGCATCAGCGTATTGAAGCTGTTCGCCGCGGCCGTCTCCGAGAGCGGCACCGCACTCATGATGAGCGCGGGCATGGCGCCGTACGCCAGCGCCACACCTGAGTTGCAGATGCAGACCGCCACCAGCAGCCCCCACGTGGAACCCATGATGACCGCCGAGCACGCGTATCCGGCGGACAGCACCAGCGCGCCGGCGATAAGAGTCACCTTCGGCCCGCGCGCGGCGGAGAGCTTGGCGCCCAGCGGCGACACCGCCATCATGATGATTCCGCCCGGCGCCATCCACAGACCCATGGCCAGCATCGACTGTCCCAGGCCGTATCCGGTGATCTTCGGCAGCACCAGCAGCTGCGGCACGATCAGCGAGGCCGAGTACATGCCGAAGCCGAGCACGGCCGAGGAGGCATTGGTCAGCAGCACCCGCGGTCGCCGGGCCACCCGCAGATCGACCATCGGATCGACGGTCCGCAGCTCCCACCACGCCCACAGCACCAGCACCGCCACGGCGGCGACGAGCAGACCCACAATGCTGCCGCTGCCCCAGCCCCAGGTAGCGCCCTTCGAAATCCCGAGCAGCAGGCAGACCAGACCGGCGCCGAGTCCGACCGCGCCGACACTGTCAAATCGGCCCGTGGCGACCACCGGCACATCCGGCACCACCACATAGATGAGGATCGCGACGAGCACGCTCAGGGCGCCGGCTCCCCAGAACAGGATGTGCCAATTCGCATGCTGCGCAACAACGGCCGCGACGGGCAGTCCCAGCGCGCTGCCGATCCCCAGGGAGGCGCTGACCATGGCGATGGACGGGCCCAGGCGCTCGGCGGGCAGGAGATCGCGCAGCGCCGAAATGCCCAGCGGCAGAATGCCCATGCCCATGCCCTGCAGCCCGCGCCCGACGATCATCGGCACGACCGAATCCGCCACCGCGCACAGCACCGAGCCCGCGATGAGCGGCACCGTCGAGATGAGGAGCATGCGGCGCTTGCCGTAGAGATCGCCGAGCCGTCCGGCGACCGGCGTGGCGACGGCCCCCGCCAGCAGGGTCGCGGTCACCACCCAGGAGGCATTGGAGGCGCTGGTGTGCAACAGCACCGGCAGCTGGCCGAGCAGCGGCACCACCAGTGTCTGCATGACGGCGGCGATAATGCCGGCCAGGGCCAGTACGCCCACGATGCCCTTGGAACCGGCGCCGGGCAGCTCGCCGGTTCCCGGCGGGGCCTTGATCACTGACTCACCCACGCGCTTCTCCTCATCGATCGAGTTCAACGCATGTGTACGATACACATCGCATGCATGATGCATATACACGCTGTGACGTGGGTCACCTATGGCAGACTCACACGAGGTCGCGACGGAAGGACTGCATGAACAAGCCCACGGACCGGGTCGAATTCGAGATCATGCTGCTGGGCCGCTACACCGTGAACGCCCGCTACCGCCGCGACGGCACCCGCCTCGACCGCAGCGCGTACCTGCTCCTGAACCGGCTCAGCGCAGAGGGCCCGATGTCCATCGGCCAACTCACCGAAGCCTTCGGCCTGGACGCCTCCACCCTCAACCGCCAAACCGCAGCCCTCCTGCGCACCGGACTCGTCGAACGCATCCCCGACCCCGACGGCGGCATCGCCCGCAAATTCCGCATCACCCCCGACGGCGAACACAATCTCGAATCCGAACGAACCGCCAATACCCAAGGCCTGGAACAGGTCATGACCAACTGGTCCCCCGCCGACGTAGCCGCCTTCGCCACCTACCTCGCCCGACTCAACACCGACATCGAACACGTCGACGGCCGCCCCTGGCCCCGCCCCTCATAACCGCCTCTCACCGAACTGCAACCTGTTACAGTTCGGATGCCGAAGGGGAGGTGGGCAATGTCGACGACTCGTAAATATCGTTACCGGACAACATTTTTCACACAACTGGTACGAATAATCCTGCCGATCGCGACCCTGATGGGAGCGACGAGCGCCCTGGCATCGCCCGCGGTGGCGACTCCCGATACCGCCGATCCCTTCTACGCCCCGCCCGCGGACTACGCGGCGAAAGAACCGGGGGCGATCCTCCGGGCTCGGCAGATCCAGGCCAGCTATTCACAGTTGATTGCCTGGCCGGTCCAGGCCTGGCAATTGCTGTATCGGACCACCGCGGCAGATGGGCAACCTTACGCCGCGGTCACGACGGTGCTGAAAACATCGCGCACGACCCAGCCGTCGGCGCTGCTGTCGTTCCAGAATATGACCGATTCGATTGCACCGCAGTGCATGCCGTCCCAGGCGCTGCGGCAGGGGCAGGTTCCCTGGATCGATCCGTCGAAATCAGGTCCGCTCCAGCTCACCACGATGTCCGGCGAAACACCGATGATCGCCGCCGCGCTCGCGCGCGGATGGGCCGTGTCGGTACCCGACTTCGGCGGCATCGACAATCACTATTCGACCCCCAGGGAGCCCGGTTACGTTGTGCTGGACGGGATTCGGGCGGCCGAAGCGTTCGAACCGGCCGCGCTGCCGGGCCCTGGAATCCCGACGCTCATGTGGGGTTATTCCGGTGGTGGGATCGCCAGTGCGTGGGCTGCCCAGGAACAGCCGCGGTACGCACCCGAACTGAATGTGGTCGGCGCGGCACTGGGCGCACCGGTCGGTGACCCGCGTCCCGCGCTGCTCGCCATGAACGGCACACCGGTCGGCGGCTCACTCCTGCCGGGCGCGCTGATGGGCATCATGCAGGATTCCCCGGAGTTCACCGCCGCCATCAACCGCTACCTCACCCCCGCCGGCAAGCAGAAGATCGCCGACGCCACGAACAACTGCACCCCGCAGAACATGGTGTCCGACTTCGGCTTCGACGCGAATCAGTTCCTCACCGAACCCCTACCCCAGGTACTCGCCGACCCGGTGATCAGCGCCGCCTTCGACGAGCGCAACCTCGGCTCCCCGGCTCCCACCACTCCCCTGTACGTCTACAACACGATCGACGACGAGGGCAGTCTGATCTCCAATATCGACACTCTGGTCTCCAGCTACTGCGCGGCGGGCACCCCCGTCACCTACCGCCGGGAACAAATCAGCATGCCCGTCTCCGGCCACACCGGCGAATGGTTCCTCGGCGCCCCCGGTGCTCTCGCCTGGCTCCAGCAGCAAGCGGAAACACCTGTGGCCCAAACGAATTGCGATATCCAGACCGTCCCCGCCACAATCCTCGACCCCGCAGCCATGAATGCCCTCACCTCAGGCATTCTCACCGGCCCCGTCCGCACCTTCCTCGGCATCTGACCTCAGGGCTACAGCCGGGCGGCCGCTGATCTGCTGTCATCGCGGCTGCTGTTCCGCGATGACGGCCCAGTCGTCGGCGCCGTGGCCGTCGGCGATGGCCTGATCGAAACAAGATCAAGAAGGTCCAACTGCTGGACTCGGGTCAGATGGCCCAGGTCATCGGGTAATTGGCGTACTTCGCGGTCTCCGCCGTGAACGTCACGCCTACAGCCCTGAGGTCATCGCGCGCCCTGACCCTCATCTCCTTCAGCTCATCCATCTGCGCCGCATGCTCTTCGGAGTCCCATACGCTCACCTGGGAGAGCGAACCTTCAGGGGAGACACCCGCATACCAGTGCAGAAGGCCGGGCAGCGCCTGGATTGCCGGGATCAGATACTTCGAAGTTTCTTTATCCGCCGCGACGACCGCGTCGTACAGACTCGGATCGAAGGTGACTCGCCCGACACGGACGACGGCAGTTGCCGGCAATGACTCTGTCATCTTGTTCGATTCCCTCTCGGCAATGCTGAAAGTTCCTTCTTACCAGATGATCTCACCGTCATGAGCGGCTAGTGCGGCCGTATGACGCCATATTCGGATTTATTCTGCCGCGAACACGGTTCGGAAGGCAGCGAGGGTGGTCTCGCCGGGGGTCCGGTCCAGTATCGCGAAGGTGATCTCGTCGAAGTGCCCGGCGAACCGCCCTGCCAGCAGCGCATGGAAGACACCGGCCACCACACCCGGATCGTTGCCGTAGACGCCGCAGCCCCAGGCGCCCAGCACCAAACGCCGGTAGCCGCCCGCTGTTTCGAGAATGCGCTCGGCGCGGGTGGCCAGCACCGCCGGTACCCGATACGCCTCGCTCGCGAGCTCCTGCTCGATCACGTTGGTCCGAGGCGAGGGGCTGCTGAGAAAGCCGACGGCATAGGGGTTGTCGAGCAGGATGCCCGCGTCGTCGCGGAAGACAGGCACGGCAGGAGACAAGATCACGCGGTCGCTGTAGAAGGGGTCCGGTGTATGCCGGTGGTGCTCGTAGTACTCCGGCACGGCCAGCAGGGTGGTGTACAGCGCCGACGCCCGGCACAGGGCTTCTTCTTGAGTGCGGGCACCGGCGAGGTAGTGGCCGCCCGGATTGCGGGCGGACGCGAAATTCAGAACGGCGACCGGCTCCGGATCGGTATCGAGCATCCGCCGCGCCGCGACGAGGCTGCTCTCCCCTGTCACCGCGATAACGGTATCGGCCTCCCTACGAATGATGACCGAAACCGGTTCAGGCCCATACATCCGCGTACCCCGCACAGCGGCGTCCACCCCCGACGTCAACGAAACATAATGCCCGCCAGGCGCCCGGTAACCACCGGCTGCAATGATCCGCTCATTGTCGGCGGCAATAGCTCGCAGATGTTCGGTCACGCCCGCAATGCTCTCATCTTTCCCTCCGACCGCCATCCCAGATACTGCACAACGTGGCCCAGACGCCCGACTCTTCCGTGCGAACGGACCAGCAACACAGCACCTTTCAGCCACTCATCTCGCCTCACCTCCAGGAGTTGTAGCGGCTGCAGCGCGACGGGCATGAGTGATTTGCGGTGACACGGTGACCACTGCGGCTACGGCTGCCACTTCGGCCGGTATCTCGCTGCCCTCGAAATGTTCGAGACTCGGCACAAATACCGCATCAACGCCGAGTCTGCTCACAACAACACGCAGCCGATGCGCAGGCCGGTCCGTTGTAGCACTGAACACGATCATCTTTCGCAGGTCATACCCGAATTTCTTGGCGAGGCTGCGGATTTGATTCTCATCCCAGACCTGCCGTGCGCCGGACACATCACTGCGGAGGTATCCGATCGCGGAGGGCATTGCCACCGTCACCACCCCCGGTTCGAGACGATTGTGCGTTCGCGCGTGAGGCGCGCCTCGAGGTCGACGAACGGCAGGCCGTTGTGGTGGCGGGCCGTAGTACTGGTTCCGGTAGTTGTGCTGAGTACCGCGAAAAGCATTGCGGCGATGGCGATCATGATGGCTTCCATGTTTCGTCGGCTCCAATCCTCGGCAGTTGTCCTGGTTTCAAGTCCACTGCATATGCCACCTCCGCTGGAAGATGCGCAGCGCGGGCGGGTGTGTGCAGAAGGGGTGTGCACGAGAGCCGATTCATAGCGTGTCCCTCTCAAACCTGCCAAACTCTCGATATGGGACGCCGCCCGAAACAGCTCAACCGGCAACTCGAGGAGCTGATCGAGGAGGCCGGCGGAATGCGAAAGCCGCTGGCGCGCCGGGTTGTCGAGCGAGGCCGAGGGCGCGGCATCGAGCTCAGGTACGACCACAGTTCGGTCGGGCGCTGGCTCGCCGGTCAGCAGCCGCAACGACCGGGGCCCGAGTTGATCGCGGAAGTTCTCACCGAATTGCTCGGCCGTAAAGTCACACCTGCAATGTGTGGCATGAGCGAGGGGCACGACGCCTCGGCCGAACTCGGATTGGAATTCTCACTCAGCCTCTCGGGCGCAGTTGAGGCCGCTACTGCTCTGTGGCGCAACGATGTTGAACAACGCCGGTTCCTTCGGGAGACCTCGTATGCGGTCGCGGTCTACCCTGCGGCAACGATGCGGTGGCTGACGCTTCCTGGACCCGAGCATCCCGTGTCGACAGGATCGCGGCGAGTTGGGCAGAGCGATGTCGACGCCGTGCAGACGATGGCCTCGGCATTCCGCGACCTCGACAATAGGGTCGGCGGCGGCAAGGTCCGCTCGACCATCGTCCAATACCTGCACAGTTCCGTCGCGCCGCTCTTGCGCGGCAGCTTCAACGAATACATCGGACGCCAATTGTTCGGCTCGACAGCCGAACTCGTGCGTTTGGCAGGTTGGGCCGCCTATGACCAGGAGGACCATGGTCTCGCTCAGCGCTATCTCATCCAGAGCCTGCGACTTGCCCGCGCCGCCGGCGACGGCGCACTGAGCGCGGAGATCATGGCTGCCATGAGCCACCAGGCCACGTATGTCGGCCGACCCGGCGACGCCGTCGACCTCGCGCGGGCGGCGCGAATTGCCGCTCGGGGAGCCGGTTTGGCCGCGCTCGAATCCGAATGCCACATGGTCGAGGCACACGGGCACGCGGCACGTCAGGATCAGACATCCACTGCGACAGCAATGAACGCCGCGGAACGCGCCTTCGACCATGCCGTGGCGGGCGAGCAGCCGGCATGGCTCGCCTACTTTGATCAGTCCTACTTGTCGGCGAAAACCGCACATTGCTTCCGCGAGCTCGGAGACCATGCGCGCACAGCATATTTCGCCGAGCAATCGCTGACGATGTCGGCCGGATACCAGCGTGGGCGCGCCTTCAACCTCAGCCTGCTCGCGTCGGCTCTGGTGTCCACCGACCCTCACGAGGCCGTCCGGATCGGGCGGGGCGCTCTGGACATCGCAGCCGATCTCGCCTCACGCCGGAGCCTGTCTTACCTGCGCGATCTGCGTTACCGATTGCTTCCGTTCGACAATCTGGCCGAGGTTGCCGAGTTCCGCCGACAGGTGCTCGAACTCACCGGGCGAGGCTGAGAGCGCGGTAGATCGCGACTACCGTTGCTGCACCTATGATTTCGCCGCGCCCGATCATATCCATAGCCTCATCGAGCGAGAACCAGCGAGTATCCTCGGCCTCATTGATATCCGGTGCGGTATCGGTCAGGTCGGCGCCGCGAGATAGATAGATCTCCTGGGGCTGATCCAGGGTGCCGATCGCGGGCTGATACGTCACCAGGTGCTCCATAGTTCGCGGGCGCCAGCCGGTTTCCTCCTGCACCTCACGAGCAGCGGCCGTGGCAACATCCTCGGCGTGGTCGACATATCCGCCCGGCAACTCCCATACCCACTGGTCGATGATGAAACGGTGCCGGTACATCAGCAGCACTTCGCGGTTCTCGTTGATTACCAACGTCATTGCGCACCGAGGCATTCGCGCGACGTACTGAGTGAACTTCACCCCGTCCGGTAGCTCGATATCCACGGTCGAAAGTCGAATATGCCTGTTCTCGTCGATCAGGCGCTCGCCGAGAATCGTCCACTGGGTAGCACGCTTCACCGCTCAGACAGTACGCGCCCACCCGATCTCAGCGTCCCAAACTTCCAGCTCGCGACGGAATACCGTTGATCCCTTGATGCCGTATCAGCGTGGAATCGACCTTCGGCGGCGGCCGCTGCCAATCGAACGTATCAGCGTTGCGGTCGCAGGGCATTTCTCGGCGTCGCAGCCTGCCGGAAGTCCACGGCCCAAAGTCATCTCGGACCACTGGCATGCACGCTGATGGTCCGAGATGGCGGGCATGTCCCGATCTGGCGGTGGCGGCTATCGACTCCGATGCACGGGATTGCCCGGTGTGCGCAAGGTCGCGGAGGCCAGCGCCGAGCCGAGCACCTCACCGCCTACGGCGACCGTTGCAGCTCGCTGCGCGGCTGCGCGACGTACAGATCGGTGTAGGCGAGCCCGCGAACGGGCAGGGGGTCATTATCGACCCGAATATGCCCGCACCGCATACCGCGCTGATCGGACCGGCCAAAGCAGCCTCGGAAGATCAACGGGCAGCTGGCGCCGGCCGAACGTACTGAACTGCCGATGAGCGCGAAGCCCAGGTCGGCAGGCGACCAGGTTGTCCAGGACGTGATCCACAGCGACGATTGGATGGTGATCAGTTTGGATTGCTGCTCCTCATCACCGGAAATGCCCTCTGTGACAGTCGGTATCGCTATCGTTCAGTTGAACGACGGGTTCTTCTCTGATGGGGAGCTGAATCGCTGGCGTCTCATTCTTCGGGGAACTTACGACGCACAGCTCGGATGGGTGGATGATCCCGGAGATCCGGAGATTGGTTCGACGCTTCGATTGATCATCGACGACACCGTCAGCTGCCTGTGGGACGTGTGGGCGGGTCATGTCGTAGATCTGCAGTGGGAGCTCGACACCAGTGTCCGCGCGGCGGTCGAACAGCTGAACCTCAGCCTGCCGTCCCACGTGCACCTCACCAACGAATTCGCCTACGACTGTATTCGTGAAACGGAACGGTAAACAGGAAGTGTTGCGCCGGAAAGTCTCTCGATGAATGCCCGATTTCTGAGGCTTCCGGGACGTGAATTTCTGCTCACGGCAACGGGATACGACCGGCGGTCTCTCGAATCGTCACAGATCAGGGTATGAAAAGCGGCTCGAGCCGGTGCCAACGGAAGCTGGCACCGGCTCGAAAGCGATGGTGAGGTGGGGTTTACGGCTCTCAGCGGTCAGTAGCAGTTCGCCAGGTTGGTGTTCGGGATGACGTAGCACGGCCGGGTGTTGCTCGGCGCGCCGGAGCCGCTGAGGCCGCCGATCATCGCACCGCCCAGGATCCCGGCGGGTATCGCCATGAACCCGAAACCGAGGCTGATGACGGTGACCACGAGACCGAGGATGCCCCCGATGAGCGCGCCGGCCGCCGCGTTGGCGCTGCCGGTTTGGGCGGTGCCCGCCGCGACGGCGGTGGCGGTCGGGTGTGCGACCAGTGCGGCGCCGTCGTCAGCGATGCTGGGGTTCAACGAGAGCACCTGATCGGTGCCGTCGATGGTCACCGAGAGCGGCATCGTGGAAGTGACGGTGCCGTATCCGTCGAGGATGTTCACCGCGGCGTCGGTGAGCTGGAACGTGCCCCCGGTCAGGGTGGTGGTGACGGTCTGGTCCGTATCGGAGCGAACCACGTCGTAGTGGATGCCGCCCTGGTCTCCGGACAGCTGCGAAACAGCCTTCACATCCTGTGCGTTCGATTCCGGCGCCGCATACGATGTGCCCCCCGTGATAGCCATGGCGCCGATGGTGAGCGCAGCTGTGGCGACGATCTTTCTCATTTTCACAAGGCCATCTTAGGCCGCGCGTGGGATCACGATGCTTGACAACGAATTCACTTTCGGCGCTGGTGGTTTCGCTCATGCGATCACCAATCACACCCATGCCGATTTCGACTTCCACCCCCACACCGTCACGGTCGTGCACTTCGATGGCGTGGATCTGTCGCTGCCGCCGGAGGAGGGCGGGCAGGTGCGTTACGACGAGATCAAGGTCGGTTACGGGCCGTGTAGTGTCTCGATCTGCGATACCTCGCAGATCAGCTATGACGCGGGCAAGTGAACGAGGCCGCCGCCCGCCTGGCCGAGGACGCCAAAACCGGTGTCTAACTAGGTAATTGGTTCGGCACGTGCCGCAAGATCGCCGGGCCCAATCATCTTTGGTCTCCACCTGCCGCAATAGGTGCTCCGACGAACGCACGGTCATGCCGCTGACCGCGCTGATCGAACCGGCCAAGCGCGGACCCGCGGAAGATCAACCATCGGTCGCCATCTGAGCCCGACCGAACACGCCATCCTGTAAAAGGCCGGAAACCATCCCCTCGGGTCCGCGGTCGAGAAAACATGTGTCACGTCACGGAAGTACATGCGACACAATGAGCTTCGTCCACGATGTGAACGTTGTCGAACTGAGCGGAGCCACGAATGTCCAACCCGCAGGATGCAGCTACTCCGGACCCTGATTCCGGGATAACCTACGAAGTCGTCGACTTGTCCAGCATTGCGCACCCTGACACGGAGACCGCCATCCAAGGCTCGGCGCTTGAACCTTCGGGACTGCTGGTGGACGCCGACGCACCGATCATCGTCGATGCCTCGCGTCCCGGGGAATCCGCCCTCCCGGCACCGTTCATCGCCTCCGACGTCGACCCTCTGACAAGCGAACGTTTGACCGACCTCGGTGATGTCCTGACGGTGTCGATCCCGGAGTACCCCACTCGGCGCGCCGATGACGTCATCCATTTGTTCGGCGACTCGACCTCTGAGCCGGGCCCGCAGAAGACCGTTTCCTCGGTTGATCCTGGCGAGGTTGTCGAAGTGCAGTACACCCGTGCGCAGCTCGAGAAGCTGGGAGATGGACAGCACGAGCTGTTCTACACAGTGATCGACAGGGCCGGCAATTTTAGCCACGAGTCCCCGCGAATCACCGTACGTCTGGACCTGACCCGCTCGTAGGCTCGTCGATAGCAAGTGGCTCGTGAGGATTTCCGGACCGGCCAATCCCTCGGATTCGGCCGGTAACCGGCGTACCTCCGAATATCCGCTAGCCGCAAACGGCGCGTTAGCCGGCTGTCCAAAATGGTTGGCCGACAGAACTTCCTGATGCGCGCTCATGCTGATTTCGGTGCCCGCCACCGGTACAACAACGCCGGGCGCGATGTACACGCCCGGCGTCAACTGCCCTACGAATAACAGCCTTCCGGTCCCAGGGGAACCTCTCCGAATGCAGCCGCGACCTTGGTGTAGATCTCGTACCGCTTCTTCGCCTTGTCGGAGTTGGCACCCTGGCACTCGAGCGCGCCGTTCAGTGCGTTCGTCGTGACATCGAATCCTGTTCCGTAGCCTGACGCGCCGGCCGGATGCACCGAGTCGCTGACGGCAATGAGCCGAGGCCAGCCCGACGGAAGCAACGCACTATCTTGCCGCTGACCGCGCCGACCAATGCGGACGGCCTGCCTCATCATCGGCAGCCAAGCACCAATGGGCAGAATACGCATGTCGGTTGTTGCTGGTGGAGGCCAGGAGACGCCCGGGGAAATAGACGACCCCCGACCTGGACTCAAGTCCTGAGGTGGGAAGCGCCGTTGAGATCGAGGATCGATCCCGATGCCCACTCCGCCTCCGGCGATGCCAGATACAGCACAGCGGCCGCGACTTCCTCGGGCGTCCCGACCCGCCCGAACGGGCTCTGCGCCCGCACACGGTTCCCCTCGGTGCCCGCGAGCTTGCTCTCTTGCCGTTCGGTGCCGATGAACCCCGGCGCGACCGAGGTCACCGCGATTGCGTGCGGAGCCAGCGCCTGAGCCATGGATTGGCCGAACGCGTGCAGCGCGGCTTTACTGGCGGCGTAGGCGGGGAAGTCCGGCTCACCCCGGAACGCGCCCCGGGACCCGATATTGATCACACGCCCTCCCGCCCCACGATCGATCAGATGTCGGGAAAAGAGATAGGTCAGATCCACGGCGCCGAGCAGGTTCACTTCCAGCATCTGCCGCCAGATCTGTCGCCAGTGTGCGTAGTCGACCCGCGCGATCGAGTGCTCCGTCCGCGGCGAGGTCGCCACTGCGGCATTGTTGATCAAGATATCGACGCCCCCCAGCGCTTCGACAGCAGCGGCCATCACCCGCTGCGCGGCATCAGGTTCGGCAAGGTTCGCGCCGATCAGAGCGTGCCCTTCGCCAGGCAAGAGCTCACGAGTGCGCTGTGCGGCCTCGATGTCGCTCGCGTAGTGCACCGCCACCCGGTCTCCGTTCGTCGCGAACGCGAGGGCCACCGCACGCCCGATCCCACGAGAGGCACCGGTCACCAGCACTCTGCTCACTGTGAAAATCCTCCTCGTCAACGGGGCTCGGACTCCGCACGTTCCGCCGGCCCACATCCGCCTGAACCTACTCCACCGCACGACGACGGCGCGGCCATCGCCCGCGCCGCACGGTGCCGTTCTTCGGCGAACACCTGCGCTCCTAGCCGATCTGGTGAACGCACTGATCTGCCGCATACCGCGGTGTTCGGAACGGCCAGCGCGGCGCTTCGGAAGATCAACCAGCAGTATCCATCTGGTGCCGGCCGAACGCATGCTACTGCCGCGACCCGGGCGTTGGTCGGCCGTCCAAACTGGCTGGCCGACAGCGCTTCCTGATGCGCACTCAGTAGCCGACCGGGGGAAGCCGGATCACCGGTTTCTGATCGAGGAGGGGCTCGCAGCGGCCGAGGGGGACTATCTGGTGCACACCGAAAGTGGTTATCAGTGTCTGATGAATCTGTGGCACTGATACCCGCACCGGAGAATGTGGCGCTCAGATGTTCGTCGCCATCCCGATGAGCATGAAGACCATGAGCGCGGCCACGCAGATCCCGATCACCAGGAACACCATGGCGGCGGTGAGAGCGGCCGGATCGCCCTTATGATCTTTGGCGGGCACCTTCAGGTGATGCCAGCCCTTCCAGATAACGCCGGCCACCACTACCAGCAGCGCGCCGATCACCGCTGCGAAGCTGGCAACCCCTGCATGACTGTTCGTTTCACATGTTGAATTCGCCCAGTCAGTTGCTTTGCGGCACAACGTCGTTGGGCGGATTGTTTGGCCAATCGCAACGATTGCTCCACCGAGAAGCAAGGTTGCTCCGGCCGATGCCAGACCGGGGACAAGGACGTTCACCTCCGACCTGTCGGATCCTTGCGGGTGTGCTGGCCAGAAGGCCCAGAGTAAGGAGGCAGCCCAAGGGATTTCGAACAGAACACCCACGAAGATACGGGCATTCGATGGATTCCCTGTCGCCATGCCGTTCACCGCTACCCATGTCCCAAAGAGATAGGGCCACAGGCACACCAGAAGTATCAGGGTGCCGACGAAGATGATGGTCACCCACTTCACCAGGAAATAGATAGGTTCCTGTTCAACTCCCCCTTGTGACATGGGCGGATGATATCCGAAAAGAATGTTGCCACAGTAACTTCCATCGAATCCTATGGTCGAAGAGAGGTCGTGTGCTCGTCGGCTCGGTTAGGGCCTCGAGTGCGCGCTCACGCCGAATGCCGCGCATGACTTGACGTCGAAGGGCAACGGAATGCCGTTGGCTCGAGTCACGTCACCTGGGAGCCGCTGGTCGCGCTGACTGCCCCCCAGCTCGGTCACTCGGAAGCCCTAGGGTCCCACCGCGACGAATGCGGCCCGTCAGTGTGCCCGGTGCCATGCCGGCCCGGATCGTTCTCGGCAGTGGCCGCGGTGACCGGGAAATCCAGGTCCGGTCGTCCCAGGTAGGTGATTCCTTCGAACAGACTCAGATGGTCGCCGATCATGTCGAGCGCAGACAAGATCGCCCCGACCGCATCGATCCCCGGTGCGAGCAGATCGACCACTGGCCGTTCGGCCAAGCCGAGGATGCGCCAGCGACACCACGCATCGATACCTCCCGCCTGGGCGACCGGCGCGTATAACTCGACAGTCACCTGAGACCCGTTCTGCTCCAAGCGGCGGGTAGCGACGAGCGGCGCGTCCACAGTCGCGGCTCGCGCCTGCTCTACCGTCCAAGGTGTGTCCATCGCTCAATTCAATATCGCAATCGAGCCGCGGCGCCACGCCAAAGCTGCGCTGCCGGATTCCGCGCCAGCGACTGTGCTGAACTCGCGGGACGTTGTGCCTCCAAACCCGCGCCTCCAAACCCGCGCCACCGCCGCGCAGCGTGGTTCGAAACGGCCACGGCGCAGTGGTCGATGGGCCAGACCCGTTGTGGCTCAGCACGTCCGCTATTGCCGATGTTCGACTGCCCCCTCCGAGCCGGAGGGGGCAGCTCATGGATGTTCAACGGGCTCGAAGCCTCGCGCAGCGATCGGCGTGAAGTCATCGAGTCCGTTGAGTCGTGTGTTCTGTGCTGCCCGGATCAGCCAGCGTCCCGCACGTTGGACAAGTACCGCGGTGATCAGGCCCCGACGGTCCTCGGCTGCGGTAGCGCCTGGCAAGACATGATCGGGCCAGGCCCATTCGGTATGTACCAACATCACCTCGGGACCGAGCCGACGGACTCCGACAACCGTTTGACTGTAGTTCTTCTTTTGCGCCAGAACGGATTCGGGTACATCCTCGTGGCCGCGCACATTCTCCTCCCGCGACCTCCACCACACCCCACGGTGGGTGATGAAGTCACAATCCTCTGTGAACAGCTCTCCCCATTCCCGCATCTGGTGTCGAACCCAGAGCTCCGTATAGCGATCGAACAGTTCTCGGATCACCTCGATGTCGTCGTCCATGCTTTGAATCGTGAAACATCAACCATGGTCGAGGTCAAGGCGGTTGCCGCACGTGTTGGTAATCAAGTGCGCTCGCCGGTCTGACGCTGAAGCTGCTTGCGCGGTTTAGGTCATCGCAATCGGCCGACGAGTTCGCCGGTCTGGCTGAACAGTTTCTTCTGCCGCTGTTGGACAACGGCTTCGGTATACGAACGACGATGGACTAGTCATCGGCCTGTTCAGGCTTGGGATTCGCGGGGGATGCCTCTGTCATGATTGCCAGGGGGCGTTGCGGGTGTGCGCCGGGTGTGCCGTGGGCACCTGTGGTTTCGATGCCGAGTTCGCTGGGGTGGGTTATGCCGAGGAAGTCGTGCAGTACGGTGACGACGGACTCGGCTGTGGTGACGTACTTTTCGTAGTTGGAGGCGAAGGGGACGGTGTAGGTTCGATCGGATTCGCGGTATTGGTACCAACCACGGTTGATCAACCAGGCGCTTTGATCGGTGTTCAGGTGGTATTGCTTTGGTACGCTGCGGTTTCCGGCGATGGCACAGTCGAGTTCGTGGTCTCGGATCTGGAATCTCGCGTAGCGGTGTCCGTGGGCCGTCAGGTCGACGCGCTCGCCTTTACCGAGACGGGTCAGTAGCTGAGCCAAGCCGGCGACGAAGGTCGGCCACTGGTTCGCCACGGTCACGGGTTCGTCGGGGCCGGACTGAGTGTCCAGGTCGAGGATGGCGCTGTAGCAATCACAGGTGCATTCGTAGCAGCCGCAGCCGCATTCCTCACTGTCGTAGAATCCGCAGCCGCAGTTCTTCCAGCAGGTGCAGCAGTGACAGTCGTCGCAGCGGTTCCGCTCGCAACCCTCCTCTTCGCAGTCGTGCTCCTCGCAGTCGTCTTCGGCGCACTCGTCGTAGTCACCGCAGTCGTCGTCGTGGCAGTAGTCGAGGCCTTCGGCTTCACAATGGCAGTGACACTCGCAGACCTCGTCGTCCCGCTTGTCGCCATCGATGTCCTCGGATCGACGTCCGCCCACCGGCTTGAGCAGCCTGAGCTGGTACGACGTCAGCACCATCAGAAGATCGGTGCGAACCCAGATGGCCGACCGGACTCGCCCCGGCACCAGGCGCACCGCTGTCCCGCACTTGCCCTCGAGCTGTTCGTATGCCTCGGCGAAGGCGTTCACGCCGCGCTCGTCACCCTCGGCGGTGTTGAACGTATAGCGGAGCTCGCCTTCACTCATCCGATCCCATCCAGCGGCAAGGAGCCGTTGGATCTCATCCTCAGCCCACGTCCAGCGGAAGACGAAGTACCGGCGCACCGCCGCGAGCGCAGCTTCGAATGTTTTGTCCCCCAAAGGATCCGCCTTCACCGCGGAGCCTTCGTGCGGTACCAGATTGTGCCCCATCAAATCCCATCCCGTTCCGCGCAGCCCTCGTCCGCACTGCCGGATACATGGAATCACCCAGCACCGACACCGACGCTCCGGCGAGAAAACAGAACCTGCCATGCGGGACAGGTTCGCCACCGCCGACGTCCGCCTCGCGCGGTCTGCTGCGCGTCAGTCCGGCAGCCAATGCAGTTCGTGTGCCAGGGTTTTGGCGACGGTACGGATGCGGCGGTGTAGGGGTGACTGCACGCGCGGGAGGACCAGGTGGATTGTCAAGGTGGGTGCGCCTTGCAGCGGGCGCCATGTGAGACCGGCCGGTAGGGTCGTGACCGCGGTTTCACCGGAGGGGGCGAGGGTGAGCCCGTCGTGCAGGTCTCGCTGGGACATGTCGAAAGAGACTGCGGGCGTGTGGAATCGGGGGGCTGGTTGGATGTCGCGGAACAGCGCGGACAGCTGATCGTGGACCACGGGGTTGGCCGTGCGGTCGGGGAGTCGCAGCGGGTACGCGGCCGCGTCGGCGATCTCGATCACGGAGTGTTCGGCCAGCGGATGGTCCTGCGCCAGTTGGACTCCGACGCGCACCCGCCGCAGCAGGAATCGGCGCACGCCACGACCCGGCTGTTCACCACGGGTGATCCCGGCATCGATGCGGCCGTCGGCGACCGCGGGGGAAATCTCCGGTGTCGGCATCGGGACCGCGCTGACCTCGAGTCCCGGGCTGCTACGAATGAGCCTGTCCACCAGGGCCGGCGCCGTTCCGGCACCCGCGCTGAGGCTGTATCCGATGCGCAGCGTGCCCAGTTCACCGGCGCCCGCGTTCCGGGCGGTGTCCCATGCCCGGTCCAGGGCCGCCAGCGCGGGCGGCGCGGACTCCGCCAAAGCCGCACCGGCCGTGGTCAATACGACGCTGCGCGTGTCACGAACCAGCAGGCTCGTACCGAGTTCCGCCTCCAATCGGCGCATCCGGGCGCTGAGCGCGGGCTGCGCGATACCGATCCGTGCGGCCGCGCGGGTGAAGTTCAACTCCTGCGCCAGCACCAGAAAGTACCGCAGGCTCACCGTATCCGGCGCCACACGCCCTCCCCGCCGATTGATAACGATCCGTTCTGAGTCTATCCCGTCCCGGTCTTTCCCTCGACCACACATCACGCCCTAACCTGCGCATATGACAATTCACCCGGCCGCGGTACCGGACACCGCACTCACACGCGATGCAGGAGGCAGTCATGCATAAGCTGGTGGTCCTGTATCCCGAGCCCGCCGACCCCGACCACTTCC
This sequence comes from Nocardia sp. NBC_01327, assembly GCF_035958815.1. Taxonomy (NCBI): domain Bacteria; kingdom Bacillati; phylum Actinomycetota; class Actinomycetes; order Mycobacteriales; family Nocardiaceae; genus Nocardia; species Nocardia sp. NBC_01327. The sequence goes on along the minus strand of NZ_CP108383.1, from coordinate 1,329,156 downwards.
GCGACTACTACGTGAACAACCACCTCCCGCTGATCATGAAGTGGCCCGGCCTGCTTGCGTGGCGCTACAGCTTCGACGTGGCTGCGAAGCGGGGAGAAACGCCGTACTTCGCGGTCTTCGAAGCCGACTTCGCCGATGCCGACGCCATGGCCGCGGCACAGGCGTCGGAGTACGGCCGGCGGGCGACCGCCGATGTCGTCAACTACGCCACCGGCGGTGTGGTCGTCATTCACTATCCGGTACAGGAAGGCGCCGTCTGAGGCGGACGGCCTCACTGCCGCCCGGTCTGCACAATCACCCTGCCCAGGTTGCGGCGGGATTCGATGAGGTCGACGGCCGCGCTGATGTCTTCCAGCGGCAGGACGGTGTGGCGGGGGCGTAAACGGCCTGATGCCAGCAACTTCCAGAGTTCGGCCCGGTAGGAGTCGAGCAGATCCTGCCGGGTGCGGCTCAGTAGGCCGACCGAGAAACCGGTGACGGTTTTGAGGTCGGCCAGGAGGGTGTTGACATCGACCGAACCGCCGCCTGCGCTGTAGGCCACCAGACGGCCGTGGGGGGCAAGGGTTTCCACGCTGCGCTGGAGGAGGTCGCCGCCTACGCCGTCCAGGATGACATCGAACGATTCGGTCCAGGACTCAGCGTAGGTGAGCACGGCGTCGGCTCCGCATTCGCGCAGGAACTGCGCCTTATCAGTGGAGCCGACTGCTGCCACCACCCTCGAGGCGCCCAGCGCCTTCGCCAATTGCACTGCGAGATGGCCGCTTCCGCTGGCGGCCGCGGTGATCAGCACCGACTCCCCTGCCGTGAATCGGCCGGCGCGCAGCGCGCCCAGGGCGACCAGGCCGCCGCGCACCACCGCGAGAGCGTCCGCGGCCGGTACCCCAGCGGGGATCTCCGTCATCAATGCCGTTGCGGCCAGAACATATTCGGCATACGCGCCTGCGAACACCACGCCACCGACCCGCTTGCCGATCCACTCCGCCGCGACCTCGGGACCGACCGCGACGACGGTGCCGAGAACCTCCGCACCCGGGTCGGAGCCGCTGTCCGCCTTGATCATTCGGAGCATGCCGAGGTGTACACCGGCCAACTCGGTCCGGATCAGCAGCTGACCCGGACCGGCCACCGGCTCCGGCACGGTGAGCTGCGCCGGTCGGCCGGAGAAATGAATCTTGTGCACGTCGGCATCCCTTCGTCCTTAACTTGTAACGGACACAAGATTAGGACGAGGGTAGTTAGTATGTCAAACCTAAATATTTGTCAGCTGTGGATCTGCGCTTCCTCGGCCACGTTGTGCGACCTGGACCCCCAGCCGACATGGGCCTCGGCGCGCATGCGCTCGACCATGTGCGGATAGTGCAGCTCGAACGCGGGGCGCTCGGAGCGAATACGCGGCAGCTCGTAGAAGTTGTGCCGCGGCGGCGGGCAGGACGTCGCCCACTCCAGGGAGTTGCCGTAGCCCCACGGATCGTCCACGGTCACGACCTCGCCGTAGCGGTAGGACTTGAAGACGTTCCACACGAACGGCAGCATCGACGCGCCCAGAATGAAGGAGCCGATGGTGGAAATCGTGTTCAGCGTGGTGAATCCGTCGCTCGGCAGGTAATCGGCGTACCGGCGCGGCATGCCCTCGTTGCCCAGCCAGTGCTGCACCAGGAACGTGGTGTGGAAGCCGACGAAGGTCGCCCAGAAGTGCCACTTGCCCAGCCGCTCGTCCAGCAGCCGGCCCGACATCTTCGGGAACCAGAAGTAGATGCCCGCGAAGGTGGCGAACACGATGGTGCCGAACAGCACGTAGTGGAAGTGCGCCACGACGAAATAGCTGTCGGAGACATGGAAGTCGAGCGGCGGGCTGGCCAGAATGACACCCGACAGTCCACCGAACAGGAACGTCACCAGGAAGCCGAGCGACCACAGCATCGGCGTCTCGAAGGTCAGCTGACCCCGCCACATGGTGCCGATCCAGTTGAAGAACTTCACGCCCGTCGGCACCGCGATCAAGAAGGTCATGAACGAGAAGTACGGCAGCAGAACCGATCCCGTCGCGTACATGTGGTGCGCCCACACCGCGATGGACAGCGCCGCGATGCCCAGGGTCGCGTACACCAGCGTGGTGTAACCGAAGATCGGCTTACGCGAGAACACCGGATAGATCTCCGAGACGATGCCGAAGAACGGCAGCGCGATGATGTACACCTCGGGATGGCCGAAGTACCAGAACAGGTGCTGGTACAGGATGGCCCCGCCATTGGCCGGATCGTAGATGTGCCCGCCCAGGTGCCGGTCGTAGGCGAGCCCGAACAGCGCCGCGGTCAGCAGCGGGAAGGCCAGCAGGATAAGCACACTCGTGACGGCGATATTCCAGGTGAAGATGGGCATCCGGAACATGGTCATACCGGGGCAGCGCAGGCAGACCACCGTGGTCAGCATGTTCACACCACCGAGAATGGTGCCCAGACCGGACACCGCCAGACCCAGAATCCACAGATCGCCACCCACGCCCGGCGAGTGCACGATGTCCGACAGCGGCGTGTAGGCGGTCCAGCCGAAGTCGGCCGCGCCGCCGGGAGTCACGAATCCGGCGGTGGCCATCGACGCGCCGAACAGGTACAGCCAGTAGCTGAAGGCGTTCAGCCGCGGGAAGGCCACATCGGGCGCGCCGATCTGCAGCGGCAGGATCAGGTTCGCGAAGCCGAACACGATGGCCGTCGCATAGAACAGCAGCATGATCGTGCCGTGCATGGTGAACAGCTGATTGAACTGCTCCGTCGACAGGAACTGCATGCCCGGGCGCGCCAGCTCCGCACGCATGAGCAGCGCCAATAGACCGCCGATGAGGAAGAACGAAATCGCGGTGGTGATGTACATGACGCCAAGCACCTTGGGATCGGTCGTCGTCACCGCCTTGTAGATGAACGAACCCTTGGGGCCCAGCCGCGCCGGGTAGGGCCGAGCGGCCTCCAGTCCCGGGTCCGGCTTGGGAGCTACGGCAGTCACCACATCCTCCTCGAGGTCGGTCCGCAGCTGGTCCTATCGGCTCCGGAACCCACGATGAACGGGGTCAGCGTACTCACAGCTATTCGATTCTGGCAGAGAACACTCCGGCCGGGCGGTCACTCCGCCGGATTCGGCTCCTGTGGATTTGGAATCATCTCGAGCCGGTGCCGATGGCAAGCGGATCGATGTTCGATAATGTCGGCGTGGTGGAAGTCCCGCAGACAGCCCGGTCACTGCTTCGCCTGAACAGGTCTTGGCGCGAAGTTCATCGCCAATTCACCCCCCGACCTCACGAGAATCTCATATGAAGCGCTTCACTATCGGAACCATGAGTCGATCGCTCCGCACCCGCATCACCACCGCCGTCGTGATCGGGACACTCGGCACCCTGCTCGCCGCCGGCGCGGCCACCGCCAACAGCGAGCCCAAGGCCGTCATCCAGGGCCGCAGCACCGTCACCGCGCACGTCACCGGCGAGAAGGCCGGCGCCCGCTGTCAGATCGCGGGCAAGGACATCGCCGGACCCTGGGGATCGGTGAACACCGCGGGCGCGGTGGACCTGACACTCGGCTCGATTCGTACCGATACCAAGCGGATTCGCGTCATCTGCGAGGATCCCCTGCGCGGTGACAGCTCACTGCACACCGTGCGTTCGGATCGGGTCAGCTACGACGGTGCGCTGTCACCGCTGCGGCAGATCATCAACAGCACGTTCTTCGAACTGCACTGACGTCCGGAACGCTCCTCAGGCGACACGCGCCGCGGCGACCGCGGCACGTACCGCCGGGGCTGTCTCGACGGCGAACCGCATGGTCGCCCCCTCCCCGTCCGGATCGACCGGCAGCAGGAATTCGCTGATGCCGTGTGCCAGCGCCACCTCCGTGAGCTGCGCGACCGGCATGGACGCATCGATGATGTAGGCGCGTCGGATGAGCGCGGGCACGCGGCCCGCCTCGCGGGCGCCGGTATCGATGGCGGACATCAGCCCGGCGAGCAGATCCGGTGGGGCATAGGAGAATCCGCCGAGCCAGCCGTCGGCCAGTTCGCCGGTCATGCGCAGCGCGCGGGGACCGTAGACGCCCAGCCAGATGCCTATCCGATGCGCGGGAGCCGGTCCGGCCTTGGCGCCGCGCAGGGAGTAGTACTCGCCTTCGAGGTTCGGGCGTCCCTCACCCCACAGCGCACGCATGACGCCCATCGCCTCACGCAGTGCCGTCAGCGCCTGCCCCGGCGTGCGCCGCTGCCCGCCCATGGCTTCGATGGCGTCCCAGAACGCGCCCGCGCCCACTCCCAGCTCCACGCGGCCGCCGCTGAGCAGATCCAGGCTGGCCGCGCTGCGCGCGAGCACGGCGGGCGGGCGCAGCGGCAGATTGGCCACCGCGGGCATGAGGGTGAGGGTGCGGGTCATGGCGGCGACGTAGGACAGCAGCGTCCAGGTGTCCAGGAAGGCGGGCTGATACGGATGATCTTGAACCGCCAGCACTTCCAGCCCGGCGGTGGCATCGGCGCGCTGAATGAGCCGCAGCAGCGACCGCCCCCGCGCCGCCTCGGGCGGAACGAAGATCCCGAACCTCAGCTCATGCCCGTAGTCAGCCATAGCAAATCTCAAGCTACGCCGAACCGGCCTGCGGCTCCGGCACACCGCCGTCCTTCGGGCGAGTCGGTGCCCGCCGCCCGAGGCGCGCTCGCCACCCGATCGTGATCAATCGGGAACCTGATTCCATATTCGTTGGCAGGCAACGGATTACAATCGACCAGGTGCAGCCCCACAGTTCCGTGGACGCCGCCCGCAAACATCTGACGGCGGTGGATCCCGCAGCCCTGCGTCATGCGCGAGACCGGCTGGCCGAGACCGGAATCGCCCGCCTGGGTTTCCTGCTGCCCTACCGGGTCAAGCGGGCGCTGGCTGCCGAGGCGCTGACCATGCTCGATCATCATCAGTCCTGGATCGCACCCGGCGCCGAGGCGCCCGAGCGGCATGCGATCGACCTCGGCCCGCGGGAGGTCGACGCGCGCGGCCAATGCATTCCGCAGCTCTACGACTGTGAACTGTTGCGGCACAGTCTCACTACGGTGGCGACGGAGCCGGTGCTGCCGTGCCCGGGTCCGGAGCGGTATGCGGTGCGGCGACGGCAGCACGATGACGCGGACAGCCAATGGCATTGGGATGACTATGCTTTCGCACTGATCCTGGTGGTGGAGTGCCCACCCCTGGAGGAGGGCGGTTTCGTGCAGACGGTGGCGCACACCCGGCGGGACTGGGATCACTCCGACGTGTACCGAACCCTTACCCGCAATCCCATTCAGTCGTGGGAGCTGCAGCCTCTCGACCTCTATCTGATGCGCTCCGACACGACGCTGCATCGGGTCCACCCATTCGCGCACGGCCGCCGTACCATTGTCGGCATGTCCTTCGCGTCGATCGACGATCTGGGCAGAGAGCAAACTTATGGCACACCAGCTGAAGGTTTGCTTTCCGAAGTTCCGGTTATAACGAAACAAGCACAGTGATAATCTAATTCACCGTCAACGCAGCGGGGGGCAGCGTCGCTCGACCGTATCTCCCTGGGCAGTTGTGCGTGCCGAATGTCGAACAGCGCTGCCCCACCGGTTAGGCGAAACCGATGGACCTTCTGAATCCTCTCGACGCTATTTTCCTTGCCATCGAATCCCGCGAACATCCGATGCACGTGGGTGGTCTGCAGCTGTTCGAACCGCCCGCCGACGCGGGGCCCGAGTTCGTGCACGACCTCTTTACGGCCATGTCCGCCTCCACCGAGGTGCGCACGCGCTTCCGCAGGCATCCCAGCCGCACCTTCGGCGGCTTCTCCAGCGTGTCCTGGTCCCATGCCGCGCAGGTCGATCTGGGCTATCACCTGCGGCGCAGCGCGCTGCCGGGGCCCGGCGGCATGGAGGATCTGCTGGATCTCACCGAACGACTACACGGCATCCTGCTCGACCGGCACCGGCCGCTGTGGGAGGCCCGGCTCATCGAGGGCCTCGACGACGGGCGCTTCGCGCTCTATATGAAAATGCACCACGCGCTCATCGACGGCGTCTCCGCCATGCGATTGCTGCAGCGCACCCTCACCGACGATCCGCTGGATACGCAGGTGCGGGTGCCGTGGGGCACCGCGCCGATTCGCGAAAGCGTCGAGCTCGCGGCCGTCGAACGCACCAGCTCATGGCAGCAGTTGCGAAAAGCCTTGCCGCGCATGGTCCGTAGCACCGCATCGATTGCCGCGCCATTGCGCGGAGCGATCGACGGAAGGCTCACCATGCCCATGACCGCGCCGCGCACCATGTTCAATGTGTCGATCGGCGGAGCGCGGCGCATTGCCGTGCGCTCCTGGCCGCTCGAGCGCATCAACCGGGTGCGCCAGGCCACCGGCGCGACCGTCAACGATGTGGTGCTGGCCATGAGCGCCGCCGCGCTGCGCACCTATCTCATCGAGCACGACGGACTGCCGGCCGAACCGCTCATCGCCATGGTGCCGGTGAATATTCGCACCGCCGCCGAGGCCGACGCCTCCGAGGGCAATATGGTCGCGGCCTGCCTGGCGAATCTGGCCACCCACCTGGATGATCCGATGGCGCGGCTGACCGCGATCAGCACCTCCATGCGCGAGGCCAAGCAGGTCTTCACCCAGCTGCCGAAGCTGGAGGCCATGGCGCTCTCGGCGCTGCTCATGTCGCCGCTGGGCGTCTCACTGCTGCCGGGGTTCGAGGCGCTGCCGCGCATGCCGTTCAATCTGGTCATCTCCAATGTGCCCGGACCGCGTAAACCGGTCTACATGCAGGGCGCTCGACTGGACAGCAACTATCCGCTGTCGATTCCGTTCGAATCGCAGGCCATGAACATCACGCTCACCACCAATGGGGAGAACCTCGATTTCGGGTTCGTCGGCTGCCGCCGCACCGTGCCGGATCTGGATCGGCTGCCCGCGCATATGGAGGACGGGCTGGCCGAACTGGAGCGGGCCATCGCCTGAGCGCGGACGCTCTCTAGGGTGGGCACTGTGGATACGCGTTGGCCCGAACTGCGGAAACAGTGCCTGATCACTGAGGACGACAATGTCCTCGCGCTCAATAAACCGGCCGGGATCTCGGTGACCGGCGAGCGCCACGACACCGACATCGTGGAGCTCGCCGCCGCGCACGGGGAGACGCTGTACCCGGTGCATCGCATCGACAAGGTGACCTCCGGACTGGTGCTGCTCGCCAAAGAACTGCCGGCACACGGGCAATTGACCCGGCAGTTCAACAAGCGCACGGCGCAGAAGGCGTATCTGGCGGTCACCACCGGTCCGGCGGATCTGCCGGACCGCGGCGTCATCGACCTGCCGCTGAGTGTCGGGCGCAAGAACCGGATCCGCATTGCCGCGCCGCGCGAGAGCATTCAGCGCGAGGGCGAGCGCTGGCGGGTGGACGAGCGGGATGTGCTGGCGGGCAAGAACTATCCGTCGGTCACCGAATTCGCGACCCTCGCCCGCACCGAAACGCATACCGTGCTGGCGCTGCGGCCGATCACCGGGCGGCGGCATCAGATTCGGGTGCATCTGGCCTGGATCGGGCATCCCATCGTCGGCGATCCGCTCTTCGACAGGTCCGGTGCCCATGCCCGCACCTATCTGCATTCGTGGCGGCTGCTGCTGGACGCGGATTGGCGCACTCCCCCGGTGCTGGATCTGGAAGCCGAGCCGGGCCCGGAATTCTGGGCTGCCGGTGCGGAATCCGCGGATCCCGTGCAACTGTTGAGTATCGCGCGCGAGCTGATGACCCCGGTCACTCCGGGCGACCGTTAATGTGGCATCGCTATATTCGGTGGCGAGTCTCACTGAGATCCATGCGGGCAGGGCATCTAGCCTGGTGACGTGACGCGTTGGCGCGGCACGATCGGGCGCAATGATGCGGCCCTTCACAGAAAGCGAATGCCGATGGTTCTGCTGGCACAGCTCAGTGACACCCACTTCAATATGGGCGCCAGGAACAATGAACGCGCCGAGCGGGTGATGGCCTATCTGGCCGAGCTGCCGCAGCGCCCCGACGTCATCATCGTGACCGGGGATATCGCCGACGAAGGCGATATCGAGGAGTACCAGCAGGCCCGCAATGCCCTGGTCGCCGACGTGCCGGTGGTGATCATGCCCGGCAATCACGATGATCGCGGCAATATGCGCAAGGTGCTGCTGGACGGCACCGCGAGTTATGCGCCGATCAATCAGGCGCACAGCGTCGACGGTGTCACGCTGGCCCTGCTCGACTCCAGCATTCCGGGCAAGCCCGAGGGGCTGCTCGAGGACGAGACCTATTCCTGGCTCATCGATCTGCTGTCCGCCGCGCCGCCGGACGAGCTGGTGCTGATCGCCATGCACCATCCGCCGGTTCCGGTACTCAGCACGGTGGTCGATCCCATTCGGCTGACGAATCCGGAGCGGCTGGAGAACATCGTGTCCGGCGACGATCGCATTCTCGGTGTGCTCACCGGACATGTGCATTCGGGCCTGGTCACGTCCTTCGCGGGCAAACCGCTCATCGTCGCGCCGAGCGTCTCCTCCACCATCGGCGGCGAATGGGAGACGGCCCGATCGGGACATGTGCCGATCGACTTCGCGCCGGACCCCTCGCTGGTCATGCACTCCATTCAGGACGGCCGGCTGCTGTCCATGTTCCGGCCCGTCGCCATGGGCGGGTGGCTCAGCGAACCACAGGACTGACCGCGCCGCGCCGATAGGCCGAAGGCGTTGTCCCCGTCCATCTTTTGAAGGCGTGGATGAAGGTCGAGGCCTCCGCATAACCGAGCCGGATCGCCACATCGCTCACCGAAAGCGGCGTGGCGGTGAGCATTTCCTCCGCCAGCGCCCGGCGCACCTCGTCCAGCAGCTGCCGATAGCTGGTGCCCGCGGTATCCAGATGGCGGCGCAGGGTGCGGGTGCTCATATTGAGATCCCTTGCCACCGCGTCGATTCCGGGTGGTGCGGCGAAACCGTCGGCGCCGCCGCGCGGGACCAGCAGCTCGCGCACGTCCGCCGCGATGCCGGTGCGGGCCCGGCGGCGTGAGACCAGCTCCCGGCACTGCGCCAGGCACATGGCGAGCGTGTGCTCATTGGCCTGCGGCAGCGGCTGCTCCAGGATCGCCGGATCCAGCGAGAACAGATTGTGCGGCTGCTCGAACAGCGGCAGCACTCCGAAAATCTCGCGATACAGGTCGATATTCTCCGGTGTCGCGAAATCGAATTCGGCCCGCAGCAGATCCACCCGATGGCCCAGCAGATCGCAGAGCATCTGGAACATGGCGGTCACATCCCGCTCCACCAGGAACCGGCGCACATCGGCGGGGATGCGCTCATCATGGATGCGGGCCACGAACTCGCCCGGCTGCCACCGCGCCACCGGAATGCAGAACGTGAAGCTCAACTCCAGATACCGCAGTGCGAAGGCGATCGCCTCCCCCAGCGTCGGACTGCTCACACACGCGAACCCGAAGATCCCGAACGTGGTGATCCGATACCGCCGCCCCAGCTCCAGCCCGAGGTTCGGCCGCGCCCCCAGCTCCCGCACCAGATTCCGGATCACCGCGAGCTCGGTATGCGCATCGATCTGCGCATCCGGATCCCCCAGCGCCTTCTCCCCCAGCCCGCTCCCCTGCAATATTCGCCCCGCCGCCACCCCCTGCTCCCGCGCAAACCCCACCATCAGGGCAACACTCGCCACCCCGCGCGGAAAGTCCCAGTCCCGAATCCCCGCCTCCTGCACCTGACTCATAGCCAGATTATGGCCGAAATTCTCGATCCGGTCGCCCACGAACCTGACGGCGCGCTCTTACAGTTGAGAGGTCTTCGATGTGAGGTGGGCCATATGCCTTCGGTCATTGTCATCGGTGCGGGGTTCGGCGGACTCGGGATGGCTATCGAGCTGCAACGGAATGGGTTTCGGGAGGTGACCATTCTGGAGCGGGCGGCCGATCTGGGCGGGGTGTGGCGGGAGAATACGTATCCGGGGGCGGCGTGTGATGTGCCTTCGCCGCTGTACTCGTTCTCCTATGAGCCGAAACCCAAGTGGCGGCAGCGGTATTCGAGGCGGGAGGACATTGTCGCGTATATCCGCGGGGTGGCCGAGCGGCACGGGCTGTTCGAGCAGATCGTCTTCGGCGCGGAGGTGACCGAGGCGGAATTCGATGAGGTCAGCGGGCAGTGGACGGTGCAGACCGCCGATGGCGATGCGCGCACGGCGGATGTGCTGATCTCCGCGGTCGGGCAATTGTCGCGGCCCGCGCTGCCCGCCATCACCGGGGTCGAAAGCTTTGCCGGGGAGGCGTTTCACTCGGCGCGGTGGGATCACGGGGTGGAGCTGGCCGGTAAGCGGGTGGCGTGCATCGGGACCGGGGCCAGTGCCATTCAGTACGTTCCCGAGATCCAGCCGCAGGTAGCGCAGCTGACGGTATTCCAGCGGACGGCGGCCTGGGTGCTGCCCAAATTCGATACCGATTACAAGCCGATTCATCAGCGGGTGCTGTTGCATGTGCCGGGATTGCCGGTGGCGGAACGCTTCTCGTGGTGGGCGATCGCCGAGTTCGTGGCGCTGGGGCTGGTGGAGTATCCGGCGATCACGCGGGCGGTGGCGCGAATGGCCGGCAAGCATCTCGCGGAGCAGGTCACCGATCCGGAATTGCTGGCCGAGCTGACGCCGGACTATCCGATCGGGTGTAAGCGCGCATTGTTCTCCAATGACTACTACCCGGCATTGGCGCAGCCGAATGTCGCGGTGGAGACGACGGCGATCAGCGAGATCGTGCCGGAGGGGGTGCGGACGGCCGACGGGGCGCTGCACGCGGCCGATGTGATCATCTACGGCACCGGGTTCAAGGGGACGGAGTTCCTGTGGCCCATGAAGATTCGCGGTCGCGGCGGGCGCACTCTGGCGGATGTGTGGGAGGACGGCGCGCATGCCTATCTCGGCATCACGGTGCCGGACTTCCCGAATATGTTCATGGTCTACGGCCCGAATACCAATCTCGGTGTGGGCTCGATCATCTACATGATCGAGTCGCAGGCGCGCTATATCCGGCATGCCGTGCAGTTGCTGGCCGAACAGCCCGGACACTGCCTGGAAGTACTGCCAGAGACCGAGCGCGAGTACAACACCGCCCTGCAGCAGCGACTCGCCCGCACCCCGTGGAACTTCTGCACCAGCTGGTATCGCACGAAATCCGGTCGCATCACCAATAATTGGCCCGGCACCACCCGCAGCTACCGCCGCCGCACCCGCAAGGTCCGGCGCGCTGACTACCGACTCACCTCGGCATGAACCCGGCCCACAGCAAACCTGTGGCATATTCACGCCATGCGCACTCGCCTACCGCTCTCAGCGCTGCTCGCACTACTGGCAGTCCTGCCCCTCACCGCCTGCGGCTCCGATAATCCCGACCGGCCCGCGACCTCCTCGGCCGCGACCACCACGGACCCCGGCACCGAACAATTCGACCTCTACGTGGCCGATCAGCCCGTCCCGTGCAGCGGCATCGCCCCTCAAACCTGCCTCCAGGTCAGCCGCACCCCCAACGGCCCCTGGGAACTCCACTACACCGGGATCTCGGGCTTCGATTACCAGCCCGGCTTCCACTACCGGCTGCGCATCGAACAGCGCCCCTGGCCCAACCCGCCCGCCGACGCCCCGTCTTTCACCTGGCACCTGGTCAAGGTCGTATCGAAGGATCCGGCGCAGTAGGACCGGCCGCGCACATTGCGGCGAACTGCCGCAATCCAATACATGCATAGTTGCGCATGTATGTAGAACCTGTCGAACTTGTGTGAATGTAGTGAGGTCTACCTGGGGACACGCTGGGACACGGCAGACTGGTTAGCGTGACCGATTCGTCCCAGACTCGTAATGCCATGCCGGACCGGCAGCGCGGGTCCGTTCTTGCGCACGGCCCACTTCGGCCCATCGAACTCGCGACCGGGGCGGTGCTCGGCGGGGCGACCGTCGGGCTGGTGACCGTCGGGTCGCTGGTGCCCTTCGCGGCGGCGCTGCAATTGGTGGCCGCGGTGCCCATCGGACTGCTCGCACACCGGCATCGACTGCGCGCGGTGTTCACGGCGACCGTGGCCGGAACGCTGGTGACGTTCGTGGCGGCGGGATTCGCGCCTGCCACCAATCTGATCGGCGTGGCGGTGATCGGCGGCATTATCGGGATCGTCAAGCGCCGCCGCGGCGGACTGCCCGCGGTGCTCGGATTGTCCGCGCTGGCCGGGCTGGCGTTCGCCGCGTTCTCCGTCGGACTGCTGCTGGTGCTCGCGGGAACACGGCATCTGCTGTTCGACAATATTCGCAACAGCGCCAAGGGTCTGCAGAACCTCGCGGCACGGCAGGCGCTGCTCGAACCGCTCGGGCGGCATATCGCCGGATACACCGAAGCGTTCCTGCACTGGTGGTGGGCCTGGATCGGCGGCGGCATCGTCGCGGGCATGGTCGTCACCGGCATCGTGTCCTGGTTCGTCCTCGGATCGGTGCTCGATCGGCTGGCGTGGCTGCCCGGTCGTGATGATCTGCTCGATGCGCCCGCCGACGACCGGCCCGTCGCGCCCTTGCCGATCACCTTGCGGCAGGTCGCCTTTCGTTATCCCGACGCGCATACCGATGCGCTGTCCGGCATCGATCTGACCGTGCAGGTGGGCGAATTCGTGGCGATCGTCGGGCACAACGGGTCCGGAAAGTCCACGCTCACCAGGATTCTCGCGGGGCGGCCGCCGACCGGCGGTACCGTCACCCGGCCCGGATCGGCCGGACTCGGCGTCACCGGCGGCACCGCAATGGTGTTGCAGCGCCCGGAAAGTCAGACGCTCGGCGTGCTCGTCGAGGACGACGTGGTGTGGGGGCTGCCCACCGAACTGGCCGCGCAGGTCGATATCGACGGGCTGCTCGGCGAAGTCGGACTGACGGGTATGGGCAGGCGCGAAACCGCCACGCTCTCCGGCGGACAGCAGCAGCGGCTCGCCGTCGCCGCCGCGCTCGCTCGCAAACCCACCCTGCTGCTGGCCGACGAGGCCACCTCCATGATCGATCCGGAGGGGCGGCGCGATCTGGTCGCACTGCTCGCCGAACTGCCGCGCCGGCACCCCATGGCGGTCGTGCTGGTCACCCATCACGAGGCCGATGCGGCGGCCGCGGATCGGGTGGTGCATCTGGAGCGCGGGCGCTCGGTCGACCATCTGCCCGCGTGGCCCCGGCCGGTGCGCGATCGGCGGCAGCGTCCCATGGGCGATACCGTCCTCGAACTGCGCGATGTGCGGCACACCTACAACCACGGCACGCCCTGGGAGGCGCCCGCCCTGCACGGCATCGACCTGTCGGTGCGGCGCGGTGAGGCACTGCTCGTCGTGGGCGGCAACGGATCCGGCAAATCCACGCTGGCGTGGATCATGGCCGGGCTGACCGTTCCCAGCGGCGGCAGTTGCGAGCTGCGCGAATTCACCGGCACCCGGGCCTCGCACAAGCGAATCGGGGCCGTGCAGTTGGCATTTCAGCATTCCCGGCTGCAATTGCAGCGCCAGACCGTGGGCGGCGAAATCGAGGACTGGGGTGGTCGCGGCACCGCCGCCGTGGCCCGCGCCCTCGACGCGGTGGGCCTGGATCGGGCGCTGGCCTCGCGTTCCATCGAATCGCTCAGTGGCGGGCAGGCCAAGCGGGTGGTGCTGGCCGCCATTGTCGCGAGCCGCCCGGCGGTGGTGGTGCTCGACGAACCGCTGGCCGGACTCGATCCGGAGGGCCGGGCGGGAGTGGTGGAACTGCTTGCGCGACTGCGGGATTCCGGGCTGACCCTGATCGTCATCTCACACGATGTCGCCGATATGGCGGTGGTCTGCGACCGCATCGTGCACCTGCGCGACGGACATCTGGTCGACAACGAGGCCGCCGCAACCCATTCCGCCGCCGCCCCGGCGCACGATTTCACCGGAGGCCTCCGATGAGCGTCATTCTCCGCGAGGTTCCCGTCGACAGTCCGGTGCACCGGCTCTGGGCCGGCACCAAGATCGTCGGCGTCTTCGTCTTCAGCGTGCTGCTCATGTTCACGCCGTCGTGGGGGCTGCTGGCGGTCAGTGCGGTCTTTCTGATCGCGGTGTGGTTCCTGGCCCGGTTACCGCTCGGCACACTGCCGCGGTTCCCGTGGTGGATCTGGGTCGGCATTCTGATCGGGGCGGGCATCAACGCACCGGTCGGCCTGGACGCGGTGCTGCGCTACGCACAGATCATCCTCTTCGGATTCCTGCTGCTGGGCGCGTCGTTCCTGGTCGCCTGGACCACGCCCATGGGCGAGATCGCGCCCGCGCTGGCCAAGCTCGGCGCACCGCTGCGGCGGCTGGGCTGGACCCGCCGGGGCGTCACACACCGCCTGCCCGTGGACGAGTGGGCCGTGGTGGTCGCGCTGACCCTGCGCGGGCTGCCGCTGCTGCTCGAGGAGCTGCGGATTCTGCGCGCGGCCCGCAAGCTGCGGCCCAAGGATTCGCTGGTGCACCGGGCGTCGGAGAACCCGTTCGTGGATATTCTGACCGCGAGTATGGCCGTCTCCAGCCGGCGCGCGGGCGAGCTCGGCGAGGCCATCACCACCCGCGGCGGCACCGGCGAACTGACTGCCCGGCCCAGCTCACCGGGGCGCTCGGATGCGGTAGCACTGCTGTTGCTGGTACTGCTCTGCGCGGCCGGAATCGTGGTCGAAATACTGCTCTGATCTGACACAGGTGGCAAAAATGGTTCGACCTGTCGGCGGGGCGCGCTAACGTAATCCCTAGCAAAGGGGTAGTTGCAAACGCGTGGGGGCTCAACACATTTCCGGATGGAAGGGAATTGATCGTGTTGAGCACGGGTTTGCCCCGTAGGACCTGATGAAAGTTGGAAAGCCAAATGATGCTGCGCAAGATCACCGCAGTTGCCGCGCCTATCGCAGTTGCGGTCGCCATCGCGGGAGCCGGTGTCGCACATGCCGATTCCGCTGTTCCCGATATCGGATACCAGGCGAACCTGGTCGGCAACACCGTGGTGACCACTCTAACGAATGGCCGGTTCGAAGTGACCGGCTCCGCGGTGAACATCAAGGACACCGCGGGTAACACTTTGGTGAGCCTGCCGCTGTCCTTCGAGGACAACGGGACCGCGTATCCGCTGACGAGCTCGCTCGCCGACGATTCCCACACGCTGTCGCTCACTGCGGTCAAGGATGTCGCCGCGGCGTACCCGGTGGCGGTCAAGCCGGTGGCGTCTCCTTCCGAAAACCTGCTGGCCATGCAGACTTTCAGTAGCCAGTTCGGCATTGCCACCGCCATCGGCGGCCTCATCGGCACCGCGCTCGGCGCACTGGTCGGCCTGTCCGGAATTGTCGCCGGGCCGACCGTCATCGCCAGCGTTATCGCCGGCGCCGCGGTCGGCGGCATTATCGGCACCCTGGTGGTCGGCGGCCCCGCGCTGCTCATCGCCGGAATCGACCTCGTCAACACGCTCGTGGCAGCTCCCGGCACCACCAAGTACAACGACAGCACCGTCAACTAGTCGTAGGTACCGAATTCTGTTGGGGCGCGCACCTTCCGGTGTGCGCCCCGACCGGTTCAGCGCACCGTGCAGCCCGGGGTCACCGGCTGTCCGGCGAAGCGGTCGGCGAGGAAGTTCATCGCACCGAGGGACTCCACCGCGGCGGCGGGATTGTGGCCCGGGATGGCGGAGTGCACGGCCGTAATGTCCGCTCCCAGTGCGCAATAGCGATCCACCAGTGCGGAGAAGCCCGCGACGGGAATCACGTCGTCGGCGGTGCTGTGATACATGTACAGCGGTACATCGGGCGCGCTCGCGCCGAGCTCCTGGCGCTGCGTGGCGGCCACGAACCGCGGATGCCACAGCAGGTTCGGCGTATCGGAGTATTCATCCAGCTGCTGATTCACGTGCCGCAGCACCAGATCCGCACCACAGGCCGTGGACTCCTGCGCGACGAGATCGCGGCCGCGATCATTCAGATCCGATAGCAATCCCGATCCGATATCGTTGCGCGCGAACGCAACCAGCATGAGGACAGCCAGACCGGCCTGCGTCTGACCGTCGACCCGGCGGGCGATATCCGCGATACCGGCGGGCACACCACCGGAGGCCACGCCCGCGAACGACAGCTCCGGCGCATAGGCCGCCCGCTGCTGCATGGCCCACAGCGTGGCGAAGGCCCCACCCGAGTATCCCCAGGCGCCGATCGGGCTGCTCTCGGTAATCCCGGCCGGTGCAAACGATTTGGCGGCGCGCACACCGTCCAGCACGCCTCGGCCGGAGTTCACCCCGTCGAAGAACCGTGACTGCGGCCCCTCGTAATCGGTGACCACAACAGCCCAGCCCCGCAGCAGCATGGCGGTGAGGAACGGAATGTCCAGCGCCGTATTGATGATCGACTGATCCCGCCCGCCCCCGAGCGCGAACGACGGCGCGCACCGGGTCCCGAGACTGTCCTCCGCCACCTGATACGACAGCAGCGGCCGCCCACCCGACCCGAGCCACGGCATCATCGGCGTGAGCACCGTGGCCACGTCCGCAATGGCCGCCCCCGCCGAATCCGTACTCCGGAACTGCAATTGCCACCCCGCGACAGGCAGCGGCAATCCCCACGCCGAGATCGGCCGCGAATTCAGCACCGCCCCATCGGGAAAGGATCCCACCGACGCCGGCGCGGCATAAAACGGATCATCCTCCGGAAACGGCACATCCCCCGAGGCCACCGGCGCAACCACAACCCCGGCCAGCACCACAACAATCCCGACGACCACTGCCCGCCAGCGCACCGCGCCCCGCCGCACGAATCGCCCGAACCCCGTCACCGCCGACCGGCCCCACCCCGCACCACCGCTCCCGCTCACGAATCGTCCGAACCCCGCCGAGCCATTCCCCCGCATACCCGCCTCCAGCGTCGAATACCCCGACGCCCCAGTCCCGACGGACTCGCACCGCGCCGACCGACAGCTCCAGCGCATCGGAGAACCACAATTACTGCGACCATACCCCCAGGTCAGCGGCTTCCCGCGCGCCCGAAAGAAGCCACGCCGCAACAACACCCCACCAGCAACATCTGTACCAGCACAACGCCAGCGCTGCCTCGCCGCCCTCACCAGCACCCTCTCCGCAGAGCCACCGGCAAGGCTGCGCGGCACCCGCAACGCTGCGCGGCACCCCCAAAGCTGCGCGGCGGGGGCACAAGCCGCGCCGACAATGACGGCGGGTGTCGATCACGGCAGACAGGTTCGCACGCCACACCTCGAGCAGCCGACGAATCTGTCGCGACCTGTGGACCGATAGGGCAGCACCCCTCTCCGGCTCGGTCTCGAGCACTCGCTCCACGGCGTGCTGATAGGGCAGCGGCCAGAGCGCGCATTCGCGTCGCCTCGTGCCAGGGTGGGCGGTGCTGGGCGTGCGAAGTCGATTCGGATACAGGCCAGTAACTGGGAAGTGGATCTGTTTTAAAAGGCCAGCTGTCGGGATGATTGGCGCATGTTGTTGCGTCGGCTGGTTGCCCTCTATGTCGGGTTGTGGTTGTACGGCTTGTCTATGGCGGTCATGCTGCGGGCGGCGCTGGGGTTGGATCCCTGGGATGTTTTTCATCAGGGGGTGGCGGGGCATGTGTCGCTGAGTTTCGGGACCATCGTTGCCATTACCGGGGCCGTGGTGTTGCTGGCCTGGATACCTTTACGGCAGATGCCGGGGTTGGGGACCATCAGCAATGTCGTGGTGATCGGGGTGTCCGTCGATGTCGGGCTGCGGGCGCTTCCGCACCTGGACGGGCTCTGGTTGCGGGTCGTGGCCATGGGTGCGGCGGTGGTATTGAATGCGATAGCCACCGTGCTCTATATCGGCGCGGGGATGGGGCCGGGACCGCGTGATGGACTGATGACTGGACTGGTTCGGCGGACCGGTCGGCCGGTCTGGATTGTTCGGACCTGTCTCGAAGTCACCGTACTGGCGATCGGCTGGGTACTGGGCGGCAGCGTCGGCATCGGAACCCTGGTCTACGCCTTCGGGATCGGGCCCCTCATCCATCTGCTCATCCCCGTCGCCGATCGGTTCCTGCCCGGCTTCCAGCAAGCGCACGGGGACGAGGCCGACCACGGCACGACTGCGACTCCCCTCCCGGTGGCAACTCCCTAGTACTGTGGATTTTCGAAAGCTGTTGTGGGAGCTACCGATAACGGAGAGCGATGCGACACGGTAATGGAGTGCGGATTCCGGAGACGCTCGAGGATCTGTGTGCGCCGGATCGGCTGGCGGTGATCGTCTACGACATGCAGGTCGGGGTGGTCGGGCAGCTGCCGGACGGGCAGCAGGTGGTGGAGCGGGTCGTGCGGGTGGTCGAGGCCGCCCGGCGCGGCGGGTATCCGGTGATCTTCCTGCGGCACATGTTCCTGCCCAAGCGGCTCATGGGCGCGTTTGCGCTGCGGATGGCCATGAACTGGCAGGGCGTGGATTCGGTGGACGAGGTGAATCCGATTCTGCAGCCCGATTCGCCCGGGTTCCAGCTCGTGCCGGAATTGCGGCCGCAGCCGGACGAGGTCGTCTTCGACAAGACCACCATGTCGGCCTTCGAGGGCACCCCGCTGGCCTCGACACTGCGCGATCTGGGCATCGGCGCGTATGCCATTACCGGCGTGGCGCTGGAGATCGGCATTGCGCCGACCGTCGCGCACTCCACCGATCTCGGATTCGTTCCGGTGGTGGTGCGCGATGCCGTCGGTGGTCGTGACGAGGCCGGATTGGCGCGCGCCTGGGACGAATTCGCCTTCCAGGGCAATGCCGTCGTCACCGATACCGACACCCTCGCACCGCTGTTGGAGAAGACGGGCTGGCCGCCGGCGCGCTGAGGCTCAGTCCGAGGCGGGAATCCAGGCCGGATGCCACAGGCGTCCGGCCTCGGTCCAGTTCATGAAGCGGACCGTGCCGGTGAGTTTCGGGCTCACCCAGACGGCGTCCTTGGCTTCCTCGGCGGTGAGCTCATTGTCGAACGGGCCGGTCTTGCGTTCCAGGCGGCGGAGCTGGGCAGCCAGGTCGGTCAGCTCCCGGTCGGTGAAGCCGGTACCGACCCGGCCCAGGTAGTAGAGGCCGCCCGCATGCGGAATCCCCACCAGCAGCGAGGCGAATTGGCGGTTCGCCGAACTGCGATAGCCGCCGATCACCACCGGCAGCGTGCGCCAATTGCGGGTCTTGATCCAGGAACTACCGCGGCGACCCGGCAGGTAGACGGAATCGCGGCGTTTGGCCACCACGCCTTCCGTGCCGCTGTCCTGGCTGTACCGCAGGGCCTCCGCCCCCGAACCCGCCAGGCGAGCCGGAACCATAAGGGACGGAGCCTGTTTCGCCAGGGCTTCCAGAACGAGCCGGCGATCGTCGTAGCGTTTGCGCAGCAGGGAGGTGCCGTCCAGGTGCAGGACGTCGAAGGCCACGAAGACCGCGCGATGGGAATCGGCGCGCAGCAGGCCCAGGTTCGCGACGCCGTGATCGTCGAAGACCACCGCCTCACCGTCCAAAAGCACACGGTGGCCGGATAATTCGCTGCCCAGTGCGGCCAGGCCGGGATAGCGGCCGGTGACCACATGCCCGGTGCGACTGCGCAGTGAGACCGAGCCGTCGTCGATCTCGGCGATCAGGCGGAAGCCGTCCCATTTGGTCTCGAACGCCCATCGGTCGGCGTCGAGCGTGCCGACATCGCCCGGCGTCGCGAGCATGGGAGTCAGGCCGTGCGGCAGCGGCACCGGTTCCTTCGGCTTCGAAGCCTGTTGTGCACCACTGTCTTCAGCGGCCTCCGGCGCTACCTGATCCTTCATGAGGTGCATGAGCCACTGATTGCCGTTGGTCTGGATGAGCGCGTACCGGCCGTCCAGCCGCTGCCCGCGCAGGCGCACGATGACCTCGTCCGCGCGCCATTTCTCGGTCTCGTAGACGCCCGAATCCCAAATCTCCATTTCCCCGGCCCCGTACTGGCCCTGGGGAATTGCGCCGTGGAAGTCCAGATATTCCAGCGGATGATCCTCGGTGTGGACGGCGAGCCGGTTCTCGTGGGTATCGATCGGCGGACCCTTGGGCACGGCCCAGGAGACCAGTACGCCGTCCCGCTCCAGGCGCAGATCCCAGTGCAGCCGCCGCGCTCGATGCTGTTGGATCACATAGCGATTCCCGGCGCTCGGCACCGGCGCGGCAACCGGCACCGGCTCCGGCGTCTGCCGCGCGTCCCGCATGGAGCGGTAGGTGTCGAGGCGATCACCGGTGCGCTCGGACAGCGGGTCGTCCAGCCCCGCCAGCAGATCACCGCTCTCCTGCCACCGCCGCAGCACTTCGTCGAAGTGCAAGTGCCGCAACCGCTTCGGCTTCTCGATCTCGTCCCAGCCGCGGGGTGCGGCCACCCACGGCTCGGTGCGGCCGCGCAGCGAGTACGGGGCGATGGTGGTCTTGGCCGTATTGTTCTGGCTCCAATCCAGCAGCACCTTGCCCTCACGCGCCGATTTGGCCATATTCGCCGTCACCAAGTGCGGGCGCAGCTGCTGCAGATTGGTGGCCACCTGCTTGGCGACGGTGGACGCGCCGTTCGGGCCCACCTGCCGGTCCAGGGGCACATAGACGTGAATTCCCTTGGAGCCGCTGGTCACCGGATAGGCGTCCAGGCCCACCTCACGCACCACATCCCGCAGAATGAGCGCGACCTCGGCGCACTGCGCCAGTCCGGCGCCCGGCCCGGGGTCCAGATCGAAGACCAGCCGGGTGATCGGACCGCGGTCGAGACCGTCGAAAATCCATTGCGGCACATGCAGTTCCAGCGCCGCCTGCTGACCGAGCCAGGCCATGGCCGCCACCGATTCGATGAGCGGGTACACCACCGGGCGGTCGGAATGTTCGACGGTGCGGCGCGACAACCATGCCGGCGCGTGCTCGGGCAGATTCTTTTCGAAGAAGGAGGCCGCCTCGACCCCGTTCGGCCAGCGTTTGCGGGTCACCGGCCGGCCCGCGATATGCGGCAGCAGGGCCGGGGCGATCGCGGCGAAATAGTCGATGACCTCGCCCTTGGTGGTGCCGGTGGCCGGATACAGCACCTTGTCGAGGTTGGTCAGACCAACCTCGATGCCCCCGAAATCCCGCCGGGACCCCATCCCTGCAGTCTAGAGCGCATGAAAAGCCAACGGGCCGTTCAGGACACCGGCGCGTTCTCAGCCGGACACCGAACGGCCCGCAACGACCTGGGTGGAACTACGCCGGAGGCTGGTCCCCCGGAGCGGGTTCCGGGGCCGGCTCGGGCGCCGGCTCCGGGGCGGGCGCAGCCGCCGCCTCGGCCGGTGCGGGCTCGGCGGGAGCGGCCGGAGCCGCCTCTGCCGCGGCATCGGCCGGGATGGCGTTCTTGACCGCGTCGGCGCCCTTGTCGATCTGCGACGAGTACTTCCCCCCGGTCTTCTCGTTCAGGACGTCCTTGCCCTTGTCGACCGCTTGCTCGATCTTGTCGGCGTTCTGGGCCGCCACTTCCTTGCCCTTACCGACCAATCCCTTGAGCGTGTCTATCAGACTCACAGCCCCTGCTCCTTCACTCTCGGTCCTAGGTCATTCGCGGACATCCTCCCACCAGGTATCCCGTGGTGGGAGGCCAATCGGGTCGATCCGCTGTCCCGGCTTCGGCACGGCGACCGCGGTGCCCGCCTCCTGCGCTGCCGCGACCAGCCGGCGTACCGGCTCCGACCAGCCGTGAAAGGCCAGATTGAAGGTTGCCCAGTGAATCGGCACCAGCAGGCCGTAGCCCGGGTCGCCGACACACAGATCGGCGTGTGCGCGCACCGCCTCCTCCGGATTCATGTGCACGTCCGGCCAGTGCCGGTCGTACGCACCGATGGGCAGCAGGGTCAGATCGAACGGGCCCAGCCGCGCACCCGCCTCGGCGAACGCCTTGGTGTAGCCGGTATCGCCGCCGAAATACACCCGGCGGGTCGGACCGGCGATGGACCAGGACGCCCACAGCGTGGTGTTTCGCACCAGCCCGCGCCCGGAGAAGTGCCTGGCCTCGGAGCAGGTGATGACCAGATCGGTGCCGTCGTCGTGCTCGCGCTCCAGTTCGGAGAGGGAAACCGAAGAGCCCCAATCCAATTCGACAATGCGCTGCGGCGGCACCGACCACTGCCGCAGATGCGCGCCGATGCCGATCGGGACGATGAACACCGCCCGCTGGGTGCGCACCAGCGTATCGATGGTGTCGCGGTCCAGATGGTCGTAGTGATCGTGTGAGATGAGCACCGCGTCCAGGGGCGGCAGCGCCTCCAGCGGTGTCGGCACCGGATGCAGCCGAGCCGGGCCGACCAGCGGCGACGGCGAGACGCGCTCACTCCACACCGGATCGGCCAGTACGCGATAGCCGTCGACCTCGACCAGGCAGGAGGCGTGGCCGTACCAGGTGACCGCCAGATCCGCCGCCTGCTCGGGCACCACCGGGGTCTCCACCGGGATCTGCCCCGGCGGGCGACCCGTATCCCGCTGTGTCACAAGCTGATACAGCAGATCCAGGCCGGAGCCGGTGAGCTGGGAGCTCGGCTCGGTGTTGTGGAACTGCCCCTTGCGATAGGTGGTGGCACCGGTCGCCGTCGGCGCGATGGCCGACGTCGAGGCGCCGATGGCGGACGGGATACCCCACGCCGCCCGCACCAACCAGGAAATTCCGAACGCACCCGCAGCCATACCCACCAGTTTGCGTGCATTCGCAGCCATACGCTCTCCGTTCATCTGCCGGTGAACTTCGCCGGGCGCTTCTCCAGCCGTGCTGCGCGCGCTTCCTTGGCATCATCGCTGGCCCAGGCCGCCGCCAGGGCCGCGCTCTGCTCGGCGGTATCGGTGGTCCGACTGCCGTCATCGTTGAAAACCAGCTTCATATGCCGCAGTGACAGCGGCGCGAGCTCGGCGATCTGCTTGGCCCACTGCTGTGCGTCGGCCAGCGTGCCCAGCTTATTGGCGAAGCCGAAGTTGTAGGCGTCCTGCGCCGTGATCCGATCCGCGCCCAGCAGAATGGTGCGCGCCGGGCCCGGGCCGATCAGCGCCGAGAGGCGCCGCACGGTCCAACGGTCCACGGAGATACCGAGTTTCGCCGCAGGCACGGCAATGAACGAATCCGGGCTCATCACGCGCAGGTCCGAGGCGATGGCCAGCTGTACTCCGGCGCCGAGCGCTCCGCCGTTGATGGCGGAGATCACCGGTACCGGCACCGTCTGGATGGTGGCCAACATACCTAGTAGCCCCTCCAGGAAGGTGTCGGAGTAAACCCCGTCCAGATCAGCGCCGGCGCTGAAGATCGGTCCCTGGCCGGTGAGCACGATGACGCGCGCCGATTCGGCGGCCTGCTCGATCGCGTCGCGCAACAGCCCGACCAGCTCTTCGTTGAGTGCGTTCCGTCGTTGCGGACGCTGCAGTTCGATGGTGACAACTTCGCCATCGCGGCTGACTCCGAGCATTTGTCCTTCCCCACTGTGCTGCGTACCCATGGTCATCTCAACTGTAAGCGGGCGTACCGTCTGGTTCGTGACCGCAACACCCGATGTCGAGATCCTGGTGATCGGTGCGGGCCAGGCCGGTCTGTCGGTGGGCTACCACCTGCGGCGGCTCGGGCTGCGACCCGAACAGGATTTCCTCATAGTGGACCACTCCCCCGCGGCGGGCGGGGCGTGGCAGTTCCGGTGGCCGTCACTGACTTTGAGCACGGTGAATCGGGTGCACGATCTGCCCGGGATGTCCTTCGAGGAGACGCTGCCGGCGGGTTCGGAGCATGCGCAGGCGGCCACGGCCGTGCCGCAGTACTTCGAGTTGTACGAGAAGCGCTTCGATCTGCGGGTGCACCGGCCGGTGTCGGTGCGGGTGGTGTGCGATCGGTCCAGCGCTGTGACCTGCCCGAATGAAGAGGTCGACGGTCTGCTGCATGCGGAGACCCGGCCGGGCGGCGGTGCCTATGAAGACCGAACGGTCTCTACACCGGTGGTGGACAGCAGCATTCGCACCCGCGGGCTCATCAATGCCACGGGCACCTGGGACAAGCCCTTCATCCCCTACTACCGCGGCGCCGACCGCTTCCGGGGCAGGCAGCTGCACGCGCACGACTACCGCACCGCGGCGGAATTCGCGGGTAAGCAGGTGCTCGTGATCGGCGGCGGCATCACCGCCATCCAGCTGCTCGACGAAATCTCACAGGTGACGAAGACCACGTGGGTCACCCGGCGCGAACCGGTGTTCCGCGACAAGAGCTTCGGGCCCGAGGACGGTCGCGCGGCGGTCGCCATGGTCGAGGACCGGGTGCGGCGCGGACTGCCGCCCGGGTCGGTCGTATCGGTGACCGGGCTCCCCGAGGACGACCGCGTGCGCGCCGCCCGGGCACGCGGGGTACTCGACCGGAAGCCCATGTTCGACCATCTCGAAACCGACGGAATCCGTTGGGCCGACGGCACTTTCCAGCATATCGACGTCATCCTCTGGGCCACCGGATTCCGCAGCTCGCTCGATCACCTGGCCCCGCTGCGCCTGCGCGGGCCCGGCGGCGGCATCACCATGACCGGGCAGCTGGCCACCCAGGTGGCAGCCGATCCGCGCATTCATCTGATCGGATACGGACCGTCCGCCAGCACCATCGGCGCCAATCGGGCCGGTCGCGCGGCCGCCGTGGAACTCACCACTTATCTGGGCCTGCCGCACCGATAAACACGGCCGTGCGAATAGCGGGATTCGCGGCCCGGCAGCCATTTCCGAAATTCCGGATCGTCCCGTTATAGTAATCGCGATCCTCGCCCTTCCGGGCCCTTGCCAGAAAAGGTTGTCTCCGATGATGATGCGTGCTCGCGCGGTGATCATCTCGTGAATTCGACCGATCGCGCACGGGGAGCCCTGGCCGGCGGCACCTGCGGAGTTCTCGCCATTACCGCGCACGGATTCGAAGGGCGACTGCCGGATTCCTCGGCGCTGGCGCTGGTACTGCTGGTGAGCAGTCTGATCGGCGCCGGAGTCGGCTCATCCGCTGGTCGCGGGCGGATGCGGCTGTTCGCGCTGCTCGCGGTGGGTCAGTTCCTCTCCCACCACGTGATGGATATGGCCACCGGTCCCACCGACGCCAATTCCGCGATGATGGAGAACGCCAGCCGTACGGGCTGGGAAATGCTGGCCGGGCACGCCATTGCGACACTGCTCTGCGCCCTGCTCATCACCGCGGCCGAACGGCTGTACGGGACTGTGTCCCAGGTGGTTCGGACCCTGCTGACCAGGTTCGATCCCTATCCGCCGATCGATGAACCGGTGCTGCGCGCACCGCATGCCGGACATCCGCAGGGCGCCGGGCTGCTGCGTGACGCCATATCCAGGCGCGGGCCACCACTGCCGAGAGCTGTCACCACGGCGTTCTGACCGCATCGGTCGGCACGCGCCTTCGACGTGACTTCCCTTCGCCCGCACCGGCTCTGTGACCGCTGCGGGAATCGCCGAGATTCGATGCGGTAGATCTGTGCGCCGTATCGACCCGGAAATGCGATGACGAATCACCATTCGACCATTCGGGGCTTTGTCATGCCCAATTGCCGAATTTCACTGCCCTGAACACATTCATGGGCGGAAAAGGAATCTGTTGTGCCGAGCAATAAAATGCTGCGCCCGATACTGGCCGCATTGACCGTGCTGTCCGCCTCCGTGCTGGTGACCACCGCACTGGATACCGGTGTGGCGAGCGCGCATTCGCGAGTCACCCACAGCGAACCCGCCGACGGCGCGGTACTGGATGCGGGGCCGCCGCAGGTGAGCGTCACCTTCAACGAGAAGGTCGACGATCCGGCACTGACCGTGACCGGACCGGACGGCAATACCTGGTCACACGGGGACCTGCACATCGACGGGCGCAGCCTCAGCATCGATCTGGTTCCGCTGGGCCCGGCCGGTGTCTACACCACGCATTTCGCCGTCACCTCCAAGGACGGCCATCACATCGAGGGGCAGCGCGCCTTCACCCTCACCACCGCCGGTAGCGGCACTCCCGCGCAGTAGGCCGGCTCCCCCACTCACACTTGGCAACTCGCGAACCCCGGTTCGTACCGAAGGACACCTGATGAAGAGCATGAAGAAGTTCGCCGCGACCGCCGCCCTCACCATTGCCGCCGTGGCCGTCGCCAGCGGCACCGCGGCCGCCGACGTCTCCGTCGCGGCGGATCGGCCGGGCGCCACCGTCAGCACCGATGTGCTGCCCGGGATCCACTACACCGCCAATGTTGTCGACCACTCGGTCGTGCTGCGCACCGATGCCGGACGGCTGACTGTGCGCGGCGCCCAGCTCGAGGTGCTGGACGCCCAGGGCAATCTCGCCCTGGGTATGCCGCTGACGTACCGGCTGGACCAGAAGGACTGGCCGATCGCGGCGCAGATCGACGCCGACGGCCGGACCGTGACGCTCACTCCCAGCACCGATCCCGCCGCTGCCGCCGCGGTGACCGAAGCGAAGCCGATCTTCTCGCAGGACGACTTCAATGACGCGCTCAGCGTGGCCGGCACGCAGATCGGACTGGCCACCGCGATCGGCGGAATGGTCGGCGCCGCAATCGGATTGGCCGGCGGTTGCGTCGCCGGAGCGGTGGTCGGCACCACGCTGATGCCGCCGGCGTTCCTGGTCGGCGCGCCCGGCGGCTGCATTGCCGGTGCGGGCGTGGGCGCCGGTCTCGGCACCGCGATCGGCACCCTCGCGGTGGGCATTCCGGTCACGGTGGTGAGCGTGATCCAGGTGATCAACACCCTCAACGCCGCCCAGGGCTGAGCACCCGCCCGAGGAGTCGGGGGTATCTCGCCACGGTCGGCGGGATACCCCCGAACCGGCGCCGGCGATGTCCGCCTCGCGCATGCTCGTGAGGCGAATCGTCTGCCCGAAATATGCACCCGCACTGTTGAATCCAGCAATCGGCGGCTCCGGCCGCCGCTCGGAGGGCCTGCCATGTCCTTGTCACCCATCTCGCGGACGGTGCTGATCACCGCGCTGACCACCGTGCCGCTATTCGCCGCCACCGGTGTCGCCTCCGCACACGTCGCCGTATCCGCGCCCGGCGCCACCCGCTCCGGCGACGCCGTACTGACCTTCCGCGTCCCGAACGAATCCTCCACCAACAGCGCGACCGTCGCGCTGACCGTCCGATTCCCAGCGCTACTCGCCGCCGATACCCAGCCCAAGCCCGGCTGGAAATCGGCCGTCACCAAGGACGGCGACGGGCACGTCACCGCGATCACCTGGACCGCCGATGCCGGAAACGGCATCGGCCCAGGACAATTCGATCAATTCCAGGTCCTCGCCGACGACCTGCCGGACCAGGACCGCATCACCTTCCCGGCGGTCCAGACCTACTCCGACGGCGAAGTCGTCACCTGGGACCAGTCCGACAACCCCGACGGCTCCGAACCCGAACGCCCCATCCCCACCCTCGACCTCGCCCCCAAAACGAGCGGCCACGACACCCCGGCAGCCTCCGACAACACCGCACGCTGGCTCGGCGGCATCGGCCTCACCCTCGCCGTCCTCGCCCTCGGCGCAGCCGGCGTAGCGGTTCGCCGCCGCCCCTGACCAGGGACTACACCACGGCAGGCCGAGAGGCAGCGGGCGCACTCTTGCCGCGGGGTGCGCCCGGATCGGTGACCAGGCCGAACCGGATGAGGCTGGCGGCGGTGTCGAGGAGGGTTTGTTCGATGGGGCGCATGGTCCAGGCGAGTTCGGTGCGGGCCTTGGCCGCGCTGACTCGCTCCTGCTGGCCGAGGTAGCGGGCTGCGGTGCGGGCTGCCGGGTTGAAGCGGGCGGTGAGGCGGATCAGCCAGTCGGGGAGGACTCGGGTGGGAACGCGGTAGGTGGTGGCCAGGGCGCGGGCCATGGTGGGGAGTGAAACCTGTTCTCCCGCACAGATGTAGCGGCTGCCTGCCGCCTGGGGTGCGGTCATGGCGAGGCGGTGTGCGATGGCCAGATCACGGACGTCCACGGTGGCGAAACCGAAATTCGGGACGCCGGGCATTTCGCGGGACAGCAGCAGGCGGACCGCGTCGACGGAGGTGCCGGCTACTGCGCGCTGCACCGGGCCGAGAATCATGCCCGGATTGATCACGGACAGTTCAAGTTTCGGGTTTTCGGCAACGAAATCCCAGGCGGCGCGCTCGGCGAGGGTTTTGCTCTTCTCATACGCGTTGCAGGCGGCGGGATCCGACCAATCGGCTTCGGTGAGGTCGCGGCCGGGGTTGCCGCAGCGGACGGCGGCCACCGAGGAGGTGAGCACCACGCGCTCGACACCGCCCGCGGCGGCGGCGCGCAGCACGCGGAGGGTGCCGTCCACCGCGGGGCGGATCAGGTCGTCTTCGTGTTCCGGCTCGGCGGACGGGAAGGGTGAGGCGGTGTGCACGACGTAGCGGCAGCCCTCGACCGCATCGGCCCAGCCGGCATCCGAGCCGAGGTCGGCCGCGACGAGCTCCACGCCGTCGAGATGGGACAGGTTCGCGCGGCCCGGCGAGCGGACGGTTCCCCGCACCCGGTAGCCATTGCTGAGCAGTTCACTGATGACATGCCCGGCGACATAGCCGGAGGCGCCGGTGACAAGAACGAGATCGGACATGAGCGGGTTCCAATCTAAGCAGTGTTCAGAATCTAAACACTGTATAGATGCCGGGGCGCGGGGAAGTCAACCCCTTACGCTCATTCCATGTCGCCGACCAAGGACCGCTATCACCACGGAGACCTCCGCGAAGAACTCCTGCGCGCCTCGCTGCGGCTGATCGACACCGAGGGACTGGCTGCGGTGAGCCTGCGGCGGGTCGCCCGCGAGGCCGGGGTGAGTCCGGGCGCGCCCTACCACCACTTCACCGATCGGGCGGCGCTGCTGGCCGCGCTCTCCACCCGCGGCTTCGAATTGCTCGGCGCGGCACTGGTTTCCATCCGTGACACCACCACCTCGGCACGCGAGGCGCTCATCGAGATGGCCGAGGGATACGTCGGATTCGCGCGCGAACACCCCACCTACTTCCGGCTGATGTTCCGCCCGGAACTCTCCCAGCCGCACAACCATCCGGATACCGAGGATGCGGGCGACGCCGCCTTCGCGATCCTCGAGGACACGCTCGCCGACGCCACCCGGGCGGGCGAGCTACCGGCCGAGGACGCGGAAACCCTGGCCCTGGCCTGGTGGAGTCTCGCGCACGGACTGGCCTCGCTCACCCTCGACGGCAAACTCGAGGCGCGGTCCGCGCATATGGGCACCACCGCGGCCGCGCTCGCCGACCGCGTCACCCGGATGTTCGCCGACCTCATCGACAGCAGGTGGCCACAGCGGTGAGGCGGGCGCGGGCCGCGAGGGATCAGGCGGGGGCGTCGATTTGGAAGGCGTCCGGGTCGGGGCCGATGCGAGTGCCGTTGTCCAGGCTGTTGATTCGCGACAGTTGCTCATCGGTCAGTTCGAAGTCGAAGACCTCGAAGTTCTCGGCGATACGGGATGGGGTGACCGACTTGGGGATGGCCACATTGCCGAGTTGCATATGCCAGCGCAGGATCACCTGGGCGGCGGTGCGGCCGGTCTCGCCCGCGATGGCGGCGATGACCGGATCCTCCAGCTCGGCGCCGCGGCCCAGGGGGCTCCAGGCCTCGGTGATGATGCCGTGCTCGGAGTGGAAGGCGCGCAGTTCGGTCTGGGGCAGGTAGGGGTGCAGCTCGATCTGATTCACCGTCGGGGCCTCACCCGTCTCGGCGATCACCCGCTCCAGATTCGCGCGGGTGAAGTTGGAGACGCCGATGGAGGTGACCCGGCCCTGCGCCTTGAGAGCCTGCAGCGCGCGGAACGAATCCACGTACAGCCCGGCCTCAGCAATCGGCCAGTGAATCAGGTAGAGGTCCAAACGGTCCAGCTCGAGACGCTTCATGCTCTCGTCGAACGCGCGCAACGTGGAGTCATAGCCCTGATTGCTGTTCCACAGCTTGGTGGTGACGAACAGTTCGTCACGCGGCAGGCCCGATTCCCGCAGTGCGCTGCCCACTTCGGACTCATTGCCGTAGATGGCCGCGGTATCGATACTCCGATAGCCGACCTGCAGTGCGGCCGCCACCGCATCGACGGCCTCCTCGGCGGCGACCTTGAACACGCCGTAGCCGAGCTTCGGCATGACCTGCCCGTCGTTCAGGACGATGGAAGGAACTGCGCTGGTCTCGCTCCGGTAAGTCACCATTCCGACCGTAGAAGCGGTTTACCGGGGCGTCAACCACGCGCCCGCGCGTGTCAGCCCCGGATATCCAGATGTGAACGAGCTAACTATCAGCATTCCGCATCGGTTAGAAGGGATAGCACGACGGGTTGTCGCCGACGCTGAAGTCGCAATGCGAGAACGATCCGGAACCGATCATCAGGGTCTGAAGTGCTGCCGAACTGCCGGTCGTCGCGCCCAGGCTGTACTCCAGCGCCCGCACGATCGAGACAACCATGCTCGACGAGCCGGAAGCCGAACCCGAGCCGGCAGAACCCGTATCCGCGGAAGCGGTGGCCGCACCGGCGGTCAGAGCCGCGGCCGCAACCGCACCGGTCACTATGAGACGAACGGTTCTGTACATGAGAAGCCTCCGCGATCAGTACTCGCGAAGCAGTTGCCTTACGCCGCAAGCATTTCCATCTATGTCGCTTCGTCACGTTAGTGAAATGCATGCACTTCGGTGAGCCCCCAAAAACGGTGCCACCAAGATCGGCCGCAGCGATCAGCCGGGAAGCCCCAGACGGCGATAGCGATTGTGGCGGACGGAACGGAGCTCGTCCATCGGCTTCGAGGTCAGTTCGGCGAGTTCGACGGCGATCGCCGAGACCATGCGCAGGGCGAAATCCACGGGTTCGTCGGCGGCATCGGGATATTCGGGGACGATGGTGTCGACTATGCCGTCCGCACGCAGCTCGGTAGCGCGAATGCCCTGCGTCGCAGCCATTATCGGGGCGTGCAGGGTATCGCGGTAGACGATGGCGCTGGCGCCCTCGGGCGGGAGGGGGGCGAGCCAGCCATTGGCGGCGGCCAAGACTCGGTCGGCGGGAAGCAGGGCGAGCGCGCCGCCGCCGCTGCCCTGACCGAGCAGGACCGAGACCGTCGGGGTATCGAGGGTCACCAGATCGGCTATGCAGCGGGCGATTTCGGGAGCCAGTCCGCGCTCCTCCGCCTCACGGGAGAGTGAGGCGCCGATGGTGTCGATGACCAGTACCAGCGGTACCCGCAGTTCGGCGGCCAGATGCATGGCGCGGCGGGCCTCCCGCAACGCCGCCGGGCCCATCGTCTGCTCGGGCGACTGACCGGCGCGATCGTGGCCGAAGAGTACACACGGCTGGCCGCGCAGCCGGGCGAGGGCGTGCACCACCGTGCGGTCGGATTCGCCTTGGCCAGTGCCGGACAGGGGAACTCGATCGGTCGCGTGGCGGAGCAGGTCCCGAATACCCGGGCGATCGCCGCGGCGGGAGATGAGCACCGACTGCCAGGCCGGCACATTGTCACCGACCTGCAGCGCCGGACCGCGCAGTTCGTGCCCGGCCTGCAGGATCCCCACGCCATTGTCGAATTCGCGAGTGTTGCTTTCCATTTCGGTGAGCGGCTGCGGTCCGTCGCAGAGCACATTCAGGGTGCGGTGCGCGATGCGGCGAAACACCGAGACCGGCACCACGCCGTCGATGACGCCGCTGTGGTAGAGATTTTCCGCGGTCTGCACACCCTCAGGGAAGTTGCGGCCGTACAGTGCCTTGTACACGCGTGGACCCAGGAAGCCGATCAATGCCCCGGGTTCGGCAAAAGTCATGTGCCCCAACGATCCCCACGAGGCGAATACGCCACCCATGGTCGGATTCCGCAGATACACCAGATACGGATGCCCCGCGGACCGGTGCGTCGCGACGGCGCCGGCGATCTTCACCATCTGCACGAAAGCGATTGTGCCCTCTTGCATTCGAGTGCCACCGGAGGTCGGCGACGCCAGCAGCGGCAGGCCGAGCTCCGTCGCCCGCTCCACCGCGGACACAATGCGCTCGGCCGCTGCCACACCGACAGATCCGGCGAGAAAACTGAATTCACAGGCGATTACGGCAATACGCCGCCCACGCAGCAACCCGGCACCGGTGAGCACCGACTCGTCGGTGCCCGCCGACAACGCGGCCGCCTCCAACTCCGCCCGGTACGCCGGGGAAGCGGGGACTTCGATCGGCGGTCGATCCCAGCTCTCGAAGGAACCGGGATCGAGCAATTCGCCGAGCAATTCGCGCGCCGAAATCTTCACGGGCGCGAGCCTATCCGGACCCCGACGTCGCTGCGGTCAACGTCGAGACCGTGTCTGCCGCGCCGCAGACGGCGCGACAGTTTGCGGCCCCGGAAAGGGGCCGCAAACTAGTAGCCCTGCACAACCTTGCGCAATGCGTACTCGGTGACAGCGACGAGCGCCTGCTTCACCGGTTCCCGTCGACGGGCATCCATCGACAGGATCGGCACATCCGCGGGCACGGCGAGTGCCTGACGGATGTCCTCCACCGGATACCTTGGCGCATCATCGAATTCATTGATCGCCACCAGGAAGGGTAGGTTCCGCGCCTCGAAATAATCGACGGCGGCGAAACTGTCTTCCAGGCGGCGAGTATCGACCAGCACCACCGCGCCGATGGCGCCGCGGATCAGGTCGTCCCACATGAACCAGAAGCGGTACTGGCCGGGCGTGCCGAACAGATACAGCACCAGATCGTCGGCAAGACTGATCCTGCCGAAGTCCATGGCCACCGTGGTGGTGGCCTTCGACGGGACACCCGTGAGGCTGTCCACGCCGACACTGGCATTGGTCACCAAAGCCTCGGTGCGCAGCGGAACAATCTCCGAGACGGCACCTACCAGGGTCGTCTTACCCACACCGAAACCACCGGCGACCACGATCTTGGCCGACGTGGGCTTGCTTGTGCGCGTATCGACCTGTGTCGTCGAATCAAATACGCCGGAGTCCACTGAGAACCCTTTCGATCAGCTCGCGACGTTCATCGTCGCTGGAATCGTCTTTCAATGTCGCCGAAACCCGCACATGGCCGGCATCGATGAGGTCGGCGACCAGCACCCGGGCCACCCCTATCGGGATACCCAGGCGCGCGGCGACCTCGGCGACAGACGGCGATTCTCTACACAACTCCACGATTGACGTCTCGATGTTGGTGAGTTCGAACTGCCGCTCGAGGGCGACCGGATGCGATGCGACGAGCGCCTCCAACGCCAATTCCACCTTCGGCCGCGTACGGCCGGCGGTCAGGGAATACGGGCGGACGAGGCTCGGCTCGGCGCTACCGACGCGTTCGTTGTCTATGTCCATCCCGCCATCAGGAACCCATCGTGACGCGAGGTGTGGCCTGGACTGTCTGGCCCACTCGCTCGACCAACAACGCCATTTCGTATCCCACCTGTCCGATGTCGCACGAGGTATTCGTGAGCACCGCGAGGTAGGAGCCATCGCCGACGGCCATCAGGAGCAGGTATCCGTGCTCCATCTCGACGACCGACTGCAGCACGGTGCCGCCCTCGAACAGATTGGACACACCCACCGACAGGCTCGCGAGGCCCGCGGTCACGGCGGACAGCTGCTCGGCGCGATCCACGGGCAGCTGCGCGCTCGCGGCCATCAGCAGGCCGTCCGCCGAAACTAGAACCGCATGCGCAACGCCGGGAACCTCATTGGCGAAATTCGAAACCAGCCAATCCAGCTGACGCTTCGTACCACCTAGATCGGGGTTCATCGGTCTCCTTTATCTCCGGTTAGGTTCATTTCTTTCATTGCGCGGCCATCCCGGACACCCTGCTGATGCCGACTCAGACTCGACCTGATGGATTCTGGGTCGCGATGGGCCTGCTTGTCAGCGTTTCCGTTCACACCGCCCGGCACGAGACGATTACCCGGGTCACGTTGCGGCAGACCCGAAGGGGTACGCCGCTGCGGCTCGGCTTCGATGGCGCGCTGCGCGGCCTGCCAACCCTCATCACCCGGTGATTCGAAGGAGTTTGCCACCTGGGAGCGGTCCGCACTGGGATCCGTCAACCACGCCGACATCATTTCGGCGAAAATCGGCGTACCCATGGACGCTTCGGCCTCACCCGCAGGCTGCAAACGGGTCTGGAAGAACGAGGCCGCCTTCTGCGGATTCGAGCGGAAGCTGTGCCGCCCGCGATCCTTCGGGTCGAGGGAATCGTTCTGCGGGAGACCGATTCCGGGCAGCGGGGCCGGGCGCTGCGGGAGGCCCGCACCCGGATCACGCTGCGGGAGACCGGTCGCAC
This sequence comes from Nocardia sp. NBC_01327, assembly GCF_035958815.1. Lineage (NCBI taxonomy): Bacteria > Bacillati > Actinomycetota > Actinomycetes > Mycobacteriales > Nocardiaceae > Nocardia > Nocardia sp. NBC_01327. The sequence continues at coordinate 1,294,842 of NZ_CP108383.1, read as the reverse complement.
CACGCTGCGGCAGACCACCGTCGCGCTGCGGCAAGCCGCTCTCGCGCTGCGGCAGAGCACCGCTGGCCGGATCACGCTGCGGGAGACCACCGGTCGGGGCACGCTGCGGGAGACCACCGAACGGGGCATCCTGCTGCGGCGCGCCATTGCCACCCGGCGCGCGGCGCGGCAGGCCGCCGCCGGCGGCCGGATCACGCTGCGGGAGACCACCGGAGGCATCACCACGCTGTGGGAGACCACCGGAGGCGTCGCCGCGCTGCGGGAGACCGGTCGATCCGGAGTCACGCTGCGGCAAGCCATTGGCGGCAGGATCACGCGGCGACAGGCGATTGCCACTGGCGTCACGGCCGGGCAGGTTCGTCTGGCCCACATCGCGCTGGGGCAGACCGCCGGAGGCCGGATCACGCTGCGGCAGACCGGCATCGCGCGGCGGCAGGCCGTGGCGGCCGGTATCCCGCTGCGGCAGACCGGTCGCACCGGTGGCATCGCGCTGCGGCAGACCACCTGTGGCGTCACGCTGCGGGAGACCACCGGACGCATCACGCTGCGGGAGACCACCCGTGGCCTCACGCTGCGGCAAGCCACCGGACGCATCACCACGCTGCGGCAAGCCGCCCGAGGCATCACGCTGCGGCAGACCACCGGACGCCGGATCACGCTGCGGCAGACCGTTGGACGGATCACGCTGCGGAAGACCACCAGGTGCATCGCCACGCTGCGGCAGGGCGCCCAGTGCGTCGCGCTGTGGGAGACCGCCTGCGGCCGGATCGCGCTGCGGCAGACTGCCGGACGCATCACGCTGGGGCAGACCACCCGAAGCATCACGCTGCGGGAGACCACCGGAGGCATCACCACGCTGCGGGAGACCGTTGGACGGATCACGCTGCGGCAGACCACCCGAGGCATCGCCGCGCTGCGGCAGTCCGCCTGCGGCCGGGTCACGCTGCGGGAGGCCACCGGCTGCCGGATCACGCTGCGGGCGATTGATCGGGGCGGAATCACGCTGGGGCAGACCGGTTTCCCGCTGCGGCGCCGCACCACCCAGTGGCTGACCATTCTGCGGGGCGCCGTTCTTGCCCGGATCGCGAGTCGGCAGACCACCCTGCGTGGAACGCTGCGGCGGCAGGCCGACGCTCGGCTCCCGGCCCGGTGCGCCATTCACGCCCGGCTGACGCTGCGGCAGACCACCGGAAGCATCACCACGCTGCGGCAGACCGCTGGACGGGTCACGCGGCGGCAGACCACCCGAAGCATCACGCTGCGGGAGACCACCGGACGCATCACGCTGGGGCAGGCCACCCGAAGCATCACCACGCTGCGGCAGGCCGCCGGACGGATCACGCTGCGGCAGGCCGCCGGACAGATCGCGGGGGGCCAGGCCACCGGACGGATCGCGCTGCGGCGGCACGGGGCCGCGCTGCTGGAGGCCGGACTCGCCCGGACCACCGGGAGCACCCAGTCCACCCGGACGCGGCGGCTGCCCACCGGGGGCACCCGGACCGCCGGGAGCACCCGGACCACCTTGGCGGCGAAGCATATTGGCGGCGAGACCGCCGCCCGGGCGGGCCGGGCCATCGCCCGGCTGACGCTGCGGGAGGTTGGCGCCCGGCTGTGCGGCCGGCGCGGCCGGACCATTGGCGCCGGGAGCACGCTGGGGTAGGCCACCCGGTCTATCCACCGCCGGGGCAGCCACGGTGTGCTTGACGGTCGGGCCGTTGACGCCCGGCTGACGTTGCGGCAGGCCGCCGCCACTGCCGGGCAGACCACCCGGAATCGCGACACCGGGCTGCCGGGTCGGAAGACCCGTGGACGCACCGGCCGCCGCCGGAGCGGGCGCACCGGCCGGAATCGGCCCGCTCACACCGGGATCCACCGTGACCATGACATTGCCGGTCGCGGTACGGGTGACCGCACGCATCTGCATGGAGGACGGCGCACCGGCCTGATTGCCGGCGCCCTGCGGCGCGGCCGGAGCCGGCTGCTGCTGATTGGACTGCGGCGGAACCGCAATGGGCCCGCTGGTGCCGACGATCAGGGGCTTGGGCACGTGCACGGTCACGGTCACGCCGGGATCGCGTGCGGTATCGAAGGTCGGGCGCAGTCGCACGACCAGGCCGTGGCGCTCGGCCAGCCGGCCGACCACGAACAGGCCCATGTGGCGCGCGGTGTCCGGGCCGACCTCGGCGGTGGTTTCCAGACGACGGTTGATCTCGGCCATCTCGGCCGGCGGCATACCGATGCCGCGGTCCGCGACCTCGATGAGCAGACCCTGATCGTGTGCCTGCGCGAAGGTGAACTTCACGTCCGTCTCCGGCGGCGAGGCACGCAGTGCGTTGTCGAGCAGCTCGGCGAACAGGTGCGCCATATCGGAGGCGGCCGGTTCGGTCAGGGCGCCGCGCGGGGTGGCGCCCAGCTTCACGCGTTCGTAGTCCTCGACCTCGGAGATGGCGGCGCGCAGCACGTCCGCGATCTCGACCGGGGCCGACTTGCCGCGGCGCTGCTTGGTGGTACCGGCCAGAATCAGCAGGTTGTCACCGTTGCGGCGCATACGCGCGGCGAGATGGTCCAGGCGGAAGAGGTTTTCGAGCAGGCGCGGGTCCTTCTCGTCGTACTCCATCGCCTCGATGAGCGAGAGCTGGTGATCGACAAGCGACTTGGAGCGCCGGGCCAGGGTCTCGAACATGTCGTTGACCTGGGTACGCATGGTGGCCTGGTCGGCGGCCAGGCGCAGCGCCTGCCCGTGGATATCGTCGATGGCGCGGGCCAGCTGGCCGATTTCCTCATCGGTGTGCACCGGCATCGGTTCCAGCGGCACATCTTCCGGATCGGCGCCGTCACGCAGCTGCGTGGCCTCTTGGCCGAGGTCGTATTCGGCGACACGGAGCGCGGCCAGGCGCAGACGGCGCAGCGGCACGATCATCGCGCGCGCAATCAATACGGCCAGCGCGAGCGCGCCGAGGATGGTGGCGATGACGATCACCGAGTAGCGGATGGCATCGGTGCGCGCGGTGCTCGCCAGCGAATCCACCCGGGACACAATGTCCTTGGTGGAGTTGTTCACGATCGTTTGATAGATGTTCAGGCTCTGCTCGAGCGAGTCCTTGATATCGGCGACCGGCAGCTGACCCGAGGTGGCCTGCGCACCGGTGGTGAGCTGCAGGCGGGTGTCCACGAGCCGGTTCAGATCCGAGATGGAGGCGTCACCGTCGGCGAAGCGGTGCCCGAGCACGCCGAGCATCTGGCGTTCGGTGTTCGCGCTGATGGTGAAGTCGCGCAGGCCGTCCTTGGAATTACCGCGTAGCGCCTCGGCGATGCCCGCGATCTCCCCGACCATGATGGCGCGGGTGTTCAGCGAATCGACCAGGCGCAGCTTGGATTGATCGACATTCTTATCGGCGACGGAGGCCACGATCGTCTCGACCGTCTTGACGCTGTCCCCGCGGATCTTCTCGGTCGCGGCGGTGGCGTCGGCGACCGTCTTGGTCGGCACCAGGCCCTCGGCCCGGACGGCCTTGGCGCTCACGATCATCTCGTCGAGTGCGGAGCGCGCGCTGGGGATATCGCTCACCCGCGGCGCCGCCTTCTCGGCGAACTGGATGGCGGTGTCCAAGGCGGCGAGCTCAGGGTCCGAGGTCATGGATTGAGTCGGCGAAATCATGATGGCCTGGCCCGAGGAAACCTGGCCGGCGGCAGCACTGAGACCGGTGATCGCCGGGATGACCCCGACATGATCGACAGCCGTGGCAAGACGGCTCGAGTCGGCGAATTCGGCCGAGATCCTGGACGCACCCAGCACGACGGCGACCAAAAGCGGGACGGCGAGCACCGCCGTCACCTTCCATCGCAGGTCCCAGTTGCTCAGCGCCCAGCGCTTATTGCTGCCGGACCTAGCGGCGTCACGCATCTCCCACTCACTTTCCAAACTGGCCCCTGCCACGCGCTATCAGCGAGCCTCCGCGATCGCACGCTGGGCTCGACAAGCAGAGCTGACCGAGAACTGCGGCTGGCCGAGAAATTGCGTCCATGACGGCCGAAATATGTGACATGCGATTCTAACGGATCAATAACTTCTTGTGTGACCTTCTGGCAACCACCGGCCGCTGACCTGCCGTTTGCAGGCAAAATCAAAGGTCGCGGCGTCCGCCCGGACGTCGCGTGAAGTCTGCCACAATCAGGCTGATCTATCGAGGCGGGCATCCATGCCCTTCACATGCGTGCTGCGGAGCTAGGGAGTCACGGGGTTGAACGTGAAGCAGGAGTACCGACCGGCGTATCAATTGAGCCTGGTCGATCCCTCGGAGTTCTGGCGCACCGCGGCCGAGTCCATCAGCTGGGATGTGCCGCCCACCCACATTGTCGACTCGACTGCGCGCCCCACGGCCCGCTGGTTTCCGGACGCTCGCCTCAACACCTCCTACAATGCGCTCGATCGACATGTGCGCGAGATCACACCATCCGAGGAGGGTTCCCCGGGTCAGGAGGGGGGTCGCGCCGATCAGCCCGCCCTAATATACGACTCCGCTATGACCGGCGCCAGGCTGGTTTACACATATCGGGAGCTACTGGACGAAGTCGCCCGATTTGCCGGATCCATGCTGCGCCTCGGCGTCAAAACCGGCGATCGAGTCGTCATATATATGCCGATGATTCCGGAGTCGGTCATCGCGATGCTCGCCTGCGCCCGGATCGGCGCGGTGCACTCGGTGGTTTTCGGCGGTTTCGCGGCCCACGAATTGGCCGCCCGCATCGATGATGCCGAGCCTGTGCTGATCATCACAGCCTCCGGCGGCCTCGAGCCGGGACGTCGCATCGAATACCCGCCGATCGTGCTGCAGGCCCTCGACCTCGCGCAGACCACCGCGGCCCGCAATGTCATCGTCAAGCACCGCGACGGCTTCGACACCATGCGTTTTCCGGCCGATCAGGCCGCCACCGAGAGCCTGCCCGCCTCCTCCGAGACCGTGGCCGCCCGCTGGCTGGACTGGGACGACGCCACCCGCGACGCCGAACCCGCCGACCCCGTCTCGCTGGCCGCGACCGATCCGCTGTACATCCTCTACACCTCCGGGACCACCGGGAAGCCGAAGGGCGTGGTGCGCGACAACGGCGGCCACGCGGTCGCGCTGGCCTGGTCCATGCGCAATATCTACGACATCGACGGCGGCCAGGTCATGCTGACGACCTCCGATATCGGCTGGGTCGTCGGGCACTCCTACATCGTCTACGCGCCGCTGCTCGTCGGCGCGACCACGGTGCTCTACGAGGGCAAGCCGATCGGCACGCCGGATGCGGGCGCCTTCTGGCGCATGGTCGACGAGTACAAGGTCGAGGTGATGTTCACCGCGCCGACCGCGCTGCGCGCCATCCGCCGCGCCGATCCGGAGGCCGCGACCGCCCGCCGCCACGATCTCTCCTCGCTGCGCGCCTTGTTCTGCGCGGGCGAGCGCCTGGACCCGACCACCTACGAGTGGTCCGTCGAGACTCTGCTCGCGGACCGGCCCGACTGCCCGGTCGTGGATCACTGGTGGCAGACCGAGACCGGCTGGCCCATCTGCGCCAATCCGCTCGGGCTGCAACAACTTCCGATCAAGGCCGGTTCCGCCTCGGTGCCGGTGCCCGGGTACCGGCTGCGCGTGCTGGACTCCGAGGGCAATGCGGTGCCGCCCAATACCGAGGGCAATATCGTCATCGGGCTGCCGCTGCCTCCCGGCACGCTGACCACGCTGTGGCGGGACGACGCGCGCTTCGAGCGCTCCTATCTCTCCGCCTATCCCGGCCACTATCTGAGTGGCGACTCCGGCTACTTCGACGAGGACGGGTACCTCTTCGTCCTCGGCCGCAGCGATGACGTGATCAATATGGCCGGGCACCGGCTCTCGGCCGGTGGCATCGAGGCCGCCATCGCCGGGCATCCGCTGGTCGCCGAGACCGCGGTGGTCGGGGTGCCGGACGAGCTGAAGGGGCAGCGGCCCATCGGATACGTGGTCCTCAAGGCCGGTGTCGATATCGAGCCCGAACGCCTGCGCGCCGAGATCATCGACCGGGTGCGCCAGCGGGTGGGCGCGATCGCCACCCTCTACGACGTGGTCGCGGTGACCGCCCTGCCCAAGACCCGCTCCGGAAAGATCCTGCGCCGCACCATGCGTCAGATCGCGGCGGGTGATGCGTACGAGGTGCCGCCGACCATCGAGGACGCGGGCATGCTGACCACCCTGGAGAAGCAGATCCGGGATGCGGTGACGCTCATGGAGGACAAGGAGCGCATTGCGGCGGCCGATGCCGCGACCGCCGCCACCATGCCGTTCCGCCGCATCGATCCCAATGCCACCGAGGGCCCCGCCGCCGCGCCGACCGGAGATCCCGCGCCGACCGCCTGACCTGTGTCCGGCGCCACATACCCTCACGGTTTTCTCAGACAGGGCTCAAGCGCCCCCCATGCCGATGGCCTAGCGTCGGGCGGGCACGGATCGAGGGATCCGCGCACATTCCTGGCGCGGATCACCGTGGTTCCGCGTGCTAGCCGAGAAAGGTCGATGCATGAGTTTCGTCCGTAATCGCCGGATCGCCGCAGTCTTCGGAGCCGGTGCGCTCGCTACCCTCGCCATCTCGCTCGTCCCGGCCACCGCCTCCGCCAGCCCGGCGGATCTGGCCGGGCCGCTGCTGAATTCGACCTGCACCTTCACGCAGGTGGATGCCGCGCTGCACGACAAGGCCCCGTCGCTGGCCACCTACCTCGATCAGAACCCCTCGGCCAAGGCCGAACTGCAGGCCAAGTTCGACCAGCCGATCGCCCAGCGTCAGGCCGAATTCGACGCCTACATGAGCGAGCACCCGGACGCCGCCAACACCGACGACCCGCGCGCCTCCGGCATCGGCGCCTCGATCCAGCAGGTCGCCGACTCCTGCCACAACTACTGACGTAGAGCCTGACAGTATGGAGCCCGTGGGCGAACGCGGCGAGGTACCGACTGTCCTGGTCGTCGATGACGATGAGGACGTGCTCGTCTCGGTCGAACGCGGGCTCCGGCTCTCGGGTTTCCGGGTGGTCATCGCCCGGGACGGTGCGGCCGCGCTGCGCGCCGTGACCGAGGCGGCGCCCGATGCGATCGTGCTCGATATGAATATGCCCATCCTCGACGGCGCGGGCGTGGTAACCGCATTGCGCGCCATGGGGAATGAGGTGCCGATCTGCGTGCTGTCCGCGCGCAGCTCCGTCGACGATCGTATTTCCGGACTCGAATCCGGCGCCGACGACTATCTGGTGAAACCCTTCGTCCTGGCCGAACTGGTGGCGCGGATCAAGGCGCTGCTGCGCCGCCGCAGCGATGTGCCCGCCTCCACCATTCCCGGCGCGATCACCGTGGGCCCGCTCGAAGTGGATGTCGCGGGCTACCGTGCTCTGCTGCACGGTGACGAAATCGAGCTCACCAAAAGGGAATTCGAACTTCTCTCCACGCTGGCCCGCAGCGCCGGCGTGGTGCTCAGCCGGGAACGACTGCTGGAATTGGTGTGGGGCTACGACTTCGCGGCCGACACCAATGTGGTGGACGTTTTTGTCGGCTATCTGCGCCGCAAGCTGGAGATCGACGGCACGCCGCGGCTGCTGCACACCATTCGCGGCGTCGGATTCGTGTTGCGCGCACCGAAATGAACGCCCTTCGCCTGCCCCGCTTCCGCCGCCGCACTCGCCGTCGCTCGTATTCGCTGCGGGCCCGGGTCGCCGCGGCGGCCGCGCTCGGCGCGACAATCATTGTGGCAGTGCTGAGTTGGTTCACCATGTACGCCATCGAGCGCAATAATCTGGCGCAGGCCGATCAGCAGCTGGCCGTCACCTCGCGGGTGGTACTGATCGAACCGGTGCTCGCGGTGACCGTGCTCGGGGTGCTCGGGCCCACCAATGATCTGGCGCTGACCGTGCGCAATGCCGATGGATCCCTGGCGAGTACCGGGGTTCAGCTGCCCCCGCTGCCGGTGGGCAATCAAACCGTCACGGTGGACGGCAATACCTATCGGGTGATGACCACGACCCAGAATCAGCCCGCGGGTCGCATTGTCTCCCTCGGCCTTCCGACCACCGAGAACGAACGCGCCACCGCCGCGCAGCGCCGCTGGGTGCTGTGGGCCGCGCTGCTGGCGGTCGCCGCGGCGGCCGGACTCGGCTGGCTGTTCGGCGGGCGTGCGGTGCGGCCCATCGAGAATCTGACCCAGCGGCTGGACGGGCACGGCAAACCCGGTGTGCCGCAACCGGTCGACGGCTCCGGGGTGCGGGAGGCCGAACAGCTCGCCGACGCGGTCAACACCATGCTGCTGCGCATCGACCGGGCGCAGGCCGAGACCGCGGCGGCGCTGGAGACCGCCCGAGATTTCGCCGCCGTGTCCGCGCACGAACTGCGCACGCCGCTGACCGCCATGCGCACCGACCTCGAGGTGCTGCGCACGCTCGATCTGGACGAGACGCAGCGCGCGGAAATCCTGGCCGATCTGCATCGCGGGCAGAATCGGGTGGAGTCCACCCTGGCCGCGCTGGAACGCCTGGCCGCCGGTGATCTCACCAATGTGCGCGACCATGTGGCCACCGATGTGGCTGAACTCATCGATGCCGCCGTGCACGATGCGAGCCGGCACTTCCCGACGCTGAAGGTGCGCGTCGATACCGATGCCGAGCTGGTCACGCGCGGCCTGCCGACCGGGATGCGGCTGGCCATCGACAATGCGCTCACCAATTCCGCGCGGCACGGCGGGGCGACCGAGGCGCTGGTGTCCGCGCATCGAGATGCCCACGGGCACATAGTCATATCGGTCGACGACAATGGTCACGGTATTCCGGTGGACGAGCGGACCGCGGTCTTCGAGCGGTTCTTCCGCGGCAGCCGGGCCACCAAGGGCGGGTCCGGGCTGGGGCTGGCGCTGGTGGCGCAGCAGGCGCAATTGCACGGCGGCCGGGCGTATTTCGACGACGGGCTGCTCGGCGGCGTACGACTGGTCCTGGAGATACCGGACAATCCAGTCTTTACCGAACTCTCAGACAAACGTCAGAGCTAGCGCCATTTCGGACCTCTACGGTTCTCATGGTGTTCGCTAAACGCAGTCGCTGGGCCCTGCTCGTTCTGATTCTCGCCGCCGCGGTCACGGCGGGTGTGATCGGCTATACCCGGCTGTCCGCCGCGCCGACGGGGGTGGCACTCATCAATAAGGACACCGGTCCGATGGGGGCGAAGATCGCGCGGGCGCTGCAGGACACCGGAACCAGTCACTGGGATGTGGTGGATTCCGCCTCCACCAAGGATTACGCGGCCGTCATCACGCTGCCCGCGGACCTGTCCACCTCGGTCGCCACGCTGGCCACCGATAAACCACAGCGCACACAGGTTTCCGTGGATACGGCCCAGCATGCCGACGCGAATACCGTGAACAACGCGGTGACCGAGGTGACCCGCAAGATCAGCGCATCGGGACTCGACACCGTCTTCGCGTCCATGAACTCCGCGCGCGGGCAGGTATCGCAGATGCAGTTCACCACCATGCTGCTGAACGCGGGCGTGAAGGCCGCCGCCGACGGGGCGCAGCAGTTCGGGTCCGGGGCGGATCAGATGCTCGCCTTCCTGGATCAGGCGAAAGTCGGGGCCGGGCAGATCACCTCGGCCATCAACAGCCTGAACACCACGGTCGCGGCGGCCACCACGCAGGCGAATCAGTTTGCCACCGCGCTCGATTCGACCGGGGTCACGGTGGGGCAGGTCTCGCAGGCCGCGAGCCAGCTCAGCGGGGGCATCAATTCGATCGTGCCGCTCTTGCAGGCACTGCCGTTCGCGAACGATCCGCAGCTGGCGAGCATCATCACGCAATTGCAGGGGCTGCAGACCGTCGCGAACCAGGCGGGGACGCAGCTCGACGGGGTGGGCACGCTGGTCGGGACCGCGGTCACGCCGAATACCCGGATCGGGCAGCTGCTGCGGGATGGCGCGACGCGCCTGGGTGAGGCGAGTGCGCAATTGAATCAGGGCGGGCAGCTGGCCGCGAGCATTCCGCAGCTGGCCGATGAGGGTAAGACGCAGCTGCTCGCCGCGCTGTCGGCGCTCACCTCCGGGGTGAGCCAATTGCAGGCTGTGACGACCACTTTGGGCGCGCAGGCAGACAAGGCGCTGACCGCATTGCCGCAGCGTGGGGTGCCGCAGCAGTCGGTGATCGCGACCGCGCTCGCGGACCCGGTGGATATCGTTCGCAAATAAACGTTCGCAAACAATCAGCAACAATCAGCGGTTCTTCCGGATAGAATCATGCCCGAATTGCTCTAATCGACCCGTTTGCACTACCGCTCTACCCGCGCCAAGGCTCGAACCCCCGCGCACCAGGTACCGGAGAGGAAACGATCTTGAGCATGCTGTTGTCCGCGCACGACATGTACGGCACAGTCCTCGCCCAGATGGGCAATCCCACATCCGAGACGCCACCCATGGCCGACAAGATGATGAAGATGTTCCGCTACTTCACCTGGTTCACCCAGATGTCCGGAATCGCGGCCATCACCTACGGTGGCGGCAAATTCGCCTGGGAGAAGTGGGGCGGCGGATCCGGATCCCCGAAGATGGTCGCCAACGCCATGATCGGCGGAGCCACCGCCACCAGCGCCGGAACCATCATGAATACGGTCGTAGGCTCCTAGAGCCGGCAGGGGTAGCTCGGGGGCCCAGCCCCCGAGACCCCGGAAGGTCCTGGGCGGTAGCGATTCGGGGGCAAGCCCCCGAAACCCCACTCGAGCGCAGACCCGGCCCCGCCCCGAAGCTCAGCTCCACCGGAGCAGGCGCGCCGCAGCTCCACCCGGCAGCCGCATCGCAGCTCCACCCGGCAGCCGCACCGCAGCTCCACCCGGCAGCCGCATCGCAGCTCCACCCGGCAGCCGCACCGCAGCTCCACCCGGCAGCCGCATCGCCTCGGCTCCGCCCGGCAGGCGCATCGCAGCTCCATCAGAGCAGCGGTCCCGAACTCCATACAGCTGCGCCCGCCTCGCATTGCGAGGCGGGCGCGGGCGGTTTCTGGGGCCGCTGGTGCTTAGTTCAGCACATCCTGCAGGTCGATGACGAAGACCAGGGTCTTGCCCGACAGGTGGTGACCGGCGCCGGCGGGGCCGTAGGCCAGCTCCGGCGGGATGGTGAGCTGCCGGCGGCCGCCGACCTTCATGCCCGGAATGCCTTCCTGCCAGCCCTGAATCAGGCCGCGCAGCGGGAAGGTGATGGATTCGCCGCGGTTCCAGGAGGAATCGAACTCTTCGCCGCTGTCGAACTCGACGCCCACGTAGTGCACATCGACGGTGTCGCCGGGCTTGGCTTCCGTGCCCTCGCCCACGACGAGGTCCTTGATCACCAGCGTGGCGGGCGCGGGCCCGTCCTGGAATTCGATTTCGGGCTTGCTCATGGGTGGTCCTCTTCGATAGGGGATCGGGATCGTGATCACTCTAGGCCGTGCCGGGAACGGACCCCGAACGACGTCACGCGAGAATGTCTCGGTGGCCGAAGTGATCGATATCGACGACCCTGCCGATCCGCGGGTGGCCGATTTCCGCGACCTCAGCAATGCGGACCGGAGACCGGATCTGCCCGGCGGCAAAGGGCTGGTGATCGCCGAGGGCACCGTGGTGGTGGAACGCATGCTGGCCTCGCGTTTCGCGCCCTTCGCGGTGCTCGGGGTGGCGCGGCGGTACGAACTGCTGGCCGAGCAGCTGGCGGGGGTACCGGTGCCCTACTACCGCGCGACCGCCGAGGTGATGGCGGAGATCGTCGGCTTCCATCTCAATCGCGGGGTGCTGGCGGCGGCGCGGCGGCCGCCCGAACTCACCGCCGAGCAGGTGCTGGCCGGGGCGCGCACGGTGGCCGTGCTGGAGGGCGTGAACGATCACGAGAACATCGGGTCGATCTTCCGCAATGCGGCGGGGCTGGGCGCGGACGCGGTGCTCTTCGGCGATCGCTGCTCGGATCCGCTGTACCGGCGCTCGGTGCGGGTGTCCATGGGGCATGTGCTGAGAATCCCGTTCGCACAACTGCCGCCGCTGCCGGGGAGTCTGGATATGTTGCGCGACAAGGGTTTACAGATAATCGCGCTGACACCGGACCCGAAGGCGGATACGCTCGCCACCGCCATGACCGGCGAGCGGGTGGCGCTGCTGCTGGGCGCGGAGGGCCCCGGCCTGACGGAGGAAACCATGCGGGCCAGCGACACTCGCGCCCGCATCCCCATGACACCGGGCACCGATTCGCTTAATGTGGCGACCGCGGCCGCCATGGCCTTCTACGAAAGAGTGCGTGCCCAGTGAGTTATCCGCCGGACGGACCCTACGGCTACGGGTACTCCGAACCGACCCCGTGGGCGACCGGAATCGCCGTCATCGTCTGCGTCGGGCTGCTGACCGCCACCGGCGTCTACGCCTTCGGTTCCGCACTGGCACAGGTGCATCCGCTGCTGTCCGCTGCCGTGAATCTCATTGCGGTGGGCGGCGCGACGCCGACCGCATGGCGCTGGCGGTTCCAGCCGGTGACCCGCTGGGTGATCGGCGGACTCGGCGCGGGCGTGCTGGTGGCCTGGATCGCACTGCTCCTCTCGTAACCGGGAGGAACCCGGAAATCTCAGGCGACCCTGAATCTCAGGCGACCTTGAATCTCAGGACACCCGGTCGCGGCCGCGCAACCAGCCCAGCAGTCCGCGCTTGCCATTGCGCTCGGCCAGAGCCGGCGCCGGCGCCGCATCCAGCGCGGGCGCCTGACCCTTCGGGAACAGCGAGAATCCGCACACCGCGATCTGATCCGGTGTCAGCGCATCCTCGGAAAACTTGCCGCGATACCGGAATCCGAGCCATTCCTGATTGGCGGCGTCCGCGAAGTCCGGCGGATCGAACGGCAGCATCTGCGGATCGGCCATCTCGCCCGGCTCCAATTCGATGGGGTACTCCCCCGCCCAGTGCGGTCGCTCCCACACCCGCGGCAGGCCCTGATCCTCGAGGATATTGACGCGGGTGGAACTGAAGGACCGCCGGAATTCGCCGCGCTCCCACTGCGCGAACGCGCCCCAGCCCAGCGAGAGGTCGTAGGCGATCAGATAGGTGTGCTCCGAGGCGAGCGGGCGGACCAGCAACTCCGGCAGTGTCGTGGGTTTCGGCAGTGCGGCCTGCGTGGAGCAGACGACCGTCACACCGGGATAGCAACCGATGTAGATGGATTCGGGATCGGGTCCGGCCCAGACCTTCAGGGTGCCGGAGGCGGCAGGCACCACATCGCGCTCCGGATTCAGCTGCCGGGCCAGCGCCCAGGCGGCCTCGGGATCCGGGCCCGGGTGATCGCGGAGCACCGCGACCGGATCGGGGGCATCGATGTACCAGAGAGACGAGACTGTGGACGGCACTTCCGGCACCTCCCGAATTCCTCGCGACCCAAGGACAGCAACTCCTGAGCAACATTCGGTGGCCGTGACGCGGCGTCGGCGTGGACAGCCCCGGCAATCACCGCCACCACTACAAAATCTACTCTCACTAGAGCCGGAAAAGTCGCTGTTGCGCAACCTCTCCCCCGGCGCGGCGAACTCATAGCCTCGCGAAAGGATCTCGACAACATCGTCGATCAATGAAACCCGCAACCAGCGCGCAACAATTTCAGAGTTGCAGCAAACTTTCAGATATCCATAGAGCAGCAACGCCCCGCACGTTTGCAAAAAGGAACCGGACGACTGATCTCGTAAGGTCCGGGTAACTCCCCGGGCACCCTCGAAATAGGTGCAGCTCCTGACCGCACCACGCGTACCCAACAGCCAACGGCTCCCAGGCCGTGCGCTAAAGATTCGGAGAGGCGGTTAATGCCCGGAGCTGCGTACGCCTAGGAGTACGTCTTCCCAGGACGGCATCGGGGCCTTGCCGCCACGCTTGGCCCGATTCGGCTTCGGCGCAGCCGGTTTGGCGGCGGCCGGAGCGGCAGGTGCGGCCGCAGCCGGGGCGGACGGTTCCGCGGCGGGAACCTCTGCTGCCGGAACGGGAACCGGGGCAGCCGGAACCGGAGCCGCGGGAACGGGTGCGGCCGGAACCGGAGTCGGGGCAGCGGGCGCTGTCTGCGCCGGAGCCGACGGCGCGACGGGAGCCGGGGCAGCGGGCGCGGGCGCCGACTGTGCCGGAGCCGCAGGCGGATTCGGCGTAGCCGGAGCCGAGGGTGCGACCGGCGCCGGAGCCGGAGCGGCGACCGTGGCAGCGGGCACCGTGCCGTCACCGACGGCGGCGCGCTGCTCGAAGTAGCCGTCCATGCTCGCCGGGCTGGCGACCCGGGCGGGCGAGGTCTCGTATTCGGCCCGCTCTTCCCGCGGGGCGGGCGCCGGAGTACGCAGCGCGGGCGCCTCGACGGCAACCGGCTCGTTCTGGGCGGGCAGGATGGTGGCGAGCCCGCGCAGGGCCCGGCCGAAGTCGGGATCGATCAGATCGGAGGCCGGATCATCCAGCGGCACTACCGAACCGCCGTGCGCGTCGGGCTGGTAGCGCCAGTGCGCGGCAATGACGGAACGACCCGCCTGCCACTGCAATTGGGCGACCCAGTAGCCCTTCTCGTCCTTCCAGGCATCCCACTCGGCGACGTCGATATTGTGGCCGCGCTCGGCGAAGGCCGCGGAGATGATCTCGATGAGGGTTTCGACGGCGGGGCCGTCATTGCGCACCGGGTGCGCCTTCTGTGCGAGCTCGGCGGCCCGGGCACGTTCCAGCAGTACGGGATACGCGAAGCGCTCGACCCGGCTGGCCGGCATGCCGGACTCTTCGGTCACCTGTTCCACCGAGGCGCCGGCACGAACACGGGCCTGGATATCGCGAGGGCGCATCGTGGCTTCCGTTTCGATCTCGATTTGGCCGAACCTGGCAAGATCTCCGCGGGCAGCGGCACGCAGTTTGTCATCGGCGGCGAGCCGGTACTTCTGACCACTTTCGGTATCGATGCACACGATGTGTGTGGAATCGGGCGTCAATCCGATTACTCGAAGTTCACGCACCGTTACCTCCAATCACAGCTGCCAGGCTCGAGACACCGCCCACGATAATGGAACAGTAGTGCACTTCTGGGGTTCGTGGGGCAAGACACGCGGCGCGGAAATCTGTCACCAGAGCTCCGCGCCGCATACTGTGTCTAAGTTTCGGTATCAGCCGATCTTTTCCACGACCCAATCGATGCAGCGGGTCAGCTGCGACACATCCTCCGGATCGATGGCCGGGAACATGCCTACGCGCAGCTGGTTACGACCCAGCTTACGGTACGGCTCGGTATCGACGATTCCGTTGGCGCGCAGCACCTTCGCAACCTGTGCGGCATCCACCGAGTCCGCGAAGTCGATGGTGCCGACCACCTGCGAGCGGTGCGCCGGGTCCGCCACGAACGGGGTCGCATATTCGCTGGTCTCGGCCCACGAGTACAGGCGCGAGGAGGAATCGGCGGTGCGCTTGACGGCCCAATCCAGGCCGCCGTTTCCATTCATCCATTCGATCTGATTCGCAAACAGCAACAGCGTGGCGAGCGCCGGAGTGTTGTAAGTCTGATCTTTGGTGCTGTTGTCGACCGCGATAGGCAGCGACAGGAATTCGGGGGTCCAGCGACCCGAGTTCTTGATCTCCTCGACACGCGCCAGCGCGGCCGGGCTCATCAGCGCGATCCACAGGCCGCCGTCGGAGGCGAAGCACTTCTGCGGTGCGAAGTAGTACACATCCGAATCGGCGATGTTCACCGGCAGACCGCCCGCGCCCGAGGTGGCGTCGATGGCGATGAGCGCATTCTCCGAGCCCGCGGGACGCGAGACCGGGATGGCGACACCGGTGGAGGTCTCGTTGTGCGCCCAGCCGATGAGGTCGACCGACGGATCGGAGGTCGGCTCGGGCGCGCTGCCCGGCTCGGACTTCACCACGATCGGGTCGCCGATGAACGGGTTGCCCTTGGCCACGGAGGCGAACTTGGAGGAGAACTCGCCATTGCTCAGGTGCAGCGACTTCTCCCGGATCAGGCCGAAGGCGGCCGCATCCCAGAACGCGGTGGTGCCGCCGTTGCCCAGCACGACCTCGTAACCGTCGGGCAGGGTGAACAATTCGCGTAGACCGGTGCGCACCCGCGCCACCACGTCCTTGACCGGCTTCTGCCGGTGCGAGGTGCCGAAGACGGAGGCGCCGGTATCCACCAGGGACTGCAGCTGTTCGGGACGCACCTTGGAGGGTCCGCAGCCGAACCGTCCGTCGGCGGGCTTGAGATCGTCGGGGATGGCCGGGAACGCAGAGGTCATGGCGACCAGGGTAGTTGCTGTGTATTACCGCCGAAACGAGTGGGTGAGCATTACCGTTCACCATCATGAGCATGGCCGCGCACGAGCGACCGAGTCCCACCGCCGATCGATCCGACGGCCCGCCGAATTCGGCAGGTACACAACGCGACAGCCCAGCTGAGGGACCCCGCCCGGGATTGTTCCGGCGATGGTCGGGGCGGCGGCTGTCCTCCCAATTCGGTTCGCACGGCTTACGACTGCATCTCGCGGCGCCGGGCCGCGGCCCGGGCCTGGACGATGCCGCTCGCCGCGAACTGCTCATCCACGGCACCGAGGGCACGGCCACGATTCTGAGTGTGCGCGGCGCACGCAGTTCCGAGGAGGACGACGGCCCCGATTCCGGCCACGAATACTGGGTCCGCATCCAGCTGGAAGGCAAGCACGCCTACGAGACCCGGGTCCGCCAGCGTGTCAGCCCCCCTGATCAGGAGTGGATGCAACCCGGCGACATCATCGCCTGCCGGGTGGATCCGGGTGATCACGACCGCGTGGTCCTCTACGTCCCCGCGGTCAACGAGACGGCCCGCACCAATATCGCCAAGATCCTCAGCGACGGCCGCCGCGCCCAGGCCACCGTGCTGGCCACCACCCCGGTGGCCGCCGACTACACCGGGCGGGATGATCCGGTGCTGCGATTGGACCTCGAATTGCATGCCTGGGACGAGCCCGCCCCGTGGCGAGTCCGGATCGTGCACCCGGTTCCGCTGTCCGCACTGGAACTGGTGGACCTCGGGCGGCGTCTGGAGGTCGCCTTCTTCACGGTCGACCGGGGCGAATCGGTCGCCGTTGACTGGAAGGCCTCCCGCGAGCGCTGATCCGCGACCGGGGCAGTACGGGCTAGGGCAATACGGCTAGGGCAGTCTGACGAAGGCGAATCCGCTGGAACGCAAGGCCGGAATCGAGTTGTACATACCGGGCCCGGTACCGGATTTCGGGCGGTGCATATGCGCGAGGGAAATGCCGCCGGACTGGGCTTTCATCATATTGGCCTGCACCTGGGCGGCCGTGGCGGTCGCGCCGAGGTCGGCATTGATGGAGAAGCCGACCGGCGTTTCGCCCAGATCCTGGACGATCGAGACCGCGAGTTCGTCGTAGTGCGCGGTGCCGGTGCGGAAGAAGCGGGGAGCGCGGCCGGTGAGCGCCACCAGTCGTTCGTGATTGCCCCACACCTCGTCGACCGCCTCCTGCGGAGACTGTGTCCCGTTGATCCCGTAGACGGCCCGGCCGTTCACCGAGAGGGGCCGGTGCGCGGTGCCGTGATTGCCGAGTTCGAACAGCGGGTTGGCCGCCAGCTGCGCGGCGCGGGCCTGATTGGCCTCGATCCAGCGGCTGTTCACGAAGAGGGTGGCCGGAATCTGCTGTGCGATCAGCAAACTCAGCAAATTCTCGTCGATATCGTTGTTGCCCGGACCACCGCACGCATCGAAGGTAACGGCGAACTGTTTACCCGTGGCATTGAAATTGGTGATGATTCCGGGGATATCCGTACCCCACTGCTGCGGCTTCTTCCCCGCGTATTTGGCGGCCACCGCATCGGGGGCCATACCGGTCTGGTTCAACGGCAATTTCGTCGCCGCCAGCCCTGCTGTCCGGGTTGGCGAGGTTTCGGCAAGACGATCGTCCGCATTACCGGTGGCAGAGCCGCAACCAGCAGTAACGAAGCCTGCGGCGAGCGCCGCGCCGGCGGTGAGTAGACGTCTCCGGGACAGTCCTGCATCGAGCACAGTCGCAGGCTATGTCAATCGAAACTCTATTGCCAGGACTTGAATCAGCGCGATTTGGACATTCTTGGCCTGGTTACCAATTCGCCACCACAATTCGGACAGATGTAATTCATTGTTCGACCACACGACTCACAGAATGTGCACTCGTACGCGCAGATCAGTGCCGGACCATCTGCCGGCAGCTCCGCAACCTCGCAGCGTTCACAGCGAATTCTCATCTCCAGCGCCACATCACACCTCTGTCTCACCTGCGACCGACCCTCCCGGCGTGCCGCTGCCACCGGGTTGCCCCAGACTGTAGCGGCCCAGTCACCTTGCCTCCGACAGACAATCGGCGGCAATCGGGGGGCACGGCGCCATCGCGGCGCTGACTGTTTCGACTCGCACAAGGAAGTACATGACCTACCCGAACAATCCGTACCCGCCGCAGCAGCCCGGGGAGGGCTTCCCGCCGCAGCCGGCGTACGGATATCCCCAGCAGGACGCCCCGCCACCGGGCTACAACGCCACACCCCCCGGATACGGCGCTCCGCCACCGGGATACGGCTATCCGCAGCAGCAGCCCGCGCAGCCCGGATACACCTACCCGCAGCAGGGATACGCGCCCGGCGGCTACTCCCCCTACGGCAACTCTTACGGCCAGCCCCCATTGCCGTTCGCCCATTGGGGCGCACGCGTGGGCGCGTACCTTCTCGACGCGCTGATCTTCTTCCTGCCCGGCTTCATCCTGGAGATCATCGGGATGACCGTCGGTACCGATTCTCTCGACTGCTCCACCTATAGCTCGAACACCAGCTCGAGTTATGAATACAGTTCGGGCTGCACCGGCGGCAGTCTGAACACCGTGGGTTTGATCTGCATTTTCCTGGCGCTGGCGCTGTTCATCGCCGCCGGAATATTCCTGGTCTACCTGGAGGGCTCGAGCGGCCAGACGCCGGGCAAGAAGGCGCTCAAGATCCGTGTGGTGCGCGAATCCAATGGACAGCCACTGGGTTTCGGCCTGGCGCTGGGACGCAAACTCCTCCACGTCGTCGACAGCATGGCCTGCTATCTGGGCTGGCTCTGGCCGCTGTGGGACGAGAAGCGGCAGACGCTCGCCGACAAGATCGTCCACACCGTCGTGGTCAAGGTGTAACAGCCTCGGGCTCGAAACAGCGCGGCTCGCAACGGAATTCCGTTGCGAGCCGCGAACTGTATTGGAGCGCTTCCCTTATAGAGACACAGCCCTCATCGGGATACCGCTTACTTGCGGACGACCGTTTCCCAGCCGGTCACTGCCTCGGGCAGGCGCGGGGCCGGGCCGGTGTAGATGGCGGCTGGGCGGACCAGCTTGCCGAGCTTCTTCTGCTCGAGGATGTGCGCACACCAGCCGGCGGTGCGGCCGCAGGTGAACATGGCGGGCATCATGTGCGCCGGAACCTCGGCGAAGTCGAGGATGACGGCGGCCCAGAACTCGACATTGGTCTCGATGGCGCGGTCGGGGCGGCGCTCGCGCAGTTCGGCGAGGGCGGCCTGCTCGAGTGCGGCGGCGACCTCGTAGCGCGGGGCGTCCAGGCGCTGGGCCGTGGCACGCAGCACGCGGGCGCGGGGATCCTCGGCCCGGTACACCCGGTGGCCGAAGCCCATGAGCTTTTCCTTGCGGTCCAGAATGCCCTTGACCAGGGCACGCGCATCACCGGACTGCTCGACCGCTTCGATCATGGGAAGCACGCGGGCGGGGGCGCCGCCGTGCAGCGGGCCGGACATGGCACCGATGGCGCCGGACAGCGAGGCGGCCACATCGGCGCCGGTGGAGGCGATGACGCGGGCGGTGAAGGTGGAGGCGTTCATGCCGTGCTCGGCGGCGGACACCCAGTAGGCGTCGATGGCCTCGGTGTGCTTGGGGTCCGGGTCACCCTTCCAGCGGGTCATGAACCGCTCGGTAATGGTGGTGCACTCGTCGATCTTCTTCTGCGGCACGGCGGGCTGGTAGATGCCGCGCGCCGACTGGGCGACATAGGACAGCGCCATGACCGAGGCGCGGGCCAGATTGTCGCGGGCGGTGTCGTCGTCGATGTCCAGCAGCGGCTGGTAGCCCCAGATCGGGGCGAGCATGGCCAGGCCGGCCTGCACGTCGACCCGCACGTCGCCGGTGTGGATCGGCAGCGGGAACGGCTCGGCGGGCGGCAGCCCGTGTCCGAATTCGCCGTCCACCAGGAGGGACCAGACGTCGCCGAAGGTGACCCGGTTCGCGACCAGGTCCTCGATATCGACGCCGCGATACCGGAGCGCACCACCGTCCTTGTCCGGTTCGGCGATATCGGTGGTGAATGCCACCACGCCTTCGAGACCGCTGACGAAGTCAGCTGGGATGACAGGGCTGGTCGCAGCGCTGGCAGTCATGTTGTGACTCTCCTTGCAAAGTCGGGCCGCCCGATCTTTGGGCAGCCACGCCGTTCATTTAGACCTTAACGCGCGCATTACTCCGGAGTAACGTCTGGCCCATGCCCGACCAGGAGAATTACGCCACTCCCGACCTCGATATCGCCGCCATGCGCGTGGAGTACGGAGTGGACGCCGGAGACAATCATCCGGGCCTGGATACCGACCTCGACGAGAGCTGGCTGGCGGACGGCTGGGAACCGTTGCTGCGCAACTGGATCGAGCACGCGACCAGTGCCGGGATCACCGATTCGAATGCGATGGTGCTGGCCACCGTGGAAATCACCGACTCGGGTCCGCAACCGTCCTCGCGGACCGTGCTGTGCAAGGGCCTCTCGCCCGAAGGTGTGACTTTTTACACGAATTACGAATCGTTCAAGGGCCGCCAGCTCACCGCGACGCCCTATGCGTCGGCGACTTTCGTCTGGCCGGCGCTGGGCAGGCAGGTGACGGTGCGCGGTCCGGTGCGCCGGGTCGCGGCCGAGGTCACCGAGGTCTACTGGCGCTCGCGGCCGCGGGGTTCGCAGCTGGGCGCGTGGGCGTCACAGCAGTCGCGCACCATCGGTTCGCGGGCCGGGCTGGACGAGCAGTGGGAGGCCACCACCGAGCGGTTCGCCGAGCTGGATGTCGTTCCGGTGCCGCCGTTCTGGGGCGGATTCCAGATTCAGCCGGAGACGGTGGAGTTCTGGCAGGGGCGGCGCAGCCGGATGCACAATCGGCTCAAGATGACCTTGGAGCCGGGCACCACCGAGGTTTCGGCGATGAAGGTCGAACGTCTACAGCCCTGAACAATTCCGCGCGGCAGTGCGGATCCGCGCATGTCAGGGCAACGTTAAAACTCGTGGGATAAAACACTCTCAAATGGTGGGATGTTTCTCCCAAATTGCCTAGCCAAGCTGTGTTTAGGCTGGCTAATGTCACCGCGGTGAAGCTGCTCGCCGATATAACCCCCTTACGCAATCCCGACTACCGGAGGCTCTGGACCACCGGCATCGTCACGGTGATCGGCGCGCAGCTCTCGGTGGTCGCGGTACCCAAGCAGCTGTACGACATGACGCACAGCTCCTCCTATGTCGGGCTGGCCGGACTGTTCGGCCTGATTCCGCTCATCGTGTTCGGGCTCTGGGGCGGTGCGCTCGCCGATGTCATGGATCGCCGGAAGATGCTGCTGATCACCAGCACCGGCACCGGCCTGACCTCGGTCGCCTTCTGGGGGCAGGCGGCCGCGGGCCTGAACAATCCGTGGGTGGTGCTGGTGCTGTTCTCGGTGCAGCAGGCCTTCTTCGCGATGAATCAGCCTGCCCGCGCGGCCATCTACCCGCGCCTGCTGCCGCAGGAGCAATTGCCCGCGGCCAATTCGCTGAGCATGACGGTCATGCAGTTCGGCGCGATCGCCGGACCGGTGACGGCGGGCATGCTGATTCCGTTCAGCGGTCTGGCCACGCTGTATCTGATCGACTCGGTCTTCCTGCTCGCCACACTGTGGGCGATCTGGAAGCTGCCCCCGATCCCGCCCACCGGCACGGCCCGCCGGGCCGGATTGCGCGAGGTGCTGGACGGTTTCGTCTACCTCGCCACGCAGCGAATCCTGTTGGCGTCCTTCGCCGTCGATGTGGTGGCCATGGTCTTCGGCATGCCGCGCGCGCTGTTCCCGCAGATCTCGCTGGATACGTTCCCCGGCAGCAATTCCGGCGGCACCGCACTGGGCCTGCTCTTCGCCGCCATGTCGGTCGGCGCGGTGCTCGGCGGCGTCTTCTCGGGCTGGCTGACCCGAATTCGCAGGCAGGGCTTGGCCGTTGTGGTCTGCATCGTGCTGTGGGGCCTCGGCATGGTCGGCTTCGGCCTGGCCGTCGGCGCGGCCGGGCATGCGCTGAGCACCACGGTCGCGCTGTGGATCGCCTTCGCCTGCTTGGCCTTCGGCGGTGCGGTCGATATGTTCTCCGCGGCATTGCGCACCACCATGCTGCAGTCGGTGGCCACCGACGAGATGCGCGGCCGCCTGCAGGGCGTCTTCATCGTGGTGGTGGCGGGCGGACCTCGAATCGGTGATGTTGCGCACGGTTTCGCGGCGGCCGCGGTGGGTACTGCTGCAGCAGCGGCGGGCGGCGGTGTCCTGGTGGTACTGGGCATGGTCGTCGCGGCGCTGGTCTTCCCCGCTTTTGTGCGTTATCGGGTGGTACGTGCGCATTCGCAGTTGCAGACCACCTGAGCGCGTTTCATGCCAATAGCACATGAGAGCCTCTAATCTCACCTGGCAGCGAAGTGACTGTGAGGTAGTTATTGGTGACCCTCGTTAGTCGGGCGTACTGGACAGCGGCTAGCGTTGACGCAAGCGCGTCGTCGCCACCCGCCGATGCCTATGGTTTCAAGCCTGAGAGGGATCCTTCCGTGCCCGCTGAGAACATCATCAACGTCGACGACGACGCCAAGCCGGTGCTGACTTACCCCGGCGGCGAGTACCCCATGACGGTCGCCAAGGCGGTCGAGGGAAATGACGGGATAGACCTGGGCAAGCTGCTGGCCAGCACCGGGTACGTCACCTACGACCCGGGTTTCATGAATACCGCGTCGACCAAATCGTCCATCACCTACATCGATGGCGAAGCCGGCATTCTGCGGTACCGCGGTTACCCGATCGAGCAGCTGGCCGGTAAGGCCAGTTTCATCGAGGTCAGCTACCTGCTCATCTACGGTGAGCTTCCGACGCAGGCCCAGCTGGACGATTTCACCGACCGGATCCGCCGGCACACCCTGCTGCACGAGGATCTGAAGCGGTTCTTCGACGGCTTCCCGCGCAATGCGCATCCGATGCCGGTGCTCTCGTCCGCGGTGAACGCGCTGTCGGCGTACTACCAGGATTCGCTGGACCCGCGCGATCCCGAGCAGGTCGAGCTGTCCACCATCCGACTGCTGGCCAAGCTGCCGACCATCGCGGCCTACGCCTACAAGAAGTCGGTCGGCCAGCCGTTCCTGTACCCGGACAACTCGCTGAGCCTGGTCGAGAACTTCCTGCGCATGACCTTCGGCTTCCCGGCCGAGCCGTACGAGGTCGATCCCGAGGTCGCCGCGGCGCTGGACATGCTGCTGGTGCTGCACGCCGATCACGAGCAGAACTGCTCGACCTCGACCGTGCGCCTGGTGGGTTCGTCGGACGCCAACCTGTTCACCTCTGTCTCCGGCGGCATCAACGCACTCTGGGGCCCGCTGCACGGCGGCGCGAACCAGGCCGTGCTGGAGATGCTGGACGACATCAAGGCGAACGGCGGCGACGTCAAGGAGTTCATCCGCAAGGTCAAGAACAAGGAAGACGGCGTGAAGCTCATGGGCTTCGGGCACCGCGTCTACCGCAATTACGACCCGCGCGCGACCATCGCCAAGCAGCATGCCGACGCCATCCTGTCCAAGCTCGGCGGCGATGATCAGCTCTTCGATATCGCCAAGGCCCTCGAG
The DNA here is from genome assembly GCF_035958815.1 of Nocardia sp. NBC_01327. Classification (NCBI taxonomy): domain Bacteria; kingdom Bacillati; phylum Actinomycetota; class Actinomycetes; order Mycobacteriales; family Nocardiaceae; genus Nocardia; species Nocardia sp. NBC_01327. The sequence goes on along the minus strand of NZ_CP108383.1, from coordinate 1,270,930 downwards.
GAGGCCGCGCTCACCGATGAGTACTTCATCGAGCGCCGCCTGTACCCGAACGTCGACTTCTACACCGGTGTCGTCTACCGCGCCATGGGCTTCCCGACCCGCATGTTCACCGTGCTGTTCGCCATGGGCCGGCTCCCGGGCTGGATCGCGCACTGGCGGGAAATGCACCGCGAGCCGCTGAAGATCGGCCGTCCGCGCCAGATCTACACCGGTTACGCCGAGCGTGACTACAAGGGCATCTCCGAGCGCTGAGCCCCGCCCCGCAGTACCTGACATCGAACCCGCCTCCGGCACAACGGAGGCGGGTTTCGTCGTATCGGAAGCCCTTATCGCACAGCCGCTCCCGGCGTTAACGTGGACTGCAAGGTCTTCTTAAGAAGATCGACAGCGACCCCCGGCATTGTTGTTCTCACGAGATCGAAACGATCTCAACGGGAAACGAAAGAGTATGTGCCACAGGCACATACAGCTGAGAGGGAATCATCATGCTGTACCTGCTCGATGCCGGCTCTTCCATCGCCGCGAACGCCACCGCCGCAATCGGCAATCTCATCAACATCATCATGGCACTCGCTCCGCACTGATCGATCCGCCGATCGCCGGGACATCGTCCGGGGGGACGGGGTAGCGAGACAACTCGGGGGTCGGGGTTCACATCAAGGGGATGCCGGGGGGGCAACAATCTGTCAGCGCTTGTCGGGGGACGAACGCTGATCAGGGGAACAACTGGCCTGGGGGGGCGAGTCGGTCCGGGGGGACAGGCTCGTTCGGAGGGGCAGGCCGGTTCGGGGGACGGGGTAGCAACACAACTCGGGGGGCTGGGGCACACCGAGCCGGGGGGCTTGGGGGCGCCAGCCGGAGGCTGGTCCGGGGGCGAGCGCCGGCCCGGGGGGACGTGGGCAGCGTTGCCGGGGGGGGCGGCGCTGGTCGGGGGACGCGCCAGGTCGGGGGGGCCGGCGTTCCACCGGGGGGGACCAGGGGGTCGTGTGGCGCCATCCGAGGGTGATCGGGGGCGGGTGGCGCCACACGGAGGGAAAACCGAATGCGCGGGATGCCGGATTCATGGGATGGTCGAACCATGGCATCGACGAATGGCATTACCCTGCGTTCGGCCACCGAGAGCGACTGGCCGGCAATTCTGGAGCTGGCCGAAGTGTGCTTCGGCATGCGCTACGACCAGCCCGAAATCGAGAATATTCCGGGTCTGTTCCCCATCGACCGGGCGATCGTCGCGGTCGACGAGGGGCGGATCGTCGGGCATACCGTGGACCGGACCATGACGATCACCGTGCCCGGTGCGGCCACGGTGCAGGCGGCCGGTGTTTCCGCGGTGACGGTCGCCCCCACCCATCGGCGGCGCGGCATTCTGCGCGCGCTCTACACCGCGCAGCACGAGCGCACCGAGGCCGAGGGCATACCGCTCACCATCTTCACCGCCAGCGAGGGCACCATCTACGGGCGCTTCGGATACGGCCCGGCCACGGTGGAGAATGCCGTCAGCATCGATCGGGCGCAGGCCGAATTCCGGCCCACCGCACCGGATCCCGGTGGCGTGCGGACCTCCACACTGGCAGCGGCGCAGGACCATATCCGTGAGGTCTACGACCGCTGGCGGCGCGTGGTCCCCGGTGGCCAGGCCCGCCCGGACGCCAATTGGAATATCTGGTTCGCCGATCCGGAGCGCCATCGCGAGGGCGCGTCCTCACTGTTCGTGCTCACTCATCCGGACGGCTATGTGCTGTACCGCCGTCAGTGGCGCAATGACGAATCCGTCGCGACCGTCGCGGAGTTCCGCGCGGTCACGCCCGAGGCGCATGCCGCACTGTGGCGGGTCCTGCTGAGCCTGGACCTGTTGAAGAAGGTGGAGGCGTCACTCACCGACGACGACCCACTCCCCCTGCTGGTGACCAATCCGCGGCTGGTCCGCACCACGGCCCGCTACGACGGACTGTGGGCCCGGGTCATGGATGTACCGGCGGCGCTGTCCGCCCGCACCTACCAGCAGGACCTCGATACCGTACTGACAGTGCAGGATCCGTTCCGCAATGCCGGCGGCACCTTCGCCCTGCGGGTGCGCGACGGGGTCGCCGAGTGCACGCCCACCAGCCGTCCGGCCGAACTGGAACTCGGCATCGACGTACTCGGCAGCCTGTACTTCGGCGCGCACCGGGCCCGAGTCTTCGCCGCCGCCAACCGAATCCAGGCCAAGGACGCGGGCGTGCTGCGGGCATTCGACACAGCCTTCACCGCCGAACGCGATCCGGAACTCGGCTGGTTCTTCTGAGCACCGAGTAACGCGCACGACCCGGCTGGGCGGCACCATGGGTGCCGCCTACCGGCACAATAGTTTGCTAATGGTGTGCTATTGCCCAGGTGGGCGTTCGATGCACAGGCCTCAGATTGCTATCAAGACTTGAATCTTCAACTCCGAGAGCGATTAATAGGCGATCTCGAGCCACCGTGAGGCACTCGAGATCATTAGCGGAATATTAGCAATAATGAATTCAGGTAGCGGAGGACTCGGGCCCCGCGCTGCGAATCCCGCACACCCTGAGCGGTACCCCCACCCATAAGTCAGGGTTCTCCCCGTGGTGGACACCCCCGCGGCGCTGGCATGCTGGAAGGGTGAAACCGATCCAGTTGATTCTGAACGTCCTGTGGCTCGTGCTGGTCGGATTCTGGATGGCCGTGGGTTATGTGATCGCGGGGCTCATCTGCTGCGTGCTGATCGTGACCATTCCGTGGGGCATCGCCTCGTTCCGCATCGCCTCGTTCGTACTCTTCCCGTTCGGGCGGGAGGCGGTCGAGAAGCCGGGTGCGGGGGTGGCGTCGATGCTCGGCAATGTCATCTGGATCATCGTCGCCGGCTGGTGGCTGGCGCTCGGGCATCTGTTCACCAGCATTGCCCTGGCCATCACCATTATCGGAATCCCGTTCGCCTGGGCCAACCTCAAGCTCATCCCGATCTCGCTGATGCCGCTCGGCCGCGAGATCGTTCCCAGTGACCGGGCTTTCGGCGCCTGAACCCGCTCCGGCGCGGCAGAGTCCGGGGCAGAGTGTTGTCATGCACGACAATTCGCCCAGGCACGACACTCCGCTGCCCAGGCACGACAATCCGCTGTGGGCGTCCGGCCCCGAGATCCCGCGGCTCACACCCGCCGAGGTCGCCGAACGCGGTCTGACCTTCGCCGATCTGCTGCTGCTTCGCGAGCACGACGAGCATCCGGGGCTGCGGTTCGAGGATTCCGTCTGGACCTGGGGCGAGGTGGTGCGGGAATGCGCCACCCGGGCCGAGGCGCTCGGAGAGCTGCGCCGCCCGGACCGCCCGTTCCACCTCGGGGTGCTGCTCGAGAATGTGCCCGAGTACATCTTCCTGCTCGGTGCGGCCGCCCTGTCGGGTGCGACGCTGATCGGCATCAATCCGACCCGGCGCGGCGGCGAGCTGGCCGCGGATATTCGCGGTGTGGACTGCGATCTCATCCTCACCGATGCGCAGCAGCGCGACCTGCTCGCCGAGCTGGACACCGGAGTGGACGCGGACCGCATCCTGGCCGTCGACGAACCCGAGTGGCTCGAACGCCTTTCCGCGGCAGCCACCCATTCTGTGCGGGTCGCGCCCGAGGCGCGGGAGCGGTCGACCCGGCTGCTGCTGACCTTCACCTCCGGTTCCACCGGCGCACCGAAGGCCGTGATCTGCACGACCGGGCGGCTGGCGGCGCTCGGCGCCATGAACCACTGTTCGCTGACTCGCGAGGATGTCACCTACAACGCCATGCCGCTGTTCCACGGCAACGCGATCATGGCGTGCTGGGCGCCGTCGGTGTTCACCGGCGCCACATTCACCATGCGCCGCCGGTTCTCGGTCTCCGGGTTCCTGCCCGATATCCGCCGGTTCGGGGCCACCTATTTCAACTATGTCGGCCGGTCACTGGCGTATCTGCTGGCCGCGCCGGAATCGCCGCTGGAGCGAGACACCAAGCTGCGCATCGCCTTCGGGACCGAGGCCGCGCCGCGTGATCGGGACGAGTTCGCGCGCCGGTTCGGGGTGCGGCCGGTGGAGAGCTACGGGTCGAGCGAGGGCGGGGTGGTGATTCGGCTGTCGCCGGACTCACCGCCGAATTCGCTCGGCCGCGCGCCCGAGTTCATGAATATCGAAATTCACGACGAGAACGGAAAGCAGTGCCCGCGTGCGTATTTCGATGATAATGGGGCGCTGGTCAATGCCGCGGAGGCGATCGGCGAGATCGTGAACACCACGGGCGCGGCCATGTTCGAGGGTTACTACCGCAATGAGCAGGCCGGTGCGGAGCGCGTCGACGGCGCGATCTTCCGCACCGGCGATCTCGGCTATCAGGACGGGGCCGGATTCTTCTACTTCGCAGGGCGTTCCAGCGATCGCATCCGGGTGGACAGCGAGAACTTCTCCTCCGCACCGGTGGAGCGGATTCTGGCGCGGTTCCCGGGCGTGAAACTGGCGGCGGTCTACCCGGTACCGGACCCGCGCACCGGTGACCAGGTGATGGCCACCCTCGAACTCGATGCGGGGGTGGAGTTCGATCCGGCCGAGTTCGGCCGATTCCTGGCCCGGCAAAGCGATCTCGGCACCAAGTGGGCGCCGCGGTTCGTGCGGATCACCGCCGCACTGCCGGTCACCGCCACCCGGAAGATCGACAAGCCCGCACTGCGCCGCGAGTCCTGGCTGGCGGAGGACCCGATCTACCTCGGTGCGGGGAAAACGCCGCAGTACCAACGCCTGACACCGCTGCTGCGGGCGGAGCTGGCGGACGAATACGCGCTGTACGGCCGCTCGCCGAACTGATGCGGCCGCGAGAGCCGGTCCGTGCTACTCGGATTCGTCGACGATCTGCTTCATGATGGCGACGGCCTGGCCGAGCACCGACAGCTGATCGGGGGTCAGGCTCGACAGCTGTTCGGTCATCCAGGCTTCGCGCGCGTGATTCTCGTCGGCGACGAGGGCGCGACCGGACTCCGAGAGCGAGACGATGATCTGGCGGCCGTCGGTGGGGTGCGGATTGCGCACCACCAGAGCCATTTCCGACAGGGAGGCGATCACCCGGGTCATGGACGGCGGTTGCACCCGCTCCTTCGCGGCCAGCGTGCCGGGGGTCATGGCGCCGTCGCGATTGAGGGTCGCGAGGGCGGAGAGCTGAGTCAGCGAAATCTGGGCATCGGCGCGCCTACCTCGCAGATGTCGCGTCAAGCGCACCACCGCCAGCGACAGTTCACCGGCGAGCGCTCGAATATCGGAAGGCGTTGTCACAGAGGCAAACGATACGTGACACCTCGCGCCGGGGACGGCGGTTCAGTTCAGACCCCCGCCACCAGGGGCGAACCCACCGGTGCGCGCCCTGTCCCCCGTCCGAGCCCGCCACCTTCTACTCTGGAGACGTGACCCAGCCCGTGCCGGAAATTCCCCCGCGCTTCACCGATCCGCGTCCGGTGCTGGCCATCGGCAGCATCGGCTTCCTGATCGCCACCATCGCCGTCTGGCTGAACGACAGCTGGGCTACCTCCCGTCCGGTTTGTCTGATGGGTCTGGGTGTCGGATTGCTCGGCTACACCCTCTTCGCAATCCAGCGCCGCGGCGCCCGTCGCGGCGACAAAGGCGCACAACTCGGGCTGGACTAACCCCCGGACGAGCGTCCAGCAGAAAATTTCCGACCGTGCGAATTGACTGCACGCGTTGCGGACGCTTAACTCCCTGGAGTGTCCTCCCGATTGAGCGTCGAAGAACGACGGGCCCACCTTATCGAGGCGGCCATCGGCCTTGCCGAAAAAAAGGGCGTGGCAGGAGTTACCACGCGCGATGTTGCTCAGGCAGCCGGTGTTTCGCTCGGTGTGGTGCATTACTGTTTCGAAAACAAGGACCAGCTGATGACAGAGCTGGTCAAGGCGCTTTCGATGGAATTGCGAGATTCCGTCGACGCCAACGAAGCAGTATGGCAAGACGTCGGAACTGGAAAAGAAGCACTTCAAAGATTGGTGCGCGCGGCACTCGAACTCATGTGGCTCAATGTCGAAGCCACTCCCGAACGCCAACTACTCACCTACGAAACAACCACCTACGCACTACGCGAAGGCGAAGTAACTCCGGCAAAACTCGCGATTGCTCGCGAGCAGTACATGTTCAACGACTCCACCCTTGCCGACATCGTCGAGCATGCGCGTGAAGCCACGTCGACGCAGTGGTCCATCCCCGTCGGCACGCTCAGCCGCTTCATTCTCGCCACCATCGACGGCGTCGTGCTCCGCTGGCTCGTCGACAACGACAGTGCCGCCGTCCGTGAGCAATTGGATGTTCTCGCCACCATGGTGTGCTCCTACGCCAGCTGATCCACCCGGCGGCAATTCCCCGCAATACCAACACGTTCGGCGCGAGCATCCCGAGGGATGCTCGCGCCGAACACATTTCGGTGCGCTCCCCGCGTGGCAGACCACCCGCAATCCCGGCAACACAGACCACCCGTGGCAGTGCCGGGACGACGGGTCAGTTGTGCGGTGCCGCGATGTGTGGGGGCGCCTGGATGTGGGTGACGTCGCCGTCCTGCCACCAGGCGACTGCGACGGTGGCGTCGACCGCGCCCGTAAGGCGGACTCGGAGCTCGTCGTGGATGACGAGTTCGCCTGTACGCGCCGAGAATCCGAATTGCAGGCGGAGCAGGACGCCGAGCGGATCGGCGGACCAGGTCGTGCGGCGGCCGTCGCCGAGCACCTCGGCGGTGACCGCCTGCGAGGCCAAGGGCAGGTCGAGCAGGGCCGCGAGGGAAGGGGCGGTGTCGATATCGCCGACTATCAGGCGGTCGGCGGGCAGGGCGGGGCCGAACCAGGCCTGGTCCAGGACCAGGGCGTCGGCGGCGTCGATGACCGCACCGGTCAGGGCGCGGACCCTATCGGGTGCGTCCAGATCCGAGACGTCCAGGATGCCGTCGGCGAGGCCTTCGGCGAGACGCCGGTGCGTTTGCGAAATCGCCTCGGGGACAGGGATTCTCGTCGGATCGGCGAGTGCGTCCATGAGTTCTTCGGCCAGCTCGGCGGACATCACCTCCGGATCGGCCAGCACGGCCCGCAGCACCCGCAGATCGTGGGCGCCGAAGCCGGGAATCACCGGGAGCAGACCGTCGAAGGTCGTATCGTCGGGATGCCGCATCCGGCCGAGCGCGATGCCGTCGATATGCGCGTGCCGGCGCAACCACCACGCGGTGTAACCGTCGCGGTCGCCGAGCAGCGGGCGGGTGTTCTCGTCGGACAGCAAGAGCTGCAAGGCTTCCGGCCACTTGTCGTCGTCGACCAGGTCGAGATCGCGGACGGCGCGTAGCTCGCGCGGATCGTCGGCGAGGCGGTCCCACCAGGATTCCTCGTCGTCGAGATGATGGTCCGGGCCCGTCGGATCCGATTCGGTGACCACGGTGAAACTCCAGCCGACACCGATGGCGCGCAAGGCTTCCGGGCCGTATTGCTCGAGCGTCTCCGCGGCGACGGTGCCGAGCGGTGATTCCGCGTCCAATATCCGGCCCAGCGGTGCGTCCGGAAGCAACAGCTCGTCGGCGGGCTGCCATTCGCCCGTGCTGTCCGGCAATTCGAGCGATCCGAGCCAGGACGGCAGCGCGCCGGGCACGGACACCGCGTGCGCGGCCAGCCCCAGCACCGCCTCGACGGTATCGGGATCGCTCGGATCGTCCTCCAGCTGTGCCTGCAGCGCAGGATCGTTCAGCAGGTCCTCCGGCGTGGCAGCGCGCGCTCCCAGCCGACCCAGCAGCTCGTGCGCGGCCTCCGGATGCGCCAGCCGTGCCCAGTGCACCGGAATCGGCGAGCGCAGCTGATCGTCCAGCACCACCGTGCGCGGACCGGTCACCACCCGGCCGTCGGCCAGCGGCACCGCGAGGGCGCCGAGCTCCTCCACCGACAGCGGATCCAGGACAAACGGCTCCAATGCGTCGTACAGCGAATACCACCACTGCGGTGCGCGTTCCAGACTGCTCGACAGCTCCGCTATCCGGGCCAGCCCGAGCCGATGCACATCCAGCGCCGCCAGGGCATCGGAACCCGCGCGCCCGGACAGCTCCGGAATCACCAGCGGTCCCACGATTTCGGTGAGCAGTGCCGCCAATTCCGTTGTGACGCCGGTGAACACACTCGCCCGGCTGGGCCGCTCGATCGAAAAGGCGGTCCGCACCGCCGATCCGGTCCCATTGCGCGCCGCACCGAACAGCAGGTCGTCGTCGAGCAGATCGTCCGAACCACTCGGGCGAGCGGTATCGAACGCGGATTCGGCGGCGCCGCCGGGCACATGCGCCGGGTCCGACTCGTGCGCGGGATCCGATGCGAGCGCCAGATCGGCGGCGAGGACGGGGTCGACGGCCGGGGCGTCATCCGAGGTGCTCAGGACCGGGAGCCAGGGGTGTTCGCGGAGTTCGGCGACCAGGGCCTCGCGCAGCAGGCTGTCGGCCTCGCTGCGGGCGAAGGCCGGGGCGGGCACCAGCACCAAGCGGTCGATCGGCGGCAGGGCGCGGGCGAAATCCGCGTAGCCGGCGGCCAAGTCGGCGATACGCGCGCCGGGCAGCAGGCGGCGGCGGTCCGGCTGCATGGCGATATCGGCGATGAGCAGCGCCGGCAGCGACAGCTCCTCGTCCGACCGGGTGGGTGCGCGCAGCACGTCGGGGGTCGTCACGACCGGGCGGCCGTCCCGCAGCGGCAGCAGCCAGCGCGCCTGCGCGGTCCGGTACTGCCACCAGCGGCGATCCTCGTCGTCGGGGCCGGTGACGCGTACTTCCTGAATACCGTGCTCGAGTTCGGTTACCGCACTGGCGATCTCGTGGTCGCCGATTCGAATATGCCGCAGCGCGGGCAGTTCCAGCAGCAGATCCACCGCCTCCGCCCGCATGGCCGTGAGCAATTCGACGGTGTCGATATCCGCGCGCAGCGTGAGCACGACCTCGCTGTCGAATTCGGCGGCCGGTCGCTCCTCGATCGGCCATGCGAGCCGCAGCGCCGGGGGCGCGAATCCGCCTTCGACATCGGGGATCGCGATCCCCTCCGTTCGGAGCAGCGCCTGCGTCCCGGCCCGTGAGAATCGCACCGATCCACTGCGGGAACGGAATTCGATCTCATCCGCCACCGCCAGCACCGCCGTGAACCCCACGCCGAACCGCCCCACCGAGGCGTCGGCGCTGCCCTTCGCGGAGGCACGCAGCGCCGTCAGCGCGTGCACACCTGAAACATCCAGCTCCACACCGGTATTCGCGACGTGCAGCGCCCGCCCCTCCAGCCACACCGCGATCCGCCCGGCCACCCCGGCCTTGGCGGCGGCATCGGCCGCATTCTGCGCCAGTTCCGTCAGCAGCCGGTCGCGATATCCCGACCGCACCAGATCAGCCTCGGTGGCCGCATCCTCCCGCAACCGGGTGGGCGAGCCTTGCCACGCCGCGATCACCCCCGCCCGCAGCGCCGCGGTATCGAACGGATCCCCCACTCCCAGAACGCCGTTCAACCCACGCACCCCTTCCACTCATCAACACCGGCACGACGTGCACCGTCGTCCGTATAGCGCATGCGAACAGCACACAGTAGGGCCGCACGACAGCCTCCGGGCGGGCGGCCCTCCCCGATCATGATGTCCGCGTCCGAGCCGCGAGGCTCAGTGGGACTCCGGCGCTCCGGCGTCGCCCGGCTGTGCCGCACCGGATTCGGAGTCGACGCGGACCGCGCTGACACCCCAGGCGTCGTCGACCTCCGCATCGGGATCGGCCACCTCGAAGAGGGTGAAGGGACCATCGGCCGCATCGGCGGACTCCACCGGTACCGCGTCGGCGTTCACATCACCGGCGACGGAGACGGAGTCCGCGACGACATCGGCGGCCGCGGCATCGGCGATATCGGCCGCATCGCCCTCGTAACCGGCCGAATCATCCTCAGCGTCACAATCATTCAATGCCGTTCCGACACCGCCGGGCGTATCGCTCGGATCGGCCGCCGGTTCGATGCTCACCTCGGCGGCGTACTCCTCGACCGCCTCGGTCCCGGGCGGAATGCTCACCGCCGTCGCGGGCTCGATGCCCACCTCGGACACCGGCTCACCATTGGCGTCGAGGGTGGATTCGTCGTTCACATCAGTCACGAGCTCGACTTCCGCATCAGCCACGAGCTCGACATTGGCGTCGACCGTGGACGTTTCATTGTTCTCGGCTGCGGATTCGGTTTCGCGGGAAGCGTTTTCGATCGCCGCGAGCTGCTCGCGGGTGCGGAATTCCGATTCGGGGACGATATCGAAGGCGGCATCGTCATAGGCTTCGAAGGCCGGGGATCCGGCGCCCGTGGGGAGTTCGGTGTCCGAATGCGCACCGCAACCGTAGTCGCGGTGCACCACATGGCCGTCCGCGCCCATGGCATTGGCGCAGACGCCGAATCCGGCGCGCAGCGCGCCGGCCAGCGGCACGAAGAACCCACAGACACCGCAGGCGGCGGGCGCCGCCCGGGCCATATCGGTATCGGGCCCGAATTCGGAGAACCAGCGGTCGGCCGCATCCTCGCGGCCTTCGCGGCTCAGCACCCGGCTGCGGCCGAGACCGAGTTCGAGGGCGACCTCGTCGACGACCGGATCGCCGGTGATCAGATAACCGGGCACCAGGCGCGGATCGTCCTGCAGCGGGGCCAGCAGATCGCCGGGTCCCAGATCGCCGGGGCGAATGCGCTGATCCCACGGCAGGAAGTCGGGCGCGACGAGCGCGTCCGGACCGGGTAGCAGCGCCGATTCGCTCACCGTGACCCTGGTGGCCTCGGGTGGGGCGGCGACGACCACCGCCCACTGCCAGCCCCGATAGCCCGGCAGGGTGGCCTCGAAGTGATGGGTGGCCGCCGAATCGTCCTCGGTGGTCACGCCCAGATGCATGCCGACGCCGAACGGCTCCAACTCCAAGAGCGCACGGCGAGCCAGGTCGACCGCCTCCGCCAGGATCGGCCGTACAACGGACTCCGAAACTCCAACCGCGCTCACGCCCTACATTTTGCCGTATGGAGCGCAAACGCCGTGCACCGGTAGCGGCCGTCCCCCTTGCACTGTCCACCGTCGTGTGCCTGGCCGCCGCAATGTCCGCCTGCAGCAGCCCGGACGACACGCCGCAACTGCGTGTCGAAGTCGTCGCGACGCGTGCGCACGACACCGCCGCCTTCACCGAGGGCCTGGAGGCGGACGGCGACACGCTCTACGAGAGCACCGGACTTTCCGGACAGTCCTTCGTCCGCGCGAGCAAGCTCTCCGACGGCGCCGAGCTGGCCCGCGCCGACCTGCCGGCCCCGCTGTTCGGCGAGGGCATCACCCGCGCCGGAAACGTGCTCTGGCAGATCACCTATCAGGACCACATCGCCATCGCCCGCGATCCGGAAACCCTGACCGAGCTGCGCCGCACCGGTTTCGAGGGCGAGGGCTGGGGCCTGTGCACCCGCCAGAACCGCATTCTCATGAGCAATGGTTCGAGCACCCTCACCTTCCGCGACCCGCAGACCTTCGCCCCCACCGGGACGATCAGCCTCACCAGCCGCACCGGTACCCGCCTCAACGAACTCGATTGCGCCCCCGACGGTTCCGTCTACGCCAATGCCTGGCCGACCGACACCATCCTGCACATCAACCCCGAAACCGGCGCTGTACTGGGCGTCATCGATGCTTCCGGCCTCCTCCCCAAGGGTTCCCGCACCCCCGACACCGATGTCCTCAACGGCATCACCCACCTCCCCGGCACCGACCGCTTCCTGCTCACCGGCAAGAAATGGCCGTACACCTTCGAGGTCCGTTTCGTCCCGGCCTGAGCAGCTGCCGCGCCGGAAATCCTGCGCGTGAGGCGGCCCTCATCCCCAGGTGCAGCGCACAATGTGGCGCCGCACACCTGCGGTAGTGAAGCCTGCGTTCTCCGACACTGCAAGAATTGGGGCGTGACAACTCCCCGGGACTCAGGCGCCGACTCCGGTCGGTGGTGGGACGAGGAGTCTCCGCTCATCGAACGACATCCGGGATTCGACCGGTATCCGCCGGCGAACACCCCGTCGCACGCGGCACGGGGGGACGAGCCGGAGGTTCCGGACTTCTTGGCCGGGCATCAGCCCGCGCATCCTGTGGACCCGCCGTACGCCGCGGAAGGGCAAGAGCCGCGCCGCACTTCGCGCTGGTCCCGGCGACGCCGTCCGGAGGCGCCGCCACCGGCCCGCCCGGAGGCTCCGCCCACTCGAGCGGTGTCCTCGGATCACCTCTCCGGGCCGCAGAGCGCACCGACGACCGAATTCCGGGGCCCGCCCCCACCGGAGGCCGCCGGCTCGCGCCCGGCCCCGCCTACCGCGCGGTACGACACACCGCCGCCCGCACCGTCCGGCGCCGCACCGCGCGCCCGCCACGGCACCCCGCCGCCCGCGCGCTCCGGCGCCCCGCGACCCGAGCCGTCCGATCCGCAGCACGACGCACCATCGCATACCGGCAATCCGGAAACGACTCGCCCGCTGACACATTCGCATGACCTAGGTGCGGAGCAGGAGGACGTATCGACTCCGGGCCTGCACAAACCACCGAAGAAGCTGACCGTCACCCGGGTGGCGGTGCGGCGCAGCCGGGAGCTCACCGAACGCGGTTTCGCGACCTTCCAGCGCGCGGCCAAGGCCGACGGCGCGGAGGAATCCGGCCTGACCGCACTGGTTTACGCCACCATGGCCAATTTCGCGACGGATGCCGCGGTCGCGGTGGCGCTGGCGAACACGCTGTTCTTCGCCAGCGCGACCGCGGAGTCCAAGACCAAGGTCGCGCTCTATCTGCTGATCACGATTGCCCCGTTCGCGGTGATCGCACCGCTGATCGGCCCGGCGCTGGACCGATTGCAGCGGGGACGCCGGCTCGCACTGGCGGGTTCATTCGCTGTGCGTGTGCTGGTGGCCATCCTGTTGATCTTCAACGTGAACAACTGGGCGCTGTACCCACTCGCGTTGTGCATGATGATTCTGAGCAAGTCGTTCTCGGTGCTGAAGAGCGCGGTGACCCCGCGCGTGCTGCCGCCGGGAATCGACCTGGTGCGCACCAACTCCCGGCTCACCGTGTTCGGCCTGGTGGGTGGAACGCTGGGCGCGGGTGGTGTCGCCGGTCTGATCGCCTCGGTGGCGCATTCGGCGGGCGCGCTGACCTTCGCCGCGATCCTGGCCGGCGCGGGTTGCTATCTGAGCCTGAAGATTCCGTCCTGGGTGGAGGTCACCGAGGGCGAAGTTCCGGCAACCCTCACCTATCACGGCGACGATTCGCATACCGAGGTACTCGACCCGAACAAGGCCGCACACGTGCAGCCCAGCCGCCGCCGCCAGCCGCTGGGCCGCGCCGTGGTCACGGGCCTGTGGGGCAATGGCACGGTCCGGGTGCTGACCGGATTCCTCACCTTCTACGTGGCTTTCGTGGCCAAGGCGACCGAGCATCGGCCGGTGCAGCAGGCCGCCATGCTCGGCGTGGTCGGCGCGTGCGCGGCCATCGGCAACTTCGCGGGCAATGCCACGGGCGCCCGCATGAAACTGGGCCGCCCGACCCAGCTCGTCCTGATCTGCACCCTCGCCTGCGTCGCCGCGTGTGCGATGGCGACGTTCCTGGACAGCCTCATGGGCGCGGCCATAGCGACCGTGGTGGCCTCGGGCGCAAGCGCATTGGCGAAGGTGTCGCTGGACGCCTCCATCCAGGACGACCTGCCCGCCGAATCCATCGCCTCGGGCTTCGGCCGCTCCGAAACGGTGCTGCAGCTGTCCTGGGTGATCGGCGGCTCGATGGGCGTCCTGCTGCCGACCGACTGGTGGATCGGTTTCGCCGCGGTCACGGCGGTCATGGCGCTGGGACTGGTCCAGACGGTGGTCAGCTACCGTGGTCATTCGCTGCTGCCCGGTTTGGGCGGCAACCGACCGCAGCACGCGCAGCAGGAGATTCCCGGTGCTCACGGCACCGCGGAGCCCACCCCGTGAGGACAGGAAACCAACGGTGAGCAAACCCAGCACCCGCACGATCGTCGCTCTGCTGGCAGCGACCCTGCTCGCGGTGGGGGTGGCCTATATCGCCGTCATCGTGGTGCTGGCGCACAATGCCGACAAACCGCAGCCGCAGATCACCGCCTATGCGCACGGCAAATCGGTGAGCGTGACGCCGTACCTGTACTGCGACGTCCATATCGAGGACAACAAGCTCGATCTGCGCAATTGCGATAACAGCCAGCACATCGCGGAACTGACTGTGCCGGCCGGTTATCCGCTGCAGTTGTCGCTGCCCAAGGAGATCGCGGACGCGCCCTGGCAGATGGTGCTGGTGTACCAGCTGCCCGGCGGACAGGACGCCCAGCGCCTGGCCACGCACCGCGACTTCCCGCAGGATGCCCGCGCCATCACCGTGCCGACGCCGACGGACCCGCGCCTGCAATTGACGGGAATCGAACTGCAGCTGCCCATTCCGGCCCGGGACGAGAACGGCCAGGAGGGCTACGTCACCTCCGCGCGCTGGGCGATCCACACCGCCGCCTGAAAAGCGGTGCCGCCCACACACTTCTGACATGCGGCGGGCCCCGTGAGCATCAGCTCATCGGGGCCCGTTGGCTTTTCGGTCTGCGACCGAGCGGTCTGCGGTCTTCGACCTAGTGGTCGAGCTCCCGCGCGACGCCGCGCACCACCTCGGCGATGCGCTGGGCGAGCTTGCGGTCCGGATACCGGCCCACCCGCAGATCGGGCTGCACCTTGGTGTCGAGGAGCGTGATCATGTCCTCGATGAGGCCGTGCAGCTCGTCGGTGGTCTTGCGGTTGATCGGGGCTTCGCCGCCGCGCCCGCGACGTTCGCCGCGCTCACGCTCCGGCCCACGGACAGTGGGGGTTTCGAGCAGTTTGAGGCTCAGCGCCTGCGGACCGCGACGACCTGCCGCCATTCCGAATTCGACCCGCTGCCCGGGCTTGAGCGCTTCGACGCCCTCGGGCAGCGCCGACGATCGAACATAGACGTCCTCACCCTCATCCTGGGAAAGGAAGCCGAAGCCCTTTTCGACGTCGTACCACTTCACCTTGCCGGTCGGCACTGCGCTCACCTGTTCGTTATTCGATGCCCGGGCACGCCGGGCACAGTCTTGATCGACGGACCGAATCGTCCGCAACCTGTCGGATCTGCGAAAAAACGCGCCCCACAGCTATGGCAGGACGCGATGGTCTTCGAGTCTACCCCGGTGTGAATAGGCCGGGCACCTCAGTTTTACGGTCTTCACGTGTCCGACTCTTCCTCGAAGCAGGCTCCGCGCAGGTCCGGAAGCTGGCTGCTGTATTTCGCCATGGGTTTGTTCGCGGTGGGATTGCTGGCAATTGTGGCAATCTTCGGCGTCGGCCTGCTGTCCGATTCCAAACCGGGGCTGTGGCTGTATCTGCTCGCCATGGCAGCGCCCCTCGGTTTCCTGCTGGCGATCGTGTTCGCCCTGTGGTCGGGCCGCCGCGCGCGCTGACCGCCGCACAGGTTCGCGTCGGTGCGCACGAATGCGTGCCGGGGATGCCGCGACACGACCGGTTGCCCCGTTCGTTACCCGACTATGCGTGTGATCCTCGTCACATAACGGAACGGTCACAGGCGTGCAACGGACCGCTACAAAGTGAGACTCGCCGCGACCACCTGCACAGACGATATGCGGAACCCCTTGCGCCCGAGAGTGACCCGGACAGACACGGCGGTTACCAAATGGAGACTTTTCACGGCGATCGTCGTAGTGTTCCCTTCCAGTCGGGTCAGCCCGGCGCCACCGGCCCGCCGCACAAAACCTCACCCCGCGGGCACGGACCCCCAACTGGAATCAGGGGTGAGGGCGAGGACAGCGCGCAGACGCGCGCCGGAACGGACGACCTCTCAGTTCGTCGCCGGTAGTCGGTCCCGCAAGTGCGTACGAGAGGAAAACCCGAACATGAGTGGACGCCATCGCAAGCCGAGTAACACCGGTCGCACGGTCGCCAAGGTTGCCCTGACGGGCATCGCCCTCGGTGGCGCCGGTGTGGCCCTGGCCGGTAACGCCAGCGCGGCACCCGACTCCGACTGGGACAAGCTCGCTCAGTGCGAAGCCGGCGGTAACTGGGGCATCAACACCGGCAACGGTTTCCAGGGCGGACTGCAGTTCTCGCCGAGCACCTGGACCGCGCACGGCGGTGGCGAATACGCCCCCAGCGCCAACCAGGCCACCCGCGAGCAGCAGATCACCGTCGCCGAGAAGGTGCTCGCCACGCAGGGCTGGGGCGCATGGCCCTCCTGCTCCTCGAGCCTCGGCCTCCACAGCCAGGCCAGTGACCGCCCCGCCGTCGCCTCACAGGACGCGCCGCGCTGGAATCCGGGCCAGGCGCCCGCACAGCAGGCCGCAGACGGCAGCCAGCAGGTCTACCAGGCTGTCGATCGCGCCGTGCAGGTTGTCGAGCAGCAGGGCATCCAGGTCCCGCAGCCGGTGCTCGACTTCCTGAATGTGAGCAAGGCCAACAACACTCAGCTCGATCCGTCCATCGTGAACTTCTTCCAGGCGAACAAGGGTCTGCTCCCCAACTGAGCCACTCCCCCGTTCGCGCACATACGCCCCGCATCAGTGTCGATGCGGGGCGTTTGTCGTTGTTGCTGCCGCGGCGCTGTGATTCGAGCAAACATCCGGGTGCCGGACGGGGCGTGCTGCGGGGGCTCATGCCAGAATGGGCGCGTGGTGAACAAATCGAAGAAGCCCTACGTCGACAATGGCTGGCCGGAGACGGCCAATGGCGATCACGCGGTCACCGAACTCTCTTCGACTCGCTCTGGCGGCCTTTCGCCGTACGGCGACGAGACCGAGTTCCCGCTTCCCGCCGATCAGCTGCCCTACGTGCACCCGCACACGGTCATCAACCGCTGATCCGCCTCGCAACCGATAACCATGCGGTGAACGGCGCGGCTCGCTGTCCGGCGGCCGCCGCGCATGCGACCACGGTCGCGGCGGCGGCTGCTCCACCGCGCCTCACACCGCCCTCTCGCCGTGCCCGCGGCCTTACCCGCCGCGCACGCGCCGCCGTCGTCCGCCTGGATCGGGTGAAGTGACCGATACCGCCAATCCCGCCGAGAACGGCGCTGCCGCAAAGGCGTCCGAGGCCGCGCCCGACGACACCGCGGCGAAGCTGCGCACCGACTCCGCAGCGAAGCCGCGCACCGGCACCGCGGCGAAGCCGCGCAAGAGCCGGGCCGTGAAGGCCGCTCCCCCTGCGACGCTCGCCGAATGGCTGGCCGCGCACACCGACGCCGAACTCGTGGCGCTGCTGCAGCTGCGGCCGGATCTGGCTGTGCCACTGCCCGCTTCGATGGCGGTGCTGGCGGCCCGGACCGAACAGCGCGCCTCGGTGCTGCGCGCCACGGACGAGTTGGACACGCTCGATTTCGCGGTCATCGAAACCCTCGTACTGCAGGGCGCCGCCGATCAGCGCAGCCCGAATCCCTTGCCGCGCGCCAAGCTCCGCACCCTGCTCGGCGATCGGGTGCCCGCCGCCGCCCTCGATGCCTCGGTGGCCCGACTACTCGGCCGCGCCCTCGTCTGGGGTTCCGACGCGGGCCTGCATCTGACGCCCTCCGCTCAGGAGGCGCTGCCGTGGCCGCTGGGCAGCGCCACCGAGCTGCCGGACGCGCTCACCGAACCCGAGATCACCGCCGCCCTCATCGGGCTCTCGCCGCAGGAGCGGGGCCTGCTGGACAAGCTGGCCGCCACCGGCCCGCGCGGCCGCACCCGCGATGCGGCGCCCGGTACGCCGGAGGATCGCCCGGTGCAGCGGCTGCTGTCGCTGCGACTGCTGAACTGGATCGACGAGGAGACGGTGGATCTGCCGATCTCCGTCGGCCAGCTGCTGCGCGATGAGCCGGTCACCGATCCGCATGTCCTGACCGCTCCGCAGCCCGCACTGCGCAAGCAGGGCACCACCGATGTGAACGCCGCGGCCGCGGGCGAGGTCGGAGAACTGCTGCGGCACAGCGCTTCCGTGCTCGACGTCCTCGGCCAGGCGCCTGCGCCCGCACTGCGCTCCGGTGGGCTGGGCGTGCGTGAGATCCGCCGGATCGTCAAGCAGACCGGTATCGACGAGGCCCGGATCGGCCTGATCTCGGAGGTGCTCGCCGCGGCCCGGCTGCTGGACAAGGGCTCCCCCGAACCGCTCGCCGACGACGGCACCGAGGATTTCTGGGCGCCCACCACCACCGCCGACGCCTGGCTGGCCGTGGTCCCGTCCCGCCGCTGGGTGGTGCTGGCGCAGGCCTGGCTGGATCTGGACCGCTTCCCGTGGATGATCGGGCTCCGCGATGCCAATGACAAACCGCTGGCGGCACTGTCGGCGGAGTTGCGCAATGTGCACGCCGTCCGCGACCGGCGCGCGATTCTGGGCCTGCTGGCCGAGTATCCGGCCGGTAATGCGGTGACCGCCCCGGATCTGGGCCGCGCCCTGGCCTGGCGGCAGCCGCGCTGGCGGCGGCACTATCGGCTGGAATCGGTGGAGCGCACGCTCGCCGAGGCGGAGACGCTGGGTCTGGTGGCGCGCGGTGCGGTGACGTCCGCGGGCCGGGCGCTGCTGCACGGCCGCCCGGAGGATGCCGAATCGGAGATGGCCGCGGCACTGCCGGAACCGGTGGATCACGTACTGGTGCAGGCGGATCTGACGATCATCGCGCCCGGACCGCTGACACCCGAACTGCAGGATCGGGTATCGCTGGTCGCCGATGTCGAATCGGCCGGCGCCGCAACGGTGTACCGCCTCAGCGAGACCTCGGTGCGCCGCGCCCTGGACGCGGGTGCGACGGCCGCGGAGCTGCACAATCTGTTCACCGCGCACTCTCGTACGCCGGTGCCGCAGTCGCTGACCTACCTCATCGACGATGTGGCCCGCCGCCACGGCCGCCTGCGGGCGGGCATGGCGCAATCGTTCGTGCGCAGCGAGGATCCGGCCTTGCTCGCGGAGGTGCTGGCCGCACCGGTCTCCGGGCTGCTGGCCCTGCGGGCGGTGGCGCCGACGGTCGCGATCTCCCAGGCCCCGCTGGGCGAGGTGCTGGAGAAGCTGCGGGCCGCGGGTTTCAGTCCGGCGGGCGAGGATTCCTCGGGCGCGATCGTGGATCTGCGGCCGCGCGGCGCCCGGATCGCGTCGCGCAATAATCACAAGCCCACGTGGCGGCCGAATCCGCCCAGCCCCGAACAACTTCAGGCTCTGGTCTCGGAACTACGGGCGGGCGAGCGTGCCGCGCATACCCGTTCCAGTCAGACGGTCCGCTCCGACGGCAGCCGGACCACCACCACCGCCACCATCAATCTGCTCCAATTGGCCGCGCGCACAAGGCGTCCGGTGCACATCGGCTATGTGGACGCCTCCGGGGTGGCCTCGCAGCGGGTGGTCGAACCCCTGAAGGTCGGCGGCGGTCAGCTCGACGCGCTGGATCCGGTGACCGGCGCGATCCGGCACTTCACACTGCACCGGATCGCGTCGGTCGCACTGGTCGACTAGCGAACTGCCGGGATTCGAGAGTTGTTTTAACCCTTGGGATTTCCCAGGCAGAACGTGGTCTTCGGGTCCGAGACGGTCCGGAATCCGATCGAGGTACTCGCGTCGCACTGGAATTCATCGGCCTGACCGTCGATGCGCTTGGTCACCTTGAAAGAGGCTTCGGGCGCAGTGCAGTCCACGGCTTTGTATCCGGTGGTGGAGCTTTCGTTGTAGCAGGCGCCCTCTTTGAAGTTGGGCGTCAGGCACAGGAAGGCGGTGGTGCCGCCGTTCATGGTCTCCTCATAGGAGGTCTGCTCGTCTTTGCAGTCGGTCTTCTTGTCGTAGACCTGTGCGACCTTGTAGACCGCCTTATCGGAGGAGCAGTCGACCGGCTCGGTCTTGGAGTCGACCATCGACCCCGAGATCACGTTGATACAGTCGCCGACCTTGGACTTGGCGGTATCGGACTTGCTGGCGTCCTTGATCATCGAACACCCGGTCACGGCCAGTGCGGCCACGGCCAGGGCCATGAGGGCCAGTACGAGGCGCAGGAGCGGCCTCGTCCCTGTGAACTTCACCTGTGAAAACCTTTCTCACCGAACAGTTCACGGCTGCCGTGAACGCGGTGAGGATACCTTTGGGCCCGCGGCGGCCGCATCAGCGCAGCGGGCTTTCAAGAGGTAAGCGGGTATCAGTACATATGCAGGCCGCGCATGGCCAGCAGCGAGTAGTTGAGAATGCTGGGGAGGAGGCTGGTGAACAGCCCGATTCCGTAAAACGCCATGATTCCCTCTCGATTTGGGCGCATGTCCAGGTGCTCGCGCCTCGTCATGTGTCGTGAGACACCTATGGATCGTTACACACTCCGGTGGATAAATCGCGCCGTCATCCCACTGATCCCGATCCGCCCGACCCCGTCCCCGACCCGGAACCCGCGGAGCCGGAACCCGAACCCGACGACAGCCCCGACGAACCCGACCCCGCGGAACCGGTGCCGATCGGACCGGTGGGCACGGTGGCGCCCTTCGAACCGGGCCGATTGATGTAGACGGTGACCGGCAATGCGGAATTCGCCTCCACGGTCACCACGCGCGCACCCGCCGGTGACGTAATGACGCCACCGTCCACCCGGGCCTGATAGCCGCCCGGGTAGTGCACATCGGAGACATAGATCTCGGTCGGCTTCGGCCCGGGGCGCGGGGTGTACCGGTAGGCGAAGTCACCGGTGGCCGGATCGAAGATCATCCGCCCGGGCGTCCCCGCGGTGGCCTGCGGATAGGTGCGGACCAATTGCTGCCCGATCGAGCCGAGGAAGGGATCCGGTCGCGGACCGCCCGCGCCGAAGCCGGAGGCGTAATGCCAGTACTGCCAGCTGATGAACCGATCATCGGCCCGCGTCACGGTATTGCTCAGCACGGTCGGGTCGCCGTCGCCGAATTCGGTGACCAGGGTGGGCAGATGCGTACGCGCGGTGAAGGAATCGATATTGCCCCAGGTCTTGTCCTGCTGCGGCGGGCACAGACCCTTCAGGAACGCCGGCAGGTTCAGATAGATGGCGAGCTGACTGGGAATGCAGTAATCGTGTGGCGCGAAGGCGATATCGGGCGCGGTGATCGGCGGATTCCTGCCGAGATTTGTCGGCATGGTTTCGTTCCAGGTCACATTCGGCTCCCAGAACACCATGGTCCCGGTATTGCGCGCCCGCACCGCATCGGTCAACTTCTGCATTGCCGCTTGATATTTCACGTCGAAGCTCGGGCAGCCGTCGGGATAGCAGGACAGGAAGGCCGAACCGGGCCACGGCTCGTTCAACAGCTCGAAGCCGAGCACGCCCGCGTGGCCGTCCACCCGCGCGGCCAGCGCGCCGAGCGCCTGGCCCAGGTAGTCGAGAACGCCATTGCTGTTGTTCCACACCTCATCCCAGCCCTTGTTCATACTGGGCTCGAGGTAGTAGAGCGGGAAGCCGAGGTTCGGCTCCAGCGGTCCGGGCCGCGATTGCAGCGCCCATTCGGGAAAACCGTTGCCGCCCCAGATCTTCGAGAGACCGTCCTGATGATTGTCGAGCAGGGTGTGAATCCCGTACTGCGCCAACGTATCCACCACACCGGCGACACGGTCCAGATACGCGGTGTCGACGACGCCCCTGGTGGGCATGAGCCCATCGAAGGAGACGCCGAGCCGAACGGTATTGAAGCCGTGCCCCGCCAGCAGCGCCGCATCGTCGGCGGTGAGGGTGAACCCGTCCCCCGGTTCGATATAGGGCGGTTCCTTGTCCACATTGTTCACGCCGTGCAACACCACGACGCGCCCGGAATCATCGACGAACGCGGCGCCGTCGGTGTGTATCGAATCGATCGGCGCGGCCTGCGCGCTCGGCGTCGTGACCAGCAGCGCGCCCCCGAGCGCCGCCGCCACCAGGCTCGCCGTCCATCGTCTGCCCCGTACTCCCCTGCGCATCGGCACCTCTGATTCAGCTTTCGGAATAACAAGAAATAGTTGGACAGTTGCCCAAGTTCGAGTGATCGTAGCCACCGGAACTCGGGGCTTGACCGTTTTCACGGAATTGGCGGCCGCAGCGCTGTCGGTGCCATCAGGGACAATGGACAACGGCCCGATCGGGCCCGACAAGCCAGGAGGTGCCGTGACCGACGGACCGCTCATCGTTCAAAGCGACAAGACACTGCTGCTCGAGGTCGATCACGAGGCCGCGAACGCGGCCCGGCAGTCCATCGCGCCGTTCGCGGAGCTGGAGCGCGCACCGGAGCATGTGCACACCTACCGCATCACTCCGCTGGCACTGTGGAACGCCCGCGCGGCCGGTCATGACGCCGAGCAGGTGGTCGACGCCCTGGTCAAGTACTCCCGGTACGCCGTACCGCAGCCGCTGCTGGTGGACATTGTCGACACCATGGGCCGGTACGGGCGACTGCAGCTGGTGAAGAGCCCGGTGCACGGCCTGACCCTGGTGAGCCTGGATCGGGCGGTGCTCGAGGAGGTGCTCCGGCACAAGAAGATCGCACCCATGCTGGGCGCGCGCGTCGATGACGACACCGTGGTGGTGCATCCGTCCGAGCGCGGCCGGATCAAGCAGATGCTGCTGAAGATCGGCTGGCCCGCCGAGGACCTCGCCGGTTATGTGGACGGCGAGGCGCACGCCATCGACCTGGATTACGAGGGCGGTCACTGGCATCTGCGCGACTATCAGGAGATGGCCGTCGACTCGTTCTGGGCGGGCGGCTCCGGCGTGGTCGTGCTGCCGTGTGGTGCGGGCAAGACCATGGTCGGTGCGGCGGCCATGGCAAAAGCCAAGGCCACCACCCTGATTCTGGTCACCAATACCGTGGCCGGGCGGCAGTGGCGGCGCGAGCTGCTGGCCCGCACCTCGCTCACCGAGGACGAGATCGGCGAGTACTCGGGCGAGCGCAAGGAGATCCGGCCGGTCACCATTGCCACCTATCAGGTGGTCACCCGCAAGACGAAGGGTGAATACCGGCATCTGGAGCTGTTCGACAGCCGCGACTGGGGTCTGGTCATCTACGACGAGGTGCATCTGCTGCCCGCGCCGGTCTTCCGCATGACGGCGGATCTGCAATCGCGCCGCCGGCTCGGCCTCACGGCCACCCTGGTGCGCGAGGACGGGCGCGAGGGAGATGTGTTCTCGCTCATAGGTCCCAAGCGCTACGACGCCCCGTGGAAGGACATCGAGGCGCAGGGCTGGATCGCTCCGGCCGACTGTGTCGAGGTCCGGGTGACGCTCACCGACGCCGAGCGGATGGCGTACGCCACCGCCGAACCGGAGGAGCGCTACAAGCTGTGCTCCACCGCGCGCACCAAGATTCCGGTGGTGGAATCGATTCTGGCGCAGCACCGGGGGTCTCCCACCCTGGTCATCGGCGCGTACCTGGATCAGCTCGACGAGCTGGGCGAACACCTGAACGCACCGATCATCCAGGGCTCCACCCGGACCAAGGAGCGCGAGGCGCTGTTCGAGGCGTTCCGGCAGGGGGAGATCCCGGTGCTGGTGGTCAGCAAGGTGGCCAACTTCTCCATCGACCTACCGGAAGCGTCTGTGGCCGTCCAGGTTTCGGGCACCTTCGGTTCCCGGCAGGAGGAGGCCCAGCGGCTCGGGCGCCTGCTGCGGCCGAAACACGATGGCGGCCAGGCTCACTTCTATTCCGTGGTCGCGCGTGACACGCTGGACGCCGAATACGCCGCGCACCGGCAGCGTTTCCTGGCGGAGCAGGGGTATGCCTATCGCATCACCGATGCAGACGACCTGCTGGGGCCGACGTTAGGATAACTGGAGGAATAACCTCCGGTAGGTGGGAGAGAACGCACGTGCGACGCTTCGAATTCGCGGTGGACCGTGAGCATGCCCGGGCGGTCAACGAAGTCGTCGCCCAGTTGCGGCGGTTGCGCGTGCTCGGGATCGGCGCGGCCCTCGTGCTGGGCCTGGGCACCGCATTTTTGGTGTGGGTGAACCATCCGTGGTCGTATCTGCTGGCGGTGGCCTTTGTCCTCGGGGCGGCCACCTCGCTGTTCATCGGCCTGTGGACGCCGCACCGCGCCCGCGTCGACAAGCTTTACGCGGCAGGCGAACTCGTGCCCGCCGTGGTGTCGAAGACCGACGGCCCGGGGGCCACCCTGCTGGCGCTGGTGGATCTGGCCAAGCCGAATGCCGACGGCCCGCGCTACGCCCTGGTGACCCGCACCGTGCGCGCGCTGCCCGGGCATCGCATTCGTGTCGGTGAGCGCGTCCCCGCGGTGACCGTGCGCATCGATCGCGCGCCCGGATCGGTCGGCGATCTGTGGCAGTCGGTGAGCGCCATGCCGATCGCCTGGGGAACTCGCGATCTCAATGTCATCGAGCGGGCTCGCAGCGAGATTCGCGAGGTCGAGTGGGAATTGCTCACCGACAATCTGGATCTGGCGGACAAGGTGCGGGATGTGGACGCCAAACGGCTGCTGCTGGATCCGCAGCAGCTTCCGGACGAGCTACGCGGTTAGCCGGCGGTCTGCTCGCCGCTTTTTCCGCGAAATCCCTTGCGGCGCTGCGTAGACTGAGTCGATGATCCCCGGCGCTAATCTGCTGGCGTTTTTGGTCGCCGGCACCATTCTCATCGTAATCCCCGGGCCCGGTGTGCTTTTCGTCATCGGCCGCGCACTCAGTTCAGGTCGCCGGGCGGCATTGCTCTCGGTGCTGGGGCATTCACTGGGCGTGCTGGCGATGCTGGTGCTGGTGGCGGCCGGACTCGGGGCGGTGGTGGCGGCCTCGGCCATCGCACTGACGGTCGTGAAGCTGGCGGGCGCGGTCTACCTGATCTACCTGGGGGTACAGGCGATTCGGGAGCGCCGGTCGCTGCGCGAGGCCTGGGAGTCGCGGGCCGAACCGGCGCAGGGCGTGCGGCTGCTACGCCAGGCCTTCCTGGTCGGCGTCAGCAATCCGAAGGCCATCATCTTCTTCTCCGCGGTGCTGCCGCAGTTCGTATCCCCGGCCGCCGGCCGGGTGCCCTTGCAGATCCTGATTCTGGGGCTCATCTTCGTCGCCATCGCACTGGTGTCCGACAGCAGCTGGGCGCTCGTCGCCGGGTTGGCGCGGGACTGGTTCGGCCGCTCCCCCAAGCGGCTGGAGAACCTCGGCGCGGCGGGCGGGGTGATGATCATCGGGCTGGGCGCCACCGTAGCCGTGTCGGGCACCAGTAGCTGACGACGGCGGCGACTAGCATCTCTGCTGGTCGGGGTGGACGTCGAAAAGGGGTCGCGCAGCGTATGAGGCTCAGGTGGGTGCGGTACACGGTGCTGGGTGCGGCGCTGGTGACGGTGACGAATACGGCGCCGGTGCAGGCGGGTCCCGGCGATCCGTTCGCGGGAGCGCCCGGGGCCGGTGATCCCTACTATCCGCTGGACGGCAATGGCGGATATCGCGCCGAGCACTACGACGTCACCGTCGGGTACGACCCGGCCGGGCATCAGCTGACGGGCTCGACCCGGGTGGACGCGGTGGCCACGCAGGCGATGCACACCTTCGACCTCGATTACAGCGGGCCGCAGGTGACCGCGGTGACGGTCAACGGCCTGCCCGCCGCATTCGATCGCACCGACGAGCACGAACTCGTGGTGACGCCCATGCTGCCGCTGCTGCCCGGACTGCCCTTCGCGGTCCAGGTGCAATACGCGGGCGCGGTCACCGGAACCGACGGCGCGGGCTGGGTCTTCTCCCCCAGCGGCGGGGCTTTTGTTGCGGGCGAACCGCATTCGGCGAGCAGCTGGTATCCGCTCAACGACACCCCTTTGAACAAGGCGACTTTCGCGCTGCACGCGACGGTGCCCGCCGAATGGGAGGTGATGTCGAACGGGGTGAAGATCCGCGATGTGGTGCAGGGCGCGAATCGGACCGTGGATTGGGAAATGCGGCAGCCCGTGGCGGGCTATCTGACCACCATTGCCATCGACCGGTTCGAATTCCTGGAACAGCGCGGCGCCGACGGCACTCCGCTGCTGAGCGCCTTCGCGCCGGATGCGCTGCAGGCCAAGGGGATCGAGCAGCGACTGCCGGAGATTCTGGATTTCGAGGAGCAGCTGTACGGGCCGTACCCGTTCGATACGGCGGGCGGCATCTATGTCGATACCGATCTGCAGTTCTCGCTGGAGACGCAATCGCGGCCCATCTACGCGCCCTGGACCGATCTGGGGACCGTGGTGCACGAGATCGCCCATCAGTGGTGGGGCGATTCCATGTCGGTGCGGCACTGGTCCGATGTCTGCCTGAACGAATGCTTCGCCAGCTACACCGCCGACTACCTGTGGCCGGAGCGCAAGGACGGCAAGGATGTCGACGCGCAGTACCGCGAGACCGTCACCGAATACCATGACAATCCCAAGTTCTGGGAGATCGCGCTGCAGAACCCCGGCGCCGGAAACGAATTCACCTCGGTCTACTACCGCGGGCCGCTGTTCCTGCACGCCCTGCGCCGCATCATGGGCGATGCGGCGTTCTTCCCGGCCGTCCACGACTTTGTCGGAGCGCATCGGTACGGCAATGCCTCCATGCCGGAGTTCCGGCAGTTCACACAGTCCCGGACACCGGTGAACCTGGACGGATTCTTCGGCGCCTGGCTCGATCGCACCGATCGCCCGGCCGACGAATTCCTCTACCCCGGCTCATTGCGCCCCTGACTTCCGCGCCGGGTGACGAGCGCTCAAACAGGATGGCGGGGCGCTCAAGCAGGTAGCGGCCGGGCGCGGTCGGTGGCGACCAGGGCCGCCATCGCGCCCAGCACGGTCCCGGTGACGAGGCGTTGCGCGCGCAGCCAGAGTGGCCGTCCCGCAAGGAAACCGGCCACCGCGCCCGCGCTCACCACAATGAGCGAGTTCACGGTCAGCGCGACGGCGATCTGCACCGCGCCCAGGCCGAGGCTCTGCAACCACACCCGGCCGTCTTCCAGCACGACGAACTGCGGAATGAGCGCCATGTACATGATGGCGATCTTGGGATTGAGCAAATTGGTCACGAACCCCATGGCGAACAGCCGCCGCGCCGGATCGACCGGCAGCGCCTCGGGCGCGAAGGCCGACACCCCGCCCGGCCGCACCGTCTTCCACGCCAGCCAGGCCAGATAGCCCGCACCCGCCAGCTTCAGCGCCAGATACAGCGCAGGCACCATGCCGAATACGGCGGTGATCCCGGCCGTGGCCGCCGCCAGATACACCGCAAACCCGGCCGCCACTCCGGTCAGCGACACAAACCCGGCCCGCCGCCCCTGCGAAACGGTCCGCGACACCAAATACATCATGTTCGGCCCGGGCGTCAGCACCATCCCCAGCGCCGCCGCCGAAACCCCGAGCACCGCCGCCATCCCGATCATCCCCCGATCCTCCGCGACCCGGCCCGCCCCTGTCGCGGTCCACTCACCACCCACTGGCCCGCTACCAACGACCCACCCCATTCGACACTCCCGCCCGGTCATCCCCGGCACTCCCGCCCGGTCATCCCCGGCACTCCCGCCCGGTCATCCCCGGCACATCCGCCCGGTCATCCCTGGCACATCCGCCCCGTCACCCCGGCACATCCGCCCGGTCACCCCCGGCACATCCGCCCCGTCACCCCGGCACATCCGCCCCGTCACCCCCGGCATGCTTTTGGCCGGGATCCACCCATCGACGTAGATCCCGGCCAGAAGCGCACCGGGATGACGGGGTTACTCGCGCCAGATGACGATCGGTGCCTCTGCCGACCTTCTAGCGCGAGGCGGCGGTTTTGCCGGCGCGGAGGCGGCGGATGCCTTCGGCGATGGTGTCTTCTTTTTTGCAGAAGGTGAAGCGCACCAGGCGGTTCCAGGAGGGCTTGTCGTCGGCGAAGACGCTGACGGGGACCGCGGCTACGCCGAGTCGTTCGGGGAGTTCGCGGCAGAAGTCGTAGGCGTCGGTGGCGCCCAGGGGGGTGATGTCGGCGCAGACGAAATAGGTGCCGTCGCTGCGCTTCACGCCGAATCCGGCGTCGGCGAGGGCGGCGGACAGGCGCAGGCGCTTCTCCGAGAGGGTGTCGCGCAGGGCCGAGATCCACTGCTGCTCATTGTTCAGGGCGTAGGCGATGGCGGGCTGGAAGGGGCCGCCGCCCACGAAGGTGAGGAACTGTTTGGCGGCGAGCACGGCGTCCAGCAGCGGCGCGGGGGCGCAGGCCCAGCCGATCTTCCAGCCGGTGACGCTGAATGTCTTTGCGGCGCTGGAGATCACAATGGTGCGCTCGAACATGCCGGGCAGCGTGGAGATGCTGATGTGCTCGTGGCCGTCGAAGGTGAGGTGCTCGTAGGCCTCATCGGACATGACCAGCAGATCGTGCTCGATGGCGATCTCGGCAATGGCGGCCAGATCGGCGCGCGAGAGCACGGTGCCGGTCGGATTGTGCGGCGAATTCAGCAGCAGCAGACGGGTTCTGGGGGTGATGGCCGCACGCAGGCTATCCAGGTCGAGGGCGAAACCGTCGCCGTCGGGGACGAGGCGGGCGGTGCGCCGCTGGGCCCCGGCCAGCGCGACGGCCGCCGCGTAGGAGTCGTAGTACGGCTCGATGAGCACCACTTCGTCACCCGGTTCGACGAGGCCCAGGACGGTGGCGGCAATGGCCTCGGTGGCGCCGACCGTGACGAGCACCTGGGTATCGGGGTCGTACTCGGTGCCGTAGCGGCGGGCGCGGTCGGCGGCGATGGCCTGCCGCAGCGCGGGAACGCCACGGCCGGGCGGGTATTGGTTGAAGCCGTCGGCAATCGCCTGCTGTGCGACCTGCAGCATCCCGGCCGGCCCATCGGTGTCCGGGAAGCCCTGTCCGAGATTGACGGCGCCGTGGCGGACGGCGAGTTCGGTCATCTCGGCGAAGATCGTCGATGCGTAGGGGCGCAGCCGAGCGACAGTCGGAATGTGGGGCATGTTCGGAGGATAGTCCACACCCGGAAAGGGTTGCGATTCAATAGCGAACGCCTATGTTTCACTTTCAATTCGAAGCTTCTACCTGGGCCGTTGTGCATTGTCCCAAAGGCAGCTACGGTGCCCGTGTTTTATCTCACACTGCCTATAAGCAGCTTCTCGAAAAGGGCGAAACATGGCCTCGTACATAGATCTTCTGCTGCACCCGGTGACTACCGTCAACCTCTTCCATCACGCTTCGATTCAGCTGATCGACACCATTACCGGTGGTTCGTCCACTCCGAACCTGGATCTCGGCTCCAGCCTGCCGGGCTCGGGTTCGGGCACCGGCTCCGGCACCGGATCCGGTATCGGCAATTGCATGGGCTCCGGATCCGCGGCGAGCCTGTCCGGCGGGGTCTCCTGCGGCGGCGCCTCCGGCTCCGGGGTAGTGCCGCCCAACAACTAGCGACTTCCATTGCGCGGCAGGCCAGTCGGGGGTATGCCGCCCGATCGCACGGTGAACTCGCCGGCGCGGTCGCGATATTCGCGATCGCGCCGGCGCTGCCTTCATGCGCGTCAGTCCATCTCAGTGCGCGTCAGGCCATCTCAGTGCGGCAGCCGAATGCCCTTGAGCTTGGCCGGATTGACGAGATCGTAAATGCCCCAGATCTTCCCGCCGGAAACGGTGAACCCGTACACCCGCTGCGGCGTACCGGGATGACCGTTCCACGAGGCGCGCTCGTGCACCAGCAGACCGAGCTGCCCGTTGACGAGCACCGGTTCGAACGCGCCCGCCGACTGCTCCTGGTCGTCGAACCCGTACCTGGTCCGCAGCCCCAGCCACAGCCTGGCGTTCTTCTCCACTCCCGCAACCACATTCATCGCGGTCGCGGTGGTACCCCCGGCATCGCCGATGGTGCGCACGTCCGGATGCAGTGCCGCGACGACCCCGTCCACATCACCGCGATACAGCGCCTCCAGCAGCTGCCGCACCGCCGTGTCGTGCTCGGTGTCGGTGACCGGTTCCGGCATGTGCGCCAAGGCTTTCCGCGCCCGCGTCGCCAAGGCCCGGGCAGCCTCGGTGGACACGCCGAGCAGCTCGCCGATTTCGTCGAAGGGCACCGTGAAACCGTCGTGCAGGACGAAGGCCACCCGCTGCGGCGGGGTGAGCGCATCCATCACGACCAGGGCGGCGAAGCGCGCATCCTGTTTGCGCACCACCGCGGCCAGCGGATCGGGCATGCTCGAGGGCAGCGGGCTGGTGACGATGGGCTCCGGAAGCCATTGCCCCACATACTGCTCCCGCCGCGCGGTGGCGCTGCGCAGGCGGTCCAGGCAGATGCGGGAGACGACGGTGGTGAGCCAGGCGCGCAGGTCCTCGATCTCGTACTGGCGGGCGACCGCGAGCCGTAACCAGCTCTCCTGCACCGCATCCTCGGCATCGGCGACACTGCCCGTCAACCGGTAGGCCACCGAGAGCAGGTGCGCCCGATGGGTTTCGAACAAGTCGGCGAGAAGAGCGGCAACCATTGAGCCGATCCTACGGTCGTATGCCGACAAGCCGGGCACCGGTCCCGGAAAACCCGATACTCCGCGGCCGGGTTCCGTGACAGCATGACTCGATGGATGCGCGGACGCTCTCGAACGGAACACTCTGGCTGTCGCCGCCCACGGTGCGGGATATCGACGACATCACCGCCTGCTGCCAGGAACCTTCGGTCGGACAGTGGACCACCATGCCGGTCCCCTACATCCGGGCCGATGCCGAGAAATTCGTCTACGACATGGTCACTCCCGGCTGGGCCGCACGCAGCCCGACCTGGGCCCTGCGCCTGGCCGCGGACGCGCCGGTGATCGGCATGATCGGCCTGGGCCCCATCGATTCCCGCCGCGAGGACGCCGCCGCCGAGATCGGTTTCTGGCTCTCGCGCGCCGTGCGCGGCCGCGGCCTCATGACCCAGGCCGTGCACCTGGCCTGCGAGGCCGGCTTCCACCGCGATTTCCTGGGCCTGGCCCGCATCGAATGGCGCGCCATCGTGGGCAACCACGCCTCCGCCGCCGTGGCCCGCCGCGCCGGCTTCCACTACGAGGGCCTGCTCCGCGGCGGCTGCCTGCAACGCGGCGCCCGCCGCGACAGCTGGATCGCCTCCCGCCTGCACACCGACCCCGCCGCACCAGCCACCGACTGGCCCGCCAACGTCTGACACCCACGACCCGGCCGCCACCGTCCCGGCACACACCCGTCATCCCGGCATGCTTTCGGCCGGGAGCCACACCCGCAGCAGTCCAACGGGTTTCAGTGGATCCCGGCCGAGAACGCGCCGGTATGACGGGTCGGCGGCCCGCTAGGCGCGGTGGGCGCGGCGGGCGGTGACGGCGTCGGCGAGGCGCTCGAGCTGGGTGGCGGTGACGTCCCAGTCGAGGCAGGCGTCGGTGATGGACTGGCCGTAGGTGAGGTCTTCGGCGTGGCCGAGGGTGAGGTCCTGGCGACCGGCCACGAGGAAGCTCTCCAGCATGACGCCGACCACGCCCTGTTCCCCGGCGGCAATGCGCTCGGCGATATCGGTGACGACGTCGACCTGCTTGTTGTGGTCCTTATTGCTGTTGCCGTGCGAGGCATCCACGACCAGGCGCTGCGGCAGCGACGACTTCTCCAGTCGGATAAGGGCTTCCGCGCAGGAGGCGGCATCGTAATTGGTGCCGTTGCTGCCGCCGCGCAGGATGACGTGGCAGTCCGGGTTGCCCGCGGTGCGGATGAGCGCCGAACGCCCGTCCAGATCGGTGCCGGGGAAGACGTGGCTGGCCGCCGCGGCGCGCACGCCGTCGACCGCGACCTGCACATCACCGTCGGTGCCGTTCTTGATGCCGACCGGCATGGACAGCGCGCTGGAGAGCTGCCGGTGCACCTGGCTGGCGGCGGTCCGCGCGCCGATCGCACCGTAGGACACCAGGTCCGCGATGTACTGCGGGGTGATGGGGTCGAGGAATTCGCACGCCACCGGCAGGCCGAGCGCGGTGATGTCCACCAGCAGCTCCCGGCCGACGTTCAGCCCGGTATTGATATCGAAGCTGCCGTCCAGGTGCGGATCGTTGATCAGGCCCTTCCACCCGAGCGTGGTGCGCGGCTTCTCGAAGTAGACGCGCATGACCACGTGCAGCCGATCCCCCAGCTCGGCCGATTTGGCGGCCAGCTTCTGCGCGTACTCCATGGCGGCGGCGGTGTCGTGCACCGAGCACGGCCCGACGATCACCATGAGGCGGTCGTCCGCACCGGTGAGCACCTCGACGGTGGCCTTGCGCCCGGCGCGCACGGTGTCGGCGAGCACATCGCCGATCGGGTGCGCGGTACGGACCTCACGCGGTGAGCTGAGCGGGCTCACGCTGAGGGTGCGCTGGTCATCAAGATCGGCATGCCGATCGATATCGGCTGCGAGAGTCATGATCGTGGGTTCCTTGTCTCAGGCCGACCCACGGAGAGTTACTGCGAAACCCCTTGGCGCCGGTCTGTGTTCGTCCGGCTCGGGGTGGAAGAGGTCAGCGCAGGTTCACGCCGCGCGACCCACCCGGGGCCGGCTGGCTAAACCAGAAATACGTGCGCTGCATGCCAGGCAGAGTATCAGAAATCGCCGAGGGTGCCTGTGGCGGTGACCACAGCCGCGCCCGCGCATCCCACACTCCGGGATCACGTCCCACCGCTCGGGCATCACGGCCGCGCGTCCGGCCCGGCCGGCGGTGCGGTTCGCCTCGGCTACTGCGTGATGTAGTGCAGGATCACGTCGTGCGCGTGCCGCGTCTTGTCATCGCCGCGGAACTCCACCTCATAGGTGTGGTGCCCGGTGCTGATGGCCAGATGTCCCGAGGAGAACCACTGCCCCGCGAACGATTTGTTGGTCAGAATGCTGACACTGCTGATCCGCGCGTACGGAATGCTCGTGATGGCGATCTTCTTCCCCACGAACGAATTGTCCTGGATGATCACGCGCCGATCGGTGAGCCCCAGGAATCCGGTGCCCACCCCGATCGCGTCGTACACGGCGATGATCGCCTCACCCGGCAGCAATCCGGCTTGAATTTTGTCCAGCTGATCGCGGCGGTCGAACGGAACACTCATGGCTGCCGGCGGCTATCGGCGCGGGAACGAGAAGCTGACCTTGGTCAGCTGTTCCGACAGCTCCCACAGGCGGCGGGCGGTCACCTCGTCGCGCGAGGCGGCGCTGGAGCCGCTGCGGCCGGGATGACCGCGCAGCCCGCGCAGGCCGGTCGGACCGTAGTACCGGCCGGGCTCCACCTCAGCGGAGGTGGCGGCGAAAAGTGTTGGCAGCGCACCCATCCGAGCGCTCTGCGCGAAGAGCCGATTGCCCACCGCCATCAGCGCGTCGTAGACCGACTCGGTATGGGCCTGCAGGTCGGTGGCCGCATAACCGGGGTGCGCGGCCAGTGACAGCTTCGGTGAACCGGCGGCGGTCAGGCGGCGTTGCAGTTCATAGGCGAACATCAGATCCGCGAGCTTGGACTGCCCGTAGGCGGCCCAGCGCTGATAACCGCGGCGCTCCCAGTTGAGGTCCTCGAGGTCGATCTTGCCCATGGCGTGCGCTCCGCTGGACAGCGTGACGATGCGGTCGCGCACCTTGTCCAGCAGCAGGGCCGTCAGTGCGAAATGACCGAGATAGTTTGTGCCGACCTGCATTTCGAAGCCGTCGGCGGTGCGCTTCAGCGGCACCGCCATCACGCCCGCATTGTTGATAAGCACATCGGCCGAATCGATGGAGTCGGCGAATTCGCGCACCGAGGCCAGATCGGCGAGATCCAGGCGGCGCACCTGCACGCCCCTGCCGATCTCACCGGCGACGGACCGGGCCTTGACCTCATTGCGGCAGGCCATGATCACCTGCGCCCCGGCCCCGGCCAGCGCACGCGTTGTCGCCGCGCCCAGCCCGCTGTTGGCGCCCGTCACAATGACCGTTCGACCGGTCTGATCCGGGATGTCGGCGATGTCCCAACCACTCACCTGATCGAGTCTAGGGGTGGGCGGGCGCGACCGTCGGGTCTCGCCGACAACGGTGGAATGCCCGAAAATTGCGGTAGCGTCCGCAACCATGGATACGCTCATACTCTTGGGTTTGCTGGGGGTTTTGATCCTGATCTACAAACAGAATTCCCGGCGCTCGATTCTGGCCGCCTGGTGGATCGTGGCCCTGCTGAGCGCCGTACTGCTGAAGTTGCACATCACCAGCAGTCTCGGTCTGGGGCTGACATGGTGACCGAGACCGCGGGCGCCGAAACCCGCAGCGGCGCACTCGGTCAGGTGCAGTACTGGCTGGCCGTCATCTTCGTCGCCGGCTGGGCGGGCGTGATCTGCGGCGGGCTCGGATTCCAGTTCGTCAATGGGGAGTACCCGTGCCCGCTGTGCATGCTGCAGCGCTATTTCATGATGCTGGCCGCGCTGGGCGGGGCGTACATCGTGCGCAAGGGCATGAACGGGACCGTCGCGCCGCGCGATTACGCGGTCGGCTGGGGTCTGGCGATCGTGGCCTGCTTCGGCGGCGGCTTCACGGCCTGGCGGCAGACCATGCTGCACATCCTGCCGGGCGATCCCGGGTACATGGGCGCGGTGTTCGGGCTGCACCTGTACGTATGGGCGTGGATTCTGTTCGCCGCGGCCATCACGACAATCGGTGTGGTGCTGTCGTTTTCGTACCTGACCGCCACCACCACGATTCCGGATGTGCCGCACCGGATGGCGGGGAAACTCGCGATCGGATTCCTCGCGCTGGTCATCGTGGTGAATATCGTCGCCACGTTCTTCCTCGAGGGATTCCACGCCAAGCTGCCCGATGATCCGGCCTGCTATCAGTTCTTCCACGACATCGGAGTACTGAAGGACGGCTGCGTACTGCCTGGGACGCACTGACTTCTGCCGAGTGAGATAGGGTTGCCTAACCTTTCTAAGTAACCCTTACTCGCTAGAGGTCGTCGCTGTGACATCGAATCCGTCCGCCGTCCGGGACCACCGTGACGGCTTCGTCCCCTTCCCCGCCGATCTCGCGGCGAGCTACCGGCAGGCCGGGTACTGGGCCGGACGCCCGCTCGGCGAACTGCTGCGCGAGGCCGCGCGGCAGTGGCCCGATCGCCCGGCGCTGCTGGCGGATTCCGGCACACCGGGCGCGGGTGCGACCTACGACCAACTGGATGTCGCGGCCGACCGGATGGCGCACGGCATGCTGGCGCTGGGTCTGCGCCCCGGCGATCGAGTCGTCGTCCAGCTGCCCAATGTGCTGGAGTTCGTGCCGGTGCTTTTCGGGCTGCTGCGCGCCGGAATCATTCCGGTGCTGACCCTGCCCGCGCATCGCCGGGCCGAGATCGAGCACCTCACCCGGCTCTCCGGCGCGGTCGCGTACATCATCGCCGATCGTCTCGGCGACTTCGACTACCGCGCCCTGGCCGAGCAGGTGCGCACCGCCGTGCCCACGCTGCGGCATGTGCTCGTGCTCGGCGAGCCGGGCCCGTTCACCGATCTGCATTCCGTTCCCGCGGAGGGTGATTCGCTGCCGGAGATCGATGCTGCCGATATCGCCCTCATGCTGGTGTCGGGCGGCACCACCGGACTGCCGAAGCTGATCGCCCGCACCCACGACGACTACACCTACAACGCGACGTCCAGCGCCGCGATCTGCGAACTCGGCCCCGAGGACGTCTACCTCGCGACACTGCCCGTCGCACACAACTTTCCGCTGTCCTGCCCCGGCATTCTCGGCACCATCGCCACCGGCGGCGGCATGGTGTTCATCACCGATCCGAGCCCGGAGAACGCCTTCGCCGCCATCGAACGCCACGGCGTGACGGTCACCGCCGTGGTCCCGCCGCTGGCGCAATTGTGGTGCGCCGCAGTGGAATGGGAGGAGGCCGAGCTGTCGTCGCTGCGCCTGCTCCAGGTGGGCGGCGCGCGGCTGGCCGAGGTCAATGCGCGCGAGGTGGAGCCCGCCCTGAAGGCGCGGTTGCAGCAGGTGTTCGGCATGGCCGAGGGCCTGCTCAACTACACCCGCCTCGACGATTCCGACGAACTCGTCCGCACCACCCAGGGCCGTCCGCTCTCCCCCGCCGACGAGGTGCGGGTGGTCGACGCCGACGGCAATGACGTTCCGGACGGCGAGGAGGGTGAGCTGCTCACCCGCGGCCCGTACACGATTCGCGGCTACTACCGTGCCCCCGAGCACAATTCGCGCGCCTTCACCCCCGACGGCTACTACCGCAGCGGCGATCTGGTGCGCCGCCTGCCGAGCGGGCATCTCATGGTCTCCGGGCGTATCAAGGATGTGATCAATCGCGGCGGCGAGAACATCTCCTGCGATGAACTCGAGGAGCATCTGCTGGCGCATCCGGTGGTCCGGCACGCCGCCGCGGTCGGCCTGCCCGATGCCACGCTCGGCGAAAGGGTCTGCGCGGTTCTGGTGGTGGACGGTGAGATGCCCTCGCTCGCCGCGATCAAGACCTTCCTGACCGAGCGCGGACTCGCGACCTACAAACTGCCCGATGTGCTGCGCCAGGCGGACACGCTGCCGATCACCGCCGTGGGCAAGATCGACAAGAAGGCCTTGCGCGGAAGCTGAAACGCGTTCGGCGAGACAAGCCGCCACCCACACCATAGAGTTCGGCTATGGGTGGGTGGAACACGTCGAATATTCCGGATCTGACCGATCGGACCTTCATTGTCACCGGGGCGACGAGCGGGCTGGGCGCGGCCACCGCACGGGCGCTGGCCGAGGCCGGCGGGCTCGTGATCATGGCCTGCCGCAATGAGATCAAGGGGCAGGCGGTCGCCAAGACCATCAAGGGGCGGGTGCAGGTGCGCTCGCTCGATCTGGCCGATCTGCGCTCGGTGCGCGCCTTCGCCGATACCGTGGACTACGCGGATGTGCTGATCAACAATGCCGGTGTGATGGCGGCTCCGCTCAGCCGCACCGCCGACGGCTTCGAACTGCAGATCGGCACCAATTTCCTCGGCCACTTCGCACTGAGCGGCTTACTGCTGGAACGCATCTCGGGGCGCATCGTGAACGTCAGCAGCGTCACGCACTACATCGGCCGCATCGATCTGGACGACCTGAACTGGGAGCATCGCTCGTATCAGCGATTCGGCGCGTACGCCCAGTCGAAGCTCGCGCTGCTGCTGTTCACCTACGAGCTACAGCGGCGCCTGTTCACGGTCGAGTCACCGAAACTGGCAGTGGCCGCGCATCCGGGATATGCGGCCACCGAGATCAACTCCAAAGCGCAGAATCTGCTGGAGCAGGTCATCGACCTGGGTAATCGACTGATCGCGCAGAGCGCCGAGGCGGGCGCGCTGCCCACGCTCTTCGCCGCCGTCGGCGACGCCGAGCCGGGCGGCTACTACGGGCCCTCCGAATGGTTCGGCTGGCGCGGGAAGCCGGGCCTGGTCAGTTCCAGCGCCGCCTCACACGATGAGAAGACCGCCCGCCAGCTCTGGGAGCTGGCGGAACGGCTGACCGGCGTCGACTTCCCGGTCTGAGTCACTCACGACGAAAAGTGTTATGCCCGCACGACATAGGGTGCGACGCTGCCCAATTTCTCGCAGGTCTCCTCGAATTCGCGTTCCGGGCGGGACTGACCGACTACACCCGCGCCCGCGCGCAGCCACGCGCCCGCACCGGTCTGATAGACGGCGCGCAGCACCAGCGTCGCCTCCAGTGCACCGTCCGGTGAAACCGTCACCACCGCACCGGAATACAGTCCGCGCGGATCATGGTCGAGGCGGAAGACCGCGTCGACGCCGGCCGCCTTGGGAATCCCGGAGGCCGTCACCGACGGGAACAGGGTCTCCAGCGCATCCCACGGGCTCCTATCGGCCGCCAGCAGGCCCTTCACCGTGGAAGCCAGATGCTGCACGCTGCCGCGCTCCCGCACCGCCATGAAATCCGAGACGACCGTGGTCTCCGGCTCGGCCACCGCGGCGATCTCCGAGAACGAGGTCTGCACGGAAATGGCGTGCTCGACAATCTCTTTGGGATCACCGATCAGCTCGGCGCGGGCCGCGGTATCGACGGCGGCGCCGCGGCCGAAGGCCCGGGTGCCCGCAAGCGGTTCGGTGGTCACCATGCGATCGGCGTCCACCGCGGCCACCAGCTCGGGACTGAACCCGGCCGCTTCGAGGCCGCCGAGCCGCAGCAGGAAGGAGCGGGCCGGGGTGTTGTGCATGCGGCCCAGCCGGTAGGTGTCCGGAATGTTCACGGCGAAGGGCAGATCCACCTTCCGCGACAGGATCACCTTCTGATATTTGCCGGCGTGGATCTCGGCGACGCCGGTCGCGACGCGGTCGGCGTAGGCGGTCGGGTCGATCGTGACATCCACCGGATGCGCCACCGGCAGCGCGCTGCCCTGCGAGGCGGTGATCAGCTCGTGGATATCCGCGGTCTCCGCGGGCGTGGCTCCGGCGACCCGGATCCCGGTCTCGTCGATGCGCACCTCGATGCGCGGAATCATCAGATGCGCCAGCGTGGCCCGGGGGTGCACGTGCGCGGTCGCGCCGAGCGACCAGGCGCAGAACTCGAAACCGATCCAGCCGTACGCGTTTCGCTGCCCGAGCGGTAGTTCGGCGAGGGCGCGATCCACGGCCTGCGCCGGACTGCCCGTCCAGGCGCCGGCGGTGGTCTGCCCGTCCCAGGTGGAGCGCAGCTCGTCCGCGTCCAGTTCCACACCGCCGAGCGGATCGGCCGCGAACACCCAGGCGCCCGGCTTCTCGTAGACGACATATTCACCGAAGCGATCGGCCGCCGCGAGCGCGGATACCGCCGCCACCGGATCGGTGACATGTTCGCCCCATCGCCGCTCGTCGTCGAGCCGTAACCGTTCGTCCGTGGCTGCCACCGGTCCTCCAAGGTTATGCTTACCTAACTTATCGAGCGAGGTTAGCATTACCTTGCTTCGAATAGAAAGGCTACGAAAGCGAGCTCCGTCACGCCGCGAATCCCGCACCACGATCGAGGAATTGAGCGACCCGCAGTGCCGGTGCCCCTCTTTCCGCTTCAATGGGTTGCGGCGGTTCACGCGCGGAGGGAACTACAGATGCTCGATCACGACAGTCGGCTCCCGGAAGCCGCCACCATCCCCGGTTCGGTGGTGGCGCTCGTCGATGCCACCGGGCGGGTCGAACGCGAACTCATCGGCAACTGGCTGGCCGAGGGCGGGATCGCGCAGGAGTTCGGCACCAGCGCGCCCGTCACCCAGCTCGATCTGGACGCCGGCGCCGTCGGCGACCGGCTCGTCGGACGCCACGACGATCCACTGGTGGTGCCGGTGCGGGTGCTGTGGCTGCCACCCGAACGCGACGGGGTGCGGCGCACCAGCTTCGGCGATCTGCTCACGCTGTCCAATCCACGCAAGCCGAATCGGCTCATGCAGCGGCGGCTCGTCACCAACGCGCCCGATCGGCATCTGGTCCTCACCGGCGCACCCGCCCGCCTGAGCGAGCTGCGCGCCAATAATCCAGGCGCGGCCGGAGCGCCGGAAGCCTTCGCGCGCGCCATAGTTCGCGCGGGCATCGTCGCCCTGGAGCGCGCCGAGCGCGCCGTCATCGGCGACCGGTACAAGGTGCCGCGACTGGTGGTCGAGGAGATCCTGGACTCACCGGAATTCCTGCGCCGGCTCGATGCCATTGCGGAACAGACGGATACGCCCGCGCGCGAGGTGTACCGGCGAGCCGAACGCGGACTGCGGGAACTGGTCGCCGCGCAGAGCCGGCTGGTGTCGGATCTGTTCACCCAGGCCATGCGCCCGGTGCACGCCTCCACCTGGAAGGTCGACGACGATCCGGCCGGACTGGACCGGCTGCGGGCCCTCAATCGCCGCTATCCACTGGTATTCCTGCCCTCGCACCGGTCCTATGTGGACGCGTTCGTGCTCGGAGATATTCTGGCGCGCAATGACTTTCCGCCCAATCATGTGGTCGGCGGAGCAAACCTGAAATTCTGGCCGATCGGACCCATTGCCCGGCGCACCGGAACCGTATTCATTCGGCGCAGTTTCGGCGATGACGAAGTGTACAAAGCTGTTGTCGAAGAATACTTCGCCTATCTACTCGCCAAACGATTCAATCTCGAATGGTATTTCGAAGGCGGGCGCACCCGCACGGGTAAACTCCGGCCGCCGCGCTATGGCCTGTTGAATTATCTTGCGGCAGCGCTGCGTTCATCGCGCATCGACGATGTCATGCTGGTTCCGGTCTCCATCACCTATGAGCGGCTCAATGAAATCGGCGCCATTGCCGACGAACAGACCGGCGGCAGTAAACAAGCCGAGGGATTGGCCTGGCTGGCGCGCTATGTGCGCAATCAACAGCATTCGGCGGGGCATGTGTACGTGCGTTTCGGCAACCCGCTGTCGGCGCGCGACCGGCTCGCCGCACTCGGAGATCCACTGCGCCCGCACGACTTCGAGGCCGCACCGGAGATCGTGGAGCTGGAACACCGGGCGGTGCAGCGCCTGGCCTTCGAGGTCGCCGTCGGCATCAACGACGTCACCCCGATCACCGTCAACGCCCTCACCACGCTGGTCCTGCTCGGCGTGCACGAACGCGCCCTCACCCGCAGTGAGCTGCGCACCGCCATCGAACCCGTGCTGGACTACATCGGGAGCCGGGACCTGCCCTGCGGTGAACTCCTCACGCTGCGTGACGATCACGGGCTCGCCGTCGTGCTCGAACAGCTGGCCGTGGCCAAGGTGGTCACCGTGTACCGCGGCGGGCTGGAGCCCGTCTACTCGATCGGCGCGGGCGCACACCTCGAGGCCGCGTTCTATCGCAATAGCGCGGTGCACTGGTTCGCCAATCGCGCCATCCTGGAGCTGGCCATCCTCACCGCCGTCGAGGCGCCCGAGGGCGATCAGCTGCGGGTCGGCTGGGAAGCCGCCTACCGGCTGCGGGACCTGCTGAAATTCGAATTCTTCTTCCCGGAGCGCGCCGAGTTCACCACCCAGCTCACCGCCGAGATGCTGCGCGTGGACCCGGAGTGGCACCGGCGCACCGCGGCCGGGACCGTCGGCTCCGAAATCCTCGCCAGGCTGGCAGAATCCGGATTCATGATGGCGCACCGCGTGCTGCGGTCCTTCTTCGACGCCCAGCTCGTGGTCGCCGAGCGCCTGGCCGCCCGCGATCCGGCGCTCGCCGTCGACAAGAAGGCCTTCCTCGATGAATGTCTGCAGGTCGGCAGGCAGATGCTGCTGCAGCAGCGGCTGCACAGCCCCGAATCGGTGTCCTCCGAATTGTTCGGCACCGCACTCAAACTCGCCGATAATCACGGGCTGCTCGAACCTGCCGACGATCTCGAGGACCTGGTCGCCCGGCGCGCCCGCTTCGCCGAGGAGCTGCGGGGCATCGGGGCGCGCATCAACCGG
Source organism: Nocardia sp. NBC_01327 (assembly GCF_035958815.1). Lineage (NCBI taxonomy): Bacteria > Bacillati > Actinomycetota > Actinomycetes > Mycobacteriales > Nocardiaceae > Nocardia > Nocardia sp. NBC_01327. The sequence goes on along the minus strand of NZ_CP108383.1, from coordinate 1,229,629 downwards.
GCCGCCACGCTGGACCCGTCCAATCGGCGGGATGCGCTGTGACACACCGCGCCGCAGGTGAGCTACTGTCGCCGCCGCCCCGCCCGGGCGTCGGCATCATCGAACAACCCGTCAACACCATCGATCTCGAGACCGCCGTCGCCGCCATCCGCTCCGGACCGCAGGGGCCGGGCATCGCCGCGATCTTCGACTTCGGCGGCACCGTGCTGCACGGCTTCAACCCGCCCGCGGCCGTCCGGCGAATCCTGCGGCGGCGCAGCGGTTCCACCGCACTCACCGCCACCATGCTCGGCAGCATTCGCGGAGCCCGCAGTGAGGGCGAATACGAGCGCTTCCTGCAGCAGGCCATGCAGACCTGGGCCGGAGTGCCCGAGAGCGAACTCGAACAGCTCGGCGCGGCACTGTTCGTGAAGACCGTGCACGGGCACCTGTATCCGGAGGCGTGGCGGCTCATTCGCGAACACGAAACCGCCGGGCACACACTGGTACTCGTGAGCTCGCTCACGCGATATCAGGTGCAGCCGGTCGCCGCCGAGCTCGGCATCCCGAATGTGCTGTGCACGACCATGGTGGTGCAGGACGGGGTGCTCACCGGGCATGTCGACGGGAAGCCGCTGTGGCGCAACGGCAAAGCCGATGCCGTCCGGCGCTTCGCCGCGGCCCACCGGATCGACCTGACCGGCAGCTGGGTGTACGCCGACAGTGCCGCCGACCTGCCGCTACTGGGGGTCGCGGGGCATCCGGTCGCCGTCAACCCGGACCCGCGCGTGGTGCTCGAAGCCGCCGAAAAGGAGTGGCCGGTCCTGCATTTCCGGCCCCGGCAGGCGCCCAAGGCCAGCGATTACGCCCGCACCTTCACCGGATTCGGGGCGCTGGTGGGCGGCGCGCTGTTCGGCGTCGCCGCCAAGGCGCACACCAAAGAGCGCAGGCAGATGGCGGATTCGATGATGACCGTCGCCGCCGACTCCACCCTGCGCGGCACCGGTGTGCGGGTCCGGGTGGTGGGCGCCGAAAACGCCCGCGCCCCACGGCCGGCCGTCTTCCTGTTCAACCATCAGAGCCAGTTCGACATCGTGGTCATCGCCGAGGTGCTCGGCGCCGGATTCACCGGCATCGCCAAACGCGAGGTCGCCGGCAACCCGCTCTTCGGACCGCTCATGCGGTTCGTGGAGGTCACGTTCATCGATCGGGGCGATACCGCCGCCGCCAAGGCCGCCCTGGCACCGGTGGTCGACACCCTGCGGGGCGGGCTGTCCGTCGTGATCGCCCCCGAGGGCACCCGCTCGATGACACCGCGTATCGGCCCCTTCAAGAAGGGCGCCTTCCACATCGCCATCCAGGCCGGAGTCCCGATCATCCCGGTGGTCATCCGCAATGCCGGCGAAATCTCCTGGCGCAACTCACCTGTCGTCCGCAAGGGCGTCGTAGACGTGGCCGTCCTGCCGCCCATAGACGTCAGCGGCTGGGACCCGGACCACATGGATGACGAAGTGGCACAGGTCCGTCAGCTGTTCGCGGACACCCTGCTGCACTGGCCCGAAGACCAGACCTCCTAGACCTGCTTGCCGAACAACAGCTTCCAGGGCATCAGGGCCGATTCCAGCTGGACCTTCAGGCTCATCTTGGACGCGCCCTTGGTGCGCTCCTCGAACCGGATCGGCACCTCCGCGATCGCGATGCCCTTCTTGACGGTCCGGTAGTTCATCTCCACCTGGAACGAGTATCCGTTGCTCTTGATGGAGGCCACATCGATGGCGCGCAGCGTATCGGCCTTCCACGCCTTGAATCCGGCGGTGGCATCCTTCACCCCGAGCCGCAGCAGCAGATTCACGTAGAAGTTGGCCCACGCGGAGAGCGCCTTGCGGTGCCACTTCCACTCGTCGGCCGTGGAACCGCCGGGGACATACCGGGATCCGAGCACCACGCCCGCGTCCGTGGTCTCCAGCTTCTCCAGCATGGCCGGAATCACCTCGGCCGGATGCGAGAGATCGGCATCCATCTGGATGACCACATCCGCACCCTCGTCGAGCGCCCGGGTGATGCCCGCGATGTAGGCCCTCCCCAGGCCGTCCTTCTCGGTGCGATGCAGCACGCTCACCACATTCGGCAGGTCGACGGCCAGCTTGTCGGCCACCTCGCCCGTGCCGTCCGGCGAATTGTCGTCCACAACCAGCACATGCAGGTCGGCCACCGGTAGCGCGGTCAGCCGCTCCACCGCCACCGGCAGGTTCTCCCGCTCGTTGTAGGTCGGCACCACCACGGTCACCTTCAAGGCTCGCCCTCCCGCTCGATTCTCGTCCGTACACACCTCGGTACGGACGGGCACATCGCCGTTTTCTGCTCACGGCACCCTACGCGATCCACCTGAGTGGACCGTGAGCGCACCAGAAGCAGAGACTAGCGGGTCGGAGCGCCCTCAGTCGTCATCCGCGTCCGCCGCCTTGTTCCGCGCGCGAGCGATCTCCAAAGCCCGCTCCGCAGTGGCCTTATCGGGATAGGGCCCCATTCGCCCGCCCACCCAGCACTGCTTCCCCTGCTCCGCCCTGTGATGCTCGATGCAGTAGTACCACTGGTTGTCTTCCTCAGCCATACCCCCAGCATTGCATCAAGATCAGGACCGCGGGTGCAGACACGAAAAAGGCCGCACCCGAGAGGTGCGGCCTTTCTGTACTGGTGGCCAGAGCCGGGATCGAACCGGCGACCTTCCGCTTTTCAGGCGGACGCTCGTACCAACTGAGCTACCTGGCCGAAGCACCCGGAACGAATGCCAAGATATAGGTCTGCGACCCTGACGGGACTCGAACCCGCGACCTCCGCCGTGACAGGGCGGCGCGCTAACCAACTGCGCTACAGGGCCTTGCTCTGCTCCACAACAACGATGTTTCCACCGATGTACCCCCTACGGGATTCGAACCCGCGCTACCGCCTTGAAAGGGCGGCGTCCTAGGCCGCTAGACGAAGGGGGCCCGCCGGATTTCTCCGGACCGTTACACTCAACGGCTTCCGTTGGGAGCGGAGATAGCTTATGACAGCATCCGCTCGAATCCCAAATCTGCTGGTCAGACTCCCAAATTGAGATCTTCCAGCCGAGCGGAGACCTTCCAGCCGACCCGCCGGAACTCCTCGGTCCACTCGGGAGTCGCGGTGGCTTCCACGATCATCTCGAGCGCCTCGGTGAACCGGGAACGCAGATCGGTCGGACCACCCAGCACATCGGCGATATAGCGCTGGCCGGCCAGGGCCGCCGCCAGCGTGCGGGTGAAGCGATCGGTATCGGTGTCGCCGCGCAACTGTTTGTGCTCGGTGGCGCGCACCGCGAGCAGCCGGATCGACCGCCCGAGAATGCGACCGCCACCGGCCTGGATGTCACGGTAGAACTCCGGCTCGATGATGAGCCGGAACTCGGCCTGGATGATGATGTCGTTCTCCAGCCGCAGCGCGATCTCGTCGATCATCCCGTGCAGCACGTCCAGGGGTCCGAGATCCCCTCTGCCGAGCCATCTTTCAGTGGATACGCGGTAGCGGTCCACAGCCGCTTCCAAGACCGCGCGAGCCAGGTCCTCCTTGGAGTCGAAGTGAAAGTACATGGCGCCCTTGGTGGCGCGTGAACCTTCCAATATGCGGTTGAGCGATGCAGCGGCATAGCCGCTCTTCCCGAACTCAACGGCGGCGGACCGAATGATCGCCGCGCGTGTCCGGCGGGCCCGCTCTTGCTGCCGTGCCATGCTCGAAACGCCTCCGAAGCTAGCTACCGCCGCTGGCTACCCCTGGAGTTCCATGGGGCGCCCTCGACGCAAAGTTACGTGTCTTTCAAATACTTCAAAACGGGCTTCGCCCGAATTACCAAACTTTTGGTACGAAAAAGCGCGAAAAACTTGAAACACACCAACTGGTATAGTTTTTCCCGCCCGGGTGCGCCGCAGGGGGTGCGCACCCGGGCGTTCTCGTCGTCTGGATCCGCCTCCCGCAGCCTGATCTATTGGAGCCACGATCGGCCGGAACCGCTCGCGACACGTTCGGGCACTTCAACGATAAGCCGAATCCCGTGCTGCCGGGGCAATCCCGGTTCTTCAGGAATTCACCAGTCGGTCACCGTACCCGGAATGTGCACCCTGCGTGAGGTGTACCGGAGAGTCAGTTAGCCAGCACGCCCCCTATCGAAAGCCGCAATTCCCCAGCTATCGGCTGGGTGAATGGTCCGAAAAGACGAATTCGCCCATATCCCACGGAAGTTCGGCATACCGGACACATCCGCGGCACCCACCCCGGCCCACGCGGCATCACCACCGGCCCGACGCCGCCAACTCGGCGCCGGTGCTACCCGGTCCCCACCCCCCGCACCAAAATGCTTGCCACACATCACCATTGGATGATATTCACAATCAGGCGAATCGAAACAATCTGAGTGGCAAGGCGATTGCCCCGGAGCAGTACAGCGGGCGGTTCCGGCATGCGCAGCCGAGCGCCCGGCCATCGCCCGCCGCCGGACGGAGGCGGGTCGCACCCCTCGTCCGGCCCACGCCTCCGCCCCCGGCGCGCGAGCCCATGCCGTCACAGTCCCCACCGACCGGTCCGAACCCTCACAGCCCCTCATGGTCCCCCCGAGACCCCATCCCATTCCGCCGAAGCGTGAGGGATCGGCACACCCCGTCAGCCGATCGGCACGGCGCGTCACCCGCCCGACTGCCGCGACACGCGCGCAACGCCCGCGGACCAGTCCGACACGCCCCGCGCAAAACGGGATGACCAGCGCAAACACGGCCTGCCGGAACACAATCGGATACTCGTTTAACACTTGGGCGGGTGAACCACTAAACTGACCGACCGCGCCCCTATAGCTCAGTTGGTAGAGCTACGGACTTTTAATCCGCAGGTCCCAGGTTCGAGCCCTGGTGGGGGCACAGTTGCGGGGAGGCCCGGATCCGATATTCGGGCCCCCCGCCACATCCGCGAATCCGTGGCAATCTGTCCGGATTTCGCCTACCGTGAGCCGAGTAGGGCTTTTCCCGGGACCCATCACCACAGGCGGAGTTCATGACTTCCTTCGATGACCTGCTCTCCAATGTGCCCGTCGCACAGATCGCCGACAAGCTCGGCGTCGACGAAGCGACCGCGACCAACGCCATCAATGCGGCAATTCCGGTTCTCCTGGGCGGATTCCAGGCACAGGCCGGCAACCCCGAGGAAGGCCTGAATCTGGAGGGCGAAGTCGCCAACCAGCCCGTCGGCCTCCTCGATGGCGGCGTCAATATCGATCACGTGGATACGGACTCCGGTGACAAGATCGTCGATCAGACCTTCGGCGCCGAGAAGAACACCGTGATCAGTGCCCTCGGTAATGTCGGTGGCGGCAACAGCCAGGACCTGATGGCCAAGCTGCTGCCCATGCTGGCCCCGATCGTTCTCGCCTATCTTGGTAAGAAGGCAATGGGTGGCGGCGGCGCGGCCGCCGGCGGTGAGGCCGCGGCCAGTGGCGGCGGCGGCATCGGCGATATCCTCGGCAGCCTGCTCGGCGGAGCGACCGGCGGCAAGGGCGGCGGCGGTCTCGGAGACATCCTCGGGAAGGCCGTCGGCCAGAACGCCGGCAGCGTGCTCGGCAACGTTCTGGGCGGTTTGCTCGGCAACAAGAAGTGACAAAGAACCCAGAGCCGGTGTGCGGCTAACGAACTGCGGCTCGCGGCGATAGACACAACGCCGCGGGCCGCGTCTTATGACATCTCTCACTAGCCCCGCAATGGCACACGGATGAGTTTCACATCACTCTACGGTGCCGTAAGGTATGGGCCGCGGCGGCAGGCCGGCGAGGGTACGACAGCTGGATCGCAGAAATACGAAGGGCTTATTTATGGCAAAGGATCTGACTCAACTCGAGCTACTGGCGGAGTTGGAGCCGGTTGCCGCGGAAAACGTCAACCGCCACCTCTCCCTGGCCAAGGAATGGCACCCGCACGATTACGTGCCGTGGGACGAAGGCCGCAACTTCGCCGAAATGGGTGGCGTGGACTGGGATCCGTCGCAGTCGCGGCTGAGCGAGCTGGCCAAGGCGGCCATGATCACCAACCTGCTCACCGAGGACAACCTCCCCTCATACCACCGGGAGATCGCCGAGAACTTCTCCCAGGACGGCGCCTGGGGCACCTGGGTCGGCCGCTGGACCGCCGAGGAGAACCGGCACGGCATCGCCATCCGCGACTACCTCGTGGTGACCCGCGGCGTCGACCCGGTCGCGCTCGAGCAGGCGCGCATGATCCACATGACCAACGGATTCGCTTCTCCCGCCGAGGTATCCGAGATCGATGCCGGCTTCCTGTACTCGGTCGCCTACGTGACCTTCCAGGAACTCGCGACCCGCGTCGCGCACCGCAATACCGGCCGAGTCTGCGACGACCCCATCGCCGACCGCATGCTGCAGCGCATCGCCGCCGACGAGAACCTGCACATGATCTTCTACCGGAACATGTGCTCCGCGGCCCTCGACCTGTCGCCGGACCAGACCCTCGATGCCATCACCCTCATCCTGGAGAACTTCCAGATGCCGGGCGCGGGCATGCCCAACTTCCGGCGCAACGGCGTGCTCATGGCCAAGCACGGCATCTACGACACCCGCCAGCACCTGGAGGAAGTCGTGAACCCGGTGCTGAAGAAGTGGCGCATCTTCGAGCGCGACGACTTCACCGCCCGCGGCGAAGAGACCCGCGAACGCCTCGGCCTCTTCCTGGAGAAGCTGGGCCGGGACGCCACCAAGTTCGAAGAGCAGCGCGACCGCATGCTCGCCCGCGAGGCCGCCAAGGCCGAGAAGTCGCTGGCAAGCGTCTCCCGCTGACCCTCGCAATACGCGCGAAGTGCCCCGGACCGGGTATGTGGTCCGGGGCACTTTCGTACCGATGAGACAATGGATGCCGTGACAACGTCGCTCGAAGCCTCCCGGACCGCGCTGCGGATCGGACCGTACCCGGTCGATCCGCCCGTCGTGCTGGCTCCGATGGCCGGTATCACCAATGTCGCCTTCCGCACCCTGTGCCGCGAATTCGGCAGTGCCACCTCGATCTACGTGTGCGAGATGATCACCGCCCGCGCCGTGGTGGAGCGCAATGAGAAGACGCTGCACATGATGTCGTTCGGGCCGGACGAGAGCCCGCGCTCCATGCAGCTCTACGCCGTGGACCCGAAGACCGTCGGCGAGGCCGTGCGCATCATCGTCGGCGAGGGCTGGGCCGACCACATCGACCTCAACCTCGGCTGCCCGGTCCCCAAGGTGACCCGGCTCGGCGGCGGCGCGGCCCTGCCCTACAAGCGGCAGCTCTTCCGCGACATCGTCAAGGCCATGGTCTCCGCGGCCGAACCCGCCGGGGTGCCGATCACCTTCAAATTCCGCATCGGCATCGACGACGAGCACCACACCTACCTCGACACCGGGCGCATTGCCGAGGGTGAGGGCGCGGCCGCCGTCGCCCTGCACGCCCGCACCGCCGCCCAGCGCTACTCCGGCGAGGCCGACTGGAGCGCCATCGCGCGGCTCAAGGAAACCATCACCAGCATTCCGGTGCTGGGCAACGGCGATATCTTCAGCGCCGCCGACGGGGTGCGCATGATGGCCGAGACCGGCTGCGACGGCGTCGTGGTCGGACGCGGATGCCTCGGCCGCCCTTGGCTTTTCGCCGAACTGCAGGCCGCACTGCGCGGTGAGCCGCTGCCCGAGGCGCCGAATCTGGGCCGGGTCGGCGAGATTCTGCGGCGGCATACCGAACTGCTCGTCGCGCACGACGGCGAGGACAAGGCCATGCGCGATATCCGCAAGCACATGGCCTGGTACCTGATGGGCTTCCCGATCGGCGGGGACCTGCGGCGCAGTTTCGCCACCGTCAGCAGCATGGACCGGCTCATCGAACTGATCGGGCAGCTCGACCCCACCGTGCCGTTCCCGAAGGATGCCGAGGGCCCGCGCGGACGCCAGGGCTCGCCCGGCAAGGTCGCCCTGCCCGAGGGCTGGCTCGACGATCCCGAGGATCCCACCGTGCCCTGCGCCGCCGACGTAATGCACAGCGGCGGCTGAGGATTCACGCCTCCCCCGGCCGACCCCGCCACCGCTGCCGACCGGTATGAGAAGCGCAGGTCAGCGCCACCGCCGGTGACCGCGCCGACCATGTTCCCCGACCGAGGGTCACCGCCCTGGCAGACTGCTCCGGAACAGCCTGCCGTGCTGCCGCTCGACTCGCCGAGAATCGGCCTCCGAGCCTCGGCGTGGCGGGACTGGGAACAGGGCGAGCCAGACCCGGGCGAGTGCGGTCCGGGTGGTCCATCGTGGCGAAATCGTTATCATGACGGTCGGCATCGAAAAGCAAAGTGAGGTCCGCTGGTGGGTGACGATCGGTACGGGCGTACGCCACGGCCCGGAGGTCGCGCCCCGTGGGAGCGCTATCCCGCGGACGCCGACGATGATCGACCGCCTGCCTCCCGCCGATCCCGGCACACCGATAATCCCGATCCGGAATCCGCGCCCATCTCGGTGCAGGATCTGGTCGAACGCGTGGACAGCGAACGCAAGACCCGGCGCCGCCGCCGCGATGACGAGACGCCGGAGACCGGCGGGCGCCCAGCACAATCCGGCGCCGACGCCGCCGGTACCCGCCGCCCGGCCCCGCCCGAGGCCGCCGGTGCACGACGACCGGCAGCGCCCGAGGCGCCCGGCCCGGGACCGAAGCGGGCGGCACCGCCGAATCACTTCTCCCCCAGCATTTCCCGGCACTCGAACGAGGGCGCCGGTGCACAGCGCACCGTGCCGCCGGAGTCGTTGAACGCCAACGGATCCCAGCGCACCGATCCGACAGCCGATCCGATCACCGAGGAGCTACCCCCACCCCCGGTCGCGACGCCGCCGCGGGCCAAGCGCCCCAAGCCGATTCGCGTCACCGCACAGGTCGAATCGCCCGCCGACTATCCGACCACCGCGCTGCCGACCGCCGACCCAGCGGCCACACCGCCGCCGGCCACCGCACTACCGGCCCCGGTCGGCGCAAAACCGTTGTCCCGCTTGGCCGCCGGGCGCATGCGCAAACATCGGCGGCTGCGGCTGGCCGGTCGCGCCGCGCTCGCCATGTTCGCGGTCATCGCCATGCTCATCACCGGCGGCGGCTGGAGTTACCTGCGCGCCAAGGACAACAACTTCCAGCAGGTGTCCGCGCTCGAACCCGATTCCCCCGATGTGGTCGACGCCGACGGCCAGACCGGTGACGAGAACTTCCTCATCGTCGGCACCGATACCCGCGCCGGCGCCAACTCCCAACTCGGCGCGGGCACCGAGGACGATGCCGAGGGCGCCCGGTCCGACACCGTCATGCTGGTGAACATTCCGGCCAACCGGGCGCGCGTGGTCGCCGTATCGTTCCCGCGCGATCTCGATGTCAGCCGTCCGGTCTGCGAAGGCTGGAACAATGACAAGGCCGCCTACACCGGTGAGAACTTCCCGTCCGCCATCGGCGACAAACTCAATGCCACCTATGCGCTCGGCGGGCCGAAATGCCTGACCAAGGTGATCACCAAACTCTCCGGGCTCAAGATCAACCACTTTGTCGGCATCGACTTCTCGGGTTTCGAATCCATGGTGGACGTGGTCGGCGGCGTCGAGGTCTGCACCACCAAACCGCTCGTCGACGACATTCTCGGCACGGTGCTCACCACCCCGGGCAAGCAGATCATCAACGGCTCCACGGCTCTGGACTATGTGCGCGCCCGGCACGTGCAGGGTGAGGAACGCAGCGACTACGACCGCATCAACCGGCAGCAGCGCTTCCTGTCCTCACTGCTGCGCAGTGCGCTCTCCAGCAAGGTGCTCTTCGATCCGGGCAAGCTGAACGGCTTCATCGACGCCTTCGCCCAGCACTCGTTCATGGACCATGTGAGCACCAAGGATCTGCTCATGCTCGGGCAATCCATGAAGAAGGTGGATGCCGGAGCCATCACCTTCCTGACCGCGCCCACCGCGGGAACCACGTCCTACGGCAATGAGATTCCGCGCGAATCCGATATCAAGGCCATCTTCACCGCCATCATCGACGACCAGCCGCTGCCCGGTGAGAAGAAGCCCGATCCGGTCACCACCACGTCGGTGGCGCCGGTCGCCGCGCCGAAGCTGATGGCCGTCGATCCGAGCACGGTCTCACTGCAGGTCTCCAACGGTTCGGGCGTCGCGGGCGTCGCCTCCACCGCCGCAACCAAACTCGCGAATCAGGGCTTCCAGATCTACAGCACCGGCAATTACGCCGACGGCACCTCACCCAAGACCACCGTCCGCTACTCCACCGGACACGAGGCCGCGGCGGCCACCGTCGCCAGCTCCATCCCGGGCGCCACCCTGGAACCGGCGAGCGGTCTGGGCAGCATTGTCGAGGTGGTGCTCGGCACCGATTACGCGGGCACCGTGCACGCGCCGACCGCCTTCGGCCAGCCGCTGCCCGATATGCCGGCCGATGCCGGCGGCGCCAGTGCGGCACCGGTCACACTGCCCTCGGACCTGGAGCATGTGAACGCGGCGGACGACACCTGCAAGTAGCCGGGCGGCCGCGCCCGGCCGACGTGCAGCGACTGTGCCGCAACCAACCGGCACCGATGATTCACCCACCGTTGGTGACTTGGTCAGCGGCTACCACTAATGTCTTGTTTCATGCGTGTCATCTACAACGAACAAATGGCCGAGCTCGCCGATCTGCTCGGCGGCATGGCCGGGCTCGCCGGATCGGCTATGGAGCGTGCGACCAATTCGCTGCTCAATGCTGATCTCGAGCTCGCGGAGCAGGTGATCACCGAGTACGACCGCATCGCCGAGATGATCCAGCTGGCCGAAGAGAAGGCCTTCGCACTGCTGGCGCTGCAGGCTCCCGTTGCCGGCGATTTGCGCCAGGTGGTCAGCGCGATCCAGATCGTCTCCGATGTGAATCGCATGGGTGTGCTCTCGCTGCACGTGGCCAAGATGACGCGGCGGCGCTTCCCCAATCACGCCGTCCCCGCGGCCGTGAACAGCTACTTCGCCGAGATGGGCCGCATCGCGGTCAAGATGGGCGCCACCGCCAAAGAGGTGCTGGAGACCCGCGATCCCGATCGCGCGGCCAAGCTCACCGATGACGACGAGGCGATGGACGATCTGCGCAAGCATCTGTTCACGCTGATCATGGACCGCGACTGGCAGTTCGGCGTCGCCGCGGCCGTGGATGTCGCGCTGCTGGGCCGCTACTACGAGCGCTTCGCCGACCACGCGGTGGAGATCGGCCGCCGCGTCGTCTTCCTCGTCACGGGTGTGCTTCCGCCCGACCCGGATTCGGAGAAGGAAAGCATCTGACAACTCTCGTAGCTCTCAGGGGCGAGCCCCCTGAAACCCTGCGAGATCTGAACGCCCTCCGGCGCTCGCACACGACACGGTGCGGGCGCCGGAGGTCTATCACGACCGGCTGATCGAATCCGCCACTGCGCCAACCTGATCGGACTCCGCAGCTGCCGGATCGGACTCCGCAGCTGCCGGATCGGACGCCGCGTCGGCCGGATCGGCTGCCGCGGTATCGTTCTCGCGCCAGCCCAGCAGTACCGACGGGAGTCGTTCGGCTCGCCACGGCAGTGCCAGCGCCACCACGATCGCGGCCACCACCAGGGTGCCCACCGCGACATAGGAGGCGACCTGCGAGCCTTCCAGCGCGGCGACCTTCATGGCGTGGATGAGATCCGCTTTCGCCGGGGCCAGTAGCGGATTCACCGGTGTCTTCACGATCTCCAGCACGCTGATCGGCGTATTGCTCGCCAATTCCTTCTGCTGCGGATTCATGATCTGCGCGGGAATCCCGGCGATCCGGCCGCTCACGTGCGCGGCATAGATCGACGTCATGATCGAACCCAGCACGGCGACGCCCAGCGCGCCACCCACCTCACGCGTGGTGTCGTTGACCGCCGAACCCGCGCCCGCCTCGTCCAAAGGCACGGAGCCCATGATGGATTCGGTCGCCGGACCCTGCACCACCGCGAAGCCCAGGCCCATCAGAATCATGGATACGACCACCGGTCCCACGTACTCGGTGTCGACCGTGGTGCGCCCGGCGATGTACATGGCCACCGCGAGAATGAGCAACCCGCTCACCACCATGGCCGTGGTGCCGAACCGCTGCGCCATCATGGTCGCGATCGGCGCGCCGAATCCCACCGCCACCGCGAAAGGCAGTGAGTGGATGCCGAATTCGAGCGGCGTCAGCTCCTTCACGCCCTGGAAGTACTGGGTGATCAGGAACAGGAAGCCGAAGGCGGCGAAGTAGGAGACGGTGATCGCCAGCGAGGGCAGCGCGAACCGGCGGTTGCGGAACAGCCGCATATTCAGCACCGGCGTCGCCACCCGCAGCTCCCAGCCCACGAACACCGCCAGGGTGATGATCGAAAGCAGGTATCCCGCAAGGCTTTGCGCCGATAGCCAGCCGTGCTTGGGCGCCTCGATGATCGACCAGACCAGTGCGGTCACACCCACCAGCGACAGCACGATGCCGATGCGGTCCAGCCGCGCCACATGATCGGCACGTGATTCCGGAACCGTGAGCAGCACTGCCGCAATGGCGATGAGCGCCACCGGGACATTGATCCAGAACACCGAATGCCAGGAGAAGTACTCCAGCAGCCAGCCGCCGATGGTCGGCCCGATGGCGACGGCCATACCGGCCATGGCCGTCCACGCCGCGACCGCGGCGGCGCGCTGGCGCGGCTCGGTGAAGATATTGATCAGCAGGGCCAGGGTCGCCGGGAAGACGACCGCCGCGAAGACGCCCATGCCCGCGCGGGCGGCAATGACCTGCCCGAGCCCGGAGGAGAGCGCGCCCGCCGCCGACATGACCGCCACACCGGCCAGGCCGACGACCATGAACCGCCGCCGCCCGAACCGGTCGCCGAGGTGACCCATGGCGAGCAGCAGTCCCGAGAAGGCCAGCGTGAATGCGTCCACAATCCACTGCAGGCCGCTCATATCGGCCTGCAGCTGCACCGCCATGGACGGCAGGGCCACATTCACCAGCGTGTTGTCCAGCACCACAAGTAGTTCCGCGAGGCAGATCGCCACCAGAGCGGCGATCCGCCCCCGCTGACTCAACCCCGATGTTGTCGCCCGGCCGGATTCCCGGCTCGCCATTGACACCGTCATCTCGGCACCTCCTTAGTAGACCGATCGGTTTACCTACCCGAGCAGACTATCTGTGACCGAGAGTTGCACACAATCCCCCGCGCCCCATATGACGCAGGCCACACCCCGTTCCGGGGTGCGGCGCAGCAGTCGATATCAGGGGTGCAGGGCTCGGAAGACGCGGTAGAGCTCGGATTTGTCTTCGAAGCCGATGCCTGGGCTGTCGGTGAGGCGGAGTCGGCTGTGCTCGATGAGCGCGTGATCGGCGAAGCCGCCGGTGGGCTGGAACTCCCCCGGATAGGACTCGTTGCCCCCTAGTCGCAGGGCAGCGGCGATGTGCAGCGAGAACTGATGGCCACCGTGTGGAATGCAGCGGCGGGCGGACCAGCCGTGGGCGCGCAGCATGTCTTGAATGCGCAGGTACTCCACCAGCCCGTAGCCGAGTACCGGATCGAACTGCAGGTAGTCGCGGTCCGGGCGCATGCCCGCGTATCGGAGCAGATTGCGCGCATCCTGGTGCGAGAAGAGGTTCTCGCCGGTGGCCAGCGGCCCGGGATACCGCTCGGACAGGGTCGCGTGCAGGGCGAAATCGAGCGGATCACCCGGTTCCTCGTACCAGCGCAGGCCGAAGGGCTCGAGCGCCCGCCCGTAGGCCAGCGCGGTATCGAGGTCGAAGCGGCCGTTGGCGTCCACGGCCAGCCGGGAGCCGTCACCGCCGAGCACCTCCAGCACGGCCTCGACCCGCTTGACGTCATCGGCCAGCGACGCACCGCCGATCTTCATCTTGACCACGTCGTAGCCCTGCTCCAGGAAGCCCCGCATCTCCTCCTGCAGCTGCGCCGGCTCCTTGCCCGGCGCGTAGTAACCGCCTGCGGCATAGACGAATACATCCGCATCGGGCTCGCCGAGCCCGTAGTGGCGGACCAGCCATCGATACAGCGGCAGCCCGGCCAGCTTGGCATTCAGATCGAACAGCGCCATATCGATCACGCCGACGGCCACCGAGCGTTCGCCGTGGCCGCCCGGTTTCTCATTGCGCGTCATGAGGTTCCAGGCGCGCGCGGGATCGATGAAGGCGCCGTCCTCGGTCTCCAGCTCCTCCGGTGCGGCGCGCAGGAGTCGCGGAATCACCCTGCGGCGCAGGATCTCCCCCGCGCTGTAGCGGCCGTTGGAGTTGAAGCCGTAGCCCACCACCGGTTTTCCGTCCCGCAGGACGTCACTGACCACCGCGACGATGGAGCAGTCCATGGCGCTGAAATCGATGAAGGCATTGCTCATGGACGAGCTGATCGCCACGGTGCCTTCGTGAATAGCGACGATACGAGGCATTTCTATACTCCTTGAACGTTTTTCGGGCGATATCCGAGGGCGTCAGCCGCGCGCACGGGATCCAGCCCGTCCGGCTCCCAGCGCGCGACGACCACGGTGGCCACCGCATTGCCGAGCACATTGGTCAAAGCCCTGATGAGAGAAAGGAATCGGTCCACCGACAACACCAGCGCCAGCCCGGCGACGGGCACCAGCGCGGTGGCCGCCACGGTATTGGCGAGGGTGATGAAGGCCGAACCGCTGATCCCCGCAGTGCCTTTGGACAGCACCAGGAAGACCAGGAACAGGCCCAGCTGATCACCGGCACTCAACGGAATGCCGTACACCTGCCCGATGAACACCACACAGATCGGCACCACCACCGCGACGCCGTCGAGGTTGAAGGAGAACCCGGTAGGCACCACCAGGCCCACCACGCTGCGGCGGCAGCCGGCGTCCTCCAGCCGCTGCATCAATTGCGGCAGTACGGCTTCCGACGAGGAGGTGCCGAGCACCACCAGTAGCTCCCGGCGCAGGGTGCCGATCAGGCGCAGCAGGGAGAACCGCGCCAGCCGCGCGACCGAACCCAGTACCACGATCACGAAGAACGCGAGGGCCAGCGCGGAAACGGCCACCAGCCGCATCAGAGCCGTCAGGGTCTCCGGGCCGTACTTGCCGACCGTGGCCGCCACCGCACCGAAGGTGCCGACGGGTGCGAGCAGCATGATCATCCGGATCATCCGGAAGAACACCTCGGTCAGTTTGGTGCAGGCGTCCAGAATCGGTGTGGTGACGCCCATCGGCAGTCGCAGCAGCGCGATGGCGAAGAGCACCGCGAAGATGAGCACCTGAATGATGTGCCCCGTCGCAAAGGCATTGACGGCATTGTCCGGCACCACATCCGCGAGGAATGCGCCGAACGAGGTGTTCGCCGCATCCCCCTTCACATAGTTCGAGATATCACCGGATGCGTGGCCCGGACGCGCAACGCCCGCACCGGGCCGGAGCAGATCGACCGCCAGCAGGCCGATCAGCATGCCCAGGGTGGTGACGATCTCGAAATACACCAGGGCGCGCACCGCGATCCGGCCCACCGCCTTCAGGCCACCGGTCGCGACGATCCCGGTGACGGTCACCAGGAACACGATCGGCGCGATCAGCATCTGGATCAGAGCGATGAACGCCTGGGCCACCGGCTGCATATTCGACGCCGCAGCCGGCGCGACCATCCCGAAAATTGCCGCCGCGACAGCCGCGACGAGCACCTGGAAGGTGGTATTGGTGAGGACTCTGCGCCAGCGCGGCGGCCGGGCCTCGGAGTCCGGCGCGGTATCGAGTGCGGTAGTGCTCATGCGACCCACCGCCCGGATTCACTCGGGCCGAACGAGCGTGGAGCGCAGCGCCGCCCGATCCACGGTGAGCCCGAGTCCGGGCCGATCCGGGACCGTGAGCACGCCGTCGACCGGTTCCGGCGCATCCGGGAAGAGCAGCTTGCCGACCTGCACCATGCCGAGATGCCACTCCAGCAGCCAGCCGTTCATGAGACCCGCCAGGGTGTGCAGATTGAACAGCGGCCAGCCGCCGCCGTGCGCCACCGGCAGGTTGTAGATCTGCGCGAGGTGCGCGGCCTTGCGGGCCTCGGTGAAGCCGCCGCAGTAGCAGACGTTCGGCTGCAGAATATCGACGGCGCGCTGCTCGACCAGCTCACGCAGGCGCCAGCGATGCCCCTCCATCTGGCCGGCCGCCAGCGGAATCGTGGTGTGCGCCCGCAGATCCGCCAGGGCCCGCGCGTCGTTCTGATGCAGCGGCTCCTCGAACCAGGTGAGGTGCTGATCCTCCACCGCACGGCACAGCAGTTTGGCTTCGACGGGCGTGAAAAGGTAGTTGGCGTCGATCATCAGATCGACCTCGTCGCCGATCTCCTTGCGTACGGCCCGAATTCGAGCCGCATCCTCCCGCCAGCCGCCGGGGTCCACCGCGACCACCGACTTCAAGGCCGAAAAGCCCTGGTCCAGTTGTAATCTCGCCGCGGCGGCCAACGTCTCCCGGTCGTACTGCGGGAATCCGAAGGTCACGTACACCGGAACCTGTGTGCGAGCACCGCCCAGCAGACTGGCGACCGAGCGACCCGCGACCTTGCCCTGGATATCCCACAGCGCAATATCCAGCAGTGACAGCGCACTGGACACCACACCCGTCATGGCACGCGGATTCAGTGTGCGCCAGACCCTTTGATGGACGGCCTCGATCTCCAGCGGGTCCATGTCCATGACCGCGGGCAGGAAATGCTCGTGTAGCGCGACCACCACCGCCCTGGCCAGGAAGTGGCCCGTCAGGGCGACGCCGGTGACCCCCTCATCGGTCTCCACCTCGCAGAAGACGAATTCCTTCTGTTCCTCCCGGCCGTACCCGCGCACCTGCTCGGTCAGCAGCGGCACATCGATCGAGGTGGTGTGCACACTGGCACGAATGTCTTTGATCCTCATCCCGTCCTCCTTCTTTTCGCTCGGACGGTGAAACGAGTTTGCGCGCAGATATTGTCAACTGTCAACGATTTGCAATCGACAGTTGACTATGCGAAAATTCGTTCCGATCTGTCGGTGCGGCAAGCGAGTGGAGTCCATGACCGAGCACGTGGAGGCGATCAACGCCCTGCAACAGCGAGTGGCCGAGCGCCAGGCCACCTCGCTGCTCCAGCTGATCGCCGGAGAACTCGAGCAGATGATCATCCGGGGTGAGCTACGCGGCGGCGACCGCGTCAACGAGTCCGCGCTCGCCACGCAGCTGGGTACCAGTCGCGGCCCGGTCCGCGAGGCGCTGCGGCAGCTCGAATACGGCCGCCTCGTCGAATTCCGCACCAACCGCGGCATGTTCGTGCGCGAGATCTCCGTGGACGAAGCCGCCCAGCTCTACGACATTCGCGCCACGCTCTTCGGTCTCGCGGGCCGGCTGGCCGCCGAACGGGCCACGCCGGAGGCACTGGAAGCCCTGCGCGGCAAGGTTTCCCGGCTCGACGACGCCGTTCCCCTGGTCGACGAGTACTACCCCCGCAATGTCGAGCTACATCGGGATCTTGTTGCGCTGTCCGGTAATCCGCGCCTGATCGAGCTCTACGGCGACGTCTCCAAGGAACTACATCTGTTCCGCCGCCACGGCCTGGAAACCGAAACCGCGCGGCACACCTCGAACTGCCAGCACGCCGAAATCCTCGACCGGCTCGCGCACGCCGATGCCGCGGCCGTCGGCAGCCTCATGGAGGCCCACATTCTCTCCGGCAAGGAGCGCATGCTCGCCGCCGTCCGCGACTGAAGCAGCCCGCACCGGAAACCCTTGCCGCACAGGCCGTGACACAGCGCTGCCCCGGGCTGTGGAGCCCGGGGCAGCGCATGAGTACGGAGGCGGAAACCTCCTAGCCGAAACGGCCGGAGATGTAGTCCTCGGTCTGCTTCGTCGACGGGTTGGAGAAGATCTTCTCGGTCTCGTCGATCTCGATGAGGCGACCGGGCTTGCCCTGCGCCTCGAGGTTGAAGAAGGCGGTCTGATCACTCACGCGCGCAGCCTGCTGCATATTGTGCGTGACGATGACGATCGTGTATTCCTTCTTCAGCTCGGAGATCAGATCCTCGATCGCGAGCGTGGAGATGGGGTCCAGGGCGGAACACGGCTCATCCATGAGCAGCACATCCGGGGACACCGCGATGGCACGCGCGATGCACAGACGCTGCTGCTGACCACCCGACAGTCCGCCGCCCGGCTTGTCCAGCCGGTCCTTGACCTCGTTCCAGAGGTTGGCGCCGCGCAGCGAGCGCTCGGCGACCTCGTCGAGCTCCTTCTTGCCGCGCACACCCTGCAGCTTGAGCCCGGCCACCACATTGTCGCGAATGGACATGGTGGGGAACGGGTTCGGCCGCTGGAACACCATGCCGATGGTGCGGCGCACGCCGACCGGATCCACGGTCGCGCCGTAGATGTCCTCGCCGTCGAGCAGCACCGCGCCCTCGACGCGCGCCTCCGGCGTCACCTCGTGCATGCGGTTCAGCGAGCGCAACACGGTGGACTTACCGCAGCCCGACGGACCGATGAACGCGGTCACGGAACGCGGCAGCACGGTCAGCGACACATCCGAGACGGCGTGGAACTTGCCGTAGTAGATGTTGATGTCTTTGAGATCGATCCGCTTGGCCATCAGTCTTTTCCGTTCGCTCTATCGGTTCCGCGTGAGCAGCTTGTTGACCCCGGCGGCGGCCAGGTACAGCAGCGCGATGATCAGGATCAGCGTCAGCGCCGCGCCCCAGACCCGGGCCCGGCCGGCCGGCTCCGGATTGGCCAGCTCCTGGTACATGAGCAGCGGGAGCGAAGCCATATTGCCGTTGGTGAGATCGAAATTGATCGATTTGGAATAGCCGACCAGCACCAGCACCGGTGCGGTCTCGCCCATGACGCGCGCCACGGCCAGCAGCATGCCGCTGATCATGCCAGGCGCGGCGGTCGGAATGACGATGCGCACGATCGTTTTCCACTTCGGAACTCCGAGCGCGTACGCGGCCTCGCGCAATTCGTCCGGCACCAGCTTGAGCATTTCCTCGGTGCTGCGCACCACCACCGGCAGCATCAGCAGCACCAGGGCCAGCGACACCGCGAAGGCGCTCTGCGGGAACCCGAAGGTGCCGATCCACAGCGCGAAGATGAACAGCGCCGCCACGATCGAGGGCACACCGGCCAGAATGTCCACCATGAAGGTGGTGGTCTTGGCCAGCCAGCCGCGACCGTATTCGACCAGGTAGACCGCGGCCATAATGCCCAGCGGCACCGCGATGACCGCGGCCACCGCGGACTGCGCGATGGTGCCGTAGATGGCGTGGTACACACCGCCCGAACTCTGTTCCGGCAGCACGCCCTTCTGCGACTTCGTCCACCAGTCGAGCGAAGCGATTGCGTGCCAGCCGTTGTCGATGACGGTGTAGAGCACCCAGAGCAGCGGCACCAGCGCCAGCAGGAAGCACAACCACACCACACCGGTGGCCAGGTTGTTCCGAATGCGGCGGGCGGGGCTGACATGCCGGAAGGTCGGAGCCTTGACCGGCTTGTCCAGTGTGGCGGTCATCCGTTCACCTTCCCGCCGGCCACCAGCCGGGCCAGTGCATTGACCACGAAGGTCAGCGCGAACAACACGAAGCCGGCGGCGATGTACGCACCGGTCGGCAGCTTCGAGCTGAATTCCGAAGCGGCCGAGGCGATTTTGGAGGCGAAGGTGTAGCCGCCGTCGAACAGCGACCACTTACCGGCCTGGGCCGAGGTGCGCAGCACGATCAGCACCGCGATGGTCTCGCCGAGCGCACGGCCGAGGCCGAGCATGGAACCCGCGATCACACCGGAGCGGCCGAAAGGCAGCACGGTCAGCCGCACGACCTCCCACTTGGTGGCGCCCAGCGCCTGCGCCGCCTCGATCTGCGAACGCGGTGTGAGACCGAACACCTCACGGCTCACCGAGGTGATGATCGGCAGGATCATCACCGCCAGCACAATGCCCGCGGTGAAGATGGTGCCGCCACCGGCAATGCTGACATCACCGTCTTTGAACAGGAACAACCAGCTCAGGTTGTCGTTCAGGAAGGTCTGCACCGGCTCCAGCTTGGGAGCCAGCATCAGAAATCCCCAGAGACCGAACACGATCGACGGCACCGCCGCCAGCAGATCGACCACCGCGGAGAACGGACGTGCCAGCACCTTCGGCGAATACTGCGTCAGGAACAACGCGATACCGACACCGATCGGCACCGCGATGACCAGTGCGAACAGCGAACTCAGCACCGTGACCATGAACAGGTCCTTGATACCGAACTTCAGATTGTTCGCATCCGAGGTATTGAACTCGGAGGTGGTGAAGAAGTTCGCCTTGTTCGCCATCACCGAGGGCCAGGCCCGGATGAGCAGGAACAGGGCGATCAATGCGATCGCGGCGACGATGACTCCGCCGGCGGCCGTGGCCGCCGAGCGGAATGCGAACTCCGCACCGTACTTCGTGGGGGCCTTGCGCCCAGTGGCCGGTGTGGTGCTGGGTTCGGTCGACATGATCGCAGTATCCCCCGGCGTCTGGGCACGGTCCGCCGACGGGCCGGTCGTTTCGGACAGGCCCGTCGCGGACTTTTCGTCGTGCACGGTCATCGTCTTTTTCTCAGATCAGTCGATCAGGAAATGGCGTTGATCGCGGTGGTGAGCTTGGTCTTGAACGAGTCCGGGAGCGGCACGTAGCCGGCATCCGCCAGACCGGTCTGGCCGTTGCCCACTGCCGAGGTCAGGAACGCCTTGACAGCCTTCGCGGTGTCCGCGTCGCTGTACTTGGAGCAGACGATCTCGTAGGTGGCCAGCATGATCGGGTAGGCGCCACCGGTGGTGGGCTTGTAGATCGAGCTGTTGTCCAGCACCAGGTCGTTGCCCTGGCCGGAAACCTTGACCGCGTCGATCGCCTTGGCGGCGGTCTCCGAGGTGAGGTCGACCGGCTTCGGGTCGTTCGAGGTCGCGGCGGTCAGCACGCGAGCGCTGGAGAGCTTCTGCGCCTTGGCGAAGGACCACTCGGTGTAGGTGATCGTGAACTTGGTGTTCGCGATCGCGGCCGAGGTGCCGTCACTGCCCTTGGCGCCCTCGCCGATGCCACCCTGGAACGCCTTGCCGGTGCCCTTGGTCCAGCCGCCGGCCGACTCCAGGTACTTCTGGAAGTTGTCGGTGGTGCCGGACTCGTCGGAGCGGAAGACCACGCCGATCTTGTCCGACGGCAGCTTGTCGGCCTTGGCCGTGTTCAGCGCCTTGATGTGGGCGTCGTCCCAGGTGCTGATCTCACCGTCGAAGATCTTCGCGATGGTCGGCGGGTCGAGGACCAGGTCGTCGATGCCGGGCACGTTGTAGGCGACCGCGATCGGGCCGAAAACGGTCGGCAGGTTCCAGGCCGGGCTGCCACAGCGGGCGGCGGCCTTGTCGGGCTCGCCGGCCTTGGGGTTCAGCGCCGAGTCGGAGCCGGCGAAATCGGTCTGGCCGCCGATGAACTCGTTCACACCCGCACCGGAACCGGAAGCGGTGTAGTCCAGCTTGGCGCTACTGCAATTGGCCTCGTAGGCGGCGACGAAACGGTCCATCGCGTTCTTCTGGGCGGTCGAACCACTGGCCTTGAGAGCCGACTTGCCGCCACAGGCGACGTCGATCTTCGAGGCGCCCGTGGACGAGTCGTTGTTATCGCTGCCACAGGCGGACAGGGTCAGGGTGCTGGCCACTGCCAACACGCCGAGCAGGGCGCTGCTGCGCTTGAGATTCACCAATTCCTCCGGGAATCACGTTGCACGTTCGACCCCTCAACGGTCGGACGGGCGTGATGTGGCGGCTGTTCGCTGCGAACTAGCGCACCAGGCAGCTGAATGCTGCCCAAAAGAAACGTAAGGGCGGCTGGTAGCCAACTGGACCTGGGAAGGTGAACTGGAGATGAACAACCCGGCGCGATTGCACTGCACGATATGTGACATTTGCCGCATCGTTGCAGAGCATGCCGGTGAGCGGGACGGGGACTGGTTACGAGCCCGCCGCGTAGGCCACGTCCACATGGGCCGGACCGAACCCGAGCTTCGTATAGGTATTCACCGCGGCCGCATTGTCGGCCTCGGTATAGAGCAGCACGGCACCCAGTCCGCGGTCCCGGAGGTAGTGCAGACCGGCCAGCGTGAGCAGGCGTCCCAGCCCGCGACCCTGCGCCTGCGGGTCGACGCCGACGACGTAGACCTCACCGATATGCGGGTCCTCGTCGAAATGCACCTTGGTCCAGTGGAAGCCGAGGATGCGGCCGGGATCGGCCGGATCGAAGGCGAGGAACAGGCCCTTGGGATCGAACCAGGATTCCGCGCGCCGTGCCTCGACATCACGCTCGGTCCAGGCGCCCTGTTCCGGATGCCAGGAGAAGGCCGCGCCATTGACGCGCAGGATCTCGGCATCATCGGAAGGCCCCGCGTAGGTACGCAATTCGAGTCCGGCCGGAACCACCAGTTCGGGTAACTCAGGAGTAGCCAGATCGCGTCGCATCTGCCAGAGTTCGCGCGCCACCCGCAGTCCGAGCCGGGCCGCGACCGCCTGCGCGGGCGGCAGATTGCCGTGCGCCCACACGCGGGTCTCCGGGCCGCCGGCGGCCAGTGCGGCAGCGACCAGTCCCGCGCCGAGGCCCTGCCGGCGGCTGCGCGGATCGACCGCGACCTCCGCCATGGCGGGGTGTTCCCCGTGCGCCGGAGTCACATTCGCGTACCCGGCGACCGCGCCGTCCCACTGCTCCACCAGATGCTGCGCCGGAGAGTCGGTGGCAAGGGACAGCACCGCCTGCTCCGAGACCGGCGCGACGCCGTCCGCGGCCGTGGCCCGCTCCAGGACTCCCCGCACCTCCGCCGCGGTCTCGGGGGACAGCCGGCCGGTGCTGGAAATCATCAGATAATGCCGTTCGCCGAGGTCAATTCGGAGTCATCGGTGCCGTCGGACTCGGGAAAGGCGGGCGCGGGCGCCTCGCTCTTCGCACCGCTCGCACGCGCCGGGCGCACCGCCTTGTAGCCGACATTGCGGACCGTGCCGATCAGCGATTCGTATTCGCTGCCGAGCTTGGCGCGCAGCCGTCGCACATGGACGTCCACCGTGCGGGTGCCACCGAAGAAGTCGTAGCCCCACACCTCTTGCAGCAGCTGAGCGCGGGTGAAGACCCGGCCGGCATGCTGTGCGAGGTATTTCAGCAGCTCGAATTCCTTGTAGGTGAGGTCGAGCGGGCGACCGCGCAGCCGGGCGGTGTACGTGCCCTCGTCGATCACCAGCTCACCGAGTGTGATCTTGCCGGTGTTCTCCGGACTGGCGGCGCCACCGTTGCGTGCGACCAGCAGTCGCAGGCGGGCGTCCAGTTCGGCCGGACCCGTCCCGGGCAGCAGGATGTCATCCAGTCCCCAGTCCGCGTTCACCGCAACCAATCCGCCTTCGGTGAGCACCGCTACCACCGGCACCGACGATCCGGTGCTACCCAGCAAACGACACAGACCGCGCGCGGCGGCCAGATCGGTGCGGGCATCGACCAGCGCTACATCGGCGGAACCGGCCTCGAGCAGGGACGCCACCTCGGTCGGCGCAGGCCGCACATGGTGCGGCAGCAACGCGAGCGACGGCAGCACCGCCTCGGGGTTGGGGTCGGAGGTCAGCAGGAGCAGCTCCATGGAGGGCCCTCCATCCCATCTGGCATGTGTGTGGCAACTGCTCTGTATGCCACGACTCCATGCTGGTTATCACAGGTAAGTCGGTTGCTACATTAGCGCGTCCGGACCGACAGCCACGCAATCCGGGCAGCGTATCGGCCTCTGGCTATTCAGAGATCACACAGCGCGCCCTCGAGAAGGGCCGCCTCGGCGCTCGGCGACGGGCACATCTGTCGTCGCCCGGGGCGGCGGAAGATAATGTGCCCGTATGGGTAACTCACCGGGCACGCCCGAAACCCAGCCCCGCATCCAGCCGCCGGTCCTCGACGAGACCGCCGCGGCTCCCGTGCGCCGGCCGGAGTCGCGGCGCGGCGGGCTGCGCGGAATGGCCTTCCGGCGGCTGATCATTACGCTGCTCTGCCTGGCGGGGCTGGCCGTGGTGCTCGACTTCGGGGTGGCGGCGTATTCCGAGTACCGGGTGTCACGGTTGCTCCGCGACGGTTCGAATCTCAGCGCGGATCCGGAGGTCACCATCCACGGATTCCCGTTCACGGCCCAGGCGCTCGACGACGAGTACAAGAACGTCGACATTCGCGCGCGTGCCATGCGGCCCGATATTCCGGGCGAGATCATGGTCGAGGCGAATCTGAAGGGCGTGCATCTCTCGCTGCGCAATCTGGTCGACGGGCAGGTGCGCGGCGTTCCGGTGGATCAGGTCGAGGCGCGCATGCGGATCGAACCGGTCGAACTGGGACGGCTGTTCAAGATTCCCAATCTGCAGGTGTTCGGCCCGCCCGCCGACAAGTCCGACGGTACCGGCGGTTCCGGCGGTTCCGGCATGACCACCGCGGGCGCGATCATTCTGAACGGCACGATTCCGCTGTCGGACTCCGACATTCCCGCGGTGCCGGGCACCAAGGGTGAGACCGTGAGCGTGCTGGCGGATCTGCGGCTGGTCGACGATCAGGTCCGCATCACCGCCACCGATATCTATCGCGGGCCCGGCGCCGCCACCCAGACCAGCGACGCCTCGCCCGTCACCGTGATTCCCGAATCGGACAAGGCCCGGGTGCTGGCGCTGTTCACCCGGACCATCGATACCCGCGACCTGCCCTTCGGCGTGCACCCGCAGAAGGTGGAGGCCAGCGGCGGCCAGATCGTGGTGGAGGGCAAGGGCAGCGATGTGACCGTCGATCTGGACAGATTGCAGCAGCCGTGATCGCGCTCGGAGTGCTCGCCGTCGTACTCGTGGCCGCCGCGGGTATCGGAATCATGGTGCGCCGCAACGAGGGTCGCGTCCGAGACAGCGCACCCGCGGTGGTCGTGCCCGAAAGCCCCCGCTCCGCACTGCTTTCCGACGCCGGTGTGCTCGCCGGTCGTCCCACGGTGCTGCACTTCTCCGCGGATTGGTGCGGCCCGTGCGCGGCCGTGCGCCGGGTGGTCGCGAATGTGGTGGCCGAACTGTCCACGGCCGAGGCTCCCCCGCTGGACCTCGAGGTGGATATCGATGCGAATCCGGCGCTGGCGCGCGCGCTGAACGTGCTGTCACTGCCGACGACTTTCCTGCTGGACGCCGCAGGACAGGAAAGGTTCCGAATCGCCGGCGTTCCGAAGGCGCCCGATTTGCGCAGGTCACTGGCCGAATTGGCGGGATCCGGCAAATCCGAGTGACCAGTATTACGGACCCCGGG
Organism: Nocardia sp. NBC_01327; assembly: GCF_035958815.1. Taxonomy (NCBI): domain Bacteria; kingdom Bacillati; phylum Actinomycetota; class Actinomycetes; order Mycobacteriales; family Nocardiaceae; genus Nocardia; species Nocardia sp. NBC_01327. The sequence continues at coordinate 1,204,295 of NZ_CP108383.1, read as the reverse complement.
TCCAATTTCCCCCGAAAATTGGGTAAACTTCCTCTCGTGCAAACCAACCTCGAGCTGATGCTCACCCGACGCCGCACAGTTGACCTGTGCCGGCTCGGTGGTTGTTGCTGCCTGTGCCGCTAGCCGGTCGGCCTTTCGCGTTCCCCTTTTCTTCGCGCCGACCGGGTGTGTCCGCCGTGTGAGAGATCGTCTCGATCCTCCGGCGAAATGACCGATAGACCTCATCGCGCAGGAGTTACGCATGTCGAACCCGAATCCCACCAGGCCGCCCGCCGGGCAGGTCGATGTCCGCGGCCCGCGTTTCGCCGCCTGGATCACCACCGGCGTATTGGTGCTGGTACTGATCATCGCCACCTTCTCCGTTCCCGCCGCCGCCGTGCTGCTGGCCGTACAGGCCGTGGTGTTCGGACTCGGCGCGGCATGGGGTCCGCGGCGCAGTCCGTACGGCCGCATCTACGGCGCCCTGGTCGCGCCGCGCGTGGGTCCGCCCGCTGAGCTGGAACCTGTTGCGCCGCTGCGGTTCGCGCAGCTGGTCGGCCTGCTGTTCGCGGTGCTCGGCGTGATCGGATTCGCGGCCGGCAGCCCGGTCGCCGGTGCGATCTTCACCGGTTTCGCCCTGTTCGCGGCCTTCCTCAATGCGGCCTTCGGCATCTGCCTGGGCTGCAAGATCTACCCCCTCGTCGCACGGTTCAAGACCGTGCCGACCTCCGCCAATTCCAACGCCTGACCCCGGCACCACCTCGAAAGGAACAACATGGCTCGCTCCGATGTCCTGGTCTCCGCAGACTGGGTCGAAGAGAACCTGAACACGCCCGGAGTCGTCCTCGTAGAGGTCGACGAGGACACCTCGGCTTACGACCTGGGCCATATCGAGGGTGCTGTCCGGCTCGATTGGAAGAAGGATCTGCAGGACCAGGTCCGTCGCGACTTCGTCAATCGCGAGCAGTTCTCCGATCTGCTCTCCACCCGCGGCATCGGCAACGATGACACCGTGGTGCTGTACGGCGGCAACAACAACTGGTTCGCGGCCTACGCCTACTGGTACTTCAAGCTGTACGGCCACCAGGACGTGAAGCTGCTCGACGGTGGCCGCAAGAAGTGGGAGCTCGACGGCCGCCCGCTGGTCAAGGATGTCGTGGTCCGCCCGGCCACCGCCTACAAGGCGAGCGAGCAGGATCTGACCATCCGCGCGTTCCGCGACGAGGCCATCAACGCCATCGGCACCAAGAACCTGGTCGACGTGCGCTCGCCCGACGAGTTCTCCGGCAAGATCCTGGCCCCGGCTCACCTGCCGCAGGAGCAGTCGCAGCGTCCCGGCCACATCCCGACCGCCATCAACGTGCCGTGGTCCAAGGCCGCGAACGAGGACGGCACCTTCAAGTCCGATGCGGACCTGGCTGCCCTGTACAAGGAAGCGGGCCTGGACGGCGAGAAGGAGACCATCGCCTACTGCCGCATCGGCGAGCGTTCCTCGCACACCTGGTTCGTGCTGCAGGAGCTGCTGGGCCACAAGAACGTCAAGAACTACGACGGGAGCTGGACCGAGTACGGCTCCCTCGTCGGTGCACCGATCGAGTTGGGAGCGTAATAAATATGTGTGCAGCACCTACCCAGGGTCAGGCCATTCCGGCCGGCGTCGACGTCGAGAAGGAGACGGTCATCACCGGCCGCGTCCTGACCGCTGACGGCCAGACCGTCGGTGGCGCGTTCGTCCGCCTGCTGGACGGCAACGGCGATTTCACCGCCGAGGTCGTGGCGTCGGGCACCGGCGACTTCCGCTTCTTCGCGGCGCCGGGCTCGTGGACCATTCGCGCGCTGTCCGCATCGGGCAACGGCACCGCCGAGCTCGCGCCGGAGGGCAACGGCATCCACAACCTGGATGTCGTCGTCGCCAAGTAAGCGAATTCATCGGAACGGCCCCGGGATTCATTTCCCGGGGCCGTTTTCGCGTCCGGACGCGGGGCCGTTTTCGCGTCTCCGACGGCGTGCGATTAGAATCCGATTCGTGGTGCTTACCTTCGAGATTCTGCTGGTTCTCGTCTCCGTGCTGATCGCCTGGTTCGGTCTGTACGTTCTCTACCGGCTGTTCACCGAGTCGTGAGCGAGTCGGCGAGCGAGAACGTCAAACATACGGATGACGCGGCGACACGGGACGCTTCCGCGAGCCGTGACGATGTCGCGCGCGATGAGCTCGCCGCTCGCCGCAGTGGTGACCAGGCCGTGGCCGAGGCCGCCGAGCGCGCCAAGGTGACGGCCGCCGCGAACATCCCCTCGCTCCCTGACCTTCCGCTACCCATCGATACCGCGAATCTGCGGCAGGGTCCGGACCTGAGCTCCTCCATGCTCGCACTGCTGCCCCTGGTGGGCGTGTGGCGCGGTGAGGGTGAGGGCAACGATCCCGAGACCGGCGATTACCGCTTCGGTCAGCAGATCATCGTGTCGCACGACGGTGGCGACTATCTCACCTGGGAAGCGCGTTCCTGGGTCATCGATACCGAGGGCGAGTACGCGGGCCCGGATCTGCGCGAGAGCGGTTTCTGGCGGGTCGGCATCGACGGTGACGACGAGGTGCTGGAGCTGCTGCTCACGCACGCCTCCGGAATCGTCGAGCTGTTCTACGGCCAGGCCCTGACCCAGTCCTCCTGGGAACTCGCCACGGACGTGGTCATTCGCAGCCAGTCCGGCATTGTCGTGGGCGGGGCCAAGCGCCTCTACGGCATTGTCGAGGGCGGCGATCTGGGTTACGTCGAGGAGCGCATCGCTCCGGACGGCGCACTCGAGCCGCGGCTTTCTGCCCGTCTCAAGCGCTACATTGGCTGATTCTCCGCCACTTCGATTGATCCACAGTCACTTTCGACTGTTCCCCTGAAACAGGAACGACCCCTGAGTCATATCGCGGATGCAACTCACGCGATCCAGATCGGACAAGATCTGGGACTCAGGGGCCGGGTGACTGCCTGGGATTCGCTCAGCGTTCGCGCTACGAGAATCCGTTGCGGCGATGGCGCCTAGCTGGCAGCCACCTCACGCGTCCTCGAATTACTCATTATTCGAACCACCTCCTTCCTGTGTACAGACGAAAGTAGTCGTGTTCGCGGCATGCGGCAACGTATTTTCCCGCTCCGCGAAATACCAGGTCAATGCTGGTTTGCGGGAATAAAACGGTCGATGGTGACGGTGCCGTTCGCGGCGACCCGGACGAGGGTGTCGGCGTGCTGCTCCGGGGGAAGCTGGTGCGTGACAACCACAACGGTCCGGTCGGGGTCCACCAGGCCGCTGGATACGTCGAGGAGGCGGCGCAGCAGGTCCGCGCCCGCTTCGGCCTCCAGATGTTCGGTGGGCTCGTCCAGCAGCAGCACCCGGGCCGGGGAGAGCAGGGCCCGGGCGAGCAGGAGCCGGCGGCGCTGACCACCGGAAACCGCTGCCGCACCGCCGATCAGATCGGTGTCGACGCCGTCCGGCAGCGAGTCCAGCCAGTCACCGGCTCCGACTGCGCGCAGGGCGCTGTCGGCCTCCGGCGCGGTGATGTCGCCGCGGGCCACCCGCAGGTTCTCCAGGACCGTGGTGCCGAAGAGATGGGCGTCCTCGGCGAAGAAGGTGATGCCGGGGCGGGGGGTGTCGAACAGGCCCGCCCAGGACATGAGCAGGGTGGTCTTGCCCGCGCCGCTGGGGCCGGTGACGGCAATACGGCGGCCCTCCGGGAGCGGGGGGAGATCGAGTGCGGGATCGGCGGATTCGGACTGTTCGAGGCGGGCCAGGCGGTGCAGGGCGGCGCGGCCGGTGGTGAGGGCCTGTGCGGCGGCCGGGAGCACCGCGACCGCTTCGAAGGCCGAGAGCGGGACCAGCACCAGGACCGCGAAGGCCATGGGCGTGATGCCGCCGGGCGAGACCGTCTGGAAACCCTTGAAGGCAAGGCCGGAACCGTTGCCGTACAGCGCGATTCCGATGAGCAGTGACCCCAGCACGCTCGCGCCGATGGCGAGCGGCAGCACCGCGGCCGACCAGGCGCTGCGGGCGGCGGCCCGGTCCTCGGCGGCGACCGCGCGCTGCCCGGCCCGCTCCGCCGTCGCGATCGCCTCGGAAAGCCTTCCGGCGACCCGCAATTCGGGAGCGTGGTCGAGAACCGTCCACGCCTCGGCCGTGAATTCGGTGCGGTCGGCGCGCACGGCCACCTCGGCCTCGCTCGCGGCGCGTGCCGACATCCACGGCGCGATGATCCCGGAAACCGCCAGCGCCGCAGCGAGAATGACGGCCGCGGGCACCGAGATGCTCGCCAGCAGCCCGACCGCGAGCACCGAAATCACCAGCGCCACCACAATGGGAACGAAGGCCCGCACCACCACGGCGCCGAGATCATCGATATCCGCCCCGACCCGCCCCAGCAGTTCACCCTTGCGCAATCGCGTCGGATCCCCCTGCGGCGCACTGCCTCCGGCCTGCGAACCGCCGCTGCCATCGAGCGATGCGGCATTCGACGCCACTGCCTCGACGTGCTCGCCGGTCCGCCGAGGCCGCCAGATATCCGCCGCCGCAAGCGTGCCGTAGATGCTGGTGCGCGCCAGACTCATGGACCGCAGCGCCACATCATGCGTGGCCAGCCGCTCCAGATACCGGCACAGCCCGCGCGAAATCCCCAGCGCCCGCACGGTCACCACCGCAATGCTCAGATCGAGCACCGGCGGCATCTCCCAGGCCCGCGCGATCAACCACGCCGCCAGCGCAGCCAGCCCGAGCCCACTCCCGAGCGCCGCCACCCCCCAGGCCACCGACAAAGCCATTCGCCCGCGCGATAATTCGAGCAGCCCCCGAATCCGCCGGAAATCCGCCAGCACCCCACTCATCGCACACCTACTTCAGAGTTATCCACAGCCATCCCCAGCGCGACGGCCGCCGCTGCCGCGACGACGTAGATCACGCCTCGAATCCGTCGGCATCCGGCCGGTGCGGCGCTCATCGAGCCCCCACCTCCGACTTATCCACAGACGTCCCCAGGCCACTCGCGTCGGGTGGCCCTGCCGCCGGGCGAGACGAGTGGGCCACGCTCAGCACACAATCAGCGGCGGCCGGCACATCCAGTTCGCCGGGCGTCGCGGATTCCCCGCGAGCTGCGGGGTGCACACCCGCGGCTGTGTCCACCGCAGCAGGTTCTGGAGCGCCGCCCTCACCGCCGGCTTCGTCGCCGGGTACGCCTGCGTCGTTCGTCTGCGCGACGGCGCTGACAGGCGACTTCTGCAAGCGGGCACCAGGCTCCGATTGTGTTGCGGCGGAGGTGGCGTGGACAGGGACAAGGTGGTCGGCGATGGCGAGGATGGCGGGGCGGTGGCCGACTATCACTACGGTGGCGCCGGCTCGGGCTCGGGCGATCAATGCCTGTAGGACGCTCGCTTCGGCGGCGGCGTCGAGGTGGGCGGTGGGTTCGTCGAGGAGGAGGACGGAGCGGTCGGCGGCCAGGGTGCGGGTGAGGGCCAGGCGCTGGCGCTGGCCGAGTGAGAGGCCGAGGCCTCCGGTGCCGACCAGGGTGTTCCAGCCGTCGGGCATATCCGCCAGGACGGTGTCGAATCCGGTTGCGCGGCAGGCTTCGTCGAGTTGAGCGGGGTCGGCGGGCGGGCCGAGGAGTTCGAGGTTGGCGCGGAGCGTGCCGGGGACGAGTACGGGGCGCTGCGGCAGCCAGGCCAGGCGGGACCACCACTGCCCGGGATCGAGGGCGGGGACGGGGGCGCCGTCCGCCAGGACGTCGCCCGCGTCGGGGGTGATGAGACCCAGGATCGCCTGCAGCGCGGTGGATTTACCGCTGCCGTTCGGGCCGGTGAGTACGGTGACCGCGCCGGGACGCAGTACGGCGGACAGTGCATCGGGCGCGGCGCCCTCACGGGCCGTGACGGACAGGTTCCGAATCTCGATGCGGCCGTGGAATTCCCGATCGGTGCGCACACCGGCCTCGGGGCGATCCGCGGCGGCTTCCGTCTCAGCCTGCGGGTCGAGGACCGCGAAAGCCTTGTCGGCGGCGGCCATTCCGTCCTGAGCCGCGTGGAAGCGCTCCCCCACCGCGCGCAGCGGCAGGTACACCTCGGGGGCGAGGACGAGCGCCAGCAGTCCCGCGTGCAGACCCATATCGCCGTACACCAGGCGCAGGCCGATGGAGACCGCGACCAGCGCCACGGACAGCGTGGCGAGCGCCTCCAGCACCATCGAGGACAGGAATGCCATGCGCAAGGCGGCCATGGTGCGCCGATGCAGATCGTCGCCGAGGTCGCGGACGCGGTGCCGCATGGTGGTGCGGGCGGCATCCTCGCCTGCCTCCGAGTCGGAGTGACCGGTCTCCCGGCCCAGCGCCCGCAGGGTCGGCATGCCCGCGAACAGATCCAGCAGTTGATCCGAGAGCCGGGTGGTGGCCGCCAGGGTGTCCTTGGACCGCCCCTGCGTGAGCAGCCCGATGAGGATCATGAAAACCGGGATGAGCGGCAGGGTGATCACGATGATCAGTCCGGAGACCCAGTCGTGAACGGCGATGACCGCCAGCACGATCGGCGGCACCAACATCGAAAGCAGCAGTGCAGGAAGGTATCCGGCGAGATAGGCGCGCAGCCCGTTCAATCCGGACCCGACCACGACGGCCAATTCCGTACGGCGCCGCTCCAATTCGCGAGGCGGCAGCCCGGCCCCGGCGCGCAGGACGGCGGTCTCCAGCTCGGCGACGACCTCGGCCCCGGCCCGATGCGCGAGCCGGGACTGCCACCAGGTGGCGGTGACCCGGCACAGCACCGCGGCGGCGAAGATCACCAGTTCGACTGTCCACGAGCCGATATGGCGCCGCGACGGATCGGTGACGACTCCGGCGAGGACCCGCGCCAGGGCCAGGGCCGCGACCACGATGCAGCTCGTGATCACCAGCGACAGGCCGACGCTCAGCGTGAGATAAGTGCGTGCCGAGCGGGCGTACCGCCACAGGCGCGGGTCTACCGGTCGTGCCATCTCTTCGGTTCCGTACTGTCGGATTCAGTGTCGAAATAGTCGAAACAACTGCGTGCCGAGCTAGCCGCGCGGTGCCCCCATCGGCAGTCCGATCGGCGCCGGGATCTGCTCGATGGTCAGGCGCTGCCGGAAGACCCAGTACGACCAGGCCTGGTAGATCAGCACCACCGGAACCATGGCCACCGCCACCCAGCTCATGACCACCAGCGTGTAGTGCGTGGAGGACGCCGAGATGGTGCCGCCGCGACCGTCCACGCTGAGGCTGAAGGCCGAATCGATGGTGGAGGGCAGCACATTCGGGAAGAGCGATCCGAACAGCAGCACCGTGGCCCCGATGATCGTGAGCGCGGTGCCCGCGAAGGCCCAGCCGTCGCGACCCTGGGTGGCCGCGAATCCCGCGACCAACAGCCCGATCACGGCCAGTACCAGCGGAATCCAGGTCCAGCCCTTACCGTAGGCGAGCTGGGTCCAGATACCGAAGGCCGCCACCACCACCGCGGTGGGCACGAACAGCTTGCGCACCAGGGCCTGTGCCTCGTCACGCACCTCGTTGCCGGTCTTTAGCACGATGAACAGCGCACCGTGCAGCAGGAACAGCAGCAGGGTGGTGAGCCCGCCGAGCAGTGCGTACGGGTTCAGCAGATCGAGCAGATTGCCGCCGATCTGCCTGTGCTCGTTGAGCTTTACGCCGCGCACGATATTGGCGAAGGCCAAACCCCAGGCGAGAGCCGGAATCCAGGAGCCGAGGCCGATGCCGATATCGCAGCCGAGCCGCCAGCGGTCGTCGTCGATCTTGCTGCGCCATTCGATGGCGCAGGCGCGGGCGATCAAGCCGACCAGGATCAGCAGCAGCGCCAGGTAGAACCCGGAGAACAGGCTGGCGTACCACTCCGGGAAGGCCGCGAACAGCGCACCGCCCGCGGTGAGCAGCCACACCTCGTTGCCATCCCATACCGGCCCGATGGTGTTGAGCACCACGCGCTTTCGCACTTCGGAACCCCGGCCCAGGATCGGCATGAGCATGCCGACCCCGTAGTCGAAGCCCTCCAGCACGAAGTAGCCGGTGAACAGCACGGTGATCAGTAGAAACCAGAATTCGGGGAGACTCATCCTGGGCTCCTAGTAGGCGAAGGAAAGCTTGTCGACGTTGTCCCCGGTCATGCGCGGGGTGTCCGGGGCCGGCTGTTCCGGGCCCTCGACCACATAGCGGCGCATGAGGTAGAACCAGGCGACCGCGAGCAGACCGTAGAGCAGCGTGAAGACGACCAGCGAGGTGACGATGGTGCCCGCGGTGACGCCGGAGACGCCCTGCTGCACCGTCAATCGAATGTGCGGGTCACCGGTCGGATTGGGTGCGACCACCCAGGGCTGCCGGCCCATCTCGGTGAAGATCCAGCCGGAGATATTGCCGAAGAACGGCGTCAGAATGCAGATCAGCGACAACCAGGAGAACCACCGCTGATTCGGCACCCGGCCGCCCCTGGTGACCCAGAATCCGACCAGCGCCAACAGGATCGAGCCTGCCATGAGGCCGATCATGGCCCGGAAGGTCCAGTAGGTGACGAACAGGTTGGGCCGGTAGTCGCCGACGCCGTACTTCTCGTTGTACGACAGCTGCAGGTCCTTTACACCGTCCAGGGTCACACCGGTGAACTTGCCCTCGGCCAGCCACGGCAGGGCGTAGGGCACCTCGATGAGGTGGGTGACGCTGTCGCAGTTGTTGTGCGTGCCGATGGTGAGCACCGAGAAGTCCGGATCGGTTTCGGTGTGGCACAGCGATTCCGCCGACGCCATCTTCATGGGCTGCTGTTTGAACATGAGCTTGCCCTGGACATCGCCGGTGAAAACCAGTGCGACAGCGGCGACCAGGACGACGTACAGCCCGAGCCGGGCAGCCGGCCGCCACATGGTGCGGGCCTCCTCGGTCGGCGCAAGATCGCCGGTGGTCTCCACCTGGCGGGCCTTGCGGACCATCCACCAGCCCGCGACACCGGCCACGAAGGTGCCCGCGGTGAGGAAGGCTCCGGCGATCACGTGCGGGAAGGCGGCGACCGTGGTGTTGTTGCCGAGCACCGCCCAGATGTCGTGCAGCTCAGCGCGTCCGGTCTTCGGGTTGTACTCCGCGCCGACCGGGTGCTGCATGAACGAGTTGGCCGCGACGATGAAGTACGCCGAGGCATTGGTGCCGATGGCGACCAGCCAGATGCAGGCCAGGTGCACCTTTTTCGACAATCGGGTCCAGCCGAAGATCCACAGGCCGAGGAAGGTCGACTCCATGAAGAACGCGACCAGCGCCTCCATGGCCAGCGGTGCGCCGAACACATCGCCGACGAAGCGGGAGTATTCGCTCCAGCTCATGCCGAACTGGAATTCCTGCACGATGCCGGTGGCGACGCCCAGCGCGAAATTGATCAGGAACAGCTTCCCGAAGAATTTGGTGAGGCGGTACCAGTGTTCTTTGCCCGTAATCACCCATGCGGTCTGCATGCCCGCTACCAGTGGCGCCAGACCGATGGTGAGCGGCACGAAGATGAAGTGATAGACGGTGGTGATTCCGAACTGCCAGCGCGCTAGATCCACGACGCTCATCCGACCTCCAGCCGATCTACGACATGACGTAGTACCAGACAGTACGCCTTACGAACTTCAGATCAACATGTGCCGCGCCACAGTACGCCACAAATTAGCTGGACTGTGATACCGCGCTCCCTGCGCGCCCGATCACCACCTTCCGACGTGGCGATGATCGGGTTCGATCAGCGAAGAATACGGACTACCAGTCGACGGCACTGCCCGGCAGCGCGATGCCGCGATCCACCAGCGCCGCGATCTCGGGGGCATTCTCCGGAGCCGACAAACGCAGTCCGTCCAGTGATTTCACCCGGGCCGCCAGGGTCACGCTCGACAGCATCCAGACACTGTCGGCGGTAATCAGATCGGCGGTGAACAGCGGCTCGTAGCGGCAGTCCCAGCCCGCCTTCTCGGCCTGCACATACAGCGCGCGCTGCGTGGTGCCGGGCAGGACGCCATTGCGGGCAGGCGGGGTGACCAGCTGATTCCCGCGTGCCACAACCACTGTCGAGCGCGGACCCTCCAGCACCCGGTTCTCGGTGCTGGTGAAGATCACATCATCGGCGTTCATCCGCTGGGCGAAGCGCAGCGCCGCCATATTCGTTGCGTACGAGAGGGTTTTGGCGCCGAGCAACTGCCAGGGCGCGGCCTGCGCGAGATCGATGGAGATGCCGCGCGAGAGGGTGATGACCGAAACACCTTCGGCGCGGGCGGTTTCGACCCGCGCGTGCACCGGGACGACCAAAACGTAACCGGTAGTGGCGGGTTCGGAGCCGGAGAGTCCACCACCGGCATTAGCTGTTGATTTGCTATTAGCTTTCGCGTGATCGCTGTCACGCCCGCGGGTGAGCACCATCCGCAGCAGTCCCTCGCGCTCGGCGCCCCACTCCTCGGCCGCCAGTTCCACCGCGAACCGCCACGCCTCGAGATCCGGCGCGGGCAGTTCCAAGGCCTCCGCCGAGCGGCGTAGTCGAGCCAGATGCAACTCCAGTGCACAGGGCGTACCACCCCGGACCAGCACCGTCTCGAATATGCCGTCACCACGCAGTGCGCCGATATCGTCCGCATAAAGAAGCGGCGCGTCCGGATCCCGGATCGCGCCGTCGATAGTCACCAAAACCCGTTCCACCATGCAGGCGAGCCTAGGACAGACGCCACAATATCGAGCGATATCCGGCCACCCGGTCCCGACAACCCCGCCATACAGATCACCCTCGATACCCCTCACGACCGGGTGATTCACGCGGATATGCCGAGCCCGTCCAGCTCTCGGAAGAGAATTGAACCGCGGCCCGGGGCGCGGCGAACCCGCGACGCCGCAGGCGGCGGAAATCAGACACCGCTAGGGTGGGGTGGTGTCCTTCGAGGTAGCACCCAGTCCGATTCTGCAGGTTCCAGGGGCTGTCGCGGGGCCGCCCGAGTCACCGGATGCGGCGGTCGCGTGGCATTACGGGGATCCACTGGGTGAGCAGCGCGCCGCGGTTCAGCGTGCGGCGGTGGTGGACAGATCGCATCGTTTCGTCCTCAGCATCACCGGTAAAGAGCGCCTGACCTGGCTGCACACCATCTCCAGTCAGGCCGTGGCCGATCTGCGGGACGGACAGTCCGCCGAGAATCTGGATCTGGATCTGAACGGCCGGGTGCTGCACCACTTCGTGCTCACCGAGCTGGACGGCACGGTGTGGATCGATACCGAGGCCGAGCGCGGGCCGGACCTGCTGAGCTTCCTGCAGAAGATGGTCTTCTGGGCGGACGCCAAACCCGAGGCCGCCCCCGACCACGCGCTCCTGAGCCTGCTGGGTCCGCGCATCACCGCTGAAACATTGGGCATCGCAAGCCTTCCCGAGGTCTATCAGGCGGTGGCGCTGCCCGGCGGCGGTTTCGTCCGCCGGATGCCCTGGCCCACCGCCGATTCCTTCGATCTGCTCGTCCCCCGCGCGCAGCTGCTCAGCTGGTGGACGCGGCTGCGGGAGGCCGGGGTGGAGGCCGCCGGCAGCTGGACCTTCGAGGCGCTGCGGGTGGCGGCCCTGCGCCCGCGCATCGGCATCGACACCGATGACCGCACCATTCCGCACGAGGCGAACTGGGTCGGCGGCATCGACGAGCACGGGGCCGTGCACCTGAACAAGGGCTGCTATCGCGGTCAGGAGACGGTGGCCCGCGTCCACAATCTCGGCAAGCCCCCGCGAAATCTGGTGCTGCTGCACCTGGACGGCTCCGCCGACTCCCGCCCGGCCCCCGGTGACGCGGTGACGGCCGGCGGTCGCGCCGTGGGCGTGCTGGGCACCGTGATCGACCACTACGAGCTCGGCCCGATCGCGCTGGCGCTGGTCAAACGCAATGTCCCCGCGGACACCCCGCTCGAGGCGGGCCCCTGCGCGGCGTCGATCGACCCGGATTCCGTTCCCGCGCACGATGAACCGCAGGCCGGCCGGCTCGCCGTCGAAAGGCTGCGCGGCCGATGAACGCACTCGCCGGCCGAGTGCTCGCCGTGTGTGTGGTGCACGAGGAACTCGAGGACGCCGGGCGAGTGGGTCGCACCGCCATCGACAAACGTCCGGTGCCGCACCGGGTTCCGGTGCGGGCGCTGGGTCTCGAGGGCGATCACGTCTGCGATACCGAGCATCACGGCGGCGTCCATCAGGCCGTCTACGCCTATGCCGAAGAGGATGCGCAGCACTGGGCGGCCGAACTGGACCGCGAGCTCGCGGTCGGCTGGTTCGGCGAAAACCTGCGCATCAGCGGCATTCCGGTGAGCGATGCGGTGCTCGGCAGTCGCTGGGCCATCGGCGACACCGTGCTGGAGGTGTCCGCGCCGCGCGTGCCGTGCGCCACCTTCCAGCGCTGGACCGGTGAGCAGCAGTGGGTGAAAAGGTTCACCGCACAGGCGAATACGGGCGCCTATTTCCGGGTACTGACGGAGGGCACCATCGGCGCGGGCGACGAGGTGCGGCTGGTGCACCTGCCCGCGCACGGCGTCACCGTGCGCGAGTTGTTCGTCGGCGCCGATCTGGCCCGCCTGGATCTGCTGCTGGAGTCCGAGCCGACCATCTCCGACGACGTGCGCATGCAGATCGACCGGCATCGCCGCCGCCACGTAGGAGCAAGCCGATGAAAGAGAGTCCGCTTCAAGCGCATACACCCAGTTCGCGGCCCGGCTCGGTTCTGGAGCGACGAAGCGAGGGAGCGCAGCGACTGAGTGTAGGAGTGAAGAACCGAGCTTGCAGGGCCTCGAACAGCCGGAGCGGAGCGGAGGCAAAATGAGCACAGATCTGGTCGAGGTGGTGCGCTCCGGTTTCCGGGAGTGCGTGCATCGCGGTTCCGCGGTTGTGCTGCGCCCCGGCGGTGAGCCGCTGGTCTCGGTCGGTGAGGTGCACCTGCCGATCTTCCCGCGCTCCACCAATAAGCCGATGCAGGCGCTCACCCTGCTGCGCAATGGTTTCGAGCCGTTCGACGATGCCGAACTGGCCATTACGACCGCCTCGCATTTCGGCGAGCCCGATCACGTGGAGCTGGTGCAGCGGCTGCTGGATCGCTTCGGTTTCACCGAGGATCAGCTGGAGTGCCCGCCCGATCTGCCGTTCGAGGATCAGGCGCGCGCACGGGTCCTCGCGGGCTCCGATCGCGGCAGGGCGGCCCGGCGGATCTTCATGAACTGCTCCGGCAAGCATGCCGCCATGCTCGCCACCTGCAAGATCAACGATTGGCCGACCACCGGCTATCTGGATATCGGGCATCCGCTGCAGCAGGCGGTGGTGCAGACGATCACCGAGGTGACCGGTGAGCCGGAGACCGATCTCGGCATCGACGGCTGCGGTCTGCCGATCGTCCCGGTCTCCCTGGTGAATCTGGCCCGCGCCTACGCCACCCTCGCGACGGCCCCCGAAGGTAGTCCGGAACGCCGGACCGCGGACGCGATTCGCGCGTATCCGCGAGTGATTTCCGGCACGGACGGACCGGATTTCCGGGTGATGACGGCAACGCCCGGACTGGTCTGCAAGATCGGCGCGGACGGCGTGCACGCGGGTGCGCTGCCCGACGGCAGCGCCTTCGCCTACAAGATCGATGACGGCGCGGATCGCGCCCGGCTGCCGCTGACCCTCGCGCTGTTGCAGCGTATGGGTATCGAATGGTCCGGCGAGCACGCGGAACTGGCAGCGCCGGCGGTGCTCGGCGGTGGTGCCCGGGTCGGCATCATCCGGGCTGTTCCGGGGGTGCTGTAACCCCGCCCGGTCCATTCGCACCCCGGTCCCGTGCGGCCCCGGGCCGGCCTTCGCGGCGGCGCCGGGGGGCACTTCCATGGTTTCTGCCCCACTCCTGGAAGCGAGACCGCCTGACACACGCTAAAGTGTCTGTCAGGAAGATTATTAATTCGAACGGGGCCGCCAAACCACCCCAGGCCGCCCCGCAGTGACGCGAGGGGGTCAGCCATGGGCCGTGGCCGGGCTAAGGCAAAGCAGACCAAGGTGGCGCGCGAGCTCAAGTACAGCTCAGCGCCCACCGACTTCAAGAACCTTCAGCGCGAGCTGTCGGGGAGTGAGCTGTCGGGGAGTCCCTCCGACTTGCCGCGAAGCGGTGTGCTTTCCGACGAGCACGACGCGAAGGACTCGCAGTCGAGCTGGGACGAAGACGACTACGACGACTGGCGCCGCTGACTCGGATTGATCGACGTACCAAGGGGAGGCCGTAGTGGTCTCCCTCTTCGGCACTGCGATGTCACCGAGGCTCCGACGGTATATCTGAAGGATTGCTGATCAAAGCGTCCCGTCCGCATGGACGGGACGTCGATGTGTGTTCTGTACTCGCACACCGGAATTGCGTGCTGTCGCCGTTCCGGCCTCGGCGGTCCCGAAAGTGGCGGGGCTGCAATGACATCGGGCATTCCAGACATAAAGCTCGGCCCCGGTCACTCCTAGGAGTGACCGGGGCCGTCGCTGTCGGTTAGCTCGGGCTGTCGCCGGCTCAGAAGCGCGGGTGATCGCCCAGCAGCACGGCGCGCGGGGCGTCGGCGTCCTTGGCCTTCTTGACCGTGCCCAGCGTCCAGCAGTCGATATGGCGGGCGGTGAGCACCGCGAGCGCGCGATCGGCATCCTCGGGCGCCACGATGGCGACCATGCCGACGCCCATATTGAAGGTCTTCTCCATCTCGTCGCGCTCGACGCGGCCGCGCTGCGCGATCAGCTTGAAGACCGGGGCCGGGCTCCAGGTGCCGCGGTCCAGCTCGGCCACCAGACCGGCCGGGAGCACGCGGGCCAGGTTGTTGGCCAGGCCGCCGCCGGTGACGTGCGAGAAGGTCCGCACATCGGTCTCGGCGATCAGGGCCAGGCAGTCCTTGGCGTAGATCTTGGTCGGCTCGAGCAGCTCCTCGCCGAGGGTGCGGCCGAACTCCTCGACATGCCCCGACAGCTGCATGCGGTCGATATCCAGCAGCACCTTGCGGGCCAGGCTGTAGCCGTTGGAGTGCAGGCCCGACGAGCCCATGCCGATAATGACGTCGCCGGGGCGCACGCGGTCGGGGCCGAGTACCGCATCGGCTTCCACCACACCGACGCCGGTGCCGGAGATGTCGTAATCATCGGCGCCCATCAGGCCCGGGTGTTCCGCGGTCTCACCACCGAGCAGGGCGCAGCCGGCCAGGATGCAGCCTTCGGCAATGCCGGAGACGATCTGGGCGACGCGCTCCGGGACGACCTTGCCGACGGCGATGTAGTCCTGCAGGAACAGCGGTTCCGCGCCACACACCACCAGATCGTCGACGACCATGGCGACCAGATCCAGGCCGACGGTGTCGTGCTTGTCCATGGCCTGGGCGATCGCGATCTTGGTGCCGACGCCGTCGGTGGAGGCAGCCAGCAGCGGCTCCTTGTATCCACCCTTCAGCGCGAACAGTCCGGCGAAACCGCCGAGTCCACCCTGAACCTCGGGCCGGCTGGCCTTCTTGGCCAGCGGTGCGAACAGTGCTACTGCGCGGTCGCCGGCTTCGATATCCACTCCGGCCGCCGCGTAGGAAGCACCGGCGCCACTGGGTGTCTGTTCAGTCATTGTCGGGGAGAGCTCCAAGCCGAATCGGGGTGGATAGATGCACGTTAAGCCTAGCTGACCCGCTCCCCAGCCTCGCCGGGTACTTGGCGCACCGCCACCATTACGAGATCAGCTGTCGTCTTTCCTCACGACGGCGGCGCTGTTCCACCGGGTCCGGGACGGGGACCGCGGCGACCAGACGGCGGGTGTAGTCGTGGGCGGGGTGGCGGAGGATGTGGTCGCGATTGCCCTGTTCGACGATCTCGCCGTTGTTGAGGACGGCTATGCGGTCGGCCAGTTGGTCTACGACGGCGAGGTCGTGGCTGATGAAGAGGCAGGCCCAGCCGTGTTCGCGTTGCAGGTCGGCGAAGAGGGCCAGGACGGTGGCTTGGACGGAGACGTCGAGGGCGCTGGTGGGTTCGTCGGCGATGAGTAGGTCGGGGTTGAGGACCAGGGCCCGGGCGAGGCTGACGCGCTGACGCTGGCCGCCGGACAATTCGTGCGGGTAGCGCTCGGCGGTGTCGGCGGGGAGCTGGACGTCGTCGAGGAGTTGGCGGACCCGGTCGCGCAGGGCGGCGCCCTTGGCGGCGCGGTGAACGATCAGGGGTTCGGCCACGCAGTCGCCGACAGTGAGGCGGGGATTCAGGGAGGTTGCCGGATCCTGGAAGACGAATCCCAATCTGCGGCGCAGGGGACGCAGGCGGCGCTCCGACAGTCCGGTCAGTTCGGAGCCGAGAACGCGCACCGATCCCGCTGAGGCGCGCTGCAATCCGGCGACGCAGCGGCCGATGGTCGATTTGCCGGACCCGGATTCCCCGACCAGGCCGAGGGTTTCGCCGGGGGCGAGGGTGAGGCTCACACCGCGCACCGCCTGAAATGCGGGCCGCCCCAGGCCACTCGGGAACTCGACACGCAGATCGCTGATCTCGAGAACGGCTTCCGGCGCGGGGACGGTGGTCGCGCGCTCGATCACGTCCGGCCGGGTCGATGCCCCGAGGTGCGGGACGGCCGCGAGCAGCGCCCGGGTGTACTCGTGCGCGGGGTGCGCGAAAAGGTCGTCCACCGTGGCTGTTTCGACAACACGCCCGGCGCGCATGACGACTACGCGATCGGCGAGGTCGGCGACGACGCCCATATTGTGCGTGATGAGAACGATGGCGCTGCCGATGCGATCGCGCAGATCCCGCAGCAGTTCCAGGATTTCGGCCTGCACCGTCACATCGAGGGCGGTGGTCGGCTCATCGGCGATGATCACCTTGGGTTCGCAGGCGATGGCGATGGCGATCATGACGCGCTGCTTCTGCCCGCCGGAGAGTTGATGCGGGTAGTAGTCGACCCGGCGTTCCGGATCGGGCAGGCCGACCAGGCGCAGCAGATCGGTGGCGCGGGTGCGAGCGGCGATCCGGGTCATGCGCCGGTGTGCGCGAAGGGCTTCCATGATCTGGTAGCCGACGGTGAAGAGGGCGTCCAGGGCCGAACCGGGTTCCTGGAAGATCATGGCGATATCACCGCCGCGCACCGCGGTCAGCTGCCGTTCGGTCATGGCGGTGATCTCGGCGCTGCCCAGGGTGACGTGGCCCCGCACCCGCGCGGTGGCGGGCAGCAGGCCCATGGCGGTGCGGGAGCTCACCGATTTGCCGGAGCCGGATTCGCCGACCACGGCGAGCACCTCGCCCGGGAACACCTCGTAGGAGACCTCGCTGACCGCGAACACGGGTCCGGCATCGGTGGCGAAGGTGACCGACAGGGCATCGACAGACAGTGCGGGCCCGCCTGTTTCGCGGTTCTCGGCTTCACCCGGCATCGGTCGCCTCCTCGGTGTCGGATGCGATATCGGTGTCGGCGTCCGCCGCGATATCGCCGGCCTCCACGCCGCGCCGGGTGCGCAGCAGCGGGTTGAATACTTCGTTGAGGCTCTCCCCCACCAGGGTCATGCCCAGCACCACGGTGACAATGGCCGCGCCCGGGAAGACGCCGGTCCACCAGATGCCGTCGGGCACATCGGAAAGCGCCTTGTTGAGATCGAAACCCCACTCCGCCGCCTGGGTCGGCTCGATGCCGAAGCCGAGGAAGCCGAGCCCGGCCAGGGTGAGAATGGCCTCCGCGCCATTGAGCGTGATGATCACCGGCAGCGACTGGGTGACATTGGCGAGAATGTGCCGGAACAGGATTCGCGTGGTGGAGGCCCCGCTCACCCGCGCCGCGTCCACATACGGCTCGTTCTTCACCGCCACCGTCGCATTGCGCACCACCCGGAAGTACTGCGGTATGAAGATGACGGTGATGGCCACCGCCGCGGACAGCACGCCGCCGAGTTTGCTGGAGCTGCCGCCCGCCACCACGATCGACACCACGATGGCGAGCAGCAGCGTCGGGAATCCGTACATGGCGTCCATGAACAGCACCAGCACCCGGTCCAGCCAGCGACCGGCATAGCCGGACACCAAACCCAGTGGGACACCGGTCAGCAGCGACAGCAGCAGCGATACCGCGATCACGTAGAGCGCGGTGCGGGCCCCGTAGACCACACGGGAGAACACGTCCTCGCCGCGCACCGAGGTGCCGAACCAGTGCTGGGCGGACGGCGCCTGCTGCCGCACGAAATCCACACCGTCGGCATGGTTCTGGGCGAATCCGTACGGCGCGATGAGCGGAGCGAACACCGCGCAGATCAGGAATACCGCGATCAGGAAGAGCCCGAAAAGCAGTGTGACCCTCTGTAATCCGTGTGTCATGGCCAGTAGCCGAACCCCCGGCAGGCCGCGCCGCTTGCCCCTCACTGCGAGCGGCGCGACTGCCGGTTCGGTCACTACTTCAGGTGCTGTCATCAGAACCTCACCCTCGGGTCGATCAAGGCGACGATCACGTCCATGACGAAACTCATGACCGCGACGACCAGTGCGATGAAGGCGACAATCCCCTGCACCGCAATGAAATCGCGGGCCGTGAGCAGTTCGGTGAGCTGATACCCGAGCCCCTTCCATTCGAAGGTCCGCTCGGTGAGCACCGCACCGCCGAGCATGGTGGCGATGTACATGCCCATGACGGTGACAATGGGAATCAGCGCATTGCGGAAGGCGTGCCGGCGCGTCACCACCCGGGCGGACAGGCCGCGGGCGCGGGCGGCGTCCACATAATCACTGCGCAGGGTCTGGATCAGGTTGATCCGCACCAGCCGCAGAAAGACGCCCGCCGTGAGCAGTCCGAGCGAAAAGGCCGGGAGCACGGTGTGTTTCAGCACATCGCCGAGATATCCCATGTCCCCGTACAGGATTGCGTCTACGAACAGGATGTTCGTCTTCGGCGAGACATGCTGCAGCGCCAGTTCCACATTGGTGCTGGCCCGTCCGGACACCGGCAGCCAGCCCAGTTTCACCGAGAACAGCAGTTTCAGCAGCAATCCCACGAAGAACACCGGTGCGGCGTAGGCCAGGATGGCGAACAGTCGCAGTCCCGCGTCGGCGGCGCTGTCGCGGCGGGTGGCCGCGTACCGGCCCAGCGGCACGCCGATGGCGAAGGCCACCAGCAGCGACCAGAACACCAGCTCCAGGGTGGCGGCCCCGTAGGTGGTGATGATGTCGCTGACGGCCCGATTGTCCTGGGAGCGGCCGAAATCCCCGCGTGCCAGGCCCGAGATGTAGTCCCAGTACTGGCTCAGGATCGGCCGATCCAGGCCCGCATCGTGCTTGCGCTGGGCGAGCTGGTCGGGTGGCAGCCGACCACCCAGCGCCGCCGTGATCGGATCGCCCACCACCCGCATCAGGAAGAACACGACGGTCACCAGAATCCAGGCGGTGGGCACGATCAGCAGCAATCGCACCCCGAGGTAGCGCAGCAGGCGCGCGGAGATCACTTGCTCAGCACACCGAAGCGGAACTTGGAGGATGGGTCGAGCGTCTTGTCCACCCCCTGCACACTCTTGCCCGCGACCGCGATCTGATTACCGGTGAGCAGCGGCACGATGGGCATGAAATCGGCCATCAGATCGTGCTGAATGCTCGCGAGCACCGCCGCCCGCTTGGCCGGATCGGCCTCGGTCACTTCGGCTTTCAGCTCATCGGTGATCTTGGGATCGGTGAAGTGGTTCTGCAGGAAGTTGTCCGCGGTGAAGAACGGGGTCAGGTAGTCGTCGGCATCCGGGAAGTCCGGGAACCAGCCGAACTGGAAGATCGGGTATCCGTCGGTGGAGCGCGCCTTCTGGTACGAAACCCATTCGGTGGACTGCAGATTCACCTTGAACAGCCCGGTCGACTCCAGCTGGCTCTTGATGGCCGCGTATTCCTCGGAGCTGGTGGAGCCGTAATGGTCGGTGTTGTACTGGATGTTCAGCGTCACCGGCGTGGCCACTCCGGCATCGGCCAGGAGTTTGGTGGCGGCGTCCTTGTTCGGCTTGGCGCCGTAGATATCCTTGAATGCCTCGGTCGCGCCCGGAAGCCCCTGCGGCACCGGCGAATACAGCGGCGTCCAGGTGCCCTTGAAGACATCGGCGGACAGCGCGTCGCGGTCGACGGACGTGGCGACGGCCTTGCGCACGGCCAGCTTCTGCGCGGGAGTGCCGCCGGGCTGGGTATTGAGATTGAACACGATGTAGCGGGTGTCGCCGCCGGGCGACTGATGCACCGTCACCTTGTCGCTATTGCGCAGGGAATCGATATCGGTGGGCGTGAGCGTATGCCAGGCCACATCCACATTGCCCTGCTGCACATCGAGTTTCAGATTGGCGGCCTCGGCGTAGTACTTCACCGTCACGGTATCGGTCTTCGGTTTGCCGAACAGCCCGTTGTAATCCGGATTGGACTGGTAGGAGACCAGTTTGTTCTTGTCGTAGCTGGCAATCGTGTACGGACCGGAGAAGGGTTTGGCCTTCACGATGTCCTCGTCGGCGAGCACCTTGTCGGCGGGGAAGACCTTCTCGTCGACGATGGCCGCGGCCTGCGTCGGCAGAATCGCCGGGAAGGTCTGATCATTGGCGTTCTTCAGCGTGAAGGCGACGGTCTTGTCGTCCGGGGCGTCGGTGTGGTCCAGTCCGACCAGCAGCGCGGACGGCCCCTGCGGGTTCTTGATGCCCACCATGCGGTCGAAGGAGAACTTCACGCTCTTCGCGGTGAGCGGATCGCCATTGGCGAACTTCAGACCCGGCTTGAGCGTGCAGGTGTAGACGGTCGGTGTGGTGAATTCGCATTTGTCGGCCGCGTCGGGTTTCGGCGCCGCTTCTCCCGCGGGGAAATTCAGCAGGAACTGGTACACCTGGGTCTCGGCCAGCAGTGACCCGTTGTCGTAGGCCATGGCCGGGTCCAGCGAGGTGACCTTATCGGTGGTGCCGACCACGAGGCCCGCTCCCCCGCCACCGCCGTCCCCGGTCTTTCCCGACCCGCAGCCGGCGATGGCCAGCACCGTGAGTCCCGCAACCCCTACTGCCGCAACTCTTTTCCCGCGCATACTGCCCCACTCTCGAAACGCGCGACGCACGGGCCGGGTCGCGGCCCCGCCGCATCGCGGTGGACTTCGTTTGGCTGGGCACAGTATCGGCTGGTTATAACCGCTGTGTTGCGTTTCCGGACAAACCGATCATTTTTATGTCACATGCACGACGACGCCGATGGCGTAACTGCGCCAAGGGATTTCGGTACACCCTCGTCTACCTGCGGCGATGGACACAGCCCCGAAATGGAGGGCGCAGTCCCCCGAAAACGACCCGTGCCCGCCCGCAGGATGCGGACGGGCACGGATCGAGACGGATCTACGGGCGGCTGAGCGCGCTCGCATTCGCATTGTCGGCCAACAGGTCCGACTCCTTGGCGCCACTGAGGACGCTTTCCAGCACGTTCTTGCCCAGCGCCATCTCGGTCGGCAGCGCGATCGGGTACTCGCCGTCGAAGCAGGCGCAGCACAGTCGGGAGCGCGGCTGTTCGGTGGCGGCGACCATGCTCTCCAGCGAGATGTAGCCGAGGGTGTCGGCGCCGATGGACCGGCGCACACCCTCCACCATATCGGCGATGCTGGTGCCCTCGATGCCGTCCGGCCCGGCCCCGTTGGCGACCAACTCCGCGCGCGAGGCGAAGTCGATGCCGTAGAAGCACGGCCACTTGACCGGCGGCGAGGCGATGCGGACGTGGATCTCCAGCGCGCCCGCCTCCCGCAGCATCCGGATCAGCGCACGCTGGGTATTGCCGCGCACGATGGAATCGTCCACCACGATGAGCCGCTTACCGCGGATCACCTCGCGCAGCGGATTCAGCTTGAGCCGGATGCCGAGCTGGCGAATGGTCTGGCTGGGCTGGATGAAGGTGCGGCCCACATAGGCGTTCTTCATCAGGCCCTGCCCGTACGGCACACCCGAACCCTGGGCGTAACCGACGGCGGCCGGGGTGCCCGATTCGGGGACCGGAATGACCAGATCGCCCTCGACGGGATGTTCGATGGCCAGGCGGCGGCCGATATCGACGCGGGTCGCATGCACCGAGCGACCGGAGATGGTGCTGTCCGGGCGGGCCAGGTACACGAATTCGAAGACGCAGCCCTTGGGGGTCGGGTTGGCGAAGCGCAGCGAGCGCACCCCGTCGGCGTCGATCGCCAGCAGTTCGCCGGGCTCGATCTCCCGGACGAAGGAGGCGCCGACGATATCGAGGGCAGCGGTTTCACTGGCGACCACCCAGCCACGATCGAGGCGACCGAGGCAGAGCGGGCGCACCCCGTGCGGATCACGCGCGGCGTACAGCGTGTGCTCGTCCATGAAGGTGAGGCAGAAGGCGCCCTCCAGCGTGGGCAGCAACTCCATCGCGGCCTGCTCGATGGTCTTGTCGGCGGCGGCGTGCGCGAGCAGCGCGGTGATCACATCCGAATCGGAGGTGGCCGCGATCGGACCGGCGAGCCGGCCGCTGATCAGACCGAGTTCCCGTGCACGCGAACCCAATTCGGCGGTATTGACGAGATTTCCATTGTGGCCCAGCGCAATTCCGGTACCCACAGTGGTGGTCCGGAAGATGGGCTGGGCGTTCTCCCAGCTCGTGGAGCCGGTGGTGGAATAACGACAATGCCCGACCGCGACGTGGCCGGGCATTGCAGCGAGAGTTTGTTCATCGAAGACCTGGCTCACCAGGCCCAGATCCTTGAATACCAGCACCTGGGAACCGTCGGAGACGGCGATACCGGCTGCCTCCTGGCCGCGATGCTGCAGCGCATAGAGTCCGTAGTAAGTGAGCTTGGCCACATCCTCGCCCGGGGCCCAGACACCGAAAACTCCACACTCTTCGCGGGGTTCGTTTTCGGGCTGATCGGGGGTGGTGGCAGCGGGGGGCAGGGTCACCGTGTTTGCTCCCTGTTCGACGGGCGGGGGGCAAGGCCCATAGTACTGGTAACCGGCGCGCAACCCACCGCTGGGATAACCCTGATGGCAGGGGATTTGCTGTTAGCGTTCCTCCGTGGCGAGCACCGACACTTCGGAATCGAGTACGACCCCTCGGCGTCTGACCCCTTTCAGGTGGGCATTCCCGATTGTGGTGGTCACGCTGCTGGCCTCGCTGCTGGGTGTGATGTATCTCGATTACATCGTCGATCCCGAGAAGAACCTGCACGATTTCCCTATCGCACTGGTGAATCAGGACGTCGGCGACGACCTGAGCACGGGCGGTCCGGCCAAGCACGTCAACTTCGGTGATCAGGTCACCGACGGCCTGCGCAAGGCGGTGCCCGCGGACAAGATCGATCTGCGCGTGCTCGGCATCAACGAGGCGCAGCTGCAGATGCAGTCGGCACAGGTGTACGGCACCATCATCATTCCGAGCGACTTCTCCAAGCGGCTCGGCATTCTCGGTGTGGGCAGTGTCGTCCCCGGGGACATCACGCGCCCGGTGATCACTCTGCAGACCAATCCGCGCACCGGCGCCTTCGGCACCACCATCGTGCAGAAGTTCGGCGCGCAAGCGCTCACGCAGGTGAACACGCAGGTCGGGCAGCAGCTGACCGATCAGGTGAAGACGACCCTGACACCTCCGCCGGGCGGCCCGCCCGCACCGGACCTGTCGGCGGCCACCATGATCACGCTGGCGCAGCCGCTGAATATCGTGGTCGACCAATTCCGGCCGCTGCCAGGCGGTTCCGGTGAGGGCCTGACCGCGTTCTTCTACAGCCTGCTCCTGCTGCTGGCCGGCATGGTCGGCGCGATGATCATCCATCAGCTCATCGATTCGGCCCTCGGCTTCATTCCGACGGAATGGGGTCCGTGGTACGTGCACAATTCGCGCGCACCGATTTCCCGCACGCGCACACTGCTGTTGAAGTGGTCGGCGGTGGTGGTGATGGCGGTCGCGGTCTCGGCCGCACTGCTCGGCATCGGGTCCGCGCTGGGCATGCCGATCGACCGGCCGCTGCTGCTTTTCCTCTACGGCGCGTTCGTGATCACCGCGGTCGGGGTCACCTGCACCTCGGTGCTCGCGGCGGTGGGCACCGCCGGCCTGATCATCAATCTGATCATCTTCATCATTCTGGGGCTGCCCTCCTCGGGCGGCACGGTACCGATCGAGGCGACGCCGAAGTACTTCGGCTGGCTGGCGAGTTTCGAACCCATGCACCAGGTGTTCCTGGGGACGCGGTCGATTCTGTATTTCTACGGCGGCGGCACGGCCGGACTCTCGCGTGGTCTGTGGATGTCCACGCTCGGCCTGGCCATCGGTCTCGTGCTGGGCCTGGTGATCACCCGCTTCTACGACCGCAGGGGCTTGGATCGCAAGCCCGCCGGCGCCGTCGCATAGACCCTCAGAATTGGGCGACCCTCAGAATTGGGCGATGGGCAACCAGCGCGCCACATCGGCGGCCCGCGAACCGGACGCCGTGAGCGCGCCCGATTCGACCGCGGCGTCGAAATCCAGCAGACCGGTCGCGAGCAGCAGCCAGGTGCGCGGATCGGTTTCGACGACATTCGGCGGCGTGCCCCGGGTATGCCGCAATCCCTCGATGCACTGCACCGCGACGAAGGGCGGCACCCGCACCTCGACGGCCCCGCCCGGTGCGTCGGCGGCCAGCGATCGGGCGGTGCCGCGGACGGCCGCGGCCAGCTCGGCGCGCGCGGGAGCCGGAGCGGTCTCGTCGCGCAGCCACTCCCGCACCGCGAGCAGCGCCGCGCGCACTGCCGCCGGATCCACCGCACCTCGTCCTGCCATGCCGGTGAGGCTACCGCCGAGGTCTGTCACCTGGCCCGCGCCGGTGCCCGGTACCTTGGCGATCGTGTGTGCGCACGGCCGCCCCGGATCGGGTCCGCCGGGCCGGCGCCACGAACAGCATGGTCGGTTGACTACTTCGAGCGGGGAATGATGGTGTGATGGAGCAGCTTCCGCTGATCGCGGCCACCGACTCCGAGGCACCGCGTCGCCATCGCGGACTGATCCTCGCGTGCTGGTCGGTCTCCATGGTGCTATGGCTGATCGCGCTCGTGATCTACCCCACGGTCACCTCGGATCTGCGGACGCCCAGCACGCGCGTGATGCTGGGCGCGGCCCTCGTGCTCTGCCTCGCCAATGCCGCGCTGCTCTACACGCGGCCGCTGCCGATTCCGGTGTTCCTGCTCGCCGGGCTGGGCGGCATCGGCGCGAGCGCCGCCAGCATGAAGGTGGCGACCCAGCACCGCTGCTGCGATGTGGTGTGGCGGACCATGCGCGGATTTCCGTACCCGTTCCGCGAGAACATCCGGCGGTCCTGGGACCCGAGCCGGTTGACCACCAAATTCGAGCCGGTGGGCACCGTGCTCAATGTGATCGTGTGGGCGTATCTGCTACTGCTGCTCGCGGTGCTGATCCGGCCGGGTCTGGTATGGCTGTGGCACCGCGGCGGGCGGCCACTGGCGTCAGGGCTCCGCCGGCATTCAGGGCTAGGTGCAGCAGAGCCGGGGCGGTAGCGCTCGCGGTGCGGCGGTAGAGCCGGTCCAGCAGCAGCCCCGCCAGCGTCGTCACCGCGACCGTTCCGGGAACGGGGTCACCGGCGATGCGGGCGGGCCGGATATGCGAGAGGCCGAATGTCAGTGCGCCCAGCAGGGTTCCACGACTCCCGAAGGTTTTTTCGAGCAGCGGAGTGAGGGTGGCGCGGTAGAGGAGTTCCTCGCTCAGGACGGTGCCGACGGGGATGTGCACACCCGCCCACTCCGCCGTGGAGACCTCGGGGCCGCGGTCGGCGAGTTCGGCGAAGTGCCGCCGGAGCGCCGGAACGGCAAGTGCCGCACCGTAACCTGCGAGCACCACACCCGCCGCGGCGGCGCCGACGCGGCGCCCGCCGGACGAGGTCCAGTGCGGAGCGCCCTGGAACGCCAGGGCATAGCCGGTCGCGAAGGCGGTGTTCGCGACCGTGCGGCCGCGAATGCCCAGGCGCAGCGCGGGCAGCGCGCGATTGCTCCACAGCAGTGGAAGCGCCACTGCGGCTGCGGCTTTCGAGATGGCGGCGGCGCTCACGGCTACTTGATCACCCGCTCGTATTCCTCGGCCAGTTCGATCTGGGTGCGGATCTTCTCGCGCAGTTCCGGCGTCCAGTCCGGCGGGGCGGCGATGGCGGCCCAGCCGTCCAGCACCAGGGAGCCGTAATTGTGCCCGTGGCCGTCGCTGACGCCCTGCGCGTTGGTGAGGTCGGCGGCGACCTGCCAGAAGGTCACCACGGGCGACCAGCGCATCTGCGGGGAGACGTCGGAGCCGCGCGGCTCGGAGAGCCAATCCGGTTGGGAGAACAGCAGATCCGGCGACCACCAGACAATGGGGTCGGAAGGGTGCATGAGATAGGCGATGCGGGGTCGCCGCCAATCGGGTGAGGGTTTGTCCAGATCGGGTGCGGTGGCGGCGAACCGGACCACCAGGCCGTCCGCGTAGACCGGATCCACCTCGCGGGTGCCGGGATCGCGGCGAGAGACGAACTGCTGCCACAGCCGATTCGAATTGGGCGGGCCCACCCACAGCGCGCCATCCACCTTGGAGCGCAGATCGGCCAGACCGTCGAAGGCCGCCTCGGAACCCTGCGAACCCAGGCTCTCGCCGTAGACCAGCAGTTTCGGCCGGGCGTTCGGCGGGCGCGCCGACCACGCCCGGTAGACGGCGTCGAACATCTTCCTGCCCGCGATCGCCACCTTCTGCCGGTCCGCCAGGAAGGACAGCACGCTGGGCAGATACGAGTACTGCGAGGCGAGAATGGCGGTGTCGCCGCCGTACATGTACTCGAGCGCGGCGGCGCTCATGGAGTTCACCCAGCCGGTGCCGGTGGTCGTGGTGATGACCAGCACCTTGCGGTCGAAGGCACCCGTGCGCTGCAGTTCGGCGACGGCCAGATCCTCCTCGGTGGGGGCCGGGGGCGCGGACTGCAGGCCCACGTACACCCGAATGGGCTGGCGCGCGGGCTTTCCGGTGACGGCGCTGATCAGCATGGGGTCGGGTCCGTGCGAGACGAACCAGCGACCCTCGAAACCGAGGGTCTCCCATTTGGCCAGTGATTGCGGGCTGCCCGAGCGTTCCGGCAGGGTGGGCTGCACCGCGAACTGGGTCGTCTGATTGTTGCGCACACTGAACGCCGAGTTGGCGACCGCGAAGAAGGCGCGGCTGGCGACACCGTTGAAGAGCGTGACGATGAGGATCGTCAGCAGCAGCACACCGGTGGCCGGCGCCAGCTTGGGTGGCACCCGCACCCAGCGGCTGAGCTGACGGGCGATGAACCGCACCAGTTCTCGCAGAGTGCGGAACACCGCCACCACGAGCGCGCCGACGGCGACGCTGAGTCCGCCCGTGCGCAGGTAGGCGGCGCGGGTGGTGCCCTCCATATCCATCAGGCCGGTGATCTCGCGCTGCCAGTCCGCGGACAGCACCAGCATGTAGGCGGCCACCAGGGCGCAGGTCAGCACCACCGCGACCTTCAGGACGTAGCGGACCCACTCGGGCGGGCTGCCGATCGTCAGCCGGGGCCGAATCCACGTGCGGAACAACCACTGCAGCACACAGCCGGCGCCGTAGCCGAGCGCCGCGTTGACACCGGAGATCAGGCCCTGGAAGAGCCAGTCGCGAGGCAGCAGCGACGGCGTGACCGACAGGGCGAAGAAGACGGTGGCGACCACCAGGCCGGTGTGATTGAGATCGACGATGTCCTCGGCGCGCTTGGCCACCACCGCAATCCGGCGTCCCCAGCCACGACGGGCCAACGCGGCGCCACGAGCGCGCAGCCGCGTCAGAACCTGGGCGGGGTCGAACACCCGTCAAGTATGGAGGGCGGCGCGCGGAATCCGGGGATGCTCGGGTGTGAGCGGCACCATGATCACGGCGTGTCGAGACTACCCATCGCACTCGAGTAGTAGTACGCGGTCGTGCCGCGGCCGGGGTCAGCAGACTCACACAGCATGAGCACCACCAGCGCACAGACCAAGAGCACCAACGCCTTTCTGGCCCAGGCTGCCATTGCGTTCGGAATCAGCTTCTCCGCCAACACCATCGGCATCGTCTATCTGCCCCTGGACATCTGGCAGCGCGGATTCCTCCTGATGACCACCCTTTTCCTGGTGAGCAGCTGCTTCACCCTCGCGAAAGTGGTCCGCGACCAACACGAATCCTCGAAGGTGCACAGCCGCATCGACGAAGCCCGCCTGGAAAAGCTGATGGCAGAACACGACCCGTTCAAAGTCGCCGGTTAGCCCAACTCCCGGGAGCTCGCGGCTCCACCTCCCTGCGCCGGGGCCGCGCCCCCGAACCCCCACAGGACACACCCCGCCGAGGCCCGGTAACACGAGGGGTCCGAGCCTGGCGGGGTGGTTGCTGTACGGGGCTGCCCGTCATCCAGGCAAGCCACCCGTCATCCCGGCATGGTTTTGGCCGGGATCCACGCTGTTGCTGTAGATCCCGGCCAAATGCACGCCGGATGACGGGGGAATCCCGCAGGACGCCGGGGCAAATCCCGGCGGACGGCGACTGCTAGTGCTCGAAGTGGCCGAAGAGGGCGGGGAGGGTGCCTTCGAAGGCGGTGCGGAGTTCTTCCAGGGTCGCGGTGAAGTGGCCCTGCACCTCGACCGAATCCGAGCCCTGGTCGACGACGCCGATGCGCACCCACGGCAGATCGCGCGCGGAGCACATCTTGGTGAAGCGGGTCTCCTCCGAGCGCGGGACGGCGACCAGTACGCGCCCGGCGGATTCGGAGAACAGGGTGACGAACGGGTCCTCGCCCTCGGGAACGATGATGCGGCAACCGGTTTCACCGGCCAGCGCGGCCTCGACGACGGACTGGATGAGCCCGCCCTCCGACAGGTCGTGCGCGGCGCTGATCATGCCGTCGCGGCTGCCGGAGGTGAGGATCTCCGAAAGCAGCTGCTCACGAGCGAAATCCACCTTGGGCGGCAGACCGCCGAGGTGATCGTGCTCGACCTGCGCCCAGATGGAGCCGTCCAGCTCGTCGTGGGTCTCGCCGAGCAGGATGAGCGTCTCGCCGGGCTCCAGGCCCAGGCCGGTCGGGATGCGGCGGTGCACATCGTCGATGACGCCGAGCACGCCGACCACGGGGGTCGGCAGAATGGCGGTCTGGCCGGTCTGGTTGTAGAAGGACACATTGCCGCCGGTGACCGGAATGCCCAGCGCCACACAGCCGTCCGCGAGACCGCGCACGGCCTGCTGGAACTGCCACATGACGCCCGGATCCTCGGGGGAACCGAAGTTGAGGCAGTTGGTGACGGCCTTCGGGGTCGCGCCGGTGGTCGCCACATTGCGGAACGCCTCGGCCAGCGCCAGCTGCGCGCCGGTGTACGGGTCCAGCTTGGTGTAGCGGCCCGAGGCGTCGGTGGCCAGCGCGATACCGCGGCCGGACTCCTCGTCGATGCGAATGACGCCCGCATCGGCATGCTCGGCCAGCACGGTATTGCCGCGCACGTAGCGGTCGTACTGCTCGGTGATCCACTTGCGCGAGCACAGCTGCGGGCTGGCGATCATCTTCAGCAGGGTGGCGCGCAGTTCGTCGCCGGACTTCGGGCGGTTCAGCGCGGCAGTCGAATCCGCGTTGAGGGCGTCCTGGTCGGCCGGGCGCTGCACGGGGCGCTCGTACACCGGGCCGTGGTGGGCGACGGTGCGCGGCGGCACATCCACCACAACCTCGCCGTGCCAGGTGATTTCGAGGTGCTCGCCGTCGGTGACCTCACCGATGACGGTGGCGGTGGTCTCCCACTTCTTGCAGATCGCCATGAAGCGATCCACATTCTCCGGGGCGACCACGGCGCACATGCGCTCCTGCGATTCGCTCGAAAGAATCTCGGCGGGAGTCATATTGGCGGCGCGCAGCGGCACCTGATCCAGGTCGATGTGCATACCGCCGGAACCGGCCGCGGCCAGCTCGGAGGTGGCGCAGGACAGACCGGCGCCGCCGAGATCCTGGATGCCGACGACCACGCCGGAGTGGTACAGCTCGAGACAGCACTCGATGAGCACCTTCTCGGTGAACGGGTCGCCGACCTGCACGCTCGGGAGTTTCTTACGGCCCGAACCGGATTCGTCGCCGGAGAAGGTGTCGGAGGCGAGCACCGAGACGCCGCCGATGCCGTCCAGGCCGGTGCGCGCACCGAACAGAATGATCTTGTTGCCCTCACCGGAGGCGAAGGCCAGCTTCAGGTCCTCGACCCGCATGACGCCCGCGCACAGCGCGTTCACGAGCGGGTTGCCCTGGTACGACGCGTCGAAGACGGTCTCGCCGCCCACATTCGGCAGGCCGAGCGAATTGCCGTAACCGCCGACACCGCGCACCACGCCGTCGACGACGCGCCGGGTGTCCGGGTGATCCGCCGCACCGAAACGCAGCTGATCCATGACCGCGATCGGGCGCGCTCCCATGGCCATGATGTCGCGGACGATGCCGCCGACGCCGGTGGCCGCACCCTGATAGGGCTCCACGTACGAGGGGTGGTTGTGCGACTCCACCTTGAAGGTGACCGCCCAGCCGTCGCCGATATCCACCACACCGGCGTTCTCACCGATGCCGGCGAGCATCGACTTCTGCATCTCCTCGGTGGTGGTCTCACCGAAGTAGCGCAGGTGCACCTTCGAGGACTTGTACGAGCAGTGCTCGGACCACATCACCGAGTACATGGCCAGCTCGGCATCCGTGGGGCGGCGGCCCAGGATTTCCTTGATGCGGGCGTACTCGTCGTCCTTGAGGCCGAGTTCCTTATAGGGCTGCGGGCTGTCCGAGGTGGCCGCGGCGTTGCTGACGGTATCGACGTGGCTGGTCACGGGAATACCAGAGTCCTTTCGGCCGGGCAGGTGCAGTACCGATAGCCCGTAGCTGGAAGTCGGCGAGAGATACCCCAGAGTCTAAGTGCCGGCAAATCCCCGCCTGAACCACCCTCCGCACCAACCCGAAGGTCGCGGCCGTCCTCTCTGAACGGAGTACACCCCCAAGACATCCGCCGCAAGGTCGCGGCCGTCCCGGTTCTGGACTGAGTGGAGCGGGGGAGCGCAGCGGAGGAGCGGAGGGAGGGAAGAACCGGGACCAGGGGCCGCGACCCCGCCGGAGCGGAGCGGAGGCCAAAGATACAGCTAGTCTGTCCCGGTGAACGAACGATCCGGGGTGGCGGATCCGGCAGAGAAGCCTGCGCCCGCGCCCAACGCCGCCAGGCTGTCGCGGCAGCAGATACAGCTGCTCGCTATCGCCGTCGTGCTGTTCGCGGTGTCGGCGGGGATCAGCTACGCCGCCAAGTTCTGGCACGGATATATCGATCTGCAGGTGTACCGCAACGGTGCGCGGGCCTGGCTCGACAACAAGGATCTCTACGGTCCGATGCCACCGGTCTACGGACTCGGACTGCCGTTCACCTATCCCCCGCTGGCCGCGCTGTTCTTCGCGCCGCTGGCGATCATGCCGCTCGTGATCTCCGAGTGGGCGGTGCTGGCGACCTCGGTCATCGCACTGGGCGTGACGCTGTGGGTGGTGCTGGACCGGCTGCGGCCGAGCCTGCCGCGGGCGACCCGGCTGGCCGTGGTGATCGGCGGCGTGGGCCTGCTGGAGCTGCTGGAACCGATTCGCCAGACCTACGGGTTCGGGCAGATCAATCTGGTGCTGATGGCCGCCATCGCCCTGGATTGCCTGGTGCGCAAGCCGTTCTGGCCGCGCGGCATGCTGATCGGCATCGCGGTGTCGGTGAAGCTGACGCCCGCCGGCTATCTGCTGTACTTCCTGCTGCGCAAGGACTGGAAGGGCGCCGCCACGCTGGTGCTCTCCACCGCCGGTGCGGTCATCGTGGGTTTCGCACTGTTCCCGCATGATTCGGTGCAGTACTGGTTCCACACCATCTCCGATACCGGGCGCATCGGGCCGCCCTGGTTCGCGGGCAATCAATCGCTGAAGGGTTTCGCCTACCGGCTGGGTTTCTCCGATTCGGTGGCGACGCTCATCTGGCTGGTGCTGTCGGTGCTGGCCGTCGTACTCGCCGCGATCTGGATGAAGCGCCTGTTCTCCGTCGGCGCGAACGCCGCCGCGCTACTGGTCAATGCCGGTGCCGTACTGCTGGTTTCGCCGGTGTCCTGGTCGCACCACTGGGTGTGGGTCGCACCGGCGCTGCTGGTGGCCGCCGATGCGATTGCCCGTGGTCGCCGCAATCCGGCGTTCCTCACCGCGGTGGGCGTGGCGACCGTCATGTTCGCCATCGGCCCGCAGTGGTTGCTGCCGCACGATCACGATCGGGAACTGGCCTGGGCCTGGTGGCAGCAGATCATCGGGAGCAGCTATGTGCTGTTCACGCTGGGCGCCTTCATCGTCGCGGCCCTGATGTACCACCCGATGCGAGGGGCTACCGAGCCTCGTCGGGCGTGAGGAAGGCGGCCAGGGCGGCCGCGTAGGCGGGAACGTCTGCGGCGCCCATCATTTCGCGGGCCGAGTGCATGGCCAGCTGGGCCGCGCCCACATCCACGGTCGGCATGCCGGTGGCGGCCGCCGTCATCGGGCCGATGGTGGAACCGCAGGGCAGATCGGCGCGGTGCACATAGCGCTGCAGCGGTACACCGGCCTGCGCGCAGGCCAGCGCGAACGCACCCGCACCGGCCGCATCCGTGGCATAGCGCAGGTTCTGATTGACCTTCAGCACCGGACCGCCGCCGACCTCGATGCGGTGCATGGGCTCGTGCCGGTCGGGGTAGTTGGGGTGGGTCGCATGCGCCATATCACCGGAGGCGCAGACGGATCCGGCGATGGCCGCCAGATATTCGGCCCGCCCGCCGCCGCGGGTCAGCACGATGCGCTCCAAAACCGTGGGCAGCAGCCCGGATTGGGCGCCCCGATCGGATTGGCTGCCGACCTCCTCGTGATCGAACATGGCCAGCACCGGCACGGCCGCGCCGGGTTCGGCGACGGCGGCCAGGAAGGCGCGCAATCCCGCGTAGCAGGTGCCCTGATTGTCCAGGCGCGGTGCGCTGATCAGATCCAGATCGCGGCCGATGAGCTTGGACGGCACCAGATCATGGGTCATGAGCTCCCAGCCCAGCACCGCACCGGGTTCGATGCCGGAGCGTTCGGCGATGAAGGCCAGGAACGAGCGCGGCTCCCCGCCGATCCCCCACACCGCGTTCACA
Source organism: Nocardia sp. NBC_01327 (assembly GCF_035958815.1). Taxonomy (NCBI): domain Bacteria; kingdom Bacillati; phylum Actinomycetota; class Actinomycetes; order Mycobacteriales; family Nocardiaceae; genus Nocardia; species Nocardia sp. NBC_01327. The sequence goes on along the minus strand of NZ_CP108383.1, from coordinate 1,171,182 downwards.
TGCCGCTGCGGGTCCAGGGTGACCCCGCGCCGGTCCTCGGACAGGTGGATGGCCAGCTGCGGCACCCGCAGAATCGGCTCGTCGATGCGAATCAGGCGCTCCCGCACCACATTTCCGTCGCGAATCGACAATCGCCCGGAGATCCCGAGATCGCGGTCCAGCCAGGAATTGAGCCAGGCCCCGCCGTAGGGTTCGAGGCCGACCATCTGCCAGCCCGCCACCGCGGTATCCGGATGCTGTTTGACCCGCAGATTCGGGCTGTCGGTATGCGCGCCGACCACGCGGAACGGGGTGGCCTGCCCGGTGCGGAATCCGGTGGGCGCGCCCGGGCCGCCATCGGACCAGGCGACCAGCGAACCGCTGCGCACCACGTAGTAGCGCCCCGCGCTACTCGAGGGCCAGGGCGCGGATTCCGAGAGCCGGGTGAAGCCGTGATCGTCGAGTTCGGCGGCGACGGTGCGGCATACATGAAACGGCGACGGAGAGGCGTCGATGAATTCGCACAGTCCGGCGGCGGTCGCGGTGGTCTCGGCAACTGGCATGACTGCGATCCTAAGCATTCACAGTTCAGTTTTCGCCGACGGTCGGCCTATCCGCCCGCCCGCGCGTGTGGCCCCGGAATCCGCGTACGGCCCCGGAATCAATGCGACAGCGGAAGATCCGAGACGCGCTCCAGCAGCCGCAACAGCTCCACGTAGTCGTCCCCGCCGAAGTGGCGGCGCAGCTCGGCCTCGGCGCGCATCTCCTCGATGCGCACCTCGTCCACCAGTTCGGCCCCGCGCCGGCTCAGCCCGATGAGGATGCGGCGGCGGTCATCGGCGGCGGCGACCCGGAAGATGAGACCGCGCTCGGCCAGGTGGTCGGCGTGCCGGGTGGCGGAGGACGGTGGAAGTTGCGTGCGCACGGCCAGTTCACTCATGGTGATACCGGTACCGCAGGAGAGGTTCGTCAGCATGCACCATTGATCGGCGGTCAGCCGCCTGGCACACAGTGCGGCGTCGAGGTGACGAAGCCAACTGCGCTCCGCCGCCCGCAGCGCTCCGTGCAACGTGGATATTCCACCTAGAATTGTCGCCATAAGCCCGCCCATCAAATTGCTCGAACGAGGGGAAGGGTATCCGATGACCTCGTTCCGCGGCAGCCCCGAAAACTGTATCGAGATCCTGAACATAGTTCCGCTACAGGGTCCCGGCGGTATCTTCGCCCCTTCCTGTGAGGCGGCCATTTCATTGGCGGCCGAAGAAATCAACAGTGGGACAGGAATTCTCGGTCGCGAATTACGTGTCACCCACATTGACGGCGGGCGGGAACCGGCCGAGGTGGCGCGCGAGGTGTCGGCGCTGCTGGCCACCGGAATGGTGCATGCGATTACCGGCTGGCACACCTCCGCGGTGCGGCGGGCGGTGACGCGGGTGACCGCGGGGCGGGTGCCCTACCTTTTCGCCACCGACCACGAGGGATTGGCCGTGGCGCCGCCCGGACTGTTCCTGGTGGGCTCGGATCCGGGCCGCCAGCTGCTGCCCGCGCTGCGCTGGCTGCGGCGGGAGCTGGGGGCGCGGCGCTGGGCGATCATCGGCAATGATTATGTGTGGCCGCGGCGTACGGCCGAGGTGGTGCGGGCGGAATTGGGCGCGCAGGACGGCGGCGCACTGGAACGGTTCGTACCGCTGGAGAAGTTCGTGCCATTCGGCGCCGAGGATTTCGGCGACTTTCTGGCCGATCCGCGACTGGACCGTTGTGATGGGGTGATCGTGCTCTTGGTCGGCGCCGACGTTGCCCGATTTAACCGACAATTCGCCCGAATCGGACGTGATCACTCGCAACTGCGCGTGAGTCCGGCCGTGGATGACAATGTGCTGCTCGCCGCGGGCGCCAATGCCAACCGGAATCTCTATGTGCCGTCGAGTTTCTTCGTGAACGGTCCGGCGAACCGGGAACGGCTCGATCGCTACCGGCGACTGCACGGTGAGTTCGCGCCCGCCCTCACCAACTTCAGCAATACCGAATACGAGGCGCTGCACGCGCTCCGGGCCATGGCGCATGCGGCGGGCACCCTGGATGTCCGCCGCCTGCACCATGCGGTCGCGAACGGGCCGGTGCTCGAAACACCTTCGGGCAGCCTCGGTTTCGACGGCAACCAGCTGCTGTTCCCGAGTTACATTGCCCGCGCGGACGGCGTCCGGTTCGAGGTCCTGGACCGCCTCTGCGCCTGAAACGCAGCAGCCCGCAACACCATCGGCGTTGCGGGCTGCTCCGTGGATACGAGCTAGGCCGAGACGAGCGCGTCCAGGACCGAGAAGAACATGCCGAGGCCGTCATCGCTCGGACCGGTCAGCGCCTCGGTGGCGTGCTCCGGATGCGGCATGAGGCCCACGATGCGGCCGTTGGCCGAGGTGATGCCCGCGATACCGCGCTGCGAACCGTTCGGATTGTCGCCCGAGTAGCGGAAGACCACGCGGCCTTCGCCTTCGAGCTCGTCGAGCGTGGCCTGGGACGCCTGGTAGCGGCCCTCACCGGACTTGAGCGGGACCAGGATCTGCGCGCCGGGCTCGTACCGCGAGGTCCATGCGGTGTCCGCATTGTCCACGGTCAGCCACTGGTCGCGGCAGATGAAGTGCAGGCCCTCGTTGCGGGTCAGCACGCCGGGCAGCAGGCCGGCCTCGCACAGGATCTGGAAGCCGTTGCAGATGCCCAGCACCGGCAGGCCCTGGCCCGCGGCCTCGATGACCTTCTCCATGACCGGCGCGAACCGGGCGATGGCGCCGGTGCGCAGGTAATCCCCGTAGGAGAAGCCGCCGGGCACGATGACCGCGTCGACACCCTTCAGGTCGGCGTCACCGTGCCAGAGGCTGACGGCCTCGGCGCCGGCGAGCTTGACCGCGCGGGCGGCGTCGACATCGTCCAGGGTGCCCGGAAAGGTGATGACTCCGATGCGCGCAGTCACAGCCGCACCACTTTCCAGTCCTCGATGACGGTATTGGCGAGCAGCGATTCGGCGATCTGCTCGAGCTCGGCGTCGCTCACGTCCTCGGCCACATCCAGCTCGAATCGCTTGCCCTGCCGCACCTCCGAGATGCCGGGGTGACCCAGGCGCCCCAGCGCACCGACAATGGCCTGACCCTGCGGATCCAGGATTTCGGCCTTCGGCATCACCTCGACCACGACACGTGCCACGCGTTGCTCCTCAGCTGGTGGGGCGGGCCCGGGCGCAGTGTTCTGCAACAGCGCGGCCGAGCGGGGGTTTCGCAGATCAGCGTAGTTGGCGCGACCCGGATGCCCGCCGCCGGGTCGAGGACTACCGTTTCTCTCATGCGGATAGCCCATTTCGGACACTCATGCATTCTGGTGGAGCTGAACGGCGCCAAGATCCTGTTCGACCCCGGCAATTTCTCGCACGGGTTCGAGGGCATCACCGGACTCGACGCCATTGCCGTCACGCATCAGCATCCCGATCACATCTGCCCCAATCGCATCGAAGCGCTCATCGACGCCAACCCGCAGGCACGACTGCTCTCGGACCCGCAGACCGCCCAGCAGCGCGGCGAGCCGTGGGAGGCCGTGCACGCGGGCAATGTCCTGAAGGTCAAGGATGTGCAGATCACCGGCGGCGGTGGACGGCACGCGGTCATCCATCCGGAGATCCCGGTCATCGACAACACGGTCTTCCAGCTCGGCACCCCCGACGACCCCGCCCAGCTGGTCCACCCCGGCGACTCGCTCTGGGTGCCGCCGGTCCCCGTGGGCGTGCTGGCCCTGCCCGCCGTCGCACCGTGGATGCGCATCAGCGAGGCGGTCGACTACCTGCGCGCGGTCAATCCGCGCACCGCCTTCCCCATCCACTTCGGCATCATCGAACCGGCCGCCCAGGGCATCTACTTCGGCCGCCTCAACGAAATGGCCCCCTCCAATACCGAATTCCAGGTCATCCAGGCCGAGGACCACACCGAGTTCTGATCTGCGCCACAGACGTACGCGTGCCCGCCGCAATACGGCAGCGGGCACGCGGTTCTGTATCCGTCTACCCGGTGTAGGAGGCGAGGAAGAGCGCCTCGGCCAAGGCCATGTGCTCGATCTCGGTGGGGTCGACGCTTTCGTTGGGTGCGTGGATCAGGCATGTGGGCTCTTCGACGCCCATGAGCATGATCTCGGCATCGGGGTAGGTGTCGGCGAAGACATTGCAGAGCGGGATGGAGCCGCCCTGGCCCGAGGTGGTGGAGGGGCGGCCGTAGGCGGCGGCGAAGGCGGCCTCCATGGCGGTGCGGGCGGGGCCGTGCGTGCTGCCGACGAACGGGGAGCCGGTGGCCTCGGTCTCGATGGTCAGCTCGGCATGCCACGGCGTATGCGATTGCAGGTGCGCGGTAAGGGCTTTCAGCGCCTGCTGCGGATCGGTGCCGGGCGGGATGCGCAGATTCAGGCGGGCCCGAGCCCTGGGCTGGATGGCGGCCGCGGAGCCCACCACCGGTGGCACATCCATGCCGAGCACGGTGAGTGCCGGTCGCGCCCACAGCATGTCGGAGACGGTGCCGCTGCCGAGCAGATCGACGCCGTCGAGAACACCGGCGTCGGAACGGAATTGGTCCTCGGGGTACTGCGCGCCGTCCCACTTCTGGTCACCGGTGAGACCGTCGACGGTGGTATTGCCGTCGGCGTCGCGCAGGGTGGACAGCAGCTGGATGAGCGCCGCCAGCGCATCGGGGGCGGGACCGCCGAACATGCCGGAATGCATGGAGCCGGACAGGGTTTCGACGGTCACCACCACATTCACATTGCCGCGCAGGGTCTGCGTGAAGGTCGGCACGCCGACCGCGACATTGCCGCAGTCGCAGATCAGCAGGGTGTCCGCGCGCAGCAGCTCCGCGTTCTCCGGTACGAAGGCCTCCAGCCCGCCGGTGCCCTGCTCCTCGGAACCCTCTGCCACCAGCGTCAATCCGACCGGAAACGCATCGCCGGACACCTGCCGCAGCGCGCGCAGGGCGGTGAGGTGCGTGACGATATTGCCCTTGCAGTCGGCGCTGCCGCGGCCGTACCAGCGGCCGTCCTTCTCGGTGAGCTCCCAGACGGGAGTCTTCCATTCGGCATCACCGAGCGGCGGCTGCACGTCGTAGTGGCAGTAGAGCATGATCGTCGGCGCACCGGGCGGAGCCGGATAGCGCGCGACCACCGCATTGCTGCCGTCCGGCGTCTCGTGCAGCCCGACCTCGGGAAAGCCCTCGGCCGCAAAGGCATCCGCGACCCACTGCGCGGCCCGGTGGCATTCCTCCACCGGGAACTGCCGCGCGTCGTAGACGGACCTGTACGAAACAAGTTCGGTGAGATCGCTTTTCGCCCGCGGCATGAGTTCCCGCACCGCGGACCGCAGCGCTTCGGTATCGGTCATCTCGTCTCCTCCATCAGTGCTCCGTATCCCGATTTCACTGTGCCTTCTTCAGGTTGCCAGTCTCCTCCAGATACGCGGCGAGCTTGTCCGGGCAATAGGTTTCGATGGCAATCGAGGTGGCGGTGAAGACATCGCGCTCGGCGATGACCGGACGCGCGCCGGGGCCGCCGGCGCCATTGGTGATCGCCGCCTGATACTGGGCCCTGATGAGCGGCGAGTGCGGATCCTGGCACACCAGTCCGCCGTCCGCACCGAGCGAATCGGCGATGACCTCCGGCTCCGGCGAGGTGAAACCGGCTGCGATCAAACGCGATTGCAGCACCTGCGCCCGGCGCAGCGCGATATCGCTGTCCCGATCGCGGTGGAAGGCGATCGCGCCGATGACCGCGATGACCACCAGCACGGCCGCCACCGCCAGGTAGACGAGGCGTCGTGTCTCATCGGGGGCGCCGGGATGCACGGTCGTCATGCGATGGCCTCCTCGGGTGCGTCGATCTTCCAGCCGGGTCGGCGCAGGCGCAGGAACAGGTACGGAATCAGCAGCCCGACAATGCCCATGCCGAGCCCGATGAGCACGACATAGCTCAGCGCATTGCCGCTGCCGTACTGCGAGGGCGGTACGAAGCCGATGAGGAAGGCCGCCACCGACGAGGTCGCGCCCAGCCCGCACAGCGCGGCCAGCGCCGGCGCCCGATAGCCGCGCGGATGATCGGGCCGGTTGCGGCGCAGGCGAATCGCGGCGGCGAACATGAGCACGTACATGATCAGGTACACCTGGGTGGTGATCACCGAGAGGATCCAGTAGGCGCTGGAGACATCGGGGATGAAGGCGTACAGCAGCGCCAGCAGCGTGGTCACCACACCCTGTGCGACGAGCATGTTCTGTTGCACGCCATGCTTGTTCAGCCGTGTCAGGATCGGCGGCAGATAGCCCTCCTGGCGGCCGATGAGCAGCAGCCCCTTGGAGGGTCCGGCCAGCCAGGTGAGCATGCCGCCGAGCGCCGCCGCCACCAGCATCACACCCAGTATCGGTGTCAGGAAACCGATGCCGAAGTGATGGAAGAAGCCGTCGAAGGCCTGCATGACACCGGCGGTGAGGCTCAGATTCTCGGACGGCACCACCCAGCTGATCACCACGGCGGGCACGATGAAGATCAGCAGCACCAGGCATACGGCCAAGGCCATGGCCCTCGGATACTCCCTGCCCGGATTCTTCAGCGAGGACACGTGCACCGCGTTCATCTCCATGCCCGCGTAGGACAGGAAGTTGTTCACGATGAGCACCAGGCTGGCCAGACCGGTCCACGCGGGCAGCAGATGACCCCCGTCCATCGGCGCGGCCGACGGATTGCCCTGCGCCAGGAAGACCAGGCCCAGCGCCACCAGCAGCGCGCCCGGAATCAGCGTGCCGATGATGAGCCCCATACTCGACAGTCCCGCAACGGTTTTGGTGCCCTGCGAGGAGACGAATACCGCCACCCAGTAGATGGTGATGATGACCACGGCCACATAGGTGCCGTTGGCCGCCAGCGACGGATCGATGATGTATGCGAAAGTGCTTGCCACATAGGCCAGCAGGCTCGGGTAATAGAAAATGGTCATGGCGAACTGGCACCACACCGCCAGAAATCCCATCGGCTGCGACAGCCCCTCGCCGACCCATTTGTACACCCCGCCGGCCCATCCCGAGGCCAGCTCCGCCGCCACGAAAGCGGTCGGCAGCAGGAACAGCAGCGCCGGAATCAGATAGAGGAATACGCACGCCAGGCCGTACACCGCCATGGTCGGCGAGGCCCGCAGACTGGCCACCGAACTGGTGGTCATCAGGGCCAGCGTCACCCAGGACAGGTATTTGGTGGTGGCCTTCGGCGCAGTCACCGTTGCCATGTCCGCCCCCCGCGTGGCACCGTGGCGGACAGCACTCGCCCTATGACATGCTGATAATCCATAGCGCTTGATAGTAACTGCACAGCAACTATCGATTGATGATGAAACGGTCTACACATCAACCATTTTCATGAATCGACAAGCGTTCGGAAATATTCAGCAAACATTTGGCTAGTACCGACGCTGGAGGCTGCATGACAGGCAATCCGGAAGCAGACGACGACGTATTCTCCCTGCCCGGCCTGAGCCGCGGCGCACCCAAGGCCGGCTTCCCCGCCGTGGAAATGGATCCCGACGCGGCCTACGAGATCGTGCACGGCGAACTGCTGCTGGACGGCGTCTCCCGGATGAATCTGGCCACCTTCTGCACCACCTGGGTCGACGACCAGGCCCGGCGGCTCATGGACGAGGCCATCGGCAAGAACATCGTCGACAAGGACGAATACCCGCAGACCGCCGAACTCGAGCGGCGCTGCGTCCGCATGATCGCCGATCTGTGGCATGCGCCCGATCCGGAGACCACCCTCGGCACCTCCACCACCGGATCCAGCGAGGCCGCGATGCTCGGCGGGCTGGCCGCGAAATTCCGCTGGCGCAAGCGCGGCGGCACCGGCACCCCCAATTTCGTCTGCGGACCGGTCCAGGTGTGCTGGGAGAAATTCGCCCGCTACTTCGATGTGGAGATCCGCCAGATCCCCTTGCGCGGCAACCGGCTCACCATGCATCCGGACGATGTGGCCGCCTACTGCGATGCCAACACCATCATGGTGGTGCCCACCTTCGGGCAGACCTTCACCGGCCTGTTCGAGGATGTCGCCGGCATCAGCAAGGCCCTCGACGATCTGCAGCAGAAGACCGGCCTCGACATTCCCATGCATGTGGACGCGGCCAGCGGCGGCTTCCTCGCCCCGTTCTGCGCACCCGATCTGGTGTGGGATTTCCGGCTGCCGCGCGTGAAATCGATCAATGCCTCCGGGCACAAGACCGGCCTGGCGCCACTGGGCGCGGGCTGGGCCATGTGGCGCAGCGCCGCCGATCTGCCCAAGGAACTCATCTTCGACGTGGATTACCTGGGCGGCAGCATGGCCACCTTCAATCTCAATTTCTCCCGCCCCGGCGGGCAGGTCATCACCCAGTACTACGACTTCATCCGCCTGGGCCGCACCGGCTATCGCAAGGTGCAGACGGCGATCTACCTGGCCGCCCAGCATCTCGCGGCGGGGCTGGTCGAGCTGGGCATGTTCGAGATGATCCACGACGGCCATCCGGAGCGCGGCATCACCGCGGTCTCCTGGCGGCTGACCGGCGAACGCAATTTCAACCTCTACGACCTGTCCGACCGGCTGCGCACCCGCGGCTGGCTGATCGCGGCATATCCGCTGCCCGCCGACCGCGAGGACGAGACCATCATGCGGGCGGTGCTGCGGCACGGCTTCACCCGCGATATGGCCGATCTGCTGCTCACGGATGTGGTGCGCGGCCTGCAGCAGCTCAATGCCCATCCGCTCAGCACCTCGCTCACCCGCAAGGAAGCGGGCGGATTCACCCACAGTGCCACCGCGGCAGTGCCTTCCACGGAACTCCCGAAATAGCAGCGGGGTCCGGGGGCACTCCCCCGAACCCCGCCCCGGATCAGACCGCCGGCTCGACCTCGGCCAGACCGACCGTGCCGAGCAGCCAGGAGTATTCGAAGGCGATTTCCTTCCACCGCTCGTAGCGGCCACTGGGACCGCCGTGCCCGGAGGTCATATCGGTCTTGAGGATGAGCTGGGAATCGCCGGTCTTGGTGGCGCGCAGCTTCGCGACCCACTTGGCCGGTTCCACGTAGTACACCCGGGTGTCATTGAGACCGGTCATGGCGAGGATCGCCGGATAGTCCTTGGCCTCGACGTTCTCGTACGGCGAGTAGGACTTCATGTAGTCGTAGACGTCCTTGTCGTCCAAGGGATTTCCCCACTCCTCCCATTCGGAGGTGGTGAGCGGCAGCTCCGGAAGCAGCATGGAGGTCAGCGGGTCCACGAACGGCACACTGGTGAGAATGCCCGCGAAGAGCTCGGGCGCGAGATTGGCCACCGCACCCATGAGCAGCCCGCCCGCACTGCCGCCGTCGGCGACCATCCGATCCGGTGTGGTGACGCCGGTATCGACGAGATGCCGTGCGCAGGAGAGGAAATCGGTGAAGGTGTTCTTCTTGGTGAGCATCTTGCCCTGGTCGTACCAGAACCGGCCCATCTCACCGCCGCCGCGCACATGCGCGACCACGAACACCATGCCGCGATCGAGCACCGACAGCCGGGCGATCGAGAAGCCCGGATCGATGCTGGCCTCGTAGGAGCCGTATCCGTAGAGCAGCAACGGTTTCGGACCCGCCGGGGCATCCTTGCGCTGCACGATGGAGATGGGGATGCGGGTGCCGTCCGAGGCCACCGCCCAATCGCGGCGCTGCTCGTAGTCAGCCGCGTTGTAGTCGCCGAGAACCACCTGCTCCTTGCGCAGCAGCAGCTCCTTCGTCTCCGGCACATAGTCGAAAACCTGTGTCGGCGTGATGAAGGAGGTGAGCCCCATCCGCAGGGTCGGTGTTTCCCACTCCGGATTGCCGCCGAGTCCGGCGGAGAACAGCGTCAGCCCGAAATCGACCTCCTCCAGCTCGCCGAAGCCCTCGGAAGTCAAGGGCCACACGGCAACTCGCGGCAGCGCCTCGCGACGGTAACTGAGCACCAGTTTGTCGGAGAAGCAGTCGATGTCCTCGAGCCGCACCTCCGCGCGATGCGGAATCAGAATCGTCTGATCCGCCGGATCGGCGAGCGGCGCCACGGCGAGCACGAAGTTCTCCGCCTTCACCCCGTCCACCACGTCGTTGTGCATGATCAGCAGTTTGTCCTCGCCACCGATGACCGCATGGTCGACCGACGAGTACGACACGCCCTCACGGCGCGGCAGCAGCACCCGGAAATCGCCCTCCGGATTATCGGACTCCAGGAATAAGAACTCGCTGGTCAGCTTGGAATCGGTCCCGATCACCAGGAACTTCTCCGAGCGGGTGGAGCCGACACCGACACCGAAGCGCTCGTCCGCCTCGTGGAAAACCTTGACGTCGGCGTCCTTGCCGGTACCGAGCCGGTGGCGCCAGACGCTGTCGGGCCGCCAGGATTCGTCCACGGTCACATAGAAGATATGCGTGCCGTCCAGCGACCAGGTCGCGCCGCCCGCGGTCCCCGGGATCTCGTCGGGCAGCAGCTCGCCGGTCTCGACGTTCTTGAAGCGCATGGTGTAGCGCTCATCGCCGACCGTATCCACCGAGTAGGCCAGCAGATCGCCCGCCTGGCTCAGCGAGGAGGCGCCGAGTGAGAAGAATTCGTGGCCCTCGGCCAATTCGTTCGAATCCAGCAGCACCTGCTCGCCCGGGATATCGACACCGACCTCCAGCAGCGGCGGCGTCCAGTCGTCCGCATCGGCGATCGGGCAGCGGCAGAACACGCCGTACTGCTTACCTTCGAAACTGCGCGAGTAGTACCAGTACTTGCCCATACGGGTGGGCAGCGACAGATCGGTCTCCCGCGTGCGCCCCTTGATCTCGTCGTAGATCTTCTCGCGCAGCGGGGCCAGTGCCGCCGTCTGCGAATCCGTAAAGGCGTTCTCCGCCTCCAGATAGGAGATGACCTCGGGATTCTTCTTCTCCCGCAACCATTCGTAGTCGTCTACGAAGACATCACCGTGGTGCACACGCTCGGTCGGCACCCGCTTGGCGATCGGCGCCGAAATAACCGCGCCGGGATTGGAGGTCGCGCTACCACTGCTGTCCAGAGCCATGGCGACCAGGTTAGTGGTGTGCGGGCGCACCAGGTCGCAGACCCTGCCACCTCATCGCGAGATTCGCCGGTCAGGCGCGGCGGCGCCGGGCCGGTGCCACGTGCGGGCACTGCTCGTAGAGGTAGAAGACCGCGGCCTTGCGCCGGGCGCATTGATCGGTGGGACAGCTGCGATGGATCTGCAGGATGCTGTCCGCCAGCTCTACGGTGAATCGCTCCGGAACGGAGTCGCAGCTGTCGCAGACGGGGGCGGCTCGCTGCTGGGACCATGGCGTGCGCATCGCTGACCTCCTTCCGCTCACAGAGAATGGAATATCCGATCCGGAGGTCGCGCAAACACTGGCATTATGAGTGCGATCCACATCACCGTCCAGTACTCGCCGCTCATCGCACAGGGAGTCCGGAGTTGGAAACAGCGAAGAATCGCGAGATCGAGTCCGACGCCGTCTGGCGCCGTGGCGACGACAATGCGGAGGGCGTCGAAATCGCCTTCCTATCCAGCGGGAATATCGGCCTGCGGGATTCCCGCAACCCGGACGGGCCGGTGCTGGTGTTCACCCCCGGGGAGTGGCGGGCGTTCGTGGCAGGCGCCAAGGACGGCGAATTCAACCGTCCCGGAGCCTGATTCGCGCCGGGGAACAGATCGGCGCCCGCACTGCCGGGCACCGATCGCCCCGCGGCTAGGCGCCGATCGCCCCGGCGATGGTCGGCCAGGAATCGTGCAGCCCGTCCTGCCAGTACGACCAGGAGTGCGTGCCCACCGGGCTGTAGTCCACGCGCGCAGGGATATTCAGATCCCGCAGCCGCTGCGCGAAGGTGTCGACGCAGGCGTTCACACCGAATTCGATGGGACCGCCGAAGAAGATGTTCTCCGGCAGCTGCGGTTTGATCTCCAGCTCGTGCGGGCCGGGCAGGCCGGTGCCGGTGGACAGGTAGATGGTCTTACCGCGCAACCGATCGGCCATCAGCGCCGGATTGTGTTCGGCCCAGGCCGGACTGGTGGGCCCGCCCCACATATTGAACGGATTGCCGCCGCGATTGGCGATGGAGAACATGGTCGCGCCCTGCGCGATGGTGGTGTCCGGGCAGGCGCTGTAGCCGGCGACGGCGCGATACAGGTCCGGATGGCGCACGGCGAGGGTGAAGGCGGCATTGCCGCCCATGGACAACCCGCCTATGGCGTTCACCCCGTTACCGGAGAAATAGTCGTCGATGAGCGGCGGAAGCTCTTCTGTCAGAAAGGTTTCCCACTTGTACCGGCCGAAGCGCGGATCATCGGCGATCCAGTCGGTGTAGTAGCTGGCCTGCCCGCCCATGGGCAGCACCACATTCACGTTCTTGTCGCGGAAGAAGGGCTCGGCATCGGTCGCATTGGTCCAGGTGCTCTGGGTCGCGCCGGGATCGAGACCGTCGAGCAGATAGAAGCTCGAGCGGGAGCCGCCGCCGGCCGGATGCAGGACCTGCACCTGAATGGTCCGGCCCATCGCGGGGGAATCGATGAACATGGCGGAACGGTTGGCATTCAGGTCGTCGACCCGGATGACACTGGCCGCATGGCCGGTGGCGGGTGGCGCTAACGCCGGACTGAGCAATCCTGCGGCTACCGCTAAAACCGCTGCGGAAACAACTCTTCTACGCATGCCCCACCTCCATCAGCCCACCACGATCGCGTTCCAACGTAACTCGAGTCGCGTGGGGTGCGAGGAATATTCGGTCGATGGCGTGTCCCTGGCAAACCAATTGGTTCGCATATGCTAATGCAGAAAGGCTATGAATTGCCAGCGGCGCGCTCTAATACCCCGCGAATAGATCCGGCCAGGTAATCCAGGTCCGCACGGACCGGTGACGTAGGCCGCGCCCGCAGCCCGAAACCGTCGCCCGGAGTACGCGGGATCACATGCAGGTGCACATGGAACACCTCCTGCCCCGCTGTGACACCGTCTGCGAGGAAGAAGTTCACCCCGTCGCACTGCACCTCGGACGCGCGCAGCGCCGCCGCCAACTGCTGCCCGACCCGAAAGAGCTTGCCGCCCATGGCCGGATCCAGTTCGGCCAGACTGCGCGCCGGAATCTTCGGAATCACCAGCAGATGCCCCGGCGTCACCGGACGAATGTCCATGAACGCCAGCACATCATCGTCCTCGTACACCTTGCTGGCAGGCGCCTGCCCGGCGACGATTTCGGCGAAGATCGTGTACGGATTCATACCCGCAGCCTGCCAGAAACACCTCGACCCCGGACCGATCGGCCGGGGTCGAGAAGCGAAAGTTCGCCGGTCCCTACAGAATCGGGGCCGGGGTGTAGCGCGCGGCCTCCGGATTGGCGTCGACCAGCTTCTGCACCTGCGCGATGACCGCGGCGGTCTGCGCCTCGGCCGCGCCGATGAAGGCGGAGCGATCGGCCAGCGCCGCGTCCAGGGCGGCACGATCCAGCGGCATGCGGTCGTCGGCGGCCAGGCGATCCAGCAGATCGGGCTCCCGGCCCTGCTCACGCATGTCCAGGGCCACGGCCACGGCGTGCTCCTTGATGACCTCGTGCGCGGTCTCCCGGCCCACACCGGCCCGGACCGCCGCCATCAGCAGGCGGGTGGTGGCCAGGAACGGCAGGTACCGATCCAGCTCACGGCCGATGACGGCCGGATAGGCGCCGAATTCGGCCAGGATGGTCAGGAAGGTCTCCATCATGCCGTCGACGGCGAAGAAGGCGTCCGGCAGCGCGACCCGGCGCACCACCGAGCAGAACACATCGCCCTCGTTCCACTGCGCGCCCGCCAGCTCGGCGCCCATGGAGGCGTAGCCGCGCAGCACGACCTGCAGGCCGTTGACCCGCTCGGCGGAACGGGAGTTCATCTTGTGCGGCATGGCCGAGGAACCGACCTGCCCCTTCTGGAAGCCCTCGGTGACGAGTTCGTTGCCGGCCATCAGGCGAATGGTGTGCGCGAAAGACGAAGGGCCCGCACCGATCTGGACCAGGGCGGAGAGCACATCGTGATCCAGCGAGCGCGGGTACACCTGGCCGACACTGGTGAAGACATTCTTGAAACCGAGGTGGTGCGCCACCTTCTGCTCCAGCTGCGCCAGCTTGGCCGCATCGCCGTCCAGCAGATCGAGCATGTCCTGCGCGGTGCCCATCGGGCCCTTGATACCGCGCAGCGGATAGCGGTCGATCAGCTCCTGCACGCGGGTGAGCGCGATGAGCAGCTCATCGGCCGCGGAGGCGAAACGCTTACCGAGGGTGGTGGCCTGCGCCGCCACATTGTGCGAGCGGCCGGCCATCACCAGCGACTGGTACTCGGCGGCCCGCTCGGTCAGCCGGGCCGCGATCGCCACGCCGTGCGCGTACACGTGCTCCAGCGAGAGCCGGATCTGCAGCTGCTCGACATTCTCGGTGAGGTCGCGCGAGGTCATGCCCTTGTGCACATGCTCATGCCCGGCAAGGGCATTGAACTCCTCGATCCGCGCCTTCACATCGTGCCGGGTCACGCGCTCCCGCTCGGCGATCGACTTCAGATCGACCTGATCGACCACCCGCTCGTAATCCTCGACCACCCCGGCCGGAACCTCGATACCCAGCTCGGACTGAGCGCGCAGCACCTCCAGCCACAGTCGCCGCTCGAGAACGATCTTGTTCTCGGGCGACCACAACCGAACCAGCGCGGGGCTGGCATAACGAGTAGCGAGGACGTTCGGCACAGAGCTCACGTTGTGCCAGCTTACCGGCCCCGCAGGACGCGATTTCTAGGCGGGCGGGGCGACGACGTCGATCACTTCCAGCAGTGCGCCCCGGGCCATTCGCCGGGGCTGGGGATCGGGTTCGCCGAGTGCGGTCACCACCGCGCCGTCGACCACGGCCACGAGCCGGCGGGTCTGTTCCGGGCGTACGACGCGATCGGAGCGGCGCAGGACGTCGGCGAGCAGTTCGTCGAGCTGGGCGCGTAGTCGGAACTGCACTTCGCGTAGCTCCGGATGGCGGGCGGAGGCCACCGAGCGCTCGTAGCGGGCGATGAGCTGGCCGCGCGCGTCCTCGTCGGCCATATCCGGGCCGACGAGCAGATCCAGGACCAGATCCACGGTCGCCTCGGCGCCGCGCCGGCGGTGGGTCACCTCGCCGACCCGGCGGCGCATGGCATCGAGTTCGGCATTGCCGGAGAATTCGACCGCACGCGCGATCAGATCCTCCAGCGATTCGAAGTAGTAGGTGGTGGACGCCAGCGGCAGATCCGCGCGCGTCGCCACCGAGCGGTGTCGTACGGCCTCGAAGCCGCCCTCGAGGAGCAGCTCGGCGGCAGCGCACACGAGCGCTTGGCGACGCTTCTCGCCTTTCGGAGTCGTCGCAGTGGTCACGGATGCAATCGTGCCAGTCATCATCGGTTCATCTGACCCAAATCTGTGCGATCTGTGGTGATTCCGGTTCGAACGGCGTTCCGGCGACTAATTCAGGCCAGATAGCGTTCCAACCGGTCCAGTGCTTCTTCGATATCGGCGCTCGCTCCGGCGAACGAGAAGCGCACCGTATGGGTGCCGCTGACCGTGTCGAAGTCGATGCCCGGGGCAAGCGCCACCCCCGTGTGGTCGAGCACCTCGGTACACCATCGCATCGAATCATCGGTCAGGTGAGCAATATCCGCGTATGCGTAGAAGGCGCCGTCCGCCGGAGCCAGATCGGTGATGCCCAATTTCGGCAGACCGGTCAGCAGCAACTGCCGATTGGCGGCATAGCGGGCCACATGCCCGTCGAGTTCGGCCTTGGCCTCCGCGCCGAAAGCGTGCACGGCCGCGAACTGCGAAATAGCGGGCGGGCATACGGTCATATTCGAGGCGAGCCGCTGCAGCGCCGGGCGCATGGTCTCCGGCACCAGCATCCAGCCGAGCCGCCAGCCCGTCATGGAGAAGTATTTGGACACCGATCCGATGACCACCGATTCACGGGAGGTCTCCCATGCGGAGGAGGTCGGTTCAGTGCTCGTGGACAGCGCCGTGTCATAGACGATCCCGTGGTAGATCTCGTCCGAGATGAGCAGCGTCCCGTGCGCATCGCACCAGCGCGCCAGCGCGGCCAGCTCCGACGGGGCGATCATGGTCCCGGTCGGATTGGCCGGACTCGCCACGATCAGGCCCGCGGGCGGCTCCGGCAGCGCCTCGAGCATGGCCACGGTGGGCTGAAAACGCGTCTCCGGGCCGCAATCGAGCTCGACCACCCGGCAACCCAGCGCGGTGAGGGTATTGCGGTAGGCGGGATATCCCGGCCGCGCCACCACCACGGTGTCCCCGAGATCGAACGCGGCCAGGAACAGCAGGGTGAACGCGCCGGAGGATCCGGTCGTCACCACCACGTCCTCGGCGCTCACCTGGACCCCGTAGGTGCTCCGATGATGCTCGGCAATGGCCTCCCGCAGCGGCAGGATCCCGAAAGTCTCGGTGTACCCGAGCAATTCGGAATCCATGGCCGCCTTGGTGGCCCGCAATACCGCCTGCGGGGCCGGCGTGGACGGCTGCCCCGCGGCCAATACCAAAACGTCCCCGTGGGAACGCGCCCGTTCAGCTGCTGCCTTCCAGACATCCATCACGTAAAAAGGTGGAATGGTCGACCGGCGAGATTCGATACGCACTCGACAGACGGTAGAGCACCCGCTCCCCCGGCTGTCCGCAGATGGCCGCCGGAATGCCTGAGGAGGCTCGCATGCAGGGGGGACCAGCAGCTGCCGAGGAGGACTCGGCAGCACGACTATCGACCGCCGTCACCGACAGGACCAGCGCGAACGGCGACGCACCGGCGACACCCGCCGCCACGGATCCGGGACGCGAGGAGTCGGCGGCCGGGAACGATGCCGTGAATCTCCCGGAGACCGAGTTCGCGGAATCGGAGACCGGGGCCGACTCCGAGCGGCACGCGCAAGGGTTCCGGGCCGGGGTGGACAGATATACCCCGGGCGTCAGAGCGCACCTGTCCGGGCCGGAGGAGCCGCCGTCACGGCTGCGCGAATACGCGGCGCGGGCGGGGCACGCATCGATGAGAGGCGCCGCACGGGCGCGGGGACAGCTGCCGATAGTGCGCGCCCGGGGCGTCGACATGTGGGCGCGGCGGCCACGGTCCCGGGCGGAGTTCGGGGCGCTGGTCGAGCAGACGAAGGCCGAGGCACGGCAGCAGTGGCCGGTGACCCGGGCATGGGCGATCAGACATCGGGTCCTGATCGGCGGGGTGGTGGCGGTGCTCGTCTTCGCGGGGGCGGACAGTGCGCTGGGGGCCATTCCGATCGATGCCGCCGTGGAACCCGGTACGGCACTGCGGGTTCCGGTGGCGAATCCGCTGCAGATACATACCGTGCCCGCATCGACGAAGCGCTACCTCGATGCCATCAGCAACGGTGAGCGACTGCGGGAGTCGGCGGTGGTCTCCGCCGCCGCGCGCGACACCCTGGATCGGGCCAAGGCCGAAGCCGCCGCGGCGGTGTCCGGTCAGCCGCAGCCGTGGATGGTCACGACACCCGCCCCCGACGCCACCCTGCCGCCCGGATTCGCGATCCCCGGCATCGGCGGCTTCGCGCTCCCCGCGAAGGGCTCGTTCACCTCGGGATTCGGATCACGCTGGGGCACCTTCCACGCGGGCGTGGATATCGCCGCCCCGATCGGTTCGCCGATCTACGCGGTCGCGGCGGGCACGGTCATCGACGCGGGCCCGGCGCAGGGCTTCGGGCTGTGGGTGCGTATCCGGCACGATGACGGCACCATCTCCGTCTACGGCCACATGTACGACTTCTTCGTCTCGGTCGGCGAACGCGTCCCGGCCGGCATGCAGATCGCCCGCATCGGCAATCGCGGCGACTCCACCGGCCCGCACCTGCATTTCGAGATCATCATCAACGGCCAGCACGTGGACCCGCAGCCGTGGCTGGCCCAGCGCGGCATCCAGCTGACCCCCTGAGCCACCTGGACAGAACTTCGGCCCCTCACGGAATCCGTAAGGGGCCGAAGGAGTTCGGTGTCAGACCGCCGGTGCGGGGACGGTGATCCGCCCCTCGGTGGCGGCCAGGGCGATATCGGTGCGGTAGTGGCCGCCCGGGAGTTTGATGCCCGCGAGCCGGTCGTAGGCGTTCTTGCGGGCCTCGGCGAGGTCGGCGCCCTGCCCGACAATGGCCAGCACACGCCCGCCCGCGGAGACGATCGAGCCGTCCGCACGCTGCGCGGTACCGGCGTGCAGCACCTCGGATTCGGTTCCGGCGCCGGAGGATTCGGCTCCCGAGAGGACATCGCCGCTGCGCGGCCGCCCCGGGTAGTTCTCGGCGGCCAGCACCACGGTGACGGCCGAACCGTCCTTCCAGCGCGGCGGCGCGACCTGATCGAGGGTGCCGGTGGCGGTGGCGTGCAGCAGCTCGCCGAGCGGGCTGTCCAGCAGGGCCAGCACGGCCTGGGTCTCGGGATCGCCGAAGCGGCAGTTGAATTCGATGACCGCGGGCCCGGACCGGCCGATGGCCAGCCCCGCGTACAGCAGGCCGCTGAACGGCACGCCGCGCCGGACCATTTCGGCCGCAACGGGTTTCACCACATCGTCGACAATGGCCTGCAGCGTCTCGTCGGTCAGCCACGGCAGCGGCGTGTACGCGCCCATGCCGCCGGTATTGGGCCCGGTATCGCCGTCGCCGACCCGCTTGTGGTCCTGGGCGGGCAGCAGCGCCACCACATTCTCGCCGTCGACAAGACAGAACAGCGACACCTCGGGACCGTCGAGGAAGGACTCCAGCAGCACCGGATGCCCGTTCTCCAGCAGCTCCGCGCCGTGGTCACGCGCGATCCGGCGATCGGCGGTCACCACCACGCCCTTGCCCGCGGCCAGCCCGTCGTCCTTCACGACCCAGGTGGGTCCGAAGCGATCGAGCGCGGCATCGAGCTCACCCGGATGATCGACGATCTCACTGTGCGCGGTACGCACGCCCGCGGCGTTCATGACGTCCTTGGCGAAAGCCTTGGACCCCTCGATGCGCGCGGCGGCGGCCGACGGCCCGAAGGCCGCAATGCCCGCGGCCCGCACCGCATCGGCCACACCGAGCACCAGCGGCACCTCGGGACCGATCACCACCAGGTCGGACTGCAACTCCCGCGCCAGCGCGACCACCTCGTCGCCGGAGCTGGGATCGACCGCCCGCACCTCGACATGTTGAGCAATCCCCGCATTACCGGGCGCGACCGCCACCGCGGTCACCGCCGGGTCCCGGCGCAGAGCCAGGGCGAGGGCATGTTCACGGGCTCCGGAACCGATGACGAGTACGCGCACGGCAGACAGCTTAAAGCGTGCCCGGAGCTCGCCACCGGGCGGTTCGCGCACGCCCCCGACATTCCCCTCCACGTGCTCACGGCCGGTTCACGGCCCCACCCCGGTTCCGCCCCCTCCAAGGTCGTGGCCCGCCCCGTTCTGGACTGAGCGGAGCAATGCCGCGCAGCGGCGAGCGCAGTGAGGGAAGAACGGGGTAACAGGGCCACGACCCCGCCCGCAGCGAAGCGAAGGGCAGAATATAGAGCATGGCTTCTGTTTTCTCATTGATCATCGAAGGTCAGCTGCCGGGGCGGTTCGTCTGGGAGGACGATGAATTCGTCGCTTTCCTGACCATCGCCCCGGTAACGCAGGGGCACACCCTGGTCGTGCCGCGCAAGGAGATCGACCAGTGGCAGGACCTCGACCCCGAAACCTTCTCCCGGATGACCACCGTCGCCCAGCGCATCGGTAAAGCCGTCCGCGCGGCCTGGGACGCCCCGCGCGCGGGCCTGCTCATCGCCGGGCTGGAGGTGCCGCATCTGCACCTGCACGTGTTCCCGGCGTTCGAACTCGGTGACTTCGATATCACCGGCGCCGATCCGGAGCCGAGCAAGGAATCCATGGACGAGGCGCAGGCCAAGATCAAGCAGGCGCTGCGCGATCTCGGCTACGGCGCCAACGTCCCCGACTGACCCGTCCGGGGCAGGCACACGCTGAACGTGGTGCCCGCGCCCGGTGTGCTGGCCACGGACACCGCGCCGTCGTGCGCGGTGACCAGGGCCTGCACGATCGAAAGTCCCAGTCCGGTACCGCCGCTCACGCGACTGCGGGAGCTGTCGGTGCGATAGAAGCGTTCGAAGACCCGCTCGGCCTGTTCGGGCTCCAGGCCGGGCCCGGTATCGATGACCTCGATCAGCACCTCCTGCTCGGAGGGCGTGAGCCGCACTGTGACCGCCGCATCGGGCGGGGTGTGCACCAGGGCATTGCTCACCAGATTGCCGAGGATCTGCCGCAGTCGCGCCTCGTCACCCGCGATCTCCAGAGTGCCCGTGCCGGAACGGATCTCCAGATCGATCGGGCGCGGTTCCGCATCCGGATTCTGCACCGCCGCCTGTGCGCGGGCATTGTGCACCGCATCGCTGGCCAGCGCCAGCAGATCCACCGGCCGCCGCTCGACGGGCCGCTGCGCGTCCAGCCGGGCCAGCATGAGCAGATCCTCCACCAGCAGGCTCATCCGCTTGGATTCGCTCTCGATGCGATTCATGAGCATGCCGGGCTCGGTGATCGCGCCCTGCCGATACAGCTCCGAGAACCCCTTGATGGTGGTCAGCGGCGTGCGCAATTCATGACTGGCATCGGCGATGAACCGCCGCATCTTGGCCTCGGACCGGCGCGCACCCTCCTCGGAGGCCTCGGTCGCCGCGAACGCCTGCTGAATCTGGGTCAGCATGGTGTTCAGCGATTGCGACAGATGATCCACCTCGGTGTCGTTGCCGCGCACCGGAACTCGCTGATGCAGATCACCGCCGGCAATGGCGGCCGCCGTTCTCTCGACTTCGCCCAGGGGCTTCAGACTTCGCCGGATGACCAGGCGCGCAACAACAGCCAGGGCCGCCAGCACCAGCGCCCCGATCACCGCCTGCAGCAGAATCAGCCGGTCGAGAATGCCCTTGGTCTCATCGAGCCGCAATCCGACTGTGCTGGTGCCGTATTGGTTGGTGGTGCGCATGATCCGCCACTGCTCGCCGCCGTCACCGATCGAGCCGACGGTGATGGGGTGGTGGCCGAGATCGGCGGGCACATCGGGCTCCGTCGAACCCACGTCGAGGTGCAGCACCAGATTGCCGGACGAATCCACCACGCGCACATAGAGCAATTGCGCGGGCCGCTCCCGCTTGCCGGGCGGCGTGGGCAGCGGCTCCGGGCGCGTGAGCCCCGGCTGCGCCCAGCCGTGCGCGGCATCGTAGAGCGACTGATCGAGCCGCCCCAGCAGCACATTGCGCATGAGTGAGGTCACGGCCAGACCGGAGACCAGCAATCCGAGCCCGGCCAGCGAAACCAGCGCCAGCGCCAGCGTGGTTCGCAGCGGAACGGCCGCGAGCCGATCCGACAGCCGGGCGCGTGGGCTCACTTCGCAGCCGACCTGCGATGCGGCTCCCTCATGACGTAACCGACCCCGCGCAAAGTGTGGATGAGCCGATCCGGCCCGGTATCCACCTTCTTCCGCAGGTAGGACACATAGGTCTCGACCACGCCGACCTCACCGCCGAAGTCGTAGCGCCACACGTGATCCAGAATGCGCGGCTTGCTCAGCACCGTGCCGGCATTGACCATGAAGTAGCGCAGCAGCGTGAATTCGGTGGGCGACAACGGAATCGGCTCCCCAGCCTTCCACACCTCGTGCGTATCGTCGTCGAGTTCGATATCGGCGAACCGCAGCCGCGACGACTTCTCCTCCGGCGCGGCACGTCCCGCCCGCCGCAGGATCACCCGCAGCCGGGCCACCACTTCCTCGAGGCTGAACGGCTTGGTCACGTAATCGTCGGCGCCGAGGGTCAATCCGGTGATCTTGTCCTCGACCTCGTCACGCGCGGTCAGGAACAGCACCGGGGCATCGATCCCGTCCGCCCGCAACCGCCGCAGCAGCCCGAAACCGTCCATCCCCGGCATCATCACATCCACGATGAGCGCATCCGGCCGGAACATCCGCGCCCGATCCAGCCCCTCGGTCCCACTACTGGCCGTAGCCACCTCGAACCCCTGATAACGCAAACTCACCGACAACAACTCGACGATCATCGGTTCGTCATCGACCACCAGCACTTTGGCTTCGGCCTCACGGGGCGCGGGCACACCTGTCATGACCTCATCCTGCTGCCTCGGGCGTCAAAGTTCCTGGACCTCCGCTGGGAGTTTCCTGGGAGGCGTGGACACGAACTGATCCAGCGATCAACGCGGACCCGGCGCAAAACGTAACCGCCTCCCCAGTGACCGTTGAAGTCCCGGGAAGGCGGTTCAGAGCCCCTTGTCAGGATTGAACTGACGACCTTTCGCTTACAAGGCGAGTGCTCTACCACTGAGCTAAAGAGGCGAAGGCGGTGTCGATCATAACCGGGTGGGTCGGCTGCGCGGAAAAGCCGACGTCCGGGCCGATCGATAGCCGTCAGGAGACGAGCCGAACTGCGTCAGGGGCGCTTGTGGCGCCACCTGCCGCATCCGGAACCGTTCCTGCGCAGTATCGGGTCAACCGCCAATATCAGGACTGCGCCGCCTGACGTGCCGCGTCATCGGCGGCCATGGCATCGCGAAGGCTCTTGGGACGCATATCCGTCCAATTCTTCTCGACGTACTCGACGCATGCGGCGCGCGAGTCCTCGCCGAACACGACCCGCCAACCCGCCGGAACCTCGGCGAAGGCCGGCCACAGGGAATGCTGTTCCTCGTCGTTGACCAGGACGAAGAACCGGCCGTCTTCGTCATCGAAAGGATTGGTGCTCATTTCACCTCACTGGATACTGGCGCTGTGTACAGGAACGCTGAAGGACCATCCGACCGCTGGGTTTGGGTACCGCAGCGCAAGGACGAACCCCCGACGTTGATTCGACCCTAGCAAGGCGGACGTTACGCCTGGGCGGTTACCTTCAGCCCGCGAAGAATTCCAGCAGGATCTTGTTCACGATCTCGGGTCGTTCCAGGTAGCCGTAGTGCCCGGCATCCGGGACCTCTTGGTAGCGCGCGCCCGGAATGGCGTCGGCGACCTCGCGGGACAGGTACGGCGGAATCATCCGGTCATCGGCGAATCCGAGGGACAGACAGGGCACGGTGATCTTGCCGTAGGCGGCCGTGCGGTCGAAGTCGTGATCCATCCGCCGCTGTGCGCGCACACCGGGCGTCGCCGGGCCGCCGGTGAATTCGAACAGGTCCAGCCAGTCGCGGCCCGCGTGCGGGTCCGCCAGGGTCGCCGGAGACAGGTTCATGAGCGCGGTGACGGCCGCGTCGTACTTGGCGGGCAGCCGCACACCGGAGGCGTCCAGCTCGTGCTCACCGAGCGACAGCGTCTTCTGCAGCTGGTCGAGCCGTGCGTGCCCGGCCATGAAGACGGCCTTGCGCACCAGATCCGGCCGGGCGAGCGCCAATTCCTGCGCCACCCGCGAGCCCATGGACTGCCCGACCACCAGGGCCGGTCCCTCGCCGAGGAATTCGATGAGCCCGGCGGTATCGCCCACCAGATCGTCGATGGTCATGCCCTGGGCGGCCTCGAAGGACGGTGCGATGCCTCGATTGTCGAACGTGCACACCTTGTATCCGGCCGCCACCAGCGCGGGCACCTGGTGCAGTTCCCACACCCGTCCCGGGCTCCCCGTCCCCATGATCATGACGACCAGCGGACCGGACCCTTTGACCTGGTAGTTCAACGAGATTCCGTGCACCGTGGCCAACGGCATTGCTGCGACCCCTTCATCGATGTGGAGCTACTCCGATATCGCCCCACCGTATCGCCCCGCTCTCGGACGGGACCGGACGCAGGGAAATCGTCCGCGGCCCGTATTGCGTTTCGAGCTCGCTGTCCACCGAGGGACCAGTTCCTGTGAGGCATCCAGATAGGATGGGTTCCTCGTAAGCTGAGCAGACATCCCCGAGAGGACATGATGATGGCCGCGAACAGCAGCGCCAAAGACATCGCGGACGACGATCTGGAACCACTCGCCGACGAAACCGCACGTCAGGCCCAGCGCGTAGTGGCCGCGTACGCCACCGACGCAGACGAATGCCGCATGCTCCTGTCGATGCTCGGCATCGCTCCCGCCACGCGGGGCGAATGAGCCTGTGAACCCGGATAGCGCCGGTTCAGGTTTCGTCGTAGTCGCCAACCGGTTACCGGTCGACCTCGAGAAGCTGCCGGACGGCACCACACGCTGGAAACGCAGTCCCGGCGGCCTGGTGACCGCTCTGGAACCGGTGCTGCGCAACAACAAGGGCGCCTGGGTGGGCTGGGCGGGCGTCCCCGATGTCGAGATGGACCCGATCGTCGAAGACGGGCTGGAATTGCATCCGGTACCGCTCTCGGCCGATGAGGTCGCCGACTACTACGAGGGTTTCTCCAATGGCACCCTGTGGCCGCTGTATCACGATGTGATCGTGCGCCCGGTCTACGACCGCAAGTGGTGGCAGGCATACGTGCAGGTGAACCGCCGTTTCGCCGAATACACCGCGAAGGTGGCCGCCGAGGGCGCCACCGTCTGGGTACAGGACTATCAGCTGCAGCTGGTCCCGAAGATGCTGCGCATGCTGCGCCCGGATCTGACCATCGGCTTCTTCCTGCACATTCCGTTCCCGCCGGTCGAGCTGTTCATGCAAATGCCTTGGCGCACAGAGATCGTCGAGGGATTGCTGGGCGCCGACCTGATCGGATTCCACCTCCCCGGGGGCGCGCAGAACTTCCTCTACCTGGCGAGAAGGCTTGCCGGGCAACCGACTTCCCGCGGCAGCGTGGGTGTGCGCTCGAAACTCGGTGTGGTGCAGGTGGGTTTCCGCACCGTGCGGGTGGGCGCGTTCCCCATCTCCATCACCTCCACTGAACTGGACGAGATGTCGCGCCGCCGCAGCGTGCGCGAGCGGGCCTCGAAAATCCGTGCGGAGCTGGGCAATCCGAAGACCATCCTGCTCGGCGTCGACCGCCTGGACTACACCAAGGGCATCGATATCCGCCTGGCCGCGCTCGAGGAGCTGCTGCAGGAGGGCCGGATAGATCCCGCCGACACGGTGGTGGTGCAGCTGGCCACACCGAGCCGCGAGCGGGTGGAGTCCTATATCCAGATGCGCGGCGATATCGAACGCCAGGTCGGCCGCATCAACGGCGAGTACGCCCGCGTGGGCTATCCGGTGGTGCACTACCTGCACCGCCCGATCCCCCGCGAGGAACTGCTCTCGTTCTTCGTGGCCGCCGACGTCATGCTGGTGACCCCGCTGCGCGACGGCATGAATCTGGTGGCCAAGGAGTACGTGGCCTGCCAGGGCGGCCTCAGCGGCGCGCTGGTGCTGAGCGAATTCACCGGTGCGGCAGCGGAATTGCGCCAGGCCTACCTGTGCAACCCGCACGACCTGGACAGCGTCAAGGACGCCATCGTCTCCGCCATCGAAGATGATCGCGACACCCGCCGCCGCCGCATGCGCTCCCTGCGCAGGCAGGTTCTCACCCACGACGTGGACCGCTGGGCCCGCGCCTTCCTCGACGCCCTGGCGCAGGATCGGGTCGCCGGCAGCGCCCTGCTGTCCGACGACGACGTCGATCCGGACATGCAGCGCTAGAGACACCGGCAGAAAGCTTCAGGGCGCCGCGATCGCGGCGCCCTGAAGTGAATGCTGTTGTACGGCAGGCTAGATCGGGTTGACGTCCGCCACCAGCCAGTGGCCGCCCTTGTGATCCATCTTGACCCGGAGACGACTGGCGTCGTAGGTGCCCTTGCTCGCGTCCTTGCCGCTGCTCTTCTGGTTCAGGAAGATCATGATCTCGGTGTGGTCGGCGCTGGAGCTGATCACGCCGGTCTCCACCACCGTGGCCTGGACGACGAGTTCCTTGTCCTTGGCGCCGGGTGCGAGGACCGAATTGGTCACCTTCATCCAGTCCGCCTTGAAGTCCGGGGTCATATCCCCGGTCACCTTCTTCATCTGGTCGTCGATGGTGTGGTAGTCGTAGCCGAACATGCCCTCGACCGTGCGCTTGGCGACGATCGTGGAGTCGTCGCGGGCCGAGGCCACGCTCCGGTCCTGCCACCAGCCGTAGCCGACCCACGATCCGGCGGCGAGGCTGGCGACCAGCAGGGTGAGCGCGCCGCCCACGATCAGCAGATTGCGCAGACTCACATTGCGCAGACTCACACCGAGTTTCGGGCGGAAACGCAGTTTCGGGCTCATACCACCATCTCCATTCCGGTCGCCGTGATCCCCTTGTCATTGCGGGCCAGGGTCACCTTGAAGCGGAACTGGCGCTGCTGCGGGGCATCCGAGCCGGCATTGGTCAGCACCTGCTTGACCGCGACCAGCACGATCGCGGACTGATCGTCGGAGCTCTGCAGGGCGGCCTCGATGACCTCGCCCTTGGCGTGCACCGCGGCCTTCTGCACGATCGCCGCGTAATCGTCCTTGCGCTGGGTGTATTCGGTCGCGAGATCGCCCGAGGTCACCTGCAGCACCCGCTTGATGTCGTCCTGAGCGGTGTCGGCGCTGATATTCGTAATATTGATCATGGCCTGCTTGGCGGTCTGCACGTAGTCCGCGCGCATCGCCGCCTGATCGGCAAGATCGTTGCGCTGCATGCCCATCCACACGGTCGCGGCGCCCACCGCCACGGCCAGCACGAGCGCTGCCGCCGCCACGGCCCACTGCCAGCGGCCGGTCGCCTGGGCCGAAACAGCTGCGGGCGCTTCGGATTCGGCGGACTCGCCCGCGGTGGGTGCGGCTGCGGCATCCTCGACGACGGCATCGGCGTCGAGCGCGGCCGGAGGCGCGTCCTCCACCACCGCGGCCGTGCTCTCCGCCGCGGCCGGCTCGGCCGCGGCGTCCTCGACCAGCGGGGTGGCCGCCGCGGGAACCTGGGCTACGAACACCTGTGTGGTTCCCGGTTCGTCCGGCGGCGGGCCCTCCGACCGTATGGCGCGTCGCCGGGTCCGCTTGTTCACCCCGCTGGTTTCACTCATTTCAACTGCTCCTGGACCATAGATGTCAGGCTGGCCGGCACCACGCCGGAGCCGTCGGCTCCGACATTGGTGATCCGCAAGGACCGGCCGTCCTGATCGAGGACGGTTCCGCTCTTCGGATCGTACGGACGTTCTTCCACCGAGGCCGGTTGGGTCCCGTTGGGTGCTCCCGGGGTGGTGTCGCTCGCCGGCGCGACCGGGTGCGGCGGGCCGGACTGCGGGTTGTCACCCTCGGGCTGGTAGCCCTGCGGGTCACGGCACAGTTCCGGCGTGGGCGCGCGCTTGCCCGGGAATTCCATACACGGCGTATTGCGGATACCGCGGACGTCGAACGGCGCGTTCTGCGCCACCTTGCAGTACAGCCCGGCCGGGGTGTCCGGATGATCGCGCAGGGCGGCCGAGCGCCGCTGATCGGCCGGCAGGAAGCCGGTCTGACAGCCCTGCGGGTCGTTGACGCTGACCATGAAGTCGACCATGGCGCCGTACTCGGTCGGGCCGTTCGTCGCGACGGAGAGCAGTCCGGCGATCAGCGGCGGGAAGACCACCAGCAGCTGCTCGATGCTCGGGTTGTAGATGTAGCTGACCTGCCCGACGCTCGCCAGATTGCGGGCGAGCAGCGGCAGCGTCGGCTTCATGTCCTGGAACAGCTTGGTGGCGCTCGAGAGGGTGCCGGGCGCCTTGGTGAGGACACTGCGCAACGCCGGATCATGCTGGCGCAGTTGATCTGTCACGGTGGACAGGTCCTTGGTCCACTCCCGGATGGACGAGTCGGACTGCACCTGGGTGTCCAGCAGCGGGCCGATCTTGTCGATCAGATCCTTGGTGGCGTCGGTATTGTTCTTCGCCTCCTGCACCAGCAGCGATGCGGAGTCGATGAACTTCTGCAGATCCGGGCCGGCGCCGTCGAAGGCGGTGAAGGCGTCGTCGATGACCTGGCGCAGCTTGGTATCGGCGACACTGCTGAGCAACCGGTCGGTCTGGTCGAGCAGCGTGCCGACATCCTGCGGCAGCTTGGTGCGATCGACCTGAATGACCGAACCGTCTTTCAGGTTGCCGCCCTGGGGATTATCGACCGGCACCAGGTCCACGTACTGCTCACCGATCGCGGACACACTCTTGACCCAGGCGTCCACATCGGACGGGATCTTGTAGTCGCTGTCGATGGACAGTTTGGCGGCGACACCGTCCGGCGTGAGCCGAACCTCCTGCACCTTGCCGATATTGGTGCCGCGGTAGGCCACATTGGCGTTCTCGTAGAGCCCGCCGGTGGCCTGCAGCAGCACCGTCACGTCATAGCGTCCGATGCCGAACATGGCCGGAATCTTGATGTACTGGCCGCCCATGACCGAGAGACCGATGAGGGTCAGCACGGAGAAGATGATCAGCTGGATCTTGACGAACCGGGTGAGTTTCACTTTCCACTCCCTTGCGGCACGGTGATCCCCGGAATCGCGGGCAGACCCGGAATAGGCGGCAGGCCGGGAATACTCGGCTGCTGTGACTCCGGCTTCGGCTGCAGCGGAGCAACCTTCGGATCCACGGGATCACCGGGGGTACCGCCCTGCTGGCCGAGCGCACCCTCCACACCGGTGTACCGCGGTCCGAGCGGAGTGCCGATGAGGAAGTTCTTCGTCAGTCGCGCCGAGGTGAGGTCGAAGGTGATCTTCACATTGAGGTAGTCGCCGCGCACCGCACCGTCCATATCGTGCATGGAGAACGGGAAGGTGAGCAGCATTCCGAGTGCCTTGCTGAGGTTTTCGCCGGTATCGCCGATCGTCTGCAGCACGGGCCCGATGTTGTGCAGATCGGCGGTGAGGTTGTCGCCGCCCTTCTGGACCAGCTGCGAGATGACATCGCTGAGACCGCCGAGCGAGGTGAGCGCCTCGGTGATCTTCTGCCGCCGGTCCGCGAGCACGGTCAGGGCGGGGTGGATATTGTCGATGGCCGACGCCAGCTGATCCTTCTGCTGCGCAAGGACTCCCGCGAACCGGTCCAGTCCGCCCATGGTGGCGATGATGTCCTTGGTCTGGCCGTCCAGGGTGGTCGCGAGCGTATTCAGCTGCGGCAGCAGATCGCGCACGGCGTCGGTATTGCCGTCGAGCGCCTTGTTCAGTTCGCCGGTGATGTTCTCCAGCTGGCTGATACCGCCGCCGTTGAGCACGACCGACAGCGAGGACAGCACCTGCTCGGTGGTCGGGTAGGCGCCCGCCCGCTCCAGCGGGATGACGTCACCGGCCTTCAATTCCCCTTGCGGCGCAACGTCTGTCGGCGGGTCCAGCTCCAGATGATTACTGCCGAGCAGACTGGTCTGGCCGATCTTGGCCAGTGCGTTGGCAGGCACCTTGACGCCCTTGTTGAGGCCGATGGTGACCAGCGCGTGCCAGCCCTCCACCTCGATATCGGTGACCGAGCCGACGGTGACGTCATTGACGCGGACCGGCGAATTACGGGTCAGCGTGGTGACATTCGGCATCTGGATCTTGACCTGCCAGGAGCCGTCGCCGGTGCCCTGGGTGCCCGGCATGGGCAGCGAGTTCAGGCCGTCCCATTCACATCCGGTGGCCCCCAGCGCGATCGCGATACCGATCGCCAGTCCCGCCGCCCGCTTGGGTCCGATGATGGACTTCATCAGTTGCCTCCCGGAAGAGCCAGCTCGGCAAGGTTGTTCGGCACGACGACCTGATTGGCGGCCCGTGCGGCCACATCCGGCGTACTGGCCTTGATCTGCTCCGGATAGGCCGTCGCGGTGGTGGGCGTGCTGAGCATGAAATTCGGATAGTTGAAAGCCATGCTCTGCAGCACCGGACCGAGGATCGTCGAGCACAGGTTCGCGGACTTGTCGGAGTCGTTCTCGCCCAGCGCCTCCACCGAGCCGCACAGGAAGCTCAGCGGATCGGCGAAGTTGGT
The DNA here is from genome assembly GCF_035958815.1 of Nocardia sp. NBC_01327. NCBI lineage: Bacteria > Bacillati > Actinomycetota > Actinomycetes > Mycobacteriales > Nocardiaceae > Nocardia > Nocardia sp. NBC_01327. Next base: position 1,141,258 of record NZ_CP108383.1, on the reverse strand, counting down.
CAGCACCGGATAACCGGTCACCGCACCGAGTGCGGGCTTGTAGATCTGATAGAAGTTGACCAGCGCGGTGGGACCGGAGTGCAGCACCCGCTCCAGTTCGGGGCGCTTGTCCACGAGCAACTGGGTGACATCGGACAGCCGCTGCACGCTCTCGGTCAGCGCGCCGCCGCGCGAATCGATGAAGCGCTGCACATCGCTGACCGCGGAGTCCAGATTGTCCAGTCCCGCACCGAGATCGCCGGAGACGCCCGCGAGTACCGAGGACACCGAGGCGAGCCGTCCGCCGAACTGCACGATCTGGTCATCGCTCTTGGAGAGCACGTCCACGAACTGCTGCAGATTGCGAATGGTCCCGAACAGGTCGGTGCGTCCGTCCGACAGGGTGTTCAGCGCGCCGGACAGTTCCTTGAGGGTGTCGCGGAACGCCTGGCCATTGCCGTCGAGATTGTTCGCGGCGGTATCGACGAAGCGTCCGAACGAACCCTGCTTGTCCTCACCGACGGGACCGAGAGTGGTTGCCAGCTTGGACAGTTCGGCCTTGATGTCGTCCCACTCCACCGGAACGGCGGTGTGCTCGATGGGAATGCTCCCACCGTCCTTCATCTTGGGTCCACCGGTGTAGGCGGGGGCGATCTGGACGAAGCGCGCGGACACCAGCGACGGCGACACGATCACGGCCTTGGCATCGGCGGGCAGATCGATGCCGCGGTCGATGGTCATCTTGACCGTGACCTTGTCCTTGCCCGGGTCGACCGAATCGATCCGGCCCACATGCACTCCGAGCACCCGCACCTGGTCACCGACGTACAACCCGCTGGTAGACGGGAAATACGCGGTGATCTGCGTCTTGCCGATGCGGGTCAGCGCCGAGTATCCGATGCCGGCCACAATGGCCACGACGGCCAGCAGTGCGACGATCTTCGCCCAGCGGGGCAGGGTGCCGACACGCTTGCCGGCGTTCTTGAATGCGTTCATTTGCCGGGCTCCGTCTGCGCCGGGTAGAGGCCCGGAGGCTGCTGATTCCCGTTGTCCAGGTAGGACTTCAGGTCACTGGGCAGATGCTCGGGCCACACCAGCGCGTCGATCAGGGGCTGGAGGCCCTTACTGGTCGCGTTCGAAATGTAGGCCTGGAAGTACGGGCCGCTGCCGACCTGCTCACCCAGCGCACCCGCGTACGGGCCGAGGGCGTCGAGCGCGTCGGAGAGGCTCTGCTTGTTCTTCTGCAGCATGCCGAGCACCGAATTCAGTTTGTCCAGTGTCGGTTTGAGCTGCGCCTCGTTGTCGTTGACGAAGCCGGTGAGCTGCTGCGCGAGCTGGTTGATGTAGGTGATCATCTGGCCGAGCGCGGTACGCCGGGCATCCAGTTCACCGAGCAGGCTGTTGCCGTCGACGAGCAGAGCGTTGATCTTGTCCGCCCGATCGGCGAGCACCTTGGTGACGCCCTGCGCCTTGCTGAGCAGATCGGTCAGCGCCTGGTCGCGGGTATTGATACTGCGCGACAGCGCGGTGATGCCGTCCAGCGCGGACCGCAGCGGCGCGGGAGTGTCCTTGAAGGTCGCGGACAGGGCATCCAGCGTCGTATTCACCTGGCCCATGTCCAGGCCCTTGACCGTCGTGGACAGATCACCGAGCGCGTCATTGAGCGAGTACGGAGAAGTGGTGCGCTCCAACGGAATCGGATCGTTCGAGCGCAGCGTGCCCGGTCCGACCGGGGTCACCTCCAGCGACTTCCGGCCGAGCACCGTATTGGTCTTGATGGCGGCGGTCGACTTGGTGCCCAGGCCGATGGCGGAATCGAGCGAGAACCGCACGGAGACCTTGGCGCCGTCCAGCTTGACGTCCTCCACGCGACCGACCTTGACGCCCGCGACCTGCACATTGTCACCGGGCAGCAGGCCACCCGCATCACCGAAGTACGCGGTGTAGTGGGCGCCGTTGGCCAGGAAAGGCAACCGGTCGAACTGCAGTGACGCCAGGGAGATCGTCACCGCCAGCACGATGCCGATGATGCCCACATTGATCAGGCGATTTCCGTTCACTTCGCACACCTTCCGCTGGTCTGCGCAGCGGGCAACTTGAGCAGCGACGGCTTGCCGTCGGGACCGTCGACCAGGAAGTCAGTACCACAGACGTAGATATTCAGGAAGGAGCCGTAGGAGCCGATACGCACCAGCTTCTTGTAGGCGTCCGGCAGGTTCTGAATGACCCACTCGATCTCGTCGGACTGGTTGTCCACGTTCTCCGCGGTGTGGCCCAGCTGCGCGATCGCGTTCTTCAGATCCGGGCGGGCCTCGGTGAGCAGATTGGTGAGATCGCCGGTGGCGCCGGAGATCCGCGGAATCGCGTCACCGATCGGATCCTTGTCGGCGGCCAAACCGCTGACCAGACGCTGCAATTCGTCCAGCGTGGTGCCGAACGCCTTGTCCCGATCGTCGATGGTGGAGAGCACCGTCTTCAGATTGTTGATCACACTGCCGATCAAGGCATCTCGATCGGCGAGCGTCTTGGCGAAGGACCCGCCGCTGTTGAGCAGCGAGACCAGCGTGCCGCCCTGGCCCTGGAAGACCTGCAGCAGCGCCTCGGTCAGGTCGTTGACCTGTGTCGGATCCAGGCCGCGCAGCAGCGGTTTGAAGCCGCCGAGCAGCATATCGAGATCCAGCGCCGGCTTGGTCCGATCGGTGCCCATGGTCGAGCCCTTGGACATCAGCTGCGCGGTGCCGGGGCCTTCGAGCAGTTCCAGATACCGGTCGCCGACGAGGTTCTCGTAGCGGATGGTCGCGGTCGTGCTGGCGTAGAGCCGGTACTTGCGGTCCACGTCGAAATCGACGTGGGCGAGCTTGTCCTTGCCGACGGTCACCTTGCTGATCGAGCCGACCGGGACACCCGCGATGCGCACCTTGGCGCCGGGCAGAATGCCCGACGAATTGGTGAAGATCGCGTGGTAGCCGTTCTCCCGGGAGAACCGCATCTGGCTCAGGACCACGCCGAGCATGCCCATGACCAGAACCATGACGAGTGTGAATATGCCGAGCTTGATGGTGACGGGGCGCGGTGCGAACTTCACCTACTTCACCCCCGGCAGTCCGGCGAACAGCAGCTGGAAGATGCTCGGGCCGGCGATGTGCGGCACGGTGGGCGGCGAGAAGATATGGCCCTCCGAGGTATCGGTGAGCAGATAGCCGGCATCATCGCCGGGCTTGCGATCGAGCACGCCCTCACAGTGCGGGCCACCGGTGGCGTTCACCTTCGGCAGGTCCTCCGGGTACTTGTAGGGTTCGCCGGCGGGCATGAAGCTGGCGTTCATGGAGACCGCCGGATAACGGCCGCCGAAAAGCTGACCGTAGATGGGCATCATCGGCCCGATGCCGTTGATGACACAGCCGATCGCGGACTGGTATTCGTTCAGCGTCCCGATGGTCGGCCGCAGCAGTTGCAGCGCTTCGGTCAGCGGCGGAACGGTGTCGTTCAGGATCGGAGTCGCGGTGCCGGACAACCCGATCAGGTTGGTCAGCAGCGAATCGATCTTCGCCTCGGAGTCCACGAGGGTGCCGCTGGTGGTCACCAGATTGCTGGTGGTGTTCAGCAGATCCGGCGCGGTGTCGGCGTAGAGGCCGGTCACCGCGGTGGTCTTCTGGAAGTCGTCCTGCAGCGTGGGCAGGCTCGGGTTGATATCGCGCAGGAAGGCGTCACTGTCGGACAGCAGCTGCCCGAGCTTCTGACCGCGTCCCTGCAGCGCCGAACCCAGCGCCGTCAGCGTCGCATTCAGCTTCTCCGGCGCCACTTTCGAGAGCACATCGTTGAGATGCTGGAAGATCGTATTGAATTCGACGGTCACCGCCTGCGCCTGCACGGTCGCACCGGGGCGCAGCGAATCGGCCGAAGGATCTTGCGGAGCAATGAAGTTGATGTACTTCGCACCGAAGACGGTGGTGGAGCGAATGTCCACGACCGCATTGGCGGGCACCATCTTCAATTTGTCCGGGTCCACCGCCAGTTCGATGCGCGCATCGTCACCGGAGTTCTTCACACCGGTGACGCGGCCGATCTCGACGCCGCGGATCTTCACCTTGGCGTCCGTATCGAGCACCAGGCCGCTGCGCGGGGCGGCCACGGTCACCTTGACGGTGTTCAGGAAGCCGCCCGAGAAACTGACCATGCAGATCACCACGACCGCGACCAGCGCCAGCACCAGGCCGACCCCCGCCAGTCGCACGACCCAGGGTTGTTCGAGAGGCCGTTTGGGCCTTGGCTTTTCGACGAAGGGCGCGCCGATCGGGCTCGCTACCCCGTCATGTTGAGTCACCATGTGTCGTTGCCTACCCGGAGAGGTGGAAATTGCCGGACGTGCCATAGATGGCAAGGGAGATCAGCAGCGTCACCATGACGACCGCGACCAGCGAGGAACGAACCGCGTTACCCACCGCGACACCCACACCGACGGGACCGCCGGAGGCGTGGAAGCCGTAGTAGGTGTGGATCAGCATGACCGCGATGGCCATGAAGATCGCCTGGGCGAACGACCACAGAATATCGCTGGGGATCAGGAATGTATCGAAGTAGTGGTCGTACACACCGGCGGACTGTCCGTAGATCACCACTGTCGCAAAGCGACTGGCGATGAAGGACGCGATGACGGCCAGCGAGTACAGCGGGATGATCGCGAGCATGCCCGCCAGCAGGCGGGTACCGACGAGGAACGGCACCGGCCGGATGGCCATGACCTCCAGCGCGTCGATCTCTTCCGAGACGCGCATGGCGCCGAGCTGCGCGGTGGTACCGGCGCCGAGCGTGGCGGCCAGGCCGATACCCGAAATGACCGGCGCCGCAATGCGAACATTGATGAACGCCGCGAAGAAGCCGGTGAGCGCCTCGACACCGATATTGCCGAGTGAGCTGTAGCCCTGCACCGCGATGGTGCCACCGGCGGCGAGGGTCAGGAATCCGACGATGATCACGGTGCCGCCGATGACGGCCAATGCACCTGTGCCCATCGAAATCTCGGCGATGAGCCGGATGGTCTCGGTGCGATAGTGCACCAGCGCCTTGGGAACCGAGGCCAGCGACCGCGCGTAGAAGACCGCTTGATTGCCAACGGAATCCAGACCGTCGGTCGTACGCCGCATGCGCCGCATGACCTTCGGGAAACGAGAGTTGATCACGAATGCCATGTGATCACCTTGCCGTGAACTTGATGCCAACAGCGGTTACCACCACGTTGATAACGAAAAGAGCCATGAAGGAGAAGACGACGGTCTGGTTCACCGCATCGCCCACGCTCTTCGGACCGCCTTTGACATTCAGCCCCAGATAACAGGCGACCAGTCCGGCGACGAGACCGAACAGGGTGGCCTTCACCTCCGAGATGACCATTTCGGGCAGATGGGTCAGCAGCGTGATGCCGTTGACGAACGCGCCCGGATTGACACCCTGCAGGTACACCGAGAAGAAGAAGCCGCCGAGGATGCCGATGGTGCACACCAGCCCGTTCAGCAGCATGGCCACGAACATGGAGGCCAGCACGCGCGGAACCACCAGGCGCTGAATCGGATCGATGCCGAGCACCTTCATCGCGTCGATCTCTTCGCGAATGGTTCGGGCGCCGAGATCCGCGCAGATGGCGGTCGCGCCGGCGCCGGCCACGATGAGCACCGTGACCATGGGCCCGACCTGGGTGACGGCGCCGAATGCCGCGCCCGCGCCGGCGAGGTCGCCCGCGCCGATTTCCCGCAGCAGGATGTTGAGTGTGAACTGCACCAGCACGGTGAAAGGAATGGCCACCAACAGAGTTGGGACCATCGAGACGCTGGCGACAAACCAGGATTGATCGACGAATTCGCGTCGCTGGAATGGTGGCCGTACCAAGGCGCGAGCAACAGCGCCGGCGAGTTCGAAGAACCCACCCACTGCCCGCAACGGTACGGCGAGGACATCATTCATTCCTGCGATTCCTCCTGCCCCTGCCTAGCTATAGCACCCGAGATCTGAATGTGATCTCGGTCCCGCCCGAAGATTAGAACACGTTCCAGTGCCCTCCGGGAAGGGTTCGACGGTTTTGAACAGGTCATCTTTCTGAACTGCTGTCCAGTTTCGAGAACATGTTCACCCCGTGAGGACTACCACAGCTGTGCCGCCTTTGTGAGGCGCCACACATAGATGATCCCCATTCCTACCAATGATTGATCGCGTGATCAACCTGGACGCGGGGGCGAAACCCCCCGCGACCGGGAGAAGGGGTTGAACTAGCCGAGATCCATCAGCGCCGACGCCGAAAATGTGGCGCCGGAAGGACGTTCGGCGAAATACCCGCCCAGGGAGGCGGCCAGACCCTCGCGGGTCCACTCCCCCTCGGCGTCGAAACGCTGCTCCACGATGGGGGCGGCCATGAGCGCCACCATGGGGCCGTACACCACGAACAGCTGTCCACTGACGGCCGCGGCGGCCGGTGAGGCCAGGAAGGCCACCAGCCGTGCCACATGATCAGGGGAGAGCGGATCCGGACCCTCTTCGGGAGCTGCCGAGAAGACCTTTTCGGTCATCGAGGTCCGGGCGCGCGGCGCGATCGCATTGGCGGTGACGCCGAAGGCCGACAGCGCACGCGACGCCGACAGCGTCAGCGCGGTGATACCGGCCTTGGCGGCGCCGTAATTGGCCTGGCCCGCCGGGCCGAGCAGTCCGGCCTCGGACGAGGTGTTGACGATGCGGCCGTAGACCGGCGCACCCGCTTCCTTCGACTTGGCCCGCCAGTACGCGCCCGCATTGCGGGTGAGCAGGAAGTGCCCGCGCAGATGCACCGCGATGACGGCGTCGAAATCCTCGTCGGACATGTTGAACAGCATCTTGTCCCGGGTGATACCGGCATTGTTGACGATGATGTCCAGTCCGCCGAAGGTTTCCTCGGCGGTCTGCAGCAGCGCGTCGGCGGTGGACCGCTCGGCAATGCTGCCCGCGACGAATTCGGCCTTGGCGCCGAGCGCGCGGATGTCGGCGAGGGTTGCGCTGACCGCGTCGTTCTCGGCAAGGTCGTTCACAATGACCGAAGCGCCGGCCCGGGCCAGCTCGAGGGCTTCGGCCCGGCCCAGCCCGGCACCAGCGCCGGTGACGATGGCCACTCGGCCGGCAAGACTCACATCAGTTTCGCTCACCGGGCCGACTCTAGAACGTGTTACACCTAGCGAGCAAGGCCGGGTTCAGACCAGCTTCAAAGCGGCCTTGGGGCACTGCGCGACCGCCGTCTTCACATCGTCCTCATCACCGGGGGCCACCTCGGCGCCGATGATGTGCAGGACGTCGTCATCATCGAGTTCGAACACGTCGGGAGCGATTCCGACACAGATTCCGTTCGCCTCGCACTGGTCGAGATCAACAGTGACCTTCATAGCCAACTCCTTTGCCACAACAGTGGGCCGAGCCTAACAACACCAGCCCCACAGGGATAGCAAGCGCGGCCTTACAACCACCCAATACTGGAACATGTTTCACCTGCTGTGCAATGATCGGCTGAACCCCGCTGGGCCTAATTTCAAGAGATGAGAAGGCTAGAGGTATCGCTATGCGGATCGCATACACGCCGCAACAGGAACAGCTTCGTGCTGAGCTGCGTGAGTATTTCGCCAAACTGATCACTCCGGAACGTCGAGCGGCGCTGTCGGCTCAGACCGGCGAGTACGGCGAAGGCAATGTCTACCGGGAGGTCGTCGCGGAGATGGGCCGCGACGGCTGGCTCGCCCTCGGCTGGCCGAAGGAGTACGGCGGCCAGGACCGGCCCACCATGGATCAGCTGATCTTCACCGACGAGGCCGCCATCGCCGGCGCCCCGGTGCCGTTCCTGACCATCAACTCCGTCGCGCCGACGATCATGCACTACGGCACCGAAGAGCAGAAGAAGTTCTTCCTGCCCAAGATCGCCGCCGGTCAGCTGCACTTCGCCATCGGCTACTCGGAGCCGGGCGCGGGCACCGACCTCGCCTCGCTGCGCACCGGCGCGGTCCGCGACGGTGACGAGTGGATCATCAACGGCCAGAAGATGTGGACCTCCCTCATCGCCTACGCCGACTACATCTGGCTCGCCGCCCGCACCGATCCGGCCGCCAAGAAGCACAAGGGCATTTCGATGTTCATCCTGCCGACCACGGCGGAGGGCTTCTCCTGGACGCCGGTGCACACCATGGCCGGGCCGGACACCAGCGCCACCTACTACCAGGACGTGCGGGTCAAGCACTCCGATATGGTCGGGCCGGAGAACGGCGGCTGGTCGCTGATCACCAATCAGCTCAACCACGAGCGGGTCGCGCTGACCTCCGCCGCACCGCTGTCGCTCGCGGTCGCACAGGTCACCGAGTGGGCGCGGAACACCAAGAACTCCAACGGTTCTCGCGTCATCGACCAGGAGTGGGTGCAGATTCTGCTGGCCCGCACGCACGCCAAGGTCGAATACCTGAAGCTGATGAACTGGGAGCTCGCCTCCGGCGCCGACGCGGGCGCCGCGCCGCGCCCGTGGAATGCCTCCACCTGCAAGGTGTACGGCACCGAACTGTCCACCGAGGTTTACCGCGCCCTGATGGAGGTGCTCGGACCGCAGGGCTACCTGCGCCAGGATTCCGCCGGTGCGCAATTGCGCGGCCGCATGGAGCGCATGCACCGCGCCTGCCTGATCCTCACCTTCGGCGGCGGCACCAACGAGGTGCAGCGCGACATCATCGCCATGACCGCCCTCAAGCAGCCGGCCGCTGCGCGCTAACCCTGAAATCGAGGTAACCATCATGGATTTCACTCTCACCGAGGCGCAGCAGGATCTGGCCCGCCTGACCGCCGAGGTCACCGGCAAGCTCGTCACCGCCGACCGGCTGCGCGAACTCGACAAGAACACCGACGCATCCGGGAACACCACGCTGCGCTTCGACGAATCGCTGTGGAGCTCGCTCGCCGAGACCGGCGTGCTGGCAGCGGCCCTGCCGGAAACGGCGGACGGCAGCGGTTTCGGCGTGCTGGAGCAGACGTCGATCCTGCGGGAACTCGGCAAGTCCGTCGCCCCCGTGCCGTACCTGTGGTCGATCGTGCTCGGCGCGGGCGCGCTGGCGCAGTTCGGCACCGAGGCCCAGCGGGCCCTGGCCGCACAGGCCGGCACCGCTGACCTCATCCTCACCGCGGCACTGACCGAAGAGCGGAACTGGGAGCCGGCCAAGCCGGTCACCACCGCCTCGGACAATGGCGGCTGGCAGCTCACCGGGCTCAAGACCACCGTGCCGTTCGCCCGGCAGGCGGCGCGAATCCTGGTGTCCGCCAGCGTCGACGGCTCCCCCGCCGTCTTCCTGGTCGACCCGGCGCACGCCTCGGTCCGTATCGCGGACCAGATCGTCACCGACCGCACCCCCGAGGCCGAGATCGAATTCGCCGGTACCCCAGCCGAATTGGTCGGCACCCTGGAGCAGGGCGCCGAAATTCTGAACTGGCTGCTCGAGCGGGCCTGGCTGGGCCTGGCCGCCCTGCAGCTCGGCACCCTCGAAAAGGGTCTCGAGCTGGTCGCGGACTACGCCCGCGAGCGCGAGCAGTTCAGCAAGAAGATCGGCAGCTTCCAGGCCGTGGCCCAGCGCCTCGCCGATGCCTACATCGACGTGCAGGGCGTACGCCTGGCCGTCCAGCAGGCCGCCTGGCTGCTGTCGGAGGGCCTGCCCGCCACCGCGGAAGTCCACACCGCCAAGTTCTGGGCCGCCGATGCCGGTCACCGCGTCGCCCACACCGTCGTGCACGTGCACGGCGGCGTCGGCATCGACCGCGACCACATCGTCAACCAGTACTTCACCGCCGCCAAGCACAATGAATTCGCCCTCGGCGGCGCCCACGACCACCTGCGCGCCCTCGGCGGCCTGCTCGCCGCCAACTGACCGGCGACCGCACCGCACGACGAATACCCAAGGGCGGCAGCACCATTCGGTGCCGCCGCCTTCGTCGTCGGTCGAGCGTGGTCACTGCAAATGAATTCCGCGCGCGGACATTCGACAGCGGGAAAGAGCCGTCCGAATTTCCTTCCGCGCGCGGAATTTCTCCGAGTTCCGGAAAGAACTACGACGGGCACACCCCGTCATCCCGGCCACAAGCACCCCGTCATCCCGGCCAAAACCCTGTCATCCCGGCGTGCTTGTGGCCGGGATCCACAGCGACTCAGCCGATTCCGACAGATCCCGGCCAAGAGCATGCCGGGATGACGGGGGGGTCACCCCGGACTTGATGGGTGGCTGAACCCGGCGGCTCAGGGCACCAGCGGGCCCGCCAATACGCGCTCGCCGGCGGTGCGGTCGCCGCCCCAGGTGAGGGCCGGGTCGGTGGGGGGCTTGCGCTGCCAGAGAGCGAGCAGCAGATCCGATGCGGCGCCGGAGATTTCGGCGACGGGTTCGCCGGGGCCGTAGATCCAGCTCTCGGCGATATCGGTGGCGCGGACGTGCAGTGCCACCTCCGGCTCGGTGGCCAGACCGCGTTTGATCATGCGGGGGGCGAACAGTTCGAAGACCTCGGTGATGCCGTCGACGGCCAGATCCGTGTCGAACGGGTCCGCGGCGCCGAAGGCGTTCTGTCCGTCCCACAGGTGCATGAGGGTCTCGTGGGCGCGGCGGCGGCGCCAGAAGGCGACGGTGCGGGGCATGGTGCTGGAGAAGGTCCACGCCTCCTGGTCCGGTTCCCCGGACAACACCGCGACCATCGCGTCGGCGGTCTCGTCATACCATTCACGCAGGGCGGCAGCCTCTTTCGGGGCGGACTCGACCTGCCGGTCCCCGCGCAGCTCGCTCACCGCGGTCACCACCCACAGATTGCCGTTGCCGACATGGTCGGCGAGGTCGTAGAAGGTCCAATCGCCGCAGGACGGAACCGGCGCCCCGAGATCGGTATCGACGGTGATGAGATCGCCGAAAGCGGTCAGCTTCACGCAGAGCAGAGCCAGGTAGTCCATGCCTGCCACGGTAAACCGGACAGGCCCGGGGCACACGCCGGGGCGCGAACCCGCGTGTGTTCCCGGGAGATCAGGATTCCATCTCGCGGACCGGGAAGATGCGCTCGAACACCGGGTCGGGGTGATCGGGTGAGGGCTCCAACTCGTTCATGAGCAGATCGCTCATGGCATCGCGGCGCAGCACCCGGCCCAGCTCGGCGGCGGCGCGATAGTACGCGGGCGTGCGCAGTACGCGCCGGACCGCGGTGGTGATCTGCTGCGGAGATGCGGTGCGGGACAGCGTGATTCCGGCACGGTGCGCCCGCACCCGGGCGGCATTGTCGGCGTGGTCGCGACCGTGCGGCAGCAGTACCACCGGCAGGTCGGCGGCGAAGGCCTTGACCAGGGTGCCGTGCCCGCCGTGCGTGATCACCAGACTGGCGTGCCGCATGAGCTCCTGATGCGGGGCCGCGGCCAGCACCTGCACATTCACCGGTGCGGTGATATCGGCGGGATCGACGGCGGGCCCGGTCGTCACGATGGCACGCACCGGGAGCCGGCCGAGCGCATCGGCGATCCGCTGCAGACATTCGCTCTGCCGCTGCGCGGTGGTGGACAGCGACACCAGCACCAGCGGATCGCCGCCTTCCGGCAGCGCCCATTCCGCATCCCGGGTCCAGAAGGGATCGTCCAGGATAGGGCCGACACAGCGCACACCGTCCGGCCGCTGCGCCGGGAAATCGAATGCCGCACTGGATAATACGAGCTGCCGGTGTGCCAGCTGCACCTGATCCTGATAGTGCGCCAGCCGCTCCAGGCCGAAATCCGCGCGTAGCGCGTTGAGTTGCGGCAGCAGTTCCTGATCCCAGCGGCGCTGCACCATAGAACCGACCACCCGGTCCCGCCAGCGGCCGACCGGGCCGTCCGCGCGACCGAATCCGGTGCCCGGCGGCGGACCGCCCTCCACCGGCAGCGGGTAGATACCCGGAATCAGCACCATGAACGGCAACTCGCGCGCCTGAGCGGCCACCATCGCCCCGAAGGCGAAATAGGAGGCGAGCACGAGATCCGGCCGCTCCCCGTCGATTTCGGCGACGGTATCGCGGGCGAATCCGGCCCCGGCCCGCGAGCGCAGCCGCGCACCCGTCGCTGTCACCTCCGCGGCCAGGGACTCCTCGGCGAGCACGGTGACCCGGTGCCCACGATCGACGAGCCTGCGCACCACCCCCAGCTCCGGCGGCACGGTCCCGCCACTGCCGGTGAGGGCGACCAGGTAGCTGTACTTCATCGGGCACCTCCTCCCCCGCCACTCTGTCACGGTCGGCGGGCCCGCGACTTGCCGATGACTAAATGATGTGTCACAGACCACACCGATGAGTTTTCGGAGGCGGGCCCGTCCTCACCTATGACCGCTTACGAGAGGACGAACGCCATGGCCAGCAAGATGATCTTCATCAACCTTCCCGTCGCCGAGCTGGAGCGCTCCAAGAGCTTCTACGAGGCGCTGGGCTGGAAGGTGAATCAGGAATTCACCGACGGCAATGCGGCCTGCATCGTCGTCGACGACAACATCTGCCTGATGCTGCTGACCAAGGACTTCTTCACCTCCTTCACCGACCGCGTGATCGGCGACGCCAAAGCCACCGTGAACAGCCTCTACGCCCTATCCCTTACCAGCCCTGCGGAAGTGGACATGCTCGTCGACGCCGCGGTCGCGGCCGGCGGCACCGAGGAGGTGAATGCGGACAAGCGCGCCCAGGAGGCCCAGGTCGGCATGCACGGCCGCACCTTCATCGATCCCGACGGCCACCAGTGGGAGCCCTTCCACATGGCCTACCCCGGCGCCAACTGAACTCCACAACCACGGATGCGAACGGCCCGCCGGGAAGCATCCCAGCGGGCCGTTCACGCATGTCGCCGCGCTGCGCCGGACCACCCCGGCGGGTACCTGCTGCGGTGCGCAGAGCCACCTACGCGACGACGGGGTCCAGTTCTACCGCAGTTCCAGCGGAAGTCCGAAAAGCGGGAACAGGCGGTCGGTATCCAAAAAGAAATTGAGGCCCGCGACCCGGTCGCCGTCGAGCTCGAGCACGGTGATCGACCACGGGGTCCACAGGCCCGGTTCGCCACTCGGCTTGTAGTGACCGAAGGCGGGCAGCCCGTTCGCGCCCGCGAGCGGCACCATGCGGGAATCGCGGCATTCGTGGCCGGTGCCGAGCATGAAGGCGGCCACATTCTCCGGACCGGAGATCCACAGCGAGAACGGCGGCATGGACAGTGCCACATCGGCTTTCAGCAGCCGGGTGAGCGCGTCCATATCGTAGGACTCGAAGGCGGCGACAAAATTGTCGATGAGTTTGCGCTGCTGCTCGTCGGTTTCGTCATAGGCGTCGGAGACGGTGGCCACCTCCTGCGCCTTGGTCATGGTGGCGCGGGCGCGCTGCAGCGCGCTGTTCACCGAAGCCGGTGAGACATTGAGCATTTCGGCTGTCTCATTGGCCGAGAAGCGCAGTACCTCACGCATGATCAGAATGGCGCGCTGGGTGGCGGGCAGGTGCTGCACCGCGGAGACGAAGGCCAGCCGCAGCGTATCCTTGGCACTGGCCGCCTCGGCCGGATCGGCGCCGAAGGCGAGCGCGTTCGGAATCGGTTCCACCCATACGTAATCCGGCTCCGGCGCGGGCAGCGGCGAATCCGGGGTGGAGGGGCCGGACAGATCCATCGGCCGGGCTCGCCGCTGCGGACCGTCGAGCATATCCAGGCAGACATTGGTGGTGATCTTGTACAACCACGACCGAATGCTGGAGCGGCCCTCGAACGAGTCGTACGACTTCCACGCCCGCGTGAACGTCTCCTGCACCGCGTCCTCGGCCTCGAACGAGGACCCGAGCATGCGATACGCATACGCGCACAACTCGCGACGGTGGCCTTCGAAAGACCGCAGCACGTCATCGGTGATGGTGGTGGACCGGCCGCCTGTCTCGCTCATGCAAAACACTCTTACACAGCCCACCGACAAGAAACAGGCTCCTCCGCCTCCCCGGAACTTTTGCCGAGCACTGGGTGGGCCACCAATTTTGTCGCGGACTCACGCTGCCGAGGTGGCTGGGTTCTGGACGTCCCCGACGAGTTACCCGACCATGCGGAAATCAGTTGTCACCTTGGCAATCACCCGCAACGAACGTGCCCGCCTGCCCCAGCAGGCGAGCACGGGAGTCTCAGTGACGTTCAAGCCTCACTTTGTTGTCGGGGCGTGCGCGTGGTCGTCGGCCTCGCGGGCCTCGGTCTGCGCCTGCGCCCACTTGTAGTCGGGCTTGCCGGCGGGCGAGCGCTTGATCTCGTCCACGTACCAGATGCTGCGCGGCATCTTGTAGGAGGAGATCTCCTGCACCAGGGTCGGGCGCAGCTCGTCCAGGGTCGGGCGGTTCTCGCTGCGGCACTGCACCACGGCGACCACACGCTGTCCCCAGCGCTCGTCCGGCACGCCGACCACGAGCGCGTCGAAGATCTGCGGATGCGCCTTGAGCGCGCCCTCGACCTCTTCGGGGTAGATCTTCTCGCCGCCGGAGTTGATGCTGACACTGCCGCGGCCGAGCATGGTGACGCTGCCGTCCTCCTCCACGCGGGCGAAGTCGCCCGGGATGGAGTAGCGAATCCCGTTGAACTCCTTGAACGTTGCCGCGGTCTTGACCGGGTCGTTGTAGTAGCCGAGCGGAATGTGGCCGGTGCGGGCGATCAGGCCGGTCTTGCCGGAGCCGGCCTCGACCTCATTGCCCTCGTCATCGATCACCTTGGTGGAGGCGTCGATCTTCACGCGCGGGCCGCCGGTGTGGGTGGCGCCCTTGGTGGCCACCGAAAGTCCGCCGAAACCGGTCTCCGAGGAGCCGATGGAGTCGGTGATCATGGTGGTGGTGAGCAGCTCGATGAACTCGTCCTTGAGCGTGGGCGAGAACAGCGCGGCGCTGGAGGCCATGGCCCACAGCTGCGCATGCTTGTACGGCTCACCGGTTTCCGGATTGCCCGCCTTGAGCGCGTCCAGCATCGGCCGCGCCATGGCGTCACCGGTGATGAAGATCAGGTTGATGTTGTGCTTGTCGATGGCCTGCCACACGCCGTGCCCGCTGAACTCGGGCAGCATGATGGCCTTGCCGCCGTCGAAGAGGCTGTGGAACACCGCGGTCTGCGAGCCGCCGTGGATCAGCGGCGGGATCGGGTAGCGCACCAGCTGGCCGTTGCCTGCGCCGACCTTGGCCTGCTGCCATTCGTCCTCGATGCGGATGCCGGTGACGAAGTTGATGCCGCCGCCGAGCACGCGCCACCAGTCCTCGTGCCGCCACATGACGCCCTTGGGCAGGCCGGTGGTGCCGCCGGTGTAGAGCATGAAGATGTCGTCGGCGGAACGCTCTTCGAAGTCGCGCACATCCGAGCTGGCCGCGAGGGCGGTCTCGTACTCGACAGCGCCGGGGGGCTTCGGAAGATCGGTGCCGTCCTCGATCGTCAGCACGGTCTTGATGGTCGGCACCTTGGGCAGCACATTGGCGATGCGCTCGCTGTAGCGGCGCTCGGCGATGATGGCGACCAGATCCGAGTTCTCGAAGATGTACTGCAACTCGTTCTCGACGTACCGGTAGTTCACGTTGATCACCACCGCGCGAATCTTGAAGATCGCGACCATGGCCTCGACGGCCTCGATGGTGTTGCGCGCGTAGATGCCTACCTTGTCACCGGGCTGCACGCCCTGTTCCTGCAGGTAATGGGCCAACTGGTTGGCCCGCTTCTCGAACTCCGCGTACGTGAAGGAACGGGTGTCGTCCACCAGAGCTACGCGCTCCGGCATCAGATCGATGGCGTGCTCGACAAGGTCCGCTATGTTGTAGCTCACAGGTCGAAAATAGAACGTGTTCTCGCTTATCGCAAGGTGCGAGTTCCCGCTCACCGGACAATACGGTGTGGCCCCCGCCACACACTACGCCCGAAATGCCGCGAATGCCCGCGGAGCGGGAACGGAACGGACCCGCCCGGCGGTGCCGAGCGGGTCCAATTCTGAAACAGGTTCTACGACTGGATGAGGGGCTTCAGCCGCTCGAACTGCCGCACATCCCGCACGCCGACGAGCAGCATGGTCACGCCGGCCTTCTCCCACACCCCCAGCTGCTCCCGCACATGCGCCTCGTCGCCGATGATCGTGGTGTCCAGGATCAGCTCATCGGGCACCGCGGCGGCGGCCTCGTCCTTGCGGCCGGTCCGGAACAGCCGGGTGATCTCGTCGACCTGCTCGCCGTAGCCCATGCGGCGGTACACCTCGGCATGGAAATTCATATCCTCCGCGCCCATACCGCCGATGTAGAGGGCCATGAAGGGCCGCAGCCGGTCGAGCTCGGCCGCGGTGTCGTCGGTCAAGATCACCTGCGCGGTCGCGGCGATTTCGAAGTCCGCCCGCGAACGCCGGGCGCCGGCCCGCGCGAAACCCTCGTCGAGCCACTGGTTGTACATATCCGCGAGCCGCGGGGTGTAGTAGATGGCCAGCCAGCCGTCGGCGATCTCGGCGGTCAGCGCCACATTCTTCGGACCCTCCGCGCCCAGCCAGATCGGCAGATCGGACCGCAGCGGATGGGTGATCGACTTGAGCGGCTTGCCGAATCCCGTGGCGGCCGGCCCGTTGAAGGGCAGCGGGAAGTGCGGCCCGTCGTTCTGCACCTTGCCCTCCCGAGCGAGGACCTGCCGGATCACCGACACGTATTCGCGGGTGCGCTGCAATGGCTTGGCAAACGACTGCCCGTACCAGCCCTCCACCACCTGCGGCCCGGACACGCCGAGGCCCAGAATGTGCCGCCCGCCGCTGAGGTGATCCAGGGTCAGCGCCGCCATCGCGGTGGCGGTCGGCGTGCGTGCCGACATCTGCACCACGGAGGTGCCGAGCCGGACCCGGCTGGTGCTCGACCCCAGCCAGGCCAGCGGTGTGTAGGCATCCGAACCCCAGGATTCGGCGGTGAAGACCGCGTCGAATCCGGCCTCTTCGGCGGCGGCAACCAACTCTGCGGTGTTCGTGGGCGGCTGCGCGCCCCAGTATCCGAGTTGCAACCCAAAGCGCATGTTCGGTTCCCTTCCCAAGTGGGCTCTTGCACCCTTCTTTAGAACCTGTTCTACTCGATCTCGTGACTCTGGGGAACACCGAAGTACTCGCCGCACCGCTGCGGATGCAGTTCGATTACACCCGCTCCACCGGACCCACCATCGGACGCTTCCTCACCGGGCTGCGTTCCGGGCGGGTCGTCGGAGTGCGTGGTTCCGATGGGCGCGTGATCGTGCCGCCCGCGGAATTCGATCCGATCACCGCGGAACCGCTGACCGAATTCGTCGACGTGGCCGATGTGGGCACCGTGCAGTCGTGGAGCTGGGTGGCCGAACCGCTGCCCGGGCAGCCCTTCGACCGCCCGTTCGCCTACGCGCTCATCAAGCTCGACGGCGCGGACACCGCGATCCTGCACGCCGTGGATGTGGCCTCGCCGGCCGATATCTCCACCGGCCTGCGGGTGCGCGTCCGCTGGGCCGCCGAGCGCACCGGCGACATCCATGACATCGCCTGCTTCGAACCGGGCGAAACATCCGATGCGCCTGCCGAATCCGATGATTCGGACGCGCCGGTGACCGGCATCGTGACGCCCGTCGACCTGTCCTTCAAGCACACCGCCTCGCCGCAGGAGACCCAATTCCTGAAGGCGATCCTGGAGGGCAAGCTGCTCGGCGCGCGTGCCGAATCCGATGGGAAGGTGTACTTCCCGCCGCGTGGCGCCGATCCGCGCGACGGTTCGCCGACCGAGGATTATGTCGAGGTTGCCGATTCCGGCATCGTCACCACCTTCTGCATTGTGAACGTGCCGTTCCTGGGCCAGCGTCTCAAGCCCCCGTATGTCGCCGCGTACGTGCTGCTGGACGGTACCGATATCCCGTTCCTGCACCTGGTGCTCGGCGTGGATGCCAGCGAGGTGCGCATGGGCATGAAGGTCAAGGCCGTCTGGAAGCCGCGTGAGGAGTGGGGTCTGGGCCTGGCCAATATCGACCACTTCGAGCCCACCGGCGAGCCGGACGCCACGTACGAGTCCTTCTCGCACCACCTGTAAAGGCTGACAACGTTGAGCGACAACAACGCAACTGATATCGCGGTGGTGGGTTTCGCCCACGCGCCGCACGTGCCGGAGACCTTCGGCACCACCAACGGTGTCGAGATGCTCGCACCGTGCTTCCACGAGCTGTACGACAAGCTCGGCATCAAGCAGACCGATATCGACTTCTGGTGCTCGGGATCCTCCGATTACCTTGCCGGACGCGCCTTCTCGTTCATCTCGGCCATCGACGCCATCGGCGCGGTGCCGCCGATCAACGAATCGCACGTGGAGATGGACGCGGCCTGGGCGCTGTACGAGGCGTGGGTCAAGCTGCGCTCCGGGCAGGCCGAGACCGCGCTGGTCTACGGCTTCGGCAAGGCGTCGGCCGGTGTGCTGCGCCAGGTGCTGACCCTGCAGACCGATCCGTACCTGGTCGCGCCGCTGGGACCGGATTCGGTATCCATGGCGGGCCTGCAGGCTCGTGCCGGTCTGGACGCCGGTCGCTGGACCGAGCGGGATATGGCCGAGGTCGCCGCGCGCAGCGCCGCCAATGCCGCCGCCCGGGGCGGCAGCGCCACCGCGCGCACCGAGTCGGATATCGAAAAGCTGCTGGCCGCAGAGTATGTGGCCGATCCGTTCCGCGCCCATGACATCGCGCCCATCACCGACGGCGCGGCCGCGATCGTGCTGGCCGTCGGCGACAAGGCACGCGAACTGGTCGATCGCCCGGCCTGGCTCACCGGCATCGCGCACTACATCGACACCCCGATTCTGGGTGCGCGCGATCTCACCGTCTCGCAGTCCGCCGAGCGCGCCGCGAAGGCCGCGATCGGCAGCAACACAGGCGATTTCGATCTCGCCGAACTGCATGCGCAGTTCAGCCACGAGGAGCTCATCCTCGCGCGGGCGCTGGGCCTCAGCGGTTCCACCCGGATCAACTCGTCGGGCGGCCCGCTGTCCGGCAACCCCATGTTCGCGGCCGGGCTGGAGCGCATCGGCTTCGCCGCCACCGAAATCCTCAACGGCACCGCGAATCGCGCACTGGCACATGCCAGTAGCGGTCCCGCGCTGCAGCAGAACCTGGTCGCCACCCTGGAGGCACGCTCATGACGAACCCTGCCGCCGTACTCGGCACCGGTCAGACTCATCACGTGACCAAACGGTCCGATGTGTCGATGGCGGGCATGTGCCGCGAGGCCATCGACCGCGCGCTCATCGACTCCGGTCTGACCATGGCCGATATCGACGCCGTGGTGATCGGCAAGGCGCCGGACTTCTTCGAGGGCTCCATGATGCCGGAGCTGTTCCTCGCGGATGCGCTGGGCGCCACCGGAAAACCGCTGCTGCGCGTGCATACGGCCGGTTCGGTCGGCGGCTCCACCGCCGTGGTCGCCGCCAGCCATGTGCAGGCCGGTGTGCACGGCAAGGTGCTCGCCATCTCGTGGGAGAAGCAGTCGGAGTCGAACGCCATGTGGGCGCTGTCGAATCCGGTGCCCTTCACCATGCCGGTCGGCGCGGGCGCGGGCGGTTACTTCGCCCCGCACGTGCGTGCCTACATCCGCCGCGCCAACGCGCCCCTGCACATCGGGGCCATGGTCGCGGTGAAGGATCGCCGCAATGGCGCGCGCAATCCGTACGCGCACCTCAAGCAGGCCGATATCACCATGGAATCGGTGATGGCGTCCCAAATGCTGTGGGACCCCATTCGTTTCGACGAGACCTGCCCGTCCTCGGACGGCGCCTGCGCCATCGTGATCGGTGACGAGGCCTCGGCCAAGGCCGTGGAGGCGACCGGTAAGAAGGTGGCCTGGATCCACGGCACCGCCATGCGCACCGAACCGCTCGCCTACGCCGGGCGCGATCAGGTGAACCCGAAGGCCGGACAGGCGGCCGCCGCCGCACTGTGGAAGCAGGCCGGGATCACCAATCCGCTCGAGGAGATCGACGCGGCCGAAATCTACGTCCCCTTCTCGTGGTTCGAGCCCATGTGGCTGGAGAACCTCGGCTTCATGCCGGAGGGCGAGGGCTGGAAGCTCACCGACGCGGGCGAAACCGCCATCGGCGGAAAGCTTCCCGTCAACCCGTCCGGTGGTGTGCTGTCCTCCAACCCGATCGGCGCCTCGGGCATGATCCGCTTCGCCGAAGCCGCCAAGCAGGTCATGGGCCGGGCCGGCGACTACCAGGTGGAGAATGCGCGCAAGGCCTTCGGCCACGCGTACGGCGGTGGCTCACAGTACTTCTCGATGTGGGTGGTCGGGAGTGAGCAGCCGTGAGCGACGAACAGCATCCGGCACGGGTGGCCGGGCGCGCCTCGCAGGCCGCGGTGCGCGCCAAGGACAAGGACGCCTGGGTGGCGCTGTTCGCCGCCGACGGCATTGTGGAGGACCCGGTCGGGCCGTCCTTCTTCGATCCCGAGGGCAAGGGTCACCGCGGCGCGGAAGCCATTGCGGCGTTCTGGGACAAGGCGATCGCGCAGACCGACTCCATCGAATTCCTCTTCGACGACTCGTTCGCCTGTGGCAGTGAGGTGGTCTATCCGGGCCGCATCCGCACCACCATGGGTGGCCAGATCATCGATGCCGAGGGCGTGTTCACCTACCGGGTCGACGAGAGCGGCAAGATTCTCGCTCTGCGCGCCTTCTGGGAAGTCGAACGTGCCATGGGGACAATGAAACCCGCGTAGCCGCGGACGACATACCGGGCCGGACGAAAGAGGAGCGGGAGACTGGATTCCAGTCTCCCGCTCCTCTTTTCCTGCCCCGCATTGTGAGAGTCGCAGCGGGGCAGTACTTTCCAATCGGGTCAGTGCTGCACGGGGCAGCCGCCGCCGGGCTTGGTGCCGTAGTCGACCTGGAACGACTTGACGCCGTTCAGCCAGCCGGAGCGCAGCCGCTGCGGGTCGCCGAGGCGGGTGATGTCGGGCATGTAGTCGGCGATCGCATTGAAGATGATCTCGACCTCGAGCCGGGCCAGGTTCGCGCCGATGCAGTAGTGCGCGCCGGTGCCGCCGAAGGACAGGTGCGGATTCGGATCACGAAGGATATTGAAGGTGTGCGGATCCTCGAACACCTCCTCGTCGAAATTGGCGGACCGGTAGGACATCACGACCCGCTGGCCCTTCTTGATCAGCACGCCGCCGACCTCGACATCCGCGAGCGCGGTGCGCTGGAAGCTGCTGACCGGGGTCGCCCAGCGAATGACCTCGTCCGCCATGGTCTTCGGCCGCTGCGCCTTGAAGAGCTCCCACTGGTCCGGGTTCTCCAGGAAGGCGACCATGCCGTGCGTGGTGGCATTGCGGGTGGTCTCGTTGCCGGCGACGGCCAGCACCATGACGAAGAACCCGAACTCCTCGGGCAGCAGCGATTCGCCGTCGACGTCGGCATTGATCAGCTCGGTCACGATATCGTCGGCCGGGCAGGCCCGGCGGGCCTCGGCCATCTGGTACGCGTAGCCGAGGATCTCGGTGGAGGCGACGACCGGATCGGCGTCACTGTCCGGATCGTCGTAGCTGGTCATCTCGTTCGACCACTTGAAGAGCTTCATGCGGTCTTCCTGCGGCACACCGATCAGTTCCGCGATCGCCTGCAGCGGCAGCTCGGCGGCCACCTGCTCGACGAAATCACCGGATCCGGTGGCCACGGCCGCCTTCACGATGGCTTCGGCCCTGGCGGTCAGTTCGGCGCGCAGGCCGTTGATCACGCGCGGGGTGAAACCCTTGGCGATGACCTTGCGCAGCTTGGTGTGCTCGGGGGCGTCCTTGTTCAGCATCACGAACCGCTGGAGCTCGATCTGCTCGCGGGTGATGTCATCGTTGAACCGCGGGATGGCGGTGTTCTCCCAGACGGAGAACACGTCGTCGCGGCGCGAGATGGTCTTGACGTCGGCATGCTTGTTGATCACCCAGAAGCCGTCGTCCTGGAAGCCGCCCGTTTCGGGGGACTTGGCATTCCACCAGATGGGCGCGGCGGCGCGCAGTTCGGCGAGTTCCGCGTCGGGCACTCCCTTCTGCCACATTTCCGGGTCCGTGACGTCGAAACCGTGCGGCACGTTCGGCCGGGCTTGGGTGTCAACCACCAGCTGTCTCCTTTGACTAACTGAAACACGTTCTACCGATATTCAAGCACAGGCGGTAAGACTAGGGAAGGAACCAAAATTGTCTTACATTACCTGTAGAGAACTTGTTCCAGTTCTGATCCGGAAGGAATGACATCGTGGGTACCCCCGTCATCGTCGAGGCCGCACGTACACCCATCGGCAAGCGCAACGGCTGGCTGGCCGGACTGCACGCCGCGGAGCTCTTGGGCGAAGCACAGAAGGGACTGCTCGCGCGGACCCCGCTGGATCCAGCTCTGGTCGAACAGGTCATCGGCGGCTGCGTGATGCAGGTCGGCGAGCAGTCCAACAACGTCACCCGCACCGCCTGGCTGCACGCCGGACTGCCGTGGCAGTCCGGTGCGGTCACCATCGACAATCAGTGCGGTTCGGCGCAGCAGGCCGCGGGTCTGGTCGCCGGCCTCATCTCCACCGGCGCGATCGAGGCCGGACTGGCCTGCGGCCTGGAGTCCATGAGCCATGTTCCGTTGGGCGCCAACGTCGGAACGCACGCCGGGCCGCGCCGTCCGGCGTCGTGGGATATCGATATGCCCAACCAGTTCGAGGCGGCCGAGCGAATTGCCAAGCGGCGCAGCATTACTCGCGACGATGTCGACGAGTGGGGCGAGCGCTCGCAGCGGCTGGCCGCGCAGGCGTGGGAGCAGGGCCGGTTCGACCGCGAGGTGCTGACCATCAAGGGTGCCCCGCAGGTCGACAAGGAGGGCAATCTCACCGGCGAGGTCGCGGACATCAGCCGCGATCAGGGTCTGCGCGCGACCACTCGCGAGGGCCTGCTGAAGCTGAAGCCGGTGCTGGAGGGCGGAATTCACACCGCGGGCACCTCCTCGCAGATTTCCGACGGCGCCTCGGCCGTGCTGCTCATGGACGAAAATGCCGCGCTGCGTGAGGGTTTGCGCCCGCGCGCCCGCATCGTGGCGCAGTGCCTCGTCGGCGGCGAGCCCGAATTCCATCTCGACGGTCCGGTGCAGGCCTGCCAGCGACTGCTGGAGCGCAGCGGGATGAGCATCGGCGATATCGACTTGTTCGAGATCAATGAAGCTTTCGCGTCCGTGGTGCTGTCGTGGGCGTCGGTGCACAAGCCCGATCTGGATCGCGTGAACGTCAACGGCGGCGCGATCGCCATCGGACATCCGGTGGGCAGCACCGGAACCCGGCTCATCACAACGGCTTTGCACGAGCTCGAAAGGTCCGGCAAGCAGACCGCCATGATCCTCATGTGCTGCGGCGGCGCGCTCGCAACGGGCACCATCATCGAGCGGATCTAGGTCACTTCAATCATTTTCGGCCTAGGTTGAACGTTCATCCCACTTGTCGTGAAACGTGGCGTACGCCACACAAACTCCGCTACAGACAAGAAGATGAGACGTCAGCTATCTTAGGGTTACCGACGGCCCGTCGTGGAAGACCTTCGCGACGGGCCAGAACCGGGACTCTTAAGCCCTCCGCAAGAACGGTGGCGCTGGCCCGCAAACACCCAAGCCACGGCCGGTTCACCGGATCACCGCCTAGAAGCTTCAAGGAAATCGCGGATCAGGCGTAGGTTTTCAGTTACTGAGCCGCTAATATCAATGATACGTATCCGAGATAACGACTGTTAGTACAGCGAAGGGAATTGGGCGGCTCACAATGGCTGATTTCGCGGCGCGGCTGAACAAGCTGTTCGAAACCGTGCATCCCCCGGGGCGAAAGCCGCACACCAACGCAGAGGTGGCGGCCGCATTGACGGCCTCCGGCCATCCGATCTCGAAACCGTATCTCTCGCAGTTGCGGTCGGGACAGCGCACGAACCCCTCAGATGAGACGGTGGCTGCGCTGGCGAAGTTCTTCAAGGTCAAACCGGACTACTTCTTCAACGACATCTACGCAGCCAAGATCGACCATGATCTCGAGCTGTTGTCCCAGCTGCAGGGCTATGGACTCCGTCGTCTGTCGAGTAGGGCGTTCGATCTCTCCGAGGAATCTCAGAACCTCCTCACCTCCATGGCGGAGAAGTTGCGGGCCAGCGAAGGGCTGCCCGAAATTCCTCCTGACGGCACGGAATAGGTCCTGATTCGAGGCATCACGGTGTGGCCGACTCGGAGGTCGCATCGTGCTGGTTCGTCTCAGGACTGATCCCTGCCCGACCAGGTACTGCAGGTGCCTGGCCCCGGTGTGGTGAACGGCGCTGCTTGCAGGGCAGCGCCACTCACCGCTGAGCCATGCGGCTCGGATGAAGAGTGTTGCACCGGTCTCAGCATGCTGAGGCCATGTGGCGTAGACCCCTGCGCTGGTGCATTATGCACAAACCTGGTGTTACTCGAGCCGGTTCACCCCGGACCTTGATCGCGCCGTTATGTGCAGTATGTCGTTTTGTGTGATGTGAGCGTTTCGCCCTCAATGCACCATCTGCGACAAGTGCCCTATTGTGCTGTGTGCACAATAAATATGGGTCGCGTGCACAAAGTCAGTTGTGTCTAGTGCACAAGAAGTGCGCAAATCGGTCGCGGCATTGTGCCAACCGTCATGGCATTGCGTCCAACTAAGGCATGCCAAAGTAAAGCGCATCCCAAGTAAGTCTTCTTATGCGCACAAATAAGACCTTGGCTCAACTAAGCCATAGGCCCGGCGATCGCAGGGGCCCGATCACAATGCGGGTATCTCCGATTAGCGCGCCGTGTGTACTCCGGCTGACGCTCTGCGGTACTCCTGGCCAGCACCGGGTGAACTTCCCACCCGGACTGTGTGAACTTCGACTAGCGGGGCATCCAGCCGGGCCGGTGCCGTACGGCACCGCTACCGCCGCTGTGCGGCACTCCGGTCCACGGGCGCTGCGGCATTCGCGGCGCCGGCATCGAAGGCGCGGGCAATGGCCTGGACCCAGCCGCGCGGACCGACTCCCGGCGGCGGTGCGATCCAGCGGCCGTCGATCAGTACGTCGCCGAAGGGATTTCGGGCCCACTCGGCCACCTTGACCGCGCGTTCGGCCACCGCATCCGGCGGAGTTCCGGCGCCGGGCAGTTCCATACCGCCGCCGGACTGCAGATACATCGCATCCATGATCTGGGCCACCTGGTCGGAAGCCTTGAGCTGCGTGGCTGTTCCGGTCTGATCCTTCGCGACCACCTCGGGGAAACGGGCGATCAGGACACGATGCAGGGTGCGAATCTGCTTGAGCAGCAGTCGAGCTCGCGCCCACAGCTCGATCACGATCCAGACCGCGCCGACCGCCACGAGCAGGCTCGCGAGCTGCCAGACCGGCCAGAACCAGTCCCCCGCATCCGGCTTCGCCATCGCCTCGTGCCGGAAACCGCGATAGACCGACAGTGCGGCGAGCACGCCGACCACCAGGGTGCCGGCGGTGTAGAGCGCGATACCGCGGCCGAGTGCGGTCCAATCCAGGTTCCGCACACCGGTGATCACGATGAACAGGCATTCCAGCGCCACCGCGATCCAGCCGAAGGTGATCGACCACAGCAGGGTGAGCGCCATGGCGAGCGCGCCGACCGCATAGATCGCCCACGCGACATGGCGCAGATTCCGGCGCGATACCACCGGCCAGGCGGCGGCCGCGACCACCGAGGTGGAATTGCCGAACAGAATCCACGACGCGGTGGTGAGACGATCGGAGAACCAGTCGCCGTGCACCCCGTTCGGCAGCAGATGATCCACTGCCACAGCGACTTCCGGAATGCAGATGGTGGCGGCGAGCGCGACCGACGCCACCGCGATCACGATCGCGACGCGAGAAGTGGTGGCAGGCTTCACCAGCACGCGACCGACCCGGGCCCCCGCGGCCATCCAAATCAACAGGGCAGTCAGCCAGAAGGTCATGCGGTGCCCTTTCGCGGATGCCCGAGGGGCCCTACGTGGTTACGCAAGCTGCCGCCTCCGGGCCCTGACTCGGTCATCCCAGCGCCTCATCGAATCGAAGGACCGAGACGCCTGCGCCTCGGTTGTTGAATACGCGCAGTCGGGTCATGAGCATGCTGGCGAAGGTCTCCGCCTCCCATTCGCACTGCTCGTCCTCGCCGAGATCCACCGCCTGGTGCGCGCGCTGACTGAGCATGTAGGCGATGAGATCGTCGCTGGCCTCGAGCACCACCTCGGTCGCCGCCTCACCCGGATGGTCGAAAACGATGTGCCCCAACTCGTGTGCGAGCGTGTGATCGCGGCTCGGCAGCGCCGCGGCCAGCACGATCACATCCTTGTCCGGATAGGAGCGGCGCTGACCGCAGACGCCGGGACCCAATTGGGCGCTGGCGATCTCGATCATCCGGCGGCGCTCCGCGGAAATCGCGAGTACCACCTCGTCGAGGCTGGTGGCGTCGAAATCGGCGGCCACCGCGCACACCGCGTCCACCGCCGCAGCCACCCGCCGGTAGGACCCGATGCTATGTGCCCGGCTCTCCGTCATCTCGGTCCCCTCATACCCTCGGTCCGAAGAACAGGGCGCGCGCGGCGTCGACCCGCGCCTGTGCCGCCGAAGCGCCCTGGAAGCTCACCGCGCCGGAGCCCGCACCCGCCAGCGTGAGTGCGATCAATCCGCCGATCACCGAAAGCATCTGCACCGGCGGCAGCGGGGTATTGGCCGAGGTCGGCCGCACCTCCGGATTCGGTTGTGCCAGTACGGGCGCCGGCGCCGGTGGGGGCGGCGGCGCGGGCGCCGGCGGCGCCTCGGGAGCCGGTGCGGGTGGCGCGGGCGCGACCACCGGCGCGACGGCGGGCAGCGGCACATCCGGCGCCGACGGGATCTGCAGCGGAACCGGCGGCACCGCGGGGGCGGCCGGGCTCGGCGGCGGAATCAGCAGAAGCAGCAGCGGTGAGGCACAGACGCCGGCGGAGCCGACCGCGGCCGAACCGACCGCCGCGGAACCCGCTGCGGCAGAACCGGCGGCAGCGGAGCCCGAGGCCGCCGAACCGCCGCCCACCGAACCGGCGCCCGCGGAACCCGCACCGGCCGAACCGATTCCGGCGGAACCGGCGCCCGCCGATCCGGCAGCGGCGGAACCGGCACCGGCGGAACCGGCTCCGGCACTGCCACCGACCGTGGAGCCCAGTGCGGCCGAACCGATTCCGGCGGAGCCGACCGCGGCGGAACCGGTGCAGAGCGCGCCCAGACCGGCGGAGCCGACGGCGGCGGAACCCACGGCCGCCGAACCGACTGCGGCGGAACCTGTTCCGAGGAGGGTGGCGAGCAGAGTCGCGCCGGCGCCGACACCGGCGGAACCGACCGCCGCGGAGCCGAGGCCGAGCGCGGAGCCGGTGCCCGCGCCTGCCGAACCGACTGCCGCGGAACCTGTTCCGAGCGCCGCGGAACCGGTAGCGAGTCCGGCGGAACCGGTGCCGAGCAGCGCGGAACCGGTGCCCGCACCCGCGGAGCCGACCGCGGCCGAACCGGTGCCCAGCGCGGCCGATCCGGTGCCGAGCAAAATACCGAGGCCGGTCGCGCCCGCACCGGCCGAACCGGCCGCGGCGGAGCCGACGCCTGCCGAACCGACGCCTGCCGAACCGGTCCCGAGACCGAGAATCGCGGCCAGCAGATCAGGCGGACCGGCAACGGGATTCGCCGGTGCGGTCACGGCGAGAGGTGCGGGAGCTCCGACGGTGGGCTGTGCGCCCGTGCCCGGCGCGGGGTCGAGATCGATGCCCGTCTGCGCCTGGGCGGGGATCGGCCCGAGCAGCGCGGAACCGGTGACGGCGCCGACAACCGCCGCCAAGCGCAATGCACGACCAATGATCATGCGACAGCCATCCCCTCATCGATACTGCGCAGTCTGCGTGCCCCAACGGTGTGGAGCGATTCACATCGGCCCCGACTGCCCCGATTGCCGGACCTTTGCGGAACGCGGTCATCGTACCGGCCACCACCTCACCCCGCACAACTCCGTATGCCATTAGGGGATTCAACAAACCGTACGCCTGCCATATAGCCGCTGTACCGAATACCAGCAAGTGGGACAGCACAATTGGCAGACTCTGCCAACCTGTAATCCCCGCCTCACCCCCGGAACAGGCCCCCGGTGAGCCACCCCCAGCCACCCAACAGCGACATTTAGGACCAACCAGACAGCTACTTATCCGGCACTCTTCGCCACCGTCTCCGACCGGCGACGCAGCGATGAACGCACAGCAGTAGCAGACAACTGAGCAAACAAACATCGCCGGCACTCCCGTGGGAGCGCCGGCGATGTGGGTGTTGCTGTGTATTCGATCTTGTTAGTTCCTACGCGCCGTAGACCGGCTCCGGGGTGGTGGCCTTGGAGAGCAGGTCGCGGACGACCGGGCCCAGCTCCGCCGGCTCCCAGCGGGCGCCGCGGTCGGTGGAGACGCCGTGCCGCCAGCCGTCGGCGACCGTCACCTTGCCGCCCTCGACCTCGAACATGCGGCCGGTGACACCGGCGGAATCGGCGCTGCCCAGCCAGACCACCAGGGGCGAGACGTTTTCCGGGGCCATGGCGTCGAAGCCGTCCTCGGGGGCGGCCATCATATCGGCGAAGACCGTTTCGGTCATGCGGGTGCGGGCCGCCGGGGCGATGGCGTTCACGGTGATGCCGTAGCGCGCGAATTCGGCCGAGGCGGTGAGGGTCAGGCCCGCGATGCCGGACTTGGCGGCGGAGTAGTTGCCCTGGCCGACCGAACCGAGCAGGCCCGCGCCGGAGCTGGTGTTGATAATGCGGGCCTCGGGCTGACGGCCGGCCTTGGACTCGTTGCGCCAGTAGTCGGCGGCATGGCGCATCGGGGCGAAGTGGCCCTTCAGATGCACCTTGATCACGGCGTCCCACTCGTCCTCGGCGAGGTTGACCAGCATGCGGTCGCGGACGATACCGGCATTGTTGACCAGCACATCCAGGCGGCCGAAGGTCTCGATCGCGGTGGCGACAAGACGGCGCGCGCCCTCCCAGTCGGAGACGTCGTCACCGTTCACCACGGCTTCGCCGCCGGCGGCACGGATCTCCTCGACGACGCGGGCGGCGCCGGAGTCGGCACTCGGTGCACCGTTGAGCTCGGCGCCCAGGTCGTTCACCACGACCTTGGCTCCGGCGGCGGCGAACGCCAGCGCGTGCGCGCGGCCGATGCCCTGGCCCGCGCCGGTCACGATGACGACGCGGCCGTCGCAGATCTTGTTGTCGGTCATATCGATTACCTCGCTGGGTGAGTGAAAAGGGGGAAGGGGTCCGGCTAGTGGCCGGAGACGGCGGGGACGTCGGCGGTGGAGGCCTGCAGGAAGGCCGGCTTCTCGCCGCCGCCGTGCACCAGCAGTGAGCTGCCGGTGATGTATTCGGCCAGGGGGGAGGCCAGGAATGCGGCGGTGCGGCCGATGTCCTCCGGAACCGCCATGCGCTGCATCGGCACCGTGCTGCTGACCGCGGCGATACCGTCGTCGTCGCCGTAGTGCAGGTGCGAGGATTCGGTATTGACCAAACCGACGATGACCGAGTTCATCCGGACCTTCGGGGCCCATTCCACCGCGAGCGACGAAACCAGGCTGTCCACACCGGCTTTCGCGGCGCCGTAGGCGGCGGTGCCGGGCGAGGGGCGGTGGCCGCTCACGCTGGAGATCATCACGATCGAGCCGCCGCCGTCCTGCCGCTGCATGACGTCATTGGCGACCTGCGAAACCAGCAGCGGAGCGAGCAGATTCAACTGGATGATCTTGGAGTGGAAGTTCGGACTGGCATCCGCTGCCAATGCGAACGGTGCACCGCCCGCATTGTTGACCACGGTGTCGAGTCGCCCGTATTTCGCCACGATCGTATCCACGAGTTCGCGCACCGAATCCGGGTCGCGCACATCGCAGGGCAGGAAGTCGATGCCCCGCCCATTGCTCTCGACGGGTACGTCGGCGGGCCGCCTGGCACAGGCCACCACGGTCGCGCCGGCGTCCAGGAATACCCGGCTGATACCGGCCCCGACTCCGCGGACGCCGCCGGTGACCAGAACGACCGAGCCGGAGAGGTTCACTTCGATTGCCACCGTGCTAACCTACCAAGCACTTGCTTGTTTTGCCAACGATGGGCAGCTCCAACTCAAAGGAGGCGCGATGGGAATCATCCGTCACACCGAAACCGAAGGCGTGGAAGTCGTCACTGTCGACTACCCGCCGGTCAACGCTCTGCCCTCCGACGGATGGTTCGCGCTCGCCGATGCCGTGACCGCCGCCGGCCGCAACCCGGAGACCAAGGTCGTCGTGCTGCGCGCCGAGGGCCGGGGCTTCAACGCCGGTGTGGATATCAAGGAGATGAACGCGGATACCGGGCATACCGCCCTCATTCGCGCGAACCACGGCTGCTTCGCCGCCTTCGCCGCCGTCTACGACTGTGAAGTACCGGTCGTCACCGCCGTGAACGGATTCTGCCTCGGCGGCGGCATCGGCCTGGTCGGCAACTCCGATGTCATCATCGCCTCCGACGACGCGACCTTCGGCCTCCCCGAGGTCGACCGCGGCGCGCTCGGTGCGGCCACCCATCTGTCCCGCCTGGTCCCCCAGCACCTGATGCGGACCATGTTCTACACCGCGGGCACGCTCACCGCGCAGCAGCTGCACCACTACGGTTCGGTGTTCAAGGTCGTGCCTCGGGCCGAACTCGACGCTGCCGCAATGGAAGTCGCCAAGAACATCGCCAATAAGGACGGCCGCGTCATTCGCGCCGCCAAGAAGGCGCTGAACGGCATCGATGTGCAGGACGTGCACAAGTCCTACCGGTTCGAGCAGGGCTTCACCATGGAGCTCAACCTCGCCGGGGTGGCCGATGAGATTCGCGCGCGGTTCGATGATGATCTCGCTGCCCAGAAAAAATCAGCACAGCAGAAGGGGGCGTAAGAACTATGCGTGACAAGAGGATGAGCCTCGACGAGGTCGTGGGCGAGCTGCGCAGCGGCATGACCATCGGCATCGGCGGCTGGGGTTCGCGCCGCAAGCCGCTGGCCTTCGTCCGCGCGATTCTGCGTTCGGACATCAAGGATTTGACCGTCGTCACCTACGGCGGGCCGGATCTGGGTCTGCTGTGCTCGGCGGGCAAGGTCAAGAAGGCGTACTACGGCTTCGTCTCCCTGGACTCCGCGCCGTTCTACGATCCGTGGTTCTCCAAGGCGCGCACCAGCGGTGAGATCACCGTGCGTGAAATGGACGAGGGCATGGTCAAGTGCGGTCTGCAGGCCGCTGCCGCGCGACTGCCGTTCCTGCCGATCCGCGCCGGGCTCGGTTCGGATGTCGTCAACTTCTGGGAGGGTGAGCTGAAGACTGTTCAGTCCCCTTACGCGGATGCCGACGGCCGCACCGAAACCCTCATCGCCATGCCCGCTTTGAACCTGGATGCCTCGTTTGTGCACCTGGATCTGGGCGATAAGCACGGCAATGCCGCCTACACCGGCGTCGATCCGTACTTCGACGACCTCTACAGCCTGGCCGCCGAGCGGCGCTACCTGTCGGTGGATCGTCTGGTCGATACCGATGAACTGGTGAAAGCCGTTCCGCAGCAGGCGATCATCCTCAATCGCATGATGGTCGACGGTGTGGTCGAGGCCCCCGGCGGCGCGCACTTCACCTTCTCCGGCAGCTACGGCCGCGACGAGAAGTTCCAGCGCCACTATGTCGAGGCCGCCAAGACCCCCGAGTCCTGGGCCGAGTTCAAGGCCCGCTTCCTGGACGTCTCCGAGGACGAATACCAGGCTGCCGTCCGCGCTTTCGCCGAGGAGCAGAAGTAATGACCGAGACCACCACCATCACCCGGGCTGAGATCTGCGTTGTCGCGGCGGCGGAGATCTTCCGCGGCGCGGGCGAGATCATGGCCAGCCCGATGTCCACCGTCACCACCATCGGCGCCCGGCTGGCGCGGCTCACCTTCGAGCCGGATCTGCTGCTGTCCGACGGTGAGGCGCTGCTGTTCGCAGAGGTCCCGCCCATCGGCGGCAAGGCTCCGGTCGAAGGCTGGATTCCGTTCTCCAGGGTGTTCGACGTGGTCGCCTCCGGGCGTCGCCATGTGGTCATGGGCGCCAACCAGATCGACAAGTTCGGCAATCAGAACCTGTCCGCCTTCGGGCCGCTGCAGCAGCCGTCGCGGCAGATGTTCGGTGTGCGCGGCGCCCCGGGCAATACCATCAACCACGCCACCAGCTACTTCGTGCCCAAGCACAATAAGCGGGTGTTCGTCGAAACCGTCGATATCGTCTCCGGAATCGGTTACGACAAGATCGATCCCGAGAACCCGGCCTACCGGTTCCACCACCTGCACCGGGTGGTGTCGAATCTGGGCGTGTTCGACTTCAACGGCCCGGACCACACCCTGCGCGCGCTGTCGCTGCACCCGGGCGTGAGTGCCGACGAGGTCGCCGAGAACACCACCTTCGAGGTCGCGGGCCTCGCCGACGCCGGCGAAACCCGTCTGCCCACCGAGGAAGAGCTGCGGATCATCCGAACCGTGCTCGACCCCAAGGGCTTCCGCGAAAAGGAAGTACAGGCATGACCGCTCGGCTGAAGACTCCGCTGACCGAACTGGTCGGCATCGAGCATCCGATCGTGCAGACCGGTATGGGCTGGGTCGCCGGACCGAGCCTGGTCTCCGCCACCGCCAATGCGGGCGGCCTCGGCATTCTGGCCTCGGCGACCATGACCTTCGAAGAACTCGAAGTGGCCATCGCCAAGACCAAATCGCAGACCGACAAGCCGTTCGGCGTGAATATCCGGGCCGACGGTTTCGACGCTCCCGAGCGCATCGAACTGCTCATCCGCGAGCAGGTGAAGGTCGCGTCCTTCGCGCTCGCGCCCAAGAAGGAACTCATCGCGCGCCTGAAAGACAATGGCGTGGTGGTGGTTCCGTCCATCGGCGCGGCCAAGCATGCGGTGAAGGTCGCCTCCTGGGGCGCCGACGCGGTGATCGTGCAGGGCGGTGAGGGCGGTGGCCACACCGGTTCCGTCGCCACCACGCTGCTGCTGCCGTCCGTTCTGGACGCGGTGGATATTCCGGTCATCGCCGGCGGTGGTTTCTTCGACGGCCGTGGTCTCGCCGCCGCGCTGTCCTACGGTGCGGCCGGTGTCGCCATGGGCACCCGCTTCCTGCTCACGCAGGAGAGCAGTGTGCCGGAGGCGGTCAAGCAGGAGTACCTGCAGCGCGGTCTGCAGGACACCATCGTCTCCACCAAGGTCGACGGCATGCCGCACCGGGTGCTCAATACCGAACTGGTGCAGAAGCTGGAGAACTCCGGCCGCTACCGCGGATTCGCCGCCGCGGCCGCGAATGCCTTCAAGTTCAAGGGCATGACCGGCATGAAGTGGTCGACCATGGTCAAGGACGGCATCGCCATGCGCAAGCACAAGGACCTCGCCTGGTCCCAGGTGATCATGGCCGCCAACACCCCCATGCTGCTGAAAGCCGGTCTGGTGGAAGGCAATACCCACGCGGGTGTGCTCGCCTCCGGCCAGGTCGCCGGCATCATCGACGACCTCCCCACCGTCGAAGCCCTCATCGACCGCATCATCACCGACGCGATCGCCCGCATCGACGCCCTCGCGTCCTACCGCGTAAGCGACCCCGCCACCGCCTGACCCACCCCCTCCCGCGCTGCGGATCACCCCGCACCGCCCCCAGCTGCGCGGCCCGACACGATCGGCCGCGCACCAGCGGATCCGAACGACCTCGGATCCGTCGTGGACCGGTATTCGTACCCTCCGCGCACAGGGCCGCCACCGGAACCTCTCGCCCGGTGGCGGCTTTGTTGCATCACGAACCTGGGGTGACGGATTGCTGCTAACGCTTGCCTTTGATGCCGGAGGCCATGGCGAGGACGGCGTCGAGGATGGGGGTCGGGGTGAGGGAGGTGGCGAGGAGTTGGGCTTTGCCGGCTAGGCCTACTACGTAGCGGGACTTGGGGTTTCGGGCGGTGAGGGCTTTTTCGACTTCGGCTACGACGGTGTCGGTGGGGGCGGCTATGCGCTGGACCTGCTGGGCCATTTTGCGCATGCCGGCCAGGTGGGGGCCGTAGAGGTCGAGTTGGGCGGGGGTGAGCTTGGCCGTGGTGGTGTCGACCATGGTGACGGCGTCTGCCCACATATCGGTGGCGATGGGGCCGGGTTCGATGAGGGAGGTGTGGATTCGCCAGGGGCGCAATTCGATTCGGAGGGCGTCGACCAGGCCCTCGAGGGCGAATTTGGAGGAGTTGTAGGCGCCGGTGCCGGGGGTGGAGATGCGGCCGCTGAGGGAGGAGATGAAGACGATGCGGCCGCGGGTGGTGCGCAGGCGCGGGAGGACGGCCTGGGTGACGGCGAGGGTGCCGAAGACATTGATCTCGAATTCATTGCGCAGGGCATCGAGTTCGAGGAGTTCGACGGGGCCGTCGGCGACCACGCCGGCATTGTTGACCACGGCGGTCAGATCGGCGGGAAGGACGGCGTCGAGGGCGGCGATGTGCTCGCTGTTCGTGACGTCCAGCAGCACCGGGGTGATGCGGGAGTCCAGTGCGACGAGCGCGTCCCCGTCGGACAGTTTGCGGACACCGGCGTAGACCTGCCAGCCCTGCTGCGCCAGGCGCACACTGACGGCCTTACCGATCCCCCGGGCCGCGCCGGTTACCAACACAGAGTTCATGACGGCCAGCCTAGGTCGGGCGTTCCGGACGCGCCGGGGCAAATAGGTGATGCCGGGCAGGCGTGCAGCTGCGAGCATGTCCCGATGGGGAATGTCTTGATCGCCGGTGATGTGCACGGGAACACCGCGCATGCGCTGAAGCTGGTGCAGGTCGCGGTGGACAACGGGTGCTCGAAGGTCTTCGCGGTGGGGGATTTCGGCGCGTGGGAGCACATGCAGTCGGGGCGGCGGTACTTCGACGTGGTGAACAAGGCGGCCCGCCGGGCCGGGGTGACGGTGTACTTCCTCGACGGCAATCACGACAAATCCTCGCTGCTGCACGAGCTCTACGACGAGAAGCGTGATGAGGAGGGGTTCCTCGTCTGCCGGAAGCACTTGCGGTTCGCGCCGCGCGGACACCGCTGGACCTGGGAGGACACCACCTTCGCGGCCTTCGGCGGGGCCCGGTCCACGGATAAGGGCTGGCGGCTGGCCCGTGAGGCGCGCAAGGAGGAGCAGGCGGCGATACGGCGGCGATACGGCTCCGGGCGGCATCCGAATACGGCCGGAATGCTGTGGTTCCCGGAGGAGGAGATGACCGATGACGAGCTGGAAACCCTGCTCGCCGCACAGGATTCACCGGTCGACATTCTGCTCACCCACGACAAACCACGCGCCTCGGCGCCGAAGTTCAATCGCAAGAACAAGCCGGAGTGCTTCCCGAACCAGGACCGCATCCAGCGGGTGGTCGAGCAGCTGCGGCCTGCCCTGCACTTCCACGGCCATCTGCACTACCGCTATACCGAGAGCATCCCGTCCGGCCCCGACCACTGGACTCGCGTCGAAGGTCTGGCCGCCGATCCGGATGCCTCGCACCACCCCACCTACACCGTCGAACAATCCTGGACGGTTCTGCAACTCCCCCACGCCTCGGCGGCGTACGCCACACCCGCGGCGGGCTGACCTGGCCGAATGGACGCCGGTGGCAGCCCGTGCACTGCCGCCGCCGGTGCATCTTTGCAGCGGGAACAGCCGCTGCGAGACACACGGTTCGACCTGGATGACATGTCCTCAACCTTGCACACATAGCGATGTATGCATATGATCGCCTGCGGTCGGCATTGAAAGGAGAACGACGTGGGTGCAGGACACGCGCACAGCCATGATCACGGTCACGGGCATTCGCACGGAGCTTCGGCCGACAGCGATAAGCGCTGGTTGGCGGGCGCACTGGCGCTGATCGTGGCGTACATGATCGGCGAGGTCGTGGTCGCCGTGCTGTCCGGATCGCTGGCACTGCTCTCGGATGCGGCGCATATGCTCACCGACGCGGCCTCGATCGTGCTCGCGCTCTGGGCGATTCGACTCGCCGCGCGGCCCGCCGCGGGACGGATGACGTTCGGCTGGAAGCGCGTGGAGATCCTCTCCGCCATGGCCAATGGCGCGACGCTGCTGGTGCTCGCGGCCTGGCTGACCTTCGAGGCGGTGCGCCGACTGTTCGATCCGCCGGAGGTCACCGGCGGACTGGTGCTGATCACCGCGCTCATCGGTGTGGTGATCAACCTCATCGCGACGCTCATGATCAGCCGAGCCAATCGCACCAGCCTCAATGTCGAAGGCGCGTATCAGCACATCCTGACCGATATGTACGGCTTCATCGCCACGGCCGTCGCCGGCGCGGTCATCATGTTCACCGGATTCGTGCAGGCCGACGTGATCGCCACCCTGATCGTGGTCGCACTCATGGTGAAGGCCGGAATCAGCCTGGTCCGCGCCTCCAGCCGCATCTTCCTGGAAGCCGCACCGGAGAACCTGGACCCCAGCGTGATCGGCGCCGCCATGGCGGGCCGCGACCACGTCGTCGAGGTGCACGACCTGCACATCTGGGAAATCACCTCCGGCTCCCCCGCCCTCTCCGCACACGTCCTGGTCGAACCCGGCTACGACTGCCACGCCGTCCGCGAGGACCTGGCCCACTTCCTCGCCCACGACCACCACATCGACCACGCCACCCTCCAGGTCGACCACGCCCAGTCGAATATCCTCACTCTGGGCCGAGATTCAGAGTCCCACTGCGAGGACTCCCACGGCCCATCACACACCGCCGCCCAGTCATAGGACCGGCCACGCGAATACGCCCCACACCATCCAGTCCGGGGCGATCGAACTCGAAGTCACCGCGCCATTCGACGTAGTCACCTCGTCATCCCGGCGCGCTTTTGGCCGGGATCCACTGCAAAGGGCAGAAGCACGGCTTGTGTGGATCCCGGCCAAAACCATGCCGGGATGACGAGGTTGCTCATGCCGGGGGCCGACGGGGTTGCTCATGCCGGGGGCCGACGAGGTTGCTGTCGTGACCGGTGTCCCCCGCGAGCCCGGCCCGAAATCGCGGCGAGGTCGGCCAGCGCATACTGGCTGACGTGAATTGGATCGACACTCCGCTGACCATGGGGTCTCTGCTGACGTCTTGGCGGTGGGACATCACGACCGTTGTGATCACGCTGGTCATCGGGTTGGGTTATGGGCTGGCCTGGTTCGTGGGGCGGAGGCGGGGGGCGGAGCTTCCTTCGGCGGGGCGGGCTGCGTGTTTCGGGCTGGTGGGGCTGGCGGTGTGGCTTTATACCGGGGTCGGGGTGGTCGGGGTTTATTCGGACACGCTGTTCTGGGTGCGGGCGTTGCAGACGTTGCTGCTGCTGTATCTGGTGGCGTTCGGGCTGGCGGCGGGGATGCCGTTCACCGTATTGCGGGCGGCGCTCGGGCCGAAGGGGCAGGAGCGGCTCGATCGAATTCTGAACAGCCGCATTGTCACCGGGCTGACGTTTCCGCTGGTGCCCTCGGCGGCAATGCTGTTGACGCCGTGGGTGCTGTACTTCTCGCCCTGGTACGAGTCGATGCTGCGCAACGGCACGGTCGATGCGGTGTCGCGGGTGGGGTTCGTGGTCATCGGCTTCGTGTACTTCTACTCACGGCTGCAGGCCGATCCGACACCGCGGCGCTACCCGCAGTCGATCTCGCTGCTGATCACGGTGGTGGAGTCACTCGCCGATGGCGTGCTGGGCATTGTGGTGTGGCTGGGACCGGTGCTGTTCACCGATTACTACCAGGAGGTCGGGCGCACCTGGGGTCCGAGCCTGCGGATGGATCAGACCGCCGGCGCGGGCATTCTGTGGCTGCTCGGCGATGTGCTCGGTATTCCGTTCGCGCTCATGGTCATGCGTTCGTGGGCCGATGACGAGCGGCGTAAGGCGCGCCAGGTCGATGCCGCATTGGACGCGGCCGCGAGCACGGCGGAGCAGGCGAAATCGACTGCGGCCGAGAACGATTCGACCGCGCCCGCACCCGCGCAGCCGCAGACCACCGGGCTGTGGTGGGAGAACGACCCGCAATTGAGCGAGCGCTTCCGCCGACGCTGACCCATCGAACCTCGTTCTGTGCCATCGTTGTCCGGATGTTCGGCACGCGTGTGGCAAAGATGAGATGGCGCCCCGAAGCGGGGCGACTGGTAACCGTCATGGCCGTCTGCTTCGGATTGACGGTGGTCATTACCCGCCTGTATCTGATGGCGTCGGGATATCCGAAGATCGGCGGCAGCACCTATCACATCGCGCATGCCCTGTTCGGCGGATTGCTGCTGGTCATCGCGGCGCTGGTGGCACTGCTCTCCTCGGCACGGCATGCGCTCACCGTCACGGCGGTGCTCGCCGGAATCGGCTTGGGCCTGTTCATCGACGAGGTGGGCAAGTTCATCACGACGGACAACAATTACTTCTTCCCGCTGGCCGCGCCCATCATCTATCTGGCCTTCCTGTGCATTGTCGCGGTCGCCCTCTTCGCGGACCGCCGCCGGATCCGCCCGCCGCTGCTGGCCCTGGGCGAGGTGACCGTGGCGGTCGGGCAGCTCACCGGCACCCGCATGCGCCCGGAGGAACGCGCCACCCTGCTCGCCGAACTGAATGCCCTCGACAGCAGTGGTTTCGGACCGGACGAGCGGGAACTCTGCGATGCGCTGACCAGCTATTTGAATACCGTGCACGCGGACACCCGGCCCGCACTGCTGGTGCAGCGCGAGCGCCGGCTGGAACGGCTCGAACGCACACTGCTGCCCCTGCCCGCGCTGCGCATCGGACTCATCGTGGTGCTGCTCGGACATGCCGTGTGGACGGTCGTGCATCTGGTGCTCGCCGTGTTCATTATTTCGGGGCGGCATATGCCCGATGCCTCGCTCGATCACCTGCTGGACGTGAGCCAGCATCACGGCTGGAAATCCCTGGCCGGACTGGCGATCGCCGCTGCCGCCGAGGTGCTGGTCGGCATCGGGTGTGCGGCCGCGGCGGCACTGTGGTTGCGCGGGCGCGAAGAGATCGCGGTGCGGCTCGGTATCTGGTCCAGTGTCATCTCGCTGACCGTGGTGAATGTGCTGGCCAGTTATTTCAGCCAGTTCCTGACCGTGTTCACCGCGCTGGCGGAGGCGCTGCTGCTGTGGCTGCTCATTCGATACCGCGCCCGGGCCGCTGCCGGTCCGCACCGATAACCGCGTGGCGGGCACCGGAAAAACGCCTCGGCTGCGCGCACCTCGCCGCCCGCGTTACTGTTGGGCGTGAACAGGTTTCGGCACAGTTCGCACGCGGCCGGGTCGCCCGGACGTACCTATCGTGGCGCTGAGCTGGTGTTGTGCGTGGGTGCGCTGGCGGTCACGGCATTCGCGGCGATGATCTTGTCAGCCGCCGACGGCGCGGGCACCGGCGTGTCCACACTGCGCTCGCTCGGGGTGTTCGCCGTACTCACACTGGCCGCGCATCTGGTGGTCCGGTGGTGGGCGCCCAGCGCGGACCCGGTGCTGCTGCCCTGCGTGGTGCTGCTCAACGGTCTGGGCCTGGTGCTCATCGAGCGGCTCGATCATGAGAATCCGCTTTCCAGCGGGAGCACCCAGTCCTCGGACGCGGCACACCAGTTGATCTGGACCGGAATCGGAATCGCGCTCTTCGCGCTGGTGCTCGCCGTGGTGCGCGATCACACCACCCCCGCGAAATTCGGCTACACCTGCGGGCTGGCGGGCCTGGGCGCACTCCTCGTCCCGGCGCTGCTGCCCTCGCGATTCAGCGAGGTCAACGGCGGTAAGAGCTGGATTCTGCTGCACGGCTTCTCGATTCAGCCCGGCGAATTCGCCAAGGTGCTGCTGCTCATCTTCGTCGCCTCGTTCCTGGTGGCCAATCGGGAGCTGTTCACCTCGGCGGGCCACCGCTTCCTCGGTATGACCTTCCCCCGGCTGCGAGATCTGGGCCCGCTGCTGCTGGTCACCGTCGCCGCGGTGCTGGTGCTCATGTACGAGAAGAACCTGGGCTTCTCCCTGCTGATCTTCGGCACCGTGCTGGCCATGATCTATATCGCCACCGATCGGGTGTCGTGGCTGATCATCGGATTCACCATGTTCGCGATCGGCGCCACCCTCGCCTATCAGCTGTTCCCGCACGTGCGGGTGCGCGTGGAAGTCTGGCACGACCCGTTCGCGACGTATTACACGACGGGATACCAGATTTCGCAAGCGCTGTTCGGCATGGCCACGGGCGGCCTGCTGGGCACGGGCATCGGTGCGGGCCGGCCGCAGGAGGTGCCGTTCGCGAAGACCGACTTCATTGTCTCCACCATCGGCGAGGAGCTCGGACTGGTCGGACTGACCGCGGTCATCGTGGTCTTCCTTATCCTCACCATTCGCGGCTTCTCCGCCGCGCTCAATACCCGCGACGCGTTCGGCAAGCTGCTCGGCGGCGGGCTGTCCTTCTCCATCGGCTGGCAGTTGTTCGTGGTGGTCGGCGGTGTCACCAAACTGATTCCGCTGACCGGTCTGACCACGCCGTTCATGTCGTACGGCGGGTCGTCGCTGCTGGCCAACTACATTATCGTCGCGCTGCTCATCCGGATCTCGCACGATGCGCGCACCGCACCGCCGCCCCCGGTGCGGCCGCCGGTCGCCCTGGCCGAGGCTCGCACCGAACATGTTTCGCGCCGGTGGCTCGCCAAGCCGCAGTGAGCTAGGCCGGTTCGTCGTAGGACGAGGTGCCCTCGTCGAGCAACGGCTCTTCCCTCCGGTAGTGCGCGGGCGCGAGCAGCCGCAGTACGTGATAGCCGGTGATCACGACCACCGTGCCCAGCGCGATACCGCTCAGCGTGAAGGTGTCGGTGAATTTCATGCTCACATTGCCGATGCCGATGATCAGGCCCGCGGCGGCCGGGACCAGGTTCAGCGGATTGCGCAGATCGACCCGCGCGGTGGTCCAGATCTGCGCGCCGAGCAGGCCGATCATGCCGTAGAGAATGACCGTGATACCGCCGAGCACACCACCCGGAATGGCGGCCACCACCGCGCCGAACTTCGGGCACAGACCGAACAGCAGCGCGAAACCGGCTGCGGCCCAATAGGCGGCGGTCGAGTAGACGCGGGTGGCGGCCATGACGCCGATATTCTCCGAATAGGTGGTGTTGGGCGGTCCGCCCACCGCCGTCGAGAGCATGGAGGCCACACCGTCCGCGGCGATGGCGGTGCCGAGTTTGTCGTCCAGCGAGTCGCCGGTCATCTCGCCGACCGCCTTCACATGCCCGGCATTCTCGGCGACCAGCGCGATCACAATGGGCAGGGCGACCAGGATCGCCGACCATTCGAAGGACGGCGCGTGCAACTGCGGCAGTCCGATCCACTCCGCCCGGCCCACACCGGACAGATCCAGCCGCCAGTGGTCGGTGACCGCGCCGCTGCCGTCGGCCGAGTGGATCTTGCCGAACACCCGGTCCAGTACCCACGAGAAGGCGTAGCCGAAGACCAGACCCAGGAAAATCGCGATGCGCGACCAGAATCCGCGCAAAGCCACCACCGCCAGCCCGGTGAAGAGCATGACCAGCAGGGCTGTCCACTGATCCTGCGGCCAGTAGGTGGAGGCCGTCACCGGCGCGAGGTTGAAGCCGATCAGCATGACTACAGCACCGGTCACCACCGGAGGCATGGCGGCGTGAATGATCCGGGCCCCGAACCGCTGCACCGCCAGACCGATCAGAAACAGCACCGCTCCCACGGCGAGGCAGGCGCCGGTTACCGTCGCGCTACTGCCGCCCTGTGCGCGGATGATCGCTGCCACACCGACAAACGACAGCGAGCACCCGAGATAACTGGGCACCCGGCCACGAGTCGCGAGCAGGAACAGGACGGTCGCGACACCCGACATCATGATGGCCAGGTTGGGGTCCAGGCCCATCAGTACAGGTGCGACAAAACTCGCACCGAACATGGCCACCACGTGCTGGGCGCCCAAACCCAGTGTGCGCGGCCAGGACAGCCGCTCATCAGGCCGGACCACCGCGCCCGGTGCGGGTGTGCGCCCGTCGCCGTGCACGGTCCA
This sequence comes from Nocardia sp. NBC_01327, assembly GCF_035958815.1. Classification (NCBI taxonomy): domain Bacteria; kingdom Bacillati; phylum Actinomycetota; class Actinomycetes; order Mycobacteriales; family Nocardiaceae; genus Nocardia; species Nocardia sp. NBC_01327. The sequence goes on along the minus strand of NZ_CP108383.1, from coordinate 1,099,191 downwards.
GCGGACACCCAGATCCATCGACAGCCCGCTTTCTACCGATCCGGAAACAATCCCGGCCATCGTAGTGCGAGCAAACCCTCAGCTCCGAGTCACACGCGGACGGTCCACATCCCCGCGATCAGGGCAGCACGCGAATCTGCTGCCTCATGTCGTGGTCGGCATGGTCGAGAGTGTGGCGGCGCCAGACGTAACCGCAAATTTCGAAGCCCAGCTCCGCCACCGGCGGCCAGCGCACCAGGACGCGGGCAATGGTGCCGGCCGGGCATTCGACGGTGTCCTTCCAGCCGAATTACCAAGGCGGAGGCGACTGTTGGGGTCCGAGCGCAAAGGCATCCGCCGATGGCGCCCAGCGCACACCGAATTTGTTGAACATTCGGACTGGCCTGGCCGGAATGTATTACCTGCGACATGAATTCGATACCGGAGCGGGCAACCCACTCGGGCTCGGTCCGAAAGGCAATGCGCGCCAATTGATCACGTCTTGCATCCCGAGTCGGCCCCGATACCGGCCGCCCGAAACCCCCACTGCGCGTTTCCGGTAGATCCCGGTGATAACGATGCATCCCCGACGTGGCGGTCAATTCCCCCACTGCCGAACGTATCTCGAATATCGGAGGCCGCCCACCCGGAATGGGTGTGCGGCCTCCGAAAGACCTCTCGGCCCAGTCGAACTCAGCCGAGACGCTCGATAATGGTGACATTGGCGGTGCCGCCGCCCTCACAGATGGTGAGCATGCCGTAGCGGCCGTTCACCCGCTCCAGCTCGTTCAGCAGCGAGGCGAAGAGCTTGGCGCCGGTGGCGCCGAGCGGGTGGCCCAGTGCGATGGCGCCGCCGTTGACATTGACCTTGTCCGGATTCGCGCCGGTCTCCTTGAGCCATGCGAGCACCACCGAGGCGAAGGCCTCGTTGATCTCGATGACGTCCATATCGTCGATGGTGAGCCCGGTCTTCTCCAGCGCCCACTTGGTGGCCGGAATCGGCGCGGTGAGCATGTAGATCGGATCGGCGCCGCGCGCGCTCACATGGTGGATGCGGGCACGCGGGGTGAGGCCGTACTCCTGCACCGCCCAGTCCGAGGCGAGCAGGGTCGCGCTGGAGCCGTCGGAGATCTGGCTGGCGAGCGCGGCGGTGATCCGGCTGCCCTCGGCGAGCGGCTGCAGCCCGGCCATCTTCTCCAGCGTGGTCTCGCGCGGGCCCTGGTCGATCCAGAAATCGCCGACCGGCACGATCTCCCGGTCGAACTTGCCCTCGGCAATCGCCTTGCGCGCGCGGTCGTGGCTGCGCAGCGCCCACTCCTCCATATCGCGGCGGGAGATGTCCCACTTCTCGGCGATCATGTTCGCCGAATTGAACTGCGACACTTCGGCGGTGCCGTAGCGGTGGTCCCAGCCCTGCGCGCCCACGAACGGGCCCTCGAAGCCGTACTGCTGACCCGCGAGCATGGCCGCCGAGATCGGGATGGCGCTCATGTTCTGCACACCGCCGGCCACGATGACCTCGGAGGTGCCGGACATGATGGCCTGCGCGGCGAAGGTGATGGCCTGCTGCGAGGAGCCGCACTGGCGGTCCACGGTCACACCGGGCACCGACTCCGGGTAACCGGCCGCGAGCCAGGCGGTGCGCGCGATATTTCCGGCCTGCGGCCCGATGGTGTCGCAGCAGCCGAACACCACATCGTCGACGACCACGGGGTCGATCTCATTGCGGCCCATGAGTCCACGCAGCGCCGCCGCACCCAGATCGGCCGGGTGCACGGCCGCGAGCGCCCCGCCGCGCTTACCGACCGCGGTACGAACGGAGTCGATCACATACGCGTCCCGCATGGGTGCGTACTGACGGCGAGAGGGTGCTGACATGGTGAACTCCTACTGCTGACTGCGGGCTGAGATGAAAAGTCTTATCGCGCTTCGGGATTGGTCAATCCGTCGAGCACGATGGTCAGGTACTGCTTGGCGAGGCTGTCGACGGTGATCCGGCCGCCGGGCTGATACCAGCGCACCGACACCCACACGGTGTCGCGCAGGAATCGGTAGGCCAGTTCGATATCCAGCTCCGGGCGGAAGCCGCCCTCCTCGACGCCGTTCGCGAGCACCTGGTGCCACAGCTCGCGGAACTCTTTGTTGTATTCGTCGATGTAGCCGAATCGTGGTGTGCCACTGAGCCGCTTGGCCTCGGCCTGGTAGATGGCGACCGCGGCGTGCCACTGATCGAAGGATTCGTAGGACGCGACCACCAGCGCCTCGAGGGTGTCGCGGGCGCTGAGCCCCGAACCGACGATCTCGCGGTAGCGCCCGAAGAGGTCGTCGAGGAAGCCGCGCAGGATTTCGTCCACCATGGCTTCTTTGGAATCGAAGTGGTGGTAGAGACTCCCGGATAGAATCCCCGCGGCATCGGCAATGTCACGGACCGTGGTGGCGCGCAGTCCTCGCTCGGCGAAGAGATTGGCGGCCAGGCCGAGCAGCTCGCTACGGCGCGCCGACTTGGAAGGCTCCGATGGTGGGGTCACGATCCCCAATATACAACCAAGCATTTGCTTGGTCGAGTGCGGGTTTATCTCACGGAGTAGCGCAGGGGCGACGATACGGATAGGTCGGCCAGCAGGCGATCGCAAATGACTATGGGCGAGATCCCGGCTCGGGCCATGCGGGCCACCAGTGCGAGCCGCCTTTCCGGACTGTCCCACTCGACGGTCAACGGTTCGAGACCGGGTCCGGCATCGACCGTCGCCATGACATGCGCCGGGCTGTCGTCATGTGCGGGGACTTCGCTGAGTTTCAACACCATCCCCCGCTGCCATGCCCGATATGTCTCCATATCCGCGCCCTCCACCAATTTGTCGGTGGCCGCGCACAATCCCTTCGCTATGCCATCCGCGAAGGCGATGCGGTCGTAGCTGACCCGCCCGCAATCGCGCACCACCTCCAGCAGATCCGCGCGGACTTCGCACAGCAGTACCGCCTGTTTCCGCCGCCGCTGCTCATCCTCGGAAACCGGATGCCAGGACTCCCGCACCAGGCCGATTCTGCGGGCGCGATCGCGATCGCGAATCATGTCCGTGCGCAGTGCCGCTCGCGGGTCGCGGGAAATCTCCACCTCGTCCACCGCATGCTGTTCCAGAATCTGCGCGGCGCGCATGGCGGTGGCGCGTTCGGAATCGTGGTCGAGCAATTCGGCGCCCAGCGTCAGCGCCGCGAGCACGACATTGTCGAGTCTTCGGCGCGCAAGAACGACCTCGCGCACCAGCTGTAGTTCCAGCCCGTCATCGGGCTGCTCTGGAGCTGCTTGTTGTCGGCGATCCGGACCCATGGGTCGCGCCCTTCGACTATGCGGAACCGGCCTAAACCAGGATTACACAAGGAGAGCACCGGCGCGCCAGCCATTGTGCGCACCGAATAAATTCGTCGGCGTCAGAGGCCGGAAAAATAGCACTGCCGCGGCCCCTGAGGGACGCGGCAGTGAGAATTACTGCGACCGGGTGACACGGCTTTCCACATCACCCGGCAATCCGAATTCGGCTGCGCTGAACCGAAATCAGGTTCGCCTATCCAAATCAGGCGCGCTGGCTCGAAATGGAGACAACCTCTCCGGTGAGGTAGCTGGTGTAATCGCTGGCCAGCATGGCGATGGTCGCGGCGATCTCCCACGGCTCGGCGGCCCGGCCGAAGGCCTCACCCGCGGCCAGGCGATCCAGCAGATCGCCGGAGGTGACCTTGTCCAGGAACGCGTGCCGCGCGATGGATGGGGCGACCGCATTGATGCGCACACCGTATTCGGCGGCCTCGACGGCGGAGCAGCGGGTCAGCGCCATGACGCCGGCCTTGGCGGCGGCATAGTGCGCCTGGCCGTGCTGCGCACGCCAGCCGAGCACGCTCGCGTTATTGACGATCACGCCGCCGTGCCCGGCCTCGCGGAAGTACTTGAGCGCGGCCCGCGTTGCGCGGAAGGTGCCGTTGAGGGTGATGTCGATGACCTTGTCCCACTGCTCATCGGTCATATCCACGACGGGCGTCTCGCCGCCCAGGCCCGCATTGTTGACCATGATGTCGATGCGGCCCAGCGCCGAAACCGCCTGCGCGATGAGCTGATCCACCTGTTCGGTGGAGCTCACATCGCAGGGCACGGAAGCCACACGGCGGTCCGGGAATTCGGCCTGCAGCGCCTCTTCGGTCTCCTTGAGGCGACGCTCGTGCCAGTCGGAGACGACAACATCCGCGCCCTCGGACAGCAGCCGGCGCGCGGTGGCCGAACCGATGCCGGTACCGGCCGCGGCGGTCACCACGGCGACCTTGCCCGCGAGCAGGTTGTGGCCGGGCGTGATTTCAGGGGCGATGGACAAATCGACAGCGTTCGACGGACGTTCGCTTCGCTCACTCATGGACGAGCCTCCCGGGGAAGTCCGAGCACGCGCTCGGAGATGATATTGCGCTGAATCTCGTTCGAGCCGCCGTAAATGGTGTCCGCGCGAGTGAAAAGGAACATGCGCTGCCAGGCATTGAGATCGTCACCGGCGGCATCGGCGATGAGACCGGGCGCGCCGAGCACGTCCATGGCCAGCTCGCCGAGATCGCGGTGCCAATTGGCCCAGAGCAGTTTGGTGACCGACGCCTGACCGGCCGCCGTGCGGGCATCCACGGACGCGCCCTCGTGGCCGGATTCCAGCGTGCGCAGCACATGGGCGCGCAGTACCCGCAGTCCGACCCATGCCTGGTCGAAACGGTCTGCGATGACGGCGTTTTCGAGTGCGCCGTTCCGCGTCGCGACGGCTTCCAGGTCGGCGAGCTCACGCGCGTACCGAATCTGCTGGCCGACGGTCGAGATGCCGCGCTCGAAGGTGAGCGTGCCCATCGCGACCTTCCACCCGTCGCCGGGCGCGCCGACCACGAGATCGGCTGCGGTGCGGGCATTGTCGAAGTAGACCTCGTTGAACTCCGCGGTCCCGGTGAGCTGGATGATCGGCCGCACCTCGACACCGGGCTGCTTCATCGGCACCAGCAGATAGGACAGACCGTGATGACGGCTCGAGCCCTTCTCGGTGCGCGCGACGACAAAGCACCAATCGGACAGATGCGCGAGCGAAGTCCACACCTTTTGTCCGGAAATCGACCATTCGTCGCCATCCAGGTACGCAGATGTGCTGACTGCGGCCAGATCCGAGCCCGCGCCGGGCTCGGAGTACCCCTGGCACCACAGCTCCGTCACATTGCGAATACCGGGCAGGAAGCGCTGCTTCTGCTCCTCGGTGCCGAAGGCCAGCACGGTCGGGCCGAGCAGTTCCTCACCGAGGTGCGAGACGCGGCTGGGCGCATCGGCCTTGGCGTACTCCTCGTGGAAGATGACCTGCTGCCGCAGGGTGGCGTCGCGGCCGCCCCACTCCTCGGGCCAGCCGAGGCAGGTGAGTCCGGCGGCGGCGAGGGCGCGGTCCCATTCGAGACGCTCCTCGAAGGCCTCGTGCTCGCGGCCCGGGCCGCCCAGACCACGCAGGTGACTGAACTTCCCGTTCAGGTTCTCCGTCAGCCAGTCACGCACCTCAGCACGGAATTCACTGTCAGCAGCAGACTCACGGCTCGCCGCTGTATCCGATACACGGCTCGCCGCTGTATCCGATACACGGCTCGCCGTGGTCCCGCTGGCCGGTTCGGGGGTCTGGATCATGCTCACCCCCGTAGAGTAACCTACCAAGCACTTGCTTTGTTAGACCCATTCCCGGACGCTCGGAGACCCCGTGACATCCCCACCGCAGACCACTCCGCTCGCGCTGCACCATGCCGCGAGCGCCTTCGGCTCAGCACCTGCCGTCTGCGACGGTGCCGTGACACTGAGCTGGGAGCAGCTGCTCGACTCGGTGCGTGAGACCGCCCGCGTGCTGATCGCCCGCGGCGTGCGGCGGGGCGACCGGATCGGCATCTGGGCCCCCAATACGCACCACTGGGTGACCGCACTGCTGGCCACCCACTATGTCGGCGCGGTGATCGTTCCCCTGAATACGCGGTACGTGGCCGATGAGGTCGCCGAGGTGCTGAGCCGGGTCGATGCCAAGGCGCTGTTCATCACCGGCTCCTTCCTGGGCCGGGACCGGCTGGCCGAACTGCGCGCCACCGCACCGGAATTGGTGATCGACACCGTCATCTCCATTCCCGCCGAGGGTGTGGAGGCCGTCGACGCCATCGCCTGGTCCGAACTGCCGAAGCTGGCCGAGGCGGTCACGGTCGAGGACGCCGTCGCGCGTGCGGAATCGGTGCAGCCGGAAGATCTTTCGGACATTCTCTTCACCTCCGGAACCACCGGGCGCAGTAAAGGCGTGCTCATTCCGCACGGGCGCGTCCTGACCAGCGCCCGCTCCTGGGCCGACTGCGCGACCCTGAACAGCAGTGACCGCTTTCTGGTGGTGCCGCCGTTCTTCCACAGCTTCGGGTACAAGGCCGGCATTCTCACCTGCCTGGTCACCGGTGCGACCATCGTCCCGCAGGCCGTCTTCGATGTGCCGGAATCCATGCGGCTCATTCACGATGAGCGCATCACCGTGGTCACCGGGCCGCCGACCATCTTCCAATCCCTGCTCGAGCATCCGGCCCGAGCCGAGGCGGATCTGTCGACACTGCGGGTCGCCGTCACCGGCGCCGCCACCGTGCCGGTGGTGCTCATCGAGAGAATGCGCGACGAACTGCGCTTCGATGTGGTGCTGACCGCGTACGGGCAGACCGAATCCGGCGGTTTCGGCACCATGTGCCGCCCGGAGGACTCGAACGAGACCATCGCCAATACCTGCGGCCGCGCCATCGCGGGCTTCGAACTCAAGCTCGCCGACAATGGCGAACTGCTGCTGCGCAGTTCGCAGATCATGCTCGGCTATCTGGACGATCCGCAGGCCACCGCCGACACCATCGACCGGGACGGCTGGCTGCACACCGGCGATGTCGCGGTGATCAATGAGCACGGCTACGTGAAGATCACCGACCGGCTCAAGGATATGTACATCTCCGGCGGCTTCAATGTGTATCCCGCCGAGGTGGAGCAGGCCATGGCCCGGCTCGACGGTGTCGCCGAGACCGCGGTCATCGGCGTACCGGACGAGCGCATGGGCGAGGTCGGCAAGGTGTTCGTGGTGCGCAAGCCCGGATCCGCGCTGACCGCGGAAGAGGTGCTGGCACATGCCAAGACGCTGCTGGCCCGGTTCAAGGTGCCGCAGTTCGTGGAATTCCGTGACCAACTGCCGTACAGCGCGGCCGGCAAGGTACTCAAGCGGCAACTACGTGAGGAGAAGGCGTGAGCGCCCACGACAGTGGAAATTCAGCGCAGCAGTTGGGCCCGATTCCCGATGAGGGTGACGTCGTCCTCTACGAGAAGCGCGGAGCGATCGCGGTCGTCACGCTGAACCGGCCGGACTACCGCAATGCGCAGAACTCGGTCATGACCTACGCCCTCGACGCCGCCTTCGTGCGGGCCGTGGAGGATGCCGAGGTCAAGGTGATCGTGCTGGCCGGCGCCGGAAAGCATTTCAGCGCCGGGCACGATATCGGCACGCCGGGCCGCGACCATCACATCAAGTACGAGAACCAGGCCGCGCTGTGGTGGGACCACACCGATCGGCCCGGCGGTGACCAGCGGTTCGCGCGCGAGACCGAGGTCTACCTGAACATGTGCCGCCGCTGGCGGGAGATCCCCAAGCCGACCATCGCCATGGTGCAGGGCGCCTGCATCGCCGGTGCGCTCATGCTGGCCTGGTCCTGCGACATGATCGTCGCCTCCGAGGACGCGTTCTTCTCCGATCCGGTTGTCCGCATGGGCATTCCGGGCGTCGAGTACTTCGCGCACCCGTGGGTGCTGGGGCCGCGCCGGGCCAAGGAGATCCTGTTCACCGGTGACCGCTTCACCGCCGCGCAGGCGTACGAGTGGGGCATGGTCAACCGGGTCGTCGAGCGCGACGATCTGGAGACCGAGACCTTCGCGCTGGCCGAGAAGATCTCCGCCATGCCGCAATTCGGGCTGGCGCTGGCCAAGAAGGCCGTCAATCAGTGCGAGGACCTCATGGGCATGCGCTCGGGGATGGATTCGGTCTTCGGGCTGCATCACTTCGCGCATGCGCACAATGCCGAGGTCGGGGCCGACTCGCTGGGCGGGATGAACGCCAAATCCATGAAGGCCACCGCTACCGAGGCCACGAACAAGAACGGGACGAAGTAAGTGGATCTCGAATTCGATGCCAAGACAGAGGAATTCCGCCGCGAGGTGCGCGAGTTCCTGGCCGCCAATGTGCCCGCCACTCCCCTGCCGTCCATGGACACCAAAGAGGGGTTCGAGGCGCACCGGGCATGGGAGGCCAAGCTGGCCGACGCCCGATTGTCCTGTGTCGCATGGCCTGCCGAGTACGGCGGCCGGGATGCCTCGCTGACCGAATGGGTCGTCTTCGAGGAGGAGTACTACGCCTCCGGAGCGCCCGGCCGCGTCTCGCAGAACGGCATCTTCCTGCTGGCCCCGACGCTCTTCGAGCACGGTTCGCCGGAGCAGCTGGCCCGGTTCATGCCGAGAATGGCTCGCGCCGAAGACATCTGGGCACAGGCCTGGTCCGAGCCGGAGGCCGGTAGCGATCTCGCCGGTATCCGCTCCACGGCCAAGCGCACCGAGGGCGGCTGGCTGCTCAACGGCCAGAAGACCTGGAGTTCCCGTGCGTCCTTCGCGGATTGGGGCTTCGGCCTGTTCCGCAGCGATCCGGAGGCGCAGCGGCACAGGGGGCTCACCTACCTCATGTTCCCGCTGACGTCCGAAGGCATTACGGTGCGGCCGATTCCGCAGCTGGACGGGGAGCCCGGTTTCGCGGAGATCTTCCTGGACAATGTGTTCGTGCCCGATGCCGATGTGATCGGCGAGGCCAACAATGGCTGGAAGGTCGCGATGGCGACCTCCAGCAATGAGCGCGGGCTCTCGCTGCGCTCCCCCGGCCGGTTCAATGCGACCGCCACCAAGCTCATCGACCTGTGGCAGCACGCCGCGGCCGATACCGATACCGCGCTGCGCAATCGAGTGGTGGAGGCCTGGGTCGGCGCCGAGGCGTACCGGCTCAACACATGGGCCACCGTCACCCGGCTCGCCGATGGCGGGCAATTGGGCGCGGAATCGTCCGTGAACAAGGTGTTCTGGTCGGATCTGGACATTTCCATGCACGAGACCGCCCTGGATCTGCACGGCGCCGCCGCCGAACAGGAGTCGGCCTGGACCGACGGCTTCCTGTTCTCGCTGGCGGGCCCGATCTACGCGGGCACCAATGAGATCCAGCGCAATATCATCGCCGAACGCCTGCTCGGGCTGCCGCGCTAGTCACCCGGAGGACGACCATGCGATTCGCACTGACCGCAGAACAACTCGATTTCGCCACCAGCCTGCGCAAGATGGGCGAGGCGGCCAAGACGCCGGGCACCGTACGGGCCTGGGGCGCCGGTGATTCCGCCGCCGGACTGGCGCTGATCGGCCAGCTCGCCGAGGCGGGCGCGCTCGGCCTGATCAGCTCCGAGGAGAACGGCGGCTTCGGCGCCGGCCCGGTGGAACTGATCGTGGCCTTCACCGAGATCGGCCGGGCCGCCGTGCCCGGACCGCTGGTGGAGACCGCGGCCGCGATTCCCGCACTGCTGCAGGCGCTTCCGGATTCGGCGGCAGCCGCGCAGTGGCTGCCGCAGCTCGCCGAGGGGGCCGAGCTCGGCACCCTCGCCCTCGCCGGGGCAGCGGGATCCGCCTCTGCCCGTACGGATAACGCACCGCGCGCCGGTGCCACGTCCGGGCCCAGCGCGCTCGCCGCGACGGGCGCACCCGTCGCCCTGGACGCCGATATCGCCGGCCTGATCCTGGTCGCCGAGGGCGACCGGGTCTCGTTCGCCGGTGCGGGCGAGCAGGCGAAGTCCATCGACGCCGCCCGCCGCCTGTTCACCCTCGAGACCGGTAACGTGCTCGCCGAGGGCGAAGGTGTCCGCGCCGCAATCGATCTGGCCTTCGACACCGCGGCCCTGGCCACCGCCGCCCAGCTGCTCGGCGCGGGCCGCGCGCTGCTGGACACCAGCGTCGACTACGTGAAGCAGCGCCAGCAGTTCGGCAAGCCGATCGGCCAGTACCAGGCGATCAAGCACCACCTCGCGAATGTCATGATCGGCCTGGAGATGGCGCAGCCCCTGCTCTACCGCGCCGCCCTCACCCTCCAGGACGACGCCGACGCCACCACCCGCGCCCGCGATATCTCCGCCGCCAAGCTCGCCTGCGGCGAGGCCGCCTACCAGGCCGCCCGCATCGGCCTGCAGGTGCACGGCGCCATCGGCTACACCGCCGAATTCGACCTGTCCCTCTGGCTGACCAAGGTCACCGCCCTCCGTTCCGCCTGGGGCACACCGGATTTCCACCGCGCCCGCATCGCCGCCGCCCTGCGCGCCGGAAGCACCGGAGCGGCAGCGTGATCGCCGCCGGGCACGCCGAGTGCGTGCCGCACACCATCCATACCGCTGGCGCGCTGGGCAATTCGAGTGCGCGCCGCTACTCGACCGACCCGGTCGACATGATCGGAGCGCAGGCATGAGCATTACGGCCGAGCAGCAGGAACTCGCGACCACCGTGCGCGCGGTGCTGGCCAAGCACGGCGACAGTGCGGCCATGCGGCGCGGGCTCGACGCCGAGCGCGGGTACGACGAGCAGCTGTGGAAGCTGCTGTGCGAGCAGGTCGGCGTTGCGGCCCTTGCCATTCCGGAGGAGTTCGGCGGGGTCGGGGTCGGCCTGGTCGAAGCCCTGCTGGTGGTCGAGGAGCTCGGCCGCACGCTGATCGCGCCGCCCATGCTCGGCTCGGCCGTGCTGGGTGTGCAGGCGCTGCTGCTGGCCGGTAATGCCGAAGCCAATGAGCGGCTGCTGCCGGAGGTCGCCGAGGGTGTGCGCACACTCGCCCTCTGCTGGGCCGGGCCGCAGGGCTGGGATTCCTTCGGCGTCCGCGCCGAGGGTGAAACCGTCTCCGGCGCCGCGCATTACGTCATCGACGGCTCGCATGCGGACACCCTGCTGGTGCTGACCGCCGACGGCCTGTTCGAGGTCGACGGCGCGGGCGTGGGCGTGACCCGCACCGTACTGCCGACCATGGACCCGACCCGCCGCCTCACGAAGATCGAGTTCGCTGCGGCTCCCGCCCGCGCCCTGGGCTCGGTCGACCTCGCCCGACTGCGCGAAATCGCCTGGGCCGCAGTCACCGCCGAACAGCTCGGCGCTGCCGAGCAGTGCCTCGACATGACCGTCGAATACAGCAAGTCCCGAGTGCAGTTCGGCCGCCCCATCGGCAGCTTCCAGGCCCTGAAGCACCGCATGGCCGATATGTACGTCCTGGTCGAGTCGACCCGCTCCATCGCCTACCTCGCCATCTCCGGCCTGGCCGAAGGCACCGCCGACCCCGTCGACGTGGCCTCGGCCCGGCTGCACGCCACCACCACCCTGAACTCGGTGGTCTCGGAGACGGTCCAGATGCACGGCGGCATCGCCATCACCTGGGAGCACGACGCGCACCTGTTCTTCAAACGGGCCCACGGCGACGCCCAGCTCTTCGGCACCCCCGCCCGCCCCCTGGCCCGCCCGGCCTAGGCGGCATACTCCGCACAACAGAGGCCGGGATCGGGGCGTAAGCCCTGGTCCCGGCCTTTTGTGTGCCATCTCACCCCGGAAAATATCGTTAGCCTATGTAAATACATAGTTAGCTTATGCAACAATATATCCGTACAGTCGAGCACCGGGGATGACGATCCACCGCGATGCTCACAGCCGGCAGCAACGGCGCTGATCGGCCGACTGGCCGAAGCCGGGCCGGCCTCGCGGACGAATTCACCTCCGCAGGCAGGGCCCGGCTGGCAATCACCCGCGAAAGCTATCGAGGCCCTGAAGGCGACCGGGATCCGAACCCGCGCCACCCGAACTCCCCCGAAACTAGCTGCGAATCAACAGAACTCGTAGATGAGGAACTGATTGTGAGCACCTTGTCGGACACCCGGCCCGTTCTCGACGGACCCGCCCGCACCGAGCGACCCCGCACCCGTACCAAGCAACCGAAATCCGTCTGGGCAGTCGCCTTCGCCTCCGTAATCGCCTTCATGGGAATCGGTTTGGTCGATCCGATCCTGAAGCCGATCGGCGAACAACTGCACGCCTCGCCGTCGCAGGTGACGCTGCTGTTCACGAGCTACATGCTGGTCACCGGCATTGCCATGCTCATCACCGGCGTCATCTCCAGCCGCTTCGGCGCGAAGAAGACACTGCTCGCCGGTCTGGCCATCATTGTCGTATTCGCCGCGCTCGCAGGCGGTTCCGGCACCGTCAGCCAGATCGTCGGCTTCCGTGCGGGCTGGGGTCTGGGCAACGCACTGTTCATCGCCACCGCCCTCGCCACCATTGTCGGTGCGGCGTCCGGCGGCACCGCCCGCGCCATCATCCTCTACGAGGCGGCACTCGGCATCGGCATGGCGAGCGGACCGCTGGTGGGCGGCTTCCTCGGCCACTTCAGCTGGCGCGCACCGTTCTTCGGCGTTTCGGTCCTGATGGCCCTCGCCATCGTCGCCCTGGTGGTCCTGCTTCCCGAAATCCCGAAGCCCGCCGAGCCCACGTCCATCACCGCGCCCTTCAAGGCCCTCACCTACCCCGGCCTGCTGCTGGTGAGCATTACCGCGCTGCTGTACAACTACGGCTTCTTCACCCTGCTCGCCTACACCCCGTTCCCCCTGAACATGGGCACCTACCAAATCGGCTTCATCTTCTTCGGCTGGGGCGTGCTACTCGCCCTCTCCTCGGTCTTCCTGGCCCCGAAACTGCAGCGCGCCTTCGGAACCGTCCGCATGATGGCCCTGTCCCTCGCCCTCTTCGCCGCCGATCTGGCGATCATGGCCGTGTACGCCCATCACCAGCCCGTCCTGGTCATCGGCACCATCGTCTCGGGCCTGTTCCTCGGCATCAACAACACCCTCATCACCGAGGCCGTCATGGAATCCGCACCGGTAGCGCGCGCCACCGCCTCCGCCGCCTACAGCTTCGTCCGCTTCGGCGGCGGCGCAGCGGCCCCCTACCTGGCCGGCAAGCTCGGCGAACACCAGATGGCTCTCCCCTTCTGGGTGGGCGCGGCCTGCACCGCCGCCGCGGTCGGCGTCCTGCTCTCCGGCCGAAAGCTGCTCGCCCACATGGACGATCACGCCCCGGCCAGCCACACCCCCGCCGAGGCCCAGGCGATCACCCTCGGCGAAGACTGAGCACCCGCGGAAGAACCACGCACCCCGATTGCGAGTGCACCCGAAGGCCGCCCGATATCCGGGCGGCCTTCGCGCATTCACCGTCGTACGATCCAGCCATGAATCAGCCGATGCCGCCGCAGCAACCGTTCCCGCAGCAGCCGCCCCAGCAGGGACAGCCTCCGCAGGGCGGCTACGCGCAGCAGCCCCAGCAACCGCAGCAGCCCTACGGGCAGCAGCAGCCTCCGCAGCAGCCGGTGCCGCAGTTCCCGATCCTGGTCTCCACCATGAACGATGTCCCGGGGCACAAGATCGTCCGGGTATTCGGCGAGGTCGCCGGACTCACCGTCCGCAGCCGCGGCATCGGCGCCAATTTCACCGCGGGCCTGCGCTCGCTCGGCGGCGGCGAGATCCACGAATACACCCAGCTCCTCTACCAGTCCCGCCACGAGGCCGTCCTGCGAATGTGCCAGCACGGCATGTCCTTCGGCGCGAACGCGGTCATCGCCATGCGCTTCGACTGCAACGAGATCGCCAACACCATGAGCGAGGTCGCCGCCTACGGAACAGCCGTCTTCCTGGAGCCCGCCGAATAGTTCGGCAGCGCCGCACAGTTCGTCAGTGCCGCAGGATCTCGACCTCGCGGACCGGGGTCCTGCTGCCGAAGCGCTTGCGGAGGGGGTAGAGGGCGGCTACGGCCAGGAGGCTGATGGTGGAGGCGAGGAGTTGGTTGCGCTGGGCGGGATTGCACGCCATGGCGATGAAGACGCCGAGGATCGCGATGATGACCAGCCAGCTGATGTAGGGGTAGCCCCACATGCGGTAGGTGAGGGCGGCGGGGTCTTCGCGGCGGAGGCGGGCGCGAAGTGTGATCTGGGAGAACATGATTGCGATGTAGACGAAGGCCAGGACCACGCCGATGGAGTTCACCAGGAAGGTGAAGACCTGGTCCGGGGAGATGTAGGAGGCGATGACCGCGCCCCACGCCGCGACCGTGCCGAGCAGGACGGCGCGCGCGGGCACACCCCGCTTGTTGACCTTGACCAGGGCCGCGGGGGCGTCGCCGTCGCGGGTGAGGACGTAGAGCATGCGGGAGGAGACGTAGATGGCGGAATTGAGCACCGACAGCACCGCCGTCAGAATGACGACCTCCATGATGGTGCCCGCCGCGGGGACGCCCATATGGTCGAGGGCGGTGACGAACGGGCTCTTCAGCACCTGGGCGTCGTTCCACGGCAGGATGGTCACGACCAGGAAGATCGAGGCCACGTAGAACAGGCCCACCCGCCACAGCACATTGTTGGTGGCGCTGGCGACGGCCTTGCCGGGCTCCTTGGATTCGGCGGCGGCGACGGTGACGATCTCGGTGCCGCCGAACGCGAACATGACGACCACGATCGCGGAGAAGATCCCGGTGACGCCATTGGGTGCGAAGCCGCCGAACGCGGTCAGATTGTGGAAACCCGCGTCGGCGTCCGGCCACAGCCCGAACACCCAGGCCGCGCCGATCACCAGGAACAGCACGATCGCCACCACTTTGATGGAGGCGAACCAGAATTCGAACTCGCCGAACGATTTCACCGACACCAGATTGACCGAGGTCATGAGGATCAGCAGTCCGGCCGAGAGCACCCACTGCGGCAGATCGATCCAGCTCGACAGGATGGCCGCACCGGCGACGGCCTCCGCACCGACCAGAATCACGTAGAGGTACCAGTAGATCCAGCCGATGGTGAATCCGGCGAACGGACCCATGGCCATGCGCGAGTACTCGGCGAGCGAGCCGGCCACCGGCCGGGCCACCACCATTTCCCCGAGGGCCCGCATGACGCACAGCACCAGCAGCCCGGCCGCGGCATAGGAGATGACGGCGGCCGGTCCGGCGGTGCCGATCACCGAACCACTGCCGACGAACAGTCCCGCCCCGATCGCGCCGCCGATGGCGAGCATGGTCATATGGCGGCGGCGTAGCCCGGTCCGCAGCCCGTCCGGCCCGGTGCTGCTCGATTCCGACATATGCCTGCCACCTCACGTTGTTGCTCGAATGTTGCTCGAACACCATATCGGGGCAGGTCAGGGTAGGAAAATCGTCACGGCACGCGGTCTCCGCCCGAGCGCGACCGTGCGGTGAATTGTGTTATCCGCCTGCCGCTTCCACTCGGAGTACCGTCGGAATCATGTCCGAATCGAAGACGGATCAGGTACGCGTCGAACCATGCGCCAAGCGCGTGCGCGTCTATCTGGGCGGTCAGCTGGCCGTCGACACCATCAAATCCAAGCTGGTGTGGGAGCACGCCTACTTCCCCACCTACTACTTCCCGCCCGATGAGCTGCGGGTGAAATTGGAGCCGACCGGCGATACCCGGGCCGAGAATCATCTGGGCACGCCGACCGGATTCGATGTGATCGCGAACGGGACCGTCGCCCCCGGCGCGGCCGTGCGCTACCTCGACTCGCCGACCCCGGAACTACAGGACCTGGTGCGCCTGGAAGCCACCGCCATGGACGAATGGTTCGAGGAGGACGAGCCGATCTACGGCCATCCCCGCGACCCGTACCACCGCATCGACATTCTCTCCAGCTCCCGGCACATTCGCGTCGAGGTGGCCGGGCAGACCGTCGCCGACTCCCGCAATCCGCGCATTCTCTTCGAAACCGGTCTCCCGGCGCGCTACTACCTGCCCCTCACCGATATCCGCCTGGACCTGCTGCAGCACTCGGACACCCGAACCCTGTGCCCCTACAAGGGAAATGCCGAGTACTGGAATGTGCGGCTCGGCGAGGACGTGCACCCGGATCTCGTCTGGATCTACCGCACCCCGACACCGGAAAGCCAGAAAATAGCGGGCTTCGCGAGCTTCTACAACGAGAAGGTGGATATCTACGTGGACGGCGTCCTGGAAACCAAGCCGAAGACGCACTTCTCATGAGCGACGAGCGGCCGAAGCCGGCCGCGGAATTGGACCTGCTGCCGCATCCGGAAGGCGGCTGGTATCGGGAAACCTGGCGCAGCGCAGTCGAATTCGAGCCCAAGGGCTATGACGGCCCGCGCTCGAGCGCGACGGCGATCTATTTCCTGCTGCTGCCCGGTGAGGAGTCCGCACCGCATACGGTGCGCTCGGACGAGATGTGGTTCTGGCATCGGGGCGGACCCCTGCTGTTGAACATCGGGGGCGAGGAGATCGTCCTCGGACCCGATGTCGAGCAGGGGCACCGGCCCCAGGCGGTGGTCCCCGGTGGGGTGAGCCAATCCGCCCGCCCGGCGGGTGACGACTACGTCTTGGTGAGCTGTGTCGTCGCACCGGGTTTCGACTTCGCCGACTTCCGTCTGGACTAGTCGTCTATTTCGAGCAGGCCCTCGGCCACCGCGTGGTCGATGGTCCGCTCGAGGTTGGGGCAGGAGTCCGGCTTGCCGAAGATCGGCCCGGCCTCGGCCATCTTGCGGAAGACCGGGCAGTGGTCGGCCGGATTGACCGTCCACTGCACGGTTTTCTGATTGCTGCTGTGCTTGCGCACCAGCACCTCGGTACCGCAGGACGAACACGCGATCGGTGTCAGCCCGGACTCCATGTAGTGCTCTTTGTCCAGGACAGTCTGGGCGCGCACCTGCGCCCGCCGCTCCGGACGGTCCGCGAAATCGGGTGCTTTCGCCCAGGCGGTCATCAGACGCTCGCCTCCTGGGAAGCGGCTGCGGCCTCGTCGGCCTCGCGCTTCTTGCGCAGGTTCTCCTCGACCTCGAGACCCCAGGCCTCATTGGCCTTGGAGGTGTCGACCTCGAATTCGAAGCGCTGCGTCGACTTGGGGTCGATATCGGCGACGTCCACGTAGAACTGGTCGTACCAGCGACGCAGCTGGTAGACCGGGCCGTCTTCCTCGGTCAGCAGCGGGTTGTCGATCTTGGACTTGTGCTTCCAGATCTCGACGTCCTGCAGGAAGCCCTCGCTGACGCCCTCGGTCATCTTGGCGGCGAAACCCGCGGCCTGCGCCTCGGGCAGACCCTTGGGCTTCTGCAGCGCCACACCCCACTGCAGCATGAACGAGTCCTGCGTGACCGGGTAGTGGCAGTTGATCAGAACCGTCTTGACCTCGAAGCCGCTGTAGATGTTCAGCAGCGGGTTGATCATGTACGACGGCCCGAAGTACGACGCCTCGGACTTGAGCAGCACATCGATGCCGGCCTTGGCCGCATTGCCGATATCGGGGCGGGCCTTGGTCTCGAGGTACTGGGTCGCGACATGACCCTCGAGGACGTTCTTGAAGAAGGTCGGGAACGCGTAGTGGATATAGAAGAAGTGCGCCATATCCACGACGTTGTCGATGATCTCGCGGCAGTTGGCGCCCTCGATCAGCAGCGAGTTCCAGGTCCAGTCGGTCCACTCGCCCGACAGTTCCTCGAGCGGGTTGCCCTCGGCGTCCCGGTACGCCTCGATGTAGGGAATGGTCACCTCATCGGTGGGCTTGCTGCCCTCGTGGTCGTGCCAGACGAACAGCTGTCCGTTGCGCTCGAGGGTGCTCCACGCGCGGGTGCGAGCCAGCGGGGGCACGCGCCGGGCATACGGGATGCCCGTGCACTTGCCGTCGCCGCCCCAGCGCCAATCGTGGAACGGGCAGGCGATGGAATCGCCCTTGACCTCGCCCATGGACAGGTCTCCGCCCAGGTGGCGGCAGTAACCGTCGAGGATCTTCAGATCACCCTTGCTGTCGGTGAACACGACCAGCTTGGTGCCGAAAGCATTGACGGCGTGCGGCTTGCCGTCACGGAAGGTGCTGGCGAGACCCAGGCAATGCCAGCCCCGGGCGTAGCGAGTGGGCGCCGCGCCCACGTCGATCTCGCGAACCTTCCCACGGGGCCCCGGTGGGGTTGTCGACATTGTGATCCTCCTCTGGAAGTACTAGAACACGTTACAAAAACGCGGGCGATCACGCTAGTTGTCTGCCCAAACAATGGACAAAAGTCCTCGTGAGGCGCGCCACGTCCACGACACGGCCCCTGCGGACCTCTGTTCTCGACAGAAATAGGAACGTGTTCTAGTCTCAGAGACAAACGAGAACCGCCCGATTCACCAGGCAGGAGCAACTGGCGCGATGACGCAAGAAGTAGTTGAGCGGGTCGAGGCACTGCTGCCCACTCTCCGCGAGCGGGCCCAGCAGGCCGAGGATCTGCGACAGATCCCCGAAGAGTCCATCAAGGACCTCCAGGCCGCCGGATTCTTCAAGTTGCTGCAGCCCAAGCAGTGGGGCGGCTACGCGGCCGATCCGGTCGTCTTCTACGACACCGTCCGTAAGATCGCCAGCGCCTGCGGCTCCACCGGCTGGGTGGCCGGCATCATCGGTGTGCACAACTGGCACCTGGCGCTGTTCGATCAGCGTGCGCAGGAAGAGGTGTGGGGCGAGAACACCGACGTCCGCATTTCCTCGTCCTATGCGCCCATGGGCGCCGGCGTGGTCACCGAGGACGGCACCGGTTACACCGTGAACGGTTCCTGGGCTTGGTCTTCCGGCTCCGGCCACGCGGACTGGGTGGTCGTCGGCGGACCGGTGATCAAGAATGGCAAGCCGGTCGACTTCGGCAGCTTCCTGATCCCGCGCAGCGAGTACAAGATCAACGATGTCTGGAATGTCGTCGGTCTGCGCGGCACCGGGTCCAACACCATCGTCGTCGAGAACGTGTTCGTACCCAAGCACCGTTTCCTCAGCTTCCGCGCCATGGGCGAGTTGAAATCCCCTGGCCTCGAGCAGAATACCGATCCGGTGTACAAGATGCCGTGGGGCACCATCCACCCCACCACCATCTCGACCCCGATCGTGGGCATGGCCTACGGCGCCTACGACGCGCATGTCGAGCACCAGGGCAAGCGTGTGCGCGCCGCCTACGCCGGTGAGAACGCCAAGGACGATCCGTTCGGCAAGGTGCGAATTGCCGAGGCCGCCAGTGATATCGACGCCGCGTGGCGTCAGCTGTCCGGCAATGTCGCGGACGAGTACGCCTACCTGCTCAAGGGTGAGGACGTCCCGTTCGACGTGCGCGCTCGCGCCCGTCGCGACCAGGTCCGCGCCACCGGCCGGGCCGTCGCGTCGATCGACAAGCTGTTCGAGGCCTCCGGTGCCACCGCACTCGCCAACGGCACTCCGCTGCAGCGCTTCTGGCGCGACGCGCACGCCGGCCGCGTGCACGCCGCCAATGATGCCGAGCGCGCCTACGTCATGTACGGCACGCACGCGTTCGGGCTCCCGATCACCGACACGATGGTGTAGCCCTATGACCACCGTTGAAGAGATCACCTTCGAGTCCACCTCGAAGTTCGCGCAGGTCCGACCGGATCTGAAGCTGCACTATCACGAGGCGGGCGTCGGCAACGGCCCCACCATCGTGCTGCTGCACGGTGGCGGTCCCGGCGCGTCGTCGTGGTCGAACTTCGCGAAGAACATTCCGGTGCTGGCGCGCGAATTCCACGTGCTGGCAGTGGATCAGCCCGGATTCGGCCTGTCCGACAAGCCGACCGAGCACCCGCAGTACTTCGTGCACAGCTCGTCCGCGCTGAAGGATCTGCTCGACACCCTCGGCATCACCGATCGGGTGCACCTGCTGGGCAATTCGCTCGGCGGCGGTGCGGCCGCCCGCTTCGCGCTGGACTACCCGGACCGCGCCGGCAAACTGGTGCTGATGGGCCCGGGCGGGTTGTCCACCAACCTGTTCGCGCCGGACCCCACCGAGGGCGTCAAGCTGCTGTCGAAGTTCAATTACGAGCCGACGCGCGCGAACCTCGAGGCGTTCCTGCGGATCATGGTCTTCGATCAGAAGCTGATCACGCCGGAGCTCATCGACGAGCGGTTCGAACAGGCGAGCAAGCCGGAGTCGCTCGAGGCCACCCGCGCCATGGGACGGTCCTTCGCCGGACCCGATTTCGCCAAGGGCATGATCTGGCGCGACGCGTTCAAGCTGCGGCAGCCGGTGCTGATGATCTGGGGCCGGGAGGATCGGGTGAACCCGATCGACGGCGCACTCGTGGCCTTGAAGATGGTGCCGCGCGTGCAACTGCACGTGTTCGGTGGCTGTGGGCACTGGGCGCAATTGGAGAAGTTCGACGAGTTCAACCGCCTCGCAACGGACTTCCTGCTCGGCGTCAAGGAGAAGTAGGTATGAGTATTCGAGCGCTCGGATACATGCGCATCGAGGCCACCGATATGGCGGCCTGGCGCGAATACGGGCTCAAGGTGCTCGGCATGATGGAGGGCACCGGGCCCGACCCGACCGCCCTCTACCTGCGCATGGATGATTTCCCGGCGCGCCTGGTGATCGTGCCGGGCGAGCGGGACCGCCTGCAGATCTCCGGCTGGGAGGTCACCGACGCTCCTGCGCTGCAGGACATTCGGGAGCGGCTGTCCAAGGCCGGGATCGCCTTCCGCGAGGGCACCAAGGACGAGGTCGAGGATCGCCGGGTCGAGGCGCTGATCTCGTTCGAGGATCCGTCCGGCAATGTGCTGGAGGCGTTCCACGGATCGCAGTACCTGGCCCGGCGTTTCATGAGCCCCTACGGGCACAAGTTCGTGACCGCCGAGCAGGGCCTGGGCCATGTGGTCCTGACCTGCACGGATGATGCTGCGGCACAGACGTTCTACCAGGACGTGCTCGGCTTCCGGCTGCGCGACTCCATGAAGCTGCCGCCGCAGATGGTCGGCCGTCCCGCCGACGGTGATCCGGCCTGGCTGCGGTTCTACGGCTGCAACCCGCGCCATCACGCGCTGGCGTTCCTGCCGCTGCCGAATCCGACCGGCATCGTGCACCTCATGGTCGAGGTGGAGAACTCCGACGATGTCGGCCTGTGCCTGGATCGCGCGGCGCGCAAGAAGGTAAAGATGTCGGCTACCCTCGGGCGGCATATCAACGACAAGATGCTTTCCTTCTACATGAAGACTCCGGGCGGGTTCGATATCGAATTCGGTTGTGAGGGTTTGGAAGTCGAGGACACCTCGTGGATCGCCCGCGAGTCCACCGCAGTGAGTCTGTGGGGCCACGACTTCACCGTCGGAATGCGATAGCAGTGAGCGACAGGGCGGGAACTTCGGCTATGACCGACGAGATCACAACAGACGACCAGCCGGCGATCGACGCACGTCAATTCCGGAATGTGCTGGGGCAGTTCTGCACCGGCATCACCGTCATCACGACGTTCGACGGTGACGGCGCCCCGATCGGCTTCGCCTGCCAGTCGTTCGCCGCCCTCTCCCTCGAACCGCCGCTGGTCCTGTTCTGCCCCACCAAGGCTTCCAAGTCCTGGGCGGCGATCGAGGCCAACGGCAAGTTCTGCGTGAACATCCTCGCCGAGGAGCAGCAGCCGGTGTGCGCGCGCTTCGGCTCCCGGGAGCCCGACAAGTTCGCCGGGGTGCCCTGGCGCACTTCGGATCTGGAGCTGCCGCTGCTGGACGATGCCCTGGCCACCATCGAGTGCACGGTGGATCAGGTCATCGACGGCGGTGATCACTACATTGTGATCGGCCGCGTGCAGGCGCTGTCGGAATCCACCGATTCCGGTCGGCCCCTGCTGTTCTACCGCGGGCAGTACACGGCCATCGAGCCGGAGAAGACCGTGCCCGCGCCCTGGCGTGCGGATCTCGAGCACTTCCTCACGAACACGACGCTCGACACGTGGTTGTGAGGCGGGTTCACCCCGAACCCTGGCGATAGAAAAGTGCCCCTGTGGAGTTATCCACAGGGGCACTTCGCATGTGGATAACTTTGAACAGCTGTGGATTCCGGTCGGATGCCTGTGGATTCAGGCCGCCGCGCGCGCCTGGCGGCGGTATTGCCCCGGGGCCGAACCGTATTCGCGTTTGAAGGCCTTGCCGAACGCGAATTCCGAGCTGTAGCCCGCTCGGGTCGCTACCGTGCCGATGGGTAGATCGTCCTCGCGGAGCAGGCGGGCGGCGGTGGTCAGCCGCCAGCGGGTCAGGTACGCCAGTGGGGGTTCACCGACCATGGTGTTGAACTTGCGGGCGAAGGCGGCGCGGGACAGGCCCGAGCGGTCGGCGAGCGATTGCACCGTCCACGGGGCGGCGGGCTCGTCGTGCATGGCGGCCAGCGCGGGCGCGACGGCCGGATCACGCAGTGCGGCAGCCCATCCTGCCGATTCCGACTGCGGCTGGTCTTCGATCCAGGCGCGCAGTATGTAGAGCAGCAGCGAGTCGATGAGCGCCGGGACAATGCCGTGCGAGCCGATGCGCGGCGCATCGAGTTCGGCGCTCAGCAGCGCGACGGCGGCGGCCAGGTGCGGATGGCGGCCCTCCCCCGTCCGCAGGTGGATCACCTCGGGCAGCTGCCGCAGCAGCGGATGCGGCCGCTGCCCGTCCAGGTGATAGTTGCCGCAGAGCAGACTGACCGCCGGGCCGTCACCGCCGACCTGCAGTGCGCCCACGGGTGGGCGGTGGGTGTACTGCTCCGGCCGGGGTATCTGCGGTGGGGTATCGGGATGGTCGGCGAGGATGTGCCCCGAACCGTCCCGCACGAACACCACATCGCCCGGGCTGAGCGCGAGGGGTTCGGTCGCGTTCTCGGTCGGATAGATCCAGCAGTCGCCGTGCAGGACGACATGAAATCCGGCGCCCGCGGTGGCCGGGAGTCGCAGTGCCCACGGTGCGCGGCCGTCGGTGCGCACCGAATGCGGCGCACCGGTGCGCATGGAGGCCAGGGCCTCGCTGAGCACGTCCATCCCGGCCTCCTTCGATCGGTCTCCGGGTGCAACCCGGATTCCGTCCCCATTATTCGGTACCCGCCTATGCGGTACCCGCCTATGCGGTACCCGCCTATGCGACGGTCAGCACCACCTTGCCCACGGTCTGTCCCGAGGCGACCAGTTCGTGCGCCTTGGGCGCGTCCGCCAGCGGCAGCTCCGCGGCAATGGTCGGGCGCACCAGGCCCGCATCCGCCAGCGCCGCAATCGCTTCCAGCGCAGCGTAATCCGGCTCCACCGAGACTCCGGCGAAGCGCCGTCCCGCCGCCTTCACGGTGGCGGCGAGCTCCGGGTTGACGTGCTCGAGGATGGTGACCAGCACTCCGCCCGGCTTCAGGACCTGAAGAGACCGCGTTCCGTCCGCCACCGAATCGAAGACCACGTCGATATCGCGGACTACCTCGGTGTAATCCGTTGTCCGGTAGTCGATCACCTCATCCGCCCCGAGACCGAGCACATAGTCGTGCTTGGCCGCGCTGGCGAGCGCGATCACATACGCCCCGCGCGCCTTGGCGATCTGCACGGCCAGGTGCCCGACACCGCCGGCGGCCCGATGGATCAGCACCCGATCGCCCTCCTTGATCCCGGCCTTGTCCACCAGTCCCTGCCAGGCGGTCAGTGCGGCCAGCGGCAGCGCCGCGGCTTCGACATGGCTCAGATTCACGGGCTTGCGGGCCAACTGCCGCGAGGGCGCGGCCACATACTCCGCGTACGCGGTGGCGGCCCGGGGGAAGAAGGGCATCCCATAAACCTCTTCCCCGATCTCATAGCGCGCACCGGGCCCGGCCTCCTCGACCACACCGGAAATATCCCAGCCGACGCCGAACGGCGGCTCTCCCAACAGCGGAAAAGCGCCGGACCGCACCGCGATATCCACCGGATTCACCGAACTGGCATGCACCCGCACCAGCACCTCGCCCGAGAGCAGCGCCGGCTTGTCGATCTCCACAACCTCCAGCACCTCGGGCCCGCCGAAGGACTTCTGAATCACCGCGCGCATCGTCTTCTCCCTCTACCGCTTCCGCCCCGGCCGTTCCGGGGGAACCGAACAGAAGCAACAGTAGACAGAACCGATGAGACGTTGAATAGCTGTAAATCTCGTGTTTTTATCCAGGAGTCTTCACATCACTCGGCGGCAGCAACCCGAGTCACCCCGGCGGCAGCAAGCCAAGCTGCGCAGCCCGAACACCGACCTGGAACCGAGTGCTGACATCGAGCCGAGCCATGAGGTCGGCCACATACCTCCGATAGGTCCGCAGCGAAACATCCAACTGCCGAGCAGCCACCTCGTCCTTCAGCCCGCGATTGAGCGCCGCGAGAACCGCCAGCGACCTGTCGTCGAACTCCGGACTGCCGAACCCCGGCCGGCTCGACAGATGATCGGCGGATTCCCATGTCCTGGTGGCGAATTGGTGGATCGCTCCGACCAGCGCCGGCCCGCGAACCATCACCATGTAGGGATGCGCGGCGCCCGCCCCGCTCCACAGAATGGCCGCATGCCGGTCGATGATGAAGGTGTTGTGAAAGTCATGGCTGGACACCCTGATCTTCGGGCTCAGCGACGAATCCTCCAGCAGCGGACGGCGATCGCGCGAATCCAGGAAATCCGGCGAGTACAGCAGCCGAACCTGTTTTCCCTCCGCCAGCAGCCCGCGAATCACCGTATGCCCCAGCGAATAATGCCGCTCCTGCCGCACCGGACTGGAAACGGCCACCACCGCCTCGGTCCGAACCCGCCGCAGCAAATGCTCCACATCACTCCCGAGGTCCTTACTCGGGTGCAGCCGGACAATGCCGGGCGCAATCGCATCATCCTTCCGCATACCCCCATCATCTGCGGAACCGCGGCATTTGACCAGTCTTGAGTGGCGGGGAGGCGTAGGGGCCGCTAAGGTCGGTCCGTCCCGCTGCCATTGGGGGCCGTGGGAGATCTTTTTTGGGGGTTTGGGCCGCATGGCTTTTCGTAAGTCGACAATTCAGAAGCAGCTGGCCAAGAAGTTGGTCGAGTTCGCGCCGCAGGGTGAGCAGTTGCAGCTCACTTTTCAGGCGATCACCGGGCCGAGCCCGTGGGTGGATGATCTGCCCTTCGTGCGGTTCGTGATGCTGTTCCTGCGCAAGTACTACTTCGTGGCGCTGACGCAGACGTCGGTCGTCATTGTCGAGGCCAGCAAATGGACGGGGCGCCCGTCGAAGTTCGTGTGCGCCGAGCATTTCGGCAATGCGCAGTTCACCGAGATGCAGATCAATTCGATCTGGTCGAAGGTGTACTACCGCATGCCCAATACCGCCGCACCGGAGCGCCTGAACGTGCACCGCCGCTGGCGCACCGAGCTGGACCAGCTGGTGTCGCGCCTCCCCCAGCGCCTGGCCGCCTGAAAACGGCGGCGTGAGCCGCACGTAAACAAACTGGGCCGCAACCGTTTCCGGTTGCGGCCCAGTTCATCTCCTGCGGTCGATCAGGCGGTGACCGCCGCCTTCTCGCGCTGGAGTTCCAGGGCGATATCGATGAGCTGATCCTCCTGGCCGCCGACCAGCTTGCGCTTGCCAGCGCGCACCAGCATCTCCGCGGCGGAGACGCCGTAGCGCTCGGCCTGACGCTCGGCATGGCGCAGGAAGCTGGAGTAGACGCCCGCGTAGCCCATCATCAGGGCCTGGCGATCGAGCAGGCATTCAGACGGCATGACCGGGCGCACAACATCTTCCGCGGCATCGGTGACGGCGAAGAAGTCGACGCCGGTCTTGACGCCGAGCTTGTCGCAGACGCCGATGAACGCCTCGACGGGCAGGTTGCCCGCGCCCGCGCCGAAGCGGCGCGCGCTGCCGTCGATCTGGGTGGCGCCGGCCCGCACCGCGTACACGGAGTTGGCGACGGCCAGGCCCAGGTTCTCGTGGCCGTGGAAACCGACTTGCGCGTCGTCACCGAGCTCGGCGACCAGCGCCGAGACCCGGTCCGAAACCTGTTCCAGCACAAGGGCGCCGGCGGAATCGACGACATACACACACTGGCAGCCCGCATCGGCCATGATGCGCGCCTGCTTGGCGAGCAGTTCCGGCGTAGTGCTGTGCGCCATCATGAGGAAGCCGACGGTCTCCAGGCCCAGATCCCGCGCGTAGCCGAAGTGCTGGATGGACACATCCGCTTCGGTGCAGTGGGTGGCGATGCGGCAGATGGACGCACCGTTGTCCTGCGAGATCTTGATGTCCTCCTTGATGCCCACACCCGGCAGCATCAGGAAGGCGATCTTGGCCTGCTTGGCGGTCTCCGCGGCAGCCTTGATCAGTTCCTGCTCAGGCGTTTTGGAGAATCCGTAGTTGAACGAGGAACCGGCGAGGCCGTCGCCGTGGGTCACCTCGATGACCGGAACGCCGGAGGCGTCGAGGGCGCCGACGATATTGCGCACATCCTCGACGGTGAACTGGTGACGCTTGTGATGCGAGCCGTCACGCAGCGAGGTGTCGGTGACGCGCACATCGAGTTCGCCCGAGAAGGGCTTCAGCACATTGTTCATGATCGAATCTCCTTACACCCGAGCCGAAATGATTTGATCGGCAATCACGTCACCCACGCGGGTGGCGGCAGCCGTCATGATGTCCAGGTTGCCGGCGTACGGCGGCAGGAAGTCGCCCGCGCCCTCGACCTCGACGAAGATCGAAACCTTCGCCAGGCCACCGGAAACCAGTGACGGCTCGTCGTACTGCGGCTCGTTGAGCAGACGGTAACCGGGCACGTACTCCTGGATGGACTTCTCCATCTCGTGGATGGAGGCGGTGATCGCATCGCGATCGGCATCCTCCGGGATGGCGCAGAAGATGGTGTCGCGCATGATCATCGGCGGCTCGGCGGGGTTCAGAATGATGATGGCCTTGCCGCGCTGCGCTCCACCGATGGTCTCGACACCTTTGGAGGTGGTCTTGGTGAATTCGTCGATGTTCGCACGGGTTCCGGGACCGGCCGACACCGAGGAGACCGAGGCGACGATCTCGGCATAAGCCACCGGGACGACCCGCGACACTGCCGCTACCATCGGAATCGTCGCCTGACCACCACAGGTGATCATGTTGACGTTCGGTGCGTCCCGCAGCGAATCGAGGTTCACCGGCGGAATGACCGCCGGGCCGACGGCAGCGGGGGTGAGGTCCACGGCGCGAATGCCCGCCGCCTCGTACTTCGGCGCGTACGCGCGGTGCACGTACGCCGAGGTGGCCTCGAACAGGATGTCCGGCTTCTCATCAAGGGCGAGAAGCCAATCCGCGCCTTCGGCGGAGGTCTCCAGACCCAGTCCGCGAGCCCGCTTGAGGCCCTCGGAGTCCGGGTCGATACCGATCATCCAGCGCGGTTCGATCTTGTCCGAACGCAACAGCTTGTACAGCAGATCGGTGCTGATATTGCCGGACCCGACGATCGCGGCGGTGACTTTGCTTGCAGTCACGGCATACTCCTACTCGGTTAGCTCAGTGTCAGCTGAAACGCAGACGTACAGAACCGAGTCCGGCGAACTCGGCAGTGAAGTCGTCGCCCGGGCGGGCGTCGATGGCGCGGGTGCAGGAACCGGGCAGCACGATGTCGCCCTTCTTCAGGCGGACCCCGAACGAGGCGACCTTGCGGGCCAGCCACGCGACGCCGATGGTGGGGTCACCGAGCACGGCATCGGAGCGACCTTCGGCCACAACCTCGCCATTGCGGGTGAGGACGGCGTCGATCTTCTTGATATCCAGCTCGTTCGGAGCCACGCGCTCCTTACCGAGCACCCAGCCGGCGGAGGAGGCATTGTCGGCGATGGTGTCGCACAGCCCGATCTTCCAGTCCTTGATGCGGGTGTCGATGAGTTCGATGGAGGGTGCGTACGCGACTGTGGCGTTCAGCACATCCTCTTCGGTGCAATCCTCGCCGGGCAGGTCCGCGCCGAGCACGAATCCGACCTCCACCTCGACCCGCGGGTACAGGAACTTGGAGGTGTCGACGGGGACGTCCTCGAAGACCTCCATCTCGGCGAGCAGGTGGCCGTAATCGGGTTCGTCCACGCCCATCATCTGCTGCATGGCGGCCGAGGAGAGACCCACCTTGTGGCCGATGATTCGGGCTCCGGCCGAGGTCCGCCGCCGGATATTCGCCAGCTGGATCTCATAGGCGTCGACCACGTCGATGTCCGGATAACGCGCGACCAGTGGGTCGAGCGGAATGCGATCCCGCTCTGCCAGGGCGAGCTCTTCTGCCAGTTCACTCCGTAGCGCGTCGGTCAGCACGCTGTGTTCCTTCCATCGGGGGGCCAGCCGGTGGCCGTGCAGTTACGAGACTAGAAACTGAAACGAGTTTTTGTGAAGAACATCGCCTCAGCAGTCCCATCTGCCAGACCAACATAGACCAAACCAGGATTGATTCTATAACGTGTTCTACATGACTGATCGGGATTACGACGTGGTGGTGGTCGGCAGCGGTGCCGCCGGTATGACCGCCGCCCTCACCGCCGCACACCGCGGTCTGCGCGTGGTGCTCATCGAGAAGGCCGCGCATTTCGGTGGTTCTACCGCCCGCTCCGGCGGTGGCGTGTGGATCCCCGGCAACAAGGCGCTCAAGGCCTCGGGCCGTCCGGACGACCGCGAGGAAGCCCGGACCTACCTGCACAGCATCATCGGCGACGTGGTGCCGGCCGACAAGATCGACACCTACATCGACCGCGGCGCAGAGGCTTTCGACTTCGTACTGGACAACTCGCCACTGAAGATGAAGTGGGTGCCGGGCTACTCCGACTACTACCCGGAGGCACCGGGCGGCAAGTCCGACGGCCGCTCCTGCGAACCCAAGCCCTTCAATACCAAGAAACTCGGCGCCGAACGCTTCAACCTGGAACCCCCCTACTCCAAGGCTCCGCTGAATGTCGTGATCCTGCAGGCCGACTACAAGAAGATCAACCTGCTGCGCCGCCACCCGATCGGCATGGTCACCGTGCTGCGCGTCGGCACCCGCTGGGCGTGGGGCAAGGTCACCGGCAAGGCGCTCGTGGGCATGGGCCAGGCGATCATCGCGGGCATGCGCAAGGGCCTGCTCGACGCGAATGTGCCTGTGCTGCTGAACACTCCGCTCACCGGGCTGGTCATCGAGGACGGTGTGGTCACCGGCGTCGAGGCCGAGCAGAACGGCGAGACCGTGCGCTTCAACGCCAAGTACGGCGTGATCCTGGGTGCGGGCGGCTTCGAGCACAACGCCGATATGCGGCACAAGTACCAGCGTGAACCCATCACCACCGAGTGGACAACGGGTGCGGCCGCCAATACCGGCGACGCCATTCGCGCGGGCATCGACGCGGGCGCGGCCATCGACTTCATGGAAGACGCGTGGTGGGGTCCGACGACGCTCAAGGGTGCGGGCAAGCCGTGGTTCGCGCTGGCGGAGCGCAATCTGCCCGGATGCATCATCGTCAACAACGACGGCAAGCGATTCGGTAATGAGTCCGCTCCTTACGTCGAGGCTGTGCACACCATGTACGGCGGCAAATACGGGCAGGGTGAAGGCCCCGGCGAGAACGTGCCCTCATGGCTGGTTTTCGATCAGCGCTACCGGAGTCGCTACATCTTCGCTGGTCTGCAGCCCGGTCAGCGTTTTCCGTCCCGCTGGATGGAAAACGACAACATTGTCGTGGCGCCGACCTTGGCGGAGCTCGCCGAGAAGATGAACGTGCCCGCCGAAACCCTCGGCTCGACCGTCGAACGCTTCAACGGCTTCGTCGCGAGCGGCAAGGACGAGGACTTCGGCCGCGGCGACAGCGCCTACGACCGGTACTACGGCGATCCGACCATCAAGCCGAACCCGTGCCTGAACAAGCTCGAGGTCGGCCCGTTCTACGCGGTGCGCATGGTCCCCGGCGACCTCGGCACCAAGGGCGGTCTGGTCACCGATAACGACGGCCGCGTGGTTCGCGAGGACGGCACCGTCATCGAGGGTCTCTACGCCGCGGGCAATACCTCGTCCCCGGTCATGGGCCACACCTACGCGGGCCCCGGCGCCACCATCGGACCCGCGATCACCTTCGGCTACCTGGCCGCCCTGAATATCGCCGCCAAGGCGAAGTCGGGCGCACCCGTGGCAGCCGACCAGGCGTCCTGAACCGTCCCAACCCGGTTCAGGACCGGGTTGGGCGCGAGTCCGGGTCACGTCGAGCCCGCGCCCAACCCACCTCTGCCCGCACCGACGCCGACACCCTGCCCGGCGTCGAGGCGGGCGCTATAACTTCACAGTCGCGAAATTGCGCCCTACCCAACGATATTCGCCGTCCGGCCCGGTCATTCCGGCGTACTTTGGGCCGGAATGACCTGCACGGGACGCGTTCGTCGCGGAGTCCCGGCCGACAGCGTGGCCGGGATGCTGGGGCGATCAGCGCGCCGACTGTCCCGGCAAGCGGGCGTGTTACTTGCCGAGCGCGCGGTGTACGCCGCAGGATCGGACCCCGGTGGGTCCGCAGTCCGCGGACGATCGCGCCGGCGGTTACCCCGGAGGAACTCGCGACGGCGTCGCGAGCGGCGGCCGGTCGATACGACAAGCGCGGCACAACGGTCGTCCGTGGGTGAGCGCCCACTGATCTCACGAGGAGAGAACTTCATGCCCATCGATCCGAATATCGCTCTCGGCGCGGTACTTCCGTCCGTCGATTTCAGCTGGACGCCGTCCGATGTGCAGCTGTACAACCTGGCGCTGGGTGCGGGCGGGCGCTGGACCGACGCGGCCGAACTTCGCTATGTGGATGACCGGAATCCGCAGGTGCTGCCGTCCTTCGCCACCGTCGCACCGTTCTTCCACGAGACCGAGCCGCCGCAGGTGAAGTTCCCCGGCGTCGAGATCGACCTCGCCAAGGTGGTGCACGGCAGCCAGGAGATCCTGGTGCACCGGCCGATTCCGGCCTCGGGCAAGGCGGTTTTCGAGCGTCGCATCAGTGAGATCTGGGACAAGGGTTCCGCCGCGGTGATCTGGCAGGAGCACACCGCCACCAGCTCGGACGGTGAATTGCTGTGGACCGCGCGCTCTTCCATCTTCGCCAAGGGCGAGGGCGGCTTCGGCGGCGACCGCGGCCCCAGCGCCAAGACCGAACTCCCGGACCGCGCACCGGATTTCGATGTGCTCACCCCGACCCTGCCGCAGCAGGCGCTGCTCTACCGCATGTGCGGTGACCGCAACCCCCTGCACTCGGACCCCGAATTCGCCCGTAATGCCGGATTCCCCAACCCGATCCTGCACGGCCTGTGCACCTACGGCCTGGTCCTCAAGACCGCCACCGATACGGTGCTCGCCTCGGATGCCGCCCGCGTCACCGGATTCCGCGCCCGATTCGCCGGAGTTCTCTACCCCGGCGAGACCCTCCGCACCCGCATCTGGCAGACCGGCAGCGAACTCCTCATCGCCGCAACAGTCGTCGAGCGCGACGACGCCCCCGTCCTCGCCGACGTAGTCCTCACCCACACCACATAAATCACCCAAACCACCCAAACCGCCAGAGCCGCGCCCGAATTCGGTCGCGGCTCTGTTGTCTCGGGTCATACAGGTTGTTTCGGGTCATACAGCCGGGCGATCACCCGATTGCGACTAGATGCGGGTGGAGACGCGGCCGCGGTTCTCGCGGGCGAATTGTCCGGGGGACTGGCCGTTCCAGGCGCGGAAGGCGGCGGTGAAGGCGGAGACGCTGGCGTAGCCGAGGCGGACTGCGGCCTGTTCGACTGTGAGTCCTGTGATGAGAAGTTCTTCGGCCAGGAGGCCGATGGTTTCGGTGGTCAGTTCGCGAAAAGTGGTGCCCTCGTCGGCCAATCGGCGGCGCAGGGTGCGCACGCTGAGGTCCAGGGCGGCGGCGATGCGGGATTGGTCGGCGACACCGCCGCGGCTGATCAGCAGCTGGCGGACCCGGCCGCTGATGCCCACGCGGCTGCGGCGGCGCTGCACCAGGTCGGCGCACTGCTGTTCGTAGAAGCGGGCGGTGGCCGTATTCGCCTGTGGCAGTTGCAGACTCTGGATATCGGCGGGGCCGGTCACCACCGAGCGGGCGGCATTGAAGATGACCTCCTCGACTCCGAGCATGGCGCCGAACATCTCGTAGACCGGATGCGGCGGGAAGGCCACGGCGACTCGGGTGATGGGCGGGCGCATGGGCAGCACATCCTGCTGAATCGTCCAGATCGCCGCCACATCCCGCTCCACCGCGAAGCGGCGCACATCGCGCGGCACGCCGCTGTCGTCGCGCACGATGGAGACATCCGGTCCGTCGATGACCAGGTGATGCCTTGCGACAGTGAAGGACAGGTCGGCATAGCGCAGCGCCAGGCCGACCGCATCGCGCACGGTCGGGCAACTCATCAGCGCGAATCCGAGCACGCCGAGGCTGGGCGGATGACACAGCAATCCGGCCAT
This sequence comes from Nocardia sp. NBC_01327, assembly GCF_035958815.1. Taxonomy (NCBI): domain Bacteria; kingdom Bacillati; phylum Actinomycetota; class Actinomycetes; order Mycobacteriales; family Nocardiaceae; genus Nocardia; species Nocardia sp. NBC_01327. Next base: position 1,066,854 of record NZ_CP108383.1, on the reverse strand, counting down.
CAGGCCCATGCCCGGTTCATCGCCCACTCCGGCCACCACATTGCGCATCAGGGCCAACTCCTGGCCGAGCGCGATCTCTGCGGTCGAATCGGCCAGATCGGCTTCCCGGATACCCGTGCCGCGCAACAGGGCAGGTGTGGCAACGCCCCGCCCGGAGGCGAACTCAACCAGGAGTGCCGCACTGGTGATGGAACGCAACTGCGCCTGGCCGTCGGTCACAGTAAAAGCTTCGCAAACTCCCGGCCGCTTCGGACCGGAACCGGCCGGTAAGTTGCTGTTATAGGCCGAAATTCGGCTGTTTCTGACCTATGAAGTACTGGAACAAGTAACGCCTCCGGGCTTATGGTGAATATCTAGCGAACTACACCCGATAGCGAACGATGAACTGGAGAAGGTGAACCAATGGCCGGCTGGCAGGTGTTCACAGCCACCCTGGCAATGCTCACGATCATGGCCGTCACGGTCGCGAGCCTGCATCAACCACATCGAGATCCGGACAGATTGTCGGTGGAACGGATCCGCGAGCGAATCAGCAACGAGCACATCGCATCCGCCGATTCCACCCTGCTCACCTCCGCGTGGTCCCACGGAGTACCCGACCATCAGCTCGATGTGCAGGAGGCGCATCGCGCCATGCAGCAGCATCGCCGCTGCCCGGTGACCGAATGTGCCCGCAAGGCAGCGGCATTCCGCGCCCTCATCGATGCCGGGCGCATCAAGCCGACGCGTATGCCGCCCGCCCTCCAATAGCGGCCGCCACCGCTGCCCGATAAGCGGTCAGCCGCTTGACCTTTCGTCCACGACTCCCCGAATGATCATGGCGTACAGCAGGATCACTGCGATCGGCGCCACGATCGGGATCCAGGACAGGCCTGCGGGCAGCAGGGTCGCGGCCCCTGCGGCAATGGTGAATACGAGGGCGCCCGCCACCGAGGGGACGGTGGTGGGCACCACTCCCACCGGCGCGGATACGGTCGCCGTATTCAGCAGGTAGGTGGTGGCGACCAGCCCGATCGCCCCCGCGGCCAGCGCACCGGTATCGGTGAGGGCCAGTACGGCGAGCGCGACCAGTACCGCGCCCACCGCACTGACCCGCCACCGCCAGCCCCCCACCGCGAAGATCAGCACCGGTATCGCGGCCCAGGGCTGCACCAGGCCCACGGCCAGTGTCAGCAGCAGGCCGGACAGTACGGCGAGGAATCTGGTCATCGGCGCACCCGCACGGCGCGACGGCGATGTTCGGGCAGCAGGCGCATGATCTGGTCCAGCCGGGCATCCTCCGGCCAGGGCACGATATCGACGCCGACGGTGCCCATATCGCGGTACATGGAGGTGCGCTCCAGCTGCCACATGCGCGCCAGGGTGGACTCCAGCCCGCCGGCGAACGGCGGTCCGCGCAGCACGTCCACTACCACCACAACATGGCCACGCTTGCGAAGATCGATGAGCGACAGTGCGAATTCGGTATCGAGCAGGGTGGAGAAGGCGACCACCACCGCACCGATCGGAACGGCCGCATGAGGGGCGAGCGTTCCGGAGGTCTCGATATGCTCATCACCCACATCGAGCACCGTGTCGACAATGCGGTAGAACTGCCGGCGGCCGATATCGGGACGCAGCCAGCGGGGCGAACGGCCCAGGCACACCACGGCCGTACGGTCACCCGCCTGCAGCGCCGACTGCGCCACCTGCGCCGCCCCGCGCACGGACAGTTCCAGCGAATCCGAGGCCGGGCCCGGCGCCTGCATCGAAGTGTCCACCAGCACAACCACATCCGCGGCACGGTTGGTGAAGCGCTCGGTCACGAACAGCCGCCCGCGGCGGGCGCTCACCGCCCAGTTCACCGTGCGCAGTTGATCACCGGGCGCGTACGCGCGCACATCGGCGAATTCCACACCGGGACCGTGGCGACGGGTCAGGTGCGTGCCGATGCGCTCGGGAAGTTCGGTGCGCGGCAATTCCATTCGCTGCGGATCGGCGATCGGATAAACGAAAACCTCACCGGCGGGCAATTGCACCGAGGCCACCGACAATCCCGCCGGACTCAGCGCGGTGATCCGCAACGGCACCGGATACCGGCCCCAGCGCGGTGCGGACAGCGCCAATCGCATGCCCGCCGGGGCGGCGCCCGAATCGAACGCCTCCTCCACCCGCACCTCCATACCCTTGATCTGCTGCTGATGCATGCGCAGCAGGGCATGTCCGCTCTCCACGAACGCGGCCGCCGTCAGCACCACCTCTTCGGTCTCGAAGCAGCGCAGCACATCGACCCCGTCGACCTGAATCCTGGTGCGCGACTGCTGCAGCGGCGCGGTCGCCAGCACGCCGAGCATGGGCGCCGCGAACACCGCCAACTGCCAGTGCCCCAGCACGATCGCCAGCACCAGCGCCGGCGCTGACACCGCCGCCAGCATGAACACCAGCGGTGCGGGCCGCCACCGCAATTCGGTCTCCGACGCCGTACTCAGATCACGGTGCTTCACAGGCACCCCCGTGCCGCTGACCGAGCGTGTGCGCGATTCGCGAGGTGTCCTCCGACTGTCCACCTCGTGGGGTGCTCACACGCGCACTCGCGTCGACATCCGGCCACTTACCTCGCGGGGTGCTCGGATTCTCCGCTTGCGCCGTAGGTTTCGCTGGGTTTGTCATGTGCGCCTCATGCGGTGCTCACGCCGGGGTCGCGCGCGGGACCGGAAGGCGGCGCAGGAGTTCGGCGATGACGTCCTCGCCGCGGATGCGGCGGACCCACATTTCGGGGCGGAGCGTGATGCGGTGTGCCATGGCGGGCAGGGCCAGGGCCTTCACATCCTCGGGGACCACATAGTCGCGGCCGTTGAGCAGGGCACGGGCCCGGGCCATCTGGACCAGATCGAGTTCCGCGCGCGGGCTGGCGCCGACCTCCACCTGCGGGTGGCTGCGGGTGGCGGAGGCCAGGGAGACCACGTAGCCGACCACATCCGGGTGCACGGTGACGAATTCGACGGCCTGGCGCATTTCCAGCAGGCCCTCGGCATCCACCACCTGCGCGATCTGGGCGGGCTGCGTGCCACGCTCCAGGCGGCGGCGGATCATCTGCATCTCATCGCTCTCGGAGAGGTAGCCGAGGCGCAATTGCATGGCGAAACGGTCGAGCTGGGCTTCGGGCAGCGGGTAGGTGCCCTCGTACTCGATCGGGTTGTCGGTGGCCATGACGATGAAAGGCTGTGGCAGCAGGAAGGTTTCACCGTCGATCGAGACCTGCCCCTCCCCCATCGCCTCCAGCAGCGCGGCCTGCGTCTTGGGCGGGGTGCGGTTGATCTCGTCGGCCAGCAGCATATTGGTGAAGACCGGGCCGCGGCGGAAACTGAAACGGCCCGAATGCATGTCGTAGATGGTCGCGCCGATGAGATCGGCGGGCAGCAGGTCGGGGGTGAACTGCACGCGGGTGAAGTTCAGCCCGAACGCGGCCGCGAAGGATCGGGCGATGAGCGTCTTGCCCAGCCCCGGCAGGTCCTCGATGAGGATGTGGCCGCCCGCGAGCACCGCAATCATGATCAGCTGCAGCTCGTCTCGCTTGCCGACCACCACCCGGGACATTTCCCGCAGTACGGCGTCGGTGCGTTTGATGGTCACGTCCATCGGTGAAGTCATGTCAGTACTCGCATCTCAAACCTGTTCACATGTTCTGGAGGCGGCGCAGGATCTCATCCAGCGCCGGTCGGCCGGGCGCCGGATTGGTCTGATCGCGCAGCGCCGAATTGGCGGGATCCACCCACCGCCACAGCTCGGGACCGAACTGTAGCTGTCCGGCCGCCTCGTGGGCACGCCGGTTCTTGGCCATCCGATGGCCGCTGTTGCTCTCGAACTCCTTGGCCAGCAAGGGTCGCAAATGGCGGTCCCAGTCGGCGCGGGTGCCCTCGGCGCGATCGGCGAGCATCTGGGCGCGCGCCTGCCAGCGCTGCAGCATTTCGGCTGGGCCATTGTCGATCTCGTGATCGTCCGGACCGGTGGGACGGCGGCGGCGAGCGCGTTCCAGCAGCGACCAGACCAGCAGGCCCAGTGCGCCCGCGACCGGAATACCGGCAATCGGCAGCAGGGTCTCGCGCCCATGGTTCAAGGCGATGAGTTCGAACAGACCCGCCAGGATCAGTCCGATCACCACGATCGCACCCCGGTTCATGATGCTTCCGCCTGTCCCTGCAGATCAGCCAATACGATACGCAGCAGCTGTTCGGCCCGCATACGCTGCCACTCCAGCATGGAGTGCGGGCTGAACCGCGCTTCCTCGAAGAGCGCCACCAGTTCCCGCGCCGACGCATCGTGCAGGAAGCCGCGGTCGAAGGCGCGCGCCAGCACCTCCGACGGGGTGTCCGAGGCCAGCGGGGCCACCTCCCGCGCCTGCGCCAGACCGCGTTCCATGGCGACATAGCAGGCGATGATGGCGGTGCGCGGATCCTGACCGGGCGCGATCATGGCGGCCAGGCCCATTTCCGCGACCTTGGCCAGCGAGACCGCCTCGATCGGCGTACTCGGCACGTGCCCTGCGGCTTTCGCCACCGGACCGCGATTGGAGCTGACCGCGACCACCACCAGCCCCGTCATGGCGACCAGGACCAGCACCACCGCGCCGATCGCGACCAGCAGCAGCGCGGTACCGCTGAGCGCGGGCGTGGAGATCGAGTCCTGCGGCGGCGCGACATTCTCGACCGGCTGCGCCGCACCGGTACTCGGGGTCTGCGTGGTCATCGTCGGCTCCGGCGCATCCTTGTGCCCCGGACCGACCAGGTATATCGACGCCACCGCCGTGAGCAGCAGCGCGACCGCCGCCAGCCCGACCAGCACCAGCAGCGCGAGCCTGCTCAGCCCGGTGCCGCGCCGATCCGTCTCGCGCTCCGGCTCCGGCATGGCCAGCGGCAGCCGATGCTGGCTATTGACCACGCCCGCAGCCAGAATCACCACCGACACCAGCAGCAGCACCGGCATGAGAGCCAGCGTGACCGCCGACGGCGCTCCCGGCGAGGACGGTCCGCCGGTGCCCGGGATGTACCCGCGCAGGGCGACCACGGCCAGCACCAGCAGAGCGATCAACCCGATCGCCCGTGATGCCAGCGTCCCCACCCCAGTCACACATGCTCCCAACCAGAGTCCTGCAAATCAGGCACATAGTTACATGCCAGTAGGTCCGGTTGGGGAGGAATCGCAAACACCGATTACATGCAGTTCCGGCATATATTCGCCCGAAAGCCACCCCACGCGGCCCCCGCCATGCCTCCGGCAGATACGGACAATCCGTGCCGGGCACGGACCGAATTCGGCCCGGCCGGAGGACGAGGTCGGGCTCAGGCGGTGCGGCGGACTCGGGCGCGCAGGCGGTTCAGGGGTGAATCCGCCATAGCGGCAGGAGCTTCGGGGAGGCGGCGGGGCTGGCGGATCGGGGCGGCGGGGCGCAGGGGCTCCGGGTGGGAGGTCGCGGTGCGGGGTTCGACGAGCCGGCCCATGGCCCGGAAGTCCCAGCCGGCGGCGAGCCAGGGCTCGGGGTCCAGGGTGTTGCGGGTATCGATGAGGGTGCGGCCGCGGGCGACGGTGCGCAGGAAATTCGGGTCCAGATCGCGGAATTCGCGCCATTCGGTGAGATGCAGGACCACATCCGCCTCGTGCAGGGCGGCGGCCGCGGTGGCGGCGTAGACGAGCTGGGGAGCTACGGCGCGGGCGGTGGCGGTGGCGGCCGGGTCGAAGGCGGTGACCTCCACCCCCGCGGCCTGCAGCCGGATGGCCACATCCAGGGCCGGGGAGTCGCGGACATCGTCGGACAGCGGCTTGAAGGCGATGCCGAGAATGCCGACCCGACGGGAACCGGTGGCGCGCAACAGTTCCAGGGTCTCGCGGACCACGCGCTCGCGGCGGCGCAGGTTGATGGTGTCGATATCGCGCAGGAAGTCGACGGATTCACCCGCACCCAGCTCGGTGGCGCGGGCGATGAGCGCGCGGACGTCCTTGGGCAGACAGCCACCGCCGTAACCCAGTCCGGCGCCGAGGAATTTGCGGCCGATGCGATCGTCGTGGCCGAGGGCGTCGGCCAGCAGCGTCACATCCGCGCCGGTGATTTCGCACAGCTCGGCCATCGCATTGATGAACGAGATCTTCGTCGCCAGAAAGGCATTCGCGGAGACCTTGATCAATTCCGCGGTGGGGAGATTCGTGATCACCACCGGCGAACCGGCGGCGATCGGCGTGGCATACACCTGGCGCAGCGCCCATTCCGCGTCCGGGGTGGTCACGCCGAACACGAGCCGATTCGGGCTCAGCGTGTCGTGCACCGCGTGCCCCTCGCGCAGGAATTCCGGATTCCACGCCAGATCCACCGAGATTCCCGGCGGCGCGAGTTCGGCGATGCGCGCCATCAGCGCCTCGGCGGTACCGACCGGCACCGTCGACTTGCCGACGATCAGGCAGTTGCGGGTCAGATGCGGGACCAGTCCGTCGAGGGCGGCATACAGCTGCGACAGATCGGCCGCACCGTTCGGACCGGCGGGTGTTCCCACACAGAGGAAATGAACATCGGCGAAGCGGGCGGCGGCCACCAGCGAGGTGCCGAACCGCAGGCGGCCCTTCGCGACATGCCCGGCCAGCAGCTCGGGCAGGCCGGGCTCGTGGAACGGCACCCGGCCCGCCGACAGCGCGTCCGCCTTGGCGGGATTGTTGTCCACACCGAGCACTTCGAAGCCGAGCTCGGCCATGCCCGCGGCATGTGTGGCGCCGAGGTAGCCGGTACCGATCACGGAGATGCGCAGCATCAGGAGGCCTCCTTGGAGAGCGGGCTGCGGAGGTCACCATCGACCGGCAGTCGGCGGCGTTCCGCGATCACTTCGCGGTAGTGGCGGACGAGCAGGTTGTTCACTGCGGTCCAGGAGCGGTCCTGCACACTGCGCTGGGCAATCTCAGCGGTCTGGGCGCGCAGTTGCGGATCGTCGATCAGGCGGCGCACGTAATCGACGAGCGCCTCGGCATTGCCCGGGGGATACAGGAATCCGGCGCCCGGCGTGACCACATCGATCGGCCCGCCGGACTTCGGGGCTACCACCGGAACACCGGAGGCCATCGCCTCCTGCGCTGCCTGGCAATAGGTTTCGTGACGACCGGTGTGCACGAAGACATCCAGCGAGGCATAGGCCGCCGCCAGCTCCGCGCCGTGCAGCACACCGAGGAAGGCCGCGCCCGGCAGCAGTTTCCGGAGCCGCTTCTCCTCCGGGCCGCCGCCGACGATGACCAGCCGGACCCCGGGCAGCGGGCGCAGATGCGCGAGCAGCTCGAGTTCCTTCTCCGGGGCGAGCCGGCCGATATAGCCGATCAGCAATTCCCCGTTGGGGGCCAAGCGCTTTCGCAGTTCTTCCGAGCGACGGTGCGGATCGAACTGGTCCAGATCCACACCGCGCGGCCAGCGCGCCAGTCCGGGAATGCCCATCAGTTCCAGCTGCCGCAGGCTGGCGGTCGACGGCGCCAGGGTGCGATCCACCTGAAGATGAATGCGCCGGGTGAGCGCGACCATGGTGCGCACGCCGCCCGGCAGGTCGTAGCGTTCGGCGAAACCGATCAGGTCGGTCTGATAGATGGCCACGGTCGGGACATCCAGCTCCGCCGCCACCTTGGCTGCCTGATAGCCGAGCGTCGCCGGGGAGGCGATATGCACGACGTCCGGCTCGAATTCGCGCATGATCTTGCGCAGGCGGCGGCGCGTTTCCAGGCCGATTCGGAAGTCCCGGTAGAACGGCAGCCGCGCGCCGCGCACCACGTGCACCCGGAATCCGGCGTACTTGGCCGGTCCGGTCGGAGCCACCAGTACGGCCTCGTGGCCCTTGGACGCCAGGTGGTCCAGGACCCGCCGCACCGAATTGGTGACGCCGTTGACCTGGGGAAGGAAGGATTCGGCGACCACCAGCACGCGCAGTCGACCGCCGGGGATACTCGGGTGCCGGGGTGCGGAACCCCTGGCCTGCTCGCGGATTCGCATCGGTCCCCTCCGGTTCGGTGCTGCCTCCTGAAAGCACGGTAAGAAAGCGCTCGCAACGTCAGCCCCCCTCCGCGTTGACGGCACGTGAATCGTTCGCGTCGATCAAGTCGGCCAGTTCACCCGGACGTCGCCGCCCCTTCTTGCTGCCGTTCTACGGACAGTTCGCCGAGGCGGCTCAGGGTTCGATACAGGTCCGGAACACGGGCGATTGCCGCGCCCAGCTCAGTGGGCGGGACCGCGGTGTGGAGGGAGAGTGGAGGTCCGCGTCTCAGAGGACGTCGACCAGATACACCAGCTGCATCACCAGATCAGGCTCGACGGTTTCCAGCGGCGGCGCCTCGCGTAGCGTCCAGCGCTGGAACACTCCAGCGAGTTCGAGGCGGCATGAATATGGAGTGCGTCAAGGGATTCGGCAATAGTTCTTGCGGTGGATAGTTTGAAGGCAGAACGAGGGTGATCCGGCGCGACAACAGGGTGTCGAGCAGTCGCGCAATCATCCCCTGCCCAGCCGCCCGGCGATCGCTTCCAGCTGATCCGAGGTGATCACTTGCACAGGCAGTGCGCGCTACTGCCCGAGCGTCAGAATTGCTGCGTAATGTGCAGGTCCGGCCACGGCGGGCGCTTGAACACCGCCATTGTCGCGAGCGTGGCGGCCACGAGTCCGGTCAGCACGCCGATCGTGGCGGCCACGAATCCGGCCTGCGCCCCGAGGACCTCGACCCGGCCGGCATCGACCGCCGGCTCCCACTTCACCTCGCCGCCGTGCACCACGAACACCCCCATCGGCCGCGGCCCCCGGCGGAAGAACCCCCCGGTCCCCAGCACCGTGATGATGGTGGACCCGTCCGCCGTCTCGTGCGGCTCCCCGTAGATCAGCGAACTGTCCACCACCGGAAGCTCTTTCAATCGATCCTGCAGCATGGCCAGACCCCTTCCACCATCGATTTTCCCCAACCTACGCTCAGCGGGCAAGTTGCAGCCAGAGAGTCGCGATAGCCGGGGCCATGTACATCACGGGGTACACGGTCGTCTTGTACGAGTGCGCCCGAATGGTGGTGGCAACCGCGCCGGCGAAATACAGAATCACCCCGATAGCCGCGGCAACCCCGATAGCCGGAACAAAGAACCCCACCAGCAACCCCACCGCCCCAGCCGCCTTGGCCGTCCCCAGCCAAGTCCACCAGGACCGCGGAACCCCATACTCCACAAGGGGTTCCGTCACAAAGGCCTGATCCGTGAAGATCGAATAGGCCGAAAATCCGACCCACAGCGCAGTAACAATTCCGACGATGTAGTAAGCGGTGTTCATTGGAATCCGTTTCCCTTCAGCAGCTTCGAATGCGTTCTGCCTAGGTGACGGAGTAGCTCCTCCAGGTGTGACATCCCCGCCGAATCTCTTTCCGAGACCCAGTCGGAGATCGCAGCTACTGCGCGTCGGGAACGAGGACGACTTTGCCGGTGACGGTGCGGGATTCGGCGAGGGTCAGGGCCTGGGCGGCTTGGGAGAGCGGGAAGCGGGCGGCGATCTGGGGGTGCAGGACGCCCCGGGTGGCGAGAGCGAAGACGGCGGTGAGGTCTTCGGCCAGCCGGGCGCGGAAGGTGGCGCGGCGGCGGAGGCCGGACCAGATGTTGTAGAAGCGGGCGTGGCGCCTGTTGGGCAGGACATTCCACAGCAGCAGGCGGGCGAAGAGCTGCAGCACCGGCAGTCGGGAGTTGCCGGCCTCATCCTTGGTGGAGGCGCTGCCGTAGGCGACCAGGGTGCCGCCGGGGGCCAGCAGGCGGAAGGAATCGACAATGCCCGGACCGCCGACGTGATCGAATACCGCATCCACTCCGGCCGGGGCGAGTGCCCGGACCTGCGCGGGAACATCACCTCGATAATCGACCGGCTCCGCGCCCAGAGCCGTCACGGCCTCCGCATTGCGCGCCGAGGCCGTGCCGATCACCCGGACCCCGGCCGCTCGCGCCAGCTGCACCAGCGTCGATCCGACCCCGCCGTTCGCGCCGTGCACCAGAATGGTCTGTCCCGCACGGACTTTCGCGTAGCGGTGCAGCATCTGCCAGGCGGTGATGCCATTGACCACGAAGGTCTCCGCCTCGTCGGCGGCCAGATCGGCGGGCACCTCGACCAGATCCGCGGTCTCGAGCACCACATGGCTGGCCCAGCCGCCGACCTTGGTCAGCGCGGCGACCCGGCGGCCCACGAGCGCGGCGTCGGCGTCCGAGCCGACCTCGAGGACCGTGCCCACCAGGTCGTAGCCCGGCACGAACGGGTACGCGGGCTGGTCGTAGTACTTGCCCCGGCGCATCTGCTGCTCCGCGAACGAGACCCCGCTGGCCTCGACCCGAACCAGCGCCTGCCCGGCCCGCAGCGGCGGCAGCTCACGGCGTGTGGTGAGCAACTCCTCCGGCTCGACGGTCCCTGGAAGCACGATTTCTACCGCGGTGATCGACATTGTTCTTCCTCTTCCTTCGGTGAGTGACTGGTCAGTCACCCGCTGGTCAAATAAAAAGCCCCGGTCAGGGGCTCGGAACATCAGCCCGGATGCCGAATACCGAGATTGAGAATCTCAGCCCACGCACCCTCGTGCCCGTCGAGCCCGAGCGTGGTGATCAGGTGGCACAGCTGCCCGTAGGCGATGAACCGCTGCACCGCCTCATCCGGTGCGCCCGAGCGCGACTTGGCGAAGTCGGTCACCCGGGCCAGCCCGCGCCGGAGGCCCTCGGCGATCTCCGCGATATCGGTCGCGGACTGCGCGTGCACCTGCAGCATGAGCAGGCTCTTGTCCGAAATGAGTTCGGCATAGGCGCCGCCCATTTCGTACAGAATGGCTTCCGGATCGCTTCCGGCCGCCCGGGCCGCCCCGGTGGCCATCGACTGCTCCACCAATTCGAAGCACCGATCGAGCGCGGCGACGAACAACTCCACCTTGCTCGGAAACAGCTTGAATACATAGGCCGTCGAAATCCCGGCGGCCGTGGCCACCGTCGTGATCGGCGTCCCGTGATATCCGGTCCGCGCGAACTCCACGATGGCCGCGTCGAGAACCGCTTCCCGCCGTACGTCCGAGGTGGAGAGGGTGACTCCGCGCTTTGCCATGTGAGTGACCGTACACTCACTCTTCCGCGCGGCGCAACCCCTCACCGCGAGAATCGCCGTAGCCTGGGCATATGACCGGACCGGAGCACACAGAAGAAAAATCGACGCCGCCCGAACCACAGGGCAGGTTCCTCGGCGTTCCTTACGATTGGCGGCGGCCGACGGTGGAGAAGGTCAAGGCGCGGTGGTGGAATCCCGATGAGCCGAAGTTCCTGACACCCAAGTCCTACGGCTGGGGCTACGACTTCAATCTGTACCGGCTGTTCCATCGCAAATGAACACGAGAATGCCTGAGCGACAAGGGTTCGCTCAGGCATTGTCGTTATGGCGCGATGATCAGTTGCCGGTCAGGACCAGTCCCGACGTGGGAACGCCGGTGCCGGCGGTGACGACGATATTGCGCAGGCCCTCGACCTGATTCACGGAGGTGCCGCGAATCTGGCGCACACCCTCGGCAATGCCGTTCATCCCGTGGATGTAGGCCTCGCCGAGCTGCCCGCCGTGGGTATTCAGCGGCAGGCGGCCGCCGAGTTCGAGCGCGCCGTCCTTGATGAAGTCCTTGGCCTCACCGCGCCCGCAGAAGCCCAGTTCTTCCAGCTGCATGAGCACGAACGGGGTGAAGTGGTCGTAGAGGATCGCGGCCTGCATATCCTCCGGCCGCAAACCGCTCTGCGCCCAGAGCTGATCGCCGACCAGCCCCATCTCCGGCAGACCCGTCATGGCATCGCGGTAGTAGCTGGTCATGACGTACTGGTCCGCACCGGAACCCTGTGCCGCACCGACGATTACGGCCGGCTTGTTCGGCAGATCCCGGGCCCGCTCGGCGCTGGTGACCACAATGGCCACGCCGCCGTCGGTCTCCTGGCAGCAGTCCAGCAGGTGCAGCGGCTCGGCGATCCAGCGCGAGGCCTGGTGCTCCTCCAGCGTGATCGGCTTGCCGTAGAAGTGCGCGTTCGGATTCACGGCGGCATGCTTGCGGTCGGTGACCGCCACGGTGCCGAAATCCGCACTGGTAGCGCCGTATACGTGCATATAGCGCCGCGCGACCATGGCCACCTGAGCCGCGGGGGTGCCGAGACCGTGGGTGTAGGAGAAGGCATTGTCCACACCGGAGGACGTGGCATTGCCCGCCAGCTGTGTGGAGAACTGACCGAAGCGATGCCCGGACCGCTCGTTGAAAGCGCGGTATGCGACAACAACATCCGCGACACCGGTGGCGACCGCCATGGCGGCCTGCTGCACGGTGGCAGCCGCGGCGCCACCGCCGAACGGGATATTGCTGAAGAACTTCAGGCTCGGAATACCGGCGGCCCGGGCCACCGCGGCCTGGGTGTTGGTATCCATGGTGAAGGTCGTCAGCCCGTCCACATCGGCGGGGGTGAGTCCGGCGTCGGCGAGTGCGGCGGTGACCGCCTCGGCGGCCAGGCGCAGCTCACTGCGGCCGGAATCCTTGGAGAAGTCGGTGGCGCCGATGCCCACAATGGCGGCGCGGCCACTCAAACCGGTCACGCGCGTGCCTCCTGAAGCGAGAGAACGGCTTTCGCCGTGATGTGGTTGCCGAGACTGTCGGCGCCGACCACATCGATGGAGATGTCGGGACCCGCGATGGCGGACACCGTGCCGGACAACGTGAGGGTGTCACCGGCGTACAGCGGCACCCCGAGACGCAGCGAAATCGACTTCACCCGCGCGCCCGGTCCCGCCCAATCGGTGACGAAACGCTGCACCAGACCGGTATCGGTGAGGATATTGACGAAGATGGTCCTCGAGCCGCGCTCCACCGCCTTGGCCGGATCGTGGTGCACGTCCTGGAAGTCGCGGGTGGCCAGCGCCGAACTCACCACGAAGGTGGTGTCGGCGTGAATCACCAACTCCGGCAGGACAGTTCCGACCTGCACGTCCAGGGTGTCGGTCATAGCACTGCCTTCCAGTAGGGCACGGTGTTGTCGTCGTCGACGGCCTCGAAGCCGACCTCGACCGGTGTGCCGATAACAACGTCGGCCGGATCGATGCCGCGCAGCTCACCGAGCATGCGCACACCCTCCTCCAGCTCGACCAGCGCCACCACGAACGGCAGCGCCCGGCCGGGCACCTTCGGGGCATGGTGCACAACAAAACTGAAGACCGTGCCGCGACCGGAGGCCACCACGTAGTCGGTCTGCTTCGCCTTGTCCTGCCACAGCGCCGGAACCGGCGGATGCTGCAGCGTGCCGTCGGGCCGCCGCTGGATGCGAAGCTCGCCGAGCTTCGTTCCGTCCCAGAAGAATTCGGTGTCGTGCGAGACCACCGGCCGCACCCGCTTGGCGAGTTCGGCGGCCGGATCCGGCTTGGGAGCCGCACCGGTGCCCGGCACGAACTTCAGCAGGCGGAACAGCATTTCGGTGACGAGTTCGTCGCCGACGTACCAATTCGTGCGGTAGGTGATGAACCAGCCGTCGCCCAGGCCCGTACGCTTCGGCCCCGCAATGGATTCCAGCGCACTGCGCACATTGACGTGCTCGCCGACCTCCAGGTACCGGTGGTAGGTCTGATCGCAATTGGTGGCCACCACCGAGGTGTACCCGGCGGCGTCCAGCAGCTCATTGGTGACGGTCATCGGGTCGTCGTCGGGGCGAGCCCCGGTGAGCCCCAGCATGGTCCACACCTGCGCCATGGCGGGCGGTGCGACGATGCCGGGATGCCCGGCGGCCAGCGCCGCGGCCTCGTCGACGTAGATCGGGTTGGTGTCCCCGATCCCCTCGACCCAGTTGTTGATCATGGCCTGGTTGACCGGATCACGGGCCAGGCGCGGGGACGACTCCCCCGCTTCCTTGATCTTCTCGGCGGCCGCGCGGATCTCGTCGGCCGTGAAGCTTTGCGTCACTGTCGAATTCCTTCTTCTAGCGCGGGACGCGGGGTAGCCGCAGACCCATTTGGGCGATGAGCTCGCGCATGACCTCGTTGACGCCGCCGCCGAAGGTGACCACCAGGTTCTGCTTGGTGCGCCGGTCCAGCCAGACCAGCAGTTCGGCGGTGGCCGGATCCGCGGGATCGCCGTAGCGGCCCACGATCTCCTCGGCCAGGCGGCCGGCCTCCTGCAGCGCCTCGGTGGAGTACACCTTGGTGGCCGAGGCATCGGCGATCACATCGGCCGGATCGGCGTCCGGGCGCTCCATATTGGAGGCCACCTGCCAGTTCAGCAGCTCGTTGAGCCGCACCATGGCATGCAGGCGGCCCAGCGAACGCCGCACCTCGGATTCGCCCAGCGCACCCTGCTTCTGCGCCCATTCGCGCGTCCGCTCGTAGAGCTGTTCGATCTTGCCGGACGGACCCAGGCCGACCCGCTCGTGGTTGAGCTGGGTCGTAATGAGCTTCCAGCCACCGTTTTCCACGCCGACGATCATGTTCGCGGGTACGCGCACATTGTCGAAGTAGGTGGCATTGGTGTGGTGCGCGCCGTCGGCGGTGATGATCGGCGTCCAGGAGTAACCCGGATCGGTGGTGTCCACGATCAGGATGGTGATGCCGCGGTGCCGCGACTCCACCGTCCCGGTGCGGACGGCCAGCCAGATGAAGTCGGCCTCGTGCGCGCCGGTGGTGAAGATCTTCTGCCCGTTGACGATCCAGTCGCCATTGGCATCCTTCACCGCACTGGTGCGCAGTGCCGCCAGATCGGTGCCCGCATCCGGCTCGGAGTAGCCGATGGCGAAATGCACGTCGCCGGTGAGGATTCCGGGCAGGAACTTCTGCTTCTGCTCCTCGGAGCCGAACGACTGCAGCGCCGGTCCGACGGTCAGCAGCGTCACCAGCGGGACGGGCACATCGGCGCGCACCGCCTCGTTGTAGAAGATCTGCTGTTCCAGCGGCCCGAAACCCTGCCCGCCGTACTCCTTCGGCCAGCCGACGCCCAGCTTGCCGTCGGCGCCCATCCGCTTCACCACTGTGCGGTAGGCGTCGCCGTGCCGGTTCACCAGCATCTCGGCCTCCTCCGCGGGAGTGACGAGAGTGGAGAAGTACGAACGCAATTCGTCCCGCAGTTGCCGCTGCTCGGCGGTCAGTTCGATGAACATCTGGCTCCCAAACGGTCCAGCCGGAACGATTCGCCGCCCAGCCAGCGGGCGATGTCCTTGGCCTGTGAGTAGTAGCGGTGCAGCGGATGGGTGATATCGACACCCAGGCCGCCGTGCAGGTGATGACACGTCTGCATGGCCGCGGGTAGTTCCGAGGCCACCGTATAGGCCAGCACGTCCAGATCGTCGTCGGTGCGCTCGCGGTGCTCAGCGCTGTCGGTCTCCTGCGCCAGCGCCCAATTGGCGGAGGCGGCGGCCGCGTGCAGGGTGCGCGAGACCACGTAGACATCGGCGATCTGCTGGGCGACGGCCTGGAATTCGGCCAGCGCCCGGCCGAACTGCTGACGCGTGCGCAGATGCTCCGCGGTCAGGGTGATGACACCCTTCAGCAGACCATCGGCGACCGCGCCGATACCGGCCAGTGCGTACCGGTGCAGTTCGGCGATACCGCCGGGCAGCAGCTGCTCGGCCGGGATCTGCACCTCGTCGAGCCGGAGCGAAAACTCCGGCACGCCATCGGAACTCGGGCTCGCGGCACGGGTGATGCCCGGGGCATCACTGTCGACCAGCGCGATACCGGCATTGGTGGGCACCAGAATCCAGCGCGCGGTGTCGGCATACGGCACCGCCACCTTCTGGCCGGTGATCCGCACCGTGGCGCCGTCTGCGACGGCCACGGTCTCCGGCTTCACCACGAACGGCGAACCGGTCTCGTGCAGTGCCGCGGTGAGCACGGCGCCATTGGCCACGGCGGGAAATACCTTCTCCGCCACGGCTTCCGGAACACCGATCGCCAGCAGCGGCAGTACGCCGAAGGCGAGCGTGCTCAGCGCCGGCAGCTGCACCGCATCGGTGGCGAGTTCGGTCAGCATGGCCGAAACCTCGAGCAGACCCATATCGTCACCGCCGAAGCGTTCCGGTAGGGGTACAGCAAGCAGTCCACTGCCGGCGAAGATCGGCCACAGTGCGATATCACGGGCGCTTTCGCGCTCTAGCAAACTTACAACAACCTCGGCGACAGCATCCTGGCTCTCGTCCCGTGTGAAGTCCAATTCAATACTCCCGGTAGAGGTGTGGGCTAGCCGTGCGACTCGCGCGGTAGTCCGAGAATTCGTTCACCGGCGACGGTCAACAGAATCTGCTCAGTACCGCCTGCAATGGATAAACAGCGTGTGAGCAGGAATTCTTTCACCACATCGGTTTCCACCGCGCCCGCCGCGCCTGCCACTTCCACGGCAAATTCGGCGACCGCTTGCCGGTGTCTGACACCGACCAGTTTGCGAACGCTACTTTGCGGACCGGGGTCTCCACCGGACAGCAGTTTCTGTGCGGCACGGGCATCCAGCAACGTCCCAGCGATGGATTCGGAGACAAGTCCTCCGAGTCGGTCCGCCACCAATTCGGCGCCCGGGCCCGAGGTCGGCGCGGCGGCGATCAAGGCCTCCAGCTCGTCCCCGATGCCCTTGCCGCCCATGGCGACCCGCTCCGCCGAGAGTGTGGAGCGGGCGATCTTCCACCCGTTCTCCAGCGCACCCACCAGGCAGTCGTCCGGGACGAAGACATCGTCCAGGAAGACCTCGTTGAAGCGCGCCTCACCGGTGATCTCCACCAGCGGCCGGATATCGATACCGGCGCTCTTCATATCGACCAGGAAGTAGCTGATGCCCTTGTGCTTCGGCGCGGCCGGATCGGTCCGCGCCAGGCAGATACCCCAGGTGGCCTTGTCCGCCAGCGAGGTCCAGACCTTCTGACCGCGCAGCTTCCAGCCGCCCTCGACCCGCTCGGCCACCGTGCGCAGCGACGCCAGATCGGAACCGGCCTCCGGCTCCGAGAACAGCTGGCACCAGAGCACCTCACCGGTCAGCGTCGGCAGCGCGTAGCGCTCGATCTGCTCGGGCGAACCCCACTGCAGCAGAGTCGGAATCGCCCAGTTGGCAATCGCGAGCTCGGGCAGCGTAATGCCCGCCTTGCGGACCTGGTCATCGAGGAAGGTGCGCTGGATCGGACCGGCGCCCCGCCCGTACGGCGCGGGCCAGTGCGAGGCCAGCAATCCGGACTCGGCCAGCGCATTACGCTGCTCCACCTCCGGAAGCGCCGCGATCGCGGTGAGATCGGCGGCCAGTACGGCGGCCTCGGCGGCGTCCAAACCGACAGCGTCCCAATTGGGTTCGCCGCCCTCGCCGCCGGACGCCGCTGCCAGATCCAGGCCCACCGTGCGGCGCACACCCGCGTGCGTCAGCTCGGTGACCCGGGCGCGCCAGCGCGCCGAACCGCCCAGCAGCTGCCGCAGCGCGGTGGCGCGGCGCAGGTACAGATGCGCATCGTGTTCCCAGGTGAAACCGATTCCACCGAGCACCTGAATGCAATCCTTGGCGTTCTCCACCGCGGCATCCAGCGAAATCGCCAGCGCCACTGCGGCGGAGAGCGGAAGTTCGGCGGTCTCGGCATCCACGGCGGCGGCCGCATCGGCGGCCACGGCGCGAATTTGTTCGGCCCGGCACAGCATCCACGCGCAAATATGTTTCACGGCTTGGAATTCGCCGATCTTGCGCCCGAATTGTTCACGCACCTTGGCGTATTCGGTGGCGGTCTCCAAACACCAGCCGGCAATGCCCGCGGCTTCGGCGGCAATCAGCGTCGCCGCGATATCGAGCACCGGCAGCGCCGGTTCGAAGACGTGATCCGCCGCGACAGCAACCTCCGAGCACGACACCCGGGCCAGCGGCAGCGTCTTGTCGATGGCGTCCAGCGGCTCCACCCGCAGGCCCGCCGCATCGGCGTCGACGAGACACCACAGCAGGCGCTCTCCGGAGCGAACCGGTACCAGAACAGCGGCGCCGGGCGCGGCGCCGAGCACCGAGTCCCACTCACCGGTCAGAATTGCCCCGGATTCGCCGATCGAGATCTCGATTTCGCCCTCGAGCGCAATGCCGCACGGCGTATTCTCGTCGAGCATCTCACCGGCAACGAGGCCGGCGAGCGCCGTCGAGAGCACGGGTCCGCCTACGAGATCATGCGCCGCCTGCTCCACCAGGACGGCCAGATCTCCCACGGAACAGCCCGCTCCACCGGCTTCTTCCGGGACCGCGACCCGGAATATTCCGAGATCAGCGAGGCGCGACCAGTATTCGCGCCAGAAATCCGGCCCTCCGGTACGCATTGTTGCAATTGGGCGTACTGCCGCTGCCCATCCGCGCATCGACTCCTGGACGGCTTTATGCTCGTCAGTGGTGGCTATGGTCACACTCCATACCGCCTTTCTGGGGTGACTTCCACTCCTAGAACATGTTCTAATGTTCGAGCCGGGCGTAAGTCAAGCGCCGCCCGAACGCGGTACGAACTCGTAGCCGGTCGACGCCGGTGAGATGAACCGAACGATTCGTGCAGGAAAGGACTTTCAACCGATGGCCAGTCCCTCCCGATCGCAGTCCGACGATGGGGTTGCCGGCGCGCGCACCACCGCGCCCGTCACCACCCTCAGCGAGGAGGACCTGAGTTCGGCAGCGCAGCGCGACCGGCGCAAACGCATCCTCGACGCCACCCTCGCGCTCGCCTCCAAGGGCGGCTACGACGCGGTGCAGATGCGTGCGGTCGCCGAGCGCGCCGACGTCGCCGTCGGCACCCTGTACCGGTACTTCCCGTCCAAGGTGCACCTGCTGGTCTCGGCCCTGGCCCGCGAATTCGAGCAGCTCGAAGGCCGTCGCAAACCATTGCCCGGCAATGATCCCCGCGAGCGCATGCACCTGATGCTGACCCAGATCACCCGGGCCATGCAGCGCGACCCGCTGCTCACCGAGGCCATGACGCGAGCGTTCATGTTCGCCGACGCCTCCGCGGCCGCCGAGGTCGATCGTGTCGGCAAGGTGATGGACCGCTTCTTCGCCCGCGCGCTCTCCGACGAGGTGCCCGATGAGCGCCAGCTCGCCATCGCCCGCGTCATCAGCGATGTGTGGCTGTCCAACCTGGTGGCCTGGCTCACCCGCCGCGCCTCCGCGACCGATGTGACCGAGCGCCTGGAGCTCACCGTCGATCTGCTCATCGGTGGCGAGAAGTCCTGAGCGCCGAGGCGAACGCAATCTAGGCATTCGCACGAATGACACCGGGGCCGCCCGTCCGAAAGGACTGGGCGGCCCTTTTTCGTGATTCCGGAACGTCACTGGTCAAGCCCCCGAAACGTCCACTGCGCGAGCGGAAATCGGACATTATGTGAACCGCAGGCAAGTGTCTTGTAAACGCTATGTATCACCGTCAGAACGAGCAGGCAATGAACACCCAGTAGAGTCACGCACGCCCTGAAAAATCTCCTCCGATCACTAGGTTGGATGCGTGAGCGCACAGGATTTGCCACTGGAACTTCGCCGTGCGTTGGCGGCTGTCGCCCGAGTGCCACGGCTGCTGGTCGCTTCGGACTACGACGGGACGATCGCGCCCATCGTCGACGACCCCGCGAAGGCCTATCCCCATAGGGAGTCGGTGAATGCGCTGCGCGCACTCGCCGGACTCACCGGTACCACCGCCGCAGTGATCTCCGGGCGTGCCCTGCGTGATCTCGCGGCACTGTCCCGTTTACCCGTCGAGGTGCAGCTGATCGGCAGCCACGGTTCCGAATTCGACGTCGGCTTCGTGCATGCCATCGACAATGACGCCAAACAGCTACTGCAGGAAGTGCAGTCGACGCTGACCCAGATCGCGCAGGACAATCCCGGCGCGACCGTCGAGATCAAACCGGCCAGCGTTGCCCTGCACGTCCGCAATGCCAGCCCCGAAATCGGCCGTCGCGCAGTGGTTCAGGTGCGTCAGGGTCCGGCCAGCTGGGTCGGCGTGCAGACCACCGAGGGCAAGGAAGTCATCGAGCTCGCGGTCGTCGAAACCGATAAGGGCGCCGCGCTGGATATCGTCCGGCATCAGCAGGGCGCCTCCGCCGCGGTCTTCATCGGCGACGACGTCACCGATGAGAAGGCGTTCACCCGCCTGTCCGGGCCCGATGTCGGCATCAAGGTCGGCCCCGGCGAGAGCCTCGCCAAATTCCGGGTGGACAGCACCGAGGACGTGTCCAAGGCGCTGGCCTTCATCCTGGAGGAACGCCGCACCTGGCTGGCGGGCGCCTCGGCGCCCCGCATCGAGCGGCTGACCATGCTGGCCAGCCCGCGATCCAAGGCCCTGGTCACCCCCGACGGCACCATCACCTGGCTGTGCCACCCGGAACCGGATTCGGCGGCGGTGTTCGCGCACCTGCTCGGCGGGGCGGGCGCGGGCCACTTCGCCATCCATCCGGAGCGCGCCGGACTGCCCCTGTCCCAGCGCTACAAAGACGGCACCATGACCGTCGAAACCCGGTGGGCCAGTTTGCAGGTCGTCGATTATCTGCCGCATGACGTGGTGCCCGAGCGCACCGACCTCACCCGCGTCATCACCGGCGATACCAAGGCCGTCATCACCTTCGCACCGCGACCGGAATTCGGGCAGGTGCCGGTGCGCATCGTGCGCGATCCCGCCGGACTGCGGGTGCAGGGCACCAATGATCCACTCGTACTGCGCTCCCCGGGCGTGGACTGGGAGATCATCGACGAGGGCAATCACCACACCGCCCGCGCCACCGTGGACCCGCGCCAGGGACCGGTCGTACTGGAAATGCGCTGCGGCACCTCCGATCTCGCACCGTGCATGACCTCCGAGATCGATCGCCGCAGGGAAGCCGAGCGGTATTGGTCGGATTGGGCTGCCACACTGGAGCTTCCGCCGCTCAAGCCCGATCTCATGAAGCGGTCCGCGCTCACCCTGCGCGGGCTGGTGCACCAGCCGTCGGGTTCCATCCTGGCCGCCGCCACCACCTCGCTGCCGGAAGACATCGGCGGCGTGCGCAACTGGGACTACCGCTACTGCTGGCTGCGCGACGCCTCGCTCACCGCCGCCGCGCTGGTATCGCTGGGCTCGGTCGGTGAGGCCGAGGAGCTGCTCGACTGGGTGCACCGGGTGCTGGAAACGCTGCCCGGACCCGAGCGGCTGCACCCGCTGTACACGCTCTACGGCGAGACGCTGCCGCCCGAGGCCGTCATCGACCAGCTGCCCGGCTATGCCGGATCGCGGCCGGTGCGGGTCGGCAACGCGGCGAATATGCAGGTCCAGCTCGATGTGTTCGGGCCCATCGTGGACCTCATCTCGCAGCTCGCCCACGCGCGCGAGCGCAAGGGCATCAACGACCCGAAAAAGGCGCTGCCGGACGCGGATTGGGATCTGGTGCACGCCATGGTCTCGGCCGTGCAGCGGCGCTGGCGCGAACCCGACCACGGCATCTGGGAGATCCGCGGCAACCCGCGGCACCACGTGTACTCGAAGGTCATGGGCTGGCTCACCGCCGACCGGGCGATCACCCTCGCCCGCCAGTTCGGCCGGACCGCCGACCCCGAGTGGGAGAAGCTGCGCGACACCATCGCCGATGAGGTGAAGGCCGAGGGCTGGAACGACGAGGTCCAGTCCTACACCGCCGCCTACGAGGGCACCGACCTCGACGCGGCCACCCTGCACATCGGGCTGAGCGGTCTGATCGACCCCTCCGACCCGCGCTTCGCCGCCACCGTCGTGGCGACCGAGGCGGAACTGCGCAGCGGCTCCACGGTGTACCGCTACCACCACGACGACGGCCTGCCCGGCGGGGAGGGCGGCTTCCACCTCTGTGCCGCCTGGCTCGTCGAGGCCTACCTGCTCATCGGAAAGCGCGAGGACGCCGAGGCGCTCTTCGCCCAACTCGTCGATGTGGCGGGCCCGACCGGCCTGCTCTCCGAGGAGTACGACCCGGTCGCCGAACGCTCGCTCGGCAACCACCCCCAGGCCTACAGCCACCTCGGCCTGCTGCGCTGCGCCCAACTCCTCTCGCAGCCGGTAGCCGCACTGACCTAGTCCGCGACCCGGACGACAGGAATCGACCCCCGCGAACCTCTGTTCGCGGGGGTCTTTGCTGTTCAGAGGTTTTTGCGTCGCACAGCCACGTGTTCAGCACCACATTTGCTGCTCGTAATGCGGATGGGGCTGGACAGGTGCGCTACATTTTAATGGCAATCGTTTTCGTTTCGGATAAGCGTTTCAGGAGTGCCCGCGTGACCAGAAGCTTTGCAAAAGGATTCGCCGTGATCGCCGCGGGGCTCGCCACAGTGGCCACCCTGACCGCCTGCGGATCTTCGAAGAACGATTCCGGACAGCTCTCCGTCGTGGCCTCCACCAATGTGTGGGGCGATATCGCCAAGACCGTCGCCGGCCCGGATGTGAAGGTCGAATCCCTGATCAACGATCCGGCCGCCGACCCGCACTCGTACGAGGTCACCGCCGTGCAGGGCGCACAGCTCAGCGATGCGGATCTGATCGTCTACAACGGCGGCGGCTACGACAGTTTCATCGACAAGGCCATCGCCGGTAAGAACAAGCACACCGTGAACGCGGTGGATGTCGCTGGCGAGGGCGCACACGGCAGTACATCGGCCGCGCCGGCCGAAGCCGGTGCCGCACATGATCATTCGGGGACCAATGAGCACGTCTTCTACGATGTGCACGCCGCCGGTCACATCGCGGAGCACATCGCCGCCGCGCTGGGCGACCTCGATCCCGCGCACAAGCAGGATTACACCGATCGCGCCGCCGCCTTCACCGCGAAGCTGAGCGGTATCGAGGCCATCACCGCCGAGATCGCCGCGGACCACCCCGGACAGCCGGTGGTGCAGACCGAGCCGCTCGCCTACTACATGCTGCTCGACGCCAAGGCCGACGATCGCACCCCGCACTCCTTCCAGGAGGCCATCGAACAGGGCACCGACCCCTCCCCCGCCGATGTCGCCACCGTGCGAGACATGTTGAGCTCCAAGCAGGTTCGCGCCCTCGTCTACAACATCCAGACCGAGGACAAGACCACCAAGGATATGCGCGCCACCGCGCAGAAGGCCGGCCTCCCGGTCGTCGAGGTCACCGAAACCCTGCCCCAGGGCCTGGATTACGTCCAGTGGATGACCCGCAACGCCCAATCCCTCGCGACCGCACTCGCCTAGGTCCGACGACCTATGCCCCCCACCACCGCCACAACTGCGGGAGTGGCACTGACCGAGCCGGCCGAACAGACCGGCCCCTGCACCCCGGGCGCACACCACGCGCCCGGGGTCACCGGCACGTCAGCCCCCTCCCCCCGGACCACGACCACCCCCGGGAGCATCGTCATGAACAACCCCACCGAAACCTGTATCCCTGCAACAGAACAGGAGCGCTCCGCCCTGGACGCTCCGCCGAATGGCGCAGTCGCCGGAGCAACTCGGAGCGACCTATCCACGGCCGGCGTGAATACCTTGCTCGACAGCACTGGCGCCGCTTCGAACGGCGCAAGCATCTCGGTGGGCAACGCGAACGATTCGGTCGAGCAAGCGCTGGACACGAGTTCGGGCGCACGGGCGCGAAGCGCGGTTCCCGCTGTGCGGCTGACCGATGCGCGGTTGTCGTATGGGGATCGGACGCTGTGGGAGGGGCTGGATCTCGAAGTAGGGGCGGGGGAATTCATTGCGGTGCTCGGGCCCAATGGGTCCGGGAAGACTTCGCTGTTGAAGATGCTGCTGGGGCAGGTCGGGCTGTCCAAGGGGTCGGCGGAGATCGCGGGAAGTCCTGCGCGGGTGGGGAATCCGGATATCGGGTATGTGCCGCAGCAGAAGACGCTGGATGCCGGGACACAGCTGCGCGGGGTCGACCTGGTGGGGCTCGGGGTGGACGGGCATCGGTGGGGGCTCGGGTGGCGGGGCCGCGCGGAGCGGAAACGTAAGGTGGCGCAGGCTATTTCGGATGTGGGGGCGGAGAAGTACGCCTTCGCGCCGCTGGATGCGCTCTCCGGCGGGGAGCAGCAGCGGCTCCGGGTCGCGCAGGCGCTGGCCGGGGATCCGCGGGTACTGCTGTGTGATGAACCGCTGCTGTCACTGGACCTCGCCAATCAGCGACTGGTATCGCAGCTCATCGACAAGCGGCGACGCACGCACGACACCGCGGTGCTGTTCGTGACGCACGAGATCAATCCGATTCTGCCGCTGGTGGATCGGGTGCTGTACCTGGTCGACGGCAAATTCCGGATCGGGACGCCGGATGAGGTGATGACCTCCGAGGTGCTCTCCGAGCTGTACCGCACCGAGGTCGACGTGCTGCGGGTGCGCGGGCGACTGGTGGTCGTCGGCACCGGCGACACCATGGACGCGCTCGGCGAGGCCGGAGCACAGCACTGCCACGCCGAGAACGACGAGGTGCGCGCATGATCGACAAACTCTCCGGCGTCTTCTCCGGAATGTTCGACTTCTCCACCACCGCGCACCTGATGTCCTACGACTTCGTCCAGCAGGCCGTCCTGGCGGCGGCCCTGCTCGGCCTGCTCGCCGGAGCCATCGGTCCGCTCATCATCAGCCGCCAGATGTCCTTCGCCGTGCACGGCACCAGCGAACTGTCGCTCACCGGTGCGGCGGCGGCGCTGCTCGCCGGGGTCGGCGTCGGGGTCGGCGCGATCGCCGGATCGGTGGTCGCGGCCGTTCTGTTCGGCATCCTGGGTTCCCGTGCCCGCGAACGTGATTCGGTCATCGCCGTGGTGCTCTCGTTCGGCCTCGGCCTGTCCGTGCTGTTCCTGTGGCTCGGCCCGGAGCGGGCGGGCTCCAAATTCTCGCTGCTCACCGGGCAGGTGGTGAGCGTCGGCGACAACGGCCTCACACTGCTGTCCATCTGCACCGTCGGAGTTCTGCTGGTGCTGGCCGCCGTCTACCGCCCGCTGCTGTTCGCCAGCTCCGACCCGGAAGTGGCTGTGGCGCGCGGAGTTCCGGTGCGGGCGCTGTCCATCGTGTTCGCGGTGCTGCTGGGCATCACCGCCGCGTTCGGCGTGCAGATCGTGGGCGCCCTGCTGGTGCTGTCTCTGCTCATCACCCCGGCCGCCGCGGCGGCGCAACTCACCGCCAGCCCGGTCCGCGCCACCGTGCTCGCGATCGTCTTCGCCGAAACCTCCGCGGTGGGCGGCATTCTGCTGTCCCTCGCACCCGGCGTCCCGATCTCGACCTTCGTCACCGCCATCTCGTTCACGATCTACCTGGTGTGCCGCGTCGTCGGCTCCCGCACCCGCAACCGCCGCCGCGAACTCGTCCCCGCCTGACCGCTTTTCTCGATGCGATCTGCCGCGTGAGGGGCGGTAGATCGTGCCGTCGCACCCTCCCGGGGTGATACCCCTCGCGCCCCGGGAGGTGCGCGGCGATCAGCCTTCGCCGGCGAGGGCGAAAAGGCCGTCCGCGGTCTGCTCGATCAGCCCGTCGACCAGCAGTGAGTCCAGGGCGCGGGCGCGCTGGCCCGGATCGCGGGTCCAGGCCAGGTCCAAACGGACCTGCTCGACCGGGCCGGTGGCGGCGCGCAGTACGTCGAGCAGGCGGCCGCGGGCCTGACGGTCGGTGCCCTCGTACTTCTGGGTGCGGCGCACCACCTCGGAGGCCGGGCGGCCCGCGGCGACCCACGCGCACGCAGGCAGCGGGCAGCGGGAGCACTCGGGGGTACGGGCGGTGCAGATGGTCGCGCCGAGTTCCATGAGCGCGGCGGAGAAAACGGCCGCGCGGCCCACGTGCGCCGGGAGCAATGCCTCGGTTTCCCCCAGATCGCGAGAGGCGGGATTGCCCGCCTCGGCACGGCCGTGCACCGCGCGGGCCACCACGCGGCGAACATTGGTGTCCACCACCGGAACTCGCTGACCGTAGGCGAAGCAGGCCACCGCGCGGGCGGTGTAATCCCCGATTCCGGGCAGGCTCAGCAGTGTCTCGACATCGGCCGGCACCTCGTCACCGTGCTGCTCCGCGAGCACCCGGGAGCATTCGTGCAGCCGCAGCGCGCGGCGCGGATAGCCGAGCTTGCCCCACGCGCGCAGCACGTCACCCTGCGGTGCGGCGGCCATGGCCGAGGGCACCGGCCAGCGCGCCACCCATTCCCGCCAGATGGGCTCGACCCGCACCACCGGGGTCTGCTGCAGCATGATCTCGCTCATCAGGATCTGCCAGGCGGTCACGCCCGAGCGCCGCCACGGGAGGTCACGTGCGGTCTCCCGATACCAGTCGATCAGAATGTCGCTATCCATCGTCCTTCGATTCTTCGCCGCCGGCTCACTCGTCGGGCGGTGTGATGGCCGGCCGGTAGTTGCCGGACCGTAACGTCTCGGACTCGCCAGTAACCGCTCCCCCATGGAAAATGAGACACATGCCCCACAACAATCCGATCAGTGCCTGGAAATCCCTGCGTGAAGGCAATGACCGCTTCGTCAACGGCACGTTGCAGCATCCTAGCCAAGGTGCCGTCGACCGGGCGAAGCTCGTCGGCGGGCAGCAGCCCGGGGCAGTACTGTTCGGCTGCGGCGACTCCCGCGTGGCCGCCGAGATCATCTTCGACCAGGGCCTCGGCGATATGTTCGTGGTCCGCACCGCCGGACACGTCATCGACTCCTCGGTGCTCGGTTCCATCGAATACGGCGTGCAGGTGCTGAACGTGCCGCTCATCGTGGTCCTCGGCCACGACTCCTGCGGCGCCGTGCGCGCCACCATCGACGCCCTCGACCACGGCAATGTGCCCGGCGGCTTCATTCGCAGCGTTGTCGAGCGGGTCATGCCCTCGATCCTCATCGGCCGCCGCGAAGGCCTGGAATCGGTCGACGAGCTGGAGGCCCGGCATGTCGAGGAGACCGCCCGCCTGCTCATGCAGCGTTCCATGACCATTTCCCAGCGGGTGGCCACCGGCGAATGCGCCATCGCCTGCGTCACCTACAACCTCGCAGAGGGACAGATCAAACTGCACCGGGTGATCGGCAATATCGGCGAAGTTGTCTGATTCTTCGGATTCTTCGGGAATCTGCCGGAGATAGCAGGATTCGGTCCCCGATGCCGAGACAATAACCGGCAGATGGGGATTGAGCCGAGCGGTGCCCGGAAGCGGCGAAATGTACCTGGCACGTAGGTCGTTTCACCTCCGACACGCCGAGACCCTGAGCGGGATGCACCCGACGGTGCCCTTACCGTTGTCAGCGTGCTGGAACCGAATGGACCACTGCCGCCGGAAATCTACTGGCGCCGTCGCGCGATAGCGATCGGCGCGATAGCGGTCGCCCTCCTGCTGGTGCTCTGGGTGGCCGTCGCGCTGATACGCGGCGGCGGTGACGACCACAAATCCGACGCCAAAGCCACCACCTCCGCCGCCGGGTCGACGAACAAGGCCGCCGGAGCCTCCTCCAGCGCGCCCGATTCGGGTGCGCCCAAGCCCGCCACCAGCGGTAGCGCACCTGTCAGCGGCAGCGCTGCGCCCGTAGCCGCCGCCGGACAGTGCCCCGACCAGTCCCTGGCCGTGAAGGTGAATGTCGGGCAGCCGACCTACAAGACCACCGAACAACCGGTCTTCGGCATCGTCATCACCAATATCTCCAGCGCCGCCTGCGAACGCGATATGGGTTCGGGGCTGCAGCTGGTATCGGTGCAATCACTGGACGGCCAGCGCCGCCTGTGGTCCAGCACCGACTGCTATCCGGACGGCACCCCCGATATGCGCACCCTGAATCCGGGGCAGCAGGCGGCATTCACCGTCACCTGGTCCGGATCCACCTCGCAGCCCGGCTGCGCGGGTGAGCGCGTACCGGTGCCCACGGGTCCCTACACCGTTGTCGCTCAGCTCGGTTCGGTGCGCAGTGCGCCCGAACCGTTCAATATCGCCTGATTCCAGCGCTTTTCAGCATGAAGGCCGGGTCCCCCAGGGGCCCGGCCTTCGCCGTCCCGGTCATCCGTCCGGATCGGCCCGATCAGGCCCCTGGATGCCCGTGTGACAGCCGAACACGCGCGGCGCGGGTTCCACACCGGCCGCGCGCGCAAATCGCGTCTAATCCTCGATATCGGCCTTCGCCTTGGCGCGGCGCGGGCCGCGCAGCCCGCAGACGGCAAGGGCCGCACTGAGATCGGCGACCTCGTGCAGCTTCATGGTGCGGCCCACCCGATCGACCCCGGCCGGGACCAGCGCCTCGGTGAAACCCAGCCGCTCGGCCTCCGCCAGCCGCCGCGTCAGGCCCGTCACCTGGCGCACCTCGCCGGCGAGACCGACCTCGCCGAGCACGATCATGCCGCTGCGCAGCGCACGATCCTGGCTGGCGCTCGCAATGGCAAGGGCGACAGCCAGATCCGCGGCCGGTTCGGTGAGCCGCATACCGCCGACGGTGGCGGCGTACACATCCTGCTTGCCGACATAGACGCCGCAGCGGCTCTGCAGCACCGCCAGCACCATGGAGACGCGGTTGTAGTCGAGCCCGCTCACCGCGCGGCGGGGCGCGGGCACCGAGGTCTCCACGGTGAGGCCCTGCACCTCACCGAGCATGGGCCGCTTACCGTCCATGGCCACGGTGACGGCCGTGCCGGACACCGCCTCACCGCGATGGTGCAGGAACAGCCCGGAAGGGTCGTCCACACAGGCGATTCCGGCCTCGCGCATCTCGAAGCAGCCCACCTCGTCGGTGCTGCCGAAACGATTCTTGATGCCGCGCACCATGCGCAGCGTGGAGTGCTTGTCGCCCTCGAACTGCAGCACCACGTCCACCAGATGCTCCAGCGTGCGCGGGCCGGCGACCGAGCCGTCCTTGGTCACATGGCCGACCAGCAGCACCGCGATACCCGTGGACTTGGCCAGCGAGGTGAGCGCCGCCGTCACCGAGCGCACCTGGGTGACGCCGCCGATCACACCGTCGACATCACCGGCCAGCATGGTCTGTACCGAGTCGACCACCAGCAGCGACGGCCGCACCTGCTCGACATGCCCGAGAATCGTCGCGAGATCGGATTCGGCCGCGAGGTACACCTTTTCGTGCACCGCGCCGGTCCGGTCCGCGCGCAGGCGCACCTGACCCGCCGATTCCTCGGCCGTCACGTACAGCGCGATCTCATCGCGCGCCCGCGCCCACCGGTGCGAGACCTCGAGCAGCAGCGTCGACTTGCCGACCCCGGGCTCGCCCGAGATCAGCACCACCGAACCGGGCACGATCCCGCCGCCCAGCACCCGGTCCAATTCGGAAACCCCGGTGGACCGCGCCTGCGTGGTCTTGGAATCGATACTCGAGATGGGCGCGGCCGCCGTACTCGGCAGCATGGCCCGGCGCCCGACCGCCACCGCGGCGGAGGAGGCGGCGACCTCCTCGAGGGTGCCCCACGCCTCGCACGCCGGGCACCGACCCACCCATTTGGCGACCTCGTTCGCGCAATCAGCACAGCGGTACAGCGATTTCACCTTGGCCACGCGGGCAGCCTAGTGACGGACTCCGACAGACAACTCGCACCGCACCGGGCGATCACCGCCGATTCGCCGCCCATCCCCCGACGACACGCCCGGCCCGTATTCCGGCTGGCAGAGCCGTGCGCTACCGGCCCCGCAGCGCGGTGCGCGGCACACCGGACAATCCGTGCGTAAACGACCGCACCCGCCTCGGAAATCCGAAGCGGGTGCGGTGGAAGCGAATTCGAGTCGAGCTCAGTGACCGGACTTGGTCTCGGCCGACACGGGCTCGGGGCGCGGGTTGTCCGGGCCGGCGTCGACCGGGACGTTCAGCGCGACGGTGCCGCCCTCTTTGAAGATGAAGGTGACCGGGTAGGTGAGGCCCGGGGTGATGTCCTTGGTCAGGCCGTCGACCTCGATGAGCAGCGGGTGCGCATCCGGATCGGCGGGCTTGTCACCGGCCGGCGCCGCGGCGGGCGTCGTGGTGGCGGTCTTGCTGAAGTCCGCGACCAGGGTGGACTGGGCCTTGATATCGGCCTTGCCGTTGATCTTCGCGGTACCGAAGTCGGTGGTAACGCTGACCAGCTCGTCCGGCGTGGCCTGGGCGAGGTTGGCGGCGCTGAAGGCGAGTACGGCCTTACCGCCCTTGGCGTTGTTGTACTCCTCCGACTGCGGCAGCAGGAATCGCACGTCACGCAGCGCGATCTTGCCGACATCGGCGCTGTTGCCATTGACCGCCGCGACCTCGCGCGAGGTCTGCGCGAGCTGACCGGCACTGCAACCCGTCAGCGCGAGCACCGCGCCCGCAGCGAGTGCAGCAACTGTCAAGGCACGCCGGCGCGCCTTCGACGCTGTGGTGGCTTTCTGGGCAGTCACGGGTTGTCCTCCATGTCGACCGGGCTCACTCCACTATGCAGAGTAGTAGTCATGAAGAGTAATGCGTGCTTTCCCACGCCTCTCGAGGGGGCGGCGTATACGGAAAGTCGCGTATGCGGAGAGCCGCGCGGCATATGCGTTCCGATACCGCGCAGCGGTATCCCGTTATGCCACAACAGGATGCACACGATTCCGCGGTTGTCAACCCCCACCGCTGGCTCGTTGTGGCCCTGACCTGCGCCGTTGATCGCGCCGTTACCGAGTCGCATGTTAAACTGTGAACATCGAAAGGGGCACGGGACAGATGATTTTTAAGGTCGGAGACACCGTCGTTTACCCCCACCACGGAGCGGCGTTGATCGAAGCTATCGAAACTCGCACCATCAAGGGTGTACAAAAGGAGTATCTGGTCCTGAAGGTCGCTCAAGGCGACCTGACCGTTCGGGTTCCCGCTGAGAACGCAGAGTATGTCGGCGTCCGCGACGTCGTCGGCCAGGAAGGCCTCGACAAGGTTTTCCAGGTGCTGCGTGCACCGCACACCGAAGAGCCCACCAACTGGTCTCGCCGCTACAAGGCCAACCTCGAGAAGCTCGCCTCCGGCGATGTGAACAAGGTGGCCGAGGTCGTTCGTGACCTCTGGCGTCGTGAGCAGGATCGTGGTCTCTCCGCTGGTGAGAAGCGAATGCTGGCCAAGGCCCGGCAGATTCTCGTCGGTGAGCTCGCGCTCGCCGAGGGTACTGACGCCGAGAGGGCCGACACTTTGCTCGACGAGGTTCTCGCCGCGGCCTCCTGAACGTGAACGCATTGCACGGCGACAGTCGTGTTGTTGCGCTGGTTCCTGCCGCTGGCATGGGCGTGCGTCTCGGTGAATCCACACCGAAGGCATTCGTTCCGGTCGGCGGCAGTCCCATGCTCACACTCGCGCTGCAGGGGCTGATCGCCTCCGGATCCGTCGACGAGGTTGTGGTGATGGTGCCCGCCGAGCTCGTCGACCAGACCCGTGCGCTCCTGCCGGCCACCGACATTCCGATTCATGTGGTGCCCGGCGGCGCCGAGCGCACCGATTCGGTCCGGGCAGGTCTGGACGCCGCCCCGGACGCCACCCTGGTGCTCGTTCACGATGCCGCCCGCGCACTCACGCCGCCCGCGCTCATCGCGCGGGTGGTGGCGCAGCTGCATGCGGGCGCGCAGGCCGTGGTGCCCGCGCTGCCGGTCACCGACACCATCAAGTCCGTGGATGCCACGGGTGCGGTCACCGGAACTCCG
The DNA here is from genome assembly GCF_035958815.1 of Nocardia sp. NBC_01327. Classification (NCBI taxonomy): domain Bacteria; kingdom Bacillati; phylum Actinomycetota; class Actinomycetes; order Mycobacteriales; family Nocardiaceae; genus Nocardia; species Nocardia sp. NBC_01327. The sequence continues at coordinate 1,035,314 of NZ_CP108383.1, read as the reverse complement.
GATCGATCCACCTTGCGCGCCATACAAACTCCGCAGGGCTTCGATGCGCGGCTTTTGCGCGCGGCCTATGCGACCACCATCCAGGCGACCGACGACGCGGGCCTGGTGGAACTTTTAGGCGCCACCGTGCACACGGTGCCCGGTGATGCGCTGGCTTTCAAGATCACCACACCCTTGGACCTGGTACTCGCTAATACACTGGTGGCACAGGGCGGGATTTCCGTGCCCGTACAGCAGCGTGACCAGGACCGGGAGGCGGTGGCGAACACATGATCGACCCCACCGCCATGCGCGTCGGAATCGGCAGCGATGTACACCCCGTCGCACCCGGCCGCGCCTGCTGGATGGCCGGTCTGCTGTTCGACGGCGACAGTGGTTGCGAGGGCCATTCCGATGGCGATGTCGCAGCTCACGCCCTCTGCGATGCACTGTTGTCGGCCGCCGGTCTCGGCGATGTCGGCGCGGTGTTCGGCACCGGTCGCCCCGAATGGGAGGGCGTGTCCGGAGCGGCCATGCTGAAGGAAGTGCGGCGGCTGCTGGATGAGTCCGGCTTCACAATTGTCAATGCGGCTGTACAAGTAATTGGCAATCGGCCCAAGATCGGTCCGCGGCGCGCCGAGGCGCAGCAGGTACTGGGCGAGATTCTGGGTGCACCGGTGTCGGTCTCCGGCACCACCACCGACGGTCTGGGACTCACCGGCCGTGGTGAAGGCGTGGCGTCGGTCGCCACCGCCCTGCTGTGTTGTCGGTCCTGAACCGCCTCCGCAATTCCCGCTGCGGCTGACCTATGCCGTATCCGCCCGTCTTCCGCCATATCTCAACAGCTAGGATGCCTGGTCGTGACTCTGCGCCTGTTCGACACCGAGACGCGGACCCTGCGTGATTTCATTCCGCTGGTCCCCGGCCACGCTTCGGTGTACCTGTGCGGCGCCACCGTGCAGGGCGAACCCCATATCGGACATGTGCGCAGCGGCGTCGCCTTCGACGTGCTGCGACGCTGGTTGAGCGCCAATGGTTCCGATGTGGCCTTCGTCCGGAACGTCACCGATATCGACGACAAGATTCTGAACAAGGCCGCCGAGCACGGCCGCCCGTGGTGGGAGTGGGCCGCCACGCACGAGCGGGCCTTCGATCGCGCGTACGACACGCTCGGGGTGCTGCCGCCGTCCGCGGAACCGCGGGCAACCGGCCACATCACGCAGATGGTGTGCATGATGGAGCGGCTCATCGAGCGCGGGCACGCGTACCCGTCCGAGGGCAATGTCTATTTCGACGTCGTGAGCTTCCCCGATTACGGCAAGCTGTCCGGGCATCGGCTCGACGATGTGCACCAGGGCGAGAGCCTCGGGCAGGGCAAGAAGGATCCGCGCGATTTCACGCTGTGGAAGGCCGCCAAGCCCGGTGAGCCGAGCTGGCCGTCGCCGTGGGGTCCGGGTCGCCCGGGCTGGCATCTGGAATGCTCCGCCATGGCCGAGTACTACCTCGGCGCCGAATTCGATATCCATTGCGGCGGAATGGATTTGATCTTCCCGCACCATGAGAACGAGATCGCGCAGTCGCGTGCGGCCGGGGACGGGTTCGCCCGCTACTGGCTGCACAACGGCTGGGTGACCATGGGCGGCGAGAAGATGTCCAAATCACTGGGCAATGTGCTGTCCATTCCGAATGTGCTGCAGCGGGTCGGCGTTCGGCCCGTCGAGCTGCGCTACTACCTGGGCAGCGTCAGCTACCGCTCCATGCTCGAGTACTCCGACCAGGCGCTCACCGAGGCCGCTGCCGCCTACCAGCGCATCGAGGCATTCGTGCAGCGGGTAGCCGAACGGACCGGGGATATTCTTCCGGGAACCTGGACCGAGGCTTTCGCCGATGCGCTGAACGACGATCTCGGAGTTCCCAAGGCGCTCGCCGAAATTCACCGCCTGGTGCACGAGGGCAACAAGGCGGTGGAGGCGGGCGATCTGGACGGCGCGCGCGTGCTGGCCGGGCAGATCCGGACCATGCTGGGAATTCTCGGCGTGGACCCGTTCGATCCGCACTGGGCCGCGCCCGCCGATTCGTCCACCGCGGTGGCGGCCCTGGACGTGCTGATCGGCGCGGAACTCGAACGCCGGCAGCAGGCTCGGGCCGATAAGGACTGGGCGGCGGCCGATGCGGTCCGCGATCGCCTGAAGGCGGCGGGGGTCGAGGTCACCGATACTCCGCGCGGCCCGGAGTGGTCACTGACCAAGGAAGAGCGCTGAGTTCGGCCGGGTCTCCCGGCGGAACAGGGTCTCGAGATACTCGAGGCGAGACATGACACGGCTGACGCCGGGTCGCACACTGCCCCTGGGCAGCCAAGCGCCGTCTTCGGGCGGCACAGATATTTGGGCGCAGCCGTTCGCTGCGCCGACCGGATGCAGGTTTCCCGCATGATCGACGGAGCGCGGGTTCTCCCGTGACCGGCCGACTGCGGGTTTCCCGCGTAATACGGAAGGCGAAGTAATGGCAGGCAATTCGCAGCGACGCGGTGCGACCCGCAAGGACGGCACCAAGAAGGGCGCCGTCGTCGGCTCCGGCGGCAAGCGCAGCCGCGGGCTCGCGGGCCGGGGCGCGACGCCGCCCGCGGTCGAGCGCACCAAACATCCCGCGGCCAAGCGGGCCAAGGCGGCGGCGAAGGCGAAGACCTCCGCCGCGGACGCGCGCAGCCGCAATGCGAGCCGTCCGATCGCCGGGCGCAAGGACAATGAGGGCCCGGAACTGGTGCTCGGCCGCAACCCCGTGGTGGAGTGCCTGCGCGCGGAGGTTCCGGCGACCGCGCTGTACGTCGCGGTCGGCACCGAGAACGACGACCGGCTCACCGAATCGGTGAAGATCGCCGCGGATACCGGCATCACCATCCTCGAGGTGCCGCGCAGCGATCTGGACAAGATGAGCCGCAACGGTATGCACCAGGGCGTCGCCCTGCAGGTGCCGCCGTACCGCTACGCGCATCCGGACGACATGGTGGCGCGCGTGCGAGCCTCCGGCGAGCCGGCCCTGCTGGTGGCGCTCGACAATATTTCCGACCCGCGCAATCTGGGTGCGGTCATTCGCTCGGTGTCCGCGTTCGGTGGTCACGGCGTGGTCATCCCGCAGCGGCGCAGTGCCAGCGTCACCGCTGTCGCATGGCGCACCAGCGCCGGTGCGGCGGCGCGCCTGCCCGTCGCGCGCGCCACGAATCTCACTCGCACCCTGAAGGATTGGGCGAACGAGGGCTACCAGATCGTCGGCCTGGACGCCGGCGGCGACACCCATCTGGACGAATTCGACGGCAGCGCACCGACTGTCATCGTGGTGGGCTCCGAAGGTAAGGGCCTGTCCCGCCTGGTTCGCGAAACCTGCGACGCCATCATCTCCATTCCGATGGCCGGACCGGTGGAATCGCTCAATGCCTCCGTGGCGGCGGGCGTGGTCCTCGCCGACATCGCGCGCCAGCGCCGCGCCTGAGCCCGGCCGCCCCCGAATCGCCTCCGGCACAATCCGATCGGCGTTCGGGGGCGGGCCTCGCACACTCGCCGCGACACGCGGAACGGGGTGTCGCACAACCGAACACTGCGAGTCCGCAGGGCAATTCCGGCGCCGCGAACGTAAAATCAGGCGGTGGTCATCCCTCAGCAGCCCATCGGCGCACCCACCGAGCACGAGTATGCGACGGCGGTGTTGATCATGGGAGCGCTCAGCGTGTTCTGCTGTGGCGCACTGGGGCCCGTGGCCTGGGTCATGGGGCGGCGCGCACTGAACGAGATCGAGGCGTCGGGTGGCGCCTACGGTGGACGGGTCCAGGTGGTGGTCGGCTACGTGCTGGGCATCGTCGGGACCATATTCATGGTCCTGTTCGGAATCCTGTTCCTGATGATGGTCGTCAGCGGAAGGGCTTGAGGCTCAGTCCAGTCCGGGGCGGGGCGCACTGCCGGTGACCGCATCCCAGGCCGGCCATTCGGAGCTGACGCTCCCGGTCCACTTCGGCGGCCTGCGATCCTTGAGCGCGGCCACGCCCTCGCCGCCGTCGGAACTCTTGGCGACATAGTCGTTGAGCTCGGTTTCCAGGCGGCCCACGGTTTCCGGCGTCATGGCGGGCGCCTCCCACAGCAGTCGCTTGGACAGCGCCACCGGAAGCGGCGCGGAACCGTGCGCGATATCGTGCGCCACCGCGAGCGCGGTCGGCAGCACCTCGCTGGCGGGCAGGCAGGAATTGGCCACACCGAGCACCTGCGCCTCTTCACCGTCGAAGGTGCGGCCGGTGAGCAGCAGATCGGCGGCATTGGCATTGCCGACCAGCCGGGGCAGCGTCCAGTGCGCGTAGCCGCCGGCCAGGGCGCCGCGGCGAACCTGATTGAGGCCGTACACCGCATCGCGCGCCACGTACCGCAGATCGCACTGCAGCGCGATCTCCAGGCCGATGCCCACCGCATGCCCGTTCACCGCGGCGATGACCGGTTTACGAATGCGGAAGGGCGGCGGATCGATGAGCCCGTTCACCTCGCCGGACTTGAGCGACAGATCCGCACCCGCACAGAATGCGGGCGGCGTGCCGGTGAGGACGACCGCGCCGATCGCATCCTCGGTATCGCAGCGCCGCAGCGCCGCACCCAGTGCCGCCGCCATCTTCGGCGTGAGCGCGTTCTGCTGAGAGGGGCGATTGAGCGTGAGCACAGCGACCCCGTCGGACACGTCCACATGCAGTTCCGAACTCATGACCGAATCCTAAACGCAATCGCCACCCCGCCCCGCCCGATTACACCCCCCGCACCACCTTCGAGTTCGCGGCCCGCCCCGTTCTGGACTGACCGGAGCAATGCCGCGCAGCGGCGAGCGCAGGGAGGGAAGACCGGGTTAACAGGGCCGCGAACCCGCCGGAGCGAAGCGGAGGCAAATTAACGCAAGATCTGGCGGCCGATGGCGTACTTGTGTACCTCGGTCGGGCCGTCGTAGAGACGGAACGCGCGCATATCGCGGAAGATCATCTCCACCACGGTTTCATCGCTGATGCCGATGCCGCCGAGCACCTGGACGCAGCGGTCGGTGACCTTGAACAGTTCCTCGGAGACGAACGATTTGGCGATGGAACTCTCGTGCCGGGCCTTCTCGCCCTGATCCATCAGCCAGCAGGCGTGCCAGATGGTGAGGCGGCACTGGTGCAGTGCGATCTCATTGTCCGCCAGCATGAACGACACGCCCTGGTGCTCGCCGATCGGCTTGCCGAAGGCGGTGCGGGTCTTGGCGTAGTCGATGGCGATGGACTGTGCGCGCTCGGCCGCGCCCAGCCAGCGCATGCAGTGCGTGAGACGGGCCGGGGCGAGCCGCAATTGGGCGTACCGCAGCGCCTGTCCGGTCTCGCCGAGCACCGATTCCCTGGGCAGCACAAGGTTTTCGAAGCGCACCACCGCATGGCCGCCGACGTAATTGCGGTCCATGGTGTTCATGATGCGTTCGATGACGATGCCGGGCGCGTCGCCGTCGCAGAGGAACAGGGTCGGGCCCGCGGGCAGGTGCGGGTTATCGGCCAAGCGCGCCATGATGATCCACGTCTTCGCGCCGTCGGCGCCGGTGATCAGCCATTTGCGGCCGTTGATGGTGAAGTTCTCGCCGTCGAAGGTGGCGGCGGTGGTGAGCTGGTTCGGGTCCGAGCCCGCGCCGTCCGGTTCGGTCATGGCGAAGACCGAACGCTGATGGCCGTCGATGACCGGCTGCAGGAAGCGCTCGGTCTGCTCCTGGTTCGCGACCTTGGAGAGCAGGAACATATTGCCCTCGTCGGGTGCGGCGCAGTTCATGGCGACCGGGCCGAGGGTGGACCAGCCGGCTGCCTCGTAGAGCACGGCCTGCTCGATATGACTGAGTCCGCGGCCGCCCAGGGCGACGGGGGCCTGCACGGTCAGCAGCTTTTCGGCGCGCGCCAATTCGACCAGCTCCTGGCGGAGGTCGTCGGTGGGGCCGTGCGCGGTCAGCCGTGGATCACGCTCGTAGGGGACGATCTTGTCGATGACGAATTGGCGTACCCGATCGCGTTCGGCGGCGAGTTCGGCGGGAATCGAGAAGTCGATCATCGTTGGTCACCATTCATTCCGGGTTGCGTGCGTGCCGAGCATACGATGCGCCGGTTCCGAGACTGAAGGCACCCGCCATCAAACAAGGGTCCGGCGCAGGAAATCCTCGACTTCGGCCCGGTAGGCGGCAGGTTGATCGTCGTGCACGAGGTGGCCGGCCCGAGCGATCACGACATGCCGGGCATCGGGATGCAGCTCGGCCATCTGCCGCATCTGACCGGGCGGGGTGATGGTGTATTCACCCTCGATCAGCAGGGCCGGGGCGGTGATCGACGTCCACTGGGTCCAGAAATCCCGGGTGCCCCACTCCTCCGAGATAGCGCGGAAGGTGGCCACCTCCCCGTGCAGGCGATAGCCGTCCGGGCCGCGGGTGAACGAGTCGAGGAAGTAGCGGCCCGCCACCGGGCCGAAGAACTCCAGTACCGCAGCATCATTCGGGAACGGCTGCGGCCAGGCCCCGATCACCGCGGCCCAGTGTTCGGCGGTGCGGCCTCGGAAATCCGGGGCCATATCCTCGACCACGAGGGCGCGCACCCGGTCCGGATGCGCGGCGGCGAACATCCACGCGTGCAGTCCGCCCATCGAATGCCCGATCACCACCATGGGTTCGGCGATCCGCGCGGTGGCCGCCGCGAGGTCCGCGACAAATGCCTCGGTGGTCGGTTCCGCCGGTGCGGGGCGGCCGTGCCCGGCCGCGTCGAAGGTGTAGACATGCCCGAACTCGCGCAGCCACTCCAGCTGACCTCGCCAGGTGCGAGCGCTGCCCATCAGCCCGTGCAGCAGCAGGATCGGTACGCCTGTGCCACCTTCGTCAGTAAACATCGCTTCGACGATACGTCCGTTTCGCGTAGTACATTCGGGCGCATGGCAGTCGTCAAGATCAATGCAATCGAGGTTCCCGAGGGCGCGGGCTCCGAACTGGAGAAGCGTTTCGCCCAACGCGCGCACGCGGTCGAGAACTCCCCCGGGTTCCTCGGCTTCCAGCTGCTCCGCCCGGTCTCCGGCGACAACCGCTACTTCGTTGTCACCCATTGGGATTCCAACGACTCCTTCGAGGCCTGGCGCGACGGCCCGGCCCGCACCGCGCACGCGGGCGGCGAGAACCGGCAGCCGGTCTCGACCGGCGCCTCGCTGCTCGAGTTCGAGGTCGTCCTCGATGTGCAGAGCAAGGCCTGATCAACCGGGTCGCACTACTTCACGAACGTACGGAACAGGCAGTGCCGATGCGTCACCGGCACTGCCTGTCGCAGTGAATCGAAAAACTGTGCCCGAGATCAGGACTCGAAGGTCGCGTCCAGTTCGATATCGTCGACGCCCGCGAGCGCCTTGGAGATCGGGCAGCCCGCCTTCGCGCCCGCGGCGGCCTCGAGGAAGCCTGCCTCATCGATGCCCGAGGCGCGGCCGACCACGGTCAGCTTGATCTTGGAGATACGAAAACCACCGGCCGGGTCCGGGCTCAGGGTGACGTCGGCGGTGACGTCCAGGCTCTCCACCGTGCCGCCGGCCGCGCCGACCTGACCCGAGAGCGCCATGGCGTAGCAGGAGGAGTGCGCGGCGGCGATCAGCTCTTCGGGGCTGGTGGTGCCGTCGGCATTGTCGGCGGCGCGCTTCGGGAAGGAGACGTCGTACTTGCCGACGCCGGAGCTCACCAGCTCGACCTGTCCGGAGCCGTCCTGCAGCCCGCCGGTCCAAGCGGTGCGCGCGGTACGTGTAGGCATCACTGTCCTTTCGATGAATGGGTTGACCAACTCTCGGGGCTCTCAGGGGCTTCGCCCCCGAACCCCCGAAAGCTCGACGCGTCGAACGTACTCCGCTCAGACCGCCGCGGCGGCGCGCTGGTCGAGTTGCGCGAGCACGGCCGGCCAGGACTGTTCGTGGCGGTCCCGGGACTCGGCATCGGGGAATCCGGCGTGGCTGAGCAGTACGGCGGTGCCCGCACCGTGGGGTGAGAATTCAATCGTGAGCACGGTTTCCGCGCCCTCGGTGCCACCCGCACCGGTCACCCAGGTGATCTCCATCAGGCGATCGGGCAGCAGCCGGAGAAAACGTCCGTAGTGCGGGTGCCCGCCACCCGCGGTGAAGAAGAAGGTCTCGTTCACCGCGGGCTCCCGCATGAGCACCGACCCCGGATCGGCGAACCACAGTCCGAGTTGGCGGGTGCACATGCGGTAGAGCTCGTCCGGCGAGGCCGCCATGATCCGTTCGACAGTCAGGAAGAACGGCCGCGTGGAGAGATCGGGAGGCCGGATCGGCGCAACGTCCATGGCGGAGCACGATACCGCGCGACGCTCAGACCATGTCCCGGCGGTGGATCAGCCACACCGTGCCCGCCACGAAGAGGGCGATATAGGCGGCGAGGATCAGCAGGGACTGGTCTCGGGTGAGGATGTCCAGTACGCCCGGGGTGGCCGGACCGGTGGTCGTGCGCAGCGAACCGGCGAGAGATCCGGCGGCCGTACCGGGCAGGTGATCGGTGAGAGCCCTGATGGGAGTGAAGATTCCGGCTACGCCGCGCAGCAGATTCTCCACCACCAGCACCCACACCAGGCCGAGGCCGACAGCCAGGGCCGGGCCGCGAGCGATCGCGCCGATCAGCGCGCCCGCCAGTGTCCACATGCCCAGAATGGCTGTGCCCGAGACGATTCCGAGCAGAATCCGGCCCGCCGAAGGCAGTGCCAGGGACTGCCCCTGCGTGGAGGCGATGAGCGCCGCGACTCCGGTATCCACGACGAAGGCGACCAGCACCAGCGTGAGCACCGTCGCCGCCAGGCTCAGCATGACGCCGCCTACCGCCGCCGACCGCGAAGGGCCTTGGCTCAGAACGGTTTTCCAGGTGCCCCAGCCGTAACCGCTGCCGACCGCCAGCGCGCCGAGCACCAGCATGAGCGCGCCGCCGAACATGGCCATGCCCTGGGTGAAGACCTCCGGCACCGCGGCCGGGAGCATCTGCTGCAGCAGTACGTCGCGGGGCTGACCGTTCGACATCCGGGTGCTGGTGCCGGAGCTGTAGGCCAGATAGTTGAACAGGTAGGCGAAGGTCAGGTTCAGCAGGATCCAGGTGCCGAGCACGATCCAGAAGGCGGGCCACTTGCGCAGTCGCAGTATTTCGGCCCGGGTGCTTGCCAGCAGGTCGGTCATTTCGCCGTCTCCGTCATCTCGAAAAACACTTCTTCCAAAGACTTTTCGTCGCTGCGCAGTTCCAGTAGATCCGCGCCCGCGCCGATCACCGCACGTGCCACCGCCGGCGCCATTGCCACACCGGCATCCACTCTGATGCCGGTGGCGGTCAGCAGTGCGGACCGATCGCCGACCACCCCGCACACCGCGGGGAAGGCCAGTTCGAGAGGCTCGGCACGCAGGAAAAGCGATGCCGCGCCGCGTAATTCGCGCACCGTGGACTCGGCCAGCAGGCGGCCGCCGGAGATCACGCCGACACGATCACAGATCTCCTGCACTTCACTGAGCAGGTGACTGGACAGCACGACGGTGTGCCCGTCGGCGGCGAGTCCGATAATGAGTTCCCGCATCTCCGCCATGCCGGCGGGATCCAGACCGTTCGTGGGTTCATCGAGAATCAGCAGGTCAGGATGGCCGAGCAGGGCCGCGCCGACACCGAGTCGCTGCTTCATGCCGAGCGAGTAGGTGCGGAATCTGTCCTTGCCGCGGTCGGCCAGGCCGACCCGGGCCAGCACCTGCTCGACCTCGCCGCGAGCGGCGCCGCGGTACTCGGCCAGCACGCGCAGGTTGTCGCGACCGGACAGGTACGGGTAGAAACCGGGGCCCTCGATGAGAACGCCTATGCGGCGCAGGGTTTCGGGATCGCCGGGGCGCGCGCCGAGTACCGCGGCGGTGCCGCCGGAGGGCCGGATGAGGCCCACCAGCATGCGCAGCGTGGTGGTTTTGCCCGCACCGTTCGGGCCGAGGAAGCCGTAGATCTCACCACGGCGGACAGTCATGCTCACGGCATCCACGGCGGTGTGCGGGCCGTAGCGTTTGGTCAACCGGTCGGTCTCGACGATCGCTTCGTTCATACTTCGAGAATCCGCCGCCACCTGCGGGGAAACATCCGCCGCACAGCGCGATCCGGCATACGTATCTCGACGTATTTACCCCCGAGACAGTGCCGCGAAGGCGTGTACGGCGCTACCGTTCAGCTATGGAGATTCGTGCGGCACGGTGGTGGGATGTGCTGCTCGCACTGGTGGTGGCCGCGATACAGCTCGGCGCGGGCACGCTCGCCAACGCCCACCAACCACAGCTGCGACAGCTCGACCTGCTCGGATATGCACTGCTGGCCGGTGGACCGCTGCTGCTGGCGCTGCGACGACGGTATCCGTATCCGGTGTTCTACGGAACGCTGGCGATCACCGCCGCCTACCTGCTCATCGGCTACGGATACGGACCGGTCTTCTTCTCGCTGGTGATTTCCTTCCTCACCGCGGGCATTATCGGATCACGCTGGTACACCTATTCTTTCGTTCCCCTCGGATATCTGCTGATGGTGTGGCCGGTGCCCGAATGGCGCGGTTACACCACCAATGCCTGGCAGGAATTCGGACTGCTCGCCTGGCTGATCGTGCTCGCCGCCATTGCCGAGGGCATCCGGCAGCGGCACGCGGCCGTGCTGGCGCGAAAGCAGCGCGAGGCGGAGGTCGAGCGCGGCGAACACGCACAGCACGAGCGCGAGGCCGCCGAACGCGCGCGGGAACAGGCCGAACGCGAACAGCGCGCCAGCGAGGAACGGCTCACCATCGCGCGCGAACTGCACGATGTGCTCGCACACAGCCTCTCGCTCATCAATGTGCAGTCCTCGGTGGCGCTGGAACTCATCGACCGGCGGCCCGAACAGGCCGCGAGCGCGCTGGCCGCCATCAAGACCGCCAGCAAGGAGGCGCTCGGCGAGGTGCACGCCCTGCTGCGCTCCATCCGGTCCGGGACCAGCAGTGTGGCCGCACCCATCACGCCGACCATCGGCATCAGCGATCTCGACGGGCTCACCCGGCCCGCCCGCGCCGCCGGGCTGCAGGTGCGCACCATTGTGACCGGGCCGGTGAAACGCCTGCCCTCGGTGGTGGACGTCGCGGCCGCGCGCATCGTGCAGGAATCGCTCACCAATGTGGTGCGGCACGCACCCGGTGCGAGTGTGCTTGTCTCGGTACGGTATTCGGTCGACCGGCTGCAACTGTGCGTCGAGAACACCCGGCCGGAGCGCGCGGCCGCCGGGGTATCCGGCGGCGGGCACGGCATTATCGGCATGACCGAACGGGCGAACGCGCTGGGCGGGCGACTGCTGGCCGAACCGAAGGTCGGCGGCGGCTTCCGGGTCGAAGCCCGCCTGCCCATCCACCTGGCCCGCCCCGAACCGGCCGCCTAGGCTCGCCCCGATGCTGCGAAGCCGCAGCCCGACAGGAGGTTTCGTGAGTATTCGGGTGGTCATCGCCGATGATCAGGCGCTGGTGCGCGCCGGATTCGCGGCACTGCTGGACGCGCAGGACGATATCGAGGTTGTCGGCGAGGCCGCCGACGGCGAAGAGGCGGTGCGGCTGGCACGGGAACTCACCCCGGATGTGGTGCTCATGGATATTCGCATGCCGGTGCTGGACGGGCTGGCCGCCACCCGCGAAATCGCCGCTGCCGCCGAACTTTCCGAGGTGCGGGTGGTGGTGCTGACCACCTTCGAGCTCGACGAGTACGTCTTCGAGGCCATGCGCGCCGGGGCCACCGGATTCCTGGTGAAGCACACCGAACCCGCCGATCTGGTGAAGGCTGTTCGCGTGGTGGCCGGGGGCGATGCCCTGCTCTCCCCCAGCGTCACCCGCCGGCTCGTGGCCGAATTCGCCTCGCACGCCAAACCCGCCCCCGCCACCCTCACCGAACTCACCGACCGCGAACGCGAGGTGATGGCCCTCGTAGCCGAGGGCCTCACCAATGCCGAAATCGCCCAGCGCCTCTTCATGAGCCCCGCCACCGCGCGCACCCATGTCAGCCGCATCCTGCTCAAACTCGGCGCCCGCGACCGGACGCAGCTGGTGGTGCTGGCGTACGAATCGGGCCTGGTCCGCCCCGGCTGGCAATAGCGTCAACCTGCCAAGGGCGGTAAACAATCTCGAGCTTTTCAGCGACCCGGATTCGACTGGGAACGCTCGTCATCGGTGAAACCGGCATCCTGCTGAGCCGGTGCACCGGGGGCGGGCGGCGGCGCCTGCAGCCGGGCCGAATAGGCCGAGGCCGCGCGGAACACACCGGAGACACCCTGCGGAGCGGCGGCATACGTGATCGACCGGCGGGCCGAGAAACCCATTTCGGTGCCGATGGCCACGGCGTCGATATTCGCGCCGAGGAACAGGAAGTTCCAGTTGTAGGTGTCCTGCTGCTGGGTGATCAGCGACTTCACCGCGGCATGCGACCACTCTTTGCTGGAGTTCTCGTGCCCGTCGGTGAGCACCACCAGAATGACCGTCCCCGGCCGATCCGCCTCGGCCCGCGCTGCCAGCTCACTCCCCACATCGGTGATCAACCGCCCCACCGCGTCGTACAGCGCCGTCATCCCCCGGGGCTGCAACGTCAGCGGCGGCACCTGCGCCAGCGGACGATTCGCGTACACCAGCTCGTATTCGGTATCGAACTGAGCGAGAGTCACCTCGATCCGCTTCGGCACCTCCCGCTGCTGCTCGATATAGGCGTCGAACCCGCCCTCGGTATCGGTCTTGATCGACTGCATCGACCCCGAACGATCAAGCAGCACAGCAATAAGCGTCAGATCAGAATTTGTCATACGAACCCCCGGAACGACTCTCGCGAACCTCACCCACCGTACGCCCGAACCCGCTGCCCCGCCTCCGATTTTCGCGCCGCTAGCGGACGGCCTCGACCTCCAGTCCGCGCCGAATAGCCTGTTCCACAGGCGAATACGCATTGTCCGGGCGATCGAGGACGCAGGGTTCGCGGAGCAGCAGTGGCGGCTGGGCGAGGAAGCGGGGGTTGCGGCCGTGATGGGGCTGGGCGGCGTGGACGAGGAACGGATGGCAGAGGTAGACGTCGCCGGCTCGGCCCGTGGCCAGCGCCTGGGGCAGATCGACTGTGGCGTTGTAGGTCTCGATGAGCTCGGGCGCGGACATGCTGACGCCCGGTTCGCCGTACGGAGCCAGAACGTTCGGAAGACGCAGATGCGAGCCCACGCGAATCCGGGTGGGGGCATCCTCGGCGTCGATATCGGAGAAGAGGAAGAGCATCAGCAGGGCTCGACCCTTGGACCGCACATTGATTCGCCACTGGATGTAGTCGTCCGCGGGGCCGTCGCCGGGGAAGCTCGCATCGATATGCCAGCCGTCGTCACCCGGTGATTCGGGACTCGGGAAGCGGATCGGGAAGCCGCCGAGACTGTTTCGCGGGAGCCAGCGGCCGGGACCGACCAGCTGGTCGAAGGCTTCGAGAAGGGCCGGGGCATTGACCGCCTGGGCGAAAGGCTCCTCCGCGTGGTCGGCCAGGCGGATTACCGCCTGGGTCCAGGTGGCCGGGTCGTCCGGATCGCATCCGGTGGCGCGCCAGAGGATTTCGCGGGCGCGGGTGGCTGTCTCGCGCGGGAAAGCCCGCTCGACTTTCACGAAGCCGTCGGTGATGAAAGTTTCCACCTGATCGTCGGTAAGCATGCGATCCCTTCGTTCGACTGCTCCGAGGATCGACTATTCGGGCACCCGAGCGCCACCCAATTTGGGTGCCACGCGGGGTAATCGGACCCCGGACACGCGAAAGCCCCTCTCGCGGACAACGAGAGGGGCTTTCGGGGTGGTGATTACTCGCCGGAGGCGGCGGCTGCCTCACCGGCGGCGACAACAACGGGCTCATCTTCCACAGCGTCGCTCTTCTTGGTGAGCTTCGCCTTCGCGTGGAAGGTGAACTTGGCGTTCTCGCCCTGGCCTTCGCCGTCCCAGCCTTCGACATCCACCAGGACGCTCTGACCGGCGCTCAGCTCGCCGAAGAGGATCTTCTCCGACAGCTGATCCTCGATCTCGCGCTGGATGGTGCGACGCAGCGGACGGGCGCCGAGCACGGGGTCGAAACCGCGCTTCGCGAGCAGGCTCTTGGCCTGATCGGTCATCTCGATCGCCATATCCTTGTTGCGCAGCTGGTTGGCGACGCGGCCGATCATCAGATCCACCATCTGCACGATCTGCGGTGCGGTGAGCTGGTGGAACACGATCACGTCGTCGATGCGGTTCAGGAACTCCGGGCGGAAGTGCTTCTTCAGCTCGTCGTTGACCTTGAGCTTCATCCGCTCGTAGTTCGAGCCCTCGGCATTGCTCTGAGCGAAGCCGAGGCCGACCGCCTTCGAGATATCCGAGGTGCCGAGGTTCGAGGTGAAGATCAGCACGGTGTTCTTGAAGTCGACCGTACGACCCTGACCATCGGTCAGGCGACCATCCTCGAGGACCTGCAACAGAGTGTTGTAGATCTCCTGGTGCGCCTTCTCGATCTCGTCGAACAGCACCACCGAGAACGGCTTCCGGCGCACCTTCTCGGTGAGCTGGCCGCCCTCTTCGTATCCGACGTAGCCCGGAGGGGCACCGAACAGACGCGAAGCGGTGAAGCGGTCGTGGAACTCGCCCATATCGATCTGGATGAGCGCATCGTCGTCGCCGAACAGGAAGTTCGCCAGCGCCTTCGACAGCTCGGTCTTACCCACACCGGACGGACCGGCGAAGATGAACGAGCCCGACGGGCGCTTGGGATCCTTCAGGCCGGCACGAGTACGGCGAATCGCCTTGGAGACGGCCTTGACCGCATCCTCCTGGCCGATGATCCGCTTGTGCAGCTCATCTTCCATGCGGAGCAGACGAGTGGTCTCCTCCTCGGTGAGCTTGAAGACGGGGATACCGGTCCAGTTGGCCAGCACCTCCGCGATCTGCTCATCGTCGACCTCGGCCACGACGTCCAGATCACCGGAGCGCCACTGCTTTTCGCGCTCGGCACGCTTGGCGACGAGCTGCTTCTCCTTATCGCGCAGGCGGGCTGCCTTCTCGAAGTCCTGCGCGTCGATAGCGCTTTCCTTCTCGCGACGGGCATCGGCGATCTTGTCGTCGAATTCGCGCAGGTCCGGCGGTGCGGTCATCCGGCGGATGCGCATGCGCGCGCCCGCCTCATCGATGAGGTCGATCGCCTTGTCCGGCAGGAACCGATCGTTGATGTAGCGATCGGCCAGCGTGGCCGCGGCAACGAGAGCGCCATCGGTGATGGAAACCCGGTGGTGCGCCTCGTAGCGGTCGCGCAGACCCTTGAGGATATTGATGGTGTGCTCGACCGTCGGCTCGCCCACCTGCACCGGCTGGAAACGACGCTCCAGCGCGGCATCCTTCTCGATGTACTTGCGGTACTCGTCGAGAGTGGTGGCGCCGATGGTCTGCAGCTCACCGCGAGCCAGCTTGGGCTTGAGGATCGAGGCCGCGTCGATAGCGCCCTCGGCCGCGCCCGCACCCACGAGGGTGTGCAGCTCGTCGATGAACAGGATGATGTCGCCGCGGGTATTGATCTCCTTGAGCACCTTCTTCAGGCGCTCCTCGAAATCACCGCGGTAGCGGCTGCCCGCGACCAGGGAACCCAGGTCGAGGGTGTACAGCTGCTTGTCCTTCAGCGTTTCCGGCACCTCGCCGTTGACGATGGCCTGTGCCAGGCCCTCGACCACGGCGGTCTTACCGACACCGGGCTCGCCGATCAGCACCGGGTTGTTCTTGGTGCGGCGAGACAGCACCTGCATGACGCGCTCGATTTCCTTCGAGCGGCCGATGACCGGGTCCAGCTTGCCTTCGAGCGCAGCCTGGGTGAGGTTGCGGCCGAACTGGTCGAGCACCAGCGAGGTGGACGGAGTACCCGTCTCGCCACGCGAACCCGAACCCTCGACCGGCTCCTTGCCCTGGTACCCCGAGAGCAGCTGAATAACCTGCTGGCGCACCCGATTCAGATCCGCGCCCAGCTTGACCAGCACCTGAGCCGCGACGCCTTCGCCTTCACGAATCAGGCCGAGCAGAATGTGCTCGGTGCCGATGTAGTTGTGGCCGAGCTGCAGCGCTTCGCGCAGTGACAGCTCGAGAACCTTCTTGGCACGCGGGGTGAAGGGGATGTGACCGGACGGCGCCTGCTGGCCCTGCCCGATGATCTCCTCGACCTGCGACCGCACACCCTCCAGCGAGATACCAAGGGATTCCAGCGACTTCGCCGCGACGCCCTCACCCTCGTGGATCAGGCCCAGCAGGATGTGCTCGGTGCCGATGTAGTTGTGGTTGAGCATCCGGGCCTCTTCTTGGGCCAGGACAACGACCCGCCGCGCGCGGTCGGTGAACCTCTCGAACATCGCTCCCTCACTTCCTGCTCCGCTTGCTACGGCATCCGGCGCTTCAGACCCTGTGCTGCCCTTCTGGTCGCCAGCCTGCCATGAAGCCCTGGGGTTGCATCCCCCGCCTCCACTCTAGTTGGCGGGGGTCACGCACGTCGTCCGTCCACCCTATTGCGAACCGGCGACAGTACGACTCATTCCCTCATAACGGGCCTGTAGCCGGGAACGTTTCCATCTCGGCTACGCCCACAGCGAACATACGAACTATGCCCCGGTGAAGGGCGGGATGAAGCCGCACGGCACCGGACGCTGATGCGCCGGGTCGAGGGCATTGAGCGCGAAGGTGGCCGCCCGCTGACTGCCCGCGATGGCCAGATGATCGGAGTAATCGGTCGGGCAGCCGTTCTGCACCTGGATGTTCACCGCGTTCGGCCCGGGCACCAGACCGCTGGTGAACGGCACGACCAGTTCGTCGTAGGCGGTGTCGATATTCGTGTACGACACGGTCGGGTCGTACACGCCGTCGGCGTTGAGGGCGGCGATGAAGGGGCTGCCGCCGGTCATCTCCGAGCAGGCCGGGCAGATGCCGGTCCCGCCCAGTGCGCCGTCCAGATCGTTCACGCCGAGCGCCCGCGCGAAGATCCGGGCCACGCCCATGCCGTCGCCGTAGGTGCCCAGCCAGGGCGCGGAGATGGCCACGAATTTATCCACCTCACCGGAGCCGCCTGCCCGCTTGATGAAGTAGTTGCCGACGATATTGCCCTGCGAATGGGCGATGAGATCGACCTTGGCAGCGCCGGTGGCGGTGCGCACGCGATCCACGAAGCCGCCCAGTTCGGCGGCTTCGGACTCGATCGACTTCATGCCGCCCAGTGCCGACAGCGGCCACGGCACATCGAGGCTGCCGTAGGTCAGGGAGTAGACGCAGTAGCCCTCGTTCGCCAGCAGCGGGATATAGGCCCCCCAGTTGGTCTGTGCGCCACCGGCGGTGCCGTGCACGAGCACCACGGGGTCCGGATGCACCGCGGAGGGCTTACAGGACCAATCGTTCGAACCGGGCATGGAACCGCCCGGATTGGTGAGCTCGTACGGGATCCCCGCGAAGAAGTTGAAGGTGACCGGATAGTCGGCATGGGCGGTGCCGCTCACCCCTACCGACAGCACCGCCAGCATTGCCATGATCAACAACGATCCCGGCGACCGGCGCAGCAGCGCACGACGCATGAGCCCTCCCAAATTAGAACGTGTTCCGACAAGCTATTCGGAATTCACTTGCGTTGAGGGGCTTACTGGCGGGTAAGTTCTGAAACCTGTTACACAGCTGTCCCATAGCACTTCGCCATAGCAAAACGGCGGGGACCGGAATCGGTCCCCGCCGGAAGCCCGCTCGGCTAGCGCTGCCCCGGAGCCGCCTGCCAGGCCGGAGCGAACTGCGGCTGGGCGACAGCGGACTGCGGCTTTGCCGGAGCGAACTGCGGCTGCGCCGGAGCGAAACCGTGCGCCGGAACCTGAGCGATGGGGGCTGCGAAGCCGCCGCGCACCGGCTGGCCGCCGAACCCGCTCGCCACCGTGCCGCCGGTCGGGAGCGCCGCCGCATTCGCCCGGCCGTGCTGCATGCCCGCCACGAACAACCCGCCGATCAGCACCAGGAACGCCAGGGTGTGCAGCACGGCGCGGGCGATATTCCAAGCCACCCAGGAGGATTCGAACTGCGACCGGATCGCGGCCGGATCACCGATCTGCGCCGGATCGCCCGCCGCGGCCAGCTGATTGTTGAGCGGCACGTTCAGGCCGGAGGTGATCAGGAAGGCAATCACATTGAGCGCCAAGGCGACTGCGATCCAGATCAGCGTGGTCCGGGAATCCTTGCCCAGATGCAGCGCCGCCGCCAGCACGGTGAAGGCCACGGCCCCCATGAAGCTGAACATGAACCACGGGTTGACGATGACCACATTGATCTTCTGCATCACGTCGATCATCGAGCGGTCGTCGGTGCGGTGCAGGGCCGGCATGACCGAAATCGCGTAGGCGTAGAACACTCCCGCGACCAGGCCGGTCGCCAGCGTCGCCGCCACCAGGGCAATCGTGCGAAGTGCAAACATCGGAGTCTCCTGACTGGATCTTCGTCGCCCCGGATTCCCCGGGGGAGCAACGACTTCCAGTCAACCGCCGGGCGGCGGGAGACGACATCGTTCAGAAGCTCGCGGACATCAGCATTCGTCTACAGATCGCGTTCGGAGATGACACCGCTCTGCATGGCCAGGTTCGCGAGTCGGACGCGTTTCTGGTTCTGCGGAAGATCCTCGACGCCGAATTTCGCGAAGAGCGTGCGCAAATGGGTCTTGATGGCGTCCACGCTGAGGAACAGCTCGGCGGCGATCTGCTGATTGGAGGCGGGTGAGGCGAAACCGTCATTGCCGCGCAGGGGGCGGCACAGCGCGATGAGCACGGTCCGCTGGGTTTCGGTGAGCGAGCGCAGCGTGGGCAGGCCGCCGGTGGAGGTCTGCGTGACATCGCCTGCGGCGCCGCTGAAATCGTGGAAGGTGACCCGCGAGGTGCCCATCCGGATGACATCGCCAGGCTGCAGCCGATGCCGCCCCACCAGGCGATCACCATTGACGAAGGTGCCGTTGCGGGAGAGGCCGTCGTCGACGATGGTCCAGTGTGCGCCCAGATATTCGGCGGTCGCGTGCAGTCGCGACACCTCGACGTCCCAGGCCAGGGAGAGATCGGCCTGCGGTGAGCGGCCGATGGTGATGCGGGGCTGATCAGGGGTCAGCATCAGCTCGTGCTGACGGCCCTCATGATCCTTGACCCGCAGGAAGGAACCGTGAAATGCGGTCACTGCGCCGATACCTCGTCTCTACGCCCAGCCAGTGACATCGTTCGCACAGGTTCAATGGTGCCGTGCCGTGTCGGCGCGAGCAAGATCGTCCCACGGATATGGGCAACCAGCACTCATACCAGTTATACGCAAAGCGTATAAATAAACCACTGCCGCCCGGGCTCGCACGAAACACCCGAGCGGCAGTCGCAAAGACAACTAGTTCTTCGACGCGGCCTTGTTGTAAGCCTCCGTGATGTCCGCGGAGATACGACCACGCGCCGACACCTTGTGCCCATTCCGGCGCGCCCATTCGCGAATCGCCGCACTTTGTTCGCGGTCGATCGAGACCCGGCTCTTCGGGCTCGTGGTCGCGCCGGCAAGCGCGGTCTTGGTGCGGCGCCGGCCGCTCACGCGACGCGCGTTCGAGACCCAAACCTCCAGACCGTCCCGCAGCTTGGACGCATTAGTCGTCGACAGGTCGATCTCGTACGAGACGCCATCGATTGCGAACTCGATGGTCTCGTCCGCGATGGACTCACCGTCGACATCGTCGATCAGGCTAACGGTGACCTTCTTTGCCATGAGATGAACGTCCTCTCGAAATCGTGCGACCCGCATAGTTAGGCCGATTACCCAAAACTAGAATACCGCTAAATTCGATAGTCCCAGAACGGGTACCGACAATGCAATCCAGCGAACTCTAACGAGCTGCCGGACGCACAATTGGAAAGAGTATCGTTTCTCGGATTCCCAAGCCAGTCAGGGCCATCAGCAACCGGTCGATTCCCATACCCGTTCCGGTCGTCGGAGGCATACCGTGCTCCATCGCGGCAAGGAAGTCCTCGTCCAGGCGCATGGCCTCGTCGTCACCCGCGGCAGCCAAACGCGCTTGATCCTCGAAACGCTCGCGCTGGATGACCGGATCGACCAGTTCCGAATATCCGGTAGCGAGTTCGAAGCCGCGCACGTACAGGTCCCACTTCTCGGTAACCCCGGGCTTGCTCCGATGCTGACGTGTCAACGGAGAGGTCTCCACGGGGAAGTCGCGCACGAAAGTCGGCGCGTACAGCTTGTCGCCGTAGACATGCTCCCAGAGTTCCTCGACCAGTTTGCCGTGACCGTAGCCCTTGTCCTGCGGAATTTCCAGACCGACGCGATCGGCAAGTGCCAGCAATTCCTGTACGGAAGTTTCCGGCGTGACCTCCACACCGATCGACTCCGACAGCGACGGGTACATCTCGACGGTGGTCCACTCGCCCGACAGATCGTATTCGGTTCCGTCCGCCAGTGTCACCAGCAGCGTGCCGTAGACCTCCTGCGCGACTTCCTGGATCAATTCCCGCATCATCTTCGCGGAATCGTCGTAGGTGCCGTACGCCTCGTAGGTTTCCAGCATTGCGAACTCGGGCGAATGGGTGGAGTCCGCGCCCTCGTTCCGGAAGTTACGGTTGATCTCGAAGACCTTCTCGATGCCGCCCACCACACAGCGCTTCAGGAACAACTCCGGCGCGATACGCAGGAACAGCTCCAGATCCAGCGCATTGGAGTGCGTGACGAACGGGCGCGCGGCGGCGCCGCCGTGGATGGTCTGCAGCATCGGGGTCTCCACCTCCAGGAAACCCCTGCGCTCCAACGCATTCCGCAGCGCACGGACCGCCTGGACCCGCGTACGGGCCATCTCCCGGGCCTCCGGGCGGATGATGAGATCGACGTAGCGCTGCCGGACGCGCGATTCCTCGTTCATCTCCTTGTGCGCCACCGGCAGCGGGCGCAGCGCCTTGGCCGCCATCTCCCAGCCGTCCGCCATGACGCTCAATTCGCCTGTGCGCGAAGCGATCACCTCGCCGTGCACGAATACGAAATCACCCAGATCGACATCGGCCTTCCAGGCCGCCAGCGATTCGGCGCCGACGCCATTGAGGCTGATCATCGCCTGCAGCTTGGTGCCGTCACCCTCCTGCAGAGTGGCGAAACACAACTTGCCGCTATTGCGCTGAAAAATAATGCGACCCGCAACTCCGACCTGCTGACCGGTCTGCGTATCGGCGGCCAGATCCGGGTATGCGGCACGAATTTCGGCGAGGCTGTGCGTCCGCCCGACGACTACCGGATAGGGCTCGCGTCCCTCGGCCAGCAACCGCTCCCGCTTCTCGCGGCGAATCCGCATCTGCTCCGGGACATCCTGTTCCACGGCCGCCACCGTAGTACGGTTTTGACCTGCGGGGGATGTGGTGCCAGCGGGAGAAGAGGGGGTGGGGGTGCTCACGGGGCTCTAGCCTATCTTGCGGCGGAAACCCTTTTCTTCCCACACCCGGGCAAACTGTAATCAGAGCCAGGCGAGTGTCGCGACCTCACGCTCGAAGTGCGGTGCGGTGGCCGCGACCATGAGCAGTCCGGCCGCTTTCAATGCCTGATATCCACCCACCAGATCGGTGGCGCGGCGCAGTCCCAACTGCTGCAGCGAGGAGGCCGCCAAACTGGACGTATAACCCTCGGAGCAGACGATAATCCACTCCCGATCGTGGTCGTCGGCCAGCGCCAAACGCGCCGAACTGGTCGGATCCAGCCGCCATTCCAGGACATTTCGCTCGATCACCAGGGCGCCCGGCAGGGTGCCCTCCCGCAATCGCTGCGCCTGCGGGCGAATATCCACCAGCAGCGCGCCGCGGGCAATGGCCTGGGGTATTTCCACCGGATACAGCCGTCGCAGCCGCTCGCGCGCCTCGGCGAGCATGCCGTCGATCGTCAAGTGGGTCATTCGAGTTCGCCTTCGGGCTGGTCGGTGAGGACGGAACGAGTGCGCCGCAGGGTGCCGTGACCGGTGACCTCGTAATAGGACATGGCCGTCAGCGGCGGCGAATAGGCATGCACGCTCAATGTCGGATCCAGCGGACCGGAGATTCCCGCCTCCGATTCCGGGGCACGCACCACGTCGTGCACCCAGCCCAGCGGGAAAGAGGCCTGGTCACCGGCCGCCAGCGTGCGGCGGCGCAGTTCCGTACCGTTCCACCGGAATTCCGACAGCGCGCCGGAGAGCACGGTCAGCGCACCCAGCGAACCGGCATGATCGTGCAGTTCGGTGCGCACGTCCGGCACCCAGCTGATCAGCCACAGATCGACCTCGTCATCGGAGAGAAGCCTTACCGCCCAACGCTTTTCGACCGGCCAGAGGCCGTCGGCGGGCAGCAGGTGATCGTAGCGGCCGGCCAGGGTGTCCTCGGCGCCTTCGTCGGTGAGACGCAGCAGGTCGGCGGGACGGAGCCGGGTGGGGAGTGCGGATGCGGTGGCCCGCTCGGTCACCTCGGGCAGCAGCCGCGAAGTACGAGCGGGAGTGGACGCCGAATCGGCGACAGGGATCGAAAGCAAAGAAGATCGCATGGGCGAAACTCCAAAGAGTGTGTTTTACGGTCGAGGGCTAAAAACGCAACCTCGACAAAGCCGAGGCTAATCAGCCTCGACAACACTCCTGGGTGCTCACACGGGAATACACGTGGGCGAGCTTAGCAGGCCATCGCCGCGGAGCAATAGCACCCGCCGCAGAGGACTGCGTCACAAACCATGAGGTCTGCATTTGTTCGCCCCCGGCCTCAGCGCAGCCGGCGCTGCTGGTTGCGCTCGTAGACCAGGCGCAGACCCTCGAGCGTCAGATGCGGTTCGTGGTGGTCGATGGTCTCCGACTCCGGGACGATCAGCGGCGCTGTCGCACCCGTCGCGACTACCGCGTGATCACTTCCGGAGAAAATATCGAATTCGTCGCGAATGCGATCGATGAGACCGTCGACCATGCCGGCGAAACCGAAAACCGCGCCGGACTGCATGCACTCCATGCTGTTCTTGCCCACCACCGAACGCGGGCGGGCCAGCTCGGCGCGGCGCAGGGCGCTGCGCTCCACCAGGGCCTCGGTGGAAATCTCCACACCGGGGGCGATGATGCCGCCGAGGAACTCCCCCTTGGCCGACACCAGATCCACACAGATGGCGGTGCCGAAATCCACCACGATCGCCGGGCGCTGGAAACGGTGATAGGCGGCAAGACAATTCACAATGCGATCCGCGCCCACCTCCTTGGGATTGTCCACCAGCAGCGGAATACCGGTGCGCACACCGGGTTCCACCACAATGTGCGGCACATGCTCCCAGTAGCGGCCCAGCATCTCGCGTAGCTCGCGCAGTACCGGCGGCACCGTGGACAGCGCCGAAACGCCCACCACCTGATCGGCGTCCGCGCCGATCAGACCGCGCACCTGCAGTGCGAACTCGTCCGCCGTCAGCAGGGGGTTGGTATGGGTCCGCCAGTGCCGCACCAGCTTCGCGTGCTCACCGCTGCCGGAGAACAGGCCCAGCTCGATACTGGTATTGCGGACATCGATGGTCAGCAGCATGGGTGTGCCCGCCCCTCCGTTCAGTTCGCGAAGGTCAGCGAGCGCGGCGAGATCAGATCCGAGCCCTCCGGCGCGTGCGCCGGATCGCTGCCCAGTTCCACCTGCCGGTTGCGGTCGTCGACGAACACCACGCGCGGCGCGTACGCCTTCAGCTCGGCCTCGTCCATCATGGCGTAGGCGATGAGAATCACCAGATCGCCCGGATTGACGAGATGTGCTGCGGCGCCGTTGATTCCGATGACACCACTGCCGCGCTCCCCCGCGATGATGTAGGTCTCCAGGCGGGCGCCGTTGGTGATGTCGACAATGCAGACCTGCTCGCCCTCCAGCAGATCGGCGGCGTCGAGCAGATCCTGGTCGACGGTCACCGATCCGACGTAGTGCAGGTCGGCGTGGGTCACCGTGGCGCGGTGGATCTTGGACTTCATCATGGTGCGCAACATCGGCGTTGCCTCCTAACGGGTTGCCGCAGCGGGCTGTTCGGGGGTGGTCGGATTACCGTCGATCGGCGTACCGAGGGTGACGGGCAGATTGTCGATCAGGCGGGTGCTGCCGATCCGGGCCGCGACCAGCAGGCGGGCATTGCCGCTGGCCTGCACCGCACCCAGGTCGGAGCCGCGCAGCTCCAGATAGTCGAGATCGATGTCCGGTGCGGCGGCGAGCACCGAATTCGCCGCTGCCAGAACGGCTTCCGCACCGAGCCCGGCGGCATGACGGCCGGCGGCCAGGGCTGCCGACAGGGTGGTGGCCAGCTCGCGCTGCACCGGATCCAGGAAGCGATTGCGCGAGGACAGCGCCAGGCCGTCCCGCTCGCGCACGGTCGGCACCGCGACGATCTTCAGATCGAAGTTCAGGTCCCGCACCATCTGCCGGATGAGCGCCAGCTGCTGGTAGTCCTTCTCACCGAAGAACGCCTCGGCGGGACGGCAGATCTGCAGCAGCTTGGCCACCACGGTCAGCATGCCCGCGAAATGACCCGGGCGGACGGCGCCTTCGAGCTCGTCACCGATCGGGCCCGGATGCACCGTGGTGCGCGGGCCGTCCGGGTACATCTCGGCGGCGCTCGGCGCGAAGACCAGCTCCACACCCTCGGCGCGCAGCAGCGCCACATCGGCGTCGAGCGTGCGCGGGTACTTGTCCAGATCCTCGCCCGCCCCGAATTGCAGGGGATTCACGAAGATCGACACGATGACCACCTGATTGGTGCGCTTGGCCCGCCGCACCAGCTCCAGGTGCCCCTCGTGCAGTGCGCCCATGGTCGGGACGAGGGCGACCGTACGACCCACCGACCGCAAGGCCTTGGCAACCGAGGTGACCACCGCCGGATCGTGCAGCACGGTCAGCTCGCCGCGCTTGTAGCTGCCACGCAGTTTCGGGTCCATCAGCGTCCTTCCAGCAGATCGATCAGGGCGGGATTGCTGCGCGCGCGTTCCGCCGAACGCAATGACAGGGCGCGATAGCCCGCCGCCAGCCGGGGATCCAGCGATTCCAGCGCCGTCAGATGCGCCGCCACCGCGGGCACATCGCCGCGCGCCACCGGACCGGTCAGCGCGGCCGGACCGCGTCGCAGCGCATTGTCCAGCGCCGCCGAGGCGAGCGGAGCCAGCATTCTTTCGGCAAGCCCGTTCGGCTGATCGTCGATCACCTGCTGACCGAGCAGGCCGGGGCCGGCCAGGGCGGCACGCAGCGCTTCCACGGCATCCACCACAAGGGTCACCAGATGGTTGCTGCCGTGCGCCAGCGCCGCGTGATAGAGCGTGCGGTTCTCCTCCGAGACCCGTACCGGCTCGCCGCCCATTTCGATCACCAGCGCCTGCGCGATGGCGTAACCGATGTCATCCGCGGCGGTCACGCCGAAGCAGGCATTCGCCAGGCGCGCGGCATCCTCGTCATGCCCGGTGAACGTCATGGCCGGATGAATCGCCAGCGGCAGCGTCCCCAGTGCGGTGAGCGGCGCGAGAATTCCGATGCCGTTCGCACCGGAGGTGTGCACCACGATGGTGCCCGGCCGCACCGCCTGCGCGGCCGCCAAACCTGCCACCAGACCGGCCAATTCACTGTCCGGCACGGCCAGCAGCAGCAGTTCGCTGCGCGCGGCCACCTCCTCGGCGGGCAGGATCCGGGAGTCCGGTAGCCGGGTCTCGGCCCGGCGAATCGACGCATCCGAAATAGCGGAAACGCCGAAAACCACATGACCGGCGCGCTCGAGCGCCGCACCCAGGACGGAGCCGACGCGTCCCGCCGAGACGATTCCCACCGTCAATCGTGCAGGCGCAAGATCGGTTCCGCAGACATCCTTGTCCGAGGTCACCCTTGTCCTCTCGAAGTCGTTCCAGTCCCGCATGGCGGGTACCGGACGTTACGGCCCGAGAATATCGGCCCCGATACGCCGGGGCCACCGGGTGTGGGATGTCTTACAGCACCCCTACCGATCACCCTCGGAACGCAGATTGGCCATGATCTCCGCGACCGACAGCCGGCGCGTGGCATCGCTGCCCGCATCGTCGTCGGACCGGCGGCGGCGCCGCGCGCTCGCGGTGCCGATGGGCGCCGCGGGCGGTGTGGGCTGCGCCAATCGCGCGGGCGCGGGCTCGGCGGGCGCGGCCTGCGCGTCGGCGGCCGGCTGCGCGGCGGCATTCGCGGGCGGTCCCGTCGGCGGCACCGGGGCATTGGCCGCGGCGCCGAGATCGGTCTCGAACCACGCGACCTGCGCCGGCTGTTCCTGACCGAGGGTGGTGAGCGGTTCGGTGCGCTTGTCCGTGGCCGCGCTCGCAGGGTCCGGACGCTGCCCGTTGACGCCGGAACCGGCGCGCAGCGCATCGGCGGCCGTGCGGACGGCATCGGTGTCCTCCCGCGAATCATCCTGCTCGGCTTCGGCTTTCGCGGCGGAGCCGGAGAGATCGTCCTCGAAGGGCCGCAGGTGCTCGAAGTCGTGCGGTGGTTCGTAATCGCGGGTGCGGTCGGCCGGGTGATGCGGGATGCGCATGCGCTCCAGGGCCTCCGGAGTGACGATCGAGGTCTCCGCCGTCACCGGATCGTCGAAGGGACTGGCGAAGGCCGGGGGCTCGGGATGATCGGCGTCGAAGACCGGGGTGATGCGGCTGCGCGGGTCCTGCTCCACCGGATCGGCGGGCGTCGACCACGGATCCCAGTCGCGGGTGTTCTCCCAGTTACCGTTCGCCGACGGACCGGGAATCTTATTGTCCGCACTGGGCAATTCCTGGACCCGGACGGCATCCGCACGCAGGGCGGGCCGCTCGTAGGGCAGGTCGCCGTCGAAGAGTCGCTGCAGGCTCTCGCGCAGCACGGTCAATTCGACGCGCAGCGCGGCCATCTCCTCCGAGTCCGCGCCCACTTCTCGGCGGACCCGGGTTTCGACGCCGAGTTCGTATTCGCGGCGCGCAGCAACCTCACGTTCCAGCTGGAGTTGGTAGACCTTCTGGAGGTCACCCACTTTCGCCTTGTCCGTAGCCGACTCCCTGCGATAACGGGTCGCGGCGAGGGCCCCGATGGCGGCCGCCCAGAGCGCCGCAACCAGGCCCACACGGATCATGTGGACGTTGTCGCTGAAGACCAGGAAAACACTGGCAACCAGACCGAGAAGAAGCAGAACGCCGGTGAAGAATTTTCCCGCGTCCTCCCGTCGTCGACGGGAAGAGCTGCTCCGGGAGGGTGAAACCATGTCCACCAACATAGCTTGAACTGGTCGGTACGGCTTCAACCTTGCCGATCATCCTCGGCAATATGTTAACTATGAGGTAGCTGCCTCATCGGGCGGATCGATCGGCGCCCGACAGCAATATTCCAGCCACAGCGCCGCCGCGACCAGCACCAGACCCGCGATCAGGCCGACGACCGCACCGGGCGTGTCCGAGGCCGCCGCCCGTATTTCCGGGCGCTGCGGCAGCAGCCAGATCAGGAAACCCAGCCAGATACCGCCCACCAGCGACCCCACCTGCCCCGAGGCCTTCGCCAGGGCCACCGCCCGTGCCGCCGTGATCGGATGCAACTGCCCCGATCCCGGCCCGATCCCCCGGTTCTCCACCCGGGACCGAATCACGAACGCCAGCACCACCTCCAGCACGGCCACCGGCA
This sequence comes from Nocardia sp. NBC_01327, assembly GCF_035958815.1. Classification (NCBI taxonomy): domain Bacteria; kingdom Bacillati; phylum Actinomycetota; class Actinomycetes; order Mycobacteriales; family Nocardiaceae; genus Nocardia; species Nocardia sp. NBC_01327. The sequence continues at coordinate 1,007,621 of NZ_CP108383.1, read as the reverse complement.
GCAGCGACGCCCCCGAGAACACCGAGATGGGCGGAAAGCTCGAATACGCCACATTGGTCGCGATCCAGGCGACCACGGCCGCCAGCGCCACATTCGCACACAGATCCAGGATGCGAGTCGGCTTCACGCGGGCCAGCCCAGCGTGTGCTCGGTGCGGCGCACCCCGTCGACCTCGGCGGCATCCAGTGCGGCGAGCAGCTCGCGCAGCAGCTGCGGGACACCGGCGGTCACCTCCAGCGCGGCCTCGGGCTCCACCTCCAGCCACGGCACCAGGACGAAGGCGCGATGCTGCGCCTGCGGGTGCGGCAGCGTCAGGGTCGGGTCGGCACTGCGGCAGGGCACCTCACCGTCGCGGCGGTGCTGCGCGGCCCAGACGATATCCACATCGAGAGTGCGTGCGCCCCAGCGAACCTCACGCACCCGCTCGGCGGCCTGCTCCAGCTCCTGGCCCACCCGCAGCCAATCACTGGGCTCCAGATTCGGATCCTCGGCGATCAGTACGGCATTCAGGTAGTCCTGCTGCGGCACACCGCCCCACGGCGGCGTCGAGTACACCGAGGACACCGCCAGCAGGCGCGGCCGCAGCGCCTCGATCACGCTGCGCAGATGCGCGAGCCGATCACCGAGGTTCGATCCGATCGACAGGACTACCCGGCTCACCGCTACTCCTCCACGCTTTGCTCGAGCCCCGTCCGGCGACGGGACGTGACCACCCGGACATCCTCGAAGGTATGCGGAATCGGTGCGGAAGGCTTGTGCAGCACCACTTCCACAGCCTGAATTCGCGGGTCGTTCATCACCTCGTCGGCGATCTCGGACACCACCGTCTCGATCAGATCCCGCGGTTCGCCCGAGACGATTCGCACCACCTGATCGGCCAGTTCGCCGTAGTGCACGGTGTCGGCGACGTCATCGGATTTCACGGCGGCCGAGAAATCCGTCCAGAGCGTCACGTCCACCAGGAACTCCTGGCCGTCCCGCTTCTCGAAGTCGAAGACGCCGTGGTGGCCGAAGACGCGCAGTCCGCGCAGTTCGATCCGATCGGTGCTCACAGTTGTTCTCCCTGTGCACTTCCCGGCCCGCCGGACGCGGACCGGGGATTCGTCCATGTCCATCTGTCCACCGGATTGCGCGCCGCCGCCCGTCGGGCAGCATTGCGCCAGGCATCGTTGACCGCGATCGCATCGAGCGAGGCGCGCACATCGTGCACCCGCACACCCCAGCCGCCGTGCTCGGCGGTCAGGGCGGAAATAGTGGCGGTGGCGACCTCCCGGCCGTCGGGCGGACGCGGCGTATCGGCGTCGGCCAGCAGCGATCCCAGGAAGCGTTTGCGTGAGGCGCCGATCAGGATCGGCAGGCCGGTCGCCACGAATTGCGGTAGCGCACCGAGCAATTCCCAATTGTGGCCGGCGTTCTTGGCGAAACCCAGGCCCGGATCCAGCACCAGCTTGCCCGGATCGACCCCGGCCGCGACGGCCAGATCGACCTGCGCGCGCAATTCCGCGAGCACCTCGGTGACCACATTCTCGTAATGGTCGGCAGCGCCGGTGTGGTGATAGTTCGCCCCGGCCCGCCAGTGCATGAGAATCCACGGAACACCGGCCGCGGCAACAACTTTCGCCATATCGGCATCGGCGCGACCACCGGAGACGTCGTTCACCACGGACGCCCCGGCCGCGACGGCGGCCTCGGCCACCCGGGCGCGCATGGTGTCCACGCTGGTCGGCACCCCGAGCGACACCAGCTCGCGAATCACCGGGGTCACCCGCTCCGCCTCGGTGTCCGGATCCACGCGGGTGGCGCCGGGCCGGGTGGATTCACCGCCGACATCGATGATGTCGGCGCCCATGTCGTAGAGCCGCCGGCCGTGCGCGACGGCCGCACCCACATCCAGGTAGCGGCCGCCGTCGGAGAACGAATCCGCGGTGACGTTCACGACACCCATCACGACGCAGGAGCGGCCGCCACGGGGAACCACCAGTTGTGCCCCCCGCGAACCGCTTTCGGTCATGGTAGGAGCGCTCACTTCCGCAGAATGAGGTCCAGGGCCTCGGAGCGCGAGGACGCATTGGTCTGCAGCAGCCCGCGCACCGCCGAGGTGGTGGTACTGGCGCCGGGCTTACGGATACCGCGCATCGCCATGCACAGATGCTCGGCCTCGATCACGACGATCGCGCCGCGCGGATCCAGCTTGCGCATGATGGCATCGGCGACCTGACTGGTGAGCCGCTCCTGCACCTGCGGGCGCTTGGCGTAGAGATCCACCAGGCGGGCCAGCTTGGACAGTCCGGTCACCCGGCCGTGCGCACCCGGGATGTAGCCGACGTGCGCCACCCCGTGGAAGGCCACCAGATGATGCTCACAGGTGGAGAACATGGGGATGTCGCGCACCAGCACCAGTTCCTGATGCCCCTCGTCGAACGTGGTGTTGAGCACCGAGTCCGGTTCGGTGTAGAGACCGGCGAACATCTCGCTGTAGGCCCGCGCGACGCGCGCGGGGGTCTCCGCCAATCCGGGCCGATCCGGATTCTCGCCCACCGCGATCAGCAGTTCGCGAACGGCAGCCTCTGCCCGCGCCTGATCGAACGGCCGGCCGGTATCGAGTGCGATCGGGCCGGAGACGACACGGCTGTTGGCCGACAATCGACACCTCCTGTATTGAATTGCCGCACCTGCGAGCGCGGCGTGTTCGCGGCTGTACAACCCGTTTGCGGGCGGATTACATTCCGCCCGCAAACGGGCCTGACCCGAACCTTCGGATCGTATCGGGGCCGCGATCAGCGACGCCCGTTCGGTCCGTCCCATTCGCTGTTCTCGTCCTCGGCAGCAGGCTGCTGCCCGGACGGGTACTCCGGCTGGCCGTAGCCCGGCTGCGAGTACCCCGGCTGCCCGGGCTGATACCGCTGCCCGCCGGCCGGAGCCCAGCCGCCGTAGGCCTGCCGCGGCTGCTGTGCGCCGCCACCCTGCTGCGCCTGCGGGTCGTCCTCCTGCGGAGGCCAGCCCGGCGCCGACCAACCGGCCGGAGCGCCGTAATCCGGACGCGAACCGTGCGTGCCACCGTGCCGCGGTTGCTGCGGCAGCGGATAGCCCACCGGTGCGGGCGCGGCCGGATAACCGCCGTACTGCGGTTGCGCGGCCGGATAGCTCGGATCCGCCGGATAACCGTTGGCGGGCTGCCCGACCGGAACGACCGGGCGCACCGGCTCCTCCGGCCACGGCTCGCCGCGTTCGGTGGCCAGCTCGCGCGGAGTCTTCACCGGCGGGCGGTCCGAGGGGGTGCGTCCACCGAAATCGTTGAAAGCGGTGATGCGCGGCCGCTTTTCGATGGTGGCGAGCACAACCTCGAGATCCTTGCGGTGCAGGGTCTCGCGCTCGAGCAGTGCGGTGGCGAGGGCGTCGAGCTCATCGCGGTAATCGTTGAGCACCGCCCACGCCTCGGTGTGCGCGGCCTCGATGAGGTTGCGCACCTCCTCGTCGATCTCGCGGGCCACCTCGTGCGAATAGTTCGAGTTGGTGCCCATGGACCGGCCCAGGAACGGGTCGCCCTGCTCCTCGCCGTAGCGCACCGCACCGAGGCGGGCACTCATGCCGTACTCGGTGACCATCGCCTTCGCGATCTTGGTGGCCTGGTCGATATCCGAGGACGCACCGGTGGTCGGCTCGTGGAACACCAGTTCCTCGGCCGCGCGACCACCCATGGCCATGACCAGGCGGGCGATCATCTCCGAGCGCGTCATCAGGCCCTTGTCGTCCTCGGGCACCGTCATGGCGTGGCCGCCGGTGCGACCGCGGGCCAGGATGGTGACCTTGTAGACCGGCTCGATATCGGGCATCGCCCAGGCGGCCAGGGTGTGCCCGGCCTCGTGGTACGCGGTGATCTTCTTCTCGTGCTCGCTGATGATGCGGGATTTGCGGCGCGGGCCGCCGATCACGCGATCCACCGACTCCTCGAGCGACGCGCCGGTGATGACGGTCCCGTGCTCGCGGGCCGTCAACAGCGCGGCCTCGTTGAGCACGTTCGCCAGATCAGCGCCGGACATGCCGACCGTGCGCTTGGCCAGACCGTCCAGATCGGCATCGGGCGCGACCGGCTTACCGGCCGAATGCACCCGCAGGATCGCGCGGCGACCTGCGAGATCCGGATTGCTGACCGGGATCTGACGATCGAAGCGGCCCGGACGCAGCAGCGCCGGATCCAGGATGTCGGGCCGGTTGGTCGCGGCGATGATGATGACACCGGTGCGCTCACCGAAGCCGTCCATCTCGACCAGCAGCTGATTCAGCGTCTGCTCACGTTCGTCGTGGCCACCGCCGAGGCCGGCGCCGCGCTGGCGGCCGACCGCGTCGATCTCGTCGACGAAAATAATGCAGGGGGCATTCTGCTTGGCCTGCTCGAACAGGTCGCGCACCCGGGAGGCGCCGACACCGACGAACATCTCGACGAAGTCCGAACCGGAGATGGTGAAGAACGGGACACCGGCCTCACCCGCGACCGCACGGGCCAACAGGGTCTTACCGGTGCCGGGCGGGCCGTAGAGCAGCACACCCTTCGGGATTTTCGCGCCGAGGGCCTGGTAGCGGGCCGGCTGCTGCAGGAAGTCCTTGATTTCGTAGAGCTCTTCGACGGCCTCGTCGGCGCCCGCGACATCACCGAAGGTGGTCTTGGGCATATCTTTCGACAGCTGTTTGGCCTTCGATTTACCGAAGCCCATCATGCCGCCGCGGCCACCGCCCTGCATGCGGGACATCACGAAGATGAACAAGCCCAGCAAAATCACCATGGGCAGCATGAACAGGAGAATCTGGCTCAGCCAGGAATCCTGTTTGACGGAAGTGTTGACCTTCGCACCCGAATTCTGTGCGGCTTGGAAGACCTGTTGAGAGATCTCACCGCCGCCGGGATACTTCGCGATGATCTTCTTGTCACCGCCGGTGGCATCATTGCCGTTCTTCAGCGTGATGCGCAGCTGCTGCTCTTTATCGTCGATCTGAACCGAGTCGACGTTGGACTTGTCTTGAAGCTGAGAGAGCGCCACCGACGTGTCGACGCTCTTCCAGCCGCGCGTGTCGTTGCTGAAGTAGCTGACCAGGTAGATCACGAGCAGGAAGCCCGCGACTATGGCCAGGTTGCGGAACACAGTCTTGCGGTTCATAGAGCGTCGGCCGACGGCCAGTCCTTTCCGGGGGGTGTATCCGGTTTGCCTGCGATGCGTTCGTGGCGCGCCCGTTCCGACGAACGGATGCGGACATGCCACGTTACCGCGTACGGTCTAGTCGATACATCGCGCAGTTCGCCAGCTAGTGCAGTTCAACAGGTAAACGGCTAAAGAACGCAGGTGGTTCCCCGACCAACTGCGGCAACACGTCGGATCGATCACCCCCTGGTGTCGGACCGAGTGGTCACAATGATGGCATGGTCGTCCAATCGTGAGCGACGACACAACAGAGCGCAGGGGGTATGGACATAGTCGAGCTACGGACACCCACAGCGATTGTGCGGCACGGCAACGGGCGTCTGACGGTGCTGCGCCCCGGAACGGACGGCGAGCGAGTACTCGACGTCCCGGTCGCCGAGCTTCTCAAGGTGCGGTTGAATCGCCGCGCGGATGATGCGGTCGTGATCGAGATCTATCTCCGCTATCCCACCCCGGTTCTCACCGGCGTCCCGGCCGACCGGACGCCGCTTCCCGTTCTCATCGCCGAGCACGATGTGCCCGCCGCCACCGTCATCGTGCAGCGGATCAACAATCAGATCCTGGGCACGCAGCGCCTGGATGTGGCCGCTCCCGATCTGACTCCGCCCACACCCTCCTGGGGTCGCGGCGGCCCCACCCGCGCCGATGTGGACCGCGCGGTGCGGCGCATGACGCCCAAGCGGGATGCCAAAACGGCCATCGCCGCCCTGCACCGCTACGTCACGCCCGACGAGTTCGTGCTGGAATCGGCGATCGTCAGCGCGCAGCCGCCCGCGGCGAAAGGCGCCGGGCTGCTTGCCATCACCACCACCCGGATGATTTTCGTCTCGCTCGGCGCGAGTAAGCGTTTCGCGCACGAGCTACCCATCGCGGCCCTGCTGTGGGCACGCACCGCGGACGAGGCGTCCACCACGGTGGCGATACCGGGCGAATTCGGCGTCGAGGTCAATGACGGCAATCTGACCTGGCATTTCACCGCCGCGGATCATGCCGATATCGAACGTGTCACCGGTGCGCTGAATTTCGCGATCCAGCGCGAATCCGCGGACGGGGCGGCCGGTCCCGCCGATCCCGGTGTGCAGAAGCTGTATTCGGAGTGGGAACTGCTGGTGGAACGGCATTCCCTCGCCATGGTCGACGATGCGCAATTCCAGCGCTACGGCCGCGGAATTCTCCGATCCCTTCCGGATTGAGTACGCGCTTTCAGGCGCGAGAAACTCAGGGGCTTCGCCCCGAGACCCCCGAAGAACAGTTTGGGGGCCAAGCCCCAAACCCCTGAGGGGACAATGGGATTCGGCCCCCGGGGGGTCTTCGGTGGTCGGCCCCGATACGGTCTAGTCCTCGGGCTCCGGCACTTCCTCCGCCTGCAGTTCGATGCGGCGCCAGGGGCTGGTCGGTCGCATCCAGAGGCGCAGGAGTTCCATGCGGCGGTCGACGCCGCCGGATTTGAGTTCGGCGAGGTCCTCGCAGGCCTGCCAGTAGGTCCAGCCGGCCAGGTAGGCATCACCGAATTGCCGCCAGTTGCGGTATTTGCGCTGTGCGAGCGGCAGGGCGCGCATGAGGTAGTCCCAGGCGACGTTCGCTTCCAGATAGCCGGCCGTATAGGCCATGCGGCTCACCGCGACCACGCGGGCGAGATCCCAGGCTTGGATATCGGTGGGCAGCGGGCGGACCAGATGTTCGGTGAGGCCGAGTTTGATGGCCTGGGACCAGATGTCGTAATCGCGGACCAGGGCTTCGGGATTCTCCATCCCGCGGAACGAGCCGACCTGACGCAGGAAGGCGCGATGCCGGTCGGCGCGCTCGCCGAAGCGGTCGCGTTCAGGGGAGTTGATCCCGGCCATGACGAGCGGATGCACCAGCGAGTAGAGCGGCGAGTGCATGCCCTCCAGCAGTTGCTCCATGGATGCCATGGCCTCGGTGCCGTCGGTGATGCCCCAGGCGCCGGTGAGGGTGTCGATGGCGAGTTCGCGGCGATCGCCGAGGGGATGTTCGCGTTCGGGGCCGAGCAGCAGGGCGTCGTGGAAGGCGTCCCAGCGGGCGGAGTAGAAACCGCCCAGCGCCAGAGCGCGCAATTCGTCGTCGGAAACCTGCGCGCCCGACCAGTGGTCGTCCTCGCGCTGGTCGAGCTCCGGGTAGGGGAAGGTCGTCAGCGTGGGCACGTCGCGGGCGGGCATACCTCGATTGTGTCTCAGCGCAGCCATATTTGCCTCCGCTTCGCTCCGGCGGGTGCTGTGTCTAATTGCCTACGCTTCGCTTCGGCGGGTCGTGGCCCTGTTACCCGGTTCTTCCCTCCCTGCGCTCGCCGCTGCGCGGCATTGCTCCGGTCAGTCCAGAACCGGGCGGGCCACGACCTTGGGGTGGATGTTGTTCGGGTGCTTCGGCCTTCGCTGCGCTCGGAGGGGGGCGGGGTGCGATCTTTGGCTGCGCTGAATTCTTGCCCTGTCATGCAATGGAATCGGGACTACTCTCTGGGCCATGTGTAGAAATATCACCATCCTGCGTGGGCTGGAGCCAGCCGCTACGGAGCAGGAAATCTACGCGGCGGCGCAGGAATTCGTGCGCAAGGTCAGTGGCGTCTCGGGTTTGACCACGGCGACGAAACCAGCGGTCGACAAGGCGGTGGAGGCCATTGCGGCAGCCACCACCCAGCTGCTGGCGGAGTTGCCCGATCGCCAGCTGCCACCGCAGTCAGAGCCGCCGCTGCGCCGGATCGCCGCCCGGGGCGCCGCCCTCGACGAGGATGCGAGTTAGCCCGCTAGACGCCGTAGACGGCGACGCAGTCGAGCGCGATTTCCAGGCGCGGGCCGCGTTGTTCGAGGGGGCGCCCGAGTAGTTCTTCTATGCGCTGAATTCGGTACCGCACGGTGTTCTTGTGCACGCCCAGTAGTTTCGCGGCAGCATCCGGACTGCGCCGCGCCCGCAAATAGGCGTGCAGGGTTTCGCGCAGGCGTGCGGAGTGCGCGTCGGGCGCCGCGAGCGCGCCCAGTTCCCGTTCGATGAGCGCCCGCATGGCGAGCTCGTCGGTTCCGGCCAGATAGGCCACTTCGATCTCCGGATAGTGCAGGACTCGCGGCAGGGCGGGCCGGGCGCGTTCGGCGACCTGCCGGGCGGCGACCGCCTCGCGGTGGCTGCCGCGGAATCCGGTCACGTTCGCCGCGGGCATGCCGACCGCCACTCGGACGGGCGCGTCCACCGGCCAGTCGGCCAGCACGGGGTCCGGGAGGTCGTCGTCGAGGCCGATCCAGGCCCAGAGCGCGGAGGCGCCGGAGGGGACGGCCAGGACGCTGCCGTTGCCCACCGCGAGCGCGCACCGGGTCGCCACTCGATCCAGCAGTCCGGCCGCATCCTCGACGCCGTCGGGCGGGGCCAGGCCGGGGCGCTCCTCGGTCCACAGCACCAGTGCGAGATGCCGTTGCGCGAGCCGGTATCCGAGCCGGGCCGACGCGAGTTCGATATCGAGGTCGCCGCCGTCCAGCAGGGCGCGCACGATTTCCGCACGCTGGTTGAGGGCGGCGCGCAGTCCGCTCTCCCGCTCCTGCATGTAGGTGTCGGTGAGGGTCTCCACCGAGGTGCTGATCCAGCGGGTGGAACGGTCGAAAAGCCTTAGCAGCACCTCTCTTTCGATACCGCCGGGCAGTTGCCCCTGGCCGACCACCTCGGTCATGTACTCGAGCAGGGCCTCCTGGCCGACGTGGTAGACCCGCAGCAGGAAGCGCACATCGTGACCGCGGCGGGCGATGGTCCGGGCGAACGCGTGCGCCTGCTCCGGGACCGGGTAGTCGAACCGATCCTGGGTGAGCCCGCTGAGTACTTCGAAGGCGTGGGCGCGGGTGCTGGCGGCGAGATCGCGGCGCATATCCCGGTCACGCAGTTCCGGAATGCGGACGATGATGGCATTGTCGAGGTCGGTGATGACCTGTTCCAGGGTCTCGGTGCGCAGGGTTTCCGCGACGAAGTCGGCGATCCACTGCCGCACGACCGGGCTGGTCTCGGCCATAACCACGGTGGACCTCCAGAATTTGGTTCCAAAGTACAAAACCGCACGGAATCCTTGACCCCCGAGGCCAAGAATGTGCTGCCGAAATTGTGTCACGATCATAGTTCAGTGAGTTGTCGCACAGTTCACAGAGCCGATCCGGTTCGCAATGCAGCGCACGTGGGAGAGCACATCGTGACCAATACCGAACCCGCCGAGACGGGCACCGTCCGCAAGACCGCGGCGCGGAAGCCCGCGGCAACCAAAACCGCACCGAAACCGGCCGCCGCGGCCGCCCCGCAGCCTGCCGCGCCGACCGAGTTCGAGGTCCGCAATCCCGCGACCGGTGAGCTGGCGGGCACGGTGCCGATCGATTCGGCCGAGACGGTCGCCGCGAAGGTCGCGCAATTGCGCCTGCATCAGCCCGAGTGGGAGGCCATCGGGGCCGACGGCCGCAAGGAGTGGCTGCTGAAATTGCAGGACTGGTTCGTCGACAACACCGATCATCTGGCGGATGTGCTGCAGTCGGAGACCGGCAAGGCGCGCATCGACGCTCTCATCGACCCGGCGTTCTCCATCGACCTCACCGGCTATTACGCCCGCCGGGCCGCGAAATTCCTTGCGGACGAACATCCTTCACCGCACAGCCCGCTCGCCCGGGTGAAGTCGCTGACCCGGGTGTTCCGGCCGTATCCGGTCGTCGGTGTCATCACGCCGTGGAACTTCCCGCTGGCCATGCCGGTCATCGATGTGATCCCGGCGCTCGCCGCGGGCGCCGCCGTCATTCTGAAACCCTCCGAGGTGACACCGCTGTCGGCGATGGAGCTGGCCCGGGCCTGGCGTGAGATCGGTGCGCCGCCGGTGCTGGAGGTGGTCACCGGTGCGGGCGAGACGGGTGCGGCCGTGGTCGCCACCGTCGATTACGTGCAGTTCACCGGCTCCACGCCGACCGGCCGCAAGATCGCCGCGGCCTGCACCGAGCGCATGATTCCGTACAGCCTGGAGCTGGGCGGTAAGGATCCGGCCATTGTGCTCGCGGATGCGGATCTGGATCGGGCCGCGCACGGCATCGCCTTCGGCGGTCTGTTCAATGCCGGTCAGGTCTGCATTTCGGTGGAGCGGGTGTACGTCGAGGCCCCGGTCTACGACGAATTCCTGAAGAAGCTGACCGCCGCCGTGAAGGAGGTCCGCCAGGGCGTCGACGGCCGGGAACCCAAGTACGACATGGGCGCGCTGGCCAACGAGGCGCAGGCGAATATCGTGCAGCGGCATGTCGAGGAGGCTGTGAAGCAGGGCGCGCGGCTGCTCACCGGCGGTAAGCGCACCGGTGTCGGCACGCTGTTCGAGCCGACCGTGCTGGCCGATGTGGATCACTCCATGACCTGTATGACCGAGGAGACCTTCGGCCCGACGATTCCGGTCATGAAGGTCGCCGATGAGGCGGAAGCCGTTCGGCTGGCCAATGATTCGATCTTCGGTCTCTCCGCCTCGGTGTGGAGCGGCGACAAGGATCGCGCGGAACGCATTGCGCGCCAGCTGAATGCGGGCGCGGTGAATATCAACGATGTGTTCTCCAATATGTTCAGCTTCGCGCTGCCCATGGGCGGCTGGGGGCTGTCGGGTGTGGGTGCGCGCTGGGGTGGTGCGAACGGCGTGCGCAAGTACTGCCGGCAGCAGGCCATCACCAAGCCGATCCTGCCCACGCAGACCAAAGAGCTGCTGTGGTTCCCGTATTCGCCGACCAAGCTGGCGTTCTCGCTGGCGGCCATGCGGGCCGCGGGTGCGCGCGGGCTGCGCCGGTTGAGCGTGCAGGCAGTGTTCGACACCGTGAAGGGGACCAAGTAGTGACCGACTTCAGTTCGATCACCGGCAAGGTCGTGGTGATCACCGGCGGTGCGCGCGGCATCGGCCTGGCCACCGGTAAGGCGCTGCAGGCGCTGGGCGCGAAGATCGCCATCGGCGATATCGACGAGGTCAGTGTCAAAGAGTCCGGTGCGGCACAGGGTTTCGAGGTGTACGGCCGCCTCGATGTCACCGATCAGCAGTCCTTCGAGGCGTTCCTCGACGAGGTCGAGAAGCAGCTCGGGCCGATCGATGTGCTCATCAACAATGCGGGGATCATGCCGACCGGGCGGGTGGTGGACGAATCCGATCAGATCACCCGGCGCATTCTCGATATCAATGTGTACGGCGTGATTCTCGGTTCCAAGCTGGCGCTGGCGCGCATGCTGCCGCGCGGGCGCGGGCATGTCATCAATATCGCGTCGCTGGCGGGTGAGACCCATATTCCGGGTCTGGCCACCTACAACGCGAGCAAGCACGCGGTGCTGGGCTTCACCGATACGGCGCGGGAGGAGTACCGGGGCACCGGATTGCAGTTCTCCTCGGTGCTGCCGACGCTTACGAAGACCGAACTGGGATCGGGTGTCACGGCTCCCAAGCTGCTGCGCCCGGCCGAGCCGGAGGAGATCGCGGACGCGATCGCCAAGTTGATCGTGGAACCGAAGGCCAAGGCGCGGGTGACCGCGGTGGCCGGGATCATCGCCCAGGTGGTCGGGCTGCTGCCGCAGTCGGTCGGCGATGCCATCGGGCGGGCGCTGGGTGCGCAGAACGCATTCCTCGACGATGTCGATTCCGACGCCCGCAAGGCGTACGAAGCGCGGGTGCGCGGGACCGGTAACTGAGACTCGCGCACGACGATCGGGCCGCGAACGGGGAAATCCGTTCGCGGCCCGCGTATTTCGCGTGCCGGATCAGTGCACGGTGGCCAGCACGAATCGCTTGCCCGGATCGACCATTTTGCTGACCGTCGCGCCGTCGCCGTATTCGCCGAGGGCGGTCATATTCCAGCCCTGTGCGCTGCGGGTGAGCATGCACATGAACAGGCCGGTGCGCGCCTCGCCGCGCGATAATTCGAAACGCACCAGTTCGGCGCCGGAATTGTCGTCCACCAGTCGGCAGAACGCACTCTTGATCTCGTCGAATTTCTGGCCCGAGTACGAGTTCACGGTGAATACCAGCGCATACACATCGGGCGGCAGCGCCGACAGGTCCACCGAGATCACCTCGTCGTCGCCCTTTCCGGCGCCGGTGAGATTATCGCCCGAATGCCGAATGGCCCCTTTGAATCCCGTGAGTTTCACGAACCAGACCTTGCCGAGATCCTTGGCGCGTTTGTTGTAGGCGACCACGGAGGCATCCAGATCGATGGATTTGCCGCGCCGTGCCGGATCCCATCCGAGCGCCATGCGCACCCGCGTGAGCGACGGCGCGCCCTTTTTGGTGAGCGAGACGGTCTCGCCCTTGCTCAGCGAGACCCGGCCCTTGTCCAGATTCACCGTCGACTCGCCGAACCTGGGTGGCGGTGCGGGGGCGGGCGGCGCACCGGGCGGTGGCGGCGGCTGATACGACGGTGGCTGTGGATAACTCGGCGGCTGTGAGTAAGCCGCCGCAGGTGGGGATATCGGCTGTGGATAACCCGCAGGCTGTGGATAACTTGGCGGTTGTGGGTAGGACACCGGTGGTGGGGACATCGACTGTGGATAAGTCTGGGACTGCCCGTACGACGCCGGCGGCTGATAGGGCGGCTGCTGATACGGCGCGGCCGGTCGATACGGCGGCGAGGCGGTCGGCGGCATCGGCTGCGGAACCATCGGCGGCGCGGGCGCGGCCTGCGGGAGGGGTTGCGGCTCGTCGTCGACGGTGATCCCGAAATCGGTGGCAATGCCCGCGAGTCCATCGGCATATCCCTGACCGACCGCGCGCACCTTCCAGACACCTTGCCGCCGATACAGTTCCACCGCGATCAAGGCGGTTTCGGTGGTCAGATCGGCGGGGGCGAAGGTGGCCAGGGTGGTGTGCCGCCGCGGGTCGATGAGGGCGACGCTCAGCCGCCCGGCGGTGCCCCAGTTGGCGGGCCCGGAACCGTCCAGACTGGCGGTGACCACCACCTTGTCGATTTCGGCGGGCACCTGACCGGTGGCGATCCGGATGGTATTGGGCGGTTGTGCGGTCACGCCCGGCCCGTTCGGCTGGTTGTAGAAGATGAAATCGTTGTCGGAGCGGACTTTTCCCGCGGCGGTGAGCAGCAGCGCCGCCACATCCACCGGCGCCGACGCGGTGACCTCGACGACGACCTCGTCGGTATCGATCGGCGCGTTCGCGCCCTTGGTCAATTCCATTGTCTGCCTTATCTCCCCGTTTCCTTAACGGTAGCCCCGTATCGTCGGCGAATGAACAACAACGGAGCGGTGTTCGCCGGACTGTCGACGCTCGATCTCGCCTATGCCGTACAGCGGTATCCGGCCGAGGACAGCAAGACGCAGGCCGATGAACTGTTCCTCGGCGCGGGCGGGCCGGCCGCCAATGCGGCGGTGGCGTACGCGTTCCTGTCCGGCCGGGTGCCGACGCTGGTGACCGCGCTCGGCAAACATCCACTGGCGGAACTGATTCGCGGTGATCTGGCATTGCACGGGGTGGGGATCACCGATCTCACCCCCGATGGTGATCAGCAGCCGCCGGTGTCCTCGATCATTGTCGCCACTGCCGCGGCCACCCGCACCATCGTGTCGCTGGACGGTTCCCGGGTGCACGCTCCGTTCGACAGCACCGCCGCCGAACACCTGCACAGTGCGGCGGTGGTGCTGGTGGACGGGCACTATGCCGAGCCCGCACTGCGGCTCGCGGCGGCGGCGCGCCGGGCAGGCGTACCGGTGGTGCTGGATGCCGGACGCTGGCGCGAGGTGCACAGCGATCTACTACCGCTGGTCGATATCGCCATCTGTTCAGCCGCCTTCACACCGCCCGGGGTGCCGGCGGATTCGGATGATGCGGTATTCGACCACCTGCACGGCGCCGGCGTACCGCAGGTCGCGATCACCCATGGCGCACAACCGATCACGTACTCGATGCCGGGCGAACGCGGCACGATCGCGGTCCCGGCGACCGAGGCGGTGGATACGCTCGGCGCGGGCGATATCCTGCACGGCGCGTTCTGCCACTTCCACACCGCGGGTGAGCCTTTCCCGCTCGCACTGCGGCATGCGGCGGAGGTGGCCGCCCGGTCCTGCGCTTCGGCGGGCACGCGCGCCTGGATGCGCCGCTAGACGATGCGGTAGGCCCGCCCGGCTTTGCGCAGCACCAGATCGGCGCGCAGCCGGGTGCCCTCCACGAGCCGCGCATTGACCAGATCACTCTGCGCGACTTTTGTTTTCGCCGCTTCCGGGGTGCGGCCGCCGCGAATATGCCTGCGCAGCAGTCGCTGTTCGATGACCGGGCGCGGGACGTCCAGGTACCAGGTCTCGTCGAGCAGCGGCCGGACGGCGGACCAGCCGGGGCTGATGTCGTCGTCGAGCAGCAGATAGTTGCCCTCGGTGATGGCGATGGTCTGCCGGTCGAAAACGACGCCGCCGGGGACGGGTTCGTGGGTTTCACGGCTGTAGGTGGGCCAGGGCACCGGCCTGCCGAGGGGCGTGCCGCGCAGTGTCCGCAGCAGGTCGACGTACGCCCCGGCGTCGAAGGTGTCGGGTTCACCCTTGCGTCCCATATCCCCGAGCGCGACCAATTGCGCATTGGTGAGGTGGAAGCCGTCCATGGGCGCGACTTCGGCGATCGCCTCGCCCGCCGCCAGATTGAGTTCATCCCGAATGCCGCGGGCGAGAGTGGATTTGCCCGCACCGGGCGGCCCGGCGATCCCGAGGACGAACCGGCCGGGAAAACCGTCCGCCCGCCGCCGGATACGCGCCGCGAGTTCCGCCAGGGAAGTTTCGACACTGCCGCGGTTCACGGGGGCCAACCTTACGTAATCACGGGGCGCCCCGGGGTATGGCGCGCACCAGTGCCCGCAGGTCCTCTTCGAGTACCCGGAACAGCCGGTAGGAGAGCACGAAGGCCAGGATGCCGCCCACGCTCAACCACCGCACGGGCACGATCACCAGTTCCAGATCCACCGGTGAGACGAAGGTCGCGGTGGCCACGCCGAGCAGGGGCACCGAGGCCGCCGCGGCCAGATACACGCTGCTGCGCCGGGCCAGCGCCGTGAGTTGCCGCCGGTCGGCCGCGCCCACCGCACCGCGCGCCAGCAGCTGCGGATACAGCGAGCGCACCGAATACACCGTGATCAGAAAATACGGATACGCCAAAGCGATAGCCGCACAGACCAGTTGGGCCGCGAGGAAATGCGCGAAGGTGTGCCGCGGCAGATGCGCCCCCGCGGCCGACAGCGCCAGCGGCCACACCACCCCGGCGATCATCCAGGCCGCGAACGGCACCCACACCGCTCGCTCCCCGATCAGCAGGGTGTCGGAGCGGGCCCGCGCCAGTTCGGCGGCGCTGTACCGGCGGCCGTGCGCCAGCCGGTAGGACACGGTGAGCGGCCGGCGGGCCAGCCAGAACAGCAGCAGCGCGGCGAGCGGGAAGGCGATGGCATTGTTCACCAGCGCGACCGTCTCGAAGCGGTGCTGATCCGCGACCGGCATCCGGTCCACGATGAGACTCTGATTGAGCCGGATGTTGTACATGCTCGCCAGCGCGTTCGGCAGCCCGACGCAGACGGCCGCGATGAGCACCGGCCAGCGCCGGGCCCGCACGCGCAGGCTCTGCGGCGGCGGGTCCACCAGGTCGCGGGCGCGGGAGTCCAGGCACAGATCCAGCTGTCCGGCCAGGTCCGCGCCGTTCTGCCAGCGGTGCTCGGGTTCGGGGTGCAGGCATTCCAGCAGTACGCGCCGGAGCGCGGCCGGGGTGTCCGCGGGCAGTGCGCCGAGCGCGGACTCCGGGACGCCCGCCTGCCGTCGCGCCAGCATGCCGGTCACCACCTCGTGCCCCGGCGCCCCGTCCGGCGCCGGATCATCGAAGGGTGCTGTGCCGGTGAGCATTTCCCACAGCAGCACGGCGAGCGAATAGATATCGCTGCGCGTATCGGGCAGCGCCGCGGTGGGATCGAGCCGGGCCGCGAGCGCCTCCGGCGACCGCCAGCGCAGCCCGGCCGGATCGTCGGCCGTCACGCCCGCGGCCCCGGGCAGCCCGGTATTCCAATACAGCGCCCCGAGCGCGAAATCCGCCAGCTTCGGCACGCCTTCCGCCGTGAAAAGCACATTGCCGGGCCGAATATCGTGATGCAGCACCCCGTGCCGCTCGGCATGATCGAGCGCCTCCGCCAACCGCCGCCCCACCCACGCCACCGTCTCCGGCCAGCTCAGCGCCGAAATATCCCGCCGCACCCGGGAATCCGCCGGCCGAATCTCCCCCCGCTCCTCCATGGCCGCATCCACCGCCCGCAGCAGCAGCCCACCACCGAACGCCGTCCCCCGCGCCGCCGCACCGACACCCGCGTCGGCACGAATGGGAGCGTCCGCCGAATCTGCCTCGCCCGCACCGTCTCCGGCGTCCACGCCGATCCCGCGCCCGCCGGCGGCCTGGGCAGCTTCGACACGATCCTCCCCGGGGGTTTCGGACTCCGAATCGGCGCCCGCGTCTTCCGCAGCTCCAGGCGTCTTCGCAGCCGCAGACGCCGCTGGACCGGAGTGCGCTGCTGCACGCTGGGCGCGCAGGAGGGTGAAGACGCCTTCGGCGGTGCCGCCGGGGAGGTACTGCATGTACAACAGGCGCAAGGGTTTTCCGGTGCTGCCGTCGGCGATGAGACGCTGATCGAAGACGCGGACAATGTAGTGGTGGTCGAGTTGGGCGACGGTGGGGGCGTCGCTGTCGCCGCCGGGTTCGACGCGGACGGCGACCAGGCGCTGCATGGAGCGCTGGCGGGCCAGGAACATGCGACTGTTCTCGGCGCCGCCCAGATCGGTGAGCAGGTCGAAATCGTCCAGGCTGCGGCCGATTTCGATGCCCTCCGGGAGGGTGGGGGCCGGGGTCGGGGCCGAACTGTCGCCGTCGGCGAAGCGGCGGCGGATCTCACCTGCGACCTCCGGGTATTCGGCGGTGAAGGCGTCGATGTCCAGGGGCCGGTAGCGGCTGCGGACCTGGTACTCCTCGCACACCAGATCGGCGAACTCCGGGCTGTCGCCGAGTTCGGGAAATTCGCTGTGGTAGTCCGCGATTCGCTTTTCCAGCCCGGCCCGCCGCCACCGCTGCCGCATATCGATGCGCACCAGCGTGGTGAGGACGTCCAGCCGCAGCGCCCGGCCTTCGGGCACATACCCTTCCAGTCGCGGCGGCGCCTCGCGGTCACCGCGCAGCGTGGACTCCCAGTCGGCGGCGAAACGCGAGACCGCCAGTCCCGGAGACTCGTTCACGATCCGGTACCCGTCGGTTCCCCGGCATGATGCACCCGATGCCCCGGCGCCACCACGCGCTCCAGCGCCTGCAGATCGGCCTCGAGGGCCCGGAACAGCACATATACGCCCACGAATGCCACGATCCCGCCGACACTGAGCACCCGCACCGCGACGATCACGAGCGGAATGTCGGTGGGCGGCAGGAAGGTCACGCCCGCCACGGCGAGCAGCGGCACCGAGGCCGCCACCGCCAGATACGTGGTGCAGCGGCGGCCCAGCCGGCGCAGCCAGACCGCATCCTCGGCGCTGATATCGCCGTGCCGCAGGAATATCGGATAGATGCAGCGCACCAGATAGAAGGTCACCAGGAAGAACGGATACGCGACGGCCATGGCGCCGCACACCAC
Source organism: Nocardia sp. NBC_01327 (assembly GCF_035958815.1). NCBI lineage: Bacteria > Bacillati > Actinomycetota > Actinomycetes > Mycobacteriales > Nocardiaceae > Nocardia > Nocardia sp. NBC_01327. Next base: position 989,815 of record NZ_CP108383.1, on the reverse strand, counting down.
GATCGACACCACGAAGTGCACCATGCCGCGGGTCGGTATCTCACCGGTGGCCAGGCGCAGGGCGACCGGAAAGGTGATGCCCGCCAGCACCCACGCCGAGAACACCACGAACGAAATGCGTTCCCCGCACAGCAGGACATCGGCGCGGGCCCGCCGCAGCGTCTCCGGATCGTAGACCCGGCCCTTGCGCAGACCGCGCGGCACCGAGATCACGTACCGGCACAGGTAGATGATCAGTGCGATGCCGACCGGATAGAACAGCGCGTTCACCGTCGCGGTGACGAGCGTGAACGTGTGCTGGGCATCGGCCGGGAGGCGGTCGATGATCAGCGTGTTGTTGTGCATGATGTTGTACACGGTGGCGATCAGGTTCGGGATCGCGACGGCAATGGTCACCAGTGGAATCAGCCACGGCCGCAACCGCATCCGCCAACTGTGCGGCGGCGGGTCGACCAGATTGCGGGCGCGTTCGTCCAGGCACATCTCCAGCTGGGCGGCGAGCAGCGCGCCACTGCTCCAGCGGTCCTCGCGATCGGCCGCGAGGCAGGTGAGCAGCACCCGCCGCAGTGCGGCCGAGCAGTCGCCGGGCACCCGTTCCAGCGCTGCCGCATCGACCCCGCCGCGCCTGCGGTCCAGCATGGCCTCCAGGGTGGTGCGGTCGCCGTGGTCGCCGGGTCCGGCGGTGGAATCGTCGAATGGTTTTGCGCCGGTGAGCAATTCCCACAGCACCACGCCGAGCGAGAAGATGTCGGCGCGGGTGTCCAGGTCGGCGGCGGCGCGAGCGCGCCCCGGGTGACAGGCCTCCAGCTGTTCCGGCGACATATAGGACAGCGATCCGCCGAAGTAGGCCACCGGGCTGGCATCGTCGAGATTGCGGCTGAAGCTGATATTGAAATCGGCCAGTTTCGGCACGGCCTCGGCGGAGAGCAGCACATTGGCGGGCTTCACATCGCGGTGCAGCACCCCGTGCCCGTCGGCGTAGTCGAGCGCTTCGGCGAGCCTACGGCCCAGCCAGGCAACGGTTTCCGGCCAATCCAGCCCGGCGAGCTCGGCGCGCACACTGGAGTCGGTGGGCCGGATCTCGCCCTTCTCCTCCATGGCGGCGTCGACGGCGTCGAGCAGCAATTGCCCGCTGCGTTCGGCGTTCGGGGTGGCGCGCACCCAGCGCAGCACCCCGAGCAGGGTGCCGCCGGGCAGGAACTGCATGTACAGCAGCCGCAGCCGCCGCCCGGATTCGGTGCGGATACCGGAGATGATCCGCTGATCGAACACCCGCACGATGTAGTCGTGATCGAGCTGCGCGAGCGTCTGCGGTTCGGTCCCGTGATCGGCCGACACCTTCACCGCCACCAGCCGCTGCAGCGACCGCTGCCGCGCCAGGAACACCCGCGCGAAGGCGCCGCTGCCCAACTGCGTGAGCAGATCGAAATCGTCTATGCTCTGGCCGATTTCGATACGGTCGAGCAGTTCCCCGGTTTCGGGTGCGCTGAGACCGCCGCCGGTGGCGCGGGTGTCGTCCTCCGGTTGCAGGGTCGGCTGCGCGGCATCGGTGTGCTGGGTGAGTTCGCCGGGTTCCGGAACCCGTGTGCTGTCCCCGTCGAGCGGATTCCCGGCGCGTGTCGATTCACCGAATTCCCCTGTGCCCCGGCTGGATTCATCGAGTGGACGGCCGATGAAGGTGGATTCGCCGAAATCGTCCCCGGCGGCGCGGGTGAGCTCGTCGAGCACCTGCGCGGCCCGGGTGAATTCCTCGGACGGCGCCCCCGCACGGGTGGACTCGTCCCCGCCCGCCGCCGTCTCCTCCTCCGACGCGGAATCGCCGAGGCCGGCCCGGGTGGATTCCTCCAGGGCCGCACGCCGCGTGCTCTGGTCCTCGTCATCGGCATTGAGCAGTTCCCGCAGTTCGGACGCCTGATCCGGATATTCGCGCAGGCAGTCGCGCGGGTCCACGCGGGCGCCGCTGTGGCGGCGAATGACGAATTCCTCGTACACCAGCCCGGCGGGCAGATCCGCCGGTGTGAGTTCGGGGAAGGCCGCACAGTATTCGGTGAGCCGTTTGGGCTGCCGATCGGGCGTCGCGCCCGGCCGGCGCAGCCAGCGGTGGCGCATATCCACCCGGATCAGGTCCAGCAGCGCGGCGCGGCGCAGGGCGCTGGCATCGGGCAGGAAATCGGCGATCTCCGGCGGCGCGGCGCCCGCGCCCCAGGCCGCGGTGAAGGCCGCGATCACACTGAATTCCGTTCCGGCCGAGTGACGGCCGGAGCGCTGCTCGGAACCTGAAGCCATGTCCGCATCCCTCTGGCTCGAGTACGGATAATAATCCGCCACACCCGACATCATCATCCCCGAGCAATTGCCGGAATGATAACTTGCGGCTGAACAGCGGATCACCCGATTTCGAACTCGAGGCGACGGGGGAACACCAGCATGTACGACGAGGGCACCGCGCTAGCGGGGCTCACCGCGGTGAGCGAGGCAGCAGTGAATGCGAACGATAAGACCGATAAGAACGACACCGGCTCGACCTCCCCCCTCCCCGCCGACCCCCTCGCCCCGGCCCCCGAAGTCCTCGATTCCCCGGCTCTCGCCGCAGCGGTCCCCGCGGATTCGGTCTACGCAGCCCCCGATGACTCGGTCGCACCGGCCCTCCCGGATTCGGGCGCGCCGGACCCCGCAGAGTCGGATGCGGCCGATACCGCGCTGGACTCCCTCCCGCCGCTGGACACCACGACCGCGATCGGCATCGCCGCCGCCGTGCAGAACGGTTCGGTGACCGCCGAACAGATGATCGAACAGGCCCTGGGCCGTATTCACGCGCAGGACCGGAAACTGCACGCCTTCAGCGTGGTTCGCGACGATGCCGCCCGCGCCGAGGCGCGCGCGCTGGCCGAGCGCCCGGATCTGGATGTGCTGCCGCTGGCCGGGGTGCCGGTCGCGGTGAAGAACAATATCGATGTGGAGGGCGAGGTGACCCGGGCCGGTTCGCGGGCGGGCACGGACGCGCCCGCCGCCGCCGACCATGTGATCGTGCGCCGACTACGGTCGGCCGGCGCGGTCGTCGTCGGCCTCACCACGGTTCCCGAATTCGGTCTCTGGGGTGTGACCGATACCCCGGATCGCATTACCCGCAGTCCCTGGAATCCCCGCTTCAGCGCGGGCGGTTCGTCGGGCGGTTCCGGCGCCGCGGTCGGCTCCGGCATGCTCGCGGTCGCGCACGGCAACGACGGCCTGGGTTCGGTGCGCATTCCCGCCGCCTGCTGCGGTGTGGTCGGCATGAAGCCCGGCCGCGGTCTGGTGCCCGCCGACGTCGGCGTGGATTCATGGGGCGGCATGACCGAAAACGGGGTGCTGGCAACCACTGTCGCGGATGCCGCGCTGATGTTGTCGGTGCTCGCGGACCGTCCCGCGCTCGCCGAACTGGGTTCGCCCAAGACGCTGCGCATCGGCCTGGCGACCGCGCCGCCGATCGCGCTGTCCCGGGTGGATCGCGCCTGGATCGCCGCCGCCGATCGCGCCGCCTCCGCCGCGTCGCTCGCCGGGCACACCATCGGTGTGGCCGAACTCCCCTATCAGGGTGCGACTTTCGCGCTCGCGCTGCGCTGGCTGGCCAATGCCGCGCGTGAGGCCGACGTCGTCCCGCATCCGGCGCTGCTGCAGCGCCGCACCCGCACCCATGTGGCGCTGGGCAGGCTGGTGCTGAAATCCGGCTTCCTGCGCCCGGCCCAGGTGGATCGGGTGGAGGCCCGCCTGCTCGATTACTTCGAGCGCTACGACCTGGTCATCACCCCCACGCTCGCGGGGCCGCCGCCCCGGGCCCGCCGCTGGCATTCCCGGCCGTGGCTGGCCAATGTTGCTGCCAGCGTGCGGTTCTCACCGTTCACACCGCTGTGGAATCTGGTCGGCTGGCCCGCCATCTCGGTGCCGATGGGTGTGCACCCGCGCACCGGCACGCCCTTGGCGGCGCAGCTGGCGGGCCCGCCCGGAAGCGAGGGCACGCTGCTCGAGCTGGCAGCTCAGCTGGAAGCCGCACAACCGTGGCAGCGCACCGCGCCCGCGCAGGCGGCCGCCGGCGCATAAGCATCCGCAGACGACAGAGGCAGTCCCGCCGGCTCAGGCGGGACTGCCTCTGTCGCTGTTGCCCTCACGGTGGCGGCATTGCCTCCGACTCATTGCCGCCGCCCGCTCGGGCTCGGTCGCTACTGTGCGGCGACCGGCTCCCGATCGGCGAAACCGCCTTCGAGTACGCGGGCCGCGAACTCGAGGATGGTCGGGCGATCATCGTCGGCACGCCAGGCGACGGCGAGTTCGCACGGCGCCAGTCCGGAGACGGGTCGTGCGGTCAGGCCGGGCCAGCGGTACATCGGCACATTGTTCTCGGCGAGCAGGCAGACACCGAGTCCGAGGGAGACCGCCTCGAGGCGCTCCTCGGCGGTGGCCGCTTCCGCGCCGATCTTGGCCTGGCGACCGCCGCGGGCGTCGGCGCCGAGCCAGAAGTCGCGGGCCGCACCGGCTTCGGCGGGCATCGCGACGAAGGCTTCGTCGGCGAGATCCGCGAATTCGATGGTCTCCTGGTTGGCCAGTGCGTGGTTCTCCGGCAGCAGCACCCACCGTGGCTCGGTACGCAACACCTGCCAGCGGTAGCGGCCGGTATCGGGTACCGGCAGCCACATGAGCGCCAGATCCGCCTGGCGGCCCGCCAGGCCACTGGACGGGTCGGTCCAGGACGCGGAGTGCAGGGCGAGCCGATGCCCGCTGGCGCTCTCCAGATCCGTGATCAGCCCGCGCCCGATGGAGGACTGGATGCCTACGCGCAGCACCTCACCGGCCTCCTGCAGGGCCACGTTGGTGACCTCCCAGAGCTCGAGGATGCGCCGGGCGCCCTCGAGCAGTTCTTTGCCTGCGACAGTCAGTGCCACACTGCGCTGATTGCGGTCGAACAGGACCACGTCGAGCTGACGCTCCAGCTGCCGAATCTGCCGGGACAGCGTCGGCTGTGCGATGTGCAACCGCTGGGCGGCGTTGGTGAAATGCAGTTCCTCAGCGACGGCGACGAAATACCGCAGGTCGCGCAAATGCGGGTCCATAGCCCCTTGCTATCAGAATCGGTCTTGAATTACCAGCGGTATCCGACCCAAAAGTTTGAATGAGAAGCGGAAAACAGCCGTCAGGTTTGTTACAGACAGCATAGGTCCAGCCCGAAACATTCCGGTAACCGGCACCGCGAACTCCTGGCCATTGCGCCTTGTGAGCGACCCCGGAATCCATACGGACATGTGACCAGCAGTAACACAAAGCACGCTACACACCCCCGCCGACCGGCGCGACTCCACCGCCGACACCCAGCAACAGCACCTGGCTACCGTCCGCGCGCTAACCTCCGAGACGGAGTGAGTTTCCTCACATCAAGGCAAAAGCCGCCCGCCCGATGGGCAGGCGGCTCGGCCGCGAAGATCGATTCCAGGCGCCGGAAGCGGCCGCCGCGGAGAGTTTCTAGCCGCCGTAGACCTTCGGGTCCAGGGTGCCGATATAGGGCAGATCGCGGTACCGCTCGGCATAGTCGAGGCCGTATCCGACAACGAACTCGTTCGGGATATCGAAACCGACCGCCATCACGTCCACCTGGGTGCGCAGTGCGTCCGGCTTGCGCAGCAGCGTCACGACCTCGAGCGAGGCCGGATTGCGGCTGGAGAGATTGCGCAGCAGCCAGGACAGCGTCAGACCGGAGTCGATGATGTCCTCGACGATCAGCACATTGCGCCCGGCGATGTCCTTGTCCAGATCCTTCATGATCCGCACCACGCCCGAGGACGAGGTGGAGGACCCGTAGGACGAGACCGCCATGAACTCCATCTGGGTGGGCACGGTCAGCTTCTTGGCCAGATCGGTCATGAAGAAGATGGCGCCCTTGAGCACACCCACCAGCAGCAGATCACCCTCGGGGGAATCGGCGGGATAACGCTTGGCGACCAAGGCGGCCAGCTCGTCGATCTTTTCCGCGATCTGGTCTTCGCTGATCAGCACTGACGCGATGTCATCCCCGTACACGTCCGCTGGTTTCCCTTCAGTGATGATGTCGACCCCGATCAGATTCGCCGTGGTCCGAGCCCAGTATGAGCCTGCCATGTTCACGCGCGGCAACCAACCTGGTCCCGGTGACCGAACCGGACACCGCGACCCCGCCCTGCCCATGCCAGTCGGTGACCAGCGCCTCCACCGCTCGTAAATTGCTGTCGGTCAATGATTTTGCGCCGCCGCCGAGCAGCCAGGCGCGAATGACGCGCCGCCGCAGCGCGGGCTCGGCAGTGGCGAGCGTCTCGAGCATCAGCCCACTGCCATCACGGGCCGCCTCCAGCAAATTCTCGGCGATCGCATCCAGAGCTGCGCCGTCCTCCCGCAGCTGGGCCGCGGTGCGCGCGAGTGCGGCCGCCACTCCCCCGCCGAGCACCTCCTCCAGCAGCGGCAGCACCTCGGTGCGCAGCCGGACCCGGGTGAACTCCGGCGCGCTGTTGTGCGGGTCCTCCCAGGGCGTCAGCCCGAGCTCCGCGCACAACTGCCGGGTCACCTCGCGCCGCACGCCCAGCAGCGGCCGGCCCCACGGTTCGGCGAACTCCGTCATGCCCTGGATCGAGCGGCCGCCGGACCCGCGCGCCAATCCGAGCAGCACGGTTTCGGCCTGATCGTCGAGGGTGTGCCCGAGCAGTACGGGCAGCCCGTCCCGAGCCTCGTCCAGCGCCGCATAGCGCGCCCGCCGGGCCGCCGCCTCGATGCCACCGGCACTCCCGACCTCGACGGCAAGCACCCGTGCCGTGCGGCAGCCCAGACGCAGCGCTGTGGCGGCAGCCTCCGCCGCCACAGCGCCCGACCCGTCCTGCAATCGGTGATCCACGACAAGGGCATCCACGGCCTCGGCCTCCGCCACGGCGGCAGCGGTCAATGCCAGCGAGTCCGCCCCGCCCGACAGTCCGATCGCCGCCACCCCCACCGGGGCATACCGGCTCAGCCAATCCCGCACGGCATGACGCATTTCCAGCGCCGCACGCGTCTCAGGCAGCCGAGGACGAGAGTTCACGCCCCGATCGTCGCACGCCCGCACCGCTCATCGACCCGGCACATAGCCTGTTCAGCCCACTCGGCACCGGCACGGCCGGAGTCCCCCCGGGTGGCTCAGCCCAGGACGCGGGTGACCCAGCGCTGCGGTTCGCCGATCTCGTCGGTGCGCGGGAGGGTTTCGGCGTCGGTCCAGATGGTGTTGAAGCGTTCCATGCCGACGGTGTCCACCACCTCGTCGACGAAGGCCTTGCCCCGAACGTATTGCGCCACTTTGGCATCCATGCCCAGCAGCGCGCGCAGTAGTCGCTGCAGCGGATTGCCGGGCCGCTTGCGGCGCTGGTCGAAGGCCGAGCGAATGCGGGTGACCGACGGGACCACGGCCGGGCCGACCGCATCCATGATGTGGTCGGCGTGACCCTCCAGCAGGGTGCCGAGCATGAGCAGCCGGTCCAGGGCCTCGCGCTGCGGTTCGGCCTGGGTGGCGCGCAGCAGTCCGACCATGCCGCCGGCCGGATCCTCGATCCCGCGGCGGCGATCCCGCACGGCCTCGGCCAGGCGGCCGAGCACATCGGCCATGGGCTCGTCCCCGGCCTCGCCGAGCAGTTCGACATTGCGCTGCATGTAGTCGGCCAGCCAGGGCGCGGAGGAGAACTGCACCCGGTGGGTGACCTCGTGCAGGCATACCCAGAGCCGGAAGTCGCTGGGCGGCACCCCGAGTGCGCGTTCCACGGCCATGATGTTCGGCGCGACCAGCAGCAGGGTGCCGTCGGGCCCGCTGAACGGGTCGTACTGGCCGAGAATGGCGGTGGACAGGAAGGCCAGCATGGCCCCGGCCTGCACACCCGCCGGTTTCCCGGCGAATCTGCCCTTCTCACCGGATTCGACGCCGGTTCCGGTGAGCTGCGCCATGGATTCGGCGGCCGCGGCGATCCAGCCCGGGCGGTCAACGATGCGAGCCTCGGGTATCGCGGAGCTGTCGAGCAACCGGCTCACCTCGCGCACCGGGCCCTCGGCCCGCCGGGAGGATTCGGCCAGCTCGACCACCGCCTGTTCGGCGGAATACCGGGAGGTCTTCGGCCCCGACGGCACCAGCAGGGTGCCGGTGCGGGCGGCCAGGCTCCAATCGACGGAACCGGCCAGCCCGGATTTGGCGGGGCGGGGCAGTTCGCGAATTCCGGTGCTCACCAGCGCCTCTCCACGATCATCAGCGCCCGGCCGGGCGGCAGGGAGTTCGGGTCCGGTCATAGTCATCCACCCGTCAGGAGCAGCCACAATTGCGCAGTGTGGTCGCGATGGCGTCCAATGCCGGGCGGCTCTGTTCGGGCAGCCGCTGATTCGACATCAACGCGAAGGTGAGTACGCGCCCATCGTGGTCCAGCACATACCCCACCAACGCGCTTGCCACGTCCAGAGTTCCGGTCTTGGCCCGGACCCAGCCCGCGCCCACCCGGTCCTGGCCCGTGTAGCGGTCCGACAGCGTGCCGGTGGCGCCGGCGACGGGCAGATAGTCGAGCAGGGTCGCCAGCGGATCGTCGGCCGCGCCCGCGGCACTGACACCGGATGAATTCGCTTGTCCGCCACCATTGTTCGGCAGCGCGGCGACGGTGACGATGCGGTCCAGCAGCCGCGGCGGAATGGTGTCGTCCACCGAGAGCCCGCTGGCATCGTGCAGGGTGAGGCCGGTGGTATCGAATCCGGCCGCGCGCAGGGTCGTGGCCATGGCGTTCACCGCCCCGTTGAACGAGGCCTCCGAGCCGGTGGCCAGGGCGATTTCGCGGCCGATCGCCTCGGCGAGCACATCGTCGGAGTCAACCATCATGTCGCGCAACCGATCCCGCAGCGGCGCGGACTGCACGGAGGCGAGTTTCGCGGCGCCCGCGGGCGCCGTGCCCAGATGCACCTTGCCGGGATCGATGCCCAGTTCGGTGGCCAGCTGCCGTCCCGCGTCCAAACCCGGTGTGGCACTGCGCGGGGAGTAATCCTTCAGCGCGCTCTGCCGGCCGCCGTCGATCATGACCGAATCGATGGGCGCGATGGAACCGCCCGCGATATCGGCCGGATCCCAGCCCTGCGCCATCGGGGATCCGGTGAAGACCGAGGTGTCGACCGCGATGCTGTCGGCCCGATGACCGGAATTCTTCAGCTGCGTCACCAGATCCGACAGTCGCGCGCCGTTCGTGTAGTAGCCCTTGCCGTCCGGCTGCGCGGTCAGCGTGGGGTCGCCGCCGCCGACGAGCACGATCTCACCGGGCGCCGTCCCCGCGACGACCTGCGTGGTCACCCGGTGATCGGGCGGCAGCGCGAGCAGGGCCGCTGCGGTGGTGAGCACCTTGGCGGTGGAGGCCGGAATCATCGGCTTGTCCGGATCGGCGGTCCACAGCACATTCCCGCTGTCGGCATCGGACACCGATCCGGCGAAGATGCCCAGATCCGGGGTGCCGATCACCGGCGCGAGGGCCGCTGCCAGGCCTTTCGCGCTCGGGGCCGGTGCGGTCGCGGGCGCCGGAGCGACCTGCGGCAAGGGCTTGACCGGCGAGGGCGGCGCGGCGATCGTCAAACCTCCGTGCCGGAATTCCTCCGTCCACGGTTTCAGCGTCACGATCACCCCGGCAGCCACACCCACCACAACGACCAGGGCGGATGCCACTACGATCCAGGTTCTGCGACGCCGCTTGGCTTCCAGCCCACCGATGTTCTGCTTGTTCCGAGCCACCTGCCGCTGTCTCCCTGATACCTGTGATGGGGATAGGCCCGAGCGTCCCTGCCGGACCCACGTACCCGGGCACCACACTATCCTCGTTGCGCAGTCGTTCCCCCGAACGAGCTGGCGAGTCGGCAGCCATACACGCACCGAAGAAGGAGATGACGTGGAGTTCGACGTCCTCATCGAGATCCCCCGGGGTCAGCGCAATAAGTACGAGGTAGACCACAAGACCGGTCGGATTCGTCTGGACCGCTACCTCTACACCCCGATGATGTACCCGGCCGACTACGGCTACATCGAGAACACCCTCGGCTCCGACGGTGATCCGCTGGACTGCATGGTGCTGCTCCCCGAGCCCGTGTTCCCGGGTGTTCTCGTGGAGTCCCGCCCGGTCGGCGTGCTGATCATGAGCGACGAGGCCGGCGGCGACGAGAAGGTCGTGGCGGTGCCCGCCGGCGACAAGCGCTGGGACCACATCCAGGACGTCGAGGACATCCCGGAGTTCCAGCGCAAGGAGATCGCGCACTTCTTCGAGCGCTACAAGGACCTCGAGCCCGGCAAGTGGGTCAAGGTCGAAGGCTGGGAAGGCCGCGACAAGGCCGAGAGCCTGTACGTCGAGGCGGTCCAGCGGCTGAAGGACCAGGGCGAGCACTGATTTCGCCTGTTAGACGAAGTGGGTGGCGCGGAAACGCGCCACCCACTGCTGTTTTCGGATGATCAGCCGATGCCGGCAGCCGGTTCGGCCGGGGCATCGCCCACGGTGGTGCGCAGCGGCACCTCTTTCCAGAACGCGACCAGCACCAGCGCCACCAGTGCCACCGCCGAGGTGGTCAGGAACACCGTGGACAGCGATTCCGCGAAGCCGACCTGGAAAGGCTCGGCCAGCACCGGATTCAACCGCTGAATCACCGAACTGTCGGCCAGCACGTGCTGCGCGGCCGAGGTGTCGTGATTCAGTAAACCCTGCGATAGCGCCATATCCGCCGGATTGCCGTCGGTTCTGCCGGTGAGCAGCGCCTGCTGGAACTTCTGATCATGGCCCGCCGCAACGAGTTCGGTGCGGATATTCGGCGCCAGCCTGGTGAACAGCACGGACAGGAATACCGCCGCGCCCAGTGTGCCGCCGATCTGCCGGAAGAAGGTGGCCGCGGCCGTCGAGACGCCCATATCCTTGGGCTGCAAGGCATTCTGCAGCGCGATGATGAGCGGCTGCATGAGATTGCCCAGCCCGAATCCCACGCACAGCATGAACAGCGCCACGATCCAGTACGCGGTATCGGCGCGCAGATAGTGCAGCAGGAACAGGCCGAGGGTGATCATGCCCGCGCCGATCAGCGTGTACGCCCGGTAGCGGCCGGTCCGCGAGATCAGCTGCCCGGAGACCACCGAGCCGATCATCATGCCCAGCACCATGGGCATCATCTGCAGGCCGCCGATCATCGGACTGGCTCCGCGCACCGCCTGTAAATACTGCGGCAGCAGCAGAATTCCGCCGAACATGCCCGCGCCCACCACGAACGAGATCACCACGCCGAGCGCGAAGGTGCGGTTCCGGAAAATACGCAGCGGAATCAGCGCGGCGTCCCCGAGCATTCGCTCCACCCAGATGAAGACGATCACGCCGACCGCCCCCACCGCGTAGCAGAGCACCGATCGCACACTGCCCCAACCCCATTCGCGCCCCTGCTGGGCCACGATGAGCAGTGGCGTGAGCGCGATGGCCAGCACCGCCGCGCCCCAGTAGTCCACCCGGTCCAGTGACCGCTCCCGCACCGGCAGATGCAGTGCGCGGGTCACCACCACCAGGGTGAACAGCCCGATCGGCACATTCACCAGGAATACCCAGCGCCAGCCCGCAATGCCGAGAATGCTGTCCTGTCCGGCGAACAGCCCGCCGAGCACCGGCCCGACCACGCTGGAGGTGCCGAACACCGCCAGGAAATAGCCCTGGTACTTGGCCCTTTCGCGCGGACTCACGATATCGCCGACGATGGTGAGCGCCAGCGACATCAGCCCGCCCGCGCCAAGCCCCTGCAGCGCCCGGAACGCGGCCAGTTCGTACATCGACTGCGAGAACGCGCTCAGCAGCGAGCCGATCAGGAAGATGCTGATGGCGGCGAGATAGAAGGGCTTGCGCCCGTACATATCCGAGAGTTTGCCGTACAGCGGCGTGGCCAGGGTGGCCGTGATCAGGTACGCGGTGGTCGCCCAGGCCTGCAGCGAATACCCGTTCAGATCATCGGCGATGGTGCGGATCGCCGTGGAGACAATGGTCTGGTCGAGCGCGGCCAGCAATATGCCGAGCAGCAGCCCGCTCAGAATCACCAGAATCTGCCGATGGGTGAACCCACCCTCCCCGGTCGATTCGGTCACCTCGGATGTCGCCATGCTCAACCTCCCGATCCCTCGCACCACGATAGGCGTCGAACCGGAGGTTGGCAGTCCTTTTCCGGCCCAGCGTCAGGGCTCGGAGACCACTCGAGACCGCTTGCGGCGCAAGCGGTCTCGGTGACCAGCGTTAGCAACGTGTTTGCCGGACCTGGAGAGCAGCGCCGGACCTCGGACGGGGTTTCAGGGGCAAAGCCCCTGAGAGGTTACGAGAGTTGTCATTTCCCCTGGAAGCGCGGCTCGCGCTTCTCGAAGACCGCCTGAATGGCCTCGGTCAGATCCTCCGAGGGCAGGAATGCGGCATTCCAGGCCGAGACGTAGCGCAGCCCGTCGGCCACCTTGCCCACCTTGGGCTGATCGAGCACATCCTTGATGCCCTGCACCACCAGCGGCGGGTTCGCGGCGATCTCCCGCGCCAGCGCGTAGGCCGCGTCCAGCGTCGCCTCCCGATCGGCGTAGACGTCGTTGATCAGGCCGATCTTCTCGGCGCGCGCGGCGTCGATGTCCTTGCCCGTATACGCGAGTTCACGCAGGTGCCCCTCGCCGATGATCCCCGGCAGCCGGTGCAGCGACCCGATATCGGCGACGATCGCCACCTTCGCCTCCCGCAGACTGAACTTCGCGTCCGCGCTGGCCAACCGGATATCCGCGGCCGCGATCAGATCCAGTCCGCCGCCGATGCACCAGCCCGCGACCGCCGCGATGACCGGCTTGTGCGAATCGGCGACCGCGGTGACCGCGGCCTGCATGACGCGCACCTCCCGCAGGAACCCGGTCCGCGGCCCCGCCAGCGCCCGATCGGCCAGCAGCGCGCCGAACGTCGGAGCCATGGCGGGCAGATCCAGCCCGTAGGAGAAGTGCTTGCCCGCGCCGGTGAGAACAATGGCCCGCACCTCCGGATCGGCATCGAGCTCGCCGAAGATGAGCGGCAGCTCGCGCCAGAAGTCCGGGCCCATGGCATTGCCCTTGCCGGGACCGGTCAGCGTCACGGTCGCGATGTGGTCTTTGCTTTCGACCTCGAAAGCCTTCCAATCGGTCATCGGTCCAGCGTATCGGGGGTTCGGGCGGTCCGGGCGGGCGGTGTAAACCCTGTGCTAAATCTGCTGCGCCGCACTGGTTTACCGGCGGTCCCGAACGGGACGATTGAACGGTCCACCAACTGCACTCCCGAGTGTGGAGATTCGATGTTGATGCATCACGGAATCGGCCTCGACCGGTTCAATACATTTTCCCGGCACCGCGCCGTGCACGCCCTGTACGAATGCTGCTGCAGCATCACCTGGGCAGCCAAGATCGCGGACGGCCGCCCCTACCCCGGCCACGACGCCCTGCTCACCGCCGCCGACGGGGAACTGCACGCGCTCTCCCCCGCCGAACTCGACAGCGCCTTCGATTCGTGTGCGCACGAAACCATTTCGGAGCGCACCGTCACCGAGCTCGTGCGGATCACCCGGATCCGCCTCACACGGATGCTCGGCCCCGAAGAGGGCTACCCCGAATACTGATACCCCGCACATCCACCGCAATCGCTCTACTCTGGTGCCATGCGCAGGTCCCTGCCGCCGGTCGCTTCCAAAGTCTCCGACACGCTCATCGCCCGCGGCCATCACGGGGTGATTCTCACCCAGCCGCAACCCACCCACACCGCCGCGGATGCCGCCCACGCCCTCGGCGTGGAGATCGGGGCCATCACCAAATCCCTGGTCTTCCTGCTCGACGACGATCCGGTGCTACTGCTGGTCTCCGGCGCACACCAGGTCGACCTCGATCACACCGGTCAGCGCCTGGAAGGCACCCTCACCCGCGCACCCGCCGCCATGGTGCGGCAGGTGACCGGGCAGCCGGTCGGCGGCGTCGCCCCGGTCGGGCATCCGATCAATCTGCCCACCTTCATCGACACCGCACTGGCCCGGCATTCGGAGCTGTGGGCGGCGGGCGGACATCCGAATACGATGTTCCGCACGACTTTTGGAGAATTAGTACGAATCACCGCAGGTCTCGCCATAGACGTGGACTGATCCCCACCCCACCCCCTACCGTCGTTTCGGGGGACCCCAAATCCGCGCAACTTCTCGCACCCCACTCCGCACAAGACTCCACCCCCGCGCGATATTTCACACTCCCCGGAATATCCAGCCCCCGGACGACGTAGGTTCGGAATGTGACCGATTCTCCGCCGCCCGGCACCGAGCTATTCACGCACGGCGCCGACTTCCAAGCGCCCGACGACCTGAGCGGCATCACCGCCCAGCAGTACCGGGCCGCAATGCGGCACTATCCCGCCGGCGTCACCATCGTCACCCTGCACTCCGAGGCCGGTCCGGTCGGTTTCACCGCCACCTCCTTCGCCTCCCTCTCGGCGGAGCCGCCGCTCATCTCCTTCAATATCGCCGCGACCTCCTCCAGCCTCACCGCCCTGTCGAACGCCGATTCGGTGGTCGTGCACTTCCTCGGCGAACATCAGAAGCATCTGGCCCAGCGATTCAGCCGCAGCGCCGAAGAGCGCTTCACCGACCGGTCGCTGTGGACCACCCTGCCGAGCGGCGAACCGGTACTGCACGGCACTCCGATCTGGGTGCGGGCCACCGTGCATCAGCTCATCCCGATCGGCGATCACACCCTGGTGGTCGGATTGGTCACGCGCGTGCACGACAACACCGAGGACGCACCCGCCGTCGGGCCGCTGGTCTATTACAACGGCGTCTACCACCGCGCCGAGATCGCCGACTGAGCCGGCGCTCTTGCGCCCGAGCCACCGCGCGCTCAGGCGACCGCGCGCTCAGGCCGCCGAGGCCACCGTGCCGAGGCCCAGCGCCGCCAGGATGGCCGCGCTCGCCTGTTCCAGCCGATCCCGCACCTTGGGCTTGCGCAGCAGCGCCACCGCGCGCGAGGCGGCGACCGCCAGCAGCACCATTTCGATTGCGGCGATGGTGCATTCGATGGCGCCGAGGCCGAGCGTATTCGCGAAGGTCACCTGCGACAGGAACTGCGGCAGTACCGCGAGATAGAAAAGCCCGACCTTCGGGTTGAAAATGCAGGACAGCAATCCGGCAGCGAATGCCGAGCGAACGGACACCCGCTGCGCCGGAGCACCGTCCGCGGTGAGTTCCGGGGCGCTCGCCGCCTGACCGCGCCGGTGTTCGAGCAGGGCGCGAACACCCAGGTACAGCAGGTAGATTCCGCCGATCACTTTCAAGCTGCGATACGCCGTCGCCGACTGTTCCAGCAGCGCCGCGACACCCGCCGCGACCACCACCGCCCAGACCAGCCCGCCGAACGACGATCCGACCGCCGCGGCGATACCGGGGCGGCGCCCGGCCATCGTGAAGCGCAGCACCAGAAAGGTATCCGGGCCGGGAGTGAGGGCCAGCAGTACGCACAGCCCGATAAAACTCAGCAGCAGAGGGAAACTCACACCTCTATGGCAGCGCACCCGGTGCTGCGGCGCAAGGCCGGGCCGGCGCCGCGGTACAGCGGGGGGACAAATAGAAAGCCGCCGACCTTATCCGGAGGGAATGGCCGGCGGCTCCCCCGAGCAGCAGAGATTCAGTTCCGCGCGCTGAATTCCGCGCCCAGTTCGCGGAACACAGCGGTGTTCATCGAGAACGCGAGACGAGCTTCGTCGAGCACCCGCTCGACATCCGGACCGGCGATCGGCAGCCCGTCCAGGTTCTCCCGGTATTCGCGCTTGAACGCGGCCGGGTTGGAGATGTCGTCGAAGACGTAGAAGCGGACGCCGTCACCCTTCTTGGGCAGGTCCCACAGCTTCTCGGCGGTACCGCGAATGACCTGTCCGCCCGAAAGATCGCCCAGGTAGCGGGTGTAGTGGTGCACCACGTAACCGGCCGGCCAGGTGCGCGCGCACTCGTCGATGCGGGCGGCGTAGGCGGCGGTGGACGGCAGGGCTGCCAGTTCCTCGCGCCAGTTCGCGCCGCCGAGGTGGGCGAGATCGATTTCGAGGGCCGCCAGGCGATTCAGCTCCGGCTTGACGAACGGTCCAGCGACCGGGTCGGAAGCCAGTGCGGCGGAATGCTTTTCGAGGGCGTCGTAGACGAACCACAGCTGCGAGGTGTAGCGGTAGAAGGCCTCGACGCCGAGCCTGCCCTGCAGCAGATCGCTCATGAAGGTGGAGTGTTCGGCCTCGGTGTGCTGCTGTTCGGTCGCGGAACGAATGAGCGTCGAGAACGGCGCGGTATCCAACATGGTCGAGCTCCTCGTTTCGAACCGGGGGCGCCCACCTTTGGCTACCCTAACTTCCCCTTGACCATACGCGTCAGCAACGATCGCGCGATTCGAACTTTGCGGCCCACCCACTCCAACTTTCGGATGATTTTTCCGAAGGGGTTGACAAGACCCCGGACCATCTGCCAGCCTTCCAAATCAGGTCATGAGTACCAGCGTCAAGCCCTGGCTAGCTGGTCGGCAACCCTCCTCCGCGGTGGGGTGCTCCAGGTGACGACCGGGCCGCCGCCCGACCGGGCGCGGCAAGCGCGGACTCTCGATCATTCTTTTTCTGATCGCGCGTCCCTTGCCCGAATGGGATTTCGTGATGACTGCATTTGCCGACCAGTCCTGTGCCGCTCTCGCCACCGTCTCCGGTTGTGATCTGCGGGTACCTCTCGTGCAGGGTGGGACCACCACCTACGCCAACTTCGACTATGCCGCCAGCGCACCGGCATTGACGCAGGTCACCGACCGGGTGCAGCAACTGCTGCCGTTCTACGCCAGCGTGCACCGCGGCGCCGGCTACGCCTCCCGCGTCTCCACCGACTGCTACGAGGCCGCCCGCGGCTCGGTCGCCCGCTTCCTGAATGCCGGCGATGACCAGGTCGTGGTCTTCACCCGCAACACCACCGATTCACTGAATCTGCTCGCCGCCTGCGTACCCGGCGACACCGTGGTGCTCGATGTGGAACACCACGCCAACTTCCTGCCGTGGATCCGAGGCGGTCGCCGGGTGGTGCCGGTCGCGGACACCATCGAGGAGACCATTCAGCGCGTGGTAGCCGAACTGTGCTCCAAACCCGCTGCGCTGCTTGCGATTACGGGCGCCTCGAATGTCACCGGCGAACTGCTGCCGCTGGAGCGGCTGGCCTGGATCGCGCACCAGTGCGGCACCCGGATCCTGGTGGACGCCGCCCAGCTCGCACCGCACCGCCGCATCGATCTGCAGACCAGCGGCATCGACTACCTGGCCTTCTCCGGGCACAAGGCGTACGCGCCGTTCGGCGCGGGCGTACTGGTCGGCCGGCGGGACTGGCTCGATGCCGCCGAGCCGTACCTCGCGGGCGGCGGCGCGGTCCGCTCGGTAACCGCCGACGGCGTCGAATGGGCCCCCGCCCCGCAGCGGCACGAGGCCGGCTCTCCCAATGTGCTCGGCGTGGCCGCGCTGGCCGCCGCGTGTGACGCGCTCGCCGAACTCGACGAGACCACCGTCCGCGAGCACGAGCAGTACCTCACGCACCGCCTGCGCTACGGCCTGAAAACCGTTCCGGGCGTGAACTTCCTGCGCATCTGGCGGGACAGCACCGATGCCGTCGGCATTGTCGCCTTCACCGTCGACGGTTTCGAACCCGGCCAGGTGGCCGCGTACCTCTCCGCCGAACACGGCATCGGCGTCCGCGACGGCCGCTTCTGCGCCCACCCCCTGCTCGCCCGACTCGGCGTCGACGCGGCCCTGCGCGCCAGCATCGGCCTCGGCAGCACCGCCGCCGCCGTAGACCGCCTGATCGACGCCCTCTCGACCCTCGTCGAGAACGGCTCCGCCTGGAACTACGCCAAAACCGAAGGCCACTGGAACCCCACCCCCGAAACCCGCCCCTTCGGCAGCAGCGCCGAGGGCGGAGCACCCTGCGCCATCTGATCGGCGCGCTCCCGGGAGCGGGTTACGGCACCAGGTAGCGCTCGGCGAGTTCCTCTACGAACGGGTCGTCGTCGGTGACGGCGTTCAGCAGATCCAGGTCGTCCTGGACCGAAAGCTGGCGCCCGTCATCGTGTTCCTGGTCCGGCCCGTCCTCCGCGAGCTGGCGGATCAGCTTCGCTCGCACACGGTCTTTCAGAGAATCACTCATATCGAGAGCATGCCCTGATTCGGCGGGAATTACGCGGACAGGCACGCCGGGCCCGCCCGGCAGGCTGGTCACCGGTAGTTCGGGACGAACGGATTACACCGGGGCCAGCCACGTTCCCCAGGGCGTATTGCGGAACACCGTATATAGGAGAGCCAACGCCAGCAGCGCCCAGAGCGCAGGCTTCGGTAGCACCTTCGGCACCCGTGGCATCGGTTTCCCCTGCCAGCCGTACACCAGCGCGGTAACCATCCAGCCGAGGAAACCCAGCAGCAGCGGCAGAATCAGCAGATTGCTGTGCAGGGCATCGACCACATGCCCTTCGGTGAGATTGTGCAGCCCACGCAACCCGCCGCATCCGGGGCACCAGTACCCCGTCAACTCCTTGAACGGGCAGAACCCGTACGCCCCCTGCACATGAGGGTCCCGGAAATGCAGCAGCGCCAGCCCTCCCGCGACCGCACCCCCGGCGAGCAGCGGCAAACCCATACCCAGCCATCTGGGGCGGGGGGCGGGTTCGACCTCGGTCGGGGGCATGGTGTGCACGCGAACAACGGTAGTCGCGGCCACCGCAACCTGCCAGATCGCAGCCGACTTCGCACCCCCGACGCACCGCCGGACAGCTTTGTCCGATATGACCTATTTAAATGGTGAGCTGGCCGAACGGACACGGACACTCGTCCAGAACCGTGGGTATGCTGCCCCCGCAACAGTTTTCGATCGGGGGAATTCCATCTCATGAGCCAGAATCAACCAGGCAGCAGCACAATCGCCCGCGCCTCCGCCGCCGCCGGCGCACTCGCCATCATCATTCTCGCCAAGGTCGGCGGCCGCGTCATCGGCCACATGTTCGGCCTCCTCGGCGTTCTGGTCCTACTCCTCATCTCGGTAGGCGTCTACTTCGTCTTCAAGAAGAAGGACACCCCACCCGCCACCCCGGAGCCGACCCAGTTCGACCCGAACCTCCCACCCCAGGGCTACCCCGCCCAGCCTGCCCCACAAGATTTCTCGCCCCAGCCCGCACAATCCAGCCTGTCCGGCCTATCCGCCCAGCAGCCCTACTCCGCCCCACTTACCCCCCACAACTTCTCAGCTCCGCCCGCCCCACCCGCCTTCTCCGGCCGGCAAGCCAATTCCGCCCAGCAGGCCTACGCCGTAGCGCCTGCCCCGCAGGACTTCTCGGGCGGTCCCGGCCAGCCGAACTTCGCCGGTCAGTCGGCACAACCCAACTTCACCGGCCGGCCAAGCATGTCCGCACAGCCCGCGCAGACGGAGTTCCAGGGCTATTCCGCTTGGAATGGCCGGCAGGGGTACGGAAGTCAGCCCGCTCGAACGGACTTTCCGAGTCAGCCCGGTCCGACCGCGCAGCCGGGCTACGCCGCCCAGCCTGTCCAGCAGGGATTCTCGGGACAGCCGGGCGGCTATGCGCCACAGCCGAATTACGCGGCACCGGCGGCGCACACCCAGTTGCCGTCGATGCCGCCCGCGCAGCAGGGGTACCCCGGTCAGCCCGGCGGGTATCAGGAGCCGTACGAATACGGCCAGCCGCAGCAGGGTTTTCAGCAGCCGCCACAGCAGAATTACCCACCGTCCGGTTATCAGCAGTAGGCCGCTATCAGCAGCGGGCTAGAGAATTCAGCGATCGGCCCGGCTCGGACAGAGCCGGGCCGATGCTGTTATGCCGGAGCCGATTTCACCGGATCGGCGCACGCTCGCTGGCTGGAGCGGTGAGCGCGCCCACCAGCATGTCGATGGTTTCCGCCCAGGCACTGACCGCACCAGCGGCGACGCGACCCGCTTCCACGGCGCGCTCATGATCGGCCAGGAGCGCGAAAAGCATGGTGGGCAGCGCGCGTAACCGGTGCACGCGCAGCCGGGGCGGCAGTTCGGTCATCTCGTCGTCGAGGCGCTGCATGATCACCCGGACCGAGGTGCGCTGTTCGCTGTCCAGGTTGGAGGCGTCGGTGACGGCCGGATGGGTGTGAATCTGTTCGAGGAATCGCGCGTAGTGATTGCTGCCGTGCCGTTCGCTGAGTTCGAACATGGGCACCACCAGCGCCTCCAGCAGCGCGTGCACTCCCGCGCCCGAACCCACCTGCTCGGCGAGCAATTCCAGCCGCCGCACCTCGAGGGTCGCCATCCGCAGTTCGACCACGGCTTCGATCAGCCCGTCGCGCGATCCGAAGTGATACTGGATGGCCGAATTGTTCCGCTGCCCGGCGGCGGCCGCGATATCACGCAGCGGCACCGCCTGCCCGCGCTCGGCGATCAGGCGCTCGGCCGCCAGGATGATCCGCTCCCGCGCCTCGGTCACCGCCACGCGAATCCCTCCCTCGGTCCAAAAACACGCGTCGTCACAGGTGCAGAGTAGCCGCCCACCAGCCCGTAAAGAACTCGTCCTTGACAGTTAAGCATCATTTCTTAAAGCTCTGAGTGATGATCCTGGATACCTTCCGACTGGACGGCCGCGTCGCCGTCGTCACCGGCGCCGGCCGCGGCATCGGCGCCGCCACCGCCCTGGCCCTGGCCGAAGCGGGCGCCGATGTCGCGCTCGCCGCCCGCACCCCCGAACAACTCGACGAGGTCGCCGGCAAGATTCGCGCCCTGGGCCGCCGCGCCGTCACGGTCCCCTGCGACCTGTCGGACCTGTCCACCGTCACCGCCTTCGCCGAAACCGCCGCGGCCGAACTCGGGCGCATCGATATCGTCGTCAACAATGTCGGCGGCACCATGCCCAATACCTTCACCACCACCTCCCCCGACTTCCTCGAGGACGCCTTCCGCTTCAATGTGTCCACCGCGCACGCGCTCACCCAGGCCGCGGTCCCGCACATGCTGAAGACCGGCGGCGGCTCCGTCGTCAGCATCTCCTCGATGATGGGCCGGGCCCCCGGTCGCGGCTTCCTCGCCTACGGCACCGCCAAGGCGGCGCTCGCGCACTGGACCCGCATGGCCGCCACCGATCTGTCCCCGCGCATCCGGGTCAATGCCATCGCGGTCGGCTCGGTCCTCACCTCCGCACTGGAAGTTGTTGCGCAGCAACCGGAAATCAAGGCCCGGATGGAGGGCGCCACCCCGCTGCGCCGTCTCGGCGAACCGTGGGAGATCGCCGCCGCCATCGTCTTCCTCTGCTCGCCGGCCGGCGGTTACATCACCGGCAAGATCCTCGAGGTCGACGGCGGCATCGAAGCGCCCAACCTCGAACTCGGCCTCCCCGACCTGTGAACCGGAGCCAGCTGTGAAATATCGCGTAGTCCAGTGGAGCACAGGCAATGTCGGCCACCGCGCCCTGCGTTCCATCATCGCCCGGCCGGAGCTCGAACTCGTCGGCGTCTGGGTGTCGAGCGACGCCAAGGCCGGTAGGGATGCCGGCGAACTCGCGGGCCTCGACCGCGAAACCGGTGTTCTCGCAACCAATGACGCCCAGGCCCTCATCGACCTGAAGCCGGACTGCATCATCCACACCGCCATGGCCGACGACCGGCTCCTGGAAGCGGTGGAGGACCTGAAAACCTTCCTCCGCGCCGGCATCAATGTGGTCTCCAGCAGTCCCGTCTTTCTCCAATTCCCCTACGGCACACTGCCGGACGAGGCCATCAACCCGATCATCGAAGCCGCGATCGAGGGCAATGCCTCCCTGTGGGTGAACGGCATCGACCCCGGCTGGGCCAATGACTGGCTGCCACTGCTGCTTTCGAGTGGCTCCGAGCGCATCGACAAGGTCATCTGCTCGGAGATCATGGACTACTCCACCTACGACAACCCCAAGGTCGTCTTCGACATCATGGGCTTCGGCAGCGCGCTGGACGAACTGCCCATGCTGTTGCAACCGGGCATTCTCACCCTCGCCTGGGGCAGTGTCATCCGCCAGCTCGCCGACGCCCTCGATATCGAACTCGACTCCGTCACACAGCATTTCGAGCGACTTCCCGCCACCCAAGAGCTCCTCGTCGGCAAGCGCACCATTGCCGTCGGCACCGCCGCCGCCCTGCGCTTCCAGGTGCACGGCGTGCGCGGGGACCGCGAAATCCTCACCCTCGAACACGTCACCCGCCTGCACCCCGATCTCGCCCCCGAATGGCCGCAGCCCGCCGGAAAGGGTTGCTACCGAGTCGAAATCAAGGGTGAACCCGACTACCTGCTCGACCTGCAGCTCTACAGCAATGGCGACCACGCCGAGGCGGGCGTCGTCGGCACCGCCGCCCGGCTGGTCAGCGCCGTCCCCGCCGTAGTCCAGGCGCGCCCCGGACTGCTCACCGCCACCGATCTCCCCCTGACCACCGGCCGCGGCCTGGTCTCGTAACGAGCATGCCGTCACCGCGCCCGATCGGGCGCGGTGACGGTGTCTCAGTTCTCTTCGTATTGGGCCTTGATCTGCGCCGCATCGACGAGCGCAATGACCCGGCCCTCCCGCACCACCAGCACCGGCCCACTGTGCTCGGCGAGCCGTGCGACGGCGCCGTCCAGCGCTTCGGTGGTACCGATCGTGGGCAACGGCGCGGCCAGATGCGCACTCACCGGATCGTCGCGGCGGGCATCAGCGAGGTTCGCAGCGGTGACGGAACCGAGCACCTCGGCCACCACCGCCGATCCGGAGGCCTTGCGCTGCAGGACCACCGGCAGGGCCGAGCCCGAACCGAGCAGCCGCCACGCCTCGGCGACGGTCGCGCCGGAAGACACCACCACAGGATCGGCCGGGTCGGCCAGCGCGGCGAGATCACCGACCGTCCGCCCCTCGACAGCCGAGGTCAGCGGAAATCCCAAGGCCCCCAACCACTCATCGCTGTAGTACTTGGACAGATACGCACGACCGGAATCCGGTGCGATGACCACCACCACGTCCTCCGGCCCGAGCTCGCGCGCCACGCGCAGCGCCGCCGCGATCGCCGTACCGGAAGAACCGCCCAGCAGCAGCCCCTCCTCCTTGGCCAGCCGGTGCAGTACCCGAATCGCCTCCACATCGGGAATCCGCTCGATCCGATCCACCACGTCCGGATGGTAGGAGTCCGGCCACAGATCGGTCTCCGTCTCCGGATGCAGGAAGTGCCCGACCGCCTCGACGTACCAGATGCGACCGTCGCCACCGCCGTACACCGAGCTCTCCGGATCGGCACCGATCACCCGCACCGCACCGCCGGAGGCCTCCTTCAGGTGCTCACCGCTGCCGGTGATGGTGCCGCCGGTGCCGATACCCGCCACGAAATGCGTTATCCGCCCGCCTGTTTGCGCCCAGATCTCCGGGCCCGTGGTGGCGCGGTGGGCAGCGGGATTGGCGGGATTGTCGTACTGCCCCGCGAACCACGCACCCGGAATATCCGCGGTCAGCCGCAGGGCGACACTGCGCAAATGCTCCGGATGATCGACGGGCCGCAGGCCGGGCGTCAGATGCACCTCGGCGCCGTGCGCGCGCAAAAGCGCGACCTTCTCCCGGCTCACCCGGTCCGGCACCACCACGATGGTCCGATATCCGCGCGCGGCGGCCAGCGCGGCCAGACCCAACCCGGTATTGCCCGAACTGGCCTCCACCACGGTCCCGCCCGCACTCAGCTCGCCGGATTCCTCGGCGGCCAGCAGCATGGCGCGCGCAGCGCGGTCCTTCACGCTCCCACCGGGATTCAAGTACTCGAGCTTCACATAGACGGTCGCGGTGATTTCGTCGGTGACGCGGTTGAGCCGGACCAGCGGCGTATTGCCGATGGCATCGGCGAGGGAGTCGAACACACCCGCGGCGTGCGAGGAGACGGTGGTCATGCGGCGGCCCTGCCTGTCTCGCCGAGGGCGGTCCACAGCTCCCGGCGTAGTCGAAGGTTTTCGGGATGATCGTTCTGCTTGACCTCCCACACCGTTATTCGATGCCCGGACGCCACCGGCTCCGGGCCATCCGCCGGAGCGCGGCTCCGTCAGACTCGCAAACCCCGGCTGCCACGAACAGATTTCGAGTCACCGCGAACACAAGTCGGCCGGGTGCGCGATGAATTCCCCTCACACATGGGCCAATTCGCCGGCCGGCCCGGCGGTGATGGTGATCAGCACCCGAGCCGCGACGGCACGCTCCTCGTCCGAGACCGTGCCGCATACCCGCTCGACAATGGCGCCGGTGTCGCCGCGGACCTGGGCGACCACCGCCCGGCCGGACTCGGTGACCTCGATTCACCGCCATCCCCGCCAGCCTCGACCTCACCGCATAGCAAAAGGCCCCCGATGCTGCTGCATCGAGGGCCTTTCCTGGAGCCGCCTGCGAGAATCGAACTCGCGACCTTTTCATTACGAGTGAAGCGCTCTACCGACTGAGCTAAGGCGGCGTGCCTTCCGGCGGTGCGAGTCTATCGTCTCGGTGCCGGATCGCGAAAATCGGTGGTGACGGTCACGCGGAGCGGGCCGCGATCAGGCCGGCGACCATGGCGGCGACGGCGAAGCGGGGCTTCACATTCGTCTCCAGGGCCTCGCGGCAGTCGAGTATCGCCTGGATCGAGCGCAGCAGGCCCTCGGGGCGGACATCGGTCGCCAATTCTCGAATCTGGTCGGCCATATCGGGATGTGTGAGCGTGACACCGTTTTTCGAGGCAGGCGCCGACGAGTTCACGGTCGCGGCGCCGAAACCGACGGCCAGCGCATCCCGATACAGTCCGGCCACATCGATGAGCGCGCGGTCCAGCGCGTCACGACCGGTCCGGGTGGCGCGCGACTTCTGCCGCTTCTCCAAGTCCTTGAGCGCACCGGCAGAACCTCGGGTCGCGCCCGCCGCACCCTTACCGGTACCGCCCGCGCCGAGCGCCATCGCCAGCGCGTCGCGCTCCTTGTCGTCGCGGACCGCGCTCATCTGCTTGGCCTCGTCATCGGCGGACTTCACCAATTCTTCGGCGGCGGAGTACGCCATGCCCGGACGTGTGGTCGCGGCGACCAGGGCCAGGGCCCGTTTGCGCTGGGCTCGGGCCTGATCATCGGTGGCCAATCGGCGCGCCCGGCCGACATGACCACCACTGACCGAGGCCGCCCAGGCCGCGGTATCGGTGGCGAGCCCGTCCCGCTCGCGCAGCACCTTCGCGATCGAATCCACCGACGGCGTCGCCAAATGCACATGCCTGCACCGGGAACGCAGCGTGATCGAAATATCCTCCGGATCGACCGAAGGCGCGCACAGCAGGAAGACGGTACGGGCCGGCGGCTCTTCCACCACCTTGAGCAGCACGTTTCCGGCCGCTTCGGTCAAACGGTCGGCATCTTCGACCACCACCACCTGCCAGCGGCCGGTGCTGGGACGACGCGACGCCACCTGCACGATCTCGCGCATCTCCTTGGTGCCGATGCTCAACCCCTCCGGCACCACGCGGCGCACATCACCATGGGTTCCGGCCATGGTGGTCGTGCACGCATGACACCGCCCGCACCCCGGACTCCCCTCATCGGTGCACTGCAGCGCGGCCGCGAAACACAGGGCCGCCACCGAACGCCCCGACCCCGGCGGCCCGGTGAACAACCACGAATGCGTCATGGCCGATGACGAGACCAGCGCACCACCCCGCGCGGCCACCGCCGCATCCGTCAGCGCGGACTCGACCGTATCCTGTCCCACCAGTCGATCGAAGACTCCTGCCACGCGCTACAGACTACTGTCGACCACCGACATAGCGCCCCAGCCGGTCCCCTGTCAGACCGCGCGCTGGTGGGTGGTGCTCGCGCCGTCGAAGGATTCGCGAATGATGTCGGCGTGGCCGGAGTGGTGGGCGATCTCGCGCAGGATGTGCAGGATGATGTAGCGCGCGGTCAGCCACTCCCGCTCGGGCGCCCAGGGGGCGGTCGGGGTGGGGATCGAATCCTCGAGGTCGGGCAGCTCACGAATCAGCTTCGCGGTCTGCTCGGCGAGCACATCCCACTCGGCGAACAGCCCCTCGACCGTCTCGTCCGAACCCATCTTGTACTCGGAATCCATTCCGGAGACATCGAATTCGGAGTTCGGATCACGCTCGACGAGGACCGTGGTCCAGTGCCGCTCGACATTGATCACGTGATGTAGCAGACCGCCGAGCGTGAGCTCGCTGACCGTACTCCGCTCCCGCGCGTCGTCCTCTTCGATCCCGCGCAGGGTGATCCGGAAGATATCCCGCTGACTCGCCAGGATACTGATCAGCTGTTCACGCTCGTGGTCGACGGTCATCGAATGTCCCTCCGCTGGTGCGTATTCGGGACACACGCTACGGCAGGGCACCGACAATCGGGCTGGTTGACGAGAACCCTTGACAGCGGAAATCACCCGCACGAAGCGGGTGATTTCCGGTCAGAACTATTGGCCCGCGGACTACTTGGAAGCGGAAGCTTTTTTCGCCGCGGCCTTCTTGGTCGTGACCCCGTCCGCGGTCTTGGCCGCGGCCTTCTTCGCCGCCGCCTTCTTCACCACCGTGGTCTTCGACGCCGTAGCCTTCGCCGCGGTCTTCTTGGCCGCGGCCTTCTTCGCGGGCGCCTTCTTGGCAGCGGTCTTCTTCGCGACCTTCTTCACCGGCCCGCGCGCCCGCCGATCTGCCAGCAGCTCCGAGGCACGCGCATCGGTGATGGACTCCACCGCATCGTCCTTGCGCAGGCTGGCATTGGTCTCACCATCGGTGACGTACGGCCCGAAACGACCGTCCTTGATCACCATCGGCTTCTCCGAAACCGGATCCACACCCAGCTCACGCAGCGGCGGCGCACTGGCCGACTGCCCGCCGCGCCGCTTGGGCTCGGCGTAGATCTTGAGCGCCTCCTCCAGCGTGACCGTGAAGATCTGATCCTCACCGGTCAGCGACCGCGAATCGGTGCCCTTCTTCAGGTACGGCCCATAGCGGCCGTTCTGCGCGGTGATCTCCTCATTGGAGGCCGGATCGACACCCACCACACGCGGCAGCGACAACAACTTCAGCGCGTCATCGAGCGTAATGCTTTCCAAATCCATGGATTTGAACAGCGATCCGGTGCGCGGCTTCGGCGCGACCGCCTTCTTCGCGCCCTTCTTGGCCTCGGGCTCCGCGGCAGGTTCCGGCAGCACCTCGGTCACATACGGGCCGAAACGTCCTTCCTTGGCGACGATTTCGTGCCCACTGACCAGATCGATGCCGAGCGAGCGACCCTCCTGCGGGGTCGAGAACAGCTTCTCCGCGACATCGAGCGTCAGCTCATCCGGCGGCAGATCATCGGGCAGATTGGCGCGCTGCGAGATCGAATCGCCTTCCGGGTCATCAGGATTGATGACCATGCGCTCCAGATACGGCCCGAACTTACCGACCCGGACGACCACATCGCGGCCCTCTTCGTCGGCGAAAAGCTTGATCGAGTTGACCTCGCGGGCATCGATACCGTCGAGCCGCTCGCTCACCATCTTCTTCAGGCCGCCGGAGCGCGCCACCGAACCGTCGGCGCCGTCGTCACCGCCGAAGTAGAAGCTGGACAACCAGTTTCCGCGCTGGGCGCGACCGCCGGCGATGGCGTCGAGATCGTCCTCCATGGCCGCGGTGAAGTCGAAGTCCACCAGCCGGCCGAAGTGCGACTCCAGCAGACCGATCACCGCGAACGCCACCCACGACGGCACCAGCGCACTACCGCGCTTGTACACATACCCGCGATCGAGAATCGTCTTGATGATCGACGCATAGGTGGAAGGACGCCCGATACCGAGCTCTTCCAACGTCTTGATCAGCGACGCTTCCGTGAAACGCGGCGGCGGATTGGTGGTGTGCCCGTCCGGCGCCAGCTCGATGGCCGTCACCGCCTGGCCCTCGGTCAGCGCCGGCAGCCGGGATTCGGCGTCATCGGACTGACCGCCCGCCTCCTCGTCGACACTCTCCACGTACGCCTTCAGGAAGCCCGCGAAGGTGAGCGTGCGACCGGAGGACGAAAACACGCACTCCTCACCGGTATTCGCGACACCGGTAATGCGAACGGTCAGCGTGGTGCCGCGCGCATCGACCATCTGCGAGGCCACCGTGCGCTGCCAGATCAGCTCGTAGAGCCGGAATTCGTCATTGTCGACCCGCGCGTGCAACTGCCCCGGGGTGATGAACACATCACCGGAGGGACGAATCGCCTCGTGTGCCTCCTGCGCGTTCTTCACCTTGCGGGTGTACTGCCGCGGCGTCGGGCTCACGTACTCCGCGCCGTACAGCTGCGTGGCCTGGGCCCGCGCCGACTGGATGGCCGACTCCGACAGCGTGGTCGAGTCGGTACGCATGTAGGTGATGTAGCCGTTTTCATACAGCCGCTGCGCGACCCGCATGGTGCGCTCGGAGGTGAAGCGCAACTTACGCGCGGCCTCCTGCTGCAATGTCGAGGTCATGAACGGCGCGTACGGCTTGCGGGTATACGGCTTGGACTCGACCGAGCTGACCGTCAGCGCCTCGCCCTGCAGCGATTCCGCCAGCCGCTGCGCGTAACCGGCGTCCAGGACGGTGACACCCGACGACTTCAGCTGCCCATCGGCGCCGAAATCACGACCGGTCGCCACGCGAGAACCCGAGACGGTGACAAGACGCGCGCCGAAGACCCGCGGATTACCCTCGCCCTGATCGCCCGCATCCAGCTTGGCCGCGATATCCCAGTACTCGGCGGAACGGAACGCCATGCGCTCCCGCTCCCGCTGCACAATGACGCGCGTCGCCACGGACTGCACCCGGCCCGCCGACAAACGCGGCATGACCTTCTTCCACAGCACCGGCGAAACTTCGTAACCGTAGAGCCGATCCAGGATGCGGCGCGTCTCCTGAGCGTCGACCAAATCCTTATCGAGGTCGCGCGTGTCGGCGGCGGCGGCGAGGATGGCCGGCTCGGTGATCTCGTGGAACACCATGCGTCTGACCGGGACTTTGGGCTTCAGCGTTTCCAGCAGATGCCACGCGATGGCTTCGCCCTCGCGGTCGGGGTCAGTGGCGAGGTAGAGCTCGTCGGCATCGGCGAGCAGGCTTTTCAGCTCTGCGACCTTGGCCTTCTTATCCGGGCTGACCACATAGATGGCCTCGAAGTCATGGTCGACGTCGACGCCGAGCCGGGCCCACTGCTCACCCTTGTATTTGGCAGGCACATCCGCCGCACCGCGCGGCAGATCCCGAATATGCCCGACCGATGCCTCGACTACATAGCCGCGGCCCAGGTAGGGCGCAATTTTCCGGGCCTTTGTCGGCGACTCGACGATGACGAGACGACGCAGGGGCCGACCCTGGTCGGGCGCTGCCTTGGAGTTCGGCGCTGCACCGCGGTCTCGTGTTGCCACCGGCGAACACACCTTTCCTGTCGATCCGCGCTGCGTCGTTGTCATGTCACGGCGCGCGATACGCGGCTGGGGCAAAGTGGCTGCGATTACTGATTATCGCTGCCAGCAACGTTTATACCGTGTTCAGAGGCTCGGCCTCGGTCGCAGCGACGATATGGCCCCGGGTTGTGATCGAGTGTAGTGGGTCCGGATATGGCTCGTCCCCCACCGCCGTGTGGCGATGGGGGACGGATACCTAGATGCGTGAGCTCGCTCAGGCGAGCGCGCGAACACCGGTGGCCTGCGGGCCCTTGGTGCCCTGGCCGACCTCGAACTCGACCTTCTGGTTCTCTTCGAGGGTGCGGAAGCCCGAACCCTGGATCTCGGAGTAGTGGACGAAGACGTCAGCGGACCCGTCCTCGGGCGCGATGAAGCCGAACCCCTTCTCCGCGTTGAACCACTTCACAGTTCCCTGTGCCATTCTGTTCCTTCTCTTTCCATACCGGAACGGTAGACAAGTAGGTTCGTCCACCGGGTCCGTTGAGACCGCTGTACTCTGTTCCCCCTGCAGGAAAGCCATCAGTACACCGTTCGCAACATCGATCCTGCTTGATGGTTTGGACTTTAGATCCGTTCCCTCGAACACAGAAGCTTGCGACCAGGAACCAGTGAACCATGTCCGCGAGCAATTCAACAGCTGAGTTACCCACAATTTGCAAAAAAGTTGATCTTGCGAATGCGCAGGTGAGGGGCATAATGCCCAAATCCGTACTCGAAGTAGGTTTGCTTCCGGATAACAGAGCGAGCATCCGGCAAACCCCCTGCGACACAGGACGCTACTCTGTAGTGAAATGGCAGGTAGAGGACCAGACATACACACGTTTCGCACCCCACTCGCCCAGCAAGGCGGCCTGACCATGATTCCGGCGGACCCCGCGAGCGTTCTGGGAAGCCCCCGCGACACCAGCTATGGCCAATCGTTGCTGAATCGTGTCCTTACCGGGGCGGGAGCGGGCGACACCCGACTCACCCACGTCGCAGAGCTGCCGCCACGTGCGGCTCAGGTCACGAATTGGCCCGAATGGGCGTCTTCCGAAGTAATAGCCGCGGTGCGTGCTGTGGGGGTGGAAGCACCCTGGATTCATCAGACGCAGGCCGCCGACCTGGCCGCTGGGGGACGTCATGTCGTCGTTTCGACGGGCACCGCTTCGGGGAAATCGCTCGCCTACCAGCTGCCCGTACTTACCGCGCTGCAGCAGGATCCCCGGGCCACGGCCCTCTATCTCGCGCCCACCAAAGCTCTGGGGGCAGATCAACTGCGGATGGCCACCGAGCTGACCAGCCAAGATCCGCTGCGCGGCATTCATCCCGCGCCCTATGACGGCGATACGCCCACCGAAATAAGGCAGTGGGTGCGGGCTAATTCCCGCTGGGTCTTCACCAATCCGGACATGCTGCACGTCGGAATGCTGCGATCGCATCAGCGCTGGGCCCGGCTGCTGCGGCAGCTGAAGTACGTGGTGGTCGACGAATGCCACACCTACCGGGGCGTTTTCGGGTCGCACGTGGCGCTGGTACTGCGGCGGCTGCGGCGGCTGGCGGCGCGATACGGGGCCGATCCGGTGTTCGTCCTGTGCTCGGCCACCACGGCCGAACCGGCGGCGACAGCCTCCCGGCTCATCGGCGCACCCTGCGTCGCGGTCACCGAGGACGGGTCGCCGCAGGGGTCTCGGACGGTGGCGCTGTGGGAGCCGCCGCTCATCGGCGGGGGCGTGACCGGGGAAAACGGTGCGGCCGTGCGGAGATCCGCCGGGGCGGAGGCCGCCAAGATCATGGCCGACCTGGTGACCGAGGGGGCGCGCACGCTCACCTTCGTGCGGTCCCGGCGTGGGGCTGAAGCCATTGCCATGGATACCCGGCGGCTGCTAGCGGACGTCGATGTCACGCTGCCCGAACGGGTAGCGGCCTACCGGGCCGGTTATCTGGCGGAGGATCGGCGGGCGCTCGAAGCAGCGCTGTCGGAGGGGTCACTGCTGGGTGTGGCCACCACCAATGCCCTCGAGCTGGGCGTGGACATCGCCGGGCTCGATGCCGTGGTGGTGGCGGGTTATCCGGGGACCGTCGCCTCGTTCTGGCAGCAGGCCGGGCGGGCCGGACGTCGCACGCAGGGGTCATTGGTGCTGCTCATCGCCCGTGACGACCCGCTGGACACCTACCTGGTCCATCATCCGGAGGCCCTGCTCGGGCGGCCCGTCGAGGCCACCATCACCGATCCGCACAATCCCTATGTACTCGGCCCGCACCTGCTCTGCGCGGCCATGGAACAGCCGCTCACCGATGCCGAGGTACTCGAGTACCGGGCCTGGGAATTGCTCTCCGACCTGGCCCGACAGGGTTTGATCCGGCGGCGGGCCGGGGTCGGAAGGGATGGGAGCGCGCGCTGGTTCGTCACCGCCGACGCCCATCCGCACGATGCGGTGGACGTGCGCGGCGGCATCGGCAGCGCGATCGCGGTGGTCGACGGGGAGAGCGGGCGCATGCTCGGCACCACGGATGCCGGGCGGGCGCCGGCCACCCTGCACGAAGGGGCCGTGCACCTGCATCAGGGCGAGAGCTTTGTGGTCGATGAGCTGGACCTGGAGGAAGGCGTCGCGCTGGTACACGCCGAGACTCCGGGCTGGACCACCAGCGCCCGGGCAGTGACGACCGTAGAGGTCGAGGAGATGACCGAATACGAGACATATGGCCAGGTCACCATTGCTTTGGCCCAGGTGCTGGTGACCCGGCAGGTGATCGGATACCTGCGACGGCTGCCCAGCGGCGAAGTCCTGGACATGGTGCCGCTGGAGCTGCCCGCGCAGATCCTGCCGACCCAGGCTGTCCTCTATACCGTCACGCCGGACCTGTTGTCGCGCGCCGGAATCGACCCCAGGCAGGCCGCGGGGGCGCTGCACGCGGCCGAACATGCCGCCATCGGCATGCTGCCGCTGGTCGCGACCTGCGATCGCTGGGATATCGGCGGGGTATCGACCGCGGAACATCCCGATACCGGGCTGCCCACGGTATTCGTCTACGACGGGCATCCCGGGGGCGCGGGCTTCGCCGAACGCGGGTTCGCACAGCTGCGCCAGTGGCTGACGGCGACGCTGGCGGCCATCGAATCCTGTGGCTGCGGGAGCGGCTGCCCGTCCTGCGTACAGTCTCCGAAGTGCGGAAACGGCAACAATCCGCTGGACAAGGCGGGCGCGGCGCGACTGCTGACCGCAGTGCTGTCAGCCCTCGGCGATGGTGACGGGGACCACACCGAACCGTGATCGGGGCGTCGCCGGAGCGAGGCCGGAACGCCATCCCGCCGACCTGCCGGTACCAGGCCGTGAGGGGCACGAGGCGGCGTGGCGCAAGACTCGTAACGAGTCATGCACAGCGCACCTGATAGCCGAATAAAGAGGGATGTGATCCGGTTAACTGCGCGGTTGCCCCGTTCGATAATGTCGATCATGCATTTACCAGTGCATTTAGTCGATTCCACGTTTTGGAACGAATAGGAAAGTCATGGGCGGAGAAACTATTCGCCTACCACTTTCATCCAATATCGACATTGATCGACACGCAGTGTGGTGCGCGCCATCCATTCTCTAACCAACCGCTCAGTACGAGATAGTTGCATTGGGCAAGTAGTCCTTGCTATTGCGGCTACTACTACTGCCGCGAGTACTACACGTCCTCTCCGATAGGTCCGGCCCGAGCCATAGCGCGCACCGATCGCGTACCCAGTGGACCGAGTGTCATTCGCGCTTCGACCGTGATCGTCACATCCCACTCGGCCACCGTGCACCCCACAATCCGCACTCCCATTCGGCGCGCGATCTCCTCCGCTCGCGCGCACCCCGCCGCCGTGCCACGGTCCAGCCCGGCGGCCGCGGCCAGTGCGGCGAGGTCTGCCGCGGACTGCGCGCGGTGACGGCCCGCCACCGCCACCCCGACCTGTGCCACCAGCACCGTGAGGGTCAGCAAAGCGAGCAACGCCACACATGCGACCACCGTCACTCCCCCTGACTCGTCGCCCGAACCCCGGGCGCGTGGCCCGCCGGAACGGCCACCGCGTTTCATCGAGGCTCACCGGGTTCCCGCGCCGATACCGCCTCCGCGCGCAGGGTCAGGGGTAGCAGCGGGGACCGCACGCTCACCGAGGCCACCACCAGCTCGCCGTCTGTGCGGACGGCGATCACCGCACGCGGGGGCGCCATGCGCCGGGCGGCGGATATCGCCCCGGCGCCGTCGCCACGGGCCGTGAGGCGGGCCGCCTCGCGCGCGGCATCAACACAGCGCACCTGTGCCGATACCGCGAGCAGAGCGCCTATGCAGAGGACCAGCACTGCGACCACGGCTGCCAGTGCGATGGCGGCCTCGACGGTCGCCATGCCCCGGTCGCCGCCGCGAACGGGCGACCGGGCCGGTGTGGTGGCCGAGCCGGCGCTCAACCGGTCGAGGTCTTCAAGGCCCTGTCGATGATCTTGGTGAGGGCATTGACGACGCTGTCGCCGGTCACCACCGCGTACAGCACGGCGCCGAACGCCGCGGCCGCGATGGTCCCGATGGCGTACTCGGCCGTACTCATCCCCTCCTCGCCGGCCGCGACGAGGAGCAGTCGCTCTCGCAGGCCCCAGCTCAGGCTTCGCACCGAAGATCGCACGATCTCTCCTCTCCTCACGCCGATGCGGCCGATCCGCATCGGCACAGTCGCCGTTCACAGCAGGCCTCCGCCCAGGACACGGCCTGCCAGGCCGATCACCACCGGCACGATCCCCAGGCAGACGAAGGCGGGCAGAAAACACAGGCCGAGGGGTCCGCCGATCAGAACGCCGGCCCGTTCCGCCCGCGCCGCGGCCACATCCTCGACCGCTGCCCTGCGCTGTTCGGCCAATTCGGTTACCGCCGAGGCCAACCCGGCTCCCGAACGTGCCGATCGGCGGGCCATGCGGGCGAGTGCCGTCACCCCGTCGTCACCGCACCCGGCGGTGGCCTGCTCCCACGCGGTGACCGGATCCGCGCCCAGTGCAAGCAGATCCGCTGCTCGCCGCAGCACCGAGGTGAGGGGTTCCGGCGCGCCCGGCGCCACGGCGGCAGCCGCTGCCGCCGCAGGCAGGCCAGCGCGCAGGCAGGCCGCGAACAGGTCCAGGGTTCCCGCCGCACCCAGCGGATCAGGCGCTGCCCGAACAGACTCGGCATGCACCTCACGGTCTCGCTCCCGCACTCGCAGACCGCGCAACCGCCGTGCGGCGGCAATACGACCCGGCAGCAGCACCAGCGCGAACGCGACGAGCAGTAGCGACCATGAAAGGTCGTTCATCGCAGCACCTTTGCGGTGATGGCGTCGGTCCAGAGCAGACCGGCGCAGGTCAGGGCGGCTCCGAGCGGAAGGAGATAGGCGCCGGCCGGAGACAGGAAGAGCACGTGCACCGGAGCAGCCCCCATCAGTTGACCGAGTGCGATACCGAGCAGGGGCAGCAGGGCGAGCACCGCGGCGGTCGCGCGGGCGCCCGCCAGTGCCGCGCGGGTGCGGTCACGGAAGCGCTTGCGGCCCATTAGGTCCAGCCGAGTTGCCGTGAGCAGCTCCGCGAGCGCCAGCCCGTGCCGATCGGCCACCTGCCAGGCTTCGCCGATGCGGGCCAGTTCCTGCGGGATCGCGGTCTCCGAGCGACGAAACGCATCGGCCCCCGATCCACCCAGACGACTGCGCGCGGCGCTCACCGCAAACGCGTGCGCCACCGGACCGACGGTCTCGTACGCGGCGACTTCCGCGGCCGCGCTCGGATGCGCACCGATTCGCAGCTCGCCGATCACCGTCTCCAGCCCCTCCAGCAGCTGCGCACTCTCCTCCCCTCTCACACGTTCCCGCCCCGCCCGCCGCCGGCGCAGTCCCAGCGTCCCCACCGTCAAGATCGCGGCAAACAGCGGACCGACGCCGACCACGAGCGCCGCAGGCAGCCCCGCCACCACGGCCAGCCGAACTGCCCGGCCCACCCCCGGCTGTCGAATCTTCCTCGCGCACCTAAACAGTCGGGCGAACCTGCGACGGCCCGCCGGATCCGGAACCACCACCAGTGCGAGCGCGAGACAGCCGAGTATCGAACCCCAGTGCCCGGCAATCGAAGTCATCGGTCACCGCTCTCGGCCTCTCGCGGCGGACCCTCCCGCCGCGAGACACAACCACCGCGCCACCCACGACGTAGCCCTGGCGGCTGACTGTGACGCCACTGAAACAACTTGCCGCACCGCTGATCCCGCCCGGAACACTGATCCTCAGCGCAGCAGCCCGGCCTTCTCACCTCCGGCGCGGCAGGCCGAGGCTCCGGCCCCGACGACGCGGTCATCGACCACTCCCCTCGCCGAGAGACCGCCCGCAGGAGTCGGCGATCGGACAGATACAGACCAGCCCGCTGGGCGAGGCGCTCGACCGACTCCGTTGACAGGGAGTGAAAACATGCAGCGGCAGTGAATCATCGAGCCTTCCGCCACCGGGCCGAACCGGCAGCGGCGGAAGACCGTCATCAGCTCGCGCCTCCCCCGCGGCAGCGAGCGGAGACCGAGCCACCTCCGCCGAACCGGAGTCAGCTGGAAATGCGGCAGTCATCAAGGTGTCCTTTCGTCGAAGAGTGAGCACGGGCCGCGACAGACGCGGCGATCATCAGTGACGGAATGCGGCGGTCGCCCAACTGCTTTCGCCGCTGCCGTGGCAACGTCGGACGCGGCGACCATGAGATCTCCTTTCGTGATGGCAGCGGGGAGGGAGGCTGCGACGGACGCAGTAGTCGCGAAACTTCCGGTTCGTTGAGAAGAGGGACGAGCGAGGCGACGGCGGACGGCGCGGCAATCGGGGCGACTTCATCGGGGAACCGACGAGCGAAGCGGCGGCTGACGTCACGGCGCTAGGCGCGTTCACGGAGGAGACCGGCGATCGAGGCGACGGCAGGCATGACGGCATTGTGTTGCCCCTCGCCGAGGAAGTTGGTGAGCGAGGTGGCGGCGGATGTCTTGGTCATGGGGTGGTTCTTTCGTCGAGGAGGTCGGTCAGGTCGGCGGCCGCGGGGGTGGGGCGGGGGTCGGCGGACCAGGCGGGGGTGATGTGGACTCGGCCGGCGGTGGAGGTGACCAGGCCTATTTCGCGGAGGGTGCGGGAGCCGTCGGGGCGGCGGTGGACGTGCAGGACCACCTGGATGGCGGCGGCGAGCTGGCTGTGCAGGGCGTCGCGGCTCATACCGCCCAGGGCGGCAAGGGCTTCGAGGCGGGCGGGGACCTCGCGGGGTGAGTTCGCGTGCACCGTGCCCGCACCGCCGTCGTGGCCGGTGTTCAATGCGGTCAGCAGGTCTGCGACTTCGGCGCCGCGCACCTCGCCCACGACTATTCGGTCGGGCCGCATGCGGAGGGCCTGGCGGACCAGGTCCCGGACCGTCACCTCGCCCGCGCCTTCGATATTGGCGGGGCGGGCGACCAGGCGCACCACGTGCGGATGGGGCGGGGCCAGTTCCGCGGCGTCCTCGACGCAGACAATGCGCTCGGCGGCATCGACCTTGGCGAGCAGGCCGGAGAGCAGGGTGGTCTTGCCCGCGCCGGTGCCGCCGACCACCAGGAAGGCGAGGCGGGCGCGAATTATGCGCTCCAGCAGGGCTTTCGCCTCGGCGGTGACCGCGCCCGCCGCGGCCAGCGCGTCCAGCCCCTGCGAGGCCGGGCGCAGTACCCGCAGCGAGAGGCAGGTGCCGCCGTGTGCGATGGGCGACAGCACCGCATGCAATCGGACCCCGAACGAATTACCCAGGGCCGCTTCCGTTCCGGTGAGGCGGCCGTCCACCCACGGTTGCGCATCGTCGAGCCGGCGCCCGGCCGACAGAGCCAGCCGCTGCGCCAAACGCCGCACCGCCGCCTCGTCCGGGAATCGCACCGGCGCCCGCCGCAGCCCGTGCCCCCGATCCACCCACACCGCATCCGGCGCGGTGACCAGCACATCGGCCACCTCCGGATCGTGCAGCAGCGGCTCCAGCACCCCCGCCCCGGTCATCTCCGTCTGCAGCAGTCGAAGCGCCCGCAGCAGATCCGTATCCCCCAGCACCCCACCGGCTTCGGCCCGAATAGCCGCGGCCACCCGCGCCGGATCCGGCTCGACCGCCCCCTCCGCCAATCGCTCCCGCACCCGATCCAGCAGATCCGCCGTCACCAGCGCACTCATCGCGA
Source organism: Nocardia sp. NBC_01327 (assembly GCF_035958815.1). Lineage (NCBI taxonomy): Bacteria > Bacillati > Actinomycetota > Actinomycetes > Mycobacteriales > Nocardiaceae > Nocardia > Nocardia sp. NBC_01327. The sequence continues at coordinate 952,164 of NZ_CP108383.1, read as the reverse complement.
CACCCCCGAATACCCACTGATAGGCATCCGCCGCGCCCGCGCCACCCGCGCGCCCCTGCCAACCGGTAAGCGCCGCACCCGAGACCTACCGGCAGGCTCCCCAACCAGCGACCGCCACACCTGCTGCCCGCCCGCAGATGGCCCGAACAGCCAGCGATCTACCCGGGGCTTACCCGCACGTGGGCCGACCGGCAACCGATGTGCCCGTCGCGTATTCACACACTTCTCCGGCTGCGGAGCCCGCCCGAACACAGCACGACCTGCGACCGCATCCACGGCACATTCACGTGCTTGCCGCACGAGCAGATTGGTGGGCGGTGCCGTGGGCGGTCGAGAGCAACGGGAGAGGTGGTCTGCTGAGTACTGGGCTGCTGAGGCAGGCGTTCCGCGCAGGCGCGGTTCGCCGCCGAGGCCTTCGATCTCGGGGCGGCGGGTCCGGGTCATCGGTACGTCCCGGTGAGGGCGGGGGTGTTGATTCGTCTGGACGGCAGGCGATTACGGGGAGTTGGTGGGGCGCTGGCGCGGTGAGTGTTCGAGACCAGGGCCGTGAGGACGGATTCGGCCGCCGTACGGAGGGGGCCCCGGCGCGGGAGGATGAGGGGGCCGCGTTCGAGGGATTGGGAAAGGGCGGGGTGGGATGGGACTGCGGACAGGACGGGAAGGGCCAGGGTTTCGGAGATTTCTCGGGCGCGGAGACCGCCTGGGGAGGGGCCGCGGATAATCAAGCGCACATGGGGATTTCGGCTGATGAGGTGGGCTGCCACCGATTCGGCCGCGGCGGTGGCGCGCAGGCGGGCGGGGGTGATGAGAACTATCAGGTCGGCGGTGTCGAGGAGCCGGTCGGTGTGCGGTCCGCGTTCTGTGGACAGATCGCAGACCACCAGATCGCCGGCGGCGCGGCCCGCCTCGACCACGGCGTGCAGCGCGATCGGGCTGAGTTCCGTTGCGGTGGGACCTCTTCCACAGGAGAGAACGGCCACACCCGCGGCGGCGGGGAGGGCATCGTGCAGGGCGGCGGCGGAGACGCGGCCGTCCTCGATGACGAGATCGGGCCAGCGCAGGCCGGTGGTCTTCTCCAGCCCGAGGAGCAGGTCGAGACCGCCGCCGTGCGGAGCGGCATCCACCAGCAGCGTGTGATCGCGGAAGCGTTCGGCGGCGGCGAGGGCCACGGCGGTTGCCAGGGTGGAGGCGCCCGCGCCGCCGACTGCGCCGGCTATGGCGACCACCGCCCCGTCGCCGCTGCCGCGCTGGTCGTGGGCGGCGAAGGCGGCGATCAGGGCATCCGCCTCGGCCGGCAGTGGAAGCACCTGTTCGGCACCGATTTCGGCGGCTGCCCGCCAATCGAGCAAACCCGGCTCCCCGTCGGTTACCAGCAGAATTCCGGTGCGACGGGGGCACTCGGCGGATGCGCAGCTACGTGCGGCGGCGGAGTCGAGCACGATCACCGAGGCAGCGGTCCACGCATGCCGGCCCAGCGGCGGAGTGCGTTCGTCCAGCGGACGGTCGGCGGCCGCCGCAATGCGCCGGACCTCGTCTCGCAGTCTGTGATCCGAGACCAGGGCGAGGGCTCGTAATGAAGCATCGGCATGAGAGTTCATGCAGGTCAGCGTCGCCCAAACGCGGGTGCGCCGAAAGAGCCTCAATAGCGATTGTGGATAACACGCGGCCTGTGGATAAAAAGCCGGGTGATCCAGTGGGACACAACAGTCCGTAAATAGAGGACGACCCCAGCCGGGGGGGGAGGAGGCTGGGGTCGTCGGGTTCAGCCCCGGGGGGTCGGGCTGAACGCTGCCTGGACTAAGTCCAAGCACCGCCAATACTACACCCAAGGCCTAGAACGTTTGCAAGTCCGCCGAGCGAGTCTTTTTCCCGCCGCCACGGCCCCGCTTCCGACTGGCTAACTCCGGCAAACGCCGCAAAATCCCGCACCGAGCGCACCGCGCCACCCGCCCGCCGCCTCCGAAACATAAGCTGGTCGCTGTGACAGCCGAGCGCGGACGAGTCGCCGCCTTCTTCGATCTCGACAAGACGGTGATCGCGAGGTCGAGTGCCTTCGTGTTCAGCAAGCCGTTTCTGGACCAGGGCCTGCTCAGCCGACGAGCAGTATTGGAGAGCAGCTACGCGCATTTCCTGTTCCTGCTCTCCGGCGCCGACCACGATCAGATGGAGCGCATGCGGGAGAACCTGACCCGCATGTGCGCGGGCTGGGATGTGGATCAGGTGCGCTCGATCGTCGCCGAGACCCTGCACGACATCGTGGACCCGCTCATCTATGCGGAGGCGGCGGATCTCATTGCCGACCACCGCATTCGGGGCCACGATGTGGTCATCGTGTCGGCCTCCGGCGCGGAGGTGGTCGCGCCCATCGCGGTCGCGCTGGGCGCCGACCACTATGCCGCGACGCGCATGGTGGTCGAAAACAACAAGTACACAGGCGAAGTCGAGTTCTACTGCTACGGCGAGGGCAAGGTCGAGGCCATCGAAAAGCTCGCCGCCACATACGGATACGACCTGTCGCGGTGTTATGCCTACTCGGACTCGGTGACCGATCTGCCGATGCTGAGCGTGGTCGGGCATCCCACCGCGGCCAATCCGGATCGCGGTCTGCGCAAGGAGGCGGTCGCCCGCGGCTGGCCGATCCTCACCTTCTCCAACCCGGTCTCGCTGTGGGCGCGCATTCCGCAACCGTCGACGACCACCGTGGCGGCCAGCGCCGTGGTCGCCCTCAGCGCGGTGGCCGCGGGCGCGGTGAGCTACCGGCTGCTCCGCCGGCGCAGATGAGGTCGCATCCAGACACGCCACAGCACAAAACGGCCGGACACGCCGGGTATTGGAAAGTTTTCTCAGCACTTGATGTGAGGGCCGTCACAGGGTAACAATGGACGCACGGAAGTAGGGAAGGCCAAGATCGGAATCGGAAGAGAAGATTCGGTCTCCCGTCCCACCCTTCCCAGCACGGACACCCGGCACCCACGCGGAGCACGCCGCGACAGGGCATGAGTGTTGTGGGCCTGCGTTATCTGCGGTCCGGTCGGTAATGGCCTCGCAAATCTGCGGGGATGATCCGCACCGGAACCCGGAGAGCTCGCCGAGGCCGGAACACAACCCGAGAAGCACGCTTGGTAACCAGGCGATCCGTGCTATGCGGGCGGTGAAGTCGCAACAGCGGCTACGCCGCCCGCATTGACGTGTGGGGGCTATCCGCTCGCCGCGTCCGCGATCGAACGGGCTTCGCGCGCACCGTCTTCGAGTGCGCCGCAGGTGAAGATCACCCATCCGCCGACGCCGTCCGCGGTGCCCATACCGAATCCGGCGGCCGCATCCAGATAGGCCTGTCGCCTGCGCAACCAGAAGACTTCGGGCACGCCGAGGCTGTGCGGGTCCAGCCCACTGGACGCCGCGACCAGTCGCGAGGCCGCCCGCGCGACGATCCCGTCACCGGTGCCGAAGGGCCGCAGGGACAGCAGTTCGCCGTGCACGATGGCCGCGATGACGGGGGCCGGGGCCTTGCTGGTGAGCACCGTCTGCGCGAGCAGGTCGAGTCGTTCGGCCACACCCGGGATATTGCGCGGGCGGCCCAGCTGCTGCTCGTCCTCGACCATATCGGCAGCCGCGAGCAGGTGAAGCCGGGCCAGCGCTTGCAGCGGCGCCCGCTCCCACACCCCGACGAAGGTCCGCAGCGCGTCGCCGTCCAACGCCTGCCCGACCCGCAGCGCGCCGGCGAGGATCGGGTCCTCCACATTGCCGTCCGCGGGCAACTCGATGCTGCCGCCCTCGATGGCCGCCGACGAGCGCGCCGCCCGGACCGCGGCCTCGGCGGCGGTGGTCGGCCAGCCGCGCCGATTCGCCTGGTGGCGATGCACTCCGGCGAGCGCGTCCCGGGCCTTGTCGGCGGCGTCGCGCACACCGGGCAGTTCGACGAGTGGCTGTAGCGGATCGGTCACGACTGCCCAGGCTACTTGCGGCCGAATCCAGTGCGCGGTGAGCCCCGCGCATAGGCAGACGAGCTGGTCCGGCGGCGAAACCACAGTTCGCGGCCGTGAGCCGGATCAGCCGACCAGCAGGTCGCGGCCCGGGATGGCGTCCAGCAGGCGCTGGGTGTAATCGGAACGGGGGTTGTCGAAAACCTCGCCGGTGGTGGCGGCTTCGACGACCTTGCCCTGCTGCATGACCACGACATTGTCGGCGATCTGGCGGACCACGGCGAGATCGTGGGTGATGAAGAGGTAGGAGAGGCCGAGCTCACCTTGGAGCTGGTTGAGCAGCTCCAGGATCTGGGCTTGGACCAGGACGTCGAGGGCGGAGACGGCTTCGTCGCAGACCACGAGTTCCGGTTCCAGGGCGAGTGCGCGCGCGATGGCCACGCGCTGACGCTGGCCGCCGGAGAGTTCGCCCGGATAGCGGCTCGCCACACTCGACGGGAGGGCCACCAGGTCGAGCAGTTCGCTGACGCGGCGGTCGCGTTCCTCGCGGCTGCCGATGTGATGGGTGCGCAGGGGTTCGGCAATGGTGCGGTGAATGGAATAGGTGGGATCGAGGGAACCGTAGGGGTTCTGGAAGATCGGCTGCACCCGCCGCCGGAAAGCCAGCGGGGTGCGCTTGACGAGGTGCACGACGTCGTCACCGTCGAAGGTGACGGAACCGCCGGTCGGCGCGGTCAGGCCCAGCACCATGTGAGCGACGGTGGTCTTGCCGGAACCGGATTCGCCGACCAGCGCGGTGGTGGTCCCGCGCCGCAGCCGGAACGAAACATTGTCGGCGGCAACAAGTTCGGTGTGCTTCCAGGGCACCGAGCCGCGGATTCGGAAACGTTTGGTGAGCCCGTCCGAGACCAGGATGTCGTCGGGCAGTTCACCTTCCGCCTCGGCATCGGCCACATCCACGGCGAGTTCGCGAATCCGGGCCCGGTACTGCACCGCCGAGAGTCGTTGCGAGGCAAGGGAGGGCGCGGCATCCACCAGCCTGCGCGTGTACTCGTGCTGCGGATCGCGCAGGATCTCCAGTGCCGGACCGGATTCCACGACCTTCCCGCGATACATGACGACAAGATGTTCGGCGCGTTCGGCGGCCAGCCCCAGATCGTGGGTGATGAGCAGTACCGCGGTCCCCAATTCGCGGGTGAGCCCGTCGATATGGTCGAGGATCTGCCGCTGCACGGTCACATCGAGCGCGGAGGTCGGTTCATCGGCGATGAGCAGTTTCGGCCGCGCCGACAACCCGATGGCAATGAGCGCCCGCTGCCGCATACCGCCCGAATACTCGTGCGGGTACTGGTTGATCCGCCGCTCGGCATCCGGAATCCCGGCCTCGGCAAGCAGTTCCACGGCGCGCTGCCGGGCGGCGCTGCCCCGGGCGATGCCATTGGCTGCCAGCGTCTCCCTGATCTGGAAGCCCACCTTCCACACCGGATCCAGATTGGACATCGGATCCTGCGGTACGAATCCGATGCCGTTGCCGCGCACCGCGACCAGCTCGCGTTCGGAGGCCCGGGTCAGATCCTTGCCGTCGAAGCGAATGCTGCCCGATTCGACCCGCCCCGCACCGGGCAGCAGTCCGATGATGGCGTGCGCGGTGGTGGATTTCCCGGAGCCGGACTCCCCCACGATCGCCACGGTCTGGCCCGGATACACGGTCAGATCGACCCCGCGCACCGCGTCGACACGACGCTCGCCGGAGCCGAAAGCGATGTGCAGATCCCGGATTTCGAGCAGCGGCTCACTCATCGCCGTTCCTTCGGGTCGAGCGCATCGCGCAGGGTGTCGCCGAGCATGATGAAGCCCAGAACGGTCAGGGCCAGTGCGGTCGCCGGGTAGAAGAGGATGAGCGACCCGGCGCGCAGCTGCCGCTGTCCGGCGGCGATGTCCGCACCCCAGGACACTTCGGTCGGCGGCAGTCCGACACCCAGGAACGACAGGGTGGCCTCGGTGACGATGAAGACGCCCAGCGAGATGGTGGTCACCACGATGACCGGCCCCAGCGCATTGGGGATCACATGCCGCAGCAGAATCCGGAATCGGGTGACGCCCAAGGCCGTTGCCGCCTGCACGTAGTCGCTGTTCTTTGCCGACAGCACCGAGCCGCGGGCGATGCGCGCCACCTGCGGCCAGGTGAACGCGGCCAGAATCGCGATGACGACCCAGATGGTCCGATGCTTGGCCAGCTGCATGATGACGATGGCGGCCAGCATGAGCGGCAGCGCGTACACGATCTCGGCGAGCCGCGAGATCACCGAATCCAGCACTCCCCCATAGAATCCCGCGAGCGCGCCGACGGTTCCGCCGATGCCGAGGAACAGGACGGTGGCGCCGATGCCGGTGAGGACCGAGGCGCGAGCGCCGTAGATGGTGCGCGCGTAGATATCGCAGCCCTGCAGGTCGTAGCCGAACCAGTGATCGCGATCGGGCGGCGCGAGGCTGAAGCCGACCACGCAGTGGCGCGGGTCCTGCCCGGTGAACAGTCCGGGGAATGCCGCGACCAGCAGCACCAGCACGATCAGGGCCACGGCCACCAGGAACAGCGGTTTGCGCCGCAGTTCCCGCCAGGCCGAGCCCCAGAATCCGGCGGGCGCTCCGGCGACCTCCACCTTGTCGGTGACGACGACTTCGACCTCGTCGGGCGGTGCGACCCAGCGCTGCTGTCCGGGTCGCGGATCAGCCTGCGGCGCAGGTGTTTCGGACATCTCACGCTCCTCAGGCATAGCGGATCCGGGGGTCGAGGACGGCGTAGAGCAGGTCCACGATCAGATTGGAGAGCAGGAAGATCACGATGAGCGCGGTCACGAACGACACCACCGTGGGCGCCTCACCGCGCACCACCGCCTGGTAGAGGGTGCCGCCGACACCGGGGATATTGAAGATGCCCTCGGTCACGATCGCGCCGCCCATGAGCGCCCCGAGATCGGCGCCCAGGAAGGTCACCACCGGGATGAGCGAGTTCCGCAGAATGTGCACGACCACCACCCGCCGGCGCGGCAGTCCCTTGGCGGTGGCGGTGCGCACGAAATCGGCGGCCTTGTTCTCGGCCACCGAGTTCCGGGTCAGCCGCAGCACATACGCGAAGGACAGCGAACCCAGTACCAGCGCCGGCATGATCAGCCGCGAGAAGCTCACATCGGAGCCGACGGTGACCGGCGCGATATGCCAGGTCACGCCGAACAGGAATTGGGCGAGGAAGCCGATCACGAAGATCGGGACCGCGATGACGATGAGGCTGACCACCAGCATGGTGGAGTCGAACCAGCCGCCCTTGCGCAGTCCGGCGACGACGCCGAACCCGATGCCGAAGACGGCCTCGAACAACACCGCCAGGATCGCCAGCCGGAAGGTGATCGGGAAGGCGTGCGCCAGTACCTCTCGCACCGGGCGGCCGGAATAGGACGTGCCGAAGTCGAGGGTGAAGATGCCCTTCAGATAGTGCAGGTACTGCCACCAGAACGAATGGTCGAGCCCGTACTGCGCCTTCAGCTGCGCCTCCAGCGCGGGCGTGAGCGTGCGCTGTCCGGCCAGCGCGGCGACGGATCCGCCGGTGACCTTCCAGATCAGGAAGTAGATGAGCAGCGTGGCCCCGAAGAACACCGGGATCATCTGCAGCAGTCGCCGCGCTATGTACCAGGCCATGCGCTTACCTCCCTACCGCAGCACGCGAAAGTCCCTGTCGCGCCGCTCATTTCAGTTCGATGTTCTCGAAGTCGGGTAGCCCGTTCCAGGTCGGGACGACATGGGTGACGCGCTTGGAGTATCCGGAGGCATTGATGTAGTCGAAGATCGGAATGACGGGCAGATCATGCAGCAGCAGCTGCTGCGCCTGCCCCACCAGTTTCCAGGACGCCTGCTCGTCGGGCGCCGCCTCGGCCGCCGCGATCAGGGCGTCGAACTGCGGGTTGTGGTAGTCGGTGTCATTGGATGCGGAGGTGGACAGGAAGGACGGCTCCAGGAACTGGAGCATGGTCGGATAGTCGCCCTGCCAGCCGTATCGGAACGCCTTGCCGATGGTGCGGTGCACCACCTGATCGCGCAATACCTTGAAGGTCGGGTAGGCCGCGCCGACGGCGTCGATGCCGAGGGTATTGCGAATGCTGTTGGCCAGCGCGTCGATCCAGGCCTGGTGGCCGCCGTCGGAGTTGTAGGCGATCTCGAACTGCCCGCTCCAGGGCGCGATGCTGTTGGCCTGCGCCCAGATTCGCCGGGCCTCGTCCGGATTGTATTGCAGCTCTTGCGCACCCGGCAGGTTCCCATCGAATCCGGGCAGCACCTGCGAGGTGAAATCGCGAGCCGGAACCCGGGTGCCGTGGAAGATCTTCTGCCCGATCTGACCGCGGTCGATGGCCATGGAAATGGCCTGGCGGCGCAGCCTGCCCTCCTCGCCGCCGAAGTGCGCCAGGTTGGCCTGCATGCCGACCCACTGGTTCTGCGCGGACGGCGCTTGGATGGCGCGCTCGCCGAGATCCTTCTTGTACACCGAGATCGCGCTGTCGGGCACGGTGTCGAGCACATCCAGATTGTCGGCCAGCAGATCCGAGTAGGCGGCATCGAAGTTGGAGTAGAACACGAAGGTCAGGCCCTTGTTGCGGGGCGGCCGGCCACCCTTGTAGCTCTCGTTCGGCACCACGCTCAACTGCACATCGTGCTGCCAGGCATCACCGTCGGCGAACCGGTAGGGCCCGTTCCCGATCGGATGCTGCCCGAACGCCTTGATATCGCGGAAGGCGGATGCGGGCAGCGGATAGAACGGCGCATAGGCGAGCCGGGTGCGGAAGTCGATGGTCGGCGCGATCAGATCGACGGTGAAGGTCAGATCGTCGATCACCTTCAGCCCCGACATGGTCTGTGCGCGTGGCGGATCCGCCTGCACATCGTCGAATCCGACGATGGGACCGTAGGTGTAACTCTGCAGCTGGGCATTGGTGACCAGGGCGCCGAAGTTCCAGGCGTCCACGAAAGAGTGTGCGGTGACCGGTGTTCCGTCGCTGAAGGTCCAGCCGGGCTTCAGCCTGATCCGGTAGTGCTGCTGATCGGTGGTGTCGATGGACTGCGCCACCTCGTCGTGCAGGGTGCCGCCGGCATCGATATAGCGCAGCCCCGCGAACAGCCGGTCCACGATCCGGCCGCCGCCGTTCTCATTGGTATTGGACGGGATCAGCGGATTCTGCGGTTCGGATCCGTTGACCGCGATCATGTCGCCGTACACCGGGGTGACCGTGCAACCGGACAGCAGGGCGGCGAGCAGCGCGAACACCGCTATCAGAATGGCGGTCGCCCGGTGGGCCGCCGCGTTCTTCAGGTCCACCCGCACCCCGTTCGATCCACGAATCCCGCGATCATGATTCGGTCATGAGAACCCTGCAAAGTTAGGTGCAGACCCTAGCCGCCGGCGCCGCTTTCCGCAGGGAGAGCGCGCCGTCAGGACGGAAATCGCGGTATCCGCCGAGTGGGACCGATCGTGGCTGCCGGGCCCCGCGCAGGTCACAGTCGGTTAGGGTCGAACGTGGCCGCGGTCACCCCGTGACCTGTACGCGCGAGAGAAGAAGAGAGAGATGACCGAAACCACCGCCGACCATCCGGATGCGTATCCACCGAGCGCTGACTTCGCCGCCTCCGCGAACGCCGATGCCTCTCTCTACGATCGGGCCGCGGCGGACCGCGAGGGCTTCTGGGCCGAGCAGGCGCAGCGACTGCACTGGGAACAGCCGTGGACCCGCGTCCTGGACTGGGACGACGCGCCCTTCGCCCGCTGGTTCGTCGACGGCAAGCTGAACGTCGCCTACAACTGCGTGGACCGGCACGTGCTCGACGGGCACGGCGACCAGGTCGCCATCCACTGGGAGGGCGAGCCCGGCGATTCCCGCGACCTCACCTACGCCGATCTGCTGGCCGAGGTGTCCCGCGCCGCCAACTACCTGACCTCGCTGGGCCTGGTGGCCGGTGACCGCGTCGCCATCTACATGCCGATGGTCCCCGAGGCCATCGTCTCCATGCTGGCCTGTGCCCGCCTGGGCCTGACCCATTCGGTGGTCTTCGCCGGCTTCTCCCCCACCGCACTGCGCCAGCGCGCCGACGACGCCGCGGCCCGGCTGATCATCACCACCGACGGGCAGTGGCGGCGCGGTAAGCCCGCACCGCTCAAGAACGCCGTGGACGAGGCTCTCGCAGAAGGCGATTCGAGCGTCGAGCACGTGCTGGTCGTGAACCGCACCGGGATCGACACCCCGATGGTCGAGGGCCGCGATCTGTGGTGGCACGAGACCGTCGCGAACACCTCTCCCGAGCACGAGGCGCAGGCCTTCGATGCCGAGCACCCGCTGTTCATCCTCTACACCTCCGGCACCACCGGGAAGCCCAAGGGCATCCTGCACACCACCGGCGGCTATCTGACGCAGACCTCGTACACCCACAACTACGTGTTCGACCACAAGCCGGGCAACGACGTGTACTGGTGCACAGCCGATATCGGCTGGGTGACCGGGCACTCGTACATCGTGTACGGGCCGCTCTCGAACCGCGCCACCCAGGTCGTCTACGAGGGCACCCCGAACTTCCCCGATGAGCACCGGCACTGGCAGATCATCGAAAAGTACGGCGTCACAATCTATTACACCGCACCCACACTGGTGCGCACGTTCATGAAGTGGGGTCGCGAGATCCCCGAATCGCACGATCTGTCGAGCCTGCGACTGCTCGGCTCCGTCGGTGAGCCGATCAACCCGGAGGCCTGGCGCTGGTACCGGGAAGTGGTGGGCGCCAACAAGACTCCCATCGTGGACACCTGGTGGCAGACCGAGACCGGTTCCATCATGATCTCCCCGCTGCCCGGCGTCACCGCCGCCAAACCGGGTGCCGCCATGACTCCGCTGCCGGGCATCTCCTCGAAGGTGGTCGACGAGGAGGGCAAGCCGGTCGTGCTCGGCGAAACCGAGGCCAATGGCTATCTGGTCCTCGACGAGCCGTGGCCGTCCATGCTGCGCGGCATCTGGGGCGATAACGAGCGGTACAAGGAGACCTACTGGGCGCGCTACGGCGACCAGGGCTGGTACTTCGCCGGCGACGGCGCCAAGCTCGACAAGGACGGCGACCTGTGGGTCCTGGGCCGCGTCGATGACGTCATGAACGTCTCCGGCCACCGCATCTCCACCGCCGAGGTGGAATCGGCGCTGGTGGGCCACTCCGGCGTCGCCGAGGCCGCCGTTGTCGGCGCCTCGGACGAGACCACCGGCCAGGGCATCGTCGCCTTCGTCATCCTGACCGCCGAGGCCAAGGACACCGGCGCGGATCTGGTGGCCGAACTCAAGGCCGAGGTCTCCCGCGAGATCTCGCCCATCGCCCGCCCCCGCGAGATCCACGTGGTCCCGGAACTGCCGAAAACCCGCTCGGGCAAGATCATGCGCCGCCTGCTGCGCGATGTGGCCGAGGGCCGCGAACTGGGCGACACCTCAACCCTGGTGGATCCCAACGTCTTCGAGGCCATCCGCGCCGGCAAGGCATAACCCGCAACAGGCAGTACGTAAAGCGCACTCGTAAAGCGCACTCGTACAACGCATTCGGCCCCCGCGACCAGCCATCGCGGGGGCCGACGCATTCCTCCAGCCCCTGACCGCGCTGCACGCCCGCACTCCGGCCCCTGCCGCACCGCCGGCAGCTCGTACCGAGTCCGCACGACGACCGAGCATGTCCCGCGGGAACTCCTACCGCATTGCCCAACACCCCCGCAGGCGTGCGCCGACCTGGCTCGCATAGCCGGCACTCCCTTGCCCACTGCCCTGTCCCGGGGTATTCGCCGCGCCGCGCGTATGGCAGGTGCCAGAGCGTTGCGCGCCCGGCGCATACCCCCTTGCGCAGGTGTGAAATTCGCGTTCGGCTGGGCGCGACATTCGCGGACGCACGCTCACGCCTGAGCCTGTTATCACTGCTCAGGGTGCGCCGGACCCGGCAGCCCTGTCGGATCTGCGAGCTTCTACCCGTTAGGATTGCGTAAGGTGCGCCGGGAAGTCTGGTCGGCATGCGGTTTGCGTCGATCACGTCCGGTGGAGTCGCACGCCGCTGGTTCAGTCGACCGTACTGCCCGAAAGGCACACCCAGATGCGTTCCGAACTCGCCCGCTATCTACGGACCGAAACCTTCGGTGGCGCACTGCTTCTCATTGCTGCGGCCACCGCGGTGCTGTGGGTCAACTCGCCGTGGAGCGCAAGCTATACGACGATGATCGACGCTCATCTCGACATCCCCGCCTTGCACCTGAATCTCACGCTGGCGGACTGGACCAAGGATGGCCTGCTCGCCGTCTTCTTCTTCGTCGCCGGTCTCGAACTCAAACGCGAACTCGTGGTCGGCGAACTCGCCGACCCGAAACGCGCGACGCTGCCCATTCTCGCGGCGGTCGGCGGTGTGGTCGTGCCCGCCCTGATCGCGGTCGGCATCGGCTGGGGCGTGGACGGTATGGACCGCGGCTGGGCGGTGCCCGTCGCCACCGATATCGCCTTCGCGCTGGCCGTGCTCGCGCTCACCGGCTCCCGCATCCCCGCCGGCGCCCGCGTATTCCTGCTGAGCCTGGCGGTGGTGGACGATCTGATCGCCATCATTCTGATCGCCGTCCTGTTCACCACCACGCTGAAAATGCTGTGGCTGCTGCTCGCCATCCTGTGCTGCGCGGTCTGGGCGCTGGGCCAGTGGAAGCGGATCGGCACCCCGTTCCTCTACATCCCGCTGGCCCTGCTGGCCTGGTACTCGCTGCACGAGGCGGGCATCCATCCGACCCTGGCCGGCGTGGCCCTCGGCCTGCTCACCCGGGTCCGCCCCGATGCGGGCGAGGACGAGCACTGCGTCCCCGCGGCCAAGCTCGAGCACTTCTTCCAGCCCATCTCCGCCATCGTCTGCGTACCGCTGTTCGCGCTCTTCGCCTCGGGGGTGCCGCTGGATACGAAGGTGTTCTCGCAGCTGTTCACCGACCGCGTGTCGCTGGCCATCATCGCCGGTCTGCTGGTGGGTAAAACGGTCGGCATCTTCGGGTTCTCTTGGCTCGCGGTACGTCTCGGCATCGCCCAGCGACCCGACGATCTCGGTTATCGGGACATGTTCGCCCTGTCGGTACTGGGTGCGATCGGGTTCACCGTTAGCCTCTTGGTGGCAGAACTCGCACTCACGGACGTCGGCGACGGCTCGGAGGTCGAACTGGCGAAAGCAGCGGTGTTGCTGACGTCATTGGCGGCTTCCCTGCTGGGTTCGGCGCTACTGTTGCGTCGTGGCCGCGCCCATCAGGCGCGCCGTGACGAGCGGGAACTGCTAGGACAAGAGTGACTTCGCCGGGCAGTTCCGGGACATGGAGAAGGGTCGAGCAATTGAGCTTCACACAGGGCGGTAACGGGCGGGACGGGAACCGCACCCGCACCATCACCTCGATTCCGCTGTCCGATGTCGATACTCACGAATCGGCGAGCATCGGCAGTCTGGTCCGCGATGCGACCGAACAGATGTCGACACTGGTGCGGGCCGAGGTAGCACTCGCCAAGGCCGAGGTGACCGGTGAGGTCAAGAAGGGCCTGCAGGGCAGCGTCTTCTTCATCGGGGCGCTGACCGTACTGCTGTTCAGCTCGTTCTTCTTTTTCTTCTTCCTGGCCGAGCTGCTGGACGTGTGGGTCTACCGCTGGCTGGCCTTCCTCATCGTCTTCCTGCTGATGCTGGTGACGACGGGTCTGCTCGCCCTCTTCGGCTATCTCAAGGTGCGCAAGCTGCGCGCGCCGGAGAAGACCATCGAATCGCTGAAGGAGGCGAAGACCCTGCTGCCCAGTGGCTTCGGGGCCGCTTCCGAGAATTCGGTCGACGCCACGACCGAACTCGGCAGGCACCGCGCCTAGTCGGTCGATTACGCTCCCGGCGTGTCGTCGAATTCGCCCCCGGACCCGTCCACCGTCCGCTACGACGGACCGTGGACCCATCGGGATGTGCATGCCAACGGCATTCGCTTCCATGTCGTAGAGGCCGATCCGGCCGTGAGCGGGTCGGCGTCCTACGGCGACCCGGATACGCCGCTGGTGGTGCTGCTGCACGGCTTCGGCGACTTCTGGTGGTCGTGGCGGCACCAACTGACCGGGCTGGCCGCTCGCGGCTACCGGGCCGTCGCCGTGGACCTGCGCGGTTACGGCGACAGCGATAAACCGCCGCGCGGCTACGACGGCTGGACGCTCGCCGGGGATATCGCCGGCCTGATCCGCGCTCTCGGGCATACCGAGGCCACCCTGGTCGGCCATGCCGAAGGCGGTCTGGTGTGCTGGGCCACCGCGGTCCTGCACCCCCGCCTGGTGACCTCCATCGGACTGGTCAGCTCACCGCATCCGGCGGCGCTCAAGAGTTCCATCCTGCGGGATCGCAAGCAGCGCAAGCAGTGGCTGCCGGACTTCCTGCGGTATCAGCTGCCCCGCATACCGGAGAACCTGCTCATCGCCGACGACGGCGCCGAGGTGGAGCGCCTGCTGCGGCAGCGGGCCGGTGAACACTGGTCGGCCACTCCCGAATTCGCGGATACCGCCCAGCGCATGCGCCTGGCCATCCGGATTCCGGGTGTGGCGCACTGTGCTCTGGAGTACCAGCGCTGGGCCTTCCGCAGCCAGTGGCGGCCCGACGGCGCGCGTTTCATGCAGACCATGCGGGAGCCGGTGCGCATCCCCGTGCTGTCGCTGTACGGCGACCGCGACCGGTACATCCTGGCGAGCACCATCCGGCGCGGGCAGGAGCTCTCCCCCGAGCGGCGCGTGGTGGCCATCCCGGACGCGGGTCACTATGCGCACCAGGAGAATCCGGAGGCGGTCACCGCCGAGCTCGCCAAACTTCTGAGCTGACGCCCCTTTTCACGACTGTGCCCCCATGACCTCGTCACGGGGGCACAGTCGTTCACACCATCGTCAGCTCAGGACGCAGCTGCTGGTCCCGACCGGGGCCGAAACCCCTGCCGCCTGTTCCACTTCCGGACGCACCTCGTCGAGGGTCAGCACATAGCCGGTGTCGTCGTCGGTCACGGCGGCACCGAAGACCACGCCGAGGATATTGCCGTCGGTATCCACCAGTGGACCGCCGGAGTTGCCCGGCTGCACCTTGCCGCGCACCGTGTACACCTCGCGCTGCACATTGTTGTCGCGGTAGATGTTCGGGCCCTTCAGATCCAGGGTCTCGCGCACGCGGGCGGCGCTGGCGGTGTAGCGGCCGCCTCCCGGATAGCCGAGCACGATGGCGCTCTCACCGGAATTGGCGGCCTTCGGAGCCAGCGGGATCACCGGTGCGGTCAGACCCGGCACCGCGAGGATCGCCACATCCTTGGACGGATCGAACAGCACCACGGTGGCGGTGAGCGGACCGCGCGCGGTATCCACGCTGACGCTGGCGGTGCCGGCGACCACGTGCGCATTCGTCATGATGCGCTCGGGCGCGACCACGAAGCCCGAACCCTCCAGCTGCCGTTGGCAACTCGGCGCGATACCGCGAACCCGCAGCACACTGCCCTGCAGCGATTGCGCGACCGGCAGCTGCAGCACGCTCGGATCGGGCGGCTCCACCGCGGCGATCGGCACCCGGCCGAACGGGCCGATCACATCCGGCAGCCCGGAGGTGTTCAGCAGATTGGAGAACTCGTTCGGCACCCGGCGCAGCCAGTCCGGCGCGACCCGGTCCACATTGACCAGCACCTGAGAGTTCTTGACGGCGGCCGCGATTCCCGGCTGCGACGAGTTCGCGAGCGGCAGCGCCAGCAGCCACGCGGTGGCCAGCACGGCCGCCATCTGCAGGCCCGCACCCACCACGCTGTCCAGGCTTCGGGTGAACGGATCACGCATACCGCCGCGCGCGGCGCGACCGAGCACCATGCCCGCCACCTCGCCGATGATCACCAGCACCACGATCAGCAGCACGCCGACGATCACCCGCGAACGACCCTCACTCAGATGAATGAGGATGTGCGGTGCGATCAGAATGCCCGCGACCGCGCCCAGCACCACGCCTAGGAAGGCCAGCGCGGAGGCGACCGCACCCTGCCGCCACCCGGAGGTGGCCGCGAGCAGCGCCAGAATCACGATTCCGAGGTCGAGCCAGGCCGAGGAGCTCATAACGTCATCCCTACCGCGGCCAAGGAGGCCTGCAGATCACGCACATCGTGATGGTCCCATTCATGTTCCCAGCCGGACACCGCTAGTAGTCCGGCCAGCACGCCCGCGGTGAATCCCCACACCAGCATCCCGTCCACCGCGAAGGCCGGACCCATGTACCCGAGCGGATGCCGCACCACGAACCGGTTGGCGGGATCGATGAGATCCGCGATCGGCACCCGCACCACGCGCGATGCCTCGGTCTCACTCACCACACCCACCTCGCCGGGCGTGCGCCAGTAGGCGACGATCGGCGTCACATCGAACCGCGAGGGCGGTACGAAAATCTTGGGGAGCACCCGGATCGGCTCCACGCTCTGCGGGTCCAGCCCGGTTTCCTCCTGGGCCTCCCGCAGCGCGGTACTGATCGGCCCGGTGTCCTGCGGCTCCACCCCGCCACCGGGGAAGGCCACCTGGCCGCTGTGCTGCCGCAGAGTCGCGGCACGCTGCGTGAGCAGCACATCCGCATCCGCGGGCAGACCGCCGCGCGCCTGCGGATCGGACGGCACCGACCCGCTGAACAGCACCAGCACCGAGGCCTCGCGCGAACGCACCGCGGCGGAGACGAAGCGGCGCATGGTGGTTCGGCTCAGCACCGGATTCGTCCCGGTGGGATCCTCCGGGTCGTGTTCCGCGACACCGCGCAACCACTCCGGTACCGAGCCCGCAGGCACCTCGAGTCTCATGCCCACACTCCCGAACCTGCGATAGCAATACCGGCAATCATGCAGCAGCACACGAAATTCCGGCGCAGCCCTGGACCGACGCAGATCGTAACGGCCGCGCGGCCGGGGCGCACCGGCAACGCACCGATCGATACCGGGTGAGTCACGCCACCGCTCCCCGGCCGGCGCCGCTGCGGAGGAGGTCACGCACCACATCTCGCGACGACACCGAGGCGTCGCTTGCGCGCGCAACTCGCCGAGGCGCGGCAATAGAGCCGGGCGAGGCGACTGGCATTGCGGGCCTCACGCTTTCACGCCCAGCTCGGCGGCGACGGTGGCGGAGATATCGTCGACGCTCTTGAAAGGGCGGACGATCAGCTTGGCGACGGTCCCGTCGGGGCGCAGCAGCACGGAGATAGGCAGCACCGCGGGCGCACCGACCGCATTGCGCACCTTGGTATCCGGATCCTCCACGCCGGGCAGATGAATACCCAGGCCGGTCAGGCGGGAAAGGCCCTTGGCCGTGCCCGGATCGCTGTGCACGGTGAGCACCGTGACCGCACCGGCGGCCCGATCCGAGAACTGCTGCAGCAGCGGCAGTTCCTCCGCACATGGCCCACACCAGTAGGCCCACAGATTGAGCAGCGCCGGTTTCCCGGCCAGCGCGGCGGTCAGATCGACCGGGCGGCCGTCGGCCAGACAGTTCAGGGTGAGGCCGCGCAGCGGGCCGTCGGCCACCGGCGCTCCGCTCGGATTCGGGCAGTCCGCGAGGGCGGCCTGCGCACGATCCGCCGCGGAGACGGGATTGCCCGCCGGAACCGGCGCACCACCGGTCGACGTGTCGCCGGCGCTCGAGCAAGACGCCGCCGCCAGCGCGAATACAGCGATCACCGCGGCCAGGGCGCCTCGCCGCCGGCCGCGAGCACCCCGACCGACCGCACGTGAACCCTGCAGTCCAAGGCTGTTCCGACGCTGCTCGAACCCGTCCCGGCGATGCCCGGCGAACCCGTCCCGGTCGAGACCGTCTTCGCCGTGTCGTTCGAGGACATTCCAGCCGTGCCCACGGTGCACATCCGCAGCCGGGGCCGTGCCCTGGGGAACGCTGTGCTCGCTGGCAGGCGCAGGTCTCACAGGCCGACCAGCTCGAGCAGGTGCTCGGTCTCGGGGCCCTTGATCAGCGCCGCGGCCGTGGCCGGGTCGGTCGGGCCGGTGCCGTAGGACGGGCAGTCCTTGGCCAGGATGCAGGCGCCGCACGCCGGTTTGCGGGCATGGCAGACGCGGCGGCCGTGAAAGATCACCCGGTGCGAGAGCATGGTCCACTCTTTGCGCTCGATGAGGTCGCCGACAATGTGCTCGACCTTCACCGGATCCTCTTCGTCGGTCCACCCCCAGCGGCGGACGAGCCGGCCGAAATGGGTGTCGACAGTGATTCCGGGCACACCGAAGGCATTGCCGAGAATGACATTGGCGGTCTTGCGGCCGATACCCGGCAGCTCCACCAGCTGCTTCAGGGTGTTCGGCAGTTCCCCGTCGTAACGCTCGACCAGGCCCTGCCCCAGGCCGATGAGCGAACTGGTCTTGTTGCGATAGAAGCCGGTGGGCCGGATGTACTCCTCCAGCTCGGCCCGATTGGCCTCGGCGTAATCGCGGGCGCTGCGGTACTTGGCGAACAGCGCCGGCGTGGTCAGGTTGACCCGCACGTCCGTGCACTGCGCGGAAAGGATTGTGGCCACGGCCAATTCGAGGGGCGTGGTGAAGTCGAGTTCGCAGTGCGCGTCCGGGAAGGCCTCCGCGAGCGTGCGATTCATCCGCCGGGCGCGCCGCACCAGACCGGTATGCGTCTCCTTGGAACGTGATTTCGCTTTCCCGCCGGCGGGTACAGCAGCGCCGCGAGCCGGGCCCGCCACGCCCGAAACGGGTGCCGCTTTGCCGGTTTTCGGTGCTTTGTCGCCTGCACTCGGCGCTGCCTTCTCGCTGGTGGGCACGGCAGTACTGCCCGATTCGGCCCCATTGGCGGCCGCGCTGGATGTGGAGACACGCACCCGTCCACCTTACGGAACCAGCCTGCCGCGACAACCGGGCTGAGCGGACGCCGTGTTCCATCTGAGACCTTCGCCGTGTTTACTCCTCCCTATGCAAGGACTCGCTGTGGTGCTGTTTCCGATAGCGCTGATGCTGTTCGCACTGGTGATGGAACGGGTCGAGAACAGGCTGCGCAAGCTGCTCGAACCGGACCCTGAGGTTCAGCAGTACTTGGATCGAGCGACGAATGCCGAGGTCAGTGACCTCACCAAGCTGGGCTTGCCCGCTGCGGCCGCCCGCCCGCGGCGCGCCCGGACGGCCGCCAAGGGTATGGACGTCGCACAGGCCAGCTGAGCCGCTTCGCTCTACCGTTCGCCGTGTTCGACACGGGTGCGGAAAATCGCACCGATCAGCACGGATTTCGATCTCCTGTGGGTTGCCGATACTGGCGTGTCGCGAAAATGCAGCTAGCGTGTCGCGAGACCGTCCGTGCGTGTCGCGTAATCGGACTCCGCGTGTCGGAGAATGAGCGTGCCGCGTGGTGTCTATCACTACCCGGACGTATTGCAAAGTAGACTGCACTGTCGGCCGAATGCTTCGGTCCAGAACAGAGCCATTTCCCATAAGGAGCACATTCGTGGACGAGGCCCTCGCCAGAGCAGGCATCTTCCAAGGCGTCGAGCCCACCGCGGTGGCGGCTCTCGCCAAACAACTTCAGCCCGTGGACTTTCCGCGCGGTCATGTCATCTTCAACGAGGGTGAACCGGGAGACCGGCTCTACATCATTACCTCCGGCAAGGTGAAGATCGGCCGACGTTCCCCTGATGGTCGCGAGAATCTGCTGACGATCATGGGCCCGTCGGACATGTTCGGCGAGCTGTCGATCTTCGACCCGGGTCCGCGTACCTCGACGGCCACCACCGTCACCGAGGTTCGCGCGGTCACCATGGATCGGGACGCGCTCAAGGCGTGGATCGATCAGCGCCCTGAGATCGCCGAGCAGTTGCTGCGGGTGCTTGCCCGCCGTCTGCGCCGCACCAACAACAACCTGGCCGATCTCATCTTCACCGATGTGCCCGGTCGTGTTGCCAAGGCGCTGCTGCAGCTGGCTCAGCGTTTCGGGACCCAGGAAGCGGGCGCGCTGCGCGTGACCCACGACCTGACCCAGGAGGAGATCGCCCAGCTGGTCGGAGCTTCCCGCGAAACCGTGAACAAGGCCCTGGCCGACTTCGCGCACCGCGGCTGGCTGCGACTCGAGGGCAAGAGCGTCCTCATCTCCGACTCGGAGCGCCTGGCCCGCCGCGCGCGGTAGGGGTCACAGGGAACAGAGACTCGTAGGGACCGGGTCGTCACGGCAAGTGACGACCCGGTCCCTACGTGTGTGTTCGGGCTACTTCTCGGCGCGCAGATACGCCAGCTGGGCGTTCACCGAGCTGTGGGCGGCCGGCCAGAGGCGCTTGTCGACGTCGGCGTAGACCTTGGCGACGATCTGCAGGGCCTTCGCATTCGGGCCCAGCTCCGCGAGAGCGGCGCGAACCTGGTTCAGGCGCTCGTCGCGGTGCTTGATGTAGAAGTCGATGACAGGGAGCGCGTCGGGGTGATCGGGTCCGTGCGCGGGCAGTAGAACTCGCGCGGGGGCCGCTTCGGCGAGCCGCTTGAGGGATTCGAGGTAGTCGGCCAGTGCACCGTCGCGGGATTCGAGCACCGTGGTGCCGGTGCCGAGCACGGTGTCGCCGGTGAGCAGTGCGGCATCACCGTCATCGGGGCCGTCGAGCAGGAAGCTCACCGAATCCTGGGTGTGCCCGGGCGTTGCCAGCACGGTGATCCGCAGCCCTGCGGCCTCGATGACCTCACCGTCCGTCAGAACAGCTTCCGAGCCGTGCAGGAATTCGGGATCCGCGGCACGCACCGGCGTTCCGGTCGCCTTGACCAGACGGCCGATGCCGCCGGTGTGATCGTGGTGATGGTGCGTGATGAGGGTGAGC
Source organism: Nocardia sp. NBC_01327 (assembly GCF_035958815.1). Taxonomy (NCBI): domain Bacteria; kingdom Bacillati; phylum Actinomycetota; class Actinomycetes; order Mycobacteriales; family Nocardiaceae; genus Nocardia; species Nocardia sp. NBC_01327. The sequence continues at coordinate 931,372 of NZ_CP108383.1, read as the reverse complement.
GCGATATTGCCGCCGGTCTCGCGCACGATCGCCTCGGTGTGCTTGCGATCCTTGGGACCGGGATCCACCACGATGTAGTCCGCACTGTGCGGCGCCCGCAGCAGCCAGGTGTTGGTGCCCTGCAACGTCATTCCGCTGGGATTGTCGGCCAGCAGAACGGCGGCGGACGGAGTCACTTGCCGCAGTTGTTCGTACGCGGGATGAGTGAGGGTCATCGTTCTGTCCTAACTCAGGGAGCGTGGCAGGTCCAGGGTTGAACGCACCACACTCCCTCGGCCCGGCCGGCCACGAGAGTGGCAGGCGTCAGCGAACTTCCGCGATGAGTTCGACCTCGACGGGGGTGTTCTTGGGCAGTTCCGAGACGCCGACGGCGGAGCGCGCGTGCACGCCCGCATCGCCGAAGACCTCGCCGAGGAACTCCGATGCGCCGTTGATGACCAGCGGCTGATCGCTGTAACCCGGTGCGGAGGCGACGAATCCGACGACCTTCACGATCCGCACCACATTGTCGAGCCCGACCAGATCATGCACGGCGGCAAGCGCATTGAGCGCGCACAGTCGCGCGGCCTCGGCGGCCTGCGCGGTGGAGACCTCCGCGCCGACCTTGCCGGTGACCGTCAGCTGCCCGTTCACGAAGGGCAGCTGACCGGAGGTGTAGACGAGATTGCCGGTGCGCACGGCCGGGATGTACGCGGCCACGGGTGCGGCCACGGCAGGCACGGTGAGCCCGAGCTTTTCGAGGTTCTCCGCCCAGGCGGTGGCGGCGGTCATCAGTTCTTCGGTCGCTTCAGGTAGGCGACGTGCTGTTCACCGGTCGGGCCGGGCAGCACGGAGACGAGTTCCCAGCCATCGGAACCCCACTGGTCGAGGATTGCCTTGGTGGCGTGCGTCAGCAGCGGCACGGTCGCGTACTCCCAGGCGGTCAGATCACTCATGTCGTGAGATTAGCCCCGGACCACGACGTCCCATACTCCGGACCCTGCTCTGGCGCACCCGATATCGGGAAAGCAAAGATTTCAGAGTGGTGTATCAGACAGTTGGTGTCTCTTCTGGGCATGAACCAGGAACGGGTTATAGGCTCGCGAGCGTGGGAGTACCGATAGCAGTGCCCGTTTCGGTTGAGCCGGGGGTCGAAGCAGGTTGGCCGGAGCGGGCAGACAAAGCCCGTCTGCATTACGTATCCGGAAAGGGCGGCACCGGGAAATCCACGGTCGCGGCCGCATTGGCGCTGGCACTCGCGGCGGGGGGCCGCCGCGTACTACTGGTCGAGGTCGAGGGCAGGCAGTCCATCGCCCAGCTCTTCGATCTGCCGCCGTTGCCGCCCACCGAGACTCGCATCGCCGCCGCCGACGGTGGCGGCGAGGTGCTGGCGCTGGCCCTGGATGTGGAGCACGCCTTCCTCGAGTACCTCGATATGTTCTACAACCTGGGCTTCGCGGGCCGGGCCATGCGCCGGGTCGGCGCCATCGAATTCGTCACCACCATCGCGCCGGGCCTGCGGGACGTCATCCTCACCGGCAAGATCAAAGAGTGTGCGGTGCGGGTCGACAAGAGCACCGGCAAACCGGCCTACGACGAGATCGTCATCGACGCCCCGCCGACCGGCCGCATCGCCAGCTTCCTGGACGTCACCCAGGCCATGGCCGAAATCGCCGGCGGCGGCCCGATCGCCTCGCAGGCCGAGAGCGTCTCGAAGCTGCTGCACTCGCCGCAGACCATGATCCACCTGGTCACACTGCTGGAGGCGCTGCCGGTCCAGGAGACCGCCGACGCGCTCGCCGAGCTCAAGGCCAATGACCTGAATGTCGGCACCGTCATCGTGAACCGCGCCAGCGAGGGCTTCCTGCCCAAGCCCCTGCGCGAGCGGGCCGCCGCGGGCGACCTCGACACCGACGCCCTGCGCGCCGGACTGGCCGAGGCCGGAATCACCCTGTCGGAGGCCGACTTCCAGGGCCTGATCGCCGAAACCGTGGAGCATTCCGCCCGCCTGCACGCCCAGGACGAGAACGCCGCCGATCTCGCGAAGGTCGATATCTCGCGGCTGTACCTGCCGTCCCTGGCAGACGGCATGGACCTGGGCGGGCTCTACGAGCTGGCCGAACACTTGACCGCACAGGGAGTTCGCTGACCATGATCGTTCCGGCCACCACCGTCCCCCTGAACATTTCCAAGCTCATCGCCGACCCGTCCGCACGCATCGTGGTGTGCTGCGGTTCCGGCGGCGTCGGCAAGACCACCACCGCCGCGGCCATCGCACTGCGGGCCGCCGAGGCGGGCCGCAAGGTCGTGGTGCTGACCATCGATCCGGCGCGCCGGCTGGCGCAGTCGCTGGGCGTCAGCGACCTCGGAAACACCCCGCAGAAGGTCGAATTGGGCGACGGCGTCAAGGGTGAGCTGTTCGCCATGATGCTGAATATGCGCCGCACCTTCGACGATATGGTGCTCGAGCACACCAGCCCGGAGAAGGCGGAACAGATCTTCGCCAATCCGATCTATCAGACCGTCGCGTCCTCCTTCGGCGGCACGTCGGAGTACATGGCCATGGAGAAGCTGGGCCAGCTGGCGAGCAAGCGCGAGTGGGACCTCATCGTGGTCGACACTCCGCCCTCGCGGAACGCCCTCGACTTCCTCGACGCGCCGAAGCGTCTCGGCAATTTTCTGAACGGGAAGATGATCCGCGTGATCATGGCCCCGGGCCGCGGGGTCGGCAAACTGGTGGCCGGCGCGATGAGTCTGGCGCTGCGCGGCGTGTCGACCATTGTGGGCGGTCAGCTGCTCAAGGACGCGTCGGTGTTCCTGCAGTCGCTGGAATCGATGTTCGGCGGTTTCCAGGATCGCGCGGACCGCACCTACGCCATGCTCTCGCGGCCGGGGACGCACTTCATCGTGGTGGCGGCGGCCGAGCCGGATGCGCTGCGCGAGGCGTCCTTCTTCGTGGACCGGCTCTCGACGGACAAGATGCCGCTGGCCGGTCTGGTGCTGAACCGCACGCATCCGGTGCTGCTGACCTCGCTCTCGGCCGAGCAGGCCCAGGTGGCCGCGGATCGGCTGGCTGCGGAGGCCGCGGTGAATGGCGCATCCGAGACACCGGCGGCTTTGGCCGCGGCGGTCCTGCGTATCCACGCACAGCGGGCGACCACCGCCAAGCGGGAGCAGCACCTGCTGCAGCGGTTCACCGGCGCGCATCCGAGTGTGCCGATCGCGGCCGTGACGGCACTGCCGTTCGAGGTCGCGGATGTGGAGGCGCTGCGGGCCGTGGGCAATGAGCTCGCCGAGGCGGGCGATAAGCGTTCGGCCTGAGCCGAACGTCGTGATCGCGCAACCCCCCTGATCAGCGCCGGAGGATTTGCCTGTTCTGCCCGTTATTACCCCGGACACGGATCGAGCCCGCAGTTGCGGGCTCGGTCCGTTCTGCTTATGGGGGATCAGGATTACATAGCTACTTTCTGCGTCCGCTGGACCTGGAAGAAGTCGGCCCAGGATGTCACCTCGGGATGCTGCTTGAGCAGCGCACGGCGCTGCCGCTCGGTCATGCCGCCCCACACACCGAACTCGACACGGTTGTCCAGGGCATCGGCCCCGCACTCCATCAGTACCGGGCAGTGCCGGCAGATGGTTGCCGCTTTGCGCTGCGCTGCGCCACGCACGAACAGCTGATCGGGATCTACTTCCTTGCATCGGGCCTGGGAAACCCAGGCGATTCTCGCTTCGGCCTGCTCCACGTCCAATCGAGCAATCGGGGTAGTCATGTGCATTTGGTATGCCCCTTTGCAGTCCGAACACCGGGTCACGGCGCTCCAGAATCGCGTGTACAAAGCGCAGCTACCCAACCCCACTGCGTTCTGCACCACATTCCACTTTGAGTGTTAGCTCTATCACACTGGGTTCTCAATCTAGGTAATCAAGTGCGCCAAGCGCAAGACCGTGCCGAGATTTTCTGGTACGTCCGTCCATGCATTCGTCACCAAAAACCGGGCAGTCGGCACTATTGCGACTGAGGGACACCAGAGCCGGGCGGGCACCGGCCGCCGCAAAGGGCAATTAGGCTAGGGCTCGTGCCGATCACACGAACGCTCGCGAGACTGGCCGGCAGCTGCATCCTGGCCGCTGTCCTTCTCGCTGGGCTGCTGTTCCCACTCGCCGGCGGCTTCGGCTATATCTCGAACCGAGCCGCCGACGCCGTCGACAATGTCTCCGCCGAACTGGTCGAGGGCGCGGTGCCCGCGGTCTCGACCATGGTCGATGCCAGCGGTACGCCGTTCGCATGGCTGTACGAGCAGCGGCGCTTCGAAGTCCCGAGCGACAAGATCTCCAACGATATGAAGTTGTCGCTGGTCTCTGTCGAGGACAAACGTTTCGCCGAACACGGAGGTGTGGACTGGCAGGGCACCTTCCGTGCCTTCCTGACCAATACCTCCGGCGGTGAGGTGCAGCAGGGCGGCTCCACCATCGACCAGCAGTATGTGAAGAACTACCTGCTGCTGGTGGTGGCCAAGACCGACGCCGAACGCCGCGCCGCCACCGAGACCACTCCCGCCCGCAAGATCCGGGAGATCCGGATGGCGCTGACGCTGGACAAGCAGCTCACCAAGGACGAGATCCTCACCCGCTATCTGAACCTGGTGCCGTTCGGCAACTCCTCCTACGGCATCCAGGACGCCGCCCAGACCTACTTCGGTGTGGACGCCAAGGATCTGACCATCGTGCAGTCCGCCATGCTGGCGGGCATGGTGCAGTCCAGCTCCAAGCTGAACCCGTACACCAACCCGACGGGTGTGCTGGAGCGCCGGAACACCGTGCTGGACACGCTGATCGGGAACATCCCGAGCCGCGCCGACGAATTCCGCGCGGCCAAGACCCAGCCGCTGGGCGTGCTGCCCGAGCCGAAGGGCCTGCCGCGCGGCTGCATCGCGGCCAATGATCGCGGGTTCTTCTGCGATTACGCGCTGCAGTATCTGGCCAATGCCGGCATCAGCCGCGACCAGATCGACAAGGGCGGCTACCTGATTCGGACCACCCTCGATCCGGATGTGCAGAACGCGGTGAAGGCCGCGGCCTCGCAGAATGCCGATCCGAATCTGGACGACATCGCCTCGGTCACGAATATCGTGGCCCCGGGCCAGGATTCGCATCCGGTGCTCGCCATGGCCTCGAGCCGCACGTACGGGCTGGACGGAAACGCGCACCAAACCGTTCAGCCGCAGCCGTATTCACTGGTCGGTGACGGTGCGGGCTCGATTTTCAAGCTCTTCACCACGGCCGCGGCCATGGAGAAGGGCCTGGGTATCAGCGCGCAGTTGGATGTGCCCGCGAATTTCCAGGCGAAGGGCATGGGTAACAGCGGCACGCCCGGCTGCCCGGCCGAAACCTACTGCGTCAAGAACGCCGGTAACTACAAGTCGCCGATGTCGGTGACCGAAGCCCTGGCCACCTCGCCGAACACCGCCTTCGTCAAGCTGATTCAGGCGGTGGGCGTCACGCCGACGGTGGATATGGCTGTGCGCCTGGGCATGCGGTCCTATGCGCAGCCGGGCACCTCCGGGCACGGCAATCAGAGCCTGGCCGACATGGTCAAGGAGCAGAACCTCGGTTCGTTCACGCTCGGCCCGGTCGCCGTGAACGCGCTGGAGCTGTCGAATGTCGCGGCGACGCTGTCGTCCAGCGGCCGCTGGTGCCCGCCCACTCCGATCAAGGAGGTGGTGGATCGCAGTGGCAAGCAGGTTCCGCTCACGCAGCAGGCCTGTGAGCAGGTGGTGGATCCCGGATTGGCGAATACGCTCGCCAATGCCATGAGCCATGACGTGATCGGCGGCGGTACCGCGGCCGGGTCCGCCGGATCGATCGGCTGGAACCTGCCGCTGTCGTCCAAGACCGGAACGACAGAGACGCACCGCTCGTCGGCCTTCCTGGCCTTCAGCGGCTCGTTCGCCGGTGCGACCTACATCTACGGTGACAGCCCGACGCCGGGCGAGATCTGCTCGTACCCGCTGCGCAATTGCGGGAGCGGAAACCTGTACGGCGGTAATGAACCGGCGCGTACCTGGCTGAGCGGGATGAAGAACGTGCTCGGCAAGTTCCCCCCGCTGGGTCTGCCGCCGATCGACGACAAGTACGTGCGCGGATCCAATAATTCGCAGATCCCGGATGTCATCGGCCAGCAGCAGGCCGAGGCCACCTCGACGCTGATCGCGGCGGGCTTCCAGGTGTCGGTGTCCTCGGCGCCCGGTCCGAACAAGGGCTCGGTGCTGAGTTGTTCGCCGGACGGTTCGGCGATTCCGGGCTCGGTGATCACCATCTCCGTGAGCGACGGCAGTCAGCGGCCCGCGCCGCCGCCCACCGACCCCGCGGCGCCGACCATCCCGGGTCTCCCCCAGATACCCGGATTGCCCCGCCTCCCACCGATCCCCATCCCGATCCCGATTCCGCGCTAGCCGAATCCCGATCGACCGCACCAACTGACCACGGCCCCACACCTATTCGGTGCGGGGCCGTCGTCAGATAGGGCCTATGCCAGCCCGCCGCGCCGACTCACGCTTGCCTGCTCAGTGGAAGCGCGAGGCCCCTCGCCTGTACGGCGAGGGGCCTCGTGTTGTTCAGTCGCCGGGCGAGGCCTGGCGTCAGAGGCGCGCTTTCACGGCGGCCGAGACGCGGGAGCCGTCGGCGCGGCCCGCGGCGAGGGCGGTGGCGATCTTCATGACCTGGCCCATCTGCTTCATGTGCGGCCGCTCGCCCAGCTGTTCGGCCACATCGGCGATGGCGGTGTCGGCAATGTCGGCGACCTCGGCGTCGGTGAGCGGCGTCGGCAGGTATTCGTCGATGATGGCCTCTTCGGCGCGTTCGGTGGCGGCCAGTTCGCCGCGGCCGTTCTGCTCGTAGATGACCGCGGATTCGTTGCGCTTCTTCGATTCCTTCGACAGCACGGCGATCACTTCGGCGTCGGTGAGTTCCTTCGCCGCCGTGCCCGCGACCTCGGCGGTCTGAACGGCGGCGAGCAGACTGCGCACGGTGTTGAGGCGCAGCGTGTCCTTGGCCTTCATGGCCGTGGTGAGATCGGCACGCAGCTTCGATTTGAGTTCCGACATGGCCGCCACGCTACCGTTCATCACCTGCGAGCCTGTACGCATTTTCCGTGGGTCGCCTATTCTGGGCAAATGCCCGTTATCTCGACCGCCACCCTTCGCCGTACCGCACTGGGAGCCGCAGGGGCCGCGGTCGCCGGAGTCGGATACGCCACGCTGATCGAGCGCAATGCCTTCACGCTGCGTGAGGCGACGCTACCGGTGCTGGAGCCGGGCAAGCCGTCGCTACGGGTATTGCACATCTCCGACCTGCACATGATGCCCGGCCAGCAGTTGAAACAGGCCTGGCTGCGGGAGCTGGATCGGCTGGAACCCGACCTGGTGGTCAATACCGGCGACAATCTCTCGCATCTGAAGTCGGTGCCCGCGGTGGTGCAGGCGCTGGGCGGGCTGCTGGCGCGTCCGGGCATCTTCGTCTTCGGCTCGAACGACTATTTCGCGCCGGTGCCGAAGAATCCGCTGAAGTACTTCAAGAAGGATCACAAACGCGTTTTCGGTGACCCGCTGCCGTGGCAGGACATGCGGGCGGCGTTCACCGAGCGCGGCTGGCTGGATCTGACGCATGTGCGCCGCGATATCGAGGTCTCCGGTGTGAAGATCTCTACCGCGGGCGTGGATGATCCGCATCTGAAGCGCGATCGCTACGACACCGTCGCCGGTGCGCCGAATCCGTTGGCGGACTTGAGCATCGGGCTGACGCACTCGCCGGAGCCGCGGGTGCTGGATCGTTTCGCCGCGGACGGCTACGACCTGGTCATGGCCGGTCATACGCACGGTGGTCAGCTGTGTGTGCCGGGTTTCGGTGCGCTGGTGACCAATTGCGGTATCGACCGGTCGCGGGTCAAGGGTCCGTCGCAGTGGGGTTCGCATACGCAGCTTCATGTTTCGGCCGGCCTGGGCACCTCGCCGTGGGCGCCGTACCGGTTCTGCTGCCGCCCGGAGGCGACGCTGGTGACACTCGTCGGTGCGCCGCCGAAGAAGCCGGTCACGAAGTCGGGTCGCGGGCGTACCGCGTCGGAGGCTGTCGCGCGTTAGGCGCTTGCCGCGATATACATCGCGGTATGTAGTCGTCAGTCAGGGGACAACCGTGACCAGTGGTAACGAACCGAACGAGGATCCGACAACGCGGGGTCCGGATCCGAACTGGTGGCAGGGTGCGCCCGAACCGGATTCGCCGTGGCAGTCGAATCCGCAGCCCACGACGCCCTATACGGGTGGGCCGTACAACCCGCAGCCCGGGCCCGATCCGTATCAGGCACAGCCCTATCCGGGGCAGGGGCAGCCTTATCCGGGTCAGGCACAGCCCTATCCGGGTCAGCCCCAACAGAATCAGCCGTACCAGAGTCAGCCCTATCAGCAGTCGCCGTATCAGTCGGGGCCGACGCCGTATCAGACGTCGCCGCCACCGCCGTACGGACCGCAGCCCGGGTACGGGCCTCCCCCACCCGGTGGCGGCGGACGCAAAGGCTGGCTGATCGCCGGCATCGGCCTGCTGATCGTGGTGATCGTCGGCGCCGTCATCACAGTTGTTCTGGTGAACCACAATTCGAGCGAGCCGTCGGCGAAGTCGGCCACGACGCCGTCACTGATCAGTGCGCTCACCCCGAGCAATTCCGCCGCCCCGTCGGGCAGCAAACCGTCGTCCGCACCGAAGACCACCGCCGGCAGCGGCACCACCCCCGCTCCGGTCATTCCCGGCTATCAGGTCGTGGCGATCCCGGATAACGGTGCGGCATACGACATTCCGACAACCTGGAAGGTCGACACCAGCGGCCAGACCACCTTCTCGAGCGGCAACGATTCGGTCCCCATCGCGGGCCTGGCCCAGGACGGCCTCGAATACTGCCCGAACTATGTGCGCACCAACGTATTTCTGAGTCAGTCGACGGAAACCGACCCGGCCAAGGCGGCCGCCGACATCGGCGCCCGCATGGGCCGCATCGGCTGGTCCACCTCCACCGGCGCGACCCCCGGCCCCGCCGAATCGTTCACCAGCACCGACGGCCAACTGCAGGGCATCTACATGGAGACAAAGGGTTCCGCCCCCGCCCCCTCCGCCGGCTGCGCCTCGACCTACTCCGTCTACACCTTCGCCTTCCCCGGCGGCAACGACGGCGCCTTCGTCTTCACCATCGCCGCCGACACCGGAGTAGCCAACTCCGTAGACGCAACCTTCGCGAAAAAAATCCTCGCCAGCATCCGCCCGATGTAACCCCCCACCACCCGCCCACCCCCCGTTTTTCCGCCCGATTTAGACCACCTGACCAGCAGATTTAGCATCCCCCGCACCGATAAGTTAAGCTACTCCAGGTTCGCCTCACGGGGTGTGGCGCAGCTTGGTAGCGCGCTTCGTTCGGGACGAAGAGGTCGCAGGTTCAAATCCTGTCACCCCGACGTGTTGGTTGAGACACATGAAAGGCCCCCGGCCATTGGCCGGGGGCCTTTCTGCTGGTCGGGTCAGGTTGCGGTGGGGCGGAGGCTGCGGGTGCCGAGGCGCTGGGCGCGGGCTGTGATGAGGGTGGCTAGGGCGGTTTCGGTGGTGGGGTCGGCGGGGGTGAGGACGAAGAGGCAGTGGTCGGAGCCGTCGGGGGAGATGAAGGTGTCGTAGTGCACGGTGAGGACGCCGTGCTGGGGGTGGCTGATGCGTTTGCGGCCGTGCTGGCGGTCGTGGATGTCGTGGTCGTTCCACCAGGCGGCGAATTCGGGGCTGGCGGTGCGGAGTTCGTCGATGAGGGTGCGCAGGCGGGTGTCGTCGGGGTGGCGGGCGAGGGTGCGGCGCAGATTGCCGACGGTTTCCCGGGCCACCTGGGGCCAGTCGAGTTGGCCGGCCAGGGTGGCGGGGTCGAGGAAGATGAGGCGGGCGGTATTGAGGCCGGGGCCGAAGTCCTCACCGAATAGTGCTGCGGCGGCGGCATTCCGGGCCAGCACGTCGTAGCGGAAGTCCATGGCGTAGGCGGGCAGCAGCGGCATGCCGTCGAGGATGGCCTGCATGGTGGGGCTCAGCGGTGCGGGTGCGCTGCGTGAGGGTGGTTGTGCGCCTCGGGCGATCAGGTGCAGATGGGCGCGCTCGGAGTCGGAGAGCTGCAGCGCGAGCGCGATCGCATCCAGAACCGCGGCGCCGGGGGTGCCGACCCGGCCCTGTTCGAGGCGGATGTACCAGTCGATGCTCACCGCGGCGAGCTCCGCGACCTCCTGGCGGCGCAGCCCGGGCGTGCGGCGCTTTCCGGAACCGGGCAGCCCGGCCGCTTCGGGGGTGAGGCGTTCGCGCATCGCACGCAGGAAGGAGCCGAGTTCGACTCCGGAGTCCGCTTTGTCCACGATGTCTATCCTTGCCGATCGGGTGGCACGCCGGATACCAGGATGCGCGCAGCCTTCCCCGGATTCCCATATTTCAAGATTATTGTCTCAGTTCTTGAAACACAGTTCGAGGAGGGACGCCATGAACCGCACCGCACGCACCCTGTCCATCACCGGTGCCACGGCCGGTCTGCTGCTGGCCGCGGCCTGCGGGAACGACACGCAGTCCACCCCCGCGACGACCGCCGCCGCACCGGCGCACCCCGCCGATTACGTCCAGGTCCGCTCGGGGGTGCCCGCGACCGCGGCCCAGTTCACCGTGACCAGCCCGGACGGCCCGTCCGGCGGGACGTTCCCGGCCGAAGGCTTCGCCGCCGCATTCGGCTGCACCGCGGCCAATCACGCACCGAAGCTGCACTGGTCCGGAGCTCCGGCGACGGCGAAGAGCTTCGCGGTGACCATGTTCGATCCCGATGCCCCGAGCGGCGCCGGTTTCTGGCACTGGATGGAGTGGGACATCCCCGCCACCGCAACCGATTTCACCGAGGGCGCCCCGGCGGTCGCCGGAACCAATGACGCGGGTGCGACCGGCTACCTGGGCCCGTGCCCGCCCAGCGGCGACAAGGCCCACAACTACCAGATCACCGTACTGGCCCTGGACACCCCGAGCCTGGGCCTGCCCGCGTCCTCCTCCCCCACCGTGGCGTCCTTCAGCATGAACAGCCACATCATCGGCTACGGCCGTCTGACCCTGACCGCCCAGCGCCCCTGATCAGCACGCCCGCAACAGCTTTCGCACAGGGCGAGTGAAGCTGCCCTACGAAGACTGCGCCGCTGATATATCAACATCCCTGCATGCACAATGCTGCTGACACGCAAAGACCCCGGCCTGCGTACAGGCCGGGTTCTTGTGCGCTACAGGCGATTTCAGCCCAGGTGCAGGCGCTTCATGAGCCGCAGCGTCATGAGCGTGCTCTTGAGCTGCTTCTCGTAGGGCATGCCCGAACGAGCGGCGAGAATCTGCTTCTTCTGCACACCGACATTGATGGTGTCGGTGTACTTGAGGATCCCGGCCGCACCGTGCCGGGTGCCGACGCCGGAGCTCTTGACGCCACCGGAGGGCGTGCCCTTGGCGGCGTAGGTGGTGACGAAGCCGTCGTTGATATTGATCGCACCGGATTCGATCTTGGCGGCAATGCGCCCGGCGCGGTCGAAGTCCCCGGCCCAGACGCTGGCATTGAGACCGTAGGCGGTGTCGTTGGCGAGGCGGATGGCCTCGTCGTCGGTGCCGAACTTGTACACGGCGACAACGGGTCCGAAGGTCTCCATGGTGGCGTGCGCCATATCCTTGGTGACGCCGGTGAGCACGGTCGGCTCGAAGAACGCCGGGCCGATATCCGGGCGCGGCTTGCCGCCGGTCAGCACGTTGGCACCCTTGTCGCGGGCTTCGTCGACGTGTGCGGCGACGCGCTGCATGTGCTCGACGGAGACGAGCGAACCCATTTCGGGATCGAAGTCGTAGGTGGCGCCCATCTTGGCGCCCAATTCTTCTGCGGCGGCGACGAATCGGCGCACGAACTCGTCGTACACCTTCTCCTGCACATAGATTCGCTCGATGTGCATACAGGCCTGGCCGGTATTGCCGAAGACGGCGAAGGTGGCGCTGGGGATGCATTCGTCGAGATTGACGTCGTCGAGCACGATCATCGGGTTCTTGCCGCCGAGCTCGAGCGAGCAGCCGATGAGATTGCGCCCGGCCTGCTCACCGATGGTGCGCCCGGTATTGGTGGACCCGGTGAACATGACGAAGTCGACATTGTCGATGAGAGTCGGGCCGACATCGGGGCCACCGCCGCAGATGACCTGCACCAGCCCGCGCGGCAGTCCGGCCTTGTGCAGCAGTTCGATGCCGAACAGCGTGCACAGCGCGGTCTTGTTGTCCGGCTTGAGAACCAGGCCGTTGCCCGCCATGAGCGCCGGCATGGAGTCGGACATCGAGATGGCGAAGGGGAAGTTCCACGGCGCGATGACCGCGACCACGCCCTTGGGCCGGTGCTCCTCGGTGGAAGTGGTGATGATCGGCATGGGCCCGCTGCGCTTCTTGGACCGCAGCGTCTTCTCGGCGGTCTTGAGGTAATGCGCGATGACCATGGGGGTGTCGCAGGCCTCTTCGATGGCCATGCGCCGCGCCTTGCCGCACCCGATCTGAATCAGGTCCGCAATGGTCTCGATCTCGGAGAGGATGAGCTCGTGCGCGCGTTCGAAGACCTCGAGCCGCTGCTTGAGCGGGCGGCGGGCCCACTCGACCTGCGCGGCGCGGGCGATGTCGACAGCGGTCTTGACGTCCTCGGGCGAGGACTGCGGCAGCAGGCCGACCACATCGCCGGTGTAGACCTCGATCATTTCGTACGGCTGGCGAGCTTCGCCCGCCTTGCCCGCGGTCACCATGGCGGTCAGCCGGTTGACCAAGGATTCCGTGACGCGCGGCGGCAGCTTTGCGCTAGCGCTGGTCGAAGGAGCGGAGCCGCTCTGCGTACTCGTTGTGCTCATGGCGTTCTCTCCATAACTTGCCGCCCCGTGACGGCGGTCACCATGTCTCAAACTAGAACACGTTATTGTTCATGACAACGGCGCGGGGTAGTTTCGTCCCGGAATCTGCGGAAAGAAAGGTCGGCGATGACGACAGCCACTGCTGAAACAAGTAGCAATACCGAGCCTCATGCTCTCGTGGAGAAGCGAGGCGCGACGCTCATCGTCACCATGAACCGCCCGAAGTCCCGGAATGCGCTGACCGGCGAAATGCTGGCCATCATGACCGAGGCGTGGGAGCGCGTGGACAGCGATCCGGAGATCCGCTCCTGCATCCTCACCGGCGCGGGCGGCTCGTTCTGCGCGGGCGCGGACCTCAAGGCCATGAACAAGCGCAACCCCAGCGACGGCATGTCCGAGGGCAGCGCCTTCGATCCGACCCGCATGCCGGGTCTGCTCAAGGGCTACCGCCTCAGCAAGCCGCTGATCGCCGCGGTCGAGGGCCCGGCCATTGCCGGCGGCACCGAGATCCTGCAGGGCACCGATATCCGCATTGCCGGTGAGAGCGCCAAATTCGGTATCTCCGAGGCGAAGTGGAGCCTGTTCCCGATGGGCGGCTCGGCCGTGCGCCTGCCCCGCCAGATCCCGTACACGATCGCCGCGGAGCTGCTGCTGACCGGCCGCCACATCACCGCCACCGAGGCGCTGAACTTCGGCCTGATCGGCCATGTGGTCCCGGACGGCACCGCGCTGGACAAGGCCCTGGAGATCGCCGAGCTGATCAACAACAACGGCCCGCTGGCCGTGCAGGCGATCCTCAAGGTCATTCGCGACACCGAGGGTATGCACGAGTTGGACGCCTTCCAGATCGATGCCAAGGTCGGCTTGCCGGTCTTCCGCAGTGACGATGCCAAGGAGGGCCCACGCGCCTTCGCCGAGAAGCGTAAGCCCAACTTCCAGGGCAGGTAACCCCAACACTGCGATGGTCCGGTGCGGCCCTGCACCCGCCGGACCGTCGTCAGCGGGCGAGGATCTCCTCGTCGAGGAAACCACCCGATTGATGACGCCACAGCTGCGCGTACATCCCTTCCGCGTGCAGCAGTTGCTCGTGGGTGCCCTCCTCGATGATTCGCCCGCGATCGAGCACCACCAGCCGATCCATACCGGCGACGGTGCTCAATCGGTGCGCGACCACCAGCGCCGTACGCCCTTCCATCAATTCCCAGAGCGCTTGCTGCACAAGCTTTTCGCTCTCGGAGTCGAGGGCGCTGGTGGCCTCGTCGAGCAGCAGGATCGGTGCGTCGCGCAGAATGGCCCGCGCCATCGCGACCCGCTGCCGCTGCCCGCCCGACAGTTTCACGCCGCGTTCACCGAGTAGCGTCTCCATGCCCTGCGGCAGGTTCTCGGCGAATTCGGTGACATGCGCGGCGTCCGCGGCGCGGCGGATATCCGCATCGGTGGCGCCGGGCCGCGCGAACAGGATGTTCTCCCGCAGACTGCGGTGGAACATGGCCGGATCCTGCGGCACGTATGCGAGCTGACTGCGCAGATCGGCCTGCCGCAATCGTGAAATATCCTGCCCGCCGATGCGAATGCTGCCGTCGTTGATATCCATCAGGCGCAGCAGCAACTGGGTGATCGTGGTCTTGCCGCCGCCGGAGCGGCCGACCAGGCCCAGCTTGTGCCCGCTCGGGACCTGCAGATCCAATCCCGTGAACAGCGGTGCGGCGCCCGCGTGCGTGAAGTGCACCCGATCGAACCGTACATCGGAACCCTTGGGCTGCAAGGCTTCCGGTTCCTGTGGATCCAGCACCGTGGGTGGTTTCAGCAGCAGTTCGGTGAACTGCGCCGATTCGGTGAGCGTGCTCTCCAGCCGCCGGTAGATCTGGTTGAACCGGAACATGATCGCCGTCGCGTTCCAGTAGTACGTGAAGGCCACCATGATGGCCGAGACCGAGGCGTGCCCGCCGCGCAGCCCGAGCACGATCAGCAGTCCGGCCACATTGGCGATCACCACCAGCGGTGTCACCACGGTGTCGATCCGCAGATTCGCATAATCCCAGGAGCGCAACGACTTCCGCCGCTGTTCGGCGACCCGCCGCCGATGCTCGGCCGCCTCCTGCCGTTCGGCCGCGAAGGCGCGCACGACCTGCATATTGGCCAGGCTGTCGGCCACATGCCCGGAGACCAGCGCGATGGCGGCCTCGCGCTCGTCCACCCGCGCCTGCCGCCGCGCGATCAGCGGCGCGATGACCAGCCCGGTCAGCAGCAGCAGGCCGAGGAGCACCACGACCAGCAGCGGGTCGTAGCGCCACAGCACCACCGAGGCGAAGCCGAGCGGCACCACGGCGGCGAAGATCTCGAAGGCGAAGGTGTCGACGAACTGCTCGAAGCGGGTGGCGAAACTCAGTGCCCGCTTGGTGAGCGATCCGGCGAAATTATTGTGGAAGAACGCCGTGTCCTTGGCCAGCAATTCGTCCATGGCAATGATGTACAGGCTTTCGATGCCGTAGGCGTCGAGCCGGTTGAGGCAGTGTATTCCTATGCGCCACAACACTTCCGCCACCAGGATCGCGGCGGCGAAGCCGAGTACGTACGGTCCCACCGTGCCGAGACCGGAGTCACCGGTCGCGGCGACGCGTCCGATGAGCACCGCGACGAGCAGTGGTGCGACATAGTTCTGGCAGGTGGCGCCCAGTGCGGGCCCCAGCATGCCGATGGCGGTCAATAGCTTTCGCCGGGCCATTTCCCGGCCGTAATAGTGCAATACCAGTCTGATCGCGGGCGCGCGCGAGCTCATCCGTCCCCTCTCGAATTGGATGTTCGAGCAGTGCAGAAGAGCTATCGTGCCTCGCGGGGACGAGTTCGGGCCAGCGATTATTCGCTAGGTAGTTGCAGGAGGAGGGGTCGGCGCTGGGCAATCGCAGAGCCCCGATTGCCCAGCGCCGGGACGGATACCGGTCGGAGCACGAGCCGGTATCCGCACGACGGTTTAATCCGTCGGCTTGACCATGCGGCCGACTATCCGGCGCATGACGCCGGGCAGGAAGCGCCGCATGAGGTAGGTCGGGTAGGCCTGCCCGGGGAAGACGAACAGCGGATTCTTGGGTTTGGCCAGCGCCTTCTCGAGTGCGTCGATGACGCCCTCGGGACTCATTCCGCCCTCACCGCCGAGCACCGAGGCGTTCTCCTCCCGAACCTTGTCCAGGAAGGCGGTTTCCACCATGGGCGGGCACAGCCCGAGCAGCCGCACACCGCTGCCCTGCAGTTCATAGGCGAGGCTGTCGATGAATCCGATGACCGCGAATTTGGAGGCCGAGTAACCGGCCATCCCGGGTGAGGGCAGCCAGCCCGCCACCGACGCGAACAGTACGACGGTGCCGGTCCCCGCCTGCTTCATGGCCGGGATGACGGCCTGGCACAGATTGACGGTGCCGATGTAATTGACGTCGATCATCTTCTTGATCTGCGCCACATCATGATTGAGCGCGGAGGCGTGCACATGGCACATGCCGGCGGCGTGCACCAGCCGGTCGATGGTGCCGAGTTCACCGCGCACCTTGTCCACCACCGCGCGCACCTGTTCCGGATCGGAGACATCGCAGGTGTAGACGGACATATTCGGTGATCGCTGTGCGGTCTCGGCCAGCCCGCCGGGATTGAGGTCGACGGCCGCGACCTTCCACCCCGCGGCGGCGAGCCGCTGCGCGACGATCTTGCCCATACCGCTCGCGGCGCCGGTGACGAGTGCGGTCTGTGTCATCGGTTCCCCCTGGTCTGCAATACCGTCGCGGCATCGTCGAAAGTCATTGCCAGCGCGCCGATCCGGCTGGCGAACAGCGCGCCCCTGGGCAGACCGAGGGCGCGCAGCTGATCGGAGACGGGGTGATCACCGAGTTCGACGCGGACACCACCGGGCCGCCCGCGCACCCGGCTCGGATTCATGAGCCAGGGTGTGCGCCGCAGAATGCCGTTGCGGAAGGTGTACGCGTCGATGGACGCGCCGCCCGCACCACCGGGCATGGGCAGCCCGTCGGCGACCCGCAGCGCGATGACCAAATGTCCGTCCACCCGCACCTCACAGCGATGCCCGCCGCGCACGAGGCTGATATCGATATCCGCCATCAACTTGGGAAAACCCCAAATCGACTGCCCGGCTTCACAGGTGAAGCTCTGATTGACCGGCAGCCAGTGGATGTAGGCCCCGGTGCTGCCCTTGTGTCCCGGCTGTTTCGCCATGAGCGAGAAGGCGAATTCGTGGTACGGCCCCAGATCGCCGTCGATGTATCGCACGAAGGCGAGGGACAGGACCGCCCGCCCGAGCACGGTGATCGGTTCCAGACCGGCCGGGGCGAGCAGTGCGCGCGCCGCGCCGGCATTTACCAGGAACAGCGCGGAGCTGGCATCGGCATGGCGGATCTCGACCGGCATGCGGACTTGCTCACCGAGTACCGTATGCGCCTCCACCATGTCCAAATTAGAACAGGTTCTTGTGATGTTCGCCATGGATTCGGCCAAGGTATCCCGCTGATCGGTGTCCGATGTGGCATTCGATTCCATAACCGGTTATTGCACCTCGTGATCGGCCTCGCGGGCCGCCGCGTGGCCCTTGGCCCAGCGATAGTCGGGTTTGCCGCTCGGGGTGCGGGACACCGTATCGACGACCCAGATGCGGCGCGGCAGCTTGTAGGCGGCCAGATGCGCGCGCACATGCCGCTCCAGCGCCGCGAAGTCGATGCCCTCGGCATCGGCGCCCGAGACGATCGCGCCCACCTGCTGACCCCAGCGCTCGTGCGCGATACCGATCACCACGGCGTCGTACACCGATTCGTGCGCCTTGACAACGGATTCGACCTCCTCGGGGAAGACCT
The DNA here is from genome assembly GCF_035958815.1 of Nocardia sp. NBC_01327. NCBI lineage: Bacteria > Bacillati > Actinomycetota > Actinomycetes > Mycobacteriales > Nocardiaceae > Nocardia > Nocardia sp. NBC_01327. The sequence goes on along the minus strand of NZ_CP108383.1, from coordinate 913,596 downwards.
TCTCACCGCCGGTATTGATCACCATGTTCCCGCGGCCGATGAGGGTGATGGACCCGTCCTCCTCGACGCGGGCGCGATCGTCGGTGACCACCATGCGCCGGCCGTCCACGGTGTGGAACAGCTTGTCGGTCTTGGCCTGATCCCTGTAGTAGCCGATCGGCACATTGCCGGTCTTGGCCAGCCAGCCCTCGCCGCCCGGTGCGATCGGATGGCCGGTCTCGTCCACGACGACCGCGCCGCGACCGGTATTGACCCGCGGCCCGCGGCCCGGATCATCGTCCTTCTGCGCGAAACCGATACCGCCGAAACCGGTTTCGGAGGATCCGATGGATTCGCTGACCAGCGTGCTCGGAAACAGCTCCAGCAGTTCGTTCTTCACCTGCTGCGTCAGCTGCGCGGCCCCGGAGCCGATGGAGAAGAGCGAGGAGGCGTCGACCGGTGCGGCCCGGTAGGCGTCCACCAGCGGCCGGGCGATCGCATCACCGGTGATGACCAGGATATTCGGCTGCTCCCGCGCCACCACCTGCCAGATGCGCGCCGGGTCGAACCGCGGTTCGAACAGCACCGTATTGCCGGACCACAGCGCGGTGAAGGTCGGCATCATGGCCGCGGCGTGGATGAGCGGCGGCAGCACGAACCAGCGCATGGGCGGATTCTCCGCACCGAGCCGGGACTGCTGATACTCATCGGCCACGGGTTCACCGCTGTAGAAATCGATGCCACCGCCGAGGACCCGCCACATATCCTCCTGCCGCCACATGACGCCCTTGGGCAGGCCGGTGGTGCCGCCGGTGTACATGATGAACAGGTCATCGGGGCTACGTGTGTCGAAATCGCGTTCCGGAGAGCCGTTTTCGAGTGCCGACTCGTAGGGCACGGACTCGGTCGGCAAGCCCGCACCACCCTGATCGTCCTCCACCACCAGGCTGTGCCGCAGTTTGGGCAGCTGTGGCCGCACCTCCTCGATCAGCGGCGCGTAACAGCGGTGGTGCACAACCATTTCCAGGTCGGCATTGTCGTAGACGTAGCGCAGCTCCTCGGCCTGGTACCGGTAGTTGATATTGATGGGCACGGCACGAATCTTGAAGCAGCCCAGCAGTGTTTCGAGAGTCTCGATGCTGTTGTGCATATGGAAGCCGATATGGGTTCCCGGCCCGGCCCCGGCGGCGGCCAGATGGTGCGCCAGTCGATTGGCGCGCTCATCGAGTTCCCGGAAGGTGCGCCGGCGGTCGCCCTCGATGACGGCTATCCGGTCGGGCACCGCGTCGGCGGAGTGTTCGTACAGGTCGGCGAAATTGCACACCATGGCGTTCGCTTTCTGGGGACAGCTGGCTACAGGACGATGAGCGGAAGCGACGCGCCCCGGTCGGTGAAGTCGAAGGCCGCGCCGGTGCTGAAACGGGTGATGGCGACCTCGGAGGCTTCCGGGAAAGGTGTTGCGGCAAGGCCGATCTCGACGGTCAGCGCTCGGCTGTCGGCAGACCTCACCGCCGCGTGGAATCGCGGATTCACCCCGCGTACCAGCGCGTTCAGCGGTTCCAGATGATCGGCGTCGAGCAGCTCCGGCCACGCGCCGTCGGCGAACGCGCCGCAGTCACGATCGAGTCGCAGCTCGACCACCCGTTCCCCGCCGTAGGTTTCGCTGCCGATCTCGGCCGCCACATAGGCCGCCGGATTCAGGGCGGGGTGCAGGCGCAGCACCTTGGCCAGTGCGGCCGGATCGTCGCCGAGCCGCAGCGCATTGCGCAGCCGCTCGGAGGTCAGCCCGGCGATACCGGTGAACTGCTTGCGCGCGATATCGAGAGCCCGTGCCGCATCGGTGCGCGCCGCGAGGGCACGGCGAAACCCGAGGGTGAGCAGATGGTGTTGCAGGCACACCTCGTCCGCGATCCGAATGAGCGCCGAACGGGAGAAGTCGTCGAAACGGATGTCGTTCAGGAGTGGTCCCGAATAGTCCGCCCGCCCAGCATCTTCCGTATCGATACCCTCCAGCTCCACACGCGCCGCGGCAGATTCGTTCAGCACCAGCGCATCCGCGGACGGCACGAACGGTTCATGAGACTTATCGATGGTTACCGTCCACGCGCACACCGGTTTCCGGTCCGCCGGATGCCGCGGCGGCCTATGCACCGGCCGCACCTGTGCGTACGGATTGGTGGCCAGCGCCGTCGCATCGAAGGTCGGATCCTCGATATCGTGGCACATGCCGACCACGTAGGCCTCGCCCATGGGTTCCACATCCGCGAGCGCACCGCAGTGGTCGAGATGGAATTCCCCGTGGTCATGGTCCTGGACCCGGTACCGGAAGTCCATGAACTGCGGTGGCGCGCCGATATCGAGCTGGAAGCCCTTGAAGATGACATCCACGCCGTCGCCGGTGATGCCCAGCGCCCGCTGCATGCGCCGGGTGTACACCGGGCTGGCCAGCCGCCACTCCTCGATGGCCACCTCGGTCATGCCTTCGCGCCCGAAAGCGCCTATGGCATGGGCCATTCCGGATCGGTCGATGAGGTGCCCGCACAGCAGCAGCTCCGGCGCCAGGACGGCGAGCTCGCTGCGGGACAGCGAACTGTATCTGCTGTTCACCACAGTGGCGCCGGACCCTCTCCGACCGGATACCACCCGGCGAGCGGCTCCCCCGAGACGGACCTTTCGATCCGCTTCTGCATGCCGTTCGAGAGCACGCCGTTCTGGATCATCTCCACGAAAAGCGCTGTCACATTGCCGAAGTCGAAGAAGTCGCGCTGCCAGGACCACTGGCCGTTGCCGGCGTAGCGGAACCAGCTGCCGCCGATGCCCTCCGGACTGTACGGCCGCCCGTCCGCCCGGTTCTTCTCATTGATCTGTTTCCAGAATCCGATGACGCTGCCGCTGCGCTCGTCCACCACGAATTCCTGGTACGGGTAGGTCCAGCCCTCGAGGCCGAACATCTCCTGTCCGAGTGCGATATCACGGATCTCATCGCGCCCGACGGCCATGAATTCCTGGGTGGGCCCGTAGTTCCAGCCGTAGGTGGCGTCTTCGGTGTAGAAGTCCGCCAAGGGTTTCCAGTCCCCGAGCGCTTCGCAGCGCTGGTTCTCCTGTACCCATTTGGCGATAGTGTCGTCGAGTTCGTCGCGGGACCAAGCCATGGTCGTTCCTTCAGTCTGTGGGATCGTCTTCGCGGAGCGAGAGCGCCTGGGTCGGGCAGTAGCGGACGGCGGCGCGGGCCGCGTCCAGGTCGTCACCGGGATCGGTGCGCAGTATGTCGACCTGCCCGTGTTTGGGTACCTGGAAGAGTGCGGGGGCTTCGTCCTGGCAGACGGCATGCCCTTGGCAGAGGTCGAGATCGACCACGAGGCGCATCTACGCTCCTTCCGAATCCTTTTTCGGTGTGGGGTCTTTCAATGGCGCTTCCGGTTGCACCTCGACGAGCACCAGGTGCGCGCCGCGCGGCGTCGAGACGACCGCGACGATCGCGGCGGCGATATCGGAGGCCCGCAGGAAGTAGGAGTGCCGGGCGAATCCCCACTTCACCCAGTCCTCGAGCAGCGGCCCGACCACCTCGGGTGTGGCCGTCATCCCCATGCCCGTCTGGGTCTGCCCCGGGCGCACGATGGACGAGCGCACACCGGTGCCCTCCAATTCCATGCGCATCTGCCGGGCGAGGGCCTCGACACCCATCTTGGCGGCGTTGTACGCGCCCATTCCCGGTCGCGGCCGATCGGCGCAGTCCGAGCCGATGACGACGAAATCCCCACGCTGCCTGGCGATCATGCCGGGCACGACCCGGTGTGCGAGGCGCTGCGCACCCACCAGATGCACCTGCACCTGCGAGTCGAACAGTTCGGGATCCACGTCCCAGCCCTGCCCGAATTCCAGATCGCCCGCACCGTAGACCGCGATTTCGATCGGCCCGAGCGCGTTTTCGGCGGCCACCACGAATTCGTCGACGGACGCGGTATCGGAGACGTCGAGCCGATACGCGAAGGCCTCGCCCCCGTCGGCGCGAATCTTCTCGGCCAGGGTCTCGCAGATCTCCACGCGCCGGGCGCCCAGCGCCACCGGATATCCCAGTTCGGCCAGCGCCATCGCGGTGGCGGCCCCGATGCCCGAGGAAGCGCCGGCAATGAGAACCGGCCTGCGGGCGGGATGTGGTGCAAAACGCGGCATTACCGAACCTCCACTGTCACCGGCAGTTTCGCGAAGCCGCGCACATTCACCGAGTGCACGCGCTCGCTGCCGGGCTCCAATCCGTACGAGCGCACCCGATCGGTGAACTCCCGCAGCACGATTCCGGCTTCCAGCCGCGCCAGATGCGCGCCCAGACAGAAGTGCACACCGCGGCCGAAGCTGATCAGCCCGCCCTTGTCGGCCCGTTCGATGTCGTAGCGGTCCGGATCGTGGAAGGCGGCGGTATCGCGATTGGCGGATCCGATGAGCAGCAGCACCTTCGAGCCCTGCGGAATGGTCTGCCCGTAGTACTCCAGATCCTCGGCCGCGGTGCGCGCCAGGATCTGGCTGGACGCGTCGTAGCGCAGCGTCTCCTCCACCCAGTCGCCGACCAGATCGGGATGCTCGGCCGCCTTGGCGTACTGCTCGGGGTTCACACCGGCCCAGTACAGGGCATTGCCCAGCAGTTTTGTGGTGGTCTCGTTCCCCGCGACCACCATGAGGAACATGAAGCCGATGATCTCCTGATCGGTGAGCCGATCGCCGTCGGCTTCGGCGTCCAGGAGTGCGGAGGTCAGATCGTCCGCGGGCCGTTTGCGGCGGGCGGCGACCATCTCGGTGTAATAGCCGAACAGGCTCAGTGCCGCCTCCATGGCGGGGACGGGCACATCGAGCACCCCCTCCTCGCGATGCAGCAGCAGATCGGCGAGCCTGCGCAATTCGGCACGGTCGGCATCGGGCACACCGAGCAGTTCGGAGATGACGTCCATGGGCAGCTTGCCCGCGACATCGTCGATCCAGTCGAAACTCCCTGCCGCCAGCGCGGGTTCGAGATGCTGCAGCGTGATCTCGCGAATGCGATCACTCATCTCGGTCACTCGGCGAGGGGTGAACCCCTGGTAGACGAGTTTGCGCAGGCGCAGATGCCGCGGATCGTCCATGGCCAGGAAGGACATGGTGTGGTGCGCGTGCGGCCCCCAGGCGGCCGGGTCCAGCGATACCCCGTTGGCGCTGGAGAGCCGCACATTGTCGCGGAATCCGGCGCCCACATCGGCATGCCTGGACAGCGTCCAGAAGTCCAGCCCCGGATTGTGATACACCGGCGCTTCGGTGCGCAGCCGCTGGTAGACGGGGTACGGATCCTCATGGATGCCGTAGTCGTAGGGGTCGAACAGCAGCGGCTCGAGGGAGGCTGCGGTCATCGTCTCTGCACCTCGTATTCCATAACACGTTCGCCGGCTCCGGCGGACGCCGTCCGGTCAGCAGTACAACTGACTGGACACGTGTCTGCACGGTACTAGCGCGGCGGGCTGCTGGCAACGGATCGACGAATCGAACCTGAGAAACAGTCTCCCAAACTGAAACATGTTCTTGCGCGTTTCCGAGCCGCGAACTTATAGTCCGTACACGTGTCCGGACAGCATGGGAACAGCCGTTGAGGTCCCGATTTCCGCGGTCCGCAACCGACTCGACAGTGAAGGCAGGACACTCATGACCGACGAGCGCAGAGAACGCGGACTGAAGAAGATGAGCGAGGTGTACGGCTGGGAATTCCAGGACGGCCCCGGCGAGCACTTCGCGGTCACCGCCGATCATCTCTTCGCCGATATCTGGTCGCGCCCAGGGCTTTCCATTCGCGACCGGCGACTGCTGCTGCTCGGCGCGGTCACCGCACAGGGCCTGTTCGATATTGCCGAGATCCAGGTCGGCGCGGCCCTGCGCAATGAGGAACTGGACGAGGAGCAACTGCGGGAGATCGCGCTGTTCCTGTGCCACTACGTGGGCTGGCCCGCGGGCACCACCCTGGACGGCGTCGTCGGCAAGGCCGTCAAGCAGCACAAGAAGAAGTAATCCCCCTCTCCCCGTTAGGAATCGAACAAGACATGGCTGAAACCGCCACCGTACGACCGCTCCGGTCCAGCGAGGTCACCTCCTGGGACTTCGAGGCCGATGTGGTCGTCGTCGGATACGGCATTGCCGGGGTGTGCGCCGCCATCGAGGCGGCCGGCGCGGGCGCCGATGTGCTCGTGCTCGAACGCACCGGCGGCTGGGGCGGCGCGGCCGCCCTGTCCGGCGGTTTCATCTATCTCGGTGGCGGTACGGCACTGCAGCGGGCGCTCGGGTTCGAGGACACCGCCGAGAACATGGAGAAGTTCCTGACCGCCGCGCTCGGGCCGGGCGTGGACAAGAACAAGATCCACGATTACTGCCAGGGCAGCGTCGAACACTTCGATTGGCTTGTCTCGCAGGGTGTTCCGTTCAAGGAGGAGTTCTGGGGCGAGCCCGGCTACGAGCCGCCGGGCGACCAGGGCCTGATGTTCTCCGGCGGCGAGAACGCCGCACCGTTCAACACCATCGCCGACCCCGCGCCGCGCGGCCACCTCGCCTGGACCAAGGACAAGAAGCTGGGTGAGAAGGGCGGCGGCTACATGCTGATGGAGCCGCTCGCCCATACCGCCGAAAAGCTCGGCGTCCGACGGGAATTCGATGTGCGGCTGCAGCGGCTCGTCGTCGACGACACCGGCCGGGTGGTCGGGGTGGCGGCCAAGCGGTACGGCAAGGAGCTGTTCGTACGGGCCGAGCGCGGCGTGGTGCTGGCCACCGGCAGCTTCGCGTACCAGCACGAAATGGTCGAGCGGTTCGCGCCCAAGATCGCCGGGCGGCCCGCCGCGACCGTCGAGGAGCACGACGGCATCGGCATCCGGGTCGCCCAGGCGCTGGGCGCGGATCTGGCGCATATGGATGCCACCGAGGTCGCTCTGGTCGCGGACCCGCAGGTGGTGGTGCGCGGCATTCTGGTGAACGGCCGCGGTCAGCGGTTCGTCACCGAGGACACCTACCCCGGCCGACTGGGCCAGGCGGTGCTGCTGGATCAGGACAACCAGGCGTATCTCGTCATCGACGAGCAGGCCCTGGAGGAGGCGTTCGAAACCAAGTCCTCCATGTCCTTCCTGCGCATCGCGCCGACCTGGGTCGCGGAGACCGTCGCCGAGCTCGAGAGCGAAATGGGGCTCCCGGCCGACGCCCTGAAATCGACCATCGACCTCTACAACAAGCATGCCGAGAACGGCGAAGACCCGTTCCTGCACAAGAAGCCGGAGTGGGTGAAGCCCATCGGCACTCCGCTGGGCGCGTACGACCTGCGCGGCTACACCGGTGGATTCACCCTCGGCGGCCTGCGCACCGATCTGGATTCGCGGGTGCTGCACGTGTCCGGCGAGCCGATCCCCGGACTGTTCGCGGCGGGTCGCGTCACCTCAGGCATCTGCGCGGGCGGTTATGCCAGCGGTTGCTCGCTGGGTGACGGAAGTTTCTACGGCAGGCGCGCGGGCATCGCCGCCGCCAAGTCCAACTGAGAGGGGATGACGCATATGCGATTCGGCATCGTTCAATTCACCAGTGACCGCGGCATCACCCCCGCGGTCGCCGCCAAGGCCGCCGAGGAGCAGGGCTTCGCCTCGTTCTTCGTGCCCGAGCACACCCACATCCCGATCAAGCGGGAGGCGTTCCATCCGGGCACCGGCACCGCCGAACTGCCCGACGACCGCTACACCCGCACGCTCGATCCCTGGGTGACACTCGGGACCATCGCCGCGGTGACCTCGCGCATCGAATTGTCCACGGCGGTGGCGTTGCCCACCGAGAGTGATCCGATCACCCTCGCGAAGACGATCGCCACGCTCGATCATCTGTCCGGCGGGCGTGTCACGCTCGGCGCCGGATTCGGCTGGAACACCGACGAACTCACCGATCACGGGGTGCCCGGCAACAAGCGGCGCACCGTCCTGCGCGAGTACATCGAGGCCATGCGGGCGCTGTGGACGCAGGAGGAGGCCAGCTACTCCGGTGACTTCGTCTCCTTCGGCCCCAGCTGGGCATGGCCGAAGCCGGTGCAGGCGCATGTGCCGCTGCTCATCGGGGCGGGCGGCACCGACAAGACCTTCAAGTGGATCGCCGCATCGGCCGACGGGTGGATCACCACGCCCACCGAATCGGATGTCTTCGCCTCCACCGCACTGCTCATGAAGCACTGGGAGGAAGCCGGCCGCGAGGGCGCACCGCGCGTGGTCGCACTGGACTTCAAGCCCGATGCGGAGAAGCTGGCCGCCTGGGCCGAGGCCGGTGTCACCGACGTGCTCTACGGCATGCCGGACAAGCCGGAGGCCGAAGTCCTCGCCTACTTGGAGCGGCTGGCGGGCAAACTCGAGCCGCTCGGCCTCGTCCGCTGATTCCCGAACCGCCCGGCCGATGTGCCGGGCGGTCTGCACGACTTCTGAAATTCACACTCCCCCAGTAAATTTCACTGCGCCCTACGAAAGGCCGTGACGTGCGTATTGCCCTGCTGTCCTACCGCAGCAAAACCCACTGTGGAGGACAAGGGGTCTACGTCCGCTATCTCAGCGCGGGCCTGGCGGAACTGGGGCACGAGGTCGAGGTGTTCTCCGGGCAGCCCTATCCCGAACACCTCGACCCCCGGGTGCGGCTCACCGAGGTACCGAGCCTGGATCTGTACCGGGACGAGGACCCGTTCCGCACCCCACGGCCCGGTGAGATCCGCGACGGCATCGATCTGCTCGAGGTCGCCACCATGTGGACTGCCGGATTCCCGGAACCGCGCACCTTCAGCCTGCGCGCCGCCAGAATCCTGCGGGCGCGAGCGGCGGAATTCGATGTGGTGCACGACAATCAGTGCCTCGGCTACGGGCTGCTGGATATCGCGCGGCACCTCCCGCTGGTGGCGACGATCCACCATCCGATCACCCGGGACCGGGAAGTGGATCTGGCGGCCGCGACGTGGCGGCGAAAACCCTTCCTGCGCAGGTGGTATGGGTTTCTCGGCATGCAGCAGCGCGTCGCCCGGCAGATTCCGGAGCTGATCACCGTGTCATCGTCCTCGGCGAACGATATCGCCGCGGACTTCGGAGTGCTGCCGGAGCGGCTGCGCACGGTGCCGCTGGGTGTGGACACCGAACTGTTCCGGCCGCGCGCTTCGCCGCGGGTGCCGGGGCGCATTGTCGCCGTGGCCAGTGCGGACAAGCCGTTGAAGGGCATCGCCCACCTGCTGAATGCCGTTGCCCGGCTGCGCAATACACATGTCCTGGACGTGCGGCTGGTCGCCAAACTGGAGCCGGAGGGCCCCACCGAGAAGCTCATCGCCGAACTCGGCATCGCCGATATCGTCACCGCCGTCAGCGGACTCGGCGACGAGGAGCTGGCCCAGTTGCTCAGCTCCGCCGAGATCGCCTGCATCCCCTCGCTGTACGAAGGCTTCTCCCTGCCCGCCGTGGAGGCCATGGCCAGCGGCACGCCCCTCGTCGCCAGCCGTGCCGGAGCGCTGCCGGAGGTGGTCGGCGGCTGTGCGGAGCTGGTCGAACCCGGCAATGTGGCGGAGCTGACCCGGGTGCTCGGCGAACTGCTCGACTCCCCCGAACGCCTGCGCCACCTGAGCGCGGCGGGACGGCGACGCGCCCTGGAGGTCTTCAGCTGGGAAGCCGTTGCCGCCCAGACGGTCTCCGTCTACGAACAAGCTATAACCCGGCACGGCTCCCGTCCGGCCATCACCCCGATCCGCCAGGAGGCGCACCAATGCTGACCGTCGACTTCGACCGCCTGGGCATCGGCCCCGGCACCCGCGTCATCGATGTGGGGTGCGGGGCCGGCCGGCATTCGTTCGAGGCGTATCGGCGCGGTGCGGACATTGTGGCGTTCGACCAGAACGGTTCCGACCTGGCCGATGTGGACGTCATGTTCAAGGCCATGGCCGAGGTCGGCGAGGCGCCCGGGTACGCCAAGGCCGAGACGGTGCGCGGCGATGCACTGGATCTGCCCTACGGCGACGGGGAATTCGATGTGGTGATCGCCTCCGAGATCCTCGAGCACGTGCCGCAGGACGAGGCGGCCATCGCCGAGTTGGTGCGGGTGGTCAAACCCGGTGGGGCGCTGGCGATCACGGTGCCGCGGTGGCTGCCGGAACGGATCTGCTGGGCACTGTCGGACGAATACCACGCCAACGAGGGCGGACACGTCCGCATCTACCGCGCCGACGAACTCCGCGAGAAGGTCGCAGCGCAGGGTATGCGATTTATCCACAGGGCCCACGCACATGCGCTGCACTCCCCGTACTGGTGGCTGAAATGTGCGGTCGGCGTCAAGGACGAGAAGAACCCGCTGGTCAGCACCTACCATCGAATGCTGGTGTGGGACATGATGTCCGCGCCGCAGCTGACCCGCGTCACCGAACGACTGCTCGATCCGTTCATCGGCAAGAGCGTCGCCCTGTACTTCGCGAAGCCGGCGGTTCGCAGTGCCCGGCGCTGACCTACCCCGCGTCCCCGGTGTCCTGACCGCCCGCCAGTTCCTGCAGAGCGCCGAATCCATCGCTGCCACACAGGAATCCGATGGCGCTCTGCCCTGGTTCACCGGCGGGCACACCGACCCCTGGGACCATATCGAAAACGCCATGGCTTTGACGGCGGCCGGACTGCTGGACGAAGCCCGCGCCGCCTACCTGTGGAGCGCGAAAACCCAGCGCGCCGATGGTTCCTGGCCCAGCCAGTTCCGCAATGGCGTCATCGAGAACGAGCACAGCGACACCAACTTCTGCGCCTACATCGCCACCGGCGTGCTGCACTACTCCACCAGCACCGGCGATTCCGTCTTCGCCCGCGAAATGTGGCCGGTGGTGCGGGACGCCGTCAACTTCGTCCTCTCGCTCCAGCAGGGCCGATTCGGCGAAATCCATTGGTCCGCAGGCCCCGAAGGCTCCTCGGGCGAAGCCCTCCTCACCGGTTGCTCCAGCATCTTCCACAGCCTCCGCTGCGCCCTCGCCCTGGCCGACCAGCTGGGCGACCCCCAACCCGAGTGGGAGGTAGCCGCCCTCCGCCTGGGCCATGCCCTCCGCGACCACCCCGAAGCCTTCCTCGACAAGGCCCGCTACTCCATGGACTGGTACTACCCCGTCCTCTCCGGTGCGATCCGAGGCCGAGCCGCCCAAGCCCGAATCAACACCCACTGGCCCACTTTCGTAGTCCCCGACCTGGGCATCCGCTGCGTCTCCGACCACCCCTGGGTAACCGGCGCCGAAACCTGCGAACTGGTCCTGACCCTGGATGCCATAGGCGACACCCCCCGAGCCCTCCGCCTCTTCACCGACATGCAGCACCTCCGCGAGTCCGACGGCTCCTACTGGACCGGCCTAGTCTTCACCGACGGCAAACGCTGGCCCGAAGAACGCACCACCTGGACCGCCGCCGCCACCCTCCTAGCCGCCGACGCCGTCTCCCGAACCACCCCCGCCCACAACATCTTCCGCAACCTCCTCCCCCAACTCCCCACCACCACCTGCACCTGCCCCGAACCCAGCCCCCACTAACCCCCGGACCTCCCTTTCCCCCACCCTCACTCTTCGCCCCTTCCCCTTTCACGTATTGCGTTCTCCACTCTCGCCTTTCAGACCCTCGCTCTTCCGTCTTTGTCTCTGAAACCGGACCACAGCCGGTCGACCGAGCTGGTACCGCAGGTAGTTCTCCCAACTGCGGGAGGTAAATCGGGTACGTCTCCCCACGTGCCCAGCACGGCCATCTCGGGCTTTGCCCGCACCCCCGTGCTGACCAACCCTGCCCTGGAGGCAAGAAACCCAGGTGCACCGACCGTTTCGGCATAGAAACCGTCGGCCACCGGGGATCGAACAGCGGGTCTCTCAGCGGCACAACGGTTATCGGGTCTGTGCCGTGCGTACACCTGCTGTGCGGTCGGAGAGAAGGGTTGTGTGGTGCCCGCTTCGGGGGATTCGAGGCCGAGATGAGGCCGGTGCACCTGGGTTGCGTGCGGCGAGAGGCGGTGTTGAGTCCCTGGGTGCGGGCAGGGCCCGAGATGGCCGTGCTGGTGACGTCGGGTGGGGTACCCGATTTACCTCCCGCAGCACGGAAGTACCTGCGGTACCGGCGGGGTCGACCGGCTGTGGTCCGGTTTCACAGACACAAGATGAAAAGACCAAAGATTCAAAGAACAAAGACGCCCGGAAACAAGGGATCGAAAACCAAAACCCCGAAAAACCTTGTCCGGCAACGACCTCTAGCACCGACAGGATGATCCTGTCGGTGACACGAGGGCGGGAAACCTATTGTCGCGGTGGCGGTGTGGCGACCCGACGCAGCAACCGGTACCGCACCGGGGACAACCCCCAGGCACGACACACCCGACCAGGCCGCAGCGACGGCGGAGCCTCCGACATCAACTCACCCGGGTGATGCAGATGATTGACCTGCGGAGTACCCGTCGGGTCCACATGCGCAGGCGCGATCCACGCCGTACGGCCCGGGAAGTCCGAATCCGCACCGAGTTTGATCGTCTTCCACCCGCGCGGACCGCCCTTGACCAGGGCATGGCAGTGATCGCAGGCGAGGGTGAGGTTTTCGATATCGGTGCGTCCGCCTTTGCAGAACTCGGTCACGTGATGCACGGCGGCCATGCTCGCGGGGGCCGAGCAACCGGGGCGGGTGCAGCCGCGTTCGGTGGCGATCAACGCCAACCGCTGCGCCGGGTTCGCCAACCGGGCTTCGCCCAGGTGCAGGGGCATGCCGTCCTTGTTCTTCACAAGCACGAACGTCTTGGACCGGCGGGCGGCCAACTTCAACGCCTCGGGAACCGGCACCGTGCCGCCGGTCGCGGTGGTGGCCACTCCGGCGACGCGTTCCACGTCTTCGATGCTCATGGTGAGGATCGTCGAGACGGGCAGCCCGCGGTGGGAGCCGAGCTTGGCGGGGTTGAAGTCCGGGTGCAGCACCGCCAGCAACGCATCGTGCTGGCGTTGGACCTTGGTGCGCTCGTCGCGGGCGGCGCAGGCTTCGAGTACGTCCCGGGGGATCGGGTTGTCCTCATCCTCGGCCCACGGGCTTTCCTTGTCCGCAGGGTTGCACATCCCCGGACGCGCGAGCTTCGCCATCACCGCATCGAAGGCCCCACGCGCATCAGGGGTGAGTTCGACGGTGAGGGTGGACATCAGGTCGTAGCGTTGCGGACTCGCACTCGCCGACCGCAAGCGCTGCCGGTCGTCATCGTCGGTGAGTGTGCCGTCCGGGTCGAGGTAACCCAGGATCCGCTCCCCGATCCGAGGCAGATGCGTCGGATCCAACGCGCGCGCCTGCCGGGCCAACTCCTGCTCGGCATACGCGCGGGCTTCGGCGGGGACCTTGCTGGGCAGCCGGTTCATGACCTGCCGGATCACCCGCACATGATCGAGGGAGATCGCCCCGTCATCGAGAGCCTGGGCCGAGCACGGCAGTATCGGGGCCGGGTCGGGTTCGTCACCGACGCGGTGCCAGACGGCGAGGTCTTCGGCGGTGCGCCACCGGTTGATCGCATCCCCGTGCGAGATGTGCAGCACCGCTTGCAAATACAGGGCCGGGCTCCCGGAACCGTTCTTGGTGGGCAACGACCGGGCACAGGCTTGTACGATCAGGTCTCGTTGCACTGACGCCAACCGGCGGGTGCTGGTTTCGATCTGCTGCATCAACTCGACGATGTCGGTGTCGGGCAACGGAATCAACGACAGGGTGGTGAGGGTATCGACCGCCGCGACCAGTGCGGCTGCACCGGTCGTGATTGCGGTTTCTTCCCTTGATTCCATGCCTCTATTCTACCGCTGGAAAACAGACCCGGAAAGGCGAATTCCGTTGTGATATAAGGCTATTCAGAATATTCGGGTTTTATCATTTGTTCTCGTTCTTATGTCTTGCTCTTCTTGTCCAGGCGTCTTTATCTTGTCTCTTTTGCCTTGTTCAGTTGCATGCGGCATTGCGTTGCAGAATCCGCAGCGACCCTGTGACAGAAAGCTCGCGGAATTTTCCGCTGTCCATTGCTCGGCGGTAGATGTTGTACGGGGCTCGGCCGCCGTCTGCTGGGTCGGGGAAGACGTCGTGGATGGCCAGGAGGCCGCCGCCTGCGACCCAGTGGGCCCAGTTGTCGTAGTCCCGTTGTGCGGCTTCCTCGGTGTGGCCGCCGTCGATGAACAGCAGTCGCAGGGGTGTGCGCCAGATGCGGGCTGCGGCAGCGGAAGAGCCGATGATCGCGATCACGGTTTCGGCCAGGCCCGCGCGAACTATGCTGCGGCGGAACGTGGTTACCGTGTCGAAGACTCCGGTCTCGGGGTCGACCAGGCTGGTGTCGTGGTACTCCCACCCCGGCTGGTGTTCCTCCGAGCCGCCGTGGTGATCGACGGTGAAGACCGTCGCTCCGGTTTCCCGCGCGGCCGCGCCGAGATAGATGGCGGACTTGCCGCAGTACGTGCCGATCTCCAGAATGGTGCCGTCGCCCGCGTACGCGAGCGCGGCTTCGTATAGTGCACGACCCTCTTCCGGCGGCATGAATCCGGTGGTTTGCTCGGCAAGGTCGAACAAAGCGCGGGTGTCGGCGGAAATCTCGGCCTGCGTCATACGAAAACCTTTCTGGGGCGCACGCATTGATGCACATTGCACATCGGCGAGTTGCCCGGAGACCGGGCCCATAGTAGCATCCGGACACGTGTCTGATTCCCTTTCCGAACGCCCCACGGTGAGCATGGAGGCCACCCGCCGCCGGCTCACCGAGAAGCAGGCCGATACCGTCGATCGGCTCACCACGGCGGCGATGGAAGTGCTGTCCAGGGAGGGTTTCGCAGGCCTCACGGTGCGCATGGTCGCCGCCTCCGCCGGGGTCGGCACCGCCACCGCCTACACCTATTTCTCCTCGAAGGAGCATTTGGTCGCGGAGCTGTTCTGGCGGCGGCTGGCCGCCACGCCCGCACCCGACAACGAGGGCCTCGACAGCAATGAGCGGGTGCTCGCGGTACTGCGGCAGACCGCCATGCTCGTGGCCGACGAACCGGCGCTCGCGGGCGCGGTGACGAGCGCGTTGCTGGGCACCGATCCGGATGTGGCGCACCTGCGGTTGCGCATCGGCAGCGAGATTCGCCAGCGGCTCATCGACGCCCTCGGCGCGGAGGCGGATCTGGATCTCGTGGAAACGCTCGAGCTGCTGTACGCGGGCGCACTGGTGCGGGCCGGAATGGGATACGCCTCGTATGCCGAGATCGCCGATCGTCTGGAGAAATCCGCGCTGCTCGCGCTGCGCGACTGAGCCTTTCCGGAATCTGCGAATTCCCACCGCCGGGCACACACTCCCGTAGTACCGTCCAGACAGCTGTCTGCTGCACTGCGGGAGGTTTCCGATGACGCCGACCAGACCACGGCAGGTATCGGGCGGCGCACACGAGCACGGCCATCTCGAGGAATTCCGCACCGACCCCATCGCCCTCATGACGCGGGTCCGCGCCGAATGCGGTGATATCGGCGCCTTCCGGCTGGCTTCGCGCGATGTCATCCTGCTGACCGGTGCGCAAGCCAACGAATTCTTCTTCCGCGCGAGCGATGAGGATCTGGATCAGGCCGCCGCCTACCCGTTCATGAAGCCCATCTTCGGTGCGGGCGTGGTCTTCGACGCCCCGCCGGAGCGCCGTAAGGAGATGCTGCACAATCAGGCGCTGCGCGGTGATCAGATGCGCGGTCACGCCGCCACGATCGCCCGCGAAGTGCACCGCATGCTCGAATCATGGGGCGCGGCAGGCGAAATCGATCTACTGGAATTCTTCGCCGAGCTGACCATCTACACCTCCTCGGCCTGCCTCATCGGCGTCAAATTCCGCGAGGAGCTCGACAGCCGCTTCGCGCACCTCTATCACGAGCTGGAGCGCGGCACAGACGCCTACTGCTACGTCGACCCGGACGCACCCATCGAAAGCTTCCGCCGCCGTGACGAAGCCCGCTGGCAACTGGTGAAGCTGGTGCGGCACATCATGGCCGGACGGCTCGCGAATCCCCCTACCGGCAAAGACGATCGGGACATGCTCGATGTGCTGGTCTCGATCCAGGACGAGCAGGGCAATCCCCGTTTCTCCCCCAGCGAGATCACCGGCGTCTTCATCTCCATGATGTTCGCCGGGCACCACACCACCTCGGGCACCGCGGCCTGGACGATCATCGAACTGCTCCGCAATCCGGAGGTGATGCGGCGCGTCGTCACCGAACTCGACGAGCTCTACGCCGACGGCGCGGACGTGAGTTTCCATGCGCTACGCCAGATTCCGCAGCTGGAGGCAGTCCTCAAAGAGGTACTCCGCCTGCACCCGCCGCTCATCGTGCTGATGCGCGTGGCCCGCGACGAATTCGAAGTCTGCGGCCGCACCATCGCCCCCGGCGACCTGGTGGCCGCGACACCCGCTGTCTCCAACCGCATTCCGGAGGACTTCCCCGACCCCGCCCGATTCGATCCCGGCCGCTACCTGGACCCGAACCAGGCCGATCTGGCCAACCGCTGGACCTGGATCCCCTTCGGCGCCGGCCGCCACCGCTGTGTGGGAGCAGCCTTCGCCCTCATGCAACTGAAGGCGATCTTCTCGATCCTCTTGCGCGACTGGGAATTCGAACTCGCCCAGCCGTCGGACACGTACCGCAACGACCATTCGAAAATGGTCGTCCAACTCCAGCAGCCCTGCGCGGTCCGCTACCGGCGACGGCGCATGTAGCCGGTAGGTGTGGATCCCGGCCAAAAACATGCCGGGATGACGGGGGTGCCGTCCGCGATGGCGGGGCTCGTCATCCCGGCGCACTTCGTCTCGTCATCCCGGCGCGCTTTTGGCCGGGATCCACCCCGCAATGCCTAGAGCGCGGCTTCGATTGCGCTGGTTACCGACTCGTCGGTGGGCTCGGTGCGGGGGCGGATGCGGGCGAGCACCGTGCCGTCGCGGCCGATGAGGAACTTCTCGAAGTTCCACTGGACGTCGCCGGCGGCGCCTTCGGCGTCGGCCACCTGGGTCAGCTCCCGGTACAGCGGGTGCGCGCCCTCGCCGTTCACCTCGAGCTTCTCCAGCAGCGGGAAGTCGACCCCGTACGTGGTGGAGCAGAATTCGGCGATCTCCTCGGAGGTGCCGGGCTCCTGGCCCATGAACTGGTTGCACGGTGCGCCGACCACGCTGAAGCCGCGCGCGCCATAAGTCTGCTGCAGTTCCACCAGGCCGGTGTACTGCGGGGTGAGGCCGCATTTGGAGGCGACATTGACCAGCAGCACCACTTTGTCCCCGGCCAGTTCGGCCAGCGTGGTGGGCTTGTCGGTGAGCGTCTGCAGCGGGATTTCGCGAAGTGAGGTCACGTCCACGAATATAGAACGAGTTCGTGGACGCCACCGTTCACCCACGTCACGCCCGGGTGCACGAATACCGGACGTCCGGTTCAGGCGTACCGGACCTGCCAGTGCTTGATGCCGTTGATCCAGCCCGCCCGCAATCGCTCCGGCGGCGCGACCTCGGCGAGATCGGGCATGGCATCGGCGATCGCATTGAACATGAGGTCGATCTCCAGTCGCGCCAGATTCGCGCCGACACAGAAGTGCGTACCGGTACCGCCGAACCCGACATGCGGATTGGGATCGCGCAATACGTCGAACGCGAACGGATCGGTGAATACCTCGTCATCGAAGTTGGCCGAGCTGTAGAACAACCCCACCCGATCGCCTTCGCGAATCTTCTGCCCGCCGATTTCGGTGTCGCACAGCGCGGTTCGCTGGAAGGACGTCACCGGTGTCGCCCAGCGCACGATTTCGTCCGGTGCGGTCCTCGGCCGCCGCTCCCGATACAGCTGCCACTGCTGCGGATTGTCCACAAAGGCCTTCATGCCGTGCGTGATGGCATTGCGGGTGGTCTCATTGCCCGCCACCGACAGCAGGATGACGAAGAATCCGAATTCATCGCTGCCCAGCGCCTCACCGTCGACATCGGCGGTCACCAGCTGCGTCACGATATCCGCGGCCGGGCAGGCGCGCCGCTGTTCGGCCAGGTTGTAGGCGTATCCGAGCAGTTCGGCATTGGCGGTCATATTCGCGCCCGCGAACTCCGGATCGTCATAGCTGAGCAGCTGATTGGACCAGGTGAAGAGCTTGTGCCGATCGTCCTGCGGCACTCCGAGCAACTCTGCGATGGCCTGCAGCGGAAGTTCGGAAGCCACCTGCTGCACAAAGTCGCCACCGCCGGCGGCCTTCGCCTCGGCGACAATCGCTTCCGCGCGCGTGGTGAGCGTCTTGCGCAGGGCTTCCACCGCGCGCGGCGTGAATCCCTGCGAGATGATCCGCCGAATCTTGGTGTGTTTCGGCGGATCCATATTGATCAGCAACGCATTTCGTGACAGCTCCAGCTGTTCCGGTAGCGAATCGGCAGGCATTCGGATGATCGCGCCCTTTTCGTGCGACGACCAGATCTCCGGTCTGCGGGATATCTCCTTGACGTCCTCGTGCCGGGTAATTGCCCAGAAGCCGCCGTCATCGAACGGTGCGGCCTGTTCGGGGGTCTGCGCATTCCACCAGACGGGCGCCGTGCGCCGCAGTGCGGCGAACTCCTCGACGGGACTGCGATCGGCCCACAGCGCCGGATCGGTGAAATCGAATCCGGCCGGTAACGACGGAACAGACACTGTTCCTCCTACGGCAGCTAGCCGCTATGATCTCGAAACTGGAACGTGTTTCACGACGATTGAACCACGTCGCCCGGCACGGTAACCCCGGTTTCGATGGCGTGATCACGCCCCGAACGCCCGCCGCCCATACAGTTACCGCTGGGCATTTCTAGAACATGGCCGCTCGCAACGCACTCGAGACCCTCCACCCCTTGAAGTCGATCTTGTGACTGGACATCATGTCCACCGTGCGGGCAGACTAGAACCTGTTCTACAGTGACCCCAGGCACACTCGAGGATGAGGTAACGAACATGACCGCTTCTCCGCGCTCCGCGGACGCCGCAACGGCAGCCGACTACGTAGTCGTCGGCGCTGGTAGTGCGGGCGCCATCGTGGCAGGACGTCTCGCCGAGCGCGGCGCCAGCGTGATCCTGTTGGAGGCCGGCCGCAAGGACAACACCCGCTTGGTCACCATGCCCGGCGCGATCAGCATGGTGCACACCGTCCCGCAGCTGAAGAAGCGCGTGACGTGGAAGCAGTTCTCCACCCCGCAGAAGCACGCCAACGACCGCCTGATCCCCATGACGCGCGGCAAGGTGCTCGGCGGATCCAGCTCCGTCAACGGCATGCTCTACGTGCGCGGCAACAAGGCCAACTACGACTCCTGGGCCGCCGAGGGCAATACCGGCTGGAGCTACGAGGACGTCGTCCCCGCCTACAAGCGCCTGGAGAACTGGCAGGACGGCGCGACCGAGCTGCGCGGCACCGGCGGACCCATCGAGGTCACCCGGCAGCAGAACCTGACGCCGATCGCCCAGCAGTTCATGGTCGCCGCCGCCGAGGTCACCGGCGCGCCGATCATCGAGGACTACAACGGCGAATCGCAGGAAGGCATCTCGATCTTCCAGCAGAGCGTCAAAGACGGTCTGCGCTACAGCTCTTCGCGCGGCTACATCACCGATATGCCGAACTCGAACCTGACCGTGCTCACCCACGTGCACGCGACGCGGGTCGTCATCGAGAACGGCCGCGCCACCGGCGTCGAGATCGCCGAGAAGAACGGCACCCGCCGCATCGTGCGCGCCGCCAAGGAGGTCATCGTCTCCGGTGGCGTCATCGGCTCGCCGCAGCTGCTCATGCTCTCGGGCATCGGCCCGGCCGCGCACCTGCGCGAACACGGCATCGACGTGGTGGCCGATCTGCCGGTCGGGCAGAACCTGCACGATCATCTCTTCGTGCCGATGACCTTCATCTCGAAAAAGGCCATCCACCGCGGCATTCCGACCCACTTCGCCAGCGGCATCATGCAGGAGATGCTCCGCCCGGGCAGCTCCTGGATGGGACGCACCGTGTTCGAGGCGTGCGGCTTCGTCAAGACCAAGTTCGCCGAGGGCGACTACCCGGACCTGCAGATCCACACCCTGCCGTGGAGCTACCCGATCCCCAACCAGGACGAGGACAAGCTGCACCTGGTCGATCGCCGTCCCGGCTTCACCATCTTCCCGAGCCTCATCTACCCGAAGAGCCGCGGCGAGATGAAGCTGGCTTCGAACGACCCGTTCGCCTCCCCGCTCATCGACCCGGGCTACCTGAGCGACCCGCGGGACACCGAATTCCTCATCGAGGGCATTCGGATGATCCGGGAAATCATGGCGCACAAGAGCATTGCGGACGACTGGACCGAGGAGCTCGCCCCCGGACCCGCGCTGCAGGACGAGAACGCGCTGCGCGCGGAGCTCCCCAATCGTGTGCACTCCATCTACCACCCGGTCGGCACCTGCCGCATGGGCGTGGACGAGCGCGCGGTCGTCGACCCGACGCTCAAGGTGCACGGCATCGAGGGCCTGCGCGTGGCCGACGCCTCGATCATGCCCAGCATCACCGGCGGCAATACCAATGCCCCGAGTTACATGATCGGCGAGAAGGCCGTCGAGTTCATCGGCGCGTAGAGCGCTGAGCACACTGCGCCCCGGGACCCGGCCCCTCGGTCCCGGGGCGCAGTGCTGTCCTCACCTCGGTCGATCAGAACTCACCTCAGCCGATGACGATCGGTTCGTTCAGCTCGTACATGCTGCGGTGACCGGTCATATCCGTGACCACCAGGCGCGGCAGGTTCGGCCCGGTATCGGCGTAGGCATGCGAGGCGGTCGGACCGTTCGTGGTCAGGTGTACGCCGTCGCCGAAGTACCACTCGTACTGGCGAATCGCACCGCCCGCCGGGGTGGCGTCGAAATCCACCGTGGACCCGGACGGACCGGCGGTGCGGGAGACGGTGAAGCCGTCACCCAGAGGTCCACCGCCGCCGAACCATTCGCGGACTCTCGGATTCAGCAGGAAGGTTTTCGCGTACTGCCGCGCGCCTTCGACATCGGCGTGCCCGGCCACCGCCTTCCCGCACTGCGGCGCCTGATCACTGTGCGGCGGACAGGCCAGCAGCCGCAGCGAGATCTCCTCGTCGCCCAGCGGATTCATCCACAGCTTGGGATCATTGCCGACCGCCCCGCCGTCCTGGCCGAAGAGGCCGTCGGCGGCCACCGCGAAGGTCTCACCGGCGGCGGTATTGGCGCGATCCGCGGCCGTGCGGAACGCCTCCGCCGATGTCCGCACGAATTCCGACCAGCGCTGCTGCACACCCTGCGGGGTGCCCGGCGCGGCATCACCGTAGAAGTAGTTGGACACCAGCACTTTCGGACTGCCGGGCAGCGCGTGGGCCTTCTCGATGGCGTCCTGCATGCCCCGGCCGCCGTACCCCAGCTTGCTGCTGCTGAAGTACGGCACATTCGCGGCCGGGTTGACCGGTTCGGCTCCCGCGCCCCCGCATTCGCGGCGCACGGCGGCCGTCAGATCCTGGCTGCCCGGCGTAAGACCGACGGGAATACCGAAGATCGGATCCAGATCGTTGATGCAGCCGTCCAGCAGGACCAGGTCCACCTGATAGCCGCGATCCCGGGCCTCGCCGCCCGCTTCCTCCAATTGGCAGAACACATCGGGTAGCTCACCGCCGCCGGCATTCGCGGCCGGACAGTGCGCATTGTCGGAGTGCAGACTCGGCGCGTCCAGCGCCGCCCCGGACACCGAATAGTCATGTAGTCGGGTGACGCGGCCGGTCTGCGTGCCGAGCGTCTCGGTGGTGAGGTCACCGAATTTGCGATCCAGATCCAGGCCCTGTCCCCAGGTCACCGAATCACCGACCGAAACCACGTGCAGTGGACGGCAATCCCGGCTCACGCGCAGATTCCACGGCTTGCCGTAGCCGCCGACCGCACCACCGGCGATCCGGGAGCGGGCATCCACGCGGAGCCGGCCGTCCGCGGGTAGCTCGTCCTGCGGGATATCGAATCCCACCGTCACCACATCGCTGTTGACCGGTGCGATGCCGCTGCGAATCGGCTGCCCGCCGCCCAGAATCCGCCACTCCACATCGGAGTGGGCGGGCACGCCCGGCGGGATGTATACGGCCGTGGTGCCGTGCAGCCCGGCGTGTTCGGCTCCCTTCGTGCCGGCGCACTGCCCGTCCGCCGGCGTACTGACATCGATGATCAGTGGGTAATCGGAATTGGCATCGGCCTGGGCCACCGGCCCCGACACCGCGGTCGCACCCACTAAAGCGGGCAGCAATGCCGCCCGCCACCAGCGAGATCGCCACAATTTCACATGCGCCTCCTGAGCATTCCGCAACTTGACAGCAGCCATAGTGCGGGCCCCCCGCCCAGCGCCAACCAGGCGCGCCGAATTGGCCTAATTTAGTCACTTCAAGCGGCGTTTCTGCTAGACAAACGGTATGAATGCGAGAAATCTGACGCTCGCTACACTGGCTTTCGCGCTGACTTTCTGGGCCTGGAACCTCATTGGCCCGCTATCAAGCAGCTACACAGACGATTTGAGCCTCTCGCCCGGTCAGACCTCCATGCTGGTGGCCACCCCCGTACTGGTCGGGTCGCTCGGCCGAATTCCGGCGGGTGTGCTCGCCGACAAGTTCGGCGGGCGGCTCATGTTCGCCGTCATCTGCTTCGTCTCGATCATCCCCACCCTGTTCGTCGGCTGGTCGAATTCCTATGGCGCGCTGATCTTCTGGGGCTTCTTCCTGGGCATCGCGGGCACCTCGTTCGCGGTCGGCGTGCCCTTCGTGAACGCCTGGTACGAACCGTCCCGGCGCGGCTTCGCCACCGGCGTGTTCGGCGCGGGCATGGGCGGCACCGCACTGTCGGCGCTGCTCACCCCGCGCCTGGTCGATCATCTCGGCCGCGCACAGACCCATGTGCTCATGGCGGTCGCGCTGGCGATCATGGGCGTGATCATGCTGATGTTCAGCCGCAACTCACCGAAGTGGACCCCGGCGACCGAACCCGCGCTGCCGCGGATCAGGGATGCACTGAAGCTCAAGGCCACCTGGCAGGGCGCGCTGCTCTACGCGGTGGCGTTCGGCGGATTCGTGGCCTTCTCCACGTATCTGCCGACCGTGCTGCGCAATGTGTACGAATTCGCGCAGTCCGATGCGGGATTGCGCACCGCCGGGTTCTCCATCGCGGGCGTGCTCGCGCGGCCGCTCGGCGGCATCCTCTCCGACAGGGTCGGCCCGGTCAATGTGCTGACCACCTCGTTCGGCGGCGCGGCCGTCATGGCGGTGGTGCTGAGTTTCGATCCGCCACAGGAGTTTCCGGCCGGTGTGAGCATGGTGCTGATGGCCTTCTTCCTGGGCCTCGGCACCGGTGGCGTCTTCGCACTCATCGCCAAACTCGTCGATCCGGCCAAGGTCGGCACGGTGACCGGCCTGGTCGGCGCGGCCGGCGGACTCGGCGGCTATTTCCCGCCGCTGATCATGGGATTGGTCTACTCCTCCCGGGGCAACTACACGATCGGATACCTGCTGCTCGCTCTCACCGCTGCCGCGGCACTGGCCTACACCCTGAAGGTGGGCCGCGAGATCCGCACCTGACGTCTCCGAAGGAGCCGCATGCGCACTGCACTCTCCGCCAGCCGCACCAACCGCAGGAAACGCCACCCCCTCGCCGCCGAACGACCCGACCGCGAACAGCTGCACGACAGTGCGGCCGCGATCGACCATCAGGTCCTGCGCCACCTGGATTCCTATCTGCTGCAATTGGAATCGATGGTGCGGGCGGCGGGCGGGGTGGTACACCGGGCATCCGACGCCGCCGCGGCCAATCGGATCGTGCTGGACCTCGTTCGGGGCGCCGGCGCGTCCGAGATCATCCGGGCCGATTCCGCGCTCACCACGGAGATCGGACTCGGCGATACCCTCGCGGCCGCCGGAATCACCACGTGCGGAATCGATCTCGCTGCTCACGATGTCACCGATCCGGTGCTGCGCGAGAGATTCCTGCGTGCCGAGGTTGCCGTCACCGGCGCGAATTTTGTTGTGTCCGAGAGCGGCACGGTGATCATCGTGGAATCCGAGAGCGCGGGCCGTATGTGCCTGACACTGCCGCGAACCCTCATCTCGGTCATCGGCATCGACAGGATCGTGCCGACCTGGCGCGACCTCGAGGTAGTCCTGGCACTACCGGGCGGCGGCGGCGAACGCATGCCCCGCTGCATCTCCACCTGGACCGGAATCACCGACGGCGACGGGCCGCGCGAGTTCCATCTCGTCCTGGTCGACAATGTCCGCACCCGCGCGCTCGCCGACGAACTGGTCCGGGCCGCCGTGCTGACCGACCGGCACGCGGCGGTCGTCCCGCGCGAGTATCTGCGGCACGCGCCGGGCATCGAGCCGCACGATCGGGCCGCCGTGCTGTCGCTGTTCCTCGAACGCTCGAAACACCATGGCGCGGAGATACATCGGGTGACAGCGGCCGAACTGCCGGAGACCGTCGCGGGGGCGCTGAATCGGCACGGTGCGCACAGCGTCGTCGCCCCACTCGGCGTGCCCGCATCCTGGCTCGCCGAGTGGGCGGCGGCGCCCGGCAATCGCCTGGTCTCCGACGAACCCGAGCTGTCCGCGCTCGAGCTGGATCGAATCGATGCCGTGGTCACCAGTTGTGCTGCCGCCGTGGCGGATTCGGCCACCGTGGTGCTGGACGGCGGATCGGGCCAGGGCCGCCGGGCGCCGACGCTGCTTCCGGACTGCCATATCTGCGTGGTCCGAGCCGAGCAGGTCGCCTCGGCCATTCCGGAGGTGATCGCCGTGCTCGATCCGGATCGCCCGCTCACCTGGTTCAGCGGGCTGCGCCACCTGGTGCTGATCCTGGTCGAACCGGAGTAGCGAAAAAGCGCCTCTACCAGCGCTTTTCATTCTGCAAGATCTTCTTAAGGCCGTGCCAAGCGCGGCCGAGCATCGTTTGTCCCAACGCCGGAGCAGTTCCGGCACACAGACCACAACCGGCGGGAAACGCCGGGGCACGATCCGGCCACGAGGGGTGCCGGATCGTGCTCCAGCAATCCAACCAGCTGGTTCACATAGAAAAGGCTGTCCTGCCGCGAAGGGGGCGACAGGACAAGGAAGATCCCGCCGGACCCGTCCACGAGGGGTGTCGGGTCCGGCGGGTTCTTCGTGTACGGGCTACTGGCATGATAGGTAGTAAGTGCGCCAAGGAGATTGGATCAGACGATGGAAACAGTGGTCGTCCTCGTATTGGCCTGCCTGATCTACTGGTTCGGCCTCATTCACTGACCGGGCCGCGCTCAGGAGCGCGCCGAGGGCGTCGCCGCCACCGCGAGCAGGGCGTCGGCGATCTGGCGGCAGAAATCCTCCGCGCCATCGGTGCCGTGCGTGAGCGCCCGGAACAGCGTCGCGCCGCGCAATAGTTCGAAGACGGCGTCGCCGTCGCAGTCGGGAGCGGCCTGGCCGTCGGCCACCGCACCGGCCAACAGCTCCCGCAGCACCTCCCGGGTGGGCAGCTCGCCGCGATCCAGCAGGCGTCGGTAGCTGTCGTGATCGTCGTGATACTCCGAGAGCAGACCCGGAATGGCCGAACGCGCGGCCGGATGCGCTGACGCGGCCAGGAACAGGCGGGTCCACGCCAGCAGGTCCGCGCGCAGATCACCGCTCGGAACCGGGTGCTCGAACGCCTCCAGACCGAAGATGGCGTCCTCGACCAGCGCCCGCTTACTCGGCCAGCGCCGATAGATCGAGGTGGTGACCACACCGGCCCGCCGTGCCACCGCCGCGATGGTGGTGGCCTGATAACCCTCCCCGACCAGCAATTCCAGCGTCGCGCCGAGCACCTGCGCGTCCAGCTGCGGGTCACGTGGGCGTCCCGGACCGAGACGCGTGCCTGGGGGTGCGCTCACCGGAACTCTCCCGTCGGGTCGAAAAGAAAATCTGCGGATGAGGTTACATCCAGAACGGGTTTCAAATACGCTGCACCTCGTATTCTAATTGTGTGGCCGCGGCCACATGCACCGAGAGGCACCCGCCGATGCTCACGCCCCAGGACGAACTGCTCTGCCACCAGCTGCCCACCACCTTCGACCACGTCCAGCAGAGCGATCTGCGCTGGACCGAGCGCGTGGTCATGTACGGCTTCGACAAGACCCGCCGGGTGAGCGTCATGACCGGGATGGCGCGCTACCCCAACCGGAACCTGATCGACGCCTACGCCATGATCACCATCGGCGACAAGGCGCACACGATCCGCATGTCCCGGCAGATCGACGCCCGCTACGACGGGATCGGCTCCTGGCAGGTCGGGCCGTTCACCTACGAGATCATCGAGCCGCTGCGGAAGGTGCGCGCGACCCTCGCCGACAATGAGCACGGCATCAAGCTGCAACTCGAATTCGATGCGCAGTTCCCGGCTTATGAGCAGGAGCCCGCCTTCTTCCGCACCCGCGGCCGCGTCCGCGAGGATGCCCGGCGGTACTACCAGAACGGCCGCGTCTCCGGCTGGCTGGAGTACGACGGCGAGCGCATCGAGATCGATCCCGCGGACTGGTGGTTCGGCCGCGATCACTCCTGGGGTACCCGGCACGGTGGTGGCGGCGGCGCGATCAACGAGGGCGCCGGAACACTGCAGCCGAACGAGATCCCGGACGGTGTCCTCTACTACATGGGCATCTTCCAATTCGAGGACGAGCTGGTGCATTTCGCGCAGCGCGAGACCCCCGAGGGCGCCCGGTGGCACTTCGAAGGCACTGTGCTCACACCCCTCGGCTCCGATACCGAGCCGCAGCCGGTCCGCGACGCCGGGCACGATCTGACCTTCCGCGACGATTTCCGGATTGTCAGCGGCGGCGCGTTCACCATCGTCGACGCCCTCGGCAAGACCCGGGAGTTCACCATCACCCCGGTCGGCGACTTCTGGCCCGGCATCGCCGGATACGACTTCTACCGCGGTTACGCCTCGGGCCTGTGGAAGGGCGAGGACTGGAGCGACAGCTTTGTCGCCGACCTCACCGACACCGCCGACCTGAAGCAGGCCAGCATGCTCAGCGAGACCTTCTGCAAGATCGAAACCGAGGGCAAGGTCGGCTACGGGCTGGTCGAAATGGTCTTCATGGGCCGCAACGAGCGCTACGGATACAAGGGGTACTGAACTTGAGCACCGAGCGACTGCCTGCAGAGCGGCTGGCAGCGGCACTGGAACCCGCAGTGCACCAGAACTTCCCGGTGTCCGGTACGGCCCGCGTTCGCGATTTCCACCGCACCGATCGCGGATTCGCCACCGAGACCTTCCTTTTCGAGGTCGAGGACGAGAACGGCGCACTGCCACTGGTTTTCCGGCGACCGCCGGAGATGTCGCTGTTCCCCGACTACGACCTGCTGCGGCAGGTACTGGTCATGAAGCGGCTGGCCGGCACCGATATTCCGGTCGCCACACCGCTGTGGCTGGACCGGGAGGGCAACACCGTGGGCAGCCCGTACTTCGTGATGAACCGGCTCTCGGGGCAGGCGCCCAGCGATTACCCGTCGTACCATTCGGCGGGCAATTACTTCGAGGCCACGCCCGAGCAGCGGGAACGCATGTGGTGGGGGTGTGTCGACACCATCGCCGATATCCACCGGCTGGATTGGCGCGCACTGGATCTCGACTTCCTGGCAATGCCGAAGCACGGCAGCGGGCCGGTCGAGCAGATCGTCAACTATCTGGATGCGGCGCTGCGCTGGGCCACCGAGGGGGCGTTGCCCGAGACGTACGAGCGGGCGCTCGCCTACCTTCGGGACAATAGCTACGTGCCGGAGCACACCACGCTCTGCTGGGGCGATGCCCGCATGTCGAACATTCTGTACGACAATGATTTCCAGGTCAGTGGTGTACTCGATTGGGAGATCGCGTATCTCGGCGATCACGAGGCCGATCTGGGCTGGCTGCTGTTCCTGGACTGGGCCAGTAGCGAATTCGAGGGTCATGCGCCGCTACCCGGCACGCCGACCCGCGAGGAAACCCTCGCGTACTACGAGAAGCGCACCGGAATGCCGGTCCGCAATCTGGTGTTCAACGAGATCCTGGCGGCCGTGCTGCTGTCGGTTCCCCTGCTGCGCATGGCGAATCGGATCCAATTACCGCCGGAAATGAATATCACCGGCTTCTGCACCACCCGAATCGAGCAGTTGCTGCCCTGATCCACGAGACCTGCGATCT
This sequence comes from Nocardia sp. NBC_01327, assembly GCF_035958815.1. Classification (NCBI taxonomy): domain Bacteria; kingdom Bacillati; phylum Actinomycetota; class Actinomycetes; order Mycobacteriales; family Nocardiaceae; genus Nocardia; species Nocardia sp. NBC_01327. The sequence goes on along the minus strand of NZ_CP108383.1, from coordinate 885,421 downwards.
CGCGGAGAGCAGCGGCTGCCCTCCGTCCCCGGTTACTGGCGCCGGGGGCGGAGTGTTTCCCGTGGTGCACACTCAGCGGGCATCGGCCATTTCGCCGACCGCCGGGGCCTCGGCCGAAACCTCTTCCACACCAGCCGCTTTCGCGCCGCGCATCAGGAAGAAGGCGACCGCGCAGGCGGTCAGTACGGCCGCCGCACCGGCGGCGAAGGTATGCGACATGGCGGTGGTGAACGCCTCCCGCGCCGCACCGATCAGCGCGCCGTCGCCGCTCATGACGGCGGGAGCGATATTCCCGCGGGCCGCCGCGGGCGCCGAATCCGGCATCGAATCGGTGTAGGTGCTCGCCAGCACCGCACCCAGGATCGCCACGCCCAGGGCGCCGCCGGTCTGCTGGATGGTGTCGTTCAGCGCGGAGCCGACACCGGCCTGCTCCGGCGGCACCGCACCCATGAGCGCACCGATCGCGGCCGGCATGGCCAGACCCGCGCCCGCACCCACCAGGGCCATAGCCGTTGCGGGCAGCCAGAATCCGGAGTCCGCGGTCAGCGTGCAGAGCACTCCGGTTCCGGCCGCCAGTACCAGCAGGCCGCCGATGGTGACGCTGCGGACGCCCAGCTTGCCCACCAGACCGGCGCCGATCATGTTGAATACCAGCGCGGTCAGCGCCATCGGGGTGAAGGCGACCGCGGTCTTGATCGGCGAGTAGTCCAGCACGAACTGCAGGTACTGGGTGAGCACCAGCAGCAGACCGGCATTGGCGAAGGTGACCAGCACCAGGGAGAAGCTGGAACCGGTGAAGACGCGATTGCGGAACAGGTGCAGCGGAACCATCGGATGCTCGGCCTTCAGCTCACGAATCACGAAGGCGGTGAAGCCGATGACCGCGACCAGCAGCGACGGCCAGACCGCGGCGAGGCCCCGGCCCGGGAATTCGATAATGGTCCACACCAGCGCGGTGGTGCCGACGATCGACAGCGCCATACCCGGCAGATCCGGCGTGGTCCACGGGCCCTTCGACTCCGGCATGAGCAGCAGCGCGGCCACGATGGCCACCGCGGCGATCGGGACATTGAGCAGGAAGACCGAACCCCACCAGAAGTGGTTGAGCAGTACGCCGCCCATGACCGGGCCGCCGACCATGCCGATCATGGCGACCGCACTCCACGAGGCAATCGCCTTGGGACGCTCCTGCTCATCGAAGACCGTGATCAGAATCGACAGCGTGCTCGGCATGATGAGCGCGCCGCCGACACCCATGATCACGCGGCCGGTGATCAGCATTTCCGGGGTGGCGGCGTACGCGGCGAGCAGTGAGGCCGCGCCGAAGAGGATCAGGCCGAGGACCATCACCAGCCTGCGGCCGAACCGATCCGAGAGGCTGCCCGAGGTGAGCAGCAAGCCGGCGAAGACCAGGATGTAGGAGTCGATCACCCACTGGATGTCCTGGCCGGTGGCGCCGAGATCGGTGGAGATCTCCGGGATCGCCACATTCAGGACCATATTGTCGATCACCAGCACCAGCGAGCTCAGGCACAGCACGATCAGGATGAGCCAGCGCTTCGGATTGCGCTGGGCCGCCGGCGAATCCGCTACGGCGGACGGTGTGTTGGCAGTCATTTCGATCCCCTTCGGAACGTTCTCTCCGTACAGTGTTCGGCGTTATCGAACACTGTACGGTTTACGTACACTGTTCGCAATACCGAACAGCGTGCCGAGTTTCGAACAGCGTTCTATCAGGCGTTATGCTGGCCGCTGACAAAGGAGAAGACGTCATGAGCGACGCAGAACAGCAGATCCAGTCGGTGTGGACGCGCGAACCGCAGCGGCGCCGCCGGGAGCAGCCGGCCCTCAGCCGGGAGCAGATCGTGTCCGAGGCGCTCGCCCTACTCGACTCCGAGGGCATCGAGGCGCTGAGCTTCCGCAAACTCGGCGCGCGCCTCGGCGCCGGGGCGACCTCGCTCTATACGCATGTGGCCAATAAGGACGAGCTCATGGAGCTCGTCACCGATGCCGTCTTCGGCGAGCTCACGCTGCCGGTGGCCGGGCCGGACGGCTGGCGGCCGCCGATCCTGGCCTTCACCCACGAGCTGCACGACATGATGCTGCGCCACCCCTGGCTGGCAGCCGTGCTCGGGGAGATCGGCCTGCTGTACCTGGCGCCGAATATGTTGCGGCTCAACGAATCCTTCCTCAGCCTGCTCGAAGGCTCCGGATTCGAGCCGGTCGAAGCCGATACCGCGGTGACGGTGATCTTCTCGTTCGTCATCGGCATCGCCCTCAGCGAGGCCGCGAGCCGGAACACCTTCCGGCGCAGCGGACTCACCGAGGTGGAGTGGTACCGCAAACTCTGGCCGGCCGCCGAGGTCGCCGCCCGGCCGTACCCCACCCTGCACAGGCGCTACACCAGCTTCGGAGAGATCACCGCCGATCCGGATCTGGATATGAATGCACTGCAGCGAAAGCAGTTCGATATCCAGATGGGCTGCATCCTCGACGGACTCGATCCGGAGCTGCGACGGAAGCGCTGAATCACTCTGCGGCAGAGGCCATTCGGCGGCGATGGAACGGCGCTTCGACGATGACCGAGAGGGCCAGGAGTATCGCCAGCGAGCTCAGCAATGCCGCCACCGGAACGTGGGTCGCGAACGGGAGCGAGGCCAGGGCGAGTGCCGCGGTGACCACCCGGATCACCACCACACCCTCCCCGACACCGGTGAAGGCGGAGCGAATCATCGCCACCGAGAGCAGATAGACCGCCACCCCGCCGACAATGCAGGCGGCGGCGGTGCGGTTCAGATGGGAACCGCCGCCGGATACCGCGATACCCATCGACGCACCGGTCAGGGCCAGGCCGAGCAGCAGCGGCAGATGCCCGAAAACATAGATGTGCAGCAGCTTTCCGGTCCGGGCCAGCTGGGCGTGTGCGTTCGGCCGCATCTTGCCGCCATTGAAGTACGACCACCACAGCCCGGCGGTGAGCGCGAAGGCGGCCACCGCCGTCACCCCGGCCCAGCTCGCGGTGCGGGCCGCCGCCAGGCCATTGGTGAACCCGAGCACCGATTCGCCGAGCACGATAATCGTGAAGAGCCCGAAGCGTTCCTGCAGATGTTCGGTCTCCTGCGAGACCCGGGCCAGCCGGCGGCCGGCCAGCAGCGGCAGCGCCAATTCGAAACCCATGGCGACCGCCCAGATGCCGTAGCGCAGCGCCCCGGACTCGAAAACCAATCCGCCGAGCCACAGTACGGCGCTCGCCGCCGAACCCAGTGTGAAGGAACGGAATACCGGCCGCAGCGCCGCGTCCCGGCGCGAATCCCACCCGTACAGCGCCGCCACCCCCGCCCGCGCCACCAGATACGCGAGCACGAACCCCGCATCGGCATCCGAGCCCTGCCCGACCCCGCCCGCGAACACCGCCATACCCACCACCCCGGCCAATCCGGCGGTGGTCAGCAGCCGATGCGGATTCGAATCACGATCGGCCCGATTCGCATGCACCGCATACAAAACCCACGCCCACCACAGCGGCACGAACAACCCCGCCGCCGCGGCCACCGACCCCCCGTCCGGATGCGCCCCGACCCGATGCGTCACCTGCCCGATAGCGGCCACGAACACCAGATCCCCGAAACACTCGAACCACGTAGCCCGCCGCGGCACGGTAACCTCCATCGCTACAGCGGAATCCGCTATGGCGCTGTGATCGCCGAACGTGCCGGAACCATTCCCCCCGCCATCCCGAGACCGTCCCTCGTCATCCCGGCGTGCTTGCGGCCGGGATCCACGCAGGCGGAGCCTCAACAGGGTTTCGTGGATTCCGGCCGCAAGCACGCCGGAATGACGGGGCGGATCTGATGGCGTGTCCGGGTTCGGCGCCTGGGGGTCGAGCATGTCACCAAACTACTTGTGCGACCTGGTCGTTGATCAGCTCGGTGACCTGGTCGGTGATCGGGAGTCGACCAGGTCAGCAGCCGGCGGAGTGTGCGATCAGCGGCCGGTGGGGAGGTTGGTGCCGCCGTTGGCGTCCAGGACTACGCCGGTGATGAAGCCGTTGGTGGCGAGCATGTGGACGGCGCGGGCGATGTCCTCGGGGCGGCCGACGCGGCCGACCGGGGTGGTGGCGACCATACCGTCGAAGAGGGCCTGGCGCTGGGCCGCGGGGACGCGATCCCACCACGGGGTGTCGATGACGCCGGGCGAGACGGCATTCACGCGCACCGGGGCGAGCTCCACGGCCAGCGGCGGGACCATGGCGTCGAGCGCGCCGTTGATCGCGGCCAGGCCGACCGTGCCGGGGAAGGCGGCGCGGGACGAACCGGCGGTGATCAGGGTGACCGAGCCGGTCGAGTTCAGGTGCGGCAGTGCGGCTTTGAGGATGCGGACCTGGGCCCAGAACTTCTGGTCGAAGCCCGCCGCCAGATCGTCGAGGTTCAGTTCCGCGAACGGACCGCTGCCGGCTGCCCCGCTGACCGCGATGACCAGGTGGTCGATCGGGCCGGACTGCGCGAAGAAGGCCTCGATATCGGCCTGATCGGTGGCGTCCATCCGGAAGCCGGTGCTCTTGCCGCCGATGCGAGCCAGGGCCGCATCGATCTTGTCCTGGGTGCGGCCGGTGATCACGACCTCGGCCTGGTCGGCGGCGAAAGCGGTCGCGGTGGCCTCGCCGATACCGGAGCTGCCGCCCATGACGACGACGCGCTGCACGGTGGCTGAATCATTGGTGGTCATGTCTGACGCCTCTCTCGCTGTTGTCCCGTTCTATCCTTACGAGACCTACAGTCTTGATAACAGCACTATCGAGACTTTTAGTCTCGACAACGTGGTGAGTTGGATCACAGGAGGTGGAGCGTGAAATCAACCGGGGCACAGCCCAATCCGGAGCGGCCGCATACGGGCAGGCGGCGCAATGAGGCCACGCACCAGGCCATCCTGGACGCCGCCCTGCGACTGCTCGCCGAATCGGACGGCGCACCCATCACCATCGACGCCATCGCCAAGGCCGCGGGGGTCGGGAAGCAGACCGTCTACCGGTGGTGGCCGTCCAAGGGCGCACTGTTGCTCGACTCACTCCTCGAGCGGGCCACGATCGATGTTCCGGCGCCCGATACCGGATCGATGCGGGAGGACCTGCGCACGGTCGTCGAAGCCACGTTCACCGGCGCACAGCGGAAACCGGCCGGGCCCGCACTGCGCACCGTGGCCCGCGAGGCCGCGCGTGATCCGCACCTGGCCGAGCTCATGCGCCTGTTCACCGCCCAGCGGCGAAAAGCAGTGCACGACATCCTCATTCGCGGCCAGCAGCGCGGTGAACTCCCGGTAGGGGCCGACCTCGATCTCATGGTTGATCAGTTCTACGGCGTCTTCTGGTACCGCTTCGTACTCGGTCACGCCCCGCTCGACCGCAGTACCGCCGATCGCCTCACCGACTCGATCATCAAGGGCGCCTAGCGCAGAGGAAAGCCCGCATGGCGACGAATCACCATGCGGGCCCGTGACTTTCGACTAGCTACGGCTCACTTGCCGTTGAGTCCGGCGCGCACGCCCTCTTCGATGCGCTTGCCGATCTCGGAATCGATGTTCTTCCAGTACTCGAAGACGCGGCTCAGCACCGGCTCCTGCACCCCGCCGAGCACATGCCCGACCACATTGCCCACCAGTCGATCTCGCTGATCATCGTTGAGCACCTCGCGCACCAGCGTGCCCGGCTGCGTGAAATCGCCGTCCTCGGCGTGCTCGATGTATCCGGCGTGCACCATGGTGGGTTCGAAATCCCACAGGCCGCCGTCGGGCGCCAGCGACGGATCGGCGTGCGGGCCGCCGTACGAATTCGGTGCGTACACAGGCACATCCGCGCCGTTGTACTCGTACCGCATGGCGCCCTCCTTGGAGTAGGAGTTCACCTCCGCGGCCTTGGCCCGGTTCGGCGGCAGCTGCGCGTAGTTGGTGCCGATGCGGTAGCGGTGCGCGTCGGCGTAGGCGAAGACGCGGCCCAGCAGCATCTTGTCGGGCGAGAAACCGATGCCCGGAACCACATTCGACGGTTCGAAGGCGGCCTGCTCGATCTCGACGAAGTAATTGCCCGGATTGCGGTTGAGCGTCCACTTGCCGACCTCGATCAGCGGGTAGTCCTTATGCGACCACACCTTCGTCAGATCGAACGGGTTGAAGCGGTAGCCCTCGGCGTCCGCGACCGGCATGACCTGCACGTTCACCGTCCAGCTCGGGAAGTCGCCGCGCTCGATGGACTCCCACAGATCCTGGCGGTGGAAATCGGGATCGGTGCCCGCGCGGGTATCGGCCTCGGCCTGGGTCAGGCTCTCGACACCCTGATCGGTCTTGAAGTGGTACTTCACCCAGAAGCGTTCGCCCGCGGCGTTGATCCACTGATAGGTGTGCGAGCCGTACCCGTTCATATGCCGGTAGGACTTGGGCACACCGCGATCACCCATCAGCCAGGCCACCTGGTGCGCCGTCTCCGGGCGCAGGGTCCAGAAGTCCCACTGCATATTGTGATCGCGAAGTCCGTTGCCCGGCAGGCGTTTCTGGGACCGGATGAAGTCCGGGAACTTGATCGGATCCTTGATGAAGAAGACCGGGGTGTTATTGCCGACGAGGTCGTAATTGCCGTCCTCGGTGTAGAACTTCATCGCGAATCCGCGCGGATCACGCCAGGTGTCGGGGCTGCCCTGCTCACCGGCGACGGTGGAGAACCGCACCAGCGATTCGGTGCGCGCGCCCGGCTGGAACAGCTTGGCCTTGGTGAAGCGGCTGACGTCATTGGTGACCACCAGTTCGCCGAAGGCGCCCGCGCCCTTGGCATGCACGATGCGCTCCGGGACGCGTTCCCGGTTGAACTGGGCCAGCTTCTCGATCAGATAGTGGTCGTGCAGCAGGATCGGGCCCTGGGTGCCGGCGGTGAGCGATTCGTTGTCGCTCACGACCGGGGTACCGGTATTGGTGGTGGTCGGCTTGGTCATTCGAAAGCCTCCTCGAGGTGTTAGGACGACTGTGGGCCACATTCGGGGCACAGCCCCCAGAACACGACCTCGGCTTCATCAATGGTGAAACCGTGGGCTTGATCGGGTTCCAGACAGGGCGCCGCGCCGGCGACACAGTCGATATCGACGACTGTCCCGCACTTCCTGCACACCAGATGGTGGTGGTTGTCCCCGGTGCGCGCCTCGTACAGCGCCGGTGAGCCCGCGGGCTCGATCCGGCGCAGCAGTCCGGCGCCCACACAGGCCTTCAATACGTCGTACACGGCCTGGGTGGAGACCGATCCGAGCGTCTCCCGCACCTTCGCAGCCACCCCGTCGGTATCGGAATGCGGGGCCAGGGCCACCGCATCCAGTACCGCGACCCGTGGAGCGGTGACCCGCAGGCCCACTGCCCGCAGCCGCTCCCGAGCGTCATAACCGGAGTGCATGCCTTCACCCTGCCCCCGTTTCTGGAATAAGTCAAGAAAAGGGACGAGCGCGGGTGTCGGGGTTCGTCAGCGGGCCGCGGCGTAGCCGTCGATCACGTCGGCGGGCTCGCGGCGCGGCGCCAGCGGGAGCGGAGCGGCGGTGGACGAGGGCCAGCCCAGACGCACCAGGGTCTGCGGATACGCGCAGTCGAACAGGACCTCGGCGCGGATGGCGGCACGCAGATCCGGCATTTCGATCGGCTCGGTCTGCAGGCAGGTGGACAGGCCGAGTTCCGTCGCGGTCAGCAGCAGCGCGCTGGCCGCCTCACCGGCGCGCAATTGGGCGCGGCGGTCGTCGGCGGGGGTGCACAGGACCAGCCACTCCGAGGCATCCGGAGCCGGGGCCGGATCGGTGAGCATGGGCTGCACGAATTTCCGCTGCCGAATCTCGTCCGAGGGCGGAATGTACGCGGAATTGCGCGCGGGGACACCGTCATTCGCACCGGTCCGGCCACTCCAGGCGGACAGCTCGCCGAGGTAGTCGAGGTCTGCGGCATGCCGATCGGCGGCGACGCGGGTGGTGCGGGCCAGGGTCGCGCGCAGTGTGGGCGGCACCTCGCGGGCCACCGCGCCGAAGCCCGCGGCGCCGACGGCGACCTGACGCAGGTGACGGCTGTGGACCGGACGGGAACCGTAGCGCCGCCGATCCGACTGACGGTGCAGGACCGCGGCGGCGAGATCGATATCGGCACCGGTGGGCTGCTGCGGGGTGACCGCGATGTGCGCGAGGTGATCCGGATCTGCCGGGTCGGGCAGATGGGTGACATCGGCGGTCATACCGTGCACGGCCAAGGCCACTCGCAGATGATGCAGCGCTGCGCCGCAACTCAGAAGCAATTCACGCTGGGTGGGATCGGACACATTCAGCTGGCGAGTCCGGTCGGCATGCAGGTCGATGCCGCCGCCGGCGAGACGCCATCGCCACGGCTGCGTGTTGTGCACCGAGGGCGCGCGGACCGCCAGCGCGATCGCGGATTCGAATATCTCCATGTCGAGCGGTTTTTCTGCCATGGGTACTACGTTCCGTTCTTCTACACTCCCCATAGCGAACATACGGCAATCGTCAGGAACTCGGTTTCGGCTGCGATATCGGCGGCACCTGGAAGCTCTGCCGGGGCCAGTTCGACGGCCAGTTCCGGAAGGGCGCCTCACGCGGATCCGGGATGGCCGGAAAGGACGGCATGCGCATCTGGGATTGCAGATAATTCGACGGGAGCCGGGCCGGGGTGGTGTACCGGCTCCCCGAATCATGGGAGACACCGGCCGCGGCAAGCCGGACGACGAGGAATACCAGGGCCGCGAGCGCCCAGCCGTACCTGCGCGCCCGGCGCGGTGTACCGGGTGACCGCGCCACCACCGCGGACGGCGAACCGTAGCTGCGGGGCCCGGCCGGACGGGTGGTTTCGGCGGCCGTGCGGGCGGCGTCCGCGAGGCGCTCATCCTCCCTGGCAAGCCATTCCAGATTCTCGCGAACGGCGTCGCCGTACTCCGGATCCAATCGCGCCACCCGGCGCAATTGTTCTTCTCCCGCAGTGCGATTGCCGCGTTCCAGATCGATGAGCGCCAGCTCGTACAGTGCCTCCGCATTCTCCGGATCCAGTCGCAGCACCGCGCGAAAGGCCTCCTCGGCCAGCCGCAGAGAATCGGGCCCGCGCAGATTTCGCCGCAGAATCAGCCCCCGCAGCAGGTACACCCCCACATTGTCGGGATCGACCTCGAGTGCCGCGACCAGCTTCTGCAGGGCCGCCACCGGATCCTCATCACGCAGCGTCGCAGCGAGAATGCGCAGATTATCGGCATTTTCGGGGTCGATCTCCACTGCCCGCCGCGCCGCCGCCACTGCGGCGGCCCGATGCTCGCGCACCACCACCGGCCCCGAGCTCGCGTCCCGCGCCAAGGCCAGCTCCGCCAGCGCCCGCACCCGCCAGACGAAGGTGTCCTCCGGAGTCCGCCGCAGCGCCGCCGCACTGAACTCCAGGGCCCGCGCGTACTCCCGCAGCCGGAACGCCACCTCGGCCATATCCGCAAGTGCCACAGCGTTTTCCGGATCCCCGGCCAGCACCTCCCCCAGCAGTTCCCGCGCCCCCGCGAACCGCCCCAACTCCATCAAAACGCGAGCTTTCGCAATTCTGCCGTCCATCCCCCGAAAACCTTTCCACGAGCACAACCTCGATCGTCCAGCCGTGTACCACAATGGTCATCGCGACCTATCGGCGTCCATCCCCCAAAAATCTCACGATACGAATAGTGCGTCGGTACACCTGAATTCAGGAATGCGCCGACGGCGGAGCCAGCTCGGGCGGCAGTGTGAACCGGGGGCTGTCGAGCGTCGGCCACGGGTCGAATGTGGGCATGAACGTCGGGGGTGGGACGGGGGCTTCCGGGGCGGAGTCGGGGGAACAGCCTGCGGCATACAGCAGTAGGCGGATGGTGAAGTAGCCGCCGACCGTGACCGCGAAGAGGGTGCGGCGTCGCGGGAGCGGGCGGGGCGGACGGACCGGGCGATCCGGCCAAGTCCGGGAGCGGCGGAGCAGCTTTGCCGCGATTCTGAACACCACACCGCTGCGGAGTGTGGCCAGCCGGGCACGAACGCTGTCGCCCCGAGACGGGTCCAATTCGGCGACGCGGAGCAGATTGCGCCGGGCGGGGCGGACCCGGCCGGAGATCATATCGTTGAGCGCCAACTCTTCCAGGGCGTCGATATTCTCCGGGTCGATACGGAGCGCCTCCCGCGCGGCCGCCTCCGATTGCTTCGTGGTGTCGCCGGGAGTGCGTCGCAGTATGCCCGCGTGCAACACATGCAGGGCCGCATTCTCCGGTGCGAGTTCGATGGCGCGGGTCAGGGCACGCACGGCCGCATCACGATCCCCGGATTCCAGCACGATGGCCAGCACCCGATGGTTCTGCGGTTCGTGCGGACCCAGCTGCGTGGCCTGCCGGGCCGCATCGCGCGCTTGTTCGCGCAGGGTGCGCCATTGCACGCGGTCCGTGGCGCGCAGCGACTCCGCCAGTCCGAAACTCGACAGGGCCAATACCCGCAGGGCCCACTGGGATTCCGGATCGGCGCGCAGGGCCGCCGTACTCTGCGCGACCGCCTCGCGACGATCGCGCAGACCGAGACTCGCCACCGCCAGCAGTGTCAGCGCATCGGCATCGTCCGGAGTCGCGGCGAGCGCGCGGGCCAGTTCCTCCCGGGCGGCCTCGAAACGGTTGAGGTCGATGAGGATTCGGGCCCGGTCGAGCTCCGCGCTCACCGCACCTTCATGCGCTTCATGTAGGCGGCGAGTTCATCGTAGGTACCGTCGTTATTGGCGAATTCCACGACATTGCGGGCGGATTCGAACCAGGCGCCGGTGCTGGGGCGGATCTGGGTGAGCGCCTGATCGATATCGGCCATGCGGACCGGGCGCACGGTCCCGGTGCGCAGCGAGTCCGCCATGGCGAGCTGGGTGGCGGAGGTGCAGACGTGCGCGAGGTCCGCGCCCGAGAAGGATTCGGTGCGTTTGGCGATGGCCTTGAGATCGATGCCCTCGATGGGGCGGTCCTTGAGATGATGGCGCAGGATCGAAACGCGGGCCTCCGGATCGGGCAGGGTCACCAGCACCATGCGATCGAAGCGGCCGGGGCGGCGCAGCGCCACATCGATATCCCACGGATGGTTGGTGGCGCCGAGGATGTAGACGCCCTCGTTATTGCCGGTGGCCGAATCCATTTCGGTGAGCAGCTGATTCACCACGGTGCGCAGGCCCGCCGAACCGGACATCTGGCTGCGCTTGTAGCCGAGCGCGTCGATCTCGTCGATGAACAGCACACACGGCGCATTGCGGCGCGCCACCTCGAAGATCTGGTGCAGATTGCGTTCACTCGCACCCAAATGGATATCGAGGATCTCGGCGATCTCGATCGGATAGAAGTTCGCGCCCAGCTCACCCGCCACCGCGGCGGCGATGAAGGTCTTGCCGCAGCCGGGCGGCCCGTACAGCAGCAGGCCGCCGCGGGCGCTGGTGCCGAACGCGCGCGCCAGCTCCGGATTGCGCAGCGGGCCCAGCAGCGACAGGTCCAGCTGCTTCTTGACGGCCTCCATCCCGCCCACATCGGACAGCGCCACCTTCGGCTTCTCGAACATGCCGACATCGCCCTCGGTGACCACGAGCGGTTCACTGTCGTCATCCACGAACGCCGGTTTGATAATGTCGCCGACCTCGCGTTCCGCCGCATCCCAGTCGAAACCGTTGCCGCGCGCGGACTTCGGCGCATCGGCGGGTTCGACCGGCGCGGCGGGCGGTTCCGCCGGTGGCGTGAGCTGCGGCGCCGCTGCCGCTCCGGCGGCCAGCGCCGCGGTACAACGCTGCAGTAGCGCCATGGTCGCCGCATTGCCCGGGTCCTGCCCGAGCGCGGTGGCGCAGTGCGTCAGGGCCTCGGCGTAGCGGCCGCGGTCGGCGAGCAGTTCGATCACTCGCGTGCGGAGGGGGAGCAACTCCGGATGCTGTGTGAGCACGGTCAGGAGTTCGGTGATCACCGGATCGTCGGTCAATGCTCCCCCAGACAAAGTACGGACTCTTGTGCCGAATGCTAAACGGTCACGCCGACACCGCGCACCGCTCATTTCCCGATGAGCGGCCCCGAAACCGCCAAGGTTACGCACGTCACAGTGGTTGCGCTGGAATAGAACCACAACCTGGTCGGTTGATCACCACTGTCGGCATCGTTAACAGCCCCGGGCCTCACCCTCCGTCGCTTCGAGCGACCACCCGCCGAGAGGCGCTTGTTGGGTGTCGACGTCACTTCGCGGCAGCGCCGCGAGCGACCGCCGCCAGGCATCCCCCCGCCTGGCGGCGTTTTGCTGTTCAAGAGACACAGCGCTGTTCATAGGGAATTCCAATTCGCGCCACGATAACCATTCCGGCGTGTTCGCCTATGGCACGCGGTAATTCGCCACGCGGTGAACGCGAATTCCACGCAGGTAGCCGGACTGTGGAGCTAGCCTGAAATATATGTTTCGCAAGCGCAGGGGGTTGGCCAGCGCGGTAGCGGTGGCATTGGCGATAGGCAGCGTGGTTTTCAGTTCCGGTGTCGCACACGCGACGCCGGACCAATTGCGTTGCAATGAACCGGCCGGGCGGGAATTCGAACGCGCGGCCCCGGAACAGACGGGCCTCGACAGCGCGCGGGTGGCGGACGCACTGCAGTTCGCCGCCGACCGAAATCGGTTGAATGTGCAGATTTTCCGGCACAATTGCCTGATCGGCGCGGGCCCGACGAACAACGACACCGATCGCGTCCCGTGGAATGTCTGGAGCGTCACCAAGAGTGTGGTGTCGCTACTCGCCGGAATTGCCTGGGATCAGGGCAAACTCGATATCGACGCACCGATCGACCGCTATCTCCCCGCCGGAATCGGCGATCCGCAGCACCGGTCGATCACGGTGCAGGATCTGCTCACCGAAACCTCGGGGCTGCGCATCGGCCTGGTCACCGAGGGGATCACCGGGGTCGTCCCCATCGATCCGTTCAGCGCCGTGCAGGCGATGGGCGTCCCGTTCGACAATCCGCCGGGCACCGAATTCCAGTACAGCCAGCGCAATGTGGACGTGCTCTCCTACGTGATCGAACTGGCCGTCGGCGAACCCCTGCAGGAGTTCGCCCAGCGGGAACTCTTCGATCCCCTCGGCATTCAGCGCGGCGACTACTACTGGGCCAAGGACCGCTCCGGCCACACCTACGGTTACGCGCATCTCATGATTCCGCCGGTCGATCTCGCCAGACTCGGCATGCTGACCGCCGAGCACGGCGAATGGCAGGGCAGACAGGTCGTTTCCCGCGAGTACCTGCAGAAGGCCACCACCTCCTCGGCGACCAACCAGTGCTACGGGTACCTGTTCTGGCTCGGGCCCGGCTGTGCGGAGAATCCCGAATTCCTGCCCGCCGACACCTATTCCATGTCCGGCCTCGGTCTGCAGCACGTGTTCGTCATACCCAGCCTGGATCTCATGGTGGTGTGGACCGGCGTCTTCGGCACCCACACCACGCAGGGTCTCACCGGAATCCTGCAGTATGCGGGCGAGGTCTCGCACGAATTCTTCCGCCGCCTCTTCGCCGCGTTCCAGGACACTCCGATACCGGATCCGGGTCCGTACGTGGAATCGCCGCTGCGGCTGGACCCCTCCAAGTACTTCGACACCGATATCGCACTGGCGGTCTTCGGCCTCGGTCCGGACGCCTATCCGGGCTGTAGTGTGCTGTCCTGCTTGAATACTCCGCTGGCGCCGCCGTTCAGCGATGAGCCGCCGGGCTGTCTGCTGCTGGCATGCCTCGGCTCGGATCCCCGGACTCCGGGTATCCGCTGATTACGCACTCCCGCGCACCGGCAGCCGTGGGTCCCCGAACCCACGGTGCCCGTCAGGGAGTGACGGCGTTGTCACTCGGTCGAACAGCACACCGGCTCACGGCGTCACGGCTGCGCGGGCCGCGAGCTCGCGCAGTTCATCGGCCGGTCGACGGCCGGCGAACTGCAGTAGATCCCGCACCACCTCCCGGGACCGATGATCGTGATGCACCAGCTCCGGAGCCAGTCGCTCGGCGTTGAGCAGTGCCTGCAGCGCTTCCGATGCCTGGCGGCGCTGCGCGTGCGCGCGGGCCACGTCGACCAGGAAGCGAGCCTGTCTTTCCGGTGAGAGCACCGAGGCGTCCACGGTGCCCGCGGTATCGAGAGCCTCACCGGCATCACCCAATTCGACCGCCACCGCGACCGCATGCACGGCCACACTGGTCGGACCGAATTCGGTGTCGAAATCATTGCGGCCCTCGCCCAGTCGCTCCGCGGCTCTGCGCGCCGCGGCCAGACCGGTGCGAGCCGCCGTCCGATTACCGTCCGTCGCCGCGATCACCGCCAGCATGAGCTGGAGAGAACCGTAGAGCGACAACACTTCCGGACGCACCAGGTCGTCGTCGAGGACCTGTGGCGCGAGTGCCGTCACCGACACGCGAGCCGCCTGCTGCGCCTGTTCAAGCCGTTGCAGGCGCAGGAAAGCCTGTGCCATGCGGTAGGTTCCGGCCACCACGCTGAGCGCGTCACCGGATTCCTCGGCCGCCGTCAGCGCTCTGTCCGCCGCGACCCAGGCCGCGTCGACCTCCTCCTGCCGGGTAAATGCGGTGGCGGCCACCTGATAGGCGCGTGACAGCAGTGTCAGCACCTCCGGCCGCTTCACGGAGGTGCTCCGCGCCGCGTGTTCGAGATCCGGAATCAATTCCAGCAGACTGCTGCCGACCTCCACGAGCCGTGACTCGTGCGCCAGCTGCCAGGCCAGATCCACTCGTTCCTGTAGTGCCGGTAACTCATCGGCCGACTCGCGATCGGCCTCGTCACCGAGTAGTTGCTCCAAGGCGGGATGCCCGGTGAGCAATAATCGCAGTTTGTCGAAAACGGCGGATCCGGCACGATGTCCGTCACCGCGGTCGGCGGCCATGGGTTCGGCCGCCTCGGGTCTCAGGTCTCGCACTGCGACGCCGAGGACGTCCGCAAGTCGCTGGAGTACCGATAGTCTTTCGACCGGTAGTACATCCCGTTCGACCTGTGACACCCAACTTTCCGAACGCCTGATGGCGGCGCCCAGTTCTTTCTGCGATAGTCCCCGCCGCCGGCGCAACTCCGCTACCCGTGCCCCTAGGGTACTTTCGGCCACCGGGTCAAACTCCTTCTGCCTGATCGGCTTTCCCGGTCGTCACCGCCCGCTTGTTTCGCCGATGCCTACCATGCCCTTCTCCTTCCCGATGCGATCTGCGGACAAGGATTCCAGACCGGGCGAGCTTACGGCGCACAGTATGGAACATGTATTTTTCTTATTGCACCGCAATTTTTCTGTGTTTAACGTTGATCAGTGAGACGTCGCACCAAATCCGACGACAGAAGGTGCCCCATGACCGTCGCACCCGAAACGCGCGAAGTTCATGTGCGCCTGCGCTTTCCGGGCGGCATGGTGCTCGACTATCGCGCCGGGAGCGCAATTGCCGAGCGGCTCGCGGCACATCTGCGCCCGCATGGCATTGAAGTGACTGTCGATAGCGCAACGGTCACGATCGATGGTTCCGCAGTATGCGAACTTCGGCCACTCCCCTGTGCCGAACTCTGGGAAGACTGAAAATGACAGAAAAAATCGGGCCGCCCGATCCGAGTGGATCGAACGGCCCGATGTGCTGTGGGGCTACTCAGCGATCGGCGAGCAGAACCTCGGCGATCTGAATCGTATTGAGGGCGGCGCCCTTGCGGAGGTTGTCGCCCGAGATGAACAGCGCCAGACCCCGGCCGTCCGGAACGCCCGGATCCTGGCGGATCCGGCCGACGAGGGAATCGTCGATACCGGCGGCCGCGAGGGGGGTCGGGACATCCACCAGCTGTACGCCGGGAGCATGCGACAGCAGCTTCTTGGCGGTCTCCACCGAAATCGGCCGATCGAATTCGGCATTGATGGAGAGCGAGTGGCCGGTAAGCACCGGAACGCGCACGCAGGTGCCGCTCACCAGCAGATCGGGCAGACCCAGAATCTTGCGCGACTCATTGCGCAGCTTCTGATCCTCGTCGGTCTCCTCGGAGCCGTCGTCGACCAGCGCGCCCGCGAGCGGGATCACGTCGAAGGCAATGGGGGCAACGTATTTGACCGGAGCCGGGAACTCGACGGCGGAACCGTCGTGCACCAGCTTCTCGGCATCGCCGATCACCGCGCGCAGCTGGGAGACCAGCTCCTCGACACCGGCCAGGCCGCTGCCGGAGACGGCCTGGTAGCTGGAGACGATGAGGCGGCGCAGACCGGCCTCGTCGTGCAGCACCTTGAGCACCGGCATGGCGGCCATGGTGGTGCAGTTCGGGTTGGCGATAATGCCCTTGATCAGGTTGCGGGTCGCCTCCGGGTTCACCTCGGAGACCACCAGCGGCACCTCGGGGTCCTTGCGCCAGGCCGACGAATTGTCGATGACGGTGACTCCGGCGGCGGCGAAGCGCGGCGCCTGCACCCGGGACATGGTGGCGCCGGCCGAGAACAGCGCGATATCCAGCCCGGTCGGATCGGCGGTCTCGGTGTCCTCGACCACGATCTCGCCGCCGCGGAACGGCAGCTTCTTACCGGCCGAACGCGCGGACGCGAAGAATCGCACCTCGTCGGCCGGGAAGTTGCGCTCTTCCAGCAGCTTTCGCATGACGGCGCCGACCTGCCCGGTCGCGCCGACAACACCTACACGCACACCCATGATCTAGCGCCCCGTTCCGCCGTGTACGACTGCCACCTCGGACCCGCCCAGATCGAAGGCCCGGTGCAGCACCTGCACGGCCTCGTCCAGGTCATTGTCCTTGACCAGCACCGAGATTCGGATCTCCGAGGTGGAGATGAGATCGATATTGATGCGCGCCTCGGCCAGGGCCTCACAGAAGGTGGCCGTGACGCCCGGGTGCGACTTCATGCCCGCGCCGACCAGCGACACCTTGCCGACGTGATCGTCGTAGACCACCCGGGAGAAACCGATATCGCCCTGCTGCTTGCTGAGCAGCTCCACGGCGCGCGGACCGTCCAGCTTGGGCAGGGTGAAGGTGATGTCGGTCTTGCCCGTCTCCACCTTCGAGACGTTCTGCAGCACCATGTCGATATTGATCTCGGCATCGGCAACGGCTCGGAAGACCTTGGCGGCGTAGCCCGGCTCGTCCGGAATGCCGACGACGGTCACCTTGGCTTCGCTGCGGTCGTGCGCGACGCCCGTGAGAATTGCCTGCTCCAACGGGATGTCCTCCATCGATCCGGAAATCATGGTGCCCTCTTTGTCCGTGTACGACGAGCGCACATGGACCGGCACGTTGTAGCGGCGCGCGTACTCGACGCAGCGCAGCATCAGAACTTTGGCGCCACAGGCGGCCAGCTCGAGCATTTCCTCGTAGCAGATGGTGTCGAGCTTCTGCGCGTCCGCGACGATGCGCGGATCGGCGCTGAAGACGCCGTCCACATCGGTGTAGATCTCGCAGACATCGGCGTTCAGGGCCGCGGCCAGTGCGACGGCGGTGGTATCGGAGCCGCCCCTGCCCAGCGTGGTGACGTCCTTACTGTCCTGACTGACACCCTGGAAACCCGCGACCAGCACGATGGTGCCCTCGGCGAGCGCATTCTGCACTCTCCCCGGAGCCACATCGATGATCTTCGCGTTTCCGTGCCTGCCGGTCGTGATCACGCCGGCCTGCGAACCGGTGAACGAGCGGGCCTCCGCGCCGAGCGAGTGAATGGCCATGGCCACCAGCGAATTGGAGATGCGCTCACCCGAGGTGAGCAGCATGTCCATTTCACGCGCGGGCGGCGCGGGGGAAACCTGCTGTGCCAGATCCATCAGCTCATCGGTGGTGTCACCCATGGCCGAGCAGACCACGACCACGTCGTGGCCCTGCTTCTTGGTCTCGACAATGCGCTCGGCGACGCGACGGATGCGCTCGGCGGTGGCGACCGAGGATCCTCCGTACTTCTGTACGACGAGAGCCACTACGGAAATCCTCCAAGATCGACAATGCTGCTATCGACCCACAACATTACCGACCCGGGCCACGAGATTTCCGGCCACCTCCCGGCTGCGGCGTCCAGCAGCCCGCCAGCTAAGCCGCCCCGGCCTGCGCCGGGGCCGAATCGTGCCCGGCGATAAGGGTATTGAACAACCAGCTGTATTTCGTGTTGTGGAAGGCGGCGAACGACCATTCGCCGTCGGTCCGCACCACGACGTAGACGTTGACCTTGGTATTGAAGCGATTGCGGCGGCGCCTGCCCTTCACGACCGCGCCCCTGCCGTGCACCACGGCCACCTCCGGGGTGACGAAGCGCAGCGACGTGATCTCGCCGTCGGTGCGCGTCCCCTTCATGTATTTGGCAAACAGTGGCGCATGCGAGGCCTCGATGGCTTCGCGGCCCTTCAGGTGCTGACCGAACCAGGTCACATAGTCGGCATCGGGCGCGAAGGCGGCGGCGTACGCCTGCGCGTCACCGGCCGCCCAGGCGCTGATGGTGCTGTCGAACAGGTCCCGGATGGCGGATTCGTCGGTGCGCTGCGTGGTAGTCATGGCATATCCCCTGAATCAATCAGTAGTTGATTGAGTAAGATAATGCTCGGGTAAGACTATGCTGTCAAGCGATGACGAAAAACCAGGAGTTGGCGGCCGACCTCACCCTCGCCGCCCAGCGCAGCGCCACCGATGCGGTCATGCTGCACGGAGCCATGGCCGATCGCCTCGGCCTGCACGTGACCGATCTGCGCTGCCTCAATCTGCTGCGAATGGGCGGCGCGGCCACCGCGGGCGAACTCGCACAGCGCACCGGGCTCACCACGGGCGCGATCACCCGGATGATCGACCGGCTATTGAAAGCCGGCTACGTGCGCCGGGAACACGATGAGCAGGACCGGCGGCGGGTGATCATCACCGCGATCCAGGACCGCATCGACGAAATCGCCCCGCACTACGAGGTTTTGGCGCGCGAATTCGGCAAGATCACGGCCGACTACACCGAGGAGCAACTGCACCTGCTGCTCGATATCTTCAACCGGCTGCACGAGACGTCGCTGCACGTCACCGCAATCCTGCGGGAAAACGCCTGAGCGCACCCGCGAGATCATCGCCGAACCGATGAGTGACACGGCCGAGCGCATCACCAGCTTCCGCACCGGCTATCTCGCACAGCTGGAACCGCGACCGGAAGCCGCTATCTCGCGCTCGATCGCCCGATCGCCGAACGGCTCACACTGCCCGGCATTTTCACCGCGGAGCAGAGCGCCGCATGGCGGTCGAACGCGCGATTCCCGAGGAGCGAATCAGCATGTGACAGCCGTCACTAAATGGTGAAGCGGAACTTACTCACGAGTACGTTCCGATTACGTTGCCCGCCAGTGAAATTCGCAAATACGGCCGAGCGGACAGGACCGATCGGTATGCGACACAGTTGACTCCGCGAGCGACGCTGGTCACAATCGGTGCCCAAGCTGGAGGGTAGGTATGCGCACTAAGACTGATCACCGCTTCATCATCGATATCGATCCCGATCAAGTGATGGAGGCGTTGCTCATGGTCGAGCAACTCCCCGACTGGTCCCCCGCACATCAGGACGTCCGCGTCGCCACCCGTGACACCCTGGGCCGCCCGAAGAAGGTGTACGTCTCGGCGAATCTGATGGGACGGCCCGACCGGCAGGTCGTGGAGTACACCTGCACCGAGGACCGGGTCGCCTGGAAGGTGTCCGAGAGCAGTGCCGGGGCCGGCGGCCAGGGCTGGTTCGACCTCGCCGTGACCGAGGACGGCTATACCGAGATCTGGTACCACACCGAGGTCTACCTGCCGATTCCCGCGCCGGGCATGCTGCTCAAGCGCAGCGCGCGCCGCGAGGGCGAGGCCACCATCGAGAACTTCATCGCCTTCGTCGAAACGGTCACCGGCATCGAGGGACTCGCCGAAGCCGACGAACAGCCCTACGCCGAGCAGGCCGGCTACGAGCCCGCGCCCTACACGCCGCCCCTGCACTACGGCGGCAGCTTCGAACCGGGCTTCGGGACCGCCTGACTCCGGGCTTCGGACCGCCGGCACCGAGCTTCGTGTCACGTGACCTTGATGCCGACGTCGCAGCGGTTGTGATCATGCCGAGCGCGAACACGCGTCGCTGACACTGTCTTTCGAGCCCCGGACCCTGCAATATGTCCGCCATGCCCGGTGCGCAACGATCCCGAATGACCACCGTGGCCGAGGACGGCTCGGTCACTCAACTCGAATTGTTCTTCGACCTGGTGATCGTCTTCGCCTTCACCATGGTCACCGATCTCGCCGCCCATGAGACCACCGCGGTGAATCTGCTGCGGGCCCTGGTCATTCTCATGCTGCTGTGGTGGATGTGGATCGGCTACTCGTGGCTCGGCAATGTGGTCAAGGCCGATGAGGGCATTGCCCGGGTCGCCATGTTCGTGGCCATGGGCGCGTCGTTCCTGATCGCGCTCACCATTCCCGAAGCCTTCCACGATCTTCCGGGCGGCTGGTACGGACCGCTGGTCTTCGTCATCGCCTATCTGGTGGCGCGGCTGATCCACCTGTGGGTGTTCTGGCTGGCCAGCGCCGAGGACGAGCAATTGCGCGGACAGGTGGTGCGCTGGGCGAGTGGATCTCTCACCGTCGGCGGTGCGCTGCTGCTGCTCGGCGCGCACTACAACGGCGGCGCGCAGATCGGACTGTGGCTGGGCGCGCTCGCCTGGGACATGCTGTGGACGGCGTTCTCCGGCAACGAGTGGCGGCTCAACTCCGCCAAGCATTTCGCCGAGCGGTACGGGCTGATCATCATTATCGCGCTGGGCGAATCCATCGTCTCCATCGGCGTGGGCGTGGCCGGACTGCCCATCTCCTGGGCGATCACGCTGGGATCGATGCTGGGGCTGGCCGTTTCGGGACTGCTGTGGTGGGCGTACTTCGATGTGGCGTCGCTCGTGGTGGAGCATGCGCTCGAGCACGCCACCGGGGAGCGGCGGGTGCAGATCGCGCGCGGTTGCTACACCTACTGGCACTTTCCGATGATCGCCGGGATCGTCGCCATGTCCCTCGGTTTGAAGAAGGTGCTCGGCTATGTGGGCGGGGCGCAGGGACATTCACTGAGCGATGCGCTGTACGGCATACCGCTGTACGCCCTCTACGGCGGCGTGGTGGCCTATCTGATCGCTCTGGTGGGTTTCCGGTACTCCGCGACACACAAAGTCCTCATACCGCGTCTGGTGGCGGCCGTGGCGCTGCTGGCGCTCATCTGGCCCGCGACCGCACTGCCGGCGCTGGGATCGCTGGGGATGCTGTGCGCGGTTTTGCTCGTGCTAATACTCTGGGAAGTAGTGGCGTATGCGCAGAAGCGGGAGCGCATCAGGCACGGAGGCTGAGCCTCCCGTCGATACGGCGAATCGTCCGAGTACTGAGAGTCACTGCGGGAGCCGGTTGTTCACCGACTCCGGCACCCGCACTCCGGCGTGTACCGCGGCGCGCATCTGATTCACGTTCTCCCGCAACGCATCAGCTACCAATTCGTCGGTCCGGGGATCGGCGAGCACCTGCAGAATGATGCGGAAGCTGGCATCGGTGATGCCGTGAATGATCTCCTCGTGGAACGGGAAGTACCGCACCCGGCCCAGCTGGGGATCGCGCTGAATGAGATCCAGCATCATCTGGTTGATCTCGGTCCGGTTCTCCTCCAGCGCATTCGCGATGTTCTGGGTGTAGTGGCCGGTGCGCAGCACATCGCCGACCTCGTCCAGGACGGCAATGGTGACAGGGCGCTTGACGATATCGACGATGGTGCCGACGAACCGGTTCACCACCGCCGCCGTGACCCGGTCACCGAAGGCGCGATCGGCCACCCGGGCCAGCCGGACCGCGATCGCCACCACCCGCAGCAAACGGAAGCCGCGGAAGAACGGGCTGGTCACCGGGATCATGCCCAGGACCTCGTACCAGTAGATGAACGGGAACGTCCAACTCCAGCCCTCGTGCCGCCAGCGCCAGAGGAACTCGATCGCGAAGACCGCGCAGATGCTGTAGTCGACGTACCGGATCGTCCGGTAGGTGTCATCGGCCACCGGGAAGAACGTCACCCAGGTGACCAGCGCGACCGACACCACCGCCAGGGCGAGCATGAAGAGATCCGTCCACAGGGCGGGCGGCTTGTGTGGGAATTCCCCCGCCTCCGGTTCACTGACCTCGATCACGCGGACCCCTTCCTCATCGAATGGCCTCCGCCAGCGTAATTGGCCCCGGCCGGACCACCCGCGAGCGCTGCGGTGTTGTCCGGCAACACCGCAGCCGATGCTCCAGCTATCGGCCCGCTCGGATGATGGCCTCGATATTGCGTTCGGCGAGTGCGGTGATCGTGAGCGACGGGTTCACCGTACCTGTGCTGCCGGGGATACCCGCGCCGTCCATGACATAGAGACCCGGATGGCCGATCACCCGCCCGTTCGCATCGGTCGCCTGCCCGAGCACCGCGCCGCCGAGGGGGTGGGCGGTGAAGGCCGCATTGGCGTCGTAGCCGATCGGGGTGTAATCGACGATCGAACCGGCACGCTCGGCAATCCGATGATCGACCGCGCGGCAGGCGTCGACCACCGCGTTCTGCGCGCCGCGCGGCCAGGACAGGCCGACCGCATTGCGGGCGGCGTCGAAGCCGAAGCGGGCGCGGGTCGGATCCAGCGCGATACCGAGCGAGGCGATCGCGCCGGTATCCACCGGAATGCCCGGCACATACCAGTTTTCGAGGGTCAGCGGCATACCGGATTCGTCGGCGATGCGGCTGGCGCTGGGCACACCGCTGCCGACACCGGCCAGTGAACTCTCGGCGCGGGCGAGCACCACATCGCCATTGGTGCCCCAGCCGTCGCCGATATGCTCGTTCAGCTGCGGCAGCGCGCCGGTGGCCTGGGCCCGCACCAGCAGTTCGGAGGTGCCGACCGAGCCCGCGCCCAGGAACAGGCGGTCACAGGTGAGGGTGCGGGTGGCGAGCACCTGGCCGGCGGGCGCCAGTTTGGTCACCGACACCACGTACTTGCCATTGGCGTCCTGCGCGATGGAGTCCACCCGGTGCCCGGGGAAGATCGCCGAGCGTCCGGTGCCCTCGGCGTAGCGCAGATAGTTCTGGTTCAGATCGAACTTCGCGCCATTGGAATTGCCGAGATTGCTGCGTGCGGCCGTTGCCGACGAACGCGAGTTGCCCGCCAGTTCGGCGCGCAGCACATCCCAGTTGAAGATCGAATCATTGGCCTGCGGTTCATAACCCGCGGCCCGGACCTGCTGATCCCACACCCGGGAGTGCGTGAACGGCACCGAATTGTAGATATCGGGCGGCATGGTGCTCAGTCGCAGCATGTCCCGCACGCGCGGGTAGTAGACGCGGTCGAGTTCGTCGTAGTCGACGATGCCGCCGAATACCGAGTCGAACAGATGCTTCGGCGGGGCCACCATCGCACCGGTGAAGACGATCGACCCGCCGCCGACCGCCGCGCCGCGCCACACGTCGATGCCGGCGAATTCGGTGACATCCAGGACGCCGCCGAAATCGCTGAAAGGCATGGGCACCTTGGTGACGCCGGTGAAGCTGGTGCGATGCCAGAAGCCGCGCCCGTCCGGCAGATCGTCGCCGGTGAAGATCTCCCGCCAGGGATCGTTCGGCCACCGCGAGCCGCGCTCCAGCACCGTGTTCTGCACCCCGGCCTCGGCCAGTCGCAGCGCCGTCACGGCCGCCCCGAATCCGGACCCGATGACAATGGCCTCGGAGTGCTCCGGCGGATCCGGTAGCGGTGCGAAGATCTCGGGCACCCACGCCTGAAACAGCGCGTTCCACAACGGATTCGCCGACGCGACACCGGCGCCGCGCACAGCGGCACCCGATCCCGCGCCCGCCAGCAAAGCGGCCAATCCGGCAGCTTTCAACACGGCGCGCCTGCGCAAGCGGCCACCTCCCTCATCAAGTAGGCCGCGCGCGACACTACCGGCCGGTCGCCTTGACAACAACACATTCGGCAACACCAGACCGACCGGTCATGCGTGTCTGCTATGTGTCGCGAGGGAACCGTGCTAGGCAACCGCCGTCAGAAACGACGCAGCCCGTGCCTGAACGGCACAGCGCACAAGCGATCTGCGCAGTTCAGACACGATCTGCGCAGTTCAGACACAAGCTGTTCCGTCAAGATGAACTGTTCCGTCGCGACCACACAGCGCGCGTCCCGACCGCACAGCGCGCATACAAGCTGCGCTGTTCGGAGACGGTCTGTTCGGTCGGGATGGACCGGGCGGGTCAGGCGCGGAGGCGCTCGCGGCGGAGTTGGTCTACTTCCGGGAGGGCAAGGGGGGGAAGGGAATCGACGCCGAGGGCGCGGGCCAGGAGGTAGTCGGCGAGTTCGGGGTTGCGGGCCAGGGCGGGGCCGTGCATGTAGGTGCCGAGGACGGAGCCCTGGACTACGCCCTCCGAGCCGTCGCCTACGCCGTTGCCGACGCCCTTGGTGACGCGGGCCAGGGCGGTGGCGTCGCCGCCGAGTTTGGTTCCGCCGCGGTGGTTTTCGAAGCCGGTGAGAGGTTGGGTCAGGCCGGGGAGCAGGGGGTGGGTGGCCACCTCGCCGATGGCGCGCTTGTCCTGGGGGGAGGTGGTGACGTCGAAGAGGCCGACGCCGTCCACCCGCTCACCCGAGGAGGTTTCGTACCAGTGACCCAGCACCTGGATGGCGGCGCAGATGGCGAGGATCGGCGCACCGCGCTGGGCGGCCTGCTGCATGCCGGGGTACTTCTGCAGGTGACGGGTGGCCAGGCGCTGCGCGGAATCCTCCGCACCCCCGAGGGTGTAGACGTCCAGCGAATCGGGAACCGGGTCGGCCAGGGTGATTTCGACGATCTCGGCGTCGTGGCCGCGCATGCGCAGGCGCTGGCGCAGCACCAGCGCATTGCCGCCGTCGCCGTAGGTGCCCATGACATCCGGCAGCACCAGGCCGATGCGTACGGTCGATTCACTCATGCGCGGGCCTTCGCCTTCACTTCGAGATCGCGGTTCAGGTCACGGAATGCCGTGTAATTGGCGAGTACTTCCACCTGCCCCGGCGGACAGGATGCGATGGCGCGCAAGGGATCCGCGACCGTGGTGTGCTCCACCCCGGCGTAGGTCAGGCGCACCGCCAGATCGGTCGCGCGCTCGCCCGCCGCGACCACCTGGGTGCCCTCGAAGTGCTCGAAGCGCACATCCCAGAGCCAGGACAGATCCTCGCCGTCGGGCACCTGGCCGTTCACGGCGATCACCAAACCCGTTGCGGCAGGGTCGATCATGGACAGCGCCTCCTGCCAGCCGGCCGGATTCTTGGCCAGCAGCAGGCGCGCGGTACGCCCGTCGACCTCGACGGTGCGATAGCGGCCCGCGATCTCGTCGACGGTCCCGGTGGCCTTCGCCGCCGCGGCGGCGTCAGCACCCATCGCCACGGCCGCGGCCACCGCCTGGGCGGCGTTGCCACGATTGGCGCGGCCCGGAAGGGCAAGGGCGAGCGGCAATTCCAGCCCATCGGGCCCGTGCAGCGTGTGCTCGTCCACCGTCCACTGCGGCTCCGGGCGCTGGAAATCGGTTCCGGTGCTGTACCAGTGCGCGCCCTCCCACATGATGGGCTCGCCACTGCGCGGGCAACTGGTGGCGTCCACCGACCAGCCGCTGCCCGCCGACACCCACACCACATTGGGATGGTCGTAGGCGATCGAGGTCACCAGCACGTCGTCGCAGTTGGCGATGAGCACGGTGTCCGGATGCCGGGCCATACCGGCGCGCAGGCGGCGTTCGATCATATTGATCTCGCCGACCCGGTCCAGCTGGTCCCGGGAAAGATTGAGCAGCACCACGACGGCCGGATCCAGCGCATCGGCCACATGCGGCAGATGCAGTTCGTCCACCTCGATCGCCGCCAGCGCCGCGGTGCGATTCGCGGTGAGCGCGGCCACGATTCCGGCATCCATATTCGCGCCGTCGGCCTGCGTCGCGACCGCGCCGAGCGTCTGCAGCGCGGCGGTGGTCATGCGCGTGGTGGTGGACTTGCCATTGGTGCCGGTCACCAGCACCGTGCGGCGGCCACGACCCAGCTGGGTCATGATCGTCGGGTCGATCTTCAGCGCGATCAGGCCGCCGATCATCGATCCCTTACCGCGCCCGGCCTGCTGCGAAGCCCATGAGGCCGCCGTTGCTGCCCGCAACGCCAGCTTGCCGCGTACCGAGATGTCTGCCACGCCGCGAGTTTATTGGTGCGACCCGGTTGCTGCGCAGGCGGTATCGCCGGATTCGGCGTGAGCTGCGCCGCACCGGGGTTCCGCCGCGTCACCGTCGGCGCGCCGCGCTCAGGACTCGCAGTGCCGCGCTCAGGACTTGTAGAGCAACTCCTCGTACGTGTGCGAGTAGTGCTTCTCCAATTGCTCCAGCGTCTCGGTGCTGTCCGGCTGCAATTCCTTGACCAGTCGCGCCTGCGTGGGCAGCGTGTCGGCCGGCCACTGCTCCGGCTTCCACAGCCCGCTGCGCAGGAAGGCCTTGGCGCAGTGCAGGAAGATCTGCTCGACCGCCACCTCGATGGCGAGGATGGGCCGATGCCCGCGCACCACCATGTCGTCGAAATACGGTGCGTCGCGCACCAGGCGCGCGCGGCCGTTGACCCGCAGCGTCTCACCGCGCCCCGGAATCAGGAAGATCACGCCCACATGCGGATTCGCCAGAATATTGAGGTAGCCGTCCGCGCGGCGATTGCCCGGGCGCTCCGGAATGGCGATGGTCGTATCGTCCAGCACGCGCACGAAACCGGCCGGATCACCCTTGGGCGAGGCGTCGCAGTTGCCGTCCGCGTCACTGGTGGACAGCACCACGAACGGGGAGTTCGCGATCCACTCCCGGTCCCGCGGGTGCAGTGCGACCCGCTCCTTGGCGATGGCGCGGGGCGTCGGCGCGCCCAGCAGTTCCCGCAGTTCAGCCGGATCGGTGATCTCGCTCATGACTCGATTGAACGCGCGCACCACGGTGCGGTGCCAGTGGTTTGTGCGGAATCTCGCTAGAGCGGTGTGTCGAACAGGTTCGACTGCCCCGCCGCGTACCGCCCGATGTCCAGCTGCCGGAACGGTTCCAGCTCGGTCGCGCGGTACAGCGTGAAGAGCTTGCAGCGCGCCGCGTTCGAACCACTCACGTCCAGCAGTGCGTTGACCGCGGTCCGCGCCGCCTCCGAGGCGCCCTCCATGGTGGCCAGGTCCACATTGGTGCGCACGTAATCGCCTGCCAGGAAAAGGTTTTCGAGATCGGCGGTGTGCGAGACCGGGCGCAGCGCCCAGGATCCGGCGGTATTGATCAGCAGCGGATCGGCATTGGCATTGCGATGCTGCGCCGCGTCCCAGGTGATGCCGGTGTCCAGGAACCAGGAGTGCAGGTCCTCATCGCGCAGCAGCACGTGCTCGTCATTGAGATGCGCCTTGAGCTGTGCCCACACCTCCCGCGAAATCTCGTCGGGCGAGCACTCCTTGGCGGGTTTGCCGTACAGCATGCCCGGGGTGTTCCAGTCGGAGATGTCGACCGACAGGCAGTCCTGCACGGTCCCGTCGCCGAAGCCGGGCAGCGGGGTGCGGTTCCAGAACTGGTTCTGCGCAATGGAAGTCAGCGACCACGGGGAATCCACATAGGCGACGTGACCGCGCGCGATATCGGTCTGGGTGCGCATGAAGAACTGGATGCCGGTCATCCAATCCACCATGAGCTGGCTCATGCCCGCCAAATCCGGTCGCAGCGCGAGGATTTCGGGCGTCCACAGGGTGCGGGCCACCTCGGTGGACAGGGCGGTCACGAAGTAGTCGGCCTCGACCTGCTGCGCCGCGCCCGAGGCGTCGACGATCCGGGCGGCGGAGATACGCCCGTCCGCGACGTCGAGGCCGCGCACCTCGGCGCTGACGAACTTCACGCCCAGCTCGCGCAGCCGCGCCACCCAGGGATTGATCCAGGCCTCATTGGTGGCGCCGTTCAGCAGCCGGTCCAGCGCGCCGTCATTGCCGACCTCGAGCGGATTGCCGAGGAACTGCTCACCCATATTGCCGATGGTGAGCGTGCTGGCCAGATCATCCTTGGCGGCCACCAGCAGGGTGGTCAGGGTGCGCGAGAGCAGCATGCGGAATTCGGTGGAACGCCTTCCCGCGCCGACGTATTCGCGCCACGCCACCTTGTCCCACTGCCCGTAGCGGCGGGCATCGCAGCTGGTATTGAAGACCAGCAGGCGATTGGCGAAGTACAGGGCATCGGTATCGGTCATCTTGGTGCTGGTGCTGATGGCCGATCCGACGGTCTCCCGGAAATCGTCCGGGGTCGCCCACGGTTTCCCGGATCGGCCCATCGGAATGATGGTGTCCGGGGCGTTCTGCCGGGAGAAACGCGCCTCGGGGGCAGCGACCAGGTTGTCCCACACCCCGTTCGCATTGCCCGCGAACGGGATTCGCCGCATGGTGTCGGGAATGTGCTTGTAGAAACCGGGGAAGAAGCGGAAGCCGTGCTCGCCCCACAGTTCCGGGCGGCCGCCGCTGCCGGTGCCGGGCACCGCGATGCTGCGGGCCTTCCCGCCCAGCGCGCGACGCTCGTACACGGTCACGTCGAAGCCGCGCTCGGCCAATTCGTGCGCGGCGGTCAGACCGGCGACACCGCCGCCGAGCACCACCACTCGACGACCCGGATCGGCGACCGCGGCGGTGGGGCGCAGTGTTGCGGCCGCCCCGGCCATCGCACCGGCCGCGACCGCGCCACGCAGCACCGTCCGCCGTGTGACGGACATACGCTGTCCAGCCATTCCCTACCTCCCACGCCTGGGGGAATCCTAGGCAGCAGGAACCGGCAGCGGGTCCGTAGGGTCGGTTTTTTCGTACCGGGAGTCTGCGGATTTTGCGAGGATGCCGACCGTTCGCTAGGCCTCGACGAGCCTGGGGGCGGGCTGCACCGGCGCCGGCCGGGCCTCCGAGCTGGGGGTCGACACCGTTCGACGCCCGGCCGAGGTTGCTGTGAACGCGCCTGCGATGACTATCGCCGCACCCACAAGCGACAGCGCCGACGGCGTCTCGTGCAGGAACGCCCAGGAGGCCGCGATGCCCACCACCGGCACGCCCAGCGACAGTGGCGCCACCGTGCTCGCCGGGTAGCGGCTCATCAGATACGTCCACAAGCCCGAGCCCGCGATCGTGCCGAGCAGCACGATGTACGCGAGTGCGGCGAAGGCGGGCCAGCCGCTCATCGAGAACGACGCGGCCAGATCATGCCAGCCGGTCGTCGGTCCCTCGGTGAGCGCCGAGAGCGCGAACATCGGCAGCGGCGGCACCACCGCCATCCACAAGGTCAGATGCAGCGGGTTCACCGCCGGTCCCGCGGATTCGGCTGCGGCCAAACGTGATCCGAGATTGCCGAATGCCCAGCCCAGCCCGGCCGCCAGGGTCAGCAGCACCGGCAGCAGCGCGGCATGGTGCGACCGGTCCCAGCCGATCACGCCCATCCCCGCCAGGGCGACCGCGATACCCAGCAGCTGAATCCCGCGCAGCCGCTCCCGCAGGAACACCGCGCCCAGCAGCACCGTGAACGGCGCCGAGGACTGCAACACCAGCGACGACAGCCCGGTCGGCATGCCCTCCCGCATGGCCGTGAACAGGAACGCGAACTGCAGAATCCCGAACCCCACGCCGTAGAGCAGCAGCCACCGCCACGGCACCCGCGGCCGCGGCACGAAAATCAGCACCGGCACCGCGATCACCGCGAACCGCAACCCCGCGAAGAAGAACGGCGGAAAGTGGTCGAGCCCCACCCGAATAGCCAGGAAGTTCAGTCCCCACAGCACCACAACACCCAGCCCGAGCACCCGATCACGATTGGTCATACCCCGAATAGTGAGGCCATCAATAGGTAAGAACAATCGAATATATCCACACCAACAATGTAGTAAAACTTACCTATGCCCCACCCGGAAGACCCCACACCCCACCCACCCCGCACCGTCCCACCCCCACGCCGCATCCCACCATCCACCGCCGCCCTCCCACCCGACCTCGCCCAGAGTCGCGGCGGGCCGGGGATGGCGATCGAGCGGTTGCGGGTTTTGCGGGAGTTGGCGGATCGGGGGACGGTGGCGGCGGTGGCGGCGGCATTGTCGATGACGCCGTCGGCGGTGTCGCAGCAGTTGAAGGTGCTGGCGCGGGAGGCGGGGGTGGCGCTGCTGGAGCCGGACGGGCGGCGGGTGCGGTTGACCGATGCCGGGCGGGCGCTGGTGGTGCGGGCCGATGAGGTGCTGGCGGCCATGGACAAGGCGGCGGCGGAGATGGCGTCCTATCGCGGGTCGCCGCGGGGTGAGGTGCGGGTGGCGCTGTTCCCGTCGGGGGCTGCGCTGTTGCTGCCCCGGGTGCTGGCCGAATTGGCGGGCAGCGGAGTGGAGATGGTGGCTCGGGACGAGGATGTGCCGGCGGTCGAAGTGCCGCGATTGCTGGCCGATTACGACGTGGTGCTCACCCATCGTGACGAACGGGCGGCATCGATCGGCGGGCCGCGGGTGGCGTCGCGGGTGCTCATGCGCGAGCCGATCGACGTGGTGGTCGGGCCGAATCATCGGCTGGCCGGACACGGCGCGGTGGTGCCCGCCGAACTCGCCGACGAGACCTGGCTGAGTGTGCGCGGCGGATTCCCGGTCGACGACGTACTGCGCTCCATTGCCACCGTCACCGGCGTGCAACCCCGAATTGCCCAGCGGCTCAACGACTTCACCGTGATCGAAGCGCTGGTCGCCTCGGGCTACGGCATCGCCCTCATGCCCCGGCACGCGGTACGCCACCCGGACGTGGTCATGCTCCGCCTGGCCGGGGTCCGCGCCGCCCGCCTCTACGATCTGGCCACCCGACCGCACGCCGAGAAGCGTCCCGCGGTGGCCACCGTCCTCGCCGCATTCCAGGCCGCCGCCCGCAGGGCCACGGGGCCGGACGATCAGCAGAAGTAACTGCGCGACTGGATCATTCGCTGCGACAGGCCGCCGCGGCGGCGCAGTCCGGCTGTAGCTCCGGCACCCGCCCGCGCGCGGCAGCACCACCCGCCGCGCCATACCGCCGCAGCTCTTGACTTGGAGTGCACTCCAGGTCATAGCGTTGACCGCATGAGCATTCGTCTCGGATATCAGATGCCCAACTTCAGCTACGGAGTGGCGGCGCGCGACCTGTTCCCGGCGGTGGTCGCGCAGGCGCGCGAGGCGGAGGCCGCGGGATTCGACGCCGCCTTCGTCATGGATCACTTCTATCAGCTGCCACTGATCGGCGCGCCCAGCGAGCCCATGCTCGAGGCGTACACCGCGCTGTCCGGCCTGGCGGCCTCCACCGAGCGAATTCAGCTGTCCGCCTTGGTGACCGGCAATACCTACCGCAATCCGGCGCTCACCGCCAAGACCGTCACCACCCTGGACGTGGTGAGCCGCGGCCGGGCCGTGCTCGGCATCGGCGCGGGCTGGTTCGAACTGGAGCACCAGGCGTACGGCTTCGAATTCGGCACCTTCACCGAGCGTTTCGAACGCCTCGAGGAAGCCCTCGACATCATCACCCCGATGCTGCGCGGTCAGCGGTCCACCTACGACGGCAAGTGGTACCACACCAAAGACGCGATGAACGAGCCCCGCGTCCGCGACGATCTGCCGATCCTGCTCGGCGGCGGCGGCGAGAAGAAGACCTTCGCCCTGGCCGCCCGCTTCGCGGATCACCTCAACATCATCTGCAATGCCTCCGAGATCCCCCGCAAGCTCGAGGCCCTGCACGCCCGCCTCGACGAGGCCGGCCGCGATCCGAAAACGCTGGAAACCAGCTTCCTGGCCTTCGTCATCGTCGACGAGGACGGTGACCGCGCCCGCAAGACCCAGGCCGATCTCCTTGCCCGCCAAGGCATTGCGGACCTGTCCTCCATGCCCGCCGAGGCCCTGCGCCAGTCCCCCGCCGACCGCCAATTCGTCGGCACCCCCGACGAGGTCGCCGAACAGTTCCAATCCCGAGTCCTCGACCACGGCATCGACGGCCTCATCGTCAACCTCGTCACCGGCGGTCACGAGCCCGGCACCGTAGAACTGGCCGGCCGCGCCCTGTCCCCCCTCGTCCACGCCTGACCCACCCGGACCACACAGCCCGTGCCCCCGGCGCACAGCCCCGATGGCGACTGTCCGGCCGAGACACGGGCTGTTCGATGCAATTTCCGGCGCGGCAGACCGATGTGGCAGCTGCGGGTGTGGATCCCGGCCGAAAGCATGCCGGGATGACGGGGGTATGCGCCGGGATGGGACGGTGCGTGCTGAACAGGCAACGCCCCGCAGCTCGGTGCTGCGGGGCGTTGGTTTGTGTTGCGGGGGTTGAGGTCAGCGCTGGTGCGGGGGCTGACTCTGACGGTTGGCGTGGTAGCCGAAATCGTCGGCGACCATGGCGGCCAGTTCGAGGAGGGCCTGGCGGGTGGGTTTGCCGACCAGTTCGAGGTCGATCTCCGCACCTTCGGCGAGGTGGTCGTCGAAGGGCACCACCTGGACGGCACGGGTGCGGTCCAGGAAGAGCTTGCGGAGCTGGTCCAGGTCCACGGTCGAGGAACCCTTGCGAGAAGCGTTGACCACCACCACTGTTCGTTCCACCAGCTTGTGGTAGCCGTGGTGATCGAGCCAGTCCAGGGTCGCCGAGGCGCTGCGCGCGCCGTCGATGGCCGGCGAGGTCACCAGCACCAGCGAACTCGCCATATCGAGCACGCCCGACATGGCCGAATGCATCAGTCCGGTACCGCAGTCGGTGAGGATGATGTTGTAGAACTGCTGCAGGATGCCGATGGCCTTGCGGTAGTCGGCCTCGCTGAACGCCTCCGACACCGCCGGATCCTGCTCGCTGGCAAGCACTTCCAGGCGACTGGGGGCCTGCGAGGTGTGGGCGCGCACATCGGAGTAGCGGGAGATGTGGTTGTCCTCCAGCAGGTTCCGCACCGTGGAGCGGGTCTGCCGCGGCACCCGGTGGGCCAGGGTGCCCAGGTCCGGGTTGGCGTCGATGGCAATGACCCGGTCACCGCGCTCGGAGGCGAAGGTGGAGCCGAGACCGACTGTGGTGGTGGTCTTTCCGACACCGCCCTTGAGCGACAGGATCGCAATGCGGTAATCACCGCGCACCGGCTGATTGACCCGATCCACCAGCTGCGCGTGCACCACATCCGCGGGCGACTCACCCGGGTTGATCACACCGCCGGAGGCCTTGTGCACGGCCCGGCGCCACCCGCTGCGCGGCGCCCGGCGGGCCCGCTTCAACAGGTTCAGATCATTGACCGAATGCCCCGGAGGCGGCGGCTGCTGAAAACCGCCCTGCTGCATCGGAAAACCCTGCGGCGGCTGACCGTTCCAGCCCTGCGGCGGATAACCGCCCGGCGGCATCGGCGGCTGTCCGCCCTGCTGCATCGGCGGCTGCTGCTGTGCGGGCGGCGGGGACCAGCTGTAGATCGGCCCGCCCGGCTGATCATTGCCCGGTGCGAACTGCCCCGGCTGCCCCGGTCCGCCGAACTGCCCGGGCGCTCCGCCCGGACCCGGCGCACCCGGCTCCGGCGGCGCGGGCTGATCGGGAAACACTCGGCGAACCATGCCGTCGCTGCCGATTTCCTGCCGGATCTCGCCGTACGGGGTGTTGTCGCGAACTTCGCCGTAGGTACCCTCGGGCGGCGGAAACGCACCCGGTGCACCGGGATTCGGCGGCGGTGCGAACTGCCCGGCATCCGGCATCTGGTGATTGCCGGAGTTCTGGAACCCCTGCTGGTACGGACCATTGGGCCCGGGACCGGCGAACGGACCCTGCCCCTCGAACGGTCCGTTCGGACCGCCCGCGAACGGACCCGGAGCACCGTACGGCCCCGCCGGCGGGAACCCGCCGGGCGCAAAGGGATTCGGCCCGTCACCGGGTCCCTGCGGCGCAAATGGGTTCGGCTGCCCCTGGCCGTACGGCTGCGCGAACTGCCCGCCTTCGGCCTGGAAGACGGTGGTCTGCTCGATCGAGTCGGGAACCGGCGGGAAGAACCCCGACCCCGGCTGCTCACCCTCGACCGCGGACTCCGGCCCGCCCTTACCCTGCTCCGGCGCACTCGCGGCGGATGCGGCGTCGTCCTTGACGTCGTCGCCATCCCCCGTCGTACCCGGCGCGGGCTTCGACTTCGAATTCTGATCGTTCGTGGTCACGTGTCCCCCATCTGCTCGACAGCTCGAACAGAGAGCTCGGCGCTAATGCGTCCCAACGCTAGCAGCTGTCCCGCCTCCCCGAACCTTCAGCGCACAGCTGAGAGCCGTGACCAGTTGTGCACGCGTGCCTGCGGTTAGGCGCCAAAACAATCTTAGACGTCCCCCAGGAGTTACCCCGAAGGTCACGAAATCAGTTGTCACGTTCCCGAAGAATTCAGGAAGAGCCCGCCCCCTCGATCCGCGACGGGCTCTACCGGTCAGCTCTCTCGGGCTGCGCGGTTAACCGCCGAAACCACGGCACGCAGAGAAGCGGTGGTGATCGAGGTGGCGATGCCCACGCCCCACGTCACCTTGTCGCCGATGGCGCATTCGACGTAGGCCGCGGCCTGGGCGTCGTCACCGGAGGACATGGCGTGCTCGCTGTAATCCAGTACGCGCACGTCGTAACCGATGGTGGCCAGCGCATCCACGAACGAGGCGAGCGGGCCGTTGCCCTCGCCGGAGATGGCCTGTTCGACGCCGTCCACCTTGACCACGGCCTCGATGTGATCGACGCCGCCATCCAATTCGGAGGCGGTGACCTTCTGGCGGATGCGCTCCAGCGGCAGGATCGGGGTCAGGTACTCCTCGGAGAAGACATCCCACATCTCCTTCGGGGTGACCTCGCCGCCCTCACCGTCGGTGATCTTCTGCACGGCCTGCGAGAACTCGATCTGCAGGCGGCGCGGCAGCACCAGCCCGTGATCGGTCTTCATGATGTAGGCGACGCCGCCCTTGCCGGACTGCGAATTCACCCGGATGACAGCCTCGTACGTGCGGCCGACGTCCTTCGGATCGATGGGCAGGTACGGGACCGCCCAGGTCATATCGGCCACATCGGAATCCGCGGCGTCCGCGGCGTACTTCATGGCGTCCAGGCCCTTGTTGATGGCGTCCTGATGCGATCCGGAGAACGCGGTGTAGACCAGGTCACCGCCGTACGGGTGGCGCTCGGCCACCGGCAGCTGGTTGCAGTATTCGACCGTGCGGCGGGTCTCGTCGATATTGCTGAAGTCGATCTGCGGATCCACACCGCGCGAGAACAGATTCATCCCCAGCGTCACCAGGCAGACATTGCCGGTGCGCTCACCATTGCCGAACAGGCAGCCCTCGATGCGATCCGCCCCGGCCTGGTAGCCCAGCTCGGCGGCGGCCACGGCGGTGCCGCGGTCATTGTGCGGGTGCAGCGACAGCACGATGGAATCGCGGCGAGCCAGATTGCGGCTCATCCACTCGATGGAATCGGCGTAGACGTTCGGGGTCGCCATCTCCACGGTCGCCGGCAAGTTGATGATCAGCGGCTTCTCGGGGGTCGGCGCGATGATCGCGGAGACCGAATCACACACGTCCAGTGCGTAATCCAGCTCGGTGCCGGTGTAGGACTCCGGGCTGTACTCGTAGCGCCAGTTGGTGTCCGGGTACTTCTTCTCGATCTCCAGGCACAGCGACGCGGCGTCGGTGGCGATCTTCTTCACGGCCTCACGGTCCGCGCGGAAGACCACGCGGCGCTGCAGGATCGAGGTCGAGTTGTAGAAGTGCACGATGGCCTGCGGTGCGCCGTTGCAGGCCTCGAAGGTGCGCTCGATCAGCTCGGCGCGGGACTGCGTCAGCACCTGAATGGTGACATCGTCCGGAATCGCGCCGTCCTCGATGATCTCGCGGACGAAGTCGAAATCGGTCTGGCTGGCCGCCGGGAAGCCGACCTCGATCTCCTTGTAGCCCATGCGGACCAGCAGATCGAACATGCGGCGCTTGCGGGCCGGGCTCATCGGGTCGATCAGCGCCTGATTGCCGTCGCGCAGATCCACGGCACACCAGGACGGCGCGCGGTCGATGATCTTGTTCGGCCAGGTGCGGTCGGGCAGCGTGATCGGCTCGACCTCCTCGGCGAACGGCCGGTACCGGAAGGTCGGCATGGAGGAGTTCTTCTGCGTATTCCAGGCAGGCTGGTCGGCAGGAGCTGGCTTGCTCGGCACATTGATCGTGCGAGAGCCGGAAACGAAAGCATCAGCGGGTGACATGGCGATTATCTCCGAGAGTGTGGCTGGATCCCAGGTTTGGGGTAGACCGGCACGACTAGCACCCGCGACGGGCGCCGGTCCGTATCAGACCCCGTCGCGGCGGCCGAGGAGAAGGCTTGCCCGCTGCATGATGATCACGAGTTTACAGGGCGGCAATGAGTGCCCGGAAGCCCGGCTAGCTATCTGCCGGACGCGCACAGAGTTCATGGATGAATCGCATCTTGTCGAGCACCGGGCCGGCCAGCACGAACGGATACAGATCGGGGTGTCCCATGGAGCGGTTGACCATATTCAGGGACCAGGTCAGCGGCAGCCACAGTTCGATGATGCGGTCGAAACCGGCCTGACCGAGCTGCGGGCGGTCCAGGGTCGCGCCCGCCGGAGCGAAACCGAAGGCCGCCGCGGTATCCAGGGTGTCCCGGATGTGCAGGTAGTGGGCGAAGGTCTCGGCCCAGTCCTCGGCGGGATGCATGGTGGCGTAGGAGGAGACGTGACTGGACTCCCAGCCGCGCGGCGGACCCTCGGAGTAGTGCCGGTCCAGGGCCTCCTGATAGTCGGCGAAGGGATCGCCGAACAGGGCGCGGGCGCGATCCAGATCGGCGTCCGAGACCAGGACCGGGAAGTAGTAGTGACCGATCTCGTGGCGGAAGTGGCCGAGCAGGGTGCGGTACGGCTCGTCCATCTCGATGCGGAGCTGCTCGCGGTGCACATCGTCGCTCTCCGCCAGATCGAGGGTGATGACGCCGTTGTCGTGGCCGGTCATGACCGGTTCCTCGGCACTGGCCAGCAGGTCGAAGGCGAGGCCGAATTCCGGATCGGCGACCCGGTCCACAATGGGCAGGCCGAGTTCGGTGAGTTCCAGGACCAGGCGGCGCTTGGCGGTCTCGGCCTCGGCGAAGGCCGCCAGCCATTTGTCGTCCTGGTCGGCGGGGCGGGTGCGGGTCAGGCGGCAGGATTCGCACAGCACTGTGCCGGGACCTGCCTTGACCAGCCAATTGCATTGCGCGACATGCTGGTTGGAGCACAGCCGGAATTCGCTCGCGTCCACGGTGCCATCGGCGCTCGGAGAGTTGACGCCTCCGTTCCCCGAGGCTGCTTCGCGGGCCAGCACCAGTAGCGTTCGCTCGGCCAGACTGAAACCCAGTGGGCTGCCGCAACTCAGGCACAGCGAGTTCTCGAAGGCCAGGCGCTGGCCGCATCGGGGGCAGTTGAAATCACGCATTGCTCACACCTCGACTGGAGCGACGTCGACGGACACGGTGATGGTGCTCTCCTTCGCGTCGGTGTAGATGATGCCGCGCACCGGCGGCACGTCTGCGTAGTCGCGGCCCCAGGCCAGGGTCACGTAGCGTTCATCGGCGAATTTATTGTTGGTGGGGTCGAAATCGATCCAGTGGCCGTCGCCGGAACCGCCGGGCAGCCAGACCGTCGCCCAGGCGTGCGTGGCGTCGGCGCCGATCAGGCGGGGCTTGCCGGGTGGCGGGTTGGTGGCGAGATAGCCGGAGACATAGCGGGCGGCCAGGCCCTGGGAGCGCAGGCAGGCAATGCCGAGGCGCGCGAAATCCTGGCAGACGCCCTTGCGGGCGAGGAAGACGTCGGCGACGCGGGTGCTCACGGTGGTGGAACCGGATTTGTAGGTGAAGTCGGTGTAGATCCGCGCGGTCAGCTCGGTGACCGCCGCGAGCAGCGGGCGGCCCGGCGGAAACGATTCGGCGGCATAGGCCGCGATATCCGGATTGATTTCCGGCGGATTCAGATCCATCGTGAATTCCACACCGAGCGGGCCGTTTTCGATGCCGGGGCGGGCGTGCTCCCACGGTTCGGAGTCCGGCGGGGGGAGCCGGCCGGTCACCTCCACCATCGATTCACCGGTCACCTCCAGGCGGCGATGTTCGGCGGTGACATGGAAATACAGGGTGGTATTGCCGTACACATCCGCGCCGACCGAACGGTCCGACGGCACCGGATCGATCCGGACATCGTGCGAAAGCAGGCGCTGACCAGGGAATTCGCGGGGCGTCAGATAGGCGCGGCCGTACGAACTGGAGACCACGTCGGAGTACACGTAGGTCGTGCGATGCAGTACCCGATAGCGGCGCACCCTCACCCCACCACCCGGGTGGTGCCCCACAGCGGTTGTGTTTCACGTGGCACCGAAAGCCTTGTGGTCTCGAAGGATTCGGAGATCTTGCGCAGTCGCAGGTGCACGCCGTCGAGCAGTTCGGCGAGTTCGGTGTAGCAGCCGGTGGCGTCGGCGATCTCCAGATCGGCCGGGTCGATGCGGCGCAGCATGCGCTGAGCATCGGTCAACAGGCGTTGCGGGCGTGAGGATCCGGAGGCCGCGGGCAGCGCCAGGAAATCGGCTTCCAGACGCTCGAGCTGATAGGCCAGTGAGCGCGGATTGCTCGAATCGAACAGCAGCAATCCCGCGACGGCGGACAACCGCACCGAATCACGGTGGCGGCGACGATAACTCACCGCGGACACGGTCGCCTGCAGCACCGCGTCGACCACCACCCGGCCGATCGGCTCCGGATAGCTGTCGGTGAGCGCCGCCGCGAGCAGCGACGACAGCGCGAGTCCCCGTTCGATCCGCCGGCCGATATCCATCACATGCCAGCCGGTATCGCGCACAGTCGATTCCGCGTCGATGCCCGACAGCGACAGCAGCGCCGCCAGCGCCCGCGAATGCACCGCCGACAGCGCCGCTCCCCGATCCCCCCGCGCCCCACGGTATTCCGACAGCGCCCGATCCACCGACCCGAGCACCATCCAGGTATCCGGCGAAAGCTGATCGCGCACCGCCCGCGCCGCCTGCCCGTACCGCTCCACCGCATAGGCCAGCGACCCCGACAACTCCCGATCCACCGTCAGCGACACCAGATACGCATGATCCCGCCGCGAAGCCCCCGGCAACGCAATAGGCATAGTCGGCTGATCGGAGTACTCCCGCCGCCCCGGCCGCAACCCACCCGAGCCCTGCTGCCGCCCACCCGCAGGGGGCAGGTGCCCACTCACACCTTGCGATTGCCCACCTGCCCCCTGCGACTGCCCACCGGAGCCTTGCGACTGCCCGCCTGCACCCTGCGACTGCCCACCGGAGCTCTGCGACTGCCCGCCCGAACCTTGTGACTGTCCGCCGGAGCCTTGCGATTGCCCGCCCGGACTCTGCCGCTGTGCACCGGAGGTCTGCGATTGCCCGGCTGGGCCTTGGTGCTGTCCCCTTACGACGGGCGCAGTATCCGGCTGCACGCCGGCGGGTGGGGATTGACCGGTGGCGTCTTGCTGCGGCGAATCCGTTTGCCGCGCAGCCGAGTCCGGGTCATCGGCGCTCGAATACCGCTGGGCGGCGGAGGTTCTGGGGAGAGGTGGGGTGGTGCCGGTCATGTGGCCGAGGGCGGCTACCAGGATGGGCATGGCTTCGGCGCCTTCCATCCAGGGGCGGTAGCGGTAGTCCTGGTAGCGGTCGTGGGTGGCGCTGAGGAGGCGGACGGTGGACTCGGCGCGTTCGCTGTAGCGGCCCATCCAGAAGAGGTCGTTGAGCACGCGGGGAGAGCTGATGACGTCCAGGGCGGGGGCGGCGGGGGCACGGCGTTCGCGCTCCTCCGGGACCTCGACGGCGGGGACGTCGGCGGGCAGGGCGCGGACCCAGATGTCCTTGGCGGCCGCTTCGCCGATCATGCCGTCGGGTCCGGTGCGCTGATGCAGTTGGCCGAGTCCGCCTGCCATGACGCGGTATCCGACACGGCCTGCCAGGGAGAAGAGCCGGACGGCGACGGGGGCCGCGTGCAGATCCCCGGAACCGGAGACAGCCGGGGCCACCGAGAAGCGTGCGGGCTCGCGGCCGACCCATTTCCAGCCTTCGGCGTTGATGCGGGCTCTCCATTCGGCGCGCTGCGCCGCCGTGAGCAGGTGGCCGAATACCGTGGTGCCGTCGACGGTGGAGCGCAGGATCAGGCGCGGCAATTGGGCAATGAGCTGTGAGCGCGCGGAATCGTCTCCACCCCAGTAGGTTTCGACACTCGGGAGCTTCAGCTCCTCATCCAGCAGCGCACGCGAGAGCTGCGGCAGGAATGCGGCGAGGGCGGGACTCTCCAGCAGTCCGCTGCCGAGCGTATTCACCACCGTGACCGCGCCCCGGCGCAGCACCTCCACCAGACCCACCACGCCCAGGCGCGAATCCGGCCGCAGATCCAGCGGATCGGAGAATTCGGCGTCCACCCGGCGCAGCACCACATCGACCTGTCTGAGCGTGCCGAGCGAACGCATCCACAGGCGTCCGTCGCGCACCACCAGATCGGCGTTCTCCACCAGCGGGAAGCCCAGTACCGACGCGAGATATGCCTGATCGAAGGCGGTTTCGGACTGCGGCCCGGGGCTCAGCACCACCACAACGGGTTCCTCGTCGGCAGCGTGCGGCGCGGCCTCCACGAGCATGAGCCGCATGGCGCGCACGAACGGCGTGATCGGCAGCGGGCTGGCCAGTTCGAAGGCCTCCGGAATGGCCGAGGCCACCACGCGCCGATCCGCGATCGCATAACCCGCGCCGGACGGCGCCTGCGCCCAGTCCGACAGCACCCGGAACCGCCCATCGCCCCAGCGGCTGATATCGCAGGCGTGCAGGAACAGCTGATGTCGTCCGGGCAGCGAAATCCCGTGCGCGGCACGCATATAACCGCCGCACCCGAATACCACCTGCGGTGGGAGCAGTCCCGCGGTGAGCGTGCGGCGCGGCCCGTACACATCGGTCAGCACGGCATCCAGCAGTCGCGAGCGCTGTGCCACGCCCGCCTCCAGCGTGGTCCAGTCCTCGGCGGACAGCAGCAGCGGAATCGGATCGAGCCGCCAGACGCGCGGTGCGGCAGGCTCGTTCGCGGTGGCGCCGAGCTCGGTGTAGGTGATGCCGTCGTCCTCGATCAGCCGCCGCACCCGGGAATCGAGTGCGTGCAGCCCGTCGCGACCCTGTTCCAGGAAGTCGGTGGAGAGTTCCGACCAGATGGGGCGCAACCGCCCGCCGCCGTTCACCAGTTCGTCGTAGTAGCCGTCGGTGGGCAGCCCGCAGGCATCGAAAGCTCCGGTATCGGCCGCTGCCGCACGGTATTTCGCATACTCGCCAGCCAGTCCCGCACCGGCCGGGGCGCCCCAGCCGTGGGGCCCGCCGGCCGTGGCGTCACCGGGTGGCGTCGTGTCGAACACTGTCACCGCTACCACTTCCCAGGGTGTGCCTACCGGTCGCCGGTCATGCCCCACACCGTGCGCGCCCGGCGTAGATCGAGGATCCCAGGCGCACCGACATCGGTGGCCTGGATGGCCGATGTGGCGCGCAGATCCGCGATATCGACCGGGCCGGGAGTGTGGCCGTTCGGTTCGAAACGACGATTGCGCCGAGACTGCGCCACCATCGCATTCACCGGAGGCGACGGATAGAACATGCCGCCGGGATGCGACACGTGATAGGTGCACCCGCCCAGCGATACGCCCGCCTCCAGATCGATCACATCGAAGACCAGCGGCGCGTCCACCGTGATCGAGGGGTGCAGCGAGTTCGGCGGCTGCCATGCCCGGAAGCGCACGCCTGCCACCTGCACATCCGCCTTGTCGGTGGCCAGCAGCGGCACCGGAAAACCATTGCAGGTGACCAGGTATCGGCCGCGATCGCCGCCGACGACCCGCAGTTGCAGGCGCTCCACCGAGGAATCCACATAGCGAGCGGTGCCGGAGAGCGTGGTCTGCTCCCCGAGCGTGTTCCACGGTTCGATGGCGCCGCGCAGTTCGAGCTCCATACCCCCGTGTACCACCGTGCCTATGCGCGGGAAACGGAATTCGGTGAACGGATCCAGCCAGCTGATATCGAAATCGATACCGTGCGCGCGCAGATCGGCCGCGACCTCGGACATATCGGCGATCAGGAAGTGCGGCAGCAGATATCGGCCGTGCAGATTCGAACCGTGCCGCAGCAGCGGCGCGGTATACGGCCGCTCCCAGAACCGCAGCACCAGCGCCCGCACCAGCAGCGACTGCACCATGGCCATGCGGAAGTGCGGCGGCATCTCGAAACCGCGCAGCTCCACCAGCCCGAGCCGCCCGCGCGCGGAGTCCGGGCTGTACAGCTTGTCGATACAGAATTCGGCACGGTGCGTATTGCCGGTGAGATCGGTCAGCAGATGCCGCAGGGCGCGATCCACCATCCATGGGGCAGCGGCGCTTTCACCGGCGCCGCCCGAGCCGCGCCCGCCCGCGGTCGAGCCGTGCGCGCCCACCCCCGAGCCGCCGGTGTCGGAGCCGAACCCCGCCGTGGCCGAACCGCTTCCAGCCACGTTCTGCCGAGACAGTCGGGCGATCTCCGCGAACGCTATTTCGAGGTCGTAGAGGGAGTCCGGGCGCGATTCATCCGCGCGCGGCGCCTGCGAGGTCGGGCCGATGAAGCGGCCGGAGAACAGGTAGGACAGCGCCGGGTGCCGCTGCCAGTAGGTGAGCATGGAGACCAGCAGATCGGGCCGGCGCAGCAGCGGTGACTGCGCCGGGGTGCGACCGCCCAGCGTGATGTGATTGCCGCCGCCGGTACCGCCGTGCGTACCGTCGATATCGAAGGTCTCGGTGCTCAGTCGCGCCAATCTGGCCTGTTCGTACAGGGTTTCGAGCAGCCGGGACTGCTCGGCGAAGCTGGCGGTCGGCTGGATGTTCACCTCGATCACGCCCGGATCCGGAGTGATCGACAGGCTGTGCAGGCGGGTATCGACCGGCGGCGCATACCCTTCCAGCACGATCGGCTGACCCACCGCGACCACGGCCGCCTCCACCCGGCACACCAGATCGAAGAAGGCTTCCAATTCCTCGACGGGCGGCAGGAATACGCACAGTCGGCCGTCCCGCACCTCGACCACCAGCGCGGTGATCGGCGCGCGATCGGCGGGTTCGATCACGGCGGGCGGTTCGTACGCGGCGAACGGCTGCGGACGCGGCGCCACCGGGTCCGCCTCGAACGGAATCGGCGGCTCATGCCAGGAGATGGCATTGAGCGGCAATCGCAGTCCGGCCGGAGAATCGCCCTCCGTCAACATGATTCGGCCGCGCCGCAGCCGCCAATCCGAACTCGCCCACCCGGATTCGTCCGCCCGCCGATACAGCGGCAGCACATAGGCGACGGGCTCGGTGACCGCGGCATCGAGCCGGGCCAGCAACTCCTTGCGCGCCTGCACCGAATCCTGCTCCGGCGCGAGATCCTCGCCCGACTCGACCGGTTCCCCCTCCGGCGCACGCGCTTTCGCCGCCATCCGCAGCAGCGGATCCTCGAACGCGGGCCGAATCTGCGTATGCGGCAACCCCAGTCCGTCCGCCACCTCACTCAACAGCAGACGCGCCGCAGCCGCATCCGCCTGCCACGGCAGCCCGGAAACCGCAGCATCCTCCCCGACCGCAGCACTGGCCCGCTGCTGCTGACTCACCGTCGAAGCGGAATGCGCCGCATTCGAAGAACTTTCGCGGCTCGCACCGACCACTGGCTGTCCGTCACCCGGCTCACTGACGTCCCCGCTCTGCTCACCACCGATATCGCCACGCTGCTCGCTGTTGTCTAGTTCACCACCGATATCGCCGCGCTGCCCGCTGTTGTCCAGCTCACCACCGATATCGCCGCGCTGCCCGCTGTTGTCCAGCTCACCACCGATATCGCCGCGCTGCCCGCTGTTGTCCAGTTCGCCGCCGGTATCGCTGCGCTGCTCGCCGCCTTCGGCTCGTTCGCCCTCCGCGTCCACCGGTTGCTGATGGCCTGCGCTCTCATACCGTTCGCCGCCAACGTCTTTGCGCTGCTCTCCGCCGGTATCGTCCGGCCGCCCGCGGTCAAAGTCCTGGAGCGCGGCGGGGGGCCGGCCTAGCGGCACGGCCTTCGGCGGGGCGGCGGTGGGGAGCCAGGGGTCGGCGAGGAGATCGGGGTTGAGCCAGAGGGCTTCGCCGTCGGCGCGCCAAAGGGTG
The DNA here is from genome assembly GCF_035958815.1 of Nocardia sp. NBC_01327. Lineage (NCBI taxonomy): Bacteria > Bacillati > Actinomycetota > Actinomycetes > Mycobacteriales > Nocardiaceae > Nocardia > Nocardia sp. NBC_01327. Next base: position 841,186 of record NZ_CP108383.1, on the reverse strand, counting down.
GCGATTTCCCAGCGCGGCAGGGGTTCTCCCGGATACCACTTGCCCTGGCGGTACTGCACCAGGCCGCGCGGGGCGTAGATGCGGCGCAGGCGCTGGGCGAGGTCGGCGGCGCGCTGCCTCTTGTGCGGGCCGTCCGCCTCGGTGGTCCATTCCGCACCGGTCTGATCGTCGATGGAGACGAAGGTGGGCTCACCGCCGATGGTGAGTCCGATCCCGGCCGCCTTGGTGCGCGAATCGATGGCCGCGCCGGTCGCGGTGATGCGATTCCACTGGATATCGCTGTAGGGCAGCGTGACTCGCGGATCCTCGTGTATCCGCCGCACGGTATTGGAGAAATCGAGCGTGGCATTGACCGGATCGGTGGCGCCGGTGATCGGCGCGGAGGACACCGGATGCGGCGTCGCGGCGAGCGGGATATGACCCTCTCCCGCGAACAGACCCGAGGTGGGGTCCAATCCGATCCAGCCCGCACCGGGCAGATACACCTCGGTCCAGGCGTGCAGATCGGTGAAATCGGCGAGCGGTCCCGAAGGCCCGTCCAGCGACGGAACATCCTGTGCCAGTTGGATGAGATAGCCCGAGACGAAGCGAGCGGCCAGCCCGAACTCACGCAGGATGGACACCAGCAGCCATGCCGAATCCCGGCACGAGCCGAGCGCGGCGCGCAGTGTGTGATCGGGCGTCTGCACGCCCGGTTCCAGCCGGATGGTGTAGTCGACGTCCTGGCGCAGCGCCTGATTCAGGGCGATCAGGAATTCGATGGTGCGCGGCCGATCGCGCGGTGTGTTCCGGCGCACCCAGTCGCGCACCGATTCGCCCGGCCCGGAACCGATTCGATGCTCGTCCACCGGCCGCAGGTACGGCTCCAGATCGGCGGCCAGCTCCGGTGCGTAGGTGAACGGGAAGTGCTCGGCGTACTCCTCGATGAAGAAGTCGAACGGATTGATCGCCGCCATATCGGCGACAAGGCCGATCACCACCGACAGTTCGGTCGCGGGTTCGTGGAAGACCAGGCGCGCAAGGAAATTCCCGAAGGCGTCCTGCTGCCAGTTGACCCAGTGATCGGCAGGCTCGACCCGCATGGAGTACGCCTCGATGGCCGTGCGCGTATGCGGCGCAGGCCGCAAACGGACCACGTGCGGATGAATCTGCACGGGGCGGTCGAAGGTATACGTCGTGCGATGTTCGAGGGAAACCCAAATCCCCATAATCAAGTTCACCACGCCAGTGCCCTGACACGCGGGCTTATTCCCGACAGATCGGACGACACGCGGCGACCTCCCACAGTTGTCACACCCGAGTGCTTGGATTTACAGCGACGATCGAAGGAGGTTTCATGAGCCAGGCCACCTGCTCGCTCTGCGCATCGGCCCTCGATCACTGTCACGGGACACTGATCGCGCATGCCGACGGTTCCGCCGAGTGCACGGATTGGGCGTGCGCCGATACCGATCGGCTACGCCACCCCTACCGCGCCGACTGCTCCGATGTGGCGGGCGGCTGCGAATGCGCTCAAGACCTGGTTAGGCCCGGTACCGCCCGCCGCCCCCTGGCGGGTTGACCGGCGCACCACCGGGTTTCGGGGCCGGGGCCGGGCTAGCTGCGGCTCCTCCCCCGTCGGCTACTAGCCTGGTCAGGTGAGCTACGACTACGTTCTGCTGCCCTCCGGCGCTGCCGCGACGCCCGCCGACGTCGATGCGTACCTGACCGCCCAGGACGGGAAACCCGCCGCGCACCCGGTCGCCGAGATGGCCGCCGAGCTCGACAGGCGCAATGCCGAGCTGCCCGAGGACGATCGGTTCCTGAGCGCCGACGCCGTCGACGGCGCCATCGGCGCCGCACTGTTCGTGTCCAGCCCCTATGACGCCATCGGGCATGTGCGCGCCCTGCTGTTCGAGCTGGCGACGCCGCGCGGCTACGCCGTCTACGATCCGCAGCTGGCCTGGATCATCGATCCGGCCGATTCCGTGCCGGTCACGGTCTCACACGGCGGTGCGGGCGAATTCCCTTATCTCACAAGCGCACTCGCACATCGGTGGGTGCCTGATCTGAGTGCGCCCGGCCCGTACCTGATCGTCGAGAGCGCCGAACAGGTCTATATCCAGATCTACCGGCACGAGGACGGGCGCTACGACGTCGAGTATCGGGACGGTTCGCCGGACCGGCATTTCACCGTGCGCATCGATGATCCGCACACCGTTGCCGACCTGATCTGGTCCTGGACCCTGGATGATCGCTCGAACTTCGGCGTCCTCGACTGGCAGCGCCTGACCTTCTGAGCGGACGCGAGCAATCGCGGACGCGAACAATGCAGTAACAACCGCATCTCGATTCGGATTCCTACACCCGTACCGTCCAGTCTGCACGGGTGTAGGAACGCTAGCCTTTCACTAATGCAACAACGCACCACTGCGGTAGCACGCTGTCTCGTGCCGCATGAAGTCTCACGCTGCTTGTTCTCGTAACTCACCCGGAGCGAGGAGAGAACGTATGAAGCTACGCCGACGAAAAGCCACCAGCCCGCGGTTGCGTAAGAGCCTGGCCGTCCTGGCCGGAATAGCCGCCGCCCTGGCCGCGGTGGTCGCATTGCACGCCACCGGCGCGGGCGCCGACGTCCCTCGCAACAGCCAGCACATTCCGTGCCCGCACCCGGCAGCGCTCGCCCCGCCGGTCTGGACATGACCAACGCTCGATAGCTCTCAGGGGCTACACACACGCACCCCCGGACCTCCCGGCGCCTAGAGAACTCGGCGGCCGGAAAGCGCTCGGCCGAGGGTGAGTTCGTCGGCGAATTCGAGGTCGCCGCCCATGGGCAGACCGGAGGCGAGCCGAGTGACGCTGAGGCCGGGGAAATCCCGGAGCATGCGCACGAGGTAGGTGGCTGTCGCCTCGCCCTCGGTATTGGGGTCGGTCGCGATGATGACCTCGCTGACATCGACGCCGTCGTCCTGATTGCCGATGCGCGTCAACAGTTCCCGGATGCGCAATTGATCCGGGCCCACACCCGAGAGTGGATCGAGCGCGCCGCCGAGCACGTGATAGCGGCCGCGGAATTCCCGGGTGCGCTCGATGGCCTGCACATCCTTGGGCTCCTCGACCACGCAGATCATGGTGCGGTCGCGACGCGGATCGGCGCAGATACGGCACAGCTCCCCATCGGAGACCGTGCCGCAGACGGCGCAGAACCGCACGCCGTCGCGCACCTTCTGCAGCGCCGCCTGCAGCCGGTCGATCTCGGGCGGCTCCACCGCGAGGAAATGAAAAGCAATGCGCTGTGCGCTCTTCGGACCGACGCCCGGCAGCTTGCCCAGCTCGTCGATGAGATCCTGAACCGGACCCTCGTACACGCCTTCACACCTCTCTGTGGCTTGCCCCGACGTCGATCAGAACCCTGCTGCCCGGATCAGAAGCCCGGAAGCGCGCCGCCGCCGCCGAGACCGCCGGCCAGCGGGCCCAGCCGATCGGCGGCCAGCTGCTGGGCGTTGTCCATGGCGTCGTTGAGCGCGCCGATGACCAGGTCCTGCAGCGTCTCGACATCCTCCGGATCGACCACCTTCGGGTCGATGGTCAGCGACAGCACCTCGCCGGTGGCGCGAATCCTGGCGCGCACCAGGCCACCGCCCGCCTCGCCGTCCACCTCGGACTCCGCGATCTCCTGCTGTGCGGCCATCACGGCCTGCTGCATCTGCTGGGCCTGGGCCATCAACTGCTGGATATCGAACTCTCCACCGGGTTGCACGGTGCGTCCTCTCTGCGGGGCCTGCGCTTGTCTAGTAAGCGATCGGCACCAGCCTAGTCGTCGCCGCGCGCGGCGAGTCTTGACTCTCCCCCGGTAGGAGAGTGTTCGCTGAAGGCATGACAGCGACGGTCCCGATCGGGGAGTTCTCCCGCCTCAGCCATCTCAGCGTGAAGGCGCTGCGGTACTACCACGAGATCGAGCTCCTGGAGCCGACCGCAGTGGATATCAGCTCCGGCTACCGCTTCTATTCGACCGATCAGGTGGAGCAGGCGCATCTGATCCGGCGGCTGCGCGAGCTGAACATGCCGGTGCCGGAGATCAAAGCGGTACTGGCCGCACCGGATCGGGAGGCACGCGACAGCGCGCTGCGGGCGCATCTGGCGCGCATGGAGGCGGAGCTGCTGCGCACCCGCGATGTGGTCGCCTCGCTGCGCGCACTGCTGCTGCCGCCGAGCGAGGTTCGGTTGCGGATCGAATATCGTTGCCTCCCAAGCTATCCCGCGCTCGCCATCACCGAGAAGGTGACCCGGGACGCGATCGACGTGTGGTGCGAGAGCGCCTTCCCCGCGCTGTACCAGGCGCTGGAGACCGCGGGCGTACAGCCGGACGGACCCGGCGGGGCGACCTATGCGCTGGAGTTCTTCGAGGAGGACTTCGGCGAGGTGGTGGCCTTCGTGCCGATCGCACCGGCAGACCGGGAGCGTTTCGCGACACTCGGCGGCATCACCGGGACGCTCGGCGGCAGTGCCGGAATCATCAGCACGGTGGTCGATATGCCCGCCCGCCGCTTCGCCGTCGCCGTCCATCACGGCCCGTTCACCGACTTCGACCGCACCTACGGCGCACTAGGTACCCATGTGGCCGAACACGACACCGCGCTCGCGGAACCCATTCGCGAGCTCTACCTGGTCGGTCCCGGCGATGCCGAACCGGCCGACTACCTCACCGAAATCTGCTGGCCCATCGGCCGGCTCTGAACAGGAGACACCGCTATGGCATTGAAGATCGCCAACATCACCGTCGACAGCGCGAATGCCGCCGAACTGGCCGGATTCTGGGCGCAGCTGCTGGAGCGCACCGTCGATCCGGGCGGCAACGAGCACTTCGCCACGGTCGGCGAGAGCACCGGATTCACTCCGACACTCATGTTCATCCAGGTCCCGGACAAGACGCCGGGCAAGAATGTGGTGCATCTGGATCTGACCGCGGACGATCTGCCCGAGTCACACGAACGTGCGGTTGCCCTCGGCGCCAAGCACATCGCCGATTTCGACGAGTACGGCGTGCGGTGGTCGACCTTCGCCGACCCCGAGGGCAACCTGTTCGATATCGCCGCGGCGAAAGCCGCCGGTTAAACGATGCCGGCTCGTCGGCCGACCGTCTTGGTCACGGACTCAGGCGAGTGCTTCCTTGAGGTTGTCGAGCACCTCGGCCTGGATCTTCTTCAGGCCGAGCGGTGCGAAGATGCCCTCGAAGATGCCGCCGATACCGCCGGCGCCCTTCCAGCTGGTACGGGTGGTGACCAGCGAGCCCTCGCCCTGCGGGGTGACCGTCCAGGTGGTGACCATGGAGGAGTTCGAATCCCGTTCCGTCACCATGGAATCGGAGACCGAGATGGTCGCGTGCACATTGCGTGACCGCTTCTCGGTGGCGTCCAGCGTCCAATCAACTACAGTGCCGGCACCCTTGCCGCCTTCAACCACCTTGTAGTCCCGGTAGTGCGAAGAGAGAATGCGAGGCCGGACCGACTCGTAGTCCGCAATCGCATCGAGAGTGCGCTTCGGATCGGCCGTTACTACGATCGAACTGGAGGCGCTGACCTGTCCCACCATGTGCTCCTTTTGTTCTGCCCCTCCGGGACTTTAGCGCCCAGCTGGGAGCCGTACGGAATTCTAGACGCGTAGGAGCGGTGGTGTGGGGCGCCTATTTTGGGGGTGCCCCAGGAGTTACCCCGATCGGAACCAGATCAGTTGTCGCCCTGGGCAACGATTGTTAGCTGAAGTAAGAATAATCACGGGGCGGGCGGGAATAGACTTGGAGTGAAGCAGGTAGCAACCGTCGCGACGTAGGAAAACTGTGCGTGAAAAACCGGCCCGCCGGTGTCCTCCTGCTGGCCTGAGCGGTCCGTGCAGGCTAGCGTTCCGGGGGTGGCAGTGAGTCTGTTGGGGAAGGCCGGCCGCGCAACGGCCGCGCAGGAATCAGGGTTCGCAGCGCATCAGGCTGGGGTCGATCGACTGCTCGCGTCGTATCGCGCCATTCCGCCCGATGCGAACGTTCGCCTGGCCAAAAAGACCTCCAATCTGTTCCGGGCGCGCGCGAAGAGCACCGCGCCCGGCCTGGATGTCTCCGGATTGACGCAGGTGATCGCGGTGGATCCGCAGGCGCGGACCGCCGATGTGGCGGGTATGACCACCTATGAGGACCTGGTCGCGGTCACCCTGCAGTACGGCCTGGCGCCGCTGGTGGTGCCGCAGCTCAAGACCATCACCCTCGGCGGGGCGGTGACGGGGCTGGGGATCGAGTCCACCTCCTTCCGCAATGGCCTACCGCACGAATCGGTGCTGGAGATCGACGTGCTCACCGGGGCGGGCGAGATCATCACCGCCACCCCGGACGGGAAGTACGCCGACCTTTTCCGGGGATTTCCGAACTCCTACGGGACGCTGGGCTACTCCACTCGCCTGAAAATCCAGCTGGAAGCGGTCGAACCGTATGTGGCACTGCGGCACATACGGTTTCATGATCTGCGGGAGCTGGAAACAACCATGGCGCAGATCATCGCGGACCGCTCGTACGCCGGCGAGCAGGTCGACTATCTCGACGGCGCGGTATTCACCGCCGACGAGAGCTATCTGGTGCTGGGCAGGCAGACCGCCGAAACCGGTCCGGTCAGCGATTACACCGATCAGGACATCTTCTACCGGTCCATCCAGCACGATTCGGCCGAGCCCAAACGCGACCGGCTCACCATCGCGGATTACCTGTGGCGCTGGGACACCGACTGGTTCTGGTGCTCGCGCGCCTTCGGCGCCCAGAACCCGAAGATCCGCAAGATCTGGCCGAAGCAGTACCGGCGCAGCAGCTTCTACTGGAAGCTCATCGCCCTCGACCAGAAGTACGGCATCGGCGACCGGCTCGAGGCCCGTCAGGGCAATCTGCCGCGCGAGCGCGTGGTGCAGGACATCGAGGTGCCCATCGAGCGCACCGCGGAATTCCTGCACTGGTTCCTGCGTGAGATTCCGATCGAGCCGATCTGGTTGTGCCCGTTGCGTTTACGGGGCCCTGCCAATATTCCGCTCGCGGAGGGCGGCCCGGAACGCCCCTGGCCGCTCTACCCCCTGGAACCCGATCGCACCTACGTGAACATCGGCTTCTGGTCTGCCGTGTCGACCACCGCGGGGCAGCCGGAGGGCGCGGCCAATCGCGCCATCGAACACGAGGTGTCCGCCCTCGACGGCCACAAGTCGCTGTATTCGGACTCCTACTACGAACTGGACGAGTTCGCCGACCTCTACTACGGCGGCGACACGTACCGGAATCTCAAACGAACCTACGACCCGGATTCTCGTTTACTGGATCTGTATTCGAAGGCGGTGCAACGCAAGTGACCACGTTCAAGGATCGTTCCGACGTATTCGCCGAGCTCGGAACGAAGCTCACCATTGCCGAGATCTTCGAGACCCTCATCGACGGCCCGGTGCCGATTCGCTTCACCGCGTACGACGGCAGCAGCACCGGTCCCGAGGACTCGGAATTCGGCCTGGAGATCATCCATCCCCGCGGCGTGAACTACGTAGCCAACGCACCCGGTGATCTGGGTATGGCCCGCGCCTACATCTCCGGCGATATGATCGCGCACGGCGTGCACGCGGGCGATCCGTACGAACTCCTGAAGGCCATGGCGGGCTTGAAGTTCCGTCGCCCCACCGCCATGCAGCTGGTCGCCATCGCGCGTTCGCTCGGCTGGGAGCTGCTCAAGCCGGTGGCCCCGCCGCCGCAGGAGACGCTGCCGCGCTGGCGCCGCATCGCGCTGGAAGGCCTGCGGCACAGCAAGACTCGTGACGCCGAGGCGATTCACCACCACTACGACGTCTCGAACACCTTCTACGAGCACGTCCTCGGCACCTCCATGACCTACACCTGCGCGGTGTACGAGGACGAGTCCTGGACCCTCGAGCAGGCGCAGGAGAACAAGTACCGGCTGGTCTTCGACAAGCTGAACCTGAAGCCCGGCGACCGGCTGCTCGATATCGGCTGCGGCTGGGGCGGCATGGTGCGGTACGCGGCCAAGCGCGGGATCAAGGTCATCGGCGCCACGCTCTCGGCCGAGCAGGCCGAATGGGCGCAGCAGAAGATCGCCGAGGAGGGCCTGTCCGAGCTCGCCGAGGTGCGGCACTCCGACTACCGCGATGTGGCCGAGGACGAATTCGACGCCGTCTCCTCCATCGGCCTCACCGAGCACATCGGGGTGCAGAACTACCCCGCCTACTTCGAGTACATGCAGTCCAAGCTCCGGGTCGGCGGCACCTTCCTCAACCACACCATCACCCGGCCGGACAATAAGCACACCACCCGGGCGGGCGACTTCATCGACCGCTACGTGTTCCCGGACGGTGAGCTCGCCGGCTCCGGGCGCATCATCTCCGAGATCCAGAACGTGGGACTCGAGGTGCTGCACGAGGAGAACCTGCGCCAGCACTACGCGCTCACCCTCGCCGAATGGTGCGACAACCTGGTGAAGAACTGGGAAGCCTGCGTCGACGAGGTCGGCGAGGGCACCGCCAAGGTGTGGGGCCTGTACATGGCCGGCTGTCAGCTCGGGTTCGAGAAGAACGTGGTGCAGCTGCACCAGGTGCTGGGCGTCAAGCTCGGTGACGATCAGGCCTGGACGGTGCCGCTGCGGCCGTGGTGGAAGCCCTAGCCTGAATCGGCTGAACCCCAGCTGAAATCGAAATACCCCGGGTATCCGCCCGGGGCATTTCGCTTGTTTCACAAAGGGCAGCAGCCCGTTTCGCTCAGGACTGGTTCTGCACCGGCAGTCCGAGGCGAGCCGTCAGCCACGGCAGCGACGAGGTGAAGGCGGACGATGCGAACTGCCAGGTGTGACCACCCTCCGCGGTGTTCACCCAGCACGTCATATTCACCTTGCGACCGTCGCCGCAGAGGGTGTCCGCCGCGCCGACCTCACCGGTGTCCATGACGCCGTCGTGCCCGCCCAGACCCGCATTGTCGTCATCCTTGGCGGGGCCGCGCATCTGGGAGTACTTCTGGTACATCTCCGCCTGCCGCTTCGGCGGGGTCAGATCGTCGAAGACGCCGACCATATCGGAGTACGGGCCGTGCTTGGCCATGACCGTCTCCGGATCGAATTGTGCCCAGGCATCGGCATTTCCGCCGTACAGCCGGCGAATGGTCTGCTCCTTGGTGCCCGCGGTCGGACCCAGGTCACCGGCGATATCGACGAAGGTGTCGACCAGCTCCGGGTGCATGACCGCGAGATCCACCGCGCAGGTGCCGCCCATGGACCAGCCGACCACCGCCCACTTGGCCGGATCGGCGGAGACGCCGAAGGTCGACTCCACGTAGCCGGGGACATCCTTGGTCAGGTGGTCGGCCGTATCGCCGCGGGTGCCGTTCACACATTCGGTGTCATTGTTGAAACTGCCGCCGGAGTCGACGAAGACGAGCACCGGCGCCTGGCCGTTGTTGTTCGCCGCGAAATCGTCCACCGCGGGCATGATCTGGCCGCTGTTCACCCAGTCCTTGGGGGTGTTGAACTCACCGCCGATCATCATGATCACCGGGAGCGTGGGCGGCTTGTCACCGGCGAACCAGGCCGGGGGCAGATAGACGTACTCGGTGCGGTGCTTGAAGTGGCTGCCCGTCTCCGGAATATCCACCGGCACAATGCGACCCGTGCCGACATTCGTATTCCGCAAACTGGCGAGCGAGGCCAGGCTCGTCTGATGCGGCAGCGGCTCGGCGGTCACCGCGGCCCACGCCGACTGCACCGTCGGGTAGTAACCGACCCACTGGTCCAGCACGATCAGCGCGTTCACGAGCGCGAACGGCACCGCCAGCACCGCGGCGACCGTCTGCCACCACGGACCGCGGCGGAAGCCCACCACAATCGCGCCGAGCGCCGCCGCGATCATGCCGATGCAGACCCACAGCAACATCGGAGCCGGATCCGACGCCAGCCCTTCGTCATTCATGTACATCCACGAGCCCCAGGCGACAGCCACCCCGAGGGCCAGACAGATCGGCAACCCCACCAGCCACCAGCGCCGGTTGAACCGCGCCAGCGCCACGATCAGAGCGAATACCGCGAGGAAGGCCGCTACCTGCGGGACCCAGCCGTTCAGCAGCGAAAGCCCGTGATGGAACTCGAACCCCTGATGCCCCGTATTCACCGGCGCGTGCGGCGCTGGAGGCGGAGCCAGGGGCGGGGTCTGCGACAGCACTCGGGTGGATAGCACGTCGGCGATTGTCGATGACTTTCCTCGAGAAACCCTGTGAACGACCTCAATGAAACCTGGCGACCGCATGAACACTCGTAATTCAGGCGTGTTTCGAGGGGGAATCGATCAGGTAACTGCGGCTCCCGGCCACAAGCACGCCGGGACGCCGGGGGCCTTACTCGGAGTAAGGATGACCGAGGGCCTTGCTCAGAGTAGGGCGTCGAGGAAGGCGCGGGGAAGCTCGGGAGCGTCGCCGGTATCGACCATCGAGAGTTGGCTGCGCATGGTGCGCAGGATGCCCTGTACGCCCGGCCCGGCGTCCAGCAGCGGACGCGTCCAGCCCAGTTCGGCACAGCGGATCACCACGGGCGTCAGCACGCCTATGGACTCACCGACCCAGCCGGAAGCGGACAGGCATTCGGTGAGCAGCAGCGCCGCGTCGAGTTCGGCCCGGGGGCGATTCTTCTCGCGTATCCGGGCATGCAGCACGCGGGCCCGTTTGACGGCGGTGTCATCCGTGCCCAGGGGTGCGAGCGCATCCGTGCCGCCGAGGTCGTCCCCGCGATAGTGGCGGGCCAGCAGGGCCCGGATGACGGCGATCTCCTCGGCCTCGGAGGCCAGCGCCGCCGCACCGGTGAGATGCCGGACGGAACGGACCATGGGGTCGGTGATCAGACCGGCGGTCAATGGATCGGACGGCAGGCCCAGCCGCAGCCGTTCGGCCCGAATATGCGCGGCGAGGCGGACGAGCTTGCGATCCACGGCGATCCGCGCACCCTCGTCCAGCCGGGCGGCGGCGGTATCGAGATCACCGTGCGCCGCCTTCACCCGCGCGCCGATCACGAAGATGCTGACCAGGAAGTCGACCGGCCCGACATGGGTGACCAGCTGATGACTCTGATCCAGCAGCCGCTCCGCACTCTCCAGATCGCCACGGCGATAAGCCAATTCGCCCAGCAGCGCCGCCGCCACCCGCACCGAGTCCGAGCGCGGGCCGGAGCGATCCCGCGCCGTCTGCCACGCCTGTTCGAAACACGCTGTGGCGGTGGCGATATCGAGCTGCTCATAGGCGGCATCGCCCTGACCGCACAGGCCGAACACCTCGCCCAGCGGATCGGCGGAACGCCGGTGATAGGGCTCGGCCCACTCCTGCATCCCGCGCGCACCGTCGAAGTCGAAATCGCAGAGTCGCACGAACGACACCAGATTCGCGGCGGTGGAGACCGTCCAGGCCGGGAGCTCGTCGGCCAGTTCCAGGCAGTCGGTGAGCTTGTCCAGCACACCGTCGGTGCGGTCCCGCGCCACCTGATCGGCGGCCGCGAGCACCGCCGCCTGGCAGCGCTGATTCACCGCCTCGGCGTCGGTGGGCGAGCTGCGCGCCAGCATGCTCGAAAGCCTGCCCAGTGCGGTGCGCGCGGCGCCGGACTGCTGCAGATTCACATTGGCCCGCGCCAGCGCCATCAACAGCTTGCTGCGCGAAGTCACCTGTTGCACAGGCAGTTTCGATACCGTGCCGAACAGGGTCGCCAGCCGGGAGCGGTCGATCAGATCCATCCCGCCGTTCTCGACCAGATCCAGGGCGAATTTGAAATCGGTGGCGGCCAGTGCGTGATCCACCGACTGCCGCAGCAGCTGGTGTTCGGCGAACCAGCGGGAAGCCTTGCGGTGCAGCGCTTTCACCTGTCCGGGATGGGCGCGCTCCAACCGGGCCCGCAGATGCTCCGCCACCATGGGCTGCATGCGATACCAGGCGGAATCCTCGGAGAGCCGGTGCAGGAACAACTCCCGCTGTTCGGCCTGATCGAGGAGATCGGCGGCCTCGGCGATTCCGGTCAGCGACTCCGCCAGCGAGGCGTTCACCCGCTCCGGCACCGAGATTCCGGTGAGGAAGTCGAGCATGCGCGGTTCGAGGCTGTCCAGCACATTCTCGGCGAGGTATTCGCGAATCGCCTTGTTGTCACCGGATATTCGGGAGATCAGCTTGTCCGCATCCGATTCCCGGGCGCGCAGCGACAGACCCGCGAGCTGAATGGCCGCCGGCCAGCCGTCGGTGGCGGTGTATATCTGCTCGATCTGCCGATCGGTGAGCTGCAGGCCGGTGCGATCCACCAGGATCTGCCGGGTCTCCTCCTCGGTGAGACTCAGCTGCTCACAACCGATTTCGACGAGCTCGTCGGCCACCTGCAATCGGCTCAGCGGCAGTCCGGCCCGCTCCCGGCTGGTGACGACAAAGCGCAGATGGTGGCAGCCGTTGTCGAGCAGCGAATCCATCACCCGATGCGCACCGGTGTCGGTGACACGATGCCAGTCGTCCACGATCACCACGACGGATTTGCCCCCGGCGTGCACCTCGTCGATGAGCGCGGACACCGCATACGGCACCGCCTCGGCCGGGCGCTCCTCCAGCACCTGCTCCAGCCCGGCCCCGAGCTCCGGCCGCACCCGGCGAATGGCCGCGATGATGTGGGCCAGCAGCCACACCTCATTGTCGTCGTCGCGGTCGATGCCGATCCAGGCCACCGCGACCCCGCGATCGGTGAGCTCGGCGCACCACTGCGCCGCCAGGGTGCTCTTACCGAATCCCGCCGGGCCGTGGATGATTGCGAGCCGCCGCCGTCCCCCGGCCCGCAGCGGTTCCAGCAGGCGCGGCCGCGACACCGGCTCGCGCGCGGGTGTCGGCGGGCGGAATTTGGTAGTCGCGGTGGGCGGCAGCGTATTTCCGGTCGGGGTATTGACCCCGCCCAGGAGCGGGAACTTACCGCTCGGCGTGCTCGGCCGCAGAATCAGTGAGCGATTGCGCGGAGAGCTCACCACCGTCCCGGGGCGCTGTCGCGAATACTGCTGGGTGGCACCGGATTCCGCATCTTCGTCGGAGTCGGTGGTCACCGCGCCGTCCAGCAGCGCCATTTCGTCCGGCACCTGCCCGTTCTCGGCCTGGGCCGTACGCAGCAATTCCCCGAATTCCACCGCGGTTTCGGGCCGGTCGCGCGGATCGGGTGACATGGCCGCTTCGATAGCCGCGGCCACGGCCGGTGGAATCTCCAGTTCCCGCAGGTCCGGCACCGGCTGACTGGTAATCCGCAGGAACTGCGCGATCACCTTCTCCCCCGCCTGCCTTTCGTAGGCGGCGTGGCCGGTCAGCAGGGCGAACAGGGTGGAGCCGAGACCGTACACATCCGAGCGCACGGTCGGCTCGTCACCCTTGAGCACCTCGGGCGCGGTGAAGGCGGGTGAACCGGTGATCAAACTCGTCGAGGTGCGGAAACCGCCTGGGATGCGGGCGATTCCGAAGTCGGTGAGCTGCGGTTCGCCGTACCGGCTCAACAGGACATTGGCGGGTTTCACATCACGGTGCAGGACCTCGGCGCGGTGCGCGGTCTCGATGGCCCCCGCCAGCTTCACCCCGACCCGCAGTGAATCGGACCAGGTGAGCGGGCCGTTATCGCGCACCAGCTGTTCCAGCGACCCGTGCGTCGCATACGGCATCACAATGTAGGGCCGGCCGCTGGCCGTCACGTCGACCTGCAGGATGTCGACGATATTCGGATGCCCGGACAGCCGCCCCATGGCGTGCTCCTCGCGCAGGAACCGCTCCCGGCTCTCATCGTCTATCTCGGTCGAGAGCACCTTCACCGCGACAATGCGGTCCAGAACGGCCTGCGTACACCGGAAAACCACCCCGAAACCGCCGCGCCCGACCTCCTCGGCCGCGACCAGCCCCATGGCCTCGAGTTCATCGACGATATTGATGGGAACGTATGCCTGCGTGGCAGATTCGGGGCGAGTAGAGTCGCCCCGAGAGCCCTCCGGATGCGGCTGTGGATTCATCTCGCCCACCTCCCGCCATTACGCGCGCGCCCCGAACCCGCGGGCGACTGCGACGTTCCACCCGCGCATATTCCAAACGTAGCGCGAGACGCACCGAAGTGTGCGGTAATCGGCCGCACACCGCGGTCCCAGCTGCTCACGCCCATACCTATACAAACGACAGGGCCCGGATCGCGATTCCGCGACCCGGGCCCTGCTCGAATCAAGCGTGTCATCGCCCGCTGGGGGCGGTGACAGCGCCGGTACTACTTACGCAGCGAAGCCGGAACCTCGAAGCGCTCACCGAACTTGGCGGCCAGCTCATCGGCGCGAGCCACGAAGCCGGCGGTGCCGCCCGGGTAGCCGACGACGAACTGGTGCACGCCACCGGTCCAGGCCGGGTAACCGATGCCGAAGATCGAGCCGATGTTCGCGTCGGCGGTGGTGGTCAGCACACCCTCGTCGAAGCACTTCTGGGTCTCGATGGCCTCGATGAAGAGCATGCGATCCTTCAGGTCCTGCAGCGAAACACCCTCGGGCAGTTCACGCTTGGAACCGAAGGCCTCACGCAGGCCCTCCCAGATGCCGGCGGTCTTGCCGTCGACGTAGTTGTAGAAGCCCGCGCCGCCGAGCTTGCCCTTGCGGTCGAACTTGTCGATCATCGTGTCGATGACGTTGCCCGACGCGAGCGAGGCGGCCGAGATGACCTTGCCCTCGGCCTCGGCGGCGGCCTTGGTCTCCTTGAAGATCTTGTTCATGGTCTCGAAGTTGAGCTCATCGCTCAGCTTCAGCGGCGCCGCCGGGTAACCGGCCTGCAGACCGGCCTGCTCGATGGTCGCCGGATCGATGTTCTCCTGAAGCATCATGATCGCTTCATTGATGAACGTGCCGATCACGCGCGAGGTGAAGAAGCCGCGGCTGTCGTTGACCACGATCGGGGTCTTGCGGATCGCGAGGGTGTAGTCGTACACCCGGGCCAGCGCCTCGTCCGAGGTCTTCTCGCCGCGAATGATCTCGACCAGCGGCATCTTGTCCACGGGGGAGAAGAAGTGGATGCCGATGAAGTCCTCGGACCGCTTCACGCCATTGGCCAGCAGGGTGATCGGCAGGGTCGAGGTGTTCGAGCCCAGCAGCGCGTCGGGATCGACGATGTCCTCGATCTCCTGGAAGACCGCGTTCTTGAGCTCGGGCTTCTCGAAGACGGCCTCGATCACGAAGTCGACGCCGGCGAAGTCGGCGGCATCGGCGGTCGGGGTGATCCGAGCCAGCAGCTCCTTGGACTTCTCCTCGGTGGTCTTGCCACGCGAGAGCGCCTTCGCCTCGATCTTCTCGGAGTAGTTCTTGCCGCGCTCGGCCGCCTCGATGGTGACGTCCTTGAGCACAACGGTGTAACCGGCCTTGGCGGAGACGTACGCGATGCCCGCGCCCATCATGCCCGCGCCGACGACGCCGATCTTCTTGATCTCACGCTTCGGCACGTCCTTGGGACGCGAACCACCGTTGTTGATCGACTGCAGATCGAAGAAGAACGCCTGAATCATGTTCTTCGCGACCGGGCCGGTCAGCAGCGAGACGAAGTAGCGCGACTCGATCAGCGAGGCATTGTCGAAATCGACCTGGGCGCCCTCGACCGCGGCCGACATGATGGCGCGCGGCGCCGGCATGTTCTGACCCTTGATCTGCTTGCGCAGGTTGGCCGGGAAGGCCGGCAGGTTGGCGGCGAGCGCCGGGGTGGACGGGGTGCCGCCGGGGATCTTGTAGCCCTTGACATCCCAGGGCTGCACGCCCTTGTCCGGGTTGGCCTTGATCCACGCCTTGGCGGCCGGGATCAGCTCTTCGATCGAGCCGACAACCTCGTTGATGATGCCGGTGGCCTTGGCCTTGGCCGGGGTGAACTTGTTGCCCTGCAACAGAACACCCATGAGGCCGTTGGCAATGCCCAGCATGCGGGTGATGCGGGTGACGCCGCCACCGGCCGGGAGCAGGCCGAGGGAAACCTCGGGCAGGCCCAGCTGCACGCCCTTGACGTCGGCGGCAATGCGGTAGTGGGTCGCGAGGGTGATCTCCAGGCCGCCGCCGAGGGCAGCGCCATTGATCGCGGAGACGACCGGCTTGCCCAGCTGCTCGAGACGACGCAGGTCGCCCTTGATGCTGGTGAGCTCCTCCATGATGTCCGCCGCGTTCTCCGGCGTGGTCTTCATCATGTTCTTGAGGTCGCCGCCGGCGAAAAAGGTCTTCTTCGCGGAGGTGATGACAACACCGGTGATGTCGTCCTTCTCGGCCTCCAGGCGATCGACGGTCGCCTTCATGGAGTCCTTGTACAGCTGGTTCATCGTATTGGCGCCCTGGTTGGGGTCGTCCATGGTCAGCACGACGATGCCGTCGGCGTCCTTTTCCCAGCCGATCATGTTCTCAGTCATTGTGTTTGGTTCTCCTCGAGAAAAGTCGGTGGGCGTTAGACGCGCTCGATGATGGTGGCGACGCCCATGCCGCCGCCGATGCACAGGGTGACCAGTGCGTAACGGGCGTTGCGACGGTGCAGCTCGTCGACCATGGTGCCGGTGATCATGGCGCCGGTGGCACCCAGCGGGTGGCCCATCGCGATCGCGCCACCGTTGACGTTCAGCTTCTCGTCCGGGATCGCCAGGTCCTTCTGGAACTTCAGGACGACGGAGGCGAAGGCCTCGTTGATCTCGAACAGGTCGATGTCGTCGACCGTCAGGCCGGCCTTGGCGAGCGCCTTGAAGGCGGCCGGGGTCGGGCCGGTCAGCATGATGGTGGCGTCCGCACCTGAGGTGGCGGTCGCGACGACGCGGGCACGCGGGGTCAGACCCGACGCGGCGCCGGCCTCTTCGGAGCCGACGAGCACCAGCGCGGCGCCGTCGACGATGCCGGAGGAGTTACCACCGTGGTGCACGTGGTTGATGGCCTCGACATAGGTGTAGCGCTGCATGGCGACGGCGTCGAAGCCGCCCATCTCGCCGATGCCGGCGAAGGCCGGGTTCAGCTTGCCCAGGTCGGCGGCGGTGGTGCCGGGACGCATGTGCTCGTCGTTGTCCAGCACGGTCAGGCCGTTGATGTCCTTGACCGGAACGACGGAGCCGTTGAAGTAACCGTTCTTCCAGGCGTCGGCGGCGCGGTCCTGCGAGCGGACGGCGTAGGCATCGACGTCATCGCGGGTGAAGCCCTCGATGGTGGCGATGAGGTCGGCCGAAATGCCCTGCGGGACAATGTAGGAGTCGAAGCTGGTGGCCGGGTCCATGAACATGGCGCCGCCATCGGAGCCCATCGGCACGCGGGACATGGACTCGACGCCGCCGGCGATGACCAGGTCATCGAAGCCGGAGCGGACCTTCTGGGCAGCCAGGTTCACGGCCTCGAGGCCGGAGGCGCAGAAGCGGTTGATCTGAATGCCGCCGACGGTGTCGGGCAGCTTGGCGGTGAGCACGGTGGTGCGGGCGATATCGGCGCCCTGGTCACCCACGGGGGAGACGACACCCAGGATGATGTCCGAGATCCGATCCTCATCGAGGTTCGGGAAGCGCTTCCGCAGCTCTTCGACCAGACCGGTGGTCAGATCGATCGGCTTGACCGAGTGCAGCGACCCCTTCTTGTTGCGGCCGCGCGGGGTGCGGATGGCCTCGTAAATGTAGGCCTCTGTGGTCATATCGGAGTTTTTCCTTCCTTAAGGTGCGCCGACACCGCGTTGTGCGGTCAGCACGTAGCCATAACCTCGCCGGTCAGCCTCTCGACCAACCGTCTGACGCTGTACAAACAGCCTCACGAGCCGACCGACGCGCTCGCAGGTAACCCGTACGCCTGGGCATACCTTAGAACTTCGCCGAACCGATACTCACGGCCACCCGATCATAGTACCGCCCAATGCGAACTCCGGTTAACTTAATGCGTCTCACAGGGCAACTGTCAACCCTCCAGCGGAGTGGCCCCCAATTCGGCGCGCAGGAGTTCCAAGGCCACATCATCAGGGTCGCGGCGCTCCTCCGGGGGTACCGGGACGGCTGCCTCCGCCATCATCTCGCGCTCGTCCTCCGGCGTAATAGCAGGTGGGACGCTGTCATAACCTACTGGCGAGTAGTCCGAGGGCCCCGGGTCGTCCGGAAGGTCCGGGCCGTCGGGCAGCGGAATATCGTCTTCCGGCGGGGTATTCCGGGGCGCGGCGGGACGCTCGAAGACCCGCGGTTCGGCGGGAGCCGACACCTCAGCCACCGGGGGCGGGCTCACCGCGGCCGTCGCAACTGCGCCACCTCCGGTAGGGCCGTTGCCCCAGTCCGTCCCATCCGTGACGACCGTCGCCGCACCGGCGCTCGCCGTCGCACTCTTCGACTGGCTGGGCCGGGAGAACTTCGCCGCCGCCTTCTTCGGCGCGGCCTCCCCGCCCGCGGCCGGTCCCTTCCCGGCGCTCTTCGCGGCCGCGGGCGCACCCGCACCCCCGACTTCCCACTTCACATCATGATCGCGCCCGAGCACGGCCTGTACCGCCGACCGCACCGCCTGCACGTTCTGCGGCTGCGCCAACCGCTGCGCCAACATCTCATTGGGATGCGCGAAAACAATCAGCTGCCCATCGATCCGCGACACCGAGGCCCCGGACAGCATCGCCTGCACCGTAGCCCCGAACTCCCGCACCTTGGCCCGAATATCCGCCCAGGCCCCCTCGATCTCCCGCAGCAACTCATCCCCATCGAGCCCCGCAGGCACAACCCCCTGCGCCGCACGCGCATCCACAACCGGCGCAACCTCTTCCACCGGCGCGGAAACCGCCGCCTCAGCACCGGCGTCAGCCGCACTCACCGGCTCGGAGTCCAGCACCGGCGCCATTTCGAGAATCTCAGCGCCCGAATCAGCATCGGCCGCAGCGGAATTCACGACTGCGACGGGCTCGGCTCCCACTGCCTGCTCCACCGGAGAACCAGCCGCCGAGGCGGCACTATCTTGCGCCTGCGCAATATCGGCTGCATCGAACAGCGGCACATCTTCGAACGCGGGACCGGCATCACCGCCATCGGACCGGACCGAGAACGCGAACCCCTGGGCAGCGTCCTCAGCGGCCGCCCCGGCGCCCCGCGTCACCTCGGCGGGCTCCACCCCCAGCGCTGTCTGCACCGGATCCACCGAAACATCGACAACTGTCATCGCCGAACCGCGCCCCGCATCCGGCACCGCCTCGGCGGCCGAATCGGACTCCCCCGCAGTCGATTTCACTTCCTGCGCAGGAGCGGACAGCGCCGACGCATCATCGGCGAGCGCTGCTTGAGCCACCACAGTCGCGGGCGGCACGGAAACAGGCTGCTGGGCAGGCGCTTCTGCCTGTACAGCGGACCCGGCGATATGCGCCGGATCAGCGGAATCAGCCGTGCGAGCGCTCTGCGTGACGCTCTCGGCCGTCGCGACCGGCGCCACAACCTCGGCGGGCGGCCTGGAAACAGGCTGCTGCGCAGAAGTTTCGGCCGGAGGCCTGGTGGCCTGCGCAGCGGAATCGGCGGCCTGCGTCGCATCGGCGGAATCGGCCGTGCGTGTGCCCGGGGCGGCGGAAACCGGTTCCTGTGCGGCGCTCTCGGCCATTGCGGCCTGCACCACGACCTCGGCGGGCGGCGCGGAAACAGGCTGCTGGGCAAGCGTTTCCGCGGACGGGGTGGCGATGCTCGCCGGGGCGGCGTCGCCGACCGGGACGCGGGCGGCACTCATTTCGGGCGGACGAACCGCGACCTGTTGGGCAGGCTGCGGCGAATCACCCTGCGACACAGTCGCAGCAGCACCTGCTGCCGTGCTCGCACCACTGCCCGCCTCGGGCTTCGACGCGGGCGCGGCGGGCTGAGCAGACTCGTCCTGAGCAGGCACGATGGGCATGACCGCTTGCGGAGCCTCCGGCTGCGCGGTGACGGGCTGGGCCGAAGGTTGTACCGCAGCCGTCGCGGGCCGGACGGCCTGCGGGGACTGCACGGGCGAGTCCACTGCGGGGCGGGCCGGCGCGGGCTGGGGTGCCTGCGGATCCAGGCGCGGCGCAGCGGGAGATGGAGCGGTCCGCGGAGCCTGGCTCGGCATTGCGGACTGCTGGGGAGGGGTTGGGGTGGTGGGGGTTTCGCCGCGGTTGCCGCGGAGGGCGGCGAGGGCTTCGGCGCCTCGGCGGCGGGGTTCGCCGGGAGGCGGTGCGGGCGAGGGAGTTTGGGAGGCCGGGGTCGCAGCTGGGCGGGCGGCGGGGGTCGAGTTGCCGGTGGGGGCGGGGAGGGCGCTGCCTGCCATGCGGCGTTCGAGGGTTTCGAGGCGTTGGAGGGTGGCTACCTCGGTGTCGGTGGCGGCGGGGAGGAGCATGCGGGCCGCTACCACCTCGAGGAGGAGGCGGGGGGCGGTGGCGCCGCGCATATCGCCGAGGCCCTCGTGCAGGAGTTCGGCGTAGCGGGTGAGGGTGGCGGGGCCGATGCGCTGGGCCTGGTCGTGCATGCGGTCGAGGACGTCGCCGGGGCCGGTGACCAGATTGCGTTCGACGGCGTCGGGGACGGCGCGCATGAGGATGAGGTCGCGGAGGCGTTCGAGCAGATCGGTGGCGAAGCGGCGGGGGTCGTGGCCGGCCTCGACGACGCGATCGATGGTGCCGAACAGGGCTGCGCCGTCGGAGGTCGCGAGCGCTTCGACCGCGTCATCGATCAGTGCGACGTCGGTGACGCCGAGCAGCGAGACGGCGCGGGGGTAGGTGACACCTTCGGGGCCCGCGCCGGCGAGCAGCTGGTCGAGGACGCTGAGGCTGTCGCGCGGTGAGCCGCCGCCGGCCCGAATCACCAAGGGGTACACGGACTCTTCGACCTGGACGTTCTCCTGGTCGCAGATCTTGCCGAGCAGACCGCGCATGGTGGCGGGCGGGAGCAGCCGGAACGGGTAGTGGTGGGTCCGCGAGCGAATGGTCGGGAGGACCTTCTCCGGCTCGGTGGTGGCGAAGACGAAGATCAGGTGGGCGGGCGGCTCTTCGACAATCTTGAGCAGCGCATTGAAGCCCGCGGTGGTCACCATGTGCGCCTCATCGACGATGAAGACGCGGTACCGGGACTCGGCCGGGGCGTAGAAGGCGCGATCGCGCAGTTCCCGGGTGTCGTCGACACCACCATGACTGGCGGCGTCGAGCTCGATGACGTCGAGATTGCCGGACCCGCCGGGGCCCAGCGCGACACAGGAGTGGCAGACCCCGCACGGTGTGGAGGTCGGACCCTCCACGCAGTTGAGCGAGCGCGCCAGGATGCGCGCGGAGGAGGTCTTGCCACATCCGCGCGGTCCGGAGAACAGGTAGGCATGACTGATCCGCCCGGTGTCGAGCGCGGTACTCAGGGGATCGGTGACGTGCTCCTGCCCCACCACTTCAGCGAACGTTGCCGGTCGGTACTTCCGGTACAGAGCCACGGCTTCTGAGGGTACCGAGTACCTCCGACACTCTGTTTCATTGCCTCCGCTTCGCTGCGGCGGGTTCGCGGCCCTGTTACCCGGGCCTTCCCTCCTCCGCTCCTCCGCTTCGCTCCCCCACTACGTCAGTCCAGACCCGGGCGGGCCGCGAACATGGGGTGACAAACCTAAACCTGACATTCATGTGGCGTATGTCACATGCAATCTGCGCGCCTGTTCGATACCGACCGGACTGAACTCGGTATTGGTTGTCCAAGCGAGCAAATTCTTAGCGCGTCCTCCTGAGGCGATAGCCGGACGCGGCCTCCACCCAAGATCACCATTTACGGATGCGCATTCGGTTTCAACTCGGCAGACCGGACATAACGATCACATCAACCGATGCAGCAAGATCGCAATCGTTTGGCTACCGTGGACATCGGCAACTTCGGTAGCCAAACCTTCATCAGGTTGGTGGCCCCGGCCGGTCCCTCATCCCGACCGGGGCACAACCAAATTTTCCGGAGGAACTCCCCGTGCCGTCGCACGACGACATTGCAGAAGCCTGGCTCTCCAGCACCGAATTCGCCGGCGATCTCGCCGCGGTCGGATTGCTCAGTCGAGCCATCAGCCCAGAGAACTACGACATCAAGCGCGCTTCGCTACCGGTATCGGCAGCGGCCGATCCGGCGACAGCGGGCGCCATTCTGGAGCTGCTACAGCGCGGCCAGGTGCCGACGCTCGCGGCCATCCAGACCCTCATCGTGCAGAACGATATGCGCGCCGAGGCAGAGCGCATCGAACGCCTGGGCCGCCGCGCGCAGCGCAGCGTCGAGGATTTCGGCCGGGTGCTGGCCAAACTCACCGACGAGTACTGGACCGCGCACGGCACCGGGCCGACGCGGCGCGACATCCTGCTGTCGGAACCGGTCTTCGACCTCATCCGCGATCGGGTCGGCGATATCCCGCCCGCCGCGGTCAAACATCTGTGGTTGATCGAGCGGGCGCAACGCGCCGGCTGGATCGCCTACAGCGCGACACCCCGATCCCTGTGCGCCGGAAGGCGTTTCCATGCCGCGCGGTACGGCAATCGGGTATCGCTGCGGCCGGTGAATACGCTCGGCGCCCTGGTCACCGCGTATCTGCGCGATCAAGTGGCCGAGAACGGCCGGCCCCCGCGCTGGTCGGTGCTGGCCTACGAGCTGCGCGACGATCGCGGGCGGCGGGTGTTCAATGACACAGCCGATGCCCGGGCACAGCAGCGGTGGCTGACCACGGCCGAGTGGATGGCCCTCGAGGACGACCTGCCCGTGCCGGGACCGCGCGGAATGCGCGCCCTGGCCCGTAAAGGCCGGGAACGCAATAGCTGAGGCTGTTACGGACAGGTATCCGATTCCTCATTTTCGTAACAGCGCCGAAACGTGAGGATTCGGTAACTTCCCTGCAACGCGATAACGCGCGAAGGGAGTTACTCCATGACTACGACCATCGACCCGGCGGCCACGGCCTGGCTGCTCGCAGCCACGGCCATGGTGCTGCTCATGACGCCGGGGCTGGCCATCTTCTACGGCGGCATGGTGCGCTCCAGCGGTGTGCTCAATATGCTCATGATGAGCTTCATTTCCATTCCGCTGGTGACGGTGGCGTGGCTGATCGCGGGGTACAGCCTCGCGTTCGGTGATGATGCGGGCGGCGGGCTTATCGGAAATCTCGGACATATCGGACTTTCGGGAATCGACCCGAAGACCGTGCACGCCGCGAGCGGAATTCCGGAGCTGCTGTTCGTCACCTTCCAGCTGACCTTCGCCATTCTCACCGTCGCCCTCGTCAGCGGCGCCATTGCCGATCGCGCCAAGTTCTCCGCGTGGATGATCTTCGTACCGGTCTGGGCGCTCATCGTGTACGCACCCATCGCGCACTGGGTGTGGACCCCGGACGGCTGGCTGGCCTCGCTGGGCACCCTGGACTTCGCGGGCGGCCTGGTGGTCGAGATCGCCTCGGGCGCTTCGGCGCTCGCCCTGGCGCTGGTGCTGGGTCCGCGGGTCGGCTTCAAGATGGATGCCATGCGCCCGCACAATCTGCCCTTCGTACTGCTGGGCGCGGGCCTGCTGTGGTTCGGCTGGTTCGGATTCAATGCCGGTTCGGCGCTGGCCGCCAATGGCACTGCGGCAGCGGTCTTCCTGAACACCCTGGTCGCGGGTTGCCTCGGCATGCTGGGCTGGCTCATCGTCGAGCAGATTCGCGACGGTAAGCCGACCACCTTCGGTGCGGCCTCGGGTGCGGTGGCCGGTCTGGTCGCCATCACCCCGTCCTGCGGTTACACGAACACCATGGGCGCGCTGATCGTGGGTCTGGTTGCGGGCCTGGTGTGTTCGTTCGCGGTGGGCTGGAAGTTCAAGGGCGGCTACGACGATTCGCTCGATGTGGTCGGCGTGCACTTCGTCGGCGGCATTGTGGGCACCCTGCTCATCGGCTTCCTGGCCAATCGGGCGATGACCGGTGACAACGGCCCGCAGGGCCTGCTCTACGGCGGCGGACTCGGTCAGCTGGGCAAGCAGGCGGTGGGCGTGATCGTGGTGGCGGCCTTCGCCTTCGGGGTGACCTTCGCACTGGGCAAGCTGATCGACAGGACCATCGGCTTCCGGGTCAGCCGCGAGGACGAGATCGGCGGCATCGACTTCGCACTGCACGCGGAGACCGCGTACGCCGAGGGTGTGCACGGGCACGGCGCACCGCGACGCCTCGGCGACGGCCCATTCGGGCACTGAGTTCTCCGGGTCAGTTCACCTTGTTCGCGGCGGCGCCGAACGTATTGCACTGCGCCGTACGGTTTTTGTCGTAACCGAGCGACCACCAGGTGCCGCCGTTGTTCGAGGTTCCGTGGTCGCGCATATCGCCGGGGGCGTCGCCGCGATGGAACATATCGTTGCGCGCCACACCGGCCTGCGCGGAGGTCAGTGAGCCGCCGTTGTTCGAGGACGCCAGGAACATGCCGTCGAAGCAGTTGGCCTGCAATTCGGTTCGGCGGGAGAGCTCGAGCCCGGTGGCGCTGGTCGCGCCGGCATCGCGGCGCTCCTGATGCACCTTGCCGAGAATGCCGGATTCCGCCTGGACGTGATGCCCGTACTCGTGCGCGAACACCGACAGGTAGACGACCCAGTTGTCCTTGTAGATATCGGTCTGCAACTGGCTGACCGGCATGTAGATGGTCTGGTCGGCCGAGCAGTAGAACGCGGCGAAGTTGGTGCTGTTACCCGTGCACAGGGTGGTGATACCGCTGGTGGTCGCCGAGACATTCAGCTTGGGCGGTACGAACGGCAGCTTGATGTCGTCGAAGAGCGGCTTCCAGGCTTCGGCGAGACAGCTTGCGGCCGTTTCGAAGAACTTGCGCGCGGTGTCGACCTGGGTGCCCCACGGCGAGTAGTTGCAGTGTTCGGGGACCAGTGTGTAGCTGTCATCGGTGACCAGCGGATTGTCCGAGGTCTTGGGGACGCCGGCGTTATCGTCGGGTGAGTTCGTATAGGTGGTCTGCACCTTGTCACCGGGGCTACCGGCGCCGAGGTTGTTCAGGCCGTGGGACACGGCGGTGCGCACCAGGGCGGCGGTCACCAGCAGCACGAAGATGACAACCAGTGCGCCCCAGCGCCCGCGGCGCGGCGGCGCCGGGCGCTGCGGCGGGGGCATGCCGATCTGGAAGCCCGCGGTCGGCGGCGGCAGGGGCTGCCGGTAGGCGGGTTGCATCGGCGGGCCGTAGCCGGGCGGACGGTATCCGGGCGGCGGACCGTAGCCCTGCTGTGGCGGAAGCCCCTGTCGCTGTGGATAAACCGGCCGCTGTTGTGGATAGCCGGGCTGTGCCGGAAATCCAGTGGGCGGTGCGGTGGGTCCGGACGGCTGCATCGGCTGCCCCGGCGGCTGTCCGTGTTGTCCGGGATATCCGGGTTGCTGCGGGCGTCGTGGATCGGGTTGGGGCGGCCAACCCCCGGGGGGAATCGGTCCGTATCCGGACGGTGGGCGAGTCATCCCCCGCACCCCCTCGTTCTCTGCGATATCCGACAGCCGCTGAGGAAGAATAGCAAGCTGTCTAAAGTAACCTTCCATGCAGATTTTTCGGGGGGGCGCTCTCGTCGCGCTGCTGCTCGCTCTGGCAGGAGTAATCGCGCCTGCCGCACATGCGCAGCCCAGCGACGGTGTGCGGATCACCGCCGATGTCGATCTCGGCGACGACGGTCTGCTGCGCGTCACCGAAACCGTGGAAGTGCCTGCGGGCAGCGAGTTCCGGCAGGTGCTGCCGCTGCGGGTGCAGGTCACCGATGCGGTGCAGCGCAATTTCCAGGTCACCGATATCAAGGCCGACGGCGACGGTGATGCGGCGGTCGCGGACGACCGGTTCACCCTCGATGCCCGGCCCGGGCAGGTGACGTTCAAGTACACGGTGCACAACACGGTCACCGAGACCACGGGTGCGCAGCTGTTCCATTGGACCGGCGTCCTGAATACCGATGTGGCGTCCATCAGCGTCACCGTGACCAGTCCCGATTTCCGCATGGGCGTCACCAAGTGCACCATCGGCCCGCCCGGAAAGCCGGAGGACTGCGCGGATATTCGGGTCGAGCCGGACGGCGTCGCGCATCTGGACAAGACCGACCTGCACAAGGGCGACGTCATCGATGTCACGCTGCAGGTGCCGGCGGGCACCGTGAAGGCGAATGCCGATATCGCGGATGACAATGCGCCCGGGCCGTTTTCGGTAACCGGTCCGGTGCTGGCGGCATTCGCGGTGCTGCTGGCCGCGCTCGCGGCCGCCGCCGGATATGTGGTGTGGGCGCGGCGCACGACTCCGGGCGGAACCGAAACGCTCGATCCGCTGCTGCGCGAGGGCAATCGGGTGGAATTCAGCTCACCGGACGCGGTACTGCCCGGGACCGCCGGACTGCTGGTGGACGGCCATGTGGACGCCCCCGATATGGCGGCGACCGTGGTGGACCTGGCGGTTCGCAGCTATGTCTGGATTGCGGCCGTAGGTGATTCGGCCTGGCGGATCACTCGGATGAACCCAGCGGATGAGCAGCTGACCGCTTACGAGCGGACGGTGTACTCGGTGCTGCTGCCCGAGGGCACGGATTCGGTGCTGCTGTCGGAGCTCAGCGGCAAGGTGCCCGCGACCGCGGTGCGCAAGGCGCTCATCGACGATGCCACGGCGCGTGGGGCTTTCATCGATCGCACCCGGCGCGGTTTCGAATTCTGGCTGGGCGTCGCGCTGATCGTCGCCGGCGTGGCCACCACCATCGGACTGGCGCTGGGCCCGGGACATGCGCTGATCGGTGTGGCGCTCGCGCTCGCCGGCGTGGCCGCCCTGCTGCTCCCCCGCTATCTCCCGTCCCGCACGGCACTGGGCCGGGAGCTGACCGGCCGGGTGCAGGCGATGCTGCGCGGTCTGGATGCGGTTGTGCCGCAGCAGATTCCCGCACCGGATCAGGAGATGGTGTTCTCCCGCGCCCTGCCCTTCATGGTGGCCGGGCGCCGCACCGACCAGTGGGTGCGCACCTTCCGCGAACTGGACCCCACCGCCGACGGCACCCCCGGCCTCTACTGGTTCGGCGGCTTCGAAGGCGACCGCGACCTGCACCGCTTCGCCGCCCACTTCCCCTTCTTCATTACGGAGTTGGAGCACCTGTTCAACTAAGTCCGTCGGCCGGTGTGGATCCCGGCCGAAAGCAGGCCGGGATGACGGTCGGCTCGGTCAGGTCCCGGCGTGGACGGCCAGGGCGCGGCGGGCGTAGGCGCGAACGTCGGCGTCGGTGTCCTCCAGGGCGGATTCCAGGGTGACGCGGGCGGTGGCGGATTCGGGCCAGCTGCTGAGGGTGAGGACGGCAGCCTTGCGGACGTCCGGATGAACGTCGGCGAGGGCGGCCTGTAGCGGTTCTGCTGACGCATCGGGGCCCGCCGAGGGCAGGCCTCGGGCCGCGCCTTCGCGGACCTGCCAGGCCGAATCACGCAGCGCTGCGGCCAGTGTGGCGGTGTCCTCGGCATTGCCGAGCCGGGCGAGGGCGGTGAGGGCGGCGGCGCGCACCAGCGGGTCGCGGTCCGGGATGAGGGCGCGGATGGCCTCGATTCCGCCGAGGCCGACGGTGGCCAGACCGCGTGCGGCGGCAATGCGCACTTCGCGGTTCTCATCGTGTGCGGCGGTGGCCAGCGCGGACCATTCGTCCAGGGAGACGAGCCCGTTGACCGCTTCGATGCGAACGCGGTGGTCACCGTCCACGGCGGCCTTGGTGAACAGTTCGACCGAACCCGCGTGCAGCGCGCGCAGCAGATCGATGACCGCGGCGCGCACAGCCGGATCGGGAGAATCGGCGTGCGTGGCCAGGTCCTCGGCGCCCGGCAGGATCTCCACCAGCTCGCGGAGTCCGGCAACGGCCGAACTGCGCACCGTCACATCGGAATCGGCGAGTGCGGCGATGAGGCGGTCGCCGAAGCCGTCCGGGGTGCCCTCGGTGAGTACCGATATCGCGGTGGCGCGCACCTGCGGGTCCGGATCCTCCAGGAAGGACGCGAGTTCGGCGACGGACGGCGAATCCAGACTGAGCAGCAGCGCGATTCGTGGAGCGACAGGCTTCTTCCCGGGAGCGGATGCGGCGGCGCCGACCGTCGCGGGCGCGGTATTCAGGTTGGGCGGACTTCCCACGAGCGCGGGCTGCGCCACCGGGATGACGGTGTCATCGGCGGAGGGCAGATCGTCGAGTCCGGGGACCGGTACGAAATACGGTGCGACCGGCCGCTTCAGGAATTCCATCTCATTGTCGGCGTTCTTGCGCAGGTTGAGGTGGTATCGCCATTCGACATCGTCACGCTCGGGCAGGTCGGCGCGCTCGTGGTAGAGCCCCCAGCGCGATTCGGTGCGGGTGAGCGAGGAGCGGGCGGCCATTTCGGCGCAGTCGCGAATGAAGCTGACCTCGGCGCAGCGCATGAGCTCGTGCGGAGTCTGCGCGCCCATGGCGTTCAGGTCGTCGAGCATGCGGTCGAAGGTCTCGATGGCGAGGGACAGTTTGGTGGCCGTCTTCGGCGGGGCCACATAGTCATTGACGAAGCGGCGCAGCTTGTATTCCACCTGCTGCTGCGGCGGGCCGTCGGGATTGCGCAGCGGCTGATAGACGAGTTCGTGCGCGGCGGCGATCTGATCGGCGGGCAGTTCCACCGGGGCCGGGGTGTCGGCGAGGGTGCTCGCGGCATGCGCACCGGCCAGATCGCCGTAGACGAAGGCGCCGATCATGTAGTTGTGCGGTACGCAGGCCAGATCACCTGCGGCATAGAGGCCGGGCACCGTGGTGCGCGCATTCTCGTCGACCCACACACCGGATGCGGAATGTCCACTGCACAAACCGATTTCGGAGATGTGCATCTCGATATCGTGGGTGCGGTAGTCGTGCCCGCGATTGGCGTGAAAGGTGCCGCGAGTGGGTCGTTCGGTGGTGTGCAGAATGCCCTCGAGCGCGTCCAGGGTCTCGGTCGACAGGTGTGAAACCTTGAGATAGATGGGCCCGCGGGCGGATTCGATCTCCCGCTTCACCTCCGACATCATCTGACCGGACCAGTAGTCGGAGTCGACGAAGCGTTCCCCGAGTGCGTTGACCTGATAGCCGCCGAACGGATTGGCGACATAGGCGCAGGCCGGCCCGTTGTAATCCTTGATGAGCGGGTTGATCTGGAAGCATTCGATACCCGAGAGCTCCGCACCGGCGTGGTAGGCCATGGCATAGCCGTCGCCCGCATTGGTGGGGTTCTCGTAGGTGCCGTAGAGGTATCCGGACGCGGGCAGGCCCAGACGACCGCAGGGGCCGGTCGCCAGGATGACCGCCTTCGCCGCCACCGTGACGAATTCGCCTGTGCGCGTGTTCAATGCGGCAGCGCCGACCGCGCGGCCGTTCTCTGTGAGGACGCGCACCGGCATGAGCCGGTTCTCGATCTGGATCTTCTCGCGCATCTTGCGTTGCCGCAGCACGCGATACAGCGCCTTCTTGACGTCCTTGCCCTCCGGCATGGGCAGCACATACGAGCCGGAGCGGTGCACGCGCCGCACCGCGTACTCGCCGTAGGCGTCCTTCTCGAATTTCACGCCGTAGCGTTCGAGCCGCTGCACCATGGCGAAACCGCGGGTCGCGGTCTGATAGATGGTGCGCTGGTTGACGATTCCGTCATTGGCGCGGGTGATCTCGGCGACGTAGTCCTCGGGTTCGGCCTTGCCGGGGATGACGGCATTGTTGACACCGTCCATCCCCATGGCGAGCGCACCGGAGTGCCGCACATGCGCCTTCTCCAGCAGCAGGACGTTCGCACCCTGTTCGGCGGCGGTGAGCGCGGCCATGGTGCCGGCGGTGCCGCCGCCGATGACGAGCACATCGCAGTCGAGACGGGTGGTCTCGGCCAGATCGGGAATCTCCATCAGCACACCAACATTCGGTCGGGAATCGGTCGGGGATCGGCGCCCTCAGAGGGCGGCGAGATCGCCCGAATGATCCAGGGCGGTAATGATTTCGGCGCGCAGCGAGGAGCGGTCGACGCCCACGGCGCGCGGTTGCGGCACCTCCAGCAGGGCGCGCAGGGGTTCACCGGCGCGGCCGAGGACGGCGACCCGATCGCCGAGCAGCAGCGCCTCGTCCACATCGTGGGTGACGAAGACGAGGGTGGTCGGATGGGTCTGCCAGGTGTCCACGAGCAGGCGCTGCATGGTGGCGCGGGTCTGCGAATCGAGCGCCCCGAACGGTTCGTCCATGAGGACCGAGCGCGGTGCGCCCGCGAGGCCGCGTGCGAGCTGTACGCGCTGCCGCATGCCGCCGGAGAGACTCTTGGGCAGGAAGTCGGCGAATCCGGTCAGGCCGATCTCTTCGATCCAGCGCTCCGCCATGGCTTTTCGCCCGGCGCGCGGTTCGCCCCGGAGTTTCAGGGCCAGTTCGATATTCGAGCGCACGGTGCGCCAGGGCAGCAGCGCATTGTCCTGGAAGACGACCGCGCGGTCGCGGGAAGTTCCGGTGACCTGCGTGCCGTCGGCCAGCACCTGACCGGCGTCCGGTCGCAGCAGTCCGGCGAATGCGCGCAGCACCGTGGACTTTCCACAGCCGGACGGTCCCGTGAGGATGAGGATCTCCCCCGGGCGCACCTCCAGGGACAGGTCGACGATGACCGGTGTTCCGGTGTAGGACAGGTCGATTCGATCCAGTCGCAGGTTCATGCCGATGCCGCTCATTTCGCCACCTCCGGGACGCGCGGGAGCCAGTGCGTGACGCGGCGACCGAGGAGCTCGACGGCGGCAGAGGTGCCGTACCCCAGCACCCCGATGGTGATGATGCCGACGAAGACGCCCGGGTAATCGACGATGGTGTACGCCTGCCAGGTCCGGTAGCCCACACCGAGCCGTCCGGAGATCATCTCCGCGGAGACCACGCAGATCCAGGCCACGCCGATGCCCACCGACAGTCCGCTGAAGACACCGGGAAGACTGCCCGGCAGCACAACTCGCAGCAGCACATCCCAGCGACTGCCGCCGAGCGTGCGCACCGAGTCCTCCCAGATGGTCGGGAGAGCGCGCACCGCATGCCGGGTGGACACCATGACCGGAAAGAAAGCCGCGAGGAAGGTGATGAACACGATCCCCGCCTCGTCATCGGGAAAGAGCAGAATCGCCACCGGTACCAGCGCAATGGCCGGAATCGGCCGCGCGAGCTCGGTGAGCGGCCCGACAATATTCGCGAACCACCGCGAACGCCCCAGCGCCACACCGGTTGTCACTCCGGCAACAGCGGCCAGCCCGAACCCGGTGAGAATCCGAATGAGCGACTGCCCGAGATCCAGATAGAACGTATCGGTCCCCAGCTGATGCCGGAACGCCTGCACAATCTCGGTGACGGTGGGCAAGGTATCGAACCGCACCCACACCCGAATGTGATTGGCAGTCAAGAACTGCCACGCCCCGATGGCCACCGCCACCGAGGCCAGCCGAACCAGCCGAGATCGCCACACACCCTGGGCCCGGTGCGGACTACTCGCAACAGCCGCCCGCTCCCCCACTGCCGCACCGATATCGACCCGAACCGCGGTTGACGTACTCATCGCCCAACCCCCGCATTTCCAGCGTGGCCCCGCACCCTCGTCATCCCGGCATGCTTTCGGCCGGGATCCACACGGGTAGCGGGCCGGCGGGTTTCCGTGGATCCCGGCCAAAAGCGCGCCGGGATGACGGGGGTCGATCGCACCGGGATGACGGGGGCGGTCACTGCCGGACCTCGCTGACCGCCTGGTCGTACGAGACCGTCACACCCGACGGATGCGCGGCCAGGTAGCGCTGGGCCGCAGCGGGGGTGGTGAAGGGGAGGTAGGTTTCGCCGTCGCGGACCCAGAGGGATTTGTCGGCGAACCAGCGGGTGCCGAGTTCGGCGTCCGGGATGTAGGCGGCGCGGACGGTTTTGCCCTGGGCGCGGGCCTGTTTGATGGCACGCAGCAGGCTGGTGGGGTCCGCGGCGGGCTGGGTGGTGTCGGATCCGGCGAACCAGATCTCTCCGGCCAGTGCGGGGTTGGACGCGGGGCGGTTGCTCACCGGGTCGGTACCCGAGATGAGCGCCGGATTGGCGCTATTGCTCAGTGTCGCATCGTAATTCGCGCCGGATTCCTGGAAGGCCTGCCGCAGCGCGGTGTCGTCGACGAATTTGTCGATATCCAGATCCGCGAAGTCGCCGATCGACTTCAGGTACGGCACATCGCCTTTGAAGGCGTCCAGCAGGCTCGGCTTCAGCGTGGCGTCGAAGGAGGTTCCGCCCGGCCCGTTGTAGAGGTACACGACCTCCTGGGCCAGCCCGGAGTTGTCCGCGACGATCTTGGCCGCCTCCAGGGGCTGCTGGTGAATGAAGTCGGTCGCGTCCAACTGTGCGCGCAGGAAGGCATCGAGCACCTCCGGGTGCTGTTTCGCGTAGTCGCGGCGGGCCACCACGCCGTGGAAGGTGGGTACGTTCAGCTCCGCGCCGTCGTAGAGCAGTTTGGCCTTGTTCTGGAAGACCAGCAGGCCGGGCCAGGCGACGAACTGCGAAAGCGCCGCCACCTGACCGGATTCCAGCGCCGAGGAGCCGATCTGCGGCTGCTGGTTGAGCACCTCCACCCCGGACTTGGGGTCGATGCCCGCCCGGCCCAGCGCCTGCACCAGGGTGCCGTGCCCGGCGGAGCCGACACTGGTCGACACCTTCTGTCCGGCCAGATCCTTGATCGACTGCGCCTTCGAATCCGGCGCGACCACCACCATGTTCAACGCGCCCTTGGGGTTGTATCCGGTGATGGAGACCAGTTCGGTCTTCGCTCGCTCATTGGCCTGGGTGCGAGAACCGTTGATGAGCAGCGGATAGTCGCCCATGGAGCCGATATCGATCTTCTCCGCCACCATCTGCGCGGTGATGGGTGCGCCGGTGTCGTAGTCCTGCCACTCCACCTGATATTTCGGGCCGCCGTGCGCGGTCAGATCGTTCAGCCGCTGCTCCAGAAATCCCTTGGCCTTCAACAGGGTTCCGGCGGTGACGGTATTGATGGTCTTGGACTGGTAGCCGATGACCAGCTTCACGGTATTGCCACCGCCACTCGAATCGAGCGAGCAACCGGAGACGGTGAACGAGAGGGCAGCGGCCAGTGCCACCGCAGCCAGGCGGGCGGTGCGGTACTTCATGGGGAACGATCCTTCAGCGCAGCAGATAGGGCATATTGACGGTGACCGCGCCGGTGGGACAGCGCGCCGCGCACGGGCCGCAGTACCAGCACTCGTCCACATGCATGAAGGCCTTGCCGTTCTCGGGATTGATCGCCAGTGAATCGAGCGGGCAGATCTCCACGCAGAGCGTGCAGCCCTGAATGCAGAGGGATTCGTCGATGGTCACGGGAACATCGGTGCGCTGATTGACGAGAGCCATTCAGATCAGCCTCCAATCGGTGCCTTCGGGCGGCCGGGTGAGGCTGCCGCGCATGGTGATCCGGTCGCCGCGCATCCGGATGTATTCGAGGTCGACCGGGCGGCCGTCCTCGAGCTTGGTCAGGCGCTCCAGCAACAGCACGGCGCCGCCCTCGGGCAATTGCAGGGTGGCGGCCGAATGCGCGTCGGCGGTAATGGCTTCGAGGGCGAGATCGGCCGCGCCGAGCGGGCCGCCGCTGATCTGTTCGATGAGCGCGAACACGTCGTTCGTCTCCAGATCGCGGGTGATGACCTCCTCGCCGATATCGGGAACGAGATAGGTGAGGTCCAGGCTGAGCGGCAGATCGCCGAAGTACCGGAGCCGCTCGATATATACAGCCTGCTGTCCGGGCTCCAGCTGCAATTTGCGGGCAACGGCCGGCGGCGGGTTCACCCGGGTGGCGGCGCGCACCTCGTTGCGGACCTCGCCGTACCCGCGCAGTGTCTCTTTCAGGCCGAGCAGTGCGTCCAGCCCGTGGTCGTATTTGCGCCGGGCCACATGGGTGCCGATCTTGGGCGCGCGTTCGATCAGGCCCTCGTCCTTGAGGAGGGCGAGCGCGTCGCGAACGGTATTGCGGGAGACGGTGAATTCGGCGGCCAGCTCCGGCTCCGACGGCAGTGCGCTGTCGAATGCCCCCGCGTGAATCTGCTGGCGCACGATATCGGCGACCTGGCGGGCCCGATCGGCCCGGCGCAGCGGTACTGGTTCCGGCGACACTTCATCTCCTTTCCGCCTTTGACCTGCGGCTACAGACTGTAGAGGCGATGCGGCCGACCACGGCGGGAGTGCGTGCGGACGGTCACCTGTCCCCCGGGTTATGCGCCGCCTGCCGAGCGGCCCCGCCAGCCGAGATGCGCGGGATTCCGGCTATTGCGCCACCCCGCCGACCTGGGCTGTGACTTGTAATCACGCTGATCGGAATGCGTGTGCGGGTACCGGCCGAGGAGTGGAGTGGTGTCGAGTGAGCTGCCACTCATTTCTCGAGATGTGGACAGATGGATTCCGTTCGGCTCGAGTGCAGTGTTAACTTGAATGCATGTCTGCAAGCCGTCCCCATGCCGCGCACGTCACGTATGTGACCGTTGCGCTGGGTGTACGGCTGCCACGGCAGCGGGAACTGTGTTGTCCCTGCCGTCGCGCAGCCGAGTACTGATTCCCCGATTCACTCGAGTCCGGGCATCCTCGCTGCCCCCGCTGAATTTTTCATCTAGGCATCCGTCCCGTCGGCTATACGCGGGACTGCAGCGAGGACTTCGAAATGACCAGCCCCACGCTCGAACGCACCCATTCCGCCTCCGTCACCACCGCGCGCCTGGCTCCGGCCCGGCCCGCGGTGCCGCCGGAGCTGCGCATCACCGATAACCCGGCGGCCGCCGTACTGCGCGCCGCCGCCCGCGGTCCGATCTTCCGCGATATCGCCGCACAGTCCACCGGACTCAGCATTGCCACCGTGAATCGCCAAGTGTCGGCACTGCTTTCGGTCGGACTGCTGCGCGAGCGCGCCGATCTCACCGCCTCCGGCGCGGTCGGCCGTCCCCGCGTGCCCTTCGAGGTCGATACCGATTCGTATGTCACCGTAGGTGTGCACATCGGCTCCACCCTCACCCGCATCGTGGCCGCGGATCTGTCCGGCAAGATTCTCGGCGGGCTCGAAATCGCCACTCCACAAACAGGTCAGGACGCGGCGCTGACCATAGTGGCGCGCAGCGCCAAGGCCTTCCTGGATCGACTGCCGCGCCGCCGCCCGCTGTGGACCGGCGTGGCGCTGGCCGGCCGGGTAGATCCGGCGGCCGGCGTGGTCGATCACCCGCGGCTCGGCTGGCAGGCCGCGCCCGTCGCCGCCGTCTTCAGCAGCATTCTCGATCTGCCGGTGTCGGTCTCGGCGCATGTCGAGGCGATGGCGGCCTCCGAACTGCTGCTCGCCGGCCGGGAGCCGGGCGAGGGACCGCGCCCGGGCAGCAGCCTCTACATCTACGCGCGCGAAACCGCGGGTATCGCGGTGACACTGCATGATCGGGTGCATACCCCCGCCAATGGCCCCGGTTCCATCGCGCACCTGCCGACCGGCTCGGATGCCGATTGCACCTGCGGCCGGCGCGGCTGCTTGGAGGCCACCATCGGTGAGCGCTTCTTCCTGGAGCGTGCGGTGCGCCAGGGCGTACTGCCCAAGCCGGAGGCCCCGCGCCGCCCGGTGATCACCGATCTGTACCGCGCCGCCGACTCCGGTTCGGTCGCCGCGCGCGATCTGCTGCTCGAGCGCGCCGAAATCCTCGGCCGCACCGCGGCACTGGTGCGGGATATGTTCAATCCGGATCGCGTGGTGCTGGGCGGCCAGGCCTTCACCGGCTACCGCCCCGGAATGGACCGGGTGGCAAAGGCTTTCGCGGAGAGCACCACGCTGCCCGCCGCCGATCTGCGCATCAGCCGCTTCGGTGGCCGGGTGCAGGAGTTCGCCGCCGCCGTGACCTCGCTCAGCGTCTTCTACGCCGATCCGGTCTCGGCCATGCGCCGCGCCACCCGCACCGGCCGCTGAAAGTCCTTGTACGCCTGAGGGTCTGGATCCCGGCCACAAGCATGCCGGGATGACGGAGTCCTGAATACGGAAATGGCCCGGCCGCTATGTCGGCCGGGCCATTCCGTGCTTCAAGCCACAGCGTGCTTCAGGTCAGCGGAAGATGGTCATGTACCACTGGCCGTCGCTACCCTGGTCGCAGCGGTACTGCCAGCCGTCTTCGCCGCGCAGCTGCACACCGTTGGCGTGGAAGCTGCCGTTGGAACCGTCCGCGTCGCAGCCTGCGGCGGAGGCGTAGCTGCCATCGACCTGCAGCGTCTCGGCATTGGCCAGTCCGGCGCCCAGACCGGCGGCGGCGAGGGCGAGGGCGGCGATGGTGAGTGTTTTCTTCATGGGACGTATTCAACGGGCCGCATCATGACGATTTCGTGAGCGGCACAACGGGATAGCGCTCGCCGGATATAGCGGATCGGGCCCGGGCGGTCCACGGCCCGGGCCCGATCCTGTGCCGCATCTACGGTCGGCCCATTGGCGCAGATGCGGCTTCTCCCTCCGCTCGCGTACGGAGTCCCCTTCCTCGGCGAGCAGCGGAGAGATCTCAGGCCGCGCGAATGTGCGACAGTCCCCATTCGCGGGCGAGCAGGCGGTGCGAGTTCAGCCGATCCTCGTGATCGTGGGTGACGCTGGTGATCACGAGTTCGTCTGCGCCGGTGAGCTGTTGCAGTGCGCGCAGTCGCTCGGCGACCGAGGCGGCCGACCCGACGAACTGGGTGGTGACACGATCGTCGACCAGGCGGCGCTGCGGACCGGTGAGCGGCGGCGCGGCGGCGGGGTCCAGATATTCGGCCGCACCGGCGCCACTGCGAATGCTGTACACCCAGTGGCCGTAGCTGGAGGCCAGGTGCTGGGCAGTCGCATCATCCTCTGCCACCACCACATCCGCGGACACCACCAGATACGGCCGGGGGTAGCGGGCCGAGGGCCGGAAGGCCGCGCGGTACGCCTCCACCGTCTCCACGATGGTGCCGGGCGAGACGTGATAGTTGGCGGCGAAGGGCAGCCCCGACTGTCCTGCCAGCTGGGCGCTTTCGCCGCCGCTGCTGCCGAACAGCCACAGCTGCACCTCCGCGCCCTCGCCGGGGACGGCGTGCAGCGGCACCCCGTCGCTGCCCGTGTAGGTGCCCTCCAGCAGATCGCGGATCTGCTGCACCTGCTGCGAGTAGGGCAGCGCCTGCGCACCGGGCAGGTTCAGCGCCTCCAAACCCGCTGCGATACGGGTGGTGTCGAGCAGCTGGCCGGGTCTGAACGGCGGCGGCAGCACCACCCCGTCGCGGATCTGGACCGGCCGATCCGGACTCGGCACCGGCGGCACTCCGGCGGAGCGCAATTGGTCACCACGGTGCCCGGAGCGACCCAGACCCAGATCGAGACGACCGGGGTACAGCGCGTCGACGGTGCCGAACGCCTCCACCACCGACACCGAGGTGTGGTGCCCCAGTTGCACGGCCGCGGTGCCCACCCGAATGGATTCGGTGGCGGCCGCGATCAGGCCGATCAGGGTGGTCGGCGCAGAACTGGCCACCGAGACGAAGTGGTGTTCGGCGATCCAGAACCGGTTGTAGCCCCAGCGTTCGGCCTGGCGCGCCAGATCGATGGTATTGCGCAGTGCCTGGCGGACATCGGAGCCGGCGCTGATGGGCGAGAGGTCCAGAACCGAGAGTGGAATGGTCATGACAGCTGCTCCCGTCGCGGATCCTGCTCGCCCGCTTCGATATCCACCCGCAACCGGTTCTCGGCCGGTGCGATCGGGCAGGTGGCGAAATCGGTGAAGGCGCAGGGCAGATTGAGGGTTCGGTTGAAGTCGATGATCAGGGTGCCGTCGGGCGCGGGGCGCGAGAGGTCCACCCGGCGCGCGCCGCCGTAGGTGGTGACGCCGCTGGTGCCGTCGGTGATGAGCAGGTGCAGGCCGAGGGTCTGATTGCCGAACACGACGAGCTTGTGCTCGCTGCCCGCCAGTTCGAAAGTGACTGTGCCGGTGGCCACATGGTGGTGCTCGAGGCCGGGCACCACGGCCCCGGTGGTGACCACGCGCGCCACCTCGAACGGTTCGAAACGGCCGGTCACCACCCAGCGCGGATCGGGCCGGTAGGCCGGGATCTCGGTGAAGGCGGCCAGGGTGGGCGCGGCCGGATCATGCACGCGCAGCGCGAATTTGCCGCTGCGGCGGATGACCTCGATGAGCCGGGCGCCGGTGCGCACCTCCAGGCCGGGTGCGCCTTCTCCGGGGGTGAGCACGGTCGTCCCCAGCAGCACCGCGCCGCCCAGCCGCAGGGTGGCGAGTTCGGCGGTGTCGGATACCGCGGATTCCGCTGTCACATAGACGTTCTCCCGGTCGGCGCGCCAGCGGCCAGGCAATCCCTCGATGGTCTCCTCGGTCTCGCCGAGCCAGTGCAGGCCGGTCAGGCTCAGCCAGCCCAGTGGCTGCCGCGCCCAGGCTTCGCGTTCGGAACGCCAAGTGGCCCACTGCTGTTCGAATTCGGTGACGGTCGCGGTCATGATGCACGTACTCCTTCGGTGCGGTGGTGCGGATGGCGCAGACCGAGGTGGTCGCGCAGGGTCGAACCGGTGTACTCGGTGCGGAAGCTGCCGAGCTCCTGAAGTTCCGGAATCACCTTGTCGACGAATTCGTCGAGTCCGGTGGGTGTGAGATGCGGGACCAGCACGAAGCCGTCGGCGGCATCGCTCTGGACGTGGTGGTCGATGGCGGCCGCCACCTCGCGGGACGTGCCGATGAACTGCTGGCGCGCAGTGGTTTCGATGATCAGATCGCGAATGCTGAGCTGTTCCGCCTGCGCCTTGGCCCGCCAGGCGTCGGCGACCGCACGCGGGTCCTTGGCATGGCGCACCCGGCCGCGGGTGATATCCGGATTGTCGACCGGATCGATATCGGGCAGCGGGCCGTCCGGGTCGTACGCGGACAGATCGCGACCCCACACCTGCTCCAGGAAGGCGATGGCCGTCGGCCCGCTGACCTGCTGGCGGCGAATGCGGCGGGCATTGGCCACCGCTTCCTCCGGGGTGTCGCCGAGCACGAATCCCGCCGCGGGCAGGATCTTCAGATCGTCACGGGCGCGGCCGTACTTGGCGAGCCGGTCCTTGACGTCGAGGTAGAAGCGCTGTCCGTCCTCGAGTTCACCGTGCGCGCTGAAGACGACGTCGGCCTTGGCGGCGGCGAATTCGCGGCCCTCATCGGAATCGCCGGCCTGGATCTGCACCGGATAGCCCTGCGGACTGCGGGGCAGCACGAATTCGCCGTCGATATCGAACTGGTCGCTGTCGAAGCGCACGGTCGGCACTGGTTGCGCGAACACCCCGCGCTCGCGGTCGACGACCAGTGCGTCGGCGGGCCAGCTGTCCCAGAGCGCGCGGGTGGCATTGACCACCTCATCGGCGCGGGTGTACCGCTTGGCGTGCTCCAGATAGCCGCCGCGCCGGAAGTTCTCGCCGGTGAAGGCATCCGACGAGGTGACCGCATTCCATGCCGCACGGCCACCGGAGAGATGATCCAGGGACGCGAATTGCTTTGCCAGCTCGAAGGGTTCGTTGTAGGTGGTGTTGATGGTGCCGGCCAGCCCGAGATGCGTGGTGACGGCGGCGAGCGCGTCCAGCACCGTGAAGGTGTCCGGGCGGCCCACCACATCCAGATCGTGGATGCGGCCCCGGTGCTCGCGCAGCCGCAGGCCCTCGGCCAGGAAGAAGAAGTCGAAGCGCCCGCGCTCGGCGGTGCGCGCCAGGTGCACGAAGGAGTCGAAGTCGATCTGACTGCCCGAGCCGGGATCGGACCAGACGGTGTTGTGATTGACGCCCGGGAAGTGCGCGGCGAGGTGAATCTGCTTGCGTATCGAATGTTCCGGCATGGCTCTCCTCAGGCGCTGGCGTAGCGGTTGGCGGGGCGCGGGAGGCCGAGCCGCGCACGCAGGGTCGGCGCGACGGCGGCGAGGTACGGCAGCGCGGCGGTGAGCGCCAGCGGCCGCAGCACCACTCCGTCCGCGGCACACTCGGTTTCGACCTCGGACAGCAGTTCGCGCAGTTCGGCGGATGTGCCGATGTGGAAGACCGTGCGAGGAACTCCGGTGGGCGTCCAATCCTCCAGCTGGGCCACATCGATCGCGGCATCGTCCGCGGTCGGCGCCAGGTGGATATCGATATCCAGCAGCACCCGAACCTGATTCGGGTCCCGGCCGGCGGCGGCCACGGCAGACCGCAGCTCCGAACGGGTGGCCGCGGCGGTCTCCAGATCACGGGCGGCGATACGAATGAGATCGGCACGGTGCACGGCCACCCGGGCACTGTGCGGATCGTCGGCGCGAATGGTGACCAGCGGCTGCCCCTGCGGCGGGCGCGGAGTGATGGAGGGGCCCTTCACCGCGAAATTGTCACCGGTGAAATCGATGTAGTGCAGCCGGTCGCGGTCGATGAAGCGGCCGGTGGCGACATCCCGGATCTCGGCATCGTCGGCCCAGCTGTCCCACAGTCGCGACACCACCTCCACGGCCTCGTCCGCCTCGAACCAGCGCGAGTGCGCGCCCTGTTCCGGCTTGCGGCCGAACAGTTTCGCCTCACCCGCCCCGGAGACGCCGACCTCCCAGCCGGCGCGGCCGTGGCTGGCGAAATCGAGGCTGGCAATGGCCTTGGACAGGTGGAAGGGCTCGGTATGGGTGACCGAGGCCTGCGGCACCAGCCCGATGCGGCGGGTGACCGCCGCGGCACGGGCGGCGATGGCCACGGCATCCAGGCGGCCGACCGCGGCGCCGGGGGCCTGCAGGGTGAACGAGTCGGGCAGGAAGGCGAGATCGATACCGGCGTTCTCGGCGGCCCGCAGGGCATCGACCCAGTACGCACCGGTGAACAGCTCCTCGGCACGCGAATCGGCGCGGCGCCAGGAGGCGGGATGCGCGCCGGTACCGGACAGTTCCAGGCCCAGCAGCAGCGGTGGGGAGTACGGCATCACGCTGTCCTTTCCAGAGGAGCGGGAACCACGCCGGGCACGGCGGCGAGCAGTTCACGCGTGTATTCGTGCTGCGGATGCGCGAAAAGGTCGACGGCGGCGGCGGTTTCGACGATCACGCCCCGGCGCATGACGGCGACCCGATCCGCGAGTCGCCGGACCACGGCCAGATCGTGGGAGATGAAGAGGTAGGCGAGATTCAGCTCGGCCTGCAGCCGCTCGAGCAGTTCGAGAATCTGCGCCTGCACCGAAACATCCAGTGCGGAAACGGGTTCGTCGAGTACGAGGAGCTCCGGGCGCAGCGCCAGCGCCCGGGCGATGGCCACCCGCTGCCGCTGGCCCCCGGACAGTTCGGCGGGACGGCGATCGAGGTAGTCGCTGGGCAGTGCCACCTGATCGAGCAGTTCGGCGACGTGCTTCCGGCGGGTCGCGCGGTCGCCGATTCCGAAGGCCTGCAGCGGTTCCCCGACGATCTTGGCGACGGTCAGCTTCGGGTTCAGCGAGACGTACGGGTTCTGGTAGACCACCTGGATGCGGCGGCGGAACTCACGCAGCCGCGCACCGCGCAGTCCGCTGATGTCCTGACCGTCGAAGGTGACGGTCCCCGCATCGGGTTCGGTGAGCCGGGCGACAATACGCGCGGTGGTCGACTTCCCGGATCCGGATTCGCCTACGACCGAGAGGGTTTCACCGCGTGCGACCGCCAGTGAAATGTTATCCACAGCTGTGACGGATTCTCCCCGTGCAATGTGGAAAACCTTGCGCAGTCCGGTCGCGGACAGCAGCGGCGGCGCGGAGCCGAGGTCCCGGCGCACCGGAAGCGCGGTATCGAGGCTGGGCGCGGCGGCGATGAGGCGCTGCGTGTACTCGTGCTGTGGATCACCGAGAACCTGTGCGGTAGGACCGATTTCGACAATGCGGCCCTGCTGCATGACGGCGATGCGATCGGCGCGTTCGGCCGCGACGCCGAGATCGTGGGTGATCAACAGGACCGCGGTGCCGGATTCTCTGGTACGAGCGGCCAGATGGTCGAGAATCCGGCGCTGCACGGTGACATCGAGGGCGCTGGTCGGCTCGTCCGCGATGACCAGTTCGGGCGTGCAGGCCAGGGCGATGCCGATGAGCACGCGCTGGCGCTGTCCACCGGAGAGATCCTGGGGATACTGCCGCGCACGCAGTTCCGGGCGGTCCAGCCCGGCCTCCTCCAGAATCCGCACGGCCTCGAGGTGCGCGGTGCGCCGATCGGCCCGGCCGTGGATGCGCAGGACCTCACCGACCTGATCGCCGATGCGCAGCACCGGATTCAGCGATGTTCCAGGGTCCTGCGGCACCAGGCCGATGCGGGCACCGCGAATGCGCTGCAGCGTGCGCTGGGTGGCCCGTTCGATGCGCTCCCCGGCGAAGGTGATCTCACCGCCGGTGATCACGCCACCGTTGAGCAGCCCGATCACCGCATGCGCGAGAGTGGACTTCCCGGAACCGGATTCGCCGACCAGGGCCAGGGTTTCCCCGGCGTCGACCTGCAATGAGACACCTCGGACCGCCGCCGTGGTGCCGGTGCTGCCCTGGTACTCCACCCGCAGGTCGGCAATGCTCAGCAGTGATTCGCTCATCGGAGGGTGTCCTTCTGCAGAGCGCGCGCGAAACGCTGGGTGGCCAGGACCAGGGCGATGATCACCAGGCCCGGAAGCGTGGTGAGCCACCAGGCGATGGCCAGGAAGTTCCGGCCCTCCGACACCATCGAGCCCCACTCGGGTGTGGGCGGCACCGCGCCGTAACCCAGGAAGCTCAGCGAGGCGACGAACAGGACAGCCATGCCGAAATCGATGACGGCGAGCGCGGCCACCGGGCCGTACGCATTGCGCAGTATGTGCCGCAGCAGCACCGTGTGCCAGCGCACGCCCGAGGCGAAGGCGGCCTCCACATATGGGGCGCGCCGCACCCGCAACACCTCGCCGCGCATGACGCGGGCGAAGCGGGCGATGAGCGAAACACCCACGGCGATGGCCACATTGCGGGTGCCCATGCCGAGCACGGTGATCAGGGCCAGCGATACCAGCAGATCCGGAATCGACAGCAGGACATCGGCGCCCCGCATGATCGCGCTGTCGACCACACCGCCGGAGGCGCCGGCCACCAGACCGAGCAGCGAACCCACCACCAGGCCCAGCGCCACCGCGAAGAGTGTGGCGCTGATCGACAGGCCCGCGCCGTGCACCACCCGCGTGTACACATCGCGACCCAGATTGTCGGTGCCGAACCAGTGTTGCGCGCTCGGCCCGCGCAGCTTCTGCGCCGGCACGCCGTGCAGCGGGTCACCGCCGGCGAACACCCCGGGCAGCACGACCCAGCCGAGCACCACCAGCAGTACCGCACCCGCGATGAGCAATCCGTAATTGCCGCGCACCCAGTCCCACACCTGCCGCACCGGAACGGAAGGCACCGTGGGACTTTCGCGCACCGCGACGGCCTCAGACATCGGAGGCCTCGTCATCGACGAACCAGTACGCGAACCCCGGATCGAGCATCGCATGCGACAGCGTGATCACCCGCAGCCTCGCACCCCAGCGCGACTCCACCCCGCCATCCCGGCCGAGAGCCCCCTCGTCACTCCCGACGAGTGTCCCCCCGTCACTCCCGACAAGGCTCCCCCCGTCATCCCGGCGTGCTTTTGGCCGGGATGCACCTGGTTCGACTGCAGCGCTGTGGATCCCGGCCAACAAGCGCGCCGGGATGACGAGGGTGCGGCTGCCGGCGGTGAGGATCACGAGGGCGACGGTGAGGAGGGTGACGGCGACGGTGGCTATCGCGAGGGCGGGTGTGCAGGCGGCGAAGAGGTCGAGGGTCTCAGGCATGGGAGTGCTCCTTCCTCGAGCCGCGCTGGGCCACGCGGGGATCGAGTAGTGGATACGCGAGATCGATGAGCAGGTTGACCGTGACGAAGACCAGCGAGGCGAACACGACAATGCCCTGCACCACCGGAATGTCCTGGTACAGCACCGATTCCTGGGTGAGGCGGCCGATGCCGGGGCGCGAGAACACGGTCTCGGTGACCACCGAACCCGCGAGGATGGTGCCGACCCACAGGCCCGCCACGGTCAGCGCGGGCGCAGTCGCCGGGCGCAGCACATGGCGCAGCTGCACCCACCACCGCGACGCGCCCTTGGCGAAGGCCACCTCCACGAACGGCTGCCGCCAGGTGGCGCTGAGGCTGGCGTACAGCACCTGGGCGATGACCGCGCCGACCGGCAGCGCGAGGGTGATGGCGGGCAGGATGGTTCCGCTGAAACCGGTACCGCCGAAGGCGGGCACCAGCTTCAGGCGGAACGAGAACAGTTGCAGCAGCAGCAATCCCACCCAGAACTGG
Organism: Nocardia sp. NBC_01327; assembly: GCF_035958815.1. Taxonomy (NCBI): domain Bacteria; kingdom Bacillati; phylum Actinomycetota; class Actinomycetes; order Mycobacteriales; family Nocardiaceae; genus Nocardia; species Nocardia sp. NBC_01327. The sequence goes on along the minus strand of NZ_CP108383.1, from coordinate 796,928 downwards.
GGCATCGACGCCCCGATCGGCGGCAGTGCGGTGAGCAGATTGCGCAGCCAGGAGCGCCGGGTGTACGCCGCCGCCAGCGCGAGTGCCGCGCCGCCGAGCACCGCCAGCACGAGCGCCAGCACCGCCAGTTCCAAGGTGGTGGGCAGGGCCTGGGCGAGCGCGCCGGTGACGGTCTGACCGGAATTGATCGAATGCCCCAGATCGCCGCGCACCGCATGGGTGAGCGCCGTCCAATACTGCTGCCACAGTGGTTGATCCAGGCCGTAGCGGGCCCGCATCTCGGCAATCGCATGCGCATCCACCGGCGTACCGGTGGCGGCGTTCGCCGCCATCTCCGCCGGATCGCCGGGCAGCAGGTAGAGCACCGCGAAGGACAGCGTGAACGCCGCCCACAGCACGCCCACCGCCTGCAGTACCCGTCCGATCACATACCGGCGCATCCGATTACCGCTTCAGCCAGGTGTCGTGGAACTGCAGCCGCGCGGACGCCTCGAACTTCACATCGGCCACACCCTTGCCGACACCGATGGCCTGCGACAGCTCGATGGTGGGAATCCACAGGCCGTCGTCCAGCACCGCACTCTGCGCATCACCGATGGTCCGGGCGCGCGCGGCCGGATCGGTGGTCGAAAGCTGCTGGCTCAGCAGCGCATCCAGCTTGTCGGCATCCGGGCGGGCGTTCAGATTGCGCTGATCGAAGGCGAAGGTGGTGCGCAGGATATCGCCGTCGGCGCGGGTCGAGTTGTAGTAGTCGAAGTCGAAGTCCTTATTGTTCTGCCGGACCGTCGACTCGGCCACCGAGGCCGGTTCCAGTCGCAGGTCGAAGCCGATGGCGCGCAACTGCTGCTGGGTCAGCTCCAGAATGGCCTGGTTACCCGCGAATACCGGGGCGAAAAGCACGCCCGCGGTCAGCCGCTGGCCGTCCTTGACCCGAATGCCGTCCGCGCCCGGTACCCAGCCGGCCTGATCCAGGACCCGCTTGGCGGCATCCTGATCGAACTTCACCCGGGCCGAAAGATCCACGTAACCGGGAGTCGTGGAGGCCAGCACGCTGGTCGCCGGCTTGAACTGCGGGCCGAGGACGGTGTCCACCAGCTCCTTGCGGTTGATGGCGGTCAGCAGTGCCGCCCGCACCGCCGGATCACGCAGCGCGCCGCGCGTCACATTGGCCTGCAAGCCGAACGAGACGCCCGGGTTGACGGTGAACTGCACTCGGCCGCCGCCGCCTTCGATCTGCGAAACATCCTGCGGCAGTGCGTCACTGATGGCGTCGAGCTGTCCGGAGGCGAGACTTCCGGTGCGCACCCCGGCTTCCGGGACGACGGTGAAGACGATCTTGTCCAGGTAAGCCTCGCCCGTGTTCGCGAAAACCGCTGAACCCCAGGTGTATCCGGTGCGCTTGGCGAGCGTGGCCGAGGCGTTCTGCTTCCAATCGGCGTAGGTGAACGGGCCGGAACCGATATTGGCGCCGAGGCAGCGATCGTCCGCCGACTTCGCCACCGTGGCATCGGACTGGATGCCCAGCTGCGGGGTCGACGTCGCCTGCAGGAACTGCGCATTCGGCGTATCGAAGTTCACCCGGACCGTTTGCGGATCCACCACCGTGCTGCCCGCGTACCCGGCGAGGTAGCTGGCGCCCAGCGGGGCCTTCGCACCACCCAGGGCGACAATGGAATCGAAGTTCTTGCGCACCGAATCCGCCGTGAGCGGCGTGCCGTCACTGAAGGTGATGCCGTCCTTCAGATGGAAGCTGAAGGATTTGGCGTCCGCGCTGACGAACCAGGTATCGGCCAGCCACGGCTTGATCTGACCGGTGGCCGGATCCTGATCGACCAGCGAATCCACCACCTGCCGGTCCACATAGATGGTCTGGTTGGTGGCCGACTGCGCCGGATCGGAGCAGGTCGGGGCCAGCGACAGGCCGTAGCGCAGGGTGCCGCCGGCCTGCGGCGGGCCCGAGGGCGCACCGCCCGCACTGCTGTCCGATCCCCCACACGCCGCGAGGCTGAGGGTGGCGGCTACAGCGCCGGCCAGGGCTAGCGGGCGCATCATTGGGGACTTCAGCACTGAGGTTCTCCGGAGGGGTAGCGATGGTCGCCGAGCGGACGGCTCGGAATATGAAGGCGCAGTATGGGTGCGCGCACTGGCAGTGGATCGGGGCGGGAGGTCATGGCTTCGGCTTCGGCAGGCCGGGGGGATTGATGCGGGACTGCTGGACCACTTCGCTCTTCAGGCCCCAGCGGTCGATGACCTTCTGGTACGTGCCGTGGTCGATGGCGTACTGCACGGCCTTCTGGAACGCGCCCACCAGGCCGTTGTCCTTACGGGTGAGCACACCGATCTCGGCCTGCAGGGCGTCGCCCGCGCCGGAGAAGGTGGCGACCACCTTGGTCTGGCCGGCGGTGGCGGAGTGGTACTGCGCTGCCGGATTGGGGCCGAGCAGGCCGTCCAGGCGGCCGGAGGCGAGCGCCAGGTAGTAGTCGGTGGACTGCTGGTAGTAGGTGATATCGATCTTGGGCAGGCCCGCGGCGATATTCGCCTCGTTCCAGGACACCAGCACCTGCTCCTGATTGGTGCCGGACTGCACGCCGATCTTCTTGCCCGCCAGCGACTTCCGATCGGTGTAGGTCCAGTTCGCGCCGTTGGGCACCTCCAGCGCGAGATTGTCGAGGCGGTAGGTGGCGAAGTCGTACTTCTCCTTGCGCTCCTCGGTGACGGTGACATTGGAGATGAAGGCGTCCACCTCACCGGAGTCGACCTTCACGAAGTTCTGCGTCCAATCCGCCGCGCGCAGATCGACTTTCAGCCCGAGAATGTCGGCGAACAGTGTCGCGAAGTCGACCTCGGAGCCGACGATGGTGCGATCGTCGGTGGCGTGGAAGCGCAGCGGCGGGGCGGAGGTGGCGGCGCCGGTCACGATCAGCGTGCCGCGGTCGCGAATGGCCTGCGGTACCAGTGCGGCAATGGCATCCACCTTGTCGGCGTGCACCCGGGTGGCCTGCTCCGGCGACAGGTCGTAGACCTGCCCGTTCACCGTGCGCACGCTGTCGGAACCGCCGTCGCCGCTGCCGCAGCCGCCGACGAAGAGACCGAGGATGGCGACGGCGAGAGCGGTGCTGATCCGTCTGCGACGGCTGGACAGAGACATGAGGATCCTCAGGGGAGGGACGCGTCAGAGCGCGTGCGCGAGAAAGGCTTTGGTGCGCGAATGCGCCGGGGCGTCGAAAACCTGACAGGGCGGTCCCTGTTCGACGATCTGCCCGGCCTCCAGCAGCACCACGGTGTCGGCGACCTCGCGGGCGAAACCGAGCTCATGGGTGACGATCACCAGGGTGGAACCGCCGCGCGCCAGCTCCCGGATGACATCGAGAACCTCGCCGACCAGCTGCGGATCCAATGCGGAGGTGGGCTCGTCGAACAGCACCACCTCGGGGCGCAGCGCCAGGGCGCGGGCGATCGCGACCCGCTGCTGCTGACCGCCGGAGAGCCGGCGCGGATACTCATCGGCCTTGTCCGCCAGGCCGACCCGGTCCAGCCACTCCAGCGCCTCGGCCCGAGCCTGGGCCCGCGGCCGCCGCAGCGCACCGATGGGCGCGAGCGCCACATTGTCCCGAACCGTCAGGTGCGGAAACAGATTGAAGTTCTGGAAGACGAATCCGATACGCGCCCGCTGGCGCAGAATCTCGCGCTCGGGCAGCTCGTGCAGCTTATTGCCGCGCCGCCGGTAACCGACCAGCTCACCGCCGACCCGGACGGTTCCGGCATCCACCTTCTCCAGATGATTGATGGTGCGCAACAGCGTGGACTTGCCCGATCCGGACGGGCCGAGAATCACGGTGACCTCGCCGGGCCGCACCGTCAGATCGATCCCGCCCAGCACCTGATGGGTGCCGAAAGACTTTCTTACACTGCGCAATTCGACCGCGTACTCGCTCATCGCACACTGCCTTTCGCGAAGTGCCGCTCGATGTAGTACTGCGCGATATTCAGCAGCGTGGTCAGCACGATGTACCAGACCGTCGCCACCATCAGCAGCGGCACCACCCGGCCATTCCGGCCGAAGATCACCTGCACCTGATAGAAGAGTTCGGCGATGGCCATGGTCGAGACGATGGAGGTGCCCTTGAAAAGGCTGATCACCTCATTGGCGGCATTCGGCAGAATGCCGCGCATCGCCTGCGGGACGATCACTTGGAAGAATTGGCGCCGCCACGGGAGCCCGAGCGATTTCGCGGCCTCCCACTGCCCCTGATCGACCGAAATAATGCCCGCGCGAATGATTTCCGCGGAGTACGCCGCCTGATGCAGCGCCAAACCTATGACGGCGGCGGTGAATCCGCTCAGCACATTGTTCGTATCGGCGTGCAGGAACTCCGGTCCGAACGGAATGCCCAGCGACACAGTCTTGTACAGATAGGCGAGATTGAACCAGAAGAGCAACTGCACAATCAGCGGGATCGAACGGAATGCCCAGATGTAGGTCCAGGAAATCACCTGCAGCACCGGGTTTTTCGACAACCGGCCGATCGCCAGCCAGATCCCGATGAAGAAGCCGAGCAGTGTGCCCCAGAAGGTCAGCTCCAGTGTCACCTTCAGCGCCGCCAGCACCGACGAGGCGGTGATGTACTGCGCGAAGGTGGACCAGTCCCAGCCCGGATTGGTGATCAGGCCGTGCGCGAACTGTGCCACCAGCACCAGCGCGATGCCGCCGGTCACCCAGCGCCACGGATGCCAGGTCCGGCCGACGGTCAATTCGCTGTCGTCCGCTGCGGTCGCCTCCCGGGATCCGGGTCGCGCAGCCAGGGTGCTCATATGGATTCGTCCTCCATCGGTCCCGGCGGTAGCACCCGCACCCGCGGGCGGGGGGTTGCTGCGACGTCTACGAGCCAGGTCTCTCGGTCGCTCTGGATGGTGAGGATGACGCTACGAGCCGGGGCAGCGAGTGTCGCCGGTCCGGATCAGCGTGAGTTCAAACAGGAACGGCGCTCAGCTCGCGGCCTCGCTGATTCCCGGCGGCACGGCATCATGCAATCCACGAAAACCACTGCGGTGGAAGACGAGCGGCTCGTCGTCGGAATGTGCGCTGACCCGGTGCACACGCAGCAGGACCACGGCGTGATCACCCGCCGCGACCTGCTCGTATATCGACGCTTCCAACCACGCGGCGGCTCCCCCGATGAAGGCGGCATTGCCGTTGCCGGTGCGCAGATCCACATCCCGGAAACGATCGCCCTTCCGCGAGCTCAGACTGCGGGCCGCCGCCTCCTGATGCCCGCCGAGCAGGCTCAATCCGAGCCGGCTGGCCTTCTCCAGGCGCGGCCAGGTCTCCGAGGAGTACTGCACGCACAGGGATACCAGCGGTGGATCGAGGGATACCGGGACAAAGGTGCTCACCACCATCCCGTATGCCTCGCCGCCGATCTGCGCGCATACCGCCACCACTCCACTCGGGAAGTGCGCGAAGGTTTTTCGCAGGTCAGCGCCATCGGTAGAAGTCAGTGCGGCCCCGCCGCCGTGTATCGAGGTCAGCTCGCCCATCACCACACTCCACCACCGGGCCAACTCCCCCAACAGGTTTGAATTCACCACGATCCCAAAACGGGCGAACCCGCCCGACCATGGTGGTCGAGCGGGTCCGCCTGAATTCGGTGCGCCGGACGCGCCCCGAATCGCGTGTCTGTTTACTTGGCCGTGTTGAACGGCGCGTTGATGGTGGTGAAGTACTGCACCGCGGCCAGGATGGCGACCGGGGCGGTCACCAGCAGCTGACCCGCGAGGGTGCCCAGGAAACCGATGGCGGCCATGCCACCGAGGCAGCCGAGGACGGCGGCCGGAACGATCGGGCCGAAGAGACCCACGATCGCGGCAGCGGCAGCGCCCGCGCCGACAACACCACCGATGACGCAACCGATGGCCGCGCCGCTGATGCCGCCGACCAGGGTGCCGATGGTGGCGCCGGTCGCGATGGTGTCCTTGAGGCGGTTCCAGGCGGCCTGCTCACGGTCGTACGGGGTCTTCCAGGGCGCGGTGTCCTGGAACGGCAGGTCGACGGGCTTGTAGACGGCGTGGTCCACGTCGAACTGCGGGGTCAGAGTGGCGACATTGTCCTTGATCTCCGCGGCGATCGGGAACTGGAAATCGTCCACGCGGAAGTTCAGGTCGGTGCCCGCGACGGTGGTGCCGTTGGCGGCCTTGATCTTGAAGACACCGTCTTCATTGACCAGCGAGCCCGCATCGGTCTTGATGATCGTGCTGGTGTCGGTGGTGGTGGCGGTGTAATCGATGGCGCCCGAAGGAGACTCGGGGGCAGCATTGACAGTTCCCGCGGTCACGCCCAGCGCAGCGGTCACCAGCGCCGCAATAGCGGCGAATTTCTTCATTTTCATGTACTGCTTCCCTCATCTACTTTGTGCAGTGCGTCGGCAAGCATCGAGCAAAACCCTCGTGAACGGGACCCTTAAAACCGGCTTGATTCGAACTCGTGACACGAGGACGGCCCCCGTCCGGAGTCCGGGCGGGGGCTGTGTCCCTGCAGCTATTTCTGCGTCTCCGCAGCGTGCGTGGCTACTTGGCGGGAGCCACGTTGAAGGGAGCGTTGATGGTCGTGAAGTACTGCGCGGCAGCCAGAATCGCGACCGGAGCGGTCACCAGCAACTGGCCCGCGAGGGTACCCAGGAAGCCGATGGCGGCCATGCCACCGAGGCAGCCGAGAACGGCGGCCGGAACGATCGGGCCGAACAGGCCCACGATGGCAGCGGCAGCGGCACCGGCGCCGACAACGCCGCCGATGACACAGCCGACAGCCGCGCCGCCGACGCCACCGACCAGGGTGCCGATGGTGGCACCGGTGGAGATGGTGTCCTTCATGCGGTTCCAGGCGGCCTGCTCACGGTCGTACGGGGTCTTCCAGGGCGCGGTGTCCTCGAAAGGCAGGGCGACCGGCTGGTAGACCGCGTGCTCCACGTCGAACTGCGGGGTCAGCGTCGCGACGTTGTCCTTGATCTCCGCGGCGATCGGGAACTGGAAGTCATCGACACGGAAGCTCAGATCGGTACCGGCAACGGTGGTGCCGTTGGCGGCCTTGATCTTGAAGACACCGTTGTCATTGACCAGCGAACCACCATCGGTCTTGATGATCGTGCTGGTCTCGGTGGTGGTGGAGGTGTAGTTGATGGCGCTTGCATCAGCGGCTTCCGGGGCTGCGCCCGCGGTACCAGCGGTTACGCCCAGGGCAGCGATCATCAGCGCCGCAGCAGCGGCGCATTTCTTCGACAACATATGTTCGGTTTTCCTCATCAGGCGATCCGTAGGGGGAACTCCAAGATCGAAGCTGCATGACGAGAACAAAAGATGACTCGAAGGTGCCGCAGCAGTGAATATCTGTGCGGCACCTGTGAGTCAGCTAGTTATTTCGCAGGCGGCTGATTGATCGAAGGCTCGGTGATCGTGCTGAAGTACTGCACCGCAGCGAGAATCGCGACCGGTGCGGTAATCAGCAACTGACCCGCCAGGGTGCCGAGGAAACCGATGGCGGCAATACCGCCGAGGCAGCCCACCACGGCGGCCGGAACGATCGGGCCGAACAGGCCGACAATCGCGGCGGCCGCGGCGCCGGCGCCGATAACGCCACCGATGACGCAGCCCACTGCCGCGCCGCCGATGCCACCTACCGCGGTGCCGATGGTCGCGCCCACGCCGACGGTGTCACGCAGACGACCCCAGGCCGCCTGTTCGCGGTCGTAGTCCGACTTCCACGGCGCCGAATTCTCGAAAGGCAGTGCGACAGGCTTGTATACGGCGTGCTCGGTATCGAACTGCGGTGTCAGGGTCGCAGTACGGTCCTTGATATCCGCCGCGATCGGGAAGACGAAATCGTCTACCCGGAAGCTCAATTCGGTGCCGGCGACCGTTGTCCCATTGGCCGCCTTGATCTTGAAGACACCGTTGTCGACCACCAGCGAACCCGCGTCGGTGGAGATAACGGTGTTCTTGTCGGAATTCGTTGCCGAGTAATTGATTACACCGTTGTCCGGTACGGCCGGAGCCGCTCCGGCAGTCGCCAACGGTGCGACTGATGCCGCGATCGCAAGTGCCGCGATCCCGGTTAATTCCCTCATCTTCATTTGGTACTGCTTCCTCGCCACTGCCTGAAACGAACTGATAGCGGCAAGCATCAAGCAACCAGCGATTTCGCTGGAGGTTAAAAACCACCTTGATTCTGGGCAGGCGTAATCACATCCATTACCCGGCACGTAATCGCTTCTCGCGGAACGGTTCCGGGCGCGTCAGGCTTTTTTGGCGGCGGCCTTGGCCTGCTTCTTGAATTCCCTTACCTGCGTGAGGGTTTCGGCATCGGTCACATCCGCTACCGAGCGGCGGGAGCCGTCCTCGCCGTAGGCGCCCGCGGCCTCGCGCCAGCCACCGGCGGTGAGGCCGCGCTGTTTGCCCAGGAGGGCCAGGAAGATTCGGGCCTTCTGATCACCGAAGCCGGGCAGCGCCCTGAGGCGCTTCAGGATTTCCTTGCCGTCGGGATCACCCTGGGTCCACAGGCCCGAGGTCTTGCCGTCGTAGTTCTCGACGATGAAGTGCGCCAGCTCCTGCACCCGGCGGCCCATGGAACGGCCGTAGCGGTGGATGGCGGGCGGGGTGGAGGCCAGCTCCTCGAACTCCGCCGGATCGGTGTCGGCGATCCGCCGGATATCGAAGCCGCCCATCCGATCGGCCAGCTTCTGCGGGCCGCGGAAGGCGTGCTCCATGGGAAACTGCTGGTCCAGCAGCATGCCGGTCAGCAGGGCGAAGTCGTCGTCCGACAACAGCTTGTCCGCCTCGGGGTCCTGCGCGAGGCACAGTTTGCGGCTCACCATCGTCAGATCATCCCACCCCGCCCCGAATCCGGACCGATCACCCGGCCGCCGCGGCTCTGCCTTGCGGTGACGCGGGTCACGACTAGGCTCGGCGGCATGCCCGACACCATGGCTATTTCTACAGTGGGAACCGTGCCGCACGATGGCACCGGGGCCGGCTTACGTCCGGACCGATTCGACAGCGACGGCCAGGATCAACTGGTCGATGTCCAAGATCTGCAGGCCGCGCTACCGGGAATCCGGCGGCTGCGGAACTGGGCGCACGAGGCTCTTGCCACCCAGGCCGGCGAAAGCGCCGTCGACATCGGGTCCGGCACCGGGTCCGAGGTCTTCACCTTCGCCGAGCTGGCCGGGCCGGACGGCACCGCGATCGGCGTCGAACCAGACCCGGACCTGCGTGCCGCCGCCGAACGCCGCGCCGCGCAGACCGGTTCGGCCGCGAAGTTCGCCTCCGGGGACGCCTACGGGCTGCCCTTCGGCAGCGACACCTTCGATGTCGCCCTGTGCGAACGCGTCTTCCAACACCTGACCAGCCCGGCCCGCGCCGCCGGAGAGATCGCTCGCGTCTTGAAACCGGGCGGCCGCGTGGTCGTCCTGGACAGCGACTGGGGCACCGCCGTTGTCCATCCGGGCGACCCGAAGGTGGTGCACGAGGTCATCGAGACCATGATCGCCCGCACCACCAACCCCTTCGCCGGGCGCCGACTGGCCGGACAGCTCACCCAGGCCGGACTGGTCGTGGACGATATCGGCTCGCACGCGCTCATCCAGGACGGCGGCATCGGCGCCGGCGCACTGGTCGCCCGCATCGCGGACATGTCCGTCGCCCGCGGCTCCATCACCGTCCCGCAGCGCGATCAACTCATCGCCGACCTGGAAGCCGGTGCGGCCACCGGTGATATCCACCTCTCGGTAACCATCTTCGCGGTACTGGCCCACAAACCCAGCTGACAACACAGGGCACGCACCCGAGGGTGCGTGCCCTGCTGTTCGAATCCTTTTCGCGCGCACCGGATTCCGGTGCGCGCCTTCTTATTTGCTAAGCCCCCAGGAACTTTTCGGTTGCAGCCAGCAGAACGCAGGTGGCGACGCCGTCCATGGCCTTCTCCAGTTCACCGAGGGAGGGGAAGCTGGGGGCGAGGCGAATGTTCTTGTCCTCCGGGTCTTTTCCGTACGGGTAGGACGAACCGGCCGGAGTCAGGGCGATGCCCGCCTCCTTGGCCAGTGCCACCACACGGGCCGCGGTGCCCTCCAGCACATCCAGGCTGATGAAGTAGCCGCCCTTGGGCTCGGTCCAGGACGCCACCTTGGACGCACCCAGCCGGTCCTCCAGAATCCGCAGCACCAGTTTGAATTTCGGCTCCAGAATGGCGCGGTGCTTCTGCATATGGGTGCGCACACCCTCGGCATCGTTGAAGAAGCGCAGATGCCGCAGCTGGTTCACCTTGTCCGGGCCGATGCTCTTCTTGCCCGCATGGCTCAGGTACCACTCCAGATTGGCGGTGGCGGACCCGAAGAAGCTCACGCCCGAACCCGCGAAGGTGATCTTCGAGGTGGAGGCGAAAACGTAGGGGCGGTTGGGGTTTCCGGCCGCGGCGGCCAGACCCAGCACATCGAGCACCGGATCGGCGGTATCGGTCAGCGGGTGCACGGCGTAGGCGTTGTCCCAGAACAGGCGGAAGTCCGGCGCGGCGGTCGGCATCGAAACCAGTTCCCGCGTCACGGCTTCGGAGAAGGTGACACCGGTCGGGTTGGAGTAGTTCGGCACCGCCCAGATGCCCTTGATACTCGCGTCCGACGCCACCAGCTCCGCGATGGCGTGCACATCCGGGCCCTCATGGCCCATCGGGATCGGGATCATCTCGAAGCCGAGCGATTCGGTGATGGCGAAGTGCCGGTCGTAACCCGGTGCGGGACAGAGGAATTTGAGTACCGGCTCGTCCGCCCAGCGCCGCTCCGAATCGACTGCGCCGTGCAGCATGGCGAACACGATCACATCGTGCATGAGCTCCAGGCTGGCATTGTTGCCCGCCAGCAGGTTCGAGACGGGAATGCCGAGCAGCTCGCCGAAGATGGCCCGCAGCTCCGGCAAGCCGTGCAGGCCACCGTAATTGCGCACATCGGTGCCGTTGCCGTCGCGGTAATCGCCGTTGCCCGGCAGCGAAAGCAGATCCAGTGACAGATCCAGCTGCTCGGGCGCGGGTTTTCCGCGCGTAATGTCCAGCGTGAGCTTCTCGGTCCGGAGCTTCGCGTAGTTCGCGGTCTGCGATTCGTGTTCGGACACGAGCTCCGCATGGCTCATCAAACCGATCTGCGTTTGCCGGGGCATCAGACAGCCTTTCCAGGGGCTAGGGGCAATGTATGCGGGTCCTCGCACACGGCGGGCGGACCCAGCGATCACGTTACTTGGTAGGACCTCACCCTGGGGAGCTATATATCAGCCCGCACACCTGGAGGAAAAAGAAAGGGGACCCAGCGCACCCGGCAGAGCCCATTGACCCTTGCTGCCTTCCGGCCCTGGGGGAGTTCACAGGATGCGCGCCGCGCTGGATCCGTCGGCCAGTGTAGCGGCTCACCGATGCTCTTGCCGCACGGGGTCGTTACGATCCAACCGACATCGCGGGGGCACCCGCTCGTTACCGGAGGGGAAACCAGTAGTGACAAGCAACAACCCAGGACCGGGCGGCCCTCAGGACCCCGCCAACCATCAGGAAACCGCACAGTGGTGGGCTACCCCGCCCACCGCGGCCGAGTCGGGTCAGCCGGTCACCGGCGCCGATCCGACAATGCTCAACTACGGCACCGCGGGGATGCCGTATACGCCGCCGGCACAGCCCTTTCCGCCGCAGCAGCAGCCGCCGTTTCCGCCGCAGATGTCACAGCCGCATCAGCAGATGCCGCAGCCGGTGAACAACTATCCGGGGCAGCAACCGTACCTGCAGCAGCCCGGCCCGGCCCCCATGAACGGCGGCTACAACTACGGGACTCCCCCGCGCCCGCCCGGCGGCGGCAACAAGACGCCGTGGATCATCGGCGGTGTGGTGGGCCTGGTCGTGATCGTCGGCATCGGCATCGGCGCCCTGGCGCTCACCAGCAAGGACAAGCCGATCAGTCCGCTGGGTGACGACAAGAAGAAGAACATGGACGGCAACTACTCCATGGACACGGTCACCAACTCCTGCAGCCTGATCGACCCGACCGCGCTCGCCAAGTGGTCGAGCACACAGAAGAGCACCCCGGAGCACTCCGAAACCAAGGCGAGCGATTACACCGGCGGCCGCGCGAGCTGCAATGCCGATTACTACAGCGCCTCCGCCACCGACAAGTACCAGACCAACACCGCGCGCATCGCCCTCGATGTGGAGTTCACCGGTGCGTACGGCGGCCCGCAGTACGACTCGTGGAAGCAGTACGACACCGGCACCACCGGTTCCGGCCGCACCTCCGGCGACGTCACCGGCATCGGCTCCGCGGGTTACTGGCACGCCGAGACCCGCGACTACTCCTCGTTCAACGATCTGGACTACACGGTCGCGGTCAAGGACAGCAATGTCTCGGTCAAAGTGGAGATCAGCCTCAACCGCGCCTCCGGCGAACCGGTCTCCAAGGACGACGTCGCCACGGTCGCCAAGCAGCAGGTGCAGAAGGTCCTCGACGGGCTGAAGAAGAAGTAATCGAGCCGGCCGGAAACGACCGCGGAAGTCCGCGATTTGCTTTCGGCAGGGGGGCAGCCGGTATATTGCTCGACGGAGGATTCGCCTAGTGGCCTATGGCGCTCGCCTGGAACGCGGGTTGGGTTAACGCCCTCAGGGGTTCAAATCCCCTATCCTCCGCTCACGAAGGCCCCGCCCGGACTCAGTCCGGGCGGGGCCTTCGTCATATCGCAGGTCAGAGCCCCTCGCCCGGTCCTTCGGGCGCGGCTTCCCGCAGTGCGGAAGTGACCTCCGACAGTGCCGTATTCAGCAGTTCGCCGTAGTCGTCGAGGTCGGGGAGCACCGCCGGGTCAGCGTGCACCGAGATCGTGACGGTGTCGCCCAGGCCGTGCACACCGTGGGTGAGGTGCATGACCGAGCCGAGGCCCGGGAAGCCCGCGGTGAAACGCACCGGGCCACCACCGAAGGACAGGTCGGCCGGGCCGCGATGGACGCTGGACAGCACCGTGTGACCCGAAACTCGTTCGGGGAGAAACTCGATCGGATAGTGAGTCACGTCACCGTGCAGCAACCTGGCGGGCATGGCGTCGGCTACCCGCGAGCGAGCCTCCTGCAGTGGATGTTCCGCGCGCTCCCGGCGGACCGCCAGCTCGGCCGCGATCAGGTCCGCGCGGCGCGGCAGCCTCGGTTCGTGCACCGCCAGATCCACCGAGAGATCGCAGTAGCTGTTGCGGGTCCGCCCTGCCCCGGCAACCGCCATCGGAATCTGGGCCAGCAGCGACTCGGCGGGCTCGGTGCGCTGCGCGAGATAGCGCTGCAGGGCAAGCGAGATGGCGGTCGCCGCCACCACGGTCACGGTGTAGCCGGGGACCCGCAGCGACTCGGCATTGTGGACGAGCATGCGCACCGCGTGCGCACTCGGGGACGAGCCGCCGCCGTTCAAGAGATTCGGCGGTGCGCCCGGCGCGGGCGGCGGAACCGCACCGGCCACGGCGAGCTCGGCCAGCCGCCGCTCCGCACGAAACGCGGCCACCCCGCGAATAACGGTGCGCGCCATATCGATCGGCACGGCCGGCAGCGCCGCGGCGGTCGCCGCCCAGCCGTCGATCGGCACACCCGCGATCGCTCCGCTGGGAACGACCCGGCGCACAGCCCGCCGCACCACGCCCTCCAGCGCACCACTGATGCCTTTCACTGCGGCACCGATGCCTGCCGGTGCGGCCCGCGCGAGCGAGGCCGCGTCGAATCCACCCGGCGCAGCGGAGATCTCGAGCCCACCGCCCGGCGAGGGCTCGGGATCGGTGGCGGCGGGCTCACCGAACAGGGATCGGGCGAGGGCGGCGGCGCGGCGGCCGTCGGCCAGGGCGTGTGAAAGTTGCAGGACCACTACGAGAGCGGGTTCGCCGGGAGCGAAGCCCGGTGCGCCGGTGATGCCGCGGAAGATGTGCACGCGCCAGGGGCGGTGGGCGGCGCGGACTCCGGTGCCGAGCAGCTCGCCCAGGGCATTCGTGACGTCAGCCCAGGTGGCGTCCGGCAACTCGTGGTCGGCGAACTGGTCGGTTGAGAATTCACAATTCGCCCAAATCGGATACGCAATGTTTGCAGGAGCATCCAGCACGCGCACCAGCAAATCCGGAATTCCGGCGACCCGGACAGCGAGTTCCGTCCGGAGGTGAGCGACGGACCTGCCGGTGTCCGCAAAGCAGTAGAGCAGGAAGAGGTCGTTGCGGGTGCGGGCGGACAACCAATACATGGTGGCGTCCCGGGGCGCCAGGGAATTCACTCCCGAAGCCTATCGAAAGCCACTACAGGCCAACCGCTCTGGGTGCTACCGTGTGTAGTAGAAGCCTTACCATCTCTTCGGGGGCGGGTGACCGCACATGGCAACTCGTAATCGTCTGGCCGAACAGGCCGACGCAGCGGATGAGCGGTATCAAGCCGCCGCATTCCTCAAAAGGTCCATCAATAAAGTCTTTCCGACCCATTGGTCGTTCCTGCTCGGTGAAATCGCGCTCTACAGCTTCATTATTCTGCTGCTCTCCGGCGTGTATTTGACCTTGTACTTCGATCCGTCCATGAACGACGTGGTCTACAACGGGGACTATCAGCCACTGCGCGGCGTCACCATGTCGCGCGCCTACGAATCGGCGCTCGGCATCTCCTTCGACGTCCGCGGCGGACTGTTCGTGCGCCAGGTACATCATTGGGCCGCACTGCTTTTCAGCGCCTCCATGATCATCCACCTGTGCCGCGTCTTCTTCACCGGCGCATTCCGCAAACCCCGCGAGGCCAACTGGGTGATCGGCTCGGTGCTGCTGATCCTGGCCATGTTCGAAGGCTTCTTCGGCTACTCACTGCCCGACGATCTGCTCTCCGGCACCGGGCTGCGGGCCGCGTTCGCCGGCATCACCATGAGCGCGCCGGTCATCGGCACCTGGCTGCAGTGGCTCATGTTCGGCGGCGACTTCCCCGGCACCATCATCATTCCGCGCCTGTACATCGCGCACGTACTGCTGATCCCCGGAATCATGCTGGCGCTCATCGCCGCTCACATCGCCCTGGTCTGGTACCAGAAGCACACGCAGTATCCGGGCCCCGGGCGCAGTGAGCGCAATGTGGTCGGCACCCGCATCGTGCCGGTGTTCTCCCTGGACCAGGGCGCGTTCTTCGCCTTCACGCTCGCGGTGCTGGCCCTCATGGGCGGGCTGCTGCAGATCAATCCGATCTGGAATCTGGGGCCCTACAACCCCTCTCAGGTCTCCGCCGGCACCCAGCCGGACTTCTACATGATGTGGACCGACGGCTTCCTGCGCCTCTTCCCGGCCTGGGAACTGCACCTGTTCGGCCATATGGTGCCCGGCGCGTTCTCCGTGGCGATCGCCATGCCGGTCATCTTCGGCCTGCTCATCGGCTATCCGTGGATCGAGAAACGCCTGACCGGCGATCGCGCCCGGCACAATCTGCTGCAGCGACCGCGAGATGTGCCGGTGCGCACCGCGATCGGCGCCATGTCGCTGGCCTTCTATCTGGTGCTCACCCTGGCCTGCGTCAATGACATCATCGCGCTGAACTTCCACATCTCGCTCAATGCCACCACGTGGATCTTCCGCATCGGGCTGCTGATTTTGCCGCCGCTGGCCTACTTCGCCGCCTATCGGCTCTGCCTGGGCCTGCAGCGCGGTGACCGGGCGGTGCTCGAGCACGGCATCGAAACCGGTGTGGTGCGGCGCCTTCCGCACGGCGAGTACATCGAGCTGCATCAACCGCTCGGACCGGTGGATGCGCACGGACATCCGGTTCCGCTGGAATACCAGGGCGCCACGGTGCCCCGGAAGCTGAACCAGCTCGGCATTGCCGGGCGGCCGGGCACCGGCGGCTTCTTCCGCGCCGATCCGGCGGAGGAGCGCGATTCGAACGCGGCCGTGGAGCACGAGGCCGAGCACGCACAGCTGGCGGTCCTGCGGCGGGCGCAGCACAACGGGAACGGAAGCGACGACCACTGAAAGCGAAGACTCTGAAACCCGGTGCGGCGCAGTCGAGCTGAAACAACCCGCGAAAAGCCCCGAGTCCTCGCGACTCGGGGCTTTGTTTTCTCGGTTCAGCCGGCCCGTTCAGGCCCGGTTGAACTCGCCGTCGGACACACCGGCGAGGAATGCGTCCCACTCACCCGGAGTGAATGCCAGGCTCGGCCCGTGGCCGCGTTCCTTGCTGTCACGAACCCCGACATTGCCATCTACGAGAAAAGCCACCTCTACGCAGTTGCCATTGGGTCCGCTATGTTTGCTCTTGCGCCAGACGGCGCCTGTGTAATCCGCATTCACGGTTGTAGCTCCTTCGTTTCGTCAAGCGTGAGATCTTGCTGGCATCGATCTTGGTGGCAATGGGATCCATGGAGATTCGCGAATCCCTTGTACTCCCGAGGTTGCACGCAACCTCTCCGTACAACCTGCTCTCTGCACTTCACGGTGGGAATGCACCCCCGCTGGCCGTTCCCGGGCTAAACCCTAGCAGGGTTCGTCATTAGGAGATCGCATTCTTTCGTTTTCAATCAGCAAATACATAGCAAGGATAGCCAGCTAATTATTAGCCTAAAGATAGCCGCCTCCTGAAACGCATGAATGATAAAGATCGCAATAAAGTTGTCGGTTTGTTTGCGGACATTTTGGCTAACTCCTGGTCGGATGCCGAGCGCGGCATCCGGGAGGATGGACTTCATGGCCGACCCCACGCAGGACGAGAGCGCTCGCGACCGCGACGACGACGGGCGGGCGCGGAATGCCCGGCCGCGTGATCGTTTCGGCCGCCCGCTGCCCTTCGGCAGCATCGGGGTGCCGCGCATCCCCGATGATCTCCAGCTGGGCCCCGACGAGACCCTCGCCTACGCACAGCGCCTGCTCGACGACGGCCTCCCCTTCAACGCCCATGAGGTACTGGAGGCGGCCTGGAAGCAGGGGCCGTTCGCCGAGCGGATGCTGTGGCAGGGGCTCGCTCAGTACGCCGTTGGCCTGACCCACATTCAACGCGGAAATTCCAAAGGCGCTCGCACACTTCTGGAACGCGCGATTCACCGACTCACCGCCGTCGGACCGGCCCCGTACGATATCGACGCCCCGGGTCTCATCGCCCGCGCGAACGCCATACTCGCAGCTCTGGACCAGGAAAAGCCGCTGACGGAAGACGACCTGAGCCCCCGCCTGCGGCTGCGCTGAACGCACACGGCAACTGCTACTTCGCATCGTGCGTGTGCACCCGCAAGAGTGCGAATGACCGAAAGTGCCGCGAAGTTTGCGAAGGTTGCGCCTAGCATGGACGACCGTGTCCGGATTCGGAAGATTCGCACCCAGCCCCTCAGGTGATCTGCACCTGGGGAATCTCCACACGGCACTGCTGGCATGGCTTTTCGCACGCTCCACCGGACGGGGTTTCCGGCTCCGGATGGAAGATCTGGATCGAGTGAAACCCGGTGCGGCGGAACGACAGTCGGCGGATCTCGCAGCGCTCGGGCTGGACTGGGAGCCGCCGGTGGCGTGGCAGTCGCAGCGCCTACCGCTCTACGAGGCGGCCATCGCCGAACTGACCGCGACCGGGCGCACCTACGAATGCTTCTGCACCCGCAAGGAAATACAGCAGGCGGTGACCGCACCGCACGGACCGATGGGCGCCTATCCGGGCACCTGCCGCGCGCTCACCGCCGCCGAACGGGCCGAGCGATACGACGCGGGCCGACCAGCGGCATTACGACTGCGGGCCGATATCACCGAACTGGTCATCACCGACGAGTTGCTCGGCAGCTACCGCGGCGCCGTCGACGATCTGGTGCTGCGGCGCGGCGACGGTTCGCCCGCCTACAATCTGGCCGTCGTCGTGGACGACGCCGACCAGGGCATCGATCAGGTGGTGCGCGGCGACGATCTGCTGGCTTCCACCCCACGTCAGGTCTATCTCGCCACCCTGCTCGGGCTTCCGATACCGCAGTACGCACATGTACCGCTGGTACTCAATACGTCCGGGCAGCGGCTCGCCAAACGCGACGGAGCGGTCACCCTGCGCGATAGAATCGCACTCGGCGAGACCCCCGACCAGATACTGAATGCGCTCGCAACCTCATTGGGTTATCCCACCGCAACCACAATTGCGCAGCTGCTTAAGCAATTTCGCCCCGAGCGGCTGCCACAAGAACCGTGGACACTCGACCCGAACGGCTTGTTGCAACCCAGTTCGGGTCCGTAACGTACGCACTCGACCAGACCCCGAACGAATTCGACGAGGACGGCACAGACAAATGACAAGCGGTGGGTACGACCCCAACCAGTATCCGCAGGGCGGCCAGCCGTATGGGCAGCCGTACCCGCAGGGCCAGCAGCAGCAGCCGTACGGCCAGCAGCCCCAGCAGCCGTACGGGCAGCAGCCCCCGTCGGATCCGTACGGACAGCAGCCGCAGCAGCCTTACGGCCAGCAGCCCCCGTCCGACCCCTACGGTCAGCCGCAGCAGCCGGGCTACGGCCAGCAGCCGCCGCAGTTCGGCCAGTCCGATCCCTACAACCAGCAGCCGCAGTTCGGCCAGCAGCCGAGCTACCCCGGCCAGCAGCCGTACCAGCCGTACGGCCAGCAGCCTCCGGGGTTCGGCGGCGGGGGCGGCGGCTCGCAGCCCGGTGACCTGTGGCTGCGCTTCGCGGCCCGCTTCATCGACGGCCTGATCTTCGGCATCGTCGGTGTGATCGTCTACGTCCTGCTGCCCAGCTCGATCGTGCTGGTGTGGGACATCCTGTTGCCGCTCATCACGTTCGGCTACTTCATCTTCATGGAGACGCAGCAGGGCGGCCAGACCCTCGGCAAGAAGATCCTCGGCCTGCGGGTCCTCGGCCCCGGCGGCGCACCGCTGGATCCGGTCACCTCGGCCAAGCGCAACCTGTTCGTCGCGATCCAGTTCATCCCGTGCCTCGGCACCCTGGTGAGCATCGGCCTCGCGATCTACATCGCGGTCACCATCGAGCAGGACCCGAACAAGCAGGGCTGGCACGACAAGTTCGCCGGCGGCACCCAGGTCATCAAGACCAACTGACGCTGCCCCGAACCATAGAAGCGGGTGCGCCTCCTCACCGGAGGCGCACCCGCTTTGCTGTGTCCGGACGGCGAATTCGCTTGCCGGGGCGGTGAATTCGGCTCAGGTGGAGGGTGAGCTCACGATCCCGCCGATGAAGAGCGCGAGGAACAGGATGCTGATCGCGATACCGGCCGCACCGATCCAGATGCCGCCCAGCGCCAGCCCGCGTCCCTGCTGACCGGAGTTCTTCACCTGGTTCAGCGCGACCACGCCGAGAATCAGCCCGATCAGGGGCGCGATCGGCAGCAGGAAGCAGAAGAAGGCCAGCGGCACGCCGACGATCGAGACGATCAGCGCGGCAATGGCCAGACCGTTGGTATTCGACGACGGCTGTTGATAACCGTACGGCTGATATCCGGGCTGATAACCGTACGGAGGTTGTCCCGGCGCCTGCGGAGGCTGTGGATAGCCGCCCGGTGTGGCCTGTGGATAACCGCCGGAACCCGGCTGTTGATAGCCGGCGGCCGGATTCGGCTGCGGCGGAGGGTAATTCGGATACTGCGACTGCGGCGGCGGAGTCAGCGGCGATTGCTGTGGATTCGGAGCGGAGGAGTACCCGAACGGTGGCGGCGTCGCCTGCTGCGGCGCGGAAGACGGGGTCTCGGGCGCGGCGCCCTCACCGCCGTACTGCTTCCACCACTCGTCGGAATCCCCGGATTGCGTCATGAGGTTCAGCCTAAGGCACCCCACCAGCCCGTACCCATCGATCATTCCGGGGATACTTCTCCGCGTGAGCGATACGAAAACGGTCGATTCGGACCGATCTGGAAGCCCCGCGCCGGAGCACGCAGCATTTGCGACGGCCGCGGGGGGCTACTACACGCAGGTGGTCGTGATCTTCACGGCGGTTCTGCTGATCTCCAATATCTGCGCCACCAAGGGCGTGCAATTCTTCACCCACAACCACCTGTCCGTCGGCCCGGTCACGATTCTGCCGCTGACGCTGGACGGTGCGTTCTTCCTGTTCCCGCTCGCGTACGTGATCGGCGACATCCTCAGTGAGGTCTACGGCTTCCGCGCCACCCGCCGGGCCGTCTACTACGGCTTCGCCATGTTGGTGCTGATGATCGCCTGCTTCTGGATCGCCATCGAGATGCCCGCCGGCTCGCTCGGCGACAGCACCGACTCGTTCCGCGTCGCGCTGAGCAAGACGCCGCAGCTGGCGCTCGCCGGAGTGTCCGGATACGTGGTCGGGCAGTTCCTCAACTCGGTGACCCTGGTGCTCATCAAGGAGCGCACCAAGGAGAAGCACCTGTGGGCGCGACTGCTCGGCTCCACCGTGGCCGGCGAAATCGGCGACACCCTGGTGTTCTGCTCCATCGCCGCGACAGCCATCGGCATCAGCACCTGGGGCGACTACATCAACTACGTGATCGTCGGCTTCGTCTGGAAGACCGGCGTCGAGATGATGATCCTGCCGATCAGCTACCGCTGCATCGCATTCCTCAAGAAGCGCGAACCCACCTACGCACCGCGCGAGCGCGCGGCGATCTACGAGTAGAGACGACCTTTCGGCCGGGATCTACTGCGCTGCTGTGGATCCCGGCTCTCAGACGTCTTCGGGGGCTTTGAGGCGGCCGCGCCACTGGCCGAGGAATTCGGTCTTGTAGTCCTGGAAGTACCCGCCGTCGATGCTCTCGCGAATGCGGTCCACCAGGCGAACGGTGAAGCGCTCGTTGTGGATTGTGCACAGCGTAGAGGCCAGCATCTCCTTGGCCTTGAACAGGTGATGCAGGTAGGCGCGGGTGTAGTTCGCGCAGGTGTAGCAGTCGCAGGTCTCGTCGATCGGCGTGAAATCGCGCTTGAAGCGCGCGGTATTGATATTGAATCGGCCCGGCTCCACATAGATGGCGCCATTGCGCGCCACCCGCGAGGGGTTCACGCAGTCGAAGGTGTCCGCACCGTTCTCGACCGCGGTGAACATATCCTCGGGCTCGCTGATGCCGAGCATATGGCGCGGCTTGTGTTCCGGCAGTTCATCACAGCACCAGCCGACAATGGTGCCGAGATTGTGCTTCTCCAGCGCACCGCCGATGCCATACCCGTCGAATTCCGTTCCGGCACTGCCGCGCAGCGCTTCCAGATCACGACATGCCTTGCGGCGCAGGTCTTCGTACTGCGCGCCCTGGATGACACCGAACAGCGCCTGATACGGGCGGTGCGCACGCGCGACGGTCAGGCGTTCGTGCTCGTCGATGCAGCGCTGCGCCCAGCGCCGGGTGCGCTCGAGCGACTCCTCCTGGTAGCCACGGGTATTCATGAGCGTGGTCAGCTCGTCGAAGGCGAACATGATGTCCGCGCCGAGCTGATGCTGAATGCCCATGGACACTTCGGGGGTGAAGCGATGCTTCGATCCGTCCAGGTGCGAGCGGAAGGTGACGCCGTCATCGTCCACATGGGCGAGGCGCTCCTTGCCCTTGGCGATCACCTGATCGTTCTGCACGCCGACGGACTCCATGGCGAGCACCTTCTTGAAACCCACACCCAGCGACATGACCTGGAAGCCGCCGCTGTCGGTGAAGGTCGGCCCGGGCCAGTTCATGAACTTCGACAGGCCGCCCGCCTCATCGATGACATCCGACCCCGGCTGCAGATACAGGTGATAGGCGTTGGACAGCAGCGCCTGCGAACCCAGTTCCTTCATGGTCTCCGGCAGCACCGCTTTCACGGTCGCCTTGGTGCCGACCGGGATGAACGCCGGCGTGGCGATCTCCCCGTGCGGGGTGCTGATCAGCCCGGACCGGCCGTGGTGGCCTTCCAGACGGGTACCGACCTTGAAGGAGAATTCGGGAGCAGACACCCGCACATCCTCGCAGCCGGTACCCGGCCGTCCGCAGCCACCCGCTACTTGCTCAGCGAGACCGATTCCTCGTCGTCGTCTTCGATGGCGGCGGCGAATTGCGCCTGGTAGAGGCGGTAGTAGGCGCCGCGGTGCGCGAGCAGGCGCTCGTGCGTACCGGTCTCGACGATCTTGCCCTTCTCCATGACCACGATCAGGTCGGCATCGCGGATCGTCGAAAGACGGTGTGCGATAACAAAACTCGTGCGGTCCCGGCGCAGCGCGGCCATGGCGTGCTGCACCAGCAGTTCGGTGCGGGTATCGACCGAGCTGGTGGCCTCGTCCAGGATGAGGATGGACGGCTTGGCCAGGAAGGCGCGCGCGATGGTGATGAGCTGCTTCTCACCGGCGCTGACGCCGGAGCCCTCCTCATCGATCATGGTCTCGTAGCCGTTCGGCAGCGCGTGCACGAAGCGGTCCACGTACGCGGCCCGCGCGGCGGCGATGATGTCGTCCTCGGAGGCATTCGGATTGCCGTAGGCGATGTTCTCCCGAATGGTGCCGCCGAAGAGCCAGGTGTCCTGCAGCACCATGCCGATACGAGAACGCAGGCGATCACGCGAGATTCGGGTGATGTCCACCTCGTCGATGGTGATCGCGCCGGAATCCACCTCGTAGAAACGCATGAGCAGATTGACCAGCGTGGTCTTGCCCGCACCGGTCGGCCCGACGATGGCCACCACATGCCCGGGCTCCGCGACCAGCGACAGATCGTCGATGATCGGGGTCTCCGGCTCGTAGCGGAAGGAGACGTTCTCGAACGCCACCCGCCCGCGATCCAGCGGCCGCGAATCCTCGACCTGCGGATCGGGCACCTGCTCATCGGCATCGAGAATCTCGAAGATCCGCTCGGCCGAGGCCACGCCGGACTGCAGCAGGTTGATCATCGAGCCGATCTGGGTGAGCGGCTGGGTGAACCCGCGCGAGTACTGGATGAACGCCTGCACCTCACCGAGGGACAGATTGCCCGACGCCACCCGCAGCCCGCCGACCACGGCGATCAGCACGTAGTTCAGGTTTCCGAGGAACATGATGGCGGGCATGATCAGGCCGGAGATGAACTGCGACTTGAACGAGGCGTTGTAGAGCTTGCCGTTGGTCTCGTCGAAACGCTCGCCGACCTCGCGCACGCGGCCGAAGGCGCTCACCACCTCGTGCCCGGTGAAGGCCTCCTCGACCTGGGCATTGACCTGGCCGGTCAGCTTCCACTGATCCACGAAGTGCGGTTTGGATCGCTTGGCGATCTGCGCGGTGACAATGATCGCCAGCGGCACGGTGAGCAGCGCGATCACCGCCAGCAGCGGCGAGATCCAGAACATCATGATCAGGATGCCGATCACCGACAGCGCCGAGATGAGCAGCTGGCTCATGGTCTGGTTCAGCGACTGCGCCATATTGTCGACGTCATTGGTGACCCGGGAGAGCACGTCTCCACGCGGCGACGAATCGAAATAGCTCAGCGGCAGGCGGTGGATCTTCTCCTCGATCTCATTGCGCAACCGCTTGATGGTCCGGTTGATGACGACGTTCAGCAGGAACGCCTGCAACCAGCCGAATACCGCGGCACTGATGTAGAGCGCCAGCACGATGGACAGCACATGGCCGACGGCCGAGAAGTCCACGCCCGTACCGGGAATCACGTTCATGCTGGCGAGCATGTCGGCGAAGGTGGAGTCGCCGCCCGCGCGCAGCTGCTCGACCGCCTGGTCCTTGCTCATGCCCGCGGGCAGCTGTTTGCCGACCACGCCGTCGAAGATGAGGTTGGTGGCATTACCGAGAATCTGCGGGCCCAGCGTATTGAGCACCACCGAGGCCACGGCCAGCACGAAAACTATGGATAGGTATAGGCGTTCGGGCGCGAGCCGATGCAGCAGGCGCTTGAGCGAGGGGCCGAAGGATTTCGCTTTGGCATCCGGCGCACCGGGATTGACTGCTCCGGGCCTCATCGGACCTCCTCCGCACTGAACTGCGACTCGACAATTTCCTTGTACTCGTTGCAGTCCTGCAGGAGTTGTTCGTGCGTGCCGATGCCCGCCATGGCGCCGTCCTCGAGCACCACGATCTGATCGGCCTCGCGGATGGTCGAAATCCGCTGCGCCACAATGATGACCGCAGCGTCACGGGTTTCCGGGCGCAGCGCGTCCCGCACCCGCACATCGGTGGAGACGTCGAGCGCGGAGAAGCAGTCGTCGAACAGGTAGATGCGCGGCCTGCGCACCACCGCGCGAGCAATGGCCAGCCGCTGTCGCTGACCACCCGAGACCGTCGTACCGCCCTGTGCCACAGGGGTTTCCAGCCCCTGCCCCATTTCCCGGACGAAATCCGCGGCCTGCGCTATCTCCAGCGCGTGCCACAGTTCCTCATCCGTCGCGTCCGGCTTGCCGTAGCGCAGATTCGAGGCGATGGTGCCCGAGAACAGGTAGCCCTTCTGTGGAACCAGGCCGATCTGATCGCGCAGCAGCTCCAGATCGATATTCCGCACGTCGGTGCCGCCCACCAGCACCGCGCCGTCGGTGACATCGATGAGCCGCGGAATCAGATTGATCAGCGTGGTCTTGCCCGCACCGGTCGCACCGACGATCGCGGTGGTGGTGCCGGGCCGCACCTGGAACCGAATCGACCGCAGCACAGCCTTTTCCGCGCCCGGGAACTTGAATTCCGCGAAGGCGAAATCGACCGTGCCCGGATCGCCCTGGAAGGGCTGCGGCCGCAGCGGCGGCTGCACCGAGGACTCGGTGCCCAGCACATCGCCGATGCGCTCGGCCGACACCGCGGCGCGCGGCGCCATCATGGCCAGGAAGGAGGCCATCATGACCGCCGTCAGAATCTGCATGATGTACGCCAGCATCGCGGTCAGCGAACCGATCTGCAGCGTCCCGTCATTGATCTCGTGGCCGCCGAACCAGATCACGCCCACCATGGTCACATTCGAGATGAGCATGACCAGCGGGAACATCATCGCCATATAGCGGCCGACATACAGCGACTGCTCGGTCAGATCCTTGTTGGCGACACCGAAGCGCCAGGTCTCCTGCCGCTCGCGCACGAAGGCGCGCACCACGCGGATACCCGTGATCTGTTCGCGCAGAACGCGGTTCACCGCATCGATGCGCGTCTGCATGCGCCGGAATCCGGGCACCATGCGGGTGATGATGAAACCCATCGCCAGCGCCAGCGCCGGCACCGCGATGAGCAGCAGCCAGGACAGCCCGGCGCCCTCGCGCAGCGCCATCACAATGCCGCCCACGCACATGATCGGGGCCATCACCAGGATGGTCGCGCTCATGAGCACGAGCAGCTGCACCTGCTGCACATCATTGGTGTTGCGGGTGATCAGCGACGGAGCGCCGAACACACCCACCTCACGGGCGGAGAACCCGCCGACCCGGTGCAGCAGACCCGCGCGCATATCGCGGCCCGCGCCCATGGCCGCCTGCGCGCCCAGATAGACCGAGACGGACTGGGCGACGATCTGCACGCCGGTCACGGCGAGCATCATCAGGCCGGTGCTCCAGATGTAGCCGATATCCCCCTTGGTGACGCCGTTGTCGATGATGTCGGCGTTGAGGGTCGGCAGATAGAGCATGGCGATGACCGAGATCAACTGGAGCACGACCACCCCCGCCAGCTGCTTGCGGTAGGGCGCCAGGAAGGTGCGCAGAAGTCGAATCAACATGATGTTGGCAGGTTACCGCCATAGCGGCGGGACGGGCGCGAGCTTTTTCGGCTCGTCCGACATCGCCCAGGTCACATCAGATGTTCGGTTGATCCAGGTCCTGCCACTGGGTGGATACCGGGCCGCCGGTGCCGCGCGAGCGCCGCGTCCAGGCGTCCGGATCGTGCAGCAGCTCGTCCAGGAAGGACGGCAGGAGGTCATTGGCGATATCGGCGACCGTCACCCGCTCGAGCACCGCGCGGATATTCACGCGCAGGCCGATCCAGACCCGCTGCAGCGGTTCCGCGGCGCCGGCGTACTCCACATCCTCGGGACGCTGCCCGCGCACCGAGGCGAGCGGACCCTCCACAGCGCGAATCACATCGGCAATGCTGATCTCGCCGGCCGGGCGGGCCAGGCGGTATCCGCCGTCGGGGCCGCGGCGGCTGGTGACCAGCTTTCCGCGGCGCAGATCCGCCACCACCGACTCGAGCACCTTCGGCGGAATGTCCTGCGCACTCGAGATGGCATCGGCCTTCACCGAATCCGATTGCGCCTTCGCGATTTCCACGAGAGTGCGCACCGCGTAATCAACCTTCGCGGTGATATGCACTGTGCCGCCTCCCCGGAACTTCTGCGCACGGCTCGGGTGCCGTGCACAGTCATGCACGCGTGCCTGCGGTCGTGCCGAACCGATTTCGGGGGTACCCGGCGAGTTACCCGGACCTCACGAAATCAGTCGGCGCCGTCGCAATACGCGGCGAAACCGGGCAATACTATCGCTCCGGATTCAGCACGCCCAGTGCGGCATTCAGCAGGACTCTCTCGATCAGCTCCTCCTGAGCACCGGGCACGCTCTCCTTCGACATCAGCGCCGCGCCCAGGACCTGCATGGCGGCGGCCGCGCGCAGTATTTCCTCATTGCTGGCTCCCGGGCCCGCGAGCCAGGTATTCATGCGGCGGCTCAGCTGGATCAAATCCGGATAGCGATCGCCGAGCGCATTGACTATGGCGACCGTGTCACGCATGCATAGCGTTCCCGCGGCCCGATGACCCAGAATGGAGCGCAGGTGATCGGTCAGCACCGCGCGCACGGTCTGCGGCGAATGCGGAATGTCGTCGAGGCTCTCCACCGTCGAACGCAGGTCGTCGAACATCGGCTCGATTATCGCCACGAGGAGATCGACCTTCGAGGCATAGTGATAGTAGAGCGAGGCTTTTGTGATTCCCACCGCATCGGCAACCTCGCGTAAGCTGCTCTGTTCAAAGCCTTTGCTGGTAAATAACTGAATCGCGGCGTCTCGGATCGCGTCTTTCGTGCTTCTACCTGCGACAACAGTTCCCGCAGCACCTCGGCCCACCATGGGTCCATCCTCTCACCACGCCTCGCAGCGCGAGTCACGCCGATCAAGTCGAGGTTGTTCCTCCGCTTAGTCCCTGGGTAGTCTACCTACCGCACGGTAGGCAGAAGTATGACGTGAAGGCGAGGAGCTGAAAGCTCCCGCGGCAGGGCTGTCTACGCGCTCACACGCACTTGTGGAGTTTCACAACAACCGTCGCCCCGAAACCATCGCCAGGAGAGTCCTCGTGTCCGTTTACCTCTATCGGTGGGGAAAGTTCGCCTTCCGCCGAAAATGGCTCATTATCGGTGTCTGGCTGATCTCGCTGATCCTCATCGGCGGCGTCGGCGGCTCCCTAGCCAAACCCTTCCAGGACAGTTTCACCATGCCCGGGCTGCCCTCCGAGAAGGCGACCGAAATCCTCGACAAGCACTTCCCGGGCGCCTCGAACGATTTCGACCCCAATGCGGTCACCGGCACCTACGTGATCGGCGCACCGGCGGGTGAGAAACTCACCGACCCGAAGAACGCGCAGACACTGCAGGCGTTCGTCGACAAGCTCAACGGGCTCGACATCATCGACAAGTCGGTGCCGGCGGCCGATCCGATCGACCTCACCAAGAAGATCGGCGACGCGTCCAAGATCGACTGCCTCTCGGCCGACCCGGCCGTGCGCAACTCCCCGGACTTCTCCGGGTCCTGCAGTAGCGCACCGCTGAACGTGCTGAACAAGACCGCGCCCGATTCGGTCGCCATGGTCAAGGCGAAGTTCAATATCGCGAAGTTCGCGGATATCACCGCCGACAACCGGACCGCCGCGTACGCCATCGGCGATGATGCGCGCGCAGCCGGGTTCACCGTCGAGATGAGCGGTTCCATCGCGCAGGATCCGGGCGGCTCCTCGGGCAGCTCGGAAATGATCGGCATCGCGGTCGCACTGGTCGTCATGATGGTCGGCTTCGGCGCGGTCGTCGCGGCGTTCGTGCCGATTCTCACCGCGCTCGTCGGTGTGGGCACCGCCATTTCCATCATCATGTTCGGCACCCACTGGCTGACCGTGCCGACCTTCACGCCGGTGCTGGCCTCGATGATCGGCCTGGCGCTGTCCATCGACTACGCCATGTTCATCGTCTCGCGATACAAACATGAACTGACAGTGTCGAATTCGCCGGAAGAGGCGGCGGGCACCGCGGTCGGCACCGCCGGATCCGCGGTCATCTTCGCGGGTCTGACGGTCATCATCGCGCTGGCCGGACTGAGCTTCGTCGGCGTCAGCTTCCTCACCTACATGGGTATTTTCGGTGCTGTCGCGGCCTTCATGGCCGTTCTGGTGGCCATCACGCTGATGCCCGCGCTCATGGGCGCCTTCGGCCGCTTCCTGTTCAAGCCGAAGCTGCCCGGTGTCGCACGCCATGATCCCGAGGACGAGAACTCCGTCACCAACGGCATGCGCTTCGCCAATCTCATCGGCAAGGCGCCGGCCCTGACCCTCGCGATCTCGGTGGTCCTGCTCGGACTGCTGGCCGCACCCGCGGCCGGTATGCAGCTGGGCCTGCCCGGCGGCGATTCCATGCCGAAGGACACCTACCTCTACAAGGCGTACGAACTGCAGACCGCCGGCTTCGGTGAGGGTTCCAACGGCACCCTGATGTTCGCCGTCGATATGAGCAAGACGCCGGCCGATCAGCGCACGGAAGCCCTGAATGCACTGCGCGACAAGGTCGCCCACGCCGACGGCATGGACTACCTGACCGTCGCGCAGACCAGCAAGGACGGCGAGGCCGCGCTCTTCACCGGCGTGCCCAAGGCCGGGCCGAACGACAAGGTCACCAAGGATCTGGTCAAGAACGCCCGCAATGCCGAATCGGAATTCAACAACCGCTACGGCATGGAATACGGCATCACCGGCACGACCGCGATCTACGCCGATGTCTCGGCGGGCCTGCTCAGCAAGATCGTGCCCTACCTGGCGATCGTGGCGGGCGCGGCCTTCCTGCTGCTGGTGCTGGTGTTCCGGTCGATCCTGGTACCGCTGACCGCCGCGCTGGGCTTCCTGCTCTCCATGGCGGCGACCTTCGGCGCGACGGTGCTCATCTTCCAGGAGGGCAAGTTCGGCCTGGTCGATCCGCATCCGCTGGTGTCGTTCCTGCCAATTATGTTGATCGGCTTGGTATTCGGTCTCGCCATGGATTACCAGGTCTTCCTGGTGACCCGCATGCGTGAGGAATACGTCCACGGCAAATCCGCCAAGCAGGCCATGATCAGCGGGTACCACCACGGCGCCCGCGTCGTGACCTCCGCCGCCGTCATCATGATCTCGGTCTTCAGCGCCTTCATGCTGGACCCGAACGTGGTGGCCAAGTCCATGGGCTTCGCCATGGCCGCGGGCGTCC
Organism: Nocardia sp. NBC_01327; assembly: GCF_035958815.1. Taxonomy (NCBI): domain Bacteria; kingdom Bacillati; phylum Actinomycetota; class Actinomycetes; order Mycobacteriales; family Nocardiaceae; genus Nocardia; species Nocardia sp. NBC_01327. Next base: position 767,580 of record NZ_CP108383.1, on the reverse strand, counting down.
TGCTCGACGCCTTCGTGGTCCGCATGGTCCTGATCCCGTCCCTGCTGGTCCTGCTCGGCAAGTGGGCCTGGTGGATCCCCAAGTGGCTCGACCGCATCCTCCCCGACATCGACGTCGAGGGCACCAAGCTCGCAGCCCTCAAGGGCTCCGCCCCGGTGCTGGACAAGGAACCGGCCGCAGTCTGACCCGCACACCATTCGGCCCCCACTCGATGCGAGTGGGGGCCGAATGCGTTCCGGGTGATTTTCGAGAGTCCGGCCGACTCCAAAGAAAAAGCCCCGCAACAGGTTTCCCTGTTGCGGGGCTTCTCAGCGGTGGCGGAGGGATTTGAACCCTCGGAGGGGGGTTACCCCTCACACGCTTTCGAGGCGTGCTCCTTAGGCCGCTCGGACACGCCACCGCCGGTGACATTACCGGAACACCCGCCCAATCCCGAAATCGGCCGGGGAGGGGGTCAGGGGCGCTGGGTGCGGAAGAAAGTGTCGAGGAGTGCGGCGCAGTCGGATTCGAGGACGCCGCCGCGGACCTGGGGGCGGTGATTGAGACGTCGGTCACGGACCACGTCCCAGAGTGAGCCGACGGCACCGGTTTTCGGTTCCCAGGCGCCGAAGACGAGTTTGCCCACGCGGGACAGGACCAGGGCGCCGGCGCACATGGTGCACGGTTCCAGGGTGACGGCGAGGGTCGCGTGCTCCAGGCGCCAGCCGTCGCCCATGACCTGGGCGGCCGCGCGCAGGGCGAGGACCTCGGCGTGTGCGGTCGGATCGCCGAGGGCCTCGCGGGCATTGGCGGCGCGGGCCAGTTCGCGGCCGGAGCTGTCGAAGACCACCGCGCCGACGGGGACATCGCGGGGGTCGGCGAGCTGTGCGGCCTCGATGGCGGCGCGGATCATCGCCTCATCGGACAGCAGCGCGGAGTCCGCGCCGGAGACCAGGCCGGAGTCTGCCCCGGACAGCGATACGGCGCTACCCGGCCGCGAGGGCCCGGTAGCGCCGGTGGACGCGTTGTGACGGCTCATCCCGGCCGGGATCAGCGTGGGAGTTTGTCGAGCACCGCCGAGAACTCATTGGCGAAGCCGAGTCGCTGGGCGATCATGCCGAGCTGTTCGTCGGGATAGAGGTCGGTTTCGGCCAGGATGACGCTGAGGACCGGTTCGGGGAGGCCGAGGTCGGAGAGAACGCCCAGGTCACCCTCTTCCCAGGGCTCGACGTCGTCGAGATCGTCCGGATCGATATCCGGAATCTCGACGTTCAATTCCTCGAGCACATCGGCGGCGATGTCGTAGTCGACGGCGGCAGTCGCATCCGAGAGGAGGATTCTGCTGCCGGTCGGGCCCGGACGGAGGATGATGAAGAACTCGTCGTCGATATCGAGCAGACCGAAAACGGCGCCGGAAGCTCGCAGCTCACGCAATTCGGCCTCGGCCGCGGACAGACTGGAGAGGGCCTCCGCACTCAGCGGAGTGCATTTCCAGTCGGCTTCTTCGCGGACAACCGCCACTGCGAACCCTTCCACGTCGTCGTACTCATCCGACGCCGCCCTGTTCGTGCTCGAGCGCTGTGCTGCCATGGGCGCAACGGTAGTCCGCTTCGGGGTAAATGTTGAAGTCGTATGCGAATCTGATGGCATGAGCGGCCATTCGCAAACAGCTGTCTGTGTCCTCGGCGCCGGGTTGATCGGCGGATCGGTGCTGCGCGCCGCCGCCGCGGCCGGTTACGACGTGTGGGGGTACAACCGGTCGGAGGCGGGCGCGAAGGCCGCCCGGGCCGACGACTTCGATGTGACCAGCGCTATCGAACCGGTGCTGCGGCGTGCCGCCGAGACCGACGCGCTCATCGTGGTGGGGGTGCCCATGCCCGCGCTGGACACCATCCTGTCGGATGTGAAGTCCTTCGCGCCGGACTGCGCGCTCACCGATGTGGTGAGTGTGAAGGCTCCGGTCGCGGAAGCCGTGCGACGGCACGAGCTGGCCGGGCGGTACGTGGGCGGGCATCCGATGGCGGGGACCAGCGAGTCCGGTTGGGCCGCATCCACTCCCGACCTGTTCCAGCGGGCCGCCTGGGCGGTGAGCGTGGATCCGGGCACCCACGCGAGCGCCTGGGAGCGGGTGGCGCGGCTGGCGCTGGACTGCGGATCCGTGGTGGTGCCCGTGCTCAGCGCGGAACACGACCGGGCGGTCGCGCGCATCTCGCATCTGCCGCACGTGTTCGCGGAGGCCCTCGCCATCCAGGGTGGCGGCGGCGGACCGCTGGCGCTCGGCCTGGCGGCGGGCTCCTTCCGCGACGGCACCCGCGTCGCCGCCACCGCACCCGACCTGGTCCGCGCCATCTGCGACCCCAATTCGGCCGCCCTGCTGGAGGTCCTGGAAGACGCCCTGCGCGTCCTCGAGGGCGCCCGCGACACCCTCCGAACCGGTGGCACCATCGGCCGGCTCGCCGATGCGGGCCACGACGCCCGAGTCGACTTCGACGACAACGAGCGCTGGGCCATCACCGAAATCCGCCCCGGAGACCAGGATTGGCTCGCCCGGCTCGCCGACGCCGGCCGCCGTGGCGGAGTAATCGAATCCCTCGCCTGACCGACCCCGTCATCCCGTGCCCCACCCCGTCATCCCGGTGCGTTTGTGGCTGGAATGAACACCGGGCGCTGATCAGCCCGTCGCGGTGGATCCCGGCCACAAACGCGCCGGGTGACACGGTTGATCAGATGCGTTCGGCGAGGCCCGGGTAATCGAGGAGGAAGCCGTCGTCGTCGACCGTGACGGTGGCGGTGGAGACCGGTGAGAGGACGTGGATGCCGTCGGCTCCGCTGCTGTAGGTGACGCTGGCCTCCTGCACGAGCAGGTCGGGGAGGCGGACGTAGACGACCGGAACGGTGACGTCCCCGCTGGCGTGCGCCAGGCCGTAGCGGCGGATGGGCAGGGTGTTGAAGAAGGGGCTCAGCACCACGTCGACGTCGAGGGCGCCGCCGAAGGTGGAGCGCACGTGGGTGCCGCCGGCGTCGATCAGCCAGTAGTTCTCTTCGTCCCGGGCAATGGAGGCATGCCGTTCGCCGGTGGCCAGGGTGCTGCGCAGCGACAGCCGCCGCGTCACCCCGTTCTCATCGGTGACCAGGTCGTATGACGCGCTGAATGCCGGATGATCCGCGCACTCGCCGGCAATGATGCGCCCCGCCGCGCGAATCCGATTGCCGCTGAGCACCACCCGCGCCGACTCCATGCGCGACGAATTGTGCGCACGCCAGGTCAGTATCGACGGCCACTTCGACACCGCCGGTCTAGAGTCCTCGCTCCCACTCTCCGTCACGCTATAACCGTACGTGCAGCGCGTTCCGGCCCCGCGACCCACGCGGCCACGCGCCCGCAACTGCGCGGGCAGGCACCAGCCGACGCGCCTCCGGGGCGATGTCATCACAGTGCCCGGGTCATCAGGCATCCGATCCTCACCGCCCTGCGCTGCCACCTTCTTGCTGGTCGGCGACCTCGTCGCGCGGTCACCGCCCAGGTGCTCACCGCGATCTTCGCGTGAGCAGTTCCGTTGCGGGCGGAAGCACTGTGGGCCGCGCGGGCCGCTTGCAGGTTTATCGGCGTGTCGCGGGCGTGATTGCCCGGTCGGCGGGGCTCAGCGTGCTAGCTCGCCGGTTATGCCCGGTGTTGAACGTGGGTGGGTTCGCGGGACTCGAGTAACGTAGTCGCGGGTGTTTGGGGAACTCGTGGTTGAAAGGAATCGGTGTGACTGGCGCGCGGATGGTCGGGCTGTTCGCCGGGATCGGCGGGCTGGAGCTCGGACTTTCGGCGCACGGGTGGCGCAGCGAATTGCTGTGTGAGATCGATGCGGGCGCGCAGGGGGTGCTGGCGGCGCACTTTCCCGATGTCGAATTGCATTCGGATGTGAAGCGCTTGCGGTCACTGCCCTCGGGGACGGAGTTGGTGGCGGCCGGATTCCCGTGCCAGGACCTGTCGCAGGCGGGCCGGACAGCCGGAATCACCGGGGCCCGTTCAGGTTTGGTGGACGAGGTGTTCCGGCTGGTGCGGCGCAAACGCGGCCCCCGCTGGCTGCTGATGGAGAACGTGCCGTTCATGCTGCAGCTCGGCGGCGGGGCGGCCATGCGGCACATTACGAGCGCGCTGGAGGAGCTCGGCTACCTGTGGGCATACCGGGTGGTCGACGCGCAGGCGTTCGGGCTGCCGCAGCGCCGCCAGCGGGTGCTCATGCTGGCCTCGCGCACCGAGGATCCGCGACCGGTGCTGTTCGGCGCCGATGCCGGACCGCGCACGGTCGGCGATCCCGATCATGATCCGTGCGGCTTCTACTGGACCGAGGGCACCCGCGGCCTGGGCTGGGCGGTGAACGCGGTGCCGACCGTGAAGGGCGGTTCGGCCCTGGGCATCGCCAGTCCCCCGGCGGTGCGCCTGCCCTCCGGTGAGATCGTCACGCCCGGCATCACCGATGCCGAACGCCTGCAGGGCTTCGACCGGGATTGGACCACACCGGCTCTCGACGTTCCGGGTGTGCGGCCGGGCCATCGCTGGAAGCTGGTCGGCAATGCGGTGAGCGTGCGCATGGCTTCCTGGGTCGGCGGCCGCCTCGCCGAGGCCGTCGACGACCCCTTCGAGGAGGGCGAACCGCACACCCGGCGCGCCTGGCCCGCCGCCGCCTGGGGCCGCGACGGTGTGGTCTATCGAGTTCCGGTGTCCACCTGGCCCGTTCACGCGCCGTACGAGGATCTGCGCTGGTTCCTCGATGACGTCCGCCTGCTGTCCGCCCGCGCCACCGCCGGATTCCTGCGCCGCACCAGCATGGGCACACTGCGCTTTCCGCCGGGCTTCCTCGAGGATATGGAGAACCACCTCGACCGCATGGGCGGCTTTCCGCGCGAGGCCGCCTGACGCCCTCCCACCGGAGCCCCTGAAGTTACTCCCCACCGGGGGCAATGCCCGTTCGCGAACACGGTGGTAAGCCGTAAAGGTGAACTCCTCCGCCCAGCGCCCCGCCACCGATGCGGCGACCAGTGCCCGGATGGCGAAGCAGCGCAGGGTGAATACCGCGCCGGAATTGGCGCTGCGCCGGGAATTGCACAGGCGGGGTGCGCGGTTCTTCATTGACAGGGCGCCCCTGCCGAAGCTGCGCAGGCGGGCCGACATCGTTTTTCCGCGGCGGAAGGTGGCGGTGTACGTGGACGGGTGTTTCTGGCACAGCTGCCCCGAACACGCCACATCGCCGAAGAACAATGCGCAGTGGTGGGCGGAGAAATTGGCCGGGAATGTGGCACGGGATCGGGATACCGATGCGCGGTTGGCGCAGGCGGGATGGACGGTGGTGCGGGTCTGGGAGCACGAATCGCCCGATTCGGCTGCCGACCTGGTGATGCGAAGTTTGATGCGGACGGCGTGAGGATCGACCGAGCTGATGCGCGACAATGGACTGATCACCGGACCGTCCGACCAGTCCGGACAGCTGCACTGCGAGAGCGAGCGAGGCCGGCGAAAGCGAGTACGGCGATGATGCCAACACAGCAGCACCAGGCGGAAGCGACTCCGGACGAGTCGCCGCCCACGCCGCGCTGGAAGCGGATTCTCCGCTGGTTGATCGCCCTCCTGATCGCCCTCGCGGGGCTCGGCTACTCCTCCTGGGTGCTGGAGTTCCTCCTACCCATCCCCAGCGATCCGACCAATACCTTCCTGAGTCAGCTCGCCGAGAAGGGCGCACCGTTCCGCTGGGTGTTCACCACCGGCGATACCGTATCGGGCACCATGCTGGCGGTGGCCGGCATCAGCGGGCTGCTGTTGTTCTCGCGCCGCCGGTATTCGAACATCGGCTGGATAGCGCTCATGTGCTTCGGCATCTCGACCATCGCGGACGCGCAATTCTCGCTCTCGCAACCGGATCCGAACAAGCACGTGTATTCCGATACCGGGCTCTTCCCGCAGTTGCATCAGATCCACGCGCTCACCAGCACGCTGGCGGTGTTCTCGATCTATATCGCGATGGTGGCGTTCAGTGTGGCGGCGTTCAAATACCGGCGCTGGCCGATCCTGCGGCATACCGGGCTGTGGATTCTGATCGTCGGCGCGGTGGTGACGGCGTGGATGATGATCGCCGACAATCTGCCCGGTAATTACGGTCTCGGGATCGCGCAGCGCATCCAGGTGGGCGCCATGTCGCTGTGGCTGATCGTGCTCGCGGTGCAAATCGTTCTGGCCGAACGCGATCGCGGCACCGCTAGGTAGGGTCGAGAGGTGACCAGCGACGCACCGGAACTCACCGCGATCCCCACGCAGCTCGACACTGTCGCCGCCGCGACCACGCGCCTGCTCGGCGCCGTCTCCGCCCTGCACGACGCCGATGTGGTGGAGCCCTCGCTGCTGCCCGGCTGGACCCGCGGCCATGTGCTGGCACATCTGTCGCGCAATGCCGACAGTCTCGTCAATCTGCTGCTGTGGGCCCGCACCGGCATCGAAACCCCGCAGTACGCAAGCACGTTCCTGCGTGACGCCGATATCGAGGCGGGTGCGCCGCGCGCGCTGCACGAGCAGCTGGAGGATCTCACCGCCGCCTCCGAACGCTGGCTGGCGCTGGCCCGGGTGATGCCGGAGGAGAGCTGGCAGGCCGTCGTCCGCAATCGCCAGGGCGGCGAGATGACCGCCTCCCGCGTGCTGTGGATGCGCCTGGTGGAGGTGGAGATTCACCATGTGGATCTGAATACCGGTTACACCCCGGCGGATTGGAGCAGCGACTTCGTGGATCGCCTGCTGCCCCAGGCCGTTGCCGATCTCGCCGCCAAGGAGCAGGGCTCCGGTTTCACCGTCACGGCCACCGACACCGGCTGGTCCGGCGCGGTCGGCACTGCGGCCGCCGCCATCACCGGCCCGGCCGCCGCCCTCGCCGCCTGGCTCGTCGGCCGCTCCGCGGGCGCCGATCTCACCGACGATCTCCCGGATCTCGCCGACTGGAAGTGAGCGGCGGATTCGCCTGAAACACAAAGCCTGTCCGCATCGCGCGGACGGGCTTTCTTCTTATGCCGACCCCGATCGGCGGAAATAAGAACCGAGTTACGGTGTTGTCGAACACAATTGCCCCGGATACGAATAACGGGACCCGGACTTGATTCGGCGACCGCGATCGGATAGAACTTGATCGTTGTCATTCGCAACGCGAAACGTTCTGCACGCCAACTAATTTGAGCGTGCGGCGGGGGTTAAGGAAAAAATCATGCGCAAGACCATGTCCAATTTCGGTCGCAAGGCTCTCATTGCGGCATTGCCGCTCGCCGTCGCCGCGACCTTCGCGAGCGCGGGAACGGCTTCCGCCACCGCCCCCGACCTCGCCCCGCAGTCGGCCTCCGTCGTACAGATGGCCGTGACTCCGGACGCCCCGATCGCGATTCAGCCCGCGGCCGCCATCGCCCAGCCCGCCGCACCTGATGTGGCCCAGCCCGTCACGGCCGAGGCCGTACAGCCCGTGAGCGCTCCGGGTCCGCAGAACATCGCCACCAATCCCGATGCGGCCAACCACGATCCGCTGGCCAACGGTGCGGCCCTGGGCGGAATCATCGGCGGCGTGACCGGAGCCGTCGTCTGCGCCGTCACCATTATCGGCATTCCCCTCATCCCGCTCTGCGCCGTCGGCCCCGCGCTCCAGCTGGCCCTGGTCGGCATGCTCGTCGGCGCGCTGGCCCCGCAGGTCATTCCGCAGGTTCTGCCCTGATCCCTCGGGGATGAAGTACGCCGAGGCCTGATCGAGCCGGGGACGCCCGGCTCGCTGCGGGTCGGGGACGCCCGACTCGCAGCCTGGCCGATAACGCCAGAAACCCCTCCGCACCGCGGAGGGGTTTCTGTCTTTGTGTGCGCCCGAAGGGATTCGAACCCCTAACCTTCTGATCCGTAGTCAGATGCTCTATCCGTTGAGCTACGGGCGCATGGTTATTCATTTATAGATACAGCATTTTACCCAGCAAGCTGGGGTGTTGCAGCCCGGTGAACCGGGCTTGGCGGAGGCGAGAGGATTTGAACCTCCGGTCCCCGTGAAGGGACAACTCATTAGCAGTGAGTCCCATTCGGCCGCTCTGGCACGCCTCCTGGAGCCTTCTCTTACGAGGGCGCCGGTCCTTTCGAACCGCCGGGATGAAAGATTACACAGCAGTCGACCATTAGACAAAACGGCTGGTCAACGTAGGTGACTGTCGAACCAATCGAAGATCCGGGTGCGCGCGTCGAGGGTGAAGGCGTCATCGAGGTCGGCCGGTTCGAAGCCGGGGTGGTCGGGGCGGTGGTGCAGCCCCGGGTAGCTGACCACCAGGGTGGCGACGACGGCGCGGGCCGCGGCGTCGCGCAGGCGGTCGATGTGATCGGGCGGAGTGCGCGGATCGTCCGCACCGAACAGGCCCAGCCACGGCGCCTTCAGATCGGGGGCGGCGGCGATGAGCGCGACAGCCTGTGGGGTGAGCGCGGTTTCGATGCCGGGCGCGGCCACGCTGACCGCCGCACCGATCCGGCGATCGGCGGCCACCAGGGCCGCCGCGGTGCCCGCGGAGTCGAAGCCGAGCACGCCGACGCAGTCGCGGAAGACGCCGCGGCCGGTCAGCCAGTCGAAACAGGCGTCGAAGTCTTCGAAAAGATCCGCGCCGAACACTTTGTCGGGAACCACGCCGTTGGCCCGGTGGAACAGGTCGGGGGCGACAACGGTCCAGCCGTCGTCGGCCAGTGACCGCATGAGTTCCAGCAGTGGGTCGGTGAATTCGCGTGATTCGTGCAACACCACGATGCCGCCGCGTGCGTGACCGTCCGGTTCGATCACTATGAGAGGAACCTTTGTCTTCTCGTGCACAGGCGCAAGATCTCGGAAAATGCCCGCCATGCAGCCAGAGTAGTTGCGCAAGGTAACTTCGGGATTAATGTTTGCGGGAGCCCGCCGCCCCGGAGATTTTCCGGGTTCGGCACCACCGGACGGGCTCGACGAGCCGGGACATAGGCTGGAGCTGTGAGCGCGCACATCCGTCCGGACCTCGATGTCATCCCGGCCTACGTGGCCGGCCGCACCCAGGCCGGCGTGGTGAAGCTGGCCAGTAACGAGACCACGTTCCCGCCGCTGCCGTCGGTGGCCAAGGCGATTGCCGAGGCCGCGGAGCAGGTGAACCGGTATCCGGATAATTCGGCGCTCGAATTGCGCACCGCCATCGCGGAATTCCACGGTGTCGAGGTGGCGAATGTGGCGGCCGGGTGCGGCAGTGTCGCGATCTGCCAGGAGCTGGTGCAGATCACCTGCCTGGCGCCCACCGACGAGGTGCTTTTCGCCTGGCGCTCGTTCGAGGCGTACCCGATCGTCGCCCAGGTGGCCGGGGCCAAGGCCGTGCAGGTGCCGCTGGACGGCGAGTACACCCACGATCTGGACGCGCTGGCCGCGGCGGTGACGCCGAATACCCGCGTGGTCATCGTCTGCAATCCGAACAATCCGACCGGTACCGCGCTCGGGGCGGCGGCCGTCACCCGCTTCCTGGATGCCGTGCCCGCGGACGTCCTGGTGGTGCTGGACGAGGCCTACTACGAGTACATGCGCCTCGACGATCAGCCGAACGGTGTGGAGCTGGGCCGCGACCGCCCGAATGTGCTTGTGCTGCGCACCTTCTCGAAGGCGTACGGGCTGGCCGGACTGCGCGTCGGTTATGCGGTGGGCGCGCCGGAGGTCATCACCGCCCTCATGAAGGTGCACATCCCGTTCAGCGTGAACCGGGTGGCGCAGGCGGCGGCCATCGCCTCCCTGGAGGCGCGGCACGAACTGCTCGAGCGCACGGACGCCGTTGTGGCCGAACGTGATCGCATGCGGGCGGCGCTGCTCGCGGCGGGTTACCGGGTGCCGGTCAGCTCCTCGAACTTCCTCTGGCTGCCGCTGGGCGCGCGCAGCGCCGAGTACGGCCAGGCGAGCGCCGAGGCGGGCGTGCTCATCCGCCCCTACGGCGCCGACGGCGTGCGGGTCACCGCGGGCGACCCGCACGAGAACGATCTGTTCCTGAGCTTCGCCACCGCACCGGAGACCGTCGCCCGCTTCCTGGGCTGAGCCTTCCGGGGTTGAGCGCCTTCCCGGGTTGAGCGCCTTCCCGGGTTGAGCCACAGTCGATTTCGAGCAGGCCGCGCCTCAGCCGATGCCGAGGCCGTCGGCCAGGGTCTGCCAGGAGCGCGGTAATTCGTCGGCCCAGTAGGGCCACGAGTGCGTTCCGGTGAGGCGCAGGTCCACGGTGGCCGGGATCCCGAGCTGACCGAGACGGTCGACGAGCTGATGGGTGCACATATTCGCCCCGGCCTCGAGCGGTCCGCCGAACAGGATGGCGGTGCGGGCGTCCGGATTTCCGGGACCGTCGTGCTCACCGGGGACGCCACTGCCCGCGGACAGGTAGATGGCCTTGCCGCGCAACGCTTCCGCGTGATCGACCACATCGTGTTCGGCCCACTGCGGATTGTCGGACGGCCCGAACATATTGTCCGGATCACCGCCGAAGGTGCCGACCACCGCGCGCGCCTGGGCCTGACCGAAGTCGGAACTCATTGCGTAGCAGCCGCTGTGCGCCCCGATCGCCCGGTAGAGGTCCGGATGACGCACCGCGAGCATCATCGCGCCCTCAGCGCCCATGGAGACGCCCGTAAGGCCGTTCATGCCATTGCCTTCGAAGCGCGCGTCGAGCAGCGGCGGCAGTTCCCGCGTGAGGAAGGTTTCCCAGCGGTTGGTGCCGAGCTTGGGATCGGCGTGCAGCCAGTCGGTGTAGTAGCTGGCAGGCCCGCCGAGGGTGAAGACCACATTCACGTTCTTGTCGGCGAAGAAGTTCAGTGCGCCGCCTTTGACGGCCCAGTTGTTCACATCGGGTGCGGCGCTGCGGCCGTCGAGCATGTACAGGGTGGGGCGGGGGGTGTCGCGCTTGGCGGGCACCAGCACCTGCACGTCCACAATGCGTCCCATGGCGGGTGAGGTGACCGAGACGCGCAGCAGGCGGTCACCCACATTCTCGATCTGCGCGATGGCCGCGTGCATCGGATGCACGGGATCGACCGCGGGCGGCGGCTCTTCATTGGAGCCGGAGTCGACCGGCGGTTGCGCGAGGGCGAGCGAAGGTGTCAGTACCGCCGCACCGGCGAACAGTGCGGCGCTGGCGAAGGCGCCGGCAAGGCGACGCCGTACTCGACGGCGGCGATCCACAGCACGATCCTGCCAGAAGGCGGCAGCGACGAGGTGACCCTCCGCGCGAGTCTCCGCCAACGGTGAGTCGCGCCACACTCGAGGGGAAAGCCCTGCTTACAGCGGTGGGCACCGGCTCGAAAGCCGGTGCCCACCTCTGGTTTTCCAGCGGAAGCGGAGGGATTTGAACCCCCGGTCGCTTTCACGACGTCCGCTTTCAAGGCGGATGCATTCGGCCGCTCTGCCACGCTTCCAGGGGACTGATGGTAGCGGATGTGCTCGCCGGGGCTAGTCGGAGCGTTGATCGGACGCGAGGTTGACCAGTTCCATGGCGGCCGCCACCGCGGCGAGTTGCTGCGGTGTGAACAGCTCGACGAAGTAGCGGCGGACGGCGGCGACGTGACCGGGCGCGGCGGCCCGCAGCCGGCGCATGCCCTCATCGGTGAGCTGGGCGAGCACGCCGCGGCCGTCGTCCTCGGCGGGTATCCGCCGGACCACGCGCTGACCTTCGAGGCGGCGGATCTGATGGGTGAGGCGGCTGCGGGAGGAGAACACGCCGTCGGCGAGATCGCTCATGCGCAGGGACCGGCCGGGCGCCTCGGAGAGTTTCACGAGAATGCGATAGTCCGCGAAAGAGAGTGCGCTGTCGCGCTGCAATTGCCGGTTGAGGTCGGCCATCAGGCGCTGGGAGCCGTCCATATAGGCCCGCCATGCGCGTTGCTGCTGCGGGGTGAGCCATTTCGGTTCGAGCGCCGCGCGGCCCTCGGTGTCGACTGCCACGGGCTCATTGTATTGGCCTGTACTGCGCCGTGGCCGCTCGCGGCCCGATGAAGACACATTCCTATCGGGGCCGCGTGTCACCGGGATTCAGATCCGGTAGGAGGAGATCATGGTGCGGCTCAGGTCGTCGAGGGTGGTGCAGCCCGAAAGTCCCATGGCCGCATCGAAATCCGCGAGCAGGGTGCGCAGGGCGTGCCGGACGCCGTCCCGGCCGGCCAGGCCCAGACCGTAGGCCCAGGGGCGGCCGTACAGGACGGCCTTGGCGCCGAGCGAGAGCGCGATCATGATGTCGGAGCCGGTGCGGATGCCGGAATCGAAGAGCACATCGGCGCGATCACCGACGGTCGCGACAATGGTGGGCAGGGCGTCGAGCGCGGCGATGGCGCCGTCCACCTGCCGGCCGCCGTGATTGCTCACGATCACCGCATCCGCGCCCGCGTCCACACATTGGCGCGCGTCATCGGGGTGCACGACACCCTTGACGGCAATGGGCAATTCGGTCCAGTCCCGCAGTCGCGCGATATCGGCGGGCCGCAGGCCGTGATTGCCGAAAAGCCCGAGCCAGGTGAGGACGGCCGCCTGCATGGCCTCCTCGCTCTGCTCCGGCGGCACTGCGAGTTTCGCGCGAAAGACCGGATCGGACAGGTAATTGGCCATGCCCTTACCGTGGAGGAACGGCAGGTGTCCCAGCGCCAGATCCCGTGGCCGCCAACCCAGTGCGGGCGTATCGATGGTGACGACAATGGCTTTGGCGCCGGCCTTTTCGGCGCGCTCGACAAAGGAGCGGGCCAATTCCGGATCGTTGGGCCAGTACAGCTGATACCACCAGTCGCCGGCCAGGGCGCCGGCCTCTTCGATGGTGGAGGAGCCCGCGGTGGAGAGCACCATGCCGATGCCGAGTTCCCTGGTCACCTCGGCGACCACGGTCTCGCCGCGCTCGTGCAGCAGACCGAGCACGCCGATGGGTGCGGTGAGAACGGGTGCGGCCAAATGGGTTCCGAGCACCTCCACCGACAGATCGCGGGCGCCGGGCCCGCTGGTGCCGCGCAGCATGCGGGGCATGAGCCGGTATTTCTCGAAGGCGTGCAGATTGGCTGCCGCGGTGCGTTCGGCCGAGGCGCTGCCGGCCACATAGGCGAAGGCCGCCGGTTCCAGTTCTTCCCGGGCGCGGGCTTCGAGTCCCGCCGCCGTCATCGGTAGCGAAGGGACGATGCCTGCGAGTCCGGAAAGGTAGATCTCGTTCTGGAAATCGACGAAACTGCTCATTCGGCAAACGCTAGTACCAACACCCGGGGTCCGGGCGGGGTCGGAAGTTCTTTCCCGGTGCGTAACTTATGACGGAATCGACGCGGTTCAGCGGTTGCGGACGCGCACCAGAGCTCGCGGCGACTCGGCGGCCACGAAACCAGAAATTGCCATTGCGGTGAAGATGGTCAGCGCGCCCACGGCGGTCAGTATGCCGATCATGGTTTCTCCCTTTTCGAAGTGGTCACTCCACGATGACCGGAGAAGCTGACAGGATGCTGTGTCCCCGCCGAGCCTGGCCTGACAGTAATCGTTCGGAACGAGCCGTACGCTCGGTTTCATGTATGCGGTGACACTCGACGGATTCGGTGAGCCCGATGTCATGAAATGGGCGCAGGTGCCGGACCTGCCCGCGCCCGGACCGGGCGAAGTAGTGATCGAGGTGGCGGCCGCGGGGGTGAACCGCGCGGACCTGATGCAGCGTCAGGGCTTCTATCCGCCGCCGCCCGGTGCGAGCGAGACGCTCGGCCTCGAATGTTCCGGTGTGATCGCGGCGGTCGGTCCCGGGGTGCGGGATTGGCAGCAGGGCGATCAGGTCTGCGCGCTGCTCTCCGGCGGTGGCTATGCCGAGCGGGTGCTGGTGCCGGAAAGTCAGGTGCTGCCGGTGCCCGAGGGCATGGATGTGGCTGCGGCAGCGGCGCTTCCGGAGGTCGCGGCCACGGTCTGGTCGAATCTGGTGATGCGGGCGGGCCTGCACAGCGGGAATTTGCTGCTGATTCACGGCGGCGGTAGCGGAATCGGCACACACGCCATTCAGGTGGGCCGGGCGCTGGGCGCGCGGGTCGCGGTGACCGCGGGGTCCGACGCGAAACTGGAGCGCTGCCGGGAGCTGGGCGCGACGGTGCTGATCAATTACCGCGAGCAGGATTTCGTGACCGTGATCAACGGCGAATACCCCGGCGCGGACATCATTTTCGACAATATGGGCGCGGCCTACCTGGAGCGCAATGTGGAGGCGCTCGCCGAGGACGGACAACTCGTCATCATCGGCATGCAGGGCGGGGTGAAGGCCGAACTGAATCTCGCTGCGCTGCTTGGCAAACGCGGCACGATTCATGCCACCAATCTGCGCCGCCGCCCGGCGCACGGCCACGGCTCCAAGGCCGAGATCATCACCGAGCTGCGCAAGCACCTGTGGCCGATGATCGCCGAGGGCACCGTCGTTCCGGTGATTTCGGCCGAACTGCCCATTTCCGATGCGGCACAGGCGCACCGGCTGCTGGACTCCGCCGAGACGGTCGGCAAAGTCATCCTCCGGATCGAATAGCCCCGCGGGACTACGTGTCGAGGGCGGTCAGAGCCCGGCCCAGCTGATCGATCTCGTACTTCGTCGTATACGGCGCGAGGCCGATGGTGACGGCCCCGCCCTCGTCATTGACACCGAGCGCGTCGAGCAGCCGGCTGCCGCCGTGTGATCCGCTGAGGGTGCCGATGCGCGCATCGGCCAGCTTGGCGGAGACCTTCTCGGCCTGCATGCCGGAGATGGTGAAGCTCACCGTCGGAATGCGGGTGGAGGCCCGGCCGATCACGGTCAGATTCGGAATCTGGTCGAGCACCGACATCAGATGTTCGAAGAGCTGATCGTGATAGTCCTGCAGTGAGGTGATGGACATTTCGAGGCGTTCGCGGCGGGTGCCGGTGGCGCGCTCGTCGAGTCCGGCCAGGAAGTCGATGGAGGTGGCGAGCCCCGCCAGCAGCGCGTACTGGTGGCCGCCGACCTCGAGGCGTTCGGCCCCCTTGGCATACGGATTCAGCGACATGGACGGAATGCGGTCCAGGAACGCGGGATCGCGGAAGACCAGCGCACCGATCTGCGGGCCACCCCAGGCCGGTGCGCTCAGCGCGATCACATCGGCATTGAGTTCGTCGATATCGATGAGCGCGTAGGGCGCCGCGCCGAAGCAGTCGGCGACCAGCAGACCGCCGACCTCGTGCACCCGATCGGCGGCCACGCGCACGGCGGGTGCGGACCCGACGATGGGCGAGGCGGCCGTCAATGCGACCAGTCGGGCGGTGGGGCCGATGAGCTCCTCGAACTGCCAGGCCGGCATTTCGCAGGTCTCGATCTCCACCTCGGCCCAGCGCACATGTGCGCCATAGCGATTCGCGATGCGCAGCCACGGCGCGACATTCGCTTCGTCATCCAGGCGCGACAGCACGATCCCGGTGCCCAGACCCAGCCGGGAGCTGAGCGATTCGGCCAGCCAGGCAAGCAGTACCGCCCGATCCGGGCCGAGTACCACGCCCGCCGGATCGCCGCCGACCAGATCCGCGACCGCCTCGCGGGCGGCCTCCAGAATGGCGGCGCTGCGCTTGGCCGCGCCGTGCCGATTGGTATGCGAGAAGGCGGAGGTCCGGAAACCCGTTGATACGGCCCGCGATACCGAATCCGGAACCAACATGCCTGATTGCGGGTCCAGGTGGATCCAGCCGTCGCCCAGGGACGGTATGAGGCCCCGAACCCGTGCGACGTCGTAAGTCATGCTGGCCACTCTAAAGGCAGAGGGCAAGTCGGCGTAACGGTGTGTGGCGTTTGGGTGGGTGCCGCTTAGCGCCGTCGGCGATGACGGGACATGATGGAGGCATGACGCAATCGGATGGGGCGCCGGAATCCATTGTCGTGTTCGGCCCCGAGGGCAAGCCGCTGATGATTCCCGCTGCCGTGCAGGTGGGCGGCGAGGCAACCGAGTTCACCGGACAGGTTGTCGGTGCGGCTAATTCCGACGAATCGGGCGAGCAGGAAGAGTCGTTGGCCGACATGGTGGAACAACCGGCAAAGGTCATGCGCATCGGCACCATGATCAAACAGCTGCTGGAGGAAGTCCGGCACGCACCACTCGACGACGCCAGCCGCACCCGCCTGCGCGACATCCACCGCACCTCCATTCGCGAACTCGAACAGGGCCTCGCCCCCGAACTCCGTGAAGAGCTCGAGCGCCTCGCCCTGCCGTTCAGCGATGACGTCATTCCCTCCGATGCGGAATTGCGCATTGCCCAGGCGCAGCTGGTCGGCTGGCTGGAAGGTCTCTTCCACGGCATCCAGACCGCCCTGTTCGCACAGCAGATGGCGGCCCGCGCCCAACTGGAACAAATGCGGCAGCTGCCCCCGGGCTCGACCACCGCCGATCCCCGCGGCCACGGATCACCGGGCGGCGGCCAGTACCTCTGAGCCATCACCTCTGAGCCATCGGATTCCGCCGGATTCGCGCCACAGTGACGCAGCTCCCCCGGGGTCGGCGGTAGGTTCTCGCCGCAAAGCCCGGGCTATTAGATAGGGTCGGGTGCTGTGCCTGCTGCTGCTCCCCCCGACTCGGCGACGATCGAAGCGCGCCTGGACAATGAACCGGTGCCGCTAGTGTCGGACTCTCAGTCCTTCAGCCGAGCCTGGAAGGACTTCCGCGATGGATTCGCCCAGCGTGAGCTATGGCTCGCGCTCGGCTGGCAGGACATCAAGCAGCGCTATCGCCGCTCGGTGCTCGGTCCGTTCTGGATCACCATCGCCACCGGTTTGCAGGCCGCCGCGATGGGGTTGCTGTACGCCACCCTGTTCGGGCAGTCACTGAGCTCGTATCTGCCCTATGTGACAGTCGGCCTGATCGTCTGGAATGTGATCAATGCCAGCATTCTCGAGGGCTCGGATGTCTTCATCGCCAATGAGGGACTGATCAAACAGCTGCCGTCGGCGCTGAGCGTGCACGTGTACCGCTTGGTGTGGCGGCAGTTCCTGTTCTTCGCGCACAACCTGATCATCTATGTGGTGATGCTGCTCGCGTTCAGCATCTGGCGGCATCTGCACTGGTCGGTCCTGCTCGCGATTCCGGGACTGCTGCTGCTGTTCATGAACGCGCTCTGGGTGACCATCGTGTTCGGCATCTTCAGCACCCGGTACCGCGATCTCGCGCCGATCCTGGGTAGCACCACGATGATGCTGTTCGTGCTGACTCCGGTCATGTGGAAGCCGTCGGCCCTCAACGGCCAGGCGAGCGACCGCGCCAAGCTGGCGGAAATCATCCCCACCTTCCACTACCTGGAAATCGTGCGCGCTCCGCTGCTGGGTGATCCGATCCACCTGCACAGCTGGCTGATCGTGGTGGCCATCACCGTCGTCGGCTGGATCATCGCGATACTGGCTATGAAGAAGTTCCGTTCCCGCGTCCCCTACTGGGTGTGAAGGCTTCATGACCGACAATGTGAGTATCGAAACCCAGAACGCCTGGGTCGAGTTCCCGATCTTCGACGCCAAATCCCGATCGCTGAAGAAGGCGGTGCTGGGGTCGGCCGGTGGCGCCATCGGGCGCAACCAATCCGATGTGGTGGTGGTCGAGGCGCTACGCGATATCACGCTGTCGCTGAAGGAAGGCGATCGTGTCGGCCTGGTCGGCCACAATGGCGCGGGCAAATCGACACTGCTGCGGCTGCTTTCGGGTATCTACGAGCCGACCCGCGGTAGTGCGCGGATTCGCGGGCGAGTGGCGCCGGTCTTCGATCTCGGCGTCGGCATGGACCCGGAGGTCTCCGGGTACGACAACATCGTCATTCGCGGCCTGTTCCTCGGGCAGACGCGCAAGCAGATGCTCGCCAAGATCGACGAAATCGCCGAATTCACGGAATTGGGCGACTATTTGGCGATGCCGCTGCGCACCTACTCCACCGGTATGCGGGTGCGGCTGGCCATGGGCGTGGTCACCTCCATCGATCCGGAGATCCTGCTGCTCGACGAGGGCATCGGCGCGGTGGACGCGGAATTCATGAAGAAGGCGCGAACTCGCCTGCAGGAATTGGTCTCTCGGTCCGGTCTGCTGGTTTTCGCCAGCCATTCCAACGAATTTCTGGCCCAGCTGTGCGATTCGGCTATGTGGATCGATCATGGACAGGTACGCATGCATGGCGGCATCGAAGAAGTAGTCCGCGCGTACGAAGGCCCGGAGGCGGGCGATCACGTGGCACAGGTGCTGCGGGATTTGGAACGTGAACCGGAACGGAATCCTGCATGAGCGAGCCCAGCGACCGACCGTCGAGCCCCGTGGACCAGACCACCCCCAACTTCGCGGACGATGCCCGCATCGTCGCCATTGTCGTCACCCATAAGCGCCGGGAACTGCTGGCCGAATCGCTGAAGGTGCTCTCCACCCAGACGCGGCCGGTCGACCATCTCATCGTCATCGACAACGGCAACGAGTCCGAGGTCGGCGATCTGGTGCGTAATCAGCCCATCGAATCCACCTATCTGGGTTCGGAGCACAATCTCGGCGGCGCGGGCGGTTTCGCGCTCGGCATGCTGCACGCGCTGAGCATGGGCGCGGACTGGGTCTGGCTGGCCGATGACGACGGCCGCCCGGACGGGCCGGAAGTGCTTGCGACACTGTTCGATTGCGCCAAGCGGCATCAGCTGGTCGAGGTGTCGCCGGTGGTCGCCGATATCGACGATCCGGACAAGCTGGCCTTCCCGCTGCGCCGCGGCGTGGTGTGGCGGCGGCTGCGGTCCGAGCTCGGTGACGAGGATTTCCTGCCGGGCATCGCCTCGCTCTTCAATGGCGCGCTGGTGTCCGCGCAGGCCGTGGATATTATCGGCGTGCCCGATCTGCGGCTGTTCGTGCGCGGTGACGAGGTGGAGGTGCACCGCCGGCTGGTGCGGTCCGGACTGCCGTTCGGCACCTGTCTGCAGACCGCCTACCTGCATCCGAACGGGTCGGAGGAATTCAAGCCGATTCTGGGTGGGCGCATGCACACGCAGTATCCGGACGATCCGGTGAAGCGGTACTTCACCTACCGCAATCGCGGGTACCTCATGTCGCAGCCGGGTATGCGAAAGCTGTTGCCGCAGGAGCTGGCTCGCTTCGGGTGGTACTTCCTGATGCAGCAGAAGGATCCGCAGGGATTCATGGAGTGGCTGCGCCTGCAGCGGCTCGGGCGGCGCGAGCAGTTCCGCAAGCCCGAGGCGAGTGCGCCGGGCAAGACTCCGTCCTGAGGGCGGCAAAAGCGCTGGTAGGAAAATTGATTGCGCCGATACGGGCAGCCTGACAGGGTTGTCCCGTTCTTGTTCGGCGCGCGATCGCTTCGGTGATCGCCTGGGGAGAGTTGAGGAGGTGGATTACGTGACTGCAGCACGGATTGTCGTGCCCGCGCGAGGTTCGTTCGTTCGAACCGGCGCGCCGCGCGTACCCACCTCGAATTTCCCGCGCTGAGTCCTCGAAGGGGCTCGGCCCGTCGAAGGACTCTCCCATCATGTCTGTGGTCGATTTCGACCTGCTCGCCCCCTACGGCTGGACCGCCTCCGTGGCCGCCGAATACCTTCCGCTGCTCGGCAATTCGCTGATTCCGGCGCGGGTGCTCCGCATGGATCGCAGCGAATGCGATGTGGCCGTGCCCATTTCCGGTACCCGGCTGCCCGATCAGGCTGCCGCCGTTATCGTGCGGGCTCGCTGCCCGCGCCCGGATTCCGACGTCAGTGGCCTGTGCACGGGCGACTGGGTCGCCCTGGGCAGTGATTCGGGGCAGCTGCCCGCCACGCGCGGGATGCTGAACAATGCGGTGGTGCGGCACTTGCTGCCGCGGCGCACCGCGATCGTGCGGGCCGCGGTGTCGGGGCACTCCGATTCCCGCAGCCGCGCGGCCGATCAGGTCCTCGCCGCGAATGTGGACGTCGTGCTGATCTGCACGCCCGGTGACGGGGACGTGGATCTCGGGCGCATCGAGCGCATGCTCGCTCTCGCCTGGGAATCCGGCGCGCAACCGGTGGTCGTGCTGACCAAAGCCGAACTGGCTCCGGATCTTTCGCTCGACGAGGTGCGCGGCGTCGCACCCGGCGCCACGGTGCTCGCGGTGAGTGCCGCCACCGGTCTCGGCATGGAGTCGCTCATCGCCGTCCTGGACGGCACCGTCGCCCTCCTCGGCCCCTCCGGCGCGGGCAAATCCACACTCGCCAATGTCCTCCTGGGTGCGGAGGTGTTCGCCACCAACGCGGTTCGCGACGGCGATAAGCGCGGGCGGCACACCACGGTGCACCGCGAACTACGCCCGCTCCCCACCGGCGGCACCCTCATCGATACCCCGGGCCTGCGTTCGATCGGGCTCTGGGAAGCCGCCGAGGGCCTGGGCCGGACCTTCAGCGATATCGAATCCCTCGCCGCCACCTGCCGTTTCGCCGACTGCTCCCACGATCGGGAGCCCGGCTGCGCAGTCCTGGCAGCGATCTCGGCCGGCGCCCTCCCCCAGCGCCGCCTGAACAGCTACCGCAAACTGACCCGCGAAAACGATTGGATGGCCGCCCGCTCCGACACCCGCCTCCGCGCCGAACGCCAGCGCGCCTGGAAACAAATCAACAAAGACCAGCGCCGAATGTACAAGGACCGCAGCCAATTCGGCCGCTAGCCACCTGGTCAATCGATCACCGGGCTCTGGTGGTGGCGACACGCCGCCAACCCCCACCACCAGAGCCCACTCGACGAATCCACCCCACCCTCGAGACTCTCGACCACCTCGATGTCACTTGGGTGCTCTACCGCTATGCCGAACGGCTCGAGGCCCGCGGGCATCTCGTGAAAGCGAGTGCCGAATGGGCGCTGTGCGGGTTGGACGAGTGATCACCAGGAACTTGTGGCGGGAGTTTCTCGGATGATGCCGCCGTCAGTTCCTGGTGATCGATTGTCCAGGGGGCTAGTCCTTTTGGCAGGTGAGGTCGGTGGTGGGGAGGGTGCCGTCTTTGAGGTAGGTGTTGACGGCGGAGTAGACGCAGGTGTTGGGGTAGCGGCCGAAGATCCAGTGGATGGCGACGTTGTCGAGGGTGACCATGCGGGAGGCGGTCAGGGCGCGGTGCATGCCTTCGGCGTTCGCGTAGGTGGTGCGGGTGTCGCCGGTGGATTGCACGATCAGGGTGGGGATCGAATTGTTCACCACGGTGGGCGCTTCGATGGGGGGCGCCCAGAATGCGCACGGGGTGATGTTGTTGGTGAAGGCGCCGAAGACCGGCTGGGTGGCGCGGGCGGCTTCGATATTGCGCCAGTACCAGGCCGGATCGCGGGGGACTGCGACGTCACCGCACATGATCGCCATTTGCGCCGAACCGTCCGACGGGAGGGCGCGCACCATGTAGGCGAGGGCTTTGGTGGTGCCTTCGTCGGGCTGTACCGCGCGGCCGTCGGCGGCGTCGGCGAGCAGTCGCACCTGTTCCGCGACCTGCTGATGCTGCCGCGGATCGTCCAGTCCGGCGAACAGCAGCATGGGCAGATCGTGCTGATCGACGTCGAATTCACCGACCCGGAGCGGTTTTTCGGCCGCGCGGCGAATCAGATCGACCACGGTGGCGCGCACTTGATCCCGGGTGCCGCCGAGCCGGTAGTCGTCATTGTGCGCGGCGGTCCAGTCCGCCCAGGCGTCGAGGGCGGCCTCGTTCGCGGGGCCCATGTCCTGGGTCATCTGGACCGCGCCGTAGCGCGCGGGATCGACCGCGCTGTCCAGCACGATGCGATCGCTGCGCTGCGGGAACATCTGGGTGAAGACCGAGCCCAGGTAGGTGCCGTACGAGGTGCCGTAGTAGCTGACCTTCTCCTCGCCGAGTACGCCGCGAATGACGTCCATATCGCGCGCGGTATTGCGGGTTGTGATGTGCCGCAGCCAATCACCCTCGGTGGTGGCGCAGCGCTGCGCGAGATCGGCCTGTGTCGCAACGGTTTCGGCGTACGCCCTGGCATCGATGCCTGCCGATTGCAGGCCGAAGCCGCGGGGCCACCGGCAATTCACCGGGGTCGAGCGGCCGACGCCGCGCGGGTCCATGCCGATGAGGTCGTAGCGGGCGCGGACGTCGGGGGTCATGGCCGCGCCGACATCCACCATGAAGTCCAGCCCCGGACCGCCCGGACCGCCGGAATTGGAGAGCATGACGCCGTGCCGTCGCGCCGGGTCGGTGGCGGCGATGCGGGAGATCGCGACTGTGATCGTTTTGCCCTGCGGCTCAGCGTAATTCAGTGGCACGGTGATATCGGCGCACTGGGCCTTGGCGGCGTCCAGTCTCGGGTCGTCACAGGGTTTCCATTCGGGGCGCTGACCGTAGAAGCGATCCAGGCCGACGGTCGGGGACGGGTCGGCGCTCGCCCGATCGGTGATCACGGCGCTGGTCACCGCGGTGGCCGCGGCGACGACGGTGAGGGCGGCGAAGGCTATTGCGTGTGTGCGGCGCATGGCTGGTTCTCTCATCCTTCACAGAGCGCGGTATCGAGCACCTTGGTGACGGCGGCAGAGGTCGCCTCATCGGTCGGCAGCTGGTTCACGGTGACCGTGACGGCCGCGCCGCCGGTCGCGACGCCATTGCGGGTTTCGAAGCCCGGAATGCTGCCGCCGTGTCCCCAGACCTCTTTGCCGCACGGACTGGACTGGTGGACGAGACCCAGTCCGTAACCCGCGCCGGGCATTCGGTCGAAGGGGACCGTCTGCTTCATCTGCGCCAGTTGGGCGGCGGGCAGCAGATCGCCCTTCAGCAGTGCGGTGAAGAAGCGGTTGAGATCGGCTCCGGTGGAGATCATGGCGCCGGCCGTACCGCCCCAGGACGGATCGAGGTCGGTGAAATCGACTCGCTTGCCGTCGATTACGTGATAGCCCTCGGGGTGGGCGCCGCGGATGACGGATTCACCGGAAGCCGGGTAGTAGGTGTCGTGCAGGCCGAGCCGGTCGATGATGCGGCCGGTGATCTCCTCGGCGGCGGGGCGACCGGTCATGCGCTCGATGAGCATGCCGAGCAGCACGTAATTGGTGTTGGTGTACACCGCCTTCGCGCCGGGGGTGAACTGCGGCGGCATGGACATGGCGATGCGCACCAGATCGGCGGCTTCGAAGTGCCTCGTGCGCATGTCCTCCGTATCCACCCTCAGCTGCGGCGAATTCGGATCCGGCGTACGGGAGGGGTCGCCGCTCGCGAGGTAGTCGGGCAGGCCGCTGGTGTGCTGCAGCAATTGCCGCACGCTGATGCGATTGCCGTCATTGCCATTGCCCTGCACCACGCCCGGCAGATAACGCTCGATGGGGGCGTCCAGTTCGATCGTGCCCTCGGCGACCAGCTGCAGCACCACCACCGAGACGAAGGTCTTGGTATTGCTGCCGATGCGGACTCGCGCATCGTCGGCGATAGGCGCGCCGGTCGCGATGTCACCCACACCCGCGGTCAGGGTGCGCTGCCCGTCCGGCCGGGTAATCACCACCTGAATGCCCGGGAATCCGGCCTTGACCGCCGCGTTCATGGCATCCGCAATGGCCCGGTTCCGATCCGGACTGCCTGGCTCCGAGGCCGTGCCCGCACTCGTGCAGCCCGCCGAGGCGAGCACCACGGCAAGGCCGACTCCGGCCAGTGCAATGCGACTCCGGCGCACCCGAGGTGTGCTCATAAGAAGGCGTTCCTCCTGTTCAGGCCAGTTTCTCCAGCCACCTCGAGCCTAGGAACGCCGGCCCGCCCCGCCGATCCGGCTCGCGCCCGAATCGCCGATAGCGGTGGCAGGTGCCGCAGGGTAGGGATAGCCCCACCTCGACGAGTGTTATGCAACTCGTTGCATAACACTCCGATCTCCCCTACTGTCCGAATCAGGGGTTTCGCTCCGCCTGCGCATGGACGCGCGGATTATCGGAACCGGGGCGAAGCAGGAGACAGGAGCTGACCATGACGGAAGCGCGGAAGCCGCTGGCGGGCCGGACCATGATCATGTCCGGCGGGAGTCGCGGGATCGGCCTGGAGATCGCACGCCGGGCGGCGGCGGACGGGGCGAATATCACCCTCATCGCCAAGACCGATACACCGAACCCGAAGCTGCCCGGCACCATCCACACCGCCGCGGCCGAGCTGGAGCAGGCCGGGGGCTCGGTACTGAAGTACGTCGGCGATGTGCGCGATGACGGAGCCGTGGCCGAGGCGGTTCAGCAGACGATCGCGCGGTTCGGCGGCATCGATCTGGTGGTGAACAACGCATCGGCAATCGACCTGTCCCCCACCGAGTTTCTGCCCATGAAGAAGTACGACCTCATGCAGGACATCAATGCCCGCGGCAGTTTCCTGCTGTCCAAGCTGAGCATTCCGGCGCTCAAGGATTCGGCGCAGTCCGGCCGGAATCCGCACATCCTCACCCTGTCGCCGCCGCTGAACCTGGACCCGAAGTGGGCGGGCGCCTCGCTCGGCTACACCATCGCCAAGTACGGAATGTCGCTGACCACACTGGGTTTGGCCGAGGAGCTGCGCAAGTACGGCATCGGAGTGAACTCGCTCTGGCCGCGCACCACCATCGCGACCGCCGCCGTCCGCAATCTGCTCGGCGGTGACGATATGATCGCCTCCTCCCGCACCCCCGACATCTACGCCGATGCCGCCTACCTGGTGCTCACCTCCCCCGCCAAAGACACCACCGGCAACTTCTTCCTCGACGACGATGTCCTTGCCGCCCACGGCATTACCGACCTCGACAAGTACCGCGTAGTCCCCGGCGACGGCCCCCTCACCACGGACCTTTTCCTCTGACCGCCCTCCCTCCGACCACACAACCCGCCCACTGACCGCACAGCCTGTGCGGCCGTCGCGCAGCGGCCGCACAGGTTGTGCGATGCAGCGCGGGTGTGGTGCGCCGCTGCCATCGGCCGCACAGTCCGTGTCGCAACCGAACAACCCGTATTGGCACTGCGCGGCTGGTACGCGGGCTGTTCGATGTCAGTGCGGCACGGGCTGTTCGGCATCTGCGGGCGGAGCAGGGTGTGCTTCGCTCTCGGCCAGGTTCCTCAGGGTGAGGAGTTGTTTGCGCATCATGAGGTAGTCGCCGAATACCAGTGGGGCCACAAGGTATCGGGGGCCGCGGAAGTGGACTCGGGCGTGCAGGCGACTGGCGCCTGCGGCGAGGACGGGGTGTACGGCATAGGTGACGGCCACACCGGAGGCGCGGAGGGTGATCTGTGCGCCCGGGGTGTATCCGGTGAGCGCGAACAGCCTCATGAAACGCTGGCCCGCAACGAGTTCGGTGAGCGTCGGGTCGCGGATTACAGGGCTGCGGTGGCCGAAATTGTCCAGTAGGTCGTAGCTGTACGGGGCTGCGCGCAGCTGGCACACCCAGGCGAATACCAGTTCTGGCGGGGCGGCGATATCGACGGCTCGGTTGCACACCACCGTCCGGCCGGAAAGTTCACTGTCACAAGGCAATTCCATGCCGACTTCGGCGGCCGTGACACCCCAGTATCGGCCGGGCATCCACGACCGTGGCCCGGTCATGACCGCTCCTCCGCTGCTCCGGCTATGCGGTGCAACATTTCTCGGACAACCAGGCGGTGTAGGCCGGTGCCGATCACCAGGGCTTTGTAGATCCCACCGTGCAGCCCGGGAAACGCGGCGTGAGTCAGGGCGGTCAGGCGGGTGGTGTGCGGGTCGATCTCATCCAGGGTGAAGGTGAGGCGGTAGCGGGAGAAGGGGTGGCGGCCTATCGCGGACAATCGGGCGGGCGGGTCGGCCTCGTCGAGCGTGAAACCGGGTGGGAGTGTGCTGAGATCATCCGGGTTCCTGCAGGTCGTGCGCAGTAGGGCAGCCCAGGCCCGGGTGCGATCGGCGGCGATTGATGTGGAATGCTGATCGATATAGGGCAAACGCTCCATATAGAAGGACTGTACTAGTTCATGGCACCTCCCCGGAAGCACAGCACCGACGTGATCCTCGACGCAGCCCGCACCCTGGTGCTGCGCGACGGCCCCCGCGCGGCCGGTGTGGCTGCCATCGCCGAGGCCAGCGGCGCGCCCGTCGGCACCCTCTATCACCGCTTCGGCAATCGAGACGGGGTGCTCAGCGCGACCTGGCTGCGCGCGCTGGAACGCTTCCAAGCCGGGGTGCTGACCGCCACCGAAGTGGATGATCCGATCGAGGCGGCCGTCGTCATCACCAGCGCCGCCCTCGCTTTCGGCCGCGAATTCCCCGACGATGCCCGGCTCATGCTGAACCTGCGCCTCGGCGATCTGCTGGACGGCGGCCCCGACGCGCAGTTCCGCGAACGCCGCGCGGAAATGAACGCTCCGCTCCTCCAACTGCTGAACCGCATCGCCCACGGCATCTACGGCGCGGCCGGCGAACGCGAAATAGACGCCGTCACCCGCGCGGTCGTGGATCTCCCCTACTCCGCGCTGCGCCGCCACGCCCAGTCGAAGGAACTACCGGAGTGGCTGGAGGCCGACCTCGCCGCCGCCACCCGCGCCCTGCTCACCGCCCACGCTTGAACAGCCTCGTCACGACCGGCCAGTCGGCCGACCACCGGCAATCGGCCGAACAGTCGATATCGCCCCCGTAGGAGGGCTGCGGCATTGCCACACAGCTGTTCGGAGTCATTGCCGCACAGGACGTTCGGTGCCATTGCCGCACACGCTGTTCGGAGTCATTGCCGCACAGTCTGTTCGGTCCGGGAACTCGGCGGCAATGACGAAGCGGCCGCACCCTGGTGGGTGCGGCCGCTCGGTCGTTCAGGTCAGTTCACTTGGGGTCGATGCCGTAGAGGCGTTCCCAGTTCTCGCGGCTGGTGAGTTCCGGCACGGCATGACGCCACTGCTGCTGCAGGGCCGGGAGTTCGGTGCGGAGGCGCTTGAGGACGCGGTAGGCGCGCACCAGTAGACGGCGCGCGGTTTCCTTGTCCCGCTGACGAATTCGTACCCCGGACTGCGAGGCATCGGTGACGACCACATGGTCGAACAGACCCACGTGCCACCAGTGCGCGTCCTCGCGGGTGACGCCGATGACACCGTGGATGGTGCGGCCGGTCCACTGGTTCAGGGCGCGCTTGAACAGGATCAGCAGCGGGCGGCTGGGTTCACCGCCGGCCCGGCGCTGTTGCACGTGTGCGCTGACGACGGGCGCGGTGGCCGCCGGATGCTTGACGGTCTCCGGGTAGTCGCCGCGCGAACCGCGCGCGGCGGCCAGGGCCGCAATACCGCCGTCCTGCAGCGCCTTCGGGCCGCGCAGATAGTCCTCGATGCCCTGCAGCGTGGTGTGCGCCAGGCCGTACTGCATACCGACCAGGTATTCGCTGATCTCCCGGAAGAGTTGCCGGGTAACGGCTTTCGGATCCAGATCGGTGTGCAGGGAGGAGACGATGAGCGAGTTGCGCGAGGAGAAGTAGCGCGCCCAGTCGTCGAAGTCCTTCCAGTAGAAGTCGGCATGCCAGACGGCCGCATTCGGCAGCGTGACGGTGCGGAAGCCGTGCTCGCGAGCGCGCAGGCCGTATTCGACGTCGTCCCACTGGAAGAAGATGGGCACCGGCAGGCCGATCTCGGCCACCACTTCGGCGGGGATGAGGCAGGTCCACCAGGCCTGGTAGCCGGCGTCCACCCGGCGTTCCTGATGCTTCTTGAGCATGCTGGTATTGCGCAGCGCCTTGGACACCTTCTGCCCGTGCCGCAGCCTGCCCAGATCCGTCTCCTCCGCACCGACATTCAGATAGTCGGGGTTGTAGAGGAACAGCATCTGCGCGCCCACCAGGGTGGGCTCCACGGTCATGTTCGCAAAGGCGTTGAGCCGCAGCACCGTTTCCGGCTCGCACAGGATGTCGTCGTCCATGAGGATGACGTCGGCATGCTGATTGGCGCCGGACACCTCGTACAGCCCGCGGGTGAAACCGCCCGCGCCACCGAGATTCGGCTGCCGGATATAGCGCAGCTTGTCACCCAGTTTGGGTGCCGTCTCGGCGAACACCGGCTGATCCTGCACCAGATCGGTGCCCTGATCGACCACGTACACGGCATCGATGGACGACAGCACGGTCGCGTCCGAGGCCAGCGCCGCCATGGTGGCGGCGCAGTCCGGTGCGCGGTTGAACGTGCAGATGGCAATGGCCACCGGGCGCACGGTCTCCGGTGCGGGCGCGGTCCACTCCAGGTCGGTAATGGTGACCTCGCCGCCGATGGCGTCGATCTCGAGCCACAGCGCGCCGCCGTCGATGAACATGTCGAGTGCCGTGTCCAGCACCAGCCGCCCGGTCTCCCGGGTTTCGGCGGTGGCGACAACACGCCGGTGACCGGCGATATCGGAGGCCGCCAGGCGCACCTTGGTGCGACCCGCGACCTCGAGGGTCATGGCGACCTGGACCGCGGTGACGGTGGTCCAGCGCTGCCAGTAGCTGGCCGCGAATCTCCCGAAGTAGGTATTGGTGTGTGCCGTGGCGCCCTTCTCCAGCCGCAGGCTGAAGCGTTCGCGGTGGGCCTTGCCGCCCTTCACGACCGCGTACAGCTCATCGCTGATCCGCTGCGCCGGTCCGGTGAACAGGCCGCGTGCCAGCACCAGCCGCTCGGGAGCCACGTGCTCCGCGCGCAAAGTCGCGGGGGCCCCGGCAGTCTGCGGGTCACTGATTTCGGTCACGGCTTGTCCAGCCGACGCATCCATGAAATCCCTCGACATCCCTCGAAAAAATAGACACCGGCAACATACGACGTGGGACGCACCCCACTTGTCACCCTCGGCGCGCAGAGAATAGCAATGAGCTCCGGTGGTGGCAGCGCGAACCCGCGTTAACGCGCTTCTTCGCGCGCGCCGGTGAAGACGAATTTGTCATATGCCCAGTAGCGGAAGACTACCGCCACGATCTGCCCGATGAGGGTGCCGGAGATGTTGTCCGCCAACGGACTAGACAGGTGCAGTACGTAGCGGGAGAACCCGAGGCAGCCCAGTTGCAGCCCGATGGCGACAACATTGAACAGCGCGTAGAGCACATATTCGCGGGTCGGGCTGCCGCCCTTCTTGTGCGCGAATGTCCACCATTTGTTGCCGAAATAGGTGACGACGGTGGCCACCAGGATGGCGATGATCTTGGCGAGCAGCGGCTGATGGAACAGCACACCCTCCCCGCCCCAGAACACCAGCAGGTTGTAGGTGCCCGCATCCACCACGAATCCGAGCGCGCCGACAACCAGGAATGCGCTGCCCTGCTTGAGTGCCGCGCGCACCTTGCCGATGAAGGACTCCCGGCCGTTCTCGACGGCTACCGACTCACTGCTGGACACTCGGCGACGGTACCGCAGCGATCTCGGGTACCCTCCCCGTGTTCGTATTCGCCTTCCGATCACATCGAGGATTGACCGGGTGGACCCCACCGAGCTCCGAATTGCCGCAGTGGTTCCGTGCCACAACGAAGAGGCCTCGGTCGCACAGGTCGTCAGCGACCTCAAGGCCGCCGTGCCCGGAATTGTCGTATACGTCTACGACAACCTGAGCACCGATGCGACCGCGGAGCGGGCGCGCGAGGCCGGCGCGATCGTCCGTCATGAATACCGCAAGGGCAAAGGCAATGTGGTGCGCCGCGCCTTCGCCGATATCGAGGCCGACGTCTATTTGATGATCGACGGCGACGACACCTACGACGCCTCCGCCGCACCGCGGTTGATCGAGGCGCTGCTGTCGGGACCGTACGACCATGTCCTGGGTGTGCGCCGCGAACTAGCGGGCGAGTCGGCGTACCGGCCCGGCCACGCGACCGGCAACAAGGTGCTCAATGGCGTGGTCGCGCAGGTGTTCGGCGAGAACGTCGAGGACATGCTGAGCGGATACCGGGTCTTCTCACGGCGTTTCGTGAAGAGCTTCCCGGCCGTATCGCGCGAATTCGAGATCGAGACCGAGTTGACGGTGCACACGCTGCATCTGCGGGTGCCGCAGACGGCCGTGCCGGTCGGCTTCAAGGATCGGCCGGAGGGCAGCGAATCCAAGCTGCGCACCTACACCGACGGCTTCAAGATCCTGCGGCTGATCGTCGGCCTGGCCCGGCACGAACGCCCGGTCGCCTTCTACGGCCTGTTCGGCACCCTGGCCTGGATCATCTCGATCATCCTGATCACGCCGATAGTGATCCAGTTCTACGAGATCCATTCGGTCCCGCGCTTTCCGACGCTGTTCCTGGGCTTCACGCTGATGCTGCTGGGCAGTCTCGCCTGGACCGCCGGACTGGTCCTGGACGGCATCCGCCGGTCCCGGCACGAGGCCGCGCGGCTCATGTACCTGCGCTATTCGGCTGTCGGCGCGGACGAATGCGCCGATGAACGCTCGGGTGGTACCCGCCGATGACGATCCGGACCGAACCGGACGCAACACCCCCGCCTACCGCCTCACCCACCACCCGTCCCGCAGAATCGGACATTGTGGCAACCGAAGTGAGCGATAACGGCAATCTCGAACCCGATGCGGCGCAGCCCGAGACCGTGGAGGCGCCCGGCGTCGCACAGCCGACGAAGATCGCACCGGCGCCGGTTCCCGAGCCGCAGACCGGCGTGCAGCGGGTCGCGGCCCGGATCGAACGGCGTTTCGGCACCGCGACTTTGGTGTTCCTGCTGCTGGCCGGGGTGTTCGGCGCGGTGTTCTCGGTACTGACGCCGCCGTTCTGGGGGCATGACGAGATCACCCAGTTCGGGCGGGCCTATCAGGTGGCGCACGGCGGGTTCCTGCCGGAGAAGATCCATGATGATCGCGGTCCCGCGTGGGGCGGCGACGTTCCGGCGAGCGTGGACGCGCTCATGGGCTACGCGCACAACGATTACGTGAACAACAGTCCCGACGAGCAGGATCCCATGGTGGAGGATCCGCACGGCTACGACGAACTCGGCGGCCAGGCGGTGTCGTCCCAGACCAAGCAGGTGTGGTTCACCAATACCGCCGCCTACTCCCTCGTCCCGTATCTGCCTGCCGCGGCGGGCATTCGGCTGGCCGAGGCCTTCGACTTCAATGTCGGCGGCATGGTGCTGGCGACCCGCTGGGCCGGGCTCATCGCCTATCTCGTGATCGTCGCGTTCGCGGTGCGCGCCCTGCGCGGGCACCGCATCCAGTGGCTGGCGCTGACGGTGGCGGTACTGCCGATCGCGGTGTTCCAGGCGGGCACGGTCACCGCCGATACGGTGACCAACGCACTGGCACTGCTGGTTTCGGCGCTCATCGTCAAGAGCCTGTTCCTCGGCACGCGCCTGTCCCGGCCGGAAACCGTTGCGGCACTGGCCGCGGCGATCCTGCTGCCGGTCTGCAAGCCGACCTATGTGCTGCTGGCCATGCTCATCGTGCTGATTCCCGCGCAGCGCTTGGGGTTCGGCAGCGCCGACCGACCGGCGCTCTGGCAGCGCATCCTGCCGTGGGCCGGTGCGGGGATCGGCGCCGTGGCCTTCGCCGTATGGATGAAGATCGCCGCACCCACCGGCGACGGTATGAGCCTCATGCGCCCGCAGGAGCAGTGGGGCAGTGTGCGGCCCGGCGATCAGCTGCACGGAATCCTCAGCGACCCCGGGCATTTCCTGCGGGTGTTCGGCGACAGCATCGCCCGCCGCGATCAGCGCTGGTTCACCCAGTTCTTCGGTGAGCTCGGCTTCGCGTACATCGATGTCCCCGCGCTCACCATCTGCGCCAGCCTGCTGGCCTTCGTGGTGAGTCTCGGCATCGCCGACCGCCTGACCGGTGACCGGCTGCGCACCTGGCTGGTACTGCTCACCATGCTCGCCAGCGTCGCGATGATCTACGTGACCCTGTACATGTCCTTCACGCCGGTCGGCTACTTCATCATCGACGGCGTCCAGGGCCGCTACTTCGTGCCGCTGGCGCTGCTGTTCCTGGCCGTGCTGCTGCGCTGGATGCCTTTGCGCCTCACCACTTCCGAGGGCAGGATCCCGACCAAGGGTCCGGCCATCACGGTGGTCGTGGCCGTCACCGTCGCGCTCGCCGCAGCCGTGATCAAGTATTCGACCATCGTCTGGGGCTGACCCGCTCGGTAGTGTGCGGAGGTGGGTACACGGGGGTGGCTGCGACGCCGTGTCGCGGCCACCGGCACAACAGGGCGGGGCGACTCCCGCCGGCCGAGTTGGCCGCGGTGGCGGCGCATCTCGGTGGTTCTGCTGGTCATCGTGTGCATCCTGCCGGCGCCGATCGGGGCCGCGGCCGTCTATCTGCGCCTGCAGGATGCGGGCACGCCCGCCGCATCCGCGCGCACGCGCGGCCGAGACGCGGTGTGGCTGGGGCACGCCTGGGTGGACGGCCGCAAGACCGAGGCCGATGTCGCCCAGCTCGGAGTCCTGTTGTCCAGCACCGGGATCAAGGACCTCTACGTCCACACCGGCCCGCTCGCGCATGACGGCACCCTGCCGCCGGAGCTGTATCCCCGAGCCCGCTGGTTCGTCGAGACGGTGCATCGGCTGCTGCCCGGCCTCCGGGTGCAGTCCTGGCTCGGCGATGTGCTGGCCCCCGAATTCGACGGCCTGAACCTCGACGATGCCGCCACCCGCGACCGTATGGTCACCGCCGCGAACCAGGTGCTGGATCTCGGATTCGACGGCATCCATTTCGATCTGGAGCCGGTGCGCTCGGGTTCGGCGGGATTCCTGACCCTGCTCGATCGGGTGCGTCCCGTGACCGCCGCCCGCCAGGCGCTGCTGTCGGTGTCCGCACCGGTCATCGATCCGCTGCCGGGCCTGCATGTGCTGGGCTTGGCGCTGGCCGATCACGGAAAGTGGTGGTCGCAAGCCTATTTCGCATCGGTGGCGCGGCGCGTGGACCAGATCGCGATGATGTCCTACGACACCGCCATGCCGACGGGCTCGCTCTACGGCGGATACGTCGCGCAGCAGACCCGGCTGGCGCTTCAGGTCACGCCGCCGCAGGTGGATCTGCTGCTCGGACTGCCCGCCTTCTGGGCCGACGACCTCGGTCACCACGGTGCGGCGGAGACGGTGGCGAGTGCGATACGCGGTGTCCGTTTGGGTTTGGGGCGCACCGCGCTCGACCGCCGGACGTTCGGGGTGGCATTGTACGTGGATTTCGCAGCGACGCCAGCGGATTGGGCGGCGTATCGGCGCGATTGGGGCGGGCTCACCCGCCCCTAGTGCGCCTTTCCGGGGTTACAGAACTTTTTCTCCCGCGGCCGCATACGCCGTTTCGGTGGTGTCTTTCTGCGGGCGCCACCAGGCCTCGTTGTCGCGGTACCACTGCACCGTCGCGGCCAAACCGGTACGGAAGTCCGAATATTCGGGCTTCCAGCCGAGTTCGGTACGCAGCAGCGTCGAATCGATGGCATAGCGGAGGTCGTGACCGGGACGATCGGTGACGTGATCGAAGTCGTCACGATCGCGGCCGAAGGCTTCCAGAATCAGCTCGACAACGGATTTGTTGTCACGTTCGCCCTCGGCGCCGATGAGGTAGGTCTGTCCGATTCGGCCGCGCTCCAGAATTTCCCATACGGCGCTGTTGTGGTCGTCGACGTGGATCCAGTCGCGCACTTGATGTCCGGTGCCATAGAGGCGGGGACGGACACCGTCGATGAGATTGGTGATCTGGCGAGGGATGAATTTCTCGACGTGCTGGTACGGGCCATAGTTGTTGGAGCAGTTGGAAAGTGTGGCCTGAACCCCGAAGGAGCGCACCCAGGCACGAACCAGCATATCGCTGGAGGCCTTGCTCGCCGAGTACGGACTCGACGGGTTATAGGGCGTGACCTCGGTGAACGCGGTCGGATCGTCCAGTGCGAGATCGCCGTACACCTCATCGGTGGAGATGTGGTGGTAGCGCACCTCGTGCCGGCGCACCGCCTGCAGTAGCGAATACGTACCGACGATATTGGTCTGGACAAATGGCCAGGGGTCGGCGAGCGAATTGTCATTGTGTGATTCGGCGGCGAAATGCACCACCGCATCGACACCGCCGACGAGCCGGTCGACCAGTGCCGGATCGGCAATGTCGCCCTGCACGAACTCGATCCGGTCGGCAACGGCGGCCAGTGAGGCGCGATTGCCCGCATAGGTGAGTTTGTCCAGCACGGTGACATGGACGTCGGGACGACGGGTCACGGTCTGATGAACGAAGTTCGCGCCGATGAAGCCGGCGCCTCCGGTTACGAGCACTCGCACACCGAAAACCCTACGTCGCCTTGGTCTGCCGCTGCCATGGGGACTCCATGTTGCGCGGCCTACACTCGCTGTGAGTTTCCTGTGAGCGGAATCGGCTACAAGAAGGAAACAAGTTAGCCCAACAATATTCGTACTTTCATCCGAAGAGTTGCAATTTCGTGGACTCTTCGAGAATTTCCGGTCAGGATCATTCCGGTTTTCAAGCACGTGCTGTGACCTTGACCACAAACAGACCGATCAGTAACGAACCGGGTGGCTGGGAGCGGACCTGAAAACCATACGTACGCAGGGGATTTCCAGAACCTGACGAAGCGCGTGATCACCGAGGTGAACGGAATTTGAACGAACGGTCACGGTGGGTTCACCGCACGTTAGCTGTCCTGGATTTGTATTCCCGTGTCCCCCCGAGCTATTCCGATGAGGTTTGCAACAAATGCTGATGAGGAAATTCGCCGCCACGTCGGCGCTGCTGATCGCGGCCATGGGCGTCACCGCCGGCACCGTGAACGCCGCGCCTGCTGCCGACGCCAACGCGCCGATCAACTACACCGCCACCACCACCGACGCCAGCACGATCATCAAGACCGATGGTGGTTCGCTGGTCAACGACAACGGTGTCTTCAAGATCAAGGCCGCCGACGGCACCACCGTCGCGGGCACCGATCTGAGCTTCCGTGTCGATGACTTCCAGTTCCCGATCGCCGCGCAGATCAGCGACAACGTCGCGACGCTGACCCCGCAGTTCGATGTGGACCACGCCGTCTACAAGCCGGTCGACCTGCCGTTCCAGGACACCGCCCCGTGGAAGTCCCCGTACGACCGTGAGCAGGCCGCCTGGAACCGCCTCAAGGACACCATCGCGACCGGCGCCACCATCGGCACCCTCGTCGGTGGCATCAGTGGCGCGGCTGTCGGCTGTGTCATCGGTGGCGTCATCGGCGCCGGCGCCGCTGCTGCGGCCATCGTCGGCCTCTTCGGCCCGATCGTTCCCGCCGCCGTCCTCGGCTGCCTCGGTGGCATGGCCGCCATCGGCTTCCTGGGCACCCTCGCGGGTCAGCTGCTGGTGACCGCCCCGGTCGCCATCCTGGCCGCGGTGCAGTACTTCACCACCATCAACGCGCCTTTCACCCCGGCCAAGTAATACGGCCGGTAGTTCGGAACGCGTCCGGCGTTCCGGCGCAAGCGAACCCGCTCGACCACCTGGTCGAGCGGGTTCGCCCGTTTTATGCAGTGCGCGTTAGGCGGTGCGTGCGACCCGGCCTGCTTCGATGCGCTCGCGCACGAACTGTGCGACATGCGCCAGCGCGGCCCGGCTCTCCGGCATGCTCGGGAAGATGGCCATGAACGCGTGCACCTGACCACGCCAGATCTCCAGCGTCGCAGGCACTCCCGAGGCGGCCAGCCGCTGCGCCATGAGCTCGCTGTCATGCCGCAGCACCTCGTCCTCGGCGACGATCAGCAGTGCGGGCGGCAACCCGACGAGCACATTGTTGACCGGCGAGAGCTGCGGATCCAGCCGCCCGTCCACCTCGGCGCCGAGCTTGACCACCGATTCCAAGGCGGACAGCGGAATCAGCGAATCACGGTGGTAGTTGGGATGCGCGCGCTTCTCGGTGCAGTCCAGATTCAGCGCGGGACACAGGCCGACCAGACCGGCGGGCACCGGCAGTCCGGCATCACGAGCGCGCAGTGCGGTCGCGAAAGTCATATAGCCACCGGCGGAGTCGCCCGCGAAGACGATGCGCGAGGCGGGCACGCCGTGTCCGAGCAGCCACTTGTAGGCGGTCAGGCAGTCGGTGACCGAACCCGAGATATCGGTGTCGGGCAGCTGCCGGTACTCGACGCTCACCACCGGCATACCGGTGCGGCGGGCGATGGCGGCCACCACGGGCCGATGCGTGTCCAGGCCGCAGAGGAAGAAGCCGCCGCCGTGCATGTACATGACGACGCCCTCGCTCATCGCGCTGCGGGCTCCGGCGGGGCGCACGATCTCCATGCGGAAGCCGTTGAGCCGCACCTGTTCCCGTTCCACTCCGCGCGGGGCGGGGCGCAGTTTGGCCAGGGTGTTGATGACTCCGCTGACCACCGGCATGGCGCCCGCGCTGAGCGTCATCATTTCGCCGGCGGGACGGATGGTGGCTCGGCAGGCGGCCTCGAGGGTGCGCGCGTAGACGCTGACACTGTCGGGATTGATCACCGGATCGGCGGAGTGGACGTTGCGGGTCGTCGCCATTGCGCACCTACTTCGTTGTTGGCGCGCCGAGCCGTTCGTCCGGTGACCGAAGAAGGGCTCGGCGCCCGGTGCGGGAGAGTCGGCGCTGACATCTCACATAGCGTTGTTTCAGAACACCATGGGAACGTGACCTACGCAACAGATATCGCCGTATCGGTATGGCGGCAAACGCATGTGATCGTTTCGCCGTCGACTCGGAACCTCCCCGCTCTCGCTCGCGATCGAACTGGCAGACTCTTGTGACATGCGTGGAATCATCCTGGCGGGCGGCACCGGGTCGCGTTTGCACCCGATAACGCGCGGGGTGAGCAAACAACTTGTCCCCGTCTACGACAAACCGATGGTGTACTACCCGCTGTCCACCCTCATGCTGGCGGGCATCCGGGACATCCTGGTCATCACCACCCCCGAGGATTCGGCGGCGTTCCACCGATTGCTGGGCGACGGCAGCCAGTTCGGGCTGAACCTCAGCTATGTGGTGCAGCCGCAGCCGGACGGGCTGGCCCGGGCCTTCGTGCTCGGCGCGGACCACATCGGCAATGAGCCAGCCGCACTGGTGCTGGGCGACAACATCTTCCACGGCCCCGGTCTGGGCACCAATCTGCGCCGCTACGCCGAGGTCGACGGCGGCGCGGTCTTCGCGTACCGGGTCTCGGACCCGACCGCGTACGGCGTGGTCGAATTCGCCGACGGCAAGGCCATTTCCATCGAGGAGAAGCCGAAGGCGCCGCGCTCCAGCTATGCGATTCCCGGGCTGTACTTCTACGACAACGACGTCCTCGCGATCGCGCGCGAGCTGAAGCCCTCCGACCGCGGCGAATACGAGATCACCGATATCAACCGCGCGTACCTCGAACAGGGCCGGTTGAATGTCGAGGTGCTGCACCGCGGCACCGCCTGGCTCGACACCGGCACCTTCGATTCGCTGCTGGCCGCCGCCAATTACGTGCGCACCATCGAAGAACGACAGGGTCTGAAGATCGGCGTGCCCGAGGAAGTGGCCTGGCGGATGCGATTCATCGACGACGAACAGTTGCGGGCGGCGGCCGAACCGCTGGTGCGCTCCGGATACGGCGCGTACCTGCTGGGCCTGCTGGAACAGGGACGAGAAGAATGAGCATGCGGATTCGGGAACTGTCGATTCCGGGCGCCTGGGAATTCACCCCCAGCCTGCACGGCGACGAACGCGGGGTGTTCGCCGAGACCTTCAAGTCCTCGGAGTTCGAGAAGACGGTGGGGCGGCCGTTCGATCTGCTGCAGGTCAACACCTCCACCTCGGCCGCCGGTGTGCTGCGCGGTATCCACTACACCGAAACCCCGCCCGGCCAGGCCAAATACGTGACCTGCGTGCGCGGGGCGTTCCTGGATGTGGTGGTGGATCTGCGGCCCGATTCGCCGACGTTCCGGCAGTGGGACAGCGTCGTCATCGACGATGTGGAGCGTAAATCGGTATTCCTCGCCGAGGGTCTCGGGCACGCACTGCTGTCCCTGGAGGACGACTCCACCGTCATCTACCTGTGCTCACTGGAGTACTCCCCCGAATTCGACCGGGACCTGGACGCTTTCGACCCGGAGCTCGGTATCGAATGGCCCGCGGTGGATCGCAATGGCGACCCGATGACGTTCACCCGCTCCCCCAAGGACGCTGCCGCCCCCTGCCTGGCGGACCTGAAACTCCCGCACTGACGAGCATTCCCCCGATACGCAACTGGGGCGCACCGCGTAATCGCGGTGCGCCCCAGCGCTTTTCTGCCGTGGCCGGATGGTCGCCCGTGTGAGCGGCGGGCGGGGTCCGGCGTGCCTGTCGGCCGAAACCAGGCGGTGCGGATCAGCCGACCAGCGCGACCTCGGCTTCCTCGGCCGCGGCCTTGCGGGCGCGGCGCTTGGGGAGGAAGGCCGTGAGGGCTACCAGGGCGCCGACAATGGCGACGCCGGCGGCGAATTGGAGCCCGGGGCGGTAGTTGTCGAGGGCCTCGGCGGGGCTGGTGCCGGTGTGCGAACCGGAGGAGATGATCGCGGTGGTCACCGCGAGCACGATGGCCGCGCCGACCTGCATGGAGGTCTGGAGAACGCCGGCCGCCAGGCCCTGCTCGTCATCGTCGATACCGCTGGTGGCCTGAATATTGATGGCGGGGAAGCCGACCCAGCCGATGCCGACCAGCAGCACGGCGGGCAGCAGGACCGTCAGGTAGGCGGGCGAGGTGTCCAGGCGCAGGTACATCAGGTAGCCGATGGCCATGATCACCATGGTGACCGCGATGATCGGGCCGGTGCCGAAGCGGTCGACCAGCTTGTCGGAGATGAAGGCCGAGGCGACGACCAGCACACCGACCGGCAGCAGTGCCAGCGACAGGTGCAGCGGGGTCCAGCCGAGCGTGTCCTGCAGGTACAGCGTGGTGATGAACTGCCAGCTGAAGAACGATCCGGCGACCGCGATGATGGCCAGGCTGGCTCGCCACAGGGTCGGCTTCTTCAGAATGCCCAGGCGGACAAGCGGGTAGCGCACTCGCTTCTCGACCACGACGAAACCGGCGAACAGTGCGGCGACCGCCACGAACGAGAGCACGGTGCGGGCGGAGGCCCAGCCGGCCTGCGGCGCCGAGACCACGGTGTACACCAGCAGCAGCATGCCCGCGGTGGACAGCAGCGCGCCGAGCAGATCGTGACCGCCCTCTTCGGCGGGCTTGTCCTTGGGCACCAGGTAGAAGGCCGCGATCAGCGCGGCGATCGCGATCGGGAAGGGCAGCAGGAAGGTCCAGCGCCAGCCGAAGCCGGTCATCAGACCGCCGAACAGCAGGCCCATGGAGTAACCGCCGGCCCCGAACACGGTGTAGATGGACAGCGCCTTGTTGCGGGCGGGTCCTTCGGCGAAATTCGTTGTGATGATGGACAGTCCGGTCGGCGCGGTGAACGCGGCGGCCAGGCCCTTGACGAAACGGGTGAGGATCAGCAGCGCGGCGGAGCTGACCAGTCCGCCGCCCAGGGACGCGATGGCGAAGACGGCCAGGGCGATCAGGAAGACCTTGCGCCGGCCGAGCAGGTCGGCGGTGCGGCCGCCGAGCAGCAGCAGACCGCCGTAGCCGAGGACGTAACCGGAGACCAGCCACTGCAGGGTGGAGGTTCCGAGGTGGAGTTCGGTGCCGATGGACGGGAGCGCGACGCCGATCATCGACACATCGAGGCCGTCGAGGAACAGGACGATGCACAGGGTGATGAGCATGCCCCAGAGCCGAGGTGTCCACTGCGTGGAGGAGTCGGCCGCGGTGCTCACTGCGGGGCGAGTGTCTGTGGAAGTCACGAGAGAGGACGGTACATGCGCGTGCATTTATTGTCTACACATTTAATGCAGTTGCATGGGTTGCGGCTGCGGGCTAAGATCGCGGGCATGCCGAAGCCGACAGCGCCTGTCGAGCAGGTCGTCCCCGACGCCCTGGTTGCCCAATGGCGCGATCTGCTGACCAGGCACGCGACGACCTCCTGCGCCCTCGAAAAGGAACTGCAGGGCCGCCACCACCTCGGGCTCAGCGAATTCGAAACCCTGGACCGGCTCATCGACGCCGGCGGCGAGACCTACAAGATGAGCGATCTCGCCAATGACATCCACCTCAGCCAGAGCGCGCTCAGTCGCGCCGTGGCCAGGCTGGAACGCGACGGACTCGTCAACCGCACGCTCTGTACCGAGGACCGGCGGGCCATCTTCGTCTGCCTCACCGACAAGGGGCGTGAACTACATTCCGCGGCCGCGCCGACGCACCGCGAAGTACTGGAACAGTCGCTGCACTGACCGGAACGGTCACCGCACAGCGCGGTCCGCCCCGTCATGCCATGCATGGCGGGGCGGTTCTCACGGCCTAGCCGTCAGATCACACGGCGTAGCGCTCAGACTGCGGCGCGGATTGTATCGATCATCGGAAGTGCGTCCACCGCAATGGAAGCCGAGGCTGCGAAGGCTTCGCGGTAGCGCTCCACATCGGGCTCCTTGTCCAGATACGAGGCTCCGGTGAGGGATTCGACGTAGACCACCGGCGGTTCGGTGTTTTCGTTTGCGGCAGTGGGAAATTCGAGCAGCACGAAGCGCCCGGCATCCATGCCGTGGTGATAGCCGCAGTCCGCGGGCAGCAGGCGCAGGCGCACATTCGACAGTTCGCCGAGTTTGCGCAGTCGCTCCAGCTGGCCGACGGTCACCTCGTCGCCGCCGATGCGATGCCAGAGCACCGCCTCGGAGATCACCACATCCACCTGCAGTGGTGATTCGGCGCGGGTGAGCAGCGATTGCCGGGCGGTGCGGACCCGCACCCGGCGGTCCATCTGCTCGGCGGAGATGCCCGGATAGGCGCCGGCCAGCACCGCGCGCATATACGCCTCGGTTTGCAAAAGCCCTGGCACCAACTCATTTTCGTAGGTGGTGAGCCGGGCGGCGGCCTCCTCCAGGCCGATGTAGACCTCGTACCCCTCGTCGATCACATCGCCGAATTCGGTCCACCAGCCGCGGGCCTTGGTTTCCCGGGCAAGGGCGGTGAGCGGCTCGATAGCGTCCTCGGGAGCGCCGTAGATGCGGCACATGGCCTCGACATCCAGGCTGCGCAACGAGGTCTGCCCGGTTTCGATGCGCCAGATCTTGGCCTCGGACCATTCCAGCCGCTGCGCTGCCACCCGGGTCGTCATCCGCGCGCGATTACGCAGGTCACGCAGGTTTCGACCCAATTGCCGCCGCGGCATGGTGGATCCGGTGATCCCCTGTGGTAGTGCCATCCCTCCCCCTTACGAGTCATGCGATCGCATTGTCGCACAATTATTTGCGCGAGGACCGCCCTCGATAGCGCCAGAACTGCACGGCCCGAACGTCTTCCGACAATTGATTGACCGGTTCGGCCACATCCGACAGCGCCTGGAACAGGTCGTCCGCCAACTCGGAGATGTGTTCCACCCGGGTGGCCAGCCGCGAAGCATTGAGCACGAACTCCAGCAGCAGTCGCACCACGGCGGCGATCGTCAGGGCGAGCGGGATCGCGAACACCACCGCGAAAACCACGCCCAGCCATGCCGAAACACGCCACAGCCCCACGGTTCCGACAACCGGAATGGCGAAAGCGCCTGCCAGGCCCAGGAGATAGGCCAGCGGCAGCAGGGTGCGGGTGGCCGAGCGCTTGAACTGCAGGTCCAGCAGCGACTTCGCCGCCTCCACACTCCAGGATCCGAAAGCGCTTGGGCTGGTGAAGGGTTCGACCGGCCGCTCGTCGATCGCGGCCTCCGCCTCGAGCCGCCGATTCCTGCGCCGGGTCGCGGATTCCTTCAGGGCCGCCCACCGCCCGACCTCGAACTCCTCGGCCTCGAGCGCAGCCAGTTCCGCTGCGTTCCCGCTCGATTGATCGGCCATGCCGACGATCTCCTCTCCCGCAGATCTTTTCGACCAAGCGAAGTCTCATCGCTATCCCCGCACCGGGACAGCTCGAAACAGTGTGTTCTAGAACACTTCCCGGCTTTGACGGTAAGAATCGGCCCGCCGGGCCCGATACCTCCCTTGACGCCGTCTTCGCAGGCAGCAGTACCCGAGGCCCGTTTTGTCCCAGATGTGACAGAGGCGCGTCGGTGACAGCTCCAATGGCGAGGCGTCACTTTTGGAGGCTCGAACAGTGACTCCAGAAAATGAGCTTGTAACGCAACGGGCATGAGGTTCCGATACCTCGCACAGAGCAGGACGCAGATCTACCGGGGAATGGAGAAACCAGTGCGCACGACGTTTTCGTCTTCCGCCATGGCGGCAGCACTGGCCGCCTCCACGCAGGAATACACCGAGCGTGGATGGACGGTCGCCGAAACGGCCAATGGAATCAGCCTGATCACCGACGAAAATCTGTCGGGTATCGAAGTCACCGGCGACACCGCCGCCTTCGTACGGCGCTTCCTTCGGGCCAATGACCTGACCGGACCGATCATCGAGATCCCGGGCGCCGAGCGCCGCGAGATCCACCTGGTCACCGGGCTTCGCAAGGCCGCCCTGGCCCTCGAGGCATTGCGCGCGGCCGGTGCGGTCGTGCACACCGACGGTGCGGGCATCCCGCTGCCGCCGACCCAGCTGTTCGACGGCTCGGCCTGCTGGAGCGTCGCTCCGCACGAGGCCCGCTGGATCCCGCCGGTGGTGGCGATCTCCGCCGCCGTGCGCGCCGCCGCCAAGGGTGTGCGACCGCAGGTAGCCCGTATCGCCTCGTGAAGCGATTCAGGCGCTCTTCCCGCTAGCGAATAGCCCAGAACCACGAAACCGCGGATGCTCCCCGGCATCCGCGGTTTTCGCGTACCCGGGGGCAAACGTTGCCTTTTGATCGATAGTCGATATGCCTCCAGGTGGCGGGCGTTTTCCGAACACGGCGGTACGGAACTGCCGAATTCGGGCGATGATGAGGTATGACCCACGTCACGGAAACCGCTGCCGCACCTGCCACGCGGACGCTGCCGCGCACCTGCCCGCTCTGTGAGGCGGTGTGCGGACTCGAGCTCACCCTGGATGCCGCCGACCACGTCACGGCGGTGCGCGGCGATCAGGCGGACCCGTTCAGCCGGGGCTTCCTGTGCCCCAAGGGCGCGACGCTCGGACATCTCGACGAGGATCCGGACCGGCTGACCGCGCCCATGATTCGCGACCGGGCCACCGGCGCCTGGCGAGAGGCGAGCTGGGACGAGGCCTTCGGCGTCATTCGGGAGCGGCTGCCGCAGATCACGGGTGAGCACGGAAACCAGTCGGT
Source organism: Nocardia sp. NBC_01327 (assembly GCF_035958815.1). Taxonomy (NCBI): domain Bacteria; kingdom Bacillati; phylum Actinomycetota; class Actinomycetes; order Mycobacteriales; family Nocardiaceae; genus Nocardia; species Nocardia sp. NBC_01327. The sequence goes on along the minus strand of NZ_CP108383.1, from coordinate 724,510 downwards.
CGGGTTGTACCTGGGAAATCCCAATGCCCATACCGTCGCCGGGGCGCTGTACGTACCGATCCTCATTCGCGCGCTCGCCACCCGGAGCCTGTTCTCCGCCAGCACCGCCGACCAGATGCCCAAGCAGGTGTCCTCCGGACTGCTGTTCGGCGATCCGCTCACGGTGGCCGTGCCCGATCTGGATCGCACGGACTATCTGCTCATGCTCGGTGCGAACCCGCTCGAATCGAATGGGTCACTGTGCACCGCACCCGATTTCCCGGGTCGCCTGAAGGCGCTGAAGAAACGGGGCGGACGGTTCGTCGTGGTGGATCCGCGGCGCACCCGCACCGCCAAGCTCGCCAGCGAGCATCTGTTCATCCGGCCCGGCAGTGACGCCTACCTGCTGTTCGGAATCGTGAACACACTTTTCGCGGAGGATCTCACCTCCGTGCGCATCGACGTGCAAGGGCTCGAGGAAGTACGTGCGGCGGCAGCGCCTTTCACACCCGCCGTGGTGGCCGAGCGCACCGGAGTGCCCGCCGAGACCGTCCTGCGGCTGGCGCGCGAGCTGGCCGCCGCGCCGGCCGCGGCCGTCTACGCCCGAATCGGCACCTGCACAGCGGAGTTCGGCACACTCACGCAGTGGCTGGTGGATGTGGTCAATGTGCTGACCGGCAATCTCGACTCCCCCGGCGGCGCGATGTTCGCCACCGGCGCCACGCTCGGCATCGTGCGCACCCGCCCGTTCCGCCTCGGCCGCTGGACCAGCCGGGTGCGCGGGCTGCCGGAGGCCATGGGCGAATTCCCGGTGGCCACGCTCGCCGACGAGATCCTCACCGAGGGCGAGGGCCGGATCCGCGCCATGGTGACCGTCGCGGGCAACCCGGTGCTCTCGGCCCCGAGCGGCACTCGACTGGACGCGGCCTTCGCCGGGCTCGACTTCATGGTGAGCGTCGATCGGTATCTCAACGAGACCACCCGGCACGCCGATGTCATCCTGCCGCCGCCGCGCATTCTGCAGTCCCCGCACTACGATTTCGCGCTGCTGCAGTTCGCGGTGCACAACTACGCGCGGTACTCCCCGCCGCTGGTCCCGCTCGGCGACGGTCTCGCCGAATCCGAGATCCTCGCGCGCCTGGCGCTGGCCGTCAGCGGGCAGGAACCGCAGCCCGGCGTCGATCCGCTGGCGGCTGTGGATGAATTCATCATTGCCGGAATGCTGCACAAGGCGGGGCTGTCGGACCGCCGGGCGGAACTGATCGGCACGAACACGACCGAACAGCGCATCGACCTGATGCTGCGGCTCGGGGCGTACGGGGAGTGGAATCCCGATCGGCTGCGGGCGGATTCCAGTGGTGGATCCCGGCCACAAGCACGCCGGGACGACGGGGGGCACGGGGCGGATGCCGGCGGCACGCACGCTTCACACGCCGCGCAAGGTACGCACGCGCCGCACGCTTCGGTCGACGCGGACGACTCTGCAGTGCCTGTGGACGAGCCTGCGTGGCGCATGCATGGGTTGAATTTGCAAGTGCTACTGGACAATCCGCATGGCATCGATCTCGGGGCATTGCGGCCGGGTCTGCCCGGGCTGTTGCGGACGGCGTCGAAGGCGGTGGAGCTCGCACCGCCGGAGCTGCTGGATGACGTTGTGCGACTGCGGGAACGGCTGGCGGCGGCCTCGCCGGAGATGGTGCTGGTCGGGCGGCGGCAGCTACGCTCCAACAACAGCTGGCTGCACAATGTCGGCCCGCTGATGGGCGGGTCCAATCGGTGCACGCTGCACATTCATCCCGAGGATGTGGCGCGGCTGGGGCTGGACGGGCATGCGGTGGTGAAGTCGGCGGCGGGCACGCTCACCGTGGATCTGGAGCCGACCGACGACATCATGCCGGGGGTGGTGAGCCTGCCGCACGGCTGGGGCCACTCCGGCAGCGAGCAGACGGTGGCGAGTGCCCACGCCGGCGTGAATGCCAATGTGCTGACCGATGATTCGCTGGTGGACGCGCCGTCGGGCAATGCGGTCTTCAATGGCGTTCCGGTCACGCTGACGCCCGCCTGAAAACTGACCGGGCGGTTCATGCAAGGGGGATGACGCCCGGCGGTAACCGGACAAAACTCTGCAATAGGGACAAATCAGTATTGCGAAATCACTGCGCGCCCTGGGGTTCTCGGCCCTCCGGCCCCGGGTGCGCGGTGCAGCATCCGCGCAGCTATGCGACGAAAGACTCTTGTGGATATTTTCATCCGGGAGGATCCTCGCCCAGGAAGGTTTATCCGGCTCCCGTCGACCACGCCCGAACAGGGCAGATATGCCGGTTCACTCATTCGCCAGACGAATATAGTTAAACCGTATAGGATTTCGGATGGCCGAAGTTCGTGGCCGAGCCTCTTCCATCCGGTATTCAGCTACCAAAGGGGGCCCGTGATGCCCGGTACCAGAAACGGCAGCGACGGCGAGCGGGAACTGCAGGAACGCTACGGCACTCGAGATCGTGCGGAGCGCTTCTATTCCGATCAAGTGCGAAATCGACTCAATACCCAGATGATCGATTTCCTGCGCCGGATGGATATGGCCTTCATCGCGACCTCCGATAAACACGGAGAGTGCGACAACAGCTTTCGGGCAGGAAAGCCCGGATTCTTGCACGTCATAGACGAATCCACGATCACCTACCCGGAGTACCGCGGCAACGGCGTGCACGCCAGCCTCGGAAACATGCTGGAGAATCCGCATATCGGGATCCTGCTCATCGACTTCGTGTACGACCTGATCGGCCTGCACATCAATGGCACGGCCCGGATAGTCGACGATGCCCTCATGCGCCGCTGCGTCCCCGATCTCCCGCCCGATGTGCGCGGCCGCCAGCCCGAACGCTGGGTGGTGGTGGATGTGGAGGAGGCCTACATCCACTGCCGCAAGCACATTCCGCATCTGGTCCCCGCGCAGCGCGAGGATCGCGAGTGGGGCACCGACAACACCCGGGCCAAGGGCGGCGACTACTTCCGCACCAAGGCCGAGGCCGAAGCCGAAGCCCTCGTCGACTACTGACTCAGTTGATCTTGAAGATCACCATGCGCTGCACGATGAAATTGATCACGGTCGCCGTGCCCTGCGCGATGCAGAAGGCCAGTGCGATCCGCCACCACTGATCGGGCAGGGCGTAGTAGCAGAGCTGATTGATGCCGACCTGCAAAGCAAAGGTGACCGCGTACAGGAGGATGACCGCGATGAAGCGGTTCCGATTGGGCTCGGCCTTGAAGGTCCAGCGGCGATTGATCAGATACGCCGTGGTGGTGCCGGCGATGAAGCTGATCGACTTCGCCACCGGCAGCGGCAGCCCGAACACCTTGAACAGCAGGGTGTAGAGGCCGAAGTCCACGATCGCGGAGAGGCCGCCGGTCAGCCCGAACCGAATGATCTGGGTCTTCAGATCGACGTCCGTGCCACCCGGTTCGTCAACGAGGGGCAGCTCGGGAGGCAGGGGCAGATGGGGTTCCGCGGTCACAACGCATGAGGGTATCGGTCGCGACCGAGGACACAACCCTCGAGACGGTTATGCCTGTAGCCTCTATCCCGATGTCCACGAAAGCTCAGACCACCACCACGGCCGCTCCCGATACCGAATCGGCGAGCGCTGGTGCGGACGCAGCGTCGAACGGTTCCTATGAACTGCCTACGCAGACCCGCCGCCTGACCGGATGGGGTCGCACCGCAGCCACTACGTCGGAAGTCCTGTCGACCAATGATCCGGAGCTGATCGCCAAGGCGGTTGCCCTGGTCGCGGAGGACAACGACTCCAAGCCCGCGCATCTGCGCCGAGGCGTCATCGCGCGCGGCCTCGGCCGCTCGTACGGCGACCACGCGCAGAACTCCGGCGGCCTCGTCATCAATATGCCGGCGCTGAACCGCATCCACCGCATCGACCGCGATTCCCGCCTGGTCGATGTGGACGGCGGCGTCAGCCTCGACCAGTTGATGAAGGCGGCCCTGCCGTTCGGGCTGTGGGTGCCCGTCCTACCCGGTACCCGCCAGGTCACCATCGGCGGCGCCATCGCCTCCGATATTCACGGTAAGAACCATCACAGCGAGGGTTCTTTCGGCAATCACGTGCGGTCCATCGACCTGCTCACTGCCGACGGCAAGGTGCAGACCATCGGGCCGAAGAAGAACGCCAAGCTGTTCTGGGCCACCGTCGGCGGCAATGGGCTGACCGGCATCGTGCTGCGCGCGACCATCGAAATGGTGGCGACGGAGACGGCGTACTTCATCAACGACGGCGTGAAGACCAGCACGCTGGACGAGACCATCGCGGCGCACAGTGATGGCAGCGAGGCCAATTACACCTACTCGAGCGCGTGGTTCGACGTCATGAACCCGCTGCCGAAGCTGGGGCGTGCCACCATTACCCGCGGCCGCCTGGCCAAGCTGGACGAGCTGCCCGCCAAGAAGCAGCGCAATCCGCTGAAGTTCGATGCGCCGCAGCTGCTTACGGTGCCGAACATCTTCCCGAGCTTCACCGCCAACCGGCTGACCCTCGGCTCGGTCGGCGAGGCGTACTACGCCATGGGCGGCAACTACACCGGCAAGATCCAGAATCTGACGCAGTTCTACCACCCGCTGGACATGATCGCGGAGTGGAACCGGGCCTACGGTCCGGCCGGATTCCTGCAGTACCAGTTCGTGGTGCCGACCGAGGCCGTCGATGAGTTCAAGAAGATCATCATCGATATCCAGGCGTCCGGGCACTATTCGGCGCTGAACGTTTTCAAGCTGTTCGGCGCGGGTAACCCGGCTCCGTTGAGCTTCCCGATGCCCGGCTGGAACATCTGCGTAGACTTCCCGATTCGTGCGGGTCTCAATGAGCTCGTCACCGATCTCGACCGGCGCGTCACCGAATTCGGCGGCCGGCTCTACACCGCGAAGGATTCCCGGACCACCGCGGAGACCTTCCACAAGATGTACCCCCGGATCGACGAGTGGATCAAGATCCGCCGAAGTGTCGATCCCACAGGCGTTTTCATGTCCGATATGGCCCGAAGGCTGGAGCTTCAGTGATCAACGCGGTAGGCAATCCGCAGTCCATTCTGCTGCTCGGCGGCACTTCCGAGATCGGTCTCGCGATCTGCTCGGAGTACCTGAAGAAGGGTCCGGCGCGCATCATTCTGGCGGCGCTGCCCGGTGATCCGCTGCGCGAGGACGCGGTCGCCACCATGAAGGCGGCCGGCGCCTCCGAGGTCGAGATCATCGACTTCGACGCGCTGGAGATGGACTCGCACCCCAAGGTCATCGACCAGGCGTGGGGACACGGCGATGTCGATATCGCCATTGTCGCGTTCGGCATGCTCGGCGACGCCGAGGAACTGTGGCAGGACCAGCGCAAGGCTGTCATCGCCGCGCAGCTGAACTACACCGCCGCGGTCTCGGTCGGCGTGCTGATCGGCGAGAAGATGAAGGCGCAGGGCCACGGCCGCATCATCGCCATGAGCTCGGTCGCCGGTGAGCGCGTGCGCCGCTCCAACTTCGTCTACGGCTCCACCAAGGCCGGCCTGGACGGCTTCTACCTGGGCCTCGGCGAGGCGCTGCGCCCGCACGGCACCCGCGTCACCGTGATCCGCCCGGGTCAGGTCCGCACCCGCATGTCCGCCCACGTGAAGGAGGCACCCCTCACGGTGGACAAGGAAGAGGTGGCGGCCCTGGCCGTCGCGGCATCGGAGAAGGGCAAGGAAATCGTCTGGGCTCCGGGTACTTTCCGCTACATCATGATGATCCTGCGCCACGTCCCGCGCCCGATCTTCCGCAAGCTGCCCGTCTAGAGCAGCACAGCATTCGACAGCGAGCGGTGACCAACGGTCACCGCTCGTCTCGTTTACGCCGTCCGCCCCGAAACGCATCGACCGGATCCCACAGCGCCTGCCTCCGCCGCACAGCTCTGACAGGCGCTGCGCCATGCACGAGCGGGCTGCGCGATACACGAGCGGGCTGCGCGATACACGAGCGGGCTGCGCGATGCGCCTGACGGCGCAGAGGTTGCGGACTGTCTCGCGCTGCCAGGCAGCGACACCCCGTCGACCGGATCCCACAGCGCGTGTCTCCGCTGCACAGCCCTGGTGGGTGCTGTGCGATGAGCGAGCGGGCTGTGGGATGCGGTTGGCGGTGAGGAGATCGGGGGCGGTTCCGGGGGCGGGGTTCTGGGGCGTTGTGGGCGCTGATGGTCGCGGGGGTCGGCGATGCGGCGGTTCGCGGGGGCCCGAAGGTCGTTAGGGTGGCACAGCGGTAGGCGCGGTCTATGAAGCGAACCCGGAGGCGGAGTGCGTATGAGCGAGGAGTCGGGCGGCCGGGGGGCGATGCTGGTGCGGCGGGCCGGGGGTGCGGCCGGGGAGGGCGTGCTGGCCGGGGTGGTCGCCGTTGCGGTGGCGGGTGTCGGGCTGGTGGCGTTTTCGACCGTGCACTGGCCGGCGTTCAACTCCTCCAATGTGACTCGGGCGCTGACCACCGTGGGACAGGTGGTCGCGCTGGCACTGCTGGTGGGGGCGATTGTGCTGCTGCGGATGGACAAGTGGCCGTGGGTGGCGAAACTGCTGTCCTGGGTGGGGATTTCGACGTTCGTGACGGTGACGCTGGGTATGCCGCTCGCCGCCACCAAGCTGTATCTGCTCGGGCTGTCGGTGGATCAGGAATTCCGGACGCAGTTCCTGACGCGGCTGACCGATAGTGCGGCCCTGCGGGATATGAACTACGCGGATCTGCCGTCCTACTATCCCGGCGGCTGGTTCTGGATGGGCGGGCGCTTCGCGAATCTGCTGGGGATGGCGGGGTGGGCGGCGTTCAAACCGTTCGCGATCATCGGCATCGCGGTGGCGGCGGTGCTCGCAGTCGTGCTGTGGTCCAAGCTGATTCGCGCGGATTGGGCCGTCGCGGTCGCGACCGCGACCACCGCGGTGACGCTGGCCTACGGTTCGCCGGAGGCGTACAGCGCACCGCTGGTGCTGCTGATCGCGCCGGTGCTGGTGCTGGCCTGGGGTGCGCTGCACCGGCCCGCGGAACCCGCGGCGTCGACCGCCGGGGGCTGGGGCGCGGTGCTCGGGACCGGATTGTTCCTGGGTGTCGCCGCGACCTTCTACACGCTGTACTTCCTGGTGGCCGTGTTCGCGGTCTGTCTGATGGCTGTGGTCGCCGCCGGACTCGCACTGCGCGAGCGGGGCATCACACGACGTTCGAAGCAGGGTGCGGTGCCGGGGATCCGGCAGACGGTGTGGCCGATCCTGCTGCGACTGATCGGCATCGGAGTGCTCTCCGGACTGCTGGCCCTGACCGTCTGGCTGCCGTACCTGTGGAAAACGCTCACCGGGAGCACCGCCAGTTCCGGTACCGCACTGCACTATCTGCCCGAACCCGGTTCGCAGCTGCCGCTGCCCATGTTCGATTTCTCCCTGCTCGGCGCGTTCTGCCTGCTCGGGACCATATGGCTGGTGCTGCGGGCCGGAAGTTCGCGGCGCGCACAGGCACTCGCGATCGGCGTGGTCGCCCTCTATCTGTGGTGCCTGCTGTCGATGGCGGCGACCGCCGCGGGCACCACGCTGCTGTCCTACCGGCTGGAGCCGATTCTCTACACCCTGCTGGTGGCGGCCGGGGCGTTCGGCTTCGCAGAGGGTCTGCGGGCCGCCTACCAGGTGCTGAACGAGCCGTCGCGGGTACGGCTCGCCGGTGCGGCGGTGGCGCTGGCGGGTGCGGTGGCGTTCAGCCAGGGCATTCCGAATGTGCTGGCGACGGAGATCAATACGGCCTACACCGATACCGACGGCAATGGAGTCCGAGCGGATGCGCGGCCGCCCTCGGCCGTCTCGCACTACGCGGAAATCGATGCGGCGCTGCGGGAGCAGACCGGCCGGGCGCCGGATCAGAGTGTGGTGCTGACGGCGGACACCAGCTTCCTGTCCATCTACCCGTACTTCGGATTCCAGGCGCTCACTTCGCATTACGCGAATCCGCTGGCCGACTTCAAGGCCCGCGCGGCGGAGATCAAGCGGTGGAGCACCCTGAAGTCGCCGCAGGAGTTGACCGACGCGCTGGCGCACTGCCCGTGGCGGGCGCCGGATGCGTTCCTGTTCCGCACATCCGGCAAGGAGTACACGCTGCGGCTCGCCGAGGACGTGTATCCGAACGATCCGAACGTGAAGCGCTACACCGTGGCATTCCCCAAGGCGCTGTTCGATGACCCGCACTTCCGGGTGACCGAAATCGGACCTTTCACCCTCGTGGTGGCCCAGCACTGAGAGTTATGTGCGCTGCACTCGAATTGTGGTGCAGCTCACTACACCTCTCGATATGACCTCGAGACAAGGGTCACTTATCCCCAGATATGGGCCTAAACCTGTGGATGAAGCCCCATATCTGGGGATAACTCATCCAGTTGCCAGTGCAATCTCAGTCGAACCCGGTAGCGTGGGCCGCTGATTGAGAGGCAAGAGGAGTTAGCGCGTGGCACAGGGGTGGGAGATCGACCGCACCAAAGAAGACGGCTCGGCGGTCGCGGTTCTCGACCGGACAGTACCGAAAACGGTTGCCCCGGTGCGCACCCGGCAACAGCGTGTCGCACACCGCCTGCGACGGGCCCGCGCCGACCTGATCGTCGCCGCCGGCTACCTCTCGCTCGCCGTCCTGGTGCTCTCCGGCCAGTGGCTGAACACCGATCGCGGCTATCTGATCAAGAGCGGCCAGGACCAGACCATGTGGGAGTGGTTCTTCGCGGTCACGGCGCACAAGGTCGCGCATCTGCAGAATCCGCTCGGCACCGGACTGCAGAACTATCCCGACGGCGTGAACATGATGGCCAATACCGCCATGTTCGGCGTCGGCGTGCCGCTGACCCCCGTCACCCTGCTCTTCGGACCGACCGTCACCTTCGTCCTGGTGCTCACGCTGGGTCTGTTCGGCACCGCCTTCGCCTGGTACTGGCTGTTCTCGCGGGAGCTGGTCACCTCCAAATTCGCTGCGGCCGTAGGCGGTGTGTTCTGCGGCTTCGCGCCCGCCATGATCTCGCACGCCAACGCGCACCCGAATTTCGTACTGCTGGCGCTGCTTCCGCTGATCGCGCTGCAATTGATCCGCATCGTCCGGCATGCGCAGAGCCCGCTCGAGACGCGGAAGGCGCGGCGACTGCGGGATGCTTTCGTGCTCGGCCTGCTGATCTCGCTGCAGATCGCGCTCGGCGAGGAGCCGCTGCTCATCTTCGCGTTGGCCTTCGGCCTGTACGCGGTCATCTACTACCTGCACGCCCCGCGCACCGGGCTGCGCGCGCTGCGCACCCTCACCCCGACGCTGCTGCTGGCGGGCGTGATCACGGTGGCGCTCACCGAGATTCCGCTGTGGTGGCAGTTCTTCGGGCCGCAGTCCTACCGGTCCATCGACCACGGGCCGATGAACAACGATCTCAAGGCGCTGTTCCAGTTCCCGTCCGAATCGCTGGGCGGCATGTTCCAGCACGGGCAGAACGTGGCCATCAATCCGACCGAGGAGAACTCCTACTTCGGCTGGCCGCTGCTGCTGCTCGTCACCATGGCCACCGTATTCCTGTGGCGCGAACGCGTGGTGCGGGCCGCGGCCCTCATCATCGTGTCCTTCACGGTGCTCTCGCTGGGCGCGAACCTGATGATCGGGAAGCACAACACCGGAATCTCACTGCCGTGGAAGCACCTCGAGGATGTGCCGCTGCTGAATTCGGTCCTGGAGTCGCGGTTCACCATGGCCGCCATTCCGGCCATCGCGGTCATTCTGGCCATGGGAACCCAACGCGCACTGGACTACTGGCGCATCTCCGCGGTGGATTGGCGGCCGCTGGCCTGGTTCGGCGCGCTGACGCTGGCGCTGCTGCCGCTCACCCCGACCATCCTGCCGGTGGTGCAGCGCCCGGCGACGCCCGCCTTCTTCACGGACGGGACTGTGCGCCAGTATGTTTCGCACGGCTCGGTGGTCATCGCACCGCCGCCCACCCCGCCGGACGCCCGCGCCCTGCGCTGGCAGACCGAGGCCGATTTCCAATTCCCGCTTGCCGGAGGCTATTTCGTCGGACCCACCGGGACCGAGAAGAAGGGCCGCTACGGTCCCGACGACCGGCCCACGGCCAGTCTGCTCATCCGGGCGCAGCAGGCCAACAAGGTGCCGGTGATCGACGATGCCGCCCGCGCCCAGGCGCTCGCGGATCTGCGGTACTGGCAGGCCGATGTGGTGGTGCTGCCGCCGACCGATAATGGTGATGCGCTGCGACTCACCGTGGATCAGCTGCTCGGCTTCCCCGCACAGCAGGTGGACGGCGTGTGGCTGTGGGACGTGCGCGGACTGCTCTCAGCCTGATTCGGTTCACGCTGATTCGGTTCACGCAGTGCCGGATTCAGTTCACACGGGTGCCGGGTTCAGTTCACACGGGTATAGGTCACATGGCCGCTGACATCGAGATCCCGGACGATCTGTCCGGCCGACAGTCGCAGTACCTGGGTGGCCTGCGGCGAACACTGTGAACCCCCGCTCGTGGTCACGCCGTTGCCGACGGTGATATCGGCGGCCGTGACACCCACCAGCCGATAGTCGAAGGCGCAGACCAGATTTCCGCCGCGGAAGATCGTGGAGGTCTCGACCACCTGATTCACCTCACCCTGGCGGACGGTGAGCCGGTAGTCGTCGGCGTTCTGATCGCTGGTCCCCACCCAGGTGCCCAGGAAACCCGCCGGAATACTGCCCGCGGGCAGCGGCGCGGCTGCGGCGGCGGAGGTCGCGGTCAACACCGACGCGGCGGCCGGCCCGGCAGCCATGGTCTGCACCGGAGCCGACACCGGCGCACCGGAATTGCCGTGACTCTCCAGCTCGTAGGCCACCACGAAGCCGCCCCCGGCCAGGACTACCGCGGCCGCGCCGGCCAGCACCGCCGCCAGCACCCGGCCCTGTCCCTCGTTCCGCACCGGAGCCACCGGCGCCGGGACCGGTTCCGGCGCCGGCAGATACGGGTCGAAGGCTCCGCGGGCGCGCTCGGTGACCGCCCGCCGCGCCGGATCCACCGGCGGCGTGATGATCGGCCGCGGCCCGGTGAAATACGGCACGTGCTCGACGGTCGCCGGACCCGACATCGCCTCCCAGGCCGCATCGACGAAATCGGCACAGCCGGCGAACCTTTGCGCCGGATTCTTGGCCAGCGCCCGATCGAAGACCGAATCCAGACTCCGGGGCAGGTCCGGACGGACCTGTGTGATGCGCAGCGGCGGTATCTGGGTGTGTGCGATCACCCAGCCCCCGAGATCCTTCGCCATGAACGGCCGATGACCGGTGAGCAGTACGAAAAGCGTGCAGGCCAGCGAGTATTGATCCGTGTGCGGATCCAGCGGGGCGCCGGAAACCTGTTCCGGCGAGGCGAAGGCGAAGGTCGCGGTGACATTTCCGGTGCGCGTGAGACTGGTCGACTCGTCGCGCAGGCGCGCAATGCCGAAGTCCGTCAGCAGCGCTCGCTCCACCCGCCCGTCCTCGGCCGGGGAGAGCAGGATGTTCGAGGGCTTCACATCGCGGTGCAGCACACCCTTGCCGTGCGAATAGTCCAGCGCCGAGGAGACTCCGCTCGCGATCCGCAGCGCGCGATCGGGTGCGGTGCCGCGCAGCACATCCGCATCGGCGCCCTCCACGAACTGCATGGCGATCCAGAGCCGGCCCTCGTCGAGCCCGCGGTCGTACACGGCAACGATATTCGGATGATCGAAGCGGGCGGTGATATCGGCCTCGCGTTCGAAGCGCCGCCACTCCTCGGCATCGGCGTTCACACCGTCGCGGCTGAACACCTTGAGCGCGGCCAGGCGCGGTAGCCGGGGATGGCGGGCGACATAGACGGTTCCCGAACCGCCCGCCCCGATGCGCCGCTGAATGACATATCCGGCGATTACCTCGCCCGGTCGCAGTTCAGTCATGACCGCCACACCTACTTCGATGGCGCCCGGGAAATACAGTCGCCCAACAACATTATCGACCGAATGTCCGGGGAAGCGGAGCACAAGTTCGAAATATCCGGTCGAAACACGCCCTTCCGGACCCCTGAACAGCGACAGTTCGGACATCTGAACCACGACGGCGCGAGCACCGGGAGCACGGCGACCCGGTGCGCGGTCGAGTCGCGGGGGATGTCCGGGACAGGGGTGGATAGCATCGGACACCGTGCGCGAAGACACCCGAGCGTTTCAGCGAATCCGACTCATTGCCGTGGTATCCGGAATTCTCGGAATTCTGCTGGCGGTGTTGACGCCGATTCTGCCGGTAAAACAGGACCGGCCCACCCTGCACTGGCCGCAGGGGGATACGCCGAACATCGCCGCGCCGCTGGTGTCGTACGTGCCGCTGACCCTGGACGTGAATCTGCCCTGCCAGGTGCTGACGGATCTCCCGAGCGGCACGCTCTTCTCCACCGTCCCGGTCGCTTCCGGGCAGGCGGCGAACAAGGGCCTGGTCATCAAGGTCGAGGACGTGCCGGAGAAGGGGCGCACGCTGTCGGTGCTGCTGCGCCTGATTCCCCTGCTGTCGGTGCCGGTCGCCGACGTCCAGAGTTGCGGGTCGCTGGTGCTGCACTCGGATGCGACCGCGACCCGGGTGCAGCTCAGCGGCGTCACCCGGCAGGACGGAACTCCGTTCGCGGGCAATGTGAACGGCGATACCCGGCCGCAGGTCGTCGGCATGTTCACCGATCTGAACCGGCAGCAGATCGGGACCGCCGTGGCGACGGCCGATATCGACGCGCGCTTCACCTCCAGCCCGAGCTGGATCAAACGCGGCGCGACCCTCGGCGCGGTGATCTTCACGCTGCTCGCCATGTACATGCTGCACCTGCTGGACAATCGGGACGGGCGGCGGCCGCGGCGGTTCCTGCCCGCGCACTGGTGGCGCTTCCGCCTCGCCGATGCGGTGGTGCTGGGGACGCTGGTGGTGTGGCACTTCATCGGCGCGAACACCTCCGATGACGGCTACATCCTGAATATGGCTCGGGCCTCGAAGGTTTCGGGGTACATGGCCAATTACTACCGCTGGTTCGGCGTGGCCGAGGCGCCGTTCGGCTGGCCGTACGAGGTGCTGTCGTGGATGACGCGGATCAGCGACTCCAGTCCGTGGATGCGACTGCCCTCGCTGCTGGCCGGAATCGTGTGCTGGCTGGTGATCAGCCGGGAGGTGCTGCCCCGGCTGGGCGCGCGGGTGCGGCGCGACAATGTGGCGGTATGGACTGCGGCACTGGTCTTCCTGGCCGGCTGGATGCCCTACGACAACGGCCTGCGACCCGAACCCCTCATTGCCGCGGGCGCACTGCTGACCTGGTGCTCCATCGAGCGCGCCATTGCCACCGGGCGACTGCTGCCCGCCGCGCTCGCCGTGCTCATCGCGGCGTTCTCGCTGGCGGCCGGGCCGACCGGGCTCATCTGCCTCGCCGCGCTCATCGCCGGATCACGGCCGGTGCTGCTGGTCATCCTCAAGCAGGCCAGGGGCACCGGTTCGGCGCTGCTGCGCTACGGCGCGCTCTTCGCGCCGGGCATCGCGGCCGGAACCCTGGTGCTGGTGGTCGTTTTCGGCGATCAGACGCTCGCCTCGGTCATGGAGGCGACGCGGGTGCGCACCCTCATCGGCCCGAATGTGGCGTGGTTCGACGAGCGCACCCGCTGGGATTCGCTGCTCATGCTCTCCCCCGACGGTTCGCTCGCCCGGCGGTTCGGCATTCTCGCCATGCTGCTGTGCCTGCTCGTCTGCGTCATGGTCATGCTGCGCAAGAACGGGCGCATTCCGGGCACCGCGCGCGGGCCGGCGGCGCGCATTCTCGGCATCGTGTTCATGTCGCTGTTCCTGATGATGTTCACGCCCACCAAGTGGACACACCACTTCGGCGTGTACGCCGGACTCGCCGGATCGGTGGCCGCGCTGGCCGCGGTCGCGGTGGGCGTCAACGGGATTCGCTCACCACGCAATCGCACGCTGTTCACGGCGGCGGTGTTCTTCCTGCTGGCCATCACCTTCACCGGGCCCAACGGCTGGTGGTACGTATCCAGCTACGGCGTGCCGTGGTTCGACAAGGCGCCGCTCATCGCGGGCAAGGGGCTGTCCACGCTGTTCCTGGGGCTGGCCATCCTGTGCCTGCTCATTGCGGCGTACCAGCACTATCGGGAGCCGTTCACCCCTGCGAAGCCGGTGCGCACCTTCGACAAGTTCGCGAGCATGCCGCTCACCATCGCCGCGGCGCTGCTGGTGCTGTTCGAGGTCGCCTCGCTCGCCAAGGCAGCCGTCACCCAGTACCCGGCGTACTCCATCGCCAAATCGAATATCGATGCGATGACCGGGGATTCGTGCGCACTCGCCAATGACGTGCTGGTGGAGACGAATACGGCCGACTCGCTGCTGCAACCCTGGACGGGCGCGGCGGCCGACGGATTGTCCGCGGAGAACACCGGATTCACGGCCAACGGCGTCGCCACCGACCTCACCGCGGATGCGGAGGAGACCGTCAGCGGCGGGGCCAACTCGGTGGGCAAGAACTCCAGCAACAAGACCACGAACACCACCGGGGCGGGCACCGGCGGCGGCACCGACGCACAGGCCGGCATCAATGGCAGCACCGTCGCCCTGCCGTTCGGGCTGGACCCGGCGCGCACACCGGTGCTGGGCAGTTACACCGCCGACGAGCAGAATCCGGCCAAGCTGACCACCAATTGGTACCGGGTCGATCTGTCCGACAGCGTGCGCAATGATCCCGCCTACAAGGTGCTCATCGTGACCGCGGCCGGCCGCATCCGCTCCTTCACCAAGGACGGCGTGGAAACCTACGGTCAGGATCTGTTCGTCGAATACGGCACCCGCGCCGCCGACGGCGGCATGACGAATGTGGGCCGCATCCGGCCCACCGATATCGGGCCGAACCCGTCCTGGCGCAATCTGCGGGTCCCGCTGGACCAGATTCCCGTGGGCGCCAACAGCGTTCGCCTGGTCGCCAATGACCCGGACATCACGCCCAAGCAGTGGCTGGCCGTCACCCCGCCCCGGCTGCCCCGGCTGGAATCGCTGAACAGCCTTGTCGGCCATACCGATCCGGTGCTGGAGGACTGGCACGTCGGGCTCGCCTTCCCGTGCCAGCGGCCGTTCGATCACCACGACGGCGTCGCCGAGGTCCCGGACTGGCGCATCCTGCCCGACCGGGTCGGCGCGGACGCCTCGAACGCCTGGCAGGACGATATCGGCGGCGGGCCACTCGGCTGGACGGGGCTGCTGCTGAAGTCGGAAAGCATTCCGTCGTACCTGAACCACGACTGGGGACGGGACTGGGGATCGCTGGAGAAGTACAGCCCGTATGCCCCGGATGCGAAGCCCGCGGAGTTGTCGGTGACGGTGCAGACCCGTTCGGGTCTCGCGAAGGATGCGCCGATCCGGGCCAAGTAGCAGTGCGGATCCCGGCCGAAAGCATGCCGGGATGACAGGGTACTCGACGAGCTCACGAAGCGCGCTTCGTGAGCTCGTCTGCTGTCCGGGCCCGTTGAGACCGGGCATACGTGTCGCACCGCCGGAGTGAACAGCGCCACTCACAGTCCGGGGCTATACGATCTGCAATCGTGCCCGACGCCTCCGCTGTTCTGAGCAAACCGCCCACGCCGCCGACACCCACCGCGACGCCGAGCGACTATCGCACCGCGAAGTTGATTGCGATCGTCGCCGGTGTGCTGGGAGCGCTGTTCGCCCTGGCGACGCCGTTCCTGCCCGTCGTGCAGACCACGGCGGCGGTGAACTGGCCGCAGGGCGGGACGCTGGGCAATGTCGACGCACCGCTGATGTCGCAGGTGCCGCTCGATCTTTCGGCCACCATTCCATGTAGTGCGGTGCAGCAGTTGGATCCGCGCGGCGGCATCCTGCTGGCCACCGCGCCGCCGCAGGGCAAGGGCGCGGATCTGGAGGGGCTGTTCGTCCGGGTGTCCGGCGAGACCGTCGACGTGCTCGATCGCAATGCCGTCGTGGCGTCGGCGCAGCGATCCGAGATGAGCGACTGCTCGCAGATCGTCATCACCTCCGATGACAAGCGCACCTACGCGAAATTCGACGGGCTCACCCACAGCGTGGAGAAGACCACCGCGGACGGCGGCCGCGAAATGGTCACCGCGCCGGTCGACGGGCAGCTGCTCGGCGATCTGCGCCCGCAGGTGGTCGGCGTCTACACCGATATGAAAGGCGGCGTACCGCAGGGCCTTTCGTTCCACATGAATGTGGACTCGCGGTTCTCCTCCAGCCCGACCGTGCTCAAGTGGGTCGCCATGGTCGCGGCCGCACTGCTCACGCTGCTGGCCATGGGCGCGCTCGCCGCGCTCGACGCCAGTGACGGGCGCGGGCACCGGCGCATCTTCCCGCGGCACTGGCTGAAGCCGACCTGGGCGGACGGCGGCATTATCGGCACGCTGGTGCTCTGGCATTTCGTGGGCGCCAACACCTCCGACGACGGCTACATCCTCACCATGGTGCGGGTCGCGCCGCACGCGGGCTATATGGCCAACTACTTCCGCTGGTTCGGCGTGCCGGAGGCGCCGTTCGGCTGGTACTACTACGTGATCCAGGCCTTCGCCGAAATCTCCACCGCGAGCCCCTGGGTGCGAATTCCCGCGCTGCTGTGCGGCATTCTCTGCTGGCTGGTCATCAGCCGCGAGGTGGTGCCCCGGCTCGGGCGCGGGGTCGCGACCTCCAAGGTGGCCCTGTGGACCGGCGGCCTCGTGTTCCTGGCCTTCTGGCTGCCCTACAACAACGGCCTGCGCTCGGAGCCCATCGTCGCGCTGGGCGCGCTGCTGACCTGGGTCTCCATCGAAAGGGCCATTGCCACTTCACGATTGCTGCCCGCGGCGGTCGCGGTGCTGGTCGCGGCGTTCACGCTGGCGGCGGCCCCGACCGGACTCATGTGTGTGGCGGCGCTGCTCGCCGGTATCCGCCCGCTGGTCAAGATCGTGGTGCGGCGGCGCAAACAGTTCGGTGATGTCGCACTGCTGGCGCCGATAGCCGCGGCCGGATTCCTGGTATTGGCGGTCGTTTTCGGCGATCAGACCTTCGCCGGAATCATGGAGGCCAATCGGGTGCGCCAGAACATCGGGCCCAATCTGGCCTGGTACGAGGACTACCTGCGCTACTACTACCTGTTCGTGGAAACCGTGGACGGTTCGCTGGCGCGGCGGTTCGCCTTCCTGGTCATGATCCTGTGCCTGATCACCACACTGCTGGTGCTGCTGCGGCGGCGGCAGGTGCCGGGCATCGCCTCCGGGCCGACCTGGCGACTGCTCGGCGTGGTGTTCGGAACCATCTTCTTCATGATGTTCAACCCGACCAAGTGGACACACCACTTCGGGTCCTATGCGGGCATCGCGGGTGCGCTGGCGGCGGTGACCGCGGTCGCGGTATCGGCCACGGCCTTGCGGTCGCGCAAGAACCGCTCGGTCTTCCTCGCCGGGCTCATGTTCACGCTCGCACTCGCGTTCTCCGGCATCAACGGCTACTGGTACGTGTCCAGCTATGGCGTGCCGTGGTACGACAAGCGCGTCTCGCTGCACGGGCACGAGGCCAATACGCTCATCCTGCTGCTGTTCGGGCTGGCGCTGGCGGTGGTCGGATGGCAGTCGCTGCGCGAGGGCTACGCCAAGCCCATGGAGAACGGAAAGACCCAGCGCGGCAAGCGGGTTCGCCGTTTCGCCGCCATCCCGCTGACCGTCGTCGCCGCACTCATGGTGGCGTTCGAAGTGCTGTCACTGGTCAAGGGCGCGGTCGCGCAGTACCCGGCGTACTCGCTGGCGCGGTCCAACTTCGACGCACTCTCCGGTAAGAGCTGCGGGCTCGCCAATGATGTTCTGGTGGAACCGAATCCGAACGGCGGCAATCTGCAGCCGGTCATCGATCCGGCGCATCCGCCGCTGAACGGCGATCCGCTGGCCGGCGCCGATCCGGTCGGCTTCTCCCCCAACGGTGTTCCCGACAAGATCGATGCCGACAGCGTCGAGGTGAAGCCGGGCACCGGCAATACCTCCAACCAGACCGTCGGGCCCGCCTTCGAGAAGGGCCAGAACGCCGGCACCGGCGGCGGCAAGGGCGCCGAGGGCGTCAACGGATCCACCGTGGCACTGCCGTACGGCCTGGACCCGGCCACCACACCGGTCATGGGCAGCTGGCAGGACGGCGTGCAGCAGCCCGCCACCCTCATCTCCAGCTGGTACAAACTGCCTGCGCGGTCGCCTGATTCACCGCTCATCGTCATCTCGGCGGCGGGGCGCATCATGTCCTACGACGAGACCGGCAATATGACCTACGGCCAGACCCTGCTGGTCGAGTACGGGCATCAGAACCCGGACGGCAGCGTCTCCGAACTGCCCGGCAACTACCGGCCGTTCGATATCGGCCCGGCGCCGTCCTGGCGCAATCTGCGGGTCCCGATGGACGCGCTGCCCAGCGGCACCGATGTCATCCGCATCCACGCCATCGACCCGATTCTCATCGGCGATCAGTGGCTGGCCTTCACCCCGCCGCGGGTGCCGAAGGTGCAGACGCTCAACAGCTTCCTCGGTTCCGAGCAGCCGATCCTGGAGGACTGGGCGGTCGGCCTGCAGTTCCCGTGCCAGCGGCCCTTCGACCACCGCTACGGCGTGGCCGAGGTCCCGAACTACCGCATCCTGCCGGACCGGCCGCTCGCGGTCAGCTCCACCGATACCTGGCAGGCCGAGGAGAACGGCGGACCGCTCGGCTTCACCGAAATGCTGGCCGACTCCAAGACCATCCCCACGTATCTGAAGGACAACTGGGGCCGGGACTGGGGTTCGCTGGAGAAGTACGAGCCGTACTACCCGGCCAAGGCCGCCGAGCTGGACACCGGCACCGCCAACCGGTCCGGGTTCTGGTCACCCGGCAAGCTCCGGGTGTTCTAGGCGCTGATCGAACCAGTAGCGGCCGCCGGCATCATGCCGGCGGCCGCTGCCGTTTCTTCCCGGCCGCACGGTTCCTGCCACCCGTTGTGGGTGTGACCCACGTCAACCGGGAGACTGGTGTCATGGTGAACATTCAACTCGGCGACGTGGCAACCTGGTACGACGTCCACGGTGACGGCGAATCGGTGGTGCTGCTGCACGGCGCTTTCGTCGATGCGCGAATGTTCGCACCGGCCATGCCCTCCCTGGTCGGGCGCTTCCGGGTGTACAAGACCGATCGCCGCGGGCACGGGCACACACCCGATGTCGCGGGGCCGCTGTCCTATGACGTGATGGCCGAGGACACCATCGCCTTCCTGGAGAAGGTCGTCGGCGAACCCGCGCATCTGGTCGGCCACAGCGACGGCGCGAATGTGGCGCTACTGGTCGCGCTGCGCCGCCCGGATCTGGTTCGCAAACTCGTGCTGATCAGCGGAAACTTCCACTACGACGGCATTCTGCCCGGCGTGCTGGACGGTTTCGAAGATCCCGAGACGCTGCGCTACCTGGCCATGAATTACGGCGAGGTATCCCCCGACGGGGAAGACCATTTCCCGATCGTCGCGCGCAAACTGGCCGAGATGTGGGAGACGCAGCCCGACCTCACCCCCGAGGACCTGCATTCGATTTCGACGCCCACGCTCGTCATGGCGAGCGACGACGATTCGGTCTCCCTGGAACACACCCTCGCCCTCTACCGGGCGATCCCCAACTCCCAACTCGCCATCGTCCCCGGCACCTCACACCTGCTGGTCATGGAGAAGCCGAACGAGATCTATCCCCAGATCGCCGGCTTCCTGTCCCATGATCCGGTTCCGACGCGACTACCCATCCGCCGCGCCGCTCCGGCCTAGTCCGTATTCGAATATCTCAGTGTTCGGTGTGAGAAACCCATTCGTAGACCGGCAAACTGCCCTCCGGTGTGTCCTCCCACCGCGGCGTCACCTTGAACCTTTCGTACCCCCCACCGTGCGCCACCCGCAGTTCGATCCCAGGCGGCGTAATAGGCACAATCCGCTGTTCCAGCCCGTCAGGTCCGCCTTCGAGCAATGCCTTAGGTGAGCTACTCATAGCTGAAGGCTCTCACATTCGAGCCGGACGACCGATCGATTCCGAGCAATCGGCGAGCCGTGTTTCACCCCCGGCTCGAACAGCCGAAACGGGTCTCAGAGAGGCAGCAGGTGGTGTTTGCGGGGGTTGCGGGCCACGGATTTGTCGCGCAGTAGGTGCAGTGCCTTGCGGATTTCGAGGCGGGTGGTCGCGGGGTCTATGACCGCGTCTATGTAGCCGCGCTCGGCTGCCACCCAGGGGGTGGCGACGGTGGCGTTGTAGAAGGCGATCATCTGCTGGCGCATGGCGGCGCGGTCGGCCTCGGGCGCCGCCTCCAGAGACTTTGCGCCGATGAGGCTTACGGCGCTCTCGGCGCCCATGACGGCAATGCGGGCGGTGGGCCAGGCCAGGTTCACATCCGCGCCCAGCTGTTTGGAACCCATGACGGCGTAGCCGCCGCCGTAGGACTTGCGGATCACCACCGTCACCTTCGGGACGGTGGCCTCCACGAAGGAGAAGATGAAGCGGCCGCCGCGTTTGATGACGCCGATCTTCTCCTGTTCGACCCCGGGTAGGAAGCCGGGGGTGTCGACCACGAAGACCAGGGGGATTTCGTAGGCGTCGCACAGGCGGACGAAGTGGGCGGCCTTATCGGAGGCGCGGGCGTCCAGGGCCCCGGCGTAGACCAGGGGCTGGTTCGCCACGACGCCGACACTGCGGCCGTCGACTCTGGCGAAACCGCAGATGACGTTCTTGCCCGCGGACTGGCCGAATTCGTGGAAGTCGCCGTCGTCGAAGATGCGGAGCAGGACCTCGTACATGTCGTAGCCGGCATTGTCGGCATCGGGGACGAGATCGATCAGCTCACGGTCCGAGTCGGTGATCTCCGGCTCCAGACCGGGATTCACGATCGGCGGCAATTCCGAGCAGCTGGAGGGCAGGTAGCCGAGGTAGTCGCGGACCCAGGTGAACGCCGCGACCTCGTCCTTGGCGACATGGTGGATATTGCCGTACAGCGCTTGGCTATTGGCGCCGCCCAACTCCTCGAGGCTGACATCCTCACCGGTGACCTCGCGAATCACCTTGGGACCGGTGACGAACATATAGGCCTCTTCGGTGGCCACCACCACGTCGGTATTGATGGGGGCGTACACCGCACCGCCCGCGCACTTGCCCAGGATCATCGAAATCTGCGGCACCAGACCGGAAAGCGGCTCCTGGCGACGGCCCAGTTCGGCGTACCAGGCCAGTGAGGTCACCGCCTCCTGCACCCGCGCGCCGCCGGAATCATTGATACCGACAACCGGGCAGCCGACCTTGGCCGCGAATTCCATGATGCCGGCGACCTTGCGCCCGAAGGCCTCCCCGACCGAACCGCCGTACACGGTCTGGTCATGGGAGAACACCGCGACCGGACGCCCCTCGACGAGGCCGTGGCCGGTGACCACGCCATCGCCGTAGAGGGCCGTCGAATCGCCCGGGTTCCGCACCAGCGCACCGATTTCCACGAAGGTGCCCGGATCCAGCAGCATCTTGATGCGGTCACGAGCCGAAGGGATACCCTTCTTGGCTCGCTTCGCGACCCCCGCATCTCCCGCCGGTTCCCTCGCGACTTCCAGCTTCTGTCGCAAGTCTGCGAGTTTCTCGGCGGTAGTGCTCACTGGACTCCTCCCCTTCGGCAGAAACCTACTTTCGCAGAACCTGTTTCGCAGTGGGGCTATTTCGCAAGCGTGTCGATCTCGGACAATTTCTTGCTGAGGTCGGCGCCGATCACTCCGATGCGCGGCTCGTCCACGATATCGATGTGATCACCCGGGATTCGAATGACCTCGAGATCCGAGAGGTGGTCGTCCCAGCCACCATTCGGCAGCCGCTCACCGAAACGCGGTTCCAGCTCGATGATTCCATCGTGGTAGCGATCGGCCAAGTAGAGAACCACGTGACCGTCGTAATCCTGCGGCGAGATCCGCTGCAGTTCGCCACCATCGATGTACGAGCTGCGCTGATGTTCGAGCACGCCGCCCGGAATATCGACACCGGCGAACTTCACCAGCTGCAGAACGATATCGATCTGCTCCGCATCGGTTGCGGTGGCAAGCTCCTCCAACTGCTCCTCGTCGAGTTCACCCTCGAAGCCATAGGTCTTCTTGGCGAACGCCTGGAAGCGCCGGACCCGGTTCAGCCGCTCCTCGGGGGTGTCGAGATGCGGCTCGGACGGAAGCGCCACGTCGATCAGGCCGACAACCCGCACATCCGCACCCTCGGCGCGCATGAGCTCCGCGACCTTCAGTGCGAACACACCGCCGAGCGACCAGCCGTACACCACGTACGGCCCCTCGGGATGGCGCTTGCGGATCTCCGGAATGTACTGGCGCGCACGCTCTTCGATGGAACCCTCGACGCGCTCGAAACCGTACATCGGGGTACCCGCCGGAAGCCGCTTCAGCAGCGGCTCGTACACGAGGGTGTTACCGCCCGAGGCGTGGAAGACGAAGACCGGCACCGCATTCGAACCGGCCTCCTTCGCGCGCAGCGTGCGCACGAAGCCTTCGACGTCATCGCCGTGCTCCTGGTAGGTGGCCACCAGGTCGGCAATCTGCTCGATGGTCTTGCAGGCCCGCACCTGATCGGCGTCGACCTCGGCCTTCACTCGCTCCGACAGCCGATCGACGAGCTTCTGCATGGTGGCGTCGTCGAGCTCGGGCAGCGGGTTGAAGATGCCGCCCGCGGACTTGCCGGTGGCCAGCGCCCAGGTGCCGAAGGCGAGACGCTCCGGCGCATTACGCGGCGGAACATTGTCCTTGTCGGTCTCCGCGACCGGCGGGGCGTCCTCGAAGTCCGCCTCGGTGGTCGACGAATTCCCTTCGGCAGCTTCGGCTTCCGCGACGATCTCGGTGGCTTCCGCCACCACATCGCTGTTCTCCACATCCAGGCGATCGGCCAGCGTCGGCACCGCGTTCTCGGTCACCCCGGGCAGTGCCGCCAGCGGATCGGCGCCCGCCGCCATGGCAGCGCGCGCCGCGGCGACGATATCGCCGCCGACCGAGATGTCCTCGCCCGCGGCCTGGCGCGCGGCCAGTTCCGCCAGCTGCTCACGGTTTTCGATGGCGTAGCGCAGCACCTTGCCGACCTCGAGCAGGCTGGCATCGCGCACCGCCTGGATCTGCAGCTGCGGGATATCGAATTCGTATTCGACGCGGTTCTTGATGCGCATGGCCATCAGCGAATCGAGGCCCAGCTCCATGAGCGGGATCTCCATCGGCAGATCCTCGACCGCGTAGCCCATGGACTCCGCGACGATGAGCGCCAGGCGCTGTTCGATGGTCTGGCTGCTCTCGGGATTCCAGCGGTCACCGAGCACCTCGGCCACCTCGGCGGCCGGAGCCGCGGCGACGGCCGCAACCGGCTGGGCCACCACCGATTCCGGCAGCGGTGCACCGGAGGCTACGACGGCGTCGAACAGCGCGCGGAAGGCAGTGCCCTCCTTGGCGTGCACCGATACCGACGCGCCACCCGGATGCGGGGTGAGCGTGGTGGTGAGGGTGCCGGCGGCCGGAACCGCGCCGTGCGCGACGGACGCGCCCAGCGTGACGTCCGAAAGCACCTGTGCGGCAGCGGCACTCACCAGCGCACCGAGATCGGTGACGAGATTCGCCTGCACCTCCCACACGTGGCGGCCGTCCGGCAGCGCCACATGCGAGCCCGGCACCCGGCTGCTGCCGGAGTCTGCGGACAGCGAAACCGTGGGCCAGTACTGCTTACGCAGGAACGCGGTGCGCGGCACCGGCGCGTAATCGCCGTCGGTCAGCAGCGAGGACAGGTCCACCCGGTGACCCTGCACGTACAGCTGCGCCAGCGCGGAGATGACCGCGGCGGATTCGTCTTCCTTGCGCTTGAGCGTCGGAATCAGCGCCGCATTGTGCACACCGGCCGCGAAGGTGGTGCCCATGACCTGCATGAGCGCCACCGAGTTCGGCGCGAGCTCCAGGTAGGTGGTGATACCGGTATTCACGGCCTGCGCAATGGCATTGGTGAAGTACACCGCGCCACGCATATTGGTGACCCAGTAGTCCACATCGTGCACCGCGGCGTGACCGGCGCGGAACACGCCGTCCTTGCGGACGGTCGAGTACAGATCGTGCTTGAGGACCGTCGGCTCCAAACCGGCCAGCTCGGCGGCCAATTCGCCGAGCAGCGGATCCATCTGCGAGGTGTGGCCGGCGCCGCGGGTCTGCAGCACGCGCGCGAACTTGCCCTCGGCCTCGGCGCGCGCCACGATGGCGTGCACCTGATCCGGCGGGCCGCCGATCACGGTATTGGTGGGCGCGGCGTAGATGGCGACCTCGAGGTCCGGGAAGTCCACCAGGGCTTCCTGGATGGCCTCCGTGGAGTACTCGACCAGGGCCATATTGCGGACCTGATCATCGGTGATCATGGCCTCGCCCTCGGCCATGAGCCGCGAGCGCGCGCAGATGACGCGCACCGCGTCCTCCAGGTTCAGGCCGCCCGAAATGTACGCGCCCGCAACCTCACCCTGCGAATGGCCGACCACGCCCTCCGGCTGTGCGCCGTGCGCGCGCAGAATCGCGTTCAGGCCGAGCTGGATGGTGAAGGTGCCGACCTGGCCGGTACCGATATCCCAGTCCTGCTCGTCGTCCAGGATGATCTCCCGGACCGAGTACCCGGCCTCGTCCATCACGTACTCGTCGACCTGGTCGACGGTCTTGCGGAAGATCGAATTCTCGTTGTAGAGCTGCTTGCCCATCTTCCGGTGCTGCGCACCGAAACCGGCCATCACCCACAGCGCGCCGCGCGCGGAAGGGGAATCGGCGGTGAAGACGCCGGTGCCCGGCTTGCCCTCGGCAATGGCGCGCAGACCGGCGACGGCCTCTTCATGCGTCTTGGCGATGACCACACCGCGCGAACGGCCGTGATTGCGCTTGGCCAGCGAACGCGCCACATCGGCGAGCGGAGTCGCCTGTCCCGCTTCCGATTCCAGCCAATCGGCCAGATCTTTCGCAGCGCGCTTACGACGTGACGGCAGGTAGGCCGAGACCGGGAGGATCAGCGGCAGCGGCTCCTCGCGGTTCACCCACTCCGGTTCCGGTGCAACAACTTCCGGCGCGGACTCGGTGACAATGCGCTCGGCCTCGGCCAGCACATCGGTGTCCTCGTCATCGAGATCGGCGCTCGCCTCGACCGCGGCGGGGGTGACCGGAGTCGGTACGTACTCCTGAATGACAACGTGCGCATTGGTACCGCCGAAACCGAAACCGGACACACCGATGGTGGCGATGCCGCTGTAGCGCGGGAATTCAGTCGGCTGCTCGACAACCTTCAAATGCGCCGTATCCCACGGAATGTAGGGGCTCGGACCGGCGTAGTTGATGCTCGGCGGAATAACGTTGTGCTGCAACGCCATAACAATCTTCGCGAGGCTGGCCGCACCCGCGCCCGACTCCAGGTGACCGAAGTTGGACTTGGCAGAACCCAGCAGCGCCGGCTTGTCGTCGTCACGGCCGCGACCGATGACACGTCCCAGCGCGTCTGCCTCGATCGGGTCGCCGATCGGCGTGCCGGTACCGTGCGCCTCGATGTAATCGACGCTGGACGGCGCGATTCCGGCATCCCGGTAGGCGCGGCGCAACACATCTGCCTGAGCGACCGGATTCGGCGCCAGCAGACCGTTGGAGCGACCGTCATTGTTGACGGCGGAGCCCTTGATGACGGCGTAGATCTTGTCACCGTCGCGTTCGGCGTCGGCCAGGCGCTTGAGCACCACCAGCGCGCCGCCTTCGCCGCGAACCATGCCGTCCGCGTCCGAGGAGAACGCCTTGATGTGACCGTCCTTGGCCACACCGCCATTGGCGTCGAAACCGAGGGTCGCCATCGGCGCGACCAGAGCGTTCACGCCGCCGGCCAGCGCCAGATCGGCTTCACCGCTGCGCAGTGCGCGGATCGCATCGTGCACCGCCACCAGCGAAGAAGAGCACGCGGTATCGATGGCCACCGAGGGTCCGCGGAAGTCGAAGAAGTACGAGGTGCGGTTCGCGATGATGGACGAAACGCTGCCCATGATCCCGTAGGCCTCTGCCGACAGCGGCGTCTTGTCGTCGGATTGAGTGCTGCCGACGCCGAGCGCCGCGATCAGCATGAACTCATTGCCCGAAGAGCCGATGTACACGCCGACCTGTTCACCTTTGAGCGTGTTCGCCGGAATTCTGGCGTGCTCCAAGGCTTCCCAGGTGAGCTCCATGGTGAGCCGCTGCTGCGGATCCATGCGCTCGACCTCGACCGGCGAGGTCGCGAAGAACTCGGCGTCGAAGCCCTTGATGACCTCTTGATCGAGGTAGCCGCCCTTGGTCATGGCGTTCGCGACAGCCTCGGCCGCGCGCGGGTCACTCGTGAACTCGGACCAGCGGCCCTCGGGTAGGTCGCGGATACCGTCACCGCGATTGATCAAGAATTCCCACGTGGATTCGGGCGTATCGCCCGCGCCCGGCAAACGCGTGGACAAGCCGACAATGGCGATGTCATGCGCCTCGCCCGGCGTGAATCCCGCGGTATAGAACGAATCATCGGCCGACTCGGCCGGAAGTTCGGGTTCCCCGTTGATGACTCGCTCCGACAGCGAAGCGATCGTCGGGTGCTGGAACACAATGGTCGGGTTGAGGACGACCCCCGTCAGATCCTCGATGTCACCGCCGAGCGCGAGCCCATCCCGCGAGGACAAGCCGAATTCCTCCAGCGGCCTGTCCGTGGTGATCTGCTCGAGCGGCTGTCCGGTCGCGTCGGCGACCCAGCGGCGCAGCCACTCCCGCAGCTCGCCCACGGACATGTTCGCGCCGCTGGGTGCCGGTTTCGCGGCACCGTCGGACACCGCGGGAGCATTATCGGTCATCGGGGTGGGGGACGTGCCCTCGTTCTCAGCCATCAGTTCCTCAAGTTACCTGTCTGCGTACGGTGCGCGGCAGTATTGAGATTTCGCCGTTCCGGTGGAGAGCGGCGCTTCATGCATGAATGGCGCGGACCTGTTCGGACCGCGCCACTCCACGTTAGATGCTCCGACTCACTCCTTGTCAGGAGCATCGGGGAAGGCCTGCTGCGTGTAACCACCACGCAGCGTGCCGTCCAGGTACGCCATCTTGCAGGCGGCACGGGCGATCTTGCCGCTCGAGGTGCGCGGGATCGAACCCGCGGTCACGAGCAGGATGTCCCGTGCGGTGACACCGTGCCGTGCCGAGAGCGCGCCACGCACCGCGTCCGCGATCGGACCCGGATCGGCCTTGCCGGCGCCGGGGCCGCGCTCGGCCACGATGACCAGCTGTTCGGAACCGTCGTCCGCGTCGTACTTCAGACCCGAATGGCTGTCGGACTCGAAGACTTCCGCGGGCAGCTGATTGGCCGGAACCGAGAACGCGGCGACGAAGCCGGGACGCAGCGCCTTGGAGGCCTCCTGTGCGGAGTACTCCAGATCCTGCGGGTAGTGATTGCGACCGTCCACGATCACCAGATCCTTGACGCGGCCGGTGATGTAGAGCTCGCCGTCCACGTACACGCCGTAATCGCCGGTGCGCAGCCAATTGCCGTCGGCCGGAACACCCTCGGCATGACTGCCGTCCGCGACCCGGTTGATGATCCGATTACGGAAGGTCTTCTGGGTCTCCTCGGCACGACCCCAGTAGCCGATGCCGACATTGTTGCCGTGCAACCAGATCTCGCCGACCCGGCCCTCGGGCAGTTCGGTCGCCCCCTCTGGGGCATCGACCGATTCGGGGTCCACGATGGCGCCCCACTGCGAGAGCGCCACATAGCCGCAGGAGACCTGGGCGATGGAATCCGGCGTGCCCGGCTCGACCTTCACGATGCGACCGGCATTGAGCTCGACGCGGTCGACGTAGATGACCTTCGCCTCGTCCTCGTGCCGGGTGGCGGAGACGAACAGCGTCGCCTCGGCCATGCCGTAGCAGGGCTTGATCGCGGTCTTGGGCAGACCGTACGGCGCGAACGCCTCGTTGAACTTCTTCATCGAACCGGTGGTCACCGGCTCGGAGCCGTTGATCAGGCCGATCACATTGGAGAGGTCCAGCGACTCACCGTTTTTCGGCACGGCACGCGCGGCGGCGTGCTCGAACGCGAAGTTCGGTGCGGCCGCGAAGGTTCCGGCGCCGTCGGAGACGGCCGCCAGTTCCTGGATCCAGCGCGAGGGCCGCCGCACGAACGCGGACGGCGACATGATGGTGATGTACTTACCGCCCACGGCGGGCAGGATCACCGTCAGCAGACCCATGTCGTGGTAGAGCGGCAGCCAGGTGACGCCACGCGAATTCCAGTTCAGATCCAGCGCATTCACCATCTGCAGCACATTGGTGCCGACGCCGCGGTGGGTGATCTCGACACCCGCCGGGGTGCGTGTCGAACCCGACGTGTACTGCAGATACGCGATATCGTCTACCGCAATATCGGGGCGGATCCACGACTCTCCGACACTGTCGGGAATCGCGTCCACCGCGATGATGCGAGGCCGCTGCGCCGCGGGCAGCCCGCGGAAGAACTGGCGAACACCAGCGGCCGAGGAGCTGGCCGTCAGGATCGCCGCGGGCGTGCAGTCACCGAGCACCGCGTGCAGGCGATCGGTGTGGCCCGGCTCGTCCGGATCGAACAGGGGCACCGAGATGGTGCCCGCGTAGATCGCAGCAAAGAAGGAGATGACGTAATCCAGCCCCTGCGGGGCCAGGATCGCGACACGATCACCCCGCTTGGTCACCTGCTGAAGTCGTGCAGCTACCGCGCGCAGCCGAACGCCGAATTGACTCCACGTGAGGTCCTGGTAGACCCCGTCGCTCTCGCGTGAGTAGTCGATGTACCGGTAAGCCAGATCATCGGCGTCATTCCCGTGGGTGTGCTTCTCGACGTAGTCGACGAGGGTGCGCCCCTCGGGAATCGTGATGTTCCCCGTTTCGTCGAGGTAATCGTCGAAAGTCTCGTCCATTCCTTCTTCTCCTCCGAGGCACACGCGGCATGGGCGGCGACGATGCCGCTGTTACCTGTGAGGCCCCGACTCTTCGCCCGCGGGAAGCTTCTCGCGAAGCCGACCTGCAGAATTCTGTTGCGGTCTGCGCGGTGACCGTCTATTGGCTAGATGTACTCAAACCAGGGTCATGTTACAGAGGAGCCACCCTGCCATGCTCCGGAGCGGCTAAACATATCCCAGCTCACCAGACTCGCTTCCACGGGATCACCGGTGCGAATGTGGTGCTTTGGGTGGGCAGCCCTCCCGCTGGGGGACGAGGATGTGAGTTGCCGCACCCGGGGTTCCCGGGGGTGGTCCGGGTGGATGTGCCGACCACCCGTAGCGGGTGCGGCGACTGCTGTCATGAACACCTGCTCCTGGCTGTCCGGATGGTGCTGGGACACCGAGCGAACCGGGGCCACAACCTCGCAGCACTCTACAACGAGACCCTGAAACTAGGGGCTCGGTCGGAATTCACGAGTGTGCGGGATGCGGAGCCTTCTCAATCAGGCCATTGGCCCAGCTGACCGTCCACTGAGTTGCTGTGGTGCCGCTGTCGTCCACGACAAAGCCGTTGTAGAGGCTGTGGACAGGGTTGCCGGCCGCCTTCACGAGGGTGCCGACACTGCCGAGGATATTGAGCGGGTTGAGCGCTTGCTTCGGGGAATCACAGATGAGATCACCCTGCGCGCAGATGGTGAATGTCCGATTCGCCAAGTCGCCGAAGCCGTCTCGCGGTCCGGTCATGGTGATGCCCGGCACGTTCAGGCCCCGCAACGCGACCTCCGCGCCCACGCCCGCCGGCGGCTGCCCGATCTCGATGGCCTGTCCCGGCCCCTGATCGCGACGCCCGTCGGCGATGACGGTCACGCCCAGCACCTTGTTCGCGGGCACCGGCCCCTTGCCCGCACCGATCTGGGCGGCCACATCACCGGCGATCACCGCGCCCTGCGAGAAGCCCGCGATCACATAGCTGGTGAGCGGGCAGTCGTGATAGGTGGCGGTGAGCTTCTCGTTGGCGCGCTGGGTGCCCTCGGAACGACTGTTGTTGTAGGACTGCTGACCGTCCGGCGGCAGCGCGATCGGGTTCGAGAACTGCGCCACGTACGGCACCGTGTAGACCTCGACCCGGCTGTTCGGGAATTGCGCCCGTACCGGATTGGTGATGTTCAGCATGAGCGACGCCGGATTCGCGGTCGGGTTGTACGGATCGTCGGTACTGCTCGACTCCCACGTGCCCGGGACGCCCAGCATGAGCACGTCCGGGCAATTGGCCGACTGCGAGGTCGGCTCCTTGGGCCCGGGCGGCTTGGGACCCGGCAACCGCAGCCGGCCCGCCAGCAGGTACCAGAGCAGCAGCGCCACGATGATCACGATCACGATCGCGGCGATGAGCAGCAGGCAACCCGCCGGCTTGGACCGGCGTCCGGAGCGGCGTCGCGTCGTCACTTGTTGCAGTAACTCTTCGTCGCGACGTCGACGTAGATCTTGCCCGCCTGTTCGACCGACATCTTCGACTGGTCGAAGGACGGATCGGAGCCGGCGATCGCTGTGACGTAGGTGAGGATCTGATCGTCCGTCGCGCCCTGGGACTTGCCCTGGCACACCAGGTTTCCGGCGGTGAGCGCGATATCGGAGGCGGCGGGCGTGATGCCCTGCTTCTTCAGCTCGTCCAGGAAGGTCTTGTCACGGTCGGTGAGCGGGGGCGTACCGCTCGGCGTGGTGAGGAACTGACTCGGCACCGGCGCCGGGCGCTCGGGCGTCGTGGCGTCCGAAGAGGGCTGGGGCGAGGCCTGATCGGTCGGGGTGTCCCCGCCGGCCGTCGTGGTGGGAGCCGCAGACGTCTTGCTCGTGGTCGGAGCCAGCGTGGGCGTGCTCGTCGCGGTCGAATCGTTGTTGCCACAGGCGGCAAGCAGTCCGGCGGCGGCGAGAGCAACAACGACGCCGAAAACCTTTCCACGGGTCCGATGCATTTATTCGCTTCCTTGATCTGTCTGGCGGGCACAAGGTCGCCCCCAGGCTAGCTGTATCTATTTGCCTACGCTTCGCTCCGGCGGGTTCGTGGCCCTGTTACCCGGTTCTTCCCTCCCTGCGCTCGCCGCTGCGCGGCATAGCTCCGCTCAGTCCAGAACCGGGCGGGCCACGAACTCGGAGCGAATGTCATGGGGTGAGGCGATCAGTTCGGGCGAACCTCCGGGCCCAGCGCCGGGATCAGCGGGGGCGAAATCTCCTCGGGCGGGGCGGCCGGCTGCGGGTCCGGCGCGGCGGCCGGTACGGGTGCGGGAGCTGGCACGGGTGCGGGAGCCGGGGCCGCCGCGGGTGCTGGTGCTGGTGCTGCGGCGGGTGCTGGTGCGGGGGCGGGGGCGCCCGGCAGTGCTATCGGGCGGCCGTCCAGGGTGAAGGCCTGGGCTTTGCCGTCGTTCACGATGATCGATCCGCCCTGGAAGGTCTGCTGCACGCCGGTGGGCGTGGCGGCCTCGTCACTGATCGGGAAGCCGAGTCCGCCGTTCTCGAAACCCTGTGCGCCCCAGGCGTCCATGATCGGACCCGAGCGCACGCCCCAGGCGCCGGACAGCGGACTCCAATAGATATTGCCGCCCTCGAAGCTCACGAAGCGGCCGATATCGCGCAGCGGCTGCTCGGCGGCGGTCGGGAAGCCGAAAGGACTGTTCTCGAAACCGATTTGGGCGTACTTGCCGAGAATCAGGCCCTGCAGCTCGTGCGCGCCGGTCTTGGCGCTGAAGTAGATGGGCCCGTTCTCGAAGCTCTGCACCACGCCGTCCTTGTTCGGGGTGCGTGTTTCGGGTCCGTTCGGGTAGCCGGACGGACCGCGTTCGAAGCCGCCTTTGCTCCACTCGTCGAGGATCGCGCCGCGCACCATCTGGGCACCGGTCTGCGGTGTCCAATAGATCAGCCCGTTCTGGAACGGCTGGAAGCGCCCGCGACCGTCCGGCAGTCCCTGGTCTCCACTTGTCGGGAAGCCGATGCCGCCGGCAGCGCCATTGAGACCCGCGAACGTTCCGGCGATCGCGCCGCCGACCGCTTGCGCTCCGGTGCCGGGCGAGTACGCCACCTGACCACCCCGGAAGTCCTGCGTCACACCGCCGTTCACCGGGTACTCCGGCGTCAGGCAGTCGCTGAGCCAGGTGTTGACCTGTGCCACACCGGCGATCGCGCCGCCGAGCTTGCAGTCGCTGGGTGTGTTGTCCACGCCGAGCGCGGCCGCCGTATTCGGCCAGGACTGCCGCATTTCGAAGTCCCAGTACGGCCAGGTGTGCGTGCCCGAGGGGCGGTAGCTCACCTGCACCGGAATATTCAGCTTGCCGAGTTTGGTGACGAAGTTCTGAGAGCTCAACCGCGACAGCACTTCCAGGCCCATACCCGCGTAATTCGTGGTGAGGCCGGGGATATCGCCGGGCGGATCGGTCGCGCCCGCGGTGCCGCTGCCGCTGGAGACATAGAGGCCGATGCCCTTGAGCTTGTCGGCCAGCTCGTACGGATCGTGCGCCTTCCACTCCGGACTGGTCGGCGGCCCGAACATATCGTTCGAATCGAATCCGCCCGCGTCCTTCATGGCGAAATTGACCATCTGCGGCATGCCGAGCGTGGTCAGGGTGAGGAAGCCGGAGTAGGAGGCCGCGTGCCGGACCCAGCCGGGATTGCGCGCGGCCAGCATCATGGCGGCCGTGCCGCCCATCGAAAGTCCGGATACCGCACGCACATCGGTGGCGCGCCACTGGCTCTCGAGCAGCGGGGGCAGTTCCTTGGTGAGGAAGGTTTCCCACTTGTAGTTGTGGCCCTGATCCGGTTGCAGCCAGTCGGCGTAGAAGCTGGACTGGCCGCCGACGGGCAGCACCACGGTGACGTTCTTGTCGGCGAAGAAGCCGGCCGCGCCCGCGTCCTTCGTCCAGCCGTTCTCGTCATCGGTGGCGCGCAGACCGTCGAGCATGTACATGGTCGGGAATTTCGCGTCCGGGCGCGAGCGCCAGTCCCGGGCCAGCAGCAGCTGCACTTCGATCGGGGATCCGGAGGCGGGCGAGTTCACCCACAGCGCCACCCGGCGATCACCCAGCCACACTGCCTTCTGGACCGTCGCCGCGGCGCCGGACGTATCGGGTTCGGCGGCCGCGGGCGCTATGCCCGCAAAACCGCCTACTCCCGCGAAAGTGCACGCGGCCAGCGGAAATACCGCTGCCGCAGCACATGCCGCCCAGCGACGGCGCGCCCGCTTCGTCCCACGAACCACTCCAACCACACAAGTGTTGTACCCCTGAAAGTCCAATTCCAGGGGTGCGACGCGCGGGAAACGGGGGCACTACAGCAAACGACCGGTTTCTTTTTTTGGAAATGTCACCGGCTACGCGCCGAGCGCGGCCAGGATCTCCGGACGCGCACTCGTCAGCTGGTCCTGCCAGTAGCCCCACGAGTGCGTGCCCTTGGTCGGCAGGCTGTAGTGCGCACCGATGCCGAGCTGATTCATCCGCCCCATGAACGCGATGGTGTTGACCATCGAGAGCGCCTCCAGCGCCACCGCATTGACGGTGTTGAACGCCCCCGCCTCCGGATTGTCGTGCGCACCCAGCGCGCCCCAGGACGCCGAGATGTACATGGGCAGGCCGCGCAATTGCGGTGCGAAGACGAAGGGATCCATGCGCAGCCACTGCGGGCTCCACGGCCATGCCATCGAATCCACATTGAAGCGACCGGCGTCCAGCATGGCGATCCGGATCGCCTCGCGCATACCGGGCGCGGAAATGTTCAGGTAGCCGGAGAAGGACGAGGCGTGCTTGAACATATCGCGGTGATAGGCGGCGAGAGCCAGCGCCGACGAACCGCCCATGGAGAGTCCGGCGATCGCGTTCTTGCTGCGGGACACCCCGAGTGGTTCGAGGAAGGCCGGCAGTTCCTGGGTCAGGAAGGTCTCCCAGCGATAGGTGAACTTCTGACCGTTGGTGCTCGAGGGCGCACGCCAATCGGTGTAGAAACTCGATTGCCCGCCGACCGGCATCACCAGCGTCACATTGTCATCGGCGAAGAGCTGCATGGCATTGGTCTCGAAGGACCAGGCATTGAAGTCGTCCCGCGCGCGCAGACCGTCGAGCAGGTACAGGGCGGCGTCACCGCCGCGGGCGGCCCACTGCACCTGCACCTTGATCGGTCCCATGCTGGAGGGAACCAGGAGCTCTTCGAAGCGCGGGCGCGGCGGCGGCGCGGGTTCAGCGGCGGGCGCGGGCGCGTCCGCGGGCGCGGCAGCCGGTGCAGGTGCGGCCGCGGGCACGACGGGCGGCGGCGCCGGAGCCGCGGGCTCCGCCGAGCCGGCGGGTGCGCGATGCAGCGGCCCGGACACCGGGGCGGCCTGCGCCGCTCCCGAAATGCCGGGAAGTCCCGACATTCCAGGCAGCACAGCCACTCCCGGTAGTGCGGCCGCCGCGACGGCGGCCGCCACTAGGCGGCGCCAGCCGGGCACCCGGACGCCCCGCGCGGCGGGTACCCGGTGTGCCGAAACAGTTTTCCGAACCGAACGCGGGCATGACGCACCCTGGACTGCCATCAGAATGTGCTCCTGAACCACACAAGGGGGGAACGACACCAAACGTGACCGGCGTCACGGACAGGAGCACTTTAGCGGTGCGGGGAGGGTAACTGGCTGGTATCTCAGTCAGCTGGCGTGTATTTCGGCTTTCCCGTCGTGAAAGACGATCGATCCGTGTTGGAAGTTCTGTTGCACTCCGCCCGGAATGGGAGTTTCGTCGCTAATCGGAAATCCGAGCGCCCCAGTCGGTCCCGCCGCTCCCTCATAGGCGCCACCGATCATTCCGCCCACCGCATGCGCCCCGCCGGCCTGCGACCACAGCACCCGGCCGCCGCGGAAATCCTGGGCGGCGCCGCCGGTCAGCGGAATCTCCGGGGTCAGGCAATCTCCCAGCCATGTCTTCCCCTGTGCCACAGGCAGTATCGCGCCACCGGCCGCACAGTCCGGTTTGCCGGTATCGACCCCCAGTGCGCCCGCCGCCTGCGACCAGGACTGCCGCATCTCGAAATCCCAGTACGGCCACGAATGCGTGCCGGACGGACGGTAATTCACCTGCACCGGAATGCTGAGCTTGTCCAGCTTGGCAACGAACTGCGTCGAGGAGAAACGCGAGAGACTCTCCAGCGCCATCCCGGTGAAATTGGTGCTCACTCCGGGAATTCCGGCGGGGATGTCGAACCGTCCGGTGAGGCCGCTGCCGCTCGAGACGTAGAGACTCACACCCCGGAGCTTCTCGGCTATCGCGTACGGATCGTGGGCGTCCCACTCCGCATCGGCGGCCGGGCCCCACATGGCATCGGAGTCGTAGCCGCCCGCATCGTGCATGGCGTACTTGATCGCCTGCGGCATACCGAGAGTCGTGGTGGCGAGCAGCCCGGAGTAGGACGCCGCATAGCGGACGAACCCCGGATTACGCGCCGCGAGCGTCATGGCCGCGCTGCCGCCCATGGACAATCCCGCCAGTCCGCGCACGTTCGTGGTGCGCCAGTCCTTGTCCAGCAGCGGCGGTAATTCCTTGGTGAGAAAGGTTTCCCACTTGTAGTTCTTGCCATTGTCCGGTCGCAACCAGTCGGTATAGAAGCCGGCCTGCCCGCCCACCGGCAAAACGACCGTGACGTCTTTATCGGCGTAGAAGGCCTGCGCCCCAGCGTCTTTGGTCCAGCCGTTCTCCTGATCGGTGGCCCGCAAGCCGTCGAGCATGAACAGTGCCGGAAATTTCATATCCGGCCGGCTGTTCCATTCCCGCGCGAGCAGCAGCTGCACCTGGATCTGCGTCCCCATGGCCGGTGAATCGATCCACAGGGCGACCCGTCTATCGGTCAGCCACACCACATTTCGAATAGCGGACTTCGCCGGCACCTGCGCCGCACCCGGATCCGCGAATGCCGTTCCACCCCCCAGCAATACGGTCGTAGCCGCCGTAAGCGCCACGAGCCCACCCCACCTGGGTCTCCGTCGTCTACCTCTTGCCACAGGTGCCACCCTAGTTCGCTTCCGCCCCATCGGCTTCCGAACCCTGACAGAGCGAAGAACCGGCCACCCCGCAGGGGTGACCGGTTCTTTTCGTCTGTCCCGCAGGCGAGGCCTACGGCATCAGGAATTCAGCGCCGCATCAGGAATTCAGCGCCGCCAGGATGCCCGGGCGTGCTTTCCACAGCTCGGCCTCCCAGTTCTTCCAGTTGTGCACACCGATCGCCGGGTAGTCGTAGGTCACGTTGTTCTTGAAGCCCAGCTGGTTCATGCGGGCCTGGAACAGGTGGGTGGTGACCATCGCAATGGCCTCGATACCCATGGCGTTCATGGTGTTGAAGGCGCCCGACGCCGCATCAGCGCCACTGGGCAGACCGCTGGCCGCCGAGATGTACATCGGCAGACCCTTCAGCTGCGGCGCGAACACCGACGGGTCCATGCGCAGCCAGGCCGGGCTCCACGGCGCGGCCATGGAGTCCACATTGAAGCGACCCGCATCGAGCATCATGACGCGCATGGCCTCACGCATACCCGGCGCATTCCAGTCCAGCGGACCGGAGAAGGAGGAGGCCTGCTTGAACTGATCGCGGTGGTAGGCGGCCATGCGCAGCGCGGCCGGGCCACTCATCGAGAGACCGACCACCGCATTGTTGGTACGCGAAACACCGTAGCCCGCAAGGAAATCGGGGAGCTCCTTGGTGAGGAACGTCTCCCACTTGTAGGTGTACTTCTGACCGTTGGTATTGCTCGCCGAGACCCAGTCCGCGTACCAGCTGGACTGACCGCCGACCGGCATCACCAGGGTGACATCGTCGTTCTCGAACTGCTGCTGGGCGTTCGTCTCGAACGACCAGGCATTCTTGTCATCGCGGGCGCGCAGGCCGTCGAGCAGATAGATGGCCTTGTCGCCACCGTTCTTCGCCCACTGCACCTGCACCTTGACCGGGCCCATACTGGACGGAACCATCAGCTCGTCGTAACCGCCGGCGGGGGTGCGATGCACCGGACCGGCAATCGGAGCGGCGATGGCGATAGTCGGAGCCGCCACTGCCGCGGCGGTCGGGATAGCCAGTGCCGCAGCGCCTGTAGCCAGAAGTCGTGCGCCCCAGCCACGGTGAGCACTACGTCCTGACCGGACTCCACCCGGCATGGCGGACCTGCCGAAACGCATGGATACTGCTCCTTCTCTACTGCATAAGTTCAGTTGTTATCACGCAGCGCGCACGGCAATGCCGTTGCAGGCGTGCATGATCAGCGTTCACCGCGAATCCCGACCTTCGAAGTGAACGATGCGCTACCACGGTCTGGTCACATGCGCTCGCTGGAGGGTATTCGACCTTCCACACGGTTGGCAAGGTGACGCTAAATTTCGACCGTAATCGTGCGGTGACCTTATCGCGAAACATCAGTGATGTCGCGGCAACAGAAGAATCCCTTACGGTCAGCCGATGTTCGCACTCAGATCCGGAAGCATCTTGTAGACCTGATCCGCCCAGTAACCCCAGCTGTGCACACCGTTCGGGGTGTAGTCGAAGACGGCATTGCCGGGACCGAGCGAGTCCATACGCGCTTGGAAGGCACGGGTATTCGCGAGCGCGATGGTCTCCAGCCCGGCCGCATTCGTCAGGTTGAAGGCATCCAGTGCGGAGTTCACCGCATCCCGCGGGCCGGGCTGGCCGTTACCCGAGGAGATCCACAGCCGGGTGCCATTGGCCCGCAGCAGTGGTGCGAACACGAAAGGATCGTTGCGGAGCCACAATTCGCTCCACGGTGGTCCCCACATGGAGTCGATGTTGAAGCCGCCGGCATCGAGCAGCGCCATCCGCAGCGCTTCGCGCATACCGGGCGCGGAGATATTCAGATAACCGGAATATGATGCGGCATAACGGAACTGGTCCGGGTGATACGCTGCGAGCACCAGGGCCGCGCTGCCGCCCATGGACAATCCGAACACACCGTTCCCGTTCGGATTGAAGCCCAGCCGCCCGGCCAGCGCATTTCGCAGATCCCGGGTCAGAAAGGTTTCCCAGGCATACGGCGCGGGCTGCCCATTGGTATTGCTGGGCGCCACCCAGTCGGAGTAGAAACTGGACTGGCCGCCGATCGGCATGACCACATTGATGTTCCAGGCGGTGAGCGCCCGCTCGACATCGGTGTCGATCTCCCAGCCGGACAGGTCATTACGCGCCCGCAATCCGTCCAGGGCGTACACCACCCGCTGGGTATTGCCGTCCTGTGCGCGGAAGATGCGCGACTTGATCGGGCCCATACTCGAATCGACCCAGAAGTCCGATCCGGCCGGATCGAATCCGGCTGCCGCCGGGGCCGCTCCGCCGCCTACCGCCACCGCCCATGGCAACACCATGGCGAATGCCAGACCGGCTCCGGCCCTGCGGAGTGCACCCATCGAGAAACGCATCTATGTCGCCTTTCCGAGTGTGGTCACCGTTGACCACCACTGAAATGCAGAAGCTGTCGCCGCTCTCGCTTCTCTATAGGCTCTTATTCGGAGCCGGTCGCTCGGAAAACACCTCGGACACCGAATTGTGATACGCCCGATATGCGAAGGCCCCCACCCTGTTCGGGCGGGGGCCTTCGTATTCGGTCGATTTACCCGATATTTGCGGACATGTCCGGAATCATGCGATACGCCTCGTCCTGCCAGTTGGTCCAGGCGTGCAGACCGACCGGCGGGAACGAATACGTGACATTCCGGGCGCCCAGCGTGTCCATGCGCACCTGGAAGGCCCGAGTATTGGCCAGCGCCAACGCCTCCAGCGGCGAACCCCGCACGATTCGGTCCGTGGCCGCGCCGAGCGGGATATCGAGATCCTGCTGCATGGGCAGCCCGCTGCCCGCCGCGACCCAGAGCCGGGTGTTGTTCCCGATCAGGGTGGGGGCGAAGACGAACGGATCCATGCGCAGCCAGCGGTCACCCCAGGGCGGGGCCATGGAATCGACGTTGTAACCACCGGCGTCGATCATGGCGACCCGAATCGCCTCCCGCATACCCGGTGCGGAGATGTTCAGGTAGCCGGAAAAGGAACCGGCATAACTGAACTGATCCGGGTGATAGGCGGCCAGGGTCAGCGCCGCACTGCCGCCCATGGACAGGCCGAAGACGCCATTGCGATTGGGATTGAACCCCAGGCGATCCCGCAGTGCCCAGCGCAACTGGTCGGTCAGGAAGGTTTCCCAGTCGTACCGGTAGCTCTTGCCCGGTCCGGCGCCGAGCGCCTCGGTGGCGCCCGAACCGGTATTGGCCGCGGACGAACCCGCACCCGCCGGGACCCCGAAGAACGAACTCGGGGAATTCCAGTCGGCATAGAAACTGGACTCACCGCCGACCGGCATGACCACATTGATATTCCAGCTGGCCAGGACGTCCGCGACATTGGTGTCGTTCTCCCAGCCGTTCAAGATCTCGGTGGCGCGCTGACCATCGAGGGCATAGACGACCCGGTCGGTATTACCGTCCGCCGCGCGCAGCACCCGGGTCTTGATCGGACCCATGACCGGCGAGTCCACCCAGAAGTCGAAGGCCGCCGGGTTGAACGCCGCTGTCGCAGGCCCGGTTCCGACCACCGTGAGAGCAAGTGGCAGGACAAGCGTCGCGGCGACGCCCAGGACCATTCTTTTGAAGCCTCTAACCCGCATCGACCTAGCCCTCTCGTTGGAGCAGAACCGAGCTTGCACACCTGATCTTCTTCGCTTGATCTTCATCGATACCGGGCAAATGTCGGCTCACCAGCCCGGCGTGTTTGCGAGTCCGATTAGCCGAGTCCGGACCGAGACCGACAAAAAGGCCCCCGCCCTGAGGGGCGGGGGCCTTTCACTGCTGCTCGGAGGCTAGCCGATATTGGCGGACAGGTCCGGAACCATGCGGTAGACCTCGGCTGCCCAGTTGGCCCAGTTGTGCACACCGGCCGCGGGGAAGTCGTAGTCGACATTGTTGGCGCCGATGGCGGCCATACGCACCTGGAAGGCGCGGGTGTTGGCCAGCGCGAGCGCCTCCAGCGGCATGCCCTGCAGGACCGACATCACCGACGTCACATCGCCCGGTCCGGGGATGGCGCTGGCGGCGGAGATCCAGAGCCGGGTGTTGTTGGCCTTCAACTGCGGCGCGAAGACGAACGGGTCCATGCGCAGCCACTGCGGGCTCCACGGCAGTGCCATCGAGTCGACATTGAAGCCGCCGGCGTCGATCATGGCCAGGCGCATGGCCTCTCGCATGCCGGGGGCGGAGATGTTCAGGTAACCGGAGAACGAACCCGCGAAGCTGAACTGATCCGGGTGGTAGGCCGCCAGGGTCAGCGCCGCCGAACCACCCATGGACAGACCGAAGACGCCATTGCGGTTCGGGTTGAAGCCGAGGCGGGCGCTGAGTGCATTACGCAGGTCCTTGGTCAGGAAGGTCTCCCACGTGTAGCGGAAGCTCTTGCCCGGGCCACCGGCCATGATCTGCAGGCCGCCGGAACCCGAGGAGGAACCGGACGCCGAGCCCGACGACGACAGCGAGCCGGAGCCGGTACCGGCGGGAACGCCGAGGAAGGTGCTGGGCGCGGCCCAGTCGGCGTAGAAACTGGACTGGCCGCCGACCGGCATGACCACATTGATATTCGCGGCGGTCAGCGCATTGGCCACATCGGTGTCGTTTTCCCAGCCACTGATGTCGTCACGGGCGCGCATACCGTCGAGCGCGTAGACGACGCGGTCGGTATTACCGTCCGCGGCCCGGAAGATGCGCGATTTGATCGGGCCCATCCCGCTGGACGAGTCGACCCAGAAATCCATAGCGGTCGGATTGAACGCCGCGTTCGCGGACCCTGCCACACCTGCCACCGACGCCCCGAACGGGAGCAGTAGCGCCAAGGCCATGCCGAGGACAGACTTCCTCATCCAGCCGCCGCTCGATCTCCGACGTCTATCCTGCGCACCTCGCATCATCAGGCCTTTCGTGTTCGTTCGTTTCAACCGCGTGCTCGGGGCCACGGCGGGCGTCTCGGGGAGCCTATCGTTCTACGGCTAACGGAGCGTTATCGGAAAGAGACATATGTGATCGGGACCACTAGTACGAGCATTTGTGGCCCGGACCAGGTAGTTGATACAACAAGGGACACAAAAGCCACGCGGTACGAATACCGCGCAACAACTGCGGGTGTGACCCGGCAACTATGTCAGCCAATGTGCGCCGACAAATCAGGGGTCAGTCGATTCAGCTCGGACTCCCAGTTTTTCCAGTTGTGCACACCGACGGCCGGATAGTCGTAGGTGACATTGCTGTCGCCCAGACCGGAGAGCCGAGCCTGGAAGGATTTGGTACCCACCAGCGCGATGGCCTCGATACCCATGCCCTCGACGGTGGAGGCATTGATGGCATCGGCCGAGGACGGCAGTCCACTACCCGCCGAAATGAACAGGCGCGTGTTGTTGGCCTTCAATTTCGGCGCGAAGGTGAACGGATCGAGGTGCTGCCATTTGGCGTCCTTGGCCTTGGCGAGCGCGTCGATGTTGTAACCGCCGGCATCCAGCATGGCGACCCGGACGGCATCCCGCATACCCGGCATGGACAAATTCAGCGCACCGGAAAGCGATGCGGCGTAGGAGAACTGATTGGGATAGAAGGCCGCCAGCACCATCGCGGCGCTGCCGCTCATCGACAATCCGACAACGCCGTTGTGAGTCACATTGAAGCCCAGGCGATCCCGCAGCGCATCACGCAGGTTCTGCGTCAGGAACGTTTCCCACATATACGCGGAGGTCTTGCCCGGACCGCCCGCAAGCGCCTCGGTGGCGCCGGAACCCGAGCCCGCAAGCGTGCCGGCGGGGATGCCGAGGAAGGTGCTCGGCGAGGCCCAGTCGGCATAGAAGCTGGACATGCCGCCGACCGGCATGACCACATTGATATTCGCGGCCATCAGGGTCTGCGCCGCACCGGTCTCGATTTCCCAGCCGCTGTCGTCGTCGCGGGCGCGCATACCGTCGAGCAGATAGACCACCCGGTCGGTATTACCGTCCGCCGCCCGGAACACACGAGATTTGATGGGCCCCATAGTCGAATCGACATAGAAGTCCATACCGGCGGGATTGAAGGCGGCGTGCGCGACACCGGAGCCGAGACCAGCTCCTGCCACCGACGCCCCGAACGGTAGCAAGGCCGCCACGGCCAGACCCACGGCTGACTTTCTCAGCCACCCGCGCCCGGCGCCTGCGCCCCGGGCCCGAATCTCCTGTGCCCCACCCACAGTCAAGCCTCGCATATCTCGTTCGGCCTTTCGTCGGCACGACCGGCTGCCCATGCCAGGGCGCGGGCCGTGTATTGC
Source organism: Nocardia sp. NBC_01327 (assembly GCF_035958815.1). Lineage (NCBI taxonomy): Bacteria > Bacillati > Actinomycetota > Actinomycetes > Mycobacteriales > Nocardiaceae > Nocardia > Nocardia sp. NBC_01327. The sequence goes on along the minus strand of NZ_CP108383.1, from coordinate 682,161 downwards.
GACAACCGTTGCGACACATACGCGATGGACCGCGACGGGCGTACCCAGGGATGCTATCGCTAAACGACCCCCTGGGTGTTACCAAACCGAGATGAGAGTGCATTATCAGGTTGCGAATCGGACACAACGGCGGCGACCCTGTGTTAAAGGATCGCCGCCGTGGGTGATTCGCTAAATTTGCCCGGAATTGTCCCGGGGGACTTACTGTCTCGCTACTTGGGCGGCACCGGCACCGCCGGAGCCGACGGATACGGATCGACCAACCCGCACCGTTCGATCTCGTACTTCGGCACCCGATCGATGCGGTACTTCGAGAAGTCCAGTGACTGCATCACATTGTGCCGGAACCGCTCGAAGGTCAGCGGCGACCGCGAGGACGCCAGCAGATCCTGGGTCTGCGGGCAGGACAGCGCGACTCGCGCCTGCTGCACCCACTTGTCGTCCATGTACCAGGGCAGCCACGGATGCTTGTCGACCATGCCCGCATCCACCACGACCCAGTCCGGGTACAGGTTCTTGTCGTGCCCGATGCGGCCGTCGGTGAGCCGGTCGGTATGCGCCGCAAGCGGATACGCCAGGCCCATCTGATCGATGACCCGCACGTTCAGCGGCACGTTCATGCTGGTCATACCGAGATTCAGGAAGAAGACGGTATGTCCGGCGCCACCGTCGGGAATGGGCGCGGGCGGCGGTGCGACGTACCAGAACATGAAGGACGGCGAATTGAGCAGCAGGCCGCCGTCCGGGGTGTCGGTGATATCGCGGACCATGGCGCGCATGCGCGGATAGTCCAGATAGTCCTCGGCCAGGATCGGATGATCGTGACCGGTATTGAGGACGTAGTAGATCCGCTCGTCCACAATGCCCGTCGAGGCGATCTTGGTGCCGGTCGTGATGGCCGTCGTATTGGCCGCGAACAGCGCCCAGCCCGCGGTGCCGACGAAGCCCGCCAGCACCACCGCCAGCGCCCAGTCCACGCGGCGCCCGCCGCGCTGACCACTGAAGATGTTCTGCGGCAGCCGCACCGGCAGCACGGCCACCGGCAGCATCAGGCAGAACAGCTGCGGCAGCAGCATGCGACCGTGCATGAAGTCGCCGCCGACACGCAACTCGTAGACGATGAGCACCACACCGCTGCCGACCATGAGCGTGGCAACGGCCGCGGGAGTGCGCAATCGGACGCTGAACCGGTGAATCCGATTGCGCCAGCGCGTCTCCGAACCTTCGGAGACCTCGTCGTCGACGGCACGGCGGTCGAGCGAGCCCGAGGCGCGGCCGGACCGCACCGCGAACACCGCGGCGATCGCCAGGATCAGCAGCGGCAGCCACAACCAGTACGGGCCGACGAAGTTCCACAGATAGATGAAGCCCTGATGCCACTTGGCCCCGGCCGCATCCTTGGCCACCGCCGTATTCGGGTACGGCAGACCGTAATAGCCCATGCGCCAGATCTGGTACGCGACCGGCACCAGTCCTGCCACCAGCACGACACCGATCCGGAAGAACAGCGGCCGCACCCGGGTCTGCGGCAGCGGTGCGCAGAAGATCATGACCAGTGCGAGCGCACCGACCAGCGTCATCTCCGGCCGGATCAGCGGGGCCAGCCCGGCGAAGAACACCAGGCCGAAAAAGCCTGGCAGGCGCACTCGTTCGGCCTGACTCCAGCGGACCAGCAGCCACCACAGCACTGCCAGCCAGCAGATGACCAGGCAGTTCTCCAGGCCGGAGGTGGCGTAGTCACGAGCGGGAGGCATGGCGATGTAGACCAGTGCTCCGGCCGGGACCAGAAGGGCGGATTTCGTTCCGCCCCACAGTCGTGCCGAGCCCAGCATGGCGAAGACGATCGCCAGCACCGACAGCGTGAGCGCGATGCCGAGCACCACGTACTCCAGCCGCAGCTGGGTCAGCCAGCTGAAGAACCAGACGAGGTAGGTCCAGGCCGTACTGGTATTGGTTTCGACGCGTTCGCCCGCATTGAATACCGGGCCGTTGCCCGCCAGCAGGTTTCGCACCGTGCGCAGCACGATCAGGCCGTCGTCGGCGATCCACCGCCGCTGCCAGGCGCCGGCTGCGAAAAGGGTCGCGGTCAGCACGATCCCACCGATGAAGACGGTGCGAGATAGTCGCGAGAAACGGCGCGCGGACACATCTGCCGCACGCCGATGGGCACTACCGACCGGCAACTGTGCCGTCGGTGCGCCCTCCCCTCGCTCTTCTCCCTCTACCACGTCAGGTGAGATAGACAGCGACACCTACCGCTCCGATCCAGGCTATTGCGAGGAACTGGAGGATCCGGTCCCCCAGGGCGATCTCTTCGGGTTCACCGGCTTCACCGCCGTCGACGTCCACCGCGTAGCGCAGCACCGCGATGGTGAAGGGCACCATCGAGATCGCGAACCAGTCGGTGTCCTTGATCCGGCCCTGTTCGAACGCCCACAGCCCGTAGAAGACCACCACCGCGGTGGCCGACAGGGTCCAGACGAAACGCAGGTAGGTGGCCGTGTAGTACTGCAGCGACTTGCGAATCTTGGCGCCGGTGTCGAGCGCGATCTTCAACTCGGCGTAGCGCTTTCCGGCCGCCATGAACAGCGAGCCGAAAGCCATGATGAGCAGGAACCACTGGGACAGCTTGATATCGGCGGCGGCGCCACCGGCGACCGCGCGCAGCAGGAAGCCGGAGGAGACGATGCAGATATCGAGCACGGCCTGGTGCTTGAGGCCGAAGCAGTAGGCCAGCTGAATGCCGATGTACACGGCCATCACCACGGCCAGATGCCACGACGCCACGAACGACAGCGCGAGCGACGCGACCAGCAGTACGAGCGACAGCGTGTAGGCGAGGTTCACCGGAACCACACCGGCGGCGATCGGCCGGTAGCGCTTGGTCGGGTGGGCCCGGTCGGCCTCCACGTCCAGCGCGTCGTTGACCAGGTAGATGCCCGAGGCCGCGAGGCAGAACGCCACGAAGGCGACGCCGACGTGCAGCAGCACCGACATATCGGTGAAAACCACATGGCCGGCGGCGTCCTTGCCCGCTGCCAGTGGCGCCGCCAGTACGAGCACGTTCTTGACCCACTGGCGTGGGCGCACGGCCTTCACCAGACCGCCGATCAGGGTCTTCGGCGGGCCCTTGATGACACCTTCGTCCAGGTCAACGCCGGTCGGCTCTTCGCTCATGTCAACAACGGCTCTTTCTTCCTGCGCGGTCACTTCGCGAGTCTCTTTTCGGCGGCAAGCACAACAGCAGCTGATGCGGCGCCCAGCGCGGAACCGGCGAGCACGTCGGATGGGTAGTGAACCCCGAGGACGACCCGGGAAAGCAGCATCGGCGGGACGAGCACCGCGGGCAAGGGTAACCCGGTGAGCCTGCCGAGCAACACCGCCGCCGCCGTCGTGGAGGTCGCATGCGAGGACGGGAAACTGAGCTTGCCCGGCGTCGACACGTTGACCTGCACCGATGGATCATTCGGGCGCGGGCGGCGGACGATTCTCTTGATGACGACGGAGGCGGCGTGCGCCCCGAACGCGCCGACCGCGACCCCGGCCCACTCCCGTCGGCGGGGTTTGTCGACGAGCGCCCCCACCGCCGCGATGCCGATCCAGCCGAGCGAGTGATCGCCGAAATGCGACATACCGCGAGCGACCTTGACCACGGCCGGGTTCCGGCCGATGGTGCCCTGCACCAGATTGAGGATCTTCACCTCGGCGGGCGGTGCGGTCACGGGGGTCTCGGGGACGATGTGCAATCCACGATCAGGCTCGGTGGCCGACTGACTGGCGGTCATTTGCTCTCATTCCCTGAGTCGCTCGTGATCCCAACGGTGCTTATTCCAAAGGTGTTCTCCCAAGCCGCCTTGCTCGTGAGATGTGAATGCGCCGCACGATACTGCTCGCGCACCTCGGGGAAGCGCTCGGCCAGCTCCCTGCGCAGCCGCAGCGCCTCGCGGAACAGCTCGGCGGCCTTGCGCGGATCCCGCTTGCGGTAGACCACACCGCGGCCGTCGGCGGTGGTGACGGTGACGCCGTCCACCTGTGACAGCAGGTACCAGCGGGCATCCAGCGTCGGCACATTCAGCTGCGGGACGTCATGGTGCTTGGTATTGGCCTTGCGGAAGTTGTGCACCACGCCCCTGCCGAGCCGCGCGATCTTCGAGAGCGGGTTCGACGGTTCGCCGACCGCGCCCACCTCGGCATGGCTGGGCAGCGGCAGTTCGGTGGAGGACGGCAGCACCACGGCGTCCGGGAACTGCTTGCGCATGGCGTGCACCTTGCCGAGCGCGGTCGGCAGCAGCTCGAAGAGCTTGTCCGGTCCGGCGAGGTAGTCGCGAATGGCCTCGTTCTGGATGGCCACCGTCGAATACTCCAGGCAGAGCAGGTGTTTCAGCGTGGCCTTGATGGTGTTGACCACCATGGGCCGGCCGTCGTTGGGCAGGTGCAGCGAGGCGACCACCAGGCGGTTGCGCAGGTGGAAGTACGCCTGCCAGTCGATGGCGTCGTCCTTGTCGCTCCAGGCCATATGCCAGACGGCCGCACCCGGCAGGGTGACGGTCGGATAGCCGTGATCCCTTGCGCGCAAACCGTATTCGACGTCGTCCCATTTGAGGAACAGCGGCAGCGGCTGCCCGATCTCCTCGGCCACCCGGCGCGGGATGACGCAGGTCCACCAGCCGTTGAAGTCCACATCGATGCGACGGTGCAGCAGCTTGGAATTGTCGCGGTCGCTGAGCGGATTCTTCGAGAAGTCGTGGTCGTACTCGACATTCGCGGGCGCGGTCCACATGAAGATGGACCGGTCCACGATCTCGCCCATGGTGTGCAGGTGCGAGCGCTCCTGCAGGTTCAGCATCTGACCACCGGTGAGGATGGGCGATTTGGCGAAGCGCGAGAACGCGAGTGCGCGCAGGATGCTGTCGGGTTCGATCTCGATGTCATCGTCCATGTAGACGATGAACTCGGCGTCCGTGGTCTTGAGCGCCTCGTACATGACCCGGCTGTAACCACCGGACCCACCCAGATTGGGCTGGTTGTGGATGGCCAGGCGATCACCCAGCGGCAGTGCGGCTTCGGCGAAGCCCGGCTCGTCCACGACCTTGCGAGTGCCCTGGTCGGGGATGATGACGGCCTTGATCTTCTCCAGCACCAGCGGGTCGCTACCCAGGGCGGTAATGGTTTTCACCGCATCGGTGGGGCGGTTGAAGGTCGGCATGCCGATGGCGATGCTGCCCTCACCCGGCGCCTCGATCGGTGCGTACCAGCCGCCGCTGCGCAGCTGCACCGCGCTGTCGGTGGTGATGTCGAACCAGATCCAGCCGCCGTCCTCGAACGGGCCCAGATCCACCTCGAACTCGACCAGGGTGTCCTGCGCATCGCCCGGCGTGCTGAACTCGTTGCCCTGCACGTGGATTCGCGATCCGTCGGCCTTGGACCGGTACACGTCCACACGTCCGTGACCGGAGAGTTCCAGCCGCAGCACCATCGACTGCAATACGCTCCAGCGCCGCCAGTAGCTGGCCGGGACCGCATTGAAGTAGGTGCAGAACGACACCTCGGACTCCGCGCCGATGGACAGCGAGGTGCGCGAGGTGGCGTGCGCGCGTTTGGCGTTGGTATCGGACTCCTCGAGGTACAGCTTGCGTACGTCGAGGGGCTCGCCCGGCCGGGGCAGGATGATGCGCTGCAGGAGGGACTTGGCGCGGGTCGCTCCGTGAGACTCTTCTGGCGTCATGTCTTCCAACGTTGCTTGTGCGGTCATTCGGCGGTGTCCACCAGCGCGGCGCCGGACTCCAGGTGCGGGCGCAGCACATTATCGAACATGCTGAGCGCGGCGCCGATGGCCATATGCATGTCGAGGTACTGGTAGGTGCCGAGGCGGCCACCGAAAAGGACCTTGGCCGAGGCGGTTTCGGCCTTGGCGAGCTCGCGGTAGGCGAGCAGCTTGGCGCGGTCGTCGGGGGTGTTGACAGGGTAGTACGGTTCGTCGCCGGTCTGAGCGAAGCGGGAGAACTCGCGCATGATGACGGTCTTGTCGTTCGGGTAGTCGCGCTCGGGGTGGAAGTGGCGCGGCTCGATGATGCGGGTGTAGGGCGCGTCCGCGTCGTTGTAGTTCATGACCGAGGTGCCCTGGAAGTCACCGGTTTTCAAGACCTCGGTCTCGAAATCGATAGTGCGCCATCCGAGTTCGCCCTCGCTGTAATCAAAATAGGCGTCCAGCGGGCCGGTGTAGATGACGGGCGCGTCCGGGTTCTGCGCCCGGAGCTCGTCGCGGACGTCGAACCAGTCGGTGTCGACACGGACCTCGATGAGCTCGCTCTCGGCCATCTTGGTCAGCCACGCGGTGTACCCGTCCTTGGGCAGACCCTCGTAGGTGTCGTTGAAGTACCGATTGTCGAAGTTGTAGCGCACCGGCAGGCGGGTGATATTGCCTGCGGGCAGCTCCCGTGGGTCGGTCTGCCACTGCTTTGCGGTGTAGTCACGGATGAACGCCTCGTAGAGCGGGCGGCCGATCAGGGACACCGCCTTCTCCTCGAGATTGGCAGCATCCTTGGTGTCGATCTCGGCGGACTGCTCGGCGATCAGCGCGCGTGCTTCCTCCGGCGTGAAGTAGCGGCCGAAGAACTGGGAGATGAGGCCGAGTCCCATGGGGAACTGGTAGGCCTGACCCTTATGCAGCGCGTAGACGCGGTGCTGGTAGTTGGTGAATTCGGTGAACTGGTTCACGTAATCCCACACCCGTTTGTTCGAGGTGTGGAAAAGGTGAGCACCGTACTTGTGGATTTCGATGCCGGTCTCTGGCTCCGCCTCCGAGTACGCGTTACCACCGAGGTGGTAGCGGCGGTCGACCACCAGGACCCGCTTGCCCAGCAGGTTGGCGGTGCGTTCGGCGATGGTCAGCCCGAAGAAGCCGGAGCCGACGACGATGAGATCGAAGGGGGATGCGACGGTCACGGGAGCCCAGCGTAGTGGAAGAAGATATCGGCGCGCGTGGGCTCCGGTAGGTGGGATTTTTAGGCATCCAGGTTACGGACGGAACCGGTGATCGTCGTCCCCCGTGAGAGGGAGCTGTCGTCCAGGATTTCGCTCAGAGTTAACCGAAATGGGGACAGATCCGTCATCCGACCTGTATTTCATAACGCAACGAGCTGAACAAACGTCCAGATCGTTGCCGTGCGCAGTACGCGGCCGTGCCTCCCCGCCGACCGGAAGACAACCCCCCACCATGCGGTTAGCCCGTTTCGCCCCACTCATGGGCGCACTCACACTCACGGCTGTGCTGAGCACCGTCGCCCTCATTCCCACCGCAGCCCCGGCGCACGCCGACGAAGACACCCTCGCCAGCACCCAGGTGGCCGACCCGGCCGGCCTGTGCGGCAATGGTGCGGCAACCTTCGATGACATTGTGACCAATGCCGCGACCGCCGTTCGCACGGTTGTTCCGGCAGGTCAGCAGGCCGCGTTCGATCAGCAGGTCAACGATTTCCGCCAGACCATCGCGCAGGTCCACGTGCACCGGCGCGGTCTGCCCATGGATCCGACCGGAACCGGCGATCGACTCGAATTCCTCGATGATCCGATTGTGTCCTACCTGGTCAACGACCTGGACGCGATCCGCACCGGCCGCATCGACCAGACCGTCTCGCTGTCCACGATCACGGTGTCCGATGTGATCGAGGTGTTCATTCTCGGCACCCGCATCGTGAAGATTCCTACGCAGCTGGCCTTCAGCCTCATCCCGACCGTCGGTTTCATTCTCAAGCCGATCGTCGGCGCGATGTTCACCGGCGTGAAATCACTGGCCCGTTCCATCCAGGCGCAGCTGGCCCGCACCTGCACCGCCCCCACCGCATACGAGAAGCTGCAATTGGAGCCGCTGCCGGACGAGCACGTGGCGGTCCCGCAGCCGCTCCTGGATCTGGCGAACCAGCTGACCAAGGCCGACGGCACCTGCACCCCGCTCGCCGAACTCAAGACCTCCGACCTGGTCGAGCGCACCCGCAACTTCCTCACCCGCACCGCCGGTCTGCCGGTCGATCCGGCCGCCGTGAATGCGAACGCCGATGCGCTGCAGGGCTTCCTGCATGACAACCGAGTCGCCCATTCGGTCCTGATGCGCCGCATCGAACAGCTCGGCCCCCTGGTGAACGCCATGGACTACGGCCCCCTCACCTTCCTCGCCAACCTCGGCTTCGACATCTACGAGGGCAAGGGCCTCGACACGGTGCCCCTGTCGGATGTGAAGGTGGAGAACGCCTTCGACATGATCACCCTCACCCTGGACACCGCCAGCCTCCTCATGACCGTCGGCAGCACCATCGCCGGCTTCACCGGCGTAGCCTCCACCATCACCACCCCCCTGGGCATCGCCCAAACCCTCGCCTTCGCCCCCACCACCTACGGCATGCCCATCCTCCGCGGAGTCATGCAATCCATGTGCGGCGCAGCCTGATTCGATAGCCCCATACGACAACGGCCCGGGCGTCTGCTCGGGCCGTTGTGCGTTGCCACGCATTTCCTCCGGCTACAGCCGGGTGTCGGCGTACTCGTTCATGGCGTCCCGGACGAACTCGGTGGTGCCCGCACCGTGCTTGTCGTAGTTCGCCGCGAAGCGCGGGTCGGCGACGTACATTTCGCCGAGGTTCTTGAAGTACTGGGCCGGCGGGCACTTACCCTGCCAGCCGAGGGTCACCCAGTCGTAGTGGCGCTGGACGATGGACTGCACCTCGTCGGCGCCGACAGCGAGTCCGGCCGCGTGTGCCCGGCCGTAGTCGGCGGCGATATCGAGGTGGGTCTGGAAGTGGGCCTTCTTATCGGCCTCGCTCATGGTGCGCCACCAGCGGTCGCCGCTCTCCCAGGCGTCCCTACCCCATCTTTCGATGACCTCGTCCTTGTACCGGCTGTTGTCGAATCCGTCGAAAACTTCCTCGGCCATGAGTGATTCACCCGCTTCCGTCTTGTGCAATGTGGTGTGCACCGAGGCGATCTGCCGCGCGATCCGGTCCTGTTCGTGCTGCAGCAATTCCAGATGCGTGCGCAGGGCGGCGGCGGTGTCCTTTTGTCCCGCAAGAACTTCGGCGATGGCCGGGAGACCCAGACCGAGTTCGCGCAGCAAAAGGATGCGCTGCAGCCGTACGAGGGAGTTCTGATCGTAATAGCGGTAACCGTTGCCACCGATCCGGGTGGGCGCCAGCAGCCCGAGCTCACCGTAATGCCGCAGCGTGCGGCTGGTGGTTCCGGCGGCTTTGGCCAGTTCCTGGATCGACCATTCGGTTGCCACGTTCGGTCCTTTCCGCTCCTGTTCGACCTCGATTAATTCAGCATGCAAGTTGACGTAGCGTCAAGGTCAAGCCTTGCGAATAGGCCATCGAATCCGTCACTGGTCAATCGACTTGCTTCGGTGAGACAGCCCGTGACACGATCCACACGCGCGCTGGCGGAACCGGCTTTCAGCGCGCCGCTCGATTCTTTTCCGGGGGATGGGGAACACCATGTTCGTTACGGGCCGCGCCCGAGTTCTTTCCTGGGCGGCCGTTGTCGCGACTGCCCTGAGTTCCACCTTCCTGCTCACCGGAACCGCCGACGCGGCGCCCGTGGTGACACTCGGTGGCGGCTCGGGCATCTACGTCGAGCAGCTCGACGATCCGACAACACTCGCCGACTGCACGCTCACCACCATCGGCTACGACCGTGACGGCAAGCTGGTCGGCATTACCGCCGGGCACTGCGGTGAGGTCGGCGCGCGCATTGCCGCCGAGTACACGCACAGCGGCGGTATCGGCGTGATCGCCAATAAGAACGCCGGAAACGACTGGTCCGTCATCGATTTCGATGCCAGCCGGGTCGCTCCGACCAAGCAGGTGGCGCAATCGGTGATCAACAGCATCGGGGCGCCGCCGAATGTCGGTGATATGGCGTGCAAGAACGGCCGCACCACCGGTTACACCTGTGGACCGGTGTGGGAGACCAATCCCAGTTGGTTCCGCAGCCAGGTGTGCGCCAATCATGGTGACTCCGGTGCGCCGGTGATCCTGGGCGATCGCCTGGTCGGAATGGTTGTCGCCGGTACGGATTTCGATGCCGGGCCGATCGATATCCAGCTGCCGGCATGCACGGGCGCCGGGGATCTGATCCACGCGCCGGAGCTGTCCACAACCATGTCGATGGTGCTGGCGGATATCGACCGGCACGGTGGCGTGGGTGCGGGGTTCCACCCGTTCTGAACCTCGCTGTGACCTGAAAGTGGCGCGGGCTCCGGAGTTTTCGGAGCCCGCGCCATTTTTCGTTGGGCACGGGTCTCGATCAGCCGGTGGCGGCGAATCGAGCGGTCAGTAGGCGGCGGTGAAACGGGCCCGGTGATGCTTGGGTTGTTCCGCTTCGTCGAGGAGCACGATGGCGAGGTCCTCCATCGAAATGGCGGAATTGCCTTCATGATCGGCGAGGAGTTCGTCGGTGCCGAGGCGGAAGACGCCGGTGCGCACGCCCGGCTCCAGCAGCGCGGCCGGGCTGAGGTAGGCCCAGTCGACCGCATGCTCGGACTCCTGGAACACGGTCAGCTGTTGATTGCAAGCATCGGCGATCGGGAGGAGTTCGGCGGGGAAGCCCGGCTGCTCGCTGAGTATCGCGCCGGTGCCCGGAACGAGGAGGCTGCCCGCGCCGCCTACCACAAGCAGCCGAATCTCTCTGTCCGCCAATGCTTCCAGAAGCGCGGCCGCGACCTGGGCGAGCTCATGCTCTTGGCCAGGCACCGGTCGCGTCGCACTGATCACGAGATCGCTCCCGGCGGCCACGGCCGCGACTTGATCGGCATCCGAAGCATCGGCCGCGCGCACCTCAACGGTGTCGGGCAGTCCGCGAACCCGGCTCGGGTCACGCGAGATGGCTCGCACGTCATGTCCGCGCCGCAGGGCTTCGGTGATCACCCGGCTGCCGACGTCGCCTGTTGCTCCGAAAACGGTGATACGCATGGCTTCTGGTCTCCTTCGAGGATGGCGAATACTGCTGCCACCAAATTCGGCAGCCGAATTGGTCGCGGTCGTCGGGCACGGGCACGGGCGCTGGGCAACGGGTGCGGACGTCGGGCGACGGGTGCTGGGCGACGGGTGCGCACGTCGGGCGGCGGGTGCGCACGTCGGTTGTGGGCGTCGGGTGTCGGGGGTTGGGCGTATCAGACTGCGTTGGACACGGCCACAGCCGTTTCCGGCGCGGGCGCTGACTTACGCGGCGCGGTCGCGAGCTGCCCGAGCAGCGTGCCGCCCAGCGCAATTGCCATTCCGAGCACCTGCAGCGGTGTCAGCGACTGACCCAGCGCGGCCCAGCCGATAATGGCGGCCGACAGCGGGCTCAACAGTCCGAGGAAGGCCACCGAGGTGGCATTGGCGCGTGCCAGGCCACGGAACCAGATGGCGTAGGCCAGCGCGGTACCGATGAGTCCGAGGTAGAGGTAACCCCCGATGGCCCGCCCGTCCAGCGCCGGCGGCGCACCCTCGATGCCGAGCGCGATCGGCACCAGCATCAGCCCGCCCGCGGTGAGCTGCCACCCCGTCATGGCAAGTGGCGTAACGCCTTCCGGCCGTCCCCAGCGCTTGGTCATGATGACGCCCGCCGACATGGAGACCGCGGCCCCGAGCGCGGCGACCACACCCAGCGTGTCGAGCGCAGCGGACGCCCGCAGCACCACCAGCCCGACGCCGCCGATACCGATCACCGCCGCAAGCAGTTTCCGCAGGGTCAACCGCTCATTAAGCACAATGGCCGCCAGCAGCAGCGCGAACAGCGGCCACGCGGAACTGAGCACCGCCGCCACGCCACCCGGCAGCCGATACGCGGCGAGGAACAGCAGCGGCATGAACGCCCCCATATTCAGCGCGCCTAGAGTGCCCGCCTTCCACACCCATTCGCCGTGCGGCAGCTTGCGCGTCATGGCCAGCAACAGCAGCCCCGCGGGCAGCGTCCGCATGAGCGCAGTGAACATCGGCCGATCCGGCGGCAGGAACTCGGTGGTGACGGCGTAGGTGGAACCCCACACCAGCGGCGCGAGCCCGGTCAGAGCAAGTGTCCCGGCGTATCCCCCGGTCCGGGTGCTGATGTTCATCATTAGCTCCTCATTGATAATCTCAACGTTAAGATAAAATCACGCAGATACCTCAACGTCAAGTATCTTAATGTTGAGATTATTTCCCGACAGGAGCCCGCGTGCCCGACGCCGTAGACCAGATCACCGCCGCCTGGCGAGAAGTCCGCCCCGACGTGGACGTCTCCCCCATGGAGATCGTCGCTCGCATCACCCGCCTGGCCCAGATCCTCGACCGCGAGTTGATCGACTTCTTCCGCACCCACAACCTCGAACGCTGGGAATTCGACGTCCTCGCCACCCTCCGCCGCTCCGCCGGCGAAACCGGCCTCACCGCAGGCGCATTGAACAAAGCAGCCATGCTCACCTCCGGCGCCATCACCAACCGCATAGACCGCCTGACCACCAAGGGCCTGGTAGCCCGCATCCCCGACCCCACCGACCGCCGCGCCATCCGCGTCAACCTCACCCCGGAGGGCCGCGACCTAGTAGACCGCCTCCTCCCCCTCCACACAGCCAACGAACAACGCCTACTGGCAGCCCTGACCCCCACCGACCGCACCCAAATCGTGAACCTCCTCCGCCACCTCTCCGAATCCCTCGGCGACACCTCCCTCACCTGAAGACGACAAAAGAGGGCGGCACTCCCGCAGGAGCACCGCCCTAACTCATTCCACCGCGTCACCACACGCGTTGCATCCAGCCGCGGCAGGCCCACGTGAGCACGGAAGCAGTTCCACCACATCTCGTTTCGTCGCCGCGGCAATCATGACGAGTTCGTCGACCCGGAGGTATTCGGGCGCGGCAAGTCGGCCGGCAAGCAATACCTCGGGGAGTCCGGTTCGCCCGGCGAGTTCACCCAGGCCCACCCCCGCACCGGTCATTGCCAACCCAATCCTGTTGCCGACACATTCGCCCATCCAGTCCACCGGACCGCCTCCCAATCGAGCCACAACGGCAACCCCGCGCCCACTACATCGGCGACACGGGGTTACCTCTTCAGTTGCTGTTCGAACATATGTTCTATTATCCAAGAGCAAACGCTGGGCGGTCAACGATCGCCGTCCACACAATCCGTGCGAGGACCCCATATCGATTACCGCTCAGCCCCCAAAAGACAGGTGAGAATCGTTGTCCGGCAACCCATTCGGCTCATACATTCGCCAACAGCGAACGGCTGCCGGTCTCACCCGCGAACAACTCGCCGAGCGCGTCAACATCTCGGCCTCGCTGATCGAGAAAATCGAACTGGGTTCCCGCCCCACCACCCTCAACACCCTGCGCATCCTCTTCGACGGCCTGAACATCCCACCCCTGCACCGCCGCCACATCCTGAACCTCAGCCTGCCCGGCGTCCTAGGCCCTTCACCCGGCCTTACTCCACCCCAGCCAACCCACGCCGACCTGGCAGACCTAGCCAGCCTCCCCCACCCCGCCGGCTTCTTCCAGATCCCGACCTTCACCCTGATCGCGGTAAACGACGCCTACCGCCACACCTTCCCCGGAATCACCAACGGCACCAACCTCATCGAATGGCTCCTCCTGAACCCCACCGCCCGCTCAACCATCCTCGATTGGCACCGGGAGGCCCACCGCCTCGTCTATGGCCTCCGCACCCTGACCCCCGACCCCACCACCAACACCCACATCGCCGAAATCATCGAGAACTGCCGAACCATCCCGGAGTGGGAACACCTATGGACAACCGACGTCCCCACCGAGGACTTGTTCCGCGAGCAGATCACCATCCGAGACCCCACGAACAACCAAGTCCACCAACTGAACGCCCGCCTCTACAGCCCAGAATTCCCCGACCGCCCCTGGTGGCTCTACCGCCTCATCCCGATCCCCCGCCAACCCTGAGTCAGCGCGCCTGCGCATACCCCATGACGTGGCCGAACCACTCGCTCACCGAACCACGATGCTCGATTCTCCCCGATTCAAGCACCTCCCACACCGGCGGATCGGGAGTGTCCCTATCGGGATCGATGACCCCGAGATCGCCCGGTTCTGCATCACAGAATTAGTTCACCATCTATGAATTCATCTTCAAGAATCCATGAAATTCCCGGATCGCGTTCGAAAATAGATCCTCAGGAACCAATACCGTCACGAATTGCTCATAAAGGGACTTGACAGATACCTCATTATTACCCACTAACCGCGCTCGGGTGGCATTTAAAGATACACCGTGAGGTTCGGCCGGGTAGTGCCTCACAATTTCTCTCCATTCAGATATGACCCATTCAACACCGTCCAGAGAACGTACATCATCCATGAAGTCTGATATCGCGTGTCGAACCTCCTCGGATACCGACCCATTCTCGGCGATTATAAAATCATCTTCGTCATAATGAAAAACCCAATGACTAACAGGCGAAACCATTAACTATCCTCCCGGAAAGAACGTAGAGAGCCCATCTTTGATTACCATGCCGAGAACTCGGATGCCTTTGTAAAGGATCTTCACCTTACCTCGTTTCGGTGTCTGTCTCGCAAGCAGTTCAGCACAGCCCCTGGGCATCTTGCATGGTCACCTCGGCAAGAATGGTCCCGTTAAGTTGTTCGTGCATTGTTCCAGGAATGATGGCCCGATCTGGCATAGCGGCATCGAGGGCATGCCAGCCTTGTGCCTTAAGAAGCTTGGTAATACCTACGGCCCAGTCCAGCGATCATTCGTAACGATGGAAGTTCGGCACACCCGCTATCGATGCCGGATCATCTATAGGGAGAATATGAATGTTTTCATTCGCTCGCGCACGAGAGACCCTAATTCCGTTGTTACACGATTCACACCACATGACAACGTAACCGATTTTCGATTCGGAACTTCCAATAAATCGAAACTGCAGGGTCAATAGATTACAGGTAGGGCAACCGATCGACGGTATAGGCTGACCATCCAAAACCCTGGATAATTCTCCGATCCAGGCTGATCTGAGGCTCACTTACCCAATCCCTTCTGATAGTAGGTCCAGAACTGCTCCTCGATAGAGTGCGCGGCTACCTCCCATTCATGCATGGTTTCCATGGATTGACCACCACCATAGACTCTTGCCTGCCATACATGTGTACGCTCATGTCCCAGAGTCTTGACCAGTTCCTCCATCGATGTAAAGGCATCAGGATACAGCGTGATCAAGCTGCCGTCAGGAGTTGTGTGCCCGAAGAGATTTCTACCGACGAGATCCGGATTTCGATCAATCGTTATTTTGACTCCCTTGAAAGTAATCTCCGCCTGAACAGCAGCTTGCTGGACAGCACGCTTCTGCATAGGTACCGCGAGTTCGGAGAAAGCACCGAGATTCTCTGTGCGCCGCAGATAACCACTAGCGGGCGCCTTCCATGTTGATACGGCACCAGATCCGATTTCACGCTTTGTACTGATCCCATTTAATCCACGAATAGTCTGAGCGATACCTTGACGGACAGACGCAGCCGCAGAGCGCACGGACAGTTCCACATCTGAGACAGATAATCCGACTGCCTTCGAACCCGATAGCACGGCATTCACAACACCCCTTGCTGCTGAACTCAGACTGCTGGCCGAATATGCGGCTGGATTTATTTCTCCGGCACCGGATTTGAATACGGGAGTAATATCGCCAATAGGCAGGACGGGTCCCCGACCTGTCGGCCCTACCGACAGATCCCTCGGTGCAAGTGAGACGTCTCTGACTATGTTTGTCCCAACAGGCCCTGGAGAAGTCGGCGGGATTTCAGCGCGCAGCCCCGGTGCGAACTCGTTGGCTATTGGCGGGACCGACACCGGTGGTCTGACGGTACGGCCGGGAGTGGACTCCAGGGCTGGGCCGATGTGGGATGGTGGGATGGCTAGGCGGTCTATGTCTGCGAGGACCTGTTGGGTGCGTAGTTGCCGTCCGATTTGCATGGCTTCGAATGCGTTTCTGGCATTGCCGAGACCAGCGGCGAGGCGGGAACTGGCGAGAAGTTCGGCTGCGCCTGCTCGTAGGGCTCGGGCTCCAGTCGCCGCGGCGCCGACGCCAGGGATGAGCATTGAGGCGTTCAGGCCGAATTCGGCTGCTGCCCAGGCGACTTCTCCGCCGCTGTGGTCACCCTTGCCGTGGGCCGCTTCCCAGAGGACTACGCCTGGTTCGACGAACATGCCGTAGAGGTCGTCGCCCAGGCTGGTCATCTTCGGGCGGGGTGGGGGTGGGGCGGTGTAGCGGGCCGGGTTGTTGGGGTCGGTGAAGTACTGGGCCTTCGAGGTTGTTTCCTGGACGTATTTCTCGATGGCCGGATCGGTGTAGGGGTGGATTCCGATTTCGCGCAGTCGGGTCAGGGCTTGTGTTTTTGCGGTGCGCTCGTCTTCGGTCTGGGCGTCGTAGAAGGCCCATTGGAGGTCGTAACCCTGTTCTTCGCTGGTGTAGCGTGCCGCGGCCAGGCGTGCGAGAGCCCGCTGGTACGGGGTGGGTCCGTTGAGTACCGTTTGCAATGGGCCGTTCTGGACCTCGGCTATATCGGCCGCCAATTGTTCTGCGGTGTAGTTGAATCCGTAGACGTCTCGGCCGAGTCGATACCTATTCGTGGGCTCGGTGATCGATACAGGTACCGGAGGCGTGACGGGCACGACCGGAACCGAAGCTTGGGCGGTGACCGTAATCGGCGGGATACCCTCGCTGCCAGGTCCGGTGATACCTGGGATGAAAGGTACGTTCGGCGGGAGTGGCTTCGTGCTTTGCAGGGCGGCGGGGCTTTGCGCGTTGGCGGATTGGTCCGCCGCCAGCTGTTCGGGGGACTTCAACGAGCCGTCGTAGTTGTAGTAGGGCGTCAGGCCTAACAGCAGCACAAGACTTGGGCTGATGTGGGCAGGTCGCTCGGGTGTGACCGTGGTGGGCGGTGGGGGGGCCGCCAGGACTGTTCCGGCGGGATTGTTCGGCTGCGGATTCGGGTTGCCAGGGCTGGCTGGTACTGGTTGCTGTGGAACCGGTACCGGATTCGGTGGCGCGGCGGGCGGGGCCGGCGGTCGGGTATCTCCCCTGAGACCCGGATTCGCCAACCCTGGCTTCATGTGGCCGGTTTCCGGATCCTCATGCATGGGGAACGGAGGCACTGGCCCCTGCGGACCACCCGGCGCGGCCGGATCCTGAAACGGCACACCGATCGGCTGGGCAACCGGAATAGGCCGGCCCACTGCAGTATCCGGTGAATCCGACATCAGGGCATTCGCATTGTGGATCCGCGCCAATAGCTGAGCAGCAGCCGCACCATTCGAGACCGGAAGGTCGCGTACCTTCCCGCTGCCAGGCATAGCGGCAGCCGCCGGCACTGCGCCCGCGAGCCAGTTACTCCGCTGGGTGATCCACGAGGGCGGACCAGCTGTGTTGATCAACATGGAAGCTGGTCCGCCTTTCGGATCTGGGCACAAAAAATCCCCATCCCGAACGGGAATGGGGAGGGCTGGCAGTGCGGCCGGTGCCTTATGGCGTCGGCGTCTTCATCGACTTCTTCAGCGCTACTCCGCGATTCACTCGCTTGACTCGGGTCGAGGTATCGCCTTGCGGCAGATGATTGAAGTTGAAGGTTCGCGAACCGCCGGCAGCGGAACTGGAGACCGTCGAAGCGCTGAAACTTCCGGGCTTCCAGGCGGGAACAGGGCTGGACATGGCGGCTCCTACTTCTCGAGCTTCTCCAGGCGCGTGAGCGCCTCGGCGATAGCATCGACGAGGGTGCGATTACCGAGCTGGGGCCAACCGGCGTATTCGGCGCCGTCGCGCTGGCCCTGCCCGCACAGCTGCTCGCGAATGTCCTTGACATCGCTACTGATCGGGCCGCAGAACGCGGTGATGAAATCCTGGATCCGGGTGACTTCGGCGGCGCTCATGGCGGCGTCCTCTCCATCGATAAGGGCCTGGACATCGGCGCGGAACGCGTCCATGTCGATGCCGTAGGGGTCGATCTTTCCTTCGGAGCTGTACTCGCGGTGGGCTACACAGTCGTCGGCATTGCGGCCGATGCGGCGGAGTATGGCGGCGCAGCCGCGCCTGTAGGCGTCGAGTTGTACTGGGGTCCAGTCGGTTCCGTCTCCTCGGGAAACGGCTTCGATGCCGATGGTGTGGTAGTTGGCGTTGTTGGTCGGCCAGCCGGGCCAGGAGCCGCGCCCGGCGTGCCAGCAGACGCCTACTGCGATCACGCGGTAGGTGCCGTCCCGCTCCAGAACCAGTTGGGCCAGTGGGCCTTCGAGGTCGGGCCGACCGTATTCGACGATGCGCCAGTCATCGGTGCCGCCGCCCGCGGTGTGGTGGCAGAGCACACCGCGCAGGTCGCCGAAGTCGCCGTGCCCGCGGTCACGCCAGCCGTCATGTTCGATTACTCGTAATCCGGCTTCGCGCAGCGCATCTGCCAGCCATACCGGATCGCCTGTCCAAGACATCTCTTCACTCACCTCCCCGCTATGCGGCATCGAAGGAGACGTAGGTGGTCGCTCCACCTTGAACGGTCGCGTTGGTCGACCAGGGAACACTGGTGGTGTTGTTCATTTGAACCCACACTCGGTCGCCCGGTTGGAGGGTCACCTGAACGTCCTGCAACGTGAGCGATGTGGCGTTGGTAGCGAAGTCGGCTGACTTGAGTTCGCTGTCGTTGAGCATGAGCATCAGGTGCAGGGCGCCGTACTGCGGGGACCACGCGGCCTTCAACTGCACACTGCAGTGCACGATGACCGCGCCTGTGCTTGCCGAGATCAACTCGTTGTTGGCGCTGATGATCGTGCCGCCATAGCCGCTCCTGGCGGTCCAGCCCGCCAACCTCGCGTTGGTGGCTCCGGCATTGACAGCCTGGTCTGCGTTCTTGTTCATGCCCATGGGCACAACCCCGGTCGAGGCGACGGTAATGAAGGGCATCAGATCGTCACGCCCCTCAGACTCACTTGCAAACCTTTGCCTGCCGGGTTGTCGACGGTGGTGACGAACACCGTGAGGCGATCACCAACGGCGAAGCTCCACGGCCCATTGGCCGTCACAATGGTGTCGACCGCATGATTCGCGGCAGCGATCGTCGCTGAGGTGTTGGCGAATGTGGTGCCGTTCTTGCGGAGTTCGACAACGAGATTGCCGGTGCCCGCGGTTTCACCGCGGTAGGTGATCGCGCTGACGGAGATGTTCCGCTCGAGGCGCAACCCCTCGGGCATCACATTGCCTGCGCCCGCCACCCGGGTTCCGTTGTGCGACTTGAAGGCGATGTCGTAAACCTGCCCGGCCGTGGTCGGCGTACGTGCATCCGACAGGCGCGGATCCGTTGCGGCGACAGCAGCGACCGCTGTGCGTACGGCGGTTGCGTCGGCGGCGGTCAGCACCGAGCGCCCGGTCACGGTCGCATCGGAAATCTGGCTCGCCGTGTGGGTGTGCGCTACAGGAGTGCGGGCATCGGAAAGCCGTGCATCGTCTCCGGCGGCAGCGGTGCCCGATGTGGTCCCGAGCGTCGCCGGGAAAGTGGCGGGCCTATTGGTGATTCCGGCCCAATCAGTGGTTCCCGCCTGGCCACGCACCACGATGCCCTGGCCATTGGGCGTCCAGCCACCGACTGTCCGATAGACGTACAGCAGTCCGTCGGCCTTCACCACGTACTGCGCGCCATCCTTGGGCGCGGCGGGCAACGCCGCGTAGGTCGCAGCCTGGCCGTCGAACTGGATTCCGCTGCCGCGTTCACCGCGCGTGACGGCATTGCCGGGGCTGGCGGGCACCGGCGAGACCAGCGTGAGGTCGACCAGCCCGGTGGAACCGGTATCCGGGTTGGCCGGGTCCGCACCCGGAACATATTCGGGCACAGTGAAACTGAAGGGGTCGAGCGCAACGGGTTCACCGTCGTAGCTCAGATCGAACGATGCTCGCCACGTCCAGTTGCCCGGGTTGGTATCGACACTCGGGGCTACCAGCCGGATCCCGCGCTTGCCGCGCCAGGTGAGGTAGCCGAATTCGTCGAGCTCGCACACATAGTGGTTGGGCAGCTGCACGTAGGTGGCGGGGGCGGGCTGACCGCCGGCCACCAGGATCTTCGGTGCATCGGCGGTGAAGGTGAGAGTGCCTGCCAGGGGCGGGAATTCGGGCAGCTCACCGATGTCGGGCCCGTCGGCGACATTGGCGAGGAACCGCCCGACGACCTTTCCGTACTTCAGCGGGGGCAGATCGGCCATGGAGGATGCCTTTCGAACAGCGGGCAGCCGGAAGCGGCGTACCTGAGAGTTGGGCTCCGAGGAGCCTGGGAGACAGTCGATTCCGGAACTACACGGGATCGGCGTAGACGGTCACCTGTGCGTCATTGGCTTTGACGAAATACCGTTCGGTGCCGATCACACGGCGCGCGACGACGTACAGCGTGATGGTCTGATTGGCGGGCACCACACCGAAACTGGAGTTCGGCGTCATCGGGAACTGGAACCACGGCGAGATCCAGACGCTCGTGAAGGTGGGGACGCTGGTGCCGTTTCCGTAGCCGACAAGATCACCGGTGGGGCTGCCGATGCGGACTTCGACATTGCAGCGGGACTTGTAGCGCGGGCCTTCGGTGCCGATATTGATCCAGCCCTCGACCATGGGCCGCCAATTCATCGATTGGCTGGGAATGGTGAGGGTGGCCAGCACTTTCGAATCCTCGTTGAGGCCGGTGCCACCGGCGAATTGGCCCTGACCGATGGCCCACGGTCCGCCGAGGCGCGGGCTGGGGATTGGCACGAACTTCTGCAGTGCCGTATTCCAGGACAGGACAAGGTCCTGCCCGAGCGGATGGGTGTCGTCGATCAGGACATCGGCCGAATCCTGAATGCGCCCCGCGGCGCCCGCGTCACCGACGTCACCGGTATCGCCCCGAGGGAAAGTGATTTCGACATTCTGACTCGGTGCGGTTCCGGTGATCCGAGCGCTCGCAGCGGACCCATTGGGCCCAGCGACAGCAGATCCGCTGAGCCGGTTGGCCTTTCCGCGGGCACCCACCTTGGTGAAAGCATTCGCGAACGCGAAGAGCTCCAGCCCGGTCCAGTAGTAGACCGCGTTCTCGGCAACCACTCGCCACGCTTTGCGCGCATCAGCGGTGGTGAGATTGAGCGCTCGCAGCGCGGCGACGTCGGCGACGTCGCCCTGCCAATCCCACGGCCAGGCCGGGTCACCGACGGGACCGGTGTCACCGGCCGGTCCCTGCCGCAGTTCGATCAGCGCTTCCCGATCGATGTGCTCGACGGGATTCACAGTGTGCGGCAACCCGATCGAGTCGGCGATACCGCGCATGGTGATCATGACATTGTCGTCGTAGACGGTAGTGGGTTCGTTGGTCACAGCTGTTGCTCCGTACTCAGGCGGGCGTCGGCGCGAAGCCGACCGGCTGTGCCCAGCAAAGGATTTGAGCGCCGCCCTGGTAGTAGTAATAGTTGGAACTGCCGGTGATGCGGCGCAGCACCACATACAGCACGACAGGCTGACCGGCCGGAATCACGCCGACGGTGCTGTCCGGGGTGATTCGCGCGCCGAAGAACGGCTGGAAGCGGCACGCGCCATCGATGCCCGAGGGTGTGCCGGAGCCCAATGCCACGAGCTGACCGCTGTCGGAGCCCAGGCGGACTTCGGCGTCGACCCGGGTGTCGAAGGTTTGCGCGTTCTCAGCGGTCTGAACATAGACGGCGCCGGCGACCACCGGCCGCCAGTCGGCGTCCTGGGCCGGAATATTCAATCGCGCCACGGTATTCGGTGAGGTGCCGATGTTCATCTGAGTGGCGGCCCACGCCGGGCCGCCATCCCATGCGACGGTTTCGGCGATAGACCATGGGCCGCGCAATCCGGGGTACGGCCTCGGCGTCCACTTGCCCGCACCCGAATCCCACTGGGGTACAGCCTTATCGATGTGCGTGCCGTTGGAATAGTCGGGTGCGTTGCGAATCGGCCCGGGGCTACCCGGAGCTCCCTTGAGCCCCTTCACTCCACGCGGAACCGTCAGGTTCAAGGTCAGATTCGGCGCGGTGCCGGTAATCGTAGCCTGTAGGTCCGAGCCGACCGGCCCGGTATCGACGGTACCGATACTGACGGTGCATGAGATACCGTCCGGCCCGGCCGCACCGAACGCGTCGGTGAAATTGTCGAATCCGGCGCCGTTCCAATACACGAGCGTGTCGTTCGACAGCACTCGCCAAGCTTTACCTGCCTGTGCCACACCGAGTTTGGCCGACAGCGCAGTCAGTGCGGCCTGGTCGGCGATATCGCCCTCCCACCGAAATGCCCGGCACGGTTCGCCGGCTGGACCGGTGGGCCCCGGCGACCCGGTCATCAGTTCCAGTGATCCGTCGCGGGGTGTGGCGTGCATGGACTGAACCAGGCCCGGCGTGCCGATACCCTCGTCGAGTCCGCGGATGAGGGTGTGTTCGAAGTATTCACCAATAGTGGACATGTCACCTCACTCAGATGGGTCGGGCGTAGACGACGAGCGATGCCCTGCTGGTCCGGTAACCGATCGCGGCGTTGCCGTTATCGCGTTCGACGGCGACGATCAGGTTGGCGGGCTGTCCGGCCGGAACAACAGCGAAATCCGATGTCGGCGAAAGGGTTCGGGTGGACTGCTCATCGCGGTAGGTGGGAATGATCGGCGAGTACAGGTAGACGCCCGAACCGCCGGCCGTCGCCCCGACCACCTGGCCCTGCGAGTTGTACAGTCGCACGGCCACCCGCGCGGACTGCTGCCCGTTGTTCACCGAATAGGTCGAGATATGCCCGTAAACGACAGGCCGCCAAGCGAACGGCTGCGCCGGGATCGTGAAGGTTCCGGCGATCAGCTGCCCCACCGAGGTTTCCTGGTCTGCGACGAAATCGGACTCGTACCAGGACCATGGGCCGACACCCAGCGGTGCGGGCATGCCGCGGAACTTTCCGCTGGAGCGCTGGTATGCGAAGACACCGCCGTGAGTGAGGCCGGAGGTCTGGTCGAAGTCGGGCGACTTGGTGATCAGCCCGGAGACGCCGGCCGGGCCCTTCGCGCCCTGCGGACCGGCGGGCGCGGTCGTATTCAACTGCTGTTGTGCACCCGCGCCGAGGAATTCGACCGCCGGAGTGGTGAGATTCGGAAGATTCTTGGTCGGGGCGGCGGTGATCTGGTTGGCGTCAGCGATCGGTCCGCGCACGCCGACTGCGGCGGGCGAATGTTTCCACGCCGTGCCGGTCCAGACGTCCATGCCATTGTCGTCGAGCCGATGCCACCATTTGCCGCGATCTTCAGCGTTGAGACCGGTGGGCCTGGCCCCCGCATTGGGGATCTCCCCCATCTTGCGGAAGGTGCTGCGCGGTCGTCCGCGCTGTCCCTGTGCCCCGGCCGGACCGGCGGGCAGCGGGAGGTAAGCGACGTCATCGGAGACCGAGACCGTCGCGGTGAGGATCGGCACGCCGTCGATATCGAGCTGCCGATCCACGCTCAGGTGAGCGGGAAAACTGGTGTCCGCCATAGGTTTCACTCCTTCACGGGGAATCAGAAGATGAGCAGGTCGAGGTCGGCGCCGACATCGGTGGACAGGTCCTTGATGGCGTGCGCGAAGCGGCCCAGCCGCTGCCAGGCCTTGACGATCGAGTCCTCTTCATCCGAGCCGTCACCCACGGTGATCTGCCATTTCGAAGCCGTCTCGCGATCGTCGTGGAAGGTCAATTCGGTGACGTAGTCGGTGAATACGTGCAGGCCGACCGCAAAGCCGATCTGATCGCCCAGTCCGAAGTCCCGGCCGAGCAGATACGGCGCGTTGTCCTCGATGGTGACCTTGTGGCTGGTGTAGCCGCGGGTCAGGTGCAGGCCCTGCCGGGCGGCGACCAGGCCGTCGAGATTGAAGGCCTTATCACTGCCGGTGATATAGAGCTCGCGGAACGCGTACGGGCCTGCCCGATCCACGCGCGCCATATCCCGGTAGACCATCCAGGCCAGGAATACATCGTTGAGCTGTCCGCGATACAGCCAGTCCAGGCCGATCAGGGACAGCAGACCCTTGATCACCACTTCGATACCGGCGTTCACCCAGCCGGGCGACCGACCACCGATGATGACATCGGTGGCGAGTGGTTTGTGCAGCGCCACTTCGGAAGCGCCGATACCGGAGTACTCGCCTTCGAAGTACCAGACCCACGGGAAGTTCGTGAAGGTGCCGAATTTGCCGGGCTGCCCGTAGACGGCCTCGTACTGGGTGGTGGAATCGAATCGCGGATAGCGCTTCGGAGTGGTGCCGTCGTCGGCGAATTCCTCTATCCACGACTGGATTCCGTCGATCAGTGTGCCGGTCGAGCCGGTCACACCGGACTTGTCCACGGTCTCGAGCACCACGGTCGGCTGCTCCAGATAGAACCAGTCGGGCGCGGGCTGCTCATCCTCGCCCGGCAGGAAGAATCGGGCGGTGAGCATGACACCGGAGTCCTCCAGCATGGGCTCGAAGAGCTTGTCCGCCATATCGAATCGGGCCGAGGCCGCGCTCCAGCGGCTGGTGTCGGTCGCGGGGTCGACCGGTACGACGGCGATGGGGAACAGGGGGTTGCCCACACCGCTCCACAGCGGATCGTTCACGGTTCCCGGCGGCGCCCAACCGGGCGCCTGTAACCGCATCAGATTCATCGTCAGATAGGTGGTGATGATCGTGCGCACCGGGCCGAAAAGAATGTGGTGGCGCGGGAACTGGGCCAGCACCGGTGCGAAGGGCGAGGCCCAGCAGCAGATCGTGGCGACGTGATTCCAGGCGTGGATGGCCTCGATGTCCACGGTCTCGACGCCGTTGTCATCACGTACCAGCGAGGCCTTGGTGATATAGCCGTCCCACCGGAATCCTCTGGTGTTCACGGTGATCGGGATGGTGGCGTCCTCGCCGTCATCGTTGTTGAAGAGGTGATCGAAGTGCACCATGTCCCTGGGGCAGATCATCTTCAGGCCACCGGCGGCATTGCGCGGGTAGGTGAATTCGAGCGAGAGGTAGTTGTGCTCCTCCCCCACTTCGCGCATGAACTTGTCCCAGTAGCGCACCAGCACTCCAGGATCGCGCGCCAGCTCCTGGTCGGCATGGAATGCCTCGTCCATGCGCCGGGCTTCGGTCTGCGGATCCCAGCTCGGGCTGTCAGGCATCGTTACCACCTTCCGTAGCGGTCTCGGGTGGATCAGCCGGTGGGGTTTCGCCGGGATCCAGGGCCCCGACGGGAGGAATCCGAATCGTCAGGTGGGTGGGCGAAAAAGGTTGATCCGCATATGGTTCGAAGAATTCGATGGGCACGGGAACGGTGCCTGCCACGACGGGTTCGTCGCTCTCGGTATCTGCCATCAGAACGGCCGCGAGGATCGTGGCGTGGCGGCGGCGACAATGCTCGAAGCGAGCGTGCCGCCCTCCACCTTCACCCTGATATCGGTGGCACTCCACGGGTCCATAGGCGTCAGCCAGCGCCTACCTGCCAACTGTGCCCACACATTTCGGCCCTGCGGACTATTGCCGGAGTAGACCCGCGCGGTGCGGTGCCGGGGATGGGTATCGATCTGCAGCGTCTCCCCCGCCAACAGCGTGGGTGTCTGCACCATGCGCAGCAGGTCGCCGTCGCCCGGATCCAGAATGGACCAGCGGCCGGGACCGTTCATGGTGTACCGCGGCCAGGCGGGCTGATCGGCGGCGTTGCGCACGCGCACAGTGCCTTCACCCGCACCGGAGGTGTTGGCCCACACCGAGCTCTCCTGCAGATGGTGTTCCAGCGGGTCCATGGCCGTCGCCGACATCTTGTACGCGGCAACGGCATTCACCGCCGGATCGATACTGGAGACCGGCTCCGGCGCGGCATCGAGCTGCGCTTGCTGGAACCGCCAGCCCTGATGCCGGGTGAAGTACCCGACGGTCACCGGTTTGTCGGTCGACCAGCCCCGGAACCAGGCGTCATGCACGGCGTGGAAGTCCCGAACCGGGTCCACGCCAGGGTCTTTCGACGCACCGGAGATGACGACAAGGAAATCCCACTCCTTCTTCGACCGCACCGAGCGCTCGAAGGTGGCCCCGTCCTGCCGCGCGCCCTCCGTGATCAGCAGCTGTACCGGCGCGAACATGAACCCGTTCTGCTGGGACAGTCGCACACCCTCGCGCCCGGAGTTCGTGCCGGACAAATGCCACACCCGCCCGTTCACATCCCACACCACAACCTTCGTGCCGTGGGTTTCCAAAAGTTGGTGGGTCATCGCCCCATGCCTCCTCCGCGTTGCTGCGCCACTGCCCGGCGCCGGCGAACCCGCTCCGTCGCGATGGACGCGCTCTTCGGGTCTGTTCCGTTGAAGTTGTAGATATCGCCGCGGACGGTGTGCCCGGCCGGGCCGTCAGCCAGGTCGGTGAGGCCGAAACCGGTTCCGACCAGCTCTTTGACCGCATTGCCCGCCCACTCGATCGGGCGGGTGAACTCGGAGCCGACTACGCCGCCCGCCATCGAACCCAGGAACGATCCGATAGCGGGAGCGAGTGCGCCCGCCGGGCCCAGGAAGGGAGCCACGGCCGTGCCGATCGCGGTACCGATCGCGCTGCCCGCCGTGGAAGCCGCGCCGGAGATCGCTCCGGTGAGGCCGCCGAGCAGGCCGTGCTGTTGCAGGCCCTGGACACCGGATTCGAATGCGGCGGCGCCTATCTGCTGCTGCTGGTTCATCTGGGTGACGGTCGAGGAACCCTGCTGTCCCGTCGGCTTCCAGGGGATACCGGTGGCCTGGCTGATCCAGGAGCCGAGGGTGTTGGTCCAGTCGTGATTGGGGTCGGCGGTGCTATAGGCCTGCCCTATTGGGTTGACAAGCATTTTCGCGAACTGGGACAACGACTCCGGAGCTTGATCACCCAGCAGTGGGGAAAGGAGCGTTCCCAGATCTCGGCCGGACTGGCCTGCGGCGAGCTGGAGCAGGTCGGCGAAATTGCCCTCGTTCGGGTTGTATCGATGCGACTTGCCGGTGAGGTCCTGTATGCCCGATCCGGCGGGGTCACCGGTGAGTGCGCCAAGCCAATTCGTGCCCGGCGCGTCCTGCACGATGAGACCGTCGCCGTTGTCCACGATGTACTGGTTGAGCGACATGCCTGCGGGCATATCGCCTTCGGCCACCCCCACCACTGGTGTCTTGGGCGTCAGATACGCCCAGCCCGACACCGGATTTCCGTCGGACGTGCCCTGCATGTACTCCCAGCGGGCGGTCGTGTCCGGGCTCGTACCGGGAGAACCCGATCCGGCAGTACCTGCCGGACCCGCGGTACCGACAACGCTGCTGTCGCCACCACCGCCGCCTGTTGTGGGTTCGGGGCCACCGGTGTCACCGGTCACGCCTCCGCCGGATGTCCCACCGCCGCCCGAGGTTCCGCCGCTACCGGCTGTTCCGCCGCCTACAGAGGTCCCGCCCCCGGCGCTGTTACCAGCACCGAGTTGGCCGCCATCGGTCCGGACACTCATCGAAGCGGTGAGCGCACCACCGAACTGCGATCCGATCAACCGGCCCAGTTGCTCACCGATTTGCGGGGCGAGCGTGCCACTCGGACCCAATGCGGGTTCGATGGCTCTGCCCAGTGCGGCACCCAGATTGCTGCCCGCCGCGGTGGCGGCACCCGTGATGCCGGAGCCGAGCGCCTGTGCGAGCGAACCCAATTCGGTGCCGTCTCCGGGCGAGCCGGAAGCGCCTGTCCCACCGAAGATTCCGAGTACACCCGAAGGGGTGGCCTGCATCGATGCCGTCACACCCGCGGGTGAACCGGATCCCGCCGAGTCCTGCGGAGCAGGTAGCGCCGCGGAGGCGCCGCTACCCTGCCTGGGCGCCAGCAGGCCGCCGGGCTGGAACATCGGGGCCAGCGCGGATCCGAGTGCGGCTCCGGCCCAGGTCCCGGTGTTCACCGCGGCATTGCCGATGTTCCCAAGGGTGTCGGCGATTACGCCCTGGCCGAGCATGTCGCGCCAGTTCTGCGCGCTCGACGGGGAATCGACTGCGGGCGAACTGAATCCCGACATCATTCCGGCCAGGAACTGTGCCGGCGGCACCCAGCCGGAATTGATCATCTCCAGCAGCGGCAGGGTATTCGACACCGCCGCGGCTCGGACCACGAACTCACCGGGTGACGCGCGCAGCGGAACGGCGTCCTCGGTGGCGCCACCCTCTCCGGACACCAGACCGGCTGCTCGTGTCTTGTACACATTGCCGTCGATATAGCCGCCGTATGCGCGGCGCACCGGTTCTACATAGGGGTATTCGGCATCTTCGGGCCGTTCGTCGGCGGCCGAACCGGATCGGTTCCCGCGCCTGGCGGGGTTGAGCAGTGTCGCCTTGGAGCTGAATTTGACGATCCGGGTGTCGGTTTCACGTTCACCCGAGTCCGGGAGACCGCGGACCAGTTCGAGGGCCTGAGCGGCCACGCGATTGGCGAAGAAGCTAGGCACATGACCGAGCACTTCCTCGAAGACACGAGCCATGGCACCGAACGGCCCGGAACGGCCGACGATCGAGTTCGAGACTCCGGAACCGTTGTCCGCTAACAGGATCGGGTCACCGTCGGGAAGGGTTATCAGCGATGTCCCCGCGGTGGGGCCGCCCTCCCACAGCGCGCCACTGGGCAGCGTGATCGTCTTTCCCGGACCCGGCTGCCCGCCGCTCGTCATCGCGAGAATGTCCGGCAGTGTCATTGCCGATGGGCGTTGCTTGTCCACAATTCATCCACTTTCTGAGCTGATTGCGCCCGAGCTCGGCCATCGGCGATGCGACTACTGGCTCCAGCCGAGGAACTCGTTGATCTGGTTGATATCCGCTGCCGTGCCGACTCTTTCGCGGCCCGACTCGAGGCCGGGGCGCGGAATCGGTTCCGGCCGGTTGCGGCCGTGCCGGGCGTCGTCGCTCTTGGACCACACGAGCCAGCGCAGGCAGTCGGCCATTTCCGCGAGTAGGTACTGGTCCAGCTGCCACCGGTTGATCTCGGGATACAGACAGCGCGTGAGCGCCGAGTCAGGTGGCAGGAACTTCGTGATGGCCTTGAGGTCACGCCAGCTCAGTGTTTCCGTGCTGAGCTGGCGCAACCGCAGGCCGAGGGCAATCAGGTCGTATTCGATTGCCTCGGAATGCTCTTCGAGAAGGGCATCGAGGCCTAGGATTCCCCCAGGCTGATCCCCGAGTGCGCGCGCCAGGACTCAAGCAGTTCGTGGTAGGCGTCCGGATCCATATTGTCCAGGGCCGCAAGCGCTTCGGGTGTCAGAGCCAGCTCCAGCAGGGTGTACATCGCATCGACGTCACCGAGGCGGCGGATGCGGCGCACCAGGCCCGGCTTCAAATACGACAGCGACGGCAGCTCGATATCGATGCCATCCACCCGGTAGGAGAAGTCGTCCTTCACCTTGGTCGGAGTGGAGATGGTGACGGGGGCTTTCTGGGAAGTCATTGGTACACAGACCCTTTCGTAGATTGGTTTTCAGAGGAAAAAAGGCCCAGCGGCGGCGGGCGGGCCTGCGCATAGGTGTGTGACCCGTCGCCGCTGGGGGTCTATTTAGGCGGTGGTGACGCCGTCGTCGAGGTAGCGGTACGCCTTGATACCGGTGTCGTCCTTGAACGCCTCGACGGTGATGGTGAAGCCGGCCAGTTCGTTCGAGACGAACTTCTTCTCGGTGACCGAGGAGATCTGTGCGTTCGGCAGCACGATGCGCAGCTTCTTCTTGTCGTTCAGCATGTCGAAGACCCAGGCGCGGCGCGGCAGCACCGCACCGGTCTCATTGATCTTCAGCAGGGTGCCGGTGGTGGCGGTGGCCGGGGTGACGGTCAGGTTGCCCGGACCGAAGACCTCGGACAGCACGTCCTTGTCCCACGCGGCGTACAGGGTCAGGCCGAAGCGCACCGAATGCTCGGTCTGCAGCTTGGCGATGATATCGGCGTTCCAGTCCTTGACCGTCTCGACCTTGCGCTCACCCTGCGACTCGATCCCGTCTTCGGAGACGTAACCCAGCGGCTTGAACGAGGCATTGATGATGTCGGCCGCAGTGGCCGGAAGCACGGTACCGATCGGGGCGACGAGAACGCCACCGGTGACCGCGATGTTCGGGGTGCCGGAGCCGATGTACTTGCTGGAAGGCAGAGCCATTTTTGTTATCTCCCTTGGGATTTTGCGCAGGCCCTCGGGAATGTTGCTTATTCAGTTGGAAACTCGCACCGCAGTGAGAGTTCAGGCGAGGACAGTGCCTCGCACAATCAGGTCGGTGACAATCGTGTACCGCGGGGCAGCAGTCACCGGATCGGTGTCATTCGCCTCCCCCGCGTCCTCCACGTAGTCACACCACACAGTGCCGATATAGCCGGGTGCCGCAGCGTTCACAATCCCGCGCACCAGCGCGGCCAAACCCGCCGCACCACCAGCATCATCGAAGCATTCGAAGACAACCCGGGGACGATCCAGAACCAGCTGAGCACCACGGCGCCCCACCTGATCCTCGACATCAACCCGAGCCTTACGATCATTACGACTGACCCGCACCATTCGCGCCGGCCGCGGATCCGCAACCCGCGTAACCACTTTCGCAGTCTCGGACAACGCCGCGAACTGCGCGGTAAGAAAATCAGTCAAAGTCTTCTCGATATCAGGAAACACGATCCGTTCAGGCATCGAGCAACCCCCTTTCGATCTTGGGAATGAAAAACCCGACCCCACTCAATGGGATCGGGTCATGACATGTGGACCTCACACTGGAGAATCCAAACCTATCGAGGCTCGATGTCATCAGCCCATATCGGCTGATCCCCCATCTCCGCCATCGACTCCATCCGATCGCGCAGATCCTCCGCATCCGGAGCAGTGGCAGCGAACCAGTTGGACACACTCATCCAGCCATTGCCGGCATTCACATCCTCAACCACATCCCACACGGGCGGATCATCCACCCCCAGATCCGCACCGTCGATAACGTAATACGCATATCCCTGATGCGAACTCATCACCAGCATCCCAGCCGCATCTTTGAAATTGTTATCCAAAGCCGAGAGTGCAGACACCGCGGAACTCTTGGATTCTCCAGTCACAACATCAACACCGAAGTTGCTACTAGCCCGCCACAAACCAGGCTGAGCACCGATCAACCGCAACACCTCACGGACAGCCACCGGCACAGAAGTTACCGCCTGCCTCTCCGCAAACAGATCAATATCCGTATCCGAAGCACCGGTCATCGATTCACGCCGAAGACCATCCGCCACAACACCTTAGAAAATCGACCCAACTCGGTCAATCACTTCCTCGGAATCTCGATTCACCCAGCAGACTCCTTATCTCTAAGATCTTCACCTCCCGCTCCTTGCAGGCATCGATCAACACCCGGTCGATAAAGGGAATGAAAAATCCGACTCGACCGGTGAAAGTCTGGTCAGATCAGATGGATCTCAAATTAGAATATGCGGGACTATAGAGGACGGAGGTCGTCTGCCCACAATGGTTGATTGCCCGACTCCGCCATCCACTCCATGACATCTCGAAGATCCTCCACGTCTGGAGCGGTAGCGGCGAACCAGTCGGACACACTCGTCCATCCATTGCCTGCATTCACGTGCTCGACTACGTCCCATACCGGCGGATCATCCATGCCGAGGTCCGCACCATCAATGACGTAATACGAGTATCCCTGATGCGAACTCAGTACCAGCATCCCAGCCGGATCCTTGAACTCGTTATCCATGGCCGAAAGTATCACATGCGCAGAACTCTTGGTATCCATGGTGACAACATCAACACCAAAGTCACTACCGGTCGACCACAAACCAGGCTGAATACCTATCAACCGCAACACCTCACGAACAGCCACAGGCACGGAAGCAACAGCCTGTCTCGCCGCAAATAGATCGATTTCCTCATCCGAAGCACCGGTCGTCGATTCACGCCGAAGACCATCCACCACAACGCCTTCAAAGATCGACCGAATTTTGCCGATCACTTCCTCGGAATTCCGAGTCATCTAAGATACTGCCTTTCACCTCAGAGACTTATTGCTCTGACACTCCAGAGGAATTCGCAGCGCCATCGATCGCATTCCCTTCTTCCCATAGAGGATAAGTGCGACGGAGAATAGATTCGATAAGAACCGCTCATCCTCGGTCGACGCACGATCTTCACTCGCGGCGAGATTCATAACGCCTCGCGCCACCTCATACAAAGCAAACACCGGGCCGATACCGCTCGCCCTGTGCATTCGAATACCCTCGGTCTCGAACACAAAATCATCGAAGTCCAAGCTCTAAATCTCAGGATGACTCATAGAAGCCTCAGCCCTGGCGATCACATCACCCGGAGCACGTTCGAACTCGCCGGTTGGCCGGTTCAATAAAGCTTCAACGATACGACCATCCGACGTAGTCTCACTGGGCGTTCATGCCTGCCACCCGCCAGCAGCGATCCATTCCGCCTGAAATTCTACTGCTGATATTTCTAAAGCGGTCAGTCCTACTTCCTCGGATATTTCACTTGCCGATTCTATCGGGTCACCGTCAAGTGACGTCCCGCCAGTTGTCCGGTATCGACTGGCGAGACCGACATGACCGTCACGATAAAACTCGATTCGGCGTCTTTCGAATCCGCCGCCCAAGATCTCACTAAATACTAGAATGGGCTCGATTCGGGAGCCGAGGGCGCTCAGAACTTGGATGTACCGCCAACTCTGGTCTCCAGGAACAAAGTCTGACGCCAACATTAAGGCCCGTTCTTGTTCTATTCCGCCAACTGAAATGCAATTCATATCCGTTCCGGAGCTTCGAGGTTGAAGATCGACTACTTCGACCGAATTTTCATCGCCATCCCGAAGGGATTGTCCGCGTTCGATTGCCTCTTTCATCCATTTTGGAGTCGTATTGCGGGGATATGATTCAAGATCACCTTCAAAATCCATCCAAGCAACAGAATTTTCATCAGGCATATCGTAGTCAAACTCTGTGATAACGTCACCCGTGCAGCTTATGGTCAGTTGAAATGTGAACCATGTACCCAATCCTGGAACATACATCAGATCTCTCAGTTCCAGAACAGAAGACGGGAAAAAAATGGGGTCGTCGAACTTGTCGCTGAAACCATTCATCGTTCGCAACTGAGTATTCAAACGCCGAGATGCACCTGCAGCCTTGTATGTTACCTCGATTTCTGTCCAGTCAACCGGAGCAACCTGCCAGAGGCTTTCAACGGTAAGATCAATAAGTTCCTGCTGGCGGACTATGTCTGACATACCCGTTCCCGTTCACTATGCATTATCGAGGATATCTCTTACAAACCACTTCGTCTGTTGCGGTAGTCGGTATCCAACATGATATAGGGTAGGCAGACGCTCATCGTTGATCGGCCTCCAGCCAGGAACCAAGGGTCTGTTAGCGTACTCGATCGCTACGTGGTACTCCGCGCGCCCGCCCGGGATCGACTTCAGAAGCTTCGATAGCTCTCGCTCCAAGTTATACATCGTACCGGGGCTTTGATTCACAGAACGCAACTGATGTGTATAGAACAAACGCTCAGAAGGTGACCCGAATTCATTGCCGAAAATGTGTCCGGCGTCCGTTGGCCCTCTCGAAAGAAGACCGCGCAACCTATTGAAGTTGTCCTGCTCCTTTTGTGATCTCAGATAATCTGAAGATGAGAATACTCTCAATCTAGCGTTAAAACCCTCCACCACACGACCATAATAATCAGTGCGGATCATGAAGTCACCATTTACCTTATAGACAACATTAGGCAATGGATGAAGGAGGATCGGATTCGGTTCTATCTCTGCGGTAGCGCCCGCACCGGTTTTGTGGCTGGCCCAGGCTTCTATATATTTTGGCTTACCATCGGAAGCAGTGACTACTGTAGTCTGCCTGCCATTCCCCTCAATATAGATATATTTGGCATTACCGTCCAATTTTGGAAGTCTCAGCGCTCCCGCGAGCCTTCCTCTACTGACATAAGGCTGCGCCAACGCCGCGAACTGGTCCTCGGTTAGTTGTCTACTCGGACCGTTCATTTCTGACGGTTTGCGGTACGTAAGTAACTGCCTACGAGCAGCGCCATTGTCACTCTGAGAAACGGTGGGCGGCCTAACAGCACCCGATTTCGGCATTCTGATTATGCGGGAATTGAATCTATTCAATAACCTAAGATCAGGGCCGAGCGGCGCGGGTGAGAACCTCCTCATCGTATAGCTGAGCAGCGATTGCATAAGCATCGGCGTCTCTGTTCCCAGAGTCGCTGTGGTCGCTAGATCGGTGAAACGGATTGCGCTTGCTGCGGTACGTGTCGCGAACGCAGAGACAGTGAAGCCCGCTTCCGCGACCGCGGCCGCAGCACTGCGGATTAACGTCGAGCCGGCTCGCAGGGCCGACCCCACTGGGATGAATGTGCTTGCGGCAAGGACAGCGGCAATCGCTGCTTCACCATTGCTCGGGGATTCGTCGAGGTACCGTCGTGCGGTCTGTGCGCGGGCTCGGCCGGCCGAGCTTGAATCTCCGATAGCACTCATGCCGTAGAGAGCGGCGGCTACGTGATGTCCAGCCCAGCTTCCGGTGGTAATAAATGGGTCGGCCATACTCCTTGCGAGGCCTAGCTCGACCGCTGTAAAAGCCTCAGAGGAATTAGCTGCGCGTTCGGCCATGGTCTTCGGCGTATAGTACGGATTTCCTGCGTTTCCTACGTCCTGAGCGAGTACATCAATTCCCGTTGCTCTTGCAGCCCAGTCTCTGGAACCTATCTTGAATCCGTCCCATATATCGTCTACCGCGTCGAGTCCCTTTTGGATTCTGTCGCGATGGTCTGGCGCTCGGATCGTGTCGATAAGCGTTCCGTCTGTTCCCAAGAGAAGCTTGGGACCGTTTGGAATCAATCTCTCTATCTTGTCGTCACCGATGTATTTGTCGGTGTAGGAGCGGATTCCGTCTCGAATATTGGCCGGATCGTTTCGCGCGTGGAACGAGTCGTACAGCACGCCGTCAGAGATGAGTAACGCATGGGTGCCTCGGTCGGTTTCGATATTGCGACCCATGGTGGTGTGACCTCGGAGGTCGGGCCCGATCTCCCAGATCTGTCCGTCGGTACCGAACCTCCAACTGTTGCTGTCGAGTTGTTTGACGAAGCTGCTCTCGATACCGCCCCTGCCATCTGGCCGGGCGGTGGTCATCGTCAGGTTGCCGAAGTTGTCGACATGGTTGTTGTCGTAGAGTCCGGCGCTGTTCAGGATTCCGACGTCGGTTCCGACCCGGTTTCCATTCGTGTCGAAGGACGGGGTGAACACGTGACTGAAAGTCGCGGTGGCCTCGAAGTCGTGGCTCGGTGCGGCTGAGGTCGACGCGCCCGGATCGAAGCTTTGGACGTACCAGCGCGAATTGGGGTCGGTGCGGCTCGCGTAGGAGGAATTGCCGTTGGCGTCATCGTGCCAGTGCTGCAGACCACCATGGCCGTCGCTGGCGATGCGCCAACGGTCGATAGTGCCATTGGGATTGGTGATCTCGAGATCGACAGTGTTCGAACCATTCCCTTCGGGAATGATGTACTTGACCGGCCGATTGTCGAGCATCTTGCCATCCCACGTACTACCCTCCGGACGACCGCCCGTATCGGGCATATCCAGCAGACTCGTATCCGGCCCACTCGGCTTCTGCTGCCCTCCGGGAACCTGAATTGGCGCCTCGTTCAGGGGATTGGTGGACGACGATGGGGCAGGCTGACTCTGAACCGGAGCAGACGTCCCAGGTGCGGAAGGTTGTGTGTTCTGGGGGCCGAGCGCCAAGTCCCCCAACGACTGGGGCACCGGATCCGTAGTCCCTGGGGGCTGAGGAGCATTGGGATCGAACAGCGTCGGGAATACCGGATACGTCGGCTGCAGATTGTCGATCGGTGTAGCTCGCAATGGGGTATCGCCGGCACTCCGCACCAGGTTCTCGGCGTTCCAGATCCGTTCGAGCATCAGGGCCGAACTGCGCGCAGTCATCCCATTGAAGGTCTTGACGCTGCTTCGGTTCGCGGCAGGACTCTCTGAATCACCAAGGCTGATTTCCGAAAACCACTTGGCCCGGGACGAAACCCAGGGCGGCGCCCCGCCGACTTCGGTTGTGGGCGTGGTCATTGTGCGTTCCCGGTCCGGCGAGCATGTTCGATGCGCTGGCGAAGCTGGCCCACCAGACCGGCGTAGGCGTCGGATTTGGTGGGGGCTTCTACCGAGAGGCCCCGAGGGTGGGTGGCGTGCCAGAGGCCGTCTTCGGCTTGTTTGACCTCGATGTCTTCGAAGTCGTAAAAGGCTTCCGGGTCGGGAGCCGGCCAATTGCCGTCGGCGTCCCTGGTGATATGCATGCCGGTGTCGAAGGATCCGGGCGGGCCGAGGGGGGTGGGGGCCCAGCGGATTTCTTCGAGTTCGGGATGGGTTCGGACGCCGCGCCTTACGAGGTATTCGGCTACTCGGGTGGCCTGTTTGATGCTGGTTACGGTGGGGGCGGCCAGTTTTCGGCCGACTTCGCTGTGCCATTCCGGGAGGTGGATTACCGAGAGTTCTTCGGCCAGGGCTCGGACCTCGGGGTCCAGGGTCTCGTCGCGCTTGGGTTCGGCGAGCTTACCGGACAAGGTCTGCTGGATGAGGGCGAGGAACTCGTGGGTGACCAGTTGGCCTGTATCGGTTTTCGTGTAGTCCGACGGGGGCTGGTGATTGCCGAAGCGGACGGATTCGACGATTTCCTTGTCGGACATGGGTTTCGAGACCTTCCGGAGATGGGCATGGAAAGATCCCGGGCCCTTCCCCAGGCTCGGGATCTGTGTGGAATGGGGGTCCCGCCCCCGGTCGAGGGGACATCCGGGGGCGGGACCGGCGCGCCCCTGCGCGGCAACCGGTGTCTGCTACCGCGGGACCACCTGCGGGAGACGGGCGCGCTGGGGCGCGGGCATGCGGCGTGGCTCTGAACCCGCGTTGTACCTATCGAGAGGTTTCGGGGGCCGGCCGCATGGGCTGGGAACGGCGGAGTGCCGTCAGATTTCTTCTTCGAGAGTGGTGGGGATCGCGTACTTCGCCAGTGGGGGTTCTTGGCCCGGGACGTGCAAGCGCAGGAAGGCGAGCAGCTCGTCGATGTGACTCTGCAGGGCGCGGATCAGGCGGATGGCGTCACGGAAGCGGCGCTGGTCGCTGGCGGCTTGATCCTCCAGTGCGGCAACACGTTCGCGTAGTTTGGCGACCTCGCGGGCCTGCCATGCGGTGACCGCGCCGATCGCGGAGGCGATTGCCACTCCGGTTGCTTGCACCAGGTCCGGGGTGAGCGTCGACGGCATTCAGACTTCACCGTCCGCCGCGTGCACCGGAGTCACCGCCGGTCGGATCAGCGCGCCGGCGATGACGGGGGTGAGCAGGCCGTAGAGGGTGAGCACGATGTTGATCCAGTCGGTATTCACCTGGTGACCGACCAGGTAAGCGACTACCCCGGTGATCGCCACGAGCACCGAACGCACCAGAGCCGGTTCGGGAACCTTGTTGATTCGCATGTTGTTTCCTTCCGGAGGGCCACGGTCCCCGCTTGCCGCTTTGGAAGCGGAGACGTGGGGCGGGCTAGGCGATGATCGTGACGACGACTGCCAGCACCTGGGCGATGATCTTGCCGATGCTGATCCACTGGTCGACCGTGAGACCGAAAACCATTGGGGTTCCTCCCATTCGGGATCGAAGCACGTGCTTCTACGAAGAAACCCCCGATCCGCGGCAGCGGATCGAGGGCTTCGGCACGTGAGGGGTACGGCAAACGAAGCCTGAAACTCATTGCCGAGAAGGTGATTTCCCGTGATTCCGGGAGAGAGGCGCAACTGTGGCGCTGCACAAAGCTTCACTTAAGCGACGCGCAATGTCAACACCCAAAATGAAGATTCATGAAAGATGCAGGTAGAACGGTCTTTTCGATCCGTTGCGCCCGCATCAGAATCTCCGCGAGGAGTCGGGGACAACGCGGCCTGCGGCGATCAGCATCTCGAATGCCGCCAGTTTCCGCGGGCACCCGTGCGCGACGCACTCGCGATGGAGACGCATGATCTCGTGCGCCTCTCTGGTAGTGAGCGTCCCCGCAGGTGCATGATGTGCAGTCATTTCGATCAGCTGCGTCAAGGTGAATTCCATCTGAATGCT
The DNA here is from genome assembly GCF_035958815.1 of Nocardia sp. NBC_01327. Lineage (NCBI taxonomy): Bacteria > Bacillati > Actinomycetota > Actinomycetes > Mycobacteriales > Nocardiaceae > Nocardia > Nocardia sp. NBC_01327. Next base: position 644,028 of record NZ_CP108383.1, on the reverse strand, counting down.
CCGATAGCTGTCGTCTGAAACGCGACGGGCCGCCGGACCGGTTGCGGCGCAACAGTTCCGACGGCCTCGCATGTCAGGAGTGCCGGCTCGGTCGAAAGACCGGGCTGATCAGGTCAATTGACGAGCGTCACCTCGATACGGAGCCGCGATCGATGCGGCGCAGCGGCACCTTCGGCAGACTTTCGCCGGCGGGCGGGGTAGGCCAGGTGGGCATCCAAAACTTCGCCTACTACGAACTGTTCCGGCCAGTCAGGTGACCAGGGGCCTGGGACGGGGGCTAAACGGCCGGAGTCTCGGAGGGTTTGAATGCGGCGGGGGGTGATGGATTTGAAGGCGTCGCCTAGTTCCTTTGCGAGGGTGGAGATTCCGGAGGCGTTGAGTTTGGCTCGGCGGGCGGATTCGAGGGCGTCGGTGGTGACGGGGATTTGTTCCGAGGGTGGGCAGATGATGCGTTCGGCTGCTTCGACTGCGGAGCGGAGGTCGGTGGGGGCGGATTCGATGCCTTCGGTCATGGCCAGCGCTATGAGGTTTCGGTGGAGCCAGCGGGAGAGGCCGGGGGTGGAGGTGGGGCCGGCGTAGTCGAGGGCTCGTTGTTCGCAGATGAGGCGGGTCCAGGAGACCAGGAGTGCGTGCAGGTGGTCGCGGACTTTTGCGGCGCCGACGCTGTATGGGAGGGGCTGGTCGTTGGAGCGGGAACTCAGGCGGAGGCCGGGGTCGCCGAGGCGGGTTCGGCAGGCTACGGCGTCTTCGAGATCTTCAGCGAGGCTGGGGATCTCGGTCAGGAGGTCGGCGAGGTCGCGGATGGCGGCGTGCGACAGGTACAGGTGATTCGGGTCCTCGTGCGGCATCAGGCGATCTCCCGGTTGATGGTTTCGGCGAGGCGGGCGGCGTGGCCGTAGCGGACGTAGTCGGTGGTGTGGCGGCCGTCGGTGAGGTAGCCGCGGGCGTAGGCGAGCGCACCGCTCCAGGCGCTCCAGTTCCTGGGGACCCACCAGCGCTGCACTCGCCGCTGCAGGACGGTGTCGATCAGGCTCTGTCCCCACTGCCGGACAGCCTCGGGACTGGCGAGACAGAAGTACTGGGAGAAGTCGGCGACCAGGCGCAGAGCATTGCCTGCTGGTAGAGCAGTGATCGGATCACCCTGTGCCGCAGCCCAGAAGGTCGGGATATCGGCGATCCAGCGCTGACCGCCGATGCCGTAACCGCCGGGATCCGGGCCGATGCACTGGCCGGCGGGGCGCAGCGGATCGGCGATCAGCGCACAGGCGTCGACCTCCAGGTCCGGCCACAGGCCGCGGGCGATCTCGGCCGCGACATCACCGGCAATGGCGGCGCCCTGGGAGTATCCGGCGATCACCACTCGATTCGATGATGCGGCAATGGCTTCCAGCAGCGCGGTCTTCCCCGCCACGCTGCTCTGGGCATACGACTCCCGGCGGCCGTAGTCCGCCGGATACGGCACCATGCGCGGCGCGAACCGGGCGTGATCGAGAGTCCGCGCGAACGTATCGGTGACGCTCTCGCCATTCGGAGCCCAGGTGCCGCCGACGATCAGGACGTCGATCATGCCGCCACCCCCGGGCGGTCGCCGATGGACCCGAAATCAGGCAGCAGCTCGAGCGGATTCCGTCCGAGCAGGCCGGCGATGAGCACCAGTTCGTCGAGCTGAAACGGGGCGGTTCCACTCAGCCGTTGCGCGAGGGCGTCCTCGGAGAATCCGCTCCGCGCGGCCAATGTGCGGAGGTCCATACCGGAATCGCCCATGGCATAACCGACCCGATGAGCCGCCTGCCTGTTCGTCAAGTCCATACGGACCACGTTAAGGTCCAAACGGACCTCTTGCAAGTCCAAACGGACCTGTTACAGTGTTGTTACGCGAACCTGTGTTTAAGCATGGAGTTTCCCGAACATGTTTGCAACTGGGCCGTTCGGACCTCAGAATGGTCCGTATGGAACTGCCGGACCTCCACGACTTCAACCGCGCCGTGGGCGAGGAGCTCAGGACCGCGCGGGCCCGCCGCAGGCTGACGCGCCCACAGCTCGCCGCCATCTCCGGCGTGGCCGTGAGCACGATCCAGCGCTTCGAGAACGGCGAACGCTCGCCGGACCTCACTCAGCTGTACACGCTATGCACTGCACTCGACATCTCGCCGCAGGAGATCCTCACCAAATCCATTGAGATGGTGGAGGGTTCCGGGAAGTAGGTCCACCAGATTCCGGCCGAGGACCACCGACGCCAGAAAGAGATCCTCGAGAGTGGGCTGCCCGCAGGCGATCCGCTCCGTCAGCTCGACGCCCGCCCGAGTAGCCAAAACCAGCATGGCGTCGGCATCGAAAATCTGACCGAACCACGTCACCAATGACGCTGTGTGCACGACTGAACAACCCCTCGACTTAGAGATCCGCCATCACGGACAACCGAAATTCCCGGCCCCGAATGGGCCGTGGAATAGACCGCCGACCAGTCGATAACGGCCGAGCTCCAGCCGAACTCCGCTGCGTCGGACAGCTGCACCTATCCGCCACCACACGCACGTTTCATCGGGGCGGCACAGCCACACCTAACCCATCCTCAACCCACCTGTCCGGAATGCCCTGTGGCGCAGTGCTGTCGGGCAACGTCGACAGCCGGAAGCTTACACACCAATTCGGACATTTCGACAGTTCCGCTGCTACTCAACGGATCCGGAAAGCAGGTGCTACGGACCGACCAGCCGGTAACAAGCGGGCGGTGGCAATTCGTGAATCGCCCGCTCCGCCTGGACATATCACCAGGTCACGACAGAGTGATACGAGGATTCAGCACGCAGGCAAGGGAATTCGTATTCGCTCCGCCAGACCACGGATAGCCGACCGATTCATCGCCGAGCACGACTCAGTCATCCGTACCGCTCGATGTTCGGATACGGCCGCCTTCGGTCGAATTCACCGATGACCATTCGGTTATACGAAGTACATGCTCAGCGCCACGCGGAACCATGAAACCGATTGCGGTCAGCGCTACTTCGACGCGGGGTCGGTGACGAGGGGTGGAGTGGGTGTGGTCGCCGTACCGGGAGCCGCCGTGCCCGCAGAGGTGCCCGGCTTGAGGGTCGATCCGGGAGCGGGCGGGGGCTGCTGGGCGGCCTCGCGCAGGATTCGGAGCAGGTCCGGGAGGAGGGGGATGCCGACTTGGGTGCGGGGGTTGGGCTTTGCGGGGGCCGGTTTTGCGGGGGCGGGTTTTGCCGGGGCGGCGGGGTCGGAGACGCTGGGCGCGTTGGGATCTGCGCCGGTGGGGGCCGAGGCCTGGGGGTCGACGGGGGTTGCCGGGTCCACAGGGGTTGCCGGATCTGCGGGGGCCACCGAGTCGGCGGTGGTGGGGTCTGGGGTGGTGGGATCCAGAAGGGTTGGGGCGGATTGGAATTCGCTGAGGGCGGGGCCGACTGTCAGGTCGTCGAGGGTGGGGGTGCCGGCGTCGGGGGCGGCGGAGTATTCGGCGCGGAGGATGTGGTTGTCGTGGGTCAGGACCTGGCCGGCGGTGGAGTGGACGGCGGTCGCGGTGCGGTCGTCTTCCTTGTCCGTGCCGGGGTAGGCCTGGCAGTCGGTGGTGTCGCAGGTTTGGGCGTAGGAGTAGCGCTGGTCTGCGAGGGCGTAGGAGCGGGCCGCGATCGCTTGTGCGCGTAGGGCTTCCGCGCCGCCCTGGTTGGCCCAGTCGGGGACCATTTCGGCGGGAACGACGCCGAGGAGGTAGTCCTCGATATCGACCTCGTTGATGACGCGGGGGGCGTCGCCGTCCAGTGCCACGCCCAGGACGCCGCGGTAGTTGGGGCCCTCGCAGAGTTCCAGGTGTTCGGCCGCGGGGCGGTCGGTGCCCGATTCCAGGGGGTAGGCGTAGGGGTCGTCGGTGGAGCCCTGCCACAGCACCGCGCCGTCGCAGCCCTGGGTGATGGTGACGTCCGCGCCGGTGGCGGTGGGGGTGAGATGTGCGGCCTGGCCGGGGACGACACGGCGGCCGGCGACATAGAGTCCGGTTTCGGATTCGACGTCGAGGTTCTTGCCGTCCAGTCCCATGAGGCGGACTCGGACCGGCGTGGATCCGATCGCGGCGATACTCGCGCCGGGGTAGTAGTGGGCCAGAATCGTTTCGGCGGTCGAACCGCCGACGGCGCGATCGAACGCGCCATTCTGGCTCAGACCGCGCCCGTGACCGGGGCTGGCGGTGAACTCGTACTCATTGTTCGGCCAGGCCCAGATCAGGCCTGCGCCGGTACCGCCGAGGGTGGTGGCGGCGACTGACAAAGCGACGAGACGCTGACGTCTGCGCCGCTGGCGTAGGTGGCCGTTCGGCATGTCATACCCGTTCTGTCGATAGCCGAAGCTACATTCGAGTTACCCGAAGCTAATCCTCAACCACACGTTCAGGGATTGTGACAGTTGGGACTAGTGTGATCGTTGGTTCGTCGAGAAGCAACCTCGGCACCGGCGATCCGCAACGGTTTAACTGGAATGGGAGCTGCTCGTGCCGTACCGCAGAAGGAAACACTCGTTTGTCCTCCCGGTTGCCACGATCCTGGCGATCACTGCGCCGTTCGGTATTTTGGCGCTCACTGATCCCCCTGGCGTCCGGAACACCGATGAAAGCAACCTGGCAGCAATACCAGCGGAAATGGCCGAGGTCGCACTCGCCACCGCACCCGATCTGGTGCTGCCGCTGCGGGAGCTGACGGGGCTCAATCTGCCGGATCTGCACCTGTCGGATCTGCGCATGCTGCCGCTGCCCAAGTCGATCCCCATTCCGCAGGGATTACCGCTGCCGCCGGGTGTTCGACTACCCAGCGAAATCCAGCTGCCGAGACTGGGACAGCCGGTCAAACCGGGCACCCACGTCGGACCCGTCTCCCCCGCACCGGGATTGATCGCCGGACCCGGACCCGAGGTACCTGCTCCGGACAGCGCGCCTGAGGCACCGGCCGCACCGGAAAGCGAACCCGCGGCGCCGAATGCCGAAGTGCCCGCAGCGGCGCCGGCGACCCCCGCACTCCCCGATATCAAGGCCGATCCCCGCACCCCCGCGCTCGCACCCAATGCGGTGCCCGGTGACCTGGCGGACAAGGTCGGCGCGCAGGTCAAGGAACTCACCCGCGACACCCCGTTCAGCATGGTCGCGCTCACCGCGCCGCAGCTGCTGGGCACCACCGCTCTCATCCGGGCCAAGCGTGACGACGGCGGCTGGGGACCGTGGTACCCGACCGAGCCCGTCGACACGCCGGGCAAGAAGCCGGGTCGCACCGGCACCGAACCGATTTATGTCGGCAATACAAAATCCGTGCAGATCCTGGTGACGCGCAAGAATGCCGCGCAGGCGGTGGACGCGCCGAATGCGCCCGCAGCACAGCCGGTTCCCAACGCACCCGCGCCGGACGCACAGGTGGTGCCCGCTCGACCGGAGCCCGCGCCATTCACCGATCATTCCGGTGATCCCGCCCAGATCAATCTGGAGAAACTCGCGGCGGTCCTCATCGATCCGGGTCGCGGGGCGGCCGATGAGAATCTCACCCAGGTGGCAGCGGCACTGCCGGGCGGCGGGCCGAAGGTGATCAGCCGCGCGCAATGGGGTGCGGATGAATCGCTGCGCTGCGAGGAACCGACCTATGACGATGCCGTGAATGCCATTACGGTGCACCACACCGCGGGCCGAAACGATTACACGCCTTCGGAATCCGCAGGCATTGTGCGGTCCATTTACAACTATCACGCAAAGACGTTGGGCTGGTGCGATATCGGCTACAACGCACTTGTCGACAAGTACGGCCAGATCTTCGAGGGCCGGTACGGCGGGCTCGATCGTCCGGTCGAGGGCGCGCATGCGGGCGGATTCAATATCAATACCGCCGGTGTGGCATTCATGGGCGATCACGAGACGGAACCGCCGACCGAGGATGCCATTCAGGCGATGGGCAAATTCATCGGCTGGCGTTCGAAGATCGCGGGGGTGGACCCGGAGGGTTCCACCACCATGTATTCGGAGGGCAGTGATTACACCCGCTATCCCCTCGGCCAAGCGGTGAAACTGCCGAATATCTTCGCGCACCGCGATGTCGGCAATACCACCTGCCCGGGCGATGCCGCGTATGACCTGATGGACCGGCTGCGCTCGATCGCCGAGACGGTCGCGGGGAAGACGAGTGCTCCGGCGACCAAGCCCACCCGCGTCGGGCCGCAGCAGAATGCCGGGAATCCGGTGCCCGGGAACAGCAATCAGGCGGATCTGGCCTCGCTCGCGGACCTGACCACCAGGCTGCTGGGCATGCTCGACAAGAGCCCGGTGGCGAAGTACTACGACGCGTCCGGTGGGCCCAACGGTCCACTCGGACAGGCGAAGTCGGAGCCGCAGCCGACTCCGGACGGCGGGCAGTACGCCGAGTTCGTGAACGGCAATCTGTATTCGGCGCCGGACGGCAAGGTCTTCGCGGTGGTCGGCAAGATTTTGGAGCGCTTCCTGCAATTGGGCGCGGGCACAGGCGTTCTGGGGCTGCCGACCACCGGGGAGTACCCGGTCGAGGACGGCGTCCGGACCGACTTCCAGAACGGCTCACTGATTTTCAGTCAGCTGACGGGGCTCGTGACCACGGTGATGAAGAATTTCACCGGTGGTCAGGATCTGCTTCCCGCGCCGATTCCGGCGGTGCTGAACCATGAGCAGCAGGCCGCGCCCATTCCGGCGGCGATACCGGAACCTGCTGCGGGGCCGTAGCTTTCAGCGACAGACGAGAAGGCCGGTGCGATGATTCGCACCGGCCTTCTCTGCTATCAGGCTGTTACGACCACCAGCGCTCCAGGACGCGGGCCACGCCGTCCTCGTGATTGGCGGCGGCGACCTCGTCGGCGGCGGCGATCGCTTCCGGGTGTGCGTTGCCCATGGCCACGCCGTGGCCCGCCATCTTGAGCATGGGCACATCGTTCGGCATATCCCCGAAGGCGATCAGCGCCGTGTGCTGCACACCGAGCCGCTGCGCCACGGAGGCCAGCCCCGTCGCCTTGGTGACTCCGGGCGCGGAGAGTTCGATCAACCCGTTGTCCGTCGAATAGGTGAGGTCGGCGCGCCCGGACAGGGCGGGCTCGAGCAGCGCGCGCATATCCCCGCTGGAGGCGCCGGGCAGCCGGATGAGCATCTTGATGGCGGGCGCGGCGATCACCTCGGCGCGCGAGACCTCGGTGTCATCGGGATTCAGCCACGCGTGCTCGTACTCGGGAGAGCTGACGAATTGCGGGGTCGCGGCGTCGTGCGCGGTCGCGCCGACACGCTCCGCGGCCAGGCCGCAGCCCGGGAGCAGGCGTTCGGCCAGATCCGCGGCCCACGAGAGCGTCTCCACATCGAGCGTGCGGCTGGCCAGAATGCGGTCGGTGGCGCTGTCGTAGATGACCGCGCCGTTCCCGCAGACGCACAGCGGCGCGTAACCGAGTCCGTCGACGACCGGATCGATCCAGCGCGGTGGGCGGCCGGTGGCGAGCACGAACGGCACGCCGTCCGCGATGAGGGCGTCGATCGCGGCTTTGGTGCGCGGGCTCACCTGCTCGCCGTTGTCGATGAGAGTGCCGTCGACATCGGTGGCGACCATCTTTGGTTTGGGCAGGTGGAAGAGAGTCACCTAGTCCATCCTGCCTGAAAGCCGCGCCCGAAACGCCCGCGGTGCACGAATTGCCCGTCATTGGCTGCACCTGTTACCTGCCCGCAGCCATACCCGTTACCCGCCCGATGCCACCGTTGTAACCCGCCACCCGGTGCGCGCAACGCACAGTTATCCACAGGTATCCCTATGATCTGGGCTAGAACTCGACCCGAGAGGGACTGATGGCCGGTTTTCTACTGCGACGCGCGCTGAACTATGTCGTGCTACTGGTGCTCGCGTCGTTCCTGGTCTTCACGGTGGCATCGCTCACCTTCACCCCGCTCGACAATCTGGAGCAGCGCAACCCGCGCCCGCCGCAGTCGGTCATCGACTCGAAGCGTGCCGAGCTGCACCTGAACGATCCCATCCCGCAGCGCTATCTGGCCTGGGCGGGGGGTGTGGTGCACGGCGATTTCGGCAAAACCCTCGCCGGGCAGCCGGTCAGTCAGGAGTTGCCGCGCCGCATCGGGGTGTCCCTGCGCCTGCTCATCATCGGCGCGATCACCGGCACCGTGCTCGGTGTCCTGATCGGGGCGGCGAATGCGATCCGGCAGTACAAGTTCAGTGATTACCTCAGTACCGTCGTATCGCTGCTACTGCTGTCCACGCCGGTGTTCCTGCTCGCCACCCTCCTGAAATACGGTGCGCTGGAGATCAATCTGTCCACCGGGAAGCAGATCTTCCTGTACACGGGCGAGACGTCGGCGACCCAGGTGCACGGACTGTGGAATCAACTGGTGGACCGCGTCCAGCATTTGGTGGTGCCGACGTTCGGACTGTCGCTCGGCACCATGGCCGCGTACAGCCGCTATCAACGCAACGCGATGCTGGATGTGCTGGGCAGCGACTTCATTCGCACCGCGCGTGCCAAGGGCCTGACCCGCAGTCACGCACTGTACAAACACGGCCTGCGCACCGCGCTCATACCGATGGCGACCCTGTTCGCCTACAGCTTCGGCGGTCTCATCACCGGTGCGACCTTCACCGAGAAGATCTTCGGCTGGCACGGCGTCGGCGAATGGCTGGTGGACGGCATCAATGCCCAGGACATCAATATCGTGCTGACGGTGACCGTGTTCGCCGGCCTGGTGGTGCTGCTGTCGGGCCTGCTGTCCGACATCGTCTACGCGATTCTCGATCCCAGGGTGCGTGTCGGATGACAGACGTCGAGATCATCGTTCAAGGCGCACCGCAGGCGGCGACCGGGCGACGGAAGCTGGTGTGGCGGCGCTTCCTGCGCAACAAGACCTCGGTGACGGCCGCGGTGGTGCTGGTGGTGATTTTCGTGGTGGCGTTCACGCTGCCGCACTTCCTGTCGTACAACTACACCGATATCGATCCCACGGCGAAATTGCAGCCACCGAACGGGCAACACTGGTTCGGCACCACAACACTCGGCGAGGACGTGCTCGCGCAGACGCTGCGCGGTCTGCAGAAGTCGCTCATCATCGGCTTCGGCGCAGCCCTGATCGGCGCCTTCATCGCGACCATCGCCGGATCGGTGGCCGGACTGCTCGGCGGCTGGACCGACAAGGCCATCATGTGGCTGGTCGATCTGCTGCTGGTGGTGCCCAGCTTCATCATGATCGCCCTCTTCGCGCCGAAGACGAAGGGCAATGGCTCGATCGTGCTGCTGACGCTGCTCATCGCGGGCTTCGGCTGGATGATCAGCGCACGCATCATCCGAGGGCTGTCCATGAGTCTGCGCGAGCGCGAATTCGTCCGTGCCGCACGGTATATGGGGGCCTCGACCTGGACGGTGATCACCACGCACGTGGTGCCGAACATCGCCTCCTATCTGATCATCGACACCACACTCGCGGTCGGTGGCGCGGTCATGGCCGAAACCGGTTTGAGCTTCCTCGGATTCGGCGTGCAGCCGCCGGATGTGTCACTGGGCTCGCTCATCGGCACCTACAGCAAGTCGGCGCTGACCTACCCGTGGACGTTCATGTTCGCCGGCGGATTCCTGGTCGCCATCGTGCTGTGCGCGAACCTCATGGGAGACGGGCTGCGGGACGCCTTCGACCCGGGCGCGAAGCGGGCGCGGGCCAAGTCGGGTAAGAAGCGAAAGGTGCCGGCATGAGCGATGATTCGGCAGAGCGGCGGAGAACGACCACCGCGCCGCTGCTGGAGGTCGGGGACCTGCGCGTGTCCTTCCCGGGCGAGGAAGGGCGGGTCGATGCCGTCCGCGGTGTGAACTTCGCCGTCAATGACGGTGAAGTGCTGGCCATTGTCGGCGAGTCCGGCTCCGGCAAGTCGGTGTCCTCGATGGCGATCATGGGACTGCTGCCCGAACAGGCGCGGGTGCACGGATCGATCCGGTTGCGCGGGCGAGAACTGCTGGGGCTGGGCGACAAAGAGATGTCCGCACTGCGCGGCAGCCGGGTGTCCATGGTGTTCCAGGACCCGCTGTCGGCGCTCACGCCGGTCTATCGCATCGGCGATCAGATCGCGGAAGCGCTACTGGCACACCGTAAGATGACCAAGCACGAGGCCGCCGCCAAGGCCGTCGAATTGCTGGAACTGGTCGGCATTCCCGAGCCGGCGGTGCGGGCCAAATCGTTCCCGCACGAGTTCTCCGGCGGGATGCGCCAGCGCGTGGTCATCGCCATGGCCATCGCCAATGATCCCGAACTCATCATCTGCGACGAACCCACCACCGCCCTCGATGTGACGGTGCAGGCGCAGATCCTGAATCTGCTGCGCAAGGCACGCGACATCACCGGTGCGGGCGTCATTTTCATCACCCACGATATGGGCATCGCCGCGACCCTGGCCGATCGCGTGGCGGTCATGTACGCCGGGCGGATCGTCGAAACCGCACCGGCCGCAGAGCTTTTCCACGAGCCGCGGATGCCGTACACGGTAGGTCTGCTGGGCTCCATCCCGCGGATGGACGGGCCGGCGCGGACCGCGCTGATTCCGATCGTGGGCGCCCCGCCCGCCATGCACGCGCTGCCGCCGGGCTGCACATTCGCGCCCCGCTGTCCCGTCGCCGTCGACGACTGCCTGGCCGCCGAACCACCCCTGCAGGACACCGGTCCCGGGCATCGTGCCGCCTGCATCCGCACCTCGGAGATCAGCTCCGAGCAGCTGTTCACGGCCTACCACAGGGAGATCGAGGCGCCGGAGCAGATCGCGGAGGTCGACACATCACAGGTGGTGTTGAAGGTGACCGATCTGCACAAGACCTTCCCCATCACCCGGGGCGTGGTGCTGCGCCGCAAGACCGGCGAGGTGAAGGCCGTGGACGGCATCAGCTTCGAAGTGCGCGCGGGCCGGACACTGGCACTGGTCGGCGAATCCGGATCGGGCAAGTCGACCACGCTCACGCAGATCATGGATCTGCTGCGCCCGGAGAGCGGCAGCATCGAAATCCTCGGCCACGATGTGACAACACTGACCACGCCGCAGCGCCGGGAGATCCGGCGCAAGATGCAGATCGTCTTCCAGGATCCCTCGGCCTCGCTGGATCCGCGACTGCCGGTCGCCGACGCCATCGCCGAACCGCTGCGCATCAACGGCCGCTCCCGCGAGGAGATCAATCGGCGGGTCCCGGAACTGCTGGAACTGGTCGGATTGCGGCCCGAGCACGCCGACCGCTACCCGGCGGATTTCTCCGGCGGGCAGAAGCAGCGCATCAATGTCGCGCGTGCGCTGGCGCTGGATCCGGAACTGCTGGTCCTCGACGAACCCGTGTCCTCCCTGGATGTTTCGATCCAGGCGGGCGTCCTGAACCTCTTGCGTGACCTGCAGGCCGAGCGCGGATTGTCGTATTTGTTCGTGTCCCACGACCTGTCGGTGGTGCGTAATCTGGCCCACGACATCGCCGTCATGTATCGCGGGCAAATCGTCGAATACGGTCCGGCGGAACGCATTTTCGCCGCCCCGGAACACGAGTACACCCGCGCGCTGATCGACGCGGTGCCGGTTCCGGCCACGACCCGATAGGAGAGTGTCCGATGCGTAGTGGACGAGTATGCGCCGCACTGGTATTGGTGGCCGGGCTGGCGCTGGCGGGCTGTAGCGGCGGCACCACCGCGCCGACCGGGTCGGCCGTGCTCGGCACCGCCTCGGATATCAATCCGCATCCGCGCGACGACATCCAGGACGGCGGCAATCTGCGGCTGGCCACGCCCGAGATACCCGTGAACTGGAATACGCTCCAGATCGACGGCAATGACGGCGATTACGCGGACATCATCCGGTTCATGATGCCGCGCGCCTACAACACCGATGCGGCGGGCAATCTCACCGTCAATCACGACTACTTCACCGATGTGCAGCTCACCGCCACGAATCCGCAGGTGGTCACCTACACCATCAACCCGAAGGCGGTCTGGTCCGACGGTTCGCCGATCACCTGGACGGACCTCGCCTCGCAGGCGAATGCGCTGGGCGGCAAGAACAAAGACTTCCTCATCGCCATTACCAACGGCTTCGACCGGGTGTCCAAGGTGGAGCGCGGCGTCGACGACCGGCAAGCGGTGATCACATTCGACAAGCCGTACGCCGACTGGCGCGGCCAGTTCGCCGGCAATTCCATGCTGTACCCGAAGGTCGCCACGGCCGATCCGGATGCGTTCAATAAATCGCTGGTGAACGGTCTCGGGCTGTCCTCGGGACCATTCGTACTGAAGTCCATCGACCGCTCCGGCGGACTGATCGTGCTGAGCCGAAATCCGAAGTGGTGGGGCGATACCCCGAAGCTGGATACCGTCACCATCCGCGTGCTGGACCGCAATGCCTGGACCCAGGCGGTCCAGAACAAGGAACTCGACGCGGCGCTGCTCAGCACCGTGGACGACCTGCAGAATCTGCGCGGGGTACCCGATGTGTCGATCCGCAATGCGCCGCTGAACCGGTGGCGCTACTTCGCCTTCAACGGCGCGCCGGGCTCGATACTCTCCGATGCCGGTCTGCGCGTGGCGATCTCGAAGGCCATCGACCGGCAGCGCATTGCGGACACCATGCAGAACGGCCTCGTCCAGAAGCCGGAGCCGCTCAACAGTCATGTGTTCCTGCGCGGCCAGCACGGCTATCAGGACAACAGCCTGGGCTTCGATCCGGACGCCGCCGCAAAGGAACTCGACGCGCTCGGCTGGATACGCCAGGGCAACAACAGGTTCAAGGACGGCAAGAAGCTCGTGATCCGGGACGTCTTCTACAACGATGACACCTGGGTGCAGATCGCCAAGCTGATCCAGCAGGACCTGGGCAAGATCGGGGTCGAGATGACCATCGACACCCGGCCGGCGCAGCGCTTCTTCACCGATGTCATTCAGCCCGGCGACTTCGACGTCTGCCAGTTCTCGCTCTCCGGCGACGCTTTCGTCTTCAACAGCCTGCCGCAGATCTTCGGGCTGTATCCCAATGACCTGCAGCTCAATTACGGGCGCATCGGCTCACCGGAGCTGAACGACCTCATCGACAAGACCCTGTCGGAGCTGGATCCGGAGCAGGCCATCGCGCTCGCGAACCAGGTGGACCGCAAGGTCTTCGAAGAGGGCCACTCGCTGCCGCTGCTGCAGAACGAAGGAAACTACGGGGTACGGTCCGAGCTGGCCAACTACGGTTCGCCCGGGCTGGCCTCGTACGACTACACCTCGATCGGGTTCTTGAAATAACCACCACGAGCCGTCCCCGGCGAAAGGAGCGGTCCATGCGGATACGTTCGACCACGATTCGACTCGCGATCCCGGTGGTCGCGCTCGGCTTGATCGCCTCCGGCTGTAGTTCCAACAGCACCGTGCAGACCGGCGCGGTAGATCTCACCAGCGTCAATGCCATCAATCCGCATCCGGTGGAAGATCTGAAGGACGGCGGCAATCTGCGGCTGGCGTTGAGCGCCTTCCCGGAGTCGTTCAACAACCTGCACGTCGACGGCAACACCACCGATGCCAATAGCGTTGTCAGCCCGACATTGCCGCAGACTTTCGTCGCCGATGCCGCCGGTGAACTCAGTGTCGACAAGGACTACTTCACCGATATCCAACTGACCGGAACCAGCCCGCAGCAGGTTGTCACCTACACCATCAACCCGAAGGCGGTGTGGTCCGACGGATCGCCCATCACCTGGGAGGATCTGCGTTCGGAGTGGCAGGCGCTGAACGGCACCAACAGCGCGTACCAGATCGCCTCGAGCGGCGGTTACGACCACGTCGACAAGGTGGAGCGCGGCGTCGATGATCGGCAGGCCGTCGTCACCTTCCGGCAGAACTACGGAGAGTGGAAGGGGCTCTTCGGAATCCTGTATCCGAAGGCCGATACCCAGTCCCCGCAGGCGTTCAACGATTGGGCCCGCAATTCGCTGCCGGTCAGCGCCGGGCCGTTCATCATCTCGAATATCGACCGCACGCAGAATCGGATCACCCTGAGCCGCAACCCCAAATGGTGGGGTGACGTACCGAAGCTGGACAACATCACCTTCAGCGTGCTCGATTACACCGCGACTCTGCCGGCCATTCAGAACAATGAGCTGGACGAGTCGTACATGTCCGGGCTGGAGGCGGTCACCGGCGCCAAGAACACTCCGGGCGTGGAGATCCGACGGGCCTCCGAACCGACGACCAGCCTCATCGCGTTCAACGGCGCGCCCGGCGCCATCCTCGAGGATGTGAAGGTGCGGCAGGCCATCGCCAAGGCCATCGACCGCAAGACCATCGTCGAAACCTTCCAGCACGGCATCGTGGATCAGCCCAAACCGCTGAACAACCACATCTACATCGCGGGACAGAAGGGCTACCAGGACAATTCGGCGGTAGTCGGCTTCGACCTGGACGCGGCCGGCAAGGAACTCGACGCGCTCGGCTGGGTGATGAAGGGCGATACCCGCGAAAAGGACGGGCGCAAGCTGGAATTGCGTGACGTCATGTATCAGCAGGACTCCTGGGTGGACACCGCCAAGATCATCCAGCAGGACCTGCAGAAGATCGGCGTCAAGCTCATCATCCAAACTGCGCCGGGCACCGGGCTTTTCACGAATCTGATCGATCCGGGCAACTACGATCTGGCCCAGTACGGACTGTCCGGCGGCGTGCTGCCGCTGCAGGTCCTGCGGCAGATGTACTACTACGACCCGCAGAACTGGCAGGGCAACAAGTCTCGTATCGGCTCTCCCGAGCTCAATGCGGTCATCGACCAGACGCTGTCGGAGCTCGACCCGGACAAGGCCATCGAACTCGCTAACAAGGCCGATCAGATGATCTGGACCGAGGTGCATTCGGTCATGCTCAACCAGGCATCAGGCACCCATGCCGTGCGCATCGACCTGGCCAACTGGGGTGCGTTCGGACTGGCCACCCCCGACTACACGAAGGTCGGCTTCCTTAAGTGAGTTCCCGGACAGGCCACCCCCTGGCCTACCCGGTGATCGTGACGATCGGCGCTCTGGCGGTAACTCTCGCCTGGGCGCCGTTCGGCGACTCGGAGCAGGTGGCCGCGCTCGGGGCGGTCGGGTTGATCATCCTGGGGTACAGCGCTTTTCAGTTCACTGGGGCGCTCGGGTATCTGCCGGTCGGGTTGCCGAAGTCGGGTAGTGCGTGTCGGGATGTTGGGGTGCGCAGGGTGCGGCAGCAGCATCGGCTGGTCAGTCGGTCTTGGTTGGAGTTCACTACCGGGGGGCGGACTCGGTGGTTGCCGGTGTATTTCGATTCGTCGCTGGTGGCGTTGCCGCAGTCGAATGCGGAATTGGCTGGGCGGACGGTGACTGTTGCGGGAGGGCGGGTGTTTCCTTCGGGGCGGTTGCGGAGTAGTGAGCCGGTGGGAAGGCTTATCGATAATCCGAGTCGGGCGGATGAGGGGGCTGCGGCGAATGCGGTGAGGGTGTCGCGGTTCGGGCGGCGGTTGTTGCTGGATGGGCAGTCCGCTGTCGCGGGGCCGATTGCGGGATTGCTGTGGGTCTACGTGGCGGGGGGTGGGGCGGCGGCGTTTGCCGGCGCGACTGTTGTCGCTGCGGCTGCGGCGGTGTGGCTGTCCGCTGTTCGGGGGTCCGACCCCAGTTGAGCGGGGCGATCCTGAGGTGGTAGTCATCGTCAACTGGTAGGAAACTCGGGATAGGATCGGCGTATGACAGGCCGGGTTGAACACCGTGACAATGGCGATCCCGCCCCGGTGCAGCGGGAGATTTCCGCTGATACGCCTACGGGGGTGGATCTCGAGCGGATCATCGGGAAACAGGTGCGGGCGCTGCGGTTGGCCAGCGGGTTGTCGGTGGGGGATATGGCGGCCAAGGTCGGGATATCCAAGGCCATGCTCTCGAAGATCGAGAATGCGCAGACCTCGTGCAGCCTCTCGACTTTGGCGCGGCTGGCTTCGGGGTTGGATGTGCCGGTGACTTCACTGTTCCGGGGTGCGGATACGGCGCGAGAGGCGGTGTTCACCCCCGCCGGGAACGGTGCGCGGATCGTCGGGCGCGGTACTCGGGTGGGGCATCACTACGAATTGCTCGGCGCACTGCGGGGACAGCACAAGCGGCTGGAGCCGGTGCTCGTCACGCTCACCGAGGCCAGTGAGACGTTCCCACTGTTCCAGCATGCGGGGACGGAACTGCTCTACATGCTCGAGGGGGTCATGGTCTACGGGCACGGCGATTCCGAGTACACGCTCCGGCCGGGTGATGCGCTGCTGCTGGACGGTGAAGGGCCGCACGGGCCGAATGATCTCGTGCGGCTGCCGATTCGATTCCTGGCTATCACCGCGTACCCCGACAATCACAGCGAGGAGTAGTCGCCCGGCCTGAGCGGACAAAAATCGGGGCAGATAGTCAATAAATGCCGTCGCGGGTCGATCTTTGACCGCTCAGGCCGGTTCTGCCGTAACCCACGCCGCCATGACATCGGCCAGAGCCGCCGCGCCCACATGGCAATCCGCCGGTTCGGCGTGCTCGGCGGGGGAATGCGAGACGCCGGTGGGGTTGCGGACGAAGAGCATGGCGGTGGGCACGCTGTCGGAGAGGATGCCCGCGTCATGGCCTGCGGCCGTGGGGATTACGGGGATATCGCCGAGATGGGTGAGGGTCCGCGCGAGGCGTTCTCGCGGCTCGGCCGGGAATTCGACTATGGGGGTGATGGATTCGGCCACCACCTGTAGATCGATACCGTCGATGGTGGCGTGACCACGGGCGGCGGCGGTGATGCGCGAGACCATCAGTTCCAGAGTCGGTTGGTCGGCAGCACGGGCGTCGAGCCAGGCGCGGACCCGCGAGGGAATCGCGTTGGTGCCGTTCGGAGAGACCAGCACCTTTCCGAAAGTCGCTACCGCCGAACGGGCTACCGCCTCCGCACGAGCCGTGTGCACGGTGGAGGCGAAGGCCAGCATGGGGTCGTGGCGGTCGACCAGGCGAGTCGCACCGGCGTGGTTGGCCTCGCCGGTGAAGTCGAATTCCCAGCGGCCGTGCGGCCAGATCGACGAGGCCAGCGCCAGCGGGCTGTCGACCAGGTCGAGGGCGCGACCCTGCTCGATGTGCAGCTCGATGAAGACGCCGACGCGATCGGTGAGGGTGGTGTCCACTCCCAGTTGCTCCGGGCGGCGGCCCGCCCGAGTCAGGGCCTCCGCCAACGTGATTCCGTCGATATCGCGCAGGCCCAGCGCACGCTCCGGAGCCAGCGTGCCGGTCGCCAATTGCGAACCGATGCAGGCCACCCCGAATCGCGCACCCTCCTCATCCGAGAAGGCCACCACCGCAAGGGGAATCGACGGCTCGATACCCCGCGCCCGCAGCAGATCGACTGCCGCGAACGCCGAGACTATTCCCAATGGTCCGTCGAAAGCCCCGCCGTCCGGCACCGAATCCAGATGTGACCCGGTGACAAAGGCCCCCTTGGGATCACCCACCCAATCGCGCGGCAGCCACCAGGCCCAGAGATTCCCGTTCCGGTCCTCCTCCACGTCCATCGATCGCGCCCCCGCGCACCCCCGAAACCATTCGCGCAGTGTGAGATCCGCATCCGACCAGGCATAGCGCCGATAACCCCCGGTGCCGCCGTCCCGCCCCACCGCGAGAATCTCCTCCCACAGCGGATCGAATGCCGCTGCCGCGATGCGTGGGTCGGCTACTGCCCGACCGGCAGCGCGCCTCGTACGCCCATCAGCCGATGCGGTCCGAACCTCCAACGAGTCCGTCGAGCCGGCCGGCCCCGCCGCTCCACTGCTGTACGGCGCCGGTCCACCGGCCTCGAGCGTCGGCTCGCTATCCAACTGCGCCGGTCCGCTGTCGGATAGTGCTGTTGCACTGGTGGGCAGTGACTTCGGGGCATCCGGCAGGCTCATGCGAGCGCTCCGGGGATCCAGGTGGTGCCTGCCAGCGGGACTCGCGCCATGGCGGCGGCTTCCACTGTCAGGGCGACGAGGTCTTCGGGTTCGAGGTTGTGGAGGTGGGATTTGCCGCAGGCTCGGGCGAGGGTCTGGGCTTCCATGGTGAGGACGCGGAGGTAGTTGGCGAGGCGGCGGCCGCCTTCCACGGGGTCGAGGTTTTTGGCGAGTTCGGGGTCTTGGGTGGAGATGCCGGCGGGGTCGCGGCCGTCTTGGAAATCGTCGTAGAAGCCGGGGGCGGAGCCGAGCGCCTCGTATTGCGCGGCGAAGCGGGGGCTGTTGTCGCCCAGGGCAATCAGGGCCGCGGTGCCGATGGCGACGGCGTCCGCGCCGAGGGCCATGGCCTTGGCGACATCGGCGCCGGTGCGAATGCCGCCGGAGATGATGAGCTGGACCTTGCGGTGAACACCCAACTCCTGCAACGCCTGAACGGCCTGGGGAATGGCGGCAAGGGTGGGGATGCCGACGTTTTCGATGAAAACGTCCTGGGTGGCGGCGGTTCCGCCCTGCATGCCGTCGACCACGACCACATCCGCGCCCGCCTTCACCGCGAGCTTGACGTCGTAGTAGGTGCGGGTCGCGCCGATCTTGATGTAGATCGGCTTCTCCCACTGGGTGATCTCCCGCAGTTCGAGAATCTTGATGGCCAGATCGTCCGGACCGGTCCAGTCCGGATGGCGGCAGGCGCTGCGCTGATCGATACCCTCGGGCAGCGTGCGCATTCCGGCCACCCGCGCGCTGATCTTCTGCCCCAGCAGCATGCCGCCGCCGCCCGGCTTCGCGCCCTGGCCGAGCACGATCTCGATGGCATCGGCCTTGCGCAGATCATCGGGGTTCATGCCGTATCGGGACGGAAGATACTGGTACACCAGATGTTTGGACTGCCCGCGCTCCTCGGTGGTCATACCGCCGTCACCGGTGGTGGTGGAGGTACCGGCCAGGCTCGCGCCCCGGCCGAGCGCCTCCTTGGCCTGGCCCGACAGCGCACCGAAACTCATGCCCGCAATGGTGATCGGAATATCCAGGTGCAGTGGATGTTTCGCATGCCGGTCGCCGAGCACCACATCGGTGTCGCAACGTTCCCGATACCCCTCGAGCGGATAGCGGGACATGGACGCGCCCAGGAACAGCAGATCATCGAAGTGCGGCAGTGGGCGTTTCGCACCCCAGCCGCGAATATCGTAGATACCGGTCTCCGCGGCGCGCTGGATCTCGGCAATGGCGCGACGATCGAACGTCGCGGATTCGCGGAGCGCGGGATTCGGGCGAGTCATGGATTCGGACTCCTGTCGAAGGGATCGGCGGGTGCCGCCGACCGGGTACGTCCGCCTGGCACCGAACAGGCTCTGTCTGCTTCGAACAGCCCCTGCAGGCGCAGTTCCGGTCCGAGGCGGGCTGTTCGGTCCGGCACGAGTTGGTCGGGAAGGCACGGGCTGTTCGGGGCTGGGCGGGCTGTTCGGTTGGGCGCGGGGTGGGCGGATGTGGATGGGATGGGATGGGATGGGCGGGCGTTGGGGGCGGGGCGGTCAGTAGGCGGCGGCGTTGTCTACGTGGAAGTGGTAGAGGTGGCGGGCGGAGCCGTAGCGGGTGAAGTCGGCGGGGTCGGCATCGAAGCCGGCGGTGGTGAGCAGGTCGCGGAGTTCGGTGAGGTGTTCGGGGCGCATGGGTTTGCGGACGCAGTCCGCGCCGAGGGAGGCGACCTTGCCGCGGACGTAGATTCGGGCCTCGTAGAGGGAATCGCCCAGGGCTTCACCGGCATCGCCGAGGACGACGAGGCGGCCGGCCTGGCCCATGAAGGCGCTCATATGGCCGATATTGCCGCCTACGACGATGTCGACGCCCTTCATCGAAATGCCGCAGCGCGCACCGGCATTGCCCTCGATGACGAGCAGTCCGCCATGGGCGGTCGCGCCCGCCGACTGCGAGGCATCGCCGCGCACCCGGACCGTGCCGGACATCATGTTCTCCGCGACGCCGACACCGGCGCTGCCGTCGATTGTCACAGTGGCGTGCTGGTTCATGCCCGCGCAGTAGTAGCCGACGTGGCCTTCGACCGTGACCGCAATATCGCGGTCGAGCCCGCAGGCCAGGGCGTGTGCGCCACGCGGGTTCGCCAGGGTGACCGCCGCCGGGACATCTGCTGCCATGAGCGCGGAATTCACTGCGCGGGTGCCGGACTCGGCCACATCGAGCACGGTGCGCTCACTCACGATCGCCGCCATACGTACACCTCTTCCGGTTCGGGTTCGAAGATTCGGGCCTGCTCCACGCCGGGGAGATCGGCGAGTGCGCGGTACTCCGATGCCATGGCCACCCACCGATCGGTTTCGGCGATGATGGCGGGCTTGCACGCGATGGCATCGCGGACCACCGCGAAGGAATCGCTGGTGGAGACGAGCAGGGTGTAGAAGCCGTCGAAGACGTCGTTGAGCAGGAGTAGCGCCTTCTCCAGGTCAGCGCCCTGCGCCAGCTGCTGCGCGACGAAGCGCGCACCCACCTCGGTGTCGTTCTCGCTGTCGAATTCGATGCCGGCGCGCTGCAATTCGTGCTTGATGCTCATGTGATTGCTGAAGGATCCGTTGTGCACCAGGCATTGGCCGGGGCCCACCGAGAAGGGATGGGAACCCTCGGCGGTGACGGCGGATTCGGTGGCCATGCGGGTGTGCGCGACACCCTGCCAGCCCTGCGCCTGCGGGAGGCCGAAGCCGTTGGCCAGGGTTGTCGGATTGCCGACGCCTTTGAGTACTGCGAGGCCGGGGCCGAAACCGATGACGCGGGCGCTCGGGGCGATGGATCGGATCGCTTGCACCAGGGCGTCGGCTTCACCCGCGGAGGTTCCCGCTGCACCGGAGTCCTGCTGTGCCGGTGTGGATCCCGGCCGAGAAGCGCGCCGGGATGACGAGAGGGTGGCGGACTGAAGGGAGGCTACTTCGGCGTGGAGCAGGATTGTGGGGTTCAGGTCTATGGCTGTAACCGGCACACCCATTGCGGCAGTGAGCTTTTCGGCCAGTTGGGCGGCCGGGACGGGACTGTCGAGCAGGGTGACTGTGACTGTGCCGGGCGGAGACCAGACGGGGTCGCCGTAGACGGCCATGCCGGCCGAATCCGGGCCGCGGTCACACATTTGGTCCAGCATGCCTGTGAGCAGTGTGCCGAGCTGTGGGTACAGGGCGGGGTCACGCAGGTGCAGGCCGACTATGCCGCACATCCGGGATCACCTTCCTTTCGAGGTCGAGGCCGGGGGGTCAGAAGGCCGTGAGGTACTGGTCGATCTCCCAGTCGGAAACCGTGTTGTGCCAGGTGAAGAACTCTTCGCGTTTGCGTTCGGCGAAGTAGGCGGCGACGCCGGGGCCGGCCACATCGAGGGCGGCGGTGACCACCGGATCCGATTCCATGGCGTCCATGGCGTGGATGAGGGTCATGGGCAGCATGTCGCCGCGCTGTTCGCCGGGTGTGCCGGGGTCGAGTTCGCGGTCTATGCCGTCGAGTCCGGCGGCGATCGAGGCGGCCATGGCCAGGTACGGGTTGGCGGAGCCGTCCGCTCCGCGCAGTTCCACCCGGTGCTGATCGGGTACCCGCAGGTAGTGGGTGCGGTCATTGCCGCCGTAGGTGGCGTAGCGCGGGGACCAGGTCGCGCCGCTGGCGGTGCTCGTCGCGCCGGTTCGCTTGTAGGAGTTGACGGTCGGGGCGATCACTCCCTGCAGGGCACAGGCGTGGTCGAGCATGCCTGCGAGGAAACCGTATGCGGTGGAAGACAATCCGAGCCCACGCGGATCGTCGGCATCCGGAAAGAGCGGATGATCGCCCGACCAGAGCGACAGGTGCATGTGCATGCCCGTACCGGTGCGGTCGGTGAACGGCTTCGGCATGAAAGTCGCCTTCATACCGCGCTTTTCGGCGATCACCGAGAGCAGATAGCGGGCGGTGATCACCCGGTCCGCCGTGATCATGGCTTCGGCGTAGTCGAAATTCTGCTCGAACTGCCCGTTGCCATCCTCGTGATCGCTGGCGTAATTGCCCCAGCCGAGCGTGTTCATGGCCTCCGACACCTCGGCCAGATGGTCGTACATACGCGTCACATCGCGGGCGTCGTAACACGGTTGCAGGCTCACATCGGCGGCGTCGGCGGGGATCAGGCCGTTCGGACCCTTGTCCACCAGGAAGTATTCGATCTCGGCCCCGACCTTCACGGTGTATCCGAGTTCGGCGGCGCGGGCGAGGTTGCGCTGCAGGATGACTCGCGGCGCGAACGGCCACGGCCTGCCCTCCACATGCGGCGTGCAGTGCACCATGGCCAGGCCGGGACGCACGAAGGGAATCGGAATGAAGGTGGACGCGTCCGGAATCGCGACCAGATCCGAATCACGCGGCTGCTGGCCCATCATTCCGGCCGCATAGCCGGCGAAGCCGACACCGTCCGCCTCGAGCTGGCCGACCGCCTGGACCGGAACGAGTTTCGCGCACGGCTTGCCGGACAGGGTGGTGAAGACGGCCAGAATGAAGGTGGTGCCGGTGGCACGCGCCTGTTCGGACAGGGTGCGGTGGGTGGTGATCGGCGTGACGGTGGCGGTGGTATCTGTCGCCATATCGGCTCCTGAAGCAGCAGGGTTCGGATGAGATTGAGGTTCAGCGCATTTCGCCCGCGCCCACATACGGGTGCGGACTCAGCAGGGGGCGGCCTTCGGCGAAACGCTCGTAGCGGAAGTCGGCGGCCTCGACATTCGGGAGCTCGGTTCCGTTGTGCAGCAGCAGATCCGCGACCAGTCGGCCGACCGCCGGGGAGATCTTGAAGCCGTGGCCGGAGAAGCCGGTGGCCAGGAACAGACCCGGCGCCGGCGCGGGGCCGATGATCGGGTTGTAGTCGGGGGTGACGTCGTACGCGCCGACATAACTGCCGGTAATGCGCGGATCCGGCATCTGCGGGAGCCGGTGTTCCAGTCTGCCGACCACCTTCTCGACGGTGGAATCATCGGCGCGGTTCACAAAGTCGTCCGGATCGAGGTACTCGGGGACGGCGTGATCGCTATTGCCCGCCAGCAGTTCACCATTGGGCTCCCGGCACAGGTATTGCAGACTCACCAGATCAGAGAGCACCGGGACCTGCGGGAGCGGTTCGCCCTGATCGATCATGATCAGCTGGGCGCGCTGGGCTTTCACGGGGACGTCCACACCGGCGGTCGCGGCGAGTGCGGGAGTCCACGGACCGGCTGCCAGCACCACGGTTCCGGCGTGCACCTCGGTGCCGTCGGCCAGCTTCGCGCCGATCACGCGGCCCGCCGCGGAATCACCAACGCGGCCCGCCGCGGTGAGCAGCTCGACCACGGGTGTCTGCTGGCGAATCCGCACACCCAGTGCGCGTGCCGCCGCGGCGAACGCCATACCGGTCAGATACGCCTCACCCCGCCCACCACGGGGTTCGTAGGCGAAGGCGGCGAAATCGTCGACCCGCAGGCCGGGCCACAGGGCGGCCATATCGTCGTGGGCGAGCAGATCCACCTCGATGCCCAGGGCCTGCTGCATGGCCACATTCGCCTTCAGCGGATCCAGATTGTCCGCGCCGACGCCGACCGCGTACCCGCACTGCCGGAAACCCAGATCGTCCCCGAGGATCTCGGTCGCGTTCTCGAAGAACGGCACCGACCACCAGGACATGGCCGCCAGCGAGGGTGCGCCGTAGTGGCAGCGGACCACGCCGCTGGACTTGCCGGTCATACCCGAGCAGAGCGAATTCCGTTCCAGCAGCACGATATCGGTGGCACCGCGCTCGGCCAGGGACCAGGCGATGGCGAGCCCCTCCAGGCCGCCTCCGATGATCAGGAACTCGGCGGTGTCGGTCATATGGCATCCCTCGGCTCGAAACTCTCATGTCTTCTACAGTGAATCACTGTTGATTGTCATGAAACCATATGGGGCGGCGAGAAGCACGTCGGTTTACGTAGCTTTCACAGTCACGTACCACGGCGCAACATCCGCGATGGTCTACTCCCATGCAACGGTGATTCCCCTCAGGACATCCGTTGGTATGGAATCCGTTTCTAAGTCAGGTGAAACATGGAACAAGCAGTAGCCGCGGCAGACACCGCGTGGATGCTCGCCGCCTTCGCCCTCGTGTCGATCATGGTGGCGGGACTGGCGCTGTTCTACGGCGGCATGGTCAGCGTCAAGAACACACTGAACATGGCCATGATGGTCTTCGGCGCACTCGCGGTAGTGGGCGTGCTGTGGATCATCGTCGGCTACTCGGCCTCCTTCGGAAACTCACTCGGCGGCCTCGGCCTGCTGGGTGATCCGCTGGAATACTTCGGATCGTCGAAACTCCTCGACGCACCCGCCACCCCCGGACTGCCACCGGCCATCTTCTCGGCCTTCCAATTGCTGTTCGCCGCACTGACCGTCGCGCTGATCGCGGGCGCGGTGGCCGACCGCATGAAGTTCGGCTCCTGGATGACCTTCGCCGGGATCTGGGCGCTGCTGGTGTATTTCCCTGTCGCACACTGGGTTTTCGCCTTCGACAGCAAGGACGGCTCGGTACACGGCGGCTGGATCGCCAATAAGCTCAAGGCCATCGACTTCGCCGGCGGCACCGCGGTGCACATCAATGCCGGCATCGCCGGGCTCGCACTGGCGCTGGTGCTCGGCAAGCGTAAGGTGTTCCCGAATTCGCCTCGGCCGCACAGCATTCCGCTGACCATGCTGGGTGCGGGCATTCTGTTCTGCGGCTGGTTCGGCTTCAACGGCGGCTCGGCGCTGTCCTCGGGCAACCCCGCATCCGTGGTGGTGCTCAATACCCTCGCCGCCTCCTGCGCGGGCATCTGCGGCTGGCTGGTCGTGGAGAAGTTCAAGGAGGGGCATGCCACCTCACTCGGCGGTGCGTCCGGCCTGATCGCGGCGCTGGTCGGCATCACCCCCGCCTGCGGCGCGGTCTCGCCCATGGGCGCGCTCATCGTGGGCGCGGTCTGCGGTGTGGCGTGCTGCTTCGCCGTCTCGCTGAAATACCGCTTCGGACTGGATGATTCGCTCGACGTGGTCGGCATCCACCTGACCGGCGGCATTATCGGCACCCTGCTCATCGGCCTGCTGGCCGACGGCTCGGCGCCCAATGCCGTGGCCGGACTGTTCTACGGCGGCGGTCTGGATCAGCTGTGGCGGCAGACGGTCGCCGTGCTCGCGGTGCTCGCCTACACGTTCGTGGTGACCCTCGGCATCGCCAAGGTCATGGAGCGCTTCGGTGGCATCCGGGCCGATGCGGAGAGCGAGGCCATGGGCCTCGACCTGGCTGTGCACAGCGAAACCGCCTATGTGCTCGACCACGTCAGCATGCCGGCCGCCAAACCCGAACCGGCGGACGCGGTCACGGCCGCGGAGGCCATGACAAGCAAGGCGGCGGTCGCGGTCGAATAACCCGAAAGCCCGCGGCTCCTCCCGATCTTCACCCTCCTCATCAAGGGCGGGAAGGGCCGCGTTCGACTGAAAGAGGTGGCAGCGCAACGGATCGTCCGGACCCGCGCGCCGCCACCTCTTTCAGTTCACACGATCAACGCCGGCTCACGCCGTGTGCTATTCGCTGCTCTGCGCGCGACGGGCGGCCTTCTCCTCGGCCTCGGCGACGTCGAGGGCATTCGCCTCCTCGAGGGTCGGCGCGCTGCCGCCCAGCCGGGCGGGAACCCAGTACGCGCCCTGTTCGTGCACGTAGTCCTTCTGCACGTTCAGCAGCATGGCCGACATGCTGGCGTGCAGCTGTTCCGTCAGTGCGGAGGCCGGTTCGGACGGCGGGATGGGTGCGCCGACCTCGATGGAGATCGGAGTATTGGTGCGACCCAGGCGCTTCGGATAGCCCTTGGTCCACACGCGCTGCGCCCCCCAGATGACCATCGGGACGATCGGGACATCGGCCTCGATCGCCATGCGTGCCGCACCCGACTTGAATTCCTTCAACTCGAAACTGCGGCTGATGGTGGCCTCGGGGTACACGCCGACCAGCTCACCGGCGCGCAGTCGATTCACGGCCTCGTGATACGAGTCCGCCCCGGCGGCGCGATCGACCGGAATATGCTTGAGCGCCCGCATGACCGGGCCCGAGACAGCATTGTCGAAAACCTCCTTCTTCGCCATGAAACGGACATAGCGCTTCGGCGTACGCGCAGGCAGGCCCGCATACGTGAAGTCCATGTACCCGGTGTGGTTGATCGCGATGACCGCACCACCGTTCGCCGGGATATTTTCGTCGCCAGTGACAGTGAACTTCAGACCCTGCAGCGCGAAGACGGTGCGAGCCAGCCCGATGATCGGGAAGTAGACGGGTTCCACAATTCCGCTAGCGTAGTCGCAACGCCGGTGAGCACCAGTGACCCAGGCAACAACCGAAGACACGAAAGAGGTTCGTCCGAGTGGAGAACACCCGAACAGGACTGCGTGACGCCCTTCGCAAGGGACTGGTCGGAAGTGCCGCAGTGGCAATCGCCTGCCTGAGCAGCGGTTGCGATTCGAACGTCGGTATCGAGGGCACCGATTACAGCACCAAATCCGATAAGCCGGCTGCGTCGGCGACCGTGACGAGCACCTCGGTCGCCCTCGCGCCCGCGCCGCCGACCACCTCCGCGGCCGCCACGCCCGACCCCGAATCCGTCGCTGCCGTCAGCACGGTGCGGCGCTATCTGTCGCGGCTGACCGGGATTCCGGATCCGGCTGATCAGGAGAGCGGAAGTCCGCTGGTCTGCGCCGCGACCCCGCGCGCCTGGGATCCGGAAGGCACCGGCACCTTCACCGCCCCGCCGCTCGCCGTGAATCAGGCCGGTCTCCCCCGGCTCAAGTCCTTCGGAGAGGATTCGATGAAGTCCGAATCACTCCGTGACGGCTATATCAGCGTCACGGCATCCGTGACGGACCGTGCCGGAAACACACAAAACCGGACATTCACCCTGAAGTCCGGCACCGAGGGTTACTGCATCGGCGACGTCTCGGAGTAGCCAGTACGCTGGGTGGCTGGTAACGGTCGAGGAGGAAGCAGCTCGTGCAGATCACCAGCGTCGGACACGCCGGATTCCATATTCGAACCGCAGCGGGGACGATCCTGTGCGATCCCTGGGTCAACCCGGCGTATTTCGCGTCCTGGTTCCCGTTCCCGGACAATACGCAGTTGGATTGGGACGACCTCGGCAACTGCGATTTCCTGTACGTATCGCACCTGCACCGCGATCACTTCGACGCGAAGCATTTGGCGGACAAGGTCAATAAGGACGCCACGGTCCTGCTGCCGGACTATCCGGTGCCGGATCTGAAGCGGGAGCTCGAGGCGCTGGGCTTCCACAGGTTCTTCGAGACCGAGGATTCGGTCAAGCACACGATCACCGGTCCGGGCGGTGAGCTCGACATCATGATCATCGCGCTGCGCGCGCCCGCCGACGGGCCCATCGGCGACTCCGGCATCGTCATCGCCGACGGTGAAACCGTGTGCTTCAACATGAACGACGCCCGGCCCGTCGATATGGATGTGCTGCACGATTCGTTCGGGCATGTGGATATCCACCTGCTGCAGTACTCCGGCGCCATCTGGTACCCGATGGTCTACGACATTCCGGCCAAGACCAAGTCCAACTTCGGCAAGCAGAAGCGGCAGCGCGGTATGGACCGGTGCCGGTCCTATATCGAACAGGTCGGAGCCACCTGGGTGGTGCCGTCCGCCGGGCCGCCGGTGTTCCTCGACGACGAACTGCGCTATCTCAATGACGATCGCGGCGATGAAGGCAATATCTTCCCCGATCAGATCGTGTTCCTGGAGCAGATGCGGATTCACGGCAATGAGGGCGGGCTGCTCATGCTGCCCGGTTCGACCGCCGATCTGCGCGGTAAGGAACTCTCGGCGCTGACACATCCGGTCGATCCGGATACCGTCTACGGCGACAAGGCCGCCTATATCGCCGCTATGGCGGAACGCATGGCGCCCGTGCTCGCCGCCGAAAAGGCTTCCTGGGCAACGGGAGAGGGACCACTGCTGCCGCAGCTGCGGGAGCTGTTCGAGCCGATCATGGCGCAGAGCGACCTCATCTGCGACGGCATCGGTTATACGGTCGCCCTGGTCATGGGCGAGGAGACCGTGGTGCTGGACTTCCCCAAGCGCATTGTGCGGGCGCCGATCGAGGGAGAAGGCAAGCAGCGCTACGGGTTCCGTATCGACCCGCAGCTGGTGCGCACCGTACTGCGCGATAACGAGCCCGACTGGGTCAACACCATTTTCCTGTCGACGCGCTTCACCACCTGGCGCATCGGCGGATACAACGAATTCCTCTACACATTCTTCAAATGCCTCACCGACGAGCGCATCGCCTACGCCGACGGCTGGTTCTCCGAGGCGCACGACGATTCGGCCTCGACGGAACTCGACGGCTGGGAAATACAGCGGCGCTGCCCGCACCTGAAGGCCGATCTGTCGAAATTCGGTGTGGTGGAGGGCAATACGCTCACCTGCAATCTGCACGGGTGGCAGTGGGATCTGGAATCCGGGCGCTGCAAGACCTCCAAGGGGCATGAGCTGCGCTCGCGGAAAATCGACGCCTGACGTGCTTTCCGGCCGGTACCGATGCCGGTGCCGGCCGGAAGCGGTAACTCGAAGGTCAGCCCTGCACGTCCGAGTCCTGCAGTTCCCGGGTGAGACGTGAAGACCACGGACACCACATGCAGCCCGGCAGGAAAGCGCCACAGGCCTCATCGAGATGGTCTTCGGTGTACTCGATGCTGGAGTCGCACACCTCGATCGCCATGGTGAAGAAGCTGATGGTGTCCGGATCGAGGGAGAAGCTCCAACCCGGGTTGTAGGCTTCCTGCCGCTTCCGGATCCGCCCGAGCACATGGATCGACATCGTCTCCTCCCCGGACAGGATCCGGCGAGCCTCGGCAATACGCTGATCATTGGTCAGCTTGAAAACGAATTCCTTGCCGGAGTAATCGGTAAATGCGAAGTAGGCCATGACATTTCCTCTCGGCCGAGCGATCGAAACGAAAAGCACCTGCCTCTTGATGGTAAGTGCATCGAAGCGCACGATCGTCCGAAATCGATTGCGTAACAAGCGAATTAAGAGACCGGACCGTTTCTCGGGGCCCTCGCCGAGTCGACCCGGGTATCTATGGCGAATTCGGTACCAATCGACCGTTTCGCCGAGGTCCAATTTGCGGGGCAGTCGGTTTCGCCAGGCCGATCAGATCGCGAATCGCCATCGCACCGCGCGCCACCGGGGCCGCGATCTTCCCGTCCCCCGTGATCAGCACCCCGGACGGTGTACCCCGCACCCGATACCGCAGCGCCGCCTCATTGCCCTGCTGCACCAGCATGGGGATATCGCCCAGCCTCTGCTCCCGCGCCCACACCGCATGTGGCTCGACCTCGCCGTTGCCGAGCACCGCGACTGTCAGTGCATCCGCCGAACGCACCTGCCAGCGCGGCAATTCGCGGGCCAGCGCGGCACACATCTCACAGCCGGGGTGGACGAATACCAGCAGCAGCGCACGGCCGGAGGACAGCAGGGATTCCAGGTTCGTCCGGCCGCCCGACATATTCAGCAATTCGAACTCCGGCGCCACCGCGCCTACCGGCAAGCCCTCCGCACCCAGTGCCGACAGCGCCTGCTGATCCAGGCGCCTTCGCAATGCCCGCACCTCGCTCCACAGCCATGCCAGGGCAGCCGCGAATACGGCGACCACCGCCATGCCGACGGCGCGATCCATCGGCAGGACCTCGGGGATATGCGAATATCGCAGCGCACCAGCCACTACGGCCACCGCGAGCAGTAGCAGGACTGCATTGCGCACCAGCGTCCGCACGCCGATGGGTGCCGAACTCGCCGCGCCGAAGCACGAACACGCCGGGTGTTTTCCCTGTCGCAGCAATCGCGCCACCGCGCCCGAGAACACCAGGAGCAGCAGCACCGCCACCAGCGCGGTGGGGGCGGCCGTCCACGGTGGCAGTAGTCCCGCGGCGACGGCCGCCTCCGCCACCGGCAGGCCCCATGCGGTGGCGGGTACCCAGCGCAGCGGAATCCCGAACTCCCCCACCGCCGTCCGCGTGCCCGCGAGATCGGCGAATTTCCCCGCCGCCGACAGCCCGAACACCACACCGAGCGCCAGCCGTAGCCCCCACACTCCGTATTCGATCGTCATATTCGCACGATGACACAGCGCGGGAGTGGCCCAAACCATAATGACACGAACAGTTTTCGAAGATGTTCGGGACGGAGAAGCACACCGACCGTTCGGTCAAGTGCGCGCGGCCACCGCTACCGCGACAAAGGTGAGCGCACAGCCGACCACCGCCAGCGCGGAAACTCCCGCCCCGGTCGGTGCGACCACATCGAGCAGCAGCGACATCAGCAGCTGACCGGCCACCGAGGTGAGCCCGAGCAGCAGCACTCCGATCCAGCGCACCACCACGACAGCCAGCGCGATGAACACCACTCCGATGACACCGCCGAGGTACAGCCAGGGCTCGCTGGGAAACCCGCCGGGCCAACCACTCCCGGCGATCACCGCAGCCTCGACCAGCAGCAGTGCCGCACACCCGGTCACAAAATTGGCGAGCGTCGCCGACTGCGGACCACCGACCGCACCCACTCGGCCGTTCACTGCCTGCTGCCACGCCGTCCCGGCGCCGGCGATCAGCGGGAGCAGAACGAGCAATACGTGCGGGACGCCCCGGAATGCCTCCGGCGCCGAAAGACCGCCGGCCTCATCGGTTCGCCCGATGACCGATACGAGCACCGCGACCAGCGCCAATCCCGCTCCCACGGAACGCAATAGGGTCACCGGCGTCCGGCCGCGCGGGCCCACCCCCAGGCGGTCGACAACCAGACTGCTCGTCACCTGGCCCGCCACCGCCGCCACCGTGAATGCGGTAACCCCGATCGCCGCGACGGTAAGTCCCTGGCAGGCAACAAAGAACGCCCCGCACAACCCGCCCAGCAGCTGCCACCACCGCAACTCCCCCGCCCGCAGCGCCGCCCACGCCCGGCCGACCCCCGCCCGCAACCGCCCACTGCCCACGCATCCGACCCCCACCAGCACCAATCCCACCCCGAAACTGATCACCGCCGCCGCCACCCCATCCTGCAACCGCTCCCCCAGCACCCCGTTCACCCGCGCCTGTACCGCCACCCCCGCGCCGATACCACCCCCCAGCACCAACCCCACTCGCCGCCGCATCACCATTCGCCAGATTCTCCCCGCTCGCCCGCGCGACACGCGCTGCCATACCGAGCGACCGACAACGTCGGGCCGTGCAGCCCGAACCACAACAGACTTTCAAGATCATCAGGAACTGGTGGCGGCATCGGCCGAGAAGAATCCGCAACCAGTTCCTGGTGAACAACTGCCCAGGTGGGGGAGGAATACGCGGAGAGGGGCGGTTGGCGGGACGGGAGTTGTTGGGGTGGAGTGGATTACGTTAGGGACGTGACCGAATCTATCGTCGGCGAGACGTATGCCGCTGAGACGTGCCGGGTGCTGAGCTCCGCGTGGGAATCCTGGGGGACGCCCGATGTCGATGTGATCGCCCATTTGATCAATCCCTCGTTTCTGGGTGGGCCCAGTTGGCCGGCGGTGCGGCAGGCGCATGCCATTGTCCGGCGGGAGGATGCGCTGCTGGTGGCCAGTAGCGGGCTCGCCGATCCGACGGAGTGGGACGATGCGGAGCCGACGAATGGGTACGAGCTCGAGGTGTTCGGTATCTCGCCCGATATTCATATCGACAGCGATACGCTCACGGTCGCTACCTCCTGGCTGGGTCAGACCGTCATGACAGTCTCGAATCTGGTGGCGCAGTACGGCTTCCAGGTCCCCGATATGCTGGATCGGCACAGGATCATCACCATTCAGCTCGACGAGGCGCGGCTGCCCGGCGAGGCGGCCGATACCTATCTGGACGAGAACGGCGCCCTCGTGGTCATGCTCGGTCTGGTGGATGACGAACTACCCGCGGCGGTGCGCGGACCGCTCTCCGCCATCCGCCTGATCAATGTGAAGGTGCTGACCGTCGCGGAAGGTCATTTCTGCGTGCACAATTCGATGGGCGACGATGAGGCGCGGCGCGAACTCGCGCGACGTTTCGCCGCGCAGGGCGGGGTGCTGTGGTCGAGTCTCACTCGACCGTCAGTCGTCTGAACCGGCACGCGGCAGCCAGGCCGGGAACAAGGCGGCGATCACCAGTAGCGGGACGCCCAGCAGCGCAACCGTCGGCGGGATCGGCAGCCACACCGAAGCCAGGCCGACACAACCGAAGACGGCCAAGGCCATCAGCTCGGTGAGGAAACCGCCGACCGAGGTCACCGTCGCACGTGCCGGACCCTCGATGGCGTCCTGCAACCGGGCGGCGGCCACCACCTCGGCGTTGTAGTCGATACCGTAGGCCACGCCGATCGCTGAAAAGCCCACGGCTGTCAGGACATACACGGCATCCGGGTGACCGGCGGCGAGCCCCGCCAACAGCGCGCCGCCGATGAACAGCACGCCGCCGATGAGGAGGGCTGCGGCTATCACACGCGGACTCATATTCTCGGTACGCCCTGCCAGGGCGGTACCGGCCAGACCACCCGCCACCGTCAGACCTACCAGCAGCGGCGTAATCGACGGTGCGACACCGGCATTGCCTGCCAGCAGCGCGAAGTACTCGTCGAAGGCGGTAATGCCGTTCAACATGGCGGCGAGCAGCAGACCTCGGCGAATCATGCGGATCCGCAGGGACTCTCGCAGTCCGGAGCGCAGCATGCGCAGGTACCGCACACCCGCCTGCCCGTCAGCGGGGTCCCGTTCGAATGGGGCCGGCTCACCCTCACCGCGCGGCAGCGGCGAGCCCGAAACCGGCGGGAGCGCATCGGCATCGGGTGGCGAGGCTTCCGCGAGCTCCTCTATGTCGCTGGCGGACACTGTCTTCGGCGCCGCGGGAAGCGCTGCGGCGGTGCACATGTGCAGTGCGGCGATGGCCACACTCGACCAGCCGATCAGCGCGTAGCCGCCCCAGGCGTACAGCGGGGCCGCCGCCAGAATGCCCACCAGCGCACCGGATTCCGCGGCGGCCCGCGCGTAACCGGTGATACGGGGATAGCTCGACGTGGCGGAGCGGGCGGCGAGATCGTCGTACAGCAGGGCTTCGAAGGTGCCCGAGCGGAGCGAACCGGAGGCGCCCCAGAGCACGAAGCCCAGGGCGAAACCGGCATACGACGGGAAAAGGGTCCAGGACGAGAACGCCGCGACCAGCAGCGCGCCGGAGCCGATCAGCAGGGCGCGGCGGGAAACCGTATCGGCCCAGGCGCCGGAGGGGACCTCGAGCACGAACGAGGTGGCCGACCAGATGGCCAGCAGGGAGGAGATCTGCGCGGTGCTGAGGCCGTGATCGGCGAAAAGCAGAGCGTAGAGGGCATAGAGCGGGATCAGGTCCGCGGAGAAGGCGAACAGCACTGCACGCAGAGTCAGGCTGCGAAGGGGATCGGCGCCGGGGCGGCCGCGGCGCACGAGCCTGGCCGGATCGGCACCATGACGTGCTCGGATGGCGGCCGCGCCCGAGACGAAGGCGCGACTAGCTCGGGAGGAGAGCCGGGATCAACAGGCGTAGATCAGCATGCGCATAGGTCAACTCTGCGCGCCGGGCACGCCTGGGTCAAACGGATTGTCGAGCGGAATCCAGCCATTGGTGTTCGGCTCGTGATCGGGGACTGTCGCGCCGACCAGGCCGTGGCGGTCGTTCAGATCATTGATGAGTTCGGACACCGGATGCGAATCGCTGTAGTGGTAGCCCTGGGCGAGCGCGAAACCGAGTTCGGTCAGCACCGCCGCCTGGTACTCGGTCTCGACGCCCTCGGCGATCACCTGCAGATCCAGCGATTTACTCAGTGCCGCAATCACTCCGAGCAGCGGCGGCGCCGGGGAATCGGAGCGGATGGCGGCCACGAAGGATTGATCCACCTTCAGAATGTCGCTGGGCAGGGTGGCCAAACGGCTCAAAGACGAATAGCCGGTACCGAAATCGTCGATGGCAATGCGCACACCGGTCTCGCGGAGCTTGTGCAGATTCGCGATGGCAGTCTCCGACTCGGCGGCGATCTCGCTCTCGGTGACCTCGAGGACCAGCTGATTCGCCGGCCAGCCGGTATCGGCGAGAATGCCGGAAACCCGGTCCGCGTACTCGGTTTCGGCCAATTCCAGGCCGCTCACATTCACGTTCAGCGTCAGATCCAGCTGGGCGAAGGTCTCCTGCAGGCGGGTCGCGTCCGCGCAGGCCCGGCGCAGTACCAACTCGTCCAGATCGGAGATGAGGTCGTATTCCTCGGCCACCCGGATCAGGCCCTCGGTGGTCACATCCGGTTGTGCGTGGGAGGACCAGCGCAGCAGCGCCTCGACCCCGACCGCGCGGGTCGCGCCGTCGGAGAGGCTCACGATCGGCTGATACTGCACGTCCAGGGTGCCCTGATCGATGGCCTCGCGTAGCTCCACCGCCAGCGGCAACTGCCGCGAGGACTCCAGCACCGTGCGATTGCGACCGGCCTGCTTGGCCCGGTACAGACCCACATCGGCGCGACTGACCAGCAGCGAACCGGATTCGCCCGGCTGCCAGGAGGTCACACCCGCCGAACATCCGGTGGTCACCGCCGCGCGCAGCTGCTCGGTCAGCAGAATCGCGGCCTGCTCGGTCGAATTCGGCAGCAGCACCGCGAAAGCGTCACCGCCGTAACGCGCCAGGCGCTGCTCCGGCGTCAGCAATTTCTGCCAGGTATCGCCCACCCGCTGCAGCACGGCGTCACCGGCGCGATGACCCAGATGATCATTGATCTTCTGG
The DNA here is from genome assembly GCF_035958815.1 of Nocardia sp. NBC_01327. Classification (NCBI taxonomy): domain Bacteria; kingdom Bacillati; phylum Actinomycetota; class Actinomycetes; order Mycobacteriales; family Nocardiaceae; genus Nocardia; species Nocardia sp. NBC_01327. The sequence continues at coordinate 609,252 of NZ_CP108383.1, read as the reverse complement.
AAACGATCCAGGTCGACCAGTACCAGCGACAGGCTCTGCCCGGTGCGGGTGGCATGCCCGATGGCATTGGCCAGCGCGCGATCGAAACCACGCCTGTTCAACAGACCCGTCAGCACATCGATATCCGCGTCCGAAGCCATGCGCGTGAGAATGCCGACCACAATGCCGATTCCGACCGTGATACCCGCCGGAATCAGGCCCGACCACCACGGCAGCCCGCGCGAGGGCACCACCCACAGGCAGCACACCACCGCGAAAGCTATATGCGCGCCCAGCCATTTCCAGGCGAAGAAAATCGCCGCATCGGTGGCCACGAAGACATAGAACGCGGCCAGGCTGATCGCGCCGACCGTATTCGGGAACCAGTGCACCGCAACGGTCACCAGCACCGTCGCAATCGCCACATACACGTGATGGACCGAATGCGGCAGTCGCGGACCCCAGATCAGCAGACTGAGACCGAGCAAAAGCGCAACAAAAGCAGCACTGCCGACGAGCGGCCGATTTCCCTCATCACCCGGGGCGACGGCTGTGATAACCAGACCAAGCACCCCACCCATGACGTAGAACGCCCCGGTGGTCCGAGCCATGACCATTGCTGTCGCCAGCGCCGATGCCGCCCGCACCCGTGTTCGGGTATCGCCGCGAGACCCGATTCCTCGCACGCTGCCTAGCCTAAACGCTGTGTTGATTTTTGCCGCACTGTTTGACTCGCCTTCGCTGCGCTTCGGCTGTTCGCGGCCCCCGAGGTCCCGATTCTTCCCTCCCTCCGCTCCCCCGCTTCGCTCCGCCGCTCCACTCAGTCCAGAATCGGGACGGGCCGCGAACTTTGAGCGCCGCCGATCCGCGGCATTCAGCGGATCGGCTTCAAGACTTCGGTACCCACGAACGGCACCAGGGCGGCGGGGACGCGGACGCTGCCGTCGGCTTGCTGATGGTTTTCCAGAATCGCGACGATCCAGCGGGTGGTGGCCAGGGTGCCGTTCAGGGTCGCGGCGGTCTGCGGTTTGTTGTTCTCGTCCCGGTAGCGGACATTCAGGCGGCGCGCCTGGAATGTCGTGCAATTCGAGGTCGAGGTGAGCTCACGATAGGTCTGCTGGGTCGGAACCCAGGCCTCGCAATCGAATTTGCGCGCGGCCGAGCTGCCCAGATCACCGGCGGCGACATCGATCACGCGATACGGCACCTCGACCGCGGCGAGCATCTCCTGCTCCCAGGCCAGCAGGCGCTGATGCTCGGCATCGGCGTCCTCCGGCCGGGTGTAGACGAACATCTCCACCTTGTCGAACTGGTGCACGCGAATAATGCCGCGGGTGTCCTTGCCGTAGCTGCCCGCCTCGCGACGGAAACAGCTCGACCAGCCCGCATAGCGCTTGGCGCCCTCGGCCAGATCCAGGATCTCGCCCGAGTGATAGCCCGCCAGCGGCACTTCCGAGGTGCCGACCAGATACAGGTCGTCCTCTTCGAGGTGATAGATCTCGGCCGAATGCTGGCCCAGGAAACCGGTGCCCGCCATGATCTCCGGGCGCACCAGCACCGGCGGAATCATCATGGTGAAACCGTTCGCGGTGGCCTTCTGCGCGGCCAGCTGCAGCAGACCCAGCTGCAGGAGAGCGCCGTAACCGGTCAGGAAATAGAAACGCGCACCCGATACTTTCGCGCCGCGTTCCATATCGATGATGCCCAGCGATTCACCCAACTCCAGGTGATCCTTGGGCTGGAAATCGAATTCCCGCGGGGCGCCGATGTGGTCGAGCACGATGTAGTCGTCCTCGCCGCCGGCGGGCGCACCGTCCTGCACCACATTCGACAGGGCGCGCTGGGCGGCGTCCAGGACGGCGTCGGCGGCGTTCTCCGCGGCCTCCGCCTCCTTCACCTTCGCCGAGTACTCCTGGCCCTGGGCAAGCAGCGCCGGGCGCTCCTCGGGAGAAGCCTTGCCGACCTTCTTGCCGAGTGCCTTGTGCTCGGCGCGCAGGCCGTCGGCATTGGCGACGGCCGCGCGGCGCGCCACATCCGCCGCGAGCAGGGCGTCCACCAGGGCCGGGTCCTCGCCGCGAGCCCGCTGCGACGCGCGGACCACGTCCGGGTTCTCCCGCAGGAATCGAAGGTCGATCATAGAAACAGCCTAGTGGACTGAATTTTCTGCCTCCGCTTCGCTCCGGCGGGGTCGTGGCCCTGTTACCCGGGTCTTCCCTCCTCCGCTCCTCCGCTTCGCTCCCCCGCTCCGTCAGTCCAGACCCGGGCGGGCCACGACCACTGGGTGTTGCCACACAGTTTCGCTGGATTCGCCCGTTTGCCTGGCCACCGCAGACCTCATCGACCAGAGTGGGGCGCATGGACACGGCCGGAAGCGCGTCTGCGCCCGTGCGCGTGGCCCTCGCCAGTTCTCCCGAGGAGTCTCCATGCCCCAATACATGCCGAGCACAGTCGATTTCATTGTCGTCGGCGCCGGCTCCGCCGGGGCGGCAGTGGCCGCGCGGCTGAGCGAAAAGCACGGCGTCAGCGTCGCCGTCATCGAGGCCGGCAGCACCGACCGCGATAAATTCATCCACATTCCGGCCGGATTCGCCGAGCTCTTCGAGGGCGAGAACGACTGGAACTACCGCACCACACCGCAACCCGAGCTGGCCGATCGCCAGGTGTACTGGCCGCGCGGCAAAGTGCTGGGCGGCTCCTCCTCCATGAACGCCATGATGTGGGTGCGCGGCTTCGCCGCCGACTATGACGAATGGGCCGAATACGGCGGACCGGGCTGGTCGTTCGAGCAGGTGCTGCCGTACTTCCAGCGCATGGAGACCGTGGAGGGCGCGACCGAGGCCGGGGAGGGCGTCGACGGGCCGCTGCACATCTCCCGGCAGCGCAGCCCGCGGCCGCTCACCCAGCAGTACCTGAATGCCGCCGCCGAAGCCGGATATCCGGTGGAACGCGCCAATCTCGATGCGCCGCAAGGATTCACCGAGACCATGGTGAATCAGAAGCGCGGGGCGCGCTGGAGCACCGCCGACGCGTACCTGCGGCCGGCGCTGCAGAAGCATCAGGATCTGACCATCGTCACCGACGCGCACGTCACCCGCGTGCTGTTCGAGGGCAAACGCGCCGTCGGCGTCGAATACCGGGTCGGCGAGGAGATCAAACAGCTGCACGCCAAGCGGGAGGTCGTGCTGTCCGGCGGGGCGATCAATACGCCGCAGCTGCTCATGCTCTCGGGCATCGGCGACGCCGACCAGCTGCAGTCGCACGGAATTCCTGTGCTGCACCACAATTCGGAGGTCGGGCGGAATCTGCGCGATCACCTCGCCGCGCCCATCGTCTACCGGACCAAGGCGGGCAGCCTCTACGGTGCGGACAAGAGCATCGCCGAACTCGCCAATTACTTCGTGCGGCGGCGCGGGCAGCTCACCTCCAATGTCGGTGAGGCGTACGGATTCGTGCGCAGCCACCCCGATGTCGGGCTGCCGGATCTGGAACTGATCTTCGCGCCCGCGCCCTACATCGGGGAGGGACTCGGCGATCCGGACGGGCACGCGCTCACCTTCGCGGCGATTCTGCTCAAGCCGCTCTCGACCGGCAGCATCACCCTCGCCTCGGCCGATCCGTTCGCCGCACCACTCATCGATCCGAACTACTGCGCCGAGTTCTCCGATCGCACCGCCCTGCTCAACGGGCTGCGGACCTGCCTCGAAATCGCCGCGCAGCCTGCGCTGAAGGAGCACATCGGGGAGCTCATGCAACCGGTGCTGCCCGCCGACACACCGATCGAGGATGTGCTGCGGCGGTGCCTGGAACACCATTCGCACACGCTGTACCACCCGGTGGGAACCTGCCGGATGAGTACCGACCACACCGGAGTGGTGGACCCGGAGCTGCGGGTGCACGGGATCGAGGGACTGCGGATCGCCGATACTTCGGTCATGCCGATCATCACCCGCGGGCATACGCACGCGCCCGCGGTACTGATCGGCGAGAAAGCAGCCGGCATCATCTCGGGATAGGTGCGTGGGCAGTTCGGCTCGCGGCCTTCCGAATAGCGTGGTCCGCGCCGGTTCGACATGGTGAACCGGCGAGTTGGGGTGCGAGATTCGATAGGACATGGCGGGGCAGAGGGTGCGCTGACATGATGGAGCGCGATGTCCGACGAACAGTTGCCTCCAGAACAGCCCGAGTGGCCACCTGCGGAACAGTCAGGTTGGCCATCTCGGGGACGGCAGACGCGGTCACCTTCCGGCTCGCGGCAGGGGAGCGCCGACGGTCCGCCGCCGGAAAGCTCCAAGCGGTCGCGACTGCCGGGGCCGCTGGGCCGGTTGAGCTCCAAGCTCGACAAGGACGGTCCGCTCTCCGCGCCGACGCTGCGCTGGGGGCTGCTCGCGGTCGCGATCGGTGCGGTGGTGGCGGCGCTGATCACCATGGTCATCTCCGGTTTCGACTCGCATCGGGTGGAGGCGCATACGCCGGGCGGCACCCAGCCCACGGGTGCGGTCGCGGGTGCGGCCTTCGGCACCGCCAAACAGGGCGACTGCCTGAGCTGGACCAAGGGCAATGCCAGCGATCTGGTGAAGGTGGACTGCGGCAGCAAGCATCTGTTCGAGGTCACCGCCGATATCGACCTGAGCAAGTATCCGGGCGTCGAATTCGGGCCGGGCTCACGCTTTCCCGATTCGCTGCGCTTCTCGGAGCTGCGCGATGAGCACTGCGTCAGCGCCGCGCAGGGCTATCTCGGCGGCAAGCTCGATCCGCGCGGCAAGTTCGTGGTCGGCCTGATCAATCCGGGCGAGGCCGGGTGGAAGGCGGGCGAGCGCACCCTGCGCTGCGGTCTGCAGATCACCGGCAGCGCCGGCACCGCCACCCACCCGATCACCGGCAGCGTGCGGAATATCAACCAGTCCAAGATCTTCGACGTGGGCACCTGCGTCGGCATCGCCCGCAATCTGCCCACCGATCCGGTCGACTGCGCGCAGCCGCACGCCTTCGAGATCGTCTCCACCGTGGATCTCGGCGCGCGCTTCCCCGGCGGCCCGCCCTCCAAGGACGATCAGGACAAGGTCATGGAGGACCAGTGCGGCAAGGACTCCACCGACTACCTCGGCTCCCCCGACGCACTGCGCAACAAGACCCTGACCCTGTTCTGGGACTTCCTGGACGCCCGCAGCTGGCTGGCCGGCAGCCAGAGCCTCAACTGCATGGTCGGTAAGGGCGCGGACCAGGAGGGTTTCGCCACCATCACCGGTTCGGCCCGCGGCGATCTGCTCATCGACGGCCAGGCGCCCGTACCGCCGCCGAACAATGGCCGCTACACCCCGCCGCCGCTACCGGGCGCGGCCCCGCCGGTCATCCCGCAGCCGCGGTGATCGGGTAGATATGCCGGTCTCCATGTCGGCCGACCGGTTCGAGGAACTGGTCGGCGACGCACTGGACCTGATTCCGCGGGAGTTCGCCGAGGCCATCGACAATGTGGTGGTTCTCATCGAGGCCCGCAGTGCCGAGGACCCGCATCTGCTCGGTCTCTATCACGGGATCGCGCTGACCAATCGGGACTTCAGCCACTACGGGGGCGCATTACCGGACACCATCACCATCTATCGCGAGGCCATTCTCGGCATGTGCACCAGCGAAGAAGAGGTGGTGCACGAGGTGGCCGTCACAGTGATTCACGAGATCGCGCACTACTTCGGGATTGACGACGACCGCCTTCATCAGCTGGGATGGGGCTGATCCGAGACCCCGGGAACCGATCAGCTAACCGGTGCGTCCAATCTTGATGTCGGGGGGAACTCGGCATCGGGGGGAAAGTCTTCGGGAAGGGAGTTCGCTCATGGTCGGTCATGTCCTCGTACAGCCCGAGGTTGTTCTCGCTGCTGCGCTGGAGTTGGACCTGCTCGCCGAGCGGCTCTCGCTGGCCTCCGCGGTCACCGCGCCGGCCACCCACGTCATCCCCTCCGGGGCCGAGGAAGTGTCCTTCCTGGCCGCCGCACACTTCAATCAGGCTGCGCTGAGCCACGATCGGGCAACCGCACAGGCCGTCCTGGAACTGCATCACGCCGCCGCCACCCTGCGCAGCCAGCTCGCCGAGTATCTGGTGCAGGACGCGGTGCGCGCCGCCGGTATCGCCGCCATCCAGGTGTAGAGGGGAACACTGACAATGACGCTGGGAATCACCGGGGTGTTCTGGCTGCCCCGCATGGCGGAGTTGAACTCCGTCACCTTGAACGCGGGCGCGCACGCGGTTCCGATCGCGGCCGCGGGCACCGCCTGGGGCGGGCTCACCGCCGCCTGGGTCGATGCCACCACCACCGTGGCCCGGGTCATGGCCGAGGTCGGCGTCGGGCTGCAGGGCGTGAACGGGCTCAATGTGCTGGCCCGGCTCACCGGCTTCACCCTCTGGTCCGAACAGCAGAGTGTGCAGGCCGCGGTCATGGCCGCCAAGGCCGCCGCGAATGTGACCGCGTACACCGTGGCCTCGATCATCATGCCGAGCCTGCCCGAGATCGCGGCCGTCGAAGCCGCGCGGGTGGCGGCGCATTCCACCGGTGGTGCGCTCAATGGCACCGCTGAGGCGGCCGAGGCCGCCAAGCTGGCTTTGGACATTCGGGCGGCGCTGGTCATGGAGACCTACGAGGCCGCCACCACCGCGCTGGTCACCACGCCGGGGGAATTCTTCATGCCGCCGCCGATCGCCATGGGCGCCGGATCGGCCGATAGCGCAGGCGCTTTCGGCGACGGGTCCGGTGATCCGGTCCAGGCGGCATTGGCCGCGGCGGCCGGGCTCGCCAATAATCCCGCGGTGCTCAGTGCCATGGGTCAGGCGGCGCAGGTTGCCGGGACCGTGGTCACCACGGGGGCGACCAGCGCGGGCAATGTGGCAGGCAGTGCGATTACCGCTGTGGCCAACGGACTTACGCAGGGGGCGGGCACGCATCTGCCGTCCGTTGCCGACACCGGAGTGGCTGCTGCGGGCGCGGGCGGCGTGGGGCTCAGCACCAGTGCGGTGTCGTTCGGTGGTGGTGGCGGCGGTGCCAGTGTGAGCATCGGAAACGGTGGCGGCACACTGAAACTCCCCGAAGGCTGGGGCTCGGGCGCCGGAATCGGCGGCGGCGCAACAACTGCCGCGCCGATGGCAGCGCCGATTGCGGAACCTGTTGCGGTCGCGCCGAACGCATCGGCCGGTGCACCTGTGCGGCCCGCCTCGAGCCCGCTGCTCGGTAATCAGGGCGGCAGTGACGAGGAAGAGACGCACGGCGGGAACGACTACGGGCGTTCGGTGGAGCATTTCGCCGACGGGCGGGCCATCGCACCCGCCGTTATCGGCGGCGATCACGAGGACCATCGGTGACCGTGCTCGGCGCGGGCCGGGGGCCGTCCGTGCTGCGGGCGGTCACGCTGTCTCTGGACGAAATGCAGTATCTCCAGGAGGCATTGGCGCTGGACGAGCTGCCGGTGGTGCTCAACGCCATGGGGCGCTACGACAATGCCGCCGATCACGAAGCGGCCATGACGGCGGCCGCGGCGACGCTGGCCGAGCGCGAGCTGCTCGACGGTGACGAGGTGCATCCGGAGCTGGCCGAACGGTTGCGCGTGCTGTACCGCCCGCACTGGGTCGTGGCACTGCGCTGGTACGTGGACGGGCAGGTCAATCGGTGCTGCCTGGCCAAGGGCGACGAGATCGAGGTGATCGCGCTGCGCGGGCCGCAGTCGTATGTGCTCGACGAGGCGGGACACGATCTCGCGGGCACGCTCATGGCCGCGCTCGGGCCTGCCGAACCCCTCGCCCTCGACGGAATGAACGCTCCTACAGCGGAATTGGCCCCGATCTTCGACGAGGCCGGGGATTCCACCGGCACCGCGCACCGGCTCGCCCAGGTGGGCAATCCGCCCCGCGATGCGAAAACCCTTGCCGCCGCACTGGTTCAGGTGCACTCACACGCCGAGATCACCGGCGTCGTCTACGGCGACGGCACCCGCGACACCGCGGACAACCACATCGCCGTCTTCAACACCCGCCACGGCCGCTTCCTCGCCACCGCCAGCCGCGCCGACGACGGGACAATGTGGACATCACTCGCGACCGGCACACCGGCCCGCCTGCGCACCGCGCTACAAGACCTGATCGCGGAACTACCCCTGCGGCAAGAGTTCCCGACACCCCACCTCGGCTGAACCGCTCCAGTTCACCCGAGCGCGACTTCTCTTCCCCTCGTCATCCCGGCGCGATTTCGGCCGGGATCCACACCAGTGGTCCGTGGGTCGCGACGGATCCCGGCCAAAAGCATGTCGGGATGACGGGCGTGACAGCGGCCCGGATGACCGGGGGCGTCTGGCCCAGATTTCTACGGGCGGGGCGGCGTCAGCCCATGGGGTCGTCGCCGGTGGGGGCGGCGTCTTCGCCGAAGGGTGGGGTGTAGCTGCCCCAGCGGGTGCATTCCCAGCCGCCACCGGTGGTGGGGACCAGTTCGATGGTTTCGGTGTTATCGAGGTGGTTGTTGGCGGCGAAACGTCTTGGGACACCCGCTAGTTCGCGGGAGATCAGGCGCATGGCGGCGCCGTGGCTGACCAGGATGACGTCGGGGGCTTCCGGGTCGGTCAGGTAGTCGTCGCGCAGGCGCTCGAGGATCGGGACGTAGCGGTCGAGCACCTCCATGCCGGATTCACCGCCGGGCACCCGCAGGCTCAGATCGCCGAAATGCCAGGCGTGGTAGACATCCTGGAACTGTTCGTGCGCGGCCTGGGTGTTCAGGCCCTCCAGCTCACCCACCTGCACCTCCTGCAGACCCTCCAGCACCTCGAGCGGCGTGCCGGTGGCGGCCTCGATATACCCGCCGGTCTGGCGGGCGCGCAGGGCCTCCGAGCAGAACAGTCGCTGCGGCGGGGTTATCAGTGTGGCGCCGAAGGTTTTCGCCTGCGCCACACCGCGTTCGGTCAGCGGCAGTCCCGGCAGCTGGGTGTCGAGCAGCTTGGCGACATTGCCTTCGGTCTCCCCGTGCCGCACCAGAATCAATTTGCCGGTCACAGGTCGGCCACCCCTTTCTTCAGATCGGCCAGCCAGGCCGCCGCGGGTTCGTCGGCGGGCGGCGGAGTGCCGATCGCCGATGTCGCCGGCCAGGATCCGAGGAAGCGGATCCGGGCGGCGGTGCGGTGCAACGCTTTCAGCGCCTCGGCCACCGCGGTGTCGTCGATATGGCCGACACAGTCCAGATAAAAACGATAGGTGCCCATACCCGTGCGGGTGGGCCGCGATTCGATACGCGTGAGATCGATGCCGCGGGTGGCGAATTCGGCGAAGGCCCGCATGAGCGAACCGGGCTCGTTGACCAGCTCCAGCACGAACGACGTCCGATCCGCACCGGTGCGCGGCGGCGCGGGCTGCGGCGGCGCGACCAGGACGAAACGCGTCACCGCCTGATCGTGGTCGGCCACACCGGAAGCCAGGACGGAAAGCCCCATCCGCTCCCCCGCCAGCGCCGTCGAGACGGCGGCATCGGCGTGCCCGGCCGCGACATCCTCCGCCGCGGCGGCATTCGACGCCGAGGTGTACATCTCCACTGCGGGCAGCCGGTGCGCCAACCACATTCGCACCTGGGCGGCCGCGACCGGATAGGCCGCCATGCTGCGCACGTCCGCCAGTTCGATGCCGGGGCGCCCGACAATCGTGAAGGCCACATCCAATTCGGTCTCGGCGATGATCTGCAGCCGCGGCCCGAGCGCCAGCGCGTCCAGCGTCGGCGCGATCGATCCCTCCACCGAACTCTCGATCGGCACCACGGCGCCCTCGGCCTGCCCGGCCCGCACCAGTTCGATGGTCGCGCCCTGACTCGGCGCGGGGACACGCTCGACCGGCCCACGGAAGGCTCCGGTGGACTCGAGTTTTGCGAGGGCCATCTCGGTGAAGGTTCCCGACGGCCCGAAATAGGCGATACGCGGCACGGCTACGACCTTACTTGCGTGCGCCGAGCAACCCCCTACTTTGAATCACTCCTTACCGGCTCCTCACACGATTCACCGGCGGGCGCGGTGACACGACCGGGCGGCGGCGGCGAGCGCGGATCAGCGGGTCAGCGCCGCGAGCGCGCTCGTGACGCCGTCCGGGTCGCTGGTCTCGATGGCGAGCAGGACGGTGCGGAGGGCTTCCACGGCTGGTGGTTTCAGGCCGGTCAGGAAGGCGATGTCGGGTTCGGCCAGGGCGGCGCGGATGTCGTCGCCGATGAGGGCGGCCACCGTCGCGGCGATGAGCGCGACGGCGCGGTCGCCGGAGTCGGTGCGGGCGACGAAACCCGTATCGCTGTGGGCGATTCGGACGAGGAATTCGGACACGGTCTCGTCGTCCGCGGTGAGATCCAGGATTTCGGCGGGGCTCGGATCGGCGGTGATCGCACGGACGAGACCGTCGGTAATGCCCTGGACGCCGGGTTTGACCGGGACGCTCAGTTGCATGAGGACCGGTTCGGAGGCGGGGGCGGAATCGTGCGGCACGGGTCAACCGTAGCGAGTCAATGGCTTGCGCAAGATCACACTCTGACTTAGCTTAGGTTTACCTAATTCATTTGGAGGTTGGCATGCCACATACGGCACCGGTCGTCGCGCCCGAAACCGCCGAACGCGTGCACAGCGCGTGCGCCCACGCCGAGAGCGCCATGCTGGCCCTGCCCGGCCTCGACCCCGTCCCCACCTCGGTGCACCTGCTGCGGCAGTGCGGGGACACCGTGCTCGCGGTGCCGTCCAGCTCGGTCGCCGCCCTGCTGGTCGGCGGCTGCGGCACCACCGGCTCGCCCGCCGTCCTGGAACTCACCGACCACGCCCCGCTACCGCTGCGCGAACCCGTGCGCTCGCTGGTGTGGCTGCGCGGGTGGGTGCATGCCGTACCGGGCAATACCCAGCGTGCCCTCGCCTCCGCCGTCGCCGAGGACCATCCGCACCCCGCCCTGCTCGATATCGGCTACACCGCGACCCTGCTGCGCCTGGTCGTGGACTCCGCGGTCGTCGCCGACACCTCCGGCGCGGATTCGGTGTCCCGAGAACAACTCCGGCAGGCCCAGCCCGATCCGTTCTGCGCCATGGAGGGCGCCTGGCTGCAGCACCTGCACGCCGACCACGCCGATGTCATCGACCGCCTGGCCCGGCATCTCCCCGCCCACCTGCGGCGCGGGGCGCTCATCCACCCGCTCGCCATCGACCGCTACGGCGTCACCCTGCGCGTCGAAGCCGTCGAGGCCGATCACGATATCCGCGTCCCCTTCGCCACGCCCGCGCACGATGTCGAATCGCTCAGCCGCGCGGTACAGGCATTGGCGGGCAACCCGTTTGAACAGGGCATTCACCGCATCTGATCAAAGTGCGGCCGGCGCACATAGATTGGCGTCCATGAATTCGGCTGCCGAGTCCGACCCGCACTGGCCCGCACCCGTCAATTCCGAACAGGAGCGGCGGGCGATCCGGCTGGAGATCGCGGTGGTGCTGGTCATCACATTCGGATTGAGCGGAGCCAGCGCGGCCCTGTCGCTGCTGGAGAGTGCGCTCTCACCCGGCGGGGTGGGCGGGCAGACGGTGGCCCTGAATCCGTCGCGGGCGGCGCAGTCGACCATCGACCTGCTGTTCCAACTGCTGAGCGTGGCCCGACTACTCGGGTGGGCGGCGCTGGGGCTCTACCTGTTGTGGCGCAGCGGAATCGGACCGAAGCTGATCGGCCTGGCGCGGCTGCACTGGCGACCGGACGTGCTGCCGGGGCTGGTCCTGGCGGCGGTGATCGGAATACCGGGGCTCTGCCTGTATCTGGTGGCGCACGCCCTCGGGATGAGTGTCACCATCGTGCCCGGATCACTGGATCACTGGTGGCGGCTACCGGTGCTGGTGCTGTCGGCGTGGGCCAATTCGGCCGCCGAAGAGGTACTGGTGGTCGCGTATCTAATCACTCGATTGCGGGCGCTGGGCTGGTCCGAGGATCGGTCGCTGGTGGCTTCGGCGCTGCTGCGCGGCAGCTATCACCTCTACCAGGGCATCGGCGGCGGGATCGGGAACCTGGTGATGGGACTCGTATTCGGGCGCTACTGGCAGCGCACGAACCGGCTCTGGCCACTGCTGCTGGCGCACGCGCTCATCGATACGATCGCCTATCTCGGGTACTCACTGCTGCGTGGACACCTCTCCTGGCTGCCGTAATGCGATCGAGATGAACCCTGAGACGGGTTGGATCAGTAGTCTTTCGATGATGAACGGCGATGACCTCGAGCGCCCCCACCAGGGGCCACCACGGCCCGGTGTGGACCCCACCCGGGTCATTCGGCGCAACGAACCCGGCCCGCCGCTGGCGTGGTCGGAGGCGCCACCGATCGTGAACAACCCCCGCAACCCGCCGCCCCCGCGCAATCCGGGCCAGCCGCCGCGTAATCAGCCTCCGCCGCAACGGAATCAGCTGCCGCCGACGCGTAATCCCGGCGGACCGCCACGCGGTCCGGGAGCGCCGCCGCGCAATCCGGTTCCGCCGCAACGCGATCGGTACGGCGCCGCCGCGCCCATGTCCCATGCGCCGACCCAGCAGCCGGTGCCCTTCCGCGAGAAACCGCCGACACCGCCGCCGCCCGCACTGCCGACCAAACGCGGTGGTGGCGGCGACCGTCCGCCGCGCGGGCCCAAGACGAAACGCAAACGGCACTGGTTCCGCTGGATTCTCGCGCTGCTGGTGATTCTGCTGCTCCTGCCGATCGCCGCGGCGGTCTACGTCGAGCAGAACCTGAACCGGACCGACGCGCTGGCCGACTACTCCGGCCGGATCGGCGACACGCCCGGGACGAATTGGCTTCTGGTGGGCTCCGACAGCCGCACCGGGCTCACCCCGGAGCAGGAGCAGGCCCTGGCCACCGGCGGCGACGTCGGCAGTGCGCGCACCGACACCATCCTGCTCATGCATATGCCCAAATCCGGGCGGCCGACGCTGGTCAGCCTGCCGCGCGACTCCTATGTGAGCATTCCGGGCCACGGGAAGGACAAGCTCAACGCGTCCTTCGCCTTCGGCGGCGCGCAGCTGCTGGTGCAGACCGTGGAGGGCGCAACCGGCGTGCACATCGACCACTACGCGGAGGTCGGCTTCGGCGGATTCGCGAGCATCGTGGATGCGGTCGGCGGTATCGATATGTGCCTGGACCAGCCCATGAAGGATCCGCTCGCCGGGGTGGACCTGCCCGCGGGCTGCCAGAAGCTCAACGGCAGCGAGGCGCTCGGATTCGTGCGCAGCCGCGCGACCGCCCTCTCCGATCTCAATCGCATGCTCAACCAGCGGAAATTCCTGAACGCGCTGCTGAAGAAGGCAGCGAGTCCGACCACGCTGATCAACCCGTTCCGGGTGTGGCCGCTGCTGCAGGGCACCACGAAGTCCCTGCAGGTGGACAAGGGCACGCATGTCTGGGATCTGGCCCTGCTGGGCAAGGCGCTGGCCGGCGATCCGATAGCAACCACCGTGCCGGTCGGCGGGTTCGAGGATGTGGACGGCAGCGGCAATGTATTGCTCTGGGACAAGACCCGGGCCAGTCAGTTCTTCGAGGCGCTGGCCAGCGACAAACCGATTCCGGCGGATCTGGTGACGACAACCGGCAATTAGTGAAATTAGGCAATACTTGCCTCAATAAGGCTGCACTCAATAAGGTTGCACTTGGATGACAGGTGTTCTGACCAGGGCTAATGTCTTGCCCATGTCCAGCCGAACCCAAACCAAGAGCAGCAAGTTCCACGCCCTGCTGCAGGATCAGATTCGCAACGAATTCAATGCCGAGCACCAGTATGTGGCCATTGCATTGTGGTTCGATCACGCTGATCTGCCGGTCCTGGCCAAGTATTTCTACAAGCAGGCCGTCGAAGAGCGCAATCACGCGCTGATGATCGCGCAGTACCTGCTCGACCAGGACTTCATCGTCGAGGTGGCGAATGTCGATCCCGCCAAATCGCAATTCGAGAATGCCCGTGAGCCCATCGCCCTGGCCCTGACGCAGGAGCAGGCGGTCACCGAGCAGATCGTGGCGCTCGCCAAGACCGCCCGTGAAGAGGGCGACTACCAGGGCGAGCAGTTCATGCAGTGGTTCCTCAAGGAGCAGGTCGAGGAGGTCGCGACCATGAAGACCCTCCTCACCGTCGCCGAGCGGGCCAGCGCCAATATGTTCGATCTGGAGAATTTCGTTTCCCGCGAAATGAGTTCTCCGAAGGATGCTTCGGGCTCGCCGCACACCGCCGGCGGCGCGCTGTAATTCCGGCTTGACGACAAGGCCCGGTCCCGTAGACAGGACCGGGCCTTTTTGCTGAGCTGTCGAAAAGGCTTCGGGCTATCGAAAAGGCTTCGGGCCGTTCGCCGTAGGGGGAACCCTCAGCAAACGGCCCGTTCACCGCACGATCAGCGCAGCGTGACCTGACGCGAACGCAGGCCGTCGCGCGAACGCCGCTCCTCCGAGCTCATCGGCTCGTCGTTCTTCAGGGCGGCCGCCAGGCGGGCGCCGAATTCCTTTGCCGCCGGCTCCCATTCGACCGCGTGCCGCTCCGGATCGAGGTCGAAGACCGGGACCAGCAGGCCGTGCGTGCGGAACGAACCCGCGAAACGCGAACCCTCGCCCAGGTGCAGCTCACCGGCCGCGTGCAACCGCGCCAGCGCCAGCATGAGCTGGTCCTCGTCCTCCGGGCGGACCCAGCGCAGGTGCGCCTTCTCGCCGGCGTCCACCCACCAGGCCGCACCGATGGCATCCGCGCCCAGGTTCAGGCGGGCCGACGGCATGATGGCCAGATTGGCCTGCTCGATGGTGGCGGCCACCTGCTTGTCCGGGGTGACGCCCTCGGGCACCCACCAGTTGAAGTCCTGATGCACGGTCAGATCCAGGGCCGCATTGTCGAGCACGTCCGAAAGGCTCGGCGCGCCTTCGACAGTCGCGCCCGCGAGAGATTCGCCCGGCTCGGCCGACTGCGTCCACAGAATCGCGGTCGCCAGATCGGCGGCCGGATTGCCCGACTGGAACTGCACCTGCGTGCCGACGAAACCGATCGGCTCTTCCCCGGCCCGCACCAGCGCGGCCACCGCACCCGGCAGCACCGTGGCGAGGGTGACCGCACGCTCGGCGGCAATGCTCGGCGACAGCTTCAGCGTGGCGGTCGCCGACGGCACGAACTCCCGTAGCGCGACGAGATCACATTCGGCAGCCAGACCCTCGAACGGCCGCGTAATCGTCTGCGACGCCTGCTCCTGCTCGGCCCGGCGCGCGGCCAGCTTCTCCGCCCGGTTGCTGTCCGGCTTGGGACTGTTGCGCTTGCTCTTACCCATGACTGGCAAAACTACAGGGTCAGCCCGCACGCACTTCGACCACGCAGGGTGTTTGCTGCCGCCCGGGACTGTGGTCTGCTGCCGCCCGGGACTATGCGGCGGGGAGCAGGCCTTTGGTGCGGCCCGGGTGGTTGGTGGCGACCCAGCTGACGCCGAGGTCGGCGCAGAGGCGGACGTCCTCCGGATCGTCGACGGTCCAGACGTAGGTGGCGCGGCCCGCGGCGGCGGCCTTGTCGACCAGGTCCGGGTGTTCGCGCAGGGTGCGGACGGAGGGGCCGATCGCGGTGGCGCCCACGGTGGTTGCCGCGCCGCCGGAGAGGTAGAGGGAGGACTCGCCCAGCAGGACGGTGGGGAGCAGCGGCGCGGCGCGGCGGATACGCCAGACCGCGGTCGCGGCGAAGGAGATCACCACGGCGCGGGAGTGATCGGCGGAGGCCGGGGCGGCGATGCCGTAGCGCTGCAGTTCGCTCAGGAGGGTGGTTTCCACGAGGGCGCCGAAGCGGACCGGATGCTTGGTCTCGATGAAAAGCTTTGTCGGACGGCTCTTCCAGTCCAGCACCAGTTCGATCAGTTCGGCCAGGGTCAGCACCGCGGCCGGTTCCCCGTCCGCGCCGAAATCCAGGGCCTTGAGTTCCTCCAGGGTCATCTCACTGACCGCGCCGACACCGTTGGAGGTGCGGTCCACGGTGCGGTCGTGCACGCAGACCAGCTGCCCGTCCTTGGTCAGGCGCACATCGCATTCGACCCCGTCGGCACCCTCCTGCAGCGCGAGTTCGTATGCGGCGAGGGTGTGTTCGGGTCGCGCTGCCGACGCCCCCCGGTGCGCTACCACGAACGGTGCGCGATTGGCCGGGCTCACTTCGCCAATACCTCCTCGTGCTCGGGTTCCGGCGCCCCGTCGGCGGCCGCGGTCGCGGTCTCCGGATTCTGAACGGTCGCCTCATCATTCCCGACACCGTCGTCCGGCGCGCGCCGCCCGGCGCCCTCGGCCCCGGCCGGGTGCACCGGTTCGATGACCGAGGTGGCCGGAGTGGTGGCGGGCAGCCAGCGCTTGAGGGTCGCGGGACGCCCGCGCAGGTCCACACCGGCGAAGGCGCGCACCAGCCACAGCGTCAGCACCGCGACGCCGGCCGCGACCAGATCGGCCCACACGGTGACCATCACGCCGTCGGCGCGCGCCTGCAGCGAACCCGTGAACCGGTACAGCACCGCCGCGGTCACCAGCACGGCATTGAAAACCCAGGCGGCCCACCAGATGCGGACCGCGCGCAACAGCCGCGGATCGTCCGCGCCCTCGCGCACGGCCTCGGTGAGGAACACACCCGGCCACACCAGATTCACCACCGGGACCAGGCA
Source organism: Nocardia sp. NBC_01327 (assembly GCF_035958815.1). NCBI lineage: Bacteria > Bacillati > Actinomycetota > Actinomycetes > Mycobacteriales > Nocardiaceae > Nocardia > Nocardia sp. NBC_01327. Next base: position 592,619 of record NZ_CP108383.1, on the reverse strand, counting down.
GCCCAGGAACAGTTCGAAGCGCGGCCGCGGATCCCGCCGTCCCACACCGGCATACGCGGTGCGCCGGGTCTGCGCCAGCCAGCCGACCAGCGCCACCGCCGTCACCAGTGCCGCCAGCGCGGCCGCGATGGCGGAAACCGTCACCGCGCCATCAGATATCCACAGCAGCGCGGGCTGGATCAGGCGGGTGCGATTGCGCAGCAGAACGCCGTAGCGGCCGAGTTCGGCGAGCGCGGCCACCCCGTAAATGACGGCGGTGGTGACGAGCAGCAGCGGCAAGCGGGCGATCAGGGCCTCGAAGCGCGTGCGCGGCGCCACCGATTCCTGCGGCAGCCGATCCTGCAGCCCCCAGCGCGGAATCTGGGTGTAGTGCGGCGTCTGTGGTGCGACCGGCCGCCGGGGCGGCTGCGGCGGTGTGGATTTGCGGCCGGGCGGCCGGGCCACCCAGCGGTAATTGCGGCGCGCGGGCGGCGCGTCCACCGCCGCGGGTGAGAGCAGCACGCCGTGGCAGCGCGGGCACCAGTGCAGCGGTTTGCCCTGCACCGCCCAGCGGGCGCCGCAGCGGGCGCACGGCTGTACCACCGCGGATCGCGGATCTGCCACGTGTCCCCCGTTCATTCGCTCCATCATTCTGCGCTGGTCGATCGTCGCTAGTAGATCTTCGCTTCGTCACCGTCGCCGGTGAGCGGTCGTCCGGCAAGCTGCCACGCCACCATGCCACCGCTGACACTGAAAGCGTCGAAACCGACATCCATCAGGTACTGCACCACCGGGAGCGAACGGCCGCCCTGACGGCAGACCACGTAAATCTCGGCGTCGTAGTCCAATTCGTCGAGGCGGGCGGGGACATCGACCATGGGAATGTGGATGGCGCCGGGCGCGCGCCCGAGCGCCCACTCATCGTCCTCGCGGACGTCCAGGAGCAGGGCGGGAGCGGGTGTGCCGGGCGCCCACGGCTCGGCGGCATCGAATTCCGCAGGCACGGCGTCGATGGGGACCGAGGGGACATCGGAACTGCTCACGGTTTCGATCCTGCCACGGGCGCCGAAAGGCCGTGGAGTTCTGTCCCGGCGAAGCGTCCGGAACTGGCGGTTCGTTCTGCCGGACGGTACCCCGTCACACGCCCCGAAGCCGGGGCCCTACGCGGGGGCTCGATGTAGTTATCCACATAATCCACAACCTGATCCACAGGTTGAGAAGTGACGGAAAGACCCGAAAAGTCCGGTCAACCGATCCGAAAAGTCCCCTCCACCGCTCGGAGCGGTCGACCCGACATCTAGTAGGACGGCCCCGGTCAGGGATCGGTTCCGTTCGCACCGGAAAAAAACGACATACATACATAAAAACGGAATTCCTGGGCTCAGCCAGGCAAGATCGGTAGCCTGGCGCTATGACTGTGAGCAGGGGGCTACTCGACGGACTGGATATCACCGGACTCAACACCGCACTGTCCGAGGCGACATGCCTCGGAATCGACGTCGACGCGGCGGCCGGAAAGTTTCGGCTGGAACTCGACGTCCTGACACTTCCCACCGACGGGCCACCGCCCGCGGATTGTGATGTGTACCTGTCCCTCACCGGGATCAGCCGCGTCGCCGCCTCGCTGCGCCGCCAGCGCTGGGACGACCTCGACCCGGTGGTGCTGCCGCTCGAACTGGACGGGCTGCACGACGCCGTCAACAGCTTCGGCGGCGGCGGACTGCACGGCTGGGAATTCTTCGACCTCGACGACAACGCCTGGACGCAATGGCGCAAACTGCTCAGCTTCGACACCGTCCTGAACGACCGGCCCGCGGCGCATATGCTCGAAATCTCGCAGGAGGAGGGCGTCGATCCCCGCGAACTCGATGTTCGGGTGTGGTTCGAGGGCATCACCGTGCAGGACAAGAAGGGCACGGAGATTCCGCTGCCCGAGTTCATCTCCGGCGGTGTGCGCTGGTGGCAGGCACACGACGCCGGCGACCCGCGCACCATGCGACCGCATATCGTGCCGCCGCTGTGAAAATCGGTCCGGCACTGTGAAATCCGTCGTGAAATCAGCGTGAATTCGTGGGGGCTCCGGCCCCCGCGGCCGTCACTCCTCAGTTTCACCGACGGTCGTCGAGGTATGCCTGTACCGGCCCGGCTCCAGTTGCGATCACCACTGTTCCAATGGTTGGGAAAGTGTCGTGAGCACCGGAATGTAGGGGCACGCAGCCCGGTTGCACGGGAGCGGGTGTACGAATGATGGTTGGGTGCGCCTAGGCAAAGGCCCCGGGCACACAGCCCCGACACACTGAGGAAGGGACATCGTGGCTGAGTACACGCTGCCAGAACTGGATTACGACTACAGCGCCCTGGAGCCCCACATCTCCGGGCAGATCAACGAGATCCACCACTCCAAGCACCACGCCGCCTACGTCGCGGGCGCGAACGCCGCACTGGGCAAGCTGGAAGCCGCCCGTGAGTCGGGCGATCACGCCGCCATCTTCCTGAACGAGAAGAACCTGGCGTTCCACCTGGGTGGCCACGCCAACCACTCCATCTGGTGGAAGAACCTCTCCCCCAACGGTGGCGACAAGCCGGTCGGCGAGCTCGAGGCCGCCATCGACGACCAGTTCGGGTCGTTCGACAAGTTCCGCGCGCAGTTCACCGCTGCCGCCAACGGTCTGCAGGGCTCCGGCTGGGCCGTGCTCGGGTACGACACCCTGGGCCAGAAGCTGCTCACCTTCCAGCTGTACGACCAGCAGGCCAATGTGCCGCTGGGCATCATCCCGCTGCTGCAGGTCGATATGTGGGAGCACGCCTTCTACCTGCAGTACAAGAACGTCAAGGCCGACTACGTGACCGCGTTCTGGAACGTCGTCAACTGGGCCGACGTGCAGGACCGCTTCGCCCGTGCGACCCAGCAGGGCAAGGGTCTGATCTTCGGCTGACAGCCGTAGGACTGACGTGGGGGCTGACGCCCCCACACCCCCTGACCGAGGGGCCGGGGACGCAGCCCCTGGGCCCTCGACCGGGATACGGGAGTAACCGCGGACGGAGTTTCGGGGACGCAGCCCCTGAAGCTCCGGCCAGGTTGTCGGAAAGCCCGCGAACCATGTTGGTTCGCGGGCCTTTTGCGTTTTCCCAGGTGAGTGTTCGACGGACACGCCGGGTGCTAGCACTCTTTGGTACTTGGGTTAGTCCCGTGAATGCGGGTGGACCGGTATGACCGAGAACCACTTCTGAGCTGCATGAATGTGGATCTCGATGGATGCCATTAGACCGCCGTGAAACCCGGATTTGTGACAAGGCGTGACAAGTCCGGAGCCATGGCGTTCGCTTGCCCCACCTCGGAAACACACCTGGTAACCCGTACAAGGGGGAGACAACCGGGAGGTGCGCTGACCCAAATGAGCCCGGAGGGAGGGTCTACGGGGGTCAAACACCCCTGGGAATGCGTACGGACCGCGAGCCACATAGCGACCCGGTGCGAATCCAACCCCGGCACCCCAGGTAGGGCGGCCCGGTCAGGCACGCCAATGCCCCCTCCCCCACCCGCGCGCAGAATTGGCGACTGCGCCTGAGGGTAGGCGGTCACAGAGCCTTGGAGGGTCCCTCCCCAGGGTGCGAGCACGGGCCATGCTCACCCGTCCAGCAGGTGTCTCATAAACGATCGGTTGTTGAGACTGAGACGAGCGGCAGGTTCAGCGTCAGCCACTCTGGGCAAACATGATCAACAACTGTCTTGAAACCATGTCTCAAAACATCTAGTCTCAAAACCAGAAAAGCAACGGGATTATGAGACAGAAGGCGGTTCAGTGGCGATCATCGGGTACGCACGAGTCAGCACCAACGACCAAGACCCTCAGCTGCAACTCGACGCATTGAAGGCCGCTGGCGCGGAACGCATCTACACCGACGTTGGCGTGTCTGGCGCGAAGACTGAACGGCCAGAACTGGATCGGTGCCTGGATCACCTTCGTGAGGGCGATGTGCTGGCAGTGTGGAAGCTGGACCGTTTGGGCCGCAACACGGTTCACGTCCTCCAGTTGATCGAGCAACTGACTGAGCGCGGGATTGGCTTTCGCAGCCTCACCGAAGGACTGCACACGGACGGGCCGATGGGTAAGGCGATGCTCACGATCATGGCTGCTTTCGCGCAGTTGGAACGAGACACGATGATCGAACGAACTCGTGCTGGACTGGCAGCGGCAGCGGCGAACGGCCGCAAGGGTGGCCGTCCTCGCAAGGTGGGTGACGCGGACGCGGCGAAGGCAAAAGAGCTGAAGGCGAAGGGAATCAACGCACCGGACATCGCGAAGATGCTCGGGTGTTCCCGAGCGACCGTCTACCGCTACTTGTCCGGAGAATGACCGCAGCTAGAGGTACCTCCCCTGCCTGCGCTTCTCCACCTCATCCTGAATCAACCGACGGGCAGCTTCCCCGTACACAGCCCGATCACTCAGCACCGCGAACAGCTTGCCGTACAAGGCGATCTCGCGAGGCTGACTGATATTCAGTTCGGCCGTCACTGTCTCCGCCTGCACGAGCCTGTTGTCGTAGATCACGAACCCGTTCGGTGCCAGCGCCTCAATCGCGCTGCGACGCGGCACAATCCCGAGAGTCACGCGTGGCAACGCCATCACCGACAGCATCCGATCCAGTTGCCCCAGCATCACCGAGTCATCGCCCAGGGTCGTCTGCAACACCTGCTCAGCGACAACGAACGAGAACCTTCGGGTGCCGTGATACAGCACCTGCTGCCGCTCAATCCTGGCAGCCATCCCCTCCTCGAGGTCATCCGGAATCGACCGAAATCTGATGACCAGCGCAAGAACTTGCCGAATATAGGCGGGAGTCTGAAGCAGGCCAGGCACTAGCGACGGCTCATACCAGCGCATCGCGGCCGTCTCAGCCTCCAGCTTCACCGACATCTTCTGGCGACGCTTCGTGCCAGTGCCGAGGATCCGCTGCCACTCCATGTAGGCGGCCTGAATATTCCGTAGCGACGCGACCAGGTCAGTCAACTGGTCAAGGCTGCCGGTGTGCTCGCACCAGGCGCGCAGGTCCGCTTCGGTAGGGGTTTGCTTGCCGTATTCGATACGGCTGGTCTTGGATTCATGCCAACCGGCAAGCGCAGCAAGCCTACGGCCGGTCAAGCCCGCATCACGACGAAGCTCCCGGAGTCTCACCCCGAGAGCTTCGCGTGCCTCATGTGCCGCGCTGGTCACCGCGTCCGCTGGGGAACATAGTCAGCGAGCGGAACAGCGTGCTCCCACACCCGATCCCTCACCTCCCGAATGTAGGCCGCAATCCGTGGATCAGTTGTGACAGCGCCACCGACGAATCGGCCGGTTGACTCGAACACGGTGAACGCCACGGTCTCATCATCCATCAGCCACCAATCATCGGTGGTCAACAGACTGGGGTCGATACGGTTGCGGGGAAGGTACCGAATCTCCTCGCCCGCAGCACTGTTGCACTGGATTGCGACCTCCAAGGCGAAGTTGGTGTAGTCGGTGTGCGGAACCGTCACCACGCGCGCTCTACGCACGCGCACGCCACGAGCTGTCATCGCCCGCACCCGATCCAGCCACCCCTCGAGCCATGAGTAATCATCAGGCTCCCCGGCAAGGAACCGCCCGAAAGGCGCGGACTCCTCCGGCGTCTCGTAAGTGTCTTTCACCTCCAGGTGGAACGCTTCCCGTTGGCAGGCCGCGAACGGCCCGTGAAACTCCTTACCCGGCAGCAGCAACACCGTAGAACGACCTCTCACACACGGGAACCTCGATGGCCGTCTCGTCCTCGTACAGATCCAGCTGCGTCAAGGTTCCGGCATCGGTTACCGGCCGCCCAGTGAGGAGGAAAGTGCCGCGCCCTGTGTCTTCCATGCGCGCACCAATGAACCTGTCGTTGCCGACGAAACCTAGTAGTAGGTGCGGTATTTCGACCGTCTCCGCCTGATCGGTCACCCATCCTTGGATCAGGAATGTGCCGTGGTCGGTGACGTAGACGGAGGGACACCCGTCGCCGGTGGTACCTCCTTTGCCGAGGAACTGAAGTGTGGTGGCCTGTTCAGGTTTCATGACCTGTCCTCCTGTTGCTATGCAGCACCTTGCGGATAGCACATCCCATGGTCCCCCTGCGTTGTCCGCCTTGCAGTGGTTCGAAAGAACCTGCGCAAGCTGCTGCAAGCTCCTGGAGTTGCCGCAATGTGGCCGTTTAGCGTCGAAGTCAGGCGTTCGGGGTCGGTGCAGTCGTCCCGCCCCCGGACTGCCTCACCAGCGACCCGAGGAGGCAGCCGTGACCGATGAGCCAGAGGCCGCGCCGCGAACCAGGTTGTACGAATTTCCCGGTGGCCTGTTCGAACTACACAGTGCCGGAGACGAATCCGACGACTACTCGGGCTTCTACCTGGAGTTTCCCGGACACGGTGCACTCATCGGACCGGATGAAAAAGGGGCAGTCATGAAGTACAAGCCAACATGCGTGGGGTACGCCCGGACCGATGTGTCCGGGCTGGCTCTGCTCTGGGATCAAACCCAAATACGCAGGCTTGCAACACGTCTCGGATACGACTTCGCCGACATGGTGATTTATGACCCCCGCTTCGGTCGGCCACCGTTGGCCCGGCTCAAGGCCCAAGCAACCCGCCTGGATGCTGAAGCCGTATTCGTCCCCAGCTCCGAGCACTTCGAGGATGGCGAAGTGCCGGGGACGCTGGTCCAGCAACTCGACGTGATCACTGTCGATCCAGAGGAGACGTACGCACGGCGCGCAATGCCACCAATGCGGGACCTACCGCCAGCGAGGGCGGGTGAGGCCTAACCACCAAGACCACTCCGATAGCTCGGGAAGCCCAGAGAGGGGGTGGGGCCATAGCCGAACTCAGGACAACGTAGAGCGTTGCACCACAACGCACTTCACGAACAACCCCCGGCTCGCTTGCAACCGTGCCGGGGGTTGTCGCAATCCATCACCACCGAATCAGGCTGCGAACTTCAGGTCAGCGGCCCAATAGAAGTTGGACGAGTCCGGTGGTCCGAGTTCGGTGGCGATCTCGTCCACGGCGACACCGAGTGCGGCGGCGAGTTCCTCCGCACCGACGACGCTGCGTGTGCTGCCGTCGTGGCCGGGGGTGGCCAGCCATCGAGAGGCCCGCTCGGCTAATCCTTCGCTCACGCCCAGCCGCACACCTGAAACATGCGATGTATCCGATGCATCCGATGACGTGATGCACCGCGCCCGCATCGAATCATCAGATGCATCACGTGCATCGGATTGTTCAGATGAGGGCCTGAGGCCGACCGAGGCCCACGCCCGTTCCAGATCCGCCCGGCGATACCCGCGCTGCGCACCCCGCGCCGGCTGCGCCGACCGCACCCGATAATTCTTCGTCAGCATCAACGCAAGCCGCTTGGCGGTCAACGCCGTGAGGTTGCGAGCCTGGTTCGCGCCCCACATGAACGGGTTGCGCGCGATCAGGGCATCGATGACAGTCACGGTCGGCATGAACAGCTCTGCACCGAACACCGCGTGCATGTCCTTGATCAGCACGACATGCGGCTTCTCGTAAACAAGCCCATCCTCGACGGCGGCGGCCAGTCGGTCCATATCTTTGCCGATCACCCGCGCCAGACTCTCGGGCCAATGACCGCCAGCGGTGACCGCCACCCGCATCAGAGGCCGCCATACCTCTTTGCGGCGGCCGGTCAGTCCTGCGGGCAGGTCCACGGCCAACCCCTTGAACTCGTCCATGACAGCCTCGACAGCCCCTTGCAACCGCTGTGCGAGCACTGCCACCGACTCATCCAGTTCTTCCCAATCGGTTTCGGCGACTTCGCCGTTGCTGGCGGGCAAAAGCAGAATCTCGATGGTCCTGGAACGGGTGTCGTCCGGCAGGTCCGGGGAGTTCCCCGCCATCGCCACGGCCGCGTAGGTGCTCATCTCCCTCGCGTCGAAACCACCATCCGGGTTCTTGACCAGCACGGGCCGCGACGCGCCCTTCTTGTAGCCGGTGTTCAGGATGGCGAGGATGTCTTCGATGCCGTTCTTCTTCCCCGACAGCGACCGGTCGCACTCGTCAATGAGCAGAGTCCTCGGTGCAGTGTCTAAAACCCTGGGAATGAGTGCGGGACTGGACACAGCCGCCATCGACAACCGAGCCTTCGACAACCGCCCCACATGCTCGAGAGCCGTGGTCTTCCCCGAACCCGGCAACGGCGAGTCGAACAACAGCCGGGGCGACGTGTACAGCGCTTCGATCGCCCATGAATGCGCCGCCCACAAAGTCAGGATCACCGAGTCGTCCCCATCGGGATCAGCGGTATAGATGAACCTGTCGAAATGCGTGCGCACCTCGGTCAGTACACCCCGAAGCACAGCCCGCACCTCCTCGCGAGACTGCCGATCCTCGGTCACGCACGCCCCTCCGGGGCCTGCTGGGCACGATTCCAGCACGCCGAACCCATCCCACGGGCCACCGACTCCAGACTGGTCAGCCACTGCCCGCAGCCACCCATGCACTGCCGCGAGACCTTCAGCCCATTGGCTTCCATCAGCCCCACTGCGTCACGGGTGATCACGTCGAACTGCTGGTACGGGAACTCACTGCCACAGCCCTTCGCGGCTGTAGTATCGTTGCTCACTAGACATCCTTCCTGGTAGACGGGTGTTTTTCTTTAGCCCGGTCCGTGTTGCCGCACAGGCCGGGCTTTTCCTTGCGCTCACTCACCCTTGAGCCACTTGGCGAGATCGTCAGGAAAGATCCGCCAGCGCCCCTTCGCGGTCCGCTGGTAGCCCTTCAACTCCCCGGACAGTAGGGCGGCATAGATCGAGTTCTGGTGGCACCCAACAGTGCGAGCGGCTTCGGTGGGGCTCATCGGGGTCACGATCAACGCGGGTTCTCCTTCACTGACCACAGGTGGTGCAAGAACATGCACACTCTGGCCCTGTGTTTCACTTTCATCACGATCCTAACAGTGTGTCCGACAGAGAACGCACCTATGACACCCCTGTTTTAGGCCAACTATGACACCCACGATGGGCAACTCTGCTACGGTTCACGCAGTATCCGAGAGAGTGAACGGAGGTAGACCGGCATGGACGACGTTCGGGCTCGTGCGTTCGACGACAGCGGCGAACATGACAACGAGGTCCGGTGGTTGCTGCACCAGGCGCGGCGCGGAAACCGACTCGACATGGCCGATCGCATGGCGGTCGCGGGCTGGGTGATGGCTGACCGCAAAGCCCTGGGGCTGACTCAGGCCCGCCTCAGCGAGTTGTCCAACGTGCCGGTGCGGACCATCAAGCACATGGAAGCCGGTGGCGTGCCACAGACCTCGACACTCCTCGCGCTCGTAGACGGCATCACGAAGGCACATGAGCACGCGACTCCGGCTCCATCACCCGACCTCGAGTTAAGTGACTCGATGCGGATGTTCATCGACACCGTAGGCCCGATGTTCGAGGAACTCTCGCCCCAAGCGCAGGGTCAAGCACTGCGGCAATTCGTGTTGTGGCTCAACGAGATCAAGGAGAACGAGTAGGTTGGCAAGGCCGCGCAAACAAGAGATCGATATAGACGTGCGCCCGGCGGCGGACTGCACGACGAAGGGCACGAGCCGAACCGGATGGTGCGCACGCCCTGAAGGTGCGCCGAAGCCTGGAGGCAAGCGAGACCAGCGGCACCGGCATTTCAAGGATCTGGACCAGGCAAACGATTTCGCTCGGGGTATCCGGCGCACCCGCGAGGTTCAACAGCAGGTCGGATTGCCCTCCGGCTACACGATCGGGGACGCGATCGACGACTACCTGTTGCCTTACAAGTCCCAGAACCCGCGAACGTGGCAGTCCTACACGAATTGGCTGCAACCCGCGAAGGACAAGTTCGGGCACTGGCCAGTGTCGGCGCTGCGGGAATCCGACGTGATCGAACTCCGAGATGCCCAGTTGGAGCATTGGGTGGTGGACGGCGTGAACCAGATGGTTCGCCACCTCGACAACGCACTCGAGCGGCTCCGGAACCTCGGGCAGGCGTACAACGCGGCGGCCATGGTGAAGTCCCTGAAGAAGGAGCGGCCCCGCCTGACGTTGGCGCAGATGCGTTCGAGCGTGGACTCTGGGGCCTACAGCCCGGAGGAGATCGCGCAGATTCTGATCGCGGCCGACGACATCAAAAATACGAACACCCCGGGAATGCGGCCCATGTTCTGGATGTGGATGCTGAACCTGCGGCGCGGAGAGGCCCTCGGTGCGGAGTGGGTGAACATTCTCCTGGAGCGGGACGAGGCGGGTAACGAGCCGGGGCTGTTGGTGAATCAGCAGTGGGTCCACAACCCGATCACGGGCCTGCACGAACTCGCCAAGGTGAAGTCAGCAGCAGGCGACCGACTACTACGACTACCGCCTCTTGTGACAACCATGCTCGGCGAGGTCCGCGAGTGGCAGAACGAGCAGCACAAGAACGGCCTGTTCCCTCAACTTCCGAAGCGGGTCGTGGTGAAGTCCAAGGGCAACAAGGCCGGGCCTGCCGGATCAACGATCAGCAGCACCTCTGTCTATCCGCCCTGGTACGCGCTGCTGGATCGAGCGGGAGTGCGACACCTGAAGCCTCATGCCTGCCGGGCCACGATCATCACGCAGATGAAGAAGCGTGGTGTGGATGAGTACGTGATCAAGGCATGGGCGGGCCACAGCACTCGGGGAGACGTGACCGAAGAGCACTACACCCGCCTACAGCTCGTTCGGTGGGCTGAGGCAGCGGAGGCGTGGCAGGCGATCATTTCGGACATTTTGGCCGAGTTTGGGGCAAAGCGTGACAAGTCCCGCAAGCCTAACCAGGCATTGCGCCTGGTAGGGGCCTGATTAGCTGGTATCTAGCACTCATTGGTACTTGTGTGCCAGTCCTGAATAGGTACAAACTCGAGTACTAGGACGGGCAGAGCCGCCCCGGGATCGTCATATCGGGAGGCACGCGATGAGCGAGCAGATCGGTGTATTGCCCTTCGTTTCATCAACACAGGAATCGGGCGGCGCGCTTCGCGGGTTCGTGATTTCCGGTCGGTGGCCGGATTCCACGAAGGAATGGGCACAGTTATTGGTGCTGGCCGTGCGGGTGGCGAGTCTGCCGGGGCTGCTGGCAACCACAACGGTGTTCGGGGCCCGGGAGGAGCTGCCGGAGGATCCCGAGCCGGGGATGGTCGGATTGGTCATTGCCGAGGGCACCGTATTGGGCGCGTCCGCGCTGCTGCCCGGCAGGTTTGCCGCACATGTGCCACCGGCCTTGATCCTGCTGCATCCGCCGCGCGAAACGCGGCCGTCGCTGCCCGAGTGCTCGGGCGCGGCCTCCGGCACCCTGCTGCTGCCGGGACTTCCGCATCTGGGTCTGGAACATCGGGCGGCCTGGGTGGAAACGGATACCGACGGGTCCGTGACATCCATGGTGAGCAGGGTGGGCGTAGATCCGATCAGCGATCCCGACACCGCGGTTCTGGCCATGCTGCTGGCCGCGTGAGGGCACACCTCCCGGGTGCGTAAGGGTACCCGAAACCTTGCGGCAGTGTCCCCAAACTTATTGTGCGCATTGCGATTTCGGTGATGTCGGTTTGCCGATGCCGGATTTGCCGGGGTAGTATCGACGGCAGCGAAGGGGAGTAGCCCCCAATTGCGTAGTCGACATACTGATCCTTCTCGGGTCCGGCTGCGTGAACCGGTGGAAGTTTCCGGTGGGCGAGACCTTCGGCCAAGACAAACCAAACCGATTTTTGGTTCGGGTGTCGGCTGAAGCGCCCCCGCATTCATGCCGACAGGCCGGAGACCTGGGAGCTGACACTGTGATCACCACGATTTTGCTGAGCTTCGGCGCGCTGTTCCTCGCCGAGCTGGGCGACAAATCGCAACTCATGGCCCTGACGTTCGCGCTGCGCTACCGCTGGTGGGTGGTGCTGAGCGCGATCAGCGTGGCCAGCGTGCTGGTGAACCTGATCGCCGTCGGTGTCGGCCACTTCCTCGGTGCGGCGCTGCCCACCACCGTCATCGCACTGTTCGCCGCGGCCACCCTGATCGGTGTCGGCCTGTGGACACTGCGCGAAATCCTGTCCGGCGCGGACGACGAGGCCGAAGCCGAAACCGCCGCGCCGCAGACCACCTCCCGGTCGGCCTTCCTGGTGGTGCTGTCCGCCTTCCTGCTCGCCGAACTCGGCGACCGCACCATGTTCGCCACCATGGCCCTGGCCACCAAGAACGGCTGGGTCGGGGTGTGGATCGGCTCGGTACTCGGCATGGTCGCCGCCGGCGGGCTCGCGATTCTGATCGGCGTGACGGTCGGCAAGCATGTGCCGGAACGGCTCATCGCGCTGTGCTCCGGCCTGCTGTTCCTGTACTTCGGCGCGGCGACACTGCTCGACGCACTGGCCCCCGGACTGGGAACGCTGGGCGCGGCGACAGTGGCACTGGTCCTGCCCGCGATCGCCGGAGTGGTGCTCCTGCTGCTGCGCCGACGGGGCGGCACGCCGATTCCGGCGGGACCGGACAGCGAGGATCGCCCGGACCGCACTATCGGGGAGCGAACCGCGTAGTTCAGTCGGTGAGGGGCACGGCGCCGAACAGGCCGCCGCTGCGGCGCACCAGGTTCAGCAGTGGATCACGCAGGGCGCGCAGGCCCTCCACATCACCGACGGCAATGCGATTGGTGACCATGGCGCTCAGCGCGGCCACCAGGGTCTGACAGGCGAACCGCTGCTCTTCCGTATCGGCGTCCAAGATATCGGCGACCATCGCGACGAAGGTTTCCTGCAGCTGGGTGCGGCGGGCGATGGCTTCCGGGCCGACCGCATAGACCTCGACGAGGAATACACGCGCGAACGCGGGTTCCGCGGCGAGGGCGTCGAGGTAGGAGCCGAGGACGCGCTCGATGCGCTCGGTCTGGGTTTCGCCGTCGAATTCGGCGCCCGTCGCGGCGAAGATGCCGGTCAGCATGAGTTCCACGGCGCGCTCGAAGGCGGCCTCGAAACAATCTTCCTTGGAACGGAATTGCTCGTAGAAGGTTTCACGCGAAACACCGGCGCGTTTGATGACCGCCGCGACCGGTGTTCCGACATAACCGTTCTCGGTCATGGCCTCGGCCATGGCCAGCAGAATGCGGTCGCGCTGCGCGGCGACCACGATCTCGCGGGGTAGACCGTGCCGGCCGCGGGGCAACTGGCGAGCGGTTACTGCCGAATCGGTCATGCGGTGAACTCCGTTGGGCCGTAGCGGTTCAGGCGAGCTTTCCCATTCTGCGGGGGCGCGCCGGTTGCTCGGTGGTGAATGCCACCCGCTCGGTCCGGGCAACTTCCAGGCCGGTCTCGACCCCGTGGCGCAGAGCGTAGTCGACAACACGCTGTCCGATGCCGCGGAAGCTCAGGATCAGGCCGACCCAGTACGGCGAGAACACCTTGCGGGAGCGCCGGGCCAGGGCGCGTTCCATGGCGTCGATGGCCGGTCCCAGGGGTGCGGTGCCGGAAACGGTATTGCGGCCGAGGATGTCTCGCGCGGCGTCGGTGCCGAAGCCGCGGCTGGTCATATCGGTGTCGAGTTCGGCGAAATAGGCCATGCCGACCTTCGCGCCGGTGTGCCGCAGTTCTATGCGCAGGGTGTCGCCGAGCGCCTCCACGGCGGCCTTGGAAGCGCTGTACGCACCCGCGAGGGGTAGGTGGATGGCGGCGGCCAGGGAGGACACCAGCAGCACGTAACCGCCGGGGTGCGCGATGTGCGGGCCGGCGGCGCGCAGCGTGTAGTAGACGCCGAGCACATTGACGGTGAGGGTTTCCTCGAGCACGTCCGGCTCGCCGCCCAGCAGTGAAAGCTGGCGGGCGATACCGGCATTGGCGACCACGGCGTCGAGACCGCCCAGTTCCGCGGTGAGCGAATTGACCACTCGCTCCACCTGGTCCTGATCACCGATATCGCAGTAGCGCCAGGGTGCGTCGCCGCAGTCCGCGGCGACCTCGGCCAGGAGGGCCTCTTCGATGCCCAGTAGTGCCACCCGGGCGCCCCGGGCATGCAGCTGCCGGGCGAGGGCCGCGCCGATGCCGCGGGCGGCACCGGTGATCAGGATGCGTTTGCCGGCCACCGACTGGGCCGGACCTAGGAGACCACGGCGCGGGCGTCGGGCCGTGCTGGCGTTCATGAATCGAGATTAGCACTCAACGAACACCTGTGTTCGCAAACCGCGAAGTCTGGATCTCCCCCGCTGTACCGCGGGTTGCACCGGCCCGTCGCTGTGGTGTCCATCTCGCCCGTTATGGTGCTTGTTGACGGAGGGCCAGTGAGAGGGCGCTCCACAGTCGAGAGGACCAATCACCGTGGAGATTTCCGGCTCCGCCGCCATCGTCACCGGAGGTGCGTCCGGCCTGGGCGCCGCCACCGCCAAGCGCTTCGCCGATGCCGGTGCCACCGTGTTCGGGTTCGACCTGGCACAGTCGATCGAGCGTGCGGGCGACAGCGTCCCCGCCGGTGTCACCCTGATTCCGACCGATGTCACCAGCGGTGACGAGGTGGCCGCCGCGGTCGCCACGGTCGTCGAATCCGGTGTGCCGCTGCGCATCGTCGTCAACTGCGCCGGTGTCGGCTGGGCGGGTCGCATCCTGTCCAAGAACGGCCCGCACGACCTCGAGCTGTTCCGCACGGTCATCACCGTGAACCTGCTCGGATCCTTCAATGTCATGCGCCTGGCCGCCGACGCCATCTCCAAGACCGAACCGGTCGACGAGTACGGCCAGCGCGGCGTGGTCATCAATACCGCGTCGGTCGCGGCGTTCGAGGGCCAGATCGGGCAGATCGCCTACTCCGCCTCCAAGGGCGGTGTCGCCGGCATGACCATTCCGGCCGCACGTGACCTGGCGCAGTTCGGCATTCGCGTCAACACCATCGCCCCCGGCATCATCGACACCCCGATGCTCGCCGGTGTCACCGAGGAGTACCGCAAGGGGCTCGAGTCCGGTGTGCCGTTCCCGTCCCGCCTGGGGCGCCCGGACGAGTACGCGCAGCTCGCGCAGTACATCACCGAGCACGACTACCTCAACGGCGAGACCATCCGCATGGACGGCGCCCTGCGCATGGCGCCGCGCTAACGCTGGGTTTCGGGGGCTTCGCCCCCAAACCCCCGAAGGGATTTCGGGGCTCCGCCCCTAGCCCCCGAACGACACAAGGCCCGCACCGTATTCCGGTGCGGGCCTTGGTGTTTCACGAGTTCGGAGTGCGCGGGTTAATCAGCGCATATCCGGGGGGCTCTTAGTGGGGCTTTACGGCCGCTGCTTGCGGACCCTTTTTGCCCTCGGTGATTTCGAAGCTCACGGCCTGGCCCTCTTCGAGCTGGCGGTAGCCGTTGCCTTCGATTTCGGAGTAGTGAACGAACACATCGGGGCCGTCCTCGCGGGCGATGAAGCCGTAGCCCTTCTCCGCGTTGAACCACTTGACGGTGCCCTGAACCATAACTTTCTCCTGCTGAATGTTGCATCGGCCGCCGCGGTCACGGCGACCGGGTCGAATCAGAAGGCGACTTGCAACTTGCCTGGCAAGAGAAGCGCCCGCACGATGTTCAGCGCGAGCATGTGAGACACGAACACGAAAAACTTACGACCAAGCAGTACAACGCACACCCGGCCGGGGGGAGTTCCCGGAACCGGCGAAAAAATTACCGGCGTCACATCCGCGCGAGACCGGGCATGACCGAAAACCGCCGCCGCACAGCCGCACCCCCGGTGATCGAGCCACCGGGGGTGCGACGGGGACGAGATGTCGTGCGGGTCAGAGCGTTCGGGCCAGCCGATCGGCCAGGATGCGGGCGAAGTGCGCCGGATCCGCGAGCACGCCGCCCTCGGCGAGAACCGCTGTGCCGTACAGCAGTTCGGCGGTCTGGGCGAGTTCGGCGGGCTTGTCGGCCTCATCCTCGACCTTGGCGAACGCGTCGCGCAAACCGATGACCAGCGGATGCGCCGGATTCAGCTCCAGGATGCGCTTGGAGTCCGGCAGTTGCTGACCGGAGGCGCGGTACATGCGCTCCAGCAGCGGAGTGAAATCGAACACATCTCCGACGATGCAGGCCGGAGAGGAGGTCAGGCGGGAGGTCAGGCGGACCTCCTTCACGGTGTCGTCCAGGGTCTGCTGCAGCCAGCCGAGCAGATCGGCGAAATCCTTGTCCTGCTGTTCGCGCAGCTGCTCGGAGGCCTTCTTCTCCTCCTCCGACTCCAGATCGATCTCACCCTTGGCAATGGACTGCAGGGGTTTGCCCTCGAACTCCGGCACCGAACCGACCCACATCTCGTCGACCGGATCGGTCAGCACCAGCACCTCCAGGCCCTTGGCCCGGAATGCCTCGATATGCGGTGAGTTCTCGATCTGCTCGCGGGATTCGCCGGTCATGTAGTAGATGCCGGTCTGGGTCTCCGGCATCCGCGCGACGTATTCGGCCAGCGTGGTGAGCTCATCGGCCGCATGCGTGGACGCGAAAGACGAGACGGCCAGGATGGATTCGCGATTGTCCTGATCGGAGAGCATGCCCTCCTTGAGAACTCGGCCGAACTCGCGCCAGAAGGTCTGGTACTTCGACTTGTCCTCGGCGCCCTGCAGATCCTTGATCGTGGTGAGCACCTTCTTCACCAGGCGCTTGCGGATCATCTTGAGCTGGCGGTCCTGCTGCAGGATCTCGCGGGAGACATTGAGCGACAGGTCCTGTGCGTCCACCACGCCCTTGACGAAGCGCAGGTACTCCGGCATCAGCTCTTCGCAGTTGTCCATGATGAACACCCGCCGCACATACAGCTGCACGCCGCGCTTGTGCTCCCGGGTGAACAGGTCGAACGGCGCGGTCGAGGGCAGGAACAGCAGCGCCTGATACTCGAAGGTGCCCTCCGCCTTCATCGGAATGGTTTCCAGCGGATCGTCCCAGGCGTGCGAGACGTGCTTGTAGAACTCCTTGTACTCGTCCTCGGAGACCTCGCTCTTGGGGCGGGTCCACAGGGCCTTCTGGGAGTTCAGGGTCTGGGTTTCGACGAGGGTCTTCTCGGTCTTGTCCTCGCCCTCACCCTCGGTGACTGTCCGCTCCACATCCATGCGGATGGGCCAGGCGATGAAGTCGGAGTACTTCTTCACGATTTCGCGGAGCTTCCACTCCATCGTGTAGTCGAACATGTGGTCGTCGTCGTCCACCGGCTTCAGGTGCAGCGTGACGGTGGTGCCCTGCGGGGCGTCGGAGAGTTCCTCGATCGTGTACGTGGAGCTGCCCGCAGCGGATTCCCAGCGGGTGCCGGTGGTCTCGCCGGCCTTGCGGGTGGTCAGCGCGACCTTGTCGGCCACCATGAAGGTGGAGTAGAAGCCGATGCCGAACTGGCCGATGAGCTCCTCGGCGGCGGTGTCGGACTTGTTCTCCAGCAACTGCTTACGCATGGCGGCGGTGCCGGACTTGGCCAGCGTGCCGATCAGATCCACCACTTCGGCGCGGGACATGCCGATGCCGTTGTCACGGATGGTGAGCACGCGCTCGTCGCGGTCGACCGCCAGCTCGATGTGCAGGTCGGAGGTGTCGGCGACGAGGTCCTTGTCGCGGTAGGACTCCATGCGCAGCTTGTCCAGCGCATCGGAGGCGTTCGAGATCAGTTCTCGCAGGAAGGTGTCTTTGTTCGAATAAACCGAGTGGATCATCAACTCGAGCAGCTGATGAGTTTCGGCCTGGAATTCGAGTTGTTCGACGTGATCGGTCACGACGCGATATTACGTCCCGCGAAATCTGCGATGCCCGGAACCTCGGCATCCGCCCGATCGGTCATCCAGTCCCGCAATACCTTCGTGGCCTGTACGTCGTCCTCGTTGTACTCGAGGATGCGGGTGCGCTGCGAGAGCACCGGTTCGCCGCCGTCGTAACCGACGCCCAGGCGGTACCAGCTCATGGAGGCTTCCCCGCCCGCCTCCGGGTCGCGCCAGGAGAAGCCGGCGACCGGGGCGATCTTCTTGAGGCCCTTGCCGTTCGGGCAGATGAACTGCTCGGAGACGGCCTGGAACATATCCACCCACTGCGGGCCGTCGACGAACTTCTGGATCTCGCGTTCGGTGGGGATGCCGGGCATGCCGGCGAAGCGGCGCGCCGACTCGTAGAGCCACTTGTCCTCGGCGGTGCGCGAATAGCAGTAGGCGGCAAAGGTTCTGCCCGTCGCGGCGGCGTCGGCGCGGACCTGCATGAGCCAGGTCCAGAACTCGGCGAAGGAGCGGCCCTCGTCCTCGGTGGGTAGCGGGTCCCAGGTGACGAAGGGGCGGTAGACGCCGTCCAGCAGCGTGCCCCACAGGTAGGCGCCGTGCTCCTGGTAGCTCTCCAGGTCCACGTCGACCTCGACGTCGGCGCGCTGCACCTGGACCTGCTCCACCCGGCGGACCAGGGGGGCACCGGTGGCCCAGGCGCGGGCGGTGACAACGGTTTCGGTGAACAGCTCGAAATGCCAGTCGTCCGGGGCGTCGCCGGTCCAGGCGGCCAGATCGTCGATGGTGTCGACGCCGTGGCGGCGCAGCACCTCGGCCCGCGCGCCCGGGGCCACCAGGCTCACATCACGCTGTTCGACCAGCCACTTCTCACAGCTGCGGCCGCCCTCCTCGGGAGCGCGGGTGAACCACGGGCACTGCCGGCATTCGGGCACCTTGGACGGGACCGTCGGCAGTTCACCGCGCACCACCGCGATGCGGTCGGCGTAGCGGCGGTCGTAATCGTCGAGAATCGTGGACAGGTCGTGAATGAGAATGCGGTCGAACGCATAACCGATGGCGCCGCCCGCCAGGGACGGGCTGGCCAGGCCATGCCGCTGCAGCATGCGGTACAGGTGCGCGAGGCGCTGCTGATCACGCGGCTGGGGACGGGTGCGCACATTGCGGTCGGACTTCGGGCGCCAGTCGTAGAGGCTGCTCGTCATGGGATGGAAGTCGGCCGGGTCGGGCTGACGCGGGTCGGTGACCTTGTGATTGACCACCACGATGGGGATGTACCCGCCGCGATCGGCATCGCGCCAGAGGATTTCGCACCCGCCGCGACGGCCGGTATCGGACTCCTGCGGCAGCAATCCGCCCCAGATGCGTGCCGCCCCGGCCTCCATGGCGCGCATGGTCGCCTCCGCGCGACGGCCCGCGGACTGGCCCGGTTCGATCACGGTCCAGAGTTCCGGATTGGCTCCGACCAGCGTGTCCCGCACCTGAATCCGATGCGCGGCCGCCGCCTCCCGCCGCTGCTGCACACCGGCGTCCTCGATCACCCCGGTCAGCACCTGCGGATGGCTGGAGTCCAGCAGCAGCCGGTGCCGGCAGCCGATCAGGGCCCGCGCGTCCAGAAACGCGGCCCGCTCGCCATGGTCACCGATGCCCGAATACACGGTTGAAGTATGAACTCACCCTGTGACAGTCGAACCCGTCGCCCCGTCACAGCGCGGATTCATTATGAAACAGGCACGGCGGTCGTCGTTCTGGAATGGCACCGGTTAGGGTGAGCGCAAACTGTGTTTCATGGGCGGACAGGCACTTCCCCCGGCCCTGTGCTGCCATGGCGAACCAGCATGACGGAGGCCATCTATGGGGTTGTTCACCAAGCGCAAGAAGAAGGTCGGGCGGCGGGCCGAGGCCAAGGCGCTGAAGCACAAGGCCGGTATGGAGGCCAAGCTCGGGGCGCGCAACGAGCGGAAGCGGCATCGCGGCGAGGCGCGGACGCAGCGGAAGGTCGCGAAGGCGGAGATCTCCAAATTGCAGGCCGAGGAGAAGGCCGCGCTGAAGATCGCCGCCAAGGCCGATCGGGATCTGTTCAGTGCCGCGCAGGTGCGCAAGTATCTGGGTGTGGCGCGGATTCTGCTGCCGGTGCTGGCGCCGATCGCCTACCGCGGCGCCACCTTCGTGCGCGGGCAGCTCGACACCCGGCGGGCGCAGCAGCTCGGCATCGGGGTGAATCAGCTCGGCGAATTCGCCGGTCCCGGTGCGAAACTGCAGGCGCGGCAGGCGAATGTGGAGAGCACGCTCGCCGAGCTCGAGCGCAAGAATCCGCAGGACGTCGATACCAAGAAGTTCGTGGCCGCCTCGCGCGATCGCCTCGACAGCCTCTCGGCCGCGATTCGCACGGCCGCGCAGATGCCGGTGCAGCGGCGCCGTGCCGTGCACGCGTCGATCTCCAACGAGCTCTCCGGCATCGAAGCCGATGTGCTCGCGCGTCTCGGCGTGAACTGAGCCGAATCCCATGCACCGCCGCGCCGAATCCAGCACTGTCCGTGGTTGTCTCGCGGGCGTGACCATGGCGGTGCTGGCGGTGGCGGCGCACGGGACGGCGGGTGGCGGCTATCCGGGTTCGACGGGGCTGGCGCTGCTGCTGCTGGCGGCCGGAACCATCGGCGCGCTGGCCGCGGCACTGCGCTCCCCCGTCACCCTGCCCGCGCTGCTGGTGCTGGGTCAGCCCCTCTGCCATGTGGCGCTGGGCGGCCTGACACAGCACGGGCATGCCGCGGGGGCCATGGATTTCCTGGGCACGGGCGCGATGGCTACCGCGCACGCCGTAGCCGCGCTCGTCTTCGCTGTCCTGATTCTGGTGGCCGAGCGGCTGTATCTGCTTGTCTCGCAGACCGTTCGGACGGTCCTGACCCGGCCCGCCGGGCTGCCGGTGCAGTCTCCGGCCGGGCGCTGGGCTCCGGTCGCGGCGACGGCGAGGCGGCTGCTCGCCCTGGGCGCGAACGGATCGCGCGCCCCGCCGGTTGCGGTGTGACAACTCCCCTCACCCGTAACCCTTTGCCAGAAGAGGCCATTCACTCATGCACATCTCTCCTTCGCGTGCCTTCGGCACCACCGTCGCCGCCGCCGGCCTCACCCTGCTGACCGCGGGCGTCGCCTCGGCACACGTCACCGTCGACGCCCCGGGCGCGACGCAGGGCGGCTATTCGGTCGCCACCTTCAAGGTGCCCACCGAATCGGTCACCGCCTCCACTACGAAACTCAGTGTCGCCCTGCCGAATCTGAAGAGCGCCAGCACCGAACCCCTGGTGGGCTGGACCGAGAAGATCGACAAGAACGACAAGGGCGAGGCCGTCACCGCCACCTGGACCGCCAACCCGGGCAATCCGGGTATCGCACCGGGTCAGTTCCAGCGGTTCGTGCTCTCGGTCGCCCTGCCCAAGCAGGAGACGGTCAGCTTCCCGGCCACCCAGACCTACAGCGACGGCAATGTCGTGGTCTGGGACCAGAAGAACAATGCGGACGGCAGCGAGCCGGAGCACCCCGCCCCCACCCTGACCCTGGCGGTCGGCAAGGGCGGCGACGATGACGGCGACGGCGCCGTTGCCGCCACCGCGTCGGACAAGGACACCGACACCACCGCGCGCTGGCTCGGCGGCGTCGGCCTGGCCCTCGGCGCACTGGGTGCGGCACTGGGACTGGGCAGCGTGATCCGCGGTCGCAAATCATGACCCGCAGACTCCTCGCCGGTCTGGTGGCCGGACTGCTCGTCACCGGTTTCGCCCTGCTGGGCAGCGGTGTGGCGAGCGCACATTCGGTGCCGATCGGTTCCAGCCCGGACAACGGCGCGCATATCGACACCTCGCCGGCGACGGCCAGCGTCACCTTCAACGAGGATCTGCAGACCAGCTATCCGTCCATGACGGTCACCGGCCCGGACGGCAATCTGTGGTCCAGGGGCCAGCCGAAGGTGGACGGTCAGACGATCAGCATCCAGGTCGGTGAGCTGGGTCCGGTCGGCGATTACAAGATCGCGTACCGGGTCACCTCCGCGGACGGGCATCCGGTCAGCGGCACCCGCACCTTCACCCTCACCAAGGCGGGCACCGGAACTCCGGGCCCGAAGGCGGACTCCTCGGCCAAATCCGGTGGCGGCTCCGACGGCGGGGTGCCGCTGTGGGTGTTCATCGTCGGCGCGGTGGTGCTGTTCGGCGGCGGCCTGGCCTTCGCGCTCCTGGGTGGGCGGGGCAAGCAGCGCAGGTGAATCGATCGGACCGCACCGATCGTCCCAGGGAGCGCGGGACGACCGGCGGCAGCAGCTCATCGATATGGCTACTGCTGCTGATCGTTCCGCTCGGCCTGGGCGGTGCGCTACTGGCCTGGCTGCTGGCGGCCGGCGATCCCGTCCAGGCGGAGGCCTCGGTGCGGGTGCTGGCGGACTGCGCGGGCGCAACCGTGCTCGGACTGGCCGCCCTACCGCGACTGTCCGAGCGACTGGAACCGCCGTGGCGGACGCTCACCGTGGTCGCCGGTCTCTGGGCGGCCATGGAATTCGCCATGCTGGTGCTGGAAGCCGGTGAGGTGCAGGGCATTCCGGTGGCCCGCCTGGGCGCCGGGCAGTTCGGCGACTACCTCACCACGGTGAGCGGCGGGCAGATCGGTATCGCACTGCTCATCGGCAGTGGTGCGGTGGCGGTGTACAGCGCCTTCGGTTTTCGCTATGCCGACCGGGTGACGGCGGATCTGGTGCTGGTGTTCACGGCGGTCACCCTCGCCCTGCGCCCGATCACCGGGCATATGTCGCAGCAGATGTTCGGGTCGGTGCTGGGGGCGGTGCACGCGCTGGCCGCGTCCGCCTGGTTCGGGGTGCTGCTGGCCCTGGCCCTGACCGTCCGCACCCGCGGCGAATGGGCGGTGCTACTGCCGCGCTATTCGCGCTGGGCGGCGCCGCTGGCGGGAATCGTGACCGCGACCGGCCTGGTGAACGGACTGGTCCGCCTCGGCGGCCTGACCCCGTTCGTCACCACCGGGTACGGCCGGATCCTGCTGGCGAAGACCGTGATCCTGGTCGCGTTGCTGGCCATGGGCTGGTGGTGGCGGCGCACCTGGGTGCCGCTCGCGACCGAACATCGCATGGACGCGGAATCCTCTTTGCGCCGTGCGATTTTCGAAGTACTACTGATGGCGGTGGTGTTCGGTCTGGCGGCCACGCTGGCGGTCACCGCGTAGGAATCGGAGGTGGGGGCCCGAATGTGGCCCTCACCTTATGATCTGCGCATTGAATTGGAACGAGTTACTGTCGTGCGCATGACCGAAGTCAAGATCGTCGCGGAATGCGCCGCGTCGGCCGAATCGGCCTTCGCCTATGTCAACGATTACCGGAATCTGCCCCGATTCATCAGTGAGATCAAGGCCTTCGAACCGCTCACCGAGCAAACAGAAGGCGTCGGCGCCACCTTCGACGGCACCATCGGCCTGGGGCCGGTATCGCTGCATTCGACCATCAAGATCGTGCGGCACGAACCCGGCCTCGCCATTGCCGTGAAGTCCATCAAGGGCTTCGAAATCGAATCCACCTTCCTTTTCCACGACAAGGGCGAGGAATCCTGCACCATCGACGCCATCGTCGATTACCGGGTGCCCGGCGGCCTGGCCGGAAAGCTGCTCGGCCGCACCATCGAGCCGTTCGTGAAACTCGCCGTGAAGGGTTCCACGCACAATCTGGTCACCCAGGTCACCGCCTTCCACCTCGCGCGCACCGAAGCCTGATCGCCGTTCGCACCGTGGCCTGACCGCCCGGGGTCGTCAAAGCCGCCGACCCCCCGACGTTGTCCGGCCCATTCCCTGCGGGGATGCTGGGCATATGCCCGAACCCGCCACGCCGTCCTTCCTGCAGCGGATCGGCTATATCTGCGGCCGCACGCTCCCGCCGGCCATGTCGGACTGGGTGCGCGAGGATCTGATCGGCCCCGGCGCCACCCGCCGCTATCTGCTCCGCATGCTGCTGCCGATGATTCCGGTGCTCTGCCTGTTCCTGCTCGTCCCGGGACCGCTGTGGATGCGCCTGGCCATGATGGCGCTGCTCTACCTGCCGCTCATCTACTTCACCGTGGCGCTCACCTATGTGTTCCGGCGCAACAAACTCATCAAGCACGGCTTCGATCCGGCCCTGGCCGAGACCGCCAAGCGCGCCCGCGAATCCGGCGATCGGCAGGCCTACGAACAGCGGCACGGCCGGGGCTGATGCTGCTGCGCTGATATCGGTCAGCGGAAATCCAGGCGGGTGGTGACCGCGCGCTCGAAAGCCCGCAGATCCGCCTCCAATTGCCGGAAAAGCCAATAGTCGCCGAGGAATCCGAGCACGCCGGCCAGGCACAGCCATTTGATCGGGCCGATGGCCAGCGGGACCTCGTCCGGGGTCAGGAACAGCAGGCTGGTGATCACGCCGATCAGCGGAATCGCCACCGCCACCGCGAGATAGCGGGTGCAGCGGCGGCCCAGCGCCCGCAGCGCCTCGTGATCCTCGGCGATCTCACCGTGGGTGAGCAGCCGCGGGTAGAAGCAGCGGACCACGAAGAACGTCACCAGGAAGAACGGGTAGGCGACCGCGACGGCGCCCGAAACCAGCAGTGTCGCGGTCAGATTCAGCAATTGGCCGGGCGTCAGATCGGTGTAGACCTCCAGGGAGACGGCGGCCACCACCGCCGACACCACCCACCACAGGAAGGCCAGCAGCGCGACCCGATCCCCGTCCACCAGGGTGTCGCGGCGGGCCCGCGCCAGCGTGTCCGGATCGTAGGTGCGGCCCTTGCGCAGGCCGCGCCAGACGATGAAGGCGCGGCGGCACAGATAGTTGGTCACGACAATCGCCGCGGGAGTGGTGAACAGCGCCAGCCCCGCCCCGACCGCCTGCAGTTTCACCTGCTGGTCCGGTGTGAACCACACCGCCCAGAGCGGGCCGTTGTGCAGATTCGCGTAGAGCATGCCGAGGAAATCGCCGAGGAAGCTGGCCGCGGTGATGAGCAGCACCAGCGACCACGGACCGACCCTGGCGCGCAGGCTGTTTCGCGGCGGATCCACCAGATCGCGGGCGCGCTGATCCAGGCACAGGTCGAGCTGCTGGGCCAGCGCCGCACCGGTGGGCCAGCGGTCGGCGCGCTGCGGGGCAAGACATTTCAGCAGGACCCGGCGCAGCGTCGGCGGGCAGTCCGGCGGCAGCTCGGACAGATAGCGCGAATCGATATCGTGCCGCCGCAACCGCAGCATGCGCTCGAGCGAGGATTCGGAATCGCCCGCGCGGGTTTCGTCGTCGAAGGGCCGGTGCCCGGTGAGCAGTTCCCACAGCACCACGCCCAGCGCGAAGATATCGCTGCGGCCGTCGAGTTCCTCAGCGGTATCGGGCAATTGCGGATGGCAGGCGGCCAACTGCTCCGGCGACATGTACGCGAGCGAGCCACCGAAATACGCGAGCGGACTGGTGCCCGCGACATGCAGGCTGAAACTGATATTGAAGTCGGCCAGCTTCGGCACCCCGTCGGCGGTGAGCAGCACATTGGCGGGCTTGATATCCCGGTGCAGCACACCGTTGCCGGAGGCGTAGTCCAGCGCCCGGGCCAGCCGGCTGCCCAGCCAGGCCACGGTCTCCGGCCAGCTCCGCGCGGCGATGCCGGAGCGGATGGCCGATTCGCTCGGCACCAGTCCGCCCTTGTCCCGCATGGCCGTATCGACCGCCTCCAGCAGCAGCGCGCCGGAACGCTCCCGCGGCGGGCGCTGCCGCACCAGACTCAGCACCTTCGACAGCGTGCCGCCGGGCAGGTACTGCATGTACATCAGTTTCAGTTCGCGCTCGTCCATCAGCCGCTGGTCGAAGACCCGCACGATGTTCTCGTGATCGAGCTGGGCCAGCGTCTCCGATTCGGTGCCGTGGTTCTGCGAAACCTTCACCGCCACCAGACGTTGCATGGAGCGCTGACGGGCCAGGAAGACGCGAGCGAAAGCGCCGCTGCCCAATTCGACCAGCAGATCGAAATCGTCCACCCGGTCACCGACCTCGATGCCGTCCAGGGCCGCGCGGGCCCGCGGGCGGGCGATCAGCGTGCTGCGATAGTCGCGCTCACCCCAGGCGGCCCGGGTCAGACCCGCATCGGTCGGATAGCCGCTGTCGGCGATATCGACGCCCGGGGATCTGCCGGAGCGGCGCAGCGCGTGGAACTCCTCGTAGGCCAGATCGGGCGGCAAAGGCCCGGAACGCAATTCGTCGTATTCGGCGCGGTAGTCGGCCAGCCGCTTCGGGAAGTCGTAGTGGATCCACCGGTACTCCAGATCGACCTTGATGAGCTCGATCAGGCACAAGCGGCGCAATTCCGGTGCGGCGGGCAGGTATTCGGCCAGCGGGGGCGGCTCCCCCGCCGTATCCCACGCCGCCGCGAAGCGTGCCGAGACAGCCGTCAGCACCGAGCGCGCTGCGCCGACTATGTCCGACTCGATCGCCGGTTCCAACCCATGCCCCTCCGCACGAACCAATGACTACCGGTCCTGCTCCGGTGGGCCAATGCGTTCAGTATGCGCGCGTGTACAGCACAGATGCATCGGAATATGCACGCCGCAGGGGGTTTCCAGGGTCCCCCGGCGGGGTTTCCGGGGTTCGCGCGGCGGGTACGCGCACTACAGTTTCCGGCATGAGTCAGCAGTTTCCGGACCGCATCTGGGGTTCGC
Source organism: Nocardia sp. NBC_01327 (assembly GCF_035958815.1). NCBI lineage: Bacteria > Bacillati > Actinomycetota > Actinomycetes > Mycobacteriales > Nocardiaceae > Nocardia > Nocardia sp. NBC_01327. The sequence continues at coordinate 566,219 of NZ_CP108383.1, read as the reverse complement.
GCACCAATCTTCTGTCCCGCATCGCCAGCCCGTTCGCCGCGACCAAGCTCGGCTCGCTGGTGATTCGCAAGCTGACGCCCCTGGACCGGAAAGTGCTGCAGCGCACCGGCGGCAAATACACGGTGCTCGGCCCGATCGGCGCACCGGTCGTCCTGCTCACCACCACCGGGCGCAAATCCGGGCAGCCGCGCACCACCCCGCTGCTGTACGTGCACGACGGCGACACGCTGTATGTGATCGGCAGTAATTTCGGGCAGGAGCACCACCCGGCGTGGACCGGGAACCTGCTCGCGAATCCGGCCGCCGAGATCATCCTCGCGGGCGAGCGGATTCCGGTGCGGGCGACCCGGGTCTCGGACGAGGCGAAGCAGCAGGAGATCTTCGCGCGCTTCGAGGAGACCACCCAGGCCTATACCGCCTACCGCAATCGCACCGCGCGTGATTTGCGCATTTTCGCCCTGACAAGATAGGCGAGTGACCGAATCAGGCAGTGTTCAGAACCAAGCAGAGGTGGTCGCGACCGCAGACCTGGCCGATGAGATCGGGCCCGGGATCCGCAGCTGCGACACCCAGTTCCTCCAGTTCGGCGGGCAGCCCGCCTTCTCCGGACGCATCGTGACCATCCGCTGTTTCCAGGACAACCTCCTGGTCAAGCAGACTCTCGGCGAGCCGGGCAACGGCCGGGTGCTGGTCGTGGACGGCGGCGCGAGCATTCACACCGCACTGGTCGGCGACATCATCGCGGGCCGCGGCGTGGACAACGGCTGGGCCGGTGTCATCGTCCATGGCGCGGTGCGGGATTCGGCGATCCTGCGCACCCTCGATATCGGCGTCAAGGCGCTCGGCACCAACCCGCGCAAGAGCACCCAGACCGGATCCGGCGAGCGCGATGTGCCCGTCGAATTCGGCGGTGTGACCTTCGTGCCGGGCGAGGTGCTCTACAGCGATCACGACGGAATCGTGGTCCGCGCGGAAGACTGATCGCCGCTTCCGGAAAAGCCCCGAAAACGGCTTTTCAGGGATGCTGAGAACTGCTTCTCGAGAGACTCTAGGGAGATTCTCAGCGGCTCCGGTCCTCGCTTCACCGCAGGCGGTGGGCGGCGGGGGCCGGGCCCGCGGCGGTTCTATCGCCGGCGGCCCGCCACCCGGACCTTGCGCCCGGCGAGCAGCACCACGTCTCCGGCGAACAATTGGCGTCCGCGACGTAGCTCTACCTCGTCATTTACCCGCACCAGTCCCTCGGCGATGACCGTCTTCGCTTCCGCTCCGGAATCGATGAGGTTCGCCAGTTTCAAGAATTGGCCGAGTCGAATGACATCGTCTTCGATCGGCACTTCGACTGGATCCGACATGAGGTACATCCTCACCCGCGGCCTCCGGGACCGCCAAACGCCGCCCTCGTCACTCAGCGGCACACGCCGACTACAAGACACGAACCGGGTTCCGAGTGCACATGGGCGACGGCAACATACACACTGGTGCGGTGACTTCGACGCAGGACCGGCAACACCAGGACATCGCATACAGACCGGAGACGCGGTCGCCTGAGGTGCCGCACCGCGGACACGGCCGTCTCCGTGAGGTTCCACATGTCGCTGGGACGATTCTGGGCGTCTACGCCCTCCTTTGCGCACTGTGGAGTATTTCGCCCGGTCTGCGCTTCCTGACCCAGTCGCTACGGCACTATCTCGACACCTACTACTTCGACTCGCCGGACACCTCGCTGGTCTGGGCGCTGGTGGTGGGTCTGCTGGCCGGCGCCACCGCGAGCCGCAAGCGCATCGCCTGGTGGCTGCTGTGCGGCTATATGGCGGTGTTCTCGATCGCCAACGCACTGGACTTCGCCTCCGAGGGCGATCTCAACGCGCTGGTCGCGCTGGTCGTGCACCTGTCGGTGATCGCGGTGCTGATCGCGGCCTGGTCCGAGTTCTACACCCGGGTCCGCAGCGGCGCGATCGTGCGCGCGGTCGGGGTGCTGGCCGGTGGGCTGGCGCTCGGCTGTGTGGCCGGCTGGGGTCTGGTGCAACTGTTCCCCGGCAGCCTGCCCGCCGACGAACAGCGGCCGCTGTGGGCGGTGTCCCGGGTGACCGGCGCCATCCTGGTCAGCAATGACGACTTCGACGGGCATCCGCCGCATCTGGTGAACCTGCTGCTGGGCCTGTTCGGCGCGGTCGCGCTGCTGGCGGCGGTGGCGGTGCTGTTCCGTTCGCAGCGCGCCTCCAATGCCCTCACCGGACTCGACGAATCCGCGCTGCGCGGACTGCTGGAGCGGTCCGACGTCGAAGACTCGCTCGGCTACTTCGCCACCCGCCGCGACAAGGCCGTGGTGTTCGCACCCAACGGGCAGGCCGCCCTGACCTATCGCGTCGAATTGGGCGTCTGCCTGGCCTCCGGTGATCCCATCGGCCAGAAGGAATCGTGGCCGCACGCCATCGACGCCTGGCTCCGGCTGGCCGACCAGTACGGCTGGGCCCCGGCCGTCATGGGCGCGAGCGAACTGGGCGCCACCGCCTACCGGCGCGCCGGACTGTCGGCGCTGCGGCTCGGTGACGAAGCCATTCTGGAGACCCGCACCTTCTCGCTCGCCGGACCGGAGATGAAACAGGTCCGGCAGGCCGTGAACCGGCTCGCCAAACAGGGCATCACCGTGCGCGTGCGCCGGCACAAGGAGCTCGAGCCGGAGGAGATGCGCGAGGTGCTGCGCCGCGCCGACGCCTGGCGCGATACCGAGACCGAACGCGGCTTCTCCATGGCGCTGGACCGCCTCGGCGATCCGCTCGACGGCGACTGCCTGCTGGTCGAGGCGGTCGACGCCGACGACCGCGTGCTCGGCCTGCTGTCACTCGTGCCGTGGGGCCGCACCGGCGTCTCCCTGGATGTCATGCGCCGTGATCGCCAAAGTCCCAACGGCGTCATGGAATTGATGATCTCCAAGCTGGCGCTCAATTCCGAGCAGTACGGCATCACCCGGATCTCGTTGAACTTCGCGGTCTTCCGCGCGGTGTTCGAGGAGGGCGGCCGCATCGGCGCGGGACCCGTACTGCGGCTGTGGCGCGGTGTGCTCATGTTCTTCTCCCGCTGGTATCAGCTGGAGGCCCTCTACCGCTCCAATGTGAAATACCAACCGGATTGGGTGCCGCGCTTCTCGCTCTTCGAGGAACGCCGGCATCTGCCGCGCGTCGCCATCGCCAGTGCGCTCGCCGAAGGCTTCCTGCCGCGGTTCGGCAAGGAGCCCGACGTGTCCGCGCACACCGGTCTGCGCTCCTCGGTGCCGCCGACCATGACCGGCCTGCACGCCGACGGCAGCCTCCCCGACCTCCCGCCGGAGGACCTGGAGGAGTCCGGACCGCGCCGCCCCGAACAGGTGCGGGTGCGCATGGACAAGCTCAAGCGGCTCGAGGATTCCGGCGTCGACGCCTACCCCGTCGCCTATCCGCCCACCCATACGGTGACCGCCGCGCGCAATTCGCCGATGGGCACCACGGTGCGAGTCTGCGGGCGGCTCTTGCGGATTCGCGATTACGGCGGCGTCACCTTCGCACTGCTGCGCGACTGGTCCGGGGAGATCCAGCTGGTCATCGACCGCGGCCGGGTCGGCGCGGATCGCAGCGCGGACTTCGACCAGTTCTTCGATCTCGGCGATCTCATCGAGATGAGCGGTCAGATCGGGCGCAGCCGCAGCGGTGAGCTATCCCTGCTCGCCGCGGACTGGCGGATGCTCGGCAAATGCCTGCACCCGCTGCCCGACAAGTGGAAGGGCCTCGCCGATCCCGAGGCCCGGGTCCGGCAGCGCTACGTCGATATGGCCATCAACACCGATATCCGCGAGGTGATGGCCAAGCGCAGCGCGGTGGTGCGCTCGCTGCGCGACACCCTGCACGGGTGGGGCTTCATGGAGGTCGAGACCCCGGTCCTGCAGCAGGTGCACGGCGGCGCCAATGCCACCCCGTTCACCACCCACATCAATGCCTACGACCTCGACCTGTACCTGCGCATCGCACCCGAGCTGTACCTCAAGAAATTGTGCGTGGGCGGTATGGAGAAGGTGTTCGAACTCGGCCGCGTCTTCCGCAACGAGGGTGTGGACTACAGCCACAATCCCGAGTTCACCATCCTGGAAGCCTATGAGGCGCACAGTGATTACGAACGCATGATGCACGCCTGCCGCCAGCTCATCCAGGAGGCGGCGGTCGCCGCCAACGGCAAGATGGTGGCTATGCGACCGGGTGCGGACGGCACGCTGGCCGAGGTCGACATCTCCGGCGACTGGCCGGTGAAGACCGTGCACGGCGCGGTCTCGGACAAGCTCGGCGAGACCATCACCCCGGACACCGACGAGGACCGCCTGCGGGTGCTGTGCGACAAGGCCGGGGTCCCGTGGCAATTGGGCTGGGACGCCGGGCAACTCGTGCTCGAGATGTACGAGCATCTGGTCGAGTCGGAGACCCAGGAGCCGACCTTCTATATCGACTTCCCCACCTCCGTCTCCCCGCTGACCCGGGCGCACCGCCATATCGCGGGTGTCACCGAACGCTGGGATCTGGTCGCCTGGGGTGTCGAATTGGGCACGGCCTACAGCGAATTGACCGATCCGGTGGAGCAGCGCAAACGCCTCACCGAACAGTCCATGCTGGCCGCGGGCGGCGATCCGGAGGCCATGGAACTCGACGAGGACTTCCTGCAGGCCCTCGAGCACGCCATGCCGCCGACCGGTGGTCTCGGCGTGGGCGTGGACCGGGTGATCATGCTCCTCACCGGGCGCAGTATCCGCGAGACGCTGCCGTTCCCGCTGGTGAAACCCCGGACCGGATAGGACGAAACCCGTCCGGCCCCCACCCCTGGACAGCGCGGAGCGGTGCGGCAGAGTGGAAGAGGTGCAGTTGATCCTCGTCCGCCATGCTCAGCCCGCCCGCGTCCAGGGGGTCTCGGGCCCAGCCGACCCCGATCTCACCGCCATCGGGGCCGAACAGGCGGCCCGGGTTCCGGCCGCGCTCGCGCAGCACCGGATCGCGCGGGTGGTCAGCAGTCCGCAGCTACGCGCCCGCGAAACCGCCCGGCCCACCGCCGAGAAGCTCGGCCTGGATATCGCGGTCCTGGACGGTCTCGCCGAGTACGACCGTGATCTTCCCGCGTATATCCCGATCGAGGACGCCCAGCGCGATTTCAAGGACGTCTACGACCGCATCAAGGCCGGTTACCTGCCCGACCAGATCGACGGGCCCGCCTTCACCGCACGGGTCCTCGACAGTGTCGCGAGCATTGCGGCCACTGCCGACCCGGCCGACACCGTGGTGGTCTTCGCCCACGGCGGCGTGATAAACGTGCTGCTCCAGGACGTTTTGGGGCTCGAGCGCCCGCTGACCTTCCCGATCGACTACTGCTCGATCACGCGGATCCTGTACTCCCGCACCGGCCGCCGCACGGCCGCCACGGTGAACGAGAACGCACACGTGTGGGATCTGCTGCCGCGCAATCGCGCGGGCCGGGACTGAACGGTCGCACAGACGACTCCCAGAGTCGTCGCATCGGGCTCCCAGAGCCGCGGACTTGTATAGGGGACACGGGTCGCGGATAGCGACTCGGTTTCTGCGAAAGGATTTCCGATGCCTACTTCCATGAGCTCGACCGCCCCCCGCAAGCGTCGCCTGGGAATGCGCCTCGCCGCCGCCGGCGCCTTGGCCGTCGTGCCGCTCGCGCTCTTCGCTCTCCCCGCCACCGCCTCCGCGGCGACCCCGGACTCCTCGCCCGTCGTCGCCCAGCAGGTCGATCAGGACTGGCAGGGCCACGGTGGCGATCGCGACCACCGTCACGACCACGATCACGATGGCAACTGGCAGGGTGGGAACCCGGGTAACTGGCAGGGTGGCGGCGACCAGAACCAGCCGCCGGTCTGGACCCCGCCGAGCACCGGCTCCTTCGGCTAACCCGCCCGGCGATATGCGTGAACTCAGTGCCGGGGCCTGAATTGCGCAGTACTGCACACCTATTCAGCGACGAAAGGCCGCCCCCGTCGGGAGCGGCCTTTCCATCCTGCTGAGAGCAGCGGTTACGCGGCGTTGGCAATCCAGTTGTGCATCCAGGTGATGGCGGTCTGACCGCCGCCGACCTGGTACGAGCCGTAACTGGTGTGCTCGCCGGTCTTGAAGAACTGCTCGAACTGCGCGGCCCGCTCTTCGTTCGCGCCCATGCTGAGCTGTGACTGCAATACCGGGATGCCGCCCTGTGCCATCAGATCGTTGATGATCGAGCCGATCTCGAGCTGATAGCGCCAGATGTTCGCGGGATTCGGATCAGAGGTCTGCGCCAGGAATCCGGCGAAGCGGCTGATGAAGTCCGTCGGCTCGGTGGCGCAGTACAGATCGCCGACCGCGCACACGGTACGCACCCGATCCGAGACGAAGCCGAAGCCGCCGACCCGGGCGCCGCCCGCACCGGCGCCGGGCGCGATCGGGCCGACCTGGGCATCGGTCGCGGAACGACGCGGATCGGAGATCAGTGCGACGGCCGCGATGCGGTCCGGCGGCACCACGCCGAGGCCGGAGCCGATCTCGGCGGCCAGATCACCCGCGGCGTCGGCGCCCTGGCTGTAGCCGGCGATGGAGATCTTGGTCCCCGGGCAACGCTGGCCCATGGCCTGGACCAGGCCGCGGGCATTGTCGGTCGCTTCCTTCTTGGAGGCGCCGTACACATCGCCTTCCCAGGGGAACGCGGTGGCGGCATAGGTCACATAGTCGACCTCGCCGGGTAGCCCGTTGGTAACCCCGGCCAGCATGCCGGGCTGGGGAGTCTTGTCGTGGCCGGTTTCCCAGGTACCCGGAATGGCTACCGTGTACATGACCGGGCATCCCGGATCGGCCGTAACAGGCCCGCTGCCGAGCACGATTCCCGACATGAGCACACTCGCTGCTGCGCCCGCAGCCGCGACAATTCTTTTCAACCGCATACTGCTCCAGTTCACGCCTGCCCGAGACGGCCGTCCCGATTCCCGTTCATGGTGTCTGCGCTGGATGACGATCGAGTGCACTGGGGGTTAACCGAAGTAACCGCCCCGTATGAGATGTGCAAAACAGACCGCTCGACAGAGATCAGCGACACAACGCCGTCAACAATAAAGGGACGATTCCGGAAGCGCTACGCGGCGATCACAACTTGTCCGATTTCAGTTTCCGCGCGCGGATTCGCGGCGGGCTGCTAGCGTCTCCTGGTCAAATGACCAGAACATATTTCACATTGCGCCGCCGAGTACTGATCACCCTCGCCACCTTGGCAATTCCGCTCGCCGGCAGCACACCCGTCGTCCATGCCACCCCGCTCACCGATACCACCGCAGACCAGGTACAACGTCCGCTACACGCGGTCATGGGACAGGGCGCCCGCATCGCCGATGACACCGGTCGCACCGTGCTGCTGCGCGGCGTCAATGTCAACAGTGCCGGGCAGTACTACCAGGAATGGCCCGACCTGCCCGCCACCACCACACTGACCGAAGACGACTTCCTCCGTATCGCGGCACTCGGCTCGAATGTGGTGCGTCTCATAATCAGCTGGTCCGCACTCGAACCCACTCGTGGCCATATCGATCAGAACTATCTCGATCGCATCGCCCAGGCCGTCGCCTGGGCGCGGGCACACGACATCTACGTCCTGCTCGATATGCACCAGGACGCCTGGGGTGTCGCGGTGAACACGCCCGACGGCGTCTACTGCCCGCCCTTCACCCAGCCCGGCGTCGGCTGGGACGGCGCGCCCGCATGGGCGACCGCCCTGGTCGGCACGAGCGCCACCTGCCGGGTGAGCAAACGCGAACTCTCGGCGGCGGTGCAGGCCTCGTTCGCGAACTTCTACCTCGACGTCAACGGCGTCCAGACCGAACTGGTGAATACCTGGGCGGCGGTGGCGGCACGCTTCGCGAACGATCCGGCCATCGCCGGCTACGACCTGCTCAATGAACCGAATCCGGGCCTGATTCCGGGTCTCGACGATTACGTGCTGCTCGGCAATTTCTATCGCCGGGCCATGGCCGCCATCCGTTCCGGCGAGCAGTCCGCGCCGGGCGGGTTCCGGCACATCGCCTTCTTCGAACCGTCGGTCATCACCGGATCGCTGCCTGTCCCCGGGCCGCTGCCGCTGTTCACCAGCGCTTCGGGGTCTGCCTCCGGATCGGCGTCGGGATCGGCCTCCGGGTCCGCCTCGGGGTCTGCCTCCGGATCGGCGGGCGAGGACGATATGGTCTACGCCCCGCACCAGTACAACGAATCCATCAGCCCGCTACCCGGCTCTCTCGCTTCGGGTTTCGCCGATACCGCGACCGCGGCGAGCGGCTACGGGACCACCTTCTTCAATGGCGAATGGGGATTCTGGGACACCGATCCCGCCGTCATCGCGGACAAGACCCGCCGCTACGCCGCCCTCGAGGACAGCCACCTGGTCGGCGGCACCTATTGGCAGTGGCGTCAGGCCTGCGGCGATCCGCACAATATCCAGACCCGCGGCACCCGTCCCACCTGCACCGCGCCGGACACCGGCCTGGATCACGACCCCGCCACCGCGGCTGTCATCGCCCGCTCCTACCCCCGTGCCGCACCGGGGCAGCTGACCGCCCTGACCTCCGATATCCCCTCCGGCGCAATGACTCTCACCGGCACCGCGGACCGCGCCGGCGCATCGGCCGACCTCTGGATCCCCGAACGCTGCGCCGCCCCGGCCCTCACCGGCGCCAACATCACCCAGACCGCCCGCCGGCAAGTCACCGGCGGTTGGCGAATCACAGCCGCCACCAACACCACCGGCGACTACCGCCTCGCCATCGCCTGCGGCTGAACAGCTTCCGTCATCCCGGCACGACCTCTCGTCATCCCGCACGACTTCCCGCCACGCCGGCACGACCTCCCGTCGAGCACGAACAGCAAAGCGCCCGTGGAGCGTAAGCTCCACGGGCGCTTCTGGTCTCGGCTCAGCGGGTCAGCGCTGCGCCACATCCGTCGGGCGGATGGGGGACGGCAGTGCGGTGTCGCCCTCGAGGAACTTGTCCACCGCGGACGCGCAGGAGCGGCCCTCGGCGATGGCCCACACGATGAGCGACTGGCCGCGGCCCATATCGCCGGCGGCGAAGACGCCGGGGACGGTGGTGGCCCAGCCGTTGTCGCGCTTGACGTTTCCGCGCTGGTCGTAACCGACGCCCAGGCCCTCGAGCAGGCCGTTCTTCTGCGGTCCGACAAAGCCCATGGCCAGCAGCACCAGATCGGCCTCGAGGGTGAAGTCGGTGCCCTCGACCTTCTCGAAGCGGCCGTTCACCATGGAGACCTCGTGGGCCTGCAGACCGGTCAGCTTGCCGTCGGCGCCGACAAAACGCTCGGTATTGACGGAGAACACGCGCTCGCCGCCCTCCTCGTGCGCCGAGGCCACCCGGTACATGAGCGGGTAGGTCGGCCACGGGGTGGAGCCGGCGCGCTCCTCCGGCGGACGGGGCATGATCTCGAACTGGTGCACCGATGCGGCGCCCTGCCGGTGCGAGGTGCCGAGGCAGTCCGCGCCGGTGTCACCGCCACCGATGATGATGACCTTCTTGCCGCGGGCATTGATGCGCGGCAGGCCTTCCTCATCGGCGACCGGATCGCCCAGCTGGACGCGGTTGGCCAGCGGCAGGAACTCCATCGCCTGATGGATGCCGTCCAGGTCACGACCCGGAACCGGCAGGTCGCGGGCGATGGTCGCGCCACCGGCGAGCACAACGGCGTCATAACGCTCACGCAGCTGATCGGCGGTGATGTCCACGCCCACGTTCACACCGGTCTTGAAGATGGTGCCTTCGGCTTCCATCTGCGCGAGCCGGCGATCGATGAAGCGCTTCTCCATCTTGAATTCCGGAATGCCGTAGCGCAGCAGGCCGCCGATGCGGTCGTCGCGCTCGAACACGGTCACGGTGTGGCCGGCCCGGGTCAGCTGCTGGGCGGCGGCCAGACCGGCGGGACCGGAACCGACGACGGCGATCTTCTTGCCGGTCAGGCGGGTCGGGTACACCGGGGTGACCCAGCCCTCGTCGAAACCGTTCTCGATGATCTCGACCTCGACCTGCTTGATCGTCACCGGATCCTGGTTGATGCCCAGGACGCAGGACGACTCGCACGGTGCGGGGCACAGGCGGCCGGTGAACTCCGGGAAGTTGTTCGTGGCGTGCAGCCGCTCGAACGATTCCTTCCAGGCGCCCTTGTAGACCAGGTCGTTCCATTCGGGAATCAGGTTCCCGAGCGGACAACCGTTGTGGCAGAAGGGGATACCGCAATCCATACAGCGGCTGGCCTGCTTCTGGAGGGTCTCGTGGGAGAACTTCTCCTCGTAGACCTCTTTCCAGTCCATCAGGCGCAGCTCGACCGGACGGCGCTTCGGCAGTTCCCGACTCGTGTGCTTCAGGAATCCCTGTGCGTCACCCATTTACGACTCCGATTTTCGCGCCGAGTTCGGCGCATCCGACAACTCCAGCGTGGATCGTGTCAGCCACGAGCGGCCTCCATGATCGCCGCGCTGACGTCCCGGCCGTCTTTTTCAGCTTCCGAGATGGCCAGCAGGACCTTCTTGTAATCGCGCGGCATCACCTTCACGAAGTGATTCACCTGCTGCGACCAGTCGATCAGGATGCGTTCCGCGACAGCCGAACCGGTCTCGTCGCGGTGCTGGGCGATGATGTCGCGCAGCGCCGCGGACTCGTCCGCCGTGAGTCCTTCCAGATCCACCATTTCGGTGTTCAGGTGCTTCTCGAAGGTGTTGTTCGGGTTGTAGATGTACGCGGTGCCGCCCGACATACCGGCGCCGAAGTTGCGGCCGGTCTCGCCGAGGATGACCACGCGGCCACCGGTCATGTACTCGCAGCCGTGATCGCCCACGCCCTCGACCACCGCGGTGGCGCCCGAGTTGCGCACGGCGAACCGCTCGCCCACGACACCGCGGATGAAGGCCTGGCCGCTGGTGGCGCCGAACAGGATCACGTTGCCCGCGATGATGTTCCGCTCCGCCACGAACTCGGCGGGCACGTCCAGGGACGGCCGCACGGTCAGGCGGCCACCCGAAAGACCCTTGCCGACATAGTCGTTGGCGTCGCCGACGACCCGCAGCGTGATGCCGGCGGGCACGAACGCACCGAACGAGTTACCGGCGGAACCGGTGAACGTGATGTCGATGGTGTTGTCGGGCAGGCCGACTCCGCCGTACAGCTTGGTCACCTCGTGGCCGAGCATGGTGCCGACGGTCCGGTTCACATTGGTGATCTTGGTGTCGAACTTGACCGGCTTACCGCGCTCCAGCGCATCCGCGGCCTGCGCGATGAGCTGGTTGTCCAGCGCCTTGTCCAGACCGTGGTCCTGGCCCTTGGTATTGCGGCGGTCCTGCTGCATGAACGCCGTCTCGACATCGTCGAGGATGGGCGACAGATCCAGCTTGGCGGCCTTCCAATGCTCCTTGGCCCGGGTGGTGTCGAGCAGATCGACGCGGCCGATGGCCTCGTCGAGAGTCCGCAGACCCAGCGACGCGAGCAGCTCGCGCACCTCTTCGGCGATGTAGTTCATGAAGTTCTCGACGAACTCCGGCTTACCGGTGAAACGCTCACGCAGCACGGGGTTCTGCGTCGCGACGCCGACCGGGCAGGTGTCGAGGTGGCATACGCGCATCATGATGCAGCCCGAGACCACCAGCGGCGCAGTCGCGAAACCGAACTCCTCCGCGCCGAGCAGCGCGGCGATCATGACGTCGCGGCCGGTCTTCATCTGACCGTCCACCTGCACCACGATGCGGTCGCGCAGACCGTTGAGCAGCAGCGTCTGCTGGGTTTCGGCCAGGCCGAGCTCCCAGGGACCACCGGCATGCTTCAGCGAGGTCAGCGGGGACGCACCGGTGCCGCCGTCGTGGCCCGAGATGAGCACCACATCGGCGTGCGCCTTGGACACACCCGCGGCGACGGTGCCGACGCCGGGCTCCGCGACAAGTTTCACGTGAATCCGCGCCTGCGGGTTCGCGTTCTTCAGGTCGTGGATCAGCTGCGCCAGATCCTCGATCGAGTAGATGTCGTGGTGCGGCGGCGGGGAGATCAGGCCCACGCCGGGCGTGGAGTGCCGGACCTCGGCGACCCACGGGTACACCTTGTGCGCGGGCAGCTGGCCGCCCTCGCCGGGCTTGGCCCCCTGCGCCATCTTGATCTGGATATCGGTGCAGTTGGTCAGGTAGTGCGCGGTCACACCGAAGCGACCCGAGGCCACCTGCTTGATCGCGGACCGGCGCCAGTCGCCGTTCTCCTCCGGCTCGAAGCGGGCCGGATGCTCGCCGCCCTCACCGGAATTGGAGCGACCGCCGAGGCGGTTCATGGCGACCGCGAGGGTCTCGTGCGCCTCCGAGGAGATGGAGCCGTAGCTCATCGCACCGGTCGAGAAGCGCTTCACGATCGCGGACACCGGCTCGACCTCGTCGATCGGAATCGGGTTGCGCGACTTGGACTTGAACTTGAACAGGCCGCGCAGCGACGCCAAACGCTCCGACTGATCGTCGACGAGCTTGGTGTACTCCTTGAAGACCTTGTACTGGCCCGAGCGCGTCGCGTGCTGCAGCTTGAACACCGTGTCCGGGTTGAACAGGTGGTACTCGCCCTCACGCCGCCACTGGTATTCGCCGCCGACCTCGAGCTCGCGGTGCGCGCGCTCATTGCGGTTCTCCAGGAACGCGATTCGGTGCCGTGCCGCGACCTCGCCGGCGATGCCGTCCAGGCCGATGCCGTCCAGCGGCGAGCGCAGACCGGTGAAGTACTCGTCCACCAGCTCCTGCGACAGGCCGACCACCTGGAACAGCTGCGCGCCGCGGTAGGAGGCGATGGTGGAGATGCCCATCTTGGACATCACCTTCAGCACACCCTTGCCGGCGGCCTTGTTGTAGTTGTAGACGGCCTTCTTGAAGTCGGCGCCGTGATCGCCGGTGCTGCCCGGCATGAGCAGCTGACCGCGCTCGAGCATGTCCTCGATGGACTCGAAGGCCATGTACGGGTTGATCGCCGCCGCGCCGAAGCCGATCAGCAGGGCCATGTGGTGCACCTCGCGGGCGTCACCGGCCTCCACGACCAGGCCGACCTGGGTGCGGGTGCGCTCCTGCACCAGGTGGTGATGCACGGCCGCGGTGAGCAGCAGCGACGGGATCGGCGCCAGCTTCTCGTTGGACTCGCGGTCGGACAGGATGATGATGCGCGCGCCGCCGTCGATGGCCGCGGACACCTGCATCTGCACTGCCGCAATGGCATTGCGCAGACCCTGGCCGCCCTCGGCGACCGGGTACAGGCCGTGCACCACGACCGAACGCAGGTCGGGACGCGAGCCGTCGTCATTGATGTGCACGAGCTTGGACAGCTCGTCATTGTCCAGAATCGGCTGGGTCAGCGTGATCTGACGACAGGACTGCTGCCCGGGATTCAGCAGATCGTCCTCGGGACCGATCATGCTGCGCAGCGAGGTGACGACCTCTTCGCGCAGGGCGTCCAGCGGCGGGTTGGTGACCTGCGCGAACAGCTGCGAGAAGTAGTCGAACAGCACCCGCGGCCGTGAGGACAGCACCGCGATCGGGGTGTCGGTGCCCATCGAGCCGAGCGCCTCACCACCGGTCTGCGCCATCGGCGAGATCAGCAGGTTCAGTTCCTCGGTGGAGTATCCGAAGATCTGCTGGCGGATCAGCACGCGGTCGTGCGACATGTGCTCGTGCGGGCGGTCCTGCAGGTCCGACAGCTTGGTCGGGCCGTTGTCCAGCCACTCCTGGTAGGGCGCCTCGGCGGCGAGCGTCGACTTGACCTCGTCATCGCTGATGATGCGACCCTGCTCGGTGTCCACCAGGAACATGCGGCCGGGCTGCAGCCGGGTCTTCTGGACCACGCGGGCCGGATCGATATCGAGCACGCCGACCTCGGAGGCCATGACGACCAGACCGTCGTCGGTGACCCAGATCCGGCCGGGGCGCAGACCGTTCCGGTCCAGCACCGCGCCGACGACCTTGCCGTCGGTAAAGCACACCGACGCCGGGCCGTCCCACGGCTCCATGAGGAACGAGTGGTAGCGGTAGAAGGCGCGCTGGGCCGGGTCCATGGACTCGTGCCGTTCCCACGCCTCGGGGATCATCATGAGCATGGCGTGCGGCAGACTGCGGCCGCCCAGGTGCAGCAGTTCCAGCACCTCGTCGAAGCGCGCGGTGTCGGACGCGCCGGGGGTGCAGACCGGGAAGATCTTCTCCAGGCGGTTGTTGCCCTCGCTGTCGGTGCCGAAGGAGTTCGACTTCAGCAGCGCCTCGCGGGCCCGCATCCAGTTCTCATTGCCGGAGACGGTATTGATCTCGCCGTTGTGGGCGACGCGCCGGAACGGGTGCGCCAGCGGCCACGACGGGAAGGTGTTGGTGGAGAAGCGGGAGTGCACGATGCCGAGTGCGGACTCGACCCGGTCGTCCTGCAGATCCAGGTAGAACGCCCGCAGCTGCGGGGTGGTGAACATGCCCTTGTAGACGAAGGTCTGGCCGGACAGGCTCGGGAAGTACACCGATTCCTTGCCGGTCGCGCCCTCGCCGGCGCCCGCGCTGCCGAGCTCGTGCTCGATGCGCTTGCGGACGACATAGGCGCGCCGCTCCAGGTCCATGCCCTCGAGCTGCTCGCTGCCGCCCTTGGGCGAGGCGATGAAGATCTGCCGGAAGGTCGGCATGGCGTCGCGGGACAGCGCGCCCAGCGACGACTCGTCGATCGGGACCTCGCGCCAGCCGAGGACCTCGAGGCCCTCTTCGCGCACGATCTTCTCGACGCGGTATCCGGCACGGGCGGCCTCGCGGCGGGCCTGCGGCAGGAAGGCGATACCGGTGGCGTAGGCGCCCTCGGCGGGAAGCTCGAAGTCGACCACAGCGCGGAAGAACTTGTCCGGAAGCTGGATCAGGATGCCCGCGCCGTCACCCGAATTGGGTTCGGCGCCGGCTGCACCTCGGTGCTCCAGGTTCAGCAGGGCGGTAATAGCCTTGTCGACGATGTCGCGGCTACGACGGCCGTGCATATCGACGACGAATGCGACGCCGCAGGCGTCGTGTTCATTCGCCGGGTCATAGAGCCCGCGGGGTCCGTATCCATAGCTGGCACCGCCAGTAGGGGACCTGTGGCCGGGAAGTTGCGTCATGCCTCTGCCTTCACAAAAAACAGGCCTTCGAAGAATTGCGGCCTTCGTCGAACGCCTCCGGTCGGACTGCGCCCGGACGTTTCGGAGACCAGCGGCGCTGATGGTCGTCCCGTGCAGTCAACTCTCCAGTTGTTCACCCGCTCCGAGTTCGTAGTGGGTGCTCGGCGGTAACCGAACGCTTACGTGTTAGCTACCTGCCGCGCCAATCTCGCCCACTACGCTGAGCACCGATCGGGTCTCTGGCTGTGTAGGGCGATATGCCGAACTTGTCGCATCCGGCGTAAGAGCAAACGATAAGTCAGGACTCGGGTCCAACCAACTTAGGTTGGACTAATACCAGCTTCTAGCTGGGCTTCTTCATCGATCCTCCACTACCTGCGCGTTGTCCAGTGTAAAGCAGGCATGCGCAGGTGTTTCAGTTGACTTGCCCACTGATCTCCGCGCGCGCGAGGGAAAGGGCTATCCGCCCCGGCGCAGCTCCGGAACGGCCTCCCACCTGCAATGAAAGAGGTTTCCCCACAGGGGCATCCGGCAAACCGGGCGTGGGGCGGCTAACTTCCCGGCGGTATGCGGTGAAAGTCGCGGCACTCCGGGCGACAAGCCATTGCAACGTTCCGACCGTACGGAATCTTTACAAACTGTGGGATTCAGCACTCGGTCAGCTAACTGTGAATATGCGATAAGTCACTAACTGGGGCGATATTCCGGCCGGCACCTGCGTGATCAAGACCACGTCGCACGCTGAAAACGCGCCGATGTGAGCCTGACCACATCCCCGCCGCCCCACTCGGTGGAACCGGCGCCCGCCTGTCACGCTGAGATAACACTGTGTCGAGGATGTGAGCTCTCATGACCGTTCTGCTCACTTGGCTCGGTGGCGCGCACGCGGGGGTCACCGAACGCCACGAGCGCACCGCCTATGCGGTGACCGGAGCCGTGGTGGCGCTGTTCGCCGTCACCTCGGCCATCGTGATCGCACTGGCCACCGGCGCCGCGCACTGGCCGCTGTTCGCGGTCGTCGTCATCGCCCTGATCGCAACCCTGTTGGTGGGGGCGGTCTCTCGCGCGCTGGCCACCTCCGCCACCCCGGGAAGAGCCGAAACACCGCGGGTACGAGCCGAATTCGCGGCGCGCATCGGTGTCGCCGCCGTGGTCGGCATCTTCGTCGCCGAAATGGCCTGCACCGTACTGTTCGGCGGCACCGTGAACCGGCTGCTCGACGAAACCGCCCGGCGCGGAGTGGAATCCGCGCCCGCCGTGGTCACCGCCCGCACCGATCTCGACCAGGCGCGCACCGACCGTGCCACCCTCGATCAGCAGATCACCAAGGCGCAGAACGACTACGACGTCGCCCTGGTGACCGCACGCTGCGAATACCGTCCGACACCGGACTGCCCGCAGACCCGGATCACCGGTGACCCGGGGCGCGGGCCCGAGGAGCGCACCGCCAATCAGGTGGCCGACGACGCGCACGCCCAGCTCACCGCGGCCCAGGCCAGGATCGGCGGGCTGGACGCCGCGATCACCGATAAGGACAAGGCGCTCGGCGTCGCGCGCACCGCCGCCTACACCGACGGCGATCGCGGGCTCGGCGCCCGGTGGGTCGCCATGAACGACTACACCACCGGCCATGCCGGGCCGCTGGCATTGCGCCTGGCCACCGCGCTGCTACTGGTGGTGCTGGCGCTGCTGCCACTGCTTTTGCGCTGGTGGCGCGGAGAGACCGCGTTCGATCGCGAGCTCGCCACCCGCACCGCCACCGACAGGGTGGAGCAGGCCGCCGCCACCGCCATCGCGCTCAAACAGGCCGAGACCCGGGTCGAGGCCGAGACGCTGCGGGCCGAACAGCAGCTCACCGCGGCCAAATTGGCGCTGCACGCCGATACCGCCATCGATCGGGAGCGGCAGCGCAAGCGCATCATCGCCTCCATCGGCGGCTTCGAGATCGGCATCACCGAACCGGCGCAACAGCGCGCCATCGACGAATTCGACCGTGCCGCACAGCATGAACTGCCGGCCGGTCACCGAAAGGACGGCTCCGTGTCCCAGGACGGCATCGTGACACCGAACCTGCCCGCCCACCTCGCACCGGGAACGCCGGTGCCGGTGGGCGCTGCGGGTGCGCTCGCACCGGCCGGCCCGGCCCCGCAGCCCGCCCCCGTGAACAAGGGTGGCGGACTGGAACTTCCGATCATCGGCACGGTGCCGTTCACCGATACCGCGGCCCGCTGGATCCGGCCGCTGGTGCCGTCGTTCGTGGCCAATGCCCTCGATACCGCCACGCATCCGCTGCGCACCGTGCGGCAGGCGTTCGAAGAGGCCGAGGAGATCACCTTCACGCTGCGGCGCACCCGCAAGGTGACCTCGAACTTCGAGGATTCCGCGCAGCAGCAGCAGATGTATGCCCAGCCGCAGTACGGCTACCAGCTGCCGCCGGGCGCGCAGCAGCAGTACGCCCACCATGTCGCCTCGAATGTCGTGGATCAGCCGTACCAGCAGCCGTATGCGCAGTACCCGAATTACGGTGCACTGCCGCCGGGCCAGGTCGTCGATCCGAGCTATCAGCTCCCTGCGGGCCAGCAGCAGCACGCCCTCCCCGGCCACCGCGCCCCGGAGCTCGAATACCGCGGCCCGCGCGAACTTCCGCCGGGCGCCGACAAGAAATAGGACTCCTTCGGCATCGTCGCCGAGACAGCTGTGGCCCGGCATGTTTCACGTTGAACACGGAAACATCCGGGCCACAGCCATATTCGCCGGGCCGCCAGCCTCACCGTCGGCCCTGCGCCCGTCATCCCGGCACGGTTCTGGCCGGGATCCACTGAGATCGGCTGAGGACCCCGGGGCGTGGATCCCGGCCAAAAGCGCGCCGGGAGTTACTGCGCCTGGCGCTTCTTGCTCGTCGCGGCCCGATAGGTGACGACCGCGGTCACCAGCAGGATCAGGGTCGTGCCGGTGGCGGCCAGGTGGATGCCGTCGACGAAGGCGGTGTGCGCCGAGTTCAGCAGTGACGTGGCCTCCGCCTCCGGCAGGCCGCGCGCGGTTTCGACCGCGCCGCCCAGGGATTCGCGCGCCGCCCCGGTGTGCGCGGCCGGGACCGTGGATTCATCCAGTCCGTGCCGGAAGGCCGCCATGACACCGCTGCCGAGCACCGCCACACCCAGGGCCACACCGGTTTCCAGTGCGGTCTCCGAGATGGCGGCCGCATTGCCGGCGCGTTCGACGGGCGCCGTGCTGACGATCATGTCGGACGACAGGGTCAGCGCCACACCGACTCCCAGGCCGATCAGCAGGAAGCCCACCATGAACGGCAGCACCGAGGCCGACGGATCGGCGCGCAGCAGCCAGAACAGCGAGGCGCCCACCGCGGCGGTGACCAGCGAACCGGCCAGCACACTCACCGGACGCCAGCGCTGCACCAGCCAGGCCGCGCCGAGCGAACCGGCCATGCTGCCGACGGTGCCGGGGATCAGCAGCAGACCCGCCTGCAAGGGCGCGCGGCCCAGTACCAGCTGGAGATACTGCGATCCGAAGAACAGCACACCGGCCAGCGCGAAGATCGACAGCAGATTGGCCAGCACGGCCGCCCGGAACGGCGGAATGCGGAACAGCGCCAGATCGATCAGCGGCGCAGCCAGCGAGCGCTGCCTGCGCACGAACAGCACACCCGCCAGCACACCGATACCCGCCGCGACGAGCTGATTCAGGCTCGGCCCGTGTGCCGCGAACTCCTTGACCGCGTAGACGATCGGAATCAGCGCCAGCATGGACAGTGCGGCGCTGGCCAGGTCGAACCGGCCCGGATTCGGGTCCCGCGACTCCGGCACCAGGAACGGCGCGAGCACCAGCAGCAATGCCATGACCGGCAGGTTCACCAGGAATACCGACCCCCACCAGAAGTGCTCGAGCAGCCAGCCGCCCAGCAGCGGGCCCATGGCCGCACCCGAACCCGCCATGGCGCCCCAGACCGAGATGGCGATGGTGCGCTGGCGGGCATCGGTGAACATGGACCGGATCAGGCCGAGCGTGGACGGCATCAGCGTCGCACCGGCCAGACCCTGCAGAACCCGTGCGGCAATGAGCATTTCGGGGTTCACCGCGAAGGCCGCGACCGCGGACGCGAGCCCGAAGGCGGCCGCGCCGATGAGCAGCAGTCGCCGCCGACCGATGCGGTCGCCGAGGGTGCCCATGGTGATCAGCAGACCGGCCAGCACGAACGAGTACACGTCGATGATCCACAGCAGCTGCGGAGTGGTGGGTGCGAGATCACTGCTGATGGCGGGGACCGCGAGATCGAGCACCGTCGCGTCCACCGAGACCAGCAGCAGCGCCAGCGCCAGGACACCGAGACCGGCCCAATCACGCAGCGTCGCGCGACCGGCCGAGTGCGGCGCGGGTGTGCCGGACGTGGGCGGGATATTGCCGGGGGCCGCCGCGGATCCGGGTCCGGACCGGGCGGGGATGTGGCTGGGCATGGGTACTTTCTCTTCCAGAGGGAAACCGTCTGGACGGTACAGTAACAGACTTACCGTCCAGACGGTACAGTTAATGGCTGTGACACCCTCTCGGACGACCACCCGCGATCCCGTCGGCACCCGCAATCGGATTCTCGACGCGCTCGAAACTCTCCTGCTGGACAAAGGCATGTCCCAGGTGACGCTGGAGAGCGTCGCCGCGGCCGCCGGCGTCTCCAAGGGCGGACTGCTCTACCACTTCAAGAGCAAGGACGCGCTGCTCGCCGGACTCGTGCGCCGACTCGGCGAGCGCGCCGATCAGCAATTGCGCCATGCCGTGGACGAGGGTCACTCCGTCGCCGAGTGGTATCTGCAGACCCCGCAGCCCGACAATGACGCCGATGCGCTGGACCTCGCGCTGCACCGGTCCATCCTGGCCACCATGCGCACGGTCGACGGCGCACACGGTCCCGCCGACGACGCGAACAGCGCCACCGCGGACGACGCTCCGGCGGAGGAGACCGATCGCGCGCTCGCGGAAATGATGGGCGCCTGGAAGGTCGCACTGGACAACGAGATCCACGATCCGGTGCACGCCGAGATCGTCCGCCTGGTCGGAGACGGCGTCTACCTGCGCGCACTGCTCGGTATGCAGCCCGTCGACCCGGAGCTGTACCGGCAGCTGGTCGCCCGCCTGCTCGCGAAAACATAGAGCGACCGGACGAGGCCCTCCCTATAGACTCGGCCCCGTGTTGCCAGCCGCCACCGATCCTGTCGGTCCGCCGGCCGGCTCGGTGGGGGAACCGCACACCGAACCGGCGGCGGTCCCGATCCGCCCCATGCAGTTCCGGGAACTCCTGGATCTGCCGTTCGCACTGATCCAGACGCGTATCAAAACCCTCGCCGTGCTGCTCGGCACGGCGGTGGCCGTGGCGGCCGCCGTCACCCTCGCCGTCACCGTGCTGGTCTCCATCGCCACCGATGATTCGGACGGCGGAACCTTCTGGGGCGCACTGCTGACCGGATTGGCGGCGGCCTGGGCGCTGCGCATGTTCGTGCGCGGCGTCACCGTGCCGATCGGGCTCGCGGTGGTGCACCGGCAGCAGCTGTCGTGGCGGGGTGCGCTGCATCAGCTGGCCTCGGAAGCCGGGCCGCTGCTCGGCTATCAGGTGATGTACACGCTCATCGGCATCGGCGTACTCGCGCTGGGCGCTCCCCTGCTGATCACCTTCCCGTTCGCCGCGATCTGGCTGCTCTGGTTGCGGGCGCGCCGATTCACCACGGTCCCGGCCATTTTCGATGAATCGGCCACCTTCCGGATCGCGACACTGCGCACGAAACTGCTGATGTCCGGTTCGGACTGGCAGATCGTCGGGCTGTTGATCTCGCTGCGCGGGCTGCTGCTGGTGCTGGTGGTGCCGCTGCTGGCCCTGCCGCAGTTCATCTCCGGTTTCTCCGGCACGCATCGCTGGACGGTGACGGTGCTGATCGTGACGGTCGCGCTGCTCATGGTGGCCTTCGGCGAAATGGTGGAGTCGGCGGCCCAGGTCGTCACCTATGTGGACCGGCGCTGCCGCCGTGAGGCCTGGGACATCCGTATTCCCGGGGCGGTCCGGCCGTGACCGATCCGCGCACGAACGAATACCGCCCGGCCCCACCGGAACCCGCGCTCGGACCCGCGGCCGCCCACCTGGCCGCCGCCGAGGAGGCGGCCCGGCGCGCCGACTTCGGCACCGCGCTGCGGGAGCGGTATCGCGCCGTCACCCGCGGTCTGGAGCAGCGCGGCATCCTCGAGGTGCAGCGCGCCCGCACCGCCCGCGAAACCGCGCAGGCCGCGACAGCGGTACTGCCCGGTGAGGCCACCGAACTGCCCTCGGCCGCACACAGTTTCGATGAGATCGTGTACGGCGGCCGCCCGGCCGCCGAGGCCGAATACCGGCGACTGGAACAGGCCGATCGCTACTCCGTGGCCCCGCCACCCAAGCTGGCGCCGGCCGAGATCGCCGAGCAGCGCACGTCCCGCAAGCCCAAGACAGCGCGGAAGAAGAAGGGCCGCGAACCGCTGGAACTGCCCGCGCTCCTGCGTGATTGGCGATTCTGGGCGGTGCTGGCCGGAATACTCGCCGTGCTCTTCCTCATCTACCTGGTCACCCACCTGAGCATGCCGCCGTCGACACCGCACGACACGCAGCCCCCGCCGACCCAGCCACCGCCGACCACCGCGCCGCACCACCCGCCCAAGGTGAAGCCGCCGGACTTCGGCGGCGGCGACGATTCCATCTTCCAGCGCCTGCCCGACTGGGCGGCCTACGGCGGGCTGCAATTCCTCATCGCCTGGGTCACGGTGCTCTGGTGGCGGGGCCGGCGGCGCGGCACCGTGGTGCGCGAACCCCGCCCGGTGGAGGCGCCCGCCAATGAACTGCTCGCGGGACAGGCCGGGCTGTACCGGAAATCCCGCGACCACGACCACGTGGCGGCGCGATTGCGCGCCGCCACCCTGCGGCGGCTGCGGCCCGCGCTGGGCGTCACCGCCGCCACCCCGCCCGAACTGGTGACCGCGGCCCTGTCCGCGCGCATCGGCTCCGACCCGGTGCTGGTGCGCGCCGCACTGTACGACCCGGTCCCGGACCGGGTCACGCTGGAAGTCGTGGCCGCACAACTCGAATGGATCGAAGCGGAGGTCTTGTGACCGGATCAGAGCCCACGGCGGTTGTCGTGGACACCAACCACGCGGTGACCGCCGAACAGGCCCAGCAGGCGCTGCTGGCCCTGCGCGCCGAGATCGGCAAGGCCGTGGTCGGCAACGACCAGGCGGTCATGTACCTGGTCCTGGCGCTGCTGTGCCACGGTCACGTCCTGCTGGAAGGTGTTCCGGGCGTGGCCAAGACGCTGCTGGTGCGGGCGCTGGCCACCGCGCTGGATCTGGAGCACGCCCGCATCCAGTTCACCCCGGACCTGATGCCCGGTGATGTCACCGGTTCGCAGATCTACGATCCGCACTCGGCGGAATTCACCTTCCGGCGCGGACCGGTCTTCACCAATCTGCTGCTCGCCGACGAAATCAACCGCACCCCACCGAAAACCCAGTCCGCGCTGCTGGAATCCATGGAGGAGCGCCAGGTTTCGGTGGACGGGGTGCCGCGGCCGCTGCCCGATCCGTTCGTGGTGGTCGCCACCCAGAACCCCATCGAGCAGGAGGGCACCTATCCGCTGCCGGAGGCGCAGCTGGACCGGTTCCTGTTCAAGGTCGACGTCCAATTGCCCGGGCGCGACGACGAATTCCGGATTCTGCAGCGGCACGCCGCCGGTTTCGATCCGCGCGATCTGGCCGCCGCGGGACTGCGTCCGGTGGCCGGTCCGGCGCATATCGCCGCTGCCCGCCGGGCGGTCGCCCAGGTGGCGCTCAGCCCCGAGGTCCTGGCCTACACGGTCGATCTGTGCCGTGCGACCCGCACCTCCCCCGCGGTCGCGCACGGCGCGTCCACCCGTGGCGCGACCGCGCTCATGGCGGCCTCCCGCGCCTTCGCCTGGTTGAACGGCCGTGGCTATGTCACCCCCGACGATGTGAAAGCCGTTGCGACAGCGGTGCTCCGGCACCGTTTGCAGTTGCGGCCCGAGCGCGAGATCGAGGGCGTGACCACCGAAGGGGTGATGGCGTCCCTGCTGATGTCCGTCCCCGTGCCGGTGTAGCCGGTGGTCGTCACCGGCCGGCTGGCCGTCGCGGCGGGCGTCGCCGCACTCTTCGTCACCTTCGTGCTGCCGTCCTGGGCGGGCGTGCTGCTGGCGACCGCGCTGCTCGGGGCGCTGGTGCTGGCGGATCTGCTGCTGCTGGGTTCGCCGGGGGCGCTACAGCTTTCGCGGGCCGCGCTCACCACCGTCCGCACCGGGCGCGGTATCGAGGTGGAGCTGATCGCACTGAACACCGGCGATCGCACCCTGCGCGGCACGCTCTGGGACGACTGGCCCGCCAGCGCCCAGCCCCGCAATCACGCGCACACGCTGAATCTGCCGTCCAACACCAGGATTCGGCTGCATACCGAGCTGACCCCCGAATACCGGGGCGACCGGGTCGCCGGCCCGGTCACCGTGCGCCTGCTCGGCCCGCTCGGCCTGGCCGGACGGCAGCTGCGCCGGGACGTCCCGGCCCGGCTGCGCGCCCTGCCGCCGTTCCGCAGTGAGAAGCTACTCGTCTCCAAAGTCGCGCAGCTGCAACATCTCGAGGGGCGCAACACCACCAACCGGCGCGGCCAGGGCACCGAATTCGATTCCTTCCGCGAGTACGTGGCCGGTGACGACGTGCGCACCATCGACTGGCGGGCCACCGCCCGCGCCAATGACGTGCTGGTGCGCACCTGGCGGCCGGAACGCAATCGGCACGTGGTCATGCTGCTCGACACCGGGCGCGTGAGCGCGGGCCGCGTCGGCGACGGCACCCGCCTGGACGCCACCATCGAGGCCGCACTGCTGCTCGGTGGTCTCGCGGCCGCGGGCGGCGATTCGGTGGACCTGCTCGCCTACGACCGCATCCTGCGCGCCGAGGTGCGCGGCGTCGGCGGAAAACGCCTGCAGCTCAAGCTCATGCACGCCCTCGCCGGGATCACGCCGCAGCTGGTCGACACCGACTACCAGGGCCTGCTCCGCACCACCCTGCAGCGCGCCCGCCGCCGCAGCCTGGTGGTGTGGTTCACGCATCTGGACGCGGCCACCGTGCAGGAGGGCCTGCTGCCCGTCCTCCCCGTCCTGGCCCGGCGCCACCGCGTCCTGATCGTCTCCGTCACCGATCCGGACGTGGCCGCCGCGGCCGCCCACCGCTCCACCCTCGACGACCTCTACACCGCGGCCGCCGCCGAGAACATCCTCACCGAACACGCGATCGCCCGGGAAACCCTGCGCCGCACCGGCGTCCGCGTCATCACCGAATCCCCGGACAAACTTCCCGCCGCCCTCGCGGACGAGTATCTGGAGCTCAAACAGACCGGCTCGATGTAAAACTCGCGCTGCGAGGAGTGGTCTTCAGGCGAGGGCTCGCACGTATCCGGGGCGGATCGGCTGTGGTGGCGGGGGGAAGGCGCGGCGCTGGCGTTCGGACAGGACGGCGCCCAGGATCATCAGGGGCGGATAGCCGTTGGGGGGCGGGGTGTGCAGGCGGGCGCAGACCGTGAGGACCAGGGTGCGGCCCAGCTGGTCCTGGACGACGGGGGTCAGGGTGCCGAAGCGGACCAGGTAGCGGCGTATCGCGAGCGCCAATTCGTCTGACAGGCCGGAGAGTTCGAGCTGCCGCGCCCAGCCCTGCAACCACGGCGGTGGGACGACCAGCGCAGCGAAAGGCAGGCGGCTGCGATCGTGCACCACCACCGTTCCCGCGAGGGCGTCACCGATGCGGCGCGCATTCGGCGAGCACAGCGACACCACCACGGCGATGAGACCGGTGCCCAGCATCCAGAAGTCCACGATCCCGGACAGGCCGCGGGTGACCGCATGCCGGAAATCGATCGGCCCGCCGTCGCCGCGCACCACCCGCAGCCCCAGCGCCATCTTGCCGAGCGACCTTCCGCGCGTGAGTGTTTCGCCCAGCACCGGATAACCGATCAGCACCGCGACCACGGTCACGACCGCGGCGGTATCGCGCCAGGCCGAATCCGCGCCCCACCGGGACAGCAGCACCTGGCTGCCGGGCACCAGCACCAGCCCGAGCATCAGCTGAAGGCACAGGTCGAGCAGGAACGCCGCGGCCCGCGTGGGGAGGCGCGCGATCGGCAGTTCGACGGCGACTGCTTCGCCGGTGGTGAAAAGGGCCATGTCACTCCTGGTGGGGGGCGACTAGCATTCTTCCGAGCGAAGGCACAGGAAGGCAACCGATGGACCTGGACGCGTATACGTTCCTGCACAAACCTTCCTGGGATCGCCTGGACGCATTGGCAACCCGCCATAAGAAACTCACCGGCGCCGAATCCGACGAACTGGTGCTGCTGTACCGGCTGACCTCGCAGCAGCTGGCCCGGCTGCAGTCCGGATCCGCCGAGGCGGAACTGGTGGCCGGTCTCTCCGCCGTACTCACCCGGGCCCGCGGCCGGGTGCTGGGCGCGCGCATCGACACCCTGCGCGAGATCGGCCGCTTCTTCACCCACCGTTTCCCGGCGGCCGTCTACCGGGCCTGGCCGTGGTGGGTGACGGTGGCCACGGTCTTCGTGGTCGCCTCCGCGGCGGTCGGCGCGTGGGTGGCGAACTCCGAATCCGCCCGGCGCAGTCTGGGCCTCGATACCGATACGGATACGCTGACCCGCCCCGGTGGCGATTTCGAGACCTATTACTACGCACATCCGCACGACGCTTTCGCGGCGCAGGTGTGGACCAATAATGCGACGGTGGCGGCCATGTCGCTGTTCACCGGGATACTCATCCTGCCCGCGGTGTACGTGATGGCCATGAATGCCCTCAATGTGGGCATCAGCGCCGGTCTGATGTCCGATGCCGGGCGCCTGGACGCCTTCTTCGGCTACATCCTGCCGCACGGAATGCTGGAGCTGACCGCCATTTTCGTGGCCGGCGGCGCGGGCCTGAAACTGGGCTGGACGCTGATCGATCCGGGCCGGGAGTCCCGGCCGCAGGCCCTCGCCCGGCAGGGCCGCGCCACCGCCGCGATCGCTCTCGGCCTGGTCGTGGTGCTGCTGATCTCGGGATTCATCGAAGGATTCGTCACACCGAGCGGTCTGCCCACTCCGGTGCGGATCGGCATCGGGGCGCTCGCCGAACTCGGTTTCCTGGCCTATGTGTTCGGCCTGGGACGGCGCGCGGTGCTCGAACAGGAGACGGCGGCGCAGGCGGCGAGTGGGATCGAGCACATGCCGGGCGATATCGAGCATATGCCGGGCAATTCAGCGCACACCCCGGGCAATTCGCTCGGGGGCGACCCGGATCCGGTTGCGGGAGCGGCGAGTTCGACGCTGATGGCAACGGCCCGGAAGTGATTTCCACTGGCCGCAGCGAGTCCGGCTCAGCTGCGGCCAGCGTTACCGTCGACTCTACACAAACGTTATGGCTACGCAACCTCCGACTTGCTCACCGGGCGTATAACGCGACCAGGCGAAATACCCTTTGCGCGAAGGCAACTCGAGCAGTCCGCTAATGTCCAGCTTCTACGTTGCCGGTGGTCTGCGGAGGCGGATGAAACCACCCGCGCGGTACCGTTGGCGCACTCGTTTCGACCACTTGCACGTGCACCACGAGAACCCCTGTCGAATGGTTTGCCGATTAGTCCGGCCATTACTCCGCACAAGCGGTTCAACCCACGTTAAGCTGGTGTTTCTCACCTGCTCAGCACCATTGCCGAGCGGTCGCTTCGGGGGAAACAGACTGCAAGTTTGTTTAACTCTGTTTTGACTTAATGCCCGTCAGGCAATGGTCGAAGAAAATCGGGCGCATACCCGATGCGACACCTTCCGGCAATCGATTTCCACCCCTCCGCGGACCGTCGGAGGCCATCCGGCAACGCCTCGGCCGAGGAGTTCACACCGTGGTTGCGATCTTCGTCACACCTGGTCTGACCTGCGGGTTCGGCAACCTACACGCAAGCAGCCGATGGGTGCAGAAATGACACCGGCAAGTGCGGAAATGACAGTAGGCCCGATCCGGAATCCGGATCGGGCCTACTGTTTGTGGGCGAAGGGGGACTTGAACCCCCACATCCTTTCGGATACTGGCACCTGAAGCCAGCGCGTCTGCCATTCCGCCACTCGCCCGAGCGACTCGAAGAACGTATCACGGCCCGTGTGCCAAAACGAAATCACCAGGTAACCGGCGCTGGGGGCGGCGGATGCCCGCACGGGAACCCTGACCCGTTTCCGGGAGTTACAGGGGTGGACGATGGTGGATATCATGCAATCACCGTGTCCCCGCGGTGACACGCCATGTCCGCGTGCCGCCTACGTTGCCAGGAGACCAGACACGCCGCACGCTCACTTCGATGTAACCGCACTCGAGGGAGCGTCCTGACCCGAGAGGAGGGGCGATGGGGATCGTTTCGCGGTTCGAACGCCGCCTCCAGGGTGCTGTCGGTGACGTCTTCGCCCGCGCCTTCGGTGGCAGCGTGGTTCCACAGGAGGTCGAAGCCGCGTTGCAGCGCGAGGCGGCGGACCATATCCAGGACCTCGGCAGCGGACATCTGCTGGCTCCGAACAGCTACGTCATCACCATCAACGAGTCGGACCTGGGGCAGCTCGTCCAGGGCGAGGGACAGGCCGACCACGACCTCGCAGTGCGGGCTTTCGCCAAACACTTACAGGACTACATCCGTGAGCAAGGCTGGCAGACGTACGGCGAAGTGCACGTGGAGTTCGAGGCATCCCCTACGCTGCACACCGGACAGTTCAGGACACGCGGCCGTGTGGACCCGGACGCCGTCGGCGGAACCGCCGAGCGCCGGGCGGGTCCGGCGCCGGCACCTGAACGCACACCACGACCCAACCCGCAACCAGGAGCTGGCCCCATGACGCAGAACTCAGGCTACGACCCGAGTCGTGAGCCCGCGGAGTCCGATCCACGTTCCCGCGGGTACGCGCCCCCGCCCGCGAGCCGCCCGGCTCCGCAGGGCTACGGCGAATACGGCCGCGGCGGTGTGCCGGCGCAGTCGCAGTACCCCGATCAGCCCGGTTATGCCGCGCCCGATCAGCAGGGCTACGGCGAGTACCAGAACGGCTACGACTACAACCAGCCGGGCGGTGCCGGCTACGGCGCGGCCCCGCAGGGTGGTTACGCCGAGCCGGGCTACGGGCAGCAGCCCGGGTACGCCGATCAGGCCTACGGGCAGCAGCCCGGCTACGCCGACCAGGCGTACGGGCAGCAGCCGGCCGGGTACGAGCAGGGCTATGCCGAGCCCGGTTACGGGCAGCAGGGCTACGCCGAGGGCGGCCAGCAGGGTTATGCCGAGCCGGGGTACGGGCAGCAGGCGTACGAGCAGCAGGGCTACGGGCAGCAGCAGGGCTATGCCCAGCAGCCCGGCTACGCCGATCAGGCCTACGGGCAGCAGCCGGAGCAGGCGTACGGCCAGCAGCCCGGCTACGCGGACCCCGCGTACGGGCAGCAGCCTGCCGCGTACGAGCAGGGCTATGCCGACGAGCAGGGTTACGCCCAGCAGCCGGGCTACGGCCAGCAGGCCGGGTATGCGGCGCCGGCAGGCCGCGCGGCCGCCTCGGGCTACTCCGCCACCCTGCAGCTGGACGACGGCTCCGGTCGCACGTACCAGTTGCGCGAGGGCAGCAATATCATCGGCCGCGGCCAGGACGCGCACTTCCGGTTGCCCGATACCGGAGTTTCGCGGCGCCACATCGAAGTTCGATGGGACGGCCAGACCGCGATGCTCTCGGATCTGGGTTCCACCAATGGGACGCTGGTCAACGGCTCTCCCGTACAGGATTGGCAGCTCGCCGACGGGGATGTCATCCGCGCCGGGCATTCCGAGATCCTGATCCGGATCGTCTGATCCCGTAAGCTCGCGAAGCAGGTCACGATATGGCTCGAGATTCCTCGGTCGTATCGTGATCGCAACCGGTCTACGGCCCTATGATGCTGCCAATACTCACGGTGGCGTAGGGCCGCGCTGACCAGCAACCGGTTGCGGGTCCGCGGAGCTTTTCCGTATCGACAGCCCGTACGTACGACATGGTCGAACAGGAGGTGGAGCACCGTGCAGGGATTGATCCTGCAACTCACCCGTGCGGGGTTCCTGCTGTTGTTGTGGCTGTTCGTGTGGGCCGTGCTCCGGACCTTGCGCAGTGATATCTACGCGGCCTCCGGCATTCGGGTCGCACCTCGGGCCCAAGGCGGCTCCGCGGTGCTCCCATCCTTGCGCCGAGGCCAGAAGGGCGCCAAATATCTCGTGGTGACTCAGGGTTCACTCGCCGGCACCCGCATCTCACTCGGCACACAGCCGGTGCTGATCGGGCGCGCGGACGATTCCACACTGGTCCTCACCGACGACTACGCCTCCACCCGTCATGCGCGACTCTCGCCGCGCGGGGAGGACTGGTATGTCGAGGATCTCGGTTCCACGAATGGGACCTACCTCGACCGGTCGAAGGTCACCACCCCGGTGCGAGTTCCACTCGGCACCCCTGTCCGTGTCGGGAAGACTGTGATCGAGCTGCGATCGTGACTCTTGTTCTCCGCTATGCAGCGCGCAGCGACCGCGGTCTCGTCAGAGCCAACAACGAGGATTCCGTCTACGCGGGTGCGCGCCTGCTCGCCCTCGCGGACGGCATGGGCGGCCACGCCGCCGGTGAAGTCGCCTCCCAGTTGATGATCGCCGCGCTGGCGCATCTCGACGACGACGAGCCCGGCGACGATCTGCTCGGCAAGCTGGATCGTGCTGTGCACGAAGGCAATGCCTCCATCGCCGATCAGGTCGAGGAGGAACCGGAACTCGACGGCATGGGCACCACGCTCACCGCCATCCTGTTCGCCGGCCGCAAACTCGGCCTGGCCCATATCGGTGACTCCCGCGGCTACATGCTCCGCAACGGTGAGCTCACCCAGATCACCCGCGACGACACCTTCGTGCAGTCGCTGGTCGACGAGGGCCGGATCACCCCGGAGCAGGCGCACACCCATCCGCAGCGATCGCTGATCATGCGGGCGCTCACCGGCAATGAGATCGAGCCCACGCTGGTGATGCGGGAGGCCCGCGCCGGTGATCGGTATCTGCTGTGCTCCGACGGTCTGTCGGATGTGGTCAGCGACGAGACCATCGCCAACACCATGCGCGAGGGCAGCACCGACGAATCCGCGGACCGGCTCATCGAATTGGCGCTGCGCAGTGGCGGTCCCGACAATGTGACCGTCGTCGTCGCCGATGTCATCGATCTGGATTACGGCCAGAGCCACCCCATCGTGGCCGGCGCCGCCTCCGGTGAGGACGAGGACACTCCCCCGCCGAATACCGCCGCCGGCCGGGCCGCCGCCATGCGCCCGCCGCGGGCCGCACCGCGCCGGGCCGTCCAGGCGCCGGAGCCGGAACCGCCGAAGAAGAGCCACAAGCTGCGCTGGATCGGGCTGTCGCTCGCCCTGCTCATCGCCATCGGCGCCGGGCTCACGGTGGGCTACAACATGATTCGCGGCAACTACTACGTCGGCGCCGATCACGACAAGGTCGTGGTGCTGCGCGGGCTGCCGGGTTCGGTGCTGGGCTATTCGATTCGCGATGTGGATCAGTCTGCCTGCGTCACCCGCAGCGGCGATCTCCAGATGACGTCTCCCGGTGGGGATTTCCCGTCGGGCTGCCGCAGTCTGCAGCTCACCGATCTGAAGCCGACCGGGCGTGATTCGGTCGACAAGGGTCTGCCGCCGGGGTCCCGCGACGACGCCATCAAGCAGTTGCAGAGCCTGACCCGCAACGATCTGCTGCCGCCGTGCGAGAAGCAGCAGCCGGTGGTGCCGCCCGTCGTCACCCCGCCGGTCGATCCGAACGCCCCTCCGGTCACCACCACCGCGGCGGCCCCGCCGACCACCACCGTGCCCGGCGCTCCGGCGGGCACCGGTGACAATCATCAGCTGGAACCGCGTGCACCGGTTCCGTCCACCACGATCGCGCCGCAGACGCCGGGGCAGAACTGCAGGGTGGCGGACTGATGTCCGCACCGGCACCACCGTCCGCTGGGGCCTTTCCCAGTCCACCGGGCGGATTCGCTCCCGCGCCTCCGCCGTCCACCCGGCGGAACGTGGAACTGCTGCTGCTCGGTCTGGCGGCAGTGGTGACGACGGTGTCGCTGGTGCTGGTCGAGGCCAGTCAGGAACAGGAGATCACGTGGGAGATCGCCAAACTCGGCGCCGCCTACCTGGCCCTGTTCGGGGTGGCGCATTTGGCGGTACGCCGGTACGCACCCTTCGCTGACCCTCTCCTACTACCGATCGTGGCCCTGCTGAACGGGCTCGGGCTGGTGCTGATCCATCGACTCGACCTGGCCGAGAAGCAGGACGCCTTCCTCGCTTCACAGCCCATCCCCTCCCCCGATGCCAACCAGCAGGTGCTGTGGACGGGGTTGGGGATGGTGGTTTTCACGGGCCTGTTGATTCTGCTGCGGGACTACCGCACGCTGGCCCGCTACGCCTATACGCTCGGCCTGGTCGGTCTGGCCGCGCTGGCCCTCCCGGCCGTGCTGCCGGACCGGTTCTCCCAGGTGAACGGCGCCAAGATCTGGATTCGACTGCCCGGCTTCAGTGTTCAGCCCGGTGAGTTCGCGAAGATCCTGCTCATCATCTTCTTCGCGGGGGTGCTGGTCGCCAAGCGTGATCTGTTCACCGCCGCGGGCAAGCACGTGTTCCGGCTGGAACTGCCGCGCGCCCGGGATATGGGCCCGATCCTGCTGGTCTGGATCGTCTGCGTCGGCGTGCTGGTGGTCGAGAAGGACCTCGGCACCTCGCTGCTCATCTTCTGCACAGTGCTGTGCATGCTCTACATCGCGACCGAACGGGTCGGCTGGGTAGCGGTCGGCACGGTGCTGCTGGCCATCGGATTCGTCTTCGCCTACAACGCCTTCGGGCATGTGCGGGTGCGCGTGGAGACCTGGCTGCATCCCTTCGCCGACTACAACAACACCGGTTATCAGATTTCGCAGTCGCTGTTCGGGCTGGCCACCGGCGGTCTCGCCGGGACCGGGCTGGGCAGCGGGCGGCCGTCACAGGTGCCGTTCGCCAAGACCGACTTCATCATTTCCGCGATCGGTGAGGAGCTCGGCCTGATCGGGCTCTCCGCCGTGCTGATGCTGTTCTGCGTGTTCGTGATTCGCGGCATCCGCACCGCGCTCGCGGTGCGCGACAGCTTCGGCAAGCTGCTCGCGGCGGGGCTGGCCTTCACCATCGCCATCCAGGTCTTCGTGGTGGTCGGCGGCGTCACCAAACTCATTCCGCTGACCGGCCTCACCACACCGTTCATGTCCTACGGCGGCTCTTCGCTGCTGGCCAACTACGCGCTGGTGGCGCTGCTGATCAAGGTGTCCGATGCGGCGCGGGCCCCGGCGCCGGTCCGGAAGAAGCCGCAGGAATCGATCACCGACGCGCCCACCGAACTGCTGCGGCGACCGAAGGGGGGCACCGCGTGAACACACCGCTGCGCCGCGTGGCCATGGCGGTCATGCTGATGATCGTGGCTCTGCTGGCCAATGCCACCTATGTGCAGGTGATCAAGGCCGACAGTCTGCGCAACGACCCGCGCAATGTGCGGGTGCTGCTGGACGAGTACGCGCGCCAGCGCGGCCAGATCTCCGCACAGGGCACCGTGCTCGCGAGCTCGGTCTCCACCGACGATCGCTACAAGTACCTGCGCACCTACCCGACCGATCCGCTGGCCTACGCCCCGGCGACCGGTTTCTACTCCATGCAGTACGGCAGCACGGGACTCGAGCACGCCGAGGATTCGGTGCTCAACGGCTCCGACAATCAGCTGTTCGGGCGGCGGCTCATCGATATGATCTCCGGCCGGGATCCGCGCGGCGGCAATGTGATCACCACCCTGAACCCGGCCATGCAGAAGGTCGCCTACGACCAGCTGACGGCCAAGGGCTACACCGGATCCGTGGTGGCGATCGAGCCGAGCACCGGGCGCATTCTGACCATGGTGTCCACCCCGTCCTACGATCCCAATCTGCTCTCCGGGCACGACGGGGCCGCGTCCTCGCAGGCCTGGGAGACGCTGCAGGCGGATCCGCGCCAGCCCATGCTGAATCGTGCTGTCTCGCAGACGTATCCGCCGGGCTCCACGTTCAAGGTGATCACCGCCGCCGCCGCGCTGTCCGGCAATGTCGCGCAGACGACCGACCAGTTCACCGCGGCGCCGCGAATCACCCTGCCGGACACCACGACCACGCTGGAGAACTACAACGGCACGCACTGCGGTCCGGGCGACGCGGCCACCGTCTCCATGGCCGACGCGTTCAAGCTCTCGTGTAACACCGCTTTCGCAGAGGTCGGTATGAAGGTGGGGGCCGCGAAACTCAAGGACGAGGCCGCGGCCTTCGGCGTCGGCCAGCACCCCAATATTCCGATGCCGTGGGCGGACAGCACCGTCGGCACCATTCCCGACACACCGGCACTCGCCCAGAGCAGTATCGGGCAGCGCGATGTGGCGCTCACCCCGCTCGACAACGCGGTCATCGCGGCGACCGTCGCCAATGGCGGCGTCCGCATGCAGCCGCATCTGGTGGACCAGCTGCAAGCCCCCGATCTGAGCACATTGGAGACCATCAAACCGATGTCGGTCGGGCAGGCGATCAGCGCGCCGGTGGCCACCCAGCTCACCAACATGATGATCGAATCGGAGAAGAACACCACGGGAGGGGGACAGAGCGCATACACGATCGCGTCCAAGACGGGCACCGCCGAACACGGCACCGATCCGCGCAACACCCCTCCGCACGCCTGGTACATCGCCTTCGCACCGGCGCAGAACCCGAAGATCGCGATCGCGGTGATCGTCGAGAACGGCGGCGACCGGGCACTGGCCGCCACCGGTGGATCCGTGGCCGCGCCGGTCGCCCGCGCGGTGCTCGACGCCGGGCTGGGGAGCTGAACGACATGAACGCGCAAGGTAGACAGGGTCGGAAATGCTGAACAACGGTGCATTGATCGCGGACCGCTACCGGCTGCATCGGCTGATCGCCACCGGTGGAATGGGCCAGGTCTGGGAAGCTCTCGACACGCGACTCGATCGCCGGGTCGCGGTGAAGGTGCTCAAGGCGGAATTCTCCGCCGACCCCACCTTCCGCCATCGCTTCCGCACCGAGGCCCGGACCACCGCGCAGCTCAATCACCCCGGTATCGCCGGCATCTACGACTACGGCGAGACCATGGATCCCTCGGGCGGCGAAACCGCCTATCTGGTCATGGAACTCGTGCAGGGCGAACCGCTCAACGCGGTGCTCAGCCGGCTCGGCCGGCTGTCGGTCCAGCAGGGTCTGGACATGCTCGAGCAGACCGGGCGCGCCCTGCAGGTCGCACACGCCGCGGGCGTGGTGCACCGGGATGTGAAGCCCGGCAATATTCTGGTGACGCCGACCGGTCAGGTGAAGATCACCGACTTCGGCATCGCCAAGGTCGTCGACGCCTCACCGGTCACCAAGACCGGCATGGTCATGGGCACCGCCCAGTACATCGCGCCGGAACAGGCCACCGGCGAGGACGCCACCTCCGCCTCCGACGTGTACGCCCTCGGCGTGGTCGGCTACGAGGCGCTCGCGGGCGAGCGGCCGTTCACCGGTGACGGCGCGCTCACCGTGGCCATGAAGCATGTGCGGGAGACGCCGCCGCCGCTGCCGGCCGATCTGCCGCCGAACGTGCGCGAACTCATCGAAGTCACCATGGCCAAGGATCCGCAGCAGCGGTTCGCCACCGGCGGCGAATTCGCCGACGCGGTGGCCGCCGTGCGGTCCGGTAGACGGCCGCCGCCCACCGGCGGCATGGCGACCACCGCCATGACCGGCGGAGCCGCCCGCATCATGCCGCCCGACGGACCGACCGTCATGATTCCCGGCGGCCGCGGCGACCAGCCCACCATGCGCTATTCCACCCCGTCGCAGCAGATGCGGCAGCAGCAGCCCGGCGACGGCGCGACCGTCATGATGTCGGGTCCGCGCCCGCCCGCCGGACCGGTCACCCTGGCGCCGGCGACGACCGGCGGGGACGGCGGCGGCCGATTCACCAACAGCCAGAAGGCCATGGCCGGACTCGGTGTGGGTGCGCTGATCCTCGGCGCCGCAGCGGCTTTCGTACTGCTCAGCGGATCGCCGCAGGAGTCGACGCCGAATACCCGCACCAGCGTGGTGGTCGCACCGCCGCCGGTCATCACCACGACAACACCGCCGCCGACCACCACCACCCGGGAGCGGCCGGTGCCGCCGCCCGTCGTGACGACCGACGACCCGCCGACCACGACGGACGCGCCCACGACCACACCGGCGCCGACGACGACACCGCAAACCACGACCACACCGCAGACGACGACACCGCAGAACACGACCACCCGGCCGGCCTGGCCGACCACCAGTCGCTACCCGCGCCCCACCTGGGACATACCATCATGGCCAGCGGTTCCCGGGGCTCGCGGCTACGGCAACGGACACGATGAGTACGGGCAGGCGGTTCCCGGAACCGGTGGATATGCAGGAACGTCGGACAGCAGTGCTCCAGTCATCCCCCAAGGACAGTCATGACGACCCCGAAGAATCTCTCGTCCCGCTACGAGCTGGGCGAGATCATCGGCTTCGGTGGCATGTCCGAGGTGCACAAGGCCCGCGATCTGCGCCTCGGCCGCGATGTGGCCATCAAGGTGCTGCGCGCCGACCTGGCCCGGGACCCCACCTTCTATCTGCGTTTCAAGCGTGAGGCGCAGAACGCGGCGGCGCTGAACCATCCCGCCATCGTCGCCGTCTACGACACCGGTGAGGCCGAGATCGACGGCGGCCCACTGCCTTACATCGTGATGGAGTACGTCGACGGCGACACCCTGCGCGATATCGTGCGCGGCAAGGGCCCGATGGCGCCGCGCCGCGCCATGGAGGTCATCGCGGATGTGTGTGCGGCGCTGGACTTCTCGCACCGCAACGGCATCGTGCACCGGGATATGAAGCCCGCCAACATCATGATCAACCGCGCGGGCGCGGTGAAGGTGATGGACTTCGGCATCGCACGCGCGCTGGCCGACAGCTCCAACCCCATGACGCAGACCGCCGCCGTCATCGGCACCGCCCAGTACCTCTCCCCCGAGCAGGCCCGCGGCGAACAGGTGGACGCGCGCTCCGACGTGTACTCGGTCGGCTGTGTGCTCTTCGAAATCCTCACCGGCGAACCACCTTTCACCGGTGATTCGCCCGTCGCCGTGGCGTATCAGCACGTGCGCGAGGACCCCCGCCTGCCCTCGCACGTGCACCCCGGCGTGCCGCGCGAACTCGACTCCGTGGTTCTCAAGGCCATGAGCAAGAACCCGGCCAACCGGTACCAGACCGCCGCCGAGATGCGCGCCGATCTGATCCGGGTGCTGGGCGGGCAGAAGCCCACCGCGCCCATGGTCATGAACGACGAGGATCGCAACAACTTCCTCGACGACGATCTGCCGCCGCCGCGCAGCTACCGCACGGTCGAGCGGCGCGACGACACCACCGAACAGGAACTCGTCGAGGCCGGACGCGGCAGCGGTGGCGGTGGCCGCCGCAACTGGCTCGTCGCGGGCGTGGTCATCGCCGTGCTCGCCGTCGGCGCCGCGCTGTTCTGGGCATTGCTCGGACCCGGCAGCCATGCCGACCAGGTGGCCGTGCCCGAGCTCTCGAACCAGAATTACCAACTCGCACAGCGGGATCTGGAGAAGCTCGGCTTCAGCGTCGCCGTCCAGAACAAACCGGACCCGAAGGTCGCACAGGACAATGTGATCGCCACCCAGCCCCTGGGCGGCTCCCGCATCGACAAGGGCAGCACCGTCACCCTGCAGGTCTCCAGCGGACCGTCGCAGGTGGCGGTGCCGCGCCTGGCCGGATTGACCCAGCAGCAGGCCGAACAGCAGCTCAATTCCGTAGGGCTGCGGCTCAATCCGGATGTGCGCCGGGAAGCCTCGAGCGTCGACGAGAAGGACAAGGTCACCAGCCAGAATCCGGTCGAGGCGCAGAAGATCGACACCGGCGGACAGGTCACCATCAGCCTCGGCTCCGGCCCGGACAAGGTCCGCGTCCCGGATGTGGTCGGCCAGTCCATCGATGTGGCGCAACCGAATCTGACCGACAGCTCGGGTTTCAAGGTCACCATTCAGGAGGTGCCGAGCAACCAGCCCAAGGGCACCGTGATCAGCACCGACCCGGCCGCCGGCACCCAGGCCGACAAGGGTTCGACGGTGACCGTGCAGGTCGCCTCCGGTGATCAGATCCCCATGCCCAGCCTGATCGGCCTCTCCCCCGGGCAGGCGGCCGACGCGCTGCGGCAGCGCGGCTGGAACGGGCAGATCAGCCAGAACACGCAGAGCACCCTGGACCCCAGCGGGGTCGGCCGCATCATCGCCCAGCAGCCGTCCGCCGGATCGTCCATCGCCAAGAATCAGACGGTGACCATTACCGTCGGCGCGTCCCTGCTCGGCCCGCCGTGAGTTGACGAGCATCGGGGTGTGCGGGATTCCCGCACACCCCGATGTTCGGTGAGCACGGTTATAGCTGCAGGTGCCGGTTCATGGACATGGCTTCGTCTGCGAGATCGGACAATTCGACGACCTCGATGCCGTGTTCGCGGAGTTTCTCCACACCCTGGCAGTTATCCACAAAGGTGCCCGGTTCCCGCCAGGCGATGACCACGCGCCGAATGCCCGCCGCCAGAATGCGATCCGTGCACGGCGCGCGATCCTTGCTGCCGCGCTGCGAGCAGGGCTCCAGGGTGCTGTAGAGGGTCGTGTGCGGCAGGCGCGGGTCGTCGCCGAGCTTGTTCAGCGCGGACTCCTCGGCGTGCACCTTCTCATCGGTCTCCCGGGACCAGCCGTGCATGATCTCGACCCCGTCCGCGCCGACGATCACCGCGCCGACGGAGAAGGCGGTATCGCTGGGCGGGCACAGGCGCGCCAGGCCGATGGCATGGCGCATCCAGCCCCGATCTCCCCGTGTTTCATCCGGCACTCGAATCCTCCTTCGGCAGATAGCGCAGCAGGGCGATATCACCGATCCGGCTGACCTCGGCCAGCTGCATGCGGTGTCGAGAACTATCCACAATCGTCCCCAGGAAGCGGGGGGCGGCCGGATCGCCGATCACGAGCGGCGCGATCGCCATGCTGATCTCGTCGACCAGCCCGGCCGCCAGGAAGGCGGTGTGGATGGCGCCGCCGCCCTCCACCATCAGGCGTGCGATATCGCGTGTGCCGAGATCGTCCAGCAGGGTCGCGAAATCGACTGCCGCGCCCAGGGATACGACCTGGGCGAGACCGTCCAGGCGGTCGCCGATCCGCGCCGCGCCGGAATCGGTGGTGTAGACCAGTCTTTCGCCGCCGTGCTGCCAGAACCGCAGCGCCGGATCGAGATCCCCGGCCGCGGTCACGATCACCCGCAGCGGATATTCCGGCCGGCCGGCCGCGAGCCGCTGCAGGCGCCGGTCCGGATTGTTGACCAGCAGCCGCGGATTGTCGCTGCGCAGCGTCTGCGCGCCGATCAGAATCGCGTCGGAGGCGGCGCGCAGCGCATCGACCCGGTCGAAATCGGCCGCATTGGACAGCAGCAGCCGGTCGGGTCCGGCATCGTCGATATAGCCGTCGATGCTGACGGCCACCGACAGCAGCACGTGCGGTCGCCCTCGACCGGCTGTCATGCCGTCATGCCCGGTTCATTCGGTATGCCGTCATACCAGGGCCGCGACCTCCGCCTCGAGGGTCTTCACGAGCGCCTCGGCGGGACGCTCGCCGCACACGCCCAGCCAATTCGCCAGCATGCGATGCCCGCCCTGGGTGAGCACCGATTCGGGATGGAACTGCACCCCCTGGATCGGCAGGGTGCGATGCCGCATGGCCATGACGATGCCGGATTCGGTGCGGCCCAGCACCTCCAGCTCCGGCGGCATGGTCTCCTCGAGCACGGTCAGGGAGTGGTAGCGGGTGGCCGTGAACGGATCCGGCAGACCGGCCAGTACGCCCGCGCCGATGTGGAAGACCTCACTGGTCTTGCCGTGCAGCAGTTCCGGGGCGCGGGTCACGGTGGCGCCGAACGCCACGCCGATCGCCTGATGGCCCAGGCAGACGCCGAGCAGCGGTCGCTCGTGCCGGGCGCAGGCCTTGACGAGTTCGATGCTGACGCCCGCGCGCTCCGGCGTGCCCGGGCCGGGACTGATCAGAATTCCGTCGAACTCCTGCACGACCGCGTCGAGATCCGCCAACTGTGGGTCGTCATTGCGCCAGACAACAGCCTCGGCGCCCAGCTGTCCTAGATACTGGACCAGGTTGAACACGAAGCTGTCGTAGTTGTCGACGACCAATACACGCATGATTCGAGACTAGTGGGCGGGTCCCGCCGCGTCGCATGCAATACCGTCGTTTATTCCCCCAGAGTGGCTCGCACAGGTTGTGCTCGAGTGACCTGGGATAATGTCTACCGAGACTGCACGCCGAAACTGAGGACGTCATGCCCAAGTCGAAGGTCCGGAAGAAGACCGACTACACGATCAACCCGGCCAGCCGCACGCCTGTGAAGGTGAAGTCGGCCGGCCCGTCGCCGGTCTGGTACGTCGCCATCATGC
Source organism: Nocardia sp. NBC_01327 (assembly GCF_035958815.1). Lineage (NCBI taxonomy): Bacteria > Bacillati > Actinomycetota > Actinomycetes > Mycobacteriales > Nocardiaceae > Nocardia > Nocardia sp. NBC_01327. Next base: position 526,372 of record NZ_CP108383.1, on the reverse strand, counting down.
TGGGCTTCATGCTCGCGGGTCTGGTGTGGTTGCTGGTGTATTACCTGGCAGCCGAGCACATCACCTGGATGAGCGATCTGGGCGCGTGGAACTTCCTGATCGGGTTCGGCCTCATGGTCGTGGGCCTGATCATGACCATGCGCTGGCGATGAGTTCCTTACACCACTGTTATTCATGCACACCTGTGGATGAGCTTGTGGACAACTCGAGGAGAAAGTGGGGAAAGTGACTGCTGAGCCCCAGCTCTCCTGGTCCACACCCCCGGCCGCGCTGGCCGTTTGCGGCCTCGGCGGCATCATCCTCGCCGTGGCCGTTGTCGTCTCGGACGACGGTCCGGGACGGCTGCTCATCGGCCTGGCCGCGCTCGGCCTGCTCTTCCTGGCCGGAATGGGACTGCGGCAGCGCCCGCGCCTGTCCGTGGAGCCCGGGCCGGTGCCGCACATCGTGGTGCGCGGCCTCACCGGGCCGCAGTACTACACACCCGAGCAGGTGCTGCGCGCCCGCGTGGTGAGCTATCGCCGCCTCGGACGCCGCATGCCCATGCTGGAAATGGATGTGGATCATCAGGGCGAGGAGAAGCTCATCATCTTCGGGCGCTGGGATCTCGGCACCCGGCCGGAGACCGTGCTCGACACGTTGCGCGGCTACCTCGTGAATCAGTAGCGCCTCACCACACGCCTGTCAGTACAGCGTGGGCGCACCCACCACGGTGACGATCACCGCGATCAGGCCCACCGCGGCCACCGCGATCCAGCCGATCCGCATGGCCAGGGCGGGCGTACTCGCGCGCAACCAGCGCGGCAGGTACAGGATGCCGCCGGCCGCGACGGTACCGGCCAGCAGGCCGCCCAGATGCGCCCAGACGGAGATGCCGGGCACCGAGAAGGTGATGATCAGGTTGATCACCAGCAGCACCATGATCTGGGTGAGGTTCTGCCGCGTCCGCAGCATCACCACGGCCACCGCGCCGAACAGTCCGAAGATCGCGCCCGAGGCGCCCGCCGAGGCCGTCAGCGGATCCGACAGCACGGTCACCGCCGCCGAACCGCCCAGCAGGGATACCGCGTACACCGACAGGTACCGGGCCCGGCCCAGCGCGATCTCGCAGTAGGGGCCGAGCACGTACAGCGCGAACATGTTCGCCAGCAGGTGGATCGGGCCGTAGTGCAGGAACGCCGAGCCGATCACCCGCACCCACTGCCCGTGCCCGACCAGCGCCGGCACCAGCATCCAGTCCACGAACAGATCCGAGCGCTGGTTGTCCATCACGCTGCGGGCCTGGAACGCGGTGATCGCGAAGACCAGCACATTCACCGCGATGAGCGACCAGGTGACATACGGTTCCGGGCGCTTGGACACCGCCGAACCGGCCTGATTGCGGACCGGCCGCACATCCTGGCGGCCCTGCTGCACGCATTCCACGCAGTGCTGCCCGACCGCGGCCGGGGTCAGGCACTCCGGGCAGGACGGTCGCCCGCACCTGGTGCAGGCCAGACCGGTGGGGCGGTCGGGGTGGCGGTAGCAGGTCGGTGCGGGCTGCTGCGGATTCATGGCGAATTCTCTTCGGGGTAGGCCGGATTCAGGAGAGGGTGATCCCGGAGATCGTGATCTCGTCCTTGGGCCGATCATTGCGGTCGGTGGCGGCATTCGCGATCGCATCGACGATCTTGCGCGAATCCGGGTCCACCACCTCGCCGAAAATCGTGTGCTTGCGATTCAGGTGCGGCTGCGGGCCGACCGTGATGAAGAACTGCGAGCCGTTGGTCGCCGGTCCGGCATTGGCCATGGCCAGCAGGTAGCCGCGATCGAAACGCAGGTCCGGGTGGAATTCGTCCTTGAACTCGTACCCCGGGCCGCCGCGGCCGGTGCCGGTCGGGTCGCCGCCCTGAATCATGAAACCGTCGATGATGCGGTGGAAGACCGAGCCGTCGTAGAACGGGCCCTCGGTGGTGCCGGAGGAGTTCTTGGTCGTGTAGGGCGCGGTGCCGTCGGCCAGGCCGAGGAAATTGCGGACCGTGGCGGGGGCGTGGTTACCGAAGAGCGCGATCTTGATGTCGCCCTGATTGGTGTGCAGCGTCGCAACAGCAGTCTGATTCGGTGAGGTCACGCAGCACAGCGTAGAGGCCGGGGTGGACTGCGCGGTTCCACGGCACACCAACAGTGACCGCGACCTGTTCGATGTGATTCTTTGCCCGGAATCGGGCACAAATGTTGGCGAAATGGAAATCATCGGGCAGGCTCAGGGCGTGACTGACGGGGTTCCGGTCGATCTGGTGCGCCATGTGGCGGCCTCCACGGGGCTGCCCGACGCCATCGCGGCCCGGGTGGTCGCCGATGTCGTCGGATATTTCGACGAGACGGCCGAGCAGTTCGTGCGCCGCAGACACGCCGAACTGCAACGCCGCCAGGTGCGCAATGCCGATATCTGGCAGCGCCTCACGAGCGAACTGGCGCAGCACCGGGTGGCCGCCCCCGAATTCACCGAACGGCAGCTGCGCCGCATCGTCTACGGATAGACAGAGGAGAGCTTCGCGCAATGTGTGGAATCGTCGGATACATCGGGCACCGTGAGTCCGTGCCGGTCCTGCTCGAGGGCCTGCACCGCCTCGAATACCGGGGCTACGACTCCGCCGGACTGGCCGTCCCGCACCGCGGCCGGCTGCGGATCACCAAAACCCAGGGCCGCGTGCAGGATCTGCGCAATCGGGTGGACGCGGAGGGCGCGCGCCTGCGCGGCACCGTCGGCATCGCACACACCCGCTGGGCCACCCACGGTGAACCCAGCGACGCCAATGCGCATCCGCACACCGACGGCAGCGGGCGGATCGCCGTGGTGCACAACGGAATCGTGGAGAACGCCGAACAACTGCGCGCCGCACTGACCGCCGACGGCGTGGAATTCCTCTCCGACACCGATACCGAGGCCATCGCGCACCTCATCGCCGCCTGCCTCGACGACACCGAATCGCTCGAGGACGCCGTCCGCACCGCACTGCACAGTGTCGAAGGCACTTTCGGTCTGCTGGTGCTGGATTCGCGCCGCCCCGACGAACTGGTCGTCGCCCGCAACGGCAGCCCCATCGTGCTCGGCGTCGGCGACGGCGAGATGTTCGTGGCCTCCGATGTGGCGGCGCTGGTGCACCACACCCAGCGTGTGGTCTTCCTCGACGACGGCGAACTGGCCACCGTGAAGGCGGGCGAATTCCGCACCAGCACACTGGGACTGGATGCCAGCCGAACCGACAAAACCCCCACCACCATCGATATGGCGGCCGAGGACTACGCACTCGGCGGCTATCCGGACTTCATGCGCAAGGAAATGGCCGAACAGCCCGACGCGGTCCGCCGGGCACTGCGCGGCCGGCTCGACGAACGCTTCGCCACCGCGATTCTGGGCGGACTGAACATGGACGCGCGGGAACTGCGCGGCATTCGCAAGGTCGTCTTCCTCGGCTGCGGCTCCGCCTATTACGCGGGACAGCTGGGCGCCCAGCTGATCGAGGAGCTGGCGCGCATCCCCGCCACCGCCGAACCCGCCTCCGAATTCCGCTACCGCAATCCCGTGGTCGACCCGGACGCACTGTACATCGCCATCAGCCAGTCCGGTGAGACCCTGGACACCCTGGCCGCGGTGCAGGAGCTGCAGCGCAAGGGCGGCCGGGTCATCGGCGCGGTGAATGCCGTCGGCAGCGCCATTGCCCGTGAATGCGGGGCCGGTATGTTCCTGCACGCCGGACCCGAGGTCTCGGTGGCCTCCACCAAGGCGCTCACCAATATGACCGTCTCCTTCGCCATGCTGGCGCTGCTGCTGGGCCGCGTGCGCGACCTGTCGGCCGCCGGGGGCGAGCGCATCGTCACCGGCCTGCGCGCACTGCCCGAGGCCATCGAATCGGTGCTCGACCAGGACGCCGAGATCGCCGAGATCGCGAACCGCTACGCCAAGGCGCGCAGCATGTTCTTCGTCGGCCGGGTGCGCGGCTGGCCGGTGGCCCGCGAGGGTGCGCAGAAGCTCAAGGAGATCTCCTACATCCACGCCGAGGCGTACCAGGGTTCCGAGCTCAAGCACGGCCCGCTGGCCCTCATCGATCCGGAGATGCCCAGCGTGGTCCTGATCCCCGGTGACGAACTGCTGGCCAAGAACATCACCACCATCGAGCAGATCAAGGCCCGCGGCGGACCGGTGATTGCCATCACCAATACCGACCTGCCCGCCGGGCTGGCCGATGCGGTCATCCGGGTCCCCGCGGTCGCGCGGGAACTGGATCCCATCATCCTGACCATCCCGCTCCAGCTGCTGGCCTATCACATGGCCGTCGCGCTGGACCGGGATGTGGACAAGCCCCGCAACCTCGCCAAGAGCGTTACCGTCGAGTAACCCCGGGACGCGCACTCGGGTGCGCGAAAACCATTGCTGTGTCAAAGTGGTCGGATGGAGCTGGGGCGTTCTTCCGGAATTTTCCGTCGCAATCGGATCATCGTGGCGGCGGTGCTCGCTGTCGCGGGCGGCGCCGTCGCGTTTTTCGTGAGCCGGCGGCCCCAGCCGCCCGCCCCCGCCGCGGAGCCGCCGCGCCTCGGGTATTCCCGCAACGGCTCCAGCCCCTCTCCGATCGCGGAATCCGCGCGCTGAGAAGGTAATTCGACCTGCTCCCGAGTCAGCGACTCACGGAGCGCTTGTACTGCGCCAGCGCCAGCGGCACGAATACGGCGAGAATCACCACGACCCATAGCAGTGTTGTCGCCACCGGATGCTGCATCGGCCACACATCGGTGCTCGGCCCCATCGGACTGGTATTGCCGAACAGATCCCGGCTCGCCTGCGTGACCGCCGAGACCGGATTCCACTCCGCGATCACCCGGAGGACGGTGGGCAGCGTGGCGGTGGGCACGAAGGTATTGGCGATGAACGTCAGCGGGAAGATCACCATGAAGCTGGCATTGTTGTAGACCTCCGGCGCCCGCACCAGCAGGCCCACCACCGCCATGATCCACGAGACGGCATAGGCGAACAGCAGGAGCAGCACGTAGGCGAGCACCGCGTCGAGGAACGAACCGCGAATGCGCCAGCCCACCGCGAGACCGGTCAGCGACATGACCACCAGGCTCACCAGATTGATGCACACATCGGCGATCGTGCGGCCGATCAGCACCGCCGACGGCGCCATGGGCAGCGAGCGGAAGCGGTCGATAATGCCCTTCTGCATATCCTCCGCGAGGCTCAGCCCGGTGAAGGTGGCGCCGAAGACCACGGTCTGCGCGAAGATGCCCGCGATCAGGAATTCGCGATAAGAGGTGCCCTGCAACTGAATTGCCGAACCGAAGACGTACGCGAACAGCAGCACGAACATGATCGGCGACAGCGTCGAGAAGATCAGCACATCGGGCACGCGCCGAATCTTGATGACATTGCGCTTGGTGATGGTGACGCTGTCGGTGAACACCATCGCCAAACGCGCTGCGGGCGAAGGATTGTCGACGGTGGTCTGCAGTGCGGCGCTCATCGGGCACCGCCCGCGGTCGGCTCGGCGGACTTGGCGCCATTGATCAGATCGTCGGCCTCGTGCCCCGTCAGCGACAGGAACACATCGTCCAGCGAGGGCCTGCGTAACCCGACATCATGAATGACCACTTCATGTTTCGAGAGCAGACCGATGGCATCCACCAGCGCCTGCGAGCCGTCGTTCACCGGCACGATAATGCGCCGCATACTGGGCTCGAGCCGAATCTCGCCCTGCGCCAAGCCTTCCAGCGCGCGCTGGGCGATGCCCAGATTGTCCGCATGGTCGACAACAAGCTCGATGCGATCACCACCCACGAGCGCCTTCAGCTCATCGGAGGTGCCCTCGGCAATGACCTTGCCGTGGTCGATGACCGCGATGGAATCGGCCAGTCTGTCCGCCTCCTCCATGTACTGGGTGGTCAGCAGGAGCGTGGTGCCGCCGGCGACCAGTTCGTCGATGACATCCCAGAGATCCAGGCGCGCACGGGGATCCAGGCCGGTGGTCGGTTCGTCCAGGAACAGCACCGGCGGATTGGCCACCAGCGCGCCCGCCAGATCGAGCCGTCTACGCATACCGCCCGAATACCCCTTCACCGGACGATCGGCGGCATCGCTGAGCCGGAAGCGGTCCAGCAGCTCCCGCGCTCGCTCCTTACTGCGCTGCACGCCCATGTGATAGAGACGGCCGACCATCTCGAGATTCTCGAAGCCCGTGAGGTATTCGTCCACGGCCGCGTACTGACCGGACGCGCCGATGCGCGCACGCAACCGCTGCGGTTCCCGCAGAACATCCACGCCCGCAACGGTTGCCCGCCCGGCGTCGGGCACCAGCAGAGTAGTGAGTACGCGCACGGTGGTGGTCTTGCCCGCGCCGTTGGGACCGAGCAGCGCGGTGACGGTGCCTTCCGGCACCACGAGATCGAGTCCGTCAAGTGCGACCAGTTTGCCGTATTTCTTGACCAGACCCTCGGCGACTATTGCGTCGGGCATGATTCTCCTGATGTCTCGCGAGTTGGCAGCCGCAGGGGCTCTGAGCTGCACAGATGCTGCTGAACAAGACCGGACATTCAGGGCAAGTATGCCCCGGCGCGGCGGCGGAGGCCACACATTAACGACCGCATCCCGCCGGGGGTCCGAGACAGCCAGCTCCCGTGCGAACATATGTTCGCACGCGGGTACGACACTTTTTCCCGCAAAAAATCTTCGAACGCGATGCCCCGATTTCCACGCAATCAGCCGGTGTCGCGTAGGATCGATCGCGTCGGCCCCTCCCCCCCGGGCCGACCTTACGCGGGCCTCGGCTAACTCCCCCCCTTCGCCGAGGCCCGCCCCCATGTCTGGGGTAGGAATCAGCGCAGGTAGTTCGCCTTTTCAGACCAGTGGACGAATCTCATTGCGGCGCAAGACATGCCCGTGGAGGCGGTTGATGCCCTTCACTCGGACCGTGCGCAGGTGGCGCAGATCGAATTGCGGGTCGCCGACAATCGACTGTGCCGCACTGTCATCGATGAGTACGGTGCCCGGGCGGGCCACACCTGTAAGGCGGGCCGCAACATTCACGACCGAGCCGTAGAGGTCGCCGAAGCGCTGCAGGACGTCGCCGTAGGCCAGGCCGACCCGGAGCTCCTGGGTGACGCCGTGTGAGGCGGTGGCGGCCTCCTGGATGGCCAGGGCGATGCGGGCGCCGTCCTTCGCGGTATTGGCCGCGAACATGACTTCATCGCCGACGTTCTTGATGACCCAACCACCGTGCGCCGTAATGGCATTGCTGGTGGCCGTCTCGAACGCCTCCAGCAGCGAGGAGAGCTCCTCGGGATCCAGGTGCCGGGTCAGGCGGGTGTAGCCGACCATATCGGCGAAGCCGACCGCCAGCACCCGCATGGTGTCCCCCGCGACCGCGCCCTCCTCCAGCGACCGCGACAGGGCCGCGTCCAGGTGCCGCCGCCACGCATAGGACATGAGCGCCTCGAGCTCGGCCACCACCTCTTCGGTCGCGGCGCGCGCCACCTGTTCGTGATCGGCCGCCGGATCCTCGGCGGTGTTCTTGGCAATGCGATCGAGGATCTCCTCGGTCACCAGATCGACCTGCCATTCGGCCAGCCGGGCCATGGAGCGGCCCAGGGTGCGCGCGGCGGTCGTCTGCCGGTGAATATCCGCGGAGGCAAGCACATTCAGCTTGCTGAAGATTTTGGCCGCATCGATATCGGCATCGGTGTACTCGACGGCCGAATCGTCCGGATCGGCCGGAAATCCGAGAGAAACCCACAGGCGCCGCGTCAGCGAGGAGGGCACCTTGGTGAGCGCGGTGACTTCGCGCCGATTGTATTTGCGCTGCCCGTTCAGCAGGAACGGCTCCACCACCGATTGGACCAGCTTGGAGATCTCCGGGGAAGCCATGCCGCCACCTTACGGGGCGCATGTGCTCGGAATAAGACAGCCACGAAGGGCTGTGATAATTAACGAGTGGAGCCTAGGGGAATCGAACCCCTAACCCCTGCCTTGCAAAGGCAGTGCTCTGCCAATTGAGCTAAGGCCCCCAGCCGGGATGTCTGTGCTTCCACAGGATCCCGAAGAGGATCAGCGAGTGGTGACCTCGTGCCACAGGTCCGCATCGCTTCGCTGGCGCAGCTTGCTGATTCCGAAGATCACCGCGGCGACAACGCCGACCATGAGGAGAGTTTTCAGCATGAATCCCACCCTACTGTGATGTTCAGGAGTGGGCCTAGGAGGACTTGAACCTCCGACCTCTTCGTTATCAGCGAAGCGCTCTAACCGCCTGAGCTATAGGCCCTCATCCAGCTCCGAGTCTGTGACTCGAACCGAGGCTGAAGATTACCCGACGACAGCGCGGATAAGCAAAACGGCTGGTCACCGGCCTGAAATCACAGGCGGGACCAGCCGTTTCGACAAGCCTCTAATCCGGGTCGGACAGGGTCTCTAATCCGGATCGGACAGGGTCACCTGAATGCCGCCGACCAGATCGGTGCACTGGTTGTAGACGAACACGCCGACCGTCGAAAGTGCTGTCAGCAACACCACATTGATGAGACCGATGACACTCGCGTAGCCGAACACCGTGCCGGCGTCGATCAGCCCCGAGGAGGAGCTGTCCGACACCATGTCGGTGAAGGTGCTGTTGAGCCGGCCCCACACACCCATGCCCTCGAGCACCAGGTACAGCAGGCCGACCGCCAGCATCCACACGAAGAACAGCGCGACGCTGATGACCAGCGACACCTTCAAGGTGGACCACGGGTCGATATGGCGCACCTGCACGGTGGCCCGCAGCGGCTCCCCGGTCGCGGCGGCGGCAGCGACCGCCGCCGGAGCGGACGGCGATACCGGACCGGACGGCGGAATCGGCTCCGGCGGGGGCAGCGGATGCCGCATCTCCGACAGATCCGGCAGATCCTTCACCAGTTCCGGACGGGCGATGCTACGGGTGGGTCCGTCGATGCCGACGGACTTCACCATGGCGGCCTCCTTGCGTGCCGCCTTGGCCGCCAGATCGGCGGTGGTGCGCGCATTGGAGACACCGGCGTTCAGACCCGCACTGCCGGGCCTGCCGGTGGTGGGGGCCTGACCCGGGCGGTACAGGTTGGACTGCGGTTCCCGCTGCGGCAGCTGCGACCACCCACCGTCCTGATAGGGCGAACCACCGGACTGACCGTCCACGCCTTCGGGGGCGGTCACCTCCGTCGGATCGCTCATTCGGCCGGAGTTGTCCGGCGCGAAATCGCCGGAGTTGTCCGGCATCTCATTGGATTGCGGCACGCCGCCCTCGTTTCCCGAACCCGGTCGCGGAATAGGCCGCGGCGGAATCGGAGACGGAGCGATTCTCTCGGTCACGCCATTGGCATGACCACGCTGGTCATTCGGCTGATTGGTCAATGGTGAATCCTTCGATCCGTTGTGCCGCCGCTGCTGGGGTGAAACTACTGCTTCGCCGAACCGCTGGTGTCATCTTCGACAACCTGGTCGGGCTCGTCCGCGTTACGCGCGATCGCAAGCAAGGTATCGCCCTCGCCGAGGTTCATCAATCGCACACCCTTGGTCTGGCGTCCAGCCTTGCGAACCTGCTTGGCCACAGTCCGGATAACACCGCCGCCGGATGTAATGGCGTACAGCTCATCCTCGTCGTCGACGATGAGCGCACCGACCAGACTGCCACGTTTCTCGTCGTATTGAATGGTCAATACGCCCTTTCCACCACGACCCTGCGCGGTGTACTCCTCGATCGCCGTGCGCTTGGAGTACCCACCGGCCGTCGCGACAAGCAGGTAGTTCTGGTCGCCCTCGCGAACCACGTTGAGCGACAACAGTTCATCGGCCTGATTGAACCGCATGCCCTGCACGCCGGAGGTGGCGCGGCCCATCGGGCGCAGCACCTCGTCATTGGCGGAGAAGCGGATCGACTGGCCGTGCGCCGACACCAGCAGCAGATCGTCATCGGCCGAACACAGTGCCGCGCCGACCAATTCGTCACCATCGCGAAGATTGACCGCGACGATGCCGCCGGTGCGGTTGGAGTCGAAGTCGGTCAGACGGGACTTCTTGACCAGGCCGTTGCGGGTCGCCAGCACCAGATGCGGGGCGTCCTCGTAGGTGGTCAGCTGAATGACCTGGGCGATCTTCTCGTCCGGCTGGAAGGCCAGCAGGTTCGCCACGTGCTGACCGCGGGCGGTGCGGCTGGCCTCGGGCAGCTCGTACGCCTTGGCGCGGTAGACCCGGCCCTTGTTCGTGAAGAACAGCAGCCAGTCGTGCGTGGAGGTGATGAAGAAGTGCCGGACCAGATCGTCCTGCTTGAGGCCCGCGCCCTGCACGCCCTTGCCGCCGCGCTTCTGCGAGCGGTAGAGGTCGGTCTTGGTGCGCTTGGCATAGCCGGTCTCGGTGATGGTGACGACCACGTCCTCGCGGGCGATCAGGTCCTCGTCCGTCACGTCGCCGTCGGAGGCGATGATCTTGGTGCGCCGGTCGTCGCCGTACTTGTCGACGATCTCGGTCAGCTCGTCGCGCACGATGGCGCGCTGGCGCTCCGGCTTCTCCAGAATGTCCTTGAGATCGGCGATCTCGAGCTCGATCTTCGCCAATTCGTCGACGAGCTTCTGACGCTCCAGGGCGGACAGGCGGCGCAGCTGCATATCCAGGATGGCGGTCGCCTGGATCTCGTCGATCTCCAGCAACTGCATCAAACCGGTGCGCGCGGTGTCGGTATCGGCCGAACGGCGGATCAGGGCGATCACGGCGTCCAGCTGATCGAGCGCCTTGACCAGGCCGCGCAGGATGTGGGCCCGCTCCTCGGCCTTGCGCAGCAGGTACTTGGTGCGCCGGACGATGACTTCCAACTGGTGGTTCACATACAGCCGGATCATCTGATCCAGGCGCAGCGTGCGCGGCACCCCGTCCACGATCGAGAGCATGTTCGCGCCGAACGAGGTCTGCAGCTGGGTGTGCTTGTAGAGGTTGTTCAGCACCACCTTCGCGATCGCGTCACGCTTGACGGTGACCACGATGCGCATGCCGACACGGTCCGAGGACTCGTCGTGGATGTCGGAGACACCCGCGATCTTGCCGTCCTTCACCTGCTCGGCGATGGCATTGATGAAATTGTCGGTATTGACCTGGTACGGCAGTTCGGTGATGACGATCGTGGTACGCCCGCGGGCGTCCTCCTCGATCTCGACCACACCGCGCATCTTGATCGAGCCGCGACCGGTGCGGTACGCGTCATTGATGCCCGAGGTGCCGACGATCAGGCCGTAGGTCGGGAAGTCCGGACCCTTCACCCGCTCGATGCACGCCTCGAGAGTGGCTTCCTCGTCCGCGAGGTGATTGTCCAGCGCCCAGAAGATGGCCTCGGACAGCTCGGTCAGATTGTGCGGCGGGATATTGGTCGCCATACCGACGGCAATACCGTTGGAGCCGTTCATCAGCAGCGCCGGCACGCGCGCCGGGAGCACCACCGGCTCCTGCGTCTTACCGTCGTAGTTCGGGGTGAAATCGACCGTCTCGTGGTCGATCTCGCGCAGCATCTCCATGGCCAGCGGAGTCAGGCGGCACTCCGTGTAGCGCATGGCGGCCGCGCCGTCGTTGCCGCGCGAACCGAAGTTGCCCTGACCGTCCACCAGCGGATAGCGCAGCGACCACGGCTGCGCCATGCGCACCAGGGTGTCGTAGATGGCCGTATCACCGTGCGGGTGGTAGTTACCCATGGTGTCGGCGACCGGGCGCGCGGACTTCACATAGCTGCGATCGGGGCGGTAGCCGTTGTCGTACATCGCGTACAGGATCCGGCGGTGCACCGGCTTCATACCGTCGCGCACCTCGGGCAGCGCGCGCCCGACGATCACGCTCATGGCGTAGTCGATGTAGGAGTTCTGCATCTCCTGCTGGATATCGACCGGCTCGATGCGGTCGCCACCCGAGGGCGGAAGCGAAGTCTCAGTCATGAATTGGTCTCCGTAGGAAGTCTTTTGGGAGGGTGCTCGACGCAGGTGGGGGCCAGGGGAATCGAACCCCTAACCCCTGGCTCCGCTAAACGTCGAGGAACCGAACGTCCTTGGCATTGCGAGTGATGAAGCTGCGCCGGGCTTCCACGTCCTCACCCATGAGGATGGAGAACAGCTCGTCGGCAGCGGCGGCATCGTCGAGCGTGACGAGGCGCAGCACGCGCACCGAAGGATCCATCGTGGTCTCCCACAGCTCCTTCGGGTTCATCTCGCCCAGACCTTTGTAGCGCTGGATGCCGTCGTCCTTGTTGATCCGCTTGCCCGCCGCGAGGCCGGCCTCGAGCAGACCGTCGCGCTCGCGGTCGGAGTACGCGAACTCCGGCTCGGTGCGCTGCCACTTGAGCTTGTACAGCGGCGGCTGCGCCAGATACACGTGACCCTGCTCGACCAGCGGCCGCATGAAGCGGAACAGCAGCGTGAGCAGCAGCGTCGAGATGTGCTGGCCGTCCACGTCGGCGTCGGCCATCAGCACGATCTTGTGATAGCGCAGCTTGGCGATATCGAACTCGTCGTGGATGCCGGTGCCGAAGGCGGTGATGATCGCCTGGACCTCGTTGTTCTTGAGCACCTTGTCGATACGCGACTTCTCGACATTGATGATCTTGCCGCGCAGCGGCAGAATCGCCTGGTACATCGAGTCACGACCGGACTTCGCCGAACCACCGGCGGAGTCGCCCTCCACGATGTAGATCTCGGACTTCACCGGATCCTTGGAGCGGCAGTCGGCCAGCTTGCCGGGCAGACCGCCCAGATCGGTGGCGGACTTGCGCCGCACCAGCTCTCGCGCCTTCCGCGCCGCGACCCGCGCCTGCGCCGACGAAACCGCCTTGGTGACAATCGTCTTCGCATCGGCCGGATTGGCCTCGAACCAGTGCGCCAGGTGCTCGTTGCAGGCGCGCTGCACGAACGACTTCACCTCGGTATTGCCGAGCTTGGTCTTGGTCTGGCCCTCGAACTGCGGCTCGGAGACCTTCACGGAGACGATGGCGGCCAAACCCTCACGGATATCGTCACCGGTGAGGTTGTCGTCCTTCTCCTTGAGAAGCTTCTTATCCTTCGCGTACTTGTTCACCACCGTGGTGAGCGCCGAGCGGAAGCCCTCTTCGTGCGTGCCGCCCTCATGCGTATTGATGGTGTTGGCGAAGGTGTGCACGGACTCGGAGTAGCCCGAGTTCCACTGCATCGCGACCTCGAGCTCGTGGCCGGTGCCCTTGCCCGTGAACGCCACGATCGAATTGTGGATCGGCGTCTTGGTGCGGTTGATGTGCTTGACGTAATCCTCGAGCCCACCGGGGTAGTGGTAGGTCCGCGTCTTCACCTTCGGCGTCGCGACCGGGGCGTTCTCGTCGAGATGCTTGGGCGCCTCGGCGGTATCGCTCACCACATCGTCGGTGATATCGCTCTCGGCCACCCGCTGATCGGTGAGGGTGATGGTCAGTCCCTTGTTCAGGAACGCCATCTCCTGCAGCCGGCGCGCGACCGTCTCGAAGTTGTAGACGGTGGTCTCGAAGATATTCGGATCGGCCCAGAACCGGATGGTGGTACCGGTGCGCCTGGTGGCCTCCCCCTGCACCAGCTTGCCCGGCTTGGAATCCTTGTACTCCTGGGTCCAGTGGTAGCCGTCGACATCGATATCCGCTTCCAAGCGGGTCGAGAGGGCGTTCACCACCGAGATGCCGACGCCGTGCAGACCACCGGAGATCGCATAGGAGTCGGAGTCGAACTTGCCGCCGGCGTGCAGCTGGGTCATGACCACCTCGATGGTGGGCACGCCCTGCGCATGCATGGCGACCGGAATACCGCGGCCGTCGTCCACGACCTCGACACCGCCGTCGGCCAGCATGGTGACATCGACGCGCGTGGCGTGACCCGCCATCGCCTCGTCGACCGAGTTGTCGACGACCTCCCAGATCAGGTGGTGCAGACCGCGCTCACCCGTGGAGCCGATGTACATACCCGGCCGTTTACGAACGGCTTCGAGGCCCTCGAGGACGGTGATGGAGTCGGCACCGTATGTGCCCGACTTAGGTTTGGTCGAGCCGTCTGCGTTGGAGTCCATGGCAGCCACTGGTCGGTAGCTCTCCTTACTTGCTGATCCTCCGAGCGCTGAACGGTGAGCACACGTGGGGCCCCGGGGCATGTCTGCTCGAGGGTTACGGGTCCACGCGCGAGCTGTCGCCGAACGCGCCGGGAGGTATCGCCGCTAGTTACTCCTACATCCTACTGGTACGACCGACACAGAATGCACCTATGACACCCCTGTGTGCGCCGTAGGTGCGTGAAATCGACCAGCAATATGTCCGGTCATGGGTGACGGGGGTCCGGGGAGCTTCAGCGGGCTGTCGTGCGGACCACCGGGTGAGTTAGCGACGAAGTGCGCGAAGATCGAGTCGCGGGGGCGTCGCGCACAGTTTGCCCGGGCCGGCGTTTTCGGCGATGTTCCACGTGAAACGGTCAGCTGACCAGGACAACAGGGTTGCCGCACAGGCGATTCCGGGTGGTTACCCGTACGTATCGCGCGGGCCGCGTCCCTTCACGTGACGCTCGCCCTTGCGCCAACTGGGTGCGGTCGGGCCGTTGATGCGCAGCTGCGTGACGATCCCGTGGCCCACCGCGGCGGCGATCTTGGCCAGAATCTGCGACTGGAACATTCGCAGCTGCGTCGCCCACGCGGTCGACTCCGCCTGGATGCTCAGCACATTGTTCTCCAGCGAAACCGGCTGCGCATGGGAGGCGATGTCCTCCCCCACCACCTTCGCCCACTGGCCGAACACCATGCCCTCGGCGACCTTGCCGGACCAGCCGCGCCCCTTGGCCAGCTTGCCGGTCAGTGCGCCGAGCAATTGCGGATCACGTTCATCGGGCCCGGAACCGGACCAGCCGCGGCGGCGGCCGCGCAGCGCGCGCACCCCGCCGGTCCGCGGCGACGCCCGGCCCTGGCCCACCGATTTACCGGCGGCCCGGGCCGCGGCACGGGCCTCCTCCAGCGCCCGGCGGGCCAGATCCACACCGCGCAGCTCGGATTCGGGACCGGCGGCGGCCGGCGTACCCGCGGCGGCGGCCGGGCGGTGCGGATCGGCGGCTGGCGACTGCTCGGCCATGCACTCATCCCTTCGTCCGCGAGGTGGTCGGCTCGGAGATCACCCTGCTGTGGAGATCATCCGTTCGTTCCCGGCGATTCTGCCGCATCCCGCCGACAGACACGCTCGGCGAGGCCGTGATGTCGCACTCGCGCCACCAGCCGAGCGGCCTACTCCACGATTCGCGACACCCGCTGATCGGCTTCCCCGGTGGTCTCCACCCGCAGCGGCGTCGCCGCCAGCTCCGCCGGCACATCCTCCGGCACCGCGGCCGTGATCAATACCTGCTCCGCCCCGGCGGCCACCGCGGCCAGTGCGGCGCGGCGGCGGCGATCCAGTTCGGCGAACACGTCATCGAGAATCAGCACCGGATCGGTGCCCGCGGTACGCAGCAGCTCGAACGCGCCGAGACGCAAAGCCAGTGCGAACGACCAGGATTCGCCATGACTGGAGAAACCCTTCGCGGGCGCGGAACCGAGCATCAGCTCCAGATCGTCACGGTGCGGGCCGACCAGGCACACCCCGCGCTCCAACTCCTTCTGGCGCGCATTCGCCAACTCGCGCAGCAGGATCGCCTCGAGCGCCTCATCGTCCCCGGGCTCCGGCGTCCGCGCGGGATCCTGGAATTCCACAGGCAGATAACCACTTCGGTATGCGATCGACGCAGGTCGCGACTCCGGCGCAATCGATCCATAGGCCTGTGCAAGATGTGGATAAAGTTCGTGCACCAGTTGCAGCCGATGCGCCAGCAGCACCGCGCCGTGCGCCGCGAGATGTCCGTCCCACACGTCGAGGGTGCTCAGATCCGTACCGCGCGACCCGGAACGCGCCTGCCGCCCAGCGGTTTTCAACAGGGCCGAACGCTGCCGCAGCACCTTGTCGTAATCCGCGCGCACCCCGGCCATCCGCGGCAATTGCGCCGTGGCCAGCTCGTCCAGGAAACGACGGCGCTCGGACGGGTCGCCGCGCACCAGCGCCAGATCCTCCGGCGCGAACAACACCGTTTGCAGAATCCCCAGGATCTCGCGCGACCGCCGCACCGGCGAACGATTGATCTGCGCCCGATTCGCGGAGCCCTGATTGAGCTCCATATCCACCCGCAACTCACGACCGGTATTCACCACGGTCGCACCGATCCGGGCGCGCTGCGCACCCAGGCGGATGAGCGGGGCATCGGCCGACACTCGGTGTGAACCGAGTGTGGACAGATAGCCGACGGCCTCGATCAGGTTCGTCTTGCCGTTGCCGTTGGCGCCCAGGAATACCGTTCGGCCCGGTGGCAATTCGAGCTCGGCGGCCTCCCAGGACCGGAAATCGCGCAGCGACAGGGTGCGCACGTACATCCGGTCAGTCCACCGTTCCCTTCGACCTGGGGATAACTACCCCACGCAGTGCAAAAACCCGGCACCGAGTGGTGAAACACCACCCAGCGCCGAGCTTTTCACAGGTTTATCAACAGTGTGCACAGTGCTCTACCGCTCGCGCTGAGATCAGCCCGGCAGCCGCACCGGCATCAACAGGTAGATGTAATTGCTGGCCAGTGCCGCGAACGCACCCGAATCCAGCTGCGCCGGATCCTCCTCCGGCGTCGGCACGAAGACGGCCGGACGGCTGGGGGTGGTGAAACCGAAGGTCACCTTATCGGTGCGCAGCGCGCCCAGGCCGTCCACCAGGTAGCCCGGGTTGAAGGCAATGGTCAGCGATTCACCGCGGAAGTCGGCCTCCAGCCACTCCTCGGCGCGACCGGCATCGTCACCGCCGGCGGAGAGCAGCAGGCCCTCCTCGGAGAACTCCATCCGCACCTGGGCGCCGCGCTCGGCCACCAGGGCCACACGCTTGATGGCCTCGACCAGCTGGCTCACCGAGAGCGTCGCGATGGAGGTGTGCTCCTTGGGGAGCAACTGACGGAACTTGGGGAATTCGGCATCGAGCAGGCGCGTGGTGGTGCGACGGCCGCCGTTCACAATGCCCAGCAGGCCATCGGAACCGGTACCGAACGCCAGCTGCACCGGCTTATCGGACGAACCGAGCGTCTTACCGGCCTCGGACAGCGTGCGGGCCGGGACCAGCACCGCGGTCTCCACATCGGCGCGACCCGGATTCCACTCCAGCTCGCGCACGGCCAGCCGGAAGCGGTCGGTGGCGGCGAGCACCACCTTCGGACCCTCGATCTCGACCCGGATGCCGGTGAGCATGGGCAGCGTGTCATCGCGACCCGCGGCGACGGCGACCTGACCGACGGCCTCGGAGAACAGATCCACGGTGAGCTCACCGGTCTGGGGAGGAAGTTCGGGAAGCTGGGGATAATCCTCGACCGGCATGGTCGGCAGCGAGAACTTCGCACTGCCGCAGGCGATCAGCACACGGGTGCCGTCCACCGACACATCGACCGGCTTGTTCGGAAGTGACTTCGTGATATCGGCCAGGAGACGGCCCGAGACCAGCACCTGCCCCGGTCCGGCGACCTCGGCGGCCACCCGCATCTGCGCGGAGACCTCGTAGTCGAAGCCGGACACGGTAAGACCATCTTCATCGGCCACGAGGAGCACACCGCCGAGCACAGGCACCGGAGGCCGCGACGGCAGGCTGCGGGCCACCCAAGCTACGGATTCGGCGAAGTCCTCGCGAGCGACCCGAAACTTCATGCTTGCAAGCTCCATCGCCCGGTCTGTCCTCTCCCAGTCTCGATCAGTCGTGATCTGAATTCTTCAGGGGCTACTTCCCCCTGGAACCCATGCAGTCTCGCACAGGGGGCCGACATCAAACCGTACCCGCGATCTGCGCGCGCCGGGTCGGAGGGTCCGACTGTCCGATTCGAGGGACGGCCTTCTCGTCCAGGCATCTCTGCTTGTTCATGAAGCCGGGGACCGAGTCCGGCGAACCGTTCGCTCCCAAGCCGACTTTCCACACACCTGTTTTAGAAGAGAAATCTAATTAGAGAGAAATGAAGTAGTAGTAGGCGGTGTGGAATCTGTGGACTTCCCCCCTTTCCGCAGCTCGGAGGGTGTGGCGGCGTGTGGATGTCTCGAGGGTGTCTCGAGGATGAACAGCCGATGGCTGTGGAGTCATCACCAGTTTCCACATTCATCCTCGAGTCATCCTCGAGTTGCTCCACGGTTTCCGGGCCACCTGCGCACATGGGGGCGAAACGGTGGACAACTGGCAGTTTCCTCGAGGACTCCCATGGGACTCCTCGAGGAATCCACAGGGCACAACTCCCATCCGCGCAGGTCAGACCTCGAGGATGAAGCAACCTGTGGGAACTGTGCACTACTGGTTGTGCACCCCTGTTAGTAGAGCCCTGTGAGCGAACCGGTGGACAACTGGCAGTTTCCTCGAGGATTCCACAACGTTTACTCGAGGAATCCACAACCCTGAAAACACAAGACCCCCATGTCAGAAGACATGGGGGCCTGTTAGTTGTGGATCAGCGCGAACGCTGTTTAATTCGGGCTGTGAGTTCCTGAACCTGGTCGTACACCCGGCGGCGCTCGGTCATCTCCTTGCGCACCTTCTTGTCGGCGTACATGACCGTCGTATGGTCGCGGCCGAAGGCCTGGCCGATCTTGGGCAGGGATAGGTCGGTCAGTTCGCGGCACAGGTACATGGCGATCTGGCGGGCCTGGGCCAGCGGCCGGGCCTTACCCGGACCGGTCAGTTCCTCCAGGGTCGTATTGAAGTACTCCGCGGTCACGGCCATGATCGTGGACGCCGTGATCTCCATGGTCGCGGCGTCGGGCATGAGATCGCGCAGCACCACCTCGGCCAGCGACAGATCCAGCGGCTGCCCGTTGAGCGAGGCGAACGCCGTCACCCGGATCAGCGCGCCCTCGAGCTCGCGGATATTGCGCTCCACCCTGGTCGCGATGAGTTCCATCACGTCGTGCGGCACATCCAGGCGATCCATCCGGGCCTTCTTACGCAGGATCGCGATCCGCGTCTCCAGCTCCGGCGGCTGCACATCGGTGATGAGGCCCCATTCGAAGCGGGTGCGCAGCCGCTCCTCCAGGGTGGCCAGCTGCTTGGGCGGCCGGTCCGAGGACACCACGATCTGCTTGTTGGCGTTGTGCAGGGTGTTGAAGGTGTGGAAGAACTCCTCCTGGATACCTTCCTTACCCTCGATGAACTGGATGTCGTCTACCAGCAGGATGTCGGTCTCCCGGTAGCGGCGCTTGAACGCCACCTTCCGGTCGTCGCGCAGCGAGTTGATGAAGTCGTTGGTGAATTCCTCGGTGGACACGTACTTCACCCGCATGCCGGGGAACAGTCGCTGGGCGTAGTGACCGGCCGCGTGCAGCAGGTGCGTTTTGCCCAAACCTGAAGCGCCCCAAACGAACAGCGGGTTGTAGGCCCGCGCCGGAGCCTCCGCGATGGCGACCGCGGCCGCGTGCGCGAACCGGTTCGAGGCGCCGATGACGAAGGTCTCGAAGGTGTACTTGGCGTTCAGGCTGTTGGCCGAGGACGGCTGCGGCGCCTCCCGCTCGGGCGACTTGTTGAAGTACGTCGGCCACGAGTTGCGAGCGTTCACCACCGGCTCGTCATCCCGATCCCGGTCCTCGTCCACCGGACGGCGGGTGGGCTGTGCGGGCATGGGCTCGGGCTGCGGTTCCTGGAACTGCTGCTCCTGGAACTGCGGAGTGGGCTGCGGCTCCTGGAACTGCGGGGTGGGCTCGGGTGAGAACAGCGATTCCTGCCCGGGCGGCATGGCCGGCGGGCGGTGGTTCTCGCGTCGGCGCGGCGGCTGCTGTGGTTCCGGCTGCGGGGCCGGCAACTGTTCGGCCATCTGCGGCTGCTGGAATTCCACAGGTGGATAAGCATCGCGCTCGGTGTACTCCGAGGGGTAGTCCTGTGCGGGTGCGTAGCGCGGCTGTGGATAGTCCGGCCGCTCCTGGTAGTGCTGTTGCGGACGCTCGGCCGGCGGCTGCGCGGGGGGTGCCGGCTGGTAGCCCATGGGCGCCCGATCCGGCTCGCGGGGGCGTTCGGGGCGGGAGGTCATGCGGGCATGGCGGGGTGCGTTCGGCGACCGGTCGACCGGGGAATTCTGCTGTGCCCGGATCCGCACACCGAGGCCCTCGACCTGGAGACCACGGCGGCCCAGGGACCGCAGAATGGGCTCGCGCAGATCGCGTTCCACCACCTCCTGCGCCATGGTCCCGGGTACCGAGAGCAGGGCGAATCCCTGGGCGAAGGTGATCGGTTCGATGATGCCGAGCCAGGCTTTGTGCGCCTTGCTGACCGGCTGGATCTCACCGTCGGCCGAGCCGCTCGCGAGTTCGGCGATCACCTCGGGCCAGACAGCTGTCAGCACATTCTGCTCGTCGTCCACGAACGTAGTCCTCCCCGGAGCAAGGTCGATTGGAGCAGACGGGCGGCGACTGCTCGATTCCCCCAGGTAACCGGGCGTCGACGAGGACCGTCAGCCACACGAATATGCCACTCCAAGGGTGTTTCCACACAATTATCCACAGATGTGGACAACCTGGGGATGCGTGTCGCATCCCGTCGAATCCCCCCAAACGGACGTAGACCTGCGGTTCTTCAGCAATCAGCTGGCAACTACACGCTAGGTCGGGTGACGTCTGCCAAGGACCGTACACGAAACGGACCTCTCGGCACGAACCCGGTGTTCACCCCCGCGGACACCGGCGTTCAACCCCGCCGGCACCGGTGTTCAACCCCCCGACGGGGGCGGGACAACCGTCACTCCCCCCGAGTTTGACCCTCGTCCAGCAGATCAGTACCCTTCTACAGTCACCCTATGGTGCGGTGGCGGCTGTGTGCTGCCCGTGCCGACAAGGGTATTTGCACCGATGGATCTGATTCGTCGCGTTGCAACACCGTTTCACCGAAAAACTTCGGGCGTCAACCGACGCCCCCACCTATGAGGAGTGTTGACCGTGGCCAAGGGCAAGCGGACGTTCCAGCCGAACAACCGTCGTCGGGCGCGCGTCCACGGCTTCCGTCTCCGGATGCGGACCCGTGCGGGCCGCGCCATCGTGTCGGCTCGTCGTGGCAAGGGCCGCGACAAGCTGACTGCCTGATTCGGAACCCCGGATGCGGCGGCTTGTTGACGGCTCGCCGTGGCGGCTGATGCACGGCTCGCCGTGGGGTCCCATGCACGGCTCTATGAACGACCTCCGTTCTCTTCTCCGCCCGCACTCCGCCGGACGCATCGGTGCTGCCTGAGCCGTATCGGCTGCACCGGCGTACCGACTTTTCCCGGACGGTGCGCCAGGGCCGGCGGATCGGGAAGCGGGATCTCGTTGTGCACGTACTGCTACACGACGATCAGTCCAGCGGGCCGCAACCATCCATCCGGGTGGGCGGTCCGCGTTTCGGGTTGATCGTCAGCAAGGCGGTGGGTAACGCGGTGGTTCGCCACCGGGTGGCCCGCCGCCTGCGTCATATCTGTGCGGCTGTCGCGGCGGAAGTACCCGACGGCACGGATATCGTGCTGCGCGCCCTGCCGGGCGCCGCGGCCGCCTCCTCCGCCGATCTCGAACGGCAGATTCGTGGCGGGCTGCGCAAACTCGGCACCCTGGCCGATTCTGTGGCTTCCAGTGAATCAAGCGAGTCATGAACGCGCTGCGCGCGGCGGCCCGCTTACCGGCCAAAGCTCTGATATTCCTCATCGAGCTGTATCGGACCTACATCTCCCCCACCCGCATGCCCACATGCCGCTTCACTCCCACGTGTAGTGAGTACGCGGTCACCGCACTGCGCACCCGCGGTCTGTTCGTCGGACTCGGACTGGCAGCCGTGCGTCTTGCGAAATGTGCGCCCTGGCACCCTGGTGGGTGGGACCCCGTACCGGAACGTGCTTCACGGCACCGGCACGCGGCAGCAGCCTATGAAGGGTCATCGTCCGCGGTGACCGGCGATACGAACGACGGGAGTACATAACGCCGTGCTCGATTTCATCTACTACCCGGTGTCGGCCATTCTGTGGTTCTGGCACCAAGCCTTCGGGTTCGTGCTCGGCAAGGACAGCGGGTTCGCCTGGGCGCTGTCGGTGGTGTTCCTCGTGTTCACGCTGCGGTTGGTGCTGTTCAAGCCGTTCGTCAAGCAGGTCCGCACCACGAAGCAGATGCAGGAGCTGCAGCCGCAGATCAAGGAACTGCAGAAGAAGTACAAGAACGATCGTCAGCAGATGACGATCGAGATGCAGAAGCTGCAGAAGGACCACGGCTTCAACCCGCTCATGGGCTGCCTGCCCGTGCTGCTGCAGGTGCCGGTCTTCCTCGGCCTGTTCCATGTGCTGCGCTCGTTCAACCGCACCGGCACCGGTATCGGCCAGGTCGGCATGACGCCGTACGCGAACGCCCATACCGCGAACTACATCTTCAGCCCGGGCGACGTCCAGTCCTTCCTGACCGCACGGCTTTTCGGCGCTCCCCTCTCGGGCTTCATGACCGAGAAGGCGAATGTGCTGCAGTCGTTCGCCGAGTACGGCGGCGTGCCCAGCAAGGTGGCCATCGCCGCCGTCTCCATCCCGCTGATGATCATCGCCGGACTGGCGACGCACTTCAATGCGCGCGCTTCGGTGCAGCGGCAGAGCGAGGCGGCCGCCGCCAACCCGCAGGCCGCCATGATGAACAAGCTGGCGCTGTACGTGTTCCCGCTCGGCGTGCTCGTCGGTGGTCCGTTCCTGCCGATCGCCATCCTGATCTACTGGGTCTCCAACAACATCTGGACCTACGCGCAGCAGCATCTCGTCTTCGGTCGTATGGAGAAGGAAGACGAAGAGAAGAAGGCCGTCGCCCTGGAGCGTCGTGCGCAGAATGCGCCGAAGCCGGGTGCCAAGCCGGTCGATACGCGTAAGAAGCCGGTGGAGGACGCGGTCGATTCCGACGGGGTCGATATGGCGAAATCCGATGCGCCGCAGGCCACGCAGAACGGCTCCAAGCCGAATTCGACTCAGGCGAAGCCGAACTCGAACCAGGCCAAGAAGCGGTCCGGCAACCGTGGTCGCGCCAACCAGAAGCGGCGCCGCTGATCTTCTCGTGGCGCCTGGCGCCGACAACTCCAGATGAAGGAACAACAATGACTGTTGAAACAGACGGAGGGGACCCCACTGTGACTGCTGCGACGGCGGCACCGGCTGGATCTGTTGATGAGGCAGCGGCGGAGGCGCCGGCCGAGACCGTGGTGGACGCCGAGGAAGCACTCATCGAAGAAGGTGAGATCGCGGGCGACTATCTGGAGCAGCTACTGGATGTCCTCGATTTCGACGGCGATATCGATCTCGACGTCGAAGGCGATCGCGCCATCGTGAGCATCGACGGTGGCAAGGATCTGGACAAGCTGGTCGGCCGTCGCGGCGAGGTGCTGGACGCGCTACAGGAGCTGACCCGGCTGGCCGTGCAGCAGGCGACCGGCGTGCGCAGCCGTCTCATGCTGGATGTCGCGGGCTGGCGGGCCGGCCGTCGCGCGGAGCTGAGCGCACTCGGCGCCGAGGCGGCCAAGCGTGTGCTGGAGTCCGGCGAGCGTGAGGCGCTCACCCCCATGACTCCGTTCGAGCGCAAGATCGTGCACGACGCGGTGGCCGCGGTCGACGGCGTCGTCAGCGAGAGCGAAGGCGTGGAGCCGAGCCGACGGGTCGTCGTGCTCCCCGCGTGACACGCGCACATTGAGGTAGGGCCCCCGCGTCGATCAGACCGGGGGCCCTACGCTTGTCCTCTGTAGGGCGCGGCGTTCATGAGATCCGTGCGATCCGGTCCCGATTGTTCGTCATCAGTTCGGAAGGATGTTTCACGTGGAACCTGGCACCGAGATGACCGATCAGGCAGCAATGCCAACCGAGTCGGAACCGCCCGCCGCCGCTGCGGTGGTCTTCGGGAATCGGCTGGAGTTGGCCCGTCGCTACTACACCGCCCTCGCGGGTGCGGGTGTGGAGCGCGGCCTGATCGGTCCGCGCGAGGTGCCCCGGCTGTGGGATCGGCACATTCTCAATTGCGCGGTGATCGGTGAGCTCATCCCGCAGGGCGCGACCGTCGTCGATGTCGGCAGCGGTGCGGGACTGCCGGGCATCCCCCTCGCCATCGCCCGCCCGGATCTTCGAATCACCTTGGTGGAGCCGCTGCTTCGCCGCACCGTCTTCCTGGCCGAGTTCATCGAGGCCGCCGGACTCGATATCACCGTCGTCCGCGGCCGGGCCGAGCAGGCCGGTGTGAAGAAGGAGGCCGGCGGCGCGGACGTGGTCACCTCCCGCGCGGTCGCTCCCCTGGCGCGGCTGGCCGGTTGGTCCATGCCGCTGATTCACGATCACGGGCGCATGCTGGCGCTCAAGGGCATCAGCGCGATCGAGGAATTGGAACGCGATCGCGCCGATCTCACCAAGGCGGGCGCGGGTCACGCCGAGGTCCTCGAGTGCGGTGTGGGTGTGCTGGAAACCCCCACGATGGTGATCAGCGCCGAGCGTCTCCCCCGGGGTGAGCGCCGCAAGTCCCGTGCCCGCAATAATTGAAATATAGATACTTCAAAATAGCTGTGCGCAGGCCGATGGCTCGGTACTGTCCCGATGACCCACAGGCAGTGGGTTAGGGAGCACAGGAGTTTTCATGAAGATCTCACGGCGGGCCGGCCTCGGCACCACACTGCTCGGCGCACTCGCGACGGCCGCATTGGTCGCGGCCCCGCAGGCGAGCGCACTGGTGACGGACCTCAGTGTCTCGGGCACCACGCTCTATGTCGGGCAGGCCTATACGATCACCGCGAGCGTCACGGTCACCTCCGCCCTCTTCCAGGTCGACTTCACCGACAACGGCACCGAGATCGGCAAGGCGTACCCGAGCGGCAGCACGGCCACGATTCAGTGGACGCCGTCGACGACCGGTTCGCACGAGATCAAGGCGACGCAGGAACTCATCAGCAGTAAGACCACCACCGTCACAGTGACGAACCAGCCCACTACTCCGGGTGGCACCGGCTCGTCCGGGAGCAACCCCCTCAGCGGTCTGCTCAGTAGCCTCTCGGCGCAGTAGTCCAGCACCCCCCCGAACCGAAGCGGGCGAGACGGCGTCCTGCCGTCTCGCCCGCTTCGTGATTTCCCCTCCCTGCTTCCCTCCCCACTGCCGCTGTTGTTTCACGGGAAACATGCGCCGCGCCCCGCTCGCCGCGCCCGAGTCTGAAATCTGCGGATTGTCCCGGCCGTTTTCGCGTGTCGGATGGAGTTCATTGCCGTTCAACTTCCGTATTGTGTCCCGTACTGGCAAGCTAGTGAACGTCGAGTGTGAGCGCAGACTGCGATGCCCGGCAGCGGCTCCAAATCGACTGCACGACAGTCGGGAACGGCTTCGAATGGGTATCGCATCTCGAACCTCGCACCATCTCGGTGACAACGCAGCGTGGCGTAGTGAGCCCGCTGTCGATCCTGCTGCCACGCTCGGCCACGTGTCTTTGAGTTCTCGGGGTTAGGAGCCTGTATGTCCAACGGTCCGGCGAATGTTTCACGGGAAACAACGTCCCGAGTGCCCGGCATGCTCGATACCGGGACCTTCGACGCGGAGGAGTTCAGCCGCACCCCGTTCGGGAACATCTCCCCCACCGAGACCCCCATTGCCGCCGAGGCGTCGCGCGCCAGCCAGGTCTTGCACCCCAGCAAGAACTCGGAGGTGCAGCGCCCCAAGGAGCAGCGGGTCATCACCATCGCCAACCAGAAGGGCGGCGTCGGCAAGACCACCACCGCGGTGAACCTGGCTGCCGCACTGGCGATCCAGGGCATGCGGGTGCTGGTGGTCGATCTCGATCCGCAGGGCAATGCCAGCACCGCGCTCGGCATCCCCCACCACTCCGGTATTCCGTCGAGCTACGAACTGCTCATCGGTGAGTGCACGGTGCGGGACGCCATCCAGCAGAGCCCGCACAATGAGCGGCTCATGTGCATCCCCGCCACCATCGATCTGGCGGGTGCGGAGATCGAACTCGTCTCGATGGTCGCCCGCGAGGGCCGGTTGAAGGCCGCCATTCAGGAAGCCAATCTCGCCGGATACGACATCGACTACGTCATGATCGACTGCCCGCCGTCGCTCGGACTGCTCACCGTCAATGCGCTCGTCGCGGCGAAGGAGGTGCTGATCCCCATCCAGTGTGAGTACTACGCGCTGGAGGGCGTCGGTCAGCTGATGCGCAATATCGGTCTGGTGCAGTCGCATCTCAATCCCGAATTACATGTCTCCACCGTTGTTCTCACCATGTACGACGGCCGCACCAAGCTCGCCGATCAGGTGGCGGAGGAGGTGCGCAACCACTTCGGTGACACGGTCCTGAAGGCGGTCATCCCCCGCAGTGTGAAGGTGTCCGAGGCTCCGGGCTACGGCATGACGGTGCTCGACTACGACCCGGGTTCGCGTGGCGCCATGAGCTACCTCGATGCGGGACGTGAGATGGCACTCCGTTCGGCGATTCAGGAGCCCGCATTGCTACCCGATACGGGATCGGGTGTGTAATGACAATTTCGGCTGCGGTGAACAACGAGAGGGGTCAGTAGACCGATGAGTCAGGCGAAGAAGGGTGGACTGGGACGCGGTCTCGCCGCGCTGATCCCTACCGGGCCCGCAGCCACACCGGGCGGTCTGGGCAGTGCTGCCGCCAATGTCGTCATCGGACTGGACCCGATCGGACCGCAGCCGGCTTCGGCCTTCCTGCACCGGGTTCCGGATCCGGTCGAGGGCGGCGGCGACGCGGCCGATGCGGGTGCGGTGTACCGGGAGATTCCGCACGACCAGATCGTGCCGAATCCGAAGCAGCCGCGTCAGGTTTTCGAGGACGAGGCGCTCGCCGAACTGGTGCACTCCATCAAGGAGTTCGGCCTCATGCAGCCGATCGTGGTGCGTCAGGTGGAGAGCCTGCCGACCCCGAAGTATCAGCTCATCATGGGCGAGCGGCGTTGGCGCGCAAGCCAGGAGGCGGGCCTGCCCGCCATTCCGGCCATCGTCCGGGAGACCGCGGACGAATCACTGCTGCGGGATGCGTTGCTGGAGAACATCCATCGCGTGCAGTTGAATCCTCTCGAAGAGGCGGCCGCCTATCAGCAGCTGCTGGAGGAGTTCGGCGTCACCCATGAGGAATTGGCTTCGCGAATCGGCCGTTCCCGACCGGTCGTGACGAATATGATTCGCCTGCTGAAACTTCCGATTCCGGTGCAGCGCCGGGTGGCGGCGGGCGTACTTTCCGCCGGGCACGCGCGCGCGGTGCTCGCACTGGAGGCCGGAGCCGAAGCGCAGGAGGCGCTCGCCGCACGGATCGTGGCCGAGGGTATGTCGGTCCGGGCCACCGAAGAGGCTGTCACTCTGGCCAATCGGAACCCGGATGCCGCGGCCACTCCCCCGGCGGCCAAGCGCAAACCGATCCAGATGCCGGGTCTGCAGGATGTGGCCGAGCGGTTGTCGGAATCCTTCGACACCCGGGTCACGGTGGCGCTCGGCAAGCGCAAGGGCAAGATCACGGTCGAGTTCGGTTCCATCGATGATCTGGAGCGGATCGTCAGCATGATGGAGCAGTCCAAGCCGTAGTGGAAATCGGGGCCCTACCCCCACACCCGAGTCTCGGAGCGGATTTTTCGAGGTTCGGTGCCCCTACCCGAGGGTGGGGGCTGAAACGTCACAGTGACGCCGGAGTTTTCTAGGCCCGGAGAGGCGTGTTGCTTTGATCGCTTATTCTTTTTGGCGAGCAGATATTGATGCGGCGTGAGTGTGGATGAATCGGACAGCTGGAGGCTGAGCAGAGCGGTGTCGACCAGCGTTACCGCACTAACCCTCGGCGGACTCGACAAACTTCCGGCACATGCCCGGCGGTGCGTCTTCTGGGAGCTCGATCCGGCGGTGGCTGCGGATTCCCGTGAATTCAGTGACCCGGTCTTCGAAAAGGAGGCCTGGCTTTCCACTGTGCTCCTGGAGTGGGGCTCGTGTGGGCAGATCGCGCTGATCGACGGTCAGCCCGCCGGCTGCGCCCTGTATTCGCCGCCGAGCTCGTCCCCGCGCGCCGGCCTGTTCCCCACCTCCCCCGTGAGCCCGGACGCGGTCCTGCTGACCACGCTGGGCGCCGAATTCCCGTATCAGACGAATGATGTAGCCCAGCAGCTTATTCAGGCCGTGGTGGGCGATCTGGTGCGTCGTGGTGTGCGGGCCATCGAATCCTTCGGGATTCGCTCGGATCCGTCGTCCACCTCGATGGCCGATCTCGGCTCCATGATGTTCATGGAGCGGATCGCGCCCGCTTCCCCGCGGACGTCCTCCAAGCCGTCGCCCTCGTCCGTGTGCACGCCGGAGACCTGCATGATCGATGCCGATTTCCTGGAGGAGGTCGGTTTCAAAGTGGTTGCCGCGCACCACCGTTTCCCGCGCCTGCGGCTGGAGTTGGACAGCGACCACCTGTGGAAGGAAGACGTGGAGCGCGCGCTGGATCAGCTGCTCGCGACCGCGGCCATGACCATGCCGAACCGCCTGATCACTCTCTGATCGGCCGGTACAGCAGAAAACCCCGTCCTCCCACAGTAATTCGGGAGGACGGGGTTTTTCGGTTCGGAAGCGGACTCAGATGCGCTCGGCCGCGGCCATTTCCTCGGCGAGCAGTTCGGCGAAGGTGTAGGTACCGGTCGGCTGATCGTCCTGGCCGAGCAGGTACAGCCGCTTCACCGAGATGAGGATGGCTTCGGCGATCACATCCCGCATGCGCGGGTTGGTGAGCACCGTCGAATCGTAATCGCTTGTCAGATAGCCGATATCGACCTGCACGGTCGGCATCTTCGTCAGGCGCAGCAGATCCCAGGTGCGGGCGTGGGTCCGGCAGTCCTGCAGGGAGGTCCGGGCGACGATCTCGCGCTGGATGAAACCGGCGAGCACCTGCCCGATCATCGAGGTGGACCCGTGCGAATTGCCGAAGTGGAAGCTCGCCACCCCGCTCGCCGAGGTGCTCGGGTTGCCCGCGCAGCGCAGCGAGATCATCAGATCCGCGTCGAAAGTATTGGAGGTCTCGGCTCTTTCGGCATCGGAGGGATTCGCACCCCACGGCCGGGACAGGAAGGTCTCCATACCGGTGGCGGCCATGCGGCCCTCGAGCCGGCTGGCCAGATCCCAGAGGATCTCCGATTCGTACACGTCGCCGAATTCGCTGGGCACCGGTGCGCCCTTATCGGGTCCGCCCAGGCCCGGATCGATGACGATGCGCTTACCGGTGAGCTGCGGCCCGGCCCGGTGCACCACTTCTTCCTCGGCGATGCGATGCGGATTACCGCCTGTGACACGGGCTCCCAGCAGTTCCAGGGACCGGAGCGTATCCGGACCGCAGATGCCGTCACCGGCCAGGCCGATCTCGCGCTGGAACGAGGTGAGCCCCTCGTGCGTATGCGGTCCGAAGAACCCGTCGACCCGGCCCACGTAGAAACCGAGGTCCTGCAGGCGGCGCTGCAGGGTGGCGACATCGTCGCCGTACAGCGGCGCCGACAGCTGATAGATGAGCGTGCGGGCGCCGAGTCGGTAGGAGGCTTCCTTGAGGGCCCGGTACGTAGCCGGACCGACCACGCCGTCGACGAGCAGGCCGCGGTGCTGCTGGAACCCGCGGACCGCGGAGTCGAGGTCGTGGTCGAAGACGACTTCTACGTTCTTCCAGTACTCGCCATTCCCGTTGCCGTGCTCGGCATTCAGGTGGGAGTGCAGGAAACCCAGACTTGCGAGGGTGCTCCGAACCTCAGCTACGGCTGGTCCAGTATCGCCGTGACGAAGTCGGTGCATGCGTAAGAGCCCTTTCCTTCCGCCAACCCGGGTACCCACTCATGCAAAGATTCACACCTCTGCACGACCGGAGCGTCGGTCGATTGTCTCAGACCCGGACCGGATTTCGGCAACTGTCGAGTGCAGGCATCGTACGGCGCGTCGTCAGATAACACCCTCGAGTTCGCGCAGAAGGGCCGCTTTGCCCTTTGCGCCGACGATCCGCTTGATCTCCTTGCCCCCTTGGAACAGCACCATGGTAGGCAACGACAGAATGCCGTAGTCCTTCGAGGCCTCCGGATTCGCGTCCGCGTCGACCTTGGCGATGGTCAGGCTGTCGGAGTGGGTGGCGGCGATCTCCTCGAGCACCGGGGCGACCATCTTGCACGGGCCGCACCAGGAGGCCCAGAAGTCGACCAGGACGGGCTTGTCGCTGGCCAGCACGTCCTGGGCGAAGGTGGCGTCGGTGACGGTCTTCGTGGCGGTGGTCTTGGCGTCCGACATGGTGACTCCTTCTAGTTACTGATGACCGCAGAGTTCGATTCCACCGAGTGACCGGCGTGATCGAGTGTGTTGCTGGTGATGTCGCCCTGGTCCGCGAGCCAGCGCTCGGCGTCGATGGCCGCGCGGCAGCCGGTTCCGGCGGCGGTGATGGCCTGCCGGTAGGTGTGGTCCACCAGGTCGCCCGCGGCGAAGACGCCGGGCAGCGAGGTGAAGGTGGACTGGCCGTCGACCTGGACATAGCCCTCGCCGTCCAGTTCGACCTGGCCGCGCACCAATTCGCTGCGCGGGTCGTGGCCGATGGCGACGAACAGGCCGGTGGCCGGCAGCTCCGAGGTCTCGCCGGTGCGGGTGTCGCGAATGCTCAGGCTGGTGACAGCCGAATCACCGTGCACCGCAGTCACTTCGGAGTTGAGCAGGAAACGGATCTTCTCGTTCGCCTTGGCCCGCTCCAGCATGATGCGGGAGGCCCGGAACTCTTCGCGGCGGTGGATGATGGTGACGCTGGAGGCGAACTTGGTGAGGAAGGTGGCCTCCTCCATGGCCGAGTCGCCGCCGCCGACCACCACGATGTCCTGGCCCTTGAAGAAGAAGCCGTCGCAGGTGGCGCAGGCGCTGACGCCGCGGCCGAGCAGGTCCTGCTCACCGGGGATGTTCAGGTAGCGGGCCGCCGAACCCATGGCGAGGATCACGGCGTAGGCCTCGAAAACCTCACCGCCGACGGTGACCTTCTTGATCGGACCGGAGAGGTCGAGCTCGTCCACGTCCTCGGTGCGGATGTCCGTGCCGAAGCGCTTGGCCTGCTCGCGCATCTCCTCCATCAGATCCGGGCCCATGATGCCGCCGCGGAAGCCGGGGAAGTTCTCGACCTCGGTGGTGGTCATGAGGGCGCCGCCGAACTGGGTGCCTTCGAAGAGGATCGGCTGGAGTTCCGCACGCGCCGCGTACACAGCCGCCGTGTATCCGGCCGGTCCGGAACCGACGATGATCAGGTCGCGAACAGCGGTACTCAAAGGGTCCTCCGAGGCAGTTGTGAAACAGGCACGTGAAACAGGCATGTCGGTCAACCACAGCGTAAACGCTGTTGTTCCCACCGGGCCGTGGGTAGGCGGTGGCGCTCCCATCTACCGCTGTGCATGGGAGCGGCGGCGGGCCGTCAGCCGATATCGGTGCTGGCCAGTACCTGCGGGTTCCCCGGTCCGCAGCCGTTGTCGAGCACGGCGGCTGTGATCTGCGGCGCGTGCGGGCCCGCGAGCAGCACGAGAACGGCCGGTTTGCCGCCGTAGAGGACGCTACGCGATCCCAGCACCGAGCGGTCGAGCCCTGCGGCCCGCAGGCAACTCGATAGTGCGTTGCCCGCGGCGAGCGGCCCGCTGATGTCGTGGTGGCCCATGGCGGTGAGCACCGCGGTGGGCGGAAGTTCCGCCGCCAGCGGTAGCGCGGCGGCGGACTGTGCGGCGGCGGGCGTCCCGGTGCGGGTCTGCACGGCGTCCACGGCCACCACGGCTCCGGCCGTGATGGCGGCGGTGGCCGCGGCCGCGGTGAGCCAGCGGAGCCGGTTGGAGAACCGTTCGGTCGCCGGTGCGGGGCCGGGTGTGAGATCGAACTCCGACTCGGGCTCCTCGGGGACGAGGTCGTCGAGTTCGCGGGGGTCCAGCCGCCCGGTGTCGAAGATGGCCGAACCGTTCAGTACCGGCATGGGTGCGGTGGAAGGCGGTGCGGGATGGGTGGATTGGCGGGGCACCGGGAGGCGGTGCACGGTGGCCACTCGATCACTGGTGTCGAGGTCGGTGGCGGCGAGATTGTCGATCATTCGTTCCAGGCGTGCGGTGATGGCGATGGGCATGGGGTGGGCGATGTGTTCGTCGCGGCCGAGGTCGCGCAGGCGATTGTTCACCTGATCGAGCGAGCGCAGATAGCGCATGGCGTCCGGATCGCGGCGGACCTGCGTCCACAGCTGGGCGGACAGGTCTGCCGGGACGTTCCCGGCGTGCAGATCGGCGAGCAGCTCGGAGGAATAGGGCGGCCGGGGAATCGTCCCTGCTGCCACCGGTCCTCCTGCGTAGTCCTCGTTCATCGCCCCTCCAGATCGGACCCGATATGGGAATTCGCAGACCTGTCTTAGTTTTTGACGCACCGGAGTGCGATCCGGTTCCCGCTATCCTGCTTGTTCCGCAGCGGATTCAGGTGTTCATCGCGTGCAGATGTTCTTCGAGTCGTCGCCGGCCGCGGGCGCACCGGCTCTTGATGGTTCCGGCCGGAACTCCGAGCAGCGCTGCGGCTTCCGCGATCGACAGTCCTTCGAGCTCCACCGCGACGAGTGCGGTGCGCTGTTCGGCGGGCAGCGTGAACAATGCTGCGTCGATGACAAGACTTGCCTCCAGGCTCGCGAAATCGTCGCGGGCATAACGGGGTTCGAGCAACGACTCGTCCGGTAACGGTACCGTGCACCGCAGTTTGTTGCGACGGATGCGATCGAGGCACGCGTTCACCACGATGCGGTGCAACCAGCTGCGCACCTCGGCATCGCCGCGGAAGGCGCCCGCACCGCGATGGACGGAGAGCAGGGCGTCCTGCAGCGAGTCGGCGGCGTCCTCGGGCGTATAGGAGGCGCGTAGCGCGGTCTGCCAGAGGTGATCGCGATGGCGCCGTAATAGTTCGGCGAAGGCGTGCCGCTCGCCGGAGGCGTGGGCGGCTAGGAGATCGCGATCGGTGGTCTCGGCGACCCGGGGTTTCCGGGTCCGGACGGCCGTCGCTGTGGACCGAGTGGTCGGCTCGGTCGCTACCTCGTAATTCTTCGCAGTTGACAATGCAACTCCTGAACCTGCAACTCCTGAAACCTGCAGAGAGTACGCAAGATCATAACGAAGATAACGATTCGGTAGCAATGGTTTGCGCAAGAAAAGCGCAGCTAGCGGGCTTTTTCGGGCGAACCGGACACCGGGTTCCGAGGCCGTAGATCACGGCACGGCCTCGGAACTACGGTGCGGCCTCGTAGCGCACCTCACCGATGGAGGTCTGGTACTGCCCGCCGTTCTGCGCCAGCGCGGTGATCCACACCAGCACGTAGCGGGCGGGCTGGTCGGCCTGCACCGCGATCTCGGTGGTCCCGTTGCCGAGCGTCGCCGACCCGATGAGCTGGGTCTGATCAAGCGTCGGCGACGCCGTGGGCGAGGTGCGGATCTCGACCACGGTGCCCGGCGTCGGCGAATCGATGATCACCTTGGTCAGCTTGCTGGGGCTGCCGAGCGTCGTCATGATCCCCACCCCCTTCTTGAGGGCGGGGAACTGCTGGAAGTACGCGTCGGTCCGCCACACCGTGACGGGGTTGTTGTCCAGCACGGCCCCGATGCTGCCCACACCGTCCGGGGTGCCCTCGGGCGAGAACACCATGGCGCCGGTGACCGGTACCGGAACACCCTGCGCCGCACCGCCGGTGGGCACGGGAGCCCCCGGCGAGGTCGGTATCGGGCTGGACGTCGTGAGACCGATATTGCGCTGTTCGTTCAGCGGCGCTTCGGAACTGCCGGGCGCGAACACGCTCAGCAGCCACCAGATGATGACGCCGACCACCAGCGCGGCCAGCACGCCGAGTCCGACCAGGATCCACATCATCCGCTGCGAGCGTTCCTTCTCGGCGGCGAGCAGTTCCGGATCGGCGAGGGTCTCGTCCGGCGCCGAGGGCGGCCGCTGGCCGAGTCTGAGCACCGGGATGAGGTCGGTCTTCTGGTCGACGACCGACGCCTGCTCCAGCACGTGCTGAACCGTGGCGGCGGTGCGCACACCCTTGTTGGATTCCAGCGAGCGCACCGCGACCGCGGAGATCTCGAAGGGCACCTCGGGCCGAATGGTCCTGGGCTCCACCGGAGTTCCGTCCGGCCCGAAATCGGCCAGCGGCAGTCCGCCGATGGTCGCCGCGGTACCGGTGACGCCGCCGACGCGAATCGGCCAGTGCGCCGTGATGAGCGCGTACAGCATGGCCCCGAGCCCGCGGACATCCGATTGCGCGTCGGAATCGCCGAGCGTGCCGGGGAAGGCGAGCACCGCGTCACCGGAGGCGCTGATGCGCACCCGATCCGGGTGATCGATGGACAGCGAGCCGCCGCCGCGGTGTGCCAGTTCGGCCGCCGCCGCGAGCGCCCGGATGGCGCGCGCCGCTCCTATCGGGGACGGCACCGTGTCGGCCATCTCCTTGAGCGAGCGGCCGGGCGTCCATTCGGCGACGACGATGCCGCCGGAGGAGCCGCGGACCACATCGAGCACACGGGCGAGGCCGGGCGAGTTGATGCGCCCGAGTCGCAGGGTGCGCGACAGGATCGCCTGCGGCCCATCGTGTCCGGAGTTCTCGGCGTCCTGCTGGTCGGCGTCGACGAAGGTGAGCGCGACCTCGCGGTCGAGCTTCACATCCAGCGCCTGCCAGAATTTCAGGCCGCGCGCACCGCCGTGGCCGGCGAGCAGCCGGTAGCGGCCGCCCGCGACGGACGCGCCGGGCAGCAGTTTGGGGCCGCGCTGGATGCGCTTGGTGGCCTCCACCCGCATGGGCGGCATCTGAGGCGAGATCGCCTCGTAGACGCCGGTTTCGGGGCCTGCGCCACCTTCGTCCGGTAGTTCGTCCGGTTCGCCTCGGTCGCCACGTCCGGTGGATCGGTTGGCGGAATCGGCTTTGCCGCTCTGCTTTCCGATCTTTTCGTCCGGAGTCGGGGGCGCATCCGTGGAGAGCCCACCGCCCGCTGCCGCTGTGGATTCGGCGGCCGGGACGCCGCTCACCGCGTCGTCGCTCACCCTCGTTCCTCCTTCGCCCTGGTATGTCGGAGACCGATGTGTCTGGGCCGAACCCGGTGCCTGGTAGACGCCGTCGTCCGAGGCCGCGCGAGAGCCCTCATCCGGCCTGTTGTAGTCGTCTGGAACACCGGATGCGGCGCTTGCGCTTCTCTGCCGAACAGGGTACGGGAACTCACCCTTGCCGGTGATGTCAACCGCATCGGGTCGGATAACGGGCAGCACCATTGTCTGCGCGTCGAGGTACGGGTCGAACCGGTAGTAGTACGGCGCGGCGCGCAGATCCGGCTTGGGGAGCAGCGTGGTCGCGTCGATCGGCCCGCCGTCGAGATCCATCTGCGGCGCCGGTGCCGTGAAGCCGAGGCGCCGCGACACGGCCACCGTGATGGCGACGATTTCGGGGATGCCGGCCAGGCGCATGAGGCCGAAGGCGACGCCGAACATGATGATCGCGGTGAGGGCGACCCGCACCAGCGATCCGATGCCGCCGAAGGACTCCGAAAGCCGGTGCAGCCCCATGACTTTGTCGGCGGTCCACATGACCACGCCGGCGGCCAGCGAGGCCCCCACGACGCGGGTGATGGTGTGCCCGACATTGGCCATGCGCAGATCGCCGAGGCTGCGATGCAGCAGCCAGCCGCCGATCACCGCGCCGGAGACGAAGCCGAGCCCGTTGGCGACACCGAGCGCGATCACCACGTGGCGTTCGTCGACGACCATCGGCGCGAGCGCCGAGAGCGCGATCTTCACGCTGGTGATGCCGAGGATGATCCAGGTCGGCGTCCAGGCCTGTTCGCGGGCGTAGAAGACGCGCAGGTGGATCAGCACCAGCGCGTACGGGATCAGCGTGAAGGCCGACCAGGACACGGCCTCGCCGAGCCGCCCGGCCTGTCCGGGTCCGAAGTGCCCGTAGCCGTAGAGGGCGCGGCCGATCTGCGGTCCGGCGAAGGTCAGGAAGGTGACGACCGGAACGAGCGCGATCATGGTGAGTCGCGTGGCGGTGCCGAGATCGTCGACCACGGCCGGAGTGTCGTCGGCGGCGGCATTGCGGCTCAGCCGCGGCATGATCGCGGTCAGCAGGGTCACGCCGAGTACGCCGTACGGCAATTGCAGCAGCAGCCAGGCATTTTGGTAGATGGCCGGACCGGCGATGTCCACATGCGAGGACACGCGGGTCGCGAAGGTCCAGCCGACCTGGCTGATCAGCACGTACAGCATGATGGCCGCGGCCATGCCGCCGAACTGCCGGAGCCGGGCGTCCACACCCCACAGCGGCCGCAGGTCGATTCCTTCGCGGCGGATGGCGGGCAGCAGGCTGAGCACCTGGACCGCGACGCCGACGGTCACGCCGATGCCGAGGACCAGCAGTTTCGTATCGCCCATGCGGACCGGATGCAGGCTGATCTCACCGGGTGTGAGCCGGTAGGCGATGAGCACGGCCAGCACCACGAGGTTGTTGAGCACCGGCGCCCACGCACCGGGTTTGAACACCCCGTGCGTATTCAGGATGGCCATCATCAGCGCGGAGGTGCCGTAGAAGAACACCGCGGGCAGCAGCAGGAAGGTCAGTGCGGTGGTGAGCGCGGTATTGACCTTGCCGTCGTTCGAGAGGAAGACGTGCGTGGTCAGGATGGGCGCGAGTATCAGGGTGAGTGTGGTGCCGATGCCGAGGATGGTGATCGCGGCGGTGAACAGCCGCCGGACGAAGGCGCTGCCGCCGTCGGGGTCCTCTTTCTCCGCGCGCACCAGGGTCGGCACCACGATGGCGGTGAGGACCGCGCCGAGCAGCAGCTCGGAGATCATGGTCGGGATGGTGCTGGCCACGGTGAACGCGCTGGCGATGGCCGGCCCGAGCACGGTCAGCAGCAGTAGCTGTTTGCCGAAGCCGGTGATGCGGCTGACCAGGGTCGCGATCGCGATGGATCCGGAGTCCCGGACCAGTCTGGCGTTCGAGTTCTCGGCCTTCTCGACCTGCTGCTGTTCCCGCGTGGTCGGTCCGCCGCGCGCCTGCCTGGGCAGTGGTTGCGAGTGCCGCGGTACCGGATTCGACTCCGGGTAGCGCATGCCGTCGCGCGGGGTGGGCCGCGGCCCGATTCCGGGTGCCCGGTTCTGATCCGGGTTGCCGTGTCCCCAGTGGTAGCGGTCTTCTTCGGGGACATAGGCGTTTCCGCGTGGCGGTCCGGCCGGGCGTGGCGGCTGCGGCTGTCGCGGCTGACCGGGTGCGGGCGGGCGCTGCATGATGGGCCCGGATTCGCCGGGGCGTGGTCCCCGCACCGGCAGCGGACCGGACGGTTGACCGGGTAGTGGACGGCCGGGCCCCCCGGGCGTATTCACCTGCGGCACCGGCGGAAAGCCGCCACTGCGCGGGCCGGGCGGTACCGGACGCGGACCCTGCGGCACGGGCCGCGGACCCTGGGGCGCCGGACGCGGTGCCTGCGGTGCCGGACGCGGTGCCTGGGGTGCGGGCGCACCGCGCTCCCAGGGTGCTGACGGTGCCCGGCGCGCGGGCGGGCCGTCGGCGCCCCGGGCGGGCGGGCCGTCGGCGCCGTGGGAGCGCGGCCCGTCGGCGCCGTCGGGTCGGCCGGTCGAGCGCGGTCCGCCGTACTCGCTCACCGGGCCTCCTGGTTCTCGTCTCGCAGCTTGCGTTTCCGGGCGCGCAGGTACTTGTTCACCCGGCGTCGCTTCTCCGGATCGAAGCCTTCGTCCGCCGGATCCGACTGCCCGCGGAAGCGGTGCCAGAGCCGGCGACCCGCCAGCAGGAGCAGCAGTGCTCCGGCGCTTGCGGTAATTATCGCCAACACTCGACCGTAGGCGTTGGACCGCACGGATACCGATACCGCATTGCCGAGCGGCGTCCCGTCGGGTGTGGTAAGGGCAATGGGTATCACCAGGTTTCGGCTGTCGGACACTTCGGTCGGGATCTGGAAGGACCGGGTGCCCTTGGCCGGAAGCTGTTGTTCACCGATGTCTTTGATATTTGTCTCGGTCGGCGCGTCGATGCGGAATTTGATGCGGATGGCGACCGGCAGATCGTTGCGGGCGACCAGCAGTAGCGGGCTCTGTTCGGAGGCGAGGGTGTAGACGCCGCCCGGCGGCAGCACGGTCACCGAATGGAACAGGTCGTCGATGGTGCGGCTGGTCTGGTCGAGGCGGCGCTGCGCGGTGGTGTCGGCCGCGGCGGCCCCGGCGCGGCGGTCGGACATGGTCAGCACCCGGATGAGGTCGTCGCGCAGCGGGGTGAGGAAGGTGCGCGGGGTGAGTTCCTGCTGCGGCTGGTCGACCAGGGCGCCCATGAGCTCGGTGATGTTGTGCGCCTGCTGCCGGACCGGTTCGGCGAAGTGGTCGGGCACGGCCTCGTCCGCGGCGGCGGGCAGGTAGTCCAGGTCGTAGGGCTGCGGATCCGGTTGCTGCGCCAGCAGTTCGGCGAAGGAGCGCGGTGCGGCCAGATTATTGCGGAAGAGCAGGTCGAGCTGTCCGAGCACCGCGGTGGCCTCGTCCCGGTTGGCGCCCCACTGCTGCGGCGGCATGAGCACCGCGGAGCGCGGCCGTCCGGCCTGCGGGTTCAGGGCCGTCCAGGCGACCGCGCCGAGCGCGTCCTGCAGCCGGGCGGCGCGGGAGTCGTTGGTGACGTCGTAGCGGACCCGGTCCGGGGTGAACGGCGGGGTCGGCGGATGCGAGCCGATGGCGGCGAGGGCGGTGGCCGACCAGATATCGAAGGTGGCGGCATGCATTTCGGGGCCGCCGGGTGCATCGCCGCCGGCGGTGGGCAGGGTGATCCCCGACAGCTGCACCATATCCGGATTCACCGATTCGACTGCGCCGCCCGGGCTTTTTGCACTGGAGATATTGCTGCGCCCGTCGGAGGCCGCCACGGCATTGTCGGCGAGCACAGCGGTGGTGTAGCCGTGGTGCGCGAGCAGGCCCGCACCGTCGGTGTCGAGGGTTCCGGAGTCCGGCAGTGCCACGCCGCGCACGGATTTCACCGACAGCAGCGAATCCACCAGGTCGGCAGGCGCGTTGAGGGCTCGATCCGAGAGCGTCTCGTCCCCGGCGGCGGCCAGCGCGGTGGGATCGACCTGCGCGAACGGCAGCGCGACCACGCACATGGTGGGCGCCAGCGTGCGCAGCCGGTCCAGCCAGGCCTTGGCCGCGTGCGCGCCGGTGCCGGCCCGGGTGGTGCCGTCCGGATCGGACGGACTGGCCAGCACCCGGTAGCCGTCCGTCATATCGGAGACGGTGAGCAGCAGATCCGGATCGACGGCCAGGCACAGCGCGCTGGTGAGTTTGCGGTCGTGCCCGCCATCGGGTTTGAGCGCGGTCTCCAGCGCGGACAGCAATTGATCGAGCCGCCCGCCGCTGGCCAGCGAGGACGCCAGATCGTCATCGGTGAGCATGGCGGACCCCTGTACGGACCCGGTCGCACCGGCGACCAGGCGCGGCCGGTCGGCCAGTGGCCACAACATGGTGGTGGCGACCGGCGGCGCGTCCGGGACGGCCGGAACCGTCGGCGTGACAGTGCGTTTCATCGGGTCGGGGGTGGCGATGGGGACGCCGAGCACGGGCAGCAGGAAGCGCGCGTCGTCGAGCCGCGCCTGACCGCCGTAGCTGGGTGCGCCGTTGACGTTCAGCAGCAGGGGATAGATGCCGGGCGCGGTGATATCGATCGAGGAGATCCCGCTGGGCAATTCGGCCGCCGAGCGCAGTGCGACCGTGAGGCTGAACTGCTTTCGCTGTCCGGTGTCCAAACGGTCTGCGACATCCTGGAATTCGCCCGCGACGTCGTAGCTGTTCTGGTCCAGCCGCAGCGTGGACCGCAATCCGCTCGGCGTGGTGACGGCGGCGGCGCGCTGAATGCGCACGCTGACATCGTCGACCGGCCGGTCACCGATATTGGTGATGGTGCCGGACACCACGAAATAGGGGTCGCTGCTGGCGGTGATCGCCGTCGGCGTCACCGAATCCAGGGACAGTTTCAGAAATTTCGGTCCGGTCGGCGCCGCGCCGGAGCCGCTGCCGGACGGCTGTGCCGTCGCAGCGGACGGACATACCGTCAGCACGGCGACCACCACCGCGACGAACGACAGGATCCAGCGGTGCAGCGCCGCGGTGTCTTGCCCAGGACGCCCAGACCCCGCACGCGTCATTGTCTGCCGTTCTCCATCCGGTCGATCAGCCGGTTCGCGACCTCCGCCAGCCTCCGTTCGTCAGCGTAGGCGAGCCGGGAATCGAGTTCGCTCAAGGGAACCCAGGCCACCTTGGTGACTTCGACATCGGCATCGGAGAGTTCGCCGTCGAGAAATCGCATCAGATAGTGGTGCACGGTCTTGTGTACCCGCCGGCCCTCGGTCACGAACCAGTAGTCGATACTGCCCAGTTCGGCGACCACGCTGCCATTGATGCCGGTCTCCTCGGCAACCTCGCGAATAGCCGTCTGCTCAGCGGTTTCGCCCTCTTCGATATGCCCCTTGGGTAGCGACCACAGCAACCGCCCGCGCCGATCGGTCCGCCCGATCAGTGCGGCACACCGCTTCTCACGCGGCCCGTCCAGCCCATCGACAACCAGCCCACCGGCAGAGGTCTCCCGCACCGTGCGCATGCGAGGTTTCGCCGCACTACCGGCCGAACCACGGCGCCGGGGCTGGCGGCGTCGACTGTTCGCGCGATCGGCCGGAGACACGGCGCCAGTCTATAGGGGTGCACTCTCTCCGCCGCTCCGCGACTCTGCACGGGGATACGTATCTGACGTGAGGGCTGATTTCGTGCCGTACGGGTAACTCACCGGGTACGGGCTGACTCCGCCAACCATCGAACCGCCGGCCCGACGCGAGAGTCTGGACGCACCTGGGTGCCCGCAAGAGTCCCGGGGAGGCGGGGCGGACTTGCCTGGTCTACTAAGCTCGGATTTCGTGGTTTCGCCGAAGTCCGAGGAAGCA
This sequence comes from Nocardia sp. NBC_01327, assembly GCF_035958815.1. Taxonomy (NCBI): domain Bacteria; kingdom Bacillati; phylum Actinomycetota; class Actinomycetes; order Mycobacteriales; family Nocardiaceae; genus Nocardia; species Nocardia sp. NBC_01327. Next base: position 485,365 of record NZ_CP108383.1, on the reverse strand, counting down.
AGCAGCGTGGATCGTCGTACCCGATTGCTGGCCTCGGCGGCGATCACCGTGGGACGGCTGTCGGAGGTTCTGACCCCGCTGGGTGAGTTGTTCGCCCAGCACGGTCACGAGCTGTATCTGGTGGGCGGCACGGTGCGTGACGCCGTGCTGGGCCGGTTGGGTACGGATCTGGATTTCACCACCGATGCCCGGCCCGATGTGGTGCAGGACTTGATGCGCGGCTGGGCCGATCATCTGTGGGATACCGGCGGGCTGGCGTTCGGCACGGTGAGCGCGTCCAAGCTGGGCCAGCAGTTGGAGATCACCACGTTCCGCGCCGACAATTACGACCGGGTCTCGCGCAATCCGGAGGTCACCTTCGGCGATACGCTCGAGGCCGATCTGGTGCGCCGCGATTTCCGGGTGAATGCCATGGCCGTGCGCATCGGCGAGCTCGGTGAGCTGGAGTTCGTGGATCCGCTGAACGGTATGGCGGATCTGCTCGAGGGTGTGCTCGATACGCCTGCGCTGCCGCAGGATTCGTTCCAGGACGATCCGCTGCGCATGCTGCGGGGCGCCCGTTTCGTCTCGCAGCTGGGTTTCCGGCTGGCCCCGCGGGTGCGGGACGCCATTGCCGAGATGGCCCCGGAGATCGACCGCATCACCGCCGAGCGGGTGCACACCGAGCTGGACAAGCTGATCGCCGGTGATCACCCGACCGAGGGCATCGACATCATGGTCGAGACCGGCCTGGCGGAGCGGGTGCTGCCCGAACTGCCCGCCATGAAGCTGGAGATCGACGAGCACCACCAGCACAAGGACGTCTACGAGCATTCGCTGACGGTGCTGCGCCAGGCCATCGATCAGGAGGAGGGCGATCCGGACCTGGTGCTGCGCTGGGCCGCCCTGCTGCACGACATCGGCAAGCCGCCCACCAAGAAGAACGAGCCCGGCGGCGGCGTGAGCTTCCACCACCACGAGGTGGTCGGCGCGAAAATGGTGCGAAAGCGCATGCGCGCCTTGAAGTATCCGAAGCAGTTCACCGAGGATGTCGCGCGCCTGGTCTACCTGCACCTGCGCTTCCACGGTTACGGCAAGGGCCAGTGGACCGATTCGGCCGTCCGCCGCTACGTCACCGACGGCGCCGAACTGCTCCCCCGCCTGCACAAACTGGTCCGCGCCGACTGCACCACCCGCAACAAGCGCCGCGCCGCCCAGCTCCGCTCCACCTACGACGATCTGGAAGCCCGCATCGTCGTCCTCCAGGAGCAGGAGGACCTCGACCGCGTCCGCCCCGACCTGGACGGCAACGCGATCATGGAACTGCTCGGCATCCAGCCCGGCCCCGACGTCGGCAAGGCCTGGAAGTTCCTGAAGGAACTTCGCCTGGACCGCGGCCCCCTTCCTCGCGAGGAAGCCGAAGCGGCACTCGTCGAATGGTGGCAGGCTAAAAAATAATCAGCGTGGTTCCGGCGACGATCGCCGATCGGATCTGCGCCAGGTCGAACGACCCGGCCAATCCGGGTAGGTCGGCGGCGAAGCAGACATGCTCGCCGACCCGCTGCGTACTGATGATCCGCGCCTGACTGGGCAGGTCCGCCAGCGGAATCGGCTTCAGCCTCGTCATCCGCCGCGGCGCGCGCATCCCGCGCCAGTGTGCGCTCTGCACGGCGATGGTCAGCACATTGTCGGTGATATCGGCGTCGACCAGCGCCCGCACCCGCCTGCGCCGATGCCGCGCCAGAATGAGCCCGTCCGGCCCGGGCGACAATTCCCAGTCCCGCTGCCAGCTGTTGAGCCAGTCCAGCAGCGCCGCAAGGGAAATCACCCCGGTGACGTCGAGCTGCTGCGCCCGCAGTTTGGTCGGTACCCCCGGCACCAGCCGCACCCCGTGTGCGATGACGGTGAGCTCCTCGACCCGGTGCTGATTCCAATACAGCCCGGTGAGAACGGTTTTGGTCTGAAAATGCGCTCCTCGCCGCCGCACCTTGAGGGTGTGCAGCGTGGCCCGCAGATCATGTCCGAGGAAGGTGGCGTTCACCTCCTGCCCGCCGAACTGGCTGAGAATGCCCTCGGACAGCAGTGTCATGAGCACATCGGGCATGAGCGCGGTGACGGTCCCGACCCCGAAGTCGGTGACGGGTTCGATCCATGCGGTGGTGAAGCTCGCCCACTGATCGACCCAGGTCTGGTCGAACAGGCGTTTCCCCAGGTCCATGCCCAGGTCCACCGCCCGCAAAGGTGACCAGGCCTTCGGATCGAAATAGGTGGCCATGATTTTTCGAGCGTACCGACCACCGATGACATCTCCGGATTCTCCGAGGTGACTCGAGTCACTTCTACAATCGGACCCATGACGGTGGACCTGAACAGCGATCTGGGCGAGGGCTTCGGCGCGTACCGCATGGGTGATGATGCGGCCATGCTCGAGGTGGTCACCAGCGCCAATATCGCGTGCGGTTTCCACGCCGGCGATCCGTCGATCATGCGCCGCACCTGTGCGCTCGCCGTCGAGAAGGGCGTTCGCATCGGCGCGCACATCGGCTACCGGGACCTGCCGGGCTTCGGCCGCCGCGCCCTCGCAGTCCCCGCCGCCGAACTGCGCGATGAAACCCTGTACCAAATAGGCAGTCTCGACGCCTTCGCCCGCGCCGCCGGTGACCGCGTCCGCTATGTGAAACCCCATGGCGCGCTCTATCACGCGGCCGCCGCGGACCGTACCCTGGCGGACGCGATCGTCGCGGCCCTGCGCGAATTCGATTCCCGCCTGGCCCTCTTGGGCCCCGCCGCCACCGAAATGGAGCATGCCGCCCGAGCCGCCGGCACCCCCTTCCTCGGTGAGGGCTTCGCCGACCGCGCCTACACCCCCGACGGCCTGCTCGCCCCCCGCACCCTCCCCGGCGCCGTCCTGCACGCGGACGAAGCAGTGGCCCAGGCCCTTTCGATCGCCCGCACCGGCAAAGCCCTGACCCTGGACGGCGGCACCGTAGCCGTCTCCGCCGCCAGCATCTGCGTGCACGGCGACACCCCCGCCGCCGTGCACATGGCCCACCGCATCCGCACCGCCCTCGAAGAAGACGGCATTCCACTGCAGGCCTTCACATGAGAGGCCGGCCATGACCACCGCCGACCTGACCTGTCGTATCCGGGCCACCGCGGGGGCGGTCGGTATTACATTGGAGGCCTTCGCACGGGAGGCCCGTAATGACTGATTCGGCGTCCGAGTCGCTCGCCGGCGAGGTTCGCTCGGCGGGTGATTGTGCGCTGCTGGTGATTCCGCCACAGCGCCGCATGGTGGGGGAGTTGGTCGCGGCGCTGCGCGCGCGGCCAGCGGGTGTGGTGGATGTGCTTCCCGCTGCGGCGACGGTGTTGGTGACGCTCTCTGCTCCTGCCGCTGCGGAACCGGTGCGGCAGCAGTTGAATTCGCTGCTGGCCCGCTTGGAATCCGAGGCGCGTGTGGCGGCGGGGGCGCGCCGGTTGCCCGGCTGGCTGCCGGATGATCGTCCGGACGATGCGGTGGGCGGCAATGGTTTCCGCGACGAACCCGTCGAGATCCCCGTCCGCTACGACGGTGCGGATCTGCCCGAGGTCGCGCGCCTGCTCGGTCTGACTCCGGCCGAGGTGATCGCCGAGCACACCGGCATCGTATGGCGTTGCGCCTTTGTGGGATTCGCCCCCGGCTTCGGCTATCTGGAATCCCCCGACGCCCGCCTGACGGTCCCCCGCCGCACCCAGTCCCGCACCGCGATTCCACCCGGCGCGGTCGCCCTGGCAGGCGGCTATTCGGCGGTGTACCCGCGCCGCAGTCCCGGCGGCTGGCAGCTCATCGGCACCACGGATATCTCCATGTGGGATGTCGATCGCGATCCGCCCGCCGCGATCCGCACCGGCACCCGCGTGCGATTCGTCGATGTCGAGGAGCGGGGATGAAGATGTGGATCGGCCTGTCTGCCTGCGAGTTTCACAAGGTCCGGGTGACCGCGCGCGGCGGACTGCCGCTCCCCGGCGCACACCGGCACCCGCATCCCGCCGGCAGTGGTGATCTTCCGTGATCCGGGTCGAGCGGGTCGGCCCGCTGGCGACCATTCAGGATCTGGGCCGCCCCGGCTGGTTCGATTCCGGTGTCGGCATCGCGGGCGCGGCGGATCGCGCGTCCCTGCGGTTGGCGAACCGACTGGTCGGAAACCCTGAGGGCGCAGCGGGAATCGAAGCGTTGTTCGGCGGCCTGGAACTGCTCGCGCAGCGCCATCTCACGGTGGCGGTGACAGGCGCGTCCGCACCCGCGACCGTGGACGGCCGTCCGGTCGGCGCGGCGAGCGTGCTGGAAATCGAAGAGGGCCAGCGACTTCGGCTCGGCTGGGCCCTATCCGGTTTGCGGAGCTATGTGGCGGTACGCGGCGGAATCGACGTCCCACCCGTGCTGGGTTCCCGCAGCCGCGACACCATGTCCGGCATCGGCCCCGAGCCGCTACGCCCGGGAGATCAACTGCCCGTGGGCCTTCCGCCCCGCATCCACCCGATCGTGGACGTGGCCCCGGTGGCGGCGCCGCGTGCGGGCCGGCTCACCATCCGGGTCCTGCCCGGCCCGCGCGACGACTGGTTCGCCAACGCCCCGGCCCTGTACGAGGGCGAATGGACCGTATCCTCCGATACCGACCGCGTCGGCACCCGCCTCGACCGCCGCACCGGCCCGCCGCTGCAGCGCGGCACAACCGGCGAATTGCCCACGGAGGGTATGGCTCTGGGTTCGATCCAGGTCCCGCCGAGCGGTCAGCCCGTGGTCTTCCTGGCCGATCATCCGATCACCGGCGGCTATCCGGTGATCGGTGTGGTGCTCGACGCCGATGTGGACGCGGTCGCGCAGGCCCGGCCCGGTCAGGCGCTGCGCTTCCGCCGGGTCACTTCAGCGACGCGTGCATGAGATACACGTTGTAGCTGTTCCAGGCCGACATGGTGAAGTACAGATCCTTACCGGTCGACCACGGATGCATGAAGCCGCCGTACGCCGTCGGATAGTCGTCGATATCGATGAGCTTGACCGGATCCGTCCACGTCCCCTGCGGTTCCGCGGCGGTCCGCAGCACGATCTCGTGCCGCTGCAGATCCAGGTACACCATCTGCCACTGCCCGGTGTCCTGGTCGTAGCGCAGCGACAGTTCGCTGGCGGTGCCGGAAACGATTGGGGTGGCCAGCAATTCGTTGGCCCCGTCGGCCGGGACCCAGTTGCCGTTGGTCCAGTACTGGTACGCGGTTTTGTTCAGCACCTGCGCGGCGGGCACCCGGGCGAGCCCGATCACTCCCATGCGCCCGTTCGGCGTTCCGAACATGTACACGTAGTCCCCGTGCGGCACCATGGTCGCGACCTGGAAGCGCCCGAGCCCGAACAGGTTGTCCCAGTGCGCCCATTGGGATTTGGTCCAGGTGCTGCCATTGTCGTCGGACCAGGCGATGCCGCCGTTGTTGGTCCACCACATGCCGGGGATCTTGCTCCACCGATTCACGGACATGTAGGTCAGGTACTGGCGGTTGCCGACCGCGAAACCCGAGGTGGGGATGGTGGTGACCTCGAAGTTCTTGATCTTGCGGCTGTCCAGGATCTCGGCGGCGTGGCAGCGGCTGTCCTGCACGAAATTATCGAGGACCAGCCCGTTCGAGAGATCGTGAGTGCTGCTGTAGGCGAGGGTGTTGCTGCGCCAGTCCTGATCCCCGGTCCCCGCGCCGATCGGGCTCCAGCCCTTGCCGAAGGTGTCGCCGAAGACGACCGAGACCTGACCGGGCTTGTTCTCCCAGATCAAACCGAGATCGGTGCCGTCCACCGACCAGCGGGTATCGGTGCGATTGACCGACCCGTGCCCGGTGATCTGATTGACCAGCTGCACCTGCTGCACCTCGCGCGGGGTGACCGCGGCCGCCACGGGCGCGGCGGCGGGCGGCTGCACATCCACGGCCGGCGGGGCCTGCGGTTCGGGCGGCTCACCGCCCGGCACCGGAATCGGGATGGGTTCGGTCTCCGGCTGCAGTTCGATCTGCGGCGCCGGTCGCGGTCCGTCGCCCCCGGCATTCGGAGCGGTGGTCGGCGGTGCGGCGCTGCTGGAGACGTCGGGTTCGCCCGGCGTGGCGGGCTCGCCGGTCGGATTGCCCTCCGGCGGTGTGGTTTCCGCCGGTTTCGGGTCGCTGCGAATATCCGGGCAGGGCGCCGCGCACGGATCCTCCGGCAGCGCCACCGGTTCGATACGGGTCTTGTCCGGCTTGGGCCCGGGCACCGGCACCGTGGTGATCTGCGGTACCGGAACCTGGATGCGAATGGTCGGATCGGGCTGCGGTTGCGGCTGCGCGGTGGCGGGCGGGGCTTCCCGCGCCAGCGGGTCGAATCCCGTTTCCCCGCAACTGTTCATGGGCGGCGGCGCCCACGGCTCGGTCGCACCGGCGGGCGCGGCGGGGAGCAGGATCGCACCCACGGTCAGCGCACCCGACAGGATCAGGACATCGGTCGGACGGAATCCCATGCGGTGTGTGTCTCCTCGTCCGGGCCGGGCGAGATCGAATGGCCCCCACCGTAACCCGCCGGGCCGTGGCCCGAGCTCAGCGAAACCGGTTGTCGGCCGGTTGTGATCGAGCCGATATTAGCGCTATGGCGGCAATCCCACAGCAGTACACCCCCGCCGCGGCGATCACCACGGCCGGCGACCGGCCGTCCGCCGGTATCCACAGCGCGGTGCCCGCCAGCGCCAGCACATAGGTGATATTGAAAATGGTGTCCTGCAAGGCGAATACCTGTCCGCGGTGCAGGTCGTCGATCTCGATCTGCATGGCGGCGTCGCCGGTGAGTTTGATGGTCTGTCCCGCCAGTCCGAGCAGGAACGCGGCCGCGAGCAGCAGCAGTTCGGCCCGGCGCTCATCCGTCCCGGTGGCGAGCGTGATGGGCGTGACCAGCGTCAACTGCACCACGATGGCGGTGATCAGCCCCGTCACAATGGTGCGTGCCCGCCCGAGCCGCGGAATGAGCACGGGCGCGACCACCGCCGCGGCCAGCATGCCGAGACCGGTCGCGGTGATGGCCGCGCTGAATTTCGCGATGTGATGCCCGGTCCCCGCGCCGCGCCTGAGCACCAGCACCATCAGCAGCGTGTCGGCGCCGAACACCATGCGGTGCGCGCCGATGCCGATCATGGCGGTGGTGACCTCCCGTGACCGCCAGGCCGCGGTAGCGCCTGATCGCAAACCCGCAGCAATCGCCCGGAGTGAGCTTTCCCGGTTCGGTTCACCACCGCGGTCACCGGGATCCGGGCCGAGCGCGTGGCGCCGGAATCCGGCCGCCGCACAAGCCCCGGCGATCGATCCGCAGGCACTGAGCGCGACCGCGACGGCCGAGGCGAAATCCCCCGCCCCGATCACCGTGATGAGCCCGAACGCCACCCCCGCCCCGAGAATGGCGCAGCCGGACGCGATGGTCGCGAGGATCGAGTTCATGGCCACGAGCCGCTGCTGTGCGAGCACCCGTGGCAGGGACGCCGACACGCCCGCCCCCACGAATCGCGACACTCCGACCACGGACAGCGCGAGCAGCAGTATCGGCGTATCCCGCATCCCGCTCAGCAGGCTCACCGCGGTGAGCGCGATGAGCACGCCGCGCAGCACATTGGCGATGAGCAGTACCGTGCGCCGGTCCCAGCGGTCCAGCAGCGCCCCCGCATACGGCCCGATGATCGAATACGGCAGCAGCAGCGCCGCGAACCCGCCCGCGATGGCCAGCGGATCCGTCTCCCGCTCGGGATTGAACAGAATCGCCCCGGACAGCGCCGCCTGGAACATGCCGTCGCCGAATTGCCCGGCAAGCCGCACGGTACTCAGCCGCAGCGCACCCGGACTCTCCGCCAGGGCGCCGCGTACCGACGCGACCGCGCTCCGCACGCCCCTGCGCGGTGCGGCCGCAAGGTCCGGTGGCACTGCAAGCTCGGGTGCGGCCGCAAGGTCCGGTGGGACTGCAAGCTCCGGTGGGGTCGCAAGGTCTGGCTCGGCCGCGAGGTCCCGAGGGGTTGCAAGGTCCCGAGGGTCTGCGGGATGCGGTGCGCCTGAGAGGTGCGGTGTGCGCGGTGCGGCTGCGGACTGCGAGCTATCCGCCGGTGTGTTGTCTTGTGCGTGTCGAGTCTCGGGTTCGCTCACCTGGCGGGGTGGGTGGTGACGAGCGCGAAGACGGCCGCGCGCATATCGTCCGCCATGGGCAGGTTGTCCAGACTGTCGGCGTCTATCCACTGGAATTGATCGTGTTCGCCGGGTGCGAGCAACACTTCCCCGGGTTCGGTATCGACCACGAAGCTGTATTTCCGCACTCGCGATTTGGTGCGGGTGGCGTAGTCGAATCCGCCGAGTACGTCCGTGATGCGCTGGATACGCAGGCCTGTCTCCTCGAAGAGTTCTCGTTCGACGCATTCGGCGAAGCTCTCCCCGGATTCGACGCCGCCGCCCGGGAGTTCGTACATGCCGCCGTGATAATCGTCCGCGACACGCCGCACGACCAGTAGTTTTCCATTCCGGAACACGGCCGCTGCCACCACGAAGTGGTTGATCCCCTCGGCATTGGCCTGTTGTCGGAGTTCGCGTTCGATGCCCGCGAGTACGTCGGGTCGCATCCCCCTGGTCTCCCTCCGGTTTCGCTGCGGCACATCATGATACGGTCGCCGACCGAACCCTGTCGGCGGGGTGCTCGTTATCTCGTATAAGCGAAGTGCCTGGTCGGTGGCGTGCAGAGCGGCGTTGCTCTCACGTTAGAATATTTACCGGGAGTTCAGGTTGGGTCGCGGAATGTGCCTCTACTCTGGATTCTGATCGGTGCGCGCCGGTGAGAGGAGTACGGCGGTGTCCACGCTCACGACACCACAGATCCATGTCCATCGTGGCGGTGACCGCATGAAAACGCGTGTGGCGTGGCTGGATTCGAAGCATTCGTTCTCCTTCGGGGAACATTACGATCCCGACAACACCCATCACGGCTTATTGCTCGTGAACAACGAAGACATCGTGCTGCCCGGTGAAGGATTCGAAACGCATCCCCATCGCGATATGGAGATCATCACCTGGGTACTGAGCGGCAGCCTGGTGCATCAGGATTCGCTCGGGCACAACGGGGTGATCTATCCCGGTCTCGCGCAGCGTATGAGTGCGGGTGCGGGCATCCTGCATTCGGAGAAGAACGATTCGTGGCGGTTCGATGCTGGCCCCGAACACGATGAGCCGGTGCATTTCGTCCAGATGTGGGTGGTTCCGGACGAGCCCGGCCTGGATCCCGGCTATCAGCAGCTGGAGATCGACGACGAATTGGCCGGCGGCGCTCTGGTGACGGTGGCCTCGGGCCTGCCGCGCTATCGCGATCGCACGGCCATCGGCATCGGCAGCAGTCATTCCGCACTGCACGTGGCCCGCATGCCGGGTCTCGGCGAGGCGCCGGAGGTTCGCCTGCCGGAAGCCCCTTACCTGCACGTATTCATTGCGCGCGGTGAGGTCGAGCTGGAGGGTGTCGGGACGCTGTACGAGGGTGACGCGGTGCGGCTGGCGCGCAGCGGTGGTCAGCGGGTGACGGCGAGCCTGCCGTCGGAAATTTTGGTGTGGGAGATGCACGCGCGTCTGGGCGGGCAATAGCATCTCGTATAAGACCAGGATTCCGGGCGAACCGGGCGCGTTAACGGCCGGTTCTCCTGTCGGCGATACCGGGAGCAGCACCGACGAAAGGCCCGCCCATGTCGCAGTACCCGCCTCCGGGCAATAACCCGCCCCCCGGCAATTACGGCCAGTACCCCGGGCAGCCGCCCGGTGGTTATCCGCCGCCCGGCGGTCAGCAGTACTGGCAGGAGTCCCCGAAGAGCAAGGGCCTGGCCATCACCGCCCTGATCCTGGGCATTCTCGCGCTGCTCAGCTCGTGGACGGTGCTCGGCGGCATCGGGTTCGGCCTCTTCGCCGTCATTCTCGGCGTGATCGCGCTGATGAAGGCGCGCAAGGGCACCAGCGGCGGCTCCGGAATGGCCCTCACCGGTCTCATTCTCGGCCTGCTGAGTCTCATCATCGGCATTGTTGTCGGTGTGATCGGCTGGACCTTCTTCAAGGACAACGGCGGCAGTGACTTCGTCTCCTGCGTCCGGGATGCGAAGAACGACCAGTCCAAGATCGATCAGTGTGAGCAGGACTGGAATCAGAAGATCGAGAACAAGTACAGCATCACGCTGACCCCGGCCCCCACGAACTGACCGAGCGCGAACCGGCCGAGTGCCGGTGCCGGACAGGCACGCTCAGTGCTGCACCGGCCGGCACTCGCGGGTGGCGGCGACGACCTCCGCGAGTTCCGGCCGAAAGTCACTGTCCGGCGGGCAAACCCAGGATCGGTAGCCGGTGTGCTCGTCCGTCGGCGACGGCAGCACGATGTGGCTACCGGGCAGCGCGACCGCCGCGCAGTCCCGGAACAGGTCCGAGAACAGGGCGATATCGAGATACGAATCGTCCGTCGGCCCGGTCAGAAAGGTCCACCGCCCGGACCGCGGATGCCCGATGACGGGACCGCAGCGTTTGCGCGCCTGCAGGTGGTCACGCACGCGCGCGCCGAAGTCGGCGGGCATGGTGACGGCGCCGACCGAACCGATTTCGAGCATGATCCGGCCCAGCGCCGAGTCGACGATCCCGTAGAGGCCGTGCTCCTTGCGGTAGCACCGGCAACGGGCCAGCGCCTCCTGAGTTGCGGTGTACGAGGACGGGTCCAGCGCGCTCATGGCGAACCTCCTGCTACCGACCCTATTCTCCCGCAATCAGTATGACAATAGTCACACGCCGGTGAGTTTCAGGCGTAGCATCAGCTGGCATGGCACCCGTGTCGCCCACCGTCGCCCGGTGGGAGTTGGTTCTCCGCCTACGGGAGCTGCGTGAGCAGCGCGGCTTCGATTCGGCGACCTTCGCCAAACGGGTCGGCTTCACGCCGGCCAATTGGTCGCACGTGGAGAAGGGCCGCAGGGTCCTCACGGCCAGCACCATCGAACCGGTGCTGACGCTGCTCGAGGTGGACGGCGAGGAGCACGAGGAATTGCTCGAACTCCTGGCCGCCAGCAAGGAACGCGGTTGGTGGGCCAAGGCTTCCGCACTCATCGGCCCCGAACTGCAGCGCTACTACGGTATGGAATTCGGTGCGGACAGCATCCGCAGTTACGACAGCCTCGTGGTCCCCGGTCTCCTGCAGACCGAGGAGTACACCCGGGCGCTCATCAGCGCCGATGTCATGATCCGCCCGGTGCAGGTGGAACAGCTTGTGGCCGTGCGCATGCGGCGGCAGGAGCGGCTGCGCGACGCCGATCATCTGGACCTCACCGCCGTCATCGGTGAGGCCACGCTGCTGCAGCAGATCGGCGGCCCGAAAGTCCTGCGCGGGCAACTGGAGCATCTGGCGATGCTGCTCGACGAGCTGGATTCGCTGACGGTACGGGTGATTCCGTTCGCCGCCTCGCAGGGCGCCATGCTCGGCGGCGCCAGTTTTCATCTGCTGGATTTCACTTCGGAATCGCTGCCCACCTTCGGCTGGGCCGAGAGTGCGGTTTTCGGTGGGCCGGTGGAGGATCCGGATCAGATTCGCGATCTGGGTTTTGCATTTGTGCGTGCACTCGACCAATCTCTCAGTCGTGCAGAATCTTTGGACATGATCAAGAGTTATTCGCAAGGGTAGGAGACACATGCGAGACGGTAAAATGCTGCCCATGTTCAATACCGCGCAGTATCGGCCGGATTCCACCGACTGGTTCACCTCTACCCGAACCAATAATGGAAATCAGTGTGTAGAAGTCCGTTTCGATGGTGATGCGGTGCTCATCCGTGACAGCAAGTTCCGGCGAAACCCGGCGCATCGCGGCCAGGCCGAGCCCATCATCACCGTGACCGCCGCCGACTGGATGGCCTTCCTCGGCACGGTGCCGGGTCGCCGCGTCGCCTCCACCGCCCTCGTCGCGTACCCGTCCCCGGATGGCGGGGCCACCCTCGTCCACGGTGAGACCTCCCTGGTCTACACGCCCGGCGAGTGGGCCGCCTTCGCCGCCGGAGTCCGTGACGGCGAGTTCGACCGGATCGCACTCACCGCCTGAGTGTTCTGTTCTCGGTGCTTTGTTCCCCGTGCTGTGTGTTCTCCGTGCTGTGTGTTCCCCGTGAAACCACGCACGGCTCCGGCTCCCCCGAACGGAAATCGGCATACTGGGGAGCGTGACTTCGCAGCTGAACAATCCCTCCGGTATCGACCTGACCTTCCGTAACGAGGGCGTGCGGGTGCAGGACGACCTGTTCGCGCACGTCAATGGCGAATGGCTGGATAAATACGACATACCGTCGGACAGGGCGGTGGACGGCGCGTTCCGCACGCTCTACGACCAGGCGGAGCTGGACGTGCAGCAGATCATCCAGGAGGCGGCTGCCTCCGATGCCGCGCCCGGCAGCGAGGCCCGCAAGGTCGGTGACCTGTACAACAGCTATATGGACGAGGCCGCCATCGCTGCCGCCGGTCTGACCCCGATCGCGGACGAGCTGGCCGCGGTCGCCCAGGTGCGCGATCGGAGCGAATTCGCCGCCCTCATCGGCAGCCTGCAGCGCCACGGCGTCGGTGGCCCGGTCGCCTTCTACGTCGACACCGACGATAAGGATTCGACCCGCTACCTGGTGCACACCAGCCAGTCCGGCATCGGCCTGCCGGACGAGTCGTACTACCACAAGGACGAATACGCCGACATTCGCGACAAGTACGTCGCGCACATCCGCCGCATGTTCGAGCTGGCCGGCGTGGACTACGACGCGCAGCGGGTCTTCGACCTGGAACAGAAGCTGGCCGCCGGGCACTGGGATGTGGTGCGCCGCCGCGATGCCGAAAAGAGCTACAACCTCACCACTTTCGACGCGCTGGCCGGCGAGCACCCCGAATTCGACTGGACCGCCTGGACTTCCGCGATCGCCGAGGGCGTCGACCGTTCCGGTAGCGAGCTCTTCGCCGAAGTGGTGGTGCGCCAGCCGGACTACCTGCGCACCTTCGCGCAGACCTGGGCGCTGGAGTCGCTGGAGGACTGGAAGGCGTGGGCGGCCTGGCGAATCGTGAAGGCCCGTGCCTCCTATCTGACCGATGACCTGGTCGAGGCGAGCTTCGACTTCTACGGCCGCACCCTCACCGGCGCCCCGGAGAACCGTGAGCGCTGGAAGCGCGGCGTGTCCCTGGTGCAGGATCTGCTGGGCGAGGCCGTCGGCAAACTGTATGTGGAGCGCCACTTCCCGCCGGCCGCGAAGGCCCGCATGGTCGAGCTGGTGGCGAACCTGCAGGAGGCGTACCGCCGCAATATCTCCGATCTGGAGTGGATGGGCGCCGACACCCGGCAGGCCGCACTCACCAAGCTGGAGAAGTTCACCCCGAAGATCGGCTACCCGGACGAGTGGCGCGACTACTCGGCGATCGTGGTCGACCCGGCCGATCTGGTGGGCAACTACCGCCAGGGGTACGCCGCCGAGAACGACCGCGATCTGAACAAGCTCGGCGGCCCGGTGGATCGCGCCGAATGGTTCATGACCCCGCAGACGGTGAATGCCTACTACAACCCCGGCATGAACGAAATCGTGTTCCCCGCAGCAATTCTGCACCCGCCGTTCTTCGATATGAATGCGGACGACGCCGCCAATTACGGTGGCATCGGTGCGGTCATCGGCCACGAGATCGGCCACGGCTTCGACGATCAGGGTTCGAAGTACGACGGCGACGGCAATATGATCGACTGGTGGACCGAATCCGATCGCAGCGAATTCGGTAAGCGCACAAAGGCTCTCATCGATCAGTACAACCAGTTCTCCCCGAAGGACCTCTCCGACGATCACAAGGTCAACGGCGAGTTCACCATCGGCGAGAACATCGGCGATCTGGGCGGCCTGACCATTGCCCTGGAGGCGTACCGGATCTCGCTGGAGGACAAGGACTCCCCCACCCTCGACGGGCTCACCGGTCTGCAGCGCGTCTTCTTCGGCTGGGCGCAGGTCTGGCGCACCAAGGCCCGCCCCGAGGAGGCCATCCGCCGCCTGGCCGTCGACCCGCACTCCCCGCCGGAGTTCCGCTGCAACGGCGTCGTCCGCAACCTCGACGGTTTCCACGAGGCGTTCGACGTGAAGCCCGGCGACGGCCTCTACCTCGATCCAGCGGAGCGCGTGAAGATCTGGTGACCGCCGCCGTCTACCTGATCACCGGCATCCAGGCGGCCGGGAAATCGACTGTCGCACAGGCGCTGGCGGAGCGACTGCCCCGCTCGGCGCATGTGCGCGGTGACGCCTTCCGCCGTTTCGTGGTGAACGGCCGCGAGGATATGCGCCCGGACCCACCGGAGCAGGCGCTCGAACAATTGCGCCTGCGCCACCGGCTGGCCGCCCAGACCGCCGACGCCTACGCCGCCGCGGGCTTCACCGCTGTCGTGCAGGACGTGGTGCTGGGCGATTTCCTGCCGTACTTCGTCGACCTGATCCGCACGCGCCCAAGGTATGTGGTGGTCTTGGCCCCGCGCCCCGACGCGGTCGCCGCCCGAGAAGCCGGCCGGGACAAGAAGGCGTACGGACCGTTCACCGTCGCGGACCTGGACACCGGTTTACGCACCACCACCCCGCACCTCGGATTGTGGCTCGACAGTGCGGATCTCACTGTCGACCAGACGGTGGACGCCATCCTGGAGCAGGCGCGGCCGCTGCCCTGACGGGATTCCGCTAGTGGGGATTGTCGGCATGCGTCAGCGTCTCCCAGAGGCTGAACATGTCGGCGCCTTCCGGGCGGAGCTGTGCGGTGAGCCGCTCGGTCTCGGGCATAGCGAGGCCGAGTCGATTGTGCAGCGCGTTGTAGGCGACCTCCGTGGTCGGCCCGAGCGAGCGTTCATAGTGGCCGTGGCAGATATTCTCCGGAAGCGGTTCGCCCAGCTGATATTTGGCATGGAACTCGAATGCCGCCCGCAGCCGATCCGCCACCTGCGGATACAGATCTCCGTGCTGGATGCGACTGGTTTCCGCGATATGCGCGATGGCCGACAACCCATACCCCGTGTGCGCGAAGTCGCGGCAGGTTTCCTGGGCCAGCCCGTCCACAAACGTCGACTGCTGCTGCCAGTACTTGATGATCTGCTCCGGGGTACGCAGATTGCTCCGCGCGGACACCTTCGGCAGCGCCCCGTCCGACGACAGATAGATGTAGGCAGGCACTCGATCCAGATACATGGACACGGCCTTGTCGTAGGTAGCCCGACCATCGGTGAACACCGCGATCCCGACCGTCGCCTCCAGCATGCTCAGCTCCCAGTTCCCATTGGACTGCGAACCCCCGACGACCTTCGGCAGGTACACCTTCCGCAGCATCTCCGCGAACCGCCCCGCCTGGGGCCAATCGTGCCCAGCCCGAATGAGTTCCGCAGGCCGCACCCAAATCGACGCCGCCCACCCACTCTGCACGGGTGCATTGGAATTGGTGTGATCCCTGATCGTCCCCGACCAGGCATCCATGATCTCGATAGCCTTCACCGCGTACCGATCGTCCCCACTCAGATACCAATCCAGCGCATCCGTATACGCGGCAACAGCATCCCTGCGCTCATCGGTACACCCATTATCCGGCTTCGAATACGACCCGCAGTCCACCACCGCCCGCGCCCTGGGAGCGAAATCGAGCCGCGCATAAGCACTCCCCGCCATCTCCCCGAACGCCGACTTCCACGGCTCAACCCCACCCCGAACCTCCTGCTTCACAAAGTCGAGCTGCGCCCGCGAAACAAGCACCCCAGGATGAACGAACCCCGCCCCATTCCCAGACGAACCACTGGTCCCACCAGGCGCACAAGCAGCCAACACCAAAACCACAGTGGTAGCCAGCACACGGCCGAAAACTCGCATGCGGGCAAGCTACCGCCGCCCCCCACACGTTACCTTTTTAGTAGTCCTTGAACGAGGGCTACGGTCGCCAGGCCCGGTATGACTTCTTGCCCCTGTCGCTCGCATGATCCGGGGGGTGGTGTCGCCGGGTTCTGGTGGCGTCGATGGACCGCTGATAGGGACAGGGCCGCTGGTAGGTCTCCTCGTAACGTGGGTGCCGGGCATCGACGCCGGATCGGCGGCCGTCCACGCTGAGGCGACAGAGGTACCGAGATGACACAGGCGTATGCCGTGATCTGCGGCATCGACGTGGGAAAAGGCGAACATCACGCGGTCGGGCTCCGCACCGGCGATGGAAAACGATTACACGACAAAGCATTACCCAACGACGAGGCCCGGCTCAGAGCGGTGTTCGAGCGCCTGTCCGCCCACGGTCCACTGCTGATCGTGGTCGACCAACCCAACACCATCGGCGCGTTGCCGGTCACCGTCGCTCGCGCCGCCGGACACGACGTGGCCTACCTGCCGGGACTGGCGATGCGCCGCATCGCGGACCTCTATCCCGGCCAAGCCAAAACCGACGCCCGCGACGCGTTCATCATCGCCGACGCCGCCCGAACCATGCCCCACGCCTTGCGCCAGGTGGACACGGGCGACGAAACCCTCACCGAGCTCGGTGTTCTGGTCGGTTTCGACGACGACCTGGCCGGCGAAGCCACCCGCACCATCAACCGCATCCGTGGACTGCTCACCAGCATCCACCCGGCCCTCGAACGTGTCCTGGGACCTCGCACAGCGCACCCGGCGGTGCTCGAAATCCTTTCCCGCTGTGGCGGACCCGTCGGGATCGCGGCAGCCGGACGCCGCAAACTGACGACCATCGCCACCAAGCACGCACCGCGCATGGGCGCCCGGCTGGTCGAGGAAATCCTCACCGCGCTGCCGCAGCAGTCGGTCACCGTTCCAGGCACGAACGCCGCCGAGATCGTCCTGCCCAAGCTGGCAGACTCCTTGAAAGCTGTTCTGCTGCAACGGCGAACAATCGCCGAAGACATCGAGAGGATGCTCGATGACCACCCTCTTGCCAAGGTCCTGACCTCGATGCCCGGCGTCGGAGTCAGGACCGGCGCCCGCATCCTGCTCGAGGTCGGCGACGGCACGGCATTCGCATCGGCCGGCCATCTCGCCTCCTACGCCGGCATCGCACCGATCACCCACCGATCCGGCAGCTCGATCCGCGGCGAACACCCCGCCCGATCAGGCAACCACAAACTCAAACGCGCCTTGTTCCTCTCGGCCTTCGCAGCCCTGCACGACCCGGCCAGCCGCGCCTATTACGACCGCAAACGCGCCGAAGGCAAGAAACACAACGCCGCCCTCATCTGCCTGGCCCGACGCCGCTGCGACGTCCTCTACGCGATGCTCCACAGCAAGCAGCCCTACCGGGCTGCCGCTTGACAAAGAACATAGGGACACCCCCCCAAAAAAAAAAGAACTGACATCGTCGACTCAGACACACCACCGCATCCCTACGTATCTTGTTCTCGAGAACGGCACCCCAGCCGGTCGACACCGCTGGTACGGAGGTAGTTCTCCCAGCTGCGGAAGGTAAACCGGGTACCCCACCCAACGTGCCCAGCACGGCCATCTCGGGCTTTGCCCGCACCCCCTGCTGACCAACCCTGCCCGGGAGGCAAGAAACCCAGGTGCACCGACCGTTTCGGCATAGAAACCGTCGGCCACCGGGGATGGAACAGCGGGTCTCTCAGCGGCACAACGGTTATCGGGTCTGTGACATACGGACACCTGCTGTGCGGCCGAGATAAGGCCGGTGCACCTGGGTTGCGTGCGCCGAGAGGCGGTGGTGGACCCCTGGGGGTTGCGTCCACGAAGATGGTGTACGGCAGCTGATCAGCTGCTGAGTCTGGCGTAATCCCCGGACAGCAAGGTGGTCACCGCGTGATCCTCGAAGGACCTCTCACAGTCACTCGAAGGAGACTTCACGCGATGACCAATATCCAGCCTATCGACCCGGGCAAGCCGTTCGCCGACCAATTGGCGGTAATGGGCCCGGACCTGCTGCGCGAGATGGTGTCCAGCTTCGTGCAAACCCTGATGAGCGCCGAGGCCGACGCCGCCTGCGGAGCCGGCTACGGCGAACGCTCCGACGACCGGATCAACCACCGCAACGGCTACCGCCACCGCGACTTCGACACCCGCGTCGGCACCCTCGACGTCGCGATCCCGAAACTACGATCCGGCTCGTATTTCCCGGACTGGCTCCTGGAACGCCGCAAACGCGCCGAACGGGCCCTCACCAGCGTGGTCGCGACCTGCTATCTGCTCGGGGTCTCGACACGGCGGATGGAGAAACTCGTCGAATCCCTGGGCATCACAACACTTTCCAAGTCCCAGGTCTCGATCATGGCCCGCGACCTCGATGCCCAGGTCGAAGCATTCCGCACCCGCCCCTTGGATCAGGGCCCTTACACGTTCCTCGCCGCAGACGCCCTGGTGCTCAAGGTCCGCGAGAACGGGCGCGTGGTCAACGTCCACGCCCTGATCGCCACCGGCGTCAACGCCGACGGCTACCGCGAAATCCTGGGTATCCAAGTCACTTCCGGCGAGGACGGTGCCGGCTGGCTGGCATTCTTCCGCGACCTGGTCGCTCGCGGCCTGTCCGGGGTCGCGTTGGTCACCTCCGACGCGCATGCGGGTTTGGTGGCCGCGATCGGCGCGACCTTGCCCGGCGCGAGCTGGCAGCGCTGCCGCACCCATTACACGGTGAACCTGATGTCGGTTTGCCCGAAGAGTTCCTGGCCCTGGGTTCGCACCCTGTTGCATTCGGTATTCGATCAAGCCGATACCGAATCGGTTGCCGCCCAATATGATCGGATGCTCGACGCCCTGACCGAGAAGCTGCCCAGAGTCGCCGCGCACCTCGATGCTGCCCGCGCGGACCTGCTGGCGTTCACCGCGTTTCCCAAGCAGATCTGGCGCCAGATCTGGTCGAACAATCCCCAGGAACGGTTGAACAAAGAGATCCGCCGCCGCACCGACGTGGTCGGTATCTTCCCCGATCGCACCGCGATCATCCGTCTCGTCGGCGCCGTCCTGGCCGAGCAACACGACGAATGGATCGAAGGACGCCGCTACCTCGGGTTGGACGTTCTTGCCCGCTCCCGCGGGCTCACCGACCCCGACGAACAGGAGGACACCACCGCGGCACTGACCGCCTGACCCACTACCGGATCAAGCGATGACCACCGTTGCTACACCACGCATTTGGACTTGACCCCCCTGGGTGCGGGCAGGGCCCGAGATGGCTGTGCTGGTGGCGTCGGGTGGGGTACCCGATTTACCTCCCGCAGTACGGAGATACCTGCGGTACCGGCTCGGTCGACCGGCTGTGGTCCGGTTTCAAAGACAAATACGAAAAGACGAAGACCCGAAAGATCAAGGACGCCTGGAGACAAGGGATCGAAGACCACGAGCCTGAAAGACTTCGGCTGGCAACGCTTGTGGACCGGCTGTCGCGTCGGCGGGGATCCACCTGAGGGTGTGTGTGCGGGGTGGCCTGCTATTCGCGGGCGTGAATACCAGGCCCTCTCATCGGTGCCGGTGCCGGTGCCGGTGCCGATGAGCTGTGGAGTGGTTTGGGCATCGAGCCACGCTTGCCATCGCCGCAGCCGCAGCCGCAGCCGCAGCCGCTGCTGCCGCTGTCGGTCTGCTCGGTCCGAGCCCGTTCTGGTCGCACCTCGGTCGCCGATGCCTCTGGAAGCTTTCGCGGGGCGGGCTCTTTGGCATCGCTGGGAGGGATCGCTGCGCTGTCCTGCTATCGAGTTGGTGGTAAGGGAGACAGTCAGCCGTCGGCCGCTGTTGTCGCCGTTCCCTGGTCCGGGCCGGATCTGGTTGATCGGGGGTCGATGGCCACGTTGATCGGTGTCGATGGCCCCGGAAACCTTGGTGGGCAACGGCTTGTAGCACCGTCAGGACCAGCCTGACGGTGTCTACAAGGGGTGTGGCCCGCCTATTCGCGGGTCGGGGTGGGGGTGGTTTTGCGGGCATCGAGCCAAGCTTGCCGCCGCGCCCGTTGTGCCCGTTCACGGGTGCGGATCTGGTTCAGGGCACCGGCCATCACCTCACCGGTGTGGTGCAGGTGGTTGACCTGCGGGGTCCCGGTGGGGTCGATATGCGGTGGGGCGATCCACCCGGTCCGGCCGGGGAAGGGTGTGTCTTCGCCCATGACGATGGTTTTCCAGCCGCCGGGGCCGTCGTGGATCATGGCGTGGCAGCCATCGCAGGCGAGGGTGAGGTTGTCGATATCGGTGCGCCCGCCTTCGGCCCACCCGGTGACGTGGTGGGCGGCCGCTATCGAGGCGGGGGCACTGCAGCCGGGGCGGGTGCAGCCCTTGTCGGAGGCGATCAACGCCAGTCGTTGTGCGGGACTGGCCAACCGATCCCGACCCCGGCCGAGGAAGAGCGGCAGCCCGGCCTTGTTCAGTATTGCGAGCAACGGGCGGGTTCCGGCGGCCAGTTCCAGGGCTTGCGCGATGGTCAGGGTGCCCCCGGTCGCGGTGGTCGCGATCCCGGCACCCCGCTCCACATCTTCCAGGCGCATGGTGATGATCGCCTCGACCGGCAGGCCGCGGTGGGAGCCGAGTTTGGGGCGGTCGAGCTGAAACCGCAGCACCGCCAGCAACGCATCGTGGTTGCGTTGCGCGGCCGAGCGTGTATCACGCTCGGCGGCAGCCTTGAGTTTCGTCCGGTCGAGGGTGCGGTCGGCGACCTTCGGGCTGTCCGGATCAGCGGGGTTGCACATGCCCGGGCGGGCGAACTTCGCCAGCAAGGGTTCCAGGACTTCCCGCAACGGTTCGGTGATCTCCCCGATCAACGGCGACATGGCGTCGGCACGCTTACGCCCCAGGGTGAGCCCGCGCATGCGGTCGCGGTCCTTGTCCTGGGTCAAGGTGCCGTCCGGATCGATGTGCGCCAGGATGATCTCCCCGAGATCGATCAGTTTGTCCGGGCTGCCGGTACGCGCGTAGGTGGTCAAAACGTCCTGCGCGAGGTCTTTCTGGCCCGGGTCGGCGGCGCACGGGATGCGCTTGAGGACCTGCGTGATCCGGCGCACGTGATCGACCGAGATCGCCCCGGCCCGTTGGGCTTCGGCGACATACGCCAGTTCCGGTTCCAGGTCCCCACCCAGGGCTGGTTGCGGGCTCAGTTGCTTGGCAGCGTTGACCCGCGAGGCGGCGTCGGCGTGGGACAACCGCAGGGTTTGTTCGAGGAATTTGATCGGGGAGGCTGATCCGGCGCGGGCGGCCAGTGAGCGGGTGCAGGTTTCGGTGACGAAGCGGTGTTTGACGGCTTCGAGTTTGCGCATGCTGGTCTCGACCTCGCCCATGAGCGTGATGAATTGTTCGTCGCACAGTGGGGTGAGGGAGGCGTTCAGGAGGTTTTCCACGGCGGTATCGAGTGCGTGTGCACTCGATACGATTGTGGTTTCTGCCCCCGGATTCATGCCTCTATTCTACCGCCGGAAAACAACTCCGGAAAGGCGAAATCCTTTGTGATATAAGGCTATTCAGAATCCCGAATTGTCCTTATCGAATTCGAAGCTCGCTCACCGCATCGAAAAAGAAAACCTCTTCCCGCTTAGGCGCAAGCCGCAACCCATCCCCGAGCGCAACCTGAAACCGTCGATCCACCCGAGCGACGATTCTGCCAGTGCGACTGGACCATTCATCGTTGACGCCGTGCGAGTAGAGGAATGATTCCGATCCCAGCTCCTCGAGCAGCTCGACTTCCACGGCCAGCGAATTCTCCGGATCGGTGGTCACCTCCCACGATTCCGGGCGAATCCCCACCACCACACGATCACCTGACACACTGTGCGGCAGCGGAATTCGCAACTCGTTCAGCTCGGCGGCGCCATCCCTGACCGGCGCGGTGAGCAGATTCATCCCGGGTGATCCGATGAATCCGGCGACAAATGTATTCACCGGATCGTCGTAAAGCTCACGCGGAGCGGCGATCTGCTGCAACTTGCCGTCTTTCAGCACCGCGACCCGATGCCCCATGGTCATGGCCTCGACCTGATCGTGGGTGACGTACACCGTGGTCGTCCCGAGCCGCTTCTGCAGCGCCGCGATCTGCGACCGTGTGCTCACCCGGAGCTTGGCATCCAGATTGGACAGCGGTTCGTCCATGCAGAACACCTGCGGACGCCGAACGATGGCCCGCCCCATGGCAACTCGCTGCCGCTGCCCGCCGGACAGTTTGGCGGGCTTGCGGTCCAGCAGCTCTTCCAGCTCGAGCATGGCCGCCGCCTCTGTGACCCGGACCAGCGTGTCGGCCTTGCTCATCCCGGCATTGCGCAGCGCGAATCCCATATTGTCCGCGACCGTCATATTCGGGTAGAGCGCATAGCTCTGGAACACCATGGCCACGTCCCGGGCGCGCGGCGGCAGCCCGGTCACCTCGACGCCGCCTATGCGAATGTGCCCGGAAGACACTGCTTCCAGGCCCGCCAGCATGCGCAGACTGGTGGATTTGCCGCAGCCGGACGGTCCGACGAGCACCAGGAATTCGCCGTCGGCGATATCCAGGTTCAGGTCTGCCACCGCGGGGCCGGGCGCACCCGGATAACTGAGGGACACGCCCTCGAACTGCACAGTCGCCATGCCGGCGGGTCTCCTGACTTCTTACTTGGGCAGCTTGGGGGTGATCTGCCGGTCGATGATGGTCTGCAGCTGGGTGGTGATATCCGCGAAAGCCGCTGTCGCATCACGGTTCTGCAGGCCGATCTGTTCCAGGCCGGTGCCGATGATCTGGTCGCCGCCGGGCACGAAGACGCGGCCGAAGTCCTGCGACTTGGTCAGTGCCAGCTGGTCGATGGCGGTCTTGGAGTTGGGGTTCTTCGCCAGGAAGTCCAGCTCGGTCGGATCCTGCAGCGCCGACTTGCGGACCGGCATGTATCCGGTGGCCTGCGAGAAGTACGAGGTATTGGTGGCATTGGTGATGAACTCGATGAATTTGAGCGCATTCTCCTTGCGCGCGTCCGAGATTCGGGACGGGATGGCCAGGCCCGCACCACCGGTGGTCGCGCCGGGGCCGCTCGGGTGCGGGAGGAACGCGGTGCCGAATTCCAGTTTGCCCGCGGCGTTCTGCTTGACGCCCTTCAGGTCACCGGTCGAGGCGATGGCGGAGCCGACAACACCGGTGCCGAAATCGGTGACGATCTGCGAGCGGATGCTCGCGTACTTCTTCACATTGATCATGTCGCTGAAGAACTTGCCCGAGGCAATCGACTTGGGGTCGTTGAACTTCAGCTTCCAGTCGTCGGAGTAGCCGCCGCCGAAGGTCCACATCGGTCCCTGGAACGTCCAGCCCAGGTAGTTCACGGCGTCGCCCCAGCCGTGCGCCCACTTGTCGCCGCCCATGACCTGCTGGATCTTCGGGCCCCACTCGTCGAATTCCTGCCAGCTGTTCGGGCCGCGGTCGGGCAGACCGGCCTTGGACCAGACATCCTTGTTGTAGTAGAAGATCTGGGTCGAGCGGGCGTACGGCAGCGCGTAGTGCTTGCCGTTGAACAGGTAGTCGGCGGCCAGCGTGTCCACGTAGTCGTCGAGTTTCACACCGGCGGAACCGAAGTGGCTGTCCAGCGGCTCGAGGGTGCCGTTCAGCGCGTAGTTGAACCACCAGACATCCGACAGCACAACCACATCCGGCAGGTCGCCACCGGACAGCGCCGCATTGAACTTCTGCGACACCTCCTCGTAGTTCTTGCCGGCGTCGATCAGCTTGACCTTCAGATCCGGGTACTTGGCCTGGAATCGGTTGATCAGCTCGTTCTCCTGATCCTTGGAGGTGCCGGGGTGGTTCGACCAGAAGGTGATGGTGTTCGAGTCACCGCCCTGCTTGGTGCTGCTGCCGGTTCCGGCGCAGGCGGTCAGCGCGAGCCCGGCGGCGGCCGCACCGGTGAGACCGAGGAACCCACGTCGCGACAGGGCGCGGCGGGCCATGGATTCGGCAGAGGTTCGTGCTTCCGACACGGGAATCTCCTTCTGGGACTTAACCCTTGACCGCACCGGAGGTGAGGCCCTTGATCATGTGACGCTGTAGCGCGAGGAAAACGATGAGAATGGGGAGCATGGTGAGCAGGGTTCCGGCCATGACCGGACCCCAATTGGTGACGCTGGGGTTCTCGGTGTTCTGCAGCAGCGTGAGCCCGACCGGCAGCGTCGCGACCCGCGAGTCGTCCGCCATGAGGAACGGCCACAGGTATTCGTTCCACTCGTTCACCATCGTGACCACGGCGAATGCCACCATGGTCGGCCCCGACATGGGCAGCACCACCCGGGTCAGCAGCCGCCACCAGCCCGCGCCGTCCATACGCGCCGCCTCGATGACCTCGGCGGGCAGCGACAGGAAGTGATTGCGCATGAGGAAGGTGCCGAAGGCGACCCCGCACAGCGGAACGATGATGCCCTGCAGCGTGTTTCGCCAGCCCAGCTGTGCGATGAGCGCGTAGTTGGAGATGACGGTGATCTGGTTGGGCACCATGAGCGCCGCGATGATCACCAGGAACAGCACCGTTTTGCCCGGAAACCGCAGGAACACCAGGCCGTACGCGCTGAGCACGCCCAGCACGAACTTCACCGCCGAGATGATCGCGGTGACGATGATCGAATTCCGCAGGAACGTCGTGAACGGCAGGGTCGTGGTGGCGTCCCGGTAATTCTCCGGATGCCAGCTGTGCGGCCAGTACACCGTCGGATTCGTATAGATGTCCGGGCGCGCCTTGAACGAGGTGATGAAGATGTAGAACAGCGGCACGCCGACCACGATCAGCACGCACACCATGGCGGCATAGCCGAAAATTGTTGCCCAGCGGGCATTGTCGAGATTCTTGGTCGTCGCCGCGAGCCGCTTCACTGTTCGCTCCGATCCATGATGCGCACCTGCACGAGCGTCACGATCAGCAGCACCACGAACATGATGGTGGCGACCGTCGCACCGTATCCGGCCCGGAAATTCCGGAACGACTCCTGATAGACCTGGAAGACCATGGTGGTGGTGCCGGTGCCGAGCGGGCCGCCGCGCGTCATCACATTGATGATGTCGAAGACCTGCAGCGAATTGAGCAGCACGGTGATGGACAGGAAGAACGTGGTGGGGCGCAATTGCGGCAGCAGTACTCGGGTGAAGGTGGTCCACCGGCTCGCGCCGTCGATCTCGGC
This sequence comes from Nocardia sp. NBC_01327, assembly GCF_035958815.1. Lineage (NCBI taxonomy): Bacteria > Bacillati > Actinomycetota > Actinomycetes > Mycobacteriales > Nocardiaceae > Nocardia > Nocardia sp. NBC_01327. The sequence continues at coordinate 460,256 of NZ_CP108383.1, read as the reverse complement.
CGCCTCCATCAGGTCGGACCGAACCCCTTGCAGCGCCGCCAGATAGATGACGAACGTATAGCCCAGATTCTTCCAGATGTAGGTGACCGTGATCATGAACATGGCCCAGTGCGGGTCCTGGTAGAAGTCCGGGATGCTGTGCACCCCGACCTTGTGCAGCAGGTCCTGCACCATGCCGATGCTGGGATCGAAGAGGAATCGGAAGGCCACGCCGATGGCCGCGCCGGAGATGACGAACGGCGCGAAGACCGCGGACCGGACCACATTGCGGCCGAACAGCTTCCGATCCAGCAGCAGGGCGAGTGCCAAACCCAGCACCATACTGCCGATCACGGCGGCCAGCGTGAAGACCACTGTGTTGCCTACGATTTGCCATGAATCGTGCCGGCCCCACCACTCGCGGTAGTTGCCCAGTCCGACGAAGGTGGCGGTGGTATCGGAGATATTCCAGTCGAAGAACGACAGCCGAATATTGTCGATCAGCGGCCGATACACAAAAACCGACAGCAGCACCAGGTTTGGCGCGACAAGCACAGTGAAGAGCGCATAGTCCTGCCAGGGTCTGCCGCGCCAGCCACGTCCCGGGGGCTGCGGTAGTACTCGTTCAGGCCTCGACTTCACCCGCGCAGCGTGCCGGTTGCGGTCGACTAGCCGGTAACGATCAGATGCTGGGCGGTTGAATAGTCGGCGCACAGGCGCAACCGACTGTTCACCGGACGCACCCGCTGGTGGCGCGGACATGCGCCGAATCGTACGGCGGCACAGGTGCTTTCCTGGGAGGAATGCCATTCACGCCACTAGCCGGACAATTCGGACGTGATATCCCCGACACGCCGATCTCACTCCCGCACCGCACGCGATCGCGGCCGACGTCCCCCCCATCCAGCCCCGCCACGCACGCGGGAATGGCGGGGTGGCCGATCCTCGCCCAGTCGGACCGACCTCCACGGTGAGGAAGCACGACCCCCCGGCGCTCCGGGCATACTGGCAATCGTGCAGTTCGGGATACTCGGATCCATTGAAGCGCGGCGGTCCGATGGAAGCCCGATCGCTGTAGGCGGCCCGCAGGTGCGGTCGCTGCTGGCCCTGCTACTCATCGATGCCGGGCGGCTCGTCAGCCGCGAGCGGTTGATCGGCGGCCTCTACGGTGAGGATCCGCCAGGCGATGCGGCACATGCCCTGCAATCGCAGGTATCACGCCTGCGCCGTGCGCTGCGGAACGGCTCGGGCGCACAGCCTGACGGGTCAGATGCGCAGGGCCACGACTCGGCCGCACAGGGGAACGGCTCGAGCGCAGCGGAAGTCGTCGAATCGTCTTCCGCCGGCTATCGGCTCGCGATAGACCCGCAGGCGGTGGACGTGCACCGCTTCAGCAAGCTGGCCGACGACGGGCGGAAGGCGCTGCGGGACCGGGATGCCGCTGCGGCAGTCACTTTGCTCGATGCGGCGATGACGCTGTGGCGTGGTCCGGCACTGGCCGATGTCCTGGACGCCCCGTTCGCCGAAGTGCAGGCGGCGCGGTTGAACGAGGCCCGTCTGGAAGTCCTGGCCGATCGCGCCGAAGCGGCTCTGACGCTGGGCGACCATCACGCGGTGGTGTCCACGCTGCCGGAATTGGTCGCTCTGCATCCACTGCGGGAACGGTTGCGCGCCTTGCTCATGCGCGCGCTGTACGCGGCGGGCCGGCAGGCGGACGCACTCGAATCTTTCGAGCAGGGCCGGATGCTGCTCGCCGATGAACTGGGCGCCGATCCGGGCGCGGAACTGGCCGAGGCGCACCTGGCTATTCTGCGGGCGGATGCCACGCCCAGCGCTGCTCAGCGGCGACTACCCGCGCAGTTCACCAGCTTCGTCGGCCGCGAACTCGAACTCGCGCAGCTGATTCCACTGCTGGCCCAGTCCCGCCTGGTGACGCTGCTCGGCCCCGGTGGCACCGGTAAGACCCGGCTCGCGCTGGAGGCGGGCGCCGGAGTTCGGGGTGACGTGTCCTTCGTCGAACTGGCCGCCCTGACCGACGGCGCGCAGCTCGCCCCCGCGGTCATCGCCGCCCTGGGCGGCAGCGACGCAACCCAATCCGGCCACCGGGACCCCGAGGCCCAACTGCTCGCCCTTCTCACCGACCGTCCCTTGCTGCTCATCCTCGACAACTGCGAACACCTGGTGCTCGACACCGCCCGCCTGGCCCACCGCCTCCTGCTCTCCTGCCCCGCCCTGCGCATCCTGGCCACCAGCCGAGAACCCTTGAGCATCACCGGCGAAACCGTCTTCCAGGTCCCCCAGCTCCCGGTCGCCGCCCCCGAAGCCCGCCTGGCCGACCAACTCCGCAGCCCCGCCGTCCGCCTCTTCGCCGATCGCGCCGCAGCCGCCCGCCCCGGCTTCACCGTCGACGCCGGCACCATCACCGCCGTAGCCCGCATCTGCACCCGCCTCGACGGACTCCCCCTGGCGATCGAACTGGCCGCCGCCCGCCTGCGCACCCTCGGCCTCGACGACATCGACGCCCGTCTCGACAATCGCTTCCGCCTCCTGTCCCGAGGCGACCGCACCGCCGACCCCCGCCACCAAACCCTCCAGGCCGTAGTCGCCTGGAGCTGGGATCTCCTCGATCCCCCCGAACAACAACTGGCCCAACGCTTCGCGGTCTTCTCCGGCGGCGCCACCCTCGCCGCAGTCACCCGAATCTGCGGCTCCCTCGATCCAACCGGCCATCCCGCTGCCGCGGCCGGTCGGCTGACCGCACCTCCGGCGCATCTGTCGTACGACGCCGACTGGCCCGAAGCCGACGAACTGCTCCCAGCACTGGTCGAAAAATCCCTGGTAACAGTGGTCGACGGCCGCTACCGCATGCTCGAGACCATCCGCGAGTTCGCCCTCTGCCACCTCACCGAATCCGGCGACCACACAACCCTTCTCCGAGCCCACGCCGAGTACTACACCGACCTCGCCGAACAAGCCGACCCAGCCCTGCGCGGCCCCGACCAGCTCACCTGGCTCTCCCACCTCACCGCCGATCACGACAACCTCCAAGCCGCCCTGCACTGGGCAGTTCCCGCCGATCCCCCACTGGCCCTGCGGCTCATCGCCGCACAATCCTGGTACTGGTGGCTGACCGGCCGCTCCGGCGCCGCCCCCGAGCTAGCGAATCACCTCCTCGCCCAGCTGTATTCGAACCTCCCTCCGCTATCCCCCGATTCCTGCGTCCCAGCCGACATCGAGTCGGCGCATACTCCACCGGCCGGCCTACCGGAGACAATCTGCCCGCCGACCGGCGCCGATACCGCTGCGCCGGGCAATGGTTCGTGCTGCGCTGCCGGCGTCCGTGCAGCGCAGCGCCCACCCGTCTCCTCCGAGGACTACGCCCTGTGTGTCGCGGTCGCTGCGCGAGGTGGTGCGCTCGCCGTTCTGTCCGCTGGGCAGCCGGCCCCAACCGGGGCCGAGAGCGAGCGCGTCCCGCGAAACGGGGAGCCTGCCGCCGCGATGGGCGGAGGTCGCACCGCAGACGAACGTGCCACGCCCCCTGGTGAAGCGGCGGCATATGCCCCCGCGTCTTCTACGGCCGATGCCATCGAAAGCCACCTGGCGAGTGGCGACCGTCCTGAGGAGGCCGACCGATACGTTGCGGAATCAGGTTCTCGTTCTGTGGCGATCGATGGGGCGACGCCGATCGAGCGGGCGGCGGCGGGAATCGCTGAGCTGGCGGGGCCGCTGCGGCGGCCGCATGTGGTGTTCTTGTTGGCGCTGGTGGGTGGGTTGATACCGGGGGATCCGGAGGAGTTGCAGGGGTTACTCGGGGCTGACGATTGGCCTCGGGCGTTCGAGCGGCTGGGGGCTGGGCTGGGGTTGTTCATGTCGGGGCATGCGGTCGAGGCGGAGCCGGAATTCCTTGCGGCGCTGGGCGGATTCCGGCGAACCGGGGATCGGTGGGCCATTGCGGCTACCTTGGACAAGCTTGCCGCGGTTGCCGATCTGCGGGGTGATCGCGCGGGTTCGCTGGCGCTGATCGATGAGGCCATCACGCTGGGGACGGAGCTGGGGATGGTTGCCGACGCTGCTGACCTGCTGAATCGGCGTGGCGATATCCATGCGCGCAATGTGGATTCGGAGCAGGAGCGCGATGCCGCTCGGGCGGACTATGAGCGCGCGGCTGAGCTGTCCCGGTCTATCGGCGCAACAGATATGCGCGCCAATGCTTTATGCGGATTGGGCGACATCGCACGCCGCACTGATCAGGACGTGGCGCGGGCGCGGTACGAGGCGGCGCTGGCACTGCCCGGCGGTGATTCGATCGGCTCGGTGGAGGCGCGTGTTCGCGCGCTGATCGGCCTCGGTTGGCTGGCGATCGCCGAAATAGCGCAGGTGCAGGGGTTTTCGAGCCATCGCGAAGCGCTGGAACTGGCGCTCGCGAGCAGTCTGCCGCCATTGGCAGCGGGTGCTGTCGAGGGCGTGGCCGGTGTGGCGCTTGCCACCGGGGACACGGAACGGGCGGCGACCCTGCTGGGTGCCGCCGAGGCTTTGCGCGGTGTCGCTCTTGCCGGTGCTCCAGAAGCGGTGGATGTGGCGGTTGCTGCCCGGAAGGCCCTGGGCAGAGCACTGTTCGATGCCGCCTACAGGCGCGGCGCCGCATTGTCACCGGATCAGGTGCTCGCCCTGGTCGACAGCTGCGAACTTTAGCTGCCACACCCTGGATCCGCGGAGAGCGCTCTAGCTCTCCCAGCTGGGGATCGGCGTATAGCCCCAGTTCAGCGCCCTGCGCACCACCCGGTGAGCGGCGGTGAGCCGATGGTGAGTAGTTGGTGAGGGCTGCGGCAGATGCTTCTCTCATGACAACGCAGCAGCAGTTCACCAGCAAGACCGTCCTCATCTCCGGCGCCAGCGTCGCGGGCCCCACTCTCGCCTACTGGCTGCACCGCTACGGCTTTGCCGTGACGGTGGTGGAGGAAGCCCCGGCTCTGCGGGAAGGCGGTTACAAGGTCGATATTCGCGGCACCGCCATGGAGGTCGTCAACCGCATGGGCCTGCTGCCGGAAATCGAGCGCGCCTCCACCGCCATGCGTGGCGGCGACTGGGTCGACGAGTCGGGCAAGACCCTCGCCACCCTCGGCCCGGACCTGATCGGCCTGCGCGGCCCCGGCGACGACGAGGTGCTGCGCGGCGACCTCGCCCGAATCCTGTTCGACGCCACCAAGAACGATGTGCAGTACCTGTTCGGCGACTCGATCGTCGATCTGACCGAGGAGGCCGACGGCGTCTCGGTGCGCTTCCGGCACGCCGCGCCCCGGGTCTTCGACCTGGTGATCGGCGCGGACGGCATGCATTCCACGGTGCGCCGCAGCACTTTCGGCCCGGAGGAGCAGTTCGCCAAGCACACCGGTATGGCCGCCTGCGTGATCTCGGTGCCCAACTACCTGAACCTCGACCACTGGGAGCTGGTGCACCCGACCCCCGGCCAGATCGTGCAGGTGTACAGCACGCAGCAGCATTCGGCGAAGGCGCAGTTCATCTTCCGCGCCCCGGAAACCCTGCCCGAGCGCGGCGATATCGCCGCTCAGCAGCGACTGGTGGCCGAGGCCTTCGCCGATGCCGGCTGGGAGACGCAGAACCTGTTGCGCCTCATGCCGCAATCACCGGACTTCTACTTCGACTCGGTCAGCCAGATCCACCTGGAGCACTGGTCCCAGGGCCGTATCGCCCTGGTCGGCGACGCCGCCTACAGCCCCTCCCCGCTCTCGGGCCAGGGCACCAGCATGGCCCTGGTCGGCGCGTATGTCCTTGCCGGAGAGCTGAATGCGGCCCACGGCGACCACACCGTCGCCTTCGGCAACTACCAGACCCGCATGGCCGAATACGTCGACCTGAACCTCACCCTCGGCTGGAACAACGCCAACCAGATGGTCGCCGCCGATAAGCGCGGCCTCAAAATCCAGACCACCGCCCTGCGCGTCATGCGCCGCCTCCCCTGGAAGGGCATGGCCCTGCGCTCCATCATGAAGCCCCTCAACCACGCTTCCAATGGAATCACTCTGGAGCAGTACGCCCCCACCACCCAGCGCCTCGCCTGAATGTCGGCGCGATGCCGCCCGCCCGCCGCGACGGCACGGCCCCCCTCCGTCCAGCCGCGAACTTACCGGCTTGCCGCGCAAGGAATCTGCGGCGATCTGGTGAGCGGCCCACCGATAAGTGCGCGGCGGGCCGTCCCGAAGACGTGGCCCGGCCGCGGGGACAGCTTCACCCTTGAAATAAACCGCAGGCCCCGCCCATTACGGGCGGGGCCTGCGAAAGTTTGTGCTGGGCTGGGGCTTACGCCTTAATTCCAGTCGCCCCAGCCGTCGCTGGTGCTGAAGGTGCCGCCGCTGGTGTTCTTCACCACCACCGGATCACCCTTCTTCACATTGTCGAAGTACCACTTCGCATCGTCGGTGCTCACATTGAGGCAGCCGTGCGAGCTGTTGGAGTAGCCCTGCTGTGCGACGCTCCACGGGGCGGCGTGAATGAAGATGCCGCTGTTGGACATGCGGGTGGCGTACTCGACCTCGAGCTTGTAGCCCTGCGGATCGGTCGTCGGCACACCGTAGGTCGAGGAATCCATGATCATCTTGCGATTGCGCTCGCTGACGATGTAGGTGCCGTTGGGGGTCTCGTGCCCGGTCTTGCCCATGGAGGTGGGCATGGTCTTCACGACCTCACCATTGCGGGTGACCACGATCTGGTGGGTGTTGTCGTCCGCGGTCGCGATGAACTCGTCGCCGATCTCGTAGGCGACCTTGGTGCCGCCGCCCTCGACGGTGACCTTGGTGCCCGACGGCCAGAAGTCCTCGGGCCGCCAGCGAACCTGCTTATCGCCCATCCAGTAGAAGTGGCCGTCCACCTTGTTGGTCGAGGTGATCCGGATCGCCTTCTCCGCACCGGCGTGATCGCTGACCGGATCCTTGAAGTTGATGATGACCGGCTGCGCCACGCCCACCACGTCCCCGTCGCCGGGGCTGATGTTCGGGGCCGCGAAATTGGCCGGCGGCAGCGGCGAATTGGCGCCGGGCGCGGTCGGCAGATCGCCGGGCGCGGGCTGCGGCATGACCGCCGAGGGCACACCCGGAATCTCCGGGCCGCCCGGCCATAGCGGGGTCGCTGAGGCGGGCGCTGCCACCACGGCTCCGGTCGCCGCAATGACGGCGAGGGAAATCAGTCCGTACCGGGTGATGCGCACAGCTCTCGGTCCTCTCGATCCTCGTTCAACACGCAGATTGCAGGCGCAGTCCGCCCGCTGTAGGTCCCAACCCCGCATCCATTACTACCGTGCGAGCAGAGGCATTCCAATTGGCTTGTGGCAGTTATTCATACCGACCCACTGGTGTGGTTCAGGTCACTCCACTGTCCACGGGCGAATTGCTGGCGCATTAGCGCCGTTCGCATCGGCGATTCCCGAAACGGGTCACGGGTGTGTCCCACGCCTATGCACCCGCATACTCAAACCTGGATGTGAGGCAAATCACTGGAGTCGCATCAGGGTTCGAGGGCCTCGAAGGTAATGGCCGCATGCGGACCGGTCGCAATATTGTGCGGCACCGTCCACGGCACCCGCCCGCGCGCGAACCGCGGCGACAGCCGCAACCGCACAGCACCGAGCACCGTGGCCAGCACGATCCGCAATTCGAAATCGGCCAGCGACGCACCCACGCAGCGCCGGTGCCCGCCGCCGAACGGTGCGAACTCGAACGGACCGTAGCGGCGTTCGAGAAACCGCTCGGGATGGAATCGCTGTGGCTCGCTCCACACTTCGGGGTCGGTGTGCAGCAGCTGTACCGACAGCCCCATGGTGTCCCCCGCCACCATCGTGGTGCCGCGGAATACGAAATCACCGGTGAGCCTGCGCAATACGATCGGCACCGGGGGATGCAGGCGCAGCGTCTCCTGGCACACCGCATCCAGGTACGGCAGTGTCGCGATCTCGATCGGATCGAGATCCGGTCCGGCCGCGGCGAGTTCGGCGCGCAATCGCGCGAGCGTCTCCGGCGAACGGTGCAGCCGGTACAGCGCCCACACCAGCACCGTCGCCGTGGTTTCGTGCCCGGCGACCAGCAGGGTGCGCAATTGTTCGCGCAGGTCCGCGTCGGTCATGGCGCTGCCGTCCTCGTATCGGGTCTCCAGCAGCATGCCGAGCAGATCCTGTTCGGCGCCCGTGCCGCTGCAGTCCCTCGCCCGTCGCCGCGCGACCTCGGTATCGATCAGGCCGTCGAGCCGATCCCGCGCGGCCAGGAAGCGCTCCCAGCCCGACAATCCGAACATATTGCGCCGCAAGGCCGGAACCGCGAACAGCGGCGTGCCGAAGGAGGTCAGGAATTCCGTTGTGGCCGAGGTGTATTCGGCCAGCAGCTCGGGCTCGTCGATACCGAACACCGCCGCCAGAATCACCCGTAATGTCATGGCGCGCGCCGCATCCCGGGCATCGATGCGGGTACCCGCGCGCCAGGCCCGCCCGGTGCGCTCACCCGCCAGCTCGGCCCGCGCCGTATCCCGAATGACAGTGCCGTAGGCGCTGATTCGATTCCGGTGGAACGCGGGCGCCAGCACCGCGCGCTCCTGCCGATGCCGCTCGCCCCGCGCCAGGATGAGCGACGCCGGGCCGACCATCGGTTCGATGGGATTCGGCAGCGGCGGCGCCAGCAGTTCGACCGGCGCCCGGAACAATTCGCGCGCGCCCTCGGGCGTGCCGGTGAAGACCACCGACCCGAAGGACGGGAAGCGCATCAGAAACGGATCGCCGTGCCGTTCGTGCCGCCGGCGGAAGTACCGCTCGAGATCGATGCCCGCGGCCAGGGCATGCAGCAGTACCAGCCGAGGTTGGTGCAGGGTCTCGGGACCGACCGGTTGGGCGGCGGTACTCATGCTCTCCTATACGTATTCACTACTACCCGGGGTTCGACCGGAACCCTGTGTGCGGGCTGTGAGTCGACGGTGTCCGATACGTCGTGTATGCATGGCAAGACTCAAAGCTTGGTGTACCTCAAATTTAGGACAAGTTCGTGTTGCGTCAGCAGATCTCCGCCCGGATCGCCGTCCCGGCCCTCTCCGCCGCCGCCCTGCTGCTCGCAGCCTGCGGCTCCACCATTTCCGGCAGCCCGGTTGCGGCACCCCCCGGACTGGACTCGGCCGTCTCGACGACCAAGGCGCCCGGCACCACGCCGAAGCCCACCGGCAAGCCGGGCCCCAGCGGCAAACCCTCCACCCCGCCCGCCGACCGCGGCGGCGATACCGACTTCCAGGCCAGCATCGGCGACTGCGTGAAACTCGGTGGCACCACCGACAATGCCACCATCAAGCACGCCACCTGTGGAAGCAAGGACTCCAACTACAAGGTGGTCGCCAAGGCGCCCACCAACTCCCAATGCCCCACCGATGTCGACCAGGCGTACTACGAGACCCTCTCCGGCATCGAGACCGGCGCGATCTGCCTCGATATCGACTGGGTCATCGGCGACTGCCTCGATCTGGGCGCCAAGGGCAGCGGTGACGACCCCAAGCGAATCGACTGCAGCACCCGCGGCGCGGCCGACGGGGTCAAGGTGCTCTCGATCCTGAAGAACAGCACCAGCGTCGACGACTGCAATGTCGGCAACCAGGGCTATGTATACGACGAGCGCAAACTCGTCGTCTGCGTCTCGACCCTCTGAGGCCACTTCCCCCGGGGAACAGTGAAGCCCGGCCGGACATGTTGTCCGGCCGGGCTTCTCGGTCTCGTTCCGACGGAGCGGAGGCAATCTATATGGGGTTGTACCCCGAGCCGATCTGGCCGCGTCCGTTCAGGTCTCCCATGATCGAGGACATATTCGTCCCGACCTCGGGGCCGAAGCAGGCGAGGGCCAGGTAGGCGTTCACCATGCCGACAAGGGTGGTGCCGACGACGACCGGAGCCCCGGAATCGCCCTCCACCACACACATCTGACTCCACGTCTCGACATTGGTCGCGAAGACGTCACCCCACGAGAGGCCACAGGTATTACCGGTGGTCCGTCCCTCTTTGCACACGATCATCGGGAAGTTCGGCGGCCCGCCGATTCCGGTGATTGCCACATTGCCGATCCGATTCACCGGAATGACCCGATCCGGGAAGAACTCGATGACCGCGTAATCCAGATCGTGATTGGAGTACACGAACTTCCCGATCTGCCCTGCGCCGCGATCCTTTTCGGCGAACACCTGGGCTCCGGGGTCACCACAGTGTCCCGCGGTGATACCGACCAGCCGCCCGGCCCCGTCGTGACCGATGGTGGTCACGGTGCACTCGAACATGTCATCGATGACGATGCCGGAGCCACCGCCGATGACTGCCGGTGCGGGATCGGCGTTCGCAGCCCCGGCGCCGAACATCGCGGTGCTCACGGCAAAAGCGAAGACGCCGGCCATACCGGCGAGTTTCCTGATCATGTCCCTCCAGACGTCGGAAGCCGCTCGAAAAAAGCTGCGGAACACATCCTGTCAGTATTCGTCCCGCGAGGCTGCTTGTACTGCCACATGTTGCGCAGCCGTGTCCTGCGCGCGTTGCACAGTGATACCGAGTTGGATGCAGTTATGGGATTTATGCATAACTCGGCCGGATTTCCGATAAATTCTCTCCCATTAATTCTTACCCAATGGGGCTTCACTTCAACCGAAACGTCTCTGCCCATACTCGGAAATTAGAACAAGTTCTAGATGTCTGCCTGGTTCTTTGGGTTGTGAACCAACCGTGATGTGCCTGTTCACAACCGTTCAGAGAAAGTGATCCGCCTCTATGACCGGAACCACAACGCCTGGTGTGTTTTTCCTAACTCCGTAGTAAGGTGCGTCAAGCAAACAGTCGCCGGTGGCGGGTAACCCGGCGTCGAGAGGGGTAGTCAGAGTGCAGTTGACGAAGAGTCTGGACGGGCAGGGGAGCCCAACGGAGTCAAGGGTTAATGCCGCCGTCGGCTGGGCCAAGGGGTATTGGGAGGACCATCCCAAACGGTCGCTCGAGACCGGTGGACGGATGATGGCGATGGGAGTCGCCGCCGTTGTCGAACTGTTCGTCGCGATCTTCCGGAAACGCTTCCCTTACGCGGAGTTCGTCAGACAGTGCGCCTTCATGGCGAATGTCGCGGCGGCTCCCACACTGCTGGTTGCCATTCCGATCGGCGTGATCGTGTCCATTCAGGTCGGCTCCGTCGCCGGACAGGTCGGCGCGACCTCGTTCATCGGTGCGGCCAACGGCCTCGGCATCATTCAGCAGGGTGCGCCACTGGTCACCTCGCTCATGATCGCCGGCGCGGTCGGCTCCGCCATTTGCGCCGATCTCGGCTCGCGCACCATCCGCGAGGAGATCGACGCCATGCGCGTCATGGGCGTGGACCCGCTGCGCCGCCTGGTCGCCCCCCGCCTCGGCGCCGCCATGCTGGTCTCCGTACTCCTGTGCGGCTTCGTGGTTTTCGTCGGCTTCCTGACCGGCTACGTCTTCAATATCTTCGCCCAGGGCGGCACCCCCGGGTCCTACGTCGGAACCTTCGCCTCCTTCGCGATCACCACTGATCTGTTTGTGGCGCTGCTGAAGTCGCTCATCTTCGGCCTGCTCGCCGCGATCATCGCCTGCGATGCCGGGCTGAACGCACGCGGCGGCCCGGGCGGCGTCGCGAACTCGGTGAACACCGCCGTGGTCATGTCCGCCGTCATGCTCTTCGGCGTCAACCTGATCCTCACTCAGGTCTACAACTCCCTCTTCCCACCACAGATGGTCTGAGAGTCGTGTCAGCAACGTATGTTCCGCCGCTGCTGCGGCCGTTCCAACGGATCAAGGGCGTCGCCACGTCGCCGCGCGACTTCATTGCGCGCATCGGTCACCAGGTCTTCTTCTTCCTGCGCTCGCTCGGCTCCATGCCGATGGCGTTCAAGCAGTACCCCAAGGAAGTCTGGCGACTGCTGTCCGATGTCACCTGGGGCAACGGCAATCTCATCGTCGGCGGCGGCACCATCGGCGTGGTGCTCATCCTGTCGGCGTTCGGCGGTATGACCGTCGCCATCCAGGGCTACACCTCGCTGAACCTGCTCGGCCTGAGCCCGCTCACCGGCGCCATCTCGGCGTTCGCCACCACGCGTGAGCTCGGCCCGATGCTCGCCACCCTCGCCTTCGCGGCGCAGGCGGGCTGCCGGTTCACCGCACAGCTGGGCGCCATGCGCATCTCCGAGGAGATCGACGCGCTGGAATCGGTTGCCATCCGGCCGCTTCCGTACCTGGTGAGCACCCGGATGATCGCGGCCATGATCGCGATCGTGCCGCTGTACTGCCTGGCCCTGCCGTTCGCGTACATCTCCTGCTCGCTGACCGTGCAGTTGATCGGCGGCACCGCGTCCGGGACATTCCAGCACTACTTCTATCAGTTCCTGGTGCCGGTCGATGTGCTGTACTCACTGCTGAAGGCGATCATCTTCGTCGCGATCACCACGTTCATCCAGTGCTACTACGGGTTTTTCGCCTCGGGCGGCCCGGAGGGCGTGGGTGTCGCGGCCGGTCGCGCCATCAAGTACTGCATTATCGCGGTGGTCTTCGCGGACCTGTTCATCACCTTGGCCATCTGGGGCGTCAACCCCGGCATCCGGATCTCGGGATAGGGGGCGAACACCATGATCATCGATCCGAGCGGGCGCGGCCCGACCATGCGGCAGCTGCTCATCGCCGGCGTTTCCGGGCTCATCGTCTTCGCGATCATCCTCTGTTTCCTGATGGCGCGGTACAAGGGCTACTTCGTCGAAAAGGTCAATGTCACCGCGAATCTCACCACCACCGGTGACGGCCTGCCCTCCAATGCGGACGTGAAGTTCCGCGGCATCCTCGTCGGCGCCGTCAAGGATGTGTCGGTGGCCGACCAGGGTGCGGCGCAGGAGGTGCACATCGAGATGAAGCCGGAGTACACCTCCGGCATCCCCGCGAATGTGACCGCGCGCGTGGTGCCCTCGAACCTGTTCGCCGTCACCTCCGTCGAACTCGTCTACAACGGAGCCGATTCCGCGCACCTGAAGGAGGGTTCGCAGATCGCCGAGGACCGCTCCGAAGGCACCATCGCGCTGCAGGACACGCTCACCACGGTGCGCAATATCTTCACCAAGATCGATCCGGTGCAGTTCGGCCGGGTACTGGGCACGCTCTCCTACGCGCTCGACGGCAGCGGCCGCGCGCCCGGCTCCACCATTGTGCGGGTCGACGACTGGCTGCAGGGTGTGCGCGGCGCGGTCCCCGATCTCGGTACGACGCTGACTGATTTCTCCAATTCGTTCCACGCGCTCAACCAGTCCGCACCGGAATTGATGAGCGTGCTGGCCGATTCGGTGAAGACGGCGCAGACCATCGCCGATCGCCGCGCCGATCTGGTCGCGCTCATCACCGGAGCCAGCGGCACCGTGGACAAGGTCAATTCGCTGTTCGCCCGAAACCCCAACCTGGGCAAGGACGTCACCACGGGCACCAGTGCCCTGTTCGGCGCGCTCTCGGACGATCCGTCCTCCATTCCGCAGGCGATCGCGAACCTCAACAGCTCCATCCACAAGCTGAACTCGACCTTCAACTGGGGTCCGCAGCGTCAGATGGCCTGGAATATGGGCATCACCTTCACGCCGTACAAGCCGTACACCCGTGACGACTGCCCGCGCTACGGCGACCTCGCCGGACCCAGCTGTGCCACCGCGCCGCTGGTCTCCGATCCCGGCACCCTGCCGGAGTCGATGCGGCCCAAGGCGCTCGATTCGGCGGCCGGCCTGCCGAAACTTCCGGCGCCGCCGGGCTTCCCGACCATTCCGGGTCTGAACACCACCGATTCACTGCTGCCGGATCCGAAGACGGCGCAGCCGAACAACCCGTTCGCGGGCACCCCGCTGCAGGGACTGTTCCCGAACCTGTTCCCGGCCGCACCCGCACCGGCTGATCCCGCGGCTCCGGCCGCACCGGCCGATCCCGCCGCCCCGGCTGCTCCGGCCGCGCTGCCCATCCATCCGGCCGCGGCGCCGCAGCAGGCCGCACCGATCTCCTTCACCGGCGACGATGCGATCACCGCGATACTGGGCCGTCGTCCGACAGCGGCCGAATACCTGCTGCTGAGCTCGATCCTGAGGGGTGGAACGTTGCAAGTTTCCGAAAGCGGGGCGGCTAAGTGAGCATTCGCAAACCGCTGATCGGGTTCGGCATCTTCGCCATCGTGGCCATCCTGGTGACCGCGGTCATCTGGAACACGCTGGCGCGCACCGTCAACGGACCCACCAACACCTACTCCGCCACCTTCACCGATGTGCTCGGCCTGCGGGCGGGCGATGACGTCCGCATGGCCGGCGTGCGCGTCGGCAAGGTGGAGAAGATCGACCTGGACAAGAAGAACCAGGCGCTGGTGACCTTCATCGTGCAGAAGGATCAGACGCTGTACGGCGATACCAAGGCGCTGGTCCGGTACCAGAACCTGATCGGCCAGCGCTATGTCGCACTGGCCCCGGACACCAAGCCGGGCGGTTCGCATACGCCGCTGCAGAACAAGGGCGCGATCCCGGTGGAACGCACCGAGCCGTCCTTCGATATCTCCGCACTGCTCAACGGTTTCCAGCCGCTGTTCCAGGTGCTGCAGCCGCAGCAGGTCAACGACCTCTCCAACACCTTCATCCAGGCGCTGCAGGGTGACGGAGTCTCGCTGAGCGGCTTCATCACTCAGGCCGCGGCGCTGGCCAGCGACTTCCAGCGGCGTGATGCCATCCTCTCCGATGTCATCACCAACCTGTCCGGCGTGATGTCCGGTCTGGCCAAGCGCGGTGACGAACTCGAGACCCTGGTGACCCAGACCCGCTCGCTGATCGGCGGCCTCTACGCGCAGGGCCAGTCGCTGCAGACCTCCACCGTGCAGATCGCCGATGCGACAACGTCTCTGGTGTCCATGATGGGTCTGATCCAGCCCAAGCTGGCGCTGGCGCAGAGCTCCACCACGGATGCGCTGACCCTGCTGCTGGCCAATGGCGCCAAGCTGGATCAGGGGGCCGTGGATCTGCCCGCGATCCTGAGCAATGTCGGCAAGTTCACCCAGAACGGCGCCTACGCCAATGCCTACATCTGCAGCCTGGATGTCTCGCTGTACGGTGTCCTCTTCCCGCGCGGTCTGTTCAACCAGATCGGCGGCAATTCCCACTCGGCGGTGTGCCGTCCATGATGACGAAACTCAAATCTCGCTTCAGCGCCAATCGCAATTTCTGGCTCGGTCTGTTCGGCGCCGGTCTGATCGTCGCCCTGCTGCTCGGCTCCACCGTGTACCGGTCACTCGGCATCGGTGAGAACAGCATCAAGGCGGAATTCGTGCAGACCGCCGGCATCAAAACCGGTGACAAGGTGGCCATCTCCGGCGTTTCGGTCGGCACCGTCTCCGGCGCCGAACTCGAGGGCGACCATGTGCTGGTCACCCTCTCGGTCAAGGACTCGGTGAAGTTCGGCCCTGACGCGCACGCGACGATCAAGATGGCGACCCTGCTGGGCGCCCGCTTCGTCGATCTGGTGCCGGGCGACGGTTCCGGACTCAAGGGCAATCGAATCCCCAAGTCCAATACCGCCGTTCCCTACAACCTGGCCGATGTGGTGCAGGAGGGCACGCCGAAGTTCGAGGAGCTCGACACCAAGAAGCTGGCGGATTCGCTGAATCTGATCAATCAGCAGATGGGTGACAGCCCGCAGCTCACGGTGCAGGCGCTCGATTCCGTCGGCGCGCTGGCCAAAACCCTGAACGATCGCAAGGATTCGGTCGACAAGCTGCTCAAGGATCTCGACCGGGTGACCAAGATCCTCGGCGACAACAGCAACAGTGTGCTGCTGGTGATCACCCAGGGTCAGGCCATCGCCAACCGGGTGATGGAGCGACAGGGTCTGCTGCGCTCACTGCTCGACAATGTCGCGACCCTGAGCCGGCAGCTGCAGCAGATCGGCGCCGACAACAACAATCAGTTCGGCCCGACCCTGCAGCAGCTCAACACCATGGCCGACGGCCTGCAGAAGAACAAGGACAACCTGGATCGACTGCTGTCGATCATGCCGGTGTCGGTGCGGACGTTCAATAATGCCTTCGGCAACGGCAATTACGGCGAGGTCGCCCTGCCGTGGCTGTTCCCGGACAACTGGCTGTGCGGCGTACAGGTGAACGAGGGGTGCCACAAATGACAATCGCAGCCAGGATCACCAAGCTGGCCATGATCGGCGCGGCCGCCCTTGCGGTGGGCAGCTGCTCGATCGTGCCGCTCGGAGTGAAGGATGCGGTCGGGCAGACCCAGCACTTCACCGCCGACTTCGAAAATATCGCGGGCATGTTCGAGGGCAATCCGATCACCGTGCTCGGGCTCGATGTCGGCAAGGTCGACAAGATCGTGCCGAAGGGTCAGTACGTCGAAGTCCATATGACTGTGGACGGCGGGGTGAAGATCCCGAAAAACGTGATCGCCGCGCTGATCTCGCCCTCCATCGTCACCGACCGGCATATCGAGCTCACCCCGCGCTACACCGGCGGTGACGCTCTCAAGGACGGTTCGCATCTGACCACCCAGCAGACCAAGACCCCGGTCGAGCTGGACACGATGATCAAGACCATCGACACCTTCGCCGCGGCGCTCAAGCCGACGCCGGGGCAGGACGGCATCGGCCCGCTGTCGGGCCGCGTGCTGTACCCGATGATGAACGGCAACGGCGAGAAGATGCGCGACACCCTCACTGCGCTGTCGGGTGCGCTGAAGGTGGGCGTGGACAACAAGGACGCCGTCTCGACCATCATCATCAAGCTGAACGAGCTGACCACCATGCTGGCCGATAACGACCAGTCGGTGCGCGACTTCAGCAATAACATCACCCAGATGACCGGTCTGCTGGCCGACCAGGCCCCCGGCCTGCAGGCCACGCTGGATCAGCTGAACGGCTTCCTGGCCAATACCAGTGGCGCGTTCTCGCAGTACGCCGATCAGCTCAACGGCACCCTGACCGGTCTGACCAATGTCACGAACCAGTTGCGCGCCAACGCGACCGGCCTGGTCGAGGTCGTCGATACCGCGCCGCTGCTCATGCAGAACCTGGATCGCTCGGTGAACCGGCAGGGGCAGTTCATCCGCCTGCACGCCGTGATCGGCACCGCGCTCTCCGGCGAGATCATCAGCACCTTCTGCGAGCGCATCCAGATGCGGTCGGACGGCTGCCGCACCGGGAAGATGGAAGATTTCGGACCTGACTTCGGTCTGACCGCGGCCATGTTGGGACTGACCAAATGAGTAGTCGATTCGTCCGAGAGGTGCTGTTCGCCAGGCGCTCTCGTCATGCGCTGGTGGCGCTCGCCGTCACGGCCACGCTGGGCGCGTCCGGTTGCGCCCTGACCGTGGACAAACTGCCGCTGCCCAAGCCCGGCGTCGGCGGCGATACCTATACGGTCCATGCGGTTTTCGACAATGCGCTGAATCTGCCGGACCAGGCCAAGGTCAAGATCGGTGGTTCCGACGTCGGCGTCGTCACCAAGATCACGACCAAGGATTTCAAGGCGAATGTGGATCTGGCCATCCGCACGGATATTTCGCTGCCGGCCAACTCCACCGCCGAACTGCGCCAGGCGACTCCGCTGGGTGATGTCTTCGTGGCGGTGTCCAAGCCGAAGACCGATACCGGCCAGGCGCTGCTCAAAGACGGTGGCACGCTGACCAATACCTCGGCAGGCGCCACCGTCGAGGATCTGCTGCTCTCGATCTCCATGCTGTTCAACGGCGGCGGTATCGCCAGCCTGTCCAAGCTCACCTCCGAGCTGGACTCCATCGTCGGCGGTCACGGTCAGCAGCTCGGGTCCGTGCTCACCCAGATGACCAGCGTCATCAGCAATCTCAATGCCAACAGCAAGCGGGTGGACAGTGTGCTCGCCGGTTTCGACTCACTCGCGGATACGCTCCAGGCGAACCACGACCAGCTCGGCCAGGTGGCGAACAGCCTGCCCAGCATGATCGGCGCCATCGCCGAGAACAACCAGGCCATCGGCGATCTGCTCACCAAGGTCTCGACAACCAGTGCGGCCCTGGGTGATTACGCCAACACCACCTCCGATCAGCTCGCCGGGCTGCTCGACAATGTGCACCAGTTGATGAACGCGCTGTCGCAGACCTCGCAGAACTTCGGGCCCATGCTCGACGGCCTGCACGAGATCCGGCCCGCCGTCGACGCCTCCTTCAAGGGCAATACGCTGGCCGTCTCCGCGACCGCCACCATGCTCGACATCGGTGCACTCACCGATCCGGCAAACAGCAAACTCTGGGATCTGCGCGACCTCAACGACTTCGGGGGCAGCCTCATCCAGGTGCTGCAGATCATCTACGGACGGGTCAACGGGGGCCACAAGTGAACTGGGTGAAGCAGCACCGGAATCTGGTGTCCAACGGTGCGCTCGTGCTCATCCTGCTGGTCGGCGCCGCCTATCTGGCGGTGAGTGTCATGCGCGTGAACCCGCTGCGTGAAACCTACCGGGTGACAGTGAATCTCGACCGCTCCGGCGGTCTGCAGGCCGGCAATGACGTGACCCTGCGCGGCTACCGCATCGGCAAGGTCACCGATATCAAGCTGATCGACAGCGGTTCGGCCATCGCCGCCACCGCCGAGATCGACACGAAGTACAAGATCCCCACCGACACCCTGGTATCGGTGGGCTCGCTCTCCGGCGCGGGTGAGCAGTACATGGACTTCCGGCCCGAGTCAGATCAGGCCCCGTATCTGGGCAATGGCGCGACCGTGAAGTTCGACCCGGACAAGGTGAAGACGCCGACACCGGTGTGGTCGGTGCTGGACAATTCCAGTGCGCTGATCGCCCAGGTGGATCCGGATAAGTTCAGCACCATCCTGACCGAGTTGGACACCGCGCTCTCCGGCGGGCCCGACCAGCTGCGTTCGCTCATCGACGGCATCAGCACGGCCACCACCGGACTGGACAATCTGCTCCCGCAGACCGTCAACCTGATCAAGAATCTGCAGACCATCACCTCGACCACCTCGATGGCGCAGCCGGATCTGGGTACGCTGACTCGCAATTCGGGCGTACTGTTCCAGCAGTTCAACGATGCCAATGCCGAGCTGCAGAAGCTGCTCGAGCAGTCTCCGGCGCAGTTCCAGCAGCTCGGGGCGGTACTGGACAAGACCGCCGACCCGATGTCGAGCCTGCTGACCAATTTCGCGGCGGTCACCAAGGCCGCGCAATTGCGACTCCCCGCCCTGCGCGCGCTGTTCCCGGCGCTGGTGGTCGGCACCTCGGCCATGGGCGTCCCCGCCCACGACAACGAGTTCTATACGATCGCGGATATCTGGCCCCGGCCGTACTGCGATTACAGCACCGCTAAGGTTCGGACCGAAGTCGCGACCGAGAACACCCTGCCGCGCTGGGCCAGCTACTGCACCAATGCGCCTGCGGATCAGCAGATTCGCGGCTCCGGCAATGCGCCTCGCCCGGATATCCCGGACAACGGTGCGCTGCCGCCCGCCGGCGCCGACCCGAACGAGCGCACCCTGCCGCCGATCAAGTGACCGGTGCAGACAAACTCCACCGCTGGTGCGGTGAGACAAATCCGACCTGGCGGTTTCATTGCCGGGTTCGGCATACTCGCCTGACTGAACCTATTTGGCGCGTCCGCAGCGCGCCGGGAAAGTGTGGGGATCGATCCAATGTCGGATGACGCCGCCCAGGACAAGAAGAACAATGACGAGGCCGCCGAGCCCGTCGCCGTGACACCGGGGGGCGATGCCGACACGGGAAAGGTTGATGCCGAGAAGACGGCAGCCGCCCCTGAGGGCGAGACGGCCGAGACCACGGACCTGACCAAGAAGGCCGAGGACGCAAAGGTCGAGGACGCAAAGGTCGAGGACGCAAAGGTCGAGGACGCAAAGGTCGAGGATGCGGCTCCCGCCGCCGAGGTTCCGGTCGCTGCCGCCACACCCGCAGCGGAGTCGGCCAAGGTCGAGGCCGCGGCGAAGCCCGAGAAGCCCGAGAAGCCCGAGAAGCCCGAGCGCTCCGGCATTCCCGGCGGCAGCCTGGCCGTACCGGTCCTCGCACTGATCGCCGCGGGCGTCGTGCTGATCGCGGCCGTTGCCGCCGGTGTGGTGTTCTGGCTCAAGGCAGGCGACCGCAGTACCGAATTGTCCGAGCGTGATTCGGCTACCGCCACCGCCTGCGACTTCGGCACCACCGTCACCAATTACGACGCGGCGCACCTGGACGACTACTTCACGAACGTGAAGAACCTCTCCACCGGCGACTTCGCCAAGATGTTCAACTCCACCACCGACGGCCTCCGCGACGCCATGGTCAGCGTCAAGGTCAAGTCCACCCTGAGCGAGATTCACTGTGGCTGGGTCTCCGGTGACAGCGATAAGGCGAAGGTCATGGTGGTGCTCACGCAGAATCGCACCAGCCAGCTCGCCGCGCAGCCCGACTCCCTCACCATCGGCGCGATCGCCGAGATGGAGAAGGACGGCGGCAAGTGGAAGGTAGCCAACTTCGACAACCTGCCCTCGCAGGGCAACAACGCCCAGAACCCACTGGTCCCCGGCGGCACCGCCCCCTCCGGCGATCAGCCCGGCAGCGGCCAGCCCACCACCCCGGGAGCTCCGGCCACCCCGGGCGCACCCGCCACCCCCGGTGCCCCGGCCCCGGCAGCGCCGACAACTCCGGCAGCTCCCAAGTAGTCCGAACCGAAAAGAGCCGCCCCCGGTGAGTGATCACCGGGGGCGGCTCTCATTCGTAGAGCCCCACATTCGGGTCGCAGGTTTCCGGCCCCCACATTCGGTCGCGGTTCTCGGGCCCCACTCTCGGGCCCCCACATTCGGGTCGCGGGCCCCTGCCCGTTGTCCTTTCGGGGTTCCGGGCGGAGTCCGCGTTCGCCGTCCTAGGGGGTTTGGGGGCGAAGCCCCCAAATTTCCTTGTTCGCTAGAACAGGGTGAGTGCGTCGGGCGCCGGAGTTTTCGCCGCGGCGACCCGCCGGCGCGGCGTGGCGGGCGCGGGATGCGCCGCCCCGCTTCCCGCGACTTCGGGAGCAGCCGAAACCGTTTCGACAGGGCTGACCACCGGAATCGGTTCGGTGGTCGGTTCCACCGGAATGGGTTCGGTGATGGGCTCACTCGGGATGGGCGCGGGCGCCGTCACCACCGGGTCGGTGCCTACCCCGGAGGCGGCGACCTCACGGGCGGCCTGACCGCAGAGCTGATCGGCCTGCTCATTGAAGTAATTGCCCACATGACCGCGCACCCAGCGGAAACGCACGGGTCCGGGCCGAGTGGAGATGGCGCTGTCGATCTGCTGGATCAGCTCGAGGTTCTTCACCGGACCACCGGTGGAGGTCTTCCACCCATTGCGGCGCCAGCTGTTGATCCATTCGGAGGCGCACTTGATCGCATAGAGCGAGTCGCTCTCGATGAGCAGTGGTTCGGAGCTGCTGTGCGCGCGTATGGCCTCCAATAGGGCACGTAGCTCCGCGATCTGATTGGTGCCCGAAGGCGCACCGCCGCTGGCCGATCCGCCTGCGTGATTGACCCACGCCCAGCCGATGGCCCCGCCCGGGTTACGCAGGCACGATCCGTCGGTGCTCACGATGATCATGCTCGCAACCCTACGCAATCCGGCCGACAAGATCCGTTCCGTGGAATTCCTCTATCTCCCTTCGCAATTGCGATTCGGTGCGTCGCACGGCCGATTGTACGGCGGCAGCCAGCATTCGGGAGAGCAGGCGGCCGGTGAGCCCACGCGGGGTCCAGTACTCGGTTTCCGAGGTGAGCACCGCTCGACCGTAGCCCAGCGGATCGAATCGCAGGGTGATGACGCACAGGGGTGAACAGCAGACGCCGGTGTCCTGCACACCGCCGCCGCCCTCGCTCGTTCCAGCACTCTGCGCGTGCGCTGACTTCCCCGTCCTGCGCC
Source organism: Nocardia sp. NBC_01327 (assembly GCF_035958815.1). Lineage (NCBI taxonomy): Bacteria > Bacillati > Actinomycetota > Actinomycetes > Mycobacteriales > Nocardiaceae > Nocardia > Nocardia sp. NBC_01327. The sequence goes on along the minus strand of NZ_CP108383.1, from coordinate 438,327 downwards.
TGCGCAGCGTGTATTCGATGACCGCGTTCCGGCGGTAGTCGGTGATCTCACACTCGACCGTGGGATGCCAGAGGCCTACTCGCAGCGTGGCTGCGAAGACCGTGCCCGCGCCGTGATCGCTGTCTCCGAGTGGTTCGAAGGCGGCGACGGCGAAGGCCCAGTCCGGTACGAACTGATGGTTGTCCGTGTACGTGAACGCGACCTCCACCGGTGCCCCGACGTCGCTCGCGTATTTCATGTGGCCCATAGGCTGCTCCCTGTCCCACGGCTGCCAACAAAAGTACTACAGCAGTCCTATTTAATGAACGGATACCCGGATATGTAGTCCTGGTAACCGTCATCCACAACCGGATTGCGGTAATTCACAGAATGGTCAAGCGTCCAATTGCGCGGCGATATGCGCGGCAATCGGCAGTGCGGACGTCGCCGCCGGAGAGGGAGCATTGAGAACATGCACGGAGCGCGCCGTGCGTTCGAGTAGAAAATCGTGCACGAGCGTGCCGTCCCGCCGCACCGCCTGCGCCCGGATACCCGCCTCCCGGGGCAGCAAATCCTGCCGCGTCAACTCCGGGCAGTAGCGCCGGCATTCGGCCAGATAACCGCGCTTGAACACCGAATTGCGCATCTCCCGCAGCCCGGTGCGGACATTGGCCGCCGCCACCCGATGGAATCCGCGGTATCCCAGAATCTCGCGCGCATCCCGCAGATCCACACTGCCCTTGCGATAGCCCTCGCGTGCCAGCCCCAGCACGGCATTCGGCCCCACCGTGAGCCCGCCGTCGATGGTCGGGCTCAAATGCACACCCAGGAACGGCAATTCGGGATCCGGTATCGGATAGATGAGGGTGTGCACCAGATCGCTGCGCTCGGGCGGCAACTGGTAGTACTCACCCCGGAACGGCACGATGCGCAGATCGGTATCCACCCCGGCCAGTCGCGCCAGGCGATCGGCCTGCAGTCCGCCGCACACCACCAGCCGCGCCGCGCGCCAACTACCCGAGGGCCCGGAAACCGTTACCGCGTCGGTGGTTTCGTCGATGGCGGTGACTTCCGCGCCCAGTACGATCTCACCCCCGGCCGCGCGCACCTCGTCCGCCAGGGCATCGGTGACGCGCTGGTAGTCGATGATTCCGGTGCTCGGCACGAACAGCGCGCCGACCCCGGTCACCCGCGGTTCCCGGCGCACCAGTTCCGCGGTGTCGAGCAGTTCCACCTCCACGTCATTGGTCACCGACCGCTCGTAGAGCGCCAGCATCCGGGCGTGTTCGGCGGAATCGGTGGCCACCAGCAGTTTCCCGCATACACGGAACGGAATATCGTGTGCGGCCGCGAATTCCTTGGTCTGCTGTGCCCCGGCCCGGCACAGTCGCGCCTTCAGACTGCCGGGTTCGTAGTAGATCCCCGAGTGGATGACTCCGCTGTTGTGGCCGGTCTGGTGGACGCCGAGCGCGTCCGCCTTCTCGACCAGCAGCAGGCTTGCGCCGGGATGCCGGTCGAGCAGGCGATACGCGGTGGCCACCCCGACGATTCCGCCGCCGATCACGCAGTAGTCGTACACACCGGGAAGTCTCACACAGTGGCGGTGTGTGAGTCTCCGTCAGTAGTGAGCGTGCCGGTGCGGGCGCTGGTCCGGCCGCCGATGCTCTGGCCGGTCGCCCCGGCCGGGTCGGTCGCGACCGGTGGGGTGAGCTCGGCGGCCGCCGTGTCCGAGTCGGCCGGTGCGGGCGCGGTGTGCGGTGCGAACTGCACGCCGTAGCGTCCGAGGGCCGGATCGGAGAAGGTCACGGTGACCTCGCCGCGCCGGGTGTCCACATCGGTGCGCAGCTGGGTATTGGCGGACGGATCCGAGCCGATGCCGAGCTGCTGGCCCAGCGGGCTGTGCAGCACCAGGTCGGCGACGGTCGCGAAGACATTGGTGTCCAGCGTGAACGACACCGAATTGAGCTGCGCCGGAACGACTGCCGCGCCGACGTAGGCGGTGCCGAGCCGAATCTGCCCGGCCAGCGCGCTGGGTCGCGGCCCGGCGGCCGGAGCGGCGGCGGATTTGCCCGGTTCGACAGCCGGAATCGGCTCCAGCCCAATCATTTCCGTCTTGTGCGGGGTGAAAAATGAAGCGAGACCGATGGTGTCGGCGGTCGGCGTGACGGGTCCGGGCAGCGGGTTGCCGCCGCCGTTGACCGGTGGCGGAAATTGCCCGTGTGCCAGGCTGGGTGTGGTGAGCATGGTGCCGGACTTCTGTGTTCCGGCCATTTCATTGGCGACATAGGATCCGGCGGCGACGGTCAGACCGATGCTGGCCATGCCCGCGGTGACGACGGCGCTGAAGCGGAGCACCTGTGCTGCGCGCCGAGACGTCCGGGCGGCCTGCGTCGCGAGTTGATGCGACATGACTGGTGCGTTCCTTTCCCTCTCCCCTGGTCCCCCTGCGTCTTTCGACGCCCACGACCCGCACCATTGAAAGTCGTACGCCCGTCCAGGTTACGGCGGCACGCGGCAGGACCCCTCGCCCTCGAGACCAGGATCACAGCGACTGTACCGGCAGGCGGGACTCAGGAGTCCGAAATGAGAAAGTCGATTGCCGGCGCACAAGCATGTTTCCGGCGTCTAAAGGGTGGGTAATTAGCGGATAGCGGCGAGCGCCAACTCGACTGCCATCGAGGAACCTCCGGCCAATGTCGTCCGGTCGGCACCAGGCACGGCGCACCTACGGTGGCGCTCGCTCGCTCTATGCCCAGACGGCAGGTCAGGAAAACTGGCCTGCCGTCCGGCCTGTTCCGGGCGGCCCGGCGAAAGCCTGTGCCAGGCCCAGCCATTCGAGTGCATCCGCGCCTTCTACCTGCAGTGCGAGATCGTCCAGGTGACGGCGCTGCGTGACGGCGAGGCAGAAGTCCAAGGCGGGTCCGGTGATTCGCTGCGGTGCGTCCTGCGGCCCCCAGGCCCACGTGCTGCCGTCGGGTGCGGTCAATTCGACGCGAAACTCGTGCTCGGGCGCGCTGCGGCCGTGCGTGATGTACGCGAAGTTCCGGGTCCGGACACCCAGGTGGGCAATGTTCCGCAACCGAGCGGTCGGTACTCGGGTGACGCCGAGCGTGTCCGCCACATCCTGGCCGTGCGCCCACGTCTCCATCAGCCGTGCGGTCACCATGGAGGCCGCGCTCATGGGCGGGCCGAACCACGGGAGCTTGGCGCCGGCCGGCACCGTGCGCAGCGCCTGTACGAGCGTTTCGCGATCGTGCCGCCACGCCGCGAGCAGTTCGGGCGCGGGCGTCTTCGCTTCCTCTTCGGCGGCTTCGTCCACGAAGGTCAGCGCCTTCGGCAGGGCGGCCTGCACGAGTGCGTCGAAGGCCACGGCGTCGGTGGCGGCCACGGCGGCCACGCGATCGGTCCAGGTCAGGTGACCGATCTGATGTGCGATGGTCCAGCCGGCCGCGGGGGTGTCCCGCTGCCAGTCGGCGGGATCCAGATCGGCGACGAGCCGGTCCAGATCACCGCATTCGGCGGTGAGGTCGGCGAGCAGCGCTTCGAGGTCGGCCATCGCAAGTCCTTGTCGCAGTGTGGAACAGCACGCACGCCGATGGCGGATGCCGTCGCCGGTCAGCATCGCAGTGCGGTGGAAAAAATGCAAGCGTGCGTGCTTGTATTTACCGAGGCGCTCCTACCAGCCGAAAATCACCAGGTGCACCGCGCCGACAGCCAGGCCCAGCACGGCGCCGTGCAGGTAGAGCAGCCACGCATCCTGTTCCACGGAGGCGTAGAACATCTCCATGAACTCGCCGGGGGTGAGTTGCTTGAGCTTGCGGGCGGCGAATTCGTCGATCTTCTTGGCCTGGGTGGCCGCGAATTCCTCGTCCTCGACCAGGGTCGGGGCCAGTCCCGCCGCCGCGTCCGCCGCGCCGATGGTCAGATTGTCGAATTGCCGTGCGCCGAACACGGTTCGGACAAAGGTGTGGGTGGGCCCGAGCTGCCGGTGGATCTCGGCGGAGATGAGCCGCTCCAGCAGCTGCCGGGTCTTGTCGCCATTGGTGCCGTCGAGCAGTTCCTTGGCCAGGTTCGGCAGCGTGAGCACCTGATAGGCCAGCAGATGCGCGAGATCGGCCGCGGCCTCCGGCTGCCGCTTGGCCAGCAGCGCCTGCTTCCACAGGTACTTGTAGCGCGGCTGCGGATCGCCGGGCTCGAACACCATTTTGACGGCAATGACATTGACGGTCACGCCGATGGCGGCCGCGGCGGTCAGGATGACCGCCCAGTTCGGAATCCACCCGATCACCGGAATGCTCTGGTGCACATGCATATACAGCGCCAGCAGCAGACCGAACGGTGCGCCGAGCAGGCCGATCCGCACCATGAACTTGAGTTCGGGCGCGGCGATGGTGGTGGTGAGGTCCTTCAGGATGTGCGGGTTCTCCCGCAGGTACCCGATGACGAAGCCCTTGATATCGATGAGCTGATCGACATTGTCGCCGAGCTCCTCGAAGGCGCGCCGGGCCAGCGTCGGCAGTTCGCGCTCCACCCGCTGGTAGAGCACATTGCGGACCGCGCCGGGCACCGCGCCCCACAGATCCGGGTTCTCCCTTTTCATGATCTCGTTGACCATGGACGGCACCTGTTTGCGTCCGACATCGGCGATGTAGTCGGAAATTCCGTCCAGATCGAGTTCGTGGATGAAGTCCTTGGGACTGCCGATTCGCATAATGGCGACATCCACACAAATGCTGGCCATCTTTTCGGCGCGCGCGGGAATGAACCCTTGGAAGCCGAGCTGTTTTCCGTCGCCGGAGAAGGTGGGCAGCACCTGGACGCGGCGCGGCAGATACGGGTAGAGGATGTCCAGGCCCGGGACGCGGAATCCGCGAAAGTACAGCGGCCAGAACAACATCAGGACGCCGGTCCAGTTGGTGAGCCAACCGGCGATGGCGCTGAAGATCGGGAAACTCACCAGATCGACGACGAGTTTCGGCTGGCCGATCAGCTGCTCCCAGTCGATGAAAGCACCCGAGGCCAATGTCGTCATTGTGGCGTCCCCCTGTGGCCGAGCAGATTGTGAGATAACGGACAACCAACACTCTCATCGGCGAAGGGTGCTGTCAAAAGGTCGATGGCCTTGGCGAACGTGTCATATTGTGCGGACTTTTCGGAGACCGGGAATACTGGTCAGTCGACCAGAAACTGAGCTGAGGAGAGCTGGATGACCGTGGACCGCCGCGGCTTTCTGACCGGTGCCGCAACCGCCGCCGGCATCGCAACAGTAGCCGCGACCGCCGGGCCGGGCTGGGCCGAACCCGCGCCCGCGCCGATCATCACCAAACTGCCCTTCCCCGACACCGCCGCACTGCGGATTCTCGTCACCGGTGATGCGGGCACCGGCGCCCGGCCGCAGTGGGCCGTCGCCGATGCCGCCCGCGCCCTGCACGGCGAGCAGCCGTTCTCCTTCGCGCTCGGTCTCGGCGACAATGTCTACGAACAGGGCCCGTGGTCCGATGACGACGCCCAGTTCAGCGCGAAATTCGAGGACCCCAACCACGATCTCGACTTCCCCTGGATCATGGTGCAGGGCAATCACGACAACAGTTCGATCCTGCCCGGCGACGGTGGCTGGCTGCTGCGCGGTGATCACGAGGTCGCCTATCACGCGCGTTCCCCGCGCTGGTTCATGCCGTCGCGCTACTACACGGTGCCCATCGGTGCGCTCGTCGAGTTCTTCGTGCTGGACCTGAATCCCATTGCGGCCTACCTGCCTCCGCTCTTCGCGCCGTACTGGGCCGCGGACGGTCAGTTCATGACCGAGCAGGCCGCCTGGCTCGATCGCGCGCTGGACGAGTCCACCGCCAAGTGGAAGATCGTCTGCACGCATCATCCGTATCTGAGCAATGGCAGTCACGGAAATGCCGGTCAGTACGAGGGATTGAGCATCAGCCCCATTGACGGAACGCATGTGAAGGACTTCTTCGAGGCGCACGTGCTGGGTCGTGCCCAGTTCCTGCTCTCCGGGCACGACCACTGCCTGCAGGTGCTGGAACCCACCGGCGCCACCAAGGGCACCCGCCAGATCGGTTCCGGCGCAGCGGCCAAAACCAATTCCGGCGCGCACGCCACCGATCCGGCCCGGATCACCCCGTCGCTGTACGAGAACTTCACCGACCTCGGCTTCATGGTCTTGGACCTGACCCAGTCCTCGGCAGACCTCACGGTCTACACCGTCGACCCGTCAACCGCCCAGCCCACCAACGCTTTTCAGCGCCGACTGGCCTGAACCCCGGGATCCACCCATCCTCAGGGCTTCAGCACGATGCGAATCGGATTGCCCTCCTTGGCATCCAGCGCGTGCACGGCCTTGGCGGCATCGGCCAGCGGCACCACCGCGCTGACCGACCGGGCGAAGTCGACCCGCTGCAGCCCCTGGAGTTTCACCAGTTCGGTGACGTGCTCCGGCGCCGACCCGTAGTGCCCGCGCAATTGCTGCTGAAAGAAACTGAACGCCGTCCCGTGCGCGATGGTGATCGGCTTATCGGTCAGCCCGACCAGCACCAGCCGCCCCTTGGGCGCCAGGCAGATCGCGGCCTGCTCGCGCACCGCGGCCACCCCGGCGAAGTCGAACGCGGCGGCGAGCCCGGTCCCCGAGGCCGCCCACACCTTCGCCCGCAGTTCCGGATCGGCCGGATCGAAGGCGAAATCCGCACCGAATTCGAGCGCGCGTTCCCGCGCGGCCGGCAAGGGATCGATCGCGATGATCGGCGCCGCACCCACCAGGCGCAGCAACTGCACCCCGTGCGCACCCAGCCCGCCGACACCCCAGACACCCACCGCCTCACCGGCTTTCACCTCGGCGGTAGCGGTGATGGCGGCCCACGGCGTGGACACCGCATCCGGAATGAAGCACGCCTGCTCGAACGGCAATTCATCCGGAATCGGCACCAGCGTGTCGACCCGGGCCAGCGTGTATTCCGCCCACCCGCCGTCGTAATCCACTCCGCGCGTGAAGGTAGCGCCATTGCGCAACTCCCCCGCCTGCAACAGCACTCGATCCCCGACCTTCGCGCCCGTGACCCCCGGCCCCAGCTGATGCACGGTCCCCGCGACCTCATGCCCCAGCGTGACCACATCGCCCTTCAAGAACAGCGGCGACAAAGTCCCATCGATGAGATGCACATCCGACAGGCAAACCCCGGCGGCCTCCACCTTCACCAGCACATGATCGGCCCCGGGTTCCGGTACCGGCACCTCATCCAATTCCAGCCTGCGGTCAGGTCCCAGATGTAGTCGCGCCGCCAACATGTTCATCGACTCCTATGGCAATCGGATCGGGCATTCCACTCCGCCGCCATGCTAGGCCGCCACCCCTCCCAACCCATCCGATATCCCGCCCCGGCCTGGCCACGCACCCGAACAACGGGGCGAATTGCCAGATGGATGCGCTCAGCTTCGAGCTGAGTCCTGCGCGGTCGGTCTGGCGGGAGCGAAGGCTTCTGCGAAGAAGTCGGTGACTATGGCGGTTACCTCGGGGGCGCGCTCGAGCATGGGGACGTGGCCGGAGCGGTCCAGCCATTCGGCGCGGTCGGGGCGGAGCTGGGCATTGAGGGTGCGGCCGGCGGCGGACGAGAGGATGCGGTTCTCGGTGCCCCAGATCGTGCAGATCGGGGGGAGCTGATCGCGATCGGGCCACTGGTCCAGCGCGGTGAAGGCGGACAGGTCGCGGACCAGGCCGACCAGGGCGCGGGCCGGGAAGCCGTCGGAGAGCGGCGCGACGTAGGGGCATTCGCGATAGCTGCGGCCGCTCGAGAACCAGGAGCGAATGGTGCTGCGGGCGAACCACTTCGGGGTATGCCAGCCGCCGAGTACGCGGGCGCCGAGCGCGGGGAGGCCGCGGGTGATGCGCGCCAGTGCGCCCAGATCGCCGTGCATGGCGGTGGATTCGGTCAGCGGGTTGATCGCGACGACCGCACGGACCAGTCCCGGATTGCGCCGCGCCAGGGTGAGGCTGATGGCCGAACCCAGGCAGTTGCCGACCAGGCCGACATCGGTGAGCTCATGCGCGAGCAGGAATTGCCGCACCAGTTCGGTGTACCGCTCCAGGGTGAATCCGTCGGCCGGTTGATCGGAGCTCCCGTAGCCGGGCAGATCGAGCGCATACACCCGGTATCGCCCTGCGAGAGCGGTGATCTGCGGTGTCCAGATCAGATGTGAGGACCCCGCATTGTGCAGGAACACCACCGCTGGTCCTTCGTCGCCCTGCTGTAGGTAGGCGATGCGAATACCGTCGAACTCGAAGTTTTCCATGATGCTCCCCGTGGCCACACTGCCGGTGATGTACTCATGGTCCGCCGAAAACCGCTGACACCTGTGCTCTTCGGCGAATCTACCTCGTGCCGCGGCCGCTCAGCCGCTGCCGGCGTCGCTGAAGCCGCGGTCGAGGAAGCGGATCATCCAGTCGAAGCTGTCCTCGGCATCGGGGCTCCATTGGAATCCGTTGGCCGCCTGCAGGCTGGCGAATCCGTGGAAGATGCTGCGCAGGGTGCGCACCGCGTGCACCATCTCGGATTCGGGGATGCCGTAGCCGCGCAGCACCACCTGAATGGATTCGATGACGCGTGTACTCGATTGCAGCAGTGGGTCATCGGGCCCGGTGGAGGTCGCGCCGACGGTGGCCGCGTAGCGCCCGGGATGCTCCACCACGTAGTGCCGGAAGGCGTTCGAGAAGGCCGCGAGCGCCGCACTGCCGGAGCGCCCGTGCATGGCGTCGCGAACGCATTGATCGAGTTCGCCCATGGCGAGCGTGGCGATCCCGTGCTGCAGATCCGCCAGTCCGTCGATGTGCTTGTAGAGCGACGGCGTCCGGACGCCGAGCCGCTGTGCGAGGGGACTCAGCGCCAGGTTCGCGAAACCCACGTCGTCGGCGAGCGCGGCGCCCGCCGCGACGACATCGGTCTTGCTGAGCCCGACTCTAGGCACTACGCATGCTCCTTCAGGAACGGCAGGATCAGGGCTGCGGTCTGATCAGCCAGCTGTGCATGAGGGTAGTGGCCGCCGTTCTCGACCAGGCCCAGGCTGCCCAGCCCGGCGGGCAGTGCGGCGATGATGGCCTTGCCCTCGGCCTCGGGGCTCGGGAAGTCCGGATCGGCGGTGCCCATGATGATCAGCGCCGGCTGGGTCACGTTCGGCAGCTGGGCCTGCGCATCGGCCGGGGTCGACTGACCGGTCTTCATGAATTCGGCCATCCGGCCCGGCTCGCGCAGCTTGGCGGCGAGGTCGGCCATGTACTGGTCGTAGTCGGCGGGCTTGGTCGGGTAGGCCACGTTCAGGTACTTCAGCCACTGGCCGACGCTCTTGAAGATCATGGTGCCCATCAGCGGGATCATGCCGCGGCGGTGGTGCGAATTGGTCAGCAGCGCACCGATGTTCACCTTCTGCTCCAGGGTGAACGGGTTGATCTCGACAATGGCCCGGACGAGGTCCGGCCCCTGCGCGGCGGCGATGGTGGCGGACCCGCCGGACAGCGAGTGACCCACGATGACGGCGGGCCCGGCATTCAGCCCCTTGATGACGGCGAGCAGGTCATTGGCCACATCGGTGCGGCTGATGGCCTCCTTGCCGGTGACCGACGGCCAGCCCATGCTGGATTCGCCGTGTCCGCGCATATCCGTATTGATCACCCGGTAGCCGGCGGCCGCGATCTGCGGCGCCAGGAACCGGTAGGCCTTGCGGCTGTCGCCCATGCCGTGCGAGAGCACCACCAGCGGTCCTTCGCCGATCGAGTCGTAAGCGATCCGGCCGCCGTCGATATCGATGTACTCGGTCATGTCGTTCTCTCCTCGTTCAAAGCTAACTGCGATAGCCATAAAGCTAATCGCTTTAGCCAACGTCGTCAACCCCCCAATTTTCGACTGATCCGGGCCATATAGTTGCCATATAAACTGTCCGGCGTGGCGGGCATGGAGAACGCGGATACCAATGATGAAGTGGGCGCGAACGTCGGCTATCTGGTCTGGCGGCTGTCGACCCGATGGCGCGCCACCCTCGACCGTGCCCTCGCGCCCTACGGACTCACCCAGGCCCAGTACTCGGTGCTGGCCCCGCTGTACGGCTTGACCAGGGACGGCACCCGCCCGAGTCAGCGGCGACTGGCCGATCTCACCGGTCTCGACGCCGTCTACATCTCGAAACTGGTGCGCGCCCTGGAACGGCTCGGGCTGGTCACGCGCACCGCCAGCACCGCTGACCCGCGCGCGGTCGAACTGTCCCTGACCGATTCGGGTGTCGAAACCGCCCAGTGCACAATAGAACTCGTCTACGACCTGCGGGATCGATTGACTGCTCCCCTGGGCGGCAACAACAGCGGGCGCACCGCGGAGCTCGCCGCCATGCTGCGGGAACTCCTCGATGCGCCCGAGGGTGTCGAATAGTTGTGTGGCTAAGGCGTTTTCACAGCGCCTGTCCCTCGCGGAGCTTCTTCGCCCGCTCGATGACAGAGGTCAGCACCCGGTGGGCGGTGGCCAGCTCCTCCGGATCGGACCCGCCGAAGATGGGCCGGGTCAGCGGCCCGACGGTCTGCATCAGGGTCTTCAGCTCGGCGGCCCCCGCGGCGGTGAGCTGCACCGGTCCCGGGCCGTCGACGGCGGAACCGTCGACAAACCCCTTGGCCTGCATGCCGCCGAGCAGTGCGCCCGCGCCCGCCGCATCGATGCCGAGCTGCCGCTGCCCGGCCAGATAGGCGTGGAACTCGGCCGGTTCGGCGACCGGCCCGCGCGTCGCCAGTGCGCGCAGGACGGCGTATTCCTTACTGGTGGTGGTGAATCCGTTCGCGGCGAGCGTCGCCTCGAGCAGGGCGGTGACCGCCCCTTCGGCCTCGGCGATGTCCTGACCGGTGAGTGTGGGTGCAGTGGTCATGGCTGACTCCTGGGTGTGACGAAAGTGCGTCCGCTATTTACTGTACATAGAAACTATGTCCATGGAAACAATATTCCGGAGGCGCCCGCCACCGTTCACGCGTCGCGGTAATCCCGCAGGTCTGCCAGGAATTTCCGGCGCAGGGCGGGGATCTTGGCGGTCAGGCTGAAGTAGCGGCGCGCGGCGAAGAGCGCCAACCGGCCCATGACCGGGCGGTACAGCGGATCATCGGCGCTCGTGCCGTTGTTGTCGAGCGAATCGGCGACCCGGGCGAAGCCGTAGGGCACGATCTCGGCCTCGTATTCGCCGATCGCGGCGATCAGCTCCTGCTCACCGCGCTCCACCGCGATCAGCCTGCGGCACAGCAGTGCGGCATCGCGCAGCGCGGTGTTCGCGCCGACACCCTGCCCCGGGGTCATGGTGTGAATGGCATCGCCGAGCAGCGTGATATTGGTCGGCTGCCAGGCCTCGATCGGCACCGAGGTCGAAATCCGCAGTGGGAAAGCGGAAGCCGGATCGGACAGTTCGATCATGCGGCGCAGCTTGGGATCCCAGCCTGTGGTCGCGGCAAGCACCGCCCGCACGAGTTCCTGACCGCGCAGCTCGGTGACGCCCTCGGGGAAGTGGTCGTGCGCGCTCCACACCGAGAGATTCACATAGTCGCGAGTGTTGTCGTACTGCAGGCCATCCCAGACATTGAGCAGGTCCGCATCCTCGCCGTCCCGGGGCCGCCCGTGCTCGTCCCAGGGGAACTGCATCACGTGCAGCATGCCCATCATGCCGCCCCTGCCGAAGATGAGGTTGATGCCCTGTTCGAATTCGGTCGAGAGCATCGCCCGAATCTCCGGTGTCAGTGCGGTTTTGGTGGCCAGCGCGGTAATGCCGGAGTCCTTGATCTCCGCATGCGGCAGGTACTGCTGCCGGACGGCCGAACGGGTGCCCTCCGCCGAGACGAGCACATCGCCCTCGGCGCTGGTCCCGTCCGAAAAGTGCGCGGTGACTGTGCCATTGGGGTTCTGGGTGTAGTGCGTGTACACCTTCCCGTACGTCACGACATCGTCCATACCGGTGAACAGCACCTGGCGCAGCGTGGAGCGGGAGACCGAACGCTCACCGTCGCCGGCCTCGCCGAGCGCGATGCTGGCCGTGGTCCGCATCTTCTCGGTCAGCACATTGAAGTAGCGCGGCGCCCGAGCGCAGGTGGCGACGAAGGTTTCGTACAGCTTCGGCGGCAGGCACTGCTCGAGCGCCCGCCCGCCGGTGGCGTCCAGGCCGACGCGATAGCCGTACAGCCCGTCCCTGCGGGATCCGTAGCGCTCGTAGACCGCGACGGAAACGTTCGCCTGACGCAGGCCGTGCGCCAGGCACATACCGCCGGTACCGGCTCCGATGATGATGACGTGCATGGTGACGACCTCCTGAAACCTGAAGCTCTCGAATATCGCGGGAATCTCGACCGCCGATAGATATATCTTGAACTTCAAGTCACTTGATTGTCAAGCTTTCTGAGGGGGCATGGCCCGTAACCGCTGGACGTGCTCGTCCTGAGTGGTCCGGCTGGCGTCGAGGAACCCGATGATCAGTTCGAGCTGCTCGGGGGTGTACTTCGCCACGATGTGGCGGGAGTCGTCGAGGAAGGGCGCCATCAGCCCGAGGGCGCGTTCGAGCGCGCGCGGAGTGATCCGGACCAGGGTCTTGCGCCGGTCGGTGGGGTGCGGATGCCGGCTGAGGTAGTCGAGCTTCTCCAGCCGATCCAGCATGGTGGTGACACTTCCGCTGGTCAGTCCGAGCTGGACGGCGAGCGTGCTCGGCGCCGCGTCCTCCCCATTGATCAGGATTTCCAGGCAGCGCAGGTCCGTCTCGTTCACTCCCATCAGGCGAGCGAGCTCGCGGTCGAAGTCGTCGACCGATGCCTGATATGCCTGCACGGCCGCTCCCAGCCGGGCCTCGATGTCGCTGGACATTCGGATGAGCTCCCTGTTCGGACGAATTTATCTTGACAATCAAGATACAACGGCCGTTCGCTGGGGGTGAACGAGCGTGCGGAATTAGTCGAGGGGTAGTGAGGTTGACAAGGTCACGCTCAACCTGAGTTGAGCAGGAGACGCTCAATGTTGGAAGGGTCGAAGACGTGACTACTACCTCACAGAACCTGCCGGTCCTGTTCCTGACCGATCCGATCGTGCTGCCCGGCATGGTCGTCCCGATCGAGCTCGACGAGTCCGCGCAGGCCGCCATCGACGCCGCGCGGGCGGGCAAGGTCAACCAGGTGCTGGTCGCGCCGCGCCTGGACGAGGGCTACGCCACCTACGGTGTGGTCGCCACCATCGAACAGGTCGGCCGCATGCGTGGCGGCGCACCCGCCGCGGTGCTGAAGGCCGAGGGGCGCGCGAAGATCGGGCACGGCGTGACCGGCCCGGGCGCGGCGCTCTGGGTCGAGGCCGAGCCGGTCGAGCTCCCCGAGGCCGACGGCCGCACCAGGGAGCTTGCCGCCGAATACAAGAAGCTCGTCGTGGCCGTACTGCAGCGCCGTGAGGCGTGGCAGGTCATCGACGCCGTCAATCAGCTGAACGATCCGTCGGCCATTGCCGATGCGGCCGGCTGGGCGACCTACCTGACCAATGAGGACAAGCGCGAACTGCTCGAAACCCTCGATACCGCAACCCGTTTGACCAAGCTGATCGGCTGGACCAAGCAGCACATCGCGGAGACCGAGGTCAGCGAGAAGATCAGCGAGGAAGTGCGCGAGGGCGTCGAGAAGAGCCAGCGCGAATTCCTGCTTCGCCAGCAGCTCAATGCGATTCGCAAGGAGCTGGGCGAGGGTGAGCCCGACGGCGCGGACGACTACCGCACCCGCGTGGAGACCGCCGACCTGCCGGACAATATCCGTGAGGCCGCGCTGCGCGAGGTGGATCGCCTGGAGCGTTCCAGTGATCAGAGCCCCGAATCGGGCTGGATCCGCACCTGGCTGGACACCGTCCTGGAGCTGCCGTTCAGCGTGAAAACCGCTGACAGCACCGATGTCTCGGCTGCCCGCGCGGTGCTGGACGCCGATCACCACGGCCTGGACGAGGTCAAGGACCGCATGGTCGAGTACCTCGCGGTGCGCGCCCGCCGGGCCGCACGCGGCCTGGAGGTCGTGGGCGGTCGCGGTTCCGGCGCGGTGCTGGTGCTGGTCGGCCCGCCCGGTGTGGGTAAGACCTCGCTGGGCGAGTCCGTGGCACGGGCCCTGGGCCGCAAGTTCGTTCGCGTCGCCCTGGGCGGCGTGCGCGACGAGGCGGAGATCCGCGGTCACCGGCGCACCTACGTCGGCGCGCTGCCGGGTCGCATCGTACGGGCCATGAAGGAGGCGGGTTCGATGAATCCCGTTGTCCTGCTGGACGAGATCGACAAGGTCGGCTCCGATTTCCGCGGTGATCCGGCGGCGGCGCTGCTCGAGGTCCTGGACCCCGCGCAGAACCACACCTTCCGCGATCACTACCTGGATCTGGATCTGGACCTGTCCGATGTGCTGTTCATCGCGACCGCGAATGTCATGGACACCATTCCCGGCCCGCTGCTGGACCGCATGGAGATCATCACCGTCGACGGTTACACCGAGGACGACAAGGTCGCCATCGCCCGTGACTTCCTGATCCCGCGTCAGCTGGAGCGCAATGCTCTGACCGGCGAGGAGGTCGTGATCACGAACGAGGCGCTGCGTGAGGTCGCCGCCAACTACACCCGGGAAGCCGGTGTGCGGCAGATGGAGCGGCTGATCGCCAAGGCGCTGCGCAAGGCGGCGACCAGGCTGTCGGAGTCGGCGGATCTCAATGGCCCCGAAAGCATCGTCATCGCAGGAGATTTCGTGCCCGATGCGAAGTCGCTCGGCGAGAACGACGGGCTCACAGCGGATCTGGGCTACGGTTCCGAGCTCGGTTACGACGGTGGCCCCGCGCCGCTGGTGATCGGACTCGATGACCTGAAGGAGTACCTGGGCCGTCCGCGCTTCACCCCCGACGGGGTGGAACGCACCGCGGTCCCCGGTGTGGCAACGGGTTTGGCCGTGACCGGCTCCGGTGGCGATGTCCTCTACATCGAGGCCAATGCCGCCGAGGGCGAGCGCTCGCTCACCCTGACCGGTCAACTGGGTGACGTCATGAAGGAGTCCGCGCAGATCGCCCTGACCTACGTCCGCTCCCACCTGGAGGAGATCGGCATCGAGCCGAAGATGCTGGATCGCAATATCCACATCCACTTCCCGGCAGGCGCGGTCCCGAAGGACGGTCCCTCTGCGGGTGTCACCATGGTCACCGCCCTGGTGTCCCTGGCCCTGGGCCGACAGGTCCGTTCGGACGTCGGCATGACCGGCGAGGTCACCCTGAACGGCCGGGTCCTGCCCATCGGCGGCGTGAAGCAGAAGCTGCTCGCAGCCCAGCGCGCCGGTTTGAAGACCGTCTTCATCCCGGCCCGCAACGAGCCTGACCTCGACGAAGTCCCCGCCGAGGTGCTGGCCGCCCTGGACGTCCGTCCCGTCGCCGACGTGGCCGACATCCTGGCCTACGCCATCGAACCGGTTCTCGAGCCGGCTCTGGATGGCCGTCCCCTGAGCGCCACCGCCTGACGGCAGGCGCTCGGCCCGGGAGCCGTGCGTGGAGTCCCCCCGCGCACGGCTCCCCCGTGCTCGGACCGTGCGTGTTTCACATGAAACGAAACTCGCACGGTCCGTTTGTATCTCGGTAACCTGACTGTTCATGATCACTGTCGCTACCTGGAATGTGCTGCACAGGGTCCACGCCGACAACTACGCCAACGAGATCGCCGCGCAGTGGCCGGTGGAGGCCGAGCGAATTGCCGCTGTCACCGGCGTGGTGGCCCGGCGATCCGAAAGGGTCATCGCCTTGCAGGAAGTCAGTGGCGATCAGCTGGCGAGCCTCCGGGAGGCCCTGCCCGCCAGCACCTTTCATACGCTCCGCTATCCGCGGATACCGAACCCGCGCCGCATCGCGTCGGTGCTCGCGGAGCGCGCCGAATACCTCGTACTCATCGTCGACGGGCCCGGTAAGGAGGTCGCCGCCGCGTCCTTCGCCACCGATCCCGGAAAGGGTGCGCTCGCGGTCGAGGTGGAGGGGGTGCTCGTGGTCGCGACCCATGTGACGGGCGATTTTCGCCGCGACGGGCAGTTCGCCGATCTGGCCGCACTGGCGGCCACCGCGCCGGCGGTGCTGCTGGGCGATTTCAATGCCGACCGGGCGACCGTGGGCGCCGCGCTCGGCGCGGCATTCACCGTGGCCGGCCTCGCACCGGACTCCGAGCCCACGCGCCCGCGCACCGACGGCGCCAAATCCCAGTTCATCGACCACGTGGTGGTCCGCGGCATCGCGGTCCGCGATGCCGCCGTCGAGGATGTGGCCGGTACCTCCGACCACAATCTCGTGCGAGCGATCGTCGGTTAGAACTCGCCCGCGACGCCGAGCACGGTGCGCCCGGAGTGGGTGCCCTCCAGCACGGAGTGCAGGACCGCTTCGGCCTCGGTGATCGGGGCATAGTTTTCCAGCAGCGAAAGGTGCTGGGGCTTCAGGTCTTTGGCGAGCCGCGCCCACAATTCCCGACGGATCGAGATCGGCAGCTGCACGGAGTCGATGCCGAGCAGCGAGACGCCGCGCAGAATGAAGGGCAGTACCGTGGTGGGCAGGTCGCTGCCGCCGGTGAGGCCGGAAACCGCCACCGCGCCACCGTATTTCACGGCCGAGAGAATATGCGCGAGCGAGGATCCGCCGACACTGTCCACCGCGGCGGCCCACTGTGCCTTACCGAGCGGGCGCAGCTTTTCGCCCTCGGCGGGCAGCCGCCCGACCACGGACTTCGCACCGAGCGTATCGAGCAGTTCGGTCGCACCGATCTTGCCGGTGGAGGCGATGACCTCGAAGCCGAGCCCGCTCAGAATATCGACGGCCACGCTGCCGACGCCGCCCGTCGCCCCGGTGACCAGCACCGGACCGCTGCCGGGGGTGAGACCGTGGTCGAGCAGCGCCTGCACGCTCAGGGCGGCGGTGAATCCGGCGGTGCCCAGGGTCGCCGCCTCGCGCGGGGTGAGACCGTCGAGCTTCACGACCCATTCGGCGGGCACCCGCGCGTATTCGGCGAAGCCGCCGTTGCGCGCGGTGCCGATCTCGTAGCCGTGTGCGACGACCAGGTCGCCGACCGCGAATTCGGGGTTGTCGGAGGCGAAAACCTCACCGGTGATATCGATGCCCGGGACGATCGGATAATCGCGCACCACGCCGCCACCGGGGGTGATGGCGAGTCCGTCCTTGTAGTTGGCACTCGTGAAGTGCACCTTGATCGTCACGTCCCCCGGCCCGAGGAAGTCGTCGCCGACCGTCTCGCGGAGCAGTGAGATCCCGCTGTCCGTCTTGTGTGCCACCATCGCCTGGAACTCCATGGTCCGAGCATAGGCTTCGGCGCTGGTCAGGGCGATCTTCCCGCAATAATCGGCGACTTTACCTCGCGCGTAATCGCTTTCGTTCCCGCGGCGCGGCATCGTTGATCTCAGCAAGCAACACGCGGTAAGCGAAAGCCCAAGGAGCGCAGCAGATATGCCTTACTTCCAGACCACCACCGACGGCACCACCCTCGCCTACGAGGACTACGGCACCGGCGCGCCGATCGTCTTCGCCGCCGGCTGGGTGCTCAATGCGGATATGTGGGAATACCAGGTGCCGTTCCTCGTCCAGCACGGCTACCGCTGCGTTCTGCTGGACCGCCGCGGCCACGGCCGGTCGGATCGTCCCTCCGGTGGCTACGACGTCGACACCCGCGCCGACGATATCGCCGCACTCATCGAGCACCTGGACCTGACCGATGTCACCCTGGTCGGTCACTCGGCCGGCGGCGCCGAGCTGGTGCGCTACCTGGCCAGGCACGGCGAGAGCCGGGTATCGCGAATTGCCCTGCTGGCCCCCGCGATTCCCTTTATGACGCAGACCGAGGACAACCCGGCAGGCGTACCGCCCGAGCTGCTCGAGGCGTCGATGGCGGAGCTGGACGCCGACCGTCCGAAGTGGTTCGCCGCCCGCGCCCAGGGCTACTTCGCCACCCACCTCGGCAACAATGTCTCCGCGGCCGTCATCGACTTCGAGGTCCAGCGCTGCCTCTCGGCCTCCCCCTACGCCACCCGTCAGGTGCAGCGGGACCTGCTGGCCTCCGATCACCGCCCGGATGTCGCCGGGCTGACCATCCCGTTCCTGCTGCTGCACGGCCTGGTCGATCAGTCCATCCCGATCGAGGTCAGCAGCTACCAGGCGATCAAGCTCGCGCCGCATGCGGTGCTCAAGGAGTACCCGACCGCGGGGCACGGCCTCTACATTTCGCATGCGGCGCAGGTGAACTCCGACATCCTCGAGTTCATCGAGCAGTGATCGGCGAAAGCCGCGTTCCTCAGGCGAATTTCGGCGAACGCTTACCGAGGAACGCGGCGATGCCCTCGGCCCCGTCGGCCGATTCGGCGGCGTGCGTGATGAATGTGGCCTCGGTGGCCAACTGCTCCTCGAGGGTGTGCTGCGACGAAACCAGCAGCAGCTTCTTCACATTCGCATTGGAACCCTTCGGCCCCTGCGCGAACTGCTGGGCCAGCTGCTCCACGGTGTCGGCGAGATCCGCGTCCGGCACCACCTGGTGCAGCAGCCCCCAGTCGAGCGCCTCGGCGGCGCTGAGCACCCGGTTGGTGAGCATGAGGTCCTGGGTGCGGCGCACGCCGATCAGGCGCGGCAGGTAGTAGGACGCGCCGCCGTCCGGGCTCAGCCCGACCTTGGTGTACGCCATGGTGAACGACGCCGATTCGCTCGCGACCACCAGATCACCGGCCACCGCGAGGCTCATGCCGGCGCCCGCCGCGGTGCCGTTCACCCCGACGATCAGCAGGGCGTCCATGCGGGCCAGGGAGGACACGGCCTCGTGCAGCGTGCCCGCCAGCTTGGCGATGAACGCACCGGTGTCGTCACTGCCCGCCATGGCCCGCAGATCGCCGCCCGCGGAGAAGAACTTCCCGGCGCCGGTCAGTACCACCACCTTGATGGCGGGATCCTCCGAGCAGTACGCGGCGGCCTGCGCCAATTCGTCGGCCAGCGCCTGGTCGATGCCGTTCGCGGCCTTCGGCCGGTTCAGCGTTATGCGGGCGATCGGGCCATTGTGCTCGAAGCTGATGTTCTCGTAATTGCTCATCGATGGGTGCCTTCCGTCCGTATGCCTGGTCCCAGCATTGCAAACGTGGTCTTCCCGCCCGACGCTCGGTCACTCACGCCGGACCCTCGATCACTCGGAGCGCGGGCCGAATTCCACGCGCACGCCCAGCAGGCGAATGGGCCGGTCCAGCTCGAAGCCGTGCAGTACCTGCAGCGCGGTCTGCACGACCTCGTCCACATCGGTGCTGGCATGTGCGAGCTTCCGCTGTTTGGTGCGGGTGAAGAAGGTACTGGTGCGGACGGTGACGCCGATGCGCGCCACGGTGCGCCCGCCGGCGAGGGTCTCCTCGGTCACCTGGGTGGTCAGGCGGGTGACGGCATCGTCGAATTCGGCGCGTTCGGTGAGATCGGCGGGGAAGGTCTCGGATCGACTGTGCCCCACCGGTTCCCGGGGCTCGGCCACCTCGGTATCGCCCGCGCCGTGGCCCAGGACCCACAGGTAAGGCCCGGTATTGGGCCCGAATTCCCTGGCGAGCAGTTCCCGATCCGCGGCCGCCAGCTCGGCGACGGTCGTTATCCCCAAGGCGCTCAGGCGTTTTGCGATCCGCGCACCGACGCCCCACAGCGCGGTGGTGGGCCGATGCGCCATCAGTTCGGTCCAATTGTCCGCCGTGAGCCGGAAGATGCCCGTTCCGGCATCCCGCTCGGCGGCGGCATCACCGGACTTGCCGACCGACTTGGCGAATCCGGTGGCGAGTTTGGCCCGGGTCTTGTTGTCTCCGATGCCGACCGCACACGTCAGACCCAGTTCTTCGATGGCACTGCGGATTTCACGCGCCAGCTGTTCCGGATCGTCGGTATCCACCGCCAGAAAAGCCTCGTCGAATCCGAGCACCTCCACCCGCCCGGGGAATGTGCGCAGCAGCGTCATGATCTCCTCGGACGCCTCCGCGTAGCCGGCCAGATCCTGTGGGAGAAAAACGCCGTCCGGGCACGCGCGCAGTGCCACCCGCAGTGGCATTCCGGCACGCACACCGTGCGCCCGCGCGGGGTACGACGCGCAGGACACCACTTTCCGCGGCTCTTCCGGATCGCCGTTGCCGCCCACAATGACCGGTCGGCCCCGCAGCTCCGGATTCCGCCGGAATTCGACCGCGGCCTGGAATTGGTCGAGGTCGACGTGCAGCAGCCAGCGCGTCACCCCTCCGTCTTACCGCAACTCTCAGCGAGAGCGCCGCAACCACTCCGCCGGAGAACGATGCGCATATCGGGCCCTGAGCACACCCGAGTCCACGTGGCCCTGGATCCGAATCAGTGGGGCGCCCGGAAAACGCGGCAGATTAACGCGATTCACCACATGTCCGGTGCCGAACTCCACGGCTTCCAGGTCGATCCGCCAGCCGCGCGGCACGATCACCACGATCGAGCCGGAACCCGCCCTGACCTGCATATCGATCTCGCGGCGGGAACAGTACGCCTGCGTGAAATCGACAACCACCTTGCCCGTGGTGCACTCCGCCAGCAGTTTCTCCGGGACCGTCCACTGTTCCTCGGTCCGGCGGAATTCGCTGGTCACCCGCAATTCCATGGGGGGTATCTCGCGGGCGCGGGACTCCCGTTTTTCCGCGCCTGCGCGCGCGACCTCAGCAAAGCGCTGAATATCATCGAAACCGAAGGCGGTTACCCGCCGCTGCTCCGTCGTACGACTCACCGAAACTCCTCCCCCGGCCTGAAAAAAGGTGTGTGAAAGCTGTGCCAGGGAAGTCGAATTATGCCGTACAGCAGGACATTTGCGACCGCCTCGCGCTTAACGGAACGGTCACAGCACGGTGTCGCTCAGACACCGCGCCGCTGTGAATGCGGGTGTACTTGCAGACGTGCATACCGGCTGCGCACACGCGGCCGCCGATCCGCATTCGCCGAATATCGTTGGCGGCGTTGCGGATAGGTTGCCGGTGCGGAATTCGATCAGCGGCGGCCGAGGTGAACTGTGGTGGCGCCGAGCATGAATACGTCATTGCGAGCAGCTATGAAGCCGTCGCCGGCGGGATCGAGCAGAGCATCGATGGCGGCGCGGTCCTCGGCGGTGATCTGATCGTCGATATGGCCGCGCAGCGCCTCCAGCCAGGCGGCCGCATTGGCGCGAACCTCGGGGCCGGCGGGCGCCGGATGATCGATGAGGATGCTGAACGAGGTGACCTCGCTCAGCCCCGCGTGGGCCAGGGCGGTGCTCCAGCCGTAGGGCATGCGGACGGCGCCGGTGATCTCGGCGCGCATGCGGCCGAATCCCGTTTCGCGGGCGGCCGCCAGCCGGTCCCCCAGTCCGGGGGCGCCGATGCCGAGATCCCAGGGGAGACAACGGGTGGTGAGGCCGCCCTCGGCTAGGGCCAGCCAGCCGCCGGTGCGGACCAGGCGGGCGAGGCGATCGGCGCCCGCCTGCTGATCGGGCAGGTGGTGCACCATGCGGGAGGCCCAGACCAGATCGGCGGGCGGAACCGCCTCGACCGCGGCGTCATCGGCGGCATCCACCTGGATCGTCTCGATGGTCACCCGGTCGTCGCCGCCCCGGGCCGACTCCGCGGCGGTGCGCGCGGCCTCGATGAGCTCCGGTACCGCATCGGCGATCACCAGCCGTCCGCCGGCGCGAGCCGCGAGGGCCCGGGCGAAGGCCGCGCTCTGCCCGCCCGCACCCGCACCGATATCCAGCACGGTCGGCACGTCACCGCTCTCGGGCAGCAGGGCGATCAACCGCTCGGCGATCGCCGCCTGCGCCGCGGCCGCCATCGCGTCCTCCCGGCGCAGATTGGCGATCTGCGTGGTCCAGTCGATGCCGTCGTGGGTGTGCCCGTGCGAGTGCCCGTGGCCGTGGGAGTGCCCGTTCGCGGGGGCGGCGCCGTCCGTGGCTGCTGGGTTGTCGTGCTGATGCGCGTGCTCGTGCGTATGTGCTCCCATGCCTACGACGCTATCGAGTTTTTCCGGTACGCCAACTTTATTTGCCGGTTCGGCAACAGCTTGCCGAACCGGCAACGGCTAACGGGCGATGCGTGGCGGGATCAGGCGGCGGCAGTCTCGCTGTCGTCCGCGAATTGGGTGCGGTAGAGCTCGGAGTAGCGGCCGCCGACGGCCAATAGCTCGGTATGGGTGCCGCGCTCCACAATGCGGCCGTGCTCCAGAACCAGGATCTGGTCGGCATTGCGGATGGTCGAGAGCCGGTGCGCGATCACCAGGGCGGTGCGGCCCTGCAGCGCCTCGGCGAGCGCCTCCTGCACAGCGGCCTCTGAGGTGGAGTCCAGCGAGGCGGTGGCCTCGTCGAGAATGACCACGCGCGGCTGCTTGAGCAGCAGGCGGGCAATGGTGAGGCGCTGGCGTTCGCCGCCGGAGAGCCGGTAGCCGCGTTCGCCCACCACGGTGTCCAAACCGTCGGGCAGCGAGGCGATGAGATCACGTAACCGGGCACGCTCCAGGGCATCCCACAGTTCCGCCTCGGTGGCTTCGGGGCGGGCGAGCAGCAGATTGCCGCGAATGCTGTCGTGGAACAGGTGCCCGTCCTGGGTGACCAGGCCGACGGTGTCCTGAATGGAGCGCCCGGTCAGCTCGCGCACATCGGTGCCGCCCAGCCGCACCGATCCGGAATCCACGTCGTACAACCGCGAAACCAATTGCGCGATGGTCGATTTCCCGGCCCCGGAGGAGCCGACCAGTGCCACCAGCTGTCCGGGTTCGGCCCGCAGCGACACCTCGTGCAGCACCTCGTCCCCGCCCCGGCTGTCCAGCGTCGCCACATCCTCGAGCGAGGCCAGCGATACCTTGTCGGCGGACGGATAGCCGAAGCTCACCCGGTCCAGCTCCACCGCGATCGGCCCGTCCGGCGCCGCGACGGCATCGGGCGCGTCCTCGATCAGCGGCTTCAGATCCAGTACCTCGAAGACCCGCTCGAAGCTCACCAGCGCCGACATGACGTCCAACCGGGCGCTGGCCAGCGCGGTCAGCGGTGAGTACAGCCGGGCCAGCAGCAGCGAAAGTGCCACCACCGCACCGGGTTCCAGGGTCCCCTTCAATGCGAAGTATCCGCCCAGTCCGTACACCAGCGCCAGAGCCAGGGCCGACACCAGCGTGAGCGCGGTGACGAAGTAGGTCTGCAGCATGGCGGTCCGCACCCCGATATCGCGCACCCGCCCGGCCCGGTCGCCGAATTCGGCGGACTCCTGATGCGGGCGTCCGAACAGCTTCACCAGCGTCGCGCCCGGCGCGGAGAACCGCTCCGTCATCTGCGTGCTCATGGACGCGTTCAGCCCCGCGGCCTCACGCTGAATCCCGGCGAGCTTGTCGCCCATGCGCCGCGCGGGCAGTACGAACACCGGCAGCAGCACCAGGGCCAGCAGCGTGATCTGCCAGGACAGCCGCAGCATGACCGCCAGCGTCAGTGCCAGCGTGACCACATTCGTGACAACACCGGACAGTGTGGTGCTGAAGGCCCGCTGGGCCCCGATCACATCATTGTTGAGGCGGCTGACCAGTGCTCCCGTCCGGGTGCGGGTGAAGAACGCGATCGGCATCTTCTGCACATGATCGAAGACCGAGGTCCGCAGATCGAAGATCAGCCCTTCGCCGATCCGCGCCGACAGCAGCCGGATGACCAGCCCCAAACCCGCGTCCAGCACCGCCACCAGCGCGATGATCGCCGCGAGCAGGATCACCGTCCGCGGCGCCGACCCCTTGACGATGTCGTTCACCACCTGACCCGCCAGTACCGGCGTCGCGACCGCCAGCAGCGCCGACCCGATGCTGAACACCAGGAAGGCCACCAGCCGCCGGTGATGCGGACGCGCGAAAGCGAGAATCCGCCGTGCGGTCCCCGCCCGCAGCGGCCGCTGCTCCGTGTGCGCGTTCATCCGCCGATACAGCTGATCCCGCGCTACGGCTTCCATACTCATCCCGCACTCCTCACCACTCTGGACTTCATCGAACCCCAGACCACCGACAGTAAGACCTCAACAAAGGTTCAGGACAAGCCGATACCCCCGATTGTCCGCTCACAGCGGAATCGGCCATCGCGTCGAAGCGGGCTTCGCTCACCTCGCACCGAACAGCCCGTCGACCGATCGAACATGCCTGATCAGAGCTGTTCGGCTGAGACAAGTGCTGTGTGGCCTCGATCTGGCATGCAGGGTGAACTGCCGGTCGGTGGGTGTTGCAGGTGGGGGTGTTGGCGGCCCGACTCTCACCGAACAGCCTCTCTACCGACTGAACATGCCCTGTGGAGTATTTCGGCTAGGGCATGCGCTGTGTGGTCTCGGGCGGCGTGGTGCGGGCGGACTGCCGGTCGGTGCCGCGGGTAGGCGGTGCTGCGGAGCGGTGCTCCTAGGCTGGCGGGGTGAGCGAATCGGTGGTGCGGGGGTTGCGCGGGCGGCTTGCCGGGGAGGTCGATGCCTCGGAGCGGCGGCGGGCCGAGTATTCGTCGGATGCGTCGAACTATCGGGTGGTGCCGGCGGCGGTGGTTTTTCCGCGGACCGAAGCGGATGTGGCCGAGGTGCTGGCCTTCGCGCGGGGCGAGGGGCTGGGGGTTACGGCCCGCGGGGCGGGGACTTCGGTGGCGGGCAATGCCATCGGGGCGGGGGTGGTGCTGGATTTCAGCAGGCATATGAATGCGATTGTCGAGGTGGATGCCGAGCAGCGGTGGGCGCGGGTGCAGCCGGGAGTGGTGCTGGGGAGTGTGCAGCGGGAGGTCGCGCCGCACGGTTTGCGGTTCGGGCCGGATCCGTCGACGCAGAATCGGTGCACGCTCGGCGGGATGATCGGCAACAATGCCTGCGGGCCGCGGGCGGTGGCGTGGGGGCGCACCTCGGATACCGTGCGGGAGCTGCGAATTCTCGACGGGACGGGTGCGCAGCGGCGACTCGGCAGGGATTTGGCGGTAGTGCCGGGCCTGACAGAGTTCACCCGCTCGAATCTGGCGCTGATCCGCACCGAACTGGGGCGGTTCGAGCGGCAGGCGTCCGGATATGCACTGGAACACCTACTGCCGGAACACGGTTCGTCGGTGGCGCAGGCTTTTGTCGGGACCGAGGGCACCTGTGGACTACTGCTCGAGGCGACGGTCGACCTTGTGCCGATACCTGCGGCCACGGTGCTCGTCGTGCTCGGCTATCCGGATATGCCCACGGCCGCAGACGATATCGCGGCCATCATGGCGGTCCGGCCCATCGCGGTCGAAGGTATGGACGCGCGACTGGTGAACGTGGTCCGCGCGCATACCGGCAGGGTTCCCGACCTGCCGCGCGGCGGCGGCTGGCTGTTCGTGGAAATCGCGGGCGATACCGCCGAGCAGGCCCGAGAACTGGCCGAGATGCTGTGCGACTCCGCGCACGCACTCGATACCCGCGTGGTGCTCGATCAGCGAGAAGCGCAGGCGCTGTGGGCAATTCGCGCCGACGGCGCCGGTCTGTCGGGGCGTACGCCCGACGGCAATCCAGCCTGGCCGGGATGGGAGGACGCGGCGGTGCCTCCCGAGCGATTGGGTGCGTACCTGCGCGAATTCGAGCGCCTGATGCATGACCACCGGGTAGACGGCCTGCTCTACGGACACATGGGCGACGGCTGCATCCACGTCCGTCTGGATCTGCCGATCAAGGATGCCCCGCAACGGTTCCGGGCCTTCCTGGAGGATGCCGCCCGCCAGGTGGTGAGCTTCGGCGGTTCCCTCTCCGGTGAGCACGGCGACGGCCGCGCCCGCTCGGAACTGTTGCAGTACATGTACTCCCCCGCGGCCCTGGCGGCCTTCGCCGATTTCAAGGCGCTCTTCGACCCCGAAGACGTACTGAATCCCGGTGTCCTCGTACGCCCGAACCCCCTCGACGCCGACCTGCGCCTCGCCGGTCTGCGCCCGGTCCCGGATGCGGACGGCTTCGCCTTCCTCGCCGACGGTGATATCGGCACCGCCGTGCATCGCTGTGTCGGCGTCGGCAAATGCCGCGCCGATACGAGCCGCGCCGGCGGCTTCATGTGCCCGTCGTACCAGGCCACCGCCGATGAGAAGGACAGCACCCGAGCCCGCGCCCGAGTCCTGCAGGAGGTGGTGCGCGGCGCACTCGACTGGCGCTCCGACGCGGTAGCCGAATCCCTGGACCTCTGCCTCTCCTGCAAGGCCTGCGCATCCGACTGCCCCGCCGGCGTCGACATGGCCACCTACAAATCCGAAACCCTGTACCGCCGCTACCACCGCCGCCCCCGCCCCCTCGACCACTACTCCCTGGGCCGCCTCCCCCAGTGGCTCGCCATCGCCACCCGATTCCCCCGCGTACTCAACACCTTCGCCGCCACCGGTCCGCTACGCCGAATAGGCCTGCGCGCCGCCGGAATCGACTCCCGCCGACCCGTGCCACCCCTGGCGGCCCGCAGCTTTCGCCGCTCCTGGCGCGACCGTGCGCGATCCGGACCGCCGCCGAATGAAACTGCCC
The DNA here is from genome assembly GCF_035958815.1 of Nocardia sp. NBC_01327. Classification (NCBI taxonomy): domain Bacteria; kingdom Bacillati; phylum Actinomycetota; class Actinomycetes; order Mycobacteriales; family Nocardiaceae; genus Nocardia; species Nocardia sp. NBC_01327. Next base: position 411,827 of record NZ_CP108383.1, on the reverse strand, counting down.
TGCGCGCCACCGCCGACGTCACAATCGCGGCGCCGATCACAGAAGGTCACGCTGGCTCGCTCCCCACCGACAGTTCGGGCGCAGCCCGTGCTGTCCGCTCCGACTCCGCCGACGGGGCGGACGCGCAGCCGCCGATCGGGGCAGACGCTGTCTCGCCCAGTGATTCGGCATCGGCTCCAGCCGTCCTGTCGACCGGTGTCATGCTGTGGATCGATAGTTTCACCGATGCGTTCGATCCGGAGATCGCTTGGGCTGCCGTGGAATTGATCGAATCACTGGGATATTCGGTCGGCATTCCGGAGCGGCGGGTGTGTTGCGGACTGACCTGGATCACCACGGGGCAATTGGACGGCGCACGGAAGCGGTTGCGGGACACCGTGGATGCGCTGGACGCGCATGTGCGCGGCGGCGGGGTGGTGGTCGGGCTCGAACCGTCGTGCACGGCCGCGCTGCGCGAGGATCTGCCGCGTCTGCTGCCGCAGGATCCGCGGGCGAGCGCGGTCGCTGGGGCGATGCGCACCCTCGCGGAGTTCCTCGAGGCGCAGCCGGGCTGGGAGCCGCCGGATCGGCGCGGGCAGACGGTGCTGGTGCAGCCGCACTGCCATGAGCACGCGGTCTCCGGGTTCGCGGCGGATCGGCGGATTCTGGAACGTACCGGTGCTTCGGTACAGGAGATCGCTGGCTGTTGCGGGCTCGCGGGAAACTTCGGAATGCAGCGCGGGCACTATGACGTATCGGTCGCCGTCGCCGAGAACGGACTGCTCCCGGCCGTGCGCGCGGCAGAGCCCGATTCGATCTTGATCGCCGACGGATTCTCGTGCCGCACCCAGGCCGAGCAGCTGGCCGGCAAGTCCTTCCGGCACCTCGCCCAATTCCTGTCGGAGCCCAGCGACCAGCCATGACGGCATCGCGGCCGGGGCAGGCTCTCCCGGCCGCGCCTATGGCCGGGGTCACCACCGGCATGGGCTGGCGGCGGCACCGCTGCGGCGGGGCGCAGAATGTCCCGGTGACCACCGCGCCGATCGCCACCGCTCAGACGCGCACGGTGCGGTCCGAGCGTCCGATCGATCTCGCCGCCACCGTCTCGCCGCTGCGGCGCGGGCTCGGCGACCCCTGTCACCGCGAGACTCCGGACGGCGCGCACTGGCACGCCTCCCGCATGCCGACCGGACCGGTCACCTACCGCCTGCGGCAGCTCGATCGCCGCGGTGTCGACGCCCAGGCCTGGGGGCCCGGCGCGGAGGAATTCCTCGAGCGCCTCCCCCACATGCTGTGCCTGGACGAGGACCTCACCGGCTTCTCCCCCGAGCATCCGAAGGTCGTCGAGGCGCACCGCCGCAATCCGGGCCTGCGCATGCTGCGCACCGGCCTGGTGTTCGAGGCGGTGGTCCCCGCGGTGCTGGAGCAGAAGGTGCACACCCGCACCGCGCACGCCTCCTGGCGGAAACTGGTGTGGCGCTACGGAACTCCGGCGCCGGGCCCGGCCCCCGACGGACTGCGGGTCATGCCGGACGCCGAAACCTGGCGGCACATTCCGTCCTGGGTCTACCACCGCGCGAATGTGGAGCCGCAGCGTTCGAAAACCATTGTGCTGGCGGCCCGTATCGCCCCCAAGCTGGAGGAAGCGGCGGCATTGAGTCACGCCGACGCCGAAAAGCGACTGCGCACCGTCCCGGGTATCGGCGTGTGGACCGCGGCCGAAATCGCCCAGCGCGCCTTCGGTGATCCCGATGCCCTGTCGGTGGGCGATTTCCACCTCGCCGCCACGGTCGGCTGGACGCTGCTCGGCCGTCCCATCGACGACGACGCCATGATCGAATACCTGGAACCTCTTCGCCCGCACCGCTATCGGGCCGTCCGGCTACTGGGCCTCGCGGGTTTCGCGCACAAGCCCAAGTTCGGTCCGCGCACCCCGTACACCGACCACAGCCGAATCTGATCTACTGCTGCGCGACAGCGTCATTCGCCGCCGCCTGTGCCCGTTCCAGACCCGCGCGAACGGGAATCCGGCCCGAGAACATCTCCGCCAGAATCGGATCCATCGCTTTGAGCGCGGCCGGAAATCCCGGTCCGCCCCCGGCGGCGAACTGCCCCTCGCGCAGCACATCGAAGAAGGCCGAAACGTCGACACCGTGCCGCGCCCAATAGTCCTGGTACACCTGCCGTTCGGAGACGACGGCCGGAATGGTGGCCCCGTTCATCCCCAGATATCGATCACCCGCCGGACTACCCAGCCACGCCAGCACCCGCCGCACCGCCTCCGGATGCTTCGACGCCGCATTGGCCGCGACGCCGACGGAATTATCGGTGCTGAGCCGCCCCAACGGCCCCTGCGGAATTAGCGCCAGCCCCCAGTGGAATCCGGCACCCTGCGCAATGGTCGCGAGATTGAAGCTGCCCGATTGGAACAGCGCCATCTTGCCCTGCAAGAACGCATTTTTGGCGAAGTCGCCGCTGGTGTTCGTGTCCGCCGCCGAAGGCGACAATCCCTCGGCGATCAGCCGCACCAGGTACCCGAACGCGGTCTCCCCCTGCGGACTCGCGAAGGCGAACTGCTCACCCTGCTGCAGCTGCCCTCCTGCTGAACCCAGGTAGGGCAGTTCGATGGATTGGTAATCCTTGGCGGCGTTGTACGGCCACTGCGCCACCGCGTGCAGCCGCCGCAGCAGCGGCCGGAAGGTATCGGCGGCATCATCGGGACTCCAGCGCGCTCCCGCGATCTCGGCGGGATCGACCCCGGCCGCGTGCAGCAGATCCCGGTTGTAGAACACCGCCGTCCCGCCGTCCACGAATTGCGGTACCGCCCAGAGCTTTCCATTGCGGGTGAACTGCGAAACCGCTGCCGGATCCCACACCCGCGCGGCGTCCGCACCCAGCGCAGCCCCGATGTCCACCAGGCGCCCGCTGTCGGCATAGTCCTCGTACAGCCCGGTCCAGAACAGATCGTCGGCAATCCCGCCCGCCACATCCAGCCGTAGCTTCTGCGGATAGGAATCCCACGGCACCAGCGTGATTCGCACCTCGATATCCGGATTGGCCCGCTGGAATTCATCGAGCGAGGCCCGATACGCGGCCACGAAGCTCTGATCCCAGATGCGCAGCCGCACCACGGTGCGCCCCGACGCGTCACCATCGCGCCCCAGCCACAGCGCGGCGGCAATGAGCAGCAGCACCGCCAGCGCGATCCCGAGCACCGCCCGGGTGGAGTCCTTGACCCTCATTTGAGCCCCGTCCACGCGATGGAGCGCAGCACCTGCCGCTGGAATATCAGGAACAGCACCACCAGTGGCGCGATGGCGAGAGTGGTGGCGGCCATGATGAGCGGCCACTGCGAGTTGTACTGGGTCTGCATATTCGCGGTCGCCACGGTGAGCACCTGCCACTTCGTCCCGCTGGCGGCGACCAGCGGCCACATGAAGTTGTTCCACTGCGAGACAATGGTGATCACCGTGAGGGTGGCCAGAATCGGCCGGCTCATGGGCACCACGATATGCACCAGAACATCGAGCGTGTTCGCGCCGTCCATCCGCGCCGCATCGACGAGCTCACCGGGTATGGACCGGAAATACTGCCGCAGCAGGAATATGGCGTACGGCGAGCCGAAGACGAACGGCAGCACCAGTGCCCAGAAGGTATTGAGCCAGCCCAGTTTCGCGAACATGAGATACAGCGGTATGAGGGTGACAGCGCTGGGCACCATCATGGTGCCGAGGTACACCCAGAAGATCGCTTCCCGCCCGGGAAAGCTGGTGCGCGCGAACGCGTATGCGGCCAGGATGGAGATGACGAGCTGTCCGAAGGTGATGAACACCGTCATGAGCGCGGTCACCGCGATTGCCCGCCCGAGTCCCTGGTCGAGCACGGTCCGGAAGTTGTCCAGCGTCACCGGATGCGGTGGCGTCAAGGCGGATTCGCTCGCGAACTGCCCCGACGTCTTCACCGCGGTGAACGCACTGAGCACCAGCGGTGCGACCGTCAGCAGCGCCCCCACGATGAGCACCGCGTATGCCGCGCCGGAACGCACTGCCGCCCTGCGGAGTTCAGTACTCATAGCTGGTCCGATCCCGGAAGTACCGATGCTGCGCCAGGGTGATCACGAACATGACCGCGAACACCACCACCGCCATGACCGCCGCCCGCCCGGGGCGCGCGGCGTCGAAGGCCTCCGAATACATGCGCATGGCCACCACATCCGTGTGATGGTCTGGCCCGCCCTTGGTGAGCGCGTACACGGTGTCGAAGGTCTGGAAGACGCTCAGCACACCGGTGGCGAGCACGAAGAACATGGTCGGTCGCAGCAGCGGCAGGATCAGCCAGCGCGCCCGCCGCCAGCCGGTCGCCCCGTCGAGCGCACCGGCGTCGAGGATTTCCGCTGGTATGGCGCGTATTCCGGCGACAAAGAACAAGGCCACATAGCCGACATTCATCCAGACGATCACCATGGCCACCGCCGGCAGTGCGAGCGCGGTATCGCTGAGCCATTCGATGCGCCGCCCCAGCAGCGCGTTCAGCGCACCTCCGGTGGGTGCGAAGATCCACTGCCACACCACGCCCACCGCCACCGGCGCGCACATCCACGGCAGCGCGTAGATCACCCGCAGCACCGCCGACCCGCGCCCGCGCCGCGCGAGCAGCGCCGCGACCCCGAACCCGAGAGCCGTCTGCGCGGGCACCACCAGCGCCGTGAGCGCCAGCGTGACCAGCAGCGAATGCCCGAACTGCCGGTCACCCAGCACCGATCGCCAATTGGCGAGACCGGTGAACTGCATGGGCCCCAGCAGATTCCAGCTGTGCAGACTCAGCCACAGCACCACCCCGATCGGGACCAGCAGAAAACAGCCGACGCCGAGAAGACTCGGCAGCAGCAGGGCATAACTGGTGGCGACGCGCCGAACCGTCCGGTTCATGATCGGGGACGCTACCGGTCGACCCGCACACAGTGTGCGACCACGCGCCCGATTCGCCCGATCCCTGGATCACGTCCCGGGCCCAGTACCGCCTGGATCACCCGGTTCCGTTACGCACATGACGGTGCACGAAGACCGAGTTACCCTTGGGCACTGTCCGATTCGCCCGATCGACCGTTCGAAATACGCATCGGTTCAGCGGGCTCTTTCACCAGGTGTACAGCGTCGGCGCATGATAGTTTTTGCGACCGGCGAGGCGGGCCACGAAACGGCAGGGGACGGCGTCGATGAGAATTCAGCCACGACAGCAGATTCTCGGTGTGTGGCGGTCGCTGCTCACCGCCTGCTACCGCGAGGGGGAGTGGGTGTGGGGCGGGCGCGACGGCTCCAATTCCATCAGTGATGCCGAACAGCTGCTGTGTCTGCTGTATCCGGCGACCGAGATCGACGGCTTCGGCCTGGACCGGCCGGACGATATCCCCGACGATATTCGCGCGGTGCTCTCACCGATGGGCAATCCGCAACGTGTGGGAGCAACGCTGGTCCGGGTGCTCGAGGACTACATCGACCGCTATACCGAGGTCGCCGCGAACGAGGCGGGGGAGAAGAAGGATCTGCCGGTCTTCGCGGCGGGCAGCTATCTGTCCAGCCTGGACGAGGTCGCACCGACGGACGAGCAGCGCGGCCTCGATATCGTCGACTCCTACTCCATGTCGCTGACCCTGTGCCTGGCCGCGCTGAAGTTCCTGCGCGGTTTCCAGGGCTTCCTGCTGACGCAGACCCGGAGGGAGGCAAGGGATCTCGCCGCGCGTATCGATCATCTCGATGCCCGTATCAATACCCGCCTGACCGCCGCCATGGTCGGCCTGGTGCGCAGCTTCGTGGTGAACACCGTGACCCCGGAATCGCCCGAGGGCCGGGCCATGCTCTCCATGCTCAATCAGACCGGTGCGGCCGCCCCGGCGGTGGTGGACGCGGTCGCCCGCCGCCTGGAACGCGTGCGCATCCGGCTGCGCAATGATCTGACCCTCAGCCAGACTCCCGGTGTGGACCTCTACGACGAGGATCTGCTCTTCGAATGCGGCTGGAGCTGGAGTCTGGTGCGTGATGCCGCCTATATCGATTTTGTCGATATGCCCATCGCCGCCGCGCCGGGTTACGCCATTGCCCGTCCCTACCTGCACTTCACCGTGGTGGCGCTGGACGGAATCAATGACCTCACCTCCGCCCGCACCCGCGAGCTGGACCTGCTCGACGGTGAGCAGCGCCGCCTGGCCGAGGCGCTGCAATTGCGCTGGGATCTGGCGCAGCGCTACTGGTCCGCGGTGGCGCGCTTCGGCTCCGGCCGCTGGCCGCTCGAGGATATTCCCTGGCGCACCTCCGACGGTGAGGAGTCGGACTATTTCAGCCTCACGGTATCGGCCGTCCTCATGCAGGATCTGCTCAACCGAGAAGCCGATGACGACGACCTCACCAGGGCCGCACCGATTTTCGATGAACTCGCGCGGCGCGGCCGGATCACCAGCCGCATGACGGTGCACGATTCGGCCCGCGCCATGCACACCCCGGGTGTGCGGCTGCGGCTCATCGGCAGCGATGAGGTGTACGACGGGCCGCTGCTGGTCTGGACCGTATCGGACTACGCCACAGTACTTTTGAAGCGCATCCTGCAGGCCGCCCGGCTCTCCGGGACCATGGAGGTGCGCGACAAACTGCTGCAGCTGGCCCAGGACACCATGGAGCATCTGGACCGCCGCGCCTTCCGCGAGGGCCGGGTCACCGGGCTGTGGGACGATCCGGCCCGCCTGTTCGGCGGGGCCGAAAATCATGAACCCTCCTGGTATCTCACCGAGCGCGTGGTCGAATGCCTGGTCGCCGCCGCACGCATGTTCCGGGAGCCGCCGCTGCGCTTCCCCAGCATGGTGGCGCGCGCCATGGAACTGCTGATCGAGGCCGAGCATCTGCTCAACGGCCAGCTGCTGGAGCTCAGCGATACGGACAGCTCCGCGCTGCGCACCGCCCTGGCACTGGCACAACGCCGCTTGGAACGCGCTCGGATACTCATAGACGAACGCCCCGGCACCGCACTGAGTCTGGCCTCGCAGGCCCTGCTCGAGCTCGACGAACTCGCCTACGCCCGCTTCGACGCCACCAGGAGCGTGTGACGTGCTCGTTTTCTCCGCCTCGGACAAGGGTGGCACCGGCCGCTCGGTGACCAGCGCCAATATGGCGTATCAGCTGAGCATGGACGGCCTCAAGGTCGCGTATCTGGATTTCGACTTCGGTTCGCCGACCGTGGGCGCGATCTTCGAGATCAGCCGGGCCGACCGCGGCATCACCGGTGACGCCGGACTGCACTCGTACATGCTGGGCGACAACGGTTCCGCGGCCCGCCTGAGCGTGCGTTCGGAAACCGACCGCCCCGAACTGCGGCACTCCCGGCATCCGTCCGGACGCCTGGTGCTGTTCCCCGGCGATGCGGGCGGTGCGGAATTCGCCTTCGCCGACGAGGCCATGGTGCGCCGCTGCGCCGAACTGCTCGCCACCTGCGAGCAGGAATTCGATGTCACCATCGTCGATTTGAGCGCCGGGCGCTCCATCGCCCTCACCCTGGTGCTGCGCGCCACCGCCATGCCGCAGCTGGCCCAGTCCACGGTGCGCTGGCTGGTGTTCCACCGCTGGACCCGCCAGCACCTGGTGGCCGCGAACGGTCTCGTGCACGGCGAGCACGGGCTGCTGGAGACCGGCGCGGCCTGTGGACACGACGGTGCGCGACTGATGGAATCGGTGCGCTACGTGCGCACCGCGGTGCCGGAACTGAACGAGTCCACCGGCCTGCAGGCGGCGCAGGCGGCGTGGCTGCAGGAGCAGAACAACACCCTGAGCCGAGCCGCCGTACGCTATCGATTGGGCACTACCCTGATGCTCGGCGCGACGCCGGTCGAGCCGATGCTGCAGTGGCGCGAGCAGGTGATCCTGGATGTCGATGTTGCCGACCGGATCGCGAACGAGAAGACCGTGGCCGCTTTCCGCGAACTCGCCACCCGGGTCAACACTCAGGCTTTCTGGGAAAGGCTGGAGGGACAGTGAGTTCCATCGACTACAGCGAGGCCGGTGAACGCAACCGGGTGGCCGGCCAGCCGCTCTCGCATGTGTCCATCGAAGCCGGGCACTTCTACATGGACGATCTCGTCAATGGCGTGGACCGCATCAAGGCCCAGCTGCGGCGGGTCGCGCCGCTGGTCGAGGCGCACACCCAGGCGGCCCGGCTGGAATTCGGCCCGGGTGCGCGGGTGAGCACCTGCTTCCTGGTGGACGACTACTTCCGGCACGACACCGATCCCCGGACCATTCTGGAGAAGCTGCTGCAGGCCGCCACCGAATGCGGTGTGCGCATCGACTATCTGGCGCGGGAGGCGGGCTGCGCCGAGGTCCCGGTCTTCATCGACGGCGAGGCCGTCGGCGAACCCATCCGGCTGGCCGAGATGATGGCGGCCCGCATCGTGCCGGAACCGGAGGATCTGGGCGCCACCGGCCGCCGCCCGGCCACCACCAGCTCGGGCTGGCTGTGCAACGGCCGCCGTTCCTCCGAACATGATGCGGCGCAGGCCATGCGGGTCGCACCGTATCGGCCGCCGGTGGAATTCGCCGCGCGCAACCATTCGATCTTCCTGGATGTGCAGCTGTGGAGCCGCTACACCGAGCAGGTGTCGGGTGCGGCGGTCGAGCGCACCCAGTGGTCCTGTCCGTTCCTGGCCTCCATCTGGCAGCTGTTGCGGCTGGGCATGATCCGGCACGACGGCGCGGTGGTGGCCAAGCCTCAGGCCTGGGCCGATCCGTGGCCCGCGGACTGGTGGAAGATGCCGACCGTGGTGCAGTTGAATCCGGCCGCCGCGCCCTTCGCCGCCTACCGCACGCTCTCGGTGCTGCCGCACAGCTACCTCGGCATCGAGCACGCGGTGCGGGTGATCCTCGACCATCTGCAACTCGATGACGAGGTCTACGCCAAACTGGCCGAACGCGGTGCGGCCGAGCGCATTCCCGTCGATGTGCCCGCGCGCGTCACGCACCGGGTCAATCATGTATTCCTCGGCGACGTCTGATGGGAACGCTGTGAGTGATCCGCTGGTTCTGCTGGGGGAGGTGCGCACGGGGCTGCTGCCCGCCTCGGTGGCGCTGCCGTCGGCGGAGGTGGCCGAACTACTCGCGCTGCTGCCCGGGCAGCGCGTGCTCACGCGGGAACGACCGCTGGCACTGGCGATTTCACCGACCGCCGCGGTCGGTGTGGATTGTCAGCTCGCGACCGTATCCCGCTCGGAGAGTCGCGTGGTCGGCACCGTCGCCTCGCATGCGGCGCTGGTGGGCGGCCGGGTCGCGCAGAGTTCGTCCGCGGTGCGGGTGGTGCGGGCCGCCGAATCGAGCCGGCGGCCGTGGTCGCACTATCTGTCCCAGCTCGGCACCGTCGAACTGATCCCGCGGATCGGCGACGATACCGCTGCCGCAGTCGATCTCAGCGAGGGCTTTCTCGAGGCCTCCAGCTCGACCACCCTCGATCTGGGCTCCATCAGCGATCGGCTGCTCACCCAGGTGCGCACCGATGCCCGCCTCGACCGCCGCCCGCAGCTGCGCACCACCGCGACGCGGCTGCGCTGGGCGGCGCGGGTGGCGCCGCGGCTGGAGGGCGAGGTGCGCAATCGCACCCTGTTCGCCTTCCGGCTGGAGGACGAGTCCACCCGGTCGGTGCGGATCATGGTGCCGACCGTCCGGGATCTCGCAGGCGTGCAACGCTTCTGCGAGGACCTGGCGGTGCACGACTGGCTGCTCACCACGCTCGACGCCGCGCTGGCCGACGCCGGCCGCCTCGGACCCGAACGGGATGCGGTGGCGCTGCTGAGCCCACTGCTGGAACAGCTTGTGCACCTGTGGATGCCGGGCGCGCACACCCCGCCGCGGCTGCGCGAACTGTGGACCCGCCTGGAGGCCGATCCCGGTTTCTCCCGGCAGTGGACGGCCCAGGTCGGGCAGCTGCGCGACCGGCTGGCCGTGGCGACGCTGGAGGCCCTGCGCAGCTCCAAGATCAGCACCGCGCAGTGGTGACCCACCGCGTCACAGCCGGAACCAGCGGCGGACCAGCAGTGCGAAGAACACCGACAGCGTGACGGTGCCCAGATAGCACTCGATCACGAAATAGGCGCGCCCACCGGCACGTAGGCCCTCGGTGTCACCGGGTCCGAGCGGATTCACATAGTTGACCATCACCTCGTACACGGTGACGGAGAGCGCCTGATTCGAGACCGTAGCGATCGCGAGCACGAAGACCAGCAGTTGCAGGGCGATCCAGCCCAGCATGCGGAACGGGCGATACCCGTAGCCGCACACCAGATCCGGGAAGAGACCGCCGATGCGCCGCCACGCCACCGGCTGCGCCAGCCGGCGGGCCCGTGCCAGCGCGAGACCGCAGCGGTCCTCGGCATCGGTGTCCTCGTCGCCGTGGAACAGACCGTTCGCTCGCCGAAAGGCCAAGGCGGCGTGCGCGGGCAAGCCCACCGCGATCAGGCGTCGGCCCAGGCGCTCGTAGTTCTCGGCGAGCTGACGCTTCTGCGTGCGGCTCAGCCGCAGCGGCCCCCGGAATTCCACCTCGGCGGCCAGCAGCGCGGCGAGCAGCTTCACCACCGGAACCGATTGCGCTGTGCCGTCGGGGGATTGGGTCAGGGCCTCGGCGTAGAGGTGCCCGAAGACCAGGCTGTCGCCGATGCGGCGGATGCCCGGCGGATCGTAGGTGCCGACCACCGCCTCCACATGGCGGGTGAAGGTATCGAGCAGGGGTCGTTCGGTCACGGTGCGCCGCAGCCGATGCGGCTGTTCGAGGAATCCGGAGATGTCCTCGGCATAGGCGTCGGCATGCCGCTCGACGCGGGTACTCATGGCCGCGACGAACGGTGACGAGGGCGAGCTCTTTTCGAGCATGATCAATGGTAAAGCTTGCGCACCAGGACATCTCGCGGCTCATCCGGTCCGAAGTAGTCCACCTCGTGATCGGCCCAGACGAAACCGACCTCTTTGTACAGGTGGTAGGCGGCGCGGTTGCCCGGGCGCACCGTTACGAATACCTGATCGATTTGTTCGGCGCGGCAGCGCTCGAGCGCCGATTCCAGCAGTGCGCGACCGTATCCGCGCCCGCGGCAATGACCGGCGACCGCGAATCCCATGAACCACGCGGTGCCCCCGCCGCGCAGGGCGGCGAGCACATATCCGCAGACTCGGCCCTCGTGCTCGGCGACGGTCCATTCCGGGCCGTGCAGCTCGAACAGCTGGCGCAGAATGAAATACGGATAGGCGAGGTGCGCGAATTCGGCGACCTCCAGGGCCTGTATGGCATCCAGATCCCCCATGGACGCAGACCGGAAAACCGGTACCTGCGGTTGTCCGAAGGCTAACAACGATGTCCCCTCCACCGGCGTGGTGCGATGGATTCCAGGGTAGGCGTCGTTGGCCGTCTGGGTGGCCGAGCCCGGAGGTGGGTGCGGTCCGGCCTGCCCGCCGTCTGTGGAGCGGGCGGGCCGGACCGCGCTGACGCAACGCGGCGGGGCTACACCGGGCGCACCGGAGGAGGGTGCGGCGGCGATCGAAAGGCGGTGCGGCAGCTGCTATTGCGACCAGGGGCCTTCCCCGAACGACCCTGGCCACGCGAACGCGACCGGTTGAGCGTGCGGCGGAGATCGAGCATCCACCACAGTGCGCGATGCACCGCACGTTCATACCGGCCGGCGCCGGTTGTCATGGCAGTGCGCGCTCGTCGAGCACGCACCGTCCCTCCTCGACCAGCGTCGCACGAGCGCGCCGCCGCACCTTGCAGGTCTGCACCGTGCAGTCGAGGTGCAATTGCATTGCGGCGTGCGCCTGTTCGATGCTCATGACGCCCGGATCCCTGCGACAACGCAGCAAACCGGCGACGTGCATATTGAGAGTTGTCAGTTGCATGTCCCGACCTCCGTGAGAGATCGGTGGTAAGGGGTGACGACTTCGGCCATGACTCCTCGTTCCGCATGGGATACCTGAAGTGCCCGGAGAATTCAGGAAACGAAAGGGGCCTAGCAACACCACTCCGAGCACATATCCAGCACACCATGAGCAGACGCCCGGCGGGCGTTTTTCGAAGATGAGAACGCAAAATTGCGCGAATTCCCAGCAGTGAATCCACTTGGGGGAGGAGGATTCCCCATAGTGGACGAACCCCCCGCCGATGAACATGTGTCCGGGGAGTGTGTCCGGGCGGGAGCCGGTGTACCGCAAGCCTAACGCACGGTGTTTCAGACCCCTGTGCACCGCTGCCGCCGACCCGGTCCTCCCCGCCCCGAGAACGGAGTGCGCTGTGTCAGAGAGCCCTGCGTCATCGACCCTGCCACGCCGCCAGCTCGGCCGCTACCTGCGGGACTGGCGAATTCAGGCAGGGTTGACCATCGCCGAGGCCGCCAAACTCATGGAGTGGGGCGCGAGCACATTACAGCGCTTGGAGAAGGGCAATGCGGATCGCATCCGCACCATCGACATCCACGAGCTGTGCCGCATCTACGGCATACCGGGCGAAATCGCCGAGGGGCTCAAGGGTTTGGCGCAGCAGGCGGCCGTCAAGAGCTGGTGGCACTCCTACGGCGACCTCATCCCGGAGAATTTCGACATCTACGTGGGGCTGGAAGCATCCGCGCAGCAGTTGTCCTGCTACCAATCGGAATTGGTGCCGGGACTGCTGCAGACCGCCGACTACGCAAGGGCCCTGAACAGTCTCGGATATCCGAACGACGGTGCGGCGGAACTGGATCGGCGGGTTCAGCTGCGGATGCAGCGGCAGGCGCTCATCACCCGGCGCATGCATCCGGCGACGGTCGCCATGGTGTTGCACGAATCGGTATTGCGGCGGTCCGTGGGAGGTGCAAAGGTGATGGCGGCGCAGGTGCGGCACTTGGCGGATCTGAGTACCCGACCCAATGTCGCTCTGCGCATTCTGCCCTTCGCAGCCGGTGTCCCCCTGGGACTTTCGACCGGTCCGTTCGTGATTCTCGAGTTCGGGATCGACGGCAAAGGGCAGCCGGTGGAGCCCCCGGTGGTCTATGTGGAGGGGTTCACCGGCGATCTCTATCTCGAAAGACAGGGCGACGTTCAGCGTTATCGCCGGGCACAGGGTGCTCTGGAGCAGTGCGCACTGGATGTCCAGGACAGCAGAATCCTGCTGCGGCAGGTGGCGAAGGAGTATTCGGCATGAGCATCGAGGATTTCGCTGGGGCCCACTGGTTCAAGAGCAGTCGCAGCGGCGCGGGCAAGGAGTGCGTCGAGGTGGCTTTTCTGACCGGCGATCGGGTCGGCGTGCGGGACAGTAAGAATCCGCACGGTCCCGCACTGGTATTCGGTGCGGGGGAGTGGGCCTCGTTCACCTCGGGCATCGACGGCGGCGCATTCGACAGTTGATCCGTGCAGTCCCGTTCCTCCGGGGCGGCGGGCGGCGAAACTACTGTTCACCGCCCGCTTCACGGAAGATCACGAATCGGTAGCCGTTATATCTCGAAAACATGTTTGCCACGGCAATACATGGGTATCCAATATTCCGTGGACCGAGGGCTCAGAAATTCCCGAACCCGGTACCGCAGAGTGGATCCCGGCGACTGGGTGGAACGACTGATCGTCGGGCTGCTCTTCGCGGTATCGGCGATAGGCGTGTACGTACTCACCGGAGCCCTGATCTCGGCGCTGGCAGTGGGACTGCTGGTCGGCGCCGTCGCGATCGGCGTCGTCGCCATGCTGTGAAAGCCCCCCGTCACGAGCTGACGAGGGGCCTTGTCCGCTACCGCCGGAAGAGCTTGTTGCCCAGCCAGACCAGCGGATCGTACTTCTGATCGGCCACCCGCTCCTTGAGCGGAATGAGGGCATTGTCGGTGATCTTGATGTGCTCCGGGCAGACCTCGGTGCAGCACTTGGTGATATTGCAGAGCCCGAGTCCGGCCTCGTCCTGTGCGAGGTCGCGCCGATCGGCCACATCCAGCGGATGCATTTCCAATTCCGCGATCCGCATCAGATAGCGCGGCCCGGCGAAGGACTCCTTGTTCTCCTCGTGATCACGCACCACGTGACAGGTGTTCTGGCACAGGAAGCATTCGATGCACTTGCGGAATTCCTGCGACCGCTCCACATCCTGCTGCTGCATCCGGTAGTCGCCCGGCTTCAGATCCACCGGAGGCGTGAAAGACGGTATCTCCCGGGCCTTCTGGTAGTTGAACGACACATCGGTGACGAGATCGCGGATCACCGGGAAGGCGCGCAGCGGCGTCACCGTGATCACGTCCTCCGGCGTGAAGGTGTTCATGCGCGTCATGCACAGCAGTCGCGGGCGGCCGTTCACCTCCGCCGAACACGAACCGCACTTGCCGGCCTTGCAATTCCAGCGCACCGCCAGATCCGGGGTCTGCGTGGCCTGCAGCCGGTGGATGACATCGAGCACCACCTCGCCCTCGTTCACCTGCACGGTGAAATCGGCGAGCGCGCCGCCCTCGATATCGCCGCGCCAGACCTTGAACTTCGCGTCGTAAGCCATGGCTATTCCGCCTCTCCGGCGCCGTCGCGCACGGGCGCGAGGTCGGCAGTGCTGTAGTACTTTTCGAGTTCCGTCAGGTCGAACAGCTTCAGGAGATCGACGCGCATGGGCAGCTGATCCTCCGGGGTCACCGTCACCGACGGCACCGAGAATCCGACCTCGTCCGGATCGATGCGGCAGACCAGCAGCTTATTGCGCCACACCGGATCCATGCCGCGGTGATCGTCACGGGTGTGGCCGCCGCGGCTCTCGGTGCGCAGCAGTGCGGCCTGGGCGACACATTCGCTGATCAGCAACATATTTCGCAGGTCCAGCGCCAGATGCCAGCCCGGATTGAACTGCCGATGCCCCTCGACGGTGACGCTGTCGAAGCGATCGCGCATCTCCGAGAGCTTCTCGATGGCCTGCTTCAGCTCACCCTCCTTGCGGATGATGCCGACCAGATCGTTCATGGTCTGCTGCAGATCCAGATGCATGGTGTACGGGTTCTCGCCGGTGCCGCTGGTCGGCGAATCGAACGGCGCCACAGTGGCTTTCGCGGCCGCCGCGATATCGGTATCGGATACCTTGGGCCGTCCCGGCAATTGCTCCACATAGGTGGCCGCGCCCATTCCCGCGCGCCGCCCGAACACCAGCAGGTCCGAGAGCGAGTTGCCGCCGAGCCGGTTCGAACCGTGCATACCGCCGGAACACTCACCGGCGGCGAACAATCCGGGCACCGTCGCCGCACCGGTATCGGGATCGACCTCGATGCCGCCCATGACGTAGTGGCAGGTCGGGCCGACCTCCATGGGCTCCCTGGTGATATCCACATCCGCCAGCTCCAGGAACTGGTGGTGCATGGAGGGCAGCCGCTTCTTGATCTCCGCGGCGGGCATGCGAGAGGCGATGTCCAGGAACACCCCGCCGTGCTCGGTGCCGCGCCCGGCCTTGACCTCTTCGTTGATGGCGCGGGCGACCTCGTCGCGGGGGAGCAGATCAGGGGTGCGGCGCGCGGAGTCGTTGTCCTTCAACCACTGATCGGCCTCCTCCTCGGTTTCGGCGTACTGCCCCTTGAAGACCGGGGGTATGTAGTCGAACATGAAGCGCTGGCCCTCGGAGTTCTTGAGGATGCCGCCGTCACCGCGCACACCCTCGGTGACCAGAATGCCCTTCACACTGGGCGGCCAGACCATGCCGGTCGGATGGAACTGCAGGAACTCCATATTGATGAGCGTGGCGCCCGCCCGCAGGGCGAGTGCGTGGCCGTCGCCGGTGTACTCCCAGGAGTTCGAGGTCACCTTGTAGGACTTGCCGATTCCGCCGGTCGCCAGCACCACCGCCGGCGTCTCGAAGAGGATGAACCGCCCCGATTCGCGCCAGTAGCCGAACGCCCCGGAGATCTTGTCCCCGTCCTTGATCAGCTCGGTGATGGTGCATTCGGCGAAGATCTTGACGCGGGCCTCGTAATCACCGGTGGCCGCGAAGTCCTCCTGCTGCAGCGAGACGATCTTCTGCTGCATGGTGCGGATGAGCTCGAGCCCGGTGCGGTCGCCGACGTGCGCCAGGCGCGGATAGGTGTGGCCGCCGAAATTGCGCTGGCTGATCCGGCCGTCCTTGGTCCGATCGAACAGCGCCCCATAGGTTTCCAGCTCCCACACCCGGTCGGGGGCCTCCTGGGCGTGTAACTCCGCCATGCGCCAGTTGTTCAGGAACTTGCCGCCGCGCATGGTGTCCTTGAAATGGGTCTGCCAATTGTCCTTCTCATTGGCATTGCCCATGGCGGCCGCGCAGCCGCCCTCGGCCATGACGGTGTGCGCCTTGCCGAACAGCGACTTGCACACCACCGCCACCGACAGGCCGTGTTCGCGGGCTTCGATGACCGCGCGCAGTCCGGCGCCGCCCGCACCGATGACCACGACGTCGTACTTGTGCCGTTCGACTTCAGGCATGGAACCGAATACTCCTGACAGACTTGAGGATTGGGATCAACCGATCGATCAGCCGATGAGCCGCGGATCGGTGATGGTGCCGCTCGAAACCAACATGATGTAGAAATCGGTCAGGACGAGCGTGCCGAGGGTGGTCCAGGCCAGCAGCATGTGCCGGGTGTTCAATGCGGACACCTTGGTCCAGAACCAGTACCGCACCGGATGCTTCGAGAAGTTCTTGAGCCGGCCGCCCGCAATGTGCCGGCACGAGTGGCAGGACAGCGTGTACGCCCACAGCAGCAGGGCATTCGCGGTGATGATGAGGGTGCCGAGGCCGATGCCGAAGCCGCCGCCCTTGGCGTGGAAGGAGATTGCCGCGTCGTAGGTGTTGATCACCGCGATGATGGCCGCCACGAAGAAGAAGTAGCGGTGGGCGTTCTGGATGATCAGCGGAAGTTTGGTCTCACCGGTGTACTTCGCATGCGGTTCGGCCACCGCGCAGGCCGGCGGCGAGAACCACACGGCCCGGTAGTAGGCCTTGCGGTAGTAGTAGCAGGTCAGCCGGAACAGCAACAGGAAGGGCAACACCAGGAAGCCCAGCGGAATCCACATCGGCAGATGGCCGATGGGTGCGCCGAGGTGGCTGGAGCCCTCGACGCAGGAGGCGCTCAGGCAGGGTGAGTAGAACGGCGTCAGATAGTGGTAGTCGTTCACCCAATATGCTGCGCGCGCAAAGGATCTGATGGTCGCGTAGATGACGAAAGTCCCGAGTCCCAGCACGGTGACCAGCGGTGGAACCCACCAGCGATCGGTCCGTAGGGTGCGCGCCGCGATGGCGGCGCGACCCTTGCTGAATACCCCGGTCGTGCTCGATTCAGGTGCCTTGACTGGTGCGGCGCTCACTGCTGGATGCCTCGCTGCTCTACCCCGTGGAACGTCATCGTTACCTCCGGCATCGAATGTGATGGTCAGCACCCTACGACAGGACAGCTATCACTCGAGCTCGCAACCGTGAATTCGTGATCGCGTGATTTGCGCCACAATTCAGAAATTCTGCGGCCAGTCGTTTGCTTAGTGAACAAACGGCAATCCTCGCGGGACGGGCCCGAACCGGTCCGATTCGCGACTCCGCAACGCTGAGAGCGCGAATGACTCCCCTGTCCGTTCGCGGACCGTCACACGGCAGCAACAAGACTGTGGTGACCTTGCCCTGAGCAAGACACCCCAGCAGGGGGCCGGTGCGAGCGTGAAGGGAGCCGGTTGATGAGGAGAGCCGCGATCGTGATGCCTATGCGCACACCCGTCGGCCTGCCGGGAGGTGCGTTGGCGGCGGTCGCGCCGCAGCGCCTGATCTCGACGATATTGGCGGCCGTGGTGGGCCGTTCGGGTATAGACCCCTATCGCATCGAGCAACTCGTCACGGCCGTTCCGGACCACGGTTCGGTGCGCGCGGCCGTCCCGCTGGCCGGATTGCCCTCCGATCTCGGCGAATTCCCCATCGGCAGCGGTCCGGGTGCGGGCCTGCGCGCACTGATCACCGCCGCCATGATGGTGCAGACCGGCACGGCCGATGTGGTGTTGACCCTCGGCGCCGAATACCCTTGCGCGCCAACGGCAACCGGAGGGTTCCGGGGTCCGCTGGGCGCCGGGCCGCTACCGCGCGGCCCGCGTACCTCCGTCCGGCTACCCGGTGGTGAGGTGGCCGGCGTCGACACCGGTGAGCAGCTCGCGGTGTGGGGTGCGGCCGAAGCGGCCCGCGGGCCGATCGAATTGAAGGACGCCGAACTGCTGGCCCAGCACTACGGCGTCACCCGGGCGGCGGCCGACGAGTACGCCGCGAGCAGTCATCGCCGCGCGGCCCGGGCCCGGCGGCAGGGGATCTTCGGCGCGGAAACCGCGCCCGTCGTGGTGAATGCCGTTCCGGACGACTCGAATTCCGGTGTGGTGCAACTGGTCGACCGCGATGAGGGCCTGCGCGACGATGTCTCGGCCCGCGCCTTCGCGGCGCTGGAACCGTTTGTCCCCGGCGGTGTCACCACCGTCGGCAACAGCAGCACCCGCACCCTCGCGGCCTCCGCCTGCCTGGTGGTGGCCGAGGATCGGCTGGCCGATCTGGGCCTGGTGCCCATGGGCTATCTGGTCGACTGGGCCTGTGCCACCGGCGATCCGGACATCGCGGTGCCCGCCGCCGGACTGGCGGTGGGTAAATCCTTGGCCCGCAGCGGTTTCGGCCTGGACGATCTGGATGTGGTCGAGATCGACGAGACCAGTGCCGTCGAGATCCTGGCGCTGACCCGGCTGTGGGAGCGGGAGGGCTGGACATTCGATCCGGCCGCCAGCCTGAATGTGCACGGCGCCGCCATCGCGCTGGGTGATCCGGGCGGCGCGGCCGGCCTGCGCATGGTCACCACCCTGCTGCACGAACTCGCCCGCCGCGAAGGCGGTTACGGCCTCGCGGCGCTGCCCACCGGACCCTCGCAGGCCATGGCCGCGGTCTTCGAGAGCGCCTACACCGTCCAGGATGTGCCGACACCGCGCGGCGCCCGCTTCCACGGCGCCCGCCCGCCCCGCCGCCTGGGCCGGCACCGCTCCTGAAGCCAGTACGACACGCCGTTCGACACGCCGAGTGTTGCTGCCGAACGGAATTGCTTGGCGCGCTCCGCTAGCACATCGACGGTGGTAGCGGAAGCCACCGCTTTTGGTGAAGGCCGCTCCTACGTCAAGTGCCCTGGTCGGACCAAGTTCCGGAAATGGCTGCCCAGCAGGGGTTTCAGATTTCGGTCATCGGTTCATCCGACGTAAGTGCCGAAAATTTGCTCCATTGATAGTGCGCCTGGCGAAGAATTTTGGGCGATATGCCTTGATCATGAAATGGTCGCTTGCTATGTTGCGTGCGTCACGTTCGATTGGTGAACGTGATCATTCCTCTTTGCGGGCAGGCGCCGTTCGCACGGGGCAATGTCTAACGTGCACAAGGAGATTCACGATGGGTTCGTTGAGCGATCTGCTCGGCTCCATAATTCCGGCCCTCGGGTCCGCCGTCGCAGGCGATGGCCTCTTGGACACCTTCCTCGGCTCGCTGGCGAAATTCCGTCAGTAGCAGGCCATTCGCGACACCTCACACGTACGACTAAGGAGATACACATGGGATCGCTCTGGGATGTCCTCGGCAAGGGCAGCGGCAGCGTCGGCAGTGTCGGAACCACGATTGTGAACGCGCTGATCACGCTCAGCGGCGGCACTCCGGCGGCGGGTAAGTAACCCACCGGCAGTCGAGTTCGGGGGTGCACCATCTCGGTGTGCCCCCTTGGCGATGTTTCAGGGACACAGGCGATTTCATGAGTATGCAGCGGTTGCGCGGCACCGCATTCCAGATGACGCTCCTGCTGGCGGCGGGCCTGCTGTGGACGATGTCCACCCCCGCGGCGCCGGCGGCGCACGCCGCACCGGCCCGGGTGGTGTCACAGACCGCCGGTGCGGGACGGCTGGTTCAGATCAGCGTCTACTCACCGGCCATGGACCGGGACATCCCGCTCCAGGTGCTCCGGCCCGCGGACACCGGCACTCCGGCGCCCACGCTGTACCTGCTCAATGGCGCGGGCGGCGGCGAGGATGCCGCGAGCTGGGTCGCGCAGACCGATCTCAACGGGTTCTTCGCCGATAAACAGGTGAATATCGTTGTCCCCATGGAGGGGGCCTTCAGCTACTACACCGATTGGCAGCAGGACGATGCCGGTCTGGGCAAGAAGCTCGGCAACAACGGCCGGAACAAGTGGGCCACCTTCCTCACCGAGGAGCTGCCGCCGGTCATCGACCGCGCCTTCGGAACGAACGGCGTGAACGGCCTGGCGGGCATCTCTATGGCGGGCACCTCCGTGCTGGACCTGGCCATCCAGGCGCCCGAGCTGTATCGCGGCGTCGCCGCCTACAGCGGATGCGCCATGACGAGTGATCCACTGGGACAGTCGGCAATCAACTTCGTCATCAGTCTCGGCGGTGGGCGAGCACAGAATATGTGGGGCCCGCTCGGCGGACCGGAGTGGCGCGAACACGATGTGCTGCTGCACGCGGACCGCCTGCCGAACATTCCCATGTACATCTCCAGCGGCACCGGAATGCCCGGCCCCCATGACGCACTCGCCGATCCGACCGTCCGGCAGAACGCCACCACCCTCGCCAATCAGATGCTGATCGGCGGCGGCATCGAGGCCACCACGCACTACTGCACCACGCAGCTCGCCGCGCGCACGAATGCCCTGGGCCGCACCGACATCACCTACAGTCTCGATGATTCCGGTACGCACTCCTGGGGCTACTGGCAGGACGAACTGCATAAATCCTGGCCGATTCTCGGTCCGGCACTAGGCGTGTGAAATACCGTGCGCCGCTCAGTCCCGGTGTGATTCGAGTGCCTGCCAGGTGTCGTCAAACGATTGCAGCAGCAATTCCGCGTAGTGCGCGGTATCCGGCATCATCGCCCGATCGGCGCTGAAGCTGATGATCAGCTCGCCCCCCTGCGAGGTGGTCAGGTGCCGCAAGCCGTCCCCGTCCATGATGGGCAGCGCGCCGAACGCGCTGATCATGGGCGCGCCCAGGAACTCCAGCCGCTCGGCCACGGGCGGCACATTGCTGATGGTCGTATTGGACAGCGGCACCGTCGCCACCTCGTCGAATCGCCTGTGCGCCCGGGCCCATCCGGCCAGCCGCAACAGTGCGGCCGGTGAGGTGTGCACCCGCTCCTCACGGCGCAGCACCGCGGCATCGGCCCCGCGCTGCTTCTCCCGCCGGATCGATTCCCGGATGGCCCGCAGCCGCTGTACCGGATCCGCGATATCGGTGTGCAGATCGACCGACATCTGGGTGAGCTGATTGGCCGAATTCCACTGGGCGAGACCGCGCATGGATCGGGGCACCATGGCGGCCAGCGCGCCCTCCGGTGTCTCACCGCGCTCGGCGAGATAGGCCGCCAGCGCGCCGGACACCACCGTCAGCACCAGATCGTTGACCGTAATCCGTTCCGCCGACGCGGCTTTCGCCTTCTGGATCGATGCCATCGGAATCCGCACCAGATCGAAGCCGAAGAGCGGATCCACCTGTCGATTGAATCGGGTGGCGGGCCGGAGCGCGAGCGGTTCGTGGATCACCTGCGCAGCCGCCCGCTCGCGGGCCGTCGCTGCCGCCGCCCGGGTACGCCGCAATCCGATCGCGAAGCGCGCCAGCCGATACGGCAGCGCCACCGCCGCCCGGCCGAAGGCCCGGCGCGCGGACCACTCCCGCGCATCGGCAGATTCCGTGATCGGGGGCAGATCACTGCCGTCGAACAGCGTCAGTTCCAGCTCCCGGGTCGCCACGCCGTCACCCGCGCTGTGATGAAATCCGAGCAGTACCAGCGTGACCGCCGTATCGGGTGCGCCCGGGAAACCCGTCACCCGATCGAAGATATGGATCCGCCACGGCGGCCGCGTGAGATCCATTCGGGTGGCGGCGATTTCCGCGATGCGGGACCGCACCGCCGCCCATTCGCGGCGGGATTCCAGCACCACGTGCCGGTCGATATCGAAGTCCCCGTCCCACACCCAGTAGGGGAGATCCAGATCCAGCGGCACCCGGGCCAGTCGCCGCTGGAACAGGCGGAAGTGGCCGAGACGCGCTCGTACCCAGGGGATCACACTCTGCGCGTCGGGCGCCGCGGCTCCCGGCGCGGTGGCGTCGAACGCGTACACCGCGACGATATTCGACGGGTGGCGTTCGAACTCGTCATAGACGAAGACGGCATCTCGCGCCGTCAATTGCTCCGCGGGGCTCACACATACTCCTGCCCGGGACGGCGCTGTCGCGGATCGGTACATCACCACGACAGCGCGATCCCGGGCGGGAGCTTAGCGTCCCCGCACCTCGGTGCGGGGCAGAAGCTACCGGGCGCCGCTACTTGGTGCGCGGACGGGAGTGGAAGCCCAAGCCCTCGTCCTGCGCGCCCATCCACGCCGCTTCGTCCGACTTGCTGTCGGGAACGTAGATGACGTTCGGCTCGCCGGAGCGAGCTACCTGAGCGGGTGGGGCCTGCTCGAATTCATCGGCGTCGATGACGAGCCGTTCCAGATCGTTCTCCAGCCGGCGGACCTCACTGGCCTCACCGTAGTGCGAACGCAACGCGCCGACGCACTGCCGGAGCTGGCCGACCGCGTAGCGGAGTTCCGCAATCTCGCTGCGTGTCATCGAAACCTCCTCGAGCCGTGTGACAGACCACACATTATGATCTACAACACAGTACGTGAAGATATTCGATTGCGCTCGTCAGGTCGATATATCCGCAGTTCAGCGGCCTGTCCCGGCGGGCCGCTCAGCCCGCGATCGCGTACTCCGGACCGCACTCCGGCTCCGGCCCGAACGGGCCCGCATCGGGGTCCGCCAACGCCGCGACGGCCCGATTCACCAGTGCCGCAATGGCTCCCGCTACTTCCTCGGCACGTTCCATGATGACGCTGTGCCCGGCGCCGTCCAGGCGCACCAATTCGACGTCGTCGAGCTGGGAGGCCAGCACCACCGAATGTGCGAACGGAATCACCACATCCGCCGAGCCGGCCAGCACCAGCGTCGGAATCGTGCCCAGCCGCTGCAGGGTGGCCATCTCGTCGAACCGCATGAGCGATTCCAGGAAGCTCGCCATGGTCAGCAGTGAGGTCTCGTTGAGCATGGCCGTGGCCACCGCCAGCATGCGCGGGCTCACCCTGCGGGTGCCCAGTGCGGCCTCGCGCAGCATCGGCTCGAAGAGGTGCCGGGTGAAATGCTTCGACGCCTGCATGGCGCGCGGTGCGCGGCGCACCGCGACCCGCAGCGAGGTCACCGCCGGACCGTTCAGCAGCCGGCCCAGGCCGACCCGGGTGACACTGTTGGCGGCCCCGGCGAGCAGTCCGACGCCCACGATGCGACCGCCGATGGCTCCCGGATA
Source organism: Nocardia sp. NBC_01327 (assembly GCF_035958815.1). Taxonomy (NCBI): domain Bacteria; kingdom Bacillati; phylum Actinomycetota; class Actinomycetes; order Mycobacteriales; family Nocardiaceae; genus Nocardia; species Nocardia sp. NBC_01327. The sequence goes on along the minus strand of NZ_CP108383.1, from coordinate 388,478 downwards.
GAGCCGGGCATAGGCCAGGATGGTCATGGCGCCCATCGAATGCCCCACCAGCACAATCGGACCCGTGGGTGCGACGGTCCGCAGTACCGCGTCCAGATCCTGTGCCAGCTGATCGATGGTGTAGGTCGCCGGATCCGCCGTACCCGAATCCCCGTGTCCGCGATGGTCGTAGAAGACCATGTGCACGTCATCGCCCCAGCGTGGCAGCAACTGCTGCCGCAGCAGTGCCCACGATTCGGTGCGCAGGCAGTGACCGTGTGCGAATACCACGGTGAGCGGGGCATCGGCCGGGCCGAACTCGTGGACCGCGATGGGGACACCGTCGTCCGCGGGGACGGTGCGATGAAGACTGTCGTTATCGGCGGCGCTGCAGATGACGAAGGACATGACGGCTCCTAAAGAGTTCGCCTTTTGCCCGGTTGTCGATGGGAATTGCCTCCGCGTTACCGCCTTACACCTGGCGTTATGCACAAGTTGTCCAACTGACGCAGGTGATCGACATCAATCGGTCTATCTACGGCAATCTAGCGTTGCTGCTAGAAAGCTGTAGATAGCTGTGCGAAGTCCTCGACAGCAATCTGCCCCTGTCTAGTTATTCGGCTAGACAGGGGCAGATTCACCTCGACGGCGAACCGGCGCTGCTACGTGGCTGCCGACGCCTTGGTCGACGGCAGGAACGTTCGCAGCAGGTTCTGCTCGGTCGAGGGTCCGAACTGCCATTCGGAGATCCACGGGCCGGTGCCTTCGCTCGGATCGAGCGCACCACCCTCCAGCCAGCGGTAGCGGCCGTCGAGAATGCCGCGACTGACGTCGGTATCGGCGTCATCGGTGTTGTCCCACAGGGATTCGAACAACTGCTGCACCCGGATGCGGGACTGCCGGCAGAACACGTCGGCCAGCTCCTCGGCGGCCACGCCGTCGGGATCGCCTGCCACGCGCAGGGATTGGGCCTTCACACAGGCCGCCGCCATGGCGAACAGCTCCGCGCCGATATCGACGATGCGACCCAGGAAACCCTGCTTGTATTCGAGTTTCGCCTGCCAGCGCGCCATTCCGTACATCAGCGCCCGCGCCTGCTTGCGGGACATGCGCTCCACGAACCGCATATGCCTTGCGAGCGGGCCGAATTCGCCGAAGCCCGTCGGCGCGGTGCCGCTGCCCACGGTGAGCTGCGGGAACCACTTGGCATAGAACCCGCCGGCGCCGACGGCCGCCTTGGCCTTGTCCTTGAGCTCGGCATTGCGATCGACCAGCGCTCCGGCCGCCGCCATATGCGCATCGGCCATCTCGCGGGCGACGAGCAGCCGCATGATCTCGCTGGAGCCCTCGAAGATGCGATTGATGCGCAGATCTCGCACGAGTTGCTCGGCGCCCACGGCACGTTCGCCGCGCGCGGCCAGGGAGGCGGCGGTCTCGTAACCGCGGCCGCCGCGGATCTGCACCAGCTCGTCCGCGATCTGACAGGCCATCTCGGAGGCCCACAGCTTGGCCAGCGCCGCCTCGATGCGGATGTCGTTGCGGTTCTCGTCGCACATGGTGGCCGACAGGTCCAGCACCGCCTCCAGTGCGAAAGTCGTTGCGGCGATGAAGGACAGCTTGGACGCCACCGCACCGTGCTCACCGACCGGACGACCCCACTGCACGCGGGTGCCGCTCCACTCCCGTGCGATCTTGAGCGACCACTTGGCCGCCGCCGTGCACATGGCCGGAATCGCGAGCCGGCCCGCGTTCAGTGTGGTGAGGGCGATCTTGAGCCCGTCACCCTCGCGACCGACCAGATTCCGCTTGGGCACCCGCACGTTGTACATGCGGGTGACGCCGTTCTCGATGCCGCGCAGGCCCATGAACGAATTGCGGCGCTCCACAGTGATACCCGGGCTGTCCGCCTCCACGATGAAGGCGGAGATGCCGCCGCGATGGCCCTCGCTCTTGGGCACCCGCGCCATCACCACGAGCAGTTCGGCGACCACGCCATTGGTGGTCCACAGCTTCACGCCGTTGATCTCGTAGGCCTCCCCGTCCTCGGTGGGGGTGGCGGTGGAGGCCATGCGCGCCGGATCGGAACCCACATCGGGTTCGGTGAGCAGGAAGGCGCTGACCGCGCCTTTGGCGCAGCGCGGCAGGAACTCTCGCTTCTGCTCCGGGGTGCCCGCGAGCTTGAGCGGTTCGGGGACGCCGATGGACTGGTGCGCCGAGAGCAGTACGCCGAGGCTGGCGTGCGCGGACCCGACCAGCATGAGCGCGCGGTTGTAGCCGACCTGGGTGAGGCCGACGCCGCCGTACTCCTCCGGAATCTTGAGGCCGAAGCAGCCGAGTTCGGCCAGCCCGCGCACATATTCGTCCGGAATGCGGCCCTCGGCCTCGATGCGCTGGCCGTCGATGGTCTCGCAGAAGGCATGCAGCCGCGTCAGATAGGCGTCCATCTTGGCCTGATCCGCCGCGCCGGGCTGCGGGAACGGATGGATGAGGTCCAGGCGGAAGCGGCCGAGGAACATCTCCTTCGCGAAGGAGGGTTTGGCCCAGGTGGTTTCGCGAGACTCTTCGACGAGTGCCCGGGCCTGTTCTTCGGTGGCATCGACTTTCGCGGTAGTCGCCATGTGGTCCTCCTCGGACGTGATGGGAATCACATCCGAGTGTAGGAGCCTTTGTTACCCATCGGTAGTCATTGGCAAAGATCGAAACCGCTTGTCAGACAATGATCTTGGTTGAACAGTTAATCTCTCGCTACTGCACGCCTCGGAGATATCGGCCGAAATGCGGCACCGTGAAACCGATCGTGCCGCGCTCGGCGGAGTAGATCAGCCCCTTCTTGATGAGGCCGTCGCGCGCGGGGGAGAGCGAAGCCGGTTTGCGATCGAGCTCCCGGGCGACGGCGGCCGTGGAGACCGGTCCGTCGTCTCCGGCCAGATCCGCCATGGCGCGCATGTACTCCCGCTCCGCCGGGGTTGCCCGCTCGTACCGGGAGCCGAAGAATCCGACCGCCAGCTCCTCCTCGGCGGTGGGCGCGGCCACGTCCACGTCCTCCTCGGTGATCGGGCTCTGGGTGGCCGCGTCCCAGGTGGCCTTGCCGTAGGCCTGGACGAAGTACGGATAGCCGTCGGCCTTGTCGTAGAGCGCGTCCAGGGCGGCCTCGGTGTACTTCACATCCTCGCGCCCGGCCGGGGCGATGAGGGCCTGGTCGGCGGATTCCCGATCGAGGCGATCGATGCGGTGATACGAGAACAGTCGTTCCGAATACGATTTGGAGGCCGAGAGCACGGCCGGCAGATGCGGCAGCCCCGCGCCGACCACGATCAAAGGCGCGGCGTCCTGGCTCAATTCGTGGCAGGCCCCGCAGATGGCCGATATGTCCGCCGGGCCCAGATCCTGCAACTCGTCGATGAACAGCGCGATGCCCACACCGGCGTCGCGGGCGAGTTGCGCGGCCTCCATCAACAGCTCGACAAGATCGATCTCGATATCGCCGGAGTCGGCTCGCCCGGTCACCGCGGGCACGTCGATACCCGGATTCCAGCGCTCCCGCATGCCCTTGTCGGCGGTGGAGCGCAGCGCGAAAGCCTTGAGGATGCCGAGGAAATCGTCCACCTGATCCGGATTGCGATGTGCCACAGCGATCGAGCGCACCGCCATGTGCAGCGCCGAGGAGAGCGGCCGGCGCAGCTCCTGATCGGGGCGCGCCTCGAGTTTGCCGGTACCCCAGCCGCGCGTGCGCGCCGCCGAGCGAAGTTGATTGAGCAGCACGGTCTTCCCGACGCCGCGTAGACCGGTGAGCATGACGCTGCGCTCCGGGCGGGCGCGGGCAATGCGCTCCAGCACGATGTCGAAGGCGTCCAGCTGCCGATCACGGCCCGCGAGTTCGGGCGGCCGCTGGCCGGCGCCGGGGGCGTACGGGTTTCTTACCGGGTCCACGCGACGACGGTAACGCCAAAATCACGGATTATCCGGGCATCTACCGAACCCCCTAGACGTAGCTATCGACCGGCATACGCGGGGGTGTGAGCGCGTGGCGCGACGGGTGTTCGCTTCACACCCCTTGTCGCTCTTCGTCCCTCGCTACCCTTATGACTGGTTCGCTGATGCCCAGGGCAGGAGGGTTCATGTCGGAGGAAGCCCCGTCCACCGTCTCCGAGGTGGTCGAGTCCTGGAACGTCCCCGCCGAGGCGGTGGTGGCGGCACGTATTCGCAACAACATTCTGGTGGCCATCGAACGCGGTTACGACGATCCGCAGTTGGTCGCGGACCTCGCGGTCGGGCCGCTGGTAATGGCGCTGGGGCAGTTGGAGGTCGAACTCGCCGACGCCCGGCGCCGCATCGAGGACCTCGAGCGCACGATCGAGGCGCGCGGTTGAGTGCTGTGGCCCAGAGGTGGTCGAGTGCGGCGGCGAAGCGTCCGGCAGACCATCTGGTTTGCAGTTCGGTAACGCTGATGTCGATCAGGTATACCGAGTCGTGATCCATTTTCAGGTACGCGATTTCGCGTGTCCGCCGGGCGTTTTGCGGTGCGTCGCGACACGCGCCGCGTGTGGGGTGGACAACAGGCGCTGGCCATCGTAATCTCTTCGTGACTTAGCGGAGTCTGTCGCTTCATCGGAGAGGCGGCCCGCGACGTTACCGGCTAGACGATGACGAGCAACACATTCGTCCTCGAATCGGGATGCAGCACAAGATCGGAGATGCGAGCTCGGTGGGTAGACACAGTTTGCAGCGGGAATCTCGGGTACCGAATTCCGTGAAGGGCGCCATTGTGATGGGCGCCATGGCAGCAACGACAACCGGCGCGTTCCCGGCGATCACCGCCTCGGCCGCCACCATCGATGTCCCGGGTATCGGGAACTTCGATGTGCCGGACAATTTTGCACCGCAGGTTCAGCAGTTCAACCAGGCGGTCAAGGACTTTCAGGCGAATCCGGGTGCTGCCATCCAGCAGCTCGGCGCCAATCCCGCCCCGGGCGCCAATGGCTTCCAGCTGCCGGAACTGTTCCCGCAGCAGCAGAAGCAGCCGAGCGCCCCGGCTCAGATCGCTCTCCAGGCCGCGCAGTCCAAGGTCGGCGCCCAGTACTCCTGGGGTGCCACCGGCCCGTACAGCTTCGACTGCTCGGGTCTGGTCCAGTGGGCCTACAAGCAGGCCGGAGTCGAACTGCCGCGCACCAGCTTCGAGCAGTCCAACGTCGGCGCACCCGTAGCCTTCGAGGACCTGCAGCCCGGTGACATCGTTGTCACCAACGGCGGCGGCCACGTCGGCATGTACGCCGGTGACGGCAAGCTGCTCAATGCCGTGCAGACCGGTACGCCCGTCTCCTACACCACGCTGCGTCCCAATATGGTGGTCACCGCGCGTCGCATCAGCGCGTAAGCCGTATCGTCAACGCGTGACTTCTGCTCTACCGAGCGAACCAGCCCAGGCCCGAGTCGATTCTTGGGTATGGGCTGTTCGTCTTTTCAAGACCCGGTCGGCGGCGGCCACGGCCTGCCGCGCCGGGCATGTGCGGGTCAACGGTGTGCCGGTGAAGGCTGCCCACGCGCTCAAGCACGGTGATGAGATCCGGGTCCGCGTCGGCGGAGTAGAACGCATTGTCATTGTCGAGCGCCTGCTCACCAAGCGCGTCGGCGCGGCCGTCGCCGCGCTGTGCCTGATCGACAAGAGCCCGCCCCCGCCCGACCCGCTGGTGGTCGCCACCCTGCCGCAGCGCGATCGCGGCACCGGTCGCCCCACCAAACGTGAACGCCGCGAAACGGATCGGCTGCTCGGGCGCGAGCCCTAAGGGGCCGGGCTGCTCTTCTGATCGGGTGACCCGCCACTGCCGCCGTCGGCCGGCTTCGGGTCCTGCGGTCCCGGCTGCGCCATCTGGCGGACCGCCGCACGATTGGCCGCCACCGCCGTGGCCGCGACCGAGACGAGCGCGCCCAGCATGAGCGCCGCCGGCTCTCCGGGTTTCAGCACATGGAGCTGGGTGCCGACCGTGACCGCGGCGACCGGCACCCCGATCTGCGCGGCGGCCATGGTGCCGAAGATGATCGGCTGACCGGTGAAACGCATGGCGATATGGGTCAGCACCGCCGCCCCGCCGAGCGCCAGGCCGAGCAGGATCAACCACGGATGCTGGCCGAACTCACGGAGATTCAGGCGCGCGCCCAGCCAGACGAAGAACATCGGCGTCAGGAATCCGTCGCCGAGTGCGAACAGCTGTTTGGCCACCCGGCGCGGCTCACCGACGGCGGCGACCGCGAGTCCGAGGGCGAAGCCCGCCAGCATGACCGATACGTGCGTGCTGGTGGCCAGGGCGCACAGCGCGAACAGCAGGGCCAGGCTCACCCGCAGCTCCAGCGCGAACTGCCGCTGTTCGGAGATCTTGTGATAGCGCTGCCGGATACCCGAGGCGCTCAGGTATCGGAGCACGAAGTACGCCACGGCCGCGGCCGCGGAGACCGCCACCGCGCCGATCGCCGCTCGTCCGGCATTGGCGGGATCGATCACCAGCGGCAGCGCGACCACACATGCGGCGTCGGCGATGGCGACCTGAGCGGTCAACTCCAGCACCGGTTTTTGAAAAGGACCCGGCCCGGTCAGGCCTTGCGAATCGAGGATGGGGAGCACCAGCGCGGCCGAGGAGGACGCGATCAGCACCGCGTAGAGCGCGCCGTGTCCGGTATCGAAGACCACGGCCACCGCCTGGCCGGCGATCACCGCGAGGAGGCCGACGAGCACGGCGCGCAGCGCACCCTTGCCCAGGGCCGTGCGAATGGTCGCATCACGCATGGGTACGTGCGTGCCCGCCACGAACATGACCACGGCGAATCCGACATTGGCGAGGAAGGTGAAGGTCGGATCCGCCGGATTCAGTATCCCGAAACCGGTGGTGCCGAACAGGATTCCGGCCAGCAGTTCACCGAGGATGACCGGGAGGTGCCACTGCGAGCGCCAGGCCAGCACCGGCCCGGCCAGCCCGAGCACGATGACGAGTGCGAGAAGTCCGAATGTCACGGTAGCGCAGCGATTTTCACCGGGATCTGAATATTCTCGTCGGTGTAGTGAATGGCACACACCCGGTGGTAGCCGTCGGCGATCTGCGTCGGTACGCCCTTGCGGAAGTCACCGCGCACCAGCAGGATCGGGGACAGTGTTTTGCCCGCCGCGATCTTCGCCAGGTCACGGCGCACATAGGGATTGGAGGCGTCCGCCAGCTCCAGGCCCGAGGCCCGCAGAATATCCTTGGCCTTCTTGTGCGTGACCTTCGCGGAGCGCAATTCCTCGATGACCGTCGTCACGACCTCCGGGGCGGCCAGCAAGTCGAGATAATCCGCCGCTGCCGGATAGTCGTGTTCATCCGGGTCGTCTTTCCACTTCACCTGCACAATTGGTTCGGCCATCCAGTCATCATGGCCGCATCACCGGCCGGTCGCACCCGACACGCGGGACAGCGGCTGCCAGCCGGAGGTGGAGAACCCGATGGTGAAGTCGGTCGGATCGCTCGCGGTCAGTTCCAGCAGATTCACCGCGGCCGTGCGGTCGGGTTCCCGGCCCGCGTGCACGATCCCGCGAATCGGCGAACCGCACTCTCGAATATCGTGCAGCGCCGTCGCCAGATCCGTCCGGTCGGCCGCATCGCAGCGCATCACCACGATCCAGTCGTCCATGCCGTCCAGCGGGGGCGGCAGTGCGCGCGGTGTGCGCGTCAGCACCACCACATCGCGCGCACCCGCATCCAGCAGCCACCGCACCGCCACCGCCCCCGAATTCCCGAGCCCGCCCGCGACCACATAGGTGCCCTCGGCCCGAATCGGCACCTCCGGCGGCCGCACCGCCGCACCGCCCACCGAAATCGTTCGCCGCCACAGCCTTTGCGGTGGCGGCGAGCTCTGGGGTCCCAGCGCCGTCCAGTCGACCGCCCGCCCGTCGAGATGCAGCCGCGCGATCGTCCGCAGAAAACTCGCGGCCTCATCCGCGCGCGAGGCCACCGAATACGTGGACTCCCGGAATGCCGCCTGCTCCCGCACGATCGCCGACAGCACAGGATGCGGCCCGACCTCCACCACCGTCGAAAAACCATCGGCGGCAGCCTGTTCCAGGGCCGCGCCCAATTCGACCGGCCCTGCCGCATTCTCGCCCCAGTACGCGGCATCCATGCCCGCGTGGGTCTGCGAGTTTCGTGCATCGTCCCAGTGCGGGTCGGCCGCACCATGATTGCCGCCCACGCCGAGGCCGGGCCCGCCGATCACCGTGCCCCGCCGGGTCGTCGAGTAGACGGCGCATTCCGGCCGCCGAGGCGTGATTCCAGCGAGCTCCGTAATCAGCTGTGGCGCAACGGCTCGCACCTGGGGGATATGCGGCACCGCAATCGTTCCGGCCGCCGCGCTGTCGGCATTGATGCGCTGCGCGAAGATGGCCCGCCGATGCGCACGGCGCACCAGCGCGTCGATATAGCGCGGTTCCCCGGAGACGATGACCGAGCGCGGCCCGTCGATCGCGGCCACCCCCACCGCCGCCCGCATCGGCTCCAGCAGCCGCAGCGCCTCGGCGGGCGTGGCCTCCAAAACCGCTGCCGCACCGTGATCCCCGATCTTCGACAGCAGCCTTCCCCGTGCCACCACGATCCGCGCCGCATCACCCAGCGACACCGCTCCGCTCACCGCCGCCGCCGCGATCTCACCCACCCCGTGCCCCGCAACGCCATCCGCCCGAACACCCCACGATTCGAGCAACTCCGCCAATGCCACCTGCAGCACGAACAACGCCGGCTGCGCGAAATCCTCTCCCACCTCCCCGTGCCCGAACCCGGTGCGCGGCGTCCACACTCGCGGCCCACCCGCCTCCGCCACCGCATCAGCCGCCTCCGTCAACGCCCCCGCGAACACCGGATACCGCCCCGCCAACCCCCGCCCCATCCGCGCATGCCCACCGCCACCCGAAAACAGCAACAGCACCCCGCCCGCCCGCCGTTCCCCCGAAACCCCCACCACCGCACCATTTCCGGCAGGGCGCGCGACCGCCGACACCACCGACCCGACAATGCGCCGCGCCATTCCGCACGAATCCCGCTGACCGGGCGATGATTCCGACGCCGTGGTCGCGTAGGTGGCTGCCGAGATCTGCTCGTCGGTATCGATGAGAGCGGTGGCCGCGATGTGCTGGGCGAGGGCGCGGAGTTGGGTGGCGGCGTCGGTGGTGTCGTGGGCGAGGACGGCGGCTCGGACTTCATCGGGGACGAGTCGGGCTGCGGCTGTGGCGAATTCGCGGAGGGTGGGGTAGGTGGTGACGGATTGTGCCCAGTGCTGGGCCAGGCTGTGGAGGGTGACCGGGTCGGGGGCGGAGAGGGGAAGGAGTATCGGCGGTTCTTCGCCTCGGGGGGCGGGGGAGCGGGGGCTGGTGGGGTTGCGGAGGGCGATGTGGGCGTCGGTGGCGCCGGATCCGGGGAAACCCAGGCCGGTTCCGGCGATTTCGGCGTAGCTGCGGGTTCCGGTGCGTGCGGCGTCCAAGGTCCGCTGCAGGACCAGGACGGTGCATCCGCCGCTGTCGGGGGGAACGGCGATGCCGGAAAGATCCGGCAGCAGTGTCAGATCCGCACCGCCCGCGATGACGAACGGGACCGCGTCGTCGGCCAGCAGCCGCACGGCCGTATCCACTGCCACCAGCGGGGAGGCGTAATCGCTGTCCACCATGAGGCTGGGGCCGTGCAGATCGAGCGTCCGCGACAGCTGATGCGCGCTATTGGCCGCGCCGGCGGCGAATCCCGTTGCGGCGCCGAACACCACGGCGGCGCGGGATCCGCGCGCCAGACAGCCGAGGCCGGAATCATCGAGCGCCTCGACGGCCAGTTCCAGATTCACCCGCTGGCGCGGATCCATGGCGGCGGCCTCACGCTCGGTGATGCCGAACCACTCGTGGTCGAAGGCGGTCCCTGTCGCGCGGTACGCGACACCGACGATCGACACCCGGAGAAGGGGGGTGCGATCGGTGGATGCTGTCGTACTCTCCCGCACAGGAAATCCCTCCCGTGTCCGGCGACGTCCGCGCCGAAGTACCTCCGGCGATTCTGCCAAGGTTTCGTCCCGCCCAGAAGAGCTTTCGCGCAGCTAGCTTGTGACATAACGTGACGCGCGTGAGCGAGAATGAGGGCCGCCCCGGTGTCCTGTCCACACTGACGCGCTGTTGCGCGGCCGTCGCGGCGACGCCCGGCAGGCTACTGCGCCCGCGGCAGCCCGATACCGCGTTTCTCGCGGGGTTGCATCTGGCGGAGCTGCCGCCGGCGCGCAATACCGTGACGTTGCGGTCGCTGATCCAGGGCCGGATGTCCGCGCCCGCCACCATTGTCGCCGAGGGTGTGCGCAGCCTGCGCGAACTGCCCATGGCCATGGGCGCGTTCCTGGTGGAACATCCGCGGGCGCGGTTCCTGGTCGATCCGGCGCTGTGCGCCGATGTGCACCGGCGGGTGCTGCCGGGACTGCCCTTCCCGGTCGGGCTGCTCGTTTCGCCGGACAAACCGGTCCTCGGACTGAGTGATGTCTTGGCCGCCCGCGATCTCACCGGTGCGCAACTCGATTTTGTCCTCGCCACGCATCTGCACTGGGATCATGTCTCCGGTCTGCTCGAACTTCCGGATTCGGTGGAATTGCGAATTCCGGCAATCGAATACGAGTGGGCGATGAGCGGCCCGCGGGCGCCGATCGGTGTGGTGCGCGCGCCATTGCGGAATCGCGGTACCGGAAACATCGAACTGGACGGTCCGCCGATACTTACTTTTCCGCGCAGCCATGACCTGTTCGGCGACGGCGCGGTCATCCTGGTGGATCTCGCCGGTCATACGCCCGGCAGTATCGGCGTGCTGCTCGCCGTGGACGATGGCACGCGCGTCCTCCTGGCCGGTGACGCCGTATGGAACACGTTGCAGGTCAAGCTGATTCGGGAGAAAGCCCCCATGCCCGGCCTGCTCTTCGATGCCGACCGGGACGATGCCTTCCGAACCATTCAGCGCCTACACGCGCTCCCCGACGGTATCGAGGTCATCGCCTCTCACGATTACGATGCCGTGGCTGCCCGCGGGTGAAACGGGTGTTCGTAATCCGCCGCTGTCGCATGCGAACTGAAAAAACGCAGTGCTAGGTTCACCGCGTCCTGTTCGGTGTGAACGCCCGAAATCGCCATTGCCCGACGCAGGGCGTCGTCATCGAGATAAATTCGAGTGATTGCCATATCGGCACCTCCGCCACACGTCCGTCGTGTCCTTAAAGCATGACGGATCAGCTGCTCGAAGGCACCCGAAATGACAAGAGCCCTCGGCAGATTTGCCAAGGGCTCTTGTCCTAATTGTCTGAGACGTACGGACTTTCGTATTCCGTACCCAGCGCGGCGATCAGCTGAGCATGCCCGCCAGGCGTGAGCCGATGAGGGCCTCGGCCTCGGAGACCATGCGGGAGACCAGCTCCGCGCAGGTCGGGATGTCATTGATCAGGCCCTGGACCTGGCCGGCCGACCAGATGCCCGCATCCAGATCGCCCTCTTCGAACACGCGGCGGCCGCGCGCACCGGCGACCAGATCGCGCACATCCTCGAACTTGCCGCCGGCCTTCTCGATCTCGACGACCTTGCGGCTGATCTCGTTGTCCGCCACGCGGGCGGTGTTGTGCATGGTGCGGAAGATCAGCTGGGTGGCGCGCTCGGAATTGGCGACGATCTGCTCCTTGACCGTCTGGTGGATCGCCGACTCCTGGGTGCACATGAAGCGGGTGCCCATATTGACGCCGTCCGCGCCCAGCGCCAGCGCCGCGACCAGACCGCGCGCATCGGCGATGCCGCCGGAGGCGATGACCGGGATATCGAGCGCCGCGGTCGCGGCCGGAATCAGGATCAGGCCGGGGACATCGTCCTCACCGGGATGCCCGGCGCATTCGAAACCGTCGATGCTGACGCCGTCGACGCCGATCTTCTGCGCCTTCAGGGCGTGCCGGACGCTGGTGCACTTGTGCAGCACCTTGATCCCGGCCGCCTTGTAGTACGGCAGGAAGGGCTCGGGATTGGAGCCGGCGGTCTCGACGATCTTCACGCCGGAATCGATGATCGCCTGCATGTACTCCTGGTACGGCGGCGGATTGATCGACGGCAGGATCGTCACGTTCACGCCGAACGGCTTATCGGTGAGTGAGCGCGCCTTCTCGATCTCCTTCAGGAGATCCTCCGGCGTCGGCTGGGTCAGGGCGGTGATGATGCCGAGACCGCCCGCCTCGGAGACCGCGGCGGCGAGTTCGGCGCGGCCGACCCACATCATGCCGCCCTGCACGATCGGGTGCTCGACTCCGAAGGTCTCGGTGAACCTGGTACGCAGCATCGGCGCTGTCCTCTCTAGCCTCTCGCGAACCGCTTGATACTCGCATAGTTGCATATGGCGGTTCAACCCCGATGTGAGTGGGAGTTTGCACTTCTGGCATCGGTTTCATGTCGAACCTGGGGATAACCCGGCGCAGTCTACGCCGCCTCAAAGATCAGTTCACATGCTCTGATCTGCTGATTGAAACGATGACAAAAAAGTGCCGGAACCTTCTCTGTAACCCTTGTCACGCTGAAAAGTTAGTTGGTATTCTCGCGAACGATCAGCCGTCGATGCCGCCGGAACAGCCGGAGCCATCCCATGACGGTGCGAGAGGAGTACGTGGCATGACCACAGGTTTCCAGCCACTCGACGAGCCCATCCGGTCGCGGCGCAATCACTGGGTCAACCAGATCGCCACGCATGCCGCGATGCGACCGGCGAATGTCGCCTTCCGGTTCAAGGGTGTGGACACCACCTGGCTGCAGCTGCACGAGCGCTCGGAGCGGTTCGCCGACGCGCTGGCCCGTCGAGGGGTCGGGTTCGGCGATCGCGTACTTCTTCTCGCCCTGAACTACACCGAGTACATCGAGGCGGTCATCGGCATCAATGCCCTCGGCGCCATCGCGGTGCCGGTGAATTTCCGGCTGACCCCGCCGGAGGTCGCCTACATCGTGGGCGACTCCGGGGCGAAGGCGATCGTCACCGACGCACTGCTGCAGCCGCTCGCCGCGGCCGTGCAGGCGCAGGCCCCGGACCTGGCGACCTGTGTGGTCATCAACGGTCAGAGCGGCGAGAGCGCCGTCGGCTACGACGATTTCCTCGCCGAGGCGGGCGAACCCCACGCGCCACTGGATATTCCGGAGGACACCCCGGCGCTGATCATGTACACCTCCGGCACCACCGGCACCCCCAAGGGTGCGGTGCTGTCGCATGCCAACCTGAACGCACAGGCGCTGACCTGCATCCGGGCCATGGAGATCACGCCGGAGTCCATCGGCTTCTGCACCTCCCCGCTCTTCCACATCGCCGGATTGGGCAGTCTCACCCCGTATTTCATGCTCGGCGGCAAGACGGTGCTGCATCCGCTGGGCGCGTTCAATGCCACCGAGTACCTGGACGCCATCGAAGCCGAGCAGGCCACCACGGCGTTCTGCGTGCCGGTGCAGTGGCAGCTCATCTGTGAGGAGCCGACCGTCCGGGAGCGCAAGCTGGCCCTGCGCTCACTCTGCTGGGGTGCGGCTCCCGCGTCGAATACGGTGCTGCAGGCCATGTCCGACTGCTTCCCGGACGCTTTCAGCGTTGCGGTCTTCGGGCAGACCGAAATGTCGCCTATCACCTGCGTTCTCGAAGGCCGGGACGCGCTGACCAAGATCGGCTCGGTCGGTAAGCCCATTCCCACCATCCAGGCCCGCGTGGTCGACGACGAGATGAACGATGTCGAACCCGGAACGGTCGGCGAGATCGTCTACCGCGGCCCGACCATGATGCAGGGCTACTGGAACAAGCCCGAGGCCACCGCGGAAGCCTTCCACGGCGGCTGGTTCCACTCCGGTGATCTGGTCCGGGAGGATTCCGAGGGCTTCATCTACGTGGTCGACCGCAAGAAGGACATGATCATCTCCGGCGGTGAGAACATCTACTGCGCCGAGGTGGAGAACGTCCTGTTCGCCCACCCGAAGATCCATGAGGCCGCGGTCATCGGCCGTGCGCACGAGAAGTGGGGCGAGGTGCCGGTCGCGGTCGTCGCACTCGTCGAGGGCGTCGACGACCTCACCCTCGAGGAACTCACCCCGTTCCTCAACGAATCCCTGGCCCGCTACAAGCACCCCAAGGATCTGGTCATCGTCGCCGAACTGCCCCGCAATGCCAGCGGCAAGGTCCTCAAAGTAGAACTGCGCAAGTAGGACTGGGTCGAGGCGAATCCCCGGGAATGCTCCTGGGGGTTCGGGGGCGAAGCCCCCGAGAGTTGGAGAGTTCTTTAAATCATGTCGTTGGCGGTGAGCCAGCGCATGATCGGCCAACCGCAGAACACCGGGAGCCAGCAGGTCAGGACCCGGTAGAGCAGGACGGCGGGAACCGCGATGGTGGCGGGGACGCCGAAGGCCGCCAGACCACCGATGAGGGCCGCTTCGACAGCGCCGACACCACCGGGTGTGGGCGCTGCGGAGGCGAGCGTGCCACCGATCATGGTGACAATGGTGACCGTCACGAATCCGGTACTGCCGCCGAACGCTTCGATGCTGGCCCACAGCGCCAGCGCCCCGCCGAGAGTGGTTGTCGCGGAACCGCCCACGATCATCAGCAGCCGCGCCGGGCGCCGGGCCAGATCGCCCAGCTGCGCGACGACCTCCTTGAGCTGCGGCCGCACCTCGGTCCGGATCCAGCGCCGCACAGTCGGCACGAACATGGTCACACCGAGCAGACCCAGCAGCGCGCCCGCCACGAAATACAGCACCGTCGCACTCGGCACGAAGTGCGACAGATTCGTCGAAGCGCCCGCCGCCACACTGAAGAACACCAGCAGCACCAGGTGCACGATGACCTGCACCGTCTGCTGCAGCGCGACCGCCGCGGTGGCGCGCACCGCACCGAGCCCGCCCTTCTGCAGGAACCGCACACTCAGCGCGAGACCACCCACACCCGCCGGGGTGGTGGTCGCGGCAAAGGTATTCGCGATCTGCATGAGCAGCAGCTTGCTGAACTTCACCGCCTCGGAGGCGCACGCCCACAGCGCCATGGCCGCACCGATGTAGGTCAGCGCGGATACCGTGAGTCCCAGTGCGGCCCAGGCCCAATTGGCATTGCGCAGTTCGGAGAAGAAGGTCGGCGAGGCGCTGATATACGGGTAGGCCACGTAGACCAGGCCGATGAGCAGCACCAGCTGAATGATCTGATTGCGCGAGAACCGGGTGATCTTCGCGGCCTCGATCTTGTCCTGACCGGTCTGCGAGGCCACCTCCTCGCGGGTGGTCTTCATCAGCTCGCCCGCATCGGGCACCGCCTTGCGAACCTGTTCCGGCAGCGCGGTTTTGGTCAAACGCCGGGAGGCATTGAGCACCGGCTGCGTGCCCATGACCGCGAGGGCGGTGCGCACGGCGGGCTCGGTGCCGAACAGCGCCGCGGTGGACAGCAGCAGCTGCGCGATATCGGATTCGAATCGCACCTGATAGGCGCCGAATTCGGAGGCCATGAAACCGCCGAACCGCACCTGCCCCTCGACAATTCGAATATCCTCGGCCCGCAGATCGCCATGCGAGATCTGCGCCTGGTGCAGGGTGTCGAGCGCCTGCCACACCTTGGTGAGCATGGGCTCGCCGTCCTCGGCGACCATGGGCCGGCCGCGAGGAACGGTGTGCGCGTACAGCATCCACTTGCGATCCAGCGCCGCCACCGTGAGCGGCTTATTGCTGCCCAGCCCCAGATCGCCGATGGCGATGCCCATCAGCGCCCGGTGTTCGACCGCGCGCCGCATGGAGGCGAACAGGGTCGGATACTCGCTGCTGCGGATGGTGAGCCAGCGGCGCAGCTGCCGTAATGCGCTGCGGCTGCGCTGATTCTGCCCGTACAGCTCGACCGTCAATGTCTGCGCGGGACCGTCGGCCGGTGGGTCGGCCGAGGCGGTAACCGCTTCACCCGCCTTGGGTTTCGATCTGCCCGGCGTGGTTTTCGATCCGCCGCTCGCCGCGGTATCGGATTCGTGCGGGGCCGGTTCGACCTGGGTGGAGGCGGCCGACAGCACCAGCGGACCACGTCCGGCCGGGCGCACGACCTTGAACGCCGTCACCCGGAAACCGCGCTGCGCCAGCACTCGAACGGCCGCGTCGAGCGGGACCTCCAATGCCGGAGTGCCGACCACCAGCACGATGACCGCACCCACCAGCCAGCCGACCGCCAGGCCGAGCAGCGCCCGTGCCGGCACCACGAGACTGACCACCAGGTGAATGGGCACGAAGGCCAGCAGCAGCGTCCACCACCAGCGTCGCCAGGTCGGCGGCAGCCACGGACTCGAGACCGTCAGCCCGGCCGCCAGCATGGCGATCCAGCGCGGATCGTCCAGGAACTGCGAGAGGAACGTATTGACCTGCTGCGCTTCGGACAGATGCCAGCGCGGCGCGGTGAACCCGGTGCCGGTGATGGAGAACAGCAGGACGGCGATCAGACCCGCGGACAGGAAGCCCGCCAGCAGCTTCCACTGGCGATCCCATACCAACCGGACCAGAATGGCCTGCGGCAGCGCCAGAATCGCGATGCCGTACACGACATAGATCAGATTGGACTGTTCCGGCGTCAGGAATCCGATGATGTCGGAGACCGACCGTTCCAGGGCCTCCCACTGCGGCCGCGTGATGAGCGAGCCGGTAATGACAACAGCGGTCAGTAGCGCGGACAGCACGACGCGCAGAATGTCGCTGGTCCGCCGGATCCGCGGCTGCAGCAGGCTGCCGGAGACGGGGATATCCCGTCCGTCGACTCGCATGTCCTATACGCGCTTTCGGATCGTGGGAACGGCTGTGGTCCCATGGTCGGCTCGGGGTGGGTTGCGGCGGTCGGCGGTTCGGCCGACTTTCCAATCCGCCGGTTACCGTAACCCGTCGCGGGCCGGTCGCGGCACGACGCCGCCGCCGGTCCCCGTCCGGCGTGTCTGTTTTCCCTGCGTGCGAGTATTGGTCTGTGGTATCCGATCTCCGTGTCTGCTTTATCGGCGAATCTTTCGTAGCGGGGGTCGGGGACCGGAAATGCCTGGGCTGGGCGGGCCGTCTGGCGGCCCGCGCCATTGCCGCTGGGCAGCCGCTCACCTATTACAACCTGGGTATTCGCCGCGAGAACAGCACCGAGCTCCGGGCCCGCTGGGAAGCCGAGTGCGCGCCGCGACTGCCCGCCGGCGCGGATTGCCGGCTGGTGATCTCCACCGGCGTCAACGACAGCCAGTACGAGAACGGCCGTCCGCGCGTCGATCCCGCGGATTCGGTGGACAATCTCGCGGCAATCCTGCGCCGGGCCCGGGAAAACGGCTGGACGACAATGGTGGTCGCACCGCCGCCGAATGTCGACGAGGACCACAACGACCGCCTGCTGGACCTCGACGCCCGCTTCACGGCGCTGTGCGACAGTGCCGGCGTCCTATATCTGCGTGCGCATCAGCCGTTGCGGGACAATCGCATCTGGATGCGTGAGGTCGCCGCCGTCGACGGTTACCACCCCGACGCACCCGGTTACGACGAATTCGCGGCCCTGCTCGCACCGCACTGGCTGTTGTGGCTGATCGATCCGGACTCAGGGCTCGCGATGGTCCGCTGAATGCTTCCCGGTATCGGGACCGAGGAACTGCTCCACCATCGGCGAGATCTGCGGCGGCCGCTTGGTGGCCAGACCCGAGCCGACCAGCACCCCCATGGCGATGGCCAGCACCGTGAGCGTGGTGGTGACCAGGACGTGCAGCCCGTTCGCATTCGATTGGGTCACCAGCTCCGACACCCCGGTGAGACCGATGCCGCCGGGCACCAGCATCCAGAAGGCGGGCAGGAACGCCACCTGCGTAGGCGGCGCATTTCGATTGCGCTGCACCAGATATGCGGCGGGCACCGCCACCATGCCGCCCAGGAACGAGCCGAGCAGTCCGCCGCCGATCTGCACCCCGAGCTTCTGCGCGAGGAAGGCCGCGTAGAGCACCACCAGTAGCCAGGGCAGCGATTTCGGGGGCGCGCTGGCCCGCCACGAATGTCCGAGGCCGATCAGCAGCACACCGAGAAACGGTGCCCACCAACCCAATTGGTGCATGGTCTCGGGAGTGATCGACGGGTTCGGGCCCAGCATCTGCAGGCCGATGAGAATGCCGAAGGCCAGCAGGATCAGTTTGTTCAGGCCGTAGATGGTGCGACTGGCGCCCGCCACCATCGATCCGGTGGCCAGCTCGATGGAACCATTGGTCAGCGTCGCGCCCGGCAGCAGTGAGGAGACGCCCGGCACCAGCAGCTGCTGTGGATTGCCGCCGCCGATAGCATGCGGAAAACCGAAGGCCAGCAGCGTGACCGAGGCGCCCGCGACCACCGGCAGGCCCAGCGACAGCAGCGGCATGCGGTCCGCGAGCATGATCAGCAGCTGCACCACCAGGCCGATGACGATGTATCCGGGCAGGGCATTGGCCGTCGGATTGAGCATGAGGCCCAGGCCCGTGGTCAGCACCACATTGCCCAGCAGCATGAGCCACACCGCGGTGGGTGGCGGTGAGGCGAGGATCTTCGCGAGTTCGAGTGTGGCCTCGGCAGGCGGCGGCACCGTGTGCTTGATCTCGTCGATCAGCTTGTACAGCGCCGCGATCTGATCCAGCCGCAGTGTCTCCCCATTGGCCTCGAGCAGGTCGACGGCGGTGCCCCGGGAATCGTGCACGCGCACGAAGATTCCGGTGGGCAGGACGAAGAAATGCACCTCGTCGGCGTCGTAGCGCCGGGCCATATCGTCGAGGATGCGCTGCACCTGATTGGTGGTTTCGCCGGAGGAGATGAGCGCGACGCCGAGATGCCGCAGCAGATCGAGTAGATCCGCGGACACGGGCGGTTCGACGGGCGGGGGCGCGTCCTCGGCGGACAGGTCGAGGGGGCTGGCGCTGACGCGGCGCAGCCAGCGGTCCATGGATCCGGCGGCGCGGCGGGTCGCCCCGTAGAGGCGGCCGCTCATCGGGCGCGGAGCCGGGGCGAGCCGGTGCTGCGGTTGATGGTGTTCGGGTTCGGGTTCGGTCGGGTTCACACGCCTCCTGCCTCGCTCGGTGGCCGAATCAGCGTCCTGAAATACAGCAACTTCGTGGCAAATTCACCCTAGCGCGCGAGCAACCGACCGGTCGGTGCCGCAATGGATTTGCGCGCGTCCTGTCCACTGCCCCGGATTTTCCCGACCGTGACGATCCAGACTTTCGGGTGAATCGGCCCTAACATCCGCACTTCACGGCACTCTTCGCAAAGGTCCCAACTGGGACTTCAGGGCCGCGAGCCCGCCCGGAGCGCGGTGGAGGGCAAAATAGAGACCGATGGATATCGACACGCGACTGCTGCGTTACTTCCTGGCGGTCGCGGAGACCGAGTCCCCTCCGCTGGCAGCGCAGCGCCTGCATGTCGCACAGCCCGCGCTGGCCACCCAGATCAAACAGCTGGAACAGCAGATGGGGGTGGAACTGTTCATCCGCTCCCGGGCCGGCTGGACCCTGACCGCCGCCGGAAAGGTGCTCGCCGCGCAGGTGCCCGAACTGCTGGGCGCCTGGGATCGCATTCTGCGCGATACCAAGAGCGATGCCAGCCGCGCGGCCCGCGTGCTGCGCCTGGGCTGCGTCAACAGCGCGGCCGACGGGCACATACCGGAGATCATCCAGGTCTTCCACCGGCTGCATCCGGACTGGCAGGTCGATATCCACCAGGGCGGCTGGACCGACCCCACCGCCGGACTGGACGAGGGTGATGTGGATGTCGCCCTGCTCCGACTACCCTTCCCCGGCCAGGACGGGTATCACGTGCGGGAACTGTTCACCGAACCGCGCTGGATCGCCCTGCCGGACAATCATCCGCTCGCCGAACGCGACGATATCGCCTTCCGGGAGCTGTGGGATGAGCCCTATGTCGCCTCGCCCGCGGAAACCGGGTGGTGGCGCGACTATTGGATGGGCCTGGACTCCCGTCCCGCGGACACCGCCATCATCGGCGCCATCGCCCGCAGTACCGACGAATGGCTGCGGGCCATTGCCAGCGGATACGGCGTCAGCTTCACGCCCGCCTCCACCTCCCGCACCAATCCCTATCCGGGCGTGGTGTTCCGGCCGGTGCACGGCATCGCGCAGACCCGGGTGGCCGTGGTGTGGCCGGACGCCTCCGAGGCGGATCCCATTGTGCGGTACTTCATTCGGTGCTGCACCGACATCATGGGGCAGCAGGCGGGCGACGGCCGCCGGACCTCGTAGCCATAACCTTGAGGTATGGACATCGACACGCGGCTGCTGCGCTACTTCGTCGCCGTCGCGGAGGAAGGGCACGTCACCCGGGCTGCCCAGCGTTTGTACGTGTCCCAGCCCGCCGTGACCAAACAGATCAAACAGCTCGAGCAACAGCTCGGCGTGCAACTGTTCATCCGCACCCGCACCGGTATGACCCTCACCGAACCCGGCCGGGTTTTCGCCGAGCACGCGCCGGTGCTGCTGGCCGGCTGGGAGCATATGCTGCACGCCACCAAGAGTGGCGCCAGCCGGGCGGGCAAGGTGCTGCGGGTGGGCTTCATCGCCAGTGCCGCAAACGAATTCACCCCGGAGATCGTCGCCGCCTTCCGGCGCGCGCATCCGGGCTGGCGGGTCGATATGCGGCAGTTCGGCTGGACCGACCCCAGCGCCGGTCTCGCCGAGGGCGATGTCGACGCCGCGCTGGTCCGGCTGCCCTTCCCCGGCCACGACAACTACCGCAGGCATGAGCTCTTCACCGAACCGCGCTGGCTGGCGCTGCCCGCCGACCATCACCTCGCCGGGTCCGAGGAGATCGAATTCCGGGATCTGTGGGAGGAGCCGTTTGTCGCGTCTCCGCCGGAAAATGGCTGGTGGCGCGACTTCTGGATCGGCGCCGACGCCCGTCCCGCCGCGACCGCCGTCATCGGGGCCATCGCCCGCAATACCGATGAATGGCTCACCGCCATCGCCAATGGCTTCGGCATCAGCTTCACCCCGGCCTCCTCGGCCCGCTACTACCCGCGCCCCGGCATCGTCTACCGCCCGGTGCGCGGTATCGGGCCCAGCCGGGTGGCGGTGGCCTGGCCCGCCGCCTCCGAGAGCAATCCCATGGTCCGCGACTTCATCCGCTGCTGTGCCGAGGTGTGCGCCGCGAATCCCCAGGATGACTGAGCCGCTTCAGTTTCCGATGGTCGCGGGGGTCGTGATCGCGGCGGCGATCTGATCGTGCACGCGGCGCGGCGGCGCCGGAAGCAGTGTGCGCAGATCGCCACCGGCGGCATGCAGGAACCCGGCCTTCAGATTCGAGAAGAGCGAGAGGGTGTGGCCGATCTGATACGGCTGCAGACCGCTGCCGCTCAATCCATTGCGCACATCGGTCAGTGCCATGTCCTGGTACCGGACCGGCCGGCCCAGTGCCGCGCCGAGCGCCTCGGCGATATCGGCCCCGCTGAGCGAATCCACGCCCTCGAGCTCATAGGTGCGCCCGGCATGCCGGTTTCCGGATCCGGCGCGCAGATCCCGATCCGCTTCGGCGGCAACGCGTACCGCGATATCGGCCAGATCCTCCCGGGCCACCACCGAGATGCGGCCGTCGCCGAAGGCCGCGGCGAAAACACCTGTCGCGGCGGTGGATTCGGCGGCGGCGAGCGCCAGGCCGACCGGAACCTCCGTGTACAGGCCGTTGCGTAGCACCGTGACCTCGAAAGGCGCAGCAGCCAAACGGGATTCGGTCCAGCGGTGTGGGACGGCAATGGTCGCCGAGCTCGCCGAACCGGCCAGGCTGGTGTAGATCACATGCCGCACGCCCGCGGCGGTGGCGGCGTCCACGACCGCGCCGTGCCGGGCCAGCACCACATCGTCCTCGGCGTATCCGGCCGAAATGAAGACCAGGACGTCCGCTCCGCGGAAACCCTCCGCGAGGGTGGCGGGATCGTCGAAATCGAGGCGGCGGGTGGTGGTCCCGTCGCCGGAGCTGGATCCCGCGACCACCTCCAGATCGGTCTGCGCGCGCAGCCCTGCCAGCACCAATCCGCCGAGGCTGCCGGAAACGCCCGTCACCAGAATCATTGGGACACTCCTTGCGTTGAGAAGGTCGTGAACTACGACATGGTCGAGCATCCGACGACTGCGCCCACTCGGGAAGAAGGCACTTTGCTGTCACTCACGAACACCGGTGTTACCGCGCAGGTGGCGGAGCCTGTTCCGGAGGGGCCGTGTGGTGATGACAACTGCGGCATCCGCGACACCCTGGACCGGCTGGGTGATAAGTGGACGGTGCTGGTGCTGGTCGAACTACACAAGGGCACACGGCGATTCAGTGAACTGCAGCGCGCGATCCCGGGCATCTCCCAGCGCATGCTGACCCTCACCACCAAGCGGCTGGGGCGCGACGGGTTCCTCGAGCGCACCGCGTATCCGACCATTCCACCGCAGGTCGAGTACCGGCTCACCGATCTCGGCTACAGCCTGGCCGGGGTGGCGGCGGATCTGGCGGACTGGTCGCGCAACCATATGGACGCGGTGAGCGAGGCTCGGGCGAAGTGGGATGCCGAGCACCCCGCGGAGCGGTGATGTCGCGGCGTCAGGCTTCGGTGGACTCGAGTACCGCCATGGCGGCATTGTGGCCGCCGATGCCGCTGACACCACCGCCGCGGACTGCGCCCGCGCCGCACAGCAGGATGTTCCGGTGTGCGGTGGCGACGCCCCAGCGAGCGGCGGGGGAGTTGTCGGATTCCTCTGGAAGGTAGGGGAATTCGAGATCTCGGTGGAAGATGTGGCCGCCGGGGAGGCCGATATCGCGTTCCAGATCGACCGGGGACTTCGCCTCCAGACAGGGGCGGCCGTCGGCGTCGACGGCGAGGCAGTCGCGAAGAGGTTCGGCGAGAACCGAATCCAGTTGGGCGAGTGTGGCATCGACCAGCGCAGCCTTTGTTCCGTCCGGATCGGCGGCGAAAAGTCGTGCGGGGGTGTGCAAACCGAAGAGGGTGAGGGTGTGCATGCCCTGGGCGCGGAGCTCGGGGGCGAGGATCGAGGGATCGGTGAGGGTGTGGCAGTAGATCTCCGCGGGCGGCGCGGACGGCAGCCGGCCGGATGCGGCCTCGCGATAGGCCTGTTCGAGCTGGGTGGCGGATTCGGCGATATGAAAGGTGCCCGCGAAGGCGGCGGCGGGATCGACCCGGGTGTCCCGCAGGCGCGGTAGGCGGCGCAGCAGCATATTGATCTTGAGCTGGGAACCCTCCGGACGTTCCGCGGTCTCGCCGAGCAGCCGCGCCAGTTCGTACGGCGCCGCATTCGCCAGCACCCGGCCCGCCGTGACAGTACCGGTCTCACCGGATGCCATGGTGAAGGCCACTTGCGCTGTGTTGCCATCGGTTTCGATGCCCGCGACCGCACAACCGGTCACGATCTCCGCCCCGGCCGTGCGGGCCGCGGCCGCGAGCGCATCCGTCAGTGCGCCCATACCGCCGACCGGCACATCCCAGTCGCCGGTGCCGCCGCCGATGACGTGATAGAGGAAGCAGCGGTTCTGCAGCAGCGACGGATCGTGCGCATGGGTGAAGGTGCCGATCAGCGCATCGGTGAGGACTACGCCGCGCACGGTGTCGTCGGTGAAGGTCTTCTCGACCCATTCACCCAGTGGGCGTTCGAAGAGCGCGTCCCAGAGCGCGGAATCGGCTACCGTGCGGCGCATTTCGTCCCGTGTCGGCAGCGGTGCGGTCAGGGTGGGAAAGACGCGCTGAGCAAGTCCGGCAGTCTCTGCGTAGAACCGTTGCCACGCAAGAAAATCCGTATCCGAGCCGGTGACCCGCGCGAAACTCTCCCTAGTTCCCGCCTCGGATCCGTTGTCCACCAGCAGCCCGCCCGCACCGACCGGGGTATAGGACGAGATGCGCCGACGCCGAGTCTCGAAGCGCAGCCCCAGATCTCGCACAATCTGCTGCGGCAGCAGACTCACCAGATACGAGTACCGGGACAGGCGTGCGTCCACACCGGGAAATACCCGCGCCGACACCGCCGCACCACCGGTGTGATCCGCACGCTCGAGAACCAGCACCGACCGCCCGGCCCGCGCCAGATAGGCGGCGGCCACCAACCCGTTGTGGCCACCGCCCACCACGACCACGTCATACCGCGCCCGCGCTGGTGTGCTCGATGCTGCCTCGTCGACCGGGCTCATGGATCGACTCTAGCGGGCCGCCATATCCAGTGCCGCCAGGTGGCTGAACAGCACCGATGCGCCGATCGGGTTGCCGCCGCCCGGATAGGTGGTGCCACTCGGCGCGGCCATGGTGTTGCCCGCCGCGTACAGCCCGGGGATGGTGTCACCGGCCTCGTTCAGGACGCGTCCCACCGTGTCGGTGCGCAGCCCGCCCTTGGTGCCCAGATCGGAAATGCCGAAGGCGGCCGCGTGGAACGGTCCCTTCACAATGGGCGCGAGGGGGGACTCGCCATTGGAGAAGGCGCGATCGTAGGCTTCGTCGCCGCGCCCGAAGTCCGCGTCCACCCCGGCCACGGCCTGCTCGTTGAAGCGGGCCACGCTCGCGGTGAGCGCATCCGCGGGCACGCCGATCTTCGCGGCCAGTTCCTCCAGCGTGTCGGCGGTGTGCCAGAGCCCCGCCTCGACGTACTTCTCGGTCTCCACCATCGGCACATTGCTGGCCTTGATCGGCGGCGCCGCACCCTCGGTGTCGTCGTAGATCATCCAGAACGGCAGGCGCACCGAGCCGTCGTTCATCCGGTCGATGATGTCGCGGCCCAGCCGGTCGTACGGCGCGGACTCGTTGACGAACCGCACGCCGGCCTGGTTCACGAAGATGCCGCCGGTGAACCACAGCGCGAAGGCCGCGCGGCCGTCCGGATGGATCAGCCCCGGCGACCACCACGCCTGATCCATGAGATCGGTATCCGCGCCGGCGGCAATGCCCGCCTCGTGCGCCTTACCGACATTTCCCCACGGCCCCATGGTGTCCCGGGCCACGCCGGGCACTCCGTAGCGCTGACGCAGTTCGTCATTGCCCTCGAAACCGCCCGCCGCCAACAGCACTCCCTTGCGGGTGCGGATGGCAACGCGATTGCCGTCGCGCTCGACGATCGCGCCGACCACCGCACCGCCCTCGACCACCAGCTCCACCAGTGCGGTGTGCAGCCGCAGTGACACGCCGGGGTACTTGGCCATGGCCAGCAGGAACCGCCCGACCAGCGCCCGGCCGCCGATGAGATAGTCCGGCTGCGGATCACCGTGCCGGTCGGTGGCGAGCGGTCCGCGGATCGATTCGCTCAGCTCACCCAGTTCGCTCGCGCGCAGGGGAGTGGGAATGATGTGCCGCTTGCCGTCGAGCCGCGCCTTGGGCGCCTTGCCGAAATAGTCGGGCCACGGGAACATCTGGAACGAGATGCTCTCATCGCTCTCGAAATACTCGATCGCTCCCGAACCGCCGCGCACATACGCTTCCTGCAGTTCGGCCGGCGTGCGATCCCCGACCACCGCGCGGTAGTAGGTGAGCGCATCCTCGAGGGTGTCGTCGACGCCGGCCCGCCGCAGCACCGGATTGCAGGGGAACCACATTCCGCCGCCGCCCGAATACGACGTGGTGCCACCGAATTTGTCGGTGGCCTCCACCAGCGTCACCGTCAAACCCTCGCGTGCGGCCGTATAGGCCCCGGCCACACCACCGCCGGAACCGGCGACCAGCACATCGACTTCTTCGTCCCAGTACTCCACCACTTACTCCCTGCTATCGCCTCTGCTCGACGGTAAGCCCAGCGCCGCGGCGATGCACCAGATGTCCCGATGGCCAGGAATCCGCGGTCAGGCGGCCCAGGGCACCAGCACGATCTTGCCGCGCACCCGCCCGGAGGCGCTGAGCTCGTGCGCCGCGGCCACCTCGGCGAGCGGCATGACGCGTTCGACCGTGCTGCGCAGCTGCCCGCGGTCGACCAGCGCCGCCACCGCACGCAGATCGGCGCCGGAGGGGCTGAAGTAGAGGCGGTGATAGCGAGGGTCGTCCAGCGGCACCTCGCCCTGGGCGTCGATCAGGCGGCCGGCGGGGTGCAGGACGGTCAGTGAGCGTTCGGTGTAGTCACCGCCGACCAGGTCGATTACCAGATCCACGGTGGCGATGGTGGTGAAATCGGTTGTCGTGTAATCGATTACCTCGTCCGCGCCGAGTTCGAGCAGGTATTCGTGATTGGCGGCGCGGGCGGTGCCGATCACGTACGCACCCCGCGCCTTGGCGATCTGCACGGCCAGATGGCCCACGCCACCCGCCGCCGCGTGGACCAGAACGCGTTGTCCCGCTTGTACTTCGGTGAGTCCCTGCCAGGCGGTGAGCACCGCGGTCGGCAGGGCGGCGGCGTGCACATGGTCGAGCGTCGCGGGCTTGGGCGCCAGGAAATCCGCCGGGGTGACCACATATTCGGCGTAGGCCCCATTGCGGCTCAGCACCGCGCCGTACACCTCGTCACCGGGCGCGAACTCGGTGACGTCCGCGCCGATCTCCTCGACCACGCCGGATACATCGAGTCCCAGGGTGAACGGCGGTGCGCCCAGTTTGGTGACAATGCCCGCGCGCAGCTTCCAGTCGGCCGCGTTCACCGAGGTGGCGGCCACCCGGACCAGCACCTGGCCGGGGGCCGGGCTCGGCTTCTCGACCTCCACCGTCTCGAGCACCTCCGGGCCGCCGAGGACTCGCTGACTGATCGCCTTCATACCCATGGGTCTTCGCAAGCCGCCCCGGTGGATTTCTATTCCGGGCGATCAGTTCCGGACGGCGAGCACGTAGCCCTGCGGGCCGCGATCATCCGGACGCGGCGCGCGCAGCATGCGGGCTGTCACCCGGAATCCGTTCTCCTCCAGCGCCTCCGCCAAAGTGTCCGGGGCCCAGCGATATCCGGGCGCGACCTTGTGGTCGTAAGCCTGCACACCCCGCGGTTCCTCGGCGGCCTGGAAGCCGAACAGGATATGGCCCTCCGGCCGCAGGACGCGCGCGAACTCGGTCAGGACGGCGGGCACCCGCTCCGGCGGGGTGTGAATGATGGAGTACCAGGCCACGATTCCGCTCAGCGCCGCATCGTCCAGGCTCATCCGCTCCATCGAGCCCTCTTCGAAATGGATATCGGGATGGGCGGCCCGCGCCTGGCGAATCATTTCGGGGGAGAGATCGATTCCGAAGACATTGAGCCCCGCGGCCTTCAGATAGGTCGTCACCCGACCCGGCCCGCAACCGATATCCGCGACCATTCCGGGCTCGGTCTCGTTCACCGACGCGATGAAAACATCGAGCATGGCCCGATCGAACGGATTCGAATCCAGGTGGCTCTTGAACAGATTGGTGTAGAGCTCGGCAACGGCGTCGTAGGCAGCCCGGGTGACAAGGACATCATCGATCTCGGTCATCCCCCGACTCTAGGGGTGCCGGTCAGAAGCCGGTCGAGCCTGTCGACGGCGTGCGCAGGGCATGCTCTTCGCCCTGCGCGTGCACCCGCAGCACGGTGTACGGGCCCATGCGGGTGCGCAGCGGCCAGAGCGCGAACTCCGCGAAACGGCGGAAATCGCGGAAGAGCGCGGGGCGGTAGAGGCCGTGCCGCCATACGGGGCGGCCGGTCGCGGGACGCTGCCAGCCGTTCGTGCGCATGAGCTCGGTGGTGCGCGGATGCAGGCCCAGACCGGCCTCCGCATCCAGGGTGACCCGCAGGCCGTCCGCATCACGGAGGAAGGTCGCGCAGCCGCGATCACCGGCGTCTATGGTCACCTCGGCGTTTTCCGGCAGATCGGCGACCAGGGCCGACAGATCGTCGAAGAACTGCCGCCACTCGCGCTCGGCGGCCCGGCGCGCTGTCTGCTGCTGTTCGAGGATCAATTGCCGTTCGCGCTCAGCGGGATTCACCAGGTACAGCTCGACGGTATCGCCCACCGCCGCGACTCCGAGCGCCAGCCGCCGGGTGGACCAGACCGGGCCGTGCGTACGCCAGAGCGTGCCGTGCACGGGTGCGCCCAGCTCGGTGCGCAGGCCGTCCACCGCCCGGGTGACGGCCGCGGTCAATTGATCGCGCACCTCGGCGGGCGGGCCCTCCTCGTACAGCTGTGATTCGATGCTGTCGCTGAGGGTGATGCAGACCGACTCCAAACGGTCACCGTCACAACAGAATCGGGCCCGAGCGCCATCGATGCGCAGTTCGGTCCGCACCCACACCACGCGGTCCGCCGGGCCGGGTTCGTCCTGCAGCTTCCAGCCGAAGCGTTCGGCGAAACCGTCGATATCCGCGCGCGTCCAGGTCCAGGCGAATTCCCTTGCGGCACGGGCGATATCGATGCCGCTCGGGACATCCACCCGCAGCGGTCCGATATCGAAGCCGTACGGGGCATTGCTGCGCAGGAATTCGGCGCGCTGCGTTCGAGAGGTCGGATGCGGTGGAATGCCCAGTGCGGTGAGGGGCAGATCCTCGCCGCCCTCCACCCAGGCGTCGACCACCAGATCGGTGACCGCCTGCACGTCCAGCGTGCGGAGCGCCTCCACGGCGCCCGCGGCAAAATGACTCATAGCGGTGCGCCCGGCATTCCGGGGTAGTGTGCGCCACCAGTTCGAATCCTCGGTGGGCGACCAGCCCTGTGCCTCCAGCGATTTCCCGACATCATCGCCGTATCGCCAAGTGGGGTCGATGAATTCGCTGCGACTCAATTCGCTGGTCAGTTCGCGCTCCTCGACCGCGAACTGTACGTACCGCCCGCCGGGTGCGGTGACGACCACCCGCGCATCGGTCGGGAGCGTCTCCAGATATCCGGCCAGATCCTCCGAGAACCGTCCCCACCCGCCCATTGCGGTTCGCCGCCGGGCGCCGTCGTGCCGCCGGTCCATCCAGAATCGCTGATCCACCGGGTTCACCAGCATGAGATCGACGGTGTCGGGGCCCAGGGCCAGTCCCACCACCAGATTCGGCAGAATCCAGGCCGGTCCGTCTTCTGGTCCCGCGCCGTGCTCGGGGTCGCCGAGCTCCTTCGTAATGGCATCGCGCACCTGAATCATGGCCTCGGCGAGCAGTTCCGGGCTGCCGAGTCCGTTCGGCGCCGGGCAATCGGAGACCGGCACCCGCACATAGTGCAGCCGCCGACCGCTGCCCCAGAACATGGCCGAGTCCCACCACACCCGCAGCCCGGTGCGCGAGAAGACCGCGCCGCGCCGCATGGTTCCCACGGGTTCCGGTGTCTGCCAGCCCACCCGGCGCGCGAAACTGCGGATATCCGTCGGATCCCAACTCCACCCGAACCCCACCGCGACCTTGACGATCCCGACCGCGCCCGCACTGTCCACCCGAACCTCGAAACCCACCCCGCGACCCTAGCTCTGCCCGTCGCGGCGGGGTACCACGTTCACGCGCCCAGTTCCGTGCCCGGGCCTGCCGTGGCGGGTAGCGTCGGGACGATGCGGACGGGAACGAGACTCCTCGGAATGGTTATCGCATCGGGACTGGCCCTGACGGCCTGCTCCAGCGGCGGCTCGACGGCCGATCGAATGAAGCAGGCGGCGAACGGTTTCGCCGATGCGCTGACCCGTGATGACGTCGCCGCCGCGGCCGGCGCGACGACCGATGCGAAACAGGCCACCGACAGTCTCGGCGGGCTCTACGACGCCCTCGGCAAGCAGGTGAAATACCAGGTCAGCAATGTTCAGAAGACCGACGCCGGCGGCACCTTCACCCTCGCCGCCGATTGGAAACTGGGCAAGGACGGCCATAACGAGTGGACGTACTCCACCACCGGCACGCTCGATGACACCGGCGACGGCTGGAAGGTGCACTGGAACCCGGCCACCGTCGCACCCGGGCTCGATATCGGGCCGCTGTCCTACGGACCCGTCGATCCGGCACCGGCGGCCCGCGTGCTCGACAGCACCGGCGGCGAATTCATGAGCCAGCAGATCGTCACGCTGGTGAATCTCGCTCCCGGCGCGGATACCGCGGCCGTGGCGGGACTGCTGCATGCGGCGGCGCCCGATGTCACCGCCGCCTCGCTGACCTCGGAACTGGCTGGCGCGCAGGGTAAACCGATTACGGCCGTGACGCTGCGACCGGCGGATATCGCACCTATCCAGGATGCGCTCACCGCACTGCCGAATGTCACGCTGGCGCCGCAGACGCGCCTGCTCACGACCGATAAATCCCTCTCCTCGCCGGTGTGGTCCGGGCTCTCCGATCTCTGGCAGCAGGATGCCGACGCCGCCGCCGGCTGGGCCGTGCGGGCACGGGGCACCGACGGCAGCACCCAGCGCGTGGGTGGGCAGGATGCCAAGGCCGTCACCGATATTCACACCACGCTGGACCCGGCGCTGCAGCGTGCCGCCGAGGCGGCGCTGGTTCCGATCCCGCAGGCCGCCGCGATCGTCGCGCTGCAACCGTCCACCGGAAACGTGCTGGCCATCGCACAGAACGGCCCGGCCGACGATCAGGGGCCGCTCGCTCTCACCGGGCTCTACCCGCCCGGGTCGACCTTCAAGACGGTCACTGTTTCGGCGGCCCTGCAATCGGGTGCGGTGACCCCGGATACCGTGCTCGCCTGCCCCGGTACCGAGAACATCGAAGGCCGGCAGATCCCCAATGACAACAACTTCGACCTCGGACAGGTCCCGCTGCACACCGCCTTCGCCAAA
Organism: Nocardia sp. NBC_01327; assembly: GCF_035958815.1. NCBI lineage: Bacteria > Bacillati > Actinomycetota > Actinomycetes > Mycobacteriales > Nocardiaceae > Nocardia > Nocardia sp. NBC_01327. Next base: position 357,837 of record NZ_CP108383.1, on the reverse strand, counting down.
TCCTGCAACACCACCATGGGGCGGCTGGCGGTGAATCTCGCTCCCGATGCGCTCACCACCGCGGCCATGCAGCTCGGCCTGGGCGTCGACTACACGACACCCGCACTGACCACCGTCACCGGCAAGGTTCCCGGTGCCGATACCGCCGCGCTCCGCGTGGAGGAGGGCATCGGGCAGGGGCAGGTCACCGCGAGTCCCTTCGGTATGGCCATGGTCGCCGCCGCGCTGGCGCACGGGTCGGCCCCGAATCCGGCGCTCGTGCAGGGGCGCCCCGGGGTGCCCGGCAAGGTGCCGCCCGCGCTGCCGCCGACGATCGCGGATCAGGTGAAAACCATGATGCGAGAGACGATTACCGGCGGGACCGCGACTCAGCTGGCCGATATTCCGGGCCTGCTCGGCAAGACCGGCACCGCCGAATTCATCGATGACAAACATGCGCACGGCTGGTTCGTGGGTATCTCCGGCGATCTCGCCTTCGCCGTATTCATCAACGACGCAGGTAGTTCCACGCCTGCCGTCGATGCCGCAGGTCGCATGCTGCGCGCGCATTGAGCGTCCGCAGCGATCGACTGGACGTGTGCCGCATCACATAGTTGGGTGGCTATTTTCTAGCAACGAATTCTCGTTCGTGAGCGATAGGTACTTCGAGCGGGCGTGAGGACAGCAACTGCCGCTGTTCGCACGCCCGCTTGTACCGGTTCGGGGACCGGTTCCGGACAGTCCTGCGGTGTTGTGACCGCTCGAACGAGAGGAACCGATCGTTGAGATCGCTTCGCGGTAGATCGAATTCGTCCGAGTCCACCGGGAGCTGGCTCCGGCGGACGGTACTGATGGTGGCATTGGCGCTGGTCGTGCCCCTGGGGACGGTCGCCCTCGGCGGTGCGAAGGCCTCGGCGGCATTCAATCCGGCCGCCTTCGACTTCTGGGTCGACTCACCCGCCATGGGGCCCATCAAGACTCGCGTATTGCGCGCCGCGGACGGCAATACCAACCGTGTCGTGTACGCGCTCGACGGTATGCGCGCCGGTGAAGGCCTCAACGGCTGGGAGATCGAGACGAATGTCGCCGAGACCCTGGCGAGCTGGAATATCAATGTGGTCATGCCGGTGGGTGGTCAGTCCAGCTTCTATACCGATTGGAACGCGCCCAGCGAATTCTTCGGCATCCCAGCGGGAACCGGCTCGGCCAACACTGGATCCGGTGCCACCGACTCGCTTTCGGGCGGACCAGGTAAGAGCTACCGCTACACCTGGGAAACTTTCCTGACCCAGGACCTGCGCTCGGCCCTGCGAGATCGACTGGGCTTCAATCCCACTCGCAACGGCATCTTCGGCCTGTCGATGGGTGGCAGTGCCGCCCTCACGCTCGCCGCCTATCACCCTGATCAATTCAGCTTCGCCGGTTCGTACTCCGGCTACCTCAATATCTCCGCACCCGGAATGCGCGAAGCCATCCGCCTGGCCATGATCGACGCCGGCGGCTACAACGTCGACTCCATGGCTCCGCCGTGGGGTCCGCAATGGCTGCGCATGGATCCCTTCGTCTTCGCCCCGCAGTTGGTCGCCAACAACACTCGCGTCTACGTGGCCGCGGCCAGCGGCCGACCCACCGCCAACGACGGCCCGAATATGGGCACCGTGAACGGTATGGCCCTGGAAGCGCTGGCACTGGTCAATACCCGCGCCTTCCAGGTCCGCATGGCCACCCTCGGCGCCGCCAATATCACCTACTCGTTCCCCGAATACGGGATCCACGCGTGGAACAACTGGCAGGACGAGGCCTATCGAATGCTGCCCGATCTCTCCGCCAGTATCGGCTGACCACCGTCAGTTCGGGATGGCATCGACCGTCGGGACGACCGTGCCGAACAGATCGGTGATCGTCGTCAGACTCGCGGCCTGCAGGGCGGCGGCGGGCAGGATGCTGCCATCCGGCGCGGTGAGCGCGCGCGTCGCCGTGGTCTCGGCGACGACGGTCGGCCGGTAACCGAGGTTGAACGCGCCCTGGGCGGTGAACGTGACGCACATATGGGTCATGAAACCGGCGAGCAGCAGATCGCCGTCCGGGGCAATGTTGAAGTCCTGCAGCACTTTCCGCAGCTCGGTCGCGTGGAAGGAGTCGGGGAACTCCTTGATCACCACCGCTTCTCCGGGCAGCGGGGCGACCTCGTCGCTGATGGCGCCGATCCGGGCGCGAATGTCGTACGGGGTGTCCACGCCGCCGTCGTTGAGGATGTGGATAACCGGAATGCCCGCGGCCCGTGCACGTTCCAGTAGTCGCGCGCCCGCCACGAGCGCTTCCTCGGCGCCTTCCAGAGCCATTACGCCGGTGCGATAGGTGTTCTGGTAATCGATCAGGATCAACGCCGACTCGCTCAGGCGCGGCGGCTGATTGTCCAGGCCGATCACATCGCGCAGGCTCGTGGACGGGGTGGTTGTGCTCATCAGGGGTCCTCTCCTAGGGAAATTGGGGTACAGCAAATCCGCATCGCGCACGTATCCGTGCGAGATGCTCAGTGAGACAGGTAATTTCAGGCAGGCTGAGTTCGGAACCGGCGGCGATAGGCGGCCGGGGTGGTGGCAAGCTGCCGCTGGAAGGCGCGGTGCAGCGTCTCGGCAGCGCCGAAACCCGCAACCGCCGCAACCTGATCCAGCCGAAGGTCGGTGCTCTCCAGAAGCCGGCGCGCAGCCTCCACCCGCGCCGCTTCCACATAGTTGGTGGACGAAGTACCGGTCTCCTGCTTGAACACCCGCGCAAAGTGCCGCTCGCTCAAGCACATTCGAGCAGCCAGCACAGGCGCAGCCAGGTCCTCGTCGAGATGCTCGGCAATCCAGAGCCGCAGTTCATCGATATCCCGCCGACCGGAAGCAGGCCGACTCATCGGCACCGAGAACTGACTCTGCCCACCCTGCCGCTTGAGATACATGACGAGCTGCCGGGCAACCCCCAACGCCAACTCCTCACCGTGATCCTCCGCAACCAGCGCCAACGCCAAATCCAAACAGGCACTGATCCCCGCCCCCGTCCACAACCGCCCCCGATCGGCCCGCACGAAAATCGGATCCGGATCAACAGTCACCGCCGGATGGTCGAAAGCCAGCTGGGCAGCCGTCGACCAATGTGTAGTAGCCGTCTTCCCATCCAGCAATCCCGCCGCCGCCAGCACATGCGCACCCACACACACCGAAGCCACCCGCCGAGCATGCGGTGCAGTAACCCGCACCCACTCCACAACGTCAGCATCGATCCGAGCGACGGGCCCATGCTCGGTCAGATCGACAGCTCCGGGCACCAGCATGGTGTCCACCCGCGCGCCGACCTCACCAAACGCCACATCGGTCAGCAGCCGCACCCCAGCCGAAGTCCGAACCACCCCCGCCACCGGCCCAGCCAACCGAACCTCATACAGCTCCCGACCCCCACTCTCACTGTTGGCCAGCGCAAACACCTCAGCCGGACCAGTGACATCAAGCAGATCGACATCAGGAAAGACCGCGATAACAACACGATGCGGAGAGGCCATGCCCCCATCCTCTCCAACCCACCACATGTCCGCAATGACGATTAACCGTCACATTCGGACACGATCCTTCCGGGCTGCGATCAGCCGCGCGCCATATCGACGAACCGGCTCAGGTGCAGCTGATGTGCCACGGTAATAGTGGCGGTGGGGCCATTTCGGTGTTTACCGACAATGAGGTCGGCTTCGCCACCGCGAGGGTCATCTCTTTCGAATGCATCAGGGCGATGCAAGAGGATAACCATGTCCGCATCCTGTTCGAGCGAGCCCGATTCGCGGAGATCGGAAACCATCGGCCGCTTATCGGTGCGCTGTTCGGGACCACGGTTCAACTGACTGATGGCAATAACCGGAACTTCCAATTCCTTCGCCATCAGTTTGAGGCTTCGGGAGAATTCCGAGACTTCTTGCTGGCGGGATTCGACCTTCTTGCCCGAGCTCATGAGCTGCAGATAGTCGACCACGATCAGGCGGATGTCATTGCGCTGCTTGAGCCGACGAGCCTTGGCGCGGATCTCCATCATAGTGAGGTTCGGCGAATCATCCACGAAGAGCGGCGCCTCACTGATTTCGCTCATGCGGCGGGCGAGCCGTGTCCAATCGTCGTCGCTCATGCGACCCGAACGCATATCGGCGAGTTTGATTTTCGCCTCGGCCGATAGTAGGCGCATGACGATTTCCGTGCGGCTCATTTCCAGGGAGAAAATAACGCTCGCCAAGCCATTCTTGATCGAGCAACTCCGCATGAAATCCATTCCCAGCGTGGATTTGCCCACGCCGGGTCGGGCCGCGACGATGATCATCTGGCCCGGGTGTAGGCCGTTGGTTAGTTCGTCGAGTTCGGTGAAGCCGGTGGGGACGCCGAGGGAGATGCCGCCGCGGCTGGCGATGGAGTCGATTTCGTCCATCGTGGGCTGGAGGAGTTCTTCCAGGGGGAGGAAGTCTTCGCTGGAGCGGCGTTCGGTGACTTCGTAGAGTTCGGCTTGGGCGCGGTCTACGACTTCGGCCACGTCCTGGCCGTCGGCGCCGGCGTAGCCGTACTGGACGATGCGGGTGCCGGCTTCGACCAGGCGGCGCAGGATCGCCTTCTCCGCAACGATTTCGGCGTAGTAGCCGGCATTGGCCGCGGTGGGGACCGTTTGGGTCAGGGTGACGAGGTAGGGGGGTCCGCCGATGCGCTTGAGTTCGCCGCGTCGGTCGAGGGTGGCGGAGACGGTCACCGGGTCGGCGGGTTCGCCGCGGCCGTAGAGATCCAGGATGGCGTCGTAGATGGCCTGGTGCGCGGGACGGTAGAAATCGCCGGGGCGGATGACCTCGATGACATCGGCAATGGCGTCCTTGGACAGCAGCATGCCGCCCAGCACCGACTGCTCCGCGGCCATATCGTGCGGAGGCTGGCGGCCGAAATCCTCACCGGGCGCCTCGCGGTACTCCGAAGGTCCGTGCTCATCGTGGCCGCGATCGTCGACGACTGCCATGTCGACCGTCCTCTCTCGTCCGGCCCGGATGCGACATCACCGTTTCTACGCCTGTGCACCGACACTTTCGGGCAGCGACGCGTCGCTACCGGCGGATATCGGCAAACCGGTGGTGCCGTGTGGTGGGTGTCGGGAATCGTGCCGTCCCCGGGGCTGTGGTCACGACAATGATGCGAACCTAGGCGACCGGACAGGCACCCGCCAAACCGAGCTGTGGATACACCTGTGGACAAAGTGGGTGTTGTTCACCAACCGTTGTGCACCCCCTGTGCATAACGTGGGGACAACAATCGGCCGGGTCCATCAACACCCAGGTAGTGGGCCATTTCTCAGTGAACGCAACTGTGGATCAAATTGGTCCGGCGTGTCGCTGGACGTCCACCTTCGGGCGTGTTGAGTGAACGGCATTCGTCAGGCATGTGACCTGCTACACAATGCGAATGGTTGGTTTGCTTTGTCATACACACCCCGGGCGAACACTCCGAAGCACGCATGGCGATGCCCCACGAGCACAACTCGCGAGGCGAAATAGGCAATACCTGGCAAACCTATACCGGACAGACAGAATCGGAGGCCACCCACGCACCTAGGTGCGAAGATGGCCTCCGCTCTCGGGCCGAATTACTCGGCGCCGTTGACCTGCAGGTCGAACTTGGCAGCCACATCGGGGTGCAGGTGCACCACGACATTGTGCTTGCCGGTGCTCTTGATGTGAGCCTTCGGCAGCTCGATGCTGCGCTTGTCGACGACCGGGCCGCCGGCAACCTTGATGGCTGCCGCGACGTCGGCGGTGGTGACCGAACCGAAGAGCTTGCCGGTGCCGGCGGTCTTCACCGACAGCGCCACGCCCGTCAGGCCTTCGATGGCCTGCTTCAGCTCGTTGGCGTGATCCAGGTCGCGCACCTTGCGCGCGTCCTGGGCACGACGGATGCCCGCAACCTGCTTCTCGGCACCGCGGGTGGCGGAAATCGCCAGTCCGCGGGGGAGCAGGAAGTTACGGCCGTAACCGTCCTTGACCTCAACGGTGTCGCCGGGCGCACCGAGGTTGTCAACATCAGCAGTCAGGATCAACTTCATTGCTGTGTCTTCCCTTCTCAGCGAGCCGTGGACACGTAAGGCAGCAGAGCCACCTCACGGGAGTTCTTGACGGCTACGGCAATGTCGCGCTGGTGCTGCACGCAGTTGCCGGTCACACGACGTGCGCGGATCTTGCCGCGATCGGACACGTACTTGCGCAGCAGCGCGGTGTCCTTGTAGTCGATGTTGACGCTGCCGGTCTTTGCTTCCTTGCAGAAGGCGCAAGCCTTCTTCTTCAGCACCTTCTCGCGTGCCGGTGCTTTGGCCATGGGTTTTACTCCGTAATCCTGGGGGAGCCGGTGGCTCCCTGCGAATGCCGTTGTCTAGAACGGCGGTTCATCGTCCATCTGCTGCCCGCCCCCGAAGGAGCCGGCCGCGGGCGCACTGCCCCACGGGTCGTCGCCGGCACTCTGGCCGCCACGACCTCCGCCACTGCCACTGTTTGCACCGCCGCCGGAGAAACCTCCGCCGCCGCCCTGACCGCCGCCCCCCTGGGGAGCGCCGCCGCCGCCCGCGAAACCTCCGCCGCCACCGCCACGGGTGGTTTTGTTGATCTTCGCGGTCGCGTACTTCAGGGACGGACCGACCTCTTCGACCTCGAGTTCGACGACTGTGCGCTTCTCACCCTCGCGGGTTTCATAGGAGCGCTGCTTCAGCCGTCCACTCACGATCACCCGAGATCCACGGGTCAGGCTCTCGGCGACATTTTCCGCAGCTTCTCGCCAGATGTTGCAGCGCAAGAAAAGCGCTTCGCCGTCTTTCCATTCATTGGTATTACGGTCGAACACACGGGGAGTCGACGCGACCGTGAAGTTCGCGACGGCCGCTCCCGCGGGCGTGAATCGAAGCTCGGGGTCAGCCGTCAAGTTTCCGATGACGGTGATGACCGTGTCGCCTGCTGCCATGGTTCCTCCTGCTATATCCGGTGCAGTCCGCAGTGCACTCGCCTGTTGGCAGTCAGCCTAGAGATACAGACCGACGCTGTGTGAGCGCACATGCGGGAGGACAGGACCTACTTCTTGCCGAGCCGCAGCACCTTGGTGCGCAGCACCGACTCGTTCAGTCCCAGCTGGCGATCGAGTTCGCTGACCGTGGCGGACTCGGCGGTCAGCTTGACCACCGCGTAGATGCCTTCGGCCTGCTTGGCGATCTCGTAAGCGAGACGACGCTTGCCCCAGATGTCGACGTTGTCGACCTTGCCGCCTTCCTGACCAACCACGCCGAGCATGGTGTTCAGGTTCGGGCCAACGGTGCGCTCGTCCAGGCTCGGATCGAGGATAACCATCACTTCATAATGACGCACGGACCTCATCACCTCCTATGGGCTTAAACGGCCATGGACGATCCATGGCAGGAGGGTTCGTTGCGTCAGCAACCCGCCAAGGCTACATGACCTGCTCTGAGCAGCGAAATCCACCTGCTCGCCGACCAAAGGAAGCCGCTGACCGGGCGTGGCCCCTAGGGTGGGGGCCATGTCGAACCGACCCGTCACCACTGTGCCGGTCGCCGGTCGCGGCGCGGGCCGGGTGCCGGCCTCCGGTCGCGGGGAGGACGCGGAGCGTTCTCAGCTGGCGATCATCTCGGTAATGGTGTGTGCCGTCACACTACTGGTCGCCTACTTCAACAAGGCGCGGTGTGCGGGAGCTCCATTCGAGGAGTCCGGTCGCAGCACGATCTTCGACACCATCAAGGATTCGCACGTCTGTTATTCGGATATCCAGTTCCTCTGGCTGGGTCGCGATATCAACGAGCACGTCTTCCCGTATCTCTCCGGCGGCATCACCCCGGACGGCGCGCTGACCGGAGGCGCCGTCGAATACCCGGTGCTCAGTGGACTTTTCATGTGGCTGGGTGCGATCGGCGCCGACAATGACGCCGCCTTCCTGCTGCATTCGGCGCTGCTGCTGGCGCCGTTCGCGCTGCTGACCGCCTACATGCTGGGCAAGCTGGCCGGTCGCGCCGCACTGCTGTGGGCGGCCGGACCGCCGCTGATCCTGTACGCCTTCCACAATTGGGAGCTACCGGTGGTGTGCACGGCGGTCGGCGCGGTCTACGTGGTGACCACCATGACCCGATATTCGTTGCGGGCGCGGGGAATTGCGGCCGCGGTGCTGCTGGGCATCGGTTTCTGCCTGAAGCTGTATCCGGGAATCTTCGTGCTGCCCTTACTGCTTCACGTTCTGGTCGGTGAGCCGACCGTCGAGTGCCGCGGTGAGACGCCGCCGGGCGTGCACTCGCGCCACTTCGATGTGCGCGGCGCGCTGGCGGTGGCCGCGACGGCCGTGGTCACGGTGGTGCTGATCAATCTGCCGTTCGCGCTGGCGGGTTTCCAGGGCTGGCGGGCGTCGATCACCTTCCAGGAGCTGCGGCAGGCCGATATCACCACCAATTCCATCTGGTACTGGGGTCTGCGCCCGCTGTTCGGCAATTCGCCGGAGAGTGAGGCCACCTTCCAGAACGTGGTGTCGGCCGCCTCGCCGCTGCTGATTCTGGCGGCATTCGTGCTGGCGGCGTGGCTGGGCTGGCGGCGCTATGTGCTGACCGGCGTATATCCGTGGGTCGGTGTGAGCGGGGCCATGCTGTGCGGATTCCTGTTGCTGCACAAGGTGCATTCGCCGCAGTACACGCTGTGGCTGATCCCGTTCCTGGTGCTGCTGGAGGTACCGTGGTCGCTCATCGGGGTGTACCTGCTGGCCGATGCGGCGATCGGCATCGGGGTGTTCCGCTACTTCTACGCGCTCGGCTCCGGGCGCTCGGCTGATCTGCAGGAGAATGTCGTGCAGTTCGGGGTGTGGGGCCGCGCGATGCTGCTGGTCGTGTTCTTCTTCGTTTTCGTGCGTGCGAAATCGCGCGGAATTATCGATACGACAAGGGAATTGGAACAGCCGCCGCAACCGGTGCTGGCATATTCGGCGCTCTAATGCGCTGCGTGCGAGTCGGTTTCGGTGTTCCGGGCCCGAAATGCCGCGCTCTTGGCCCGATTTCCGCACACCGTCATATCGCACCAGCGCCGCGAACCCGCGCGTGAGGTGTCGACGTACAGCCGGGTGCAATCGGCGCGCCCGCACTCCTTGATCCGGTCCCGATCCGCGCCGCCGATCAGTTCGACGGCCGAGCGGGCAATGGCGGCGAGCACGGTGTCGATTGTGCCGCTGCGTTTTACCGAGCCGTCGGCCTCGACCGTGAGTTCCGGAAGCGTGCCCCGCGCGAGGTCGTTGACCAGCTGCCGGTCCGGTGCGGCGAGCGGTTCACCGTGGGTGACGGCCAGCGCCAGCCGGTAGGCGGCTTCGCGCAATCGCGTGGCATCGGCGAGAGCGGCGGGATCGGCCGCGGGCGCGCTGTCGAGCAGGGCGGCCTCGACTGTCCATTCGACCAGGTCGCCGGGGGTCGCGAGGAGATCGGCGAACTCGGCGCGCCGGGACTGCACCGTCCCGATGAAGTCCAGTGCGAGGTTGCCGCTGACGAAGGTGAACATACTTCCCACAATAACCCCCTTGACTGGTTACGGAAAGGAGTGGAAGGTAGTAACCACATCAAGGGGTTACTTGAGAGGTAGCGATGAAGAATCGACTCATGGAAGGCGTGGCACAGCCCGCCTTCGTTCTCATGTGGAGCAGCGCGTTCATCGTCGGAATCATCGGCGTCGGCGCGGCCCCGCCGATGGTGGTGCTGTTCGCCCGGTACGCCTTCGCCGGGCCGCTGCTGGTGCTGTACGGCCTTGCGGTGCACGCGGTCTGGCCGCGCGGCCGGGAGCTGCGGCATGTCATCGTCGCCGGACTCCTCATGCAGATCGTGCAGTTCGGGGCCTTCTACACCGCCATGGGCGAGCATGTCCCGGCCGTGGTGATCGCCCTGATGCAGGGCCTGAATCCCGTTGTCATCGCACTCTTCTCGGGTGTTCTCGGCGAGCACATCACCCGCCGGCAGTGGATCGGCTTCGGCATCGGCGGCATCGGCGTCGCCCTCGCCGTCAGCGATCAGTCGGCCTTCTCCTGGATGGGCCTGCTGCTGTGCGTCATCGGCCTGCTGGGCCTGAGCCTCGGCACGGTGTACCAGAAGAAGTTCACCCCCACCGTGGACAGCCGCGCCGCCACCGCCGTGCACCAGCTGGCCAGCGCGCCCTTCGCCGCCGTGCTCGTCCTGCTGAGCGGCAACTTCCACATCAGCGATCCCGGCCGGTTCGGGGTATCGCTGACCTGGATGGTGCTGATGAATTCCATGGGCGCGTTCCTGCTGCTCAACGCCATGCTGCGACGCTGGGACGCGACCCGGGTCGGCAAGCTCTTCTTCGCCACCCCCGTCACCACCGCGGTCCTGGCCTGGCTCGTCATCGCACAACCCCTGCACCCCTTGACCATTGCCGGACTCGGCGTGGGCGTGATCGGCATGGTGCTGGCCTCCCGTAAGGCCCCGGCCGCGCCCGCTCAGCCCGAACCGGCGGCACAGCCTGAAGTCGCAGCGCGGCCCGCACGCACAATGCCCGACGTGCTACCGCGGTTGGCGCGAGCCTGATCAACCGAGCGCGGCATCCTCCCCGGTGCCGCGCTCCTTCGTCATCCCGGCGCGGGTTTGGCCGGGATCCACATTGGGAGTGCATGTTCGACCCACGTGGATCCCGGCCAAAAGCATGCCGGGATGACGGGGTGGGTCGTGCCGTCGGATGGCGGGGTGGGTCTCGCACGAAGGTTCCTGATGCGCGGCTGGTTCGGGGTACCGCGAATCGGGGCGTGCTCGGGGCAGACTGTGGCCATGCTGCACCTGCGGATCATGGCCCCAGGCGCCATGACTGATGCTGTTCTGTCCGCCCTGGAGAACGATGAGGCGGTCACCGGACTCGCCGTTTTCCGTGGCGCCGCGATTCGGCCGCCGGGCGATGTGATCACGGCGCAGGTGGCGCGGGAGGCCGCCAATGATGTGGTGGACAAGCTGCGCGTCCTGAAGGTGCATCAGGAGGGCAGTATCGAGATCGAACAGGTCGGAACCTGGTTGTCGCGCAGCGGATTCGAAGCCGAACTGCACACTCCGGGCAGTAGCGCCGATTCGGTCGTATGGGCCGAGGTGACACAGCGGTCCTACGACGAGACCGAACTCAATTGGACGTTCCTGAGCTTTCTGACGCTGGCGACCGTCATCGCGAGCATCGCCATCGTGACGGATTCGCAGATTCTGACGGTCGGAGCCATGGTGCTCGGACCCGAATTCGGCCCCATCGCCGCACTGGGCGTGGCCCTGGTGCGACGGCGTTTCGTCCTGCTGCAGCTCGCGATTCGCACTCTGGTGCTGGGCTTTGTGGTCGCGATCGCACTCACCATCGTGCTGGCGCTCATCGGCCGCGGACTGGGCTGGATCACCCTCGACGATGTGATCGGCCCCCGCCCCGGCACCGCCTTCATCTACACGCCCGACAAGTGGTCGTTCATTGTGGCGGTGATCGCCGGCGCGGCCGGTGTGCTGTCCATGACCTCGTCGAAATCGGTTGGCCTGGCAGGCGTTTTCATCTCGGTGACCACCGTCCCCGCCGCGGGCAATATCGCGCTGGGTGTGGCCTTCGGCAATGGCTCGACCATCTGGGGGAGCGTGGCGCAATTGCTGTTGAATGTGGCCGGGATGGCCTTGGCGGGCTGGGCCACGCTCGCGATTCAGCAGTCGGTGTGGTCACGCATATCGGTGCGGCGAGCCAGGCATCTGGCCGCGCCGCGCCGCATGCTGTGAACCGGTGTCAGCGGATGCTGTGAACCGGTATCAGCCGACCGGTGTGGGCTCGTTGGTGCTCACACTTTTGGACTCGTCGTCATCGCCTTCCCGGCGATTGCGAATGATGCTGGTAATGAACGCCGCTCCGATGAACGCCACACCCACCAGGCCGGTGACGACCTCGTTGACGTGCACGCCGATCGAGACCAGCAGGATGATCGACAGCGCGCCGATGGCCCAGTGCGCGCCGTGCTCCAGGTACACGTACTCCGACAGCGTGCCCTTGCGGACCAGGAATACGGTGATGGAGCGGACGAACATGGCGCCGATGAGACCCAGGCCCAGGGCGATCAGGATCGGGTCGGAGGTGATGGCGAACGCGCCGATCACGCCGTCGAAGGAGAACGAGGCGTCGAGCACTTCCAGGTAGAGGAACAGGAAGAAGCCCGCCTTGCCCGCCACCTTCACGGCTTCGGAAGGCCCGGAGGAGGATTCGCCCTCCTCCTCGGTGTGGAAGACCGAGCCGAGCCCGTCCACCAGGATGTAGGTGATCACGCCCAGCACACCCGACAGCAGTACCGTGCCCCGATCATCGCTGTCCGCAATGAATTCCGCGGCGATGATGATGGCGCCGAGGGTCAGGACCACCGAAAGCATGTCCAGCTTGCCGAGTTTGGCCAATGGCCGCTCCAGCCAGCCGAGCCAGGTGACCTCGTGCTCCTCCAGAATGAAGTTCAGGAACAGCAGCAGCAGGAACGCGCCGCCGAAGGCCGCGATCTGGGGATGCGCGTCGGTGAGCAGCTTCTCGTAGGAGGGGCTGCCGTCGGCGAAGGTGAGCGCGCCGTCGGCCGGCGGGTTCAGCGCCAGGTCGAAGGCCCGCTTCGGGTCCAGACCGGCGGTGACCCACACGATGCCCAGCGGGAACACCAGGCGCATGCCGAAGACGGCGATGAGCACGCCGACGGTCAGGAAGATCTTCTGCCAGAACTCGCTCATCCGTTGCAGGACACTGGCATTGATGACCGCATTGTCGAACGACAGCGACACTTCGAGGACACCCAGGATGGCGCACAGAGCCAGTCCTGTGACACCGCCGTATACGAATGCCGCTATGAGAGCCACCACCGAGACGATCATGGAGAGGCCGAAAATACGCACCGCAGAGGGCCTTTCGTAGTGCCGGTATCGATTCGATTTTCAGAGCAAGAACCCGCACAAGGCAGGGGCTCGGGTGCCCGAGCCCCTGGTGCGTGGAAAACGTTGTTCGGTTAGACGTTCACGCCGAAGTCGCGCGCGATGCCCGACAGACCGGAGGCGTAGCCCTGGCCGATGGCGCGGAACTTCCACTCGGCCCCGCTGCGGTACAGCTCGCCGAAGACCATGGCGGTCTCGGTGGAGGCGTCCTCGCTGAGGTCGTAGCGGGCGAGTTCGGCATTGGTGGCCCGGTCGACGACCCGGATGTAGGCATTGCGGACCTGGCCGAAGCTCTGGGCGCGCGAATCGGCGTCGTAGATCGAGACCGGGAAGACGATGGACTCGATGGTCGGCGGGGTGTTCGCGAGATCGACATTGATGGTCTCGTCGTCACCCTCGCCCTCGCCGGTGAGGTTGTCGCCGGTGTGCACGATGGTGCCCTCCGGGGACTGCAGGTTGTTGAAGAAGATGAAGTGCTTGTCCGACAACACCTTCTTGTCGGCACCGGTCGCGATGGCGCTCGCGTCCAGATCGAAATCGGTCCCGGTGGTGGTCCGCACATCCCAGCCCAGCCCCACGGCCACTGCGGTCAGGTTCGGAGCCTGCTTGGTCAGCGAAACATTGCCGCCCTTGGACAAACTGACACCCATGCGGGAATCCCTTCCGTTCGAAAGCTTTCAAGCCTTGTGGTAGAGCTGCTTTACAGCGGCATGTCCGAATTGCCGGAGTCCGCAAGTACGACCCTAGTAGCTCACACCTGCCCTGCGCACGAACAAACCGAGGACATCGCGGGGGACAACCCTGTCTCACGACATGTCACCGGGTTCATCGTCACAGTCGCCCAGGATGTGAACGGCCACCTAACATCGGGGCGTGGCAGGCCGTAAGCGTGGATGGTTCCGGACCCCGGTGAGGGATACGGCATGGGTGCAGCAGGCCCGGCAGGCGCTGACCGCTGCCTTCCTGGACATGGACACCCGGCAGAGCATTGCCGAAAATGCCGTCGCGGCCTCCGCGCAGATAGCGCCGGAGCGCGGTATGTCCGCGCAGTGGGAGCGGGTGCGGGCGCGCTGCTATGACGCCGCGGGCGCCTATCTGACCCTGAACGAGCGGCTGGACCAGGCCGAACGTGACGGAATCCCGGTGCCGCAGCCCGAAATCGACGCGCAGGTGCGGCGGCTCGCCGAGGCCGCGCGCGGGGTCGATGAGTTCTATCACGCCAATCAGGCGCACCTCGAGCATTCGGTGGCACTGCTGTCGTCGGTGCCGCAGTTGGTGGCCCAGGTGCGGTCCGCGGCGCAGCAGGCGCGGCAGGCCGCCGACGCTTCCCCGTACGCCGGATACCCCTCGGTGCGGCAGTACGCGGCCGCTGTGGATGAGGCTCTCGTCACAGTCGAGGGCGCGGTCGCCGGTGGTGGCGCGGGGGTGGTGCGGCAGGCGGCGACCGAATTGGAGGCGCACACCCGATCCTTGTCAAGGGCCCTGGAAGAGGCTCCGGGCAAACAGCATTCGGCCGGCACCGCACTCGCCTCCGCCGGGACCAGATTATCGGCCGTGCAGACCCGTACCGAACGCCTCGCACCGGCGCGGTCCGCGCTGCTCCGAGAGTTCAACGCTGCAAGTTCCGCGGATTTGGCGAACAATGAGCGCCAAGCCCACCGAGCGATCGACGCCGCAGCTGCGGAACTGTCCAAAGCCCGGGCCGCCCTGCAGAACAACGACCCGGAGCAAACCCTTGAGTTGACCACATCCGCCCGCGGCCTCCTCGCGACCGCCGAGGAGCAGGCCGACGCCGTCACCGACCGGCTGAGCCTGCTGCGCGAGGTACGAGCGCAGCCGCAGGAGAAGGCCAAAACCGTCCGATTCAAACTGCGTGACGCGCAGATGCTGGCGGTGAACAGCGGACTTGTCGCCCAGTGGGGTTCGGTCCTGGATGCCCAGGCCGAACGCCTCGAACGGGCGGCGGGCGGGCTGGTCGGACCACATCCGGACTACTGGGCCTACATCTCCGAACTGGATGCCATTTCCGGGTTTCTGACGGGTGTTGTCGACCGCATGCGAAAAACCGATAGATAGCCGACCGAACAGTAGGAGGAACGAGAGCCGATGACCGGAGTTATCACCACTTATCCGGGATTCGCGCCCATATCGCTCCGAAAACGGTTCCCGATGCGGCACTTCCGGCAGGTCCCCGGACCTGAGCTGCGACTGCTCTTCCATCAGCTGCCCGAACCCTTCGGCGGCTCCACCGACCGTGACCTGCTGTCCATGGCACTCGGGGCGACGCTGTACGTGCCCGCGACCCGCCCCGATCTCACCGCCACCATCGTGCGGCGGGCCGAACGCGGCGTGTGCTCCATGGTCATCGATCTCGAGGACGCGGTCGCCGACCACGAACTGGAATTCGCGAAGAAGCAGGCCGCGCTCACCATCGAGGAGCTGGGCGCGGGCATGGACCCGTATCCGCTGCTGTTCGTGCGGGTGCGCGATGCCGCCAGCGTCGGCGAAATCATCGAATGCCTCGGACCCGGGGCCGTGGCGCTCACCGGATTCGTATTCCCCAAGTTCGACAGCGTCTCCGGCCCGGACTACCTCGCCGCGCTCGACGCCGCCTCGGAACGCCTGGGCCGCACGCTCTTCGGCATGCCGGTGCTGGAATCGCCCTCGCTGGTGCACCGGCAGACCCGTGATACCGAACTGCACCGCATCCAATCGATGCTCTCCGCGCGTCGTGAACAGGTGCTCGCGGTGCGCATCGGAGCCACGGATATGTGCTCCACCTTCGGCATTCGCCGCGATCGCGATCTCACCATCTACGACGTGCGGGTGGTCGCCGACGTCATCGCCGATATCGTGAACTACCTCGGGCGTACGGACGGAACGGGATTCACCATCACCGGCCCGGTCTGGGAGTACTTCGCCGATCACGAGCGCATGTTCCGCCCGCTGCTGCGCACCTCGCCGTTTGCCGAAGTCGATGCGGTGCCGTTCCGGCAATACCTGGTCAGCCGCGATCTGGACGGGCTGCTGCGGGAGATCACGCTGGACCGCGCCAACGGTATTCAGGGCAAGACGGTCATCCATCCCTCGCATGTGGCTGTGGTGCACGCACTTTCGGTGGTGACGCACGAGGAGTACCTCGACGCCCTCGACATTCTGCGCGAGGACGTCGGCGGCGTCGCCGCCTCCGAGTACCGCAACAAGATGAACGAGATGCGCCCGCATCGCAGCTGGGCCCGGCAGACGCTGCTGCGCGCCCGGGTATTCGGGGTCACCAATACGGGGGTGTCCTTCGTGGATCTACTGAAAGTGCTGGTGGCATCGTGACTTCCGCGCCCTGGGCGACCCGTGAACTCGGACTCGGTCTGCGGCACGGCGAGTCCTATCCGCCGGCCGACAAGTGGCATATCTCGACGTTGCTCGAACCCGGTCTGCGCCGCAACCCGAGGCGCGGCCATCTGCTGGTTTCCACTGTCCTGGGCAAGCACCTGCCGACGGATCCGCACCGCGTGATCGAGGCTGGGAACCGGCTCGGTGATCGAGTCCGCGATTTAATCGACGGTCCGGTCATCGTGCTCGGCTTCGCGGAAACCGCAACCGGATTGGGCCACTGCGTGGCTGCGCGCATCCAGGCTGAGTGCTACCTGCACTCGACTCGTCGTGTGGTGCCCAGGGCGGATACGCTTACCCGATTCGAGGAGGGGCACTCACACGCCACCTCGCACATGCTGCAGCCGATGCCTGCGGAAATCTTCCGCAACGAGCTGCCGATGGTGCTGGTGGACGATGAGATCTCCACCGGTGCAACAGCACTCGATGCGATCAGGGCTCTGCACGCGTTCACTCCGCGCCCGCACTATGTGCTTGCCTCGCTGGTGGACATGCGTACCGAGGCCGATCGGGCGGTATTCGATGCGGGGGCCCGCGAACTCGGTGTGCGCATAGACACGGTGTGCTTGGCCTCGGGCGAGACGCTCCTTCCCACAGATCTGGTCGAATCAGTTGCGGCGCTTCCTGATCCGAAACTAAATCCGCGTGCTGCCGTACGCGGACGAACCGCTCGGATCGAACTACCCTGGCCGGAAGCGATTCCGGAGGGCGGTCGGCACGGAATTCTGCACACCGAAGTCGTGGGATTCGAAACCGCGCTTTCGAACGCCGCCGAAGTGCTGCGGGGGGAACTGGATTCGCTGCCCTGGGGGACCGGGAATGGCCCGGTCGGCAGCGCTGCGGAGCGGGAATTCGCACAGCGGCCGGTGGTCGTGCTCGGACACGAAGAATTCATGTACCTTCCGCTGCGCCTGGCCGGGTTCCTCGCGGACGGCGGCGTACCCACCCGCTATCAGACGACTACACGCTCGCCGGCCTACGTACTGGATGAACCCGGTTATCCGCTGCGTCGTGGATTCCGTTTCACGGCACCGGAATCCGGCGAAGAAGCGCCCCGCTACCTGTACAACGCTCACTGGCCGGAGCCGGGTGCGCCCGACCCGATCATCCTGGTGATCGCTGATGAACCCGCCGACACCGATCGGATGACGGCCGCCGGCGGACTGCTGGATGTCCTAACGGCCGCCGGAGCCGATGTCGTACTCGCCGTGCTGCATGGCGCCGACCCGCGCCGACTAGCATCGGTTCGCGCAGTGGCTCGCGGCGATTCCAGCGGCTCGAACCTCGGTACGTCGAGCGCGTTGTCACTCCCCTCACCGTTGCGCGGACCGGCATTCGGCTCTTACGCCCCGGATGAAGTGGCGTGGTTGCTGAAGGATCTGTCGACAGCGGATCTGGAAGCCGATGTGATGGAGCGTGAACGGCGGATTCAGGCCGGTACCGCACACTATGCGGAGTCGCTGCCCGTGGAATATCAACCCGACGCCGCGTACCGCGAACTGTTCGACAAGGTGCTCGCGGAGAGCGCGCAGCGGTTGGCGCTGGCGGTGGCCACCGTAGCGGAATTGGTTGTCGCGGAACGTGGCCGGGACATAGTCCTGGTGTCGCTGGCACGAGCCGGCACACCGATTGGCCTTCTCATGCGCCGGTGGCTGCGCACTCGCGGAATAGATGTGCCGCACTACGCGGTCTCGATCGTGCGGGATCGCGGGATCGACACGGTGGCACTGGATTATCTTGCCGAGCAGCATGATCCGGCGAGCATCGTATTCGTGGACGGCTGGACCGGAAAAGGGGCGATCACCAGGGAACTCAGCGAAGCCCTCGCTGCCTACCACCGTGCGGGAGGCGCTCGTTTCAATGACGAGCTCGTTGTACTCGCCGATCCGGGTAGCTGCGTCCGCACATACGGTACGCGTGACGACTTCCTCATCGCCTCAGCCTGTTTGAATTCCACTGTCTCCGGTCTGGTGTCACGGACCGTACTGAACGACGCGCTGATCGGTCACCGCGACTTCCACGGTGCGAAGTTCTACCGGGAGCTGGCGGGCGCGGACGTCTCCGGGCGACTGGTGGAGGAGGTCAGTACCTGCTTCGATACGGTTCGGCCCGCGGTCGCCGAACGGGTTGCCGAGATCCAGCAATCCGATCGGACACCCACCTGGGTCGGATGGGTCTCGGTCGAGAAGGTGCGCGAAGCGTACGGCATATCCAGTGTCAATTTCGTGAAACCTGGTGTGGGAGAGACGACCAGGGTGCTCCTACGCCGACTCCCGTGGCGAGTACTGGTGCGCGAGGCCGACGCGCCCGAGCATGCGCACATCCGAATGCTGGCCGCCGCGCGTGATGTACCGGTCGAGGTGGTTCCCGATCTGGCGTACGCCTGCATGGGACTGATCAAGGATGTGAACCAGTAGTGGCTGACCATCGATCGCCGAGGCGAACCCTGGTCGCGACCGATCTCGATCGCACCATGATCTACTCTCGCAACGCGTTCGGTCCGGTACCGGAATTGTCCACGGTCTGTGTGGAACACCTGGACGGCGAACCGCTGTCCTATATGACCGCAGATGCCGCCGATAGTCTGAAGGCGCTGACCGAGCTTGCGATGGTCGTTCCGACCACCACCCGAACGATCGAGCAGTTCAACAGAATTCAGCTGCCCGGTGCTCCCTGGCGATACGCCGTCACCACCAACGGCGGCAATATTCTCGACAACGGTCAGCCGGACCCGCACTGGCGTGCGAGCCTGGCCGCCGAAGTCCGCTCCACCAGCGCATCGCTCGCGGAGATCAGTGCCGAATTGCATTCGCGCACAGACGATTCCTTTGTATTGAAGTATCGGGTCGCTGATGAGCTCTTCTGCTACCTGGTGGTGCAGCTCGAAGCGCTACCCGCCGACTTCCTCGCCGAATGGGATGCCTGGTGCCGTCCACGCGGCTGGTCCGCCTCTCAGCAGGGCCGCAAGATCTACACCATGCCCGTCTCGGTCTGTAAGAGCCGGACGGTCGCGGAAGTCCGCCGCCGCCTGGAGGATTCGGGCGATCTGGACCCCGCCGCCCGGCTGCTCTCGGCAGGAGACGGTGCACTCGACGCCGAAATGCTGCGCACCTCGGACGCCGCGATCCGCCCGCGCCACGGCGAACTGGAAGAACTCGCCTGGACCCACCCCAACCTAACCATCACCACCGCCGCCGGCATCCGAGCCGGAGAGGAGATCCTCGACTGGTTCCTGAAGTCGAGCGACCGCTGATTGCGTTCTGTCTGAGAATCAATGGGAACCCAGATCGGCAGGCGTATCCGGCGGAACGATCCAGCGCGAGAACGTCTCCTGAGTATCGACGATAATCGAATCGGCCACCGCCAGCAGCTCATTGGATATCTGTCCACCCACATGCTCGATACCTGGCATGATCACCGCCTCGGCATCCACGCTCCGAACCACATCGATCAGTCTGTGCACCGGATCTTCGGTATACCGCCCGAAGACAACGGTTTTCGCGAGCGTGTATCCGAGACGTGCGGCGAGACTCCGTATCCGAATCTCATCCCAGGACTGCCTCGACCCCGAGATGTCGCTGCGCAGGTACCCGATGGCGGTGGGGATCTCCAACATGATTCACCATCCGCGCAGCGGGACGAAGGTGCGAGCACGCTCGCGCGAGAGCCGCGCCTGAATCGTGGCGACCGGTAGACCACGCTGGTGCCGTCCGGCCGATCCGGTGCGGCCGAAAGGATTTATCGCCGTGAGCATCACGGCCGCGGCGGCGAACATCATGACGAGAGCAGTTTCCATCTGGTGTCTCCCGATCCTCGGAGTTTCGCTGTAGTGAATCCTCCTGTGACGCTACGCACAGGCGACCCCTCGAACTTTCAATGAACTTTCAATCCCGCTGCTACTGCGAGCGTGATCGCGGTAGCGTGAATTCATGGAGGAGCTGGAACGAGTGGGTGCCCGCGTCGCACGAATTCGAAAGCAGCGTGGACTGACTCAGGTCGCCCTCGCCAAGAAGGCCGGCAGCAGCGTGAGCATGGTGTCGAAAATCGAAGGAGGCTATGCCTCGGCATCGTCACAGCTGCTCGGCGCGATCGCTCAGGCGCTCGGCGTGGACACCACGGTGTTGACCGGTTCGCAGGATGGTCCGGAGCAGCTGCACGAGATGGTGCCGACAATCCGGCGGGCATTGGCATCGGTGGACCTCTACGACCCTGATGCTGGGCCGGAACAGATCTCGGTCCTCCGGTCGCGAGTGGTCGAACTCAACAGCTGGCGACGTGCCACCAAGTATCGCAAGATCGGACTCGCGCTACCGGATCTCGTCGAGCAGTTGCTCATCGCGGGACGCGAATACGGTGAGCCCGCCTATGCTCTGCTGGCAGATGCATATCGTGCGTCGAACACATTGGCGCACAAGCTCGGATACGCGGATCTTTCCTTGACGGCCATGGACCGTATGGAGTGGGCCGCCAGGCGCAGCGGCGACGTACTGCTGCTGGCAACGACCCACTATCTTCGCGCCGCGGCCCTTGCTCGAATCGGCGCAGGCAAACAAGCCCTACTGCTGCTCGATCGCACTATGACCGATATCGAGCCGTTCATCGAAGCGGACCGAGATGCGGCGGCCGTCTGGACAGCACTCCACATGCGAGCCGGAACAATCGCTGCCACACTCGCCGACAGTGCGGGCTCGCAGCAGCATCTCGACGAGGCCGCCCGTGTCGCGGAGAGCGTCGGCAATCGCGTCGTCTACGAGACGACGGTGGGGCCCGCCAATGTGCAGTTGCATGCGATCGCCGCAGCAGTTGACCTGGGTCAAGGCGGCAAAGCGATCCGGATCGCGAAAACTACGGCGCTGCCGGGAGATATGGCAACCGAGCGCCGTACGCACTTTCACCTCGATAGTGCCCGTGCGTACTTGCTGAACAGAAACCCTGACGAGGCAATCGAAGAACTACATCAAGCACACGCCCTGGCGCCGGAGCACTTTCGCGCCAGCACAACGGTGAAGACCGCATTGCAAACTGCAGCAGCCCAACAGCGGCGCGCCAGCTATGGTCTGCGGTCCTTGGCGAATCATGCCGGATTGGTCGATTGATGTAGACGTAAGTCGTTGACGTGGGATGTCACGGACGGGCCTTCCCCGGCTTGCCGCCTTCCGTGACTGATGTCATTGCAGGAGTGGGTAATCCGGACCTCGCTCGGCCTGAGCGGTCACAAACCCCGCCATGGCGGCAAAATTGCTGTCCAACCACGATCTCTGACCGCTCAGGCCGGATGCTCCCGGCCGAGTTGGCACTGCACAAGCTTCTGGCACCGGTGCGCGCCCACACGAGATTATCTCGACCCGGCGACCTTGCATCGCGCCGCATGGCCGCTTCGAACCGCGCGGCATGCGGTGCGGGCTCAGGCAATCATCGCAACACTTCTTCGAGTGCTTCTGATGGTGTGCGGAATCCGAGTGTTTGTCGAGGCCGGCCGTTGAGTGGGTAGGTGTCCACCCAGCGATGGTCGCTAGAAGCGCGTTCCAGCGTCCAGGCGACTCGGTGAACAGTGAGATAGCACCTCTACCCTCGCTACGGCCCGCCGATGGCCCGAGACGTCCGGTACCCGCCCAGGCTCGGGCGGTGGCAGCCGCGATAGGTCGCGCTTGCCACCGCGTCGAGCGCGGCGGCGGTTCGACTAGGCGGCCTCACCCTGGTTGCGGCTGTTGTACTTGCTGTCGACCCATGCTGTGAAGCGGCCGAGCAGGTCGTACTCGTCCTCCTCCAAGGCGCGCAACGTCCACGAGATGTCGGTGCGACGACCGCGGCCCAGGCCGGGCTGGCGGCGCAGTTCGTGCTTCGGCGTCTTGAGGACCTTGCCGTTGCGCAGAACCGACTGCTTGTCCTGGACCCAGCCGAGGATCGCGGTGTCGTGGTAGCGCCCTGACGACATCAGTAGGGTCGACGCGGCCCATTCGGCGGGCACCAGCACCAGCGGCTGACCGGCCGCCACGGGTAGCTCTACCCGCTTCTGGACCCAGCCACGAAGTTTGGGGTCCCAGATCGGGCGCTCAACGGTGACCAGCCCGTGCGGATGGGTTTTGAACTGAGGGAAGTTCGCGACCACCTCTGCGGTGAAGTCGATTAGCGGGCCGAAGATGATGCGGGTGGTGAGGTCTGAGGTGATGTCCTTGTCGACACCCGTCACGAACAGCGGGATCGTTTCGACCTCGTGCATGATGCCTACCTGCCAGAGCGGTGCCAGCTCGGGGCCGCTGAGCGCGTCCCAGATGGCGCGCCCGATCTTGCCGGCTCCGCCGTGCCCATCGATGCCGGCGCGCGACATACCGAGGCGGGTTTCGCGCGGCTCACCGAAGTGCTGCAGCAGGTCAAGCCCGCGATGCTGGTCCGCGGGGTTCGAGGACATGACGCAGCTGGCGATCGTTGTGAAGAAGGTGTTCAGGCACAGGCGCGCGTTGCGTGCGTGGGGGTGAGGCTGTTGGGCCAGCCGAACACGGCGCGGGTCGAGGAACATGCGGTTGTCGGTCTCGACCTTGACGTCGACGAACGGGACAGCGCCGGTGATTCCGAAGTAATTTTTGATCGTGGTCATGGAGCCTCCTAATGAGGGGATGGGTAGCTGCGGGGCTACGGATCCGCTCGAGAAAAGCGGGAGCCGAGGGGTTGCCCTCGTGGGAACTCCCGCTAGGCTGGAGGCGACCTACGCAAGTCACCGCCGAGCCTCTCGAGTCGGCACGGGCCCGGTTTCCGTTGGCGCGGAAACCGGGTTTTTTGCTGTCTGGACTCCATCGGCATCCGACCCCTCGGAGCGACCGAGGGGTCGGGTTCGCCGAACTCACCCAGACTTTGTAGAGCATACATTCGGCACCCGACATCAAACCGTGCTAAATGCCCGAATAAGACGCACCGATCGGTTCACATCAACCGCTACGACGTACCAATCACATCCTTATAACGAACAAATGGTGATGGCATTTGGCCTGATCAACAAGCCCAACATCGACGTCGAACACGTGTGCGGTGGTCGCACATAACCCCCGGTAGGCCGTCCGGAGATCCTCTGGACGTGTGACAAGATTCACAAATCCCAGGCTCGATCCCACATTCGATCGAGGCGAATCCACCGGCGCCCGACGGTCAAGTAAACCGTACATACGGGATCTTTTCGCCATTCGATGGTAGCTGAGTTTAATGTTAAACAACCGACCAGTTCCCTACTGTGATTGCTATGTAGCTATCACCCAGATCAGTGCCGATCAGTTCGTACTGCCGCCTATGCCCAGCCAACGACCGCCACCAACAGCAGGACCTTGAAGTGCGGCCATAGTCACCAAAGGGCGAAGTGGCCTCGCGGATCCGCTCCGACTGCTGGCGGGCGGCGAGCTCGCGCCAGCCTGGTTCTCGGGGGACCCGCGCAGCGGCCGGCTTCTGCCCCGAGCCTCGCGGTGGCTGCAGTCTCCCAGCCTCGACGACCTGGATCTCCTCCCGAATCTGTACGCGTACTCGGTGCGGACTGGCTTGCGCCTCATCTCCAGGACGTATTGCGCTCCCACGGCATCGAAGGATCGACTAGCCACCGTCGGACCGCGATCCTCGCGGCGGCAGGAGCGGATGTTCAAGGCAGAGTGATCTAATCGCAACCATGGAGAAGTTCGACGCCTGGCTTCGTCAGATTCACGATGAGAACGATGAATTCGCCTACCGCGCGGTCTATTCCGCACATCTCGGTGCTTCTGGCGGGTTCGAATCGTCGGATGTCGAGTCGTCATGTCGGCGACGAAGTGATGAGGGCTTCGAGATCCCTGCGGGTCGAGCGACGATGGTGCTGGCTGACGATGCCGAGCGAGAAGCATTGGCCGCGTACATGGTGCGCCGCTACTGCGGAGACCGCTATCCGACTATGCGTGCGTGGGAGAAGCAACAGCACGAATGGTATGTCGAAGAACTGCACAACTGGACCAGCGATGACGCCGACGACCCGAGATGATCTCGGGTCGTCGGTCGATCGGGAATTGACGGTAGTTCAGCGCCAGGGGGTGAGGAGTGTGTTTGCGTGCTCGGACAACGCGTTTTGGAGGAAGGGGCCGAAACTTACTCGGGCTACGCCGGATTCGGCGAGGGCGGGGCGGTTGGCTTCGGCGGGGATGCCGATGGCGTTGATGGGGAGGGGGAGGTCGGTGCAGAGGGTGCGGAGGGTTTCGGGGTCGTGGCGGCCTACGGGGTAGAGGACGTCGGCGCCGGCTTCGGCGGCGAGATGTAAACGGGTGAGGGCGCTTTCGAGGCGTTCGGCGGGGGTGCCGGTGTCCTGGCGGAGGAAGACGTCGGTGCGGGCGTTGATGACGAAGTGGACGCCGGCGGTGTCGGCGGCTTGGCGGAGTTCCGCGACCAGGTCGGCGTGCTCCTGGGGGGTGCGCAGGCGGCCGCCCTCGCTGTGCACGGAATCCTCGATATTGAGGCCGACCGCGCCCGCGTCGAGCAGACCGTTGATCAGGTCGGCGGGCTTCTGGGCGTAGCCGGATTCGATATCCACCGAGACGGGGATGGTCACGGCGGCGGTGATCTCGCGAATGCGGGCGGTCACCTCGGGGAACGTCATCCCCTCCTTGTCCTCTTTGCCGAGGGAATTCGCGAGCGGGTGGCTACCGACGGTCAATGCCGAGAAACCGGCCTCCTGTACCAGTTTCGCCGACCACGCATCCCAGACCGTCGGCAGAATCACCGGATTGCCGGGCTGGTGGAGTCCGAGGAATGTGACTGCTTGCTCCTTCAGGGTCATGCCCACGATCTTGCCCCTGTCCTGCGACAGGCGAAAGGAGGTCAGGTCACGGAGCCGTCGGCGTCCTTCAGTGTCCAGAGGTCGAAGCGCGCACGATCTCGATGGCTGCGGCCGCTTCCGGGCCGAGCGCCGATACCTCCAATCGGTGGCCGGACAGCAGGCCGAGGGTCAGGACTCGGGTCAGACTGTCGGCCGGGACCGGGCCCGCGCCGGTTGTCGCATTGCGGAGTTCGACATCGGCATCGATATCCCGCAGCGCCGCCACCAGTTCGGCGGCGGGGCGGGCGTGGAGGCCGTGTTCGTTGGTCACCTCGATCACGGCCACGGTACGACCCGCGGTGGTGGTCGGCGGTGCGATCGGGTCTGCGAGGGAAGGGGATTCGCCTTCGGGATCATCCAGCCGTATCCCCAGCTGTGCTCGTTTGGCGGTCAAGGCGTGTTCGGCCTCCTGTGCCACCTTCTCCAGGTCCGCGCCGCTGCCCGCCATTGCCAGCGCGGCGACCAAACCCTCCACGAACGGCGCGGCGCACAGTCGGACCCGAATCGGAGTCTCCAGCAGATCCACCGCTGTTTCGGCGGAGAGCACCGCGCTGCCGAGATCCATGAGCACCAGGACACCGTCACCGCTGTCGGCCGCGGTGATGGCCTCGGCCACGGCGACCGCATCGGTGCCGAGGGTGTTGTCATATGAGCCCGCAGCGATTTCGATACGCACCGCCTGGGCGGGCAGCAGTTCGGTGGCCAGCGCGACCGCCGCTCTGGCGAGGGGACGGCTGTGCGAGACGACGACCAGGCCGATCATCGCAGCGCCTGCCGGGCGGCGAGCACCAGCAGCGCGGCGCTGGTCGCTCCCGGATCCTGGTGCCCGACACTGCGTTCGCCGAGATAGGAGGCGCGACCTTTGCGGGCGAGCAGGGAAGTCGTTGCGTCCCGGCCGGTTTCGGCGGCGGTGACCGCCGCATCCAGCGCGTCGGCCGGAGCGGCACCCGCCGCGACCTGTTTGTCGAGCGCATCCGCGGCGGGGGAGAGGGCATCGATCATGGTCTTGTCGCCGAGTTCGGCTTTACCCCGGGCAATCACGCCGTCGAGCCCGGCACGAAACGCGCGCCCGAAATCGGCTGTCTCCGTATCGGGTTGAATCGCACCGGCGAACCGCAGGAAGAACGTGCCGTACAGCGGACCGCTCGCGCCGCCGACGGTGCGAATGAGCACCATGGCGGTTTGCTTGCACACTTCGGCCGCCGTCTCACCCACACCCTCACCCGAATTATCCAGCGCCGCAACAGCCGCCGACATCCCACGCTGCATATTCGTGCCGTGGTCGGCATCGCCGATGGCGGCGTCCAGCGCCGTCAACTCGTCGGCGTGCGCATCGATCAGCGCCGCGAACCCGCGCACCCACGCCGCCGCATCCACCGTCATCAGATCCCCCATCGCAGTGCCGGAGTGCGGACCGGTGCGTCCCACAGCGCGGTGAGCTCCTCATCCAGCCGCGTCAGCGTCACCGAGCAGCCCGCCATATCCAGCGAGGTGATGTACGAACCCACCAGCGAGCGGACGACCTCCACACCGTGGCCGCGCAGCAGGCGGGACACCTCGTCGAACATGAGGTACAGCTCGATGAGCGGGGTGCCGCCCATGCCGTTGACAAAGCAGAGCACCCGATCACCCTGGGCGAACGGCAGATCCGCGAGGATCGGCTCGACGAGCATGGCGGCGATCTCCCGGGCCGGAGCCAGCGGCACCCGCCGCCGTCCGGGTTCCCCGTGAATGCCGACGCCGATCTCCATCTCGGTCTCGCCCAGAGCGAAGGTGGGGTGGCCGACGGCGGGAACGGTGCCGGAGGTCAGGGCCATGCCCATACTGCGCGATGCGCTGTTCACCCGCTCGGCAATGCCCGCCACCTCGGCCAGCGGACGCCCCTGTTCGGCTGCGGCGCCTGCCATCTTCTCCAGGATCACAGTGGCGCCGACACCCCGCCGACCGGCGGTGTACAGGCTGTCCTGCACGGCCACATCGTCGTTCACCACCACCGACAGCACCTGCGCGCCGGTCTCGGCCGCGGCGAGTTCGGCGGCCATCTCGAAATTGAGCACATCGCCCGTGTAGTTCTTCACAATGTGCAGCACCCCGGCCCCGGCGTCCACAGCGGTGGTGGCCGCGAGAATCTGGTCCGGCACGGGGGAGGTGAAAATCTCCCCGGCACAGGCGGCGTCGAGCATGCCGTGGCCGACGAATCCGGCGTGCAGCGGTTCGTGCCCGGACCCGCCCCCGGATACCAGACCCACCTTGCCCACGATAGGTGCGTCGGCGCGCACCACCACCCGCTGTTTGGCATCGACCCGCAGCTCGGAGTGGGCGGCGGCCATACCCGCGAGGGCGGCGTCGACCACATCGGCCGGATCATTGATCAGCTTCTTCACCGAATTCTCCCCTCGGAAGGCCCGGTTCGCACGGCTGCAGCCAGCCTCGCACCCCGGCGCGCCGACAGTGCCTGTTTCGGGCTATTCGGGAGTGGCGTCCCGATTCGGCAGTGTCCTATTCGGAAGTCTCGTGCTCCAGCGTGCGCGCGAGTTCGATATCGGTCACCAACTGCACCATGAGATCGCGCAGCTCACAGTCCGGCAGATGGTGTGCGGCGAATTCGAACGGCTCGGACACATCGAGGCCGCCGCGCGTGGCCTCCAGAATCACCCACGGGATACCGACATCGGCCACTCCCAGCTGATCTCGCACCAGGTCCGCGGTATCGTCGACCAATCCGGTACGGGCGGATACCGCCGCCGTCATCTGCTCGTCGAGTTCGACGCGCCGGGCCTCCAGCGCACCCATATCCGCGCCGATCTCCTGCGTCACGGTGGTGCGGACGGACCCGTCGTCGAATACCTGGAAACCTTCATTGACTGCCGTTGTGCCCAGCGCGATCTCGGCCTCGGCAAGATCGGGCAGCGAGCGCAGGCAGTCCAGCACCGCGTCCAGGGCTACGACCAGGCGATCTCGAATCTCCCGGCGGTGCAGCAATTCCCGCTCGGCCTGTTCCCGCTCGGTCAGGACCTGCTCGACCGCACGGCCGATCTGGAAGGCCATGGCGGTCGATTCCGGCGCCCAGCCGCCCTGCGGGACGAATTCGCCTTCACCGGGAGTAATGGTGTCGAGGAAGCCATTTACCGCATCGAGCAGATCCTCCAACTGGGCTCTGGACACGGCTGGATGCCGGAAGGCGCGCAGATACTTCTCGTGCCCTTCCGCCGGCTCGACCTCACCGCTACTCACGCGATCGATACTGCCATGGGCAGGCGGCGGACAGCCGTAATGTCAGCAAACTTTTAGCGTGCCCTGACTGGTGTAGGCACTCAGTCGATCTGAAGTCGAACTCGAGGGTCAGCAAATTCGCGGCATCAATGGTTTGGTTGCTATTCTGGAAGGAACGCGAATAACGGTTTGTGCAGATCGGTGCCGTGGGCATAATTCTTGCCCGGAACATTATCGCTCCCAACGAGATTCATCGGATTCGGAAATGGCCCTCATCGCAGACTCTCAGCTTCCTCATCGAGGCTCCCAGGTGCCCGGCGCTCCCGCCGGCACCGTGCGGCTCCACGGCCGCACCGGCTCGGCAGCCGAACGCATTGCGCCAGCTCAGCGCGGTTTCAAGTTCAGCGTGCACATTCCCCCGGGCAGTCGTGAGCGACTGCGCATCGACCACCACCGGGTCGGCGATTTCTCGTAGAGTGGCTCTGTCAGCACCGACGAGTGAAGGGTCGACCTTGTCCGCAGCATTGGTGAAGGGCCAGAACGGTCCTTTGAATGTCAACGATGTGGTGATCAGCGTGCAGATCGCCGCACCCGCGGATCTGTCCGCGCTCCTGGTCACCGAGCACGGCAAGGTTCGGTCCGATGCCGACTTCGTGTTCTTCAATCATCCGAACGGGCCCGGGGTGAAGTTGCAGCCCGGGGCATCCGGTCAGCCCGCCGGCCTGGTGATTTCGCTGGCCGCGGTGCCCGCCGATATCGAGCAGATTCGTGCGGTCGTCACCCTCGACGAGCCCGGCAGCAATTTCGGCCGCATCGCCCCGCCCGTCGCCACGGTCGCCGATCTGGGCGGAAATGCCCTGTTCGAGTACCGGATCGAGGGCCTGCAGGCCGAATCCATCGTTATCGCGCTGGAAGTCTATCGGCGGCAGGGCAGTTGGAAGGTGCGCGCGGTCGGTCAGGGGTATGCGGGCGGATTCGGCGCACTGGTCACCGATCACGGTGTGCAGGTGAGCGAGTCGCAGTCCGCTGCTCCCGCCGCCGCGCCGGCCCCGCAGTTCGCGCCCGCGGCGGGCTATCCGCCGCCTGCGCCCCCGCAGTTCGCGCCGACCGGCGGTTATCCGCCGCCCGCCCCGGCCGAATTCTCGCCCGCCGTGGGTTATCCGACGGCCGACCCGAACGAGGGCTATTCCGCGCCCGGCTCCTATCCGCCGCAGGGCCCGGGCTATCCGCCCCAGCCGCAAGGATCGGGGTATCCGCCCCCGCCCCAGGGTTCGGGGTATCCGCCTCCGCCGCAGGGCTATCCACAGCAGGGGTTTCCGCCCCCGCCCGGATACGGCTCCGCACCGGCGCAGCCCGCCGATCGCGATCTGCCGAACAACCATGCCGTCAGCCTGGTCAAGGGTCAGCGCATCAACCTGCGTAAAGAAGGTGGCGCGGCCCTCACCTACGTGAAGATGGGGCTCGGCTGGGACCCGGTCAAGCGCGGCGGCATGTTCGGAAACCGCGCGCCCGACGTCGATCTCGACGCCTCGGTGGTGATGTTCGCCGGCGCGAGTCCGGTGGATGTCGTCTACTACGGCAGCCTCGCCTCCAAGGACGGCTCCGTGCGCCACCAGGGCGACAATCTCACCGGTGAGGGCGACGGCGACGACGAGGTCATCCTGGTCGACCTCACCCGCCTCCCCGCGCAGGTCACCAGCCTGGTGTTCATCGTGACCTCCTACAAGGGGCACACCTTCGAACAGCTGGCGAATGCCTTCTGCCGCTTGGTCGACGGCACCAACAATGCCGAACTGGCGCGCTTCACCCTGCCCGGCGGTGCGAATTTCACCGCCATGGCCATGGCCAAGGTCTACCGCCCGAACGGCAGCCAAGACTGGAAACTCGAAGCGATCGGCGAAGGCTTCCAGGCCAAGCATCCGGGCGAGGCGGTACCCCAGCTCGGCCGCTTCGTACAGAACTAGGTCCGGCAGACAACTCGGCCCCGCACTCCGAATGAGTGCGGGGCCGAATCTTATCCGGGCTGTTGCGCTAGGTGACGCCGACCGATGTCCTCGGACGCAGCCGCGGCGGCAACCACGGATACTCCGGATCGGGGGCGCGATCCAGCAGCCCGCCGCCGGGGTCGTCCGCGCCGTCCCGGCGCACCGGATCGTGTTCGGGCCGGTAGATCTGCCGAATCACCAGGAAGCACAGCGCGATCACCGTGAGATCGCGCAGCGCGACCGTGGTGGTGAACCACTGCTCGGGCAGGCCCTTACGGTCGGTGCCCAGGTAGTAGTACATGCGCGGCACCCACACCAGCGCGTCGATGCTCATCCACGCCAGCAGGATTCGCCGCTGCGGCAGCGCCAGCACGGCAATCGGCACCAGCCACAGCGAATACTGCGGGCTCCACACCTTATTGGTCAGCAGGAAGGCCGCGATCACCAGAAAGGCCAACTGCGCCAGGCGCGGTCGGCGGGCGGCAGTCAGACCGATCCAGCCGATGCCCGCGCACGCGATGACGAACAGCAGCAGCGACACCAGATTCAGAACCGTCGGCGTATCGGTGGATTTGAGCACCCCGTCGAAGCCCTGCCAGCCGGTGAACGAGCTGATCACGTTGTAGACCGAATCCGGGTCGGCATGACGATCGGTATTGAGCCGGAAGAACTCTCGCCAGCCCTCGTTGTACAGGAACGCGATGGGCGCGTTCACCACCAGCCAGGTGATCACCGCCGCCGCGGCCGCCGCACCGCCGGCCCGCAGCGGCCGCAGACCGCCCCAGCGCGCATCGTCCTCGCCCAGGCGCTCGGCCCGCAGGCACAGAATGAGAATCGGGCCCAGCAGTAGCAGTGGATACAACTTCGTCGCACCGCCGAGTCCGAGCAGTATGCCCGCAAGCACCGGTCTGCGCCGTGCCCAGGCCAGCAGGCCGGCGGCCGCGAAAGCCGTTGCGAGCGTGTCGAAATTGGTGAACGCGTGCACCAGCACCAGCGGCGAGAGCGCCACCAGCCCGGCATCCCACACTCGCCGTCCCGCCAATTGCGCTGACGCCCATACCGTTACCAGCCACGCCAGGGCCAGCCCGACCGCGACCACATTGAAGTAGATGACCACCTCGAGCGCGCCCGGCAGCGGAGATTGCTTCCACGCCTTGGCGATTCCCATGGCCGCGTACTGGTAGAGACCCGACAGCACCGGATACTCCATGTACCGGACCTGCGGCTTGCCGTCCGCGCCGAAATCGGTCCACTGCTTCTTGTACGGGAACGCGCCCTCGTTCAAATGCTCTGCGCCGTAGAGCGGCACCGTGTCCGAGTAGCACATGGCCACGTACTGGCGGCCGTTGTTCCAATCCAATCCCAGTACGCCGTCGGCATCTGGACGTTGCTGAATACAGCCCGCCTTCCCGAACCAGCTCAGCGCGAGGAACAGCACCGCGAAGGCCATGAGCACGCGCATGGGCGTCCAGAACCGGACCCGGCCGATCACCGCGTGATCGCCGACCGGTCCGCCGATCAGATCGCACAGCTGCGCGGTCAGGGTATCGGTGCGGCTCGGCTTGTCCCGGTCGTCCACCGACCGCAGATCCGCGGCGAGCGGTGCGGGGGAGACGTAGGACGGCTGCGATGCACCACCGGCCGACTCGCCACTGGCGGCCGGCCGGTGCTCCACTTCCTCGATCACGGCTCGAGGCTACCGACTACGCGGGGACCCGTTGCCGTTGCCGTTCCCATTGCCATTGCCGTAACCGCCGTTTCCGTAACCGTTCGCATTGGGCGTGGTGGTCACGGCGGCGCCGCCGTCGGCCGGTGCGACGGGCTGCCCGGGCAGCGGACCCGCGCCGGGATCCTGCGACTGTTGCTGCTGCGGCTGTGAACGCTGCTGGTTCTGCGGATTCGGCGCCAGACCGGGCACCGGAATCGTGATACCGGGCAGGATCTCCACCTGACTCTGGGTCACCACCGGCGGCAGCACCGGCGCCTCCGTGGTCGAGGGCGCGGTGTACGGCGCGGACCACGAGGGCACACCCGCCTGCCCGTTGATCGGGGCCGGCTTGGGGAACTTGCTGTTCGGCACGCCCTTCAGCGCACCGTCCATGGTGCCCTTCCAGATATCGGCGGGCAGACCGGAACCGTAGATCTGAACACCGTTGGCATTGCGCAACTTCACGCCCTGTTCGGTGCCGACCCATACCGCCGTCGACAGCTCCGGGGTGAAGCCGACCATCCAGGCGTCGCGGTTCTCATCGGTGTCGCCGAGCTGGTTGGTACCGGTCTTGGTCGCGGATTCGCGGCCGTTGGCCAGGTTGTGATTGCGGGAGTACGCCGCGATGGGCTTCATGGCGTCGGTGACATTGTCGGCGACCGCCGCGGCGACACGCTGCTCGCCCGCGACATCGCCGCGATCCAGCAGCACCGTGCCGTCGGAGGTCACGACCTTCTGCACCAGGTGCGGTGCGTGATAGACGCCCGAGGCCGCGAAGGTGGCGTACGCGGACGCCATATCGAGGGCCCGCACCTGGTACTGACCCAGCACGATGCCGTTGTTGGGACCGCTGCCGTCCGCCTCGGTGAGCGACTTGCCCACGCCCGGAATGTTTTCCGGGATGCCCATCTTGTGCGCCATATCGGCGATCTTCTGCGGGCCGTTGCCCGGCATATCCAGTTCCATGCGATAGAAGCTGGTGTTCAGCGACCGCTTGAGCGCCTCGGCGATGGTGCAGGTGCCACAGGTCTCATTGGCGACGTTGCTGATCTTGATGCCGTTCACGGTGACGGCCGAGGAGTCGTACATCGTCGAGAGCGGCTTGCCCATCTCCAGGTTCTCGGCCAGGCCGAACACCTTGAACGAGGAGCCCGGCGGCAGACCGGCATTCGCGAAATCGAAGCCCTGGCCGTCGGAGCCGCCGTAGTACGCGCGCACCGCACCGGTCTTCGGATCCACCGAAACCACCGCGGTGCGGAGGATGTCGGGTTCGCCGTCCATGGTCTTGTTGACCGAGTCGATGGCCGCCTGCTGCGCCTTCGCGTCGATGGTCGTGGTGACCTGCAGGCCTTCGGTATTCAGCTCCCGCGAGCTGATGCCCGCGGCCTCGAGCTCCTTGAGGACCTGCGTCTTGATCAAGCCCTCCGGGCCGCTGTCGAGGGTGTTGTCACCCGCGGCCTTGGCGCCCGAAATCACCTGCGGATACTGCATACCCGCGCGATCGGAGGCCGACAGATTGCCGCCGGACACCATGCCGTCGAGCACATAGTTCCAGCGCTGCTGCGCACCCTTGGGATTCTTCTCCGGATCCAGATTGGACGGCTGCTGAATCGTGGCGGCCAGCATGGCGCCCTCGGCGACGTCCAGGTCCGAGACCTTCTTGTCGAAATACGCCTTGGCCGCCGCATTGATGCCGTACGCGCCGCGACCGAAATAGATGGTGTTCAGGTACGCGGTGAGAATGTCGTCCTTGGACCACTGCCGCGCCATCTTGGCCGAGATCACCAGCTCGTGCATCTTTCGGGTCAGTGAGTGTTCGTCACCGACCATCGAGTTCTTCACATACTGCTGGGTGATCGTGGAACCACCACCGGCACTGGCCTTGCCCATCACATTGTCGCGTGCGGCACGGACGAAGCCGGAGATGGAGAAGCCCGGATTGGTGTAGAAGTCGCGATCCTCGGCGGCGATCACCGCATTGCGCAGGGTCGGCGGAATCTGGTCGATGCTCACATCGGACCGGTTGCCGTCCGGCGGAACGACTTTGGACAGCACCGTGGTGCCGTCGGCATTGAAGATGGTGGCCACCTGATTGGTCTTCAGGTCACCGGGCTTCGGCACGTCCACGGTCGAATAGGCCACCAGGAACGCGGTACTCGGCAGCACGATGCCCAGCGCCATGCAGATGTAGAGGACGCGCCGGACGATCTTCCACGTCGAACGCTTCTTCGGCCGGCGACTACCGCCACCGCCCCCGGGACCCTCACCACCGGGACGCCGCGGCGGCGGACCCGACGGCGGGCCGCCCTGCACCCGTCGCGACGCGCCGGAGTCGGAACCCGGCAGTTGCCGGGTGCGGTCGTCGGCGGGGCGCGGACGTGTTCCGGCGCCCGCTCCCGCCGCCCGATTCGCCACTCGCGGATTGCGATCGGCGACGCGCTCGGCGCGATCGGAGGTGGCGGCGCGCTGAAGATGTTCCGGCACAGCCTGCCTGGAGCCGGTGTTCACCACCTGCGTGGCATCGGAGCCGGCGCGCGGCGGCGGCGGTCCGGGACGGCGCGGCTGCCCGCCTGGCGGCGGCAGGGGTGCGCGCGGCGGTTGCCCGCCGGGCCCGCGCGGCGGTTGCCCGCCGGGGACCGGTCCACGACCGGGCACTGGACCCTGCCCCTGACGCGGCGGCATCGGCTGACGTCCCCCTGGCGGCGGGCCGCCCGGTCGAGGCGGCGGGTAGCCGCCGGGGCCGGGTTGCGAACCGCCACGCTGGGGGCGGCCGCCTTGCGGTCCGTCGTCATAGGGCGATGTCACAGCCTGGCTCTCCAATAACTACTCGGTACGGTCCTTGCTCGATGCGGCCGGAAAGGCCGCGCGGGCACACGTGTGCCCGCCAAGTCAGCAGTCGTCGTGGTCCTTCACTCGGCCGCGCGGCGGCGGTTGCCGGTACGGCGGCGCCCCGGCGCCGGGGTCTGGCCCACCACATAGGACTGCACCAGATGGTTCCAGCTGCAGGTCCGGCATACCTCGACCACATGCACCGAGAACTCCTCGCGAGACTCGGCCAGCCGGATCAACTCCTCCGGCGTGCGGGCGGAGCCGGCTACCGGGCCCAGCCCGTCACCGTAGACCCACGATACGAGAGTCAGCTGCTCTTTCCGGCAGATAGGGCATGTGACCTCGCTCCCGCGTCCGTGGAACTTCGCCGCGCGCAGGAGATACGGGTTCGCGTCACAGACCTCGGACACATCCACACGTCCGGCATAGACGTCGGCCAGCAGCGACCGGCGCCGAAGCGCATAGTCCACTACCTGCCGCTGTATTCGCACGCGTCCCAGAGTACTTGCGGGGTAGCGACCCCCGCACGCCCCAGCGTGACTCTCAGGGTTCCGTCAGGCGCCGACTGCTCGGGTAGTGCACGAAAACTATATCGGCGCGATATAGTTTGGAACTGCATCCATCGGTTAGGTCTGAAAAGAACAGTCAGGAGGGGGTGAGGCCCGGTGCTCGAGTTGGCAATCCTCGGGCTGCTCCTCGAATCGCCCATGCACGGCTATGAGCTGCGCAAGCGATTGACCGGTCTGCTCGGCCCTTTCCGGGCTTTCTCCTACGGGTCGCTCTACCCGACCCTGCGGCGCATGCAGGCCGACGGTCTCATTGCGGAGGAGAGTCCGCAGGGGTTGGCAACACGCCGTGCGCGGCGGGTCTACCAGCTGACTGACACCGGCCGGGAGCGGTTCGCCGAGCTCCTGGCCGATACGGGACCACAGAACTACACCGACGACGGCTTCGGCGTTCATCTGGCTTTCTTCAGCCGCACCCCCGCGGAAGCGAGAATGCGGATCTTGGAGGGGCGCCGGAGGCAAGTCGAGGAGCGCCGAGAAGGACTGCGGGAGGCGATCAAACGAGCCAGCGGGCAACTGGATCGCTACACCCGCCAGCTCCATCAACTCGGTCTCGAATCAAGCGAGCGCGAAGTGCGCTGGCTCAACGAGTTGATTGCTGCGGAGCAATCGACGAAGGCGGCACCACAGAAAGAGGGAAATATCGGCCATGAGTGAAATCAACACGGCTGAGGGCGCCATCGAAGTTCGCGTGGCCATCGTAGGTGTGGGTAACTGCGCATCGTCCCTGGTTCAGGGCGTGCAGTACTACAAGGACGCGGA
Organism: Nocardia sp. NBC_01327; assembly: GCF_035958815.1. NCBI lineage: Bacteria > Bacillati > Actinomycetota > Actinomycetes > Mycobacteriales > Nocardiaceae > Nocardia > Nocardia sp. NBC_01327. The sequence goes on along the minus strand of NZ_CP108383.1, from coordinate 321,603 downwards.
TGAGACCGCGACTGTGCCCGGCCTGATGCACGTCAAGTTCGGTCGCTACCACGTTCGCGATGTGAAGTTCGTCGCCGCGTTCGATGTCGACGCCAAGAAGGTCGGTTTCGACCTGTCCGACGCGATCTTCGCCAGCGAGAACAACACCATCAAGATCTCCGATGTGCCGCCGTCCGATGTGACCGTGCTGCGCGGCCCGACCCTCGACGGCATCGGCAAGTACTACGCGGAGACCATCGAGCTCTCCGAGGCCGAGCCGGTCGACGTGGTCAAGGCGCTCAAGGACGCCAAGGTCGACGTGCTGGTTTCCTACCTGCCGGTGGGTTCCGAAGAGGCCGACAAGTTCTACGCGCAGTGCGCCATCGACGCGGGCGCTGCCTTCGTCAACGCGCTGCCGGTGTTCATCGCCTCGGATCCGGTGTGGGCCAAGAAGTTCACCGATGCGGGCATCCCGATCGTCGGCGACGACATCAAGTCCCAGGTCGGCGCGACCATCACGCACCGCGTGATGGCCAAGCTGTTCGAGGACCGCGGTGTGCAGCTCGACCGCACCATGCAGCTGAACGTCGGCGGCAATATGGACTTCAAGAACATGCTCGAGCGGGAGCGCCTGGAGTCCAAGAAGATCTCCAAGACCCAGGCCGTCACCAGCAACCTGAAGAAGGATCTGGGCGCGGGCAATGTGCACATCGGCCCGTCCGATCACGTCGGCTGGCTGGACGACCGCAAGTGGGCGTACGTGCGTCTCGAGGGCCGCGCCTTCGGTGACGTGCCGCTGAACCTGGAGTACAAGCTCGAGGTCTGGGACTCCCCGAACTCGGCCGGCATCATCATCGACGCCGTCCGCGCCGCCAAGATCGCCCTCGATCGCGGTATCGGCGGACCGGTCATCCCGGCCTCCGCGTACCTGATGAAGTCGCCCCCGAAGCAGCTCGCCGACGATGTCGCCCGCGAGCAGCTCGAAGCGTTCATCATCGGCGCCGAGTAGTAGCAACACACCACGCAGGTGAGGGAAGCCCGGCCGGAAGTTCAACTCCGGCCGGGCTTTTGCTGTCTTCGACCGCGCCCAAGGTTCGCAACCGACTCGGCATCCGCAGCCTCGCAACAACATCCACGCCGCGAACCCGCCGGAGCGAAGCGGAGGCAGAAAATTCAGTCGAGGGAGACGTAGACCTCGACTGAGGTCGGTCCGGTGTAGCGCTCGATCTCCGCGGTGTGGGATCGGGTGATGGTTCCGGCGTTTTCGGCCTTGGCGACCTTGGCCCAGGCGGTGCGGAGCAGGTCGTAGGGCTTGTCGGAGACCACGAATTTCGCGTAGCGCCCGGCGGGGATTCGGGTGAGGACGTCGCCGGTGTCGAGCTGGTCGAGTCCGGCCAGTTCGTAGCCGAGTACCGCTACGGCATGGTCGTTCTGGCCGATGTAGGCGGCGGTGCGTTCCACCTTCTTCTCGCGGGCCAGGTAGCGGTCCCAGGTGAAGTTGACCAGATCGAGGTCGCGTGCGGTGACTTCACGGCCGGCGAGGGGGATGGTGAGCCCGCCGATGAAGAACGCGTCCAGGGTGATGATCTCGAAATCCACGGCCTCTATCCCTCCGCGCCGGGGTGCAGCGCGACGAAAACCTCTACGGTCCGGGAGTCCGGATACCGTTCGAAATCCCCGGTGTACGCGCGGACCAGCGTGCCCGAGGCCTCCAGATCCCACACCGTGCGCCAGATGGAGGCGATGGTGTCACCCAGATTCTCGCCGGTGCGGGTGAACAGCGCGAAGGTGCCCGCGGGGACGCGCGCCAGCACATCGCCGGGCAGCAGGTCGTCCAGGGTTTCGCACTTGTAGCCGACGATATGGGTCAGATACGACCCGATCTCGGGTGCGTGATCGACATATGCGGTCGCGGGTGGTCCGGGCAGGCTGCGCGAGAGGTTCTGTTTCCAGGCTTCCTCTACTTTGGCGCGGCGCGGCCCTTCGACAGCCAGCGCCGGGCTGCGTAGCACCGTTCCGGCCACCAGCGTCTCGTGGCGTTCAACAACATTGAAATCCACCGGCGTCGCCCCTAAGTCTCGTGCTGTCTCCGACCCCACCCTGCTCCCAACCCGCATCCTGCCACCGATGTCCGGAGTCGATGGCACCGGTGGCCGATTCCACAATATCCGTGGCCGGGGGCGGATGGGTCCGGTAGTCGCGATTCATGATCAACAACTCTGTGGCTAACCGGGAACGGGGATGCTGAGGCCGGGGAAGATCTCCACCTGCCGTGGCGCCGGGGCGGGTGGAATCACCACCACCGGTTCCTGTGCCGGCCCCGGCGCGGGGTTGAGAATGTCGTAATTGCCATTGGCGGGCGGCGCGCCGGGCAGCGGATTCGAATTCGGGAACTGCTCGATCGGTGTGCCGTCCAGCGCGCCGTCCATGGTTTGCTTCCAGATGTCCGAGGGCAGGCCGGAGCCGTAGATGGCCGATCCGCGCGCGGTGTGAATCGGTTGCGACTGTTCGGTTCCCACCCAGACGGCGGTGGACAGCGAGGGGGTGAATCCGACCATCCAGGCATCCTTGTTCTGTCCGGTGTCGCCCAGCTGGGTGGTCCCGGTCTTGGCCGCCGACGGCCGCCCGGCCGCGAGATTGTGATTATTGGAGTAGGCGGCGATCGGCAGCATGGCCTGCGACACGGTATCGGCCACCGAGGCCTGGATGCGCTGTTCGCCCTGCTGCGGGTCGGCCCCGCGATCGAGCAGCACCCTGCCGTCGCCGGTGGTCACCTTCTGCACGAAGTAGGGCGCGCGGTACGTGCCGGACGCGCCGATGGTGGCGTAGGCCGAGGCCATATCGATCGGCCGCACCGAATACGCGCCCAGCACGATGGCGGGCAGCGGCGCGGCGCCGTCCTCGGACAGCGATTTACCGGCGACACCGGGAATCTGGTCGGGGATGCCGGCCTGATGTGCCGCATTGGCAATGGCTTTCGGGCCCTCGAACAGGCTCTGGGTGAGCCGGTAGAAGCTGGTGTTGAGCGATCGCTTGAACGCCTCGCTGAGCGGGCAGGTGCCGCAGGATTCGCCGCCGACATTCTGGATCTTCTCGCCGTTGACGGTGACCGGCGCGCTGTCGAGCGGGTAGGACATGGTGATGCCCTGCTGCAGCGCCGCCAGCACCGCGAAAGTCTTGAAGGCGGAACCGGTTTGCAGCGGCGCCTGCGCGAAGTCCATGCCGATGCCGTCGGGGCCGCCGTAGTAGGCGCGCACCGCGCCCGATCGCGGATCGACGGACACCACGGCGGTGCGCAGTTCGCCCGGCTGCCCGCCCATCACATTGCCGACGGCATTGAGCGCGGCCTGCTGGGCGCGGGCGTCGATGGTGGTGATGATCTGCAGCGCACCGGTATTGAGTTCCTGCTCGCTGATGCCGGAGGAGCGCAGTTCGCGCAGCACCTGGGTGCGGATGAGTCCCTCCGGGCCGCGCGGAATGCTGTCGTCGATTCCGGTGGCGGGGACGATGACCGGGAATTGGACTGCGGCGCGGTCGTTTCTGGTGAGAGCGCCCATGGTCACCATGCCGTCCAGCACATAGGTCCAGCGGGCGCGCAGCTGATCCAGATGGGTCTCCGGATCCAGCAGCGAGGGGGTGCGCACCACGGAGGCGAGCACCGCGCCCTCGGCGACGGTCAGCTCCGGTACCGGTTTGCCGAAGTAGGCCTTGGCGGCGGCGGAGATGCCGTACGCGCCGCGGCCGTAGTAGATGGTGTTGAGGTAGGCGGCGAGAATGTCGTCCTTGCTCCATTCGCGGGACATCTTCGCGGAGATGATGAGCTCGCGCATCTTGCGGCTCAGGGTCCGTTCGGAACTGAGGAAGGCGTTCTTCACATACTGCTGGGTAATGGTGGAGCCGCCGCCGGCGTCCTCCTTGCCGAGCAGATTGTCCCGGGCGGCGCGGGCGAAGGCCGCGGTGGAGAAGCCGGGATTGCTGTAGAAGTTGCGGTCCTCGGCCGAGAGCATGGCCAGGCGCACCGGTTCGGGGACATCGGTCAGCGGTACCGGGATCCGATTGCCTTCCGGCGGAACGACCTTCGCGATGACGCTGGTGCCGTCGGCGGCGAGGATGGTGGCGATCTGATTGGTCTGCACCGCTGCCGGATCGGGAATCTCGGCGCTCCAGTAGGCGAGCCCGAGCAGCAGGGTGGGCAGGACGAAGAAGATCACGAACAGTGCGGTGATCACCCGCCGAATGCGTTGCGCGCGCGTTCTGGGTGTGCGTGGCTGCGCCGGACGTGGTGCGGCCGTGGGTTTTTCGGCTGGTTTGGGGCGTCGCCGCGGCTTGCTGCTCTGTCCGGTCTGCTTGGGAAGGGGGCTGGTCGGGAGCTCGTTCCACCCTGCCAGGGTGTCGTACGGCGCAGGCTGTTCACGGCGCCGCTTACGGGACGAGCTCACGAGCATCTCCTTCCGGAGCGTCGACAAAGCTTGCGTACTTCAGCGCCGCAGACGCGGCGCGACCCATGCTAATGGACGCATGGGCCGCGCTCTGTCATTCCGGGTGTACGCGGGATCAGCTCTTGACGCCGCCCGCGGTGAGACCGGAGATGATGCGGCGCTGGAAAAGCAGCACCATGATCACCAGCGGAATCGAGACGATGGTGCCCGCGGCCATGATCGCCGCGTACGGCTGGACCAGCGGATCGTTACCGGAGAATCGGGCGACGGCGACCGTCACCGGTTCGGTCTTATCGCTCGAGAGCAGGCTCGCCAGCAGGTATTCGTTGACCGCCGCGATGAAAGCCAGGATCGCCGTGGTGAATACGGCGGGTGCGGCCAGCGGCAGCATGACCAGCCGGAATGCCTGGAATTTCGTCGCGCCGTCGATGCGCGCGGCCTCCTCCAGCTCCCAGGGCAGTTCGGTGAAGAACGAGGCCAGGATGTACACGGTCATGGGCAGCACGAACGAGATGTTCGGAATGATCATGGCCTGGTAGTGGCCGATCCAGCCGAGATCGGTGAACAGCTGGAACAGCGGCGTCACCAGCACCACGACCGGGAACATGGAGGCGCTCAGGATGAGCCCGGAGACCACGTACTTGCCGCGGAAGGTCAGGCGCGCCAGCGCGTAAGCGGCCATGACGCCGATGAGCAGGGCGACCGCCGTGGTGATCGAGCCGATGACCACGCTGTTGAGCAGTGCGCGCCCGAAGTTGTTGCCGCGGCTGGTGTCGAAGGCATTGCTGAAGTTCTGGAAGGTGACGTGGGTGGGCCACGGCGTGTTGTCGAAGGTGTAGACCGGATCGCGCAGTGCGGTGACGACCATCCAGTAGAACGGTCCCAGACCCCAGACCAGGACGATCAGCGCGCCCAGGTAGACGCGGCCGGAGGCGAGTCGTTTGGTCCACGGAACTGCCTGCCCGGCAGGGGCTTTCGGCTCGGACACGGTCTCGGTGGCCAGATCGGTGCTCATCAGTGCGCCTCCCGCTGTTCTTCCTGGGTGCGAACCGCATTGGCGCCCAATACCTTCACCAGCAGGAACGCCACGGCGAAGATGAGCAGGAAGGTGATGATGGACAGTGCCGACGCGCTGTTGGGGCCCTGGCGCACCTGATCCACCACCAGCATGGAGATGGTGCGGGTGTGCGGGCTGTTCTGCGTCATGATGGCCGGCAGGTCGTACAGGCGCAGGGCGTCCATGGTGCGGAACAGGACTGCCACCATCAGTGCCGGTTTCAGCAGCGGCAGCGTGATATTGGTGAAGCGCTGCCAGGCCGAGGCGCCGTCCACGCGGGCGGCCTCGTACACATCGCCCGGAATCACCTGCAGGCCCGCCAGAATCAGCAGTGCCATGAACGGGGTGGTCTTCCACACGTCGGCGATGATGACCGCGAAACGTGAGGGCCACTCGTCGGCGGTCCACAGGATGTGGGTGCCGAGGACCCGGTTCACCACACCGTCGTACTGGAACATGAACTCCCACAGCCGCGCGGTGACGGCGGTGGGGATGGCCCACGGGATGAGCACGGCGGCGCGCAGCAGGGCGCGGCCCTTGAACGTCTTGCCCATGATGACGGCCATGCCGAGCCCGATGGTGGCCTCGAGCGTCACCGTCACGACGGTGAACAGCAGGGTGATGGCGATGGCCGACCAGAACGACGCGCCGAGATTGCCGGTCGGGCAGTCGACCGTCTGGCCGAGGGAATCGGTGCACTGCTGCAAGATCCAGTGCGTGTAATTGTCGAACCCGGCGCTGCCGCCCTCGGTGAACATGCCGGTGCTCTTGTCGAGACCCTGGTCCTTCTGGAAGGACATCCACAGCGCCCGGCCGACCGGATAACCGATCACGACGGCCAGGGAGAGCAACACCGGGGTGACGAACAGCCACGCCTTCGCCGACCCGCCCAGGGCGGATCGGCGCTTCGGTTGCGGCGGTGCGGATTTCACGGTCTTGCCGGGCAGGTCGGGCGTCGCGACGTCGGTCGCTCCCGAAGGACGTGACACCTTTTTCTTCTCCTACGGGACTCGAGCGTTATCCGCACTGCGTCGAGACTACGAACCGGCGGTCTCGATGCCCTTCTGCATTCCGACAATGGCGTCGTCTACGGATTTGGTGCCGGTCAGAGCAGCATATGCGTTGTCCTGGATGGCCTTCGACACCGCCGGGTAGAACGGGGTGACCGGACGCGGCACGGCCGAGGCGATGGAATCCTTCAGCGCGGGCAGGTACGGCATCTTGGCGATGAGCGCCGGATCGTCGTAGACGGAGGCGCGGACCGACGGCAACCCGCCCTGGGCCACGATGTGCTGCGCGTCCTCGCTGATCAGGTAGCGCAGGAAGTCCAGCGCGGTGGCCTTGTTCTTGGAGAACGAGCTGATGGCCGCGTTGTAGCCACCGAGGGTGGAGGCGCCGATGCCGTCCTTGCCGGGCAGCGGCGCGACGCCGAACTTGTCCCTGACCGCGGAGGCGTCGGAGCCGACATCACCGAAACTGGAGGGCCAGTTGCGCATGAACAGCAGCTTGCCGGTGGCGAAGGCGTTCTGGCTCTCCGGCTCCTTGAAGGAAATCGCTTCCTTCGGGATGTCACCGTTCTTGTAGGCGTCGACGAGTACCTGCAGGCCGGCGCGGGCCTGCGGGCTGTTCACGGTGGGGGACTTGCCGTCCGGGCCGACGAAGCTGCCGCCGTAGGCATTGATGAGCTCGGCGGTGTTCACGGTCAGACCTTCGTACGGCGCGAACTGACCGGCGTAGCAGCCGATTCCGGCGTCCTTGGCCTTCGGGCAGTCACCCAGCAGTTCGGTCCAGGTCTTGGGCGGCTCGGGGACCAGGTCCTTGCGGTAGTACAGCAGGCCACCATTGGTATTGCGCGGCGCGGCGTACAGCGTGCCGTTGTAGGTGGCGCTGGCCACGGGCGGCGACAGCAGGGTGGAGGTGTCGATGGCGAAGGAGTCCTTCAACGGCTGGATCCAGCCCTTGGCGGCGAACTCCGCGGTCCACGGCACGTCGAGCGCGACCACGTCGTAGTCCGACTGTTTGGCGCGCATGTGCTGCGCCAGGTCGTCGTACTGCTGGGAAGCGTCGTTCGACTGCTCCTTGAACGTCACCTTCTCGTCCGGGTGCGAGGTGTTCCACCGGTCGATGAGCTGCTTGACCGCACCGGTTTCGGTGGTGTCCTTGCCCTCGACATAGGTGATCGGGCCACGCCCGGTGAGGTTCTGCGAGGTGGCGTTGGTGCTCGAGTCGCTCGAGCAGCCCGCGGCGAATGTCGCGGTCAGCAGCGCGGCGGAGGTGAAAGCCACCGCGGCGCGCGGAATCAGCGACGATCGTAGGGACGACACCTTCTTCAAAACCATCTTTGATACTCCAGGGTCGAGACGTGAGCGGCGGCACACTCAGCCGGTTGCACACAGGAAGATACATGGTGGATGTGCCCGGTGCCCGGACTACCTCGGTCTTCCGGCTCGGACGCGCAGTCATAGGCCCAGCTAGGCTGGGTGCCGATGTCTTCTCAGGACAAACTACTGACGCGTATCGGCGGACTGCTGCGGCAGGCCGAATCCACCGATAACGAGCATGAGGCGGAGGCGTTCCTCGCGGCCGCGCAGAAGCTCGCGACCAGGTCTTCGGTCGATCTGGCGGTGGCGCGCGCGCATATCGCGGGCCGAGAGCGACGGCCGACGCCGATCCAGCGGGTGGTGCCCATCGGCGAGCCGGGCAAGAAGGGGTTGCGCACCTATGTGCAGCTCTTCGTGGCCATCGCCGCCGCGAACGATGTGCGCTGTGATGTGGCGCGGTCCTCGACGACGGTCTACGCCTACGGTTTCGACACCGATATCGACACCTGTGAGGCGCTCTACGGCAGCCTGCTGGTGCAGATGGTGCGGGCTTCGGATCAGTACATCAAATCCGGGGCCTACCGCAGTGCCACCACCGAGAAGGTGGTCGCCGAAACCCGGTGGGGCCGTACCGTGCAGCGCCGCGTGCAGGCGCCCGTCGCGGCGGTGACCGCGCGCCTGAATTTCCAGATGGCCTTCGCCGCGCGCATCGGCCGCCGGCTGGGCGAGGTCAAGACCGAGGTGGAGGCCGAGGCGGTGCGCACCGAAACCGTCTCCACCGGAACGGCATTGGCGCTGCGCAATAAGGAGCTGGAGCTCACCGACTTCTACACCAGCACCTCCGAGGCGCGTGGCACCTGGCGCGGGCCGCAGGCGTCGGCGGGCTATTCGGCGGCCGCGCGCCGGGCCGGAGACCGCGCGGGCAAGGCTGCGCGCCTGGGCACCGCCCCCGAATTGGACGGCGCTCGCGGGCAATTGCCGCGCGGCGGGCAGTGAGCCGTCGGCCGGTGCCGTTCTCCCGGCCCGCATTATGCGGTGATCGAGCGGCGGGTCCTGCGAGGCATTGCCACCGGAAGTCCGGGAATGAGTGCGGCGGTGCGTGATTCGCAGCGGGCTCAGGTGTACGACGCGGAAATGCTGGTGCGCGGGGTATTCGAGCGGGCGGACGAATTCGGGGCGCGCACGGTGGAGGTGCTCGGCTCACAGGTGACGCTGCCGATCGAGCGAAAGTTCGCCTCGGTGGAATCGGTGCAGAGTTATGTGGATCGGGTGCTCGCATTGAATTGGGTACGCGCCCAATGGGAACGGTCGCGAACCCCGATTCTGGTGCGCGCCCGGGCCGGTGCGAAGGCGGCGCACTACGAGGCCGAAGGGGCGGTTCTCGCTGTTCCGCTGCATGTCCACGGCCGTGCGTGGGCGCTGCGGGAATTGGTGATCCTGCACGAATTGGCGCATCATCTGGACCCCGATCACGCCGGAACCGCGGCGCACGGGTCGGAATTCTGCGGTCGTTATGTGGAATTGGTGGACGGTGTCATAGGCCCCGAAGCCGCACTTCTACTGCGCACCACGATGTACTCCTGCGGCGTCCGAATCACCTGAACCGCACCATTACCGGCATTGAACGCAGGGCCCGCTTCGAACGACTATTCCAGGTGGCGGCGAACGCGGGTGAGACGGCTGTGCCACCACGCGGTCCGTTCCGCGTCCGGGTGCCGGTAGCGCTTCAGCAATTCGAGGCTGGGGGTCGGCGGGGCGGCCGGGACCGGAAGGTAGCCGTCCACCGGGCGCAGGGATTCGGTGACCAGATCGCCGGTGAAGAGGGAGAGGGTGTCCAGGCCGCAGGCGAAGTCGAGTTCGGGAAGTGTTGCGGCCAGGGCGATCTGGGCGGAGAGGCCGATGCTGGTCTCCAGTGCCGAAGAGACGATGCAGGGCAGTCCGGCGGCCTCGGCGACCTGCAGCGCGCGGCGGACTCCGCCCAGCGGTGTGCATTTCAGCACCGCGACATCCGCGGCGCCCGCCACCACGACGCGCATCGGGTCCTCCGCGCGCCGAATCGATTCGTCGGCGGCGATGCGCACGTTCACCCGCCGGCGTACGGCGGCCAGCTCCTCGATGGTGCGGCAGGGCTGCTCGACGTACTCCAAACCTCCTGCGGCCCGGTCGATCTGCTTGATGTGCTCGACCGCGGTCTCCACATCCCACAGCCCGTTCGCGTCGATCCGGACCCCGCCGCCGGGTCCGAGCGCCTCCCGGGTGGCAGCCACCCGCTCGATATCCTCCGCCAGCGACCCCGGATGATCGGCGACCTTCACCTTCGCGGTCCGGCACCCCGACGCGGCAACGATCTCCCGGGCCCGCTCCGGGCCGACCGCCGGGACAATGCAGTTCACCGGCACCCGATCCCGCACCGGCTCGGGCCACCCGGCGGTCACCTGCTCCACCGCGGTAGCGAGCCAGGCGGCCGCCTCATGATCGTCGTACTCGGGGAAGGCGCAGAACTCTCCCCACCCGAGCGGCCCGGGTATCAGCATCCCCTCCCGGACGGTGATCCCGCGAAACCGAGTCCGCATCGGAATCGCATAGACGATCGCAGCGTCGAAGTCCGGGGCACCCGCGCTCTCGTTCATTAACCGAGCACCCTACTCAGCTATCCGGTATGCGGCCCGGCCGACCGGAATCGGAGTGGCGGTGAGCTCGCGACACGGTCAGAATGCCGAGAGAAGACGATCGACCGGGGGAGTCCACGTATGTATCCGCCCAATGAACCGCGACGGCCAGGGGCGGACGGCCCTCGCCCGAATCCCGCCCGCCCGCCAGCGCCGCCGCAGCGACCGGCTGGCCCGGTGCCGCAACGGAATCCAGGCGTTCCCGGACGTCAGCAACCCCCGCCGGGTCCGGGACGTCCGCCGGGACCGAACGGTCCGGCGCAGTCGCCGGGATCAGGTGGGCCGGGGCCGAGCGGTCCGGGGCAGTCGCCGGGACCGAGCGGTCCAGCGCAGTCGCCGGGGCCAGGTGGGCAGCCGCCGGGATCGGGTGGGTCAGCGCAGTCGCCGGGACCAGGTGGGCCGGGGCCGGGATCGGGCGGGCCGGGGCAGTCGCCGGGGCCAGGTGGGCTGGGGCCGCAACGGAATCCGGGCGGGGCAGGCCGTCCGCCGGGTCCTGGTGTTTCACGAGGGCCCGGTGGCCCCACTCCGCCGCAGGAACCGGGCCGTGCGGTGCAGCCGTATGGGGCGGACGCGGCCGAAACGGTCAAGCACACCCTGCCACCCGGCGACTCCGGGGTGAATCAGAGTGTGCCGGAACAGCATCCCGTGGCTGCGGGACCCGACCGGTCGGTGTCGTCACCCGCCGGGTCGTCACGACCAGCGGTGGCGCGCAAGGACGTGCTCCTGGCGACCTTGTTGTTCGCAGTGGATGTGGCTATTGCGGCCCTGTTCGCCTACGACCTTTTCGGTAAGGCATTCGGGCTGATCCATAATCGCTGCACCGCGAAGAAGGACTTCTCGGTGCAGTGTGAGGCGATTCGGCCGGCGGGATCGGCCCTGTGGGGCTTGCTGATCGGCGGTGGCGGAATGGCATTGGCCCTGGGTGCGGGCCTGGTACTGGCCGCAGTGGCAGCCATGACGGGGCGGCGCGCCTGGTGGTGGACGGCAGCGGCGCTCCCGATGATCGCGGTGTGCGGAGGGATCGGGCACCTTCTGGTCGGCAACGCCGTCAACTGAGGCGCGGGCACCCTGTAGTCGGCAACGCCGTCAGCTGAGGCGCGGGCACCCTGTAGTCGGCAACGCCGTCAGCTGACGCGCGGGCGCATGCTGGAGGGATGGCGGAGTGGTGGCGGCCGCCCATGCGCTGGGCCGATCTCGCGATCTCCACGCTGATCTATCTCGCAGCATGCGGATCAGCCTGGGTGATAGCGGGTTTCGTCCCGGACTACCAGCTACTGGCCCGCGGCCCAGGCGATCCCCGCTACCTCCCCATCGCCTACGCCGTAGCCTGGTCCGGCATAGCCGTAACCCTCATGCTCGTCCCCCTCTGGATCCTCCGCGCCGCCCAATGGCGGCAACGCTCCTGGACCACCGCCCTACTCGCCTTCCCCATGCTCATCGAAGCCTGGGTCCTCGGCCTCCTCACCGCCGTAGTGGCAGTGTCGATCTGACCGAGAACCCACGCATGTCGGAAGGTGTCAGAGGCGTTCGTAGAGGGTGGCGTTGGCGAGTCCGCCTGCTTCGCACATGGTTTGCAGGCCGTAGCGGGCGCCGCGGTCGTGCATGGCGTGGACGAGGGTGGTGGCGAGGCGGGCGCCGGAGGCCCCGAGGGGGTGGCCGATGGCTATGGCGCCGCCGTTGACGTTCACTTTGGACAGGTCGGCGCCGGTGTCGTGGGCCCAGGCCAGGACTACCGAGGAGAAGGCCTCGTTGACTTCGAAGAGGTCGATATCGGAGAGTTGGAGGCCGCTGCGCCGCAGGAGTTTCCGGGTGGCGGGGATGACGGCGGTGAGCATGAGCAGCGGGTCGTCGCCGGCCACGGCGAAACTGTGCACCCGGGCGAGCGGGGTCAGGCCGAGCTGGGCGGCGCGTTCGCTGGTCATGATGAGTACCACGGAGCTGCCGTCATTGATCTGACTGGCATTGGCGGCGGTGATGTTCCAGCCGATCTGCGGGAAGCGGGCGGCCATGTCCTCGCTGTAGTACGCGGGTCGCAGTGCGCCGAGCGTCTCCAGTGTGCTGCCGACGCGGATGCCCTCATCGGTGGTGAGTCCGCCGAGGGGTGCGAGCTGTGCCTCGAAGGCCCCGTCCTTCGTTGCGCGAGCGGCCTTTTCGTGGCTGGCGAGCGCGAACTCGTCCAGTTGACCGCGCGAGAGCCCCCACTTCGCGGCAATGAGTTCGGCGCTGATGCCCTGGGGCACCAGCCCTTCCGGATACCGCTCGGCGAATCCGACGCCGGCGATGTCCTCCGCGCCGATCATGTTCGCGCCCATGGGCACCCGGCTCATGGATTCGACGCCGCCCGCGACCACGATGTCGTAGGCCCCGGCGATGACGCCCTGCGCGGCGAAGTGGATGGCCTGCTGGCTGCTTCCGCACTGGCGGTCCACGGTGGTGGCGGGCACCGATTCGGGATAGCCGGCGGCGAGCGCGGCCCGCCGGGTGAGGTTGCTGCCCTGTTCACCGACCGCGGTGACAACGCCGCCGATCACATCGTCGATGAGTTCGGGGTCGATTCCGCTGCGCCGGACCACTTCTCGCAGGCTGTGCGCGAACAGATCGGCGGGGTGCACGCCGTGCAGCGCTCCGTTGGCCTTGCCCTTGCCGACCGGTGTGCGCACCGCTTCGACGATGACTGCGTCTCTCATGGCTGATCCTTTTCGGAGTAGCTGGCTTCATTGCCCTAATGCCAGCGTACGAGCTGGCAATAGTTAGGGCAAGTCAGCTTGTGTATGATGTACGCCATGTCCGCAGTGATGGAAGGCAAGCTCGGTGATCTGAGCGCATGGAAACCCGAGGGTTGCTCGATCGCCAAGGCCCTGGAGATCGTCGGCACCCGCTCGGCGATCCTCATCCTGCGCGAGGCGTACTACGGCACCACCCGATTCGACGGCTTCGCCACCCGCGTGGGCATCACCGATGCCGCCGCCTCCAGTGCACTGCGCAAGCTGGTCGAGGCCGGGCTGCTGGAGAAGCGCCCCTACCAGGAGGAAGGCAAGCGCACCCGGCACGAATACACGCTCACCGCAATGGGTTTGGATCTTCTTCCGGTAGTGGTCGGGCTCTGGCAATGGGGCGACACCTACCTGCAGGACGGTGTGCCGCCGCTGGAGCGCGTCGAGGATGCCACCGGCGAGCCGGTCCGGGTCGAAATCCGCAGCGCCTCGGGACATGAAGTGCCACTGGAGAATCTGCGCGTGCGCATCAACAAGAACTGGCGCCGCCCCCGTCAGTGAGGGGCGACGCCAGCCGGTCGTGCGGGAGCCGTCAGTTCAGCCGGCGGCCGTCTTCCGGGCCGAAGAAGTAGATGTGCTCGGCCTCGGTGGTCAGGCTCAGGCTCGCGCCCTTGACCGGCGGGTTGCGCCAATCCGCGCGCGCCACAATGGTTTCCCCGTCACCGTGGGTGCGGCCGTAGATGTAGGCGTCGGAGCCGAGCTCCTCCACCACATCGACCTCCATGCCGATGCCCTGACCGTCGCCGACCGGCTCCAGATGCTCGGGCCGCACACCGACCACGACCTTCGGCCCGGCGGCGTCGGCGACCGTGCGGGGCAGCTCGATGATGTGGCCGCCGACGGTGACCGCGCCGTTCTCGACCGGCAGCGTGAACAGGTTCATGGCGGGCGAGCCCATGAATCCGGCCACGAAAAGATTGGCCGGATTGCGGTACAGATCGCGCGGGGACGCGCACTGCTGCAGCAGCCCGTCCTTGAGCACGGCCACCCGATCGCCCATGGTCATGGCCTCGACCTGGTCATGGGTGACGTAGACGGTGGTGGTGCCGAGCCGGCGCTGCAGCTGGGCGATCTGGGTGCGGGTCTGCACCCGCAGCTTGGCATCGAGATTGGACAGCGGCTCGTCCATGAGGAACACCTGCGGCTGGCGCACGATGGCGCGGCCCATGGCGACGCGCTGGCGCTGACCGCCGGAGAGCGCCTTGGGTTTCCGGTCCAGGTACGGCTCCAGATCCAGCAGTTTGGCCGCCTCCAGCACTCGCTGCTGGCGTTCCTCCTTGGCGACCTTGGCCATTTTCAGCGCGAAGCCCATGTTCTCGGCGACGCTCATATGCGGGTAGAGCGCGTAGTTCTGGAACACCATGGCGATATCGCGTTCCTTGGGCTCGGCATGGGTGACGTCCCGATCGCCGATGAGAATGCGACCGTCACTCACCTCCTCCAGGCCCGCGAGCATGCGCAGCGAGGTGGATTTGCCACAGCCGGACGGACCCACCAGAACCAGGAATTCGCCGTCGGCGATCTCCAGATTCAGTTCGTCCACAGCGGGTTTGGCCGAGCCCGGGTACAGCCGGGAGGCCTTGTCGAAAGTCACCGTAGCCACGGTGCACATCCCTTCACCGGCAGGAACGTGCCGGACGATCCGAGTAGAGGGGGTTGTCCCCGGGCATCGAGCCCGGGTCCGCGCACGATATCAGCATGCTTGCCAGCGTGTCGGGGTGCGAAGCCGACGCACACCGCGACCGCGATACCGGATCCCGGTAGCCTCGGAATCGGACGCCGCCCGGGTCTGTCGGGCTACCTGATCGGTCCATGAATGTCAGCCTGAAACGAGGAGCGACCAATGAGTCGATCGGTTCGTATCGGAGTTCAACTGCAGCCGCAGCACGCGCCCAAGTACGGGCTGGTCCGTGACGCGGTGCGCCGGGCCGAGGACGCCGGGGTGGACATCGTCTTCAATTGGGACCATTTCTATCCGCTCTACGGTGATCCCGAGGGCGCGCACTTCGAGTGCTGGACCATGCTCGCCGCGGTCGCCGAGCAGACAGAGCGGGTGCAGCTGGGCGCACTGGTCACCGGCGGCGGCTACCGCAATCCGGATCTGCTGGCCGATATGGCCCGCACGGTCGATCAGATCAGCGACGGCCGGTTGATTCTCGGCATCGGCGCGGGCTGGTTCGAGAAGGACTACGACCAGTACGGATACGAATTCGGCACTGCCGGAAGCCGTCTGGAACTGCTGAAGGAATACCTGGCCCGCATTACCGACCGGCTCGCCAAGCTCAACCCGCAGCCCGTCCGCGATATCCCCATCCTCATCGGCGGCGGCGGCGAGAAGAAGACGCTGCGCCTGGTCGCCCAGTACGCCGATATCTGGCACACCTTCGCCGATCTCGACGTGCTGAAGCGCAAGTCCGGCATTCTGGCCGACCACTGCACCGCGGTCGGCACCGATGTGGCGACCATCGAGAAGTCGGTCGACTGGCCCGGTGCGGACAAGGCGGACGACTTCGTGGCGCAGGGCGCGACCCTGTTCACCGTCGGCACGGGCGGCCCGGACTACGACCTGACGGCGGTCAAGGAGGCCATTGCCTGGCGCGACAAGGTCACCGGCTAGATCTCGGTTATCAATTCATTCGGCCTGAACGCAACTCTCGACTCGAGCTGACCGCAACTCTGGAAATGCCCGCTACCCCCACTAGGGTGGTTTGTCATGGTTTGCTTGCGCACGGCCAGGTCCCGACGGTACGGCCGTCGACCTCGCATGCTGTCGATCGCGGGGGTGTTGCTGGTCACCCTGGGCGCTGTCACCCTCGGTGCCGGGCCCAGCTCCGCGGCGCCCAGCAGCACCGATCTGTGCTCTCCTCCGGGGTTATCGGCGGCCAGCGCGGCGCCGACCAATCTGGCGAGCGGGCAGCAGTCCCCGTCCTCGGACAAGTACACGACGGCGACGACCGAACCGCTGGACCGCATCGATGTGAAGAAGCTCGGGCTGCTCACGCCGGGCAAGCTCAGCGTCGGCACGCTCTCGGACGCCCCGCCGAGCATCTGCGTCAATTCGCAGGGCGTCTACACCGGCTTCGACAATGAACTGCTGAAGGCGGCCGCCGCCAAGATCGGCCTGCAGGTGGAGTTCACCGGCACCGACTTCGCGGGGCTGCTGGCGCAGGTGGCCAACGGCCGCTTCGACGCGGCGTCCTCCAGCATCACCACCACCGATGCCCGCCGCCAGCTGGTCGATTTCACCAATGGCTACGACTTCGGCTACTTCTCCCTGGTCGCACCGAACGGCAGTGCCGTCAAAGCCTTCTCGGACCTGAACCGCGGCACCCGCATCGGCGTGGTGCAGGGCACCGTGCAGGACGAGTACGTGGTGAACGAACTGCACCTGGATCCGGTGAAGTTCCCCGACTACAACACCGCCTACGCGAATCTGAAGACCGGGCAGATCGATGCCTGGGTGGCCCCGTCGCAGCAGGCCATCGGCACCATCAAGCCGGGTGATCCGGTTTCGATCGTGCAGAACACCTTCAGCCTCAACAACTTCACCGGCTGGGCGGTGCGCAAGGGCAATCAGCCGCTCACCGATGCGCTCAATGCCGGTCTGGACGCGGTGATCGCCGACGGCACCTACGCGAAGCTGTACGAGAACTGGGTGCCGCGCGAATTGCCGCCGGGCTGGAAGCCGGGCTCCAAAGCCGTTGCCGCCCCGCAGCTCCCGGACTTCGACAAGATCGCCGCCGAACACGCCGGTGATCACACCGGCCAGGCCGCGACGGCGCCGAAATCCACGCTCGCGCAATTGAAGGACACATTCTTCGATTGGTCGCTGTACCGCAAGGCTTTTCCGGACCTGATCAAGACCGGTCTGCCGAATACCCTGATCCTGGCACTGGTTTCGGGTGCGCTCGGCACCGTGATCGGCATGCTGCTTGCGGTCGCGGGCATCTCCCGCACCCGCTGGCTGCGCTGGCCCGCCCGCGTCTACACCGATATCTTCCGCGGCCTGCCCGCGGTGGTGATCATTCTGATCATCGGCCTGGGTGTGGGCCCGGTGGTGAAGAACCTCACCGGCAACAACCCGTACTGGCTGGGCGTGGTGGCGCTGGCGCTGCTGTCCTCCGCCTATATCGGCGAGATCTTCCGCTCCGGCATCCAATCGGTGGAGGCGGGTCAGCTGGAGGCGGCGCGCGCCATCGGCTTCGGCTACCGGCAGTCGATGTCGCTGGTGGTGATTCCACAGGGTGTGCGCCGAGTGCTGCCCGCGCTCATGAACCAGTTCATCGCGCTCATCAAGGATTCCTCGCTCATCTACTTCCTGGGTTTGCTCGCCACCCAGCGGGAGCTGTTCGCGGTGGGCCGGGATCTCAACGCGCAGACCGGAAATCTGTCGCCGCTGATGGCCGCCGGTCTGATGTACCTGATCCTGACGGTGCCGCTGACCCACCTGGTGAACTACATCGACCGCCGGTTGCGCACCGGCCGGGCCGAGAAGGCGATCGAACCGGTCGAGCAGACCGTGACCACGGAAGGGCGTGGAGCATGAGTGCCTCTCTCACCGGCACCGACCTGCATGTGACGCTGGGCAGCAATGAGGTGCTGCGCGGTGTGGACGTGCACGTGGACGCGGGCAAGACCACCACGGTCATCGGTCCCTCGGGCTCCGGCAAATCGACGCTGCTGCGCGTGCTGAACCGCCTGCACGAGCCGAGTAAGGGCGACATCCTGCTCGACGGCAAGTCCGTGCTGAAGGACGATCCGGACAAGTTGCGCCGGCAAATCGGCATGGTGTTCCAGCACTTCAACCTGTTCCCGCACAAGACGGTCGCGGAGAATATCGAGCTGGGCCCGCGTAAACTGCACGGGCTCTCCAAGGAGCAGGCGCGCACGCTGGCCATCGAGCAGCTGGAGGCGGTCGGCCTGGCGGGCAAGGCGGACGCCCGCCCGGCCAATCTCTCCGGCGGTCAGCAGCAGCGCGTCGCCATCGCGCGGGCGCTGGCCATGAAGCCGCAGGTCATGTTTTTCGACGAGGCCACCTCGGCGCTGGACCCCGAGCTGGTCAAGGGCGTGCTCGCGCTCATCGCCGACCTGGCCTCGGGCGGCATGTCGATGATTGTCGTGACACACGAAATGGGCTTCGCCCGTTCGGTATCCGACCGGGTGGTGTTCATGGACCACGGCAAGGTCGTCGAAACCGCAACGCCGGAAGCGCTTTTCGACAATGCCGAGACGCCGCGTCTCCGTCAGTTCCTGTCCCAGGTGCTGTAGCGGGTCAGCTACTGCCGAGGTTGGGCATATTCGCGAAGCGGCTGAAATCGCCCTGGGCTCCGCTGTAGGAGTTCAGGTCGGTGCCGCCGTTGATGCCGGGGACATTGCCGGAGTCGGTGTACTGCCAGAACGTCCAGGCGGGCCACCCGCCCGGCACCTCGGGACCGTCATTGCCGCGGTAGTCGGCGATCCACAGTGGGTACCTGGTGAATTCATTGGAGTCGCCCATGGCGGTCTGCCAGAAGCGCGGATAGGTGTAGATGATCGGGGTGCGACCGGTCAACGCCTGCACCGTGTTCAGATACCGATGCGTCCAGTCGATGAGCCCGGCGGGCGACAGTCCGCCCGCGTCCTCCATATCGAGCACCGGCGGCAGATCCAGCGGCCCGTTCTGGCCGAGCGCGACCGCGGCGTAGAGCGCGGCCTGCGGTTCCGGCGGCAGGGCCGGGCGCGCGAAGTGATAGGTCCCGCGTGCCACGCCCGCCGTGCGCATGAGCACGCTGTCCGGGATGAAGTAGGGGTTGACGTAGTTGAGCCCCTCGGTCGCCTTGACCATGGCGAAGTTATGGCCCGCGGCGCGCACCGCGAACCAGTTGATCATGGTGCCGTTCAGGTGCTGCCAGGACGATACGT
Organism: Nocardia sp. NBC_01327; assembly: GCF_035958815.1. NCBI lineage: Bacteria > Bacillati > Actinomycetota > Actinomycetes > Mycobacteriales > Nocardiaceae > Nocardia > Nocardia sp. NBC_01327. The sequence continues at coordinate 302,463 of NZ_CP108383.1, read as the reverse complement.
CGGGACCGCCGGCATCGGCCGCTGCGGGAGCGGCCGACATTGCTGCAAGAATGCTGGCCGCCGCGAAGGCGATCAGGCCCAGCCTGTTTCGTCGAACCATGCCAGGGGACGCTATGTGGGCTTTCCCTCATTGCCTATGGAATCGCCCGCGTGTTGTCCAAGTGTTAGCTGAATCTCAGCTAACCCAGCCAGTCGAGCACCGAGGCCGCGGTCCAGGATTGCTGCATACTGCCCAGCGGTTCGCCGGTGAAGGGCTCGAAATACTCGGCGAAGGTGCCGTCGCTGGCCTGCCGCAGCCCTTCGGCCCGCAGCATGAACGAGCGTTCCGCCCAGCCGCGGCGGGCGAAGACCCAGGAGAACAGCCAGCTCATCACCGGCCAGACCGGGCCGCGCCAGTATTCGCGCGGGCGAAAGTCCTTGGAGACCGGTGAGGTCGACGGCGGCAGCGCGTAGCGCAGATCCGGATGGCCGCACCAGCGCGGGCCCTCGAACAGGCGCAGCAGGCGGCGTTCGGCATCGCGGGTCAGTCCGCCGCTGAGCAGGGGCGCGAAGCAGGCGAGGGTTTCGGTGTCGATCCACCGATCGGCGCGCAGATCGAAGTCGCGGGCGACGCCGGTGCGGGCATCGGTGGTGGCGATCACCCCGGACCGGAAGTAGTCGGCCCATTCGTAGAGCTCGCGCACATCGGCATGCGGCTGCTTGTAGTCCTCGCCGATATTGGCGAGCACATCGCAGGCCAGCGCGAAGATGGCGGTGACGAAGACGTCCTCGACGGCGAAGCTCATGGTCGAGGCCAGTTGATAGTCGTCGTACCCGGCCCGCCGCATCTGTTCGACCAGCCACATGTACCGGTCGTACTCGCGGTCGGTGGGCCGCTGCGTCGGATCCTCCACCACATGCAGATCGGCGCGCTCGTACGGCGGCAGGTCCGCACCGGGAATCACATTGGCGTAGGCGCGATCCCAGCGCGGTGAGTTGTCCATCCCGGATTCCCAGCCGTGGTACAGCGTGATTCGCCCGTGCTGCTTGGGATCTCGCGCATAGGCCAGCCAGCGGTGCCAGCGCATGAGATCCGGCCAGCGGCGCTGCAGGAACTCCTCGGCGGTCGCCCGCGTGGAGCGTCCGTGTCTGCGCGAATGGTCCAGAATCCGTTGCACCGCAATGGCATGCACCGGCGGCTGGGTGATGCCGGAGGTGTCCGGGCCGTCGGGTGCGTCGGCCGCGAGCGTGCGGCACTCCCAGCGCGCGGGGCCCGGGAAGTAGCCGTCCACGCCATTGGCGAAGACGATGTGCGGAATCATGCCGTTGCGCCACTGCGACGAGAGCAGGGTGTCGAGTTCGAGGGTCGCGCGCTCCACACTCAGTGGGGCCAGCCCGACCGCGACGAATGCGGCGTCCCAGCTCCACATGTGCGGATACAGCTTGGGGGCCGCGCTGGTCATGGTGCCCAGATCGTTGCCGCGCAGCAGATAGGCCGCGCGGGCCGCGAGCTGTGTCGGCGTGAAACCCGGGTGCGTCATCGCCCTATTCTGCGACGGAACTTGCAGGTATGCGCGGGGGGCATCCCGCGGCGGGTGGCCGGAGGGCGCTGCGGGGTGGCCGGGGGACGCTATCTCCGGTACAGATACCGGATCGCCAGATTGCACTGTGTTCGCCTTCTCGTGATTCGAACGCTGCTGTCCCTAGCCGGAGCATCGCCGGTAACCCCCGCCCGGTTACGGTGATCGCATGGCGAATTCCGCGAAGACCAGCAACGAGCGACCGACCGCGCTGATCACCGGAGCCAGCCGCGGCCTCGGCGCCGCCATCGCCCGGGAGCTGGCGCCCACCCACCGGTTGCTGCTCGGCGCACGCACGCCGGAGGCGCTGGAACCCATTCTGAGCGAACTGCCCGAGGCCACCGGCTGGCCGGTGCAGCTGACCGACTATCCGGCGGTGGCCCGCGCGGCGGAGTCGATCGAGCGGCTGGACGTTCTGGTGCACAATGCCGGGGTCGCCGACCTGGGAACAATAGCCGATTCGTCCGTTGCGCAGTGGCGGAATACGTTGGAAGCCAACCTGATAGCGGTATCGGAGCTGACCCGGGTGCTGCTGCCCGCACTGCGCGCCGCCCACGGACATGTGGTGCTGATCAATTCGGGGGCGGGACTGCGGGTGAGCCCCGGCTGGGGCGTGTACGCGGCCAGTAAATTCGCGCTGCGCGCCTTCGGCGATGCGCTGCGCCAGGAGGAATCGGACCTGCGGGTCACCTCGGTGCATCCGGGCCGCATCGACACCGATATGCAGCGCGCCGTGGTCGCCGGTGAGCAGCGCGACTACGAGCCGACGGAATTCCTCACTCCGGAAACGGTGGCGTGGGCGGTGCGGAATGCGATCGAAACCCCCCGCGACGCACACCCGACCGAAATCGTGCTGCGGCCGATTCCGCGCTGAAGATCGTTTCGAGAGGTGTCCGAGATCGCGTGAGAGGTATCGCACACTGAGAAGAGCCTGAACGTTTCGGCTGAATTCAGATCGTTTCGCACAGAATTAGTGCTCGGTTCATCGGAACTCGATATAACCGAACATGATGGACAGAAGACGGCTGCTCACCCTGCTCGCGGTGGGCACCGCGGTCGCGCTCACCGGCGGCAGCGAGGCTCAGGGTGATCCGCCGGACAGCGGATCCGCAGGTGCAGGACCGGTTCAGTGGCCCGGTGTGCCATCGCCGACGCCGCGTCTGCTGCTCCCACCGCCCGGCGGGCCGAAAACTCCGATCGGCGGCGGCACTATTACCGGGCTGCCCGGAAAGGGCAGCAGTATCGCGCTCACCGTCGATGACGGCGCGAGCCCCGAGGTGGTCGGCGCGTACATCGAATTCGCCCGGCGCACCGGCGCTCGTTTCACCTTTTTTGTGACCGCCTATTACGACTCCTGGTCCATCCACCGCGATGCCCTGCGGCCGCTGGTGGATTCCGGTCAGATCCAGCTCGGCAATCACACCTGGAATCACGCCGATCTGACAAAACTCTCCGCGAGCGGGGTCGCCGACCAGCTCGGGCGGGCGAAGACGTTCCTGCGCAATACCTTCGGCGTGGACGGGACGCCCTACTATCGCCCGCCGTACGGCTTTCACAACGCCGCCGTCGACAAGGTCGCCGCGGATCTCGGCTACACCGTTCCCGTGCTCTGGTACGGCTCGCTGTCGGACTCCGGTGTGATCACCGAGCAGTACCTGATCCAGTGTGCGCAGCAGTATTTCACTGCGCAGACCATTGTCATCGGCCACGCCAATCATCCCGCGGTCACCCACTGCTACGACCAGATGGTCGACATCATCCGCGAACGCAATCTCGCCATGGTCACCCTCGACGACGTCCTCGCACCGCCCCGATGAGCTCGTAGTTCTCTGTGTTGGATAAATGAAGAAGGTCGATGATGGACAGACGACGGCTGCTGACGCTGCTGGCGGCGGGAACCGCTGCCACCCTGCTGGGCGGTAGCGAAGCGCACGGTGACCCCGCTCCCCTCGATTCCGGTTCGGCCGGCCTGGTCCCGCCGGGGCTGGTGCCCGGCAATGCGATTCCGCCGCTCGCACCCCGCACGACGATCGGGCCGGGCGCCCTCAGCGCACTGCCCGGCGCCGGAAACACTATGGCGCTCACCATCGATGACGGAGCCAGCGCCGAAACCGTCGGCGCGTTCATCGAATTCGCCCGGCGCACCGGCGTGCGGCTCACCTTCTTCGTGACGGCCTACTACGACTCCTGGTCTATCCACCGGGATGCCCTGCGGCCGCTGGTGGATTCGGGGCAGATCCAGCTGGGCAATCACACCTGGGATCACCCGGACCTGACCAGGCTGTCGGCCGGGGCGATCGCCGATCAGCTCGAGCGCACGAAGACGTTCCTGCTCAACAACTTCGGCACCGACGGCACGCCGTACTACCGCCCGCCCTACGGATACCACAATGCCACCGTCGATCGGGTCGCCGCCGACTCCGGCTATGCGGTGCCGACCATGTGGTACGGCACCCTCGAGGACACCAACAAGGTGATCAACGAGGACATGCTGCTCAATGCCGCACGCCAGTGGTTCCGCGCCCAGTCCATCGTCATCGGCCACGCCAATCGACCGACCGTGACGCATATCTTCGATCAGCTCAACGACATCATCCGCGAGCGCAATCTCTCGACGGTCACCTTGAACGACGTGCTCGTACTCGGCTAGCGCGCCGATAGATTCGGGCCTGATGCGCACTGCGCACCGGGCCCGAATCGTCGGTGATCAGCGTCAGGCGACGATATTCACCAGGCGGCCCGGGACCACGATGATCTTGCGAGGATCCTTGCCGCCCAGCAGTTCCGCGATTTTCTCATCGGCCAGGGCGGCGGCCTGCACCGCTGCCTGATCGGCATCCGCGGGAACGCTGATGCGGCTGCGGACCTTGCCGTTGACCTGGATCGGGTACTCCACCGAATCCGCCACCAGCAGTGCCGGATCCGCGATCGGGAAGGGGCCGTGCGCCAGCGAGGCAGTGTGGCCCAGGCGTTCCCACAGTTCCTCGGCGATGTGCGGGGACATCGGGGCCAGCATCAGGACCAGCGGCTCGACCAGGGCGCGCGGTGCGCCGTCGCCGTAGTTCTTGGTCAGGTAGTTGGTCAGCTCGATCAGCTTCGCGCCGGCGGTATTGTCCCGCAGGTTGGCGTAGTCGTCGTCCACCCCGGCAATGGTCTTGTGCACCAGGCGCAGTGCCTCGCCCGAAGGCTCGGTATCGGTGACCCGGACCGCGCCGGTCTCTTCGTCCACCACCAGTCGCCACACGCGCTGCAGGAAGCGCTGCGCGCCGACGACATCCTTGGTGGACCACGGGCGCGAGGCGTCCAGCGGGCCCATGGACATTTCGTAGAAGCGGAAGGTGTCCGCGCCGTACGCGTCGTACATCTCGTCCGGCGAGACCGCGTTCTTCAGCGACTTGCCGATCTTGCCGTACTCCTGGAAGACCTCGATCTCGGTGCCGGAAGTGTCTGTCCAGAAGAACTTTCCGTCCCGCTCCACGATCTCGGCGGCGGGCACATAGGCGCCGCGCTCGTCGGTGTAGGCGTAACCCTGGATGTAGCCCTGATTGAACAGGCGGCGGTACGGCTCGCTGCTGGACACATCGCCCAGATCGAACAGCACCTTCTGCCAGAAGCGCGCGTACAGCAGGTGCAGCACCGCATGCTCCACGCCACCGATGTACAGATCGACGCCGCCGGGATCCTTCGGACCGTGCTCGGCGGTGCGCGGACCCAGCCAGTACTGCTCGTTCTCCTTGGCGCAGAACGCCTCCGAGTTCGTCGGGTCGGCATAGCGCAGCTGATACCAGGAGCTGCCCGCCCAGTTGGGCATGACATTGGTATCGCGGCGGTACTGCTTGGGGCCGTCGCCCAGATCCAAGGTGACGTGCACCCATTCGGTGGCCTTGGCCAGCGGCGGCGACGGTTCGGAGTCGGCATCGTCCGGATCGAAGGTGACCGGTGCGAAGTCTTCCATCTCCGGCAGCTGCACGGGCAGCATGGACTCGGGCAGCGCGTGCGCCGCGCCGTCCTCGTCGTAGACAATGGGGAACGGTTCGCCCCAGTAGCGCTGCCGGGCGAACAGCCAGTCGCGCAGCTTGTACTGGATGGTGCCCCTACCGTGGCCATTGGCCTCCAGCTCGGCGATCACCTTGGCCTTGGCGGCGTCGATCTCCAGCCCGTCCAGGTAGCCGGAGTTCACCAGCGTGCCCTCACCGGAGTACGCGCCCTCCGAGATATCGCCGCCCGCAACCACTTCGGTGATGGGCAGGCCGAAGGCGCTGGCGAACTCCCAGTCGCGCGGATCGTGGCCGGGCACGGCCATGATGGCGCCGGTGCCGTAGCCGCTCAGTACGTAATCGGCGATGAAGACCGGCACGCGAGCGCCGTTCACCGGGTTGGTGGCGTAGGAGCCCAGGAAGACGCCGGTCTTCTCCTTGCTCTCCTGCCGCTCCAGATCGGATTTGGCCGCAATGGACTTGCGGTATGCCGCAACGGCTTCCGCCGGGGTTTCCGCATCGCCGAAGGTCCAGCGCACATCGGTGCCGGACGGCCAGGTGGCCTCGGTCAGCCGGTCGACCAGCTCGTGCTCGGGGGCCAGCACCACGTAGGTGGCGCCGAACAGGGTGTCGGGGCGGGTGGTGAACACCTCGACGACGTCCGAGCCCGCCTCGAACTTCACCTGCGCGCCGCGCGAACGCCCGATCCAGTTGCGCTGCATGGACTTCACGTTCTCGGGCCAGTCCAGATCGTCCAGATCGTCGACCAGGCGATCGGAGTAGGCGGTGATGCGCATCATCCACTGCCACAGGCGCTTGCGGAACACCGGGAAATTGCCGCGCTCACTGCGGCCGTCGGCGGTGACCTCTTCATTGGACAGCACGGTGCCCAGGCCGGGGCACCAGTTGACCATCGAATCGGTCTGGTACACCAGGCGATACGAGTCGATCAGGGCATTGCGCTCGGACGGGGCCAGCTCGTTCCAGGCGCGGTCGTCATCGGCGGCGACGCGCCTGCCCTGCTCGAATTCGGTGATCAGCTCGGCGATCGGCCGGGCCTTGCCCAGTGCCTCGTCGTACCAGGCGTTGTAGATGCGCAGGAAGATCCACTGCGTCCACCTGTAGTACTCGGGATCGGTGGTGGCGAAGGAGCGGCGGCGATCGTGGCCCAGGCCCAGCCGGTCCAGCTGGCGCTGCATATTCGCGATATTGGACTCGGTGGTCACCCGCGGATGCGCGCCGGTCTGCACCGCGTACTGCTCGGCGGGCAGGCCGAAGGCGTCATAACCCAGGGCGTGCAGCACATTCCGGCCGCGCATGCGGTGGAAGCGCGCGTAGACGTCGGTGGCGATATAGCCCAGCGGATGGCCGACATGCAGGCCCGCGCCCGAGGGGTACGGGAACATGTCCTGCACGAACAGCTTGTCGGCCGGGGTCTCGCCCTGCAGCGGGCCGACCGGATTGGGCGCGTAGAACGTGCCGCGCTCCTGCCAGGCCTGCTGCCACTTCTGCTCGACGCGGCCGGCCTGCTCCGCGTTGTAACGGTGTGCGGGCACATCGCTGGCCCCACCCACCGCCGCCGCGCTGCCTGCCATGCCGTCAGCGGTGGGTGTGTCGGTTGCGCGAGTGTCCTGCACGTCCTGCCCTCTTGTCCTAGCCGATCCCCTATAAGGTCGTTCACCAGGTTAAAGCGTGCAGGTCCCAGGCCCCAAAAAGGGTCGGAACCTCGCACCCCGGCACGCCGTGAGTTTCGCCGGGCCGCGGCGCCTCCGCCCGCACGGTGTGACCGGATTCCCGGCGGTGACGGGCGGGCCGGGAACCGCGCCGCGGCGCGGCAGAGGTAAATTGACGACCGTGTTGGTTGTAGCGCTCATTCTGTTTGCCCTGTCGGCGGTGGCCGTGGTCACCGGAGTGCTCGGACTCACCGGCACCCTTCCGCCGAACCGCATCTTCGGTGTTCACACCGACGAGGCAGTGCGGACCGAGGAGAACTACCGCCTCGCGAATCGTGTGGCCGCACCGGCTTCCCTCGTGGCGGGCGTACTGCTGGCCGCGGGTGGCGGAGTCGCGGTGGTCGCGGGCGGTCTGCCCGCCCTCATCATTTCGGTGCTGACGCTGGTCATCGCGGTGTTCACGCTCGGCGCCGGCGCTACCGCGGCGGCCAATGCGCTCGCGGCGAATGCGCCCGCTCCCGAGGTCGGCGGCTGCGGCAGCGCCTGCGGTTCGTGCTCGCTGCGCGATGCCTGCGCCCCCGCCGCCAACTGATTTCCGGCTACCCGAGGTCCTTGCGCATCCAGATGTGCGGGATGCCCGCGTCCTCACCGATATCGCCGTAGGCCTGATAGCCGAGCCGTTCGTAGAAGCCCTGCGCGTGGGTCTGCGCGTGTAGTTCGACCGCGATCAGCCCGCGTTCGCGCACCCGCTCCTCGATGGCTCGCACCAGCGCGACCCCGAGGCCGGAGCCCCGGGTTTCGGCCAGTACCGCCAGCCGGCCGAGCACGCCCACATCCCCGCGGACGATCAGGCGGCCCGCGCCGACCGGCTGCCCGTCGAGACGGGCGAGGAAGTGATCGGCCGTCTCATCGAGTTCGTCGAGTTCCAGTTCCTCCGGCACGCCCTGCTCCGCGACGAAGACCTTCATGCGGACGGCGTAGGCGTCGGCCAGCTCCTGGTCGGTGCCGACGGTGATGACCTCGATCATGAGGCCAGCATGCCTCAGTGCTCGTCGTAGTGACCGTCGTGGGCCGCGTGCCGGTGGCCGTCGTGGATGTAGTCGACGTGATCGCCGTGCGGCACCGACACATGCCCGCATCCGTCGCCGTGCTGATGGTCGTGGCTGTCGTGCGCGGTGTGCGCGGTGGGCTCGCACTCGTCGAAGTGGCCGTCGTGCTCGCGGTGCAGATGTCCGTCGTGCACATAGTCGACATGGTCGCCGTGTGGAATGGCAACGTGACCGCAACTAGCGCCGTGCGCATGATCGTGATCGGTGTGAGCAGCATGGGTCTGTGTCATGGAGCTTCCCTTCCGAGATGGTGGGTGCAATCCAGCAAACAGGTAGGGACATTAGCACCCATGCATTCGTCGGTTACACCCGCGCGAGTGCGGCCGGGCGGCACACCGCGCGAACCAGCAGATAGTTGAGTACCGGAATGACGAGTTCGACCGGAGTCATCAAGACGTAGAACCAATTCGGCTCGCCGGTCGCGACCCAGGCCAGTGCCCGGGCCAGGCCGCCCGCGAAGAAGATCAGGCCCAGCAGGTTGATCGGAAGGCCCTTGGTCTCGACGTCCCGCGCACACCACAGCAGTGCGAGGCCGTAGGCGAGGAAAAGGATTGCGTAGAAACGCATATCGGAGTCGATGGTGGCATTGACCGTTCCGCCGCCGATGATCGTGGAGGTGCCGAAGAGCAGGTGCGCCACCGCGATTCCCACGCAGACCACCCCGAATGCCACCAACCAGACCTGCAGAATTCGTCGCATGGGCACCCCTATTAGACGACTGTTGAATAGTGTGACGGTATGCGCCTCGCCCGCCGTGCGTCAACCCCTGCCACCTACGATGACCACGTGCCCAGCCGTCGCCGCCTGACCCCCGAGCAGCGCCGTGACGAGCTGATGGACGCCGGTGCGCAACTGTTCGGCGAACGCGGTTTCGAGGACATCGCCATGGAGGACATCGCCGCGCACGCGCAGGTTTCGCGGGCGCTGATGTACCACTACTTCCCGACGAAGGGTGAGTTCTTCGCCGCCATCTGGAAGCGGGCGCACGACCGGCTGCTCTCGGAGGCGACCATCGACCCCGCTCGGTCCGTGCGTGCCGGTGTGGCCATCGCGCTCGCGGCGCACCTGGACTTCTATCAGGCGCACGTGCCGCTGGTATTCATCGCGAATCGCAGTGCGGTCGCGACTGATCCGGCGGTGCGCGGACCGGTCGCGGACGATCTGACCGCGATCTGCAATCGCGTACTCGATGCCTGTGCGGCCACGGGTCACACGCGTGATCTGGCGTCGGCGGCACTGGCGGGATGGATTGCGTTCATCCGCGAGGTAGCGATCGAATGGCTACTGCACCAGCGGATTTCGCGGGACGAGGCGCTGAAGCTGTGCATGGCCACGCTCGATGCCACCGTCGGCGCCCACCTCGACCTGGAAGCCGTTCCCGCGCAGTCGAATTAGCGTGAGCGCTGCCACCGTCTGCGCTGGGGGAGCGGGATTCCGAGGTGGTCCGCGAAAGCGGCCGCGTCCTGTGCGGTGGTGGTCTTGGGGCGGGTGCGGGCCCACTCCAGGAAACGAGCGCTGAAGTCCGGTCCGCAGGCGTGCGCGAGCAGCGGGAAACGGTGCGCCACTTCGCCGGCACGCTTGTGCAGCAGCGCGTGCGCGGTGGCAGAGAAGTCCGCCGCATCGAAGCCCGGAGGTACCGCCGCCCCAGCAACCAGTGCGCGTACAACTGCCGCCTGCTGCTCCGCGAGACCGTCCGACTCGGTCACGCCTGTTGGGCTGTCCGACTCGGTCACGCCTGTTGGGCTGGCTGACGCGGCCACGCCTGTCGGGCTGGCTGACGTGGCCACGCCTGCTGCGCTGGCTGACACGGCCACGCCTGCCGGACTGGCTGATGCGGCCACGCCTGTTGGGCTGGCTGATGCGGCCACGCCTGTTGGGCTGGTCGACGCGGCCATGCCTGCCGGACTGACTGATTCGGTCATGCCTGCGGCTCCGGTAAGCGAACTGTAATGAGCGGACGGCGGACGGCGGTGGCGATGGCATTGAGCTCATCGAGCAATTCGGCTGCGGGCGGGTAGTTTCCGTCGCGCTCGAGCAGGAGCGGCACCGAGCGGTCGGCGGCGAATTCGGCGACCAGGGCCAGCACGTCCGCGGGAACTGGGTCACTGTGCGTGTCGTGATAGCGCCCGCCGGTCTCCCGCCCGCCGGCCACATGGCAGTAGGCGAGCTGTTCGGTGGGCAGCCGCAGCAGCTCGGTGAGCGGATCGCGGGAGGCATTGCGGGCGTTGGCATAAACGTTGGCGATATCGAGCAGCAGATGAACGCCGGTGCGCTCCACCAACTCCTGAAGGAACTCGGCCTCGGTGAACTCGGCGTCCGGCCACTCGAACAGGGCGGCAATATTCTCGACAGCGAGCGGAACCTCCAGCGCCTGCCGAACGCGGGAGATATTGCGCACCAGAGCATTCAGACCCTCGCGAGTGCGTGGAACTGGCAGCAGATGCCCAGCCTCCATCCCGCCCGCCCGAACGAACGCAATATGCTCACTCACCAGCGGCGAACCGAGCGCCCGCGCACACGCCGCCAAATGCGCAACCCGCCGCTCATCCACCGGCTCCGCACCTCCGAGCGACAGCGAAATCCCGTGCGGCACGGCGGTTATTCCTCGCGCGACCAGCGCAGCGAGCTCTTCGGGAACCGCAACCTCGGCTCGGGAATCACGCCGTCCAACCAGACCGGTAATCACGGCCGAGGCTCGGCCGACCAGACGATCGGACCGGGCCGGACTCGCGACCAGCGACTCCGCGATGACCTCGCAGAATCCGATCCCGTCCAACGCGTCGATCATCCCGCAGATCTCGCGCCGCCACCCGATCCCGATCGCCCGGCCCGGGAGCAGGAGATCGGTGGAGCCTCCGAATGTGCTGCCGTCCAGTACTTTTCCAGAACTCTCCGGCATGTGGCTTGCCTTTGTCGCTGCCGCGACTCCCTCGGCCGCAGGCGCTGTCAGCTCGGCCTCATGCGCTGCAGGCTCCGCCGAGGACGCCGCTCTCTCGGTTCCACGCGCTGCCGGCTCCGCCGTAGCCGCTGCTATCTCCCCCATGGGCGCTGTCGGCCGCGACTTCAGTCTCGTCATCCGCCGCATCCGCTCCCACATCCGCCGCCACCGCAGCTACTGCCGCAACTGCTGCTACTGCAACCGCTGCTGCTACTGCTGCAGTTACTTCCGCTACTGCCGCTGTCACTGCTCGAGCAGTTGCTGCCGGAGTAGCCGCCGCCCGATCCGGTGAATCCGCCACCGGCCCAGAGGGCTCCGGTCGCGTGGGCGAGGGCCGGATCGAGACTTACCAGTACCGTTGCCCCGAAGAGCGCGGTGGCCAGGGCGGCGCTGTCGGGGCCATACGCGCTGTACGCGGGCGTATTGTGCGGGCGCAGATGCCCGTTGCGGCGGACGGACTCGTCAGCGGCCCGACGTCCGAGGCGGGTCAGGCGTGGTGGCCGCAGGATCAGGAGCGTGCAGATCAGCACCACGACCATCACCAGAATCAGGTAACCGACGCCGTGCCGATTGGCGAGGCCGGCGATGACGCGCAGCACGCCGAACAGGAACAGGGCACCGAGCGGAAAAGCCGCCAGCAGAAGGGAATTCCGCTGTTCGGGGCCGATCAGGTAGCCGCGGTCGGTCAGGCTGTTTCGCAGCGCGGTCAGTGGGTCGCGCGCCACTGCGTCGAGGGTCAGCACATTCCGGTTCGCGGAGCCGATCAGGTGGGCGTGCAGGGATTGCGAAACCGGGTCCAGCGCCTGCTCTTCGGTGGCGGTCAGGTGACGTGTTGTCGCGCCCGCGGAGTTGATGAGCTGGTACCCGCGCAATTGCGCGAGACCCGTGAGGACGGGGCGCCGGTCGTCGAAGAGCATGGCGGTCTCGGTCGGTGACAGTGCGTGGGCGGAGGTTTGCGCGCCGCGCGCGTCCCGCAAAACCATGGCGCGCCTGCCGAATCCGTACAGCGCGGCGAGGATTCCGGCCAGGGCGTAGAGGCTCAGGAAGGTCGGGCCGGAGATTCCCCAGGTATCGGCGGCGGCCGGGTGTGGTGCGCCGGCCAGGGCGGTCCAGGGGTCCATGGCGATTCCATCCTCGGAGTCGTCTGTATGTACAGCGTCTGGAAACACAGATCAACATGAGTATCGCCGAGGTAAGGGTGCGGTGTTAATCGAGAAATCACCGGGTGATTAGCCTGGTTCGGTGCGATTTCTCAGCAAGTTCTACATCGACGGCTTCATCCTGTCGATTCTCGCCACCGTCGCTGTGGCCAGCGTCTTCCCGGCGCGAGGTGAGGCCGCGACGGTGGTGACCTGGCTGACGAAGATTGCCATCGCTTTGCTGTTTCTGCTGTACGGCGCGCGCCTGTCCTCGCACGAGGCGGTCACCGGTCTGAAGCACTGGCGGTTGCACATCACCGTGCTCGCCTGCACCTTCGTGCTCTTCCCGATTCTCGGTGTTGCCGCGCGAGTGCTGGTGCCGCATGTACTGACCGACGATCTCTACACCGGGCTGCTGTTCCTGTGCCTGGTGCCGTCCACGGTGCAGTCGTCGATCGCCTTCACCTCGATCGCCAAGGGCAATGTGGCGGGCGCGATCGTGAGCGCCACGCTCTCCAATCTGCTCGGCGTCTTCCTCACCCCCGCCCTGGTGATCCTGCTCATGAACACCACCGGTCAGGCGAAGGTCGATCTGTCCTCGATCGGCGATATCGTGCTGCAGCTGCTGGTGCCGTTCTTCCTCGGCCAGCTGATCCGCCCGAAGGTGAAGGGTTTCCTCGCCCGCTATGCGGAGCCGACCAAGCTGGTGGATCGCGGTTCCATCCTGCTGGTGGTCTACAGCGCCTTCAGCGCGGGCATGGTGGAGGGCATCTGGCATTCCCTGTCCCCGTGGCGAATTCTGCTCCTGGTCCTGGTGTGCTGCGTCCTGCTGGCACTGGTGATCGCCGCGACCTCGGCGCTCGGCAAGGCCGTGCACTTCGATCGCGGCGATCGGATCGTGGTGGTGTTCTGCGGGTCGAAGAAGAGCCTGGCCACGGGTCTGCCGATGGCGACGGTCCTGTTCGCGGGCCATCCCATCGGCCTGATCGTGCTGCCGCTCATGGTCTTCCATCAGATCCAGCTGATCACCTGTGCGGCGCTCGCACAACGCTGGGCTCGGAGCGCACCGTGAGCGAGAGCACCCGGCTGTCATCCCGGCGCAGTGGCCGCGCACCCGTGGCAGGCCGGGCGGCCAGGGCCTTCAACACCGCGCGCCCGGCCGTCGGATCGCCGACCGCGATGCGCGCACTGCCGTCCGGATAGCGTTTGGCCACGATCCCGGCGCGCGCCAGTGCCGGTGCGACCTCGCGGCCTGGCAGGTAGAGGAAGTTCGCGCTGCTGCGCGGCACCCGAATGCCATTGCGCCGCAGCGCTGTTCGCAACAGTTCCCGCTCGGTGGTGATGCGCAGGATGCGCTCGCCGAGTTCGGCTTCCGCCGCATAGGAGGCGCTCACCGCGGCGAGGGCGGCCGCCGGCGTCCCGAACGGCAGCTGCAGCCGGTGCACGCGCCGCACCAGTTCCGGTGCGCCGAAGGCATATCCGATGCGCAGTCCGGCGAGCCCGTACGCCTTCGAGAAGGTGCGCAGCACCAGCACATTCGGGTGCCGCCGCACCAACTCCACGGTGTCGAGCGTGTCTGTCGCGCCGAGGAATTCGATATACGCCTCGTCGAGAATGACCGGCACGGTGGCCGGTACCGAGTACAGGAAGGCCTTCAACTCGCTGGCCGGAACGACGGTGCCCGTCGGATTGTGCGGCCGGCACACCGCCACCAGCCCGGTGTGCTCGTCCACCGCCCGCGCCATGGCCCACAGGTCCTGCCGCCCGGACGAGTCCAGCGCCACCGGATGCGAGCGCAGTCCGACCATACCGCTCATGATCGGATAGCCGTCGAAAGTCGGTGTGGCGAAAACGAATCGGGCCCCTGGAGCGGGCAGCGTCTGCATGATCTGCATGGCCACCCCGGTCGCACCCGATCCGACCACCACCTGGTCCGGGTCCACGCCGATATGGTCCGCGATGATCCGGGGCAGTGCGCGCGGCAGGAATTCCGGATAGCGATTCGCCTTGGCCATGCTGTCGTCGAGGGCGCGCATGACGGAAGGCAGTGGCGGAAACGGGTTCTCGCTCAGACTGAGATCGAAGCGCACCGTCTCGAAGCGGTAGGCCTCCAGCGACGCACTCATCGCGCCGCGCCCCAGCGCACGGCCGCCGCGCCCGCGAAGTCTCCCGCATGCGCGAAGGCCGACATGAGCACGACCGAACCATTGCGCAGCCGCCCCGCCTGGTTCTCGGTGTCGAGCGTGACGGGAATACCTGCGGCGAACAGGTTTCCGCACTGATCGAAGGTGTCGGGATGTCGTTCGGCGGGCAGTTCCAGCGCATCGTGCCAATTGCGCAGGAACAGCCGGTTGGGCTGATTGGTGACCAGGGTGTCGATATCGCTGCTCTTCACCCCGATGCGCTTGCACACCTCGTGCGCCACCTCGGGCACCAGCCGGTTGCCGCGCGCGAACACCTTGGCCACCTTGGATTCGGTGAAGCTCACACAACCCTGCCCCTCTCCGGGCTCCCAGTACTTGCGATCGGAGCCGGTGGAGAACTCCATATCCCCGGCGAACTCCGGATAGGTGCGGCATTCGATATCGAGAATCGGTGCGCTGTTGTTCTTCACCAGAAATCCGACACCGCAACCGTCCCCGGGCACCGGGGCCTGCGCGAGCTTGCGGATCTCGGTCTGGGTGAATACCGGCCCCGCGCAGTTCTGGGTGGCGACGATGAGTGCCGTGCGCGCATCGGTGGTCAGCATGATGGTGCGGGCCAGCCACATCATGTGTACGAAGGCGGCGCATCCGCCATTGTGCACATCGAAGACGAAGCGGGGGTTCATATTCAGCCGGCGCGCCACCTCGCCACCCGCGCCCAGCACCGGGTTCTCCGGCAGCTGGGTATGCGTGATGAGAATATCGATATTCGAGATCTCCTGTGCCCCATGGCGTTCGATGAGTGGCGCGATGGCCTGCTCCGCCATCTCGTGCACCCGCGTATCGCGGCCGATGTGGTGGCGGCCCTTGGGGGCGCGGAACATGACGTTCTTGGCCATCCGCTCGGAGCGGGAGAACTGGGTGAAGTATTCGGTGCCGACCGGCTCACCGGGCAGATAGCTGGCCACGTCGACCAGGCTGACCGGGGGCACGATACGCAGTGCGGGGTCCGTGAAATCCATGGTGCGCCTACCTACTTCATCCAGTCGGGGGTGAGCGGGAGTCCGTGTGCGGCGCGGTACTCGGCGATCGCCTTGAGGTTGTCCATCTCCAGCTGGTGCCCGGCGGAGAACATCTCCCAGAAGTCGCCGACCCACACCTTGCGGCCCTCGGGTGCGCTGTCCTGGTAGGGATTCCGGTCGTAGAACGGGTGATGGCAGTTCGTCCACAGCACCACCGAACCGGGCTTGTCGAACACCACCTGCGCATCCACCACCCGCATCAGGTAGATCATCCACAGGTGCTTGCTCTGATCCCACGCGCAGTGGTAATCCACCGTCATGGCATCGGGATTGGCGACCGTGCGGGTGTAGATGCGGGTATTGGGGCCCAGCCGGTCATACGACTCCCACAGGCCCGGCTCCGCGGTTTCGGTGAAGCCGCGCAGGCTGTAGGTCCACTCCTCCAGAGACCGTGTGTCCGCGAGATATTCGTACAGCTCGCGCGGAGGCGCCTCGATATAGGCCTGGACCGGGCAGTAGTCGCCGAAGATCTGATCGTGCGGGTACACCGACCGGAGCATTTCGAGGATGACGGGCGTGGTGGCCTCGCGATCGGAGTTCTCGATACGCAAGAGTCCGGGCACCACCCCCTCGGGGATATCGCTGAGTGCAGGCAGGGCGCTGGTGGTCACGATTACCTCCGCGGTGCCGTCAGAAACGGCGTGAAAGGTGGGATTTCGTCGGGATCGCAGTCGACGGCGATGAACGACGGACCTGGACTGCCGACGCAGTGCCGAAGTGATTCGGCGAGGTCGGCTCTGGTGATGGGTGCGTGTGTGCACAGATCCGGGAACATGGCCGCGAGACCGGCGCCCGGATACGCCGGTCGAAATCTGTTGAAGCTGTACCGATCCCCGTAGTACAGCTGTTCGCGAGTTATGCACATGGCATGCGCGTTGTTGTTGAGGACGATGAAGGTGATGGGCAGGTTGTGCTCGATGGCGGTGTGAATCTCCATGCCGTGCATGAAGAACGCACCGTCACCGGCGATGACGAAGGTGCGCCGCATACTCCCGTCCGGGCGCTGCGACCGGGCGAAGGCCGAGCCGATTCCGGCCCCGAACGCGTACCCCATCCCGCCCATCCCCAGGGCCACCGTGAACCGGCCGTCGCGCGGCAGCCGCAGGTGATGCACCACTGCCGCACCGGTATTCCCGGCGTCGGCGAAGACATCCGCCCCCTCGGGCAGCGCCTGGTTGACGGCCTCGACCACCTCCCGGTACCGCAGTCCCGGACCTTGTGCGGGCGTATCCTCGGGCTGCTCGCCGCGCGCGGTCTGGAGGGGGATGACCACCGCGTCGCCGGACTCTGTGGATAGACCTGTGACAGTTGTGGATAGATCCGAAACCGTGCTGTCGTCCGGGACCAATTGCAGGCTGAACCGGATATGCCGGGGGTTGTCCACAACCCCGTCGCCGCTGCGGCCGCGCAGGTGAATCGGTGTGGCAGCGGTCAATTCACCGATCAGCTCGGTGAGCGTGAGCGACAGATCGGTGCTGCGCGCGTGGATCGAGCCCAGGAACGGGATGTCGCCGCCGATGCTGGCGAGCGGCACCTCCGCCAGCGCGTCCTCCAGCCCGGCGCGGGCGGTGACCGGCATACGGGTGCCGATGAGCAGGCAGAGGCTGGCCCGGTGCAGCGCCTCGATGAGTTCCGGATGCCCCATGCTGCCCGCCACGCCGCAGAATCCGGGATCCGCGTGGTGGTAGACATCCTTCGCGTCCGGGGCCACGCCGACGGCGGCATCGAGCACCGCGGCGAGCTGCGCCAGTTCGCCGCGCGCGCCGTCGCGCGCGACCTGATCACCGGCGATGATCACCACCTTGCCGATGACCCGGGCAGCCTGCAAGGTATGCACAACTCTCCACAGGCTCGCGGTATCGCGGCGATAGGCGCGCGGCGGCGGCGTGAATGCGGGCGCGACGAGTTCCGCCTGCTGAATATCCTTGGGCAGCAATAAGACCGCCGGACCACCGTGCTGGGTGGCATGGATGGCGCGGGTCAGGTGAGCGGGCAGGTCGGCGGGGGCCTCGACGCGGGCGCAGTAGTGCGAGATCGGCGTGAACAGCCGAACCGCGTCGAAGGCGCCGGCCCGCCCGCTCGTGTCCTGAAAGGCGCCCTTGCCCTCCAGGACGGTCGGCGGCTGCCCGACCAGCGCGAGCACGGGGACGCGGGAGGTGAAGGATTCGGCCAGCCCGGCGACCAGATTCATGGCGCCGCCGCCGGAGGTGGCCGCGACCACGCCGAGACCGGCGGTGGAGCGGGCGTAGCCGTCGGCCATGGTGGCGGCGGAGAATTCGTGCTTGGCGACTACCGCGGTGACAAGCTCGCGATGATCGAAAGCCGCGTCGTAGAGGTCCTCGATATTCGCGCCGTCGACGCCGAATATATGCCGCACGCCCAGCTCCGAGACGGCTTTGACCAGGTGATCCACCACGCGTGTGCGATTGTGCATGGAGGCGGCTCCCTTCGGTGCCTGACACCGGACTCCCGAGTCTGTACTCGGGATACGAATGCGAGCGGTTGCCGGTTCAATCCTGTGGCCGCAGGGCGAGTCCCCGCCCCTCTTGCAATGTATGTATACGTCTACGTATAGTTGGGTCATGCCGAACAAGACGATCTACGTTTCCGATGAGGACCTCAAGCTGTTTCAGCGCGCGCAGGAGCTGGTGGGGGGCAATCTGTCGGGCGCGATCGTGACGGCACTGCGGCGCTTCATCGAGCTCGAGGAGGACCGCATCGAGGGCTACGACGAGGTGGTCCTGAAGGTCGGCAAGGACGGGGTGCGGCAGATCCGCTTCTCCGGCGCACTGCTGACCGAGTGGCACCAGGTCGGCGACAAGCGCGTCGAGGACATTCGGGTGTACCGCACACGCAAAGGCGCGTACGCGGTGCACAGCCACTTCTCCTACTGGAGTGAATTCCCGACCGATACCAACATTCTCAAGGACTGGAAGCAGTGGCGGCGCTTTCTCGGTGTGGGCGAACAGGATTGGGGTGACTACCTCTTCGAGGTCGTCGACACCGTCGGCGAGCTGGAGGGCAAGATCCCCGATCGGCTCTTCGCCCGCGTAGTCGATATCACCGAGCACCGGGTCACCGAAGTGCTCGACATCTGAGCTCTGGCGTCCTGAACGACCCTGTCGCACAACGCAACTCCGCCCTACAACAACTGAACACATAACAGCTTTGATCGCAGCCCAGCGGTCACGGCTTAGGTAAGCCATGCATTCATGCGTACCTGTTGATGAGAAGGGGACCCCATGACCACCGCCCACCGCCCGGCAGCCATCGCGGCTGCGGGTCTGTGCAAATCGTTCGGGGAGCACATTGTGCTCGACCGGATCGACTTCACCGTTCCCGAAGGCAGCATCTACTCGCTGCTCGGACCGAACGGCGCGGGCAAGACCACCACCGTGCAGATCCTGTCCACGCTGATCAAGGCGGACGGCGGCGAGATGCGGGTCGGCGGTTACGATCTCGCGACCCAGCCGGACGACGTGCGCTCGGTCATCGGCGTCACCGGGCAGTTCTCCGCCGTCGACGAACTGCTCACCGGCCGCGAGAACCTGCTGCTCATGGGCGACCTGCACCATCTGCCGGGTAGTGAAAGCCGTCGTCGCGCAGCGGATCTGCTGGAGAAGTTCGATCTGGTCGACGCGGGCGACAAGGTGGCCTCCGGATACTCCGGCGGTATGACCCGTCGTCTCGATCTGGCCATGACCCTGGTCGGCGAGCCGCGCATCATCTTCCTCGACGAGCCCACCACCGGCCTGGACCCGCGCAGCCGCCGGGTCATGTGGGACATCATTCGCGATCTGGTCGCGGGCGGTGTGACCGTCTTCCTCACCACCCAGTACCTGGAGGAGGCCGATCAGCTGGCCGACCGCATCGCGGTGCTGCACCAGGGCCGGCTGGTCGCGGAGGGCACGCCCGATCAGCTCAAGCGGCTGGTGCCGGGCGGTTATGTCCGGCTGGATTTCAACGATCGTGCCGAACTCGATAATGCCGCACGGGCTTTGGGCAATGCCGCCCAGGTCAACGGCGATCTCACCCTGGCCGTGCCGAGCGACGGCGGCGTGCGCTCGGTGCGCGAGGTGATCGACCGCCTCGATGCCGCCGGTATCGAACCCGCCGGACTGTCCGTGCACACCCCTGATCTCGACGACGTCTTCCTGGCCCTCACCGGTGGCCACGCTCCCGAAAAGGAAAACTCACGATGAGTAGCACTGCGTTCGCCGATTCGAAAACGATGCTGCGCCGGAATCTGGTGCACGCCAAGCGGTATCCGGGAATGACCATCGGCGTGCTGGTCATGCCGATCGTCATGCTGCTCATGTTCAACTACATCTTCGGCGGCGCACTGCGGGGCGCGACCGGCGGCGCCAAGTACATCCAGTACCTGACACCCGGCATGATGCTCATGATTCCGTCGTACATGATCGCGGGCATCGCGGTGTCGATCAATTCGGATATGACCAAGGGCATCGTCAATCGCTTTCGCACCATGCATATTTCGCAGTCGTCGGTGCTGACCGGTCAGGTCGTCGGCACCTGGATCCAGGGCATGGCGGGCGTGAGCCTCATGACCCTGGTGGCGGTGCTCATCGGCTTCCGGTCGCACGATGCGGGTGTGCTGGGCTGGCTGGCGGCCTTCGGGCTCATCGGCCTGACCGTCTACGCGCTGAACTGGCTCGGCGCGGGGTTCGGCCTGGTCGCGCAGAATCCGGAGAGCGCGAGCAATCTGGCCACGCCGATCCTGCTGCTGCCCTTCCTCGGCAGCGGTCTGGTGCCCACCGACACCATGCCCGCCGGTGTGAAGCAGTTCGCCGAATACCAGCCCTTCACCCCCATCACCGAAACCCTGCGCGGACTGCTGATGGGCACCGAAATCGGCCACAACGGCATCCTCGCCATCGCCTGGTGCCTGGTGCTCGGCGGTATCGGATACTTCTGGTCCACCTCGACTTTCAAGCGTAAGACGAGCTGATCGCACACCCTGCGCGACGCGAAAACGACGCACCCCCTCGGGTGCGTCGTTCTCGTGCGTTCAGAGCCCGGCCGCCAGCAGCACCTTGCCGGTGGCATTGCGGATCTCCACCGATTTCACATCGCCCGGCGTGGCCGAGGTGGTGCCGTCCGGGGTGAACACCTGGCCCGGCTTCGCCGTCCACTCCGCCAGTTTCGACTGGGTGCCGTCGGCGCGCACCACCCACAGCGACAGCTGCCACGCGTAGATCTCGCTGGACGGCGGGTAGTTGCAGATCATGTCCACGCGCGTCTGCCCGTTGACCGAGAGCAGTTTGTAGGTGGCGACGATCGGGGTTTCGGCCTGAGCCTGCAGCGGCCCCTGGGCCACCACCTGCTCGATGGCCGGAACGTCACGCTCGGCGAGGGTGGCCGTCACCGGCACCGCGATCAGGGCGGTAGCCGCGGCCGCCATCACCGCGCCGCCCACCGACCAAAATCGCTTGCGGCGCTCCCTCTTCCGGGCCTGCTCCGCCAGCTGCGGCAGCATGCGCTCGGGCGGCGGAGGCACCGCGGTCGGCGGATCCTCCTGCGCCGCAATGGAAAGCGCCGTGTCCTCGTCCACCAGCGCCAGCAGTCCGGGTAGACCGGCCAGCTTCGACACGGCCGTCCGGCAGTGGTCGCAGGTCGCCAGGTGGTCCTCGTACTCGCGGCGTTCGTCGCGGGCCAGGGCGCCGAGCACGTACGACCCGTCCCACGTGGTGTAGCCGTCACAGAGGTCGTGGCCCTCCGTCATCTCGTCACCCCCATCTCCTGTAGCACCAAACGCAGTGCCCGCATGCCGTAGTGCATACGGGACTTCACCGTCCCCTCCGGGATATCCAATTCCGCCGAGATCTGGTGGGTGGACAGGCCCCGGTAGTAGGCGCGGACGATGACCTCACGATGATCGATGGTCAATCGCGCCAGTGCGTCGGCTACCAGCCAACCGTCCAGTGCTCTATCCGATTGATCCGGCGTCGGCACCTCCGGCGGATTGTCCGTTCGGAATTCGCGCCGGCTTCTGGCGCTGCGATGCTCGTCCACAGCCAGATTACGGGCCACCGTGAACAGCCAGGCCCGGGCCGAGTTCGTGGACTGGTCGAGCACATTCGGCCGCTGCCAGGCCCGCAGTAGCGTTTCCTGCACAATGTCCTCCGCGCGGCCGGGATCTCCCACCAGGCCGTACGTGTATCGCCACAATGCGGCCGCATGCTCCTCGTAGAGCACCCGGAGCAATGCCGCCTGGTCGTCGGGCATCGGTCACCTCCGTACCCTCCACGACACAGACCGTGCCGACGGTTCAGTTCAGTTTCGTTCCACTTCGATCGGATGCGTGGCGAGCAGGGACAACGGCAGCGGCTGCCGGCGCAGTACCTGCGCCCACAGATCGGCGCGGCCCGCCAGCGGGTCGGTCGGAAGTGCGGACAGGACGATCCAGTCCCCGCGATCCAATTCACCTTCGAGCTGTCCGAAGGTCCAACCGGCATAACCGGCGAAAATGCGGATGCCCTCGACGAGCGGGGCAATGCGATCCGGGTCGGAGTCGAGGTCGACCAGGGCCACCCGGCCGTCCACCCGGCGCAGACCCGGGATGCCGGCGAACGAGGTGCCGACCTTCACGGTGGCCAGGCACAGCGCGGCATCACGTTTCACCGGTCCGCCCAGAAAGAGTTTGCGCGGCGACGCCGCCAGCTCGGCCCAATTGGGGAGCACGTCGTGAACGGCGGTATCGCTCGGCCGGTTCAGGACCACGCCCAGGCTGCCCGCGTCATTGTGCTCGATGATGTACACAATGGTGCGCCGGAAGGAGGGTTCCACCAGGTCCGTCGCCGACACCAGCAGAGTCCCAGGGCGTACCACCTGGTCCTCATGCCGGAATTCGCGTCGAGAACGGTCACCGTGTTCTTCTGCGCGTGCCACTCAGTCATCATTCCACCGCGGCAGGCTCTTTGCCTTGTTAAATTCCGTCTCTGCTCAATTGCGCCGCCCCCGCTAGGGTGACGGCATGGAACGTCCCGAGGTAATCCTCGAGAACAATGACGCGGTGTACGACTTCTATCTCGATCATCAACAGAATCTGTTGAAGGCGCGCGCGGCCTACTGGCTGCTGGGCCGGCGGTATCGGCCGCGGATCTCGTACGCACCGGGCGCGCGGGAACGGCTGCGTGAGTTGATCTCCCAGCGTCGGCCGCTGCTCATCGCTGTCAATCACCTTTCACAGCTGGACCCCTATACGGTCGCCGCCGCGGCATGGGGGAGTGTGCTGCGACCGGTCATCGGGCGGACCCGGGTGCTGGCCAAGGACGAGCTGTTCCTGGAACCGGAACTGCGCCGGCGCATCGACATGATGGGCGGAATTCCCGTTTTCCGCGGTAAGGACCACGGACTCCGCGCGGTGAATGCGGCCGGACAGCGCATGATCGACATCTGTGCCGAGCGCATGGCGCGCGGCGACGGGGTGGCGGTCTTTCCCGAGGGCACCTGCAATGACGTGGACCCGGCGCACGTGCAGACCGTCGGAACCGGCATCGGGCACATCGCCTTCCGGGCCAAGAAGCTCGGGGCCGATCCGGTGCTGGTGAGCCTGGGCCTGAGCTACGGGCCGCGCGCGGATCCGAAGGTGGAACCCACCAAGGAGGAGGCCAAATCGGCCAGCTTCTATTTCGGGGCGCCGGTGCCGGAGCTGCCCACCAAACCCGCCGAGATCACCCGCATCGTGCGTGATGAACTGCAGACCGCGCTCGACGGAGCGGTCGCCGTCTACTGACGCCGCACCTATTGCTGCGGCAGATTCAGGCGCTCCCGCGACCACTGCGGCACCAATGCCAGGTACTCCGGCCGGGATTCGACGAAATGGTGCACCATCGGGCACATCGGCAATATGCCGAAGCCCGCGTCCCGGGTCTGATCGAGTGCACCCTGCACGAGTTTGCGGCCGTATCCCAGGCCTTCGAACTGCGGATAGATCTCGGTGTGCACGAAGGCGCGCTCGTTGGCGGTGTCCTGATAGGCGGCGACGCCCGCGAGGTATCCGTCCACGTACAGCTCGAAGCGATCCAGTTCGACATTCTTGCGAATCTCGACCGGCACATGCGGCTCACTCGGCATACTGCGACGCTAACCGGTTTGCCCAGGGGATTTGTCCGTATCTGGTTTCCGGCGTTCCGGGCGTGTCGCGGGCGCGGAAATCGGTGAGACTGAGCGGGTGACACACGCCGGACCACGCCGGGTGATCCTCGCCCCGGACAAATTCAAAGGCTCGCTGACCGCCGCCGAAGTCGCGGCCGCGCTCGCCCGGGGCATCGGGCGAGCCGCACCCGGGACCGAGGTGCGGCAGCTGCCCGTCGCGGACGGAGGCGACGGGACCGTCGACGCCTTCCTCGCCGCGGGCTGGGAGCGGGTGCCGGTGCGGGCTCTCGGCCCGACCGGCAGAAAGGTCGACACCGCCTACGCCGTCCGGGGCGATACCGCCGTGATCGAACTGGCGGCAGTGGTCGGAGTGGTGAAACTCCCTGGCGGAGTGCTCGATCCGCTGGGCGCGAGTACCTACGGACTCGGCCTTGTCCTCGCGGACGCCCTGGATCGCGGGGTGCGCGATATCGTGCTCGGCCTCGGCGGCAGT
The DNA here is from genome assembly GCF_035958815.1 of Nocardia sp. NBC_01327. Lineage (NCBI taxonomy): Bacteria > Bacillati > Actinomycetota > Actinomycetes > Mycobacteriales > Nocardiaceae > Nocardia > Nocardia sp. NBC_01327. The sequence continues at coordinate 278,231 of NZ_CP108383.1, read as the reverse complement.
GCGTCCACCGACGGCGGAGCGGGCATGCTGCACGCGCTGGGGCTGCGCATTCGCGATGCCTCCGGCACCGAATTGTCTTGGCCTGAAATAGTTCTCGGTCACGGTGAGCGTGTCGATCGCACCGGCCTGCATCCGGCGCTGGCACACACCCGCATCACTCTCGCAAGCGATGTCGACAATCCGCTGCTCGGCCCCACCGGAGCGGCCGCCGTCTATGCGCCGCAGAAGGGTGCGGGTCCCACCGAGATCGCGACTCTCGAAGCAGCCCTGACGATCTGGGCGCACCTCATCGGCCCCGAATGGGCGGACAAACCCGGGGCGGGCGCCGCGGGCGGCACCGGCTTCGGCGCCATGGCGGTGCTCGGCGCGGTCCCCCGCTCCGGCATCGACGTCGTCCTCGACCTCGTCGATTTCCCCGCCCACCTCACCGGAGCCGACCTGGTCGTCACCGGCGAGGGCTCCCTCGACCTGCAAAGCCTGCACGGCAAAGCCCCCATGGGCGTAGCCACCGCCGCCCGCCGCGCGGGCATCCCGGTCGTAGCGGTTTCCGGTCGCCTGCAACTGACTCCCGATGAGTGGCATGCCGCCGGATTCGCTGCCGCCTACGCGCTCACCGACTTGGAACCAGACCCTGTGCGCTGCATGGCCGATGCCGCGACCCTCGTGGAGCGCATCGGCGAACGCCTCGCCGAGCAATTCGCGATTTGAGGGCAGTACGGAGAGGTTCGGATCAAGGGGCGGAGGCGAGGAGGCGGGTGCGGTTACGGTCGCCCCAGTGTTCGAGGGGGCGCAGGGCCTGGTTGAGGTCTTCGCCCAGGGGAGTGAGGGAGTACTCCACCCGGGGTGGGATTTCGGGGTAGATCTCGCGATGGACCACGCCGCTGGATTCCAGGTGGCGGAGGTTTTCGGTGAGGACCTTCTCGCTGACGCCGGTGAGCAGGCGGCGGATTTCGCCGAAGCGTTTCGGGCCGTCGCCCAGCACCCACATGAGATGCAGTTTCCATTTTCCGCCGACCACGTCGATGGCGACGGACATGCCGCACACGTCGTGATCCGCGTCACCACCGGCATTCATCGCGGACCTCCTGACCGTATTTCGAACCTGTAGGTAAGCAACCGCACGCGCAGGTGCGGTCTTCCCGAGGCTACCGATCGCGACCACCATCGAATCCGGCGCCGACACCATTCCAGCGACAATTCGAAGGGGACACACCATGTCTCAGCAGCCGCGTTCCGTCACCGTTCTCGGCCTGGGCCCGATGGGGCAGGCCATGGTCCGGGCCTTCCTGGAGGCCGGCGTCGAGGTCACCGTATGGAACCGCAGTGCCGAAAAGGCCGACGCCATGGCCGAACTCGGTGCGAAGCGGGCCGCGACCGTGGCGGAGGCCCTGGAGGCGAACGAGGTGGCGGTGCTCAGCCTCACCCACTACGCCGCCATGTACGACGTGCTCGGTCAGGCCGCGGAACACTTGGCGGGCAAGGTGATAGCCAATCTTTCCTCGGATTCGCCGGAGCAGACCCGCCGGGGTGCGGCCTGGGTGCGCGCGCACGGTGCGGAATTCCTGTCCGGCGGCGTCATGTCGGCGGGCGACAATATCGCGCATCCGGCGTCGTACATCTTCTACAGCGGTCCGCGCGAGGTCTTCGACGCGCACGCCGAGGTGCTGCGCCCGCTCAGTCCACAGGAGTATCTGGGTGTGGATGACGGTCTGGCACAGGTCTTCTACCAGGCATTGCTCACCATCTTCCATCCGTGGATGCTGGCTTTCGACCAGGCCATGGCGCTGATCGCGAACTCCGGCAACGAGATCGACCGCTTTCTGCCGTTCGCACTGCGCTCCAACGAGGCGTTTCCCTACTTCATGAGCGATTTCGCCGCAGCCGCGAAGGCCGGTGGCTGGGGTGATCGGGCCCAGTTGGCCATGATGGATGCCGGAGCGCAGCACGTGGTCGACGCCAGTGTGGAAGCGGGCGTGGATGCTTCGCTCTCCCGTGCCGCACAGGCGCTGTGGCGCAAGGCGATTGCCGCATCGGAGAGCGCGGGTGCGCCGGTACCGGTGTACGCGGTCATGCGCGGCGCCTGACGACAGCGGACTACGCCGTTTCGGAGCCGATGCGGGGGAAGGGGTCGGTGGAGAAGACCACCTCGACCGGGACCTCGAAGTACTGCGAAACCCGCAGTGCCAGATGCAGGCTGGGGCTGTATTCGCCGCGTTCGAGGTAGCCGATGGTCTGGTAGTGCACGCCGAGCGCCTCCGCCAGCTCCCGCCGGGAGATGCCGCGCTCGGCGCGCAGCATCGCGATCCGATTGAAAATGACCTCAGTAGGCACGCGCCATGGCCTTCTCGCGCCGGGCCGCCACGCTCGACCCGGATTCCCGCCGTGCCATGCGGCGCAGCACGACCGGTGCCAGCAGTAGTCCGGCAATCGACCAGACACCCAGTACCGCAACGGTTTCCAGGTGCCGCCAGGAGTGGCCGAGCTCCACCGCCACCGCACTGTCCGGCAGCAGGGCCGAGCGCATGCCCAGACCCAGCCAGTAGATCGGGAAGATCTGACCCACGCCCTGCAGCCAGCCGGGCAGGGCCGTCATCGGGTAGAAGATTCCGGAGATCGCCACCAGACCCATAATGGGGAACGAGAGGAAACCGATGGCGCGCGGGCTCTCGAAGATCGATCCGAGCACGGCGCCGATCGGCAGCACGGCCAGCAGGCCCAGCACCAGCACCCAGATCAGGGTCATCCAGGAGCCGGCGGTGTCCAGCCGCACGCCGCCGATGATGAACGCGCCCACCGCCAGCACCATGATCAGCTGAGAGAGCACGATTCCGGACACCATGACGATCTTGCCGATCAGATAGCCGACCATGCCGTTCGGAGTCGCCTTGGCGCGCAAAAGCGTGCCGTCCTCGCGGTCCGTGGTCAGGCCCTGGCAGATGCCGAACATGCCGTTGAAGGCGATCAGCATGCCCAGCACGCCCGGCAGCGCCAGCGCACCCAGCTTCAGCCCGCTGGCCGCGAAGCTGCCATTGCGCATGAGGTACAGCGCGACCAAAGTCATGACGGGCCAGAAGAATTGGATGAACAGGTCCTGGCCGCTGGTCAGCGTCTGCCGCAGCTCGATCCAGCCGCGCCGGAACCCGGCCTTGACCGCGATGCCGAGGGGATTCATCGGACTACCTCCTCCAGAGTGTGCACATCGTTCTCCTCCTGGCCGGACTCGAAGCGCTGCACCAGCGTCATATACGTGTCCTCGAGGGAGGCGCGCCGCACCTCCAGCTCCTCGATCTCCGCACCGTGCTGCTGGAACAGCTCGTAGACGAACTTGGTGGACTCGGTCGTGGTGTGCACGAACCGCTGACCGTCCCGCGTCCACTTCACCTCGGCCTCACCGGCAATGCGCCGGGACAGCTGATCGGCCGACCCGTCGGCGATGATCCGCCCGCCCGCCAGCACCAGAATGCGGTCGGCCAGTTTCTCCGCCTCGTCCAGATCGTGGGTGGTGAGCAGGACGGTGGTGTGCTCGTCATCGGCGAGCCGGTGCACCAGATCGTGGAATTCGCGCCGGGCCTGTGGATCGAAGCCGGCGGTCGGCTCGTCCAGGAACAGCAGTTCCGGCCGCCCGACAATGCCGATGGCCACATCGAGCCGCCGGCGTTGCCCGCCCGACAGCGTCATGACCTTCGCATCGGCATGTGCGGTGAGACCGACCGCCGCGATGAGTTCATCGGTGTCCCATGGCCGGCGAATGCTGCCGGTGGAGTAGGGCGCGTAGAACATGCCCAGGTAGTCCAGTAGTTCGCGGATCCGCCACTTACCGTGATCGCGCCAGGACTGCAGCACCACCCCGATCCGTGCGCGCCAGGCTTCGTCCCCGTGCGCGGGGTCGGCGCCGAGCACCGAGACTCGCCCCGCCGAGCGCATGCGGAAGCCCTCGAGAATCTCGATGGTCGTGGTCTTGCCCGCCCCGTTCGGGCCGAGCAGCACCAGCACCTCGCCCGCATGTGCCTGAAAAGTGACGTCGTGCAGCACATCTCGCGTGCCGTATCGCATGCGCAGCTGTTCGACGTCCAAAACAACATCTTCGCCGACGGTCATACCATCCTCCGTAGTAGAAGCCGGATGATATGTAGCATACCTACTACATCTCGTGATGCGGAAGCGATATTCGGCCGCCCGAAAAAGGCAGAAAAAAAGACCCGGCTCGAGGTGAGCCGGGCCTGATCAGCGGGTGGTGTCAGCGGGTCGCGAGGAACTCGATCGCCGCCGCGTAACCCTGGATCCCCATGCCCGCGATGACCGCGGTGGCGATGGGGGAGACGAACGAATGGTGCCGGAACTCTTCGCGCGCATGCACATTGCTGATGTGCACCTCCACGATCGGCACCTCCGGAATCACCAGTGCGTCGCGCAGCGCCACCGAGGTGTGCGTGAAGCCGCCCGGATTGATGACGATCCCGGATTCGACGCCGCGCGCCGCATGGATCCGGTCGATCAGCGCGCCTTCATGATTGGACTGGAACGCCTCGACCTCGCGGCCGAATCGCGCCGCCGTCTTACGGCACAGCTCGATCACATCGTCGAGGGTGTCGGACCCGTAGACCTCGGGCTGTCGGGTGCCGAGCATGTTCAGGTTCGGACCGTTGAGCACCAGGATCGGACCGGCGGAGGCAGCCATGCGCTCACTGTATCGGCTGACCCGCCGGTGGCCCGGGTTCAGGCCCCTCGCCGTGGACCCGAGCCGCGGGCGCGGGTTTCAGAGCCCGCGCGGTCCTTCGGAGCGCAGGTCGTCGACCTTGCGCATGGCGCCGCGCAGTTCGTCGAGCCACTCCTCGGCGTGCTTGCCCGCGAGTTTCACGGTCCAGGCGAGCGCGTCGGAGCGGGAGCGGGCGACACCCGCGTCGATGAGGGTGTCGAGAACCTTGCGCTCGGGCTGGCGGAGCCGGGTCATGACCGGAACTGCCAGGTGGGTGAACAGGATTCGATCGTCGCCGGCCGTGACGCCCCAGGCGACATTGCGGCCGTAGCGGGCCTGAGCCTCCTGGGCGATCTGCATGCGGGCCGCACGGGTGGATTCCCGGAAGCGGGAAACCAGGCCCTCGCGGGTGGCCTGCGGCACGTCGGCCGCATCCTCACCTTCGGCGGATTCGGGAGTGGGCAGGGGAAGTTCGCCGACTACGACGATTTCGTCGCGGTCGATCTCGAGGGTCGGGGGTCCGGTGAACCAGTCGGCTGGCAATCGTCCAGCGAACCAATCGGAAGCGTCTGCGGCGTCGGGCAGGTCGGCTTGCTGCCAGCCTCCGGGGCGTCCGAACTCACGTCCACGATGTCCGTGTCTCATGGCGGTCACTCTCACTTGCTGTGTCGAGTTGTAATTCTGATTACAACGTTACGTTCATTCCGGGCGATTGGATTCCGCTCTCCGAGAACGGGGTTGGTGCGGGTGATCTCGACGGTTGCGCAAGCACGCCATGGGGTACGTACTGAGTGGTTCGCGGAGGCGTGAATACGCCAGGTCCGTAACCGACCGGTGATCATGTAACTGGTCCTTGTGGGCCGAAATCGGCACTATGGTGGATCTCGGTACATACACGCCTGGTGGAAAGGTGGCACCGCGAGTGATTTGAACGCGGTACCGTGGTCCTGTTGCTGATGTGGCAAGAGTGAAGAGTGGGCGATATGGATGTGTGGGGATCCCGCCGCTTCCGGATCCGTGGCGCGATCGTGCTCGCGGGGGTGCTCGCCCTCGCGATTGCGATGGGGTCGTGTGCTTTCCGGGAGCGAGCGACCGGTGCGGAGGCTGTTGTCGAGCGATTCTCCAGCTTGCTCGATAAACAGAACTATGAGGACGCGGCAGAGCTGACGTCCTACCCGAATGGTGCGTCCGCAACGTTGAAGCAAGTCTTCAGCGGGCTGAACCCGGGCAAACCCGACTACCAGGTGACCCAGTTCATCGGCCTCGACGGCAATACCGGTCTGTTCAGCATGAGTGCGGCCTGGAACTTCGGGGACAATAAGAACTGGAAGTACGACCTGCAGGGCACCGTGCGCAAACTCAGTGTGGGCTGGCGCATCTCATGGGATCCGGCGCTGATCATCCCGCAGCTGGACAGCAAACGCACCGTGAAGCTGGTTCGCACGTATGCCACGCCGGCCCCGCACGTCAATGACATCGTCGGTGCGCCGCTCATGACCGAGCAGACCATCAATGTCGTCAAACTCGACCCCACCAAAACCGGCGATCCGGTCGCCTCCAGCAATGCGCTGGCCGATGCCATCGCCCCGGTCGCGCCGCTCATCACCGGACCGTCACTGCTGCAACAGCTGTCGGCCTCGCAGGGTAAACCCGTGGTCGCGGTGAACCTGCGCGACGGCGACTTCGCCATCCTGCAACCGAAGATGGCGGCCATCCCCGGCGTGGTCATGGAGCAGCAACCCCGGCTCATCTCCGCCGACCGCCGAGTGTGGTCGCCGATGCTCGACTCGCTGAACAAGGTGTGGCAGAACAATAACGATCAGCGCTCAGGTTGGGGTGTACAACTCTTCGAACCGGACGGCACCTTCGTCACCCAGCTCGCCGGCGAACAGGGCCCGCCCGGACCGGATATCCCCGGCACCATGGACCAGCATCTGCAGCGCGCGGCCGAGGACGCGGTGGTGAGTGTCGGCACGCCCGCCTCCATCGTGGCCATCCAGCCCTCCAGTGGGGCGATCGTCGCCGCCGCGCAGAACAGCCAGGCCAGTGAGCACGGTTCGGTGGCCTTCACCGGGCTGTATCCGGTCGGCGGCATGATCGAGCTGTTCAAGAACATGGCCGCCATCACCAAGAAGAAAGCGCCGCAGGACGTCTCGGTCGGCGATGCGGCCGATGCGGCGAGCATGCTCGGCGTCGGAATCGACTTCAAGATCCCCGGACTGGACGAGACCACCGGCCGCCTGCCCACCGGCAAGAACGCGGCCGAACAGGTCGGCCGCGGCAATGCCGCCGACTCACTGCTGGCCAGCCCCTGGGGTATGGCCATCGCGGCGGCCGCCATCGCCAATGGCCAGGTGCCCAAGCCGATGATCCAGATCGGCGTCCCGGCCACCACCGAAGCCGATCTGCCCGCTCTCCCCGGTGATGTCACCAATCGCCTGCGCGGCATGCTCCGCGACGGCACGGCGGCTCCGGAATTGGCCAGCCTCAATCGCTATCAGGGCGTGCAGGCGTTCGCCGCTCCGGCGGGCACCAATGGCTGGCTCATCGCGACCATGGGCGATCTCGCCTTCGCCATTCACATCGACGATGTGGACAGCGGGGACACCACCGCGCGCATGGCGGCGCGACTGCTGCAGTCGCTGGCGGCCCCGGACTAGTCCCGACTGTTCGGGACTAGTTCCAGCGCAGCGCTTTCACACCGGCCCGCCAGCCGAGCAGGAACAGCGCGAGCGCGGTCGCGGCGACCAGGACGAAGCTGAACGCGATGCCCTGGCCGCTCACCACGCGCAGCAGCATGCCGCCAACCAGGGTGCTCAGCCAGATGATGACGCCGGTCGGCCATACCGGCCGGCCGTCGAAACGCTTTGCCGCGCTGGCTCCTTCACCCCCGGCGGCGACCGCGATGGCGATCACCCAGCCCAGTAGCAGGCCGGTGGCGAAAGGCCATACCGTGCGGGCCATTCCGGCGAGCACCGGCTCATCGTGATTGTGCCGGCCGATTGCGCAGAACACGATCACCAGTACGGCATCTGCGACGAACGGCGCGAGTTTCTTCACGGGCCACAGGTTATCGGGCGTCCTACATCCCACTGCGAGGGACACTCGTCTCACCGCGGGAGGGCGTCTGCCGAAGGTCAGGAATCCTCGCCGGGCGGGGCATTGGGCCGGCGCGGTTCGGCGATCAGGGGGGTGCCGCGCTCCTCGAATTCCTTCTCGTACGCCGCGTCGTCGTCATGCGGCTTGCGGAAGAGGAAGAGGAAGACGATCCAGCCGATGATCGCCACCAGGATGAAGCTGATCAGGCGATAGAGGAAGGCCGCGGCCACGGCCTGGGCGGCGGGCAGACCGGCGGCCGCCGTCAGCGAGTAGATCAGGGTGGCGTCCACATAGACGATGCCGCCCGGGGCGAAGGGGATGGTGCCCACCGCTTTTCCGGCCGCGAAGGCCAGCATGAGCCCGGCCAGGCGGGGGTCCGCGCCCACCGCGTAGCAGGCGAAACCGAGGCAGGCGACGTCGGCGAGCCGGTGCACCAGCGCCCACAGCACCACCCAGGCGCCGTCCTTGCGGCCCAGATCCACCGACTCCAGCTGGTTCAGGACCTCACCGATCTTCTCGGCGCCGGCCTCCGCGGGTCTATGTCGAATCCTGTTGACCAGCCGCAGAATTCGATGCAATACCGCTTCGATGGTGCCGGGGTGGCGGGCCACGTAGTTCAGGGCCCACACCAGCAGCGCCACCGCGCCCAGCGAGAAGATCACCTTGGCGGGTCCGACCCGGTCCCCGGCCAGCACCGCGCCGAACAGACCCAGCAGCGTCAGGCCCGCGGCCGCCACCACTCCCGACATGACCAGCTGCCAGGACGCCACAATCGGACTCGCGCCCCAGCGCCGCATCTGCCGGTAGGTGAAGGCGGTCGAGAAGACCTGCCCGGCAGGCAGTGTCAGCGACATACCGGTGGAGCCGTACACCACCGACACCGACTTGCGGTGACTGACCTCCACGCCCCCGGCATGCAGCAGCTGCTTCTGGATGGCGCCGAACCCACTCATGGAAATCGCCTGCATCGCGATGCAGGCGGCGACCCATCCCCAATGGATTTCGGTGAGGTTCTTCCAGGATTCGTGCAGGCGGGGATATAGATAAAAGCCTTCTGAAATCAACAGACTCAGCAGCGCGGCCCCGAGCACCCATTTGGCCCACCAGAACCTGCCGCGGCGCGAGTTCTCCGCGGGCGGCGCAGGTTCGCCGGCCAGCTCACCATGGGCCGTCACATGCTCACCCTAACGAACTGGCTACCGCCTCGTCTGCATCCATCGGGTCGGTACTTTCCTTGGGCCAGGCCAACCGGGTTTTCCGCCGGCGGCCACGCAGTTGGACCTCTTCGCCCGTTTCCCAATGCCGCTGTTCGTTCTCGTCGGCGAAATACAGCGCACTGGAGGAGGTCAGGACGCGACCCGGGCGATCCTTCGCGAGTTCGGTGAGGCGGGAGGCCTCGTTCACCGGATCACCGATCACGGTGTACTCGAAACGATTTGCGCCACCGATATTTCCCGCGACTGCCAAGCCTGCCGAAACGCCCATGCCGATATCCAATCCGGGCACCTCGCGCAGGGCTTCCCGCAGCTCACGGGCCGCGGCGAGGGCCGCGGTCGGGGCATCCGGGCGGTCCAGCGGCGCACCGAAAATAGCCAGCGCGGCATCACCCATGAATTTATTGATCAAACCGTGGTGGCGGTCGATCACATCCACCACGACACGGAAGAACTCGTTGAGCAGGCTGACCACTTCGGTCGGCGGGCGTTCCGCCGCGGTGGCGGTGGAACCGACCATATCGACGAACAGCACCGCCACGAATCGGGTTTCACCACCGAGTTCGGTGCCGTACTCCAGTGCCCGCCGCGCCACATCCTCACCGACATGCCGGCCGAACAATTCCTGAAGTTCCCGACGCTTTGCGGCCTCACCCATCATTCGGTTGAAGCCAACCTGCAGCAGTCCGATTTCGGAACCGTCGAACACTTCCACCTGCACATCCCGCGCGCCTTCCTGCACGCGATCGATGGCCTGGCTGAGCTGCCGAATCGGATCGGAAATACTGGCCGCGGTAAGCATGGAAAGGGCCAGCGCCTGCATGATCACCACACCGCACAGCAGCAGAATGGATACCGCCAGCGACTGCGCGGAGAACTGCACGCGCGAGGAGATCTGGGTGACGCACAGCAGCACGATGGCGATCACCGGGGCGAAAGTGCCCATGCCCCAGGTCATGGCCATACGGGTGCCGACACCGGCGGTCAGGGTGTGATCGAACGCGCCGACGGTCAGCGCCTCGGCGGCGACCGGGCGCAGAATCCGCTCGCCCAGCATGTAGGTGAAGCCGAAAACGATGGTGGCGGCCATACATTCGGTGACGATGACCGCGGCCGCCAGCTCCGGGGCCCGCACGATGATCAGCGATGCCAGCACCGCGCCGCCCACCAGCCACAGCACCAGATGCACGATGGACTGCCGCAGCGGTGCGTGCAGCGCCGCCATCTGCTCCTGACGGCTCGGCGGCCCGCCGCGCACCTGCCAGCGCATCACCGGCCGCAACATGAGCGCCGAAGCGGTCAAACTCAGCAGCCCGCCGACGAGAAACACGAGCGCGGGCAGCAGGAACCCCGTCTGCCGGGTCGCATTCGACCCCCGCTCCGGCACGGGCAGCCCGTACTGGATGAACGCCCACACCAGGACAGCACCGAACGCGTTGGCCGCGAGCATCGATGCGAGGTACAGCGGCCAGCGTGTTCTCATGGTCTGTTTGACCGCTTCCAAAGGCGCGCCTGACACGATCATCAATCTAGCTTCCCCGCCGATCAGGGGCTTCATTGCATGTAGGCATGCGGGTGAGGGCCGGTTCTGGTCCTCTTCCCGAAGGGGCGCCTCCTTGTTGCTGGCAAATCTGGCTCAGGGTTTCGTTTTCCGGCGGCGCGGTTTCGATGACGGTGCGGGCTCGGTTTCGTGTGACGGATGTCCACGGCCGGTTGATCTTCGGAGGTGCCCGGTGCTGGCCGGTTCGAACCGCGCGTCACGCGGCAATAGCGGATGGCTCGAGACTTCAGACGTGCACTCGCGCCTAGCCTTCGACTTGGTCCGGCACAATTACGCGGGTGAGCTGTCGACCTTGAAATTTGTCTTCCGCGGGTACCTCAACAATCACGGCCCCACCGTCGACGACCTCGACGCGATTGACGCTATGACCATGTTCCATGCCCATCACCGCGTGAAGATGTCGACCTTAACTGTCTCTCCCCAGGATGAAGGCCGCCGCTGCGCGGACCTCATCCTGGGGATCGGCCTACTCGGTCAGTACCGGCGGTTGGCCGAACAACCGGACCCAATGGTTGCCTGCTTCGTCGTCGAACTTGATATCGGCCTGCACTTGGCCCTGGCCTGCAGCGAAGTACACCACGGCGGTGGATTGACCCGCTGGCAGGACCGTCGGGAAGGTGTCGTTCATTGCCTGCATGTGCTGCCTCAATGTGGGCATGGCGAGGTTGAGGATGTCCGGAATCATCGAGCTGCTGTCGACGAGCCCCATGAGGTTGATGTCATTCGGCATGAACAGCGAGGCCAGCGGTGATCTCCTTGCTTGGTCCTCGACCGCCCCGATACCGCCGCGCATGGCTTGCCCCATCAGGTCCCGTGTGAGCTGCTCGATGGATATCCGTCCCTTCGCGGGGACGCACTCGTCCTCAGTCGGCTGACCGACTTGGTCGGTGACGTACACGTTCACGCTGAGATCGGTGATCGGGCCTTTGGAGCCGTTGTGAACCTTGATCGTCCACATGTTTTCGCCGATCGGGAGCGCTTCGACGGAGGTGGTGACGGCGCGGACGTTCCCGGAGTTTCCGCCCTCACCTACGGGCGTACCGACGTTGATGATGTAATCCCGCCCGACCGAGGTGTTGCGGTTGGAGGCGGTGAAGCTCTGCTGCGCGGCGGCAGTGAAGCCGGTTACCGCCGCGCCTGGGGAGGGTGGGGAGGCTCCCCGGCGCTGGCCCGCACGTTGCTGATCGTGAACGAACCGCCGGTGGAGACGTCAGTAGCGGTGACACCGCTGCCCCCCTGTACAGCCACGTCGATGACTTCGATATCGCCGCCGACGTCGACACGGTTCAGCTCGATGCCAACGATCTGTGCAGCTTGTGGTGCCTCATCGATGACCAAGTTCAGAAGTTCTTGGGCGGCGGCGACGAGCTGTTCGTCTTCGCCGGCACCGACCTTGGTGAGCTGTTTGGCCAGCAGTTGGCGGCGCAGGTCCTCTTCCGGTTCGGACTCGACGCTGAGAACCTCAGCGTCGACGACCCCGTAGTCGTTGGAGATTCGTCGCTTCAACGCGGCGTAGGCGTCCGTGATAGCTTGCTTGACCACATCCCCTGTACCGGCGGCAGCACCAGTTGCTACTGCGGCCACAATCAACGTAATCGGGTCCAATGAGGGACCTCCTATCAGTGCAATACCAGACGCCCGAACGGGCGACATTCGCACAATGTAACTCAACCCGCCGACATCAGCCTTTGAATTGCCATGGGGTAACTAGCTCCCGACTATCGGCTGCCCCGATCGACAACGGACTCTCTGGATGTCCCCAGCGGGTCTCAGCGCGGCACCGACGCTTTGCCCTCAACTACCGGTCATCCGATCAACCGGGACCGTGGTCACGGGCACTGGCCGTCACCGCGACCTGCGCCGAAAGAATCGGGGCGCATTCGGATTCGATAGCGAGGAGTACGACGACAAGAGATTGTAGGCCGATAGCGGACCAGGACCCGCCGATCTCCGAACAGGGAGATCAGCGGGTCCTGCCATGTACTGCCGAGTCACTTTCAGGGTAGCGACTAGGTGTGGTCAGCCCTCTTCCCCGAAGGTGATCTCTACGGCAGACGCCGTGATCGCCTCCGACCACGTGTACTCCCACCTCGCTTTGTCGTCTATCGCTCGCCAGCCGTCAGCGAGGTTTCCCACACCGTAGTCGAGGGTTGCGGCGTGCCCGAGCACCTCCAAGATGTCCGGTGCCGTGCTCGGCAATCCTTTTTGCCTGTCGCGGTATCCACGCTGGCGGCACTCCGGTCGGCAGAACTTAGAACGGCGACCGCGACTTTGCTCACGCAACGGGCATTCGCAGGTACGTGCTGCGCAGAGTCTCATATCCGCGGTCACCTCGGCCACACGGCCGTGCTTGGGGCACTTGAGCAGTCGCGCACCCCGGCTCGCCGCTGCACGCTCCCGGATCCCCATGGACAGTTCCCTCAGCCACTGGTCATACATCTCTTTCAGTTGTGGCTGGTCGTGGACCTTGGACCAGATCCTGCCTTCGCGAGAATTCATCTCGTACGGCTTCACTGCTCTCTTGTCTGCGGAGGATCCTGCGGCGTCTTCTGCGTATCGGGCCATGATGAACATCGCGGCGACGAAGGTGCCCAACGTGTCGCTCGGGTTCACCCCGCAGGGGTCGTTGACGAGTTCTTCGGCGACCTCGGTCATCGCTACCGGGAACATGTCGCACATCCCATGGACCATCTCGGTGATCGCGGTCGCTTGGTCCTGGGTCAGCAACCGCATACCGATATAGGCGGACAACCTCTGCTGGACTGCGGCCAGAGTCCCTTCAACCGAGACCCGGTCGGTGGCATGTCGTTCAGTTGGGCGGGATGAAGAGCGTCGACGAGTCACTGCTCTTCCTGCTCACTATCGGATTCGTTCAGGTCGGGGCTCGTCTCACTGTCGACGGGAGTTGTTTCGCTCTCGTCATGCTCGCTCTCGCCCTGAGGAAGTATGGCCCGTCGGTGGGGAAGCCAGTGCGGCCATCGGTCGAAAAGCGTTGTGGCTGTGCAGAACACCTGCGGAACATCCTCGGGGCGCGCACGGAACAACGCGAGGGCGAAGGCAACCAAGACCGCGATGGCGAGCACCAGTAGCGGCAGCTGAAGCCAGAACACCAGCCAACTGCCACCCTCGGCGAGGGCACTCCATACTCCGGACAACGTCAATCTCCTTTGAACGCAAAAAGCCCCCGGCGCGGGTGCGCAACCGGGGGCTTGGGCGGAACGAAAAAGCCCCGACCGATTGGTCGGGGCTCGCGATAGGCACACAGGTGCCGTTCGTGATGGTCAGTCTAGCAAGAACTTTCAGGTTCGCAAGCACCAAAAGTTGAGGTCAGCCAGGCATACGCGCGGTCTGACTTTTCGTAACGAAGGACAAAAGGAAGAGCTCTAGAGAACAGTCCGGCGTGCTGGACGGGTCAGCGTGGGCTACGCCGTGCCCGCAGTCGGTGGGCGGCTGCATCGAGTAGTGCCGCTCCCGAGTCATGGCCTGCGCACGGTGTTCCGTGGCAGAGGGTCTTCGTGGGTTGGAGTGCGTTCAGTGGGTCGTTGGTCTGCGGGCGTCTGACCTGTCCACGGTTGGTGTGGGTGGGGTGATGCCAGATTGCGTGGAAGTCGTTTATGCCGCAGTGCATTTGCAGTTGCTGCGACAGGTGACGGCGATGGCCATTCTGTGCAACCTGTACGGGGGTAAGCGCTCAAATCATGCCGAAGCCGCGCTCATCGGCTACAGCTCACTTGATTCGGCTAGAGCCAGTTTCTTAGACGGGTATGGCAACTGAGGCTCCCCCCGATCGGTGGACACCTGATTAGCAGGACGACAAGTCCTGTTGAAAGGATGTCCCTATGCCTCCTCGCAAGCGTCGGTCGTTCACGACCGAGTACAAAGTCGAGGCCGCGCACCGGGTAATCGACACCGGGCGCACGATCGCCGAAGTCGCCCGCGAGCTCGGAGTGGGTGAGCCAGTGCTGGGCGGCTGGGTCAAAGACGAACGCCGCCGCCTGGCGGCCGCCGAGGTCCATGGCGAGGCGCCGTTGAGCCCTGCTGAGCGAGCCGAGTTGCTCGCTTTGCGCAGGCGAGTCTCGGAGCAGGACAAGGACATTGCGTTCCTGAAAAAAGCTTCGGCGTACTTCGCGGCGATGCAGCAGAACCGGCCCGGTTCGAGCTGATGGCCGCGGAGTGCGCCGCCCCGCAGATCACCGGCGCTCGGACCGATATCACCCGCATGGCACGCCTGTTGAGCGTATCGACCTCGGGTTTCTATGCCTGGTGCCAACGCGCGGCGGCCACCGTCCTGACTGATCGGCAGCAACGCCGCGCTGATCTGACGGTGAAAATCCAAGTCGTTCACACCGATTCCGACGGCACCTATGGTGCGCCGCGCATCACCGCTGAGCTGCGTGAGCAGGGTGATCGGGTGTCGGAGAAGACGGTCGCGGCGATCATGGCCGAGATCGGATTGGCCGGGATCAGCCCGCGCACCTTCAAAATCCGCACCACCATCACCGATCCCGCCGCGTCGTTCCCGCCGGATCTGGTGGATCGCGACTTCGACCGGGGCCGCCTCGATGCGGTGTGGACCTCGGATATCACGTATCTGACCTGCGGTGAAGGCGACATGTACTTGTGCGCGATCCGCGATGAGCACTCCAGAAAGGTGCTCGGCTGGACAGTGGCCGAGCACATGCGCACCGAAATGGTCACCGACGCTGTCGAATTGGCTGTCGCCACTCGCGGCGGTTCGTGTGCGGGCACGATTCTTCACTCGGACAGGGGCGCCCAATACACGGCGGGCGCCATGGCCGCCGTTTGCTCGCGTCACGGGCTGCGCAGGTCGATGGGTGCGACCGGAATATGCTGGGACAACGCCGGCGCGGAGAGCCTGTGGTCGACGTTCAAGCACGAGTACTACTACCGGCACACTTTCACCACGAAGTCGGAACTCGTTGCTGCAGTTGACAAATGGATGAATCGGTACAACACTCGGCGACGCCATTCCGCGATCGGAATGCTCAGCCCCGACCGCTATGAGCGGTCACTCCACGCGGCCGATTCCTCGGCCGCATAGAACCCCCGTCCACCATTTGGGGGGAACCTCAAACCCCGGTCGAGCCCCGCCGCTGGCGGCTGGCTGAGAGCAGCTGTTTACGGCCAGATGTTCCTCCGATAACTGGCTGCTGGCTGCCAGTGGGAAGTTTATTGGCGGCTGACGCCCGTTGAACCGTGGATTTTCGCCCGCTGACCTGGTGGAATCGCAAATGTAGGAACTATGGTTGTAATTGCTTCCAAAGGCGCGCCTGACACGATCATTAATCTAGCTTCCCCGCCGATCAGGGGCTTCATTGCATTGTAGGTATGCGGGTGAGGGCCGGTTCTGGTCCTCTTCTCGGACTGGCGTTCCTTGTTGCCGGCAGAACTGGCTCAGGGTTTCGTTTTCCGGCGGTGCGGTTTCGATGACGGTGCGGGCTCGGTTTCGTGTGCCGGATGTTCACGGCCGGTTGATCTTCGGAGGTGCCCGTGCTGGCCGGTTCGAACCGCGCGCCACGCGGCAGTTCAGCATTGAGAAGACCGGGCTCCGGTAGTAATCGCCAAGTTTCGGTGTCCATCCTCGCTTAGCATCGAGATCATGACTAGCAAGGAAATATCGTGCAACATTGGACCTGGAGAAGAGCCTTATTGGGTCTTTCAGAGCCGTGGTGCGGAAGCGCAAGTACTCGCCATGGACCTCGGGTACTGCTGGTCCGCGGTGAAGGGTGCGGCATTCCTGCCAAAAGTCGGCGGCCTCCACGCCTGCGATATTCCAGGAGCGGAACGTGAGTGGGTGGAGGGTATCGCTGACCCGATAAAGGCCAGCGATGCTGGTTACTGCTGGGACATGGGATCCAGGCCCGCCTGGGGCGGATCGCTGACGGGTCTCATCGCAACCCCCCGCCCGTCGCTTGCTAGCGGACGACCAGGCGGTGATTGCCAGCCACCCTCCGCGATCGAGGATCAGAAGCGAAAACACGCGCCGGGCAGGGGTTTACGGACACCTTCTAATGGGGTCATGTGAGTCTGTAGCCCCAACAGATTGAAGTGCGCCGTAACTCACGCGGAAATGAAATGGAAGTAGGTGGCGGACATCGGACGCTGATGTCCGCCTCCATCGCGCTGAGGGTGGCGCCCAGTCGAGCCGGTACGCGAATCATCGGAAATCGGCAATATGGTGCGTTCAGCCTGCCTGGGTTGGCCACGGCCACTTGATCTTCCGGTGCCCGCGCTGGCCGGTTCGCAACGCGCGGGTCGCGGCAGTTGAGTGCGTTCGACGGCCGAACGAACACCCGAGCTCGAGAGTCCCCCTTTGGCAGCCTGATAAATGGGTTCGCGTAGTTCAGGCCCGTCTGCGATGGTGAGGCCGTGTCAGAGGAACTACAGGTGCAGCCACAGTCAGACGACAGAAAATGGTCGGCAGGGTCGGTTCGCCTGGCGAGTCTGACTGTTACCGCGAGCGAGATCTCGGCGCGCCTGGGGATCGTGGCTGACAAACAGTTCGAACAAGGCAGCCTGGTGAGTCCCCGTCATCCGGACGGTGCTCGACGCAAGAACAGTCTCTGGCTCCGGCGCAGCGGGCTGCCCAACGACAGCGATCTCGCCGACCACGTCCAGACGCTGGTCGACATGTTGGACGGATGTCGCGAGGAGCTGGCCGGCCTGTCCGCCGATTGCGAAATGGAGTTGTTCCTCGGCTTCGGCAGCGAGAACGGTCAGGGTGGCTGCGCGCTGCCCGCTGACTTGCTTGCCGATGTCGCCGCCTTGGGGCTCGACATCGTGCTCGACCTGTATCCACCAGGGCCGCCCGAAGATTGATGAGGCAGGTGCTCAAATCGCGGCTTGCCCATGCCGCTCCGGGCCCGCCCGGGTCGCGGCGGATTAGTGTGTTTGGTGTAATCCCGGCGAGTTCTGCCAAACGAAGGGCGTCACCCCTGACGGAGACGGGATACTCAGATCACCGTGCTGAAGCCGCCCTGGGTATGGCCGTTGACCATGTTCGGGTTCACTGCCACAGCTGCTTCGACCAGTCACCCCGAGGGAGATAACCGCGGCCATCGCCGATCTGCTTCATCCCACCGGGAACAACGTCCTCATGGTACGGATACTGTTCGGTCACCGCGGCCAGCACGAACTCCAGGAAGCCGCCCTCGAACAGGTCCCACTCCCGCATCGAGTCGAACTTGGCGGCGACCGGCCACCGGTCCGGATCCGGGTCGCGCATCAGCCAGAAGAAGTGGTCGGAGTTGAAGTTGTTGCCCCACTTCAAAAGCCCGCCCTCGGCCGGGAACAGCGGATACGGGCACTCGTCGTAGTCCCCGCCTTGGTAGGCCTGAGCCAGCATGGCGCAGTATCCGTAGGGATCCGTGGTGGCGTACAGGAATCCGTCGAAACCCGGCGGCTCCCCGATCTGGGGACTGGGCGCTGCTGATGGTGCGTAGATGTGCAGCTCGTCGCTGATGCTCACCATCCCGTACCGGTCGACAAACGCCCGGTAGTCCGCCGGCAGCTGGAAACCGATCGTCTCGGGCCCGAGCTCCCACGGAACCGGAACCACCCCGCCCGCGGGCGGCGGCCCGATCACCGAGCCGAGTCGGTCCAGCATTTCCTCGATGTCCATGTCCGCTCCCATCAGCGGCCCATTCTCGCTGAAGGCCATCCATTTCCCAGAGTTGGAAACCCCGGGGTCCGGTCCCCCGCATGGCCTGATGGTCGCTGGTCAGCTCGCTCATCGGCATTACAGCTCACTTGATTCGGCTAGAGCCAGCTTCTTGGACGGGTATGGCAACCCCGGTCGAGCCCCGCCGCTGGCGGCTGGCTGGGAGCAGCTGTTTACGGCCAGATGTTCCTCCGATATCTGGCTGCTGGCTGTCAGTGGGAAGTTTATTGGCGGCTGACGCTCGTTGAACCGTGGGTTTTCGCCCGCTGACCTGGTGGAATCGCAAATGTAGGAACTATGGTTGTAATTGCTTCCAGGGGCGCTGACACAGACACCAATCTAGCTTCCTCGCCGCTAGGTGGCTTCGAGTGCCGTTGGCCACTCGGGGCGCGTGGCGCTCGAAGGGGAAACTGGTTTCTCAATGGAAACTGGTTGATGTAGGGTCGGTTTCATGCATGAGGCACAGACTCCACAGCAGGCGCTCGATATTGCCGCCGCTACCACCCGCCAGGCGCAGGAGGCTGCCGCTCTGCCCAGTGGGGGACCTTTCGCGGCCGGTGTGTTCGCGGCAGTGTTCTCCACGATGCTCGGGCTGACGACCGTCTTCGATTTCGACGACCCGATCACCTGGGCGGCCGCCGCCGGCGCCGTCGCCTCGGGCCTGATGTGTTTCGCAACCGTGCGGTGGTTGCGCCGAGTCCGGCGTGCGCGCGGCCTCGTTCCGGTCCCGCTGGCGCAGTGGAAGTTCACGGTGATACTGGTTGTGGTGCTGGTTGTTCCGGTCTTCGGCTTCGGAAATCCGAGCGTGGCGGTAGGGCTGCAAGTGGTGGCCGGAGTGATCCTGGGCGGATGGGTCTGGTTCGAACAGGCACGACCGCAGGGCATGCCGTGGAAGACGCGACGGCGGATCGCATCATGGAGGAGCTGAACGAACTGTTCGGCTCCCTGCCGCGCCTGAAACTCGTCGCCTTCCTCGACGGCTGTACCGAAGCCGAATTCCTGGTTGTCGCCGACCTGTGCGAGCTGAACAAATCCACGCTCTCCAAAGCGATGACCCTCCTCGAGACCGCCGGGTACGTCACCGTCACCAAGGGCTACGCGGGGCGCAAACCGAAAACCTGGCTCGCCCTCACCTACAAGGGCCGTACTGCCTACCGCGCCCACCTCGATGCCCTCACCGCGCTCACTCGCAAGGCCGGCGAGACCACCTCCGAGTCCTGACGAGGTTCTGCGCTGGAACACCTCGCACCACCGACCGGCTGATCGAGGCTGTCGACTCCCGCACCGCCGGTACTCGTCCCCGGCCTCGCGCAGCAGGTCAGCCGTGCGCCGAAGTTCCGGGGAGGCGGGGCGGATCGTAGCGGAGGCAATTTGTGGGCCTCACAGGTTAGGCTCGAGATCGTGAGCGAGGCGGAGGCAGAGCCCGGTAGATCGCAGGCAGTGCCCAGTAAGACCGGGAAGAGTGGTACCGGAAAGGGCGGTTCGGCGCGCCGGCGGGAAGCTGCGGATGCGGTGCACCCGCTGGTTCGGGAGACCGCGGAGTGGTGCTGGCGGATGCTCATCATCTTCGCGGCTGGGCTGGCGCTGGCCTATCTCGCGCATCGACTGGCGACCGTCATGATTCCGCTGTCCATCGCACTGCTCGGGGCGGCGCTGCTGTCGCCGCTGGTGGACTGGATGCAGCGGCTCGGCGTGCCGCGATCGCTCGGTGTATTCGTGGCGCTGGCCGGATGTCTCGGGCTGCTGGCCGGGATCATGACCTTTGTCGTCGAACAGTTCGTCACCGGTGTGCCGCAGCTGTCCGACCAGTTCAAGACCAGCGTGCACGATATTCAGGACTGGCTCATCAACGGTCCGCTGCATATGAGCAATGAGCAGATTCGCAATGCGGGCGACACCATTGTCAAAACCGTCGAATCGAATCAGAACGCGCTCACCAGCGGTGCGCTGACCACCGCCACCGTCATCGGCGAATTCTTCACCGGTGCGTTCCTGACGCTGTTCATCCTCATCTTCTTCGTCTACGGCGGCGACCAGATCTGGCAGTTCATCACCAAGGTCATCCCGGTGCGGAATCGGGAGCGGGTGCGCACGGCGGGGCGGCTCGGATTCGGCAGCCTCACCGGATTCGTGCGCGCGACCGTCATGGTGGCGGGTGTCGACGCGCTCGGCATCGGGTCCGGTCTGGCGATTCTGAATGTCCCGCTGGCGCTGCCGCTGGCGTCGCTGGTCTTCATCGGCGCGTTCATTCCGATCATCGGCTCGTTCCTGGCCGGTTCGGTCGCGGTGTTCATCGCGCTCATGACCAAGGGCTTTGTCACCGCGCTCATCGTCCTCGGCATCACCATCGCGGTCATGCAGCTGGAAGGGCATGTGCTGCAGCCCTTGCTGATGGGCCGCGCGGTGCGCATCCATCCGCTCGCGGTGGTGCTGGCGATCGCGGTCGGCATCGTGCTCGCCGGAATTGCCGGCGGTCTGCTCGCGGTGCCGTTCGTGGCGGTGCTCAATACCGCCATCCGATCGCTGCTGGCCGATTCGCCGGATGAGCTGTATCAGGAACTGCACCCGCACGATCCACATAAATCCATGTACAGCGCCGACCCGGACTCGCCCGATCCGGACCGGTGGGAATTGCCGGAACCAGCGGAATCAGCGGGCTCCGCCGACGGCTCGAAGCCCGCCGCGAGTTCCGGTGATACCGCCGACTGAACCCGATCCCCGCGATGCCGCCACCGGCCCACTGTGGCGGGCGGCGCAGGCCTTCCGGCTGGTCACCCTGCTGTACGCGGTGGGGCAGCAGATCGCGTCCGCACCGCACTACACGAATCAGCGGCTCAGCTGGGTGCTGATCGCGGTCATGGCCGTGTGGTCCGGGGTCTCGGCGGTGCTGTTGTCGCAGTGGCGTGTTCACAATGTTCAGCGGGTGCGGATCGCGGTCGTGGTGGGCGATCACCTGATCGTCATCGCGCTGATCTTCGCGACCCGGCTGGTCGCGAATTACGACTGGTATCACAATCATCAGGCCCTGCCGACCACGCTGTGGGCGGCCAATGCCGTGATGTCCGCGGCGATTCTGTGGGGTCCGCTGGGCGGTATCGCGTCCGGACTGCTCATTGCCGCGGTCATGGTCACCGCCCGCGCGCAATGGGATCTGGACCTGTGGCGCGATGCCACCACGCCGGTGCTGGTATCGGTGGGCCTGGCAATCGGGCTGGCCGCCAACACCGCTCGCCGCGCACAGCAGCAATTGCAACGCGCCGTACGGCTGACCGCCGCGGCGCAGGAACGCGAGCGACTGGCGCGGGAAGTCCACGACGGGGTGCTGCAGGTGCTCAGCTATATCAAGCGCCGGGGCGGTGAAATCGGCGGTCCCACGGCCGAATTGGCGCAGCGCGCCGGTGAGCAGGAGGTCGCGCTGCGGGTTCTCATCTCCGAGCAGGGGGTCGGCGCGGACACCGGTGGCGTCGAACAGGATCTGCGTCCGCTGCTGACCGCTCAGTCCACGCCGTCGGTGCTCATCTCCACGCCCGGTGAGCCGGTGCCCATCGGGCGGTTCGAAGCCCGGGAGATCTCCGCGGCCGTCGCGTCCGCGCTGGCCAATGTGGCCCAGCACGCCGGATCGGGCGCGAAAGCGTATGTGCTGCTGGAGGATACCGGCGACGAGCTCATCGTCAGTGTGCGCGATGACGGTCCGGGTATTCCCTCCGGACGCCTCGCCGAGGCGGAAGAGCAAGGGCGCATGGGAGTTTCACGATCCATAATCGGCCGTATCGCGGCCCTCGACGGTACCGCGCATCTACTCTTCGAAGCCGGGGGCGACGACTCCGGGGCCGAGTGGGAATTCCGGGTGCCGCGGCGGCCCCGGCGATGATTATGGCCGGGATCCACCGGAATCGGAGGCGATGATGTCCGAAGGTGATGCGGGAAACCAGGTTTCGGTCATGGTGGTCGACGACCACCCGATCTGGCGCGAAGGCGTGGCCCGCGATCTGGCCGAGGCCGGATTCGATGTGGTCGCCACCGCCGATGGCGTCGGCACCGCCGCCCGCCGGGCCGCCGCCGTACAGCCCGCCGTCGTGCTGATGGATATGCAGCTCCCCGACGGCAACGGCGCGGACGCCACCGCCGAGGTGCTGCGCGTTTCCCCCCACACCCGGGTCCTGGTGCTGTCGGCCTCCGCCGAGCGCGATGACGTGCTCGACGCCATCAAGGCCGGCGCCATCGGCTACCTGGTCAAAAGCGCCTCCGCCACCGAACTCGTCGATGCCGTCCGGGCCACCGCCGCCGGCCAGGCCGTCTTCACGCCGGGCCTCGCGGGCCTGGTGCTCGGCGAATACCGGCGCATCGCCAACACCCCGCCCGATCGTGACGAACCCCATCGCCCCGCCCTCAGCGACCGCGAAACCGAGGTCCTGCGCATGGTGGCGAAGGGCCTGTCCGCCAAGCAGATCGCCACCCGCCTCAACCTCAGCCACCGCACCGTGGAAAACCACGTGCAATCCACGCTCCGCAAACTGCAACTCGGCAACCGCGTAGAGCTCACCCGCTACGCCATCGAACAGGGCCTGGACGAGTAGTGCATCGTCCCAACGCAACAACTGATTTCGCAAGGTCGGGGTAACTCCCCGGGTACCCCCAAAATCGGTTCGGCTCCCACCCGCACTACGCGTCCCCAACCGTCAACGGCTCCCAGGCCGTGCGC
Source organism: Nocardia sp. NBC_01327 (assembly GCF_035958815.1). Taxonomy (NCBI): domain Bacteria; kingdom Bacillati; phylum Actinomycetota; class Actinomycetes; order Mycobacteriales; family Nocardiaceae; genus Nocardia; species Nocardia sp. NBC_01327. The sequence continues at coordinate 255,278 of NZ_CP108383.1, read as the reverse complement.
CAAAGTTCCGGGGAGGCGGGACAGATCAGGGATTGCCCTGATGTGCGAAGCACCCTCGGCTCGTAATCTCGAAGTATGGGAGGTCCTGAATCGATTTCCAGTGTCGAGGCCGCCGTCATCGGCGACCGTGACCTGCGGGTATCGGATATCGAACGCGAACACGTCGGACGGCTGCTGCAGCGCGCGGTCGGTCTCGGCATGCTGTCACTGGGGGAATTCACCGAGCGCATGGACACCGCGCTCGCGGCCAAGACCCGTGGTGAACTGAATACGGTGCTGGTCGACCTGCCGGGTATCCGGCTCGCCGGGCAGCCCGCGCCCAAAGCGCCGCAATTCGTCTACACGCCCCGGCCGCAGTACGGGTTCGCCCGGCCGCAGTACGGGTCCCGGCTCGCGCATCCGGTCGGCGCCGGGAATGTGATTCGCTCGCGGATGTCGGGCGTCAAACGCACCGGCAATTGGCAGGTGCCGCAGACGCTGCTGGTCAACAGCTTCATGTCGGGCGTGAGCCTGGACTTCACCCAGGCCGCGATGGCGACGCAGGTGGTGGAGATCCGGATCGACGACTTCTTCAGTTCGCTCGAACTGATCGTGCCGTCCGAGGCCACGGTCGATATGAACGGTCTCGACCTGGTCGGATCCAGCGCCAACAATAAGGTGCGCACCGGACCGCCGATGGGACCGCTGCACATCATCGTGCACGGCAGCGTCCGATTCGGGTCGGTCACCGCCAAGCACCCCTTCGGCACGCACTGGAAGCGTTTCCTCAACGGGGCCTGAGAGCGGGCCTGAGCTCACGGCGGCGAATCCGACGCCGGGGCAAGTGGTTCCGGCAGGTATCGTCACGCCCATGGCGGAAGGCGGTACAGCAGACTCGGTTCCGGACCCACTCCTACGGACCGGACGCGGTGCGCCCCTGCTGCTCCTGCACGGCGTACTGCTCACCTGGCAGTCCTGGCTGCCGGTCATCGACGATCTGCGCGCCGACCATGACATTCTGGCGCCCACCCTGCCCGGTCACTGGGGTGGCCCGCAGGCACAGCGGCCCGCCACCATCGCCTCCCTCGCCGACTGGGCCGAAGGCCTGCTGGACGAGAACGGTTGGCGCACAGCGCATATCGCGGGCAATTCGCTCGGCGGCTGGATCGCCCTGGAACTGGCGGCTCGTGGCCGCGCCCGCAGTGTCACCGCCATCTCCCCGGCCGGCCTGTGGCGCGATGCCGCCGCCTCCCACACCCTGGTCCGCAAATTCCGCGGTATGAGCCCGCTCATCGGCTTCGGCGCAGGCTCCCCGCCCGCCATGCCGAATATGATCCGCAGCCTCCTGCTCCCGCTGCTGGCACACCGCCCCGAAACCGTCCCCGCCCACCTCGCCCGAGCCATGGCCGCCGCACCCACCCACTGCGCCATCCTCGACGACCTGGCCGAAGACCCTGCCCTCCCAACAGGTTTCACCGCCCTGCCGACCCTTTCGGTCCCCACCTCGATCCTCCTCCCCGAATTCGACCGAGTCCTCCCACCCCACCTCTACCCACCCCTGACCCCCACCCCCACCATCGAAGTCCACCCCCTCCCCGGCGTAGGCCACGTCCCCATGCTCGAGGCCCCCACCCGCATCACCACCGAAATCCGCGCCACCATCACCCGCGCCGCCGCCGCTCACTCCGCCTGACCGACGCCACCAGCGCCTCCTTCCTGCGGAAACAGGTAGGAACCGGCTGCCGGACGAGTGTTTCTACTCATGTTCGCAGCGCTGCCGGTCGCGAGCATTGCTGACATGAATACCGCCATCGATCCGCGATTGATCGCACGGTTGTCGACTGAGTTCACATCGCTCAGCGAGCACATGGGTACCCTCGGCCGCGACCTCGAGGCCCTGCGCTGCCAGCTCGTCGCCAACCCCGGCGCCCCACGCGCGCCTCACCTATCCACCCCGCCCGCCCCGGAGACACCGGTGGCGGGCGGTGTCATGCCCGACTCACGCACCACGGGGCAGCCGTCATCCCGTCCGAGTGCGGAGGTCCCGGGCCCGCCGGTGCGAGCTGCGGATCTCTTCGCGACGCAGGGCGGTTCGAGTCCGATGCCGAGCGGGAGCGCGCCGACCGGCGCGGTTCCGCCACCGGGTGCGGGTTCGGCGGCGCAGACTGCGGCGTTCGCCCAGGCTCCACAGACCTCGGTGCCGCCGATGTCGCAGGCCAGAGCTGGAGTGCCGGTTCCGCCGGCTGCCGGTGGTGGGTGGGGTCCTCCGGCTGCCGGGATGCAGGCTCCGCCGCCTGCGGGGGCGCAGGGGTTTGGGGCGGCGGGGGCCGGGTGGATGGGTGGGCGGCCGGTTTATCCGCCTATGCCGCCTGTGGGGCAGCAGCGGCGGGTGGGGGCGGTGCGGGGACCGAAGGTGCCGTGGTGGCAGCGGGAAGGGGTGATCAGTCGGGTGTTGGCGGTGGCGGGGGTGGGGGTCACGTTGATCGGGGTGGTGATGCTGCTGGTGTTGGCGGCGCAGGCGGGGTTCTTCGGGCCGGTGCCGAGAGTTGCTGCGGGGGCGGTGTTCTCGGGGGTGCTGGTGGGGTTGGGGATGCGGGTGCATGGGCGGGCCGGGGGACAGGTGGGGGCTATTGCGCTGGCGGCCACGGGTATTGCCGGGGGATATCTGGATATTGTGGCTATGACGACCATGTACGGGTGGTTGCCGCCGGTGGTGGGGTATGTGGTCGCGCTCGGGATTGCCGCGGGTGGGGTAGGGCTCGCCATGCGGTGGCGGTCGCAGGCGCTGGCGGTGCTGGTGGTGCTGGGGGCGGCGCTGCTCTCGCCGGTGGTGACCACCGAGTTGGCATTGCTCGCGTTCTTGATCGTGTTGCAGATCGCTGCTCTACCAGTGCAATTGGTGCGTGACTGGCCCTATCTGCATGTGGTGCGGACTCTTCCTGCGGTGCTGGCCACCTTGATCGCGGTGGCCGCGGCCGAGTTGGGCGATGCCACGCGCGGGCATCGCTACGAGGTGCTCGCCGCTGCGATCGCGGTGGCTGCGGTGGGCGTGGCGGGTTCGGTGCTCGCGGTACGCCGCCGGGCCGGAGACATCACCGCGAGCCTGACATTCGCGGTCGCCACGGTGCCGCTGCTCGCATCGCCGACCATGTTCGAGCGCCGTACCGGTGTGCTGGTATCCGCTGTTTTCGCGGCGGTATTGCTGACGGTGGCCGCACTGCCGTGGATGTCGACACTGGCTGGGCGGGTGCGCATTCCGGGTCATCTGGCGGCGGTTGCCGCGGTGTCGGGCGCATTCGCACTGCTCGAGGTGTGCTTCGGTGCGACCAGGGTGCAGACCGTGCCGGTGGCGCTCTACCTCGTCGCGCTCGGATTCCTGGCGGTGGGCGGGCAGCAGCGCTCGCGAATGGCCGCGGGTATCGCCGGTGTGTTCGGGCTGATCGGCACGCTGGGCTTCCTGGCCGATGCGGGCCCGTCTACCCTGGCGCACCAGTCGTATGCCGAAGCGCACCTGGGGATTTCGACCGCGCTGGGCGCCGTGGCGGCGCTGGCTGTGCTCGCGGTCGGGTTCTGGTGCGCACGACGGCTGGGTTTCGTGGAGCGGGAAAGCGATGCGACCGCGGTCATGGTGGTCGGCGGCTTGGCCGGGCTCTACATGGTGACCGCGCTGTCGGTATCGCTCGGCATCATCACCGGCGGTTCCGACGGTTTCCTGGCCGGCCACGGCATTGCCACCATGGTGTGGATGGCCGCCGCCACGACGGCCCTGCTCTTCGGCCTGCGCCGCCTGTCCCGGACTCCGCAGCAGGCGAAGGTCGCCCTGGCCGCCGGTCTGCTGGTCACCGCCGCCGCCCTGGCCAAACTCTTCCTCTTCGACCTGGCGACACTCGACGGCCTGCTGCGCGCGGCGGCCTTCCTGGTGGTCGGCGTGCTCCTGCTGCTGGTGGGCACCCGCTACGCCCGTGCCTTCGCGGAGGCGGGCGGCCGGGCACAGCCCAGCCAGCCCGCGTAAACGCTCATGCCCTGTAAACGCTCATGCCCTGTAAATGAAACCGCCCGGCCGAGTGGATAACTCGGCCGGGCGGTGCTGTGTCGATATCAGCCTGTGGATATCAGTCGCGATTCTGGCGCCGGAGCAGTTCGTTCACACTGACCGTGCGACCGTCACCACCTCGATGCTTGCCCTCGTCGTCCTCCGCACTGTCCTGCTCCTTATCGGTGCGGCGGCGCGCCGAGCGCAGATCCGACATCCACTGCTCGATGCTGCTGCGCCCGCCGCCCTTCGGCGGATCCTCGGCGGAGTGATGGGTCGGATGCGGTTGTTCGGCAGTCGGATCAGCCGCGGGCTGCTCCTCCTCGGAAGCATGCGGCTGATACAGCTGCGCCCGGGTCGCCGGATGCGGCGGCATCTTCGGCGCCGGCGGCGGCAGTACCCGCTCCGCGCCGACCACATGCGGGGTGGGCGCGGCCGGAGGCTCCGGATCCGATTGCGGCGCAACCGGCTCGGCCTCCGGCGCCGGCGTCGACACCGCGGGGACAGCGGCCTGCACCGGAAGATCGGTCGGCAGCCCGCCACCGGGCTCGGTACCCGAACGGCGTTCCGTCACACTGAAATCCGTGGTCTCGGGTTCCTCGACGGCATCGGTCCCACCGGACCGGCCGCTCGCCGAATCGGCCTCGGCCTGCACCGGCGCACCCGCGGGTGCGCTGAAATCAGCAGCACCGGTGCGGCCGCCGGACGAACCGAGATTGGTCAGCGAGACGTTCAGTCCCGCACCCGCCGCGCCGCCGAGCAGGGATTGCGAGGGGCCGGAAGGCTTTCCACTCCCCGACGGTGCCCCGGCATCCTTGGTCTTGGTCTCGGTATCCGGCGCCGCGGTCGTGTTGATGCGCTGCGTCGGCGCCTCACTGTCGATCAGCCTGGCGGGCCGCGGCTTCCGCGGGAACCGGCTGGTCGCGTCCTCGGACAGCGCAGGCATCTGCATGGTGACCGGATCGGTGATGGGCGTGGTCTTGACCAGATCCACCACCTCACCGCCGCCGGGCCGCTCATCGTCGAGGATGGGTTCGCCCAGCCCGATCTTCTGCTGAATCCGCTTCATCCAGGCCGGAGCCCACCAGCAGTCGTCGCCGAGCAGCTTCATGATGGCGGGCACCAGCAGCATGCGCAGCAGGGTGGCGTCGATGAACAGCGCCGCGATCATGCCGTACGCGATGTACTGCATCATCACCACGTCGGAGAAGGCGAACGCGCCGGTCACGGTGAGCAGGATCAGCGCGGCGGCGGTAATGATGCGCCCGGTCTGCGCGGTACCGGCCCGCACCGCCTCGGTGGTGGACGCACCCATGGTGCGCGCCTCCACCATTCGCGACAGCAGGAAGACCTCGTAGTCGGTGGAGAGGCCGTAGATCACCGCGATGATCAGCACCAGCACCGGCGACATGATCGGCTGTGGCGTGAAATTGAGCAGACCGGACCCGTGACCGTCGACGAAGATCCAGGTCAGAATGCCGAGCGTGGAGCCGAGACCCAGTGCGCTCATGAGCGCCGCCTTGATCGGCAGCACCAGTGATCCGAAGGTCAGGAACATCAGGATCGTGGTGATCAGGACGACCAGGCCGATCATCAGCGGCATGCGGTCGAGCAGCGCGTTGATCGAATCCTGCTGGATGGCAGGCTGTCCGCCGACCAGCACCTGGGCATCATCGGGCACATCCATGGACCGCAGATAGTCGATGGTCGGCCCCGCGTCGTTGACGCTCTCCAACTGCGCGTCCGTGGTCCACACATCGGAACCGTTGGGCGGCGTCGCCGGAATCGAGAAGGTGCTCTTCTTGACCAGACCCGGAGCCTTGTTGGCCTGGGTCAGGATATTGCCGATGTCCTTGGGATTGCTGGTGACGATGATCAGCTGTACCGGCGCGGACTTGCGCAGCGGGAAGTATTCGTCGAAGTGCTGCTGCGCCAGCCGGGTCGGATTGTCCGGCGGCAGATAGGTTTCGCTGATGCCGCCGAAGGCCAGGTTCTTCACCGGAATGATGAGCAGCAGCAGGCCGACGCAGATCGGAATGGCGACCTTCAGCGGATGCTTCATCACCCAGGCGGTGAGCTTGCCCCAGAAACCGGCCTCGATCTCCTCATTGCTCTTGGTCTTGTTGAACCACTTGAGCCCGAACGCATCCACCCGCGGCCCCAGAATGGCGAGCAGCGCGGGCAGGATGGTGATCGAGGACAGCGCGGCCAGCGCGACCGTCGCAATGGTCGCGTAGGCAATGGATTTCAGGAAGCCCTGCGGGAACAGCAGCATGCCGCCGAGGCTCGCCACGATCATCGTCGCGGAGAACATGACGGTGCGGCCGGCGGTCATCACCGTGCGGCGCACGGCCGCCTTGGTGTCATAGCCCTCGGCCAATTCCTCCCGGAATCGACTGACTATGAAGAGCCCGTAGTCGATGGCCAGGCCCAGGCCGATCATCGATACCACGCCGCTGACAAAGGAATTGACGTCGGTCACCTTCGTCAAAGCCATGATGATGCCGTTGGCGCCGAGCACGGTGAGACCACCGACGATCAGCGGCAGCGCGGCCGCGACCACACCGCCGAAGATGAAGAACAGCAGGATCGCGACCGCCGGAATGGCGATGAGCTCCATGCGCTTCTGGTCGGCCTGCATGGTGTCGTTCAGTGTGCCCGCGACCGGCTGCAGACCCGCGACCTCGACCTTGACGCCCGGAATGGCGAAGGCGTCCTTCACCTTCCGATAGTTCCGGAGCATGTCGGTGTCGTTATCGCCCTTGATGGCGATGGCCGCGAAGGCGTGCTTCTTGTCAGCGGTACCGGCCTGGGACGGAATCCACTGGCCGTTATTGGTTTTCCAGTACGCGCCGTTGACCTTGTCGATCTCGGGGTACTTCACCGTCAGGTTGTTCAGGCTGTCGACGACCTCCTGGCTGAACGCCGGATCGTCGATCGTCTTCCCATCGGGTGCGGTGTAGAGCACCAGCACATCCGCGCTGTGATCCCGCCCGTAGACGGAATCCCGCAGCACCGCGGCCTGTGACGACGAGGAGGTCGGATCGTCCCATCCGCTGGAGCTGAGATGGTCTTCCAACCCGAACCCGAAAGCACCGAGCGAGAGCAGCGCAGCCACCACTATCCCGAGAACGGAATAGCGCAGCCGATAGACCAGGTCGCCCCAGCGGGTGAACACTAAGCGACTCCTTGAGCGGGGCGGGAGGTGAGCAGTGCTGTCAGCGGCCGGAACGGCTGCAGCCATGCACCCTCGTCGGGCAGCGAATCGAGGCTGACCCTGGGCAGTGGTTCACGGAACACGCCCGGGATGTCCTCGAGATCGATGAACTCGAGAATATCCGACGTGACCGCCCAGCTCGCGTGCTCGCGGAATCCCAGCACTTGAACGGGCACGCCGCTGGCGGCGATTTCTTCGAGCGGCGCGCGAAATGCCTGGCCGTCGGCGGAGGCGACCATGATTCCGGCCAGTCCCGCGCCGCGACGGCGTAGCTCGATATGGCCGAGCATATCGCTGTCGACATCGGAGTCTTCATCGATTTTGGGCTTTGCGAAGACGGCGTAGCCGACATTGCGCAATGCCTCCACCCACGGTCGCACCACATCTGCGGTGCCGGGGGCGATATTGGTGAAAACGGTCGCTTCGGGTTCGACGCGCTGGCGACTGCCCACGGATAGTTCCGCGGTGCGGGCCAGCAGCCAGCGGCCGAGGGCGTCGAAACGCGGTCGGTACGCGGCGGTCGGGCGGCCGCCGAGAATTGCGCCGAGACCCATATCCAGGTTGGGCGCATCCCAGACGAGCAGCACGCGCCGTAAATCGGTGCTGGTGCCACCCACGCCCACGGCGCCCGTTAGTTCGGACGATGCAGTGCCGTGCATTATTTCGGCAACATCCGCGACCTCCGGGGCCATCTCACTGACGCTCATGATTCGATCTTCCCCCAGATGAACTCCGTGATGGCGCTACCCGCGCGGAGTCCTTTTCCTTCGAACTTGGTAATCGGACGTTCAAAACCGATCGGTGCGGTTTCAAGGTACCTTGCGGAATCCCCACCCGTTGCCTCATTCATGCCAATGAGCTGGGATTCTCCCTTTCCCACCTCGGCAATCCATTCGGCGTAATCCGCGTGATCGGTGGCGACGTGCAACACGCCGCCGGGACGCAGGCGACTCGCGATGAGTGTGAAGGTCGCGGACTGCAGCAGCCGGCGCTTGTGGTGGCGCGCCTTCGGCCAGGGGTCCGGGAAGAACACTCGGACACCCGTCAGCGACTCCGGAGCAACCATATGCTCGAGCACATCCACGGCATCGCCGCGCAGAATGCGAATGTTCTCGATCTGCTCGCGCTCGACGCGCTGCACCAGCTGCGCCACACCGGGCTTGTAGACCTCGACGCCGATCAGATTGAACTCCGGCTCGGCCTGCGCCATGGCGGCGGTGGCTGTGCCGGTGCCGCAACCGATCTCGACGATCAGCGGTGCGCTGCGGCCGAACCAGGCGTCGGCGTCCAGCTTCTCGTCGGAGACGTCGCGGCCGATGCGCGGCCACATCCGCTCCCAGGATTGCTGCTGCTGCGGGGTGAGTGCGCCGCGGCGCGAGCGGAAGCTGGTGACCCGGGGGTAGAGGCGGTTGCCGCGATCGGCGCGATCGATACCGGCGCGGTCGACACCCTCGCGGGCGGCGTGATCGCCGTCACCGGCAAGGTCGGCGGACCGCGGCCCGGGGACTGACTCGGCAGTGTGGTTCGCGGCGTCGTTCACGGCGTCCATTGTCCAGTATCAGGTGATTAGCGCGGCAATCGACTAGGCGTTCGGGCGTGTGCCATCACTCAGGCTGCCAGGCCCGACGCCTCGGCGGCGACCGGCTCGGACTCCTGCCGGAGAGCCCATCCGAACGTGACACGCATTGCGGTAGTTGCCAATTCCACCAATCCGCGCCAGTGCGACGGCTCCAGGGCTACCGACCAGACGGTCTTGGTTGTGGGTTCCGTGAGAGTTTTCCCGGCGATGCGATCGGCCAGCCAATCCAGGCTCAGTGGAGTGCAGAGCGGCAGCATCGAGAAGTGCTCGCTGAGCCGATCCCGGATGTACCAGACCGCGGCGCCCGCCTCCCGGTAGCGCTGCACCTGACCGTCGATTCCCGCGACGCCGATGACCTGATCGTGAATCGGCTGTATCACCAGAACGGGACATGCCGGAGCCGCGCTGCCGAGGCGGATATCGTCGAACATCTCCGTGAGCTGGGGCAGCACGTCATCGAGCGGCCGGTTCAGATAGTTTTCCAGGCGGCGGCCGATCAGCAGCGGAAGTGCGGCGAGCGGGCCGAGCGTCTGCACACGCTCGAGCAGGCGGCGGCCCTCATCGGTGAAATCGTCGCGGACCACCTCGGCCATGGCCGGATACACGCGATGCAGTGCGGCTATGACGATCGCCGGGAATCCCGCGAACGCGCCACCGTTCAAACGCAGGAACACCTCGCCCGGATCACCCACCGGCGCGCCGAGCGCGGCGCCGACGATATTCAGCTCGGGGGCGTACTCGGGAGCCATCTCGATGGTCCAGGCGCTGGCCATACCGCCGCCCGAATAACCCCACACCGCGATCTTCGTATCGGGACGCAATCCCAGCGGGGCGAAACGCAATGCCGCGCGCACACCGTCGAGTGAGCGGTAGCCGGGCTCGCGTGGCACTCCGAAACCGCCCTGCGGGCCTTCATGATCGGCGATGCTCACCGCCCAGCCGCGCCGTACCGCATTGGCGACCAGCAGCCACTCCAGCTGCGTGATCGAACCGGGCGACAGCGCGCCCTTGCGCAGCGCGTACGAGGGCGCACAGCGATCGGTCACCGCATCCATGGCCGAACCGAAGACCAGCAGCGGCCGATCCGCATCCGGCGCCGCGCCCTTCGGCAGCAGCACCGTGGTGATCGCGACCTCCGCCCGGCCGTGCAGATCACTGCTGCGGTACAGCAGCTGCCATGCTGTCACCTGCTGGGATACCAGTCCGAACAGCGCCAATTCCACCGGGCGACTGCGCAGCAGGGTGCCGGGGGCCTGCGCGGCGAAACCGCTGGGCGGGCGGAGGAACGGATCCCGGCTCGGCGGCAGCGGACGCTGCGAAGCGCTCCGGCGTACGGGTGTCCGAGGCTGTCGCGCGGTCGGCCGGTCGGCGGCGCGCGTGGGGGCTGGATCGAACTGTCCCGCAGGTGAATCGGTCATACCTAGGTCATCGTCGGCAGTCGTGGTCATCGCAACCTCCCAGAGTGAGTCCGGCTGTCGGACCCGAGGGAGCCGTCGTGTGCCGCTGTCGAATGAACAGTCGATCGGTTCGAACACTAGGGTAGTTCGGGGTATCTGTGAAGAGCAGTTGCACCGAATTGTGCTGTCGCACAGATAGACCCGCAGCTCATCACTGCTATCCCACAGTGCGTGATCCGCACCCCACCCGCTCCGCCGAAATCTCCGCGCGCACAACGCACGCCGACTAAGCTGCCCTGCGTGTCGGCCGGGCGACCACCGCGCATCCAGGTGACCGGCCGCTCCCGCGCCGGTAAATCCACCGTGCGAAATGCGTTGTCGCTCATATCCGCCGAAGAAACAGCGCCCATCGACGTCCCCGGGCAACCGGATCCGGTCCTGGACGGCGACCTCATTCTCTATGTCCTGCCCGGCGTCCTCGACCCCGCCGATCGCCGCGTCCTCGCCACCCTGTCCCCGGACCGCACCCTTGTGGTCCTGAACAAGGCCGACGCCATCGGCACCCGCTGGTCCGACGCCGCCCTGACCGCCGACCGTCACACCGCGACCCTCGGCCTCCGCACCCTCCCCGCGGTCGCCTCCCTCGCCGTCCACACCCGCGCAGGCACTTTCACCGACGCCGACCTCCGCACCCTGCACCGCCACCGCACCCGAACCGACCCCGCCTTCACCCTCACCCCCGACCTCTTCACCGACCCCGCCATCGCCGAAGACACCCCTGCCCGCCGCACCCTCCTGACCCGCTGGGACCTCTACGGCATCTCCTGCGCCCTCACCGCCCTCCGCCACAACCCCGCCCTCCACCCCCGGTCCCTCCTCCAAATCCTCCACTCCGCCAGCGGCATAGACCCCCTCCACCACGAACTCCACCGCCGCTACCAAGAAGCCACAAGCCGCCTGACCCCCGAATCTCCCACCCACCAAGCCGATCCCGCCCCCGACAACGAATAACGGGTGTTGGACCGAATCCCCGCACCCGCCAAGCCCTAGGCAAACCCGGCACTCAGGCCGAGGAGCCGGGGCCTGCCGAGCTGCCCGTCGGCCCGCAACGCCCGGACCCTCATCCGTCGCCCGAACCGTCCGGATTGAGCCTCCCGCCAACACATTTGGCCCTCGCGTCGCCGGGAGCATCGGCTGGGCCACCACCTGCGGCCGAACCGGCGCCCTGGTCATCCTCCGAGCTGAATTTGCCGCCGCCCCGCGCGATCTCACCACCGTCCGATCCGAGTCGGCCCGACAGCTCACCGGTACCGCGGTTCAGCGATCCGGTCAGCCCGCCGGAGAGTCGGCCGGCCGACGAGCAGTCGCCCTACCCCGTCGAGCGGGATTCTGCATTGTCTTCGGTTGCGGCGAAGCCGATGTCGCTGCCGCTGGGTCCGCTGGCATCGACGGGGTCGCGGTCTGATTCGGCCGGATCGCCCGAAGTTTCGCCGGGATCACACGAGGTATCGGTGCCTGAATCGTCCGGCGTGGTACCGGCGCTTCCGGTCGCGGCGGAAGCGGTGGTGATGCGGTGGAATCCGCATGGCCTGGCCCTGCTGCTGGCCGTGCGGAGCAGTACGGGCATGCGGGTGGCGCCGGTGGCACTGATCGGCGGACAGGAGACGAACTCTGTGCTGTTGCGTGCCGAACTGGCGCGGTTGACGCCTCGGGTCGAGTTACTCCCTGTAGAAGTCGACGGGGCTGCCCGTGTCGGTGCGGAACGGCTGGATCCGGTCGCTTGTCTTCTCCTGGACGGGGGTTCGCCCATCGGGCGGGACATGGCGGGTGTGGTCCAGGGGTTGCGCGCGAACGGGACGCGGATTGTGTTCGCTCTCGATGGGTTTCATGTGCATCGAGAGTGGCGGGAGGTGTTGGCGCGGGATGAGGCTCTGCTCTCGGCAGATGGTCCGGCCGAGATCGTCCCGGTTTCGGCGCGGATGGCGGTGGTGGCGCGGGCGAATGGGGATGCGGCGCTGGCAGATCGGTCGGGTGTGGCGATGCTGCATGCGCGGCTGGTGGCGGCGGCCGGAGCGGGGGCTGCCGGGGATCAGGTGGAGATCGTGCGGGCGCGGGTGATTGCCGAGACGCGGCGGCGGATCGAGGGGGAGCTGGAGAAGTTGCGTAGTGGTGGGGATGTTGCGGGGTTGCGGGCCGAGCGGGCGACGTTGCTGGCGGTGAATGACGGTGGGCGCGGGGCGGCGATGGGGATGCTGCGGAATCGGTTGCATTTGGCTCGGGTGGATCTGCTGCACGAGGTCGGGGTGCGGGTTCGGGCGCTCAATGCGGGGGCGCGGGCGGATATCGAGCGGTTGCCGCGTAGCGGGCTGGGGGGATTTCCGCAGGGATTACAGAATTCGGTGGAAAAGATCACACGGGAGATCGATCGTGCGAGCTTTCAGCGGCTCGCTGCATTGGATGAACTGGTCGAGAAGGCTGTTCGCACATCGGAACTGGCCGGAAATCGCGGGCCGACGGCCGGGGCGGGTGTGTCGGCGCAGGTCGGGGCGTTGTCCACGGAGCCGGAGCGGCGACCGCGGGTGGGTTCGGAGCCCGAACCGCGCTGCGGGGGTGTCGAAGATCATCTGATGATCGCGTTAGGGGCCTCGGCAGGGTTCGGGCTGGGGCGGCTGGTGGTGCTGCCGCTGGCGCTGTGGGAGGCGGTGGATTACGCGCTGGCGCCGGTCAGTCTGCTGCTCGGCGCGGCCGCGGCGGGGTGGGTGGTGCGGGCGCGCAGGCAGCTGGCTGATCGCGCTCATTTACGCCAGTGGGTGGCGGATGCCCTGGTCAACGTGAAGGCGCAGTTGGAGCAGCGGGTGGCGACGGCACTGGTGGAGGCGGAGGAGCGGCTCACCGATCACGTGGTGCGGACCACGACGGCGCACCTGGTCGAAACAGACCGCAGGGTAGGGGAATTGGAGGCGCAATTGCGGCAGGCGGCGCAACGGCGACCTGCGCTTCTGGCGGCATGCGAACGTGACATTGGCGCACTCGATTTCGCATAGTCGCTGGTTGAAGGTTTCGACCCGGTACCGACTGGACAACCCGATTCCATACGCCGGGATATATGGCGTTAACCTCTATGGCAGGAACCTGGGCGTCCGCTTGGTCCTTGTACGCCGTCCAGCCGGGACGTGCTATCGGCAAGACTGGTGGGTGCCTTGCCGCAATTGGTGGCACTCGGTGTCGCGAGCACCCCGGGCCACCCATCTCAGGAGAGTTGTTTCATGACCTCAGCGACCATTCCTGGTCTACACGATGGCACCGCGCCCACCGAGCACAAGGAACTGCTTGCCTGGGTACAGGAGGTCGCAGAACTCACCCAGCCCGACCGCGTGGTCTGGTCGGATGGTTCCGAGGCGGAGGCGGTGCGGCTCTCCGAGCAGCTCGTCGCCGCGGGCACCTTCAAGAAGCTGAACGAGGCGAAGAAGCCCAACTCGTACCTCGCTCTCTCCGATCCCTCCGACGTCGCCCGCGTCGAATCTCGCACCTACATCTGTTCGCGCAACGAAGCAGACGCCGGTCCGACCAACAACTGGGTCGACCCCGCCGAGATGCGCGCCACCATGACCGAGCTGTACCGCGGCTCGATGAAGGGCCGCACCATGTACGTGGTGCCCTTCTGCATGGGCCCGCTCGGCGCCGAGGACCCCAAGCTGGGTGTGGAGCTCACCGACTCCGAGTACGTCGTGGTGTCGATGCGCGTCATGACCCGCGCCGGTACCGCCGCGCTGGAGAAGCTCGGCACCGACAAGCCCTTCGTGAAGGCGCTGCACTCGGTCGGCGCCCCGCTCGCCGAGGGCCAGGCCGATGTGCCGTGGCCGTGCAATGACACCAAGTACATCACCCACTTCCCCGAGGACCGTGAGATCTGGTCCTACGGTTCGGGTTACGGCGGCAACGCGCTGCTGGGCAAGAAGTGCTACTCGCTGCGCATCGCCTCCGCGATGGCGCACGACGAGGGCTGGCTGGCCGAGCACATGCTGATCCTCAAGCTGATCTCGCCGGAGAACAAGGCGTACTACATTGCCGCCGCCTTCCCGTCGGCCTGTGGCAAGACCAACCTCGCCATGCTGCAGCCGACCATCCCCGGCTGGCGCGCCGAGACCCTCGGTGACGACATCGCGTGGATGCGCTTCGGCCCGGACGGTCAGCTGTACGCCGTCAACCCGGAGTTCGGTTTCTTCGGCGTCGCGCCGGGCACCAACCACAGCTCCAACCCGAACGCGATGGCCACCATCGACGCCGGCAATACCGTCTACACCAATGTCGCGCTCACCGATGACGGCGATGTGTGGTGGGAGGGCCTGGAGGGCTCGCCCGATCACCTCATCGACTGGAAGGGCAACGACTGGTACGAGCGGGAGTCGGAGACGCTTGCCGCGCACCCGAACTCGCGCTACTGCACCCCGATGTCGCAGTGCCCCACCCTCGCCCCCGAATGGGACGATCCGCAGGGTGTGCCGATCTCGGCCATCCTCTTCGGCGGTCGCCGCAAGACCACCGTCCCGCTGGTGACCGAGTCCTTCGACTGGCAGCACGGCGTGTTCATGGGCGCGACGCTCTCCTCCGAGCAGACCGCCGCCGCCGAGGGCAAGGTCGGCACCGTCCGCCGCGACCCGATGGCCATGATCCCGTTCCTCGGCTACCACGTCGGCGACTACCTGAACCACTGGATCAATATCGGCAAGAACGCCGACGCGAACAAGCTGCCGAAGATCTTCTACGTCAACTGGTTCCGCCGCGGCGCGGACGGCCGCTTCCTGTGGCCCGGATTCGGCGAGAACTCCCGCGTGCTGGAGTGGATCGTCGGCCGCATCGAGGGCAGCTCGCAGGCCGAGCCCACCCCGATCGGCAATGTCCCCACCGCCGCGCACCTCGACCTCGAGGGCCTGGACGTGGTGGCCGCCGATGTCGACGAGGCGCTGCTGGTCAACTCCGAGGAGTGGAAGAAGGAGATCCCGCTCATCGAGGAGTGGTTCGAGTTCATCGGCGACAAGCTGCCCTCCGGCATCCGCGACGAGTTCGAAGCTCTCAAGGAGCGTCTGGGATAAGTGCGCAACAAGCGCAACTCGTGGGGGCTCCGCCCCCACACTCCCTGACATGAAACCGCCCGCCCGCACCGAACCGGTGTGGGCGGGCCGTTTTCGTAACTCCCGGCGCTAAAGGTGCGGGGAGGCGGGACAGTTACATGCCCATGGGCATGAGGACGGACTTCTGCTCGCAGTAGGCGTCCAGGCCCTCGGGGCCGTTCTCGCGGCCGATTCCGGAGGTTTTGTAGCCGCCGAAGGGGGCGCAGGGGTCGAAGGCGTACCAGTTGATGGCGTAGGTGCCGGTGCGGACGCGGGAGGCGATGGAGACGCCGTGTTCGATATCGGTGGTCCACACCGATCCCGCGAGCCCGTAATCGGAGTCGTTGGCGATGGCGACCGCCTCGTCCTCGGTGTCGTAGGGCAGGACCGAGAGCACGGGGCCGAAGATCTCCTCGCGGGCGATGGTCATCGAATTCGTGACATCTGCGAAGACGGTGGGCTGGACGTAGTAGCCGGGGAGGTCGTCGGGGCGGCCGCCGCCGAGCAGCAGGCGCGCGCCCTCGTCCTTGCCCTTGGCGATATAGCCTTCGACGCGTTCGCGCTGCGTCTTCGAGATCAGCGGGCCCAGTTGGGCATTCGGATCGGTGGGCAGTCCGAGCGGGAAGGCGCGCGTGGATTCCGCGAGCGCGTCGAGGATCTCGTCGTACCGGCTGCGCGGCGCGAGGATGCGGGTCTGGGCGACGCAGGCCTGGCCGCTGTTCATCAGGCCCGCGAAGGCGAGCTTGGGCATATCGGCGATATCCATGTCCGGCAACAGGATTGCGGCCGATTTGCCGCCGAGTTCGAGGGAGCAGCGCTTGAGCTGGCTGCCCGCCATGGCCGCGATCTTCCGGCCGACCGCGGAGCTGCCCGTGAAGGTGACCTTGTCGACGCTGGGATGCGAGACCAGGTATTCGGAGACCTCGGCATCGGCGGGGAGCACCGAAAGCACGCCCTCGGGCAGTCCGGCCTCGGCGAAGATGTCGGCGAGCAGATTCGCGGTGAGCGGTGTCAGCGGCGCCGGCTTGAGGATGACCGTGCAGCCTGCCAGCAGTGCGGGCGCGAGTTTGTTCATGGCCAGGAACAGCGGCACGTTCCAGGCGATCACGGCCGCGACCACGCCGACGGGTTCGCGCATCACCCGGGTGGTGCCGAAGATGCCGGTGCGGGTTTCGTTCCAGGGGAAGACTTTTCCGAGCCCGGCGTAGAAGTCGAGTGTGCCCTTGGCGGGGAAGGTGTTGAGCGTGACGGCGGCCATGGTCGGGGCGCCGGTCTCGGCCGAGAGTGCCGCGGCGAGCGCCTCCGACCGCTGATCGAGCAGTTGGGAGGCGCGGGCGAGGACTTCGGCGCGCTCCTCGGGCGGGGTGGTCGGCCAGGGGCCGTGATCGAAGGCGTGACGGGCGGCCCGGACCGCGGCGTCGACGTCGGCGTGGGTGGGCTTGGGGACGCTGCCGACGGTTTCGAGGGTGGCCGGGGATACGACGGGGATGGTCTCGGTGCCGGCGGGTGCGGTCCAGCGGCCGCCGATGAACAGACTCTGGTACTCCATGAGAACACGTTACAGTTTTGCTCCCCATTGTCCGGAAGATTGTCCGGACGAGCGTCCCGCTGAGCGGGACGGAACTGAAATTCGACTCTTCGGTCTATTTGTCGGCCGGTGAACTCGTTCCTGAAACGCGGTTCGCAATTCGGTTTGCCTATTGGTGTCCTATGCTCTGCATGGCTTCGCTCGACCGACCGTTCTGGCCGGTTGCTATTAATTAGCTGCTGCTATTCTGGTTGCCGTGCCTCTCTTTTGTTTTCCTCTCTAGGCCGGTTACTCGCTCGACGCGCACTGGGTTCACTACGCACTGGTTCAAGACGTCCTGGGTTCCATTGGTGAGAGGTAGGCGAACGGCATGACCGCTGTGGACATCGACTCTTTCATTTTTCCCGAGTTCACCGAAAGTCCTGTGGTGCCCGCGAGTACGCCGATGCAGCGGGCTGCCGGTCAGTTGCAGCGGGTGTTGCCGCCGGGCTGGCAGGTGGAGGTCGTCGAAAGTACGCGCGGTGCGGCGCGCAAGGGTCAGCCGGTGCTGCGATTGGTCGTCGCCGACCTCTGAGCGGTACCGGAGGGCAAGGCGCGCAACTACTTCCGCATACCTCGGGCTAACTCTTGGCATATGGGAGAATCGAATCCCAACCTGTCGGTTCGCTTTTCGTGAAACGCACTATTGCATTCGGCACCTGTAGCGAGCATGCTTTATAGCTATTGCAGATAGCTCGCTCGATACATGAACCGTTACCGCACAGGGGAGTCCGAGTCATGGCGGTGCAAGTGGTCGACAGATCGTTGATGACAAGTGATCTCACCCCTCATCAGGCGAAAAGCGTGGGGGTCGGCGGCTGGGTGGTGTCATTCCTGCCGGGCCGCACCCTCACCACCGAGCAGGCTGCTGCGGCGTTGCAGGCAGCGGAAGCCGTTGCCGCAGTGAATGAGCTGGCCGGCCGGGTCGGGCTCACAGCAATGGAGACGGTCGGGCTCGCAACCCAGGAGTCACCCTGGAGCGAACCGGAATGCACCGGCGGATTAGGCAGAATCTGGCGGCGCGGCAGACTGCAGCGCTGAGTCCTGTTTCGTCGCAATCACCACCAGGTTGCTCACCAGTAGTTCACGCACCGCCGGAACATGCACCACCCACCAGGCCCACCGTGGGTGATAGCGCGGGAAAACGGCCAGCACCTGCACGTCGTCCGGTGTCTGCCGTGCCCAGCGCAGCCCCTCGGCCGCGCCCACCGCGAACAATGAGGTGCCGAATCGGTTCTTCGGCTCCCGCCCCTGCTTCCGCCGGTATCGCCGTGCCGCGAACTCTCCGCCCAGATAGTGCCACGGCCCGGTCTCGTGCCCGCCGAACGGGCCGAACCACACGGTGTACGAAAAGACCATCAGCCCACCGGGTTTGATGACACGCAGCATTTCCTCGGCCATCACCCACGGCTGCGGTACATGTTCGGCCACATTCGAAGAAATGCAGACATCTACGGCATTGTCGCGAAAGGGCAGCGCCATTCCCGATCCGCGCACCGCGCCCGCCACGCGCAACCCCGCCGCATGCATCTCCGACGGATCCGGTTCCACCGGCAGATACCGCGCCCCCGCGCGCTCGAATTCGTCCGCGAAATATCCGGGCCCGCCGCCCACGTCCAGCACAATGGTGCCGCGCAGCGACCGCCCCGTCAGATCCCGATAGAAATCGGCCACCAGATCGGCCGTATCGGTGGCCACACCGCCGTAGAACAGCCCGGGATCGGTCTGTTCGAACCGGAAACTCCCCAGCAGCCGTAGCGACCGCCGCAACGTGGCCCGCCGGGCAAAACGCGGTCTTCCGGAATGGGTCCCCTCGGCTCGAAGCACGCCGAGCAGTCTCGCACAGTGACACGTGCCTGTTCCGCCTCCCCGGAACTTCGGCGGGCAGGTAAGTGCCCCCACCGGCCGAGCATCCGTGCCGCGGTCAGGCGGGTGACAAGGTCCGGGGGTGCCCCGGGAGTTACCCCGATCCTCGCGAAATCGGTCGTCGCCTTTTTCGAAGGCGGTAGCTGTCCATCCGCGCCTGGTGGCTGCCCCCGCGGGGTAAACCGGCCGCGGCACGCTGCTGTGACGAGCCGGTCGGTACAAAGTCGGGTGGCCGGTGCTGGGTCAAGACCGGGGGCTGGGTTATATGGTGGAGCGCATTGTTCGCTGTCCCCCTGCCATTGACCCTGGAGATCGTCCCGTGCGTGAAGTGCTGCTGCTGTGCTGGCGCGACACCGGGCATCCGCAGGGCGGGGGGAGTGAGCGGTATCTGGAGCAGGTGGGGGCGCAGCTGGCGGCCCGGGGCGTGAAGGTGACGCTGCGGACTGCGCGGTATGCGGGCGCGGCCCGGCGGGAGCATGTCGAGGGGATCGATATCAGCCGGGGTGGTGGGCGGTACACCGTGTATCCGCGGGCGCTGGCCGCGATCGCCCTGGGCCGGCTCGGGGTCGGGCCGTTGCGCGGGGTGCGGCCGGATGCGGTGATCGACACCCAGAACGGAATCCCCTTCTTCGCACAGGCCGCGGCGGCCGCGCCGACGGTGGTGCTGGTGCATCACGGGCATCGGGAGCAGTGGCCGGTCGCGGGACGACTGGTCGGGCGGATCGGCTGGTGGATCGAGTCCCGGCTGTCGCCGCGCGTGCACCGGGGCAATCAATACTTGACGGTGTCACTGCCGTCGGCCGAGGAACTGACCGCGCTGGGCGTCGAGGGAACTCGAATTGCGGTGGTGCGCAATGGCGCCGAGGCCGTGCCCGCGCAGGTCACCGCCGGAGACGACAGCACCCGCACCGAGCATCCGAGCATTGTCGTGCTGTCCCGGCTGGTGCCGCACAAGCAGATCGAAGACGCCATGGCCGTGGTCGCGGGATTGCGCGGGCGCGTTCCCGGACTGCACCTGGATGTGATCGGCGGCGGCTGGTGGGCCGGAAACCTCCGCGCGCACGCCGATGAACTGGGCATAGCCGACGCCGTCACCTTCCACGGGCATGTCGACGAACACCGCAAACACGAACTGCTGTCCCGCGCCTGGGTGCATGTGCTGCCCTCGCGCAAGGAGGGCTGGGGCCTGGCGGTGATCGAGGCGGCGCAGCACGGTGTGCCGACGGTCGGCTACCGCAGCTCCCGCGGGCTCACCGATTCCATCGTGGACGGCGTGACCGGAGTCCTCGTGGACGATGCGGCGCAACTGACCGAGGCCGTGGGCGATCTGCTCGGCAATGCCGAAGCACGGACGGTACTGGGGGAGAAGGCCCGGGCGCGAGCGCGCGAATTCTCCTGGGAGCAAACCGGAAACGGGGTCTTCCACGTGCTGTCGGCGGTAGCGCGCGGGGAACGGATGTCCGGACTTGTCGCCGGAAGCGCTGTCCTGCAGCCATAGCAATGCACTACTGCGGGTCGTAGCCTCGTAGGTATGTGGATTATTCCCATAATCGTCGTGATCAGCGTGGTCGTGATTCTCGTCGGATTCGTTGTGGGATTCCCGAAAGACTGACCATATGTGCTGCCGCGGAAAGGATTCCGCCGCAGAGTAGGACGGCCCACAGGAGATGCGCCGCCCCGGCAATCCGCCGCGAAGAAGCAGACGCATCGTGATCGGCAATGCTGCCCGGCACCCGATAGAGCTGTAGATCGGCATCGCTGTAGACCGAGTTCAGTTCGGCCAGTGTGGTTTTCGATTCGCCCAGCGGGCCGGGCGTGCCGCGCTCGACCAGTACCCATCCCACTCCCAGATCGGCCAGCTCGCGTGCCGAGCCGCCGCGCAGCAGCAATTGCTCGGCCGTATGCGCCCGCACACCCTCCCCGGACACCGTCGCACCGTGCACCGGAAGTTCGCCCGTTTGCAGCACATCTCGCGGCAGCAGGCGCGGCGCCGGATCCAAAACCGGTGCGCTACCGGAATATCGGAACTTCCGGAACATCCCGCCCGGCAGTACCGCCACATCCCCCGGCGCCTCGACCATCCCGGCCACCCGCTCCCACCCACCCGGATACCGCACCGGCCGCAGTGCCCCGCCCACACCCCAGGCCAGATCAGGCAGCGCCACGAGCATGAGCACAATGAAAACCGCCGCGACCCCGCCGATTCGAGCACCCGCATTCCGGTCGCGCGTCACCGCGCTATCCTCGGGGATCGCGCCGTGCGCCATTGCGCTGTGCTCGGCGATTGCGCCGTGCGCCATTGCGCTGTGCTCGGCGATCGGGTCTGAAGTGCCGGCTCGTCCCGCCGAAATACGTTCGGACACCGCCCGGCATCCGGCCGCCGCGCACAGCGCGAATCCGGGCATGGCCAGCGCCACGAATTTCTGCGTATCCCGCAGCAGCCCCGCCCCCGGCACCTTCGTCACCAGGAATTCCCCGGCCGAAAGTCCCCACCCCGTCGCCCCGAGCGCCGGTAGCACCACGGCCGCAACCGCTATTGCGATCAGTACCCGACACGTATGCGGACCCGCGGCCTCCGAGCTGTCCTCGCCGATACTCACCTCCGCGCCGGAGCCGAATGTGCCTGTGTGCGAACCACCATTGCCGCTCTGGCTGATCCTCGCTGTTGCGCCGGCCGAGAGCGGTCGCCTGCCGATGACAGCGTGTACGCCGGTCGCGACCAGTCCGAGCAGCAGCACCGTGCCGATCAGCGCGAAAAAGGTTGTACGGGAGTCGGGTACAGCGGTGCTGTTCCAGATCCCGCCCAATCCCGCCAAGCTGCCCAGTGTCCCGAGCCAAGGCTCCGCCCGCGCCGCGAAGGCAGCCACGCCCGCCGGATCCGATGGCTCGGCCCCCGTTCCCGCGAGTGCGGTAGCCGCCAGCCACGGCGCCGCCGCCACGATCCAAAGCCCCACTGCGCCAGCCAAATTCCTCCGCCCGACCAGCAGGAATGCCACACACCCGGCCAACAGTGAGCCAGTCGGCGTCAGTCCCGCAGCCGCCAGCCATCCCCCGAGCGCAGCCCAGGTGACGCATCGGCGAGAAGAGAGACCGCAGAGCCGCGCCGCACCTGCCACCACAACCGGCGGGTCGGCAGGTATGGCTGCGTCGATTGCCGCCGCGGGTACGACCGCGGCGGCGCGTAAGCGGGTGGCCAGGAGGGCAATCCAGGGGAGGGCGGCGTAGCCGGTGAGGAGGCTCCAGTGGCCCTGCAGGAGGCGTTCGGCGACGTAGGGGTTCCAGATGGCGAGGGTGGCGGCCACCAGTTGAGGTCCGGTGGAGACGCGGAGCAGGTCGCGGGCGAGGGTGGCGGCGCCCCAGCCGGCGAGCCAAAGTGCCGCCAGCAGGATGACTTTGACGATCAGGCCGCCGTCGATGACCGGGGAGAGGGTGGCGATGAGCGCGTCCTGGGGGACGGCGCGGGGCGCGGCATCACCGAGTCCCAGTGCTGAATCGGTGAGGTATGAGCGCGGGGTGCTGACGGCATCGCGGAGCAGCAGGTATCCCGGGCCCAGCAGCGGCCCGAGTACCAGCAGCGCCAGCGCCAGGCTGTACCCGGCGGGCACCAGCCCGGCCCACCGCCGCTCGCGGCCCCGCACACTCACACCGGCACCCTATGCGCCGCTCGCACCGAAACCGGGGACGCTCGAAGCCCTTTCGCCCGCTTCCCGCGCGGTGCGCAAGGCGAGGATCGTAATGACGAGGGTGGTGACCGCGGACGCGGCTGTCGCGACCATGATCAAGCTCGACACCGAATGCGTGCAGGTCAGCATGACGCCCACGCCCACAGCCAGACCCAGCCAGGTGATGGCGGCCGGAGCCGTCCGATCCGCCGCGATGGCGGACAGCAGCGCACCCTGCAGCACCGCGAGCAGTGCGCCATTGAGCGCGAACATCCACAGCAGTCCCTGCACCGGCGCGTAATCGTGCCCGGCGAGCATCGGCGCGAGCGGCGCCGCCACCGCCGCACCCGCCACCGCCACCGCCCCGACCCCCACCAGTACGGCGAGCGCCGACCGCACAGCCCGCGCGGAATGCTGCGGCTGCGCCATCCGCGGATATAGCACCACCCCCACCGCCTGCGGCAGCCAGAACGCGATCTTCGCGGCAATGGCACCCAGCGCGTACCGCCCAGCATCGCTCTCGCTGAGCACGATTCGCGAAACAATCAAATCCGCCGCCGACAGGGCCATCAGCGCCGCCTGCACCTGCACCGCCCGGAACACCGGACCGACCCCACCCACATACCCCCGCACCCGCCCCGCAAGACCCACCCCACCCCGAGCCCCAGCCGGATCTAGAACGGCTGCGCCACCATCGAGACCCGCCACACCAGTAGCTCCCGCACCCTCGAGAACCGGGGAGTTAGAGGTCGGCACACTTTCGCGAACTGGTGAGCCGGAGGCACCCGCAGTGTCGAGTGCCGGTGCGTTGGACGTGGCCGCACCGTCGAAAACCGTTGTGCTGGACGTCGCGCCGCCGCTGGGGGCGGGCGCGATGGTCCGCACGAAATCGGCAGTGCGAGTCTCGGTGAGGTCCGTCATCCGGCGGGCACCGAGTGCCGCGACAGCGATTCCGGCTGCGGCAGCCCACAGTGCGGCTGTGGTTGCCCCACCCGCCGCGAGAACCACCACCGCTGGTGTCACCCGCGCCATTCCGGCCCCGCCGAGCACAATGGCCAACTCGCGGAATCGGCTGCGCCCCTGCAATATCCCCTGCTCACCGGAGAGCAGCACCAGCACGGGCGCGGCGCACAGCGCGGCGGCCGAGGCCGCGAAGCTCACCGACAGCACCGCACTCACCAGGGGAATCAGCGGCACGGCCACCACCGCGACCAGTCCCGCACATCGCAGCGCCAGCCCCCGCGCCGCCGCAACACTCGCCCCGCGCACGATCTCGCGCGCCACCACGTTCTGCAATGCCAGAGCGGGCACCGCGCACAGCAGCTGCACCGCGAGCAGACTCGCGAACGAGCTGTATCCGGTAACCCCCAGCCACCGACTGGCCAGCAACTGCAGCAGATACCCCGCCACATTCGCCGTCATGGCCCCCGCCGTCACCAACGTCAGGTCCGCGACCACGGGTAGACGACGTACAACGGACACGCCCGCAATGCTCCCATCCCCCTCCCGCCGCTCCCCTCCCACCCCGTTCCACATCCGCCTCGCGCCCGAAAGGCTCTGCCTCGCCGAAGTCACAACACCGCACCCGACTCCGCCGGAACCTCACCCTCGGGGTAACCGCACAGCCCACGTCCGTGCCGCACACCTAGGTAGCGGCTGTGAAGTTCGGATGCGGGCTGTGCGGTCGGGTGGGACCTCCGGCAGCGAGTGCGGGGATGCGCGCCGAGGTCGGAAACGGGAGCGGCCCCGCACCTTTCGCAGGTGCGGGGCCGCTGGGACGAATCCGATCAGGGATTCTTGTCCATGTCGATCTGTTGCGTCTTGCTGATGTCGATCTGCTGGGTGGGGGCGTCGGCGAAATGGTCCACTCGGCCCTGCGGAGGGTTCGAGGGGAACGTGGCGCCGGGCGCGGGACCACCGGGAGCCGGACCACCGGCGGCGGGGGAGACGCGGCGGACGGGGGTGCCGCCGTTGCCATTACCGCCGAGCAGGCCGATGACCAGGCCGGCGATCAGGGCGATGGCGCCGAGGATGCCGAACACGATCGGCAGCGTGCGGCCGTAGAGCGACAGCTTGTCGATATTCGTCTTGGCCACGGAGATCTGCGATTCGATGGTGTTCTCATCGAAGACCAGGTGCGCGTTGAGGACGGTGACCTCGGGCTTGGCGGCATCGCGCGCGTAGAACTGGTGGATCTGCTCGCCACCCTTGATGACCGTGCCGGTCTTCGGCTCCACCCACACGTCACGCGTGTTGGTGTAGAAGCGGGTCATGGTGATCGGGGTGTCTCCGCCGTCCACGCCCCACTTCTCGGCGGGCAGCGCGAGCTTGTTGGTGGGGGAGTTGACGACGGTGGAGAGATCGGTGACGGGGATGGTCTGCTGGAAGTGGTAGACCTTCATGTCATTGATCTCGGTCTCTTCGACGAAATTGATGTCGAAGGTCTTGCGCACATTGACGTCGAAGTACGGGTACGTCTTCTTGTCGGTGCCGATCGGGAAGCGGTACTGCAGTCCGGTGTGCTGCACCGGTTCCATAACTGCCGCACCCTTCTTGTCGACGGTCGCGGCGATCGAGCCGTTGGGGCCGCCGTCGACGGCATCGACGGGCATGCCGTTCTTGCGATCGATGGTGACGCGGTCGACGAGGGCGGTCAGCAGGCCGGTGTCGCCCTGCTTATCCGTGCGCCGCAGGGTCTGACCGGCCTGAATGGTCATTTCCGAGGCGTCCGACGGATCTTCGACGGTGAGGAAGCGCTGTGAGAACAGCGGAACGTTGGTGTCGACCTTGGCCGCACCGGTCGGTGAGGTCAGCGACTTGGAGTCGAGGACTTCGCTGGGCGCTCCTGGGACGTTGGTCGCGACGGTCGTGATCTCCAGGTCAAGCGGGGTTTTCGCGAGACGGCTCACCGTGTAGGTGGGGATCATGATCGCGGCGACGAGCAGCAATGCACCCAGCCCCACGAGCAGGCAGGCCACCGTCCTTCTGGTACCGGCACTCAGTGCCATGCAGGTTCTCCTCGTCGTCGAACAGGTCATTCCGATTAGTACTGTGGTCGCCGCACAGCACTCGTGAGCCCCGACACTAACAGTCCAGGGCCCGGAAGAGTCTCGCCGAGGCGGGAAAATATCGCGAAACGGCCGGAAGTCAAACACGGGGTGATCACACATCCATGCGACAAGGCAAACTGGACACGATGACAGCGACTCTGCACCCGCCCTCCGAACCGGTTCCGCCGGTCCGGGCGGCCGCCTCACCCGAGGCGAGTGCGGACCTCGATGCCCGATCCGTCCGCCGCCCCGGCGTTTTCGTGCCCGCGCTGGAGGGCATGCGCGCGCTCGCCGCACTCGGCGTCATGCTCACGCACGTGGCGTTCCAAACCGGCGCCGCGGGTTATCCGGTGATCGGCCGGGTGCTCGAGCGCTTCGATATGGCGGTCGCGGTTTTCTTCGTGCTCTCCGGATTCCTGCTGTGGCGTCCGCATGCCGCGGCCGCGCGGGGGCTCGGCGCTTCGCCTCCGGCCGGTCGATATCTGCTGCATCGCGCCGCCCGCATCCTGCCCGCCTACTGGGTTGTGGTGTGCACGGTGCTGATTCTGCTGCCGAACGCCGCGCATACCGCGGGACTGCGAGTGTGGCTGTCCAATCTCGCATTGACGCAGGTCTTCGTGCCCTACACCCTCACCGACGGGCTCACCCAGATGTGGAGTCTGTCGGTCGAGGTGGCCTTCTACGCGGTGCTGCCGCTGCTGGCTTTCGCCATGGTGTGGTTGCGCGGGGCGCGAGCGCGGTGGCGGGTGCCGGTGATACTCGGGCTGGCCTTCGTCTTCCTGGGCTGGAATTTCATTCCGGTCCCCACGCCGGAGGCGATTCACGCCGACAATTGGCTGCCGGGATATCTGCCGTGGTTCGCCATGGGGATGCTGCTGGCCGAGCTCATCGATCTCGAGGCGCCGCACTGGCGGCGCATCGCCGGTAATCGCTGGCTGATGTGGCCGCTGGCGGTGGCCGCCATGCTGCTGGCCGCGACCGATCTGGGTGGTCCGGAGGGGCTCAAGCACGGCGAACCCTGGCAGTACGTCATGAAGACGCTGCTGGGCGCGGTCATCGGATTCAGCCTGCTGGCCCCGCTGGTGCTGCGGCCCGATATCCGGCATCGATGGCTGGAGAGCCGCACCGCCGCGACCCTGGGCCGCTGGTCGTTCGGAATCTTCATCTGGCATCTGGCCGTACTGTCGATCATCTTCCCGGTCTTCGGCATCATTCCGTTCCGCGGGCATTTCGTGCTGGTCTATGTGCTGACCCTGGCGTTCACCCTGCCGCTGGCCGCCGCCAGTTTCGCGCTCGTCGAAGAGCCGGTGCGGCAGTGGATGCGCCGCCGCGTCGGCTGAATTCAGTCCCGGCGCGACGGCAGCGCGGAAAGACCCAGCGCGACAATCGCGACGAGCGCGGGGAACTGCACCCACAGCGAGGCGCCCATGTACCCCTCGGGTGAACGCCACGGACCGGTGGAGAGCGCGGCAGCGGAAATCGCCGTTCCCGCAAAGGCGATCGCGACGAGTACTCGCGACCACTCCCGCGGCCGGAAATACGCCGCGACCAATCCCAGTGCGGTGAGCACGATTCCGGTCGGACCGGCGATCAGCCCCGCCGCGACGGCCAGCCCGGCCGCGCCCACGGTGCGACTGCGCCACGTCCGCGGCGCGGGACCGTCCGCCCGGACCGGCGTGCGGGCGCTCCGGAAAGCCAGCACCACAAGGGGAATCAGGAGCAGCAACCCGCCGAAGATCGCGACCCGATACCACCGATCGGCCGGGAACTCGAGGGTGAACGGCCCCTTGGTCCCCGGCGGCACCAACCACGCCTGCTGCCATCCGTCGATCACCACCGGCTTCAACACGTGCCCGTCGGCAGTCACGGCCCGCCAGCCGACATTCGTGCTCAGCGGCAGCACCAGCAGCTGAGTCCCCGCAGGTGCACGCACTCCAGCCGATGCGGTACCCGCCACGCTGCTCGATGGTGCTCCACCGGGGGCCGGATCCGCCTGGGCCGCAGGGCTTCCGGGAGCCGCTGTACCGGCGGCAGTCGCCGGGGCGTCCGCAGCCGATGCGGTTCGGTTCAAGCGCAGCTCATCGACGCTGAACAGGTCGGTCGGGGCGACGGTGACGTCGATGGGCCCGGTCGGCAGATCGAATGTGGTTGCGGTGCCGCTCGAGTCGCCGTTCGGATCGGCAGAGTCGCCGTTCGGAACGCGATTGTCGTGCGGTCCGGTGCTGCTGTCTGCGGGTGTGGTGCTGTCCTCGGCGCAGACCGTGGCGGGAATCGGTGCGCCGGAGCGTAATTCGGCGGCGGTGGCGGTGATCGTGGTGTGCAGCAGGCGGCCGGCGGCGGCGAGGGTGGGGCCGTGGTCGCAGTCGATGGTGAGGAGGCGGTCGGGTGGTGCGGGGGCCGGGTAGTCGGGGCCCAGGACGATTACTTCGGCGAGGCCGGGGGGTTGTTCCTGTGCGAAACCCAGTGCAGTCTGGTCGAGTACGGGATCCCACGACTGGATGCTGAGCTCGATGCGGTCGGTGACGTGCGGGTGCAGTTCGATGCGGGTGGCGACGCCGGAGGCGGGGTCGACGGTGCGGACCTGCGGGCCGTCGCCGAGGTTCACCGAGAGGGCGGTCGGGTGGGCGGGCAGATCACCCAGGGCGGGCGCCACTTCCAGGCCCGTCACCAGGGTGGGCCCGGGCAGGTCGATGGTGAGTGTGGGTTTGCCGCCGGTCTTTTCGCGGACCGTGGTCTCCGGCGCGGTCCAGCTGGTGCGTGGATCGCCGTCGGTGGCGGCGAGGGCGGAGCCGCGCGGGTCGGCGACATCGGCCTGACCGTGCGCGGCGGGGCGGTCGTGATCGGTGAGCAGGTTGTCCAGGGCCGGTCCGGGCCGTGCGCGGACGAGCAGATCCGGTGTCACGGTGAGGGGTTGCGGCACGGTCAGGGTGCGCTCGAACAGGCCCGGTTCCTCGGCGGACAGCGCCAATGCCTTACTGCAGCGCACCCGATCGGGGGAGTCGAAACAGGAACTGCGGCCGGGGAATTCCTGGCCCAGATCCCAGCCCCGCACCTGCGCACCGGCGGGTGTGGCCGGCAGGACGGTGCGATGCCGGATATCCACGGTGACCGGATTATCCCGGTCCGCGTAATTGTCCAGACTCAGTTCGCTGATGCCGAATTGCCCACCGCTGCTGCCGTTCTCGGTGCTGGCGGCGGTGATCTTCACCCAATCGGTCTTACCGGGCGGCAGTGCGACCGGCACCGACACCCCGGGTTCGCTGATGCGCGCGGCGACGGTGCCCTTGGCGGTGGCCACCTCCAGCCACTTCACGGGGCTGCCGATGGCGGCGCCGCTGGTGGTCACATGCAGCACGGCCGAGCTGACCGGCTTGTCCAGATCCAGTCGAAGCCATTGGCCCAGTGCGTGTTCGGTGCCATTGCTGATCCAGGCCGTGGACGGATCCCCGTCCACCACCGCGGCGGTCGAACTGCCCGGTGCGGCCCCGCCCAGCTGCGTGGCATCGGCCGCGGAACTGGAGACGGTGACGGTCGCGCCGGACCATTCGCCCTCCACCAGCGGCGCCCCGGGCACCGGATAGTCGGGCACCAGATTGTGGGTGCGCCGGGGATCGCCCGGCGCGCGCAATGCCGAATTGTGGTTGTCGACGCGCCCGAAGTCGGTTTCCCGATCCATCGGTGTGTCGGTAATTGTGACCCCATCCGTCGGCAGTCCCGCCTGCGCCGCATCGGCGGCCAGCAGGGTCGGCCCGCTGGGTGTTGCGGGATTGCGCCGCAATCGTTCCAGCGCCTCCGGCCCGCCCTGCACCACCGGAACACTGTCCAGCGGAACGGTGTACGCGCCCGGGAACGAATCTGGCGCGCCGACTCCGCTGCGCAGTTCGGTCGGCGTGCCGAGTGCCCTACCCGCGACGCGGTAGATCTCGATGGCCGGATAGCTGGGCCGCAGATCCGCGTCCGCGACCAGACCGTCCACATGCCCGGTCTCGATCGGATCGCCGAATTCCGCGATTTTGCTCAGTCCCGGTGAACCTTCGATGGCGCGGTGCGCGAGCATGGGACGGGTGGACCGTGAGGTCTCCGGGTCGAGATCATTGCGCAGCACCAGGATTCCGATGCCCTGATCGGTGAGCGTGGCCGCGAGCCCCACCGAGGGCCGCCCGTCGGCGATGAGCCGCTGTACCGAATCCATGGCCCGAATCGCGCCGGGTGGGTTGAGCGGCACCGAATCTCGGATCGCCCAGGGTGTACTCGCCAGGGCTTGCAGCGGTTCGTCGCGTGTCAGGCCCCATATCTGACTGGCGAAGGGCGCGCCCGGCACCACCAGCGCCCGGGTGCCGGAGGCATTGTGCGCCAGCCAATCCGCCGTCTGCTGCCAGTAGCCCGGGACCTTCTCGTACGCACCGCTCGGCGCGAGCTTCCCGGTCCAGGCCAGCGAGGTCGACAGTGCCAGCGCCGTCAGGATCAGCGCGCCGACCGCCACCATGCGATCGCGTTCGGGATGTGCGAATGCCCTGCGCCACACCGGCATCGGCACCGAGGCGGGCAGCGGCACCCGGCTCAGCAGATGTGCCAGCCCGAGCACGAGCGGCAGCCGGATGAGCGGCTCCAGCTTGTGCACATTGCGCAGCGGCGCACCGCCGGAGTCGAGGAAGGTCCGCACCTGCTCCGCGAACGGCCCACCCAGATCCCCGGCATAGCCGGCGCAGATTCCGACCAGTCCCACACACAGAATCAGTACGAGCCGCCCCCGGCTGGGCATGGACCGCATGGCCAGCCCGGCGATCCCCGCGGCCGCCAGCAGCCCGGTGGCCAGCACCGCAGCAGGCTGCGTCACCAGCACCGCACCCGCGATCCGCTCCGGAGAGACGAACGGCGTCCAACTGTCGGTCCCCCGCAGCACCTCCCCGAGCGACGCCCACTGCGTGGTCACCCCGGACGATTCGATGAAGTCCAGGAACGGCGGACTCACCTTGCCCAGCAACAGCAGTGGCACCACCCACCAGAACGTGGCCAGCACCAACATCGGAATCCACACCCGCGTGAACCGCCACCACGCCCGATTGGGCCGATACGACACCCACCACAGCGCCGCGGGCAAGAACGCGGCCGCCGTGGCCACCGCATTCACAGACCCCATGAGCGCCAGCGCCATTGCGCTCCCGGCAGGAGTAGCCGCCCCCCGCAATCCCTGACCCCCGCCGGCCAGGAATCCGCGCCACCACCGCACTACCCGGCCACCAT
Source organism: Nocardia sp. NBC_01327 (assembly GCF_035958815.1). Taxonomy (NCBI): domain Bacteria; kingdom Bacillati; phylum Actinomycetota; class Actinomycetes; order Mycobacteriales; family Nocardiaceae; genus Nocardia; species Nocardia sp. NBC_01327. The sequence goes on along the minus strand of NZ_CP108383.1, from coordinate 224,573 downwards.
CGGACACAGAGACATCCGCGCCGGCTGCCGGAGCAGCTGCGGAAGCGTGGGCCCGCGCGCCGTTCGCCTCGGCCGCCCTCGGCTTCGCCGCCGCCGAGGCCGGGTCGCCCGGCCGCCGATGGATGATGCCGTGCCACATCTGGCGAGCCCCTGCTGCGAGGCCGCTTGGCGCTGAGGTGTTTTCGCGGGTCGAGGGGTTGTCGCCGGCGGTGCGGCGGCGGGTTATCGCGGCTCCGAGGGCGGCCGGGGCGAGCAAGACCCAGGGCGCCAACATCATCGGGAGGGTTTCGGAGGAGATGGAGCCGAGGGTGGTGAGGACGCGGGGGGAGAGGGCGAAGGCGATGGCGGCGATGATGCGGGAGCCGCGGCTGCCGATGCCGAGGGCTTCGCAGAGGCGGATGATGCCCCAGAAGCCGGCCAGCAGCAGCAGCGCCCACCAGATGCGCTGGGTGATCCAGGCGGGCAGGCCGAGCAGATGGCCGAGGGAGAAGAACGCGCCGTGCGGGAAGAAGTATCCGTAGGCCTGGTTCTGCACCTGACCCATCGGGGCCTGGCTACTCCACAGGTGCGCGGCGCGGGTGAGGAAGCCGAGCGGATTCTGGGCCAGGTCGTATTTGGTATCGGCCACGGTGAGGCCGGGAGCCTGCAGGAAGGTCAGCAGGAAGGCGGCGACAATGGTGCCGAGCAGCCAGCGGCGGCCCAGCGGTTCGATATTCGGCGACCGGTCTCCGAACGGACCGGTCGCGGCGGCAGGATCGGAGGTCAGCCGGTCAGCGCGCGCCGTAATCAACGTTGTTGAGCAGCGATGAGCCGGCGTCGCCGCTCCGGTCGATGTCCGGGCGCTTGTCCTGCGACGCAGCCATCGTGATGACCAGGACCGCAGCCAGCCCGATCAAGGCTCCGCCGGCAGCGCTCGCTACACCAGGGACGGCAAACTTCATCGCGGTACTCCCATACATCGACGCATGCGTAACTCGAGCAAACCTAGCAGGTGGGCTCTGCCTTTGGCCCTCCGCTTCGCTCCGGGCGGGTTCGCGGCCCTGCTAGCTCGGTCTTCCCTCCCTCCGCTCCTCCGCTTCGCTCCCCCGCTCCACTCAGTCCAGACCGAGCCGGGCCGCGAACTTGGGGCGGGTGATGCTGGAGTGCCGGGGCGGGATCGGTTAGGGGCGTGAACCCGTTTGTGGCCGAACGACGGCCGTTTGTTACTCCGGCACCGCGCACTGCAACCCGTTGAGGAACGTACGCAGTTTGGCGGTGGTTTCCACCAGTTCGGCCTGCGGATCGGAGGCCGCGACGATGCCGCCGCCGCCGAACGCGCGCAGCGAGCGGCCGTCGGCGGAGAGTTCGGCGCAGCGGATGGCGACCACCCATTCACCGTCGCCGCGGGCGTCGCACCAGCCGACCGCGCCGCTGTAGAAGCCGCGGTCGCCCTCGAGGTCGTTGATGGCGTCGAGCGCGAGATCGGTGGGAGTGCCGCAGATGGCGGGGGTGGGGTGCAGCAGCACCGCCAGATCGAGGGCGGTGATCCCGGGATCGCGCAATTCCGCGGTGATGGGTGTGGCCAGATGCCATACCTCGGGCGTATGCAGCAGTTCGGGCCCGTCGGGGATGCGCAGTTCGCTGCATACCGGCGTGAGCTGTTCCCGGATCCAGTCGATGACATACGCGTGCTCATCGCGATTCTTGCTGCTGGCCAGCAGTTCTCGTGCCTGCGCGGCGTCGGCGTCCGGATCGGCGAGCCGCGGCAGCGTGCCGGCCAGCGGTTTCAGGGTGACGGTGCGGCCGTGCCGTGCCACCAGCACCTCGGGCGTCGCGCCGAGCAGCGTATCGCCGGGCCGTCCGGCGGGTGTGAGGTCGACGGCGTAGACATTCGCGCGCGGATGCCGGGTCACCAGGTGCGCGGCGACCACCTCCGGCTCCAGCGGCGCATCGGCCTCGGCGAGCAGCGAGCGCGCCAGCACCACCTTGCGCAGCGGCTGCCCCGGATCGTTGAGCTGTTCGACGAGTTTCGTCACCCGCGCTACATGTTCTGCGGCACTGGGCATTTCGGAGACGACCCGCACCTGCGGCAGTGCGGGCAGTGCGGCCGGTCGCCACGGTCCCGCGGTGTGGACGGCCTGCGCGGGTGCGCTCAGCGCGGCCCGGCGCCGCGGATCGAACGGCAGCGCGCCGACGATCAGCTCCACATCACCGGCCCGCAGCGCCGCCGCCGCGGCGCCCGCGTCGTCGAAGGCGATACGGGTCCCGGTGGCGCGTACCACGCCGGCGGGCGTCGCGAGCAGAAATCCGTCCATGGCTTCCGACCATAGTCCGCGCCGCCGGAGCCGAAACCGCAGAGCGACGCAGATCTCAGACTCGCGCCGTGCTCATCCTCACACCGTCTGACCAGTGTTGTTGTGCACTCACGGTTTTGGTTCCGGCGTCCGGCCCGGCGGCACCAGCAGCACCGGTCGATGGCAGTGTTTGAGCACCGCGTCGGCCACGCTGGAGTGCAGCAGCGCGCGGATTCCGGTAGCTCCGCGGGTGCCCGCCACGATGATGTCCACATCCAGCTCGTCGGCCACCTCGACAATGCCGTTCCAGATGGTGGTGGTGCATTCGACGGTCCGCGCCTCGGCATTGAGTCCGGCGAGTTTCGCCAGCCGCACGCCCTCGGAGTTGATGTTCTTGGCATCCGCGAACGCGATGTCCTCGATCTCGTCGTCGGGCATCCACTCCGGTTGCACCACGCCCGACAGTCCGGAGAGCCGGGCGGCCTGTCGCGCCATGGGTTCCCAGGCGGTGAGCACCACGGCTCGGTCGGCGGCCAGGAAGCGCCCGGCGTATTCGACCGCGCGGCGCGCATTCTCGGATCCGTCGTAGGCGATCAGCATCAAATCGCAGGGCATGACAAACCTCCTGGTGGGAATGCCTGTCTCTACTGGGAGGCTACCCGGTAATTCTGCTCGTACACTGACTTGGCGACGCCGGGCACGTCGCGAGTACTCCACAGTTTGCGAACGATTCACCCAAATCGGTGGTGGGATGCACGGGCCCGGTTTTGACTGATAACCGACATCGCCGTCGTTGGAGCAGAGCCCGGACGAGGGGTGGATTGTGCGGTTGGACGAGCTGACGACCCCACAGGAATGGGCGAGTGTGTATCGCTCCCTGTTCGGGTTGCCGCATGTGCACGTGACCACGCCGGGGTTCGTGGTACTGCCGCTGGTGGATACGATCGCGGCCCTCAATACCCCGGAACCGTTGGGCGCCTTGCTACTCGACGAATTGACGCTGCGCGGCGTGCCCGGCCCGGTGCTGGTGCGCGACCGGCCGCCGCGCCGCACCTTCCTGGCGATGTTCGATGGTTACCCCTCCGAAGAATGCCTCGAACAGTTGGAGCGCAACAGCGTGGATATCGGACCGCACCGCAGTAATGTCATCCTGCCCACGGGATTAGGCCGCCACACCCATGAGGGCCGCTGGTGGGCGCGCGCACCCGAGCGCGATGAATCCCTACCGCTGCTATCGGAGGTGCTGGACGCCGCCCTAGCGGTGCTGTGACCTGCGGTGCCTGCCATCGAAGCGTTCGGTCATCATGAGGCCGACCCCCGCGCCCTGCTCTACTACGAATGGTGTCAGCGCATCGAATCCGGTTATGCGGTAGCGGAGTTCGACGAGGAGGTGCACGACCTCGCGCAGTCGGACCGGCCGCTGGAGGCCGCGTGCTGGCGACTGCTCGACCGCATCGAATCCGCACCGCGACTGGCCGATTGGCCGTTCACCGAATGGGACGATCAACCGGCCGCCGCCGATGGTTCAGGCGCGCTGCGTGATTCGGCAGCGCATATCCCGCTCGCCGATCTCGCCCACGCCGAACTGTTCGACCGGATCCACGGCGGCTGGCTGGGCCGCTGCGCCGTCGGCGCGCAGACCAAGCCACTGGACTACACCGTGCTGGGCCTGCACCTGCTGGAGCAGTACGGCGCCGATTTCCTGGCCGACGATGTCTGCGCACTCTGGCTCGAACGCCTGCCCTTCCTGCGGACCTATACCGCCGAACGGGTCGCCTACCGCAATCTCATCGACGGCTTCGCCCCGCCCGAAACCGCCACGCACCGAAATCCCTACCGCGAGTGGGCGGGTGCGCTCATGCGCGCCGATATCTACGGCTACACCAGCCCCGGCGCTCCGACGCGCGCGGCCGCGCTGGCCGCGCGTGATGCCTCGGTATCGCACACCGGCAACGGCCTGTGGGCGGCCATGTGGGCGGCGGCGCTGATCGCGGCGGCCTTCACCGCGGGCGATCCCGGCGAGGCGCTGGCGCGGGCGGGTGCGGTGATTCCCGCGCAATCCCGTCTCGCGGTGGAGCTTTCGAAGGTCGTCGAGGATCATGCGCGGGGTCGCACCTGGGAGCAGGCGGTGGACCGGATTCGCACCCGCGACGGCCACTACAACCCGTTCCATGCGATCGGGAACGCCTGCCTCATCACCGCCGGATTGCTCTGGGGTGCAGGTGATTTCACCAGCACCGTCACGCTGACCCTGGAATCGGGCTGGGACGCCGACTCGAACGGCGCGACGGCGGGCTCGGTGGCCGGAATCCTCACCGGCGCCGCCCGTATCCCGGAACGGTGGACCGCACCGCTGGGGGACACCCTGCGCAGTGCGGTGGCCGGTCACACCACGACCCGCATCTCCGAACTGGCCACCCGCACCCTGCACCTGCTCCCGTGAAACACGAGGGCGGCATCCCCTGAAACCCGAGGGCGGTATCCCCTGAAATACGAGGGCGGTGCACCGGTTCGTCGTCCTGAACCGGGCACCGCCCTCGATCACCCACACCGGTCTAGCGGCGCGAAAGCTCCTGTACGGGAGCCGAAGTGGTGACTAGCGCTCCACGATGGCGACGACGCCCTGGCCGCCGGCGGCACAGATGGAGACCAGCGCGCGGCCGCCACCCTTCTCGGCCAGCTGCTTGGCGGTGGCGGCGATGATGCGGCCACCGGTCGCGGCGAACGGGTGGCCCGCCGCGAGCGAGGAGCCGTTCACGTTCAGCTTGCTGCGGTCGATGGACCCCAGCGCGCCGTCCAGGCCCAGACGCTCCTTGCAGTACTGATCCGACTCCCAGCCCTGCAGGGTGGCGAGCACCACGGAGGCGAAGGCCTCGTGGATCTCGTAGTAGTCGAAGTCCTGCAGCGTCAGGCCGTTACGGGCCAGCATGCGCGGCACGGCGTAGGTCGGGGCCATGAGCAGCCCGTCCGGTCCGTGGATGTAATCGACCGCGGCGACCTCGGAGTCGACCAGGTAGGCCAGCGGCGACAGCTTGTGCGCGGCGGCCCACTCGTCGCTGGAGAGCAGCACCGCGGAGGCGCCGTCGGTCAGCGGGGTGGAGTTGCCCGCGGTCATGGTGGCATCGCCGAGCTTGACGCCGAAGACCGGCTTCAGGGTCGACAGCTTCTCGATGGTCGAGCCGGGACGCAGGTTGTCGTCCCGGGTCAGCCCGAGGAACGGGGTGATGAGGTCGTCGAAGAAGCCACGGTCGTAGGCGGCGGCCATATTCTTGTGCGACAGGTAGGCCAGCTCGTCCTGGGCCTCGCGGGCGATGCCGAATTCCTTGGCGGTGATGGCGGCGTGCTCACCCATCGACAGCCCGGTGCGCGGTTCGGCATTGCGCGGGATCTCGATGCCGACCATGGACGGGCGCAGGCGGCCGACCAGCTTGGCGTAATCCTTGTTGTTCTTGGCGCGGTTGGCGTCGAGCATCCACTCGCGCATGCTCTCGCTCACGCCGATGGGGGCGTCGGAGGTGGTGTCGGTGCCACCGCCCACGCCGGCTTCGAAGCGGCCCAGCGCGATTCCGTCGGCCACGGTCTGAATGGCCTGCAGGCCGGTGCCGCAGGCGAGCTGCAGATCGTGGGCCGGGGTGTACGGAGACAGGGTGGAGCCGAGCACGCTCTCGCGGATCATGCCGTGCTCGCCGACGCGCTTGAGGACAGCGCCGCCGACAACCATGCCGAGGCGCTCGCCCTGCAGCCCGAACCGGCTGACCAGGCCGTTCAGCGCGGCGGTGAACATATCCTGGTTGGAGGCGTGTGCGTACTTGCCATCGGAACGGGCGAACGGAATCCGATTGCCGCCGAGGATGGCAACAGGCTTGGCCTGCTTGGCGGTCTTGGCTGTCCGGTCCGCGGGCTGCGCCGCGGGCTTCGCCGAACGGGCTTTGGTGGTCACTCGAGTCTCCAGTGTCTCGTCGGGTGGATTTCCGTACTCGCATCGATCCCGCGGGACCGGCGTCGGTCGGTTTACATTAAACTTACTCTGGAGTAAGTTCATTTGTCGACACCGTACCCCCGTCTGTGGCGGAAACCGCTCCGGGCCGGGACGTACGAGACGGACAATCCCGAGACAGAGAAGGTAGGAACAGTGGCAGCCAGCAAGAGCAAGGGCGCTCCCAACCTGTACGGATCGTTCATCCACTCCGCGCCCGGCGCGTTCCTCGCGGGCAAGCTGGGCCTGCCGCAGCCGGAGAACCTGCGCCGCTATGTCGCCGGCCAGCCCGCACTCGCCGGTGCGGTGCTGCTGGGCGGTAAGGGCCGCGTCGCCGACGCCGCGCGAAACCTGCTGTCGGACTACGACTTCGCCGATTCCGTCACCCCGGGCGTCAAGCTCGGCGCACTGGTCTTCGACGCCACCGGCATTCGCAGCATCGAGGAACTGCAGCAACTGTTCGAGTTCTACCAGCCCGCCCTGCGCAGCCTCGGCGCGTCCGGCCGCGTCCTGGTCATCGGCACCACGCCCGAGCTGACCGCGACCGTCGACGAGCAGATCGCGCAGCGCGCCCTCGAGGGCTTCAGCCGCTCGATCGCCAAGGAGCTGCTGCGCGGCGCCACCGGCAACCTGGTGTACCTGCACCCGGAGGCCGCGGCCACCGCCACCGGCCTGGAATCCACACTGCGCTTCATCCTTTCGGCCAAGTCGGCCTTCGTCGACGGCCAGGTCTTCCGCGTCGGCAAGGACGACTCCACCGCCCCGGCCAGCTGGGACAAGCCCCTCGCGGGCAAGGTCGCCGTGGTCACCGGCGCCGCGCGCGGCATCGGCGCGACCATCGCGGAGGTGTTCGCTCGCGACGGCGCCACCGTCATCGTCGCCGATATCCCGGCCGCCGGAGAAGCGCTGTCCGACACCGCCAACAAGGTCGGCGGCACCGCTCTCGCGCTCGACGTCACCTCCCCCGACGCCGCCGAGAAGCTGGCCGCCTTCGCCACCGAGCGCTTCGGCGGCATCGACATCATCGTGCACAATGCCGGCATCACCCGCGACAAGCTGCTCGCGAATATGGACGAGGGCCGCTGGAACTCGGTCATCAATGTGAACCTGGCTGCGCCGCACCGCATTACCGAGGGTCTGGTGGCCGCGGGCGCGCTCAAGTCCGGTGGCCGCGTCATCGACGTGTCCTCCATCGCCGGTGTCGCGGGCAACCGCGGCCAGACCAACTACGGCACCTCCAAGGCCGGTGTCATCGGCATGGTGAACGCCGAGGCGCCGAAGCTGGCGGAGAAGGGCATCACCATCAACGCCGTCGCGCCGGGCTTCATCGAGACCGCCATGACCGCCGCGATCCCGCTCGCCACCCGTGAGGCCGGCCGCCTGATGAGCTCGCTGCTGCAGGGCGGCCAGACCGTCGACGTCGCCGAGACCATCGCCTACTTCGCCTCCCCGGCGTCGAATGCGGTGAGCGGCAATATCGTTCGCGTCTGCGGCCAGAGCCTGATCGGAGCATGATGAGCCAGACCATCAAGCTCACCGAGGCGCCGAAGAACACCAGTCTGTTCGTGAAGGCCGCGCTCGGCGCGGTGCCGGTGCCCGGGCTGTCGGCCCGCAAATCCACCGTGCCCGATCGGACTGTCCGGCTCGAGGGCTTCAAGGTCGATCCGGATCACCTGGCGGCGTACTGCCGGGCGACCGGGCTGCGGTTCAATGATTCACTGCCGCTGACCTATCCGTTCGTGCTCAGCTTCCCGCTCGCCATGCAGCTGGTCGTCGCCCGCGACTTCCCGTTCGTCGCGGTCGGCGCGGTGCACGCGGAGAACGTGATCGAGCGGACCCGGGAGATCTCGGTCGCCGAGCCGCTGGATTTCGAGACCCATATCGAGAACCTGCGCGAGCACCCCAAGGGTCTGCTCGTGGACGCGGTCACCGAGGTGAGTGTGGGCCGGGAGCTGGTGTGGCGGCAGGTCACCACCTTCCTGCACCAGCAGCGCACCTCGCTCTCTGGCGGGCCCAAGCCCGAGCCGAAGCCGGACGAGGTGCCGCCGGCGCCGTTCCGCACCATCCGGGTCGATCAGAAGACGATCACCCGGTACGCGGCGGCCTCCGGTGACCACAATCCGATCCACACCTCCGCCCTGGGCGCCAAGGCCTTCGGATTCCCGAAGCCCATTGCGCACGGCATGTGGTCGGCGGCGAACATCCTCGGCAATATCGAGGGTCGTATCCCCGAAAAGACCACCTACGCGGTGAAATTCGGTAAGCCGATCTTCCTGCCGTCGACGGTCAACGTCTACACCGATCAGGTGGCGGGCGGCTGGGATCTGGCGCTCAAGAACCCGAAGAAGGGCTTCCCGCACCTCACCGCCACCCTCCGCTGAACCGCGGCCCGGCCGGCAGTGACCACCCGCTGCCGGCCGGGCTCGGCGTAGCATGGCGTCACCGCCGCGACGGTGGCGCACCGAGGCCACACGGGTACGCCGGTCGTGGCAAGTTCGAGACAGTACAACTGAAGACCAGGGGTCGCGCTGATCCGGTGGTTCCCGAACCACCACAGCGCCCGGCAACCACAGGTAATGTCGGGCCGTTCGACAGCGTGGCCCCCACGGGAGGGGCGAGAGCCGCGCACCGATTCGCAACCGTATGTCGCCACGCAGGGGTTTCTACATCCGGTCCGCGAATCGGCGCGCGGCTTTTACGTTCAGCAGCCGCTGCGTTCAGCAGCCGCAATCGCAGTCGCAGCAGTCGCAGTCGCAATCACAGCAGTTGCAGCAGTCGCAGCAACCAGGGTCGCAATCGTCGCAGCACCCGCGATCGACCCAGCTCTTCTTACGCTCGCCGCTGCACGGGCTCGTGTGCTCCGCGCAGCAGGCATAGCAGGTGCAGTACTGCAGGCAGACGACCCCGAGCCCGAGCCACAGCCCGTTCCGCTGCGGCGGCTGTGGCGGCTGGTAGCCAGGACTGCCGGGACCTCCGGGACCTTGCGGGCCCCCGGGGCCACCCGGACCCCAAGGGCCTCCGGGACCACCCGGACCGTTGGGACCACCCGGACCGTTGGGCGTACCGGACTCTCCCGGGCCACCGGGATACACGGAGCCGCCGAAATACGCGGGGTCGGAGTAGCCGGGTGCCGGGTGAACCGGATTCGGGTACGGGGGGCTCTCATAGCCGGGGGCGGGGTAGCCGGGGCTCGGGTCGACGGGTCCTTGTGGATAACCGGGTTGTTGGGGATAGCCAGGTCCGGGTTGACCAGGGCTTTGGGGGTAGGCGGGGCCCTGTGGATAGTTTGGGTCCTGTGGATAACTCAGGGTGGGTGAATAGTGTGGATAGGGGAGGGGCGCAGCGGATTTCGCGGTGTGGGTGGTGCGGCAGGTGTGGGTGGTGCAGGTGTGGATTACGCCGGAATCCTTGCCCAGCTTGCGGATTACGCTGCTGAGCGGGTCGAGCAGCATCCAGCGGACGGTGGCGACGCGCTCCAGGGCGGCCCGCCTCAGCGCCGCCTTCAGGAGTGAATTCGATTCGCGCAGTAGGGTATGCGCTTCATCCACAGTTGTACCGGTGGCTGTGAGTGGATTGAATTTGCCTGCCGCACGGTCTGCGTCGATGTCCTCGATCGCATCGGCGAGGTGGGCGATGCGGCCGAAGTGCAGACCGGCCTCGCGCAGGGCCTCGGCATTCTCGGGGCGTCCCGCCAGAATCGCGGTGTGCGCGAACAGTTCTCCCGCACACAGCTGCGTCGGGGCGGTCAGGCTGTGCAGCAGTTCCCGGCGCTCGGCGGCTGTGGACGATTGTGGATAACTTGCGGCGGCCGCTTCCAGCCGACCCTGGGATTCGATTGCGGCGATGAGGGATTCGATATCCAAGCCGATCGGCTCCGCCGCGGCCCGGGCTCGGCTGCGCCACCGATCGGAGACGCGGGCGAGCGGTCGTCCCGGCATGCGGCCGGTATCGCCATCGTCGAGGTGATCACGAATCTTGGCCGCGCCCAACAGCAGTGAGGCGGTGGCTGCCAGCTGAACGCCGGGGGAATCGGCCGGAGCGACGCTCGCGCGCCGCATTCCGCGCAGTGGACACGGGCCCGCCGTGATGCGGGCCGCGGGCTGCGGTTGCTGCGCCTCGGTGAGCATGCCGAGCACGAGGGCGTCGGTATTGGTCGCGGCCCGGGCCAGCTGCCCGTGCCCGTCCCGCAAGCCCAGGCAGAGCCCGCACATCTGGGTTTGCCAGCCGGTGGATTCGATGCCGTACTTCGCCGCACCGTGCGCACACGGCTTGAGTAACCCGAACAATCTGCGTCCCCGTCCCCGGTCGATTCGAACCGACCGTCCTACAACACAATCCGAGTGACTGTGGCAGGCGTTAACGAGGCTTGCAAGGCGAGCGGGCTACGCCTCCTGAATTTCCTTCTTCTTACCGGACAGACCACGCCAGGCCAGCGTGTCGAGCAGATCCACGGCCTGGGCCATATCCACGGTGCCGCTGGCGACCCGGTCGGCGATGGCCTCACCCGCGCCGATCACCGCCACCGAGACGACCTCGAAGTCGGTGCCCGGTTCGGCGTACTTGGCGCTGGACTCGAGCAGCTTCGCGGTGAGCTCGATGACTCGGTCCCGGCTGTTGGAGATCTCCGAGGCGAAGGGTTGCTGGCCGAGTGCCTGCCGGTAGAGGACCTGCCAGGACAGGCGATTCTGGTCGACATAGGACAGGAAGGCCTCCAGGCCGGCCCGCAGCTGCTCGTGCGGGGTGAGCTTGGGATTGCCCGCAACCGCCACGGCCTCGATGAACCGCATGCTCTCCCGGTGGATGCACGCCCGGAAGAGCTCGTCCTTGGATCCGTAGTACAGGTACAGCATGGGCTTGGAGATCTTCGCCTCGGCGGCGATGGCATCCATGGAGGTGTCGTGATAACCCTTGCGCGAGAAGACCTCCACGGCGGCGTCGAGCATCTGTTGCTCACGTACCGCGCGTGGAAGCCGCTTCGTTCCGCCTGCCATCCACTCTCCTAGACCGTGCTAATACACGTCGAAGCTCCTATCTTACTCGAAGGTAAGTTCCGCGAGTGCGAATTGCCGGTGATTCGCCACTATGGCGCTCAGCAGTGTGGAGCGGTGCCCTTGAACTTTGCCATGCGAAGTACCGATGCATCCACCTGGCTTCCCGGCAGGCGGCCACTCTGTACTGCGTCAACCAGCCGGTCCAGCACCTTCGATACCGCGTCCGTGGTGATCCACAGGGCATTGTCGGCGCCCGCGACCAGAGCGGCCTCGACCGCGTCCTCGATGCTCATCCGGGCCGTGATGGCCGCCATGCCGCCCAGATCATCGGTGAAGATCACCCCGTCGAAGGGGTCCGCGCCGTATCCGGTGCCCTGGCGCAGCAGTGCCATCGCCTCCTTGCTGATGCTCGCCGGGATATTCGGCTCGGTCAGTCCGGGCACGTCCAGATGCCCGACCATGACCGCCGACCCGGAGTCGATCAGCTTGCGGAACGGCACCAGATCCGAGGTCTGCATCTGATCCAGCGGCGGGGTGCGCACCGCACCGGTGTGCGAGTCGCCGGAACCCGAACCATGCCCGGGGAAATGCTTCATGACGGTGCCCACGCCGGCATCGTGCAGCGCGCGAATGAACGTTCCGGCGTACTGCACCACCACATTCGGATCATCGGAGAAGGAGCGGTCGCCGATGACCGAATCATCGGGCTGGCTGCTCACATCGGTATCGGGCGCGAAATCCACGGTGACGCCCAGGGCCTTCAGCTTCTTCGCGCGGTCGAGGCTGAAGGTGTAGAAATCGTCCACGCTCATGGTCTTGGCGATCTCGCGCGCGGAGGGTGCGGCGCCGATCAGGTCCTTGACCCGCGAAACCCGGCCGCCCTCTTCGTCGATGGTGACCATGACCGGCGTGCGCGAGGCGGCCTGCACCTTCGCGATCTGGTCCTGGGCCAGCAGCGCCTTATCGGTCCAGCCGCCGACGAAGACTCCGCCGACCTGTTCGGTGCGCACCACATTCTCGGCATCGGCCTCGCCGGTGACGCCCACGGTGAGCAGCTGCGCGAGCTTCTGGCGCTGCGTGAACTGCCCCAGATAGGCGGCATTGCAATCCTGTGGCGCCGGTGTGGTGGACGGCGGCGTGGTGCCGCCGCTGGATCCCGTTGTGGTCGATGACGATTGGGTCGAGGGGGCGGAGCTGCCGCCCGAGCATGCGGTCAGCACGACGGCGGTCATAGCCAGTACGAGAACCGGAAGGTTGCGCATGACCCCCGACGGTAGCGACCCGCGCGGCCACTGCCTACCGCAGACACGTGTTGCGACCCGCTGCGGCGCGTCGCCGGCCCCTTCGTTCGCGGGCGAGGTGGTGCGGCCGCGCGTAATCCTCGGCGGTCACTTTGGCCGACGGCTCGGTAATAATTTGGTAAACCCCAGGTAAAAGGCTATTTTCAGCAAACGTGTGGCGATCAACACATCTATTAATTTCCTTCCCGCCCCCGACTGCTAGTAGCGTGCCGTCCATACGTCTGACAGGTGGTGTCAGCTGCGTATGTCTGCCTGTTGGTCGATCGGAGCGGTGGGGCGCTGTCCGGTACCGGCGGGTGTGAAGGCATCGAAAACCGTCGTGCCTCGGCATCGAGCATCGTTTTGGCTACCCAGGGTGGTCGATGCGGTCCGGCGAAAAACGAGGGAGAACCGGATCAATATGCGAATGAGTGCGTTATTGCGCACGGCCGCGCTGGGCGTGGCCGTGGCGATCGGGCTCGGGCTCGCGAGTGCCGGGCCCGCCACCGCGAGCGAGGTCGACCGCTATCTCGACCTGCCGCTGACCAACCGGGATGCCTCGCAGGCTCCGGGCGGCGTCAACGCGGCCCTGCCCTATGACCGCGCCGAGCTCGGCAGACTTCTGGACGAGGCTCGCGCCCAAGGCATTTCGCCGACGCGGTATGCCGCCCTCCTGTACCAGTACTGGCTGGTCGACGCGACCGGCAAGGCCGGAATCGATCTGGCCGCGTGGAATCCGCGCACCGGAGTGCAGGCCAATCGCGACAATCTGATCAAGTCCTACCGCTATTACGAGGACCTGCAGCTCGCGCATCGCGAATTGCAGTGGGCCGGAATGGGCGGCCAGGTCGGCGCCGACTTCGGTGGCGGGCTCATCGATTTCGAGCTCATGGGCTCCGATATCTATGGCCTGCCGGGACTTTCCGAATCGGCCCGCTCCGTCATGGGCGCGGTGCAGCAGGCCGCCGGACCGGCCGCGGTGGCACAGCTGCCCAGCGGTCTGCGCGCACTGGCTGCCGCCGGTCCGAACATCACGCCCGACGATGTGCGCTACATCATCGGGATGATCCTGGTGATGCAGAAGAACATCTTCTCGGATCTGATGCCCATGCACGACGCCTACGTCACCGCGGGGCTGCCGGCCCTGGAGGAGTTCCGCGCCGCGGGCCTGTTCGGCGACGACATTCTGAGCGCCTGGCGTGATGTCGCCTCCGGCGACGGCGATCGCATTGCCACCGGCAACGGTGTGCTGCTGCGCCGCGAACAGCAGTGGGCCATCGGCCGCCAGTGGGACGAAGTGCGTTCCTACAGGGGCGATGTCGGCGAGGCGATCACCTATGTCAGCGGTGCGGCCGGTTCGCCGTCCGTCGCCGGTGTCACTCCGCCGCGCGAATTCCATCCGGTGCGCATCCCGTTCACCGGGGCCGACGGTCGCGGCGCCCTGCTGACACTGCCGCTGCCGGACTGGAATTGGGCGGTCCTGGACTCGCGCTGGGACTACATCACCACCGAACTGCTGCCCAAGTACCGCTACCAGGTCGAGAACAACTGGCCCGCACTGGAGGCCACCATGAATACGCCGTACGAGGTCCAGATGGAATCGCATCGCCCGCTGCTGAACATTCCGCAGCTACTCGAGTCCGCGGCGCGGGAACTCCAGGTGACCCCCTCGGATGTGGCCCCCTCGAACACCAATCCGACGAATGTGGAAGCGGCGGTACGTTAGTCATGCGTTTCAGATTGCCCGCACCGCTCCTGGCCGTGGCGCTCATGCTCACCGGAATCGCCACCGCGGCGGCAGATCCCGTCAATCCGGTGCCCGGACCCGAGCGAATCTTCAACGGTTTCGTGGTCGGCACGCTCGACACCGCCGAAAACGCCTCGGCGGAAGAGAAATTCACGGCCCTGCTCGCGAATGATCCCTTCTACCAGGAGCCTTCGCTCACCGGTGCGGAGCAGCCCGGCACGATTCTGAAGTCCAAGCCGGTGGACGTGATGTTCCTCGGCGTGAAGCCGCGCACCGTCGAGGCCTACAAGCTGATGTACGTGACCACGGCCCCGGACGGTGTCACCCCGGTCATCAGCACCGGCATCCTGATGATCCCGAAGGACGGCAAGCCCGCCTCGGAACGTCGCCTGATCTCCTATCAGGAGGCCAATGACAGCGTCGGCTGGTCGTGCCATCCGAGCACGCAGTGGACCGGTGGCGCGCCGCTGGACGGTTCGTCGTGGTCGGCGCTGGGCCCGCTGGCGCTCATGTTCGACAAGGGCTACGCGGTGATGATCTCCGATGTCGGCAATGACGCGGACCGCAATCCGCACGGGGTCTTCGTCGGCAGCTACGCCGGGCACGCTCAATTGGACGGTGCGCGTGCGGCTTTGCGCCTGCCGGAGGCGGGTCTGAGCAGTAGCACCCAGATCGGCATGTTCGGAATCGCCGGTGGCGGTGTGGGAGCGGCCTTCTCGGCCGAGATGGCCCCGAAGTACGCGCCGGAGCTGGACATCAAATCGACCGTGCTCGAGGGCATGGTGGTCGATCCGGCCAGCTTCATGCGCGTCACCAGCGGTTCGGTCGGATCCGGCTTCGCCCTGGCGACCCTGCTCGGACTCGAGCCCTGGTACCCGGAGATGCAGGTGAACGCCAAGCTCAATCCGGCCGGACAGGCGCTCGCGAATTTCTATCGCACCCAGTGCCAGGTCCCGGCCTACTTCGGCCTGCCGTTCGTGCCGATGGAGGCGCTGTTCGACTCGGGCCGCAATCCCGCCGACGAACCGGATTTCCAGCGCGCCTTCCAGAACAATGTGCTGGGGCGCAATGGAACTCCCAAGTCGAAGATCATGATCTCGTCCTGCGCCAAGGATGATTCGCCCATGTCGCTGGTGCCCGCCAAGGACGCCCGCGATCTGGCCGACACCTACCGCTCGCAGGGCACCGATGTCACCTACGCGCCCACGGACTGCAGCATGGAGCGCTTCATCACGGATATGTACGGATGGGGTGTCGACCTGTTCGGCATGCAGACCATCGACTGGATCGACAGCAATTTCGACTGAGAGTGGTGCACTGATGATGGCAATCGTGGATGGCGTGGTCTACCTGCTCACCTTCGGACCGCTCGCGGTCGCGAAAATGGCAGCGCAGGCCCTCGGTTTCTGACGCCGGCCTCGAACCGAATCGACAGTGGCTCCCGGCCCACAGGCCGGGAGCCACTGTCGTGAACTACTGCTTCGGAAGTTCGTGATGCCCGCCGAACGCCTGGCGCATGGCCGAGAGCACCTTGTCCGAGTAGAGCGATTCACCGCGCGAGGAGAAGCGCTGGAACAGCGCGGCCGACAGCACCGGTGCGGGCACGCCCTCGTCGATGGCGGCGTCGACCGTCCAGCGGCCCTCCCCGGAATCGGAGACCCGGCCGCCGAACGAGTCCAGATTGGGATCGGCGTAGAGGGCGGCGGCGGTGAGGTCGAGCAGCCAGGACGCGACCACCGAACCGCGCCGCCACACCTCGGTGACCTCCGGAATGTCGATGTCGTACTGATAGAACTCGGGGTTCTCCAGCGGCGTGACCTCGGCCGAATGCTCCGTATCCTGCTGATTGCCGACATTCGCCTTGTGCAGGATGTTCATTCCCTCGGAATACGCGGCCATGGCGCCGTATTCGATGCCGTTGTGCACCATCTTCACGAAGTGACCCGCACCCGCCGGGCCGCAGTGCAGATAGCCCTCCTCGGCGGTGGACGGTGCGCCGGTGCGGCCGGGGGTGCGCGGCGCGGCGGCGACACCGGGGGCGATGGACTGCAGCAGTGGTTCGAGGTGGGCGACGATCGTGTCCTCACCGCCGATCATCAGGCAGAAGCCGCGGTCCAGGCCGAACACGCCGCCCGAGGTGCCGATATCGACATAGTGAATACCCTTGGGCTGCAGTGCTTTCGCGCGCTTGATGTCCTCGTGGTACCGGCTGTTGCCGCCATCGATGATGATATCGCCGGGTTCCAGCAGTTCGGCGAGCTGATCGATGACCGCACCGGTCGCGCCCGCCGGGATCATCACCCATACGACGCGCGGGGTTTCCAGCATGGCGATGAATTTCGGCAGCTCCGTGGTGCCCGAAAAGCTGTCGCCGAGCTCGGCGGTGAGTCCGTCGATCTGCGCGCTGTGGCGTTCGAAGCCGACGGCGGTGTGTCCGTCCCGGACGATGCGGCGCACGATATTGCCACCCATCCGGCCGAGCCCGATCATTCCGAGTTGCATCTCGTCTCCTGGAGTCGTCCCGAGCCCCGGTCTGCCCCGAGCTCTGCGTGGCTGTGTTCCGGCGAGGGCGCCGTGTGGCTGTGTCTCGATTGTCCCAGTCGAGGTTGCCGAGAATTTTTTCCGGTCTTGTGGGCCAGGTATGTAACGCCTATGAGCAGGCGTCGATACACGGGGTGGCTCCGTGCTGTTGCCAGACCCCCGACCCGGCAACCGCACGGAGCTTCTTTTTGTCCTTATTCTATGTTGCGAGAAAGTAGCTATTCCTTATCTGGGAGGATTCTTCGTGTTCACAGCCCGCCGGGTCGGTATTGCTGCAGGTGTGCTGGTAGCCGTAGGGGGTATTGCCTTCGCGGTGGACTGGTCGCTGTCGTCGGGACAGGTGCCGCGCGGGGTCCAGGTCGCCGGAGTGGATATCGGCGGACAGGATCGGTCACAGGCGCAGACCCGGCTGGAGACGATCTTGAATCCGCGTGCGGTACAACCGCTCACGGTCACGATCGGTGATTTCCGGACCGATCTGGTGCCGCACGACGCGGGTCTGTCGCTGGACTGGGACGAGACCTGGGATCGCATCGGCGGCCAGCCCGTGAACCCCTTCACCCGATTGTGGTCGTTCTTCGGGACCCGAAAGGTGGAGCCCGCCACCGCGATCGGGGGCGGCGCCCTGACCCGGCAGTTGAACGCGCTGCGCGCACACGATCGGCAGCCCGTCGAAGGGGGCATCGTCTTCGATCAGGGCAGGCCGGCGCCGGTACGGCCGGTGCCGGGGCGAGTACTCGATGTGCCCGCCGCCCGTGCCGCGCTGGTGGACCACTGGGCCGACGGTTCGGTACTGGATCTGCCCGTCACCGAGACCCAGGCGCGAGTGCGCGCGGAGGCCGTCGACCAGGCGATGCGCGAGATCGCGCAGCCCGCGGTGCGCGCCCCCATCACCTTCACCGGCAAGGGCGGCAATGCCGTCCTGGAGCCGGCGCAGCTCGCCGCCGCACTCTCCTTCCACCCGAACGACCAAGGCGGACTGGCCCTCTCGTACGACAGCGCGGTCCTGACCGGCGTGCTCGGGCCGCAGTTGAAGTCCACCGAGGCGGAGCCGAAGGACGCCACCTTCGCGCTGTCCGGCACTCGCGCGTCCGTCGTGCCCGCGGTCGTCGGCGAAACCGTCAACTGGGACAAGACCTTCGAGGGGCTGCCCACGCTGCTGGCGGCGCCCGGCGACCGTGCCAAAGCCGTCGTCTACGCACCGGCGCAACCCGGGCTGACCACCGCGGACGCCGAAAAGCTCGGCATCGTCCAGGTGATCGGCTCCTTCACCACCGGCGGGTTCAGCGGCCCCTCGGGGGTGAATATCCGCACCGTGGCGCGCAAGGTGGACGGTGCGCTGGTGCGGCCCGGAGATACCTTCTCGCTCAACGACTTCACCGGTACCCGCGGCGTCGCACAGGGCTATGTCGAGTCCGGCATCATCAATAACGGCAGGCCCGATGTGGCGGTCGGCGGCGGTATCAGCCAGTTCGCCACCACCCTCTACAACGCCGCGTACTTCGCCGGTCTCGAGGATGCGGGCCACACCGAGCACAGCTACTACATCTCCCGCTATCCCGCCGCCCGCGAGGCCACCGTCTTCGACGGCGCCATCGACCTGAAATTCCGCAACAACACCCCGCACGGCGTCTACATCGAAACCCTCGCGGGCAATTCCGAGCTGACGGTCCGCATCTGGGGCACCAAAACCGTTGAGGTCGAATCGATCACCGGTGACCGCACCAAACCGACCGAACCCAAGACTGTCACGCTGCCCGCGGGCAAGAACTGCATCCCCTCGGACGGCGCACCGGGATTCACCACCTCGGACACCCGCGTGATCCGCGCCGCCGACACCGGCAAGGAGATCTCCCGCCACACCCGCACCGTGAAATACGACCCGATCCCGGTCGTCAACTGCGAGTAGCGACTTCCCGTCGTTCCGGCGCGGGAGCAGCTCCCGCACACAGCGGAAACTCCTCTCGCACAAAGCAGTGCGCCCCGGGATTCCTCCCGGGGCGCACTGTCTTGCTATGGAGCCGATTCTTGCTCTCGAGCCGAGGGCTCGATCAGAACGCGGCCTCGTCCAGCTCCATGATGTCGTTGTCGAGGTTCGACAGCACGGTGCGGGTCGCGGTCAGCTCCGGCAGGATATTGCGCGCGAAGAACTGCGCGGTCGCGATCTTGCCGGTGTAGAACGCCTCGGTGGAGCCGTTGTCGAGGGCCTTGATGGCGACCTCGGCCTGCTGCAGCAGCTGCCAGCCGATGAGCAGATCGCCGACCGACATCAGGAAGCGGACGCTGCCCAGGCCGACCTTGTAGAGCTCCTTCGGATCCTGCTGGGCGCCCATCAGGTGCCCGGTCAGGGTGGCGGCCATGGCCTGCACATCCTCGAGGGCGGTGGCGAGCAGCTTGCGCTCGGCCTTCAGGCGGCCGTTGCCACCCTCGCGCTCGATGAACTTCTGCACCTGGCCGGCCACGTGCGCCAGCGCCACACCGCGATCGCGGGCGATCTTGCGGAAGAAGAAGTCCTGCGCCTGGATGGCGGTGGTGCCCTCGTACAGCGAGTCGATCTTGGCGTCGCGGATGTACTGCTCGATCGGGTAGTCCTGCAGGAAGCCGGAGCCACCGAAGGTCTGCAGCGATTCGGTCAGGTACTGGTAGGCCCGCTCGGAGCCGACACCCTTGACGATCGGCAGCAGCAGATCGTTGACGCGGAACGCCAGTTCCTTGTCGGCGCCCGAAACCAGCTGCGCGACATCCTCGTTCTGGTGCGCGGCGGTGTAGAGGTAGATGGCGCGCAGGCCCTCGGCGTACGCCTTCTGGGTGGCCAGCGAGCGACGCACATCGGGGTGGTGGGTGATGGTGACGCGCGGGGCGGCCTTATCGGTCATCTGGGTCAGGTCGGCGCCCTGCACGCGGATCTTGGCGTACTCCAGCGCATTCAGGTAACCGGTCGACAGCGTGGCGATGGCCTTGGTGCCCACCATCATTCGAGCGTTCTCGATGACGTCGAACATCTGCGCGATGCCGTTGTGGACCTCGCCCACCAGCCAGCCCTTGGCGGGCACGCCGTGGCCGCCGAAGGTGACCTCACAGGTGGCCGAAACCTTGATGCCCATCTTGTGCTCGACATTGGTGACGAACACGCCGTTGCGCTCACCGAGGGTCTCGGTGTCGAAGTCGAAGTGGAACTTCGGCACGTAGAACAGCGACAGGCCCTTGGTGCCCGGTCCGGCGCCCTCGGGGCGAGCCAGCACCAGGTGCATGATGTTCTCGAACAGGTCGTCGGAGTCGCCCGAGGTGATGAAGCGCTTGACGCCCTCGATGTGCCAGGTGCCGTCTTCCTGCTGCACGGCCTTGGTGCGACCGGCGCCGACATCGGAGCCCGCGTCGGGCTCGGTCAGCACCATGGTGGCGCCCCAGTTGCGGTCGGCGATCTTCTGAGCCCACTTCTTCTGCTCATCGGTGCCGTTGTTGTAGAAGACCTGCGCGAAACCCGCACCGGCGGCGTACATCTGGGCCGGCGGGTTGGCGCCGAGGATCATTTCGCCGAGTGCCCAGGTGAGGGCGCTGGGGGCGCCGAGGCCGCCCAGTTCCTCGCGGACGCCGACCTTGGCCCACTCGCCGTCTTCGAGGGCGCGGTAGGACTTCTTGAAGGAGTCGGGGAGGGTGACGGTGTGCGTCTCGGGATCGAAGGTCGGCGGGTTGCGGTCGCCGTCGACGAACGAGTCAGCGAGCGGGCCCTCGGCCAGACGCTTGACCTCGGCGAGCATTTCGCGCGCGGTATCGGTGTCGAGGTCGCCGTAGGCGCCGCTGTCCAGCAGGCTGCCCAGGCCGAGTACCTCGAAGAGGTTGAACTCGAGGTCGCGCACGTTGGCTTTGTAGTGACCCATGGTCGTCGACTCACTCTCCGTTGAGATGGGTGCGGTTCGGATTGCCCGTTCCCGCCCGTTAGGCCCTCGATAGACACCGTAAAACAGCAGTTCTACTGACGGGTAACTTAAGTGCCATGTTACCCACGGGTAAGGGTCCCGCCAAGATGATCTCGCGCAATGTGACCAGAAGCACCCGCGCCGCTCATACGCACATTCGGGGTGAATCGGCGGTGAGGTCGTAAGGGCTGGTCAGGGGTTTGCTTTACAGCGTCCAATAGGCGCAGATAGCGAGCGTGTCGCGTGGGGTCGGCGCCGACCGGAACCATGGGCGGTGTGCCGCACCGGCACGGGCCGGATCGCTGGTTAGCGTGTGCTGTGCGCATCGAAACGAGTGCCGGTCCGGCGGAGGCCGATATCGCGCGGCCCGCCCGGAAGCCGCCCGCTTTCCTGCTGGTGCTGACCCACGGTTCCGGCGGTGGAACCGATGCGAAAGATCTGCTGGTCGTGCGTGATTCGGCGCTGGAGCTGGGCGGCGCGGTGGCGCTGGTGACGCAGCCGTACCGGGTGGCGGGTCGCCGGGCGCCGGGAAAGGCTGATGTTCAGGACGCGGCCTGGGTGGAGACCACCGCCCTGCTGCGCAAGAAGTTTCGCGGTGTTCCGCTCATTCAGGGCGGCCGCAGCAATGGCGCCCGGGTTGCCTGCCGGACGGCGCGCACGGTCGGGGCCCGCGGTGTGCTCGCACTGTCGTTTCCCCTGCATCCCCCCGGCAAGCCGGAGAAGTCGCGGCGGGAGGAACTGCTCGAGCCCCGCCCCATCGAGGTAGTCGTAATCAACGGCGCCCGAGACCCTTTCGGCATCCCCGACCCCGCCGACGCCGCGGAGGTCCACATCATCCCCGGCCAAGCGCACTCCTACCGCTCCGGCTTCGAGGAAATCGCCGCGACCGCAACCCCCTGGCTCGAACGCTGGTCTGCTCCCTGACCCGCCGAACCGCCCGTGTTCGAATCGAACAGCTCCCGCGAGGGCTGTGCGATCGCGATATCGGCTGCCCGGCCTAGTGGGCGGTCAGGCTTCGACAGCGGGCTGCTCCTCGGGCGGGACGGGGGCGGGTTTGTGGGCCACGACCAGGGCGTTGATGGCGTCGCGCTCCTCGGTGGGCTGGTGCACGCGGTCGGCCACGCGGATGCGGATGTCGTCGCCGGCCGGGCCGAGTTCGGCGGCGATATCGTCCGGGGTGAAGAGCAGGGCCGGATTCTGTTCGCCGCCATACCCTTCCGTGAGATTGAGACTGTCATTGCCCACCACAAGCAGGGTGCCCTCGGGCGCGAGCAGTTCGGCGGCGCGCAGCAGCAGCGCGCGGCGATCGTCCGCGGGCAGGTGCAGGAAGGCCAGCAGAATGAGCTCGTAGGGGCCGGGGAATTCGGTCGGATCCAATTCGGTCACGTCGGCGTGGCGCCAGCGGATGCGGCCGCGCACCGAACGGGACAGTCGGGAGGCCACCGTGCGGCCCTTGTCGATACCGGCCTGCGAATAGTCGACGGCATCCACCTGCCACCCGTGCGTGGCCAGCCAGAGTGCGTTGCGGCCCTCGCCGCAGCCGAGGTCCAGCACGCGCGGCAATTCCGGCCGCAGCTCACCGACGCCGAAGGGGCCGGGCGGCAGCCGCCGCTCCAGGCCGAACACCTGCTCGACGACCGTATCGTCGGGCGGCGCGCCCCACACCAATTCGGTGCGGCTGTAGTACTCGTCCCACGCGGCGGCATCCATGCCCTCGAGTCTATGAGCAGCCGCCGCCACCCGATTCGGCCGCGATGTGAGCTTCGCCCCCGGATGCCCGCGCATCCCGCACCGGCCCGGCGGTGTCGCCGGTCGGCGGTGGGCAGGGTCGTCGGTGCGGGATGCGCGGGAGCGTTCGCCCCCTACATACTTCGGCCCCGAACACGCTTGCGTGTTCGGGGCCGAGCTTCTGCGCCAGCGGCTGCGCTACAGCGTGGTGTGCATCAGGATCACGTTGTACTGGCTGTGCACGGTCGTGAGGAAGTACAGGTCACGGCCGGTCTGGTACGGGAAGATCGACGGCGCGTAGGCGGTCGGGAGTTCGCGCGTGTCGATGAGCACCTCGGGCGGGCTCCACGGGCCTTCCGGACTGGGCGCCCGGTACATGACGACCGAATTCCACGGATCCGTGGTGAGCATGATGTATTGCCCGAGATAGTCGTTCCACTGCACCGACATTTCGGCGACGCCGCCGCCGATCACCGGGGTGGCGCCGTCGACGTCGCCCTTCTTCCACTGGTCACCACACCAGTATTCGTAGGCGCCGAGATCGCCGATCTGCGCTTCCGGCACGCGCGCGACGTATGCCGCGTGGTTGCGCCCGGAGGGTGTGCCGTACTCGTAGACGAAGCCGCCGTTCTTCACGAACGAGTTCATCTGGAAGTTGGCATTGCCGCCGTCGTCGGGGCGGCGGGTCGCGGGCAGTTCCGCCCAGGTTTCGCCATTGTCACCGGAGGCGGCGAGGCCGGAGTAGTTGGTGGTCCACTGGCCCACGTCATCCCAGCTCTTCACCGACATGAGGCTCATGAACTGGGTATTGCCCACCGAGATGGCGGCGGTGGGGATGCGGCTGATCTCCAGGAACGGAATCTTGGGGCTGGGAATGAGATCCCGGGCCTGACCGAAGACGTCGCGCACCACGCTGTCGAAGAAGATGCCGTTGGACGGGTTCTGGGTGTGCGAGCGCACCAGGATGTTGGACCGCCATGCCCACATGCTGCCGGCCAATAGGTTGGGGAAACCGAGTCCGGCGGTGTCACCGAAGGTGGTGAGCATTTCGCCGTTGCCGTTGTCCCACATGATGCCGAGATCGGTGCCCAACACGTTGTAATTCTGCGTGTTGTTGGGGCTCTGCATCCCGGTCACCTGGAAGACGGCCTTGGTGCGCCCGGGCAGGTTGGGCAGGCCGTTGGTGCCGTTGAGCACCGGGATGGGGTTGATGGCATTGGGGTTGGCCGCGGCTGGTCCGGTCACGGTAAGGATCAAGGCCGTAGCACCTGCAATGGCGGACAGCAGGAGGGGGGCGGTCTTGTTCAAAGCGTGGGTCCTCCGGTTCTCGCCGAATATGCGCGGACCACACGGTATGTGACGGGCCGCACAATGCGTTCGACTCGCTGGCAAAGTGTGAAAATGCTAACAGCGGAACTGGGGCTTGCGGGGCGCCTGATCGAATTGTTTGCCGTGAATTGGCTTACGTTCATAAATTGGTACCACGATTCGGGGGTCGGCCGCACGATCAGGGACACTGTGTCGCACATTCGAGGCCACCCTACGTCGTATGCCCGCTCTTCGGGACAGCCACTCGACAATCGGCTACCGGCGACTGAAGGAAGTCCGATACGCGCTGGGCGAAAGTCCATTGCGCCGCGCCAGATGCAGCCGCAGCGATTCGGCGGTGCCCAGACCCGCGCGCCGGGCCACCTCCTCGATGGGCAGTTCGGTCGCCTCCAGCAGCTCCCGGGCCCGGTCGATGCGCTGGTGCAGCAGCCATTGCAGCGGGCTGGCGCCCGTCTCGTCTCGGAAGCGGCGGGTGAGCGTGCGGGTGCTCACATGGGCGTGAGCGGCCAAGTCGCGCAGCGCAAGTCGCTGGTCGAGGCGCTGCAGCGCCCAATCCCGGGTCGCCGCGAGTGAAGTGCCGGTTTCCGGCGGCAGCGGAGTCTCGATGAACTGCGCCTGACCGCCCGGCCGGATCGGTGCGACGACGGCCAGCCGCGCCACCGCATTCGCGGCGACCGCGCCGTAGTCGGCGCGAATCATATGCAGGCACAGGTCGATTCCCGCGGCCAGACCGGCGGAGGTGAGTATCCGGCCGTCGTCGACGAAGAGCACATCGGGTTGCAGGTCGACCGCGGGGAAGCGCTCCCGCATCTCCTGGGAGAACTGCCAATAGGTGGTGGCGGGGCGGCCGTCCAGCAAACCGGCCTGCGCGAGCACGAAGGCGCCGGTGCAGATCGAGGCGATCCGTTTGCCCTGGGCGGCCGCGGCGGTGAGGGCCGCGAGCACCCGCGGATCACCGAATTCGCGGGCGCCCGTACCGGTCACGATGACCGTATCGGCCGCCGCGATCGCGTCCAGTCCGTGCTCGATCACGACCGCGGTACCGCTGTAGCCGGGCACGATCCCCGGGTCGGCGGTGCAGAGCACCACCTCGTAGCCGGGCCGCCCGTCGATGACCGCGGCGGGAAAGACCACCTCCGGAATCGACAAGTCGAAATTGGTCACCGGTGGTACTGCGACAACCGCGATCCTGTGCATGGCTCGATCCTTGGGGTATATGGCATTCCAGCCACTACTCTACGGCGATCCGGCTCGGCAGAGTTGATTCCAGGCCGCCGTCGGGTGGCCCGCGAAGGAGTGAATCACGATGTCTCTGCACGTAATTGCCGGCGCCGGCGGTACCGGGAGCCGCACCGCGCTGATCCTCGCCGCGGCCGGAGAACAGGTCCGGCTGGTCAGTCGGCGTGGGCTCGGGCCGGATCATCCCGGTATCGAACTGGCCGTCGGTGACACCACCGATTCCGCGCGCATGACCGAATTGGCGCGCGGGGCCGCGAGTCTCGTCAACACCACCTGGCCGCCCTACGACCGGTGGCCCGCCGAATTTCCGCCGATCGGCGCGGCCCTGGTCACCGCGGCCGAGCGGACGGGCGCGGGGTATGTCTCGCTCAGCAATACCTACGGGTACGGGCAGGTGGACGGGGTCTTCACCGAGGATCTGCCGATGGCGCCGATCGCGGTGAAAGGCGCTGTGCGCGCGCAGATGTGGCTCGACGCCCTGGCCGCGCACGAGGCGGGCCGGGCCCGGGTCACCGAGGTGCGGGCGTCCGCCTTCCTCGGGCGGGATGCGCTGACCTCGGTGTACAACATGTTCGTCCTGCCGAAACTCTTTGCCGGTGAACCGGTCTCGTATCCCGGCGATATGGACGTCGCCAAGTCCTGGTCATATGTCGGGGACGTGGCGCGGACGCTGGCCGCGGTGGCCCGCGACGATCGTTCCTGGGGCCGGGCGTGGCATGCGCCGTCCAGCCGTCTCTCGGTGCGCGAGTTGACGAATCGCATTGCCGCGGCGGCGGGTATTCCGGAGCCAGAGTTCGTCCGGATGACCCGGCACGAGCTGGCCTGGGCCGGGGCGGTGGATCCGATAGTCGCCGAGATGATCGAGATGTACTACTCCCTCGAACATCCCGACGTCCTGGACTCGACTCTGACCGAGCGCACCTTCGGACTGTCCGCCACCCCGATCGACGCGGTGATCGCCGAGACCGTCACCTCCGCCGCGACGGTCTGAACGAAAACCTGTGGCCTACTCGGACTTCGAACCCCTGTTCAGCGCCTGCCGGATGATCAGCGGGAGCTGGGTGGCGCGTTCGACGGCGAGCGTGCGGCGCACCGAGGCGGTCCAGGTGCGGTCGAAGAGCTTCTTGGCGCTCGCGACCGCGTGCGCCGGGCGGGCGGTTATGCGGTCGGCGAGTTTTTCGGCGGCGGCCAGCGGGTCGGCACTCACCTCGGTGACCAGGCCGATGCGCTCGGCGTAGGCGGCGTCGACCGGATCGGCGGTCATGGTGAGCAGTAGCGCCTGATCGATGCCGATGAGGCGGGACAGGGTGGCAGCGCCCGTCATATCCGGGATGAGGCCGTGCTTGGCCTCCATCACCGAGAATTCGGAATCCGGTGTGACAAAACGGAAGTCGGCGGCGAGCGCCAATTGCAGGCCACCGCCGTAGCAGCGGCCGTGCACCACGGCGATCACCGGCTGCGGCAGGCGCCGCCACGCCCAGCACGCCTCCTGGAAGACATTGGTGCCGGTCCACGGCAGCGGCACGAAGGCGCGGATGATGGCGAGCGGATCACTCATGGCCTTGGCGATATCGAGGCCGGAGGAGAAGCTGGGACCGTTTCCGGACAGGATGACCGCGCGAATATCCTTGCGGCGCTCGATGGTTCGTGCGACCTGTGCCAGTTCGCGGAGCATCTCGATGGTGAGGCCGTTGTGCTTGTCCGGCCGGTCGAGGGCGACGTAGGCGCGGTTGCCTTCGAAGCGCAGGGAGACGTTATTGCTCACGGTCTTTCCTCACGGGCCTATCGGGGGTTCGGGGCGCGGCCCCGAACCCGGTTCTCATCCCAGCCGGTCCAGCAGCAGCCGGGCGCAGCCGGCCGGATCGTCGTAGAACGGCGTGTGGCCGCTGCCGTGCAGCGTGACATGCCGAGCGCCGGGCAGTACCTCCCGGGCGCGTCGCGACTGGGTGGCGTACGTGAGCAGAATGTCACGACTGCCCCACGCGATGGTGATCGGGATGCTCTCCAGCGCTGTGCGGTCGGGGAGGCGGAAGCCGGTGAACGAGGCCAGCGCGGCATCGAAGCCCGGTGCGCCGAGCATGCCCTCGACGGTATCCACGCAGATCTGCCGGTCCACCGCCCACGGCTTGCCGAAGACCAGGCTCAGGAAGGTGGTGCGGCCCGCCGGAGTGCCGAGAATGGCCGGGACGGCCGAGCCGAGCACCCTGGTGAGCGTCTTGGCGCGGCCCAGCGACTGCTGGCACCAGACGCGGCCGGCGGTATCCCAGAAGGCGATGGGGGAGTAGGCGGTGACCGAGCGGGCCAGTCCGCGCGCGGCCAGGTCCAGGACGATGCCGCCGCCCATGGAATTGCCTGCCAGGTGCGGGTTTTCGATGCCTTCTGCGGCGAGGAAGTCGACGAGCGCGTCGGCGAGGGTGGAGACGGTGGTGTTCGGCAGCGGCTCGCTGCCGCCGAAGCCGGGGAGGTCCACCGCGATCACCTCGAAGGATTCGGCGAGCGTATCGATGATCGGCTCCCACACCTGCCAGCGACTGCCGACCCCGTGCACGAGGACCAGCGGGTCGCCGCTACCGGACCGGTGATGGTTCAACTTGGTCATGACCGACTCCCCGCCGAGATGCTGTTGCCGACCTCACCCTAACAGTCGTTGACGGTGTGCCAACACGGGTCCGGGCTGGTGAAACCAGGGAAATCACCGGATTCCGGAGGTACGATAAAAGGTATGGCAACCCGTAAGGTGACTCTCTCTCTGGATGAGGCGTCCTGGGCTTATGCCGAGCAGGCCGCGGCCCGCGCGGGCATATCGCCCTCCGCCTGGATATCCCGTGCCGCGCGCCGCGAAGCAGTGCGCACCGGCTGCGGCCCGGTCATGGATCCGATACAGCTCGCCGCCGCCGACGAAAGCGAACTGGCCGCCGCCGAGAAGGAGTTGCGTGCGCAGGGGTGAACTCTGGGTCTATCACCCGCACGGCTCCGCGCGGGTGCGCAATATTCTTCTCATCAGCAGTGACGGCATCAATGAGTCGCCGCGCCCGTGGCTCATCGCCGCGGAGGTGATGGACGCCGATCCGCTCGACATTCTCGCGGTGCCGATTCCCGGCCACGGCTGGGTGCACGCGGGCAATCTCGGTCGTATCTACCGGGATTGGCTCGCCGAGCGGATAGACACGGTGGACAGCGAGACCGCGGAGCGAATCGACACAGCGCTGCGCGCGGCCATGGATCTGTGAGATCGTTCCGGCCGAACCGTCCTTCGTGAGACGTCCTTCGTGAGAATTGAGGAACCCCAGTGCGTATTTCGATGATCGCCGCCGCGCTTGTCGCGCTGCCGCTGCTGGCCGCCTGTGGCGGTAGTAGCGACAAGGCTCCGGCTGTCTCCCAGGACCAGATCTCCAAGGCGCTGCAGGACGGCGGGCTGAAGGATGTGAAGCTCGCCGACTGCGCCGCGAAGATCTATGTGGACCAGGGGATTTCGCAGGACGGGCTGCGCCTCATGATCAAGAACGACAATAAGAACGCCACCGCCACCGACCCCGAATCCCTCGGCATGAGCGGCCCCGACGCCGACAAGGCCCGCACCGCCACCAACAAGATCGTCACAGACTGCCTGAAGTAGGCGCAAAACACCTGCGGTGCAACGAGAAAGGCCCCCCTCAGCATTTCGCTGACCGGAGGGCCTCTTCGTTCGGAGCCGATGACGGGAATCGAACCCGCGCCATCTGCTTGGGAAGCAGAAGTTCTACCATTGAACTACATCGGCAATGCTCGAACACTACCTGAGCAGTGCTCCTTCACGCGATCGCGACTCTATCAGACCGAGGCTGACGCGACGCAACTCTTTCCCCATTTCCCCTGGTCCCGGGCCTGTGCGGCGTAAGCCGAGGAGTGGGGGGGCGGGAATCTTCCCTGTGAGTCCTCCGCCGTGTCGGGGGCGGCGCGCCGATCTTCGTGAGTTCTTTCCGCGAACCGCAGGGTTTTGTACGGAGCCGGTCGTAGACTGTCCCGCAGGGTCGAAAGCCTGTCCACCACAGGAACTTTGGTTGCGCCGACCGTTTGCTGACTCGCGCGTCGGTGCTTCCTGCTCGGGGGTGACGCATGACCACGGTGCCGTCGCGGGATATCCCGCAAGTCGAAGCCGCGCGGGCCTATCCGCGCCGAGTGGGGCCCAAGGGGTCCTTCCTGTGGAAGGCGATCACGACCACCGATCCCAAAGTGCTCGGGATCATGTACCTGTTCACCGCCCTGTCGTTCTTTCTGATCGGCGGCCTGATGGCGCTGCTCATGCGGGCGGAGCTGGCGCGGCCGGGGCTGCAGTTCCTCTCACCCGAGCAGTTCAATCAGCTGTTCACCATGCACGGCACCATCATGCTGCTGTTCTATGCGACGCCGATCGTGTTCGGATTCGCCAATGCGGTGCTGCCGCTGCAGATCGGCGCACCGGATGTGGCCTTCCCGCGGTTGAACGCGCTGAGTTACTGGCTGTATCTGTTCGGCGCGACCATGGCGACGGCCGGATTCATCACCCCGGGCGGGGCCGCCGACTTCGGCTGGACCGCGTACACACCGCTGAGCGACATCATCCACTCGCCGGGCGTGGGCGCCGACCTGTGGATCATGGGTGTGGCGCTCTCGGGCGTCGGCACCATTCTCGGCGCCGTCAATATGATCACCACGGTGATCTGCCTGCGCTGCCCGGGCATGACCATGTTCCGGATGCCCATCTTCACCTGGAACATCCTGGTGACGAGTGTGCTTGTGCTGCTGGCGTTTCCGATTCTCACCGCGGCGGTGCTGGCGCTGGCCGTGGACAGGCATCTGGGTGCGCACATCTATGACCCGGCCAATGGCGGGGCCATTCTGTATCAGCATTTGTTCTGGTACTTCGGTCATCCCGAGGTGTACATCGTCGCGCTGCCGTTCTTCGGGATCGTGACGGAGATCTTCCCGGTGTTCAGCCGCAAACCGCTGTTCGGTTATACGACGCTGATCTACGCGACACTCTCGATAGGCGCGCTGTCGGTGGCGGTGTGGGCGCATCACATGTATGCGACGGGATCGGTTCTGCTGCCGTTCTTTTCGTTCATGACATTCCTGATCGCGGTGCCCACCGGTGTGAAGTTCTTCAACTGGATCGGCACCATGTGGCGCGGGCAGCTGACCTTCGAGACGCCCATGCTGTGGTCGCTCGGCTTCCTGGTGACGTTCCTGTTCGGCGGTCTGTCGGGCGTCATCCTGGCCAGTCCGCCGGTCGACTTCCATGTCTCCGACACCTATTTCGTGGTCGCGCACTTCCACTACGTGCTGTTCGGGACCATCGTGTTCGCGACCTTCGCGGGCATCTACTTCTGGTTCCCGAAGATCACCGGCCGCATGATGGACGAGCGCCTGGGCAAACTGCACTTCTGGACCACGTTCTTCGGCTTCCACCTCACCTTCCTGGTGCAGCACTGGCTGGGCAACGAGGGTATGCCGCGCCGGTACGCCGACTATCTGCCGAGTGACGGATTCACCACGCTGAACACGATTTCCACGGTCGGCTCGTTTGTGCTCGGGCTGTCGATGATCACGTTCGTATGGAACGTCTTCAAGAGCTACCGCTACGGCGAAGTGGTCACCGTGGACGATCCGTGGGGCTACGGCAATTCGCTGGAGTGGGCGACCACCTGCCCGCCGCCGCGGCACAACTTCTACGAGCTGCCCCGGATCCGGTCGGAGCGTCCGGCATTCGAGCTGCACTATCCGCACATGGTCGAGCGCATGCACGCCGAGGCGCACGCGGGCTGGTCGCTGCGCAGGCACGAGGTGGTGGCGGTGGCCGCGACCCCCGCGATCGAGGACGGCGGCGCGGATCCCACGGACTCGGTGACCGACCACTGATCGGGTGCCACGCGCCCGGGTAGCGGCCGGGCGTCGGTGCGCGATCGGGGACCACTACGCTCTTGGCGTGCTGCTTTCCGATCGCGACATCCGCAAGGAACTCGCCAATGGGCGTCTCGGGCTCGACCCGTTCGACGACAAGCTGGTGCAGCCGTCGAGTATCGACGTGCGACTGGACGGCATGTTCCGGGTCTTCAACAACACCCGCTACACCCATATCGATCCGGCGCAGCGGCAGGACGAGCTGACCACGCTGGTCGAACCCGGCAAGAACGAGCCGTTCGTGCTGCACCCGGGTGAGTTCGTCCTCGGCTCCACCCTCGAGGTGGTCAGCCTGCCCGATGATCTGGCCGGCCGCCTGGAGGGCAAGTCCAGCCTCGGCCGCCTCGGCCTGCTGACCCACTCCACCGCCGGATTCATCGATCCGGGCTTCACCGGGCACATCACCCTCGAGCTGTCGAATGTGGCGAATCTGCCGATCACGCTGTGGCCGGGCATGAAGATCGGCCAGCTCTGCCTGTTCCGGCTCAGCAGCCCGGCCGAGAACCCGTACGGCAGTGCGGCAGCCGGATCCAAGTACCAGAACCAGCGCGGTCCGACCCCGTCGCGCGCCTACCTGAACTTCCCGCTGGAGCGCTGAGTTCCCTTCCCGCTGGAAGCCCCGCCGCAGGCCGTCAGCAGTCCTCGAAGACGGCCTTCGCATAGCCCGCGGATTGGTATACGTACTGGTAGGCCCACCGCAGCGGGCCGATCGGCGGGTGCGAATCCAGCATCAGAACCTCGCCGCCCCAGCACTTTCCGAGGATGTAGCGGGCCCGGGAGATATGCGGCGTGAAGGTCACCACAATGACGCGATGCCACCCTTCTCGACGCGCCCGCTGCGCCAGATACCGCCCTTCACCACGGGTGGTGCGCGGATTCGGGTCGAAGCATTCGACCCGGAAGCTGTAGCCGCCGTGGCAGATCCGATTGATCAGGCCGCTGTTCTGATACGGATCGGAGATGAGCACGCGCGGCGCGAAACCCTCGTGTGCCAGCCGCAGGCCCAGCTCCTCACGGCCGTCGTGCGCCCCGCCGAGCACCAGGATGGCATCGGCGCGCATCGGTGTATCGAGTTGCGGGCGCACGTACACCGGCCACAGTGCGGCGACCACCGCCACCACGGTCAGCAGGACCGCGACCGCCACTGCCCGACGCCGTGTGCGCACTCCGCCGATGCTAGGCGGCGCTGGGGAATGTCATAGTCAACCGCTGTGCCCGGCCCGTCGCCCGCGCCGTGAATTTCGAAGGGAAGACCTGGTCATTCCCCGTATTGTGATGCACTGCCAGCGTGACTGGGCCACACCGGGATTCGGACGTGGCGTGATGATGCCGCCCAGTGTCCGGGCTAGTGGGTGTACGGATGGCTCGCCACGTCGTAAGGTGGCGGCGACAGGTACAGTGACCCAACCGTAATGTATCGCGACGCCGGCAGGCGGCAGGGTGGGCCCGCTCGCAGGTCGGTGAGCGTGGAAACTCCGTGCGGGTGGAAACGAGATGGGCAGCAGATGAGTTCGGTACTGGGAGTGTCGGTGGGGGCCGGCGCAGTGCGCGTCGCACGCCCACGTGCCGGGAGTTCCGCCGAGCGCGGCGCGGTGCGCCCGAATCCGGTCGATGCCTTCGATGTCCAGGACATTCCGGTCGGCGAACGGCGCACCGAGGAACTGGTCGCCGACGCCATCGGCGCTGTGCTGGCGGCGGATCCGCGAGTCAGCGCCACCGCCGTGGCCTACCGCGACGAGCAGACCGCCCGTGCGATTCGCGCCGAGCTGGCGCACCGCCAATTCACCAATTACGAGCTGGTCCCGGATGTCGTTGCGGCACTGGAGTTTCTCGAATACTCCGGTGACCTGCAGGGCTACGGCACCGTCGCGATCTACGACCTCGGCGCCTCCGGGCTGTCGGTCACCGTGGTCGACACCGCCACCCGCCAGGTGTGTTTCAGCGAGCGCACCAGCGATATCAGTGGTGACTACCTGGATTCGCTGATCCGCGAACAGCAGATCGCCTCCGGGCGCATCGCGCATCCGCCGGACGCCTCCGGGCTCGCCGCACTGGACGCGCTCTGCCGCACCGCCAAGGAGCAGCTCTCCGAGAGCAGCGCGGTCGCACTGCCGTCCACCGAGGGCCTGGTGCTGCTGTCCCAGGAGAACTTCGAAGCCCTGATCATGCTGGCCGTCGAATCGTCGGCGCGTATGACCCGGGATGTCATCCAGCGCTCCGAGCAGCAGGTGCAGGCCGTCGCCGTCATCGGCGGGTGCGCCCAGATTCCGCTGGTGGCACGGGTTTTGCGGCGTTGGCTGGGAGTGCCGGTGCTGGTGCCCGCCAATCCGGGCACGGTCGCGTCCCGGGGTGCGGCCATCATGGCCCGCCCGGTGCAGCCGCGGCCCGCGCCCGCACCGTTCGCGGCCGCCTTCGAGAATTCGTCCACGCTGGCGCCGGATGCGACCACGGCGCTGCTCACCAATACCGGTGCGGTGGAGAAGATCAGCCGGCGCCGGGAGATCAGCATGGCCGGCGTGGCGGTCGGCGCGCTGGTGGTGGTCTCCGCCATCGGCGTCTCCCTGGGCTGGGGGCCGCAAGTCCTGGAACATGATTCGCAGAGTTCGGATGCGGCGACCAGTTCGGCCGCGGCCACCACCACTCCGTCGTCGGCGAGCGTGCCGACCAGCGTGGCGCCCACCACCGATGCGACCAATGAACAACTGGCCGCGCCGCCGCAGCGTCAGGAAACGACCACCACCGATGCGCCCCCGCCGGTGCCGGGTCCCAATACCTTCACGATCATCCCCGGCCTGCCGCCGGTCGTAGTGCCCACGCTCCCACCGCTGTTCCCCGCACCGGCCGCCGCGCAACCGGGAGCCGTCCCGAACTGAGTCGCGCCGAGAGCTACCCTCCGAGTCCGCCCCGTCGACTGCCAGGAAAAGGGGCGGACTCGGTGGGTCCGGCGCCGCCAGCGCCGGTGCGAGGACCGGCTGCGTTCAGTCCTCGCTTCCGGCTCCCACCGCCAGAGCTGTCGTGATGAGCATCGACAGGGGTGGGAGTTGAAGGTCTTTGGCGGGCGGCACCACCCAGTGACAGCCCTCGCGCGTCCACCGGCCCAGTCCGGTGGGGAGCATGACGGCGCTGCCGATGGCGGGTATGCCGATATCGAGGCGGTCGAGGACATTCATGACCTGATCGCCGGGGCGGGAATCGGGTTCGGTGAGGAAGCTCCAGCGAATCTGCCGGGCCAGCATCGGACCGGTGTGGCGGTGCTGTTGCAGTGCGCCGCGCAGCTTTTCGGCTCGTGTGATGGGGACGTGCACAATGCCGACCTTGGCGGTGACGGGCAGCATGACGAACCCGCCGCGCTCGGCGACCGGTAGCCCGAACTCGTGCCGGTAATACGCTACCCAGTCCTGCACTGTTCTCAGCTTGTCCGCGTTCACCACCTGTCTCCTTGCCTCCTCTTCCAGGGTCGCGGCAGCCCGCCGGAGTGGGAATGCCCGCACACCCTCCTTGCGCTGCCCTACTACTGCCACTGCTACCAGCGCGTAAGCGACTGATACCAGCTAGATCTCGCATGTGGCCGAGGTCACGATGCACTCGTACCCTGGAGATCGGAGTTCGTTCGGAAGGGATGACACCGTGGTCCGGCAGTGGTCAGGTAGAGAGGCCCGTGCGCTCCGCGATGCCAAACGGATGAGTATCCGGGAATTCGCGGCGCATCTGGGTGTGCACGAACGCCTGATCTCCAAGTGGGAGGCCGGGGGGGATCGGGTGCATCCCCGTCCCGTCAATCAGGCTGCCCTCGATACATCTCTTGCCAGGTCCGACGATGTGGTGCGGGCACGGTTCGCGGATCTGATCGACCAGCCCTCGAGCGACCGCCCCGTACCCGGTTTCGATGCGCGCCAGGGCAGTGCCCAAGCAGGGCAGGACATTCCGGCGCAAGCCAGTTATTCCAGCGACGCGGATTTGCTGGCACTCGTCGATGCGGGTGCGATGAGAGGCGATGCGTTAGCGGCGATTTCGGAGAGGGATCTGATCATGGCGGCTGCCCACGAAGCAAGCGAGCATGCCGGGAGGGCGGAGGGCACCAATGTGGGAGCGACCGTGCTGGAACAACTCGACGCCGATGTCACGCGCATAGCCAATGAGTACGTGCACATTCCGCCGGTGCCGATGATGGTGGAGATGCTGCGGGTGCGCCGCCGCGTCTACCGCCTGCTGGAAGGCCATCAGAGACCGGCGGATACCGGGCACCTGTACCTGCTCGCGGGCACTTTGTCCGGTCTACTCGCCAATGCCAGCACCGATCTGGGCTATGTCGATGCCGCCGGTGAACAGGCCAGGGCCGCTTGGGCTTACGCGGAGCTGTGTGAGCACAACGGTTTACGGGCGTGGACCCGCGGAATGCAGGCGCTCATCGAATACTGGTCGGAGCGGCCGCGGCGGGCGGTGCTGCTGGCGCAGAGCGGGCAGCAGTACGCCGAATCGGCGACCTCGCAGGTGCGGCTGCACAATATCGAGGCGCGCATCTGGTCGCGGCTGGGCAGCGTCGCGGACGCGGAACGCTGTATTCGCTCGGCGGACACGGCCCGCGACGGTAGTGCCAGTGACATGCTGCACGACGAGGTCGGCGGGGTGTTCGGTTTCAACCAGCCCAAGAGTCACTACTACGCCGGGGCGACCTACATCCATCTCGGTCAGGCCCGGCCCGCGCTGGAGGCCACCCACCGCGCCATCGAGCTGTATTCGAACGGTCCCACCGAACAGCGCTCCTACGGTGCGGAATCGCTGGCCCGGGTGGACAGCGCCGCCGCGCATCTGATCAACGGCAGTCTCGACGGCGCCGCCGACGCGCTGCGGCCGGTGCTGCGGCTCGAGGAGGACAAGCGCATCGCGCAATTGGAGGAGCGGCTCACCGGGCTGCGACAGCGCCTCACCCGCCCGGAGTTCCGGGAGGCCGTGGAGGCCCGCGACCTGGACGAGAGCATCGAGGAGTTCTGCGGCACCACCGCCGCCAAGGGCATGCTGCCGCCCGATAGCGCGCGGTGAAAAAAGCTGGTTGCGCGCGGATGGCACCATTGGACGGGTGAGTCCTTCCAGTCACCTACCGCATCGGTCCCCGCGCGTCCTGGAGCAGTCCACCAAGCTGCAGAACGTGGTCTACGAGATCCGGGGTCCGGTCCACGCGCACGCGGCCCGGCTGGAAGCGGAGGGCCACCGCATCCTGAAGCTGAATATCGGCAATCCCGCGCCCTTCGGATTCGAGGCGCCGGATGTGATCATGCGCGACATGATCGCCGCGCTGCCGCACGCGCAGGGGTATTCGGAGTCCAAGGGCATACTGCCGGCCCGGCGGGCCATCGTGACCCGCTACGAGCTGGTGCCCGGCTTCCCGGAATTCGACGTCGACGACGTGTACCTGGGCAACGGCGTCTCCGAGCTGATCACCATCACCATGCAGGCGCTGCTCGACAATGGCGACGAGGTGCTGCTGCCCGCGCCGGACTATCCGCTGTGGACGGCCATGACCAGCCTCGCCGGTGGTACGCCGGTGCACTATCTGTGCGACGAGTCCAATGGCTGGCAGCCGGATATCGCCGATATGGAAGCCAAGATCACCGATAAGACCAAGGCCATCGTGGTGATCAACCCGAACAATCCGACGGGTGCGGTGTACTCGGCGGAGGTGCTGCAGCAGATCGTGGATCTGGCCCGCAAGCATCAACTGCTGCTGCTGGCCGACGAGATCTACGACAAGATCCTCTACGACGATGCCAAGCACATCTCGCTGGCCTCGCTGGCGCCCGATCTGCTCTGCCTGACCTTCAACGGCCTGTCGAAGGCGTACCGGGTGGCGGGCTACCGCTCCGGCTGGCTGGTGATCACCGGGCCGACCGATCATGCCGCCGGCTTCCTGGAGGGCATCTCGCTGCTGGCCTCGTCCCGGCTGTGCCCGAATGTGCCCGCGCAGCATGCCATTCAGGTGGCCCTGGGCGGACATCAGAGCATCGAGGATCTCATCCTGCCCGGCGGGCGACTGCTGGAGCAGCGCGATGTGGCGTGGGAGAAGCTCAATACGATTCCGGGTGTCTCATGTGTGAAGCCGCAGGGCGCGCTGTACGCGTTCCCGCGGCTGGATCCGGAAGTGCATGCCATCCGCGATGATTCGAAGCTGGTGCTGGATCTGCTGCTGCAGGAGAAGATCCTCATGGTGCAGGGCACCGGGTTCAACTGGCCGCATCACGACCACCTGCGGATCGTGACTTTGCCGTGGGCCCGGGATCTGTCCGTGGCGATCGAGCGCTTCGGCAATTTCCTCGCGAGTTATCGGCAGTAGTAGGGGATTCGGGGGTCGCGCCCCCGGTTTCCGGGCGCGGAATCCGGCTGAACTGGGCATTTGTCCAATGGCGCGGTTGTGACACGGTCGAAAACAAACCGCTAGTACGAAAAAGTTGGGTTTTTAGAGACTTAGCTAGCGCAAAGAACGGTCTTTTGTGTACAGTAGGCCTTGGCACTCAGGTGCCCCGGCTGGACCTCCTACCCCCCCTGGGACGTCCAGCCCTGGATTAGCCGGCCTACCCCCCCTGGGCCGCTGATCCCCGGGCGGCGGAGACATCCCCCTGCTCTCCGCCGCCCCCTCAAACTTTTGGTCCGAGCGTGTCCGCCCCGCTCGGACCTCTTTCTTTTCAGGTGAGACTATGAGCCTCCGTGCGTACTTCGGGAACGGTTCTCGTTTAGGCTCGCCCGAGTGAGCGATCACCATCATCACCATCACGACCACTCCGGGCCCATAGCGATCGGCACTACCGCCGCACGTGTGGTCGTCGGACTGCTGACGTTCATCGGCGTGCTGGTTGTGGCCGGGGCATTCTGGCTGTGGCCCAGTGCGCAGCACGTCGATATTCCGCTGCCCATGCAGAACGGAGGCGGCGGGGCGCTGCAGACCGAGGCCGGGACGGTGATTTCGCAGGATCTCGGTGCGTGCGGCAGCCCCTCGCAGGGGAAGCCGTTCGACGAGAAGCCGCAGGCGCCGCGCACCACCGGGTACAACTGCCAGCGCAGCATCGTCACGATCGACTCCGGGCCGGACAAGGGCAGCCTCACGCTCTTCGAAATCGCGCCCGGTCCAGGGCAGCCGGATCTGCGTGTCGGTGATCGCATGCGCATCGTGCGGCAGGTCGACCCCAAGGCGAAGCCGGGTGATACCAGCGGCACGACGTACTCGTTCGACGACTATGCGCGCGGGTTGCCGCTCAGCATTATCGTCGGGGTCTTCGCATTGGTCATTGTCGTCGTCGCGCGCTGGCGCGGCCTGCGCGCGCTGATCGGACTGATCTTCGCCTTCGGGGTGCTGGTGATCTTCATGCTGCCCGCGCTGCTGGACGGGAAACCGGCCATTCCGGTGGCATTGATCGCCGGTGCGCTCATTCTCTATTCGGTGCTGTACCTCGCGCACGGGGTGAATCTGCGGACCAGTTCCGCGCTGCTGGGCACACTCACCTCGATGGTGCTGGCGGCCGTATTGTCCTGGCTCGCACTGAAGATGACGCATCTGACGGGCCTGTCCGAGGAACAGAACACCAATGTCGCGACCTATCTGCAGCATGTCAGCATTACCGGACTGCTGCTCGCGGGCTTCATCATCGGCTCGCTCGGTGTGCTCAACGATGTGACCATCACCCAGGCCTCGGCCGCGTTCGAGCTGGCGGCGCTCGATGAAAAGGCCACCCGGCGCGGCATTTTCGCGGCCGCCATGCGGGTCGGCCGGGATCACATCGCCAGTACCGTCTACACCCTGGTGCTCGCCTACGCCGGTGGTGCGCTGCCGCTGCTGCTGCTGTTCAGTGTCGCGGGGCGCTCCATTCGGGACGTGCTCACCGGTGACGCCGTCGGCATCGAGATCGCGCGGTCCGCGGTCGGCGGTATCGCGCTCGCGCTGTCGGTGCCGTTGACCACTGCCATCGCGGTCATCCTGGCTCGGCCGTTCGGTGGCAAGCAGCCCGCGCGCCCGCGCGCCGGGGGTCCGAATCGTCCGCGCCAGTCCGCGCGCCCGCCCCGTCCGGAACGGACCGGCGCGGCCCGGCAGGCGCCGGTAGCCGAAGATGCACAACCGATTCCGGCAGCCCGGGGTGCACGGCAGAACCCCGCGGTGAGCCCGCCGCCGTACCGGGGTGAGCAGCAGCCGCCGACGCAGGTGTTCCGGCCGGTGACAGGGCCGGTCGACCGGGTGCAGGAGCAGGCCGATCCGCCCGCGCCGTGGTCGCTGAGAGCTGCTGCGGAGCAGGCGAATACGCCGCCGCACCAGGCGGATCCGAATTCGCCCTGGCCCACCAAGCCGCAGCAACCGCCGCGCGGCGGGCGGCACTCCAAGCCGTAGATCGGACGTGGTTATACGGTGAGGCGCGCCACCTCGCAGAGGGCTGCGACACCGTCGGCGTCCGTGGCGAAGTGATCGGAGCCGCGCGGCACACCGATCTCCTCGAACGAGACCTCGGTGCTGTCCGGCTGCGGCAGAGCCGGCACCGGAATCCGTACGGCCGCATGCAGATCCCGGACGCCGGTCAGCTCGATCACGCGGCGGGCATTGTCGGCGCGCAGGCCACCGCAGGCCATCACCTCGATGCGGCCGTCGGCCAGGGTGACCAGCCGGGTGATGAGCGCGGCGCCGTCGAGCACCGACACCTGTCGGCCCGAGGTGAGCAGGCGGGTGAAGCCGAGTTCCAGCAGTTGGTCGAAGCCGTCGTAGGGATCCGCGCACACATCGAACGCGCGATGACAGGTGACCTCCATACCCTCGGCGGCGGCCAGTAGCCCGGCATTCGCTTCGGCATCCACATGCCCGTGTTCGTCCAGTACGCCGATGACCACCCCGTGCGCGCCCAGTCGGCGCACCAGCTCGATATCGGCGCGCATGAGCGCGACCTCCTCGGCGGAGTACCGGAAGTCCCCGGGCCGCGGCCGAATCAGCACATGCACCTGGACATTCTCCGCGGCCCCCACCGCTGCCTCCACCAATGCGGCATTGGGCGTCAACCCGCCCACCGACAATCCGGTGCACAATTCGACCCGCGCCGCCCCGGCCACGTCCGCGATACGCACCCCCGCGAGCGACTCCACCCCGATCTCGACCCGAACCGCCCGCGCTTCCGTCATACCTCGAAGTATGGTCGAAGATCGCCCCCGGCGTTTGCTAAGCATTAGCAGATTCGATCTTCGCAACCCGCTATTCATCTTCGGCCCGGCGGTCTTCCCCTACTCAGACCGTGTTGCGGCGGAACAACGCGTACCGCAACGGAACAGCGTATGTAGTGACGGCACAGCCCGTGCGCGTGCTGTGTGATCCAGACACTTGCTGTGCCGTTGAGTAGTGCGACCCCGACACGGTCTGTGCGGTGGAGTAGTGCGGTCGCGACGCGGTCTGTGTGGTGGAGGAGTGCGGTCGCGACGCGGTCTGTGTGGTGGAGGAGTGCGATCGCAACGCGGTCTGTGTGGTGGAGGAGTGCGATCGCAACGCGGGCTGTGTGGTTGGGGAGAGTGCGAGACGGGCGCGCTACCTGGTGGGTAGCGCGCCCGTGTCGGTCAGTCGTGGTCGGTCAGCTCTTCTTGCCGGGGGCTTTCAGGCCGGACTTGAAGCCGAGGCCGCCGGGCTTGGCGGCGGGAGGGGTGGCGGCGCCACTGTCCTTGCTGCCATTGCCTTCGGAGCCGTTTTCCTTGGTGCCGTTGGTCTCCGGGGCTGTCGGCTCGGTGGGAGCCGGAGCTTCGGGGGCCGCGGGCGCCTCGGCGGCGGGAGCCGCCGGTTCGGCCGGAGCAGCTGCCGGTTCGGCCGGAGCAGCTGCCGGTTCGGCCGGAGCAGGTGCCGGTGCGGCGGCCGGGGCCGCAGCGCCGGGGGCCTTCGGGCCGGGGCGCTTGAGGCCGGACTTCATGGCCAGGCCCTTGGGGGCGATGGACGGCTTGGCCTCGGCGGCCGCTGCCGGAGCAGCCGTGCCCGATTCCGCCGGAGCGGCGGGGGCCGGAGTGGCCGGAGCCGATTCTGCCGGTGCCGCAGCGGCTTCCGCCGGAGCGGTTGCTGCCGCGGAGGCTTCCGCAGCAGCCGGTGCGGCGGCGGGCTTGGCGCCCGGAGCCTTGCCGGCGCCCTTCATGGCGAGGCCCTTGCCGGGAGCTTTCGCCGGACCCTTCATTGCCAGGCCCTTGACGGGTGCGGCGGGCGCGGCGGTGGCCTCGGTGGAAGCCTCTGCGGGAGCGGCGGTTTCAGCGGCGGCTGCGGCCGGAGCGGCAGCCTTCGCGCCGGGAGCCTTCGCGGGGCCCTTCATTGCGAGACCCTTGCCACCGGGTGCCTTGGCCGGGCCCTTCATAGCGAGGCCCTTGGCGGGTGCGGCCGGGGCCGCAGCAGCTTCGGTGGAAGCTTCTGCCGGAGCGGCGGTTTCGGCAGCCGCAGCGGCGGCCTTGGCGCCGGGGGCCTTGAGACCGCCCTTCATGCCCAGACCCTTGCCGCCGGGAGCCTTCGCCGGACCCTTCATACCCAGACCCTTGCCCGCGGCCGGAGCGGACTTGGGCTCGGCCGCAGCCTCTTCGACGACAGCCTCGGCGACCGGCTCGGGCTCGGAAACCGGTTCCGGCTCCTGCACCTTGGGCTGCTGCACGACCTTCAGGTTCTGCGTCAGCACCGAACCCTCGACCCGGGTGATCGAGTCCAGCATCAACTGGGCGACATCCACGACCTCGACACCTTGGCCGACCTCGCCACCGTCCTTACGGGCGGTCACACCATCGGTCAGCATGACCCGGCAGAACGGGCAACCGGTCGCGATCAACGACGGCTCGTTGCCACCCTTCAACGTATCCAGGGCCTCATCGACCCGGTCGACGTTGATGCGCTTGCCCAGGTTCTCTTCCATCCACATGCGCGCACCACCGGCACCACAGCACATCGAACGCTCACCATGGCGCGGCATCTCCACCAGCGTCGAGCCGGAAGCTTCCATCAACTCACGCGGGGCGTCGTAGATCTTGTTGTGCCGACCCAGATAGCACGGGTCGTGATAGGTGACGTTCTTCGCGACCGGCGACACCGGCACCAAATTCTTGCTGCGCACCAACCGGTTCAGCAACTGCGTGTGGTGCACCACCTCGTAGGAGCCACCGACCTGCGGGTACTCGTTGTTCAAGGCGTTGAAGCAATGCGCACAGGTGACGACGATCTTCTTCTTCGACGCCTCCACCCCCTCGAACACCCCATCGAGGACCGCGATGTTCTGCATCGCCAACTGCTGGAACAAGAACTCGTTACCCGCCCGCCGCGCCGAGTCACCGGTACAGGTCTCTTCCTGACCCAGCACCATGAACTTCACCCCCGCGGTCGCGAGCAACTCCGCGACGGCCTTGGTGGTCTTCTTCGCCCGATCCTCGTACGCACCGGCACAGCCGACCCAGAACAGGTACTCGTACCCGTCGAAGGAATCAGCATCCCTGCCGTAGACCGGGATCTCGAAGTCCACCTCGGAGATCCAGTTCAGGCGATCCTTGGAGTTCTGCCCCCACGGATTGCCCTTGTTCTCCAAATTCTTGAACAGGCCCGCCAGCTCGGACGGGAAGTCCGATTCGATCAGCACCTGGTAGCGGCGCATATCGATGATGTGGTCCACATGCTCGATATCGACCGGGCACTGCTCCACACACGCACCACAGCTGGTGCACGACCACAGGACTTCGGGATCGATGATGCCGTTGACCTCCGCACCACCGACCAGCGGCCGCTCCGCCTCCGCCCGCGCCTCCGCCGAAATCTTCGACAGCGCAACCTCATCCGGCTTGCCCTCGGCATCGACGAGACCGATCTCGTCGCCGCCCATATCCTTGCGGCCACCGGCCAGCAGGTACGGCGCCTTGGCGTAGCCGTGATCGCGCAGCGACATGATCAGCAGCTTCGGCGACAGCGGCTTACCGGTATTCCAAGCGGGACACTGGGATTGGCAGCGACCGCATTCGGTGCAGGTGGTGACGTCGAGGATGTCCTTCCAGGAGAAGTCCTCGAACTTGCCGACACCGAAGGTGTCGTTGTCCGGGTCGGCCGTCTCCATATCGATCGGCTTGCCCTGCGACATCATGGGCTTCAGCGCGCCGAGCGCGACGGTGCCGTCGGCCTCGCGCTTGAAGTAGATATTGAAGAACGCCGAGAAACGGTGCCACGCAACGCCCCAGGTGACATTGCGGCCGACGAGCAGCAGGAACAGCGCGCCCGACATCAGCTTGATGAACGCGAAGATCGACACCATGGTGACGCTCTCGGGCAGCAGCTTGGCGACCTCCTGGGTGAAGAAGTCACTCCAGGTGTGGGATTCGTGGTAGGTGGCGATCTTGCCGGCCTTCACGAAGATCATGCCCAGGCCCTCGACGAGCACGATGGACTCGATGACGTAGGCGGGCGCGAACTTGGAACCGCTGAAGCGCGAGAGCCGCTCCGGCCGGCGCGGGTGGTTCAGCTGCCGGATGGTGATCAGCGTGACGATGCCGATGACCGTTCCGATGCCGAGGATCTCGTCCACCAGGTGGTAGATGCCCCAGCCGCCGACGATGGGCCAGTGGAATTCGGGGTCGAAGACCTGACCGTAGGCCTCGAACCAGAGGATGAAGCCGGCGAGGAAGCCGATCATGACCAGCCAGTGCGCCCAGCCGACGGTGCGGAACTTGTTCATCCGCGTATGCGCGAGGAACTCGACCAGCATGGTTTTCAGGCGGGGGAAGAACGGCCGCCACCGATCCGGTGCGGACTGGCCGACCATGATGGTGCGCACGATACTTCGCGCGCCACCGATGAGCGATGCCCAACAGAAGATGGTGAGCACCGCTCCAATCGTGCCCAGTGTCACTGTCAGGGCATTCATGTCGCGACCTTTCTGACCGGTTCAACAAGCTCTCCGAGGACGGCCTGGTCCGCCTTGGTTGGCTCGTATCCTAACGAACAGTAAGTTACCCGTCGGTAACTTAACTGTCCAGCGTGTTCCCACACCGTAAATCCCGGCAAATCACACGCTTAACAAAGGGCAGGCTTACTTCGAAAGTCACAGTAAAGACACAGTTCTTGGGGGCAGCAGGAATCTCGCTTACCGGCAAACCTTCGATTAAGATCACTCCGTCCGACGTCTGTGCGCATCTTCACAT
Source organism: Nocardia sp. NBC_01327 (assembly GCF_035958815.1). Classification (NCBI taxonomy): domain Bacteria; kingdom Bacillati; phylum Actinomycetota; class Actinomycetes; order Mycobacteriales; family Nocardiaceae; genus Nocardia; species Nocardia sp. NBC_01327. The sequence goes on along the minus strand of NZ_CP108383.1, from coordinate 180,484 downwards.
GCTCGGGGAGTGTTTGCCGTTAGCGCGTGGCAGGGCCCGAGGGAAGCCAGGGCCTCGCGTGGCGAAGATGCGGACGATGGATCGACCCTGATGAAGGATTGGAAAAACCGAATGAAGTTTCGCAGCACCACTGCGGCGGCTGCCTTGGTCATCGGCGCAATGACCACGGGGATGACCGTTGCCCATGCCGACGATGCTCCCGCTCCGGCTCAGCCCGCGGGGATCTCGTACTCCACCAAGCTTGTCGACAGCCACATCGTCGATGGCAAGCAGGTGGACGGTAAGACCGTTGTGTCCACGTTGAAGAACGGGACCTTCGAGCTCACTCAGCAGGATGGCGCTACGCCTGAAGACCCGAAGCAGACGGTCGTGAACGTCAAGGACGTTCAGGGGGCGACTGTGATCTCCTTCCCGCTGCAGTTCGACGTCGCGGGCACCAAGGTTCCGGCCACGGCCGACGTCAAGGAGGACGGCAAGGTCCTCGAGGTCGTGCCGACCAAGCCGGCCGATGCGCAGATCAGCACCCAGCCGGTCGCGGTCGCTCCGGTCGCGGCTGCCCAGCCCATCGCCTCGCCGATGGAAAACCAGCGCGCGATGAATGACTTCTCCAGCAAGTTCGGTATCGCCACCGCCATCGGCGGCTTCGTCGGCACTGCCGTCGGCGCGATCATCGGCTGCATCGTCACCATCGTCGCCGCCTGCGTCCCCGGCCTGCTCGCGGGCGCCGGCATCGGCGGCATCCTCGGCACCATCGCCGTGGGTGGCCCGGCGCTGCTCGCCACCGGTATCGACCTCATCAATACGATGCAGGCGCCCGATGGCACCACCCAGTGGGCCTCCGGTAAGTAATACGCCCACCGCTCGGTTCGGCCCGCCCGCTTCGTCGGGGCGGGCCGGTCGTGTTTTCCGGCCTGTGCGCCCCGGGCGTGTCGTCTCAGTCCGGCAGTTCGAGGCGGCCGTGGAAGGACACCGTGCCCTTGCGGCGGCCGAAGCGAGCGAAGGTGCGCTCGGTCATCTCGAAGCGCCCGTCCTCGCGCACCAACAGCACGGTGCTGCACCGGGTTCCGTGCAGCGGATGGTTGACGAAGCGCGAGGAGGCCACGCGCTCACCGAGTATGCCGATTCCGGTATCCGGTAGTTCCGCGTCCGCGGCCCGTGTGCGGTCCGCCAGCACCCCGAGGTAGGCCGATACCTCACCGGGATCGTTTTCGACGACCCTGCGCAAGCCCAGCACCCCTTCCCGGACCTTCGGCCACGCCGGTGCGCCCGTGCCGGTGCGGATCTCACCGCCCGCCTCCAGGGACGCGGCGAGCGCGCCATTGGACAGGCCGTGGAATCCGGGGGTCAGCTCGCGCGGACCCTGCCCGCTGCGATTGCCGTGCCACCACAGCGTTTCCAGATCGGACACAACGAGATTGAAGCCGTTGTATTCGTCCGATGCGGCCGCGACGCCGCGCACGAATTTTTCCGAATCCGCCTCGCCCCGCAGGAAATCCAGCAGTAGCGCCCCGCGGGAGCGCGCATCGGCCCGCTTCTCGTTCACCCCGCGCACATTGGTCACCGTCGCGAATCGATGCGATTCCCGGGCCAGACCCAGCCACGTTCCCGGCACCGCGCCCCCGGCGCCCAGATCCCGCCCTGCCAGCATTCCGGGCACCTCGTCCCACCAGCGCAGCGATTCCGTTGGACGCGTGAAGAACTCGTCCCGATTGGCGGCGACGATCAACCGATACTCCGGATGCGCCCGCCACCCGAGCAACACCAAACACATACATCCAGCATGACGGATCAGCCGGTGCGCGGACCACGGCTCAACAGTGCCGTTACCGGGCGACTTGCCGCCCGATCGCTGCCACTGCTCGGACCGGGAATGCGAAAAGGCCGGTAGCCCTGGGGCTACCGGCCTTTTCAGCTGCTCATGCTCAGTTGGTGCGGACGCGCAATCCGGGGTTGTCGGAGAGCACGGTGCTGATCGGCTGCGCGAACAGCTGGGGCGCATTGCCCGTGATCAGGCCGATGAGGTTGGGGATCTCGCAGATCGGGTAGTCGGCGACCGAGGAGGCGCTGGAGATGCCCAGGGCCAGGGTGCCGGTGACGATCGGGCCGCCGCTGTCGCCGGGGAGGGCGCAGATATTGGCGGAGAAGCTCTGGGTCTGCTGGTGGTCGCCGACCTGGACGGTCTGGTCGATGGCGTTCACCACGCCGCAGCTGAAGCCGGTGCGCGAACCCGACTTGCAGACGGGCGCACCGACGACCGGATCGGCCACACCGGTGATGGCGACCGGCGCCGCGCCGGGGACGCGAACCAGGTTATTGCTGAAGCGATCGCGGGACTGATCGTTGATCGAGACGATCGAGTAGTCCTGCGCGGCCAGGATCGACTTCTGGAAGGAACCGAGCTGGTTGCCGATGTGATCGCCCGCGGCCAGCTCGTAGACGCCGGGCGCATTCGCGCCACCGGCCGCCGGGATGTTCGGATCGCAGTGTCCCGCAGTGATATTCACGACAGCGCCATTGAGGTCACCGTTGAAGCCCAGCGAGCAGCGCAGCGACATGCGGCCGGCCACCGAGGCGTAGGAGTCGCCCGCGGCCAGGGGGCCGCCGCCCGCTCCGGCGACCGGATCGGCCTGCGGGACAGTGGCGTCCTCGCCGCCGGTCGGCGGGACGGCCATCACGATGACCTGCGCCGGATCGACGAAGCTGGGCAGCGCCAGGCCGGCCTGGTCGACCCGCACCGCGATGCTGTTGTTCATGGTGTTGATGGCCACACCGCGCACGGACTTGGCGACCGTATCGGGCTGACCCTCGAGCCACTTCTGGAAGGCGTTCTTCTCGCCGCGCAGCGTGGTCTCGCTCTTGGCGACGTCCTTGACGGTGAAACCGGCGTCCGAGACGGCCTTGCGGGCGCCGTCGATGCCGTCACCGTTGGCCAGCGCCACGACGGCCTTACCGTTCTCGTCCAGCCAGGAGCCGGCGAACACCTGTGGGAACTGGCGCTGCGCGGTGGCGGAGAAGGCGGCCACCTTCTGGCCGAGGGTCGCGCGGTCCAGGTATTCCTGGGGCGAAATCTTGAGGTCGCGAGTGATGGCGGTGATCAGTTCCGCGGGCAGCGCCGGGCCGGCGGGAGCCGGGGGAGCGGCGGGGTCTGCGTGTGCGCTTGCCGCCATCGGCCCGGCGACCAGCAGCGCGGCGGCTGCGATCGCGGCGGATCGGACGAGGGACCGCGGCCTGCGGCCCACGGGCAGCGAGGAATAGCGCATACGTGGCAGGAGCATGACGCCGACTATATGGGCTCCAGCCCGTTATGCCTACTTATTGCCGCGCGCCCGAGCGTAATTCCTGAGCGTTTCGCGCTGAGGGTTCGTGGGCATAGGCGTAGGGTGCGCGGCTCGATCACAAACGCGAGCCGAACCACGAACCCGCAGGGGATTCGGGTTCGGCTCGCGTTCGGCCGAAGTTCAGATTCAGTTCGTGTTGGAGCGCGAACGCACCTGAATGCCACTGCCGAGACCGCCGCCGGAATTCGCATCGATATCAGTGAGAATGGCGCGGATCGGAATGCCCAGGCTCGCGGTTCCACCGTACTGCGCCAGCTGGGTATTGGCCTCGTTGCAATTCGGCGCGTCGGCGGCATTCGAGCCGCTGGTGATGCCGAGCGCCATGGTGCCCGACACGATCGCGCCACCGCTGTCACCGCCGAGGGTGCAGGCGCTGCTGGCGAAGCCGCGCACCGTCTTGGACTGGCCCTCCGAGGTGTACAGCTGCGTCTCGACCCGATCGGCCACGACGAAACCACAAGTGAACGTGGAGGATTGGCCCGACTTGCAGACCGGCGCGCCGGTGATCGGATCGGCCACACCGGTAATGGTGAGCGTGGTGCCGTTGGCGCCGCGGACCGACGGCTGATCCATGCCCGCCTTCACCGCGGAGTCGTTCAGCTTGATCACCGAGTAGTCGAGGGCATTGCCGCCACCCAGCTGTGAGCGCACGAAGCTGCCCAGCTGCGGGCTGGCGGTCAGATTGTGAACATTCGGCAGGTAGACATCGGCCTGCTGATTGTCCTTGCCGATATTCGGATTGCAGTGCCCGGCACTGATGTTCAGCGCATTACCGGACGAATCGACACTGTTGAATCCGAACGAGCAGACATCCACAGTCGTCAACGCCGAATCATTGAGCGAGGTGGGAGCGCTGATATAGGTGTCGCCACCCATAGGGCGCCGCTCGACCGGGCCGCCGCTGTCGGGAGACAGCACCACCTTGATATTCGCGATCAGGGTCGGCAGATTCAGCAGATGTCCGGCCGGAGTGTTCGCCACACTCAGTACCAGTTGGCTGTTGAGGAAATCGATTGCCACCGAGTTGATGGCGCCGGAGATTTCCCGCGGCAGGCTGGTGATCCAGTGGTTCAGCTGATCCACCGAACCCTCCAGATTGTCGGCGCTGATCGGAGCCAGCCGGGTCTGGTAACCATCGGCGGCGACCACCTTGGCCGCATCGAGGGAGGTGACGGCGAGGACGGGCTTACCGTCGGTGCCCATCCAGGCGCCCGCGAACTCGTCGGGGCGCTGGGAGCGGAATTCCGTTGCGTAGTCCCGCAATTGCTGAGCCTTGGCGGCGCGGTCCAGATATTCGGACGGCGTCATCTTCAGATCGCGCGAAATCGCCTGCACCAGTTCGGCAGGCAGCTTGTCGGCGGCGAGTTGATCGGCCGGCTCGGCGCCGGCGGGAATCGATGCGAACAAGGTTCCGACTAGGACGGTCGAAGCGAACGTGATGGTTGCAGCTCGGACCGTGGCGCGGCGCGCCATGAACTTGCGCATGGAGTCCCTTCGTAGTGCACCAGCAGACCGACAGTCCGGTTACTTTGCGGAACATCGGTCAGCGCACCACTTTAGGGTACAAACCACAGAAGGTCTCTACTAAATCAGTACGGACTCTGTGGCCAGGGGTCCTGGAAGACCGGGGCCGTCGGCAGCTGCCAGGTGGGCACCGGCGGGTACGTGTAATACGGCGGGTAGGCCGGCGTCGTGGTCGGCGGTGGTGTGGGCCGAACCGTGGTGGTCGGCGGGGGCGGTTCGGTGGTGGTGGTCGGCGGCACCGTGGTGATGGGCGGATTCGTCGTTGCCGGGGCTTCGAACGAATCGGCGGGTGCGGGCACTGCGGCCGCCGGCGGGCCGGGACTCGGTGGTAGCAGCGGCGGTACCGCGCCCGCGGTCGCCGCCGGTTGATTGGCCACCTCACCGCGCGGCGGACCGGCCGGGGAGTCGTCCGGACGCAACACCGCCGCCACCCCGAGGCCACCCAGGAGCAAACCGATAATGGCCGTGGCGGCGGCGATCATGTACGGACCGCGATTGGCACGCTGCTTCGGCAGCTGCACGATCGGCTGTTCGGCGGTGATCGGACCGACCGCCGAATCGACGGTGGTGGCCGCCGGGAACGCCGCCGAATACGCCTGTGCGAGCGGCTCGGGCGCCGACAGCGCGGGCAGGATATCGGTGACGTCGGCGGCATTCTGGGTGCTGGCGGTGGGATCGGGCGGGGTCAGACCGGCGGGGGTCGCGAGCACCGCGGCCAGTGCGGCGCGAGCGGCATTGTGTGCGAACGACTTTCCGGCGTCGTCGGCGTCCGGCTGGGGCAGATCGCGTTCGCTGACCAGCACCACCGACTTCAGGCCCAGATAGTCGAGGGCCTCGCGCAGGGCCTGGATATTCTCGTCCGGCCACGCCGTCGGATAGGTGGCATAGAACTCGGCCGGGCCGTTCAGATGATCGGCGGCCAGATTGATCAGGCAGAAGGCGGCGGTGGCCATCAGGTCTTCGGCGCGGTACGCCTCGCCCTCGTCGACCGGCATGCCCGCCGGATCGCCGACGGCGCTCACGAATCCGCGGATCGAATTCGACGGGCCCTCCGGCGGATCGCCGCCGAGCACCGCGTCACCGTCATCGGCCATGTGCAGGATCGACTCGCGCACGATGTAGTGCACCGGGAGTGTCGCGTCATCGCCCGTGACGACGGCCACGACGGATTCGTCGTCGGCTATCCGCAGGCCCACCCCTGTGGCCATCGTGGTTACCTCACTCGGTGCGTCCTGATTTTCCTCCGCGCCGTGGTCATACGAGGAGGGAACCGTGACCCATGGCGCGGAGCATTGACAATAACTCCGAACGCGAGCTCGCACCGATCCGACGCCGTATCCGGGCGACGTGATGCTCGACGGTTTTCGCGGAGATATAGAGGCGAGCCCCGATTTCCCGGTAGGTCAGGCCGAGCAGTACGAGCTCCGCGACCTCTCGCTCGCGTTCACTCAGGACCGTATCGGTGCGCGGTTCCGGGCGCGGCGGCGGGGCGGCCGGAGCCGGTGCGCGCACCTCCGGCGGGCGTGCCCGGGTGCGCAGGGTGCGGGCCAGCTTGAGCAGGGCGGTCGCGGTGACCGGGTCGTCGGCGGCCAGGGCGGCCTCGCTGGCGAGGCGGGCGGCATCCCAGATCAGGCCGAGTCCGGCCAGGCGGCCGACCGCGGCCTCCACCTGGACGCGCTCCACCTGACCGCGCAGCACCAGCACCCAGGTGCGGCCCGCGTCCGCCAGCGCGGCGGCTTGCGAATCACCGGATTCGGCGGCGGCCTTGAGTCGATGGGCGTGCGGCACCAGGTCGTTCGGGCTCTCGTGGGCGATGGCGGCCTGAATCGCGTACCAGTGGAAGGCATTCGACCATGCGGGCGGATCGCCCAGGACGCGCAGCAGTTCTCCGGCCGCGTCGACCAGGGCTGTCATCCGGCCCTCATCGCGCAATCGGATTCCGGCAAGCCACAATTCGCCGATCGGCAGCAGGGCCAGCAGGTCCGCGCTCACCTCGTCGAACAGCGGGTAGGCCTGCTGCCAAGCCAGCGTGAGAGCCGTGTGATCGCCGCTGCGCCTGGCCAATCCGACGATGACGCCGTGCGCCAGCAGCCGGTCCCGGGGATCGAGTGCGGCCAGGTCCAGTCCGGCGACCACGGCGGCCGCGGCCTGCTCGTCGCCGCCCAGCATGGCGACCCACGCGCCGAGCACCAGGCTCTGCGGATCGTGGCCGGCGCCGCGCAAGGCGTCCGCGGCCCGCCGGGGTTCGCCCATCGACAGGCACAGCAGCGTCGCAATGGATACCGCCGAGCACGGCAGGAATCGGTCCCCGCCGTTCTCATTGGGCGCCACCCCCGAATGCGCCGCGTGAATCAGCGCGGACGCCGCCGCGACCGCCGCACTCCGCCCGGCCTCGCCCGCCCGAGTCGTGAAACGCGGTGGAACCGGCGCGAGTTCGGACGAGCCATGCGTCATGGCGGTCAATCGGGCAGCGCCGGTGAGTGCCGGCCGATCCACACCTTCACCACCCCGATCAGCTGCGCCCCGGGCGGCATAGGCGGTGGGCAGGTGCGACGCTGGGGCGAATCCGGCGGTGGGGCGCTGTGGGGCTGGGGCGAATTGGGTGGCGTCGGCGGGGGTCGGGTACGTGCGGTTTGTGGGATCGGCGGTGAAATGTGCCGGGGGTGGGAGGGTTTCGACCGAATCGGCCAGGGCTTCGGCGATGAGGGCGGTGCGGGCGGTGGCCTCGGTGGGCGGCCAGTGGGCGGAGCAGGTGGACAGGGCGCGGGCCGTGGGCGCGTGGCCCGCGAGGTACAGGACGGTGGCGGCCACCGCCCAGTCCGCGCCGACTCGATCCGCGCCGAGCCAGGTGTAGAGCTGCGCGGCCCGATTGGCGAGACCGCGGCGAGTCCAGACGCCCGCGCAGATGCGCACCGCGGCAGCGAGTTCCGCGGGCGCGGCATGCGGGCGGGCCAGGACGGGTTCGGCGAGGCGGAGGGCGGTGTCGCAGTCGCCGGTGCGGGCGGCGGCATCGGCCCAGCGCAGGGCGATGGCCTCGAGATCGGCGCCGGCCGTGGCCGCGGCGGCGTAGTGGCGGACGGCTTCGTCGCCCGCCTTCTCAGCTGTGGCGCAGAGGAATTCGGCCAACCGGGGATCGCGGACGCCGGATTCGGCCAGCAGCAGTGCGGTGTGATCGCGCAGCAGGCCCGCGTCCAGCCGGGCCTGCAGAAGTCTGCGCTGTACCGCGAGCACCCGGCGGTCGCCGACCAGCGTGCGCAGCGGTGCGATGGCCGGGGTCAGCAGCAGATCGGCATCGGTGACCAGGGCGCTGCTGCGAGCGCGATCGACCAGATCCTGTGCGGCCGTGGGGGTCACGTCCAGCACCTCGGCAAGTTCGGCGGTATCCAGGCCCGCGCCGATGGCGGCCACCACGAAGGTGTCCAGCAGGTCCGGATCGGCGTCGTCCAGCCGGCCTCGCGCCCAGCCGGCGACGGCATCGTCGACCGCGCTGAGACCCGCGTCCAGGCGGGTCGCGCAGGCCGCGGTCAGCGCCGCCACCACGCCGCCGTGGATCCCGGCGGTCTGGCGGTGGATGTGCTGCGCCAGCCCGCGAGGCACCATCATGCCCAGTTCGCGTGCAAAAGGGGCGATCTCGGTCGCACCGAGGGCCCGTAGATCCACCACCCGCCCGCGCCGCGCCACCAGTTCGGCCAGGGCGCGCAATCGCGGGTCGTGCGGTCGGGGCAGCGTCGCGATCACGACGGTGCAGGCGCCGGATTCGGCGACGGCACACAACCTGTCGAACTCCGCCGGGCTCAAACCGTGCGCATCGTCGACCACCACGGCGACCCGCGAGCGGGCCGCCGCCCCAGAACCGCCGCGAGCCTGCGGCACTGCGCTCGCGATCGAGGCGGCGGGGGAGCCGGAACCGTTGCGGGCTTGCTGCGTTGCGCTCGTGACCGCGTCGGTGGGAGTGCCGGAACCGTTGCGGGTTTGTCGCGTTGTGCTCGCGATCGAGGCGGCGGGGGAGCCGGAACCGTTGCGGGCCTGCTGCGTTGCGCTCGTGACCGCGTCGGTGGGAGTGCCGGAACCGTTGCGGGTTTGTCGCGTTGTGCTCGCGACCGTGTCAGCCGGGGTGCCGGAACCGTTGCGGCTCTGCGGCTCGCCCGCGATCGGCTCGGTGGATACATCGGGCCGAAGGGGGTCGTGCCGCGTCGATGCGGGGTCGGCCGACATGATGGCGGCGGCCTCGATCAGGGGGATGCCGCGGGCGCGGAGGCGATTGCGGATGGCAGTCAGCAGGGTTGATTTGCCGGTGCCGGAGCGTCCGCGAATCAGATACAGCAGGGGAGCGGGATCATCGGAATCCAACTCCCGGAAGATCTCTCGCGTGCACGGCAGGGAATCCAGTGCGACGGGGGTATTGCCTATCACGGGAGAACCAACTCTCAGCCACCGATATGCGGAATGGTCGGCGCCGCGGGAACTGCCTTGCCGAGCTGGCCCAGATCGGGAAGCTGGACCGTCGGCGCGGTAATCACGGGCTGTGGAATCGTGGGCAGTTGCGGCTGGGGTGCGGCCGGAACCGTCTGGGGTGCGGGAGAATTCGCCTGCTCCGGTGCGGGTGCGGGCGCTCCGGGCGTCGCCGGTGCTGCCGCGTTCGGCGCCGCCGCCGTCGTGCCCGGGGCGGGGGCGCCCGCGTGTGCCGGAGCTCCCGCGTGCGTGACCGGTATCGTCTGCCCGCCGGTATTCGCCGTCTGCCCACCGGCATTCACCGGGGCGGCAGAAGGATTCGGCGCGACGACGGATGTCGCAGGAGCCTGTGGCGCAGTGGAATTCGAGGGCGCGGACTGCGCACCGGTACCCATGGCCAGGGTTCCGGTGGCGAGGGCGGCCACCGCGATGGCCACCGCGCCGATCACCGCGACCCTGCGCCAGTGTGTGAAACCCGTGCGAGGTTCCTCGTCGGGTAGCTCGGGTAGTGGTGGAACCGCCGCTGCCACAGTGCTTCCGGTGACTTCACCACCGCTGTTGTTCACGGCGGTAACCGGTTCGACCGCGCCGCCGGACAGATCGCCGATCGCGGCGATCTGCATGCTGCGCGGGTCATCCAGCCGAGTGGCGATGTCGCGCTGGGTATTTCCGCGTTCGCCCGCAGGAGTCCGGCTGCCGTCGTGATCCTCGCGGCGCGCCGGTGGCGCGATGGTCGGATGGGCTTCGGTGTCGGTCGTATCGGCCAGCAGGTCGGCGGCGAGCAATGCGGCGCCGTGCGCACTGAGATGGGCCGGATCGGCCGCGGCCGCCACCGGGACGCCGAACTCGGTGGAGAGCAGTTCGGTGACCAGCGGGATGGCCGCGCCGCCGCCGGTGAGCAGGATGCCGTCCACCTCGGCGGCGGTCAGTCCGGCGCGGCGCACGGCCTCGTGGACCAGGTCGATGGAGGCGACCAGCGGACCCCGGTAGAGATCTTCGGCTTCATCACGCACCAGGCGGACATCGATCGGGCTCTGGCCGGGCATGCGGACCGGAATCACGGTCGCCGTGTGTGTGGAGAGCGCCTCTTTCGCGATCCTGCAGCGCACCCGCAGTTCGGCCAATTCCTTTTCGACCAGTGGATCGAAGGGGTCGAAATCGGTCTCACCCATGGCGAGTCCCAGGGCGTAACGCATGGTCAGGAGGTCGAACTCGGCGCCCGCCACGGCGGTCGACCGCACCGGCTCGCCGAGCAGACCGGACAGCGCGCCGGTGCGTGCCACCGAAACGGTCAAACCCGTTGCGCCCAGGTCGTACACGATCATGGCGCCGTCGTGGGTGGATTCGTGCACCTCCTGCAGCCAGCGCATGGCGGCGGCAGGTTCCGGTACCAGGGCCACACTGTCGAGTCCGGCGGCGGCGAGGGCCGCGCGCTGTACCTCCACTGTGTGCTGTGACCACCAGGCCGGATAGCAGGCCACCATGGCCGCGGCGAGGCCGGAATCGTCCACCGCCCGGCCGATCGCCGCGGCCACGAGATCCGCTGCGCGCACAGCGGATCCGTCTCGCATCCGGATATCCACCGGGTCTCCGACCCTGGACAGGAAGCTTTCCGGAAGTTCGTGCTCCGCGCCGATCATGCTCGGCCGGATGTGCAGTCTGCGCTGTCCCCCCGAAGTCGTCACGGCAACCGTATTGGACGCCCCGACAGTAATGCCGAGCGCCATCCCCTGACTCATTCGAGATCCCCTGTCGATCGAAACACGCGTCGGGTGATTCGCGTGCTGGCCGAAAGCTGTTACGTCCGAAATGTGCGAAAGGCTGTGGTGCAGGCCGGATGACCCATGGGACCTGTCGGTTGCTGGGGGACCGCCGTTACCGTTTCCCGCGCGATTCCGGGGAAATTCCCCTAATCGCCATCAACCCCCTACCGAGGCGACACGCGAAACGGGGGGAGTTCACCCCGTTACGGCGTAACGGGTCGGGTTCCTAGCGTGAAAAGCAATTCGAACAGTGCGGGTCAGCCGGGCCCGCCCACCCAGGAGACGATTCGCCATGAGCCCCAATGCAATTCTCGAGTTCATCCTCAACCTGCTGCGGGATCACGAAGCCGCGGCCGGCTACTGCACCAACCCCGCACAGTCGCTCGCCGACGCCGGGCTCGGGTCGGTGACGCCGGAGGACATCACCGCCGTCGCGCCGATGGTGGCCGAATCCGCGCTGGTAGCGGGAGGTTCGCAGCTGTCCGCGATCTGTGCCGCCGGGGCCGGGGCCGACACCGGCGCCGGGCTCAACGGGAACCTCGGAGTGAATGGAGGCCTCGGGTTGAACGGTGCAGGTGGGCTCAATGGTGCTGCCGGGCTCAATGGTGCTGCCGGGCTGAATGGCGCCAGCGGCCTGAACGGTGCCGCAGGTCTCAATGGTGCGGTAGGGGTGAACACCGGCACGGTCGCGGCGGGGACGACCGGCGCCACCGTGAACCTCAGCACGGCCACCGCCACCGGCACCGAGGTCTGCTTCACCGGCGACGCCGGAACCGGCCTCGAACTGGGCCTCTCCTCCGGTATCGGCGCCCTCGCCGGTGCGGCCTCCACCCTCGGCGCCGGTCTCTCCGCCGGCCTGGACGGCGCCGCCAACGCCGCAACCGGCCTGGAAGCCAACCTCTCCGGCGTCCTCGGCACCCAAGCCGCCGCCGACCTCACCTCCGCCCTGACCGGTGGCCTCTCCGCCGGCGCCGGCCTGACCGCCGGAGTCCAAGCCGCCGCCGACGCCCTCGGCCAAGCCGGAGCCACCCTCTCCGGCGCAGTCAACGCAGGCACCGCCGCTGCCGCAGATCTCGGCGCAAACCTTTCCGGCGGACTGGACTCCGCCCTCGGCGCAGGCGGTGGCCTGCAGACCGGCCTCAATGGCGCGCTGAACGGCGCGACCGACCTCGGCGCGCACCTCGGAAGTGACCTCGGCACAGGGCTTTCCGGCGGCATCGACTCCGCAATCGGTGCGGGCGCGCAGCTTGGTGCGGGCCTCGGCGGCGACGTAGCCACCGGTCTGAATGGCGCGGTCAACGCCGCAACCGGCCTCAGCACCCAGCTCGGGAGCGATCTCAACGCGGGGCTTTCCGGCGGCATAGATTCCGCGATCGGTGCGGGTGCACAGGCTGGTGCGGGCCTCGGCGGTGGTTTGGCGACCGGCTTGTCCGGTGCGGTGAATGCAGGTACCGGCGCGGCCGCGGACCTTTCCGGCGGACTGAATTCAGCCCTGGGTGCATCCGGTGGTCTGCAGACCGGCCTCGACGGCGCTGTCAACGGTGCCACGGATCTCGGTGCGCATCTCGGAAGTGATCTCGGCGCAGGGCTTTCCGGCGGTATCGATTCCACAGTTGGCGCCGGTGTGGGGCTCGGTGGTGGTTTGGAGACCGGCCTGAATGGTGCGGTGAACGGTGCGACCGGCCTGGGTGCTCAGCTCGGGAGTGAGCTGAATGCAGGGCTTTCCGGTGGTTTGGCAGCCGGTGCGGGGGCGGGCGCGCAGATCGGAAGTGGTTTGGAGACAGGGCTTTCCGGGGCAGCTAACGCGGCTGTCGGGGGTGGAACTCAGCTCGGTGCCGGTCTGAATACCGGGATCGATGCCGGTGCGCAGACTGCCGGTGGTCTCGGGGCGGGCCTCAATTCGGGCCCGGATGCTGCCCTGCATGGTGGTTCGCAGATTGGTGCGGGCCTCGAGACCGGGTTGAACGGTGGTATCGATTCGGCGGTCGGCGCTGGCGTGCACGCCGGAAATGACCTGTCTGCCGGGCTTTCCGGCGGGTTGGGGACCGGTGTGGATATCGGTGCGCAGACCGCCGGCGGTGTCGGCGCAGGGCTCAACTCCGGTTTGGATACAGCCTTGCACGGTGGTTCGCAGGTTGGCGCTGGTCTCGAGACCGGGTTGACCAGTGGCATCGATGTTGGTGCGCAGACTGCCGGTGGCGTTGGCGCGGGGCTCGATTCGGGCTTGGATTCGGCGCTGCACGGTGGTTCGCAGGTGGGTGCGGGAATTACGGGTGGGGTTGACTCTGCGGTTGGGGCGGGGGTGCACGCCGGGAATGAATTGGGGGCCGGGGTTTCCGGGGGGTTGGGGACCGGGGTGGATGTCGGTGCGCAGGGTGCCGGTGGGGTGGGGGCTCAGGTGGGGAGTGGGGTTGATGTGGGGGCGCATGGGGTGGGTGGGGCTGAGGTTGGGGTGGGGTCGGGGTTGAATCCTTGGGCGGGGCTGGATGTTTCGAATGCGTTCGGGGAGGGGGTGCATGCCGGGGGTGCGGATGCGGGGTTGTTCGGGGATGGCGGGGTGCATTCCGGGATCGATCTGGGGACGCATCCGGGTGGGGACATTATCGGGGACATGCTGCACTCGTGAGTGGGGTGCGACCCGGTGCCGGGCGAGTATTGGCGGGAGGCCGCATCCTTGACGGGATGCGGTCTCGGAGAAGAGATTTGCGAGGACTGCGATGAGCGGGATCGTGGCGGTTGATCCGCTGCTGTCGATACTGTCCGAAACCATAGCGGTGGCGGAGGGGGCGGAGCGCGGGGATCTGGTCGCGCAGCTGGAGACGGTGGCGGGGCGGGTGCGCGACCCCCGGCGGCGGATCGTGGTGTGCGGGTTGGGGAATCAGGGGCGCAGCCAGTTCGTGAACGCCCTGATCAATCTGGATATCTGCCCGGTGGCCGACGATACGACGACCACGGTGACCACCGTATTGGCGTTCGGGCAGACGGCCCGGGCGGAACTGGTGGTCGCGGGCGCACAGGACGGGGAGGTCACCCGATTACCGGTGCCCGTCGAGGAGATCGGCGCGGTCGGCGCGCGGTCACCGCATGCGCAGGGGCGGGCGGTATTACGCCTCGAGATCGAGGTGCCGAATCGGCTGCTCGCCGACGGAATAGTGGTCGTGGATACCCCCGCGCTGGGTGCGCACGGCGGCAGCGGTGCGGCCGGAGTGCTCGGCGCGGTGCCGACGGCCGATGCGGTGCTGGTGCTCACCGACGCGTCCACCGAACTCACCGATCCGGAGGTCGAATTCCTGCGGCAGGTGCGGGAGTTGTGCCCGGCGGTCGCGGTGCTGCTCACCAAGATCGATCTGTATCCGCACTGGCGGCAGGTGTCCGAGGCGAACCGGAATCACCTGAGCCGTGCGGGAATCGACGTGCCGATGCTGCCGGTGTCCTCGGTGCTGCGCACCCATGCCCTGCGCCTGCAGGACGAGCAGCTCGGACGCGAATCCGGGTTCGGCGAGGTCTTCGGTTTCCTGCGCGAGCATGTGGTCGCCCGTGATCAGGCGGCGGTGCGGCAGGCCGTCGCGCTCGATATCAATTCCGCCACAGAGCATTTGGCGCTGGCGCTCGGCAGCGAGCTGGTGGCGCTGCGGGATCCGGAGCGCGGCGCCGCCGCGGTGCGTGAATTGCAGTCAGCGAGAACAGCTGCCGAGCAGCTGCATCGCAAGACCTCCGTCTGGCAGCAGACGCTCGGGGACGGAATCACCGATCTGGTCGGCGATGTCGACCACGATCTGCGCAATCGGCTGCGGAATATCTCCCGCACCGCGGAGGACTGGATCGACGAGCATGATCCGGGCCGGCACTGGGAACGCATGGAGGAGTGGCTCACCGGCACCGTCGGCACCGCGGTCGGCGACAATCTGCTGTGGACGCGCACGCGCGCGGTGCGGCTGGCCGAACAGGTCTCCACCCATTTCACCGAACTGGGCGCGGTCGACCTCCCCGATGTGCGGGAAACCCTGGACGGCGACGCTTCTCGCGCCGGCTCCTGCACCCTCTCGGATCTGGAACCGGACCTCGGCCTCGGCCACAAACTCCTGGTCGGCGTGCGCGGGTCGTACGGCGGCGTGGTCATGGCCGGTCTGGTCGGCACCCTCGCCGGCCTGTCCCTGGTCAACCCGCTGTCCCTGGGTGCCGGACTTCTCCTCGGCAGCAAGGCTTTCCGCGACGATAAGCAGGCCCGCCTGGCCAAACGCCGCGCCGATGCCAAACTCGCCGTGCGCCGCTACCTGGACGATGTCGCCTTCCACACCGCCAAGGAGACGAAGGACCGCCTGCACCGCATCCACCGCCTGCTCCGCGACCACTTCACCGCGATCGCCGAACGCACCCTGCGCTCCCTCGACGAATCCCTCCGCGCCGCCCAGGAGGCCGCCACCCTCGAATCCACCGCCCGGGCCACCCGCACCGCCCTCCTCGAGCGCCGCCTGCACGCCGTAGCCGACCTCCGCCGCCGCGCCGCCACCCTCACCCCCGCCCAGCCTCCGGCCGCCCTCCCGCCACCCGCCTGAACGTCCGCCACCCCGACTCCGGCCGCTCGCCTGAGGCCGCTGGTCGCGCGTCTGCTACGGCGTGCACAGGCCCGCTGCGGGTCTGCCACAGCCCGCCGTCTCCAGGTCACGGCATGTCCGCTGCGCCGGCATGGCTGTGTCGGTGAGCCGAGGTTGGTTCGGCCGGAAGGCGGGATTCGCACGACACAGGTGCGGTTCGAGGCGAGTCTCTGGGCGCGCCATCGATAGGGCCCCGCACTCGCCGGAACTGGCGTGTTGCTAACACCGGGCGGGGTTGGGGCGAAAGGTTGGCGATGTGTGCGGTGTGTGGTTCGGGTCGGGAGCGCTATGAGATTTGATGTGGGCGGGCCCGGATACGGGGTGGGGGGTGAGACGCGGGGACTGCTGGCGGCCGCCCGGCGGTCCTTTGCCGACCGTGGACGGGTGCGCGGGCAGCTCGAGGAATGTGTGCGGCGGCTGGACGAGCCGCTGCGGATCGCCCTGGCCGGACAGCTCAAGGCGGGCAAGTCGACACTGTTGAATGCGCTGGTGGGGCAGGATATCGCGCCCACCGATGCGACCGAGTGCACCCGCCTGGTGACCTGGTATCGGCACGGCGCCGCACCCCGCGTCACCGCGTATTCGCCGGAGGGCTCGCGCGCCGATGTGGTGGTGCGCCGCGGCCGCGGCGCGGAGGGGCTGCCGGGTGCGCACGGGCTCACCTTCGATCTGGCTGCGCTGCGCTGGAATACGGGCGGGGCCCGTGAGGTCGACCACCTGGCGGTGGAGTGGCCGTCCGCGGAATTGGCCCAGACCACGATTATCGACACCCCCGGAATCTCCTCACTGTCGCGGGATGTGTCGGCGCGCACCTCGCGCCTGCTCACCCCCGGCGGAACCGGAGTCGCCCTGCCCGGTGCGGATGCGGTCGTCTACCTGCTGCGCCGGCTCGATACCGCCGACGTGGACTTTCTCGAACAGATCGGCGCCGGCACGGGCGCGGGCGGACCGCTCGGGGTGATCGGTGTGGTGTCGCGTGCGGATGAGATCGGTGCGGGGCGCATCGACGCACTGCATTCCGCGCGCGATGTGGCCTCACGATTCGCGGGCGAATTGGAGCGAACCGGGCTGTGCCAGTCGGTGATTCCGGTCGCGGGCCTGCTGGCCTTCGCCGCGGCCACCCTGCGGCAGCGCGAGTACGCGGCCTTCGAGGCCCTGGCCGCCGCACCCGTGGACGAGGTGAGCGCCGCCCTGCTGTCGGCCGACCGCTTCGCCCGCCCCGATCTGCCGCTCCCGGTACCGCCGGACCTGCGCGCCCACCTGGCGGCGCGCTTCGGCCTGTTCGGTATTCGCCTGGCCGTCACCCTGATTCGGCTCGGCGTCCGCGACTCCGCCTCGCTGGCAGCGGAACTCACCGCCCGCAGCGGCCTCGGCGAACTGCGCACCGTCCTGGATGTGCAATTCGCCCAGCGCGCAGAGGAATTGAAGGCGCACTCCGCATTGACCGCCCTGGCGCGCATTCTCGTCGCCAACCCCGGCACCGAGGCCGATGCCCTGCTGCCCCGGGTGAAGACCCTGCTCTCCGACGTACACGGCTTCGCCGAACTTCGGCTGCTGGGCCACCTGCGCACCGACGAATTACCCTTGCCCCCAGCCGATCTCGCGGAATTGCATCGCCTGATCGGCGGCGTAGGCGTAGCCCCCCACCGCCGCCTCGGACTGCCCCCGCACACCGATATCCACACCCAACGCGAGCAGGCCCTGACCGCAGTCCACAAGTGGCGTACCCGAGCCCGTCACCCCCTCGCCGACCAATCCATGGTCAATGCCTGCCTGACCGCCTCCCGCAGCGCCGAAGGCCTCCTGGAAATCCTCCACGAACCCCCCACCACCCCTTTCGCCCGAATCACCCCACCACACAACCCATAACGTCATCGACCAGGAACTGGTGGCGGCATTGTGCGAGTACGGCCCGCCACCAGTTCCTGGTCGATGCGCGCTACCCAGTTCCTGGTGGATGCCCGCTAGAGGGTGGTTGCGGTGCTGGCCGGGTCGATCAGGATTTTGGCGTGGTGGTCGGGGGAGGCGAGGGTGGTGTAGGCGGGATCGACGCCGTCCAGGCCGATGGTGCCGGTGATGAGGGGGGAGGGGTCGACTTTGCCGTCGGCGATCATGTGCAGGGTGTCGCGGAATTCGCCGGGGTCGTAGCCGAGGACGAAGCGCAGTTCGATTTCCTTGTTGATGGCGGTGGCCGGATGGATGCGATCCGATTCCATACACACGCCGACCACCACGATGCGGGACATCGGCGGTGCGGCCGTGAGGATCTGGTCGATCATGCCCGGCACGCCGACACATTCGAAGATGACCGGCCCGGCGGGCCCCTTGTTGAGGGTGTGCGCGGCCCGGAATATGTACCACCAGGGCAGATTCGGAATCCGCCGCAGTCGTTCCATGGCGTCGAAGCCGAGGTTGAGAATGTCGCTGGCACCGGTGATGCGCGACTTCTTCGGTGACGCGGTCCAGGGCGAGTCGGCGCCCGGGTCGACCACCACATCCGCTCCGCAGGCGGCGGCGAGTTCCCGGCGGCGCGGGGAGAAATCGCTGGCGATCACCAGTGCGACACCGGAGGCCTTCAGCATGGTGATGACGGCGAGACCGATGGGCCCGCAACCGATGACGAATGCGGTCTGCCCCTTGCCGACGCGCCCCTTGCGCACGGCGTGCCAGGCGACCGCCATCGGCTCGGTGAGCGCCGCATGCTCGGCGGAGAGTCCGTTCGGAATCGGAAAGGTCATCGACTCCTGCACCAGCACCTGTTCGGCATACCCGCCCGGCGCGTCGGCCGACAGCCCGGTGAGGTGCGGCGTGCGCCCGGTTCGCAGGATGGGCAGCGACACCACCGGCGTGCCAGGCTTCCACCGCCGGCGGGCGCCCGAGCCGTAATCTACGACCTCGCCGGAGAATTCGTGCCCCATCACCACGCTCTGGTCCGAGCGCATGAAGTGCTGGTATCCGGTGGCGGCGGCCATATCGGCCAGTTCGTCGCAGTGCACCCGGGCGTGCAGGTCGGAGCCGCAGATGCCGCACCGCAGCACGTTCACCAGCACCTGCCCGGGACCGGGAGTGGGAGCGGGCAGCTCCTGGACTCGGAATTCGCCCTTGGTTACCGTGACCGCGCGCATGGCTGACTCCCGTCGAAAGACATTGTCGGTCGGATTCTTCCGCGCCCGGCGTGCTGTGGAAAGGAAAACTGTCCACAGCGCCGGTGTGCACCGAGGCTGTGGACAGTTGTGGATAGATCAGACCTGCACCAATTCGTCCTCCGCCAACTCGTGGACTTCCAGCTTGGTGTCCCTGGGAAGCGCGGCGAATCCGAGGCAGACCAGCACCATGATGCCGATGCCCCACACCAGCGTGTAGTCGAAGGTGTGCGCGAAATTGACGGCCGTGGCCTCCTTGCCCGCCTTGGCGAGTGTGACGCCCATGGCCGGGTCGCCGCCGGTGCTACGGCAGCTGTCGGGCACGACCGACGGATCCACCTCGGCGGACCGATCCTGCACGCAGGCACGGAAATTGGCGAGTATCTGATCCTGTGCGGGCCCCGGCAGCCCGGCCGCACTCAACTCCGTGCGGGTCTGCGCCGCGACCGCGTCCACACCGCGCCCCGAATCATGATCGAGCTGTGTGAAGAACACGATCCCGACCAGTGCCACGCCCAGCGCCA
Source organism: Nocardia sp. NBC_01327 (assembly GCF_035958815.1). Lineage (NCBI taxonomy): Bacteria > Bacillati > Actinomycetota > Actinomycetes > Mycobacteriales > Nocardiaceae > Nocardia > Nocardia sp. NBC_01327. Next base: position 161,145 of record NZ_CP108383.1, on the reverse strand, counting down.
TCCCCAGCTGCTGGCCGGTATTGAGCAACCCCGACGCCGCTCCGGCCTCCCCATCGGGGATCTGGCCGAGCAGCATATCGATGGTCGGCGCGACCACGATGCCGAATCCGGTGCCGGTGATGATGAGCGGCAGGACCATCTGCCAGGACGCGAAATCCGAACCGTAGTGCGCGGCCATCCAGCCGTACAACCCGAATCCGGCCGCCGTGACGAGCCCGCCGCCCATCAGCACCCAGCGCCCGAAGCGCGGGGCCAGCAGACTCACCGAGGTTCCGGCTCCGATGCCCGCACCGACCGCGAAGAAGACCGAGGTCAATCCGGCCCGCATGGGTGACCAGCCGAGTCCCGCCTGCATGAACAGGGTCCAGATGAGGAAGAACCCGCCGAAGCCGATCCAGAACAGCAGCCAGCTCGCCAAGCCGACGGTGAAGGCCCGGGACCGGAACAGCTCGAGGTCGATGAGCGGGGAGCCGACGGTGCGCGAGCGCCACCGCTCGTAGAGCACGAAGGCCGTGAAGGTGACCGCGGAAGCGCCGATCAGAACGAAAGTCCAAGTGGGCCAATCCAATCGGCGGCCTTCGGTGAGCGGGTACACCAGCAGTACCACCGCGGACACGGCCAGCACCATGCCGATGATGTCCAGGCGCGGCGGCTGCGGCGAGCGCGAATCCCGCATGACGACCGCGGCGGCGGCCAGCGCGAGAATGCCGATCGGGATGTTCACCAGGAAGATCGGCCGCCAGCCCAGATCGAGCACATTCCACTGCACCAGCAGTCCGCCCAGTGCCAGGCCGACCGCGGAGGCGGAACCGCCGACACCGCTGTAGATGGCAATCGCCTTGGTGCGCTCCTCTTTCGGGAAGGTCACGCGAATGATGGCGAGGATCTGCGGCACCATCAGTCCGGCCATGGCGCCCTGCACGAATCGTGAGGTGATGAGCATGGTCGGGTCGGAGGCCAGTCCGCCGGCGGCCGAGGCCAGCGTGAATCCGGTCATGCCGAGCAGGAACATGCGTTTGCGGCCGTAGATGTCACCGAGCCGGCCGCCGGTGATCAGCACTGCCGCGAAGGCCAGGACATAGGCGGCGATGATCCATTCGATCTGCGCGTACTCGGCGCCCAGATCCTTCTGGATGCTGGGCACCGCGACATTGACGATGGTCACGTCGAGCAGGTCCATGAACCCGGCGGCCAGCACGACGGCGAAGGCGATCCACCGGCGTGGATCGAGGGTGGTGGGGATGGTGTCGGATTCCACGGCGAGCTCTCTTCGACTGGGTGGGGGTGATACGACCCCTCAAACTATGCACTTGAAGTGATTATCACGCAAGATGGCAATCATGATTAGTGCTCGCATGTAGAATTCCGGTGTGACCGACGCCGATCCTCGCCACGTGCTGCTCGCCGACTCCATCCCCTTCCTGCTGGGGCAATTGGGTACGCACGCGGCCTACCGGTTCACCGACCTGTTGGCTCCGCTCGGCATCAAGCCGCAGCAGTTCGGCATGCTGCGCATCCTCGAGGCCAGTGGTGGGCGCTCGCAGCAGCAGTTGTCCGAAGCGCTCGGCATCCACCGCAATGTGATGGTCGGCCTCGTCGACGATCTGGAGAAGCGTGGACTCGCCGAGCGCCGCAAACATCCGACCGACCGGCGTGCGCACGCGGTGTACCTGCTGCCCGCAGGTCGCGAAATGCTCACGCGCGGAGCGGAAATCGCTGCCGGGCTGGAGCGGGAGATCACCTCGGAGCTCGATGCCGCGGAACGGGCGACACTGCTGGTTCTGCTGCAGAAGGCGGCGGCTGGAAGCGGTCTGCTGCCCGGCATCCATCCGGGATTCACCACCGAACGACCCGATGATTCCGGATGTGACGCAGGTCACTGACGCTGCCGGTCACAGCGGCTTGCGGCCGGTGTCCAACCAGGTGAAGGCAAAATTCACCCGGAAGGACAGCCATCATGGCCCGCATCGACGTACTCGACTCGTTCCTCAATTACAGCGACACCGGCAGCGGTGACATCCCGGTCGTGTTCCTGCACGGCAATCCGACTTCGTCCTATATCTGGCGCAATGTGATTCCGTATGTGAGCGGTGAAACCCGGGTGCTGGCACCGGATCTCATCGGCATGGGGGCTTCGGGCAAGCCCGACAGCGACTACCGGTTCGTCGACCACGCCCGCTACCTCGACGCCTGGTTCGAGGCGCTCGGGCTGGATCAGGTGATCATCGTCGGCCACGACTGGGGCGGCGCCCTCGGAATGGACTGGGCCGCACGGCATCCCGGCCGCGTGCGCGGTATTGCCGTGGTGGAGACCTTCCTGCGCCCCATGCGCTGGTCGGATATGCCGCCGCAGGGCGCCGAACTCTTCCGCCGCTTCCGGTCCCCGGAAGGCGAGGAGATGGTGCTGGAACGCAATATGTTCATCGAATTCAACCTGCCCGCCTCCACCCACAAGCTGTCCCTGGAAGCCCTCGACGCCTACCGCGCGCCCTACCCGACGCCGGCATCCCGCAAGCCGATGCTGGTGTGGCCGCGCGAATTCCCGCTCGACGGTGAACCGGCCGACGTGGTCGCGATCATCGAGAACTACGACCGCTGGATGGCCTCCACCCCGCAGGTGCCCAAGCTCGTCATGGCCGTCGAGAACGGCGTCGGCCTCGGTTCGCCGGAGACGATGGACTGGGCGGCAGCCACCTTCGCCGCCGCCGAGATCACGAATATCGGCCCCGCCGGACACCACTGCCCCGAAGACCAGCCCGACGCCATCGGTTCCGCCGTCGCCGAATGGATCCAGCGCCACGCGTTGACCACGGCCCCGGCAATCGCCTGACCGTCGACTGCCTTGCATCGCTCCGCCTTCGCGCCCAAGCTGGCGGGATGGAGACCGATGGCAGTAGGCGGACTTCCGCCGACGAGTCCGCCCTGCGGTTGGACGGCGCCGCGAGCAGCTCCGGCACCGACACTGCCCGAAGTGTCGTGCCGGAGGTCAATGAGCCGGATGCGGCGCATGCGAGCGAGGTGGCTGTCGGGCCGGATGCGGCGGAGCGGGAGTTGGTGGCGCGGGCTGTCGGCGGGGATCGGGGGGCGATTTCCGAAGTGGTTCGGCTGCTGCAGGATCCGATCTATCGGCTGGCGCTGCGGATGGTGTTGCGGCCAGCCGATGCGGAGGATGCCTGTCAGGAGATTCTGCTGCGGGTGGTCGGGAAGCTGGGCACCTGGCGGGGTGAGGCCAAACTGCTCACCTGGGCGTACCGGATCGGGGTCAACTATCTGCTGAACCTGAAGCGCCGGACGCCACAGGAGCAGCAGCAATTGAGCCTCGACGAATTTGGCGAGGGCTTGAAAGACGGTCTGGCCGAACAGGATTACCGCGGACCGGAATCGGCCCTGCTGACCCATGAGGTGCGGCTCAATTGCAGTCAGGCCATGCTGCAGTGCCTGGCCCGCGAGGAACGCCTCGCCTTCGTACTCTCCGAGATCTTCGAACTCAGCTCCGCGGAGGCCGCGTGGATCTCCGGCACCACCGCACCCGCCTACCGAAAGCGCCTGGAGCGCGCCAAGAAACGACTCGGCAACTTCCTCACCTCGACCTGCGGCCTGGCGAATCCGCAGGCCTTCTGCCGCTGCTCCCGCCGCGTGGAGAAGGCCGTCGACCTGGGCCGCATCGACCCCCGACGCCCCGCCTTCGCCGCCCACCCCCTCACCGCGGGCGGGCGAACCGTGGACACCGCCGCCCGGCAGCTGACAGGCACCCGCGCCGCGGCCCCGGCAACCGGCGGCCGCGCCGCCCAGGAGGTGGAGCGCCAGATGGCGCAGCTGCACGACGCCGCCGCCGTCCTCGGCGCCCACCCGGATTACGCTGCGCCCCAAGCGAAAATGGACGCCATCACCACCCTCCTAACCTCAGGCCGCTTCCCCCTCCTGGACTGACAGTCCCCTCAGTACCAGCACCATGACTCCCCGAACCGCAACCGCACACCCCTTATCCGAACCGGACACGCCTTATATGGGTTGTGCCGCTGGGACAAGACCTGCGCGGTCGGACGGGATCTGCGCGGTCGGACGGGATCTGCGCGGTCGGACGGGATCTGCGCGGTCGGACGGGATCTGCGCGGTCGGACGGGATCTGTGCGGTCGGACGGGATCTGCGCGGTCGGACGGGATCTGCGCGGTCGGACGGGATCTGCGCGGTCGGACGGGATCTGCGCGGTCGGACGGGATCTGCGCGGTCGGACGGGATCTGCGCGGTCGGACGGGATCTGCGCGGTCGGACGGGATCTGCGCGGTCAGATGGGACCTGTGCGGGCGGACAAGACCTGTGCGGGCGGATGGGACCAGTGCGGTCGGATGGGACCTGCGCGGTCCCGGCATCGGAGGATTCGGGGTTAGGTGTGTGCGGCCAGTAGGTTGCGGGCGGCGGGGACTACGCGGCGGGCGAAGCGGTGGACCTGGTCTACGTCGAAGCCGGGCGGCCAGTAGATGAAGGTGTCGAAGCGGGCGTTCTTGTGCAGGGCGGCAATGATTTCGGCCCATTCCTGCGCGGAGCCTTGGATCGGGTCGTTGCCGCGGGGGCGGGGCTGCAGTCGCTGATCGCTGATGACGCCGGGGAGTGCGGCCATGCGGGTGATGGTGCGGGGATCGCGGTGTTCGGCGAGTGCGGCGGTATCGATGCGGTCCTGCGCGGCGCGCCACCGTTCCCAGGGCAGCCAATTCGGCAGTGGCGCAACCCATCCGTCGGCGACCCGGCCGATCAGGTCGAGGGCGTGCGGGCCCATGGCCCCGATCCAGATGCCGATCCGGTGCGCCGGCGCGGGCCCGCCCGCAATGCCCTGCACCGTGTACTCGTCGCCCAGCACCGATACCAGCCGCCCGGGTCTCCAGGCGGCGCGAATGATCTCTATCCCCTCCTCGAGCGCCCGCAGCGCCGCCCGCCCGGTGAGCGCCGGTCCGCCCATGGCGACCACGCCGTCCTCGAAAGCCCCCGCCCCGACCCCGAGTTCGAACCGCCCGCCGCTCAGCAGATCGAAGGTGGCGGCCTGCTTCGCCAGCATCGAAGGCCGCCGCAGCGGCATATTCGCGACCCCCGGATACACGCTGATCCGCCTGGTCGCGCTCAAACACGCCCCGAGCACCGCGAAGGTGTCCCCGAATTCCGCCGCGTACGGATGATCCTGAATCCCCACCAGATCCAGCCCCTCGTCCTCGGCGGCCTTGGCCATATCGAGGACGTCCTCCAGCGCCGCCGCGGTGGGCGGGATCGAAATGCCGAATCGAATATTCATCCCGCCTCCTTCGCGTGCGACGCCAAGAGGATCTTCGACTGCACAGCAGGCGATGTCCGGAATTACCGTTTTGCCAGCGTGTCTTCTAGCTATGACAGCTGGTGAAGGCGCTAAATGCAGCCCCCGATCGAAAGTCCACGGCATCCGGTGGATTCGGTGGGCGGATCCGGAGCGGCCGCCGTGTCCCGGATGTGGTCCGCACCGCCGGTCCGCACCCGATGAACCGTTGGGTATGTCCGCTTCGCCCAGCTAGTCGGGGTTGGGGCCGTTACCCTTCGGGGGTGAGTGCGAGGTCGTCCGATGCGTCGGGGTTTGCGAGCGCCGGGCGAATGCGGGCTCGGGATGTGGATCGAGTGGATGCGCGCGCCCGCCTCGATGCCGCTTATGAGGAAGGGCAGCTGGGGGCGGACGAGTACGACCAGCGGTCGCAGCGGGCTCAGGCCGCGCAGACGGTGGGCGAGCTCGGGCAGCTGGTGGCGGATTTGCAGCCCGGCCGCAACTCGCCGCCGCCGACGGCGACGCCCGCGAAACCGGCGGAGTTGAGCCGGTATCCGACTCGGACCCGAGCGCGGGACAGTGACCGGGCGGCGACCGCACAGCTGCTGGACGCGGCGCTGGCCGACGGGCAGCTGAACGAGGCCGATCATCGGGCGCTCATCGAACTCGCCGGGGAAGCCGCGACCCTGGGCGAACTGGCCGACCTGACCTCGGACCTGCAGCGGCCGGACAATGCGCCCACCGTCGCGCAACCGCCGAAGACGCACCGGCGCAAGGTTTTCGGGTGGGCGGTGCTCGCGGCCTGTGCGGCAATGTTCGCGGCCGGATTCGTGGCGGTGGATCAGCCGCCGGATATTCCGGCGGGTGCGCCCGTCGCGCCGCTCGGCGTGGTCCAGCCGGTAGTCGTGCCGATGCCGAATCTTCTTACCGCGGAGGGCTTTACCACCTTCCGCGATCTGTACCGCGCCAAGTTCGGTGACGTTCTCACCGATGATCTGACGCTGTACCCCGGCTACGCCATCCTGACGCGGTCCGTGCCGGGCCAGTCGAACAGGCAGGTCCGCTACGACTATCGCGGGGGCTTCGCCGCGGGCGACAATCCCACCACCCGCAAGCTGAACACCCCCGTATTCGATTTGGGCGCAGTCGATCCGGCGGCCCTCGGCCGATTGATCAGCACCGCGCTGACCACCATGAACGTCGATCAGGGCACCATCAGCGACATTATGTTCGACATGGAGGACGTGTCCTCGGCGCGCGGCGGCGGGTCCGCACCGACCGTGCGCGTCTACGTGAGCAACAAGGCGAACGAGGCCGGCTACGTCGAGGCGACGCCCGCGGGCGTCATCACCCGATCCTCCCCGTTCCGCGGATAGGCGAAGAGATGGCCGAGAACCGGAACCAAGGCATGCGCGCCCGCGACTCCGATCGTGTGGACGCCTGTGCACTACTCGACAATGCCCGCGCCCAAGGCGAATTGACCGAGGCCGAGCATGCGCGGCGAACGGCGGACGCCATGCAGGCGCGGACCTTCGGTGCGCTCGATGTGCTGATCAGCGATCTGCAGATTCCGCGCAATCTGGTCGGCACCCCGCTGCTGCATCCGCCGCGGCGGAACAGTGCGCTGCGCTGGAAGATCGCGGCCGGTGCGCTGTCGGTGGCGCTGCTGGCCGGTGCGCTCGGCGGCTGCCTCGCCCGTGCCACCGTGTCGAAACCGGCCATGCCGGACGCGACCACGCCCGCCGGTCTCGCGAGTTTCCTTGCGGCATACCGCAATCACTACGGTGACGCCGTGGCCGATGAGGTCACGCTTTTTCCGACCTATGTGGTGGTGGAACGGCGGGTGGGGCAGACCGATACCTCCGACCACATCCGCTACGACGGCGGTTTCGACTCCATGGACAACTCCACGCGGATGTCCGGCACCGACTCCATCGATCTGGCCACGCTCGATCTTCCGAAGCTCGCGGGCCTGATCGCAGGCGCGCCGCAGACGCTCTCGATGCCCGGCCGTGCGGTGAGTCACATAGATATCGAGCACAGGACCGGCAAGGACCCGGTGGTCAGCATCTACGTCGCGAACGGCTCCAAAACCGGATACCTGCAGGTATCGCTCCAGGGCGAGCCGATCCAGGTGAACCTCCCGCAGTAATCTCGACCCTGCCCGAAAAATTTCTGCGCTCCCTGGAATAGATGTCGAGAGTCGCCCGTTGGTGCTGTTCAGACAAGGTTGAGTGAGGCGGACTCAAGTTCAAGTTGCACCAGACGGACATCCGGTGCAGGATTGAGCCGACCACGCTCAGTGTTGCTGAGGATCCTGCCCCGATTCGGGGCAAGATCCCGCCGCTAGGACACATCGGTACGTCAATCAGGAGGAATCACCATGGCTCGTGCGGTCGGTATCGACCTCGGGACCACGAACTCGGTCATCGCCGTTCTCGAAGGCGGTGAGCCGGTAGTCGTCGCCAACTCCGAGGGCTCGCGTACGACCCCGTCGATCGTCGCTTTCGCGAAGAACGGCGAAGTTCTCGTGGGTCAGCCCGCGAAGAACCAGGCTGTCACCAACGTCGATCGCACCATCCGGTCCGTCAAGCGCCACATGGGCGAGGACTGGTCCGTGGAGATCGACGGCAAGAAGTACACCCCGCAGGAGATTTCCGCGCGCACGCTCATGAAGCTGAAGCGCGACGCCGAGGCCTACCTCGGTGAGGAGATCACCGACGCGGTCATCACCGTCCCCGCCTACTTCGAGGACGCGCAGCGCCAGGCCACCAAGGAGGCCGGCCAGATCGCGGGCCTGAACGTCCTGCGCATCGTCAACGAGCCCACCGCGGCCGCGCTGGCGTACGGCCTGGACAAGGGCGACAAGGAACAGTCCATCCTGGTCTTCGACCTCGGTGGCGGCACCTTCGACGTCTCCCTGCTCGACATCGGCGAGGGTGTTGTCGAGGTCCGCGCGACCTCCGGCGACAACCACCTCGGTGGCGACGACTGGGACGAGCGCATCGTGTCCTGGCTGGTCGACAAGTTCAAGGCGTCCTCGGGCATCGACCTGACCAAGGACAAGATGGCCATGCAGCGCCTGCGTGAGGCCGCCGAGAAGGCCAAGATCGAACTGTCGTCCTCGCAGTCGACCTCGATCAACCTGCCCTACATCACGGTCGACGCGGACAAGAACCCGCTGTTCCTCGACGAGCAGCTGACCCGCGCCGAGTTCCAGAAGATCACCTCCGATCTGCTGGACCGCACCCGCAAGCCGTTCCAGTCGGTCATCAAGGACGCCGGCATCGCCGTCGCCGATATCGATCACGTGGTGCTCGTGGGTGGTTCGACCCGTATGCCCGCCGTCTCGGAGCTGGTCAAGGAACTGACCGGCGGCCGTGAGCCCAACAAGGGCGTGAACCCGGACGAGGTCGTCGCCGTCGGCGCCGCCCTGCAGGCCGGTGTGCTCAAGGGTGAGGTCAAGGACGTCCTGCTGCTCGATGTCACCCCGCTGTCGCTGGGTATCGAGACCAAGGGCGGCGTGATGACCAAGCTCATCGAGCGCAACACCACCATCCCGACCAAGCGGTCCGAGACCTTCACCACGGCCGACGACAATCAGCCGTCCGTGCAGATCCAGGTCTTCCAGGGTGAGCGCGAAATCGCTTCGCACAACAAGCTGCTCGGATCCTTCGAGCTGACCGGCATCCCGCCGGCCCCGCGTGGCGTGCCGCAGATCGAGGTCATCTTCGACATCGACGCCAACGGCATCGTGCACGTGACGGCCAAGGACAAGGGCACCGGCAAGGAGAACACGATCAAGATCCAGGACGGCTCCGGCCTGTCCAAGGAGGAGATCGATCGCATGGTCAAGGACGCCGAGGCGCACGCTTCGGAGGACAAGGCCCGTCGCGAAGAGGCCGAGACCCGCAACCAGGCCGAATCGCTGGTGCACCAGACCGAGAAGTTCATCAAGGACAACGAGGACAAGGTCCCGGCCGAGATCAAGACCAAGGTCGAGGCGGCCATCACCGACGCCAACGAGGCGCTCAAGGGCACCGATATCGCGGCCATCAAGACCGCGGTGGAGAAGCTCGCGACCGAATCGCAGGCGCTGGGCCAGGCCATCTACGACGCGAGTGCCGCGGATCAGGCCGCCTCGAGCAATGGCTCGAGCGCGCCCGACGCCGATGACACCGTCGTCGACGCCGAGGTCGTCGAGGAGCCGGAGAAGAAGTGACGAACCCGAACCCGGAACAAGAACCGATCACGGTCTCGGGTGAGGGCGGCCAGGCCGCGGCGGACGGATTCGCCGCGGCTTCGGCCGCGGATGATGTTGCCATGAGCGAGGATTCGCTCGCCGACACCATCACCGCCGAGCTCGCCGAGCGCACCAACGATCTGCAGCGGCTCACCGCCGAATACGCCAACTACCGCCGCCGCGTCGAACGGGACCGCAAGGCCACCATCGACAATGCCAAGGCGACGGTCGTGAGCGAACTGCTGGCCGTGCTCGACGATCTCGACCGCGCCCGCGCACACGGCGACCTGGACAACGGACCGCTCAAATCCGTTGCCGACAAACTGGTCACCGCCCTGCAGAAGCAGGGCCTCGAGGACTTCGGTTCGGAGGGCGAGCCTTTCGACCCGACCCTGCACGAGGCCGTGCAGCACGAGGGCTCCGGGCACGACCCGGTGATCGGCATGGTCATGCGCAAGGGTTACCGCTTCGGCGACCGCGTCCTGCGCCATGCGCTGGTCGGCGTCACCGACGGGGTGGCAGATCTGAACGGCTCGGCCGCATCGGATTCGACGAACGCCGGCCCCGATGCCGCTGGCGCCTAATACGGTGGCGGCCCCGTATGGGGCCACCACGTCGGTCCCATACGGGATGCCGACATCGAGGAATCTGGAAGGAGGAGATGCCCGGTGAACCGGGAGTGGCTCGAAAAGGACTTCTACAAGGAGCTGGGTATCGCCTCCGGCGCGACCCAGGAAGAGATCAAGAAGGCGTACCGCAAGCTCGCCCGTGATCTGCATCCGGACAAGAACCCGGGTGACGCCAAGGCGGAGGAGCGGTTCAAGGTCGTCAGCGAGGCGCATGCCGTGCTGTCCGATCCGGAGAAGCGCAAGGAGTACGACGAGGCGCGAAAGCTCTTCGCCAACGGCGGTTTCGGCCGCGGTGGCTTCTCGCCCGGCGGTGGTGGCTACGGCCAGCCCGGCGGATTCTCCGGCGACTTCAACCTGGGCGATATCTTCGGCGGTCAGACGGCCGGAGCCGGCGCGGGTGACGGCGGGCTGGGCGATCTGCTCGGCGGGCTGTTCAATCGCGGCGGCACCCGCACCTCCTCGCGCCCCCGGCGCGGCAGCGATGTGGAGACCGAGACGACACTGGGCTTCCGCGAGGCCGCCCAGGGTGTGACGGTTCCACTGCGCATGACCAGTCCGGCGGCCTGCACCACCTGCCACGGCAGCGGCGCCAAGCCGGGCACCAGCCCGCGGGTCTGCCCGCACTGCAACGGATCCGGCGTAGTCAGCCGGAACCAGGGTGCGTTCGGATTCAGTGAGCCGTGCGAGGACTGCCGGGGCACCGGGTCGATCATCGACGACCCGTGCGTCGATTGCCACGGCAGCGGCATCCAGAACCGGACCCGGACGATCACCGTGCGCATTCCCCCGGGGGTGCGTGACGGTCAGCGAATCCGGTTGGCGGGCCAGGGCGAAGCGGGGCTGCGCGGTGCGCCGCCCGGTGACCTCTTCGTCGCCGTGCACGTCAGTCAGGACAAGGTCTTCGGCCGCAATGGCGACGACCTGACCCTGGTGCTGCCGGTCAGTTACAGCGAACTGGTGTTGGGGACAACGGTTTCCGTGCCCACGCTGGAGGGACGCGTCGGCGTCAAGGTGCCCCCGGGCACCGCCGACGGCCGTACCCTGCGCGTGCGCGGACGCGGTGTGCCCAAGCGCGACGGCGTCGCGGGCGATCTGCTCGTGACCGTCAAAGTCGCGATCCCGCAGAAACTGGACGACGAAGCCACCGAGGCGCTGCGGCGCTATGCGGAGGCGGAGAAGACCAGTGGTTTCGATCCGCGAGCCGGCTGGGCAGGTGCGTGATGAATCCCGATCCGAAACAGGCCGCCGAGGCTCAGTACTTCCTGATCTCGGTGGCTGCGCAGCTGGCGGGCATGCACGCCCAGACGCTGCGTACCTATGACCGGCTGGGTCTGGTGTCGCCGCAACGTACTTCGGGCGGCGGCCGGCGCTACTCGGACCGGGATGTGCAGCTGCTCCGCGAGGTGCAGCGCCTGTCCCAGGACGAGGGCGTCAACCTGGCGGGCATCAAACGGATCATCGAACTCACCAATCAGGTCGAGCAGCTGCAGCAGCGAGTTGCCGAACTGGGCGCCGAGGTGGACAGGCTCAGGTCGGGATATCGCCCGGATCTGAGTCCGCCGCAGCGCAGTACGGCGCTGGTTGTGTGGCAACCGCGCCACCGCCGCACCTGATCGGTGCGGTGTAAGGGATTCCGGGGACTCTGTTCCCGGAGCCCTGGCAGAAGTAGAAGCAGCGTCCCTGGATAGGGGCGCTGTTTTCTTTGTTGCAGGCAATGTGCTGCATTTCTTTGTGCGAAACAAAGATTGCGGATAAGCCTGGGGGAGTATTAAATACAGACCGGCCGGTTGTTAATATCTTCTGATTGAGAGTTTTGTCCATATGTCGCAACGCATTTCGGCAACCGTCGAGGTTGCGGGAGGATCGCTCATTTTCTGAGTCTTGCAAAACGAATGTCCCAGATTCGACGTGCGAAACCCCGTGTCCTACGGTGAGTCCCAGTTGAACAGTCTGTTTTCCGGGTAGTTTGCTTGCTGCTTGTTCGTTTTTAGGGAATTACAGGCACGTAGTTGAAACGTCCCGTTCCGTTGCTGGCAAACCTCGCCTACACTTGCTCAGCAACGGCAGCTGTCGAGTGTCCCGCAGCACTGCACTCACCGGCCCGAGCTGTGTTCGAGTGCGAAATGGGGTTGTGACACAAATGGATTCGCGGACCGTCGCATTGATTAGAACGACGTTCAAGTCGGTTGCTGCGGAAGACGGTGGCCCTGAAAAGCTCGCTCGTTCGTTCTACGCCATTCTCTTCACGGAGTATCCCCAAGTGCGGGATTTCTTCCCCGCCGCGCTGGACGCCCAGCGCGACAGATTGGTGAAAGCGATCGCCTATGTGGTCGATCGGCTGGAGGAGCCGGACAAGTTGCTGCCCTTCCTCGCTCAGCTCGGCCGCGACCACCGCAAATACGGTGTGGTGCCCGAACACTATGCGGCCGTGGGCAAATCATTGAAGACCGCCATGCAGGCCTACGCGGGCACCGAGATGTGGACCGACGAGGTCGACAGCGCCTGGGACGAGGGCCTCGGCGTCATCGCCGGAACCATGATGGGCGCGGCGGAGAAGGAGAGCACCCCGCCGGTGTGGACGGGCACCGTCATCGAACACCGTGAAGTACTGCGCAATCTCGCCATCGTGCGGCTCAAGCTGGATCAGCCGATGCAGTACGCGGCCGGCCAGTACATGAGCGTGCAGATCCCTTCCCGCCCGCGGATGTGGCGGTATCTCTCCCCGGCCATCCCCGCCAATGCCGGCGGTGAGATCGAATTCCATGTGCGCGGCGTCACCGGCGGCTGGGTCAGCCCGGCCATGGTAGGCCACACCAAGGTCGGCGAACAGTGGCTGATCGGATCATCGCTCGGCGGACTCGGCGTTCCGCGCAATACCCGGCGCAAAATGCTGATGATCGCCTGCGGCACCGGAATCGCCCCGCTCCGTGCACAACTCATGGCCATGACGCAGCGCCGTTCCAACCCGAAGGTCGATCTGTTCGTGGGCGGGCACTACCCCTGCGATCTCTACGACCTCGAGATTCTCAGTCAGCTCGCGCTGGCCAACAAGTGGCTCACCGTCACCCCGGTCACCGAGAGCGATGAGAATCCCTGGTGGCAGCTCGCCAATTCCAGTGAGCCCCAGGACCATCCGGGTCTGCAACCGCGCCGGGTCGGCCAGATCGGCAAGATCGTCGCCGGTTTCGGGCCCTGGGAGGATCGCGATGTGCAGATCGTCGGTTCGCCCTCCATGGTGCAGACCACCAAGTTCCGTCTCATGGCCGCGGGTACCTCGACCGACAATATCCGCCACGACCCGCTGTTCTAGGCGGGCCCCCAAGCCCCCGCGCCGCTGTCGGTCTTCGGGCAGCGGTGCGGGGAACCACCTTCTCGTAGGTGTCGACGCACGCGCTTCGTGACTCAAAAGCCTTCGTAGCGAATGGCTTCCGGAGCCGTACCGGTGGCAACGAGCCGTTCCACGGCCGAATGCACGGCGGCGGCATTGCCGCACACCACGATGTGCTGATGATCCAGCGGCGCGAAGCGGGTGACGATCTCCGCCAGGGTGCCGGGCAGCAGCTCCTCCGGCTCGAACCCGATATCCACGCGGCAGGCCTCGTACCAGTGGTCGGTCCAGTCCGGATTGTCCTCGTCCAGGACCACGGGAAGCACTGTGAGCCAAGGTAGTTCATTGGCCATCAGGTGCAGCATATCGTCGGCGTAGAGGTCCCGGGGGTATCTGCCGCCCACGAACAGATGGGTGCGCGGCGGCGTCTCGCGGCGCGAGAGATCCAGCAGCAGTGCGCGCATCGGGGCCAGGCCGACGCTGTCGGCGAGCATGACCACCTCGGTGGCCGCCTCGTCCACGGCCAGCCAACCGGCGGGGGCGCTGATCCGCCATTCGTCACCGGTCCGGGTGTCCGAGACCAGGGAACCGCTGCACCAGCCGCCCGGGACGGTGCGAATGTGGAATTCCAGCTTGCCGTCGAGCGAGGGCGGCAGCGCGGGATAGAGGCGGCGCACCATATTCGGGTGCTGCGGCGTGCGCACCTCCACCGACTGGCCGGGCGCGAAGGGTACGAATTCGCCGATCAGCCGGACCACCGCGAGGTCCTCGCGCAGGCGGTGCGCGCCGACCACCGTGGCCGTCCACTCGGCGGTCTCGCCGATCCTGATGGGGCCGGTATCGTCCGGGCCGAGGGTCACCGCATTCTCCTGATCATCCACACACCTTGCACTGCAACCATATTCGCCCCGGCCGGCGGCCGGGGCGCGCTCACACCGGATCGCAGGCGATGGCCGACTCCGGGGTGCCCACCGCGAGCAGCGCCCGCTTGGTATCGGCGATCATGCGCGCCGAACCGGCGATCTGGATCTGCCGATCCGCCCACGCGCCGAAACTGGCCACCACCGCGCCCAGGTTACCGATCAGCCGCCGGTGCATACCGAACGGCGGATCGGCGGGAGCGTACGGATGCCACCACGGATTGGTTTCGTTCTCGCAGACCGGAATCACCGTCAACCACGGATTGCTCTGCGAGAGCTGCCACATGTTCTCGACGTCGTACAGATCGCACGGATAGCGCCCGCCCATGAACAGGTGCACCCGCGGATTGATACCACGGCGGCCCATCTCGATCAGCTGCGCGCGGATGGGGGCGATACCGGTGCCCGAGCTGATCATGAGCACATCGCGGCGACTGCGCAGATCCACGTGCAGACCGCCCAGCGGGGAGGCGATCATCCAGCGGTCGCCGACCTTGGTCTCATTGATGATGGCCGGGCTCACCCAGCCGGTGCGCACCTTGCGGACGTGGAATTCGATCTCACCGTACGGATTGGTGGGAATGGCGGGGGACAGGTATCGCCACATCTTCGGCCGCTGCGGAATCGCCACCGGTACGTACTGGCCCGCCTGATAGGGGATCGGCGTATCCGATTGCAGCCGCACGATGGCCAGATCGTCGACCACCCGGCGGTGGCCGACCACCGTCGCCTCCCAATAGGGTTGCGATTTATCGGAATTGGCTCCTATGGCCATCGACGCCGAGATCAGAATGGTGATGTCGCGCCATCCCGCCTCCAGCTGCCGGCTCCAGTTCGCCACCCCGTTGTAGGAGCGGAACGCGGAGAGCAGCGCACGACCGGCAATGTCGTAATGCGCTGCTTCTACTCCATATTTGCGGTGGTCACGCGCGAGTTGTTCCAGGAAACGCTGTGCGCGGTCCCAGTCCTCCAGATTGTCGAGCACGTACTGAATGGCCGTCATCAGCCGCTTGGGCTGCATATCCATCGCCGTGGGGAACAGTTCCCGCAGGGCGGGGATCTCCGCGAAGAGGTGACCGTAGAACGCGCTGATAAGTCGTTCGGCGCCCTGAGGGGCTGCGACGACTGTCCGGAAGTTTGCGCGGACCAGCGCTGCTGAACGCGCATCCACGACGTCGAGCTTTCCTTTCCTTGCTACTACACCGGACGCACCTGGTTCCAGGCCGTCCTCCGCGTCAAGTATCCCTGAAAAAACGGTGGTCGCACGGATATAGCGGAGGCTGCTCGATACTTCAGATGACCAGCACCGTCTTACCGCGCGCACCTGAGGCGCCGATCACATCGGGCGCCGCCTCCAGCGGAGGCGTGTTGTCGATGGGCACCACCAGATCGCCATTGCCCACATGGCGCAGCAATTCCCGCAATTCTGTTGCGCCCCCGGTGGATTCGAAATTGCCGCCCGTGATGCCGCGCGCCTTCAGATCCGCCTCGTCGGCCGACCCGATGGTGGACAGGGCGGTGCCGCCGGCTTTGACCAGGCTCGCATTGTCGGAGAAGACCGTGGGCGGGCTCACCAGATCGAACAGCACATCCACACCGCCCGGAATGCTGGTGCGCACCGAATCGGCAACCGAAAGCTGCGAATCCTCCGGATGGGTGGGGGAGTCGGTGACGGTGATGCGGCCGTAATTGACCACCTCGGTCGCGCCCAGCCGGATCATCCGATCGGTGTCGTCGGGGCGGGCGGTGGCAATGACATGCGCGCCGGCCAGGGCGGCCAGCTGCACCAGGAAGGAGCCGACACCGCCCGCCGCGCCGACGACCAGCACGTGCTGTCCGGAGGTGACCGCGGCGGACTTGATCAGATCGAGGGCGGTCAGACCCGCGGTGGGCAGTGCGGCGGCCTGGATCGAGGTGATCTCGTCCGGGACCTTGGCGAGGGTGCTCTCGCGCGGGACCACGATGAATTCGGCGAAGGTGCCGTGCCCGACCGGCGGGATGAGGAATTTGCCGACCACCCGGTCGCCGATCTCGAAATCGTTCACGCCCGCGCCCATGGCCACCACCCGGCCCGCGCCGTCCACGCCCGGGATGAGCGGAAAGTCGTGCGGCAGTTTGCCATCCAGGAAGCCGTCGATAATGCGTCGGTCGAAGGGGTTGACGCCCGCGGCCTCGAGTTCGATCTTCAGGGTGCCGGGTCCGGCCTCGGGGGTGGGCATATCCGTGGCCTCGGGGCGGCCGCCGAACTCACGAACCACGATCGCGCGCATTGCTGCTCCATTCGTTCGGATGTCCGAGCTTGCGGTGAGCGGGTGATGCGTCAACGAACCCGGACCATCGTAAGCAGCTCACCTCCGAGAACTCCGCGATTCAGGCCTTTCGGTCTTGGTCGTGGCGCGTAGCGTGAACGATGACCTTCGACTCTTTCGGTTGCGCCGAAAATTTTGCAGACTTGAGCGGAACAGACTCAAGTCTTGTCGCGTTGGATTCACTGAGCGCCGCATCGAACAAGTGCTGCATCGAATAAGTGACTAGCAGGAAGGTGAACGTGGACTCGTTCAATCCCACCACCAAGACCCAGGCGGCTCTGACCGCCGCGTTGCAGGCGGCCTCCGCCGCGGGCAATCCGGAAATTCGTCCGGCACACTTGCTGGTGGCGTTGCTGGATCAGACCGACGGCATCGCCGCACCCCTGTTGAAGGCCGTCGCAGTCGATCCGGCAACGGTCCGGCGCGAGGCCCAGGACATTGTCGACCGGCTGCCCCGCGCATCCGGAGCGACCACCCAGCCTCAACTCGGCCGGGAGGCGCTCGCCGCCATCACGGCCGCCCAGCGGCTCGCCACCGAAATGGGCGACGAATACGTCTCCACCGAACACCTCATGGTCGGCCTCGCCGCCGGTGACTCCGATATCTCGCAGCTGCTGCTGAAGTACGGGGCCACCGCCGACGCACTGCGTGAGGCGTTCACCACCGTGCGCGGCAACACCCGCGTCACCACCGCCGATCCCGAGGGCAGCTACCAGGCGCTGGAGAAGTACTCCACCGACCTGACCGCCGCCGCCCGCGAGGGCAAACTGGACCCGGTCATCGGGCGCGACACCGAGATTCGCCGCGTGGTGCAGGTGCTGTCGCGGCGCACCAAGAACAATCCGGTGCTCATCGGCGAACCCGGCGTGGGCAAGACCGCCATCGTGGAGGGCCTCGCGCAGCGCATCATCGCCGGCGATGTGCCGGAGTCGCTGCGCGGTAAGAAGCTGGTCTCGCTCGACCTGGGCGCCATGGTCGCCGGGGCGAAGTACCGCGGTGAATTCGAGGAGCGGCTCAAGGCCGTGCTGGAGGAGATCAAATCCAGTGCGGGACAGATCATCACGTTCATCGACGAGCTGCACACCATCGTCGGTGCGGGCGCGACCGGTGAATCCGCCATGGACGCGGGCAATATGATCAAGCCCATGCTCGCCCGCGGCGAACTGCGGCTGGTCGGCGCGACCACGCTCGACGAATTCCGCCAGCACATCGAGAAGGATCCGGCGCTGGAACGCCGCTTCCAGCAGGTGTTCGTCGGTGAGCCCTCGGTGGAGGACACCGTCGGCATTCTGCGCGGGCTCAAGGAGCGCTACGAGAACCACCACCACGTTCGCATCACCGACTCCGCGCTGGTCGCCGCGGCCACGCTGTCGGATCGCTACATCACCTCCCGGTTCCTGCCGGACAAGGCCATCGACCTGATCGACGAGGCCTCGTCCCGGCTGCGCATGGAAATCGATTCCCGCCCCGTGGAAATCGATCAGGTCGAGCGGGCGGTGCGGCGCCTCGAGATCGAGGAGGTCGCGCTCGCCAAGGAGACCGACGAAGCCTCCAAACAGCGCCTGGAGAAGCTGCGCTCCGAATTGGCCGACGACCGTGAGCAACTCAACCAATTGATGACCCGCTGGCAGAACGAGAAGCAGGCCATCGATTCGGTGAGCGGGCTCAAGGAAGAGCTCGAGGCACTGCGCGGGGAATCCGAGCGCGCCGAGCGCGACGGCGATCTGGGCAAGGCCGCCGAACTCCGGTACGGGCGAATCCCCAAGCTGGAGAAGGAACTCGGCGAGGCCGAGGCCAAGGCCAAGGGTGCCTCCGACGGTGACGTCATGCTCAAGGAGGAGGTCGGGCCCGACGATATCGCCGAGGTGGTATCGGCGTGGACCGGTATCCCCGTGGGCCGGATGATGGAGGGCGAGACCCAGAAGCTGCTCCGCATGGAGGACGAGCTGCGCCACCGGGTCATCGGTCAGGTCGAGCCCGTGCAGGCCGTCTCCGATGCGGTGCGCCGGGCGCGGGCCGGTGTCGCCGACCCGAACCGCCCGACCGGATCGTTCCTGTTCGTCGGACCCACCGGCGTCGGCAAGACCGAACTGGCAAAGGCGCTGGCCGACTTCCTGTTCGACGACGAACGCGCCATGATCCGCATCGATATGAGCGAGTACAGCGAGAAGCATTCGGTGGCTCGCCTGGTCGGTGCGCCGCCCGGATACGTCGGCTACGACCAGGGTGGTCAGCTGACCGAAGCGGTGCGGCGGCGGCCGTACTCGGTGGTGCTCTTCGACGAGATCGAGAAGGCGCACCCGGATGTCTTCGACATCCTGCTGCAGGTGCTCGACGAAGGCCGGCTCACCGACAGTCAGGGCCGCACGGTCGACTTCCGGAACACCATCCTCATCCTCACCTCCAACCTGGGTGCGGGCGGCTCGCACGAAATGGTCATGAATGCCGTGCGCGCGGCGTTCAAGCCGGAGTTCCTGAACCGGCTCGACGATGTGGTCATGTTCCACCCGCTCGACGAGGAGCAGCTGGAGGAGATCGTCGACATCCAGCTGAACCAGCTCCAGAAGCGGCTCGCCCAGCGCCGGCTCACCCTGGAGGTCTCCGATTCGGCCCGCTTCTGGCTCGCGGTCCGCGGCTACGACCCGGCCTACGGGGCGCGCCCGCTGCGCCGCCTCATCCAGCAGTCCATCGGCGACACCCTCGCCAAGGAATTGCTGTCGGGCGAGGTCCAGGACGGTGACACCGTAAAGGTCAACGTCACCCCCGACGGAGACTCCCTCATCGTCGGCCGCTGATTCGGCCTGCGCACAGTCCACGGCCCCGAAGACACAGGTCTTCGGGGCCGTCGCCTTGTGAACATCCATTCCGAGTTCGTGGCCCGCCCGGTTCTGGACTGAGCGGAGCCATGCCGCGCAGCGGCGAGCGCAGGGAGGGAAGAACCGGGTAACAGGGCCACGAACGGGCCGGAGCGAAGCGTAGGCAATTAAACACAGCCCGAGTTCAAGGCTCGAGTGGCCTCCTCCACCTAGTCTGGAGGTCATGACTAGTCCGAGCGATCCGTGGTCGCGGCGGCCCGAACCTGAGCCGGTGGATGGTCCGACCGAGAAGATCGGGCCGGCTGCCGAGCAGGTGGGGCATGCGTCGGAAGTCTCGCCGACCGAATACTTCGCGCAGCAGCAAGGGCCGGAGGCCACCCGGGTGCTGCCACCGCACGACCCGCAGTGGGGTGGGTACGAGAACGGCGGCGGGCTGCCGCCGACGGCGACCTATCCGGCCGTGTCCGGTTACGGGCCGGCTCCGGGCAACGACGGCGGCATGGGTTACGGGCCGACCGCCCAGTACGCCGCGCCCGGGTATCCGGGCGGACCTGGTGGACCCGGCGGCGGCTATCCACCGGCAGGGTTCCCGCAGCAGCCGGGACCGCCGCCGCCACCCTCGCGGACCAATCTCTGGATCGGTCTCGGCATTGCCGCGTTCGCCCTGGTCGCACTGGTCGGCGTGGTGGTGGGAGTGCTACTGGCGCACAGGGATTCATCCGATAATGCCGCCTCGGCCACCACCACGCGAACGAGCGGATTCGTGATGCCGGGCTTCCCCGGCAACACCTCGGCGCAGCCGCTGCCGAGCGGCGTCCCCAGCATCCCGGGCCTCGGCGATATCGACCAGCTCGGCGCGAATATGGGCACCATCGCGAGCAATGACGGCACCACCCTGACCATGACCGCCCTGTCCGGCACTACGGTGACCGTGCACACCGATGAACGGACGCAGGTGATTTCGCTGAGCAGTACCAAGGTGGCGGATCTACCCGTGGGCGAGATGGTGATGGTGCAGGGCGATAAGAACGCCGACGGATCCGTTCAGGCCAAGATCATCATCAGTACGTCGCTGCCGAGCGGACCTCGGTGAGAATTAAGGGTGCAGGCGTACCGGGCACACACCCGCCCGGCTGGATAGGGTAGGCGGCGATGACGGCTATATGGTTCGGGTTGGCGGCGATCGCGCTGGTGGGTGCGATCGTGCTGCTCTATTTCGATCGGCTGCAACGGCAGCGCACGGGACATGTGCGACAGGTCTGGGCGAAATCCCAGGGCTACACCTATGTCTCGGTGGAACCGGCGCTGGCCTCCACCTGGCGGCGCGGCGCGCTCGCCAAACTCGGCTACCTGTCCGCGGTGGATGTGGTGTCCGGCAACCGCAAGGGCGAGAAGTTCGTGCTCTTCGATCTGGAGGACGCCGCCACCCTGGTCGCGGTGCGCCGCCAGATCGGCTCGGACATCGATATCGACCTGCGCCTGAAGACGGCTGCCCCGCCCAAGGACCACGATCTGGAACTCCTTGGCGCCATTGGTGATCGGGTCGTGTTCGCCACGAATCCGGATATCGCCAGGCATGCCGTGGATCAGCGCATGGTGGCGTTCATCGAATCGCTGCCCGATACCGTGCAGCAGCTGTGGAGTGAGGGCAACTGGACCCTCGGCATGCTGCATGTGGCCTCCGTGTCCAAGGACTGGGAGATGGCCATCGACGCGGTGCTGCGGCTGTCCGGGCTGCTGCACGTGCTGCCGCCGGTCATCAGCTCCGAGCGCGGTCGCGACGAACTTCCGGAACCCGGTCGCTCGCACCCGGTTCCGGAGGACGAGGACTACGACGGTTACGACGAGGACGGCGATTACGACCGCCCCGCCGCCCGCCCGGCCCGCGCCGGCGAACCGGACGACGAGGACGAGTACAGCCCGCTGCTGAACGATATCGCCGGCGAGGAATCCGAGTCCGAGTCCGAGAACTGGCGTCCCGCACTGAAAGTCGTGCCGGATCCGCGTAATCGCCCGCGCCGCAACTGGCCGCCCGCGCCCGAGGCGGAAGGCGAGTGGTCCGACGAGGACGAGCAGGGCCGCCCCCGCCGCCCGCTGGTCGGTGACGACGACTGGCACGAGTCCGAATCCGGTGACTGGCACGAGGACGAGTCCGAAGAACTCCGCGACGAAGAACCCGAAGAGGGCTGGCGCAAGGATCAGGGCCGCAGCGCTCCGCCCGGCGGCCCCTTCCATCCCGGCTTCCGGCCGTTCCAGGGACCCGCTCCCCGGTGAGTCGCCACGCCCCGGTCGAAGACCGGGGCGTTTTCGTGCGTGTATTCGCCGCGCGGAAAGCCAGGAGGGACCACAATGGGTCCGCAGTCCCGGTCATCGCCGACCGTGCCCATATCGTGCGAGTGACGGGTTGTCGATGACCGAGAGCTCTCCTGATGCTCATGTAGATGACGCCGCGATGAGCGCCGCGCGTTTGCCCGGTGCGCATCGCCCGGTGGCATTGGTCACCGGGCCGACGTCCGGTATCGGTCAGGCGTACGCGCTGCGGCTCGCGGCCCTCGGCTACGACCTGGTGCTGGTGGCGCGTGACGAAGCGCGGCTCGCGACACTCGCACACGATGTCGAGGTCCGGTTCGGGGCGCGTGCTCAGGTACTGCCGGCCGATCTGGCGCTCGCGAAGGATCGGGATCGGGTGGCCGCCCGGCTGGGTGAGGGCGTCCAATTCCTGGTCAACAATGCGGGATTCGATATGTCCGGTGAGTTCTGGACGCTGGCGCCGGACGCCCTGCAGGCGCAATTGGATGTGAACGTCACCGCGGTCGTGCAATTGACCCGGGCGGCGGTGCCGTCCATGGTGCACGCCGCCGACGGCACGGTGGTGAATCTGGCCAGCATGGCCGGTCTGATACCCGGGAGGGGCTCGACCTATTCGGCCTCCAAGGCGTACGTCGTATCCTTCTCGCAAGGGCTGGCAGGCGGGCTGGCCGGGACCGGAGTCCGGGTGCAGGCATTGTGCCCGGGGTTCGTCCGCACCGAATTCCACGAACGGGCCGGAATCGATATGGGCTCGCTGCCGCGACCACTGTGGCTGACCGTGGACGAGGTGGTGGCGGGCTCACTGGCCGATCTGGAGAAGAACCGGGTGATCAGCGTGCCCGGCGCGCAGTACAAAGCGATCGCCGCGGTCGCCGGACTGATCCCGCGGTCCCTGGTGACCCGCCTGAATCGTGGCCTTTTCAACGCACGCGGAAGGACATAGACACAGCAATGCAGGTAACGACGACCGACCGGGACAGACTGGCCGAACTGGTGCGCGCACTCGCTGTCGTGCACGGCAAGGTCACCCTGTCCTCGGGCAAGGAAGCCGACTACTACGTGGACCTGCGGCGCGCCACCCTGCACCACGAGGCGGCGCCGCTCATCGGCAAACTGCTGCGTGAGCTCGTGGCGGACTGGGACTTCGAGGCTGTCGGCGGGCTCACCATGGGTGCCGATCCGGTGGCGGCCGCGGTGCTGCACGCGCCGGGCCGGCCCGTCAATGCGTTCGTGGTCCGCAAGGCCGCCAAAACGCACGGCATGCAGCGGCAGATCGAGGGTCCCGACATCGTGGGCAAGCGCGTACTGGTGGTGGAGGACACCACGACCACCGGTAACTCGCCGGTCACCGCGGTGCGCGCACTGCGTGATGCCGGCGCCATCGTGGTCGGTGTGGCGACCGTCGTGGATCGGGAAACCGGGGCCGATGGCGTGATCGCGGCTGAAGGACTGGAGTATCGGTCCATTCTCGGGCTGAAGGATCTGGCTCTGGGCTGATTCGGTGCCCTGGGTTAGCCTGAGTGCTGGTTTTCTGTCCGACAACGTTGTCGAACTGGTTGTGAAGGGTCGTGTGAGTCACCTGTGGTGAGCATTGCAATCAACAAGGGTCATCAGAATGTTGCGATGCTCGGCATCGGTGCCTATCGCCCCGAGCGCATCGTCAGCAACGCTGAGGTGTGCGAGCGGCTCGACTCCACTCCCGAGTGGATCTTCGACCGCACCGGCATTCACAACCGGCGCTGGATCAGTGGTGACGAGACGATTCGATCGATGTCGGTGGCGGCGGGCGAACGCGCGCTGAAGAACACCGGCATCGATCGGTCCAAGATCGGCGCCCTGGTGCTGTGCACCTCCAGCTGGCTCAAACTCACCCCGCACGGTGCGCCGAGCGTCGCCTCCGACCTGGGCATGAACGGTATCCCGGCCTTCGACCTGGTCTCCGGCTGCGGCGGCTTCTGCTACGGCCTCGGGGTGGCGACGGACATGATCCGTTCGGGCTCGGCCGAATACATTCTCGTCATCGGCGCCGAGACCATGACCGTCGGACTCGACCCGACCGATCGCGGCACCGCCATGATCTTCGGCGACGGTGCGGGCGCGGTCGTGATCGGCCCGAGCGAGGAGAACGGCATCTCCCCGACGGTGTGGGGCAGCGACGGCGAGAACGCCGAGGCCATCGCCCAGGACGTCGACTTCCTCGCGTACATGAACAAGGCGCAGGCCATGCAGGGCACCGATCCGGAGGTCGAGCCCATCGGCCGCATGTCGCTGCATATGGAGGGCCCCAAGGTCTTCCGCTGGGCCGCGGTCACGCTGCCGCGCGCGCTCTCCAGCGCCATCGAGCTGTCGGGCGTGGCCAAGGAGGACATCGAGGTGTTCGTCCCGCATCAGGCCAATGCGCGCATCAATGAGCTCATGCGCAAGAACCTCGGCCTGCCCGACGATCTGCCGATGGCCAATGACATCGAGAACACCGGCAATACCTCGGCGGCGTCGGTACCCCTCGCCATCGAGGAGATGCTG
The DNA here is from genome assembly GCF_035958815.1 of Nocardia sp. NBC_01327. Classification (NCBI taxonomy): domain Bacteria; kingdom Bacillati; phylum Actinomycetota; class Actinomycetes; order Mycobacteriales; family Nocardiaceae; genus Nocardia; species Nocardia sp. NBC_01327. Next base: position 136,788 of record NZ_CP108383.1, on the reverse strand, counting down.
GTGACCGGTAAGGCCAAGGGCGGTCAGCTCGCACTGCTGCTCGGTTTCGGCGCGGGCCTGTCCTACGCCGGCCAGGTCGCCGTACTGCCCCCCGCCCCGGCCGAAGCCAGCTTCTGAGCCGAGATCCGCTGATGCCCAGGCCATTCCGAGCCGCGTTCGCCGGCGCCGCCGCCGTGACGGTGTTCGGCGCCGTCACCGGCCGCGACAAACTCCAGTGGGCCGCAAAGCCTTTGCTGATGCCGCTGCTGGCGGCGGATATCGCCACCAACGACGACGGCCTCGACCCGGCGGACCGCACCGTCCTACTCGGCGCCCTCGCCGCGGCGACGGTCGGCGACATCCTGCTCATCGCACCGGACGACGATCGCCGATTGATCGCGGGCGCTTCGTCTTTCGCGCTCATGCAGTCGGCCTACTCCTGGCTGTGGTGGCGCCGCGGCGCTCGCCCGCGCGCCCAGATCGCCGCCCCTCGCCTAGCCGCGTGGCTCGGCGCGGCCGCCCTCATGCGCGCCAAGGCTCCCGCGGTCGCCCTGCCGCTCACCGCGTACGGAGCCACTCTCGGCACCGCCGCCACCCTGGCGGGCGACCCCGGCCTCGCCCCCGGCGCGAAAAACATTGCAGGCCTGAACATCCCGGGCCTCGACCCGCGCAGCCGCCTAGGCCTCGGCGCTCTCCTCTTCACCCTCTCCGACGGCCTCATAGTGCTGCGCAAGATCTTCGCCCGCAGCACCCGCTCCCGCCATATCACCGAGGGCGTCATCCTCACCACCTACGCCGCCGCCCAATACCTCCTCGCCGACCCCCGCGCTCACCACTGAGCAGGCCCGGCTTCCCCCGCACCGAACAGCGCGTACCCGCACCGAACAGCGTCTATTGAGGCTGTTCGATTGAGACGGGCACTGTTCGGTAGTGCCCGCATTCACCGGACAGTGTGCGTACACACCCGCCAGCGCGTGTGCGCATCGCGCATCGCGTATCTGTGCGGTACAGCTCGTGTAGGTGTCGCACAGTGCCGGTAGGGGCTGTGCGACTGGGGGAGGGGCTGTTTGGTGGGGTTAGCGGGTTGCGGGGCGGTGGTGGAGGTGGGTGAGGAGGGGGGCGCCTTCGGTGGACCACCAGTCGGTGTGGCCTAGGAAATAGTGGTGGTAGGCGATTTCGGCGTTGGGGGGGTTGCCGGAGGGGACCACGCTGAGGAAGTAGTCGATCTCGGAGAGTTCGTATTCGGCGTGGACCAGGGGGAGAAGTGCTGGGAGGGCGCGGGATTCGGCGCTGGTGAGGGGGCGGAGGGATTCGTAGCCGTGGAGTAGGGCGTTGACCTGGTCGATCTGGGTGCGCGCGGGGCCGCCGTTGCGGAGGGAGATCCAGTCGACGGCGCAGCGCTCGAGGGCGATGGCGATGTCGTGGACGGCGGTGGTGCGGTCGCAGAGGCCGAAATCTATGACGGTGGAGGGGGTTTCGTGCTGCCAGAGCAGGTTGGTGCCGTGCCAGTCATTGTGGGTCCACCGGGGGGATACGCCGTCCAGCAGCGGGTAGAGGCGGGCGTGGAACGGGAGATGGAGCCGCTCCACGTCGGCGCGCCAGTCGCGCCCGTCCAGGAATGCGGTGAGGGCGGGGCGGGCGGCGGCCAGTTTCTCGATGGCCGCGATCGGATCGGGGGAGGAGAAGACCGTGAAGCTCCCCAGCAGCGGGCGGGGCGGCCGCGCCGGAGCGTCGTATCCGAGTGCGGCCAGGTGCACTCGGGCCAGCATGCGACCGGCGGACTCGGCCTGCGCCAGGGACTGATAGGGCGACCAGGTGAACGTTCCCCGGTACAGATCGTCGCCGACCCCCAGTTCCTGTACCTCGTAGACGAATTCGCCCATCTCTCGGGTGAGCAGTACCCGCGGGATCGGAATTCCGTTCTCCCGCAGGTGATTCATGAAGCCGTGCTCCTCGGCCAGCGCCGCCGCATCACGCAGGGTGCGGGGCAGGCGCTTGACGATGACCGCGAGCCCGCTGGCGGCGCGGACCTGCGCGGTCGCGGAAAGCGGTCGCGGACTGCGCCATTCGATGACGGCGTCCGCATCGAGCAGGGCCATGATCTCGGGCTGGGTCAGCGGTGGCCAATCGGGCGCGACCAGCGGATCCGACCCCATCCCGAAGACGCGGTCACCCCCGGCCGAATCAGACCCTGCCATCGGCCGGGGCCCTCCGCCGCTGTGCGACAACAAGAACGGCGGTCACCGCTGCGGCCACCAGCCAGGAGAACAGGGAGGCCGAGGACCACCAGCCGGGATGGAAGCCGATGCCGTCCTGCACCTTGGTCCAGAAGGTCACCCACCAGTCGATCGAGCCGGGATTGCAGAGCTGATAGACCACGAATCCGCAGAGCCACGGCAGCAGCATGAGCGGGCGGGTGGGGGCGTCCTGCGCGAGATTCCAGCCGTGCCGTCCGCTGCCGAAGAAGTAGTCGACGATCAGCACCGCGCTCAGCGGCACGAAGACGGACCCGATCAGGTAGAGGAAATTGGCGTAGCTGCTGAAGTCGTGCACCGGCAGCGCCAGCAGCGTGACGACCACGCCGACACCGAGGGTCAGCAGGCGGCGGTCCACCCGCGGCAGCAGGTTCTGGATGGACATGGCGGTCGAGTACACATTCGCGAAGGACTGATCGGCCTCGCGCAGCACCAGTACCGCGAAGAAGGCCCAGCCCGCAGTGACTCCCAGGAAGGTGTCGAAGATACGGGTGGCATCGCCGCCCGCCTGCAGAATCGCGAGGATGCCGAGCAGATAGCACCAGAACTGCGCCACCGAGTAGCCGAGCACGGTGGCCCCGGCGGCGGTACGCGCCGACCGCGAGTGCCGGGTGTAGTCGGCGGCCAGCGGTACGAACGACACCGATACCGCGAGGGTGGTGTCCACCGCCGGGAAGAATCCACTCCAGCTGGTGCCCGCGACCTCCGGAATCGGTTGCCGCAGTAGCTGAATCGTGAAGTAGATGAGCGCGATGCCCACCGCCACGGCCACATACTTGCGCAGGATGTGCATGACGCGCAGCGGCCAGATGGCCATGGCGGTGGAGAGTGCGCCACCCGCCACGATCACCAGCGCGTGCGGAACATGATCGTGCGTGAGCGCAGAGACACCGAGCGCGATGACGGTGAGTTCGTACACGCCCCAGCCGATGCACTGCACGATATTGGCGGCCGTCGGCAGGTAGGAGAGCCTGGTGCCGAAGAGTCCGCGCAGCACCGCCATGGCGGGCGCGCCGGTGCGGGTGCCGACGGCTCCGGTGCCGGCGACCATGGCGATACCGGCCACGGTGCCCACCAGGGTGGCCAGCAACGCGCCCGCGATCGGCAGCGGGGGATGCCCGGTGGGGAACAGGACGTAGGCCGCGCCGCTGAACCCGATGAGGCTGACGCCGAGATTCAGCCAGAAGGCCGCCTGGTCACTGAAGCTCAGCGTGCGCGGCGGCTCGGTATCGAGCAGCAGCGGCGCTTCCTGGCGGTCGGGCGGTGTAGCGGTGGTCATGATCGGTGATGCTACGGGGCGGGTCGGGCAAAACGGGCAGCTAGCCGCCCTCTCGGGCGGGACACCGCCCGCCATCCGGCCGTGGCCCGCCCGCTGTCCCGCCTGGCCCGCTCGTCATCCCGGCGTGCTTTCGGCCGGGATCCACACCGTCCTCAGCGCCACCGCTCGGTCGCTCTCACAGGCACAGCATGATGCGGTCGCGGTTGCGCGGATCGACGCGGATCGAAAGTATGCCGCCCACTGCGATTCTCGGCTGCACCACCGGTTCGACATCGAAGACGATGCTGCCGTGATAGGTCTCCGACCCCGGCACCACCAGTTCCAGATCGAGTGCGGTGAGCTCGGTGCAGTGGTCGGTGCGACTGAGCGGGTACACGCCCTCGATGGTCGCCCAGCCCTCCAGGCCGTAGCGTTTGAGCCGGCGATCCTGGCGAGAGGGCTGCTGCGCCAGCAGCATTCCGAGGCCGAGGAAGGTGCCGAACAGGCCGACCAGCACGACAATCTGCAGCGGTACGGTGCCGGGCGGAGTCAGCGGCTCGAGCCAGGCCAGCCAGATGCAGAGTGAGACGACATATGCGGCCGTCACGCCGAGCACAGTGCGAAAAATACGCGCGTGGTCCATCGAGACCCTCCAACCACGGCTTCCGGGACTCCAGGATAGTCCCGAATCTCCGTCCGCGTAGCGGATCGGGCGAGGTCAGGCTGTTGTGCGCAGTGCGGTGAGTGCATCCAGATCGAGCGGGAGGACGATGCCGTCGAGCTCGAGGGTCACCTGTCCCGAATACTCACCGGTCGGTTCGTAGCGGCCGTCGCGCAGCCGATACGTGAACAGTCGCACCGACCCTTCGGTATCGAGCAGCCAGTAGTGCTCGATACCGCTCTCCGCGTACTCCGCGAATTTCATGACCCGATCCGTGCGCCGCGAGCCCGGCGAGACGATCTCTATGGCGGCCAAGACATCCGGGGGCAGTACCCGGGTGGCGTGCGCCGCACCCGCCTCACCGCCCACCACCAGCACATCGGGCACGCGGACGGTCGCCGGATGCGCCTGTTCGATAACCAATTCGATGCGGGCCAGTGCCGCGACCCGCCTGGGTAGCGCGGGTTCCAATTGGGCCGCCAGCCGCCACACCGCCAGCTGATGCCGGGGCGGCTGCGGCGCCAGCACCAGTACCCCGTCGACCAGTTCGCGGCAGCGCCCGCGCTGCTCCTCGGGGAACGCCGACCACTCGGCCAGCGTCAACAGGTGATCAGGCCAGGACTCAACAGCTTTCATTGTTTCCGCCAGCGCTACCGCAGGACTCGACCGACGCATTCCGCCAGTCTTTCACGCCCGGCAACCCCGCAGCGACGTTTCACCCCTTCAATCGCAGAACCGCCAGCACCCGCCGATGATGCAGATCCGACGGCGGCAACTCCAGCTTGGTGAAGATATTGCCGATGTGCTTCTCCACCGCCCGCTCGGTCACCGTGAGCGCCTGCGCCAGCGCGGAATTGGACAGGCCCTGCGCCATCAGTTCCAGCACCTCGCGCTCGCGCGGGGTGAGCCGGGCCAGCGAATCCTGTTGCCGGGCCGCACCCATCAGCTGACTCACCACCTCCGGATCGAGCGCGGTGCCGCCGGTCGCGACCCGCTGCAGGGCATCCACGAAATCACCGATATCGGCCACCCGATCCTTGAGCAGATAGCCCACCCCGCCCGCACCGGCGGCGAGAAGTTCCGTGGCATAGCGCGTTTCGATCCACTGCGAGAAGACCAGCACCCCTATTTCGGGATGACTGCGGCGCAGCGCGAGCGCCGCCAGCAAACCCTCGTCGGTGAAGCTCGGCGGCATGCGCACATCCACCACCGCCACATCGGGACGGTGCGCACCCACGGCCGCCGCCAGCCCGTCCGCGTCACCCACCGCCGCGACCACCGCATGACCACGCTCGGTGAGCAGCGCGGTCAGCCCATCACGCAGAATCCCATTGTCCTCGGCGATCACCACCCGCAACGGCACAGGCCCGGCGCCCGCGGTGCCGTTCATGCGGTGCTCGGGCGCTCGGTGCGATCACGGTCGGGGGCCGGAGCGCATGGCCCGGCTATCGCTTCGTCGCGGCGGTCCGCTCGTGTGACGCGTGCAGACGCCTTCACTGTGGGCCGGCCAAGGGCAGGACCAGTGTCACGACGGTGGGACCGCCGCCGGGGCTGTCCACGGTCAGGGTGCCGTCGACCGAGCGGGCGCGGGCGGCCAGGCCCGAAAGCCCGCCCGCAACAGCGGCTTCCCCGTGACCGGTGGCCGGTTGCAGCGCACCGCCTTGGCCGTTGTCGCGCACACTCACCATCAGCGCGTCCGTGCCGGTGGGCAGGACTGCCACCCAGATCCGATTCGCACCAGCGTGTTTCACCACATTGGTGAGTAGTTCGGCCACCGAGAAGTAGGCGATGGCCTCGATGGCGGGGCTGGGGCGCACCGGCAGCAGCACCCGCAGTTCCACCGGTATCGCGCACCGGGCGGCCAGGGTTTCCAGGGCCGCCTCCAGGCCCAGATCCAGTGCGGGCGGGTGGATGCCGCGCACCAGTTCGCGCAATTCGGTCAGCGCCTCCTTGGAGCCGGTGCGGGCCTGGGCGATGAGTTCACCGGCGTCACCGCCCGTGGCCAGCCGTTCCTCGGCGCGGCCGAGCATCATGGCAATGCTGACCAGTCGCGCCTGGGTGCCGTCGTGCAGATCGCGTTCCAGCCGGCGCAGGGTGGCGGCGGAATCGTCGACCGCCGCGCGGCGACTCTCCTGCAGTTCGACCAGCCGGCGGTCCCGGGCGGTGGGCGTGAGCAGCCACTGCCCCAGCAGCCGGTGCAGCACGCAGACGCCGCGGATCAGCCACGGCAGCAGGAAGCAGCCGAGCACACCCAGCGCCGAGAAGGCGAGCACGCGCGGCCAGGTATCCACGAAGTACTGGTTGAACTGCATGAGCGAATGGTGTTCCACCCCATCGGCATCCACATTCGTGGGATGGAACAGCGCCCACGGAACGGGGGAGAGCGCCAGGAATCCCGTCATGGCGACGACCATCAGCGTCAGATAGCCGACCCCGATGCCGAGCACGCATTCGAAGGCCAGGAAAAGTACTGCGCGCCACGAGGTTCGATCGGTGAACGCGCCGCGCAGCCAGCCCCAGATGCCGGGCTGGAAGGTGAACGGGGGCGGCTCCGGCAGCGGCGTACCCAGCAGCAGCGCGGACAGCACCCGGTAGATCCGGCCCCAGATCCGCCCGCCGAGGATCACACAGGCCATCAGCGGAATGCCGATCAGGACGATGAACGCGTACAGGCTGCCCGCGAATCCGAAGGCCAGATAGACCGCGCCGAGGCAGCCGAGCCCGAAGACGATGATCAGATAGGCGAATTCCTTCCAGGTGCGCGCCCGGAACGGTGCCACCAGGAAGGTGCGCAGCATGGCGGCCGGATCGGGGCGCGGCGGCGGCGCGGGTTCCGGATCGGGCATATCGAGCACGATAGTGGGGAAGGCTGCCGTATCGCTCATACCCTCATCGTGGCTGGCGGCGGGCGCCGAGCACGAGCGAGCAGACCCGTCGATCCGGGGTGTGGCCAGCACGACCATCGTGCGATTTGTCGCGCTCCGGCATGAATCGTCGTTCCGGGATACCGCGAAATACCATGGTGCGGTGAGCTATCCGCCTTACGGCTACCAGGGTTATCCCGGTTACCCCCTCCGGCCGCCGGATCACCCGCAGGCGACGACGGTCATGGTGCTCGGGATCATCAGCCTGGTCGGCGGCTTCCTGTGCCTGGTCCCCCTGCTGCTCGGCCCGGTCGCGTGGGTCATGGGTCATAGGGCGCGCCGGGAGGTGGAGCTTTCGGGCGGCATGCTGGGCGGGCGTGGCAATCTGCTGGCCGGAATGATCTGCGGGATCGTCGCGACCGCGATCCTCTGCCTGGCGGTCCTGGTCTACGGCGGGATCATTCTGTTCGCGATCATCGGCAGCCACTGACGGGCCGGGCAGGTACGCCCTGACCTGTCATTACGATGACGCAGGTGAGTTCACGCCCGACAGCCGACGAATCGCTCGCCCCCGGTCCCACCGAATGGGGTGAGCATCCGCACGGGGTCGGACCGTGGCGCGAGGAATACGGCACCGAACCACCGGAGGATCCGCGCCTGGACCCGGAGTTGCTCGCACACGGCGACCGCCGCAATGTGGTGGACGCCTACCGCTATTGGGCCCGCGAGGCCATCATCGCCGATATCGACAGCCGCCGGCATCCCTTCCACGTGGCCATCGAGAACTTCGGCCACGACGCGAATATCGGCACGGTCGTGCGCACCGCCAATGCCTTCGGCGCGGCCGCCGTGCACATTGTCGGCCGCAAGCGCTGGAACCGCCGCGGGGCCATGGTCACCGACCGCTACCAGCACATCCACCATCACGCCGATACCGCCGAACTGCTGAAATTCGCCGCGTCCGAAGGCCTGACCGTGGTCGCGGTCGACAATGTCCCCGGTTCGGTCCCGCTGGAAACCGCTCGGCTGCCCCGCAATTGCCTGCTGCTCTTCGGTCAGGAGGGCCCGGGAGTCACCGATGCCGCACGTGACGCCGCCGTCCTGACCGTGTCGATCGCGCAGTTCGGTTCCACCCGGAGCATCAATGCGGGCGTGGCCGCGGGCATCGCCATGCATGCCTGGATCAGAGAGCATGCGGATCTGTCACACGCCTGGTAACAAATCAGCCACGAAACCGGGCGTGCGGCTGGCACTATTTGTCCTATGACTTCGCGGACCGGACGCAATATCGAGCCGACCGCTGCGCTCTGGTCGGAGCGTGCCGATCTGGCCGAGTCGGCGATCGTTTCGCGGCATCTGAGAACGCTGTGGGCGGTGCCGGGCACCGCGCTCGGGGTGGTGGGGTGGCCGGCCACCAAACGCGAACGCGGCTTCGCGAACTGGCACTACTGGTGGCAGGCGCATCTGGTGGACTGCGCGGTGGATGCGGCCAATCGGGCGCCGACCCCGGTGCGGCAGCGCCGGATCTGGTCGATCGCGCACGGGATGCGGATGCGCAATCTCACCGGCTGGACCAATAACTACTACGACGATATGGCCTGGCTGACAATCTCTTTGGAGCGTGCCGAGCGCACCCAGCAGGTCACCGAGGTCCGCGGCGCGCTGATCGCGCTGGACAAGGAGCTGTACAACGGCTTCGAGCCGGAGTTCGGTGCGGTGCCCTGGCGCAGGAACTCCGATTTCTTCAATGCTCCCGCGAACGGCCCGGTCGGTATCGCGATGGCCCGGCTCGGCCGCTACGCCCGCGCCCAGGAGATCTCCGACTGGCTCGACAACACCCTGCGCGACAAGGAAACCGGCCTCATCTTCGATGGCGTCCATCTGCCCTCGGGTGAGGTCGAGCGTCCCGTCTACAGCTACTGCCAGGGCGTGGTGCTCGGCCTGGAAACCGAACTCGCCGTGCGCACCGGGGAACCCCGGCACGTCGAGCGCGCGGTGCGCCTGCTCGCCGCGATCGAGGAGCATATGGTCGGCGGCGGCGTGGTCATCGGCGGCGGGGGCGGGGACGGCGGCCTGTTCAACGGCATTCTCGTGCGCTACCTGGCGCTCATGGCGGTGATGCTGCCCGGTGAGGAGAGTGCACAGGTCAACGCGCGCCGCACCGCGGCCGCCATCGTGCGCAATTCCGCGACGGCCGCCTGGGAGAACCGCCTGGAGGTGGAGGGCGACCCGCTCTTCGGCCCGGACTGGCGATTACCGGCCCGACTACCCGCGGTATCGGGTGCGGGCCGCTTCGAAGGGGGATCGGTCTCCGCCTCGCGCACCCCCGAACGCGATCTGTCGGTTCAGCTTTCGGGCTGGAAGCTCATGGAGGCGGCGCACACCGTCTCGGCCGCCGGACTCTGACTCGAACCCCGTCATCCCGGCGTGTTTGCGGCCGGGATCAACAGCGTGGAACGTCAGATATTCTTCCGCCGCACCTCGGGCGGTACCGTCTCGCATTCGCTGTCGAGGTCGAAATCCTCGACCGGCCGCGACATTTCGGCCCGGTACTGGCGGACGCCGACGAGGGTGCCCAGAATCAGGCCGACCACGAGCGTCCCGATCACGGCGGGCATCAGCCAGGACACCTGCTCCAGGAAGCTGCCGGCGTAGTAGCCGACCAGTAGCAGCACCGGCGCCCAGATGATCGCGCCGATGGTGGAGGCGATCGTGTACTTGCGGTGATCCATATCCGCGGCCCCGGCGACCATGGGGCACAGCGTGCGCACCCACGGGATCCAGCGCGCCACCAGGACGGCCAGGAACCCGTGCCGGTGCAGTAGTTCGGCCACCCGCCCGAGATTGCGGGTATTGATGTATTTGCCGTTCTTACGCGCCACCAGATGATGCCCGGTGCGCTGTCCGACCACATAGCCGACCTGATTGCCCGCGATCGCGGCGATCATGGTGCCGACCGCCAGCGCCCAGATGTGCAATTGGCCGCTGGCCTGCGAGGCCAGCACGACACCCGCGGTGATGAGCATCGAATCTCCGGGCAGGAACAGCCCGATGATGAACGCGCACTCCAGGAAAACGAAGGTGAGGACAACAGTCCACACCAGCACCGGCCCGGCCGTCTCGAGCGGTCCGAAGCCGCTCATGGCGAGGGTTAGTGGGGTGGTCGACACCGATGGCTCAGTGGGTCGGCTCGTTCGACGTGGCGGCCAGCTCCGGCGCCGCGCCACGATTGCGCAGGTTCTTCACCACGGTGACGATGCCCGGCAGGATCGAGACGAGCACGATGAGCAGGAAGATGGCCTCAACGTTCTTACGGATGAATTCGACATTGCCCAGGAAGTAGCCGAGCACGGTGACGCCGCCACCCCAGAGGATCGCGCCGACGATGTCGAAGGTGACGAACTTGCGGTACTCCATCTTCGAGACACCGGCCAGCACCGGCATGAACGTGCGCACGATGGGCACGAAGCGGGCCAGGATGATGGTCTTCGGGCCGTGCTTCTCGAAGAACTCGTGGGTCTCGGTGACATACCGCTTCTTGAAGAAGCGACTGTCCTCCTTCTGGAACAGCGCGGGGCCGATGGCCCTGCCTATCCAGTAACCGGACTGGTCGCCGAGGAACGCGATCACGATGACCGAGAACAGCAGCACCCAGAAATTGACCGGCGGATTCGACTGCGCGGACAGCAGACCGCCAGTGAACAACAGCGAATCGCCGGGCAGGATCGGGAACAGCAGCCCTGTCTCGATGAAAACAATCACCAAGATCGCCGGGAGCACCGCGTGCTTCATCCAGGTATCCGTTAGGAGATGCATGGGATCGAGAATCGCGGGCAGGGCGGCGTTGGTCGTCACGGCATCTGACAAGGCCAGCAAGGTCACGGCGACCACCCTACCGGTGAATGCGGTCTGCCACAGAATGTCGCACAGCGTGCTCTCAGGTGGTTCGCTTCCAGGGCACCGCTTATGGCGAAACACGACTGCCCTAGGGTGTCGCCTGACAGAATTTGTTGTACACAGCACACCACTACGGAGGTCATTGTGCCCATCGCGACTCCGGAGATCTACGCCGAGATGATTGCTCGGGCCAAGGAGAACTCCTTCGCGTTCCCCGCGATCAACTGCACCTCGTCCGAGACGATCAATGCCGCGATCAAGGGTTTCGCCGACGCGGGCAGTGACGGCATCATCCAGTTCTCCACCGGCGGCGCCGAATTCGGTTCCGGCCTGGGCGTGAAGAGCATGGTGACCGGCGCGGTCGCGCTCGCCGAGTTCGCGCATGTGATCGCGGCTGAGTACGACATCACCATCGCGCTGCACACCGACCACTGCCCGAAGGACAAGCTGGACACCTTCGTCCGCCCGCTGCTGGCCATTTCGGCCGAGCGTGTGAAGGCCGGGCAGAACCCGCTGTTCCAGTCGCACATGTGGGACGGTTCGGCCATCCCGATCGACGAGAACCTGGAGATCGCGAAGGAGCTGCTCAAGCAGTGCCACGCGGCCAACATCATTCTCGAGGTCGAGATCGGCGTCGTCGGCGGTGAAGAGGACGGCGTAGAGGCCGAGATCAACGAGAAGCTCTACACCTCCCCCGAGGATTTCCAGAAGACCATCGACGCGCTGGGCGCCGGCGAGAACGGCAAGTACCTGCTCGCCGCCACCTTCGGCAATGTGCACGGTGTGTACAAGCCCGGCAATGTGGTGCTCAAGCCCGAGGTGCTGGCCGAGGGCCAGCGGGTCGCGGCCGCCAAGCTGGGCCTGAGCCCCGACGCGCAGCCGTTCGACTTCGTCTTCCACGGCGGCAGCGGTTCGCTGAAGTCGGAGATCGAGGATTCGCTGCGCTACGGCGTGGTGAAGATGAACGTCGACACCGACACCCAGTACGCCTTCACCCGCCCGCTGGCCGGGCATATGTTCGCCAACTACGACGGCGTGCTGAAGATCGACGGTGAGGTCGGCAACAAGAAGGTCTACGACCCGCGCAGCTACCTCAAGAAGGCGGAGTCCTCCATGGCCGCACGCGTTTTCGAGGCCGCCAACGACCTGAAGTCGGCCGGTCGCTCTATCAGCGCCAAGTAAGGTTGAACCCCGAGGCCGGAGAAAACTCCGGCCAGGTGAGCAGAGCGTGCCGCGGTAGCCGTTCGGTCTCCGACCGAATCGGTCGCCGCGGCGGCTCGCTTGTTATACGAGGTGCAGCGCAATGACTCTCGATGTGCGGGTCCTCGGACCTGTGCAAGTGCTGGTCGGCGGCCGGCCGGTCCTGGTCGGCGGCCCGAAGCCGCGCGCACTGCTGGCGGCATTGACGGTGAACCGGCGGCGGGCGGTGTCTTCGCAGGCCCTGGCCGACATCGTCTGGAACGACGAACCGCCGGACTCCTATCAGGCCAGCCTGCAGGTGTTCGTCTCGAATATCCGGAAGACGCTCCGCAATGCGGGCATCGATCCGGCCGCCGTGCTGCGCACCGAATCCTCCGGGTACCGGCTCGAAATCCCCGATGAGAATTGCGATATCGGGCGTTTCGAGAGCATTCGCCGGTCCGGTACCGAGGCCGCCAATGCGGGCGATCACGAGGGCGCGGCGCGGCTGTACGCGGCGGCGCTGGCCGAGTGGACCGGACGCGCGCTGGACGATCTGCCGGGGCTGTCCTTCGCTGAAAGTTTCGCCACCGCAATGGATGAGGAGCGACTGCTGGTCGCCTCCGCCCGGGTCGATGCCGAAATTGCCTGCGGGCGAGCCTCATCGGTGGTCGGCGAGCTGGTGTCCATGACCAATGCGCATCCGCTGCGGGAACCGCTGTGGGCGCAGCTGATCACGGCGCTGTACCTATCGGGCCGGCAGGCCGACGCACTGGAGGCCTGCCGCCGCGTGCGCGGTGTGCTCTCCGATGAGCTCGGCATCGACCCGGGTCCGGCGCTGGTCGCGCTGGAACAGCAGGTGCTGCGGCAGGAACCCTTGCTGACCGGGCAGATCGCCGAGGTCGAGCGGTTGGCCAAGGCCATGACCGAGACGGTCACCGAAATGCCGCGGGCAGTGCGGGCGGGCCAGTTGCTCACCGCGGAGGGCCGGGTGCTGCCCATTGCGGTGGGCGGTATGAAGATCGGCCGCATGACCGACAACGATCTGGTGCTGGACGATCCTAAGGCCAGTCGATACCACGCGCACATCACGCCCAGCCGGGCCGGATTGCTCATCAAGGATCTGCATTCGGCGAACGGGGTGTACATCAACGAGGCGGCCATCGAGAGTGCCGCGGTGCTCGCCGACGGTGACGCCATCCGGATCGGCGCTACTGTCTTCATCTTTCAAGCCACGCGCTGACGGGCGGTCAGGCGGCGCCGGCCTTGCCCAGTAGATCCACCGTCTCGCGCAGCGCCTGCCGGTCTTCCATATCCGGCGGCCGGTAGCCGCCGCTCACGGTGACGGTGATGGTGTCGCCCGCGCGTAGCTCCAGATCGTCGAGGCACAGGGGCAGCATGCCGACGAATAGTCGGCGTTCCTTGCAGGTCAGGATGATGTGCGAGGTATGGCAGCTGGTGAGCTGAGCGAGTTCCTCGGCCAGTTCCACGCTGATCGGCCCGGTCAGGGTTACGTCCTCCACGTACACGACCCCACTGTATTACGCTGCTGCCCAGTTGGTTTCGGTTCGTATTTATCCGCGTGGCCATCCGCTGGATATCGATTCGATCGATCTTGGGCGAGTGCCGGTCGTTCGCCGGGGGTGGCGGGTAGGGTCTGCGGCCGGATGTGTCCGGTGGGCCCGAATTGGCGAGAGGTTGTGTGCATGGCCGAGCGGCTGCTGGCCGCGGTGGGAGCGGTGGTGTTCGGGGCAGGTGTGCTGGTGTCCGCGAACCCGTCGATCGCCGTGGCTGCTCCGGCGGAACCCGGTGCGGTAGCAACGATTCCAGGTATCGGGGCGTGCCACGCCGACCCGAAACCGGTGCATGAATCGCTGGTGCCCAAAACCGTGGAGGTGCCGGTGTCGTATCCGGTGGTCACGGTGGATCCCGGGCCCGCGGTGGAGAGCACCAAGCGGGTCAAGATGGAGCTGCCTTCCGATCCGTGCGTCAATCCGTGCCCGGATCTCACCGATCAGCCGGCGCCGCCGCCGGGTCTCGGTGAGCAGCTGGGGATTCCGCGGCTGATCATTCATCCGCAGCCCTTCAATTTCGCCTTCCCCGACCCGAATCCGCCCGCGGTGCCGCCCGGACCCGATCCGGTGTTTCCGAGCATCGAGGCCGCGGCGCAGGCTCCGGTCCGGCCCGCGCCGCAGGTGTCGGACGTGCGCGAGGTCGCCAAACTGACCGGAGCCGATTCGGTCAATCGCACCGATAAGCGCTGGCAGGTGCAGGGCACCGATCTGGGCATCATGTGGGAGAGCGCGCCCGGGGAGGTCGCCGTCGCCTTCGGTGACACCGTGGGCCGCGACTTCCACCCGCCGGGCGGTATGGGCGAGGACTGGCGCAGTAATCTGCTGGCCTTCAGCACCAATCGCGATCTCGCCGGGGGTGTGGTCTTCGACCGCATGGTCACCGACGACCGCTGCCACGCCAGCGAACTGCTGAGCAGCCGCAAAATGGACAATATCGAGATCACCACCATCCCGACCTCGGGCTTCGCCATCGGTGATCGGCAGTACATGAGCTATATGTCCATTCGCACCTGGAACAGCATTCCGGGCACCTGGTACACCAACTACGGCGGCCTCGCCTACTCCGACGATCACGGCGAAACCTGGACAAAAGACCCACACGCCAAGTGGGACAATATTTTCGGCGTCTCCAACTTCCAGGTGGCGGCCATGGTGCCGCAGGGTGATTTCGTCTACATGTTCGGCACGCCCAATACCCGGCTGGGGTCGGTCGGGCTGGCCCGGGTGCCCAAGGATCAGGTCCTCAACACCACCGCCTACCAGTACTGGCGGGACGGGCAGTGGACGCCGGTCGGCGGATACGCCGCTGCCACACCGATTGTCGACGCACCCGCCGGTGAACTGTCGGTCCGCTACGACGCCGACCGCAAGATCTGGCAGATGAGTTACCTCGACACCGCCAAGGCGTCTCTTGTTGTGCGGGAATCGGATTCACCGCAGGGCGTCTGGTCGCCCAGTACGCCCACCGTGAGCGCCCTCCAATTCCCGGAGCTCTACGGCGGTTTCATCCACCCCTGGTCCACCGGCAAAGACCTGTACTTCACCATGTCCACCTGGAGCGACTACAACGTCTACCTGATGCACGCCACTCTGAACTAGCCCGCCTCCCCGAAACTTTGGCGCGCGGCAAAGAGCCGTTGACTGTGGAGCACGCGTGCTTGCGGTCGGGTGCCGAAACTATTTTGGACGTACCCGGTGAGTTACCCCGAACTCGCGAAATCAGTTGTCGCGATTGGGAAAAAGCCACGGCCGCCGCACTGCTGCGGCGGCCGCCCGCTCTTGCGTCTCTGTTCGTCCTTCAACTCAGCCTGATGTCGGCGACGGCGCGGCCGAAGAGCTTCTTGCCTTCCGAGGTGGCGCCGAGAACGACGGTGGCGGAACCGGTTTCGGGATTCACGGACTTCACCTTGCCGGTGAATTCCACGAAGGTGGGTGCGGTCTGCTCAACCGGGACGAAGCCGGAGAAGCGCACGCTGAACTTGGTGAGCGCGGCCGGATCGCCCAGCCAGGACACCAGATAGCTCGCGGTCAGGCCCATGGTGAGCATGCCGTGCGCCACCACGGTCGGCAGGCCGACCAGGCGGGCGGCGGCATCGCTGAAGTGAATCGGGTTGGGGTCGCCGGAAACTCCGGCGTAGTTCACCAGATCGCCACGGGTGACGGGCATCTTGGCGGCCGGCAGCTCGGTCCCGGCCGCGAGGGTCGCGGCGGTGTGGGCCGTATGCACCGGGCGGGCCGGTGCGGGATCACGGAAATCGGTGACCTCCTCCGGTGCGAGCAGGATGAGCCCGGTCGGATCGGTGGTGCCGGAGTCGTCGGGGACGTGGCCGTGCATGACCACGCCGATCACCGTCTCCGCGCTCGCCGGATCGATCTCCACGCCGCGGCGTGCCACGATGGTGGTGGTCGCCACCAGTACCGGCAGGGCGTCGGCGTCGGTCAGCGTCACCTTGACGGTGATGAAGTCGTTGTCGCCGTAGGAGCGGATCTGCTCGATGCCCACATCCACCGACAGCAGGTCACCGGCCAGGATCGGGCGGTGGTACTCGAAGGTCTGATCGGTCTGCAGAAACTGCGAGACGTCGTACTCGGTGAGCACGGTGCCGATCAGGGCGCGCGTGGTGGCGGCGCCGATCACCGAGGCGAAGGTCGGCGAGGCGACCAGACCGGCGTAGCCGATCGCGAGCGCATCGTCTTCCCGATGGTGGGCGGGGTGATCATTTCGTACGGCGCGCGCGAATTCACGGACCTTCTCGCGGCCCACGTCATAGTGATCGCGGACGCGGAAGTGCCGTCCGACCAGATCGGTGGCGGTGGTGGCGGCTAGCGCCTCGGCCGTCTCCGGCATGGTGTTCAGCTCCCTGCAAAGTTCGAAACCTGGTGGGCCGGTGGCGGATCGGTGTCAGCGCAGCGCGGCGGCCGAAGCCGCCCGGGCGCCGAGATGCCGTCGTGGCTGGCCCAGACAATCCGCGCTATATTACCGGCGAGTTGGTCTGCTGACCAGGTGTTTGTGATGTTCATCGCGGGCAGGTGCGCGAATGCGTCACCTGCTCACAGGGAACATCTGCAGGTCGGTCTGGAGCGTTAGCAGATCAGTGGGGAGTGTTGGCTGGATCGCAGACTTTCCAGCCGTCGGCGGTGTGCTGCAGATCGAAGGTGCGCGAGGACATTTTCGCCGGATCCGCCTCGGTGTACACCGTGGCCTGCGCGATCGCGGAATCTCCGGTGATCTTGATGGCGTCCACGCTCTTCACCACCGGAATGCTCTTCTGCTCCTTCGATGTTCGGTACACGCCGGCGAACTGATCCGCCGAAATATTCTGGTAGAAGTCGTGCTGCGTACCGCAGGTGATGCCGCGCAGCTTGTCCAGATCGCCGGCCGCCAGCCCCGCCGTATACGTCGAAATCGATGCCGTGACCTGCGAGTCCGGCGAATTGTCCGACGAACCCTTCACCACCGCGATCACCACGCCGATCACCACGAGCACCGCGACAACCGCCGCCGCGATAATCCACAGCCGCTTCTTGGACCCACCGGCCGCCGCAGGCTCAGCCGCCTCACCGGCAGCAGGCACCCGCTGCGGCGTGGCAATGATCCGCGTCGCGTCCTGTCCTGGCCCCTGAACGCCACCGGCGCCCTGCTGCCCGCCACCGAGCCCCTGCGGGCCACCCTGACCGGCACCAGCGCCCTGGGCACCCTGACCGCCGCCAGCGCCCGGGGCACCCTGACCGCCGCCGGGTCCTTGCGGAGCACCCTGGTTGCCGCCGGGACCGCGGGGCCCACCCGGACCCTGAGGTCCGTTCGGACCCTGAGGTCCGCCAAGGCCTTGAGGTCCGTTCGGACCTTGTAGTGCACCAGCGCCCTTGGGTCCGTTCGGACTCTGCGGTGCGCCGGGCCCCTGTGGTCCGTTCGGACCTGATGCGCCGGGACCCTGTGGTCCGTTCGGACCTGATGCGCCGGGGCCTTGAGGTCCGTTCGGACCCTGAAGCCCGCTGGGGCTCTGAGGCCCTCCGGGGCCTTGAGGTCCGTTCGGACCCTGCGACGCGCCCGCCCCGACCCGCTGCGGGCCCGGCGGAACGGCGCGTGGCCCGCGAACCGGATGTGCGGGCATGGTCGGTTGCATATCGGCGGGCGAAGGCGCACTGGCCGGTTGGCGCGGCGCGTTCGGCCGCGGCGGCGGCGAGGGTCGTGTCTCCTCGACCCCGCCCACCTGCTCCGGCGCATTCCCGCGCGGCCCCACATTGCGCGGCCCCGCATTCATGCGCGGCGACGCCGGCGGCTTGCTCACCGCCCGCCCCTGCGGCCCCGAAACCCGAATCTTCTCGGTAGCCTGCTCACCCGTAACAATCGGCAGCAGCGTGGTGGCGTCCCCGGACCCGTCCGGAACCTTCGACAGCGCAACAGTTTCCGAATCCGCCGCCCCCGAACCCGCACCGCCCTCGGCGTTCCCGCCCGCGTCATCCGCGTCGGCCCCGTCCGGCCCCTTGCCCTTCGCATCGGCCGCCGCATCACCGGACCCGGGCGCACCATCTCCGGTCGCGCCCGCACCCGACGCGCCGCCCTGCGCCGCCGCAGCCGGTCGAGCCACCTCGCCCGCGCCACCCGCCTGGCTGGAATCCCGTCCGCCCTGCGTCCCTGCGCCGGCTACATCGCCACGCGAACCACCCTGCCCACCATCGGCATTCCCCCCGGAACCGGTGGCCGCGGTGTCAGACCGACTGCCCGCATCTTGCTTTCGATCATCACTGGACGCATCCGAAGGACCCCGCCAACCTGCTCCAGCCACCGCGCCCGCCGCAGCGGCAGCAGCCGACTTCCCGGCCGTGCCACCCGCAGCCCTTCCAGCGCTATCCGCCTGTCCGGCTGCACTATTCGCCTGCCCAGCCGCACCGCGCGCCGATCCACCCGGCGCATCCTGCCGTGGAACAACCTTGAATTGCGTGGTGACATCCCCAGACGGCGGCGGATTCCCGGGCCCCGCAGGCATAGTCGACCGCCCAACCTGCTGCGCCCCAAAAACTTGCGAACCCCCCTGCTGCCCGCCGCCCTGCGAGGCCTGGCCGCCCTGCGAAGCCGAACCACCTTGTGCGGCAGAGTCACTCCGCGAAGCGGGGTCACCTTGCCGTGCGGAATCAGCCTGTGAGTTCGGGCCGCCCTGCGACGTGGGACCACTCGCCGACGCCGGGTTGCCACCCTGCGGGGCCGAGCCCCGCTGTGCGGCAAAGTCACTCTGCGAGCCGGGGCGGCCCTGCGACGCCTGGCCGCCGTGGGACGTCGGACCATTCGCCGATGCGAGGTTACTGCGCTGGGCTGCCGAGCCGCCCTGTGAAGCCGAACCACCTTGTGCGGCAGAGCCGGCGGGGCCACCTTGCCGCGCGGGATCAGCCTGCGAGCCCGAGCCGCCCTGCGGCGTAGGGCCACTCGCTGATCCGGAGTTGCCGCTTTGCGGGGCCGCGCCGCGCTGGGGGATCGAACCAGCTTGTGCGGCAAAGCCGCTCTGCGACGGTCCGCTACCTTGCCGCGCGGGATCACCCTGTGAGCCGGGGCCGCCCTGCTGGGCAGGGCCGCTCGCGGATGCCTGGTTGTCACGCTGCGGGGCCGCGCCGCGCTGGGGGATCGAACCACCTTGTGCGGCAGCGCCACTCCGAGAGTCGGGGGTGCCCTGCTGGGTGGGACCGCTTGCCGAACCGGCGTTGCCGCCCGGGGTCGAACCGCCTTGCGGGGCCGGACTACCCGGCGCGGCGGGGTTGGCGCCCTGCGCGCCCGGGCCGCTCGGCGGGGTTGTGCCCGCGCGGGGGGTGGTGGGGATGCGGGTGGTGGGGCCTTCGGCCGGTTCGTACTTGATGGTGGCGAAGTTGGATTTGCCCGGTGGGGTCGGGGGGAGGGGGGAGGGGGCGACGCCGTGGGTGCGGATGACCTCGGTGGCGGCGGTCGGTGCCGGGTTCGACGATGCGGGCGGCTGTTTGCCGGCCGGCGCCTGCGGAGTGTCCTGTTCGGCGCCCGTGCCCGGGGCTGCCGGGCGGGCAGGGTCCTGTGGCTGCTGGTCGTCGTTCGAGTCGGACACGCGCTACCCCTCGCTTCGGCGGAACTGTGATTCGACGGTCAGCCTACTGAGCATTTCGATGGTCGGTGCAGAATGATCGGCATGACGTCCTTCGGTGATCTGCTCGGACCGCAACCGGTACTCCTCCCGGAAAACTCGGAAGCGGAGGAAGCGCTGCTGGAGAATCAGGATGCGGTGCTGGTCGCAGCCGCGCATCCGACGGCCTCCATCGCCTGGGCGTACCTCGCCGAGGCCGCTCTCATCGCCGGCGCCGGTGAGGTGAACGCCGACACGCTGGCGGCCTACGCCTTCGCCCGCACCGGCTACCACCGCGGCCTGGACCTGTTGCGCCGCAATGGCTGGAAGGGCTTCGGCCCGGTGCCGTGGAGCCACGAGCCCAACCAGGGTTTCCTGCGGGCCGTCGCGGTGCTGGCCAAGGCGGCCCGCACCATCGGCGAGAACGACGAATACGCCCGCTGCCTGGACCTGCTCGAGGATTGCGACCCGCGCGCCGCGGGCGAACTCGGGCTCGACTGACACTTTGACCAGTGGCCTGGGCACCACCTTCGACGCCGCCAAGGACAGCGGCGTGGCACGCATGCGCACCGCTGCCGCCAGGGTTCGCCTCTCCTTGCTGCCGATCGTGCAGTGCGCCGTCGGGGCGGGCCTGGCCTGGTTCATCGCACATAAGGTAATCGGTCACCCACAGCCGTTTTTCGCGCCCATGGCCGCCATGATCTCGATCGGTGTGTCGTTCGGTGCGCGCCTGCGCCGGGCGGTCGAGTTGATCGCCGGTGTGTCCGTCGGCATCGGCATCGGCGACCTGTTCGTCTCCTACTTCGGCACCGGCGTCTGGCAGATCTCACTGCTGGTGATCTTCGCCATGTGCGCGGCGGTGTTCCTGGACGGCGGTCCGGTCATCACCATGCAGGCGGCGTCCTCGGCGGTGCTGGTGGCCACTCTGATTCCGCCGCACAGCGGGGCATCGCATTTCCGCATTGTGGACGCCCTGGTCGGCGGCATGGTCGGCATCGTGGTGGTGGCGGCGATTCCACTGCATCCGGTGCGCCGGGCCAGGCAGCAGGCGGCCGACATCCTCGGTGTCATGGGCAAGGCGCTCACCGATGCCGCGGACGGACTGCTGGAGCACGACGCCGACAAGATCAAAGCGGCGCTGGAGGCGGTGCGCGGCACCCAGACTCGCCTCGACACCCTGCGCAGCACTCTCGCCGGCGGCCGGGAGATCAGCAGAATCTCACCGCTGTACTGGAATTCGCGCGCCCGCCTGGAGCGCATTCAAGACACCGCGGATCCGATCGACAATGCCGTCCGCAATACCCGCGTATTGCTCCGCCGCGCACTGTCTCTCGTGCGTGACGACGAAGTCCTCAACCCGAGCCTGACCCTCGAGGTGGAGCAGCTCGGGAAAGCCGTGGACGTGGTCCGCGAAATGGTGCTCGCCGATCCCGGCGAACAACCCGATGCCGCGGAGGCCACCCGCGTCCTGCGTTCGGTCGCCAAGGGCGCCACCAAGGATATGGTCGAGGGCGCGGGCATTTCCGCGCACGTGGTGTTCGCGCAGACCCGTTCGATCCTGGTCGATCTCATGCAGGTGTGCGGTATGCGCCGGCTCTCCTCCATCGCGCTGCTGCCGCCGACCGTGCCGAATCCCTATGTGACGCCGATCGATTAGGTCCAGAAGCGCGTCAGCGATCCGCCCCAGCTGGACCAGATCGACGGCACGCCCGACAGGCCGAACAGCGCGCGAATGCCGTCGAAGAACGCGATATTGATCTGCGGCACGAACAGCAGCGCGATCAGGATCAAGAGTCCGTACGGCTTGATCTGATCCATGGACCGCCGCGTCTCATAGCTCAGCGACGGCTCCAGAATCCCGTACCCGTCCGTTCCCGGCACCGGGATCAGATTCAGCACGGTCGCCATGATCTGCAGGAACGCAAGGTAACTCAGCCCGAACCAGAACGCGGGATGGGAAGACGAACTGCCCCAGAGCCGCACGATGATCAGCAGCACGATCGCGCACGCGGCATTGACCGCCGGACCCGCACCGCTCACGGTCCGCTGTGTCCGGGCGTTGAAGGCCCCCGAATTCACGTACACCGCACCACCGGGCAGCGCGAACCCGCCGATGGCGATGAACAGGATCGGCAGCCCGATCGACAGCAGCGGATGACTGTATTTCAGCGGATTCAGCGTGAGGTACCCGCGCAGTTCCACATCCCGGTCCCCGGCCCGCCACGCCACATACGCGTGCGCGAACTCGTGCAGGCAGAGCGAGACGATCCAGCCCGCCACCACCATGACGAAAACGCCGAACTGCGCTTGGCGCGACAGCAGATCGGAGATCCACGCGACCACGCCGCCTGCCACGGCAATCGCGATGACCAGCAGGAAAATCGGGCTCGGCCGCACGGCCCCCGGGGTTCGGCCGAGCGCGCGGGGAGAGCTCATCGGACTCCTTGTATGAGAACCCCGGTGCGCCACCGGGAGCGGATCAGCGGACCAGCAACCACGGTTCGTGATGCCGGTAGAAAGTGGAGCGCCGCACCGGCTTATCGGTGGTGATGCCGTCGCGGGTGACGATGGCGCCGCGGGTGCCGAGCTGCATGGCCCGGCCTTCCACCCAGCGCTTCTTCCGCAATCCGCGGTGCACGCTCGCGTGCAGGCCGGGCAGCTCCAGTGTGGGGGAGACCAGCAGAGCGGTGACTTTTCCGGTGAAGAGCCGCGTGTCGTCCACGTACGCCTCGCCTTCGAGCTTGCCGCCGTCCTCGCCGACGAGGGTGGCGCGGCCGATGAGCACCTTGCCGGTGTCATCGCGAATCAGCGGGGTTTCCTGCGGCTTGCCGTCGAGCGCGCGTTTGGCGGCGGCGCTGCCGGTGCCGGTCTCGTAGGCGCGGGAGCCGTAGGTGCGGTCGACGGGCACGTAACCGATCTCGACGCCGAGCCGCTCGGTGCGCATCAGGTGGGTCAGCACCGCGGCCAGGCCGGCGTCCTCACCGAGCACGATCAGGCGGGGGAGACTGTCGGCGGCCATGACGGGCAGCAGCTCGTCCAGCACCGTGGTGTCCGGAATCGCCGAAGTCTGGGTGAGGGGGAGGGAAGCGAGAGCGATCGGTACCGGTGCGCCGTCGCAGCGGAGAACATGGGTACTCAACTGCCGTACACCCTCCTCTGACCTGACAACACCATCGCCTCGCTGCGTTCTCGCGGACCCCCTGCCGGTCCGGCTACCCGTGCCACCATAGCCCCGGTTCCAGGGGCGCGCCGCCTGCTGTGTCCAATTTGCGACACCGTTCCGTATCGGACGGCGATCGCCCGGTGAAGGCTGTGGGTCGGGCGTTAAACCGGTGGTCGAAGGGCATCTATTAGACTGTGCGTCCGGCCACCGCCTTCTGACGGCGGGTAGCTGCAGCATCACCGGTGCTGCGCGTCGAACCCGTAGGAGACTCCTAATGCCGGCAATCGTGCTGATCGGCGCCCAGTGGGGCGACGAGGGCAAGGGCAAAGCGACCGATCTGCTCGGTGGCCGTGTCCAGTGGGTAGTGCGGTACCAGGGCGGCAATAACGCGGGTCACACCGTGGTGCTGCCCAATGGCGACAACTTCGCGCTGCACCTGATTCCCTCCGGCATCCTCACCCCGGGTGTGACCAACGTCATCGGCAACGGCGTCGTCGTCGATCCGGGCGTGTTGCTCGACGAACTCGCGGGCCTGGAACAGCGCGGCGTGGACACCTCCCGCCTGCTGCTGTCGGCCGACGCGCACCTGATCATGCCGTACCACGTGGCCATCGATAAGGTCACCGAACGCTTCCTCGGCAATAAGAAGATCGGCACCACCGGCCGCGGCATCGGGCCCTGCTACCAGGACAAGGTTGCCCGCGTCGGCGTCCGCGTCGCCGATGTGCTGGACGAGAAGATCCTCACCCAGAAGGTCGAGGCCGCACTGGAATTCAAGAACCAGGTGCTGGTGAAGATCTACAACCGCCGCGCGCTCGACCCGCAGCAGGTGGTCGACGAGGTGCTGGAGAAGGCCGAAGGCTTCAAGCACCGCATCGCCGACACCCGCCTGCTGCTGAACCAGGCCATCGAGGCCGGCGAGATCGTGCTGCTGGAAGGCTCGCAGGGCACCCTGCTGGATGTCGATCACGGCACCTACCCGTACGTCACCTCCTCCAACCCGACCTCGGGCGGCGCGGCGGTCGGTTCGGGCATCGGCCCCAACAAGATCGAGACCGTGCTCGGCATCCTGAAGGCGTACACCACCCGCGTCGGCTCCGGCCCCTTCCCGACCGAACTCTTCGACGAGTCCGGCGTGTACCTGGCCAAGACCGGCGGCGAGGTCGGCGTGACCACCGGCCGCGCCCGCCGCACCGGCTGGTTCGACGCCGTGATCGCCCGCTACGCCACCCGCGTCAACGGCATCACCGACTACTTCCTCACCAAGCTGGACGTCCTCTCCAGCCTGGACACCATCCCGATCTGCGTGGCCTACGAGGTCGACGGCGAGCGCGTCGAGCAAATGCCCACCACCCAAACCGATTTCCACCACGCCAAGCCCATCTACGAGGAAATGCCCGGCTGGTGGGAAGACATCTCCGGCGCCCGCACCTTCGAGGAACTACCCCCGAACGCCCAGGCCTACGTCCTGCGCCTGGAGGAACTCTCCGGCGCCCGCATGTCCTGCATCGGCGTCGGCCCCGGCCGCGACCAGACCATCGTCCGCCACGACATCTTGAGTTGAATCTCGCGGAGATCACTTCTCCCTGAATGACTTTCGCCCCCGCTGCCTGAATACGCAGCGGGGGCGAGGCATTTCAGGCCGAGCACTCCAGACCGGCCTTCGCGAGCCGTCCCCCGATGGCGCCGCACCCCTATCGAACAGCGCGCGTCGCTGTCGAGCAGCCGCTACATGGGCTGTTCGGCCGGTGCGCGGGCTGTGTGGTGCGATCGGCAGTCGGTCAGTAGCAGGTCAGCGGCGTCAGCGGCTCGACGGCGTGGGGGGTGAGGGAGTTGTAGGCGGCCGCTAGGCATTTCACGCCGATTCGGATGTCGGTTTCCTCGTGGGTGAAGGGGAGGCGGAGGAAGCGTTCGAAGGCGCCTTGGACGCCGAAGCGAGGGCCGGCGGCGAGCAGGACGCCGTGGTTCGGGGCGGTGGCGGCCAGGGCGGTGGAGACGGGGGCAGGGAGTTGGGCCCAGAGGGACATGCCCCCGGCGCCGGGGGAGACGCGCCAGTCGGGGAGGTCCTCGGCCAGGGCGTCGAGGAGGGCTGCGCGGCGGGAGCGGAGCTGTTGCCTTCGGACGGTGAGGATTTCGTCGGCGTGCTGAAGCAGGTGGACCGTGGCCAGCTGGTCCATCACGGGTGTGCCGAGGTCCATGGTGGAGCGGGTGCCCAGCAGTTTGGTGATGAGGGATTGGTTGGCGCGGACCCAGCCGACGCGCAGGCCGCCCCAGAAGGACTTCGAGGCCGAGCCGATGGTCACGATCTCCGAGCCGCGCGCGAATGCCGCTACCGGAGGCATGATTTCGTCATCGGTGAGGTGCAGATCCACCATCGATTCGTCGACGATCACCGTCATACGGGTTTCGCGGGCGATGGCCGCCAGCTCGGCGCGGCCCTCGGCGGACAGCAGCAGTCCGGTGGGATTGTGGTAATCCGGCACCAGGTACGCGATGCTCGCCGCGGTTTGCCTTGCGGCACTGCGGATTCCGTCCAGATCCCAGCCGTCCGGGCGCAGCGGCACCGGCACCGGGCGGGCGCCCACATCGCGAATGGCCTCGATGGCATTGGGATAGCTGGGGTGATCGATGAGCACCCGCTCGGCCGGAGTGGTGAGCACATTCAGCAGTAGTCGCAATCCGTGCTGCGCGCCGAGGGTGACCAGGATCTGATCGGGATCGGTGGGCAGCCCGCGCTCGGTGTACCGCCGGGCCAGCGCCTCACGCAGCATGAGCATGCCGACCGGGTCCATGCCGTGAGTTCCGAGATACGTCGGAAGTCCTTGCAGCGCAGTGGTGTACGCATCCATCATCTCCACTGGGGCAGACATGGCGGCGTACGTCATATCGATGGTCGGCAGCTCCGGCTGCGCCATCATGGCGAGCAGGCTGCGCGCCGGTTTGGTGCCGTCGTGCACCACCGTCGGCGGCAGCGCCACCGTACTGCGCGAACCCTGCCTGCTGATCAGATAACCGTGCTCGCGCAGCAGTGAGTACGCGGAGGTGACGGTGGTGCGGCTGACGCGCAGGCTGGTGGCCAGATCGCGTTCGCTGGGCAGTGCCACGCCCAGTGGCGCGCGCCCGTCGTGGATGAGCAGCCGGACGCTCTCGGCCAGTGCGACATAGGCGGGCCGGGTCGTGCGCCTGCTGCTGTCGGCGGCCGGGGCGGCGCCGGGTTCGTCGTGCCGCCACCGGCCCAGGTCGCGGGTAAGGCTGGCCGCGCCGATCACTCGTATCGCCATAAAGGCCAGTATCCGGGTACTGGATATTTTCTTCAAGTCCAGACCGGACCACTATGGGGTGATGATCGCAATGCTCGCCTCCCTGCTGGTAGTCGCGGCTTTCGCCGGGATCGTCTACCGATTCGCTCCCAAGCCGGATGAGCGCTGGGGCGTGCTGCTGGAGCGGTACCGTCCGCATGCGCCGATGTCAGACTGGTCGGTCGCGGAATATGAAGGGGCACGGCAATACTCCGACCTCTCCGCGGCGGCCGCGCATCAGGATGTCCTCGAACCCGGACGTCCGGTGCGCCGTATGCGCCGCCGTGCGCCGGCCCGCCCTGATCTCGCGAATATCCCGTGCCGTGGAGAATCAGTCCAGTTCTAGAGAACTGGACTGATTTAACTGGACTTGTCGGTGCCTCGGTGCACACTGGCTCTATGTCGCATCCGGACCGCCCGCTCGCCTCAGCGGCGCTCTTCGACACCGCGATCGGCACTTGCGCCCTCGCCTGGAGCGCCGCGGGGGTGCTGCGCTTCGCCCTCCCCGAGGCCGATCCCGCTGCCACGCTCGCGTATATCCTGCGCCGCCACCGCACCTTCGATGTCCGGGAAGCCGAGCCCACTCCCGAAATCGCCGCGGTCATCGAGAAGATTCGTGCCCACCTGGCCGGTGACCTCGACGACCTGCACTGGATCCCGCTGGATACCAGTCCTTTCAACGATTTCGACCGCGCCGTGTACGCCGTGGCCCGCGCCATCGACCCCGGCCACACGCTGAGTTACGGCGATATCGCGCATCGCATCGGCGCGCCCGGCGGCGCCCAGGCCGTAGGCCAATCCCTGGGCCGCAACCCGATTCCCCTGATCATTCCGTGCCACCGCGTGCTGGCCGCCGATCACGCCCTGCACGGGTTCTCCGCTCCCGGTGGCCTGGACACCAAACAGCGACTACTCGAAATCGAGCGCACCCCGGGTTTCGGCGAACCCACCCTCTTCTGATTTCGCTCGCCGAACGCCCGGCGGATTCCGCGATTCGGGACGAGAATGATCACGACCGCGTTGAGCGCCAATCGATCCCGCGGTCATCGGGAGCAATGCGAGCGGGGGCCCGCATTGAATAGGGAGGGGCGACGTGACTGACCCGAATCTGAACTGGCCGGGGAACGGTGTACCGCAGGCCGGGCCGCCCGCCGGCGGTCCGGGCGGACCGTACGGTCCGCCCGGCGCAATGCCCGTGGTTCAGCCCGGATTGCCTGCCGCACAACCTGTCTGGAATCCTCCGGTGGGTGCTCAGCACGGCGGCTTCCTGGTCGCGATCGGTGATATCGCGGTCATGGAGGGTGCGGTGGTCACCCCCTCGGGCACCCTGCCCCTGCGCGGCGCCACCTGGACGGCCACCGATATGTCCCAGACCACGGAGCGAATCCCCGCCTACGCGGTAGTACTGGCCATCCTGTTCTTCCCGGTCTGCTTCATCGGCCTCTTCTTCCTGCTGATCAAAGAGCGCGTCATAGCCGGATACGTCCAGGTCACAGTGAACAACGCCGGCCGCTTCCACTCCACCATGATCCAGGTCCAAGACCAGCAAACCTTCCCCATGGTCATGCACCAGATCAACTACGCCCGCCAAGTCAGCGCCATGTAGCCCCGCACAATCCACCGAGAGGGCTCTGACGGTGGCGACACGCCGCCGCGCCCCTCCATCAGAGCCCGTTGATCATGAAAGAGTGCTCGCACCATACGTATTCGAATGGCCGGACGCTGACGCATGACGGGGGTTTCTTGGTGTGCGTCGGCTGGCAGCTGCGCGCCGAGCCCTCGGGCGCGGGTAGCTGGAAGGGCGTGACCGCCTTGGCCACCGGTGGCCTCCAGCCATGAAAAAGCGCCTGTGCCATGCGGATTCGCACGGCGCAGGCGCTGAGTTCGTGTGGCGTGCGGTTAGAAGGCTCCGCCGAGGAAGCCGCCGACTGCGCCGCCCGCTACGCCACCGGCGACACCGCCGACCACGGCGGCGGGGATGCCGACGATCGCGGCTCCTGCCGCGCCTCCGACTCCTGCGCCGATCAGTGCGCCGCCTCCTGCGAAACCTGCGACTTCGGGCGCTGCGGCGGCGGC
Source organism: Nocardia sp. NBC_01327 (assembly GCF_035958815.1). NCBI lineage: Bacteria > Bacillati > Actinomycetota > Actinomycetes > Mycobacteriales > Nocardiaceae > Nocardia > Nocardia sp. NBC_01327. The sequence continues at coordinate 108,503 of NZ_CP108383.1, read as the reverse complement.
CTGGATTGCGGTAAGGGCTCCGGCCGCACCGCCGGTCGCCACACCTGCGACAACGCTGGCAGCGGTCAGGCCGCCGGCCACCACGGTGCCGACGGCGGCGCCGACGCCCAATCCGATGACCGCACCGGCCACCGCGCCCGGTGCTGCACCCAGGACCGCGGCCGGAACACCGGCGATCAGGGCGCCGCCGGTGGCGCCCGCTGCCACGCCGGCGAGGGTGCCGGCGGCGATGCGGTCGGAGCGGGTGGGGTTGATGCCGATGGAGTTGAAGCCGGTGGCGATCGCGGCTTCGGCGGTGGCGGCGGTGGTGTTCACCGGGTTCAGGATGTTGTCGGGGAGTTGGTCCGGGGCGGGGGTGGTGAAGTTGCCCAGGCGGAGGGTGCGGGGCGGGGGTGCGATGGGGGCTACCGGGGTGACGACGGTGGGTGCGTGCAGTTCCTGCCAGTTGATGGCGGGGGCCACCTCGGGCTGGGGGATGGCGCGGAAGTTCGGCGGGACGGCGTAATTCGCGCTCGTACCTCCGCTCGGGCCCGGTGCGGCGGGCCGGGGCACGGTGGTGACGCCGGGCTGGATCGGTCCGGGACGGAATTCCAGGCGATCGGCATTGGCGGTGGGTGCGGCCACGCCGGGCTGCGCGGAGCGCGGATTGGCGAATTGTGGTGCGGGCGCACCGTTTCCGGGCGCCTGGGCTGCGCCCTCGCCGCGCGATTGCGCCCCGCCCGGGGACTGCGCGGCGCCGGGCGACTGCACCCCGCCCGGCGCCTGCGATGTGCTCGACGGCCCGGTGCCGTTCGCGCTGCTCGCCGGTGCGGCGCTCTGCGGATCGGTGGCGCTCGAGCACGCCACGGCGAGGGCGAGCGGAAGCGTGCCCACGATCATCGCGCGCCGTGCCGCGCCGGTCCTGCTGTCGAAATTCCGACGAGTCACGCCGGATCACCACCCTCATCAGTTGTGGATCTACTTGATCGACGTGCAATTCACGTCTGTGCCAGGCAATTCGATGGTGCGCGCCGCCGATCGCCGCCATATCCAGGTCCGGAACTTCGCACCCCCTCGCCTGCGCGAGTCGTTCTCGGCGGCGGACTCAGCTCCGGAAGCGCACACGCCACCGGTCGCAGAGCGGACCCGACGATTGCGGTGATGCCGAATCGCCCGCGCCATGCGTTCCCGAGTCGCCCGCCGGGCTGTGGCGAGGCCGGTGGAACGGGAAGCTCAGTCGCAAGATCCGCTGCCTACGACTCACGCCGAAACACCACTCTCATCAGATGGGAACCGTCCCCGGAGACCGGGCTCGGCCACCTTCGCGGGGGATGGTAGCTGATGAGAAACCGGTAATTCCAGATCGGAATCAATCGATCCGATCGATGACGTCATACGGCGAGATAAATCCCACAGATGCTGGTAGAAGCCTTTTGTGGAAGCTGTACTGATCAGCTTTCCGATTTGCCGACAGATGACCCGCCACGCATGAGTTCGGCCAGCGCCTCACGATCGGTGACGTCGAGCTTGATGCAGGCGCGGTAGAGATGACCCTCCACGGTGCGCACCGAGACGGTGAGCCGATCGGCGATCTGCCGATTGGACAGTCCCGCGGCCACCAGATTCGCGATCTCCCGCTCCCGCGAGGTGAGCGGCAACGGTTGCGCGGACTGCCGCAGCGCGGGCGTACTGGCCCCGCCACACGCGGCGGCGAGCCGATTGGCGGTGGCCGCCGATTCCAGCAGCCGGCGGCGATCTCCCGCGCGCTCGTGTGCGGACGCGGCCTGCGCGGCGGCGTCGGCCGCCGACAGCAGCACCCCGATCTCCTCGAATTCGGCTGCGGCAGTGTCCAACCCGGCCCCGTCGTGCGCCGCGACCGCCACCGCGTGCCGGGACTGGACCTGCACCAGCCGCCCGTCCACCCGGGCGGCCAGATCCGCGAGCCGCCCCGCCACCGAATGATCACCGAAGCGCGCCGCGGTATGCAGCGCCATGGCCTCGATGGCGTGCTGATGTGAGCGCGCCGCCGCATCGGCCGCACCGAGCGCCAGCCGGATCGCGGGGGTCACGGTGCCCTCGGCGGCGGCCTGCCACGCCTTGGCGATCTCCAGCATCGGTTCGTACACGGCGCTGTGCCGACCGCCGCGTTCGATGGCGGCGGCAATGGATTCGGCCGCGTCGGTGGCGCGCCCCACCGCCGAATACGCCTCGGCCAGACGAAGTCTCGCGGGGAACATCCAGGCGGCCGCGCCCTCGGTGGTGAGCGCCGCGAGCGCCTGTTCGAGATTGTCGATGCCCTGCGGGAACAGGCCCTGTGCCACATCGACGGTGCCCTGCAGAATCTTCGTCATTCCCCACGCGAGGTACTGGCCGGGCGAGGAATAGGTGTAAGGGCTACTGGCACAACGCCTTGCGGCATTCAGATCCCCGGTGAAGGTGAGCGCCAGCACCTCCGCGTGCGCGGACATGAACCGATTGAGCCCGTCGATATGCGATTCGATGGCATGCCCCCGCGCCGCGTACTGCCGGGCGGCATCACCCCGTCCCATGAGCGCCAGGGCGAGGCCGCCGCCGAACGCCGCCCACCAGACCGCCCACGGCGGCGCGTCCTCGGCGGCCATGACGGGTTCGGCCAGCGCGAAGGCCTCGTCGAGCTTGTTCTCATTGACCGCACACGCGGAGGCGAGCCCGTCCAGCGTCGCCACGATCTTGGGATGCTGCGCCCGGCGGCGCACCGAATCCAGCACCTCGTCCGCGCGATCGGCATCGCCCATGGACCACAGCAGATTCGACACGCGGGTACTGCCCCAGCGCGCCAGCTGCACCTCGTTCAACTGATCCGGATCGAAGACCGCGAGCGTGCGCTCGGCCTCGATGCGATGCCCCTGCCACAGCAGTGCCCGCGCCAGCAGATCGGCGGCCTCGACACCGCCGCGCCGCTCCACCGCCGCCCGCGCGAATCGTTCTCCCAGTGGCAGATTCGCCAATCCGATGGCATCGGCCGCGGCGGCCTCGAATAGTTCGAGATCGGCGGATTTATCACTGTCCAAAGCCAATTCGGCGAGCCGGATGCGGTCGGGAGCGGAATTGATGGGCCGTTCCCGCAGGGAGGTGTACAGCCGCCCGCGCAATCGCCGTGCCGAGGCGATGCCGAGCCGCCGCCGGATCACCTCGCCGAACAGCGGATGGTTGTACCGCACCAGCAGTTGCCTGCCGTTCTCGACAATCCTTATGACACCGCGTGATTCGGCGGTCTCCACGGCTTCCTCACCCGCGAGCTCGGCGAGCACATCCAGGTCGATCGGCTCGCAGAAGGTGAGCAGTTCCAGCACCCGCAGCACCGATTCGGGCAGCTGCTCCACCCGATCCTCCAGCAGCGCAGCCAATTCCGAGGTGACGGCCGCGCGCCCGCGCAACTGCCACACGCCCTTGACCTGCCGCAGCGTGCCCGCCTCCAGCGCGCCCTCGACCAGATGCCGCAGGAACAGCGCGTTCCCGGCGGAGGATTCCCACATGAGATTGGCGGTGAAGCCCTCCAGCTGCCCGCCGAGCATATTCTCGACCAGCTCCACGCTCTGGCGCTGACTGAACGGCGACAGATCGATGCGCAGCAGATGCCCGTCCTTCCACAGCGAGGTCACCGCATCCGGCACCGGCACCCCGCTGCGCACGGTGGCCACAATGTGCGCGGCCTTGTCGATGGCGAGCTGCAGCAGCAGGGTGGCGGACAGCTGATCGAGCAGATGGGCGTCGTCGACGCCGATAATGGTGTGCCCGTCCGCGAGCAGCGCCTCCCGCGCGGCCGCCATGAAGGTCACGGGATCGTGCGCGGTGTACACGCCGACCATATGCGCGAACACGCCGAGTGGAATGCTGCGCGCGGATTCGGTCCCGGCGACCCAGCGAATGTTCCCGGCACTGCCGTTCACCGCGGTCGTGGCCAGCCGGGCCAGCGTGGTTTTGCCGACCCCCGCGTCTCCGGTGAGGACCGCTCCGACGAAATCAGTGCCGGTCAGCGCGGACGTAATGGTTTCGAGCTCGTTCTCGCGTTCGACCATCGGCCAATTCCGAGCCATAGGTCAACTGTAGTTCGCCCGCCGATGGTGAGCGGGAGGAACGAACGGGCCCACGAGGCGTGGACCTATTCGTTGACCAGCCGCAATCCGGGCGCCTGCGCCTTGCGGCGATCGACCAGCCACACCTGAATGCTCAGGTCGGCGGCCGGGTCGAGGGTCTCGATTTCCACCTCGACATGGCCGCGCAGCGGATGCTCGATGAGCAGCACCCGGCTGCGATAGTCGATCACCCGGTGTTCCCGCCAGCGCCGATCGAATTCCGGATAGCGCTGCAGGGCGGTGATCCGCGCCTCGAGGCTGCGGTCGTCGGTGAATCGGGTCTGCGCATTGCGCAGTGCGGAGGCGGCGATATCGGCGGCATCGGACCAATTGCTGAAATAGCGCTGCGCGTCGGGGTGCGCGAAGAGATAGTTCGCGAAATTGCCGCCCGCGGATTCGTCGAACAGGCCCAGGGGTTCCGCGAAATCACGCCAGGACGGATTCCAGGCGAGCAGATCCATCCAGCGCCCGAGCACGAAGGCCGGGGTGGGGTGCATGGAGTCGATGACCGCGCGCAATGTCTCGGAGACCTGTTCGCCGGCCTGGCCGGCGGTGGGGCAGGTCTCCTTCTGCTCCATGCCCAGGGCGAGCCTGCCGAAGTGATGCCGTTCGACGTCATTGAGCCGCAGTGCGTCCGCGAGCGCGCCCAGCACCGAGGTGGAGGGATTGGTATCCCGGCCCTGCTCGAGGCGGGCCAGATAGTCGGCGCTCACGCCTGCCAGCGCGGCGACCTCTTCACGGCGCAGTCCGGGCGTGCGACGACGCCGGCCGGAGGGCAGGCCGACCTCTTCGGGCTGCAGCTGCGCGCGCCGCGCAATGAGAAACTCGGCGAATTCGGATCGGGACACCCCTCCATGGTGCCCTGTCCTGGTCCCGTTAGCCCCGCCCTGCCAATGCCAGGATCAGGACGGTGTGGATATCCGGACTGAAGTCCGGTTAGGCTTCCGGCATGACGACTTCTGAGCAGACCGTGATCGCCCCCGGCTCCTGGACCCTGGATGCCAACCACTCCTCGGTCAACTTCACCGCCCGCCACCTGGGAATCTCCAAGGTCCGCGGCCGTTTCAACAAGTTCGAGACCAGCTTCGTCGCCGACGACGCCGGCAAGGCCGTCATCGAGGCCACCATCTACCTCGACTCCTTCGACACCGGCAACGAGGCGCGCGACGGCCACGTCCGCAGCGCCGACATCCTCGACACCGCGAACCTGAGCACCCTGCACTTCAAGGTCACCGAGCCGGTCGCCGTCGCCGCCGAGTTCGAGGTCACCGGCGAGGTCACCCTCGGCAATGTGACCAAGCCCGTCACCCTCGACGTCGAATGGGGCGGCGTGCAGGTCTTCCCCGGCGATCAGAAGCAGCACGCCGGCTTCACCGCCACCGGCGTCATCAAGCGCAGCGAGTTCAATATCGCCGCCGGCCTCCCCACCGCCATGCTGGGCGACAAGATCGCCATCGAGCTCGATATCCAGCTCGTCGAGCCGTCCGCCTGATCCTTCCGGCGTAAATCAGCGAAATGCCAAGCGGCGGCGCCCCTTCGGGTGCCGCCGCTGGATTATGTCCGAGTGCCGCCGCGCTGGGTCGGCGCGACTCGAAAAGCTAGTCCGCCCAGACGCTTTCGATCGGGGTGCCCTCGTTCGGCGGCGGGGTCGGGATGCCGCCCGGCGTGCGGGAGAAGCGCGGCGCGGGTGCGTGCTGCACCACGCCGTCGATCTCGATGAGCCCGGAGCGCGCCACGATGTGCGGATTCTGTTCCGCCTCGGTGAAAGTCAGCACGGGGGTGGTGCAGGCGTCGGTGTGCTCGAAGATGGCCCACCACTCGTCACGGGTCTTGGTCTTGAACTTCTCGGTGAACAGCTTGCGCAGCTGGTCCTGGCCGTTGGGGTCGATCTGGTAGGGCAGGCCCTCCGGGTCGATCTCCAGGCCCTTCAGCATGGCGGCGTAGAACTGCGGTTCGATGCAGCCGACCGCCATGTACTTGCCGTCGGAGGTCTCATAGGTGTCGTAGAAGGCCATACCGGTGTCGAGCAGGTTGGTGCCGCGCTCATCGGACCACAGGCCCATGCCCTTCATGCCCCAGATCATGTGCGAAAGGGCCAGCGCCCCATCGATCATGGCGGAGTCGATGACCTGACCCTTACCCGAGTTCTGCCGTTCCACCAGCGCGGCCAGAATGCCGAAGACCAGGAACATGGAGCCGCCGCCGAAGTCGCCCACCATGTTCAGCGGCGGTACGGGGCGTTCGCCCTTGCGGCCGATGGCATTCAGCACACCGGTCAGCGAGATGTAGTTGATGTCGTGCCCGGCGCGATCGGCCATCGGCCCGTCCTGGCCCCAGCCGGTCATGCGGCCGTAGACGAGGCGCGGATTGCGCGCGAGCGCCGCGTCGGGGCCCAGGCCCATGCGCTCGGTGACGCCCGGCCGGAAGCCCTCGATGAGCACATCGGCCTTCTCTACGAGCCCGAGCACCTTCTCGATATCGGCCGGATCCTTGAGATTCGCCTCGACGATGGTGCGGCCACGCCACTGCGGCCGCTCCATGAGTCCGGGGAACTGGTTCGGCCGCTGCACCCGGACCACGTCCGCGCCGAGATCCGCGAGCAGCAGCGCCGCGTGCGGACCGGGGCCGATCCCGGCCAGTTCAACAACGCGGACGCCCGCGAGCGGGCCCTGCTTGGCGGTGGATGGAGTGCTCACGACCTACCTCGGTTCATCGTCTTTTCCAGTGCGCACCGGCTCACAACACCGGTGTTGACGGTATGACAATAACGCGGGGGTGCGCTGACGCGGCAAGCCCCCGGCTGTGGATCCGGGCATAAGCGTGCCGGGACGGCGAGGCGGCCGCTAGCGCTCGATCCTGGGCAGCGGCATGGTGTCCGGCGGCGGCGGGGGTAGTTCGGAGCGGTGCAGGCGCAGGGTCGGCGATTGCGGGGCGACCAGCGGCAGCGTCGGCGTCGGATCGGCGAAGCGGGGTTCCTTGGCGGGCAGCCGGTAGAAGGCGCGCGCATTGTCTTCCAGCACCCGGTGCAGGTCGGCACCGACCGCATCGGCGATCACCTTGATATCCCGGTCCAGGAACGGCCGCCCGGCGCGGGTGCCGGGCAGATCGGAACCGAACATGAGCGCCTCCGGATTCACCGCGTGAATCCGCCGCAGCGCGGTGCCCACATTCATCGAGACGCGGCCGAATCCGGACGCCTTCACCTTCGCCCCGCGATCGACCAGATTCAGCAGATACGGCAGGCAGTCGTCGGACATGCCGAGGTGATCGATGGACAGCGTCGGCAGCTTGGTGATGACCGGTTCCAGCGATCCCAGCATGGACCCGTCGATATACAGCTCCACATGCCAGCCGACCAGCTCGTAGGCCCGCAGCGCCAGCATGGTGAGCCCGACGATATCGCCGCCCGCGCGCTTGAAATTGAACCGGATCGCGCGCACGCCTGCGCGGTCCAGCTCGATGATCTCCTCGTCGGTGGCGTCTTCGCTCAGATTCGCGACGCCGACCCAGCCCTCGCCCAATTCGGCGAGGGCGGCCCGGAGAAAGGTGTGCTCGTTGCCCTGGAAGGAACCGGCGACCACCGCGCCACTGTCGATATCGAAGCGCTGCATGCGCCGCCGATAGTCGGCAATGGTGTACGGGTCGGGCAGGTAGCCCTCGTTCTCGGCCAGCGGGAACCGCGGGTCGAAGATGTGGAGATGGGCATCGAACACGTGATCAGCATGCCTCAGAACGGTGACAAGTGCGGAAGACCTTGTCCACCTGCCGGATTCAGCCAGGTCAGAGCTATCAGGAAACCTTGTCCGGCTCGCTCGCGCGAATCATGTCCTCGCGCTCGACGACCTTCACCCGCTCGCGGCCTTCCGGCTCGCCCAGGGCGCGCTCGTGCGCGTCCAGGCGGTACCAGCCGGCCCAGGTGGTGAAGGGGACGCCCTTGCTCTCCAGGAACGAGGTCACCGCGTCCAGCTCCGGCTCGGCAGCCGGGGTGAAACCGGCGGCGTCGTCGAGCAGGCAGGCGATGGTCTCGTTCGCATCGCCCTTGGTGTGGCCGATGAGGCCGACCGGGCCGCGCTTGATCCAGCCGGTGACGTAGGTCTGCGGCATGAAGCGCGCCGCGCCGTCGGCGTCCTCGTCGAGCAGGACGCGCCCGGCCTCATTGGGCACGGTGCCGGCCTGGTCGTCGAACGGCAGGGCCGGGATGTTCTGCGACAGGTAGCCGACCGCGCGGTACACGGCCTGTACGTCGAAGTCCTTGAAAGTGCCGGAGCCCTTGACGTTTCCGGTGCCGTCGAGCGCGGTGCGCTCGGTGCGCAGGCCGACGACCTTGCCGTCGGCGTCACCGAGGATCTCGGCGGGGCTCTCGAAGAAGTGCAGGAACAGCTTGTGCGGGCGGTCGCCCACATCGCGAATGGCCCACTGCTCGAGGGTGTTGCAGATCATGTCGACCTGCTTCGAGTGCCGGCGTGCAGCCTCTGAACCCTCGTCGTAGTCGATGTCCTCGGGGTCGACGATGACCTCGATGGTCGGGGAGTGGTCCAGCTCGCGTAGCTCGAGCGGGGTGAACTTGGCCTGCGCGGGGCCGCGGCGTCCGAAGACGTGCACCTCGAGCGCCTTGTTCTCCTTCAGGCCCGCGTACACGTTCGGCGGGATCTCGGTGGGGAGTAGTTCGTCGCCGGTCTTGGCGAGCACACGGGCCACATCCAGGGCCACATTGCCGACGCCCAGGACCGCGACCTTCTCGGCGTCCAGCGGCCAGCTGCGCGGCACGTCCGGGTGCCCGTCGTACCAGGAGACGAAGTCGGCGGCGCCGAAGCTGCCTTCGAGCTCGATGCCCGGGACCTCGAGTGCGCGGTCGGCGTTCGCGCCGGTGGAGAAGATGACCGCGTCGTAGAAGCGCTGCAGGTCTTCGAGGGTGATGTCGACGCCGTAGTCGATATTGCCGAGCAGGCGGACCTGCTCCTTGTCGAGCACCTTGTGCAGGGCGGTGATGATGCCCTTGATGCGCGGGTGATCGGGGGCGACGCCGTAGCGGATCAGACCGAACGGTGCGGGCATCCGCTCGTAGAGGTCGATGCTCACATCGGCGTCGGACTTCATCAACGCGTCGGCGGCGTAGATTCCGGCCGGACCGGCGCCCACGATCGCAATGCGGAGCGGGCGGGTCACCGCACCGTGGTGCGAGTCGGACACCGTCCCGGACTGCGTATCGGTTGCTGCACTCTGTTCGGTCATTCTTACGCGCACCCTTTGGTTGGAACTATCTTGTCGTCAAGTCTCAGCCGTCGCTCTTAGCTTAGGCTAAGTTGACGCCCTCGCCCCGGGTGCCTCCGTTGGATCCCCGAAGCTGCAGCGTTGCTGCCTGGTACCGCTATTCCCGCTCGTTCAGGGAAATTGTGCTGATTCTATCGGTGGAAGGAACCCCCCGCCCGCGGCGGTGCGGTGAACTGTACGAATGCCCATCCCGCTCGCTGACCGGTGCGGCGGACCGTGCGCTCCGGCGCTACGGGCATGATCTACCCATGAGCGACGTCGATGACCAGGCGGTTCCGATCGATCAGGACGAGGCCAGGAGCATGCTGCCGTTCCTGCTGGCGGCCGGCATCCTGGTGCTGGTGGTTATCGGGATCGTGATCGCCACCCTGATGTCGCCGGCTGAGAAGAATCTCACAGATTCCGGTCAGCTGGCCGTCGCCGCCCGCAATTTCATCCAATCCCGCAGTGACGGTGGCGCACTCGATCCGGCCGTGGTCTGCAAGGGCTTCGACGACAACCGCTCGCCGCTGAAAACCGCGGTCGAGGGCGGCCCGAAACTCGACATCGTCGGGCTCGCCGACTCGAAAATCGACGGTGATCATGCGACCGCCGCGGTCACCTTCCGCGCCGACAGCCACGATACGACCGCCACCTGGAACTTCACCCGCGCAGATACGACCTGGCTGGTCTGCAATTCCTGAGGTCCTCACCAGCCCCAAGTTCGCGGCCCGCCTGGGTCTGGACTGACGGAGTGGGGGAGCGAAGCGGAGGAGCGGAGGAGGGAAGACCCAGGTAACAGGGCCGCGAACCCGCCGGAGCGGAGCGGAGGCAAATTAAACAGGGTTTGACAGTGGGGCATGATTTTCGGCAATCTCAACCCAGGTCATGAGTATCAGCGCGAAGCCCCGGCTGGCTGATCGGCAACCCTCCTCCGCGGCGGGGTGCTCCGGGTGACGACCTGGCCGCGCATCGGGCAACGGTGCGGCAAGTGCGGATTCACAGGAGGTCGATATGAGTTACGCGGGTGACCTGACGCCGAAGCAGGCGTGGGAACTGTTGCGGGACAATCCGAATGCGGTGCTGGTGGACGTGCGCACCGAAGCCGAGTGGCGCTTTGTCGGAGTCCCCGATACCAGTGGCATCGGGCGGCCGACCGCGCTGATCGAATGGGTCGACGCCACCGGCACGCGCAATGCCCGGTTCGTGGACCAGCTGAAGCAGGCGCTCGCCGATCGTGAGCCGGATTCGGAGGCGCCGGTGATCTTCATCTGTCGCTCCGGCCAGCGCTCCATCGGTGCGGCGACGGCGGCGACGGGCATCGGGCTCGCACCGGCCTTCAATGTCCTCGAGGGTTTCGAAGGCGCGCTCGACGCGCAGGGACACCGCGGCAGCGAGGGCTGGCGCGCCGACGGACTTCCGTGGAGGCAGTCATGATCACCGGTGGATCGTTCGAGCGACCGCTGCCCGAGGGCGTCGGCCCGGCCACGCTCGGTGTGCGAGGTGGCCTGCGCCGCTCCGGTTTCGAGGAGACGTCGGAGGCGCTGTACCTGTCCTCGGGCTTCGTCTACGAGAGCGCCGAGGCCGCCGAGGCGTCCTTCACCGGCGATATCAAGCATTTCGTCTACTCGCGCTACGGCAATCCGACGGTCGCCATGTTCGAGGAGCGCCTGCGCCTGCTCGACGGCGCCGAAGCGTGTTTCGCCACCGCCAGCGGCATGTCCGCGGTCTTCACCGCACTGGGTGCGCTGCTCGGCGCGGGTGACCGACTGGTCGCCGCGCGCAGCCTGTTCGGCTCCTGCTTCGTGGTGGCCAATGAGATCCTGCCGCGCTGGGGCGTGGAGACCGTCTTCGTCGACGGCGAGGATCTGGCGCAGTGGGAAGAGGCGCTGTCGGTGCCGACCCAGGCCGTGTTCTTCGAGACCCCGTCCAACCCCATGCAGACGCTGGTGGATGTGCGCGCGGTCTGCGATCTCGCACATGCCGCGGGTGCACAGGTGGTGCTGGACAACGTCTTTGCCACTCCGCTGCTGCAGAAGGGCTTCGATCTCGGCGCCGATGTGTTGGTCTACTCCGGCACCAAGCACATCGACGGCCAGGGCCGGGTGCTCGGCGGCGCGATTCTCGGTTCGCACGACTACATCGACGGCCCGGTGAAAAACCTGATGCGCCATACCGGTCCGGCGCTGAGCCCGTTCAATGCCTGGACGCTGCTCAAGGGTCTGGAGACCATGCCGCTGCGGGTGCGCCAGTCCACGGAGTCCGCGCTGCGGATCGCCGAATTCCTGGAGCAGCACCCGGCGGTGTCGTGGGTGAAGTACCCGTTCCTGCCGTCGCATCCGCAGTACGAGCTGGCCAGGAAGCAGATGTCCGGCGGCGGCACGGTGGTGACCTTCGAGTTGAAGGCGCTGCCGGAGGACGCCAAGAAGCGGGCGTTCGAGGTGCTCAACGGTCTGCGCATCATCGACATCTCCAATAATCTGGGCGATTCGAAGACGCTGATCACCCATCCCGCCACCACCACCCATCGGGCGATGGGGCCGGAAGGCCGTGCGGCCATCGGCATTACGGATGGCGTCGTCCGCATCTCCATCGGTCTCGAGGATGTCGAGGATCTGCTGAACGATCTGGGCAACGCGCTGAGCTGATCTTCGTTGACAGCATCCTGTCAAACATGACAGGATGCTGTCATGATGAAAACAGTGCACCTCGCCGTCTACGACACCTTCTCCGACTGGGAAGCCGGGCACACCACCGCGCATATCCATCGCCCGCTGTGGCACCGCGAGCAGGGCGCCTGGCAGATCCGGACGGTCGGCCTCACCACGGAGCCCGTCGTCTCGATGGGCGGTCTGCGGGTGACTCCCGATATCGCGCTGGACGAACTCGACCCGGCCGACAGCGCCATGCTGATCCTGCCCGGGTCGGCGACCTGGGAGGCGGGCGAACTGAAGGCTTTCGCCGATAAGGCGAGCGATTTCCTCGCGGCCGGCGTTCCGGTCGCCGCCATCTGCGGCGCGACCTTCGGCCTGGCGACCGCCGGACTGCTGGACGACCGCCCGCACACCAGCAATGCGGCCGAATACCTTGCCATGAGCGGATATTCGGGCGGCGACAACTTCGTCCATGAGCCCGCGGTGCTCGCCGGTGATCTGGTCACCGCCAGCGGTACTACACCGGTGGACTTCGCCCGGGCGATCTTCGAACGCCTGGACATCTTCGAACCCCACGTCCTCGACGCCTGGTACCGCCTCTACGCGCACAATGAGCCGGCGGCTTTCTTCGCGCTCGCCGAGTACGAGCAGAGCCGGGCAACCGATCCGGCGGCACGATGAGGGAGAATTCCCCGGCAGCGCCCGCCCCGGGCGGACAGGAGGCGGGATGAATCCCGAGCAGGAGCTGTTCAGTACCGCCGCCATCACCTCGTTCAAGCTCAACGGCCAATTCCTCGCCATCGCAGAGGAATTGGCGCGTCCGGCCGATATCACCGCCGCCTGGTGGCAGGTCCTGGGCGCGGTACTGCACGAGCCGCTGCCGGTGGCGGGCATCGCCCGCGAAATGGGTATCACCCGCCAGAGCGTCCAGCGCATAGCGGATCTACTGGTGGACAAGGGTTTTGCCGAATACCGCACCAACCCCGCACACCGCCGCGCCAAACTGGTCGCGATCACCGAGGCCGGTCACGAGGCGGTGCGCCGCATCGGCCCGCAGCACGCCAAGCTGGCCGCCCGCCTCACCGCCCAGCTCGGCGTCGAACAGTTCACCCGGATCGTCGAATCGCTCACGACCTTGTCAGCCGCGCTCGACTCCTTCGAAACCGACTGAGCGCCGGCCCGACCGACCCGGTAGGGCTGCGGGGGGCGGACCCTCGTCATCCCGGCATGCTTTTGGCCGGGATCTATACGGCCGCTGTGGATCCCGGCCAAAGGCGCGCCGGGATGACGAGGGTGTGCGCTGGGGATGACGTGGGTGTGCGCCGGGTGACGAGGGCTGTCAGGGGGCGAAGGGGTCCTTGGTCTTGCCGACCAGGTCGGCGACCGAGTGCAGGATGGCGGTCGGGCGGTAGGGGTACTGCTCGACGGTGGAGTGGGTGGAGATGCCGGTCGTGACCAGGATGGTGCGCAGGCCCGCTTCCAGCCCGGAGATCACATCGGTGTCCATGCGGTCGCCGATCATGACGGTGGACTGCGAGTGCGCGTCGATGCGGCGCAGCGCCGAGCGCATCATGAGCGGGTTGGGCTTGCCCACGTAGTAGGGCTCTTTGCCGGTGGCGCGGGTGATGAGTGCGGCGACCGAACCGGTGGCGGGCAGAATGCCCTCGCGGGACGGGCCGGTGGCGTCGGGATTGGTGGCGATGAAGCGCGCGCCCGCCGAGATCAGCCGGATGGCGGTGGTGATGGCCTCGAACGAGTAGGTGCGCGTCTCGCCCAGCACCACGTAGTCCGGCTCGCTGTCGGTGAGCACGTAGCCGATTTCGTGCAGCGCGGTGGTGAGGCCGGATTCGCCTACGACATAGGCGGTTCCGTTCGGCCGCTGATCGCGCAGGAAGGTCGCGGTGGCGAGCGCCGAGGTCCAGATGGATTCGATCGGAATGTCGAGACCGGTGTGCTGCAGCCGGGCCTGCAGATCCCGCGCGGTGTAGATGGAGTTATTGGTGAGCACCAGGAACGGGATCTCATTGTCACGCAGTTCGGCGAGGAACTGGTCGGCGCCGGGCACCATGTGGTTCTCGTGCACGAGAACGCCGTCCATGTCGGTCAGATAGGACAGAATCGGTTCGTCGTTTGAGGTCACGGGTCAATTGTCCGCTATCGCGGGCGCGGGTGGCGAGTGCGACCCCCGACACATCGCTGACTAGGGTGCGAAGTAGGCCGTTCGCCGGGCGCATGACCCGCGCTCCGGGCGGCGGTGTGGGAGTTCGATCCCGCACGAACCAAGCGCAGCAAGGCGACAGGAGTGGCGCGGTGAAGGATCTCAAGCTCGGATACAAGGCGTCGGCGGAGCAGTTCGGCCCCCGGGAACTGGTGGAGATCGCGGTGGCGGCCGAGGAGCACGGCCTCGACAGCGCCACGGTGAGCGATCATTTCCAGCCCTGGCGGCACAATGGCGGGCACGCCCCGTTCTCGCTGGCGTGGATGGCCGCGACCGGTGAGCGCACCGAGCGCATTCAGCTCGGCACCTCGGTGCTCACCCCGACCTTCCGCTACAACCCGGCGGTGATCGCGCAGGCGTTCGCGACCATGGGCTGCCTGTACCCGGATCGCATCATGCTGGGTGTGGGTTCCGGTGAGGCGCTCAATGAGATCGCCACCGGCTACAAGGGCGAATGGCCGGAGTTCAAGGAGCGTTTCGCGCGCCTGCGCGAGTCGGTGGATCTCATGCGCGCCCTGTGGACGGGTGACCGCGTCGACTTCGAGGGCGAGTACTACAGCACCGTCGGCGCCTCGATCTACGACGTGCCCAAGGGCGGCATCCCGGTCTACATCGCCGCGGGCGGCCCGCTGGTGGCCCGCTACGCCGGCCGCGCCGGTGACGGTTTCATCTGCACCTCGGGCAAGGGCATGGACCTGTACACCGAGAAGCTCATGCCCGCCGTCGCCGAGGGCGCCGCGAAGGTCGGCCGCACGGTCGAGGATATCGACCGCATGATCGAGATCAAGATCTCCTACGACACCGATCCCGCACTGGCGCTGGAGAATACGCGTTTCTGGGCGCCGCTGTCCCTGACGCCCGAGCAGAAGCACTCCATCACCGATCCGATCGAGATGGAGGCCGCCGCCGACGCACTGCCGATCGAGCAGATCGCCAAGCGCTGGATCGTGGCCAGCGATCCGGACCAGGCCGTGGAACTGATCAAGCCCTACCTGGACGCCGGCCTCAACCACCTGGTCTTCCACGCCCCCGGCCACGACCAGCTCCGCTTCCTGGACCTGTTCAAGCGCGACCTGGGCCCCCGCCTGCGCGCCCTGGCCTGACCTCACGAGCTGTACAACGGCCGACGCGCGGTCGCATCGCGACCGCGCGTCGTACCGAATATCACTGCGCCGGAACGGCTCTCAGACTGATACCGGTGCGTCCAATGGCGTGAGCTCCCACCCGCCGCCGCCGGTGATATCGAGCCGCTGATTGTGATGCCGATCCACGGTGCTGCGGTGCGCGACGCTGACCAGCACGGTGTTCGGCGACTCGGTCCGCACGAGGTTGTAGAGCGTGTACTCGAGCCCCTCGTCCACGGCTGAGGTGGCCTCGTCGAGGAATACGATCTTGGGCTGCAGCAACAGGATTCGCGCGAAGGCGATGCGCTGCTGCTCACCCGGTGAGAGTGTGTTGCCCCAATTGTCGTCCTCGTCCAGCCGGTCCGTCAGATGCCCGAGGTTGACCTTGACGAGTGTTTCCCGCAGTACGGCGTCATCGATGGCGCCCGGCGTCGCCGGATAGGTGATGGCGCCGCGCAGATTGCCGAGTGGCATATAGGGTCGCTGTGAGAGGAACAGGGCGTCGTCCCCCAGCGGTCGGCGCACGGATCCTGTTGTGTAGGGCCACAATTCGCCGATGCTGCGCAGCAGGGTCGTCTTGCCCACGCCGGAGTCGCCCTTGACGACCAGGGCATCGCCCGGGACGAGCCGCAGGGACAGGTCGTTGATCAGCGGCGTTCCGTCCGGCTTGCTGACGGATACGTCCTGCAGTTCGAGGCCTTCGAGCAATTCGACGGTATCGATGGCGGGCAGTTCCCGGGCCTTGTCGTCGGCGTCCCGCAGTCCGTCCAGACGGGCCAGAGTCGCACGGACGTAGGTGAACGCGTCATAGGAGTTCTGCGGCATCGATACTGCCGTCTGCAAGCTGCTGAAGGCACTGCCCGCCTGCTGCATATTGCCGAGGGTGGTGGTGCCCGCGAGAACCTGCGGCCCCATGACCAGTCCGACAAAAACGCCCGTCACCTGGCTGGTCACCAGGTTCCAGCCGTAGAACTTGATCAGCCGGTAGATGCGCGACCAGGTGTTGTCGATGACGGCGTCGAACCGATTGTCCAAGCCGTGCCGCTCTTCCTTCTCACCGTGGTAGAAGGCGACGTTCTCAGCGTTCTCCCGCAATCGCACCAGCCCGAATCGATAGTCGGCCGTGCGGCGCTGGAACCAGAAGTTCAACTTGATGAGCGGATGCCCGATCCAGAACGCGATCACGGTCGCGAGCAAGGTGAAGGCGAACATGCCGAACACCAGCGCTCGCGGTATGTGCTGGCCGAGAAGGTCCAGCGGAAGGGACAGTTTCCACAGAATCGGGGTGAACGACACCACCGTGAGTCCGCTGCCGATCACGCCGCCGCCGCTGACGCCGTACGGACCGACATTGCCGCCGAAGGCCAGTGCGAAGATGCCGTTCACGAAGTCCTGCACGTCCTGCTGGATACGCTGGTCGGCATTGTCGATCGTGTTATCGATGAATCGGTTGCGGTAGTACGCCTTTCCGTCCATCCAGTCGTTGAGATAGCGGGTGTTCAGCCACTTCCACCAGTGGATCTGGAAGGCGTTGTTCAGCCAGTACGTGATCATGCCCATGCTCACCGAGATGGTGGCGAGCACGCCGAATACGCCCATGCTCTGCCAGAACAGGGTTTTGGCGTGTGCGGCGTCGTCCGCATTGTGATCCGCCAGCGCCTGCACCCCGAGCTGCAGCGATGAGTACATGTCGTTGTAGTAATAGGTGACCAGCACGCTGATGCGCACGCTGTACACCGCGAGCGCCACGACGACCGCCAATAGTCCCCAGGCGGGCCAGCTTTGGCGGCCCTTGAAGTACCCCCCGCTGATCCGCCAGAACATCCGGCCCCAGCCGGTGAACCTGATGATGACTGCCACGGCCACCACGAAGATCGCCGACGTGATGACGAACCCCTTCGCGATCCACCACAGGCTGTTGAAAAGCTCGTGTCCCCAATCGAGACCGGAAGCGCCTACCATGCGCGGCA
The DNA here is from genome assembly GCF_035958815.1 of Nocardia sp. NBC_01327. Taxonomy (NCBI): domain Bacteria; kingdom Bacillati; phylum Actinomycetota; class Actinomycetes; order Mycobacteriales; family Nocardiaceae; genus Nocardia; species Nocardia sp. NBC_01327. The sequence continues at coordinate 91,193 of NZ_CP108383.1, read as the reverse complement.
GCGTAGTGGCAGTTGCTGGGAATCTCGTGTCAACTGGTTAACGGCGTGCAAAGCGGTCTTCGGTGTGGCACGCGGCACTTGTTCTCCCGTGCACGCGCGGATCCGCACATAACGGTCGGTAGGCTCTCGTTCATGACTGCGGCACCGGTCTCGAGTGTGTACATCGCGTCGCCCGAGGGCGACACGGGCAAATCGACCGTGGCGCTGGGGGTGCTGCAGGCGCTGGCCGCCACCACCCCGCGCGTGGGCGTGTTCCGCCCCATCACGCGATCGGCGACCGAGCGGGATTACATCCTCGAGTTGCTGCTCGAGCATTCCACCGCGGACGACGACTACGACCAGTCCATCGGCGTGACCTACGAACAGGTGCACGAGGATCCGGACGGGGCGATCAGCGAGATCGTCATGCGCTATCACGCCATGGCCAAGCAGTGTGATGCCGTGCTCATTCTCGGCAGCGATTACACCGATGTCGCCAGCCCCAGCGAGCTGCGCTTCAATGCCCGCATCGCGGTGAATCTCGGTGCGCCGGTACTGCTCGTGGTGCGCGGGGCCGAACGCACGACCGCGGAACTGATGCAGCTGGTGGAGCTGTGCCGGAACGAGCTGGTGGCCGAGCACGCCAAGCTGGTCGCGGTGATCGCCAACCGCTGCGAACCCGATCAGCTGGAGGCCGATACCGAGGCGCTGCGCCAGGCGGCCGCGGTGCCGACCTGGACGCTGCCGGAGGTGCCGCTGCTGCAGGCGCCCACCATGGACGAGCTGTGCCATGCCATCGACGGCGAAATGTACAGTGGCGACCCGGAATTGCTGCAGCGCGAAGCGCTGGACGTGATCATCGGCGGTATGACGATCGAGCACATTCTGGAGCGGCTCACCGACGGCGTCGCCGTGATCACGCCCGGCGATCGTTCGGACGTCCTGCTGGCCCTGGTGAATGCCCATGAGGCGGAGGGTTTTCCGTCGCTGGCGGGCATCATCATGAACGGCGATATGCAGCCCGCGCCGTCCATCGCACGCCTTATGGCGGGTTTGAAGCCGAAGCTGCCGATCCTCTCGACCGCGCTGGGCACCTTCGCCACCGCCAAGGCCGCCGCCCGCACCCGGGGCCGGGTGTCGCTGTCCAGCATCCGCAAGGTCGACACCGCGCTCGCGCTCATGGAGGAGCGGGTGAATGCCCGGGAGTTGTTGGAGCAGATCGAGATTCCCATCCCGAATGTCACCACCCCGCAGATGTTCGAGTACCAGCTGATCGAGCGCGCCCGCGCCGACCGCAAGCGCATCGTGCTGCCTGAGGGCGACGACGATCGCATTCTGCGCGCCGCCGGCCGGGTGCTGCAGCGCAAGATCGCCGATCTCACCATCCTCGGTGACGAGACCGCCGTGCGTAATCGCGCCGCCGAACTCGGGGTGGACATCGAGGCCGCCGAGGTGCTCGATCCGCTGACCTGCCCGCTGCGTGACGAATTCGCCGAGGAGTACACCCGGCTGCGCGCGCACAAGGGCATGACGGTGGACCGGGCCCGCGAATACCTGGCCGATATCTCGTATTTCGGCACCATGATGGTGCATATGGGCGTCGCGGACGGCATGGTGTCCGGCGCCGCGCACACCACCGCGCACACCATTCGCCCGGCGTTCGAGATCATCAAGACCACCCCGGGCGTCTCCACGGTGTCGAGCGTCTTCCTCATGTGCCTGGCGGACCGGGTGCTGGCCTACGGCGACTGCGCGGTGGTACCGGATCCGACCTCGGATCAGCTGGCCGATATCGCCATCTCCTCGGCGAAGACCGCCGCCCAGTTCGGTATCGAACCGCGGGTGGCCATGCTGTCGTACTCGACCGGCGAATCCGGCTCCGGCGCCGATGTGGAGAAGGTGCGCACCGCCACCAAGCTGGTGCACGAGCGCGCGCCGGAGTTGCTGGTGGAGGGCCCGATTCAGTACGACGCCGCCATCGAACCGACCGTGGCGCGCACCAAACTGCCGGATTCGGCGGTGGCCGGGCAGGCGACGGTCTTCATCTTCCCGGACCTCAATACCGGCAACAACACCTACAAGGCCGTGCAGCGCAGCGCGGGCGCGGTGGCCATCGGCCCGGTGCTGCAGGGTCTGCGCAAGCCGGTCAATGACCTCTCCCGTGGCGCGCTGGTCGCCGATATCGTCAATACCGTTGCCATCACCGCCATTCAGGCCCAGCAGGAGGCACTGTGAATGTCCTGGTGATCAATTCGGGATCCTCGTCCATCAAATACCAGCTGCTGGACCCGGAATCGGCGAATGTGGTCGCCTCCGGCGTGGTGCAGCGCATCGGCGAACCGGTCGCCGCGGGCTCGCCCACCATCGAACACCAGAGTGACGGAAAGACTTTCGAGCACGACGGCGAAGTGGGCGATCACGCCGCCGGACTGCGCCTGGTCTTCGACATCTTCGCCGAGAGCGGGCACGATCTGGCCGATGAGGGCCTGCGCGCGGTCGGGCACCGGGTGGTGCACGGCGGTGAGGTGTTCTACGAGCCGACGCTCATCACAGATGAGGTGGTGGAGGCGATATCCAATCTTTCTTCCCTTGCGCCGCTGCACAATCCGGCAAACGTGGTCGGCATCGAGAGCGCCCGCAAGCTGCTGCCGGACGTGCCGCAGGTGGCGGTGTTCGACACCGCGTTCTTCCACGGCCTGCCCGCCGCCGCCAAGACCTATGCCATCGATGCGAAAGTCGCTGCCGCACACGGTGTGCGGCGCTACGGCTTCCACGGCACCTCGCACGAGTACGTCTCGGGCCAGGTCGCGGACTTCCTCGGCCGCGATCGCGGCGAGCTCAATCAGATTGTGCTGCACCTCGGCAACGGCGCGTCGGCCTCCGCCATTCGCGGTGGCCGAGCCGTCGACACCACGATGGGCCTGACCCCGCTCGAGGGGCTGGTCATGGGCACCCGCTCGGGCGATCTCGATCCCGGCATCATCTTCCACCTGATCCGCACCGCCGAGATGGATGTCGACGATGTGGACGCCCTGCTCAACCGGCAATCCGGCATCAAGGGCCTCTCGGGGGTGAACGACTTCCGCGAACTCGGCCGCCTCATCGAAACCGGTGATGCCGCAGCGCGACTCGCCTTCGATGTCTACATCCACCGCCTGCGCCGCTATATCGGCGCGTACCTGGTGGAACTCGGCCGCGTGGACGCCATCACCTTCACCGCGGGCGTGGGGGAGAACGATGCGAAGGTGCGCGCGGCCGCCCTGGCCGATCTCGAGCGCTTCGGCATCACGGTCGATCCGGAACGCAATACCGCGAAAGACCGCTCCGCCCGGTACATCTCGCCCGAGGGCGCCGAGGTGGCGGTGCTGGTGGTGCCCACCAACGAGGAGCTGGCCATCGCCCGCGCAGCCGCCCGCCTGGTCGGCTGAGCTTCATACAATCCTCACGATCGCGCTGACAGAGTGGCACTCGGATCCGGTTCCTCCGGCGCCACCGGAACCCGTGTCGCACACGCACAGCTGCGGTAGGAACTGACCTTCCCTCGCCAGAACCGCCGACGCCTCGGCTGCCCCGAGGGTCACCGCAGCGCGGCACGGGGACCTTCCGGTCCCCGGTCAGAACCAGGATTTGGCGCGCACCGCATTGGCGAGATCCACCAGCGCGTAGCGGTGCGTGCGGCCGGGTGCGGAGCGGGCGATGCCGCGCAGGCCGGTCTCGATGCCGCGCCGCAGCTCTCGTTCGGTGAACGGTGCGCCGAAGATCTCCGCATCCGACGTCTTCGGAATGCGACCGGCCTCGAGCCATCCCAGCGCGGTGCCCAGTACCAGCACGCGCAGCTGCGCCGCACGGCTTTCACCGGCGGGCAGCGCCTGTACCCGGGCGGCGGCCACATACAGGGTGCCTTCGTCGAGTTTCCCGACCGGAGCCGAGGTCAACAGCATGAGCACGGCGGTCATGCGCGCTTCGGCATAGTGCCGGGAGGCGGGCGGCACCTCGTCGAGGGCGTGCACCGCCGCGCTGATGTCACCGGCGGCCGCGAGCTGCCGGGCCAGGCCGAAGGCGGCGCTCACCACACCCCGGTCGGTGCGCCAGACCGTGGCGTAGTAGTTCTCGGCGTAGGCGCGCCACTCCTCCGGATCGGGTGAATCCCAGTGCTGGAGTGTGAGTTCGGCGGTGGCGGCCAGGGCCAACTTGGGTGCGATCTCACCCGGAACGGCCTGCAGCACCGAGTCGAAGTGCGCGAAGGCGCGCTCGAAATCCTGTTCCAGCAGTTCGGTCATGCCGAGATACCAGTCGGTGCGCCAATCCGCGGCCTCCGGTGTGCCGGTGAGGCGCTCCAGTACCAGGCGGGCGGCGGCGGGCTCGAACAGATCGAGATGCGCGCGGGCCTCGGCGAGCGTCACCTCCATCTCGAAAGTGTCCGGCGCACCGGCGGGTTCGGCCGCCGCGCGCTGGCGGGAGTGCCGCAGTTCGTCCAGCGCGTGCCGGGGTTCGGGATGCGCCGCGCCGGCCAGCAGCGGTGCGGACGGGTCGGCGGGATCGATGATCGGCACCGGCAGCGCGGCCACCACATCGCGCGGGCGCAGCAGCGTGCTGCGGGCGATGCCGTCGATGATGCCGTCGGTCTGCGCGACGAACTCCCCGGTCCCGAAACTCGTGCGGGGCGGGCTGAACAGTGTGGACAGCTGCGGATGTTCATTGCCGAGTTCGACGGCGAGGATTTCCCGCAGCACGCCCATGAGCTGACTGCCGAGCAGCCGGGCCGACCCGAATCGGCGGTCCGGGTCCGGATCGGTGGCGCGCAGCAGCAGCCGATGGAAGAACTCGTGCCGGGCCAGGACCGGCTGATCCGTCGGGTTCGGGATGCCGTCGACGTAGGCGCCCTTCTCCATCGGCAGATTCAGCGTGAGCACGGCCAGCGTCCGGCCCACCGTATAGATGTCGGAGGCCACGGTCGGCCCGGTCCGGCCGACCTCCGGGGCCTGATAACCCCTGGTGCCGTACAGGTTTCCGTATGCCTCGAACTGCGCCACCGCACCCAGGTCGATCAGTTCCACCCGCTCGGAGGTGACCATGACATTGTCGGGTTTGAGGTCGTTGTAGGCCAGCCCGCCGGAGTGCAGATACTCCAGTGCCGGAAGGACTTCCAGCACATAGGCGATGGCCTCGGCCACCGGCATGCGTTCGGGCCGCACATGCTGATCGAGCATGTCCCGCAGCGAGTGCCCGCCCACGTACTCCATGACGATGTAGCCGATGGGGGAGCCGTCCGGCCCCGGATGCTCCACGAAATTGTGGATCTTCACAATGCTGGGATGCGCCACCTCGGCCAGGAACTGCCGTTCGGCGACCGCCACCGCCTGCGCCTCGGCATCACCGGAGTGCAACAGGCCCTTGAGCACCACCCATCGGTCGCTGACATTGCGGTCGATGGCGAGGTAGATCCAGCCCAGTCCGCCGTGTGCGATACAGCCCTGGATCTCGTACTGGCCCGCCACCACATCACCCTGATGCAGTGAAGGGCGGAAATCATAAGGCGCACCGCAGGTTTCACATGTTCCCGCGGCGTGCGCGGCATGCGTCGCGGTCGCCCGGCCCACGGGTTTGCCGCAGCGCCAGCAGAATCGGCGTCCCTCCGACACCTCCGGATCGGCGAGCACCGCCTGTTCCGGATCCACCGGCGTGACCGCCGGAATGGGCACCAGTCCGGCCCCGAGCCGCCGGACCACCGGCCGCTGCCGCGACATCCGCGCCGTGCGCTGCGAGGGCCGGGTCGGTGTCCGGACCTCTCCCTCGTGCCCGCCGAGGCCGGAGCTCGGGGAAACACCCTCCGCCGCAACTACTTCCGGTTCCGGTGTGCCTGTACCGTCATCGCCGAACCGCTCGGTGGAGCGGGTCGGCGCGCCGTTCATGTTTTCGGTGGCCGGGGTGCCCGGGTGCGCCTGCTCGATGCGCTCGGTGGCCTGGGTCGGCGGCGCCTCGTCCCCTGTGCGCTGCGATGCCCGGGTCGGCTCGCCGATCTCGTTCGGGTCGCTCATATCAGTCCTGATACCTGGGCGGCGGCGGGATCGCGGCATCGCCGAGTTCGCTGGCGAGCCAGCGCTGATAGCTGCGGTTCCAGGTGCCGTCACCGCGAATGCGCTCCAGCGTCGCATTGACGGCGCGGACCAGATCGTCGGAGCCCTTGGAGATGCCGATGCCGTACTGCTCGGTGCTGAGGTCGGGGCCGACCACCTCGGTCTGCGGATCCTGTTCGGACAGTCCGGCGAGCAGGGTGTCATCGGTGCTGATGGCGTCGGCCTGCCGCTGCTGCAGCACCACCAGGCAGTCGGCCCAGCTGGGCACGGTGACGATGGAGGCGGCGGGCTGCTGACTGCGGACCAGATCGATGGAGGTGGTGCCGGGCACCACGCACACCCGTTTGCCCGCCAGATCCGCGAGTCCGGTAATACCGGAATCGCGCACCGTCAGCACCCGCTGATGCGCCTGCAGATAGGAGGTGGAGAACGTAACCCGTTGCCGCCGGTCGCAATTGATGGTCATGGTCTTCACCACGACATCGACGGTGTGCTCCTGCAGCGCGCGTTCCCGCTCGGCGGAACCGAGAATGCGGAATTCGACGAGATCGGGATTGCCGAGCAGATCCCGCGCCACCTCCCTGGCGATGTCCACATCGAATCCGGCGAGCGCCCCGGTGGTCGGATCGCGGAAGCTGAACAGATTGCTGCCCGGATCGAGCCCGACGAGCAGCCGCCCCCGATTGCGGATGGCATCGAGATCGGGCCCGGTCCGCGCGCCGGTCGGCCGCAGACTGGCGGTCGGGTCACCGCAGTTCACCGGCGCCGGTGGCGCGGCGGCATTGGCCGGTGCGACCGTGGCCCCCGAGGGCAGCGGCGGTTCGGCATAGCTGGGCACCCGCGGCAATTGCGGTGCGGGAGCGGCATTGTCGGCACAGGCCGTGGTCAGTGCGACCGTGCAGAGGGTCAGCGCGGCCACCGCCGGTCGCCAGGTCGCCCGGGCCGCGCGGCGCCCGTCGAACGGTGCGCGCCGCCGGCTCATCGGTACTCCCGCAGGCGCGGCCACAGCCCGGCTGCCACCAGTACGGCCGCCGCGGTGCTCAGCACCAGCGCACCCGGCGCCAGCAGATCGAGGGTGCGGGCGGCATGGGAGGCATTGGTGCGCAGGGTGTTCCGGGTGTCGGTGATGCCGTCGCCGAGTGCGTGGTCGAGGGTGTCGACCTGGGCGGTGGCCTCGTTCGCGCCGGGTCCGGTGGCGACCGCGCCCGCGCCGATGAAGTCGCCGCGCGAAAGTGCGTCGTTCATGCGCTGATGGGCGGCGCGCCAATGACTCAGGGCGTCGCTCGCGGTTTTCACCTCGCTCGCGCCAGGTGCGTCCTTCGAATAACCGGCCAGAATGCCACTCAGTTTAGTGGTGGCCTGGTCGAAGGTGTTGTCGTATTCGGCGCTGGTATCGCGGCGCACCAGCTTCAGGGTTTCGGCGGCGCGGGCCTGCTGCGCGAGAATGCGGCTCTCGGTGAGCGCCGCGGTGGGAACGCTGCCGTCGTCGCGGGAATGGGTGGTGGACACCGCGGAGATGACGCCCGCCAGCACCGTCCAGCCCAGTAACGCCACCATGATGGCGGTGGCCAGCAGCAGTCCCGGATTGAGCACCCGATTCCAGCGCCGGAACAGGAACAGCTGTGCCGTGACGAGCGCCGCGACCGCCAGCAGCGGCAGGATGATCGCCGACCACGGCGGCTGCACATGATGGTGCTGGGTCGCGGCGATGGCGGCCGAGCGGTGCTCCTGCAGTTCCTGCGCCATGGGCAGCATGGTCGACTGCATGAGATTGGACGCCTCGCTCAGATAGGCGGCGCCGACGGGCAGGCTGTTGCGATTGTCGGTGCGTGCCGTCTCCACCAGTCCGCTGTACACCGGCAATCCGGTGGCTATCCCGGAGCGCAGATCGGTATCGGTATCCCCGCCGCTGCGATCGGACTGCGTCACCAGTTCCGCCGCCGCCTCGCCGATGGCCTGGTTGTACCTGTCCCGCACCGGTTTCGGTTCCAGCCCGCCGGAGATGAACGCGGTGCCGGCCGAGGCGTCCGCCACCGACAGCGAGGTATAGAGCCGCTGTGCCGAATAGGCGTCCGGCTCGGACTGATCCAAAAGCACGTCGAGCGCGTGCTGGCGATGGTTGACCGCGGTGGCGGTGACCACCCCGGCCGCCACGCACATGCCCAGCAGCACCAGCCCCACCGCGATCAATTTCGCCGGTGAGGAGTGCGCGAACGTCCGCATATCGGTCGACGAGAACCGTTCCCGGACGGCGGCGGCCGCAGCCCGCGGCGACAGCTCGTCGAGGCGCAGCTCCTCGTTGCGAACCATGTTCACCTCCCACTGACCGAAACCGGACGATCGACTTGTTGCTGTCGAATGAGCTTATTGTGGACGTACCTGTGCCGTGACGCGGGAACACCCGGCAGTCATCGCGGCGCGGTCCGAGGATGGGATTGCGAAGTATGCGAGGTGACGGCGACGGCTGGGCCGAGAGTCCCGATGGCACCCGTCAGTGGGGACGCTTCGGTGCTGCCGGACTGTTGCTGCGCGCACCGCTCGTGGACGGGGGATCGGCGGTGCTGCTGCAGCATCGCGCGGCCTGGAGTCATCAGGGCGGCACCTGGGCGCTGCCCGGCGGCGCGCGCGACAGCCATGAGACCACCGTGCACGCCGCCGTTCGCGAGGCCGAGGAGGAGGCGGGCATCACCGCCGGGTCCATCCGGGTGCGGGCCTCGCGGGTTACCGCCGTCGCGGACAGCGGCTGGACGTACACCACGGTCATCGCCGACGCGGTCACGCAATTGCGCACCCGGGGCAATCTCGAATCCACGGAACTGGCGTGGGTGCCGGAGGACGAGGTGGACGCGCGCCCGCTGCATCCCGGTTTCGCCGCCGCCTGGCCGCTGCTGCGCGCCACCCCGACGCGGGTGAGCCTGGACGGGCTGGACGATCCGGCGGCGGTGGCGGCCGCATTGCCACGCACCCTGGAACTGTCGGACGCGGAGTTCCTGTGGCTGTGCTCCGGCGGCAACGGCGATGCCCGCACCGCGCGGATCGGTGCGGCCGAACCGAGCCCCGCGGCGGCCGATATGGCCGGAAATGTGTTGTTCCTCACGCTCGCCCAGGTGTTGTCTTGAGGCGTGAGCCAGCGTGAGATTCCCACGTACTGCCGGATCTGCGAACCACTCTGCGGGCTGATCGCCACCGTCGAGGACGGGAAACTGGTGCGGCTGCGCGCCGATAAGGAGCATCCGCTATCGCTGGGCAATGCGTGCCCGAAGGGCATCGCGTTCACCGAGATTCAGAACGATCCGGATCGCGTGCTGTATCCGATGCGGCGAAACGGCGAGGGTTTCGAGCGCGTCTCGTGGGCGGAGGCGCTCGACGATATCGGCGCCCGGCTGCGCGCGATCATCGGCGCGCACGGACGGGAAAGTCTCGGTTGGTATTTCGGGAATCCGTCCTCGTTCTCCTATTCACATACGCTGTGGCTGGTCGGTTTTCAGCTGGCCGCCGGTCTGCGGCATATGTATTCGGCGGGCTCGCAGGACATCAACAATCGCTTCGTCGCCAGTGAGCTGCTGTACGGCTCGCTCACCTCGGTGCCGGTCCCGGATCTGGAGCGCACCGATTTCCTGCTCATGCTCGGCGCGAATCCCGTTGTCTCACACGGTAGTGCGATGAGCATGCCGCGCATCCGGGAGAAGCTCACCGCGATCACCAAGCGCGGCGGCCGGGTCGTGGTGGTCGATCCGCGCCGGACGGAGACCGCGCGCCTGTTCGAGCACGTCGGTGTGCGGCCGGACAGTGATGCCTGGCTGCTCGCCGCGCTGCTCCAGGTCATTTTCACCGAAGGCCTGGCCGATGCGCAGGCGCTGCGCCGCCAGGCCGCCGGCGTGCGCGAATTGCGCGATGCCGTCAGCCGATTCAGCCCGGAGGCGACCGCCGTCGTGACCGGCCTGGAACCGGACCGGGTGCGCGCGCTGGCCCGTGATCTGGCCCGCGCCGGCAGCGCCGCCGTCTACGGCCGCACCGGCACGTGCCTGGGCCGCCATGCCACCCTGGTCGCCTTTCTCATCGATGCGCTGGCCCTGGTGACCGGCAATCTGGATGTGCCCGGCGGCTCGGTATTCGGTAAAGAACTGGTGGCCGTCTCCAAGCTCAACGCCCGCCTCGGCCTCATCGGCTACGGCAAGAACCGTTCCCGCATAGGCGATTTCCCGGATGTGCTGGGCACCTTCCCGGCGGCCGTCATGGCTCAGGAGATCACCACCCCGGGCCCCGGTCAGTTGCGCGCACTGTTCACCTCGGCCGGCAATCCGGTCTCCTCGGTCCCCAACGGCCGTGAATTATTCGCCGCGCTGGCGCAACTCGACCTGTTCGTCTCGATCGACCTCTATATGAACGACACCAATCGAATGGCGGACTACATCCTGCCCGCCACCACCTTCCTGGAGCGCGACGATATTCCGCTGCCGTTCACGGCGCTCTCGCCCACCCCGTACACCCAGTACACCGAGCGGGTGCTGGAGCCGTACGGCGAGGCCCGCGAGGAATGGCAGATCATCGACGCTATCGCCACCCGAATCGGCGTGCAGCCCTTCGTTTTCGGACCAAAGCTCGCCGGTGGCCTGCTGAGCCGCCTGCGCGGTCTGCCCGGCGGGCGCAATGCCCGGCCCACCCCGAAGGTGCTGGCCGACCTCGCCATTCGCACGGGTCCGTACGGCGATCTGTTCGGCCTGCGCCGCGGTGGCCTGAGCCTCCGCATGCTGCGCCGCCACCCGCACGGCGTGGTGCTCGCCGAGGCCGTCACCACCGGGGTGCTGCGAGAAGTGGTGCAGCACAAGGACAAACGGGTGCAGCTGGCTCCGGGGGAGATTCTCGCCGAACTCGGCGGCCTCGAAACCCCGGAGGTGGATCCGGCCTATCCGCTGCGCGTCATCGGCATGCGTGAGCTGAAATCCCACAACTCCTGGATGCACAATTCCGAACTGCTCATGCGCGGCGATCGCACGCACGCGGCCCGCATCAACCCGAAAGACGCTGCCGTGGCCGGTATCTCGGAGGGCGTCCGCTGCCGGGTCAGCTCCGCGCACGGTTCGATCGAAGTGACCGCCCGCCTCACCGAGGACATGACCGAGGGCACGGTGGCCATCCCGCACGGCTGGGGCCACAGCGGCGGCTGGCAGCGCGCGAACGCCGCGGGCGGCGCCAATGTCAACGACCTGATGTCGTCCGACATCGCCGATGTCGAACGCCTCGCGGGCATGTCCAACCTCAACGGCGTCCCGATCCGCCTGGACCCATTGCCGGCCGGCTGAATTCGCCCGTCATTCCGGCGTGCCTCCGGCCGGAATCCACAGGGAGCGGCTGATCCACCACGGTCCCGGCCGAAGCCATGCTGGGACGACGGGTGGTTCTCAGCGGTCGAGGTTGTCCAGAATGCGTTGCTTCAGGGCGCGGGCGGCGGCCTCGGGGTCGGCGGCGGCGGTAATGGCGCGCACCACCACGATTCGGGTCGCACCGGCGGCGAGCACCTCGGGCAGTCGTGTGTCGTCGATGCCGCCGATGGCGAACCACGGTCGGGTGGTGTGCGATTCGGCCGTGGAGCGCACGAGGTCCAGCCCCGAGGGCTGGCGTCCAGGCTTGGTCGGAGTGGCGTACACCGGGCCGGTGGCGAAGTAGTCGATATGTTCGTCGACCCCCGCGAGCCCGGCTTGCGCGCGATTGTGGGTGGAGCGCCCGATCACGACATCCGGGCCGAGAATTCTGCGGGCGTAGAAGGGCGGTAGATCGCCCTGGCCCAGATGCAGCACATCGGCGCCGGCGGCGAGGGCGATATCGGCGCGATCGTTCACGGCGAGGAGCGCCCCGTGGCGGCGGGCGGCCGCCTTCAGTTCGGCGAGGACGCCGAGTTCGGCCTTGGCCTCGAGCGAGCCGAACTGCTGCTCCCCGGGCGACCCCTTGTCTCGTAGCTGGATGATGTCGACACCGCCCGCGAGGGCCGCATCGGCGAAGGCGGCCAAATCGCCCTTTTCCCGCCGAGCGTCGGTGCACAAATACAGGCGCGCGTCGGCCAGACGTTCGCGCGGTGCCGCAGGGCGGCCGGGGTGGGAGGGCTGCACGTTTCAGACCGTAGTCGCGCTACCGTGGGCATGTGGAATGCCTCGCGGTCGGTTACGCGTGATCAGGCGTTTACGTCAGATGTACTTACAGATGAAATTGCAGTTCCCGGTATGTCCGGGTAGTGAGGTGGAACCAGATGCGGACTCTGGCCGTGGTCGGCGGAGGCGTGATCGGGCTCTCAGTGGCCTGGCGGGCCGCCGAATCGGGCTGGATGGTCACACTGCTGGATCCGGCAAATGGGACAGGCGCCTCCTGGGTCGCGGGCGGCATGCTCGCCCCCCTCTCCGAGGGGTGGCCGGGTGAGGACGGCGCCCTGGAATTCGGGGCCGCCTCGCTCGCGCGCTGGCCCGATTTCGCCGAGCGCCTGCGGGCCCGCACGGGTGCGGACCTGTTCACCGCGACGCGCACCCTCACCGTCGCCCTCGATGCCGCCGACGCGGCCGATCTGCGCACCATCGCAGACTGGGTCAATGCGCGCGGTCATGCACTGCGACTGCTGGACCGGGCCGGTGTCCGTGCGGCCGAACCCGGCCTGGCCCGCACGGTCCGCGCCGGACTGCTGGCGACGTCCGAACCGGCCGTGGACAACCGCGCCCTGGTGACCGCCCTGCGCGCGGCCTGTACCGCCGCCGGAGTCGAATTCCGCGCCGAACAGGTGACCTCCCTGGAAGACCTCCCGCACGATCGGATCGTGCTCGCCGCGGGCGCCGCCGCGGCCGCCCTGTGGTCGGGCCTGCCGGTGCGCCCGGTGAAGGGTGAGATCCTGCGCCTGCGCCGCCGCCCCAGCGCACCGGTCCCGCCGCAGGGCGTGATCCGGGCGCGCGTGCACGGCCGCCCCATCTACCTGGTCCCGCGCGCGGACGGAATCGTCTTGGGCGCAACCCAATACGAGCAGGGTTTCGACACCGCCGTGACAGTCGCCGGCGTTCGCGACCTCATCACCGATGCCGAGGCGATTCTCCCGGGCATCGGCGAATACGAATTCGCCGAAGCCGCAGCGGGTTCCCGCCCGGGCTCACCGGACAGCGTCCCCCTCATCGGCTACCTGGACAATCGGGTGATCGCCGCGACCGGCCACGGCCGCAATGGAATTCTCGGTACGCCCGTCACCGTCGACGCGGTGCTCGCCCTGCTCTCCGACACCGAGCTTCCGGAGGCCGCGCCCGCCGACCCCGGTCGTTTCGCCCGCCCTGTCCCGGCCGATACCCCGTCCGCCCGCACCGAAGCCCCGATTTCTCCAGGAGGAATTCGATGACCGTTATCCCGATCGGCGTCACCGTGAACGGTGAGGATCATTCGTTCGCCGAGGCGCCCACGGTGCGCGAGCTACTGGAGCGGCTGAACCTGCCGTCCCAGGGCGTCGCGGTGGCGGTGGACGGCGCGCTGTTCCCCAAATCGAATTGGGACCAGCAGATCGAACGTGGCTGGGAGATCGAGGTTTTGACGGCGGTGCAGGGTGGCTAGCCCGATCGGACCGCTGGTGATCGCGGGCCGCGAATTCGGCTCCCGCCTGATCATGGGCACCGGCGGGGCGGAGAACCTCACGGTGCTGGAGGAGGCGCTGATCGCCTCGGGCACCGAACTGACCACGGTCGCCATGCGCCGGGTGGACGCCGCGGGCGGCACCGGCGTGCTGGATCTGTTGAAGCGCTTGGATATTGCGCCGCTGCCCAATACCGCGGGCTGCCGCACCGCCGCCGAGGCCGTGCTCACCGCGCAGCTCGGCCGCGAGGCCCTCGACACCGACTGGGTGAAGCTCGAGGTCATCGCCGACGAGCGCACCCTGCTCCCGGACGCCATCGAACTGGTCAGTGCCGCAGAGCAATTGGTGGACGACGGTTTCACGGTGCTGCCCTACACCACCGACGATCCGGTGCTGGCCCGCCGGCTCGAGGACATCGGCTGCGCCGCCGTCATGCCGCTGGGCTCACCCATCGGCACCGGCCTGGGCATCGGGAATCCGCACAATATCGAGATGATCGTCGCCGCCGCGGGCGTCCCGATCATTCTGGACGCGGGCATCGGCACCGCCAGTGATGCCGCGCTGGCCATGGAACTGGGCTGTTCCGCGGTGTTGCTGGCCACGGCCGTCACCCGGGCCCGCCGGCCCGCGCTGATGGCCGCCGCCATGGCCCATGCCGTCCAGGGTGGCCTGCTCGCCCGGGAGGCGGGCCGCATTCCGAAGCGCTTCTGGGCGCAGGCGTCCTCGCCCGCTGTATGACCGGCCGAAATTGCGTTGCCGCAGCTCCTCGTTCAGGGGGATGATCCTCGGGGGAGCTCGGGACCAGGTCATCCTCGAGGGGGATGCGACGCGCGACCTCGGGTCGATAGTGCCCGGCCGCAACTTCGGGAAGACTGGGCGTCATGATCGAACTGAGGGGCCTGACCAAACACTACGGGCAGACCGTCGCGGTGTCGGATCTGACGTTCACCGTGCGTCCGGGACTGGTGACCGGCTTTCTCGGCCCGAACGGGGCGGGCAAGTCGACCACCATGCGGATGATTCTGGGGTTGGACGAACCGACGTCCGGTACGGCGCTCGTCAACGGTAAGCCGTATCGAGCTCTGAAGCGCCCGCTGGAAGAGGTCGGCGCGCTGCTCGATGCCAAGTGGGTGCATCCGAACCGTTCGGCGCGTGCGCATCTGCGCTGGATGGCGGCATCCAATGACATTCCGGCCTCCCGGGTGGAGGAGGTGCTGCGGCTGGTCGGCCTCTCGGAGGTCGCCAATCGCAATGCGGGCGGTTTCTCGCTCGGCATGTCGCAGCGACTCGGCCTGGCCGGCGCACTGCTCGGGGATCCGAAGGTGCTGCTGTTCGACGAGCCGGTGAACGGCCTGGATCCCGAAGGCATTCTGTGGATTCGGCGTTTCATGCAGCGGCTCGCGAGCGAGGGCCGCACCGTGCTGGTGTCGAGCCATCTGCTGTCCGAAATGGCGCAGACCGCCGAACAGCTCATCGTGATCGGCCGCGGCAAGCTCATGGTCGACGTCTCCACCAAGGATTTCATCGAGCGCGCCTCGGAACACTCTGTGCGCGTGCGTAGTCCGCAGCTGGATCAGTTGCGCAGCGTGCTCACCTCGGGCGGTATGACGGTGCGCGAGGAGGGTGCGGACGCCGCCGGCGCCGCCCTGATCGTCACCGGCGTCACCTCCGACGCGGTCGGAAAACTGGCCGGCGCCAACGACATCACGCTCTACGAGCTGTCGCCGCAGCGCGCCTCGCTGGAGGAGGCGTTCATGCGGATGACAGGCAGCGCGGTGGAATACCACGGCGAAGGTTTCGACCAGGTGATGGGAGGGGCGCTCTGATGGGCGTGCTCGCAGCGGAACGTATCAAGCTCACCTCGACCCGGTCGCCGTGGTGGTGCTCGGCCATTATCGTGGCGCTGGGTCTCGGCTTCGCCGCCCTGATCGCGGCGGTCAATCGCAATCCGAAGGCCGATTCGCCGCCGCTGAGCGTGACGAACGTCGTCGGCGGCGTGAGCGGCTTCGGCGTGCTGGTGCTGATGATCCTGGCGTCGCTGGCGGTGACCAGTGAATACCGTTTCGGCACCATCAAATCCACCTTCCTGGCCACCCCGAAGCGCGACAAGGTGCTCACCACCAAGGCGCTCATGATCGGCGTGTACGGCGCGGTGCTCATCGGGGTGCTGACCCTGCTGGCCTTCGGCCTGGCCAAGATCATCACCGGTTCCAGCGGCGGTTCCGCGCTGGAACTGTCGACCTCGGCCAATGCGCGGGCGATCTACGGCCCGGCCATCTACGCCTTCCTCGCCGTGCTGCTCGCGGTCGGCATCGGCGTACTGGTGCGGCAGACGGCCGCCGCCATTTCGCTGATCATCCTGTGGCCCACCGTGATCGAGTCGCTGTTGAGCGCCTTCGGTAGCTTCGGCCGGAATGTGGGCGCGTTCATGCCCTTCGCCAACGCCTCGCACTTCTACTCGGTGTCCGACGGCGGCAGTACCGATTGGCACTGGGGCCCGTGGGGGAGCCTGGTGTACTTCGCGGCCTTCGTCGCGATCATTTTCGGCGCGGCTCTGTTCATGGTGAACAAGCGCGACGCATAGACCCTGCCCGGGGATGCCGCCGGCCACTGCCCGGCTCGGCGGCGACCATCGGCCCGATACGGACTGGTTCCGTATCGGGCCGATGTCATGTGCACAGAAGAGTCATGTGCGCAGAAGAACAGTGTGTGAAAACTATCGCTCCGCTACCCACTCGCCTGGCTATCCAAACCACGCGTCGGTAGCATCGTCCCAGCAACCAAAACACTCCATACATCGGCGGGCCCAACGATGTGGCCGCTCAGACCGATCGGAAGGTGTGCAGGTGGCAATCATTCATCCATCCGGAGATCAAGCCCTGAGATACGCTCTGGGCGTGAGCGAGCGACCCTCCGACGACGGCGAACGCGCATCCGACGCCTCCCGTTCGGAAGGATTGGGCACCGATCGCAACCGGTCGCGTGAGGCGAACGGTGCTCGCGCGCGTGATGCGCGTTCCCCCCGCATCGACCCCGACCTGGTGATCCCGCTGGTCCCGACCGAAACGGTCGACGACGGCGAGGAACCCGACGCCGCTCCCGGCCGCCGCCGTTTCCCCGGCCAGCTGTCGGGTCTGGTTTCCGCCGCCAATGCCCGCGGCGATCTCATCGGCGCCATCCGCAAGGCCCGCGAGAACCTCCCCGGCGACCCCGCCTTCGGCGATCCGCTGTCGGTGTCCGGTCCCGGCGGCGCGCGGGCGGTCGCCCGCGCCGCGGACAAGCTGGTCGGTGATTCACCCAGCGCCGCACGCGAATTGGGGCTGGGTGCGCTGCAGGTCTGGCAGGCCATGCTGGAACGGGTCGGCAAGGGCCGCGGCACGCAGGAGATCACCATCATGTTCACCGATCTGGTGGCCTTCTCCAGCTGGTCCCTGACCGCCGGCGACGAACAGACCCTGGAGCTGCTGCGCCGGGTCGCCAAGGCCATCGAGCCGCCCATCGCCGATCGCGGCGGCACGGTCATCAAGCGCATGGGCGACGGCCTGATGGCCGTCTTCCCGTCCGCCGACCGGGCCGTACGGGCCGCGGTGGCGGCCAAGGAGAACCTGACCGGCGTGACCGTCGGCGGCTACCGCCCGCAGATGCGGATGGGCCTGCACACGGGCACGCCGCGCGAGATCGGCGGGGACTGGCTGGGCCTGGACGTCACGATCGCCGCACGGGTCATGGAGGCCGGTGGAAACGGCAACACCATGCTGTCGGCGGCCACCCTGGACTCCCTGCACGACGAGACGCTCGAGGAGCTGGGCTTCGGGGTGAAGCCCTATCGCCGCAGTTTCTTCGCGGCCCCCCTCAGCGGAGTGCCCGAGGATCTGCGCATCTTCCGGCTCGACGCCGAATAGCCGACGAGCCGAGTAGCTAACTATTAGCTAAATCACGTAGAGGATCGCGCCCGCCACCGCCAGCACCCCGGCCACACCGAGTGCGATGGCGAGCGGGCGCAGCGTCTTCCAGGTCGAATAGGCCCCGCCGAGCAGGAAGCCGGCCAGGGCAAGCAGCACGATCACGCTGACATCTGAGGACACCCGACCCAGTTTGCCTGGTGGCTCGACTCCCAGGTTCGGCGGTGCCCGCAATTAACAAGCACGCAGGCTTGATTTTTTTCTGGGGCGATGTGACCCTGTAAGCGACCGCGGCGAAGAAGCCGCGCGAACGCGGTGTGCACAGGGAGGCCCAGTAATGAGTCAGCTCGGCGACGATCCGGAGCTCATTCGGATCGGCAACTGCTCCGGCTTCTACGGCGACCGGATGAGCGCCATGCGCGAGATGCTCGAGGGCGGGGAGCTCGATGTGCTCACCGGCGACTACCTCGCCGAGCTCACCATGCTGATCCTGGGGCGCGATCGGATGAAGGACGCGAACCTGGGTTATGCCAAGACTTTTGTGCGGCAGCTGGAGAACAGCCTCGGGCTGGCCCTCGAATCGGGTGTGCGCATTGTGGCCAATGCCGGTGGGCTGAACCCGGCGGGGCTGGCCCAGCGGGTGCGGGAGGCGGCCGAAAAGCTCGGGCTGGCACCGAAAGTCGCGTATGTGGCCGGTGACGACCTGCTGCCGCGCGCCGCTGAACTGGGGTTGGGGACGCCGCTGACGGCCAATGCGTACCTGGGCGCCTGGGGCATCGCCGAATGCCTGAACGCGGGCGCGGACATTGTGGTGACCGGGCGCGTCACCGACGCCGCGCTGGTGGTCGGTCCCGCGGCCGCCCACTTCGGCTGGGGGCGTGGGGATTACGACGCACTCGCCGGAGCCGTGGTGGCCGGGCACGTCATCGAGTGCGGAACACAGGCCACCGGAGGCAATTTCGCCTTCTTCACCGAGATCGCCGATCTGATGCGCCCGGGCTTCCCCATCGCCGAGGTGCGCCGCGACGGCAGCACGGTGATCACCAAGCATGCGGGCACCGGCGGCGCGGTCACCGTGGACACGGTGGAAGCGCAGCTCATGTACGAGATCCAGAGCGCGCGCTACGCCGGACCGGATGTGACGACCCGGCTCGACAGCATCGCGCTCACCCAGGAGGGGCCGGATCGGGTCCTCATCAGCGGTGTGCGGGGTGAAGCGCCGCCGTCGCGAACCAAGGTGTCGCTCAACACCCTCGGCGGTTTCCGCAACGAGATGGAATTCATTCTCACCGGCCTCGATATCGAGGCGAAGGTCGAACTGGTGCAGCGGCAGCTGGAAGCCTGGCTGCCGGTCCGCCCGGCGGAGCTGGACTGGACGCTCGCGCGCCTGGACCGCCCCGATGCCGAGACCGAGGAGCAGGCCAGCGCGCTGCTGCGCTGCGTGGTGCGCGATCCGGACCCGAACAAGGTCGGCCGCGGATTCTCCGCTGTGGCAGTGGAATTGGCGCTGGCCAGCTATGCGGGCTTCTCGCTGACCACGCTGCCCGGCAATGGCGCGCCCTACGGCGTGTTCACCCCCGGATACGTGGATGCGAAGGAGGTTCCGCACCTCGCGACGCTGCCCGACGGCAGCACGGTGGACATCGCCCCGGCGGGGGAGACCCTGGAACTGGCCGAGGTGCCGGAACCGGCACTGCCGCAGCTACTTCCGCAGGGCGAGACCCGCCGCGTCCCACTGGGCACCATCGCGCTGGCGCGCAGTGGTGACAAGGGCGGCAATGCCAATATCGGCGTCTGGGTGCGCACCGACGAGCAGTGGCGCTGGCTGGTGCACGCGCTCACCGTCGACGAGCTGCGCCTGCTGCTGCCGGAAACCGCGAAACTGCCGATCACCCGGCATGTACTGCCGAATCTGCGCGCGATCAATTTCATTGTCGAGGGCCTGCTCGGCGCGGGCGTGGCCTATCAGGCGCGCTTCGATCCGCAGGCCAAGGGGCTCGGGGAATGGCTGCGAGCCCGGCACATCGAGATACCTGTGGAGCTTCTGGCATGAGCGGTCAGGGCCCGAAGGAGGCAGCCTGCGTAACCACGCAGGGCCCCCGAGCATGCCGAAAGGGCACAGCATGAGCTATGTGAACCAGTGGGAGACGCCCGAGCGGCGCGAATTGCGCGCCACCGTGCGCGGATTCACCGAGCGCGAGGTGCTGCCGTACCTGAACGACTGGGAGCGGGACGGTCTGCTCCCGCGTGAGCTGCACAAGAAGGCCGGTGCGCTGGGCCTGCTCGGCATCCAGTTCCCGGAGTCCGCGGGCGGTTCCAGCGGCGATCCCATCGACGCGGCGATCGTGTGCGAGGAAATGCATTACGCCGGTGGCTCGGGCGGCCTGTTCGCCTCGCTGTTCACCTGCGGAATCGCCGTGCCGCACATCATCGCCTCCGGCAATGCCGAGCACATCGAGCGCTGGGTGAAGCCGACCCTCGCGGGCGAGCTGATCGGCTCGCTGGCCATTACCGAGCCCGGCGGCGGCTCCGATGTCGGGCACCTCACCACCAGTGCGGTCCGCGACGGCGATGAGTTCATCGTCAACGGCGCGAAGACCTTCATCACGTCCGGCGTGCGCGCCGACTATGTGGTGACGGCCGTGCGCACGGGAGGCAAAGGCGCGGCGGGGGTTTCGCTGCTCGTGGTGGAGAAGGGCACGCCCGGATTCACCGTCAGCCGCAAGCTGGACAAGATGGGCTGGCTCTGCTCCGATACGGCGGAACTGTCGTATGTGGATGTGCGCGTACCGGTCTCGAATCTGGTCGGCCCGGAGAATTCCGGATTCGCCCAGATCGCCAATGCTTTCGTGAGCGAGCGGGTCGGCCTGGCCACCCAGTCCTACGCGCACGCGCAGCGCTGCCTGGACCTCACCCTGGCCTGGTGCCGCGACCGCGAGACCTTCGGCCGCCCGCTCATCAGCCGCCAGGCCGTGCAGAACACGCTGTCGGAGATGGCCCGGCGCATCGATGTGGCCCGGGTGTACTCCCGGCATGTGGCCGAACGCGCCGCGAGCGGTGAGACCGATCTGATCGCCGAGGTGTGCTTCGCCAAGAACACCGCCGTCGAGACGGCGGAGTGGGTGGCCCACCAGGCCGTGCAGCTGTTCGGCGGGCTCGGCTACATGCGTGAGTCCGAGGTCGAGCGCCAGTACCGTGATGTGCGCATTCTCGGTATCGGCGGCGGCACCAACGAGATCCTGACCGCCCTGGCGGCAAAGCGATTGGGGTTCCAGTCTTGAGTATTCTGCGCACCTCCGTAGATCCGAAGTCGGCGGACTATCAGGCCGCCGCCGAGGCGATGACGGCCAAACTCGACGAGGTCGAAGCCGAGTACGAGAAGAACATCGCCGGCGGCGGGCCGGACAAGATGGCGCGGCATCGCAAGCGCGGCAAGCTGACCGCGCGCGAGCGCATCGAACTGCTGCTCGACGAGGATTCGCCGTTCCTGGAGCTGGCGCCGCTCGCCGCGTGGGGCAGCGATTTCCATGTCGGCGCCAGCGTCATCGCGGGCATCGGCATTGTCGAAGGCGTCGAGTGCATGATCGTGGCGCCCGATCCGACCGTGCGCGGCGGCACCTCGAATCCGTGGACGCTGCGAAAGAACCTGCGCATGAACGATATCGCGCTGGAGAACCGCCTGCCGGTCATCGGCCTGGTGGAGTCCGGCGGTGCGGATCTGCCCACGCAGAAAGAGGTTTTCGTCCCGGGCGGCCGCATGTTCCGCGACCTGACCCGCCTGTCGGCAGCCGGAATACCCACCATCGCACTGGTTTTCGGCAATTCGACCGCCGGTGGCGCGTACATCCCCGGCATGTCCGACTACACCGTGATGATCAAGGATCGCTCCAAGGTGTTCCTCGGCGGCCCGCCGCTGGTGAAGATGGCCACCGGCGAGGAGTCCGACGACGAATCCCTGGGCGGCGCCGAAATGCACGCTCGCGTATCGGGTTTGGCGGACTATCTGGCCGTCGACGAGCAGGACGCGATTCGCCTCGGCCGCTCGATCATCCGCCGGTTGAACTGGGAGAAGAAGGGCCCGGCCCCGCGTGCGATCACCGAGGTGATCGAACCGCTGTACAGCCAGGAGGAGCTGGTCGGCATCGTGCCGGGCGACCTCAAGATCCCGTTCGACCCCCGCGAGGTCATCGCCCGCGTGGTGGACGGTTCCGATTTCGACGAGTTCAAGCCGCTCTACGGCTCCAGCCTGGTCACGGGATGGGCTGAGCTGCACGGGTATCCGGTCGGTATTCTGGCCAATGCCCGCGGCGTGCTCTTCTCGGAGGAGGCGCAGAAGGCTGCCCAGTTCATCCAGCTGGCCAATCAGAAGAACACCCCACTGCTGTTCCTGCACAACACCACCGGCTACATGGTCGGCAAGGAGTACGAGCAGAAGGGCATCATCAAGCACGGCGCGATGATGATCAATGCGGTGTCCAATTCGAAGGTGCCGCATATTTCGCTGCTCATGGGCGCGTCCTACGGCGCGGGCCACTACGGCATGTGCGGTCGCGCCTACGATCCGCGCTTCGTATTCGCCTGGCCCAGTGCGAAATCCGCCGTCATGGGCGGTGCGCAGCTGGCGGGTGTCATCTCCATTGTCGGCCGGGCCGCCAATGAGGCGCGCGGCATTCCGTTCGACGAGGCCGCCGATGCCGGTATCCGCGCCATGATCGAGGCGCAGATCGAGGCCGAATCGCTGCCCATGTTCATGTCGGGCCGCCTCTACGACGACGGCGTCATCGATCCCCGCGATACCCGCACGGTATTGGGAATGGCCTTGTCCGCCATCCACAATGCCCCGATCAAGGGCGCCGAGGGCTTCGGCGTCTTCCGAATGTGAGTGCGGTTATGGACATTACGAACGTGCTGGTCGCCAATCGCGGCGAGATCGCGCGCCGGGTATTCGCCACCTGCCGCCGCATGGGAATCGCTACCACCGCGGTGTATTCGGATGCCGATGCCGCCGCACCGCATGTGGCCGAGGCCGATGCCGCCATCCGGTTGCCGGGCAATACCCCGGCCGAGACCTACCTGCGCAGTGACCTGATCATCGCGGCGGCACTGGCCGCCGGAGCCGACGCCGTTCACCCCGGCTACGGATTCCTGTCGGAGAACGCCGAATTCGCGCGCGCCGTCCTGGATGCGGGCCTGACCTGGATCGGCCCGCCGGTCGCGGCCATCGAGCAGATGGGCTCCAAGGTCGAGTCCAAGAAGATGATGGACGCCGCCGGTGTCCCGGTGCTGGCCGAACTCGATCCGGCCGAGGTCACCGCGGATATGCTCCCGGTGCTCATCAAGGCTTCCGCCGGTGGCGGCGGCCGCGGTATGCGCGTGGTGCGCGACCTCGCCGAGCTGACCGAGCAGCTGGAGGGCGCACGGCGCGAGGCGGCGTCGGCCTTCGGCGATCCGACCGTGTTCTGTGAGCGCTACCTGGAGACCGGCCGTCATATCGAGGTCCAGGTCATGGCCGATACGCAGGGCGCCGTGTGGACCGTCAGCGAGCGTGAATGCTCCATCCAGCGTCGCCATCAGAAGGTTGTCGAAGAAGCGCCGTCGCCGCTCGTCGAGAAGATCGACGGGATGCGGGCGCGGCTGTTCGAGGCGGCCCGGCTGGCGACCGAAGCCATCGGTTACGAGGGTGCGGGCACCGTCGAATTCCTGGCGGACGAGAAGGGCGACTTCTTCTTCCTGGAGATGAATACCCGTCTGCAGGTGGAACATCCGGTCACCGAACAGGTCACCGGACTCGATCTGGTGCGCCTGCAATTGCAGGTGGCCGCGGGTCGCCCGCTGCCCGCGCAGCAGCCGGCCATGCGCGGCCACTCCATCGAGGTTCGGCTCTACGCCGAGGATCCGGCGCACGACTGGCAGCCGCAGAGCGGTCCGGTGCACAAGCTCGACATCCCCGGCACCCTGGGTGAATTCACCGTTCTGACCGAGCCGGGCGTACGCCTGGACACCGGTGTGGTGGACGGTTCCGTGGTCGGCGTGCACTACGACCCGATGCTGTCGAAGGTCATCTCCTACGCCGACACTCGCGACGAGGCCGCGCACCTGCTGGCATCGGCCTTGCAGCGCGCCAAGATCCACGGCCTGGTCACCAATCGGGACCTGCTGGTGCGGGTGCTGCGGCATCCGGCCTTCCTGGCGGGGGACACCGATACCGCCTTCTTCGCCACCCACGGTCTGGACGCGCTGTCCGCACCGCTGGCGTCGGAGTCGGAGGAGGCGCTGTCCATCGTGGCCGCCGCTCTCGCGGACGCTGCCGCCAATCGCCATGCGGCACGGGTCGTGCGGGGCACGCCCAGCGGCTGGCGAAATCTGCCGTCGCAGCCCCAGTCCAAGTCCTACGAGAGCCGCCTGACCGGTAAGCACGAGGTGCGCTACCGGCTCACCCGCGCCGGTGTCGAGGTCGAGGGTCATCCGGATCTCGAATTGGTCGAAGCCACACCGGATCTGGTGATCCTGCAGGTGCCGGGGGAGCGCGGTGCGGTGCGCCGCCGCTTCGAGATCGCCCGCTACGGCGATCTGGTGGCCGTCGATTCCCCGCTCGGCCCGGTGGCGGTGCGCCGCCTGCCGCGTTTCGAGGATCCGGCCGATCAGGTGGCCGAGGGCTCACTGCTCGCGCCCATGCCCGGCGCGGTCATCCGCGTCGCGGCGGAAGCGGGCAGCCGGGTCGAGAAGGGTCAGCCGATCCTGTGGCTGGAGGCGATGAAGATGGAGCACACCATCGCCGCGCCCGTCGCCGGAATCCTCACCGAATTGAACGTCAGCACCGGCCAGCAGGTCGAGGTCGGCGCCGTACTCGCCGTGGTCCAGGCCGACAGCGAAGATCAGGAGTAGGCAATGAGTTTCGTGGAAACCGACGAACAGAAGGCGCTGCGCGCCGCGGTCGCTCAGCTGGCCGCGAAGTACAACTTCCGCGATTACGCCGGACCCAAGGCCCGCAAGGGTGAGCCGTTCGACGAATTGTGGGACGAGGCAGGCAAACTCGGCTTCCTCGGCGTGAACCTGCCGGAGGAGTACGGCGGTGGCGGCGCGGGCATCTACGAGCTGGCGCTGGTGCAGGAGGAATTGGCCGCGCGCGGCTGCGGTCTGCTGCTCATGGTGGTGTCCCCGGCCATCTGCGGCACCATCATCACCAAGTACGGCACCGAGGCGCAGAAGCAGGAATGGCTGACCAAGCTGGCCGACGGCTCCGGCAAGATGGTCTTCGGCATTACCGAGCCGGACGCCGGTTCCAATTCGCACAAGATCACCACCACCGCGCGGCGCGACGGTGAGGACTGGATCCTCAGCGGCCGCAAGATCTTCATCTCCGGTGTGGATCAGGCCGAGGCCGTGCTCATCGTGGCCCGCAGCGAGAATGCCAAGACCGGCAATCTGCAGCCCGCCCTGTTCATCGTCCCCACCGATGCCCCCGGCTTCGTGAAGACGAAGCAGGAGATGGACATTATCGAGCCGGACAATCAGTTCACGCTCTTCCTCGATGATGTGCGCCTGCCCGCCACCGCGCTGGTCGGCAAGGAGGACGCCGCCATCGCGCAGCTGTTCGCCGGACTCAATCCCGAGCGCATCATGGGCGCGGCCATGGCCGTGGGCATGGGCCGCTACGCCATCGACCAGGCCGTCGCCTACGCCAAGGAGCGCTCGGTCTGGAAGGGTGTGCCGATCGGTGCGCACCAGGGCATTTCGCATCCGCTGGCCCAGGTGAAGATCGAACTGGAGCTGGCCAAGCTCATGATGCAGAAGGCCGCGCACCTCTACGACGCCGGTGACGAATTCGGTGCGGCCGAGGCGGCCAATATGTCGAAATACGCTGCGGCGGAGGCCAGTATCAAGGCGCTCGATCAGTCCATCCAGACGCACGGCGGGGCGGGGCTGACCTCCGATGTCGGCCTGGCCGGCATGCTCGCCGCCTCGCGCATCGCCCGGGTGGCCCCGGTCAGTCGCGAAATGATCCTCAACTTCGTCGCGCAGCATTCGCTCGGCCTGCCCCGGTCGTACTGAGCCGCAACGATATTCGAGAAGCCAGGAGATCTCATGAGTGATACCGCCCCCGACGCGCCGTTCGTGCGCTACGAGGTGCAGGACGGGTTCGCCGTGCTCACCCTCGATTCCCCGCACAATCGCAATGCGCTCTCCTCCCGCCTGGTGACGGAGCTGTTGCAGGGGCTCGGCCGTGCGGCCGAGGACACCGAGGTGCGCGGGGTGGTGCTCACTCACACCGGCAATACCTTCTGTGCCGGTGCGGATCTGCGCGAGGCCATCGACGCCGATCCGTCGGCGGCCGCGGAGATCCGGACCGGCTGGATGGTGCAGGTGCTGCGCCGCATCCTGGAACTGCCCAAGCCGGTGCTCGCCCGGATCGACGGCAATGTGCGCGCCGGCGGCATGGGCATCGTCGCGGCCTGCGATATCGCGGTCGCGGGTCGCGGCAGCAGTTTCGCGCTCACCGAGGCACGGCTGGGGCTGGCCCCCTTCGTGATTTCGCTGACGTTGCTGCCGCGGATGACCTCCCGTGCCGCCGCCCGCTACTTCCAGACCGGCGAGACCTTCGACGCCGCGGAGGCCGAGCGCACCGGACTCATCACCCTTGCCGCCGACGATCCGGTCGCCGAGGTGAATGAGCTGCTCAGCGCGCTGCGCAAGGGGTCGCCGCAGGGTCTGGCCGAGAGCAAGCGGCTCACCACCGCGGCCACGCTGCGCGAGTTCGACGGTTATGCCGACACCCTGGCCAAGCGCTCGGGCAGCTTCTTCGGCACCGCCGAGGTGATCGAGGGCATGACGGCCTTCTTCGAGCGCCGCCCACCGAGCTGGGCACAATAGCCACCATGGCTACACCCCACGAACCCAAGCAGGACCGCAGCCGGGCCACCCGGCAGCGGCTGCTGGAGGCGACCATCGACTGCCTGGCCGAAACCGGCTGGGCAGCGGCGACGGTCGCCGTGGTCGCCGAACGGGCCGGGGTGTCGCGCGGCGCGGCACAGCATCACTTCCCGACCCGGGAAGACCTGATCACCGCCGCCCTGGAGTACATGTTCGACACCCGCATGGCTCAGTCGCTGGCCGACTCCAAGGCCATCGGCGAGGTGGCCGCGGGCGTGGGACGCACCGAGGCCGTGGTGACGGCGCTGGTCGAGGGCTTCACCACGCCACTGTTCAAGGCGGCCCTGCAGGTGTGGACACACGCCGCCGCGGATCCCGCACTGCGCGAACGCATCGTTCCCCTCGAGGCCCGCTTCGGCCGTGTCTCGCACCGCATGGCGGTGGAAGCGCTCGGCGTGGACGACTCGGATCCCGTTGCGCACCACCTGGTTCAGGCCACCCTCGACCTCGCGCGCGGCCTCGGACTGGCCGATGTGCTCACCGACGACTCCCTGCGTCGCAAGGAAATCGTCCAGCAGTGGGCCGCCACGCTGCACACCGCGCTTGCCGCCACCCAGCACTGATCGCGGATCCATTCTCGGGGCCACCCCCGTCATCCCGGCATGCTTTCTGCCGGGATCCACGCATGCTGGCCGGAAGTCCGGGGTAGATCCCGGCCGAAAACGCGCCGCGATGGCAGGGGTGCAGGGGCGTCGCACCGGCGGTGACGGCTGCCACGATTGCCGTATCGGGTGCTGCGAATCACGCCTGAACTGCGGCGATACGTGAACTGCATCATTGTTGGGCGCTTGTCCAGTGGCATACGTTGGGCGCAACTCTGAACCCGATCCGCGAAGGACAATGCTGTGCCCATCATCGATCTCGGCTCTGCCGCACTGAATCTCGCGAATGTTGTCACCAGCATCGCGTCCAACATCACGTACCTGCTGCACGCGTGGGGCCTGGCCTGATTCAGTCGCCTCACCGGTGGTAATACGTCACTGGCGATAGACAACAGAACGCCCGTCCCGCTACTGCGGTGACGGGCGTTCTGCTGTCCCCTGGCTACCGGCTGCCCGGTCGCGAGGCTTTTACTGCGGGGTGACGGTCTTCGGTGCGGTCAGGTCGTAGAGGGTTACCCCGTCGACCTCCTTTGCGGTGAAGTTCGCCTGCACCCACTTGGAGATTTCGGAACTCGCATTGCTGCCGCCGGTCCCGGCGGTGCCGCCGCGGCCGCCGCCGCCACCGTCACCACTGCTGATGAAGTAGTGGATCTCGCCGCCGGCGACATCCTGCTGGAACTGCTGCAGCGTCGGCGACGGATCGCTGCCGTTGAAGCCGCCGATCGGCATGACCGGCAGTTGTGTGGCCAGCTGGAATCCGGCGGCGCTATTGGAGCCGATGGCCGCGGCCACCCAGGTGTAGGAGTCGCCGTTCGCCGCCAGCAGAGCGGTGACCTGTGCGCTCGGCTTGCTGGCCATCATGAGCCCGCCTGCCGCGCCGCCCATACGATCGCCGCCGCCCCAGCCTGCCGCTCCGGGACCTTGGCCCGCGCCCGCTCCCTGGCCTGCGCCCGGTCCGGCATTGTTGCGATGATTGCCGGCTGCCGCGTTCGGGCCACGATTGCCGCCGCCCTGTCGCGGTCCGCCGAAGCCACCGAAGCCGCCACGAACTGCCGGTCCGGCACTGGGGATCGGTCCCTCGTGTCCGGTCGCGAGAGTGTCCACGGTGTAGGCGAGCGGTCCGGCGAGGCCGATGAGCACAGCGGCGCTCGCCGCGACCAGCGACAGCTTGCGCGGCAGCGGGATCAGCAGTGCCACCGTGGCGGCGATACCGGCGATCAGCACCGTCCAGCGCAACCACGGCTGGAAGGATTCGGTGCGGGAGAGCAACATCCACGACGTCGCGACGGTCAGTCCGAGTGCCAGCGCCAATGTCACACGCACCCAGGGCTTTTCGCGTTCGCCCCAGAGCTGCACCACGCCGATGCCGATCAAAGCCGCCACCGCCGGGGCCAAGGCCACCGTGTAGTACTGGTGGAAAATGCCCTTCATGAAGCTGAAGACCAGCCCGGTGGTGAGCAGCCAGCCGCCCCACATGATGAGTGCGGCACGCTTCTGATCGGTGCGAGCGAGCTTGCCGCGCAGGACGAGTCCGGCCACCAGCAGCACCAGGGCCGCCGGGATGAGCCAGCCGATCTGCCCGCCCTGTGCGGGCTGGAACAGGCGGGTGATGCCGGTTTCGCCCCACATGCCGTGCCCGCCGGCTCCGCCGCCCGGCCCGCCGCCGCCGGTACTGCCGGTCTCATCGCCATTGAGGCGGCCGAGGCCGTTGTAGCCGAAGGTCAGTTCGAGAATCGAATTGTGCTGGGAGCCACCGAAGTACGGGTGGTCGTCATCCGGCCACAGTTCCGCGATGAGCAGCCACCAGCCCGCACCGGCCACCATGGCGGCGCCCGCCGTGAACAGCTGCACAATGCGCTTGCCGAGCTTGGGCGGACCGGCGATGAGGTAGGCCAGCGCCAGCGGGGGCACCACCAGCAGCACCTGCAGCTGTTTGGTCAGGAAGCCGAGGCCGAGGAATACCCCGGCGGAAAGCAGCCAGCGCCAGCGCCCGTCCTCCACCGCCCGGGTCATGGCCCAGGTGCCGGCGACCATGAGCAGCACCAGCAGCGCGTCCGGATTGTCGAACCGGAACATCAGTGCCGCAACGGGAGTCACGGCCAGAACCAGTCCGGCCAGCAGCCCGGCGACCGGGCCGAAGCTCCGGCGCACGGTCGCCCACAGCAGCGCCACCGAGGCCACGCCGATGAGCGCCTGCGGCAGCAGCACGCTCCAGTAGTGCAGTCCGAAGATTCGCACCGAGATTTCCATCGGCCACAGCGACAGCGGGGTCTTGTCCACCGTGATGGAGTTCGCGCCGTCGGAGGAGCCGAAGAAGAAGGCCTTCCAGGACACCGAACCCGCCTGCACCGCAGCGGCATAGAACGAATTCGCCCAGCCGTTGATGGACAGGTTCTGCAGATAGGCGACCGCGGTCCCGATCAGCAGCACCGCCAGCGCCGGGTATTCCCAGCGCCGGTTGCGCGTCTGTGTGGGAGGCAGGTCGGGAGCGATCGGCCGGGGATCGGCCAGGGTCGCCGTCACGGGCGGATCCCGGTCACGGTCGCCCGGTGCGGCGAGGCGCCGGCCTGGCGAAAGACCCAGCGCAGGCCCACGAATCGGATCAGGGTGGCCAGCAGGTTGGCGATGACCAGCACCGCCAGTTCCAGGTGCACGGCGGAGTCCGGCGCCCAATGGTGCAGGGCGAAGAGCGATCCGCTGGTCAGGAACAGGCCGATGCCGAAGAGCAGCAGCCCCTGGAGCTGGTGCGATACCGCCTGCGTGGCGCCGCGCACGCCGAAGGTGAAGGTGCGGTTGGCCGCGGTGTTCGCGACGGCGGTGATGAGCAGTGCCAGGAAGTTGGCGACCTGTGCGCCCGTGAACGACTGCAGCAGGACATACAGCAGCATGTAGGCGAGCGTGGAGCCGATGCCGACGATGCCGAACCGCACCAGCTGCCCGACCATGCCCAGCGGCACGCCCTCCATGAGCGGTTCCCGGCCGATGGCCGCGCGCAGCTCATTGATGGGCAGCCGGCCGCTGCCCAGCGCGCGCCCGACTCGCCACACGCCCTGCAGATCCTTGCGGGCGGTGTCGATGATGTCGACGCTGCTGTCCGGATCGTCGATCCAGTCCACCGGCACCTCGTGGATGCGTAGCCCGATGCGCTCGGCCAGTACCAGTAGCTCGGTGTCGAAGAACCATTCGCCGTCCTCCACCAGCGGCAGCACCATGCGGGCCACCTGGGCGCGCATGGCCTTGAAACCGCATTGCGCGTCGGAGAACTTGGCCTGCAGCGAGGTGCGCAGGATGAGGTTGTAGCAGCGCGAGATGAATTCGCGCTTGGGTCCGCGGACCACCCGCGAGGAAGCGGCGAGCCGGGTGCCGATGGCCAGATCGGAGTGTCCGGAGACCAGCGGCGCCACCAGCGGCAGCAGGGCGTTCAGATCGGTCGAGAGATCGACGTCCATATACGCGACGACCTGTGCGTCGGAGCCCTGCCAGACCTCACGCAGTGCCCGGCCGCGGCCCTTGCGATCGAGGTGCACCACACGCACCCCCTCGAGCTGAGCGGCGAGATGCTTCGCCACCTGCATGGTGGAATCGGTGGATGCGTTGTCGGCGATGGTGATTCGCGCCGTGAACGGGAAATTGTCATTGAGAAACGCGTGCAGCCGCAGCACACACGGCCCGAGGTCGGCTTCCTCGTTGTAGACAGGAATGACCACATCCACAACGGGCGTGGTCAAGGACTCTACTGGTGCTGCCGCCCGGACGGCGGTCACGGTCTCCGACATGATCACTACGTTCGTCGGCCACGCTGGGCCAGGACTGCGGCAGAGCTGGGAAGTTCCTGGGAGCATGTTGCTGTTTGTTCGCGACTGTGCGCTATCGATCAGCTATCGCGGCAGGTCGCTGCGCCGCCGACGGTCTGTACATAAGCCGCAAAAAACCCATGTGGGTGCTGGTGAACAGTGGAAAGCCGCCGGGGACGCACTCGGAATTAAAGCATCAAATGAGATTGCTACATATTCGCTGCAACGATCTCAACCCCCAGCTATCGGGCCTGGAACAGGTGCCTTCATAGCCGTCGATCGACACCGGCGGAATGGTTCCGAGCGCAGTGATCCGAGCGGGATCACTGCGCCGGGGCGGCACTGCCGGAAGGTCTAGCCGCTGAGCGAACCGAGCAGGTTGGTGAGCGAGCTGCCCGAGGAGGTGCCCTGGGTGACGGTGACATTCACCGGACCGGGTTCGGGGGTCGCGGCGGACAGGTAGCCGATGGCGACCCAGAGTGAGTGGGCGCCAACGGTGTTCGGGGTCCAGTTCACCGAGATCTGCTGGTGTGCGCTGGTGGTGAAGCCGTCGGCGATCTTGACCCGATTGGTGGGGTCGTTGTTGACATTGTCGTAGACGCTGTAGCTGGCGCCGGTGAACTGGCTGCCGTCGAAGGACAGCTGGTAGGTCTGGCCCGTCTGGTAGGCGGAGCCGGACAGGGTGAGGCCGTTATTGGTGACGTCGGCGGCCGCGAACGGAGCGGCCAGCGCGACGGCGGCGGTGAGGGCTGCGATGCCCGCCGTGACCGCGCCGATGCGGTGGGCCTTGGTGTTCTTCATGATCAGAAACGTTATCGGCTCAGATTGGCCCCGGACAAGACCGAAAACTAGGGTCTGGCATCTTTCCGGGTTACTGCGGACCCGTGTGCAGCCGCCACAGCGGGGAGACGGGACCGTGGCCCGCGCCCAGGTCGTACGAGGCTTCGAGGCAGCGGAAGGTCCACTCCTTGGCGAAGGCGACCGCGTCCGGCACCGAATAGCCGTGTGCGAGTGCGCAGGTGGTGGCGGCCGCGAGGGTATCGCCGCCGCCGTGGTCATTGCCGGTGGCCAGGCGCGGGGCGGGCAGCTCGTGGAAGGTGTCGCCGTCGAAGAGCAGGTCGGTGCTCATCTCGGAGGTGCGCAGGTGCCCGCCCTTGACGATGGCCCACTGCGCGCCGAGCGCGTGCAGGGCCTCGGCGGCCTTGCGGGCGGTGACCTCGTCCACGACCTCGATACCGGTGAGCAGCCGCACCTCGTCGAGATTGGGGGTGACGAGGGTGGCGAGCGGAATGAGCGTGTGCCGCAGCGCGTCCAGGGCTTCGGCGTGCAGCAGCGGATCGCCGTGCATGGAGGCCGCGACCGGGTCCACCACCAGTGGGATGCCGCCATCGCGGCCGATGCCGACCTCCCGGCAGACCTGGGCGACCGCCTCGATGATGGCGGTGGAGGCCAGCATGCCGGTCTTGGCGGCGCCGATGCCGATATCGCCGACCACGGTGCGCACCTGGCCCGCCACGATCTCCGGCGGAATCTCGTGGAAACCGCTGACGCCCAGCGTGTTCTGCACGGTGACCGCGGCGACCGCCACGCACGCGTGCACGCCGCAGAGCGCCATGGTGCGGGAGTCGGCCTGAATGCCGGCGCCGCCGCCGGAATCGGTGCCCGCGATGGTGAGTGCGCGGACGGGTGTCTGCCCGTTGGGGGAGAGCGGCAGGAGTTTCACGACACCGACCCTACGATCCCGCCGCCGTGCGTGGGCGACCCCACCCTGTCGCTGTTAATGAAAACCATTATCATTACCCCATGACTTCGGACCGAGAACCCGCCAAGCTGCCCGTGACCGTGCTCTCCGGCTTCCTCGGCGCGGGTAAGACGACCCTGCTCAACCACATCCTGGCCAATCGCGAGGGCCGCCGGGTGGCGGTCATCGTCAATGACATGAGCGAGGTGAATATCGACGCGGCCCTGGTGGCCGGCCAGGGGCATCTGGACCGCACGCAGGAGAAGCTCGTCGAACTCACCAATGGCTGCATCTGCTGCACCCTGCGCGAGGACCTCATTGAATCGGTGGGTCAGCTGGCCCGCGAGGGCCGCTTCGATCAGCTGATCATCGAATCCACCGGCATTTCCGAACCCATGCCGGTGGCCGCCACCTTCGAATGGGAATTCGAGGACGGTTTCACCCTCGGCGAGCTGGCCCGGCTCGACACCATGGTGACCGTGGTGGACGCCTCCACCTTCCTCGCCGAGGTGGTGCAGGGGCAGGCGCTCGCGGAGCGGAATCTGCAAGCGGGCGAGGGGGATGCGCGCACGATTGCCGATCTGCTGGTGGATCAGGTCGAGTTCGCGAATGTCCTGGTGCTCAACAAGACCGATCTGGTGAGCGCGAAAGCCGTTGGCACCGTGGAGGCTACGATCCGGCGGCTCAATCCGGCCGCGCGGATCGTGCACGCTTCGCACGGCGTGGTGGAGTTGGCGGAGGTGCTCGGCACCGGTCTCTACAACCCGGATATCGCCGCCCAGTTCGAGGGCTGGGACTCCGAGCTCGCGGGCGGGCACACCCCGGAGACCGAGGAATACGGGATCAGCAGCGTCACCTTCACCGCCGATCGGCCGTTCCATCCCGAACGCCTGGATGCCGCACTGGCACAACTGCATCGGCTGTTGCGCAGCAAGGGCTTCTTCTGGCTCGCCAGCCGTCCGGATATGGCGGCCATCTGGTCGCAGGCCGGGCCCAATCTGACCTTCGAGGCGGGTGCGTACTGGTCCGCATTGGAAATGCAGCCCGGTCAGGAAATCGTTTTCATCGGGGTGAAGCTCGATCGCCCGCATGTGCGGGATCTGCTGTACTCCGCACTGCTCACCGACGCCGAAATGGAATCCGGGCGGCAGGCGTGGCTCGGCTTCCGGGACCCCTTCCCGTCCTGGGGCCCGGCCCACGAGCACGCCTGAGGCGCGTCAGCGCCCGCACTCCGATCACGGAATGCGGGCCGCTGCTGCGAGATTCAGCTCAGCTGGGCGAAGAACTGCCGGATATCGGCGATCAAAACCTCGGGTGCCTCGTGCGCGGCGTAGTGCCCGGCCGCGTCATTGGCGCTGGTGGAATCCGGGCTCACGTCGTAGGCGTGCCAGCTCACGATGTTCTTGTGATCGCGGTCCGCGAAGCGGCGAATGGACTGGAAATCGCCCTTGAACATGGCCAGCGCCGTCGGCGTGGTGGTCGGTTCGGTCGGCTGCTCGGTGGCGTGCTGGTCCTCGTAGTAGAACCGGATCGAGGACCCCGAGGTGCCGGTCAGCCAGTAGATCGCCACATTGCCGATCACGAATTCATTGTCGAGGCTCTCGCCGAAAAGCTGTGCGTTCCATGCCAGCAACCCGATCGGCGAATCCGCGAGTGCGAAGGCCAGGGTCTGCGGCTGCTGGCCGTGCAGTGAGCTGAAGGCCATCTTGTTCTCGTAGAACCACTGCAGCTGCTGCAGTCCGGCCAGATCCTCCTCGGACAGGTCCGCCATCTCGGCCGGATCGCCCGAGGGGAACGAGAACAGCTGTGTCACATGGACTCCGATGACCTGCTCCGGGGCGATGCGCCCCATTTCGGGTGCGACGAACGAGCCGCCGTCATTGCCGATGGTCCCGAATCGGCTGTACCCCAGGCGATTCATGAGCTCGATCCAGGCGCGGGCGGTGCGGAAGCGGTTCCAGCCGGTGCTGCGGGTCGGGCCGGAGAAGCCGAAGCCGGGCAGTGACGGGATGACCACGTGGAAGGCCGGATCATCGGCGGATTCGGGTGCGGTGAGCGGTGCGATGACGTCCAGGTACTCCAGGATCGAACCCGGCCAGCCGTGGGTCAGGACGACCGGCGTGGCATCCGGGCGCTCGGAGCGAATGTGCAGGAAGTGGATGTCCTCACCGTCGATCTCGGTGGTGAACTGCGGGTAGGAGTTCAGCTTCGCCTCCAGGGCCCGCCAGTCGAAGCTCTGCGCCCAGTACTCGGCCAGGCCGCGAATGCGGTCGTTGGGGACGCCGTAGGCATCGGCGACGCCGGGGAGCTCGTTCGGCCACAGCGCCCGGTGCAGTCGATCGGCCAGATCGTCGAGCTGGGCCTGGGGGACGTCGATGCGGAAGGGGCGGATGGCGGTCATGATGTTCTCCTTGTTGGAACGGAATGTTTCGTTCTGTTTCAACCATAGCGGAACGGATCATTCCGTTCAAGTGGTATTCTCGATTCATGCCCGAATCAGTCGAAGTCCCAGCTCAGCGCGCTCTGCCCGGCCGCAGGGCGCAGGCCGCCCGCAATGACGAGCTCATCCTGGCCGCCGCGCGCGATGTCTTCCTCGCCGAACCCAAGGCCCCCATCTCGGCGGTGGCCGAGCGCGCGGGGGTCGGTATCAGCGCGCTCTACCGCCGCTACCCCAGCAAGGAGGATCTGCTGCGCACGCTCTGCTATGACGGGCTGCGCCGCTACAACATCGAAGCCGAAGCGGCGCTGACGGATCCGGACGGCTGGCACGGCTTCGTGGGCTTCCTGGAACGCGTCGTGGATGCCGACGTGCATTCGCTGACAACACATTTGGCCGGCACCTTCACGCCCGACGAGTCGATCGTCCCGGATGTCATGCGCTCCGCCGAGCTGAACGACGAGATCCTGCGCCGCGCACGCGAATCCGGCAGGCTGCGCAAGGATGTCACCACCCCGGACCTGGGCCTGATCCTCGAATCCTGTGCCGCCATCACACTTCCCGACCCGCAGCGTGCCGCCCAGCTGCGCCGCCGCGTCCTGGCGCTGCTCATCGACGGCCTGACCGGCGCCGGAGATCTGCCGGGTCCACCCCCGGCCCCGAACGAATTCGCACACCGCTGGCAACCGCCCGGCCGCTGATTCCGGCGACTCGCCGCCCGAATCTTTAGTCCCGCGTAGCGTTTGCGGTCTCGTCCTCGACACATAGGCCGTACCCCCGTTATCGACCACAGGAGTTTCGATGCGCTGGTTCCGCTCATTGCTCGCAGTTCCGTTCGCCGCCGGCGCCCTGCTCGCCGTAGCCGCACCGGCCCAGGCCGATCCTGTCACCACATTCACGCCCGCCTATACGATCGGCGGCGGGGCCTTCCCCTGCGCCGGTCAGATTGTGGCGTTCCACGACCCGCAGAACACCTTCTACGGCAGGCAAACCGTGTGGGTGCGAGCCGATTTCACCTATCTGCCCGTGCTGACCGGCGGTTGCGGCGCGACCGCGACCCTCAGCTGGAAGAACCTCGACAGCGGAGCGAGCGGCACCTTCCCGCCGGTCCCGCTCGGTGACGACACCCCCTTCGGCCCCACCGATGCGCTCTGGGTCCCGGAAACCCTTCCGACCGGCCCCGGTCGTGTCCAGGTCACCATCGACACCAACTTCCCGCACATTGCCGGTGGCGGCACCTACTACTCGCCCGAGTAGTGGCGCGATCCTCATCAGAACCGGCCGGTAACAGCACCTGGGTAAGGTGCGGCGGGTAGCGCAGGTGAGAGGACAGCATGAATCAGGATCCGGCGGGCATGCCGCCACAGCAGCAACCGGTTCATCCGGCACGGGACGCGTATCCCGCGCCTCCGCTGCCACCGGGCGCCTATCCGCCCGGTCCGCCGGTTTACGGCCCCGGTCCGGGATATCCGCCCCCGGGTCCGCCGCGCCGATCGGTGCCGAAGTGGCTGCTGGTGGCCATTCCCGCGGTGGTGGTGGCGCTTGTCGTGCTCACGGTCGCGGCGGTCGTCTATTCGAAGAAGTCCGAGGAGTCGGGCACCGCCCTGCCCATGACGACGTCGGCCGCCGCGTCGGCCCCGGAATCGGCCCCTGATTCCACCACCGCACCGGCCGCACCGGCCGGTGGCGCACTACCGGCTCCCGGCACGAAACCCGCCGCGGTGAGTTGTGTCTACCGGACGAAGGCCGGGGCGCAGCAGGGGCAGGCGCAGTTGCCGAAAACCGATGGTGTTCCGGCGAATACGAGCTCTTCGGTGACGCAGTATGTGATGGCGACCGGGCAGGGGAGCGTCGGGCTGAGTCTCAACAGCGCCGAATCACCCTGCACCGTCAATAGTTTCAGCAGTCTGGTGGCGCAGCACTACTTCGACGGCACGCACTGCCACCGGTTGACCACCGCCGACGATTTGAAGGTCCTGCAGTGCGGTGATCCGACGGGTACCGGAATGGGCGGTCCCGGATACGAATTCGATGACGAGTATCCGACCGACACCTTCGGCTCCACCGATGCCGCGGCGGCCTCCGGGCCGGTGCTGTACCCGCGCGGCACGCTCGCCATGGCGAATGCCGGTCCGGGCACGAACGGCAGCCAGTTCTTCCTCGTCTACGGTGATTCGCAATTGCCGCCCTCGTACACCGTTTTCGGGACCATCGACACGGCCGGGCTGGCGGTGCTCGACAAGGTCGCGGCGGGTGGAACGGACGAGAAAATGGGGCCGGGCGACGGCGGTCCGAAGCTTCCCGTCGACGTGAGTTCGATTCAGGCGCAGTAGGATTCAGGAACAGTAGATGGAACTGCGTCAGCTGCGATACTTCGTGACGGTGGCCGAGGAATTGCACTTCGGGCGGGCCGCCGAGCGATTGCATATTGCGCAGCCGGCGGTCAGCCAGCAGGTGCAGCGGCTGGAGCGGGACCTGAAAGTGCAACTGCTGGAACGCTCCCCGCGCCGGGTGCGGTTGACCGAGGCGGGAATGCGGTTCCTGCCCGGGGCGCGCGCCGTGCTGGCGGCGGCCGATCAGGCGCGGGCGTCGGTGGCGGATCTGGCAGGCGGGCGCGCGGAGGTCTTCCGGCTCGGCACCGTGACCGGGCTCGGGGAGCGGTTGGACGCGCTGCTGGAGGGGTTCGCCGAGCGGGCGCCGCAGGTGCGGGTCGAATTGGTCGCGCTGCCGGTGCAGGAGCGGATCAAGCAGGTGGCCGACGGGCGATTGGATGCCGCGTTCGTGCGGTCGCCGCAGGACAGTCCGGAGCTGGATCTGCTTCCGGCCTGGGATGATCCGCTCGTGGTGGCATTGCCCGCCCGGCATGCGCTGGCCGCGCAGGAGACGGTCCGCCTTGCCGATCTGGCCTCGCTCCCGATCCGGCTGATCGAGCGGCGTGAGCATCCGGCGCTGGTGGATCTGGTGCTTTCGGCTTGTCAGCGTGCCGGTTTCGAGCCCGTCCCGTTGCCCTCGCCCGCCTCCAGCACCTTGCAGGACACCATGGCCGCGGTGGGCGCCGGCGCGCCGATGTGGACCGTCGTCTACGCGTCGAACGCTCGCCTGGTGCATAACCCGAGGGTGGCGTTCCGGCCGTTCGCGGAGGCGGGCATGTCGCTGCCCATCGGATTGGCGGTCCGGTCGGGCGCCGTGTCGCCGCAGTTGAATCTGCTGGTCAGGTTGATTTCCGAGAGCGAGCAGGCGGGTTCGGACGCACGATAAGGATTGCTTATCGCAATGTGAACGCACTGGCCATTGGTTCGCGCTCCGCGCTGCGGTGAACTGTTCTCAGGCCGCCGGAAGAACCGGAAATCGGACGGGGCCAATCGAATTCGGCACATCGCAGAGGAGAGCAGTCATGCCCATCGTCACCATTCAGCAGGGCCCCCGCACCGTCGAACTCAAGCGCGAGCTGGTGCGGAGGGTGACCGACGCTTTTGTCGACGCGCTGCAGATTCCCGCCGAGGCCGTGCAGGTGTGGATCCAGGAGGTCCCCACCGACAGCTGGGCCATCGGGGGAACGCTCACCGCCGATAAGAAATAGGTTGTGCCGCAACAACGCCGGTGAACACTCGCCGGCGCGGACGAACCGGGCGTGCACCACTCGGCCAGGAACCGAGTAGTGCACGCCCAGTGCGTATTACGTGTGTTCTAGGAGACGACCGGCAGATAGACCTGATTGCCCGTCGAGGCGAATTCGGCCGACTTCTCGGCCATGCCGGCCTCGATGGCCGCCACATCGGTGAGCCCCTGCTTCTCGGCATATTCGCGGACATCCGCGGAGATGCGCATGGAGCAGAACTTCGGGCCGCACATGGAGCAGAAGTGCGCGGTCTTGGCGGGCTCCGCGGGCATCGTCTCGTCGTGGTACTCCCGGGCCGTATCGGGATCCAGGGAGAGCGCGAACTGGTCGTGCCAGCGGAATTCGAAGCGCGCCTTGGACAGTGCGTCGTCACGGTCCTGGGCGTGCGGGTGCTGCTTGGACAGATCGGCGGCATGGGCGGCGATCTTGTAGGTGATCACGCCGACCTTGACGTCGTCCCGGTTGGGCAGGCCCAGATGCTCCTTGGGCGTGACGTAGCAGAGCATGGCGGTGCCGGCCTGGGCGATGATGGCCGCGCCGATGGCCGAGGTGATGTGGTCGTAGGCGGGCGCGATATCGGTCGCCAGCGGGCCGAGGGTGTAGAAGGGGGCCTCTTCGCAGAGCTCCTCCTCCAGCCGCACGTTCTCCACGATCTTGTGCATGGGGACGTGGCCGGGGCCCTCGATCATCACCTGCACGCCATAGGATTTCGCGATCTTGGTGAGTTCGCCGAGGGTGCGCAGTTCGGCGAACTGGGCCTCGTCATTGGCATCCGCGACCGAACCCGGGCGCAGGCCGTCACCGAGCGAGAAGGTGATGTCGTACTTGGCCAGGATCTCGCAGAGTTCGCGGAAGTTGGTGTACAGGAACGATTCCTGATGATGCGCCAGACACCAGGCCGCCATGATCGAGCCGCCGCGCGAGACGATGCCGGTGACACGCTTGGCGGTGAGCGGCACATAGCGCAGCAGCACGCCCGCGTGCACGGTCATATAGTCGACGCCCTGCTCGGCCTGCTCGATGACGGTGTCGCGGTACAGCTCCCAGGTAAGCTGGGTGGGATCGCCGTTCACCTTCTCCAGCGCCTGGTAGATCGGCACGGTGCCGACCGGGACGGGGGAGTTGCGCAGAATCCATTCGCGGGTCTCGTGAATGTTCTTGCCGGTGGACAGATCCATGATGTTGTCGGCGCCCCAGCGGGTGGCCCACACCATCTTCTCCACCTCCTCGGCGATGGAGGAGCTCACGGCCGAGTTGCCGATATTGGCGTTGATCTTCACCAGGAACTTCTTGCCGATGATCATCGGCTCGGACTCGGGGTGATTGTGGTTGGCCGGAATCACGGCGCGGCCGGCGGCGACCTCATCGCATACCAGTTCGGCGTCGACGCCTTCGCGGGCCGCGATGAAGTGCATCTCCGGGGTGATGATGCCCGCGCGCGCCCAGGCCAGCTGGGTGCGCGGACCGGGGACATCGGGCTTGGTCCAGGTGTCGCGCACCTTGGGCAGCCCGGCCTGCAGGTCGATCACGGCATTGTCGTCGGTGTACGGCCCCGAGGTGTCGTAGACGTCGAACTTCTCGCCATTGGTGAGGTTGATGCGCCGCACCGGAATCCGCAGCGTCGTGCCGCCGGCCTCGACCTGCTCGTAATGCTTGACGCTGCCCTGAATGGGCCCGGTTGTCACGGTGTCGACCACGGCGGAACCGCCCTTGGGCACGACAGACTTCGATGACATGTGAATCCTCCCTACGCCGGCATTACCCGGTCAGGTTCATACGGTCGACGGCCCTGCTCCGCCCGAATGGGCTAGCCGTCCTCTCAGCCCGCTGGTGCGAGCCCCCGTTGGCATGATTACCGTGGCCGACCTTACCGGGTTGCCGGAGTGCGCGGACTCGGACAATCACACAGAACTGTTCGCGCAGGTGACACGCGGGAACTGGGCGGCCGCACGAGCGACCGCCCAGCGGGTCAGTGCTCCTGCGGGCCGATGGGCCAGCCCAGTGCGCCGAAGGTGGCGTTCAGGCTGATCTCGGTCTGGGTCGCCAGGGCGTCCAGATTGGCGAGCATGGTGACCACATTGTCGGTGCGGCAGCCGACCGGATCAGGTGCGCCGGGTGCGAACCGGCCGTTGATCCAGTTGAAGGCGTCCGCCATGCCGAGGGTGGTCAGGGTCAGGTGTTCGCTGAGATGGTCGCGCTTGTAGTAGACCGAGGTGCCGCCGTCACACCACTGCTGCACCATGCGATCGTTGGTGTACCAGGGCACGGCCTCGTCGTAGACGCCCTGGTAGACCATGGTCGGCGCGGTGGGCGGATTGCTGCCCAGCACAGTCGAATCGAAGACCTCCTTGACCTCCGGCAGGGCCAGGAAATCGGCGATGGGGATGGTCAGCATGCGCTGGTAGTCGGTGAACATGAGGGTGAGCGCATTGCGCGGCAGACATTGGTTGGCAGTGCGATCCATGATCGCCCGGCCCTCCGGTGTCATATAGCGGTCGACGGCGTCCGCGAACTTCGGATACGCATTGCGCAGTGAGGCGATGCCGACGCCGATGAGCGCGGCGAACATCGAACCGTTCACGTGCAGAAGCGATTCCACGTCCGAGACGGGCGCGCCCATGGCGATGCCCTTGATGTTCAGCTCGGGTGCGTACGTCGGCTGCATCTCCGCCGCCCACCCGCTGCCCATGCCACCGCCGGAGTAACCCCACAGTGCGACAGGGGTATTGACACCGTCCAGGCCGAGCGGGGAGAAACTCTCCGCCGCGCGCACGCTGTCCAGAATCATGTAGCCGGGTTCCTTGGCCACCGCGAGGTGCCCGTAAATCCCTTCGTAATCGGGAACATTGATGGCGTAGCCCTGGCTGATCGAGGCCGCCAGCTCCAGGTACTCGACCGTGGAGTGGATGCCCTCCAGCGCGGGCAATCCGCCGCCCTGCTGCAGGACGTACGACGGTGCGCAGTTCGGCGAGGTGCTGTCGTAGAAGAATTGATGCGATACGAGCGGGCGGCCGTGCGAGGTATCGGCGCCCTCCGGAATCGCGACGGTGGTGGCCGCGACCGCGGGCTGTCCGTTCAGATCGGTTGTGCGATAAAGCAATTGCCAGGACCGAATATGCACCGGCAGTACGGTGAGCACCGCCAGCTGCACTTCGCGGGAGCGCAGGATGGTGCCCGGTGCAGTCGATTCGAAACCGTCTGGCGCACTGTAGAACTGGTCGACGTTCACCGGTTCCGGCTGTGCGGCGGCCGGTGCCGTGGCCGCGCCCCCCAGCAGCACCGCGATGGATGCCGTCATTGCCGTCGAGAGCGCGGCCGCGGTAAACCGCCGCCACCCCCTCCGCCGGCGATCCCCATTGATAGCCACGTCTGTTCCCTTCGTCATCGACGTGACGACGATTACAACACGGCACCCTGTTGTCAACAAGATGTCTTTCTGAAACGCACCCGGCTATCGTCATGGCATGACCCGCAGCAAACCGGCCGCGGCGCCAGACCGGACCCCCGTGCGGCGCCGGATCCGCGGCCTCGACGCGGACGAGCGCAGCGCGCAACGGCGCCGGCAACTGCTCGCCGCCGCCACCGAACTCTTTGCCCGGCAAAGCTATTCGGGAACGTCGATCGAGCAGATCTGTCAGCAGGCCTACGTCGGCACCAAAGGCTTCTACGACCATTTCGACAGCAAGGAGGCGTGCTATACGGCACTGCTGGAACAGATCACCGCACAGATCCAGCAGCGGGTCGCGGAAACCGCCGCCGACACCGAGGGCCACGACTGGCCCGACCGCCTGCGCGCCCTCACCACCGCCTTCGTACACGCCATCGCCGACGACCCCCGCCTGGCCAAGGTCACCTTCGGCGAAGCAGGCGGAATCTCCCCCGCCGTCGAAGCCAAACGCCGCAGCAACCGCCGCTGGGCCGCCGCCTTCCTCAACCAGCAATGGCCACAACAGAATTCACTCACCGACCGCCAGGGCCTAGCCCTATGCCTCGCCACCATCGGAGGCATGTTCGAACTGGTCGCCGACTGGCTGCACCATCACGACGACGGCGAAGCCGCCGACACCGTAGAGACATTGACCGAGGACCTGACCCGATTCATCGCAGTGGTCGATAGCGGTCGACGGGGCGAGCGGTAAAAGACAAGATCGCCTGGATGAGAAGAAGAACAAGAGCAAATGATAAAACCCGAATATTCTGAATAGCCTTATATCACAACGGAATTCGCCTTTCCGGGTCTGTTTTCCAGCGGTAGAATAGAGGCATGGAATCAAGGGAAGAAACCGCAATCACGGCCAGTGCAGCCGCACTGGTCGCGGCGGTCGATACCCTCACCACCCTGTCGTTGATTCCGTTGCCCGACACCGACATCGTCGAGTTGATGCAGCAGATCGAAACCAGCACCCGCCGGTTGGCGTCAGTGCAACGAGACCTGATCGTACAAGCCTGTGCCCGGTCGTTGCCCACCAAGAACGGTTCCGGGAGCCCGGCCCTGTATTTGCAAGCGGTGCTGCACATCTCGCACGGGGATGCGATCAACCGGTGGCGCACCGCCGAAGACCTCGCCGTCTGGCACCGCGTCGGTGACGAACCCGACCCGGCCCCGATACTGCCGTGCTCGGCCCAGGCTCTCGATGACGGGGCGATCTCCCTCGATCATGTGCGGGTGATCCGGCAGGTCATGAACCGGCTGCCCAGCAAGGTCCCCGCCGAAGCCCGCGCCTACGCCGAAGAAGAACTGGCCCGGCAAGCACGCGCTTTGGATC
Source organism: Nocardia sp. NBC_01327 (assembly GCF_035958815.1). Lineage (NCBI taxonomy): Bacteria > Bacillati > Actinomycetota > Actinomycetes > Mycobacteriales > Nocardiaceae > Nocardia > Nocardia sp. NBC_01327. Next base: position 47,754 of record NZ_CP108383.1, on the reverse strand, counting down.
CGACACATCTGCCTCGGATCGGGGAGCGGATCCTCGGTTACCTCGACCCGGACGGCACACTCACCGACGATGACGACCGGCAACGGCTGCGGTCGGCGAGTGCGAGTCCGCAACGCTACGACCTGATGTCCACCCTCACCGTCGAACTCACCCCCGATGCGCGTGGGGCCTTCGATGCGGTCATGGCCAAGCTGGCGCGTCCGGGCATGTGCAACCCCGCGGACAAGGAAAGCCCGTGGGCCGAGGACGAGGACAACCCGATCCCCCGGGACGTACTCGAAGCCTGCGCGGCCCGCGACGAGCGCACGAAGGTGCAGCGCCAGCATGATGCGTTGCTGGCGGTGCTGCACCCGGACTTCAACCCGGCCAAGCTCGGCTCCCACCGCGGGCTGCCGGTCTCGACCATCCTCACCATGAGCATCGAGGACGTGGAACGCGTGGCCGGGGTGGCTACCACCGCGACCGGTGGGACGGTGCCTGTTCCTGAGGCGTTGAAGTTGGTGGCCCGCCGCTCGAAGACGTTCGTGTTGGTGAAGAACAAGGACGGCATGCCGCTGCACCTGGGCGAGGCCCGGTTGGCGAATCCGGCGCAGCGGTTGGCGTTGATCGCCACCGAGCGTGGCTGCACCCGTCCGGGTTGCTCGGCTCCGGCGAGTATGGCGGCAGTGCATCATGTGACCGAGTTCTGCAAGGGTGGCCGCACCGACATCGAGAACCTGACCTTGGCGTGCGATCACTGCCACGCCCTGGTCAAGGACGGCCCGCGCGGGTGGAAGACGATCAAACTCGGTGCGGATTCAGACTTCCCGGGCCGTACCGCGTGGATCGCCCCTGCGCATGTGGACCCGTCCGGGACTCCGCAGGTCAATCATCTGCATCATCCTGGTGAGTTGATGGCTGAGGCTCCGCCGTCCCTGCGCCCTCGCCCGGTGTGTCGTGCCTGGGGGTTGTCCCCGATGCGGTACCGGGTGCTGCGCCGGGTCGCCCCACCGCCACCGCGACAATAGGTTCCTGCCCCTTGTGTCACCGACAGGTTGATCCTGTCGGTGCTAGAGGTCGTTGCCGGACAAGGTTTTTCGGGGTTTTGGTTTTCGATCCCTTGTTTCCGGGCGTCCTTGTTCTTTGATTCTGTGGTCTTTTCGTCTTCCGTCTCGAGAACGGGACCACAGCCGATCGACCCCGCCGGTACCGCAGGTATATCCGTACTGCGGGAGGTAAATCGGGTACCCCACCCGGCGCCACCAGCACGGCCATCTCGGGCCCTGCCCGCACCCAGTGACCCACCACTGCCTCTCGACGCATACAACCCAGGTGCACCGGCCTCATCTCGGCCTCGAAACCCTCCCGAAGAGGGCACCACACAACCCTTCTCCCCGACCACACAGCAGATATCCGCACGGCACAGACCCGATAACCGTTGTGCCACTGAGAGACCCGCTGTTCCATCCCCGGTGGCCGACGGTTTCTATGCCGAAACGGTCGGTGCACCTGGGTTTCTTGCCTCCCGGGCAGGGTTGGTCAGCACGGGGTGCGGGCAAAGCCCGAGATGGCCGTGCTGGGCACGTGGGGAGGGGTACCCGATTTACCTTCCGCAGTCAGGAGCGAACCTGCGGTACCAGCGGGGTCGACCGGCTGTGGTGCCGTTCTCGAGAACAAAACACGAAGAGCTTTTGGTTCGAGGGCTTAGGTGAGGCGCTGGAAGGTTCTCGGACAGTGGCCCCGAAGTAGAGTCGGGGTTCACCGAACGGAGTTGTTGTGGCACGGAAGAATACGCGGTATTCGCCGGAGTTTCGTGAGGCGGCGGCCAGAGAAGTGGTCGAGCGGTCACGGACGGTGGCCGAGGTTGCGCGCGAGTTGGGGTTGATCGAGCAGACCTTGAACTACTGGGTGAAGAACTATCGGCAAACCCATGTGGTCGTGGAGCCGGAGTTGTCGATACCTGATAAGGCGCGGTTGGCCGAACTCGAGCGCCGGGTGCGAGAGTTGGAGGCGGAGAACGAGTTCCTGGGAAAATCGGCGGCCTTCTTCGCGAAGAGGTTCCGGTGACCGCGAAGTACGCGTTCATCGAATCCGAAGAAGGAAACTACCCGGTCTCCAGGATGTGCAGGTGGTCGAAAGTATCCAGGTCCGGCTATTATGACTGGAAGAGCAGATCGGTCTCGGTGACCACTGTTCGGCGCGAGATCCTTTCTGCTGAAGTTCAATTCGCGTTCGAACATTCCGACGGCACGTATGGGTATCGTCGCGTCCACGCTCAGCTCGCCCGGTGGGGCACCATCGCCGATCCGGAGACGGTGCGGTCGATCATGCGTGAGTTGGGTTTGGTGGCCTGCCAGCCGCGCCCGTTCCGGCCGGTCACGACCCTCGCCGGCGACGCAGGCGTGTTGCTGGACCTGGTACGGCGTGACTTCACCGCCGACCGGCCCGGCCTCAAGCTGGTCGGCGACATCACCTACGTTCGTACTGCGGAGGGCTGGCTCTATCTCGCGACTGTGCTGGATTGTTTTTCCAAGAAGGTAGTCGGCTACGCGATGGCCGAACACATGCGTGCCGAACTCGTCACAGACGCGTTGCGAATGGCTTGCCGCACAGTTGCTTTCGTGCCAGGGGTCACGGTATTCCATTCCGACCGCGGTACTCAATATCTGTCCGCGGAGTTCGCCGGTGTCGCGAAGGAATTGAACATTCTCCGGTCGGTGGGGCGGACCGGGGTCTGCTACGACAACGCCTGGGCCGAATCATTCAACGGGACCTTGAAGAATGAACGTGTCTACCGGACGCACTATCGGACCAGGGCAGCTGCCGAGGAAGACATCACTCGTTATATCGAGTTGCGGTACAACCAGATTCGGCTGCACTCAGCGATTGGCTACCGCACACCCAACGAGGTAGAGTCCGAATGGTCCGAACAGAACCAGGCAGCCTGACAGACCAAACCCTCACTGTCCGAATTCCTTCCGGCTCCTCATAGGTGGTGGCTGGTTATTGCTTTGTCAGGGCGGGTTCTTGTTGGGGAATGGGGGTTGGGTGGTCGGTGGGGGTTTCTTCCAGGCCGATTCGTTTGTGTAGGGCGGCTAGGGGTTTGGGGGACCACCAGTTGGTGGTGCTCATCAGGCGCATCAGGGCGGGGGCCAGGAGGGCTCGGATTACTGTTGCGTCGGCTATTACTGCCAGGGCCAGGCCTATGCCGAAGAGTTTCATGGCGGTGACTTCGGAGGTGGCTACTGCCAGGAGGACTACTGCCATCAGGCCTGCTGCGGCGGTGAAGATTTTGCCGGTTCGGGCTACGCCGAGGGCCACTGAGCGGGTGTTGGCTTCGGGGGTGCGGTCGGAGGCCAGCCATTCCTCGCGGATGCGGGAGAGCAGGAAGACCTCGTAGTCCATGGACATGCCGAAGGCCAGGCAGAACATGAGGATCGGCATGAACATGTCGACGCTGCCGGTGGGGGTGAATCCGAGGACGCCCGCCAGGTGGCCTTCCTGGAAGATCCAGATCATGGCGCCGAAGGTGGCCGTCAGGGACAGCACATTCAGCAGCAGCGCCTTCACCGGCAGCACCACACTGCCGGTGAACAGGAACAGCAGGATGAGGGTGATCACCGCGATTGCCGCCCCTGCCAGCGGAAGTCGTGAGATGACCGAGTCCATGGTGTCCTTGTTCAGCGCCGCCGCACCACCGAACAGCACCGGACCGGGCGCAGGTACCGCACGCAGTGCTTCCAGCTGCGTCTTGCCTGCCTCGGTGAAGGGCGATTCCCTGGTACCGATGGACAGATAGGCTCCATCCGGCCCGGCCATCTGCGAAATCCCCGCCGCCACCTTGCGCACGCCGGTGCCGTCGTCGGCGTACACGCCGTCACTCGACAGCACCGCGGGCACTCCGGGCACCTTCGCCAATGCCGTTGCGTAGTCGCGAATCTCGGTGGGTGAGCCGTGGAATCCGGGCAGTACGACCACCGCGCTGGAAGCCATATTCGCGTTGAAGTCTCCGCGCACCGCATCACCGACCTGACGGCTGGAGGCGAAGGTGCCGATCATTCGATCGTCGGGCGTGCCGAAATGTGCTGACAGGAAAGGGGTTCCGAGCAGCAGCAGAATCGCGGTGACAGCTACGGCTACCGGGACCGGCCGCTTCATGACGCCCGATACCAGTCGATACCAGCCGCTGTCCTCGGCACGCACCACGGTCCGCTCACCGCGACCCAGCAGACGCCGCAGCGGCTTTCGCAGATCCCAGGCATTCACACGGTCGCCGAGCAGGATCAGCGCGGCGGGCAGCAGCAGGACCGCCGCACCCACCGCGGCGGCCACGACCGCGACACCGGCATAGGCGAAGGATTTGAAGAACGGCTGCGGGAACACCGCCAGCGCGGCCAGGGCCAGAGCGACCGTCAGCCCGGAGAACACCACGGTCCGCCCGGCCGTCTGCACCGCGCGCAGAATGGCGGCCCGGCTGTCGAGACCGTTGCCGAGTTCCTCGCGGTATCTGCTGACTATGAACAGGCTGTAATCGATGGCGAGGGCCAAGCCCAGCGCGCTGGTCATATTCAGCGCGAAGATGGAGACGTCCATGAACACGGTCATCAGCCGCAGAATGCCGAGGGTCGCCGCAATCGCGAAGAACCCCACCATGAGTGGCAGCGCCGCCGCGATCACACTGCCGAACACCAGGACCAGCAGCAGCCCGGAGACCGGCACGGCAATGGATTCGGCCAGGATCAGGTCCTTCTCCACCTGATGGTTGATATCCGCGAAACTGCCGGCCATACCGCCGACCCGCACCTGCACACCCTCGCGGTCGCCGTTGATATCCGCGCTGAGCGCCACGGCCCGGTTCTGCACCTCGTTATCGGTGCCCAGGATGGTGGCCATGATCAGGCCGCGATGACTGTCCTTGCTGCGCAGTGCGGTGGCCAGATCCGGACGGGACGTCAGATTGGTCCAATACGACTGCACCCCGGTCACATTCGGATCCTGGGTGAGCCGATCGGTGACGCTCTGCGCCTCCTGGCGTGCCGCGGGACTGTTGACCCCGGCATCGGTGCTGACCATGACGATCAGATTGGGGTTGCCGCCCGGGAAGTGCTTGTCGATGAAGTCGTTGGCCTGCACCGACTCCAGCTCGGGGGTGAGGTAGCCGCCGCCGACCATATGCGATTTCGCGGTGGCGCCGAAGCCACCGCAAATGATCATCAGCAACAGTGCGGCCACCAGGACGGCGCGCGGGCGCGTCATGGCGAACCGGGCAAGATTGGTCAGCATTGACGCACACCCTCCGAAGTCATTCGACTTCGGAACGGTAGCGTTCCTGAGTTCTTCCTAGCGATCGACAGTGACCATGGTCATGGACATATCGATCAGCTATTACTCAGCGATAGGCCTCTACTGCTTCGCGATGCGGCCCCGCACCTCACCGAGAGTCAGCCGCCCGCCACCCGCCGCCGGTGCGGTGGCCGTGACCACCACCTCGTCGCCGTCCTCCAGGAAAGTGCGCGGCACCCCGTCCAGATCGATCGGCTCGCTGCCGCCCCAGCTCAATTCCATGAAGGAACCCCGCTCCTGCCGTTCCGGCCCGGAGATGGTGCCGGAGGCGAACAGATCGCCGGTGCGGGTGGACGCGCCGTTGGCCGTCATATGCGTCAGCAGCTGCGCCGGGGACCAGTACATGCGGCCGAACGGGGGAGTGCTGACCTGCTGCCCGTTCCACTCCACCGCCAGCTCGATATCCAGGCCCCAGGGCGCGCTGTCGCGCAGATAGGGCAGCGGCTCCGGATCCTGCTCCGGCAGGGGAATCCGCGCCGCCACCAAGGCCTCCAGGGGCGTCACCCAGGCCGAGAGCGTGGTTGCGAAGGACTTGCCGAGGAACGGGCCGAGCGGCTGTCCCTCCCAGGCCTGGATATCGCGGGCCGACCAGTCGTTCACCAGGGCCACGCCGAAAACGTGTTCGGCGAAGTCGCCGGTCGGGATCGGAGCGCCCAGATCCGAACCCGCGCCCACCAGGAAGCCCAGCTCGGCCTCGATATCCAGGCGGCGGGTCGGCCCGAAATCCGGTGTGCCGGACTCGGTCCGGCGCTGACCCTGCGGGCGGGTGAGTTCGGTGCCCGATACCACCACCGTGCCGGCCCGGCCGTGATAGCCCACCGGTAGATGCCGCCAATTCGGCAGCAGCGGTTCGCCATCGGGGCGCAGCATGCGGCCCATGGCGGTGGCATGGTCGATGCTGGCGTAGAAATCGACGTAGTCGGCGATCCGCACGGGCAGATCCAGCTCGATCGACTGCACCGAATGCACTGCCGCGGCGGAGAATTCGTGCTCGGCCGCGGCCTGGATCAGCTCCCGCACCTCGCGCCAGCACTGCGGGCCCTGGGTCATGAAGGCGTTCAGGCTGGGCTGCGCGAACATCGGATCGTCCAGCGCCACCGCCAGATCGATGACGCTGTCGCCCAGCCGCGCACCCACCCGCGGCTGTTCGCCCAGCGGGCGGAACACGCAGTACGGCAGATGCGCCGGGCCGAATCCGGAGTCCGCGGGGACCTCGATCCGCACACGACTATTCATACCCACCCCTGCTCGTCGTCATCGGTGTTCGGCTCAAATCCACTGGGAGGGTCCGCGACCGGACCAGGTCCAGGCATAACCGGGGTCCTCGCAGGCCTGTGCGGCCGCACCGAGCTGCAGCGGATGGAAGGTATCGACCATGACCGCCAGCTCGTCGAAGAATTCGATGCCGATGCTGCGCTCGTACGCACCGGGCTGCGGGCCGTGCGCGTACCCGCCCGGATGCACCGATACCGAGCCCTGGCCGATGCCGGAACCCTTGCGCGCCTCGTAGTTTCCGCCGCAGTAGAACATGATCTCGTCGGAGTCCACATTGGAGTGGTAGTACGGCACCGGAATCGAGAGCGGGTGGTAGTCCACCTTGCGCGGCACAAAATTGCAGACCACGAAGTTGTTGCCCTCGAACGCCTGATGGGAGGGCGGCGGTTGATGCACCCGGCCGGTGAGGGGTTCGAAATCGGCGATATCGAACGCGAACGGGTACAGGCAGCCGTCCCAGCCCACCACATCGAACGGGTGCGCGGCGTAAACCAGTCGGGTGCCGACGATCTCACCGGCGGGCCGATGCTTGACCAGCACCTCCACATCGGCGCCCTGCGCCTCGAACGGCTCCGCCGGTCCGTGCAGATCGCGCTCGCAATAGGGGGAGTGCTCCAGCAGCTGACCGTATTTGGAGAGGTAGCGCTTGGGCGGCGTGATATGCCCGGTGCCCTCGATAATGTAGGCGCGCAAGGGTTCCGGGCCGTCCGGCAGCCAGCGGTGCGTGGTCGCGCGGGGGAGCAGCACCTGATGGCCCTGGTGCACCCGCAGCACGCCGAACACCGTCTCCACGGTGCCGCTGCCGGATTCGATGTAGACCAGCTCGTCACCGATGGCATTGCGGTACAGCGGTGATTCCCGCAGTGCGGCCACATAGGAGAGGCGGACATCGGCATTGCCGAGCAGTAGTCGCCGACCGGTGACTATATCGCTCTCCGCGGGCCTGCCCTCGGGGAACAGCTCGTGCAATTTCAAATGCCGGTGCCGCAGTGGATGATTCGGGTAGGTGCGCTGATCCGGGAGTGCCCACACCGTCGAATCCACAATGGCGGGCGGCAATCCGCGGTGATAGAGCAGAGAGGAGTCGCCGGAGAAACCCTCTTCTCCCATCAGCTCCTCGTAGTAGAGCCGGCCCTGCTCATCACGATGCTGGGTGTGCCGCTTCGGCGGCACCGCCCCCACCTGTCGATAGAACGTCATCGCCGTCTCCCACTGACTGATGGTCCCTTGTCCATCGTAGCCACCGGATTGCCGACGCGGCCGCGGAATTGCTCAGGCGCAGTGTTGTTCAGGCGTGCCGCAGGGTTTGTTCAGGCGTGCCGCAGGGCGCGATAGACGGCCGCGCCGACGAATTCGCCCAGCGTGTCCGAGGTCCAGTCGCCCGGTTCGGTGAGCAGCGTGCGCACCGCGCCCTCGCCCGCCGACACCCACAATTCCACCAGTGCGGCCAGTTTGTGCTCGGCGTCGACGGTGCCCCAGGCGCGCAGGGTCGGGCGCAGGCGGCGGGTGCAGCGCTCCACGGCCAGCTCGCGGGCGCGCCCGAAGGAACTGGCCACGGCCGGATCGGGATTGCCGTACAGCAGCCGCCAGCCGTCGGGGCGGGCGGTGGCGGTCTGCAGCAGGGCGCGGAAACCCTCCACGAACACGGCCTCGTCGGCCTCGACCCGGCGGCGGGGCAGTGCCGCCAGCACACCGGTGAGCATGAGGTCTTCCTCGCGCCGCAGCAGCGCCTCGATGAGCTCCACGCGATCGGCGAAGCAGGCGTAGACGACCGGGCGGGTCACCTTCATGCGATCGGCGACGGCGGCAATGGTCACCGCGGCGATGCCGTCGTCGGCGGCAATCTTGAGGGCGGTGTCGAGCACCTGCGGGCGGCGGCGTTCGGGCCCGAGATGCCGCGCGCGCTGGCGTGGTCGTACAGCCGATTCGGTGCCCATGAGCACCGACCATAGCAGCGTGGGCGGGCGGGGGAACGGCTGGTCGCGGCCGGTGCGCACCGGGTGGCCCGGTATGTGAATTTCGTGCTCCACGGGGATTGCGAGATCGTTTCCTACGTGAGTGAATAAAAATGCTACATTCGCGAAGGAAACGTGCCCGCGACCGACGCCCCGGCTTGAGGAAGACGACATGACCGAGACCCTGTTCAACCCGAAGACGCACGAGTTCGCCGAATTCGATGCGGAGACCCGGCGCCTGCTGCGCGCCACCGTCAACTGGTTCGAGAGCCTCGGCAAGGTGCGCCTGCTGGCCGACAGCCGCGATCGGGTCTGGTATTCGGAATTCCTCGACTTCATCAAGAGCGAGCGCGTTTTCGCCACCTTCCTGACCCCCGCGGCCGAGGCCGCCGGCGATCCGAACAAGCGCTGGGACACCGCGCGCATCGCCATGATGAGCAAGATCCTCGGCTTCTACGGCATGCAGTACTGGTACGTCTGGCAGGTCACCATCCTCGGCCTCGGGCCGATCTGGCAGAGCGCCAATGCCGAGGCCAAGGCGCGCGCCGCGGCCGCGCTGGACTCCGGCGAGATCTTCGCCTTCGGGCTGTCCGAGCAGGCGCACGGCGCCGATGTGTACTCCACCGACATGATCCTCGAGCCGAAGGCGCGCGGCGCGGGCTTCACCGCGACCGGCGGCAAGTACTACATCGGCAATGGCAATCAGGCCGCCATGGTGTCGGTCTTCGGCCGCCGGTCCGATAAGCCGATCATCGATTCCGCCGACTTCCAGCGGAAGATGACCGACGAGGAGTACTCCGGCTACCTCTTCTTCGCGGCCGACTCCCGGCACAAGAACTACAAGCTGCAGAAGAATGTCGTCGACTCCCAGATGTACGTCGCCGCATTCGAACTCGACAAATACCCGGTCGCCGAGGCCGATATCCTGCACACCGGCCGTGAGGCCTTCGACGCCGCCATGAACACCGTCAATGTCGGCAAGTTCAACCTCGGCTTCGGTGCGGTCGGCGCGTGCGAGCACGCCATGTACGAGGCGGTCACGCATGCGGAGAACCGAATCCTGTTCGGGCACAAGGTGACCGAGTTCCCGCAGGTGAAATCGCTACTGGCGGACAGCTTCGCGCGACTGATCGGCATGAAGCTCTACAGCGAGCGCGCCATCGACTACATGCGCTCGGCGAATGCGAAGGACCGCCGCTACCTGCTGGTCAGCGCCATCGAGAAGATGTCGGTGACCCGCACCGGGCAGAAGATCTACGAGGATCTCGCGGATGTGATCGCCGCCCGCGGCTTCGAGAACGATATGTACTTCCCGATGGCCATGGTCGGCATGTTCGGCCTGCCGCGCCTCGAGGGCACCGTGCACGTGAATATGGCGCTGTCGCTGAAGTTCATGCCCAACTACATGTTCCACCCGGCCGATGCCGCGCTGGCCGCGCTGCGCTATCTGCCCGCCGCCAGCCCGGCGGGTGCGGTGCGCGCGGTCTCCGAGGCGCTGAGCTGGTCGAGTCGCCGTGTCGCCCCGCGCGCCGGCGGGCTGGTGCCCAAGCTGCGCAGCGAATTGGCCGGCGCCACTTACGCTCCCGTGCCGACCCGGCGGGACGCTGCCGACGACGACTTCCTGTGGCGGCAGGGTCCGAGCAGCGGCCTCGGCCGGATTCGCTTCGCCGACTGGAAGCCGGTCTTCGAGAAGTTCGCGCACATCCCGAATGTCGCGGTGTTCCTGGAGCAGGCGCTCGGCCTGCAGACACTGCTGGCCGCCGCCACCCCGACCCGCGAGCAGCAGGCGGATGTGGATTTCCTGTTCGGGCTCGGCGAACTGTTCACGATGGTGCCCTACGCCCAGCTGATTCTGGAGCAGGCCGAGATCGCGAACGCCGATGTCGATGTGCTCGATCAGCTCTTCGACATCTTCGTGCGCGACTTCTCCAAGCACGCGGTGGCCCTGAGCGCGAAGCCCTCCGCGACCAAGGCGCAGCAGGCCCGCGCACTCGATCTGGTACGCCGCCCGGTCGCAGACCCGGTCCGCTTCGAGGTGGTATTGCGCCAGGTCAGGGCGCTTGCCGGGCAGTATGAAATGAACCCCTGATGTTGTCGGCGCCCGTCCCGCAGCGGCGGCGGGTGATGGTTCCATTCGTGAAGGAGAAATTATGCATTCACACGTAGTGCGAGACGGGACAACTGATTTCGTGAGGGTCGGGGTAACTCCCGGGGTACGTCCAAAATCGGTGCGGCGCCCGACCGCCGGCACGGGGGCTCAACGTCGACGGCTCTCGGCCGTCCGCCGAGTTTCCGGGGAGGCGGGGGAGTGAAGGCAGCGACCGAGCGTCCGCAATTCGACGCACCTGCCCGCACCATCCGTGAGCTCGACTACGGCTTCTTCGGGCCGGATTCGCCCACCTGGAAGGTGTGGACCGCGCCCACCGCGCTCATCGGATTCCAGCGCTCGGTGGTGCTCGAGCATTTCGATCCCGCGCTCACCGCGGCCGTCGCCGATGTCGGCGGCATCTACAGCGATCCGCGCGGGCGGCTCGATCACACCTTCGCCTACTTCCTGATCGCCGCCGTCGCCGACAGCCGCATGGCGATCGAGGCGTCCGAACATCTCATGCAGGTGCACGCCAAGGCGACCGGTATCGAGCCGATCAGCGGAAAGCGTTACAGCGCAAACAATCCCGACTCGCAGCTGTGGATTCACGTCACCGGCTGGCATTCGGTGCTCAAATGCTACGAGATGTACGGCCCCGGACCGCTGAGCCCGGAGGAGGAGCGGCAGTACTGGGCGGAATGCGTCATCGCCGCCGAACTGCAGACCTGTAAGCCGTCCGAGGTGCCGACCTCCCGCGCCGAGGTCCGCGACTACTTCGCCGACATGCGGCCCAGGCTCAGCTCTTCCGAGCGCGCCCACGAGGGCATGCACTACCTGCTGTTCACCCCGCGTGATCGCGGGATGAAACTGTGGGCCGGCAGTCGCCTGGTGGCCCCGGCCGCCATTGCCACCCTGCCCGAATGGATGCGCCGCACAGGCGGATTCGATCAGCCGGGCGTGGTCGACGCCGCCTATCCGAAGGCTGTGCGGGCTGCCATGAAGGTGCTCAGCAATGACCGGCTCGAGCATGCGGTCGCGGCGAACTTCATCGGGCCGATGACGGGCCGGCTGCTCCGTGAGCACCTGCGCGCGGGCACTCCGCAGAATCCGGTCACGGTGACGCCGTCGCAGGCGAAGGAGCTTTACGGCCGCGCTGCCAAGGGCGCATAGCCGGCCCGGCCGGAGTGATGCGCGTGGGATCGCGGAGTGACATGTACCGGGGCGATCGGTACGGCCTGTGTGCGCCGCAGTGTTCCAGCCAGCGGGATTCGGGGGTGCGCCGCCCGATTTATCCCCTATCGTGACCTGGCCCACGTCCGCCTACGGTTGCGTAACCGCACGAGACTACGGCAACCTCCTCTTGATCATCAAGACCTAAGGCTGAGGAGGCCCGTCCGTGTCCCACTACAAGGCGAACCTGCGTGACATCGAGTTCAACTTGTTCGAAGTACTGGGAATCGGGGCGCTGCTCGATCAGGGCGCCTACGGCGATCTCGACAGCGAGACCGCCCGTGACATGCTCACCGAGGTGGTGCGCCTGGCCGAAGGGCCGATCGCCGAATCCTTCGTCGAGGGCGACCGCACCCCGGTCGAATTCGATGCCCCGAACAACACGATCATCGTGCCGGACCTGCTGCGGAAGACCGTCGCCGCGGTCAATGACGCCGGGTACTCCGGGCTCGGCCTGCCCGAGGAGATGGGCGGCGTGGCCGCGCCGAACGCCCTCATCTGGGGCATTCAGGAAATGATTGTGGCCGCGAACAATTCGGCCAGCTTCTTCAATATGGGCCCGCTCATGCACAAGGTCATCTTCGACGAGGGCAATGACGAGCAGAAGCGCTGGGCCGCGCACGCCTGGGAGAACCGCTGGGGCGGCACCATGGTGCTCACCGAGCCCGACGCCGGTTCCGATGTCGGCATGGGCCGCACCAAGGCCACCGCGCAGGCCGACGGCACCTGGCACATCGACGGGGTGAAGCGCTTCATCTCCGGTGGCGATGTGGGCGATACCGCCGACAACATCTTCCACCTGGTGCTGGCCCGCCCCGAGGGCGCCGGGCCGGGCACCAAGGGCCTGTCGCTGTTCATCGTGCCGCGCTTCCTGTTCGACCGCGAGACCATGGCGATCGGCGCCAAGAACGGCGCGCTGGTCACCGGCGTCGAGCACAAGATGGGCATCAAGTCCTCGCCCACCTGTGAGATCACCTTCGGTGGCGATATTCCGGCCGTCGGTTACCTCGTCGGCGATGTGCACAATGGCATCGCGCAGATGTTCAAGGTCATCGAGAACGCGCGAATGATGGTGGGCACCAAGGCCACCGGCGCGCTGTCCACCGGTTACCTGAACGCTCTCGAGTATGCCAAGCAGCGCGTACAGGGCGCCGACCTGACCCAGATGACGGATAAGGCAGCCCCGCGCGTCACCATCACCCACCACCCCGATGTGCGCCGCAGCCTCGCGACGCAGAAGGCGTACGCGGAGGGCCTGCGCGCGCTCTACATGTACTGCTCCTCGTACCAGAACGACGATGTCGCCGCCGCCAACTACGGCGTCGACGCCGACCTCGCCGCGCGCGTCAACGATCTGCTGCTGCCGATCGTCAAGGGGTGCGGCTCCGACCGCGCCTACGAATCGCTCACCGAATCGCTGCAGACCCTCGGCGGCTCCGGATATCTGCAGGATTACCCGATCGAGCAGTACATTCGCGACTGCAAGATCGACTCGCTGTACGAGGGCACCACCGCCATCCAGGCGCAGGACTTCTTCTTCCGCAAGATCATTCGCGATAAGGGCGTGGCGCTGGCGCACGTCGCCGGACTCATCCAGAAGTTCGTCGACGGCGGGCCGGATCAGCTCAAGGCCGAGCGCGCACTGCTCGGCGCCGCCCTCACTGATGTGCAGGGCATCGCCGCCACGCTCACCGGCTACCTCATGGCCGCCCAGACGAACCCGGACGAGCTGTACAAGGTCGGCCTCGGCTCGGTCCGATTCCTGTACTCCGTAGGCGATCTCGTCATCTCCTGGCGACTGCTGGAGAGCGCCGCCATCGCGCAGGCCGCGCTGGACGGCAATGCCGCAGAGAAGGACAAGCACTTCTACACCGGCAAGATCGCCGTCGCCTCCTGGTTCGCGAAGAACAAGCTGCCGCTCATCACCGGCGTGCGCAGCGTCGTGGAGAACCTCGACAACGACATCATGAAGCTCGACGAAGCAGCTTTCTAGGAAGCTCGCTGAGATCTCCCGGCCCCCGCACCCAAGGTGCGGGGGCCGGATTGGATAATGGGGCAGTCGGTAGCCCCCACTGCCTCGGGGCGGGGCCGGATTGCGTTTTGAGGCAGTAGGTTTGCGGACTCGCCGGGTGACACGCGCGTTCTGTATGTGACCTGCTGTGTTGCTTCACGCTCAGCGGGTACAACTACCGCATGGTTTTCCCGGTATCTTTCGGCTGGCTGCAGTTCTTGCTGGCCGCGCTCGTGATCGCGGCGATCGCGCTACTGGTGACCGCGCTGCTCAAGTCTCGCAAGGTGGGATTCAGGGTCCTCGTCGGACGCGGCGCGGGCGCTGTCTCGCTGATCTTCGTTGCGGTGGTGATCCTTTGGATCACGACGCTGCTGCAAACCTTCCTCGGACTCACCGGTGAAGTGAAGGCAGCGCACATAGTGACCTCGCCCGTGGCCGGGCAGCAGCACATGATGAACGTCGATCTGACCCTGTACGGGGACAAGGGACATGACGAGCAGCATCTGAAATACCAAGTCGAGGGCGATATGTGGGTCCTGCAGGCCGATATCGTCGAACTGGAACCGTGGGTCAACGCGCTCGGCTTCCACTCCGGTTACAAGGTGACCCGCCTGTTCGGCCAGCGCCTCGACGGCGTCGCCACCAAGCAGAACCAGATCTTCCTCAATGGCGGCGACGGCGACTTCTTCTCCGATATGCGGGACCAGTCCTGGTACACCAAGCCCTTCGTGCGCTCCGCCTACGGCAATGCCGTCATCGCCACCGGCGGCAGCTACGACGTCTTCATCTCCCGCGACGCCATCAAAACCCGCCCGGCGTAACGGGATTCACGCGCCGTACCGAGATCCGCAAGCCCCAGCAAGAGGGGGCGGCGGACCTCGCCGAACGCAATCTGAAATGTCAGCTATCCACTATGGTGAGCGCCAGCAGAGAGCTGTACGGCTTCAGACGAAAAGAGATCCACCGCTATGAGGCAGACCCTTCGGGCATTCGCCATCGGCACCGCGTTCACCACCGCACTCACCGTCGGCGCGGGCGCCGCCCTCGCCGATGCGCCCAATGCCGCACCCCAGGCGGACACCGTATCCGTCAGCCTCGGCACCGGCAGCGGCCTGACCGACCTCCTTGCGGGAGGCGTGCTGGTAGGGGGATTGGGTGTCTTCGGTTTGATCTGTGTGCTTCGTTCGGCCAGCGGAACCCCCTGTGATCTGAATGGCTTGGGGTAACTCCTAGTCCGCCAGTTCGGTGACCACGGGCGCATGATCGCTGGCGCCCTTGCCCTTTCGCTCCTCGCGGTCCACGTTCGTATCGGTGACGCGGGCCGCGAGGTCGGGGGAGTTGAGGATGAAGTCGATGCGCATCCCCTCCTTGCGGGGGAAGCGCAGCTGGGTGTAGTCCCAGTAGGTGTAGACGCCGGGACCGGGGTGGAACGGGCGCATGGCGTCGGTGAAGCCCGCCTCGGTCATCGCCTCGAAAGCGGCGCGCTCCTTCTCGGAGGTGTGCGTCTTGCCCTCGAAGAATTCCGGTGACCAGACATCCGCATCGGTCGGCGCGATATTCCAGTCACCCACCAGTGCGATCTGTGCGTGCGGATCCTCCGTCAACCACTGTGTTCCCGCATTGCGCAGGGCCGCAAGCCATTCCAGCTTGTAGGTGTAGTGCGGATCGTCCAGCGCGCGGCCGTTGGGCACGTACAGGCTCCACACCCGCACGCCGCCGCAGGTCGCGCCGATCGCGCGGGCTTCCACCACCGGAGTGCTCAGCAGCGATTCACCGGCGTCCTTGTCGAAACCCGGCTGCTCCGGGAAGCCGATCGCCACATCCTCCAGGCCGATGCGCGAGGCGATGGCCACACCGTTCCACTGGTTGTAGCCCACGTGCGCGACCTCGTACCCGGCGGCCTCGAAGGCCTCGAACGGGAACTGCTCGTCCTTGCACTTGGTTTCCTGCATGGCCAGCACGTCGATATCCGAGCGGTCCAGCCAGGCCAGCACCCGATCCTGCCGGGAGCGAATCGAATTCACATTCCAGGTTGCGAGCCGCACGGCAAAGCCTTTCGGAGATAGGGTTTTTCGACTACAGCAAAAACTCGGCGGTCAGGGCGCCACGTAGCGGTACCAGTGGTGCTCCACGAAACCCAGCTCCCGGTACAACGCCATCGCTCCGGCATTGCCGGCCTCCACCTGGACGTACGCGTGCGTCGCGCCGCGGGCGTGACCCCAGCGGAGCAATTCCGCGCACACCAGTGAACCCAGACCGTGCCTGCGATGCTCGTCCGCCACCGTGACGCAGGTCAACCCCACCCAGCGGCGGCCGTCCGGCGCGGTGGTGACCGCGGCCCGGCCGATGGCCAGCGGCGCGGGCAAGCCCACTGTGGCGAAACCCAATTCACCCTCGCGCACCGCGGTCAGCACCTCCACCACCGGGGTCCTGCCGATCTCGGTATCACCACCGCGATGCCGGTACATAGACAGCCACGCGCCGTCCGGTTCGGCGGCGATGCGCAGCATGGGGACACCCGGCGGCAGCACGAAGGTCTCGAGATCGATGGCCAGCACCATGGTTTCGTTCCAGGTCCGCCAGCCCTGCGGAATCGCGGTGAGCCGATCCGGCAGCAGCAGCTGCAGCGGCAGCCCGTGTGCGGTGTACCACTCGCCGATCCGGTGCATGGTCTCCGCGTCGAACCGCGCCGGGCCTTCCGAACCACCGAGCGGCACAGCGGAATTCGCGCGCCCGGTATATCCCTCCCCGGCGCGCAGCAGCCAGCCGTCGATCCAGGCGCGCTGCAGGCCCGGCCAGCCGTCGGCCGCCGCCGCCTCCAGGGCGCGGATCTCACTGGTCCGAATCGGCCTGGCGCCCAGCTCTTTCCACGCGACCACCCGATCCGGGGCGATCGAGAGCACCTGGCCGTCGGCGGTGCGCACGGTCAGGGGATCGATCGCGACGAGTTCGCCGATCACATCGGTCAGCGGCTGCGGATAGCCCTCGGGCAGGCGGTAGCGCACCACCATCCGGCGTCCGAGGGGCGGCAGGCCGCCGTCGGGTCCGGGGGCGGGGTGATCAGTCGTCATGCCCGAACGGATCCGGCACGGTGCCCGGCACCCAGCTCAAACCCGGCGTGCCCCAGCCGTTCCGCTTGATGGCCTTCTTGGCGCCGCGCGCATTGCGCCCGAGGAGCACATCCACGTACAGGAAGCCGTCGAGATGACCCACCTCGTGCTGCAGCATGCGGGCGAAGAAATCCTCACCCTCCAGCTCGACCGGATCGCCGTGCTCATCGGTACCGGTGACCTTCGCCCATTCGGCGCGACCTGTGGGCCACTGCTCGCCCGGAACCGAGAGGCAGCCCTCTTCGTCGTCATCGGGATCGGGCATCGTCTCCGGAATCGCGGAGGTTTCCAATACCGGGTTGATCACCGCACCGCGCCGGCGGACCATCTTGCCGTCCGGGCCCTCGTCGGGGCAGTCGTAGACGAACAGTCGAAGCGGCACACCGACCTGATTGGCGGCCAGGCCCACACCGCGGGCGGCGTCGAGGGTTTCGTACATGTCCGCGATCAGCTCGGCAAGTTCCTCGGGTGTCTGCGTGACCTTCTCGGTCGGGTTGTGCAGAACCGGGTCGCCGACGATGACGATCGGGAGAATAGCCATGCTGAGCAGCCTACTGGGTGGTTCCGGAGGTCCATCCGGGACCTGTTGCCAGAGCGACACGCCGGGCGTAGATCACTAAAACACGCCGAACGGTACGCGCCGCGAAGTCAGCGCCGCGTGGTTGAATGAGCGGCGACGTACAAGCACCATATTCGTCTGGTGACCACTCGGCGAGGGAGCACTATGGACAGCGCAGCGGCACGATTTTCCGCAAGCGGGGACGATCCTTCCGTGAGCGAGAACATCGCCGCCGGTGCCGCGACACCCGATGAGGATGGCGCGCACGGCCTCTCACGGCGGGAAATCGACATCCTCGATTTCGAACGCAAATGGTGGAAGTACGCCGGTGCGAAAGAAGAAGCCATCCGGGAACTGTTCGACCTCTCGCCCACCCGCTACTACCAGGTGCTGAACGCGGTCGTCGACAAGCCCGAGGCGCTCGCCGCCGACCCCATGCTGGTGAAGCGACTGCGCCGGTTGCGTGCCAGCCGTCAGAAGACCAGGGCCGCACGCCGTCTGGGATTCCAGGTGTGAACCGCCCGCAGACCGATCAGAGATTAGGCTCTGCGACGTGAGCACTCCGAATACGCCGTCCGGTGGTCCGCCGCTGCGCGCCCTGGCCATGGTGCTGATCGCGCTTGCCATCGTGTTCGCCGGGCTCGGTGCGATGTCGCTGTCGAGTTCGGACTCCTCGGACGCGGGGGCCGCCTCGAGCGCCGCCACCACCTCCGCAGCGCAGTCCGCAGCGGCCACCACCACTGTGGCGCAGCAGGTTTCGCCGCCTCCGGCAACCACCGCGCCATCGGCCAGCAGCACCGCGCCGGTCACCACGACCCCGCCGCCGACCACCACCCCCGCCGCGGGCGCCGTCGACAAGACCCTCCCCGTAAGGGTTTTGAACAACAGCATGGTCTCCGGTCTCGCCGCGAAAACCGCGAACGAGCTCTCCGCCGACGGCTGGAACATCACCGAGACCGGCAACTACGGCACCGGCGTCATCCCCAAAACGACCGTGTACTACGGCAGTTCGGCGGGGGAGAAGGCGGCCGCCCTGGCCATCGCCAACCAGCTCGGCATCACCGCCGAACCGCGCTTCGCCGGAATTATGGACAGCCCGCCCGGAATCATCATCATCGTCACCGGCAACTGATCCGCTTCCCGGCCTCGTCCGAGCCCCATCTGAACACCCGGCCAGCCCCTGCGGGGGAGTGGGTCACGGCTCTGGCATCATCTTGTCCGAGTAGTAATCATGTCCACCCAGCTTTTCGTAAACTCGGACTCGTAAAGGAGTTCCCCGATGGCCTCGTCAACTCGTCGCCCGTCCTGGCGGACAGTGACCCCGGTGCTTGCGGTCGCGGTCTTCGGCCTCGCCGGCTGCTCCAACAGCCAGGAATCGAGCGACGTCAAGGGAACGACGCCGCCGGTGTTCACCAGTTCCGCGGCGCCGGCCGGTACCGCACAGGGTGGTGGCCTCACCAACCCGCCCACCGATTCCGTCAGCGCCACGCTGAAGGATTCGAACGGCCAGACCGTCGGCACCGCCACATTCGGTGTGGTGGGCAACCACCTGGAGGTCAGCGTCGAGGCCCACGGCCTCAAGCCCGGCTTCCACGGCCTGCACGTCCACCAGTTCGGTAAGTGCGAAGCGAACTCCGTCGCACCCACCGGCGGCCCGGCCGGCGATTTCCTCTCCGCCGGTGGCCACTTCCAGGCCGGTGACCAGAATGTGCACCCGGCGAGCGGCGATCTGACGTCGCTCGAGGTCAAGCAGGACGGCACCGCCAAGCTCGTCACCACTACCGACGCAGTCACGCTGGACGAACTCAAGGGCAAGGCCCTGATGATCCACGCGGGTGCGGACAACTTCGGCAATATCCCCAGTCGATACACGCAGGCCGGGGGCGCCGCCGGACCGGACGCCGAAACCATGGCGACCGGCGATGCGGGTGCCCGGGTCGCTTGCGGCGTCATCGCATAACCCAATAGGTGAGCCATGGCCGGGGCAGGCATTTCGAAGGTCCACTTCAACAGTTCGCCTCGGCCCACGCTCGGCGTGGAGTGGGAGGTCGCGCTCGTCGACAAACAGACGCGCGACCTTTCCAACACGGCCGCAGCGGTTTTCGAGGCATGCGGTGATCTGCGCGCCTGGGACGGGCATCCGCAGATCACCAAGGAACTGCTGCGCAACACCGTAGAACTCGTCACCGGCAAGCACGACACCGTCGGCGAAGCGGTGGACGAGCTGCACGGGACCATGGACACGGTGCGCCGGGTGGCAGACCCGCTGGGCGTCGACCTGTTCTGCGCAGGCACCCATCCCTTCGCGCAGTGGGACGCCCAACAGCTCACGCGCAGTGAGCATTACGACGAACTCATCGAGCGCACCCAGTGGTGGGGACGCCAGATGCTGATCTGGGGCGTGCACGTGCACGTCGGGGTCTCGCATCCGGAGAAGGTCTTCCCCATCATCAACAGCCTGCTGCTGTCCTACCCGCACCTGCTGGCCCTGTCCGCCTCGTCCCCCATGTGGGCGGGCGTCGACACCGGCTACGCCAGCAACCGGGCGCTCATGTTCCAGCAGCTGCCCACCGCCGGACTGCCCTTCCAATTCGAAAATTGGGCGCAGTTCGAGGGTTTCGCGCACGACCAGATGAAAACCGGTGTGTTCGAACAGATCGGCGGCATGCACTGGGATATCCGGCCCGCCCCCAAATGGGGCACCATCGAGGTCCGGGTGTGCGACGGCACCCCGAGCCGGGCCGAGCTATCGGCGATCGTGGCACTCATCCACTGCCTCATCGTCGACCTCGACCGCCGCGTCGAATCCGGTGAGACGCTGCCGACCATTCCGCCGTGGCATGTGCAGGAGAACAAGTGGCGGGCCGCACGCTACGGGCTCGACGCCATCATCATCACCGACGCCGCCAGCAATGAGCGCCTGGTGACCGACGATCTGACCGATCTGCTCAACCGCCTCGAACCGACCGCCAAGAGCCTCGGCTGCGAAACCGAACTGGCCATGGTCGCGGACATCCCCAAGCGCGGGGCGTCCTATCAGCGACAGCGCCGCGCGGCGGCCGCCGCACAGGGGGATTTTGTGGCCGTGGTGGATTCGCTGGTGAACGAGCTCGCACAGTAGGAGTTGATCCCGGCCGAAAGCCTGCCGGGATGACGGGGGACCTGCGCCGGGGGCCGGACATTCGGCGTCCGCGAGTGTGAATTCGGTTACTTCCAGATGGCCTCCAGGTGTCCTGGCCTGGAACGACATTGCTACGACCGGGGGCTGTTCATCCGACAGCGGGGGTTGCGTTCAGCTCATCCGGGGGGTGGCGTTCACACGACGTTTACTATGGGTGGGTGTTGCTCGACGGTCCGCGTTCCGAAGTGGTGGGTGGGGCACGCCGGAACTTGACGTGGATGCTGTCGCGGCGCGTCCAGACGACGGCGTTGCTGACCGCCGTTCCCGTGCTGCTCATCGGACTGCAGATCTTCGCGGCACACCATCACTTCGGCGGTCCCCTCGAAAGCCTCTGGGACGACTACACCGGCACCCCGAAATCGGTGTCGGTACCGTGGGCCGGACTCGGACTCGCCCTCATCGGATTGTCCTGGCGACGGCGCTTCCTCGCCGTGGGAGCCGCGGCGGGCATCGATCTCGTCTATCAGATCGTGCGCAGCCTCCACGGCGGACCACTGGCACTGGGCAACGGCCCGGTCATCGTGCTCACCGCGCTGGTCCTGCTGGCCGCCTTCCACTGGCAGGGCACCGAACGCAAGAACGCACTGCATGCCGCGGCGCTCGGCATTCTGCTCACCCTCTCCAGCAAGGTGGCCGAGGTCTGGCTGGGCGTGACCGTGCTCGCCGGGCCCAAGGTGCTGGATCAGCACATCGCGCTGGTCGACCGCGCCCTCGGCAATCCGTCCTGGGTGATGGGTCAGATCATCGACTTCCTCGGGCCGGCAGCCTCATTCGGCCTGCACTGGGTGTACATCGAGCTACCCGTCGGGGCCATGATCGTGACCCTCTGGCAGCTGCGCGATGTGGTGAAGACCGGGGTGTGGCCCGGCCACTACCTGGTGCGCACCTTCCTGGTGGTCGGACTCGTCGGCCCGCTCGTGTACGTCATGTTCCCCGTGGTCGGGCCCATGTTCGCATACGGCGCCGACGGCCACGCCTTCTCGCTAGGCAACTACTGGCCGAATATCGTGCCGCCACTGGACCTCTCGCCCGGCGCCATTCCCTTCGATCACTACACCCCGCGCAATTGCATGCCGTCGCTGCACACCGCCTGGGCGCTGTCGATCTTCATCCACTCCCGCCGCGATGCGAGCACCGGCGCGCTCGCACCGAGCTGGCTGCGCTGGGGCGGCACGCTCTGGCTCATCGCCACGCTCTCGGCCACACTCGGTTTCGGCTATCACTACGGCGCGGATCTGGTGGCGGGCGCAGTGCTGTGCCTGACCATCGAATCCGCACTGCGCGCACCCGAACGCGGCTGGGACGCCGCGCGCATCCAATTGGTCGCGGGCGGAGCCACTCTGGTGGCCGCGCTGCTGCTGGGCTACCGCTACCTGTCGGTGGATATCGCCGAACATCCGGTGCCCGCCGGAATCATGATTCTCGGACTGCTCGCGGGCTATGTGACGGCCTTCTACCGCACCTGGTTCGCGACCGCGCCGCAGCCGCTGCCCGTCGAGGCCGCCGCCACCGCCTGAATCACTCGTCCGCCGGTGTGACAGTGGGGGATTCGGCCGAGTCCGCCTCCGCGGGTCCGGACAGCGGCCGGTTGTAGCGCAGCACGTACAGACCGACAATGCAGCCGATGACTATGAGACTCGCGGTCCACGCGGGCGCGGACACATCCTCGGGCACCACCGTGCAGACGATCGAACGGCTCGATTCCTGCATGGCGTAGTGGCCGCGGGCCACATAGTCGCGCAGGCCCAGCACCGCGGACGGAATGAAGATGACCATGGTGGCCAGCACCCGGTTCGGCACATACCGCGGTGTCGCCGAGGTCAGCGCGTACCCGGCCAGCCACACCAGCGCGGTCGTCCCGCCGACGGTCCAGATCGCCCGATCGGTATTCGCGGTGAGCGCCGTGAACAGGCCCAGCACCAGCACCAGCACCAGGCAGACCAGGGGCGCGCCGCGCCGGGTGCCGTACCACATGCCCACCGATGTCATGGCTACCGAAAGCGGTATGGACCAGGCCGGGAGCTGGGCCGCCAGCGCGGAGGAACCCACCGCGCTCAGGCCCACCATGACCAGCACCAGTTCGCCGTCCCGGCCGGGCAGCAGCATGGCCGCGATGAGCGCGGTCGCCACCGTCGTCACCACCGCCATCCCGACCCCGGCGAAGCTGTCGCCATTGCGGGCCAGCCATTCCGCACTGGCCACGGTCACCCCGACCAGCACCACGCCCGCGAGGATCGGGGTCATGGGCAGCTCGATGGACGGCCGCTCGGCGGGCTTGCGATTGCGATTGGCCAGGGTGCCGATGGCGACCAGGACCAGCGCCACCTCGAGCATCCACAGCGGCGGCATATCCATGGCATCCCACGACGAGGTCGCCGAACTCGACAGGCTCTCGTTCAGCAGGCCGCCCAGATGCGGCATCGGACTGACCGAGCCCAGCAGCACGCTGATCAGCACGCCGAGTGTCCAGCCGTAGGCGGGCAGCCGATGATGCAGGACGGCCGCGCCCAGTGCGCCGAGCACCACGCCGCCCGCGAGCGAATCGATGAAATTCAGGGTGGCGAGCGCGCTCGTGGGTTCGGTGGTGTGGCCGAAGATATGGTTCACGGTCAGCGCGAGCAGACCGCCGAGCGCGGTGGCCCAGGCGATGACGGTGCTGCCGAGCGTGGTGATCAATACCGCGACGATCATGGCCACCAGGGCGCCGGCGCCGACGGCACGCGGCAGCGTGTAGGCCATCAGATCCATTTGCAACGCTGAGGTGTTGGATGTCCAGCCGAAGTCGATCGGCATGGCTAGTGAAAGTCCGGCAACCGTCGTCGCGACCAGTGCCGTAATTGTCTCGGTCGCTACCTGATACGGCCTCACCTGGGTGAAAATACCGTGGCAGGGCGGACCGACCAGTTCGACTCGCCTAAGTTATGTCATTTGCTGGACAACTGGCTTCGAATCAGCTATCGCCCATTACCACTCAGACATAGCCCTCTGCGGTACCGACTCGGCCTGTTCCCGCACGCTGCTCGGAGAACTTCCGGAGCGACTCCACCTGAGCGTGGTCCAGCGACGGGCGGACCACCGCGCGCGCGGCGGCCACATCCGCCGCGGTCACATCGGCGGCCTCCATATCGCGGCGCATGGCCGCCAGGGCGGACTCCCGCAGCAGCGCCGCGCAATCGGCGGCCGAATAGCCGTCCAGATCCTTGGCCAGCCTGCGCAGATCGACCTCCTTCGCCAGCGGCACGGATGTGGCGGCGGTGCGCAGAATTTCGGTGCGGGCGGCGGCATCCGGCGGCGGGACGAATACAAGACGTTCCAGGCGGCCCGGCCGGGTCAGCGCGGGATCGATGAGCTCCGGGCGATTGGTCGCGCCGACCACCACGACATCGCGCAGCGGTTCGACACCGTCCAATTCGGTCAGCAGGGCCGCGACCACCCGATCGGCCACACCCGAGTCGCCGCTCTGGCCGCGGCGCGGAGCCAGCGCGTCCACCTCGTCCAGGAAGATCAGCGAGGGCGCGGAATCGCGTGCGCGCTGGAACAATTCACGCACCGCCCGCTCGGACGAGCCCACCCACTTGTCCATGAGTTCGGCGCCCTTCACCGTATGCACGCTCAGCTGTCCCGTGCTGGCCAGGGCGCGCACCAGGAAGGTCTTACCGCAGCCGGGCGGTCCGTACAGCAGCACGCCGCGCGGCGGATCGATGCCGAGCCGGGCGAACGAATCCGGATGCCGCAGCGGCCACAGCACCGCCTCGGTGAGCGCCTGCTTGGTCTCGACCATGTCACCGACATCGTCGAGACTCAGGCTGCCGATGGCCAATTCCTCCGTCCCGGAACGGGACAGCGGGCGGATCACCTCCAGTGCGCCCGCCAGATCCTGCTGGCGCAGCATCGGCTCCGAATGCTCCCGGCTGGCGCGGGACGCCGCCCGCAGCGCTGCCTCGCGCACCAGCGCTGCCAGGTCGGAGGCAACGAATCCGGGTGTGCGGGAAGCGATTTCGTCCAGCTTCAGGCCCTCGGTCGGCGCGGTGCGCAGCAATTGCTCCAGCAGGGCCACGCGTACCGCCGCGGTCGGCAGGGGCAGCGTCACCTCGCGATCGCACAGCTCCGGGCCGCGCAGGCGGGCATCGATCTCGGCCGGATGCGCCGTGGTCGCCAGCAATGCCACGGCCGGGCAGGCCACGGCCGCACGCAGTTGATCGAGGATCAGCGTCGCCACCGGCTCGGCCACGGCCGGCAGCAGCGCATCGATATCGGTAATGAGCAGGACGCCGCCCATGCCCGAACAGATATCGGACACCACCATGCCCACCTCGCGCAGCCGGGTGCCGCTCTCGGTGGCGCCGACCGACGGCCCGTCCAGCTCCACCAGTCGCCGCGACCCCGCCACCGCCCGCGCCAGGGTGGTCTTGCCGACTCCGGCGGGGCCCGTGATCAACACGCCCAATTGCGAGGAGGCGCCAAGGGTTTTCAGCAATTCGGGCTCATCGAGCGCCAGATTCAGCCATTCGGTCAGCTTCGCCGCCTGCGCCTGCACGCCCGCGAGATCGGCCAGCGCGACGGCCGACACCGGGGCCTGCGATTCGGGGCGCGGCGGCATCACCGGTCGATCGATGCGGTCGGGAGCCTGCGCCGAATTGTCACCCATCAGCGAACGCGGATGGTCGGTGGCCGCCACCCCGGGCCCCCACACCACCGCGCTATTGGGTTGCACGCTCACCGGTCCGGGTATGGGATCGGTGGCCGTCACGGTCAGCAGTTCGGAGGTCCACGCGATCCGGAAGGTCTGCGAAAGCGCCTGAGGCGCAGCCGAACTACTGGTCCCCGGCCCCAGATCCCGAGGCAGCAGCGAGACCGCGTCCCCCACCGTGACCACTTTCCCCAGCAGCGCCTGCCGCAGTGTGGTCTCCGGAATCGAACTGGTGGCCAGCGCCGACCCCGTCACCGAAATCTGTTTCGCCCCATACACCGTCACAGGCGAGACGACCACGGTCGCATCCTCGCGCACCCCGGCATTCGACAGCGTCACATCATCGAGCAGCACCACCCCCGCCGGCGTTCCGGCAGGAGCGACAGCGACCACGGCAGCGGTCCGCCGAGCCCCGATGAGCGAAACCCCATCCCACTCCCGCAACCCGAGCGCAGCCAGCGCCTCCGGATGCAGCCGCACCAACCCCCTGCGGGCATCAGCGGCCGAAGTGTTCAGTCGTGCAGTCAGCGCAAGTTCGGGCACGCCCCCCATTGTGCTCGAACCCGCACCGACAATCCCGCACTCGCCGCCCGACCCCTAATGTCACCCGGCCCATAACAACATCCACACCTGCCCGGAGCGAAGCGGAGGGCAAATCAAACACAGCCCCGCCCCTGGCGAGCAAAGACCGAAAACTACAGCCGCCCACCAGGTCGCCGCAGGCGCAACCGGGCTGTGGACACGCCGCGGATCGGCACCCGAATCGGCCGTCGTCGCTGGGCTCGCCGCTGGGCGCGGCGCTCGGCGGGCTTGTGATCCCAGGTCTCCGGGCGGGCCGCGACCCAGCGCGCCGAATGCACGGCGAACGGAATGTGCCCGAGGTACAGCACCACCAGCGCCATCATCAGGATGAGCGGGTAGGTGACCAGCAGCGCCGCCGCGAGCGCGACCAGCACCAGGAACAGCGGTGCGGTGCGGGGCGCCACCGATACCGACTTGATGGCCAGCGTCGGCAGGGTGCTCACGCACAGCAGGCCGGTCAGCACGGTCCAGATCGCGACGGCCGTGAAGCTCACCCACCAGCCGTCGTGGAACTGCTCGGACAGCGCGATGGGCAGTAGCACGATGAGCGCGCCCGCGGGCGCGGGCACACCGGTGAAGTACTCACGCTGCCAATCGGGCCTGCTGTCGTCGTCCAGGAGCGTATTGAAGCGGGCCAGCCGCAGCACCATGCAGACCGCGAACATGAGCGCGACGATCCAGCCCACGCTATTGGCGTGCAGGAAGGTCACATACAGCACCAGGGCGGGCGCGACGCCGAAGGCGATGGCGTCGGAGAGCGAATCGAGTTCCGCGCCCATCCGGCTGGTGGCATCCAGCATGCGGGCGATGCGACCGTCCAGCATGTCGAAGATCGCGGCGGCGCCGACCAGGGCCAGGGCGATCGCGAGTTCGCCCTGCATGGCGAACTTGACCGCCGAGAGCCCGGAGCACAGCCCGAGAATGGTGACCATGCTCGGCAGCAGTCGCACGGTGCGGTTGCGGGCCGACCGATGCAGCGACGGTGCGGGCGCGAGTTGCTCCATCATGAATCCAGTTCGGCCAGCACCGTTTCCGCGCCGATGGTCCGCTGCCCGGGAACGACCAGCAGTTTGGTACCGGCCGGGAAGTAGGTGTCCACGCGGGAGCCGAAGCGGATCAGACCGTAGGTCTCGCCGATGCTGAGCTTGTCGCCCACCTTCGGCTCGCACACGATGCGCCGCGCGAGCAGCCCGGCGATCTGCACGACCACCAGCCGCTGTCCGCTCTCGGTGAGCAGCACCATGCTGTTGCGCTCATTGGCGTCACTGGCCTCGGGCAGATCCGCGGACAGGAACTCGCCCTTCTTGTAGACGATGTTCTCCACGCTGCCGGAGACGGGCATCCGCTGTACGTGCACATCCAGCACCGACAGGAAGATGCTGACGCGCGGCAGCGGCTGATCGCCCATATTCAGCTCGACGGGCGGCACGGCCGAATCGACCAGTGCGACTTCACCATCGGCGGGCGCGACCACCACACCGGGACGATTCGGCGGCACCCGGTGCGGGTGCCGGAAGAAGGTCGCGGTGGCCGCGGCCGCGAGCAGTCCCGTGCGGCGCACCCACTTGCGCCGGACGCCCAGCACGGCGACTGCCAGCGGCGCTGCCACGAAGGGCAGGCCGGCCGGGTGCAGCGGCGGGATGGCGGAGCGGACCAGATCGACCACATGGCCGAGTCCGGTGGTGTCGGGGGTGCCGGGCGGGGTGGGACGGCGGGCCACAAGCTCCTCTTTCATGCGCG
The DNA here is from genome assembly GCF_035958815.1 of Nocardia sp. NBC_01327. Classification (NCBI taxonomy): domain Bacteria; kingdom Bacillati; phylum Actinomycetota; class Actinomycetes; order Mycobacteriales; family Nocardiaceae; genus Nocardia; species Nocardia sp. NBC_01327. The sequence continues at coordinate 20,010 of NZ_CP108383.1, read as the reverse complement.
GGTAGGTGCGGTTCAGGACCGCGATCACACGATACGGGAAGGTGACCGAAATTGATTTGCCTCGGCTACCGCAGCGATCTTCGGTACAGAGTGAGCAGTCTGGCAGCAGCCGCCATTTGTGATCGAACCCACATGCATGGGAAGCTGTTTCGATTAATATGAGGGGGCCTCATGTCTGCGGCATCGTGGCCGCGAGGGGCTGGGGGAACAACCCGATGAAGGTCATGTTCGAAGCGCAGTACATAGGAGAAGCACCATGGCTGCTCGAATTGCCTCGATCAGCGGGGTAGAGCACACCGCAATACGCGGACTCGGCGTCTATCGCCCCGCCCGGGTCGTCACCAACGAGGAAGTCGCCGGACCGATCGAGTCCAGCGACGAATGGATCCGGACCCGCTCCGGTATCCGCAATCGCCGCTTCGCCTCGGAAGACGAAACGATCATCTTCATGAGCGCCGCGGCCGCCCGCGATGCGCTCGAAGCCGCCGAGATCGGCGCCGGCGATATCGACTGCGTCATTGTCGCCACCTCGACCTGGCTGCTGCTCACCCCGGCCGCCGCGCCGCAGATTGCCACCGAACTCGGCTGCACCGGCGTCGCCGCCTTCGATATCTCCGCGGGCTGCGCCGGTTTCTGCCACGCGCTGGCCGTGGCCTCCGATCTGGTGAAGGGCGGCACCGCCCGGAACGTGCTGGTCATCGGCGTGGAACGGCTCACCGATACAGTCAATCCGGCCGATCGCAGCACCGCGTTCCTGTTCGCGGACGGTGCGGGCGCGGTGGTGGTGGGCGCCTCCGACGAACCCGGCATCGGCCCCACCGTCTGGGGTTCGGACGGCACCCAGCATCACGCCATCCGCCAGGACAAGAACTGGATGGAATTCTTCCGCGAGATCGACGAGCAGGGCACGGCCGCGGTCCGGCCCTACCTCGCCATGGAGGGCACGGCCGTATTCCGCTGGGCCGCACACTCTTTGGAGAAGGTGTGCCGGGAGGCCATCGAGGTCGCGGGCCTCACGACCGATGATCTCGACGCCATGGTCCCGCACCAGGCCAACGGCCGGATCATCGAGATCATGGCCCGGGTCCTGCATCTGCCCGATCACTGCGCCCTGGCCAATGACATCGAGGAGACCGGCAACACCTCGGCCGCCTCGATCCCGCTGGCCATGGAGGCGCTACTGCGCGAGGGCGATGCCAAACCGGGTGGCACCGCGCTGCTCATCGCCTTCGGTGCGGGCCTGTCCTATGCGGCACAGGTCGTCACGCTCCCGAACTGGAAGTAGCTATCCGAGTTCCCACACCACATTGACGGTGAAAGTCACTGTCTGCTGGCCGGGTTCGAGGCTGAAGCTCGGCGCGGGCGCCGCATCGCGCATGGCGGTCGGCGGGGTATTGCCGCCACCGCCCTCGCTGATCGTCTTGACGCTCTTGAGTTTCAGCCCCGCGAGGTCCGCGTACTGCTGGGCGCGCGCCTTGGCGTCGTCGAACGCGCGGGCGCGCGCATCGGCCAGCAGTTTGGTGTTGTCCTCGAGGCTGAAGGCCACCGAGCTGACGCGGGTGTCATTGCCGCCGGCCTTGACCGCCGCATCCAGGATGGCCGAGGCCTTGGGCAGATCGTGCACCGCGATATGCACGGAGTTGGTGGCCTGGTACCCGGTGATGGTGTGGCCCTCCGGGCCGTAGGTGGGCTGCACGGACAGCTCGCTGGTCTGCACGTCCTCGCGCTTGATGCCCGCCCCGACCATGGCGTCGGTCATGGCCTTGGCCTTGTCGTTGACACCGTCGACGGCGGTGGACACGTCGGCGGCATTCACCTGGGCTCCGAGATCGGCCGTGAGCACATCCGGAACGCCCTGCACCTTGCCGGTGCCGGCCACGGTCACCGACCGGTCGTTATCGGTACCGCAACCGGTGAGCACGAGCGCGAGACCGGTGGCCGCGGCACAGATACCTATAAGTCGTCGCATACCGCGAACCTACTTATCCGCCCGCAGCGCCACCGGACAACACGCAGATCAGCTCTCGACGGTCTTCTTGATCTTGCCGAGGGTTTCGTTCATACCGCTGACGAGATTCGCCTCGAAGTGCTGCTCGCCGCCGAGCAGCGCCTCGATCATGCGCCGGACGGGCCAGCTGACCCCGCGGGGGATATCGCGACGCTGCACGACCCGGGTGCCGCTCTCGATGGGCTCCAGCGTGAAGCTCCAGATCGTGAGGTTCTCGTTCATCCGGAAAGCGATGGCGCGGTTGGGTTCATATCGCACCACCCGGGACGTGGTGGGGTAGTACTTGGCGCCGTCGCGATTGAGATTGACGATCCAGGTTCCGGTGCGGATCTTTCCGAACGGCCGCACGCGCACGGTGTTCGGGCTGAATTCCGGCATCCGCACGAGATCGGAGACGATGCTCCAGACCTGCTCAGGAGGTGCTGCGATGTCGATGGTGGCTTCGAGAGTGTTCGGCAACGCTGCCTCCGAGAGATGTGACGATGGATACCAGCGATCCTAGTTCCCATTCGAACATCGAACCGAACACTGAAAATCAACTGCATCACATTCCTGTGTTGCCGCATTGCTGAAGGTAATGGCTAACGCACAATGTGGGATAGACGAAATAACAGTTAAGGCCACCAGCTTCCGATGCGAAACGTGAGGTGATCGGCCGTGAAATTGCTAGCGCTCCTGCATCGCAGAACCAAGACGGTTCCGCTGCTGCCCGCCGACGAGAACCGCGACGCCGCGCAACCGCCCGGGCGGCCGAGACGGACCAGACCGAACGGTCAACTCGAAGAACGGTTGGAGCGACTGCTCACACCGAACGAGCTCGATATCGTTCAGCATCACCGGATCTGACGTGGCGATCGTCTCTCGGGGGCAGCGTAGGCCGAAATCACTTGCCAACTCGGCTCATACTCATTAAGTGACTTCACCAGCTGCCGCCAAACCGGCCATCCTCAGCGTGGACGACGACCCAGGCGTCTCCCGTGCCGTGGTTCGTGATCTGCGCCGCCGGTTCGGCGCGGACTACCGGATCCTGCGGGCGGAGTCGGGTGCCGACGCCCTCGAGGTATTGCGGGAATTGAAACTGCGCGGCCAGCCGGTCGCGGTCCTGATCGCGGACTATCGGATGCCGGGCATGAACGGCGTCGAATTCCTGGAGCAGGCCATGGACCTGCATCCGCACGCCCGGCGGGTGCTGCTCACCGCCTACGCCGACACCGATGCCGCGATCGAGGCCATCAATGTGGTCGATCTGGATCACTACCTGCTCAAGCCGTGGGACCCGCCGGAGGAGAAGCTCTATCCGGTGATCGATGCCCTGCTCGACGCCTGGCGCAGCGATGACCACAAACCGGTGACGGAGACCAAGGTGGTGGGACACCGCTGGTCGGCCCGCTGCTCCGAGGTCCGGGAGTTCTTGGCGCGCAATCAATTGTCGTATCGCTGGTATCAGGTGGACGAGCCCGAGGGCGCCCGGATGCTGGCCGCCGCGAATGCCACCGAGGACGACTGTCCGGTCGTCATCAATCAGTCCGGTGAAGTACTGCGGATGCCGTCCGACTCGGAATTGGCGGCCGCCGTCGGTCTCAATATCGTTCCCGCCAGCGAGTTCTACGACCTGATCGTGGTCGGCGGCGGCCCGGCCGGTCTGGGCGCGGCCGTCTACGGCGCGTCGGAGGGCCTGCGCACGGTACTGGTCGAGCGCACCGCGACGGGCGGACAGGCGGGCCAGAGCTCGCGCATCGAGAACTACCTGGGCTTCCCGGACGGCGTATCCGGTTCCCAGCTGGCCGATCGGGCGCGGCGGCAGGCCGTCAAATTCGGCGCCGAACTCATCACCGCACGCGAGGTGGTCAGCCTGGAACCGTGCGGCGCCGCACGGGTGGTGAAGTTCGCCGACGGCGGCAGCATTTCCGCCCACAGCGTATTGATCGCGACCGGCGTCAACTACCGGCATCATCCGGCGCCCGGGGTGGACGATTTCACCGGCCGCGGCGTCTACTACGGCTCCGCGATGACCGAGGCGTCCGATTGCAGCGACCGCGACATCTACATTGTCGGCGGCGCGAATTCGGCCGGTCAGGCGGCGGTCTACATGTCCCGGCACGCGCGCACCGTGCACATTCTGGTGCGGGCGACGTCGCTGGTCGATTCCATGTCGCACTATCTGATCCAGCAGATCGAGCAGATCCCGAATATCAAGGTGCATCCCCGCACCGAGGTGGTGTCGGCGGACGGTGACGATCATCTGGAGCGGATCGTGCTGCGTGACAATGCGACCGGCACGGAAGAAAAAGTGGATGCCGAACGGTTGTTCCTGTTCATCGGCGCTGCCCCCGAAACCGAATGGCTGGATGGTGTCGTCCACCGCGACGACAAGGGCTATGTACTGGCCGGACCCGACCTGATGGTCGACGGCAACCGCCCGGCGGGCTGGGAGCTACCGCGTCCGCCGCAACATCTGGAGACCAGCGTTCCCGGCGTTTTCGTGGCCGGCGACGTACGTTCGGAATCGGCGAAGCGGGTGGCGTCCGCCGTCGGCGAGGGCGCGATGGCCGTCATGCTGGTCCACCGCTGGATCGCGAAACAGTAGGAGTCGAACTGTGGGAACAACATCACTGATCTGCGATCCCAATGAACTTCGGGACCTGTTCCTCTTCGAGAAGCTGACCGACGAACAACTCGCCTGGCTGTGCAAGGACGGCCGGGTCGAGCGTTTCGAACCGGGTCTGGTCTTCCGCGAGGGTGAACCGGCCACCTGCTTCTACGTCCTCATGGAGGGCGAGGTCCGGATGACCAAGATTTCGGCGGGCGAGGAGATCGAACTCGTCCGCACCGATCATCACGGGTCGTATTCCGGTGCCTGGACCGCGTATATGGGCGATAAGGTCGACCAGAACTACAGCGCGTCCTTCTATGTCACCAAGCCGTCGAAATTCTTCGTGCTGGATGCCGGAACCTTCTCGCACATGATGAAGGAATGGTTCCCGATGGCATTGCATCTGCTGGAGGGCGTGTTCTTCGGCAATCGCAATTCCAACGAGATCATCGGGCAGCGCGAACGCCTGCTGGCGCTGGGTTCGCTGTCGGCGGGCCTGACGCACGAGCTGAACAATCCGGCCGCCGCGGCCGTGCGCGCCACCTCCTCGCTGCGTGAGCGCGTGGCCGGTATGCGGCACAAGCTGAAGATGATGGCGCACGGCAAGTTCGACTCCGCGACCATGGAGGCGCTGGCGCAATTGCAGGAGGAGGCCGCCGCCCAGGTGGCGAAGGCGCCGACGCTGACCCCGCTGGAGGCGGCCGATCGCGAGGACGAGCTCGGCGATTGGCTGGAGGCGCACGATATCGCCAACGGCTGGGATATCGCCCCGACCTTCGTACAGGCCGGTTTCGATATCGACTGGCTGGAGAAGGTGCACGGCACGCTCACCGGTTGTGAGGGCGCGGTTTTCGAGGGCGCGATCCGCTGGCTCAACTACACGGTCGAGACCGAGCTGCTCATGAACGAGATCTCCGACTCCACCACCCGCATCTCCACCCTGGTGAACGCGGCCAAGCAGTACTCGCAGATGGATCGGGCCCCGTTCCAGGTGGTCGACATCCATGAGCTGCTCGACAGCACGCTGGTCATGCTGGGCCGCAAGATCGGCGACAATGTCCAGGTGGTCAAGGAGTACGACCTCGCGCTGCCGCCGGTGCCCTGCTACGCGGCGGAACTGAATCAGGTGTGGACGAATCTGATCGACAATGCCATCTCGGCCATGGACGGCCGCGGCACCCTCACCGTGCGCACCTATCGCGACGGGCCCTGTGTCGCAGTGGAAATCGGCGATACCGGGCCGGGTGTGCCGGAGGAGATCCGCACCCGCATCTTCGAACCGTTCTTCACCACCAAGCCGGTGGGCGAGGGAACCGGTCTGGGACTGGATATCTCGTTCCGCATTGTGGTGAACAAGCATCACGGCGATATCCGGGTGGAGTCGGAGCCGGGTGATACCCGGTTCATCGTGCGGATTCCGTTCGAGCGCGTCGATGTGCCTGGGAGTATCGAAACCGTAAGCATTGCAAGCTGATACAGGAGACCAGTGATGTCGGAGAAGATCGAGGGAATCGATCCGTCCGCGGCCCCCAGCGGCCCCGGCTGTCAGGACTGCGACGCGGCCCAGGGCTGGTGGCTGCATCTGCGCCGCTGCGCCCAGTGCGGCCACGTCGGCTGCTGCGACAGTTCCCCGTCGCAGCACGCGTCCAAGCATTTCAAGGACGCCGGGCACCCGTTCGCGCAGAGCTACGAGCCGGGCGAGGACTGGTTCTACAACTACGCGACCGACGAAATGTACGGCGAGGGCCCGGATTTGGCCGCACCGCATTCGCATCCGGCGAATCAGACCGTGCCCGGGCCGCGTGAGCGGGTGCCGGCGGACTGGCAGAGCCACCTGCACTGACGTCCGCCGGTAGTGTCGAAATCCCTGGGAAGACTTGTCTCCCAGGGATTTTCATTCTTCCGGACCGAGTTTGTGGCTGCTGAGGAAGTCGAGCGAGAGATCCGCGAGATTGTGCCAGCAGTGATCGGCCACCATGGAGTGCCCGCGGCCGTCGAGCACCTTCAACTCCGTGACACCCGGATTGCGCTGCTGCAGGCGATATTGCGCGCGCACCACGGCCGGGGGAGTGGCCCGGTCCTCCGCGCCCGCGATCAGCAGCAGCGGCCCGCGCACGGCATGGACGTCCACGGCGGCTTCGCTCTTGGGGCTGACATTCGCCAGGGCCAGCTGGAACAGTGGTTTGGCCGGCGCGGGAATCGCGTACTGCCGGAACAGCTGATCCGATTCCGCGCGACTGATGGCATTGCCGAAGACGCGGTGATAGCTGTCGGCGGTGTGCGACCAGGTCTTACGGCTCGACCACGGCTTTGCGAGAATCCTTCCGACACTGCGCAATTGAACAGGCGGTAGCACGTACACGCCCCGGCACTGTGCGGGCGCTATGGCAATGCCGCCGATTGCGCTGCCCGCGGCCAGCAGCTGCTGTGCGATGAGCCCGCCGAAGGAGTGGCCGACGACGATCGGCGGCGCGGGCAGGTCGGCAATGTATTTGGTGTAGTGCTCGGTGACTTCGGCGATGCCGCGATTGTTCAGAGCCTCGGCATTGGCCCGGGTGGCCGCCGGATCCCGTCCGTCGCCGGGCCAGCCGGGGGCGATGGGCGCGAAGCCCGCGCGGTCGAAGTACTCGAGCCACGGTGTCCAGCTGTCGCTGTGCATCCACAGGCCGTGGATGAAGACGATCGGGGTTTTCGGTGCAGGCATGAGATCTCCTCTGGTTGCACGTGATTCGTCTCATTTCGCCTGATAGTGACGATACGGGAGTGCTCTTGCTACCGGTAGCGGGCAGCGGCGGGTACTCTGCTCCGAGCGCCGGGCGCCCCGGTGCGCAGGCACTCTCGGGAAGCTCGGAAAAGGGTATGAAACAGACTGTGATCGTCGCCCTCGCCGCCGGTGCGCTGGTGCTGGGTCTAGCCGGCTGCGGATCGGGCAAATCCACCGAAGCGAGCAGCCAGACCAAGGCCGTTCCGAGCTCCGGCAGTGCCGCCGCATCCACCGGCACGCCCACTGCCACACCCGCTTCCGCCCCGGTCGCCGCCACTACGGCCGACGCGCCCGTCGAGCCGCCCGCCGGAGCGAACACCACCGCCGCGGCCGCCAAGAAGACCACCGCGCCCGACGGCGCCCAGACCACCTGCGGCGACTTCCGCGATCTCGACAACGACACCGAGAAGCAGGTCATCCAGCAGGTCCTGGCCGCCAACCCGGGTTCCAAATTCGACGGCAGTCCCAATGTCGCCCTCGGCACCGCCAAACTCGTCTGCCTCGCACCCGCCTATGCCGGCACATCGGTAGCAAACGCCATCGGCGCGGCGAAGTAACTCCCCGGCGCGTCCCGCCGATAGGCAGTGCGGCGCAACCGATTCCCGTGCACCCGCCGGCGTGGCCGCCGGGTGCGGTCTTCCGCGGTGATCGGTTGCGGTTCTCTCAGGTGTGCAGCGGACCGTAGGGGCGTGTGGATGGTCACCACTGGCGGGGTGGCGCGCAGGCGTATCGTCCCGAACCTACGTACGAGGACGGGTGAAGTGATGGACGCCGGCGGGCTGGTGGAATACGAGCGACATCGTCCGCGCCTGTTCGCGCTCGCGTACCGGCTGCTGGGTTCGGCGAGCGAGGCCGAGGACGCCGTGCAGGAGACCTATCTGCGCTGGGCCGCCGCCGATCGCGCCGAAATCCGTTCCACCGAAGCCTGGTTGACCACCGTACTGGTGAATCTGTGCCGCACCTGGCTGGATTCGGCCCGTGCCCGCCGCGAAACCTATATCGGCCCCTGGCTACCCGAGCCGGTGGCGACCGATGAGCTGGGCCCCCTCGAATCGGCCGAACAGCGCGAACTGGTCTCCCTGGCCTTCCTGACCTTGCTCGAACGCTTGACCGCCGCCGAGCGCGCGGTGTTCGTCCTGCGCGAGGCCTTCGGCTACGCGCATCGCGAGATCGCCGACATGCTCGACCTCACCGAAGCCAATTCCCAGCAGCTCTACCGCCGTGCCACCCTGCGCGTGCGCGAGGAGCGCCCCCGCTTCGATCCGGCTCCCGCGCATGCGCGCGCCCTGTTCGAAAAGTTCCTGACCGCAGCCGGATCCGGTGATCTGGCGGCTCTGGAGGCCATGTTCACCGCGGATATCGTCTCGGTCGCGGACGGCGGCGACAAGGTGAATGCCGCCCGCCGCGCCGTGGTCGGCGCCGGCCGCGTGGCCCGCTACGTCGCCTGGCTCTTCTCCCACGACATCCCGGATCTGTCCCTGGCCGTCGAGGATGTCAACGGTGCGCCCGCCATCGTGGCCCGCGCGGCCGACGTGACCATCCTGATCGCGTCCGCCGAATTCGCGGACGGCCGACTGGCCTCGCTGCGGCTGATCGTCAACCCCGACAAGCTGGCCTACTTCGTGCGCGCCGACAAAGCCGCGTCGCGCACGGCCTGACCACCACTTTCGCGCGTCGGTGACGCAGCACACATGCGGGAGTTGTCAGGGATCGCGGGGCTGTCCGGTCTAGAGAGTGTCGGCCCGGCGCAGGGTCGTCCTTGGGGAAAGGAGCTCTCTCATGACCGGAGAACATCGAATCGTCGTGCTCGGCGCGGGGTATGCCGGATTGGCGGCGGCGCGGCAGGCGGCGCGGGCGCGCGGCGTACGCGTCACGGTGATCGACACACGCACCGAACTGGTGGAGCGGGTGCGCCTGCATCAGCTGCTCGCCGGTCAGCAGATCCCGCGGTGGAATCTTCGAGAGATGCTGGAGCGCAAGGGAATACAGTTCGTCCAGGGTAGGGCGATCGACATCGACACCGCCGCCCGCCAGGTGCGGCTGGAGGATGCGCCGCCGGTCTCCTACGACTCGCTCGTCTACGCCCTGGGCAGTGTCGCCGATGTCGGTGGTGTGCCGGGAGTCGCCGAGTACGCCCACTCGGTGGCGACGCCGGAGGATGTGCGGCGAGCGTCCGCGCTGTCCGGCCGGGTCGCGGTGGTCGGCGGCGGTTCCACCGGTATCGAGACCGCCACCGAATTGGCCGAGGCCCGACCGGATCTCACGGTGCTGCTGGTGAGCGCCGAGGAGCCGGGAGCCTGGCTGTCGGACAGGGCCCGCACTCACATTCGCGCGGTGCTGGAGCGCCTGGGCGTCGAGGTGCACGCCGGTGCGAAGGTCGCGGAGGTGACCGCCGACGGTCTCGAGCTGGTCGGCGGAGCCCGCCTGTCCGCCGAAACGGTGCTCTGGACAGCCGGATTCGCGGTCCCGGAGCTGGCCGCCCGCTCGGGCCTGGCCGTGGATCCCCGCGGCCGGGTCCTGGTCGACGACGAACTGCGGTCCCGTTCGCATCCCGAGGTGTACGCCGTCGGCGATTCGGCGGTCATGACCGGTCCGGAGGATCGCGAATTGCGCATGGCGTGCGCCACCGCACTGCCTGCCGGCAAATACGCCGCGACCGCCCTGACCGCGCGTCTCGCCAGAAAGACGCCCGCGCCCCGCCGTTTCCGCTACGTCCTGCAGTGCGTGAGCCTGGGCCGCCGCGACGCCGTCGTCCAATTCGTGCACGCCGACGATTCACCCGCCCGCACGGTCCTGACCGGTCGTACCGCGGCCTGGGTCAAGGAGCAGATCGTGCGCACCGCGGGTAGTTCGGCGCGGCCCTGAATCCGCCTTCGGAAATCGTCAACTAAGGGTTGACCACCGCTGGATGGTCAACCTAAAGTTGACGCATGACCACTCCCTTTCGCCTCGACGATCTGATCGACGGCATCAAGAAGGCCCGTCCCGACAACACCCTCGAGCAGCTCTCCGATGCCGTGGTCGCCGCCGATCACCTCGGTGACCTGGCCGATCATCTGATCGGCCACTTCGTCGACCAGGCCCGTCGCTCCGGAGCCTCCTGGACCGATATCGGCCGCAGCATGGGCGTCACCAAGCAGGCCGCGCAGAAGCGTTTCGTCCCCAAGGCTCCGGGCGATGCCGCCGACGCCGCGGCGCTCGATCCGAGCACCGGCTTCGCGCGCTTCACGCACCGGGCCCGCAGCGTCGTCATCGCCGCGCAGGAGGAGGCCCGCAACGGCAGCAATGCCGAGATCGTCCCCGAGCACCTGGTCCTGGGTCTGCTGCGGGAGCCGGATTCGCTTGCGGTGCAGGTTGTCAAGGCCAAGGGTGTGAGTGTGGACGCGGTCCGCCGGGTCGCCACCGCCGCCCTGCCCGCCCCCGCGGAGAAGATTCCGGCCTTGATTCCCTTCGATTCTCAGGCCAAGAAGGTCCTGGAGTTGACCTTCCGGGAGGCACTTCGCCTGGGCCACAACTACATCGGCACCGAGCATCTGCTGCTCGCGCTGCTGGAGGTGGAGGCCGGTACCGGTGTGCTCTCCGGCCTCGGTCTGGAGAAGGACGCGGTATCGGCGGACCTCGAGGAACTGCTCGCGCAGTTCGCGGACCCCGCAGCTGACGCGCAGTGAACCCCGCCTCACGTGTCCCACTAGCCACGGCGGATACCATGTGGGCATGGCGGACGACGAAGGTTCCGACCTAGTTGCAGGGGAACGCCGCGCAGATCTGGTGCGCGCGCTCTCCTATGTCTCCACCGAAGAGGCGCCGGACGGCGGGTTCATCGTGAACGGTGACCTGCCCCCCGACGTGGCTCCGGTGTTCGTCCGCGCCATCATGCGGATCGAGGCGGAGTTGCTGTTGAACGACGCCGAGCTGGTCAATATCGATCAGGGTGAGCCGCGTACCCCCGAGGAGCGCCGTACCGATGCGCTGATTGCGCTGCTACTGCGGGTGGACGACCGTCTGGTGCGCTGAGCCCCGACCTTGCACTCCCGGTGTGTGAGTGCTAGAAATGGCTTGGCACTCCTGACCTGTGAGTGCTAGGTCGGGACGGTGAGGCCCCTATGGTCGTCCGTCGCGGGCACCGCGCCTGGCCAGATCGTGTCAATCCCCTGATCTGGAGGATCTCAACGCAATGGCCAAGACAATTGCGTACGACGAAGAGGCTCGCCGCGGTCTCGAGCGGGGTCTGAACGCCCTGGCCGACGCTGTCAAGGTGACGCTGGGCCCGAAGGGCCGCAATGTCGTGCTGGAGAAGAAGTGGGGCGCCCCCACCATCACCAACGATGGTGTCTCCATCGCCAAGGAAATCGAGCTCGAAGATCCGTACGAGAAGATCGGCGCGGAGCTCGTCAAGGAAGTTGCCAAGAAGACGGACGACGTCGCTGGCGACGGCACCACCACCGCCACCGTGCTCGCCCAGGCGCTGGTACGCGAAGGCCTGCGCAATGTCGCGGCCGGTGCGAACCCGCTGGGTCTGAAGCGTGGCATCGAGAAGGCCGTTGCGGCCATCACTGCCCGCCTGCTCGAGACCGCCAAGGAGGTCGAGACCAAGGAGCAGATCGCTGCCACCGCCGGTATCTCGGCCGGCGACTCGTCCATCGGTGATCTGATCGCCGAGGCCATGGACAAGGTCGGCAAGGAAGGTGTCATCACCGTCGAGGAGAGCAACACCTTCGGTCTCCAGCTGGAGCTCACCGAGGGCATGCGCTTCGACAAGGGCTACATCTCGGGTTACTTCGTCACCGACCCGGAGCGTCAGGAAGCGACCCTCGAGGATCCGTACATCCTGCTCGTCGGCTCGAAGATCTCGACCGTCAAGGACCTGCTGCCGCTGCTGGAGAAGGTCATCCAGGCCGGCAAGCCGCTGCTGATCATCGCCGAGGACGTCGAGGGCGAAGCCCTTTCCACCCTGGTGGTCAACAAGATTCGTGGCACCTTCAAGTCCATCGCCGTCAAGGCGCCGGGCTTCGGTGACCGCCGCAAGGCCATGCTGGCCGATATCGCCATCCTCACCGGTGGCGAGGTCATCAGCGAAGAGGTCGGCCTGTCCCTGGACACCGCCGGCATCGAGCTGCTCGGCACCGCCCGCAAGGTTGTCATCACCAAGGACGAGACCACCATCGTCGAGGGTGCCGGCGACCCGGAGGCCATCAAGGGCCGCGTGGCGCAGATCCGCACCGAGATCGAGAACTCGGACTCGGATTACGACCGTGAGAAGCTGCAGGAGCGCCTGGCCAAGCTGGCCGGCGGTGTTGCGGTGATCAAGGCCGGCGCTGCGACCGAGGTCGAGCTCAAGGAGCGCAAGCACCGCATCGAAGATGCCGTGCGCAACGCCAAGGCTGCCGTCGAAGAGGGCATCGTCGCCGGTGGCGGCGTGGCTCTCGTGCAGGCCGCCCCGGCGCTGGACGAGCTGACCCTCACCGGTGACGAGGCCACCGGCGCGAACATCGTTCGCGTCGCGCTCTCGGCTCCGCTGAAGCAGATCGCCTTCAACGCGGGCCTGGAGCCCGGCGTTGTCGCCGAGAAGGTCTCGAACCTTCCCGCCGGCCACGGCCTCAACGCCGACACCGGCGAGTACGTCGACCTGCTGGCCGCCGGCGTTGCCGACCCGGTCAAGGTCACCCGCTCGGCCCTGCAGAACGCGGCTTCCATCGCGGCTCTGTTCCTCACCACCGAGGCCGTCGTCGCCGACAAGCCGGAGAAGGCCGCCCCCGCGGGCGACCCGACCGGTGGCATGGGCGGCATGGACTTCTGATCCCCCGGATCTGAGTCCGCGTCGAACCGATTCGGTTCTCGCAGTACACAACTGAAGGCCGGTCCACCCTCGGGTGGGCCGGCCTTCGGCGTTTTCGCAGCTGTCTTATCGACTCGAGTTTGTCGGACCTTCGAGCTACTGTCACAACCGGTTTCATTCGCGAAACCGTTTCTGATGGGGAGTATCTCGAATGTTTGGAATGGGCAAAATCGCCCTGGGGCTGGCGGCTGTCTCGATGATGGCCGGTGCGGTGGCGGGCGCGGGATCCGCGAGCGCCGAAGCGGGACCGGATGGACGACTCTACGGTTCGATCGCGCTGCTGCAATGGGATGACAACACCGAGAACTGGTCTGCCGCATACAACTACCCGAACTGGGCAGAGGCGGATCGGGATGCGCTGAACGACTGCGGCGACCCGGAGTACTGCCACATCGCGGTGCGTTTCGTCGACGGCTGCGGCGCCATCGCCAAGACGTCGGATTCCGACTCCCGGTACTTCTGGGCCTCGGCGCCCACGCGTTTCGAGGCGGAGCGGCAGGCGCTGTCGCAGGCGTTCCGGCCGTCGTCGCTGAGTGCGTCGGGTGGGCCGGGCATCCTGGTCACGTCGAAGTGCACGGATAACGCGAGCTGATCCACGGCTCCGTAGCTGGATGACGCGGGCCGGTCCACCCTCACGGTGGACCGGCCCTTGTGGTTTCGCGGACTTTCTACGTGGGGCGAGTCAGGGCCGGGGATGTCGTTCCGAGAGTGTGGCCGCCGCATCGATGGGCCGGACGCCGACGAGTTCGGCGGCCGCCGCGATGGCGGCGCGGCAGGCCGCATCGCTGTACGGGGCAGGGGCATAGAGGAGTTCGACCAATTCGATGGCGGCGATCGCCTGGTCTCGGGTCAGCAGCCGGCCCGGGAGCCAGCTGACGCGCCACTCCGCGTGCTGTGGGACGGCCTCCGCCGTCTGCGAGATGTCCTGCGCGTGTGGGGGGATGGACGCGTTGTGCTGATGGCCGGGGAGTCGCTCTGCGAACTCGTCGAGGATGCCGGTGGTAATCGACCAATCGCAGACGTACACGCCCTCTAGGGTGCGCTTCGGCGGTCCGCGACCAAGACCATTCGTTCGGATTGCCGGGTTCAAGCCCCTGACCAGCCGATTTGACTTCATTCGTAGCGACACGTAACTTAGTTCGAGTCAGAGCGACACGGACACCGACCCGGAGCCTTAACGGCCTGGGAAACGAGGTTGTACGAGGAGCGCCCGACAGTCACACTAGCTCTCCTGACCAGCGGATTTGGTTCTGCTGTGCGGTAAGGGCTAAGCTGTAAAAGTTGCCTCAGAGACCGACCGGGACAAAGAGCCCGCGAAGTTCTGTGTGCGTGTGTTCTTTGAGAACTCAATAGTGTGTCGATGAATGTCAGTGCCAATATTATTATTGGTTCCGGCTTCTCATACCCCCCGGTTGAGAGGTCGGACATTTAGTCAGCAAATACTTTTTTGCTGGCGTTTTGTTTTGCCATGGTTTTCGGACTCTGGTTAATTCTTCCGATTGCATCCGTAAGGATGGAGTTGAGAGTCTTCAACGGAGAGTTTGATCCTGGCTCAGGACGAACGCTAGCGGCGTGCTTAACACATGCAAGTCGAGCGGTAAGGCCCTTCGGGGTACACGAGCGGCGAACGGGTGAGTAACACGTGGGTGATCTGCCTCGCACTCTGGGATAAGCCTGGGAAACTGGGTCTAATACCGGATATGACTTTCGGATGCATGTTCGAAGGTGGAAAGATTTATCGGTGCGAGATGGGCCCGCGGCCTATCAGCTTGTTGGTGGGGTAACGGCCCACCAAGGCGACGACGGGTAGCCGACCTGAGAGGGTGACCGGCCACACTGGGACTGAGACACGGCCCAGACTCCTACGGGAGGCAGCAGTGGGGAATATTGCACAATGGGCGAAAGCCTGATGCAGCGACGCCGCGTGGGGGATGACGGCCTTCGGGTTGTAAACCCCTTTTGACAGGGACGAAGCGCAAGTGACGGTACCTGTAGAAGAAGCACCGGCCAACTACGTGCCAGCAGCCGCGGTAATACGTAGGGTGCGAGCGTTGTCCGGAATTACTGGGCGTAAAGAGCTTGTAGGCGGTCTGTCACGTCTTCTGTGAAAACTTGGGGCTCAACCTTAAGCTTGCAGGGGATACGGGCAGACTAGAGTACTTCAGGGGAGACTGGAATTCCTGGTGTAGCGGTGAAATGCGCAGATATCAGGAGGAACACCGGTGGCGAAGGCGGGTCTCTGGGAAGTAACTGACGCTGAGAAGCGAAAGCATGGGTAGCAAACAGGATTAGATACCCTGGTAGTCCATGCCGTAAACGGTGGGTACTAGGTGTGGGTTTCCTTCCACGGGATCCGTGCCGTAGCTAACGCATTAAGTACCCCGCCTGGGGAGTACGGCCGCAAGGCTAAAACTCAAAGGAATTGACGGGGGCCCGCACAAGCGGCGGAGCATGTGGATTAATTCGATGCAACGCGAAGAACCTTACCTGGGTTTGACATACACCGGAAAGCCGTAGAGATACGGCCCCCCTTGTGGTCGGTGTACAGGTGGTGCATGGCTGTCGTCAGCTCGTGTCGTGAGATGTTGGGTTAAGTCCCGCAACGAGCGCAACCCTTATCTTATGTTGCCAGCGCGTAATGGCGGGGACTCGTGAGAGACTGCCGGGGTCAACTCGGAGGAAGGTGGGGACGACGTCAAGTCATCATGCCCCTTATGTCCAGGGCTTCACACATGCTACAATGGCCGGTACAGAGGGCTGCGATACCGCGAGGTGGAGCGAATCCCTTAAAGCCGGTCTCAGTTCGGATCGGGGTCTGCAACTCGACCCCGTGAAGTTGGAGTCGCTAGTAATCGCAGATCAGCAACGCTGCGGTGAATACGTTCCCGGGCCTTGTACACACCGCCCGTCACGTCATGAAAGTCGGTAACACCCGAAGCCGGTGGCCTAACCCTTGTGGAGGGAGCCGTCGAAGGTGGGATTGGCGATTGGGACGAAGTCGTAACAAGGTAGCCGTACCGGAAGGTGCGGCTGGATCACCTCCTTTCTAAGGAGCACATCTACGCAACGCTCTCCGAACAGTCGGACGAGAATGCGTCAGAGACCGTTTAGTCCCCATATGTGGGACTGCGGACGCTCATGGGTGGAACACTGACAAGCTTCATCGCACATGGTTTCGGCTCAGTCCGAGATCGTGGTGAATATATCGACACACTGTTGGGTCCTGAAAGAATAGACGCGAGTCTTTCTTTCCAGGCAAGATAACGATCTGCTCGGATCTCCTCGAAACCGCCGGCTCTGCCGGAAAGGTCTTGGATTCGAATCCGATGCGGGTGTGTTGTTTGAGAACTGCACAGTGGACGCGAGCATCTTTGTTAGTAAGTGTGTAAGAGCGTACGGTGGATGCCTTGGCACCAGGAGCCGATGAAGGACGTAGGAGGCTGCGATAAGCCTCGGGGAGCTGTCAACCGAGCTGAGATCCGAGGATGTCCGAATGGGGAAACCCAGCACGAGTGATGTCGTGTTACCCGCGCCTGAATATATAGGGCGTGTGGAGGGAACGTGGGGAAGTGAAACATCTCAGTACCCACAGGAAGAGAAAACAACAGTGATTCCGTGAGTAGTGGCGAGCGAAAGCGGAAGAGGCTAAACCAGGAGCGTGTGATAGCCGGCAGGCGTTGCGTTCTTGGGGTTGTGGGACCTACTTTCTCATCACTGCCGTGATGGGCAACAGTCAGAAAAGAATGCGTTAGTCGAATTGGTCTGGGACGGCCAACCGTAGACGGTGAGAGTCCGGTAGACGAAAACGTGTTCTCTGTTGTAGTAGGCACCCGAGTAGCAGCGGGCCCGTGAAATCTGCCGTGAATCTGTCGGGACCACCCGATAAGCCTGAATACTACCTGGTGACCGATAGCGGACTAGTACCGTGAGGGAAAGGTGAAAAGTACCCCGGGAGGGGAGTGAAATAGTACCTGAAACCGTGCGCTTACAATCCGTCAGAGCCTTCGAACTTGTTCGTGGGGTGATGGCGTGCCTTTTGAAGAATGAGCCTGCGAGTCATCGGTGTGTGGCGAGGTTAACCCGTGTGGGGTAGCCGTAGCGAAAGCGAGTCCGAATAGGGCGAACTCTAGTCGCACACTATGGACCCGAAGCGGAGTGATCTACCCATGGCCAGGGTGAAGCGACGGTAAGACGTCGTGGAGGCCCGAACCCACTTAGGTTGAAAACTGAGGGGATGAGTTGTGGGTAGGGGTGAAAGGCCAATCAAACTCCGTGATAGCTGGTTCTCCCCGAAATGCATTTAGGTGCAGCGTCACGTGTTTCACACCGGAGGTAGAGCTACTGGATGGCCTAGGGGGCCCACAAGCTTACCGAAGTCAGCCAAACTCCGAATGCCGGTGTGTGAGAGCGTGGCAGTGAGACTGCGGGGGATAAGCTTCGTAGTCGAGAGGGAAACAGCCCAGATCGCCGGCTAAGGCCCCTAAGCGTGTACTAAGTGGAAAAGGATGTGGGGTCGCGAAGACAACCAGGAGGTTGGCTTAGAAGCAGCCACCCTTGAAAGAGTGCGTAATAGCTCACTGGTCAAGTGATCCTGCGCCGACAATGTAGCGGGGCTCAAGTACACCGCCGAAGCCGCGGCATTCAGACATTATCCCGCCTTCGGGCCAGGAGTCTGGATGGGTAGGGGAGCGTCGTATGGCCAGGGAAGCGGCGGAGTGATCCAGCCGTGGAGGCCATGCGAGTGAGAATGCAGGCATGAGTAGCGAAAGACGAGTGAGAAACTCGTCCGCCGAATGACCAAGGGTTCCTGGGCCAGGTTAATCCGCCCAGGGTGAGTCGGGACCTAAGGCGAGGCCGACAGGCGTAGTCGATGGACAACGGGTTGATATTCCCGTACCCGTGTATCCGCGCCCAATGGCGAATCTAGTGTGCTAACCATCCAAAAGCGGTCTTACCGAGCCTTCGGGCGAGGGGGAACGTGGCTGCATGGGACCCTGCTGGTAGTAGTCAAGCGATGGGGTGACGCAGGAAGGTAGCTGGGCCCGGTAATGGTTGTCCGGGTGTAAGCCTGTAGGGCGTTGTGTAGGCAAATCCGCACAACATATAGCCTGAGAGGTGATGCGTAGCCGATTGAGGCGAATTCAGTGATCCTATGCTGCCGAGAAAAGCCTCTAGCGAGCTGGTACATGGCCCGTACCCCAAACCGACACAGGTGGTCAGGTAGAGAATACTAAGGCGATCGAGATAACTGTGGTTAAGGAACTCGGCAAAATACCTCCGTAACTTCGGGAGAAGGAGGGCCTTGTCTGGTGACGGAACTTGCTTCCCGAGCTGGGTGAGGTCGCAGAGACCAGTGAGAAGCGACTGTTTACTAAAAACACAGGTCCGTGCGAAGTCGTAAGACGATGTATACGGACTGACGCCTGCCCGGTGCCGGAAGGTTAAGAGGACCGGTTAGCACTTCGGTGCGAAGCTGAGAATTTAAGCCCCGGTAAACGGCGGTGGTAACTATAACCATCCTAAGGTAGCGAAATTCCTTGTCGGGTAAGTTCCGACCTGCACGAATGGCGTAACGACTTCTCAGCTGTCTCAACCACAGACTCGGCGAAATTGCATTACGAGTAAAGATGCTCGTTACGCGCGGCAGGACGAAAAGACCCCGGGACCTTCACTATAGCTTGGTATTGGTGTTCGGTACGGTTTGTGTAGGATAGGTGGGAGACTGTGAAGCGGGCACGCCAGTGTTCGTGGAGTCATCGTTGAAATACCACTCTGATCGTATTGGACTTCTAACCTCGGACCATGATCTGGTTCAGGGACAGTGCCTGGTGGGTAGTTTAACTGGGGCGGTTGCCTCCCAAAATGTAACGGAGGCGCCCAAAGGTTCCCTCAGCCTGGTTGGCAATCAGGTGTCGAGTGCAAGTGCACAAGGGAGCTTGACTGTGAGACCGACAGGTCGAGCAGGGACGAAAGTCGGGACTAGTGATCCGGCACCGGCAAGTGGAAGCGGTGTCGCTCAACGGATAAAAGGTACCCCGGGGATAACAGGCTGATCTTCCCCAAGAGTCCATATCGACGGGATGGTTTGGCACCTCGATGTCGGCTCGTCGCATCCTGGGGCTGGAGTAGGTCCCAAGGGTTGGGCTGTTCGCCCATTAAAGCGGCACGCGAGCTGGGTTTAGAACGTCGTGAGACAGTTCGGTCTCTATCCGCCGCGCGCGTCAGAAACTTGAGGAAGGCTGTCCCTAGTACGAGAGGACCGGGACGGACGAACCTCTGGTGTGCCAGTTGTCCTGCCAAGGGCACGGCTGGTTTGCTACGTTCGGAAGGGATAACCGCTGAAAGCATCTAAGCGGGAAGCCTGTTCCAAGATGAGGTTTCTCACCTACTTGATAGGTTAAGGCCCCCAACAGACCATTGGGTTGATAGGCAGGAACTGGAAGCCCGGTAACGGGTGCAGGTGACCTGTACTAATAGGCCGAGGACTTACCAACAAAGAAGCTACGCGTCCACTGTGCGGTATCTGAAACAACACACAACTTCGTTGTGTGGGTGGTTTCGGGGACCTTGTCCCCGGGCCCCTGGATATCGAGGCTCTTGCCTCGGCCACCCGTTCGGGTGTTCGAGGGCTGGCCCTCGAAATATCCTGTGGCACACGAAGTGTGACAGTTTCATAGAGTTACGGCGGCTATAGCGGTGGGGAAACGCCCGGTCCCATTCCGAACCCGGAAGCTAAGGCCACCTGCGCCGATGGTACTGCACTCGACAGGGTGTGGGAGAGTAGGACACCGCCGGAACATCATTCGCAA